>NZ_SULM01000009.1 GCF_005250615.1 Pseudomonas rhizoryzae | reverse complement strand
ATCAGCTTGATCTGCGAGGAGTTGCGCAGGGATTCCAGCAGGTCCAGGTTCTCTTCGCCGGGGATGCCGAAGATGTATTCCACACCCTCGTTTTCCAGGCAGCGAACGACCAGGTCGGAGGCCTTCATCATGAGTCTTGTATTCCTTGTAAGGGTGAGTGGCGAGCGCCTGAAGCGCCTCTTCATGAGGCGCAGCGGCAACTGTACTCAGGAATGACGAAACATTTCAAAACAAGGCGCGACCCAGCTGTTCAACTGTGACGAATGGTCACAGCGGAAACGATTCAGGCGAGGCAGCGGCGCAGCGTGGCGGTCGGCCGCAGCAACTGCACACCCGCGAGCAACAGGCCGCAGGCGGCTGCGATCAAGGCCGGTTGCAAGCCGCCAGCGAAGTGGCTGCTGGCCGCGCCGAGCAACGGACCGAGCAACTGGCCGGTAGCGAAGCTGGCGGTGAGCACCCCGGCATTACGCTGCGGGGTGGTCGGCGCCAACTCGCGGCCGAGCTGCATCACCAACTGCATGCAGGCGAGGAAGGGACCACCGCAGAGCAGCACGCCGAGGAACAGGGCCAGGCTGCCCGGCAGCAGGCAGAGCAGCACACCCGTGGCCTGCAGCCAGAGGGTAGCGATCAGCCAGCGGCGGGTGTCGGTGCCCGGGCGTCTCAGGCTGACCAGCACCACCCCCAGGGCCGCCGCCAGGCCGTAGCCCGGCCAGAAAAGGTCGGCCTGCCATTGACCATGGAAGCGGCTGGCGGCCATCTGCGATAGGAAGGTCGCCGGCAGGATGTAGCCGACGCCCACCAGGCCATAGGCCAGGATCAGCCGATTGAAGGCCGGCGAGGATTTGTTGGATACGGCGGCGGTGGGCAGCGGGGTGGCTGGGCCGCGCCGCGGCAGCAGGGGTAGCAGCGCCAGGGTGGCGACGCTGGCGAGCAGGCCATAGCTCAGCCAGAGCTGGCTGGAGCCGCCGCCCAGGCGATTGCTGACCAGGGCCATGAGGCCACTGATGAGGATGCCCACGCCGGGTCCGGTGAAGACCAGGGCGCCGAGGCGCGGCCGTCCCGCTTCGGCCGCCAGCGGCTGGCTCAGGCCGGTCACCATGACCAGCACCCAGGCGCTGGCGAGGCCGGTACCAAAGCGCAGCAGGGCCTGGGCCGCCAGGCCGTCGGCCAGCAGCGAGGCGAGGGTGAGGCCGGCGCATAGCCAGAGACCGCCGACCAGGCGCGCATGGGTACGGCGGGCGAAGAGGGCGTCCAGGGCACCGAGCAGATAGCCCAGGTAGTTGGCCGCGGCCAACAGGCTGGCGCCGGTGAGGTCGATCTGACCTTCGGCGATCAAATGGGGCAGTGCAGGGGTAAGGGCGAAGCGGCCGATCCCCATGGCGGTGGCCAGGGCCAACAGACAGGCCAGCAGGCGGGTGGTGGCGGTCATCGAGAAGACTCCGGACGAGAGTGGATGGTGACAGCCTAGGCCTTGAAGTTGATCAATAAAAACGAATAATAAAGAAATAGATATTCAGCAAAAAAGAAAGGTGACGGTCATGGAGTTCGCCGAACTAAGAATTTTCCAGGCAGTGGCCGAAGAGGGCTCCCTGGTGCGGGCCGCCGAGCGGCTCAATCGGGTGCCGTCCAATCTGTCCACGCGCCTGCGCCAGCTGGAAGACAAGCTAGGCGTGGAGCTGTTCCTGCGCGAGCGTCAACGGCTACACCTGACCGCCGCTGGCCACCGCCTGCTGGACTACGCCCACCGGTTGTTCGCCCTGGCCGACGAGGCGCGTAGCGCGGTACAGGATGGCGAGCCGGCGGGCACCTTCGTGCTCGGCTCCATGTTCAGCACCGCGGCCATCCATCTGCCGGGACTCCTGGCGCGCTATCACCAGCGTCATCCCAAGGTGAATCTGCAGGTGCACAGCGGACCCAGCGGCGAGCTGGTAGAGGGCCTGCTGGCCGGTCGCCTTGACGCCGCCCTGGTGGACGGTCCGGCGCCCGATGCGGCGCTGGAAGGCCAGCCCTGGTTCGAGGAGCGGTTGGTGCTGATCACCGGGCTGGAACACGGTCCGGTCCGTTCGCCGGCCGACGTGGCTGGGCGGCCGGTATTCGGCTTTCGCGCCGGCTGTTCCTATCGCCGCTACCTGGATACCTGGTATGCCGCCGCCGGGGTCCCCAGCGGCCCGGTCATGGAGATCGAGTCCTACCACAGCATGCTGGCCTGCGTGATCACCGGCGGCGTGGCACTGATGCCGGAGTCCATGCTCGACAGCCTGCCCGGGCGCGAGCGGGTGCAACGTCATGCCATCGAGGCGCGCTTTACCCGCGCCACCACCTGGCTGATGTGGCGCAAGGGCCGGGAGGGCGCCAATCTGCGTAGCTGGTTGGAGCTGCACGAAAGCTTGCCGGGCGCCCGCGAGGCTGTTGCTTTGGTGTGATGATTGCCCGATCCTAGGCGGCGGACTCCTACCGTCTACCGAGGACGATCATGATAAGAATAGCCATCGTCGGTTTGGGCAAGATCGCCCGTGACCAGCACCTGCCGGCGCTCGCCGGCAACCCCGAATACGAGCTGGTCGCCGTGGCCAGCCGTAACGCCCAGCTCGACGGCGTCGCCCACTATCCCAGCCTGAGCGCCCTGCTCGAAGACGGCCCGGCCATCGATGCCGTGTCCCTCTGCGCGCCCGCGGCGGTGCGCTACGAACAGGCACGCGAAGCCCTGGCCGCGGGCAAGCACGTGATGCTGGAAAAGCCCCCGGGCGCGACCCTGAGCGAGGTGGAGGCCCTGGCGCGCCAGGCCGAGGCAGCGGGTCTTTCCTTGTTCGCCACCTGGCATTCGCGTTATGCCCAGGGCGTGCAGCCGGCGCGGGAATGGCTGGAGGGCAAGCGCATCCAGGCGGTGCGTATAGAGTGGAAGGAAGACGTGCGTGTCTGGCACCCCGGCCAGGCCTGGATCTGGCAGCCGGGCGGCATGGGCGTCTTCGATCCGGGCATCAATGCCCTGTCCATCGTCACCGCCATCCTGCCGCGACCCTTCTTCCTCAAGGAGGCGACGCTGCAGGTGCCGGGCAATTGCCAGACGCCGGTGGCGGCGCAACTGGCCTTCGTCGACAGCGCCGGGGTACCCATCGCCGCCGATTTCGACTTCCTGCAGACCGGCCCCCAGACCTGGGACATCCATGTCGACACCGAGGCCGGGCGCCTGACCCTGAGCAAGGGCGGCAGCGAGCTGTACCTGGATGGCAAGCTGACCCACCAGGGACCGGACCGGGAATACGCCGGTCTCTATGCCCGCTTCGCCGAGCTGGTGGCGCAGAACCGTTCCGACGTGGACGTGGCGCCGCTGCGGCACGTGGCCGATGCCTTCCTCTATGGCCGGCGCGAGGCGGTGGCGGAGTTTCACGAGTAGGGCGGCCCTCACCCCGGCCTTCTCCCGGAGGGAGAGGGGGCGCTCGGGGAGCGCTAGGGTAGGTTGGGTTGAGCGCAGCGAAGCCCAACGCTGCCCGGATCTGTTGGGCTTCGAGGATAAGGCTGTCTAACCTCAACCTATGCTTTAGCGGTGTGCGCTCAGACTGAACGCTGCGTCTCTAAAGATTCGTCCAGCACAGCCGCATGGCCATAATGAAAAAGGCACAGGCGAAACCAATACTCAGGCCTTTCGCCAGGCGTGGACTGGCGAGGAGGCGCCCTCTCATTTGCGCCGCGCCCAGTCCATACAGGGTGAAAACCAGCCACGTCATAGCTATAAATATTCCTGCCAAAAGCAGCATCTGCAGGCGTGGAGCCGCTGCCTGGCGATTCAGGAACTGCGGTAGATAAGCCCAAAAGAACAGGCTTAGCTTCGGATTGATCAGGTTGAGCAGTATGGCTTGGCGGATGAGCTGTCGCTCACCAACAGGACAGCTGGCGTCGGTGATGAAAGCATTCGCCTGTCTTATCTGCCGGTAACCCAGATAGAGCAGATAAGCCACGCCCAGATAGCGCAAGCCTTCGAGCAATAGCGGTCGAGCCTGTAGCAGGGCGGTCAGGCCACCCAGGGTCAATAAGAGGTGGGGCAGGATTCCAAGGGTACAGCCTGTGGCGGCCAGCAGCGCGGCGCGGCGTCCATAGCTGATGCCCGCTGCCATCGTCAGCAGGGCACCGGTCCCGGGCGAAGCCACCACGATTAGGGTGGTCAGTAGAAAGTCGGGCGTCATCGCAGCGGCCTCGTCCTGGCGTGCGCTGAATGTCTGGAAAGCGGTGCGGCAGCGCGGCTGATCCGAAAGGTAAGCAGGTAGGCATTTGGTAGGCGCAAGGTCTGACACCGGAGCAGTGAAATAGACCTCTAGCCTCACCAGCGTCGATACTCAGCGTCTTGAACGTAATTGCAGGTCGCCCAATACCTTTGCATAGGCACCAGGCGGGTAGCCGTAGGTACGCTTGAACAGGCGAGTGAGATGACTTTGATCGGCGAAGCCCGAAGCCATCGCGCTCTCGACCAATGACATGCCACCCATGATTAGCCGGCGTGCCTGCTGAAGCCGTCGCTGGATCAGATAGGCGTGGGGTGTCAGTCCTGTGGCTCGTGTAAAGGCACGGAGCAGTTGATAGCGGCTCAGTTCGGCGGCGTCAGCCAATTGTGCGAGGGTGGGTGCCTTCAGCGGAGCGTCATCGAGCTGCTCTCTTACCCGTGCAATACCGGCTGGAATGGCACGGCATTCCTCTGGGCGAGTCTGGAGCAAGCCGCTCAGCAACAGGATGAGGTTTTGTTCCCATGCCAAGTGGCTGAGCTCGCTGACTGGAGTCAGCGCAGCGTCGAAGGCATTAATGAAACCCTGTGACAGGCGTCTATTTGCAAGACGTGGTTGGCTGAATTCCACCTGGCGAGCGTGCCCGAGAATATCCTGTCCCACAGCAGCGACCAGGCCGGGATGCAGATAGAGCATACGCCAAGCGCGGCCTTGTTCATCCAGGGGCGCACCGTCGTGGACCTCGCCCGGATTCACTGTGATGACATCACCCGGACCGGCCTCGACCAGACCTCGACCGCTCATGGATTTCTGCGCGCCCCGATGGATGAGACCGATGCCGAAGTCTTCGTGAGTATGACGAGCGAAGGTGCAAGCAGTATCAGCCAACATCGCTTCGATACCCTTCGGCCCGCAGGACAGGGGCTGAACGAAGGATGAGGTACTGCGCGCCATGGTCGATCCTGGCTGATGGGTACGGGACACTCAGCATGCGTGCTCTAGCGACGATTGTCGCTACGTTGAGCCTTTGAAACCTCCCTCACCCCAGCCCTCTCCCGACGAAGCGGGGGGCTCAGGCCCCGGCGTAGTGTGGAAAACGGCGCAGCCTTTTCCACGTGGGCTAGCTCGATGCTCAACGCCGCTCCAGCAACACTCCGCTTTCCATATGGTGCGTCCAGGGGAACTGGTCGAACAGGGCGCAGCGGGTGATGCGGTGGGTGTCCTGGAGTTGGGCGATGTTCTCTGCCAGGGTTTCCGGGTTGCAGGAGATGTAGAGGATGCGCTCGAAGCGGCGGGTCAGCTCGCAGGTGTCCGGGTCCATGCCGGCGCGCGGCGGGTCGACGAAGACGGTGCCGAAGTCGTAGCTCTTTAAGTCCACGCCCGCCAGGCGGCGGAAGGGCCGTACCTCGTTGAGCGCCTGGGTCAGTTCCTCGGCGGAGAGGCGCACCAGGGTGACGTTATCCACGCCATTGCTGGCCAGGTTGTGCAGGGCAGCGTTGACCGAGGTCTTGCTCACCTCGGTGGCCAGCACCTTACGCACCCGACTGGCCAGCGGCAGGGTGAAGTTGCCGTTGCCGCAATAGAGCTCCAGCAGGTCATCCTCACGCTCGCCCAGGGCGGTGTGCGCCCAGGTCAGCATCTTCTGGTTGACCGTGCCGTTGGGCTGGGTGAAGCCGCCCTCGGGTTGCAGATAGCGATACGTCTTCCCAGCCACCTCCAGCTCTTCGAGCACATGGTCGCGCCCGATCACCAGGCGCTGGCCGCGGGAGCGGCCGATCAGGCTGACGCCGAGGTCGGCGGCCAGGCGCTCGGCGGCGGCTTGCCAGGCGGCGTCCAGCGGGCGGTGATAGGCCAGGGTGATGAGGGCATCGCCCGCCAGGGTGGTGAGGAATTCCACCTGGAACAGCTTGAACGACAGGGCCACATCGGCCTGCCAGCCGGCCTTGAGACGCGGCATCAGTTCGTTGATGCGCTGGCTGGCGATGGGGAAGTCTTCGATGAGGATGGGCGTGTGCTTGTCGCCTGGGGCGAACATGGCGTAGTGGCGTTCTTCGTTTTCCCGCCACAGGCGAAATTCGGCGCGCAGCCGGTAGTGCTGTAGCGGCGAGGCGAAGACCTCCGGCTCGGACGCCTGGAAGGGCGCCAGCAGCTCGCGCAGGCGGCTGGCCTTGGCGTCGAGTTGGGTCTGGTAGTCGGCAGGAACGAAGGAGGGTTGGGACATGGATAGATCCGGAAGGGCGGTAGGAGCCTGTTCAATGTCTCGCGAGCTAGAGACAAATCCGGCCAGGGCGGCCGCACGAACATGGCTAGGGAAGAGGAGCGGGCTCGGGCGCCAGTTTACACGGGGTAACTGAGCCTGCCGACCGGGCCGCCCAGGCTGGGCTGGTGAGCCACCACCTGTTCAACCTGCGAGCCGGTACTAGGAGTGGGGAAACCCACGGGGCCGGAGCCCCGAGGAGAGGGATCAGGCGTTGAACCAGCCCAGCTTGATGACGAACAGGATCGACAGCACGATCAGCGCCGAATTCAGCTCGCGGGTGCGGCCGGAGAGCAGCTTGAGGACGGTCCAGGTGATGAAACCGAAGGCGATGCCGTTGGCGATGGAATAGGTCAGCGGCATGGCCAGGGCGGTGACCAGTACCGGCGCGGCGGTGGTCAGGTCGTCCCAGTCGATCTCGGCCAGGCCCGACGCCATCAGCACGGCGATGAAGAACAGCGCCGGAGCGGTGGCGAAGGCCGGCACGCTGCCCGCCAGCGGGGCGAAGAACAGCGCCAGCAGGAACAGCACGGCGACCACCACGGCGGTCAGGCCGGTACGGCCACCGGCGGAGACGCCCGCGGCGGACTCGATGTAGCTGGTGGTGGTGGAGGTGCCCAGCAGCGAGCCGAACATGGCGGCGGAGCTGTCGGCGATCAGGGCGCGGCCCATCTTCGGCAGGTGGCCGTCCTTGCCCATCAGGCCGGCGCGCTTGGCCACGCCGATCAGGGTGCCGGAGTTGTCGAACAGGTCGACGAACAGGAAGGCGAAGATCACGCTGATCAGGCCGACGTCCAGGGCGCCCTTGATGTCCAGTTGCAGGAAGGTCGGGGCCAGCGACGGCGGCATCGACACCACGCCGCCGAAGGCGCTGACGCCCAGGACGATGGCGATGACGGTGACCGCCAGGATGCCGATCAGCACCGCGCCGGTGACCTTGCGCGCCTCCAGCACGACGATCAGGAAGAAGCCGAGGATGGCCAGCAACGGACCGGGCTTGGACAGGTCGCCGAGGCCGACCAGGGTGGCCGGGTTACCCACCACGATGCCGGCGGTCTGCAGGGCGATCAGCGCCAGGAACAGGCCGATGCCGGCAGCGATACCCGAGCGCAGCGGCAGCGGGATGCTGTTGATGATCCATTCGCGGATGCGAAAGATCGACAGCAGGAAGAACATCAGCGCCGAGAGGAACACCGCACCCAGGGCGACCTGCCAGGTATGACCCAGGTGCAGCACCACGGTATAGGTGAAGAAGGCGTTGAGACCCATGCCCGGGGCAAGGGCGATGGGATAGTTGGCGATCAGCCCCATGAGCGCCGAGCCGATGGCCGCGGCCAGACAGGTGGCGACGAAGACCGCGCCCTTGTCCATGCCGGTCGCGCCGAGAATGCTCGGGTTGACGAACAGGATGTAGGCCATGGCCAGGAAGGTGGTGACCCCGGCCAGCAGCTCGGTGCGGACTGAGGTGTTGTGAGCCTTGAGTTGGAAGAGTCTTTCCAGCATGGGATGCCTCGTACGCGCCGGTCTGATCGGAAAAAACGGCGCGCATCATAACAGGTCGTTTAACACGGGTAAGACCTAGGGCCTACCCCCAAATCGGCATCCGCTAGAGCACTGTCCGGTTGGTCAGCTTTTGGCGCCGTGACCGCTGACCGAAGCGCCTGCGTTGCGGGCCAGGCGGAAGGCATCCAGGGTGCTCAGGATGCCGAGCACGGCCACTATGCAAAAGGCTAGCCGAAAGTCCGACAACTGCGGATCGAGGTGGCCGTGCCACTCCATCGACGCCCTCAGCAGTAGGGCCGCGATGGCCACGCCCAGGCCCATGGCCAACTGGAAATTGGTACTGAACAGGGTGGAGGCATGGCTCAGCTGCGCTTTGGGGACGTCGGCGAAGGCCAGGGCATTGCTGGCGGTGAACTGCAGCGAGCGAAACAGGCCGCTGGCGAACAGTAGGATCGCCACCAGCGGCAACGGCCAGGCAGGGGTGAGCAGGCCGCAGGCCAGCAGGCTCAGGGCACTGAGCAGGCCGTTGACGGTGAGGATGCGGCGCAGACCGAAGTGGCGCATGGCGGCGGTGGTGAAGGGCTTGGCCGCCAGGTTGCCGGCGAACAGCGCCAGCAGCAGCAGGCCGGCCTGGAAGGCATCCAGGCCGAAGGCGAGCTGGAACATCAAGGGCAGTAGGAAGGGCGCGGTGGCGATGGTGACCCGGAACAGGCCGCCGCCGAGGATGGCGGCGCGATAGGTCGGGATGCGCAGTGTGCCAAAATCGATCAGCGGACGTTCGATGCGGGCCATGTGGCGCACCGCTTTGGTGCCTAGAATCAGGCCGATGGCCATCCAGGCCAGGTTGCCGCCCAGGCTGCCGTGATTCTGGCCGAGCCGTTCCACGCCCCACATGAAGGCGACGCAGGCCGCGCCCAGCAACAAAAAGCCCCGCCAGTCCAGCGGATGGCGCTGGGTCGGCAGATCGGCGGGTACCAGGCGCCAGGCCAGTAACAGGGCGACCAGCCCCAGCGGCAGGTTGAGATAGAAGATCCAGCGCCAGTCGGCATAGGTGGTGATCAGGCCACCCAGGGGTGGGCCCAGCACCGGGGCCACCAGACCCGGCCAGGTGATGAGGGCGATGGCCCGCACCAATTCGTGTTTCTCCGTCACCTGCAGGACCACCAGGCGTCCCACCGGCACCATCAGGGCGCCGCCGATGCCCTGGAGGACGCGGGCCGCGATGAACTGCTCCAGGGACAGTGCCAGGCCGCAGAGCAGCGAGGCCAGGGTGAAGAGGCCAATAGCCAGGGTAAATACCGGGCGGGGACCGAAGCGCTCGGCGATCCAGCCGCTCACCGGAATGCCCACGGCGATGGCCAGCAGGTAGGCGCTGATGCCGAGGTTGAGGTCCACCGCATCGCGGCCGAAGGTCGCCGCCATCTGCGGCAGGGCCGTGGCGATCACGGTGGCATCGAGGTTTTCCATGAAGAAGGTGAAACTCACCAGGCAGGCGAGAATCTTCCAGCGTTCCATGAGTCTTGTTCTCTGGCCTGGGCGGTGGATTACTCTGCCTGAGGCGCGAGGGACTGCGCCAGTCCGACGGGTAGGGTACAAAAGTCAGTGGATTTCCCATCGCCTACTCGGCGAGCTGCTACAGTCGGGAAAAGAGCGGGTTGGATTGTTGTCATCCTTACGAGGAAGTCGTTGCATGAAGGACGTGATAGACCGCCACATCATGGTGATGGCGGAGGCCCGGCGCCTGCTCGAACGTGGTTGCCAGGCCAAGCGACAGCACCAGCGCTATTTCCTCAATTTCTTGACCCTGCGCCAAGAGACCTCACGCCTGACTCAGCAAGCCTATCGGCTGAGTTGTTCACTGGATGCCTTCTCCTCCCATCGCTCGCGTCAGTTGCCCCTGGTGCTCACCCTAGTGAAGTCCGGGGAGGACTGCCGGGCGCCCTGAAGCGGGACGACTGTAGGTATCGATGGAGCTTTTCCGCTGCCCCTGGGGTCAAAACCTCGAACGCAGAGGAGATACACCCCATGATCAAACAATCGCTGCTCTCCCTGGTGCTGGGTACCGTCGTGCTGGGCGGCGCCCTGCAAGCTCAGGCCGCTCCCGAAGCCATGACGCCGGTCAAGCCCGACGCCAACAAGGAGGCCTCGGAGCCCACCAGCTCGCAGTACCAGAACAAGGTCAACAAGAAGGATGCCAAGCAGAGCGACGACGCCGTCACCCATGATCCCGATCACCCTACTTTCGAGTTGGAAGAGGGCGGCCGGGCACCGCGTAAGTACATTCGCGACGACTATGTGATCAAGGACTGGAAAAAGCACGGGCTGGAACAACCGGGCAAAGACAGTCAATGGGTCAAGATCGGCGCGGACTATGTGCTGATCAAGCGCAGCAATGGCGTCATCGACAAGATCGTCAATGCCAAGCCCTAAGTCTCATCGCCAGGGGCGCGAGCCCGTGCCCCCTGGCATTCATCCTACTAAAACGTCATGCTGAAACGCCCATCAGGAGTTCCAGCATGACCACCGACATTCGCGTAGTCGCCATCCTGCAGGCCAAGCCCGGCCAGGCCGAAGCGGTCGAGCGGGCGTTGCGCGCCATCGTCGCGCCCTCGCGCGCCGAGGCGGCTTGCCACTTCTATACACCCCATCAGGATCCGAGCCATCCGGGGCGCTATGTCTTCATCGAGCGCTGGGCCAGCCGCGAGGCCCTGGCCGAGCATGAGCAGACCGCGCACTTCAAGCAGTTGCTGAGCGACTTGGACGGCCTGCTCGCCGAGCCGCCGCAAATCATGATCCTGGAAGAATTGCCGCTGGCTTAAGGCAAACGACATCGGCCTGTCATTCGGCTGAGCCACCCTGAGCCTCTTTCGTGGAGGCCTGGATGAACACCTCAAGACGTCAAGCGCTCGGTCTGTTCGGTTTGGGCCTGAGTGCTGCCTGGTTCGCCGGTTGCAGCGCTCGCAATCCACAGCCGGACCCCTTCACCCTCGGCGTCGCCAGCGGCGATCCGAGCGTCGAGGGCTTTGTCATCTGGACGCGGCTGGCGCCTGATCCCCTGGCCGTGGACGGCCTGGGCGGCCTGCATAGCCCGGTCGAGGCCCAGTGGGAAGTGGCCCTGGACCCCGGTCTTCGTCAGGTGGTGCAGCGAGGGACGGCCAGGGCGCAGCCGCAGACGGCCTTCAGCGTGGCGGTGACCCTCGCCGGCTTGGCGCCAGGGCGGCCCTACTGGTATCGCTTTACCGCCCTGGGCCACCAGAGCCGGATCGGTCGGGCCACTACCCTGCCGCCACCGGCAAGTACGCCGCAACGCCTGAAGCTGGTGGCCGCGTCCTGCTCGCATTACGAGAAGGGTTTCTTCAGCGCCTACCGGCACATGACCGACGAGCAGCCGGACCTGGCGCTGTTCCTCGGTGACTACATTTATGAATACAACGTACCGCCGCTGCTGCCGGCGGTGCGTCGGCACGGTCTGCCCGAGGCCAGGGACCTGGCTGGCTACCGGCGCCGCTATGCCCTGTACCGCACCGATCCCGATCTGCAGTACCTGCACGCCAACGTCACCAGTCTGCTGACCTGGGACGACCATGAGGTGCAGAACGACTATTCCGGCCCCTGGTCGGCCGATCCCGCCGTCAGTCTGGCGGCCTTCGCCGCGCGGCGCCAGGCGGCCTACCAGGCCTTTCGCGAGCACGCGCCGCTACGGGCCTGGCGGACCCAGGGCGCGGCGACGCGGCTCTATGATCGCTGGCGCTTCGGCGCGCTGGCCGAGATCCACTTGCTTGATGGCCGCCAGTACCGCAGTGAGCCGGCATGCTCGACGCCGCGGACCCGCGGTGGCCATCTGGTGGCCCCGGACTGCCCCGGCCTGCGGGATGCTGCGCGCAGCATGCTCGGCCAGGCGCAGGAAGGCTGGCTGATGGACGGTTTTCGCCACAACACTACGCAGTGGAACCTGATCGCCCAGGATCTGCTACTGGCGCCCCTGCGGCAACGTCTGCCCAATGGCGATCCGGCGCGCTGGACCGATGGCTGGGACGGCTATCCGGCTACCCGCGAACGCCTGCTCACCGCCATGGCCGACAGCCGCCTGGCCAATCCGGTGACCCTGGGTGGAGACATCCATTCGTTCTGGGTGACCGACCTGCACCGCAATCCGGAAGATGAGCGGACTCCGGTGGTGGCGAGCGAATTCGTCGGCACCTCCATCACCTCGAACGGACCGGATTACGCGCGCTTCCAGGCGCTGTTGCCGGAGAATCCGCAGGTGCGCTTCTTCGACAGCCGCGAGCGTGGCTACCTGGCGCTGGAGTTGACGCGAGACAGGTTGCAGGTGGATCTGCGCACCATCAGTGATCGCACCCGCCCGGATGCCGAACGCGGCACTCGGGCGAGTTTCGTGGTGGAGGCGGGACGGCCCGAAGCCATCCCACTTTAGGCGGGATCAGACGAACAGCGACAGCAGCATGATGAAGGCTAGGGCCACTACCGAGAGGATGGTTTCCATCATCGACCAGGTCTTGAAGGTCTCGGCCACGGTCATGTTGAAGTATTGCTTCACCAGCCAGAAGCCGGCGTCGTTGACGTGGGAGAGGATCACCGAACCGGCACCGGCGGCCAGCACCAGCAGTTCCTTGTTCACCCCGGGCACCAGGGCCACCACGGGGGCGACGATGCCGGCGCCGGTGATGGTCGCGACGGTGGCGGAACCGGTGGCCACGCGGATCACCGCCGCCACCAGCCAGGTCAGCAGGATCGGCGAGATCTGGGTCTGCACCGCCAGGTTGCCGATCACTTCACCGACGCCGCTGGCCACCAGCATCTGCTTGAAGCCACCGCCAGCACCGACGATCAGCACGATGGCCGCCACCGGTGCCAGGCTCTGGTCGAGCAGCTTGACGATCTTCTCGCGGGAGAAGCCGCAGGCGGTGCCGAAGCTGTAGAAGCTCAGCAGCAGGGCGGCGAGCAGGGCGGTGATGGGATGGCCGATAAAGTCCATCCAGATGCGGAAGTGGTTGTCGGCGGCGAAGAAGATGTCGGCGAAGGCCTTGAGCAGCATCAGGATCACCGGCAGCAGCACGGTGAAGACGGTGATGCCGAAGCCCGGCAGCTCGCGGTTATCGGTTTCCTGGGCGATCTGGGCGACCAGCTCGGGATTGGCCGAGCCGGGGATGCGTTGGGAAATCCAGGCGGCGAAGAGGGGGCCGGCGATCATGGCGGTGGGCAGGCCGACGATCAGGCCGTAGAAGATGGTCTTGCCGATGTCGGCGCCGAACACCCCGACCGCCAGCAGCGGACCCGGATGCGGCGGCACCAGGCCGTGCACGGCGGACAGGCCCGCCAGCAGCGGGATGCCCAGCTTGACCAGCGACAGCCCGGTGCGGCGGGCGACGATGAACACCAGGGGCGCCAGCAGTACGAAGCCGATCTCGAAGAACAGCGGGATGCCCACCAGGAAGGCGGCGAACATCATCGCCCAGTGCACGCGCTTGATGCCGAAGGCGCGGATCAGCGTCTGGGCGATCTGGTCGGCACCGCCGGAATCGGCCATCAGCTTGCCGAGCATGGTGCCGAGGCCGAGCAGGATGCCGACGAAACCGAGCACGCCACCGAAGCCATCCTGGAAGGATTTCATGACCTTTTCCACCGGCATGCCGGAGGTCAGGCCGAGAAAGCCCGAGGCGATGGTCAGGGCGATGAAGGGATGGACCTTGAACTTGGTGATCAAGAGCACCAGGCCGATGATGGTGACCGCGGCGTCGAGCAGAAGGAAGCTGTTGTGGTCCATGCCGAACATGGCGCCTCTCCTATTTGTTGTTGTGTTGTGGGCGTTCTAGACGTGTTGCTTGGGTAGCGCTGTCTCGTCAGGCCGGCTGCGCCAGCTGGGTCGAGGTGTTCCACCAGGCCGTGACCTGGGTACCGATGGCGGGCAATGGATCGCGGGCGTCCACTACCAGCGTAGCCGGTTCACCGTGGGGTGCTTCGAGGGCGGCGAACTGGCTGTCGATCAGGCTGGCGGGCATGAAGTGCCCGGGGCGATTGGCCACGCGTTGGGCGGCGGTCTCGCGGGTCAGTTCGAGGAAGACGAAGCCAAGACCGGGCACGGCCTGGCGCAACTGGTCGCGATAGCGGCGCTTGAGCGCGGAGCAGGTGAGCACCGGGCGTTCGCCGGCGGCCACGGCGGCGGCCAGTTCTTCACCCAGGCGGGTCAACCAGCCGGCGCGGTCGGCGTCGTCGAGGGGGATACCGGCGCTCATCTTGGCGATGTTGGCAGCGGGGTGGAAGGCATCGCCTTCGATCAGGCGGCCACCGTCCTGCAGGGCGATGGCGGCGCCGACGCTGCTCTTGCCGCAGCCTGCGACGCCCATGACCACCAGTGCGGGAATGGGAGTGTTCATCGTCACCTCCGGTCTGGAGACAGCGCTACCCCGAAACGGTAAAAGGGGAGCGGCTTCCAGTTCTTGTCGATCTTGTTAGGGCCGAATGCCGATGGGCTGCAGAAGTGCACATCAGGCTTGTAGTGTCTGCTGAGACAGCGCTACCTTAGGCGCGTTCTCCGTCTCTGACAAGCCTGAAACCATAACAATGAAGCGAACGGGTTCTCGTAGTTCCGGTCGGCCCACCCTCACCGAGGTGGCGCTGCAAGCCGGTGTTTCCCCCATCACGGCCTCGCGCGTCCTGCGCGGCGTGGCCACCGTGGCCCCTGAGCTGGCCACCCGCGTGCAAGAGGCCGCCGCCCAGCTCGGCTACGTCACCAATCCCGCTGCCCGCGCCCTGGCGTCCGCCCAGGGCCATTCGGTGGTGGTGCTGGTGCCGTCACTCTCCAACCACCTGTTCATCGAGCCGCTGGAAGCCATCCACGCGGTGCTGCGGCCGCGTGGGCTGGAGGTGCTGATCGGCAACTACCACTACGATCCCGAGGAAGAGGAGAAGCTGATCCGCAACTACCTGGCCTACCAACCCAGGGGGCTGTTGCTGACCGGGTTCGACCGTACCGACACGGCGCGTCAGTTGCTGGCGTCCAGCCGGGTGCCACGGGTGCACATGATGGAACTCGACCCGGACGCCGGGGTGCCGAGTGTGGGCTTCTCCCAGCACGCGGCCGGTGCCGCGGCCGCCCGGCATCTGCTGGCGGCGGGGCGCAAGCGCGTGGGCTATGTCGCCGCCCAGCTCGATCCCCGGGCGCTGGCCCGGGGTGAAGGCTTTCGCCAGGTGCTGCGCGATGCGGGCTGCTATGACCCGAGTCTGGACGTGCTGGACCCCCAGCCGTCGTCCGTGGGCTTGGGCGCCCAGCAGTTCCGCGAGCTGCTGGCGCGGCGGCCGGATGTCGACGGCCTGTTCTTCTGCAACGACGACCTGGCCCAGGGCGCGCTGTTCGAGGCGCAGCGGCTGGGCATCGCCATTCCCGAGCGGATCTCGGTGATCGGCTTCAACGATCTGCCCGGTTCGGCCCACACGGTGCCGCGGCTGTCGTCCATCCAGACGCCACGGGCGGCGGTCGGCCGCCAGGCGGCGACGCTGCTGCTGGGGCTGCTCGATGGCCGCAGCCAGCCGACCTGCGTGGATCTGGGCTTCGAGCTGGTGAGCCGGGAGAGCGTCTAGGGCCGGGCCGCGATCGTGGCGGGGGTGAGGCGGGGGAAGATCAGGGTGAAACGGGTGCGGCCTTCTGCCGAGGTGCAGTGGATGCTGCCGCCGTGGGACTCCATCAGCGAGCGGGCGATGGCCAGCCCCAGGCCGGCATTGACCTGGCCTTCCCGGCGGGTCGGATCGGCGCGGTAGAAGCGATCGAAGAGGTGGTCGAGGTGTTCGGGCGCGATGCTCCGCCCCGGATTTTCCACCACCAGCTCCACCTGCTGCCCGCGTTCCGCGAGGGTGACGAAAATCCGTCCGCCGCCCGGGGTGTGGCGCAGGGCGTTGGAGAGCAGGTTGGCGACCACCTGCTGGAGCATGACGCTGTCGCCGAGCACCCGGCCGTCGCCGCTCAGGTGCAGCTCGACGCCCTGGTCCTCGGCGAGCAACTCGTAGTAGTCGAAGAGTTTCTGCACCACGGTGCGCAGCTCCAGAGGCTGACGGTCGAGGGCGATCAGACCATGATCCGCCTTGGCCAGCAGCAGCAGGCGGTCGATGAGGGTCGACAGCCGATTCAATTCCTCCAGGTTGGATTGCAGATTCTCTTCGTAGACCTCGGGCGTCCGCGGCTGCGCCAGCACCACCTCGGTATGGGTGCGCAGGTTGCTGATCGGGGTGCGCAACTCATGGGCGATGTCGGCCGAGAAGTTGGAAAGGCGGGCGAAGGAGTCGTCCAGGCGTCCGAGCATGGCATTGAAGGCCATGATGAGTTCGCGCAACTCGTCGGGCACGGGTTCGAGGGGGATCTGGCGCTTGAGCGAGCCTGCCGACATGGAGGCCGCCGTCTGGGTCACGGTCCGCACCGGCTTGAGTCCGTTGCGGGCGACCAGCCAACCCAGCGCGGCGCTCAGCAGGGTACTGGCGGCCAGCACGATCCAGAACCAGCGCTGCAGCACGGTGAAGAAATGGGCGTGGGTGGTGACGTCCAGCCGCAGCCAGAGGGTGAGGGGCGGCGTGCCAGCCGCCAGGAACAGCGGCGCGCTGATCGCCTTGTAGCGGTGATGCCCTTGCATCCACTCCCAGGTGCCGTCGCCCAGCCGCTCCCGCTCGAGAGGGGGCAGCGTGGCGCCGGCCGGCTCGCTGAAATAGGGGGTGCCATCCGCGGCGAGCACCAGCACGCTCAGGTCCGGATGGGCGCCCAGCAGGGTGTGCCAGCGCTCGCGTAATTCGTCCGGGTCCGCGGCGGACTCGCTGGCGATCTGGTTGACGGCGGCCAGTTTTTCCTTGAGTAACTGGATGTCCAGGGCGTGGAAGTGATGACGGCTCAGGGCATCGAAGGCCAGTCCGACGACGACGAGTACGACGGCGACCGCGGCCACGAACAGCAGGCTCAGGCGCAGGGTGAGGGAACGGGGTTTCATGACGCCTCGGGGGCCTCCAGTCGATAGCCCAGGCCGCGGCAGGTGTGCAGCAGCTTGACCGGGAAGTCGTCGTCGATCTTGGCGCGCAGGCGGCGGATGGCCACCTCGATGACGTTGGTGTCGCTCTCGAAATGCATGTCCCAGACGCTGGCGGCGATCAGGGATTTGGACAGTACCTCGCCACGGCGGCGCATGAAGAATTCCAGCAGCTCCAGTTCCCGGGTCGTCAGGTTGATGCGCTGCTCGCCACGGGATACCCGCCGGCTGAGCAGATCGAGGTGCAGGTCACCCACGCTGAGCGAGGTGTTGAGCTGGGCGCCCTTGGCCCGCCGCAGCAGGGTGCGGATGCGCGCCAGCAATTCGCTGAAGGCGAAGGGCTTCACCAGGTAGTCGTCGCCGCCCAGTTCGAGGCCCTTGACCCGGTCTTCGATGCCGTCGCGGGCGGTCAGGAACAGCACGGGAAAGGTCCGGCCCGCCGCGCGCAGGCGCCGGATGACCTCCCAGCCGTCTAGGCCGGGCAGCATCACGTCCAGCACCAGCAGCTCGTAGGGGTGTTCCAGCGCGAGCTCGAGCGCCTCGCTGCCGGTGGTGACGCGATCCACGCTGAATCCCGCTTCGCGCAGGCCTTGTTGGAGATAGATGCCGGTCTTCGGCTCGTCTTCGGCGATCAGCAGTGACACGAAAAGCCTCGGGGTACGGAGGAAGGGGATGGACAGGAGAATGGCATCAGTTCGGGGCATCCGGATCGAGCGTGCCGAGCCAGGCGACCAACGCGAGTATGACCATAGCAGCCGCCAGTTCGAGGCCGATGCTCAGCCGCAACCGACGGATCGCCCCTGCCGGCGCGCGGCTATCCAGCGCCGCCTTGAGGGCGGGCGTCAGCCACCAGCGATTGAGCGCCGCCAGGCCGAGCATGGCCAGGAACAGGCCGAGCTTGCCAAGCAACAGGGTGCCATAGCGACTCTCCAGCAGCGGTGCCAGCCGTGGGCCGACGATGAATAGATACTTGGCCAGACCGGTCGCCGCCGCCAGGACCACCAGAACGGCGCCGGCCGTGCCGAAGCCGGCCAGGGCGCGCAGTAGCGGCCGCGTCGCCCCTCCGCTTGTCGGCGGTTGGAGCACCAGTAGCCAGGCGAAGGCGAGCAGGGCGCCGAACCAGCCGGCGGACACCCAGAGGTGGACGAGGGTGGCGCCGAGGTGCCAGAGGTGTCGTGGGGCGTCATCCATCACGCCATGGCCCGCCCAGGCCAGGGTGGCGAGGGCGGTGGCGCCCAATACCGCGATGCCCAGCAGGCTGGCGCTCGGCGCGCGTCGATGGGCGAGGCAGGTGAGCAAGACACCCAGCAGCGCTATCAACCGTACCAGGCTGGCCAGGCCCGCGTCGGTCTGGGTCGCCACCAGCGGCAGCTGGGGCCAGGCCTCCGCCCAGTCATTGGCCCCGCTCAGGACGAAGGCCAGCTGCAGCAGGGCGAGCGCCGAGAGCGGCAGGGCGAGCCCGGCGCAGGCGGCCAGCAGCGGGGTGAACGGCAGGACCACGCCCGACCGCCGCGCGGGGCGGTCGAGTCCATAGAGGCCGAACAGGGCCAGCCCGAACAGTGCCATGAGGACGGCGTACAACCCTCCTCTGAGGGCGATGCTCCAGGGGTCGGCCACCTCAGCGGATCTTGAAGGTCAGGCTACCGGTCACCGGATGGGTATCCGCCGAGACGGCGCGCCAATCGACCCGGTAGCTGCCTTCCGCCAGGGGCGTAGCGGGGGTGATCAGCATGACCTTGGGATCGCTGGTACCGGAGACGGTCGCCTTGACCGGCATCGGCGGGTGCTCCATGCCGGGCATGGCGGTCATGCTGAGCTTGGCACCAGAGAACTGGCTGACCAGGTTCTCGGAGAAGTGCAGTTCGATACGCGTGGGGGCGGCCCCTTCGCTGCGGTCGGCCGGGGTGGCGGAGAGCAGCTTGGGATGGGCCAGCGCCGCGGTACCTAGGCCCGACAGCAGGAGGACGGCGAGCGTCCGCAGCAGGGGATTGGACATGGAAACTCCTTGTAGGGGTTGAGCCGAGCGAGAGGAAGGTAAGCCTTAGAACCAGAAACGCAGGCCGAGCACCAGGCGGGTATCGCTGCGTTCCGCGCCTTCCTCCCGGGCCAGCCGGGCGGTCTCGCCGTGGCTACGATTCCAGGTCACACCGACATAGGGCGCGAATTCCCGGCGAATCTCGTAGCGCAGGCGCAGGCCCACTTCGGTTTCCGCCAGCCCCGCGCCGACGCCGCGGCGGGGATCGTCCCGGCCATAGAGATCCACCTCGACGGAGGGCTGCAGGATCAGCCGATTGGTCAGCAGGAGGTCGTATTCGCCTTTCAGACGCAGCGCGGTCTGGCCGCCTTCGCCGAGGAAGGCGGTGGCTTCGGTCTCGAAGTTGTACAGCGCCAGTCCCTGCAGGCCGAGGGCGGCCCAGGTCTGCGCCGGACCGGGTTTGAAGTCCTGGCGGAGCCCGCCCACCACGTCCCACCAGGGGCTGATGGCATGGCCCCAGAGCGCCTGGATTTCCGCCGATTCGGTGACGCCGCGGCTGCGCTCGCCTTCCGAGCGCAGCCATAGCCGGTCGATGTCGCCGCCGACCCAGCCCTTGAGATCCCAATTCAGGGCGCTGCCTTCAGCGGCGTCCTGCCATTCCAATCGGTCGACCAGCAGCAGACTGTTCAGGGCCTTGTCGTGCACGGCGTGCCCGTGGCCACCCTGGTAGACCGCCGCCCGGTCGGCATCGGTAAGGGCCGGGATGGGCGTGCGACTACGCAAGGTCGCCGGGGCTTTGGCGTGGTCCATGCCCTGCATCTGGGAGTGATCCATGCCCTGCATCTGGGAGTGATCCATGCCCTGCATCTGGGAGTGATCCATGCCCTGCATCTGGGAGTGATCCATGCCCTGCATCTGGGAGTGATCCATGCCCTGCATCTGGGAATGGTCCATGCCCTGCATTTGGGAATGGTCCATGCCCTGCATTTGGGAATGGTCCATCCCCTGCATCTGGGAATGGTCCATGCCTTGCATCTGGGAGTGATCCATCCCCTGCATCCCGCCCTGGCCGTCGACGGCGAAGGCGTTGCCGGACAGCACCAGCAGGGCGGTAGCGATCAGCGGGCTCGGGCGGCGCAGGCGAACATGGCTGCTCATGGCTTCATTCCTCCACCCGGACTTCGCGGAACATGCCCATTTCCATGTGATAGAGCAGGTGACAGTGATAGGCCCAGCGCCCAAGGGCGTCGGCGGTAACGCGATAGCTGCGGCGCGCGCCCGGTGGCATGTCGATGGTGTGCTTGCGCACCTGGAAATTGCCGTGCTCGTCTTCCAGATCGCTCCAGAGACCGTGCAGATGGATGGGGTGGGTCATCATGGTGTCGTTCACCAGCACGATCCTCACCCTTTCGCCATAGGTGAGGCGCAGGGGCTCGGCATCGGAGAACTTGATGCCGTCGAACGACCAGGCGAACTTCTCCATATGGCCGGTGAGATGGAGTTCGATAGTACGACCCGGCTCGCGCCCGTCCGGATCTTCAAAGCGGCTGCGCAGGTCGGCGTAGGTCAGCACCCGGCGACCGTTGTCGCGCAGGCCGATGCCGGGGTCGTCGAGCTTCGGTGCGGTCATCATCGCCTGCATGTCGACCAGGGGATTGTCGGTCTCGCTGGCGGGATGGGTCTGGACCTGCATGCCGCCGCCCGCCGCCTGGCCATGACCCTCGTGGCCGGACGCCATGGCCGCCATCCCATGACCACCATGACCGCCGTGCGCCATGCCCATGTCGGCCATGGTCAGTAGTGGCCGTGGGTCCAGCGGCGGAACCGGGGCGACCAGGCCCTCGCGCACCGCCAGGGTGCCGCGGGCATAGCCGGTGCGATCCATGGCCTGGGCGAAGACGGTGTAGGCCTCGGCCACCGGCTCGACGATGACGTCGTAGGTCTCCGCCACCGCGATGCGAAATTCCTCGACCTCGACCGGCTCGACGTACAGACCGTCCGCCGCGACCACGGTCATCTTCAGGCCGGGGATGCGGATATCGAAGTAGCTCATGGCCGAGCCGTTGATGAAGCGGAGTCGCAATTTCTCGCCGGGGCGGAACAGCCCGGTCCAGTTTCGCGCGGGCGCCTGGCCATTGAGCAGGTAGGTGTAGGTGGCACCGTTGACGTCGGCGATGTCGGTGGGATTCATCTTCATTTCCGCCCACATCTTGCGGTCGGCCAGGGTCGCCGCCCAGCCGTCCTGCGCCACGTCGTCGATGAAATCGCCCACCGTTCTTTTGTGGAAGTTGTAGTAGTCGGCCTGCTTCTTCAGGGTACGCATCAGCGCCGCCGGGTCTTCGTCGGTCCAGTCGGTGAGCATCAGCACCAGATCCCGGTCGTACTGGAAGGGCTCGGGTTCCTTGGCCTCGATGACCAGTGGACCGTAGACCCCTTGCTGTTCCTGGAAGCCCGAGTGGCTGTGATACCAATAGGTGCCGTTCTGCTTGAGGGTGAAGCGGTAGACATAGGTGCCGCCGGGTTCGATACCGGCGAAGCTCAGGCCTGGCACCCCGTCCATGTTGGGTGGCAGGATGATGCCGTGCCAGTGGATGGAGGTCGGGGCGGTCAACCGGTTGCGCACCCTCAGGGTGACGGTATCGCCTTCCTTGAAGCGCAGCAGCGGACCGGGCAGGCCGCCGTTGATCGCCATGGCCGTACGCGGCGTGCCGGTGATGTTGACCGGCAACTCGTCGATGGCCAGTTCGACGTGGGTGCCGGTCAAGCTGTCGAGACCAGGGGTGGCCCAGGCCGGTGCGCGCCACAGGCCGAGGCCGCCGAGCGCGCCGGTGGCAGCCAGGCCCTTGACGAAGGTACGACGAGACAGGTGGCGAGGCATGGCGCGCTATTCCAGATGACGAGAGAGCAGGACGGTCGCGCTCGGTTAGGCGACCCGGGCCAACTCTGGCATAGCGGGGCGGGGGGTGCGATTACAGTTGTGTAAGGTTGGCCGGCTGGCTCAGTCGCGCAACGGCTTGGCCAGGATCCGCGACTGGCCGTGGAAGTCCTGGCGCGCATAGAAGGCCTGGGCGTCCCGGTTGAATTCCATGACTTCCAGGCGCAGTTCGTCGGCGTCGTTGGCCTTGGCCCAGGCCTCGACCTGGGCCAGCAGGCGGGCGCCCACGCCGTGGCGTCTGTGGCTGGCGGCCACCACCAGGGTACCGATCCGGCAGAGGACCAGGGGTTGCAGGAAGGAAATCCCCCGGGTATCGGACAGGCGCGCGGTGACGAAGCCCACTAGCTCGTCGCGCTGCTCGGCGACGAACAGGACGCCATCCTCGGGCTCCAGTTGCGCCGCCCAATAGTCCTGGTCGCGCCAGCCGCCCGAGGGCGTGGCGAAGGTCTCCGGTGCCTGCTCGTGGTGGTGTTCGGCCAGTTGTTCAGCCAGGGTGCAGATAGCGGCAAGGTCGGTGACGACGGCAGGGCGGATACGCAAGAGCGGTGCTCGCAACGGGAAGTGACCTTTCACCTTACGCCCCGTGGCGCGGGTCAGGAAGCCTGGGCATCCGCGTCGAGTTGGCCATACCAGTCGGCGTAGGGCGTGTTCTTCGCCAGATGGCGGTTGTAGTCGGGTGCGCCGTCGGTCCACCAGACCGGTCCGCGTTCGCCCAGGGCGCGCTTGGCGGCGTCCACCGTAGCGCGGGCCGCACGCAGGGCTGCCGCGTCGTCCTGGCGCTTGGCAGTGCCCACCTGGCGGCGGGCCTCCATCAGCTCGTGAGTCAGTGCCGCGCGGCGGTCGCTGGGCAAGGTGGGATCGGTGCAGCGCCACAGCCGGCCCCTGACCACGAAGTAGCGTCCGTCCGGAGTGATGGGGTAGCGCATGGGCAGGCCTCGGTTCAGTCGTCGATGTCGAGCAGGGCGCGGCAGTCCGGATAATTCGAGCAGGCCCAGAATTCCCGGCCCTGGTGGCGACCGCTGCGGGCGCGGCGACGGACCATGGGCGCCTGGCATTCGGGGCACTCCGGGGCCAGGGCCTGGCTGGCGGCGGCCGCCCGGTGGCGCGGACGTCGACCGCCGAACACGGCCTCTCGCACGGCGCTGGCGGAATAGCGTGCGGCGGCGGGGATCTCCACCAGGCGTAACTGGGCCGCCTCGCACACCGAACGGACGAAGCGATCCCGTTGCTGGCGGTGGCGTTGCAGGTGCGAACGGTCGTTGAGTTCGACCACCGCGTGCACGGCAAGGTCGTCGCGGCGGCAGATGGCGAAGTCGAAGTGCTTGGCATTGATGCGGTTCTGCGCGACCAGGTACCGGCGCCGATCACGCAGCGGCAGGGTCTGGACCACGTCGGCGATGCGCACCTTGCCGAACACCCGGTAATCGTCGCCCACGGCTTCGTCGAGCACGGCGAGAAAGGCTTGTTCGGCGGGGGTGAAGAGGGCTTCGACCTGACGATAGGGAAAGGCGGCCTGACGACGGCGTTGCCACCACCAGGATGCCCCGAGCAACACCAGTCCGGCCAGGACCAGCAGGGGCAGGTAACGCTCGTACATCGTGAACTCCAACAGCGGGGCGCCATGATAGTGAGTTCTGGCGCGGGGCGGCAGCGCTGGCGACGAAGCGTCAGTCGTGCCGCGGCAGCTGGCGCTGCAGGTCGTCCAGGCGCAGCAGGGTCATGGACTTGAGACAGCTCAGGTACTGCAGCTGCTGCATGGCGCCACTGAAACCGCGAGTGGCGGTGGCGCAACGGGGGGCGCGGTCGTCCTGCCAAAGCTTTTGCAGGCGTTCGACATTGGCGCGCTGGGCGGGTTGGGTGGCCGCCAGCCGCCGGGCGTAGGCCTCGTCGAGGCGGGTCTCGGCCGCGGTCAGGTCGAGGGCGGCGCAGGCGGCCAACTGGGAGTCGTTACCCTGCCGATCACAGGCGACCGGGGTCTTGTCAGCGGCGAACGTAGCGCTCGCTAGCAGCAGGCCGAGGAGCAGGGCGGGTAGGTGAGAAGCGGTCATGGAGGATGGCGATAGCGGCGGCGGTAGTCCTAGACTGCCGCAAAGAGCGGGCGCTCACCAGGCACCGCCGGTCTCCTGCTGATCGCCCTGGGTGTCGCGGAAGCTACGCACCTGCTCCAGCAACCAGGCGATCCAGCGCTGCACCGGCGCCTCCACCGGCCCCTTGGGCAACACCAAGAAGTAGGCCTGGGGCGAGAGCTGATTGAAGCGGTCCGGCAGCGGGCGGACCAGGGCGCCGCTGGCCAGCAGCCGCTGGGCCAGTACGCAGCCGCCGAGCGCCACGCCCTTGCCCGCCGCCGCCTGTTGCAGGGCCATGCCGCTCAGCGAATAACGCGGTCCGCGCAGCCCCTCGGAGAGCTCGACGTGCTGGCTGGCGAACCAGTCCTGCCAGGCGTTGAATCTGCTGCTGGGCCGACCCGCCCGCCAGCCGCCCGGCCATTCGGCGTGCAGCAGCGGATAGTCGAGCAAGGCCGCGGGTTCGGCAAGCGGGGCGGTGATCAGCGCCGGGCTGCAGACCGGAAAGATCCACTCCCTTAGCAGCAGCCGGGTCTCGCCATCCTGCCAGTCCCCGCGGCCATAGCGGATCGCCGCCTGGGCACCGCCCTCGGTGCCGAGGGGGACGATGGCCGAGGAGGCGTCGAGAAAGACCTCGATATCGGGATGCTGGCGCTGGAAGTCTTCCAGGCGTGGCAACAGCCACTCCTGGCCGAAGGTGGGCGGCGCGCTGACGGTCAGCACGCTGCTCTTGAGCCGCGCCCGAGCCACGGCGCGGGTCAGGCCGTCGAGGTGGGGCGCGATCTCTGCGGCCAGGGCGCGCCCCTGCACGGTCAGACGTACCCCCTGGGGCAGGCGCTCGAACAGGGTCTGGCCCAGCTCTTCCTCCAACAGGCGGATCTGCCGGCTGATGGCCCCGGCGGTGACGTGCAGCTCGTCCGCCGCCTTGGCGAAGTGCTGGTGGCGGGCGGCGGCAGCGAACGCACGGAGGGCGTTGAGGGGGAGGGCGGTGGTCATGAGCCTTAGTTTTCCTGAGCCTGACGCCCATTAAACATCGTTTGTCTGACCAGTTCAGCCACCCTCACCATGCGGGCGTTGGATTTTCTGGAGCAGCGCTCATGCGTAAAGAACTCGATGCCCCCGCGGTGTTGCTGATGCTGGTGCTCTGCCTGGTGTGGGGGCTACAGCAGACCGCGATCAAGGCCATCGCCGAGCAGGTGGATCCGCTGCTGCAGATCGGCTGGCGCTCGCTGCTGGCTGCCGGGCTGCTCTATGGCATGGCGCGCTGGCGCGGCATCCGCTGCCTGGGACGGGACCAGACGCTGGTGCCCGGTCTGCTGGCCGGTTCGCTGTTCGCCCTGGAATTCCTCTGCATGGCGGTAGGCCTGAAATACACCAGCGCCGCGCACATGGTGGTGTTCATCTATACCGCACCGCTGTTCGCCGCCTGCGGCCTGCACTGGCTGGTGCCGGGGGAGCGGCTGTCGTCGCGCCAGTGGCTGGGTATCGCCCTGGCCGCGAGTGGGGTGGTCTGCGCCTTCCTGATCGGCCAGCCGAGCGGCGCGACGAGCTGGCGGGGTGATCTGATTGGCCTGGTCGGCGGTGCCGCCTGGGGCGCCACCACGGTGCTGATCCGCCGCAGCGCCCTGGCCGAGGCGCCGCCGCTGCGCACCCTGTTCTATCAACTCGGGGTGACCGGGGTGGTGCTGCTGGCCCTGGCCCTGCCGCTCGGCAAGCGGCTCGATCTGGCCGGGCTGGATTCCCTGGCCTGGTCGAGTCTGGCGTTCCAGGTGTTCATCGTCGCGGGGGCGAGTCTGCTCGGCTGGTTCGTGCTACTCAGTCGCTATCGCGCTGCGCCGCTGGGCGTGCTGACCCTGCTGACGCCGCTGTTCGGCGTGCTGATGGGCGTCTGGCTGCTGCACGAAACACCGGGCCCCGGTTTCCTCACGGGGGCTGCCCTGGTGCTCAGCGGTCTGCTGATCGTCAGCTATCCTTCCCGCTCGCGAGTGGCGTCCCGCTGATTCGCCTGGCTTCGAGAGTCCGATGTCGTCCACCCCGCTGAATCCCTGGCTGCTGCGCCTCATCCCGCTGGTCTTCCTCGCCCTCTGGTCCGCCGGCTTCGCCGTCTCCAAGGTGGGCCTCGCCTATGCGCCGCCGTTCACCATCCTGACGATGCGCTATGCGCTGGCCTTCAGCGTGCTGCTGGTGGCCTTCCTCATCCTCCGCCCGCCACTGCCGCGCACGCGCCGGGAGTGGGCGAATCTTGCCGTGGTCGGCTTCTTGATCCAGGGCGTCTATTTCGGCATGAGCTATGGCGCCCTGGTGCTGGGCGCCTCGGCCAACGTGGTGGCCATGGTGGCCTCGCTGCAGCCGATCCTGGTCGCCCTGGGCGCGCCCCTGCTGGTCGGCGAGCGGGTGGCACCGCTGCAATGGCTGGGGCTGGCGCTGGGCCTGCTGGGCGCCATCGGGGTGATCCTGGCACGGGCCAGCGTCGCCTTGGAGTCCGGCCTGGGCATCCTGCTGGCGGTGGGCGCACTGCTGGGCATGACCAGCGCGGTGCTCTACGAAAAGCGCCTGGGCGTAGCCCAGCATCCGGTCACCAACAACCTGGTGCAATACAGCGTCGGCCTGGTCTGCTGCGCGCCGGTGGCGCTGCTGTTCGAGCACACCCCGGTGCACTGGGCACCGGCCTTCATTGGCGCCCTGGCCTACCTGGTCCTGGCCAATTCGCTGCTGGCCATCAGCCTGCTGGTATGGATGATCCGCGCCGGCGAGGCGGCACGCGTCAGCGCGCTGTTCTTCTGCGTCCCGCCGGGCGCCGCCCTGAGCGCCTGGCTGCTGCTGGGCGAGACCCTGCCGCCGCTGGCCTGGGTGGCCATGGTCATCGCCATCGGTGGGGTGCTGCTGGCGACGCGTACGGGCCGCAGGGTGGCGCCCTGACCATTAGGCCATCCGCAGCCCCGCCAGCACCTTGTCCACCGTCAGCGGATAGTCGCGGATGCGCACCCCGCAGGCGTTGTAGACGGCGTTGGTGAGAGACGCTCCGGCGCCGCAGATGCCCAGTTCGCCGACACCCTTGATCTTCAGCGGATTGGCCTTGTCGTCCACTTCCGGCAGGAAGTAGGCCTCGATGGCGGGGATGTCCAGGTGGCTGGGGTAGTGGTAGTCGGCCAGGTCGTGGTTGACGAAGTGGCCATGGCGGGTATCGATCACGCCCTCTTCGTGCAGGGCGCTGCCCACGCCCCAGATCATCCCGCCGAGCATCTGCGAGTGGGCGGTCTTCTCGTTGAGAATGCGCCCGGCAGCGAACACCCCGAGCATGCGCCGCAGGCGGATCTCGCCGGTGATGGCATGCACCCCCACCTCGGCGAAGAAGGCGCCATAGCCTTGCTGGGAATAGTCCTTGAGGGTCTGCCCGGGCTTGATTTCGCCGATGGCCTGGAGATCGTGCTCGCGCGCCAGTTCGGCGAGGTCGCGGCTGCCGTTGTCGGCGATCAGCCGGCCGCCGACGAAGCGCGCGCTGGCGGGGTCCAGGCCGGCTGCCTCAGCTGCTTTCAAGCGCAGGTTCTCGCAGGCGACATACACCGAGGAACCGGAACTGGCGGCGCCGAAGGAGCCACCGGAGCCAGCGCCGGCGGGATCGTCGCTGTCGCCGAGAAGCACCTTGACCCGCTCCACCGGCAGCCCGAGGGATTCGCCGGCGATCTGCGCCAGGATGGTGTAGGTCCCGGTGCCGATATCGGTCATGGAGGTCTTCACCGTCGCGGTGCCGTCGGCCTCCAGCCGTACCCCGGCCTGGGACGGGCGCATGACATTGGCGCGGCTGGCGGCGGCCATGCCCATCCCGACCAGCCAGTCACCGTCGCGGACCTGTCCCGGCTTGGCGTTGCGCCTGTTCCAGCCGAAGCGGCGGGCGCCTTCCTGCATGCAGTCCACCAGCTTGCGGGTGGAGAAGGGGATGTGTTTTTCCGGGTCCTGGCTGGGTTCGTTGCGCAGGCGCAGCTCGATGGGGTCGAGATCGAGCATGACCGCCAGTTCGTCCATGGCGCTCTCGCTGGCGAGCATGCCCACGGCTTCGCCGGGTGCGCGGCAAGAGCCTGACTCGGGCAGGTCCAGCTCGACCATGCGGTGCGCTACCAGGCGGTCGTCACCGGCATAGAGGGTGCGCGAGGAGAGCCCGGTGGGTTCGTAGTAGGTCAGGCCGCGAGCGGAGTGGGACCAGCCTTCGTGGGCCATGGCCAGGATGCGGCCGTTGCCATCGGCGCCCAGGCGGATGCGTTGCACCGTGGCCGAGCGGTGGTCGGTGATCTGGAACATCTGCTGGCGGGTGAGGGTGACCTTGACCGGGCGACCGATGGCCCGGGCCGCCATGGCGCCAATCAGCGCATCGGCATAGATCGGCAACTTGCCGCCGAAGCCGCCACCGATATAGCGCGCCACGATGCGCACGTTTTCCTTAGGCAGCTGCAGGGTGTTGGCCACGCAACTCTGCGCCTGCTCGACGAACTGGGTGGAGCAATAGATCGTTACCCGGTCGCCGTCCCACTGGGCGAGGCTGGCGTGGGGCTCCATCTGCGCATGGATGTGGTAGGGCGTGGTGTAGCGCTCGTCGAGCTTGACCGGGGCACGGGCGAAGGCGGTATCGACATCGCCCGAGGCGGTGTCGGTGGGTTGGTCGGCATCCGGCGGCTTGACCGCCTGGCCGAGGTTGGCGGCTAGGTCGAAGACGCCCGGTTCGGCGGCATAGTCGATCTCCACCAGGGCCGCCGCCAGCCGTGCCTCCTCGAAACTCTCGGCGACCACGAAGGCCACCGGCTCGCCGAAATAGCGCACCTGGTCGCTGTCCAGATAGGGCTTAGGTCGGGTGAAGCGGCTGCTGTTGTCCGGCTCGCGGGCGGCCTGGCGCGGGGCGTTGCGATAGGTCAGGACGCTGAGCACACCGGGTGCGCTTTCCGCGGCCGAGGTGTCCAGCCGCGCGATACGGCCCTTGGCGATGGTGGCGCCGACGATGAAGCCGTAGGCGACGCGGTCATTGCGGAATTCGAAGCTATAGGGCGCCTGGCCGGTCACCTTGAGCAGGCCGTCGACGCGGTCGATGGGCTTGCCGATCAGGCCGCTGCGATTCTCGTCGATCAGGTTGCGGCCAGCGGGTTCATTCATTTCCATGGGGCTGTCCTCAGGCCTGTTGGCGGGCATCGGCGACGCCGGCGCGCAGGATGCGGCGGGTCAGCTCGAGCTTGAAGTCGTTGTGGCCATAGCCACGGGCGCCGGCCAGCAGGGCATCGCCCACCGCAGCCAGATCACTGTCCGCCGCCTGGCCGGCAAAGGCCTGGTCGGCCGCCGCCACGCGCCAGGGCTTGTGCGCCAAACCACCGAAGGCGGCGCGACCGCTGCGGATGCGGCTGCCGTCCAGCTCGACGATGGCCGCCATGGACACCAGGGCGAAGGCATAGGAGGCGCGGTCGCGCACCTTGCGATAGACCTGGATACCCGGTGGCGGTGGGGGCAGGGTGACGGCGGTGATGAGTTCGCCGGGTTGCAGCACCGTCTCGATCTGCGGGGTGTCCCCGGGCAGGCGATGGAAGTCGGCAATGGGAATGCGGCGGGTGCGACCAGTGGCCTCGCGGGTCTCCACCGTGGCGTCCAGCACCCGCATGGCCACCGCCATGTCGGAGGGGTGCACGGCGATGCACTGGTCGCTGGCGCCTATCACTGCGTTCATCCGGTTGAAGCCGCCCAGGGCCGCGCAACCACTGCCGGGCTGGCGTTTGTTGCAGGGCATGGCGGTGTTGTAGAAGTAGGAGCAGCGGGTGCGCTGCAGGAGATTGCCGCCGGTGGTGGCCTTGTTGCGCAGTTGCGCCGAGGCGCCGGCCAAGAGGGCACGCGACAGCACCGGATAGCGCTCGCGCACCCGGGCGTCGGCGGCCAGGGTGGAGTTGCGCACCAGGGTGCCGATGCGCAGGCCGCCGTCTCCGGTGGCGCTGATCTGGTCCAGCTTCAGGCGATTGATGTCCAGCACCTGGCTGGGCGTTTCGATCTCCAGCTTCATCAGGTCCAGCAGGTTGGTGCCGCCGGCGATGAAGCGGCTACCGGCCTTGGCCCCCTGGCGGCTGGCCTCGGCTTCGTTCTGCACGCGCTGATACTCGGCTTCGTTCTGCACGCGCTGATAGTCGAAGACCCTCATGCCTGGCCTCCCGCCATCTGGATGGCCGCGACAATGTTGGGATAGGCGCTGCAGCGGCAGAGGTTACCGCTCATGCGCTCGCGAATCTCTTCTTCACTGAGCTGCATCGGGCCGTCGAGGCGGGCCGAGACATGGCTGGGCATGCCGGCCTTGACCTCGTCCAGCAGGGCTACCGCCGAGCAGATCTGCCCCGGCGTGCAATAGCCGCACTGGAAGCCGTCCTTGGCCAGGAAGGCCGCCTGCATCGGATGCAGGCGCTCGGCATTGCCCAGGCCTTCGATGGTGGTGATGGCGTCGCCTTCGTGCATGGCGGCGAGGCTCAGACAGCTGTTGATGCGCTGGCCGTTCACCAGCACCGTGCAGGCACCGCACTGGCCATGGTCACAGCCCTTCTTGGTGCCGGTGAGGTGCAGGTTCTCGCGCAGGGCATCGAGCAGGGTGGTGCGGCTGTCGACCTTGAGCCGCCGCGCTTCGCCATTGATCTGCAAGGTCAGCGGCAGCAACTGCGGTAGCCGGGCGGCAATGGCCTTTGGGGTCAGGGGCGCGCCGCCGCTGGCCTGGGCGAAGGCATAGCCGGGAATGGCGCTGGTCGCTACCAGCACCGCGGAGGTGCCGAGGAACTGGCGCCGCGACAGGCGCCAGCGTGCATCGGAGTCGGAAGCCATGGGCGAATTCTCATCGTTAGGGGCGCATCACGGGAGTTCTGATGACTGCCCCCATGCCGATGGGGTTCAGGTCTCTATCGCGCTAACGGACCAAGGCCCTTTGCCAGATATGTCCATCTCTCGGGAAAAGGCTCTAACACGGGGCTTCAGCCGTTTCGCTGAGCAGGGCTCAACGTAACGTTGAATACCGCTGGGCAGGGGTGCTGAACCGCTACAGGTCGAGGGCAGTCCTTTACCTGAGGTGGCCTTTCGCTGCCACCGCCTGATTCCGACCACGGGGGCAATCTGCACCCCGCGGCCTTAACCGTGAGGTCCGCCATGAACGCCACCCCCGCGCGCCAGCTCCCGCCCCTGGCCGAACCCGAGTCCCATACCATCGCTCTGACCCTCAACGGCAAGCAGCTGCAACTCGCCGTCGAGCCCTGGACCACCCTGCTCGACCTGCTGCGCGATCATCTCGACCTGACCGGCACCAAGAAGGGCTGCGACCACGGCCAGTGCGGCGCCTGCACGGTGCTGGTCAACGGCACCCGCATCAACAGCTGCCTGGCCCTGGCGGTGATGCAGGACGGGGCCGAAGTCACCACCATCGAAGGCCTGGCCCAGGGCGACCAACTGCACCCCATGCAGGCTGCCTTCGTCGCCGAGGACGCCTTCCAGTGTGGCTACTGCACGCCCGGACAGATCTGTTCGGCCATCGGCATGCTCAAGGAAGGTCACGCCCACAGCGAAGCCGAGGTGGCCGAGCAGATGAGCGGCAACCTCTGCCGCTGCGGCGCCTACCGCAACATTCGCGCCGCCATCGAGCGGGCCCGTCCGGATTGCCAGCAAGGGGAGGGCCGCGAATGAACCGCTTCGGTTACGCCAAGCCCAATGCCGTCCCGGATGCCATCCGCCAGCACGGTCCCCAGACCCACTTCATCGCCGGCGGCACCAACCTGCTGGACCTGATGAAGGAAAATGTCGAACGCCCCGAACAGCTGATCGACGTCAACGGCCTGCCCCTGCGCGAGGTCGAGACCACTAGCGAAGGCGGTCTGCGCATCGGCGCTCTGGTGAAGAATGCCGAGGTGGCCTACCACCCTGAGGTGCAGCGCCGCTATCCGCTGCTGAGCAAGGCGATCCTTGCCGGCGCCTCGCCGCAACTGCGTAACATGGCCTCCACCGGCGGCAACCTGCTGCAGCGTACCCGTTGCTACTACTTCTATGACGTGGGCACCCCCTGCAACAAGCGCGAACCCGGCTCGGGGTGCGGGGCCCGCGAAGGGCAGAATCGCATCCACGCCATCCTTGGTCACAGCGAGCAGTGCATCGCTACCCATCCCTCGGACATGTGCGTGGCTTTGGCTGCGCTGGAGGCCCGCGTCGAGGTGAGCGGTCCGAACGGCGAGCGGGTCATCGACTTCGCCGACTTCCATCGCCTGCCCGGCGATACGCCCGAGCGTGACACCAACCTCGCGGCCGATGAACTCATCACCGCCGTGACCCTGCCGGCCGAGGGCCTGGCCGCTCACAGCGCCTACCTGAAGATCCGTGACCGCGCCTCCTATGCCTTCGCCCTGGTCTCGGTGGCGGCGGCGCTGGAATTGGACGGCGAGCGCATCAAGCAGGTCCGCGTCGCTCTCGGCGGTGTGGCGCACAAACCCTGGCGGCTGCCCGAGGCCGAGCAGGCCGTCGTCGGCCAGGTGGCGGACAAGGCCACCTTCGGCCAGCTGGCCGATCAGCTGCTGCAAGGCGCCCAGGGCTTCGCCCACAACGCCTTCAAGATCGAACTGGCCCGGCGCGCCATCGTGCGTGCCCTCACCGAAGCCGCCGGAGGTACCCTGCAATGACCGTCGTCCATCTGCAAAAAGCCGTTCCCCGCGTCGACGGTCCGCTCAAGGTCACCGGCCAGGCGCTCTATGCCGGCGAATTCAGCGTGCCGGACCTGGCCTTCGGCTTCGTGGTCAACGCCACCATCGCCAAGGGTCGCCTGCTCGACCTGGATGTCAGCGAGGCCCTGGCCCAGCCCGGGGTTATCGAGGTGCTCAGCCATCGTAATAGACCCAAGATGGCCAGCTACGACGAGAGCTACACCGACATGGACGCGGCGGACGGCAAGCCCTTCCGCCCGCTGTACAACGACCGCATCCTCTACAGCGGCCAGCCCATCGCCTTGGTGGTGGCCGAGACCTCCGAGGCCGCCCGCCACGCAGCGTCGCTGATCCGCGCTCGTTATAGCGAAGAAGACCACGCCACCGACCTGGCCAAGGCCCGCGACCAGGCCCACGAAGCGCCCATGGAGTTGCCGGCCAATCGCGGCGATGCCCCTGCGGCCTGGGCCGCGGCGCCCGTGCGCATCGAAGCTGAGTACCACTCCGCGGCGGAATTCCACAATCCCATGGAGATGCACGCCTCCACCGTCATCTACCACAAGGACGGCAAGCTGACGGTGCACGACAAGACCCAGGGCGTGCAGAACAGCGCCCAGTTCGTCAGCAGCATCTTCGGTTTGGGGGAAGGCGACGTGAAGGTCATCTCGCCCTTCGTCGGCGGCGCCTTCGGCTCCGGTCTGCGGCCGCAGTACCAACTGGTGCTGGCGACCATGGCCGCGCTGCAACTCAAGCGCTCGGTGCGGGTAACCCTGACCCGTCAGCAGATGTTCACCTTCGGTTACCGTCCCGAGACCTACCAGCAGGTCAAGCTCGCCTGTGACAGCGATGGCAAGCTGCAGGCCATCGACCACAGCGCCCTGGGCATCACCTCGCGCTTCGAAGACTTCACCGAGATGGTGCTGGTCTGGTCGGCGTCGCTCTATGCCTGCCCCAACGTCAAGCTGGGCTACCAATTGGCCGCGCTGGACGTCTACACCCCGCTGGACATGCGCGCCCCCGGCGCCGTGCTGGGCGTCTATGCCCTGGAAAGCGCCATGGACGAACTGGCCTATGCCGCCGACATCGATCCGTTGGAGTTGCGTATTCGTAACTTCACCGACGTCGATCCAGCCAAGGGCAAGCCCTATTCCAGCAAGGAGCTGCTGGAGTGCTATCGCCAGGCCGCCGACCGTTTCGGCTGGCAGCAGCGCAGCATGGCACCGCGCTCCATGCGCGACGGCAACCAACTGGTGGGCTGGGGTATGGCCACCGGCGTCTGGGAAGCCATGCAGCAACCGGCCACCGCCAAGGCGGTGATGAACATCGACGGCAGCCTGGTGGTGGCCAGCGCCACTGCCGATATCGGCACCGGCACCTACACGGTCATGACCCAGATCGCCGCCGAGAACCTCGGCCTGCCGCTGGACAAGGTCACCTTCAAATTGGGCGACTCCACCCTGCCCAAGGCGCCGCTGGAAGGCGGTTCCTTCACCGTGTCTTCCGTGGGCACCGCGGTGAAGCTGGCCTGCGACCAGCTGCGCCAGCAATTGCTGGATGCGGCCCAGTCGATGGACGACTCGCCGCTGGCCAAGGCTGAGCTGGACCAGGTGGTGTTCGCCGATGGCGGCATCAGTCTCAAGACCGATCCCGCCCAGCGTGTCGACTTCACCGCCATCCTCAAGGCCTCGGGGTCGCCGTCCATGGAAACCCTGGCCAGCGCCGAACCGGCGGAAGGGCGGGACGACTACGCCACCGGTACCCACTCGGCGGTGTTCGTCGAGGTCAAGGTGGACGAGGATTTCGGCAGCGTCCGAGTTAGCCGCGTGGTCACCGCCGTGGCGGCGGGGCGCATCCTCAACCTCAAGACTGGCGAGAACCAGGTGGCCGGCGGCATCGTCTGGGGCATCGGTATGGGCCTACAGGAAGAGGGCATGATGGACACCACTGAAGGCCGCTGGATGAACCACAGCCTGGCCGAGTACCACTTCCCGGTACAGGCGGATGTGCAGCAGCTGGAGGTCATCTTCGTCGAGGAGAAGGACGAGATCGTCAATCCGCTGGGCGCCAAGGGCATCGGCGAGATCGGTATCGTCGGGGTGGCCGCGGCCATCGCCAACGCCATCTTCCACGCCACCGGCAAGCGCGTGCGCGACCTGCCCATCACCCTCGATAAGGTGTTCGCCGACGAGTTGCTGCACTAGGCCCAAGGTCGGGTCATCTTGGGCTTCGATGATAGAGCCGTCTCAGCCCAACCTACGAGGCACCACCCCCGTAGGTTGTTGGGCTGAGCCCCGCGAGGCCTAACACGCCCAAGTCATGCCCGCCCCGTTGGGCTTCGACGATGGAGCTGTCTCAACCCAACCTACGAGACACCACCTCGTAGGGTGGTGCTGAGCGAAGCGAAGCCCAACATGCCCAGACCGAGCACTCCCTGTTGGGCTTCAACGGTGGAACTGTCTCAACCCAACCAACACCCCAATGAAAAAGGCCCGCCTCCAAGAGGCGGGCCTTTTTCAGGCAGTCTGTGAAAAGGTCGTTCGACTCACTCAGCGTGCGACGCGCTGTCGTGTTCGATCTGCTCCTTGTACTCGAGCGCAGCGGCTTCGCTCTGGTAGACGCCGACCAATTCACCTTCTTGCTTCACGTCCCACAGATGCATGCCCAGGCCACGGGCTTCGCGGGACATATGGTCTTCGTCACGTTCGGTTACGGTAATGGTCATGCTGAATCTCCTTAGTCGAGCCCGCGCTACGGCTGGGCTTGAAATCCGATACTAGAGCGTTTCGCTGGCTGACCAAGGCAGATCTCGGCAATAACCCGTTACAACTTCTGCGACAATCTGTCGCGCTGACGGTTGTCGTTGCCCATAGCGGCCCGCCATTGCAGAGGAAATTGCGCCTCGGCAATGGGCGTCGCTACACATGCTGGACACTGGGAAAACCAAGTGACTACCTCCGCCCAACTGCGCCTGGCTACTCCGGCCGACGTGGACGCCCTGTTCGCCATCCGCACCTCAGTGACGGAAAACGCCCTGACGCGCGAGCAACTGGCCGACCTCGGCATCACCCTGGAAACCCTCGCCGCCGCCATCGCGGTCGAGCCCTGTGCCTGGGTGATGGAAGTGGCTGACGCCGTCGTGGGCTTCAGCCTGGTGGACTTGTCCGCTGGAGAGGTCTTCGCACTCTTCGTCAGACCCGAATGGCAGGGACAAGGCTTCGGTGCTCGCCTGCTGGCTGCTGCCGAAACGGCGCTGTTCCGGCGCCATGCCCTGATCTGGCTGGTCACCGATGGCACGGCTGCCGTGCGTGCCAATGTCTTGTACCGGGCCCGTGGCTGGCAGCAGGTCGCCCAGCTCGAGGGTAAGGATGTCCGCTACGAGAAGCAGCGTGGTGTGGAACGCAGTGCCGACGATATCGCCTGAGAGATCGGCTGTCTTCCCTGTCCTTCGGAGCTACCCCGGCGGAACCTCCGCTGCTAGAAAAGAAAACGCCCTCCGAAGAGGGCGTCTTGCCAGGGGCCTGGCTCAGTTGGCGCCTTTCACCTCGCGCCCATTGACCGTACCTTCCTTGAGGCTGGTCTGGTATTCCTTGCCGTCGCTCTCCTGCTGATAGAGACGCACCAGCAGGTAGTCCCAGTCCTTGGCGAACCACAGCTCGGTCTTGCGGCTGCTCTTGGTAGGGTCGCGCACGCGCTCCACCTTGATGGTGTCGAACAGGCCCAGCGGGGTGCGGATGCGCTCGGGACCGATGACGCGGAAGTCATAGGTATCGATGCTGTCACCGTCGGCGATCTGGTAGCTCATGCTCTTCTTGCCGTCGGCCACATCCTGCTGCAGCTTGAGCTGGTAGGTCGACTTGTCCAGCAGGCCGCGATCCAGGGGGAGGGTGACGGGATCGTCCTTGTCCTTGCCGGTGACTTTCTTGGCGGCCCAGTCGAAGGTCAACTCGCTTTCGCGGCTCTTGCCCAGACCACTGCGCTTGTACTGGTAGGTGTCCGGCAGGAAGGCGTCGCCCTCATGGCGGAAGGTGCTGGATTCACTGAGCCCCGCCACCAGCATGGAGGCTTCGAACTTCAACTCCCAGCGGCCATCGGCCTCTTTCTGCAGCGAACGCTCGGCAGAGCCGCTGACCGGCATCTGCTTCCAGTCGGCGGTGTAGCTGGCCGTGAACGGCTCCAGGTCGAAGGCGAAGGCCGAGGCGCTGCAGAGGGTGGCCAGTAGGAACAACAGACGTCGCATCAGGTTCTCCTTGGGTCAGGAAAGGGAGGCCGCTACCGTATTCGACGGTAGGGTGGCTCCAGTCGGCGGCAGCGTCTGGCCATCGAGCTCGGCACCCAGGGTACCCAGCCGTAGACGACCTTCGGCGAACAGCCGCACCGCCACAGGATAAAGGAGGTGCTCGGCGGCGTGTACCCGTGTCGCCAGGCTCTCCGACGTATCTTCGGCCAACACCGCTACCCGCGATTGCAGGACAACGGGTCCGCCATCCAATTCCTCGGTCACGAAGTGCACGCTGCAGCCGTGCCAGGCATCGCCGGCATCGAGGGCGCGCTGGTGGGTGTGCAAGCCCTTGTACAGCGGCAGTAGCGAGGGATGGACGTTCAGCAGGCGGCCCTGATAGCGCCGCACGAAGCCCGGGGTGAGGATGCGCATGAAACCGGCTAGCACCACCAGGTCGGCACCCTGGGCGTCGATGACGGCGGCCAGGGCCGCATCGAAGCTCTCCCGGTCGGGATGTTCGCGGTGATCGATCACCGCGGTAGGAATCCCGGCCTGGCGGGCCCGCTCCAGGCCATAGGCCTCGGCGCGGTTGGCGATCACCGCCGCGATCCGCACGGGCGGCCTCGCGGCGTCGATCAAGGCTTGCAGGTTGCTGCCGTGGCCGGAGATGAGCACCACCACGGCGCAGTCGGCAGGACTCATCCGTGCTGTTTCAGATTGTTCAACACGACCTGGTCGGCGCCGGCCGCGGCCTGTTCGATGCGGCCGATGACCCAGGGCTGCTCACCCTCGGCGCGCAGCACGCTCAGGGCGCCCTCGACCTGCTCCTGGGCCACGCAGATGACCATGCCCACGCCGCAGTTCAGCACGCGGTGCATCTCGGTCTCGTCGACGTTGCCCTGCTGCTGCAACCAGTCGAATACCGCCGGACGCTGCCAGCTGGCCACGTCCAGCACCGCCTGGGCGCCCTCGGGCAGCACGCGCGGGATGTTGTCCAGCAGGCCGCCGCCGGTGATGTGGGCCATGGCCTTGACCGCGCCGGTGTCCTTGATCAGCTTGAGCAGCGGCTTGACGTAGATGCGGGTGGGGGCCATCAGCAGGTCGGTCAGCGGCTGGCCGTCGAGCTGGATGTTCTCGATGTCGGCACCGGCCACCTCGATGATCTTGCGGATCAGCGAATAGCCGTTGGAGTGCGGACCGGAGGAGGGCAGGGCGATCAGGGCGTCACCGGTGGTCACCTTGGAACCGTCGATGATCTCGGACTTCTCCACCACGCCGACGCAGAAGCCGGCCAGGTCGTAGTCTTCGCCTTCGTACATGCCGGGCATCTCGGCGGTCTCGCCACCTACCAAGGAGCAGCCGGCCTGTTCGCAGCCGGCGCCGATGCCGGTCACCACCTGGGCGGCGACATCGACGTTGAGCTTGCCGGTGGCATAGTAGTCGAGGAAGAACAGCGGCTCGGCGCCGCAGACCACCAGGTCGTTGACGCACATGGCGACCAGGTCGATGCCGATGCTGTCGTGCTTGGCCAGGTTCATGGCCAGGCGCAGCTTGGTGCCGACCCCATCGGTGCCGGAGACCAGCACCGGCTGGCGATAGCCGGCCGGGATCTCGCACAGGGCACCGAAGCCCCCCAGGCCGCCCATGACTTCCGGGCGGGCGGTGCGCTTGGCGACGCCCTTGATGCGTTCTACCAGAGCCTCACCGGCGTCGATGTCCACACCGGCGTCCTTGTAGCTCAGCTGGGGTTGTTTGCTCATGAATCCTGGCCTTTAGCGAATGGCGAAACGAGCCGGCTGGCGCCAGCCGGCGATGAGGCGGGCGATTTTACCAGAAGCCGCGCTAAAGCACGCGGCATGCCGTGGCCTCCGGTCCGGCGCGAAAGGGCACCCGGCCGGTGCGCCGTGGTCTGAGCCTGACTGCCTGCGTCTTCGCCCGCTCGGCGCGCCCTCGTGATAGCCGCGCCCTTGCCCAGGGGGCAGGCGGCTTTTAAGGTATGCCCCTTGCCCCCTCTATGGAATCGCCATGCGCCGTCTCGTCCTTTCGTTGCTCGCCTCGCTACTGGTCCTGAGCCCGTTCGCCCATGCCGAGGTGGTGGACAACCTCTACCAGGTCCGCGAGCCGGTCACCTCGCAACAGCCGGACGAGCGTAACGCCGCCCTCAAGCGTGCCCTGCAGGAACTGGCGGTGCGGTTGACCGGTAATTCCCAGGCTGGCCAGAACCCTGGACTTGCCAGTGCCCTGGCGGCGCCTGAATCCCTTATCACCCAATACGGCTACGATGCCGGCCCGCCGCAGGTGCTGGTGGTCAACTTCGATCCGGCCGCCACCGAGCGCGCCCTCGGCCAGGCCGGCCTGTCGGTCTGGGGCGCCAATCGCCCGGTGGTGATGGTCTGGTGGCTCAATGACGCCGATGGCGGCGCCACCCTGCTGGGCGACGGCCAACCGGCCAGCGCCAGTGTGCAGCGTGGCGCCCAGAGCGCCGGCTTGCCGATCCGTCTGCCGCTGGCCGATCTCAACGAACAGCTGGCCGGTACCGCCGCCAATATCGACGCCAGCGATCCTACTGTCCTGCGCCAGGCCTCCGAGCGCTATGGCGCCAATGCACTGCTGGCCGTGCATGCCAAGCCCCAGGGCAATGGCTGGCAGGCCCAGTGGCGGCTGTGGAACGGTGGCGCCGTCGAGCAGGGCAGCAGCCAGGCGGCCGACCAGGACGCCCTGGCTGCTGCCGTCCTGCAGGATGTCGCCGCCCGCCTATCGAAGAAATTCGTCTCGCGCCCAGGCACTACCCAGCCGCTCACCCTGGTGGCCGACAACTCCAACTTCGAGCGCTATGCCCAGTTGCAGAAGGTGCTCGAACCCCTGTCGAGTCGGCTGGTGAAGGTCGAGGGTACCCAACTGACCTACGACCTCACCGCCAACCCCGATCAGTTGCAGGCACAGCTTGGTCTTGCCGGTCTGCAACCGACGACCGCACCAGCCGCTCCAGCAGCCCCTATGCCAGCAGCGTCGGGTACGCCAGTGGATGCCAATGCCGCACCGACGGCACCTGCCGCCCAGTCGGCGCCGAGCGGGCGTACCACCCTGTATTTCCGCTGGCCGTGAGGACGCCGCTCTATCGCTAAAGCGGCAGCTGCGAGGGGGCCGGGTTTTGGTTAGACTTGGCGCCCTCGCGAAACCGCCAAGAGCCGTTCGAGTCGGCATGATGCCTTTACAGCTGCCCCTGGGTATTCGTCTGCGTGACGACGCCACCTTCGTCAACTATTACCCGGGTGCCAATGCCGCGGCGCTCGGCTATGTCGAGCGCCTGTGCGACGCCGACGCCGGCTGGACGGAAAGTCTGATCTACCTCTGGGGCGGCGCGGGTGCCGGCCGCAGTCATCTCATGCAGGCCGCCTGCCATCGCCTAGAAGAGCTGGGCGAGCGCGCCATCTATCTGCCCATGGGTGAGCTGGCCGACTATGGCGTGGAGTTGTTCGACAATCTCGAGCAGTGCGAGCTGGTCTGCCTCGACGATCTCGATGCCCTGGCCGGCCAGCGGCGCTGGGAAGAGGCACTCTTCCACCTGTTCAATCGCCTGCGCGATGCCGGCAAGCGACTGCTCATCTCCAGTACGGCGTCGCCACGGCAACTGCCGGTGCAACTGGCCGATCTCAAGTCGCGCCTGACCCTGGCGCTGGTCTTCCAGCTGCGTCCGCTGTCCGACGAAGACAAGCTGCGCGCCCTGCAACTGCGCGCCTCGCGTCGCGGGCTGCACCTGACCGAGGAAGTCGGTCGCTTCATCCTCTCGCGCAATACCCGCAGCATGGACGCCCTGTTCGACATGCTCGAACGTCTGGATCAGGCGTCGTTGCAGGCGCAGCGCAAGCTCACCATTCCCTTCGTCAAGGAAATCATGGGCTGGTAGCCGCGCCGGTTGCCCCTAGAGCCTATTCAAAATCTGCTGCGCGTCGGCCAAACCGCGTTGAAAATGGCCTGGAAGGCCAGCCCCGCCTAGGCGGCCCCGTCGCAATGCTCATTTACCGCTTGTAAACCCGAGCGCGGGTCCGATCCGCTTCCTCAGCTATTTTCGCGGGGCCGCCTAGGCCTTGTCTGGCTCTAGCTCGCGAGATTTTGAACAGGCTCTTAGCCCCTCAACTTGCCGGCCAGGGTCGCCAGGCGCTTGCCCAGTGCCCGGCACAGGGCGATTTCCTGCTCGTCCAGCGCCCGCTTGCCATCGGCCCCGGCGAAATGGCTCGGCCCATAGGGCGTGCCGCCGCCCTTGGTTTCCAACAGGGCGCTCTCGCTATAGGGCAGGCCGGTAATGAGCATGCCGTGGTGCAAGAGCGGCAGCGCCATGGACAGCAGGGTGCTCTCCTGGCCGCCGTGCAGACTGGCGGTGGAGGTGAAAACACCCGCGGGCTTGTCCACCAGCGCGCCGGTCAGCCACAGGCTGTTGGTGCCATCGAGGAAGTACTTCATGGCGGCGGCCATGTTGCCGTAGCGCGTCGGGCTGCCCAGGGCGAGCGCCGCGCAATCGCGCAGGTCATCAAGGGTCGCATAGACGGCGCCCTGTTCGGGCACTGCCGGGGCGACGGCGGCGCATTCGGCGGATACGGCCGGCACGGTACGCAGGCGGGCGCTCAGGCCGCCCATCTCCACGCCACGGGCGACCTGGCGGGCCATCTCGGCGGTGGCGCCATGGCGGCTGTAGTAGAGCACCAGGACGTAGGCTTCGGGGGTCATTGCAGGATCTCCAGGACACGCTCGGGGGGACGACCGATGACGGCGCGCTCGCCATGCACGGCGATGGGTCTTTCGATCAGCTTGGGGTGGGCGACCATGGCTGCGATCAGGGCGTCTTCGTCCAGCGCCGGGTCGGCGAGATGCAACTCGCGATAGGCGTCCTCGCCGGTACGCAGCAACTGGCGTGCCCCGACGCCCAGCCTGGCGAGCAGCTCGCGCAGTTGCCCGGCATCCGGTGGCGTTTCCAGGTAAGGCACCACGGACACGGCTAGCTCGCGGCTTTGCAGCAGCGCCAGGGCCTCGCGCGATTTCGAGCAGCGCGGATTGTGATAGAGGACGATTTCACTCATGGGCTGATCCATAGAAGGTAAGATGCCCATTGTAGCGGGTTGGCGAGGACTGCCGCGCCAGCCCTTGACCGTGCCTTTCGAGGAACCGCCAATGTCGGCCCGCTTGCGTGAACTGCTGTCCTTCGTTCGCTATCTCGCCGAGCGCTTCATCGAGGACCGCGCACCGAACAACGCCGCGGCCCTGACCTATACCACCCTGTTCGCCGTGGTCCCGGTGATGACCGTGACCTTCGCCATGCTCTCGGCGATTCCCGCCTTCCAGGGTACGGAGGTCCAGATTCAGGCCTTCATTTTCCGCAACTTCGTGCCCTCCACCGGGGCGACGCTGGAGGAATACCTGCGCAACTTCATCGAGCAGGCGCGGCACCTGACCTGGCTCGGCGTCGCCCTGTTGGCGGTGACCTCCTTTTTCATGCTGGTGACGGTGGAAAAGACCTTCAACGACATCTGGCGCGTGCGTATCCCGCGGCGTGGCGTGTCCAGCTTCCTGCTCTACTGGGCGGTACTCAGCCTGGGGCCGTTGCTGCTCGGTGCCGGTTTCGCCATGAGCACCTACCTAGCCTCGGTGGCCCTGGTCTTCGGTTCCTACGGCATGTCGGGCGCCCAGGTCCTGCTCAAGGTCACGCCCCTGCTGTTCAGCATCGCCGCCTTCACCCTGATGTACGCCGCCGTGCCCAATACCCGAGTGCCCTTGCGTCACGCCCTGATCGGGGGCGCTCTGACCGGCGTGCTGTTCGAGGCGGCCAAAAGCCTTTTCGGGCTCTATGTCTTCTATTTCCCCGGCTACCAACTGATCTATGGTGCCTTCGCCACGGTGCCGCTGTTCTTGGTCTGGATCTACGTTTGCTGGCTGATCGTGCTGTTGGGCGCGGAGGTGGTCTGCAGCCTGTCCACCACCCATCACTGGCGCCGGGCACCGCTGCCTGCCTTCTTCGTCCTGCTCGCCGTGCTGCGGGCCTTCCTGGAGCGACAGCAGATTGGCTCCAGTCTGCATCTGGGCCGCCTGCACGACGCCGGTTGGAAACTGCCGGAGCACGAGTGGCATGCGGTGCTGGCCTTTCTCCAGCAGGAGCGCCTGGTGTGCCAGAACGACAGCGGCCATTGGGTGCTGTGCCGCGACCTGCATGGCTATGCCTTGCTGGATCTGCTGGACCGCGCGCCCTGGGCTCCCCCGTCGCCAGACTGCTGGCCGGCGGCCGAGCGCTTTCCCGGGGATTGGTATCCGCTGCTGCAGGAGGCCTTCGTGCGCCTGCAGGCGGAACGTCGCGAGTTGCTGGGTGGCAGCGTGGCGCACTGGCTGCGAGTCGCGCCACCACTGGAAGAAAGCGGAGTCGCGAGACGATGACCACATTGGCGCGCCATGCCCTGATCAGCGGTCGGGTACAGGGTGTCTACTATCGCGAAAGTACCCGGCAAGAGGCGCAACGACTGGGCGTCACGGGCTGGGTGCGAAATCTGGCTGATGGCCGGGTGGAGTGCCATCTGGAGGGTTCGGCTGAGGCGCTTGCCAGGTTGGAGAGTTGGCTCTGGCAGGGGCCTGCAACGGCGCAGGTGACGGCGGTGGAGCTGGAGGAGGTGGCCTTGGAAGGTTTCACCGATTTCCAGGTCAGGCGCGCGAACACCTGACCTGGAACGAGAGCCTTAGCGCGCCTTGAGGAAGCTGACGATCTCGGCCAGGGCGACATTCTGGCTGTCGCTGTCGGTACGGCCCTTGTATTCGACCACGCCCTCGTTGAGGCCGCGCTCACCCACCACCAGGCGATGGGGAATGCCGATCAGCTCCATGTCGGCGAACTTCACGCCAGGGCTGGTCTTCTTGTCACGATCATCCAGCAGCACGTCGAAGCCTGCTGCCTTCAGTTCGCCATAGAGGCGATCCGTGGCTTCCTTGACCGCGGCGTTTTCGTATTTCATTGGTACCAGGGCAACCTCGAAGGGCGCCAGGGCGGCCGGCCAGCGAATACCGCGCTCGTCGTGGTTCTGCTCGATGGCGGCGGCGACCACACGGGATACCCCGATGCCGTAGCAACCCATGGTCAGGGTGGTCGGCTTGCCTTCTTCGCCCAGCACCGCCAGCTTCATGGCCTCGCTGTACTTCGTGCCCAGTTGGAAGATGTGGCCCACTTCGATGCCGCGCTTGATCACCAGGGTGCCCTTGCCATCCGGGCTGGGATCGCCGGCGACCACGTTGCGTAGGTCGGCGACCTGCGGCAGCGGCAAATCACGCTCCCAGTTGACGCCGAAGTAGTGCTTGTCTTCCTGGTTGGCACCGATGCCGAAGTCGCTCATCAGCGCGACCGAGCGATCGACGATGCAGGGAATCGGCAGGTTCATCGGGCCCAGGGAGCCGGGGCTCGCGCCGATGGCGGCGCGGATCTCGGGCTCGGTGGCGAACACCAGGGGGCTTGCGACTTCCGGCAGGTTGGCCGCCTTGATCTCGTTGAGCTCATGATCGCCGCGCACCACCAGGGCGACCAGCTTGCCTTCCTCGGCACTGCGGACCACCAGGGTCTTCACGGTCTTCTCGATGGCCAGGCCGAATTTTTCCACCAGATCGGCGATGGTCTTGGTCTCGGGCGTATCGACCAGGCGCAATTCTTCGGTAGCGGCGCCACGCTCGGTTTCCCGCGGTAAGGCCTCGGCCTTTTCGATGTTGGCGGCGTAGTCGGAGCTGTCGCTAAAGACGATGTCATCTTCGCCAGAGCTGGCCAGCACGTGGAATTCGTGGGAGCCGCTGCCGCCGATGGAACCATTGTCCGCTTGCACCGGACGGAAGTTCAGGCCCAGGCGGCTGAAGACGTTGCAGTACGCCTGGTACATGGCGTCGTAGGTTTCCTGCAGCGAAGCCTGGTTGAGGTGGAAGGAGTAGGCATCCTTCATCACGAACTCGCGACCGCGCATCAGGCCGAAGCGCGGACGGATCTCGTCGCGGAACTTGGTCTGGATCTGATACAGGTTGATCGGCAACTGCTTATAGCTGTTCAGCTCGTTGCGCATCAGATCGGTGATGACTTCCTCGTGGGTCGGGCCCACGCAGAAATCCCGCTGATGGCGATCCTTCAGGCGTAGCAGTTCGGGACCGTATTGCTCCCAGCGACCGGACTCCTGCCACAACTCGGCGGGCTGGATGGCCGGCATCAGCACTTCGAGCGCACCCGTGGCGTTCATTTCTTCGCGGACCACGGCTTCCACCTTGCGCAGCACGCGCAGGCCCAGCGGCAACCAGGTGTAGAGACCCGAGGCCAGCTTGCGGATCATGCCGGCGCGCAGCAGCAACTGGTGGCTGATCACCACGGCATCGGAAGGGGTTTCTTTGAGGGTGGACAGCAGGAACTGACTGGTACGCATGGCTAGGCGGTCTGTCGGCATCAAGACGGGACCGGCATTGTACGGTGGGGTGGGGCAGGGCGTACAGGGACGCGGAGGGAGTCGGTCTAGGCTGGAAAAGCAACAGCCCGGCATTCGCCGGGCTGTTGGATCGTACGAGAAGCGCTGGCCTCTATTAGAGGATGTTCAGCGGGTACTCGGTGATGATGCGGAACTCGTTCACAGTGCCGCCAGTGCTGGCGTCGCCGCGGTGCCAGCTCTGGCGAACGCGGAAGGACAGGTCCTTGGCCGGGCCGCTCTGGACCTTGTACTTGGCTTCCACGTTGGTTTCGCGCTCTTTGGCGCCGTCCGCGTAGGCACCGTAGACACCGTTGGTGTCATCGGTGATGCCGCTACCGTAGACATAACGGGTCATGAAGCTCAGGCCCGGAACGCCCAGGGTGGCCATGTTCAGGTCGTATCGAGCTTGCCAGGATTTCTCGCCGGGGGCGTTGAAGTCCGAGTACTGGATGGAGTTGGCCAGGAAGATGCCGTCGCCACCACCACCGGTTTCAGCCGCTGCGTAGTCGAAGGGAGTATCGCCGTTGACCTTCTGGAAGCCCAGGGTGAAGGTGTGGGCATCGATGCTATAGGCGGCAGCCAGAGAGAAGGCGTTGTTGCTGATATCGCCCAGTTTGGCGCTGCCGGTATCCTTGGTGTAGTAGTAGTTGGCATCGAAGGTCAGGGACTGGTTGGCACTCAGCGGCTGAACGTAGTTCAGGTTGCCGTAGTACTGGTTCCAGAGATCCTTCATCTTGCCGTAGTAGACAGATGCGGAGAGCTGGTCGTTGAAGCTGTACTTGCCACCTGCGTAGGAGGCGGAACGAGCAGTCTCGCCCGAGTAGGAGGTGCCGATGTCGCCGTCGTGGAAGGTCTGGATGCCGTCACGGGTAGCCGTGAAGTAACCCGCTTCAAGGAACAGCTTGTCGATTTCTTCGCTGGTCAACATGAAGCCGGTGCCGTTGGCCGGGAACAGGCGGCTACCACCTAGGGCGAATACCGGGGAGGTGGGCTGCAGATTGCCGTACTTCAGCACGGTATTGGAGATGCGGACCTTAACGGCGGCGCCAGCAGTGGAGTATTCGTCGGCAGGCTCGCCGCGGCTGTTACGTGGCAGGTTGCCGGTGCCGGAAGTGCCAGCGCCACCGTCGAGCTTGAGGCCCAAGTAACCGAAGGCATCCACACCGACACCCACGGTGCCCTGAGTGAAGCCCGACGAGTAGTTCATCAGGAAACCTTGGGTCCAATCGATACGATCGTTGGCGCCGTTTTTCAGGTCCCGGTTGAAGTAGTAGTTCCGGTTCAGCAGGGTCAGCTTGCTGTCTTCAACGAAGCCCTTGGATTCGGACTGTTGATCGGCGAATGCCATTTGAGTGGTCCCTGCGGCTACTGCCAGGGCGATAACGCTCCACTTCATCGCTTGCATCAGAAATGCTCCTTTGGGTTGAGGATCAGCCATCGTGTCAGCCGTGGCTGTTTGTTCTAATGGCGGCACATATAGCACCTCTCTTGGAGAGGCGATAGGTTTTATCAAAAAATTGCATTGAATCGATGAATTAGCCAGTCCTCTTAAGAAATGTCCTTAAGAGTTCCCGGCCTGATCGGTCGTTGCACGGAAATCGTGATAGCAAAAAGCGTGCACAAACCGTCGTGTTCAATCTTGTGCCTTCTAGGACTCGCATCCGTTTGGTTGTAGGCAAGAGTTTTGGCGGAGGGTGTTGCACCTTTATGACACCAAAGGTTTCACTAGCTAGCGGCTTTGCACACTTTTAGTGCTGACTGGCTTTGGCAGGAGATGAGATGTTCCAACTCGATTCACGACTGGCTGGCGACACCCTGGAAGTGGCGTCCTTGACGCTTTGCCGGGTTTTGCTACTGAACGATCGCCGTTATGACTGGCTGGTACTGGTGCCGCACCGAGAGAGTGTTACCGAGATCCTCGATCTGGCACCGGATGATCAGCAACAACTGTGGCAAGAAGTGACACTTGTGGCTCAGGTGTTGCGTAACACACAGCCGGGTCACAAGTTGAATATCGGCGCCTTGGGTAACGTCGTCAGACAATTGCACGTGCATCTGGTCTTACGTTGCGAGGAAGACCCGGCGTGGCCAGGGCCTGTTTGGGGGCATTCACCCCGTGAGCCCTATGCTGATGAAGAAGGGCAAGAGGCGGCGGGTCGTTGGCGGGCCTTGCTCGAACGGGAGAGGCAGGCATGACGCTCGAAGAACGTATCGCCGAGCTCGAGATACGGCAGGCCTTCCAGGATGACACCATCCAGGCGCTCAATGATGTCATCGTCGAGCAGCAGAAAGCCTTGGATCGCTATGCTGCGCAGATCCGGATACTGGCGGAGCGGCAGGCCGAATTGCAGACCGCGGGTGGTGGTGGTGCGCCGGACGAGGCACCGCCACCGCACTACTGAGACCCGGTCCGCAGCTGAATCTTGTTGTCGCCCTGACGTACGTGCCTGGGCGTATTTGCCGGCTACTCTAGCGCTACTGCATTGTTGCACTTTTTTGGTGCAGTCCGGCCTCGTCCCCTGTGGAACTCGCTCCGGGAGAGGCCTGTCCTCTGCGGAGCGAAGCCCACAGCACCTTCAGGACGGAGTACGGTTATGGCGTTTTTCACCGCTGCCAGCCAAGCGGATTTCCAACAACAACTCAAGAATGCCCTCGCGACCCATGTCGAAGGGGCTACCCTCGACCAACTGGAGCGCTTCACCGCCCAATTCTTCGGCATCGTCCCGCTGGAGGAACTGACCCAGCGCCGTCTTTCCGATCTGGTCGGGTGTGTGCTGTCGGCTTGGCGGCTGTTGGAGGTCTTCGAGTCCCAGGAGCCGCGGGTCCAGGTCTTCAATCCGGATTACGAGCGGCATGGTTGGCAATCGAGCCACACCGTCGTCGAAGTACTGCATGCGGATTCGCCGTTCCTGGTGGATTCGGTGCGCATGGAGCTCAATCGTCAGGGCTACAGCGTCCACACCCTACAAAACAGCGTGCTCAGCGTGCGGCGGGACGCCCAGGGTCGCCTGGTCGAATTGCTGCCCAAGGGGCAACAGGGCGAGGGGGTCACGCGCGAGGCGCTGATGTTCCTCGAGATCGATCGCTGCGGGACCGCCACTGAGCTGCGCGCGCTGGAGGCGGCGCTGCGGGAGATCCTCGGCGAGGTAGAGCTGGCGGTGGGAGACTTCGCCGCCATGAAGGCCAAGGTCGCCGACCTGCTGGTCTGGCTGGACGAGCGTCCGGTGGGCGTCGAAGAGGGCGAGCTGGCCGAGGTCAAGGCCTTCCTCGATTGGCTGCGTAACGACCGATTCACCTTTCTCGGCTACGAAGAGTTCACCGTTGAAGGTGAGGGCGAGACGGCGGTGCAGCGTTATGCAGCCGAATCGCTGCTAGGCTTGTCGCGTCGTCTGCGTGGCCGTCCCGAGACCGCCGCGGTGCCCCTTTCCGGCGAGCCACTGCGCTATCTACGTGAGCCGGTGCTGCTGTCCTTCGCCAAGGCCGCCGATCCCAGTCGCGTGCATCGGCCGGCCTATCCCGATTTCGTTTCGCTGCGTGAAGTGGATGCCAGTGGCCGGGTGGTACGCGAGCATCGCTTCATGGGGCTCTATACCTCCAGTGTCTACAACGACAGCGTGCGCGAGATTCCCTACATCCGCCGCAAGGTAGACGAGGTACGCCGCCGCGCCGACTTCGACAGCAGCGCCCACCTCGGCAAGGAGCTGGCCCAGGTTCTCGAAGGCTTGCCCCGGGACGACCTGTTCCAGACCCCGGTTGACGAGCTGTTCAGTACCGCCATGGCCATCGTGCAGATCCAGGAGCGCAGCAAGGTGCGCGTCTTCCTGCGCCGCGATCCCTATGGCCAGTTCTTCTATTGCCTGGCCTACGTGCCGCGTGACATCTATTCCACCGAAGTTCGCCAGCGCATGCAGCAGATCCTCATGGATCGCCTGCATGGCACCGACTGCGAGTTCTGGACCTTCTTTTCCGAATCGGTGCTGGCCAGGGTGCAGTTCATCTTGCGCGTCGATCCGCTACAGCCCCAGGACGCCGATCCGGCTCGCCTGGAGCAGGAGATGGTGCAGGCCTGCCGCAGCTGGAAGGACGATTTCGCCAGCCTGATGGTGGACAGCTTCGGCGAAGCCCAGGGCACCTCCATCCTGGCCGACTACCCGCTGGGCTTCCCGGCCGGTTATCGCGAACGCTTCGCGCCGCACCTGGCGGTGGTGGATATGCGCCACCTGCTGGCGCTGAACGACGAGCGCAGCCTGGCCATGGGCTTTTACCAGCCGCTGACCCAGACCGGCGACAATATTCTGCATTGCAAGCTCTACCACGCCGATACGCCCCTGGCGCTGTCGGATGTGTTGCCGATCCTGGAAAATCTCGGCTTGCGCGTGCTCGGCGAATTCCCCTACGAGCTGCGCCATCGCAATGGTCGCCGCTACTGGATTCACGACTTCGCCTTCACCACCGTGGCAGGTCTGGAACTGGACCTGCAGCAGCTCAACGACACCTTCCAGGACGCCTTCGTCCAGGTGGTGGAGGGCCAGGCGGAAAACGATAGCTTCAACCGCCTGGTGCTCACCGCCGGATTGCCCTGGCGTGACGTGGCGGTGCTGCGTGCCTATGCCCGTTATCTGAAGCAGATTCGCATCGGCTTCGACATCGGCTACATCGCCGCCACCCTCAACGCCCACGTCGACATCGCCCGGGAACTGGTGCGGCTGTTCCGCATGAAGTTCTACCTGGCACGGCGCATGACCAGCGAAGACCTGGACGACAAGCAGCAGCGCCTGGAGCAGGCCATCCTCAGTGCACTCGACGACGTCGCGGTGCTCAACGAGGACCGCATCCTGCGGCGCTACCTGGATCTGATCAAGGCGACCCTGAGGACCAACGTCTTCCAGCCCGACGCCGCCGGCAAGGCCAAGGCCTACTTCAGCTTCAAGCTCGATCCCAAGGCCATTCCCGAGTTGCCGCGGCCGGTGCCGCGCTACGAGATCTTCGTCTACAGCCCGCGGGTGGAAGGGGTACATCTGAGATTCGGCAACGTCGCCCGCGGTGGCCTGCGCTGGTCGGATCGCGAGGAAGACTACCGCACCGAGGTGCTGGGCCTGGTCAAGGCGCAACAGGTGAAGAACTCGGTGATCGTGCCGGTAGGCGCCAAGGGGGGCTTCGTACCGCGCCGCCTGCCGACGGGCGGCTCACGCGACGACATCCAGGCCGAGGCCATCGCCTGCTACCGCATCTTCATCAGCGGCCTGCTGGATATCACTGATAACCTGAAAGAGGGGGAGGTGGTACCACCCGCCGCGGTGGTGCGCTACGACAGCGACGATCCCTATCTGGTGGTGGCGGCCGACAAGGGCACCGCGACCTTCTCCGACATCGCCAACGGCATCGCGCGTGACTATGGCTTCTGGCTCGACGACGCCTTCGCCTCCGGTGGCTCGGCGGGTTACGACCACAAGAAGATGGGCATCACCTCTCGCGGCGCCTGGGTCAGCGTGCAGCGCCACTTCCGCGAGCGCGGTATCGATGTGCAGACCGATCCGGTCACGGTGGTGGGCATCGGCGACATGGCCGGCGACGTCTTCGGCAACGGCCTGCTGCGCTCGCGCAGCCTGCAGCTGGTGGCGGCCTTCAACCACCTGCACATTTTCATCGATCCCAACCCGGACGCCGAACGCAGCTATGTCGAACGCGAGCGCCTGTTCAACCTGCCGCGCTCCAGCTGGACCGATTATGACGCCAGTCTGATCTCCCAGGGCGGCGGCATCTTCCCGCGTAGCGCCAAGCGCATCGCCATCAGCCCCGAGATGAAGGCGCGCTTCGATCTGCAGGCCGATCACCTGACCCCCAACGAGTTGATCCATGCGCTGCTCAAGGCGCCCGTGGACTTGATCTGGAATGGCGGTATCGGCACCTATGTGAAGGCCAGCTTCGAAAGCCATGCCGACATCGGCGACAAGGCCAACGACGCCCTGCGGGTGGATGGCTGCGACCTGCGCGCCAAGGTGGTGGGCGAGGGTGGCAACCTGGGCATGAGTCAGCTGGCGCGGGTGGAATTCGGTCTGCATGGCGGTGCCTGCAACACCGACTTCATCGACAACGCCGGCGGCGTGGACTGCTCCGACCATGAAGTCAACATCAAGATCCTGCTGGGCGACGTGGTCTCCGCGGGCGACATGACCGTCAAGCAGCGCAACACCCTGATGGTGGAGATGACCGACGAAGTCGGCGAGCTGGTGGTCGCCAACAACTATATGCAGACCGGCGCGCTGTCCCTCGCCGAATACCGGGCGCGCACCCATCTGGCCGAGTACCAGCGGCTGATCGTGGATCTCGAAGGCCGCGGCAAGCTGGACCGCACTCTCGAATTCCTGCCCAGCGACGAGGTGCTGGCCGAGCGGGCGGCCAAGGAACAGGGCCTGACCCGGGCCGAACTGTCGGTGCTGATCTCCTACAGCAAGATCGATCTCAAGGAGCAGTTGCTCGCCTCCTCGGTACCGGACGACGACTATCTCGCTCGCGATATGCAAGGGGCCTTCCCGAAGCGGCTCACCGAGCAATTCCCCGAGGCGATGGCACGGCATCGTCTCAAGCGTGAGATCGTCGCCAACCAGATCGCCAACGATCTGATCAATCACATGGGCATCACCTTCGTGCAGCGCCTGCGCGAATCCACCGGCATGAGCGCCGCGGATGTCGCCCGGGCCTACGTGGTCATGCGCGATGTCCTGCACCTACCGCACTGGTGGCGGCAGGTGGAAGCCCTGGATCACCAGGTGCCGGCCGAGTTGCAACTGCGCCTCATGAGCGAACTGATGCGCCTGGGGCGGCGGGCTACCCGCTGGTTCCTGCGCAGTCACCGCAGCGGCCTGGATGCCGGGGCCGCGGCGGCCTTCTTCGGGCCGCGCATCGCGGCGCTGGGGGTGCGCCTGGACGAACTGTTGCAGGGTGAGCCGCGCCAGGACTGGGAAGAGCGCTTCCGGGCCTATACCGAGGCGGGCGTACCCGAGCTGCTGGCGCGGGTGGTGGCAGGGACCAACCACATCTATACCCTGCTACCGGTGATCCAGGCGGCGGACGTCACGTCCCAGGACCCGCTGGAAGTGGCGGCGACCTGGTTCGCGGCAGGCGACGTGCTGGATCTCACCTGGTACCAGCAGCAGCTCAACCAGTTGCCGGTGGCCAATGCCTGGCAGGCCCTGGCACGAGAGGCCTTCCGCGACGAGGTGGACGTGCAGCAGCGCGCCATCACCGTTGGCATGCTCAATCTTGCCGAGGCCTCCAGCGATCCGGAAGCGCGGCTGTCGCTGTGGCTGGAACAGCACCGGGCGGCGGTAGAGCGCTGGCGTGGCCTACTGGTGGACCTGCGTAACGCCAGCGGCCAGGACTATGCGATGTACAGCGTCGCCAGTCGCGAACTGGCGGACCTGGCCAGCAGCAGCGCCTGACCTAGGGCGGCGCTATCGCTGGCTGTCGATAGCGCCTTAGGTTCTGTACGAAAAGTCGCCGAGCGAAGGTCAGGCGAGGCCTAGGCGGCCCCGCGAAAAAGGCTGAGGAAGCGGACCGGGCTCGCGAACGAGTTTACGAGTGGTAAATGAGCATTCCGACCGGGCTGGCGACCCAGGCCTTTTTCAACGAAGCATCACCGAGCGTAGGCATTTTTCGTACAGAACCTAGCTAGGTGATGAAAGGGCAGCGTACCTGAGGTGCGCTGCCCTTTTCTTTGCGCAAAGGAGAGGGCGCGCTACTTGGCCAGCGCTTGCAAGCCCTGCAACAGTGCCTGATGGAAACGCTCCGGCGCCTGCATCTGCGGGGCGTGGCCAAGGTCGTCGAATTCCACCAGGGTCGCCTGGGGAATGCGCTTGGCTGCGGCTCTGCCCAGTTCCGGGTAGTGGCCCAGGCGTGCCTTCACCTCCGGTGGCGCCGCGTCCTTGCCAATGGCGGTGGTGTCGCGCTGGCCGATCAGCAGCAGGGTGGGCATGCGCAGTTGGCCAAATTCGTACACCACCCGCTGGGTGTAGATCATGTCGTAGAGCAGTGCCGAATTCCAGGCGACCCTTTGCTTGCCCGGCCCTGCATTGAGGCCTGCCAGCATGTCCACCCACCGCTCGTAGCGCGGTGACCATTGGCCCGCGTAGTAGGTGGTGCGTTCATAGTCGCGAATGCCCGCCGCCGAGGTTTTCAGTTCCCGTGCGTACCACTGGTCCACGCTGCGATAGGGCACGCCCAGCGCCTTCCAGTCTTCCAGGCCGATGGGATTGACCAGCACCAGTTGTTCGGTGGTATCCGGATAGAGCAGGGCGTAGCGGGTCGCCAACATACCGCCCGTCGAATGGCCGATCAGGGTGACCTTGGCGATACCCAGATGGTCGAGCAGGGCGTGGGTGTTCGCCGCCAATTGCTGGAAGCTATATTGATAGTGTGCCGGCTTGGTGGATTTGCAGAAGCCGATCTGATCGGGCGCGACCACGCGATAGCCGGCGGCGCTCAGCGTGCGAATGCTGTCCGCCCAGGTGCCGGCGCAGAAGTTCTTGCCGTGCAGCAGGACCACTGTGCGACCGTTCGCCCGGCCGCTGGGCGCTACGTCAAGATAGGCCATTTCAAGCGGTTGCTGCTGGGACTCGAAGGCGAATTGCCGCACCGGGAAGTCATAGTCGAAACCTTCCAGGCGTTCACCGTAGGCAGTGGCGGCCACGGCGAGTGGGCTTGCGAGCAGGGCGGCCAGCGGCAGAGCGAGACGCAGGGACATGGGCGAGATCCGATCCTAAAACAGCTCCGACCGGGTAGCGACGACGAAGATTCCAGGTCGGTCCCGGCCGCTGTGTCGCAGTCGATGTCGAAGCGAGGATTCATGCCGTATCGCTTCGCCTCCCGTGTCGGGTCTGATAGGCTGGCAGGACGCTTTTTCGTTCATGCGCACCTCCTTCATGCGCTTCTTTCCGATTACGTGAGGTTTCCGGTTTGGCGCTTGAGTCCCATTCCACGACGCAGCCCGATGCACTGGCCGATTGCGCCAATGAGCCGATCCATATTCCCGGCAGTATTCAGGAGCATGGCTTCCTGTTCGCCGTGGAAGAGCCGGATCTGCGCATCGTCCAGGCCAGCGCCAACGTGCGCGAGTACCTGGGTGTGGCGGTGGAAGAGGTGGTCGGTCGAACCCTGGGCGAATTGCTGCCGCGTATGGATTTGCCCGCCATGATCGCGGCGCTGGATCAGGAAGAGCAGAATCCTTCCTATCTGGGGGATGTGACCCTCGGTCCGCGCGACCAGGTCTTCGCCCTGTTCATGCATCGCTTCGAAAAGGTGCTGATCGTCGAATTCGAGGCGCCGGTGGACAGCAGTCTGGGCCTCAATACCCTGTATCCCATGGTGCGGGTGTTCATTGAACAACTGCATCAGGCGGAAACGGTCGAGGCCATTGCCAAGCTGGCGGTCCACGAGGCCAAGCGCATCTCCGGCTTCGATCACGCCATGATCTATCGCTTCGACGAAGACGGTCACGGTCAGGTGCTGGCCGAGGAGCGTGATCCGGGCGTGCCGAGCTACCTGGGCCTGAGGTTTCCGGCATCGGACATCCCCGCTCAGGCGCGGCGGCTGTATCTGGCCAACCGCATCCGGGTGATCGGCAATGCCTACTACCAGCCCTCGCCGTTGCAGCCGCAAGACAATCCGCTGACAGGCCAGCCACTGGACCTGAGCTTCGCCCACCTGCGTAGCGTATCGCCGGTACACCTGCAGTACATGAGGAACATGGGGACCCTGGCCTCGATGTCCGTGTCCATCGTGGTCGGCGACCGGCTCTGGGGTCTGGTGCTCTGCCATGATCGCCAGCCGCAGCGGGTGTCCTTCCAGACGCGCACCGCCTGCGAGTTGTTCGGCCGGGTGCTATCCCTGCAACTCGACGCCGCCGAGACCCATGCCGAGTCCGACCGACGTCTCGCCCTGCGCCAGTCCATGGTGCAACTGCTGTCGAGCATGGCGGATCGCGACAGCGTCTGCCAGGGCCTGCTCGACCTGCCGCAGGTCTACCTGGACTTCGCCCGGGCCCAGGGTGCGGCCATCATTTCCTCGGACGGCACCGAGTTGATCGGTCAGACGCCGCCGCGTGAACAGGTAGACGAGTTGATCGAATGGTTGTCGACCAACGTCAAGGATCACTACGCGACCGACAACGTCGCCAAGGACATCGCCGAGCTACCCAGGCTGGCCCAGTATGCCGCTGGCATTCTCGCCGTACCCATCTCCGAGCTGCATTCCCACTACCTGATCTGGTTCCGCGCCGAACTCGTCCAGGTGGTGAACTGGGCGGGGCGCCCAACCAAGCAGGAGAGCGACGACGGTCGACTCTCGCCGCGGCAGAGCTTCGTGCTCTGGCAGGAGACGGTGCGTGGCCTTTCGCTGCCCTGGTCGGCATTGGAAGTCGAGAGTGCGCTCGAATTGCGTAATGCGGTCCGCGGTATCGTGCTGCGCAAGGCGGAAGAGCTGGCCGAGCTGGCCGAGGAACTGCAGCGCAGCAACAAGGAGTTGGCGGCCTTCTCCTACAGCGTGTCCCACGATCTGCGGGCGCCACTGCGGCACATCGCCGGTTATGCCGAGCTGCTGGGCGATATCGAGGGTGGCAAGCTGTCCGAGCGGGGGCGACGCTTCCTCGAGAACATCGGTTCCTCCGCCCGCTTCGCCGGTAGCCTGGTCGATAATCTGCTGAGCTTCTCGCAGATGGGCCGCGCCGCGATCCGCTATTCCGACGTGAACCTCACGGCGCTGGTGGAGGCCATCCGCGAAGAGATGGCGCCGGACTATGCCGATCGCCAGGTGGAGTGGCGGGTTGGCGACTTGCCCGTGGTGATCGCCGATGCGGCCTTCGTCCATCTCGCCTTACGCAACCTGCTGGCCAATGCCATCAAGTACAGCCGTTACGCAGATCCCGCGGTGATCGAAATCGGCACCCAGCCGAGCGATTCCGAGGACATCGTCTTCGTGCGCGATAATGGCGTCGGCTTCAACATGGATTACGTGGGCAAGCTGTTCGGGGTCTTCCAGCGTCTGCACCATGTCGACGAATTCGAAGGCGTCGGCATCGGCCTGGCCAGCGTGCGTCGCATCATCGAGCGTCATGACGGTCGCGTCTGGGCCGAAGGCGCCGTGGGCGAGGGCGCCACCTTCTATTTCGCCTTACCTAAACAACGACCGTCGCCGGTACACAAAAGGTAGTTTTGTTCATGCTAAAACCCATTGTGCTGGTCGAAGACAATCCGCACGATCTGGAACTCACCCTGGTGGCTCTGGAACGTAGCCAGCTGGCCAACGATGTCGTGGTGCTGCGTGACGGTGCCGAGGCGGTCGACTACCTGCTGCGTCGAGAGGCTTATGCCGACCGTGAGCCGGGTAATCCCGCCGTGATGCTGCTGGATCTCAAGCTGCCCAAGGTCGATGGCCTGGAGGTGCTCGAATTGGTCCGCGACACCCAAGAGCTGTGCAGCATCCCCGTGGTGATGTTGACCTCTTCACGCGAGGAGCCCGATCTGGAGAAGGCCTACGAACTCGGGGTGAATGCCTATGTGGTCAAGCCCGTCGAATTTCGTGATTTCGTCGCCGCCATCAGCGATCTCGGCGTATTCTGGGCGGTGCTCAATGAGCCGCCGCCAGGATCACGACGCGTCACTCGGCGGACTGGCCGCTGACCGGTGAGCAAGATCGCTGTATCCCCAGCCAATGATCCGCGGCAGGCAGACACCCGCGAACCGGCTCCGCTGAGCGAACAGATTCAAGGCCGACGCCCGTTTATGCCTCTCTCCAAAAAGATCAAGATCCTGCTGGTAGAAGACAGCAAGCTCGATGCGGAGCTGATCCTGATCGAGTTGGAGCGCCATGGCTTCGAGCTCCAGTCCAAGATCGTCTATGAGCGCACCGGGCTTACCCTGGCCCTGAGCCAACAGACCTACGACATCATCCTCTCGGACATCATCCTGCCCGGATTTTCCGGCGCCGAGGCCCTGCGCGTGGCCCGGGCCCTGGCACCGGGAACGCCGTTCATCTTCGTTTCGGGCATCTTCGGCGAGGTGCATGCGGTCGAGATGATGCGGCTGGGCGCCAACGACTACGTGCTCAAGCAGAGCATGGAGCTGCTGGCCAAGGCGGTCGAGCGGGCACTGCTGGTGGTGCACGAGCGCCGCGAGCGGCGCCGTGCGGAAGAAGCCCTGCACAGTCTCGAGGTCCGCTCGCGGCTGGCCATGGACGCCTCCCGACTCGGCATGTGGGAATACCTCCCGGCCAGCCAGACCCTGCTCTGGGACGAGCGTTGCAAAGCCATGTTCGGCCTGCCCGCGGATGCGGTGGTCGACCTGGAGACGTTCGAGCGACTGTGCGGCGCAGAGGGTCTCGCGCGTTTTCTCGATACCGTCCGCCAGGCCGGCTCCGACGAGCGCGATGACGACTACCGCAGCGAGTACCGCATTCGCCTCGACAACGGCACCCAGCGCTGGGTCGAAACCCGCGGTCAACCCTTCTTCGACGCCGGGGTCTGCACCCGCTTCCTCGGCGTCATGCTCGACATCACCCAGCAACGCGATGCCGCGGAAAAGCTCGAACGTCTCAACGTCAGTCTCGGCGAGCGTGTCGAGGAGCGTACCCGCGAGCGAGATCGGACCTGGGACCTCACCCGGGACCTGCTGCTGGTGTGCAAGCCGGACGGCATCCTGATGGCGCTCAATCCCGCCTGGGAGGACAACCTGGGCTGGTCACGCGGAGACCTGCTCAATTCCTCGCTGCTCGAGCTGGTACACCCCGACGAGCGGGTCATGACGGACAACGAGCTCCAGCAGCTGGTCAAGCGCGCGGCCAGCCAACGCTTCATCAACCGCATTCGCCATCGCGATGGCAGCTATCGCTGGATCTCCTGGACGGCGGTGCCGGATGCCGGTATGACCTATTGCTCCGGTCGGGACATCTCCTCCGAAGTCCTGGCGATGGAGGAGCTGGCGGCGGCCAACCGTCAGTTGCGCGAACAGATTGATGAGCGGGAGCGGGTGGAAGCCACCCTGCAGCAGATGCAGCGCCTGGAAGCGGTCGGTCAGCTCACCGCCGGCGTGGCCCACGATTTCAACAATCTGCTCACGGTGGTGCTCAGCAGCGCCAGCTTCCTCGAGCGCGACTTGTCCCGCCTGGAGGCCAGCGAAAAGACGCAAGGCCGTGTGCAGAACATTCGCGAAGCCGGGGAGCGGGGCGCCAAGCTCACCGCCCAGCTGCTGGCGTTCTCCCGGCGTCAGCGCCTCGCGCCCAAGCCGGTCAAGCTCAACGAGACGGTCGAGGGCATGCTCGAATTGCTGCGCAGCACCATGGGCGGCAGTGTCTGGATCGAGACCCACCTGCGCGCCGATTGCTGGCATGCGTTGGTCGACCCCACGCAGATCGAACTCATCATCCTCAACCTGGCGATCAATGCCCGGGATGCCATGGCCGTGGGCGGTACGCTACGGTTGAGCACCTCCAATCAAGTCATCAGCGAGCCGCCGGAGCGTCCTGAAGAGCCCGAGCCGGGCGAGTACGTGCTGCTGGCCGTGCAGGACTCCGGCACGGGCATGAGCGAAGAGGTGTTGGCCAAGGCCTTCGAGCCGTTCTTCACCACCAAGGAAGTCGGCAAGGGGTCGGGCCTGGGGTTGGCCCAGGTATTCGGCTTTGCCAAGCAGTCCGGTGGCGGTGTGCGGATCGAAACCCAGATGGGTAGCGGCACGACGGTCATGGTCTATCTGCCGCGCACGGCCGCGGACGAGGCGGTGGATCCCGTAGGCCAGCCGGCTCCTGGGCGCGATGAACAGGCCGCCGAGCGGCGCATCCTGCTGGTCGATGATGACCACGCGGTACGCAGCGTGACTGCCGCGCTACTGGCCGACCTGGGCTACCAGGTGGTGGAGGCCAGCAACGGCTTTGCCGCCCTGAGCGCCCTGGAGCGTGATCCGCAGATCGATCTGCTGCTGGCCGATTTCGCCATGCCGGGCATGAATGGCGCCGAGCTGGCCCGGCAGGTGCGCAAGCGCTTGCCGCGCTTGCCCGTCGTCTTCATCACGGGATACGCCGAACTGGGCGAACTCGATCCCGAACAGTCATTCATCGTTCCCAAGCCTTTTCGTGAGGCGGACCTGGCAGCTCGACTGCAGGCCGCGCTGCGAGGCGACAAGCCCCAGCCTTCGCCTGCTTGAAGACGCGTTTCGAGTCGAGGTATTTGCGTGTCCACCATCCGTGAAATGTTGCGTGCCGAAGGCGGTGCCCTCCACCAGCAGGTCGATGCGACCTTCGGTCACTACGAGCTCCAGACCAGGCCGCACTACGTCGCCTTTCTGCAGGCGCATGCCCAGGCCTTGATGGGGCTGGAGGCGCTGCTGGAGCGTTCCGGTATCCAGCGCCTGCTGCCCGACTGGGCGGAGCGCCGGCGGACGGCGGTGCTGGGCGACGATCTGCAGCGCCTGGATGCCATCCAACCGGCACCCGTGGCCTTCGCCCGAACCCTCGACGAGGGCGAGTGCTGGGGCGTCGCCTACGTCCTGGAGGGGTCTCGGCTGGGATCGCGCCTGCTGGATCGCCATGCCGGAGAGAGTGCCGACGAAGCGGTGCGCGAGGCGCGTGGCTACCTCGGCCATGTTCCGCCCAAGGCGGCCTGGCCACAGTTTCTGGAGCGACTGGATCAGGCTGGCAGCGATCCGGTGCTGCATCCGGGGATGTTGGCCGGCCAGCGGCTGGCCTTCGAGGTCTTTCTGGCGGCGGGACTGCAGCATTCGCCGGTTGCAGCGGACGCGGTCGCCACGTCCTGAGCCAGGCTACAGCTTCTCGAGGTAGCCAATGACCTCGGCCGCGCCCAGGCGGCCGAGAATGTCACCGAGGACGCGGGCGCTCGCCACCGTGTTCGGTAGCAGCAGCCACTCCAGATCCTGGCCCGGCGCCGGCAACGGCAGGCGCGCATAGTCGAGCTTGAGGCTCAGCAGCACCTGGATGAAGTCCGGGTGATTCCAGACCGCATTGGGCAAGGCGTACAGGGCGAAGGCAGCCTGTAGGCGATCGATGGCCTGGGGGTCCAGGCGTAGACATTGGACCTGTGCCGGCACCTCGACGGCGATGCCGCGGATGCGTGCATAGGCCACGATGCTGGCCAGGGCGAGCGTCGTGGGCGCTTCGTTCTCGAGGAAGAAGCGGGTGCCCCGCCAGCTCGCCTGACGCAGCTTCAGCGGCTGCTCGGCCGACAGTCGCGGCAGCGCCCGGTAGAGTGCCGCCTGAAAATCACGATAGCCGATGATCCGCGCCTGCTCCCGGGCGGCGGGCAAGGCGGCCAGGTCCTCCAAATGTACCGCCGCCTCCAGGGTCACCTCGGGCAGACGCTGGCAAAGGCCGTCCAGCGCGCGCAGATCGAAGGTGTGCAACGTCAGGGTATCGGCTACCACCAACTGGCTCAGCAGGGCGTGGGCAGTGTCCTTGATCTCCTGCACCGGACCGGACAGGGCGGCGCGGGGCAGGCCATGCAGCAGATATAGCGGATGGCCGTCATCCCACCAGAGGCTGTCTCTGGGCGTAGGCAGGGGTGTGAAGGCGCTGGCCAGGCGTTCGAGATAGCGCTGGATGCGGCGGCTGGCCAATGAAGGATGCAGGTGCAGGGCCAGTGAAGACCAGGGGCCGCCCAGGAGGTTGGCATTGTTGCTCATGGGGTCTCCCGGGCGGATAGGAACTACGGACCGATCTTAACGTGCCAGTGACCCTATTATCGTCAAATGATTCCCAAAAGGTATGATCTCTTGCACGACCAACCGTTCGACCTCGGGAGGAGCGACATATGGCGCGTGGCAAGCCTGTATAATGCGCGCTTTCCGATGTCGCTGTGAGTCCGCCATGTACGACGCGCTCCGTCCTTTGCTTTTCAAGTTGTCTCCGGAGGGTTCTCACGAACTCGCTCTGGATCTGATCAGTGCCGCTGGGCGTCTGGGCCTGACCGGGCTCGGACGGCAGCCGGGACGGCTGCCTGTTCAGGTGATGGGGTTGGAGTTTCCCAATCCGGTGGGGCTGGCGGCCGGCCTCGACAAGAACGGCACCGCCATCGACGGCTTCGCCGGCCTGGGCTTCGGCTTCGTCGAGATAGGTACCGTGACGCCCCGGCCCCAGCCGGGCAATCCCAAGCCACGGCTGTTCCGCCTGGAGCAGGCCGAAGCCATCATCAACCGCATGGGTTTCAACAATGCGGGTGTGGATGCGCTGATCGAGCGGGTACGGGCGGCGCGTTTCAAGGGCGTGCTGGGCATCAACATCGGCAAGAACGCCGATACCCCGGTCGAAAGAGCGGTGGACGACTACCTGATCGGCCTGGACCGGGTCTATGCCCATGCCAGCTACATCACGGTGAACGTGAGTTCGCCCAATACCCCGGGGCTGCGCAGCCTGCAATTCGGCGATGCGCTCAAGAGCCTGTTGGAGTCGCTGCGTCAGCGCCAGGAAGACCTGGCGGTGCGCCACGGCCGGCGGGTGCCCATCGCGATCAAGATCGCACCCGACATGACCGATGAAGAAATCGTGCTGACCGCCCAGGCGATCCGCGACGCCGGGATGGACGCCATCATCGCCACCAATACCACCTTGGGTCGTGAGGGCGTGGAAAACCTGCCCTATGCGGCCGAGGCGGGTGGGTTGTCCGGTGCGCCGGTGCGGGAGAAGAGTACCCATGTGGTCCGGGTGTTGGCGGGCGAGTTGGGTGGGCGCTTGCCGATCATCGCCGCCGGCGGAATCCTGTCGGGCGAGGATGCCGCCGAGAAGATCGCCGCGGGTGCCAGCCTGGTACAGCTCTACAGTGGCTTCATCTACCGCGGGCCGGCGTTGATACGCGAGGCGGTGGACGCCATAGCCGCAGCGCGGCCCTGAAGGGGCAGGGGGCTCTTCGCGAGCCCCCAAGGGATGATGATCCCAGATCCCGGAGCAGGATCTAACTGGAATAGCCAGAACACGGTGGAAGCCTCGGGCTTCCGCTAGTGAAATCGAATTAGCCTGCGGCTTGCAGTTGATTCATGCGTTGAAGACCGGCGGTGCCCACGTAGCCGTCCCATTGGTCGCTACGGCCCTCACGCCAGCCACTGAGCCAGGCCTGCCGGACGGCGTCCTGAGTGAAGGGACAAAGATCCCGGGATTTGCCAACAATGCCGTGCTGATAACCACGTTGGAAAGCTCGTTCCATTGGATCACGCTTGAGTCTTCTCATAGGGTAGTGCCCTCGTAGGTTGACTTGCAGATTGTCCATGGCCCGTTGCAGGCCTGGATGCCAGAGCCGGCGTTCTGACATCCGCCCCTCACCTTCGCGGTGCGGGTGGTCAATTACTAACCAATGGGGCGCTGACTGGGAACGACCATTTAGCTATAAGCCGTAACCTAATCGAAATGAAAAGGCGATATATCGCCGCCGAGATACCGCCACTGCGGCTTGTTGAGACGCAGTCAAACTTTCTCCGAAGCGGATATTCTGCCGGGTGATCCGACCAAAGGCAGGAAAGTTCCTTCGTGCAACCTATGGATTCAACGATGTCCGCGATGCAACAACTCATCCTCACCTGTCCCAAGGGCCTCGAGACCCTGCTGCTGGAGGAGGCCCAGGGCCTCGGCTTGCAGGAGGCGCGCAGCCAGACCGCGGCGGTGCGCGGCGAGGCGAGTCTGGCGGATGCCTATCGCCTGTGCCTCTGGTCGCGACTGGCCAACCGGGTACTGCTGGTACTGGCGCGCTTCCCGGTGGAAGACCCCCAGGCACTCTATCTGGGCGTACACGGCGTGGAGTGGGAAGAGCACCTGGCGCCTAACGGCACGCTGGCGGTGGGCTTCAGCGGCCAGGGCGCGGGCATCGATAACACCCATTTCGGCGCGCTAAAGGTCAAGGATGCCATCGTCGACCGCCTGCGCGAGCGTACCGGCCAGCGGCCGACGGTGGACAAGGTCGCCCCTGACCTGCGCGTGCACCTGCACCTGGAGCGCGGCCAGGCCATCCTGTCGCTGGATCTCTCCGGCCAGAGCCTGCACCAGCGCGGCTATCGCCTGCAGCAGGGCGCCGCGCCGCTCAAGGAAAACCTCGCCGCCGCGGTGCTGATCCGCGCCGGCTGGCCAGCCCTAGCTGCTGCGGGTGGCGCCCTTGCCGACCCCATGTGCGGGGTGGGTACCTTCCTGGTCGAGGCGGGCCTGATGGCGGCGGACATCGCGCCTAATCTGCGCCGAGAGCGCTGGGGCTTCTCCGGCTGGCTGGGTCATGTGCCCGCGCTCTGGCAGCAGCTGCACCAGGAGGCCGAAGACCGCGCCGCGGCAGGTCTGGCCAAGACTCCGGCCTGGATCCGCGGCTACGAGGCCGATCCGCGGCTGATCCAGCCGGCGCGCAACAACATCGAGCGGGCGGGGCTGTCCGAGTGGATCAAGGTCTATCAGGGCGAGGTGGCCAGCTTCGAGCCGCGCCCGGACAAGGGCCAGACCGGCCTGGTGATCTGCAACCCGCCCTATGGCGAGCGCCTGGGTGATGAAGCCAGCCTGCTCTATCTCTACCAGAATCTCGGTGAGCGCCTGCGCCAGGCCTGCCTGGGCTGGCGCGCGGGGGTGTTCACCGGTGCCCCCGAGCTGGGCAAGCGCATGGGCATCCGCAGCCACAAGCAATATGCCTTCTGGAACGGCGCCTTGCCCTGCAAGCTGCTGATGTTCGAGGTCGAGCCCCGCCAATTCGTCACCGGTAGTCGCAGCGGTGAGCGCCCGGCTACTCCCCAGGCCACGGAACCGGCCAAGCTCAGCGAAGGCGGACAGATGTTCGCCAATCGCCTGCAGAAGAATCTCAAGCAACTGGGCAAATGGGCACGCGCCCAGGGCGTGCAGTGCTATCGCCTCTATGACGCCGACATGCCCGAATATGCCGTGGCCGTGGATCTCTACGGCGACCGGGTACACGTGCAGGAGTACGCGGCGCCGCGTTCCATCGATCCGGACAAGGCCCAGGCTCGCTTGCTGGACGCCCTGGCGGCCATTCCCCAGGCGCTCGGCGTGGATCCGTCCCTGGTGGTGGTCAAGCGGCGCGAGCGGCAGAGCGGCACCAAGCAATACGAACGCCAGGCCGCCCAGGGTGAATTCCTGCAGGTGGACGAGGCGGGCGCCAAGCTGCTGGTCAACCTCACCGACTACCTGGACACCGGTCTGTTCCTCGATCACCGGCCGCTACGCCTGCGGCTGCGCCAGGAAGCCCAGGGCAAGAGATTCCTCAACCTGTTCTGCTACACCGGCGCGGCCACGGTACAGGCTGCGGTGGGTGGGGCGCGCAGCACCACCAGCGTCGATCTCTCGCGGACCTACCTGGACTGGGCGCGGCGCAACCTGGCGCTCAACGGTTTCTCCGAGCGGCATCGCCTGGAGCAGGGCGACGTGCTGCACTGGCTGGAGAATGATCGTGGCGAATACGATCTGATCTTCGTCGACCCGCCGACCTTCTCCAACTCCAAGCGCCTGGAAGGGGTATTCGATGTCCAGCGTGACCACGTCGGTCTCATCGATTCGGCCATGGCTCATTTGAGCCGCAACGGCGTGCTGTACTTCTCCAACAACTTCCGCAAGTTCGAACTCGACGAAGGCCTGACCCAGCGCTACCGCGTCGAAGAGATCACCGCCAGTACCCTGGACCCGGATTTCGCGCGCAATCCCAAGATCCACCGCGCCTGGCGCTTCAGCCTGCAGTGATGCTGGGCTGAACTGGCGCTGAACGAGTCCGGCATCGGGTTGCGCAGGCTGTGACTCGGCGCAATCCAGTCGTCCCCCGTGGGTTCCTGGCCTGCCCACGCCGTCCACAATGGCGGCGCGGCGCTTGGCCGTTACCTGGCGGGGCGAGGAGGGACGCGTTTTTCAATGCTGGTTTCATTGCAGGCACTCAGGGCCCTGGCCGCCTGGCTGGTGGTCTTTCATCACTTCATGCAGGTGTTCTTCGATTTCCACGCCGATAGCCTCGGCGGGCATCTGCTCTCCACGCGGGGGCAGGTCGGGGTCGACATCTTCTTCGTGCTCAGCGGCTTCGTGATCCACCTGTCCACCGCGGGCCGGCCGCTCAGGCGCAGTACCTTCCTCTGGCAACGCATCGCCCGCATCGTACCGGCCTATTGGCTGTACACCGCGGTGACGGCGCTGATCCTCTATCTGGCCAGCGACGTCATGCCCGTCTATGGACTGGCCACCCGCGAGCTGCTGCTTTCGCTGTTCTTCATCCCCAGCGAGAATCCAGCGGGCTTCGGTCACTACCCGATCCTGCCGGTGGGCTGGACGCTGAATTTCGAGATGCTGTTCTACCTGCTCTTCGCCCTGTCCTTCGGCGTGGCCGAGCGTTGGCGGATCGGGGTGGTCAGCCTGCTGGTGATCCTGGTCAGCCTGGTGTTGGCGCGCGAGTCCTTCGTCAGCAGCTTCTATCGCAATCCGATCATCTTCGAGTTCCTGCTCGGGGTCGGTCTGGCGGCGCTGTATCGGCGGGGTGCGCTGCACGGAGCCAAGCCCCTGGCGCTGCTGGCTGCCTTGGCGGCCGTGGCCTGCCTGCTGGCCTTCCCAGCGGATCATCCTTATCGCCTGCTGACCTGGGGCGTACCCAGCGCGGTACTGGTCGGCGCCTGCGTGATTCTCGAACCCTGGTTCGCCGGCTCCCGCCTGTGCAAGGCCTTGGGGGACTGGTCCTACTCGGTCTACCTGGTGCACGTCATCGTGCTGTGGCTCGGCGATTACTGGCTGCACCAGCAATGGGGCTTTACGCCGTACCAGACCCTGGCGGTCTGCCTGCCGGTCATCCTGCTGCTGGCCTGGGCCAGCTACGAATGGATCGAGCGACGCCTGTCGCGCACGCTACGCCAGCTCGGCGAACACCTGGCCGACCGGCGTGCGCCCTGGGCGGCCGGTCAGTAGGCGTTACGCTCGGCGGCGGTCAGCTCGGGAACGATGGCGCAGCCTTCGCGCGAGGCGCGTTGCGCCGCTTCCAGCAGCGCCATGAGCGCGCAGGCCTGGTCAGGCGAGACTGGATTGGCGGCACGACCAGCGAGGGCCTCGACCAGGGCCAGGTAGTAGTGCCGATGATCGCCCGCCGGGGTGGGCAGGGCCTGGCGCTCGCCGTCGCCGGTGATGAGCCAGCCGGGCTCCGGATCCGCACCCCAGTCGGGGCCGCCCGGAATGACGCCGGCTTTGAGCGCATCCTCCTGGCGATCCGCGCCCTGCTTGATCCAGCTACCCGCCGTACCTTGGGCCAGGAAGCGCGGTACGCCACCCGCGGCCAGCATGCCGGCTTTCAAGGTCACCTGGCGGGCGCCGTAGTCCAGTTGTACCTGGAACCAATCATCGGTGCGGGCCCCCGGGCGCTGGCGGACCAGGCTGGCCTGAAGCCGCTGTGGCAGGCCGAACAGACAGAGCGCCTGATCCAGCAGATGGGGGCCGAGATCGAACCAGAGGCCGCTGCCGGGCAGGTCCGCCTCGCGCCAGCGATCCCGTACCTGGGGCCGAAAGCGTTCGATACGCGATTCCAGGCTGGTCAATTCGCCCAAGGCGCCGCTGGCCATGACCTCTTGCAGAGCGAGGAAGTCGCTGTCCCAGCGGCGATTCTGGAACACCGACAAGAGCCGACCGGCACGCTTGGCTTCCTGCGCCAATTGGCGGGCTTCGGCGAGGGTGACGGTGAAAGGCTTGTCGACCACGACGTGCTTGCCGGCGGCCAGGGCGGCACTGGCGAGCGGCGCGTGGGTCTGGTTGGGCGAGGCGATGACCACCAGGTCGATGGCCGGATCACGGACGGCCGCCAGGTAATCCGGGGTGACGCGTACAGCCGGCAGGTCGGCGTGGACGCGCGCGGCATCACGCGAGGCGACCAGTTCCAGGGCGAGTCCGGGAATCGAACGCAGCAGCGGTCCATGGAAGGTCTGGCCGACGAAGCCATAGCCGATCAGGGCGACACGAAGAGGCGAGGGCATGGAGGCATCCTTTTGCCGGCAGTGAAAACACCGAGGCCGCTCCATGAGCGGCCTCGGGGCAAAACCTAAACTTAGTCCAGCATCACTTCAACTGATGGTCGTGCGCCAGTTGTTCCCGTTCGAGGAATTCATCCTGGCGCAAGGAATCCTTGAACTCCTCGGAGTCTTCCAGGGCGATGGGGTCGTTGAGTTCACCACCGGACAGACGCTTTTTCTCCAGCTTGCCGGACAGGTTGCTGATGGCCCGCAGCAGCTTGTCGGCCGCGCCGTCCACCGCCAAGTCGAGGGATTCGGCCTTGTGGGTCACCGATAGGGGTTGATGGCCCTTGATGCGCGCTTCCATCTGGCAGCGCTTGTCCTGGGCGCCCGACTTGCCGGCGTTCTCGTCGTTCAAGTGTACTTCGACCCGGGTCAGGAGTTCGTCGAAGCGGTCCAGGCGGTCCTCCACCACGGATGCCACCCAATTCTGCAAACCGGCGCTGCTTTCGATGTTGTGATCACTGTTGACTTGAACTTGCATGCGGCTTCCTCTTTTTGACGGGCCTGTTAATTGGATGAGGCCGATTACGCTGAGGTTCAAGGCTGTTCGTCTGCCAGGCGTGTCACCCGATGTTTCTATATGGCAGTGTCTAATGGCGTCGTTCTTTATCGAATAACGGCGTGCAGGTCGCGGATCGCTGGCGTTTTGCCCCTATCCACTGATAATGCGCGACCTTAATCGTCCATCGCAGTGGGGATCGTCAATGCCAGATATGCAGGTGCGTGGCCGCAGTTTCGCCCGACGGCTCTGGCTGCCCCGCGCCTTTGGTCTGCTCCTGAGTTTCGGTTGCATCCTCTCGGTCCAGATCAACCAGCAGGTGTCCAGCGTGCTGTGGCTGTTGTTGCTGGCAAACGCCCTGCTATGGTCGCCGGTGGCCTACTGGTGGGCGGTACGCGCCAAGAATGCCTATCGGGCGGAGCTGCGCAATCTGTTGCTGGACTGCGTGTCCGCCGGCTTCTGGACCGCCAGCATGGCCTTCAATGTGTTGCCGAGCGTGGTGTTGCTGGCGATGACCAGCATGAACACGCTGGGGGCCGGTGGCTTGCGGCTCTGGCGCCGTGGGATTCTGGCCCAGGCCGCCGGGATCCTGATCGGCGTGGTGCTGCTGCGCCACGGCTTCGCGCCCCAGACCTCTGGCTGGCAGGTCTATGCCTGCCTACCGATGATCGTCCTCTATCCCGCGGCCCTTGGCCTAGTCAGCTATCGCCTGGCGCAGCAGCTTTCCCGGCGCAAGAAGGAGCTGGAACTGCTCAACAAGCAGGATGGCATGACCGGGCTGCACAATCGCACGCACTGGGATCTGTTGTTGCAGCGCGAATTCGCCCGCTGCAAGCGCAGTGGCGCCAGCGCCAGCCTGGTGATGATCGACCTGGACAACTTCAAGCAGGTCAACGACCGTTTCGGGCATCAGGCCGGCGACGAGATGCTGCGCCAGTTCTCCGCACTGCTGGCGCGTACCATCCGCACCAGTGATCTCGCGGGGCGTTTCGGGGGGGATGAGTTCGGTATCCTGTTGCCCGATACCTCCCCCGCACAGGCGCTCGAGCTGGTGCGTCGCCTGCAGGAGCGTCTGCACGGCCTGCAGTCGGGTGGACCTGGCGATCGCCACAATGTCCGCGTAGGGCTCAGCTGTGGCATTGCCGGGTTCGACAGCACCTACGATGACGTCGCCCACTGGCTGCAGGCAGCCGACTTCGCCCTGTACCGGGCCAAGGCGCAGGGACGCGGGCGGGCGGAGGTGGCCGATCCCCAAGGAGTGCTGGCATGACCCCCGCGATAGATTTACTCAAGAAGAGCAAGGTGCCCCATGAGGTGCTGAGCTACCACCATGATCCCAAGGCGGCCTCCTACGGCCTGGAGGCGGCGGAAAAGCTCGGTCTGGCGCCGGAGACGGTCTTCAAGACGCTGCTGGTGGCGAGCGAAAAGCAGGAATTGCTGGTAGCCATCGTGCCGGTCGCTGGCACCCTGGATCTCAAAGCCCTGGCCCAGGCCGCCGGGGTGAAGAAACTGGAGATGGCCAAGCCTGATCATGCCCAGCGCAGTACCGGTTACCTGGTGGGTGGCATCAGCCCCCTCGGCCAGAAGAAGCGGCTGCGGACCTTTATCGACGACTCCGCCGCGGAGCTGCCGACGATCCATGTCAGTGCCGGGCGCCGGGGGCTGGAAGTGGCCCTGGCACCGGCTGACCTTGCCCGCTTGCTGGAAGCGCCCTTCGTGCCGATCGGCAAGGCCTGAGCGCGTAGGTTGGCGCTCAACCCAACCTACGCCTGGAAGCGCCTTTCGTACCCATCAGGGAGGTGTGAGCGCGGTAGGGTGGAAAACGGCCTAGCCTTTTCCACCGGGCTCAGCAGTCATCGCGGACAAGGCTGGCGCCGTTGTCCGCCCTACGCCACTGTGCCTGGCCTTGGGCTAGGCCACGCCATAACTGTCGCGCAGTACCTGCCGATAGCGCTGATAAGCCGCCTCGTATTCGGCGACCCGGGTGGGATCCGGCTCGGCGCGGCTGGCCGGGTCCAGGTGGACGCAGCGCTCGGTGAGGCTGTCCAGTGACTCCGGGCGGCCTTGTTCGCGACTCCAACACCAGGCCGCCTGCAGAGCGCCACCCAGGGCCGCGGCTTCGCCGTGGACCGGACAGACCACCGGGGTGTTCATCAGGTCGGCGATCAGCTGGCGCCACACCGGACTCTTGGCACCGCCGCCGATGAGTCTCAGGGTGTCACCGGGCATGCCCAGGTCACGCAGCAGGTCGAAGCCGTATCTCAGGGCGAAGCTGACCCCTTCCACCACGGCCCGGCAGAGGTTGGCGCGGGTCAGGTTGGTGGCGGTGAGGCCATGCAGACTGGCGGTGGCGGTCGGCAGCGCCGGGACCCGCTCGCCATTGAGGAAGGGCAGCATCAGCACGCCCTCGGCGCCAATGGGCGACTCCGCCACCAGGCGGGTGAATTCGGTGAGATCCAGGCCGAGCAGTTCGCGGATCTGGCCGCTGGCGTTGGTCAGGTTCATGGTGCAGATCAGCGGCAGCCAACCGCCATTGGACGAGCAGAAGCCCGCCACCGCCGGATGCGCGCTGATACGGGGCTCGTCGGAGTAGCCGTACAGGGTGCCCGAGGTCCCCAGGCTCAGGGTGATCTGGCCGGCACGGCTGTTGCCGGTGCCCAGGGCGCCCATCATGTTGTCGCCGCCGCCGCTGGAGACCAGTGCCTGGGGATTGATGCCCAACTGGCTGGCGACCTCCGGACGCAGCCGACCGACGGGCTGGTCGGCCTCGATCAACTCCGGCAAGGCGCGCTCCAGACGACCGCTGGGATCGATATGGCGCAGCAGCTCCAGGTCGTACTGACGCGTACGGACGTTGAAATAGCCGGTACCCGAAGCATCGCCGTATTCGGCCACGGCCCGTCCGGTCAACCAGAAATTGAGGTAATCGTGGGGCAGCAGTACCTGGGCGATCTGGGCGAATACCTCCGGGTGCTGCTCCTTGGTCCAGAGCAGCTTGGAGACGGTGTAGCCAGGGGCGATGGCCAGGCCGAGGCGCTCGAGGGAGCCCTCGGCGCCGCCGAGGTAGTCCAGCAGGCGCTGATTTTCCGGGGTGGATTCGGTATCGCACCAGAGCTTGGCCGGGCGCAGCACCTTGCCGCTGTCGTCGAGCAGTACCAGGCCGTGCTGTTGGCCGGACACGCCGATGCCGAGGATGTCCTGCCCATCGCTACCGGCCTGGCCCAGCGCGGTACGGGTGGCCGCTACCAGCGCCCTGATCCAGTCCGCCGGATTCTGCTCGCGGCGGCCGTTGGCGCCTTCGGTCAAGGGATGAGGCGCACTGCCTTCACCCAGCACCACGCCCCGCTCGATATCCAGAACCACCGCCTTGGTGCCCTGGGTACCGCAATCTATCCCGAGAAACTTCATGCCTGGCCGCTCCTTATTGTTGTTGGGCTTGGCGGAAAAATTGCTGCTGCAGGCCGTTTTCAGCCGCAGCCTAGTCGCCTAGCAGGGTCTGCAAGGTGGCGCTGACCCCATGGGTACGCAAGTTGTACAGCTGTCTTTCGAAGGCGGCAACGAAGGCGGCGGATTTCGGGATGTGCTTGCCGAAGATTTCTTCGGCACCCAGCAGGCGCTCGGTGAGGTTCTTCTGATCCTGCACCAGTTCCTCGCAGTAGTTGGCGCGCGGATCGGGGATGCGATAGGTCGCCCCGGTCTCGTCCACGCCACGCAGATAGACCGCCCAGGCGGCCACCACCAGGGCGGCGCGATCCAGGTCCTTGCCGTCCTCGATCAGCCGATTAATGGTCGGCACGGTGAACTTGGGAAACTTGGAGGAACCGTCGGAGCAGACCCGCTCCAACTGGTCGGCGATGGCGCGGTTGGAGAAGCGCTCGATCAGGGTGTCCTTGTAGTCGGTGAGGTCGATACCAGGCACAGGCGCCAGTTGCGGGGTGACGTCTTCGTCCATGTAGGTGCGGATGTAGCGCACGAACAGCGGGTCGGCCATGGTCTCGTGGACGAATCTATAGCCCTTGAGGAAGCCCAGGTAGGTGAGGGCCAGGTGGCTGCCGTTGAGCAGCTTGATCTTCATCTCCTCGTAGGGGGTGACGTCGTCGGTGAATTGCACGCCGACGTCCTGCCAGGCCGGGCGGCCGGCGACGAACTTGTCTTCCAGCACCCATTGCAGGAAGGGTTCGCAGACCACCGGCCAGGCATCCTCGATGCCGTGTTCCGCCAGCAGCGCCTCGCGGTGGGCCGCACTGGTCATGGGGGTGATGCGGTCGACCATGGCGTTGGGGAAGCTGACGTGCTCGGCGATCCAGCCGTGCAGTTCTTCATCCACCAGGGCGGCATAGGCCAGCAGGGCCTTGCGGGTGACCTGGCCGTTGTGGGGTAGGTTGTCGCAGGACATCACGGTGAAGGGCCCGGTGCCCTCGGCGCGGCGCTTGGCCAATGCCGCCAGCAGGAAGCCGAAGACACTGCGCGGATCGCCGGGATGCTGGAGGTCGTGCTGGATCAGCGGCAGCTTGAAGTTGAACTCGCCGGTGCTGTCGTCCATGCAATAGCCGCCCTCGGTGATCGTGAGGGAGACGATGCGGGTGCCGGGATGGGCCAGCTTGTCGATCAGCGCCTGGGTGCCGTCTTCGGCCAGCAGCATGCCGCTGATGGCGCCCACCACGCGTACCTCGGTGTCCGGTTCGTCGGCCAGCACCACCTGGGTGTAGAGATAGTCCTGGCCGGCCAGGGCATCCCGCATGGCGCGGTCTTCGGCGCGCAGGCCGACCCCGCAGATGCTCCAGTCCAGGTCGCGGCCCTGGTTGAGCAGGGCCTCGGTGTAGATGGCCTGGTGCGCGCGATGGAAGCCGCCGACGCCGATATGGACGATGCCCTGGCGTAGCTCGCAGGCGGCGTAGGCGGGCTTGGCGATGTAGTCGGGAAGCTGGTCGAGGTTCTGGCGATTGAGTTTCATGAGGATGATCCTGGCAGAAGGCATCCCTGGCCACGGTCGGCCATGACCAGGGGAAAAAGGGGCGATCAGGCTGCCTGACGCAGCAGGGGTGCCACGGCGCGGCCCTGGTCGTCGAACAGGTGGCAGAACTCCACATCCAGCGCCAGGCGCTGGCGTTCGCCATAGGCCACGGCGCAGTCGCCGGGCACCCGGACGGTCAGGGGTTCCTCGGCCTCGGTGACCATGTGGCAATAGGTGTCGCTGCCCAGGCGCTCGGCCACGTCGGTGATCACCGGTAGCTGGCCGTCGGCGGCCAGGCGTAGGTGTTCCGGGCGGATACCCAGGGTCACCGGGCTGCCGACCGCCAGGCCATCGCCTCGGCGCGGCAGGCGCAGGCGCGGACCGGCGTCCAGCGCCACCTCGACGCCCTGGGCGTCGGTGGCGGCGACCTTGCCCTTGAGGAAGGCCATCTTCGGCGTGCCCAGGAAGCCGGCGACGAACAGATTGGCCGGGTGGTGATAGAGCTCCAGCGGCGAGCCGACCTGTTCGATGCGGCCGCCGTTGAGCACCACCACCTTGGTGGCCAGGGTCATGGCTTCCACCTGGTCGTGGGTCACGTAGATCATGGTCGCCTGCAATTCCTGGTGCAGCCGCGCCAGCTCCAGGCGCATCTGCACGCGCAGGGCGGCGTCCAGGTTGGACAGGGGTTCGTCGAACAGGAAGATCTTCGGCTGACGGACGATGGCGCGGCCGATGGCCACCCGCTGGCGCTGGCCACCGGAGAGCTGGCGCGGCTTGCGTTCCAGCAGCGGCGTCAGTTCGAGGATGCGCGCGGCATCGCTGACCTTGCGCTCCACCTCCTGCTTGTCGACCTTGGCCAGGTCTAGGGCGAAGGACAGATTCTTGCGCACGCTCATGTGCGGATAGAGGGCATAGGTTTGGAACACCATGGCCAGGTCGCGCTTGGCCGGCGAGACCTCGGTGATGTCGCGCCCGTCCAGTTCCAGGGTGCCGCTGGTGACCTCTTCCAGGCCGGCGATGAGTCGCAGCAAGGTCGACTTGCCGCAACCGGAGGGGCCGACGAAGACCACGAATTCGCGGTCGTTGATATCCAGATCGACGCCCTTGATGATCTCGATGGAGTCGAAACCTTTGCGCAGGCTGCGGATTTTCAGATTGGCCATGTGGGGAATCCTCTTGTTATATGAGCCGTCGCTGCGCGTCGCGAGCGAAGGCGAGACAAGGAGGAAGGTCGCGAGAAAGCGCAGTTTACGTGGGTAAATGAGCATTTCGAGCGACCTTCCGACGCCGGATCGGCAAGCGCAGTAGCGCAGCGGCGGCTCATTTCACGGCGCCGAAGGACAGGCCGCGCACCAGCTGCTTCTGGCTGATCCAGCCGAAGATCAGGATGGGCGCGCAGGCCAGCGTCGAGACGGCCGAGAGCTTGGCCCAGAACAGGCCCTGGGGACTGGAGTAGGAGGCGATCAGGGCGGTGAGCGGGGCGGCGTTGGAGGAGGTCAGGTTCAACGACCAGAAGGCTTCGTTCCAGCACAGGATAAGCGACAGCAGCATGGTCGAGGCGATGCCGCCCTTGGCGATCGGCAGCAGCACCCGGACGATTTCCTGGTAGGTGGTGGCGCCATCCAGGCGCGCGGCCTCGAGGATGTCCTTAGGGATGTCCTTGAAGTAGGTGTAGACCATCCAGACCACGATGGGCAGGTTGATCAGGGTGTAGACGGCGATCAGCAGGGTCCGGCTGTCGAGCAATTCGAACTGCTTGGCCAGCAGGTAGATGGGCACCAGCACCCCGACCGCTGGCAGCATCTTGGTCGAGAGCATCCACAGCAGCAGGCGCTGGGTGTTCTTGGTCTCGTGGAAGGCCATGGAATAGGCCGCCGGCAGCGCCAGCAACAGGCTCAGCAGGGTGGCGCCGAAGGAGATCACCACCGAATTCAGGGCGAAGTGGAAGTAGTCGCTGCGCGCCTGGATGGTCAGGTAGTTCTCCAGCGTGGGCATGAAGAAGAATTGCGGCGGGGTGGCAAAGGCGTCGATCTCGGTCTTGAAGCTGGTCAGCACCATCCAGAAGATCGGGAAGAACAGCACCAAGGCCACCAGCCAGGCGAGCAGGCCCAGCAGCAGGCTCTGCAGGCGCCGGGATTGCTTGAGCGTCAGCATGTCAGGGTCCTCACTGTTGGGTCAGGTTCTTGCCAAGCATCCGCACCAGGATGATGGCGGCGATGTTGGCGATGAGCACGGCGATCAGGCCGCCGGCGGAGGCCAGGCCGACGTCGAATTGCAGCAGCGCCTGGTTGTAGATCAGGTAGGCCAGGTTGGTGGAGGCGAAACCCGGTCCGCCGCTGGTGGTGGTGTAGATCTCGGCGAACACCGAGAGCAGGAAGATGGTTTCGATCATCACCACCACGGCGATGGGGCGCGCCAGGTGCGGCAGGGTCAGGTGCCAGAAGATCGCCAGGGGGCCGGCGCCATCGAGGCGGGCGGCTTCCTTTTGCTCCTGGTCCAGCGACTGCATGGCGGTCATCAGGATGAGGATGGCGAAGGGCAGCCACTGCCAGGAGACGATCAGGATGATCGACAGCAGCGGATGGGTGGCCAGCCAGTCCACCGGGGTGGCGCCGAACAGTTTCCAGACCGCGGCGAGGATGCCGGAAACCGGGTGGAAGATCAGGTTCTTCCAGATCAGGGCGCTGACCGTGGGCATGATGAAGAACGGCGAGATCAAGAGCACCCGCACGATGCCGCGACCGAAGAATTCGCTGGCCTCCAGCAGCGCCGAGATCAGCACGCCGAAGACCACGCTGATCAGCAGTACGCTGCCCACCAGCAGCAGGGTATTGGTCATGCCGGGCCAGAAGCCGGCATCGGTGACGAAGTACTCGAAGTTCTCCAGGCCGACGAAGGCGTGCTCGCCGGGGTAGAGCAGGTTGTAGCGGATCAGCGAGAACCAGATGGTCATGCCCAGGGGCACCAGCATCCAGATCAGCAGCAGGGCGACGGAAGGGCTGATCAGGAACCAGCCCGGGCCGGCGCGGCGACGGGTACGGCGCACTGGCGTGGCGGGGGTTTCAACGGCGGGCGTCTTGAGGGTGGAAGTCTGCATGGCGAAGCTCCGCAAGGCAGGGGCCGAGGCGGGCCCCGGCGTCTCGCGACGCCAGGGGCGAGTAGGGCGGGGAAAGCCGCTAAGCCGGGTGACCGCGCGCGGCGTTCACCCGGCAACGAGCGCTACTTGGGATAACCGGCGCGCTTCATTTCCCGGGCGGTGGACTGCTGCGCCGCCTGCAGGGCCTGTTCGACGCTCATCTGCCCGGTGAGGGCGGCGGCGAACAGCTTGCCCACCGAGGTACCGATGGCCTGGAACTCGGGAATGGTCACGTACTGGATACCGACGTAGGGCACCGGCTTGGCCGAGGGATGCGCCGGGTCGGCGTGTTGCAGCATTTCCAGGGAGACCTTGGCGAAGGGCGCCGCGTCCATGTAGGCCTGGCTGTAGGTGGACTTGCGGGTGCCCGGCGGCACGTTGGCGATGCCGTCCTTGTCCGCCACCAGCTTGGCGTAGTCCTTGGAGGTGGCCCAGGTCACGAAGGTCTTGGCCGCGTCCTTGTGCTTGGAGGTGGCTGGAATGCCCAGCGACCAAGCGTACAACCAAGAGGAGCCCTTGTCGGTGACCTCATGGGGCGAGGCGGCGAAGCCGACGCTGTCGGCGACCTTGCTCTGGCTCTTGTCGATGGTGAAGGAGCCGGCCACGCTGGCGTCGACCCAGATGGCGCACTTGCCGCTGTTGAACAACGCCAGGTTCTCGTTGAAGCCATTGCTGGAGGCGCCGGGCGGGCCGTACTTCTTCATGTTGGTGACGTAGTAGTTGGCGGCGGCGGTCCACTCCGGCCCGGTGAATTCCGGTTGCCACTTCTCGTCGAACCAGCGCGCGCCAAAGGCGTTGGCCATGGTGGTGACCAGCGCCATGTTCTCACCCCAGCCGGCCTTGCCCCTCAGGCAGAGGCCGTACTGGTCCTTGTCCGGCTGGTTGAGCTTGCCGGCGAATTCGGCGATCTGGGTCCAGGTCGGTTGGGCGGGCATGGTCAGGCCGGCCTGCTGGAACAGATCCTTGCGGTAATAGGTGATGGAGCTTTCGGCATAGAAGGGCAGGGCATAGAGGGTGCCCTTGACCGACAGGCCTTCCCGCACCGAGGGGAAGAGGTCTTCCAGATCGTAATTGGCCGGCAGGTCCTTCATCGGCTCCAGCCAGTGCTGGGCGCCCCAGAGACCGGTCTCGTACATGCCGATGGTGAGCACGTCGAACTGGCCGCCCTGGGTCGCGATGTCGGTGGTCAGGCGCTGGCGCAGCACGTTCTCTTCGAGCACTACCCAGTTGAGCTTGATATCGGGATGCTGTTCTTCGAAGGTCTTCGACAGCCGCTGCATGCGGATCATGTCGCTGTTGTTGACGGTGGCGATGGTGACCGTTTCGGCTGCTTGCAGCGACAGGGATGAGGTCATGCCGGCAGCGAGAATGACAGCGGACACCAAGGGCGCTTTTGGTATTGTTTTCATCGTGCACTCCGCGTCCTGTGCAATAGCGACGGACGTCTTTCTTGTTGTTGTAACCCACCGCGCGACCAGTCATGACGGCCTTTGCAGCGGAAGCCATGCATGGATTACAGCCCGTTGGCGGTTGGGAAACAAATGCTCGAAGACACCAAAACCAATACTTTTTTGCACTTCGAGCAAGACGCTCAGAGACTTTCCGCGCGGACCTTGGTGATGCCGTCCTCGCGGTAAAGCTGCAAGGTGCCCGGCGTGGATTCGATCACGCGCTCGTTTTCGATGAGGAAGGAATAGGTCGCCACCGGGCTGCCCGAAGCCCGCAGATTGCGGTACTCGTAGACCACCAGGGAGTCCAGCTGCGCAATGTGCTGGGGCGTGCCGAAACTCTGCCTCACCTGCTCCTGCGTATGGCCACCGAATTGCGACGGGTCGACCGGGGGCGTGGAGGGTGTCGAACTGCAACCCGACAGGCCGACGAGCAGGAGAGCAAAGGATAGGCGTTTCATGGTGGCTCCGCGGGAACGTCAAATAGACAGTCAAATGAGCTGCCGTACAGAACCAGACGGACCCGCAAAACCCTGAATCATTCCCAGGCTCCGGCGAAAAAGCGCCTGAGCGGCTGGCCATTCGTCGGTAACCTCTACCGCCTTTAGAAGACCCAGCGCTGCGCCTGTATCAGCGGCTGTTTTTCGGCATCCCAATAGTCGCTGCCGACAGTTTGTCGATCAGCGTTACGGTGAGGTTTGCTTGCTGAAATCAAGATGCCGTTAGTGGCCGCGGTGATAGGTAACGTCAGATCGGCGAGTTTGAGCGGAGGGAGTTGCGGCAGGGTGGAAGCCTGACTATTGCAGGCGACGAGGGTTGCCAGGGCGCTGGCCAGAAGACGAATTCCCATTCCTTGGGCCTCCCACTAGATCCGAGCCACGACTGTAGCACCCGGTCTGTTCAAGAGTTCCGATGTTAGAAGTTGTAAGCTTTTATCTGTGAGCTGGTTCCGCTAGGAAGTGCCAGGGCATCACACCCTGGCCAATCCAACCGGTCGCAGGCTCAGGAGGTAGACGCGGTGGTGGTCTGCTGCGCGGCGAGATAGTCGAAGAGTGCCGGGCAATCCGACACCAGGCTCAGCAGCGTCTGGCCGGACAGCGGCTCCTGGCGCAGTAACACCTTCTCACCGCGGGCGTTCAGATAGAGGGTGTATTCCGGCGTACTGGACTGGGCGATGAAGCCTTCACCCATCAGCGCACTACCGAGCGCCATGCGCTGGGGCAGGTTGCAGCGGCCCTGCCATTGGCAGGCGCGGATGCCGAGGTTATCCAGGGACTCCGCGACCGGACAGTCGATGAGGAGCGGCGGATGATCGAACAGCGGAAATTCGCTCGACAGCAGCTCGAGATGCCGCTCCAGAGCTTCGAAGTGTTGCCTGGGAAGCAACCGACGCAGTTGCTGCAGTTGGCTGTTGCCTTGGAATAGCGACGTTTGTGCGGTCATGGCGTCCTCCGGGTACATCGAGCGCTCAGTGGTTCTGACCGGCTGCCAGCGGATTTGGTGCGGCCCGCCCGAACATTTCGCCGTATCGACTGCCCTTGGCGGATAGGTTGCAACAGCCAGATGACACTCGAGTGACCAACCTGGTGATCAGCACCCGGGAGCCCCAGGGCGCGGGGCCTGCTCGGTCCAGGCCCAAGATCGATGGGGATTCTTTTCCGGCCGCAGCGGTGGCACCCTGGCGCCTTTCAGCAATAGGAACGCCCATGATCGCTATCGACCCTGCCGTCACCGAACGCTATCGCGCCGTCCAGGAGATCGCCCGGGAAGCTGCCCAGCTTGGCCTCGAGTTCTATCGCCAACGCGGCACGCTGCAGGTGGATCACAAGGGCGAAGACCTGCAGGACGTGGTCAGTATTGCCGACAAGACCCTGGAAGAGCTGATCCGGCAACGGCTGAGCGAACGCTTCCCCGAAGATGGTTTGCTGGGCGAGGAGGGCGGTGCCACCGACCTGGCCGCTGCCTATCTATGGGTCATAGATCCCATCGACGGTACTGCACCCTTTCTCAACGGCCTGCACAACTGGTGCGTCTCCATCGGCCTGATGCACCAAGGCAAGCCCTTGCTCGGCGCGATCATGGATCCGAATCACGATGAGCTCTTTCATGGTCTCCGGGGGCACGGCGCCTTCGTCAACGACCAGCCGCTGCGGGTGCATGCGGCCACCGACGTCCGCCATGGACTCACCGGCCTGGGCACCACCCATCGCCGAGGCAAGGAGCATTTCCTGCCCTTCGTGACCGGCCTGCTGGCCGAGGGTGGTCAATTCTTCCGCAACGGCTCAGGAGCGCTGATGACTGCCTATGTCGCCGCCGGACGCCTGATCGGCTACTACGAAACCCTGATCCACGGCTGGGATTGCCTGGCCGGATTGGTGCTGATCCAGGAGGTCGGCGGGCGCCACAACGACTTCCTGCGCAACGACGGCCTGGTCAATGGCAACCCCTTGCTGGTCGCGGCGCCCGGCGTCTATGACCAACTCGCCGCGCTGGTGGGCCCTTCGCTGGACGGCTGAGCGAGGCGAGGACGGCAAGCTCCAGGCGCAGGCGCTGACCGGCTTCAGCGCTGCTCCTTGCGGTAGATGCTGGGTTGCCAGTAATCCTTGAGCAGTAGATGCAGCGGGCCACGCCAGCCGCGCTTGCGCAATTGCCAGGCGATCAGCACATTCATGATGCCATGGCCCATCAGCAGCACCGAGCCATGACGCTCGGCCAGTTCGATGAGCTGCTCGGCCGCCTGACTGGCGCGGACGGACGATGAGCCGATGGATTCGGTGTGGGCGGCGAAGCCCAGGAACCAGGCCGAGCGGAACAGCAGCCGCCAGGCCTTGACCGGTAGCCGTGGCGCATCCCGTTCCAGATAGGGCAGGTGTGCCTCTGCATACCGCTCATCGGTGGGGCTGTCCGCATGGCCCACCAGGTATTCCAACGAGCGTACACAACGGCTGATCGGGCTGCTCAGCACCGCCCCAGCCTCCTGGGCGAGCCGGCGCGTCTGCGCGGGAATCCGGTCGCCTGGTACCGGAGCCTTCTGGTAGCGGGCTACCCACTCCTTCATTTCCCGCGGGGTGCACTGAGCCTTGCTGGAAAGATTAGGTTTGCCATGACGGACCAGGATGATGTGCATGAAAGGCGACCTGTGAAAGATGCTCACTAGACCGCAAGGTTTGCCGTTCGTCTCGCTGAGGCGCGATCTTGAGGGGTGATGGCTAAGTGCCATTCATTCGGTTCGTCGGGCCGCTGGGCTTGTTTAGCTTTAAAAGGTGATCTGGTTCAAGAAAATGGCGCCATAGAATCTAACGGCGAACGGCGGTACCGGGCACACTCCAGGATCCTCCCGAGTCTGCCGCTAGTCTGTAGTGCCATTTGGAGCTGCTTTGTCTGGGGACCGGGACGTTATGAAAAGAGCTTTGTGGGTGTTGTTGCTGTTCGGGTTACTGGTCAGGGCACCCGGGGTCTTTGCCGATGACGCCCACGTGGCCTTGATCAAGAGCGTTGCGGGCAGCGTCAAGATCTTGCGCCAGGCTGCCATTCTGGACGCCAAGGTCGGCATGACCTTGCAGGTAGCGGATCGCCTGCAAGCGGGGCCGGAATCCACGGCGGCCATCGTCTTTCTCGACGGGACCCTGCTCACCCTGGGCAGCGGCGCCGATGCGCAATTGCGTGACTATCTGTTCGAACCCAAGAACAGCCACTATGGCTTCTCGCTGTATCTGAACAAGGGTTCGGCCATCTACGCCTCCGGCAAGATCGGCAAGGTCTCACCCGAGTCGGTGAAGATCGAAACGCCGTCCGCCACCATCGGGGTGCGTGGCACCCGTTTCCTGGTGCAGGCGCAATGAAACCCATGCTCGAATCCGGTTCTTCTCCTCGTCCCTTGCTGAATGTGCTGATGTTCACCCTCGTGTTGTTGGGCGGCTGTGCCAGTTCACCGCGAACCAGCGTGGTGCTGATGCCCGACGAAGACGGCCACGTCGGTGCCATCACGGTCGCCAGCGCTGGCGGGCGGCAGGCCGTAGACCAGGGCTATGCCGAGGTCTCCGTGACCCAGCCCGCTCAGGCGCCCTCACCACCCCAGGTGGTGAGCCAGGCCCTCTTCGACCAACAGCATCGCCAGATCCTCGCGGCTCAGCCTTCGCCCCCCAAGACCTTCACACTCAATTTCCTCTCCGACAGCATGGAGCTCACGCCGCAGTCCAAGGCGCTGCTGCCGGAGGTGCTGGAGACGGCGCGTCAGCGTCTGCCGACCGAGATCTCGGTATTCGGTCACGCGGATGCTTCCGGTACTGCGGCCTACAACCTAGAGCTTTCGGCCCAGCGCGCGCGCAAGGTCGCCGCGCTGTTGCAGCGCCTCGATCCTCATCTGGTCGTCAATGTCGATTTCTTTGGCGACAAGGTTCCGCTGGTGCCATCCCGGCCTGGGAAATCCGAACCGCGTAACCGACGTGTCGAAATCCTGATCCTCTAGAGCCCGGTGCATGAACGCCATTGCCACAGCGTTGCGCCGTCGCGCGCCTTGGATGTTCCTGGTCAGCCTCGGGCTCTCGCTGGCCTTCGGCCTGGGTGCCATGCTGTACTGGGCGCCGCTGGAGTACCTCGACCGCGTCGCCTACGATCAGCTCAGTAGAGTCTTCGCCGACGCCGAGGACGCCAAGGATGTCCAGGTGGTCAGCATCGACGAGGCCAGCCTCGCCGCACTGGGACAATGGCCCTGGCCACGCTATCGGATCGCTGAATTGCTCTCCCGCATCGCCGAAGCCCAGCCGGCGGCGATTGCCGTCGACATCCTCTTCAGCGAGCCGGACCGCACCTCGCTCAGGGCGCTGCAAAACACCTTCAAGGCTGATTTCGGTCTGGACCTGAACGTTGCCGGGATACCGCCGGAGTTGCAGGACAACGATGGCTATCTCGGCCAGGTGATGGGCCAGACCGGCGCGGTGGGCGCCCGCTTCCTGAGCCAGGCGGCGGAGCCGGCACCGGCCACCGGCCTGCGGGCCGGCGTGGGCTTCGAGGGTGCCCTGGATACCTTGCAACTACCCAAGGCGATTGGCGTGTTGAACAACGTGCCGGCGATCGCCAGCCAGACGCGCTTCAACGGTTTCATCAACAGTCAGCCGGACAGCGATGGTGTCCTGCGTCGCGTCCCGCTGCTGATGATGCATCAGGGCATCGTCCATCCAAGCCTGGCGTTGGCCGCGGTCATGCGCGCGTTGAACATGACCAGTGCTACGGTGACGTCAGGTTTCTTCGGGCCGACGCTGCACCTGAGCACTCATCAGGTGGCGCTTGATGATCAAGGCCGCGCGCTGTTGCGCCTGAACGCCGGTCCCGAGCGCTATCCGCAAGTGTCGGCGCTGGACGTGCTCAGGGGCGAAGTGCCCAAGGCGTCGTTCGAGGGGCGCGTCGTCTTCGTCGGCGTTTCGGCCGTCGGCTTGAATGACAGGCATGCCACGGCACTGGGCCAGAACTTCTCCGGCGCCAGGCTACAGGCGGCCCTGGCGCAGGATCTGCTCGACGCCACTCCAGTCCGCGTTCCACCCTTCGCGGGCCCGTTGCAGCTGTTGCTCTGTCTGGCTTGCGGTCTGCTGCTGTCGGTGGGTTTCTTCACCCAGCGTAGCCATCGGCGTTTCGGCCTGCTGGTGGTCGCACTCTTGAGCGCACACCTGGGGATCGGTGCCTGGCTGTTCGCCCGCCACGGTGTCTTCCTACCCTTGGCCGCGCCGCTGCTGCTGGTGCTGCTGTTGTCGGGACTGGCCACAGTGACGCGCGTGCTGGTCGCGCGGCAGCACGAGCGCCGTTGGCGCCGACAACTCGAACGGTCACGCCAGGTCACCATTGAGTCCATGGCCGCGGTGGCCGAAACGCGCGATCCGGAGACCGGGGCCCACATCAAGCGTACCCAGCATTACGTGCGCGCCATCGCCGAACAGCTGCAGCGAACCGGCCAGGCAGGCGATGTCCTCACGCCGGAATACATTCAGCTGTTGTTCCTCTCCGCGCCCTTGCACGACATCGGCAAGGTTGGGGTGCCCGACGCCATCCTGCTCAAGCCCGGCCGCCTCACGCCGGACGAGATGGCCATCATGCAGCGCCACGCCGAGTTCGGCCGGCAGATCATCTTGAATACCGCCAGCCATCTGGAAGAAGAGGACAACTTCCTCGCCCTGGCCGCCGACATCGCCGCCACCCACCATGAAAAATGGGACGGCAGCGGCTATCCGAATCGCCTGAGCGGCACGGCCATTCCCCTGGCCGGACGTATCATGGCCGTGGCCGACATCTACGATGCCCTGATCAGCCGGCGGTGCTACAAGGAACCCTTCAGCCACGAGTACTCGTTGGAGCTGATGCGTGAGATGCGTGGGACCACCTTCGATCCGCTGATCTTGGATGCCTTCCTGGCCATCGAGCCGCAGATCCTGGCCATCGCCGGACGCTTCCACGATGAAGGCGCTGGCGGTTCTCGCCGCCTGCTGTGAGCGATGCCAATCGACAGCGCGTGCGGCTCAGCCGATCGCTGCTAGCGACTGGGGTCCCATCCGTCCAGGTCAGCCATTCGTTAAGGCGTTGGCTGCCAGGACTTCTCCTCTTAATAGTCTGCTCATAGAGCCTCACTGGCGCCCTGAGCCTAGGTCTGCTAAATCCCATTCACGCCATGGGTGCTCCCCCGTTTTCGGCTCGCGGAAACATTTTCATCGAAAATACCGTGAAAATTTCCAAAACTCTCGATGTTGGCAAATACCCATCCTTGAGAGGTTCGTCCACGGCAAGCGTAAATATGATGTTATTTATGATACTAATTTGCATTTACAGCTGAGGTTGAGTTGCATAGCCTGCGTCCCGCCGTGCAAGACGGCACCGGATGCCGGTCCCTGGAAAGTTTCCAGCGAGTCCTTACGTAGGGTACGGACGGGTCGGCGTCTTCCTAGAGGACGACCCACGACATGCAGCTCTTCTCCCTTCGCCTTCTCGCGCTTTCCGTTTCCCTGAGCGTGGCGGCCTTGGCCCAGGCCGCACCTGTCTCATTGGCGCAATCCGCGCAGCCGCTCGCCGATGCCTTGCAGAGCTTCGCGCGCGCCAGTGGTCTCGAGGTGAACTACGATCCCGCGACCCTGGCCGGCAAACGCGCGCCGGCGCTGGCCGGGCGCCTGGAGCCGGACGTCGCCCTGCAACGCCTGCTGGCGGGCAGTGGCCTGGCGGCCTCGTTCCGCGGTAACGTCGTGACCATCGCGCCCGTGGCGACCCAGGCCGCGCCCGGCAGCGTGGCGCTGGATGCCACCACCATCACCGCGGACGACGGCTCCCTGGTGGGCCGCGCGACCACCGAGGGCACCCACTCCTACACCACGGGGGCGATGAGCACCTCCACCGGCCTGCCTCTGTCGATCCGCGAGACGCCCCAGTCGGTGAGTGTCATCACCCGGCAGCGCATGGAAGACCAAGGCATGACCGACCTCAACGACGTGGTCAGATATGCCCCTGGCGTGACGCTCAACAAGTTCGGCGGCGACCGTCAGGAGTTCCTCGCGCGCGGCTTCCGTATCGACAACATCATGTACGACGGCCTGCCCACCACCGCCGGGACCTTCACCCTCGACACCCTGTCCTCGGCGGATCTGGCCCTCTACGACCGCGTCGAGGTGGTCCGCGGCGCCACCGGCCTGATGACTGGCGCCGGCGACCCCTCCGCGACCCTCAACCTGGTGCGCAAGCGGCCTACGGCCTTTCCCCAGGTCAGCATCACCACCAGCGCCGGCAGCTGGGATCGCTACCGCACCGAAGTCGACGCCTCCAACAAGCTGAACGAAGCCGGCACCCTGCGTGGCCGTGCGGTCGCCGCCTACGAGGATGGCAACAGCTTCCAGGACGTGCGCGAGCGCCAGCGCCAGACCTTCTACGGCGTGCTCGAAGCGGACCTGAGTGATGCCACTACCTGGACCCTCGGTGCCTCCAAGCAGCGCGAAGACAAGACCTCCGACTGGGGCAGCCTGCCCAGTGGCCCCAATGGCGAAGACCTGCACCTGCCGCGCTCCACCTTCCTGAGCGGCGACTGGTCCTACTGGGATCAGGACACCTACACCCTGTTCTCCGACATCACCCATACCTTCGCCAATGGCTGGAAGGCCAAGCTGGCGGCGCAGCAGGTGTGGGCGAATTCCGATACCTACTCCAACTATCTGACGTCCGTGGCACCGGACTACAGCTACACCTCCGTCAGCGATCTCGGTACCGCCTCCGGCGCCTATCGCACCGACTCCGATCAGCTCAACCTCGACGCCTCGGTCAACGGCCCCTTCCAGCTGCTGGGTCGGGAGCATGAGTTGATGGCCGGGATCAGTCGGCGCCAGGAGAAGTTCTACCAGCGCGGTGGCTATTCGGCGCCCACCCCGGTCGACATCTTCGACTTCCGCCCCAGCAGCATCGCCAAGCCGGCCAAGGCCAGCCTGTCACCCTATGCCAGCAAGAACACCACCACCGAAGAGGCGGTATACGCCGCGGCGCGCTTCAACCCCATGGATCCCCTGCATATCATCGTCGGGGGCCGGGTCAGCTGGTACGACTTCGACAATCTGTACAGTGACAACGACTACAAGGCCACGCGCGAAGTCACGCCCTATGCCGGCATCATTTACGACCTGAACGACACCTATTCGGTCTACGCCAGCTACACCGAGATCTTCAAGCCACAAAGCGAGCAGGACACGGGTGGTTCGGTCCTGCAGCCCATGACCGGCAAGAGCTACGAGATCGGCCTCAAGGGCGCCTATTTCGACGGTGCCCTGAACGCCTCCGTCGCGCTATTCGATACGCTGCAAGAGAACCGCGCCTATCTGCCGGCCAACCAGGCCACCTTCTGCCCGGGCTATCCGGCGCGCAGTTGCTACGATGCGGCCGGCGAAGTGCGCAGCCGCGGTATCGACGCGGAAATCTCCGGTCAGTTGACGCCCCAGTGGCAGGCCTCTGCTGCCTACACCCTGCTAGTGAGCCAATACACCAAGGATGTCACCTACGAAGGCCGCCGCTTCGCACCCGATCAGCCCAAGCACCTGTTCAAGGCGGCCACCAGCTACCAACTGACCGGTGCCTTGAGCAACTGGCGAATCGGCGGGGACGTCCAGGCGCAGAGCGAAACCTTCCAACGGGTCGGCAACGGCGAAGCCAAGCAGAATCGCTATGCCCTGGTAGGCCTGATGGCAGGCTATCGCTTCAACGAGCACTGGGATGGTCGCGTCAATTTCAACAACGTCTTCGACGAGAAGTACTGGCAGGGGATTCCAGAAGGCACAGGGCAGGGCGTTTACGGTGATCCCCGCAACGTCATGTTCAGCCTGAAGTGGACGCTCTGATCCCCTGACGGCTCGCTACGCCCTTGTCCGCGCCCCCGGACCTGGGCGAAGCTGCGGACTCCCACTTGGAGTCACGCACATGTCCATCCAGTTGGAGCGCTTCGCCGAACGCCATGCCGAAGGGCTGGCCGCCCTCTATGGCGATCCAGCGGTGGCACGACAAGTTCTGCAACTGCCCTACCAGACCGCCGAGCAGTGGCGGCAGCGTATGAATGGCGAACGCGAAGGGCGGGTGGCTCTGGTCGCCTTGCAGCAGGGCCGGGTGGTGGGCAGCGCCAGCCTCGAACAGCAGCCACGCATTCGCCGCCAGCATTGCGGTGCGATCGGCATGGGCGTCGCCCGCGATTGCCAAGGGCAGGGCATCGGTAGCCAACTGCTGGCTGCCTTGCTCGATCTCGCCGACAACTGGATGAACCTGCAGCGAGTGGAGCTGACCGTGTTCAGCGACAACGAGCCGGCCTTGGCGCTGTACCGCAAATTCGGTTTCGAAGAGGAGGGGCTGCTGCGCCGTTATGCGCTGCGCGACGGGGTCTTCGTCGACGTCTACAGCATGGCGCGCTTCAAGCCCTGATGGGGGTGTATGAGGAAAACTTGAGTTCCATACAAGAAACCTGAGTTTGTCTCATGCAGTCCCGGATAGGACAATCTCCACTCTGTTCAGGTGGAGGTGTGCAATGGTCAGGATTCATTCCCAGGGTTCTTCGCGGATCGAGCGACACCAGGATTCGGCCTCGGCGAACAGTCTTGAGTCTGGCGCCATCGCCGCGTTCAGCGCCGGGCAGCAAAGACGTCAGGAACACTGGCGCACTCAGCAGGCGGCAGGTATCGAGCTGCTGGCCGTGGGCGACTTCGCCTGGGGCGACCGGGTCCTGGCGCACTCTTTCCTGGTAGGCCTGAGCTCTGGCCAGCCCTCCGTTGCCGCTCGACAGGATCAAAGCGCCCGGGCACGCTGGTTCGCTAGCGAACAGTCCTATCAGGTCCCTGAATTCGCTCGCGATCAAGCGTTCGCCATCGGTTGGGAGCAGCTGTTCGACGAGGTAGCCGAGGCCCGGGCACTTGGCCTGGCCGTCAAACCCATCATCCTGGGGCCGCTGAGCTACCTCTGGCTCGGTCGCGCCCGCGACACCGACGTGGAGCGGCTCGATCTCCTGGAACGCCTGCTGCCGGTCTATGGCGAGATTTTCGCCCGGTTGGCCGCGCAGGGGGTGGAGTGGATTCAGATCGATGAGCCCATCCTCACTCTCGAACTGCCCCTGGCGTGGCGCAATGCCTTCGAGCGGGCCTACAACCTGCTGCAGCGCGAGCCGCTCAAGAAGCTCCTGGCGGTGAGCCATGGCGAATTGCTGGACAATCTGGGGCTGGCCACCGGCTTGCCGGTGGAGGGGCTGCACGTCGACTGGCCGCGTACGGCTCAGGCGCAACAGGCGCTGCTCGACCGCCTGCCTGCCTACAAGACGCTCTCGCTGGGCCAGGTCGAGCGAGAGCCGGGGCAGCAAGAGCCTCGCCTGACCTTCATTCGCCAGGCGAGCGAACGACTCAAGGAGCGCCTCTGGTTGGCGCCTGCCCGTACACACTCAGCCGCCGCAGATGCCGAGTTCGCGCTATGGGTCCGGGCCGCCCGCGAAGCCGCAGCAGCCAAGCCGGTGCCGGCCGCGGGCAAACCTTGGTCGGCGATAGAGGCGGCCTTGGCGAAACTAGGGGCTGCCCAGGCGGGGCTGGCGTCGCGCTGATCGGCGCCGCACTAGCGGTGGGCGGTCAGCAGTAACCCGCCGGCACCGGCGAAGAAGGCACCCGTGGCCTGGTTGAGCCGGCGCACGCCGCGTGGCCCGCGGATGAAGCGCCGAATCTGCCGGCCGAAGAGGCCATAGATGAAAGCAGCGACCATTTCCGCGAACAGGTGCGTGCCGCCCAGGTAGGCGAATTGCTGCGCCGTGGGCCGATTGGGATCGATGAATTGCGGGAAGATCGCGGCGAACAGCAGGATCGCCTTGGGATTGCTGATGCCGATCAAGAACTCCTGCAGCATCAAGCGGTGTAGCGCGCGCGGCTGCACCGTGCTGGTCTCGGCCAGGTCCAGCCCTTCGAAGGCTCGGCTGCGCCAACTCCTCACGCCCAGGTAGAGCAGGTAGAGCGCGCCGATCCACTTGATGACGCTGAAGGCCAGCTCCGAAGCCAGCAGCATGGCGCCCAGGCCGACCGCTGAGATCACCAGGAAGACCGTGAAGGCCACATTGCGACCCAAGGCGGCCAGCCCCGCCGTGACCGCGCCATAGCGGATGCCATTGCTCAGCGAGCAGAAGTTATTGGGTCCCGGTGTCAGGGCGATGAGCAGGGCGACTGGAAAGAACAGCAGGGCATCGATGAGATTCATGGCGATCGCCTTGGGCGCGGCCAGGCCGCGCGGGAGGAGGAGGGCTATTTGAACCGTCTTTCCACGCCTTTCTCCACCAGAATCTTCGCCGAGATCTCTTCCACGGAAAAATGCGTGGTGTTGATGAAGGAGATGTTCTCGCGGCGGAACAGACTCTCCACCTCGCGCAATTCGAATTCGCACTGGGCGAAGCTGGCATAGCGGCTGTTCGGTCGGCGTTCATGGCGGATCGCCGCCAGGCGCTCCGCGTCGATGGTCAAGCCGAACAGCTTGTCACGGTAGGTCTTGAGCGAGGCGGGGAGCTGCAGGCGCTCCATGTCCTCTTCGGTCAGCGGATAGTTGGCGGCGCGGATGCCGTATTGCAGCGCCATATAGAGGCAGGTCGGCGTCTTGCCGCAACGCGAGACCCCCACCAGGATGAGATCGGCCTGGGCATAGTGGGTGGTGCGGGCACCGTCGTCGTTTTCGAGTGCGAAATTGACGGCCTCGATGCGCTCCATGTAGTGGCTGTTGTGCATGATCGAATGTGACTTCCCTACCGAATACGAAGATTCGGCGGAAAGTTCCCGTTCGAGCGGGGATAAAAAGGTGGAGAAGATGTCGATCATGAACCCGTTCGACTGGTCCAGAATGGCCCGGATGTCACGGTTGACGATGGTGTCGAAGATGATCGGCCGGGCGCCGTCCTGAACGGCGGCGGCATTGATCTGCTGTACCATGGCCCTGGCCTTGTCCAGCGTATCCACGTAGGGGCGGGTGACCTTCCTGAAGGTGATGTCCCCGAACTGGGCCAGGAGGCTTTGACCGAGGGTTTCGGCCGTGATGCCGGTACCGTCGGAAATGAAAAAGGCGGTTCGTTGCATGGCATGGACGTCCTGGTGGCGTACGGAGCAGGGATCGCTGCACTGTAACCCACCGCCGTCCACTGTCCATGGGGCGAGCGCCGAGGCGTACTGCTTTCCCACAAAGACACAAGATGGAGAGAAGACCTTGGACGAGTATGTAATTTCACTGGAGCAGCTCGGCGTACACGACGTCGAGCGCGTGGGCGGCAAGAACGCATCCCTCGGCGAGATGATCGCCAACCTGGCCGGCGCGGGCGTCTCCGTACCGGGCGGGTTCGCCACCACGGCCCAGGCCTACCGCGATTTCCTCGAGCAGAGCGGGCTGAACGATCGCATTCATGCCGCCCTCGATGCCTTGGACGTCGACGACGTCAACGCCCTGGCCAAGACCGGCGCCCAGATCCGCCAGTGGGTCATGGACGCGCCTTTCCCGGAGCGCCTCGACAGCGAAATCCGCAAGGCCTTCGCCGAAATCTCCGCCGGCAACCCCAACCTGGCCGTCGCCGTGCGCTCCTCGGCCACCGCCGAAGACCTGCCCGATGCCTCCTTCGCCGGTCAGCAGGAAACCTTCCTCAACATCCGCGGCGTCGACAACGTCATCCGCGCCGCCAAGGAAGTCTTCGCCTCTCTCTTCAATGACCGCGCCATCGCCTACCGCGTGCACCAGGGCTTCGATCACAAGCTGGTCGCCCTGTCCGCCGGCGTGCAGCGCATGGTCCGCTCCGAGACCGGCGCCGCCGGCGTGCTCTTCACCCTGGATACCGAGTCGGGCTTCCGCGATGCGGTCTTCGTCACCGCCGCCTACGGCCTTGGCGAGACCGTGGTGCAGGGTGCCGTCAACCCGGATGAGTTCTATGTCCACAAGCCCACCCTGGAAGCCGGCCGCCCGGCCATCCTCAGACGCAACCTGGGCAGCAAGGCCATCAAGATGGTCTACGGCGAAGAAGCCAAGGCCGGTCGCTCCGTCCGTACCGTCGACGTCGAGCCCGCCGACCGTGCGCGCTTCTCCATCACCGACGCCGAAGTCACCGAACTGGCCAAGCAGGCCCTGATCATCGAGCGTCACTACGGCCGGCCCATGGACATCGAATGGGCCAAGGACGGGGACGACGGCAAGCTCTACATCGTCCAGGCCCGCCCCGAGACCGTGAAGAGCCGCGCCAGCGCCACCGTCATGGAACGCTACCTGCTCAAGGACAAGGGCCAGGTGCTGGTCGAGGGCCGCGCCATCGGCCAGCGCATCGGCGCCGGCAAGGTCAAGATCATCCGCGACGTCAGCGAGATGGACCGCGTCCAGCCCGGCGACGTGCTGGTCTCCGACATGACCGACCCCGATTGGGAACCGGTGATGAAGCGTGCCAGCGCCATCGTCACCAACCGCGGCGGTCGCACCTGCCACGCCGCCATCATCGCCCGCGAGCTGGGCATCCCGGCGGTGGTCGGCTGCGGCAACGCCACCAGCCTGCTCAAGGATGGCCAGACCGTCACCGTCTCCTGCGCCGAGGGCGATACCGGCCTGATCTACGAAGGCGAACTGGGCTTCGATATTCGCCAAAGCTCGGTGGATGCCATGCCCGAGCTGCCGTTCAAGATCATGATGAACGTCGGCAACCCCGACCGCGCCTTCGACTTCGCCCAGCTGCCTAATGCCGGCGTGGGCCTGGCGCGTCTCGAATTCATCATCAACCGCATGATCGGCGTGCACCCCAAGGCGCTGCTCAATTACGACAGCCTGCCCTTCGAGGTGAAGGAAAGCGTCGACAAGCGCATCGCCGGCTATTCCGACCCGGTCGGCTTCTATGTCGAGAAGCTGGTGGAGGGTGTGTCCACCCTGGCCGCGGCCTTCTGGCCGAAGAAAGTCATCGTGCGCCTGTCGGACTTCAAGTCCAACGAATACGCCAACCTCATCGGTGGCAAACTCTACGAGCCGGAGGAAGAGAACCCCATGCTGGGCTTCCGCGGCGCGTCCCGCTACATCAGCGAGAACTTCCGCGACTGCTTCGAGCTGGAATGCCGCGCCATGAAGAAGGTGCGCGAGGAGATGGGGCTGACCAACGTCGAACTCATGGTGCCCTTCGTGCGCACCCTGGACGAGGCGGCGCGCGTGGTCGAGTTGCTCGGCGAGAATGGCCTCAAGCGTGGTGAGAACGACCTGCGCGTCATCATGATGTGCGAGCTGCCCTCCAACGCGCTGCTGGCGGACGAATTCCTCGAACACTTCGACGGCTTCTCCATCGGCTCCAACGACCTGACCCAGCTCACCCTGGGCCTGGACCGCGATTCCGGCATCATCGCCCACCTGTTCGACGAGCGGAATCCGGCGGTCAAGAAGCTGCTGGCCAATGCCATCGCCGCCTGCAACCGCGCCGGCAAGTACATCGGCATCTGCGGTCAGGGTCCCTCGGACCATCCGGACCTCGCCAAGTGGCTGATGGAGCAGGGGATCGAAAGCGTGTCCCTCAACCCCGACTCCGTCCTCGACACCTGGTTTTTCCTGGCCGAAGGCAACGCCTGATCCAGCGGCTCACCCCGTCGCCCAGGTGGCGGGGTGAGCCGAGATCGGGCGCAAGCCCACGCCAACGATCGTCTCCCCCGTTCCAACCCCAGGGTGTACAGCCTTCGCCGGATCGCTATACCGTAGCGTCGTGATCCTCGCACGAGACGATAGATGCAGCAGTACGACAGCGATGTGGAGCAGGGCCTCATCTATGGCTATCTACTCGATGGCCGCGGGGGTGGACGACGGCTGAACCGTCGAGAACTGGCGGAAGTCGAGCCGGCGCCCCACGAGGTACTCTGGCTGCACTGGGATCGCAGCGTCCCGGAAGCCCAGGCGTGGCTGCGCCAGTCCAGTGGCCTGAGTGAATTCGCCTGCGACCTGCTGCTCGAAGAGGCGACGCGTCCGCGCCTGGTCACTCAGCCTGACGACAGCCTGCTGCTGTTCCTGCGCGGGGTGAATCTCAACCCCGGTGCCGTTCCCGAAGACATGGTCTCGCTGCGCGTCTTCGTCGAAAAGCGGCGGGTCATCTCCCTGCGCATGAGACCCATGAAAGCCGCCGCCGAGGTCCAGGAGGATATCGAGGCGGGTATCGGCGCCCAGAGTGCCGAAGATCTGGTCCTCTACCTGGCCAGCTACATGACCAGTCGGGTGGACGACCTGGTTCGCGACCTTTCCGAGCAACTCGACAGCCTCGAAGAGCAGAGCGATCAGGACGACAAGACGCTACCCGATCATGGCCGGGTACTAGCCCTCAGGCGTCGCGCCACGGGCTTGCGTCGCTACCTCGCTCCCCAACGCGACATCTATGCGGATCTGTCGCGCGGCAAGCCCGCCTGGTTCGTCGCCGCGGCGAGCCAGGGTTACTGGAGCGAATTGCACAACAGCCTGGTCCGTAACCTGGAAGAGCTGGAGTTGATGCGTGAGCGCGTCGCCTTGCTGCAGGAGGCCGAGCAGCGCGCGACCACCGAACGCACCAACCGCACCCTCTATCTGCTCGCCATCATCACCGGTTTCTTCCTGCCCATCAGCTTCATCACCGGTCTGCTCGGGATGAACATGGGCGGGCTGCCGGGTTCTTCCTCACCCTTCGGCTTCCTGGTGGCTTGCCTGTTGATCGGTGCCGTGGCGGTCTTCCAGGTCTGGCTGTTCCGTCGGCTGCGCTGGCTGTGACCCGTTTCCACCTCGTTGCGTCAAGAGACAATGACCAGTGAGGTGCTCATGCACGATCCCTTCGAAGCGTCCCTCAAGGCGCTGCTCAATACCCCAGCTCGGCCGCAAGACGAGGAGGGCGATGACCAGGCCCGCTTGCATCGGGTACTCAAGACGGCCAACCGCCAGGTCGGTGCCGGCGCGCTCTTCGATCTGATCGGACGGCACTGGGTATCCGCGCTGCTGATGGCGCTGGGCAATGGGGCGCCTCATTTGAAGCCGCGGTCGCGCCGCTCCGGGCGTACCGGTCCTTCTTCGCGGAGATCTTGAACTAGATGGAATTCGATATCTGGACCCAGAGCCTGCTATCCGCCATGACCACCCTGTGGAGCAAGGTGGCCGGCTTCATTCCCAACGTCCTCGGTGCCCTGGTGGTGATCCTGGCCGGCTTCGCGGTCGCCAAGATCCTCGATACGGTGCTGTCCAAGGTGCTGGCCAAGCTCGGCCTGGACCGCGTGCTGGCAGGCGCGGGAGTCACCAAGCAACTGGCCAAGATCGGTATCCGCATGCCGGTCACCACCCTCATCGGCCGGATCGTCTACTGGTTCGTCCTGCTGGTGTTCCTGGTCTCGGCGGCCGAGTCCCTGGGACTGCAGCGGGTGTCGTCCACGCTGGACGTCATGGCTCTCTACGTGCCGAAAATCTTCGGCGCTGCGCTGGTCCTCATCGTCGGCGTGTTGCTGGCGCAACTGGTCAGCGGTCTGGTGCATGGCGCAGCCGAGAGCGTCGGCCTGGATTACGCCGCCGGTCTCGGGCGCCTGGCCCAAGGCCTGGTCATCATCATTTCGATTTCGGTCGCCGTCGGACAGTTGGAGATCAAGACCGAACTGCTCAACATGGTCATCGCCATCGTCCTCACTGCCTTCGCCCTGGCTGCGGCACTGGCGCTGGGGCTCGGTAGCCGCGGCTTGGTCGCGCAGATTCTGGCCGGCATCTACGTGCGTGAACTCTATGAGGTGGGTCAGTGGGTGACCTTGGCCGAGGTCGAGGGTGAAATCGAGGAGATCGGTACCGCCAAGACCCTCATTCTGACTGAAGAGGGTGAGATCGTTTCGGTCCCGAATCGTCTATTACTGGAGGCCCAGGTTCGCAGTCGCTGACAGGGGGCGCGGAGATGGCTATCATGCCCGCCAATTTTTGGTAGCCATCTTCCGACTTGAACAAGCCCGCCCCTCACGCCTATGACCCGACTGCGCTCAGCGACGAAGAGCTGGTGCAGCGTGCGCATGGCGAACTCTTCCATGTGACGCGAGCCTACGAGGAACTGATGCGCCGCTACCAGCGCACTCTGTTCAACGTCTGTGCCCGTTACCTGGGGAACGACCGGGACGCGGACGATGTCTGCCAGGAGATCATGCTGAAGGTCCTTTACGGTTTGAAGAATTTCGAAGGCAAATCGAAATTTAAGACCTGGCTGTACAGCATTACCTACAATGAGTGCATCACCCAGTACCGCAAGGAGCGTCGCAAGCGGCGCCTGGTGGAGGCATTAAGCCTGGATCCGATGGAGGAAGCGTCCGAGGAGCGGGCGCCCAAGCTGGAGGAAAAGGGAGGAATGGATCGCTGGCTGGTCCATGTGGGGCAGATCGATCGGGAAATCCTGGTGCTGCGTTTCGTTGCGGAACTGGAGTTTCAAGAGATCGCCGATATCATGCACATGGGGCTTAGCGCCACCAAGATGCGGTACAAGCGGGCACTCGACAAACTGCGTGACAAGTTCGCAGCGGAAGTTGAGGGCTGACGGAATGAGTCTGCCGTAAGTTTTTGAACTTCACGAAAACTTGTTGTCGAAGCCTCCGGAGATTGCCGGAATTAGTACCACTAAAATGGGGATACAAAGGATGAAACTGAAGAGCACCTTGGGCGTCGTGATCGGCTCCCTGCTGGCAAGCGCCTCGCTGAGCGCCCTGGCACAAGGTCAAGGCGCCGTCGAGACCGAGCTGTTCGGTAGCCGTCTGTTCACTGACAGCTCCCGCAACATGACCAACGCCGACCTGTACGGCGGTTCCGTTGGCTACTTCCTGACCGACGACGTTGAGCTGGCGTTGTCCTACGGCGAGTACCACAACGCTCGTGGCGATCACGACCTGGGTCACAAGAACATCAAGGGCAGCCTGGCTGCGCTGGATGCCTACTACCACTTCGGTCAGCCCGGCGTCGGTCTGCGTCCGTACGTGTCTGGTGGCTTCGCTCACCAGTCCATCAGCAACCGCGACATCAACCAGGGTGGTCGTGACCGTTCCACTTACGCCAACGTTGGTGCCGGTCTGAAGTACTACTTCACCGAGAACCTGTACGCCCGTACCGGCGTGCAAGCCAACTACAACATCGACTACGGCGATACCGAGTGGAGCGCTGCTGTAGGTGTTGGTCTGAACTTCGGTGGTTCCACCAAGAAAGCCGTTGCCCCGGCTCCGGCCCCGGCTCCTGTTGCCGACGTCTGCACCGACTCCGACAACGACGGCGTCTGCGACAACGTCGACAAGTGCCCGAACACTCCGGCCAACGTCACCGTTGACGCCAATGGCTGCCCGGCTGCCGCCGAAACCGTTCGCGTCGAGCTGGACGTGAAGTTCGATTTCGACAAGGCCGTTGTTAAGCCCAACAGCTATGCCGACATCAAGAACCTGGCTGATTTCATGCAGCAGTACCCGCAGACCTCGACCACTGTTGAAGGCTACACCGACTCCGTCGGCACCGAAGCCTACAACCAGAAGCTGTCCGAGCGTCGTGCCAACGCCGTGCGTAACGTGCTGGTCAACCAGTACGGCGTGCAGGGCAGCCGCGTGAACGCCGTTGGTTACGGTGAGGCCCACCCGGTTGCTGACAACGCCACCGAAGCCGGTCGCGCTGTCAACCGTCGCGTAGAAGCCTCGGTCGAAGCTCAGGCCAAGTAATTCGCCTGATCCAGACACAAAAAAGCCCGCCTAGCGCGGGCTTTTTTGTGTCTGGGATATTTGAAGGGCGCCAGTCAGACCGGCAATAAAAAACCCCGCAGCTGCGGGGTCTTTTTCTTGCCGGAGCGGGATCAGCCGCGATCGTCCGGAATGTCGCGCTGGGTCACGCCGGTATACAGCTGGCGCGGCCGGCCGATCTTGTAGGGACCGGACAGCATTTCCTGCCAGTGCGAGATCCAGCCGACGGTACGGGCCATGGCGAAGATCACGGTGAACATGCTGGTCGGAATGCCGATCGCCTTGAGGATGATGCCGGAGTAGAAGTCCACGTTCGGGTAGAGGTTGCGCTCGACGAAATAGGAATCCTTGCGTGCCAGCTCTTCCAGGCGCATGGCCAGTTCCAGCTGCGGATCGTTGATGCCGAGTTCGACCAATACCTCATCGCAGGTCTTCTTCATCACCGTGGCGCGCGGATCGAAGTTCTTGTACACGCGATGGCCGAAGCCCATCAGCTTGAAGGGGTCGTTCTTGTCCTTGGCCTTGGCGACGAACTTGTCGATGTTGGAGACATCGCCAATCTCGTCCAGCATCTTCAGCACGGCTTCGTTGGCACCACCGTGGGCTGGGCCCCAGAGTGCGGCGATGCCGGCAGCGATACAGGCGAAGGGGTTGGCACCCGAAGAGCCCGCCAGGCGGACGGTGGAGGTGGAGGCGTTCTGCTCATGGTCCGCATGCAGGATGAAGATGCGGTCCATGGCGCGGGCCAGCACCGGACTGATCGGCTTTTCCTCGCACGGCGTGTTGAACATCATGTGCAGGAAGTTTTCCGCGTATCCCAGGTTGTTGCGGGGATACATCATCGGCTGGCCCATGGAGTACTTGTGCACCATCGCTGCCAGGGTCGGCATCTTGGCGATCAGGCGCATCGCCGAGATCTCGCGGTGCTGCGGATCGGTGATGTCCAGGGAGTCGTGATAGAAGGCCGAGAGGGCGCCGACCACACCACACATGATGGCCATGGGGTGGGCATCGCGGCGGAAACCGTTGAAGAAGTTCTTCAGTTGCTCATGAACCATGGTGTGGTTCTTGATGGTATCGACGAACTGCGTCTTTTCTTGTGCGTTGGGCAACTCACCCTTGAGCAGCAGGTAACAGGTCTCGAGATAGTCGGATTTTTCCGCCAGTTGCTCGATGGGATAGCCGCGATGCAGCAGGATGCCCTTGTCACCATCGATGTAGGTGATCTTGGACTCGCAGGACGCGGTGGACATGAAGCCCGGGTCGAAGGTGAACACACCAGTGGAGGTGAGGTTGCGAACATCGATCACGTCCGGGCCAAGCGTGCCGGACATAACGGGCAGGTCAACCGGATCCGCTCCCGAGATGATCAACTGCGCTTTCTTGTCAGCCATTAGGCCTCCTTATTTTGCTTTGAAATCATCAATAAACCCTCCACTCAGGGCCTCGCCCACTATAGAGGGATAAATTTGAAAGTCAATTTACGAAAATATCCGCCTAGAGGGGCTTTATGGCCGGATTGTGCGGCGAAAAGACATTAACACGCAGGCTTCTGAATATCAGCTGGCGACGTCGGAATCGGGCATCCGCGTTTGTCATGAGTAGGCTAACTGTCTATAATTCTCGCCCGACCGTACCGGGTCGGCGAGCCTGATGCCGAGCGGTCGACGCTTCGATCCAGAAGCGTGTAGCAGATGTGGGATCTCCTATAACTAGCCCGACCGCAATTGGGCCCTCAGTGTGAAAGAAGCCGTGAATAGCAAACGACCTGTAAACCTAGATCTCAGGACCATAAAACTTCCTATCACAGCTTATACCTCGATCCTTCACCGTATCTCCGGCGTCATCCTGTTTCTCGGCATCGCGGTAATGCTCTATGGGCTGCACCTGTCGCTGGGTAGCGAGGAAGGCTTCGATCAGGTGAAAGCTTTTCTGGCCTATCCGCTGGTCAAGCTGGTGATCTGGGGTCTGCTGTCCGCGTTGCTCTACCACCTGGTCGCCGGCATCCGGCACCTGATCATGGACGGCGGCGCCGGCGAAACCCTGCAGGGCGGCAAGCTGGGTGCGCAGCTAGTGCTGGTCATTTCCGCAGTTCTGATCATTCTGGCAGGGGTTTGGGTATGGTAACCAACGTCACCAATCTTTCGCGTTCCGGTCTCTACGACTGGATGGCTCAGCGGGTTTCGGCAGTCGTTCTCGCGGCTTATTTCCTCTTCCTGATCGGCTTCCTGATCCTTCACCCAGGGCTCACCTTCGAGCAATGGCACGGCCTGTTCTCCCACACCCTGATGCGCATCTTCAGCCTGTTGGCGCTGGTGTCCATCTGCGTCCATGCGTGGGTCGGTATGTGGACCATCTCCACCGACTACCTGACCACCATGGCGATCGGTAAGGGTGCTACCGCCGTGCGTTTCCTGTTCCAGGCGGTATGCGGGTTCGCGATGTTCGCGTTCTTCGTCTGGGGCGTGCAGATCTTCTGGGGTGTTTGATCTATGTCCACAATTCGTCATATTTCGTTTGATGCCATCATCGTAGGTGGTGGCGGCGCCGGTATGCGCGCGGCCCTGCAACTGGCCCAGTCCGGTCACAAGACCGCGGTGATCACCAAGGTCTTCCCGACCCGTTCCCACACCGTGTCCGCCCAGGGCGGCATCACCTGCGCCATCGCTTCGGCCGACCCGAACGACGATTGGCGCTGGCACATGTACGACACCGTCAAGGGGTCGGACTACATCGGTGACCAGGACGCCATCGAATACATGTGCTCCGTTGGTCCGGAAGCGGTCTTCGAACTCGAGCACATGGGGCTGCCGTTCTCTCGTACCGAGCAGGGCCGTATCTATCAGCGCCCCTTCGGCGGTCAGTCCAAGGACTACGGCAAGGGTGGCCAAGCCGCGCGTACCTGCGCCGCGGCCGACCGTACCGGTCACGCTCTGCTGCACACCCTCTATCAGGGCAACCTGAAGAACAACACGGTGTTCCTCAACGAGTGGTACGCCGTGGACCTGGTCAAGAACCAGGATGGCGTCGTGGTCGGCGTTATCGCCATCTGCATCGAGACCGGCGAAACCGTCTACGTCAAATCCAAGGCTACCGTGCTGGCTACCGGCGGTGCCGGTCGTATCTACGCCTCCACCACCAATGCCCTGATCAATACCGGTGACGGCGTGGGCATGGCCCTGCGCGCCGGCGTGCCGGTGCAGGACATCGAGATGTGGCAGTTCCACCCGACCGGCATCGCCGGCGCCGGGGTACTGGTCACCGAAGGTTGCCGCGGTGAAGGCGGCTATCTGATCAACAAGCACGGCGAGCGCTTCATGGAGCGTTATGCGCCCAACGCCAAGGATCTGGCCGGCCGCGACGTGGTCGCCCGTTCCATGGTCAAGGAAGTACTGGCCGGCAACGGCTGCGGTCCCAATGGCGACCACGTGCTGCTGAAGCTGGACCACCTCGGCGAAGAGGTGCTGCACAGCCGCCTGCCTGGCATCTGCGAACTGTCCAAGACCTTCGCCCACGTCGATCCGGTCGTCGCTCCGGTCCCCGTGATCCCGACCTGCCACTATATGATGGGCGGCATCGCCACCAACATCCATGGCCAGGCCATCACTCAGGACGCCAACGGCAACGACAAGATCATCGAAGGCCTGTTCGCCGTGGGCGAAGTGGCTTGCGTGTCCGTGCATGGCGCCAACCGCCTGGGTGGCAACTCGCTGCTGGACCTGGTGGTCTTCGGTCGTGCGGCTGGTCTGCACCTGGAGAAGGCGCTCAAGGACGGCATCGAGCACCGCGGTGCGTCGGAAAGCGATCTGGAAGCCTCGTTGCAGCGCCTGTCCGGCGTCAACGAGCGCACCACCGGCGAAGACGTCGCTACCCTGCGCAAGCAGCTGCAGACCTGCATGCAGAACTACTTCGGCGTATTCCGTACCGGCGAATACATGCAGAAGGGTATCGCTGAGCTGGCGCAGCTGCGCGAGCGTATCGCCAAGGTCAAGATCAACGACAAGAGCCAGGGCTTCAACACCGCCCGCATCGAGGCGCTCGAGCTGCAGAACCTGCTCGAAGTGGCCGAGGCGACCGCCATCGCCGCCGAGAACCGCAAGGAGTCCCGTGGTGCTCACGCTCGCGAAGACTTCGAGGAGCGCGATGACGAGAACTGGCTGTGCCACACCCTCTATTTCCCCGGTGAAAAGCGGGTCAGTAAGCGTGGAGTCAACTTCGCGCCCAAGACCGTACCGATGTTCGAACCCAAGGTTCGGACTTACTAAAGGTGACCACCATGTTGAAAGTCAGCGTATATCGTTACAACCCGGATCAGGACGGCCTGCCGTCCATGCAGGAGTTCCAGGTCGATACCGGTGGGAAGGACCTCATGGTGTTGGACGTCCTGGCTCTGATCAAAGAGCAGGATGAAGGCTTCTCCTACCGTCGCTCCTGCCGCGAAGGCGTCTGCGGCTCCGACGGTATGAACATCAACGGCAAGAACGGCCTGGCGTGCATTACGCCGCTGTCGTCCGTGGTCAAGAACGACAAGCTGGTGGTGCGTCCGCTGCCGGGTCTGCCGGTCATCCGTGACCTCGTCGTCGACATGAGCATCTTCTACAAGCAATACGAGAAGGTGAAGCCGTTCCTGCAGAACGAGACCCCGGCACCGGCCATCGAGCGTCTGCAGAGCCCGGAAGATCGCGAGAAGATCGACGGTCTGTACGAGTGCATTCTGTGCGCCTGCTGCTCGACGTCCTGCCCGTCCTTCTGGTGGAACCCCGACAAGTTCCTCGGCCCGGCCGCGCTGCTGCAAGCCTATCGTTTCCTGGCTGACAGCCGCGATACCAAGACCCAGGAACGCCTGGCTGCCATGGACGATCCGTTCAGCGTGTTCCGCTGCCGCTCGATCATGAACTGCGTGGCGGTCTGCCCCAAGGGGCTGAACCCGACCAAGGCCATTGGCCATGTGCGGGCGATGCTGCTGCAGAGCGGTACCTGATCCACGTCCCGCCCGGCCAGTTGTGCCGGGCGGGTTCGTTAGCGACCTTGATAGCTTGATTCAACCAACGTCCATTCAGGGATACCCGGAACAGCATCCGGGCATTGGCGCAGCCGCAGTGAGGCCGGGTTCCACGCAGGAAACGGGTCATCGGTTGATGCTATCTCTGCCGAAGGGGTGATCTAGATGCACGAAAGTCAGATGCAGCAACTGTGGGACAGCGCTCACCTGTCCGGCGGCAACGCTGCTTACGTGGAAGAGCTCTATGAGCTGTTTCTGCACGATGCGAATGCCGTTCCGGAAGAGTGGCGCACCTACTTCCAGAAGCTGCCCGCGGTAACCGGTAACTCGCCGGACGTCGCACACTCTGCGATTCGCGATCACTTCGTTCTGCTGGGCAAGAACCAGCGCCGAGCTCAACCGGTGTCTGCCGGTACCGTCAGTTCCGAACACGAGAAGAAGCAGGTCGAAGTCCTGCGTCTGATCCAGGCGTTCCGTCTGCAAGGCCATCAGGCCGCCCAACTCGACCCGTTGGGTCTGTGGAAGCGTCAGCCGCCTGCCGATCTGCTGCTGAATCACTACGGCTTGACCGATGCCGACCTGGATACCACCTTCCGTACCGGTGAATTGTTCATCGGCAAAGAGGAAGCAACTCTCCGCGAAATCCGGGATGCGCTGCAAGAGACATATTGCCGCACAGTGGGTGCGGAGTTCATGCACATCGTCGATTCCGAAGAGCGTCGCTGGTTCCTTCAGCGCTTGGAAAGCGTCCGTGGCCGCCCCCAATATTCCGCCGAAGTTCGTACCCATCTGCTGGAGCGCCTGACGGCTGCCGAAGGCCTGGAAAAGTACCTGGGCACCAAGTATCCGGGCACCAAGAGATTCGGTCTGGAAGGTGGCGAGAGCCTGATTCCGCTGATCGACGAGATCATCCAGCGTTCCGGCTCCTATGGGGTGAAGGAGCTGGTGATCGGCATGGCCCACCGGGGTCGCCTGAACGTGCTGGTCAACACCCTGGGCAAGAACCCGCGCGATCTCTTCGACGAGTTCGAAGGCAAGAAGCTGGTCGAACTGGGTTCCGGTGACGTGAAGTATCACCAGGGCTTCTCGTCCAACGTCATGACCCAGGGTGGCGAAGTCCACCTGGCGCTGGCGTTCAACCCCTCGCACCTGGAGATCGTCTCTCCAGTAGTGGAAGGGTCGGTGCGTGCCCGCCAGGATCGCCGTGGCGATCGCAGCGGCGACAAGGTCGTGCCCATCGCCATCCACGGCGACGCCGCCTTCGCGGGCCAGGGCGTGGTCATGGAAACCTTCCAGATGTCGCAGACCCGTGCCTACAAGACCGGTGGCACCCTGCACATCATCATCAACAACCAGGTGGGTTTCACCACCAACCGCCAGGAAGACGCGCGCTCCACCGAGTACGCCACCGACGTCGCCAAGATGATCCAGGCGCCGATCTTCCACGTGAACGGCGACGATCCCGAAGCGGTGCTGTTCGTCACCCAGCTGGCGGTCGACTACCGCATGCAGTTCAAGCGTGACGTGGTCATCGACCTGGTCTGCTACCGCCGCCGCGGCCACAACGAGGCCGATGAGCCGAGCGGCACCCAGCCGCTGATGTACCAGCAGATCGCCAAGCAGCGTACTACCCGCGACCTCTACGCAGATGCCCTGACCCAGGCTGGCGTGGTATCCAGCGAGCAGGTTCAAGAGCAGTTCGAAGCCTACCGCGGTGCCCTGGACGAAGGTCGCCACGTAGTGGCCAGCCTGGTCAAGGAGCCCAATCGCGATCTGTTCGTCGACTGGAAACCCTACCTGGGCCACGCCTGGACCGCACGCCATGACACGCGCTTCGATCTGAAGACCCTGCAGGAGCTGGCCAACAAGCTGCTGCAGATTCCGGAAGGCGTCGTGGTGCAGCGCCAGGTCGGCAAGATCCTCGAGGATCGGCAGAAGATGACCGCCGGTGGCCTGCCGCTGAACTGGGGCTTCGCCGAGACCATGGCTTACGCCACCCTGCTGCATGAAGGCCATCCGATCCGTATCACCGGTCAGGACGTTGGTCGTGGCACCTTCTCCCACCGGCATGCGGTACTGCACAACCAGAAGGACGCCGTGCCTTACGTGCCCCTGCAGCATCTGGCGGATAACCAGCCTTCGTTCGAAATCTACGACTCCTTCCTCTCCGAGGAAGCGGTGCTGGGCTTCGAATACGGCTACGCCACCACCACGCCCAACGCGCTGGTGATCTGGGAAGCCCAGTTCGGTGACTTCGCCAACGGTGCCCAGGTCGTCATCGACCAGTTCATCACCAGCGGCGAGATCAAGTGGGGTCGCCTGTGCGGCCTGACCATGCTGTTGCCCCATGGCTACGAGGGCCAGGGTCCGGAGCACTCCTCGGCACGCCTGGAGCGTTACCTGCAACTGTGCGCCGAGCAGAACATTCAGGTCTGCGTGCCGACCACCCCGGCGCAGATCTACCATCTGCTGCGTCGCCAGGTGATCCGTCCGCTGCGCAAGCCGCTGGTGGTGCTCACGCCCAAGTCGCTGCTGCGTCACAAGTTGGCCATCTCGACCCTGGAAGATCTGGCCCATGGCTCCTTCCAGACCGTGATCAACGAACTGGACCCCATCGATGCCCAGCAGGTCAAGCGCCTGGTGCTGTGCAGCGGCAAGGTCTACTACGACCTGCTGGAAAAGCGCCGCAGCGAGAATCGTCAGGACATCGCCATCGTCCGCCTGGAACAGCTCTACCCCTTCCCGGAAGACGATCTGGCCGAAGTCCTGGCTGGCTATCCGAACCTCGAGCGCGTGGTCTGGTGCCAGGAAGAGCCGATGAACCAGGGCGCCTGGTACTGCAGCCAGCATCACATGCGCCGCGCCGTCTCCGCCTACAAGGCCGGTCTCGGCCTGGAGTACGCCGGTCGCGATGCCTCGGCAGCCCCGGCTTGCGGCTATGCCTCCATGCACGCCGAACAGCAGGAAAAACTGCTGTCGGATGCCTTCACTATTTGATTCGCCACGCGACTACCACAGATCATTAAGGAAATTCATAGAATGGCTATCGAGATCAAAGCCCCTACCTTCCCTGAATCGGTCGCCGATGGCACCGTCGCCACCTGGCACAAGAAGCCGGGCGAAGCCGTCAAGCGTGACGAGCTGCTGGTGGACATCGAGACCGACAAGGTCGTCCTGGAAGTAGTGGCTCCTGCCGATGGTGTCCTGGCCGAAGTCATCAAGAACGAAGGCGATACCGTGCTGAGCGAAGAAGTCATCGCTCGCATCCAGGAGGGCGCCGCTGCCGCCGCCCCGGCCGCTCAGCCAGCGGCTGCCAGTGCCCCGGCCGCCGCTCCGGCGGCCGCTGGTAGCGACGAGGATCCGATCCTGGCCCCCGCCGCGCGCAAGATCGCCGAAGAGAACGGCATCGACCCGGCTACCCTGGTCGGTACCGGCAAGGGCGGTCGCGTCACCAAGGAAGATGCCGTGGCTGCCGTCGAGGCCAAGAAGTCCGGCGCCGCCGCTCCGGCTGCCAAGCCTGCCGCTGCCGCCGCTCCGGTGGTGACCGCCGCGGGTGACCGCACCGAGAAGCGCGTGCCCATGACCCGTCTGCGGGCCAAGGTCGCCGAGCGCCTGGTTGAAGCCCAGTCCAGCATGGCCATGCTGACCACCTTCAACGAAGTCAACATGAAGCCGATCATGGACCTGCGCTCCAAGTACAAGGACATGTTCGAGAAGAAGCACAATGGCGTGCGTCTGGGCTTCATGTCCTTCTTCGTCAAGGCCGCCACCGAGGCGCTCAAGCGTCAGCCGGGCGTCAATGCCTCCATCGACGGCAATGACATCGTCTACCACGGCTACCAGGACATCGGCGTCGCCGTGTCCAGCGACCGTGGCCTGGTGGTTCCGGTGCTGCGCAACGCCGAGTTCATGAGCCTGGCGGAAGTGGAAGGCACCATCGCCGACTTCGGCAAGAAGGCCAAGGCCGGCAAGCTGACCATGGAAGACATGCAGGGCGGTACCTTCACCATCTCCAACGGTGGTGTCTTCGGTTCGCTGCTGTCCACCCCCATCGTCAACCCGCCGCAGACCGCGATCCTGGGCATGCACAAGATCCAGGAACGCCCCATGGCGGTGAACGGCCAGGTCGTCATCCTGCCGATGATGTATCTTGCGCTGTCTTATGATCATCGCCTGATCGATGGCAAGGAAGCCGTGACCTTCCTGGTCACCATGAAGGACCTGCTGGAAGATCCGGCCCGTCTGCTGCTGGACATCTGATCCGGCTCTCGCGGTGCGGGGCAGGGGCCACGCACCGCTTCAAGTTTCCATGCCTGAAGCTGCTCCAAGGGGATTAGTGTATGAGCGACAAATTCGACGTAGTGGTGATCGGCGCCGGCCCTGGTGGCTACGTGGCCGCCATCCGCGCCGCGCAGCTGGGCCTGAAGACGGCCTGTGTCGAGCGCTACAAGGGCAAGGAAGGCAAGATCGCCCTGGGCGGTACCTGCCTGAACGTGGGTTGCATTCCGTCCAAGGCGCTGCTGGACAGCTCCTACAAGTACCATGAGGCCCACGAGGGCTTTAAGGTGCACGGCATCGATGCGCCGAACGTCACCATCGACGTACCCACCATGATCGGCCGCAAGGACCAGATCGTGAAGAACCTCACCGGCGGCGTGGCCACCCTGTTCAAGGCGAACGGCGTGACCCTGCTGGAAGGCAACGGCAAGCTGCTGTCCGGCAAGAAGGTCGAAGTCACCGGCCTGGACGGTAACGTGCAGGTGGTCGAGGCCGAGAACGTCATCCTGGCCTCCGGCTCGCGTCCCATCGACATCCCCCCGGCTCCGGTGGACCAGAAGGTCATCGTCGACTCCACCGGCGCCCTGGAATTCCAGAGCGTGCCCAAGCGTCTGGGCGTGATTGGTGCCGGCGTCATCGGCCTGGAACTGGGTTCGGTCTGGGCCCGCCTGGGTGCCGAAGTCACCGTGCTGGAAGCCCTGGACAAGTTCCTGGTCGCCGCCGATGACCAGGTCTCCAAGGAAGCCTACAAGATCCTCTCCAAGCAGGGTCTGGACATTCGTCTGGGCGCCCGGGTGACCGGCTCCCAAGTCAACGGTGAAGAAGTCACCGTCAACTACACCGAAGGCGGTGAAGAGAAGCAGATCACCTTCGATCGCCTGATCGTTGCCGTGGGCCGGCGTCCGGTCACCACCGACCTGCTGGCGTCCGACAGCGGCGTGGAAAGCGACGAGCGTGGCTACATCTACGTCGACGACTACTGCGCCACCAGCGTGCCGGGCGTCTATGCCATCGGTGACTGCGTACGCGGTCTGATGCTGGCGCACAAGGCCTCGGAAGAGGGCGTCATGGTCGCCGAGCGCATCGCCGGTCACAAGGCCCAGATGAACTACGATCTGGTGCCCTCGGTGATCTACACCCACCCGGAAATCGCGTGGGTCGGCAAGACCGAGCAGGCCCTGAAGGCCGAAGGCGTCGAAGTCAACGTCGGTACCTTCCCCTTCGCGGTCAGCGGTCGTGCTCTGGCAGCCAACGATACCGCCGGCTTCGTCAAGGTCGTGGCCGATGCCAAGACCGATCGCGTCCTGGGCGTCCATGTGGTTGGCCCGAGCGCGGCAGAGCTGGTCCAGCAGGGCGCCATCGCCATGGAATTCGGCTCCAGCGCCGAAGACCTGGGCATGATGGTGTTCTCGCACCCGACCCTGTCCGAGGCGCTGCACGAAGCGGCTCTGGCGGTGAACGGTCATGCGATCCACGCCGTGAATCGCAAGAAGCGGTAAGAGATTTACGGAACCACGGGGTCGCCGACCGCCGTGGAGCCCTTGGGCTCCACCGCAGGAAGGCGCCTCGGACCCCTGCGCAGTAGGGGTCACAGGTGGCGCGGTGCCCGTGACCGTCCGGAGGACGGCGCGGAGAACGCACAGCGTCTAATGCGCAATACCCAACGAAGACGGTAGACAAGCATGAATCTCCACGAGTATCAGGGTAAGCAGCTGTTCGCTGAATACGGCCTGCCCGTTTCCAAAGGCTTCGCTGTAGACACCCCCCAGGAGGCCTACGAGGCTTGCGGCCGTATCGGCGGCGACGAGTGGGTCGTCAAGGCCCAGGTACATGCCGGTGGCCGCGGTAAGGCCGGTGGCGTGAAGCTGGTCAAGAGCAAAGAAGAAGCCAAGGAATTCGCCGCCAAGTGGCTGGGCCAGCGTCTGGTGACCTACCAGACCGACGCCAACGGTCAGCCGGTCAGCAAGATCCTGGTCGAATCCTGCACCGACATCGACAAGGAGCTCTATCTGGGCGCCGTGGTCGATCGTTCCAGCCGCCGCATCGTGTTCATGGCTTCCACCGAAGGTGGCGTGGACATCGAGAAGGTCGCGCACGACACTCCGGAGAAGATTCTCAAGGCCACCATCGATCCGCTGGTGGGCGCTCAGCCCTACCAGGGTCGCGACCTGGCTTTCCAGCTGGGCCTGAAAGGTGACCAGATCAAGCAATTCACCCAGATCTTCGTCGGTCTGGCCAAGCTGTTCCAGGACTACGACCTGGCGCTGCTGGAAGTGAACCCGCTGGTGATCAAGAAGGACGGCAACCTGCACTGCCTGGATGCCAAGATCAACATCGACAGCAACGCCATCTACCGTCAGCCCAAGCTGCGCGCCTTCCACGACCCGTCGCAGGACGACGCCCGTGAAGCCCATGCGCAGAAGTGGGAACTGAACTACGTGGCCCTGGAAGGCAGCATCGGCTGCATGGTCAACGGTGCCGGTCTGGCCATGGGTACCATGGACATCGTCAACCTGCACGGCGGCAAGCCGGCCAACTTCCTGGACGTCGGCGGTGGCGCGACCAAAGAGCGCGTGACCGAAGCGTTCAAGATCATCCTGTCCGACAGCAACGTGAAGGCCGTTCTGGTGAACATCTTCGGCGGCATCGTGCGCTGCGACATGATCGCCGAAGGCATCATCGGTGCCGTGAAGGAAGTCGGCGTGAAGGTGCCGGTCGTGGTTCGCCTCGAAGGCAACAACGCCGAACTCGGTGCCAAGGTCCTGGCCGAAAGCGGCCTGAACATCATCGCGGCAACCAGCCTGACCGACGCTGCCCAGCAGGTCGTCAAGGCCGCGGAGGGTAAGTAATGAGCGTCCTGATCAACAAAGACACCAAGGTCATCTGCCAGGGCTTCACCGGTAGCCAGGGTACCTTCCACTCCGAACAGGCCATCGCCTACGGCACCCAGATGGTCGGCGGCGTGACCCCCGGCAAGGGCGGCACCACCCACCTGGGCCTGCCGGTGTTCAACACCGTCAAGGAAGCCGTGGAAGCCACCGGCGCCGATGCCTCGGTGATCTACGTTCCGGCTCCCTTCTGCAAGGACTCCATCCTGGAAGCCGCCTTCGGTGGCATCAAGCTGATCGTCTGCATCACCGAGGGTATCCCCACCCTCGACATGCTGGATGCCAAGGTGAAGTGCGACGAACTGGGCGTACGCCTGATCGGCCCGAACTGCCCCGGCGTCATCACCCCCGGCGAGTGCAAGATCGGCATCATGCCCGGTCACATCCACCTGCCGGGCAAGGTCGGTATCGTGTCGCGCTCCGGCACCCTGACCTATGAAGCCGTGAAGCAGACCACCGACGCCGGCTTCGGCCAGTCCACCTGCGTGGGCATCGGCGGCGACCCCATCCCGGGCTCGAACTTCATCGACATCCTGAAGCTGTTCCAGGACGATCCGAAGACCGAAGCCATCGTGATGATCGGCGAGATCGGCGGCAGCGCCGAAGAAGAAGCCGCGGCCTACATCAAGGCCAACGTGACCAAGCCGGTGGTGTCCTACATCGCCGGTGTCACCGCTCCGCCCGGCAAGCGCATGGGCCACGCCGGCGCCATCATCTCCGGCGGCAAGGGCACTGCGGACGAGAAGTTCGCCGCGCTGCAGGACGCTGGTGTGAAAACCGTGCGTTCCCTGGCCGACATCGGTAAGGCCCTGGCCGAGCTGACCGGTTGGGAAGTCAAGAAGGCCTGAGCCTGACTGACTGGAAAGAGGCCGCCTTCGGGCGGCCTTTTTCGTTGTAGGGCGCCTCATCGCCTGCCGGCTGCCTTTTCGCAGGTAATTCGTTAGGATGACAACCTTTCCGCTCCATCGGCCACGTCGTGGCGCTACCAAGACCTGCTCCCAAGAGGGCGGGCTGCTTCGTTTTCCTCATTGCTGGTACTGCCTTCCATGAAAGCTTTGCAAAGCCGGGACGTCCTGGCCCTCGGATTCATGACGTTCGCGCTGTTCGTCGGCGCGGGCAACATCATCTTTCCCCCCATCGTCGGCCTGCAGGCCGGTGAGCACGTCTGGAGCGCCGCCCTGGGCTTCCTGCTCACCGCGGTCGGCTTGCCGGTGCTGACCCTGATCGCCCTGGCGCGGGTCGGCGGCGGCATGGATGCCCTCAGCAAACCCCTCGGCCGGACGGCGGCGCGGGTGCTGGCCATCGTCTGCTATCTCTCGGTAGGACCGCTGTTCGCCACGCCGCGGACCGCTACGGTGTCCTTCGAGGTCGGCGTCGCGCCGCTGCTGGGCAGTGGTCCGGTCCCCTTGTTCCTCTACAGCCTGGTGTACTTCCTGGTGGTGCTGGTGGTGTCCCTCTATCCGGGGCGCCTGCTCGACACCGTGGGACGCTTCCTCGGCCCGCTGAAGATCCTGGCACTGGCGGTGCTCGGCGGTGCCGCGCTGTTCTGGCCGGCAGGCGGACCCGCCACCGCGGCGCCCGAATACGCGTCGCGGGCGCTGTCCCAAGGTTTCGTCAACGGTTACCTGACCATGGATACCCTTGGCGCCCTGGTGTTCGGCATCGTCATCGTCAATGCCATCCGCGCGCGCGGCGTGACGGCGCCCGAGCTGTTGACGCGCTACACCATCATCGCCGGGCTGATCGCCGGGGTCGGCCTGGTACTGGTCTATCTGAGCCTGTTCCAGCTCGGCGCCGGCAGCGGGGCGTTGGTGCCCCATGCCAGCAATGGCGCCGAGGTCCTGCATGCCTACGTACAGCACACCTTCGGCAGCGTCGGCAGCGACTTCCTGGCGGTGCTGATCACCCTGGCCTGTCTGGTCACGGCGGTGGGCCTGACCTGCGCCTGCGCGGAGTTCTTCAGTGAGTTCCTGCCGTTCAGCTATCGCAGCCTGGTGGTCCTGCTGGCGGCCTTCTCGCTGCTGGTCTCCAACCTGGGCCTGACCCAGCTGATCCAGGTCTCGGTGCCCATCCTCACCGCCATCTATCCGCCCTGCATCGCCCTGGTGGTGCTGAGCTTCTTCAGCTCGCGCTGGGCGGCGCCCGGCCGCATCCTAGGTCCGGTGCTGCTGGTGGCGCTGGCCTTCGGCATCCTCGACGGCCTGCAGGCCGCGCACCTGGCGGTGCCCTATCTGAATGCCGCGGTGCTCTGGCTCCCCCTGGCGGACTCGGGCCTGGGCTGGCTGTTGCCAGCGGTGGCAGTGGGCCTCGTGGCCTTGGCGCTGGAAAGCGTGAGAGGCAAGGGGCAGGTGGAAGAGGCGGGCGTCGAAGGGCGCCCCTCGCGCTCCTGATTTTCGCCAGCCATGAAAAAGCCCGCAGCAGCGGGCTTTTTCATATCCGGTTGGCTTACGGCTTGGGCTGGGTAGCCGGCGCGGTGCCGTTGGTGGTGCCAGTGGCCGGGTTGACCGAAGTCGCCTCGCCCTTGGACTGCTCCTTGGCAGCCTCGGCAGCGGCTTCATTGCGTTGTTCGGCAGCCTTGTTGCTCTGCTCGGCAGCTTTGTTCAGATTTTCCTGGGCTTTCTGTTCGGTCTTGGCAGCATCCTGGGCCTTGTTTTCGGAAGGCTTGTCACAGGCGGCGAGGCCGAAGGCGGCAGTGAAGAGTAGGGCGATGGCGAAGGGCTTTCTCATGTGTTTTCTCCTTATGAACTACACAACAGCCCGTTCGAACGCCGGTTTGAAAGCTAAGTTCCTCGCTTCGCCGCGTTGATCTGCAGATTTAAGCGCCGCTTCACTAACTTGCGAGCGACGTCTGCCTGGGGCTTTACGGCGTGGAGCGCGCCTTTGGGGTGGGCGTGAGCCCTCATCGACTCGCGGGTAGCAGCCCCTTGCCCAGGCTGAACGTCTTGACCTGCAAGCGGCAGCCGCCACCCTGTAGGGGCTGGCCCAGCAGCGGAATATCGGTCAGATAGTCGCCGGCGCCAGCGATGCTGCAGCCCGCTACATCGGCCGGCGCTTCGCTGAAGCCCCACTTCAACCCGCCTGACCACATGCAGACCTCCTGACGCTCGTTCCGCCAGCGGGTACAGGGCTGTCCCTGGACCTCGGCTTCACCCAGCAAGGTCCAGCCAGCGGCCTGGTAGGTCAGCCGCGACTGGTTGCGGGTGGCGTCGTCGATGGCTTCGTAAATGCCGTCCTGGTCCTCGATCTCGCCCTGGTCCTCGTGCGCTTCCAGCGTGATCAGGCAGGTGCTTCGATCATCGTCGCCTGCGGTGCCGAAGCTCCACTGGATCTGGCGCGCAGCCTGGCGGCGGGCATCGATGGCAATGTCGATCTCACCTTTGCCAAGCTTGGCTTCCTCTTCCGCCGACAGCGCCCGGGTGGGCCAGCCGGCGCCCTGACAGGCGTCGAGCTTCGCCCGATAATTCTTGAGCACCATATTTTCACCATTGGGAAGCGATTCCCAGGTGAGGACGACATGCAGAGCGGGCAGGGCGCTGATGGCGGCGTTATTCGCCTGGGGTGCTTCGGTGGCTCGGGGAGCGGTCTTGGCTGGCTCCGCGGGTGGATCACAGGCCACCAGGGCCAGGGTGGTCGCGAACAGCAGGGCAGCGGGTACGGAAGGCGGCGGCATGGGGGCTCCTCGGGGGCTATCGACCGGCGCTCGTGCGTCTCGGTCGCGGGTGCTCGAGCGGCACCATCGACCGCCAGCCCGGCACGCGCAATCGGTCAGATTCGCTATTGCTTTGCTGGGGAAGTTGGCTTATGCGCAGCGCCGGACGAAGCGCGGCAGGAATGGGAGAGGCGCCACGAACGACGGCTTCCCACCAGGCGCCAGCCTTGAAATACCACGGGCAGCCCCCATCTCCGCGTCATCGCCAGAGCAACTGGCGCGTATCTATCGATTGCGGAGTTCGTAGCATGAGTGTGGAGACTCAAAAGGAAACCCTAGGCTTCCAGACCGAAGTGAAGCAGCTGCTTCACCTGATGATTCACTCGCTGTATTCCAACAAGGAAATCTTCCTGCGCGAATTGATTTCCAACGCCTCCGACGCGGCCGACAAGCTCAGATTCGAGGCGCTGTCCAAGCCCGAACTGCTCGAAGGCGGGGATACGCTGAAGATTCGCCTGAGCTTCGACAAGGAAGCCGGCACCGTCACCCTCGAAGACAACGGCATCGGCATGAGCCGGGAAGAGGTCATCGCCCACCTCGGTACCATCGCCAAGTCCGGCACCGCCGACTTCCTGAAGAACTTAAGCGGTGACCAGAAGAAGGATTCCAATCTCATCGGCCAATTCGGTGTGGGCTTCTACTCGGCCTTCATCGTCGCTGACCAGGTCGATGTCTATACCCGTCGTGCCGGCCATCCCGCCGCGGAAGGCGTGCGCTGGTCGTCCAAGGGTGAGGGGGAGTTCGAGGTCGCGACCATCGACAAGCCCGAGCGCGGTACGCGCATCGTGCTGCACCTCAAGCCCGAGGAAACCGAATTCGCCGACGGCTGGCGGCTGCGTAACGTGGTCAAGAAGTACTCCGACCACATCGGCCTGCCCATCGAGCTGCCCAAGGAACACCACGGCAGCGACGAGGAAAAACCCGCTGAGCAGGAATGGGAAACCGTCAACCGCGCCAGCGCGCTCTGGACTCGTCCGCGTACCGAACTCAAGGACGAGGACTACCAGGAGTTCTACAAGCACGTCGGCCATGACTTCGAGAATCCCCTGACCTGGAGCCACAACAAGGTCGAGGGCAAGCTCGAATACACCTCGCTGCTGTACGTGCCGGCTCGTGCACCCTTCGACCTCTACCAGCGCGAAGCGCCCAAGGGCCTCAAGCTCTATGTGCAGCGCGTCTTCATCATGGACCAGGCCGACCAGTTCCTGCCGCTGTACCTGAGATTCATCAAGGGTGTGGTGGACTCCAACGACCTGTCGCTGAACGTCTCCCGTGAGATCCTGCAGAAGGACCCGGTGATCGACTCCATGAAGTCGGCACTGACCAAGCGCGTGCTGGACATGCTGGAGAAGCTGGCCAAGAGCGAGCCGGAGAAGTACCAGTCGTTCTGGGGCCACTTCGGCCAGGTGCTCAAGGAAGGTCCGGCGGAAGACTTCGCCAACCGCGAGAAGATCGCTGGCCTGCTGCGCTTCGCCTCGACCCACAATGGCGACGATGCGCAGAACGTTTCCCTGGCCGACTACCTCGGCCGGATGAAGGAAGGCCAGGACAAGATCTACTACCTGACCGGCGAGAGCCACGCCCAGATCAAGAACAGTCCGCACCTGGAAGTCTTCCGCAAGAAGGGGGTCGAGGTGCTGCTGCTGACCGATCGCATCGACGAGTGGCTGATGAGCTATCTCACCGAGTTCGACGGCAAGCACTTCGTCGACGTCGCCCGTGGCGATCTCGACCTCGGCAAGCTGGACAGCGAAGAAGACAAGCAAGCCCAGGAAGAGGTGGCCAAGGCCAAGGAAGGCCTGGTCGAGCGCCTCAAGCAGGCCCTGGACGCCCAGGTCAGCGAGGTGCGCGTGTCCCATCGCCTGACTGATTCGCCGGCGATCCTGGCCATAGGCGAGCAGGACCTCGGCCTGCAGATGCGCCGGATCCTGGAAGCCAGCGGCCAGAAGGCACCGGATTCCAAGCCGATCTTCGAGATCAATCCGCAGCATCCGCTGATCGAGAAACTCGATGGCGAGCCCGATGAAGACCGCTTCGCCGACCTGTCGCACATCCTGTTCGATCAGGCGGCGCTGGCCGCGGGCGACAGCCTCAAGGACCCCGCCGCCTATGTCCGCCGGTTAAACAAATTGCTGGTGGAATTGTCCGCTTAAAGATGCAGAAGCCCGCTTAGGGCCTGTTAAAAGCCTCGCGAGCTAGAGACAAACAAGGCGAAAAGACCTGAGGAAGCGGAGTTTACGCATGGTAAATGAGCATTCCGACCGGGCTGGCGACCCAGGGTCTTTTCAACGCCGTTTGGCCGACGCGCAGCAGGCTTTGAACAGGATCTTAGGCGGGCTTCTCTCTTTCTACCCTCCGGAGGACCCCATGGTCGATGTCACTGTAAAACCCGTTCCCTACGAAATCGATGGGCAGCCGTTCGAGAGCCAACTGGTGTACGCCACCAGCGGTCATCCCACCCGCCCGGGCGTGCTGTTCGCGCCGAATTGGATGGGCGTCTCCAATGGCGCCGTGGAGCAGGCCAAGCAACTGGCCGAGGCCGATGGCCTGGCCTATCTGGTGGTCGATTTCTATGGCCGGGACGTGCGCCCGCAGAATGCCGACGAAGCCCTCGCGGCCATGACGCCAATCCGCGGCGACCGTGGCCTGCTGCGTCAACGCATGCAGGCGGCCTATGCCGCGCTGGTCGCCCAGGCGGAAAGCGCGGCGGTGGACGTCCACCAGATCGCCGCCATCGGCTTCTGCTTCGGCGGTTGCGCGGCCCTGGAACTGGCCCGCGACGGGGCGGCGCTGAGCGCCGTGGTGACCTTCCACGCCAATTTAGATACTCCCACACCCGCCGATGCGGCGCGGATCACCGGTCCGGTGCTGGTGCTGCACGGCGCCGCCGATCCGCTGGTGCCGGACGAGCAACTCGCCGGCTTCCGTCAGGAAATGGACGCCGCCCAGGTGGATTGGCAACTGCTGAGCTATGGCGGCGCGGTGCATTCCTTCACCGATCCCGCGGCCAACAATCCGGGCAAGCAGCAGTATCACCCGGTGGTGGCCAAGCGCGCCTTCCTGGCGATGCACAACTTGTTCGACGAAGTCTTCGCGCGGGGCTAGGCCCAGGTCCGACGCCTGCCGGGTTTCTGATTCACCTCGGCAGGCAACAAGGTCATTCGCTGCGGATGACCTCGTTGGCGTAGTTCAGCGGTGCCCGGCAGCGCCGGCACAGATAGCGCCGGCCCTTGCGTACCAAGGCATGGCGCTGGGCCGTGAATTCGAAGCGCCCATCCGGGCAACTGCAGCGATACAGGTAGAGGGTGCGTGCCCGTTGCGGCAGTTCGTAGGTGTGGCAGCGATCCGGTGGCAGGCCATAGACGCCGCGCATGATCAGTTGCCACTCCTCGCCATGGGGGCGAATGGCCCCACCGAACAGCTGGTGCGCCACCAGATGAGCCACCTCGTGAGCGACGGTCTGCTCGAGGAAGTGGCTGTGGTTCTGCTGATAGAGCAGCTGGTTGAATCTCAGCCGGTTCTCGGTGAGATGGGCGACCCCGGCGCGCTGGCCGCGCAGGGCCAAGCTGACTTCGGGGCGGGGGAAACGGCGCTTGAAGAAGGCCTCGGCCTGCCGATAGCAGTCTTCGACCCGGGCGTGGAGTTGTTCAGGCATGGGCAACCTCTGGCGAGGAGGGTGATTATGCCGAAGCGCGTGCCTGTGCCCTAGCGTCCGCGGTCGGCTGATGGCCGTAGTGGCGTCTTAGCGTATCCATGGCCGCGTTGATGGCCTGCAGGCGACCGGTGCTGCCGCCATGATCGGGATGGTGGCGGCTGGCGAGCTGGCGATAGCGGCGACGGATCTGGCCGTAGTCCGCCGAGCGATCCAGGCCGAGTAGGCGCAGCGCCTCCAGCAGGTCGGATTCGCCATTCACCAGGGCCCAGAAATGATTGAGCAGATTCGCCACGTCTTCCGGCGTCGTGGTGTCCAGCTGGCTGAGATCCAGGTAATAGGCACGCAGCGGGTCGGCCACCACCAGGCCGGGACGGGCCCCGAGGTAGGGCCGTAGTTCGATGCGCAGCGCGCTGATGACCAGTTCCGCGCGCTGTTCGGCGCGCAATTCGTCCCGCAGCCGGTAGAGCGCGTTGAACACGCGGAAATGCAGCCGGAAGAGTTCGTAGTTGTCGGTGACCGGGCGGGGCGGCACGAAGGGCGACCCGGCACGGCGCAAGGCCTGCAGCAACTCGTATTCCGACAGGCAGGTGCCGGCGCGCAGCAGTTCGCGGTGCAGCGCCGCCTTCAGTTCCAGCGCCTCGTTCATGGTCGCTGGTCGCTCCCGGCTGACGTTCGGGGTAGGGCGCGGAGCGCTTTGCGCGTAAAATGCCGGCCTTTCGTTTTTTCCTTTCGCGGATTCATCCATGGGCACCCTTTCGGTCAACCAGAACAAGCTGCAGAAACGCCTGCGTCGTCTTACCGGCGAAGCCATCGCCGACTACAACATGATCGAGGACGGCGACAAGGTCATGGTCTGCCTGTCCGGTGGCAAGGACAGCTACACCCTGCTCGACGTGCTGCTCTACCTGCAGAAGGTCGCGCCTATCCGTTTCGAGATCGTGGCGGTCAACCTCGACCAGAAACAGCCGGGCTTTCCTGAACACGTTTTACCCCAGTACCTGAAGGAGCTGGGGGTCGAGTACCACATTCTGGAACGTGATACCTATTCCGTGGTGAAGGAGAAGATCCCAGAGGGCAAAACCACCTGCTCGCTGTGCTCGCGCCTGCGCCGGGGCATTCTCTATACCTTCGCCGACGAGATAGGTGCGACCAAGATGGCGCTCGGCCATCATCGCGATGACATGGTAGAAACCTTCTTCCTCAATTTGTTCCATGGCGGCACCCTCAAGTCCATGCCACCCAAGCTGCGTGCCGACGACGGTCGCAACGTGGTGATCCGTCCGCTGGCCTATTGCAGCGAGAAGGACATCGAAGCCTACGCGGTGCTGCGCGAGTTCCCCATCATTCCCTGCAACCTCTGTGGCTCCCAGGAAAACCTGCAGCGCAAGGTGGTCAAGGAGATGCTGCTGGAGTGGGAGCGCAAGACCCCGGGCCGTACCGAGATCATGTTCCGCGCCCTGCAGAACGTGGTGCCGTCGCAATTGGCCGATCGTGAACTGTTCGACTTCGCCAGTCTCAAGGTCGATGACAACGCCACGCCGCGCTTCGTCCAGGTGATGAATCTCTGATGCGAGATTACGCCTGGCTGCTCGAGTACACGCTGAATCGCTGTGGCTCCCCCGCGGCGCTGGAGGCGCGCCTGCCACGCCCGGTGGACGCCGCGACCTTGAAAGCGGTCGGCGATGACCGCTACCTGTCGCTGCTGACCCGGCGGATCTTCCGCGCCGGGCTCAAGCACAGCCTGGTGGATGCCAAGTGGCCGGCCTTCGAAGAGGTCTTCTTCGGCTTCGACCCGGAGAAGGTGGTGCTCATGGGCGGCGAACGACTGGAGCGGCTGATGCAGGACGCCCGGCTGATCCGGCACCTGGGCAAGCTGCGCAGCGTGCCGCTCAATGCCCAGATGGTGCTCGATTTTCAGCGCAGCCACGGCAGCTTCGGCCAACTGCTGGCGGAGTGGCCCGAGCAGGACATCGTCGGGCTGTGGGAGCTGCTGACCAAGCGCGGCAATCAGTTGGGTGGTCTGTCGGCTCAGCGATTCCTGCGCATGGCCGGCAAGGACACCTTTCTGGCGACCGATGACGTGGTGGCGGCGCTCAAGGCGCAGAACATCCTCGACAAGGCGCCCACCGCCAAGCGCGACCGGCAGAAGATGCAGGAGGCCTTCAATCTCTGGCAGGAACAGAGCGGACGGCCGCTGTGCCAGCTGTCGGTGATGCTGGCCCTGACGGTGAACCATTGAGCGACGCCCTGGCGCGCGCCCGGCGGCTGCTGGAGCGGGCCGAGCGGGTGCTGTTCATCACCGGGGCCGGCTTGTCGGCCGACTCTGGACTGCCGACCTATCGTGGGCTGGGCGGGCTGTACAACGGCCTCACCGACGAGGGTATTCCCATCGAGGCGGCGCTCTCGGGCAGCATGCTGCGGCGGCGTCCCGACATCTGCTGGCGGTATCTGGCGCAAATCGGGCGCGCCTGCGTCGCGGCTGCGCCGAACGCGGCGCATCAGGCCATTGCCGACTTCGGTCGGCGCCAGCCCGCCGCCTGGGTGCTGACCCAGAACATCGATGGCTTTCATCGTCAATCGGGCTACCCGCCCGAGCGGCTGATCGAGATCCATGGGCAGTTGGAACCGCTGGCATGCATGGTCTGTAGCCAGGCAGTGGCGAATTCTCAAGCCTATCTGCATGGAACACTGCCACCGTGCTGCCCGGAATGTGGCGGTATTCTGCGTCCTCCCGTGGTGCTGTTTGAAGAGGCGCTGCCGGTGATGGAATTGCAGCGTCTGCAGCAGGCCCTGGACGGAGGCTTCGACCTGGTGATCGCGGTAGGCACCACGGCGGCCTTTGCCTATATCCAGGAGCCCATCGCCCGGACCCTGGCCACGTACGGTCATCTCATCGAAATCAATCCCGACCGCTCGTCGCTCAGCGCCGCGGCGACCGTTCAGATCGAAAAAAGGGCCGTAGACGTCCTTCCTCGGCTTTTGAGTCACACGAAACGATAAAAAAACTTGCCATCTGTGACTCAGGTCGGCAAGGTGTCGAAACTTTGAAAAAACGACACGGTCGTGCCCATGCCAAGGAATCGCCTCGCACCCCTCGTGCCCCTGTCTCTGGTCTGTCTGCTCGCCGCTTGCGCGAGTGCACCGCAAAGCCCGGACTCCGTCGTCAATCAAGATCACATTGGCCCTTCCCGGACCTTCCAGACCGCCTCCTTGCATGGCTCGGCTGCGAATGGTCTCGAGCCAGCCGCCGTGGAAAACGACGGCAATGCGCAACGCCCGGTCTTCCCCCACACCCGGGCGCCGCAGCGGCTCGATTGGGAAAGTGAAGTCGGCCCGCGCCAAGCGCTGCCGAATCTGGCGGACCAAATCCTCAATCGCGCCACCCAACTGGTCGGCACGCCCTATCGCAAGGGCGGCAGTACCCTGGCCGGTTTCGATTGCAGTGGCTTCGTCAATTACGTGTTCCGCGAGCGAGCCGGTATGACGCTGCCGCGCTCGACCCGTGAGATCATCAACCTCGAAGTACCGGTGGTGAGCAAGAACGATCTGGAACCCGGCGATCTGTTGCTGTTCAATAGCAACGGCCGTGGTCGGGTCAGTCACACCGGTATCTACATGGGCGACGGCAAGTTCATCCATTCCTCCAGTCGTCGCAGTGGGGGCGTGCGGGTGGACAGCCTGGACGAACAGTACTGGAAGGTGAGTTTCCTGGAAGGCAAGCGCGTATTGCGCTGAGACGTACCTGGGCGATCATCGCCGGTGCGTTTCGAGGACCCGTCGGTGCTGCGTGGCAGGCCGGCGGCGATCGATGGATAACTAAGGATCTTCCCCATGCCGCATGCGGCTCGCCTAGGATTGTATTGCGCCTTTTTGTTGCTGGCCGCCTGCGTCGGCAGCCCACCCCAGGCACCCGCTCCCGCACCGGTCGTCTCCCGGCCGGTGCTGGAGAGCCAAGCTCAGGCGGCCAACGATGTATTGTTCCGCGCCATCGGCCTGGTCGGCACGCCCTATCGTTATGGTGGCAACACGCCCGCGGGTGGTTTCGATTGCAGTGGCCTGATCGGCTACGTGTATCGCGATGCGGCGGGTGTGACCTTGCCGCGTTCGACCCGCGAGCTGATCAGCCTGGGTTCGCCCAACGTGGCGCGCAACGCCTTGCAGCCCGGTGACCTGATCTTCTTCGCCACGGCGGGCGGGCGCGAGGTGAGTCACGCCGGCATCTACGTAGGGGAGGGGCGTTTCGTCCACGCACCTCGTACCGGCGGTACGGTGCGGCTGGACAGTCTGGCCAAGCCCTATTGGCAGAAGAGCTACCTGCAGGCCAAGCGGGTATTGGTCACGCCGAGCCTCGCCGGCGGCTATTGAACCCCGTTCCGTCCGGACCGCTCGAATAGGCATCCAGCCCGAGCGGAGCCCATCATGCCCCAGGCGATACGTCTGCCGCCCCAGCCGGCTCGTTGCGAGCTGTGCGGCCGGGCGGCGCCGCTCACCCGTCATCACCTGATCCCCCGTTCGCTGCACGACAAGGCCTACGTACGCAAGAAATTCGACCGCGTCAGCCGCATCACCGCCACCCTTTGGGTCTGCCGGCCCTGCCACAACCACATCCATCAGACCTTCGACGAAAAGACCCTGGCGCTGGAATACAACAGCCGCGAACTGCTGCTCAGCGATGCGCGCATCCGCCAATTCGTCGACTGGCTGGCGGCCAAGCCCGACGGCTTCGTGCCCAAACGCTGAATAATACCACCCCTATAGAGTGGTTCATTGTTAGGGATCTATCCTGCGTTTTCTGAGTGGGGCGGGGGCGGTAATCAAAGCATCGGGGAGCCTGCGTGGCTGCCGGCGCTCTGGGTGAGGGGGCCTCTGCTGTGGGAGGTCGAAGCGAGTCGGCTGTCGGCGGAGATGTAAAGCCCAGTGAGGGGGGCATCGCCAAAACTGTCGCCTGTGTCCCAGCTCCAGGGTCGCGCGCCACGGCTGGCTGCTGCTGCGATTAGGATGACGGCAAAGCCAAGGCAGAACCGGCCAGTCCGGTTCGACCTCATGAGGAGAGTCGATGAGATCCTTTGCCCTGCCGTGTCTGGCGGGGATCCTGCTTCTGGGTTCCGCCGTGCTGGCCCGCGCAGACGAGGCCGAGCTGGCTCGCGGTGAATACCTCACTCGCCTGGGTAACTGCCAAGGCTGCCATACCCGACCCGACGGTGCGCCCTTCGCCGGTGGCGTCGCCTTCGATACCCCGTTCGGTCGGCTCTATTCGAGCAACATCACCCCGGATCGCCAACTCGGCCTGGGTGATTGGACCGAGGACCAGTTTCGCCGGGCATTGCACGAAGGCCTCGGTCGTGATGGCGAGCAGCTCTATCCGGCGTTTCCCTATACGGCCTTTACCCGTTTGAGCGATGAAGACGTGGCCGCCATCTTCGCCTTCCTGCGGGTCCAGCGGCCGGTGCCCTATGCGCCGCCCGCCAACGCGCTACGCTTTCCCTTCGACCAACGGGCGCTGATCCGCGGCTGGAAGTGGCTGAATTTCACGCCGGGTCCGCTTCCCACCTTGGCGGATGCCCAGGTGGCGCAGGGCGCCTACCTGGCCGAGGCGGTCGGACACTGTCAGGAGTGTCACACGCCGCGCACCTGGAGCCAGGGGCTCGACAGCGGTCGCGCCTACGCCGGAGCGACCCAGCAGGGCTGGACCGCCTGGAATCTCACGGCCGACCCGCGCGGCCTTGGCGGTTGGAGCGATGCCAAGTTGGCCAGCTACCTGCGCGAAGGCCATCAACGTGGCGAGGCGGTAGCGGCGGGCCCCATGGCCGAGGTGGTGAGCGGTGGTACCCGCTATCTGAACGACGCCGACCTCGGTGCCCTGATTGCCTACCTGCGCACCTTGCCGGCTCAGCCTGGCGCGGTGCCGGCGCGGGCGGAGGTCCAGCCGCCGGGCGAAGCCGGGACGCTCAGTGCCGCCGAAGCGGAGAGCGCCGCGTTATTGCAGTCGGCTTGCGCCAGCTGCCATGCGCCGGATGATCGCGGGCCGGCTGGGCCCTATCCGCATTCCTTCAGTAATTATTCGGCGGTGCGTGATCCTAAGGGGACCAACCTGGTCCGGGTGCTGCTCGACGGACTCGAACGCCAGGGACGCACCGAGCATGCCTTCATGCCGGCCTACCGCGATCTGCTCAGCGACAGCCAGATTGCCGATCTGGCCAACTACATCGGCCGCCGCTTCGGCGGCCATGCCGCCGACATCCGTCCCGAGGACGTGGCGGCGGCACGGGAACGGGAGAAATAGCGGTGGCGGCCATCGAACTCAGGGTCAACGGCGAGACGCGCCCACTCGATGTCGATCCGCGCATGCCCTTGCTGGATGTCCTGCGTGACGAGCTGGGGCTCAAGGGGCCGAAGTTCGGCTGTGGTCTGGGTGAATGCGGGGCTTGCACGGTGTTGGCGGATGGCAAGCCGGTGCGCGCTTGCCTACTGCCGGCGGCGTCCTTCGTCGGTCGAGAGCTGCTGACCCTGGAAGGCTTGGGTACGCCCGACGCCCCCCATGCCTTGCAGCAGGCCTTTATCGAAGAGCAGGCGGCGCAATGCGGCTATTGCATCCCCGGCATGGTGATGACCGCCCGGGCGCTGCTCGAGCGCGTGCCCGAGCCGAGCGATGCGCAGATCCGTCAGGCATTGGCGGCCAATTTCTGTGGGTGCGGCACCCACTATCGCATCCTGCGAGCGGTGAAGCGGGCAGCTGTGTTGCTGCGCGACGGCGGGAAGGCTCCGGCATGACGCTGTCGCGACGCACCTTTCTCGGCGGCAGCGCGGTGTTGCTGCTGGGTTTCAGCCTGCAGCGACCGGTCAGGGCTCAGGTGCTGCCGACGCCCAGTGATCCGGCCGCCATGGCCAAGACACTCGACGAGCGCCAGCTGGATGCCTGGCTGGCGGTGGATGCCCAGGGGCAGGTCACCGTCTACAGCGGCAAGGTGGAACTGGGTACCGGAGTCAGCACCGCGCTGCGCCAGATCGTGGCTGAGGAACTGTGCGTGGCCTTTGCCGCCACCCGGTTGATCCAGGGGGATACCCGGCTGACTCCCGACCAGGGCATCACCGCCGGCAGCAAGAGCCTGCAGGTGGGCGGCGCGCAATTACGCAAGGCCGCCGCCAGTGCCCGGCAGTTCCTGTTCCTGGAAGGGGCGCGACGCCTGGGGCTGGATCTGGCGGTGGTGGACACGGTCGATGGCCGCGTGGTGTATCGCGGCGATCCGACAGGGCGTTTCGTCAGCTATGGCGAACTGGTCGGCGGGCGACCGCTGGGGCGGCTGGTCAATCAGGCCGTGCGGACGAGAGCCGTGAAGGACTATCGCCTGGTCGGCACCTCGGTGCCGCGGGAAGACATCCCGGCCAAGCTGTTCGGTAGTTTCGACTACGTCCATGACCTGCGCCTGCCCGGGATGCTACACGGCTGCGTGGTGCGACCGCCCTGTACCGGCTCGGCGCGGCTGGCCGGGGTGAGCATTCGTGGCATCGATGCCAGCGCGCTGCCCGCGGGCGCGCAGCTGGTGTACGAGGGCGCCTTCGTCGCGGTGCTGGCGGCGCAGCCGTGGCTCGCGCGGCAAGGCGCGGCGGCGTTGAAGGTCGAGTGGAACCTGGTGCCGGACCTGCCGTTGCCCGGCGAGCTCTATGGACTCTTGGAGGCCAAGGCGGGGCCGGCCGACATCCAGCAGGAGGCCGGCGACGTCGAGCTGGAATTGCAACAGGCGGCGCAGCGGCTGGAGGCCGAGTATCGCTGGCCCTATCAGAATCACGACTCCATCGGCCCCTCCTGCGCGGTGGCCGAGGTGCGCGCGGATGGCGCCACCGTCTGGAGTGGCACCCAGGGCGTCTATCAGCTACGCGCAGCCTTGGCGGAATTGCTGAAACTGCCGGAAGACAGCATCCACGTCATCTATCAGCAGGCCTCCGGCTGCTACGGCCATAACGGCGCCGACGATGCGGCGGCCGATGCGGCGCTGCTGTCCAAGCTCTGCGGCCGACCGGTGCGGGTGCAATGGAGCCGGGCCGACGAGCATGGCTGGAATCCCAAGGGTCCGGCGATGCTGATGCGTCTGGCGGGTGGCCTAAGCGCCGCGGGTGATCTGCTCGCCTGGCGCTTCGCCAACTGGACGCCGACCCATTTGACCCGCCCCAATGGCCAGACCGGCGCGGCGGCGCTGCTGGCCGGACAGTTGGCCTACAGCCTGCCGCTCAAGGGCGGTCGTGGTGGGGGTAATCGCAATGCGCCGTTGAACTACGACCTAATCAATATCCAGGTAGCGACCCACTGGCTGGAGGCCGGCGATTCGCCGCTGCGACCCTCGGCGCTGCGGGCCCTGGGCGCGGTAGGCAATACCTTCGCCAACGAATCCTTCATGGATGAGCTGGCGCTGGCGGCCGGTGTCGATCCGCTGGAGTTCCGCCTGCGCTATCTGCAGGACGCCAGGGCGCGCGAGGTGTTGCAGGCAGCCACGAGCAAGGCGAATTGGCAGTCCCCGGTCAGACGCAGCGGCGCCTGGGATGGCACGGCGGTGACCGGCCAGGGCCTGGCCTTTCTGCGCTACGAAAACGAGAACGCCTATGTGGCTGCCGTGGTCGAGGTGGCGGTGAGTCGAGCGACGGGTATCCGGGTCACCCGGGTGGTGGTGGCCCATGATTGCGGCCTCATCGTGAATCCCGATGGCCTGCGCAATCAATTGGAAGGCTGCGTGGTACAGGGCATTGCCCGTACCCTCAAACAGGCGGTGCAATTCGATCATCAAGGCGTGACCAGCCTGGAGTGGGGCGCCTATCCACCGCTGACCTTCAGCGAGTTGCCCGAGCTGGAGCTGGAATTGCTCGACCGCCCTGAAGAACCCGCGGTGGGCGCCGGCGAGGCCACCACGGCAGCTATCCCGGCGGCCATCGCCAACGCAGTGGCCGCGGCGACCGGCGTGCGCCTGCGCGAGGTGCCCCTGACGCGGGCGCGGCTGCTCGCGGCGCTGGCCGCAGTCTAGACGCGTCTCAGCCGCTGCTTGAAGAAGAGTACGCCGCCCGCCCCCAGCAGGGCGACCATGCCGGCCCCGATCCACAGCGGCTCGTTGCCGGCGAAACTGAAGCGGTCGATGCCCTTGGCCGCCAGATACCCCGGCGCCATCATCAGCGGTGCCCAGACGATGGCGGAGAGCACGTTGGCCGACTGGAAGCGCAGTTGATTCATGGCCATCATCCCGGCCACCAGGGGCACGGTATTGCGGATCATGGTCAGGAAGCGTCCGCCGAACACCGCGAAGAAGCCGTAGCGGCGGAAGAACAGCCGCGTCCTGGCCACCTGCTTGCGATAGCGGCGGAACGGCGGCCGGTGCACGATGCCCGGGCCGAGCCAACGCCCGATGAGGTAGGAGCAGATGTCGCCGACGATAGCGCCGATGATGGCCGCCAGCACTAGGGGTATCGGAGCCAGCACGCCCGAGCCGGCCAGGCCGCCGACCACCAGCATCAGCGCGGTGGCCGGGATGAAGACACCGAGCAACACCAGGGACTCGCCGAAGGCGAGCAGGCCGACGATCAGCGGCGCCCAGGCCTGATGGGTTTCGATGAAGCCAAGCAGTGATTGAGTCAAGGATTCCATGGGCCGCTCCTGCCGAAAATCCTAAGACTACGCGCCGTTCAAATTCCGCCGGCCGTTTCAACAGCTTGAATCAATTTCCATTGGCGAAAGTGCGCAGGAGTCCGCAGTAGAGCGGTTTTTGGCTTCAGGTCGCCGCCAGGGCGTCGCGTGCCGCCTGCCAGCGCAGGGCATGGCGCTCACCGACCACGAAACGATCGCCCTGGAAATCCCAGCGCTCCACGTCCACGGTCTTTTCCGCGCCTTCGCCGACCAGCAGGCGATTGAAGGAATTGGGCGAGGTGCCGCGCACGCGGGAGGAGAGGGCGGTACCGGCCTGGACGATCCAGACCTCGCGGGGCAGGGTGGGATATTGCCGGCTCAGGGGCAGCACATAGGGCAGATGGATGTGGCCACCCATCACCAGATCCAGCCCGGCATCGGCCCAGGTGGCCAGGGCCTGGTCGGCGTTGTGCTGCAGATTGCTCAGGTCGCTCAGTTCGAGGGCGCCGAAGGGCTGGTGGGCGATGACGATGCGCAGCTTGCCAGGGCCGGCGCGGTGCAGGCGCTCGGCCACGCGCTCGATCTGCTCAAGACTCACCGCGCCATCCTTGTGGCGACGGGGGGCGGTGGTGTTGAGACCGACCAGCAGCAGCTCGTCGTTCTCGAAGCTGGGCTCAAGATCCTGGCCGAAATGGCGACGATAGTTGCCGTACGGCGTAAGGAAGCGGGCGAAGACGTTGTACAGCGGTAGGTCGTGGTTGCCCGGGATCACCAGGGTGCGGGGAATGCCGTAGCTTTCCAAGCGTTCGACGAAGATCTTGGCGGCGGCGAATTGCTCGCGGCGGGCGCGCTGGGTGATGTCCCCGGAGAGGATGAGGACATCGGCGCCGTGTTCGCGGACATGGGCTTCCAGGGCCGCGACCACGGTGGGTTGCTCGGTGCCGAAGTGGGTATCGGAGATTTGCAGGAGGGTCGTCATGAGGACCTGGTTTCCAACGGATTCCCCTTTACGACCGCAACCGGCGCCAAGCTATCCGGAGAAGGCTACTCAAGGCTTAGCGGCAAAGTCGCCGCTGCCCAGGCACTTTTCCGATAATGCTCAGACTTCGCCGTCGTGATGCCAGGCGTCATGCAGCTCGGAGGCATTGGCTTCGCCGACTTCGGCACGGGCCTTGAGCCAATCCAGCAGCGCGGTACGGTCTTCTGCGGTGGGCGAGGTGTAGCGCTTGTTGGCCATGATGGTGCCTTCGACCCAGGCGTTATCGAAGCCGCCGATGTAGTCCAGCTTGCGCTCTTCGACGTAGTCGATGAAGTCGCCGAGGAAGGTGTCCAGATCGTCTTCGCTGAGTTCGCTCTTGAAGCTCACCTTGATTTCGAAGGCCAGTTCCTGGAACTCGCCCAGGTACTGCTTCTTGCGCAGGCGACGCTTCATGCGGCTCAAACGGGGATCTTGGTTGGTATCGGTCATGGCGTAGGCCTGGATATCGATGAAAGGGCGGGCATTATCCCTGGCGTGGCCGGTTAATGCCAATGCCGCCCGCCCGGATGGGCAGGCGGCAGGGCGGATTCACCTGCGACTCAGGCGCGCAGTTCAGGATCGCGCTGGTGGTTTCAGGCGGCCATGGCCGCACAGGCCTCGGCGCAGGCTTCGCAGGCCCGGGCGCAGGCCTGGCAGTGCTCGGCCTTGTGCTTGCCGCACTCGGCGGCGCAGGCACGGCAGGTGGCCAGGCACAGGGCGCAGGCCTCGGCGACGCGGTCGCTGTTGCGTTGCATGAAGGTGGCGGCCAGGCGACAGGCGTCGGCGCAGTCGCGATCCAGGCGGATGCAGTCGCGCATCATGTCGATATGGTCTTCGCCCAGGCAGGCGCTAGCGCAGGTTTCGCAGGCAGCGGCGCAGTCGAGGCAGGCCTTGATGCAGGCGGCGAGGGTGGCTTCGTTCATTCGGTAGCTCCTAAGGGCGTGAGTGTCCAGGGTGGACCGAACCCGCGAGTACTGAGTTCGGGCGAGGCGATCGATTGACGCTCTTCCGGGTAGCCCGTACCCTGCGCCCTTGCACGTGGTGCCCCGCCTGAGCCGGGGTGAAACAGGGAAGCCGGTCGAGCCGGCGCTGCCCCCGCAACGGTAGTTGAGTAGTAGCGGCGCGATACCCACTGGCCTTGGCCGGGAAGGGGCGCCGCGGATGCCCCAGGGCATCGCCTCACCAGCCCGGAGACCGGCCACGTTTGCGTTCATCTCGGCGATGCGGAGGGCGTCGCGCGGCGTCGCCCCCTGCCTTGCGCGGGCGGCGTCTCTGCCCTTTTCTCCGCCGCGCCCGCACCCGGAGAACTGCCATGACCGACACCCCCGATACCGCCAACGACGAGCGCGACGAGCGCCACCGCGCGCGCATGGTGCGCAAGAAGGCGGTGATCGATGCCCGCATCGCCGAAGCTCAGGACGAGCGCGGCCTGCTGCTGGTGCATACCGGCATCGGCAAGGGCAAGAGCAGTTCGGCCTTCGGCATGGCGGCACGCGCCCTCGGCCACGGCATGCAGGTAGGCGTGGTGCAGTTCATCAAGGGGCGCCGCGACACCGGCGAACAACTCTTCTTCAAGCGCTTTCCCGACGAGGTGCGCTACCACGTCATGGGGGAGGGCTTTACCTGGGACACCCAGGATCGCGCCCGCGACCTGCAATCGGCTGCCGCGGCCTGGGCGGTGGCGGTGGAGCTCTTGCGTGACCCGGCCATCGGCCTGGTGCTGCTGGACGAACTCAACATCGCCTTCAAGCACGGCTATCTTGAGGTCGACCAGGTGCTGGCCGATCTGGCCGGCCGCCCGGCGCACCAGCACGTGGTGGTCACTGGGCGTGGCGCACCCGCAGCGCTGATCGAAGCCGCCGACACCGTGACCGACATGAGCCTGGTCAAGCACGCCTTCCAGGCCGGTGTCCGCGCCCAGCAGGGCATCGAATGGTAGGCGCAGTGCGGCATTGCCCGGCGCTGCTGATCGCCGCGCCGGCGTCCGGCCAGGGCAAGACCAGCGTCACCGCGGCGCTTGCCCGCCTGCATGCGCGGCAGGGGCGACGGGTGCGGGTGTTCAAGTGCGGTCCGGATTTCCTCGACCCCATGATCCTCGCCCGCGCCAGCGGCGCGCCGGTCTATCAGCTCGACCTCTGGATGATCGGCGAAGCCGAGAGCCGGCGGCTGCTGTGGGAAGCGGCGGGAGAGGCCGACCTCATCCTCATCGAGGGCGTCATGGGCCTGTTCGACGGCCAGCCCTCGGCGGCGGACCTGGCCGAGTGCTTCGGCGTGCCAGTGCTGGGCGTGATCGACGCGGCCGGCCTGGCGCAGACCTTTGGCGCCCTGGCCTATGGCCTGGCCCACTATCGCCCGAGCCTGCCCTTTGCCGGTGTCTTGGCCAATCGCAGCGGTAGTCCGCGGCAGACCCAGTTGATCCGTGGCAGCCTGCCGGATGGCATGACCTTCTTCGGCAGCCTGCCGCGGGATGCCGGTATCGAGCTGCCCAGTCGCCACCTGGGGCTGATCCAGGCCGACGAGGTCACCGACCTGGATCGCCGTCTCGACGCCGCCGCCGCTGCCCTGGCGGCGAGTTCCGCTATTGAATTACCGCCGCCGGTGGCCTTCGCCGCACCGGAGTCGACGTCCGTCGAGCCCTTGCTGGCCGGGGTGCGCATAGGCGTGGCCCGGGATGCGGCCCTGGCCTTTATCTACCAGGCCAACCTGGATCTCTTGCGCGCCCAGGGCGCCGAGCTTTGCTTCTTTTCCGTACTCGCCGATAGCCAGCTGCCCGAGGTGGATAGCCTCTATCTGCCGGGCGGCTATCCCGAGCTGCATCTGCAGGCGCTGTCCAACAACCTCGGCATGCGTGCGGCCATTCGTGCCCACCATGCCGCCGGCAAGCCGATCCTCGCCGAATGCGGCGGCATGCTCTATCTGCTCGACGAGCTGACCGACAAGGGCGGTGAATCGGCCGCCATGCTCGGCCTGCTGCCGGGCAGTGCGCGGATGCAGGCGCGGCTGACCGCCCTGGCGCTGCAGTCGGTCGAGTTCGCCCAGGGCAGGCTGCGTGGCCATACCTATCATCATTCCGCCCTGGAGTCGCCCGAGACGCCCTGGGCGCGCGGCCTGTGCCCCAATGGCAAGGCGGTCGCCGAGGCGGTGTACCGCGACGGTCGTCTGACCGCCAGCTATATTCATTTCTACATGCCGTCGGCACCCGCCGCGGCCGCCGCGATGCTTAAACCGTGACCACGACGCCCTATACCCCCGCCGAACGAGCCGCCGTCTACCGTGCCATCGCCGAACGCCGCGACATGCGGCATTTTTGCGGTGGCGAGGTATCCCCCGAACAACTGGCCCGCCTGCTGGGCGCGGCCCACCAGGCGCCCAGCGTCGGGCTGATGCAGCCCTGGCGCTTCCTGCGTATCAGCGATCCCGCCTTGCGCCAGCGTCTGCACGAGTTGGTGGAAGAGGAGCGCTGCGCCACCGCTGAAGCCCTCGGCGAGCGCAGCGACGAGTTCATGAAACTCAAGGTGCAGGGCATCCTCGACTGCGCCGAGGTGCTGGTGGCGGCGCTCATGGACGGCCGTGAAACCCACATCTTCGGGCGGCGTACCTTGCCGGAGATGGACCTGGCGTCGTTGTCCTGTGCCATCCAGAATCTTTGGCTGGCGGCGCGTTGCGAAGGCCTGGGCATGGGCTGGGTGTCGCTGTTCGAACCGGAAGCCGTGCGCAACCTGCTGGAGATGCCCGAGGGCTCGCAGCCGGCTGCCATCCTCTGCCTCGGGCCCGTCGAAGCCTTCTACGAGCGACCCATGCTGGAAGAAGAGGGCTGGCGCCAGGGGCGACCGTTGGCAGAGCTGGTCTTCGAGAATCGCTGGGGCCAGAAGCCATGATGCTGGCTTTCGCGGTCGTCTGCGGCATGCTGCTCGATCTGCTCTTCGGCGAACCGCGCCGTGCGCATCCCCTGGTCCTGTTCGGCCGCTTCGCCGACAGCCTCGAAGCCCGTTTCAACCCCGGAGGGCGCGGCTGGCGCAGCCACGGGGTAATGGCCTGGAGCCTGGCGGTACTGCCCTGGGTACTGCTCACCGCCTTGCTCTGCCAGATCGGCTGGCTGGCCTGGATCATCCAGCCCCTGGCGCTCTACCTGGCCGTGGGACTGCGCAGCCTGGGCGAGCACGCCGAGCCGGTGGCGCGCGCCCTACAACGCAACAACCTGCCCGAGGCACGGCAGCGGGTCGGCTATCTGGTCAGCCGCGAGACCGGCGAGCTGGACGAAACCGCCGTCGCTCGCGCCGCCACCGAATCGGTGCTGGAAAACGGCAGCGATGCCGTCTTCGCCGCGCTGTTCTGGTTCGCCCTGCTCGGCGCGCCGGGGGTGGTGCTCTATCGCCTGGCCAACACCCTGGACGCCATGTGGGGCTATCGCACTCCACGCCTGGAGCGGTTCGGCTGGGCCGCGGCGCGGCTGGACGATGTGCTCAACTATATTCCGGCCCGCCTGGTCGCCCTGACCTATGCCGGCCTCGGTCGCTTCTGGAATGCCATCGAATGCTGGCGCACCCAGGCGCCATTGTGGGACAGCCCCAACGCCGGTCCGGTGATGGCGGCGGGCGCCGGCGCCCTGGGGGTGAGCCTGGGCGGGGCGGCGCGCTATCACGGGGAGTGGCACGAGCGTCCCGTGCTCGGCCGCGGCCCGGCACCGACCTTCCTGGCCATCACCCGTGCGTTGAAGCTGGTCCGCCGGGGCGCCTGGCTGTGGACTGCCTTGATCGCCCTGGGAGGATTGCTGCTTGCTTGAGCATGGTGGTCGCCTGCGGCGTGCCGCCCGCAGCTACGACATCCCCCTGGGCGACTGGCTGGACCTGTCCACGGGCGTGGCCCCCTGGCCCTTGCCGCTGCCCGAGATTCCCGCCAGTGCCTGGGCGCGCCTGCCGGAGCCCGACGATGGCCTGGTGGAGGCAGCCTGCGCCTACTACCGCGCTCCCGCGGTATTGCCGGTGGCCGGCTCCCAGGCCGCCATCCAGGCGCTGCCGATCCTGCGCGCGCCTGCTCGCGTCGCGGTGCTCGCACCCTGTTATGCCGAGCACGCCCAGGCCTGGCGCCGGGCCGGTCATGAGGTCGTGGAGTGCAGCGAGACAGAGGTTGCGGCTGGTCTAGATCGGTTCGATGTCCTGTTGGTGGTCAATCCCAACAATCCCACCGGTGAGCGACTGTCACCCGCGCGCCTGCTGGACTGGCACGCGCGACTCGAACGCCGCGGCGCCTGGCTGGTGGTGGACGAGGCCTTCATGGACCCCACGCCGGGCGCCAGCTTGGCGCCTTTCAGCGATCTGCCCGGACTGATCGTGCTGCGGTCCTTCGGCAAGTTCTTCGGCCTGGCCGGGATGCGCCTGGGCTTCGTGCTCGCCGCACCGACCCTGCTGGCGCGCCTCGATGAGCACCTCGGCCCCTGGACGGTGAACGGCCCCAGTCGCTACCTGGCGCAACGGCTGCTGGCCGACCAGGAGGCCCAGCAGCGGCAGCGCGAGGCCCTGCTGCAGGCCGGTGAACGGCTGGCAGCGCTGCTCGCCGGACACGACCTGCCGCCCAGCGGTGGCTGTGCGCTGTTCCAGCTGCTGCGGCGCCCGGATGCCGTTGCCTTGCACGAACACCTGGCGCGCCAGGCCATCTTCACCCGGTTGTTTCCCCACCTCGCTGCCCTGAGATTTGGCCTGCCGGCCGACGAGTCGGGCTGGCAACGCCTGGACCAGGCCCTGGCTCGTTATCGGAGTCCACTATGAGTACCTTGATGGTGCAGGGCACCACCTCCGACGCCGGCAAGAGCACCCTGGTGGCCGCCCTGTGCCGTTGGCTCTATCGCCAGGGCGTGAGCGTAGTGCCCTTCAAGCCGCAAAACATGGCGCTCAACAGCGCCGTGACCGCCGATGGCGGCGAGATCGGCCGCGCCCAGGCGGTGCAGGCCCAGGCCTGTGGCCTCGCCCCGCACACCGACATGAACCCGGTGCTGCTCAAGCCCAATACCGATGTCGGCGCCCAGGTGATCATCCATGGCCGCGCCGTCACCAGCATGGACGCCAAGGCCTACCACGCCTACAAGCCGGTGGCCCGGGAGGCGGTGCTGGCTTCCCATACGCGCCTGTCGGCGCAGTATCGGGTGGTACTGGTGGAAGGCGCCGGTTCGCCGGCCGAGATCAACCTGCGCCAGGGCGACATCGCCAACATGGGCTTCGCCGAGGCGGTGGATTGCCCGGTGCTGCTGGTGGCCGACATCGACCGTGGCGGCGTCTTCGCCCATCTGGTCGGCACCCTGGACCTGCTCGAACCCAGCGAGCAGGCGCGGGTGGCCGGTTTCATCATCAATCGCTTCCGCGGTGACCTGGCCCTGTTGCAACCGGGGCTGGACTGGCTGGAAGCCCGCACCGGCAAACCAGTACTCGGCGTGCTGCCCTATCTGCACGACCTGCATCTGGAAGCCGAGGATCGTCTGGCCACCGGCCAGGTCGCCAAGCAAGGGCCGCGCCTGCGCGTGGCGGTGCCGGTGATGCCGCGGCTGAGCAATCACACCGATTTCGATCCCCTGCGCCTGCATCCCCAGGTGGAGTTGCTGTTCGTGCGCCAGGGCGAGGCGCTGCCCGCCGCCGACCTGGTCATCCTCGGCGGCTCCAAGAGCGTGCGCAGCGACCTGGCCTTTCTGCGGGCCCAGGGCTGGGACACGGCTATCGCTCGTCATCTGAGATACGGCGGTCGGGTGCTGGGCATCTGCGGGGGATTCCAGATGCTCGGCGAGCGGATCGCCGATCCCCTGGGTCTGGAAGGCGCCCCCGGCGAAAGCGCCGGCCTGGGCCTGTTGACCATGACCACCGAGTTGGCCGCGGAAAAGCAGCTGCGCAACGTCCGCGGTCGGCTATGCGCGGCTGAGGTTGACGTGGCCGGCTACGAAATCCACGCGGGCGTGAGCCAGGGACCGGCGCTGGCGCGTCCGGTGGTAAGGTTCGACGATGGCCGGGTCGACGGTAGCCTCAGCGACGATGGCCAGGTGCTGGGTACCTACCTGCACGGCCTGTTCGAAGTGCCCGCCGCCAGCGTCGCCCTGCTGCGCTGGGCCGGCCTGGCCGAGCCGCAGCAGCTGGACTACCACGCCCTGCGCGAGCGCGATCTGGAGCGCCTGGCCGATCTGGTCGAGCAACATTTGGACACCGGGCGCCTGCGCGCCCTCTGCGAGCTCTAGATGCGCGAACTCATCCTCGGTGGCGCTCGCTCCGGCAAGAGCGCCCTGGCCGAGCGCCTGGCCGCCGAGTCCGGCCTTGCCGTCACCTATATCGCCACGGCCGGTGGCAGCGATGCCGAACTGGCCCGGCGCATCGAGCGCCACGCGGCGCGGCGGCCGGCGCACTGGGCGCTGGTGGAGGAGCCGCTGGCCCTGGCCGAGCGGCTGCAGATGCTGGCCACGCCGGACACCTGTCTGCTGGTAGACTGCCTCACCCTCTGGCTGACCAACCTGCTGTTGCTCGATGACCCGCAACGTCTGGACCAGGCCTGTGCGGCCCTGCTTGAGCTCGTGCCACGGCTGCCCGGTCGCCTGATCTTCGTCAGCAACGAGACCGGCCTGGGCGTCGTCCCCCTGGGCGAATTGACCCGGCGCTACGTCGACGCCGCCGGCGAATTGCACCAGGCCCTGGCCACTCGTTGCGACCGCGTGGTCCTGACCGTGGCCGGGCTACCCCTCACCCTCAAAGGAACACCGCTATGAGCATGCCCTGGTGGCAAGGACCCTGCCGCCAACCCGATACCGCCGCCGCCGAGGCTGCCCGCCAACGGCAGACGGTATTGACCAAGCCGAGCGGCTCGCTCGGTGACCTGGAGGTATTGGCCATCCAGATGGCCGCCTTGCAGGGCAACCCGCGGCCGTTGCTGGAACGCACCGCCATCGCCGTCTTCGCCGGGGACCACGGGGTGGTGGAGGAGGGCGTCTCGGCCTATCCGCAGGCCGTCACCGCCGAGATGGTGCGCAACTTCGTTAGCGGCGGCGCGGCCATCAGCGTGCTCGCGCGGCAACTCGACGCCATGCTGGAGGTGATCAGCCTGGGCACCGTAGAGCCGCTGGAACCGCTGCCCGGGGTTCTCGACCTGTCGCTCGGGCGCGGTACCGCCAATTTCACCCTGACTCCGGCCATGACCCACGAGCAGTGCCAGGCAGCCCTGCAAGCCGGTCGCGACGCGGTGTTGCGTGCCTGTGCCGGAGGTGCCGACCTCTTCATCGGCGGCGAAATGGGTATCGGCAACACCACCGCCGCCAGCGCCCTGGCCAGCGTGTTGCTGGACACCTCACCGCTGGCCCTGGCCGGTCCGGGGACCGGGCTGGATGCTAGCGGCGTGGCGCGCAAGGTGGCGGTCATCCAGCGCGCCTTGCTGCGCCACGGTGACGCCTTGCAAGACCCCTATGAACTGCTGCGCCGGCTGGGTGGTTTCGAACTGGCCGCCCTGACCGGTGCCTACCTGGCCTGCGCCCAGCAGGGCCTGCCGGCCCTGGTGGATGGCTTCATCTGCTCGGTGGCGGCCCTTTGCGCCCAGCATCTGCAACCCGGGACGCGCGACTGGCTGCTGTTCGCCCATTGTGGCGCCGAGCCCGGCCATGCCGCCGTGCTGCTGGCCCTGGGTGGCGAACCCATGCTGGACCTGGGGTTGCGCCTGGGCGAAGGCAGCGGTGCGGCGCTGGCCGTTCCCTTGCTGCAACTGGCCTGTCGCCTGCATAGCGAGATGGCCACCTTCGCCGAAGCCAGCGTCTCCGACCGCGCCCATGACTGACTGCTGGCTGCTGCGCCACGGCGTGACCGAGGGGCCCGAAGGCTTTCGCGGTCGCCTCGATCCGCCGCTGTCGGCCCAGGGCTGGACCCAGTTGCGCGAGGCCGTCGCCGCCCAGCCGGCCTTCACGCTGATCCTGAGTTCCCCCCAGCAACGCTGCGCCCGCTTTGCCGAATGGCTGGCGGCGGAGCAGGGCGCCGAGTTGGCGTTGGAGCCGGATCTACGTGAACTGGATTTCGGCGACTGGGAGGGTCGTAGCGCCGCCGACCTGATGCAGGATCAGGCCGAGGCCCTGGGGCTGTTCTGGGCCGATCCCTATGCCTATACACCCCCCGGCGGCGAGCCCGTGGCCCGCTTCGCGGAACGGGTGCAGGCAGCCGTGGCGCGCTGGCGCCCGCGCCTGCAAGCGCAGCGCAGCCTGATCGTCACCCATGGCGGGGTGATCCGGCTGCTGTTGACCCGCCAGCGTGGCCTCGCACCCAAGGATCTGCTGCAGATCGAAGCGCCTTATGCGACCTTGCAGCCGCTGTCGCTGGAGCACCCCTGATGCCCTTGCCGCTGCTGATCGCCGTGCAGTTCCTCACCCGCTTGCCGATTCGCCTGCCCGGTATGCCGCCACCCGAAGCGGTTGGTCGTTCCGTGCTCTGGTATCCGGCGGTGGGGCTGTTGTTGGGCGGTCTGCTGAGCCTGATCGCCTGGTTGGGCGCGTCCGGTGGTATCTATCTGCAGGCGGCCCTGGTGCTCGCCGGCTGGGTGATCCTCACCGGTGGCCTGCACCTGGACGGCCTGGCCGATAGCGTCGATGCTTGGGTGGGCGGCTACGGCGACCGCGAGCGCACCCTGGCCATCATGAAGGACCCGGCCTGCGGACCCATGGGGGTATTGGCGCTGCTGCTGACCCTGCTGCTCAAATGGAGCGCTCTGGTCGTGCTCCTGCCGCACGCTTACAGCGGCCTGTGGCTGGCCCCTCTGGCCGGTCGCCTGGCGCTGCCCTGGTTGCTGCTGACCACGCCCTACGTCCGGCCGGGTGGTCTGGGCGACATTCTCAGCCGGCACCTGCCCCGGACGTCACTCGGGCGGGTGCTGCTGATCGGCGCGCTGCTCCTGGTGCTGCTACCCCAGGGCTTTACCGCTCTACTGGTGACGGCTGCGGTGGCGCTCTTGGTTCGCCGGGCGCTGCGGCACCGCCTGGGGGGGACCACTGGCGATACCGCCGGGGCGCTGCTGGAGCTGACCGAAACGGCGGTACTGGTCGCCTTGGCCCTGTCCAGGCCCTGAAGATCGGCTACAAGCGTGAGGTAGCTGCAGTTTTGTAACCCTCGTCCTTGAACGCTTCTTGTTAAACCGTTAAGAACAGCTGTGGAATCGCCCCGTTGCGATGTTACCTCGGCGCGCGCGAATCCAAGGGAGTCGTCGTCTGCTGGACAAGGAGCTCCCATGCCCGATGCGTCCCAACGCGCGGGTTCGGCCCAGGAGATGAATGCCGAGCCCCGTCTTCGCTTGAAACCTCGTAGCCTGTTCGCCAAGTTCCTGCTGGCCTTCATTCTGGTCGATGCGCTGGGGACCACGCTGTTCACCCTGCACAGCTATCGGCAGGCGCGCAGCGCCAGCAGCCAGAGCATCGACTATCGGCTGATGAGTGCCGCCCTGGCGCTGCCGGAAATCCTCGGCGAGGACTACCTCGCGCAGTTGCAGGATCCCGCGCAAGCCGATCCGCAGCGCTACCGGCGCACCCTGGTCATTCTTGATCGCTACGCGCAGAAGGCCGGCTTGGCGTCGCTCTATGCCTTCGTCGAAGAGGGCTCGGCTGTACGTTTCATCATGGATTCGGCCAGCGAGCAGGAAATCCGTGTCGGCTATTTCGGCGACTATCGCCAGTACTACGATCAGGCGCCGCCAGAGCTGGGCGCGGTGTTCGCTGATCATCGACCACGGTTCGCCGAATACCAGGATGGCTTCGGCAATTTCCGCTCGCTGTTCCTGGCCATTCCGGGCCAGCACGGGCAGGTGGTCGTCATAGGGGCGGATATGTTCATGGAAGGAATCGAGGCAGCAGAGCAAGCGGCACTGCTGGACTCCTTGCTCATCGGCGCCTTGATCTTCTCGCTGGGCGCCCTGGTCAGTCGCATCCTGGCCGGCGCACTCAACCGCTACCTCGGGCGGCTCGGCCAGGCCACCGAGCGCATCGCCGATGGTGACTATCAGCTCGGCCTCAAAGAGGGATTGGATCCGGTGGGGCGCCTGGGGCGGGCCATGAACCAGATGGGCGCGGCCTTGGCGGCGCGCGAGCGGCGCATCAGTCAGCTGGCGTTCCGCGACATGCTTACCCGCTTGCCTAATCAGGTCCGGCTGGTGATGGAGATCCGCCAGCGCCTCGAGCGTGCGGCAGCCGGGCGCTTCGCCGTGCTGCTGCTGGACGTCGCCAATTTCCGCACCATCAACGAACTACTCGGCCAGGAAGGCGGCGACAAGATCCTGCGCCACCTCGCACGGCGCCTGCGCGTCGCGGCGCCGGACGAGAACGGCGTGGCGCGGGTAGGCGCCGACACCTTCGTCCTGCTGCTGCCCTGGTTCGACGAAGGCTCCGCCAACGCTGCCCTGGCGTCCCTGCGCAACCTGGTGGAAAAGCCCTTCGTCAGCGGCAACCAGCGGCTCTCGTTACACATCACCTTCGGCATCGCCTGCTATCCCGAACACGGTGCCAGCGCCGAGGCCCTGCTGGCCCATGCCGAGACCGCCCTGCAGGACGCCCGGCGGCGGCAACTGCCCTATGCCTTCCATGACCCGGACCAGGAGCGCCAGCGGCAGCAGGGCATCGCCTTGCTCGACGCCCTGGACCTCGCCGTGGATCACGACCAGTTGCGGCTGCATCTGCAGCCCAAGATCGGCTTGCCGGACGGCCGGGTGCTGGGTGCCGAAGTCTTGCTGCGCTGGCAACATCCGGAGCTGGGTCTGCTGGGGCCGGACGCCTTCGTCGGGCTCGCCGAGCAGAGCCGCAAGATCTGCGACATCACCCTATGGGTGCTGGAGCGCTGCATGCGTTTGCAGCGCGAAGGCCAATTGGGCGCTCTCAAACTCAACGTCAATCTGTCGCTACTGGACCTGGAGCATCCAGCCTTCATCGCGCGCCTCGGTCGGCTGCTGGACGAGACCGGCGCCTTGGCATGCCACTTCTGTCTGGAGATCACCGAGTCCCGGGCGATGAGCAATCCGGTGCAGGTGCTCGATTGCCTGCGCCAGCTCAAGGCCATGGGCTTCGAGTTATCCCTCGACGATTTCGGTGCGGGGCATTCCTCGTTGGCTTGCCTCAGCAGCTTCCCCATCGACGAACTGAAGATCGACAAGCAATTCATCGAGCATTGCCAACTGCCGCGCGATCAGGAGGTGATTCGGCTGCTGGTCCAGTTGGGTCATTTGCGTGGACTGCGCGTGGTGGCCGAAGGCGTGGAGACGCCCGCGGCGCTGCAGGTGCTCACGGAGCTGGGTTGCGATCAGATCCAGGGGCAACTGGTGGCGGGTGCCCTGGCGTTGGAAGACTTCCAGCGCTGGTATGCCGAGCAGGAGCAGGGGGCTTGGCAGCTCAGAGCCTAGGCTTCGGGCTGGCCGGCCCAGGTCCCGGTGAGCAACGGTGGCAGGCGTTCGACCAATTCGTCCAGCACCAGGCGTACCCGGAAGGCCAGGTGCCGGGTGTCGGGCCAGACCGCCTGGATCATGATGGGTTGGGCGCGTTCGGCGAAGGTCAGGGCCACCAGCTCGCCATTGCGCACAGCCGTATCCACTAGCCAACTGGGCAGCCGCGTCACCCCGAGTCCGCGACAGGCCGCCAGCAGCATGGCGTCGAGGTCGTCCAGCAGCAAGCGGGCTGGCGGACTGATCTCGCGGAAGGAGCCCTGGGCATCCTGAAATAGCCAGCCCGCCTCCCGGACGCCACGTCCATAGAGGAGGGCAGGCTGCCTCGCCAAGTCGTCCAGGGTGCGCGGCGTTCCATGTCGAGCAAGCCAGGCCGGCGCCGCGCAGACCACCATGAGATGTTCCCCCAGAGGGCGCGCGCGCAGGCCGGGTGTGTCGTCCAATGAACCACTGCGGATGGCCAGGTCGATGCCTTCCTCCAGCAGGTCCACCTTGCGGTCGTTGAAGGACAGTTCGAACTGCAGGTCGGGCCACCGCTCGGCCAGCTCCAGCAGGATCGGCGCCAGGCAGCGGCGGCCCAGCACCACCGGCATGCTCAGCCGCAGCCGGCCCCGCGGGCTCTGGCGACCGCGGGCGAGTTCGTCTTCGGCGCCCTCCAGTTCGGCGAGGATGCGCAGGCAGCGCTGATAGAAGAGTTCGCCTTCCGCGGTAAGTCGCTGGCTGCGCGTGGTGCGCTGGAACAGCGGCACGCCCAGTTGCTCCTCCAAGCGGGCCACCGCCTTGCCGACCGCCGAACGTGACAGGTGCAACCGTTGCGCCGCCACACTGAAATTGCCTGACTGCACGGCCTGGACGAAGGCCGCGATCCCGCTGACGGCATCCGCTCTGAGCATCGTATTGTCGCGCTTGGATATTCGATGCTGCGAATTTATCGCGCAACTGGCGCGTCAGGCTATTCAATAAGCTCTGCGGACTTCTTCCACCGAGAAATGCCCATGCTCCCCACCTCCACTCGACAATGGCAATTGCGCGACTACGGCGCCACCAACCTGGAATTGATCGAAGCCCCTGTTCCCCAGCCCGCGCCGCACGAGGTCTTGGTGCGGGTCGCCGCCGTGTCGCTCAACTATCGCGACCGCCTGGTGCTGGACAACGGCATGGGCAGCTCCTTGCGCTTTCCCTTCGTGCCCGGTTCGGATCTGGTGGGCGAGGTCGTGGCAGTTGGCCCGGCGGTCAGTCGGGTCCGGCTGGGCCAGCGGGTGATCAATACCTTCTGGCGTGATTGGCTCGACGCGCCGCTGCCAGGCCCGACGCCCGATGCCGCCTTCGGCGGCGCGGACCTACCCGGAGTGCTCAGCCAGTATCGAGTACTGCATGAGGACAATCTCGTCATGGCGCCTGAGACCCTGGCCGACGGCCCTGCCAGCACCCTGGTGTGTGCGGGGCTTACCGCCTGGCACAGCCTGGTCGAGGTCGGCAGGCTCCAACCGGGCCAGTGGGTGCTGGTACAGGGCAGTGGTGGGGTGGCGCTGTTCGCTGCCCAGCTCGCCCTGAGCCTGGGCGCTCAGGTGGTGTTGACCAGCGCCAGCGCCGAGAAGCGCGAAAGGGCGCGGGCGCTGGGGGTCCAGCAGGTGGTGGATCGCTGCCGGCTCGATTGGCCCGCCCAGGTCTGGCAGGCGACCGGTGGCCGCGGGGTCGACCTCGTCATAGAGCTAGCGGGGGGCGATCTGGGCCTGAGCCTGGATACCCTGGCGCCGGGTGGGACCCTTGTCGTGGTCGGGGTGCTGGAAGGTTTCCAGTTGCAGGTACCTTGCGCGACGCTGTTCGCCAAGCGCGCCCGTATCCAGGGCGTGGCGGTGGGCAATCGGCGGGCGCTGGAGGACTTGGTACGCTGGATTGATCGAACCGGTATCACCCCGCAGGTGGACGCCGAATACGGCCTGGCCGATCTGCCCGCCGCCCTGGACCATCTGGCCCGCGGCGCCTTTGGCAAGGTGGTGGTGCGGATGGAGTGAGCCGCCGCCGCAAAGCAAGAAGCCGCCTTGCGGCGGCTTCGAGCGGCGAACCCTGGTGCTTAGAAGCGATAGGTCAGCTGGGCACCCAGGCCATGGGCACTGTTGTCGTACTTGGCGCTGTAGCCGCCACGCAGAGCATCGGGAGCGCGGTTGACCTTGACGTTGTCTTCCCACAGATAGGCATAGGCCACGTCGATGGTCACGTCCTTGGTCGGGGACCAGCCAGCACCCAGGGAGAAGGTCTTGCGATCGCCCACTGGGACGCGCACGTTGCGGTCGGCGTTGTCCACCGGGGAGGGGTCGATGGCCATGCCGGCACGCAACACCCACTGCGGATTCAACTGGTAGGCGGCGCCGATGGCGTAGGACCAGGTGTCCTTCCAGTTGAACTCCTCGGTGATCTCGCCCAGGCGGTTGCCGATCGGAGCCGGCAGAGTGGGAGTACCTTCGTTTTCCACCGTGATGGACTGCAGACGGCTCCAACGGGTCCAGGTGGCACCGGCGTACAGCGTCCAGGCGTTGTTCAGGTGATAGGTGAAGGAGGCGTCGGTGCTCTCCGGCAGGGTCAGGTCCAGGCTGCCGTTGTACTTGCCATTGAGCCGATTGAGGATGGCATTGAAGGTCGGGTTGGCACTGCCCGCGCCGCTGACTTCGGTATGGCCCTTGAGTTCGTAGCTGACCTTGGAATGATAGGTCAGGCCGAAGGTGAGGTCGTCGGTGAGGTCCGCCAGGACGCCGACGTTAAAGCCGTAGGCGGTGTCGTCCCCGTCGATCTTGACCTGGGCATCGCCGCCACCGAAGGCTCCGGCGCTCAGGTTGCTGTTCAGCTTGCCTTCGATCCGGTTGATAGTGGGACCGAAGCCAATGGAAACCTTGTCGGTGATCTTGTAGCTGACGGTGGGCTGCACGGTGATGACTTCCACCTTGCTCGCCTGGCCCTGGTAGCGGCCCTGGAAGGCGTGCTCGTAGTTGCTGATCAGCGCATAGGGAACGTAGACACCCAGGCCGAAGTGCAGGCGATCATCCACCGGGGTCACGAAATAGCCGAAGGGCACCACCGAGTTCGGCACCATGTCGCCGTCGTTGCTGCCGGGTACCGGTCGACCATTGGCATAACGGGCGTTGGCGTCCTTGATGTCGACCTTGGCGTGGATATAGGCGCCGCCGAAGGAGACCTCGCGACCCAGGCGCGACATGCCGGCGGGGTTGCCATAGATGGTGGAAGCATCCTGCGCGGAAGAAGAACGCCCGGCGAAGGAGGTACCCATGCCGCTGATACTTTGCTCGTTGATGGCCAGACCGTTGGCCAGCGCATAGCCGGAAGTGCTCGAGACGGCTAAGGCAAGTAGGGACAGTTTTATTGTTTTCATGCTCTTGCAGCTCCATTGAAAGGCGAGAAGCGCTTACCTCCGCGGATCCCCATGTCCGAGTGAGTACCTGCGCACACTCAGCTTTTAGCAGGCCCAGCGGGCGAATACAAAAAAAACTATTCGGTCACGTTTGGTTCGGCCTAGTCATGGAACGTTCATCCGACGAACCCGCCTGGAAAGCCGCTGAATGCCCCGCACCGAAGCGGCCGACCGCTGTCGCAATGGGCGCCGATGCTCTGCGTCCGGGTGGCTTATACTGTCAGCCTACCTGTTCGGAGTGCGCCCTTGACTTCTGCCCCTCATTGGATCCGCGACGACGCGGCGTTGGCCGCTCTCTGCCAGCGTTGCCAGAGCTTGCCCTTTATCGCGCTCGACACCGAATTCATGCGGGTCGACACCTTCTATCCCAAGGCCGGCCTGATCCAGATCGGTGACGGTGAGCAGGCCTATCTGGTCGACCCCCTGTGTATCGATGACTGGTCGTCCTTCGCCGCCTTGTTGGAAGACTCCGCGGTGGTGAAGGTGCTGCATGCCTGCAGTGAAGACCTGGAAGTGTTGCTGCGTTTGACCGGTAGCCTGCCGCAGCCGCTGTACGACACCCAGTTGGCGGCGGCTTATCTTGGGCTGGCCCATTCCATGGGCTATTCGCGGCTGGTGGCCGAGGTGCTGCAGATCGACCTGCCCAAGGACGAGACCCGTTCCGACTGGCTGCAACGTCCGCTGACGCCCTTGCAGGAGCGCTATGCCGCCGCCGACGTGACCCATCTGGCCGAGGTCTATCGCCAGCTCGATGCGCGTCTGGACGAGCGCCGGCGCGCCTGGCTGCTGGAGGACGGTGCCGAGCTGGTGGCCAATCTGCGCCGCACCAGCGATCCCTGGGAGGCCTACCGTGACGTCAAGCTGGCCTGGCGGCTGTCGCGCCAGCAACTGGCCGTGCTGCGGGTGCTCTGCCACTGGCGGGAAGTCACCGCCCGGGAGCGCGACCAGCCGCGCAACCATGTGCTGCGCGAACGCTCGCTGTGGCCGCTGGCGCGTTTCCAGCCCGATGACAAGCAGGCCCTGGCCCGTATCGACGACATGCACCCGCGCACCGTGCGCCAGGACGGCGATACCCTGCTGGCGCTGATCGCCGAGGGTAAGGCCACGCCTGCCGAGCAGTGGCCGGAATTGCAGGGCGAGCCCTTGCCCCATGAGGTCTCGCCGCTGCTCAAGGCCCTGCGCGCCATCGGCGAGCGCGACGCCGAGGCGCTGGGCATGGCGCCGGAGCTGATGCTGCGCAAGAAGGTGCTCGAAGCCCTGCTGCGCAGCGGCTGGCCCGATGGCGACTACCGCTTGCCCGATAACCTGCGCGGCTGGCGTCGCGAGCGCTTCGGCCAGGCTCTTCTCGATCACCTGCAGGCGCAGCGCACCACGCCTGCGCCCCTGGAAAACGCCCCATGAAAGTGCTCTGCTCCATCTACCGCAGCCCGCGCAAGCCGGAAATGTACCTCTACGTCGACAAGCTCAAGGGCCTGACCCGCGTTCCCGAGGGCCTACTCACGGCCTTCGGCCCCCCGGCACTGGCCTTCGAGTTCGTGCTCACCCCGGAGCGCAAGCTGGCGCGGGAAGACGTCGCCAAGGTCCTCGAGAACATCGACAAGCAGGGCTACCACCTGCAGATGCCGCCGCCGGAGTTGGAACGCGACGACTACATCGAGCACCTGCCCGAAGAACTGCTGCGTCTCAACGATCCGCTATGACGGCGGTGTTGCTGCTGGAAAAGGAGCCGGACGGCTATCTCGACGCCTGGCGAGTGCTGGCGCCCGGGCTGGAGCTGCACGTGCCGGCGGACCAGGCCGACGCCGAGCGCCTGGCGGCGGAGCCCTGCTACTGGCTCGGTCAGCCGGACCTTGCCGCAGCGCTGCTGCGCCGGGGCGTCAAGCCGCGCTGGCTGCAATCGACCTGGGCCGGCTATGCCCCCCTGCTGGCCGCGGACCTGCCGTGCGACTACCGCTTCAGCCGCGCCGTGGGCCTGTTCGGTCAAAGCATCGGCGAGTACGTGCTGACCTATCTGTTGCAGCATGAACGCCAGGTCGCGGCTCGCCAGCTCAGCCAGCGCGAGCGCCGCTGGGACACCCGCGCCCCGGGCACCCTGGCCGGACGCCGGCTGCTGCTGGTGGGGGCGGGTGACATCGGTCAGGACATCGCCCGCCTGTTGGCGCCCTTCGGAATGACCCTCACCGGCGTCGCCCGCACTGTGCGGACGCTGCCCGGCTTCGCCCGGGTCGTGCCGCTCGCGGCCTTGCGGGAAGCCGCCGCCGCGGCGGATTTCGTGGTCAATTTGCTGCCGGACAGCGCCAGCACCCGGGATCTCTATGACGCGGACTTCTTCGCGGTGCTCCCCGCGGGCGCCTTGTTCATCAATGCCGGACGGGGCACCAGCGTGGTGGACGCCGCGTTGATCGACGCCCTCCACAGCGGCCATCTGGCCGGGGCGGTGTTGGATGTGTTCCGTGAGGAGCCGCTGCCAGTCGAGCATCCGTTCTGGCGGACGCCCAATCTGCAGCTCACCGCCCACGTCGCCGGACCCACGCCGCCGACGGCGGCTGTCCAGCTGTTCCTCGACAACCTCCAGCGCCTGCAACAGGGGCAGCCCCTGCGCGGCGCCGTCGAGCTCGCCGCTCAGCCGAGGGTATAGGGCCCGGCGACCGCCAGCTCCTCGATGGTCAGCCGCGGGCTGGGCAGCTCGCGTCCCTGTAGCGACTCCGGCAGGCTGGCCTTGTCGCCCAGCTTGCCGATGGCCACCGCCAGCTCGACCTTGAACGCGGCCGGCACCTGCAATTCACGCTGGATGCCTTCGCGATCGATACCCGCCATGCCGTGGGCGTGCCAGCCGGCGTTGGTCGCCTGCAGCGCCAGATAGGCCCAGGCCGCACCGGCATCGAAGCTGTGGCTGGGGAAGGGCACTTCCTCGCCACTGCCGGCGCGGGTATGGGTGGTCTTCGACAGGATGATCACCAGCGCCGAGGCGTGCTGCGCCCAGCCGCGGTTGAATTCGGCCAGCAGGCTGAGGAACAGCTCCCAGTGGGCATCGCCGCGGCGGGCATAGAGAAAGCGCCAGGGCTGGGCGTTGAAGGCGGACGGTGCCCAGCGCGCGGCTTCGATGAAGCCGAGCAGGGTTGCTTCTTCGATCTCGACCGGCGCGAAGGCACGCGGCGACCAACGCTGGACGAATTGTTCGTCAACGGGGTATTGCGGGGTACGGCTGCTATGGGTCATGGCTTCACCACGGTGGGAAAGGGGAGTCCCGCACGGTAATCCGGCCGGGCGGAACCGACAAGGGCGCGAACGGTGCTTGGCGCTTGCGGCCCGCGGCACTAGACTGCGCGCCCTCTCTTCAGCTCCGACGACTCGCCATGGCCGCCATCACCCAGCCGTTCTGGAAGCGCAAGACCCTCGATCAGCTCGATGCCCAGGAATGGGAGTCGCTGTGCGACGGTTGCGGCCTGTGCTGCCTGCAGAAACTGGAAGACGAGGACGACGGCGCCGTCTACTACACCCGCATCGCCTGCAAGCTGCTGGACCTCAAGACCTGCCAGTGCAGCCGCTATGCCGAACGGACCCGCTTCGTCCCCGACTGCATCCAGCTCACCCCGGCCCAGGCCGACCAGTTCGCCTGGCTGCCGCCCACCTGCGGCTACCGCCTGGTGGCCGAGGGCAAGGATCTACCGGAGTGGCACCCGCTGATCTGCGATGACCGCGAGGCGGTGCACAAGGCCGGCATCTCCCAATCCGGCCGCATGCTCAGCGAGACGCAAGTGGCCGAGGATGACTGGGAAGACTATCTGATCTTCCGCGCTGGCTGAGCTTCCGCTCAGGCCAGAGCGACAGGCGCCGGCATCGCCAGCCCCGCTGCGCGATGGCAGCGCACCTCCACCCGCGTCGCCGGCAGCAAGGCCTGCGGCCTTTCGCAACCGGCCCCCGCCTGGGCGCAGCGATCCCGGAAGAAGCAGCCGCTCGGCAGCACCCGGTTGCCCGGTAGCTCGGTACGCTGGGCGGCGGCGTCACCGGTCAGGGGCTGGTCCAGGCGCGGCACCGCTTCCAGCAAGAGCCGAGTGTAAGGATGACTGGGCCGCTCCAGCACCTCTGCCGCCGCGCCCAGCTCGACGATCTGTCCCAGGTACATCACCGCCACCCGATTGGCCAGGTGACGGACCACCGAGACGTTGTGGGAGATCAGCACGAAGGTCAGACCGCGCTCGCGCTGTAGCTGGGCCAGCAGATTGAGGATCTGCGCCTGCACCGAGATGTCCAGCGCCGAGGTCGGCTCGTCGAGGATGATGACGTCCGGGTCGGACGACAGCGCCCGGGCGATGGCGATGCGCTGGCGCTGACCGCCGGAGAACTGGTGCGGATAGCGATCCAGGTATTCCGGGCGGATGCCCACCTGCCGCGCCAGGCGCTGGGCCACGGTGCGCAGTTCGGCGGTGGATTTGCGGCCCCGTACCACCAGGGGTTCGGTGATCAACTTCCACACCGGTAGACGCGGGTCCAATGAAGACTGCGGGTCCTGGAAGACGATCTGGATATTGCGCTGGCCGTGGGTCGAGCCCGTGGCCTCAAGGGTGCCGCGCACCGGTTCTACCAGGCCCATCAGCACCTGGGCCAGGGTGCTCTTGCCACAGCCGGATTCGCCCAGCACGCCCAGGGTTTCACCGGGAAACAGGCGCAGGTCGATGCCATTGAGGGCGTGGGCCTGGCCCTTGCTGCGGCCGAGCCAGTCACGGCCCACCGGATAGCGCACCTCGACGCCCTGGAGTTCCAGCAACGGCGCGGCGGAAGGAGAAAGAGAAGTCATGCCGGGGCGTCCTCGGCCTGCAGCCAGCAGGCGCTCAGGTGATCGGGGGTATCGGTGGGCAGCAGCCCAGGCCGCGTCTCGCAGCGTTCATGCCGCCGGGCGCAACGGTCCTTGAAGGTGCAGCCGCCGGGTAGCTGGGCGAGGTTGGGTACCTGTCCGGGGATACTGGCCAAGTCGCTGCCCGGCACCGCCTTCTCCGGCAGGCAGGCCAGCAGGCCCTGGGTATAGGGATGCCGTGGCGCCTGCATCACCGCGGCCGTGGCACCCTGTTCGACGATACCGCCGGCATACATCACATAGACGCGGTCGCAGAATTGCGCGACCAGGGCCATGTCGTGGGTGATCAGCAGGATGGCGGTACCCCGGGCCCGCGCCTTCTCGCGCAACAGCAGCAGCACCTGACGCTGCACCGTGACGTCCAGCGCGGTGGTCGGCTCGTCGGCGATCAGCAGCTGCGGATCGCAGGAGAAGGCCAGGGCGATCATGATGCGCTGGCGCATGCCGCCGGAGAGTTCGAAGGGATAGCGCTCGAGGATCTGCTCGGGATCGGCGATGTGCATGTCCTTGAGCAGCTCGATGGCACGGGCGCGGGCCTGGCCGGCGTCCAGCGTGGTATGGCGGCGGATCACGTCCAACAGTTGCTGACCGATGCGCCGGGTCGGATTGAGCGCGGTCATCGGCTCCTGGAAGATCATCGCCGCCTCGCGACCGCGGACTTCCATCAGCTGGCGCTCGCTCATTGCCAGCATGTCGCGGCCCACCAGATCGACGCGGCCGCCGGTGACCTTATAGCTGCCGCGCGGCAGCAGGCCCAGGGTGAGCATGGCGGTGACCGACTTGCCCGAGCCGGACTCGCCCACCACGCCGACGATCTCGCCAGGCGCCACGCTCAGGCTGACGCCATTGAGCGCCTTGGCGCTGCTGCGAAAGCCGGGAAATTCTAGGTTCAACTGGTCGATGTGCAGTACGGGCTGGCCCATGTCATTTGCCCTTTTGGCGAGGATCGAGCAGATCGCGGATGCCATCGCCCAGCAGGTTGAAGCCGATGGCGGTCACCAGGATGGCGAGGCCCGGAAAGGTCGAGTACCACCACTGATCGAGGATGAAGTTGCGGCCGCTGGCGACCATCACGCCCCACTCGGCGGTGGGCGGTTGGGCGCCCAGGCCGATGAAGCCCAGCGCCGAGGCCATGAGGATGGCGTTGCCGATGTCCAGGCTGAATTGCACCAGCAGTGGTGGCATGGCGTTGCGCGCCACGTGCCAGTGCACCAGGTGCCATTTGCCGGCACCGAAGGTGCGCGCCGCCTGCACATAGGCCAACTGGCGGATGCTCAGGGTCTGGCCACGCGCCAGGCGCACATAGAAGGGGATGCGCACCAGGGTGATGGCCAGCATGGCGTTGAACAGGCTCGGCCCGAGCGCGGCGGCCAGGGCCATGATCAGCACCAGCGAGGGCACCGATAGGATGATGTCCATCAGGCGCATCGTCAGGCGGTCGAAGGCGCCGCCGACGATGCCCGACAGGCAGCCGAGCAGGCCGCCGCTGATGCAGGCGGCGAAGGCGACGAACAGGCCGACGCCCACCGACTGGCGGCTACCGTAGATGACCCGGCTGAGCAGGTCACGACCTACCTCGTCGGTGCCGAACCAGTGCAGGGCGCTGGGCGCCTGTAAGCGTGCGGTGAGTTTCAGGGCATTGGGTTGGTAGGGCGCCAGCCAAGGCGCGGCGATCATGCACAGCAGCACCAGCAGGGTGATCAGAAGCCCCGTGAGCATCAGTGGATTGCGGCGGATACGCCAGGCGAGCCAGGCGAGTTGCTCCTGCCAGAGGGGGCGCGAAGCGGTCAGGGTCGTCATGCTAGTTCACCTTGCCGATACGGGGATCGACCAGCCGGTAGAGCAGATCGATGAAGCGGTTGAGCAGCACATAGATGAAGGACACCACGATGGCGAAGCCCATCACCGCCGGGAAATCCAGCGCCTGGATCGACTTGACCACATAGGCGCCCATGCCCGGCCAGGCGAACACCGTCTCGGTGAGTACCGCACCGTAGAGCAGATCGCCCAGCGCCAGGCCGATCACCGTGATGGAGGGGATCAGCGCATTGGGCAGGGCATGGCGCAGCACCACGGTGGCTTGCGACAGGCCATAGGCACGGGCGGTACGGATGTAGTCCTCGCCCAACTGCTCGAGCATGGCGCCGCGGATCTGCCGGGTGATCACCCCCAGGTTGACGAAGGCCAGGGTCACCGCCGGCAGCACCAGGTGCTTGGCGGCGCTGACGAAACCGGGCAGGTCGCCGGCCAGCAGGGTGTCGATGAGATAGAAGCCGGTGATCGTCGGCGGTGGCGTCATGCCCTGGGCCAGGCGGCCGCCCCCTGGCAGCCAGCCAAGATGGCCGTAGAACAGCACGATCAGGCCCAGCCCCAGCCAGAACGCCGGGGTGGAGATGCCCGCCACCGCCAGGGTGCGGCTGATGTGATCGATCCAGCGATTGGTGTAGACCGCCGAGAGTACCCCCAGGGGCACGCCGATCAGGATCGACAGCAGCAGCGCCACCAGCGCCAGTTCCAGGGTGGCCGGGAAGAACGTCCGCAGGTCCTCCAGCACCGGTCGATGGGTGCGGATCGACTGCCCCAGGTCGCCGTGCAGCAGGTCGCTCATATAGCGGAAGTACTGCTGGTATAGCGGCAGATCCAGGCCCAGTTGATGGCGGATGTTGGCGACGATCTCGTCGCTGGCCCGCTCGCCGGCGATCAGCCGCGCCGGATCGCCAGGGATCAGGTGCGAGATGACGAAGGTGATCAGGGAGACCCCGATGACCACGATGAGGATATCGGTCAGCTGCTTGCGCAGCAGGTGGAAGAAGGCCATGGCTAACCTCGCGAGGCGGGCGCCGGAACTCGCCGGCACCCGTCGCCCTTACTTGGACATCGCAGCGAAATCGAAGACCTGTTCGAGCATGGGGTTGAACACGTACCCCTTGACCGCCTCGCGCATCGGCACCGTATAGGCCTTCTGGTAGAGATAGGCATAGGCGGCGTCGCCCACCACGATCTTCTGGGCTTCCTGATACAGCGCCTTGCGTTGGGCCACGTCGCTGACGCTGGCGGCGTCGCGCAGCAGCTGATCCACCTTGGGATTGCTGTAGAAGGAGCGATTGCCGGCCAGGCCGGCGTTGGTGCTGTCGAACCAGAAGTTCATGAACATGTAGGGATCGGCGAAATCCGGACTCCAGTTGCCGATGGCCACATCGAAGTCGCCGCTGCCCAGACGTTCGCGGAAGGTGGCGTTGGCCAGCTTCTCCATCTTCAGGTTGACGCCGAGCGCGCTGAGGCCCGCCTGCAGGGTCAGGCCGATGGGCTCCCAGGCCGGGTCCTTGTCCGAATAGAGGAATTGCAACTCGCGCAGCTTGGGCGCCTTGCCCAACTCGGCCTGGGCGGCATCCAGGTCCTGCTTGGGCAGTGGCAGGCTCGGATCGTGGCCCCACATGCCGTCCGGGATCGGCCCGTTCATGAGCTTGGCCTTGCCCATGGCGATACCGTCGACGATACCCTGGTAGTCCAGGGAGTCGACCACCGCCTTGCGCGCGTGCACGTCGTTCATGGGCGCGCGCTTGTTGTTGAGGTAGAGGTAGGTCACCCGCAGCGAGGGGTAGGCGGTGGTGACGAAGCCGGGCTTCTGCGCCAGGGCCTTGACCTGGTCTTCGGGCAGGTCCTCGATGATGTCGAGGTCGCCCTGTTCCAGTTGCAGGCGACGTACCGAAGGCTCGGCGATGATGCGGATCACTACCTGCTTGAGGGTCGGTGCCTTGCCGGCATAGTACGGATTGGGCTCCAGGGTCAGCGACTGGCCCTTCTGCCAGGCGGCCAGGCGGTAGGCGCCGGAACCGGCGGTATGGCCGGCCAGCCAGGCGTCCACGTCCTTGCCATGCGCGCTGGCCACCTTCGGGTTGATCACGCTGGCGCCATCGTGGGCCAGGGCGAAGAGGAAGGGCGCGAAGGGCTTTTGCAGGGTGAATTTCACCGTATGGGGATCCACCACCGTCACCGTCATGTCCGCCGGGAAGATGCTGGACGGGCCCTGCTTGAGTTTCATCAGGCGTTCGATGGAGAACTTGACCGCCTCGGCGGTCACCTCGCTGCCGTCGTCGAATTTATTGCCGGACTTGAGGGTGAAGGTCCACACCAGGTTGTCGGGCGAAACGGTCCAGCCGCTGGCCAGGTCACCCTCGACGTCGGTGCTGCCCTTGCCATCTTCCACCTTGTAGCGCATCAGGCGCTGGTAGGCGGGGTAGGTCACCGTCCAGTCATTGTTGTCGAAGGTCACGCCCGGATCGACGGTCTGCAAATCGGCTGGTTTGCCGATGACCAGGGTGTCGGTCGCGGTGGCAGCGCTGGCCGGTTGCCAGGCACCCAGGCCCAGCAGGGAAACCAGGGCGAGCATTCGGGACGCCGATGAAACGCAGGTGCGCGAAGACGAGAACATGCCGGTACCTCGGATTGTTTGGTTTTAGGGTGTTTCGGCAGAGGGCAAGACGGTCGAGCCTTGGGCTCGCGGCGCTGGATTCGAACGATCCGGTCGCCGGCTGGATCAGCTCAGCAGGGCGGCAAGATCCTCCTGGCTGAGATGGTGGTAATCGATCAGCGCATAGCGGCGAGCATCGGGCAGCTCGAAATGCCACCACTCGCTAGGGATGAAGGTGAAGCCGGCGCTTTGCATGACGCCCAGCAGCAGCAGGCGATGGCGCTGGGCCGCGACGGGCACGGCCGGGTTGAACAGGTGCGACAGCTCGCGCATGTCGTCGAAACCGGTGCCCATGTCCAGCGGCATGCCGGTCTCGTCGAGCAGGGTTACGTCCACCGCCACGCCGCGGCTGTGATGCGAACCCTGGGTCGGATCGCTCACGTACTGCGCATCCGGCAGCGCGCGCCAGAGCAATTCCTGGGCATAGGGCGGGCGATAGGCGTCCAGCACCTGCAGGCGCAGCCCGGCCTGTCGGGCCAGTTCGCTGGCTCTTTGCAGACGGATCGCGGCATCGCGGTGCAGCAGGCAGTGAGCATCCTGGTAGAGGATCTTGCCGGCGAGATTGTCGGCGCTCGCATAGACCAGGTGGATATCCACGCCGTAGCGGTGGGCGTCGATCTCGACGAGTTCTGGGTGGTTCACGGTATGGGGTGGTTCCTTGAGATGAAAAGGGCGGCCTGGGCTCACTCGAATTGACCGAAGCGCTGCTGCAGGACGCGGTTGCTGGCCAGGCGCTGCTCCAGCGCATCGCCCGAGCGATCCGCCACCGCTGATACCAGCAGGTTCAGCAGGCAGGCCAGGGGCGCCAGGGAGTCCCAGAATTGGTCGACCTCCAGGCGCAGTTGCAGCAGGTCGGCCGGATAGTCCCGCGCCCAGGGGCAGTGGTAGTCCGTGATCAGCGCCAGGGGCAGCTCGGCATCGCGGGCGGCTTCGCACAGCTTGCGGGTCACGCTGGAGTAGGCGCGAAAGTCGGCTACCACCAGATAGGGGCGGGTGAAGCCACTGTTGAAGATGTCGGCATAGGTGCCGGACAGGCCGTCGACGTAGAAGGCCTTGGGGCGGATGTATTCCAGCAGGCTGTGGAAGCTGCCGAGAACGCCGCGGGTAGTCTGGATACCGGCGATGAACACGGCCTCGGCGTCGGTCAACTGTTGCACCACCTGCTCGAACACCGGGCCGCGCGCCAGTTGGTAGACGTCCTCGATGGCGGCGAGCTCGGCGGCCAGGGAGCGATCCAGGGCATCGCTGCGCCCGCTCTGCTGGCGAAAGGCGCTGAAGCGATCGGTGATGCGCCAGGCTTCCAGACCTTCGTCTCTCAGGCTCTGCTTGACGTCGTCGAGGTTGCGATAGCCCAGGGAGCGTAGCAGCCGACCCACGGAAATCCCGGTGGTGTTAGTGCGTTGGGCGATGCTGTCGGCGGTCTCGAAGGGCAGCTTCTCCGGATTGGCCAGCAAGTAGCCCGCCACACGCTTGCCGGTGGGCGTGAGTTCAGCGAAGGCACCTTCGAGGGCTTGGAAGAAGAGGGGTTTGCTCACGCGGCCGACCTGCAATGTTATCAAGCTGTCATTTATAGCTCTGTTGTTCAAAAACTAACATCGCTGTTCCAAAGGCCGCAAGCGCTCGGATGCCGGTTGTCATATAGGTGTCGCAAAGGCGCGATGGAGGTCGCTGGGAGATAAGCCAGTCGGGGTCGACTGGCTCAGGAGAGGCGGCGTCTCGGGCGAGACGCCGTGCAGGCCAAGGTCAGCCCAGGGGGGACTCCATGTGGGAGGCGCGCTCGACGGCGCTGTATCTATCGCTGACCGCATGGGCGCGTTCCAGCAGCACCTTGAGTTCGGCAAGATCCTGGGCAATGCGGGTACCGGGATCGCGCCGCAGCACGCGGGCGAACAGATGCCCCAGGCGTCCGGCCGGAGGTTCGTAGGCCATCACCGCCGTTACCTCGGTGCCGCCCGGTACGTCGACGAAGCTGACCCAGCCCAGGTTGTTCAGGCCGGCATAGCCGCAGGAGCGCCAGCCGATCAGCTGGCCGGGCACGTCGTCGGTGACCTCCGCATCCCACTCGAAACGACCCATGGGTGCCTTGACCACCCAGTGGGAATAGCGGTCGTTGAGTACGTCTACCCGCTCGATATGGCGCATGAAGATCGGCAGGTTGGAGAAGTCGCGCCAGAAGCGATACAGCTCGTCGCGCGGGCGAGCGATGACTACCCGCCGCGTTTGGGAAGCCGCCGAATGCCAGGCCAACGAGCGGCGGACGTCGCGTTCGAAACGCACCTTGGTCAGGGTGCTCTTGATCGAGCAATGTCCGCGCAGGCCGCGCTTCAGCAACCAGGCACCGGTGGCGCCGGTCAGCAGGCCGAGCAGACCGCCACGCGCCAGGCCGCGGCTGATTAGCAGACCACCGCCAGCCACCGAGGCCAGGCGTTCCACGCCCTTGATGGCGGCGGCGTCGCGCGGCGGAGGAGCGAGAGGGGGAGTGGGGGCATCTAGGTGCATGACAGATTCTCCTATGGCTGTGGAGAAGACCTGCCCAGAGCCCCCGCCGTTCCCTGTCGCTAGGCGGCCAGGCCGAGAACCCGGAACACGAAGGCGTATTCAAGAGCCACGTCGCGCAGCGCCTGATAGCGTCCACTCATGCCGCCGTGTCCGGCACCGAATTCGGTCTTGAGCAACAGCAGGGGCGCCTGATCGGTCCGCCGCTCGCGCAGCCGCGCCACCCACTTGGCCGCTTCCCAGTACTGCACCCGGGTGTCGTGATAACCCGCCACCGCCAGGATCGCCGGATAGGCCTGGGCCTTCACGTTCTCGTAGGGAGCGTAGCTCGCTATGCGCTCACGCACTTCCGGCTCGTTGGGATCGCCCCACTCGTCGTATTCGGTCACGGTCAGCGGCAGGTCGGGCTTGAGCATGGTGTTCAGCACGTCGACGAAGGGCACCTCGGCGATGGCCGCGGCATAGAGGTCGGGCCGCTGGTTCAGCACGGCGCCGATCAGCAGGCCGCCGGCGCTGCCGCCGCTGATGACGATCTGCTGCGGCGTGCTCAGGCCTTGCTCCAGCAGATGCTCGGTGCAGGCGATGAAGTCGTCGAAGGTGTTCTGCTTGTGTTCCAGCTTGCCGCTGCGATACCAGGCCTCGCCCAGCTCGCCGCCGCCGCGCACATGGGCGATGGCGAAGCGCACGCCGCGATCCAGCAGGCTCAGGCGGGCATGGGAGAACCAGGGGTCGAGGCTGTGGCCATAGGCACCATAGCCATAGAGGTAGAGTGGGGCACTCTGCGGCAGATCGCGTCGCCCGACCAGACTGATGGGGATGCGGGTGCCATCGGAGGCAGTCGCCCAGAGGCGCCGGCTTTCATAGGCATCGGCATCGAAGGGGCCTTCCACTGGCACCTGCTTGAGCACCCGCTGGCTGCCGCTGGCCAGTTCCAGTTCACGGATTTCCGCGGGGCGATTGAGCGCCTCGTAGCGCAGCCGCAGCACCGGGCTCTGGAATTCCAGCACGTCCATCGCATCGAGGCTGTAGACCTCGTCCGGCAAGTCAACGCGGTAGGGCGCCTGGCCGTAGGGGCGGACCTCCAGGATCGGCAGTCCGGCACTGCGCAGACTGAGCACTAGCGCCTGGGCGCTCAGGCTCGCGTCCTCCAGCATCACCGCCGGATCGTGGGGGACCAGCAACTGCCAGTGAGCGCGTGTGGGACTGGCCTCGGCGGCCCGGTACAGCGCGAAGTTGATGCCGTCCTGGTTGCTGCGCACGTACCAGCCGTCGACGCCATGGTCGGGGAAATACTCGTGGCCTTCCTCACGCGGTGCCAGGCAGACGAAGGCTTCGTCCGGCCGATCGGCATCCAGCACCCAGGCCTCGCTGGTGGTCTTGCTATGGGAGAGCAACAACAGCTTGCGCTCGGAACTCGAGCGATAGCAGCCGAGGAAGAAGCGGCCATCGGTTTCATGGAAGACCAGTTGCGGTTCGGCCTCGCCCAGGTGATAGCGATAGAGCTTGTGCGGACGATGGGATTCGTCCCGCTCGCCGAAGAACAGGGTTCGGCTGTCGTTGGCCCAGGTCAGGCTGCCATCGCATTCGTCGAAGGGCAGTTCGGTCACGGCACCGGTCGTCAGGTCTTTCACATAGAGCCGGTAGGTCTCGTCACCCACCTGATCCAGGCTGTAGGCGAGCTTGCTCTGGTCAGGGCTGATGGTGAAGCGACCCACGGAGAGAAAACCACCGTTGGCGATGGCGTTGCCGTCGAACAGCAGCTGCTCGCTCGCGGGGTCGGGCGTCAGGCTGCCATCGACTGGGCGGCGGCAGCGATAATTGCGGCCATACTCGTCACCGGCCTGGGTGCGTTGATAGTAGAGATAGTCACCCCGTGGGACCGGCAACGACAGATCCGTCTCGCGAAGGCGTGCGCGGATCTCTTCGAACAGTCGCTCACGCAAGGCGGCCTGAGGCGCTAGCTGGGCTTCCAGATAGGCGTTCTCGGCTTCCAGGTGCGCCAGCACCTCGGGCGCATCTCGGCTTTCCAGCCAGACGTAGGGATCGTCGCCTGGGGCGCGGCGGGCAATGGGGGCTTGGGTCATGCGGGCTCCTTGGCTGCCGCGCAAAAGCACGCGGGCGGGGCAAAACCGTTATCATAGGCTTCCCCTCTCATCTATCGCCATGGATCGCAATGACCGACCAAGAGTACCTGATCGCCTGGGCCATCTACGCCGTCGCCGCGCTGCTGTTGTTGGTGGTGACCTTCAAGGCTACCGGCTGGCTCTGGCGCTGGCTGCGTGAACCCATCCGTCTGGTGGCGGCCGTGCTCATGGTGACCCCCGTGCTGGTGGACGCCGAGCACGGCTTCTATGCCCCGGCGATCGCCGTGACGGTACTCGATCTGGTGTTCAAGGTCGGCAACAGCGCCTGGTCGGCCGTGGCCAATCTGGCGGCGGCCGGCGTCATCGGCGTGGTGCTCTATCTGCTCTTCGTGCTGTGCCGCTGGCTGTACTGGCGCTCGCACCCCCGGCCGGCGCCTGTTGCTGCCCAAACCCCGGCGGATGACCCGTTGCCGGAATCGCCTACGACCCGGCAAGGCGCGCCCGCCCCGGTCGAGCAGCGGGACGTTCGCAGTCGCGGCGAGCGCATCGAGCCGCGCCTCTAATCCAGGCTTGCGCCCAGGGCCTTGCGCCTGCAGCATGATCGTCATGGGCAGCGGCTGCAGCCGCGAGTGAATCAGGCAGACACCCCGGAGGAAGGGACATGTGCGAATTGCTGGGCATGAGTGCCAACGTGCCCACGGATCTGGTCTTCAGTCTCCAGGGTCTGATGCAGCGCGGTGGCCGTACCGGGCCGCACCGGGACGGCTGGGGCGTGGCCTTCTACGAGGGCAAGGGCCTGCACCTGTTCAAGGATGCCCTGCCAGGTGCCGATTCCGAAGTGGCCAAGCTGGTCCAGGGCTACCCGATCAAGAGTCATACGGTGATCGGCCATATCCGTCACGCCAACGTCGGCGGGGTAAACCTGGCCAACACCCATCCCTTCGTCCGTGAGCTGGGCGGTCGCTACTGGAGCTTTGCCCACAATGGCCAGCTGCAGGATTTCCGTCCCGAGCCACGCTTCTATCGTCCGGTTGGGGATACCGATAGCGAGGCGGCCTTCTGCAGCCTGCTGGATCAGGTCCGCGAACGTTTTCCCGAGCCGGTACCGGTGGAGATGCTGCTACCGCAGCTGGTGAACGCCTGCGACGGCTTTCGCAAGCGGGGTGTGTTCAATTGCCTGCTTAGCGATGGCGACTGGCTGTTCAGCTTCTGCACTACCAAGCTGGCCCATATCACCCGCCGCGCACCTTTCGGTCCGGCCCATTTACGGGATGCCGAGGTCCATATCGACTTCAAGGCCGAAACCACCCCCGACGATGTCGTCACCATCGTCGCGACCGAACCCCTGACCACTGACGAGCTCTGGACTCTGCACCAGCCGGGTGAATGGCACCTCTGGTGGAATGGTGAGATCGTCACCCAAGGCCGCCTCTGAATAGGAACCTCTCCAGCGATGCTGCGCAGCTATATTCGTCTGCTGTTGTTCACCCTGGCCTTGTTGGTGGGGGTGCAGATTCCTGGATTCATGCTCGACTACGAGCAGCGGGTGGATGCCCACCGGCTGGAATCCGACCAGGCCCTGAGCGGCTTTCGCAAGACCGCGCAGCAATACTTCAACGGCAGTCTCGATGGCCTGCTGGCGCACTACCAGGCCAGTGACGATCCGGTCTTTCGCAGCGACGCCGATAGCCTCGGCGTACTGATACGCCGCAACGCGCTCTTCAACGAAGAGTGGCAGGCCCTGCAGGGGCCTTGGTACCAGCGAGCCTGGCACATTCTGGTTCGGCCCAACACCGAACTGCGCGACGAGACCCTGCGGCAGTATCGCTATCAGGTGGTTCTCACACCTGAGGCTATCGCCTGGGGAGTAGGGCTGGGCCTGGCGCTGGCGGTGACGGTGGAAACCTTTGCCCTGTGGCTTGCGATCCTTATCTATCCGCGGCGCCCGGCACGACGGATTTCCTAGGCTCGATAAAAAATTTCACGTTTTCAGGTGTTTAGCTGAAAAAAGGGCTTGACGCTCCGGTGCTGGTCTGTAGAATGCGCACCCACAGCAGGCACGTAGCTCAGTTGGTTAGAGCACCACCTTGACATGGTGGGGGTCGTTGGTTCGAATCCAATCGTGCCTACCAAATAAAATCCACTCTGCTGGTGGTGCAAAAGGGCGATCCGAAAGGGTCGCCCTTTTTCGTTTGGGGTGTTTGAAAATCCTCTTGGGAGATGGCTGGTGCCGCTCATCGAGTGCAAGGTTCGGTGAGTTATGAATCTCCCGGAAATCTTCATGGGGTTGATTTGCCTCTTCCGCGTCGGGAGCTGGCGAAGGGGCTCCGCCGAATCTTGGAAGCTTCATAGGTCCACCGCGTTGATAGATCACTCGGCCAAGCGCTAGGACGTTACCCTTGGTTCGTGCCTATGGAACGTGCGATCGCCTTTCTAGGCTCCCTGGAGGCTCTATCTAGATTTCGCTGGCGAACTTTCGGCTCATTCTTGAAAAGGAATAAGTAAAAGGGGGCGATCCCCTGGATCGCCCCCTTTTACTTCTAAGCTAAGTGTCAGTGGTTATTTGCTCGGGGTGACGGTCTCGGTGAAGGAGCCTACCGGTTGCAAACCATGTGCATTAGCCGCGAAGTTCACGTCGGTGGAGGCGAAGCGCACTTCGTCCTGAACCTTCTTGAGGGCCAGGTTGGCCTCGTAGTACTTATCGCCGGCCAGTAGTTTGGCAGCCTGATCGACATCGGCTACGGTTTGCTTGAGCGGGGCCAGAGCGATGGACGTATCGACATTGACACCGGCCAAGCGTAGAACTTCCGCAGCACCCTTGGCATCGCCATGCTTGAGTTTCGCATTGGCGTCAGCGACCGCCTTGACCTTCTGCGGACTGGCGAGATAGTTATCCTGGATGACGGTGTCACCCCAGATGGGCAACCAAGCTTTCGCAGTGGTGTCCGTGTCGGCCTTGCCTTGGCTGTCTTTGACCTGCAGGTCACTGGCTGCTTTGGTAAAGGCCGTATTGTCTTTCTCGGCAAGCTTCAGCGCATGCTGAGCCTCCTTGACTTGCTCCAGTGCTTTCTTCGGTTGTCCCTGGAAGAGCTCGATCCGAGCGCTGGAGATGTCCACAAAGGCGCGTTGGCCTTGGGTAGAGAGGGCTTGGAAGCTGCTCAGGGCGCTTGGGCTGGGAGCTTCGGTGGCGGCATAAGCCACGGACGAGCAAGCAGCTACAATGGCGGCGACCAGAATGCTTTTTGCCAGTTTGTTTTTGACGTTCATTTTGTTACCTCCATGGAACATGCATTTAAGTGAAGTGGACTGCTCAGGTACCAGAACGGGGTTCTAACTAGGTTCTGTAGTGCCTGGTGTCGATGATCTGTCAGTGCGTCTTAACAATTGGTTAAGAGCGAAAAACTTTTTAGTTTCATTCGGGAGAAACTTATTTTTGAGGGAAAGGTCATCAGGCTTTTATTTTTTATCATCCCCTTTGCGGTGGGGTTGCGCCCGGTTTAATAAGTAAAACTTAAGGTTCCATAGGCTGGCTAAAGTTGAATGCCGGCTGAATGGCGCTGTGTGTGGCTAGGGTAAGTTGAATGATCTGGCGGTTGCTGGTGTTGGTAGGTGTTCTATCTCGTGCTCGTGGTGGTCCAGCTTTTAACGTAGAATGTCAGATAATTTTATGTGCTGTGTCCATGTGATGCAGGGTGGCGGTTTGGTGCGGGATAGCGAGGAGGTAGCGATGACTCAGGGTGGTGAAGGGCGGCAGATCGGCAAAGGCGGCTGCCTGGGGTTGATCCTGTTGTCGATCCTGTTCGCGGTGGTGGTCTTCGGCTCCATCATCTACGTCTATCGTCACTACGCGACACCGGCCAATCGCGCCAACGAGCAGCAGGCCATCGATCAGTGCCTGGCGCGGGCCAATGCACCCGACACCACGCCAGCCGATCGGCAGTCGCTATTGGAGAACTGCCAGGAAATGCAGAAGCAGTTCCTCAAGAAGTATCCCGACGCCGCGCGCTGATCTGGCCGAAAGCATCTGCGCAGTTGCGTCAGGTGCCCGTTTCTGAAAGGATTTCCGTCCCCAAACTTCCAGTGAATCTTTCGCGTCGCCCGGAATGCCTTGCGGCCCTGCCACTGTGCGGCGGGATTTCCAGCGATGCGGCTGCTTACTGGCCAATCCCACCATGTGGCCCTTGGTATGGGTCACCACTGAGTTGAGGAGGCGCCATGCCTGTCATTACTCTCCCCGACGGTAGCCAACGTCCGTTCGACAAGCCCGTCACCGTAGCCGAAGTCGCCCAGTCCATCGGCGCCGGTCTCGCCAAGGCCACCATTGCCGGTCGTGTCGACGGTCAACTGCGCGATGCCAGCGATCTTATCGAGCAGGATGCCAACCTCCAGATCATCACCGCCAAGGACGAGGACGGTCTGGAGATCATCCGCCACTCCTGCGCCCACCTGGTGGGTCATGCGGTCAAGCAGCTGTTCCCGACCGCCAAGATGGTCATTGGTCCGGTGATCGACGAAGGCTTCTACTACGACATCTCCTTCGAGCGTCCCTTTACCCTCGACGACCTCTCGGCCATCGAGACGCGGATGCGCGAGTTGATCGACAAGGACTACGACGTCATCAAGAAGATGACGCCGCGCGCCGAGGTCATCGAGGTGTTCAAGTCCCGGGGTGAGGAGTACAAGCTACGCCTGATCGACGACATGCCCGAGGAGCAGGCCATGGGCCTGTACTACCACGAGGAATACGTCGATATGTGCCGGGGCCCGCACGTCCCGAACACCCGCTTCCTCAAGGCGTTCAAGCTGACCAAACTGTCCGGTGCCTACTGGCGCGGTGACTCCAAGAACGAGCAACTGCAGCGCATCTACGGCACCGCCTGGGCCGACAAGAAGCAGCTGGCCGCCTATATCCAGCGCATCGAGGAAGCCGAGAAGCGCGACCATCGCCGCATCGGCAAGCAACTCGATCTCTTCCACCTCCAGGAAGAAGCGCCCGGCATGGTGTTCTGGCACGCCAATGGCTGGACCGTCTACCAGGTACTCGAGCAGTACATGCGCAAGGTTCAGCGCGAGCACGGCTACCAGGAGATCAAGACGCCCCAGGTGGTCGATCGCATCCTCTGGGAGCGTTCGGGTCACTGGTCCAACTACGCCGAGAACATGTTCACCACGGCCTCGGAAAATCGCGACTTCGCGGTGAAGCCCATGAACTGCCCCTGCCATGTGCAGGTGTTCAATCAAGGCCTGAAGTCCTACCGTGACCTGCCGCTGCGCCTGGCCGAGTTCGGTGCCTGCCACCGCAACGAGCCCTCGGGTGCCCTACACGGCATCATGCGTGTGCGTGGCTTCACCCAGGACGACGCCCACATCTTCTGCACCGAGGAGCAGGTGGAGAAGGAAGCGGCTGACTTCATCAAGCTGACCCTGCAGGTCTATGCCGACTTTGGTTTCACCGACGTGGCCATGAAGCTCTCTACCCGGCCCGCCAAGCGCGTTGGCTCGGAAGAGCTGTGGGATCGCGCCGAGAAGGCACTGGCTGACGCCCTGAATGCCTCGGGTCTGGACTGGGAATACCAGCCGGGCGAGGGCGCGTTCTACGGGCCGAAGATCGAATTCACCCTCAAGGACTGCCTGGGTCGTAACTGGCAGTGCGGTACTCTACAGTACGATCCGAACCTGCCCGAGCGTCTCGACGCCAGCTACGTCTCCGAAGACAACAGTCGCCAGCGTCCGGTAATGCTGCACCGTGCCATCCTCGGCTCCTTCGAGCGCTTCATCGGCATGCTCATCGAGCATTACGCTGGTCTGTTCCCGGCCTGGCTCGCGCCGACCCAGGCGGTGGTGCTCAACATCACCGACAAACAGGCCGATTTCGCCCAGCAGGTCGTCGGCGAATTGAACGCCGAGGGCTTCCGCGCCAAGGTCGACTTGAGAAACGAGAAGATCGGCTTTAAAATCCGCGAGCATACTTTGCTCAAGGTTCCCTATCTCCTGGTTATTGGAGACCGGGAGGTTGAGACACGATCCGTTGCCGTGCGTACCCGTGAAGGCGTTGACCTGGGCTCCATGCCCATCGAGCGTTTCCGCGAGCTGCTCACGCAAGCGGTTTCCCGGCGTGGCCGGCAAGAATCGGAGTAATCACTATCAAGCAGCGTGACATGAGACAAGACAAGCGAGCCGCACCTCGGGCACCGATCAACGAAAATATCACCGCCCGGGAAGTTCGCCTTATTGGCGCCGATGGTCAGCAAGTAGGCATCGTCTCCATCCAGGAGGCCCTGCAGGCTGCTGAAGACGCCAAGCTGGATCTGGTGGAAATCACCGCCGACGCCGTACCCCCGGTCTGCCGGATCATGGACTACGGCAAGCACGTCTTCGAGAAGAAGAAGCAAGTCGCGGCGGCGAAGAAGAACCAGAAGCAGGCTCAGGTCAAAGAAATCAAGTTTCGTCCAGGGACGGAAGAAGGGGATTACCAGGTAAAACTACGCAACCTGGTACGTTTCCTAACCGAGGGGGACAAGGCCAAGATCTCGTTGAGATTCCGCGGCCGGGAGATGGCCCACCAGGAGCTGGGCATGGAGCTGTTGAAGCGGGTCGAAGCCGACCTCGCCGAACATGGTTCCGTTGAGCAGCATCCTAAGATGGAAGGACGCCAACTCATCATGGTCATCGCCCCCAAGAAGAAAAAGTAACCACCAGGGCACTGGCAGGCCTTGCGGTTATGCGTAATCACTCAATGCGGAGTATCCGAACATGCCAAAGATGAAAACCAAAAGCGGCGCTGCGAAGCGCTTCATGAAAACTGCTGGCGGCATCAAGCACAAGCACGCTTTCAAGAGCCACATTCTGACCAAGATGACCACCAAGCGTAAGCGTCAGCTGCGCGGTACGTCGCTGATGCATGCATCCGACGTCCAAAAGGTCGAGCGCATGCTGCGCCTTCGTTAATCCTGGTCAAGAATCTAGAGGAAGTTACTCATGGCTCGTGTTAAGCGTGGCGTCATCGCTCGTCGCCGTCACAAGAAAATCCTGAAGCTCGCCAAAGGCTACTACGGTGCCCGTTCGCGCGTCTTCCGCGTCGCTAAGCAAGCGGTAATCAAGGCAGGCCAATACGCCTACCGTGACCGTCGTCAGCGTAAGCGTCAGTTCCGCGCTCTGTGGATCGCTCGTATCAACGCTGGTGCTCGTATCAACGGTCTGTCCTACAGCCGTCTGATCGCCGGTCTGAAAAAAGCGGCCATCGAGATCGACCGTAAGGTGCTGGCCGATCTGGCCGTGAACGAAAAAGCGGCGTTTGCTGCGATTGTCGAGAAAGCTAAAGCTTCGCTGGCTTAAGCCCCCCGGCAATCTCGCGCCTCTGGCGCGAAGCAACGTTATCGATAGGGGAAGAGCCTCATAGCTCTTCCCCTATTTTGTATCTGGAGTCCCTAGATGGAAAACCTGGATGCGCTGGTCTCCCAAGCCCTGGAGGCCGTGCGGCACACCGAAGACACCAATGCCCTGGAACAGCTCCGGGTCAATTACCTAGGCAAGAAGGGTGAGCTGACCCAGATCATGAAGACCCTGGGCCACCTCACGGCGGAGGAGCGCCCTCAAGCGGGTGCCCTGATCAACGCCGCCAAGGAACGTGTCCAGGACGCAATCAACAGCCGCAAGACGACGCTGGAGCAGGCCGCGCTGGCCGCTCGCCTCGCCGCTGAACGTATCGACGTGACCCTGCCGGGACGCGGTCAGGCCTCCGGCGGTCTGCATCCGGTCACCCGCACCCTGGAACGCATCGAGCGCCTGTTCGCCAACATCGGCTATGGCGTCGCCACCGGTCCCGAGATCGAAGACGACTACCATAACTTCGAGGCGCTCAACATCCCCGGCCACCACCCGGCGCGGGCGATGCACGACACCTTCTACTTCAACGCCAACATGTTGCTGCGTACCCACACCTCGCCGGTGCAGATCCGCACCATGGAGAGCCAGCAGCCGCCGATCCGCATCATCTGTCCAGGTCGTGTCTACCGCTGCGACAGCGACCAGACGCATTCGCCCATGTTCCACCAGGTCGAAGGCTTGGTGATCGACGAGGAAGTCAGCTTCGCCGACCTCAAGAGCACCCTGGTGAGCTTCTTGCGCGAATTCTTCGAGGAAGAGCTGGAAGTGCGCTTCCGTCCGTCCTACTTCCCCTTCACCGAGCCCTCCGCCGAGGTGGATATCCGTCGTCCGAGCCGCGACGGCGAACCGGCTTCGCGCTGGCTCGAGGTGCTGGGCTGCGGCATGGTCCACCCCAATGTCCTGCGCATGGCCGGCATCGATCCGGAGAAGTACCAGGGCTTCGCCTTCGGCATGGGCGCCGAGCGCCTGGCCATGCTGCGCTATGGGGTCAACGACCTGCGCCTCTTCTTCGACAACGATCTGCGCTTCCTGGCGCAATTCCGCTAGCCGCCAGACGGGAGTCCTATGAAATTCAGTGAACAATGGCTGCGTAGCTGGGTGAACCCCGCGGCTACGCACGAGGATCTGGTCGCCCGGCTGTCCATGGCCGGCCTGGAAGTGGACGGCGTCGAAGCGGCGGCTGGTAGCTTCCAAGGCGTCATCGTCGGCGAGGTGGTTTCCGTCGAGCGTCATCCCGATGCCGACAAGCTCAATGTCTGCCAGGTGAGCAACGGTCAGGAATCCTTCCAGGTGGTCTGTGGTGCGCCCAATGTGCGCGCCGGCCTGAAGGTGCCCTTCGCCACCGTCGGCGCCACCCTGCCCGGTGATTTCACCATCAAGAAGGCCAAGCTGCGCGGCGTGGAATCCCACGGCATGCTCTGCTCGGCCAGCGAACTGCAGATCAGCGACGACAACAGCGGACTGCTGGAGCTTCCCGCCGCTGCTCCGGTGGGCGAGAGCGTCCGCAGCTACCTGCAGCTGGACGACGCCATCATCGACGTCGACCTGACGCCGAACCGCGGCGACTGCCTGTCCATCGCCGGTCTGGCGCGGGAAGTCGGTGCGCTCTACGACACCGCGGTCGAGCCGCTGCAGGTCGAGCCGGTGGCCCCCGTGCACCAGGAGACCCGCCCGGTCGAGGTGCTGACGCCCGAGGCTTGCCCGCGCTACCTAGGTCGCGTGGTCAAGAATGTCGACCTGTCCCGTCCAACCCCGGACTGGATGGTCGAGCGCCTGCGCCGTAGCGGCGTGCGCAGCATCGACGCCGCCGTCGACGTTACCAACTATGTGATGCTCGAACTGGGTCAGCCCATGCATGCCTTCGATCTGGACCAGATCAAGGGTGGCATCCGGGTACGCCTGGCCGATGCCGGCGAGCGCCTGGTGCTGCTGGACGGCCAGGACATCGAACTGCGTAACGATACCCTGGTGATCGCCGACCACGAGCGTGCCCTGGCCATCGCTGGCGTGATGGGCGGCGAGCACAGCGGTGTGGCCGCCGGTACCCGCGATCTGTTCCTGGAAAGCGCCTTCTTCGACACCATCGCCGTGGCCGGCAAGGCCCGTTCCTATGGCCTGCACACCGATTCCTCCCACCGTTTCGAGCGGGGCGTGGACTTCGAGCTGGCGCGCAAGGCCATGGAGCGCGCGACCCGCCTGCTGCTGGACATCGTCGGTGGCGAGCCCGGTCCGGTCATCGAGGTGGTGAGTGCCGAGCACCTGCCGCAGGTCGAGCCGATCCTGCTGCGCGCCGAGCGCATCGAGCGCGTCCTGGGTCTGACCCTGGACGATGCCCAGGTCGAGCGGCTGCTCAGTGGTCTGGGTCTGGCCGTAGCCCGCCTGGAAGCCGGTCGCTGGCAGGTAGGCGTGCCCAGCCACAGGTTCGACATCAGCATCGAAGTGGATCTGATCGAAGAACTGGCCCGCCTGTACGGCTACAACCAGCTGCCGATCCGTTTTCCCCAGGCACGCCTGGCGCCGCAACCCCTGCCCGAAAGCAAGGGCGAACTGAGCCAGCTGCGTCGCCTGCTGGTGGCCCGCGGTTACCAGGAAGCCATCACCTACAGCTTCATCGACGAAAAGACCTTCCGTCTGTTCGCCCCCGAGGCCCAGCCGGTGATGCTGGCCAACCCCATCTCCACCGACATGGCCGCGATGCGCTCTTCGCTGTGGCCGGGTCTGGTCAAGGCGGTGCAATACAACCTCAACCGTCAGCAGGACCGCGTCCGGCTGTTCGAGTCGGGGCTGAGATTCGTCGGTCAACTGGATAACCTGGTCCAGGAAAACGTCCTGGCCGGTGCGGTCTGCGGTTCGCGTCTGCCGGAGAGCTGGTCGTCCGGCCGTGAGGCGGTGGACTTCTTCGACGTCAAGGCCGATGTCGAGGCGCTGCTGGCCCAGGCTGGGGCAGGTAGCGACTTCCGCTTCGTCTCAGGCGAGCATCCGGCGTTGCACCCGGGGCAGACCGCGCTGATCGAGCGGGCAGGGCAGCCGGTGGGCTACCTGGGCGCCTTGCATCCGGAAGTGGCGCGTGAGCTGGACGTAGATCGTCCGGTATTCCTCTTCGAGCTGGTGCTGGATGCCCTGACCACCGGCAGCCTGCCGCGCTTTGGTGAGCTGTCGCGCTTCCCGGAAGTGCGGCGTGACCTGGCGCTGGTAGTGGACGAAACCGTCGCCGCTGGTGACCTCCTGGCTGACATCCGCGAAAACGCCGGAGACGGCCTCAAGGAGCTACGTCTATTCGACGTCTACCAAGGCAAAGGTATTGATCCGCATAGAAAAAGCGTCGCCATTGGCTTGACCTTGCAACATCCATCGCGCACATTAACCGATGAAGAAGTCAACGAAACGACGCAGAAAATCCTCGTTTCTCTGGAAAGAAGGTTCAACGCCACGTTAAGGAAATAGCGCATGGGGGCCCTGACGAAAGCTGAGATGGCCGAACGTCTGTTTGAAGAGCTCGGTCTGAACAAACGTGAAGCCAAGGAATTGGTCGAACTGTTCTTCGAAGAAATTCGTCATGCGCTCGAAAGCAACGAGCAGGTCAAGTTGTCCGGTTTCGGCAACTTCGACCTGCGCGACAAGCGCCAGCGCCCCGGACGCAATCCCAAAACGGGGGAGGAAATACCCATCACGGCCCGCCGTGTGGTGACCTTCCGCCCCGGGCAGAAACTCAAAGCCAGGGTCGAGGCCTATGCTGGAACCAAGTCATAACGACGAGCTGCCGCCCATACCGGGCAAGCGCTACTTCACCATCGGTGAGGTGAGCGACCTTTGCCTGGTCAAGCCGCACGTGCTGCGCTACTGGGAGCAGGAATTTCCCCAGCTCAACCCGGTGAAACGACGCGGAAACCGGCGCTACTACCAGCGCCATGACGTGCTGATGATCCGCCAGATCCGCGCACTGCTGTACAACGAAGGTTTCACCATCGGCGGGGCGCGGCAGCGTCTCACCCAGGGCGACGAGACCCGTGATGAAGGTTCGCAATACCACCAGCTCATCCGCCAGATGATCAGCGAACTCGAAGAAGTCCTCGTCGTACTGAAAAAGTGAAAAAAAGCTTCCGTTAATCAAAGTGTTGCAGTAAGATGCACGCCGTTCCCTAGGGAACACAGTCGGGGCGTAGCGCAGCCTGGTAGCGCACTTGCATGGGGTGCAAGGGGTCGAGTGTTCGAATCACTCCGTCCCGACCAAATAGTAAACAAAGAGGCCAATCGGAAACGATTGGCCTCTTTGTTTTGTAGGTCAAAAATCTACCTTGTAGCTGGCAACGGATCTAGCGCTGGGCCTTTATCCTGCTTGGCTCTCTTCCTTTTCATAGGACCTGCTTTTTACCCCTGCGGATCTTCGATCCTGCCTGTCCATGCCTCTATATCCCTGACAAAATTGTCATGCGCCGGTACCAATTCCTGACCATTCGATCAGGATAATTTAGCGAGGTCATCTCCTGGACCTCGAATCATGTCGCGCTTTCTTTCTTCTCTGACTCTCACCCTGCTGGGGACCGCGCTGCTCGATCAGGCGCAGGCGGCCCTGCCGCAGCATCCCGATCTCGACCTCGCGACCGCCCAGCGCTTGGCGCAGGCCGCGCCCTGCAGCGCGGCTCTCGCGGTGCTCGACCGCAGCGGCCAGCCGATCCTCCTGCAGCGCGATACCCGCGTTGGGCCGCACAACGCCGAGGCGGCGCGGCGCAAGGCTTTCACCGCGCTGTCCACCCGCACGTCGTCACAGGCGCTGGCCGAACGTGCGCGGCAAAACCCCGATGCGGCCAACCTCGTCACGCTGCCCGAGTTGCTGCTGCTGGGCGGTGGTATCCCGCTCTATGAAGGCGACCAACTGGTTGGTGCCCTGGGCATCGCCGGTGCCGGCGGTGGCGGGGCCGATGAGCGCTGTGCGCTGGCCGCGGCTCGACACCTCGCTTTGCAATCCCATCCCTAAAGGAGAATCCCATGAAGACTTTCGTGCTCTTGGCCGCCTTGGCGCTACCGGGCCTGGCCGTCGCCGCGCCCAATCCCCTCAGTGTCCATGTGTTGAATCTGGAAACCGGGGTGCCCTCGGCGGGGGTTCACGTGACCCTGGAGCGCCAGGTAGGCGAGAGCTGGCAGCCGCTGGCGGAAGAGGTCACCAACGAGCAGGGGCGAGTGCCGGCGCTGTTTCCCGAGGACCAGACTTTTGCGAAGGGTGAGTACCGGGTGGTCTTCAAGACCGGGGACTACTACCGCCAGCAGGGGCGTAGCGCCTTCTTCCCGGAGATTCCGGTGGTGTTCGAGGTGACCCAGCCGGCGCAGCACTACCATATTCCGCTGCTGCTCAGTCCCTATGGATTCAGCACCTACCGCGGCTCCTAGCGGGATGGCGAGGCGGCCTGCCTTGCACTCTTCTGCTGCGCCTAGGCCGGCGCCGTGCGGTCTGTTGAAAAGCGATAGCGCCCGCCGCCTCTTCCCGTATCCCAGGTCCCTCAAGAGCGGCGCGCTGCAGGCTGGGCGGCAAGGTCATGGGACCTGTTTTTCCTTGGGTTGAAATGGGGGCACCGGCCTCGGTAGCGCTGCAACCCCTGGGGCAGTCGGGATGGTTCTAGCTTATGAATAAGTTGATTAATGGCTGTGGAGGAGGCCGTCGAGACAACGGCATTAAGTGAGTCCTAATCGGCAATGTGTAGCGTTGATCGCGTCAATCGTTGTTGTGCCCCGTTATTTTTTCGGCCGGCGCCATCGATCATGTATGACCAATGACGTTCACCGTTGCTTTATCGGGAGCTGGTGGGTATGCCGTCCGATCGGTCTTCGCTTAGCTTTTCCAGCTGTTTTGCTTACGCGATCTCAGGCAGGTCGCAGTCGTGAGCCAGGGCTTCGCGTCACTCCGCAACAGCCAACACGGTCCGGTACTTCTGCTCGCCTCCGGACCTTCGGCGGCAGAGCTCTGCCTGGACGCCTGGCGGGATGTGCCGATCATCACCATGAACGGCGCCATCGCCAAGCTGAGTGGGAGTGGTATCCGCCCGCTGTTCTATGTGTGCAGCGACCTGAGCTTTGCCGAGCAGCAACCCGACCTCTACGAACTCGGACTCGAGCAGGCGCAACGGCTGGCGTTGTGGCCGGCGGCGATCGAAAGGTTATCGGCGAAGCTACAGGGCAAGGCCCATGTGCTGAGGCGCGCGCCCAGTCGGCGTCTGGAGCATTACCTCGGGCGCGAGCGCGATCAGGCTGAACGCATCCTCACCTTGCTCAGCCGGCGGGCGCGCGACCTAGGTTTCAGTCGCGATATGGATTACGGCATCTTCGATGTCCGTACCGTCGCCTACATTGCCCTGCAACTGGCCTACCACCTGGGTTTCACGGAGCTTTATCTGGCCGGCGTCGATCTCAACGCCCAGGCACCGCGGTTCTATGAGGACGGTAACCGTCCAGCATCGCCCTGCGGCCTGGACGAGCATCTGTATCACCGCATCCTGCCCGGCCTGACGATCATGCAGACGGTGCTCGCGGCCGAAGGGCGCCAGGTGTTCAATCTCTCGCGCACCAGCCGCGTTCCTGCCGAGCTCATCCCGCGGGCCGATCTTGCCGCCGTCGAGGCGGCCTGGTTGGGTCAGCGGACTCGCCAGGCCAGCTGATCGACGGGCCCAGGGTAATTGCAGTCGCTCAGGAGAGCGAAACAGCGGCCCCTCGCGATCAACTGACCTTTGATCCTCACCGCCAGCCCAGGGCGAGCCAGGCGACCAGGACGTAGCGGGTGGCCTTGGCCAGGGTCACGGCCAGCAGAAAGCGCCAGAGCGGTTCCCGCATCACCCCGGCTACCAGGGTCAGGGGGTCGCCGATGATCGGTGTCCAACTGAGCAGCAGCGACCACCAGCCATAACGGTGGTAGGCCGCCTGGATGCGCGTCAGCCGCTCTGGCGATACCGGGAACCAGCGACGCTGGCGGAAGCGTTCGAGGTGCAGGCCCAGCCACCAATTCAGCGTCGAGCCGGCGACGTTGCCGAGGGTGGCAGCCAGCAGCAGGAGTGCTGTCGCGTAGCGCTCGGTCAGCAGCAGCCCGGCCAGCGCGGCTTCCGATTGCAGGGGGAGCAGGGTGGCGGCGCCGAAGGCCAGGGCGCTCAGGCCCAGGTAGACGCTCAGGGCTTCCAGGACGGGATCTCCATGATGGTAAGGCGCAGGCCTGTCGGGCCGTGATCAGGCGTCCAGCCAGGGTAGTGCAGAAAGGCCGAAGGCGCGAAGACGGCCGCCGGGAAAGGTCGAGAGCGGTGCCGCGGGAAGCGTCCTAGTGGTCTGGAGCGCTTCCCGCCGCCTGATCGGCTACCGCCTGGCGGCTCGGTCGGTCAAAGCACGAATTCAGCGACGACCTGGTGCAAGCCCATGGCCAGCCGCGAGACTTCGTTGCTGGCGGTTGCCGTCTGGTGGCTGCCGGTCGCCGTCTGGTGCGAGAGATCCTTGATGCTGATGAGGTTGCGATCGATTTCCCGGGCGACCTGGGCCTGTTCTTCCGCCGCCGTGGCGATCAGGGCATTACGTTCGTTGATGGTCGCCATGGCTCCGGCGATCTCCGTCAGGGCGCTGCTGGCGTTCTGCGCCACCTGGATCGACTGGCCCGCCATCTGGCGACTGTTCTGGATGGCTTGAGTGGCCTGCTGCGAATCGCTTTGCATGGCGCTGATCATCTGCTCGATTTCGCGCGTCGATTGCTGGGTGCGATGGGCGAGCGCGCGCACCTCGTCGGCCACTACGGCGAAGCCCCGGCCCTGTTCGCCGGCACGTGCCGCCTCGATCGCGGCGTTGAGGGCGAGGAGGTTGGTCTGCTCGGCGATGGAGCGGATCACCTCGACCACGGAGCTGACTTCCTGGGCGCGGGACGACAAGGCCTGGACCTGTTCGCTGGTATCGCCCACGTTCTGGCTCAGGTCGCGGATCGCGGTCAGGGTGGAACTGACATGGCCCAGCCCGACATGGGTGAGGCCCTGGGTGCGTTGCGAGGCTTCGGCGGTCTGCTCGGCATTGCGTGCCACCTCGTCGACAGCGGCGCTCATCTCGGTGACGGCCGTGGCCGCCTGGTTGACCTCGTCGTTCTGGCGCACCAGGCCACGATTGCCCTCGTCGATCACCGCGGTCATCTCTTCCGCAGCGGCAGCCAGCTGGGTCGAGCTCTCGGAGAGATGGGTGATGGTGGTTTTCAGGTTGCCCTGCATCTGTACCAGGGCGGTCAACAGGCCGGCAGCTTCGTCCTGACCCACGACGGTGATGCGTTCGGAAAGGTCCTTGGCGGCGATACGCTGGGCGATGCGTAAGGCTTCGCCAATGGGGACGGTGATGCTGCGAATGAGCAGGAACGCCAGGATGCAGGTTGCCAGCAAGGTGGCGGCGATCAGCCCGATGACCAGTCTCAAGCCCGTCGCATAGATTTCATTGGCCTCTGCTCCAGCCTGTTCGGCGCCTCTGTCGTTGAATTCGATGAGCCCCTGCAGCTGCTGTTGCATGCTGTCGGTGACCGGGCGGATGTCGCCATTGATCAGGGTCAGCGCGGCGGCATTGTCGCCGCTGCGGAACAGGGCTTCGAATTTTTCCAGCAGCTGCTGGTAGTTATCGGAGGTAGTACGGATTTGCTCGTATAGTCCGCGCTCCTCTGCACTGGAAACCAGCGGGGCGTATTGCGCGATCGCATCGACCAGGGCTTTGCGGTATTTGGGGAAGTCGTCCAGGACCTTCTGGCGCAGTTGCGTATCGCCGGTGGTCGTGCCTCTCAGGCTTTCCAGCCGGAGCCGCAGCATGCTGGAGCTGATCAGGCCGGCCTGGCGCACGCTTTCCATCCAGTCGTCTTCCACGACTTTCTCTGAGTCCTTGAGCTTGCCCATCTGCACGACGGCAGCAATCCCTAGTGCGAATACGATTGCGACGATAATCGAAAAGATGAAAACAGCCCTTGGCGTCAATCCCATCCGCCGGAGCAGCATGATGAACATCCTTTCAGGTAATCGGTGTCCTCAGGTTATTGGCGGCTCGTTCAGGTTCTGCAATACATTTTCTGTATAGAAGACCGGACTTTCCCTGTGGATTTATCGGTCCGGTTATTTCCGCTGAACTACCGTGTTGCCGTTTGGTAATACCGCAGCCTACCGTCCGACTGTTTAGCAGGGGGGTGGGCGGTACGAGTCTCCGGTGCAAGCGGTTTTAGGCGGGGTGCGAGTACTACCATTGGTGCCTGGGGCCAAGTTGAATGGAGATCGCACCCTCGGTGGCCCGAGAAGGGCGTCACACCGTCCATCGCTAAAACATCAGACGAATGGCTGCGCCCGCGTCAATTCAACCGTGCGATCCAGTCCGCTACGGCATCACCGCTGCCCATATCCGGCTGCACCAGGCCGTCGATCATGAAGGTGGGCGAGACATGGATGCCGTTCTGGCGGGCGTACTTGCAGTGCCATTTGATGGCGTGCTGCAGGTCGGGATTGGCGAAGGCCTCGGCCAGGGCCAGACCGCTGTAGCCTTCCAGGCGGGCGATGATGGCGTTGGGCGTGGCGTCGCGGTTGGGACCGGTGGCGTGATCCTTGAACTCGAATTCCTCGCGGTGAGCGGCGACCGCGGCCAGTACCGCCTTGGCGCTCTCCTTGCCGCCTGCGAGGGTTTCCGCGGCCAGCACGCAACGTACCACCACGCCGGAGAACAGGTGCCAAGGCTGGGATTGCAGGCGGATCTTCAGGGTGAGCCGGTCAGGGCCGGCCTGGGCCAGCAGGTCGTCGAGCTTGTTGAAGGCCTTGACCGAGAAGGGGCAGGTGGGTTCGAGAAAGACTTCGAAGGTGCGCGGGCCTTGGCCCCAACTGAGGGTGTCGGTGTACATCAAGAGCTCCTGTGACGTTGGGCGAAGCGACCGGAATGAGACCGCACGCCGTCCCTGGTGTTTGCCCGGTGCGGAAGGCTCTCAGGGAATCAGGCGCCGCCGCCGCATGTCCTCCAGGTGCTCCAGCAGCACCTCGTCCGACCTCAGGATCATCCGCTGGAAGCCAGCCTGACGCGCCTTGGTCACGTCGAAGATGGCGTCCTTCTCGACATGGAAGATGAAGTCGCCAAAGGCACCGGGTGCGATCCGCCGGGGATCGGCTTCGATCAGGTTCTCGCGTTGGGCCAAGGCCTGCCAGGTCGGCTTGAGCGCGGTCAGCCGCTGGTCCAGGGAGATCGGCTGGGGCTCGCCCACTTCCAGGCCGAACCAGTCGGCCAGCTTGGGCCAGACATGGCTCCAGCGGAAGACGTCGCCATTGGTGAGGTTGAAGGCGCCGTCGCGTTCTTCTTCGGCGGCCCAGACCGCTGCCTCGCCCAGCAGCGGCGCGGCGGTGACGTTGACCAGGGCGCCGCGATAGGCCTGCTCCGGGCCGGGGAACTGCATGGCGGTGCCGGTCTCCCGGCAGAGGGCGCCATAGAGGCCGATGAGATTGCCCAGGTTCATCGCCGAACCGAGCGAGTGACCGATGACGATGTCGGGCCGCAGGGCGGTCCAGCGGATGCCGTCCCCTTCCAGACTGCGGACGAAATCCTCGTGGCGGAAATAGAGGTTGGGCGGGAAGTGGCGGCTGTCGTCTTCCCGCGCTGGCGTCTTGTAGACGCCCAGGTGGGCGCCGTAGATCTTGCCGCCCTGGACGAAGGTGATGCGTGCCAGGGGGGCGCCCGCGCTACGTACCGCGGCCACCAGGTTTTCCAGCATGGCGGCGTTTTCATCGGCCTCCACGCCCGGGTCCGGATTGGGCTTGAGCGCACTATAGAAGAGGTGGGTCACCCCGGCGAACCTGTCCCTGGCGTCGGTTAGGCTGTCGACATCCAGCAGGTCGGCGGTCACGTGGGGGAAGCGGCTCGGCGCGTCCTGCGAGCGGCCCACGGTGATGATGGACCAGCCGCCCTGGGCAAAGGCGTCCAGCACGGCCTGGCCTATGATGCCGCTGGCGCCGGCGATGAGTAGCTGTCTTGCTGTCATGGGGTCTCCCGGTGAAGTCTGTCGAGGGCGATGAAGGGGAGACCCCGGCTGCCCTCGATTTGTCCCCGCGTCGGGCTGGACGGTCGGGGTTCTATGCCGCGCCAATTACGGTCACTGTGGAAGCTTCGCTGTCCAGTCTTGGAGTCTCCAGGCTAAGCTAGTCCAACTTCCTCCTCCGAAATTTGGAATGATTAAGTTTTAGGCTTGTTGTTTTGGTGTAAGAGATTGGTTAATTAGTATCCTGTCTTTTTTGATTTGTTTGATTAATAATATCTGTGAATTTGATTGGTTTTGGTTGATGTTTAGGGCGGGTAATGGCGGCGTTGCGCGACCCCAATGTGATTTATTTTGATTGTTTTAATTTTATTTCGGTGTAAGTTTGGATGCCTGTCTTTGGATTTAAGATAAATATTTTGAATTTTGAGTTTCTGGTATAGAGTCATATTTTGACTGCGAAATTAGTTTGCATTTCTAGCGGAGGTGGTCAATGGCTGCGTTATGGTTTTTTCTTAAGCAGTACTTCTATAGGCAAGAAAAAAAGCTAGGTGGCGAGTCCTTAGCAGTGCAGTCGGTGGAAATTGGATCGGATACTCCAATTCGTACGAAGGCCGAGGATCGCCTTAGAAGATCAGACTACGCTAGTCGTATCGCTGATGTGCTTTCAGAACTGAGTCTTCGCGAAGGTCGTGTTTTTGCGATTCGAGGTGGCTGGGGATTTGGTAAGTCTTCACTCAAGTATCTTGTAATTGAAAAGCTTGAAGCCAATAGTGGTAAAGCGGATTGGCTCGATTTCAACCCTTGGCAGTGGGGGGACGGTGAGGCCATCACAAGAGCACTTTTTGGTCAGATGGCTGATCGACTAGGCGGCGGCTACTCCCGGGCTGCTGTAGAGCGCGCGCGAACGTTGAGGCGCTATGGTGAAATACTTGCTGGTGCTAGTTTACCGCTCAAACAATTGGGAGCAGGTCAGAAGATCTCGTCAATACTGACGAACGCTTCAGTGGTTTCCGTTGCTGCAGCGATAGGCTTCAGTCTTCCTACTGCTGCGATAGTCGCAGCTGTTCTTGCAGGCCTATCTATTGCGACGTCGTTGGGCGGAAATTTATTAAAATATTTTGGGCGTGATCGCAGTAGTGAGCCTCTTGAAAAGGCTCGTGTGGATCTAGAGAGGCGACTGCGCAGGTTAAAGCGTCCGCTAATTGTATTTGTTGATGATATTGATAGACTTGAGCCTGATCAAATACGTGTGCTGTTAAAGCAGGTAAAGTCAAATGCAAATTTGCCTAACATTGTTTTTGTTTTGCTATTTCAGCCGAGCATTGTAGAAAAAGCTCTTGATCCGATTGCGGCTGGGAACGGTCGTGCGTTTCTTGAGAAAATTGTACAAGCTAACTTTGATCTTCCTGCTGTTTCAATAGGTATGGTGCATAAGATTTTTGCTGAGCAACTATCTCAATTAGCAATTCAATATGCTACAGAACAAAATGGTTTTTCAGATATACGTTGGGGTAATGGCTTGATAGGCTGTATCCAGCCTCATTTACTTAATATGCGAGATGCTTACAGGCTGCTTTCTTCCATCGCGGTACACATACCACTTCACGCCGACGAAAATCTATTTGAAGTAAATATAATAGATTTTTTGGTTTTGGAGACGCTGCGCGTTTTTGAGCCAGACCTACATGAAGCTATTTTTAGAGAAAGATCGTTGTTTTTGCAGGAGCATCGGTATAGAGGCGATGGCAGAGCGGCAGGGGCAAAGGAACTTTTAAATGCAGTGATTGAGATTGTTCCAGAAGTGCGTCGTGAACTCGCCCGAAGCACCGTTGTATATCTATTTCCTACCATTGAAGGGGTCTTGGGAAATACACACTACGGTGAAGGTTCTCGTCAGCAGTGGCTGACAGAAAAACGCGTATGTACTTCTCGTTTCTTTCCTCGTTACTTTGAGCTGCAAACAGCACTCGGTGAAATTTCGGAGCGCCGATTTGTCGAGTTTCTTGAGGCATCGTCCGATCCTAAAACTCTTGGGTATCTCATTCTTGAGATCGAGAGAGAGGGTTTGTTGGCCTCTCTTGTGAATAGACTGGATGAGTCTGTAGGGCGCTTACCAGTGGAGCATGCCCCAATTTTATTACCTGGAATGTTTTTAATTGCGCAAAAATTTGTAGGTTCCCAGCAGAGTTCTTTCAGTTCGCCATGGGTTTCCGCATGGCGAGCAACATCTTGGTATCTAAAAAATATACCAGAGAGCATCAGGGGAATGCTCGCGATAGAGTCGCTACGCACGACCAAAGCGCTTTCCGTTGCTGGGATTTTGATCCATTTGAGCGATCCCAATGATCATAGAGGGTCGGACAAATTTGATCCTGCGCTTGATTTGAATACTGTTAATGAAATGAAGTCAGTCTGGCTGCAGTTGGTCAGAGATCTTGCCACAGATGAGGAAAAAATGATCAGTGAGCCGGACCTTGTGTCCTTGCTATATCGATGGAAGAGTTTTTCAGGTTCTATTGATGAGCCAAGAGACTGGGTGTCGAAAGTCAGTAGTACAGACGAAGGGTTCGTTAGTCTTATTAAAGGAATGATGAGTGTCGGTACAAGTCATGCGGTAGGGGATCGCGTATCGAAATTCCACAATATGTTCAGTAAAGATAATATTAGTGATTTCATTGGTTTGGATGAAGCAAGAAAGAGATGTGACTCTATTAACTTGTTGGATTTCCCAGGGTGTGAATTGGCTTTGGTGACTCTTCGTAAGCACTTGGATGCTTGGTCGAAGGGTGAAGATAGTTTTATTTATCTGTAAGCTTGAATGATTCACTTGCAGGTGTCGTTCATTTTTGTTTTAAAAAATTTTTTGCGGCTGCATGATAATGTTATTGCTGTCTATCTTTTATGGCCAAATATATGGTTTTTGCGGGCAGGGCAGCTATTAAATAGACAGTGGTCTATTAATTTTCTAAACGAAAGGAGCCGACTGGAGCTCACATGCAACCGCCTGAGCCCGGTCAACCCGCCTCAAGGCTCCAGACAATACCCCACGCCATAGATCGAACGGATCAGCTCGCAGTCCGGGTCGAGGCGGTGCAGTTTGCGGCGGACGTTGCGCACGTGGCTGTCGACGGTGCGGTCGGTGACGATGCGGTAGTCGGCGTGCAGGTGGTTGAGCAATTGGTCGCGGGAGAGCACCTTGCCGGGGTGCTTGGCCAGGGTCGCCAGCAGGCGGAATTCCACCGGGGTCAGCTCCAGGGGCTGACCGTTGAAGCTGGCCTGGTAGGCTTCGGCGTCCAATTGCAAGCCGCTGGGTGTGGCCGGGCTGCCCGTCGCACTGCGACGCAGTACGGCCTTGACCCGCGCGACTACCTCGCGCGGGCTGAAGGGCTTGCAGATGTAGTCGTCGGCGCCCAGTTCCAGGCCGAGCAGGCGGTCGATCTCGTCGACCCGGGCGGTGACCATGATGATCGGCAGGGCGCTGAAGGTGCGTACCGCACGGCACACCTCCAGGCCATCCAGGCCGGGCAGCATGAGGTCGAGCAGCACCAGGTCGGGCGGCGTGGCGCGGATGGTCGCCAGGGCTTCCTGGCCGTCGGCGCGCCAGTCGCAGGCGAAGCCGGCGGCCCTGAGGTAGTCGCCGAGCAGGGCGGCGAGCTTGGGTTCGTCTTCTACCAGCAGGATGGTCTGGTTCATGTTGGGCTCCTCTCGTCGAGGGCGGGCAGCTGGAGTTCCAGCCAGAGACCGCCCAGGGGGGAGGCCTGTGCCTGCAGGTGCCCGCCATGGACCTCGGCGATGCCGCGGCAGATGGCCAGACCCAGACCGGCGCCACCGCTGCGGCGGCTGCGCGAGCCCTCGACGCGATAGAAGCGTTCGAACAGCCGCTCGCGATCGGCGGCGGGTACGCCGGGGGCGGAGTCTTGCAGGTCGACCTGCAGCAGTGGGCCGACCTGGCGCGCGGCGAGGCGCACCTTGCCGGGTGCCTCGGTGTATCTCAAGCTGTTTTCCAGCAGGTTGTAGAACAATTGGCCGAGGCGCGCCTCGTCGCCACGGATCATCAGGGGGGCGTCCGGCAATGTCAGTTGCAGGTCCAGGCCGGCCTGGTGAAAGCGCGGGCGCCAGGCGTCGGCGGTCAATGCCAGCAGGGTCGTGAGGTCCACCGCCTCATGGCGATAGGTGGGGCCGCCGACTTCGGCCAGGGACAGTTCGAAGAGGTCGTCCACCAGTTTGTTCAGCGAGCCGACCTCGGTCTGCAGCGACTTCAAACCGCCGATATCCAACGGCCGGATGCCGTCCTCCATCGCCTCCAGTTCGCCCTTGAGCACCGCCAGCGGCGTGCGCAATTCGTGGGAGATATCGGCCATGAACACCCGGCGCTGGCGTTCGTTGTCCGCCAGGGCCTTGGCCAGGCGATTGAAGTCCTGGGCCAGCTGGCCGGCCTCGTCGGCGGAGCGGATGGGCAGCTGGATACCGTAGTCGCCGGCCGCCAGGCGGTGGGTAGCGGCCGCCACGGTGCGGATCGGTCGCAGCAGGGTGCGGGCGATCCACCAGGCCAGGGCGGCGGCCAGCAGCAGGCAGACGAAGGCGATCACCAGGCTGGAGCGGATCTGGCTCTGCTGGAAGCGGCGGTCGCCGTCGCTGATCACCGCCTCGAAGGGGGTCAGCGCCAGCCAGCCGACCACCTGGCCTTGCCAGTGGAGGGCGCGCAGCAGCGGCTTGGGTGGCAAATCGCGAAAGCCGATCAGGTAGCGACGGTCGGCGTCCAGCAGCGAGAAGCGCAGAAAGGCACCGGTGAGATCCGACACCGGCGGGGAGGGCCGCGTGGTGGTATTCGGTGGCAACTCCGGCCGCAGCAGCTGAATCCAGGCCTCGGGGGGATGCTGGTTGAGCAGGAAGTTCCAGCTGCCATGCTCGGCATAGGCGTGCTCGAAGCGCGGCACCAGGGCGTCCAGCCGCTGCTCGGCCTGGCCGTTGAGGTAGCCGAGGAAATCCCGCGAGAAGCTCAAGTAAGAGGCCCAGGCCATGCCCAGCACGGCGAAGGCGCAGAGCGCCAGGGCGGCGAGAAAGACCTTGGCGGACAGCGACAGGCGAAGCAGGCCCATGCGGATCTCGGCGGCGGAAGGTAGGGGCACGCTAGCAGCTCCGGCTCTTGCTGTCAGGGCTCGTCGGCCAGGCGCGTGGCCTGCCAGTCGCCGCCCAGGGCCATCTGCAGCTGGACACTGGTCACCAACTGGCTGGATTCCAGCTGCAGCAGGCTCTGCTCCTGGCTGAGCTGGGTGGCCTGGGTGGTGGCCACGTCCAGGTAGTCGATCATGCCGGCCTCGTATTGGTCGCGGGTCACACTGGCCGAGTCGCGGGCGGCGGCCACGGCCCGGCGCTGGGCGGCAATCTCGGGGTCCAGGGTATGCAGGGCCACCAGGTAATCCTCCACTTCGCCGAGGGCGGTGAGCACCGTCTGCCGGTAGCTGGCGACCTTGGCGTCGTAGGCGGCGCGGGCCTGATCGACGCCGGCGCGGGTGGCGCCGAAGTCGAACAGGGTGCCGGAAAGGGTCGGACCTAGGGACCAGAAGCGACTGGGGGTCTTGAACAGCTCGCCGAGCAGGCTGCTCTGGTAGCCGCCGCTGGCGCTCAGGGTCAGGTCCGGGTAGTAGGCGGCGGTGGCCACGCCGATGGCGGCATTGGCGGCGGCCACCTGCCGCTCGGCCTGGGCGATGTCGGGACGGCGCTCCAGCAAGGCGGTGGGCAGGCCGGCGGGGATGTCCGGCAGCCGCGCCTGCCAGTGCGGATCGACGGCCAGGCTGAAGTCCGCCGGCGGCTTGCCGAGCAGCAGGGCGATGGCGTGCTCCAGCTGGGCGCGCTGGGCGGTCAGGGCCAGTCGGTCGGCTTCGGCGCTGTCCAGTTGCGTACGCGCCTGGGCGAGGTCGGCGCGGGAGGCGAGCTGTTCGTCGTAGCGGTTCTGGATCACCGCCAGGTAGCGGCGGTAGTCGGCCAGGGTCTGGTCGTAGAGCGCCAGGCGTCGATCCAGGATGCGCAGCTGGAAGTAGTCCTGGGCCAACTCGGCCTGGGCGCTGAGGGTGGCATTGGCCAGCTCCGCGGCGCTGGCCTGGGCACTGGCGCGGTCTTCTTCCAGGGTGCGGCGCAGCTTGCCCCAGAGGTCGAGGTCCCAGCTCAGGCCGAGGCTCAGGCTCTCGGCGTTCCTGACCGTGGCGCCCCCCGCCGTGGTACTGCTGGAGCCGCTGGCACTGCTGGCGTTCTCGCTGCGGGTCGCCTTGGCGTCCAGGGTGGCGCTGGGCAGGGTCTCGGCGCGGCTTTCGCGCACCAGGGCGCGGGCCTGGCGATAGAGCGCCTGGTATTGGGCGACGTTCTGGTTGGAGACCGCCACCTGGCCCAGCAGGGCCGCGAGCTGGGGATCTTCGTAGGCTTGCCACCAGGCGCCCTTGGCCTGGTCGTCGCGCGGACTGGCGGCCTTCCAGCCGGCCGCCTCCTTGAATTGCGTCGAGAGCGGAGCGCTGGGCCTTTGGTAGTCGGGGCCGACGGTGCAGCCAGCGAGCAGGGCCAGCAGGAGCAGCGGGGGGAGGTCGCGTAGGGCGGGCATGGTCGTCACCTTCAGGCCGCGGAGCGGCGCAGCTGCGTGCGCCAGAGGCGGCGACTGGCGCGGCTCAGGCGGTCGAGACAGAGGAACACCACCGGGGTGGTGAAGAGTGTCAGCACCTGGCTCAGCGCCAGGCCACCGGCGATGGCCAGGCCCAGGGGGCGGCGTAGTTCGTCGTCGCCGCCGCTGCCCAGGGCCAGCGGCAGGGCGCCAAAGAAGGCCGCCAGGGTGGTCATCAGGATCGGCCGGAATCTCAGTCGGCAGGCCTCGCGGATGGCGATGGCGGGCGCGAGGCCTTGCTCGCGTTCGGCGACCAGGGCGAAGTCCACCAGCAGGATGGCGTTCTTCTTGACGATGCCGATCAGCAGCAGGATGCCGATCAGGGCGATGAGGGTCAGCTGGGTGCCGGTGGCCAGCAGCAGCAACAGGGCGCCCACCCCGGCCGAGGGCAGGGTGGAGAGGATGGTCAGCGGATGGATGTAGCTCTCATAGAGCATGCCCAGCACCAGGTAGATGGCCGCCAGGGCCGCGGCCACCAGCCAGGGGATCTGGGCGACCAGGGTGGTGAAGGCCTGGGCGGTGCCCTGGAAGCCGGACTGGATATCCCGTGGTAGGCCGACCTTGATCAGCGCCGCCTGGATCGCCTGTTGGGCCTGGTCCAGGGAGACCCCGTCGGCCAGATTGAAGGCCAGGGTGCTGGTGGCCATCTGGCCCTGGTGCGCCACTGCCAGGGGCGCGTTGCCGCCGGAAAAGCGGGCGAAGGCGGCCAGTGGGACCTGGGCGCCACTGGCGGTCACCACATAGAGCTGGTGCAAGACCTGTGGGTCCTGGGTGTAGGCCGACGCCAGCCCCAGCACCACGTGGTATTGGTTGAGGGTGCGATAGAGGGTGGCCACCTGACGCTGGCTGAAGGCGTTGTCCAGGAAGGTGTCGAGTTCCTTGACGCTCACCCCCAGGCGAATGGCCGCGGCGCGGTCGATGTCCAGGCGCACCTCCTGGCCGCCGTTCTGGGCATCGGAATCCACCCCGGTGAGTTCCGGCAGGGTCTTGAAGACGGCCTCGACCTTGGGCGTCCAGCTGCGCAGCTCGTCGAGGTCGTCGGCCTGCAGGCTGAATTGGTAGGTGGCGTTGGCGCTGCGCCCCCCGACCCGCAGATCCTGGGCGGGCATGAGGAACAGCTGGATGCCAGCGTGGCGACTGCCGAGCAGGCTCAGGCGATTGGCGATCTGCTGGGCGCTGTCCTTGCGCTCGCTGTAGTCCTTGAGGCGGATGAAGAATTGCGCCGAGTTGCGCGAACCGAACATGCCGCCCCCGGTGGAGGCCATCACCGCCGCCACCTCCGGGTCGCGGCGCAACTGGGCGGCGATCTCCTTCACGTAGGGCGCCAGGGCCTGGTAGGAGATGCTCTGGTCGGCGCGGATCGCGCCGAGCAGCACCCCGGTGTCCTGGTCCGGAAAGAAGCCCTTGGGCACCACCACATAGAGATAGACGTTGAGCGCCACGGTCAGCGCCAGGCTCGCCAGGGTCAGCAGCGGATGCCGCAAGACCCCGTCCAGAGCGCGCAGATAGCCGGCTTGCAGGCGCGCCAGGCCGCTCTCGATCCACCGATAGAGCGCCGGCACCGGCGCGTCGGGCGCCCGCTCGCGCAGCAGCCGGGCGCAGAGCATGGGCGTGAGGCTCAGCGACAGCAGCATGGAGATGACCAGGGCCACGCTGAGGGTCACGGCGAATTCGCGGAACAGCCGGCCGACGATACCGCCCATGAGCAACAGCGGGATGAACACGGCGATCAGCGAGAGGGTCATGGACAGCACGGTGAAGGCCACCTCGCGCCCGCCGATCAGCGCCGCGCGCAACGGCCCGCGACCCAGTTCGCGATGGCGAGTGACGTTCTCCAGCACCACGATGGCGTCGTCCACCACGAAGCCGGTGGCGATGATCAGCGCCATCAGCGACAGGTTGTCCAGGCTGTAGTCCAGCAGGTACATGACCGCGCAGGTGCCGATCAGGGACAGCGGCAGCACCAGCGCCGGCACCAGGGTGGCGCGCAGGTCGCGCAGGAAGACGAACACCACCCCGATCACCAGCAGCACCGCCACCAGCAGGGTCTCCTCGGTGGAGTGCAGCGAGGCCTTGATGCTGGCCGAGCGATCGATCACCGGCACCAGGTCCACATCGCCCGGCACCAGGGCCTGCAGGGCCGGCAACTGGGCCTTGATGGCGTCCAGGGTCTGCAGCATGTTGGCACCGGCCTGGCGGGTCACGGCCAGGGTAACCGAGGGCTGGCCATTCAGCGAACCGCTGACGTAGACGTCCTCGACCGTGGCATAGACCCGCGCCACGTCGCTCAGGTGCACCGCGGCGCCCTGCTGGTAGCCGACGATCAACCGCCCATAGTCCGCCGCCTGCTCCAGCTGGCCATTGCTGTCGATGGACCAGGTCTGGCCCTCGGCGTGCAGCACGCCCTTGGCGCCGTGGGTGGTGGCGTTGGCGATGGCACTGCGCACGCTGTCCAGGGCGATGCCGGCATGGGCCAGTTGCTGGGGCTGCAGATCGATACGGATCGCCGGCAGCGAGCTGCCGCGGATCGACACCTGACCGACGCCCTGCACCTGGGCGATCTTCTGCTGCAGGATGCTCGATGCCAGGTCGTAGAGTTCCCCCGGGCTGCGCGTCTTGGAGGTCAGCGCCAGCATCAGGATCGGTGACTCGGTGGGGTTGGCCTTGCGGTAGGTGGGCAGGCTGGGCATGCCGCTGGGGAGCAGGCTGCGCGCGGCGTTGATGCCGGCCTGGACGTCGCGGGCGGCGCCATCGATGTTGCGCGACAGGTCGAATTGCAGGATCAGGGTGGTGGCGCCCTGGCTGCTGCTGGAGGTCAGCTCGGTGATCCCGGCGATCTGGCCGAGGCTGCGCTCCAGCGGCGTGGCCACGGTGGCCGCCATGGTCTCGGGGCTGGCCCCGGGCAGGCTGGCATTGACCACGATGGTGGGGAAATCCACCTTGGGCAGCGGCGCCACCGGCAACTGGGCGTAGCCGAGCAGGCCGAGCAGCAGCACCGCCAGGCTCAGCAACAGGGTGGCGACTGGCCGGAGCACGAACAGGCGCAGCGGATTCATCGCGCGGCGCTCCGCTGCAGCCGCCGGCCGAGCCGCTCGCCGAGGCTATCGAAGGCCAGGTAGATCACCGGGGTGGTGTAGAGCGTCAGCACCTGGCTGACCAGCAGTCCGCCGACGATCACCAGCCCTAGCGGCCGGCGCAGCTCGGCGCCGGAGCCGCCGGCGAACATCAGCGGCAGGGCGCCAAGTAGGGCGGCCATGGTGGTCATCAGGATGGGTCTCAGGCGCAGCAGGCAGGCGCGGTGGATGGCCTCGCGCGGCGCCAGGTGCAGCTGCTGGCGACCCTCTAGGGCAAAGTCCACCATCATGATGGCGTTCTTCTTGACGATGCCGATCAGCAGGATCACCCCGATCAGGGCGATCAGGGTGAACTCGGTGCCGGTCAGCAAGAGCAGCAGCAGGGCGCCGATGGCCGCCGAGGGCAGGGTGGAGAGGATGGTCACCGGGTGGATGAAGCTCTCGTAGAGCACCCCGAGCACAATGTACATCACCACCACCGCGGCCAGGATCAGCCACAGGGTATTGCCGGCCGCCTGCTGGAAGGCCTGGGCCGCGCCCTGGTATCTCAGGGTGACGCTGCTCGGCGCCTGGGCCTCCTGCATGGCTTGGGCGATGGCCTGCTGCGCCTGTTCCAGGGAATAGCCGTCGGCGAGGTTGAAGGACAGCGTCACCGCCGGGAACTGCCCCAGGCGCGTCAGGGACAGGGCGCCGGGTCGCTGCTCGATGCGGGCGATATCGGTGAGGCGTACCAGGCCCTTGGCGGCGTCGCTGGTGCTGCTGGTCGTCGAGCCGCTGTTCGTTGTACTGGCGCTGTTGCTAGCGGTCGAGGTCGTCGTGGGTGCCAGGTAGATGTCGCCGAAGGCCGCCACGCTCTGCTGGAAGGCCCCCGGCACCTGCAAGACCACCCGGTACTGGTTGGCCTGGGTGAAGATGGTGGAGATCAGCCGCTGGCCGAAGGCGTTGTACAGGGCGGTGTCCACGTCGGCGGCGGTGATGCCGAAACGGGCGGCGGCGGTGCGGTCCAGTTCCACCTGGGCGGTGAGGCCCTGGTCCTCCAGGTCGTCGAGCACATCGCGCAATTCCGGGCGTGCCTGCAGGCGCGGCATCAGCCGCGGCAGCAGGGCGGCCAGTTGGGTGCCGTCGGCGTCGTCCAGGGTGAACTGGTACTGGCTGGGGGTGAGCTGGTCGTCCACCGTCAGGTCCTGGCTGGCCACCAGATTCAGGCGGATGCCGGCGACCCCCGCGGCGGCCTGCTCCAGGCGGCGGATGATCGCCGGGGCGCGCTCGTTGCGCTCGTCGAAGGGCTTGAGCTGGATCTGCAGGCGGCCCTGGTTGAGGGTGGCGTTGGTGCCGTCTACGCCGATGCTGGAGGTGACCGTGGCCACCGCCGGGTCGGCCAGTACCTGCTGCACCAGCGCCTGCTGGCGGCGCGCCATGGCGTCGAAGGAGACGTCCTGGGAGGCGCGGGTGAAGCCGACGAGCAGGCCGGTGTCCTCGTTGGGAAAGAAGCCCTTGGGTACCAGGACATAGAGCAGGGCGGTCAGCGCCACCGTGGCCGTGGCCACCAGCAGGGTCAGCCGCGGATGGTCCAGCACCACGCCGAGGGTGCGGTCGTAGCCGGCCACCAGGCGCTCGAACTGCCGTTCGCCCCAGCGCGCGAAACGCCCCTGGCGTTCCAGCGGCACGTGGTGCAGCAGCCGGCTGCAAAGCATCGGGGTGAGCGTCAGGGAGACGAACATGGAGACCAGGATGGCCACCGCCAGGGTGATGGCGAATTCGCGGAACAACCGGCCCACCACGTCGCCCATGAACAGCAGCGGGATCAGCACGGCGATCAGCGAGAAGGTCAGGGAGATGATGGTGAAGCCGATCTCCCGCGAACCGCGTAGCGCCGCCTGCAGTGGCGGCTCGCCGTCTTCCAAATGGCGGGCGATGTTCTCCACCACCACGATGGCGTCGTCGATGACGAAGCCGGTGGCGATGGTCAGGGCCATCAGAGTCAGGTTGTTCAGCGAAAAGCCCGCCAGGTACATGATGCCGAAGGTGCCCACCAGCGACAGCGGCACCGCCAGGCTCGGGATCAGGGTGGCGGTGAAGTTGCGCAGGAACAGGAAGGTCACCAGCACCACCAGGGCGATGGACAGCACCAACTCGAATTGCACGTCTGAAAGCGAGGCGCGGATGGTCTGGGTACGGTCGGCCAGCACCGTCAACTGCACGCTGTCCGGCAGGGCTGCGCGCAGCTTGGGTAGCTGCGCCTGGATGGCGTCGACCACGCCGATGACGTTGGCGCCCGGCTGGCGCTGGATGTTGATGACGATGGCCGGATGGCCGTTGGCGGTGGCCTGCAGATAGGCGTTTTCTGGCGCCTCCTCGGTGGTGGCCACGTCCTTCAGGCGCAGGGCGGCGCCGTTCTCGTAGCTGAGCACCAACTCGCCGTACTCGGCGGCGCTACGCAACTGGTCGTTGGCGTCGATGGTGATGGAGTGGTTGGGGCCGTCGAAACCGCCCTTGGAGCCGTTGACGTTGGCCGCGTTGACCACGGTATAGACGTCTTCCAGGGTCAGGCCGTGGGCGGCCAGGGCCTTGGGATTGACGTCGATGCGCACCGCCGGCTGCTGGCCGCCGGCCAGGGTCACCAGGCCGACCCCGGAGATCTGCGACAGCTTCAGCGCCAGGCGGGTGTTGACCAGATCCTGTACCTGGGTCAGTGGCAGGCTGTCCGAGGTGGCGGCCAGGGTCAGCACCGGGGCGTCGGCCGGATTGACCTTCTTGTAGGTGGGCGGATTGGGCAGGTCGTTCGGCAGGAAGCTGTTGGCGGCGTTGATCGCGGCCTGCACCTCCTGCTCGGCGACGTCCAGCGACAGGCTGAGATCGAACTTCAGGGTGATGACCGAGGCGCCGGCCGAGCTGGTCGAGTACATCTGCGCCAGACCGGCCATCTGCCCCAGTTGGCGCTCCAGCGGCGCGGTCACCGCGGTGGCTAGCACCTTGGCGCTGGCACCGGGATAGAGGGTGGTGACCTGGATGATGGGATAGTCCACCTCCGGCAGCGCCGAGATGGGCAGCAGGCGATAGCCCAGGATGCCGGCGAACAGCACCGCCACCATCAGCAGCACCGTGGCCACCGGTCGCTGGATGAACAGCCGCGACGGATTCATCGGCTGGCATCCGCCGCCGGCGTGGCTGCCACCCGGACCTGGGCGCCGTCGCGCAGGTGGTCGACGCCACGGGTAACCACCCGTTCATCCCCCTTGAGTCCCTGGGTGACGGCCACCCGGTCGCCCAGCGCCGGGCCGGTGGTTATGCCGCGTCTTTCCACCTTGTCGTCGGCGCCGACCACGTAGACGAAGCTGCCGTCGCTGCCCAGTTGCACGGCGGCGGCGGGGACCACCACGGCATCCTTGAGGGTGCCGGTCTGCAAGCGCACGTTGACGAACTGGTTGGGGTAGAGTTTCTCGTCCGGGTTGGCGAACACCGCCTTGAGCTTGAGGCTACCGGTGCTGGTATCGATCTCGTTGCTGATGAACTTCAGCGTGCCCTCGGCCAGGGGGGTGTTATCCAATTGGCCGAGCGCGGTGACCGGCAGCGCCTGGCCCTGGCGTACCTTGGGCAGCAGGGTGGCCAAATTGGCCTGGGGCAGGCTGAAGGTCACGGCGATGGGATCGGTCTGGGTGATGCTGACGATGCCGGTGGTGTCGCCGGCGGCCAGGTAGTTGCCGGGGTCCACCAGGCGCAGGCCGACGTAGCCATCCAGCGGCGCCGTGATGCGGGCGTATTGCAGATTCAACTGGGCGGCGGCGATCTGCGCCTGGTCGGCCTGCACCGCGCCCTGGTATTGGCCCACGGTGGCCACCTGGGTATCCAGCTCCTGCTTGGCCAGGGAGTCCTTGGCGACCAGCCGGCGGTAGCGTTCCAGGGTCAGTTGGGCGCTCTTGAGCTGCGCCTGGTTCTGCGCCAGGTCGCCGCGGTACTGGTCGAGGGTGGCCTGATAGGGACGCGGATCGATCTGCGCCAGCACCTGGCCCTTCTTCACGCGCTGGCCTTCGGTGAAGAACACCTGCTCCAGTTGACCGGCCACCCGGGTGGTCACCGTCACGCTGGCGTTGGCCACCACGGTGCCCAGGGCGGTGAGCGTGACCGGCACGTCGGCATGCCCGACCTGGCCCACCGCCACGGTGATCGGCTGCCCCTGTCCCGGCGCGCCGGCCCAACCATGACCGCCGTGGCCGCTGTGCGCGGTGTTACCCGTGTCGTTCGAACGCTCATGCAGCTTCAGGCCCAGCGCCACGGCGGCACCGACCAAGACAACGACGACGAGAATGCGGGATTTCCTGCTCATGCCTGCCAGACCTGACTGAGATGGAGTCAGGCTGCTGGGCAAATGTGCAGAAAATATGGAAAGGCGCTCAGCTGCGCGCTGAGCGGCACTCCAGGTTCAGGTAGGTTGCGGTTGAGCGCAGCGAAGCCCAACGGCCCCGCTGCTTTCTAGAAGGCGTCAATCCAGGTCCGCTGCCGAATGCCGTTCGGCCAGTTGCTCACCCGGCTCGCCCCAGGTGCGATTGACCCGCCGCCCGCGTTGTACCGCCGGCCGTGCGGCGATGGCTTTGGCCCAACGCTGGACGTGGCTGTAGTCCTGCACGGAGAGGAATTCCGCGGCGTTGTAGAGCTGTCCCAGCACCAGGTTGCCGTACCAACTCCAGATGGCGATGTCGGCGATACCGTATTCCTCGCCCGCTACATAGGTCCGCTCGGCCAGCAGGCGGTCGAGCACATCGAGCTGGCGCTTGGTTTCCATGGCGTAGCGGTTGATGGGGTATTCGAGCTTTTCCGGCGCATAGGCATAGAAGTGGCCGAAGCCGCCGCCGACGAAGGGTGCCGAGCCCATCTGCCAGAACAACCAGTTCAGCGTCTCGGTGCGGCCAGCGTGATCCTTGGGGATGAAGGCGCCGAAGCTGTCAGCGAGATAGAGCAGGATGGCGCCGGACTCGAACACCCGTAGCGGCTCGGTACCCCGGCGATCCACCAGGGCCGGGATCTTGGAGTTGGGGTTGATCTCGACGAAACCACTGGAGAATTGCTCGCCTTCGCCGATGCGGATCAGCCAGGCGTCGTACTCGGCGTCCTGGTGTCCCAGCGCCAGCAGCTCTTCCAGCAGGATGGTCACCTTCATGCCATTGGGCGTACCCAGCGAATAGAGCTGGAAGGGATGCTCGCCTACCGGCAGGTCCTTGTCGTGGGTCGCACCGGCGATGGGCCGATTGATGCTGGCGAAGTTGCCACCCGACGTGACGGGGGTCCAGACGCGTGGGGGAGTGTAGGAATCGCTCATGGTGGCTCTGTCCTCGGTCGGTGAAGATCGGTAGTTCGATCATAACCGAACTTTGCGTTTTAGGGCTCGGCTCAGGCGTTTTGTTCGGTCAGTCTCTGCGCCGTGAGGCTACGATACTGGCGCGGGGTCATGCCCTTGAGCTGGTGGAAGCGCCGATTGAAGTTGGAGATATTGTTGAAGCCGGCCTCGAAGCAGATATCGGTCACCGGCATGCGGCTGTGGGACAGCATCTCGCAGGCCTTGCTGATGCGTAGGCTGTTGACGAATTCGACGAAGGTCCGGCCGGTCGCCTGGCGGAAGAAGCGTGAGAAGTAGGTAGTGGTCATCCCCAGGTGCTCGGCCACTTCCTCCTGGGTGAGATCGCGCTGGTAGTGATCGAAGATGAAATTCACCGTGCGGTTGGTGCGATCCACCGCCTGCTCGCTGGCGGTACCCGGCTCCACGGCACCGGAGAGCAACTGGTAGCGCTCCGAGGTGGCCAGGGCCTCCATCAGCACCAGGAAATGACCGAGACGAGTGGCACCGCCGCTGTCGGCGATCTGCTGCAGCAGCACCTCGGCCCGAGCGATCAGCTCGGGGTCCTGGAATTCGATCCCATAGCGCGCCCGCTCCAGCAGGGGCGCCAGGCCATTGAGTTCGGGGAAGACGGCGGTGGCATTGTCCACCGTTTCATCGGTGAAATTGACCAGCATGTCACGCTTGGTCACCACCTCACCCTCGGCGATGCGGCTGATCCAGTTGTGCGGCAGATTCGGTCCAGTGAGGAACAGGGTGCCGGGGTAGAAGTTGCCGATGTAGTCGCCGATGAAGGCGGTGCCCGAGCTGGCCACCAGCAGATGCAACTCGTACTCCTTGTGGAAGTGCCAGCGCACCAGCGGGCAGGGAAAGCCGTGCTCCCGGTAGATCACCGAATGCCCGCTCAGGTCCTCCATCAATTCATAGGAGGGATTGCTCTTGCGCAAGGACTGACTCATGGGTCGACCCGCCGTTCTTGTTGGTCGCGATGCTGGTCCTGTTCGACGTCCATCGCAACCCAGGGTTCAGCCCGCCCTTAGGTCCTGTACGAAAAGTGCCTGCGCTCGGTGATGCTTCGTTGAAAAAGGCCTGGATCGCCAGCCCGGTCGCAATGCTCATTTACCGCTCGTAAACTCGAGCGCGAGTCCGATCCGTTTCCTCAGCCTTTTTCGCGGGGCCGCCTAGGCCTCGCCTGACCTTCGCTCGGCGACTTTTCGTACAGGACCTAGGATCACCGCCGCCCTCAGCTTGCCGCGGCCGAAGCGACTCATCTTGTCGAACTCGGCGTGGGACACCGGGATGTGCTGGCAATCCAGCTCGCGCCGATGCTGGCTGTGGTCCACGTCGGGATCGTGCAGGTAGACGAAATCCTCGTCGCAGTCGGTGACCAGTACCCAGTGCGGACCCTTGGCCTTGGTCAGGCGGAAGGAGCTGATCAGCACCAGCGGGAAGGCCCCTTCGGCGACCCAGGCCGCCACGTCCAGGCGGGTGCGATAGAGGCGCTCGATGGGCGACTGCTTGACCTCGGCGCTGAAGTCCTCGTGCACCAGGCGCATGACTTCCTTCTTCTCCTCGCTACGCACGCCATCGAGAAACAGGGGACCGCGGGTATTGACCTGCAGGGTCACCTGGAAACCGCGCCGGTGGGCGGCCAGGGCCAGGCCATGGGGCCCGCAACCGCCATGGCCGGCGGTCATGAAGATGGTGGTCGCCTCGCGCCACAGCCGCAGCTCTTCGCGGCGCTCCAGCGGTCGACCGGGCTGCAGAGCACCCATGGCCATCAGCAGGCTGGCCGGGCCGCAGGTGAAATCGGTGGTCTGGCGGTAGAAGGGCACCGGACGGGCCTGGCCCGCGCGGGGCTGGCGGATACGCTTCTCGAAGCGTAGCGCCAGGCTGTGGTCCTCGTAGTAGTCCTCCACCGTGGCGAAGGGCAGGTAGCCGTTGCGTTCGTAGAGGGCGATAGCGGTGGCATTGTCCGGTCGTACCTCCAGCCGCAAATAGGCGCAATCGCGCTCCACGGCCTCGGCTTCGGCGGCGTCCAGCAGGCGCTGGCCGAGGCGATGGCCGCGCGCGGCGGGGTCCACGGCGATGGAGTAGAGGCGGGCGAGGGAGGTGTTCTGGTGGAACAGCACCAGGGCATAGCCCGCTACGCGCTCCGCGCTTTCCGCCAGGATCAGGACGGCGTTCGCCCGGGTGAGCATCCAGTGGAAATTGCGCCGGGAAAGACGGTCATAGCTGAAGCAGCGGGCTTCCAGATCGACCAGCGCCGCCAGATCGTCCAGCCCGGCGGGCCTGAGCGTGAAACTCATCGCGAAGGATCCTCCTGGAACGGAGCGGGCAGCCTGCCACGGTTAAGCAACGGTTAATAGCACCCGCGTTACAACCCTTGGAGTGGTCCGACAACACCCGGGTTTCCGTCGTGACCACATCCCGTATCGAGGAGGTCCAGTGAGCAAGCTGTATATCGTCGTGGAACGCAAGGAAGACTGGTCGTCCTACTATCCCAGCGAAGATGTCATCACCGCCCAGGAATACCTGGAGCAATCCAACGAACAGGACAACGGCAAGCGGGTGCAGGTGATCAACCTCTGCCGCAGCCAGAAATACCTCGGCCACGGCTACTACTGCTCGCTCTTGGCCGAAGCCCGTGGGCACAAGGTCATCCCCTCGGTGCGCACCATCAGCGAGCTGGCGCGCAAGGCGCTCTATGGCCTGGCCCTGGAGGATCTCGACAAGCTGCTGACCAAGGCCCTGGCCGGCCATCCCTACGGCAGCGCCGACGGCTTCACCCTCACGCTCTATTTCGGCACCACCGACATCGAGCCCCTGCAGGATCTGGCGCGCCAACTGTTCGAAGCCTTCCCCTGTCCGCTGCTGCTGGTGGAATTCCGCCGCGACCGTGCCGGCTGGCATATCGGCGGGCTCAAGCTGGGCAGCATCCACAAGCTGCACGAGACCCAGGAAGACCTCTTCGCCAACGCCCTCGACCGCTTCAGCCGGCGCGTCTGGCTCAAGCCCGGGCGGCGCGAGAAGTACCGCTTCGACCTGGCCATCCTGCACGACCCCAAGGAAGCCTTCCCGCCGTCCGATGCCAAGGCGCTGAAGAACTTCGTACGGGTCGGCAAGCACCTGGGGCTGGACGTCGAACTGATCGAGAAGAAGGACTATGCGCGGCTGGGCGAATTCGACGCCCTGTTCATCCGCGAGACCACCGCCATCGACCACCACACCTATCGCTTCGCCAAGAAGGCCGAAAGCGAGGGCCTGGTGGTGATGGACGATCCGCGCTCCATCCTGAGGTGCACCAACAAGGTCTACCTGGCCGACCTGCTGCGTGCCCACAAGCTGGACATGCCGGCCACCGAGATCCTCTACAAGGACAATCCCGCGCAGCTCGAAGGCCTCGGCGAGCGCCTGGGCTTTCCGCTGGTGCTGAAGATTCCCGATGGCTCCTTTTCCCGTGGCGTCATTAAGGTCGAGGACCAGGAGCAACTGCGCAAGGCCAGCGCCGAGCTGTTCGAGCGCTCGGTGCTGCTACTGGCCCAGGAGTTCTTCTACACCGAATACGACTGGCGCATCGGCGTACTGAATCAGGAGCCGATCTTCGCCTGCCAGTACTTCATGTCCAAGGGCCACTGGCAGATCTACGACCACAGCGCCAGCGCCACCGAGGTGAGCGGCGATTTCCGCACCCTGGCGGTCCAGGACGCCCCCCACGCCGTGGTGGAACTGGCGGTACGCACCGCCAACCTGATCGGCGACGGCCTCTACGGCGTCGACCTCAAGCAGGCAGGCGACAAGCTGGCGGTGATCGAGGTCAACGACAACCCCAACATCGACTGCGGGGTGGAAGACCTGGTGCTCAAGGACGATCTCTACGCCCTGGTGCTGGAAGAATTCATCCGGCGGCTGGAGTCACAACGCGGCGGCCAGCCCTGGTAACGCGCCAGGGTCGCGAGAAAGGTAGGTTGGGCTGAGACGGCTCTATCGTCGAAGCCCAACATGAGGGCTCAGCGTCGCACCGTTGGGCTTCGCTGCGCTCAACCCAACCTACGGGTGCCAGCCTTTCGCGTAGGTTGGGTTGAGACAGCTCCACCGTCGAAGCCCAACAGGATGCGCTCAACCTTGGCACCGTTGGGCTTCGCTTTCGCTCAGCCCAACCTACGGGTGCCAGCCCTTGGCGTAGGTTGGGTTGAGACGGCCCTATCGTCGAAGCCCAACATGGCGGGCTCAACCTTGCCACCGTTGGGCTTCGCTGCGCTCAGCCCAACCTACGGGTGCCAGCCCTTGGCGTAGGTTGGGTTGAGACGGCTCTACCGTCGAAGCCCAACAGGATGCGCTCAACCTTGGCACCGTTGGGCTTCGCTTTCGCTCGGCCCAACCTACGGGTGCCAGCCCTTGGCGTAGGTTGGGTTGAGACGGCCCTATCGTCGAAGCCCAACATGGGGGGCTCGACCTGGGCACCGTTGGGCTTCGCATTCGCTCAACCCAACCTACCCAATTACATCAATACCGAGGGCGCTCAGGCGCCGTGGCACTTCTTGAATTTCTTCTCGCTGCCGCATGGGCAGGGATCGTTGCGTCCCACTTCCTTCAACGGATTGCGCACCGGCTCCTGGGCATGGCCGTGGTTGCAGTGCGGGCCGTGGACGTGGTGCGCATGGCCATGGTCGTGATCATGATCATGGTTGCAGTCAGGGCCGTGGACATGTTGGTTCATCTAAGGACTCCAGTAGGAAGATGGGCGCCGGGTACGAATTGCCCCTGGCTAGAAAAATGAATACTGCGCCCGAACAGCCAGCCCGTCTTCAACTGACCACGCAGGCGATAGCTAACCGGCTGATCGCGCTTTTCCAGCATGCGGCCCACGTCTTTCACGTAGCGCCACAGATTGGTCTGCACCGGTACCGCGAAGCTGGCATGGCCGTTGGCCGGCACCGACGACCCCAGGTTGGCGATCCCTTGGGCCAGCAGCAGATCGTTCAGATAGACCGTGTAGGCCATCTTGCGGATGGACAGGGCCTGATCGTTGGGATTCTCTATTCGGAAGTTAAGCACGAAGTCCTGGCTCCACAGCCGCGCGCGGATCAACTCCACGCCGGTCAGCTCGACCTGAGGTTCTTCGTAGCTATGCCTGCCAAAGGAACAGCCGCCGAGACCGGTCAGCAAAACGCTGAACAGGGTAAGGATCAAGGCCTGGCGAAGCATGCGGCACTCCTGTTTTTGTGCAGTTCAATAAGCACCGATTGCTGCCCAGTCGGGGCCGCAGCGGCACAGGCTAACAAAAAAACGCCGGGTCCTGGCGACTGTGCGGGCTGGACCGCCCGTGTCCGGCGTTGCATCCTGCGCATCTTGCCGTGACCGAGGAGGTCGTCATGTCCGCCGCTCTCTATGAAATCGCCTTCCAGGGCGAGCTGATCGCTGGCGCCGACGCGCAACAGACCCGGCAGAATCTGATGCGTTTGTTTCAGGCAGATGAACAGCGCATCGCCGTGCTGTTTTCCGGTCGCCGCATGATCATCAAGAATCGCCTGGATGCCGCCACGGCGGAACGCTATCGCGCCACCCTGGCGCAGGCCGGGGCGGTGGTCGAGGTGGTGCCCATGGCCGAGACGGTCACGCCGGCTCCGGCTGCCCCTGCCGCAGCTCCCGCCACCGCGCCGGTCGTCCCAGCGGCAACCGGGGCGCACGCCACGTTGTCCGTCGCTCCGCGCGATGTCGTGATGGCCGCCTTCGTCGATGTCCAGGCACCGGATTTCGGCCTGGCTCCCGTAGGCGCCGATCTCCAGGACCAGGCCGCGCCCGTGGCGACGCCCCGGGTCGATCTTTCCCATCTGAGTCTCGCGCCGGTCGGCAGCGACCTGGGCCCGACCGAAGCGGCCCTGCCCGTGGCGGTGCCGGATACGGATCACCTGACGCTGGTCAGGGAATAGCGTCCGTTCGCCTTAGAGCCTGTTCAAAATCTGCTGCGCGTCGGCCAAACCGCGTTGAAAATGGCTTCGGAATGTTCATTTACCACTCGTAAACTCGTTCGCGAGCTCGGTCCGCTTCCTCAGGCGTTTTCGTGGGGCCGCCCAGGCCTTGTTTGGCTCTAGCTCGTGAGATTTTGAACAGGCTCTTAGAGATAATCGGCACAGCACTTCTTGAATTTCGCGCCACTGCCGCACAGGCAGGCGTCGTTGCGGCCCGGCAGGGGCCGCACCGTGGGATCGAGAAAGAACCAGCGACCATCACGCTGGACGAAGCCTGAGCGTTCCTCATGGCGATGGGCACCGCGCCCATCCTCCCAGCGTGCCACGAAGCTGACCCGGGCATGGGTAGGATCGCCTGGTGCAGGGTGATGCTCCAGCACCTGCAGACCCTGCCAGCGACTGCCCAGGCTCCAGGCGGTGAGGGCCTCCCGGTCCAGCCGCGCCTGCTGCGCCGGCGCTGTGGTGCCTACCAGATAGTCGATCAGCCCCAGCACATAGGCGCTGTAGCGCGAGCGCATCAGGCGTTCGGCATCGGGCGCCGGCGCACCGGCGTGCAAGGGGCCGCAGCAATCGCCGAGGGCGAGTTCCGAGCCACAGGGGCAGCGGGCCAAGGAATCCATCTCACCACCAGTACTTGCCGAAATTCTGCGGATTGGCCCAGAACTTGGCGTTGAGCCAGTCCGGGACCTGCTTGTAGTCGTGCAGATCATAGCTGAACAGCGTCACCACCTGGCCGTCGCGGGCGAAGCGTTCACTGGCCTGGAGGGCGAGGGCGTAGAAATCCGTCGCCTGCCACTCGCTGGCGGCCAGATCCACCAGCACGGCCAGCCGCGACGTATTGAAGTTGCGCAGGCCGCCGAGCAATTCACGGCCCTGGCGCATTGGGAGATGTTCCAGGCAGTCGGCGAGGATCACCAAATCGTAGCGTTCGCCGAGCAGACTGGCGTCCTCCAGCGGCACTGCAGCTTCCACCAGGCGACATTCAGGATGCGCCTCGGCATAGGCCTGTATCGCCGGCAGCGCTTCACGCGCCAGGCACAACAGGCGAGACGGCTTGTGGTGCTCCAAGAGGCTTGCCAGAGCCTGTTGCGGGGTGCGGGACGAGAATAAATTTGCCATTTAAGGGAACCCTAATTAAATCTCTGTTGACTAAGCAACCAGCGTTGTCAAGACGTGTACGCCACCATTAGTCTGACAGCGCAATAAAGCCAAAGACGAGCACAACTCGCGGTACCTGGTCTATAGGAGACCCCTTCATGAGCAAGAGCATCGCAAGGACAGCTTTACCCCTCATCATGGCGAGCACTGTGCTGGCCGGCTGTGCGGGCGGCGTACAGAAATCCGATTGGCCGGTCTGCGCAGCGGTCGGCGCCCTGGTGGGCGGCGCTGCCGGTGCTACCCAGAACGGCAACGTCGCCGGTATGGCGGCCCTGGGCTTCGGCACCACCGCTGGTGCCTATTGCTGGGTGCATGGCAAGGGCAACGAGCAGGTCGCTCGTGTCGCTCCCGCGCCGGCCCCGGCTCCTGCGCCCGCTCCGGCTCCCGCTCCGGCGCCGCTGCCCAAGCAGGAAGTGATCACCGCGCGTGACCTGCACTTCGCCTTCGACTCCGCGAAGATCAACCCGCGTGACCAGGCCCAGCTCGACGGTATCGCCGGTCGTCTGCGCGGCGAAGCCGCCAGCACCCGCCTGTCGATCACCGGCTACACCGACAGCGTCGGCACCCCTGCCTACAACCAGCGGTTGTCCGAGCGTCGCGCCAAGTCGGTCAGCGAATACCTGATCAACGCCGGCATCCCTGCGGGCAGCATCGTTTCGGTGAAGGGTATGGGTGAATCCAACCCGGTCGCCACCAACGAAACCGCTGAAGGCCGTGCCGAGAACCGCCGCGTCGAAATCCAGATCGACCGCGAGTGATCCAAAGGCGGCGGATCGAGGTCCGCCGCCTTTACTTTTTCCAGCCAGTGGCGTTATGGTCCAATCCATCTCGTTCTCCTGCTGGATTTCATGAAAACCCTGTCCCTTACCGGCAAAATCCTTCTCCTGCTATTTTGGCTCGCCGCAGCCGCTACCCTCGCTCTGCCTCTCGCTCGCCCCTTCCCTGAATTGCTCGCGCTGGTCGCCCTGGCCCTGCTGCTGTTGCACCTGGGTGAACTCTTCGCCAGCCGCCGCGCCCTGCGCCTGCGCCGCCATCCCTGGCTAGACCGGGTTGCCCTGCTGATCTTCGGCGCCTTTCATCGTTTGCCACCCCAGTTGCCGGGTGCGCTCTAAGAGCCTTTTCAAAGGCTCGCGAGCTAGAGTCAAACAAGGCGGAAATAGCTGAGGAAGCGGAGTTTACGAGTGGTAAATGAGCATTCCGAAGCTATTTCCAACGCGGTTTGGCCGACGCGCAGCAGCCTTTGAACAGGTTCTGGGCCTGCGACCTCAACGTCGGGCGCATCCTGACGACAGGCGCGTTATCATAGCGGCCCAGATCCATTACTGTAGATGCATACAGCGCTCGTCCGTCGGACGCGGCGCTTTTTTGTCATCGCCCGGAACCAGGCATGCTCAGCACCGAACTCAAGACCCAGATCCAGGGCGCCTACACGCGTTTCCTCGAAGCCAAGTCGCTCAAGCCGCGCTATGGCCAGCGGCTGATGATCGCGGAGACGGCCAAGGGCCTGGGTGCCATCGCCCAGGACGAGGAAGGCCATCGCGAGGGTGAACCGGCGGTGGTGGCGGTGGAGGCGGGCACCGGTACCGGCAAGACCGTGGCCTACGCCCTGGCCGCCATTCCCGCGGCCAAGGCCGCCGGCAAGCGCCTGGTGATCGCCACCGCCACCGTGGCGTTGCAAGAGCAGATCGTGCACAAGGACCTGCCGGACATCCTGCGCAACAGCGGTCTGTCCTTCAGCTTCGCCCTGGCCAAGGGGCGTGGTCGCTACATGTGCCTGTCCAAACTGGACATGCTGCTGCAGGAAGGCCAGGCGCAGAACGCCACTGCCCAGCTGTTCGCCGAGGATGGCTTCAAGATCGACATCGACGAGGCGTCCAACGAATTGTTCGGCAAGATGATCGAGCGCCTGGCCGGCAACCGCTGGGACGGTGACCGCGACAGCTGGCCGGAGGCCATCGAGGATGTCCAGTGGTCGCGCATCACCACCGACCACAGCCAGTGCACCAATCGCCACTGTCCCAACTTCCAGCAGTGCGCCTTTTACAAGGCGCGCGAAGGCATGACCAAGGTCGATGTCATCGTCACCAACCATGACCTGGTGCTGGCCGACCTGGCCCTGGGGGGCGGTGCCATCCTGCCCGATCCGCGCGACACCCTCTATGTGTTCGACGAGGGCCACCACCTGCCGGACAAGGCTATCGGCCACTTCGCCCATTTCACCCGGTTGAGATCCACCGCCGAGTGGCTGGAGCAGATCGCCAAGAACCTCACCAAGCTCCTGGCCCAGCATCCGTTGCCCGGTGATCTCGGCCGGCTGGTGGAGCAGGTGCCGGAGCTGGCGCGGGAGATCAGGACCCAGCAGCAATTCATGTTCAGTGCCTGCGAGGCCCTGGCCGACTTTCGCGCCGGCGAGGACATGGAAGGCCGCGAGCGGCCACGGCATAGATTCGTCGGTGGGGTGATCCCCGAAGACCTGCGCGAGATGGGCATCGAGCTGAAGAAGGGCTTCGCCAAGCTCACCGATCTGTTCACCCGCCTGACTGAGATGCTCAAGCAGGCCATGGATGGCGAGTCCAGCATCGGCCTCGCCAGCTACCAGGCCGAGGAATGGTATCCGCTGTTCGGCAGCCTCTTGGCCCGCGCCCAGGGTAACTGGGAGTTGTGGACGGCCTTCACCTGCGAAGACCCGGAAGACAGCCCGCCCATGGCGCGCTGGATGACCCTGGCCGAGACCGGTTCGCTGTACGACATCGAGGTCAACGCCAGCCCCATCCTGGCGGCGGACATGCTGCGCCGGCACCTGTGGAACGTCGCCTATGGCGCCCTGGTGACCTCGGCGACCCTGACCGCCCTGGGGACCTTCGACCGCTTCCGCATGAGATCCGGCCTACCGCGCTCGGCGGCCACCGCCATCGTGCCCAGTCCCTTCCGCCATGCCGAGGCGGGAGTGCTGCGGGTGCCGGATCTGAAGGCCGATCCACGCAACGCCGCCGAGCACACCGCGGCCATCGTCCGCGAGCTGCCGGCCATGCTCGAAGGAGCGCGGGGGAGCCTGGTGCTGTTTTCCTCGCGGCGGCAGATGCAGGACGTCTTCGAAGGTCTGGAGCGTGACTGGCGCAAGCGGGTGCTGATCCAGGGCAACCTGTCCAAGCAGGAGACCCTCAACAAGCACAAGAAGCGCGTCGACGACGGCGAGGCGAGCGTGCTGTTCGGCCTGGCCAGCTTCGCCGAGGGGGTCGACCTGCCGGGCGCCTACTGCGAGCACGTGGTTATCGCCAAGATCCCCTTCGCCGTGCCGGACGACCCGGTGGAAGCCGCCCTGGCCGAGTGGATCGAGGCCCGTGGCGGTAATCCCTTCATGGAGATCGCCGTACCCGACGCCTCGCTGCGCCTGATCCAGGCCTGCGGCCGACTGCTGCGCACCGAACAGGACAGCGGCACCATCTCGCTGCTCGACCGCCGCCTGGTGACCCAGCGCTATGGCAAGGCCATCCTCAATGCATTGCCGCCGTTTCGGCGGGAGATTCAGTAGGAGGCCTTCGCGGCCATTCGGTCCGTCAATGCCGCCGTTCCTACGGGCGTTACGATCAACTGTTTCATCGCGGCCATGGGCCGCTCCTACAATGGTTTGACGCTCCTGTAGGAGCGGCCCATGGCCGCGATGCTCGACAAATTTTTGGAAGGACACCCCATGACCGTCCACGGCTATCACGACCTGAGATTCGAATCCGTCCGCGAGGCCTTCGCCGATTTGCTCGCCGCCGGCCAGACCCGGGGTGCGGCCCTGTGCGTGCAGGTGGCCGGGGAGACCGTGCTGGATCTCTGGGGCGGCCTGGCCGACAAGGACGGCCAGACGCCCTGGCACACCGATACCCTGCTGAATCTGTTTTCCTGTACCAAGGCCTTCACCTCGGTGGCGGCGCTGCAACTGGTGGAGGAGGGCAAGCTGGCGCTCGATGCCCCGGTGGCCGAGCGCTGGCCCGAGTTCGCCGCCGCCGGCAAGGCCGAGATCACCCTGCGCCAACTGCTCAGCCACCGCTCCGGTGTCTCGGCCCTGCGTGAGCGGCTGCCCGGCGATGCCCTCTACGACTGGGCACAGATGACCGCCGCCGTGGCCGCCGAGGCGCCCTGGTGGACGCCCGGCACCGCCCATGGCTATGCCCCCATCACCTTCGGCTGGCTGCTCGGCGAGCTGATCCGCCGCGCCGATGGTCGGGCGCCGGGCGAAGCCATCGTGGCGCGCACCGCTGGCCGTCTCGGCCTGGATTTCCACATCGGCCTGCCGGCGAGCGAGGACGAGCGGGTCGCCCACATCGTTCGCGGCAAGGGCGTGCTGGGCGATGCGGCGGCCCAGCGTTTGCTCAAGACCACCATGAGTGACCCCGCCGCCTTGCCGACCCTGGCCTTCGGCAATCCGTCCGGGGTGCTCACCAGCACCAACAAGGCCGAGTGGCGGCGTTTCGAGCAACCGGCGGCCAATGGCCACGGCCATGCGCGCAGCCTGGCCGGCTTCTATGCCGGGCTGCTGGCGGGCGATCTGCTGGAATGGGAAACCCTGAGCGAGGCCCTGCGCGAGCATAGCCAGGGCGAGGATCGCACCCTGCTGACGCCGACCCGCTTCGGCCTGGGCTTCATGCTCGACCAGCCTGAGCAGGCCAATGCCACCTATGGCCTCGGCCCCCAGGCCTTCGGTCATCCAGGCGCGGGCGGTTCGACCGGCTTCGCTGACCCTGAACGCGAGGTGGCCTTCGGTTTCGTCACCAACACCCTGGGACCCTATGTGCTGATGGACCCACGCGCCCAGGCCTTGGCCCGGGCGGTAGGGGAGTGTCTGTAAGGCCGGGCACCCTCGCAGGCCAGCCGGGGTTTGTCTGGTCTCGCCTGGGTATGCTTAGCTGTGGCGCATTCATGGATAAGGTAGGTCTGGCCGTAGCGGTCGGCCTCGCCTCGAACAGGAGTACCCATGTCGTCCTCCCCGCCGTCGCGCGGCACCATAGCCACCGAGCTGGTGCGCGAGGCTCTGGCCGCTTTCGTCACTGTCGAACGCCCGCTGGAGGCGCTGTTGGTCGAGCTGGGCCTGGATCCGCGCTGTCTGGCTGAGTCGCGGGTGCCGGTAGCGCTCTATGGCCGGCTCTGGCGGCGTCTGGCCCTGCGCTTCGACGATGAATTCTTCGGCATGGACCCCCGCCGGCTGCGCTCCGGCAGCTTCGCCTTTCTCTGTCGCCTATGCCTGACCCAAGCCCGCCTGGGCGATGCCCTGGAGCTGGCGCTGGGCTTCTTGAACCTCGGCTTCGAGCGCCTGGAGGCGCAACTGGTCCACCAGCGCAGCCTGGCATCGATCCAGTTGCGGGCGCCTGACGGGTCAGCACCCCGCGCCTTTACCTGTTTCACCTACTGGCTGATCGTGCACGGCCTGGCCTGCTGGCTGATCGGGCGGCGCATCCCCTTGCTGGCAGTGGAACTGCAGTGCGCCGAGCCGGACTTCACCGACGACTACCGGGTGCTGTTTTCCGACAACCTCAGATTCGGCCAGCCGCAGACCCGGCTGATCTTCGCCGCCGAGGTGCTGGATGCGCCGATCCGGCGTAGCCAGGCCGACGTGGCCCGTTTTCTCGCCGGGGCACCGAACAACATCCTGCAGCGCTATCGCGATGCCGAGAGTCTGGCCGAGCGTCTCAAGGCGCGCCTGCGTGACCTGCCCGGCGACCAGTGGCCGACCGGGGAGGACATGGCGCAGCAACTGCACCTGTCTTCGGCCACGCTACGCCGCCGGCTGGCGGAGCAGGGGCAGTCCTACCAGGCGCTCAAGGACAGCGTGCGCCGCGAGCGCGCCATCGCCTGGCTGGCCGACCGCCAGCGCAGCCTGGAGGACATCGCCGTTGCCCTGGGCTTCTCCGACGTCCGCGCCTTCTACAAGGGCTTCCGCAAGTGGACCGGGACCAATCCCGGCCACTACCGCCAACTGATCCTGGCCGGTGCCGCACCGGCCTGACTGTCCAAACCGCTCAGCCCTGTTGCAGCTATAGGTCATTGTCTGGCGCAAGGCGAGCGCTAGAGTCGATCCCATTCCATAACAACAAGATCGAGGAAGGGATCATGCAGGACTATGCCGACGTCCATGCTCGGTTCGACTACGCCGCCAGTGTCGCGCAGCGCCTGAGTGGCTCGCTCGCCGCCGTCAACGCCTGTGTCGAATGCTGCGATCGCCATGCGCTGCCCGGGCGGATCGCGCTGTTCTGGGAAGGCCGCGATGGCCAGCGAGAGTCCTGGACCTTCATCGAACTGCAGCAGCGTGCCGCGCAGTTCGCCGGTTTCCTCGCCAGCCAGGGCATCGGCCCCGGGGATAGAGTGGCCGGCTTGTTGCCGCGCACCCCGGAGTTGCTGATCGCCATTCTCGGCACCTGGCGGCTCGGCGCGGTGTACCAACCGCTTTTCACCGCCTTCGGGCCCAAGGCCATCGAGCACCGTCTGGCCGTCTCCCAGGCGCGGCTGGTGGTAACCGATGCCGGCAACCGCAGCAAGTTGGACGAGGTGCCGGGCTGCCCCGCGATCCTGACCGTGGGCCAGCGGCGCGGCCTGGGCATCGAGCGGGGCGATTTCAGCTTCTGGCACGAGCTGGAGCGCCAGCCGACCCTCTTCGACCCCGTGTTACGGACCGCGGAAGATCCCTTCCTGCTGATGTGTACCTCGGGTACCACCGGACCGGCCAAGCCGCTGGCGGTGCCGCTCAAGGCCATCGTGGCCTTCATGGGCTACATGCTCGAGGCCGTCGACCTGAGACCCACCGACGCCTTCTGGAACCTGGCCGATCCGGGCTGGGCCTATGGCCTCTATTACGCGGTCACCGGCCCCCTGGCGCTGGGCCATCCCACCCTGTTCTACGACGGTCCCTTCTCCGCGGAAAGTACCTGTCGCCTGGTGCGCGAGCACGGCATCACCAACCTGGCTGGTTCGCCCACCGCCTACCGCCTGCTCATCGCTGGCGGCGAGGCGGTCAGCCAGGCGCTCCGTGGCCAGCTGCGGGTGGTCAGCAGTGCGGGCGAGCCGCTCAACCCGGAGGTCATCCGCTGGTTCGCCGAGCAGCTGCAGGCGCCGATTCACGATCACTACGGCCAGACCGAGCTGGGCATGGTGCTGTGCAACCACCACGCCCTGCGCCATCCGGTACAGCCGGGCACGGCCGGCTTCGCCAGCCCGGGCCACCGGGTGGTGGTGCTGGACGAGACGACGCGGCAGGAGTTGCCGGTAGGGGTGCCCGGCATCCTGGCCCTGGATCTCGCGCAGTCGCCGCTGTGCTGGTTCGGTGGCTATCTCGGCAGCCCGACCAAAGCCTTCGTCGACCACTACTACCTGACCGGCGACACCTGCGAGCTGAACGCCGACGGCAGCATCAGCTTCGTCGGCCGCGCCGACGACGTCATCACCACCTCCGGCTATCGCGTCGGCCCCTTCGAATTGGAAAGTGCGCTGATCGAGCATCCGGCGGTGATCGAAGCCGCGGTGATCGGCAAGCCCGACCCGGAGCGTACCGAGATCATCAAGGCCTTCGTGGTGCTGCATCCCCGCTTCGAACCGAGTGCGGCGCTGGCCGAGGAACTGCGTCTGCACGTGCGCCGGCGCCAGGCTGCCCATGCCTATCCGCGGGAGATCGAATTCGTCGCCGAGCTGCCGAAGACCCCCAGCGGCAAGTTGCAGCGTTTCATCCTGCGCAACCAGGAAATCGCCAAGGCCCAGGCGGTTCGGCAGAGCGCCTAGCCACCCTATCCCTGCAAGGAGAACCTCCATGCTGATCACCGAAGAACAACAGGGCATCGTCGATATGGCGCGCCGTTTCGCTCAGGAGCGGTTGCAGCCCCACGCCGCCGACTGGGACCGCAGCGGCGCCTTCCCCCGTGACGCGCTGCGTGAGATGGGCGAGTTGGGTTTCATGGGGATGCTGGTGCCGGATACCTGGGGCGGCTGCGACACCGGCTACGTCGCCTATTCGCTGGCCCTGGAAGAGATCGCCGCTGGCGACGGGGCCTGCTCCACCATCATGAGCGTGCACAATTCGGTTGGCTGCGTGCCCATCGACCGCTTCGGCAGTGAGGAGCAGAAAGAGCGCTTCCTCACGCCTCTGGCCACTGGCGAGATGATCGGTGCCTTCGCCCTCACCGAGCCGCAGGCGGGTTCCGATGCCAGCGACCTGCGCACCCGGGCGCGGCGCGACGGTGACCACTATGTCATCGACGGGGCCAAGCAGTTCATTACCTCCGGCAGCCAGGCCGGGGTGGTGCTGGTGTTCGCGGTCACCGATCCGGCGGCGGGCAAGAAGGGCATCTCCGCCTTCCTGGTGCCCACCGATACCCCCGGCTACCAGGTGGTGCGCGTCGAGCACAAACTGGGTCTGCACGCCTCCGACACCTGCCAGATCCAGCTCGATGGGGTGCGTGTACCGGCGAGCTACCTACTGGGCGCCGAAGGCGAGGGTTATCGCATCGCCCTGGCCAATCTGGAAGGCGGGCGTATCGGCATCGCCGCCCAGGCGGTCGGCATGGCCCGTGCCGCCTTCGACTATGCCAAGGGCTACGCTCGCGAGCGGCAGACCTTTGGCAAACCCATCGTCGAGCACCAGGCGGTCGCCTTCCGCCTGGCGGACATGGCCACCGAGATCGCCGTGGCCCGGCAGATGGTGCTGCACGCGGCGGCCCTGCGCGATGCCGGGCGCCCCGCGCTGGTGGAGGCCTCCATGGCCAAGCTGTTCGCCTCGGAAATGGCCGAGCGGGTCTGCTCCGCGGCCTTGCAGACCCTGGGTGGCTACGGCTACCTGAACGATTATCCGCTGGAGCGGATCTATCGGGACGCCCGCATCTGCCAGATCTACGAAGGCACCAGCGACATCCAGCGCCTGGTCATCGCTCGCCACCTGGGTGACTAGGGCATGGCGGCCGTCGCCTCGCACCAGGGCTTCGAGGACAGCGGCGAGCGCCTGCGTCAGGCCGCCCTGGAATTGTTCAGCCAGGATGGCTACCACGGCGTCAGTCTGCGCCGCCTGGCGAACGTCGTCGGCCTGCTGCCCGGCTCGCTCTATCATCATTTCGAAGGCAAGCAGGAGCTCTTGTTCGAGCTGATCGAGGACCATGAGCTGGAGGTGCTGCAGCTGTTCAAGGCCGCCGCGGGCAAGCGTCCGGTCTGGCAGGCACCCCGTGGTCTGCTCGAGGATTACCTTGAGCTGGTCCAGGCGCAGCGGGCGTCCGCCCAGGTGGCCCACCACGAGTTTCGACATTTGAATCCCGGTCAGCAGGCGCGTATTCGCACGATCCGGCGACGACAGGTCCAGGCCCTGAGCGAGGTGCTCGGCCACGCCGGGCGCGAGCAGGGCCTGGCACTGGAAGGGCTGGCGCAGCTGTTGCTGGCCATGCCCCCTGCGCAGGCCGACGACGCCATGGCGAGCGGTGTTGCCGGACTGATCGTGGAATTGGCGCGCCGCCGGCTCTAGGCGATCCGGTAACCCTCAGAATTTCCCTTTGGCCTGCGTCTGATTTTCGAGCATCTCGACCGCGGCGCTCGTGGCCTCGCTGGCGCGGATCGCCAGTTTACGCACCTCGTCGGCGACCACCGCGAAACCGCGTCCGGCGCTACCCGCCCGGGCGGCCTCGATGGCCGCGTTGAGCGCGAGTAGATTGGTCTGGTGGGTGATGCCCTGGATGGTACTGACGATGCGGGTCAGGCGTTGCAGGGTGGTCTGGGCCGCCTCGCTCTGCTGCTCGTACTCCTGGCGCAACCAGCGTTCCTCTTCTTGGCTCTGGATATCGATGATGGCGCCGACCGTGCGCAATGCGGTGCCGTCCGCACTGCGTTGGCTTTCGCCGCGTCCGCGGAACCAACGATAGTCTCCGCTGCGCAACCGGAGTCGGTAGGAGACGTCGAAAGGCGTCTTGCCACTGCGATCGCCGACATGATCGACGAAGGCCTGCACGGCGCGGTCGCTGTCTTCGGGGTGCAGATGGGAGAGCCAGCTGTTGAGCACATCGGGAAATTCCTCCACTGACTCGTAGCCGAGCAAGCGCCGCATCTGCGGGGAGAACCAGATGACATTGGAGGGATTGGCCGGATCGCCGTCCTTGATGTCGATATCCCACAGGGCATCCTGGATACAGTCGCGGGCGATATCGAAGCGGATCTTGAGCAGGGCATGGGCCCGGTCGCGGCTGCGCTGCTCGTGAACGTCCTGTAGCGTGCCCAGCAGCAGCGGTGCCTCCCCTGGGGTGCCAGCGAGGCGTCGACCCTGCAAGGTGAAGCCGCGATAGGTGCCGGCGCCCTCTGCCAGGCGCAGTTCGAAGCTGAATGGGTTCGGTCCCTGAGGGGTGAGCAGGGCTTTGCGGATCTCCGCGCGCTCGTCCGGATGGATCAGCTCCAACCAAGCCTGCAACCGAGTCGGTAGAGCGCCGAGGCCAGCAATGTCTGCGGACCAGCGTAGGGTCGGCTCATCCTGCCCCCGACCAGGGGCGGGTAGCCTGATTTCCCAACAGGCCCCATTGGCGGGAGCGACCAGCTGCCAACGTCGCTCGGCCAAGGCCAGCTGCCGTTGCAAATCTTGGCATTGAACATCCAGCTGCTCCGTCTGCAGCTGCAGTACCCTGATCTGTTGGACGAGGTCAAGCCGCTCGGCGAGTTGCTGGTCGACGGTGGTTTCCAGCCGTTTCAGCCTGGCGTCCGCCGTTGCGAGCGGGGTCGCTCTTGCGCCAGTCTGCAGGGCGCTGATGAGGCCGTCGAGCTGGCGATTGAAGGTGCGACTGAAGAGGTCCATCAGCAACTCCTTGGCGACCTGCCGCGGCGCCAACTGTGGCGCCGCGGACGCGGTTCTTCGTTCAGGCGGTTTGATAGAGGCGGCGTTCGAGCAAGGCATGGCCTTGCAGGCGGGCGGCGCGTTTGGCCAGGGCCAGCACCCCCAGGTCGACCAGGGGTTCGAGCAGGATGACACTCAGGTAGGCACCCCCGAAGTGGGTGATGGCGACCAGGTTGCTGCTGGTGAAGCCTTGGCCATAGAGCGCCCAGAAGGCCACCCAGGCGACGATGCCGGCCTGGAAGGCGGTGGACAGCGCCAGCGCCTGGCGATACGTGAGGGCTACGTAGGGCGTACTGGGGGCGATCAGGCGCTTGGCCAGCGCCGCCGTGGCGAACAGGGGCACCAGCAGGGTGGTGACGTTCATGCCGTACTGCGGCAGGTCGAAGGGGGCGAAGAACAGGCCCTGCAACAATAGGCCCAGGGCCAGGCCCAGGGCCGCGGGCGCGGCGCCGAACAGCAGGAACAGCGTCGAGCCGAGGATGAGATGGACCTCGGAGACACCGACCGGGTAATGCGGCAGCACCTCGAAGAAGGCGAACACCAGGGCGGTGGTCGCCAGGCTGCGCGCCAGCAGCGACACCAGGCCACGCTCGCGCAGCGTCGCGCCCAGCAGTTTCAGGCCGTAGGCGCCGGCACCGGCGGCGGTCAGGTAGCTCAGGCCGATCTTGGCGGCATCCACGAGTCCAGGTTCGATATGCATGACGATCTCCAGGCCGCCATGGGGCGGCGTAAGGGGGGGGGGGAAGTGCTAGTGCGCCTGGCTGACGGCCACGGGCGTGCGGCGAGGTGGGTGGTGGTGCCCGGCGCTCGGCGGACAGCTGGCGTGGCTCAGGGCCACCGCCTGGCCATGGGGCGTGTTGAGATAGGCCTGGCGCCATTCTTCGGTGCGCTCGGCGATGGCCGTTGCCGTGGTCAGGCCCAGGCTTTCCACCAGGCGCTCCGTCGCCAGCAACCACTGCCGGTAGTAGGCGTCATTGATGCTTTCGGTGGCGGTAGCTGGTGCTTCCTTTATCACGGCGCTGAAGATCGCCACCCAGTCCTGCCAGGGAAAGAGTCCGTCGCGGTGCAGATGGACCACCAGGGAAAAGGCCTGGGCCTGCCAGGGGCTGTCGAAGGCCGGGCCCTCTCCGCTGGGCGACAGGGGCTGTTCGAGTGCGAGAGTCGTCATACCGCCTCCAGATAGCTGTCCCACAGATCGATGCAGATGGAATCCGGGCTGTCGTTGCCCCAGAGTTCCCGAGCGCTGAAGCGAACCGCGTAGACCTGCTGCGGCTGTTCGCCCAGCCCATGGGCGACGGTGTCCGGCGTGATGAACAGCCCGTGCACCCGCTCGATGGTGCCGAGCTTGCCGCGGGCATAGCGCGGCAGGCGGGTGTGGCCCGCAGGGTTGAGGTTACGGGTGCGCACCTGATCGCCAAGCTGGAAGCGTCCCGGCTCGCCATGGGTGGTCCGGGCCGAGGCCCCGCCGAGTACCACTGGCTGAACCAGCTCGGGCGTCAGTACCGTGACCGGCTGGGTCGGCGCTGTCGGCTTGGCCTGGCCGTGCAGCTCCTCGGCGCTGATCACGCCTTTTTCCACCAGCAGCGTCTCGAAGGCGTGCAGCCAGTGTTCGTAGTAGCTCGATTCCAGGTACTCGCTGGGCGCCATGCGTTCGATGGCGTGACGGAATTCGTCGACATTGAAATAGCCGCCGACGAACAGCGAAGGAAAGAGCGCGAACACCCGCCGCTCCCACTCGGCATGGAACACCGGCTCGCTGGCGGGTGGCGCCACGGGGCCGAGGCCATGCATGCCGCCGAGATCGTGGATACCGTTCATGGACAAAACTCCTCTGCTAGGTGGCCGCGGGTGGCAGCGCCAGCCCGGTGCCGATCATGGAATCGCGGGTGACCAGGGCGGCCAGTTGCTCTTCGCTCCAGCCAGCGGTGCCGTCCGGGCGCTGCGGCAGCACCAGGTAGCGCAGTTCGGCGCTGCTGTCCCAGACGCGGATCTCCCGATCCGCGGCGATGCTCAGCCCGAACTCGGCCAATACCCCGCGCGGGTCCATGACGATGCGCGAGCGATAGGGCGCGGACTTGTACCAGGCGGGCGGCAACCCCAGGGTCGGCCAGGGATAGCAGGAGCAGAGGGTGCACACGGTCACGTTGTGCACCGCCGGGGTATTTTCCACCACCACCATGTCCTCGCCCTGGACGCCGGAAAAGCCCAGTTCGGCGATGGCGGCGGTGGCATCTTCCAGCAAACGGCGGCGGTACTCCGGATCGGCCCAAGCCTTGGCCACCACCTGGGCGCCATTGCGCGGGCCGATCTGGTGCTCGTAGGTATCGATCAGGGCATCCATGGCGACCGGATCGATCAAGCCCTTTTCGAGCAGTAGCGATTCCAGCGCCTTGACGCGCAGAGCGACGTCTTCCGGTGGCTCGGTGTGATCGTGGTCATGGTCGTGATGATGGTCATGGCTCATGTGGTTTCCTCCTCGGTCGAGCGGGTCCGTCTCACAGGGTTTGCCAGTCCACGCTGGCCTCGAAGGCGGCGGCGGCCTGGTAGATCGTGCTTTCGGCGTAATGCCGACCCACCAACATCGCCCCAACCGGCAGGCCATCCACGGTGCCGCAGGGCAGCGACAGCGCCGGATGACCGGTGATGTCGAGGGGAGCGGTGTTGCCGATCATCTCGAAGGCGCGGGCGACGTACTCGGCCAGGGGGGCGTCCGCCGCCGGCAGCGGCTGGGCGACGATGGGCAGGGTGGGCAGCAGCAGCAGGTCGTAGCGCTCCAACGCCAGGTCATAGCCGGCCCGGGCGCGGCGGGCGATGTTCTGGGCCTTGGCATAGAAGCGCCCGCGATAGCGCTCGAGACCGTACTGGCCGACGAACATGCACAGCTTGAGGGTGGGCGACAGGTCATCGGCCCGCTCGCGCCAGGCGCTATGGGCATCCAGCAGGCCGACGTCATAGAGACCCTTCCAGTTAAAGCCCATGCCGTTGCCGTGCATCATCTGGGCGGTGAGGCCCTCGCAGCCGATGGGCTGCCAGAGCGCGCCGGCCAGCAGGTGCTCGGGTACCGAGACCTCCTCGACCCTGGCTCCCAGAGCCTCCAGCCGCGCGGCGGCCTCTTGGACTCTGTCCGCCACCCGCGGATCCAGGTTGGCCAGCCCGAAGCCTTCGCTGAGCAGCCCAATGCGCAAGCCCGCCACCCCGCGCTCCAGGGCCTGGGTATAGGGAGCCACCGGCGGCGCATACTGGCGCGGATCCAAGCCATCGGCGCCGGCGATCACCTCCAGCATCAGGGCGTTGTCGGCCACGTTGGCGGTGATGGGGCCGAGGTGATCCACGGTCGCCTCGATGGGCATGGCCCCGGTATAGGGCACCAGGCCGTGGGTGGGCTTCATGCCGTAGGTACCGCAGAAGGCCGAGGGGATACGGACGGAGCCGCCCTGGTCGCCGCCGATGGCCATGTCCACCACGCCGGCGCCCACCAGGGCGGCGCTGCCGGACGAGGAGCCGCCGGCGCTATAGCCATACCGACGAGGATTGTGCACCGGTGCGGGATCCGAGGTGTGGCTGCCGCCGGACAGGCAGAAATGTTCGCAGGTGGCCTTGCCCAGGATGGTGGCGCCGGCCTCCAGCAGGCGGGTCACCACAGTAGCGTCATAGCTCGGTACGAAGCCTTCGAGGGTGGTGGAGCCGTTCATCATCGGCACCCCGGCCAGGGCGATGTTGTCCTTGAGCGCCACGGTGCGCCCGGCCAGTTTGCCGCTGCTGGCACCCTGGACTTCGGCCCGGTAGTACCAGGCGTTGAGCGGATTTTCCGCGGCACCAGGCCGGTGACCGGCGCCGCGGGCGAAGCTTACCGGCGGGACCTCGTCGGGCAGGTCGTCGATCAGGTCGTAGGCGTCGAAACTGGCCTGCATCAGCTCCAGGTAATCCTGTGCCTGGTCGGGGCTCAGCTGCATGTGCAGGCGGTTGGCGAGGGCCTGGAGTTGGGCGGGAGTAGGGCGGGTGATGGCCATGTGGGTGTCCTTTAGAAGCGCCGGTACCGTCCGGCGGCGGGCTGTCGAAGAGGTTTCACAGGCTCCGGCGAGCGGAGCGGTGAGGGGCTGGCGCTAGCCTTTCTTGCCCGGCTCTGGCCAGGTGATGCCCACGCTCTGCATGCCCTTGGCTACGTCCATTTCGGGATGGGCCAGGACCACGTCGCGATACGACGGGCTGCCGATGACCGCGGGCTTGAACTTGGTCAGGAAGGCGTTGACTTCCTCGCGAATGTCGGCAGGCACCCCGGCGTCTTCGTAGCAGGCGTCGAGGCATTCGAAGACCGCTTGCCAGTGGACCTCGGTCAGGCCCATGCCGCGGTGGGCGGTCACCATGTCCCGACCGCGGTACTTGGCCTGGCCGCCCCAGTGCTCGGCCAGGAAGTCGACGAAGTTGATGTGTTCCTTCTGGAACGTCGATTCGGACATGTGACTCCAGATATGGCCGATGGCTGGATGCTCCATGCACTTGCGCAGGATCAGGCCGGCGAAGCTATAGATGGCGTCATAGCCGCCGAGGCGTTCATAGAGTGAAGGCTGTAGTGCGCTGGTCATGGGCTCTCTCCTAAATCGATACGGTGGGTCGTCTTCTGGTCGCCGCCAGGATTCCCGCGGCCGCATTCACACTAGGGCAGACCAAGGCGGATGGGCTTGGCTGGGAAGGACAGTCATTTGTCCGAGAAGGACTGCAGGTGCCCGCGAGGATCCGCTCGCCTTGCCCTGCGCTCATCAAAAAACGTGGACGTAGCGCAAGTTCATCCGGAAGTCTTCGCGGAAGCCGTTGTCGACCGCCAGGTCGCGCCCCAGCTGGAGCTGCACCTGGTCGGTGGTGGTGAGAAAGGTCGCGGCGGTGACACGGAAATTGGTGGTTTTCGTGCGGTCGTCCTGGGCGACCCCATCGATCCGATTTTCACCGCCCCAGTTGTGGCCGAAGCCAAGCCCGAAGCTGGTGCGCTCATCGAATTGATAGCGCCCCATGAGCTGGACGGCGTAGGAAGTGTCCTGCTCGCGTCGCACGCCTGAAGGGCCATAGTCGTCGTTGTCGCCGTACCAGATGGCGTCCGCGACCAGGTCCATCGCCCACTTGTCGTTGAAGTGCTTGACGTAGGCGGCCTGGAGATCGAGCTTCCAGCGGTTCTCGCCAAGGTTGAGCGCGTGGTCGCGGTCATAGCTGCCCGTGGGTGCGTAGACATAGGGCGTGATGGCGAGGATGTCGCGCTCCGGGTTGAGCCGCCAACGCAGCGGCGCGGCGAAGATGAGATCGCCGGTGCCATTGGCACTGCCCAAGGCCGCGATATCGCCGCTGGCGTCGAGATGACCGAAGGGCAACAGCAGCTGGGGATCCAGGGTGACGGTATCGCTCAGTCCGAGAACATGGACCAGACGCAGGATGCCGATGTCCGAGGTCAGTCGGGCGTCGGGCTGGACCTGGTGACCCTTGGCATAGAGGCGGTCGGTGGTCGCATGTTGGTAATAGAGCACGCCCAGGTTGGTACCGGCTGGGAGCTGTTCGTAGTCGCCGGGTGCCACCTCGAGGGCTTGGGCTTGGTTGGCGAGCAGCAGCGCCAGAGGCGCATAGCGGAGCGTCTTCATGATGGAAGATCCTTTTCGATGAGAGGGCTGGCGTCAGGATGGGCTTCAGGCCGATAGGGGACGCGCATCGCGCAGCATTCCCGTGGCGGGGTGGCAATTGATGTACTCGAACTGCTGGCTGTTGCCGTCCGCGACCGACACCTCGTGGTACAGCCGCAGCTTGGAGAGGCCGCCGATCACTCGGAAGAAGGTGGTGAAGATGCGCAGGTGCGTCGGATGGGACTCCGCCCAGCGCTCCAGCTTGTCCAGCGAGCGCCAGTGGCCGATGTCGTAGGCGATGTCCAGCAGATTGCCGTCCAGGTCGATGTTGCGGACGAATCTGTTGCTGTAGCAGCCGAGTGCCTGGCCTTCATCGCGCAGGAAATCCATGCCCGCCTGCAGCGGCGGCAGCAATTCGTTGAAGTAGATGTCGCGTTCTTCCTGGCCGGCTTCGACCCAGTCCTGGCCGGAGCGGATCAGCGTCAGGTTGTCGTGGCCGCGGATCACCACCCGTCCGCCCTGCTGGGGGTCGCCGGAGATCACCTGGAGCTCGGTGTCGGGCTGCATCCGACTGGTCTGGGAGACCGGGAAGCGATCCCGTGCCGAGCCCCAGTAACCGTGCTCCTGAATATCACCGCTGATGCCATCCATGAGCGCGCCGACACCGGGCAGATCCTCGGTGAAGGCATACAGCGTCTCGAACTGCTCGGCCCGCGGCGCTATCACCTCGCGAAAGTAGCCCAGATCTTCCTGCAGCCGTGCATCAGCCGCCCACCAGTCGGCGACCTCAGGCGAATGCAGCCAGCGACAGTAGGCGGCGGGATCACGCCAGTAACCCACCACGATGAAGTTGCCGTAGCCCTGGGCATCTTCGTGATAGGTGAGGTCGTGATTGCCGGGCCCGTCGGCGGCCGCGAAGCTGGCCACCAGGGTACGGAGTGCCTGCAAGGCCGCAGCGCGCCGCTCCTGACGGAACTGCACGCCTAGGTAGGCCATGACGACCTGGGTCAGGTCTTCGCCGGCGCGGGCGACGAACATGGGGTAGGGCGGCTCGTACTCGTCATGTACGCGACGACTCAAAGTACGGGGGCATTGCAGGTGCTTGGCGATGGCGGATTCCATGGTGAACTCCTCGAGACACGGCTGGATAGGCTGTTACCGACGAACCCTGGTCCGGCTGCTCAGGCGCAGCATCAGGTGCTGCCAGGCCGTTACGATCAGTAGCGCCATGGCTTCTTCAGCCACCAGCTCGCCGGGATGGGCACTGGCCCATTCGGCGGTTGAAAGAGGGGTGACAGGGCTGATCATCTCGATACCTGCGGGTCTAGGCTTCGCTGAGGGCCAAGGTAAGGCGCAGCCGTCTGGACCGGCTTGTTCCAGCTGGACAGGTGCTTGACTGGGAGGGACAACGGGGCAGATCCGCTGCGGTTTGCACCATGGCGGAACGGCCGAACGTGGCCGCTGCATGCCTTGGGTGCAGCGTCGGCAAGCTTCGGATGGGCGAGAGTTAGGTAGCGATAGCCACCTGGCAGCCTGCAGGCCGTGCGGGCGGCGTGCCGAGGCAAGGGCGCGAAGCCGTCTAGGCCGCGGATGGCATGGTTGTTGCGGTCTGCGTTGCCCGATAGGGTCGGTCACAACGAGGATGAGCAGCATGAGCAGCACGCGCTACTCCACCCTGGTCGTTTCTGCGGAACGGCGCTTCGAGTATTGGAAGGAAGTGGTCTGCCGGCATTGCATTCCGGCATCCAGCCGACAGGAGTCCGGGCTGGACTTCGATGCCCAACTCCAGGTAACGCCGCTGGGTTTGCTGGACGTCTGTACGCTGTCCGCACCGCTGCACCACTGGCGGCGCAGTGCCAGCCATCTGCGCAGCGGGCCGGACGACGATCTCTGGCTCGGCTTCAGCCAAGGCGGTCATGGACAGCTGGAGCAGGGCGGCCGGCAGGCGGTCCTGGCACCGAATCGCCTCTTTCTCTACGACGCCGATCAGGCCTTCGACTTCAGCCTCGGCGGTGACAACCGCCTGGTGCGCATTCCGCGCTACCTGCTCAGTACCCGGTTACCCGGCGTGGAGCGGCTCACCGCCACGGTGCTCGACGAAGCCCGGCCTGGCATCGTGCCGCTGCGGGAAATGCTGCGCCAGGCCGCCGATGGCTCGCCGGCGCTGGAAGACGAGACCTACGCCCTGCGTTTCTCCCAGACCCTGCTCGACCTACTGGTGCTGAGTCTCGAACTGCAGGGCTCGGAGCGGGCCGTGGCTGAGCGGGATCTCTATCCACGCCTGATGAACCATGTCCTGAGACATCTGAGCGATCCGCAACTGAATCTGGAGAGCGTTGCCCAGGCGCACCACGTCTCGACTCGCACCGTGACCCGGGCCTTTGCCCGTCATCAGAAAACCCTGATGAGCGTGATTCTCCAAGAGCGGCTCCTGGCCAGCCGCCAGGCCATAGAGCAGGGGCGTTGCCGTAGCGTGTCCCAGGCAGCGCTGGATTTCGGCTTTTCCGATTTCTCACATTTCAGCCGCGCCTTTCGCAAAGCCTTTGGCGTTGCGCCCCACTCGCTGCTACAGCGGCACTGACGCCCCCTCGCGCTCGGCCGCCTGCTTGCCCGGCCGGTAGGCCAGGTGATAACCCAGGCCGACGAACACCGCGCCGCCGACCAGATTGCCGAGGAACACCGCGACGAGATTGGGCAGCAGCTGCGCCCACTCCAGTGTCCCGGCGAAGACGGCGGCCGGCAGGATGAACATGTTCGCCACCACGTGCTGGAAGCCGATGGCGACGAAGGCCATGATCGGGAACCACATCGCCAGGAGCTTGCCGGTCACGTCCTTGCCGGCAAAGGCCAACCAGACGGCGAGGCAGACCAGCCAGTTGCAGCCCACCCCGGAAATGAACGCCTGCATGAAGCTGGCGGCCACCTTGGCCTGGGCGATGGCGGTGGTCTTGGCCAGGAAGGCGCCTTCGGTGAGCCCCAGCAGGTGGCCGAAGCAGTAGGCCACCGCCAGCGCGCCGAGCAGATTGGCCAGGGTCACCCAGAAGAAGTTGCGCAGCACCGCCAGCAGGCGGATGCGCCGGGCGAACCAGGCCATGGGCAGCAGCAACATGTTGCCGGTGAGCAATTCGCCGCCGGCCAGCACGGTGAGAATCAGACCCAGCGGAAACACCATCGCCCCGAGCAGGGCGCTCAGCGAGCCCCAGCTGCCGGGCAGGGTGCCTATGACATGGATGTCCAACAGGAAGCCCAGGGCAATGAAGGCGCCGGCGAGAAAACCCAGCACCAGCAGATTACCAATGGACAGCCGACTCTTGGCGACTCCTGCCTGTACGGCGAGCAGCGCGATTTCCTTGGGGGTATTCAGAGACATGATGACTCGGGGGAGGGAACGACGCGCGGACTGTAAGAAGGTTGTAACAGCAGTCACAAGGTGGCGTTGGCTATGGAGGTCATAGGCTGATGCTATGACATACCTACCCCTGCCGCTGGTCGGCACGCACGCAAATTTCGTGACTCCGCCGCTTTGCGCGGCGTAGGTTTGCGGCCACAATCTCGAAACTACTTTAAGTTCACTTGCGCTACGGCTCTGGCCGGGGCGCTGGATCCACTCGTCCTCCGGCTCGCCGATGGGAAACTTTGCATGAAGCTGATCAAATCCACCACCCTTATCCTCTGCATGGGCGTATCCGCCTGCAGTTCCTTCCAAGGCCATGGCGACCAGGCCGCTGCGTCCGCCAAGCCCGCTAACGCCCAAGCCAGCAACGCTGCCAGCGGCAGCCACTGGTGGTGGCCCTTCGGCGGCAGCGAGAAGCCTGCCGAGCCGACCAAGCCGGTAGCCAAGGCCGCGGAGCCCAAGGCCGAAACCAAGATCGCGGCCAAGGCACCGGCCGCCAAATCCGAGCAGGCCGCGGCGGCCGACACCAAGGGTGGCCACTGGTGGTGGCCGTTCGGCGGCGAGGACGTCAAGCCCGTTGCCCAGGGGGAAGCCCTCAAGCCGGTACCGGTCAAGGTCAGCAAGGCCTGGCTGGACGAGCACGAGCAGAAGCTGCGCGTTGCCGTGGCGGGCAGCAACGTCAGGGTCGAGCGTCGGGACGACGCCCTGGTGCTGGTGACCCCGGTGGACGGCTCCTTCAATCCGGATCGCGCCGAGCTGCTGCTGCCGGCCATGCTCGGCCCGCTGTCGCGCTCCGCCAAGTCGGTCAGCACCGACGACGACAGCGCCGTCATCGTGCTCGGCTTCAGCGACAGCACCGGCGCCGCGGCGCTCAACGACAAGATCAGCCTGCAGCGTGCGCAAGCCGTGGCGGCGATCTTCCGCCTCAGCGGCTACAGCGGCAATCGCCTGATCGTGCGTGGCCTGGCCGCTGCCCATCCGCGTGCCGACAACGCCACCGCGGCCGGTCGCGCCGCCAACCGTCGCGTCGAGGTGCTGATCCAGCCGCGGGCGACCGTGCTGGCCAGCCTGCAGTCCCTGGCCGCACGCTAGGTCGGCAAAGCTTGTCCTGAAGCAGGCGACCGGGGCGGGACTTGGTTAAGCTAGGTCATCACGATCCAGCAGGAGACCACCAATGTCACCGTCCCTCGCCGATATGCGTCGCGACTACACCCGCGACGGCCTGACCGAAGCTCAGGCGCCCGCCGATCCCTACGCCCTCTTCGGCCAGTGGTTCGAAGAGGCGGTGCGCACCGAGCAACCTCCCGTCGAAGCCAATGCCTGTTGGCTCGCTACCGTCGATGCCGAGGGGCAACCCCACTGTCGCGTGCTGCTGCTCAAGGGCGTCGATGCCCAGGGCTTCGTCTTCTATACCAACTATGACAGCGCCAAGGGCCAGCAACTGGCCGCCCAGCCACGCGCGGCCATGACCTTCTTCTGGCCGGCGCTGGAGCGTCAGGTACGTATCGAAGGGATGGTGGAGCAGGTGTCCGGTGAAGAGTCCGACGCCTACTATCGCGTACGTCCCCTGGGCAGTCGCCTGGGCGCCTGGGCCTCGCCCCAGAGCCGGACCATCGCCGACCGCCATGAGCTGGAGCAGCGTCTGGCTGCCGTGCAGGAACGCTTCGCCGATGGCGAGCCGAGTCGGCCGCCGTTCTGGGGTGGCTATCGCCTCAAGCCGCAGCGCATCGAATTCTGGCAAGGCCGCTCCAGCCGCCTGCATGATCGCCTGGACTACCAGTGGGTCGAGGGCGCTTGGCAGCGCCAGCGCCTGGCGCCTTAAGGCATTCGCAAGGTATCGTCTTTAGAGTCGCCGGAAACCTCCCCAGGCGCTCTGGGTCAAGGATATAGCGATCTGCCTTATTAAGGACCCGCCCAGTGCGGTCCCGTCTCTTCAACTGCTTGTGGAGTAGCGCCATGAAAAGAATCCTCCAACTCGCCGCCTCGCTGACCGCCGTCGCCCTGTTGGCCGGTTGCGTCTCCAATCAGTCCGGCGACGTCTATTCCCGTGGTCAGGTGATGCAGGCCGAGACGGTCCGCACCGGTACCATCGTCGCCTTGCGGCCCGTGACCATCGAGGGTACCCAGTCGCCCATCGGCGCAGGCGCTGGCGCCATCGTCGGCGGCATCGGTGGCAGTGCCATCGGCGGTGGGCGTGGCAGCTTCGTCACCGCCATCATCGGTGCGGTAGCCGGCGGTCTGCTGGGCGCGGCGACCGAAGAAGGCTTCACCAAGGCCAACGGCGTGGAGATCACCGTGAAGGAAGACGATGGCAGCACCCGTGCCTACGTCCAGGCGGTGAGCAAGGGTGAGATGTTCCGGGTCGGCGAGCGCGTGCGCATCCTGACCGTCGACGGCACCAGCCGCGTCGCGCCCAACTGATCTTCAGGACGTATCCAACCAGATACGTCCACACCCTTCCAGAACGGGCGGCCGAATCGCTAGACTGCGAATCGGACGCCCGTTTGCGTTTTCGTCCGTAAATAGTTGTCGCCTGGGCGCAATGCCGCCCTAATGGCTCGCCCTACAATCCCCTTCAGTGACCGCCGTGATCGGCAGGAGTACCCCGATGTCCGCTGCTCAACCCAATGTGCAACGCGCCGCCTTCGACGAGGTGATGGTTCCGACCTACGCCCCTGCCGCGTTCATCCCGGTGCGAGGAGAGGGCTCCCGCGTCTGGGACCAGGCCGACCGTGAATACGTCGACTTCGCTGGCGGCATCGCCGTCAGTGCCCTGGGTCACGGTCATCCTGCGCTCATCAACGCCCTGACCGAGCAAGCCGGCAAGCTCTGGCACGTCTCCAACATCTACACCAACGAGCCCGCCCTGCGCCTGGCGCGCAAGTTGGTGGACCACACCTTCGCCGACCGGGTGTTCTTCGCCAACTCCGGTGCCGAGGCGAACGAGGCGGCCTGCAAGCTGGCCCGCCGCTATGGCCACGATGTCAGTGGCGGCAGCCGCTACGAGATCGTCGCTGCCAGCAATAGCTTCCACGGCCGTACCCTGTTCACCGTCAGCGTGGGTGGTCAGCCCAAGTATTCCGATGGCTTCGGTCCCAAGATCGAAGGCATCCGCCATGTGCCCTACAACGACCTGGCGGCCCTCGAAGCCGTGGTGTCGGACAAGACCTGCGCCGTCATCCTCGAGCCCATCCAGGGCGAGGGTGGCGTGCTGCCGGCCGACCAGGCCTACCTCGAAGGTGCCCGTCGCCTGTGCGACACCCATGGCGCCCTGTTGATCTTCGACGAGGTGCAGAGTGGCGTGGGCCGTAGCGGTCACCTCTACGCCTATCAGCATTACGGCGTGGTGCCGGACATCCTCACCACCGCCAAGAGCATCGGCGGCGGCTTCCCGCTGGCGGCCATGCTGACCACCGACAAACTCGCCAAGCATTTCAGCGCCGGCGTACACGGCAGCACCTATGGCGGCAACCCGCTGGGTTGCGCCGTCGGCGCCGCGCTGCTGGACATCGTCGCCACGCCCGAGACCCTGAGCGGCGTCGCTGCCCGGCACCAGCGCTTCGTTGCGGGCCTGGAGCGTCTCAACGCCCGCTACGGTCTGTTCGAGCAGGTCCGCGGCATGGGCCTGCTGATCGGCGCGGTACTCAACGACAGCTGGAAGGGGCGCGCCAAGGATATCGTCACCGCCGCCAACGAGGAGGGCCTGATGATCCTGCAGGCCGGTCCGGACGTGCTGCGTATCGCGCCGAGCCTGATCATTCCCGAAGCCGATATCGACGAAGGTCTGGCGCGCCTGGATCGTGCTCTGGCGCGCCTCACGCAAGGCTAATCTCCGGACGCGGGACGCGTACCGCTCGTATCCAGGGATGGATCCGTACACAAGGAGTTCTCATGCTGGTAATGCGCCCTGCGCGCGCGGCGGACCTACCCCTGGTCCAGCGGCTCGCCGCAGATAGCCCGGTCGGCGTCACCTCGCTGCCCGACAACCCCGAGCGCCTGCGCGACAAGATCCGCGCCTCGGAGTCGTCGCTGGCGGCCGAGGTGGGCTTCCACGGCGAGGAGAGCTATTTCTTCGTGCTCGAAGACACCGCCAGCGGCGAGCTGCTGGGGTGTTCGGCCATCGTCGCCTCGGCCGGTTTCTCCGAACCCTTCTACAGCTTTCGCAACGAGACCTTCATCCACGCCTCGCGCGAGCTGAAGATCCATAACAAGGTCCATGTGCTGTCGCTCTGTCACGACCTGACCGGCAACAGCCTGCTGAGCAGCTTCTATGTCCAGCGACCGCTGCTGGACACCCCCCATGCCGAACTCAACTCCCGTGCCCGCCTGCTGTTCATGGCTGCCCATCCGGAGCGGTTCGCCGAGTCGGTGGTGGTGGAGATCGTCGGTCTGTCGGACGACGCCGGCGAATCGCCATTCTGGAACGGGGTAGGGCGCAACTTCTTCGACCTGGACTACGCCGCGGCCGAACGCCTGTCCGGGCAGAAGAGCCGCACCTTCCTCGCCGAATTGATGCCGACCTATCCACTCTATGTCCCCCTGCTGCCGGATAGCGCCCAGGAGGCCATGGGGCAGGTGCATCCGCGGGCCCAGATCACCTTCGACATCCTCAGTCGCGAAGGCTTCGAGACCGATAACTACATCGACATCTTCGATGGCGGCCCGACGCTGCATGCCCGGACCACCGCCATCCGTTCCATTGCCGAGAGCTGTCTGGTGCCGGTAAGCGAAGGCGCGCCGGCAGCTGACGAGGCGCCCTGGTTCCTCATCGCCAACGACGGCCTGGAGAACTTCCGGGCGCTGGCCACGCCGCTGCGCTGGGCACCCGGCGAGACCCTTGCCCTTTCCGCCGAGCAGATCGCCGCCCTGGAAATCGCCGAAGGCGATCGGGTCCGTCTGGTAGCGCTGTAGCCGATCCTAGCGTCTTTGGAGGTCCGATGATCGTCCGTCCCATCACCCGTGTCGATGTGCCCGCGCTGCTGCAATTGGCGCAAGCGGCCGGCGCCGGCCTCACCACGCTGCCCGCCAGCGAAGAGCGTCTGCTGCAGCGGGTGGAAAATGCCGAGCGCAGCTTCCTGCAGCAGGCCCAGCCCGCCGATGCGGATTATCTCTTCGCCCTGGAAGACGACGGCGAAGTCATCGGCATCGCCGGCATCGCCGCTGCCCTGGGCTTGCGCGAGCCTTGGTACAACTACCGTGTCGGACTGACGGTGAGCGCCTCGCGCGAGCTGGACATCCATCGGCAGATCCCCACGCTGTTCCTCGCCAACGACATGACCGGCAGCTCCGAGCTCTGCTCGCTGTTCCTGCGCGCCGATCGCCGCGGCGGGGCGGCGGGGCGCTTGCTGTCCAAGTCGCGCTTCCTGTTCATCGCCGAATTCCGCGAGTTGTTCGCCGAGCGCCTCATCGCCGAGCTGCGCGGCATGTCCGATAGCAACGGCCAGTCGCCTTTCTGGGAAGGCCTAGGCCGGCATTTCTTCAAGATGGAATTTTCCCAGGCGGACTACCTCACCGGCATCGGCAACCGCGGCTTCATCGCCGAGCTGATGCCGCGCTTCCCGCTCTACACCTGCTTCCTCACCCCCGAGGCGCGCCAGGTGATCGGCCGGGTCCACCCGGACACCGAAGCCGCGCGCCGCTTGCTGGAGGCCGAGGGTTTCAACTACCAGGGCTACGTCGACATCTTCGATGCCGGCCCGACCCTGGAAGCCGAGACCGCCAAGGTCAGGGCGATCCGCGACAGCCAGCGTCTGGTGCTGGCCGTGGGCACGCCGGGCGACGACGCCGAGGTCTATCTGATCCACAACCGCAAGTGCCAGGACTGCCGCATTACCAGCGCCCGCGCCCGGCTGGCCGCGGGCACCCTGGTGGTGGACCTGGCCACTGCCCGCGAGCTGCGGCTGATGGCCGGCGCCCAGGTCCGTGCCGTGCGGCTGATGCCCTGAGGAGACCCTATGGACAGCCTGTACATCGCTGGACAATGGCGCCCCGGTCAGGGCGCAACCTTTACCTCGATCGACCCCTATGCTGGCGCCACGCTCTGGCAGGGCGCGGCGGCCGACGCGGCGGATGTCGATCAGGCCATAGCGGCGGCACGCCAGGCCTTTCCCGCCTGGGAAAGACGCGGCCAGGCCGCGCGACTGGAGATCCTCCAGGCCTTCGCCCAGGTGCTGCAGCAGCGTCGCCCTGAGCTGACCCGCGCGCTCGCCGAGGAAACCGGCAAGCCGCTATGGGAGGCTGACACCGAGCTCGGCAGCATGATCGCCAAGGTGGCCATCTCCGCCCAGGCGGAGGAGATGCGCAGCGGTGAGCGTTCCGCGGTCGTAGCCGATGCCCGCAGCGTGACTCGCCATCGCCCGCACGGGGTACTGGCGGTATTTGGTCCCTACAACTTTCCCGGCCATCTGCCCAATGGCCATATCGTGCCGGCGCTGCTGGCCGGCAATACGGTGGTGTTCAAGCCCAGCGAGCTGACGCCGCGCTTCGCCGCCCTGACCCTGGACTGCTGGATCGCCGCCGGGCTGCCGGCCGGGGTGCTCAATCTCGTCCAGGGCGGCCGCGCCACCGGCGAGGCGCTGGCCGCCCACGCCGGCCTGGATGGCATCCTCTTCACCGGCTCCAGTGCCACGGGTGCCGCCCTGCACCGGCTCAACGCGGAGCGTCCCCAGCGGCTGCTGGCCTTGGAGATGGGCGGCAACAATCCGCTGGTGGTGGCGCCGGTCGCCGATCTGGAGGCGGCCGTGCTGACCATCGTCCAGTCCGCCTTTCTCTCCGCCGGGCAGCGCTGCACCTGCGCCCGGCGCCTGCTCGTCCCCGAGGGCGCCTGGGGCGATGCGTTGCTCGAGCGCCTGGTCACGGTCAGCGCTGGGCTCGCGGTCGGGCGCTTCGACGCCGAGCCAGCTCCCTTCATGGGCACGGTCATCTCCCTGGCGACCGCCGAGGCCCTGCTGCGTACCCAGGCCCAGCGCCTGGCGCAGGGTGGACGCGCGCTGCTGGAGATGCGGCAGCCGGAAGCAGGTCGCGCGCTGCTCACACCGGGCATCCTGGACGTGTCGGCGATCGCCGACCTGCCCGATGAAGAGGTCTTCGGTCCGCTGTTGCAGGTCCAGCGCTATGGCGACTTCGACGATGCCCTGGCACTGGCCAACGCCACCCGCTTCGGCCTGGCGGCCGGGCTGCTGGCCGACGATCCGGCCACCTACGAAAGGTTCTGGCTGGGCGTACGCGCCGGCATCGTCAACTGGAATCGTCCTCTTACCGGTGCGGCCAGCGCGGCACCCTTCGGCGGCGTCGGGACCTCCGGCAACCATCGGCCCAGTGCCTACTACGCCGCGGATTACTGCGCCTTTCCAGTCGCCTCGTTGGAAAGTGACACCCTGCGTCTGCCCGCCCAATTGCCTCCAGGACTACCGCTATGAGTCACGTCGCCCCCGCTGCTCGGGAGGTCAACTTCGACGGCCTGGTCGGCCCGACCCACAACTATGCCGGGCTGTCCTACGGCAACGTCGCCTCCCAGGCCAGCAAGCAACAGCGCTCCAATCCACGTGAGGCCGCGCGCCAGGGCCTGGCCAAGATGCAGGCGCTGATGGAGCTGGGCTTCGAGCAGGGCGTCTTGGCGCCCCACGAGCGGCCCGACATCGCCTCGCTGCGGCGCCTGGGCTTTGCCGGCAGCGATGCCCAGGTACTGGAAAGCGCCGCTCGCGAGGCCTTGCCGCTACTGCTCTCGGCCAGTTCGGCCTCGGCCATGTGGACGGCCAACGCCGCCACCGTCAGCCCCAGCGCCGACACCCGCGACGGTCGTGTGCACTTCACCCCCGCCAACCTGGCCTGCAAGTTCCACCGCAGCCTCGAGCCGAGCACCACGGCGCGCATCCTCCAGGCCATGTTTCGCGATCCGGCGCATTTCCAGCACCATGCACCGCTGCCCTCGGTAGCCCAGTTCGGCGACGAAGGCGCGGCCAACCACACGAGATTCAGCCGCGATCACGGCGCCCCGGGCGTAGAATTCTTCGTCTTCGGTCGCAGTGCCTTCGATCCGCGCTATCCGGAACCCCATCGCTACCCGGCGCGGCAGACCCTGGAAGCCTCCCAGGCCATCGCCCGGCTGCATGGGCTGAGCGAGGAGGGCGTGGTCTTCGCCCAGCAGAATCCGGCGGTGGTGGATCAGGGCGTCTTCCACAACGACGTCATCTCGGTGGGCAACGCCCAGGTGCTGTTCCATCACGAGGATGCCTTCCTCGACAGCGATCGCGTGCTGGACGAACTGGAACTCAAGCTCGGACAGCGCGGCGGCCGGTTGCAGCGTCTCTGCGTGCGCCGCAGCGAGATCAGCGTCGGCGACGCCGTGCGCTCCTATCTGTTCAATAGCCAGTTGCTGGATCGCCCAGGCCAGGGCGCCCTCCTGGTGGTGCCCGACGAGTGCCGGCAGAACGCCGCGGTCTGGGACTATCTGCAAGCCCAGGTGGGCGGCCAGGGACCGCTGGGCGAGGTCAAGGTCTTCGATCTCAAGCAGAGCATGCAGAACGGCGGTGGGCCGGCTTGCTTGCGCCTGCGCGTGGCGCTCAAGGCCGACGAGTTGGCGGCGGTGAATCCGGCGGTGCGCTTCACACCGGCGCTGCATGCCCAGTTGCTGGAGTGGGTGGATCGCCACTACCGTGATCGCCTGGAACCGGCCGATCTCGCCGATCCGCAATTGCTGGGTGAGGTCCGTACCGCCTTGGACGAGCTGACCCAGTTGCTGGGCCTCGGCTCGGTTTACCCCTTCCAACTGCCTTGATACCCGGAGTCTCCATGAGCGACCGTCTCGACCTCATCCTCGAATCCAACGCTGACCAGCAGCAGGAAATCCAGGTCCAGCGCCTGGCCATCCGTCTCGCTGGCCGCGACCTCTGGCTGGAAGCCGATGGCGCGGGTGGTCTGAATATCTTCGCCGACTCCCAGGACGACGAAGAGCAGACCCCGGTGCTGGTATTGCGGCCCCAGGCCCTGAATGCCCTCGGTCTGACCATCGCCCTGGAGACCTTCGCCGACGACGGCGATGAGAATCATGTGCATGACGCCGATTGCGGTTGCGGCCACGATCATTGAGTATCTAGCGCGACACGTCGCTCAGCGGAGTAGAGCATGGCTGCATCTGAACGTTATCGGTTGGCGCTTGGCCGCCTGCTGGACCTGACCCTGGCCGGCCGTGAGCCGACCGAGAAGATTCAACTGACCGCCGACGGTACCCGTCTCCATTGGCTGGCCGAGGGCGTCCTGGAAGTGACACCTCCGGTCGCCCGCGATAACGGCATGGACCTGCTGCTCTCGGCCGGCATCCATGGCAATGAAACCGCGCCCATGGAATTGCTCGACGAGCTGCTCGGCGGTATCGCCAGCGGCGCCCTGCGTCCTGCCAGTCGCCTACTGTTCATGTACGGCAACCCCGATGCCATGCGCCGCGGCACCCGCTATGTCGAGCAGGATCTGAATCGCCTGTTCAACGGGCGCCATGCCCAGGCCGAGGGCCCCGAGGCCCAGCGCGCCAACGATCTCGAGCGGCTGTCCGCGCAGTTCTTCAGCAAGCCGGACCGCGCCCGTCTGCATTACGACCTGCACACCGCCCTGCGCGCCTCGGCGCTGCCGCGCTTCGCCCTCTATCCCTGGAGCGCCGGTCGCCAGCATTCCGAAACCGAACTCCAGCGCCTCGAAGCCGCCGGCATCGAAGCCGTACTGCTCTACGACAAACCGGGCATCACCTTCAGCGCCTACACCTATGCCGAATGCCAGGCCGAGGCCCTGACCCTGGAGCTGGGCCAGGCGCGCCCCTTCGGCGAGAACAGCGAACTCGATTTGAGTCGCCTGCGCCTGATGCTCGAAGCCCTGGTCGAGGGGCGTGAAGCCGAGTTGCCGCCGCCCGACTCTTCACTGCTGCGATTCCGCGTGGCGCGCCAGGTCTTCAAGTCCAGCTCGCGTTTCCAGCTGCATCTGGCGGACGACGTGGCCAACTTCTCGCCACTGCGGCAGGGTTCGCTGTTGGCCGAGGACGGCAGCGAGCGCTGGATCGTCGACGAGGCCGACGCGCGCATCATCTTCCCCAATCCCAAGGTAGCCGTGGGGCTGCGGGCCGGACTCATCGTCGTCCCGGCATGAGAGGCAACCCGTGATCGATCTGCGCAGTGACACCGTCACCCGTCCCACCCAGGCGATGCGCCAGGCCATGCTGGACGCCGAGGTCGGGGACGATGTCTATGGCGAAGATCCCACCGTCAGCCGTCTGGAGCAACGGCTCGCCGGCGATCTCGGGTTGGCTGCCGGGCTCTTCGTACCCAGCGGTACCATGAGCAATCTGCTCGGTCTGCTGGCGCACTGTGAGCGCGGCGACGAATACCTGGTCGGGCAGCAGGCCCATACCTACAAGTACGAGGGCGGTGGTGCCGCCGTGCTCGGCTCGATCCAGCCGCAGCCCATCGAGATGGAGGCCGATGGCAGCCTGGACCTCGAGCGGGTACGCAGCTACATCAAGGCCGATGATTTCCACTTCGCCCGCACCCGCCTGCTGGCCTTGGAAAACACCATGCACGGCAAGGTGCTGCCGCTCGACTATCTCGCCGCGGCGCGGGCCTTCACCCGTGAGCACGATCTGGCGCTGCATCTGGATGGCGCGCGGCTGTACAACGCCGTGGTCAAGCTGGGCGTTCCCGTGCGCGAGGTGACCCGGCATTTCGACTCGGTCTCGGTCTGCCTGTCCAAGGGCCTCGGTGCGCCGGTCGGCTCGGTGCTCTGTGGCGATACCGCGCTCATCGCCAAGGCGCGTCGCTGGCGCAAGGTGGTCGGCGGTGGCATGCGCCAGGCCGGCATGCTGGCGGCGGCAGGGCTGCATGCGCTGGATAACCACATCGAGCGGCTGGCCGAAGACCATCACCATGCCGCGCAGTTGGGGGCCGCCTTGACGAAACTAGGCTTCCAGGTGGAGCCGGTGCAGACCAACATGGTCTACCTCGCCATGGGCGACGAAGCCCCCGCCCTGCAGGCCTTCCTCGCCGAGCGGGGCATCCGCATCAGCCCGGCGCCACGCCTGCGCCTGGTCACCCATCTGGACGTCAGTGCGGCCGATATCGACGCCGTGATCGCCGCGTTCGCCGCCTACCGCCGCCGTTAGGCCTGCCGACGGCGTTTTTTCCTGCGCAACCGGGCGACAGCTGGGCGCGGGCGTCGATATACTCCCGAACATGCGTGTCCGTTTTCCGCACGTGCCGCGTCTGCGGCGCCCGCTCCGTTCGTCTCGTCTGCGATCCAGTCGGATGCCCGTCACGCGCGTCGAAAAGCCCATTGTCTGGAATGAATATGAAAAGCGCCGAAATCCGCGAAGCCTTCCTCCGCTTCTTCGAAGAGAAGGGGCACACCCGGGTCGCCTCCAGTTCGCTGATCCCCGCGAACGACCCCACCCTGTTGTTCACCAATGCCGGGATGAACCAGTTCAAGGACTGCTTCCTTGGCATGGAAAAGCGCAGCTACACCCGCGCCGCCACCAGCCAGAAGTGCGTCCGCGCCGGCGGCAAGCACAACGACCTGGAGAACGTCGGCTACACGGCGCGTCACCACACCTTCTTCGAGATGCTGGGCAACTTCAGCTTCGGCGATTACTTCAAGCGCGACGCCATCCACTTCGCCTGGGAATTCCTCACCTCGCCGCAGTGGCTGGGTCTGCCCCGGGAAAAACTCTGGGTCACCGTCTACGCCACCGATGACGAGGCCTACGACATCTGGACCAAGGAAGTCGGGGTGCCGGAAGCGCAGATGGTGCGCATCGGCGACAACAAGGGCGCGCCCTACGCCTCGGACAACTTCTGGACCATGGGCGACACCGGTCCCTGCGGTCCCTGCACCGAGATCTTCTTCGACCACGGCCCGGAGATCTGGGGCGGCCCGCCCGGTTCGCCGGAAGAAGACGGTGATCGCTACATCGAGATCTGGAACAACGTCTTCATGCAGTTCAACCGCACCGCCGATGGCGTCCTGCATCCGCTGCCGGCGCCCAGCGTCGACACCGGCATGGGTCTGGAGCGGGTGAGCGCCGTGCTGCAGCACGTGCATTCCAACTACGAGATCGACCTGTTCCAGAATCTGCTGGCAGCCTCCGCCGAGGCCATCGGCTGCGCCAACGACGATGCCCCGTCGCTCAAGGTAGTGGCCGACCACATCCGCTCCTGCAGCTTCCTGATCGCCGACGGCGTGCTGCCGTCCAACGAAGGCCGTGGCTACGTGCTGCGCCGCATCATTCGTCGTGCCTGCCGCCACGGCAACAAGCTGGGCGCCAAGGGCACCTTCTTCCACAAGATCGTCGCCGCTCTGGTGGCCGAGATGGGCCAGGCCTATCCCGAGCTGGTCCAGCAGCAGGCGCACATCGAACGCGTGCTGCGCACCGAGGAAGAACAGTTCGCCAAGACCCTGGAGCAGGGCCTGAAGATCCTCGAACAGGATCTGGCGCAACTCCAGGGCGACACCATTCCCGGTGACGTGGTGTTCAAGCTCTACGACACCTACGGCTTCCCGGTGGACCTGACCAACGACATCGCCCGCGAGCGCAACCTCACCCTCGACGAGGAAGGTTTCGAGCGCGAGATGGAGGCCCAGCGCGAGCGTGCCCGTTCCGCCAGCGCCTTCGGTGTGGACTACAACAGCCTGGTCAAGGTCGAGGGCGAGACACTCTTCCTCGGCTACGACACCACCAGTGCCTCGGCCACCATCGTCGCCCTGTATCGCGCCGGCCAGCCGGTGGACAGCCTGGCGGAAGGCGAGGAGGGCGTGGTCATCCTCGACCAGACGCCGTTCTACGGCGAGTCCGGCGGCCAGGTGGGCGATACCGGTACCCTGGAGAGCGCCGGCGTCAGCTTCGCCGTGCGCGACACCACCAAGACCCAGGGCGCCTTCCTGCACCACGGCGTGGTGACCAAGGGCAGCCTGAACGTAGGCACCGCGCTCATGGCCCAGGTCGACGCCGGCCGCCGCCAGGGCATCGCCCTGAACCATTCCGGGACCCACCTGCTGCACGCCGCGCTGCGCCAGGTGCTGGGTGACCACGTCCACCAGAAGGGCTCCCTGGTCAACGACCAGCGGCTGAGATTCGACTTCAGCCACTTCGAGGCCATCAAGCCCGAAGAGCTCAAGCGTATCGAGGCCATCGTCAACGAAGAAATTCGTAAGAACAGCTCTGTGACCACCGAAGTCATGGCCATCGACGAAGCCAAGGCTCGCGGCGCCATGGCGCTGTTCGGCGAGAAGTACGGCGACGTGGTGCGCGTGGTCGGCATGGGCGGTGAATTCTCCGTCGAGCTGTGTGGCGGTACCCATGTGGCCCAGACCGGCGACATCGGCTTGCTCAAGCTGGTCAGCGAAGGTGGCGTGGCCTCCGGCGTACGCCGCGTGGAAGCCATCACCGGTACCGCGGCCCTGGCCTACCTGAACGGCGCCGAGGAGCAGCTGCGCGAAGCTGCCAGCCTGCTCAAGGGCAGCCGCGACAACGTGCTGGACAAGCTGTCCGCACTGGTCGAGCGCAATCGCCAGCTGGAAAAGGAAATCGAGCAACTCAAGGCCAAGGCCGCCAGTGCCTCCGCCGGTGACCTGGTCAACCAGGCGGTGGACATCAAGGGCGCCAAGGTCCTCACCGCGCGCCTTGACGGCCTCGATGGCAAAGCATTGCTGGCGCTGGTCGACCAACTCAAGAACAAGCTGGGTAGCGGCATCATCCTGCTGGGTGGCGAAGCCGAGGGCAAGGTGGTACTGGTGGCTGGCGTCACCGCCGACCTGACCGCCAAGCTCAAGGCTGGCGAGCTGATGAAGCGTGCCGCGGCCGTGGTCGGTGGCAAGGGCGGCGGTCGCCCCGACATGGCCCAGGGCGGCGGCACCGATGCCAGCCAGCTCGACGCCGCCCTGGCCTGTGCCGGTCAATATGCCGAGGAAAGCCTCTAACGCCTCCAAGGCGAGGTCGGGTCGCCGGGGAGGGCGGCCCGACTCCTCATCAAACAATGTAAATCAGATTTTTCTGCGGACGGGCAGCAGCAATGGCATTGATCGTACAGAAATTCGGCGGTACCTCCGTGGGTACGGTAGAGCGTATCGAACAGGTCGCCGAGAAGGTGAAACGCTTCCACGAAGCGGGTGACGAGATCGTGGTGGTGGTATCGGCCATGAGTGGCGAGACCAATCGCCTGATCGGCCTCGCCAAGCAGATCATGGAACAACCCGATCCGCGCGAGCTGGACGTCATGGTCTCCACCGGCGAGCAAGTCACCATCGGCCTGTTGGCCATGGCGCTGCTCAAGCGGGGTGTGCAGGCGGTGTCCTACACCGGCAGTCAGGTGCGCATCCTCACCGACAGCGCCCACACCAAGGCGCGTATCCAGCAGATCGACGACGCCCGTATCCGCGCCGACCTCAAGGCCCGCAAAGTCGTGGTCGTGGCCGGCTTCCAGGGCGTCGACGAGCAGGGCAACATCACCACCCTGGGTCGTGGTGGCTCCGACACCACCGGCGTGGCCCTGGCGGCCGCGCTGAAGGCCGATGAGTGCCAGATCTACACCGACGTCGACGGCGTCTACACCACCGATCCGCGCGTGGTACCCCAGGCCCAGCGCCTGGACAAGATCACCTTCGAGGAGATGCTGGAAATGGCCAGCCTCGGCTCCAAGGTATTGCAGATCCGCTCGGTGGAGTTCGCCGGCAAGTACAACGTGCCGCTGCGCGTCCTGCACAGCTTTCAGGAGGGTCCGGGCACCCTCATTACCCTTGATGAAGAGGAATCCATGGAACAGCCGATCATCTCCGGCATCGCCTTCAACCGTGACGAAGCCAAGCTCACCATTCGCGGTGTACCGGATACCCCCGGCGTGGCTTTCAAGATCCTCGGCCCGATCAGCGCCGCCAACATCGAAGTCGACATGATCGTGCAGAACGTGGCGCACGATAACACCACCGACTTCACCTTCACCGTGCACCGCAACGACTACCAGAGCGCCCTGGAGATCCTCAAGCGCACCGGCGTCGAGATCGGCGCCCGTGAATGCGTGGGCGACACCAAGATCGCCAAGGTTTCCATCGTCGGCGTCGGCATGAGATCCCATGCCGGGGTGGCCAGCCAGATGTTCGAAGCCCTGGCCAAGGAGAGCATCAACATCCAGATGATCTCCACCTCCGAGATCAAGGTATCCGTGGTCATCGAGGAGAAATACCTCGAGCTGGCCGTGCGTGCGCTGCATACCGCCTTCGAGCTCGATGCACCGGCTCGCGGCGCCGAGTAATCACTGAAGCGAGGTCTCTGCCACAGGGACCTCATCTATCGCCCTGACTGCGGAACTTTAGTTGCCTGCAGACAGGTCAATAGCGACTAGAGGGTCCATTCAGGGATCGTTCCGGTTTATACATGCAGACTGAGTTAAAGCTGAAGGAGAATGGAATGCTTATTTTGACTCGTCGGGTTGGTGAGACCCTGATGGTGGGTGACGAAGTCACCGTGACGGTGCTGGGAGTCAAGGGCAACCAGGTCCGGATCGGCGTCAATGCACCCAAGGAAGTCGCGGTTCATCGCGAGGAAATCTACCAGCGCATCCAGAAGGAAAAGGACCAAGAACCAAACCACTGATTTTTTTTGAATTTTTCTCTTTGCAAACGGGCAAACCTTCGATATAGTTTCGCCCCGTTGCGGTGAGGTGGCCGAGTGGCCGAAGGCGCTCCCCTGCTAAGGGAGTACACCTCAAAAGGGTGTCGAGGGTTCGAATCCCTCCCTCACCGCCATTTGCAAGACCTGGCTCCGCTGTACTGACCTACGAAGGTAAGTACCTGATAAACAAGAAAATTTGCTTGACACGTCAGAAACGGTAGCTAGAATACGCAGCTTCAACGCACTCGTAGCTCAGCTGGATAGAGTACTCGGCTACGAACCGAGCGGTCGGAGGTTCGAATCCTCCCGAGTGCGCCAAATCGACGAAGCCTCTGGCTTCAGCAGTACCAGCGGTGTTCTGGCTAAACGCACCGAAACGCACTCGTAGCTCAGCTGGATAGAGTACTCGGCTACGAACCGAGCGGTCGGAGGTTCGAATCCTCCCGAGTGCGCCAAAAAGTGAAAAGGGCCTGCAGCGATGCAGGCCCTTTTTCGTTTGGGCCGTTTTCCTGGCTTGGAGGTACGCGATCATGCAGTGGGACAGACCCCAGCCCCATACCCTGGCGCTGGCCGTCACGGCCGAGCACATCGACGGCCTCGGCCATGCCAACAACGCGGTCTATGTTGCCTGGCTCGAACGCTGCGCCTGGCAGCACTCCAGCGCCCTGGGCCTGGACTTGGCCACCTTCCAGCGCCTGGATCGGGCCATGGCGGTAGTGCGCCACGAGATCGATTACCTGGCCAGCGCCCGCCTCGGCGACGAATTGGTGCTGGGCACCTGGCTGGTGGACTGGGATCGGCGTCTGCGCATGACCCGCCAATTCCAGCTGCTGCGCCCGGCCGATGGCGCCACCCTGGTACGCGCCACTACCACCTTCGCCTGCATCGAGCTCTCCAGCGGCCGCCCAAGGCGCATGCCGGCCGAATTCCTGGCCGGCTATGGTCAGGCCTTGCCCGATTAGGAAAACGCTCATGCAGATCGCTCTGGCCCCCATGGAGGGGCTCGTCGACGACATCCTTCGCGAACTACTCACCGAGGTCGGTGGGGTGGACTGGTGCGTCAGCGAGTTCATCCGTGTCTGTGACCGGCTGCTGCCGGCCAACGCCTTCACCAAGCTGGCCCCCGAGCTGGCCCGTGGCTCGCGCACCGCAGCGGGTACGCCGCTGCGTCTGCAACTGCTCGGGTCCGATCCTGCCTGCCTGGCCGACAACGCCGCCTTCGCCTGTACCCTGGGCGCCCCGGTGATCGACCTCAACTTCGGCTGTCCGGCCAAGACCGTGAACAAGTCCCGGGGTGGGGCTGTACTGCTCAAGGAGCCGGAACTGCTCAATCGCATCGTCGAGAGCGTACGCCAGGCCGTGCCAGCGCATATTCCGGTGACCGCCAAGATGCGCCTGGGCTACGACGGCCCGAATGCCGCCCTGGCCTGCGCCGAGGCGCTGGCCGAGGGCGGTGCCGCTCAGCTGGTGGTCCATGCGCGGACCAAGGTCGAAGGCTACAAGCCGCCGGCGCACTGGGAGTGGGTGGCGCGGGTGGCGGACCGAGTGTCCGTGCCGGTGCTGGCCAATGGCGAGATCTGGACCCTGGAGGACTACCAGCGCTGCCGTAGCGTCAGTGGCCAGGCTTCGGTGATGCTCGGTCGGGGCCTGGTGTCACGCCCTGACCTGGCCCGGCAGATCGCTGCCGCGACCCGTGGCGAGGCCGTACAGCCGCTGGCCTGGCCGGCCATCCTGGAGTTGCTGCGCCGCTTCTGGATGCTGGCCCGGCGCAAGCTGGCGCCACGCTATGCGCCGGGGCGCCTCAAGCAGTGGCTGGGCATGTTGACGCGCAGCTATCCGGAGGCGGAGCTGTTGTTCGCCCAGATCCGGCGCGAATCGTCCTGTGCCTTGATCGATGTCCTGCTCGGCTTCGCGCCGCTGGATGCCGTGGACATTGATCTGGATCAAGAGGTGGAATCCAGGCTGGCCTAGGCTGGGTACCCATGGAGGCAGCAAAGGCTTGCCTCCATCTCGAGCACGCAAGGCACTTCAGGCGACCTCCGGGTCGCCTTTTTTCTTGGTCCAGGCTGGAACTTCGGGAATAGACGGGTAGCCTATGCAGGTTTGCCAAGGACCCGTAATCCTCGTGCGCCTACCCTGGACGGCTTTTCTCGCACCTTCTTCCGCCGCGCTGCAGTTCGCGTGCAAGACGCTGTTCGCCGCGGGGCTCGCGTTGTGGCTGGCCTATCGCTTCGATCTCGAACAGCCGTCCTGGGCCTGCATGACGGTGATCGTGGTGTCTCAGCCGCTATCGGGCATGGTCGTGGCCAAGGGCCTTTTTCGCCTCTTGGGGACCTTGGTCGGTACCAGCATGGCAGTGGTGATAATGGCGCTGTTCGCGCAGACGCCCTGGTTGTTCCTCCTCGCCCTGTCCCTTTGGTTGGCCCTCTGCACTGCGGCTTCGACGCTGCTGCGTAACCATGTCGCCTATGGCTTCGTGCTGGCAGGCTATACGGCGGCCATCATCTGCCTGCCGTCGATCGCCCAACCGCTGGAGGTCTTCGACCATGCCATCGCCCGCTGCACCGAGATCTGTCTGGGGTTGCTGGTCGGCTCTGCGGTGCATGCGCTGTTCTGGCCGCAGCGGGTCGAGGCGAACCTCTTCGTCGAGGCGACCAGGACCTGGCGCCAGGCGGTGACGGCCGCTCGGGCGGAGCTGGCGGGCACGGAGAATGCCGTGCAAGGCCTGTTGGCACTGCTGGGCCAGATGGTCGCCATCGATTCGCAACGCGACCATGCCTGGTTCGAAGGGTATCGGGGGCGCCAGCGGGCCCGCGCCTTGCGCCTGCTGTCGCGGGACCTGCTCGGCGTCTTACGCACCGCACGTGGCGCGGCTCGTCAGGTGCGCAATCTCGACGAGTCGCAGCGTCCACTCGTCCAGCCGTGGCTGGAGGCGGTGCTCACGGCCCTCGACGAGCCACATGCCGAACCGCTCGCTGCGCTCACGCAAAAGCTGCGCGAGGCGGTCGCCGAGGCCCCGCTGGATAGCGACCAGCGCTATCTGCTGGCGCGCCTGGCAATCTTGCTGGACAAGATCGCCATCGCGCGCCAATCGCTGGAAAGCGTCGACACCACCCGGCTGGAGGCGGCCGCGCCTTCCGCCCTGGCCCATCATAGAGACGTGCAGACGGCGTTGCTCTACGGTCTGCGCAGTGCCGGTTCGTTGCTCGGGCTCGGCCTGTTCTGGCTGGGTAGCGCCTGGTCGGCGGGACCCGGTGCCATGCTCATTGCCGGTGTGGTCTGCAGCCTGTTCGCCAATCGTGACAACGCCTTCGCCGTGGGCCTGGGTTTTATGCGGGGGATTTTCTACGCGTGCCTGCTTGCGATTCTTCTCTCGCAGCTCCTGGTGCCGCAGGCCAATAGCTTTCCCTTGCTGTGCCTGGTGCTGGGCGGACCCTTGTTCTTCGCCACCTTGGGTATGGCCGGTCCGCTGGCGGGTAGAGGGACGGCGACCGCCTTCGCGCTGTTCCTGCTGTCGCTGACCGTACCCCGGAACGAGAGCGTGACCGAGCTGGATGCCTTGCTCAATACGGAACTCGGCTTGTTGATCGGTGTGGGCTGGGCGGTGCTGATGTTTCGGCTGTTCACCTTGAGCGCGCCACGCCGGACCACCAAACGCATCCTCGAAGCCACGCTCTATGACCTGCAGCGGCTGACGTCGCTGCCGCTGCGCACTGCCGAACCCTGGTTCGGCGGGCGCATGGCCGACCGTCTGCTGTTATTGGCGCGCCACATCGACCTGTTGCCATCCCATGAGCGGCATCGCTGGGCGCTGGGCTTGCTCGCCTTGGATCTGGGCAATGAGCTCCTGCATCTGCGCGCCTGCCTGGCCCAGACCAAGGGCGAGCTCAGAAGCGCGCAGGAGGCCTTTCTCGGGCGTTTTGCCGAGAGCCTGGCCGTGGGGGCGGACGGTCTCCAGCCGAATCGGCTGGACGACGTGGGAGAGCACCTGCGCCACGCCTTGATCGAAGCCGCGGATGGCGAGTCCAATCGGCTGGCCTGGAGCGCGGTAGGGCAGCTCCAGCAAACCTGGCGTAGTTTCTGTCTGGAACGGGAGGCGAGCAGTGTATCTGCATGAGTGGTCGCTGGGCGGGGTCTATGTCAGTCCCCTGCTGATCTATTGCTTGTTGGCCCTGGTACCGACGGCCTTGTCGCTGTGGTTGCTGCAATGGAGTGGCCTGATGCGTTACCTCTGGCACGACACCCTGTTCGCCTGTGCCCTCTTTGTTCTCTGGCTGGCCGGGATCGTCGGCCTGCTCGCCACCTGATTTAAGTATCCGCTGCAAGGAACGACGACGATGCCCAAAGCCCTGCGCGTGGCCCTGACTCTGCTGGTGGTGTTGCTGGCCGTGCTGGCCGGTACCTGGCTCTGGCACTTCTATCTCTACACGCCCTGGACGCGCGATGCGCGCATCCGTGCCGACGTGGTGGTGATCGCGCCCGACGTCTCCGGCTGGGTCACGCGCCTGGCGGTCCAGGACAACCAATTGGTGCACCAGGGCGACCTGCTGCTGCAGATCGACCAGGAGCGCTACCAGGCCGAGCTGGCCCATGCCCAGGCCGTGGCCGCCACCCGCCAGGAGCAACTGCGCCAGCGTGAGAGCGAGGCGGCTCGGCGCGAGCGCCTGGGCACCAGCGCCATCAGCGCCGAGGATCGCGAAACCGCCCAGGTCAACGTGGCCATCGCCCGTAGCCAGTACCAGGAGGCGCTGAGCGACGTCCACCTGGCGCAGATCAACCTGGATCGCAGCCGGGTCCTGGCTCCCCGCGAAGGACGGATCACCAATCTGCAATTCGCCCAGGGCAACTATGTGCGTAGCGGCCAGGCGGTCACGGCACTGGTCGATACCCGGTCCTTCTACGTACTGGCCTATTTCGAGGAGACCAAGATCCCGCACATCCATCCCGGCGACGCGGTGCGGGTCCGCCTGATGAATCGTTCCGAACCCCTGCAGGGCAGGGTGCAGAGCATCAGCAGCGGCATCGCCGATCTGAATGACACGGACAATGCCCTGTTGCTGGCCAAGGTCGCGCCGACCTTCAACTGGGTGCGTCTGGCGCAACGCATTCCGGTACGCATCGAACTGCTGGAGGTGCCGCCGGAGGTTCACCTGAGCGCCGGCATGACGGCCAGCGTCTCGGTGATCGATGCCGAGGGGCACCAGCCGTTGGCTGGCTGGCGACGGATCTGGGATTACTGAGCCAACGCCGGGTCGGGTCGTTACGACTAAAGTCGTCTGGAAGCTGCACGGGGCGGGCCTAGAGTAGAGCTCGACGCTCCCGTCACGCTGTAAGGAACAACAATAATGAACGACAGCACCTACCGGCGGATTGAAGCCAGTCCGCGTTTCAAAGAACTGGTGGCCAAGCGCGAGCGATTCGCCTGGACGCTCTCCGCCATCATGCTCGGGCTCTACGCCGCCTTCATCCTCCTGATCGCCTTCGCGCCCAAGGTCCTCGGCACCCGCATCCATGCGGAGACGGCCATGACCTGGGGGATTCCGCTGGGCGTCGGCCTGATCCTCTCGGCCTTCATCCTGACCGGCATCTATGTACGGCGGGCCAATGGCGAGTTCGATCGGCTCAACCAGGAAATTCTGCGGGAGGTGCAGGTATGAGACGTCTACTCGTAGCCACCGGGCTGCTCGCGCTCGCGCCGTCACTCTGGGCTGCCGATGCCATCAGCGGCGCGGTGCAGCGCCAGCCGTTGAACGTGCATGCCATCCTCATGTTCGTGGCCTTCGTCGGGGCCACCCTGGGCATCACCTACTGGGCCTCCAAGCGCAATCGCTCGGCGGCGGACTACTACGCGGCGGGCGGTCGTATCACCGGCTTCCAGAACGGCCTGGCGATCGCCGGCGACTACATGTCGGCGGCTTCCTTCCTGGGTATTTCCGCGCTGGTGTTCAGCTCGGGCTATGACGGCCTGATCTACTCCATCGGCTTCCTGGTGGGCTGGCCGATCATCCTGTTCCTGATCGCCGAGCGCCTGCGCAACCTGGGCAAGTACACCTTCGCCGATGTGGCGTCCTATCGCCTCAAGCAAAAGGACATCCGGACCCTGTCCGCCTGTGGCTCTTTGGTAGTGGTCGCCCTCTACCTGATCGCCCAGATGGTCGGTGCCGGCAAGCTGATCCAGCTGCTGTTCGGCCTCGATTACAACGTCGCCGTGGTGCTGGTAGGCATCCTCATGGTGCTCTATGTGCTCTTCGGCGGCATGCTGGCCACCACCTGGGTGCAGATCATCAAGGCGGTGCTGCTGCTGTCCGGTGCCAGCTTCATGGCCTTCATGGTGATGAAGCACGTCGGGTTCGACTTCAACCGGCTGTTCGCCGAAGCCATCGCCGTGCATCCCAAGGGCGAAGCCATCATGAGCCCCGGTGGCCTGGTGAAGGATCCGATCTCTGCCTTCTCCCTGGGTCTGGCGCTGATGTTCGGTACTGCCGGCCTGCCGCACATCCTGATGCGCTTCTTCACCGTCAGCGACGCCAAGGAAGCCCGCAAGAGCGTGTTCTACGCGACCGGCTTCATCGGCTACTTCTACATCCTCACCTTCATCATCGGCTTCGGTGCCATCCTGCTGGTCAGCACCAATCCGGCCTTCAAGGACGCCGCCGGCGCCTTGCTGGGTGGTAACAACATGGCGGCGGTGCACCTGGCCAATGCCGTGGGCGGCAGCATCTTCCTGGGCTTCATCTCGGCGGTGGCCTTCGCCACCATCCTGGCGGTGGTGGCTGGCCTCACCCTGGCCGGCGCTTCGGCGGTGTCCCATGACCTCTACGCCAGCGTGATCAAGAAGGGCCACGCCAACGAGAAGGACGAGATCCGCGTCTCCAAGATGACCACGGTAGCGCTGGGCGTCGTCGCCATCGCCCTGGGTATCCTTTTCGAGAAGCAGAACATCGCCTTCATGGTGGGCCTGGCGTTCTCCATCGCCGCCAGCTGCAACTTCCCCATCCTGCTGCTCTCGATGTACTGGAAGCGTCTGACCACCCGGGGTGCCATGATCGGTGGCTGGCTCGGCCTGATCACCGCGGTGGCCCTGATGGTGCTCGGCCCGACCATCTGGGTGACCATCCTCGGTCATGCCAAGCCGATCTACCCCTATGAGTATCCGGCGCTGTTCTCCATCGCCGTGGCCTTCATCGGTATCTGGTTCTTCTCCATCACCGACAAGTCGGCGGCGGGCGAGGAAGAGCGTGCACGCTTCTATCCGCAGTTCGTAAGATCCCAGACCGGTCTGGGTGCCAGCGGCGCCGTCGCGCACTGATAGCTTAGGCGGTAGGACAAAGCCCGGATCGAGTCATCGATCCGGGCTTTTTCATTGAGCGGGAAAGGAGCAGCGGTCGAGGATTCCACGCCTAGCTTGGCGCACCGGGATTTTTCTACCCGGAACGCAGGTCCATTGATTAAGCCCGTCGCTTCGTATCGTGGTGTTACGACGTCGGCCGATCTTTGGACTTCATGGAGAATGGCAGATGACTCTTTCGACCATCCTGGTTCTGGTGCTGCTGGTCCTGCTCATCGGCGGACTTCCGGTGTTTCCTCATTCGCGCAGCTGGGGCTACGGCCCGTCCGGCATTGTCGGCGCCATCCTGGTCGTGCTGCTGGTGCTACTCCTGCTCGGCATGATCTAGCCTGAAAATGCCCCGAAATGGTGCCCTAGACAAAGTTCTTGCCCATAGCGGTGCATCAGGGTAACTTCAGCGCTACGGCCTGCCTTGCCGAGTGATGTAAACAAAACCGGAGTCTGCGTGAGCAGACTCCGGTTTTGTTTTTTGGCTCAGTTGGCCGCGCCGTCCTGGCGACTGCGCTGGTAGAGGTCCAGGACCACTTCGTCGAGGATGGACGAAGCACCCCAGGGGCGGTTGCTGTTGAGGATGGCGACCACTACCCAGCTGCGCGCGTTCGCATCCCTGACGAAGCCCGCCAGCGCCCGTACGTTGTTCAGGGTGCCGGTCTTCATGTGCGCCTGGCCGGTCAGCGGCGAATTCTTCATGCGCTTGCGCAGGGTGCCATCCATGCCTGCCAGCGGCAGGGAGGAGATGAACTCCGGTGCGTACGGACTCTGCCAGGCCGCTCTAAGGATCTCCGCCATCTCGCGAGCGCTGACGCGCTCCGTGCGCGACAGGCCCGAACCGTTCTCCATGATCAGGTGACTGGCATTGATGCCCTTGCGCGCCAGCCACTGGCGAATCACCCGCAGCGCCGCCTTGCCATCGTCCGCATCCGCCGAGGTGCGGAATTGCGCACCGATGGAGAGGAACAGCTGCTGCGCCATGGTGTTGTTGCTGTACTTGTTGATGTCGCGAATGATCTCGACCAGGTCGGGCGAGAAGGCCCGCGCCAGCAGCTCGGCGTTGCGCGGTACGCTGCCTTCACGGGTGCGGCCCTTGATGGTGCCGCCGAGCTCCTGCCAGATGGCCCTGACCGCACCGGCGGTGTAGGCGGGATGATCGAGCAGCGACAGATAGCTCTGGGCGTTGCAGCCATCCGGCAGTTGACCGCTGACCACCAGGCTGGTGCTGCCATCGGCCTGGGGTACCGGGTTGAAGCGTACGTCCGGCCAGGCCGGACAACCGCTCTTGCCGGTCGCGCGCATCTGGTTGTCGATGTTGACGTTGGTCAGCGGCGGGTCCATGGAAACGCTGACCCGGCCATCCGCCGAGCGCACCACCATGCGCACCGACTTGAGGTTGACCATCAGCGAGTCGGGACCCACCAGGAAGGTCTTGTTTTCGTCGTCGCCATCGTCGTTGAAGGCCGGCAGGTTGGGTTTCACGAAGCGGCCGCGATCCAGGACCAGGTCGCCAGTGACTTCCAATACGCCGTTGGCGCGCAGATCCCGCATGAGCAGCCACAGCCGCTCCATGTTCAGCTTGGGATCGCCACCGCCCTTCAGATAGAGATTGCCGTTGAGAATGCCGTTATGCACGGTGCCATCGGTATAGAACTCGGTCTTCCACTGGTAGGTGGGCCCCAGCAGCTCCAGAGCGGCATAGGTGGTGATCAGCTTCATGGTCGAGGCCGGATTCACCGAGACGTCGGCATTGTAGTAGTCGTTCTCACCCGGGCCATCGAGCGGCAGCATCACCAGTGACAGGTCGCTGTCGGGGATCTTGTTGGTTTGCATGGCCTTGTCGATCCGTGGCGGCAGGAAGGACGTATCGGCATGGACGGGCAGGGCAAAACCCAGGGCGCAGCAACTCAGCAGCAGGCCCAGGGAACGGAAGGGATTTCGCATCGGGACACACACCTTGGCAGGGTACCGGCCTAGTTGAAGAGAAAAGGGGCCGATAGACGTCGGAGTGTGGGCATTATGCAGTAAGGAGGGAGTGCCGAGCCAACCCCTCTGGGCGTGGCTCAGTTAAAGAAACGACCGCTAGTGCGGTCGTTTCGAAAAAGCGCGGGATCAGTTGTAGCCCGTGGCGTCCTTGGTACGGTCCGGACTGTTGGGCGAAGGCGGATCACGTCCGTCATCGGTCTTGGCGTGCTCACTGCGCAGGGGCTTCTCATCCTTGGGCAGTTTACGTTCGTCGGCTTTGCGCTGTTCTTCGGCCATGGAATCCTCGTCTGCGTGATTACCGGTCAAGGTGTGACCTGGGCCGGTGTTTCGCCGTTCCCCTGAGCCGAGGAGCGGTCAGCGAACGCGCCGCTGGCCTGCAGCTGTTTCAAGACGTCGTTGAGCTGGCGACGGAAGGTTTCTTCGATGGCGGTACCGGCCGAATGGCTGGCGGCCAGCGGCAGGAACCAGACGCCCATCCAGGTGCGTACCGAAGCCGCATTCTTGGCGCGCAGGGCTGTTTGGCTGCCCGGTGGCAGCCATTCGGCGGTCAACACGTAATCGTCCTTGGCCGTACCCGGAACGAGAAAGAAGGTGGCGCCGGTGATCATGCCGCTGGCGATGGCAGCGGCGTAGGAGGTGCTGTTGTAGAGCTTCAGGCGGAGCAGGGCGTCATCGGGTTGGCCGATTGCCGGTACCAGGGTGATACGGTCGAAGAGGCCGGAGCGCTCGAGCACCTGGCGCAACGTGGGCTTCAAGCCTTCACGGGCCACGGCGATGGAGGTGGCGTCCTTGTCCTGGGCTTCACCGCGATAGAAGTTGAATTCCACCAGAATGTTGGGGCGATGCTGTTGCTCGTTGGCAGGGGCGCGGAAGGGTTGAGAGGAAAGTTCGTCACCCGGAAAGGCGGCGCAACCGGCGAGCAGGAGCAGGCAGAGCAGAGCGGCTAGGTTTTTCACGAAACGCACCTCATCCCTAAGTGGCGATAGCGAGTCTGGCTACAATCTGACCAAAAAAAAGCCCAACCGGGGGTTGGGCTTTTTCGAGAAGGCGGGTGATTAGATCACCTGCACCTCATCGGCCTGCAGGCCTTTCTGGCCTTGCACGACCAGGAAGGAAACAGCCTGGCCTTCTTGCAGGCTCTTGAAGCCGTTACCCTGGATGGAACGGTAGTGAACGAAAACGTCCGGGCCGCTCTGGGGGGTGATGAAGCCGAAGCCTTTCTCGTCGTTGAACCACTTGACGGTGCCAGTTTGGCGAGTAGACATGGATTTCTCCTTGAACAAAGTTGGACAACGGCACTGGACCGCCCAGGCCGCGACTGAGTGCAAAGAGTCAAAGAACCGAGCCGTAAGTGGATCGAGACGAACCAGGTCGATTTTCGGTACACGAGCAACACAGTGCGGGCACTCTAACGCTTTCCGTGGCCCTGTGCGACTGTTTTTACGGTGAATTTTACCTATCAAGACAGCGGCTTTGATGCTCGCGGTAAAATGGTTCGCTTTCTACAGGAGTCTTAATTCATGGCCTTGTTGGGTCGCTTCAACAGCTTGCAGATCTTACGTAATACGCCCATCGGTCTGTTCCTCGATGCCGGCAGCGATGGCGAGGTTTTGCTGCCACGTCGCTATGCCCCGCGCGACGAACCCTGCGCCGAAGGTGACTGGCTCAACGTCTTCCTTTATCTGGACAGCGAAGACCGCCTGATCGCCACCACCGAGAAACCGCGGGTGCAGGTCGGCGGCTTCGCCAGCCTGCGCGTGGTGGAGGTGGGCCGGGTGGGGATCTTCCTCGATTGGGGCCTACCCAAGGATCTGCTGCTGCCGCATTCCGAAGAGAAGCGACCGTTGCAGGTGGGTGATCACTGCGTGGTCCACGTCCACCTGGATGCCCGTACCCGGCGGATCGTCGCCACCGCGCGGCTGGATCGCTATCTGGATCGCGAGCCACCGCGCTACAAGACCGGCCAGCCGGTACCTCTGCTGGTCGTCGAGCAGACCGACCTGGGCTACAAGGTGATCGTCGACAACAAGCACTGGGGCCTGGTGCATCGTAACGAGGCATTCAAGCCGCTACGTCCGGGGCAACGCGAGCGTGGCTTCATTCGCGAAGTGCGCGCGGACGGCAAGATCAGCCTGACGCTGCAGCCCCAGGGCGCCGCGGCCGGGGCCGATCTGGCCGAGCAGATCCTCGGCCTGGCGAAGGCCCGCGGCGGTGTGCTGGAGGTCAGCGATGCGAGTCCGCCGGCCTTGATCCACCAACTGTTCGGCGTCAGCAAGGGCAATTTCAAGAAAGCCATCGGCCATCTCTATCGCCAGGGCCGCATCGTCATCGAGGACGACCGGATTTCGGTACGCGAGGACGCCGCGGACTAGCGGAGCGCCGTGGGGTGAGGTCGCTGTCGTGGGTCGGCTGTACCAGGGAATCGGGGTCGAAGGCGCGGGCGCGCTCGTCCGGGCCGGCTTCGCGTTCGAGGTCGCCGACCAGACGGGTGATGCGGTCGGCCAGCTTCTCCGAACTCAGGCTCTCGCGCAGGCGCTCGACCATGAGCGGCAGGGCGAAGGGCGAGGGACGCTCCAGGGCCACCAGGCGCAAGGGCAGAGCGCCGGTGCGGATCAGCGTCTGCTGTAGCCGGTCCGCATCGAGCTCCTGGCGCAGGACTTCGTTCTGCGCCTGGCCGAGCAGCAGGTTATCCGGGTCGTATTGGCGGAAGACCTGGTAGAAGAGGCTGCTGCTGGCCTGCAGTTGACGGTTGCTCTTGTGGGCGCCGGGATAGCCGGAAAAGATCAGCCCGGAAATACGCGCGATCTCGCGAAAGCGCCGCTGGGCGAGTTCGGCAGCATTGAGGCTGGCGAGCGTATCGCTGAGCAGGTCGTCGGTGCTGAACAGGCTGGCGTCGAGCAGTTGTTCCCATTCCAGGCTGACCGGGGAGACCAATTCCAGGCCATAGTCGTTGACGGCGATGGAAAAGGTGCAGGGCCGCCGCTGCGCCAGGCGCCAGGCCAGCAGACTCGCCAGCCCCAGGTGGGCATGACGACCGGCGAAGGGATAGAGAAAGAGATGCGAGCCCTCACGGGATTCGAGGGTTTCGGCGAGCAGGTAATGAGCGCTGGGTAGCGCCGACCATTGCCGCTGGATGTCTAGCAGCGGTTGCAGCAGGCGCATTTCCGGACTCTCGTAGCGATTGGCCTCGGCGTCTTCGAGCAGTGCCAGGACATGCTTGGCGAGGGTGTCCGACAGCGGCATGCGGCTGCCGCTCCAGCGTGGGATGGCCGCCTTGCGCCCGCTGGCGCGCCGCACATAGACCGTCATGTTTTCCACCCGCACCAGCTCCAGGGTGCGGCCGGCGAAGAGGAAATGATCGCCGGGGCGCAGCCGGGCGATGAAGCCTTCCTCAATGTTGCCCAGGCGATTGCCCCCGCCGCCCTTGGACCAGAACTGCACGTTTAGGCTGGTTTCGCTGACGATGGTGCCTATGTCCAGCCGATGCCGCTTGGCCAGCTGCTTGTCGGGGACCCGCCAGATACCCTCGGCATCCGGCTCGGCGCGGCGATAATCCGGGTAGGCGGACAAGGAGGCGCCGCCGTTACGGACGAACGCCAGAGCCCAGGCCCATTCGCCGTCGCTGAGGTCGCGATAGGCCCAGGCGCTGCGGATCTCCGGCAACAGGTCGTCCGGTTCGAAGCCGCCGCCCAGGGCCACGGTTACCAGGTGCTGCACCAGGACATCCAGCGGCTTGAGCGGCGCACTGCGGGCCTCGATCTCGCCGGCGGCGATGGCATGGCGCGTGGCCGCGGCATCCAGCAGGTCGAGGCTGTAGGTAGGCACCAGGGTGGCGCGCGAGGCACGCCCGGGCGCGTGGCCGCTACGGCCGGCCCGTTGCAGTAGGCGCGCGATGCTCTTGGGCGAGCCGATCTGCAGCACTCGCTCCACGGGCAGGAAATCCACGCCGAGGTCGAGGCTGGAGGTACAGATCACCGCCTTGAGCTGGCCATTCTTGAGACCGGCCTCGACCCATTCGCGGGCCTGTTTCTCGATGGAGCCATGGTGCAGGGCGATCAGGCCGGCCCACTCGGGGCGGGCCTGCAGCAGCGCCTGGTACCAGAGTTCGGTCTGGGCGCGGGTGTTGGTGAAGACCAGGGTGGTGGGGCTGTCTTCCAACTCGCGGATCACCTGCTGCAGCAGGCGCATGCCCAGGTGACCGGCCCAGGCGAAACGCTCGACCCCACCCTCGGGCAGCAAGGTATCCACCTCTAGGCGCTTGTCCTGCCGGCCTTGCACCAGATGGCCGGGGGCGCCGGCCAGCAGCACGTCGAGCGCATGAGCCTGGTTGCCCAGGGTCGCCGACAGGCCCCAGGTCAGCAGTTGCGGACTCCAGCGGCGCAAGCGAGCCAGGGCGAGTTGCGTCTGGGTGCCGCGCTTGTTGCCGAGCAGTTCGTGCCATTCATCGATCACCACCAGGCGGATGCTGCCCAGGGTTTCTTCGGCATCTTCGCGGGACAGCAGCAAGGAAAGGCTTTCTGGAGTGGTGACCAAGGCGGTCGGCAGGCGGCGATTCTGCTTGGCTCGCTCGCTGCTGCCGGTATCGCCGGTCCTCAGGCCGAGGGTCCACTCCAGCTCCTCGTCCAATACTGGGCGTTCGAGGGCACGCAGGGTATCCGCCGCCAGGGCGCGCATGGGCGTCAGCCACAATACGGTAAGCGGTGGCGGGGCCTGCTTGCGCTTGCTGGGCAGACCCTTGGCGGTCATCGGCTTGGGAGCGACGAAGGCATCCAGGGCGGCGAGCCAGACTGCATAGGTCTTGCCCGAGCCGGTGGTGGCGTGGAGCAAGCCGGATTCGCCCGCGGCGATGGCCTTGGCCACCTCGCGCTGGAAGGGAAAGGCCTTCCAGCCCTGGGCCGCCAGCCAGCGGCTGCCAGGGCCTTTGCGCGTTCGTGTAGCGGTGGCCATCTGCACTCCTCAGACCGGACTGGAGCGCCCGGTCATCTCGGCCGCCATGGCGGTGGCGTAGCTGTCGGTCATGCCGGCGATGAAGTCGATCACCCGCATGAAGGCCTGGTGCAGCGTCCACGACGGATCGGGCGCGCTGTTGCCCAGCAGATCGAGGATGCGCCGGCTCTTGAACGAGGGTTCGCGGCCGCGATGCTGTTCCAGGGCGGCACCGCAGAAGGCATTGAGCAGGATCTCCAGGGTGGTGTAGGCACCGATCTCGTGCAGCGTCTTGCGCTTGTCGTGGAAGATCTTTTCCCGCGCCAGGGCCTTGGCCCGCTGCACGCAGAGCTTGGCCGGGCCGTCCATGTGTTCGACCAGGTCATCACCGAGGGTGCCGGCGAGCAGGGCGTCCTGCTGCTGGACGAAAGCCCGGGCGGTGGCATTGGTCAGGTGTTCGATGGCCTTGCCGCGCAGGATCGCCAGCTTGCGCCGCCGGGAGTCGCGCGGACCCAATTGCCGATAGGTCTCCGGCAGGTCATCGCCGACCAGGCCCAGCAGCAGCGCCTCGACCTCGGCATAGTCCAGCAACTCCATTTCGAGGCCGTCTTCCAGGTCGATGAGGCCGTAGCAGATGTCGTCGGCGGCTTCCATCAGGTAGACCAGAGGGTGCCGGGCCCAGCGCTCGGGGCCTAGCAGGGGCAGCTCGAGCTTTTCGGCGATCTGCTCCAGCAGGGGCAGCTCGCTCTGGTAGCAGCCGAACTTGTGCTTCTTGTAGCCGGGGGCCGCCGCATAGCGCGAGGTCCAGGGATACTTGAGGTAGGTGCCGAGGGTGGCATAGGTCAGGCGGGTGCCGCCGTCGAACTGGTGATACTCCAGTTGGGTGAGTACGCGGAAACCCTGGGCGTTGCCTTCGAAATGCAGGAAATCCTGGCGCTCCGCTTCACTCATGTCGTCCAGCCAGCCGCGCCCGGCGGCCTGGGTGAACCAGTAGCGGATGGCGTCTTCGCCGGAGTGGCCGAAGGGTGGATTGCCGATGTCATGGGCCAGGCAGGCGGACTGGACCACCATGCCAAGATCGCTCGGGTCACACCAGTCGGGCAGGGCGCCCCTGAGGCTTTCGCCGACCCGCATGCCCAGGGAGCGGCCGACGCAGCTGACCTCCAGGCTATGGGTCAGGCGGGTATGGATGTGATCGTTGCTGGTGACGGGGTGCACCTGGGTCTTGCGGCCCAGCCGGCGGAAGGCACCGGAGAAGATGATGCGGTCGTGGTCCTTGTGAAAGGGGCTGCGCCCCAGTTCATCCGGGCTGTGCAGCGGTTTGCCCAGCCGTTCGCGGATAAGAAGTGTCTGCCAGTCCAAGGCCGTCCTCGAGCTATCACCGGTAAGGGGCGCGTCGACGGAGGCCGTGCGACGCTTCTGCGTTCTGACCTCGGCAACATACGATCATTACCCGCTACTTGGCAAAACCCGGCAGCAGACTGGCGTCGAGGTCGATGAGCAGCAGGCGCTGGCCGTTTTCCATGAACTGGCTGGCGGTCAGGCAGTACTGGTTGGTGGTGGCGTCGCGATAGACCGTCGAGAGCGTCAGCCGACGTTCGTTCCAGCCCTCGGCCAGCAGCGCATAGAAGTAGGGCCGCCACGACCAGTTGTGGTTGAGGTAGCGGCGATTCTCGCGCCAGAACATGCCGTTCCACTCCAGATTGGGCGTGATCTGGGTGCCGGTGCGATCGCACTGGTAGATGCGCAGCAGGCCGGGGAATTCATGGGGGTCGGGCAGGGCGCTCAGGGGGCCGCCCTGTTCCGCCCAGGGCCTCAAGCGCATGACGAAGTCCGCCAAGCGATGACGCAACTCCAGCAGCTGTGTCTGCTGCGCCAGCTTGCCATCGACGAAGTGGCTGCGCAGGGCGGCGAAACGGTCTTGATACTGGTCACTGCGGCCCAACTCGTAGGTCGCCTGGGCGAAGAGGAAGCCCTGGATATAGCGCGCACCGCACTCCAGGGCGAAGTCGAGTTCGGTCTCGGTCTCCACCCCTTCGGCGATGAGCCAGCAGCCGGTCTTTTCCGCCATCTGCGCCAACGCCTTGACCACGTCACCGCGGGCGCCGCCGCGCGCGGCCGCCTGAAACAAGCGCATGTCCAGTTTGAGGATGTCGGGTTGCAGGTCCAGGACACGATCCAGTTGCGAATAGCCGGAGCCGAAATCATCGATGGCGATGCGAATGCCCATCTCGCGATAGCGCGCGACGGCGTCGATGAGACGCGGCAGATCTCCTGCCGCTTCGGTGATCTCGTAGACGATGCGCTCGGGAGCGATACCCGACTGTTCCAGCTGCGCCAGGCTCGGTAGATCCGCGCCAAGTTCGAGCTGGCTGATCCAGCGCGGAGACAGATTGACGCTCAGGAACCAGTCGGAGGGCGCGTTGGCGAAACGTCTCAAGGCGTCTTCGCGGAGGGTGCGGTCCAGGTTCAGCAGGGCCGCGGTCGGCGTAGTCGGATCGGCGAACAGCGGACCGACGGAAGCATGGGTGCCATCCGCCTGACGCAGACGGCCCAGTGCCTCGACCCCGGCGATACGACCGGTAGCCGTATCGATGAAGGGTTGAAAGAAGGCGGTAGGCTGGCCTCGCAACACGATGGAATCCTTATCTGGCAGCGGTGGTTGCACCAAGGCAAACAATACGCCGTGCGAAAAGAATGCCATAAACATCGACGGCTCCCTAGGGAGCCGTCGATGTTCAACGCGGAGGAGGTAGAGGGTGATCGGTCTGCTGCTGTTCGCGGTGTCTGGTCTGCAGGCGATTGACGATGGGGTACAGGGCCAACCCGATGCGAGCGAGTCGCCCTACCGCGCCCAGCCGTTTGCCGAACAGCGACAGGAACACCGTGGCACCCAGCATCAGCGGCTTCTTCGCGGAGCTGGCGACCTTGTCCTTATTTGGGCGGATCAGGTCACCGATAAGGCTGATGGGGTTGTGCAGCGGCTGAGCGTTATAGATCAGCTGCTGGCGGTACATCTCCATGCGCAGCCTTACCAGCTCCTTGCGCTTCTCGCGACTCGTGGCGGACGTCAGTGGCTGATTCATGGCAGTAGACGCTCCCGGTTGCGATTCAACTCTTCCAGGGTGGCATGGAAGGGGGCTGCGCCCTTCACCAGGCTCAGGGCCCGCACGATGCAGATCACCAGCGCCAGGGCATAGAAGGCACAGAGCGCCAGGGTCGCGGTCATGCGGTGGGTATCCCAGAAGGCGATGATGATCGCCGCCGAGACTCCGACCAGCACCAGCAGACCGAAGATCAGGCTCAATCCGGTGAAAAGGAACAGCTGGAAGGTACGGACCTTCTCTTCCTGAACCTCGATGCCCAGCAGTTCGAGATGGCTCTGCAGCAATCCAACCACAGCGCCGGCCAGACGCTTGACCGAAGGCTTGGGCGCCTCGTCAGGCAGCTCCCGTGGAGGTGAGGTGTCCATGGTGTTCCCCCAGCCTTAGCGGCGCGAAGCCAAGAGGCCGATCAGGAAGCCGACACCGGCCGCGATTCCCAACGCCTTGAAAGGATTGTCGACCACGTACTCTTCGGTGGTCTCCTTGGCTGCGACGCCTTGGCGGTAGAGGTCTTCATGCTTGTTCTTGAGGACTTCGCGCGACCGCTCCAGGCTGGAGCTCAACTTGGCTCGCAGTTCGTCCGCCTGCTCGCCGGCCATGCTCGCGGTGTGCTTGAGCAACTGCTCGGCATCGGCCAGCAGGGTGTGGAATTCATCGGTCAGCGCCTGCTCGGCTTCGCCCAGGTGACGACGAACCCGCTCAGCATTGTGCTTGTGTGCCTGCTGGTCGATGTCAGCGGCCAGTTCATCTTTGATGACGGGGGGAGTTTTGTCGGTCATGGCGTGCTCCTATGAGGCGATGGGTATCCGTTTCAGGCCTTTCGAGTGACCTGCCAGATCAAAGGTTCCACGTTTTAGAGCTGTCCGCGCAAGACCTGGCGAGGCGGCGTCAGGTCTGGAAGACGCCCCTGTCTGGGCCCGAGAGGCGACGAAGTGTCTTCGATGGAAAGTTCCGCAGCCTTCCTCAGGAAATGAGGTTGCTCACAAAACAGAGCGGTAGCTCCATTAGTCGCCTTATTCAAGTAGCGGCTTAGAACTTTGCTGTTTCTATCACTGTCAGTTGCGTCGTATTTGCTCATCCACGCACTTCTAGACAAATAAAAGGGGGAAAGATGGAAAACGCCATAGATAGACTGACAGCCGCTTTCAGTACCTATAAATGCTCGGTTACGGCGCCTCGCCCCGACGGTAGCATCGTACTGACGGTACAGGATCGGCAATGCGATGACGCCCGGGTCAATCGTGTGATCAGCGCGCGTCAGCTGGGCGAAAGCCAGTTGTTGAAAACAGTGATCGATGAGGTGCGCAAGGATGTTTCGCTGCGTGCCGGTGCGTTGGCCCCGCAATCGATGGCCGTGTTGCGTGCCACTGGTGCCAATATGTTGAGATATTCCGAGTAGGATTACCCGTTCGGGTAAGGTTCAGATCGAGACTTGCAGTACGGATGCGCCCGCATTCGTTGGTCTCGAAGGCTGAACAATAGAGCTATAGATCAGCTAATTAGCGATTCTTGAAAGCGCCGATGTCAGCCTTTGCACTTCAAGAGGCGGCAGTTTGCGCAAGGCAATTGTTTGGCTGGCAACTCGTACATGGGGCAGGCTACCTCTGCTACACCCCAGGACGGGAATCCTTGTCCTGCCTGAGTGGCCGCGAGTCGGGCACTGGCGATCATGCCGTTGAAGAGGTCTTCTTCGCGATACAGCGCCTGGCGCAAAGCCGGCGAGCGATAGAGGATGCGGCCGCAGCGGTCGAGTAGCGTGAAGCAGAAACGTCCCGTGCGATCCGGCAGGGTTGGCCAGACCTTGAGCGGCGCCAGTTGCTCATCGAGACGGGCGCAGGCTAGTTGATACGCCGAGGCGCCAGCGGCTTCCGCGGTGGGGGCCGGGGTCAAACCATCGAACAGCGTGGCTGGATTCGCCGCAGACGGCGCTGGCGACAACAGACTGGCGATCACACCTTCCATGGTATCGGCTTCCCGGATCTGGTTCAGTTGGCAACGGAGAGGCGATTCAGCGGATTTCCGCCGCTGGCCAGCAAGGCCGTGACGCCATGGCCCTCGTCGATGGCAATCCCCAGGCGAATGCTGTCGATCAACCGGGCGAGACGAGCCTGGTCATGTAGTTGCTGCTTGCTGATCAACCGCTTCACCTTGATCCCCGTGTCGTCCGACAACGTGAGGCTGACGCTGCCATCGAGGCGCTCTATGCGGAAATTGACCCGAAAGTCCTGCTCGAAGGCCGCGGCGATGAGTTGGAAAGGGTTGTTCATGGCATACCTGACTGGCGTGAGCGGGGTCAGAGCCATTGACTTCGAGGGGCCGGGGTAGTTCTTACCTTTGCTTCAGAAGTATGACCGACGGCCCGTTTCAGCTACCGACATGACTCGTCTGCTCATCCCAACACTGGGCGAAAGCCGTCTGCCACTCGGGCAGCGGTTGTCCGAGGACGGCAGCGAGCTTGTCGGTGGCCAGACGGGAATTGCTCGGTCGATAGGCCGGCGTGGGATAGGAGCTGCTGGGAATGGGGTTGAGCCGAGCCTTGAGTCGGCCCTGTTCGCGCAGTCGCTGGGCGATCTGCTCGGCGAAGCCGAACCAGGAGGTAGCCCCATTGGCGGTCAGGTGGTAGGTACCCCAGAGATCATCCCGGTGACGACTGCAGGCCAGCAGGCGCTCGGTGGCCTCGGCGATGGTGCGGGTCCAGGTCGGCGCGCCCACCTGGTCGTCGACGATGTTCAACTCGTCTCGCTCGCTGAGCAAACGGACCATGGTGCGCAGGAAGTTGTTGCCCTGCCAGGAGTAGACCCAACTGGTCCGCAGGATAAGGTGCCGTTCAGCGCCTTCGCGCACGGCATTCTCACCGGCCAGTTTGGTGCGGCCGTAGACGTTGAGCGGACAGGTGGGGGCGTCTTCCCGATAGCGGCCTTCCTGGGTGCCATCGAACACGTAATCGGTGGAATAGTGCACCAGGGGAATGCCCAGGTGCTGGGCGGCCTGGGCGAAGACGCGGGGCACGCTCTCGTTGATCAAGGTCGCGGTCTCGACGTCGCTTTCGGCGGCATCGACGGCGGTGTAGGCCGCCGCATTGATGATGACATCGGGGCGCTCGGCCAGGACGCGTCGGTAGAGTTCGTCCAGTTGAGTGAAGTCCACCTGGGCACGTCCGACGACGGTTACCTGGGCCTTGCTGGCCAGTAGCGTCTGCAGCGCTTGAGAGAGTTGTCCGTGTTGACCCGCGATGAAAACGTTCATGTGACCGAGTTATTCCAGAAGGGCTGGCGTGTCCGTGCCTGAGTGACCGGTGGGCGTCGCCATGACAGCCCCGAATAAAAGGGGCTCAGTCTACCCGATGACCGGCGCAGAACAAGGATAGCGATTGGCCTGCCCCTGCCGGATAGCCAGGGCTCTAATCCGCGGCCCCGCGGATGAGCATCGACTTGCAGGGGTGTGGAAAAAATTTGTTTTACGAATACTTGACAATCGGGCTGTGGATGACAGGTCTCCGTCGGTCATCTGCTCCTGGAGTTGTGCACAACCTGTGCTAGCGGTTGTCAAGCCCTCTGTGGCACCGCTTTGGCAGCGCCCAAATCTGCACTTTTGAATTAAGTTATTGATTACGTTGAACTTATCAAAGTGTTCAAAAAATGATCAACTTGTTTGCGGGGCCCGCAGAGCAAGGCTCCGGGTTCTTTTCCACCACGTTTTCAACAAAGTTATCAACAGAAGCTGTGGATTGTTCCGGAAAGCCGCGTCCCTGCAAGCTTAATCGCGGCTGAACGAAAGCCACTCGAAGAGGCAGCGTCCAGGCGCCAGGGACGCGCACTTGCCACTCAACCCGAGAGCGCCAATTGGCGGCTCAGCAAGGCCCGTAGCGAGGCCGGCTTCACCGGCTTGGGCAGGAAGTCCAGGCGGGCCTCGCGCACCTTGGCCAGACATTCTGGACGACCGTCCGCGCTGATGACGATGCCCGGGATATCCCGCCCCAGGTGCTGGCGAATCCATTCGGCGACATCCGGACCCGTGTCCGCGTCGCTGAGGTGGTAGTCGACGATGAGCAGCCGCGGCGCCACGCCCTGCTCCAGCAGGGCGGCACATTCTTCGCGACTGCGAGCGGTCCAGACCTGGCAGCCCCAGCGCCCGAGCAGGCTGCTCAGGCCCAGCAGGATGCTGTCTTCGTTGTCGATGCACAGCACGGGATCGCCCGGTAGCGGCTGGCTGGCCTCACTGGCCGCAGCGGCCTGGATGGCCAGGGGTGGGGCCAGGGGCACCTTGACGCTGAAGACGCTGCCGTGACCCGGCCAGGAGCGTACCGACAGCTCGTGACCCAGCACCCTGCACAGACGGTCGGCGATGGCCAGGCCCAGCCCCAGGCCCTTTTCCGCGCGGGTCTGGTGGCTGTCCAGGCGCTTGAATTCTTCGAAGATGAGGTCGAGCTTGTCCGGCGGGATGCCGGGGCCGCTGTCCCAGACCTCCAGGCTCACGCTCTGAGCCTGGCGCCGCACGCCGAGCAGCACGCGGCCGTCGGCGTATCTCAGGGCGTTGGTGAGGAAGTTCTGCAGCACCCGCCGGAGCAGCTTGCTGTCGCTGTTGACCACCAGCCGGCTGTTGCGAATGCGCAAGGACGTACCCTGGTCTTGTGCCAGGGCCTTGAATTCGACGCCCAGGGCGTCGAACAGCGTCGTCAGGGGGAAAGGCGCCGGGGCGGCGAGGATACGGCCGTTCTCCAGCCGCGAAATGTCCAGCAGGTCGGCGATGAGGTCTTCGCTGGATCTCAGGGCGCTGTCCATGTTGCGCACTAGTTCCTGGGCCTCTTGAGCCAGGCCGTCCTGGTGGGCGAGGGCGGCGGTGAACAGCCGGGCGGCACTGAGCGGCTGCATGAGGTCATGGCTCACCGCGGTGAGGAAGCGGCTCTTGGACTGGTTGGCCGCCTCGGCGTGGGCCTTGGCTTCCACCAGTGCCTGGTTGAGCTGGGACAATTCACGGGTCCGCTCTTCCACGCGCTGCTCCAGCCTTTCGTTGGCTTCGCGCAGGGCCCGTTCGGCGTCGCGGAAGGCGGTGATGTCGGTGAAGCTCATGACGAAGCCACGCCCCGGCATGGGGCTGCCGATCAACTCGATCACCCGGCCGTTGGGAAAGGTGCGCTCCGAAGTGTGAGGGATGCCCTGGCGCATCCGTTCCACCCGGCGTGCCACGTGCTCGTCGGGATCACCCGGGCCGCAGAGGCCGCGCAGGGCGTTGTAGCGGATGATCTCGGCGATGGGGCGGCCCACCTGGATCATGCCGTCGGGATAGTCGAACAACTCCAGATAGCGCTGGTTCCAGGCCACCAGGCGCAGCGATTGGTCGACCACGCTGATGCCCTGGGAGATGTTCTCGATGGCGCCCTGCAAGAGCGCCCGGTTGAATTCGAGCACCTCCGAGGCTTCGTCGGCGATGCGTACCACGTCATCGACCTGCATGTCGCGCCCCTCGATGGCCGCCTTGACCACGGCCCGCGCCGAGGAGGCACCGATGACGCCGGCGAGCAGGCGCTCGGTCTGGGCGATCCATTCGCTGTTGGCATTGCTGCCGGGTCGGTAGGTCAGGCCGCTCTGTTCGGCGAAGCGGCTGAAGCTCAGGCGCGCCCGCTCGTCACCGACGAAACGGGCGGCGAGCAGGCGCAGGTCCTCCAGCTTCACCGCCAGTAGCGCGCGGTTGCGCGGTCGTGGCAGGGCGTACTGGGCGATGAAGCGACCGGCCTGCCAGTATTCCGCGACCCGGGTGCGCGATAGCAGAGACACCAGGGCGAACAACAGGAAATTGCCGGCCAGGGGGACCAGGGCGCCGACCGTGGTGGGCTGCAGCGTGCGGTCGCTGTCCGGTTGTTCGAACCAGGCCAGGCCCGGGAAGGCATCCAGCGGCCACTGCAGGCTGACGGCGACCACCGGCAGCACCATGAGATAGCCCCACAGCAGCGCCCCGGCGGTGAGGCCGGCGAAGACGCCGCGGCGGTTGGCGGCTTTCCAGAACAACGCCCCGACCATGGCCGGGCCGAGTTGGGCGATGGCGGCGAAGGCGATCTGGCCGATGGTGGCGAGACTGGCGCTGGAGCCGAGCAGGCGATAGCTGCAATAGGCCAGGGCCAGAATCACCACGATGCTGACGCGGCGCACCGTGAGCATCCAGTGGCTGAACACCTCGTGGGCACTCTCCACCTGACCGCGCCGCTTGAGCAGCCAGGGCAGCACGATGTCGTTGGAAACCATGGTCGACAGGGCCACGCAGGCGACGATCACCATGCCGGTGGCGGCCGAGGCACCGCCGAGGAAGGCCAGCAGCGCGAGCCAAGGCCGGTGCTGGTCCAGCGGCAGACTGATGACGAAGGAGTCGGGCAGCACACCACCCGGCAGATGCAGCTGGCCTGCCAGGGCGATGGGAATGACGAACAGGGCCGCCAGCGCCAGATAGACGGGAAAGACCCAGCGCGCCAGGTTGATGTCGTGGGTATGGGTGTTTTCCACCACGGTGACGTGGAACTGGCGGGGCAGGCACATCACGGCGATGAAGGCGATCCCGGTCTGGATTAGCAGGCCGGGCCAGTCCAGGGTCTCGCGCCAGTATTCCTGCAGCTGGGGCGCCTGTTGCGAGCGACTGAGCAGATCGGCGAAACCATTGTGGAGATCGTAGGTGACCCAGAGACCCACGGCGAGAAAGGCGGCGAGCTTGACCAGGGATTCGAAGGCGATGGCCAGCATCATTCCGCGGTGATGCTCGGTGACGTCGAGGTTGCGGGTGCCGAACAGGATGGCGAACAGCGCCAATATGAGGGAGACGAAAAGGGCGGTGTCCTGGGCGCGGGTGCCCTGGGTTTCGGCGTTGATGCCGGTCAACAGGTTGACGCCGATGACGATGCCCTTGAGTTGCAGGGCGAGGTAGGGCAGGACGCCGACCAGGCAAATAAGGGCGACCACGACGGCCAGGGTCTGCGACTTGCCGTAGCGCGCCGCGATGAAGTCGGCGATCGAAGTGATGTTTTCCTGCTTGCTGATCAATACCATCTTCTTGACCAGTTGCGGCGCCAGCAGCAGGAAGAGAATGGGGCCCAGGTAGATGGGCAGGAACGACCAGAGCTGGTCGGCGGCCTGGCCGACCGCGCCGAAGAAGGTCCAGCTGGTGCAGTACACGGCGAGCGACAGACTGTAGACCCAGGCGCGCAGGCGCGGCTTGAGCGGTGGGCGGCGGTCGCCATAGAAGGCGATGGCGAACAGCAGGGCCAGGTAGCCGAAGGTAACGCTGATGATGAGTCCGCTGGGCAGGGACATGATGACTCCCGACGTTCCAGGCGCCCGTCGCGCCGGGGCGAAGTGTCGCACCTTGGTGCGCCGGACGTCAGGTGTCGTACTATGGATGCCGTCGCGGGTTGAGCCACGCCGCCAGCCCTGTTAGGTTGGCGGGCTGATTCGAGTGAGAGAGAGTGCCATGTTTCAAGCGCAGCCCATTTCCCTGCAACGTGGTGCGCTGCGCCTGGACCCCCTGGCGGAAGGCGACGTCCTGGAGCTGGTCGGCTTGGCCGAGCGCAACCGCGAGGCGTTGCACTACCTGAGCGGTCCGCTGCGGCCGGATTGGTATCGTCAGGCCTTGGCCGAGCAGCGCGAGGGGCGGGCGCTGCCCTTCGCCGTGCGGATCGCCGATCGCCTGGTCGGCACCACCCGCTTCGCCGACTTCCTACCGGCACTGCCCGCGGCCGAGATCGGCTGGACCTGGCTCGACGGCGAACAGCACGGCAGCGGTCTGAATGGCACCATCAAGTACCTCATGCTCAGGCACGCCTTCGAGCACTGGCAACTGGTGCGGGTCCAGCTCAAGACCGCGGCGACCAACCTGCGCTCGCAAGGCGCCATCGAGAAGCTCGGTGCGGTACGTGAGGGGCTGCTGCGCAATCATCGACGCCTGGCGGACGGACGGCTGGACGATACCGTGATGTACAGCATCACCGATCGCGAATGGCCCGAGGTGAAGGCGCGGCTGGAGGCGTCCTTCAACTGAGCCGCCAGCGCCGTGACCGTTCGTCGGGATGAAGCGAAGGCAACATCCTGGCAGAGGCTCTAGGTCGCGACTTCGGTGTCGAGATTCCAGCGGCACTCGTTAGCTACCCAACAGTTTTCCGCATTGCAGTCGACATTCTTGCCCAAGGGCATGAATTCGCCTGCACTCATCTGCGGATCGCTGTATGTCTTCACTATTGCCTTCCTCTGCGCTGCGCACGCTCAAGGTGGTGTGGCCCTTCGTCATCATCCTCTCCTGCCAGGCGCTGGTCGCCATCGTCAGCCTGCAACTGCTGTCCACGGTACGCGCCTATGTCTCGGCGGAAAGCCTGTGGAGCAAGAGTCTGGGCAATGCCATGCTCTCGCTGGGCGTCTACCTGGACGAAGGGCGGCCGGAGGCCTATCAAGCCTACCTGGCGTCGATCAGCGTCAACGAGCTCGACCGCGCTGCGCGCTACGAGCTGGACGGCGGTGGCACTCGGCATGAGGCCACGCGGCTGCTACGGATGGCCGGTAACGACCCGGACGACATCCCCTGGCTCATCCAGCTCTTCGAGCTGGCCCGCCACGTCGAGCCGTTCGAGGGGGTGATCGCCCGCTGGCAAGCCACCGATACGTACCTGGATGAATTCCAGGCGCTGGCGCGGACGGGTTTCGAACTGATCAAGCTGCAAGGGCCGGGGCCGGCGTTGATCCCGCTGAAGCGCCACCTGCTGGACTTGCACGATCGGATGATGCCGGAAACGGTGGCCTTCTCGGAGCGGCTCGGCGTGGCTTCGCGCCAATTGGTCTGGGGGCTGTTGGTCGCCAATGTCCTGATCGGGGCGCTGTTGGTGTTGCTGACCGTCTGGCGCATGCACCGCCTGGTGCAGCAGCGCTGGCGCTCCGAACGCGCCCTGCAGGCGGAAAAGCAGCGGGTCCAGGTGATCCTCGCCTCCATCGGCGATGCCGTGCTCGCGATGAACGCCCAGGGGCGGCTGCTCTATCTCAATCCCGCTGCGGAGCGGTTGTTGCGGCAGCCACTGTCCGTTGTCGGAACGCCGGTCACCCAACTGTTCGATATCCAGACCGAGGGGCAGCAGGGGTCCACCGAACCCCTGGCCGATCGGTTGCTGAGCGAGGCGTGGCGGAAGGGCAGCGAGCCCCAGGCGCATCAGCTGGTGCTGACCGATGGTTCGCGCATTCCCGTGGCCCTGAGGGTGACCGCCTTGCCCGTGGGTGAATCCGATACCGGTACGGTGCTGGTGATGCACGACCAGACCCGCGAGCGCGCTTTCTTGCACGATCTGGCCTGGCAGGCCAGTCACGATGCTCTCACGGGGCTGCTCAATCGCCGGGAATTCGAGACCCGGCTGGAGCGTCTTTTGGCCCGTGAGGACTTGACCTGTGCCTCGTTGCTGTTCATCGACCTGGATCAATTCAAGATCGTCAACGACACCTCCGGGCACTTCCACGGCGATCGTCTGCTGCGCCAGCTGTGCGAATTACTGGCTGCCGAGCTGGGCGAGGACGACTGCCTGGCGCGCCTGGGCGGCGATGAGTTCGGCGTGCTGCTGGAGGATCGCTCGCCGAGCACCGCCGAGGCCCTGGCGGAGCGCCTGCGCGGCTGCGTGGGTGCCTTGCAATTCGAGGCGGCCGGCCAGGGTTTCCGGGTCGGCCTGAGCATCGGCGTGGTGCACCTCGGCGGTCAGGCACTGACCCCGGAGGCAGCGCTGCGCCTGGCGGATCTTGCCTGTTACGCCGCCAAGGACAAGGGTCGCAACCGCGTCCAGGTATTCGCGCCGGGCGATGTGGAGCTCGACCGCCGCCACGACGAGATGACCTGGGTACAGCGCCTGCACCGGGCACTGGATGAAGACAGATTCCGGCTCTATGTTCAGCCCATCCTCGGCCTGGGTGGGCGGACGGCGACTGACCGTCACGTCGAGGTGCTGGTGCGGCTGGCGGAAGGTGACCAGTTGATCGCGCCGGGCGCCTTCATCCCGGCCGCGGAACGCTATGGCCTGATGCCGGATCTGGATCGCTGGGTGATCGCCGCGGCCCTGGCGCGCTTCGCCGAGCTGCCGGCGGGACTGCTGGATACCCTGGCTATCAACCTCTCGGGACATTCCCTGGGCGATCCGGGGCTGGTGGGTTTCGTTCAGGCGCAGTTACAGCGCTGGCGGATCGCACCGACGCGGATCTGCTTCGAGATCACCGAGACCAGTGCCGTGGCCAACCTGGACGCGGCACGGCAATTCATGGCGGAGTTGCGCGGGCTGGGGGTGCGGTTCTCCCTGGACGACTTCGGCGCCGGCATGTCGTCCTTCACCTATCTCAAGCATCTGCCGGTGGATTATCTGAAGATCGATGGCAGCTTCGTCCGCCACCTGCTCGAGGACCCGGTGGATGCCGCCATGGTCGAGGCGATCAACCAGTTGGGCCAGCTCACCGGCAAGAAGACCATCGCCGAATTCGCCGAGAACGAGGCGATGGTGGCGGCGTTGGCGAAGATGGGGGTCGACTACGCCCAGGGCTATGGCATCGCCCGCCCGCAGCCGTTCACCGAGGAGACCTGCCGGGCTTTGCTCCGGCAGGTCTGGCGCGAGGGATCAGGGGCGGACGTCGTTGTCCTTGAAGCGGCGGAAAACGGTCGCCAGTAGCGCGCCGGAGATGTTGTGCCAGACGCTGAACAGGGCGCTGGGCACCGCGGCCAACGGCGAGAAGTGTGCGGTGGCGAGGGCCGCACCGAGGCCGGAGTTCTGCATGCCGACTTCCAGCGCCAGGGATTTGCGCTGGGCCACCGGCAGCTTGCAGAACTTGCCAGTGAGGTAACCGAGCAGGAAGCCGAAGCCGTTGTGCAGGATCACCACCGCCATGATCAACAGGCCGGACTCGGCGATGCGCGCCTGGCTGGCGGCCACCACGGCGGCGACGATCACCACGATGCTGATCACCGAGGCCAGGGGCAGCACCTCGACCAGGGCGCCGACGCGATTGCCCAGTACCCGCTGGGCGATCAGCCCCAGGGCGATGGGCAAGAGCACCACCTGCAGGATCGACCAGAACAGGCCGGCGAAGGAGATCGGCAGCCAGGTGGAGGCCAGCAGCCAGATCAGCGCCGGGGTCAGCAGGGGAGCGAGCAGGGTGGTCACCGCCGCGATGGCCACCGATAGCGCCAGGTCCCCCTTGGCCAGCCAGGTCATGACGTTGGAGGCGGTGCCACTGGGGCAGCAGCCGACCAGGATGACGCCCACGGCGATCTCCGGCGGCAGGTGGAATAGCTGGCACAGCGCCCAGGCCACCCCCGGCATGATGACGAAGTGGGCCACCACGCCCAGCAGCACCCGCCAGGGATGGCGGCCGACGGCGGCGAAATCCTCGACCTTGAGCGTCAGGCCCATGCCGAACATGATCACTCCCAGCAGCGGCACGATGGCCACGCTCAGCGGCTTGAACACGGCGGGCGCGAAGAACGCCAGCAGGGCGGCGAACAGCACCCAGAAGGCGAAGGTATTGCCGACGAAGCGGCTGAAGGCGGCCAGGGCACGCATGGCAAACTCCTTTTTTATAAGAGGCAGAAAAAAGGCCGGTCTCTGCCGGCCTTGATCGATCTTACAATCCTTGCGGCAATTCTTCGCCGCCGAGAGCCTCGATCAGCTGTGGCAGGAATTCCGCCAGGGTCATCATCATCAGCACGAAGCTGGCGTCCTGCTGGCCGAGGGCGTCTTCGCCACCGTCCTGCTCGGCCTGGTCCTGCAAGAGGTCCTCGAACTTGAGGCGCTTGATGGTGACCTTGTCGTCCAGCAGCAGGGCCAACTTGTCCTGCCAGGCCAGCGCCAGTTTGGTGACCAATTTGCCGGCCGCCAGATGGTTCTGGATCTCTTCGCTGGTGAGGTCCTGGCCCTTGCAACGGACCACGCCGCCGTCTTCGCCGGCATCGCGCAGTTCGCACTCGTCGAGGATGTAGAGGCCGTGGGTGGCGTCACCGGCCTTGACCCAGTCGGTGAAGGTGGCCATGGGCGCCTGCTTCACGCCCAACGGGCGCACCGGCAGCGAGCCGAGGGCGTCGCGCAGGGTGGAGAGCAGGTCTTCGGCGCGCTTGGCGCTGGAGGCGTCCACCAGGATCCAGCCCTGCTTGGGGTCGATGGCGGCATAGGTGGTCTGGCGACGGATGAAGGCGCGCGGCAGGAAGGCCTGGACGATCTCGTCCTTGATCTGCTCCTTCTCCTTCTTGTAGACCTTGCGCATCTGCTGGGTCTCGATCTCGTCGACCTTCTCCTGCACGGCTTCCTTGACCACGCTGCTGGGCAGGATGCGTTCTTCCTTGCGCGCAGCGATCAGGAAGAAGCCCTGGCTTTCGTGCACCAGTGGCAGGTCCGGACCCTTGCCGAAGGGCGCGACGAAACCATAGGTGGACAGCTCCTGGCTGGCACAGGGGCGCGCCGGCTTGGCGGCAAGGGCGGCTTCGAGGGCTTCGGCCTCGAAGGCGACTTCCTGGGTGAGACGGTAGACGAGCAGATTACGGAACCACATGGTGTCACTCCCAAAAACGAAGCGCGCATTATCCGCGTCGCTCCCCTCCGAGGCCAACCCCGGATCGCGGTGGTCGTCGGGAATGCCCGCTCGGGCACGCTTTCCTCAGGGGTCGAAGGGGCAGCGCTAAGCCTTTGGAAGTGCTGGGAAATTTTTTTTCAAAAAGGGGTTGCCAGGTAGGGAACCCCTCCGTAGAATGCGCCCCACTTCGAGAGCAAACGGGTGATTAGCTCAGCTGGGAGAGCATCTGCCTTACAAGCAGAGGGTCGGCGGTTCGATCCCGTCATCACCCACCACTCGAGGTAATGCGCAGCGGTAGTTCAGTCGGTTAGAATACCGGCCTGTCACGCCGGGGGTCGCGGGTTCGAGTCCCGTCCGCTGCGCCATTTAAAGGTTGTCTGGTCCTGAACGCCAGTAACCACCGAGAAGCGGCCCTAGTGGCCGCTTTTTCGTTTGGGCGCGATTTTTCTGATCGGGCTTTCTGGCGGTTTCCTTTCTTTATATAGCTGCTTGGGTCGATGGTGTTTGCACTTCGGCCTAACCAGCCACGCGTGGAAAACGCTGTGCGGTTTTCCACCCTACGCGCTGAGCCCCGCTCGCGCCCATGGCCGCGACCAGAACCGTAGCGTGGAAAACCGCGCAGCCTTTTCCACTGGAGACTTTTCGGCGGGGGCGCCCTCACCCCAAACCTCTCCCGAGGGTAGAGGGGCTATCCAAGCAGACGTTCAGTTACATCAGCCCCGGCGAAATCGCGATAAACCGTCGTGCCTCCACCTGGATGGGCGGCCGCATCGGCGGACCGCCAGGGTTGCGCTAAGGAATTGTCCGGCTCAGCGCATATCAGCCCCGCACCGCATCCAACACCGCCTCCAGTGGATGACGGAGGCGGCGGTCGTCGAGGCGTTTGACCTGGCTGCGGCAGGAATAGCCGGTGGCCAGGGCTTCGCCTTGTTCGGCGGGGACGGCGACGGCGCGGGCCCAGGACTGGTCGTAGATGGTCTTGGAGGTCGCCAGGTTGCGCGCTTCGTGGCCGTAGGTGCCGGACATGCCGCAGCAGCCGGTGCTCTCCGGCTTGAGTCCCAGGCCCAGGCGTTCGAACACCTGCTGCCACTGGCCGACGCTGGCCGGGGCGTTGGTCTTCTCGGTGCAGTGGCCGAGCAGGCGATAGACCTTGTCGCCGACTACCTTTTGCTCTTTCGGCAGCACCTGCAGCAGCCACTCCTGGGGCAGCAGCACCTCGGGCATCCGGGCGATGCCGGGGACCTTGGGGTACTCCTGGCGATAGACCAGGGTCATGGCCGGATCGAGGCCGACCAACTTCACGCCGAAGCCGGCCAGGCTGGCGAGCTGGGCCGCGTTGCGCCGCGCGGTACGCTCGAAGGCGCCGAGGAAGCCCTGCACCTGCAGCGGCTTGCCGTTGGCGCGATAGGGCGCGAGGAATACCCGCTGACCGAGGCGCGCGGCGAGTTCGAGGAAGGCCGCGGTGAGCGGCGTCTCGAAGTAGCGGGTGAAGGCGTCCTGTACCACCACGATGGTCTTGGCGCGCTCTTCATCGCTCAGGGCCAGTAAGCGCTCGGGCGTGGCGATCTGCACCTGCCATTGCTGCATGACTGGCACCAGGTCGTAACGGCTGAGCAGGGGGCTGTCGACCATGCCGATGCGCTCGGCGAACAGTCGCTGGATCGGCGTCGCGCCCATCACGGCGTTGTAGAGCCCCGGGGCGCGGGCGAACAGCGGCAGGCTGAATTCCAGGGAGCCGATCAGGTAGTCGCGCAGCGGGCGCAGGTAGCGTCTGTGGTAGAGCTCGAGAAAGCGCGAGCGGAATTCCGGGACGTTGACCTTGATCGGGCACTGGCCCGCGCAGGATTTGCAGGCCAGGCAACCGGCCATGGCGTCGTAGACCTCATGGGAGAAGTCCGCCTCGGCGGCGCGACCATTGCGCCAGCGCTGGGGCAGGGCCTTCAGCCAGTTCAGCGCGCCCCGCGGCGCCGGCGCCAGGACATCGATACCGGCCTGACCCTGTAGACGCAGCCATTCGCGGATCAGCGAGGCGCGGCCCTTGGGCGAGTGGATACGCTGGCGGGTGGCCTTCCACGAGGGGCACATGGCGTCGTCGGGGTCGTAGTTGTAGCAGGCGCCGTTGCCGTTGCAGTGCATGGCGGTGCCGTAGCTCTGCCAGACCCGCTCGTCGAGGGTGCGGTCCAGTTCGCCGCGGAGGGTCACGCCGTCGATCTTCAGCAGTTCGGCACCGCTGGCCAGCGGGGTGGCGATCTTGCCGGGGTTAAGCTGGTTGTGCGGATCGAAGGCGCCCTTGAGCGCCTGCAGGGCGGGGTAGAGGTCGCCGAAGAAGGCCGGCGCATATTCCGAGCGCACGCCCTTGCCGTGTTCGCCCCACAGCAGCCCGCCGTATTTCTGGGTCAGCTCGGCCACCTGGTCGGAGATCGGGCGGACCAGTGCCGCCTGGCGCGGGTCCTTGAGGTCCAGAGCCGGACGTACGTGCAGCACCCCGGCGTCGACGTGGCCGAACATGCCGTATTGCAGATTGTGGCCATCGAGCAGGGCGCGGAATTCGGCGATGAAGTCGGCCAGGCGCTCCGGCGGCACCGCGGTGTCCTCGACGAAGGGCTGCGGACGGATCTCGCCCTGGACGTTGCCGAGCAGGCCCACGGCGCGCTTGCGCATGGCGTAGACGCGGGTCACGGCGCTGCGGCCCACGGCCAGGGTGTGGCCCAGGCGTTCCACGGTGGCGTCCTGGCGCAGATGGTCGAGGAAGCCTTGGACGCGGGCGTCCACTTCCTCGGGGTCGTCGCCACTGAATTCCACCAGGTTGATGCCCAGGGTAGGGCGCTCGACGTCTTCGGGGAAGTATTCCGCCACGCTGTGCCAGACGATGTCCTGCATGGCCAGCAGCAGGACCTTGGAATCCACCGTCTCAATGGACAGCGGCTTCAATTCGATCAGGGCGCGGGCGTCGCGCAGGGCGTCCATGAAGCTGCCATAGCGGACGTTGACCAGCACCGAATACTTGGGAATCGGCAGGACGTTGAGCTTGGCCTCGGCGATGAAGGCCAGGGAGCCCTCGGCGCCGCAGAGCACGCTGTTGAGGTTGAAGCGGCCATCGGGCTCGACCAGGTGCGCCAGGTCATAGCCGGTGAGGCAACGGTTGAGCTTGGGAAAGCGCGCCTCGATCAGTTCGGCCTGGTTCTCGGCGATGTCCCGCGCGCAGCGGTAGACCATGCCGGTGCGATCCTGGCGGGCGCAGAGGGCGTCCAGCTCGACGCGGTCCACCGGGCGGCTCTCCAGGCGTTCGCCGCCGATCAGGTAGGCATCCAGTTCCAGCACATGGTTGCGGGTCTTGCCGTAGGTCACGCTGCCCTGGCCGCTGGCATCGGTGTTGATCATGCCGCCGATGGTGGCGCGGTTGGAGGTGGACAGCTCCGGGGCGAAGAACAACCCATGGGGCCGGAGCGCCGCATTGAGCTGGTCCTTGACCACCCCGGCCTGGACCCGCACCCAGCCCTGCTCGGCATTGATCTCGAGGATCTGGTTCAGGTGACGGGAGAGGTCGACCACGATGCCGTCGGTGAGCGACTGGCCGTTGGTGCCGGTGCCGCCGCCGCGCGGGGTGAGCACCACGCCCTGGAAGCGCGACTCGCCCATCAGCTGGGCCAGACGCTGGACATCGGTGCTGTCCTTGGGGAAGACCGCCGCCTGGGGCAGGCGCTGGTAGATGGAGTTGTCGGTGGCCATGACCGTGCGGCTGGCGTAGTCCGGTGCGATCTCGCCCTGGAAGCCGCTGGCGGCGAGGGCGGTGAGGAAGTCGGTGTAGGCGGCGGCGAGGGGCGCCGGGGCCGGCAGGCGGGCGATCATGTTCATCAGGCGGGCTCTCTGGCGGCGGACGGCCGTCTCCTTCAGCGAGCGAAGGAATGGCGTCGACCTTTTCTGGCTATAGTAGGCATTCTCACCACAGCGCGCCGGGGCCACAACCGAAGATTCCGCCGCCTATGCCGGAAGAACCTGAATGAATCACCGTCGGCTGACGCCGTCCATGTCGTTGCTGCTGGCCTTCGAGGCGGCGGCGCGTCACGAGAGCTACACCCGGGCGGCCGAGGAGTTGTCCCTGACCCAGAGCGCCGTGGGTCGCCAGGTGCAGGCGCTCGAACAGTTGCTGGGGCTGACGCTGTTCCGCCGCGAAGGCCGGCAGATCGTGCTTACCGACGTGGGTCGTGCCTACAGCCGCGAACTGGGCCTGGCCCTCGGGCAGATCCGCAGCGCCACCCTGCAGGCCATGGCCTTCGCCTCCGGCCAGGGCACCCTGCGCCTGGCGGTGCTACCGACCTTCGGTTCCAAGTGGCTGCTGCCGCGCCTGGGCGACTTCTATGCCGCCCATCCCGGCATGCTGGTGCACCTGCATTCGCGCATCCAGGCGGTGGACTTCGCCGCCAGCGAGATCGATGCCGCCATCAGCGTTGGCAGTGGCGACTGGCCGGGGCTCCGCGCCCATCCGCTGCAAGCCGAACAACTGGTGGTGATCGCCAGTCCGGCCACCCTGGCCGACTTGCCGGACGCGACACCCGCCACCCTGGCCGGGCAACTGCTGCTCGGCGTGGCCAACAATCCTCAGGCCTGGGGCGAGTGGTTCGTCCATCACGAGTTGCCGCACCGGGCGATGCGGCCGGGGCCGAGTTTCGAGCTGACCTCGCACCTGATCCAGGCGGTGCGCGCCGGCATCGGCATCGGCCTGGTACCGCGAGTACTGGTGGAGGACGAATTGGCCCAGGGTGACCTGCTCGCCTGCGGTACGCCCCTGGTCAGTCGCCGCAGCTATTACCTGGTCTATCCGCCGCGCAACGAGGGACTGCCGTCGTTGCAGGCGTTTCGCCAATGGCTGCTGGCCGAGATCAACGAAGGAGAGGCACAACCATGAGCAAGCCGGGACAGCGGGTACTGGCCGCACTACGGCAGATGATCCTGTCCGGCGAACTGGCGGCGGGCGAACGGCTGGCGGAGATTCCCACCGCCGAGCGCTTCGCCGTGTCGCGCATGCCGGTGCGGCTGGCCTTGCGCACCCTGGCCCAGGAGGGCTTGCTGGAAAGTAGTGGCGCCCGTGGCTATCAGGTGCGGGCGCTCACGAGCGCGGATCTGGAAGGCGCGGTGGAGGTGCGCGGCGTGCTGGAAGGCCTGGCTGCGCGCCAGGCGGCCGAGCGCGGTCTCGATGAGGCGACGCGGACCGTGCTGGAAGACTGCCTGCGCCGCGGCGATCGCCTGTTCGCCAAGGGGCATGTGCTGCTGGAGGATCTGGAGGAATACCACGACCTCAATCGCGGCTTCCACCAGGCCATCGTCGCGGCCAGTGGCAATCCGGCCATCGCCGTGGCCCTGGGGCGCCACGAGCATCTGCCCTTCGCTTCGGTGAGCGCCCTGGCGGTGGATGCGCAAAATCTCGATCGCGAATACCGCCGCTTCAATTTCGCCCATCTGCAGCACCATGCGGTGTTCGATGCCCTGGTGCGCGGCCAGGGTGCGCGGGCCGAGGGCATCATGCGCGAGCACGCCCAGGCGACCCTGGGGTATGCACGGTGGTTCGGTGGGGAAGAGGGGGCGGCGGGGGAGGTTAAGGTGTTGGTGTAGGGCTAAGCGGCCCTCACCCCGGCCCTCTCCCTAAGGGAGAGGGGGAGGTTAGCTGGGCTTGGGGCGTCAGAGGTCCAGCACCAGGCGCTCGCCCTTGGCGCGGGAGCAGCAGGGGGTGAAGCGGTCGTTGGCGGCGTGTTCGGCCGCGGAGAGAAAGAGGTCGCGGTGCTCGGGTTCGCCGGCCAGGACCGGGGTCAGGCAGGTGCCACAGAGGCCCTGGCCGCAGGATACCGGCAGGACGATGCCGAGGTCGGCCAGCACCTGGACCACGCTGCGCTCCGCCGGTACCTGGACGCAACGTCCGCTGCGCGCCAGCTCCACCTCGAAGGGCCGCTGCTCGCCCTGGGCGGCGGGGTCGGCGGCGAAGTATTCGCGATGGATCTGCCCGGGTTGCCAGCCCTGGGCCTGGGCGGCCTCGACCACGGCGGCCATGAAGCCGGCGGGACCGCAGACATAGAGGTGATCGTCCGGCGCCGCCGGACCGAGCAGGTGCTGGAAGTTGGGTCTCAGCGCCGGCTCCTGTTGGTCGAAATGCACCTTGACCCGATCGGCATAGGGACGCGCCTTGAGCCAGGGAATGAAGGCGGCGTGTTCACGGTCCCGCACCAGATAGCGCAGCTGGAAGTGGGCGCCCTGCTGGTGGAGCTGTTCGGCCATGGCCAGGAGCGGGGTGATGCCGATGCCGCCGGCCAGCAGCTGGGTACGGCGCGCGCTCGGGACCAGGGCGAACAGATTGCGTGGCTCGCTTACCTGTAGGTGGTCACCCAGCTGCAGCCGGTGCATGGCCTGGGAGCCGCCACGGGAGTCGGGAACGAGCAGGACGGCGATGCGATAGCGGGTGGGGGCGGGTTCGGGCGTGGCGCACAGGGAGTAATGACGGATCAGGCCGTCGCCCAGGGTGACTTCCAAATGGGCACCGGCCGTGAAGCCGGGCAGCGGACCACCGTCGGCGCGGGCCAGGTCGAAGGCCAGGATGCTGGGTGCCTCGCGTTGCACGGCAGTGACGATCAGATCGAGCATGCTGCTTCTCCTAGGCGATCTGCCGGACCGGGATGCCGGTGGCGGCCTGTTCGGCGGCCAGCAGGCGGTCGATGATCTGCCGTGATTGCACGCCCCCGGCATCGATGTTGAGCTTGAGCAGGCCACGTTCGGGATAGCGCAACAGGTTCTGCTGCTGGCGTTCGAGCATCTCCAGGTCTTCGCTGAAGATCTTGCCCTGGCCCTCGCGGATGCTGGCGGTGAGTTCGGCATCCTGCGGCTTGAAGTTGCGCGCCATGCCCCAGAAGTACCAGATGGAGGTCTCGGTTTCGGGCGTGATGAAGTCCACCACCACGCTGGCCGCCTTGACCGCCGCGGGGGCGTGGTAGCCGCCATGGCCGGCATGGGCCACGCCCACCTCGATCATCACGTGGCTCGGTGGGGTGAAGCGGCAGATCTGCCAGCGATCCACCGGGACGTCGTCGGCCAGGCCGTTGCCGCGCAGCGCCATGCGCCAGAAGGGTGGGGCAGGGATGTTCTCCATGTGCCGGCTGGTGATGACCTCGTCGCCCTCGACGCGGGTGGCGGGTGGCGCCTCGTCGATCTCCTTCTGGCCGATGCTGGAGGCGTGGACATAGGTCTCGTGGGTGAGGTCCATGAGGTTGTCGATCATCAGCCGGTAGTCGCACTGGATGTGGTAGAGGCCGCCGCCATAGGCCCAGTCGGGGCTCTCGGCCCATTCGAGGTGGGGAAGCAGCGCCGGATCGGCCTTGGCCTGGTCGCCCGGCCAGACCCAGATGAAGCCGTGGCGCTCGACGGCGGCATAGGCGCGCACGGCGGGAAAGACGCCGACCCGCTGGCCGGGCATGCCCAGGGTCTTGCCGCCGCAACCCATTTCCAGGCCGTGATAGCCACAGACCAGGGTGCCTTCGCGCAAGAAGCCCAGCGACAGCGGCGCACCGCGATGGGGACAGAAGTCTTCCAATGCCACCACCTGCCGGTTGGCGTCGCGGTAGAACACCAGCGGCTCGCCGCAGATCTGCCGGCCCAGGGGCTTGTCGGTGAGTTCGTCGGGGGTGCAGGCGACGTACCAGGCGTTCTTCGGGTACATGGAGCGACCTCTTGTTGTTGTCTATTGGATCCAATGATTGGGCGGGTGCCCCTGGGTGTCAATGTGTTCTGGCCGGCGGGAAAGACGATAGCTGCTCGATAATCGCCCAGTGTTTAACAGCGTATCTAAAGGGTTTTGCCGATTGGAGCACTTGATTTCTCTGAACATTCAGCCCGTCGCGACGCCTTGGGGCCTTGCTAGCACGTCCATCTGGGACCTGCTCATCTTGTGAATTGGATCCATTTTTGCCAGCCTGATCGGGCGGTGACCTCAACAACAAAAACTCAAGGATGCTCGCCATGTCAGGACCTGTCCCTTCTGTATCTTCTAGCGCTTCACCTGTCTCGCTCCGGATCTCTCCCTGCTCAGCATCGCGAGGTGGGCTATGAGCGACCTGCGCGAAATCGTCGACCGCGGCCCCATGCGGGCTTTCCAGTACCTGGCGGTGCTGGTCTGCATCCTGCTCAACATGATCGATGGCTTCGATGTACTGGTGATGGCCTTCACTGCCGCCTCGGTGTCCCGCGAATGGGGCCTCTCCGGGTCGCAGGTGGGGATGTTGCTCAGTGCCGGCCTGGTGGGCATGGCGGCCGGTTCGTTGCTGCTCGCGCCGCTGGCCGATCGCTGGGGCCGGCGCCGCCTGATTCTGGTCTGCCTGCTGTTGTCCGGCGTCGGCATGCTGCTGTCGGCGCTGGCCGGCTCACCCCAGCAGCTGGCGTTATTGCGCGGCCTGACCGGTTTGGGCGTGGGCGGGGTGTTGGCGAGCAGCAACGTGATCGCCAGCGAGTATTCGGCTCGCCGCTGGCGGGGCCTGGCGGTCAGCCTGCAGGGCATGGGCTACGCCCTGGGTGCTACCCTGGGTGGCTTGCTGGCGGTCTGGCTGCTGTCGCTCTGGGGCTGGCGTGCGGTGTTCTGCGCCGGCGGTCTCATCACCCTCGGCGCCATCCCCCTGGTGCTGATCGGCTTGCCCGAGTCCCTGGATTTCCTGCTCAGCCGGCGACCGAGTGGCGCCCTGGCGCGGGTCAATCGCCTGGCCAGGCGGTTGGGGCAGCCGCCTCTGGCGGCGCTGCCTCCGGTCGTCGTGACGCGCGCGACGGGCGGAACGGTCGGGCGCCTGCTGGCGCCCGACTTGCGGCGGACCACTCTGCTGGTGTGGACGCTGTTCTTCCTGGCCATGTTCGGCTTCTACTTCATCATGAGCTGGACGCCCAAGCTGCTGACCACCCTGGGGCTTTCCGAGCAACAGGGGGTGGCGGGGGGTGTCCTGCTGAGCGTGGGCGGTATCTTCGGCGCCGCCCTGGTCGGCCTGCTGTTCACGCGCCTGCCGTTGTCCCGGGCGTTGGGTGGTTTCCTGCTGACCACCGCGCTGCTGCTGGTGGCCTTCGCCCACATGGACAGCTCCTACCTGGGTGCCCTGGCCATGGGCCTGCTGATCGGTCTCTTCGCCAATGGCTGTATCGCCGGGCTCTATGCACTGCCAGCGCTGGCCTACAGTGCCGAGGTGCGGGCCACCGGGGTGGGCTGGGGCATCGGCATCGGTCGCCTCGGCGCCATCCTCTCGCCGCTGGTGGCGGGTCTGTTGCTGGATGGCGGCTGGCCGCCGCTGCGGCTCTATCTGGTCTTCGCGCTGGTGTTCGTCGCGGCGGGTCTGCTCTTGCTGCTGTCCCGGCCGGAGGGGCGTACCGCGAGTGCGGGCTTAAGGGTGTCGCAGGGGTGAGCTCTCCGGCGGAACCGTCTTCGCAGCGTCATCGTCTTGGTAAAATAGTTAATTGACGTAACTAATTTACCGGCGTAGCTTCTTGTCCATACCCCCCAAACAACAAGAGGCACACGCCATGGGCAGCTACGACGGACGCTGGCAGACGGTCAAGGTGGATATCGAAGACGGTATCGCCTGGGTAACGCTCAACCGGCCCGAGAAACGCAACGCCATGAGTCCCACCCTCAACCGCGAGATGGTCGAGGTGCTGGAAACCCTGGAGCAGGACGCCAGCGCCGGCGTGCTGGTGCTGACCGGCGCCGGTGACGCCTGGACTGCCGGCATGGACCTCAAGGAATACTTCCGCGAGACCGATGCCGGCCCGGAGATCCTGCAGGAAAAGATCCGCCGCGAGGCCTCCCAGTGGCAATGGAAGCTCCTGCGCATGTACGCCAAGCCGACCATCGCCATGGTCAATGGCTGGTGCTTCGGCGGTGGCTTCAGCCCGCTGGTGGCCTGCGACCTGGCCATCACCGCCGACGAGGCTACCTTCGGCCTGTCCGAGATCAACTGGGGCATCCCCCCGGGCAACCTGGTGAGCAAGGCCTTGGCCGATACCGTCGGCCATCGCACCGCCCTCTACTATGTGATGACCGGCAAGACCTTCAGCGGGCCCGAGGCCGCCGCCATGGGTCTGGTCAACCAGAGCGTGCCGCGCGCCCAATTGCGCGAGGTGACCACCGCCCTGGCGCAGGAGCTGCTGCAGAAGAATCCGGTGGTGCTGCGCGCCGCCAAGGTTGGCTTCAAACGCTGCCGCGAGCTGACCTGGGAGCAAAACGAGGACTACCTCTACGCCAAGCTCGATCAGTCGCGTCTGCAAGACCCGGAAGGCGGTCGCGAGCAGGGCATGAAGCAGTTCCTCGATGACAAGAGCATCAAGCCCGGCTTGCAGACCTACAAGCGCTGAAGCGCCAGGTCTCGTCGAACGGTCGCCGAGCCTAGCTGCCGTTCAGACGAGCCCAGTACCCATAAAGACAACAACAAGAGGTAGCGTCATGGTCGAGGTATCCCTGCTCATCGGCGGCACCAGCCGCCCGGCCGGCGACGGTCGTAGCTATCAGCGCTGCCATCCGGTGACCGGCGAGGTGGTCTCCACGGTAGCAGCCGCCACCCTGGAAGATGCCGACGCCGCCGTGGCTGCGGCTCAGGCCGCCTATCCCGCCTGGGCCGCGCTGCCGCCGGGCGAGCGCCGGCGTCGCCTGCTGGCCGCCGCCGATGGCCTGGCCGCGCGCAGTGGCGAGTTCATCGCCCTGGCCGGCGAGACCGGGGCAATGGCCAACTGGTATGGCTTCAACGTGCACCTGGCCGCCAACATGCTGCGCGAGGCGGCGGCCATGACCACCCAGATCCAGGGCGAGGTGATTCCCTCCGACGTCCCTGGCAGCTTCGCCATGGCGCTGCGCCAGCCTTGCGGCGTGGTGCTCGGCATCGCGCCGTGGAACGCCCCGGTGATCCTCGGCACCCGCGCCCTGGCCATGCCGCTGGCCTGTGGCAATACCGTGGTGCTCAAGGCGTCGGAGCAAAGTCCTGGCGTACACCGGCTGATCGGCCAGGTGCTGCAGGATGCCGGCCTGGGTGATGGCGTGGTCAATGTCGTCACCAACGCCCCGGAAGATGCCCCGGCCATCGTCGAGCGGCTGATCGCCAATCCGGCGGTGCGGCGGGTCAACTTCACCGGTTCCACCCGGGTCGGTCGCATCGTTGGCGAGTTGTCGGCACGCCATCTCAAGCCGGCGGTGCTGGAGCTGGGTGGCAAGGCGCCGCTGCTGGTGCTGGAAGACGCCGACCTGGATGCCGCCGTGGCCGCGGCGGCCTTCGGGGCCTACTTCAACCAGGGGCAGATCTGCATGTCCACCGAGCGTCTGCTGGTGGACAGCTGCATCGCCGACGCCTTCGTCGAGCGCCTGGCGGCCAAGGTGCGCACCCTCAAGGCCGGCGACCCGAGCGCCTCCGATTCGGTACTGGGTTCCCTGATCGACGCCAGCGCTGGAACCCGCATCAAGGCCCTGATCGACGACGCCGTGGGCAAGGGCGCGCGGCTGGTCTGCGGTGGTGGACTCGACGGCAGCATCCTGCAGCCGACCCTGCTGGATGGCGTCACCGCCGACATGAAGCTCTATGCCGAGGAGTCCTTCGGTCCGGTGGCGGTGGTGATCCGCGCCGAGGGTGACGAAGCCCTACTACGCCTGGCCAACGATTCCGAGTTCGGCCTCTCGTCAGCCATCTTCAGTCGCGATACCGCCCGTGCCCTGGCGCTGGCCCAGCGGGTGGAGAGTGGCATCTGCCACATCAACGGCCCCACGGTGCACGACGAGGCGCAGATGCCCTTCGGCGGCGTCAAGGCCAGCGGCTATGGGAGCTTCGGCTCGCGGGCCTCCATCGAGCATTTCACCCAGTTGCGCTGGGTGACGCTACAGACGGGGCCACGCCACTACCCGATCTAGCCAGCGCCGTTTCCATCGCTTCTGACGCAACAAGAATAAGAGGCGCCTCTGGGCGCCAGCCCAGAGGAGAATTCAAGGTGAGCCATGTCACGCAAACCCGTGCGCCCGCGGATCGGCCGCTGCGCTATCGACCGGTGGCCCTGGGGCAGCCTGGTGTCACGGTCGAGGAGCGGGGTGGGCTGCTCTATATGGCCTCCCAGGAAGCCCTGACCCTGCCGCCGCCACGGCTGCTGGATCGTCTGCTGCACTGGGCCGAGGTTGCCCCGACTCGCACCTTCTTCGCCGCGCGGGACGCCGGCGGCGCCTGGCGCGAGTTCTCCTACCGCGAGATGGTGCAGCGGGTGCGCCAACTGGCCGCCGCGCTGTTGGAGTTCGGCCTGTCGGCCGAGCGACCCCTGGCGATTCTCTCCGGCAACGATCCCGAACACCTGCAACTGGCCCTGGCGGCGCTCTATGCCGGCATTCCCTTCTGCCCGGTGTCGCCCGGCTATTCGTTGCTGTCCCAGGATCATGCCAAGTTGCGCCACGTCTGCGGCCTGCTGCAACCGGGGCTGGTATTCGTCAGCGATGCGCCGGCCTACCAGAAGGCGCTGGACGCCGTGCTGCCAGCCGAGGTGCCGGTGATCGCGACCCGCGGTCAGGTGCAGGGACGCATCACTCTGGCCTTCGAGGCGCTGCTTGCCCGTGGCGAGCTGGCCGCGGCCGATCAGGCCTTCACGGCCACCGGACCGGACAGCATCGCCAAGTTTCTCTTCACCTCCGGCTCCACCAAGCTGCCCAAGGCGGTGACCACCACCCAGCGCATGCTCTGCGCCAACCAGCAGATGCTGCTGCAGACCTTCCCGGTGTTCGGCGAGGAGCCGCCGGTGCTGGTGGACTGGCTGCCCTGGAACCACACCTTCGGTGGCAGCCATAATCTGGGCATCGTGCTCTACAACGGTGGCACCTTCTACCTGGATGACGGCAAGCCGACACCCCAGGGCTTCGGCGAGACCCTGCGCAACCTGCGCGAGGTCTCGCCCACCGCCTACCTCACGGTGCCGCGCGGCTGGGAAGAGCTGGCCAACGCCCTGGAGCGCGACGCCGAGCTGCGCGAGCGTTTCTTTGCGCGCATGCGGCTGTTCTTCTTTGCCGCGGCGGGGCTGTCGCAAAGCGTCTGGGATCGCCTGGATCGCATCGCCGAGGCCCACTGCGGCGAACGCATCCGCATGATGGCCGGCCTGGGCATGACCGAGGCCTCGCCCAGTTGCACCTTCACCACCGGGCCACTTTCCGTGGCCGGCTACGTCGGGGTGCCGGCGCCGGGCTGCGAACTCAAGTTGGTGCCGGTGGACGGCAAGCTGGAAGGGCGCTTCCGTGGCCCGCACATCATGCCCGGCTATTGGCGCGATCCGCAGCAGACCGCGGCCTGCTTCGACGAGGAAGGTTTCTACTGTTCGGGCGATGCCCTCAAGCTGGTCGATCCGGCCAATCCGCAGCTGGGGCTGATGTTCGATGGCCGTATCGCCGAGGACTTCAAGCTGTCGTCCGGGGTGTTCGTCAGTGTCGGTCCGCTGCGCAATCGCGCGGTGCTGGAGGGTACGCCCCTGGTGCAGGACGTGGTGGTGGCGGCGCCGGATCGCGAGTGCCTGGGCCTACTGGTCTTTCCCCGCCTGGCGGATTGCCGGCAACTGGCGGGGCTGGACGAGGCCGCTGATGCAGCAACGGTATTGGCCAGTGCGCCGGTGCAGCGCTGGTTCGCCGACTGGTTGGCCCGCCTCAATCGTCACGCCTCCGGCAACGCCAGCCGCCTGGAATGGATCGCCCTGCAGGAAGAGCCGCCGTCCGCCGACCGGGGCGAGATCACCGACAAGGGTTCGCTGAATCAGCGCAGCGTGCTGAGCCATAGAGCGGAGCGAGTCGCGGCCTGTTATGGCGGTACGGCGCCGTTGCTGATTCGGGCGTAGCGGAGGCGTTGGGTTTCCCTCACCCCAGCCCTCTCCCGGAGGGAGAGGGGGCACCCGGGGCTGCGCTCGACGTGGAGCCGGGCTTTCGTAGGTTGCGGTTGAGCGCAGCGAAGCCCAACACGCGAGGGCGGCGGTGACCGGCGCCAGGGACCGCTCTACGTCCGATCACTCACTCTTGCGAGGTTTACGCTTTGCCTGGCCCGTGCCGTAGATGGGCTTGCCGCCCAGGCTACGGGTCAGTTCATCCGCAGCCTCGCGCAGCACTTCGTACAGGGTCTGGGCGCGTTCCAGGCTGAGGCGATTGGCCGGCCCCGAGATCACGATGGCGCCCAGCAGCTCTTCCTGGGCGTCGTAGATGGGGAGCGCCACGGAAGAGGCGTGCGGGTCGGTGGCGCCGCAGGAGTAGAAGGGGATGATCCCCGCCTTGGCCACTTCATAGGGCGTCTGCAGGGCCAGGGCACCGGCGGCCTGGTCCATGGGGCGCATGTCGCCGGGTTGCAGGTGCAGGCGCAGGCGATGCGGGGAGTTCACTCGATACTGGCAGAGTCGATAGGCGCCATGTTTCACATAGAAGGAAGCGGTTTCGCCACTCTGCTCGGTGAGCTGGTGCAGCCGCGGCATGATGTGGCGGCCGACATCGTGGGAGTCCTGGTAGACGGCATTGAGGCGCACGACCTCGCTGGCCAGGATGTAGTTGCCATCGGCGAGCCGGGTTACCAGGCCGTATTTTTCCAGGGACACCACCAGACGCATGATGGTGCTCTTGATCAGGCCGGTGCGATTGGCCAGTTCGGCGAGGCTCAGGGCGGCATCGCCGATGCGAAAGGCGGTGAGAACGGTCAAGACGCGATCAGCAGAGGCAACGCCGGAAACGCCTGGACGAGGACGGGTGGTGTTCAAGCTCGTGTTCCTAAAGGGCAGCTATCGCACCATTATCCGCGAGCGCCCGGCGTGCGCCTAGTGAATCGCTCACGCTGGTCAGCCATCCAGGCGGCGCAGGTATCCTTTATTAGGTCCGGGTATTTCCGTGGCCTTGGCCCGCCGGGCCTGCACTGCCTCTGCGCGAGGTCGCAAAACGTCGGCATCAAGGAGTGCCCTGGCCGTGCGGCCAGGGCGTCCCGGGTTTCCTCAATATTCAAACCGCCGCGCTGCGTTCCTTGATCTCCTGGTGCAGGATGCGGTCGTTCTCGGAGTAGTCCACCGGGCAGTCGATGACGTGGACGCCGGGGGTGTCCAGGCACTTTTGCACCAGCGGGGCGAAGGCGGCGGCGCTGTCCACGCGATGGCCCTGGGCGCCGTAGCTCTCGGCGTAGCGAACGAAGTCCGGGTTGCCGTAGTCCAGGCCGAAGTCCTCGAAGCCCATCTGCGCCTGCTTCCAGCGGATCATGCCGTAGCCGTCGTCGCGCAGGATGATGACCACGAGGTTCATCTTCAGGCGCACCGCGGTTTCCAGCTCCTGGCTGTTCATCATGAAGCCGCCGTCGCCGCACACCGCCACGATGGGGGTGTTGGGATGCACCAGGCGCGCGGCCATGGCCGAGGGCAGACCGGCGCCCATGGTGGCCAGGGCGTTGTCCAGCAGCACCGTGTTGGGCATGTAGGCCTTGTAGTTGCGGGCGAACCAGATCTTGTAGATGCCGTTGTCCAGGGCGACGAT
>NZ_SULM01000008.1 GCF_005250615.1 Pseudomonas rhizoryzae | reverse complement strand
CAGATCGCCCAACCCCTGCGCTTCCAGGGCCAATACCACGACCCCGAAACCGGCCTCCACTACAACCGCCACCGCTACTATCATCCGGAGACGGGGAGCTTCATCACCCCTGACCCCATCCGGTTGGCGGGTGGGTTGAACAGCTATCGGTATGCGCCCAACCCCACCGGCTGGGTGGATCCGCTGGGGTTGGCGAATGTTAAGGGGCAGTGTCCGGGTGGTGAGAAAGCAGATCCCTGGACGTTCAATTCTGATGTCGATCTCGACAGAAGAAACACAAAGGGCACGCCGTATACACAGTTTAATAGCGCCAAGAATGAAGCCTTCATTCTTACCGGAGTGAGTAAAGAAGAGTTCACAGTGACTAAGTGGGCGAAAGATCAATACGGCAAGAGCCACCCCGTAGAGTGGCGAGTATTAAGCGGAAGAAACAAAGGTGCAGAAGTAAATATAGACGACCCTACATTGGTGCCATCTGCGAACGGGCCTAAATCGCCTCATGTAGGCTACCAGACACCAGGCAAACGAGGCGAGGGAGGAGCGCGCCGAGGGCATATATTGATACTTAGCGCACCGATAAGTCGCTCAAGAATTGGAGTTCCATGATGGACCATTTAGAGCAAGAAATATACGAAGAAATAGAATCATTACAAATAGATAGCACGAAGGTAGAGGTTGACAAAAAAACTCAGAATCTACTTACCGAAATAGCGAACGGGAAGGGCCCAAGGAATGCTCACACATTTAAAAACTCTAATTTTTGGAAAAAAATTAATGAATACTGCAACTTCAAAAATCCCACCCTCGTAATTTTCGAAAAAAAATATAAGGGCTGGATTTTTAAAAATTGCGACGACTTAGAGCTATTACTACAAAATACTACTGGATATATATTTTGGATATTAGATGAAAACAATATTGCATTCATGAATGATCACGACTACGTCACCCATGTTGAAATTAGCGACCCACAGAAAAATTGAGTCCTTTCTTTAGCCAAAAGGATTGGCCTGAGATTGTGAAATCAACAAATACCGGCCCAGCGAAGTCTAAGCCGGGAATAAAAATCGAAGAAATCGAGCGCGAAACCTACAGAACAGGGACACCTGTCACTAACGGCAAGCCATGGAAGGTTAAAGAGTTCGACCACATAGTAGGTGCCAGTGAAGGAAAGCCAAGCCGTTGGATTCGCATTGAACTGAGCGCAAACACCATACACGGACACACAATCTCAGAACCAGAATTCAAGAAGCTGACCCGAAAATGACATTAAACTTTATTCAAGGAAAAGTCGAATTCGATGACTTCAGCCCACTGGAAGAGCTGGCTGACTTTAAGCAAGACCTATTTGCCCTGAAAGAGGACATGCTACAAGTAGCTTATGAAAACGATTTCTTGCTGGATGTCGGCTGGTATCCATCATTTAATCCTGATGGCTGCTTCGACATACGAGTCATAAAGGATTTTGACTGGGAAAGCCCGTTGTATATTGGGAAGGCCCGCTCACTTGCGAAGGCTATAAAAAGGATCAACGAGGCTCAAAATATTAGCCTTCCAAAAGAATCAGAATAAAAAAGCTAGAAAAACTGTGATACTTCTAAGGCTGTTCGCAGGCCCAAGCGTCGAAGTATAGCTCTCCGCCATCCGAAATTTTCGATATAGCATCTATAAAAAAGCCACGCATTCGCGTGGCTTTTTTGCACTACAACCCGCGACCTCAGTCTTCCAGCAACTCCCCAGCCACCGCCAGGACGTTATCCAGGGTGAAGCCGAAGTGTTCGAACAGCGCCGGGGCCGGGGCGGATTCGCCGTAGGTGTGCATGCCGATGATACGACCGTCGAGGCCGACGTACTTGTACCAGAAGTCGGCGATGCCGGCCTCGATGGCGATGCGGGCGCCGACTTCCACCGGCAGGACCTGCTGGCGGTATTCGGGGCTCTGGCGGTCGAAGACGCTGGTGCTGGGCATGGAGACCACGCGCACGTTGCGGCCTTCGGCGGTCAGGCGTTCGTAGGCCTGCACCGCCAGGCCGACTTCGGAGCCGGTGGCGATGAAGATCAGCTCGGGCTCGCCGACGCAGTCCTTGAGCACGTAGCCGCCGCGAGCGGCGTTGCCCAGGGTGGCTTCGTCGCGCACGCTGTGGGCCAGGTTCTGGCGGGAGAAGATCAGCGCGCTGGGGCCGTCGCGGCGTTCCAGGGCAGCGGTCCAGGCGATGGCGGATTCCACCGCATCGGCCGGGCGCCAGGTGTCCAGGTTGGGGGTGTAGCGCAGCGAAGCCAGTTGCTCTACCGGCTGGTGGGTGGGGCCGTCTTCGCCGAGGCCGATGGAGTCGTGGGTGAAGACGTAGAGCACCCGCTGCTTCATCAGGGCGGACATGCGCACCGCGTTGCGGGCGTATTCCATGAACATCAGGAAGGTGGCGCCGTAGGGCACCAGGCCGCCGTGCAGGGCGACGCCGTTCATGATGGCGCTCATGCCGAATTCGCGCACGCCGTAGTGGACGTAGTTGCCGCTGGCGTCTTCGGCGGTGACGCCCTTGGCGCCTTTCCACAGGGTCAGGTTGGAACCGGCCAGGTCGGCGGAGCCGCCGAGCAGCTCGGGCAGCAGCGGACCGAAGAACTGCAGGGCGTTCTGGCTGGCCTTGCGGCTGGCGATGGTCTCGCCCTTGGCGGCGACTTCCTGGATGAAGGCAGCAGCGCGCTCGGTGAAATCGGCGGGCAGGTCACCGGCCATGCGGCGCTTGAACTCGGCGGCCAGCTCGGGATGAGCGGCGGCGTAGGCGGCGAAGCGCTTGTTCCACTCGGCTTCGGCCGCGGCGCCGCGCTCTTTGGCGCTCCATTCGGCGTAGATATCGGCCGGGATCTCGAAGGGCGCATGGGACCAGCCGAGCAGTTCGCGCGCGGCCTGGATCTCGTCGTTGCCCAGCGGAGCGCCGTGGCACTCTTCCTTGCCCTGCTTGTGCGGCGCGCCGTAGCCGATCACGGTCTTGCAGCAGATCAGGGTGGGCTTGTCGCTCTTGCGCGCGGTGTCCAGGGCGGTCTTGATCTCGTCGGCATCATGGCCATCGACGTTGCGGATCACCTGCCAACCGTAGCTCTCGAAGCGCTTGGGGGTGTCGTCGGTGAACCAGCCTTCGACCTCGCCATCGATGGAGATGCCGTTGTCGTCGTAGAAGGCGATCAGCTTGGACAGGCCCAGGGTACCGGCCAGGGAGCAGGCCTCGTGGGAGACGCCTTCCATCATGCAGCCGTCGCCCAGGAAGGCGTAGGTGTGGTGATCGACGACGCTGTGGCCGGGGCGGTTGAACTGGGCGGCCATGACCTTTTCCGCCAGGGCGAAGCCCACGGCGTTGGCGATACCCTGGCCTAGCGGACCGGTGGTGGTCTCGATACCCGGGGCGTAGCCGTACTCGGGATGGCCCGGGGTCTTGCTGTGCAGCTGGCGGAAGTTCTTCAGATCATCGATGGACAGGTCGTAGCCGGACAGGTGCAGCAGCGAATAGATGAGCATGGAGCCGTGGCCGTTGGACAGCACGAAGCGGTCGCGATCGGCCCACTGGGGGTTGGCCGGGTTGTGCTTGAGTTGATCGTGCCAGAGCACCTCGGCGATATCGGCCATGCCCATGGGCGCGCCGGGGTGGCCACTGTTGGCTTTTTGCACGGCATCCATGCTGAGGGCGCGGATGGCGTTGGCTCGATCACGACGGCTGGGCATTGCGGTGTCTCCTGGCAGAGGCAGAGCGAAGGGGCCGTCATTCTGGCCCAGCCAGGGCACTTCCAGCAATCGGCGCGGTCCGTCGCGCGCCGAATCACCAGGCATTCCGTTACGCGCCGTTACGACGCGGGACAGTCGGCCTCGCCGTCGGCGGCGACGAAGCGCCGCGCCACCGGTTCGATGCGCGCCGCCAGCTGGCGCAGGGCCGCCCGATGGGCATCCACTAGGGACTGGTAGGAGGGGCCGGCAGGCGCTTGCAAGCGGCTACCACAGGTCAGCACCCGATCACCGGCCGGCGTGGCCAGCCGCAGGGTCCAGAGGCCTTCGAGGCGGGCGAAGCCGCCGGGCACCGACTCGAAGCGGCGTACATCGAGGTTGATACGCAGCACCGGACTGCCGCCACCGCGCGGGGCATCGCCGAGGTCCAGGGTGCCCAGGCGCGCCTGCAGATCAGCGGACAGGGCGCTGCGCACCTCGTCGGCCAGGGGCGCGATCCAACGCTGGTCCTCCAACAGGGCGATGCCATTACCTTGGCGGATCACCAGTTGCGGCTGATCCACCTGCGGTGGCACGGTAACGCTCTGCAGGGCGAAGCGGAACGGCGCCGGTTCACCCGTGGCTTGAGGATCGGCGCTGCTGGTGAGGGTGTGGTAGGTCAGCGGAGCCTTGGCCGCACAGGCGGCCAGCAGCAGGGGCAGAGCCAGGCAGGTCAGGCGCTTCATGGCAGTTTTCCTTTGACGGCATCGCGGGAGCCCGGCTCGAGCTTGGGCGGCGGATCGGTCACCAGACCGCGGATCAGGGAATCCGGATGGCGGCTCAGGTAGTCGCCGAACACCCGCAGGGAGCGCGCCATGCGTTGCATTTCCTCGAGCGTCTGGTTCAGGTTCTGCTGCACGGGCGAATCGGCGCCAAGGGTCTGGCTGGCGCTGCCGGTGAGTTGCTGCACGCCCATGAGGGTAGTGGTCATCTGCGGCAGTACCCCGCTGTTGAGCTGCTTGAGCGTACCGCTCAGCTGCGCCAGGCTGGTATCGAGATTCTTGCCGATGGAGTCGAAGGGGATCTTGTCGATCTTGTTGACGATACCCGCCATCTGCTCCTGCAAGCGGTCGAAGCTGCCGGTGACGGTGGGAATGACCAGCGGCTGCGCCTTGGGATTGAAAGCCACCTTGGGCGCATTGGGAATGAAGTCGATGGAGATGTAGAGCTGCCCGGTGAGCAGATTTCCGGTGCGGGCCTGGGCGCGCAGGCCGCGCTCCACCCAGCCGGCGAACAGCTTGCCATCGCGATCCTGGGCCTCGATACGCTTGCCGACCTCGCCGAGGCGCTGCGGATAGATCACCGCACCGACGACCAGGGAGAAATCATCCTTCTTCTGGTCGTAGTCCGGCGTCAGGGAGACCACCCGACCGATGTTCATGCCAAGGAATTCCACCGGTGCGCCGGTGGCGAGGCCACGCAGGGACTGCTGGAATCTCATGCGGATGTAGTGCGGTTCGCCATCCGGCGGCGCCAGGGCGCTGGTCTGGTCATCGAACAGGGTGTAATGGGTGTCTTCCGCGGCTTCCTGCTGGTCCTTGGGCCAGTCCGGGGTGACGAAGGCTATGCCACCGGCGACCACCGTGGCCAGGGATTGGGTATTGAGCTTGAGTCCGCTGGCGCTGAGGGCCACGTCCACGCCGCTGGCGTTCCAGAAGCGGCTATTGGTGGTGACGAAGCGGTCGTAGGGGGAATCGATGAACACCTGGGCGTCAACGCCCGTGCCTTCGCGGTTGAGGTGATAGGACACTACCCGCCCGACCTGGATGCGCCGGTAGTAGATCGGCGAGCCCACGTCCAGGGAGCCGAGATCATCGGCGGTGAGCAGGAAGCGCTTGCCCGAGGCGCCATGGATCAGCGCCGGTGGCTGCTCCAGGCCGCGGAAGTCGTAGTGCTTCTCGGTGGAGTCGCCGATGTCGGCGCCAATGAAGGGGCCCGACAGCAGGGTATCGACGCCCGAGACGCCGCTCACGCCGAAGCGTGGCCGCACCACCCAGTAGCGGGCACCCTGGGTGGCGAAGCCTTCGGCGGATTTCTCCAGGGCGATGGTGGTGATCACCCGGTCGCGATCCGGCGCCAGCTGGATGTCGGTGACGGTGCCGATCACCACGTTCTTGTACTTGACCTGGGTCTTGCCGGCTTCCAGGCCCTCGGCGGTGAGAAAGGTCACCGTGATGGTCGGCCCGCGCGACGCCCAGCTGTGGACGACCATGGACAACCCGATCAGGGCCGCCACGATGGGCACCAGCCAGATCAGCGAGACGCTCCAGCGACTGCGGCGTACCTCGGGGGTAGGCGCCAGGGCGTCGGGTTCATGCCTGTCCGTCATCGTTCACCTCTGCATCCCAGATCAAGCGGGGATCGAAACTCATCGCGGCGAGCATCGTCAGCACCACCACGAAACCAAAGAACACGATACCCAGGCGCGGCGCTGCCGAACTCAGGGCACCGAAATGCACCAGCGCCGAGACCAGGGCCACGACGATCACATCGAGCATCGACCAGTAGCCGATCAGCTCGACGAAGCGATAGAGCCGGGCACGCTGGGCCATCGCCCAGTCGCTGCGCCGCTGGCAGGTCACCAGCAGGGTGCCGAGCACCAGGAACTTGATGGATGGCACCGCCACGCTGGCGATGAAGATGACCAGGGCGACGCCCCAGGAGCCGTTCTCCCAGAATTCGATCACTCCTTGGAGAATGGTGCTCTCCGTGCCGCGCCCCAGGGTACCGGTGAACATCACCGGCAGGGTATTGGCCGGGATATAGAGGATCAGCGCAGCGAGCAGGTAGGCCCAGGTCTTGGCATAGGCGTTCGGCTTGCGCGGATGCAGGGCCGAACCGCAGCGCGGGCAGCCGGCCTTGCGATGCTGCGGCGCCGCGCAGACGTTGCCGCAGACGTGGCACAGGCAGAGGCCGAGCTCGGCCGCCCGCGGCGGCAGCTGGGGCGCGCTCACGGCTCACGCTCCCCGACGGCGTCCCACAGCGGATGCAGGTCGCGCTTGGCGATGATCAACAGGACCACCATCAGCCCCACCATGCCGAACAGGCCCAGGCCCACCACCACGTGCAGCAGTCCGGCCAGCTTGATCACCGCCACCAGGGCGCCGAGCACGAACACCTCGATCATGCTCCAGGGGCGTAGGTAATGCAGGGTGACCATGGCGGTGGCGAAGCCGGGGGCGCGCAAGCCGGCCTGGGCGAAGCCGAGTACCCAGAGCAGCAAGACGATCTGCAGTAACGGCACCACGAACAGGGTCATGGCCACCACCAGCGCCATGGGGCCGGCGAAACCGCTGCTCATGGCCACCACGGATTCGAGCAGGGTCGCCTCGCTGTGCAGGCCACGAAAGCTCAATTGCAGGATCGGGCCGACATTGGCGATGACGAACAGCACCGCCGCGGCGATGGCCAGCGCCAGCAAGCCCTGAATATCGAGCCGACTGGCGCGATAGAGCAAGGCGCCGCAGCGCAGGCAATGCGCCCGCTCACCCACCGCCAGCGGTTCGAGGCGATGCACCGAGTCGCAGTGCTCGCAAATCACCAGATGAGTGCCTGGCGCGGGTGCGGAAGAAGAGGGTGGCTGGGCGGACATGAGACGGCCTGGATGGCGCTCCCTGAACGAATTCTGCATCTTTGACGCGTTAGCGCCCCCGGAGTTACCGCACGGAGCGCAACGATGGTCAGGCGACTGGCGGTGGCATCTTACCTAGCTCGCTGCCGATCTGCCTGCCCGCGCAAGCGCCCGGCCAGCATCAAAACTTTTTGATGCTTTTCTTGCGAGGGGTTCGACGGGTCTCTAGACTAGCGCCCCATGAATCCGCTCCGCGTGCCGGCGCTCGGCCGAGATCCAGGTGACACCCTCGCCGCCCTGTGCAAGGCCGGCGGCGATCCCCTGCGCCTGAACGTCCTGCGCGCCCTGCACAGTGCCTCCTTCGGCGTGCTGGAGCTGGCGCAGATCTTCGCTACCGGCCAGTCCGGCATCAGCCACCACCTCAAGGTGCTGGCCCAGGCCAAGCTGGTGGCAACTCGCCGGGAAGGCAATGCCATCTTCTATCGCCGCGCCCTGCCACGCCCGGGTAGCCTGGGCGGTGCGCTGCACGCCGCGCTGCTCGAAGAGGTGGATGCCCTGCCCCTGCCGACGCCGGTGCAGGCGCGGATCGGCGAGGTGCATGCCCAGCGTGCGGCGGTGAGTCGTGACTTCTTCGCCCGGGTGGCGGAGAAATTCCAGGCCCAGCAGGACCTCATCGCCAGCCTGCCGCAGTATCGCGATGGCTTGCTCAGCCTGCTCGATGCCCTGGCGCTGGATCCGCGCGGTTGCGCGCTGGAAGTGGGACCGGGCGACGGTGCCTTCCTGCCCGACCTGGCCCAGCGCTTCGCCCAGGTGCTGGCGGTGGACAACAGCCCGGCCATGCTCGAACTGGCCCGTCAGCGCTGCCAGCGCGACGGCCTCGCCAACGTCGAGCTGCAACTGGCCGATGCCCTGGCCGAGCCGCTGCCCCGCGCCGATTGCGTGGTGCTCAACATGGTCCTGCATCACCTGGCCGCGCCGGCAGCTGCATTGCAACGCCTGGCGCTGTGCGTGGCCCCCGGCGGCAGCCTGGTGATCACCGACCTCTGCCCCCACGACCAGGCCTGGGCACGGGACGCCTGTGGCGATCTCTGGCTCGGCTTCGACCAGGACGAACTGGCGCGCTGGGCACAGGCCGCGGGTCTGGTAGCCGGCGAAAGCCTCTACCTCGGCCTGCGCAATGGCTTTCAGATCCAGGTGCGGCAATTCGCGCGCCCGGATCAGGGAAACACCCCGTCATGAGGCCGAGCGGCCAATGGCGGGCGGACCGGGCGCCCACGGGCGTCATGTCCAGCAAGGAAACTGCTGTCTCGACCGGCCTTCGGGCCCCTACCCCTTGGTAATTTAGGAACCGTTCGATGAGCGAATATTCCCTGTTCACCTCCGAGTCCGTCTCCGAAGGCCATCCGGACAAGATCGCCGACCAGATCTCCGACGCCGTGCTCGACGCCATCATCACCCAGGACAAGCACGCCCGCGTGGCCTGCGAGACCCTGGTCAAGACCGGTGTGGCCATCGTCGCCGGCGAAGTCACCACCTCCGCCTGGGTCGACCTGGAGCAACTGGTGCGCGACGTCATCGTCGACATCGGCTACGACAGCTCGGACGTGGGCTTCGACGGCGCCACCTGCGGCATCGTCAACATCATCGGCAAGCAGTCGGTGGACATCGCCCAGGGCATCGACCGCAGCAAGCCGGAAGACCAGGGCGCCGGTGACCAGGGCCTGATGTTCGGCTACGCCTGCAACGAGACCGACGTGCTGATGCCCGCGCCCATCACCTTCTCCCACCGCCTGGTGGAGCGCCAAGCGGAGGCGCGCAAGTCGGGCCTGCTGCCCTGGCTGCGTCCGGACGCCAAGTCCCAGGTGACCTGCCGCTACGAAGGCGGCCAGGTGGTCGGCATCGACGCCATCGTGCTGTCCACCCAGCACAACCCCGAGGTCAAGTACGCCGACCTGCGCGAAGCCGTGATGGAGCTGATCGTCAAGCACGTCATCCCTGCCGAGCTGCTGCACAAGGACACCCAGTTCCACATCAACCCGACCGGCCAGTTCATCATCGGCGGCCCGGTGGGTGACTGCGGCCTGACCGGCCGCAAGATCATCGTCGACAGCTACGGCGGCATGGCCCGTCACGGCGGCGGCGCCTTCTCCGGCAAGGACCCGTCCAAGGTCGACCGCAGCGCCGCCTACGCCGGCCGCTACGTGGCCAAGAACATCGTCGCCGCGGGCCTGGCCGAGCGTTGCGAGATCCAGGTGTCCTACGCCATCGGCGTGGCCCAGCCCACCTCCATCTCGATCAACACCTTCGGTACCGCCAAGGTCAGCGACGAGAAGATCGTGCAGCTGGTGCGCGAGCACTTCGACCTGCGCCCCTACGCCATCACCACCATGCTCGACCTGCTGCACCCGATGTATCGCGCCACCGCGGCCTATGGCCACTTCGGCCGTCATCCGCAGGAAATCACCGTGGGCGATGACACCTTCACCACCTTCACCTGGGAACGCACCGACAAGGCCGACGCCCTGCGCGCCGCCGCCGGTCTGTAAAGCGCCCCACGACGAAAGCCCCGGCCACCTCTGGTGCCCGGGGCTTTTTTCTGGGTCTGCCAAAGGTGTCCCAGCGCTTTCTTGCGCCAGTCCACAGGCTGGCACGCGCGATGCAACCTCTGGGTCTCAAGCGGTCAGAATGCCTCGTCGTTTACAGGAGTCTGCTCATCCATGTGGCTGTTCATCACCAATTTCGGCGATTCCTCGGTGATGCTGCCCTGCGCCCTGCTCATCGCGCTGTGGCTGCTGGCCGGCCTGTCCGCGCGGGCGGCGTCGCTCTGGTTGCTGCTGTTCGGTGCCGCGAGTCTCCTCGTGGCCCTGTCCAAGGTCGCCTTCTTCGGCTGGGGACTGGGCATTCCGCGCCTGGACTTCACCGGTTTCAGTGGCCACTCCATGCTGGTGGGCAGTGTGCTGCCGGTGCTCGGCTGGCTGCTGGCTGGCCGGGCGCGGCCAGCGCTACGGCTGACCGCGGCGGCCATCGGCGCGGTATTCGCGCTGCTCATCGCCATCTCTCGAGTGGTACTGGGCTATCACTCGGTATCGGAAGTGGTGACCGGCCTGCCCATCGGCTATGCCGCCAGCGGCAGTCTGCTCTGGCTGCTACGCGGCCAGCAGGTGGTGCTCAAACCGCGCCAGGCCGCCCTGGGCGCGAGTCTACTGCTGCTGCCGCTGCTCTTGCTGCACGGCACCAACGCCCCGACGCAGCGGGTACTGGAACGCCTGGCGGTGAAATTCGCCGACGAACAGAACCCCTGGACCCGCGCGCACCAGCGGGCCGGGGTGGCGCCGCTGCAGAACTGACGCGGACAGCCGCGGGCCAGATGCTGGCAGGCGGGGCGACGCCAGCGTTACCATGGGCGCTTTCGTCTTCTCTGTAGTCCCCTGGCGCGGTCTTGCGCGCCTCGAGCGAGAGCCCCGCCCATGAGTATCTGGCCCTTCATCACCAACTTCGGCGACGCCGCCGTGATGCTGCCCTGCGCCCTGCTCATCGGTCTCTGGCTGGCGCTGGGCAGCGGTCTGCGCGCCCTGCTGCTGTGGTTCGGCCTGTTCGCCCTGGCCTGCCTGCTCACCGCCGCGACCAAGATCGCCTTCTTCGGCTGGGGCATCGGTAGCCGGGAACTGGACTTCACCGGTTTCAGCGGCCACTCCATGCAGGCCGCCAGCGTCTTGCCAGTGTTGGCCTGGCTGCTGTTCGGGCAGGGGCGCCTGCGCCTCCTGGCGCCTTGGCTCGGCGTCGGGGCCGCCGTGCTGGTGGCCTATTCGCGGGTGCGCCTGGGCTATCACTCGCCGTCAGAGGCCATCACCGGCACCCTGCTCGGCTTGGTGGTCGCGGCGCTAAGCCTGCGTCTGCTGCCGGCCCAGATCCTGCTGCCGCGGCGCCAGACGCTCGCCCTGGTGGCGAGCCTGCTGCTGCCGCTGGTGCTGCTGCACGGGCTACGCGCGCCCACCCACAACCTGATGCAGGATCTCGGCACCCTGGCCGCCGGCAGCGATCGGCCCTACACCCGAACCGATCTGCACGCTCAGACGTCGTCGCCGATAAACTAACCAGGTTCGTCTAGGCTCCTAAGTGTTATAGGAAGAACGGTGCACGCCAGGCGCGCGCCGTCATGACTGTTCGCTATCGCCTGGAAGACCAAGATGCACCCAAGACGGATGCTGCTGTTGCTGCTCTGGCTGCCGCTCCAGCTGAACGCGGAGCCCTTGCGGCTCTATACCTGGGAAGGCTATTTCAGCGATACCCTGCTGCAACGCTGGGCCAAGGCCAATCAGCCGCTGCAGGAGATCCATTTCGACAGCAGCGACGTACGCGACGCCACCCTGGCGCGGGGCGATGCCGATCTCGACCTGGTGGTGATCAACGAGGTCAGCGCCACCCGCCTCGGCCAGGACGGCCTGCTGGCCCGCATCGACCCACGCCGTCTGCCCCACCTGGCCGAGCTCGATCCCCGTTGGCGCCAAAGCTGCGGCGATTACGCCGTCCCCTATGTCTGGGGTACCCTGGGCCTGCTTTACCGCAGCGATCGTCTGGCCAAGGCACCCGACTCCTGGCAACCCCTGCTGCAGCCTGAGCCGGCCCTGCGCAAACGCATCGCCATGCTCGAAGACCACGACGACCTGCTGGTCGCCCCACTGATCACCCTGGGCGCCGCCATCAACAGCGACGACCCCGAGCTGCTCAGGCGCAGCTTCGCCCTGCTCAAGGCCCAGGCGCCGGCGGTCCTCACCTATCAATACGTGGTCAGTGCCCTGCACAACCCGGCCTACAGCGACCGCATCGACCTGGCGCTGGGCTACAGCGGCGATCAGCACCTGCTCAACGCGGCAACCCAGGGTCAGCCCTGGCGCTTCACCACGCCGCGCGAGGGTACCCTGCTCTGGGTAGACTGCGTGGCGGTGCTCAGCAACTCCACCCACCAGGCGGCCGCCTGGCGCTTCATCGACTTCCTCAACGAGCCGCGCAACGCCCTGCTGGCCACCGTGGAGCTGCACCTGGCGACGCCCAACGCCGGCGCCTTGCGCCTGCTGCCCACGGAGCTGCGCCAGGATCCCAGCCTGTTTCCGCCCAACGAGGTACTCGCCCGTAGCCAGGTGTTCCGTGAAGGGCCTGCCGACACCTTCCAGACCCGGCAAAGAATCGGCAGCGCCTTGGTAGGTCGGCATGAATCTGAATAAGCGCACCCTGCTGCTGATCCTGCCGGTCGTGTTGCTCTGCTGCCTGACGCTGGCCGGACTGGGCTACAGGGTGCAACGCGAAGCCGTGATCGGTCTCGAGCGCTCTCGGCTCAACCATGATCTGGCGGCGCTGGAGAACACCTATCGCGAGTACGACCACTTCAGCCGCAACCTGCTCTATGCCCTGTCCAACAGCGCGGCGCTGGGCAATTTCCTGCGGCAGCCGGACGTTCCCTATCGCAACGAAGCCCTGGGGACCCAGCTGCAACTGGCCGTCCAGCAACTGGCCGGCAACGATGCGCCCACCCGGATTTCGCTGGCGATCGTCCGCCCGGACCTGAGCCTGGTCTACTACTACGAGCGTAGCGACGATCCCTTCGCGCAACTGGGCCAGGCCCAACGGCAGTTGCTCGCACGCCTGGTTCGCAATCCAAACGGCGCCCTGGAGCGACGCGACTACCTCAGCGACGAGCAGGGCCAGTCGCTCCTCGTCGCGACCACCTCGCTGCTGCCCAGTACCAGCGGCCCGCCGCTGCTCGGCCAACGCGATCTGGCGATGACCTTGCAACTGGCGGTCAGTCCCGACCGGGTGGAAACGCAGCGCCGAACGCTCGAGCAAACCTATGGCGCGCCACTGGAATTCAGCCGCACGCCGCCCGCCGAGGCCGGTGGGTTTACCGTCGTCCAACGCCTGGCCCCAGACCTCTATGTGCGGCTGACTCCCGATCCACAACGCCTGAACGACCAGTTGCGGCGCCTGGCGGTCGTCTATTTCAGCGGCGGCTTGCTGGTGACCCTCGCCTGCATCCTGCTCCTGGTGGTGTTGATTCGGCGCCATATCACCCGGCCCATCGCCCGGCTCGACAGCCAGCTCACCGAGGTCTTGGAGGGCCAGCGTCAGGCACTCGAAGCCAGCCGTGAACCCGGCGAGATCGGCCATCTGGGCGCCAACATGAAGCGCCTGCACGACAGCAACCTGGCCATCCTGGCGCAGTTGCGCACGGCCTTGCGTACCGACGTCCTCACCCAGATCGGCAATCGCCGCTACTTCCAACTGATGGGCGAGTCCTGGCTGGGAGAAAAGCCGGACGGCCGCAGCATCGCGCTGCTGTACTTCGGCCTGGATAATTTCAAGCTGGTGAACGACAGATTCGGCCATGAGGTGGGCGATGACTTGCTGCAGGCCGTGGCCCAGCAGACACAGCTGATGCTCCCGGCCTACCAGGCGCGCAACGAGGTGGTCTTCACCCGCCTGGCGGGCGACGAATTCGCCATCCTGCTCCGTGGCCAGCAGGCGGCCGCCGATGCCCTGGCCCTGGGCGAACAACTGCAGCGGCACTACGACAACGGCACCCTGGTCGGCGAACGGCGCTATGCGGTGACCCTGAGCATCGGCCTGGCCGCCCCCGAGTCGCCGCTGGATCTGGCCGACCTGCTGGCCCAGGCCGATCTGGCGCTGTACCGAGCCAAGGGCGAAGGCGGTAATCGCCTGGCGCATTTCACCGCCGAGCTGGCGGCACGCCAGCGACGCCAGGACCTGCTGGACGAGTATCTGCGCCAGATGAATCCGGACGAGGAATTTCATCTCGTCTACATGCCGGCCATCGACAGTGCCGGCCAGGTGCGCTCCGCCGAAACCCTGTTGCGCTGGAATTCGCCCCGCCTGGGCGCCGTGTCCCCGGCGGAGTTCATTCCCATCGCCGAGCGCCACGGGCATTTCCGTTGGATCGATCGCTGGGTGGTGGACCAGGCCTGCCGTGAGTATCCAGCCCTGCAGCAGGCCCTGGGCGCCGACCTGGTGCTGTCCATCAACCTGTCGTCCGCGCAACTAGAGCAGGCCGATATCGTGCCCTACCTCTGCGAGCGGGTGCGCCACCACCAGGTCGATCCAGGGCGTCTGGAGTTGGAATTCACCGAGACCTTCGCCGCCGAACTCAACGAAAGAACCCTGGCGCTGCTGCATGAACTGCGTGCCGAGGGCTTTCGCGTGGCCATCGACGATTTCGGCGTGGGCTATACTTCCATCCAGCAGGTTACCGACTATCCGGCCGATACCATCAAGTTCGACCGCCTCATCGTCGAGCGCCTCAGCCAACCCGGTAACCAGGCCAGCCTGGATGCCCTCGTCGCCTTCTGCCATGCCCGCAACGCCCAGGTCATCGCCGAAGGGGTGGATACCGAGCTCAAACGGCTCTGCCTGCAACAGGCGGGCTGCGACCTGCTGCAGGGCTTCCTGGTCTGCCCGCCACGGCGCCTGGACGAGCTGCGCGACTGGCAGCGGCAGCGCCTGGACCCGTCGCGCCAGCTCTAGAAGTCCAGCGACAGGCCCAGGCCCACGCCCTGCTGATGGCTATCGCCAGCACCGGCGTAGGTATAGCCGCCCCGCAGCGTCAGCTCCGGCGTCAGACGCTGCACCACGCCCAGGCTCAAGCGCGTGCGGTCGCGGTCCGGTCGATAGCCCTCCAGGGTGTAGTCCAGGCCGGGGACGCTGTTCAGCCGCAGGGTCACATCGCGGGTACCATCGGCGAATTCCCGTTCGCGGCCCACATCGGCGAACAGCGCCGTGGCCGGGGTGAATTGCCAGCGGCCTTGCAGACCGAGCCCGAGGCGCCGTGAGGTACTCGACTGGTCATCGAATTCCAGCGCCGTGGCATCGTTGCCGCGTTCACGGTAGCCATCCACCTGGACGCGGGCATAGTCGGCGCTCAGATAAGGGCTCAGGTGCCAGGCGCTGCCGGCTGTCGCCAGGTCGTAGCCCAGGCGTGCCGAGAGGGCGCGCAAGTCACCAGCGGTATCGCCGCGCTCGCTACGGGTAGTCGGCCCCAAGGCGAAGCGGCGGGTCAGGTCGTCATAGTCGAGCCGGCCACCGGTGGCGGTGAGATCGCTCCAGAGGCGCTCACCCTGGTATTGGGCGAAGGCGCTGAGCAGATAGCTATTCAGGCGATAGTCGGAATCGGCCGCGCCCACTTCCAGGTGCTGGCGCGAGACCCCAGCCGCCACGCCGATGCGCCAGGCGTCATCGAGCCGATAGCTGCCGCCCAGGTCCAGGCTGTAGCCGTTGCCATCGCCGCCGGCGGTGCTGCGCTGGTCATCGACGTCCAGCCGCCGCGCGCCGGTATCCACGTAGCCCTGCCAGCGTCCCACCGGCTGCCAGGCGTGCCAGTCGCCCAGCCAGCGCTGGTGCAGGCCGTCCTGCTGCGCCCTCAGGGTCGCCTGGGCCATCTCCGGCAGCAGCGTCACCTCCCAGGGGGCGGCCAGCAGCGAATAGGCGTAGTCGGCGATCAACCGCTGGCCGGTGATGGTCGGGTGGACGCGGTCGTTGAACAGCAGTTTGCTCGGGTCCGCCGCCGCGGCGCCGAGGCCGTAGGTGGTATTGCGCGCGCAGTTGTCACCGCTGAAGCAGGTACCGGTGAGATTCTGCCCAGCCGCCAGGCCATAGCGCGCGGGATCGGCCACCACTTCGGCGAACAGCTGCGGTACGTTCAGGGGAATGATCTCGGCATCGATGCCGGCCAGGCGCGTGACCAGCGCCTGGTTGAAGACCCTGCTCAGGGCCGAGCTGGCCGCCTGCTGTGGCGAGCCGGCCAGCGCCGGGGTCTGGCCGATGTCGGGCAGCAGCCAGACGATCATGTAGCGAGCGCCGGCCTGCTGCAGCGCGGCGACGCCATCCCCCAGGCGATTGGCCGCCGCCGCCGCGCTGGCCGGCGAAGTGATCAGGCCCTGGAGGAAGTCGTTACCGCCCCCGCTGATATAGAACAGGGTGTTGGGATCGAGGCTGAGCCCCTGGCTGGCGAGGCCCGGCAGATAGCCGTCGCGCGTGCGCAGGGTCAGGCCACTCACGGCCACCACCGAGCCATTGGTGGCCGTGATGGAATCGCGGATCTGCGCCGTGGTGTAGCCGCCGGTAGCCCAGTTGTCGCCGTCGGAGAGCCCCAGTAGACGATTGATCACCGAGGTCGAGGCATCCAGGGTCCGGGCATCGAAACCCAACTGCTGGCCAAGCAGGATCGAGGATACCGGTCCGCTCACCGCGCCGCTGGCGGCGCTATAGCTGGGGCCGACGCGGTTGGTGAATCTGAGACTGGCGCCCGTGACCGCAGTATCCGGAAACTGCCCGGCATCCAGCAGGCTGTCGCCGAACACGGTGAAGCCACTGTAGGGATTGGGAGCCGCCTGTACGGTTGCCGCCAGGGCCGTCGCCAGAGCGATGGCCAGCGGCAGGCGTTGCCTGAGAGAAAGCGTCATGCCTGCATCCTTGATTGTTGTTATCGGAGCACGCGTCAGGGCGCGTTAGGCTCAAGCTAGACGCTTTTTATGACGTTGTATCTCGATGTGAACAAAAAATACGAGACGTTCATTGCAGAGGTGCAAGGTCGGGATCAGAGGGGCTGGCAAGGCACCAGGGCAAGCCGGACGATGCGTTGCCCGATCGAGCCTGCGGGTCCGTCCTTTCTCCTGACCAGCAGGATAAGGCCCCGGGGCGGAGCTGTTGGACTTCGCTGCGCTCAACCCAGCCTACACGAGCGGTTTGCCCTCTCCCTCTGGGAGACGGCCTGACGGAGGAATCGTTGGGCTTCGCTGCGCTCAACCCGACCTCCGCGAGCGGTTTCCACCCTCTCCCTCCGGGAGAGGGCCGGGGTGAGGGTAGCCCCGCTAGGGATCTCCTGCGACCCAACGGCTGACGGCCTATCGGCGGCCTGATTAACGACGCCGTCGACTGCGCCACGCGGCCAACAAAAAAGCGCCCGAAGGCGCTTTCTTGCATGACCCAAACGCGATCAGACCTTGGAACGCTCGAAGCGCTTGCGGTCGTTCTCGTTCAGGTACTTCTTGCGCAGGCGGATGGACTTGGGCGTCACTTCCACCAGCTCGTCGTCGGCGATGAATTCCAGCGCCTGCTCCAGGGTGAACTTGATCGGCGGCACCAGGGCGATGACTTCGTCCTTGCCCGAGGCGCGCATGTTGTCCAGCTTCTTGCCCTTGGTGGGGTTGAGCACCAGGTCGTTGTCACGGCTGTTGATGCCGCACAGCTGGCCTTCGTAGATCTCGTCGCCCGGGGCCAGGAACAGCTTGCCGCGGCTCTGCAGGGTTTCCAGCGAGTAGGTCAGGGCGGTACCGGTGGCCATGGACACCAGCACGCCGTTCTGACGGTTGCTCACTTCGCCGGCCTTGATCGGGCCGTAGTGGCTGAAGGTCGAGGTCAGGATGCCGCTGCCCGAGGTCAGGGTCAGGAAGTTGTTGCGGAAGCCGATCAGGCCACGCGCCGGGATGGTGTATTCCAGGCGGATACGGCCCTTGCCGTCGGGGATCATGTTGGTCAGATCACCCTTGCGCAGACCCATTTGCTCCATCACCGAGCCCTGGTGCTGCTCTTCGATGTCGATGGTGACGTTCTCGTAGGGCTCCTGCTTCTCGCCGTCCTTCTCGATGATCACCACTTCCGGACGGCCCACGGCCATCTCGAAGCCTTCGCGGCGCATGTTCTCGATCAGCACCGACAGGTGCAGCTCGCCACGGCCGGAGACCTTGAACTTCTCGGCCGACTCGCCCGGCTCGACGCGCAGGGCCACGTTGTGCAGCAGCTCCTTGTCCAGACGGTCCTTGATGTTGCGGCTGGTGACGAACTTGCCTTCACGACCGGCGAAGGGCGAGTCGTTGACCTGGAAGGTCATGCTCACGGTGGGCTGGTCGACGGTCAGCGGCGGACGGGCTTCGACGTTCTGCGGATCGCACAGGGTGTCGGAGATGAACAGCTCGTCCATGCCCGAGACGCAGACGATGTCGCCGGCTTCGGCTTCGGCCACCTCTACGCGCTGCAGGCCGGAGTGGCCCATGATCTTGAGGATACGACCGTTGCGCTTGCTGCCGTCATCGCTGATGGCCACCACCGGGGTGTTGGCCTTGATGCGGCCACGGGCGATGCGGCCGATGCCGATCACGCCCAGGAAGCTGTTGTAGTCCAGCTGGGAGATCTGCATCTGGAAGGGACCGTCCACATCGACCTGGGGCGCCGGGACGTGGTCGACGATGGCCTGGAACAGGGCATCCATGTTGTCGTCCATCTTCTCGTGATCCAGACCGGCGATGCCGTTCAGGGCGCTGGCGTAGACGATCGGGAAGTCCAGTTGCTCATCGGTGGCGCCGAGGTTGTCGAACAGGTCGAAGATCTGGTCGATGACCCAGTCCGGACGCGCGCCGGGACGGTCGATCTTGTTCACCACCACGATCGGACGCAGACCGGCCTTGAACGCCTTCTGGGTCACGAAACGGGTCTGCGGCATGGGGCCGTCCTGGGCGTCGACCACCAGCAGCACGGAGTCGACCATCGACATCACGCGCTCCACCTCGCCACCGAAGTCGGCGTGGCCGGGGGTGTCGACGATGTTGATGTTGTAGTCCTTCCACTTCAGCGCGGTGTTCTTGGCCAGGATGGTGATGCCACGTTCCTTTTCCTGGTCGTTGCTGTCCATCACCCGCTCGTTTTCCGCTTCTTTGCGGTCCAGGGTGCCGGACAGGCGCAGCAGCTTGTCGACGAGGGTGGTCTTGCCATGGTCGACGTGCGCGATGATGGCGATGTTGCGTAGATTCTCGATCACAGTGGTGTTCTCGGTATAGAAATGAAGGAGCTTCAGCCAGCAGGCTGACAGCTGGAGATTGCAAAGACGCGAAACGCGGCCGACGGCGCAGGGGCCGGCCGGCTAGCGGAGGTCGGGAGGGCGGTGGCGGATACTGCCACCCAGCAGGCCCGGCTGCTTAGGCCGGACGATAAACGCGCACATTGGCGTGCCCTTCGGTGAGCAGGTGATGGGCGTGCAGCCGGCTCATCACCCCGCGGTCGCAATAAAGGAGGTACTGGCGGCTGTCGTCCAGTTCCTTGAAACGGCTGTTCAGGGCGAAGAAGGGCATGGCCTGCACCTCGATGCCCGCAATTTCCAGCGGCGCCTCTTCCTGGGCGTCGGGATGGCGGATGTCCACCACGATCTGACCTGGCAAGGGCTGTGCCAGCTCTTCGACCTGCACGTCCTTGCCCAGCTCTTCGATCACCTTGTCGACGGTGATGAAGCGGGCGCGCTCCAGGGCGGCGTCGAGCACCGCCAGGTCGAACTTGCTTTCCTCGTGCTCCACCCGCATGGCCTTGGCCTTGGTGGTGGGATTCACCGAAATGACGCCGCAGTACTCGGGCATGTGCTTGGCGAAGTCGGCGGTGCCGATGCGCTGGGCGGTGTCGATGATGTCCTGCTTGTGGCTGGCCAGCAGCGGGCGCAGCACCAGGGTATCGGTGGCCTTGTCGATCACCGCCAGGTTGGTCAGGGTCTGGCTGGAGACCTGGGAGACGGCCTCGCCGGTCACCAGCGCCTCGATCTGCAACTGCTCGGCGATGCGACTGGCCGCGCGCAGCATCATGCGCTTCAGGATCACGCCCATGTGGCTGTCGTCGCACTGGGTGAGGATCTGCCCCACCACTTCCTCGAAGGGTACGCTGATGAACAGCACGCGCTGGGAGCGACCGAATTTCTCCCACAGATAGTGCGCCACTTCCATCACGCCCAATTCGTGGGCACGGCCACCGAGATTGAAGAAGCAGAAGTGGCTGACCATGCCGCGCCTCATCATCTGATAGGCGGCCACGGTGGAGTCGAAGCCACCGGACATCAACACCAGCACCTGCTCCAGGGCGCCCAGCGGATAACCGCCCAGCCCCTCGTGGTGCTCGTCGATGATGAACAGCTGCTGGTCGCGGATCTCCAGGCGAACGTTTACCTCGGGATTCTTCAGGGCGATGCCGGCACCGCCGCAGCGCTCGCGCAGACCGCCACCGACGTAGCGTTCCACGTCCATCGAGGAAAAGTCATGCTTGCCGGCGCGCTTGCAGCGCACCGAGAACACCTTGCCGCGGACCCGCTCGCCGAAATGGCGCTCGCACAGGGCGAGGATGGTCTCGAAGTCGCCCAGCGGATACTCGTGCACCTCGAGGAACTGGCCGATGCCGGGGGTGCAGGCCAGGCGCTGCTTCATCTCCGCCAGCACCCGCGGTTCGCTGACCGTGGTGTCCAGGGTGACGTTGTCCCATACCCCATCGACCAAGACATCCGGATCCAGATCACGCAGCACGACGCGAATGTTCTTCACCAATTGGCGAATGAAATTCTTGCGCACCGGGCGACTCTTGATGGTGATTTCCGGAAAGACCTTGATGATGAGCTTCATGAACGGGAGACGGCGTGCGGGAAACGCGAAAGAAAAGGGCGAAGATCATACCTGAAAACCGCCGCGGACTCGAATCGGGCCGACAAAATCACTCAAAGCCCCATTTAAGTGCATATTCGAAATATCAAGCACCAAACAGGTGCAACGATGCGGCATCGACAGGCCTGAAAACGCCGCGAGAGGCGGTGGCAAGCCGCTCCAGCCCATTTAAGGGCACTGGCATACAACTTGCTCTCTTGTGAGGCAGCCGCCCCTGAGCCAGCATAGGGCGCTTTTCGTCGAATGCCGGTCGTGGACCGCGCAGCACGGGAGCGCCCCTCAAGGGCACAGCTGATACCGGGAGTACCGCCAACCGCTCCCGGCCGAAATTCCTCTGGAGGAAACCATGTCGAAGGCTGTTCAACTGATCAAAGAAAACGACGTGAAGTGGGTAGACCTGCGCTTCACCGACACCAAAGGCAAGCAGCAACACGTCACCATGCCGGCGCGTGACGCGCTGGACGAGGACTTCTTCGCCCACGGCAAGATGTTCGACGGCTCCTCCATCGCCGGCTGGAAAGGCATCGAAGCCTCCGACATGATCCTGCTGCCCGACGACAGCACCGCCGTCCTGGACCCCTTCACCGAAGAGCCGACCCTGATCCTGGTCTGCGACATCATCGAACCCTCGACCATGCAGCCCTACGAGCGCGACCCCCGTGGTATCGCCAAGGCCGCCGAGGAATACCTGAAGTCCACCGGCATCGGCGACACCGTGTTCGTCGGCCCGGAGCCCGAGTTCTTCATCTTCGACGAAGTGAAGTTCAAGTCGGACATCTCCGGCTCCATGTTCAAGATCTTCTCCGAGCAGGCGTCCTGGAACACCGACGCTGACTTCGAAAGCGGCAACAAGGGCCACCGTCCGGGCGTCAAGGGCGGCTACTTCCCGGTTCCGCCGGTCGATCACGACCACGAAATCCGTACCGCCATGTGCAACGCCCTGGAAGAAATGGGCCTGACCGTGGAAGTCCACCACCACGAAGTGGCGACCGCTGGCCAGAACGAGATCGGTGTGCAGTTCAACACCCTGGTCAAGAAGGCCGACGAGACCCAGACCCTGAAGTACGTCGTGCACAACGTGGCCGATGCCTACGGCAAGACCGCCACCTTCATGCCCAAGCCCCTGTACGGCGACAACGGCTCCGGCATGCACGTGCACATGTCCATCTCCAAGGATGGCAAGAACACCTTCGCGGGTGAAGGCTATGCCGGCCTGTCCGATACCGCCCTGTACTTCATCGGCGGCATCATCAAGCACGGCAAGGCCCTGAACGGCTTCACCAACCCGTCCACCAACAGCTACAAGCGTCTGGTGCCCGGCTTCGAAGCCCCGGTCATGCTGGCCTACTCGGCCCGTAACCGCTCCGCCTCCATCCGTATCCCCTATGTGTCGAGCCCGAAAGCCCGCCGCATCGAAGCCCGCTTCCCGGATCCGGCTGCCAACCCCTACCTGTGCTTCGCCGCGCTGCTGATGGCTGGCCTGGACGGCATCCAGAACAAGATTCACCCCGGCGATGCCGCCGACAAGAACCTGTACGATCTGCCGCCGGAAGAAGGCAAGAAGATCCCGCAGGTCTGCGGCAGCCTGAAGGAAGCCCTGGAAGCCCTGGACGCCGGCCGTGCGTTCCTGACCAAGGGCGGCGTCTTCACCGACGAGTTCATCGATGCCTACATCGAGCTGAAGTCCGAGGAAGAGATCAAGGTGCGTACCTTCGTGCACCCGCTGGAATACGACCTGTACTACAGCGTCTAATCCCGCTGCGGTAATTGAAAAGGCCTCCTTCGGGAGGCCTTTTCATTGCGCCCAGAAAAGCAGCGGCGCTCCGTAGCGTGCGGCAGACGATCAGTTGCCTACCGGAGCGCGCGGCGCGCCTGCTACCCTTGCCCCTCATCGCCCGGCCGAGATTCCGCCATGCCTCGCCTGCTCGCCTGCTGTCTGCTCTGCCTCGCCTGCTCTGCCCAGGCCGCGATCTACAAGTCGGTCGATGCCGAAGGCAATACGGTGTTCAGCGACCAACCCTCGGCCAATGCCACACCGGTGCAGGTGCCGCCCACCAACACCGTGGGCAATCCCCAGCCGGCGCCAAGCATCCCGAGCGCCCCCGCAGCTGCGACGCCCGCGGGACCGGCCTTCAGCCGTCTGGAGGTGAATCTGCCCAACGACGAGGCCATCCGCGCCAACAATGGCACCTTTGCCGTGGGTGTCTCCCTGGAACCGGCACTGAAGGCAGGCCAGAGCCTGCAGTTGCTGGTGGATGGCCAACCCTATGGCAGCCCCGGCCAGAGTACCCGCTTCGGCGTGACCAACCTGGAGCGTGGCGAGCACCGCTTCGCCGCCCAGGTCCTGTCAGGCACGGGCGAGGTGATCCAGACCAGTGCCGAGAAGACGGTCACCGTGCAGCGCATCAGCGTCAACAGTCCGGCCCGCTGATGCGCCTCGTTGCGTTGCTGTTGCTGCTCTGTGTCCTGACGCCCGCCCAGGCGGCGGTCTACAGCTACGTCGACAAGGACGGCAATCGCGTCTATACCGATCAGCCGCCCAAGGGCGTCAAGGCCACCAAGGTCCCGGTGAACACCACCAACAACCTCAACCAGCAGGGCCAGCCGACCCGCAAGCTGAGTCCGACGCCGACCACGCCAGTGGCGAAGACACCCAAGGCAGCACCCTTCCGCTACCAGATGCTGCGCATCCTGGTGCCAGAGCCGGATGCCACGGTGATCGATCAGCAAGGGCAACTCATCGTCAGCCTGGTCAGTGAGCCGGAGTTGCAACCGGGCCACAGCTATCGACTGCTGCTGGATGACAAGGAAGCCGGTGTCGGCCGCAGCCCGGTCTTCCCGCTGGATGGCCTGGACCGCGGCACCCATCAGTTGGTGGCGGAAATTCTCGCAGCCGATGGTAACGTGCTGGAACGCACCCCGGCCCAGCCCTTCCATCTGCGCCGCCCCTCGCTGGAGCAGAAGCGCCGCGCCCATCCGTGCGCAGCGGCGGATTGGGGCAAAAGGCCGGAATGTCCACTCGACATGAAGCCGCCCGAAGCCAAGAAATCCTGGCTGCCCTTCCTTTAGCGCACCACACTGGTGCGCTTTTCAACTACGCACCATCTTGATACAAATCCAGGACGGTCCGCCGAACCGCGCGACGGCTGTTAGTGCACGTTACAGCGATCTGCCCTAACTCGGGGCGTCTTGGTTTGCTTCTTGCATTTTCCTATCGTCCCTATAGCGCTGTGGCCTCCCATGCCTACCGACGTCATCCACCGACTCCTGCTCGACAACCTCACGACCGCGGTCATTCTGCTGGATGCGGAGTTGCGGCTGGAGTACATGAATCCGGCAGCCGAGATGCTGTTGGCCATCAGCGGTCAGCGCAGTCACGGTCAATTCATCAGCGAACTCTTCACCGAATCGCCCGAAGCCCTGCAGGCGCTACGCCAGGCGGTGGACCATGCCCATCCCTTCACCAAGCGCGAAGCCTTGCTGGTCTCCACCTCGGGCAACAGCCTGACGGTGGACTATGCGGTGACGCCCATCCTGGACCGGCACAACACCCTGCTGCTGCTGGAGGTCCATCCGCGCGACCGCCTGCTGCGCATCACCAAGGAAGAGGCCCAGCTCTCCAAGCAGGAGACCACCAAGCTCCTGGTACGCGGCCTGGCCCACGAGATCAAGAATCCCCTGGGCGGCATTCGTGGCGCCGCCCAGTTGCTGGCCCGCGAACTGCCCGAGGAATCCCTCAAGGACTACACCAACGTCATCATCGAGGAAGCGGATCGCCTGCGGAATCTGGTCGATCGGATGCTCGGCTCCAACAAGCTGCCGAAGCTGGCCATCACCAACGTGCACGAGGTGCTGGAACGGGTCTGCAGCCTGGTGGAAGCGGAAAGCCAGGGGTTGATCAACCTGGTGCGTGACTACGACCCGAGCATTCCCGACCTGATGATCGATCGCGAACAGATGATCCAGGCGGTGCTCAACATCGTGCGCAACGCCATGCAGGCCATCTCCCAGCAGAACGAATTGCGCCTGGGCCGGGTGACGCTGAGAACCCGCACCCTGCGCCAGTTCACCATCGGCCACCATCGCCATCGCCTGGTGTGCAAGGTGGAGATCACCGACAACGGTCCGGGCATCCCCCCGGACCTGCAGGAAACCATCTTCTATCCCATGGTCAGCGGTCGCCCCGACGGCACCGGCCTGGGGCTCGCCATCACCCAGAACATCATCACCCAGCACCAGGGGCTGATCGAGTGTGAAAGCCATCCGGGCCACACCGCCTTCAGCATCTTCCTGCCGCTGGAATAACGAGGAGCACGCATGAGCCGTTCGGAGACCGTCTGGATCGTCGACGACGACCGTTCCATCCGCTGGGTCCTGGAAAAAGCCCTGCAACAAGAAGGCATGACCACCGTCGCCTTCGACAGCGCCGACAGCGTCATGACCCGCCTCGGCCGCCAACAGCCGGACGTGGTGATTTCGGACATCCGCATGCCCGGCACCAGCGGCCTGGACCTGCTGTCGCGCATCCGGGAAATGCATCCGCGTCTGCCGGTCATCATCATGACCGCCCATTCCGACCTGGACAGCGCCGTGGCTTCCTACCAGGGCGGTGCCTTCGAATACCTGCCCAAGCCCTTCGACGTCGACGAGGCCGTGGCCCTGGTCAAGCGCGCCGGGCAACACGCCCAGGAGCAGCAGGGCTTCGCCGAGCCGGCGCACCTGACCCGCACCCCCGAGATCATCGGCGAGGCGCCGGCGATGCAGGAGGTGTTCCGCGCCATCGGCCGGCTCTCGCATTCCAACATCACCGTACTGATCAACGGCGAATCCGGTACCGGCAAGGAACTGGTCGCCCACGCGCTGCACCGCCACAGCCCGCGCGCCGCGGCGCCCTTCATCGCCCTGAACATGGCCGCCATTCCCAAGGACCTGATGGAATCCGAGCTGTTCGGTCATGAAAAGGGCGCCTTCACCGGCGCCGCGGCCCAGCGCCGTGGCCGCTTCGAGCAGGCCGATGGTGGCACCCTGTTTCTCGACGAGATCGGCGACATGCCGGCCGACACCCAGACCCGCCTGCTGCGGGTGCTGGCCGATGGCGAGTTCTATCGTGTCGGCGGCCATACCCCGGTCAAGGTCGACGTGCGCATCATCGCCGCCACCCACCAGAACCTCGAAGGCCTGGTGCGCGAAGGCAAGTTCCGCGAGGACCTGTTCCATCGCCTCAACGTCATTCGCATCCACATCCCGCGGCTGGCCGATCGCCGTGAAGACATTCCCGCCCTCGCCCGCCACTTCCTCGCCCGCGCGGCCCAGGAACTGGCCGTGGAGCCCAAGACCCTGCGCGGCGAGACCGAGGAATACATGAAGGGCCTGCCCTGGCAGGGCAACGTGCGCCAGCTGGAGAACACCTGCCGCTGGATCACGGTGATGGCCTCCAGCCGCGAGGTGCTGATCGACGACCTGCCACCCGAGCTGCTCAACCAACCCCAGGACGCCGCCCCCGCCGCCAACTGGGAACAGGCCCTGCGGCAATGGGCCGACCAGGCCCTCACCCGTGGCCAGTCCAGCCTGCTGGACAATGCCGTGCCGGCCTTCGAACGCATCATGATCGAGACCGCCCTCAAGCACACCGCCGGCCGCCGCCGCGATGCCGCCGTGCTGCTCGGTTGGGGGCGTAATACCCTGACGCGCAAGATCAAGGAGCTGGGCATGAAGGTGGATGGGCCGGATGAGGATGGGGAGGACTAGTTTTTGTAGGTTGGGCTGAGCGATAGCGAAGCCCAACGCTCTGGGCTAACTTGGTGCCTAGCTGCTTATTGAGTGCTTTGATGGTTTTTGTTTCGCCCACCCGGGCGAGTCACTTTTGCCAATCGCGGCTACGCGCCCCGGACAAAAGTAACCAAAACCGCTTGCCCCACGTTTCGGCCCTTCGCTGCGCTCCGGGTCCCCTCGTTCCGGCGCCGCTCCAGGGGCACGGCACGAAGGGGCATCCTGCCCCTCGCGCCTTGCTCGGCGTCCTGCCTCGCATCCCCCTCCGCGACACCTGCACTCGGCCTCACTGACGGGGCGGGGCGCCAGCCTGAGGATTTGTTGTTCACGGATCTGTAGCGTGGAAAACCGTGTAGCGTTTCCCACTGGCAGCCCTCAACCACCGAAGCCCAAGCCCTTGGAGCACTGCCTTTATCGCGGCCATGGGCCGCTCCTACGGAAGCCGGATACCCCGTAGGAGCGGCCCATGGCCGCGATAAAGGCGGTGTCAGGGCGTGGCGGCCTTTTCCATAAGTGAGCTTGGTCTTGAACATTGGACAAGGCTGCGCCGTTGTCCACGCTACGTGCTGTTTGGTTGTTCAACCGAAACTTTCAGGCTGGCGAATCGCCCCGTTCAGGAGGGCGAACGCCAGTGTCGTGGAGTGGGTCGAGCCGCATGGATGCGGCGAGAGGTCCAGTGGGCCAGGGACGGCCCATCTGGACCGACCCCGGAACGGCGCTGGCGTGAGCGGACCCGGAGCGCAGCGCAGGGCCGGATGTCCGGGGCAAGCGGTTTTGGTTACTTTTGCCGCGATTGGCAAAAGTGACTCGCCCGGGTGGGCGAAACAAGAGCCATCAGAGCACTCAATAAGCAGCCGGGCACCTATAAAGCCAAGATTGCAGCTACGTAATGTTGGGCTTCGCTTGCGCTCAACCCAACCTACAAAGTCCCAAAAACACCCAACCCCAAAACTTGGCACACCTCCTGCAATATCCTAGGTAACTACCCTTTTGGGGACCTCGGTACAGGCAGGCTGGGGAATCCCCTCTTTTCTTCTTGAGGCCATCACTCCGTGTGATGGCCTCTTTTTTTGCCCAGAAAAAGCCCAAAACCCCGCCCTAGAGCGATTCTTGCGCGAAAAAGCTCAGCCACAGCCAAACGCCAGAACCACCTCGGCAAGCCCAGCCAACCGCCATTCCGCGTTCAGCTCTGGTGCATAGCCGCGCTCTTTGCCTAATAACAGGGCATTTCAGGGCGCCAGCGGCACCTCGACGTGCAGCACCCAGTTTTCGCCCTCTTCCACCAGGCGATCACTGGCCTGCAGGGCGCCACCGACACCCACCAGCAGCACCTTCAGGTCCTGGCCATCCTGGCGCACCGTCCAGGAGAAACTGCCGCCCGACCGCACCACCCGCCCATCGCGTTCACCGCCATCCCAACGTGCACGTGGCAGGCGCAAGCTCAGAGCACCGTCGGGGCGATAGCGTTCGTAGAACAACGAGCGATCTGCGGTGATCAGCAGCTCGAAGCGCGACGGATCCTGCTGGGTCTCTACGCTCAGAATGACCGGGCGGCGGGCCTCGGCCGACCAGGGATCGGGGTGGTTACGCTGGTACACCAACTGGCCGATGATCATTCCGAAAAGCCCGGCGCCCAGCGCTGCCGAGGCCAGCCAGAGCGTCAGGCGCCGACGCTGGACGCGCCATTCGGCCTTGAGCAATTCCGGGTTTTCCACCCGCGCCAGTTCGTCCTGGCGTGCCCGGTGTTCGCGCAGTAGTAGCTCGACCAGCCGTTGCCAGAGGCTCATCGACCTGCCCCGCTCGCGACGGCGCGGCGGCGGCGCAGTACCATAGGCGCTTTGCCAGGCGCCCTGCCCTTCATGTTCGACATCATCCTCTACCAACCGGAAATTCCGCCCAATACCGGCAACGTCATTCGCCTCTGTGCCATCACCGGCTGCCGCCTGCACCTGATCGAGCCGCTGGGCTTCGCGCTGGACGACAAGAAATTGCGCCGCGCCGGTTTGGACTATCACGAGTGGTCCACGGTGCGGACCCACGCCAGTCTCGCGGCCTGTATAGCAGATTTGCAGCCGCCCCGACTGCTGGCCTTCACCACCAAGGCCAGTCATCCCTTCACCGAGATCGCCTATGCGCCAGGCGATGCCCTGCTGTTCGGCCCGGAGAGTCGCGGGCTGCCGGCCGAGGTGCTCGAGTCGCTACCGCCCGAGCAGCGGTTGCGCCTGCCGATGTTGCCCAACCGGCGCAGCCTCAATCTGTCCAACACCGTGGCCGTGGCGGTCTACGAAGGCTGGCGCCAACTGGGTTTCGCCGCACCGCCCGGCTGACCGCCAGAACCTTCCCGCCAGACGCGCCGTCCCATGACCTACAGGCACATCGCCAGACCGTCACGTGAGGCGCACCATGAGCAAGATCGGCAAACCCAAGGTTGAACGCTACGACGCCCCCTCCGGCGGCTGGGGCTCGGCCCGCTCGGTGACCGAAATCGTGCTGCGCGAGCGGGTGCCGCTCAAGTCCGGCGCCCTGTTGGCCAAACAGAACAAGCACGGCGGCTTCGCCTGCGTGAGCTGCGCCTGGGCCAAGCCGGGCAAGCCCCATCCGCTGGAATTCTGCGAGAACGGCGCCAAGGCCACGGCCTGGGAAGTGACCAGCAAGAGATGCGGACCGGAGTTCTTCGCCCAGCATTCGCTGAGCGAGCTGCGGGGCTGGCGCGACTATGATCTGGAAGAGGTCGGTCGGCTGACCCATCCGCTGCGCTACGACGCCGCCAGTGATCGTTATCGGCCGGTGAGCTGGGCCGAGGCCTTCGCCGACATCGGCGCCGAACTCAAGGCGCTGGACCCGGACTCGGTGATCTTCTATGCCTCGGGTCGCGCGGCCTTGGAGACCTCCTACCTCTATCAGCTCTATGCGCGGCTGTACGGCACCAACAATCTGCCGGACAGCTCCAACATGTGCCATGAGAGCACCTCGGTGGCCCTGCCCAAGAGCATCGGCGTGTCCGTGGGCACCGTGACCTTGAATGACTTCAACCAGGCCGATTGCCTGTTGTTCTTCGGCCAGAATCCGGGCAGCAACAGCCCGCGGATGCTGCACGACCTGCAGGAAGCCCGTAAGCGCGGTGCGCCCATCATCACCTTCAATCCCCTGCGCGAACGCGGTCTGGAAACCTTCGTCAATCCGCAGTCGCCGGTGGAGATGCTCACCGATCACTCCACCCAGATCAGCACCCAGTACCACCAACTCAAACCGGGTGGCGACATCGCCGCCCTGGCCGGCATGTGCAAGGCGCTCTTGGCCGCCGATGACGAGGCCCGTGAGCAGGGTCGCCCCGCCGTGCTTGACCATGCCTTCATCGCCGAGCACTGCCACGGCTTCGCCGACTTCTGCGAATGGCTGCAGCGCCAGGAATGGCCACAGCTGGAGCGCCAGTCGGGCTTGACCCGTAACGCCCTGGAAGCAGCCGCCGCCGTCTATGCTCGCTGCCAGAAGGTCATCGGCATCTATGGCATGGGCCTGACCCAGCACAGGCATGGCGTGGAGAGCATCCAGATGCTGGCCAACCTGCTGCTCTTGCGCGGCAACATCGGCAAACCCGGCGCCGGGATCTGCCCGGTACGCGGTCACTCCAATGTCCAGGGCCAGCGCACCGTGGGCATCACCGAGAAACCGGAGCTGGCTCCGCTGGACCAGCTCGGCGAGCGCTTCGGCTTCAATCCGCCGCGGGAAAAGGGCCGCAACACCGTGGAAGTCTGCGAGGGCATTCTCGACGGCTCGGTGCAGGCCTTCATCGGCTTGGGCGGCAATTTCCTGCGCGCCATTCCCGAGACCAGCCTGATGGAGCCAGCCTGGCGGACCTTGAAGCTATCGGTACAGATCGCCACCAAGCTCAATCGCAACCACCTGGTGCCGGCGGACAAGGCCTACCTGCTGCCCTGCCTCGGCCGGACCGAGATCGATCGCCAGAATGGCGTGGAACAGGCCCACAGCACCGAGGACAGCACCGGCTGCATCCACGGCTGGCGCGGCGTGGCCGAGCCGCCGGAAGGCGACCTGCTGTCGGAGCCGGCCATCGTCGCCGGCCTGGCCAAAGCGACGCTACCGGATAACCCCAAGGTGACCTGGGATGCCTGGGTCGCCGACTACGGCCTGATTCGCGACGAGATCGCCCTCTCCTTCCCGGAGATCTTCCACGACTTCAATGCCCGGATGTGGGAGGTGGGGGGGTTCCATCGCCCGCTGCCGGCCGCCAAGCGCGAGTGGAAGACTGAGACCGGCAAGGCCAATCTCAGCGTCCCGCGCAGCCTGGAAGAAGATCCGGACATGCCCGCTGCCGGGCGCGACGTCCTGACCCTGATGACGTTGCGCAGCAATGATCAGTTCAACACCACCATCTACGGCTACCACGACCGTTTCCGCGGTGTGAAGGGGACCCGGGCGGTACTGCTGATGAACCGCAACGACATCGAACGCCTGGGCCTGGCCGAAGGCGACAAGGTGCAGGTATCGACGGTAGCCGATGATGGCGTACGTCGTGAGGTGGGCCCGTTGCGCGTCACGCCCTACAACATCCCGGAAGGCGCCTGTGGCGGCTACTACCCTGAATGCAACGCCCTGATCCCGCTCTGGCACCATGCCGAAGAGAGCAAGGTCCCGGCCGCCAAGGCCATTCCGGTACGGCTGAACAAGCTGATCGCGGCGAACGACGGCAGTTTTCCGGTGGAGCCCGAGGGTTATGGCGCCCAGCAATGAAGCCGGACAGCGCTGATCGCGCCTGAGCCAAGCGCTGCGCGGCCGTTATGACGATGCTGCCGTAGCAGCCCAGGCGATACCAGGTCGACCGCTATCAGCATAGGGCAGGTTTCTCACCTGCCCCGACAGCAGGCGACACCTTGAGCTATCCTGGCCGGACAAGAACGTTGTCTGCCTAAGGATTTCTCATGCCTGCCTTGCGCCAGGGCTATGCCCTGGGCCTCACCGCCTATGGGCTGTGGGGCTTGTTTCCGCTGTTCTTCAAACTGCTGGCGGCGCTGCCGTCCCTCGAGATCCTGTTCCAGCGCATCCTCTGGTCCGCGCTGTTCAGCGCCCTGTTGCTGCTGGTCTGGCGGCATCGTGGCTGGTGGGCGGAGCTACGCGCCCATCCGCGCCGCTTGGCCTGGCTGGCGCTATCCGGCGCGCTGGTCGCCAGCAACTGGCTGGTCTACATCTGGGCGGTCAACAACGCCCATGTGGTCGAGGCCAGCCTGGGCTACTACATCAATCCGCTGGTCAACATCCTGCTCGCCCTGGTGATCCTCGGCGAACGGCTGCGCCCGCTGCAATGGCTCGCCGTGGGCCTGGCGGTGCTGGGAGTGGCTCAGCAGCTGTGGACCCTGGGGCAACTGCCCTGGGTCTCCCTGGCGCTGGCCCTGACCTTCGCCTTCTACGGCCTGGTCCGGCGCCAGACGCCGGTGGCCGCCCTGCCGGGCATGGTGGTGGAAAGCTGGCTGCTGGTACCGGTCGCCCTGATCGCGCTGCCGCTGCTGACCCCGGGTGCGAGCCTGCAAGCAGAGGTCTGGCACTCCTCCCTGGGCCTGCTGATCGTGCTGGCCGGCCCGATCACCCTGATCCCCTTGCTGTGCTTCAACGCCGCGGCGCGCAAGCTGCCCTATTCGACCCTGGGCTTCTTGCAGTACATCGCCCCGACCCTGGTCCTGATCCAGGCGGTCTGGCTCTATGGCGAGCCCTTCCCGCGCGAGCGGCTGTTCGCCTTCCTCTGCATCTGGGCGGGTCTTGCGGTATTCAGTTTCGATCTCTGGCGCGCCAGTCGCAAGCTGAAGGCCAGATAGCAAAACGCCCCTGGCAAGGGGCGTTTGTCATCGCAGCGGAGCCGATCAGGCTTCGCCAGCGGTTTGCATGCGCGCCAGTTCCTGGGCGTACAGGGCGTCGAAGTTCACCGGCTGCAGCATCAGCGCCGGGAAGGAGCCACGCACCACCATGTTGTCCAGCGCCTCGCGGGCGTAGGGGAACAGGATGTTGGGGCAGAAGGCGCCCAGGGCGTGGGCCATGGAAGCGGCGTCCAGGCCCTTGATCAGGAAGATGCCACCCTGCTGCACTTCGGCGATGAAGGCGGTCTCTTCCTTGTTCTTGACGGTCACGGTCAGGGTCAGCACCACTTCGTGGAAGTCGTCGCCCAGGGTCTTCTGGCGAGTGGCCAGGTCCAGGTTGACGTTGGGCTGCCAGTCCTGGCGGAAGATCTCGGGGCTCTTGGGGGCCTCGAAGGACAGGTCGCGGATGTAGATGCGCTGGAGGGAGAACTGAGCGCCGTCTTCCTGGGCGCCATTGATTTGATCGGTCATGGTAGGGCCTTGAGTGATGAGTGTTGGTCAGACGGACAGCAGCGGATCGAGGCGTCCGCTTCGGTCTAGGGCATAGAGATCATCGCAACCGCCGACGTGGGTCGTGCCGATCCAGATCTGCGGCACGCTGGTGCGGCCGGCCTTGCGGGCCATTTCGCTACGCAGGGCCGGTTGGCCATCGACGGAAATCTCCCGGTAGGCCACGTTCTTGCGATCGAGCAGGTGCTTGGCACGATGGCAATAGGGACACCAGGCACTGGTATAGATGACGACGTCGGTCATGCGCGGTCTCCAGTGGCCGCTGACGCGGCCACGCTAGGGGTCACTTCACCAGCGGCAGGTTCTCTGCACGCCAGGTGGCGATACCGCCGTTCAGACGAGCGGCGGTAAAGCCGGCCTTCTGCAGATCGCCGCACACAGCGCCCGCCTGCTGGCCGGCGCTGTCCACCACGATCAGGGTCTTGGCCTTGTGCTTTTCCAGTAGAGACAAGCTGCTGGCGACTTTCTCCTGAGCGATGTTCAGGGCGCCGACGATATGCCCGGCGGCGAAATCCTTGCTGGAACGGATGTCGACCACCACGCCTTCCTCGCGATTGAGCAGCGCGGTGAGTTCACCGGTGGAGAGGCTGCGCCCACCGCGACGGGTTTCGTTGAACAGCATCAGGGCGACGATGGCGATGAAGGCGGCGACGAGCAGCGGATGATGGGTGGCGAATTCGACCACCCGACCGAGAAATTCCATGATTGAGCAGCTATCCGAGAAGGGCTAAAAATGCCGGCCAGTATACACAGCCCCCCGGTAGCGCCATACCCTCGCCGCCCCGGGTTATCGGCGGGTAACCTGCACACGCGAAACTGCCTCCTTGGAAGCCTGCGGCGGTCTGCTTAGGCTTGGCTTTCCTTCATTCATCGGGAATCCCGCCATGACCTCCATCGCTCTGCTCGGCGCCACCGGCAATGTCGGCAGCCGCCTGCTCGACGAAGCCCTCGCCCGTGGCCATAGTGTCACCGCCCTGGTGCGCGATCCTGCCCGCCTCGCGCCCCGGACCGGCCTGACGCTGGCTACCGGCGACGTCGCCCACAGTGACACTGCCCAGGCCCTCGTCGGCCATGAGGTCTTGATCAGCAGCCTGAGATTCGCCGACGTCGCCCCGGCGACGCTCATCGATTTCGCCCGCGCCGCGGGCATCCCGCGCCTGCTGATCGTGGGCGGCGCCGCCAGCCTGAGCCTGCCGGACGGCACGCGCCTCTTCGATGCGCCGGCCTTCCCGGCGGAATACCGCAGCGAAGCCGGTGCCGGCATCGCCACCCTGGAGGCACTGCGGGAGGTCAGCGACCTCGACTGGGTCTTCGTCAGCCCGCAGATGGTCTTCTTTCCCGGCGAGCGGACCGGCCACTTCCGCCTGGGCCGCGACGCCCTGCTGTTCGATGCCGCGGGCGACAGCCGGATCTCCTACGAAGACTTCGCCGTGGCCCTGCTCGACGAAGTCGAGCGACCCGCGCATCACCGCACTCGCTTCACCGTCGGCTACTGAAAGAGAAATGCTCCCTCGTTCGCAGCCTGACCGCCTGGGCGGGCTGTGAACGCCGAACGGCGTACCTTGGCGTTTTTTTTGCCGGATGTGACGGGCATACTAGGCGCTTCGCCCTGGAAAGCTACGACCCCGCATGCGCCGTTTTCTCGTCTCTCTTCTGCTCGCCAGCGTTCTCGCTCCTGCCCTGGCCGACGACCGCGCCGATACCCAGCGGCAGATCGAGCAGACCCGTCAGGAAATCCAGGAGATGCAGAAGGTGCTCAAGCAGGTGCAGGCCGAGAAATCCGGCGTGCAAAAGCAGCTGCAGAGCACCGAGACCCAGCTGGGCGATTTGGAAAAGCAGGTCGACTCGCTGCAGAAGCAGCTGGAGAACGGCGAAAAAAAGCTGCAAGAGCTGGACGGTCGCAAGAAGAAGCTCGACCAGTCCCGCGCTGAACAACAGAAGCTGATCGCCGTGCAGATTCGCGCCGCCTACCAGAGCGGTCGCCAGGAATACCTCAAGCTGCTGCTGAATCAGGAACATCCCGAGAAGGTCAGCCGCACCCTCACCTACTACAACTACCTGAACCGCACCCGCCTGGATCAACTCGCCACCTTCAACGACACCCTGCGCGAGCTGCGCGAGGTGGAACAGGGCATCCAGCAGGAGCAGAGCGATCTGGTCGCCCGCCGCGAAGACCTGGAGAAGCGCCAGGCGGAGCTGGTCGAGGTGCGCAAGGAACGTCAGACGGCGCTGGCCAAGATCAACGAGGATTACCGCGACAAGAGCCGTGAGATCCAGGCCCGCGAGCAGGACCAGGCCGCCCTGAACAAGGTGCTCAAGACCATCGAGGAAACCCTCGCCCGCCAGGCGCGCGAAGCCGAGGAGGCGCGGCAACGGCAACTGGCCGAGGCCCGCGCGCGTGAAGCTCGCGATGCAGCGCGGCGCCAGGCGGAAAGCGATACGAAAGCCGCCCGACCCTCGAACGCCCCGGACATAGCGGTGTCTAGTGCAGCACCCGCATATGGCGGTGCCTTCGCCAATGCCCGCGGCAAGCTGCCCTGGCCGGTCGACGGCCGTCTGGTGGCGCGCTTCGGCAGCCCGCGCGGCGACGATCCCCGGGCGAAATGGGACGGCGTGCTGATCGCCGCCAGCGCAGGCACTCGGGTCAAGGCGATACACGACGGTCGGGTGGTCTTCGCCGACTGGCTAAGAGGCGCCGGCCAACTGGTTATCATCGATCATGGGAATGGCTATCTCAGCCTGTACGGACATAATCAGAGCCTGCTGAAGTCTGCAGGTGATGTGGTCAAGGCCGGGGATGCCATCGCGACTGTCGGCGCCAGCGGCGGTCAGGAAGCCTCAGCCTTGTACTTCGCCATCCGCCAACAGGGTCGCCCGACGGACCCGGTCATCTGGTGTCGTGCTCAGGGATAGTGAGACACACCCCGGTTTAGGAGCTGCACATGCCGCATCGCTTTCGTCCCACCGCCCTGGTCCTCGCCCTGTTGTTCGGTGGCGTTGGAGTCGTCCAGGCGCAATCGCCGCAGAGCGTGCCGGCGGCGGTGACGCCGGTCCCCTCGGGCACCGCCACCGATGCCCCGGCCAGCGCTCCGCTGCCACTGGACGAGCTGCGCACCTTCGCCGAGGTGTTCGACCGCATCAAGGCCGCCTATGTGGAGCCGGTTTCAGACAAGGTCCTGCTGGAGAACGCCATCAAGGGCATGCTCAGCAACCTGGATCCGCACTCCGCGTATCTGGAGCCCAAGGATTTCGCCGAACTGCAGGAAACCACCAGCGGTGAATTCGGCGGCCTGGGCCTGGAAGTCGGCCAGGAGAACGGCTTCATCAAGGTGGTCTCGCCCATCGACGATACCCCAGCGGCTAAGGCCCACCTGCAACCGGGCGATCTGATCGTCAAGATCGATGGCCAGCCGACCAAGGGCCAGACCATCAACGAAGCCGTCGACAAGATGCGCGGCAAGCCGGGCAGCACCATCACCCTGACCATCGTGCGCAATGGCGGCCAGCCGTTCGACGTCAAACTCGCGCGGGCGGTGATCAAGGTCAACAGCGTCAAGAGCCAGCTGCTGGAGCCGGGCTATGGCCTGATCCGCATCTCGCAATTCCAGGTCAACACCGGCGAAGAGACGGTCAAGGCGCTGAACAAGCTGCGCCAGGAGAACAAGGGCAAGCTCAAGGGCCTGATCCTCGACCTGAGAAACAACCCGGGCGGCGTCCTGCAATCGGCGGTGGAAGTGGCCGACGCCTTCCTCAACCACGGCCTGATCGTCTACACCAAGGGCCGGCTGCCCAATTCCGAGCTGCGCTTCACCGCCGACGCCGCCGATCCCAGCGACAAGGTGCCGCTGGTGGTCTTGATCAACGGCGGCAGCGCCTCGGCCGCGGAGATCGTCGCCGGTGCCCTGCAGGACAACAAGCGCGCCATCCTCATGGGCACCGACAGCTTCGGCAAGGGCTCGGTACAGACCGTGCTGCCGCTGAACAACGACCGCGCGCTCAAGCTCACCACGGCGCTCTACTACACGCCCAGCGGTCGTTCGATCCAGGCACAGGGCATCACCCCGGACATCGCCGTCGCCCAGGCCAAGGTCACTCCCGAGAGCGGCGGCGACGAGTACTTCAAGGAAGCGGATCTCGCCGGCCACCTGAGCAATGGCAACGGCGGCGCCGACCGCCCGACCGGCAGCAAGAAGCCCAACCAGAGCCCGCGACCGCAGGATGATGACTTCCAGCTCTCCCAAGCCCTGTCGCTGCTCAAGGGGCTGAACGTCACCCATACGCCGTGAGGGTGAGACAGCTGCTGCTGGCCGGGGCGCTCGCGCTGGCTAGCGGCCTGGCCCTGGCGGCACCCGCGCGCCTGACCATCGTCATCGACGATCTTGGCCAGAATGCGGCCCGGGATCGCCAGGTGCTGGAGTTACCGGCGCCGGTGGTCCTGGCGATCATTCCCGAGACCCAACACGCCAGCGAACTCGCTGCCCAGGCGCATCGCGCCGGCCGCACCGTGCTGTTGCACCTGCCCATGGACCCGGCCGGCGGTCCCTATGCCTGGCATCCGGAAATGTCGTCGGCGGAGCGCCTGCAACGCCTCGACCGCGCCCTGGAACGAGTGCCCGAGGCCGATGGGGTGAACAACCACGAAGGCAGCCGCATGACCGCCGACCGACCGGCCATGGCCGAGCTGATGCAGGTACTGCAGCAGCGCCACCTGCTGTTTCTCGACAGTCGCACCAGCGCCGCCACGGTAGCCGCGGCGGAAGCCCAGAAGATCGGCCTGGCCAGCGTCTCGCGCGATGTTTTCCTCGATAACGAGGCGACGCCCGCGGCGGTGGCCGCCCAACTCGCCGAGGGCGTGCGCCTGGCGCAGCGCCAGGGCAGCGCCGTGCTGATCGGTCATCCCTACCCGGCGACCCTGGCGGTGCTGGCGCAGCAACTGCCGCGCCTCAAGACCCAGGGCGTGGAGATCATCGACCTGCCGCAGATGATCGCCCTCCGCGCCAACCAGGCCATGCCCGCACATGGTCGCGACGGGCGCTATCGCTAGTGTGGTGTTTCAGAAGTTATCTACACAATTTTGGCGTCGCTTTTCGTCCCTGGGCGGCGTTGCCACTCCTCGCCATAGCCCTGCTATGACTCGTCCCGGCGCCTGGCCCAGGAACAAAAATCACTCGCCAATTCTTGCGCGAACTTCTGAAACACCACACTAGGGCGCAGCCGGCGTCAGAGGTAACGCTTGGTGATGCCGTCGACCACCCCTTCCTTGCGCATGGCGTCCAGCGCCTGTTGCAGGCGGGTTACCACCTCGTTGGGCGTATCCTTGTTCAGGGCCAGATAGAGGGATGCCTCGCGCAGACGCAATACGGTCTTCAACTGGGTGACACCGGCCTGCTTGGCCAGATAGCGGCCAACCGGGTCGGTGGTGGCCCAGAGATCCAATTGACCGTTCTGCAGCTTGGCCACGTTCTCCTGATCGCGCAGGGCGTTGATGGGCGCCAGCCCCTCGCTTTCGAGATAGCGGCTGACAGCATCGTTCTGGTAGGCGCCCACGCGGTATTTGGCCAGGTCCTTGATGCTGGCGAGCGTGATCGTACTGTTCTGCGGCGCCAGGACCACCCAGGAAGTCGGTGCCAGCGGACCGACCCATTTGAACAGGGCTTCGCGTTCCGGCGTGCGGGTGGTGGAGAAGATGCCGTAGTTGGCGTTCTCCAAGGTAAGGTTGTAGATCCGCTCCCAGGGAAAGCGCAACGACAGGTCGTAGGAAAGCTTGGCACGCTTGAACATCTCGCGCACCAGATCGGTACTGATACCCTCGATGGACGCATCCCGGGCGAAGTTCTTACCATCGACCGCCATGTTGTAAGGGGGGAAATTCTCGGTGAACAAGACCACTCGATAGTCCGCCGGTAACTCGGCTCGAGCCTGGGCCAGGCTCAGCATGCAACCCAGTAGTACGCCCGCGACACCCCACCCCGACTTGCGCATTGCTCCTCCCTTGGCCACTACCGGCCGACTACTAGGTTTCGAAACCGCCTCACAACGAAGTCCGCTCGTGACCCTCGACGCCCGGCAACCCGCCCGTTGGCGCGCCGAGCAGGCGTGCCTCAGCCCGCGCCTGCCCGCGCTACCGGACGATGGGTCCGGGCTTAGAGGTAGTTGTTGGTGATGCTATCGACCATGCCTTCCTGGCGCATGGCGTCCAGCGCCTGCTGCAAGCGGGTCACCACCTCGTCGGGAGTATCCTTGTTCAAGGCCAGGTACAGTTCGGACTCCTGGAAGCTCAGCAGGGTCTGGAGGTTGCTCACCCCCTCCTGCTTGGCCAGGTAGCGCGCCACCACGTCGGTGGTCGCCCAGACATCGATCTCGCCCTTCTGCAGCCGGGCGATGTTCTCTTGGTCGCGCAGCGCTTCGCTGGCGACGATGCCCTTGTCCTTGAGCATCTGGCTCACGGCGGAATTCTTGTAGGCGCCGACGCGCAGCTTGGCCGCGGCCGCCAGGTCAGGCACCTTGACGGTGCTGCCGGGCAGCGTCATGAACACCTTGCGCGTCTTGCCCAGCGGACCGACCCACTTGAACAGCGGCACCCGTGCGTCGGTACGGGAGACGGAGAAGAGTCCGTAGTTGGGGCTGTCCAGGGTCAGGTTGTAGATGCGATCCCAGGGAAAGCGCAGCGACAGGTTGTAGTCGATCTTCGCGCGCTTGAACATCTCGCGCACCAGATCGGCGCTAATGCCGTCGATGGACTCGTCACGGGCGAAGTTCTTGTCATCGATCGCCATGTTGAACGGCGGGAAATTCTCGGTCAGCAGTACGATCCGATAGCCGGGAGGCAACTCTGCCCGCGCCGTTCCCATCCCGAGCGCGCACCACAGCAATACCCACGCGAAACCCAATCCCGACTTGCGCATTTCCTCTCCTTGAGCGACCGCTCGATCCCGCGCCGACCCTATCTGGCCAACGTTACAGATAACGATTGAAGATGCGCTGAACGTCGCCCGCCTGACGCATCTCGTCGAGGGCTTTTTGCAGCTTCTGTACCACCTCGTCCGGGGTCTGGTTGTTCAACGCCAGATACAGCTCGCCGGTGTTGAAGCGCAACAGCGTCTTGAGTCCGGACACGTTCTCCTGGCGCGCCAGGTAACGCCCGGCCGGATCGCCCGTGGCCCAGACATCGATCTGCCCTTTGAGCAGGCGTTGCACGTTTTCCTGGTCGCGCAGCGCGAGGTCCGGCTGGAAACCCTGCTGGACGAGACTCTCGGCGATGGCATCGCCCTTATAGGCGCCGACTTTGAGCTGCTGCTGGCGCACATCGTCCAGGCTGCGCAGTTGCAGGTGGCTATCGGGACGGCCGAGCAACACCCAGTCATCCGGACCGATGGGGCCGACCCACTTGAACAGGGCTTCACGCTCGGGCAGGCGCGCGGTGACGAAGACGCCATGGTCGGGCTGATCCAGGGCCATGCCGTAGATCCGCTCCCAGGGAAACCTGAGGGTCAGGTTGTAGGGGATGCCAGCGCGCTGGCACATCTCGCGGACCATGTCGACCGCGATGCCCTTGAGATCGGCATCACGGGCGAAGTTCTTGCCGTCGACGGAGAAATTGTAGGGCGGGAAATTTTCGGTCAGCAGGGTGAGCTGATAGCCGTCTGGAAGATCGGCCCTTGCCGCTGTGGCTGACATCAGCAGCAAGCCAGCCAAGCAGCCCCAGAATCCCTTGCGCACGCCCTACTCCCAGCCGGCAGCGCCGGTGCTTAAGATTTTGTGGAGCGTATCACAATCCCTTTTTCGGCCAGGTACCGTTTGGCCTCGGGAATGGTGCATTCGCCGAAATGGAAGATGCTGGCAGCGAGCACGGCCGAGGCCTTGCCTTCGAGAATGCCATCGGCCAGGTGCTGCAGGTTGCCGACGCCGCCGGAGGCGATCACCGGAATCCCCACCGCCTCGCTCACCGCTCGGGTCACGCCCAGGTCGAAGCCATTCTTCATGCCGTCCTGGTCCATGCTGGTGAGCAGGATCTCACCGGCGCCCAGGCCTTCCATCTTCTGCGCCCAGGCCACGGCGTCGAGACCGGTGGGCTTGCGCCCGCCATGGGTGAAGATCTCCCAACGCGGTGCCTCACCGGGGCCACTGACGCGCTTGGCATCGATGGCCACCACGATGCACTGGGAGCCGAAGCGCGCCGCGGCTTCGCCAACGAACTCCGGGGTGAAGACCGCCGCGGTGTTGATCGAGACCTTGTCGGCCCCGGCATTGAGCAGGTTGCGGATGTCCTGCACGGTGCGCACGCCGCCGCCCACGGTCAGCGGGATGAACACCTGGCTGGCCATGCGCTCTACGGTGTGCAGGGTGGTGTCGCGACCCTGGTGGCTGGCGGTGATGTCGAGGAAGGTGATCTCGTCGGCGCCCTGCTCGTTGTAGCGGCGGGCGATCTCCACCGGGTCACCGGCATCGCGGATATTCTCGAACTTGACGCCCTTGACCACGCGGCCATTGTCCACGTCCAGGCAGGGGATGATGCGTTTCGCCAGCGCCATGTTTCTCTCCAGAAGACGAAGTCAGGTACGTTGCTGCAAGGTGGCGTGTTCCGCCAACTCAGCCTCGATGAATGCGGCGATCATCGCCCGGTAGACCTGCTCGACCACGACAGGTGGCGCGCCAGCCTCAGCGGCCAGCGCCTTTACCTTGGCGATGACCTGCTCCACTCGCTGTGGTGCTCGTACGGCAGCATCGTCCTTCTTGAAGCGTGCGGCTTGGCGAACATAGGCACCGCGCGCCGCCAGCAGTTGAACGATTTGTTGATCGAGTTCGTCGATCGCTCCGCGAACCTCATCCAGCGAAGAGCATTCGATCATCGTCGCGTCCTCAGACCTTGAAGTTGTCGCACAGCGCCTGGGCCTCGGCGACGTCGAGGGTACCCTCGTAGATCGCGCGGCCGGTGATGGCGCCGATGATGCCCGGGCTGCGGGCGTCGAGCAGGTTCTGGATATCGCCCAGGTTGTGGATGCCGCCGGAGGCGATCACCGGGATGCTGGTGGCTTCGGCCAGGGCGCGGGTGGCGGGCACGTTGCAGCCCTGCATCATGCCGTCGCGGGCGATGTCGGTGTAGACGATGGCGCTGACGCCGTCGGCCTCGAAGCGGCGGGCCAGGTCGGTGACCTGCAGCTCGCTGACCTCGGCCCAGCCGTCGGTGGCGACGAAGCCATCCTTGGCATCCAGGCCGACGATGACCTTTCCGGGGAAGGCGCGACAGGCTTCGGCGACGAATTCCGGCTGCTTGACCGCCTTGGTGCCGATGATCACGTAGCTGACGCCGGCGCGCACATAGTGCTCGATGGTCTCCAACGAACGGATGCCGCCGCCGATCTGGATCGGCAGGCCGGGATAGCGCCTGGCGATGGCGGTGACCACCTCGCCGTTGACCGGCTGGCCTTCGAAGGCGCCGTTGAGATCGACCAGGTGCAGCCGGCGGCAGCCGCCGTCGACCCACTGGGCGGCCATGGCCACGGGATCGTCGGAGAATACGGTGGAGTCTTCCATGCGCCCCTGGCGCAGGCGGACGCAGGCACCGTCCTTGAGGTCGATGGCGGGGATGATCAGCATGGCAATACCTTGGCTCTCGGGGTGAGGGCGATCTAGGGCTTTTCCAGCGCCCAGATGTCGCTTTCCAGGCTGTCGACACGCTCCCTGAGCAGGGTCTGCACGTCGGCAACCGCCTTGTTGTAGTACAGCGGCCCGCACTCGCGGGCGAAGAAATCCAGCAGTTCCTCGACTTCGAAGCGCCCGAGGCGGACCTCGAAGCTATCGTCCAGCAGGGTCTGCAGGGCCGTGACCAGGCGCTGGGTCTGCTCGGGCTCGAGCGTCACCAGCGGCGCGGACGGCTTGCGCGCCATTACCAGCGGCCGTCCCAGGCGAGGAAGTTGGCATAGAGCTGCAGACCGTAGTCGGCGCTCTTCTCGGGATGGAACTGGGTGGCGAAGCGCGAGCCGTCGGCCAGGGCGGCGGCGAAGTCCAGGCCGTAGTGGCCACGACCGACCACCTGGCGCGGATTGCCGGCCTCGACGTAGAAGCTGTGCACGAAATAGAAGCGGGCGCGATCAGGGATGCCGTGCCAGAGCGGATGGTCGAGCACGTGGCTGACCTCGTTCCAACCCATGTGCGGCACCTTGAGGGCCTCGCCCTCCTCCTGCATGCCGCCCGGGAAGCGCCGCACCGCGCCGGGGAACAGGCCGATGCAATCCACGCCGCCGTTCTCCTCGCTGCGCTGCATCAGCGCCTGCATGCCGACGCAGACGCCGAGGAAGGGCCGGTCCTGGCTGACTTCACGCACCAGCTCATCGATCCCCTGACGGCGGATCTCGGCCATGCAATCGCGGATGGCGCCGACGCCGGGCAGGACGATGCGGTCCGCCTCGCGGATCACCGCGGGATCGCCGGTCACCAGCACCTGATGGCTACCGGCGTGCTCCAGGGCCTTGGCCACGGAGTGCAGGTTGCCCATGCCGTAGTCGATGACGGCTACCGTCTGCATCACAGGCACCCCTTGGTGGACGGCATGACGCCGGCCATGCGCGGGTCTTCGCTGAGGGCCATGCGCAGGGCGCGGCCGAAGGCCTTGAATACCGTCTCGATCTGGTGGTGGCTGTTGACCCCACGCAGGTTGTCGATGTGCAGGGTCACCTGGGCGTGATTGGTGAAGCCCTGGAAGAATTCGAGGAACAGATCGACGTCCATGCGGCCCACGGTGGCGCGGGTGAAGGGCACGTTCCAGTGCAGGCCGGGACGCCCGGAGAAGTCGATGACCACGCGCGACAGGGCTTCGTCCAGCGGCACATAGGCATGGCCGTAGCGCTGGATGCCCTTCTTGTCGCCAACGGCCTTGGCGAAGGCCTGGCCGAGGGTGATGCCGATGTCTTCCACCGTGTGGTGATCGTCGATGTGCAGGTCGCCACGGCAGTGGATATCGAGGTCGATCAGGCCGTGACGGGCGATCTGGTCGAGCATGTGCTCGAGGAAGGGAACCCCGGTATCGAAGCGCGCCGCGCCGGTGCCGTCCAGATCCAGGGATACCTTGACCTGGGTTTCCAGGGTGTTGCGCTCGACGGTTGCCTTGCGTTCGGCCATAGCCTGCTCCGCGAAAATCGGTGGGCGAAAGGGCCGATATTATAGGCGTGCGAGGGCTGGATCGAAAGCGCGGCGGGACGAGGCGTCCCACCGCGAGGGGCGCCCTCGTCGGGCGCCCGCTGCCGCTTGGCTGAACGAGTGCTTAGCTGAAGAGCGCGGCGGTTTTCTGCAGGGTGATCCAGATACCCCAGGCCAGCGGGATACCCACGGCCAGCCAGGCCAGGATGGCCAGCGGCTTGGTCTTGGGATCGGCGCTCCACTCCAGCACCTGGGTGTTGCCGGCGCTGCTGTCATGGCTATTGGCACGCTCGACGGCGAGTTCGGCCTCGGTCATGAAGTGCTTGTCGGCCACCGGGCGCACCAGCAGGTTGCAGATGAAGCCCAGCACCAGCAGGCCGGCCAGGATGTACAGGGTGATGTCGTACACCTGGGCGCGGGGGATGCCCATGCCGAGCTGGTATTCGCGCAGGTAGTTGACCAGCACCGGACCGAAGACGCCGGCGGCGGCCCAGGCGGTGAGCAGGCGACCGTGGATGGCGCCGACCATCTGGGTGCCGAACAGGTCGGCGAGGTAGGCCGGCACGGTGGCGAAGCCGCCGCCGTACATGGACAGGATCAGGCAGAAGGCGAAGACGAACAGCGCCACGCTGCCCAGGTGACCGGTCCAGGGCACGATGGCATAGAGCACGAAGCCCAGGGTGAAGAAGACGAAGTAGGTCATCTTACGGCCGATGTAATCGGAGAAGGATGCCCAGAAGAAGCGACCACCGATGTTGAACAGGCTCAGCAGACCGGTGAAGCCGGCGGCGATGGCGGCGATCTGCTTGAGCTGATCGGCGCTCAGTTCACCATAGGTCAGCCCAGTGCCCAGCAGACGACCACCGAAGACTTCCTGCAGCAGCGGCGAGGCCATGCCGATGATGCCGATGCCGGCGGTGACGTTCAGGCACAGCACCGCCCAGACCAGCCAGAACTGCGGAATGCCCCAGATCTTGCTGACGTGCACGTGGCGATTGGTGATCATGGCGTTCTGCGCCTTCTTGGTCGAAGGCGTCCAGCCGGCGGGTTTCCAACCGGTCGGCGGCACGCGGTAGCTCAGGGCGCCGCTCATCATGAAGACGAAGTAGATCACCGCCATGACCAGGAAGGCCTGCCATACACCGACTTGGGTCGCCGAGGCGAAGTGGCGCATCAGCAGGTCAGCCAGGGGTGCACCCACCATGGCGCCGCCACCGAAGCCCATGATGGCCATGCCGGTCGCCATGCCGCGCTTGTCCGGGAACCACTTGATCAGGGTCGACACCGGCGAGATGTAGCCTAGACCCAGGCCGATACCGCCGATCACGCCGGAGCCGAGCCACAGCATCCAGATCTGGTGGGTATAGATGCCCAGGGCGGAAATCAGCAGACCGCCGCACCAGCACAGCGCCGAGACGACACCGGCCTTGCGCGGACCGGCATGCTCCAGCCAGCCGCCGAACAGGGCGGCCGAGCAGCCGAGGAAGATGAAGAACAGGGTATAGATCCAGCCGAGCTGGGAGATCTTCCAGTCGCAGGTGGCGCTGAAGATCTGCTCGAAGAAGCCTATGTCCACCGGACAGGCGACAGCGGCGGTGATGCCGACAGCCTTGGACAGCGGCAGCCAGAACACCGAGAAGCCGTAGGCCATGCCGATGCATAGATGGATGGCCAGGGCGGCCGGCGGTACCAGCCAGCGGTTGAAACCAGGGCGCGCGATGATGCGTTCCTTGGAGAGGAAAGCCGGTCGTGCCGAAACGGCGCCGCCAGCGGTCAGTGTAGTGCTCATGGGTTCAGCCCTTTTCTAGTGTGTAACGTTCGGGCCGGTGGACATTCCCTGCACGCTTCCCCGTAAACGAGTCAAAGAAACGGCGTCAACCGACCGAAGGTGCGCGACATTAAAACGCACCCCTGGCTAACTGCCACCCCTTCTCATTTACCAGGGTACGGGCGGTGCCAGACGTCCGACGAAACGGGCGACCACCACGGCTGTCACAGGCCCGACACCCCGGTGTCATCCGGGCCAGTCCAAGCCCTTATACTGGCCAGTCGCGCCATCGCCCGTCGGAACAGGAATTTCCTCGCCATGAAAGCTTTCGCCAAAGTGCTGGGTATCGTTCTCGTCGGCCTGCTGCTCCTGCTGGTCGCCGTAGGCTTCGCCCTCACCCACCTGGTCGATCCCAACGACTACAAGGACGAGATCCGTCAGCTGGCACGCGACAAGGCCAACGTCGACCTACAGCTCAAGGGCGACATCGGCTGGAGTCTGTTCCCCTGGCTGGGCGTCGAATTGCACGACGCCACCCTGGCCAGTGCCGCCACCCCGGATCGCCAGCTCGCCCAGGTGCAGCGCCTGATCCTCTCGGTGCGCCTGCTGCCCCTGCTGCTGCGCCGCGACCTGGAGATGAGCGACGTCAAGATCGACGGCCTGGACCTCACCGCCAGCCGCGATGACCAGGGCCGCAGCAACTGGGCGGAGATCGGCCGCCCCGCGCCCCAGCCCGGCCAGGCCGACGCCCCTGCGGCGGACACCCCCGCCGCGAACGAACCCGCGACAGGCCATCGCCAACCGCTCAAGCTCAACGTCGAAAGCCTGACGATCCGCAACTCGCGCATCGAATACAGCGACGCCCGCAGTGGCGCCCACTACGCCTTCGACGGCATCGACCTGCAGACCGGTGCCATCTACCCCGGCACGGCCATTCCGCTCAAGCTGGCCGGTACCGCCAGCACCACCCAGCCACCGGTGAATGCCACGGTGCAGCTCAGCGGTGAATTCCGCTACGATCCGGCCAGCCAGCAATACGCCCTGGACGGCCTGCAACTCACCGGCGATGCCACCGGCGAGCCCTTCAACGGCAAACTGGTCAACTATTCCGCCAGCGGCGAACTCGCCGTCGACCGCCGCGCCCAGACCGCCGAATGGACCAGCCTCAAGCTCACCGCCAACGACCTCAAGGCCCTGGGCGATCTCAAGCTCACCGGTCTCGAGACCGAGCCCCAACTGACCGGTGGTGTCTCCATCGCCCGCCTGGACCTGCGCGCCTTCCTCGACAGCATCGGCGTCGAATTGCCGGCCATGGCCGATGCCAAGACCCTGCAGCGCTTCGAGATGAACGCCCAGCTACAGGCCAGCCGCAATGCCCTGGTGCTGAACGACTTCAACTTCAACCTCGACGACAGCACCCTCAAGGGCCGCGTCGCCGTCGACGACATCGCCCGCCGCGCCCTGCGCGTCCAGCTCAGTGGCGACACCCTGGACCTGGATCGCTATCTGCCGGCCAAGACCGCCGCGGCCCGCCAGGCCAACGGTGCGCGCCAACAGGAAGTCGCCCAGGTCGACGCCAGCGCGGCCCAGGGCAACTCGCCGTTGCCGGAAGCCCCGACCCAGCACGCCTGGAGCCAGGAAAACCTGCTGCCGGTGGAGCGCCTGCGCAGCCTCGATGCCAATGTCGAGCTGAGCCTGCAACAGCTGACGCTGGACCATCTGCCCTTCGAGAACGCCAGCTTCAAGGCCACGGCCAACGATGGCCAGTTGCAACTCAGCGACCTGAGCGGCGAGCTGTTCGGTGGCAACTTCCAGGCCAATGGCACCCTCGACGTGCGCGGCGCCCAACCCCAGCTCAGCGTCAAGGAACGCATCAATGGCGTGCCGGTGGAGCGCATCCTGCAGGCCCAGGGCCAGAAGCCGCCGGTGGAAGGCCTGCTCGACCTGGACGCCGACCTGCGCAGCAGCGGCGCCAGCCAGCGCGCCCTGATCGACAATCTGGACGGTACCGCTCGCTTCGCCCTGCGCAATGGCCAGCTCATCGACGCCAACGTCGAAAGCCAGCTGTGCCAGGGCATCTCCCTGCTCAATCGCAAGCCACTGGAACTGCCCCACGGTGGCCAGAACACCCCGTTCCGCCAGTTGAGTGGCACCCTCAGCATCGTCAACGGCGTGGCGCGCAACCAGGACCTGCGCGTCAGCGTGCCGGGACTGGCGGTCAAGGGTGATGGCGACATCGACCTGCGGACCCTTGGCCTCGATTACCACCTGGGCATCACCGTCCAGGGCGACACCAACGCCGCCGCCGATCCGGGCTGCAAGGTCGGCGAACGCTATGCCGACATCGAGTGGCCACTGCAGTGCCGCGGTCCCCTGGAACTGGGCGCCAAGGCCTGCCGCCTGGACCGCCAGGCCATGGGCCAGATCATCGCCCAGGCCGCCGGCAATCGTCTGAACGAAAAAATCGAAGAGAAGCTCGGTGATAAGATCAGCCCCGACATTCAGAACGCCATCCGGGGACTGCTGCAACGCCGATGACTGACGACGCTTTCGGTACCGCCGTACTGGCCTGGTACGACCTGCACGGCCGCAAGGACCTGCCCTGGCAACAGGCCGTGACGCCCTATCGTGTCTGGGTCTCGGAGATCATGCTCCAGCAGACCCAGGTCGCCACCGTGCTGGGCTATTTCGACCGCTTCATGCAGGCGCTGCCCACGGTCGAGGCGCTGGCCGCCGCGCCCGAGGACGAGGTGCTGCACCTCTGGACCGGGCTCGGCTACTACAGTCGCGCGCGCAACCTGCACAAGGCCGCCAAGACCGTGGTCGAGCGCCACGGTGGTGAATTCCCCCGCAGCGTCGAAGCCCTGGCCGAGCTGCCCGGCATCGGCCGCTCCACCGCCGGAGCCATCGCCAGCCTGAGCATGAACATCCGCGCGCCCATCCTCGATGGCAACGTCAAGCGGGTGCTGGCGCGCTACACCGCTACCCCGGGTTATCCGGGCGAGCCGGCCGTGGCCCGGCGCCTGTGGGACGTGGCAGAGCGGCTGATGCCCCATGAGCGCGTCGGCCACTACACCCAGGCGATGATGGACCTGGGCGCCACCCTCTGTACCCGTAGCAAACCCAGCTGCCTGCTGTGCCCGGTCAAGCCCGGCTGCCGCGCCCACCTGCTGGGCCAGGAGACCGACTTTCCCGCATCCAAGCCACGCAAGACGCTGCCACAGCGGCACACCCTGATGCCGCTGTTCGTCAACGACGACAATGCCGTGCTCCTGCAGCGACGGCCTTCCACCGGCCTCTGGGGCGGCCTGTGGGGACCACCGGAAGTGGCCGACGTCACCGAATTCGAAGTCCTGGCCGAACGCCAGGGGCTGACCATCGACGAACGCCAGGCGCTGCCCGGCCTGGTGCATACCTTCAGCCACTTCCAGTTGGCCATCGAGCCCTGGCTGGTGCAGGTGGACCACCGCCGCCACGCCGTGGCCGAGGGCGACTGGCTTTGGTATAACCTCGCCTCCCCGCCGCGCCTGGGCCTCGCCGCCCCGGTGCAGAAACTGCTCAAGCGCGCCGCGCAGGCGCTCAAAGGAGAACCCGCATGACCCGCACCGTGATGTGCCGCAAGCACAAGCAGGAGCTGCCCGGCCTCGATCGTCCGCCCTACCCCGGCGCCAAGGGCGAAGACATCTACCAGCACGTCTCCAAGCAGGCCTGGGAAGAGTGGCAGAAACACCAGACCATGCTCATCAACGAGCGCCGGCTGAACATGATGAACGCCGAGGATCGCAAGTTCCTCCAGGCCGAGATGGACAAGTTCCTCTCCGGCGAAGACTACGCCCAAGCCGAAGGCTACGTACCCCCCAGCGCCTGACCCAACAGCTAAGCGCCCGAAAAATCTAAATTTTTTTGGGCTCGCTGTTGACACAAGGTCGAGAAACGCTTTTAATGCGCCCCGTTGCCCAGGTAGCTCAGTTGGTAGAGCAGGGGATTGAAAATCCCCGTGTCGGCGGTTCGATTCCGTCCCTGGGCACCAAAATATAGCTCCGTGGGTTCTGTTGAACCCCGGAGATCAGAAAAACCGGCCTAGGCCGGTTTTTTTGTGCCCGGAAAAAAGCATGACGGGCGCCCTGCGCGCGGTTGGTACTGCGGCCGCTCCCGCCTTCCCAGCGAAGCCTGACGGATGTCGACCGTCACCCAAAGGCTCGCCTTAGAGCCTCCACAGCCCCTCGTCTCCGTAAAAAATTTTGCCCAACCCTGCTTGACTCTCTACCCACTACAGACTTCGTAATAGCGTGGCATCACCCAACCGCCACCCTTTTCGGAGTCAGTACCATGACCACCTGCAGCGACAAGCATCACGCCAACCACAGCCACCAGCATGGGCCGAATTGCGGACACACCGCCATCGAGCACGACGGCCACGTCGATTATCTCCATGACGGCCACCTGCACCACATGCATGGCGATCACGTGGACGAGCACGTCATCGAAGTCAGCGCCACCAATCCCGACCAGTGCACCCATGGCCAGAGTTCCGGCCATGCAGCCGACCATGTCCACGGCCCGGACTGCGGCCATGAAGCCGTGCCCCATGGCGACCACGTCGACTACCTGGTGGATGGCCGCCTGCACCATGTCCACGACGGCCATTGCGACGATCATGGCCCGGTGACCCTGGCTAAGTAGCCTTCAGCCGATCGCTCAGCGGGCGCCCTTCCTTCTCGTCCCGGAAGGGCGCTGGATCGGCACAGCACCTAACGACGCTCGCGACCAACGATAGCCTGGCCGTTATCGATTCCTGGCCGTGCGGATGCCTGGGCTCAGGTCGCCGCCTCGAAGTGAATCGCCAGCCAGACGCTGGCAACCGCGGGATCGGTAAAGGTCACCCAGTGCTCGGTATGCGCCGGGATGAACAGCGTGTCGCCCGGCTGCAAGGCCACCTCGCGCCCCTCCAGGGCCACCCGCGCGGCCCCTTTGAGCAACACGACCCATTCGTCGTGCGCCTGCCGATAGGGCTCGTGGGCCGGGGTGGACTGTCCCTGGGAAACGATGCGCTCGATCCGGCATCCGGGCCTACTGAGCAAAGGTGTGAATACCTCCGCAAGAGCGGCGTCGGGCAGGTCGTTAAACAGATTGATCATGACGTTTTTCCAGAAGCCGCGGCGGCCGTTCGCGCTATGGTCAGCAAGGCTGCTCCAGTCGTGCCGCCTGCTCAAGTCCCGGATGAATCCGCTCATCACCTCATGAGCCTTCACGATGACCGCAAAGACGCTGGCAATTGCCGTAAAGAGTGGGAACGGCCCGACCTTTTCATCGCATCGTCACCTCATGAGCCGCCTTTTCGGCGATGATCCGGAACACGATTGGCAAGCGGCCTTCACTGCCGCGCCGCCAGGGTCGCTTCGCACCTTCACCGCGGGCGCGACCCCTCTTCTGCTCTCAGCGCACGGAGGCGCTTACCCGATGCCCATTCGCTTGCTCCCCCTTGCCGATCAAAGTGGCGTCCTGCCCCAGGCGATGCTCGACCCCTCCCTGGCCACCCCTACGCAGCCTGCCGTCCCGCTCTGGCTGTCGCTGCTCAGTGGTATCAGCCTGTGGCTGAATCGGCTCTTTCTCGGCCTGGTCATGGCGCTGGTCGGCTTTACCCTCTGGCAGTGGTGGCAGGGATGAAACGACGCCTGGATCAACTGGAGCTGGCGATCCTGATGTGCGGCATCGGCCTCCTGGCGCTGGCCCTCATATTGGCGGTGGGCATGCAGGGTCTGGACTGGGGCTGAGCGGACCCGGCGGAGTCTTACCAGACCTTTACCTGGCCTGACGCCCGCTGACAGCCAAAGGTGTTTCATGGTGACGCGGCCCATCGAGCGCCGCGAGGAGAGCACCATGGCATCGCAAGCGTCCCTGATCCTGCTGTTGACCGCCGCCCTGACCGCCAGCAGCCTGGCAGCGGCCCACGAGCTGCCGGGCGACGGTCCGGCGCAACGCTGGACCATCGGCGCCGAGGCGGGCCCCGACGCGGCCGATTTCAGGCCGGTGGGCGAGTACCGACGGCATCACCGGTACCACCCCTACTACCGTAGGGATCGCTACCCCTACAGCTACTATCGCCCCTATCCACAGCAGGAATACGTCGCGCCCCATTGGCGTCCGCTCCCACCCGGGCATTATGCCCCGCCGCCTGGTTACGAGACGCGCCCCTATTACGGTCCGCCCCGGCATTGGTGAACTGCTTGGCATAGCCGGACTCGAATGGTGGCCTTTTGCGATGAGTAGCACAGGCAACTATTTGCCAGGGGAGCAGAATGCCATCACCCACTAGGGCTTTCAGGGCGCCGCCAACATGTATGAGAGAGACGATGTAATCTGCATGGCCTGCCTTGCAACCATGGCTGCGGCCTTTACCGGCTTCATCATGGTGATGGCACTGGTCTGATCGCCAGACAAACGAAACCCCGCCGCGGCGGGGTTTCGTAGGCGGTATGGCGCGATCCTAGATAGGACGACTGCCATATTTGCTATCGGGCTTCTTGGGCGGATCGGCAACCACATTGGCATCGATTTCCTGCACCTTGCCACCGCGCGCCAGGAACTCCTGCATGGCCTTTTCCAAGGCGTCCCGCTCGCGCTGCTTGGCCTCGACGGAAGGCAGCTCCTCGGGCTCCGCTTCCCGCTTCTTCTTCGCCTTGCTGGTGGACGCCGGCGTCTCGCCGTCGCCACTGTCCTCGGCTTCGGCGTCTTCGGTCGCCGCGGCGAATTCTTCGTTATCGCCCTCGTCTTCCTCCGCCCCCGTCTCCAGGTCGTCCTGCTCGAGATCTTCGTCGCTCATAAACCGCCTCCAAACACATTGGTAAAATCGGGCCGCGCGTTTTGACGCGACCTCCAAAGAAAAATTCCTGGCTATTCGCCTTGCAGCGTCGCGATCACGCGACGTGCGCCGCCCTGGTCGCGGTGCTCACCCAGATAGATGCCCTGCCAGGTCCCCAGGGCCAGCCGCCCCTGCTGGATCGGCAGGCTCAGGCTGCAGCCGAGCAGGCTGCTCTTGAAATGCGCGGGCAGGTCATCCGGCCCTTCGTAGTCATGCTCATAACCACCCTGGCCCTGGGGCACCAGTTGGTTGAAGAACCGCTCGAAGTCGCGCCGTACCGCCCCATCGGCATTCTCGTTGATGGTCAGGGACGCCGAGGTGTGCTGCAACCACAGGTGCAGCAGTCCGATCCGGCACTGCCCCAGCTCCGGCAGCTGCTCCACCACCTCATCGGTAATCAAATGGAAGCCGCGCGCCCGCGCGCGCAGGGAAAAGGTTCGCTGCAGCCACATGAACAACCCCCGCCGACTGACTGGGCGCGCATTCTAGCGCGACGATCGGAAAAGCAAAGCGGTGAATGCACACCGCCGGCGTGCAGTCTAGACACAGCAGGACGACGGTTGTTCCAGCCGTATGGCAGACGCAAAAAAGGCGCCTCGCGGCGCCTTTTTCGGCTGAGTCCGGCTTACAGGTTGTAGCCGCGCTCGTTGTGCAGGGTGAGGTCCAGACCCACGGTCTCTTCTTCCTCGTTGACTCTCAGGCCCATGACCATGTCCAGCACCTTGAGGATCACGAAGGTGACGATGCCGGTGTAGATGATGGTGAAGGCAACGCCCTTGAACTGGATGAAGAACTGCGCGCCGATGTCGGTCACGGTACCGAAGCCACCCAGGGACGGGGCTGCGAAGATACCGGTCAGCAGGGCGCCGACGATGCCGCCGATGCCATGCACGCCAAAGGCGTCCAGGGAGTCGTCGTAGCCCAGCTTGCGCTTGAGGCTGGTGGCGCTGAAGAAGCACAGCACGCCAGCGGCCAGACCGATGATCAGGGCGCCCATGGGGCCGGCGGTACCAGCGGCCGGGGTGATGGCGACCAGACCGGCGACCACGCCGGAAGCGATGCCCAGGGCGCTCGGCTTACCGTGGGTGATCCACTCGGCGAACATCCAGCCCAGGGCGGCGGCAGCGGTGGCGATCTGGGTGGTCAGCATGGCCATGCCCGCGGTGCCATTGGCGGCAGCGGCGGAACCGGCGTTGAAGCCGAACCAGCCGACCCACAGCATGGCCGCGCCCACCAGGGTGTAGCCCAGGTTGTGCGGTGCCATGGGCGTGGCCGGGTAGCCCTTGCGCTTGCCCAGAACCAGGGCAGCGACCAGACCGGCGATACCGGCGTTGATGTGCACCACGGTGCCGCCGGCGAAGTCCAGCACGCCCCAGTCCCACAGCAGGCCGCCGTCACCGCTCCAGACCATGTGGGCGATGGGGGCGTAGACGAAGGTGAACCACAGGCCGGTGAAGACCAGCATGGCGGAGAACTTCATGCGCTCGGCGAAGGCACCGACGATCAGCGCCGGGGTGATGATGGCGAAGGTCATCTGGAAGGTGACGAAGACGCTTTCCGGGAACAGCGCGGTGGCCGAGGTGACGGCATCGTGCTGCAGGCTGGAGAGGAAGGCCTTGCCCAGACCGCCGATGAAGGAGTTGAAGTTGGTGACGCCCTTCTCCATGCCGGTGGTGTCGAAGGCCAGGCTGTAGCCGTAGAGCATCCACAGGATGCTGACGAGACCGGTGATGGCGAAGCACTGCATCATGACCGAGAGGACGTTCTTGGCGCGAACCATGCCGCCGTAGAACAAGGCGAGCCCCGGAATGGTCATGAACAGCACGAGTGCCGTCGAGACCAGCATCCAAGCGGTATCACCGCTATTGATGGCAGGTGCCGCAGCCGCTTCCTGGGCCATGGCTAGGCCCGGCAGCGCTACGAAAGACATGAGGGCTCCTAGCCCTGCGTACTTGCGCAGAGTCATCGTTGTTTCTCCTGGGGCTCGTTTGGGGTTGGGCTGTCGGTTTAAATCGTCAGATGGCGTCTGTGTCGGTTTCGCCGGTACGGATGCGGATGGCCTGCTCGAGGTTCACCACGAAGATCTTGCCGTCGCCGATCTTGCCGGTGTTGGCAGCCTTGGTGATGGCCTCGATGACGCGGTCGAGTTGATCGTCGGCGATGGCGACGTCGATCTTGACCTTGGGCAGGAAGTCGACGACGTATTCGGCGCCGCGATAGAGCTCGGTGTGGCCCTTCTGGCGACCGAAGCCCTTGACCTCGGTGACGGTGATGCCTTGCACACCGATCTCGGACAGCGACTCACGCACGTCGTCGAGCTTGAATGGCTTGATGATGGCGGTGACTAGTTTCATGAACTTCTCCCGATTGAGTGGACTGGCCCCAGGAAAACAAACCCCGGCCCAAGTCTAGCGCAGTGACCGTCTGTTTAACCGTCGACGTGTTGATCGCCGGGGTCATGGCAAAAGCGCCGTGGCGTGCCTCTGACCCAGGCGCCTCCGACGCTCGTCTCTGCATCGGCAGTAGCAGAAAGCTTGCCAATTTTGCGAACGGGTACGGATTCCACGGGCCGCACGCCTCGCACGCCACCTGACGGGGCAAATCCCAAGCTGGCGAGAAACACTTTGCACCAACAATGAACAGCTCTACGACTCGCTTAGCACCAAAGCGGTGCAGCTGCCGCCGACGGCAGTCTAAGCCTGGCGTGTTACACTTGGGCTTTGATCCAGCAGGGGATAACCATGTCCGCGACCCGTTCGTTGTTCGATTCCCTGACTCAGCAGGCCAGTCGGCTGTTCGGTCAGGACTCGCCGCTACCGAAGGCGGAAATCGAGAGTCAGTTCAAGGCCCTGCTGCAGGGTGCCTTGAGCAAGCTCGACGTGGTCAGTCGCGAGGAATTCGATGCCCAGATGGCGGTACTGGCCCGTACGCGAGCCCGCCTGGAAGCGCTCGAACTACGCCTGACCGAGCTGGAAAAGACCCAGACCAGCAGCGTTACGCCACCGGTTACACCGGCCACGGACGTCGCGCCCGCCGACTGATCCGTGATGGCTGCGCCAGGATGGCGCAGCGTTTCGACTGGCGCACCACGATCAAGGAGAGATCATGTCGCTTGCCCTCGTTCACACCCGCGCCCAGGTGGGCGTGGAAGCCCCGCCGGTGGTCGTCGAGGCGCACCTCGCCAACGGCCTGCCCGCCCTCACCCTTGTCGGCCTGCCGGAAACCGCTGTCCGCGAAGCCAAGGACCGGGTGCGCAGTGCCATCCTCAACGCTGGCTTCGAATTCCCCAGCCGCCGCATCACCCTCAATCTCGCACCGGCCGATCTCCCCAAGGATGGCGGACGCTTCGATCTCGCCCTGGCCATTGGCATCCTCGCCGCCAGCGGACAGTTACCCGCCCAGGGACTCGACGGCTACGAGTGTCTCGGTGAATTGGCGCTGTCGGGCGCGGTGCGACCGGTACGCGGCGTACTGCCCGCAGCCTTGGCCGCCCGCGCCGCCGGACGGGTGCTGGTGGTGCCCCGCGCCAATGCCGAGGAAGCCTGCCTGGCCAGTGGTCTGCCGGTGCTGGCGGTCGACCATCTGCTGGAATTCGCCGGCCACCTGAGCGGCCAGGCGCCCCTCGCCCACTACCAGCCCAGCGGCCTGCTGCGCACGCCTTTGCCCTATCCGGATCTGGCGGAGGTGCAGGGTCAGCAGGCAGCCAAGCGCGCCCTGGTCGTGGCGGCGGCGGGTGCGCACAATCTGTTGCTGGCCGGCCCACCGGGGACCGGCAAGACCTTGCTCGCCAGTCGCCTGCCGGGGCTGTTGCCGCCGCTGGACGAGGACGAAGCGCTGCAGGTAGCCGCCATCCACTCGGTGGCCGGCCCCGAACCGCTGGAGCATTGGCCGCAGCGTCCGTTTCGTCAGCCACACCATTCGGCCTCCGGGCCGGCACTGGTCGGCGGCGGCAGCCGGCCAGGGCCGGGCGAGATCACCCTAGCCCATCGGGGGGTGCTGTTTCTCGACGAATTGCCGGAATTCGACCGCAAGGTGCTGGAGGTCCTGCGGGAGCCACTGGAGAGTGGCGAAATCGTCATCGCCCGGGCCCGCGACCGTGTGCGTTTTCCCGCGCGTTTCCAGCTGGTGGCGGCGATGAATCCCTGCCCCTGCGGTTATCTCGGCGATCCCACCGGCCGTTGCCGCTGCAGCCCGGAACAGGTCCAGCGCTATCGCGCCAAGCTCTCCGGCCCACTGCTCGACCGGATCGATCTGCACCTGACCGTGGCTCGGGAAAATCTACGTTTGGGCGCCCCGCCAGCGGCCGAACTGACGACCGCCGAAGCCGCCCGTCAGGTGGCGGACGCCCGCGCCCTCCAAATGGCGCGCCAGGGCCGCCCGAACGCCCTGCTCGGGCTGGATCAACTGCACCAGGTTTGTGCATTGAGCGAGGCGGATCAACGCTGGCTGGAAGGCGCTGGCGAGCGCCTGAATCTCTCCCTGCGTGCCCTGCATAGAGTCATCAAGGTGGCCCGTACCCTGGCCGATCTGGCGGGGCAGGCCACCATCGAACGAGCGCAACTGGCTGAAGCGTTGCAGTATCGGGCGAGTCACTAGACCTTCAATGTCCGTCGTGCTTGTGGCGAAGGTCCATTGCGACGGGCCAGACAGCCAGCGCGAGCATCGCCGCGAGCAGTATCGCGATACTGGCGAAGACGCCTTGCAGCCCCGCTGTCAGCGACTGGGTGGTTAGACGGCTTAGGCTGTCGGCTCCTGCATTCAGAGTAAACAAGGCACTGACACAGCAAGCGCCGACGAGTAGGCCGAGGTTGCGCGACAGGTTGAGTAGACCAGCCAGCGTCCCACGCCGCTCGGGTACGGCCTGCTCCAATAGATAGGCATTGTTGGCCGCCTGGAACAGTTGATAGCCCGGGGTAAGGATGACGATACCCAAGATATAGCCGGTGATGCCTAACCAGGGTGGTAGCAGGGCCAGTAGCGCGGCGCCCAGTGTCAGCATGATCAGGCCTAGCAACCTGACACGGATCGAGCCCCAGCGGTCTACGGAGCGTCCTGCCGGTATACCGCAGAGAATCGACAGGCAAGGGCCCACCGCCATGACCAGCCCGGTCATGGCGGTGCTGGCACCCAACCCAAGGCTTAGATAGAAGGGAGCCACGACCAGCGTCGCCATCATGGTCATGGCGACGACCAGATTGAAGATCAGGCTTGGTAACAGCAGCCATTGCAGCGCGCCGGCTACAGAGGTAGCGGGACTGCTTGCGGCTGAGACGTCACGTCTTGGCAGTTCCTTTCTAGCCAGCACAAGCGTCCCCAAGGCCCCGGCCAACTGCAGCCAGAACACTGTTCGCCAGCCGCCGAGCGGTTCCAGCAAACCGCTGATCACCGGTCCGCCAGCGGTTCCCAGAGCAGAGGCGCTGGCCAACAGGCCAAGCGCACGCCCCAGTGTGTCTGGAGGCAGGTACTGACGCACCAAGGCCAGTGCCAGGGTCATCACGCAGGCGGCACCGGCGCCCTGTAGCAGCCGCGCCATGCTCAATACCACGAGATTCGGCGCCACGGCGCAGAGCAAAGAGGCGCCAGCGAACAGCGCCAGCCCGGCCAGGTGAACGCGACGAAGGCCAAAGCGATCGCCATGGCGACCCGCACCAAGGGCAGCGAGCGTGAGACCGAGCAAATAGGCGATCACCACCGTCTGGATCTGTAGGAAAGAGGCCGAGTAGCGCTCGGCGAGTACGGGCAACAAGACGTTGGCGGCACTGGTGCCGAAGGCGCCCAGGAGCGTCGATACGAACAGCAGGGGAAGGATCCGGCCAGTAGGCTCGGTAGCTGAAGGCGGTGCGGCTTTGTCCACGGGTTACTCCTCGTTGCCTGACAGGCATCCGCAGGAGAAACTACCGCCTCAAGTCGACTTGAGGTCAAGCATGGATACGCTCGATATCGGCGAAGTCGTCCGCCGGAGTGGGGTGGCGGCCTCAACACTGCGCTATTACGAGGAGATAGGCCTAGTCGCCTCCTGCTCCCGCAGCGGCCTGCGTCGGCAATTCCCGGCTAAGGTGCTGGTGCAGCTCCAGTTGATCAGCATGGGGAAGATGGCGGGGTTCTCGCTGCAGGACCTGGTCACCCTGTTCGGCGAACAGCACGAGAACCCGAACATTCCGCGCGATGAGTTGAGACGCAAAGCCGCCGACATCGATCAGCAGATTCGCACCCTGAGTGCTCTGCGCGAAACCCTGCTTCACGTCGCGGATTGCCCGGCGCCGTCGCATCTGGATTGCCCGACCTTCAGACGGCTGATGGACCTCAGTGGTCGGCAAGCCAGGCGGGGCCTATCTCGCAAGACGCCGTGGTAAGGAGGTTGCCTTGAAAAGTTCTGCTTATCTGGCACCTCTGGCCTTGCCCGTTTGGGTGTCATCCCATCTGGCGCCTGCTCCGCTCGCCAGACCGTGACTTCTCCTGCAAGTCGTCCTTCAACGCCTGGTTCTCCTGCGCCAACTCGAAGCACATCGCCCGCCACTGGTGGGCGAGTTCGCGGTAATCGTCCCGCTCCGCGCGCAGGGTCGTCAGCATGCGTTCGACGGCTTGCACCGTCTCGTTCGATACGCCCATTTCAGCCCCTCCTTTTATACTGTATTTGCATACAGTAGTCAGAGGATTGAACCTGGGCAAGCTCCGTTTCGATAAAGAATGAAAAAGGGAGGCCCAAGCCTCCCTCTCGCACTCGCCTTACCGGTCGTGGCCGGCATAGGCGATCTAGCTGAAGCGACCAACCTCGGCGCTCAGGTCTTCGGCCAGGTGGCGCAGTTCGCCGGCGGTACCGGCCAGGCCCTCGGCGGCGTCGCGCTGGGCGGCGTTGTCCACGGCGATGGCCTGGATGTTGCGACTGAGGGCAGTGGCCGTGGTGCTCTGCTCGGCGGTGGCCTGGGCGATGCCGGAGAATTGCTCGACCGCCTCGGCGACCTGCTGGTCGATGCTGCGCAGGGCCTGGGCGACATCGGCATTACGCGCCAGCCCTTGTTCCATGAGGCGATTACCTTCATCGATGGCGCCCATGGCGCGTTGGGTTTCGTCCTGTACCGCACCGATCATCTGCGAGATCTCGCGGGTGGCGGCGCTGGTACGGCCGGCCAGTTGGCGGACCTCATCGGCGACCACGGCGAAGCCGCGGCCCTGCTCGCCGGCGCGGGCGGCTTCGATGGCGGCGTTGAGCGCCAGCAGGTTGGTCTGCTCGGCGATCCCGCTGATGACGCCGATGATGCCGCCGATCTGCTGGGAACGGTCGTCCAGGCCCTTGATGAGTTCGGCCGTGCTGGAGAGCGAGTCGGCGATCTGCTCCAGGGCGCCCGAGGCCCCTTGCATGGCCTGGGTACCGGTGCGGGTCTGCTGGGCGTTCTCCTGCACCAGGCGCTCGGTGCGCTGCATGCCGTCGGCGATGTTCTGGGCGGTGGCGCTGAATTCCTCCACGGCGCTGGCCATGCTGTCGATCTGGCTGGACTGCTCGGCGGAGCGGCGCAGGGTTTCCTCGGAGAGCTGGCTCAGTTGCTGGGAACGCTCGGTGACCGCGCGCGAGGAGCCGCGCACCTGTTCGACGGTCGACGCCAGGGCGTCGGCCATCTGGTTGAAGCTGTGGGCGAGCTCGCCGATCTCGTCGTGGCTGCGCGTCTCGACGCGCACGCTCAGTTGGCCACGGCCGAGGGCCTGGGCGCGCTCCACCAACTGGGCCAGCGGGCTGAGTTTGCGCCGGAGCAGCAGCACCGAGGCGGCCACGGCCAGCAGCAGGGCGATCAGGCTGCCGATGGCCAGGCGCAGACCAACGGCGTGCACGGGCGCCTCCAGTTCAGCCTCGGGCAAGGTGGCGACCACGGTCCAGCCTTCGCCTTCGACCGGGGCGCTGACGCTGAGGAAGTCCTCGCTACCGTCACTCCAGTTGAATTCGTGTCGCTGCGGCTTGGCCTTGAGTTCGGCGAGTAGCTGGTCGCTGTTCTTGGCATTGGCAGGCGATACCAGCCAGTGGCCCTGCTCGTCGAGCAAGGCCAGGGAGCCGGTTTCGCCGATGCGCAGCTTGCTCAGCTGGGCCAGTTGCTGGGCCTGGGCATCGGTGTAGTCGAAGCCGACGAAGAGCACGGCGATGACCTTGCCGGCGCTGTCGCGTACCGGGGTGTACTGGGTCATGTAGGAGCGCCCGAACAGCTGGGCCCGACCGACATAGCCCTGGCCCTGCAAGAGGCCGGCATAGGCCGGATGCTTGCGATCGAGCTGGGTGCCGATGGCGCGGGCGCCATCCTGCTTCTTGAGCGAGGTGGTGATTCGGATGAAATCGTCGCCGTCACGGACGAAGATGGTGGCGACACCGCCGGTCAGGCGGGTGAAGTCATCGACCAGGGTGAAGTCATTGTTCAGCGCCTTGCCGTCGAACAGCAGCGCAGGGGCGGTGCCATTGCCCAGCGGCAGACGCTCGCCGGGAAGGCTCAGGCCGCCGTCGAAGCGCCGCTCGAACAGGTTGGCGAGGCGCTGGGTGCTGACCTTCAGGGTGGCGAGGAAGGTGCTCTGCTGATCGGCGAGCAACTGGGCTTCGCTGCTCAGATGCTTGCGCTGGGTGCCTTCGATGGACACGCTCAAGGCGTGCAGGGCGAACAGGCAGCTGCCCGCGATGACGACTACCAGTACCAGGCTCAGGGCGAGCGCAAGTTGTCGCGCAATGCTGGTACGTCGGGGAGAAATGACCATAGGTGCTCCTGGGCGTCTAGACCCTTTAGGGCAATGTAAATTTGCGGCGAAGGCTATTCTTGGACGAACCGCTCTACGGCGGCCTTTCCAAAGACTCACGGATAGTTTATCGGCTAAAGGAGAGCGAACTAAAGAAATTGACAGTTGTCTGGCGCCTTATTTATGACGAGACACACTCGGCAGTGTCTGGGCCGCGACTTCCCGTTGGAGAAAATCCGCCAGTTGGCGAAAGCGTGCCTGACCGCGACGCGCGCGCGGCCAGACCAGGTAATAACCCTCACCACTGGCCACGGCAGCGGGCCAGGGCAGCGCGATGAGACCGGCTGCCAGATCGTCGGCAAGCATGACCAGATCGCCGATGGAGACGCCGTAGCCGCGCGCGGCAGCGGCCATGCCCAGTTCGAGGGTATCGAACACCTGGCCGCCGCTCACCGGCACCGCCTGAGTCAGCCCCATGGCCTGCAGCCAGCGCCGCCAGTCGCGCCGGTCGAAGGTGGGATGCAGCAGCTCTTCCTGCCGCAGTCGGGCCACGTTCCACACTCCGCTACGAGCCGCGGCCGGTGAACAGACCGGCACCAGCCACTCCTCGAACAGCGGCACCACCTCCCAGTCCGCTGGAAAGCGACCGTCGCCCAGCAGCACGGCGCAATCGAAGGGTTCATGGAAGAAATCGACCCGGTCACTGGTCATCCAGACGCTGGTGAGCTGGATATCCAGCTGCGGACTGGCCTGCCGGAAGCGCGCCAGCCGCGCCAGCAGCCAGCGCAACGACAGGGTGGTGGGCGCTTTCAGGCGCAGGGTGCCTTCCTCCACGGCGAGATTGCCGCAGGCGCGCGCCAGTGCCTCGAAGCCTTCGCTCAGGCCCGGCAGCAGCAGCTTGCCGGGTTCGGTCAGGACCAGGTGGCGACCGGCGCGCTCGAACAATCGACAGCCGAAGGTCTCTTCCAGGGTCCGCACATGGCGACTCACCGCGCTCTGGGTCAGCGACAGTTCCTGGGCGGCGCGGGTGAAGGAGCCATGCCGGGCCGCGGCCTCGAAGGCGCGCAGGGCATAGAGCGGCGGCAAGCGCGCGGCAGACTCGGACATGACTCTGACTCATGGGTGGCATGGCTATTTTCCGATTGTGGGGCGTGCGCCGTGGCCGAACAATGAGTTCTTGTCGCCTGTCACCCCCGTCCTCGAGATCGCCCATGTCTGCGCCGCGCCATGAATTGCTCGCCCTGTTGCGCCTGGCCCTGCCGCTGATCGGTGCCCAGTTGGCCTATGTGGCCATGGTGTTCACCGATACCCTGATGATGGGGCGCCTGGGTCCGGCAGGGCTGGCTGGGGGTGGCCTGGGTGCGTCGGTGTATTCCTTCGTCTCGGTGATCTGCATCGGGGTGATCACCGCGGTAGCCAATCTGGCGGCACTGCGCCGTGGGGCGGGAGACACCGAGGGCGTGGCGGCGGTGACGGCAGCGGGTATCTGGATCGCCCTGGCCCTGGCGCTGCTGGCCGGCTGCCTGCTGTGGAACATCGAGCCGCTGCTGGCGCTGGCTGGCCAGCCGGAGGAGAGTCGCCAAGCGGCAGCGGTCTTCCTGCGTTGCCTGGCCTTCGCCCTGCCCGGCCATCTGCTGTTCATGACCCTGCGTGGCTTCACCAGCGCCCTGGAGCGACCCGGTCCGGTGTTGACCATCGTGCTCGGCGCGGCGGCGCTCAATGCGCTGCTCAACCTGGCGCTGCTGCACGGCTGGGGCGGGCTGCCACAACCAGGACTGCCAGGCATCGGCACGGTGACCGCGGTGGTGATGAATGGCGCGGCGCTGTGCCTGGCGCTGTACATCAGTCGGCATCCGGCCTACGCCCCCTACCCTCTCGCCCGCTACCTGCGGCGACCGGATCGCCGCGCCTTGGCCGACACCCTCGGCCAGGGCCTGGCGATCAGCGGTACCTACGCGGTGGAAGCCTGCCTGTTCCTCTCGGCGGCACTGTGCATGGGGGCGCTGAGCGCCACGGCGCTGGCGGCCAACCAGATCGCCTACCAACTGGTGTACCTGGTGTTCATGCTGCCGGCCGGGCTCTCCTATGCCACCAGCATCCGCATCGGCCAGCACCAGGGTGCGGGTCGACCCCGCGAGGTGTTGCTGGTGGGGCGCCTGGCCATCGGCGGCGGCGCCTTGGTGATGTCGGGCATCGCCGTGCTGTTCTGGTGCTTTCCCGGCTGGTTCGTGGGCCTGTTCCTGCCGGACGCCCACAGCCCGGTGGCGGAATTGGCGCGCCAGCTGGTGCTGATCGCCGCGCTGTTCGTCATCTTCGATGGCACCCAGTGCATCGCCCAGGGCGCCTTGCGCGGCATCCACCAAGCGCGCCTGGGCTTCTATGGCGGCCTGCTCTGCTACTGCCTGATCGGCGCCGGCAGCACCTGGCTGCTGGGCCTGCATGCAGGCCTCGGCCCACACGGCGTCTGGTGGGGCCTGGCGCTGGGCCTGGCCTGCGCGGCGGTGCTGCTCAGCGCGGCCTTCGAGTGGCTGATGCGCCGGCAGTTGCACGTCCCAGCGAGAGCCTTCGACCCTGTAGACCTTGAGGTAGAGCGCTCCAGCATAGTGAGGTAGGATGACTCCTCAAGGAACGTCCTGGCCTCCCGGCCGAGACGTAACGACAGGCCAGTCAGGATCATGCCGATGGAACGCTTCATTGTCGCCGACGACCATCCGCTCTTTCGCGATGGCCTGGTGCGGATCCTGCGCCAGGAATTTCCCGACCTCCATGTCGAGGAGGCTGGCACCTTGCAGCAGGCGCTCGAATTGGCACGCCAAGGCGAACCGCCCGCCGGTCTGCTGCTCGATCTGCTTTTCCACGGACAGGATCTGCGTCCCTCCCTGCAGGCCCTGCGCAGCGAATTCAGCCGCAGCTCGCTGATCATCATTTCCATGCTGGAAAGCCCGGATGTCATCGAGCAGGTGATGGCCGCCGGCGCCGATGGCTTCATCGGCAAGGGCTTGCCCCCCGCCACCATCGCCGCGGCCATCCGCGAGGTCCGCGCCGGCGAGTTCGTGGTGCAGGCGATGCCCGGTCGTCCGGCCGACACCCATGCCGCCACGGTCCTGACCACCTTGACGCCGCGTCAGCTCGAGGTGCTGCAAGGCCTGGTGGAGGGCTTGAGCAACAAGGAAATCGCCCGGGAGCTGGGTATCTCGCCCTTCACCGTGCGCCTGCACGTGTCCTCGCTGCTGCGCGCCCTGGAGGTCAATAGCCGCTGCGCCGCCGTATCCGTCGGCATGCAGGCCGGACTCAGGCCGGCGTTGCGGGAGGCGTCGACTCCAGCCTGAAGGTCCTCAGCAAGGCCCGCAATTCGTGGGGCCGGACCGGCTTGGACAGGATGGGTACCCGTGGATCGTCGATGGCACGCCGCACCTGGGCCACGTCGTGCCCGGAGATGACGATGGCCGGTACGTGCTGGCCCTGCAGATCACGCAGATAGGCCAGGCAGTCGGCACCCGAGGCGGTCCGATCCAGGTCGAAGTCGGTGATCACCAGGTCGCAGGGAGTGAAGCCTTGCGGGATGCCGGTGGCGGTCTGCACCTCGCAGCCCCAGTGGCGCAGCAACGTCGCCGTGGCCAGCAGCACGCTGACCTCGTCCTCGATCAGCAGGATGCGCAGGCCGGACAACGGCTGCGTGGCGACGGGCAGCGCCGGTACCGGACGCGGTGGCGCTTCGCCTGTCACCGGCACCAGACCTTCCAGCGCGACCCGCGTGCCCTGTCCAAGTCGTGAGCGAATGCTCAGCCGCAGCCCGAGCAGGGTGGCAATGCGCTGGACGATGTTCAGCCCCAGGCCGACGCCTTCGATGTCGCGGTCACGTTCGGCCTGTATCCGGTAGAACTCCTCCCCCAGGTGCGGCAGATGCTCGGCGGCGATACCGCGACCCTGGTCGTAGAGCACCAGGCTGCGTAGCGCGCCAATCCGCCGCACGCCCAGCAGCACCGGACGCCCCGCGGCGTACTTGAAGGCGTTGGAGAGCAGGTTCTGCACCACGGTGGTCAGCAGTGCCGGATCGCTGTTCACCTGCAGCCGGCTGGGTCGCAGGCGGATCTCCACCCCCGCGCGGCTGGCCGCGGCGGCGTTTTGCTGCACCACGTCGGTGAGCAAGTCGTCCAGATCCAGCGGCCGGACCTGGGGCTTCATCCGCTCCTGATCCAGGGTGTAGATGTCCAGCAGGGAGCGAAACAGACCCTCCAGGCTCTCCAGGGAACGGTCGACGTTGTCGACCAGCTGCCGCTCGGCCGCACCCAGGTTGGCGTTGCGCAGGCAGGTGGTGAACAGGCCCAGGGCATGGATCGGCTGGCGCAGGTCATGGCTGGCCTGGGCCAGGAAGCGCGACTTGCCACGTTGCGCGGCCTCGGTCTCGCGCAGTGCTCGCTGCAGCCGGTCAAGCAGGTAGTAGATATAGCCGGGCACGATCAGGGTGGTGATCAGCAACGCCAACGGGATGGCCGGATGCTGCAAGAGAAAGGGTGTGAAGGGCACGACCAGCGCCAGGCTGGCCAGGGCCAGGGCGGTCGCCAACAGCAGATAGCCACGCCCGAATCTCAGGCCGTTGCCGACGGTGATCCACAGGATCACGCCATGCAGCGCCAACAGCTGTTCGCCGGCCAGAAACATCGAGTAGGTCAGGGAGCCGTAATCGAAGCTCATGGCCAGCAAGCGGCGCCAGTGCCGGACACCCGGTCGCTGCTTGATGTCCCGCCAGAGCAGGATGGCGGCGAACATGACGCCGACGTAGCAGATCAGGATCCGCTGGAGGCTGCTCCGGTCCAAGCCGCCGCAGTAGTACAGGACGATGATGTACAGGATCGCCAGGCTGGCCACCACCAGGCGGATGTTCGCTTGCCCCAATTCCGCGTCGCGCCAATGCAGGGCCGGAAGGTCGTTGCGAATGTCCGCGAGCAAACGCGATCTCAGCATTGCCGGCACTCCTCTGCCCGGCTCCGCACATCCGGAGGACAGCACACGCCTGGCGCCGCCCTTCTCACGCGCGGATAAGACACGGCTCAGGCCTCCACCGGGTTGACCGCTGATTCCAGCTTGAAGGTGCGCAGCAAGGCTCGCAATTCGTGGGGCCGGACCGGCTTGGACAGGATGGGTACCCGCGGATCGTTGATCGCCCGTTGCACCTGGGCCACGTCGTGCCCGGAGATGACGATGGCCGGCACGTGCTGGCCCTGCAGATCCCGCAGGCAGGCCAGGCAGTCGGCACCCGAGGCGGTCCGGTCCAGGTCGAAGTCGGTGATCACCAGGTCACAGGGGGTGAAGCCTTCCGGGATGCCCGTGGCGGTCTGCACCTCGCAGCCCCAGTGACGCAGCAGCGTCGCCGTGGCCAGCAGCACGCTGACCTCGTCCTCGATCAGCAGGATGCGCAGACCGGACAGCGGCTGTGCTGAGGCCGGCACGGCGGGCACCTGCCGCGGCGCGACCTCGCCCGCCACCGGCACCAGCCCTTCCAGGGCAACCAGGGTGCCCTGCCCGAGACGCGAACGAATGATCAGCCGCAGCCCAAGCAGGGTGGCGATCCGCTGGACGATGTTCAGCCCCAGACCGACGCCTTCGATGTCGCGGTCGCGCTCCGCGCGTACCCGGTAGAACTCCTCCCCCAGGTGGGGCAGGTGTTCGGGCGCGATGCCGCGGCCCTGGTCGTAGAGCACCAGGCTGCGTAGCGCGCCGATCCGCCGCACGCCCAACAACACGGGCTTGCCGGCAGCGTACTTGAAGGCGTTGGAGAGCAGGTTCTGTGCCACGGTGGTCAGCAGTGCCGGATCGCTGTTCACCTGCAGCCGGCTAGGTCGCAGGCGGATCTCCACCCCCGCCCGACTGGCCGCGGCAGCGTTTTGCTGCACCACGTCGGCCAGCAGCTCATCCAGGTCCAGCGGCCGGACCTGGGGCCGCATCTGCTGCTGGTCCAGGGTGTAGATGTCCAGCAATGAGCGAAACAGGCCCTCCAGGCTTTCCAGGGAACGGTCGACGTTGTCGACCAGTTGCCGCTCCGCCGCGCCCAGGTTGGCGTTGCGCAGGCAGGTGGTGAACAGGCCGAGGGCATGGATCGGTTGGCGTAGGTCGTGGCTGGCCTGGGCCAGGAAGCGGGCCTTCGCCCGTTGCGCGGCCTCGGTCTCGCGCATGGCCCGTTGCAGCCGCTCGAGCAAATAGTAGATGTAGCCTGGGACGATCAGGGTGGTGATCAGCAGCGCCAGGGTCACCGCCGGATACTGCCGCAGGAAGGGCAGGCCGGCTACCAGGATACCCAGGCAGAGCAAGGCGAAGCCGGTAGCCAGCAGCAGATAGCTGCGGCCGAATCTGAGGCCATTGCCCACGGTGATCCAGACCACCACGCCATGCAGCAGCAGGAAGTTCTCACCGATCATCAACGTGGAAAAGGTGATGGTGCCGTAGTCGAGGCACATGCCCAGCAGGCGTCGCCAGAAGACGATGCCCGGATGACGACCGATATGGATCAGCAGCCCGGTCGCGATGAGCAGGAAGCAGGTGTGGGCGACCAGAATGGTCAGGAGCACCTCGAAGTCTACGAGGCCACCCCAGTACAGCAAGACGACATACAGTGTCGCCAGGGCAGCGATGACCAGGCGGATGCGCGCCTGGCCGCGTTCGGCATCGGCCCACTGCATGGCTGGCAAATCGTTACGCAGGCTCAGGGCGAAGCGCGAATTCAGCATTGATACCACTCCCAATAGCGCCGGTGACCAGCGGACCTGTGTTCAGGGGTCGCCAGATGCTGAACAGCCTTATTGACTGAAGACATAACGAACGGTTAACCCTGGCGACTTCAGGCGCACCGCGCGGACTTATTGAAAAATACGATTAGCCCAAGTTAGTTCGACTAAACACGTAGAATATCGCTCACACTCTCCAACAATTAGCTTATAGGGCACGAGCCTGAATTCGCAGCCATACTTATCGCAAAAATAGAATTATAGCTACCTGGCCAGATTTCGACTCAAGGGTCAGTCGACAGTTATTCAGGACGCGCAACTTTTGCCTAGGTGTACGGGCACAACACCAAGGCCACACTAGGTTCTGTACGAAAAATCGCCGAGCGAAGGTCAGGCGAGGCGAAAAAGGCTGAGGAAGCGGAGTTTACGCGCGGTAAATGAGCATTCCGAAGCCTTTTTCAACGAAGCATCACCGAGCGCAGGTATTTTTCGTACAGAAGCTAACAATTAGTGCAATCCGAAAGACCCAGTACATCTGTACTATTCCGGCGAAAATCCTTTCTTCCTAGACTTCTCCAGTCTTTCGAATGAGTTCAGCGTTGCCAGCGCCGGACTAGGCCTGGTCGCCGCTGGAAACATTGCGCTCGCAATCTTGCGTCATGCGCGTCGCGGGGTAGCGGCCTGGTACAGAGCCTCGCCGAGGCTCGGGAAGCATGCCGGCCTGACTCGCGCCATGGCGAGAAACTCAGGATCAACCTACAAGGACTCGTCCATGCCCTACTCTTCGCGGAATAACCTGTTGCTTATCCTGCCCTTGCTCCTACTGGCCTTGTTGACTGGCTGCCAGCAAGGCGGCGGCGTTAATGGCCTCATGGATTCACTGAATCCGGGTGCTAAAAAGTACGATACCGCCTACCTCAAACAAACGCTCATATCTGGCAAAACAACCAAAGCCCAGGTGGAGCAGTTATTTGGCGCGCCTTATGACGAGCGCCTGGAAGCCAGCAGCAATAACAACAGAACGATTTGGACGTACAACAAGAACGATGAAGGCTTGGACAAATACATGAAGCTCGCGCACAAGTATGTGTCTACCGAAACCAGCCTCAAGATGTATGACACTGAAGCCCAGGTCGATAAAGGCCAACGCATGCTGGATGACGCCAACAGCGTGGCGGGAACCCGCAAGTCCACCAATAGCAAGTCGGGGACGGTCTTGACCATCTATTTCAAAGATGACGTCGTCGACTACTACAGCATTTTTTGATGTTCACGCGACAGAAGAAATCAACCTATGCCTGTTATCGCCCGACTGAACAGATCCCTTGCCTGGTTACTGGCGAGTAGTCTGGCCGCCCTGACGTCTCTCGCCGTCCATGCCGAAGACCGCGCCTGCACCCTCGAAGGCAAGGTCAACGCCCTGGGTACCCTGGTGGATACCAAGGACTGCCTGGTGGTGAAGAGCGCCGAACTCTCCGCTGCCCGGCTCAAGGAAAGTTGCACGGCCCTCGCCCAGCTGGCGGCGGTGGGCGGCGGCGGACCGGCCAAGATCACCTACAGCGAGACCTGTCCGGCCAATCCCCAGGCGGTCTGCAAGCACTTCATGGGGCAGCCGGTGGATTACTACTACTACCGCCGCGATGCCGACCTGCTGGAGACGACCCGCAAGGGCTGCGGGCAAACGGGTGGGGCCTGGTGGACGCCCTGAGCCTCTCCACCCAGGCGTAACCCGACTCGAAAAGGAATCCACAATGAAGAGATACCTGCCACTGGCATTCATCGCCCTGCTGTCGGGCTGTGAAAGCCTCGATAGTGCCATGTCCGCCACCAATAACGCCCTCGGCACCACCGGCGACCTCCTGAGCGGCGACCTGCGACCGCTCGCCGCGGCCCAGCCCGCCACGCTGACGGACATCTGGCGGGACTGGCAGCAGAACGAGGTGGCGGCCAAGGACAAATGGAGCCTCAGGACCCTGGAGATCCCCGGGATCGTGACGCGGGTGAGTGCCACGGGGGTGATCGTCGGGCAAAACAAGCTGGCCGTGATCTTCAGCGACCCCAACAATCCCAAGTGCACCGCCCAGGCCCTCACCCGCGACGATTTGCTGGTCAACAAGACCGCCATCAACAAGCTCAAGAAGGGTGATCGCATCACCGTCACGGGCGTGCTGGACAGCGATCCGGCGTTATTGAACGAAGATCAAAAATGCTGGCTGACCATCGGCAAGGCGAAGATTACCGCCCGTTCATGACTCTGATGCTCAGGCGGCGGAGGATGGTGGATACCTGCTGCCACTCGCCATCCAAGAACAGGGCGGCGGCCACTCAGGCGCCGTTCCAAGGCGGCGGCGCGCTAAAACGCCCCATAACAGTATTACTAATGGCCCATTAGGACGGGCTACGCTAGACTGAAAGTTTTGGACCGCCAACCGGTGCTGCGACCGGATGCCGCAGTCCCAGGATAGTTATCGATGGAACGCTTCATCGTCGCCGACGATCACCCACTCTTCCGCGAAGGCCTGGTCCGTATCCTGGGCCAGGTGCAGCCGGGCGCGCGGGTGGAACAGGCCGACAGTCTACAGCAGGTGCTGGAGCTGGCACGCCAGGGCGAGCCGCCCACGGCGCTGCTGCTGGATCTGCTGTATCCGGGGCAAGACCTCAGCTTCTCGCTACGCGCCCTGCGCCAGGAATTCCGGCGCAGCACCCTCATCGTGGTATCGATGCTCGAGGACCCCATGGTCATCGAACACCTCATGGCGGCCGGGGTGGACGGCTTCATCGGCAAGGCGCTGCCGCCGGCGACCATGGCCGAGGCCATTGCCGACATCCTGGCCGGCCAGCCGGTGGTGCGCTATGCGACGACGACGCTGACGACGAGCAGCGCGACGCCCGATCACCGCTTGCAGGCGCTGACGCCGCGCCAGCTGGAGGTGCTGAGCCTGATCACCCAGGGCCTGGGCAACAAGGAGATCGCCCGGCTCCTGGCCATCTCGCCCTTTACCGTGCGCATTCACATCGCCGCGCTGCTGCGCACCCTGGGCATCGGTAGCCGCGCTGCCGCTCAGGCTTTCGGTGTCCAGGCCGGCCTCGGCGCGCGACGCCCGTTCAGCTAGCCGCCACGCGAAACGCCAGCAGCAGGGCGCGCAATTCTGCCGGTCGGACCGGCTTGGCCAGCACCGGGATCTCGGGATCGCCTAGCGCTTGCTGCACCTGGGGGATGTCGTGCCCGGTGACGACGATCGCCGGGATGCGCCGTCCCTGCAGCCGGTTGAGATAGGCCAGGCAGTCGGCCCCGGAGGCACTGCGGTCGAGGTCGAAATCGGTGATCACCAGATCGCAGTCAACCGCGTTGCCGGGGATGTGGGTCGCGGTGGTGACGCTACACCCCCAGCTGCGCAGCAGCGTCGCGGTGGCGAGCAGGACGTTGCCATCATCTTCGATGAGCAGCACGCGCCAGCCGGCGAGCAGGGCTGGTGGTCCCGACGGTGGCGGCGCTGGCTGCGCCGGCGGAGCAACGCTCACTGGCAGGCCCTGCAGGGTGACCGCGGTACCGTGACCGGGGCGCGAGCGGAGGATGAGTTCGAGGTCGAGCAAGGTGGCGATGCGCTGCACGATGGACAGTCCCAGACCGACCCCTTCGATATCGCGGTCCCGGGTCTCCCGCACCCGATAGAATTCCTCGCACAGGTGCGGCAGGTGCTCGGCGGGGATACCGGGGCCCTGGTCGTACACCGTCAGCGCCAGGCGCCCGGCGCGGCGGCGCGCCGCGATCAGTAGGGGACGGCCAGGCGCGTACTTGAGGGCGTTGGACAGCAGATTCTGCAGCGACGTGAGCAGCAGCGCCGGATCGCTGTAGACCTGCAGACCGCAGCGCCGCCAGCGGATCTCCACGCCGGCCCAGCGCGCGGCCTCGGCATTCTGCCGGAGCAGGTCGTCCAGCAGCGTATCCAGGTCGATCAGGGTGCGCCGGGGGCTGACCTGCTTCTGGTCGAGGGTGTAGATGTTCAGCAGCGAACGGAACAGTTGCTCGACGCCGAGCAGAGAGCGATCGATGTTGTCGACCAGCCGGCCCTGGTCCGCGCTCAGTTGGCCATCGCGCAGGCAGGCGGTGAACAGGCCGATGGAATGGATCGGCTGGCGCAGGTCATGGCTGGCCTGCGCCAGGAAGCGCGCCTTGGCCTGATTGGCGGCCTCGGCTTCGCCCAGCGACTGCTGGATACGCGTCAGCAGGAAATACACATAGCCAGGCACCAGCAGCGCGGTCACCAGCATCATCAGCGTCACCGTGGGATAGCGCTGCAGGAAGGGCATCCCCGCGATGGTGGCACCCATGGCGGTCAGCGACAGCAGGGTGGCCAAGAGCAGATAGCCACGACCGTAGCGCAGGCCATTGCCGACCGTGACCCAGAGCAGCACGCCGAACAGCGGCAGCAGGGCCTCGCCGCTGGCGATGGAGGAAAAGGTGATGGCGCTGAAGTCCAGACTCATGGCCAGCAGGCGGCGCCAGGGTTTCACCCCCGGTCGCCGGCGCACCGCGAAGAACAGCCCCAGGGCCAGCAGCGCGAACAGCGCGTAGCACGCCAGGTTGGCCAAGAGAACGCCCGTATCGAACAGCCCCCAGGCCCAGGCGCCGATGACATAGACCGAGACCGGCAGGACGAAGGCCAGGCGGATCTTGGCCTGGCCCAGTTCAGGATCGCGGGCGACGACGCCGAGGGCGGATACCGACGCGCTCATGAGGCCAGATACCCCAACTGCCAGGAACGCGGTATCAGCCGGAAGATCACCGCGAGGATGGCCGCGCAGCCGGCGCTGGCGTACCAGGCCGCCAGCCCCAGGCGTGCCTCCAGCAGGGCGCCGAGAACCCCACCGAGCAGCATCCCCAGCCAGGGCACCAGTTGTATCCCCCAGCCGCGGCGGCGCTCGCCTAGCAACCAGCGGCCCAGGCCACGCCCGAAACGCGACAGGGCACCGGTGACATAGGTGAGACCGATCGGCAGGCCATAGACCTGTTCCACCACCACGTTGACCATGCCCATGGCGAATACCCCGACCAGTAGCGCGGCGCCGGCGTCCGCCAGGCTGGCAGCCACGGCCAGCAGCAGGGCCAGCAGCCCGAGCAGTACGCAGGCGCGCTGGTGGGTCAGCCGTTGCAGCAGTACGCCACCGGCATTGCCCAGCACGAAGACGCCGATGGCCGCGGCCAGGTGCGCTGCGGTGCCCCACCGACCGGCGGCCACGTCGGTGGCCAGGCGGGTGGTATTGCCGCTCATGAAGGAGGCGAAATCGCCAGTGGCGAGAAAACCAATGGCATCGGTCATGCCCGCCAGCAGCGACAGCCCGGCGACCAGGGCCAGGCCGACCGCGCCATGGCGAGGCGTCGCGGGCGCCGGGAGCGATTCCGGTGGACTAGGGGCAGTGGCGGTCATGGGCAGCCATCCTGGCGCGGTAGCGGAGTACCGCCCTAGTGTGCGGCGTGCAGCGTCCCGCCGCCAAGAGCGCAGCCGCGGCAGGCGCCTTCGACTAGACTAATGGACCCGCCTGGCCGGAGGCCAAGTGACTACGCCCCTGTTCGCCCTGGTACTGCTCGCCGCCCTGCTGCACGCGGGCTGGAACGCCCTGCTCAAGATCGGTCTCGACCGCTTTCTCACCGCCAGCCTGATCCAGATCGGTGCCGGCAGCGCCGCCCTGCTCGCACTGCCCTTCGTCGCCGTCCCACCCGCTGCGGCCTGGCTCTGGATCGCCCTCTCCGCCCTGCTGCACATCGGCTACAACGCCTTTCTCGCCCGCGCCTATCGCTATGGCGACCTGGGCCAGGTCTATCCCCTGTCCCGTGGCAGCGCACCGCTGCTGGTCAGTGGCGTGGCCTTCTTCGCCCTGGGTGAAGCGCTCTCGCCGCCGGCGCTGCTCGGCCTGGGTCTGCTGGTGACGGGGCTCGCGCTGATGGCGCTGCTGGGCGCCCGCCGCGGGACGCCCCCGAGCCTGGCACTGCTGGTCTGCGCCTTCACCACCGGCGCCTTCATCGCCAGCTACACCCTGGCCGACGCCCTCGGCGCCCGCGCCAGTGGCGATGCCGTGGCCTATGCCCTCTGGCTGTTCGCGGTGAACGGCGTGGTGGCCGCCCTGGTGCTGCGCCTGACCCGCGGCGCCCAGGCCTTCGTCGGCCTCGGGCCGCATTGGCGCGCCGGCCTGGCCGGCGGGGTGATGTCGATGCTGGCCTACAGCCTGGTGATCGTCGCCACCACCCAGGCCCCTATCGGCCTGGTCTCGGCGTTGCGCGAGACCAGCGTGCTGTTCGCCCTGCTGATCGGGGTGGTCTGGTTGCGTGAATCCCTGCCGCTGGGGCGAGTCTGCGCCGGCCTGGCCATCGTCGCCGGAGCGGTGGCGATCAAGTTGGCGTGAATGGCTATCCGCCTCACGGCTTGTTCGAACTGGCGTTGACGCCTGCTTCGCGGTGCTCGCTATCGTGGGTATGCAACTGGCCGGTGGGGTCCTCTAGCTGGATCACCTTGCCCTGCTGCCAGGCGTCGGCACCGGGGGCGACCGCGGGCGTTGGCAGGTCGGCGCGGGCGGCCTTGGTGTCGGCGCTGGACACGCCCAGGCGGCGGTCGCGTTCGGCGAGCAGCTTGGGGTCGAGCTGGCCGTCGGCGGTGAAGCCCATCATCAACTGGGGGACGCCGAGCGGCAGTTCCAGGTCCTGGTCGGTATGCCAGGTGTGCCACGTCTTGCCGTAGGTGTGCACCAGCTTGTCCATCAGGCGATGCTCGGCTACCTGGGGCACGCCCGGTGCGATCAATTGGCCGGATTTCACCTCGTGGACATGACTGTGCCACAGCGCCTTCTCGGCCTCGGGCAGGGTCTTGAACAGCCGCTCGCTGATGATGTACTCGACCCCCATCAACTTGGCCTCGGCGACGTTGCCGTCGTAGATCACGCACTGGAACATCTCTTCGCCCAGCACGCTGCAATAGTGATGGGCTTCCATCTGGCTCTTGGGATGGCCGTTGTAGAAGTGGAAGCCGTCCAGGTAGGTGTTGAGGGCGGCGATGGGGGGCTTGCGCTGCAGCAGATCGGCGCCGGCTTCGAGGACGCGAGTGTCGGTCTGGGCGGGAGCACCCGGCACCGGGACGGGCGAGCGGGTGTCGTTGGCGGCCTGGGCCAGGGGTGTGCAGGCGAGCAGCAGCAGGGCGGGGAGCCGGAGGGCGGTCATGGCGGATTCTCGATGAGAGCGTGCCGAATTCGAAGGCCGCCTCAGCGCCAAGGTTCCACCGCTGCGCTAGTCTCTGTACGAAAAGCGCCTGCGCTCGGTGATGCATCGTTGGAAAACGCTTCGGAATGCTCATTTACCACTCGTAAACTGCGCTTCCTCAGCGTTTTCCGCCTCGCCTGACCTTCGCTCGGCTGCTTTTCGTACAGAGCCAATCTCGTCATACGAATGTCATGCAATGGCCATAAATTCGTCATCGTCCGACCGTGGCGTTTCGGTATAAGCAAAGCGGTCGCTTGGGCTTCGCGCCCCTGGCTTTCCACTTCTGTCGGGACGACTCCATGAACGCACACAGCTCTCCTTCCGGTCAGGCCCTATGCCGCGTGGTCTTCAACAAGAAGGGCGGCGTCGGCAAGTCCAGCATCGCCTGCAACCTGGCGGCCATCAGCGCCCACGAGGGCTATCGCACCCTGCTGGTGGATCTCGATCCCCAGGCCAATTCCAGCCAGTACCTCACCGGCCAGGTGGGTGAAGACCTGCCCCACGGTATCGCCGACTTCTTCAAGCAGACCTTGAGTGGTGGCAAGAAGGCCCAAGCCAATATCCACGCCACCGCCTGGCCCAACCTGGACCTGATCGCCGCGTCCGGCGAGCTGACCGAGCTGCAATTCAAGCTGGAGTCCAAGTACAAGATCCAGAAGCTGGCCAAGTACCTGGAAAAACTCGGCGAAGACTACGACCGCATCTACCTGGACACCCCGCCGGCGCTGAACTTCTACAGTATCTCGGCGCTGATCGCCGCCGACCGCTGCCTGATCCCCTTCGACTGCGATGTCTTCGCCCAGCAGGCGCTGTACGACCTGATCGAAGAGCTGGAGGAAATCCGCGAGGACTACAATGAGCACCTCAGCGTCGAAGGCATCGTCATCAACCAGTACCACGCCCAGGCCAGCACTCCGCGCCAGCTGATCGAAGAACTCCAGGCGCGCGACCTGCCGGTGCTGGCGGCGCCGCTGATGGCCTCGGTGAAGATGCGCGAATCCCACCAGCAGCATCGCCCGCTGATCCACCTGGACCCAGGCCACAAGCTGACCAAGCAGTACCTGGAGTTGTTCGCCCTGTTGGAGCGATAGCGCAAGAACATTCAAGACACTGCCCGCGGTGATCGGGCACGCTGGCTCCCCCGTTGCCCGGAGCCTTGCCGATGTCCGCTTCCCGTCGCCGCGCCTTCCTCCAAGGTGCCTGGCAGATCATGCCGCTGTCGCTGGCCTGTGCGCCCTGGGGCATCCTGGTCGGTGCCCTGGCCATCGAGACCGGCCTCAGCGTATGGGAAGGCCAGGCCTTTTCCCTGCTGGTATTCGCCGGGGCCGCGCAACTGGTGGCCCTGGGCATGCTCAAGGCCGGCGCGGGCCTGGCGGCCATCCTGCTGACCACCCTGCTGCTGACCTCCCAGCACCTGCTCTATGGCTTGCATATGAGACGGGTGCTGGCACCGCAGCCACTGCCCTGGCGACTGGGCTTCGGCTTCCTGCTCACCGATGAATTCTTCGCCCTGAACCATGCCGAGCAACCGGCGGGCTTCGATCGCTGGCGCGCTCTGGGGATGGGGCTGAGCTTCTATCTGCTGTGGAATCTATTCACTCTCGCCGGCCTGCTGCTGGGCCGGGTGCTGCCGAGCCTGGGCGCCCTGGGCCTGGACTTTTCCATCGCCGCCACCTTCATCGCCCTGGTGGTGCCGCTGGTACGGGACCTGGCCACCATCGCCTGCGTGATCACCGCCTTGCTGGTCTCGGTGTGGCTCCACCAACTGCACTGGCAGGGCGCCCTGGTGCTGGGCGGCCTGGCGGGGATGAGCGTGGGCTTCCTGGTGCGCCGGTTGCGGGAGCGTCTGTCGTGATCCTCGCCACCGTGCTCGGCATGGCCGCCCTGGTGTTCTTCAACCGCTATGTCTTCCTCGAACCGCGCCTGCCGTTGCGCCTGGGACGTAACCTGCGCACCTTCCTGGAATTCGCCGTGCCGGGGATGCTCACTGCCATCTGTGGACCCATCCTGATCTCGGGCGACGCCTCCCTGACCGCCACTCTGCTCAGTCCCTATCTGCTGGCCGGCCTGGCGGCCGTGGGGCTGATGCTCTGGACACGGCGAGTGCTGACCACGGTGGTGCTGAGCATGGGGGTGTTCTATCTGCTGCGTTGGTTGCTCTAGCGCGCTAAGGTGGAACCCGGCACGCTCGGTGCCTAGAGAGCCCCATGAACGGACAACAAGAAAACGCCCGCCTCTGGTCGGCCCGCGGTTTGGGCGGCGTCGAGCTGCTGCACGCCCGGTATCGCCACCAGCGCTTCGCGCCCCATGTGCACGAAGGCTACGTCTTCACCGTGATCGAGCGCGGCGCCCAACGCTTTCGCCACCGCGGCGCCGAGCACCTGGCGGCGACAGGCAGCATGGTGCTGATCAATCCGGACGAGTTGCACACTGGCGCCACGGCGGTGGCGGAGGGCTGGCAGTATCGCGGCTTCTATCCGACCCTGGCGCAACTGGCACCGGTATTCGCCGAGCTGGACCGCCCCCTGCACGCCACCCCGGCCTTCGCCACCAGCGTGCTGCACAATCCCCAGGTCAGCGCGGCCTTCAGCCAACTGCATCAATTGGCCGACCTTGGCGCCGAGGCGCTGGAGCAACAGAGCGCCTGGCGCGAGGCCTTGCTGCTGCTGTTCGGCCGTCACGCACGTCTCGGCGCCCTACCGGAAGCGGGGCGTGAGCCCCTCGCGGTGCAACGCGCCCGCGAATTGCTTGGCCAGCAGTTGCAACAACCGCCCAGTCTCGAAGAACTGGCCCAGGCGGTGGGGCTGTCGCCCTTTCATTTCCTGCGGGTGTTCCGCCGCGCGACCGGTCTGCCACCCCATGCCTGGCTCAAGCAACAACGCCTGACCCGCGCCCAGGGCCTGTTGCGTGCCGGCCGGGCGCCGTTGGAGGTGGCCTTGCACCTGGGCTTCGCCGACCAGAGCCATCTCAATCGCCAATTCAAGCAGGCCTACGGCGTGGCACCTGGTGCCTATCGACGCGCCTGGCACGGCTAGGCGGCTGCCGACGAACGGTCACCCGGCCAGAAGCCGCCATCCAGAGCCCAATAAGCGGCAGCGCCTGCTTGGCGCCCGCTGCCCACGGAGAAACTTTTGCCAACGCTGCCAGCCTAGTCAGGGTAGGAATGGCTCTACCGCCTATTCCCCTGAACTTTGTCTGGAGCCATTCGCCATGAGCCTCGAAGAACGTATCCGCCAACGCGCCTATGAAATCTGGGAACGCGAAGGCCGTCCGCACGGCCAGGATTTCGAACACTGGTTTCGCGCCAATCGCGAACTGGAAGACCAACCCGACGACAACCTGACCCAGGTCGGCGGCATCCAGAGCAGCGTCGCCCCGCCAGCGCCCAAGCCGCGCAGCCGCTCGCGCAAGAAGGCGACCTCAGACAACGCCTGAGGCCACATCCCGCTATTTGCGGATCATGTCGGCTGCGCGCTGCGTCGCCTCGGAAGTACGGGTCGCCAATTTCCGTACTTCGTCCGCCACCACGGCGAAACCCCGTCCTGCCTCGCCAGCCCGGGCCGCCTCGATGGCCGCGTTGAGTGCCAGCAGGTTGGTCTGGGCGGCGATACCCTGGATGGAGCCGACGATCTCGGTCACCTTGTGCAGGTTGTCTTCCATGGTGCGGTGCTGGGCTTCCTGGGCCTCACGCAGGGCTTCCTGCTCGTGGGTGGCGTGGACATCGGCGAGGGCACCCACCACCCGTAGCGGCGTGCCATCGGCGGCGCGCCGGGTCTGGCCGCGGGCGCGGAACCAGCGCACCTCGTTGCTCTTCAGCACCAGGCGATAGGTGACGTCGAAGCCGGTGCGGCCGGTCCGGTCGTTGAGGTGGGCGGCGAAGGCCTCCAGCACCCGTTCGCGGTCTTCCGGATAGAGGCGCGACGCCCAGCTGTCCAGCACATCGGGGAATTCCTGCAGGGTTTCGTAGCCGAGCAGCCGGCGGAATTGCGGCGACCACCAGAAGGGATTCTTGGGATTGATGGGATCGCCGGCGATTACCTCCATGTCCCAGAGGCCATCGTTGAGCATCTCCCGCGCCAGCTCGAACCGGGTCAGGGTGACGTCGAGTTCCTGGTCGCGCAGGCGCTGGTCATGGATGTCGCGCAGCGAACCGGCGACGCGCACGGGCACCCCACGCTCGTCGCGCAGGGTGGCACCCGTGGCCCTCACCCAACGGTACTCGCCGGATTTCAGGGCGATGCGGTATTGCACGTCGAAGGGCGTCTGGCCGGTGCGATCCTTCATGTGCGCGGCGAAGGCATCCAGTACCCAGGCACTGTCCTCGGGATGCAGGCGCTTGGCCCAGCTGCCCAGTTCGCTGGGGAAGTCGCTTTCATCGCGAAAGCCCAACATGGCGCGGAACTGATCCGACCACCAGAAGGCGTTGCGCGGATTGACCGGGTCGCCGGCCACTACTTCCATGTCCCACAGGCCCTCGCTGGAGCCCTGGCTGACCAGTTCGAAGCGGGTACCCAGCCTTCTGGCCTGGGCTTCGCTGTCGGCCACCCGGGCGGTCAGGGCCGCGTTGTCCTGGCTCAAGGCCTGCACCTGTTGCTCCAGTTCGTGCTGCTGCGCCAGCAATCCCTGGATACCGCTGGCCAGGCGCGCCAGCGTGGCGGTCCCCTGGTAGGCGCTGGTATTGGACAGCGGTGTGGCCTGCTCGGTGGCCTCGGCCAATACCCTCAGCGCACGCATGATCGAGTAGTGTTTGAGCAACGCCATGAAGGAATCCTCGGGAAGGGTGAGTCGCGGCAAGGACTGCACGCGACCGAGTGCAGCGTATCGGCCGCGCCGCTTCGCTCTTGAGTGCGTTCTAGAGCTTTTTTGGTCGCAGGAGGGCTCGCGCGATCAGCGCCAATCGTCCAGCAGCCAGACCTCGGGACGGTCGTAATGGGCATCGCCCCGGTGCAGGGTGATGCCAAGGATCTCGCTGCGAAAACCTGCGGCCAGCAGCCACTGGTAAGCACCCAGGCGTGCGGTGTTGACTCCGGCCAGCAGCCGCTGCTGGCCCTGCTGCCGCGCCAGGCCATCGCAGGCGGCGATCAGGCGGGCGAAGCGGTCTTCGACGCCAGGACCCGGCCGGACAGCTGCGCATTTCACATAGCACACCCCGGCCCCCGCCTCACTGCGCGGGCCGAAATGGCAGACGGCGAAGCCTTCCGCCCGCCCCTCTGCATCCCGCAGCACCAGACTCTCGCCCAGTTGTTGCTCCTGTACCGCCGCCATTTCGGCGGAGACGTCGAGGCCGGGGGCATTGGCCTGGCCCAGCTCCGCGCAGGCCGCCAAGAGCGCGGCAGGCTCGGCGGCCAGGGAAAATCTGTGGGCGGGTGGTAGCGCGCATGGCTGCACGGGGCGCGCCATCACCGCCGTCAGGGTACGTGGCCAAAAGCCGAAGCCCTGGTAGAGCCCCAGGTGGCGCGGGCTGTCGGGAAAGGTGAACAGGCCGGCATGGACCAACTGCCAGGCATCGAGTTGTGCCACCGCCGCGCCCATCAGCGCCTTGGCCACCTTGGCGTCCCAGTAGTCGGGATGCACCGCCAGCGGTCCGAGGATCCCGTGGCGGTCCCAGCGGGTCACGCAGACCACACCGACCAGCCGCTCACCGTCCCGCGCCTTGAACCAGGCGGTATGGGGCGCGGCGAAGCGACTGCGCACATAGTCCCGGTCGTTCCAGAACTCCCCCGGCTCGGCGGCGCCCATCCAGGTGGCGAAGGCCAGGCGGACCACCTCGGTGGCGGCGGGCAGGTCGGCGGCGGTGAGGGGGTCGAGACGAAAGGCGGGGACGGACATCGGCGGCTCCTTGGCAGTCCACTTTGGACCCACGCCGCCGCCGCTTTGCGCCCGCTCGGCAACGGTCGGTTACAGCCACAGCACCGCTGCCCAGCCGAACACCAGCATCGGCAGGCTGAAGTGCAGGAAGGACGGCACCACGGTGTCCCAGATGTGGCTGTGCTGGCCGTCCACATTGAGGCCGGAGGTGGGGCCAAGGGTGGAGTCCGAAGCCGGCGAGCCGGAGTCGCCCAGGGCGCCGGCGGTGCCGATCAGGCAGACGATGGCCAGGGGCGAGAAGCCCAGGTGCAGGCACAGCGGGCCGAGGATGGCGGCGAGGATGGGCACGCTGGAGAAGGACGAGCCGATCCCGAGAGTCACCAGCATGCCGAGCAGGAGCAGCAGCAAGGCGCCCAGGGCGCGGTTGTGGCCGATCAACCCGGCGGCGGTGGCGGCCAGGTCCTTGATCTGGCCGGTGGCGGTCAGCACCTCGGCGAAGCCGCCGGCGGTGAGCATGATGAAGCCGATCACCGCCATCATCTTCGCGCCCTCGCTGAACAGGTCGTCCGCCTCGCGCCAGCGCACCACTCCGGTGGCGGTGAAGACCACGAAGCCGACCAGGGCGCCGAGGATCATGGAATCCAGCCAGAGCTGCACGCCGAAGGCGGCGACCACGGCGATCAGCGCCACCGCCAGGGTGCGGCCGTTGTAGGGCCGGTCGGCGCGCTCGGTGCGGGCCACCAGGCTCAGGTCGTAGCGACGCGGCCGGCGATAGCTGACAGACACCGCCAGCAGCAGCCCGACCACCATGCCCAGCGCCGGCAGCAGCATGGCGCGACTGGGGTCCACGCCGCTGACGTCCACCCCGGCACGCGAAACGCTGACCAAGAGGATGTCGTGCAGATAGAGGCTGCCGAAGCCCACCGGCAGGAACATGTAGGGGGCGATCAGGCCGAAGGTCAGGACGCAGGACAGCCGTCGCCGGTCCAGCTCCAGGCGCGTCAGCACATAGAGCAGCGGCGACACCAGCAGCGGGATGAAGGCGATGTGGATGGGCAGGATGTTCTGCGAGGCGATGGACACCGCCAAGAGCAACCCGAGCAGGGCCCAGCGCAACGAACGGCCGTCCTGGGCGGCCTGCCGCTCCATCAGCGCCAGCGCCCGGTCGGCCAGCATGTGCGCTAGACCTGACTGGCTGATGGCCACGGCGAAGGCGCCCAGCAGCGCATAGGAAAGCGCCACCTTGGCACCGTTGCCGAGGCCGGCGTTGAAGGCCAGCAGGGTACCCTCCAGCCCGAGTCCGCCCACCAGCCCGCCGGCGACCGCTCCGGCGATCATCGCCACTACCACATGTACCCGGGCGAGACTCAGCACCAACATGAGCCCCACCGCTACCACCACCGCATTCATCACCGACTCCGCACCACAAAAGGGCGCGCACTCTGCCGCAGCCGGCTACGGGCGTCAAAGGCAAGGGATGGATGGGCGGTGGTGCGGCTTTATCCACAGCAGGCAGCGCGATGCGGGGGTGGAAAAGCTACTGACCCGTTGATGGGATGAACGCCTGAACGGGCCAGATTCCGGCTCACCCAGCGAGATCGCGACAAACTTCACTCACCGGCATGCAGAAATCGTCGCCTCTCAGCCAAGCGGCACTGAACCTTCCGGGTCGCGAAGGCGTCTGAGTCGGACATTTCACGGTCATGACAAGGATGACTTGCCCATGGAACATGCCATCGATGAGCTGATCACCGCCTTCAGCCCACATTCCTGCCTGGCCGTCCCCCGGCGCGCCGACCGGACCCTGTTGTTCACCATCACCGATACCGCCCGAGCGATCACGGTGACCAAGGCCATCCCCTGGTGCAACCTGCAATGCAAGACCTCTCTGGCCACGGTGATCAAGGACCTGCAACGCGACCTGGACCGGGCAGCAGGCACCCTGAGTAGCGAAAGCCTCGCCGACCTGCGCCAGCGCGGCCCACGGGTGCAGCGGTTCGATAACTGAAGGCGCTCTAGCGAAGGGTTGGGAAACGCGGTGGTTTTCTAGGGACAGGGTCTGATCGCGGCCATGGCGGTCCGCCGATGCGGCCGCTTCTAAAGGGCATTGTAGAAGCAACTGTCTTGATCGCGTATCGCGGCCATGGGCCGCTCCTACAGTGGCGTCCGTACCAATAGGAGCGGCCCATGGCCGCGATTGCCGCTGCTAGCCAGGCTCCCTCACCCCTGCCCTCCCCCAAAGGGAGAGGGGGCGGTCAGGAGCGGTGGATAGGTCCGATCAACGCCGGCCGGTTCGGGTGCTGACGTCCACCCACACGGCCAGGACCAGGATGCCGCCCTTGACGATCATCTGCCAGTAGCTGTCCACGTCGAGCATGGACATGCCGTTGTCGAGGCTGGCGATCACCAGGGCGCCGAGCAGGGCGCCGTAGACGGTGCCCGAACCGCCGCGCATGGAGGTGCCGCCGATGAAGCAGGCAGCGATGGCATCCAATTCACCCATGGTGCCGGCCGAGGGCGAACCGGCGGCCAGGCGGGCGGTGTTGACCAGACCGGCCAGGGCGCACATCACGCCCATGAGGCCGAAGATCCCAAGCTTGATCGCCTGGACGTTGATGCCCGACAGCCGGGTGGCTTCCAGGTTGCTGCCCACCGCATAGATGCGCCGGCCGAACACCGTCTGGCTGGTGATGTAGCTGAACACCCCGAGCAGCACCAAGAGGATCAGCACCGGCACCGGGATGCCGTCGTAGCGGTTGAGGGTAGTGATGAAGCCCGCCAGTACCGCCCCGATCACCGCCACCCGCAGCACGTCGCGCCACAGCGGTGCCAGGGCGAGGCCCAGGGCTTTACGCTTGCTGCGCTGGCGCCAGGTGAGGACGATGGCCAGGCCGAACAGCAGCACGCCCAGGACGCTGCCCACGGCCGGCGGCAGGTAGCCCTGGCCGAGGTAGACCAGCTCTGGCGACACCGGGGCAATGGTGACGCCGCCGGTTAGGCCGAGCAGCACACCGCGAAAGGCCAGCATGCCGCCGAGGCCGACGATGAAGGACGGTATCCCGCGATAGGCGCTGAGGTAGCCATTGATCAGGCCGATCAGCAGGCCACCGGCGGCCACCGCCAGCAGGGTGATCGGCAGGGGCACGTGGTAGGTCACGTCGAGCAGGGCCGCCACCCCGCCGAGCAGACCCAGTTGCGAACCCACCGAGAGGTCGATCTCGCCGGCGATGATCACCAGCACCATGCCGCAGGCGAGGATGCCGGTGATGGACATCTGCCGCAGCAGGTTGGACAGGTTGCGCGGGGTGACGAAGCCGCCTTCGGTCTGCCAGCTGAAGAACAGCCAGATCAGGGCCACGGCGATCAGCAGGGCGAGCATCTTGTAACGGGTGAACAGCTGTTTCACGGCGTGCATCAGAAGTGCTCCCGGGCTTGGGCGACCGCCCGTTCGGTGGTGCCCAGGGCGGCGGCCAGTACGCGCTCCTGGGTGAGGTTCTCATTGGGGAAATCGCCACGCAGCCGGCCTTCGCCGAGCACCAGCACCCGGTCGGAGACGCCGAGCACCTCGGCCAGCTCCGAGGAGACCATGACGATGGCCACGCCCTCGGCGGCCAGCAGGCCGATCAGGCGATAGATCTCGAACTTGGCGCCGACGTCGACGCCCCGGGTGGGCTCGTCGAGGATCAGCACCTTGGGCCGCGCCAGCAGCATCTTGGAGAGCACCGCCTTCTGCTGGTTACCCCCGGAGAGACCGGTGATGGGCAGGAAGGGGCTGCTGGTCTTGAGTTGCAGCCGGGCGATCTCGGTGTCGATGCAGGACAGTTCCGCCTCGCTGTCGATGCGGCTCAGGTGGGCGAATCTATCCAGCACCGTGAGGGTGATGTTCGAGCCGACGCCGAGGTCGGGAATGATGCCCTGGCGCTTGCGGTCCTCCGGCACCAGGCACAGCCCGGCGCGGATGGATTTCAGCGGCGTGCGGGTATCGATGCGCTGGCCATTGAGCCAGACCTCGCCCTCGTAGCGCCCTTCATAGGCGCCGAAGATGGCTGAGACCAGTTCGGTGCGCCCGGCGCCCACCAATCCGGCGATACCGAGGATCTCACCGCTGCGCACGGCGAAGGAGACGTCGTCGACGCGCTTGCGCTGGGGGTTGTCGACATCCAGGCAGGTGAAGTGGCGCGCCTCGAAGATCACCTCACCGATCTCGTGGGGGATCTGCGGATAGAGGTTGGTCATGGCGCGGCCGACCATCTGGGTGATGATGCGGTCGATGTCCATCTCGGCCATGGGCGTGGTGGCGATGTGCTTGCCGTCGCGGATCACCGTGATGGTGTCGCAGATGGCCGCCACCTCGTCGAGCTTGTGCGAGATGTAGACGCAGGCCACCCCTTGGGCCTTGAGGTCGCGGATGATGTCCAGCAGCACGGCGATCTCGGAGGTGGTGAGCGCCGAAGTGGGTTCGTCGAGGATCAGCAGCCGGGCATTCTTGTTCAGCGCCTTGGCGATCTCCACCAGTTGCTGCAGGCCGCCGCCGTACTGGGACACCGGCAGGGCCACGTTCATGTCCGGCACCTTGAGCCTGCGCATCAGCTCGGCCGAGCGCTGCAGCATGGTGGGATAATCCAGCCGCCCGCCGAAGCGGCGCGGTTCGTGGCCCATGAAGATGTTCTCGGCCACGGACAGATCGGGTACCAGGGTCAGTTCCTGGTGAATGATGACGATGCCGGCCGCCTCGGACTCGGCGATGGACTGGGCTTCCAGGGGGCGTCCATCCCAGCGGATCTCGCCTTCCCAGGTACCATGGGGGTAGACCGCCGAGAGCACCTTCATCAGGGTGGACTTGCCGGCGCCGTTTTCGCCGCACAGCCCTACGCATTCGCCCGGACGCACCTTGAGATCGATGCCGTCCAGCGCCCGCACCCCGCCGAAGCTCTTGGCGATGCCATGCATTTCAAGCAGATAGTCGGCCATGGCCGCTCCTTACCCAGGGGCCGCCCGACGCCAGGCGTCAGACGGCCAGCCGGTGGCCAGTGGTTATTTGCCGTCGATCTGGGCCTGGGTGTAGAAGCCGTCCTTGACCAGCACGTCGACGTTGTCCTTGGTCAGCTCGGTCGGCGTGAGCAGGATGGTGTCGACCTTCTTGGTGCCGTTGTCATAGCTGGAGTTGAAGGCCGGCTTCTCGCCGCGCACCAGGTCCACCGACAGCTTGGCCGCCTCGGAGGCGATCAGCTTGAGCGGCTTGTAGACGGTCATGGTCTGGGTGCCGGCGATCACCCGCTTGATGGCGGCGAGGTCGGCGTCCTGGCCGGACACGGCGACCTTGCCGGCCAGCTTCTGCGCCGCCAGGGCCTGGATGGCGCCGCCGGCGGTGGCGTCGTTGGAGGCGACGATGCCGTTGATCTTGTTGTCGTTGGCGGTCAGGGCGTTCTCGATGATGGCCAGGGCCTCGGTGGGGCTCCACTCCTTGACCCACTGCTGGCCGACGATCTTGACGTCACCCTTGTCGATGGCCGGCTGCAGGACCTTCATCTGGCCTTCGCGCAGGATCTTGGCGTTGTTGTCGGTGGGCGCGCCGCCGAGCAGGAAGAAGTTGCCCTTGGGCTGGGCCTTGAGCACCGCGCCCGCCTGCATCTCGCCGACCTTTTCGTTATCGAAGGAGATGTAGGCATCGATGTCGGCGTTGAGGATCAGGCGGTCATAGGAGATCACCTTGACCCCGGCCTTCTTGGCTTCGGCCACCACGTTGTTCAGCACCGTGGCGTTGAAGGGCACGATGACGATGGCATCCACGCCGCGGGAGATCAGGTTCTCGATCTGCGACAGCTGGCGCTGTTCGTTGGCGTCGGCGGATTGCACATAGACCTTGGCGCCGAGCTTCTCCGCGGCGGCGACGAAGTAGTCGCGGTCACGGGTCCAGCGCTCCAGGCGCAGGTCGTCGATGGAGAAACCGATTTTGGGGTGCTGGGCGTCGGCGTGGGCGAAACCGGTGGTGCAGAGGGCGAGCAGACCGGCGAGCAGGGTGGTCTTGAAGTTCATGGTGGCATCCTTGGTTATTTTTGTTGTGGAGCGATAGAACGGCTCTGAGTGTAACGATTCAGCTAGGTTGCACAAGCGGATCGGCACGCTTTTCTGCCGACCCGTTCGCGGCGATCAGCGGTACAGGTAACGGTTGACGACACCCTCGAGCAGTTCCTGACGACCGCTCACCGGCTGGGGCGCCAGACCGTGGCTGAAGGTGTGTTCGGCGAGTTGCTCAAGGTTCAGTTGGCCGCCGAGGATGCGCTGGCCCAGGGACTGCTCCCAGCCGGCGTAACGCTCGGCCTTGAACTTGCCCAGGGGGTCGTCCTGCAACAGCGCCGCGGCGCGCTCCAGGGACAGCGCCAAGGTGTCCATGGCGGCCACGTGGCCATGGAACAGGTCCACGTCGTCCAGGCTCTGCCGGCGCACCTTGGCGTCGAAGTTGAAGCCACCGCGGGTGAAGCCGCCGCCCTTGAGGATCTCGTAGATCGCCAGGGTCATTTCCTCGACGCTGTTGGGGAACTGGTCGGTGTCCCAGCCGTTCTGCGGATCGCCACGGTTGGCGTCGATGCTGCCGAAGATGCCCAGGGCCACGGCACTGGCGATCTCGTGCTGGAAGCTATGCCCGGCCAGGGTGGCGTGGTTGGCCTCGATGTTGACCTTGATCTCCTGCTCCAGCCCGAATTGCTGCAGGAAGCCGAAGACGGTGGCCACGTCGTAGTCGTACTGGTGCTTGGTCGGCTCCTGGGGCTTGGGCTCGATCAGCAGGTCGCCTTTGAAACCGATGCGATGCTTGTGCTCCACCACCATCTGCATGAAGCGGCCGAGTTGCGTCCGCTCGCGCTTGAGGTCGGTGTTGAGCAGGGTCTCGTAACCTTCGCGACCGCCCCAGAGCACATAGTTCTCGCCGCCCAGGCGGTGGGTGGCGTTCATCGCCGTGCACACCTGGGTGGCGGCGCAGGCGAAGATCTCGGGATTGGGATTGGTGGCGGCGCCGGCCGCGTAGCGCGGGTGGCTGAAGCAGTTGGCGGTGCCCCACAGGAGCTTGAGCCCGGTCTCGCTCTGGTGGCGTTCCAGCTCGTCCACCAGGCGGGCGAAGTTCTCGCGGTATTCGGCGAAGCTCGCACCCTCGGGGGCCACGTCGGTGTCGTGGAAGCAGTAGTAGTCCACGCCCAGCTTGCTGAAGAATTCGAAGGCGGCGGCGGCCTTGGCGCGGGCCTGCTCCAGCGGCGCGCCGGCGGCGTGCCAGGGGCGCTGGAAGGTACCCTGACCGAAGACGTCGCTGCCCGGCCAGACGAAGGTGTGCCAGTAGCAGACGGCCATGCGCAGGTGCTCGCGCATCGGCTTGCCCATGACCAGGCGATCGGCGTCGTAGTGGCGGAAGGCGAGCGGAGAGTCACTGTCGGGGCCGGCGTAGCGGACCTTTTCGACATTCGGGAAATAAGTCATCGCGTTGTCCTTGTTCTTATCTGTCGCACCCGGCACGGCGTGCCGGCTTGCCCTGATGGTAGCGCTGCCACCTGGGCTGCCTATTGTGAAAATCACCAGAGCCGAGTGCGATTTTGCCGCTTGAGGGACGCCCGTCGCGGTCGTAGTCTGGTCTCCTGCCCCGCACTTCCAGCCGAAACCCCGCCATGCCCAGCCAGCCGCCCGTCCACCGCGTCGCCCTGCTGTTCAACGGTAGCAAGATCTACGACCGCGGCATCCTCGCCGGCATCGGCAACTACTTGAGCGGCACCCGCGCCCGCTGGGACCTGTTCCTGGAAGAAGACTTCCTCTGCCGCCTCAAGGGCATCGAACGCTGGCAGGGCGACGGCATCATCGCCGACTTCGACGACCCGGCGGTGAGCGCCGCCCTGGCCGGCAGCGCCTTGCCGGTGGTGGCGGTGGGCGGCTCCTACGCGGAGGCGGCCCACTATCCGCCTGGCATTCCCTATGTGGCCACCGACAATGCCGCCCTGGTACGGCTGGCCTACGATCACCTCATCGAATCCGGGCTGACCCGCTTCGCCTGCTTCAGCCTGCCCGCCGCCGCCACCAATCGCTGGGCCGGCGAGCGCGAGACGGCCTTTGCCGACTTGCTGCGGCGCGATGGCCTGCCGGTGGAAATCTACCGCGGCCTGGAGACCAGCGCCCCGCTGTGGGACACCGCCGTGGAACAGTTGATCGCCTGGCTGCACGGCCTGCCCAAGCCAGTGGGCATCCTTGCCGTCACCGACGCCCGGGCACGGCAACTCCTGCAGGCCTGCCTCACCGCCGGCATCCCGGTGCCGGAACAGGTGGCGCTGGTGGGAATCGACAACGACCCCCTGGCCCGCACCCTGACCCGGGTACCCCTGACCTCGGTGATCCAGGGGACCGAGGCCATCGGCCGCGAAGCGGCACGGCTGCTGCACCAGCGCCTGCATGGCGTCGAGCTGGGCGCGCCGCGGGTACTGATGCCGCCGGAGGGGATCAATATCCAGGCCTCCAGTCGCCACCAGGCGGTCCACCACCCCCAGGTGATGCGCGCGCTGCACTTCATTCGCCAGTACGCCTGCCAGGGCATCAAGACTGACCAGGTGGCCAGCTACGTGGGTATTTCCCGCTCGGCGCTGGAAGGCTCTTTCCGCCGTGAGCTGGGCCGCAGCGTCCATGACGAGATCCTTGGCTTCAAGCTGGCCGCCGCGGCGGTCGCGCTGCAGGAAGAGGCGCCGAGCCTGGCGGAAGTCGCCCGACGCTGCGGCTTCACCTCGGCGCAATACCTGCACTCGGTGTTCCGCCGCGAATTCGGCTGCACCCCGCGCCAATATCAGCAGCAACCGCGCCCGCCGGCGAGCGTCCAGGAACAGGCGCGCGGAGAGACGGGCCAGGTACTCCTAGGTCAGGCGGCGACACGTCCGCATTGACGCTCCGTTTTGTGATGATGGACGCAAAGCCAGCCAGAAGCCTTGTCCCAGAGCCTTTCCTGCGGCATTTTTCCGGACCTGCAGTTACCGATAGGGAGATCGGTCATGTCCGGAAAACCCGCTGCGCGCCTGGGCGACGCCGTCGCCTGCCCAAAATGTGGGACCACCGCTTTGGTCCAGGGCTCGTCCAACGTCTTCTTCGATGGCCTACCCGCCGCCACCCTGGGCCACGCCTGTGGCTGCGGGGCGACCCTGAGCGGCGCCGTCATCCCCAATGTGTTCATCAACGGCCAACCAGCAGCGGTGCTCGGTAGCGTCAGCAGTCATGGCGGCGTGGTGATCGGCGGCTCGGGGAGCGTGATCATCGGTACGCACGGCGCTGGAGCCAGCACCGGAGTTGGCGCCTGCGCCTCCAGCGGAGAGACTATCCACCCAGCGCCGGGACGAGCCGCACCCCTTGGCCTGCGCGGCCGGGAGCGACCGGGGCCGGGTGGCTCTCCCCGTCGCCTGGTCGAGACTCCAGCAGATCAGGACAAGACGAGTGGCGAGCCTGAACGTCTGGTGGAGCAACGTATCACCCTGAGGATTGGCGTCTTCTTCGACGGTACCGGCAACAACCTCTTCAATGCCGCCACCGGCGACGCCTGCCGGGCGGCAGAACTGGGCTTTCGCCAGGATCAGGCAGAGAGCATCGCCCAGCACTGCGAGAAGTTCATGGGGAGTGCCGATAGTAGCTACGCCAATGCGGAGACGAATATTGCGCGGTTGTACCGGCTCTACCAGGACGATACTCAGCGTACCATCGAGAGGGACGAGAAGACGGCGGTGATTCCGGTCTATATCGAAGGCATCGGCACCCATGCTGGACAACCGGACAGCCGCTTTTCGATGGGCACCGGCCTAGGGAACAGTGGGGTCCTGGCCTGCGTTCGGACTTTTCCAGCTGCCTTCGCGGAACGCTACGATCAGTTCAAACGTGGTAATCCCGAGCTCATCATCGAAGCCATCGAATTCGATCTCTTCGGCTTCAGTCGAGGCGCGGCGGCGGCACGGCACTTCGCCAACGAGGTACTGAAAGCAGATGGTGGGATCGCGGCCACGGGGCTAGCGCCGTGCTTCCCTTGGCAGCGCGCCCGGGTAACGCTGAACTTCATCGGGCTGTTCGATACCGTGGCCGCGATAGCCGATCCCTTACGGGGCGACTTCAGCCCGGCCAATGCCGCCAATCCCGGCCTCAATCTCTATCTGCCGGCCGGATGCGCGCGCAAGGTGATACAGCTGGTCGCCCATGACGAACAGCGCCGCAACTTCGCCCTCACCAAGGTTGCGCCCCAGCACGAGGAGATCGCCCTGCCCGGTGCCCATGCCGATCTGGGTGGAGGCTATCCGGCCGAGATGACCGAACGCCTGCTACTGACGCAACCGCGCGTCTCACGGGAGCACTATGGCACCGACAGTCAGGCTGCCTGGAGCTATCGCCAGGCCCAGCTCGATCTGGCGCATTTCCAGCAAGAGCCTTGGGTCGATCCCGCCCATAGCCGACTCACCCTCGAAACCTGGCGCAACCGGCTGCCCCACCTCCGCGGCGAGCTGCCGGAATCCGATATCTTCGCGGCCGTACGCCTGGAGCGGCAGGTGCGGGGAGCACTGGCTCTGGTCTATCTACGGGTGATGCATCGCCTGGCCAGTGCCTATGGAGTGCCCTTCGCACCCATTCCCGGCACGCCCGACCTGGCCATTCCCGATGAGCTAGAGGGTATCGCCGCCAAGCTTCAGGCGCATGCTCAGGGCGCTCCGCTGGCGCTCGAAGACGCCGAGATTCGCCTGCTGTTCGGTCGCTACGTGCACCTCTCCGCTCACTGGAACGCCGTGCTGGGCAGTGGCCTAGGCAATCTGGAGGCGGTCTTCGTCAACGCCCCCACCGCTGATGGCCGGCGTAACGCCTATCCCAACCGTCCTCAGCCAGGGTATCCGCAATGAAGCGCTGGCTGCTATGCCTCCTTCTGCCCCTCTGTCTGGCAGGCTGCCAATCCAGGGCCGCGACCAAGCTGCCTTATGACGCCTGGTACCTGGGCTTTTTGGCACCCAACTACATGCAGGTCTGGTTGGAGCGGGCCGATATCAGCGACATCAATGGGCGTATCTTTCCCAATGCCATGGGCGGCGTGGTTGCCATGGGGCAACCGGCGAGTCTCTCGGCTACCGCCAAGGGCTGGCCCAAGAGAATCGGTTCTGGCAAAGGTATCTACATGACTGGTCTGGATCTACCCTACGTGGTCTCGCTGCGGTGGCAATCCTTGGTTGAACCCCAGACCTACCATGCGCTATTCACGATGCCGGACTGGGCACGCGCGAAGATGCTCGAACGCTTGCCCGCTGAATGTCCGGTCAGCGGTCGTACTTCGGATTATCGTAAAGATCTCACCATCGGCCTGGCACCCGGTGGCATCGTCAAGGTGTGGATCATGGGCCCTTGCCTGGACCCCATCGAAGTCATGACGCTTCAGGCCGAGATCGAACCCAAGGGGCCCTATCAGGGGCAGATGAAAGGGCAATACGCGCTGCCGTTAACCGAGGTCACCCAAGCCTATATCGCCAAGTACGGGGTGCCCTACGGCAGTTGGTGGGCGCCGATTCCCTACACCAAGGTCGGACCTTGATGTGGCCACGGGCACAGCCCGAGATTCTTCTGCTGTTCGGTCGCTACGTACACCTCTCCGCTTACTGGAACGCCGTGCTCGGCAGTGGCCTGGGCAATGTGGAGGCGGTCTTCGTCAACGCCCCCACCGCTGATGGCCGGCGTAACGCCTATCCCAACCGTCCTCAGCCAGGGTATCCGCAATGAAGCGCTGGCTGCTGTGCCTCCTCCTCCCCCTCTGTCTGGCAGGCTGCCAATCCAGGGCCGCGACCAAGCTGCCTTATGACGCCTGGTACCTGGGCTTTTTGGCACCCAACTACATGCAGGTCTGGCTGGAGCGGGCCAATATCAGCGACATCAATGGGCGTATCTTTCCCAATGCCATGGGCGGCGTGGTAGCCATGGGGCAACCGGCGAGTCTCTCGGCTACCGCCAAGGGCTGGCCCAAGAGAATCGGTTCTGGCGCTGGCCGCTACCTGACCGGCCTGGATCTGCCTTACGTGGTCTCGCTACGCTGGCAATCGCTGGTCGAACCCCAGACCTACCATGCGCTGTTCACGATGCCGGACTGGGCACGCGCGAAGATGCTCGAACGCATGCCCGCTGAATGTCCGGTCAGCGGTCGTACTTCGGATTATCGTAAAGATCTCACCATCGGCCTGGCACCCGGTGGCATCGTCAAGGTGTGGATCATGGGCCCCTGTCTGGACCCTATCGAAGTCATGACGCTGCAGGCCGAGATCGAACCCAAGGGGCCCTATCAGGGGCAGATGAAAGGGCAATACGCGCTGCCGTTAACCGAGGTCACCCAAGCCTATATCGCCAAGTACGGGGTGCCCTACGGCAGTTGGTGGGCGCCGATTCCCTATACCCAGGTAGGTCCTGGAAAGTGAACAGCACGGCAGATGCGTGAACCGTCGAGACGATGGTTGCCGGAAATTGGCGTCACTGCAGAAATGAAATGTCCGCCATGGACGTAATGCTGTTCATACAAACGTTGAGATTTGCCGGGAGCTCTTCAAGAAATCGCTGCCAGCCGCCCGGTTGTCCTCTCTGTAGGCTTTCGCCACTGAGCGGGCCTCTAGCGCCTAAAGTACCCCGCAGCGATGAAAGCAGTTCACGAAAAACGCCGCGGCTCTTATCGAGTCCGCGGCGTTTTTCTTGGTGAACAGCATTACGTCTAACGACGGGCTGCTCGATCTCGACTGCGGCTTATTTGCCGACGGTCTGACCCAGGAACCAGGCACGTTCTTCGGCCTGATCGATCCACTCTTCCAGCAGGCTGGTGGTGGAAACGTCGTTGGCGTCGTCGGTCAGGGTGTGGGTGGTGCGCATGTAGGCGGCCAGCGACTGGTTGTCGTCGTGCAGCTCGGTGAGCATCTGGTCGGCCGACAGGTCAGTGGCGTCGCTGCTGGCCAGGCGCTTGAGCTGCACCATCTGCTCCAGGGAGCGCACGGTGGGCTGGCCGATCTTACGGGCGCGCTCGGCGATCAGGTCGGTGATGCCGTACAGCTGGGTGGCTTGCTCTTCCAGCAGCAGATGGTAGTCGCGGAAATGCGAGCCCTTCATGTGCCAGTGGTAGTTCTTGGTCTTGATGTACAGCGCGAAGACATCGGACAGCAGCACGGCCAGGGCTTCGCCTACCGCCTGCTGGTTCTGCAGGGTGGCGTCCTCGCCCTGATGGGCCTTCTGCTTGACGCTGGAAACGGTCTTCAGTTCTTGCTTGGCATTGGCAACGGCCATGAGAAATCTCCTGTCATTCTGACGTGAGTTGAAGAGGTAGGTCCGCACTCGGCGAACGTCAACGTCTGTAGGAATCGACCGCACCGGACGAAAAAACGTTCATCGAATTTCCATATCGCCACCATGGGCAAGACGAATGGTCGCCAGCGTTGCGATTGCGTTTCATTGCCCGTCCTAGAGGCTGTGCCGGGTCAGGGCCGTCTCGCTTGTAGCTAACCCTGTAGGTAAAACCGTTTGTCAGTTCCAGCGGCAAACCGATGCCGCTGCCGAACCGTCGCTCGCTCACCTCGGTCACCTAAAAGGCAAGGCACACGAACGGTCGCCAAGAGTTCTCTGTCGGCCACGACAAGGTTCTGCACACAGGTACAAGCGTATGACGACGCCCATCGATCCCGCTCAGGGACATCCCTCGCAGACCAAGGACGGTTCCACGGCAAAGGCCCATCTGCACGATTTGAAAGAGGTCGCCCGGGATACGGTGCAAGACGCCAAGCAAGAAGGCGCCGCGCACTATGAACACTATCGCGACACCGCCGCCGACCAGCTCGGCGCCATCGCCCAGAGTGCCCAGGCGGCCGCCGACGAACTCGAGGACAAGGACACCCTGGGCCTGGCGCACTATGTCAGCGACATGGCGCAGAGCCTGACCGGGCTGGCCGAGGATTTGCGCGGCAAGAGCGCCGAACAGCTGCTGCACCAGGCCGGCACCCTGGCGCGGGATAACCCGGCCCTGTTCCTCACCGGCAGCATCGCCATCGGCTTCGGCCTGTCGCGCTTTCTCAAGGCGTCCAGCCAGGCGGATACCGGCAGTACCGCGCAGCACAGCGGTGCGGACGAGCTGCCCACGCTGACCACCCCCTCGGTGGCGGCGGAAAACGAATTAGTGGAGCCGGCGGCCGGGGCCGATGTCATCCATACCAGCGCCATCCCCAAGGGTCCGGACGTCCACGCACCGACCACCACCCGTAGCGGCGACCCCATCGGTGGCGCGGCGATCAATCCAGCCCGTAGCGACCGCGCCCTGAACACCGGCACCTCATCCAGCCAACTGGATCGACCCACCCTGAGCGGAGGCAAGCAGCCATGATCAACGAGAATCCCACTCCGCGTCCCAGCGAGAGCGATACTTCGGTCGTCGGCCTGGTCAAGCAGCTGGTCCACGAGGTACCGGCGCTGTTCACCAAGGAGCTGGCGCTGGCCAAGGCCGAACTGGGCGAATCCCTGCGCACCACCAAGGCCGGCGTTGCTGGCGTAGCGGCCGGCGCCATCGTGCTGCTGGCCGGCTTCATCGTGCTGCTGATGGGTGTCGTCTATTTCCTCTCCCAGTACCTCACGCCCTGGGCCGCCGCCCTGCTGGTAGGCGCCGTGGTCATGGTGATCGGCTTCATCATGCTGCAGTCCGGCAAGAAGCAGTTCGAGCCGTCCCACTTCACGCCCGACCGCACCGTCAACAGCCTGCAGAAGGACAAGGACGCCGTACGGAGAGCCGCACAATGAGCATCACCGATCAGATCGACGCGGAGTCCCGCAAGAATCCCGAAGAACTCGAGCGCGAAATCGACCAGAAGCGCGAGCGCATCGAAGACCTGGTGGGCGCGCTGGAAAGCCGCCTTTCTCCCGGCCAGCTGTTCGATCAGGCGCTCTCCTATACCAAGGGCCACAGTGGTGAATTCGCCCACAACCTGGGCACTACCCTCAAGGCCAATCCGGTGCCCGCGGTACTGACCTCGGTCGGCTTACTGTGGCTGGCACTCGGGCAGAATCGCACGCCGGCACCGGCCACGACGGGCACCCCGCTCAAGGACAAGCTGGCCGGCGCGATGGACTCGGTCGCCAACGGCGCAGACCATACCCGCGATTCCCTGAACCGTGGCAGCCACGATGTGCGCGACAAGGTGACCGGTCTGGGGGAAAGCGTATCGGCCAAGGCCGCCCAGACCGGAGAGCGGCTGAGCGATACCGCCGCTCACGCCAAGGACACCCTGGCTGACCAGGCGCAGCAGCTCAAGGGCTCCTTCGATACCCTGCTGCGCGAACAGCCGCTGGTGGTGGGTGCCCTGGGCATCGCCCTGGGTGCCCTGCTCGGCGCCGCGCTGCCGCGAACCCAGACGGAGGACCGTACCCTGGGCAAGCACAGCGACAAGCTGACCGCCAAGGTGAAACAGGCAGCCAGTGGCGGCTATGAGCAGGTCAGTGCCGCGGGCCGCGAGGTAGTGGACAAGGCCCGTACGGACAGCGCCGACAGGGGTCAGGAGCAGTCGCATGCGACCGGCTCGCCTGCCCGCGACCTGGGTAACGATCCCGATGCGGGCGTTGAGTCCATGGCCGGCTCGCCGCGGCAAGGCACCACCAGCACCCTGGGTGCCACCCAGGGCGCGGCGGGACTCAACGTCGGGCGGACGGCGGCAGTGGGTGGCACACCCGGCGCGGTCGGCGACGAAAGCGGCATGGCGACTCCGCGCAACCGCTGACGGCAGCCAGGCAAGCTAAAAAGGCGCAACGGTCCAGACCGTTGCGCCTTTTTCATCCAGGCCTTTCAGCTGTCAATAACCCGGGTCCGGATTCTCCTTGGGGTGTTCCGGACGTTTGTCGTTCTGCGGGCGCTGCTCTTCGCCGCCCTGGTTGAGTTCCTTGTGGGTCTCACCGACCTTGCCGGCATTTTCCGGCTTGTGGTCGAGATCGTCGCGCTTGGCCATGATCCTCACCTCTTGTGGCTGAATCCTTTAGGCAACGTAGCGGGGCCAGGGTGCCCCACCTGCCGGCATCAACGCAGAGGGGGCGCCATGAACTCCGGCCCCACCGGGTCCTTGACGTGTTCGGCGAGGATACCGTCGATGGCCGCCAGGTCGTCGGCAGACAGCCGCCAGCCGAAGGCCTCGTCCAGCCCTTGCAACTGCTCGGGCTTGCGTGCCCCCCAGAGGGCGATGGTCGGCCCCTGGTCGAGAATCCAGCGCACCGCCAGGGCCAGCACCGACTTGCCGTGCCGTTCGCGGGCAAAGGCGGTCAGGGCGTCCACCGCCGCCAGATACTGGGCGAAGCGCGGCGCCTGGAACTTGGGATCGCCCTGGCGCAGGTCGTCGCCCTCGAAGCGGGTATCGGCGTTCATCCGCCCGGACAGCAGCCCACGGCAGAGGGCGCCATAGGCCAGCACCACCAGGCCGTGACGCTGGGCATAGGGCAGCACATCGGCTTCGATGGCGCGCTCGAACAGATTGTAGGGCGGCTGCACGCTGGAGAGATTGGCGAACTGGCGGAAGACTTCCAATTGCTCGGGCGAGTAGTTGCTCACGCCGATGGCGAGAATCTTGCCCTCCTGCCGCAGTTGCTCCAGCGCGCGGGCGGTTTCTTCGTGGGGCACCTGGGGATCGGGCCAGTGCACCTGATAGAGGTCGATGCGATCGGTGCGCAGGCGGCGCAGGGAATCCTCCACCTCTTGGCGGATGCGCGCGGCGCTGGCGTTGCGGCGTACCTCTTCGTTCGGCCACTCCAGGGCGACCTTGGTGGCGATCACCGCCTGGTCGCGGATGCCTTCCAGGGCCTTGCCGACGATCTCCTCGGAACGACCGAAGCCGTATACCGGTGCGGTGTCGATGAGATTGATGCCGCCTTGCACGGCGCCGCGAATGGTCTCGATGGAGCGGGCTTCGTCGGTGCCGCCCCACATCCAGCCACCGATGGCCCAGGTGCCGAGGCCGATGCGGGAAACGGGGGTATCGATACCCGGAATGCGCAGGGTTTCACTCATAGGGGTCTCCAGGCTGGTAAGGGTTAGCCTTGTGAGGCTAATTCAAAAAGCGTTGAATAGGGCTCAACGAACGCTTGACTCCTAGAGCCTGTTCTAAGGCTCGCGAGCTAGAGCCAAACAAGGCCTAGGCGGCCCCGCGAAAACACCTGAGGAAGCGGATCGGACCCGCGCTCGGGTTTACGAGTGGTAAATGAGCATTCCGACGGGGCTGGCCTTCCAGGGCATTTTCAACGCCGTTTGGCCGACGCGTAGCAGACTTTGAACAGGCTCTTATCGCGCGAGGATTGTGCATGCCAACCCTGAATCGCGGCGAATTGGCCGATCTCAACGTCTTCGTCGCCCTGGTCCGGCGGCGCAGCTTTCGCCAGGCCGCTATCGAATTGGGCGTCACCACCTCGGCACTGAGCCATGCTCTGCGTCAGTTGGAGACCCGCCTTGGGGTCAAGCTGCTCAATCGCACCAGCCGCTCGGTGGTGCCGACCCTGGCCGGCGCGGCGCTGGCGGAAAAGCTCGAACAGGGCTTCGCCCTCATCGGCGAGGCGCTGGGCGAGCTGGACCAGCACCGCGACGCCCCGGTCGGGCGCCTGCGCCTGAGCGTACCGCGGGATGCGGCGCGGCTGCTGGTGACCCCCACCCTGCCCCGCCTGCTGGCCGACTACCCCCAGCTGCAACTGGACATCAGCGTCGAAGACCGCCCGGTGGATATCGTCGCTGATGGCCTCGATGCCGGCATCCGCTACGGCGATACCGTGCCCCAGGACATGGTCGCCCTGCCGCTCACCGACGAACTGCGCTGGGTGGTGGTGGGCGCCCCCGCCTACCTGGCCCGCCACGGGCGCCCGGAGCGACCGGAAGACCTGGCCCGCCATCATTGCATACGCCTGCGCCTGGGCAACGGCGCCCTCTATCGCTGGGAACTGGGCAGCGGCGTCGCGACCCGGGTGGTCGACGTGCCCGGCCCGCTCACCGTCAACGAGACCGAGACCTCGATCCAGGCGGCCCTGGATGGCCTGGGGTTGGCCTATTGCCTGGAGTGGCGGGTGGCCGAGGAGCTGCGCGACGGCCGTCTGGAACAGGTCTTGCCGGCCTGGGCGTCGCCCGGCGCGCCGCTGTGCATCTACTACCCTAGCCGGCGCCAGCCGCCGCCAGGCTTGCGCCAGCTGATCGAGGCCCTGCGCCAGAGCTGGGCGCAAGCGCAGCCCTGAGTCGGCGAACCAACCGGCGTACCTGTGGGTCCCCTGACGACGCCCGTCGTTTCCGTGACCGAGGAGCCGCTTTTGTCCGACGCCACCGTCGCCCCGTCCGCTCTGCCGCTACCCGTGGAGCGCGAACTCAGCCCCCGGGCGCTGTTCACCGGTGCCCTGCTGGGCATCCTGCTGACCCCGGCGAACGTCTATGCCGGCCTCAAGATCGGCTGGTCGTTCAATATGTCGATCATCGCCCTGCTGGTGAGCTACGGCCTCTGGCACCGCCTGGGCCGGCGGCTACGGCAGCCGGGCTGGACGTTGCACGAGAGCAATATCAACCAGACCGTGGCCTCGGCGGCGGCGAGCATCGTCTCCGGCGGCCTGGTGGCCCCCATCCCGGCCTATACCCTGTTGACCGGCCAGGAGCTGCCCACCCTGCCGCTGATGGGTTGGGTATTCGCCGTGAGCTTTCTTGGCATCTGGGTAGCCTGGTATCTCCGGCCGTTGCTGCTGGCCGATGCCAGCCTGACCTTTCCCGAGGGCCTGGCCACCCTGGAGGCGCTGCGCCAGGTCTATGCCAGCGGTGCCGAGGCCCTGGCCCGGCTGCGGGTGCTGCTCGGCGCCCTGGCGCTGTCGGCGATCGTCAAGCTGGTGGACAGCTTCGCCTGGGCGCTGCCACGGGTGGCACCCTCGCCGGCCCTGGAGCGGTTGACCTTCAGCTTCGACCCCTCGCTGCTGCTGCTCGGCTTCGGTGGCATCATCGGCCTGAGAGTCGGCCTCTCGCTGCTGCTCGGCACCCTGCTGGCCTGGGCTGGCCTGGCGCCCTGGTTGCTGGCCAGCGGTATCGCCCAACTGCCCGCGGATGCCAGCGGCCCGCAATACGGGGTGCTGGTGCAATGGCTGCTGTGGCCAGGGGTGAGCCTGATGGTCAGCGCCACCCTGGCCTCGCTGGCGGTGCGCCTGGCTAGCCAGCCGCGCGGTGAACGTCGCCGCCAGGGCTGGCGGCGACCACGTGCCTGGCCGCTGATCCTGCTGCTGGTGGCGAGCCTGTTGGTGGTGGTGCTGCAAGTACTCTTGTTCGGGATAGATCCCTGGCTCGCCCTGCTCGCCATCCCCCTGGCGATCTTTCTCGCCGCCATGGCCGCGCGGGTGGTCGGCGCCACCGGCATTCCGCCCATCGGCGCCATCGGCCAGCTCTCGCAGCTCGCCTTCGGCCTGGCCGCGCCGGGCCAGGTCAACATCAATCTGATGGGTGCCAATACCGCCGGCGGCGCGGCGGGTCAGAGCACCGACCTGATGAACGACTTCAAGGTCGGCAAGGCCATCGGCGCCACCCCGGCCAAGCAGGTGGTCGCCCAGTGCCTGGGCATCGCCCTGGGCGCGGTGACCGGGGTGCTCACCTACCGGTTGCTGATTCCCGATCCCCAGGCGCTCTTGCTCAGCGCCGCCTGGCCGGCCCCGGCGGTGGCCCAGTGGAAGGCGGTGGCGCAAACCCTGACCCAGGGCCTGGGAGCGCTGGACGCGGCGATGCGCCTGGGCATCGTCGGCGGCGCCCTGGCCGGTCTGCTGCTGGGGCTGGCCGAGGCGCTGCTGGCCCCGCGCCGGGCCCTCTGGCTGCCCAGTTCGGCTGCGTTGGGGCTCGCCTTCATCCTGCCGGCCTCGGTGTCCCTGATGATGACCCTGGGCGCCCTGCTCACCGCCCTGGTGCGCTGGCGTAGGCCACGCCTGGCCGAGCGCTTCGCCCTGGCCGCCGCCGCCGGGTTGATCGCCGGGGAAAGTCTGGCCGGGGTCGGGGCGGCGTTCTGGCAGATGCTCTCTTCCTGAACTGCGACATCTTGTCAACTGGACAATAATTTCCAGACGTAATGACGCGAACCTTTCACCAACCTTTCAAATCCAGTAATTTCGCGGGTTTTGGTCCGATTCAGCTTGCCAGCGTTGTTTTGCAACACATAAGGTTACAAATAGCGCGACCCACCCACAGAGGTCTGGGCGCCTTGCGCAAGCTGTCTCCATAACAAACCCAATCCGAGCTAGCACTGATGGCCACCACCTCGAAAGCCAAATCCATCTTCCGCGTCGTCAGCGGAAACTTCCTCGAAATGTACGACTTCATGGTGTATGGCTTCTATGCCACGGCCATCGCCAAGACGTTCTTTCCCGGTGACGACGCCTTCGCCTCCCTGATGCTGTCGCTGGCCACCTTCGGTGCCGGTTTCCTGATGCGCCCCCTGGGGGCGATCTTCCTCGGCGCCTACATCGACAAGCACGGTCGTCGCCACGGCCTGATCGTGACCCTGGCGCTGATGGCCATGGGTACCCTGCTGATCGCCGTGGTGCCCGGCTATGCCACCCTGGGCGTGGCCGCGCCGATCCTGGTGTTGATCGGTCGCCTGCTGCAAGGCTTCTCCGCCGGCGTCGAGCTGGGCGGGGTGTCCGTCTACCTGTCGGAAATCGCCACTCCTGGGCGCAAGGGTTTCTTCGTCTCCTGGCAATCCGCCAGCCAGCAGGTCGCGGTGGTCTTCGCCGGCGTACTGGGCGCCCTGCTCAACCACTGGCTGTCGCCCGCCGAGATGGGTGAATGGGGCTGGCGCGTCCCCTTCCTGATCGGCTGCCTGATCGTGCCCTTCCTGTTCATCATCCGCCGCTCCCTGGAAGAGAGCCCGGAGTTCGCCGCGCGCAAGCAGCGTCCGACCTTCCGCGAAACCATGGCCTCCATCGGCCAGAACTTCGGCACCGTACTGGCCGGCGTGGCCATGGTCTCCATGACCACCGCCTCCTTCTACCTGATCACCGCCTACACCCCCACCTTCGGCCGCCACGAACTGAACCTGACCGCCCTGGACAGCCTGATCGTCACCGCCTGCGTAGGCGTGTCCAACTTCATCTGGCTGCCGGTGATGGGCGCCCTGAGCGATCGCGTCGGCCGGCGCCCGCTGCTGATCTTCGCTACCGTCCTGGCCATTCTCAGTGCCTACCCGGCGATGATCTGGTTGACCAACGCGCCCAGCTTCGGTCGCCTGCTGCTGGTCGAGCTGTGGCTGTCGTTCCTCTATGGCACCTACAACGGCGGCATGGTGGTGGCCCTGACCGAGATCATGCCGGTGCAGGTCCGTACTACCGGCTTCTCCCTGGCCTACAGCCTGGCCACCGCGACCTTCGGCGGCTTCACCCCGATGATCTGCACCTGGCTGATCCAGGAAACCGGCAACAAGGCCGCCCCCGGCATGTGGCTGACCCTGGCCGCCGTGCTCGGCTTGGTCGCCACCCTGACCCTGTTCCGTGGCAAGAGCCACGGCCAGCTCAAGCCCGTCACCGCCTGACGGCAGGTCCCGGGGCGACCGCTCGTGCCGCCCCGGGAACACTCGAAGCCGCTTCCCAGACACATTTTGCAATCTTGCCTTGCTAGGGTCGCTGCGAACGTTCGCACCCCGCGGACGCCGTCGTAGGAATACGTCCCGTATGACCCTTCTTCCCCGTCGTCTGCTCGCCGGCCTCGTGCTCGGCGCCCTGTCCCTCAGCGCACTACCCCTCACCGCCCAGGCCACTGAACTCAAGCACTGGCCCAAGGCGGCGGCTGAGCAACTCGATGCCCTGATCGCCGCCAACGCCAACAAAGGCAACTACGCGGTGTTCGACATGGACAACACCACCTATCACTATGATCTGGAAGAGTCGCTGCTGCCTTTCCTGGAAATGAAGGGCGTGCTGACCCGCGAGACCATGGACCCCTCGCTCAAGCTGATCCCCTTCAAGGACGTCGGCGGTCACAAGGAAAGCCTCAACAGCTACTACTACCGGCTGTGCGAGATCGACGACATGGTCTGCTATCCCTGGATCGCCCAGGTGTTCTCCGGCTTCACCCTCAAGCAGCTCAAGGGTTATGTCGATGAACTGATGGCCTATGGCAAGCCGATCCCCGCTACCTACTATGGCAAGGACGACAAGGTCGAGACGGTGGAGATCCATGCGCCCCAGCTCTATACGGGCCAGCAGGAGCTCTATCACAAGCTGATGGAGAACGGCATCGAGGTCTATGTGGTCAGCGCTGCCCATGAGGAGCTGGTGCGCATGGTGGCCTCCGATCCGCGCTATGGCTACGACGTCAAGCCGCAGAACGTCATCGGTGTCACCACCCTGCTCAAGGACCCCGCCACCGGCGCCCTGACCACTGCCCGCAAGCAGATCGCCGAAGGCAAGTACGATCCCCAGGCCAACCTCAAGCTGCAGGTCACGCCCTACCTCTGGACTCCCGCCACCTGGTTCGCCGGCAAGTACGCGGCCATCCTCACCTACATCAGCCCCTGGAAGAAGCCGATCCTGGTGGCCGGTGACACCCCCAACAGTGACGGCCCCATGCTGTTCCAGGGCGTAGACGCCGCCAAGGGTGGTATCCACCTGTGGGTCAATCGCAAGGCCAAGTACCTGCCCCAGATCGAGGCGATGATGAAGAGCAACGCCGAAGGTCAGGCCGCGAATGGCGTACCGGTGAATGCCGACAAGAACTGGGTGATCGTCAAACCCGAGGACATCCAGTAGGCCAGTCCGTACCTGGCGGGCTAGACTGCAGGCAACCCTGCCTGCTTTGGAGCCCGCCATGGAACACCTGGTCCTGACCGTCATCGCCCCCGATCGCCCCGGCCTGGTGGAAGCCCTGGCCGACTGCGTGGCCGCCCAGGGCGGCAACTGGCTGGAAAGCCGCATGGCCCACCTGGCCGGCCAGTTCGCCGGGATCCTCTCGGTGGAAGTGGAACCGGAGCTGCGCAATGGCCTGGTGGAGGCCCTGCAGCAACTGGCCCTTCCCGGCCTGCGGATTCTGGTGGGCGAACCGGGTCAGCCGGCACCAGTGGGCGCCCCACTGGTGCAGCTCGACCTGCTGGGCAACGACCGCGTCGGCATCGTTCGCGACATCACCCGCGCGCTGCATCAGGTGGGCGTCAACGTCGAACGCCTGTCCACCGAGACCCGCCCGGCGCCCATGAGCAGCGAAGTGCTGTTCCACGCTACCGCCCTGCTGGCGCTACCGGCGGACCTCGAACTCGAAGCCCTGCAGGCGCATCTGGAAACCCTTACCGACGACCTGATGGTGGAGCTGAAGCTCTATCGGCATGGGCATGATTAACCCCGCCCCTTCTCCAATCGCCGCCTGATCCCCTCCGGTACATCCTCAGCCAGTGGCAGCCGGCCGTCCGCCGGCAGGGCCTCCAGGCCGGCTTCCTCCAGCAGCACCAGCACCTCCTCCTTGAGCCGACTCAGGGCGAAGGCCTGCCAGGCCTCGCGTACCGAGGGGAAGAGGTCCAGCTCGTAGTCGAAGGTGCGCAGCGGCCGCCGGCTCTCCAAGGCGGCGCGCAACAGCGGCTGGGCGTGGGGATGGCGCAGCTGGTGCAGGAAGGCTTCGCGCAGCTCCAGGCGATCCTCCTGGGTCAGCCGCGGCAGCGGCAGGTAGCGCTGGGGATCTTCCAGCTCTTCGCGCTCTTCCAGGCTGAGGTCGTCCGGATCGAGCAGGCGCAGGGCGCCGCTTTCGAGATCGATGAAGTGGGTGCCCCGCTCCCGGCTGTCGAGGGCGGCGGCCAGTTGATCGAGGTCGAGGGTGAGGGGGCGCATGGCAGGACTCCGGCACAGGCGAACAGAGGTGAAGACAACCACGTCCTCACCCCTGTTGCGACCCTAGCAATGAAGCCGGCGTTCAGCCCTTCCGCTGATAGGGAAAGAAGCGCCGCTCGCGCAGGTCGTGCTCGATCTGCTCCAGGCTCTTGCCCTTGGTCTCCGGCACCAGGCGCCAGATGAACAGCAGGGCCACCAGGGAAATCCCGGCGTAGAGCCAGAAGGTGTGGGCGGCGCCCAGCTGGGTCACCAGGCTCAGGGTGGTGAGGGTCACCAACAGGTCGAAGCCCCAGTGGCTGAAGGCACCGACGCTGGCGCCCTTGCCGCGCACGAACAGCGGATAGACCTCGGCGTTGATCAGCCAGATGCAGACGCCGAAGCCACCGCAGTTGAGCATCAGGTAGGCGGCCAGGCAGGCCACCACCGTCCAGCGCTCGACATCGGTCTGCGGACCGGCGCCCTGGAACAGGTAGCCCATGATGGCCAGGGCGATGATGGAGCCGGGAATCAGCGTCAGCAGATAGCGGCGGCGGCCGATGCGATCCACCAGGAAGCTGCCGACCACGGTCATGATCACCACCAGGATGGTGCTGCAGCCGGTGGCCAGCACCGCGGTCTGGTCGGAGAAACCGGCCTGGGTGAGGATGGTTGGCGCGTAGTAGATCAGCGCATTGTTGCCGGTGATCTGCGAGAACATGGCGATGCCCGCCCCCACCAGCAGCGCCGGGCGCACCCAAGGCGAGAACAGATCGCTCCAGCTACCCTCGGGCGCATTGCTCACGGTCTTGATTTCGGTCAGTTCGGCCTGGGCCGCTGCCGCGCCGCCCCGCACCCGTTCCAACACGGCCAGGGCGTCTTGTTCGCGGCCCTTGACCAGCAGCCAGCGCGGGCTTTCCGGCAACACCGCCATGCCGGCCAGCAGGATCACGGCCGGCACCAGGCCGAGACCGAACATCCAGCGCCAGTGTTCGTCCAGGGCGAAGCCGGTGAAGTAGGCCACGGTGATGCCGAACACCACCATGAACTGGAACAGCACCACCAGCTTGCCGCGGTGCTCCGGCGGCGCCACCTCGGCGATGTACACCGGGATGATCTGGGTGGAGCTGCCGGCCGACAGGCCGAGCAGGAAGCGCGAGAGGATCAAGAGGGTGACGTTGGGCGACAGCGCCGAGAGCACCGAGCCCAGGGCGAACACCAGGGCCACGCCGATGATGGTCTTGCGCCGGCCGAGGCGATCGGAGATCGGCCCGGTGCCCAGGCAGCCGAACAGGGCGCCGAAGATGATGGCACCGGTCACCAGCTGCTTGACGGTGTCGTCCATGGCGAACTCCCGGCCGAGGCCGAGCAGGGCGACGCCGATGATGCCGGTGTCGTAACCGAACAGCAGGCCACCGAGGGCGGCGATCACGGCGATGAGCACGACCAGCCCCTTGCGCGGGGTGGCCGCCACGGGTGCGGTGAGCGTGGGTGAGGAAGCGAGCATGGGAGGAAATCCTTTCTTGTTCTGCCAGGGCCAGGACTCGCGCTGACGAGTCGTGATCAGCATGACCCAGCGAAAACCCGCGGGGTCCTAGGCAAAGAAACGTTAGGTGAATCGTTTCACCTAACAGCGGTAGTTGTAACAGAACTTGTGAAGACCTTCACGAAAGCTCGCACCCCATCAACTGCCGATGGTCAGCTCCTGGAAACGCCGTTCGGGCAAGGCCGCGGCGCCCTGACCTCGGCGCAGCGCCTGGTCGCTCAGGCGTTCGACGAGAAAGTCGATGAACACCTTGAGCTTGGGCGGCAGATGGCGGGTCGCCGGATAGAGCAGCCAGGCGCCGCCGTAGTAGTGCGGCAGGAAGGTCCAGTCCGGCAGCACCTGGACGATCTCGCCCCGCGCCAGGGCGGCCTGGGCGGTGAAGAACGGCAGGCTGCCGATGCCGATGTGGTTGAGCACCGCGTCCAGTCGCACCCCGGTGTGGTTGGCGGCGTAGCGCCCGCGGACGTTGACGTGGACCACCTTGGCGCCCTGGCGGAATTTCCAGCGCGAATCGGCCGGCTCTTCGCCGAGATAGATGCAGCTGTGCTGGGCCAGATCACGCGGGTGCGCGGGGCTGCCGTACTCGGCCAGGTACTGCGGCGTGGCGCAAAGCAGGTGCTCGATGGTGAGCAACTGCCGACCGATCAGGCCGGGCGGTGGCCGATCGGTGATGCGGATGGCCAGGTCGACGTTGTCGTCGATCAGATCGACATAGCGGTCTTCCAGCAGCAGTTGCACATCCACCGCCGGGTAGCGCCGCAGGAACTCGGGCATGTGCGGATGGATCAGGGTGCTGCCCACCGCCTTGGGCACCGACAGCCGCACGATACCGGCCGGCGCCTGGTTGAACTGGCCGCTGACCTCCAGCACCGCTCGCGCGGCGCCGACCATGTCGCTGCAGCGCCGATATACCTCTTCCCCCGCTTCCGACAAGCGCAGCTTGCGAGTGCTGCGATTGAGCAAACGGGTGCCCAGGGCCTTCTCCAGGCGCGCCACGCTGCGACTGGTGGACGAGGGGGTCAAGCCTAGCTGACGGGCCGCCGCAGAGAAGCTGCCGCTCTCCACGACCCGCACGAAGATGGCCATCTCGCTCAGCAAAGGGAGGGGGAGATTTATGCTCACAGCGCAAAATTCCTTTGGAGGGAGGGTGGATTATCACCCTTCCACCCCCTCATTAGAATGACGATATATCTCGCTTTCCTGGTAGTAGCCGCATGACCGAACGCCTGTATTTCTTGAGCGACAGCTTGATCGCCGAGGTCGAGGTCATTGCCTGCAGCCCCGCCGAAGAGGGCTATCTGGTCGAATTACGGGCGACGCCCTTCCATCCCCAGGGCGGTGGCCAGCCCAGCGACACCGGCTGGATCGGGACCGCCGAGGTCAGCCGCGTGGTGCAGGACGGTGAACGCATCCTGCACCACACCCAGCGCGCCCTTCAACCGGGCACCATGCTGGCGCGGGTCGATGAAGAGCGGCGGCGGCTACATTCGCGGCTGCACTCGGCCGGCCACCTGCTCGGCCATATCGGCGAGACCTATGGCTGGCAACCGGTCAAGGCTCATCACTGGCCGGGCGAAGGCAAGATCGAATTCGTGCCGGGGCTGGAGCCGCGGCCCCTGGACGTCCAGGCCCTGCAAGCCCAGTTCGATTCCCTGGTGGAGGAAGACCTGCCACTACGGATCGAGGTCGATGCCGCGGGCCTGCGCCAGGTGAGCTTCGGCGACGGCGTGGCGCGCTATGCCTGCGGCGGCACCCATATGCGCTCTTCCCGCGCCGTCGGGTCGTTGAGTGCCCTGGGGCTCAAGGAAAAGAAAGGGCGTCTGCTGGTGAGCTACGACATGGCCGACGCCTGAGCAACCGCCCACCTCACCGCAGACAGGAAGCGCCATGCTGCTCGAACTCGACGCTCTCGACACCGAGAGCCTGCACCATCTCGCCACTGAACGCCTGTTGGCCGTGCGCATCCGGGGCTTCGTCCCCCGGCCGCTGGCCGACGACCTCGGCCAACAGATCCTCGGTAACGGCTTCGCCAGCTATGCCAACGCCCCCAGTATCGGCCGCATCGGCATGGCCTTCTACGAGGCGGAGAACCAGCGCGCCCAGATGGACGACTACTTCGCCAGTGTCGCCCGCAACCTGGAAGAACTGCGCCGCCGCTGCCGACCCTATCTCAATCCCATCGACCTGGTGCGCTGCACCCTCGACGAGGCCTGGCCCGCCGGCGCCCAGTTGCAGACCCTCTGGGGCCGCAAGATGTACGTCGGCCTGTCGCGGGTGGTGAAGCCCGGGGTGCGCTTTCTCGCCCACCACGACATCTTCGCCAAGGACGCCCCCGGTAGCACGGAGGCGGAGAGCGTGGTGACCCAGCTGGCCTGCAACGTCTACCTGACCATGCCCAGCGAGGGCGGCGAACTGCAACTCTGGTCGCGCGAGCTGTCGCCGGACGACTTCGATGCCCTGCGCGGCGACAGCTACGGCATCGAGCCCGACCAATTGGGCCCGCCCTGCTTGACGATCCGCCCCGAACCAGGCGATCTGATCCTGTTCAATTCTCGCCGCATGCACGCCGTGACCCCCGGCAACGATCAGCCCCGTCTGTCGCTGTCGTGTTTCGTCGGTTATCGCGGGGTCGCCGAACCCCTGACGTACTGGAGCTGACATGTCCCCCTACCTGAGCGAATTCCTCGCCTTGGCGACCATCCATTTCCTGGCGGTGTTGGCCCCGGGACCGGACTTCGCCGTGACCGTGCGCCAGAGCGTCAGGTTCGGCCGCCTGATCGGCCTCTGTACCGCCCTGGGCATCGGCGCCGGCATCTCGGTGCACGTGCTCTACACCCTGCTCGGCATCGGCGCCCTGATGCATGCCACGCCCTGGCTGCTGGACACCGCCAAGGTCCTGGGCGGCGCCTACATCCTCTGGTTGGGCTTCAACCTGATCCGCAGCAAGCCCACCGCCGCGCCGCTGGACGACAGCCAGTGGCAGGCCGCCGACCTGGAACGCCAGGCACCAGGCAAGGCCTTTCTCACCGGCTTCCTGACCAATGCCACCAACCCCAAGGCCACGCTGTTCTTCCTGGCGATCTTCACCACCGTGGTCAGCGCCGACACACCGCTGGCCATACAAGGCCTTTATGGTCTGTGGATGTGCGGGGTCAACGCCGGCTGGTTCGCCCTGGTCAGCCTGCTGTTTTCCAGCCCCCGTGTTCGCCAGACCTTCCTGCGCCTGGGCCACTGGTTCGAACGAACCATGGGCCTGGTGCTGGTTTTCTTCGCCGGTCGACTGCTGTTGTCGGCGCTTTGACGTCAGCCACCCCTGTTATCTGGAGGTCCGCCATGCCTTACGTCCACCGCGCTCCCGCTGGTATTCCCACGGAAAAGTTCGTCGTCCGCCTGCCCGATGGCATGCGTGAACGCATCGCCGCCGTGGCCCGTACCCATCGCCATAGCATGAACACCGAGATCGTCGCCTGGCTGGAACGCAGCCTGGTGCAGGACGGTGTGCTGGAGCCGGCCAGTCCCGACCAGGACGACGACCTGCTCAGCGCCAGCGAGCAACTGCTGTTGCAACGCTTCCGACTCCTCAACGAACGCCAGCAGAATGCGCTGATCTCGGTACTGGAGCTGGAATTGCCGGTGCCCTTGGCCAGCCACGAAACCGCCTGAGCGCGACCGGCCCTTCCCCTAAGGAGGGCCGGTCGTCGGCTGGCGGGTGCCTGACCGGTCAGTCGCTTTCAAGTCGCCAGCGAGACGGCCGATGAAGGGGTATCTCGAAGCTACCCCGGTGTTCCCATGTCCGTCTCGAAAGCCTCCTGGCTAAGCAACCTCGGCATTTCCAAGAAGCTGGCCCTGGGCTTTGGCGCCCTGCTGATCATGGTGGCGGTCGTGGCCCTGTTCGGCTACCTCACCGCCAACACCCTGCTTGAGCGCATCAACAAGACGCGCTACAGCGGTGAACTCAAGGCCGATATCCTCAATGTCCGGGTCGATGAAAAGAACTATCTGCTCGACCCGAGCGCCGCCAACGTCAGCCAGCAGCAGGCCGATCTGAGCGCCGTGGCGGAAGACATCACCAAGGGCATGTCCCTGCTGACCAACCCGGCCAACATCGCCATCCTGGACAACATCCAACAGGAGATGAAGACCTACCGCGAGCGCTTCGCCACCCTGCAGCAGGCCAACCAAAGCAGCGCCGAGGCGCAAAAGGAGCTGACCCAGGTCTCCGATAACGTCACCAAGACCTTCGACGAGCTGTTCGAGCGCTTCTTCGCCCCCGGTGGCAGCTACAGCACCGCCGACCTCAAGGCCGTGGCGGAGATGAAGGCGCAGATGGTCGGCGTCCGTCTGACCATCCGCCGCTTCCTCGGCGCCCCTGACGACAGCAAGTCCCAGGCGACGCTCAAGGCCATCGACGACCTGCTCAAGACCCTGGCCACGACCCAAGCGCAACTCGATGGCGACACCGCCGCGCGGCTCCACAGCGCGGCTCAGGACGTGACCCGCTATCGCAGCTTCTTCGAATCCATCGTCGTCCAGCATCGCCAGGCCCAGGCGGCCGTCACCAGTCTGCAGGAGCAGGGCAACAAGCTGGTGCAGTTGCTGGACAAGTTGAGCGAAGGTCAACTCAAGTCCGCCGCCGCCGAGCGCCAGGTGTCTCTGCTGAAGCTCCTGCTGAGCAGCCTGATCGCCTTGCTGATCGGCGTCGCCGCGGCCTGGGTGATCACCCGTCAGATCACCCAGCCGCTGGCGACCGCCATGGCCATGCTCAAGCGCGTCGCCGCGGGCGATCTCACCCTGCGCAGCGACGTCGCTCGCCGCGACGAAATGGGCGAACTGCAACGTACCACCCAGGCCATGGCCGACGACCTGCGGCAGCTGGTCGGCGGAATCGCTGGCGGCGTGAGCCAGCTCGCCAGCGCGGCGGAAGAACTGTCCGCCTTCGGCGTGCAGACCAGCCGCGGCGTGACCCAGCAGCGTGACGAGATGCACCAGGTGGCCACCGCCATGAACGAGATGGCCGCCACGGTGCAGAACGTGGCGCAGAACACCTCCACCGCCTCGAACGCCGCCCAGACCGCCGACGCCATGGCCCGTGACGGTAGCCAGACGGTCAAGCGCGCGGCCCAGGAAATCACCCTGGCCGCGGAAGAGGTTCAGTCCCTCGGCGCGGCCATGGAGCGGCTGGACGCCGCCAGCGGGCGTATCGGCAGTGTCATCGACGTGATCAAGGCCATCGCCGAGCAAACCAACCTGTTGGCGCTCAACGCCGCCATCGAAGCCGCCCGCGCCGGCGAGCAGGGCCGCGGTTTCGCCGTGGTGGCCGACGAGGTGCGCTCCCTGGCGCAGCGCACCCAGGAATCCACCCGCGAGATCGGCGAGCTGATCGCCACCCTGCAACAGGGCACCACGGAAGCGAGCGAGCGCATGCAGGCCAGTCGCGACCGCACCCTGGGCACCGTGACCCTGGCCCAGGACGCCGAACGCGCCCTGGACGCCATCTACCAGGCAGTGGCGGATATCCAGAATCTCAACCAGCAGATCGCCACTGCCGTGGAAGAACAGAGCCTGGTGGCCGAGGAAATCAACGCCAACGTGGTCAAGGTCAGCGGTCTCGCCGAGGAATCGGCCACCGCCAATGCCCACGCGGCGACCTCGGTCAACGAACTGGCCCGCCTGGGCGGCGATCTCCAGCAGATGGTCGCGCGCTTCCGCGTCTGAGTGCGGTTGCGGCTACGCCAGGACGGCTAGCGTAGCCGGGTTCAGGCGCGCGGCTCCAGCATCCGCCCCTGGATACCATCGCCGATCACCAGGAAATGGCCGCCCGCGACGTGGTGCAGGGTGCGCAGGCCATCCTGGCCGCTGAAGTCCCAGTGGCCGTCGCGGAACACGCGGGTATCGGCCTGGGCGGCGACCACCTCGCCGAGGAAGAGGTCGTAGCCCTGCTGGTTATGAGCCTCCGGCAGCAACCGGCACTCCAGCCAGGCCACGCAACCGGCGATCAGCGGTGCCGCGACCTGCTCGCCGGCGAGGGTCTCGATGCCATAGGCGGCGAACTTGTCCCGTTCGCGCCCCGTGGTGTTGCCCACCGTCTGCACCAGATCCACCTGGGCGGCGCAGGGTACGTTGAGCACGAAGCTGCCCTCGGCCTCCAGCAGCTCGCGGGTCCAGGTCTGTTTGTCCAGCACCACCGCCACCTTGCACGGCTCGAAATCCACCGCCATGGCCCAGGCCGCAGCCATGACGTTGCGTTGGTCCGCGTGAGCGGCGCTGACCAGTACCGTGGGACCGTGGTTGAGCAGGCGATAGGCCTTGGCCAGGGGGACGGGGGCGAGAATGGTGGTCATGTTTGGGCTCCTTGAAAACCGGCTGCCAGGGTAACGCCTGGACTGCCATTCGGCGCCCAATAGACAAAAAGTTGCCACTTTTTGCTCACGGCGCCAAACGCACCGGGTCATCCAGGGTCTATCGCCCACTCCCTGCCCGGGACCGACAAGAAAATCGTGTTAAGGATGACCTCCATGCCCTCTCGCCCGGCCTGCTTCGCTCTGCTGCTGTCCGCCTGCTGTCTCGGTTTGCCGCTGGCCCAGGCCCAGCCCACTCCGGCGGCAACTGCCCATAGCGCCCAGCCGCTGCTCTCCAGCTCCATCAACGACTTCAGCAACGAAGACTGGGATCGCGGCGTGCTGCGCCGGGTCGCAGGCCTGACCATTCCTGCCACTCCGGCCAACGTCGAGGGCTTCATCAGCGGTCGCCAGGTCCAGTTGGGTGACGGCCAGTGGCGCGCCATCACCGAGGTGCAGCGCGTCGGCGACAACCTGGCGGTGTTCGTCGAGGGCGAGCCGCTGGACGCCGAGACGGTCGGCTATCCGCGGCGCCTGGTGGTGGACGACGCCCCGGGGACCGGACGGCACCTGCAACGCCTGCCCGGACGCTTCAACACCCCGATCAACGACTTCACCAACCAGGACTGGCTCAAGGGCATCTACCGCAAGGCCGCCGGTGTCTCCATCCCGGTCACCGAGCGCAACCGCGAGGAATTCAAGCCCGGCGCCATCGTCCGTCTGGCCGACGGCCAGGACTACGCCGTCACCCACGTCAGCGAATTCGGCCGCAGCATGGGCGTGTTTCTCGACAGCCCGGCGCTGCCCGGCGAGAAGTACGGCTATCCGCGCCAGCTGACCTTCGTCGCGCCGGCGCCCAAGCCCTGAAGTCAGGGCGGACCGCCGCTGGTAGAATCCCTCGCCCAGCGTCGTCACCCCTCGGTCCGCCATGTCCAAGCTCAATCCCCGCCAGGCCGAAGCCGTGGCCTACATCAGCGGCCCCCTGCTGGTGCTGGCCGGCGCCGGCTCCGGCAAGACCAGCGTCATCACCCGCAAGATCGCCTACCTGGTGCAGCAGTGCGGCATCCGCGCCCAGTACATCTGCGCCGTGACCTTCACCAACAAGGCGGCGCGGGAGATGAAGGCGCGGGTGGCCAGCCTGCTCAAGGCCGGCGAAGGCCGCGGCCTGACCGTCTCCACCTTCCACAACCTCGGGCTGAACATCATCCGCCGCGAGTACGTGCACCTGGGCTACAAGCCGGGCTTCTCCATCTTCGACGAGGGCGACATCAAGGCGCTGCTCACCGACATCATGCAGAAGGAGTACCAGGGCGACGACGGCCTGGACGAGATCAAGAACTACATCGGCAACTGGAAGAACGACCTCATCCTGCCGGAAGAGGCCCTGGAAAAGGCGCGCACGCCCAAGGAGCAGACCGCTGCGGTGGTCTACCTGCACTACCAGCGCACCCTCAAGGCCTACAACGCGGTCGACTTCGACGACCTCATCCTGCTGCCGGTGAAGCTGTTCCAGGATCACCCGGAGGTGCTGGAGCGCTGGCGCAATCGCATCCGCTACATGCTGGTGGACGAATACCAGGACACCAACACCAGCCAGTACCTCTTGGTGAAGATGCTGGTGCAGGAACGCGCCCAGTTCACCGTGGTGGGCGACGACGACCAGTCGATCTACGCCTGGCGCGGCGCGCGGCCGGAAAACCTGATGCAGCTCAAGGACGACTTCCCCTCGCTGAAGGTGGTGATGCTGGAGCAGAACTACCGCTCCACCAGCCGTATCCTCAAGTGCGCCAACGTGCTCATCGCCAACAATCCCCACGTGTTCGAGAAGCAGCTGTGGAGCGAGATGGGCCACGGCGATCCGATCCGAGTGCTGCGCTGCAAGAACGAGGACGGCGAGGCCGAGCGCATCGCCCTGGAGATCCTCACCCTGCACCTCAAGACCCAGCGGCCCTACGCGGACTTCGCCATCCTCTATCGCGGCAACCACCAGGCCAAGCTGATGGAGCTGAAACTCCAGCACCACCAGATCCCCTACCGACTCTCCGGCGGCACCAGCTTCTTCGCCCGCCAGGAGGTCAAGGACGTGATGTCCTACCTGCGCCTGCTGGTCAATCCGGACGACGACAATGCCTTCCTGCGGGTGATCAACGTGCCACGCCGGGAGATCGGCTCCACCACCCTGGAAAAGCTCGGCAACTATGCCGGCAGCCGCGATCTCTCCATGTACGCCGCCGCCGACGAGATCGGCCTCGGTGAGCACCTGGACGCCCGCTTCACCGAGCGCCTGGCGCGCTTCAAGCGCTGGATGGACGGGGTGCGGCGGAACTGCGCCGGCGAAGACCCCATCGGCGCCCTGCGCAGCATGGTGATGGACATCGACTACGAGAACTGGATTCGCCAGAACGCCAGCTCCGACAAGGTCGCCGACTTCCGCATGGGTAACGTCTGGTTCCTCATGGATGCCTTGAAGAACATCCTGGAAAAGGATGAAGACGGCCAGATGACCATCGAGGACGCCATCGCCAAGCTGGTCCTGCGTGACATGCTCGAACGCCAGCAGGAGGAAGAGGAAGGCGCCGACGGGGTGCAGATGATGACCCTGCACGCCTCCAAGGGCCTGGAATTCCCCTATGTGTTCATCATGGGCATGGAGGAGGAGATCCTGCCGCACCGCTCCAGCATCGAGGCCGACACCATCGAGGAAGAGCGCCGCCTGGCCTATGTGGGCATCACCCGCGCCCGCCAGACCCTGGCCTTCACCTACGCCACCCGGCGCAAGCAATACGGCGAGTTGATCGACTGCACCCCCAGCCGCTTCCTCGACGAGTTGCCGCCGGAGGATCTGCAGTGGGAAGGCCTGGAAGAGGCGCCCCAGGAACAGAAGGCCGCCCGCGGCAACGACGCCCTGGCGGCGATGCGGGCGCTGTTGAAGAAGGGGTAAGGGCTGCTGCTGGCGGTTACCCTCACCCCAACCCTCTCCCTGAGGGAGAGGGGGCCAAGCGGGTGCAGCGTCGAGCTTAGGCACGCTACCCAAGCCCTGGAGCTGCACCCAACTGCTCCCTGCACTGGAGCAATCCCTCTCCCTCCGGGAGAGGGCTAGGGTGAGGGCCCGCCCCGCTCCGGTTTGACACCTCACCCCCAGAGGGAAAGGGGAGCAAACAGCGGCCCTTGCCAATTCAGGGTTTCAGGTACCAGCCAGCGCCTCCTACACCACTCCGCTCCATCCCCTCTCCCTCCGGGAGAGGGCCGGGGTGAGGGCCCGCCCAACACCCATATCCCCCAAAACGACACCGCCCCCACTCCCCATCAGGCAGCGGGGGCGGTGCAGTTGTCGCTCAGCCTTACTTGGCGAAACCCGTCACCATGTCGAAGATCGGCTTGGGTCGCTTGAGGTCATACATCATCCCGAAATGCCGCTCGTGGACCACCGGGTTGTTCGGCTCGTCGAGCAATTCGTAGACGTTGATCTCGGCCACCACGTCCTTGTAGCTGGTGTTGAGCACCGTAAGCATCTGCTTGACGCTGTCGTAGCAGGCCTGGTCACCGGCGCGACCGCCGTCGGTGTTGCCCTGGTAGACGTTGCCGCAGTTCATCTCGTTGAAGAACACCTTGGTCTTGTACTTGGTGGCCATGGCGCGCATCTGCCCCAGGTACATGTCCATCCAGTAGCCCTTGTCGTCGAAGTAAGGGTAGTAGTGGAAGCTCACGTAGTCGAAGTTGAAGCCCGACGCCTTGGCCTGGTCGAGGAACCACATGGCGCCGTTGCGATCACCCGGGCAGCGTGCGGTGCTGCTCTTGTCATCGGAGTTGCAGGCCATGACGTTGATGGTGGTCTTGAGATTGGCGCCCAGCTCGTCCGAGGCCTGCTTGATGCCGCGGTAGATGCCGACCAGGATGTTGATACGGTCCTGCGCACCGGCCTTGGCGTAGTCCTGCTCGTTGCCGATCTCCCAGATCTTGATGTCGTTGGCGTAGCGCTTGGCCAGGGTATAGGCCTGGGCCTGGCTCAGCTTGTGGGTGATCACCGGTCGCAGGGTGATCTTGTACTTGCGCGCCAGGGCCACCAGCCGATCCAGCCGGTCGAAGTTGGTCACCAGGTACTCGCCGGAGCGGTAGGTGCGCAGGTTGCGCGCCGCCAGCAATTGCAGACGGGCTTCCATCTCCGCATCCGGATAGGCGTCGCTGTTGTCGTGCCCCACCACCCCCAGCGGGATGTTGGCATAGCCGGTCAGCGGCGCCGAGGGAACGCTGCCGGTGGCGACCGGCTGCGTCACGTTCTGCACCGGTTGGGTGGTGGTCGCACCACCCTGGGCCAGAGCCGTGCTGACCTTCTTGTCGAAGGCGGTCTTGTCGTCGCCTACGCTGCTGCGCATGACCTCCAGCGGCAGATTGGCGCGCGAGGTGACGCCGTTGGCCAGGCGACTGGTCCAGTAGGCGCTGCCGCTGCTGTCGGCGCTGCGACCATAGAGGGTCTGGTAGACCTTGTTGACCAGGGCGGCGCCACTCAGAGAGCCATAGAGCGCATTGGATTCGCTGTTGGCAGCGAAGGTGGCTGCCAGTTGCTCGACGCTCATATCGCTGGCCAGGCGCGAGGCCCAGTAGTTCAGGCCCCCGGCATCGGCCGCCCGTCCGTAGTAGGCCAGGTAGAGCTGCTCGACGGTGGTGAGCTTGGACGAGGTCGACGCATTGGCGGCGGTTCCGGTGGTAGCCGTGGTGCCCCCCGTACTCGCGCCGGTCCCCGTGGTGCCCCCGGTAGTGCCGGTGCCGGTGGCAGGCGTTGCACCGGTGGTGGTGCCGGCATTGCCGGTAGTACCGGTAGCGCCCGTGCCGCCGGTGGTGCCCGTGGTCGCGCCGCCGGTGGCGGTCTCGGTCTTGGCCGGGGTGGTGGCGACTGGCGTCACCTGCGGGCCGATGCCGGCGCAGCTGTCCTTGTCGAGGTACTTGGCGAGCACCGCCCACTGCGGCCGCTCCTTGCCATTGATCGGCTCGACCGCCTGGTTGTAGGTGCCCCAACCCGGACCGGCAGCCCAGTAGGTGGCCGGAATGCAGTTCTGCTTCAGGTAGGCCAGCATGGCGTCGAGAATGGGCAACCAGCGCGCATCCGTGTCAGGTACGCCGAAGCCGCCGATGAAGCCGCGCTTGTTATTGGCCTTGAGCCAGGAGACGAAGGGCTTGAGCCGGTCGACGCCATAGCTCGGCGCCAGGCTGGCGACGTTCAGGTTGGTGTCGAAGAAGGCCTGGGCCATGAAGATCAGGTTGTTGGCCGGATCGGTCAGCTTGAGCAGGGCATCGTTCCACTGCGGCCAGCGGGTGGTGTCGGCCCAGCCGTTGCCCTCGATGAAGATCGGGTGGGTCGAATCGGCCACGCGCACGCCGTTGATGCCGTACTGGGCGGCGGTCGGCCAGTTGCTCACGGCGTCGTGGGGCTCGTTCATGATGTCGTAGCCATAGAGCGCCGGATGGGTGCCCCAGCGCTGGGCGACACGGGTCATGAGATTCTGGAAGGCCTCGTAGGGCACTTCGCCCGCGCCGATGACCTTGCCCTGGTAGCGGGCATAGTTGTGCAGATCGAGGATGACCTTGACGCCGTACTTCTGGGCATAGCCCAGGGTCCGATCGATCAGGCCGGCGTAGGTGGGATCGAGATTGACCCCCATGGACGGTTGCAGGCGCTCCCAGAGGATGGGGAAGCGCACCAGCTTCACGCCCTTGGCGCTCCACTGCTGGAAATGGCTCTCGGCCGGGAAGATGTAGTTGCGGTCGTTGACACCGGGCAGGATCTGGGCGGCGAAGGTGGCGCCGGAGAGGTTGAGACCGACCAGGTCAATGGCCTGGGCGGAGGTGGCGAGCGAAGCGGTGGCGAAAAGAGCAGGCAACAGCAACGCCTGACGCGGCAGGCGACGGGAAATGGAGCTAAGGATTGTCATGCAAAGGAACCAGATAGGCCGAGGTGCGCGATTCGATCCGTGCATCCCACCTCGGTACAGCAGGAAAACTGCCGGAGAAGATCGTTTCCCCGACACCTGCAAAGCCTAGTGCAAGCGCTAGACCAATAAGAACCCGTGCCATCATCAAGCAGGGGTGAACGCGACCTTTTGCCAGATGTACGGTGCCGATGATGGCACTTTCGCTACCGTTTATCGGTGACCGCCCAGTCACGAGAAGGGCCGATCTAAGCTTAAAGTCAGACTTGTCGGCTATCTGGCGTCTCGGGAGGCCCCGGCATAGCGGCGAATCAGCGCCATGACCGGTTTCGGCCGGTCCAGATCGTAGAACAAGCCGAAGTGCCGCTCGTGGGGGACCGGGTGGGTCGGCTCGTCGAGCAGTTCGTAGACGTTGATCTCGCGGACGACGTCGCGGTAGCGGCCATTGAGTTCGGAGAGGATGGATTCCAGGCTGTCGTAGCAGCCGCGATCGCCCGGCCGGCCGCCATCGGTGCTGCCGCTGTAGATCTCCCCGCAATTGACCTCGTTGAAGAAGATCCGCGTGCGGTACTTTTCCGCCATGGCGCGCATCTGGCCCAGGTAGAGGTCCATCCAGCGGCCGCGGTCATGGTAGTGCGGGTAGTAGTGGAAACTGATGTGGTCGAAGTCGAAGCCCGCCGCCTTGGCCTGGTCGAGAAACCACAGGGAGCCCAGTGGCTCCCCAGGGCAGCGCGCCTTGGGACTCCGGTCATGGGGATTGCAGGACATCACGTTGATGGTGGTCTCGAGTCCTGCGCCCAGCTCGTCGGACGCCCGCCGAATTCCCCGGTAGATGTCCACCAGCCGGCTGATGCGAATCCCGGCGCCGACGCGGGAAAAGTCCTGTTCGTTGCCGATCTCCCAGATCTTGATGTCCTGGGCATAGCGCTTGGCCAGGGCGTAGGCCTGGGCCTGGGTCAGTTGCTGGGTGATCACCGGTCGCAGGGTGATGCGGTACTGGCGGGCCAGGGCCACCAGGCGATCCATGCGGGGCAGGTCCAACAGCAGGAATTCGCCGGAGCGGTAGCTGCGCAGGTTGTAGCGGTCGAGCAATTGCAGCCGCCGCTCCATCTGCGCATCAGGATAGGCGGCGTTGTTGTCGTGCCCCACCACGCCCAGCGGGATATAGGGCAACTCGGGCAGGACCACCGGCTCGGCGGCCCGCGCCATACCGGCCAAGGCCAGGACCAGCGCCAGACCCAGGCCAAACTGTCGCGAACGACTGTGCATCGCAGGCTTCCTTGCAAGAGGTGAGAGCAGCGTCCGAGCATGGCAAAGCGCTGCCACCCCCTCAATGCCAGGGCTGGCCAGGCTGCGACCCCACGCACATCTGCTCGGGTTACAGTAGGTGTCCAAGCACTCGGCCGAGGAACCGCCCATGACCACCGCCCTGCTGCTGGCCCAGGCGTGCAACAATCGCTGGTCCAATCACCGGTTGCTCACGGCCTGCGCCACGCTGTCCCCCGAGGCCCTCAAGGCGCCACAGCCGGCCGCCTTCTTCGGCTCGCTTTGGGCCCTGCTCGGCCACCTGCTGGACGTGGATCTCTTCTACCTGGACGCCCTGCACGACCAGCCAAGGCCCTACCGCGATCATCCCTGGCCGGACCTGGCGACCTTGATGGAAGCCCAGGCCGCCAGCGACCGGCGCCTGATCGCCCTGTGCCGCGCGCTCGAACCGGCGCAACTGACCCAACTCATCACCCTTCCCCGCGCCACCGGCCCGGTGCGGGAGCGGATCGAACGGACCCTGCAGCATCTCTTCGTCCACCAGCTGCATCACCGCGGCCAGGCCCATGCCCTGCTGCTGGCGAGCGGCGTCGCCCCACCCCAGTTGGACGAATTCTTCCTTGCCCAGGACGAGCCCCTGCGCCGGGCGGAGTTGCAGGCGCTAGGGATAGATGAGGGGGAGTTGTGGGGTACCAACCTGTAGCAGCAGCTGTCTTATCCCAGCCATTTCGGCGATAGAGCGTAGGTTGGATTGATACGGCTCTATCGTCGAAGCCCAACATTGCCTGGGCCCCAAGACACTGTTGGGCTTCGCTGCGCTCAACCCAACCTACGGCGGCCTGGCGCCGATAAAGCCGAACCCCCGCTCGAACAGCCCCCTCTCCCTCCGGGAGAGGGCTGGGGTGAGGGCACCCTTGGCACCGACTTCAACGTGGAAAAGACAGCGTCGTTTTCCACCCTACGACCGCTATAGCGCAAGCGCTCAGAAATTCGCCGGCGTGGTCGCGCTGATCAGCCGCGCGGGGGCGTCGAAGGGATTGCGGAAGCGATGCGGCCGGCTGCTCTCGAAGTAGTAGCTGTCGCCGGGTTCGAGGATGTGCACCTCGCCGCCCACGGTCAGCTCCAGGCGGCCCTCCACCACCAGGCCGGCCTCCTCGCCCTCGTGGGCGTACATCTCTTCGCCGGTGTCGGCACCCGGCGGATAGGTCTCGTCGAGAAAGGCCAGGGCGCGGCTGGGATGGGCGCGGCCGACCAGGCGCATGCGCACGGTCTGGGCGCCGCTGGCGATGTCGATGAGTTCGTTGGCGCGATAGACCACCTGGGTGGGCGCATCCTGCTCCAGATCCAGGGAAAAGAATTCCACCAGCGACATGGGAATGCCGGCCAGGACCTTCTTCAGCGAGCTGATGGACGGGCTGACGCTGTTCTTCTCGATCATCGAGATGGTGCTGTTGGTCACTCCCGCGCGCTTGGCGAGTTCGCGCTGGGACAGGCCCTTGAGGGTGCGGATGGTTTGCAGGCGGGCACCGACGTCCAAGGTGGTGAACTCTCCTCGACAGGGCGGACGGACCGCAGGCTAGCGCCATGAAGGCAGGTGTTCGGCATCATGGCAACGCTGTTCGAGATTTACAACACGTAGCGCACAGGAGGGTGCCTCGCCAAAGACAGCGAACGGCGGCAGCCCTCAGCCCTGGTAGTGACGCGGCACCCGCTTGAGGTTGCACAGCAACTGGTAGGGAATGGTGCCGCAGCGTTCGGCCAGCGCGGCGACCGAGACCTGCCGGCCCCAGAATTCGACTTCGCTGCCTACCCCGGCCTGGGGATGGTCGCTGAGATCGACGGTGAGCATGTCCATGGACACCCGCCCAATCAACCGCCCGGGGCGGCCATCGATGGCCACCGGGGTGTCGTTGGGCGCATGGCGCGGATAGCCGTCGGCATAGCCCAGGGCGACCACGCCAACCCGCGTCGGCCGCTCGGTGACGAAGCGGGCGCCATAGCCCACCGGCTCGCCAGCCGGCAGTTCGCGCACGGCGATCACCCGCGAGGTCAGGGTCATCACCGGCTGCAGTCGTTCAGCGGCGGCCTGGGGCGCGGTGAAGGGCGAGACGCCATAGAGCATCAGCCCCGGTCGTACCCAGTCGCCGGCCGCCTGGGGCCAACCCAGGGTCGCCGGCGAGTTGCGCAGGCTGGTAGGGCCCGGCAGACCCTCGGTGGCCGCGCGGAAGGTGGCGATCTGCGCAGCGGTGGCCGGGCTGTCCGGTTCGTCAGCGCGGGCGAAGTGGGTCAGCTTGACGATGCCGCTGACCTTGCCGCTGGCCAGCAGCCGCCGGTAGGCAGCCGCGTAATCCTGGGGAAAGAAGCCGACCCGGTGCATACCGGAATCCAGCTTCAACCAGACCTGCAGCGGCCGCGCCAGGGCGGTCCGCTCCAGGGCTTCGAGTTGCCAGTCGGCATGGATCACCGTCCACAGATCGTGCTCGACGATCAGCGGCAACTCGTCGGCGGTAAAGAAGCCTTCCAGCAACAGGATGGGCGCGCGGATACCCGCGGCGCGCAGTTCCAGTGCCTCTTCGATGCAGGCCACGGCGAAGCCATCGGCCTCGGGCGCCAGGGCGCTGGCCACCGCCACCGCGCCATGCCCATAGGCATCGGCCTTGATCACCGCCAGCGCGCGGGCGTCGGAGAGTTCACGGGCCAGGCGGTAGTTGTGGCGCAGGGCGGCGAGGTCGATGAGGGCGCGGGCGGGACGCATGGGAGGTCTCGGCAGAGAGAGGGAAAGTTTGGGGGGCGTTGAAAACACCCTCACCCCGGCCCTCTCCCAGGGGGAGAGGGGGAATAGCGGTCTTAGGCTTTTACCGCGGCGATGACGTTCATCTCGACAAGAATGTCCGGCTTGGCCAGCTTGGCTTCCACGGTGGTGCGACCCGGCGTGGCGCCCTGGGCGACCCACTCGTCCCAGGCGCGATTCATGCCCTCGAAGTGCAGGGCGATGTCGCGCAGGAAGATGGTCACCACCAGGATGTGCTGCTTGTCGCTGCCGGCCTCGGCGAGGAATTTGTCGACGTTGGCCAGGGTCTCGCGGGTCTGCTGGTAGATGTCGCCGGAAAAGTCGTCGGCCAGTTGGCCGGCCAGGTAGACGGTGCCGTTGTGGATGTTGATCTCGCTCAGGCGGCGATCAGTGTGCAGACGCTGTACGGGCATTGCGCGGGGACTCCTGGGTAGCGGAATAACGGGAGATGTCGAGACCCTCGGCGCTGATCTGCGGCCGCTTGCGACCGATCAGGTCGGCCAGCAGGCGACCGGAGCCACAGGCCATGGTCCAGCCCAGCGTCCCGTGCCCAGTGTTGAGGAACAGGTTGCGATAGCGGGTGGCGCCGACGATGGGGGTCCCGTCCGGGGTGGTGGGTCGCAGGCCGGTCCAGAAACTGGCCCGGGCGAGGTCGCCGCCGCGAGGATAGAGATCCCCGGTGATCATTTCCAGGGTCGCCCGCCGCCGCGGGTCCAGGTTCAGATCGAAGCCACAGATCTCGGCCATGCCGCCGACGCGGATGCGGTCGTCGAAGCGGGTGATGGCGACCTTGTAGGTCTCGTCGAGGATGGTCGAGGTCGGCGCCATGCTGGCATCGACGATGGGCACCGTCAGCGAGTAGCCCTTGAGCGGATAGACCGGCGCGCGGATACCCAGGGGCGCCAGCAGTTGTGGCGAATAGCTGCCCAGGGCCAGGACGTAATGATCGGCGGTGAGCAGCTCGCCGTCGACCTTCACGCCGTCGATACGGTCGCCACTGGCGCTAAGTTGCTCGATCTGGGCGCCGAAACGGAATTCCACGCCCAGGCGGCGGGCTTCCTCGGCCAGGCGATTGGTGAACAGGAAGCAGTCACCGGTCTGGTCGTTGGGCAGGCGTAGGCCACCGGCCAGCTTGTGCTTGACCGCCGCCAGCGCCGGTTCGACCCGGGCCACGCCGTCGCGATCGAGCAATTCGAAGGGCACGCCGGAGCGCTCCAGCACGGCGATGTCCTTGGCCGCGGCCTCCACCTGCTGCTGGGTGCGGAAGAGCTGGGTGGTGCCCAGCTGGCGGCCTTCGTAGGCGATGCCGGTGTCCTGGCGCAGCTCGTCGAGGCAGTCACGGCTGTATTCGGACAGCCGCACCATGCGCTCCTTGTTCACCGCATAGCGCGCCGCGGTGCAGTTGCGCAGCATCTGCGCCATCCACAGGTACTGATTGGCATCGCCGGTCAGGCGGATGGCCAGGGGCGCATGCTTCTGGAACAGCCATTTCAGCGCCTTGAGCGGCACGCCGGGCGCGGCCCAGGGCGAGGCATAGCCAGGCGAGACCTGACCGGCATTGGCATGGCTGGTCTCCAGTGCCGGACCGGCCTGGCGATCGACCACCACCACTTCGAACCCCTGGCGGGCCAAATAGTAGGCGCTGGTGGTGCCGATGACGCCGCTACCCAAAACCAGTACACGCATTGCTAGCTCCTGACCAGCGAGAGGATTTCGCCGGCTTTCAACGGGATGAAGGCAGATACGGCAAGTATAGAAAGGCGCTGGCAGTGCTAATCACTGAAGAATTGCCTATATTCGGAGTAATTTTCCGGCAAAGCCCTCCTCGGCAGAGACCCCCTCGATGCGTACCCACCACCAGGCCAGACGCGAGCTGGACAAGATCGACCGCAACATCCTGCGCATCCTCCAGGAAGACGGGCGCATCTCCTTCACCGAACTGGGCGAGCGGGTGGGGCTGTCCACCACGCCCTGTACCGAGCGCGTCCGCCGGCTGGAGCGCGAGGGCATCATCCAGGGCTACAACGCCCGGCTGAATCCGCAGCACCTCAGGGCCGGCCTGCTGGTATTCGTCGAGCTGAGCCTGGACTACAAGTCCGGCGACACCTTCGAGGAATTCCGCCGCGCCGTGCTCAAGCTACCCCAGGTGCTGGAATGTCACCTGGTCTCGGGTGAGTTCGACTATCTGGTCAAGGCGCGTATCTCGGAGATGGCCTCCTACCGCAAGCTGCTCGGCGACATCCTGCTCAAGCTGCCCCATGTGCGCGAATCCAAGAGCTACATCGTGATGGAAGAGATCAAGGAGACCCTGAGTCTGCCGGTACCGGATTGACGGCTGTCTGGCCATCCCTGGAATTGGCGTCTAGGCTGCGGTCTTGCGCCTGAATGCCAAGGAGGCACGCCATGGACCCGCACGAACGCCAGCGCATCACCGCCGCCAACCGCCAGGCCTGGGAGCTGTCGGCTCCGCTCCATGCCCAGGGCGAGGAATGGGCGGATCTGCTGAGGCACGCCAGGCAACCGGGCTTCTCGGTGCTGGACGACTGCCTGACCCGCACCCTCACCGAACTGGATATCCACGGCCTGAGCTGCGCCCAGGTCGGCTGCAACAATGCCCGCGAATTGCTCTCCCTGGCCGCGCTGGGCGGGCAACCCGCCCTGGGTATCGATCAGTCGACAGCCTTTCTCGCCCAAGGCCAGCAACTGGCCGCGGCGGCGGGGCTCGCGCCAGCGCTGGTGGCGGCCGATATCTACGCCCTGCCCGAGGGCCTGGGGCAGCATGACCTGGTGCTGATCACCATCGGCGTGCTCGGCTGGATGCCCGACCTGCCGGCCTTCTTCGCTGCGGTACATGACCTGCTGGCGCCGGGTGGCCGTCTGGTGATCTACGAGACCCACCCCTTCCTGGAAATCTTTGAGCCGCAGGCGGATCAGCCCCTGCTGCCCCACTACAGCTATTTCCGCCGCGAGCCCCTGGTTCTTAACGACCTGATCGCCTACGACGGCCAGGATCATGGCCAAGGCGCATCCAGCTATTGGCACATCCACACCCTGGGCGCCATCGTCAGCGGCTGCCTGCAAGCAGGACTTGTCTTGCGCCGTCTGGAAGAACATCCGCACTCCAACCGCGAGGTGGATTACGACCTCTATGAAAACCAGGTCGCTCAATTACCGATGAGTTTCACCCTGGTTGCACAACGTCCGACGGCTTAGGATTGCCCCCTCACCCTGGTCAGTCAGACGCCTCCATGCAGCCCCACGCTCCATCCTATTACGCCGCCACCGCCAACCAGACGCTGACGTTTCCGCCCCTGGAGGGCGAGGTCCAGGCCGATGTCTGCGTGGTCGGCGGCGGTTTCTCCGGGCTCAATACCGCCCTGGAGCTGGCCGAGCGCGGGGCGCGGGTGGTGCTGCTGGAGGCCCGGCGCATCGGCTGGGGGGCCAGTGGTCGTAACGGCGGCCAGTTGATCCGCGGCGTCGGCCATGACGTCGAGCAGTTCGAGCCGGTGGTGGGCGCCGAGGGCGTACGGGAACTCAAGCGGCTGGGTTTCGTGGCGGTGGACCTCGTCCGGGAGCGCATTGCCCGCCACGGTATCCAGTGCGATCTCACCTGGGGCTTCGCCGACCTGGCCAACAAGCCGCGCCACTGGCAGCACCTGCAAGAGGAGCACGCCGCCCTCCAGGCGCTGGGCTATCCCCATCCGCTACGCCTGGTGCCCAAGACCCAACTGGCCGAGGTGATCGGCTCCGAGCACTACCAGGGCGCCCTGGTGGACGAGGGTTCCGGTCATCTGCATCCGCTCAACCTGGCCCTGGGCGAGGCCGCCGCGGCCCAGGCGCTGGGCGTACGACTCTTCGAAGACAGCCAGGTCACCCGCCTGGAATACGGCCCCAAGGTGCGCGTCCATACCGCCCGTGGCCGGGTGAGCGCCGACACCCTGGTGCTCTGCTGCAACGCCTATCTCGACGACCTGCAACCCGAGCTGTCCGCGCAGATATTGCCCGCCGGCAGTTACGTGATCGCCACCGAACCGCTGTCCGTCGATCGTGCCGCACGGCTGCTGCCGGGCAACCGCGCGGTCTGCGACCAGAACGTGGCGGTGGACTACTTCCGTCTCTCCGCCGACCGCCGCCTGCTGTTCGGCGGCGCCTGCCATTACTCCGGGCGCGATCCCCAGGACATCGCCGGCTACATGAGGCCGAAGATGCTGGCGGTCTTCCCGGAGTTGGCCGATGTCCGGGTGGACTATGCCTGGGGCGGCATGATCGGCATCGGCGCCAATCGCCTGCCGCAGATTGGCCGGCTGCGCGAGCATCCCAACGTCTTCCATGCCCAGGCCTATGCCGGCCACGGGGTCAATGCCACCCACCTGGCCGGTCATCTGCTGGCCGAGGCCATCCTGGCCCAGTCGGCCGGTTTCGACCTCTTCGCCCAGGTGCCCCATGCGCGCTTTCCCGGTGGTCGTCACCTACGCTCGCCGCTGCTGGCCCTGGGCATGCTCTGGTATCGCCTCAAGGACCTGCTGTGATCCGTCTGCTCGTCCCCCTGCTGCTGGCGCTGCTGGCCGGCTGCGCCACGCCGATTCCCCGTACGGCCTCCCAGGTGCTGCCCGCGGCGGGCACTGCGCTGGATACCGAGGTACGCGCGGCCGGCGCCAGTCACCCTGGCCTGTCGGGCCTGCGCCTGCTGGAAACCAGCACCGACGCCTTCACCGCCCGCGCCGAACTGATCCGCAAGGCCCAGCGCAGCCTGGACATCCAGTACTACATCGTCCACGACGGCCTGACCACGCGCCTGCTGGTCAACGAATTGCTCAAGGCGGCGGATCGCGGCGTGCGTATCCGCTTCCTGATCGATGACACCAGCAGCGACGGCAACGACTACCAGATCGCCGTGCTGGCCGCCCATCCCAACGTGCAGATCCGCGTCTTCAATCCGCTGCACCTGGGTCGCAGCACTGGGCCCACTCGGGCGCTGGGGCGACTGATGGATCTCAACCAGCAGCACCGGCGCATGCACAACAAGCTGTGGCTGGCCGATGACAGCGTGGCCATCGTCGGCGGCCGCAACCTGGGCGACGAGTATTTCGATGCCCGCCCGGAGATGAACTTCACCGACCTCGACCTGCTCGCCGCCGGTCCGGTGGCGCGCCAGCTGGGCACCAGCTTCGACCAGTACTGGAACAGCCCCCTGAGCCAACCGGCGCGCCGCCTGCGCTGGTTCAAACCGTCGGCCGGCGCCCTGGTGCGGCTGCGCGCGCGCTTGCATGACTATCTCGACAGCGAACGCACCCACAACCTGGCGCTGTACAACCGCCTGCGCCGCTACGCCACCGCCCCGCAACTCGACAACTGGCTGCGGGGACTGACCTGGGCCCCTGCCCAGGCCTTCTGGGATGCCCCGCGCAAGGTGCTGGCCGAGGACGAACCGGATTGGCAACTGTTGCTGACCCACCAACTGCAACCGGTCATGGATGGCGCCCAGCATGAGTTGCTGCTGATGTCCTCCTACTTCGTGCCCATGGACCAGGGCGTGAGCTACCTCGGCGGCCTGGCAGCCCGGGGCGTCGACGTACGGGTGCTGACCAATGCCCTGGAAGCCACCGACGTGCCGGCCGTGCATGCCGGCTACGCGCCCTATCGCACCGCGCTGCTGGCCGAGGGCGTCAAGCTCTATGAGCTGCGTGCCCGCCCGGACCAGCAGAGATCCGCCCTGCCCTACCGCTTCGGCGAATCCGAATCCAGCCTGCACAGCAAGGCGCTGGCCATCGATGGGCGCTGGTCCTTCATCGGCTCCTTCAACTTCGATCCGCGCTCGGTGCTGTGGAACACCGAGGTCGGCATCCTGGTGGACAGCCCGGTCCTCACCGGTCGCCTGCGCCAGCTGATGCTGCAGGGCATGGATCCGAGCGTGTCCTACACCGTGAAACGCGTCGAAGACCGGGGCCGGGCGCACCTGGAATGGGTCACCGAGCGCGACGGCCAACCGCGGGTGCTGCACCATGAACCCGGCAGCGCCTGGCGCCGCTTCAATGCCTGGGTGGTCAAGGCGGTGGGGCTGGAGCGGCTGCTCTAGGGGCCTCCCTCACCCCAGCCCTCTCCCAGGGGGAGAGGGGTTAGCTCGTAGGTTGGGTTGAGACGGCTTTATCGTCGAAGCCCAACAACTAGCGCCATGCCAACCCCGTTGGGCTTCGCTGGCGTTCAACCCAACCTACGCAACTCCTCGGCATCGTAGGTTGGGTTGATAAGGCCTCATCGTCGAAGCCCAACAACTAGCGCCATGCCAATCCTGTTGGGCTTCGCTGGCGCTCAACCCAACCTACGCACTTCCGCGGCACCGTAGGTTGGGTTGAGACGGCTTCACCGTCGAAGCCCAACAAGCGAGGTATCGCCCTGCCTGTTGGGCTTCGCGTGCGCTCAACCTAACCTACGACTCCGTCAATCCCCTGCAAAAAATCCGGCAATTGTTCAATTTATGAACAGTAGTCGACCAAGACTTCGGCTAAGGTCGACCGCATTCTATGGCCCCGCTCCGGCAACCGGCCGTTTTCCGTCTCGAGGATCTCCCATGAGCGCTACCGCCCTGCGTCACGACTGGACTCTCGCCGAAGTCCGCGCCCTGTTCCAGCAGCCCTTCAACGACCTGCTGTTCCAGGCCCAGAGCGTGCATCGCCAGCACTTCGATCCCAATCGCGTGCAGGTCTCCACCCTGCTCTCGATCAAGACCGGCGCCTGCCCGGAAGACTGCAAGTACTGCCCCCAGTCCGGCCACTACAACACCGGCCTAGAAAAGGAAAAGCTGATGGAGGTGCAGAAGGTGCTGGAGGCGGCCGCCGAGGCCAAGGCCATCGGCTCCACTCGCTTCTGCATGGGCGCCGCCTGGAAGCACCCGTCCGCCAAGGACATGCCCTACGTCCTGCAGATGGTCCAGGGCGTCAAGGCGCTGGGCCTGGAGACCTGCATGACCCTCGGCCGCCTGGACCAGGAGCAGACCCGCGCCCTGGCCGACGCCGGCCTGGACTACTACAACCACAACCTGGACACCTCGCCGGAGTTCTACGGCAACATCATCACCACCCGTACCTACGGCGAGCGCCTGCAGACTCTGGCCTACGTCCGCGAAGCCGGGATGAAGATCTGCTCCGGCGGCATCCTCGGCATGGGCGAGTCGGTGGATGACCGCGCCGGCCTGCTGATCCAGTTGGCCAACCTGCCCGAACACCCCGAGTCGGTGCCGATCAACATGCTGGTCAAGGTCCAGGGCACGCCGCTGGCCGAGGAAAAGGACGTCGATCCCTTCGACTTCATCCGCACCCTGGCGGTGGCGCGCATTCTCATGCCCAAGTCCCACGTGCGCCTGTCCGCCGGTCGCGAGCAGATGAACGAGCAGATGCAGTCCCTGGCCTTCCTGGCCGGCGCCAACTCCATCTTCTACGGCGAGAAGCTGCTGACCACCGGCAACCCCCAGGCCGACAAGGACATGCAGCTGTTCGCCCGCCTCGGCATCCAGCCCGAAGCCCGCGAAGAACACGCCGACGAGGTGCACCAGGCCGCCATCGAGCAGGCCCTGGTGGAACAACGCAACAGCGAACTCTTCTACGACGCCGCCACCGCCTGACCCCGCGCCAGATACCCCCTCTCTCCCTGGGAGAGGGCTGGAGTGAGGGGAAACCCTGCCGCCCACTCGTGCCCCGCTCTGCCCCCTCTCCCCCTGGGAGAGGGCCGGGGTGAGGGGCCGTTAAACGCCACCGAGACAGCCCAATGGCCTTCGACCTCGCCGCCCGCCTGGCCCAGCGTCACGCCGCGCACCTCTACCGGCGCCGCCCGCTGCTGGACGCGCCCCAGGGCCCCGCGGTGGTGGTGGATGGGGAAACCCTGCTGGCCTTCTGCAGCAACGATTACCTGGGGCTGGCCAACCACCCCGCGCTGATCGCCGCCCTGCGCGCCGGCGCCGAGCGCTGGGGCGTGGGCGGTGGCGCCTCGCATCTGGTGATCGGTCATAGCAGCCCCCATCACCAGGTGGAAGAAGCCCTGGCCGAACTCACCGGCCGTCCGCGCGCCCTGCTGTTCTCCACCGGCTACATGGCCAACCTGGCCGCCGTCACCGCCCTGGTCGGGCGCGGCGATACGGTGCTGGAAGACCGCCTCAACCACGCCTCCCTGCTCGACGCCGGCCTGCTCAGCGGCGCGCGCTTCGCCCGCTACCTGCACAACGATCCCGCCAGTCTGGCCACGCGTCTGGCCAAGGCCGAGGGCGACACCCTGGTGGTCACCGACGGCGTCTTCAGCATGGACGGCGATCTCGCCGATTTGCCCGAGCTCTGCGCGGTGGCCCAGCGCCACGGCGCCTGGACCCTGGTGGACGATGCCCACGGCATCGGCACCCTGGGTGCCACCGGTGGCGGCATCGCCGAGCACTTCGGCCTGGACCAGAGCCAGGTGCCGGTGCTGGTCGGCACCCTGGGCAAGGCCTGCGGCACCGCCGGGGCCTTCGTCGCCGGCAGCGAAGAGTTGATCGAGACGCTGATCCAGTTCGCCCGCCCCTACATCTACACCACCAGCCAGCCGCCGGCGGTGGCCTGCGCCACCCTCGCCGCCCTGCAGCTCGTCCGCGAAGAGGGCTGGCGCCGTGAGCTCCTGCACACTTTGATCCAGAGATTCCGCAGGGGCGCGACGGCCCTCGGCCTGGACCTTATGCTCAGCGCCACGCCGATCCAGCCCATCCTGGTCGGCGACAGCGCGCGCGCCCTCGCACTTTCCGCCGCCCTGCGCCGGCGCGGAATTCTGGTCACCGCCATCCGCCCGCCCACCGTACCGGCCGGCAGCGCCCGCCTGCGGGTGACCCTGACGGCGGTCCATCGCGAAGCGCACGTGGACCTCTTGCTCGACGCCCTGGCCCAGGCCATGGCCGAATTACCGCCCGACGCGGATAAGTGACCGACCGATGCGCGATACCCTGATCTTGCTGCCCGGCTGGGGCCTGGGCAGTGCCCCCTTGGAGCCCCTGCGTGACGAACTTGCCGAGCAGGCGCCCTTCCTCGACGTGCTGATCGAGCCCCTGCCGGCGCTGGCCGATACCCAGGACTGGTTCACCGACCTGGAAGCCCGTATCGCCGACGGCGTCTGGCTGGCCGGCTGGTCGCTGGGCGGCATGCTCGCCAGCGAATTCACCCTGCGCCGCCCGGAAGGCGTACATGGCCTGGTCACCCTGGCCAGCAACGCCTGCTTTGTCGCCCGCGCCGGCTGGCAGACCGCCATGGCGCGCAGCGTTTTCACCGACTTCTTCGAAGCCTGCTCGCTGGACGCCGATCAGACCCTCCGGCGCTTCACCCTGCTGGTGGCCCAGGGCGCCCGCGACAGCCGCACCCTCGCGCGCCAATTGCAGGTGACCCTGCCCGAGGTCGATCCCGAGGTGGTCCTGGCCGGCCTGGAGTTGCTCGCCCGCCTGGACACCCGCGCCGCCCTGCAAGCCTTCAGCGGCCCCCAGCTGCACCTGTTCGGCGCCCATGACGCCCTGGTCCCGGCCACGGCCGCCCAGGCCTTGCGCGACGAACTGCCCAGCGCCCAGGTCGAGGTCCTGGAGCACGCCAGTCATGGCCTGCCCCTGGAGCGCCCGGACGAGGTGGCCACCCGCATCCGTGAATTCATCTATGCAGGACGAGATGGCTGACGTATTGCCCGACAAGCGCCAGGTGGCGCTGTCCTTTTCCCGCGCCGCCACGCAGTACGACGGCGCCGCCCTGCTGCAACGCCGGGTCGCCGACGGCCTCCTCGCCCGGCTTCCGACCCTGGCCCCCCAGCGCTGGCTGGACCTGGGTAGCGGCACCGGCTATTGCAGCCGGGCCCTGGCCCAGCGTCATCCCCACAGTGAAGGCCTGGCCCTGGACCTGGCCACCGGCATGCTCCGCCACGCCCGCCAGCAAGGCGCCGGCGCCCAGCACTACCTGGCCGCCGACGCCGAGCACCTGCCGCTGCGCGACGACTGCTGCGACCTCATCCTTTCCAGCCTGGCCCTGCAGTGGTGCGCCGACTTGCCCGCCGTACTCGCCGAGGCGCGGCGTAGCCTACGACCGGGCGGTGTGCTGGCCTTCAGCAGCCTGGTCGCGGGCACCCTCGAGGAGTTGCGCCAGAGCTGGGCTAAGGTGGACGACCGGGTCCACGTCAATCGCTTCCGCTCCCAGGCCACCTATGCCGAGGCCGCGGCCGCCAGCGGGCTGCAGGTGCTGACGCTGGAGGTCGCGCCCGAGCGGCTGCACTTCCCCGATCTACGCGCCCTCACCCAGCACCTCAAGGCCATAGGCGCGCACAACCTCAACCAGGGGCGCCCCCAGGGGCTCACCGGTCGGCAGCGGCTGGCCGCCTTCACCCAGGCCTACGAGGGCCTGCGCCAGCCCGCCGGCCTGCCCGCCACCTACCAGGTGATCTACGTCCTGCTGCGCAAGGAATGACCGTCATGCCTGCCTACTTCGTCACCGGCACCGATACCGAGATCGGCAAGACCACCATCGCCGCCGGCCTGCTGCACCGCGCCCGCCAGCAGGGCCTCGCCACCGCCGGGGTCAAGCCGGTGGCCTCCGGCTGCGAACGCACCGCCGAGGGTCTGCGCAACGGCGACGCCTTGGCGCTGCTGGGCGAGACCTCGCTGCCGCTCGCCTATGCCGACATCAATCCCATCGCCCTGGAACCGGCCATCGCCCCGCACCTGGCGGCGCGCGAGGCCTGCATCGACCTCAGCGTCGCCAGCCTGGCCGCGCCGGTACGGCGCATCCTCGCCCTGGGCGCCGACTTCACCCTGGTGGAAGGCGCTGGCGGCTGGCGCGTGCCCCTGGCCGGCCACGAGTCGCTGTCCGATCTCGCCCGCGAATTGGGCCTGCCGGTGATTCTGGTGGTCGGGGTGCGTCTGGGCTGCATCAACCACGCCCTGCTCAGCGCCGAGGCCATTCTCGCCGATGGCCTGCCCCTGGCCGGCTGGGTAGCCAACCTGGTGGCCCCGGCCACCCTGCGCCTGGATGACAACCTCGCCACCCTGCACGAACGCCTGCCCGCGCCCTGCCTGGGCACGGTGCCGAACCTGGCCGTGGCCACGCCGGCCGCGGTCGCCGCGCACCTACGCCTGCCCGGCTGATATCAGTCTTTCGGACGATGGCCGCAGGGCCGGAGCGGCGGCAGACTGCCCTGTCTGCCGCCGCCGGATCGCCCCAGTGCCCATCCCCAAATTCCTCACCTGCCTGGGCCTGCTCGGCCTGACCAGCCCTGCCTGGGCACTGGACAACCAGACCCTCGTGGATCAGCGTGGCGACCAGTTGGGCGCCTTCCTGACCCAGGACGCCGACACCCGTCAGGGCAGGCTGGAGGTGGTCCAGAGCGGCCGCGCCAGCCAGGCCTATCTCACCCAGAGCGCCTCCCAGGGCGACCGCACCCGCGTCGAGCAAGGCGGCCTCGGCAACTTCGCCAACGTCACCCAGGCCGCGGGCGGCGCCCGCGAGGTCGCCATCGACCAGCGCGAGACCAGCCAGAGCCATGCCTACGTCTACCAGGGCCATGGCCAGCGCAACCAGGTGGAAATCGTCCAAGACGGTCTGCTCAACGAAACGCTGGTACGCCAGGGGGGCGACGACCAGCGAATGCTCATCGAGCAGGCCGGGGCGCGCAACGGTATCGAGCTGTTCCAGGACGGTCGCGACAGCGGCAGCCGCTCGCGCCTAAAACAGGTAGGCGACGATCATAGGCAGGACGTGCTGAGCCTGGGCGCGCGCAACGAGGTCGATCTGCTGCAGGGCGGTGCGGCCAACCAGGCTTTGGTCGAACAGCGCGGTGATGACAACTATGCCGGCGCCCGCCAGGGGGCGCGGCAACAGGAGCTCCGGCTGATCCAGACCGGTAATCGCAACGACGCCCGCGTCCAGCAGAACGGGCTCGGGGATCGGCCGCAACGCATTAGCGCTGTCCAGCGCGGCGATGACAATACCGCCGAGCTGCTCGTCACCGGCGTGGGCAATAGCCTAGATCTCCAGCAGCAGGGCAACCGCAACACCGCCGGGGTACTGATCGGTGGCGACGATGCACGCCTGACCCTCGTCAGCACGGGCAACGATAATGCGTTCAGGGCGAATGGGGACGGCGACGACATCGAACTCAGCGTCACCCAACTCGGCGATGGTCACGCCTTCTCCGCCAGCCTGCTGAGCGCCGCCCAGGTCGAGGCGAGCCAGCAGGGCTTCGGCCAGCGCGCCGTCATCAGCCAATTGAGCACAGGCAACAGCCTCAGCTTGCGCCAGAGTGGCCAGGGCAACCAGGCGACGATCCAGCAATAGCGGGATACAGGTGGTCCAGGAGAACGGTGGTTTGTTGGCGTCAAAGATGATTCAATAGCCCTTTGACATCACCGTCGAGGACGCTGTCCATGAACGTGACTTCAAGCAATCCGCTCTACGCGGGCATGCAGGCCTTCCAGAACGGTAGCCGCGCTGTCGACAAGGCCGGTACAGCCCTCGCCTCCCAGACCGCCCGCAATCAGGAACAAAGCCTGGATGCCACCACCAATAGCCAGGCCAAAATGGCCAGCGAACTGGTCAATCTGGATGTCGGCAAGTATCAGGCACTGGCCGGTAGCAAGGTCATGCAGACCGCCCAGGAGACCCTGGGCAGCCTGATCGATACCAAAGCCTAGCGCGCTAGCGCTTCGCCCGGGGCGCCCAAGGCGCCCCTTGGCGTTTCAGCCCAATCGAAAACGAGCCGTCGTGGCCGCCAGGGTCTTGCTGCCACGACCCAAGCCCTCGGCTGCCTGCTGCACCTGACGGGCATTGCCCAGCAAGCGATTGGCCGCCACATCCACTTGCTGGATGTTGCCACTGACCTGGTCGGCGGTGACCGCCTGCTCTTCGGCCGCCGTGGCGATCTGGGTCAGGGTGTCCGACACCCCTTCCACCGCCTGGGTGATCTCTTCCAGTTTCCGGCCCAGGCCGGTGACGGCCAAGGCGTCGTTCTCCGCCTGGCCACAGGCTTCACGCATCAGCGTCACCGCCTGGGTCACGGTCTCGCTGAGACTGCCGACCGTACCGGCGATCTGGGCGGTGGAAGCCTGGGTGCGTTGCGACAGCGAACGCACCTCGTCGGCCACCACGGCGAAGCCACGCCCCTGGTCGCCCGCGCGCGCCGCCTCGATGGCAGCGTTGAGCGCCAGCAGGTTGGTCTGCTCGGCGATGCCGCGGATGACGTCCACCACCTGGCGGATCTGCCCCGCCTGATCGCTGACCTGGCCCATGGCCGTCGCGGTTTCGCTCAAGCGGGTATTGAGTTGCTGGATGCTGGCGGTGGTCTGCCGACTGTCCTGCTGACTGCGCGCGGAGATGTCACGCATCTGCTCGGCGCGCCCGGCGGCCTGTTCGCAGCTCTGGGCGACGCCCTGGGCGGTGGCGGCCAGTTCGTTGGCCGCCGTGACGATCTGGGTGATCTGCTGTTGCTGGTCCTCGACCGCGACCAGCGCATCGCCGGACTGGACCCCGAGTTGCTGGGAGGCGACGCCGAGTTGCTGGGTTTCCCGGTCTACCCCTTGCAAGCTCTGGCGCAGCTGGACCACGGCCGTATTGAGCGAGCGGCTGATGGTGGCCAGCTCGTCGCGGCCCGCCACCTCGCTGGCCTGGGTCAGATCGCCGTCGCGCAGCGAGTCGGCCAGGGTGGTGATGCCTGCGGCACCGCGCCGGATGGAAACCTGCATGCAGAGCAGCATATAGCAGGTCAGCAGCAGCAAGCTGGCGAACAACACCAGGACCAGAGTGAAGTTGCGGACGGTCTGGTTGCCGTAGTAGTCCAGCCGGCTATCCAGCTGGGCCAGCACCTGGCTACGGAAGGTCGCCATCGCCCCGAGGGCACCGTCCAGGGTGCTCTCGAAGTCTGCGGGAGACAGGGTGATCCGCTCACCGAACACGCCGGCATCGAGGGTCTTGAGACTGGACTCCAGGGTAGCCTGCACCTTGCGATAGTCCTGAGCCCAGGACGCCAGTTCCGGCGGCAACTGGCTCTGCAGCAGGTTGCCGGACTTGGTCATGCTGACCAGGGAATCGCCGATCCGGGTGCGCAGGTCACGCAGCTCCAGGCGATTCTGCAGGGAGAGGTTGCCGGCGACCACGCTGGGCTCGCCGAAACTTTCCAGGCGACCCAGCCGCTCACTGAGATCGACGGCCTTGTCGGTGCCCAATTGCATCAGCAGATAGGTTTCCAGCCAGGGGTCCAGGATCAGGCCACTGTCGGTGGCGACCTTTTCCCGCAGGGCCTGGGCAGCACCCAGAGCGGCGGTGAAACGGTCATAGGTCTGTTGCGCATCGAGGCCGCGCAGGCTGGCGCTGTCCAGACCGGCGAGGGCCGTCTTGAGTTGCGCCAGCAGTTGCTCCCGCTCCCGCCCCGGCATCTCTTCGGCGAGCCGCTGGCTGAGGATCGCCATGGCTTTTTCACGCGGCGCCTGCCGGGCCTCCATGGCGGCCAGGGCCTGCTCGGCCGCGGTCGGATTCGTCGCGGCCCAGGCCTTCCAGCGCGCCGCCAGATTGCGCCGCGCCATGACCTCGGTCTCCACCGCATCCAGTGTCTGCAACACGTGCACGCCGGCCCGCTCGCCAGCCACGATGTCCAGCTTGGCCTTGAAATCCAGACCCAGCAGCCAGAGGCTGATCCCCATGGGCACCAGGAAGAGCACGAACAGCAACTGGAACTTGCGCGCGAAACTGAAGCGTCCGAGCAAGCCTATCCCTAGCGTCAGCAGGGCTCCCATTATTCTTCTCCTTGTCTGGTCATGGGCTGCAAGGGCGACCCTTGGAGCTGCCTATGACGCGGATTATCGGCAAATTACCGCCTTTCTTGACGGATAAGGCACAATTCGCGCCCTAACCCGCCCCCTCCGACCCTATGCCGTCGGGCAAGCCGTCAAAGGACCGCTCGCGTGGAACTCCTAAAAGCCAAGATCCGTACCGAAGGCCAGGTACTTTCCGAGCAGGTGCTCAAAGTCGATGCCTTCCTCAACCACCAGATCGACCCCCTGCTGATGCAAGCCATCGGTCGGGAATTCGCCCAACGCTTCGCCGCGGCCGGCATCACCAAGATCGTCACCATCGAGGCCTCGGGCATCGCCCCGGCGGTCCTGACCGGGCTCGAGCTCGGGGTGCCGGTGATCTTCGCCCGCAAGCATCAGTCGCTGACCCTCACCGACCATTTGCTAACCGCCTCCGTTTACTCCTTCACGAAGCAGACGGAAAGCACCATAGCCGTCTCTACCACGCACCTTTCAGCCGACGACCGGGTATTAATCATTGACGACTTCCTTGCCAACGGTAAGGCGGCCAAGGCACTGATTTCGATCATCAACCAGGCGGGTGCCCAGGTCGTGGGTCTGGGTATCGTCATCGAGAAGGCCTTCCAGGCCGGGCGTGCCGAACTGGACGCCCTGGGCTACCGGGTCGAATCCCTGGCTCGCGTCGCTTCCCTGGCCGATGGCCAGGTCACCTTCGCCGAGTAAGCCATGGCCCAGATACTGCGCATTCTCGGCGCCGATCTCGATCGCACCGAAACCTGGATCCGCTACGACAAGGCCATGTGCCTGGATTGCGTCTCCAGTTGCTGCACCCTGCCGGTGGAGGCCCGCCTGTCGGATCTGATCCGCATGGGCGTGGTGGACGAGTTCGAGAAGGGCGAGCCGCTCAAGGACATCGCCAAGCGACTCAAGAAGGATGGGATCGTCGAACGCCTGAACGCCAAGACCGGGTTGTTCACCCTGGTGCGGCTGTCCAACAACGACTGCCTGTACCTGCATCCGAAGACGCGGCTGTGCACCATCTACGATCAGCGGCCGGAGACCTGCCGCAACCATCCCAGGGTGGGACCGCGGCCAGGCTATTGCGCCTACAAGCCGCAGAAGCTGCGCTAGGTCCTGATCGCGGCCACGGGCCACCGTAGGTTGGGTTGAGCGCCAGCGAAGCCCAACAGGGTTGGCCTCGGTGTGCTGGCCATGTTGGGCTTCGACGATAGAGCCGTCTCAACCCCACCTAAGATCTCCTGCCGCCGCCTAGAACTCGCCACTCTCCATCGCCCGCGCCATGTCGGCCCGCTCCTCCAGGCACTCCGGGCCGGCCATGTCGAAAATCCGGCAGACCCAGGGCCGCACTTCGTAGATACTGCAGTTCATCTGCTCACGATCCAGGGCCGCGCACCAGCCGTCGTCGAGGCGCTTCATGCGGGTGCCGGTCCAGTCTTCCTCGATGAAGCGCGCCGGTACGCCCGGATCGTCGAACAGCAGCACTTCCTGGCGACAGCACCAGGCCTGACAACTGTCGCAGGTCACGTTGGGGGTGGTCAGATCGTGCAGCGGGATGTCACTCATGGGCGCAGTGTAGCGCCGTTGACCGCCCAGCGGTTTCCGGCCGATGGCTGGAGCAGTTACCATGCGCGTTTCTCGACGATTGTAACCAGTTGTGACCATGCCCAAGCCTCCTCCTCGCGCCGGAGCCGCCATGACGGCCGCACCCCGCTATCGCTTCTATGTCGTGGTCATCGTGCTGGTCCTGCTGACCTGCGTGGTCGCCGGTCGCATCACCTACCTGAAACTGTTCGACGCTGAATTCCTCGGCGACCAGGGTGATCGCCGCTCGGTGCGCCACATCCCCATCCCGGTCACCCGCGGCATGATCACCGACCGCAACGGCGCGCCCCTGGCGGTCTCCACCGAGGTGGTGACCATCTGGTGCAATCCGGCGGAGATGCAGGACAGCGCCGATCAGTTGGGGCGCCTGGCCCAGGCCATCCACAAGCCCGAGGCCGAGCTGCGCAACCTGATCCTCGAGCATCCGGAGAAGCACTTCCTCTACCTGGCTCGCGCCCTGTCGCCCATCGATGGCGAAAACATCATGGCGCTGGGCGTACCCGGCGTGCACCAGATCAGGGAATACAAGCGCTACTACCCAAGCTCCGACCTGGTGGCCCAGGTGATCGGCATGGTCAACATCGACGGCCACGGCCAAGAGGGCCTGGAGCTGGGCTTCGAGGACTGGCTGGCCGGACGCAGCGGCGTGCGCGAGGTGCTGATCAATCCGCGCGGGTCGGTGGTGAAGAACATCCGCGTGGTGCGCCAGCCGCAGCCAAGCAAGGACGTCGCCCTGTCCATCGACCTACGCCTGCAATTCATCGCCTACCGCGCGCTGCAGAACGCGGTGGAGAAGTTCGGTGCCCAATCCGGCTCCGCGGTGCTGGTCGATCCCAAGACCGGGCAGATCCTGGCGATGACCAACTTCCCGTCCTATAACCCCAACAACCGCGCCACCCTGCAGATTCCCAACATGCGCAACCGGACCCTGACCGACGCCTTCGAGCCCGGTTCGGTAATCAAGCCGTTCAGCATGTCGGCGGCCCTGGCCTCGGGCCGCTTCAACGAGAACAGCACCGTGGACGTGGCGCCCGGCTGGATGACCATCGACGGCCACACCATCCATGACGTGGCCAGGCGCGGCATCCTGACCATGACCGGAGTGCTGCTCAACTCCTCCAACATCGGCATGAGCAAGGTGGCCCTGCAGATCGGTCCCCAACCGATCTACGAACAGCTCGGCCGGGTCGGTTTCGGCACGCCCATGGCGCTGGGCTTCCCCGGCGAAAATGCCGGCTATCTGCCGATGCACACCAAGTGGTCGCAGATCGCCACCGCCAGTATGTCGTTCGGCTACAGCCTGGCGGTCAACGTCGCCGAGCTGGCCCAGGCCTATTCGGTGATCGCCAATGACGGCAAGCTCACCCCCCTGACGCTGCTCAAGGATCAGAAGCAGAAGTCGGTGCAGGCCATGGACCCGACCATCGCCCGGCGCATCCGCGCCATGCTCAACCACGTGGTGGAAGACGAGGGTGGCGTCTATCGCGCCCGGGTGCCCGGCTACCATGTAGCCGGCAAATCCGGTACGGCGCGCAAGGCCGGTTCCGGCAGCTATACCGAGCACGCCTATCGCTCGCTGTTCGTCGGCATGGCGCCGGCCGCCGATCCCAAGCTGGTCCTGGCGGTGATGCTCGACAGCCCGACCAAGGAAGGCTACTTCGGTGGCCTGGTCTCGGCGCCGACCTTCAGCGAGATCATGTCTGGCGCCCTGCGCGCCCTGGCCGTGCCGCCGGACAACCTGCCCGACACCAATACCGCCCAGCAGCCGAAAGCCGAATCCCACTCTCACGGCTAGGGTGGAGCAGCGGGCACAAAAAAGGGCGACCCAAGGTCGCCCTTTTTTGTGCCGCCTGAGCCGTCAGCGATGCAGCACGTACTGACCGGTAAAGCGCACGCCATCCTCGCCGCTCTCGGTGACGATGCGCGACTGCAGGGTGATGCGGGCCCGGCCACGGCGGCGGAAGGTGGTCTCGAAGCGCTCCCAGGCCCGCTCCTCGGGCGGCTCGCCGAAGGCCGTGGCATCGGCGGTGATAGGCCGCGGATAGCTGATCTGGCCTTCCTGGATGAGGATATGGCCTTCCTCGATGCCCGCTTCGCGCAGACGCAGGTACAGCCAGCCCCAGCCGGCGAGGACCGCTACGCAGTAGAGGCTGCCACCGAACATGGTGCTGGCGTGATTGATGTTCGCGTCCAGCGGCGCATGCAGTTGCAGGCGGTGTTCGCTCCAATCGCGGACCTGCAGGCCCAGGGCTTGGGTGATGGGGATGTCGTGGTGGAGCAGGGATTCGAGGTGACGGCAGTCGCGGCTCATGCCGGGGTCCTTACAGACAAAATTTCACTATCTGGAGCAGACGCAAGCCATGACCCGTGGGTCACGTCCTGGCGCCATTGTGCACCAAGGAAGGCCGCTCCGGGGAAATGGCGGCGGGCAGGCGGAAGCGGAAACGGGCGCCGCCCAGGCTCGATTCATCGATGGTCAAACTGCTGCGGTAGCCTTCGAGGATATCCTGCACCACGGCCAGGCCAATGCCTTGACCGGGGTGGCGGCTGTCCATGCGCATACCGCGGCGCAGCACGCTTTCGCGCCGCTCGGCCGGAATACCCGGGCCATCGTCCTCGATGTCGAGGATCCAGTGTTCGGTATGCCGCCGCGCACTGACCCTTACCTGGGTCAGGCAGAGGCGATAGGCGTTTTCCAGCAGGTTGCCGAAGACCTCCAGCATGGCGGCCTCCTCGGCCTGCACGCGCAGATTGGGCGGCAACTCCAGCTCGGCCTGGACGCGCTTTTCGGCATAGACCTTGTCCAGGGTGCTGAACAGCGACTCCAGCAGCGGCGCCAGCTCCAGCGGCCGGCTGAGTACCGCGCTGCCCTGGCGCGTGGCCCGCTGCAGCTGGTACATCACCTGCTGGTTCATGCGCTCGATCTGGGTCTGCAGGGTGCCGACCTCCTGATCCAGCTGCGAATGACGGCGCAATTCCTCGGTCACGCCCTGCAGCACCGCCAGGGGCGTCTTCAGGCTGTGGGCCAGGTCGCCCAGGGTGTCGCGATAGCGCTCGCGCTGCAGGCGCTCGTGGTCGAGCAGCCGGTTGAGCGAGCGGATCAGGCGGCTGATCTCGCTCGGCACGTTCTTTTCGTCGAGCAGGTCGCGCTGGTCGGTTTCCACGGCGTCGAGCTGTCGGCTCAGGCGACGCAACGGCCGCAGGCTCCACTGCATGACCAGGGCGAGCAGCAGCAGCAGGGCACCCAGCACCCCTACCAGCCAGAGGATCACCTGGTGAATGAAGGTGGCGCGCAGCCGTTCGTATTCCTCGGCGGGCTGCATGGTGACCACGCTGAAACCGGCCACTGGCGGATTGCCCAGCAGCACCTCGCGGTCGAAGACGAAGAAGCCGCGCCCCTGGTCATCGGTAGCCTTGACCAGCTTGACCCCGCCGCCATCGAAGGTCGGTCGGTAGTTGGGTTTTTCCTTCATCGCCGAGCGCGAGCGCCAGAGCAGCCGGCCGTTCTGGTCGTAGACGTAGCCGAGGATGGGCGAGCCGGGACGGTCGAAGACTTCCTCGGCGATCATCTCGGGCATCGCCAGGCGCCCGTCGATGGCCCGCGCGGCGCCGATCAGGGTGTTGGCGTTGGCCTCCAGCCGCGCGGCGACGAAGTTCTCCACGGTGCGGTCGAAGGCATTGCGGATCGCCGGCACCATCAGCGCCAGGCAGACGATCACCAGCAGCGCCGCGCTGAGCAGCAGCCGCACGCGGAAGGAACGGATCACTGGCAGCGCTCGGTGAACAGATACCCGCGCCCGCGGACCGTTTCGATGGGTTGCATCTGGCAGTTGGCCTCCAGCTTGCGCCGCAGGCGGCCCACCAGGACTTCGATGACGTTGCTGTCGTGCTCGCCGTCATCGTCGTAGAGCTGCTCCATGAGCCGCTCCTTGGTGATCACCTGCTGGTGGTTGCGCATCAGGTACTCCAGCAGGCGGTATTCGTAGGCGGTGAGCTGCAGCGGCTGCTCTTCGTTGAAGGCCTGCTGGCGGCCCAGGTCCAGCTTGAGCGAGCCGGCGCGGATGCTGGGCTGGACGAAGCCCGCCGAGCGCCGCAGCAGCACGTTCAGGCGCGCCTCCAGCTCTTCGAACTGGAACGGCTTGACCACATAGTCATCCGCCCCGGCGCCCAGGCCCTCGACCTTGTCCTGCCAGCTGCCGCGGGCAGTGAGGATGAGAATCGGCAGGGTGGCGCCCTGGTTGCGCAGCTGGCGGATCAGGTCGAGTCCGCTCATGCCGGGCAGGCCCAGATCGATGATGGCGAGGTCGTGATGGAATTCGCGGGCGCTGTAGAGCGCTTCTTCCGCATCGGCCACGGCATTGACGACATGACCGGCTTCACCCAGACGCACCTTGAGGTGGTGGCGCAGCAGGTTTTCGTCTTCGACGACGAGGATCTTCATGCAGACTCCTGAACAGCTAACGAGACTCTCTCTGGCCGCGACCGCACGTGTCGCACGCTTCGCGCAGCGGCGCCCGGGTACCGATTATGGCGCCTGCGGCGGGCTGACGGCGAGAGCGGAGGATGGATGGATAGGGTCACTCACTTTATTCCAGGCAAAAAAAACCTCTCCGGTTGGAGAGGTAAGGAGCACTTCATGGGGATCGGAAACTGCCGTTGGGGAACGGCTCCGTCGCGAGACGGTTGCAGGGGACCAGAGCTGACTTGGTGACCCTGCAAGGGGTTACAAGGATGAACACGCCAGGTCGGGTCGAAGTGTCCGGACGATCTGCCTTAGCGGGAGCTGCGCTAGGGTGAACATATCCGGGAGACCTCGGCGTTGCTGATCTGACAGTTGCAGATTAGGCCAATGGCCCTGAACGCTCCCTGAACTCGTCCTGAACGCAAGCTGAACAATGTCAAGGGTGGGTCAAGGACGACGGACGGTAGCTCCCCACGTCCATCGCCCAAGGACCTCAAGGTAGCTTGGCCAGGCAGCCGCTCAGGGTATTGGCCACGCTCTGCAACAGGGCCGTATAGCCCTGGCCGTCGACCGGGATGCGGGCGCCGAGCGGGTCCAGCTCCACCAGGGTCACCGGCAAGCCACTGCTCAGGGTGGTGGCGATCTTGGGTTGCAACGGCGGCTCGGTGAACACGCAGGTGGGCCCGGCGGCCTTGAGTTCGTCGCGCATGGCCGCCACGTGGCGCGCACCGGGCTGGACGTCGGCGCCCAGGGCGAAGACGCCGCGATGCCCCAGGCCATAGGCTTCCTCGAAATAGTCGAAAGCCTCGTGGAAGACGAAGTAGGGCTTGCCGGCGACCGGCGCCAGTTGCGCGCGCAGGGCCTGGTCCTTGGCGGTCAACTGCGCCTCGAAGGCCTTGAGGTTGGCGGCGTAGCGCGCCGCGTTGGCCGGATCGGCCTGGCTCAGGTCGGCGGCCACCCGCGCCGCGATGACCCGCGCATTGGCGGGAGCCAGCCAGAGGTGTGCATCCAGGCTGCCGGGGCGATGGTCATGGTCGTGGGCGTATTCGGGCTCGCCACCCTGCGCGTGGCCATGCTCGTCACCGTGCGCTGCGTCGTGGTCGTGGTCGTGGTCGTGGTCGTGGTCGTGGTCATCGTCGCCCTGCTCGTGCTCCGCGCCGAAGCGGCGCAGATGCAGGCCGGGCAGGTCCTGGACCGCCACGCTGGGGCCCTGGCGCTCCTTGAGCACGGCCGGCAGGAAGGCCTCCAGATCGGGACCGATCCAGTAGACCAGGGTAGCGTCGCGCACCTGGCGCAGGTCCGACGGGCGCAGGGCGTAATGGTGCGGCGAAGCGCCCGGCGGCAGCAGCACGGCAGGCTGGCCGGCGCCCTCCTGGATGGCGGCGACGATCAGTTGCAAGGGCTTGATGCTGGTCAGCACCTGCACCTCGGCCCGGGCCGGAAGCAGGACGCCGCTGAGCAGCAGGGAAACGACGAGGGGTAGGAAGCGCAGCACGTGAAAGTCCCGATTCTTAAGAGAGGTGCAATATAATAACGTCCTAGCTCCTAAGGTATCGCTCCATGTCCGACGCCCCCCTGGCCTTTCGACCCCATGATCATTCGCGCTGCGTCGCCCATGCACTGGCCGAGGCCGATGACCTCTGCCGCCGCGCCGGCGTGCGCCTCACCGACCTGCGCAAACGGGTACTGGAGCTGGTCTGGCAAAGCCACAAGCCACTCGGTGCCTACGACATCCTGGCCGTGCTCAGCGAGCAGGACGGCCGCCGGGCGGCACCGCCCACCGTCTACCGGGCGCTGGACTTCCTCGTCGAGAACGGCCTGGTGCACCGCATCGCCTCGCTCAACGCCTTCGTCGGCTGCAACCATCCCGGCGAAGCGCACCAAGGCCAGTTCCTGATCTGCCGCAGCTGCCAGGTGAGCATCGAGCTGGAACAACCGGCCGTGCACCAGGCCATCCTCGACGGCGCCAGCGCCGTGGGTTTCCAGGTGGAAGGCCAGACCGTGGAAGTCATCGGCCAATGCGCCGCCTGCCGGAAGCAGGCATGAGCGAGGCGCTGATCCGGCTGCAGGACGTCAGCGTGACCTTCGCCGGCCAGGCGGTACTCGATCAGGTGAGTCTCACCCTCGACCCCGGCCGCATCGTCACCCTCATCGGTCCCAATGGCGCCGGCAAGACCACCCTGGTGCGCAGCGTGCTCGGCCTGCTGACGCCGGAGCGCGGCAGCGTCTGGCGCCGGCCGCGGTTGCGCATCGGCTACATGCCGCAAAAGCTGCAGGTGGATGCCACCCTGCCGCTGTCGGTGCTGCGCTTCCTGCGTCTGGTACCGGGCGTGACTCGCGCCAGTGCCTTATCCGCGCTGGGCGAAGTGGGCGCCGAGGGGGTGATCGACAGCCCCCTGCAGAGCATTTCCGGCGGCGAGTTGCAGCGGGTGCTGCTGGCCCGCGCCCTGCTGCGCCAACCCGAATTGCTGGTGCTCGACGAACCCGTGCAGGGCGTCGACATCAACGGCCAGAGCGAGCTCTACCGCCTGATCGGCCAGTTGCGCGAACGCCATGGCTGCGGCGTGCTGATGGTGTCCCACGACCTGCACCTGGTGATGGGCGCCACCGATCAGGTGATCTGCCTCAATCGCCACGTCTGCTGCTCCGGCCATCCCGAGCAGGTCAGCGGCGATCCGGCCTACCAGGCGCTGTTCGGCCAGAGCGCGCGCAACCTGGCCATCTACCACCATCATCACGATCACGCCCACGACCTGCACGGCAGCGTGGTCAAGACGCCGCATGTCCATGGAGCCCACTGCAAGCATGGCTGATTTTCTGCTGTATGCCCTGCTCGCCGGTCTCGCTCTCGCCCTGGTCGCCGGTCCGCTCGGCTCCTTCGTGGTCTGGCGGCGCATGGCCTATTTTGGCGACACCCTGTCCCACGCCGCCCTGCTCGGAGTGGCGCTGGGCTTCCTGCTGGATGTCAGCCCGACGCTGACCGTCACCGTCGGCTGCCTGGCGCTGGCCGTGGTACTGGTGGTGCTGCAGCGGCGCCGGGGGCTGGCGGCGGACACCCTGCTCGGCATCCTCGCCCATAGCACCCTGTCGCTGGGGTTGGTGGCGCTGTCGTTCATGCACGAGGTGCGGGTCGACCTGATGAGCTATCTGTTCGGCGATCTGCTGGCAGTGGGTCCCAGCGATCTGCGTTGGATTCTCGGCGGCAGCGCCCTGGTGCTGGTGGCCCTGGCCTGGCTGTGGCGACCACTCCTGGCCATCACCGTGCACGAGGAACTGGCCCAGGTCGAAGGCCTGCCGGTGACCTGGATCCGCCTGGCGCTGATGCTGCTGGTGGCCATCGTCATCGCCGTGGCCATGAAGATCGTCGGGGTGCTGCTGATCACCTCGCTGCTGATCATCCCCGCCGCCACCGCTCAAAGACACGCCCGCAGCCCGGAGCAGATGGCTTGTGGCGCCAGCCTGCTGGGCATGGTGGCGGTGTGCCTGGGACTGACCCTGTCTTGGTACCAGGACACCCCGGCCGGCCCCTCGGTGGTAGTGGCCGCGGCCGGGATGTTTCTGCTGGGCTATCTGTTGCCGCGGCGCGCCTAGTAGCGACAGCTGAATCTAGCGCGGCGCGTGCCAGACCGCCCGGCTGACACCCACCTTGCGCGGAATCAGCCCCTGGTCATAGAAGACATCGGCGGTCTTCTGCTGGGTGGCGATGATCTCGGGGGTCAGCGGGGTGACGCCATAGCGGGTCCGCGCCTGCCAGGTGGCGATCACCGATTCCGGTAGACCGATCTGCTCGGCCAGGATGCGGCTCACCTCCGGCTTGTGGGTGTTGGCCCAGGCCCCGGCCTTGGCCAGCTCCGCCAGCAGCAGCTGGATCACCTGGGGGTGGGCATCGGCGAAACGCCGCGAACCTTCATAGAAACTATTGGGCTGCAGCAGACCTTTATAGTCCGCCAGGACGCGCACCGACTGGCTCTGCTGGATGGCGGCCAGATAGGGGTCCCAGATCGCCCAGGCAGCCACCGAGCCGTTGGCGAAGGCCGCGCGGGCATCGGCCGGTGCCAGGTAGACCGGCTGGATGTCCTTGAGGGTGAGACCGGCCTTGTTCAGGGCGGCGACCAGCAGGAAGTTGGCGCTCGAACCCTTCTGCACCGCTACCTGCTTGCCCTTGAGCTCGCTGACCGCACGGATCGCCGAGCCGCTCGGCACCACGATGGCCTCAACCGACTCGCTGGCCGGCTCGGCTCCCAGGTAGACCAGATCGACACCAGCGGCCTGGGCGAAGATCGGCGGCGGCGAACCGGTGTAGCCGATGTCGACGCTGCCCGCGTTGAGGGCCTCCAAGAGCTGCGGCCCGGCCTGGAATTCACGCCAGGTCACCTGGTAACCCTGGGCCCCCAGGGCCTTTTCCAAGGTCCCCTGGGCCTTGAGTACGGCCAGTAGACCACCGCCTTTCTGATAGCCGATGCGCAGCTGCTGCTCAGCCGCCTGCACCGGTGCCAATATGCCGAGCGCGACTGCCAGCACCACGAAGAGACGTGCGAGACGCCGGAAGGACAACCGCATGGGAACCTCCTTATATTCCATTAAAGAAGGCCAGGATGGATCTTTTATAAAAGAATGTTTAATACGTTTCTCTGCTATGGCTATGCCCAGGTGAAAGCAGCGGTCTGTCGTCCAACAGGCGATTGACGCTGCGCCCAGGATCGCGCCACCCTGCGCCGGCGGCGGCCGCTGGGGCCGCCATCCTTTTCGGAGCCTGCCATGCCTTTTCTGATCGAGACCTTCGACAAGCCGGACAGCCTGGCCCTGCGCCAAGAGCATCGCCCCGCGCACCTGGACTTCCTGCGGGAAAACGCCGCCGCCCTGCTGGCCTGCGGTGCCAAGCTCAGCGACGACGGCGCAACGCCCAGCGGCAGCGTCTACATCGTCGACGTGGAGACCCGCGCCGAAGCGGAAGCCTTCCTGGCCCAGGACCCGTTCAGCAAGGTCGGCCTGCCGAGCGAAGTTCGTATCACCCGTTGGCGCAAGGCCGTACTCGACGGCAAGGCCTTCGTCTAGGCAACCCGGCGGCCGCACTGGCCGCCATCGCTTGGCAACTTGGCTTAAGGAATCCTTAAAACTGGCTAAATGCCACCTTAATCGCCGGGGTTCGCTGCCGTTACGAGTTCACACTTTGAGGAATCACTTCACGGAAAAGTGATGCAGCGCAAGAAAAGCCGGGCTTTTCGGGGCAGCTCTGCAAGCAGGGGAGCGAACTAGCCTAAGCTCACCGGGCTCAGATGATCGATGCGCCGACACCTGTTCCCCGTCACCCTTCGAGGAATCGCTGTCCCGCTTTAGCCAGTACAGAGGACTCAGCATGACCAAGACCACGCCTGAGAAGGATCTGCGAATAGAGACCATTCGCGGACTGGCGCTGTTTCTGATGGTAGCGGGCCACGTGATTGGCAGTTCTTCCACCCTGGGCATGAAGGTGTCCGACGACTCCCTGCTGCGCTATCTCTACGACTCCCTCGTCTATATCCGAATGCCGCTGTTCACGGCGATTTCCGGTTACGTCTATGCGTTGCGTCCGGTGAACACCAACAGCGACCTGTCGCGTTTCTACCAAGGCAAGTTCAAGCGTATCGGCATTCCGCTGCTGGTGGTGTCGACGCTGTTCTTCGCCTTGCAGATGGCCGTGCCCAACACCAACTACAAACCCCAGCTGACCGATATCTTCAGCATCTACTTCTTCAGCTACGCGCACTTCTGGTTCCTGCAGTCGATCTTCTGCATCTTCGTGGTCATCGCCCTGCTGGAGAAAGCCGGCCTGCTGCTGACCCTGCGCAATTTCGGCCTGGTCTTCGCCGTGGCCCTGGCAGCCTCCTTCGCCTGGGAGAGCTTCCCGGACCTGTTCAGCCTGTACAAGGCGGTGCAGTTGTTCCCCTTCTTCCTGCTGGGCCTGGGCCTCTACCGCTTCGGCGAGCAGCTCATCACCCGCCGCAACGTGACCGCCATGGCGGTGGCGCTCGCCATCCTGGTGGCCATCGATCAGGCCTACCTGTTCGAATTGGTCGATCTCGACGAGACCGACATGGCGGTGATCGGCACTGCCCTGGGGCTGGCGGCCATCAGCCTGCTGATCGCCCGCCGCTTCTACTTCAAGCCATTGGCCTGGCTGGGCTACTTCTCCTTCGAGATCTACCTGTTCCACGTCTTCGGTACCGCCGGTGCCCGTATCGTGTTGAACAAGCTGCAGGTACACGACGTCTGGGTGGTCTTCAGCGTCAGCATGGTGATGGGCCTGTTCCTGCCCGTGGCGCTCAAGCTGGTGCTGGAGCGCATCAGCCCGCTGCATTTCCTCAGCGTGGCCTTCTTCGGTGCCAAGACGCGGGTGAACCGCGCTACCCCGCCCTTGCAGAAGAAGGCTACCGCCTAAGGCAACCAGCCATAAAAAACCCACGCCAAGGCGCGGGTTTTTTATGGCTGAGACGGCTAGTCGACGCTGATCACCACCCGTCCCCGGGTAGGGCACTGCTCCATGCAGCGATGGGCCTCGACGTACTGCTCGAAGGGAAAAACCTGCTTGATCTGCGCCTTGAGCAGGCGGTCGCGGGTCAGTTGGTCGAGGTGCTGCAAGGCTTCGCGCACCGCGGCGCAATCCGCTTCCAGGCCCATGTCCGGCTGGCCGGTGAAGTCCTGCACGCAGTGGATATAGAGCTTGAACTTCTTCTTGAAGGCCGCGCAGGCCGGCAGCGGGGTCTGGTTGCCGCCGTTGAGGCCATAGAGCAGCAGCCGACCGCGTGGCGCCATGGCCTCGCCGAGCAGGGCCAACTGCGGCCCGCCCAGGGCATCCAGGGCGACATGCACGCCAACGCCATCGGTGATGCTGGCGATACGGCTGACCAGATCCTCTTCCTCCGCGGCGATGACCTTTTCAGCGCCCAGTTCGCGCAGGTAGTCACGGTCAGCGGCGTCATGGGTGGTGGCGATGACCCGACCGCCCAAGGCCTTGGCCAGTTGGACGGACGCCGGGCCGCAGCAGCGACTGGCATCGGTGATCAGCACCCATTCGCCCGGTTGCAGCCGGGCCTGGTGCATCAGCGCGGTATAGACGGTGAGCAGCGGGTTGTAGTGCACCGCGGCTTCCGCCGGGGTGAGGACGTCCGGGTAGCGCACCAGGGAGGTGGCCGGATAGACCAGCTCATCGCCATAGGCCGGATAGCGATTGATGTCGTGGCCGAGGAAGCTGGCCACGCGATCACCGACCGCCAGGTCGGCGACGCCTTCGCCTAGGGCGGTGACCACGCCGGCGAGTTCACAGCCAAGACCCGCCGGCGGATTGGCCTGTTCGGGGGCCAGATTCTGCCGCCAGAGCACGTCATACCAGCTCACGCCGATGGCCTCTACCCGCACCAACACCTCGCCAGGCCCCGCCACGGGGGTGGGCCGATCGATGCAGGTGAGCACCTCCGGCGGGCCAAACTCGGTGAACTGGATCAGGCGGGACATGGGACTACCTCGCGTTGATGCCGACCCCGGAACGATTGCCGAGGCGGACTGCTTATGGCTAGGACTCTAACCAGCCTTGCCTTAGGATTCTATGCATCCCTATCGATAATGGACATCGGGGGTATCGATCCACTCCCTATCGGGGCCTGAATGAACCGTACCGATCTGCGCCGCGTCGACCTCAATCTGCTCATCGTGTTCGAGACCCTGATGCTCGAACGCAGCGTCACCCGTGCCGCGGAAAAGCTGTTTCTCGGCCAGCCGGCGATCAGCGCCGCCCTGGCCCGCCTGCGTACCCTGTTCGACGATCCGCTGTTCGTCCGCACCGGGCGCAGCATGGAACCCACCCCGCGCGCCCAGGAAATCGCCGCCCTGCTGTCACCGGCGCTGGACCAGATCTCCAGCGCGGTGAGCCGGACCCAGAGTTTCGAGCCGGCCAGCGCCGACCGGGTATTTCGCGTCGGCCTGTCCGATGACGTCGAATTCGCCCTGCTGCCGCCGCTGCTCCGACGCATCCGCATCGAGGCGCCAGGCACCACCCTGGTGGTACGGCGGATGAACTACCTGACCGCCGCCGGCATGCTGGCCTCCGGCGAGATCACCGTGGCGGTGGGCTATACCGAGGAATTGCCAGCCAATTCGAAGAGAAGGCCGGTGCGTCGCTTCGGCTTCAAGGTGCTGCGCGCCGACAGCAAGCCCGGGCGCCTGACCCTGGACGAATACTGCGCCCGGCCCCATGCCCTGGTGTCCTATGCCGGCGACCTCACCGGCTATGTCGACGAGTTGCTGGACAAGCTCGGCCGCCAGCGCCGGGTGGTGCTGGCGGTGCCCCAGTTCAACGGCCTGGGGTCGCTGCTGGCGGAAACCGACCTGCTGGTGATGGTGCCGGACTACACCGCCCGGCTGCTGGCCAGCGCCGGCGGCCTGAGATACGAAGACCCGCCCGAGGAACTGCGCGACGGCGGCCACGAACTGCCCATGGCCTGGAGCGGCGCCCAGGACCACGACCCCGGCGAGCGCTGGCTGAGGTCGCGGATCCAGATGTTCATCGGCGATCCGGACAGTCTCTAGCGACGTTCGCCGCTCACTACACAATAGTGTACGACCCTTTTTCGCCAGCCTTTCCATGACGACGGCTCGCGATAAGGAGCGGACGGCAGAACGGGAAAGCGGCGCCGTCGAACCCGGCTCGAACCGCACCCACGATCAGGCGAGCGGATAGCGCTTGAACAGATCGGTCTGTTCCAGGCGCGCCGCATGGGCTTCAAGGGCAGGGAAATCACCGGCCGGAACGACCTCGGGCACCATCAGTTGCATGAACGACCAGGCCACGGCGGTGGTAAGGGCCGCCTGATCCGGCCGCTCGCCTTGTACTGGCCGGGCGGACCACTGCCTGTCCAGTTCGACACAGGCGGCCCGCAACTGCTGGGTGACGCGCTCGACCCAGGGCAGATGAAGCTTTTCTGCCGGACGCAGCTTGCGCTCATAGACCAGTTGCACGCTTTTCTCGCACACGGCCAATGCGAGTCCCAGGATACGCAGGGCAGCGGCCAGGGCCTGGGGTTGTTGCGGCAACAACTTGTTGGCGGGAGCACTGAGGCTCTCGAAGTAGTCGATGATCAACGTCGAGTCCATCAGTACCGTGCCGTCATCCAACACCAGGGTCGGCGCCTTGACCACCGGATTGATCCGGGAGAACGCCTCGAAGCTACTGAAGACGGACAGGGGCTCATGCTCGAAGCCGACGCCCAGTAGATCCAGGGAAATCGCCACTCGGCGCACATAGGGTGAATCCAGCATGCCAATCAGTCTCATCCATCACTCTCCTGGGTTTGATAGCGATCTCCAACGCCTTTGCCCGACGCCTGAACCAAGGGTTCAGCCGCCATGGAAAAGCCCGGGTGTCATGCGTAGTGGCGGGCGCAAACTGCAGGACACCTTCACCCTCGATCAGGACTAGCCCGGCAGGTAATTTCACCTGTTCGCCAGGACTGATCGCCAGGTCGCCATCCGCGCTACTGAGCCAATGCCTGCCAGTGACGGCACGCGCCTGGATCTCCTGGGCATGGCGTACCGACAACAGCTGCGTGCGGGCCAAGGACACCTGTAGCCAGCGCCATTCATTTCCATAAAAGCTCTCCGCCCACCTCTGGCTTACCCCCGCCGCGATGTCCATGGCGCAATCCCCCTGCACGCCGTGTATTTACCGCTCCTTACATTAGTGAGAGTCTTTAGGCTTACCTATCGTTATTTTCTTGGAATAAACGCAAGAAAAACTTACATGGCGAACATTCCACCCCTCACCTGTCTGCGTAGTTTCGAAGCGGTTGCACGGCTGGGTAGCATCGTCGCCGCCGCCAAGGAGTTGCACGTTACCCACTCGGCCATCAGCCAGCAGATCAAGGTGCTGGAAGAGCTGATCGGCGTCACCCTGTTCATCCGCGAGGGGCGACGCAACCTACGCGTCAGCGAAGATGGGCGACTTTATGCGCTGCAGATCCGCGAATCGCTGGGCGATATCGCCGAAGCCACCCGCTTGATCAAGGCCCAGCCCAAGTCGACCGAATTGGTCGTCGCCGTACTCCCTTCGTTCGGCCTCAACTGGTTGCTGCCGCGCCTGCCGCGCTTCCAGCAGCTACACCCGCACATCAGCGTGCGGCTGCAAGCCAATCTGGCAGTGTCGAACCTGAGCCGAGAGTCGGTCGATGTCGGGATCCGCATGGGCAGCGGAGGCTGGGAGGGCGTGGAGCAGCGGCTGCTGTTCCACGACGAGACCCTGGTGATCGCCGCCCCGCACTTCAATGGCGGGGTCTTGCCCCAGACCCCGGAAGCCATCGTCGGCAGTCCCATCATCTCCAGCATGGAGTCCTGGCAGCCCTGGTGCCAAGCCGCGGGCCTGGCTAGCGAGGTGCCGCGCCTCGGGCTGTGCAGTAACGACTCCAACCTGGTGCTGCAAGCCGTGCGGCTTGGCCAGGGGATCGCCCTCGAACGTCGCAGCCTGGTGCACGACGCGCTCCAACGCGGCGAGTTCGTGCAATTGTCCCAGGTCACGGTCCCTTATCCCTATCCGTACTGGCTGGTGCTGCCCAACCGAAAGCCGTCGGAGGCCAAGCAACGCGTTTTCTCTAGTTGGCTGGCAGGGGAAGTATCCGAATATTTGGATGGACTGGATCAGGATCAGCCCAAAATGACGTGAGTCTGGCACCTGGTCGAGCAGTGCCCAAGAAAGTGCTGGCTTAGATCGCACACCCGATAATATCTAAGCCCGGATCAGCGCGGCTGGGCCAGGCGAATGGGAGCCATGGAAGCGCGGATTCCGCGACTCAGCGCAGCAAGCCAAGGTTCTCGTCAAGGCGGTCCTGGATGGTCGTCAGGGTATCTCGGGTGATGGTTCCAGGATATTCACGCTCGACGAGGGCGGTGAACTGGCTAGCGACCTCGCCGATGCGCTCGATGGTGTCACTCGCGATGGCGGGGGGGACTTCCGCCTCGTCCGCGAGACCGAGCAGCGCAGCTCGCTGGATATCCAAGGACTCGCCCAGCACATCCATCTGGTGATGGCCGTGCGGTCCCTCGCAGAAGGTCACGTCGTAGGCCGGGGCCAAGGTCCAAGTCCCCGTGGCGGACATGAGGTAGGCGAAGTTCTTCGGATGGTCGTCTCTATTGTTGAAGACGACATTGAACACGGCGCGTTCGAAGGCGATCGCCTTCTGACGTACGTCCTTGGTGCAGAGTTGCGTCGCCCGCAAGAAGTTGACGTAGTCCAGCGCCCCTGGTTCCTGATAGTTGGCGCCCGTGAAGGCGGCGAGACTTTGCATCGGCACACGTTGCCCAGCCACCCGGTCGAAACGACGAGTAGCGAAGGCTGCCTGACCGTCGGGCAAGCTAAAGTAGCGGGTGTCCGCCGCCTGGATGCCACAAAGACGCAAACAGTCGGCATAGGCCGCCTCCACGGCACATACTTCAGGATGCTCGTACCTCGCCGGGAACTTGATCAGCCAGGCCTCAAGGTCCGGGCTGGCCACGGTGGTGAAGGTACCCGTGCCTGGATCTCGATAGATCAGCGCCTTCGGTCGGGCCCCCTGGGGCGAGCCGCCCAGCTGCAGCAAGGTTTGCAAAAACTCCCCTCCCTCACCGGCAAGTACCTCCTGAACTTCGGCCAATAGCAGCTCCAAAGGTAGATGCTCCTGTACTGCCTCACCTTCAGGGGCAAGGGGTTCGAAGGTCATGGCACCCATGGCGTTGTCGCCTATGTAGGCCAGCCGTTGCAGTGGCCCGATGCGCGCCGCATTGAGTCCGCGGCGCTTGAACAAGCGATTCATCAACAGCATGCCCCAGCCATCCGGCAAGGCGTCATAGACCGGTCCCGGCAGCCCCAGTTGGTGGGCCGGAAACCCCTGGCGCAAGGCTGGCCCCGCCAAGGGCAACTGAAAAGCCGATAGCTCGAAACCGCGCTGTTTTGCCTGGGCACTATATTCGAACAGGATCTGTGAGCGACCGCCCAGGGCCGTCGTCGCCCTCAGCCGCCCCCACAACCAGCGCTCGCCCCAGCCTTCGTAATAGACGTCCACCTGTTCAGACATCGCTGGATTTCCTCTTGATACGCTGGCGCCTGGCGCTTTCTTCATAGCGGCGGGCATCCTCCAGGCTATTCAGCTGCGGCAGGAACAAACCTTCGAATTCCTGGCTGCGACCGAGCACCATGGCGATTCGTACCAGGCTCTCGAAGCCAACGTTACGACCTGCCTCGAGATTGGACACGGTGTTAGTGCCAAGCCCGGCACGGGCAGCGACCTCCGCCTGGGTCAGTCGCTGGGCCAGGCGCTCGGTGCGCAAGCGCTTGCACAGTTGCTTGACGATCTCACCTGGCTTGCTGAAGCCTAAATCCAACATAGCGTGTCTTATCCCGATAAATAGCATTTAACGCACAGTAAAAGATAATTACGTCATTTCCGAGATAATTCCTAGATGTGGGGCGTTACCCGTCAGAGACAGGCTTTAGTCACAAAATTATGGAATTAAGCGAGTGTTAGGCTTTGTACGAAAAGTCGCCGAGCGAAGGTCAGGCGAGGCCTAGGCGGCCCCGCGAAAAAGGCTGAGGAAGCGGAGTTTACGAGTGGTAAATGAGCATTCCGAATGCCTTTTTCAACGAAGCATCACCGAGCGTAGGCATTTTTCGTACAGAGCCTAGTGTATTCAGCCACTTTCTGTTCCGAACCCAAGGGTTAGCTCCGCCAAGCCTCCCCCGCCTGGGCGCAATCCTCCCGCCCCTTGCATCTTGTTCAGAAACCAGCGTTCCAGACAGTTTCCAATCACCACCAGCGATACCTACGGCGAAACCATCATCGCCATCGATAAATAAGTTCGAGCCCTTCGATTCGTCGCTGCCCGCGCGTGGCGGCAGACTCGCCTCCCTGACCTCTTTCCACCTCGGGCGGACTCGAACATGGATCTCTTCGCGAAAACCCTCGGCCCGCTGGCCCTGACCTCTACCCTGTTGCTCGCCGCCTGCGGCGATTCCCATCCCCAAGCCAGTGCCGCCCCGCCCGCGCCCAAGGTGAGCGCCGCCGAGGTGCTGCGCCAACCGGTGGTGGAATGGGACGAGGTGACCGGGCGCCTGGAAGCACCGGAATCCGTGGTGGTCCGCCCCCGCGTGTCCGGCTACGTCGACCGCGTGCTGTTCCACGAGGGTGCCCGGGTCAAGCGCGGCGACCTGCTGCTGCAGATCGATCCGCGGCCCTTCCAAGCCGAGGTCAAGCGCCTCGAAGCCGAGCTGCAACAGGCCCGCGCCAATGCCAGCCGCACCGCCGACGAAGCCGCCCGCGGCGAACGCCTGCGCAGCAGCAACGCGATCTCCGCGGAAATCGTCGAGGCCCGGCGCAGCGCCGCCCAGGAAGCCAAGGCCAGCGTCGCCGCCGCCCAGGCGCAACTCGACGCCGCCCGCCTGAATCTGGGCTTCACCGAGGTCCGCGCCGCCATCGACGGTCGCGTCGGCCGTGCCGAGGTGACCGCCGGCAACCTGGTCAACGCCGGTGACACCCGCCTCACCACCCTGGTCTCCACCGACAAGGTCTATGCCTATTTCGATGCCGACGAGCGGGTCTTCCTCAAGCAGCAGGCGCTCGCCCGCAAAGGTCAGCGCGGCGCGGCCAGCCCGGTCTATATGGCGCTGTCCGACGAGGACGACTTCTCCCATGAAGGCCACATGGACTTCATGGACAACCAGCTCGATCCGCGTACCGGCACCATCCACGGCCGCGCCGTGTTCGACAATGCCGACGGCCGCTTCACCCCAGGGCTCTACGCCCGGCTGCGGCTGGTGGGCAGCGGCACCTACGAAGGCACCCTGATCCAGGACGCCGCCGTCGGTACCGACCTGGGCAAGAAATTCGTGCTGGTGGTGGACGGCCAGAACAAGGCCGCCTATCGCACCGTCGACCTCGGCCCGCGTCTGGAAGGCCTGCGCATCGTGCGCAAGGGGCTGGAAGCCGGCGATCGCATCGTGGTCAACGGCCTGCAGCGGGTGCGCCCGGGCATGACCGTCGACGCCCAGTCGGTGCCCATGGCCGATGCCACCACCTTGGCCGCGCTCAAGCGCCAGCGCGATGCGGTCCTGGCCAGCCTGCCGGCGCCGACCCAGCCGCTCAAGGTGGGTAGTCGCTAGACCCCAGGCTCCACCCCGTCCCGTTTCAGACTTCTACCCGTCCAGGCATCGCGGTATCGCGGTCATGGACCGCTCCTACGACAGGACCCCCCGTAGGAGCGGCCCATGGCCGCGATGGCTGCGCCTCTGCACGCCTTTCGCTCAAGGACTGCTCCGATGAACTTCTCCCAGTTCTTCATCCGCCGGCCGATCTTCGCCGCCGTGCTCTCGCTGATCATCCTGATCGGCGGGGCCATCTCGCTGTTCCAGTTGCCGATCAGCGAATACCCCGAGGTGGTCCCGCCCACCGTGGTGGTGCGCGCCACCTTCCCCGGCGCCAACCCCAAGGTGATCGGCGAGACCGTGGCCGCGCCCCTGGAGCAGGCGATGAACGGCGTGGAGCAAATGCTCTATCTGTCGTCCCAGTCCACCGCCGACGGCAAGCTGACGCTGACCATCACCTTCGCCCTGGGCACCAACCTGGATACCGCCCAGGTGCAGGTGCAGAACCGTGTCACCCGCACCCTGCCCAAACTGCCGGAAGAGGTGCAGCGTCTGGGCGTGACCGCCGACAAGGCCTCGCCGGACCTGGCGATGGTGGTACACCTGACCTCGCCGGATCAGCGCTACGACATGCTCTACCTGTCCAACTACGCCCTGATCAACGTCAAGGACGAGCTGGCGCGGTTGGACGGCGTGGGCGACGTTCAGCTGTTCGGCATGGGCGACTATTCCCTGCGCGTCTGGCTCGATCCGGACAAAGTCGCCTCGCGCGGCCTGACCGCCAGCGACGTGGTCGCCGCCATCCGCGAGCAGAACCGCCAGGTCGCGGCCGGTGCCCTGGGCGCGCCGCCGGCACCGGGCAGCACCAGCTTCCAGCTGGCCATCAACACCCAGGGGCGCCTGGTGGACGAGGAAGAATTCGCCAACATCATCGTGCGCGCCGGCAGCGACGGCCAGATCACTCGGCTGCGCGACATCGCCCGCATCGAGCTGGGCTCCAACCAGTACGCCCTGAGATCCCTGCTGAACAACCAGCCGGCGGTGGCCATCCCGATCTTCCAGCGCCCCGGCAGCAACGCCATCGACCTGTCCAACCAGGTGCGCGCCAAGATGGCCGAGCTCAAGCAGAGCTTCCCCCAGGGCATGGACTACGAGATCGTCTACGACCCGACCATCTTCGTGCGCGGCTCCATCGAGGCCGTGGTGCACACCCTGTTCGAAGCCATCATCCTGGTGGTGCTGGTGGTGATCCTGTTCCTGCAGACCTGGCGCGCCTCCATCATTCCCCTGGCCGCGGTGCCGGTGTCGCTGATCGGCACCTTCGCGGTGATGCACGCCTTCGGCTTCTCGCTCAATGCGCTGTCGCTGTTCGGCCTGGTGCTGGCCATCGGCATCGTGGTGGACGACGCCATCGTGGTGGTGGAAAACGTCGAGCGGAACATAGGTCTCGGCCTCGACCCGGTGGCGGCCACCCGGCGCGCCATGGGCGAGGTGACCGGCCCGATCATCGCCACCGCCCTGGTACTGTGCGCGGTGTTCGTGCCCACGGCCTTCATCTCCGGCCTCACCGGGCAGTTCTACCGCCAGTTCGCCCTGACCATCGCCATCTCCACGGTGATCTCGGCCTTCAACTCCCTGACCCTGTCGCCGGCCCTGGCCGCCGTGCTGCTCAAGGGCCACGACGCGCCCAAGGACCGCTTCTCGCGGCTGCTCGACCGGCTGTTCGGCGGCTGGCTGTTCGCCCCCTTCAACCGTTTCTTCGACAAGGCCAGCCACGGCTACGTCGGCACCGTGCGCCGCGTGCTGCGCGGCGGTTCCATCGTGCTGGTGCTCTATGTGGTGCTGCTCGGCCTGACCGGCCTGGGTCTGATCAAGACCCCCACCGGCTTCGTGCCGCCCCAGGACAAGCAGTACCTGGTGGCCTTCGCCCAGTTGCCCGATGCCGCCACCCTGGATCGCAGCGAAGAGGTCATCCGCCGCATGTCGGCCATCGCCCTCAAGCATCCCGGCGTGGAAAGCACCGTGGCCTTCCCCGGCCTGTCCATCAACGGCTTCACCAACAGCCCCAACAGCGGCATCGTCTTCGTGACCCTGAAGCCCTTCGAGGAACGCCGCGATCCCTCGCTGTCGGCCGGCGCCATCGCCGCCCAGTTGAACGGTGAATTCGCCGCCATCCAGGAATCCATCATCGCCATCTTCCCGCCGCCGCCGGTACAGGGGCTGGGCAGCATCGGCGGCTTCCGCCTGCAGGTGGAGGACCGCGGCAACCTGGGCTACGAGGAACTCTACACCCAGACCCAGAACGTGCTGGCCAAAGCCCGGCAGTTGCCGGAGCTGGCGCCGGAGTCGCTGTTCACCAGCTACCAGGTCAACGTGCCGCAGATCGATGCCCACATCGACCGTGAGAAGGCCAAGACCCACGGGGTGCCCATCGACGCCATCTTCGACACCTTGCAGGCCTACCTGGGCTCGACCTACGCCAACGACTTCAATCGCTTCGGCCGCACCTTCCAGGTCAACGTCCAGGCCGACCAGCGCTTCCGCCTGGAGCCCGAGCAGATCGGCCAGCTCAAGGTGCGCAACGACCGCGGCGAGATGGTGCCCCTGTCCACCTTCGTCAAGATCAGCGACACCGCCGGCCCCGACCGGGTGATGCACTACAACGGCTTCCTCACCGCCGAGATCAACGGCGCGCCGGCGCCGGGCTACAGCTCCGGCCAGGCCCAGGCGGCCATCGAGCGGCTGCTCAAGCAGGAGCTGCCCAACGGCATGACCTTCGAGTGGACCGAGCTGACCTACCAGCAGATCCTCTCCGGCAATACCGCCCTGCTGGTGTTCCCGCTCTGCGTGCTGCTGGCCTTCCTGGTGCTGGCCGCCCAGTACGAGAGCTGGAGCCTGCCGCTGGCGGTGATCCTGATCGTGCCCATGACCCTGCTTTCGGCCATCACCGGGGTGATCCTGGCCGGCAGCGACAACAACATCTTCACCCAGATCGGCTTGATCGTACTGGTGGGCCTGGCGTGCAAGAACGCCATCCTCATCGTCGAGTTCGCCAAGGACCAGCAGGCCACCGGCAAGGACCGCGTCGCCGCGGTGCTGGAGGCCTGCCGCCTGCGCCTGCGACCCATCCTGATGACCAGCTTCGCCTTCATCATGGGTGTGGTGCCGCTGGTGACCTCCACCGGCGCCGGCGCCGAGATGCGCCACGCCATGGGCGTCGCGGTGTTCTCCGGGATGCTCGGGGTGACCTTCTTCGGCCTGCTGCTCACGCCGCTGTTCTATACCCTGGTGCGCGCCTTCGTGGAGCGTCGCCAGGCCCGTTCCGCCATCGCCCGGGAGGCCCAGGCATGAAGGTCTTCGCTCCCCTGCTGCTGGCGCTGGCGGTCTCCGCCTGCGCCGTCGGCCCGCACTACCAGGCGCCGCAGCCGGCGCCCGCCCAATTCCAGGCCAGCCAGCAGCCCAGCGTCTATGACCAGGGCCGCTTCGAGACCCTCTGGTGGCGCCAGTTCGAGGACCCGACCCTCAACGCCCTGGTCGCCAGCAGCCTGGACGGCAACCGCGAACTGCGCGCCGCCTTCGCCCGCCTGCGCGCCGCCCGCGCCCTGCGCGATGACGACGCCAACGATCTCTATCCGACGGTCACCAGCCGCGCCAGCAGCCAACTTGGCAAGGCCCAGCAACCCGGCTTCACCGAGGAGCGGGTCAACAGCGACCGCTACGACCTGGGCCTGGACATGGCCTGGGAAATCGATCTGTTCGGCCGGGTCCGCCATACCCTGGAAGGCAGCGATGCCCGCGCCGAGGCGGCGGCGTCCGACCTCGCCGCGCTGCAGGTCAGCCTGATCGCCGAACTGGTGGATGCCTATGGCGACCTGCGCGGCGCCCAGCTGCGCGAACGCATCGCCCGCGACAACCTGGGCAACCAGCGCGAGGCCCGCCGCCTGACCGTGACCCTGAGGGACGAAGGCATGGGCAGCGACCTGGACGTGCAGCGCAGCGAAGCGCGCCTGGCCGCCACCGAGGCCAGCCTGCCGGAATTCCAGGCCCAGGCCACCCGCGCGCGCAACCGCATCGCCACCCTGCTCGGCCAGCGCCCGGATGCCCTCAGCGTGGATCTCTCGCCCAAGGCCCTGCCGGCCATCGCCAAGCGCCTGCCCATCGGCGATCCCGGCGAGCTGCTGCGCCGCCGCCCGGACGTGACCGCTGCCGAGCGCCGCCTGGCCGCCGCCACCGCCGATGTTGGCGTGGCCACCGCCGATCTCTTCCCGCGGGTCAGCCTCTCCGGCTTTCTCGGCTTTACCGCCGGGCGCGGTTCGCAGATCGGCAGCAGCGCCGCCCGCGCCTGGGGCCTCGGCCCGAGCATCAGCTGGCCGGCCTTCGACCTGGGCAGTGTGCGCGCCCGCTTGCGCGGCGCCCGCGCCGGTTCCGACGAGGCCCTGGCCAACTACGAGCAGCAGGTACTGACCGCCCTGGAAGAGAGCGCCAACGCCTTCAGCGACTACGGCCGTCGCCAGGAGCGCCTGCAGGCGCTGATCCGCCAGTCGGTGGCCAGCCGCGCCGCCGCCGACCAGGCCGAGATCCGCTATCGCGAAGGTGGTACCGACTTCCTGGTGCTGCTCGACGCCCAGCGCGAGCGCCTGGCCGCCGAAGACCAGCAGGCCCAAGGCGAGATCGAGCTCTATCGCGGCATCGTCGCCCTCTACAAGGCCCTGGGTGGCGGCTGGGACATCCAGCCGGCCCGCTTCGCCCAGGCCCCCGCTTCCCCCGCGCCGGCGCTCTGACCGCCGGCGCTTACCCCCGGCACGCGTTTCTTGCTCCTTTGGCGTGTCGGGGCTTTTTCTTCCCCCTGCATCCGGCGCCCCGCCCAGGGCACGCCGGGTGTGTCTCTCCCGTGGACGTGAGCAAAAGCGCGTTCTAGAGGTCTCATTCAGGCCTGGCAGGCGTTCGCCCCGGCATGCACCCCGGCAAAGGCCGCGTGCGCCCTGTTTCCTAATATTTTGTAAGGGAGACAGGCCTTGGATTTCGTGGTCTCTCTTTTATTATCACCGAAGGTTATTAAACCGGCGGTTCTTGTACGAAACTCAGAGGTCGAATGTTCCACCCTCGTCAGCATGACGAGCCTCAGGTGGACACCTCGAATGCCGCTCGAGACCTCTAGGGAGCCCCCTCTACCAACCGCCGTGAGGCGGCTTAGCGACAGGATGCAGGCATGGTATTGGCGCTGATCATCGCATTGCCCTTGCTGGGAACCTGGCTCGCGTTGGCCACCGACCGCTTCGGTCGTCGCGCCTGCGCCCTGGGCACCGCCGTGGCCCCCGCCCTGGCCCTGGCTCTGCTGGCCACGCAACTGCCGGCGGTCCTGGACGGCGCCGTGCTGCTGCATCGGGTCGACTGGCTGCCCGCCCTGGGCCTAACGCTCAGCCTGCGGCTGGACGGCCTGGGGCTGATGTTCGCCCTGATGATCCTGGTCATCGGCCTGCTGGTGATCCTCTACGCCGCCTATTACCTGGGCAAGGACGAACCGGTCGGGCGCTTCTTCGCCTATCTGCTCTTGTTCATGGGCGCCATGCTGGGCGTGGTGCTGGCGGAAAACCTGCTCCTGCTGATGATGTTCTGGGAGCTGACCAGCCTGGCGTCCTTCCTGCTGATCGGCTTCTGGAGCCACAGCAAGGAAGCGCGCCAGGGCGCGCGCATGGCGCTCACCGTCACCGGCGGCGGCGGCCTGGCCCTGCTCGCCGGGGTGCTGCTGATCGGCCATATCGTCGGCAGCTTCGAGCTGACCGATGTCCTCGCCGCCGGGCCGCTGATCACCGGCCATGCGCTCTATCCGCTGGCGCTGATCCTGGTCTTGCTGGGCGTCTTCACCAAGTCCGCACAGTTTCCCTTCCATTTCTGGCTGCCCCAGGCCATGGCCGCGCCGACGCCGGTGTCGGCCTATCTGCACTCGGCGACCATGGTCAAGGCCGGGGTCTTCCTGCTGGCGCGGCTCTATCCGGCGCTGGCCGATTCGGACTGGTGGTTCTACATCGTCACCCTCACCGGCCTGGCCACCCTGGTGGTGGGTGCCATCCTGGCGCTGTTCCAGCATGACCTGAAAGGCCTGCTGGCCTATTCCACCATCAGCCACCTGGGGCTGATCACCCTGCTGTTCGGCCTCGACACCCAGCTCTCCACCGTGGCGGCGGTCTTCCACATCCTCAACCACGCCACCTTCAAGGCCTCGCTGTTCATGGCCGCCGGCATCATCGACCACGAGACCGGCAGCCGCGACCTGCGCCGCCTGGCCGGTCTCTGGCGCTACATGCCGCATACGGCGGTGCTGGCCATGGTCGCCGCCGCCGCCATGGGCGGGGTGCCCCTGCTCAACGGCTTCCTGAGCAAGGAGATGTTCTTCAACGAGACCCTCAACCACGGCCTGTTCGGCAGTTTCAGCTGGATAGTGCCGGCGCTGGCGGTGCTCTACGGCATCTTCTCGGTGGCCTATTCGCTGCGCTTCATCCACGACGTCTTCTTCAACGGCGAACCGCGCGACCTGCCCCACTATCCGCCCCACGAGCCGCCGCGCTACATGAAGATCCCGGTGGAGATCCTGGTGCTGCTCTGCCTGCTGGTGGGCATAGTGCCCGGCTACACCGTGGCGCCGCTGTTGGCCGTCGGTGCCAGCGCCGCCCTGGGCGGCAGCCTACCCGAATACAGCCTGGCCATCTGGCACGGCTTCAACACCGCCCTGATGATGAGCATCCTGGCCATGGTCGGCGGCGTGGTGGTCTACGCCTGCCGCCAGCCGCTGTTCCGCTGGCAGGCGGGCCTGCCGGACGTGGATGCCCGCCTGGTCTTCGAACACGCCCTCAACCGCCTGATCGGCTTCGCACGAGGTGTCACCCAGCGCCTGGAGAGCGGCTCGCTGCAGCGCTACATCGCGCTGATGCTGCTAGCCACCCTGGTGCTGCTGGTGACGGCGCTGTCCGGCTTGGATGCCCTCGGCGGCGAGGTCGAGCGCTCACCCATCGATCCGCTCACCGCCCTGGGCCTGGGTATCCTCATGCTGACCGCGGTGCTCACGGTGGTCTTCCATCGCAACCGCCTCAAGGCCTTGATGACCCTGAGCACCGTGGGCCTGATCGTGTCCCTGCTGTTCGCCCGCTATTCCGCGCCGGACCTGGCGCTGACCCAGCTGTCGGTGGAGGTGGTGACCATCATCCTGCTGGTGCTGGCGCTGTTCTTCATGCCGGATCGCACCCCCATCGAATCCAGCAGCCTGCGCGGCCTGCGCGATGTGCTGCTGGCCGGCGGCCTGGGGTTGATGGTGGCGCTGCTGGCCTATGCCGTGCTGACCCGGCCCTACACGGGCATCGGCGACTTCTTCCTGGCCAACTCGGTATCCGGTGGCGGTGGCTACAACGTGGTCAACGTCATCCTCGTGGACTTCCGCGGCTTCGACACCCTGGGCGAGATCACCGTGCTGGCCATCGCCGCCGCCGGCGTCTACGGCCTGCTCAAGCACCTGCACCTGCCGCACCCGCTGGTCGATCCCAAGGGCACGCCCTGGTCGCGCGACAGTCATCCGATGATCCTCAACAACGTGGCGCGGGTGCTGCTGCCGCTGGCGCTGCTGGTGTCGGCCTTCATCTTCGTGCGCGGCCACAACCTGCCCGGTGGTGGCTTCATCGCCGGCCTGATCACCGCCATCGCCCTGATCCTGCAATACGTGGCCCATGGCGTGACCTGGACCCAGCGCCGCCTGCCCGTCAGCTACCACACCCTGGCCGGACTCGGGGTGCTGATCGCCGCCCTCACCGGACTGGGCTCCCTGGCGTTCGGCCGGCCCTTCCTCACTACCGCCTTCGACTACTTCGCCATCCCGGCGATCGGCAAGACCGAATTGGCCACCGCCCTGATCTTCGACCTGGGCGTCTACCTCGCCGTCGTTGGCGCCACCCTGCTGATCCTCTCCAACCTCGGCCACGTCAGCCGGGACGAAACGGACACCGACGGTTCCAGCCAGGAGGTGCTCTAGCATGGAAATCCTGTTCTGCGCGGCCCTCGGCGTGCTCACTGCCAGCGGCGTCTACCTGCTGCTGCGGGCGCGGCTCTATCCGGTGGTGCTCGGCCTCACCCTGCTCTCCTATGCGGTCAATCTCTTCATCTTCGCCATGGGCCGGCTGCGTACCGGCGTGCCGGCGGTGATCGGCCAGGCCGCCGAACACGCCGATCCGGTGCCCCAGGCGCTGGTGCTCACCGCCATCGTCATCGGCTTCGCCATGACGGCCTTCGTGGTCGCCCTGTCGCTGCGCGCCCTGGGCGAGTTGCGCACCGATCACGTGGACGGCGAGGAACCGCGCCGATGAAGCACCTGATCATCCTGCCAATCCTCGTGCCGCTGTTCATGGGCGCCTTCCTGCTGATGCGTCCCCGGCTGGCCGCCCGCACCGCGCGCGGGCTATCGCTGTTGGCCACCTGGACGCTGCTGCCGCTGGCGCTGTGGCTGCTGCAGCGGGCCAGTAGCGGCCAGTTGGAGGTCTATGCCCTGGGCGACTGGCCGGCGCCCTTCGGCATCGTCCTGCTGCTGGATCGCCTGGCCGCGCTGATGCTGGTCACCGTGGCGGTGCTGGCCGGCTGCGCGGCGCTCTACGCCTGCCGCGGCGACGACGAACGCGGCCCGGATTTCCATGCGCTGTTCCAGTTCCAGTTGCTGGGCATAAACGGCGCCTTCCTCACCGGTGATCTGTTCAACCTCTTCGTCTTCTTCGAGATCCTGCTGATCGCCTCCTACGCCCTGCTGGTTCACGGTGCCGGTCCGGCCCGGGTGCGCGCCGGGCTGCACTACGTGGTGCTCAACCTGGTGGGCTCGGCGCTGTTCCTGATCGGCATCGGCCTGCTCTACGGCCTGCTCGGCACGCTCAACCTGGCGGACCTGGGCCTGCGGGTGGCCAACGCCGATCCGGCGCAGGCACCGCTGCTGGCCGCGGCAGGCTTCCTGCTGTTGGTGGTATTCGGCCTCAAGGGCGCCATCCTGCCGCTGTACTTCTGGTTGCCCGGCGCCTATTCGGCGGCCAGTGCGCCGGTCGCGGCGCTGTTCGCCATCATGACCAAGGTCGGGCTCTACGCCATCGTCCGCGTCTTTTTGCTGGTGTTCGGCAGCGCCGCCGGTTCCCTGGCGGGCTTCGTGCTGCCCTGGCTCTGGCCACTGGCGGCTCTTACCCTGGCCGCTGGCGTATTCGGCGCCCTCGCCGCGCACCACCTCAAGGCGCTGCTCGGTTATCTAGTGGTGATCTCGGTGGGCATGCTGCTCAGCGGCGTCGCCCTGGGCAGCGTCGCGGGTCTGGCCGCCGCGCTGTTCTACCTGGTGCACAGCACCTGGATCGCCGGCGCCCTGTTCCTGCTGGCGGATCTCGTCGCCCAGCAGCGCGGTCCCCAGGGCGATACCCTGAACAGCGGTCCGCAGCTGGCTAATCCACGCCTGCTCGGCGGGCTGTTCTTTCTCGGCGCGGTATCCGTCGCCGGGCTGCCACCCTTCCCCGGCTTCCTCGGCAAGGTGATGCTGCTGCAGGCCACCGGTACCACCTGGCCGGCGCTGATCATCTGGCCGGTGGTGCTGCTCGGCGGCCTGGGCATGCTCATCGCCCTGTCCCGCGCCGGTACCACGCTGTTCTGGCGCAGCAACAGCGCCGCCCTCGGCGTCCGCCTCGATCGCGTCCAACTCGCCGCCGTCCTCGGCCTGCTGGCGGGTAGTCCGCTGCTGATGGCGCTGGCAGCGCCGCTGCACGACTACGCCCTGGAAACCGCCCGGCAATTGCTGGACGTGGCGCCCTACTTCGCCATCGTCCGGGGAGTTGGCCCATGAAGCGCTGGCTACCGCATCCGCTGCTCACTGGGCTGCTGGTCCTCACCTGGCTGCTGCTCAACAACAGCCTGAGCCTGGGTCAGTTGCTGCTGGGCCTGCTGCTCGGCTGGGGCATTCCGCTGCTCTGCCAAGATTTCCTGCTCCCGGCGCCCCGGCTGCGCCGCCCCGGGCTGCTGCTGCGCTACATGCTGATGGTGGTGTACGACATCATCGTCGCCAATCTGCACGTCGCCCGCCTGGTGCTGGGGCCTACCCGGGACCTCAAGCCGGCCTTCATCGAGGTGCCCATCGATATCGAGGATGAATTTCTCCTCACCCTGCTCGCCTGCGTGGTCTCCCTCACCCCCGGCACCGTGTCGTCCGGCCTCAGCGGTGATCGCAAGACCCTGCTGCTGCACGGGCTCGATGTCGCGGACAAGGAGGCGGTGATCCACCAGGTCAAGACCCGCTATGAAGCCCCGCTCAAGGAGATCTTCGAATGCTCACCTACGTGACCCTGCTGTGTATGGGGATGATGGGCGTGGCCGCCGTGCTCAACGTCTATCGCCTGGTGAAGGGACCGGACATCCCGGATCGGGTGCTGGCCCTGGATACGCTCTACATCAACGTCCTGGCGATCATCATCCTGCTTGGCATCTGGCTGGCCACCGACGTCTTCTTCGAGGCGGCGCTGCTCATCGCCGTGACCGGCTTCGTCGGCACCGTGGCGCTGGGCAAGCATATGCTCCACGGCGAAATCATCGACTGACAGGGAGCTATCCCATGCCCTTCTGGCTCGAATTGCTGATCTGCACCCTGCTACTCATCGGCAGCGCCTTCGCCCTCATTGGCGCCATCGGCCTGTACCGACTGCCGGACTTCTTCATGCGCCTGCACGGTCCGACCAAGGCCACCACCCTGGGCGTGGGCAGCACCATCATCGCCTCGATGCTGTTCTTCAGCGTCCAGGGCGAGGGTCTCAGCCTGCACGAGTTGCTGATCGCCCTGTTCATCTTCATCACCGCGCCGGTCAGCGCCCACATGCTGGCCCGCGCCGCCATCCAGCAGAAGGTCAAGCAGGTGGAGCGTACTGACGGGCGCCCGTGGCAGTGAGGCCCTGAGCTAACCGAATCTGGCTGGCCGACAACCTTCGCATGCTCTAGGGTAGGGCTTTCATCCAGCCGGGATCCCACCCATGCGCGCCGTCACTCCCTGCCTGCTCACCACTGCCCTGTTCGGCAGCCTACTCTTGGCCGCCGGCTGTACCCGCGACGAGCGACCGGCGCACAACAGCTACCAGCTCGCCAACCCGGCGTCCGAATACTGCATCAGCCAGGGCGGCCGGGTGGACATCCGCCAGGACGCCATCGGCAATCAGTACGGTATGTGTCATTTCGCCGATGGGCATGAGGTCGAGGAGTGGGCGCTGTATCGCCGCGCCCACCCCTGAGAGGCTGCTCATAATCTGCTGCGCGTCGGCCAAGCGGCGTTGAAAAGACTTTCGGAATGCTCATTTACCACTCGTAAACTCCGCTTCCTCAAGCCTTTTCGCGGGGCCGCCCAGGCCTTGCTTGGCTCTAGCTCGCCAGATTATGAACAGCCTCTTGACTGCTGCGCGCTAGCGGCCGCCACTGACCTGGCTGAAATCCTGCCGCCCGAAGGGATTGGGCTGGTAACCCTGCACAGTGCTCTTGGCCAGTACCGTAACCGTCGGGTGCGCCAGCGGTAGCCACAGCGCCTGGTCGTGGATGATGCGTTGCGCCTGGTGGTAGACGGTGGCCCGGGCCATCTGGTCGGACAGGGTCTTGCCCTTGGCGATGGCGCCATCGAGGGTCTTGTCGCAATAGCGGGCGAAGTTGAGCCCCGACTGCACCGAGGCGCAGGAGAATTGCGGCGTCAGGTAGTTGTCCGGATCACCGTTGTCGCCGGCCCAGCCCATGAACAGCAGATCATGCTCGCCAGCCTTGGCACGGCGGATCAGTTCGCCCCATTCGATGACCTGGATCTGGGCATCGACACCGATCTTCTTCAGATCGGCCTGCAGCATCTGCGCGCCCAGTTGCGGATTGGGGTTGAGCAGGCTGCCGCTGGGGCGAGTCCAGATGGTGGTCTTGAAGCCGTCCTTGAAACCGGCCTGGGCCAGCATTGCCTTGGCCTTGGCCGGATCATAGGGATAGGCCGGCACGTCCTTGGCATAACCCCAGGTAGTGGGCGGATAGACATTGTCCGCCGCCACCGCCGTGTCCTGGAACACCGCCTTGAGATAGCTCTGCTTGTCGAACGCCAGGTTGATGGCCTGGCGCACCTTGATGTTGTCCAGCGGCGGGTGCGTGGTATTGAGGGCGACGAAGGCGGTCATGAAGGCCGGGGTCTGCAGCACCTGCAGACTCTTGTCCTCCCGGGCGCTCTGCAAGTCCTGCGGCTTGGGCGACAGGGCGATCTGGCATTCGCCGCGCTTGAGCCGCTGCAGGCGTACCGCCGAGTCCGGGGTGATGGCATAGATCAGACCATCCACCTTGGGCTTGCCACCGAAGTAATCCGGATTGGCGGCGTAGCGTATCGAGGCGTCCTTTTGATAGCGCTTGAACACGAAGGGCCCGGTCCCTATGGGTTCGTCATTGAGCTGGGCGGTCTTTCCGGCCTTGAGCAGCTGGTTGGCGTACTCGGCGGAATAAATAGAGGCGAAGCCCATGCTCAGGGTCGGCAGGAAGGTGGAATCCGGCGTGTTGAGCACGATGCGCACACCCAGGTCGCCGGTCTTTTCCACGCTCTTGATCAGCTTGGGCCACTGCATCGACTGCGCATGGGGATAGCCGCTCTTGGCCACCGCATGCCAGGGATTGTTCTTGTCCAGCATGCGCTGGAAGCTGAACACCACGTCGTCGGCGTTCAGGGTACGGCTGGGAGTGAAGTAGTCGGTCTGGTGAAACTTCACGTCCGGGCGCAGGGTGAAATCATAGGTCAGGCCGTCGCTCGACACCGTCCAGCTCTGCGCCAGGCTCGGCACCAGCTTGCCTTCGCGGGCGTCGTACTCCACCAGGCGATTCATCAACACATCGGCCGAGGCGTTGGTGGTGGTGAGCGAGTTGTACTGCACCACGTCGAATCCATCCGGGCTGGCTTCAGTGCATACGCTGAGCGTGGCAGCCTGGGCCAACAGAGGCGCGAAGAGCAGGGGCAAGGCGGCGAAACGCATGGACGATTCCTTGTAGACCTGAAGTGTATAGACGAGGTGCCAGCCGGATGCCGTGGCCGGAGACGTCGCCCGTGGCTGTCGGAGGGTATCCAGCGTACGCGGAGACTGGAGACGTCTGACGTTCAAGCACCCTGCACGCCCGTCCGGCGAACGCACAGCCGCAGTGTTTATTGCTCTAAACTAGACCACCCGCCTGCCCGTCACAATGCTTCCAACCGACGAACGGCAGGTCTTGTGGCTGGCACCGCAGGTATCGCTGTCCTCGGGGATTTCTATCCGTCGCCGCACCTTGTTATCTCGCGGTGCTTCTGGTATAAAACAGCGCTCTTTTTTCGGGGTACCGCCGCCTCAGGCTCCGGCTTCGCTGGCACACTCCCCGTCAAAACAGGAATCAATACAGTTACAAGCGGCCAACCCATGCCGGGTTTGGCATGAGGTTTATGAGGGCTGAGCCATGTCGAGAGTTTGCCAAGTAACCGGTAAGGGTCCGATTACTGGGAACAACGTTTCCCACGCTAACAACAAAACCCGTCGTCGTTTCCTGCCGAACCTGCAGCACCACCGTTTCTGGGTAGAATCCGAGAAGCGTTTCGTGCGTCTGCGCGTTTCTGCCAAGGGCATGCGTATCATCGACAAGCGTGGTATCGAAACCGTGCTGTCCGAGCTGCGTAGCCGCGGCGAAAAATTCTAAGGGGATTTGTCATGCGTGAATTGATCCGTTTGATTTCCAGTGCCGGTACCGGTCACTTCTACACCACTGACAAGAACAAGCGCACCAAGCCCGAAAAGATCGAAATCAAGAAATTCGATCCGGTCGTGCGCAAGCATGTCATGTACAAGGAAGGCAAGATCAAGTAATTGATCTGATCCTTGACGAAAAACCCGCTTCGGCGGGTTTTTTGTTGTCCGGCATTCAGCCAGCCCCCGAGCGCCCAGCCCTGGCTGGACCGGGCGCTCAGGCGGCCGTCACTTGAACTGGCCGGTCAGTTCGCGTAGGGCGGCTTCCGCGCCGAGGATCTTCTGCATGCACTCCTGGGCCTTGGCCGGATCGATGCTCAGGCGCGTATAGAGATCGTCTGGGATCGGCTGGGCCGGGTCGTTGCCGATACCCTCGCGGCGCAGCAACTGCACGGCCAGGAAGATCAGGTTCGGATAAACGGCCTGCGCACCGCGATAGTCCGGATCGCCCTGGAAACGCAGGGCGCTCACCACTTCCTCGGGCATTTCCCAGCAGCGCATCAGGGCCGCGCCGATCTGCTCGCGGGTGATACCCAGCAGGTGGTGCTCGATCACCTGGTGATCCAGCTGGCGGTTGGCCTCCAGATGGCGACAGATCAGCGAGAAGTGCGGCGGGAAGACGTGCGCCAGCACCAGGTAGCCGAAGTTGTGCAGCAGGCCGCCGAGGTAGGCCAGGCCCATCTCCGGGCGCTCGGCGCGCGGCATGGAGCGTGCCAGGCCCTCGATCAGGGCGGCGGTATAGATGGCCTGCTTCCAGTAGGGCGTTTCCTGTTGCGGCTGATCGCTGGGCAGGCTGAGGGTCTTGCCCAGGGCCAGGCCGAGCGCCAGGTTGATCACCAGATCGAAACCCAGCACCCGCACGATGGCGTCTTCCACCGAGCGGATCTTGCCGGGGGCGGCATAGTAGGGCGAGGCCGCCCAGCTGATCACCTGGGCGGCCAGGGCCGGATCGGTCTCTACCACGTTGGCCAGGTCGTCCACGGTGGCCTCGGGATCGACGCGCAGCTTGATGACCTTTTCCGCGGTCTTGGACAGCGGCGGGATTTCCAGGGTCTCCTCCAGGCGCTGGCGGATACGCCGTGCGGTGAAGGCGGTGGCGGCGTGGAGAATTTCTGCCTGGTCCCGTTCGGGATGGCGCAGGTTGGGTTGGATACCTACCGCAGGAATGCCGAACCGACCCGCGGTTGCCTGGCTCAGCAGACGGCGATAGTGGTCGGTTTCCACCTCCAGCAGCAACGAGCGCTCGCCAGACTCCAGCAAGAGTTGCGGCGCCTCCAACAGACGTTCGTCATACAGACAGGGCGAATTGGTCAGCGAAGGCAGCCCCGGCAAGACATCCAGCTCGTAGCGTTCGAGGGTGCGCATCAGCCGCTCCGGCGCTACCACCGTCAGCTCACGTCCGGTGAACTCCACCAGTCGCCGCAGATCCAGTAGCTGATCCTCGGGCAACAACACCAACAGCATGCCGACGCTATCGCTCAACAGCACCGTATGCACCCGATTTGCCTGCGGTTGTCGCCCCGTCACCGGTACCGGCCGATAGGCCAGGCCCAGTTGGGCGAGCAGTTGCTGGATCGAAGGGGGTACCTCGGGAAGGGGCGAAGCGAGCGCTACATCGGTCATGGCGTATTCATCCTCACGTACGCCAATGAGTATAACCATTCAGCCGTGCCTGTATCGTCGTCTGTATAAGCTTTGTCAAACTTGGCCGTATTGCTGCCCGTGGCGCAGCCAGCGTTCGAGCAAGGGACCGGCATGGCTCGGCCAGCGCGCCAGCAGCTCCTGGGCGGCATCGCGCACCGCTGGCAACCAGTGGGCGTCACGCATCAGATCGGCCACCTTGAATTGCAGCAGGCCGGTCTGGCGCGTGCCGAGCATCTCGCCGGGGCCACGCAGCTCCAGGTCCTTTTCGGCGATGATGAAGCCATCGTTGGTCTCACGCATGATGGCGAGGCGTTCGCGCCCGATCTGCGACAGCGGCGGATGGAACAGCAGCACGCAATGGCTGACCGCACTGCCCCGCCCGACCCGGCCGCGCAACTGGTGCAACTGGGCGAGGCCCAGGCGTTCGGGATTCTCGATGATCATCAGGCTGGCATTGGGCACGTCCACCCCCACCTCGATCACCGTGGTGGCCACCAGCAGCTGCAGGTGGCCGGCCTTGAACTCGGCCATCACTGCGGCCTTTTCCGCCGGCTTCATGCGCCCGTGGATCAACCCCACGCGCAACTCGGCCAGGGCCAGCTGCAATTCCTCGTAGGTGGTCTCGGCGGCCTGGCAGGTGAGCTCTTCCGACTCCTCGATCAGGGTACAGACCCAATAGGCCTGGCGCCCCTCGTGGCAGGCGGCGCGCACCCGCTCCACCACTTCCTCGCGGCGACTGTCGGTCACGCTCACGGTGTTGACCGGGGTGCGGCCTGGCGGTAGCTCGTCGAGCACCGAGGTATCCAGGTCGGCATAGGCGCTCATGGCCAGGGTGCGCGGGATGGGCGTGGCGGTCATGATCAACTGGTGCGGCGCCAGGCGGCCGTCGACGCCCTTCTGGCGCAGGGCCAGGCGCTGCTGCACGCCGAAGCGGTGTTGTTCATCGATCACTACCAGCGCCAGGCGGGCGAAGCGTACTTCATCCTGGAACAGCGCATGGGTCCCCACCACCATGGGCGCCCCGGCGGCGATGCGCTCGAGGGAGGCGGCGCGGGCCTTGCCCTTGAGCTTGCCGGCCAGCCAGGCCACCTCGATGTCCAGGGCGGCGAACCAGCGCTGGAAGTTGAGGAAGTGTTGCTCGGCGAGGATCTCGGTGGGCGCCATCAGCGCTACCTGGTAGCCCGCCTCGATGGCCTGCAGCGCGGCCAGGGCGGCGACCACCGTCTTGCCCGCGCCCACGTCACCCTGTACCAGCCGCAGCATGGGCTCGGCCTGGGCCAGGTCGTAGGCGATCTCGCGACCAACGCGCTGCTGGGCGCCGGTGGGGGTGAAACCGAGGTTGGCGAGGTACCGCTCCGGTAGCCGCCTGGCCGCCGGCAGGGGCACGGCGCGCTGGGCCCGTAGGGTCTCGCGCAGCCGCTGCAGGGACAGCTGGTGGGTCAGCAATTCCTCGAAGACCAGGCGTTCCTGGGCCCAATGGCGGCCTTCGGCGAGTTCTTCGAGATCGGCATCTGGCGGCGGCCGGTGCAGATAGCGCAAGGCATCGGCCAGTGGTCCGAGGCGATAGTGCTCGGCCATCTCCGGCGGCAGCCAGTCCGGCAGCGATTCGGGCCCCAGTCGTTCCAGTGCCTGGCCGCTGAGCTGGCGCAAGCGCAGCTGGGTGAGGCCTTCGGTGGTCGGGTAGATGGGCGTCAGCGTCTGCTCGACCGGCGCCGGGGCACTTTCATCCTGGGCGCGGTATTCGGGGTGGTAGATCTCCAGCCCCGAGGCGCCCGGGCGGACCTCACCGTAGCAGCGCAGCAGGGTGCCGCGCTTGAGGCCATCCTTCTGCGCCTGGCTGAAGTGGAAGAATCTCAGTGATAGGGTGCCGCTGCCGTCCTGCAGCCGTACCAGCAGGCTGCGCCGGCGGCCCATGATCACCTCGGCGGAGGCGACCATGCCCTCCACCACCGCATCCTGGCCGGGTCGCAAGGCGCCGATAGGCACGATGCGGGTCCGATCCTGGTAGCGCAGCGGCAGGTGGAAGAGCACGTCCTGCAAGGTTTCCAGGCCGACCCGCGCGAGCTTTTCCTGCAGGGCGGCGCCTACCCCCTTGAGGGCGGTGACCGGCGTCGCGGCCAGCTCGTTCATGCCGGCTGTACGACGCCCTTGGCCTCAGGCCGCGCCACCGAGCACAGCCGGACCGAGTCGGCCAGCACCTCGATGGCCTTGGGCCGCGGAAAGCTGGCGCGCCAGGCGATGGCCACGGTGCGATAGGGCACCGGCCGCTCGAAAGGCCGCACCTCGATGATCCCCGGCGCATAGTGGTGACTCTCCACCGCCGAGAACGGCAGTACCGAGACGCCGAGGCCCGAGGCGACCATGTGGCGAATGGTCTCCAGCGACGAGGATTCCACCGTGGAATTCTTGTTTTCCTCGTGCTTGCGCACCGTCGGGCAGGCTTCGAGGACCTGGTCGCGGAAGCAGTGACCCTCGCCCAGCAGCAGCAGGCTCTTGTCGCTGAGCTGGTTCTGCGGGATGGCCTTGAGCTTGGTCCAGGGGTGCCGCGCCGGCATCATCACGTAGAAGGGCTCGTCGTACAGCGGCATGGTCAGCACATCCGGCTCGCTGAACGGCAAGGCCAGGATGACGGCGTCCAGTTCACCCGTGCGCAGCTTGTCGCGCAGCAGATGGGTGAAGTTTTCCTCGATGTACAGCGGCATCTCCGGCGCCACCCGGTTGAGTTGCGGGATGAGATGCGGGAAGAGATAGGGCCCGATGGTATAGATGGCACCGATCTTCAGCGGGGCGCTGAGCTGGTTCTTGCCGGCCTGGGCCAGCTCGCGGATACCCTGGGCCTGTTCCAGCACCTTTTGCGCCTGGGCGACGATACCCTCGCCGGTGGGGGTCAGGCGTACGGCACTCTTGCTGCGCTCGAAGATCAGAATGCCCAGCTCGTCCTCGAGCTTCTTGACGCCGACCGACAGCGTCGGCTGGCTGACATGGCAACGCTCGGCGGCTCGGCCAAAGTGCTGTTCCTGGGCGAGCGTGACGATATAGCGCAGTTCAGTCAGGGTCATAGTCAAATTCCATGGGTTGCCTGCCAATCTTAGCGGCTGTCTCTATCAACGGCCAAGCGCGACGGGTACGGGTCCGGCCTATAAGTTGGACCCCGAGTCCGCCCAGGCTACCCTGGCCGTCTGTCCAGGCCTTTTCTAGAGAAGGAAACACCGATGAGCACCATCCTGATCGCCGGTTGTGGCGATGTCGGCAGCCGCCTCGGCCTGCAACTGGTCGCCCAGGGTCACCGCGTCTTTGGCCTGAGGCGCAATGCCGCCGCCCTGCCCGCCGAATTGCTAGCTGTCGCGGGCGACCTGGCCGATCCCGAGCCGCCAGCGGCCTGGCCGCGTGAGCCTATCGATCAGGTGGTCTACGCCACCGCCGCGACCGACCATGACGAAGCCGGCTATCGCGCCGCCTACGTCGAGGGTCTGCGCCATCTGCTGGGCTGGCTGGCCGCCTGCGACCAACGTCCGCAGCGCCTGCTGTTCGTCTCCAGCAGCGGTGTCTATGCCCAGCAGGACGGCGCCTGGATCGATGAAACCGCAGCGGCCGAACCCACGCGCTTCTCCGGCCGCATCCTGCGCGAGGCGGAAGAGCTGGCGCTCGGCAGCGGGATTCCCGCCAGCGTGGTGCGGCTGACCGGCATCTATGGTCCCGGGCGCGAGGCGCTGCTGCGCCAGGTCCGCGCAGGCGCCCGGGTGACTCGCCAGCCGCCGCTCTATGGCAATCGCATCCACGTCGAGGACGCCGCCGGCCTGCTGGCGCTGCTGCTGCAGCGGGATCGCGAAGGGGTCGCCCTGGAGGCTCTCTATCTGGGCGTGGACGACGATCCGGCCCCGCTGGACGAGGTGGTCGACTGGCTGCGTGCCCGCCTCGGCATCGACTTCTGGTCCGAGGACGCCGAGTTGCGCCGGGCCGGCAGCAAGAGATGCAGCAACGCCCGCGCCCGGGCCCTGGGCTGGGTGCCCCGCTACCCCAGCTATCGCGAGGGCTACGCGGCGATTCTCGCGGGCTGAAACGACAGAGCCCGGCACGGGGCCGGGCTCTGGATTCGACTCGCAGCTACCTAGTCACGCAAGGCTTCGCCGCGGGTGGCCTGGGGACGCTCCTCGACCTTGGCGCCACCGCTCTTGAGGTGCGGCAGGGCCGCCCAGTAGGCAGCGCCCTTGTCGGCGTCGTACAGGCCTTCCCACTTGGCGATGACCAGCGCGGCCAGGGCGTTGCCGATCACGTTGAGGGCGGTGCGCGCCATGTCCATGATGCGGTCCACCCCGGCGATGAAGGCCAGGCCTTCCAGCGGGATGCCGACGCTGCCCAGGGTGGCCAGCAGCACCACGAAGGAGACGCCCGGCACGCCGGCGATGCCCTTGGAGGTGACCATCAGGGTCAGCACCAGCAGCAGTTGCTGACTCAGCGACAGGTCGATGCCATAGAGCTGGGCGATGAACAGCGCTGCGATGCTCTGGTAGAGGGTGGAGCCGTCCAGGTTGAAGGAGTAGCCGGTGGGCACCACGAAGCTGGTGATGGACTTGGGTGCGCCGTAGGCCTCCATCTTCTCGATGATGCGCGGCAGCACGGTTTCCGAGCTGGCGGTGGAATAGGCCAGGATCAGCTCGTCCTTGAGGATGCGGATGATGCGGAAGATCGAGAAGCCGAACAGCTTGGCCACCAGCCCCAGCACGCCGAGGGCGAAGAAGCCGATGGCGACGTAGACCAGCACCACCAGCTTGGCCAACGGCAGCAGGGAGGCGAAGCCGAAGTTGGCCACGGTCACCGCGATCAGCGCGAAGACGCCGATGGGGGCGTAGTTCATGATCATGTGGGTGACCTTGAACATGGCCTCGGAGATGCCCTGGAACACGCGCACCACCGGCTCGCGGGTGGCTTCCGGCAGGGCGCCGAGGCCCAGGCCGAACATCACGGCGAAGAAGATGATCGGCAGCATCTCGCCGCGGGCGACGGCGGCGAAGACATTGGAGGGGATCAGGTTGAGGATGGTCGCGATGAAGGCGTGGTCATGCTGCACTTCCGCGGTGGTCTTCTGGTACTGGGAGATGTCGGTGGTGCCCAGGGTGCTCATGTCGATACCGGCACCGGGCTGCACGCTGTCGGCGAAGAACAGGCCGACGACGATGGCCAGGGTGGTGACGATCTCGAAATAGAGGATGGTCTTCAGGCCGATGCGACCCAGCTTCTTGGAGTCGCCGACACCGGCGATGCCGACCACCAGGGTGGCGATGACGATGGGCACCACGATCATCTTGATCAGCCGGATGAAGATGTCACCGGCGGGCTTGAGGACGTTCGAGATCCACCAGGCCTTCTCGGCACTGAAGTGGTTGAGCAGTGCGCCGACGGCGATCCCCAGCACGAGGCCGATGAGGATCTGCCAGGCGAGGCTGAGCTTGGGCTTGGTCATGTACCGACACCTTTGTTCTAGTTGCTTGAGTTCGGGACGAACGTCACCGTGCCGGCTCGTGATGCGCAACGCGCATGCGATGCCAGCGGGAGGTCTTCGTTCAGGCTGCGGAAACGGCGCTCAAAAAGGACGGGGAGCGCCAAAGCGCTACACCTTTTGCCAGAGCGTTACCGGACGTGTCTAATGCCGCTGTCGCCTGCCCTATGCCGATCCGGCATGGGGCGCCCCGCAAGGGCCGCGCAGCATACAGGCTCTGGCGCCTTGCGCGCCAGGCATACAGAGGCGCCGCTCATCGCGGCGCCGCGTGGAATCAGCCGTTGAAGGTGGCCGGATCCGGGCCTAGACGCTTGTCCTCGTTGAGCCCGGCGATCTGCCGCAGATCGTCATCGTCCAGGGCGAAGTCGAAGATCTGCATGTTCTCTTCGATGCGCTTGGGCGTCTTGGATTTGGGGAAGATGATGTTGCCGAGCTGGATATGCCAGCGCAGCACCACCTGGGCCGGCGTCTTGCCGTGCTTGGCCGCCAATTGCTGCAGTACCGGGCTACCCAACAATTCGCCGCCCTGGGCCAGCGGACTCCAGGCCTCGGTGGCGATGCCCTTGTAGGTATTGAACTCGCGTAGTTCCTGCTGCTGCAACAGCGGATGGCACTCGATCTGGTTGACCACCGGCACCACGCCGGTCTCGGTGAGCAGGGTCTCGATGTCATCCTGGCGGAAGTTGGACACGCCGATGGACTTCACCCGGCCCTGGTCGCGCAACTCGATCAGGGCTTTCCAGCTGTCGAGGAACAGGCCCTTTTCCGGCAACGGCCAGTGGATCAGGTAGAGATCGACATACTCCAGGCCCAGCTTGGCCAGGCTGGCGTCGAAGGCGCGCAAGGCGCTGTCGTAGCCTTGGTCGGCATTCCACAGCTTGGTGGTAATGAACAGCTCGTCACGCGGCAGCCCGGCCTGGGCGATGGCCTGGGCGATGGCCTGGCCGACGCCCTCTTCGTTGCCGTAGATGGCGGCGGTATCGATGTGGCGATAGCCCAGATCGAGGGCGGTCTTGACCACCTGGGCAGTCTCTTCGGCGGGGGTCTGCCAGACGCCCAGGCCAAATTGCGGAATGTGGTGACCGTCGTTGAGCTGAAGACGGGTGATCGCGGACATGCGTCGCTCCTCTGGAATGTATGGACGTCAGAGGTGTGACTGATGGAGATGGCCTTTTGCTCCCGAGTCGCTAGTCCAGCCGCATGGCTTCGGGCACCCGATAGCTTTCCACCCAGCCCAGTACGGTACGACCATCCTGCTGGAACTCCACGCGCTTCCAACGCTGGAAGGAACGGGTCTCGATCACCCGTATCTGAGTATCGCCGTCCAGACGCACCAGGGTGTTGCGCGCCCGTTCGCGATTGCGGTCGTAGACGAAGGGCCACTTGAGCACATCGACCGGCCCGCGCAGCAACCAGCCCTGCCCTTCTTCGGCGAAGCGAAAGGAGACGCCCCCCTCGGCGCGGACGACGTTACTGCCGAGCAGCAACAGCAGTGCCATGAGCAACGATGGGACGATGCGAGAGAGGGTGGAAAGGACATTCGGAGTCATGCAGGCCTCGTTCGTGGCACCGGGAAAAGCAGCGCCCGGACGGACGCTGCGGAGGTAGACCCTGCGGTGCGCGAAACGACTGCATGGCTCGCCCGAGAAATGCCAAATAGCCAGCATTCCGGGCGAAACAATTAGCGCAGTGCTTAAGCGGCGCTGAACAGCCGGTGCGGATCGATGACGAATTTCTTCGGTACGCCCGCATCGAACTCGCCGTAACCGCGCGGGGCGTCGTCCAGGCTGATCACCTGTACACCGACCACGTCGGCGATCTTGATGCGATCCCACATGATCGCCTGCATCAGCTGGCGGTTGTACTTCATCACCGGGGTCTGGCCGGTGTGGAAGCTGTGGGACTTGGCCCAGCCCAGGCCGAAGCGGATGCTCAGGGCGCCCTGCTTGGCGGCGGCGTCCACGGCACCCGGATCATCGGTGACGTACAGACCGGGGATACCGATCTTGCCAGCCACCCGCACGATGCCCATCAGCGAGTTCAGCACGGTGGCCGGCGCCTCGCTCTTGGCCCCTTCGTGACCATGACCACGGGCCTCGAAGCCGACGGCATCGACCGCGCAATCCACTTCCGGCGTGCCCAGCAGGGCAGCGATCTGCTCGTGCAGCGGGGTGTCCTGGGACAGGTCGGCGATCTCGAAGCCCTGGGCCTTGGCATGGGCCAGGCGCACCGGATTGACGTCACCGACGATGACCACGGCAGCCCCCAGCAAGCGGGCGGAAGCGGCAGCGGCCAGGCCGACGGGGCCGGCACCGGCGACGTAGACGCTGGTGCCCGGGCCGACGCCGGCGGTGACGGCGCCGTGGTAGCCGGTGGGCAGGATGTCGGACAGGCAGGTCAGGTCACGGATCTTCTCCATGGCCGCGTCGCGGTTCGGCAGCTTGAGCAGGTTGAAGTCGGCATAGGGGACCAGTACGTATTCGGCCTGGCCACCGACCCAACCGCCCATGTCGACGTAGCCGTAGGCACCGCCGGCACGCGAAGGGTTCACGGTCAGGCAGACGCCGGTGTCCTGCTCTTTACAGGTGCGGCAGCGACCGCAGGCGACGTTGAAGGGTACCGAGACCAGATCGCCGACCTTGAGGGTTTCGACGTCGCGACCCGCTTCGATCACCTCGCCGGTGATCTCGTGGCCGAGTACCAGGCCTTCGGGAGCCGTGGTCCGGCCGCGCACCATGTGCTGGTCGGAGCCGCAGATGTTGGTGGAGACCACGCGCAGGATGACGCCGTGGTCGATACGCTTGCCTTGCGGGGTTTCCATCTTCGGATAGGGGATGGTCTGCACCTCCACCTTGCCCGCACCCAGATAGACGACGCCACGATTGCCGGACATGTTGCACCTCGCTGTTATTGTTGGAATAGCCGTTCGAGACTAGTCCTCGTGAGGCGAGACGTCTGTGGGGATGGCGTTTTTGGCGAAGCCGATGTCGCCTTGGTAGAGCATGCCACGCCGCCAGGGTCGGCGGCGTGGCAACGGCGATCAGGCGGTCGCCAGGGCGGCGGCGCGGCGCTCGCGGCCGAGCAGGTAGAAGCCGATCCCCACGCCCAGCAGGGCCAGCCCCGTGACGTACCAGGCCGGCCCCAGCGGATGCTGCTTGAGCATCAGGGTGACGACCATGGGCGTCAGACCGCCGAAGATGGCGTAGGCGACGTTGTAGGAGAACGACAGCCCCGAGAAGCGCACCTTGGGCGGGAAGGCCAGCACCATCACCCGCGGCACGCCGCCGATGACCCCGACCGCGCCGCCGGCCAGGGCATAGAGCGGGAACAGCCACTCCGGATGGGTCTTCAGGCCCGCGTACAGGGCCCAACTGGCCACCGCCAGGATCAGGCCACCGACGATGAACACCGGACCGCTGCCGAAACGGTCGGACAGCGCCCCGGAGAGGATGCAACCGAGGGTCAGGAAGACGATGGCCAGGCTGTTGGCCTTGAGCGCCAGGGCTGCCGAGAAGCCGTACTGGGTCTGCAGCAGGGTCGGGGTCATGAGGATGACCACGACGATGCCAGCGGTGAGCATCCAGGTCAGCAGCATGGACAGCACCACGCTGCCGGGATGGTCGCGCAGCACGGCCTTGAGCGGTACCTCTTCGGCCAGCGACTTGTGGATCGCCAGTTCGGCGAACACCGGCGTCTCGTGCAGCCAGCGCCGCAGGTAGACCGAGAACAGGCCGAAGACGCCGCCGATCAGGAAGGGGAAGCGCCAGGCGTAGTCGGCCACTTCCAGCGGGGTGAAGAGGGTGTTGATCAGGGTCGCCATCAGCGAGCCGAGCAGGATGCCGAAGGTCAGCCCCGCGGTGAGGGTGCCGCAGGCATAGCCGACGTGCTTGCCGGGGACGTGCTCGGAGACGAACACCCAGGCCCCGGGTACCTCGCCGCCGATGGCCGCGCCCTGGATGATGCGCAGCACCAGCAGCAGGATGGGGGCGGCCACGCCGATCTGGGCGTAGGTGGGCATCAGGCCCATGCCCAGGGTCGGCAGCGCCATCATGAAGATACTCAGGGTGAACATCTTCTTGCGGCCGAGCAGGTCGCCGAAGTGCGCCATGACGATGCCGCCCAGGGGCCGCGCCAGGTAGCCGGCGGCGAAGATGCCGAAGGTCTGCATCTGCCGCAGCCACTCGGGCATGTCGGTGGGAAAGAACAGCTTTCCCACCACCGCGGCGAAGAAGACGAAGATGACGAAGTCGTAGAATTCCAGCGCACCGCCCAGGGCGGACAGCGAGAGGGTCTTGTAGTCGCTACGGCCCAGGGGGCGCGACGTGAGGGGCGCGGAGGCGGATTGCAGTTTCATCGGAGATCCCGGATAGAAAGAGAAGCGCAAAGGGAATTCGGCCTCTGGCATCCCTCCGGGTGTAGCGGACAAGACGCGGCCCCGAGTGACCTTCCGCTTGGGGCGGAAAGGTGAGGATCGGGCGGGTCGCTGGATAGGCGCCGGACCTGCGCTGCGCCGCACGCACTCTTGTGGAGCTATGTGGCAGCAGGTCGACCGATCGTTACCGGATCACCGGACGTGCGCGACCCTCTGGATTGCCTGGCCGGACACGGGCTCCACGATAGCAAATCCGTAAGGAAATTCCGCTATTCATTAAGTGCACGTTCAGCTGTTATCGATCAATTTCCCTATTTTTCTGGCTGCGAAAGCGGTCGAGTGGCTCTGCCGCTGACGTTATACTTTAGCCTCCTAACGATCCCGCCCCAGGGATTGGCAGCATTCTTGCGTCTGAATGCTGAACGTTACCTACCTATCCGGGCTCCCGAGGGCCCTGTCATGATCGAAGAGCTCGAACAAGAAGATCCCATCCCCCAGGGCGACCTGGCCATGCAGATCACCGCCCTGCCCCGGGAAACCAATGGTTTCGGCGATATCTACGGTGGCTGGCTGGTGGCCCAGATGGACCTCGCCGGCAGCGCCATGGCCAGTCGCCTGGCCGCCGGACGCGTTGCCACCGTGGCCATCGACCGCATGGCCTTCATGACCCCGGTGCCCGTGGGCGCACAGCTCTCCTTCTACACCAACACCCTGGAGATCGGCCGCAGCTCCATCCAGATCCTCATCGAGGTCTGGAGTGACGATCCGTTGTCCAGCGAGTGGCGCAAGGTGACCGAAGCGGTGTTCGTCTTCGTCGCCATCGACGGTAGCGGGCGCACCCGTCCGGTACCGGCGCGGCGCTAGGCGCACGCTAAGGACCTACGGACACCAGCGGCGTCTCCCTGACCTTCGTCGGCCGCCCGTGCTGGATGGCATCGACCTGGCTCAGCGCCTGCTGGACGGCCGCCGCGGTGGGCAACAGGCGGTATTCGAGGGTGAAGTCGCGGCTGCCACCGGCCTCGATACGGGGCACCAGGCCCAGGGCGCGCTGCTGGCTGCGGGGGTAGGAAAAGCTGGTGCCCGGCGCCAGGCCGGTGACGTAGCCCTGGGCCTTGCCGTCGGTATTCTTCCACAGGGTGAAGACCGGCAATTCGTGCACATTGAACGCCAGCGCCACGCCCTGGTGGGCACTGCGGTCATGCAGCACCGCCAGGCTGTGTCCTTGATCGTCGCTCCAGGGATAGAAGTTGTAGAGCGTCTCGCCATAGCCTGGCGTCGGCGCGCGATAGCCCTGCCATTCAGCCAGTTCGCCACGCGCCCGTGCGTCGAAGGGTGACACCTCGCGCACCGGGGCGGCGAAGCGTGCGCCCTCGCCGAGCAGTGGCGGCCCGAAGTTGCTGAGATAGAGCACCTGGTACTCGGCGGCGTGGTCGCCCTGGTTGGTCAGGCGGTCGTGCAGGGTGAAGCTGGTGGCCCCGGCATGGGTGACCAGTTCGGTGTCGATGCGGAAGTCGGCCTGCTTGAAGGCCTCTTCGTACAAGACGCCCTTGAGGCCGATGCGATGGGGCGGTTGCTCATCGATGGTGAGCACCACCTGGCTCGCCGGTAGGTAGCTGGCACGCCCCTGCAGGGTGAGCGGTTGGCCGCGGTCCAGGCCTGGCTGGCCGACCCACTCGAAACCGGCGCGGGCCACCCATTCGTTGAAGCCTTCCAGCCAGCCCCGGCCGCCACGGCTCTCCAGATTGACGAAGGCCGGGTTGACCACCTCGCGCACCGGCGAATCCCAACCTAGCCGCAGGGTCCCGGCCTGGGCGCGCAGGACATTCATGCCCCGGGTAGCGACCACGGTGATCTGCAAGGCCCCGGTGTCGATCTCGATCAGCACCGAGCCCTCCTGGCGTCCGCCGCTCAGGCGGTGCATCCCGACGGTGAAGGCCAGGCCGTCGCGAATACCCAGCCGATCGCTGCTGATGCTCCAGTTCTGTACCGGCTTGTCCGGGGCGATGAGGGTGTATTCCCAGGCCGAAGCCGTGGCGCTGACGAGGAACAGGAGACAGCCAGACAGCAGACGGGCATGGCGGATCATGGAGTCCCCTTGGCGCATCGGTCACCCTGAGTCTAGACCACTGCAACCGGGGTTGCAGCCCTTCGCCCAAGCGCCATGAATCGTGGATGACATGTCTTTCGCGTATAGGTTTCTTCAGCGAAATCAAAGGAATGAGTAAAGGCAACCTTTACCATTCAAACGACTGTTTGGTACTTGCCAGGGCAGCCGTTTTTGCCGAGGATCGGCTCGTCTCTACCACGGAGTGGACTCCATGAAACCTTCAGCCCTGTTCTTGTTGCTAGCCCTGGCGGGCATTGCCCCGGCTTACGCGGGCAATACCGAAGCCGGACTCGGTGGCGCCGTGGGCGGCGTGCTCGGTACGCTGGTCGGCCAACAGGTCGGCGGCAGCACCGGCGCGGCCATCGGTGCCGGCGTGGGGGGTGCAGCAGGTGGTGTACTGGGCGCTGACCGCCGCAATCGGACCGAGGCCGCCATCGGCGGTGGCCTGGGTGCGGCGGGCGGCAACGTGATCGGCAATAGAGTCGGTGGCAGCACCGGCGGCCTGGTGGGCGCGGCCCTGGGTGGCGGCGCCGGCAGCGCCCTGGGCAACAACCTGGGCGACAACGGTCGCGATGATCGCCGCTATCGTGGCGACCATCCCGGCAAGGGTTGGAAGCACGCCAAACACAGACACAAACATTGGGATCGTTGATGAAAACGCCCGGCATTGCCGGGCGTTTTCGTTTCTGAAAAGCGCCCTACACCAAGCCGTTGCCCTGCCTGGACAACAAGATTGCGCACGAATACTCGCGCCTCAAGGACCTACCATGGTGTAAGGGATCGGTGCCCACCAGCTACCGTAGGGCACGCCGTATTTGTCGACATAGGCCTTCACCACCGGTGACAGCGGGCGGTACTTGCCATTGGATTTGCCACCGTAAGGCCCCTTGGGCTCGACCTCGGCTTGGAGGGTCAGGACTTCGATAGGGTCTAGACATGGCCCTTTTATCCATACCTTGACGACGCCGCCGGGTGCCAGACCGATGGTGAGAGATTCGCGGTAATCGAATGCACGACCGCTAGGGCAGTTGGCCGATAGTCGTTCGACCATCTTGCGCCGCGCCCAGTCAGGAATGGTGAAGAGCGCATGATAAGTCTGGGGTTCGACCATAGACTGCCAGCGCAGTGAGACTACATAGGGCAGGTCGAGACCGGTCAGATAGCGGCCTTTGCCCGAGCCTATTCTTTTAGGCCAACCTTTGGCCGTAGCTGAAAGACTCTCTGGCTGGCCCATGGCGACTACCCCACCCATGGCATTGGGAAAAATTTGGCCACTGTTGTCACCGATGTTGACCTGTTCCAACCAGACCTCCATATAGTTGGGCGCCAGAAAGCCCAAATACCAGGCGTCATAGGGTAGCTTGGGCTTGGTGATGGCGCTGGACTGACAGCCCACCAGACCAAGCGTCAGAGCGAGCAACAGTAGCCAGCGACTCATCGCGAATACCCCGCTTGCGGGCGATTGGGATAGATGTTGCGGCGACCATCGAGCATGGGACCGTCGACGAAGACCGCCGCTACATTACCCAGACCGCTGCCGATCCGCGCATTCCAGTGCGCCGAGCGGTGTACGTAACGGCTTAATAGCAGGCGCGCTTCGGCGTGATCGACCTGCAGTGGCGCCCCTTGGGCGCGCGCCTGGAGCTTGGCGGCTATCGGTCGCAACTCATCGGGCAGGCGCAGTTCTGGATCCTCGTCATCGATCAGCGTGAGGGGAACGCCTTGGGCGCTGGCCAGGCGATGCATGACTCGCAGGTACACCAGAGACAATTCCCCGCGCACTTTACGCTCCAGGCGTATCGCGGCGAAGACGTCGATTTCCGCCAGGTCGCCACGAGTACGGGGCAGTTCGACGCGCCAGGTATCGATACTCAAGCGGGTATTGCTGGGATCGAACCAGGGCTCCCGTTGGAGCTGCGCCAGATCCGACTCGGCGTGGCGATAGCTCCAAGCATCATGACTATCAGTACCAAGGCGCTCACGCGAGACTTGCGGTCGGGTCAGCAATAGGCGCTCTTGCATGGCGGGCGGATAGCCTCCACCCAGGTCGGCATGGACACCGGGCAGGGTGATCTCCTCATGCTCGGGCGCCACGCTGATCAGGGCGAAATTGCGGCGGTATTCGTAGCCGGCGGCCAGTTGCACCACCTTGCGCGCGCAGCCTGCCGGCAGATAGAGGTTGAGTCCGGGGTTGTCGGCATTGGCCGGACTGAAGTCGCCCCGTAGGGGATTGGCCACTGCCGCCACGGTATCGAACAGCCCGATGAAATTGAGCGTGACCTTGGCGCGCCACCAGGCGAAGCAGGGTGCCAGGCCCGTCGCCGCGATACCGCCATCGGCCTTAAGCGCCTCATTGGCGAAGTGCCGCGCGGCCGCGGCACCCCGGCTAAAGCCGAAGAGATCGAACTCGACGGCGTCGACAATGACGTCCGGATTGCTTGAACGAAATTCGTCATACCGTTTGGAGAGGGCGGCTGGAAACGTCTGAACGCAGGCTAGAACGCCACTGGAACCTAACCCAGTTCCCATAGACAGGAGGCTATCCGGCTGGCCAGCACGAGTACCGATGCCCTCGATATAGACGGGAATGACCGCTGTCCTTTCGTCCTGCTCGATAGCCCGCTGAGTATCGTCTCGATAGAGCCGATACAACCGCGCAATGTTTGTCTCCGCATTGGCATAGCTGCTCTCGGTGTTCAACATGAACTTGTCGCAGTGCCGGGCGATGCTTTCTGCCTGATCTTCGCGAAAGCCCTGCTCTTCCGCCCGGCAGGCGGCGCCGGTGGCGGCATTGAAGAGGTTGTTGCCAGTGCCGTCGAAGAACACGCCGATGCGCAGGGTGATGCGCTGTTCCACTGGGCGTTCGGACTCGCCACTCGGCCCACTCTGCTCTGCCGAAGCCCTGACCGGACGACTGGACCCGCCACCCGGTCCCGGACGCTCCCGACCGCGCAAGCCAAGGGGCGCCGCCTGCCCCGGCGCCTGATGGGCAGTCGCTCCGCTAGAGGCGCAGGCGTCGGCCGCCACGTGACCAGTAGCCGCCCCGCCACCCGAAGTACCTATGATGACGGTCCCCGAGCCGCCGATCACCACGCCACCATGACTGGTCACGCTGCCGAGCACGGCCACGGGCTGGCCGTTGATGAAGACGTTGGGGATGACCGCGCCACTGATCGCCGCACCACAGCCACAGGCGTGCCCCAGGGTAGCGGCCGGCAGGCCATCGAAGAAGACGTTTGAGGAGCCCTGGACCAGGGCGGTGGTACCGCATTTGGGGCAGGCGACGGCGTCGCCTAGGCGTGCAGCAGGTTTTCCCGACATGACCGATCTCCCTATCGGCGATTGCAGGTGCTGGACGATGCCGAAGGAAAGGCTCTAGAACAAAGCTTTCAGCTAGATTTGCGCCCATCGTCACAAAAGAAGACCCTACCGCAGACGCATCGCCACCCCACATGAAAACGCCCGGCATTGCCGGGCGTTTTCGTTTCCGCTCGAGCCCTACTGACCGAGGTCGCGCAGGCGCTTGCCCTGCATCAGGTTACGCTCGATGCGCTCCAGGGTGACGCCCTTGGTTTCCGGCACCAGCAGGAACACCAGGAAGATGAACACCACGTTCAATCCGGCATAGATCCAGAAGGTGGTGCCCTGGCCCAGGGTGCCCAGCATGGTCAGGAAGGTGGCGCCGACGATCATGTTGGCGATCCAGTTGGTGAAGGTGGAGCAGCCGATGCCGAAGTCGCGCCCCTTGAGCGGCTGGACTTCCGAGCAGAGGGTCCAGATCAGCGGACCGGCCGACATGGCGAAGCCGACGATGAAGATCAGCAGCATGACCACGGTGAAGGTCTGCTGGCCGTGGCTCAGGTTGCCCATGCCGAGCATGGTGCCGACCACGCCCAGGCCCACGGCCATGACCACGAAACCGGTGTAGAGGATGGGTTTGCGGCCCCACTTGTCGACCAGGAAGATGGCGATGAAGGTGGCCAGCACGTTGGTCAGGCCGACGGCGGCGGTGAACCACATCTGGGCGGCGGTATCGTAGCCCATGCCTTCGAAGATGCGCGGCGCGTAGTACATCACCACGTTCATGCCGGTGAATTGCTGCACCACCTGCAAGAGCACGCCCAGCCCCACCGAGCGGCGGAAATTAGGGTTTTCCTTGAACAGCGACCAGCCCTTCTGCGGCACCTTGAGCTGCTCTTCGATCTCCTGGACCTCTTGCTGGATGACCTTTTCGTCACCGCGCAGCCGGTGCAGCACCTTGATGGCCTCCTCCTTGCGGCCGGCCATGATCAGCCAGCGCGGACTGTCGGGTAGGGCGAAGACGCCGAGCAGGAACAGCACGCCGGGGATGGCGATGATGCCGAGCATCCAGCGCCAGGCCTCGTAATAACTGAAGGCGGTGTTGGACAGGAAGGCGAGCAGGATGCCGGCGGTGATCATCAGCTGGTACAGCGAGATCATCGAGCCGCGGATGTTTTCTGGGGCGACCTCGGCCAGGTACAGCGGCGCGGTGAAGGAGGCGATGCCGATGGCCAGACCCAGCAGGAAGCGGGCGAAGATCAGCATGGTCGGCGAGGTGGCCAGACCGCAGAGTATCGAGCCAACCACGAACAGCACGGCGCCCAGCATCAGCGACTTCTTGCGGCCCAGCTTGGCCGACAGCGAACCCGCGCCCAGGGCACCCAGGGCAGCACCGGCCATCATGCTGGAGACGATCCATTCGATCACCTGGTCGGAGATCTGGAATTCCTTCTGGATGAACTGGGTGGCGCCGGAGATCACGCCGATGTCGAGGCCGAACATCAGACCGGCCAGGGCCGCCATCAGGCAGGCGAAGATGGCTTTTGGCTGAGCCTTTTCGGTGACATGGCCATCGGCCGTCGTAGTGGTACTGCTCATGGGAGACTCCTCTCTCGCCTCGTGGGCGATCTTGTTGTCGCGGTGGTTCCGTTGCCGTTTGTTACAGACCTAGCTAACGATTCTTGGTTCGCGGCAGGCCGCTTACCAGAGCCGTGCGGGTTGGGCATTCACATAGGTGGCATAGAGCGAACCGCCGCCGGTGATGAACAGACGGTTGCGCTTGAGCCCGCCGAATTCGACGTTGGAGACGGTTTCTGGCAGGTGCAGGGTTGCCAGCGGTTGGCCGTTCGGATTGAACACCCGCACGCTGTTCTGCTCGGCGCTGCCGGCCCAGCTGCACCAGAGATTGCCGTCGCTGTCGACGCGAAAACCATCGATCACGCCCTGGTCCTTGGCGTCGATCAGCACCTCGCCGCCACCCAGGGTGCCGTCGTCCTTCACGCTGAACGCCCGGACGTGATTGGGCTTGCCGGGATTGCCGCCACCGGCGGTGTCGCTGATGTAGAGGCGCTTGCCGTCGGGGGCGAAGGCCAGGCCATTGGGCCGGCCGAAGTCGCCCACCGCCACCGTGGCCTTGCCCTGGGGATCGATGCGGTAGACGTTGGTGGGCAGCTCGAAGTCGGCCTTGTGGCCTTCGTAGGCGCCGAGGATGCCGTAGCCCGGATCGGTGAACCAGATGGCGCCATCGGCGGAGACCACCACGTCGTTGGGCGCGTTGAGCGGTTTGCCGTCGAAGCGATCGAGCAGCACGGTGACGCTGCCGTCGTGCTCACGGCGGGTGACGCGGCGGGTGTCGTGCTCGCAGCTGAGCAGCCGGCCCTCGCGGTCACGGGTGTGGCCGTTGGCATTGTGCGACTGGTCGTCGTAGACGCTGACGTGGCCATCGTCGGCGCTCCAGCGCATCACCCGGGCATTGGGGATGTCGCTAAAAAGCAGGCAGCGCCAATCGGCCATCCACACCGGGCCCTCGGTCCACAGGCCGCCCGACCAGAGACGCTCGACGAAGGCATTGCCCAGGCGGCCCTTGAAGGCCGCATCGTGGATCTCCCAAGCGGGATCGGGCATGACGATAGGCGGCTTGCCCTCCCAGTTACGGGTGAGACCGAATTTGTCGTCGGCCAGGGCGCGACTGGCGACCAGACCGGCCGAGGCGGCCAGGGAAACACCGAGGAAGGTGCGACGGGCGAGGGGCATGGGGAGACTCCTTTGTTGTCGTTATGAGCACGGCAAGGCCGGTGGCAGAGCGCCGCAGACGGGCGCTCCTTTAGTCGCCCTTATTCGGGCAGACGTTCCACCTTACCCACCACCAGGCCGTAGCACAGCGCGCCGACCAGGGCGGTCACGCCGATGAAGACGATGGCCGGGGCGAAGCTGCCATCCTTGACCAGGAAACCAATGACGATGGGCACGCAGATGGCCGCCAGGTTGCCGATGAAGTTGAACATCCCGCCGGTGAGGCCGATCAGCCGCTCCGGGGCCATGGCCGAGACCAGCGACCAGGTGATGGACGCCAGGCCGTTGCCGAAGAAGGCCAAGGCCAGGCAGGCGATGATCAGCGCCGGGGAGTCGACGAAATTGGCGCCGACGATGCTGGTGGAGATCAGCAGGCCACCGATGATCGGCAACTTGCGCGCCAGGCCCACGGAGGCGCCGCGGCGGATCAGCCAGTCCGACAGCAGGCCCGAGCAGATCACCCCGAGGAAGGCGGCCAGGAACGGCAGCGAGGCGAGGAAGCCGGCCTTGATGAAGTCCATGCCGCGATATTTCACCAGGTAGGTGGGGAACCAGGTGAGGAAGAACCAGAGGGTGGAGTTGAGGCAGAACTGCCCAAGGTAGATACCCCACAGCTTGCGTTTGTTGAGCACGCTCCAGAGGTCGCGCCACTGGAAGGCGGCGCGACTGCGGTTCTTCTGCTCCAGGTCGACCAGACCACCGCCCTGCTGGATCAACTCGACCTCGGCGGCGTTGGCGCCGCGGAAGTCCTTGGGCTCGCGATAGACCAGGTACCAGATGGCCGCCCAGAGGATGCCGACGCCACCGGTGACGACGAAGACCATGTGCCAGCCAAAGGTCTGCTGCAGGTAGATCAGCACCGGGGTGAGAAACGCCAGGCCGACGAACTGGCCGGAGGTGTAGCAGCCGATGGCGGTGGCCCGCTCGCGCTCGGGGAACCAGGTGGTGACCACCCGGTTGTTGATCGGATAGGCCGGCGCTTCCAGGGCGCCCACGGCCAGGCGCAGGACGATCAGGCCGATGAAGCTGCCGACGAAGCCGAGGCCGATGGTGGCCAGCGACCAGAGCGCGATGGCCACCGGATAGAGGATGCGCGGGGCGACCTTGTCCACCAACCAGCCGCCGGGAATCTGCATGGCGGCGTAGGTCCAGCCGAAGGCCGAGAGGATCAGGCCCATGTGCACCGGCTCGATGCCCAGGTCCTGGGCCAGGTGTGGGGCGGCGATGGAGAGGTTGCTGCGGTCGAGGTAGTTGATCACTACGGTGACGAACAGCAGCACCATGATGAAGAAGCGCGCCCGGCTGGGCTTGGCCAGGGTCGGCGCGGCCTTGGCGGCTGCGGCGGCGGCCTGGGTGGGGATGGGCATGGCTCGGGTCCTGTAGTTGGCGTTGTGGCGAGCGTTGTGGGTGTCTGAGGGTCAGGGTGCTGGGGCGGCCCTCTCCCTAGCCCTCTCCCGGAGGGAGAGGGGATGGTTGGTGCGGGGGTCGGGGGCGTTGCTCCTGCAATAACCCCCGTGCCCAAGTGCTTCTACCCCCTCTCCCCCTGGGAGAGGGTTGGGGTGAGGGATCAGCGGTGCCCGGCTATCGAGCGTGCCGCCTTCCCTCTCCCTAGCCCTCTCCCAAAGGGAGAGGGGATGGTCGGTGCAGAGGTCAAAGTCGATGTTTCCGCCCTCACCACTCGGCGAAACTGCCGTCCTTATGCCGCCACACCGGGTTGCGCCAGCGATGGCCGATGGCCGCGCGCTCCTTGACGAACTCCTCGTTGACCTCGACGCCCAGCCCCGGCCCCTGGGGGATCTTCACGTGGCCGTCGCCGTAGTCGAACACCTCGGGATTCTTGATGTAGTCCAGCAGGTCGTTGCCCTGGTTGTAGTGGATGCCCAGGCTCTGCTCCTGGATGAAGGCGTTGTAGCAGTTGGCATCCAGCTGCAGGTTGACCGCCAAGGCGATGGGGCCGAGCGGGCAATGCAGCGCGATGGCGACGTCGTAGGCCTCGGCCATGTTGGCGATCTTGCGCGTCTCGGTGATGCCGCCGGCGTGGGACGGATCGGGCTGCAGGATGTCGACGTAGCCTTCCTGGAGGATGCGCTTGAAGTCCCAGCGCGAGTACAGCCGCTCGCCCAGGGCGATGGGCGTGTTGCTCATCAGGGCGATTTCCTTCAGTGCTTCATGGTGCTCGCTGAGCACCGGCTCCTCGATGAACATCAGGCGGAATTGCTCCAGCTCCTTGACCAGCACCTTGGCCATGGGCTTGTGCACCCGGCCATGGAAGTCCACGCCGATGCCGAAGTGCGGCCCGCAGGCCTCGCGGATGGCGGCGACGTTGGCGAGCACCTGGTCGACCTTGTCGTAGGTATCGACGAACTGCATCTCTTCGCTGGCGTTCATCTTGATCGCGGTGAAGCCCTTGGCCTGGCGCTCCAGCGCCTGGGCCGCGGTCTCCGCCGGGCGATCACCGCCGATCCAGGAATAGACGCGGATGCTCTCGCGCACCTGGCCGCCGAGCAGTTCATGCACCGGTACGCCCAGGGCCTTGCCCTTGATGTCCCACAGCGCCTGGTCGATACCGGCCAGGGCGCTCATGTGGATGCCGCCGCCGCGATAGAAGCCGCCGCGGTAGAGCACCGTCCAGTGGTCTTCGATGTTGCGCGGGTCCTTGCCGATCAGGTAGTCGGCCAGTTCGTCGACCGCCGCCGCCACGCTGTGGGCACGGCCCTCCAGCACGGGTTCGCCCCAGCCGTGGATGCCCTCATCGGTCTCGATCTTGAGGAAGCACCAGCGCGGCGGGACGACGTAGGTAGTGAGTTTGGTGATCTTCATGGTCAGGAATTCTCGATTTGAATTGTTGGATCGAGGAGATTGGATAAATCGCGGCCATGGGCCGCTCCTACGGAAGCATCGGGTGTCTGTAGGAGCGGTCCATGACCGCGATCAGATCAGGAAAGAGCGCGCCACCCCGCCGCGAACGCCTGGGCATTGGCGCTCACCTGGGCCGCGGTCAGGCCTGGCTTGTACAGTGCCGAGCCGAGGCCGAAGCCATTGGCGCCGGCGGCCACGTAGGGGCCCATGTTGTCCGGGGTGATGCCGCCCACCGGCAACAGCGCCAGTTCCTTGGGGAAGACCGCGCGCCAGGCCTTGACCACCGCCGGGCCGAGTTGCTCGGCGGGAAACAGCTTGAGGCTGTCGGCGCCGGCGTCGAGGGCGGCGAAGCCTTCCGAGGGGGTGGCCACGCCAGGGGCGCTGACCAGGCCAGCGGCCTTGCTGGCGCGGATCACCGCCAGGTTGGCGTTGGGCGAGACGATCAGTCGGCCACCAGCGGCATCCACCTCGGCCACCTGGGCTTCGGTGAGCACGGTGCCAGCGCCGATCAGGCAGTCCTCGCCCAGCTCGGCGGTGAGCCGGCGGATGCTGTCGAAGGGCTGCGGCGAATTGAGCGGGATCTCGATGACGCGAAAGCCGGCCTCGTAGAGGGCGCGACCGACCGGGACGATCTCGTCGGGGGTGACGCCGCGCAGGATGGCGATCAGCGGCAGGTCCTTGAGGTAGGTATCAAGCATGGGAGCCTCCAGAAATGGGCAGCAGGCCGGCGGCCTGGGCCAGGCGCCAGAGCCCGGCGCGGGTGGCCTGCTCCAGCAGGCGAACCTGGTGGATGTCGAATAGCGCCAGGGCGTCGCGGTAGCGCTGGCAGAGCGCCGGGTCGCCGATCAGCACCAGGGGTGGACAGGGAGCGCCCTCGAGCGCGGCGACCTGACTGCGTAGCTCTTCGCCGATCAGCAGGCCGGACAGATAATCCAGGCTATGCGCCGCGCCCAATTCGCCGGCCAGCACCCGGCTGCGGGCGGTGAAGAGGCGGCCGAACAGGCCCTCGGCACCGGCGTCGCGCGCCGTGGTGAGGCCCAGGCGAAAGGCCTCGGCGCTGGCTTCGGGGCCGGCCTCGGTGGCTGGGCGACCCAGGATGGAATGCTCGCGCAGCACGGCGAACAACTCGCCAGTCATATAGGTAGCGAAGTCGGTGAGGCGCCCGTCGCGTACCCGCACCCACTTGCTGTGGGTGCCGGGCAGGACCAGCAGGGCTTCGGCGGCCAGATCCGGCTCCAATTCCAGAGCACCGAACACCTGGGTCTCTTCGCCACGCAGGACATTGGGCAGGTCACCGCGCTGCATCACCCCGGGGACCAGATGGAGATCGCCGCAGCCCGTGTCCAGCCGCAGCAGGCCAGCGGCCAGGCTGTGCACATCCGCCGGGCAGTCGGCATAGGGCACCTCGCGCCAGCCGCCACGGCTGCCGACCATGCCGCAGGCGATGGCCGGCAGGTCTGGATGGGCCTCGCGCCAGTCGCCCACCAGGGTGCGATAGGCCGCGGCGAAGTCGCCATCGGGCACGTGCATGATGCCCCAGGGCCGGCTGCAGGTTTCCAGCACGGCGCCCTGGGCGTCGAACAGCTGGGCCCGCAGGGACGAGGTGCCCCAGTCGAGGCCGATGAGGTGCGGGGTGGCGGTCATGCGGGGCTCCAGCCGAGTTCGCGGGAAATAGCCCGGGCGCAGGCAGTGACCTCGGGCTGCAATTCGTGCAGCCGCGCCTCGGGCATGTAGGGGATGGCACTGGCCACGCTCAGTGCCGCGACGATGGCGCCATCGGCACCACGGATGGGCGCGGCCACGCAGCGGATACCCAGTTCGTTTTCTTCCAGGTCCAGGGCGTAGCCGTCGGTGGCATAGCGGCGCAACCGCGCCCGGTAGTCCGCCCAGGGCAGGAAGTCCTCGCGCAGCCCGGGCTGCCCGGCACGCCGCGCCACGCCTTCGCCGTAGAGGGCTTCCCACTCGCCCTCGGCGAGATCGAGCATCAGCGCCTTGCCGACCCCGGTCAGCGCCAGCGGCATGCGCAGGCCGACGCGGGATCTCATTTCCAGGCCACGACTGCCGGGCAGCTTGTCCAGGTAGAGCACGTCGCCGCCCTCGCGTACGCCGAGGTGCACGGTGTCGCCGCAGCGCTGGGCCAGGCGTTGCAGATGCGGCCGGGCCACACCGGTCAGCGGCAGTTGCTCGCGAGCCTGGTAGCCGAGGGCGATGAGGTGGCTGCCGAGGATCAGTCGCCCGCCATCGCTGCGCAGGTAGCCGGCCTGGGTCAGGGCGGCGACCAGGCGATGGGTGGTGCTGCGGGTGCAGCCGATGGCGGCGCCAACCTGCGCCAGGCTGTCGGCGCCGGCGGCCACGGCGTCGAGTACCGCCAGGCCGCGAAACAGCGCCTGGGCCCCGCTGGGCGCTTCGCCCTTGTTGGAATTGTTGTCGTTCATGGCCTTTACTCTAGGAGCATCGCTGGCAAATCTCAATATGTGACACGTAATCCCATATTGTGGGATTTATAAGAGATATGACAGCCTTGTCACATAGCTGCAATATTGGCGCTATCTAATGCACGGCACATTGCAAGGACTCGAGAGGCAGAGCGCTCCATGACGGGTAAATCCATCCTGATCGTCGACGACGAGGCCCCCATTCGCGAGATGATCGCCGTGGCCTTGGAAATGGCTGGCTATGAATGCCTGGAGGCGGACAACAGCAAGGACGCCCATGCCCTGATCGTCGACCGCAAGCCCGATCTCATCCTGCTCGACTGGATGCTGCCCGGCACCTCCGGCCTGGAGCTGGCGCGCCGCCTCAAGCGCGACGAGCTGACCGACGCCATCCCCATCATCATGCTCACGGCCAAGGGCGACGAGGACAACAAGGTCCAGGGCCTGGAGACCGGTGCCGACGACTACATCACCAAGCCCTTCTCGCCCCGCGAGCTGGTGGCGCGGCTCAAGGCCGTGCTGCGCCGCACCGGGCACCTGGAAAACGATGGCCCGCTGGAGGTCAACGGTCTGGTGCTGGACCCGGTCAGCCATCGCGTGACCATCGACGGCACCCCCGCCGAGATGGGCCCCACCGAATACCGCCTGCTACAGTTCTTCATGACCCACCAGGAGCGTGCCTACACCCGCGGCCAGTTGCTCGATCAGGTCTGGGGCGGCAACGTCTACGTCGAGGAACGCACCGTGGACGTGCACATCCGCCGCCTGCGCAAGGCCCTCGGCGAAACCTACGAGAACCTGGTACAGACGGTGCGCGGCACCGGGTATCGCTTTTCCACCAAACTCTGACCGCGCAGGCCATCGCCGCCGTGAATATCAACTGGCGCTCCCGTCTGGCCACCCAGCTGTCGATCGTGGTCGGCGGCTGTGCCCTGGCCGGCTGGCCGTTCGGCCATGTCGGCCTGGCGGTAGCGCTGGGCCTGGCGGTCTACCTGGCGATCACCCTGAAGCACCTGTTGCGCCTGCATGCCTGGCTGGCCAGCGAGGCCCCTGGCGAGCCGCCGGAAGCCGAGGGCCTGTGGGGTGACGTGCTGGATCGTCTCTACCGCCGCCAGCGCAACGAACAGCGTCAGCGCGAGGAGTTGCTCGCCGTGATCGGCCGCGCCCAGGCCTCCACCGAGGCGCTGCGCGACGCCATCATCCTGGTGGATCGCTACGGCAACCTGGAGTGGTGGAACCGCGCCGCGGAAACCCTGCTCGGCCTGCGCCAGCCCCAGGATCTCGGCCAGCCCATCACCAATCTGGTGCGCCATCCGCGCTTCGCCGACTACTTCGTCAGTGGCGACTACGGCGAGCCGCTGGAACTGGCCTCGCCGCTCAACGACGACCAGTACCTGCACATCCTGGTCACCCGCTTCGGCGAGGGCGATCGGCTGCTGCTGGTGCGCGACGTGACCCGCGTCCATCAGCTCGAGCAAATGCGCAAGGACTTCGTTGCCAACGTCTCCCATGAATTGCGTACCCCGCTGACGGTGATCACCGGCTACCTGGAAACCCTGCTGGACAACGCCGAGCACGCCACTCCGCGCTGGCGGCGGGCGCTGGGGCAGATGCAGCAGCAGGCCGGGCGCATGCAGCACACCATCGACGACTTGCTGCTGCTGGCACGCCTGGAAGCCACCGACTACCCCGCCGACAACCGCCCGGTGGCCCTGGCCCCGCTGCTCGGCTCCATCCTGCAGGACGGCCGCGCCCTGTCCGGCGCGGTCGGCCATCGCCTGAGCCTGGACTGCGAAGCGGACCTGGCGCTGCTGGGCAGCGAGACCGAGTTGCGCAGCTGCTTCTCCAACCTGGTGTTCAATGCGGTCAAGTACAGCCCCGAAGGCGGTGAGGTACGGGTGCGCGCCTGGCAGGATGCCAGCGGCGCCCATGTCGCCGTGCAGGACAACGGCCCCGGTATCGACGCCCGGCACCTGCCGCGGCTCACCGAGCGCTTCTATCGCCTCGATGCCAGCCGCGCCTCCAGCACCGGTGGCACCGGCCTGGGTCTGGCCATCGTCAAGCACGTGCTGATCCGTCACCGCGGCGCGCTGGACATCCACAGCGTGGTCGGCGAGGGCAGTTGCTTCACCTGCCACTTCCAGGCCGAGCAGATCGCCCGGCCGGCCGCCATCTCGGCCTGAGTCCTCTACCAGCGGCCATGCTATCGTCCGGCCACCCCCGCCTCGGTGCCCCTCGATGCCCCCTGCCCTACGCCTGCTGCCGGTCCTGTTGCTCGCCCTGCTCGGCGGCCTGCTGGTCAGCGGCCTGGCCTGGCAGCACGCCGAGCGGGCGACCCTGAACGAGGCCAGCCTGGTCGGCCAGGAGCAACTGCGCCTGCACGCCAGCGGCCTGCAGACCCTGATCGACCGCTTCCGCGCCCTGCCGGCGGTACTGGCCCAGGACCCCGAGCTGATCGCGGCCCTCAGTGCGCCGCCCGATGCGGCCACCACCGAGCGGCTCAATCTCAAGCTGGAACGGCTCAACGCCGCGGCCCAGTCCTCGACCCTGGAGCTGCTGGATCGCACCGGCCTGGCCATCGGCGCCAGCAACTGGCGGCTGCCCACCAGCTACGTCGGCCACAACTACGGCTTCCGGCCCTACTTCCGCGAAACCCTTGCCGGTGGCAGCGGGCGCTTCTACGCCGTGGGCGTCACCACCGGCATTCCCGGCTATTTCCTCTCCCACGCGGTGCTGGACGGCCAGGGGCGCTTTCTCGGCGCGGTGGTGGTAAAGCTGGAATTTCCCGCCATCGAAGCGCGCTGGGGCGAGCACCCCGAGGTGCTGCTGGTGAGCGACGCCCGCGGGGTGGTGTTCGCCGCCAATCGCCCCGACTGGCGCTATCGCCTGTTGCGCGAACTGACCCCGGCCGATCGCGCCGAACTGGCCACCACCCGACAATACGATCGCCGCCCCCTGCAGCCGCTGGTCCACCGCGAACGGCTGGCCCTGGGCGAGCAGCGCCAGGTCGCGTATATCGAAGCGCCGGAAGGCACCGAAGACTATCTCTGGGACAGCCTGCCGCTGCCCAGCGAAGGCTGGACCCTGCACCTGCTCCGGCCGACTCGGGATCTGCAAGGCGGCGGCCTGGGCGCCGCCCTGGCCGCCGGCTGCGCCTGGTTGCTGCTGGTCTGCGCCGCCCTGCTGCTGGTCCAGCGACGCCGGCTGCAGCGCCTGCGCCAGCGCAGCCGCCTGGAGCTGGAACGCCTGGTGGAAGCCCGCACCGCGGAACTCCGCACCGCCCAGGACGGCCTGGTGCAGGCCGCCAAGCTGGCCGCCCTGGGGCAGATGTCGGCCGCCCTGGTGCACGAACTCAATCAGCCACTCACCGCCCAGCGCATGCACCTGGCGAGTCTGCGCCTGTTGCTGGATCACGGCCGACTGGACGAGGCTCGCGCCGCGCTGGAGCGCCTCGATGGCTTGCTCACCCGCATGAGCGGCCTCACCGCCCATCTCAAGACCTATGCGCGCAAGACCCCCGCCGGCCTGCGCGAGCGGGTCGACCTGGCACTGGTGGTGGACCAGGCGCTGGAACTGCTAGACGCGCGCCGCACCGAGGTAGGCGCCGAACTGATCCTGGACCTGCCACGCCCGGCCTGGCTGCTGGGCGATCCGATCCGCCTGGAGCAGGTGCTGGTGAATCTGCTGCGCAACGCCCTGGACGCGGTGGCCGAACGACCGACGCCAAGGGTCACGGTCAGCCTGAGGCACGACGGCGACAGCTGGCAGCTGGAGGTGGCGGACAACGGCGGTGGGATCGCTGAGGAACACCTCGGTCAGGTGTTCGATCCCTTCTTCACCACCAAGCCGGTCGGCGAAGGCCTCGGCCTGGGGCTGGCGGTGTCCTCGGCCATCGTCCAGGCCCAGGGCGGCAGTCTGAGCGCCGCCAATGGCACCGAGGGGGCCGTCTTCAGGCTTCGCTTGCCCGCTGCCACCTAGTGCACGCAGAGCGTCACGAGCAGAGCGAAGCCCCACGCCAGCAGACCGCTCACCAGCAGGGTCGCCCCGTCCCAGGGCCCGTGCAGGGCGTCCAGCAGCGGCAATCCCACACCGCCGATGAGCACCCCGGCCAGGATACCGGCGAGGATCTTGACCAGCGGCCAGTGGCTGTCGACCGGCTCATCGAGGGCCGGGACGCGGGGTTCTTCTTCGGACATGGCAGCGCTCCGCCAGGGGGATACCGACTGGGACCCTAGAGGCGCAACCTGAAGCGGCGATGAAGGCGTACTTCAGATTGGCTTCAGTTTGATCGCCAAGACTGAGCGCCGTACTCCCCTGGAGCGGTCGCGATGTTCGACGTCACCTGGCACTCTTCCGCGAGCTTCACCCTGGCCGACCGTGGCGGTTCGCTCCTGGCCCGGCTGGAATCCCACGACGACCCCGCCCGCCCGGCCACCGAGGCCTTCATCGCCACACGCTTCGCCCTGGAACACGGCGCTCGCATCGCCCACTTCCTGCCGTTTCTGCTCACCCTGCGCACGGCCGATCAGAGCCTGCAGGCGGCGGTGGGGCTGCGCCCGGCCCGCGACCAGGCGCTGTTCCTGGAGACCTACCTGGCGCAACCGGTGGAAGCCTGCCTCGCGGCCGCGCTCGGTCAGGCCATCGACCGGAGCGAGGTGGTGGAGGTCGGCAATCTGGCCGCCCTGACTGCCGGCCAGGCACGCCTGCTGATCGTCGTCACCACCTGGCTGCTGGCCCGCAGCGGCCTGCGCTGGGTGACCTTCACCGGGGCGACGCGGCTGATCAACAGCTTCCACCGCCTTGGCCTGGCGCCGCAGATCCTCGCCGCGGCCGATCCGGCCCGCCTGGGCGCCGAGCGCGAGCGCTGGGGCTCCTATTACCGCAACGATCCCCAGGTCTGTGCCGGCGACATCCAGCAGGGTTACCGCCAGTTGCTGCACGCCGGCGTCTTCGCCCGCCTGGGCCTGCCCACACTCCCGGCGGAGGACTGCCATGTCGCCTGAAGCCAATCCCGTCGCCGACTTCTTCACCACCCTGGAACAGCACGCCTGGCACACCGCCCGCCCGGCGCTGGTCGGCAGTCACGAGACCTGGAGCTACGCCCGGCTGCTGCAGGAACTCACCGCCCGCGCCGCCTGGCTGCGCGAGCGGGAGGTGCAGCGCCTGGCGCTGGACCTGCCCAATGGCCCCGAGCTGCTGGCCTGGGACCTGGCCGCCCTGCGCGCCGGTATTCCCTGCGTGGTGCTGCCGGACTTCTTCAGCGCCGGGCAGCGCGCCCATGTGCTGGGTGACAGCGGCGCCGACCTGGTACTGGGCCGCGCCGAACGCAGCCCGGAATGGACCGCCGCCGGCTTCAGCCCGGTCGACGGCGCCTGGCGGCGGCCCGCCAGCGAGCGCCGCCCGCTGCCCGCGCGCACCGCCAAGCTCACCTACACCTCCGGCACCACCGGTACGCCCAAGGGCGTCTGCCTGCGGGCCACCGCCCTGCTGCGGGTGGCCGCCAGCCTGGAAGCCGCCAGCCGGCCCCTGGCGCCCCGGCGTCACCAGGTCCTGCTGTCGCTGGGCATCCTGCTGGAGAACCTCGGCGTCTACGCCGCCCTGCTGGCTGGCGCCGAGGTGCTGGTCCTGGACGGCGCCGAGCAGGGCATCACCGGCTCCACCGGTATCGACTGGGCACGCCTGGCCGGTTGTCTGCAGCAGCGCCAGGCGCACAGCCTGATCCTCATGCCGCAATTGCTGCAAGGCCTGGTGGAACTGGGCGAGCGCGGCCTGCTGCGGCTGGACGAGCTGAGCTTCGCCGCCGTGGGTGGGGCGCCGCTCAGTGAGGCCCTGCTGGCCCGCGCCGCCGCCCTCGACCTGCCGGTGTTCCAGGGCTACGGCCTGTCGGAGTGCGCTTCGGTGGTGGCCCTCAACCGCCCCGGTGCGACCCGTCTGGGCAGCGTCGGCCAACCCCTGCCCCACGTCCGCCTGCGCCTGGCCGCCGATGGCGAGGTGCTGGTCGGCGGCGCCGACTTCGCCGGCTACCTGGGTCAGCCCGACAGCGCCAGCGACGAGATCGCCACCGGTGACCTCGGCCACTTCGACGCCGACGGCTATCTGTACCTGCGCGGACGCAAGAAGCACCAGTTCAGCCTGGCCTCGGGCCGCAACGTCGACCCCGGCTGGATCGAGGCCGAACTCACCCAAGGTGGTCCCATCGCCCAGGCCTATGTCCAGGGCGAAGGCGCCCACCACCTGGTGGCGCTGCTCTGGCCGCGCCAGCCGGAGCTGCCCGACACCTTTCTCGCGGATCAGGTCGCCCGCCTCAACCAGCGGCTGCCCGACTATGCCCGCATCGGCGCCTGGCACCGGCTCGCCGAACCCTTCACCCCCGCCAACGGCCTGCTCACCGCGACCGGACGCCTACGCCGCGACGCCATCCAGGCGCACCACGCGGCCCTGCTCTCGGATCTTCTGGAGGTACACCCATGAGTTTCTTCGCCACCCTGCAAGCCGAAACCGCCGCGGAGCGCCAGGCGCTGTTCGAGGTGCCCATCATCCGCGCCGCCCTGGTCGGTGACGTCTCCCTGGAGAGCTACCTCGCCTTCCTCGGCCAGGCCTTTCACCACGTCCGCCACACCGCTCCCCTGATGATGGCCTGCGGCGCGCGGCTACCGGCGCGCCTGGAATGGCTGCGCGGCGCGGTCTGCGAATACATCGAAGAGGAATACGGCCACGACCAGTGGATCCTCAACGACATCGCCGCCTGCGGGGGCGACGCCGACGCCGTACGCCTCAGCCGCCCGGAGCTGCCCATCGAGTTGATGGTGGCCTATCTCTACGACTTCATCGCCCGCGACAATCCGGTCGGGCTGTTCGGCATGGTCAACGTGCTGGAAGGCACCAGCATCGCCCTGGCCACCCAGGCGGCCGGCGCCATCCGCAGCGGCCTGGGCCTGCCGGCCACGGCCTTCAGCTACCTGGATTCCCACGGCAGCCTCGACCAGGAACACATGGCGACCTATCGCCAGCTGATGGATCGCCTGGACGACCCGGCCGATCAGGCCGCGGTGATCCACGTCGCCAAAGTGGTCTATCGCCTCTATGCCGACATGTTCCGCGCCCTGCCCGGCGCCGGTCGGCAGCCGGAGCAGCACCATGCAGCTGCCTGAGTGCCGCATCCTGCTCACCGGCGCCAGCGGCGGCATCGGCCTGCCGCTGGTGGAGCAACTCTGCGCCGGCGGTGCCCAGGTGCTGGCGGTGGCGCGTGACACGAGCGTCCTGCAGCCGCTGGTCGAGCGCTTCGGCGCCCGGTTGCGCCTGTTCGATGCCGACCTCACCCAGCGCGCCGACCGCCAGGCGGTGCTGGCCGAGGCCAGTCGCGGCCAGGGCGTCAACGTGCTGCTCAACGCCGCGGGCAGCAACAGATTCGCCCTGCTCGAAGCCCTCGACGAAGACGCCATCGACGCCATGCTGGCGGTCAACCTCGGCGCCGCCATCCAGTTGACCCGCCTGCTGCTGCCGCTGCTGCGCCGCCAGCCGCGCGCGGTGATCGCCCATATCGGCTCCACCCTGGGCTCCATTGGTTATCCGGGTTATGCGCCCTATTGCGCCAGCAAGTTCGCCCTGCGCGGCTTCACCCAGGCGCTGCGCCGCGAACTGGCCGACACCCGGGTACGGGTGCTCTACGTCGCCCCGCGCGCCACCCGCACGGCGATGAACAGCCCGGCGGCCATGGCGCTGAACCAGGCGCTCAAGAGTTCGGTGGACGAACCCGCCGTGGTCGCCGGCGCGGTGCTCCGCGCCCTGGTCGAGGAGCGCCAGGAACTCTACTTGGGCTGGCCGGAAAAGCTCTTCGTGCGCCTCAACGGCCTGCTGCCCGGCCTGGTGGATCGCGCCCTGCGCCGTCAGCTGCCGGTCATCCGCCGCTTCACCGATACCCCCCTCGTCCCGGAGAAACGTCCATGAAGTCCCCCCGCCAGGCCCTTGGCCTGCTGCTCGCCGCCCTGCTCGCCAGCCCCTTCGCCCTGGCCGAGGACGCCCAGCGACTGGCGCAGATCCAGCAGCGCTGGGCCGAGATCCAGTACCGCCTGCCGGCGGGCGAGAAGACCGCCGCCTTCGAGCAACTGGCCGGTCAGGCCCGCGCCTTCACCCAGGCCGAGCCGCAGTCGGCACCGGCCTGGATCTGGCAGGGCATCGTGCTCAGCAGTTGGGCCGGTGCCCAGGGCGGCCTCGGCGCCCTCAGTAAGGTCAAGGAAGCCCGGACCGACCTGGAGCAGGCGCTCAAGCTCGACCCCAAGGCCCTGCAGGGCTCGGCCTACACCAGCCTCGCCGCCCTTTACGACCGGGTGCCCGGCTGGCCCATCGGCTTCGGCGACGCCAGCGAAGCCGATCGCCTGCTGCAACAGGCGCTCGTCCTCAACCCGAACGGCATCGATACCCTCTACTTCTGGGGCGACCACCTCTATCGCCAGAAGCGCTATGCTGAAGCCCGCGCCGCGCTACTCAAGGCCCAGCAGGCGGCGCCGCGTCCCGGACGAGAGCTGGCCGACCAGGGCCGCCGGGGCGAGATCGCCGCGTTGCTCAAGGACGTCGACCAGCAGCTGAAATAACGAGGGAGCCATGCGCGTCCTGCTCATCGAAGACGACCCCGACCTCGGCGCGGGCATCCGCTCCAGCCTGCGCGAAGAGGGCTACACCCTGGACTGGCTCAAGGACGGCGAGAGCGCCGTCCACGCCCTGCGCGAGGAAGGCTTCGACTTGGTGGTGCTGGATCTCGGCCTGCCGCGTCTCGACGGCATCCAGGTGCTGCGCCAGAGCCGGGCGAATGGTCTCACCACCCCGGTGCTGATCCTCACCGCCCGCGACGACACCGAGGATCGGGTCGCCGGCCTCGACGCCGGCGCTGACGACTATCTGGTCAAGCCCTTCGACATCAAGGAACTCAAGGCCCGCCTGCGCGCCCTGCTGCGCCGCCGCAACGGCCCCTCGCAGCTCCAGCTCGAAGGCGGCGGCATCGTGCTGGACCCGGCCACCCGGCGGGTCAGCTTCGAGGGCCAGCCGGTCAACCTCACGCCACGCGAATACCAGCTGCTGCACGAACTGCTGGCCAATCCCGGCAAGATCTTCAGCCGCGACCGCCTCATGGGGCTGCTCTACGGCTGGGACGAGGGCGTGGAGAGCAACACCCTGGAGGTGCACATCTACAACCTGCGCAAGAAACTGCGCGCCGACCTGATCCGCACCGTCCGGGGCATCGGCTACCGGCTCGAATGCCCATGACCTCCATCCGCCGCCGCACCGTCGGCCTGGTGCTCTCGCTGCTGCTGATCGGCACCCTGCTGATCGCCCTGACCAACATCCGCGACAGCCAGCGCGAGATCGGCGAGATCTACGACGCCCAACTGGCGCAGAGCGCGCGCATCCTCCAGGGCATGCTGCGGGCCGCGCCCCGCGCCGAGGGCCGCCAGGCCCTGTATGCCAGCATCACCGCCGCGCTCGCCGAAGTCACCGACAGCCCCTATGGCCACCGCTACGAAGCCAAGATGGCGTTCCAGGCCTGGAACGCCGGGGGTACTCCGCTGATGCGTTCGCCCAACGCGCCGGCCTTCGCCCTGCCGACTACTCCCGGCTTCACCGAACTGACCGTGGACGGCGCCGGCTGGTACGGCTTCCTGCTGCCCGATCCCGAGCATGACCTGATGCTCTGGGTCGGCGAGCGCGACGAGGTGCGCGCCGATCTGGTTCGCCGCATCCTGCGTCATACCCTCACCCCGCACCTAGTCGGCCTGGTGCTGCTCTCCCTGCTGGCCTGGCTGGCCATCGGCTGGGGCCTGCGACCCTTGCGGCGCATGGCGGCGCTGATCCGCCACCGCGATCCAGAATCCCTGCAACCGCTGCACCTCGAGCCGCTGCCGCGCGAGCTGGAACCCATGCAGGCCGCGCTGAATCGCCTGCTCTTGCAGATCGAACAACTGCTGCAACGCGAGCGCCGCTTCATCGCCGATGCCGCCCACGAGCTGCGCACCCCACTGGCGGTGCTGCGCCTGCACGCCCAGAACGCCCTGTCCGCCCAGACCGCGGCGGCCCGCGATGAGGCGCTGAAATTCGTCGTCAGCGGTACCGATCGCCTGACCCGGGTGGTCAACCAGCTGTTGATCCTCGCCCGCCTGGAACCCCGACCGAGCTGGAGCGACGAGCAGCGCTTCGAGCTGCGCACCGCCGTTGGCGCCACCCTGGAAGAACTGGGCCCCTGGATTCTCGACAAGGGTTTCGACCTCAGCTTCGAGGCACCGCCCACCGCGGCCCAGGTGCGGGGCGACAGCGCCATGCTCGGCATCGCCCTGCAGAATCTGCTGACCAACGCGGTCAACGTCTCGCCCCCTGGCGGTGAGATCCAGGTGCGGCTGGAAGTCGGCGCCGACTGGGCGGACCTCCTCATCCTCGACCAGGGGCCCGGCATCCCCGCCGAGGCCCTGCCCCGGCTGTTCGAGCGCTTCTACAGCAGCGGGGCGGCCAACGGCGCCGGCCTGGGCCTGTCCATCGTGCAGACCGTGGCCCAGCACCTGAACGGCCGCATCGAACTGGACAATCGACCGGACGGCGGCGCCTGCGCCCGCCTCGGCCTGCCGCTGCTATCCGCCGCCGATTGAGGACTCGACCGCCCCGCCGCCTTCGGGCAAGGTGACGGCGCACGGTCCGCGAGGGGCACCCATGGAACATCAGGTCTATCTGGTCGACGACGAAGCCAGCATCCGCGAGGCGGTACGCCAGTGGCTGGAGCTGTCCGGGCATCAGGTGCGGCTGTTCGCCCGCGCCGAAGACTGCCTGGCAGCGGTGACCCCGGACTTCGCCGGGGTGGTGGTCAGCGACGTGCGCATGCCCGGCATGGACGGCCTGGCCCTGCTGGACCGGCTGCAGGCGCTGGATCGCGACCTGCCGGTGATCCTGCTCACCGCCCACGGCGACGTCGCCCTGGCAGTGACCGCCATGCGCCAGGGCGCCTACGACTTCCTGGAAAAACCCTTCAGCCCCGGGGCCTTGCTGGGCGATCTCGGTCGGGCCCTGGAAAAGCGCCGGCTGGTGCTGGAGAACCGCCAGTTGCACCGCCGGGTGGACGACCAGAGTGCCCTCGCCCGTCGGCTGCTGGGGGTCTCGCCCGGTGTCGTCCGGCTGCGCCAGCAGATCCTCGACCTGGCGCCGACGCCGGTGAACGTCTTGCTGCGCGGCGAGACCGGCAGCGGCAAGGAACTGGTCGCCCGTTGCCTGCACGACTTCGGCCCGCGCGCCGGCAAGGCCTTCGTCGCCCTCAATTGCGCGGCCATTCCCGAGCAGTTGTTCGAGAGCGAATTGTTCGGCCACGAGAGCGGCGCCTTCACCGGCGCCCAGGGCAAGCGCATCGGCAAACTGGAATACGCCAACGGCGGCACCCTGTTCCTCGACGAGATCGAGAGCATGCCCCTGGCCCAGCAGGTCAAGCTCCTCCGGGTGCTGCAGGAACAGCGCCTGGAGCGCCTGGGCTCCAACCAGAGCATCGCCCTGGACCTGCGCATCGTCGCCGCCACCAAGCCGGATCTGCTCGAAGAAGCCCGCGCCGGCCGCTTCCGCGAAGACCTGGCCTACCGCCTCAACGTCGCCGAGTTGCACCTGCCGCCGCTGCGCGCCCGGCGCGAAGACATCCCGCTGCTGTTCGACCACTTCCTCGCCGAGGCCGGCGCGCGCCTGGGCCGCCCGGTCACCCCGCCCGGCGCCGCGCGCCTGGCCCAGTTGCTCGGCCATGGCTGGCCGGGCAACGTCCGCGAACTGGCCAACGCCGCCGAACGCGAGGTGCTGGGCCTGGGCGCACCCGCCAGCGCGGCCGCCAGCCACGCCCTCGCCGACCAGTTGGAAGCCTTCGAAGCCCAGTGCCTGCGCGCCGCCCTGGCCCGCCATGGTGGCGAGATCAAGGCGGTGATGGACGAACTGCAACTGCCCCGGCGCACCCTGAACGAGAAGATGCAGCGCCACGGCCTGCTCCGCGCCGACTTCCTCGACGGTCCCGAGGGCGACTGAGCGGCGATAGGCGGAAATCCGCTCATCGCCACGTATGTCCTGGCGGACTTCCGCTTACCAGGCCACCGAAAACCCAGCAAGAACGCCCCTTCACGGCTTGGCACGGCCGCTGCAATAGCCCTTGTCGACGCTCCGCGCGTACCTAATAACAACGACAAGAGGAACACCCTGTGGATAGCACCGCTACCCTCGCGGCCGGCCAGGCCGCGCCCAAGACCACCTCGCAACGCATCAAATCCATCTTCAGCGGTTCCGTCGGCAACCTGGTCGAGTGGTTCGACTGGTACGTCTACGCCGCCTTCTCGCTGTACTTCGCCAAGGCCTTCTTCCCCCAGGGCGACCAGACCGCCCAGTTGCTCAACGTCGCCGCCATCTTCGCCGTGGGCTTCCTGATGCGCCCGATCGGCGGCTGGCTGATGGGCCTCTACGCCGACAAGGCCGGACGCAAGGCCGCGCTGATGGTCTCGGTGATCATGATGTGCGCCGGCTCCCTGATCATCGCCCTCACCCCCAGCTACGCCAGCATCGGCGTGGCCGCGCCGATCATGCTGGTCTTGGCGCGCCTGCTGCAGGGGCTCTCGGTGGGCGGTGAATACGGCACCTCCGCCACCTACCTGAGCGAGATGGCCACCAAGGAAAGCCGCGGGTTCTATTCCAGCTTCCAGTACGTGACCCTGATCTCCGGTCAGTTGCTGGCCCTGGCCACCCTCATCGTGCTGCAGCAACTGCTCACCGTGCAGCAGCTGGAAAGCTGGGGCTGGCGCATCCCCTTCGTCATCGGCGCCGCCTGCGCCGTGACCGCCCTCTACCTGCGCCGCGGCATGGAAGAGACCAGCTCCTTCAAGAAGTCCGAAAAGCCCAAGGAATCCCTGATGCGCACCCTGGCGCGGCATCCCAAGGAATTCTTCACCGTGGTCGGATTGACCATGGGCGGCACCCTGGCCTTCTACACCTACACCACCTACATGCAGAAATACCTGGTCAACTCGGTGGGCATGAGCAAGACCGACGCCACCTCCATCTCGGCGGCCACCCTGTTCCTCTTCATGCTGCTGCAGCCCCTGGTCGGGGCGATCTCCGACAAGATCGGCCGGCGCCCGGTGCTGATCGCCTTCGGCGTGCTGGGCACCCTGTTCACCTATCCGATCCTCACCGCCCTGGGCAGCGTCACCTCCTGGTGGGGCGCCTTCTGGCTGATCATGGCGGCGCTGGTGATCGTCAGCTTCTACACCTCGATCAACGCCGTGGTGAAGGCCGAGCTGTTCCCCACCGAGATCCGCGCCCTCGGCGTCGGTCTGCCCTATGCCCTCACCGTGTCCATCTTCGGCGGCACCGCCGAGTACATGGCCCTGTGGTTCAAGAGCATCGGCATGGAGAGCGGCTACTACTGGTACGTAACCGGCTGCATCGCCTGCTCGCTGCTGGTCTACGTCTTCATGAAGGACACCCGCGACCACTCGCGCATCGTGCACGAATAACCGCTCGTCCGGGGTGCGGGCCTCTCGGTGGCAAGATTTGGCCGTCCGGCCCGCTCCCCTTCACCTGGGCTTTCCGGCACGCCATCGTAGTGTCACCGGCAGCCGTCGCATCGGCCGTTCCTCCGGCCAATGTGGCGAGTTCGCCCCCTCCTCCCAAGCCCCGGTTACACACTCATGGAAATCGACTACGGTCCCAGCTATGCCAAACTGGGTCTCCAGTTCCAATACCAATGGAGCACCCTGCTGCGTGATGCCCTGAAGAAACACGGCATCACCGACGCCCAGGCCAAGGCCATCTGCGGCGACTTCGCCTTCGACCTCTCCAAGCTCATCGACGAATCCGAGATCCAGGCGGATGGCGTCTCCTACCGCCCGGTGATCGCCTTCACCGAGGACGAGGAAACCCTGCTGGTCCAGTCGGCCGAGTTCGACTACCACGAAGCGGCCTACGCCACCGCGGCGGCGGCGTTCGAGAAGAAGTAAGCCGGGCGGGGGCTTGTGCGCCCCCTCACCCAAACCCTCTCCCGGAGGGAGAGGGAGTTGTCTGGAGCGGGAGGCGGGTCTCCCCTCCAGATCACGCTCCACAGATGTTCTCAGAGTTGCCGCGATAGCGATTTCTGCGATCTGGACGAGTCCAGGTACCAGGCGATACTCAGCAGTAGCCCATCGCACCTTGTTACCCCCTCTCCCTCCGGGAGAGGGCTGGGGTGAGGGCAAACCCAACGCCATAGCGCCTTCAGTCCCTAGCTATTTCCTACTCAGAAAGCCCAGACTGGAAACCCGCAAAACCCTCGCGTCAGAGCCATCGCCAAGCCAAAATCCTCAGGCGATACTTCATAACATCACCCTCGCTCCACACCGCCCCCTCTCCCTCCGGTGTATGGCCCGGGGACATAGTGAACACCTGTTCGGAGACAGGGTGGACACTTCACGCTGTGGCATTTGGCAGGTGGGAGCAGGCCGATGCTGTGGCAGGAGAGGTCCACGATGGAGCTACGCGAAGAATTTGTTGGCTTGGCCCAACAGACGGGAGCGAACGTACGCCTACTGTGTCGCCGCTTCGGGATTAGTCCGACGACGGGATACAAGTGGCTGGCGCGTGCCAGGGCCGGTGAGGCGCTGACGGATCGCTCGCGCCGTCCAGCGACGTCGCCAAGCCGCTGTGCAGCGGAACAGGAGGCGCAGGTCATGGCCTTGCGCGCGCAGCACCCGGCTTGGGGAGCACGTAAGCTGGCGCGTCGGCTGGAGGATCAGGGCGTGCCGATGCCGGCTATCAGTACGGTACATGCGATCCTGGTCCGCCACGGCGCGGTGAGCGCGGCTGCTTCAGCGGCGGCCAAGCCCTGGCAGCGCTTTGAACACCCGCACGCCAACGATCTGTGGCAGATGGACTTCAAGGGGCATGTACCCCTGTTGCGGGGACGCTGTCATCCGTTGACCGTATTGGACGACCATTCGCGCTACGCAGTGGTGTTGCAGGCCTGCGGCGACGAGCGGGAAAGCACCGTGCGTCAGTGCCTGATCGCCGCCTTCGAGCGCTATGGCCTGCCGGCGCGAATGACCATGGACAACGGCAGCCCCTGGGGCACGGACGGCCAGCATTACACTCGGTTGGACGTCTGGCTGATGGCCCAGGGCATCCGGGTCAGCCATTCGCGCCCCTATCATCCGCAGACGCAGGGCAAGGACGAACGCTTCCACCGCACGCTCAAGGCCGAAGTCCTGCAAGGCCCGCCGTGGGCAGACCTGGACAAGGCGCAGCGGGCCTTCGACCACTGGCGACAGCTTTACAATGCCCAGCGGCCGCATCAGGCGCTGGGCATGCAGTTGCCCCAGACACGCATCAACCCAGCCCCCGCGCCTATTGCCACACGCCATCCGCGCCGTTGTACGCTGAAGGCGGTATCGTCCGCACGGTACGCGATCAGGGGCTCATCAACTGGCGAGGCCAGCAGTGGCACGTGGGCAAGGCCTTCATCGGCGAGCCCGTGCTGATCCGTGCTGAGAGCGTGGACGGCCAGTACGACGTGTTCTGGCGCACCTGGCGCATCGCGTGTTTGAACGCACACACCCGGACGGCGACGACGGGACGTTCCGTCGCCTGACACCTGTCCACCTTGTCCTCGAACAGGTGTCCACCATGTCTCCGGGCTATACACTCCGGGAGAGGGCTGGGGTGAGGGCAAACCCGCCCCCAAGCGCCTTCAGTCCCTAGCTATTTCCTACCCAGCAAGCCCAAACTGAGAACCCGCAGAACCCTCACGCCAGAGCCATCACCAAGCCAAAATCCTCAGGCGATACTCCACCGCATCCGCCCACTCCATACCGCCCCCTCTCCCTCCGGGAGAGGGCTGGGGTGAGGGCAAACCCAACACCAAAAACCCAAGGGAACGGATTCCCATGCCCCTCATCACCCACGCCCGCAGCCTGCGCCGCAACCAGACCGATGCCGAACGCGCCCTCTGGCAGCACCTGCGTGGCAAGCGTCTGCAAGGACTCAAGTTCCGCCGCCAGCATCCCCATGGCCGCTACATCCTGGACTTCGTCTGCCTGGAAGCCCGCCTGGTGATCGAGCTGGACGGCGGCCAGCATCAGGACAGCCCGGCCGACCGCGAGCGCGATGCCTGGCTGCGAGCCCAAGGCTTCCAGATCCTGCGCTTCTGGAACCACGACGTCCTGACCCAGCCCGAAGCCGTACTCGAACGCCTCTTCGCCACCCTCAGCCCGGCTTGACCCTCGGCTTGCGTGCCCGCGGCGGAGCGCCAGCCGTCTTCGCCGTCGCCTTGGCCTTGCTCCCACCGGTGCGCCGCTTCTTCTTCCAGGGCGCGCCCTTGCCGGCAGGTGGCGGGCCGCTGATGGTCAGGGTCAGGCCGAGACAGCGCTCCACCTGCTTGCCCATCCAGGCCGATTGCTTGGCGACGAATTCGGCCAGGCTCAGTTCGCCCTCCTGCACCCGATCCAGCGCCTGCTCCCAGAGCGCCGTGGTCCCCGGATCGGCGATGGCGCGGGGTACGGCGTCGATCAGGCCGAAGGCCGCCGGCGTCGCCGCCAGGGCCTTGCCCTGCTTGACCAGGTAGCCGCGGTCCAGCAGGCCCTGGATGATGCTGGCGCGGGTCGCTTCGGTGCCGATGCCGGTGGTGTCCTTGAGCTTCTGCTTGAGCGCCGGGTCTTCCACCAGCTTGGCGACGTTCTTCATCGCCTTGATCAGATCGCCCTCGGTGAAGGGTTTGGGCGGCTGGGTCAGTTGATCCTTGCAGCGCACCTCGACCACCGGATAGTCCGCGCCCTCATGCAAGGTGGGCAGCGCCTGGGGCGGCGGCGCCTCGCGGCCTTTCGGTGGCGTCAGGGCCTCGGGCAGGGCGCGGCGCCAGCCCGGTTCCACCAGCCGCTTGCCGGTGGCGCGCAGCCGTTCGCCGCCGGCTGCGAAGTCGGCCTGGGTGCGGTCGAATTCATGATGCGGCAGGAACTGCGCTAGATAGCGCGCGCGGATCAGGCCGTAGACGTTGCGCTCCTGGGGACTCAGGCGGCCCAGATCGCGCGTCACCAGGGTCGGGATGATGCCGTGGTGGGCGCTGACCTTGGCGTCGTTCCAGGCCCGCGAACGACGGCTGGCGTCCAGGTGCTCGCGCAGCGGCGCGAGACTGCTATCGGCGCCCAGCAAGGCCGCCAGCAGCGCCGCTGCCTCGGCGTGCTGGGACAGCGGCAGGTAGCCGCAATCGCTGCGCGGATAGGTGATCAGCTTGTGGGTTTCGTAGAGCGCCTGGGCGATGTCGAGGGTCTGCTGGGCACCCAGGTTGAAGCGCTTGGAGCAGACCTCCTGCAGGGTACCCAGATCGAAGGGCAAGGGCGCCGCTTCACGGATGCGCTCGGTCTTGAGCCTGACCAGCCGTGCCTGGCCGGCCGCTTCGATAGCCTGGGCTGCCGCCTGGGCGACGTCCGGCTTCAAGCACCGGCCCTGGTCGTCGCAGACGTCCTCCGGGGGCTGCCACTGGGCCTGGAAGCGACTGCCCGAGGCGTCCAGCGTGGCTTCCACGGTCCAGAAGGGCACCGGCACGAAAGCCGCGATGGCGCGATCGCGATCCACCACCAGGCGCAGGGTCGGGGTCTGCACTCGCCCGACCGAGAGCACGCCCTGGTAGCCCGAGCGCCGTCCCAGCAGGGTGAACAGCCGACTCATGTTCATGCCGATCAGCCAGTCGGCCCGCGAACGCCCCAAGGCCGACTGGTAAAGCCCGTAGGTGTCGGCGCCGGGCTTGAGCGCGGCCAGGGCGCGGCGGATGGAAACATCGTCCAGCGCCGACAACCACAGCCGGCGGATCGGCCCGCGATAGCGACAGTGGTCCACCAGCTCGCGGGCGATCATCTCGCCCTCGCGGTCGGCGTCGGTGGCGATCACCAATTCGCTGGCCTCGCCCAGCAGGCGCTTGACCGCCTTGAACTGGCTGCCGGTGGTCTTCTTGACCTGCAGCTTCCATTGCTCGGGGACGATGGGCAGATCATCCAGTGACCAGCGCTTGTAGCGGGCGTCATAGGCATCTGGCGGCGCCGTTTCCAGCAGATGGCCGATGCACCAGGTCACGGTCACGCCCTGCCCCTGCAGGCAGCCCTCGCCGCGCCGGGTGGCGCCAAGGACACGGGCGATGTCCTTGGCCTGGGAGGGTTTTTCGCAGAGATACAGCTGCATGGTCGGCGTCGCGCGAAGGGAATCGCCACAGGATGCAAAGCCTGCGCGAGCGGCGCAAGGACTAATCTGTATATCCGTACAGAAGGCAGCCTTTGCGCCAATACGCTCAACAGGCCACAACATGCTCAGGACGTGGATCACAGCTTGAACGGTGACCGCCGCGGACGCGGAATCTTGCCGGTGCGGGACAGTCTTTGGGCTACGGCACTTTCGCCGTCTATAGCCGAGCTCGGGGAGGCGTCAATGAACACTGTAGCTATGGAGCGCGCCAAGGCCGAGAGCAACGGCGCCGGTAACCTCGTTGATACCGCCAGCAGCCAGGCGCTGCGGGCCGCCATCAGTACCATGAGACGCACCACCAGCCAGGTGCAGCGCATCAACGATCAACTCTGGGAAGTCTGGCCGGACGGCCGTCGCAAGCTGCTGCTGCGCTGAGCCTCTGGACTGGCCGCCTCAGGCCGTCGCCGAGGTGGCCAGCCCCTCCAGATAGATCGCTGCCTCGGCGTGCAGCCAGGCGCCGAAGCGTTCCTGCTTTTCCGCCGACTCCGCCCGCTCCGGCCAGACCAGCCAGTAGGCGTACGGATAGGGCGCCACCACCGGGCTGAGCTGGACCAGACGACCCTCGTCCAGCGCCGCCTGCACCAGACTGCGTCTTTCCAGTGCCAGCGCCTGGCCCAGGCGGAGCGCCTCCAGCACCAGGTTGGAATCGTTCATGCTGATGGTGCACGAGGCGGCCGCCCGGTCGATGCCAGCCGCTTCACCCCAAGGCCGCCAGGTCTCTTCCGTATGCATAAGCGGCTGCGCCAGGGCCTCCTCCAAAGTGCGCGGCAGGCGGCCGCCATCGTAGTCGGGCGCGGCCACCAGCAGGACATCGTCCTGGAACAGCCATTGCGCCGTCAGGCCATCCCACTGCCCTTCGCCCATGCGTACCCCGATGTCCACCATGCCTTGGCGCAGGTCCTGGAAGTCCAGACTGGTCTGCAGGCGGATGCGGTACTCCGGGTACAGGGCGCGAAAGCGGGGCAACCGCGGCAGCAACCAGTGCGCGGCGAAAGAAGGAAAGGTAGCCAATACCAGCTCGTTGCGCCGCGGGCGGGCCTGCAGGCGCCGGGTCGCCTCGCCCAGGTCGTCGAGCAGTTGGCGGACCTGCTCGGCATAGACCCGACCGTCGCCCGTGACCTCGATACCGCGTCCCTGGCGTTCGAACAGCACCATGCCCAGTTGGTGCTCCAGGCCCTTCACCTGCTGACTGACCGCGGCGTGGGTGAGGTGCAACTCGCTGGCGGCGCGGGTCACGCTGCCCAGGCGGGCAACCGCTTCGAAGCAGCGCAGGGCATTCAACGGCGGCACGCGCGACATGTAAGACTTCCTTAACGATTCCGTCAGATTTTCTCGCTGGAAGCAGCTTCACCGAATCCTTAATGTCTTGTCCAGAGCGGCACCTGGCGTGAAACGCGCAGTAAGGGTGACGTTCCACGTGAAACAGGATTCACTCTTTCTGACAGGACGCCTCCCATGCAACTCATCGGCATGCTCGACTCCCCCTATGTGCGGCGGGTCGCGATCTCCCTTCGTCTGCTGGCGTTGCCCTTCGAGCTGCGCCAGCTCTCGGTCTTCCGTGACGTCGAGCGCTTTCGTACCTTCAACCCGGTGGTCAAGGCGCCGACCCTGATCTGCCTGGATGGTCAGCGGCTGATGGATTCGTCGTTGATCCTCGACTATGCCCAGCACCTCGCCTGCGGTAGCCGGCAGTTGCTACCTCACGGCCAGGCCGCCCGGGCGACCGCCTTGAGTCGGATCGGCCTGGCCCTGGCCCTATGCGAGAAGGCGGTGCAGCTGGTGTACGAGCGTGACCTGCGACCGGAAGAGAAGCGCCACGAACCCTGGCGGCAACGGGTGGAAGGCCAGCTGCGCGCGGCCTGCGGCGCGCTGGACAAGGCCTGGCTGGGTCCGCGCCCGCCGCTGAGCGAAGGCGCTATCGGTCAGGATGCCATCGATGCGGCGGTGGCCTGGAGCTTCCTGCATTACGCCCTGCCGGGGCTGATTGAGCGGCGTAACTATCCGACGCTGGAAGCGCTCGCTATCGAGGCGGAAGGAATATCGGTGTTTCGGGATTATCCGGTGGTGTGAGGCGCTGTTGGGCTTCGCTTGCGCTCAACCCAACCTACGGGGTCACGCTCCTGTAGGTTGGGTTGAGCAGCGCGAAGCCCAACACTCAAGGACTCAGATCAACCGCGGTAATACCGCTGCGGCACGAAGGGCGTCTTGGCGACCTTGACCGGGACCTGCTTGCCGCGCACCACGGCGAACAGCTCGGTATCCAGGGCAGCGAAGGCGCTGTCGACATAACCCATGGCCACCGGCGCGCCCAGGGTCGGGCCGAAGCCGCCGCTGGTGACGCGACCGATGCTGGCGCCATTGGCATCCACCAGTTCCGCGCCTTCGCGTACCGGCACCCGCTCCTGTACCAGCAGGCCGACGCGCTTGCGGCTCACACCGTCGCGCTGTTCGGCGAAGATGCGCTCGGCACCGGGGAAGCCACCGGCGCGGCCGTTACCTTCGCGACGAACCTTGGACAGCGCCCAGCCGAGGTTGGCCATCACCGGCGTGGTACCGGCGTCCATGTCATGGCCATAGAGGCAGAGACCGGCTTCCAGGCGCAGGGAGTCGCGGGCACCCAAGCCGATGGCCTCGACTTCCGGCTCGGCCAGCAGGCGGCGCGCCAGGGTCTCGGCGGCGGCGCTGGGCACCGAGATCTCGTAGCCATCCTCACCGGTGTAGCCGCTGCGGCTGACGATGCAGGGTTGGTCCAGCAGCTTCACGCGGCGTACCTGCATGAAGGTCATCTCGGCCACTTCCGGCGCCAGGCGCGACAGGACAGCGGCGGCGGCCGGGCCCTGCAGAGCCAGCAGGGCCCGATCGAATTGCGGCAGCACCTGGCAGCGATCGCCGAGGTGCTTTTCCAGGTGGGCGAGGTCAGCTTCCTTGCAGGCGGCGTTGACCACCAGGTAGAGGCAATCGCCGAGGTTGGCGACCATGAGGTCGTCGAGGATGCCGCCGTTGTCGTCGGTCAGCAGGGCATAGCGCTGCATGCCGCTGGGCAGGTCGATGATGTCGACCGGCACCAGGGATTCCAGGGCCTCGGCGGCCGCGTCGCCTTCGAGCAGTACCTGCCCCATGTGGGACACGTCGAACAGCCCGGCCTGAGCGCGGGTGTGCTGGTGCTCCTTGAGCACGCCGAGCGGGTATTGCACCGGCATCTCGTAGCCGGCGAAGGGCACCATGCGGGCGCCGAGTTCCAGGTGCAGCGCGTGGAGCGAAGTCTTGAGCAGGGACATGGTGGGGCTCCGTGTCGGGTGGCGGTTTCCGCGCTCCGGTCCTCCAGAGCAAGGAAGCTGTGATCTGAATGGGCTCGCCTGATGAGCGAGGCGCGACCTCGGTGCTTCGGGACTTCCCTCACCCCGGCCCTCTCCCTGGGGGAGAGGGGGAAGAGCGGTGCTTCACCTGGACATCCTGCGCAACTGCGCAGACCTGGCAAAGTGCTGCAGCGCTACTCCCCTCTTCCCCAGGGAGAGGGGCCGGGGGTGAGGGCTCAGGCCTCGCCGTACGCCTCGATGGGCGGGCAGGAGCAGACCAGGTTGCGATCGCCATAGACGTTGTCGATACGGGCCACCGGCGGCCAGTACTTGCCGTCCACCAGGCTCGGCAGCGGGAACACCGCCTGCTCGCGGCTGTAGGGGTGAGTCCACTCCCCGGCCAGTTCGCGCGCAGTATGGGGCGCGTTCTTCAGCGGGTTGTCCTGGGGGTCCAGGGTGCCGCTTTCCAGGGCGCTGATCTCTTCACGGATGGCGATCATGGCGTCGCAGAAGCGATCCAGTTCCTGCTTGGACTCGCTCTCGGTGGGCTCGATCATCAGGGTGCCGGCCACCGGGAAGGACATGGTCGGGGCATGGAAGCCGAAGTCGATCAGGCGCTTGGCCACGTCGTCCACGGTCACGCCGCTGCTGTCCTTGAGCGGCCGCAGGTCGAGGATGCACTCGTGGGCCACCAGGCCGCTGGTGCCGGTGTAGAGCACCGGATAGTGCTCTTCCAGGCGGCGGGCAATGTAGTTGGCGCTGAGGATGGCCACCTGGGAGGCACGGGTGAGACCGGCGCTACCCATCATCTTCAGGTACATCCAGGAGATCGGCAGGATGCTGGCGCTGCCGTAGGGCGCCGCGCAGACCGCGCCTTCCTTGCGTTCCAGGTGGGCATGGCCGGGCAGGAAGGGCGCCAGGTGCGCCTTGACGCCGATGGGGCCGACGCCCGGACCGCCGCCGCCATGGGGGATGCAGAAGGTCTTGTGCAGGTTGAGGTGGGAGACGTCGCCGCCGAATTGGCCCGGGGCGCAGAGGCCGACCATGGCGTTCATGTTGGCGCCGTCGATGTAGACCTGGCCGCCGTGGTCGTGGATCACCTGGCAGATCTCGCGAATGGCTTCCTCGAATACCCCGTGGGTGGACGGATAGGTGATCATCAGCGCGGCCAGGCGGTCGCTGTGCTGTTCGGCCTTGGCGCGCAGGTCGTCGAGGTCGACGTTGCCGCGCTTGTCGCAGGCCACCACCACCACGCGCATGTCGACCATGCTGGCGGTGGCCGGATTGGTGCCGTGGGCCGAGGCCGGGATCAGGCAGACGTCACGCTCGCCCTGGCCGCGGCTCTGGTGATAGGCGCGGATGGCCAGGAGGCCGGCGTACTCACCCTGGGAGCCGGCGTTGGGCTGCAGGGAGACGGCATCGTAGCCGGTGGCGGCGCAGAGCATGGCCTCCAGCTCGGCGGTGAGCTGGGCGTAGCCCTGGGTCTGGTCGGCCGGCGCGAAGGGGTGGATACCGCCGAATTCCGCCCAGGTGACCGGGATCATCTCGCTGGCGGCGTTGAGCTTCATGGTGCAGGAGCCCAGCGGGATCATGGTGCGATCCAGTGCCAGGTCCTTGTCCGCAAGCTTGCGCAGATAGCGCATCAGCTCGGTCTCGGAACGATAACTGGCGAACACCGGGTGGGTCAGGAAGGCCGACTGGCGACGCAGTGCTTCCGGCAACTCCACGCCGCTGACGTCGCCCAGCTCGGTGATCTGGGGGGCGGCCTGGCCATCGGCGAGGATCTCCAGCAGGGCCTGGACGTCGGCCAGGGTGCTGGTCTCGTCCAGGGACACGCCCAGGGCTTCCGCGCTGACGTCGCGCAGGTTATAGCCACGGGCGCGGGCGGCCTCGTGCAGGGCGGCGGTGCGCGCGCCGAACACCAGGGTCAGGGTGTCGAAGGCGGTGTTCTGGGTCTGGTGGCCCATACGCTGCAGGCCGGCGGCCAGCAGGCCGGTCAGGCGCTGTACCCGGGTGGCGATGCGGGTCAGGCCTTCGGGACCGTGGTAGACCGCGTACATGCTGGCGATGTTGGCCAACAGCACCTGGGCGGTGCAGATGTTGCTGGTGGCCTTCTCGCGGCGGATGTGCTGCTCGCGGGTCTGCAGGGCCAGGCGATAGGCTGGGTTGCCGTGGCGGTCGATGGACACACCGACCACGCGCCCGGGCATGTCGCGCTTGTACTTGTCTTGCGTCGCGAAGTAGGCCGCGTGGGGGCCGCCGAAGCCGAGCGGTACGCCGAAGCGCTGGGCGGTACCGATGGCCACGTCAGCGCCCAGTTCGCCGGGCGGGGTGAGCAGGGTCAGGGCCAGCAGGTCGGCGGCCATGGCCACCAGGGCACCGGCGGCCTGGAAGGCCTGGATGCTCTCGCGGTAGTCACGGATCTCGCCGGTGGTCATCGGATACTGGAACAGCGCGCCGAAGAAGCGGCCGTGGTCCTCGATCTCGGTTTCCACGCCCACCACCACCTCGATGCCCAGGGGCTCAGCGCGGGTGCGCAAGACGTCCAGGGTCTGCGGATGGCAGTGCACGGAGGCGAAGAAGGCATTGGCCTTGTTCTTCGCCAGGCGCTTGCAGAAGGTCATGGCCTCGGCGGCGGCGGTGCCCTCGTCCAGCAGCGAGGCGTTGGCCACCGGCATGCCGGTGAGGTCGCCGATCAGCGTCTGGAAGTTGAGCAGGGCTTCCAGGCGACCCTGGGAGATCTCCGGCTGGTAGGGGGTGTAGGCGGTGTACCAGGCCGGATTTTCCAGCAGGTTGCGCAGGATCGGCGCCGGGGTATGGGTGTTGTAGTAGCCCTGGCCGATGAGGCTCTTGAGCAGGTGATTCTTGCCGGCGATGGTGCGCAGTTCGGCCAGGGCATCGGCTTCGGACAGCCCGGCGGGCAGGTCCAGCACGCTGGTGCCCTTGATGGTCTCGGGGATCACCTGGGCGGTCATGGCGTCCAGGGACTCGTAGCCGAGCAGGTCGAGCATGGCGATCTCGTCCAGCTCGCGCGGACCGATGTGGCGCGGGACGAATTCGTCGGCGGTGCTGAGGGTGTCGTGCAGCGACATGGCGGTCTTACCCCTTGATCAGTTGCTGATAGGCGGCTTCGTCGAGCAGCGCGGCGAAGGCCTCGGCATTGGCGGGCTGGAAGCGGAAGAACCAGCCGGCCTGCAGCGGATCGCTATTGATGGTCTCGGGCGCATCATTCAGCGCCTCGTTGACGGCCAGGACCTCGCCGTCCAGCGGCATGGTGATGTTGCTGGCGGCCTTGACCGATTCGAGTACCGCGACTTCATCGCCCTGGGCATAGCTGCGCAGCTCCGGCAGTTGCACGAAGACCAGATCGCCGAGCGAATCCTGAGCATAGTCGGTGATGCCGACGGTGATGCTGCCATCGGCTTCCTGACGCAGCCATTCGTGTTCTTCGGTGTAGCGCAGACCCATTGCAGACTCCTGCGGACGTTCGTCCCGGTGGATAGATGGGTCTGAGTAGTGCAAGCCGAGTGCCAGGAGCGGAACCCCGGTTTACCTGGGCTTCTTTGGGCTAACCATTCTGAGGTGTAGCGAAAGCGTTACAAGCGAGCCAGGTGAGGCGAATGCGCGTAACGCTTTAGAAACACCGTATTGAATTCGATACGGTTTTAGTCCAGCTCCTGGGTCCGACAGCCCTGCTGCATGACTTCGCTGCTTCCGGCCTCAGTCGAGGATGAAATGCGGCAAGAAGCGCGAGCTGTCCTGGGTGATCAGTGAGCTATCCTCGCGAATGCCCAGACCGCAGGCCCTATCGCCCACCACCCAACTGCCCAGCACCGGATAGTGCCCGTCGAAACACGGCAAGGGCTGGCAGGCCTGGCGGATGGTCGGCCCGCCATAGGGGCCGGGCACCGCTGCCCGGCGGCCGTCACGGGCGTGCAGGCTGACATTGGCGCCCTCGCGGGAGAACAGCGGCTTGCGCACCCAGCCCGGTGCCAGAGCGGCGCTGGGTCGGGCATCGAAATAGGTGGGCAACAGATTGGGGTGCCCCGGGTGCTGCTCCCAGAGCAACGCCAGGATGCCCTTGTTGCTCAGCAGCGCCTTCCACGGCGGCTCGACGAAGCGGGTGCCACTGGCGGGGATGGCCGTGCCGAAGGCGTCTTCCAGCAGGTGTTCCCAGGGATAGAGCTTGAACAGGCTGAAGATGGAGTGGCCATTGAGGTCGACGAAGGTGCCCGAGCGTTCCAGGCCGATGTCCTCGATGGCCAGGAAACGGGTATCCAGGCCAGCCTGGACGGCGCAGTCGCGCAGGTAGTCGACAGTGCCGCGATCCTCCAGGGAGTCGCGCACCGCGGCCAGGTACAGCGGCTGCGGCAACCCCAGGTCGGCCAGGGTCTCGATCAGCCGCTCCTGGATCAGGTTGTACTGGTCGGCGGCGGGCGGCAGGGCGCCGCGCTCACGCTGCTGCTCCAGCCACAGCCACTGGAAATAGGCCGCCTCGTAGAGCGAGGTGGGGGTGTCGTAATTGAGTTCGAACAACTTGGCCGGGCCCTGGCCGCTGTAGCAGAAGTCCATCCGGCCATAGAGCGAGGGCTCGCGCCGGCGCCAACTGATGCGCAGGTGCTCCCAGAAGAAGCGCGGGATGTGCAGTCGTTCCAGCAGCTCTTCGCGCTCGACGATCCTGTCCACCAAGTCCAGACACAACTCGTGTAGCTCGGCGGTGGGCGCCTCGATGTCGTCTTCGATCTGCCGCAGGCTGAAGCGGTAGGCGGCGGTCTCGTCCCAATAGGGTTCGCCGTCGAAAGTATGGAAGGCGAAGCCCAAGGCCTCGGCCTGCGGGCGCCAGTCGGGGCGTTCGGCGAAGGAGATGCGCTGCATGGCCTAGCCTCCCTGGGAGCAGAGCGCCGAGGCTTTGAGCCCGAAGCCGCCGCGTTGGACGACGGGAGCCGGCCTGATCCGGGTCAGGGCGGTGCTGACCAGCAGCGGCCCGGAGCGACGCCCGACGTATTCGTTGCAGTTGCTGCGCAAATGGTCGTCACCCAACGCCTGGTAGAGCGGCTCGCTGGGAAAGTGCTGTTCCAGCCACTCCAGCCGCTGCCCCTGAGAACCGGTGGCGGTGACCGGCACCGTACCCAGCAGATAGCCCGCGAGCGGCGGCGCATAGGCACTGAACGTTTGATCGACCGCCTGACAGCGCCCGGCGCCGAAATCGGCCTCGCAATCGACTTGGGAGCGATAGCGCGGGGCGATCTGCCCGTGCAGGGCCAGCACCCGGGCGTATTCCTGCTCGCACAGCCCGGCCTTGAATACCCCGGCGCTCTGACAGTCGAGCGGGTCCCGATAGAGATAGCCCGTCTCCGGTTTGTCGCTGCAGCCCGTCACGAGCAGGGGTGTGGCGCCCAGCAGTACCAGGCGCAGGCGTTTGCTGCGTTTCATGGCCTGCCCTCAACCGGTGATGGCGGCCGCATTGAGCACGCCCACGGCGAGGGCGAAGCAGGCGGCGAGGATGCCGCTGGCCATCTCGTTGGCCGCCAGTCGCTGCGGCAGCCCGGGCAGGCCCAGGCGCAGCAGCTGGAAGGCCAGCAACTGGGTGACCAGGGCGATCACCGCCCAGATCAGAAAGTCGGTCAGGCTCACCGCCACCCGCATGGCGCCGGCCAGGGGCAGCACGAAACCGAGCAGGCTGCCGCCGAAGGCCAGGGCCGCGGCGGGCACGTTGGCGCGGATCAACTGCCACTCCCGGTGCGGCGTGAGCCAGGCGTAGAGCACGCAGAACAGCCCGAGCATGGCCAAGGCCAACAGCAGGTAGAGCAGGAAGGCGGAAAACCCGCCGAGGTAGGCGTAGAGCACGAGGGACGGTCCTTGTCGCGGGAGAGTCGAGCACGATTATCGCCGCCCACGTGACGGGCGCGCCGACCGTTCACCGGGCGAAACGGCGAGACGGTCGCGAACTTACACCCCGCTTCGCCGGCCCAAGGGAACACAACAAGACCTCTGCCAAGCGGCTCTGCCCTCTTCCACCCCTTGCCTGGAGTCTCTGTCATGGCTGTAAAAACCGTCGCCGATCTGCTCGTCGCCACCCTCGAAGCCGCCGGGGTGGAGACCATCTGGGGCCTGCCGGGCGATTCGCTCAACGGCCTCACCGACAGCCTGCGCAAGCGCGACCGTATTCGCTGGCGCGGGGTGCGGCATGAAGAAGCCGCGGCCTTCGCCGCCAGCGCCGCCGCCGACATCAGCGGCCGGCTCACCGTCTGCGCCGGCTCCTGCGGCCCGGGCAATCTGCACCTGATCAACGGCCTGTTCGACGCCCAGCGCAGCGGCGCACCGGTCCTGGCCATCGCTGCCCAGATTCCCTCCAGCGAGATCGGCCTGGGCTACTTCCAGGAGACCCACCCGGAGCGGCTGTTCCGCGATTGCAGCGACTTCTGCGAAGTGGTCAGCCATCCCGAGCAGTTGCCGCGCATCCTCGAGACCGCCATGCGCTCGGCCATCCTCAACCGTTCGGTGTCGGTGGTGGTGATCTCCGGCGACGTGGCCCTGGCCGAGGCGCCCACCCAGCAGGTCCAGTGGAGCGAGCCGGTGCGCCCAGTGGTGGTGCCGCCAGAGGCCGAACTGGACGCCCTGGCCAAATTGCTGGCCGGCGAGAAACGCATCACCCTGCTGTGCGGTGCCGGTTGCGCCGGCGCCCATGCCCAGGTGGTGGCCCTGGCCGAGCGCCTGCAGGCGCCGGTGGTGCACGCCCTGCGTGGCAAGGCTCATATCGAGTATGCGAATCCCTACGGCGTGGGCATGACCGGGCTGATCGGCTTTTCCTCCGGCTATCACGCGCTCAAGGAGTGCGACCTGCTGCTGATGCTGGGCAGTAACTTCCCCTATCGCAACTTCTTCCCGGATCACGGGCGGGTGGTGCAGATCGACCTGCGCGGTGCCCACCTGGGCGTACGTACCCCGCTGCTCAAGGGCCTGGTGGGCGATGTCCGCGCCACCCTCGACGCCCTGCTGCCGAAACTCCAGCCCAACGGCCACAGCCGCTTCCTGGAAAAGGCCCAGCAGCACTACCGCAAGACCCGCGCCGAACTGGATGACCTGGCCACCGCCACCGCCGATGGCGAGCCGTTGCACCCTCAGTACCTCACCACCCGGGTGAGCGAACTGGCCGCGCCGGACGCCCTCTTCACCTGCGACGTGGGCACCCCCACCGTCTGGGCGGCGCGCTACCTGGCGATGAACTTCGAGCGCAAGCTGGCCGGCTCCTTCAGCCATGGCTCCATGGCCAACGCCCTGCCCCAGGCCATGGGCCTGCAGGCGGCCTTCCCGGATCGCCAGGTGGTGGCCCTGGCCGGTGACGGCGGCCTGTCCATGCTGCTCGGCGAACTGGCGACCCTGGCCAGCGAAAAGCTGCCGGTCAAGGTGATCGTCTACGACAACGCCACCCTGGGCTTCGTCGCCATGGAGATGAAGGCCGCGGGCATGCTCGACGAGACCACCGATCTCGCCGCCGTCGACTTCGCCCGGGTCGCCGAAGCCTGCGGTGTACGCGGCTGGAAGGTGGAGTCGGCCAGCCGGCTCGACGCCACCCTGGCGGAAGCCTTCGCCCACCCCGGTCCGGCCCTGGTGGACGTGCGCATCGCCAAGCAGGAGCTGTCGCTACCGCCGAAGATCGAGGCCGCCCAGGCCAAGGGCTTCAGCCTCTACATGCTGCGCGCGGTGATGAGCGGCCGCGGCAGCGAGGTGCTGGACCTGGCCAAGACCAACGTGCTGCGTTGACGGCCGGGGGTCGCTCGGCTATTCCAGCAGCCGAGCGACCTCGCCACTGGCCTTGAGCTGCGCGAACGCCGTGCGCAGCCGCTCCACCAGCGGCGCCGGTGTGGCCGCGCTGAACGCCATGTACAGCGGGGTATCGAGCTCCTCCAGCACCGCCAGGCGTTGCAACCCTGGGCAGGCGCTGCCCGCCGCCTGGCAGAAGTGGGCGGCATCTCGCTCCGGTAGCAACAGGGCATCCACCTGGCCGCTGAGCAGGCGGTTGAAATTGTCCTGTTGCTGGCCCGACACCACCAACCGCTGGAAGCCGAGCTGCTGCAGATACTGGTGGCGCACGTCGTCGCGCATCACGCCCAGGCGATAGGCGCGCGCCTCGTCGAGCTGCTCGATCCGGACGTCGTTTCGACTCGCCAGCCGATAGAAGTAGTAACGCAGGCGCGTGATCTCCCCCACCCAGTGGAATTGAGCTTCGCGGGCCGGGGTTCGGGCGATCAGATAGATCAGTACCGCCGGCTCGTGCAGTGCCAGGTCATAGGCGCGGGCCCAGGGATAGAGCTCCAGGCTATAGTCATCGATACCCGCCACTGCCAGGGTGCGTTCCACCACGGCGGTCGCCGGTCCACTCACCCGGCCATCGACGATCCAGGTAAAGGCGGTGTCTTCGGTCACGGCGCGTAGCGTGGCGGCCTCCAAAGGCCGCCACGCCAGGATCAGCAGGGCCAGCAGCAGATACCTCATGGGGAGAAGTCCTCCGGTAACTGACAACTGCGATTACGGCCCAGGCTCTTGGCCCGGTAGAGCGCCCGGTCGGCCTGGCCCATGAGCGCGGCGAAATCGAGAGTTGCGGCGTTCAGCGAGGCATAGCCGATGCTCAGGGTGACGTGATCGGCGACCTCGGAGCCGACGTGGGCAATCGCCAACGCAGCCACGGCCCGGCGCAGACGCTCGGCCAGCTCTCCCGCGCCGGCGAGGTCGGTCGCAGGCAGCAAGACCGCGAATTCCTCGCCGCCGATCCGCGCCAGCAGGTCGCCCGGGCGGACCACGACCTGCTGCATGGCGGTCGCCACCTGTTGCAGGCAAAGGTCGCCCTGGGTATGGCCATAGGTATCGTTATAGCGCTTGAAGAAGTCGACATCGCAGAGCAGCAGCGAGAGCGGTAGCCCCGAGCGCTGGGCGCGCCGAAATTCCAGGTGCTCGGCCTCGTCGAAGCAGCGCCGATTGGCCAGCCCGGTGAGCGGGTCGCTGCGCGACAGCTGCTCCAGCCGCGCGTTGGCGCTGCGCAATGCCTCCTGGGACGCCAGCAGATCGCGCAGTTGCAGCTGGTGATGGGAGGCATGCAAGAGCAGTTGGGTGGTCATGTTGATCAGGGCACGTTCGTCGGTGCGCCAATCGCCGCCCAGCCCACAGCCAAAGAGCAGCAAGCCGTATTCGTCTTCGGCGATCTGCAGATGGACCAGTGCCAGGGCTTCGTTGCCCAGGGCCAGCAGCGGCTCAGCCGCCTCACCGAGCACGCTGACGAGGGCACTCGGTGAGGCGAAGGTCTGCGGCACCTCCGGCTCCAACAGGACCTCCAGGGCCTGGGCGCAGGAGATCGGCAGGCTCAAGCCCAGGGTCATCGGCTCAATCTCGCCGAACCAACCCTGGTACAGGCGATAGGTCGATTCCGGGGCGCGGCGCTTGAACCAGAAGGCCTGACGCGCACGCAGGCGTTGCGCCACCTCTTGCAGGCAGACCTGGCAACGCCGGTCGAACTGCTCGTAAGGCGCATGGATCAGTTGGTTGGACAGCCCCAGGATGGTTTGCTGCGCCGTCGCCAGCGCCTCGAGCTCCGCCGTGCGCTCCTGTACCCGTTCCGCCAGGCGATCGCGATGCGCGGCCAATTCCTCTTCATGTCGATGCTGTTGGGCCAGGTAGCCCGCTAGATTGCCTTGCAGGGCATTGATGCCGCTCACCAGCAGGTCCAGTTCGTCCTGCCGGGCGGGCCGCTGCAGGCGGAGAGGCTTGTCGAGGGTGGCGGCCGACAGCAACGACAGGTGCCGGGCGATGCGGCGGACGTGCAGGGTCACCAGCCGATTGAAGGCCAGGCTGACCAGGCCGGCGAGCAGCAGGGCGAGCAGGAGCTGGGTCAGCAGGGTACCCGCCACGCTGTCGCGCAACTCGTGCCAGAGCAAGCTCTCATTGCCCTGGATGAACAATTCGCCCAGCACCTCGTGACCGCCAGGATAGGGACTGTAGACCAGCTCGCCTTGCCGGCTGGGCGCCAGGCTCGAGGGGGACCAGTCGGCGCGCTGACGGAATTGGACCTCGGGCTCCTGGCCGCGACCGACCAGACGCAATTCGATGCGGCCGACCGACGCGATGCGCAGCGCGCCATCCAGGTGCGCCTGCACCGAGGGCGTGTCCATCTCCCAGATGGCCTTGGCTAGCGTCGATTGGTAGACCTGTTGCAAGAGTTGCAACTCCGCATCCATGCCGACGCGATTCTGCTGCCAGATGTTCCAGGTGCGCAGCCCAGCCGTGAACGCGGAAAACAGCAGGCAGCACACCACCGTCAGCAGGGCCAGGCGATTGCCCAGCGAGCGGTGCGTACGGACGCCCTTCATAGCCAGCGCCGCTGAAGTGTGGCCAGCGTGCCGTCCTGCTGCAGGGCGACGAAGGCGGCCCGCAGCCGCGTCACGACCTCGGGAGCGGTATTCAGGCTAGCCGCCAGGTACACGGGATAGGACGGCAAGCAATAGGCCGGCACCAGATCCCGCCGAGGATCGTAGCCGGCCTGGCGGGCCAGATGATCGACCACGGCCCGATTGGCGACCCACAGATCGACCCGCCCGGCCTTCAATTTCTCCAGGTTGAGACTGTAATGCGCGCCGGACTGCAGCTCCCGTCCGACGGTGAAGCCCCGCTCCAGCAGGATGCGTTCCCCCGCATCGCCGTTGACCGTGGCGATTTGCAGGCCGTGGGCCGCCTCCAGGCTGGCCAAGGGGCGCACGCGGCCCTGCCAGCTGAACAGGCAGAGGTTGGTCTCGGTCAGGGGTACCACCCACTCGAACAGCGCCTCCCGCTCTGGGATGCGCGCCAGGGAAAAGATCAGGACCCCGGGTCGTCCCTGGGCCTGGGCGAAGGCACGTGCCCAGGGCATGACCTGGGGCTCGGCGACGAGCTCGGCACGGGCCAACAGCAGCCGCACCAGCTCGACCGAGAAGCCGGTCACCCGGCCATCCGCCTGGACCAGGCTGAAGGGTGGATAGTCCTCGGTCACCACCTCCAACGCGTCCGCACGAACGCCGGTGCAGACCAGCGCCAGGCCGAGAAGTAAGCACTGCAAGAATTTGCTCGTCACGACGCCCTCCCCGTTCGAGCACGACGTGGTCTGAGCGTTATCGGGCAGCGCTGATGAAACTTGAAGCGACGGCGCTAGTCTCGCCGTGGAATGCCATAGCGCCGTAGACGCATGGCGATCGCCGAATGAGAGGTTTGCAAGCGCGCGGCCAACTGGCGGCTGGACGGGTATTGCGGATAGAGCCGCTCCAGCAGCGCGGCCTCGAAGCCCTGCATGGCCGCTTCCAGGGTACTGACCTCGGTCGTCACCTGCCCGGCCACCGCCGTCCCGGCCAGATCCAGATCGTCGACATCGATCTGGCCGCTTTCGCTGATCGCCGCGGCGCGAAAGAGGATGTTCTGCAACTGGCGCACGTTGCCCGGCCAGGCGTTGCCCAGCAGCACGCCGTAGGTGGACGGTGCCAGGCGGCACGGCGGGCGACCGATCTGGGCGCAGGCCTGCTGCAGGAAGTGCCGTGCCAGCAGCAGGATGTCCTGGCCGCGCTCGCGCAACGCCGGCACCTGCAGGCTGAGCACGTTGAGGCGATAGAAGAGGTCCTCGCGAAAGGTGCCGGCCGCCACCATGGCCTGGAGGTCGCGATGGGTGGCGGCGAGGATGCGCACATTGACCCGCGTCTCGTGGGCGCCACCGACCCGGCGGAAGCTGCCATCGGAGAGGAATCTCAGCAGCTTGGCCTGCAGATAGGGCGACATCTCGCCGACCTCGTCGAGAAACACCGTGCCCTGGTCGGCCAACTCCAGCAGCCCCGGCTTGCCACCCCGCTGGGCACCGGTGAAGGCACCCGGGGCATAGCCGAACAACTCGCTCTCGGCCAGGCTCTCCGGCAGGGCGGCGCAGTTGAGCGCCAGGAAGGGCGCGTCGCGACGGGCACTGGCGGCGTGGCAAGCACGGGCCACCAATTCTTTACCAGTGCCGGTCTCGCCGAGGATCAACAGCGGTGCCTCCAGGGCCGCCAGGCGCTGGGCCCGGGCCTTGAGGGTGCGAATGGCGGCGCAATCGCCAAGCAGGGAATCGAAGCCCTCGGGAGTGTCGTGGCGCAGCGCCGACAGGCGTCCACCGATACGGCTGGGTGCATAGAGGGTCAAGAGGCCACCGGCCAGGCCGCCCACCGGTTCGCCGATGGGGGTGGCGTCCAGCAACAATGCCTGGCCGCGCAACACCACTTCGCGCAGCGGCAGGCGAAAGCCCTGGGCCAACAGCTCGACCGGTAGCTCAGTGTCGTTGAAGAGCTCCGCCAGGGTGCTGCCGGCGTCCTCACCGGCCAGGGCGGCGAAGGCCGGATTGGCCAGCAGGATGCGGCCTTCGCCATCTACCGCCAGCACCGGATCGGCCATGGCGGCGAGCAGCGCATCGAGCTGCAGGCTGCGCCGCTGGCCGGGCAGGATGTCCACCACCCGTACCGCCTCGACCCCCACCACGGTGAGCAGGGCGTCGCGCAATTCTTCCAGCACCGCTGCGCTCAGGGTTGGCGCGTCGATATAGACGTTAGGCGGCACCATCTCCACGGCATCCAGGTTGAGATTGCGCGCACCGAGCAGCGCCAGCACTTCCTGAGTGATGCCGACACGATCGATGAAGGAAACATGGATACGCATGAAAACCGCGGAGTCTGATGGTGAAAGGCTATGCTACCCAAATGCCCAGGGTAGAATCATTTCTCATTTGCCGTCGCGAGACCTCCATGACCAGTAAAGACCCTCTCCTTCTCGATCAGCAGCTGTGCTTTGCGTTGTACTCCACTTCTTTGGCCATGACCAAGGTGTACAAGCCGCTGCTCGAAGAGGTGGGGCTGACCTACCCGCAGTATCTATTGATGCTGGTGCTCTGGGAGAACGACCGCCTCCCGCTCAAGGAGCTGGCCCGCCGGCTGCACCAGGATTCCGGTGCCCTGACCCCGGTACTCAAGCGCCTGGAAGCCGAAGGCTACGTGACCCGCCAGCGCAACGCCGAGGACGAGCGCAACCTGTCCGTCGAGCTTACCGAGCAGGGGCGTACCCTGCGTAAGAAAGCCCAGGACATCAATGGCACCATCGGCAGCTACTGCGCCCTGGGCGACCGGGAGATGAGCGAACTGCGCGAAAGCCTCACCGCGCTGCGCGCCAAGCTGGAACGATAACGCCGGCATACCGTCCGTCGGCAAGCCACGAGAATAGATTTGCGCGATAACTAATATCGCGATAACTTAAATCCGTGCCCAGGCCGCTTCAGCGTCTCGGTCCAGCGAATTAATTATCGCGATACTTAATTAGGAGTCCGCCATGAACATTCTCTACACCGCTTCTGCCACCAGCACCGGTGGCCGTGATGGCCGTTCCATCAGCAGCGACAAAGCCCTGGACGTGCAGCTGTCCACGCCCAAGGAACTCGGCGGCGCTGGCGGTGCGGGCACCAACCCCGAGCAACTCTTCGCGGCTGGCTACTCCGCCTGCTTCATCGGCGCCCTGAAGTTCGTCGGTGCCAAGGAAAAGATCGCCGTTCCGGCTGATGTCAGCGTGACCGCCCAGGTCGGCATTGGCCCGATCCCCACCGGCTTCGCCATCGACGTCGAGCTGACCATCAGCCTGCCGGGCCTGGACCGCGCCGTGGCCGAAGACCTGATCGAGAAAGCCCACCAGGTCTGCCCCTACTCCAATGCCACCCGCGGCAACGTGGACGTGCGCCTGACCCTGGCGTGATACGGCCGCCGGTACCACCGGGCGTCTCGCCCCGAGACGCTCTGCCCTTGACGCTTCGAGGAGTCCTCATCATGCGTACCTTCGCTCGCCTGCTCGGTCTTTCCACCCTCACCCTGGCCATGGGCAGCGCCTTCGCCGCGCCCCAGCCCGATCCGCACCTGGAGCGCACCACCCAGGCCTTCGTCGACAGCCTGAACTCCAGTGGCGGCAAGCCCTTGGAAACCCTGTCGCCGAAAGACGCCCGTGCCGTTCTGGTCGGTGCCCAGGCCAGCGTCAAGGTCGACCTGTCCGGCGTCAAGACCAGTGAGAAGACCATCCAGGTCGATGGCAAGCCGCTGCTGCTGACCATCGTCCGCCCGGAGCACGCCAAGGGCGCAACCCCGGCCTTCATGTTCTTCCACGGCGGCGGCTGGGTGCTGGGCGACTTCCCCACCCACCAGCGGCTGGTGCGTGACCTAGTGGTGGCCTCGGGCGCCACGGCGGTGTTCGTCAACTACACCCCGAGTCCGGAAGCCCACTTCCCGGTGGCCATCAACCAGGCCTATGCCGCGACCAAGTGGGTCGCCGAGCACGGCAAGGAAATCGATGTCGACGGCAGTCGCCTGGCCGTGGCCGGCAACAGCGTCGGCGGCAACATGGCCGCGGTGGTCAGCCTGATGGCCAAGGACAAGGGCACGCCCAAGCTGCGCTACCAGGGCCTGCTGTGGCCGGTGACCGACGCCAACTTCGACACCCCGTCCTACAAGGAGTACGCCGAAGGCCGCTTCCTGACCCGCAATATGATGAAGTGGTTCTGGGACAGCTACACCACCCGCGAAGCCGACCGCGCCAACATCTACGCCTCGCCGCTGCGCGCCACTCTGGAGCAGCTCAAAGGCCTGCCGCCGGCGCTGGTACAGACCGCCGAGAACGACGTGCTGCGTGACGAGGGCGAGGCCTATGCCCGCAAGCTCAACGCCGCTGGTGTCGACGTGGTACAGGTGCAGTACGACGGCATGATCCACGACTACGGCCTGCTCAACGCCCTGTCCAAGGTTTCCGAGGTCCAGGCCGCCCTGACCCAGGCTGGCCAGTTGCTGAAAGAACACCTGCAATAAGCTCGACGCGGCACCCAGGGGGTGACTTCCACACGGAAGCCACCCCTTTTTATTCGGGCTGCGCACCCAGCGCCGCGAAGCGCTCGACCAGCCAGCCGTGCAACTGCCTGACCGCGGGCGAGAACTGCCGGCGATGCGGACAAAAGAGTTGCAGCGGTAGCGGCTCGCCGGGCTGCCCGGGCAACACCCGCACCAGCCGCCCCTTGGCGAGATCGTCCCTCATGTCCAGCCAGGACTTGTAGACGATGCCCGCCCCGGCCACCGCCCAGCGCCTGACCACCTCGGCGTCGTCGCTCTGCAACGGCCCGCTCACCGCCACCTGGCGCAGGCCGCCGTCGGCCAGGGGAAAGCTCCATTTGTCATAGGTGCGGCCATGCAGCTGATAGAGCAGGCAGGCGTGACTGGCCAGCTCGTCCAGGCTGCGTGGCGTACCGTGGCGCGCCAGATAGCTCGGCGCCGCCGCCAACAGTCGGCGATTGTCCGCGACCAGCGGCAGAGCCACCAGGCTGTCGTCCTGGCTGCGCCCGTAGCGAATGGCGATATCCACCGGATCGCGATAGACATCGGCCTGCTGATCCGACACGTACAGCCGTAGCGTCAGCCCTGGATGGCGCTGGCGAAAGTCCGCCAGCCAGGGCAACAGCAGGTTGCGCCCCAGGTCCGAGGGCGCCGCCACCTGCAGCACGCCGCGCAGTTCCGGACTCTCGCCCTGCAACCGCTCGCGGCCCTCGCGCAGGGTCTCCAGCACCTCCCGGGCATAGGGCAGATAGGCTTCGCCCTCGGCGGTGAGTCTCAGGCTGCGGGTCGAGCGAGCGAACAGGCGGATGCCCAGCTCGCGCTCCAGCCGGCCGATGGCGGCGCTCACCTGGCCCGGCAGCAGGTCTATCTCGCGGGCCGCACGGGAAAAACTGCCCAGGGCGGCAGAGCGCACGAAGAGACCGAGATCGTCGAAGCGGATCATTTTCACTCCTATAGTGAAGGTGCTATCCGATTCTGCCGCTTTTTCCGGCCGAGAATGAAGACGACCATGACTCCACGTCTTCTCATCGTACAAGGAACCCTGTCCATGAAAGCCATCGTCCACGGCGACACCAGTCTCGCCGCCACCGATCCCCGTGCCCTGCAGGATGTCGAATTGCCCGATCCCACGCCGGACGCCCACGATTTGCTGGTAGAAGTCCATGCGGTCTCGGTCAATCCGGTGGACACCAAGGTGCGCCAGGGTCTGGTGGAGCGCGAATCCAAGGTGCTGGGCTGGGACGTCTCCGGCGTGGTGCGTGAGGTGGGCAGTGCGGTCAGCCGCTTCGCCGTGGGCGACGAGGTCTATTACGCCGGCGAACTGTTCCGCCCCGGCTGCAACAGCGAACTGCACCTGGTGGACGAACACCTGGCCGGCCACAAGCCCAACAGCCTGGACCACGCCCAGGCCGCCGCCCTGCCGCTCACCGCCGTGACCGCCTGGGAATTGCTGTTCGATCGCCTCGGCGTCACCGAAGGCGGCGGCGCCGGCCAGCAACTGCTGGTGATGGGCGCGGCCGGCGGGGTCGGCTCCGTGCTGATCCAACTGGCCCGCCAGCTCACCGAGCTGACCGTGATCGGCACCGCCTCCCGCGCCGAGACCCAGGACTGGGTCCGCGAACTCGGCGCCCACCACGTCATCGACCATCACCAGCCGCTGCGGCCGCAACTGGAAGCCCTCGGCCTGGACGGCGTGACGCTGGTGGCCAGCCTCACCCACACCGAGCAGCATTACGCTCAGCTCGTCGAGGTGCTGCGGCCCCAGGGACGCCTGGCGGTGATCGACGATCCCGAGCAGCTCGATGCCGTGCCGATGAAACTCAAGTCGCTGTCGCTGCACTGGGAGCTGATGTTCACCCGCTCGCTGTTCCAGACCCCGGACAAGGTGCGCCAGCACGAGATCCTCGAGCGCGTCGCCCAACTGGTCGACCAGGGCACCCTCAAGACCACCCTGGGCGAACACCTGGGCCGCATCGACGCCGCCAACCTGCGCCGCGCCCACGCCCTGTTGGAAAGCCATCAGGCGCGCGGCAAGCTGGTGCTGGAAGGCTTCTAAGCGCCTGCCCGAAGGCTCCCCGTTACCGCCGCGCCCCACCCGTGGGGCGTGGCTCTACTCTTTCCATCCCTCGATCAGGAATCGACCCATGCAGCTGTCCCAGATCGCTCGTACCCGCTACACCACCAAGGCCTTCGACGGCTCCCGCAGCATCCCCGCCGAACAGGTCGAGGAACTGCTCGAATTGCTGCGCCAGGCACCCTCCTCGGTCAACTCCCAGCCCTGGCATTTCGTGGTGGCCGCCAGCTCCGAGGCCAAGGCGCGCATCGCCCAGGGCATGCAGAGCCCCTACAACGAACCCAAGGTGCTGCCGGCCTCCCACGTCATCGTGCTGTGCACCCGCCTGGAGATGACCGAGGACCATCTGGCCCAGGTACTGGAACAGGAAGCCCAGGACGGCCGCTTCGCCAAGCCCGAGGCGCGCGCCGCCCAGGACGGCACCCGTCGTCACTTCGTCGACCTGCATCGCCATGAGCGCAAGGACGTCCAGCATTGGATGGAGAAGCAGACCTACCTAGCTCTGGGCACCCTGCTACTGGGCACCGCCGCGCTGGGCATCGACGCCACCCCCATGGAAGGCTTCGACGCCAACAGCTTGGACAAGGAATTGGGCCTGCGCGAGCAGGGCTACACCGCTCTGGTGGTGGTCGGCCTCGGCTACCGCGGCGAAAGCGACTTCAACGCCGCCCTACCCAAGTCCCGCCTGACCCGCGAGCAGGTATTCACCTTCCTGTAAAACGCGCGGCTCCCGTAGCGTGGATAACGCGGCGCACGTTGTAGGTTGGGTTGAGCGCAGCGAAGCCCAACAAAGGCGGCAGAGCCGCCTCGCTACCGACATGAAAAAGCCGACCGCTACAAAACGGTCGGCTTTTGCGTTTGGACCTGTTGGGCTTCGACGATGAACCCGACTCAGCCCCACTAGGTTCGCGTAGGTTGGGCCGAGCGCAGCGCCCCAATACCCACTAACCGCCCTTCAGATCCGCCAGGATCGAAAACGCCTGCAAGCGATCCGCCTGCTCATAGACGTCGCAAGTGAAGATCAACTCGTCGGCGTCGGTCTTCTCAAGCAGCAACTCCAGACGCTCGCGCACCTTGTCCGGTCCGCCGATCACCGCCATGCCGAGGAAGCTCGACACCGATTCCTTCTCATGGGGCAACCAGACGCCCTCCATGCTACGCACCGGCGGCTTGAGCCTCAGGCTGTCGCCGCGGAACAGGGCGAGGATGCGCTGATAGACAGTGGTGGCCAGGTAGTTGGCCTCGTCATCGCTACCGGCGGCCACCAGGGGCACGCCAAGCATCACATAGGGGCGATCAAGCGTCTTGGACGGCTGGAAATTCTCCCGATACAGGCGGATCGCCTCGTGCACATAGCGCGGCGCGAAGTGCGAGGCGAAGGCATAGGGCAGGCCCTTGGCCGCCGCCAACTGGGCGCTGAACAGACTGGACCCCAGCAGCCAGATCGGCACCTCGGTGCCCACGCCCGGCATGGCGATCACGCCCTGCCCCGGTTGCTGCGGTCCGAAGTAATGCTGCAGTTCTTCCACATCCCGCGGGAAGTCGTCGGAGCTGCCCAACCGATCACGCCGTAGGGCATAGGCGGTGCGCTGGTCCGACCCCGGTGCTCGGCCCAGGCCGAGTTCGATCCGTCCCGGGTACAGCGAGGCCAGGGTGCCGAACTGCTCGGCCACCACCAGCGGTGCATGGTTGGGCAGCATGATGCCGCCCGAGCCCAGGCGCAAGGTACTGGTGCCGGCGGCCAGATAGCCCAGTAACACGGCCGTCGCCGAACTGGCGATACCATCCATGTTGTGGTGCTCGGCCACCCAGTAGCGGGAAAAGCCGAGCTGCTCGACATGGCGCGCCAGGGCCAGGGCGTTGTGCAACGCCTGGGCCGCGTCGCCATCGTCACGGATGGGCGCAAGGTCGAGGACCGACAGGGCGGTCTTAGCGAGACGAGTCATCAGGGATCTCCTCGGCGGCCTGATCATAGGCCGCCCTGTGGCGCTGAATGAGAGGCTGCTTCGCGGAGGCCCAGGCAGTCAGGGCGCCTACCGGCACCATCAGGCTCTGGCCCAATTCGGTGAGGGCGTACTCCACCTGGGGCGGCTTGGTCGGCGTCACCGTGCGCGAGACCAGGCCATCGCGCTCCAGTTGGCGCAGAGTGACGCTGAGCATGCGCTGGGAAATGCCGTCGACGCGGCGGCGCAATTCGTTGAAGCGCAGCGGACCGGCCTCCAGGGTGAAGAGCGTCAGCAGGGACCAGGCATCGCCGATGCGATCCAGCACATCCCGGATCGGACAAGCATGGGCATGCAGACGGCGGCGACTGGAGATACGACTGACCACGGCGTCCATGGCGATCCTCGAAGCAGAACTGACTCCAGCCTACGCCTTCCGGGCGGTTATTAAAAGTAACCACCCGTCAGGACTGGTACTGCCCCCAACACCCAGGCACAATCCAAGAGGCCGTGACATTTTTTATTGATTGAACGTTCAATAAAAAATAGTTACCCTCGGAGGCTTCTTCCGCCTTCCCAGGAGATGCCCGTGCCCAAGGTCGGGATGCAACCCATCCGCCGCTCGCAGCTCATCGCCGCGACCCTCGAAGCCGTCGACGAAGTCGGCATGGGCGACGCCAGTATCGCCTTCATCGCCCGCAAGGCCGGCGTCTCCAATGGCATCATCAGCCACTACTTCCAAGACAAGAACGGCCTGCTCGAAGCCACCATGCGGCATCTGATGAACGCCCTGCGCCAGGCCGTGCGCGAACGCCGGGCGCTGCTGCCCAACGACGATCCCGCCGCCAACCTGCGCGCCATCATCCAGGGCAACTTCGACGACACCCAGGTCAGCGGCCCGGCCATGAAGACCTGGCTGGCCTTCTGGGCCACCAGCATGCACCAGCCCAATCTGCGGCGCCTGCAGCGCATCAACGACCTGCGCCTGTATTCCAACCTCTGCTGGCAATTCCGTCGCCTGCTGCCCCGCGATCAGGCGCGCGCCGCCGCCCGCGGCCTGGCCGCCATCATCGACGGCCTCTGGCTGCGCGGCGCCCTGTCCGGCGATGCCTTCAATACCCAGCAGGCCCTGCAGATCGCCTACGACTACCTGGATCTGCAACTGGCCAAGGCCTGATCCACCCCGCCCCTGGCTACTCCGACCAGGGGCTTCTCCGCGTCACCTCCCCTCCCGAACCGCTCTAGACCGCCTATTGGCCGGACTCGATTTCGCCACGCATTTTTCATTGATTGAACGTTCAATAAAAATTAAGTAGACTGGTCTCATCGCTGGAGCAGAAAGCCTCGTCTTTCGCTCCCTGTGTTCCTTGCGGGCGCAACGGCGCCCGCCCAGCCTGGGAGACCCGTCATGGCCCGTTTCGCCGAACAGCAGCTCTACATCGGTGGTCGTTACGTCGCCGCCACCAGTGGCGCCACCTTCGAAACCCTCAACCCGGCTACCGGTGAGGTGCTCGCCAAGGTCCAGCGCGCCAGCCGCGCCGACGTGGACAAGGCCGTCGAAGCAGCCGCCGCCGGCCAGAAGGTGTGGGCAGCCATGACCGCCATGCAGCGTTCGCGCATCCTGCGCAAGGCGGTGGATATCCTGCGCGAGCGCAACGACGAACTCGCCCTGCTGGAAACCCTGGACACCGGCAAGGCCCTGTCCGAAACCCAGGCCGTGGACATCGTCACCGGCGCCGACGTGCTCGAGTACTACGCCGGCCTGATCCCGGCCCTGGAAGGCGAGCAGATCCCCCTGCGCGAGACCTCCTTCGTCTATACCCGTCGCGAGCCGCTGGGCGTGGTCGCCGGCATCGGCGCCTGGAACTACCCGATCCAGATCGCCCTGTGGAAATCCGCACCCGCCCTGGCCGCCGGCAACGCCATGATCTTCAAGCCCAGCGAGGTGACCTCCCTCACCGCATTGAAACTGGCCGAGATCTACACCGAAGCCGGCCTGCCCGATGGCGTCTTCAACGTCCTCACCGGTAGCGGTCGCGAAGTGGGCCAGTGGCTGAGCGAGCACCCCGGCATCGAGAAGATCTCCTTCACCGGCGGTACCACCACCGGCAAGAAGGTCATGGCCAGCGCCTCCAGCTCCACGCTCAAGGAAGTCACCATGGAACTGGGCGGCAAGTCGCCGCTGATCGTCTTCGAGGATGCCGATCTGGATCGCGCGGCCGACATCGCCGTGATGGCCAACTTCTTCAGCACCGGCCAGGTCTGCACCAACGGCACCCGGGTCTTCGTACCCAAGACGCTGGCTGCAGCCTTCGAGGCCAAGGTCGTCGAGCGCGTCAAGCGCATCCGCCTGGGCAATCCCGAAGACCTGAACACCAACTTCGGCCCGCTCACCAGCCTCGGCCATATGGAAAGCGTGCTCGAGTACATCGAAGCGGGCCGCCGCGAAGGGGCACGTCTGGTGATCGGCGGTGAGCGCGTCACCACCGGCGAATTCGCCAAGGGCGCCTACGTCGCCGCCACCGTCTTCGCCGACTGCCGCGACGACATGACCATCGTGCGCGAAGAGATCTTCGGGCCGGTCATGAGCATCCTTACCTACGACAGCGAAGACGAAGTGATCCATCGCGCCAACGACAGCGAATACGGCCTGGCCGCCGGCATCGTCACCCGCGACCTGGCGCGCGCGCACCGGGTGATCCATCGCCTGGAAGCCGGTATCTGCTGGATCAACACCTGGGGCGAATCCCCGGCGGAAATGCCCGTCGGCGGCTACAAGCAGTCCGGTGTGGGCCGCGAGAACGGCATCTCCACCCTGGGTCACTACACCCGCATCAAGTCCGTGCAGGTCGAGCTGGGCGACTACGCCTCGGTGTTCTGAGCATATCGCTAGCCTGCCCCCCTCCCGCCGCCGTGGAGGGGTCGCTTTCTCCCCTCTTCGCCCGAAGAGGGGCCGGGGGCCAGGGACCCGAGGTCCGCGCCCACAGCTAAGAGGAGAACCTTCATGGCCCAAGAATTCGATTACATCGTCATTGGCGCCGGCTCGGCCGGTAACGTCTTGGCAACCCGCCTGACCGAGGATAAGGACGTAACCGTCCTGCTGCTGGAAGCCGGTGGCCCCGACTATCGCCTGGACTTCCGCACCCAGATGCCGGCAGCCCTGGCCTATCCGCTGCAGGGCAAGAGATACAACTGGGCCTACCAGACCGAGCCCGAGCCGCACATGGACAACCGCCGGATGGAATGCGGCCGCGGCAAGGGCCTGGGTGGCTCCTCGCTGATCAACGGCATGTGCTATATCCGCGGCAACGCCCTGGACTACGACCAGTGGGCGCAGCTCGATGGCCTGGAAGACTGGACCTACCTGGACTGCCTGCCCTACTTCCGCAAGGCCGAGAAACGCGACGCCGGTGCCAACGACTGGCATGGCGGCGACGGTCCGGTCTCGGTGACCACCGCCAAGCCAAACGCCAATCCGCTGTTCGAAGCCATGGTCGAGGCCGGCGTCCAGGCCGGCTACCCGCGCACCACCGATCTCAACGGCTACCAGCAGGAAGGCTTCGGTCCGATGGACCGTTTCGTCACCCCGGACGGCCGTCGCTCCAGCACCGCCCGCGGCTACCTAGACCAGGCCAAGGGTCGCCCGAACCTGACCATCGTCACCCACGCCACCACCGACCGCATCCTCTTCGACGGCAAGCGCGCCTCTGGCGTGGCCTACCTGAAGGGCGATGCGCTGGAAGCCATCACCGTGCGCGCCCGCCGCGAGGTACTGCTCTGCGCCGGCGCCATCGCCTCACCGCAGATCCTGCAGCGCTCCGGTGTCGGCCCCGCGCCGCTGCTGCGTCGCTTCGACATCCCACTGGTACTGGACCTGCCCGGCGTCGGCCAGAATCTGCAGGATCACCTGGAGATGTACCTGCAGTACGAATGCAAGCAGCCGGTCTCCCTCTATCCGGCGCTGAAGTGGTACAACCAGCCGCAGATCGGTCTGGAATGGATGCTCAAGGGCACCGGCCTGGGCGCCACCAACCACTTCGAGGCGGGCGGCTTCATCCGCTCCAGCGAAGAGTTCGACTGGCCCAACATCCAGTACCACTTCCTGCCGATCGCCATCAATTACAACGGCAGCAACGCCATCGAAGCCCATGGCTTCCAGGCCCACGTCGGCTCCATGAGATCGCCCAGCCGCGGCCGTATCGAGTTGACCTCGCGCGATCCGCGCCAGCACCCGAGCATCCTGTTCAACTACATGAGCACCGAGCAGGACTGGCGCGAATTCCGCGACGGCATCCGCCTGACCCGCGAGATCATGCACCAGCCGGCGCTGGACCCCTACCGCGGCGAAGAGATCAACCCGGGCCGCGATTGCGTGACCGATGCCCAGTTGGACGCCTTCGTGCGCTCCCATGCCGAGACCGCCTACCACCCCTCCTGCTCCAACAAGATGGGGACCGACGACATGGCCGTGGTCGACGGCGCCGGTCGCGTGCACGGCCTGGAAGGCCTGCGCGTGGTGGACGCCTCCATCATGCCGATCATAGCGACGGGCAACCTCAATGCCCCGACCATCATGATCGCCGAGAAGATCGCCGACAAAATCCGCGGCCGCACCCCGCTGCCGCGCAGCAACGCCGCCTACTACGTCGCCAACGGCGCGCCGGTACGCGGTACCCCGCTGCGTAATGTGAGCGCTCAGGGCACTGCTGCACCGCAACGCCGCGACCAACCCGCTGCCTGATCGCAGTGGTATAACGCAAGAAGGGCGCCAATTGGCGCCCTTCTCGTATCTGACTTTCGGTGTACCAAGTTACCTGTCGGGTGGGCCGTTCCTTCCCCTCTCCCTCCGGGAGAGAGCCGGGGTGAGGACAGCCTCACCTCACAGACAATCCTTCACCGCCGTCAAGATGGTTCGCGGCCGCAGCGGATTGTTCGCCATCTGCTCACGCAACTGAATCCGCGTCCCCCGTGACGCCGATCCAATATCGATGATCGCCGCGGTCGCCCCAGGCACCTTGCTGTCCACCAGCACCCGCTGGCTGTTTCCCTGCGGCTGGACCACCACATGGCGACCGTCCTTCTCCAGCCCGGCGACCAGGCAGCCGCGATAGTCTTCGGCACTCTTGCCCGTACGCAACTCCATCGGCGGATTGCGCTCAAGGTTCGCCTGACTGGTACAGCCAGCCAGAGCAGCGGCCAGCAAGGCCAGGGTCTTCGTTCTCATCAGCGGCTCCTCGCAAGCTCTTTGCCCCATTCTACCGGTTCGGCGCTTACACGAGGCTTAATGAACGCACATCCTTGGTTTACAAGGGCTTTTCCATGGCTATAATGGCGTCCCCCTTGCCGGTATAGCTCAGCTGGTAGAGCAACTGACTTGTAATCAGTAGGTCCCGGGTTCGACTCCTGGTGCCGGCACCATCTTTTCAAGACGCAAGCAGGGGGAAGCCACCGCAGTGGCTTCCCCCTGCTTGCAGCGCTCGATCACCTTCATTGTGACCAAAGCAAACCCTCAAGCCTAGGTAGTCGGCGCTCATCTGCCGTTATGGTTTCGTGCTGGTGACAGAACCGACAGCGGAGGCAACGCTAAAGACGTGTCACCGCCCTGTCGGCACTTCGTGGCTAAAGACCCAGCCTAGAGGCGTACATACGGGAAAGGGCTGCCAGAGAATAGTTTGTGCTCATGAATTCCAGCGAGTTCGTTGCTCGTCGCTGGGCCTCCCCGCTGTCTTGGTAGACCCTGCGCATTTGGATCGCCGCCGCGTCCACGGAGGGCATACCCCAGACTGCTCCGGCAACCACAGAGGGCATCTCGCTCTCTTCAACGAGAACTTCCTCGACCTCAACCAAGAAACTGGTCGCGTCGCTGCAAAAATCCTTAGACCCCGAGTAATCAGACACGATGGTGGGTTTCCCCAGCAACATCGCATGGGCGATGCCGTAGCCGAAGCCCTCCGATTTGTGCAACGAAACGAAGGCGTCACAGCTGTCCATTAACCCCCAATAGTGAGAGGCGGACAGATCATGGTCGAGGATAGTGATACGTTCATCTCCACCGATGGCCTCCAGCACCCTGTTCCAATATCCGCCCTGATTACACCAGTGATCGAAGTCTACGTTCCTGATCTTCAAGACCAGCTTTACGTTCTCTCCAGATGAAAACGCTGCCTTGAAGGCTTGCACCACGGAGAGCGGGTTTTTCCTGGGTATCGAGCTGTGAAAGTCGCCAATCGACAGAAATACGAAATCCTCGTCAGACAGGCCGATATCCTTGCGCTCGAAAGCCTCGAAGGAAGTTGGCAGGGAGATCCCTTTCCGCACATTGACTATCGGCGTAGTGGTGATTCGGGAATAGATGTCTTGCAGGTAAGTCGTGGGAACCCAGACCTCATTCATCAGCTCGAGACCCAGCCTATGACTGGCGGGCGGACTGGACGTCTCCCAGAGGAAGAAGCCGATTTTATGGGCCTTTTCCAGCAAGTCCGCTGGAAGTCTCGAACATTCGTAGGGAATTCGGTCCGCATTGACATGAAAGATGATCACCGGCCGTTCGACATCTGTAGCCTCTCGGCACTGCTCCTCACCGAGTTCGAGCTCACCCTTATCGACAGAAACGATAGCCGGCCTGATATTGATACCTTTGAGTGCCTCTACCGTCATGCGCAAGTTGGCGCCTAGTCCGGTCTGCGAGGTATGACCTACCACGAAGACCTTGTTTTCAATCTGCCGTACCCCCTCAATCAAGGCTCTCATGCGACCTGACAGCCGACCGGTCCTTTCATCGCTCTCCACAGGCTTCAGTATCTGGAGCTGCGGATAGCGTCTATACAAAACCTCCGCCAACCACTGTTTCGCCACCTCGAGACGAGGCTCGTAGCCCAGTAAGGCCTTAGCCATGACTAGTTCGGCTCTGCCCAGGCCATCACCGATATCGTCCCTCCAATAGTCGAGCCAGGCAGCAGGGAGTAGATCGACATGAAAGCCCGAGGCACAACAGAAAAAAACCTTGTTGAAGGTGAATTCTACGTATCTGGCGGCCGAGAATTCCCCTGTACCGACTTCCTGAAGCTCCTCGGCCAACGCAATTCGCCAGTACCAGTTGATATCGAATGGCAAACGGGAAGAATCAGGATGGCGGGCCTGCAGTGGCTGGATCAAGCGCTCACCGCACAATCTCAGGAAAGCGACAGATCCTGCATTGGGCGAAGAAACCAGGCGATACAGCAGATGCATGTATTTCAACCTGGAAAACAGACTGTCCTTTTCCACTTCATGCTTCTTCCAGAACAGGAATAGCAGCCTCGATACGAACAGCTCGGTTACCTCATCGTTGAAGCAGCCTTCCTGCATGTGTTCGGCGAAACCTGCAGAAACCGGAAAGACCGTGTTGCCCTGCCACTGCTCACGAAACTCATTGACATACCAGCTGACCAGCTCAGATCGTCCCTTGAGTGATTGCACATTCGCAGCCTTGCCAAAGCGCTCATGATAGACATGCTCCATATACTTGGAAATGTAGGAATGACTGCCATCACCCTGCAGACTCAAGATAGAGTCCTGCCTCAGCACAGCGGACGCATTCGAGCGAATCAGTGCATCCCACATGACCGTGTGATAGAGAGTGACCTTTTTTAGGAGCAGCTCGAAAGGCGTTATCGTTGTCTTCAGGAATTGAAGCGGACATCCATTCGCCACGATCGCCGGAAGTTTGGACGGACTCGCACCAGCCAACTGCGGAAAATGGAAAGCGAGACTATAAGGCGCACCGGCTGTTTCCGTATGGCGAATCTCGCCACCGAACTCCAGGCTCAAGGAGACTGCCAAGTAGGGATTCCTGACATCTATGGCCCAACCGACGACGTCATTGGCCTCATTTAGCGTAAAGCAGCCCAGCACAGGGGCGGTTGCCCAGTCCTGAAGCAACTGGCTTAGCTGTTGCGAGTCACCCAGATTGGCAGTGCGTGACAAGCAATAAAGGAGGCGTTCCCAATTGGCGGTCAACCCATCGGCTGCCAGCGCCAGACTAACCAACGCCTGGGGAAGCTTGCCGAAGTCGCGCTTGCGGCTCAAAAATTCTTCGGAGTAGAGAATGGACAGGACCAGCTCGAATACGCTTTTCTCCACTAGAAAGGCAATGGCGTTCTTGGCCTCTTCAGCGCTGGGCAAACGTCCTAGTAACTGCGCATAAGAGTTTCTAATCGTGGTGATCTTGCGCAGCTCCTCAGGTAGCACGTCACTTCCAGACAACTCATAGAGACCCGAGTCCTGCATGCAGGTCAAGGCATCTTCGAGATTGGCTATTACCGGACTATTGGTCAGCTCGTATTGGCTATCCTGAACCAGGACGCTGATCGGTTCGAAAGATTTCAAACTCGGCAGTTCGAGGCTGAATCCCTGACAACCATCGCTATCCAGGATGCTCTTCAAATCAGCCCTGAATTTGTTTGCCACCGTAGCGGCCAGAACTTTTCCGGACTGGACGGCGAGAACCCTTACACGCTCAAGAGGGGCGCTCCTGTCATAGGCCCACCCCTCTATACGTTTCGTTGCGCTGGTGTCGACGCACCCGATGAACTTACTTTCCATTTGGCCTTATCGCCTCTGCTGCTCCAGCTCCAAAAATCTCGTTGCATATCGGCTACCAACCGTTCCGGGGGAAAATCCGACCAACTTCTTACACCGATCAGCAAGATGTTCTGTTTTGCACACGCTGTTTTGCAGAGCCCTTACCGCGTCGAGGTGAGAAGGCTCTCCCCAGCAATTGGCAGCGCCTTCGAGATAGTCCATCGCGCTCGTTTCCACCATCTGGCAAGGGATGAGTTCTATTCCTGCGACAGCCGTGCAGAAGTCGACGTTGCCGCCCGCTGCAGAGGCCACCACATCCAGGCCCAGCAGCATGGCTTCAGCGATGCCACGGCCAAAGCCTTCCGCACGATGGAGCGAAACGAAGCAGTTGCAGGCGGAATAAAGTGCCAAGACATCGTCTTTGGCGAGAACCCGGTCAATCAGGACGACACGGTCATCGCCCGCCACGAGATCCTGCAGCTCGTCCCAGGCAGCCAGGTCTTTAGCCGCCCTCATGCACTTCACGACCAAGCCGACGGAGGCATCATGCCTAGCGAAGGCCTCCTGAAAGGCGCTTATGACGGCGATAGGGTTCTTGCGCTTGAACGAAGATCCGCCATCAAAAGAAAACACGAAGTAATAACGTCCTGGCTCCAGGCCAAAACGGCTGCGCACGATATCCCGAGGCTCGCTATTCGGTACCTCGACGGCCATGGGCATCCAGCAAATCGGAATGTCCGCAGCGGCCAACAGAGCGGTCTCGATATACTTGCTCGAAGCCCAGACTTCGTCGACCAGGGCAAAACAGTGCTTCCAGGCGGCCGGCCAGCGTTGCAGTTCCCAGGGCCAATAACCGATGTTGTAGCGCCCGGCAAACAGGCTGCTGCCCTGCTCCAGATAGACCCTGGCATGCTCGAGGGCGGTCAGGCAGATCAGGTTGTATCGAAAGCGGGGCTTCGAAGTCACCCAGTGTGAGACGCTATGGTCGCCTTCGTCGGTATCAGCGCCCGGACTCACATTGATTACCAGAAAGGGAATGCCGGCGGCCTCAAGGGACCTCGCGGCCATCCGCAGGTCCTCTCCGATACCCAGTTCGCCATAGGCGTAACCAATCAGATTCACTCCAAACGGCTGAGGGTCGCCGCCCTTTTCGGCAGGCCAGGCAAGGCGGCTGGCGTCGAAGAAGGAGTCGAGTGGAGTTTCCTGTCTGCCGCTATGGCGCAGCCAGTTTCTGTATCCTGCTCTGCCCTGCTCCGTCGCCAGGTTGAAGGCCTGTTGCAGATCACACCGAGCCGAATGCAGAAGTCTGGCAAACCGGGTGTTCTCCAGCTCAGCAGAGTCAATGAAGAAGCTCTTCTGCCAAAAGGGAATCTCCAGGCATTCGGGCGTTATCTCGCGATAGCCGCCACTGAAGAAAAACCAGACCAGCGCCGCCCACTGCTCCCGCTCTTGCGCCAGGCCGGCCGAGATTCCCAGATCCTCGCGCTGGCGGATCAAGGCGACGATTACCCGTGACAGACCACCCGACCAAGGCGTATCAGGCAAAGAGGCGCGCCCGGAGAGTTCGGCCCAGAACTCTTCCAGTTCTCGTAGCGCGGTGTATTCCCGACCGCCCGAGGTAATCAACCACCCAAGATAGGCGCCTCTGGCCTCGTCATCGTGCAAGGGGAAGCGGAGCTGGAGGTCTAGCGACCGTGTTTGCCAGATGAGCAGGAACAGCCGATAGAACGATGCCACGCCCGCTACTGCCAGGCGATCGATGCGAGTTCGATAGTAATCCTTGCCGCTCAGCTCCTGAGGTCCAGCCTGCCAGAGCTCAGCCAGGTCCATGGTCATGCCCGCCCGAGCGCCAGGTTGAGGCCGCCATAAGGTCCAAGGGCCCAGTCCTGATTCAGCGACGGACTGTAGAACCTGTCCGCCAAGACCTGCGACGAGAACGTTTCATACAGGGCCCGCTGCTCTCGCTGTGCTCGGGCGGCCTTTTCGGATGAGGTGTCTTTTCCACGCGTCGCCGATTCGGCATGAATCAGTTCGGCAAAGGGAGTCCAGAGTACTTTCAGCCCCAATGCATCGATACGCAGGCACAAATCGACGTCATTGAAGGCCACTGGATAGCGCTGAGCATCCATCCCTTCTAGTCCGAGATAGAGGTCGCGCCTCATCAACAGACAGGCCGTGGTACAGGCACTCTGCTGACGGGTCAGTTGGTTGAAACCCAGGTAGCCGGCATCTTCGCGCAACCAATGGTTTCCCGTATGGGCAGCCAGACCATTGATGCCAACCACTACCCCCGCATGCTGCACCATTCCATTCTTCCACAGCAGCTTGGCGCCGACAGCCCCCACATCGGGCCGCGCAGCCAGACTCACCATTTCCTTCAGCCAGTCTGGAGAGAGCACTTCGATGTCGTTGTTGATGAAGCCGACATACTCCCCCGTGGCGATCTCCACACCACGATTGTTAAGGGTGGCGTAATTGAAGGGATAGGGATGCTCCAAAACCCTTACGCCGCGTGTTTTCAGCGTTTCGAAGTAGTCCAGCGTCGCGGGATCGTCACTCTGGTTGTCGATGACGATCAACTCAAGGGCGGGATAGTCCGTACCTTCCAATAACCCCTCCATGCACGCCTGCAACAGGATGTGAGCGTTCCGGGTGGGCACGATGAGGCTCACCTTGGGTAATCGTGCGGGTAAGGGCCAATGAGCCCGCAGAGCCCCGGTGAGTCCGTGCTGACGGCTCAGGTAACTGCCAGGTTGCAACCGCTCCAGCAGCCAGTTCATACGCTCCAGACGCTCGGGCTTCTGGGCATCGCACTCGGCAGGGGTCGCCGGACACAGGGCACTGCGGTGGCTGAGCACCTGGGACACTCGAGCGACGGATAAGTCGCCCTTTACGGTCTCCCAGACCAAGGCAGCAAGGACCGCCTCGCGGTCACGGTGTTTACCAGCCGTTTGCTCCAGTGTCGCCAACGCCTGCAGGATGACGGTCCGGCCGAACAGGGCGGCCTCGCAGAACAAATCCGTGCCCAGATAGAGATCCAGATCCCAACTGGGTTTGAACCAGGGATTGCCGTGGCTGCCATCGGGCTGATCCTGATCGCAATCGGCAAACGCCCAGGCGGCGGGCGGATCGTCGTTGCGGCCCAATAAGCCCAACGCCAGTTGATCGAGTGCCTGGGGTAGCAGTCTTGAGGTAAAGGGCAACAGCAAAACAGCATCCGCCCCCTCCTCGACCAACTGCCGGAGCGATCCGGCGAAATCGGTGGTGGCGATCTTCTGGCCGCTAGGCGCCAGCCGTTGGGCACTCAAGCTATCCAGGCAGGCATGTCGCTCGTAATCCTGAGCCTCACCATAGAGCAATACGGCGATCTGTCGGCTCGCCACCTGAGCAGGAAACGCAGGCAAACGTTGATGCAGGGCGAACCAGTAGGGATAGTGACCAAAGCCTGCGCTGCGCGGACAACGCTGTCCGTAGTCTTGCGCGAGACGCAGGGCAAGCTCGCGCAACTCGGGTGCCGCCTGTTCCGGCCAGCCGGCCTCGAGCAAGGCACCGAGTCCCTCCGCCTGGCAGCAGACGCTAATGGGACTGCCTTTCAGCGCTACGCCCTGATCGTCCTCGATATGGATTTCGTGGCGCTCGCCATGGCCGAGCGTCCAAGGCAGCTCCAACCGAAAACCATGATCGGCGTCGGGTCGATAGCTGAGCGCGGGATGCCAGAGATCGGCCCTGCATCGCGCGATGATCCTATCTCCCAGACGTGCTCTGACTTCCTTGTGTAGCCCCGGCGCGGCCGCGGACCAAAGCCAGCCAGTGACCAACAGACCACCGCCATACCAAACTTGGCTACCCGGTAGCGAGGGCTCGCACGCGGGGGAAAGCGGCAGTTCTAGAGGATGCCCCACGATCGCTCCACCATTGGCCACCCGCACGCTGATCTGTCGAGCATCGGCCAACCAGGTCTCGCGAAGCTGGATGGCAAAGCCATGGAAGCCGTCGCCCACACAGGGCCCGCTTTGATATTCGTCGGCGCGTACCAAGGCTACGATGGCGCCATCGATCATAACCTCGAGTGCGAGCCTGAGGTCCGGTTGGGCTAAGTCACAGGCCCAGCCCTGCAGCACACCACCATGCAGGCTTTCGATACGGCCATCAGGAATAGCAGGACGAGGTTGGCTGAAATCATTCATGCAGAAAACCGAGAGGAAATACGTCGTTCAACAAGGCCACCAGCGCCGACGGCAGTAACCCCAGCACCTGGGCACCCGCTTCAAGAGCTACCTTTCCTGCCGGTGCATGCAAGATCAGCCCAGAGCCCTGGGCTATACGAGGTGCCCACCAGGTGGTGGTTGGCGCCGGGTCCAGGCTGAGGACGAGAGTGCAACCCGCCAACCTAGGAAGCTGATGACGCGGAATGCCAGGGACGTCAGGTAGCTGTCGGACGTTGCCCACTGGCAGCAATCTGGTCGTCCAAGGTGACGAATCGCCAAGTAGGAACTGACATTGCAATCCTCGGCGCCGGCTGAGGCGCAGAACGTCGAGCCAGCGCTGAGCAAGTTCTGGAGTATCCAGCACATCGCCAATCAAGACGTTGCCCATTTCCGTGCAGAGCGATGACGGCGAGGCCCTCACCTGGGCAGTCTGGAGCACGGGCATCTCTGGACAGCGCAGGCAAAGCGAAGCGGTCAAGGTCGCGTAAGGGGTCAAGAGAGTACTGGCATTGCGCAGAAAAACATCATCTGCCTCGGAAAGTGGCGAAGGACATTCATCGACGCCGTACAGCGCATAGGGAATACCTAACTGGACGGGTAGCGTCTGTAGGGCGGCAGGACAGTCCCTCGCCTGCAGATAGTGCAGTCTTGCCGGAGCCAGACGACCTAGATCGCCCAGCAACTGGTCGGCCTGGGCGGGCAATTGATAATTCAGCAGCAAGGGCAGGCCATAGCCGCTCACACGCAGTTCGACGCTCAGTTGGCCATCGTTCTGCCGATAGGCAATCACGAAGGATGGCACCTGCTCACCCCAGTGCACCATTCGCTCGAAGTAGCGGGTAGAGGCGAGACGAGCCGTGATGCCCGCCGTCGCCAATTGGGGCCCCAGCGTCATGAGCCGCTCACGTTGCAGACGGTTTCGATAAGGCCTGAGCGGATCATGACGCCGATACCGCTCGAAGGCCCTATCGGCAGCGGGATAACGTTGACGAAGAAGCGCATTATTGAAGGCGACCCGTTCCAGTTTTTCGCTGCCAAAGGAAACGCCACCGCAATGGGCGACGACTACGCGATGGGCCGCGAGGTGCACCCAGCCTCGCTCCTTGGCCCGCAGGCACCAGTCGGTCTCCTCGCCATAGCCACGCTTGAGGTGCAACTCGTCGAGCGGCCCGACATCGGCCAAGGCCGAGCGCTTGATGTACAGGCAGAAACCGCAGCCAACCTCGACCTCGGGTGACGACTCGGCACTAGCTGACGCCTGAGCATTGAGGATCTCAAGCTCGTCCTGCGTCGGCATTGGATAGCTTTCGCAGGGCATCGGAAAACTCAGCAGCTCGCCATTGTTACTGAAGGGCGTGGCGGTCGCGGCAGAGGGATTTTGATAGGCGGTCTCACGCAAGAGGTCCAGCCAGTCACCAGCTACCAGGGTATCGGCGTTCAGCCACAGGACATCCCGCTGAGCGTGCAGCGCCATCCCGCGATTCATGTTCCGAATGAAGCCCAGATTGATCGGACGACGATGCAGCTCGATGCTTCCGGCCGCTGCCAGCGTTTCCAGCGCCTGCCCTAATGCCGGATCCGTACTGGCGTCATCCAGCACGATGATGTTCATCGGCGTGCGATTGGCCACGCGACTGCCAAGCACACTGTCGATACAAGCGAGGGCGGCTTTTCGCCCCTCATAGACCGGTATTAGCACATCGACGACCCTGTCCAGCGGCTGCCCGGCCATGACCTCTGGAGTAGCGGCCAGGGGCGCCACGGTCGCCAAGGGACTCCCAGTCACAGCCGTGCCACTCGGCCAGTAAAGGCGCACGCTGTCGATATCGGCGGCCAACCGGAGGCGAATGCCGCCATGGCAGCCGGCAGTGCCGGTCTCAGCCAACAACGGACAAGGCAGATCGGCCAATAGGGATTTCCGTGGCTGCCTGCCCATCTCCAGGCTCAGGCTGGCCGGTCGGTGAGGATGCCGGGTATCCAGCGCCCAGCCCTGGATCTCCCGATGTACCGGATCGAATTCGACATGACCCCAGCAACCCGGTGGCAGATGCTTGAGGAGCAGTCCTACTTCCGCGGCGCTGCTGGCATAGGGAAGTTGCGCCACCCACTGATCGACTGCCAGTCCGGGCAAGGCTATCAGCGCGCGCAAGCGCAAAAGACGCACTGCAGCGGTATTACGTGCCGGGTTGGCTGGTGCCGATAACAGATCGTAGGCCCTTTGATATTCGCCCTTTTCCAGTAGTACGTGACCGAGCAGCGCCCAGACTTCACCCTGTTGCGGCAACTGCGTGGCAGCCTCGGCCAACGCCAGGAAAGCCTCGTCGAGCAAACCTCGCTGCAGCGCTTCCAATCCCGCGGATACGAGAGCCACCGGACGCTGCTCGGTAATCCGCAAGGCCAGCGCAAGACGCTCGGCAGCGCAGGCCAATCGACCGGCCTGCTTGAGAGCCTGATAGTCCTCCATGAGCGATAGCGAGCTCATGCCCGAATCTCCACTACGGTAGCCAGAAAGAGCGACCGAACACTTCCGGCGCCGGAAGTGTTCGGTCAAGGTTGAAGAATCAGACTTGGCCGGTGATGACCAACACCCCGGTATCGTGGTGCTGCGCCTCCGCCGATCCAACGATGCTCACCACTACCGAGGCTCGGGAGGCGCCTTCGGAAAGGGTGTTAGTCCAGTACGCCAACCCCGAGGCATCGGCGCTGCGGCCAAGCATGTTCTGGTAAAGGGACTGCACGAAGGTCGCGTCAGAGGCATTCCCCATCTTGTTCTGGTACTCGCTGGAGTTCATGAATGCCGTAGCGACTGCAGTCACGTTTCCACCATTGGCGGAGACGTTATCCAACCAGTACTGAGCACCAGCCTGATCGGCCGTCCGGCCAAGCAAGGCTTCGTACATCCGGACCGCGCTCGCATGAGTCACATCGGATGTCACGGTCAGGGAGTTCTTGCCATCGGCGTCAGTGAAGAAGCTGACATCTTTCGCGATGACCGTACCTGGCGCCGTGCTCGACGTACTGCTCAAGGTCACGCTGCCGTCGGTTCCGACCTTGACCGTGTAATCGGCCAGCTTGCCGTTCACCACGACAACGTCGTAGCCCTGACCACCTTGAACCGTGTCCTTACCGTTACCGGTATAGATCACGTCATTCCCGGAGCCCGTATTGACGGTGTTGACGCCACCATGAAGCACGATGGTGTCGTTGCCGCCATTGGTAGTGATGGTGTCATTGCCCGCACCGCCATCAATGTAGGTGCTCACGTTATCGTTGACGGTGAGCGTGTTACCGCCAGAACCGCCCACGATCACCCGGCCGAAGTTGGCCGTATTGACTGGCGCATCCTTGACGACCTGCTCGGCTTGCGCGGTTTGACTGGTGGAGGCACCGAAGGTCGCGGTAATGGTGGCTTTGGTATCGAAAACGAAGGCATGGGCATTGGCGAGGGAAGTCGGGATGTTCAAGGTCACCTGACTGCCGCTGGATCCCAGGTTATTGAGCAGGACCATCTGCGGCGCGACGACGGCGCCGCTGCTGTCGTGGACCGTATTCACGGTGCCGCCGTTGTAGCTGACCACCGCTACCTGGGCGTTGGTGCTGGTCGTACTACCCAGGCCGAGCACCGAGGAAATGGCCGCCAAGGTATTGGAGCTCAGCGAGCTGGACGACAGGGAACTCTGTACGGACTGAGCGCTAAGGGGCTGATCGTATTGCATGTCTAAGTCTCCTGGAGCGCTTCTTCATGAAAGGCGCTATGTGAACGGTGGTGGACAGGACCATCCCAGGGAGACTGGTAGCGACAAGCGTTCATCTCGACGCCAGGGTTGATCGATACGTGCAGCGCGGTCAGGAAGCCGTTTGCTGGAGCAACGCACTCCTGGCCGGGCAAAAGAGGTTGTGGAGCTAGACCGGCGAAGGCGGCCCAGGCGTTTAGCTGGTAGTCGGCCCGCCGGGGACCGATCAAGGCCATCGCGATCGCGGTGATGGGCAGGCTCTTGCCGACCGTGCCAAGAAAATTTCCGGTCGTGACCGCCGGCTGGAGAGCGCCCGCAATATGGCAGCTGTAGGCGAGATCGACGCCTTCAGGACGCCCTGGCCATTCGATACAGAAGCCCTCCAGGCGTTGCTCTGCCTGTGGCTCGCCGAGTGAGCCGCCCTGGGCGACCGCGCTGCCCTGTTGGAAGTGGCCGCTTATCTTGAGGGGAACGGCTGAAGACCGGGTCCTCTCGCTATCTGTGACAGGGCTATTCGCGGAGCGCCGCAAGATAGCCTCTGAGGTGTCGATCCTATCGATCCTGAGATCGACGGTGTGAGCCTTGGCACCTTCGAGCTGATACTCGGTAACGAGCAATGTCCCGCTGCCATTTTTCACCCGGATGATCAGGGTGTCGCCTAGCTGCGCCAAGGTATTGCGTACCACGCTCTCACCCGGGAAGAAGTCGACCGAGCTTTTCCCGATCAGGGCAGGTTGGAAGCTAACCAGGCAGGGCTGCTCGGGCACAGGCAAGGAAGCATAGCGAGCGATGTACATACCTGGCTCTAGGCTTAGCAAGCGGGTCTTGAAGGTAAAACCCCTCTGCTCCAACCCTTGCATAGCGCTCTCCACAGGCCAATGCCGATTTCAGAGCGGCCATTATGGCGCCATAAATGTGACACACATCACATTAATCACAACAGCAAGACTATCGGGCAACAATTAGTTACGAATGGTCATTTTTATTAAGACTTCCTTAGCTTCCGGCCTTGAAAGTACCGTCTTAGACGCCTAAAGAGACAGTTCAAGCATTCCTTTCGCGTGATAGGAACGCTCCAGAAATGGTGTTCTTCCACCATTGTCGTCGGCATAAAGAGGAGAGGACTTGACCGCTTGAGAATTCGGCCAGAGATAGCTCCGCTGAGCGTCAGGTGCAGAATTTACTGCCACCGCTTACTGCCGCCTGCCTGATCGCTCAGGTATCGCGACATCGCTCAGCAGATGCCAAGGAGGGAGGAAAAGAAAAACGGCCGATCCATCGCCATGATCGGCGCAAACGAGGCGAAGGCGCCAGGATGACGCCTTGTGAGGTAACGGACTTTAGCCCTGCTTGGCCTCTTCCGGCTTCAACCCGGTTTTACGCGTCTCATCCGGCTTGGGTACGCTCAACCAGGCATTGATCCGCTGGATATCGGCATCCTTGAAATCACCGCTCCACCGCAGCAGGACCAGTTGATTGGTGATGAAGTCATATTGAGCCCGAAGATAGTCGCGACGAGCACTGTATTCCTGGCGGACCGCATTGAGCACGTCTACCGCGGTAGACACGCCCAGAGAGAAGGACTTCTCGCTCGCTTCGCGTGACTTGATCGCCGAGTTCAGGGCATTACGCGAGGACTCGATCTTGCTCAGATTGGCAAAGCTTTTCAGGTAGGCGGTCTTGGTTTCCTTTACCACCTGCCGACGTACCGCTTCGTAGTCATCTTCTGCGGAATCGCGCGAACCATACAGACTGCGCGTCCGAGCGCTCACCGAGCCACCGCTGTAGAGGGGGATCTGCAGATTGAGGCTGGCCGAGTAGGTATCGACGACATTCGCAGCGATCACGTTCTCATAGGCAAAGTCACTGCGTTGGGCGCCGAATTGCAGGCTCAAGGTCGGCAAGTGGCCTGCCTTGGCTTCACTGACCGCATACTCAGCGGAGTTCAGCGCTTCCTGCTTGGCCTGCAACGCCGGATTGTGGACGACTGCCGACTGCACCCAGTCGGTTTCCGAACCCGGCAGCGCCGTGAACAGGGTGCGATCATCGATACGCTTGAGGGGCTGATAGATCTCATGCCCAACCAGTTCGGCCAAGGCCTCGCGCGTCACCTGGATCTGATTCTTGGCCTCGATCTCAGCGGTCTTCAGGCTGTCCACCCGCGCGGACAGTTGGAGCTTGTCGGTAATCGTTGCCAGTTGCCGATCGAACAGCGCCGAAACGCTATCGAGATTTCGCTGAGTCGCCTTGCGCTCGGCGGTGGCCAGCTCCAGCTCGTCTTCCGCCGCCAGGGCGGCGAAATAACGCTGGACCAGATCGGCGGCGGACTGGATACGGGTATCCTCCGCCAGCGAATGGTATTGCTTGGTCATTTCGGCGTATTTCTTAAAGCCGCGCCAGGCCGCCGGGTTGTACAACGCCTGGGTCAGACTCAGGTTGTAGGTCTGACCGTCGTAGAACAGCGTCTGGGGACCCTCTGTCCGCTTGATGCGACTGGTGGAAGCCCCCCCGCTCAGTTGCGGCAGCATCTGGCCGAAGGCGCTATCCTGCTGGCCCTGGCTGGCCTTGACCTGCGCATCCGCACCGCCGATCCGTGGATCGGATTCCATGGTCTGCCGATACAGTTGCCACAGGTCCAGATAGGCACCGGGGTCAGGCGAAGCGCCAGACGCAGCCTGGCCAACCAGTGGCCAGGCCAGAGCCAGCGCGAGGAGCAGCTTGGCGGGTTTACGCATCGCCTTACTCCTCGATCATCGAACGCGCCATGGCGTTGCGGGCGGGCTTGAGCAGATAGTTGAGCAACGTACGGGCGCCCGTATTGATCAGCACTTCGGCCGGCATGCCCGGTACCAGCTCACGTCGACCCAGGTCTTGCACACCCTTTTCGGTCAGGGCTACCCGAGCCAGATAGTAAGGCGCACCGGTTCGCTCATTGGTGAAACGGTCGGCGGAAATATAGACGACCTTACCTTCGAGGATCGGCGTGGTAGCGTTCTTGAAGGCGCTAAAGCGCACTTCGGCCAGCTTGCCCACTTCGATACGGTCGATGTCGTTCGGCTGTACCTCGACCTCGACCAGCAAGTCGGCACCGATCGGCACGATGTCCAGCAAATGGGTACCCGGAGCCACTACGCCGCCGATGGTATGCACGGCCAGGCCCATGACCATGCCGTCCACGGGTGCCCGGATCACCATACGGTTGACGAGATCCTGCAAGGCCCCTACCCGCTCGCGCAATTCATAGATACGCGATTGGGTCTCGGCCAACTTGTTGGCGACATCAGATTTGAATTTCTGGGTCGTCTGCAGGATCTGCAGTTTGGTTTCGCCAATCTGTACCTTGGCGCGAGCGATGGCGGATTGCTGATCGGCGATCTCCCCCTGCAAGCGCGAAAGGTTGCGCTCCTGGTCGCGCAGGCGCTCGTTATTGACGTAGCCCTGCTTGAGCAGCTCGCTCAGATCCTTGATTTCACTGCCGTAGGATTTCGAAAGGCCCTGCTTGCTCTGCATGATCGCCTCGAAACCACGGATCTGCTGCTCCAGCTCGGCGCTCTTGTTCTTGAGCACGTCAATCTCACCCAGGCGCGCATTGCGCTGCGCGATGAAGATCTGCCGCTCACTGTTGCGGGCTTCCTGGACACGCTTGTCGTCTTCGGGGAAGTCGCTGGGACCGAAGGTCACTTCATTGCGATCGTCGCGCTCGGCGATCAGCCGCGCCTCAAGGGCCTGGGCAGCGATCAGCTGACTGCGCGCCGCCTCCAACTGAGCCTTGGCCTGGGTATCGTCGAGGCGCATCAGCACATCACCGGCGTGCACGTGGTCACCGTCGTGAACCAGCAATTCCTTGACGATACCGCCCTCCAGGTGCTGGACAGTCTTGCGCGAACTCTTGACCGTGACGTAACCCTGGGCGAGCACGGCGCTGTCCAGCGGGGCGAAGCCAGCCCAGAGGCCACCCAGGCCAAACACGACGATCAGGATGATGAAACCGAGTCGACGGACCGGCTTGTCGGAAACCTTCAGGCCCTGGGCCTCGGCTTCAGCGAGATACAGGGGTTTCATCAGGCCATACCTCCCGATTGCTCATCGGCGCCATCAGTCTTGGGCAGGGATTCGGTTTCGGCAGCCGCCACAGGTGGCGTGGCGGGACGTCCCTGCAGTTGCGCCAGTACCTGGTCGCGCTGGCCGGACATGACGATCTGCCCCTCGTTCATCACGATGAGGTTGTCCACATAGGCCAGCACGCTGACCCGGTGCGTAACGATGAAGAGGGTCGCACCCGTCTGCTTCAAGCGCAGCAGCGCGGCGCCCAGCGCCTTTTCGCCCGCCTCGTCCAGATTGGAGTTCGGCTCGTCCAGGACCACGAGGCGCGGGTTGCCATAGACGGCGCGGGCGAGACCGATGCGCTGGCGCTGGCCACCCGAAAGCGCGCCGCTGTTGGCACCGATCATGGTGTCGTAACCCTGCGGCAGGCGCAGGATCATGTCATGCACGCCGGCCAGCTCAGCCGCCTCGACCACGGCCTTGGCATCCACCTGACCGAAACGGGCGATATTGTCGCTGATGGTGCCATCGAACAACTCGATGTCCTGGGGCAGGTAACCGATATAGGGCCCCAGTTCTTCACGCTTCCATTGGGCGATATCGGCGCCATCCAGCCGTACCTTGCCGCTTTGCGCTGGCCAGATACCGAGCAGAGCCCGCGCCAGGGTCGATTTACCGGCCGCACTAGCGCCCAGGATGCCGACCGAGGCACCGGCGGTGACATTGAAGGTGATGCCCTTGAGCACCGGCTGGAAGGCGCCAGGGGGCGTGAGAATCAGTTGCTCTACCGAGATATTGCCTTTCGGAACCGGCAAGGACATGCGCGGCGGCTCAGCCGGGACCTGACGCATCATCTCGTTCAGCCGTGAATACTGGCCACGCGCGGTGATGAAGCCCTTCCAGCTGCCGATCATCAGATCGATAGGTGCCAGCGCCCGACCCAGCAGCAAGGAGCCGGCGGTCATCAGACCCGGGGTGATCTGGTGGTCGATGACCAACCAGGCGCCCAGGCCGAGGATCAGCGACTGCAGCACCATCCGCATCGTCTTGGATAGGTTGCTCAGGGCACCGCCGTGCTCGCTGGCACGTGCCTGCAGGGCCAGAACGCTGGTGTTGCGCTGCCGCCACTGCTTGAAGAGGCTGGGCAGCATCCCCATGGACGCCACGACTTCGGCGTTGCGCAGGCTCTTGCTGGTGAACTGGGTCGCGCGGGCGTTTTCCTGGTTGGCCTCGGCCAGCCGCTTGCCGGTGAGCTTCTCGTTGGCATAGGCCAGGATCACCAGCAGGATGGCGCCGACCACGGTCAGCACCCCGAACAGGGGGTGGAAGAAATACATCACCGCGATGTAGATCGGCAGCCAGGGCGCATCGAAGAAGGCGAACAACCCCTGCCCGGTCAGGAATTGGCGCAGGCCGGTCAGATCATTGAGCGGCTGGGCCGAGGCATGGACGCCCCCGGTATAGAGTGCCTGCTTGAAACTGGCGTCATAGAGGCGCTCGTTGAGCATCAGATCCAGACGGGTCGATACCCGCACGAGAATGCGTGAGCGAATCCACTCCAGGGCACCGTAGGTCGCCATCAACAGCAGCATGATGAGCGTGAGCATCACGAGGGTGGTGATGCTGCTGCTGCTAAGGACCCGGTCATACACCTGGAGCATGTAGAAGGACGGGACCAACAGCAGCAGATTGATGAAGAGGCTGAAGAAGCCGACCGTCAGAAAGCTGCTCTTGCAGGCGATCAGTGCCTGCTCGAGATCTGTCTTGGGGGTGGATTGCATGCAGATACCAGCGAGAGGAACAGAGGGAACGAAACCGCAGGGTGCGGACTCTATCACAGGTTGTAGAGGGGTGTTTCCCTTGCCCGTGGAGTCCGCGATCCTACCCGATGACTGGAGGCGAAGCCTTAAGCCTGCCTTATCTCTGGCGTGGCGACGGCATCTGTCTCCAGCCGCTGCTGTTGCTGCAGGATGCCCTGTCGAGTGCGCTCCACCAGTTGCAGGGAAGCCTCATGCCAACCGACCCATGACCAGTCCTGCAACGGACGAGCGGCCGGAAAGAGATCCGCGGATTCGTAACGCTCCACCTGAGCCGCCAGCGATGCCGGATCGTCCAGGTCGAAATAGGCCATGAAATCACCGCCCACCTCGCGGAAAACGGGAATATCGCTGGCCATCGCCGGTAAGCCACGCTGCATGGCCTCTACCAGCGGCAGACCGAAACCTTCGACGTAGGAAGGAAAGACCAGCGAGCGGGCATGGGCATAGGCGTACTGGAGACTGGTGTCGTTGGCGCCGTTGAACATGAACAGCTGCCGCTGATACTGCGGATGGGTCTTGATCCGTTCGATCAGCGCTTCGGTCTTCCAGCCGACCTTGCCAATGATGCACAGCCTGACCTTCGCACCCTTGGCCCACAGCAGATCGAAGGCATCCAGCAGATAGCTGTGATTCTTGCGCGGTTCGATGGTACTGACCATCAGATAGACCGGCTCAGCGCCGTCGAACAGCTTTTTGACCTGAGGATCGCATTCGGCTCCGCTGCTGGTCAGATCGAGCTCGGAACCCAACTGGAAGTAGCCATGCCACTGACGCTCGGCGGCGGTCCCCAAACGCCGGCGTAACTCGGCCTCGACCTGCTGGCTGATGGTCTGGGAGATGGCCATGAAGCCATCCGCAGTACGGGCGATCCAATCGAACCACTCATCGAAGACCTTGACGAGATGGTTATCGCAGAACTGCGGATGCGTCAGGGGAATCAGGTCGTACATCACCGAAATGATGCCGACGCCACGCGCCTTGAGCGATTCGGCAAGGGCGAAGAAATCGGCATGCCATGACGAATCCAGCAGCACCAGTTGGTCACCGGGCTCGATGTCCAAGGGGACGGCGCGCTCGGGCTCTTCGCCTGCGCGGTAATCCCGCTCGCGCAGCATATTCAGTGGCCACTGGATGACCTTGCTGGTCGCGCGGCACGGCCAGTACCACAGGCGGCGCAGCAACAAGGAACGCTCGGCGAAGGGCAGTCTCTGTTCGACCCGGTCGTGCCAGCGCCAAAAACGATCTTGCAGGCGATCCAGACGACCGATCCAGTGCCGCCGACGGATACGTCCCTGATCGACCTCCAGCGGCTCCAGGCTGTTCACCCGATAAAGCTGATCGTGCTTCATCATCACAGGGATACATTCGACCGAAGGCTCCAGATGCGGAAGCTGCTTGATGACGTTCCGCACTACCCGCTGAATACCCGAATTATCGGAAGGGTGCTCGTAGACGTAGGTGCATTCGATCAATAGACGCATGGCAACTCGCAAATCCTCGCTAGACCCGCAGGGCAGGCTCGCCAGTGAAGGGCCGATAGCTGGCCGGATGAATGGTCGCCGAACCGAAGCGGCAGCGATGGCTGGCATTGCGGCCAGTAGGTACGAAATTGGCGGGCGATTATAAGGCGCATGGCACGGGACGCCCAGTCCGGTCGTCTCGGCAGCGCTAGGATGGCTCATAAAACCGCTACCAGACGTGGACTAATCGTGGTCAGCCCGGATAATGCCTGCCTTTGCATGAGGGCCAGGCCACCGGTACGTGCCGGCCACGCCATCCTGGCGAACGTCGCTGCTCATCAGCGATGCCTGCGTTCAACCAGAAGCTGTCGAGCAAACATGAAGGTCTTCGTCTCCATCAACGTCCTCAAGCCACCCATGACCGGCATTGGGCGCTATACGCTGCATTTGCTGGAACAGCTCATCGAGCACCCGGCGATTGAGGACATCAAGGCCTATGGTGACAACGGCCTTATGGATCGCGATGCCTTGCGCGAGAAGCTCAAGCAACTGGCTACCGGGGAGGCGCCGTCATCCACTCGATTGCGCTACGGCAGGCTGCGCCGGTGGCTCGGCTATCGTCCCTGGCTGCGGCGGCTTTATCGGGCGCGTTTGAACAGAGCCTTTCGCTCTTGGGGCGCGCAGTTGGATGGCTACATCTATTGGGAGCCAGGCTATTTCCTGCTGCCTTTTGACGGCCCCAGCGTCGCCACGCTCTATGACCTTTCGCACCTTCGTCATCCCGAACTGCATCCCCCCGCTCGCATCGACGAAATGCGGCGATTGATCCCCCATACCATCGCGACCGCCAGGCGATTGATCACGATCTCGGAGTTCATCCGTGATGACCTGGTCGATACCCTTCAGCTGAAAAAACCGGTCGATCTGGTAAGTCCCGGCATCGCCGCCGAGTTCTTCGCCATCACCGAGACCCAGCGCCGTGAGTGCCGTGAGCAACTGGGGCTTCCCCCGCAGTTCATTCTTTCCGTTGCAACGCTTGAGCCGCGCAAGAATCTCGCTCGATTGCTCAGGGCCTTCGAAAGCCTGCACTCGACGCTACGCCAGCGTTATCCCCTGGTCCTGGCCGGTGCACCCGGTTGGCACAACTCAGAGCTAGCCGAGCTAATGACCAGGCTGCAAGCCGCGGGTGAGTTGCTGTTCCTGGGCTATGTGGATCAACGCCATATCCCGGCCCTCTATGCCAACGCGACCCTCTTGGCTTATCCCTCTCTCTATGAGGGCTACGGCATGCCCATCGCCGAAGCCATGGCCTCCGGCTGCCCAGTCCTTACCTCGAAGGTCAGTTCGATGCCCGAGGTTGCAGGGGACGCCGCAGTACTGGTCGATCCGCTGGATGAATCGTCGATCGCCGCCGGGCTCAAGCGTCTGCTTGAGGATACAGACCTGCGCCACCAGCTGACCTTGGCGGGCAAAACCCGCACGCAGGGAATGACCTGGGCCAGTCGGACCGAGGACCTCGTTACCAGCCTTGCCGCGGCCACGTCTTGACTGCCCGCTCACCAGCGGCAATGCCGATACGAGAGGATGTGATGCCTGTTTTTCTGAAACGCAGCGACGTTTGGTACCTGCTGGGCTTCATCGCGCTATCCATAGTCTATGCCTGCTTCGCGACTCAGGTTCCGCTCAACTCCGATGCCGCCTCGGCGCTGCTCGAGGCCCGCGATATCGCGGCCGGCAACCTGCTGCTAAGTGGCTGGAACCTCTCCACGGTGTCCTTCTACTTCACCGAAGTCCTGCCCTATGCTGTCTTGATCAAAGTCTTCGGCTGGCATCTCGGCTGGGCCTATGTGGTCCCCGGCATGCTGTTGGCCGCCGTGGTCGTGGTTGCGGCGCGTCTCATCGTTCGCAAGCGTGGTCTCGCGGGCCTGCCATCCCTGGTGATCGTCGCCGCACCCGGCTTTTTCGCCAGTAATCTGCTGCTGGTGCCTTGCATCCACATGGGCGCCTATCTGGTGACCTTGCTGTCCTGGTGGCTGGTGGAGACCTACGAGGAGCACCAGGGTCGCTGGCGCCTCGTCCTGCTCACACTGTGCCTGGGGCTCGCCCTGTTCAGTGATGACATCGTTCGCTATGTCCTGCTCCTGCCGCTAGGCGCCGCGGTCCTGATCAAGGTGCGTCGTAACCCAAGGTTGTGGTGGGTCATCGCCAGCTGTATGGCGGCGGTACTCATGGCCAAACTCTTGGCCTTGCTCGTCAAAACCTTGGGTGGCTTTACCACACCGGGTTTGCCACCGTTACGCTTCGCCAGCTACACCACGTTTTGGCAGAACCTGGAGCTGACCTTGCAAGGCGTTCTGGCGTATTTCGACGCCGAGTTTTTCGATCAGCGTATCTTCTCCCGTGGCGGAATTACCAAGGTCTTCCATGCGGTAGTCGCCTTCGGTTTCTTCGGCTCGCTTTACTGGATCGCGAAGCAGCGGCGCGCAACGGACACGCTGAGCCTGGGTTGTCTGCTGGGCACCGCCATTCTGCTGGGCGCCTATGTGCTGAGTAATCTGCCGGTGAATTTGATGACTACCCGCTATCTGGTACCGGTCTTCATCCTCGGCGCCGTGGTACTGGGTCGTCACCTGCTGTCCCAGGGCAGTGTGGTCGCCCTGGGTAGCGGCGTCGCACTCGCCTACGCAGCCACCATTCTCGCGGTACCGAAGTGGGACTACGCGACAACCAATCGCAACTTTCCTCTTGCCCAGGCCTTGCTCGAGAATAACTTGAAAGACGGTTACGCCACGTTCTGGAATGCCGGCCTCAACGCCGTGGTTTCCAACATCGAAATATCCCCCGTCACCATCGGCGCGGAAGGCGCCAAGCCCTTCGACTGGCTATCCAAACCGGCCTGGGCCCACAACGGCGGGAGCTTTCTCATCTGCGATACCGAACAGCAGGTCATCCACGCCATTCATCAACTCGGTGTACCCGAACACCAGGAGAAGATCGATGGAAAATTCCTGTTGATCTGGAAGGGTCCCGTCAGCCTCCACTAGCCTTGGCGAAGCCACAGCGCCCTGCAGAAGACCGTAGCAGCTCGATCAGCCGTGCGGTATGTAGCTGCCGGGCTTCGGCCGTCAGGTGGTAGTTGGTATCGAAGAAATCATCGGTCGGATACATGAAGTCCAGCGGTCGTCCCAGGTAATTCAACCCGTGAGCACGAGCCTCCGCGGGTAGTCCTTCGTAGAAGGCCCGTTCGGCCGGGTCATCATGATAAGCCTGGCGATCCAGCATTGCGGGCGGCACGAACACGGCGCAGCCACCGGCCTTTTCCACCTCCTGTGCAAAGGCCTGCCAGAGTTTCCAGCTGCCGTTCAGGGCCGTCGCCTGGGCGCCGTAATGCTGGACCGGAGAATGGATAGCGCCCGCGAAAAGGTCCGGACTGCGCTCCTCCCGCCGACTCAGGGTCTGGTCGCCCCGCTCATCCAGGTGTTGCGCGCCGTAGAGGCCGGCCACCTGAAAACCTTGAGGCACGCCTCGATAGCCCTGTACCACACGCTCCAGCGGCGTCAGCGCCAGAAGCTTGGTCAACCGCCAGGGATTCAAGCCATAAATGACCGGATGGCTCAGCCAGTACTCCAGGTAAACCTGATTCACCTCGAACCGGTCGTGGTACAACGGATACTCCAGTGGCAGCACTACCCAGTCGCCTGGTTTTACCGCCTGCCGGGCGTAGATCAGCAGATAGGGGCTCAGGATGCCGGCATTGACCCCGAGATTGACCACTGGCCGGCCGAAGGCCTGCTCGAGCTGCGCTGAATCGATGCCGAACATGGCGCCTGACCCGGCGACCACCACAAGCTTGGGCTCCGGCAAGCTGGCAGCCCGGGCCAGCTTCTTGGCATAGGCCCCCTCTACCCAGAGGTTGTTGACGAACGGATGGCCGAGCTGGCCCGCGACCAGGGCCACCCAGGCCATGCCGAAGCCTAGACAGCCAAGCAGCACCCCCAGGAAGAAGCGACGGGAACGGCGCATGATGATCCCTAGAAGTTGAAGTAGAGAAAGGCCCGATCAGGGCGTGCCAGCATGGCCTTGGCCACAATCAGGAGCAGCAGGGCACACACCAGACCGCGCCAGAACGGTGACAACCGCAAGGCAAGATTCAGCGCTCGCGGTGCCACCACGCACACGCCCAGCAGCAGAGGCGCCGCCAGCCAGAGCGACTGATCGAGGTGCAGCGCGGAGGCTTCGACCAACAGCACACTCGGGCCGGGCAGACGTGGCCAGCTCCAGTGCGTCAGGGCGTCGAACATGGCCAAGGCATGCGTGAGGTCGATGGCGCGGAAGGGAATCCACACTAGCATCACCGCCACGAGCGTCAGAGCCCAGGCCAGGGGCGGCGGCAGGCGCCAGGGTGACAGCCAGCGCCAGGCGTGATTGAGGCAGAGCATGCCACCATGGGCGGCGCCCCACAGGACGAATTGCCAGCCCGCACCGTGCCAGAGGCCACCCAAGAGCATGGTGATCAACAGGCTCAGCCACTGCCGGCCGCGCCCATGGCGGCTACCCCCCAGGGGAATGTAGAGATAGTCGCGCAAGAAGCGCGACAGCGAGATGTGCCAGCGCCGCCAGAACTCGATGATCGAACGACTGCGATACGGGGAGCGAAAGTTGATGGGCAGGCGGATGCCAAACATCAACCCCAGCCCCACCGCCATGTCGGCATAGCCGGAGAAGTCGAAGTACAGTTGCAGGCCATAGCCGAAGGCGGCCAGCACAACCTGGGGCGCCGTCGGCTGAGTCAAGCCGAACAGGCCATCCACTCCGGGGGCCAGGCTATCGGCGAGCAACACCTTCTTGGCCAGGCCGAGCACGAACAGGGTCATCCCCAGCTGCCAGTGCCAGGGCCGAGTGGCGAAACCGCGCTCGATCTGTGGCAGCAGGCTGCTTGGACGACAGATGGGGCCGGCGATCAAATGCGGAAAGAAACTCACGCATAGCATGAAATCGAACAGCCGACCCGGCGCCGCCAGCCGTCCGCGATAGAGATCCACCTGCCAGGCGATCTGCTGGAAGGTATAGAAGGAAATCGCCAGGGGCAGCACCCAGTGGCCGGGCAGACTCCACCCCGCCATGCCCGCGAAGAACCCCAGGTACTTGTAGTAGGCCAGTAGTCCGAGGTTGAACGCCAAGGCCCCTACCAGCCAACGCCTGCTACGGTGCCGCCATACCTGCACGCCCAAGGCGTAATTGACCAGCAGGGAGACCAGCAGCAGAAAGAGGTAGCGCCAGTCCCAGACGGCATAGAACAACCAGGAGGCGCCCAGCAGAAAGAGCACCGTGCTCTGCCGTCGCTGCTGGCGCATCCAGAGAAAGCCCAGGAAGGCGAGCGGCAGGAAGATCAGCAAGAAGGCGAAGGAGCTGAAGACCATGGCGAAGGTGACGGCAGTTGGACGATGGCCGGACGGCGCTGGCGTGAAGCCGCGCACTCTAGCATGAAGCCAGCGCCGGTATGCGTCGGGGAGGCAAGCTGAACCCCATGTTAGACTGCGCGCCCCTCAGGCTGCCGTGGCGCAGGATCCGCATGCGTGTCCTCCATGTATTCAAAACCTACCTTCCCGATACCCATGGCGGTATCGAGCAGGTGATACGCCAGATGTGCGGTGCCACGCGCACGCTGGGGGTGAGCAATCGGATCCTGACGCTGAGCGAGCAGCCCTCCCCTGAGTTCATCGAGGTCGAGGGCATTCCGGTGCAACGGGTGCGCCAGGACGCCAATATCGCCTCCACCGGGCTGTCGCGGGCGGCCTTTGGCGCCTTTGCCAAGGCAGCGCGCGAGTGCGATGTCGTCCACTATCATTTCCCCTGGCCGTTCATGGACGTGCTGCAACTGGCGGTCCGGCCTGGCAAGCCCTATGTGGTCAGCTATCACTCCGATATCGTCAAGCAACGCCACCTGCTACGGCTCTATCGCCCCCTGCAACGCCACTTCCTGAGCCGGGCCAATCGGATCATCGTGGCTACCGAACCCTATCGCCGCAGCAGTCTCGAACTGCGCGGACTGGAGCCACGCACCGAGGTCATTCCCTACGGCCTCGATGAGGCCAGCTACCCACAGCCATCGGCGTCACGTCTCGAGCACTGGCGTGAGAGGCTGGGCACGCGCTTCCTGCTGTTCGTCGGCGTGTTGCGCTATTACAAGGGCCTGCATCTACTGCTCGAGGCACTGGCAGGATTGGACCAGCCCCTGGCCATCGTCGGCGATGGTCCGGAGCGCGCCGCTCTCGAGGCGCAGGCCCGCCGTCTGGGCTTGCACAATTGCCACTTCCTCGGGCGACTACCGCAGGAGGACGTCGCGGCGCTTTATACGCTGGCCGAGACCTTCGTCTTCCCCTCCCATCTGCGCTCGGAAGCCTTTGGCATGGCCTTGCTGGAAGCCGCCATGTATGGCAAACCACTGATCAGCTGCGACATAGGCTCAGGCATGAGCGAAATCAACCGGCATGAACTCACCGGGCTCGATGTAGCGCCCACCCCGGCCGCGTTACGCGAAGCGCTGCTGCGTCTTTGGCAAGCGCCAGAGGAACGGGCCCGCTTCGGTGCCGCCGCCCGAGCCCATTTCGAACAGCATTTCCAGGCCGACTCATTGGGCCAGCGGCTGGTCGCCGTGTACCGCCAGATAGCACCTGGGGTACAACCTGATGCTAATGACGTGTCCAGGTAGAAGCTGCCACCCACTCATCCTGTCGTCTATCCGAGGTGCTGGACTCTGATGTCTCTGCTGCAATTGCTCAACGATGATCGGCTACGTCCGCTGCGCTTCATCCTGGTAGGCGGGCTGGCTACCCTGGTCCATATCCTGGTGGCCGGAGCCCTGCTGGCCACCTTTTCACTCCAGCCCTACATCACCAATCTCGGCGCCTTTCTCGTGGCCTTCGGCGTGTCCTATTGTGGGCATCGCTACCTGACCTTCGCGCGCCAAGGCTCCATCGCAAGATTCTTCATCGTGGCGATCGCCGGCTTCGCGCTCAACAATCTGTTGCTGACCGGCTTACTCGCCCTGGGCCTATCCGCCTTCCTGGCGATCGTGGTGGCCACGGCGCTGGTTCCCGTCTTCAGCTATCTGGCATCTTCGCTTTGGGCTTTCCGATGAATACGACGCCGCAGCTTTCCCTGGTCATTCCGGTCTACAACGAGGAACTGGCCATCGGCCTGTTTCACGAGGCGGTCTGCCGCCATCCTGAACTCAGCCAGTTGGATCTGGAACTGGTCTTCGTCAACGATGGCAGCCGTGACGCCACGGCACAGCAGCTCGACCTGTTGCAGGCCCGTGACGAGCGCGTGGTGGTCCTGCATCTCTCGCGCAATTTCGGCAAGGAGGCAGCGCTCTTCGCTGGCATCGAGCATGCCCGCGGAGAGGCCGTGGTCCCCATCGATGTGGATCTGCAAGACCCCCTTGATGTGATACCACGACTGCTGGAACAGTGGCACGACGGCGCCGAGGTGGTGCTGGCCAAGCGTATCGACCGGAGCAGCGACAGCACCCTCAAGCGCTTTACCGCCGAATGCTTCTATCGCTTGCACAACCAGATCACCCACACGCCGATCGAAGAGAACGTCGGTGATTTCCGCTTGATGAGCCGCGAAGTCGTGGAGGCGATCAAGGAGATGCCCGAGCGCAACCTCTTCATGAAGGGCATCCTGTCTTGGGTGGGCTTCGAAACGCGCATCGTCGAGTACCAGCGCGCTGAACGCAGCGCCGGCACCAGCAAGTTCAACGGTTGGAAGTTGTGGAACCTGGCCTTGGAAGGCATCACGTCCTTCAGCACCCTACCCTTGCGGCTCTGGACCTATCTGGGTGGCGCCGTGGCACTCTTTGCCCTGGCCTATGCCGCGCTGATGGTCTTCGAAAAGCTGCTGTACGGTAACCCCGTGCCGGGCTATCCCTCGCTCATGACCGCCATCCTCTTCATTGGTGGCGTGCAATTGATCGGCATTGGCGTGCTTGGCGAGTACATCGGTCGCATCTATATCGAAAGCAAGCGTCGACCACGCTATGTGATCAAAAAAACGAAGTCGCGGGAAAACGATCCAGCAGAACGGTCACGGGATTGATCACCTCGGCCCGTCACCCGCTGGATTGAGCATTAGAGCGCCGGAGAGCGGGTCGATAATCAAGAGGCATGCCGGTTTCCCGGCCTTGCCGTCACTGTACCGATAGCTGTTCCAGACCGATGCCCAAGACCCGGCTATCGGTGCTCATACCGGCATCCCGGGGGGAGTGGGCATCCGGCAATTCGATCGTCAGCCGCGAGACCGGTTCGCCTGCCGGCGCGGCCCATTGCAACGAAACCTCGCCATTGCCATTGGCAGAGACCTCTCTCAGCACTCGGCCATCGACCTTGAAGATGAAGCGCTGCTGCGGTGTCTTCGCCGATAGAAACGTCCGGTAGCGCAGCTGTACCTGGGTGCTGGGCCCTTGGTTCCTGATCAACAGGGTACTGCGCTTGCCTGAACTCCAGACGCCGAAGTCTTCCGGGACCGACCACCCACCGATCAGGGCATAGCGACGCTTCGAGCCTTGGTCGAGCGGCAGCGGCGTGCAGCCCTCACAGCCTTGCAAACCCGGCGCGAGGACGTTCAGGCCATCGATCTTGAACAATCTGTCGCCTGGCCTCGGGCTGACCATGCCCAGCAATCCATCCTTGACGACATAGAGCGTATCGCTGGCATAGCGCCCTGCGGCCAAGGCCTCCATGTCGCTCAGATTCATGGCATCGACCTTGCTCTTGCTGACGCGGGCCAGGCACACGGAGTTGGTCGCCAGATCAGCCTGGTCGGCCTCGAAACCCAGGGCCAGGCGTTGATCGCAGTCATTAGTGAAAGGGACGTATCTCAGCGTCTTATAGGCGTGCAGCCCGTCTCGCCAGAAGCTGTTGGTAAGTCGCGCCGTCACGTCCGGCATATGGAAGAAATAGAATCTATCCCTGGCAAACCCTTTACTGATGTCAGCTACTTGCAGGACGACTGCCACCGACAGAATGGCAATGGCCATGTTCTTGCTGCGGGATTTCAGGGTCAGATAAATCAGCCCTATTACGACCAGATAGGTGATGGGCCAATAGAAACGAGATGATCCCCGGAAGATGGACAGGGCATCCAGCACACGCCCCGGCAGAGGCAGTACCCAGTGCTTATCGCCCCACTGAATATTGTAGGTAGTCGCAATGGCGAAGCAGGCGCCCACGGCAATAAGAAGGCAGATCGATACCGTACTCCAACGGACTGTACCTAGTCGCCGAAATAGCTCTACCGCGTTGATGGCAATCAGGAAAAAAACGCCGAGTCCCCAATAGTTCAAGGTCTCGAAATTTCCTGCCCCCAGATTGAATCGGTCGAAGAGATAGGACCACCCGCCCGACATGAAAGGGCTGAGCAGACTCGAGTTGTAGGTACCGTAACCACCGGCGATCGACACGTCTTTGACCGTGAAATAGCCGAAGACGTACAGGACTCCATAGGTTCCAGCCAGAATGCAAATAGCCTCCAGTGCTGCCGCTCGATAGCCAGTCTTTCGGGTCCAGACCCTGGAAAACAGCTGAGCGCCCCAGAAGATCAACACCATCATCGCCAGATAGAAGTGGATGACGCAGGCCAGAGCAATGAGTCCGCCCCATTTAATGGCGATTCTTCGACAATCCTTGGCGAGGCAGAGGTAGATGGCCAACAGGATGAGGAAATGGGCCATGAGATTGATATGGCCGACCCGGTTCAGCCAGGCCGGGCAGAACAGGATCAGGCAGATACCCAGCGTTCTTAATACAAGGCTGTCCGTATAGAGCGACAGGATCTTCCAGGACACCACCGCACTGAGCATGCAGCAGGCCAATAGCCATAGCCCAAAGTACTGAAAATTTTGGGGCAACAGCGCAGAGAAGACCTTGAATACCACGGCGAGCAGTGGATTGGCATCTGCATAGACGATGGAACCTGCTATCTCCAGACCATAGCGTGGGTTCAGTCCTATGATGGGGAAGGTCCACGGCGAGTCGCGAAAGTAATCCCAACCCAGATAGCTTTGCAGCATATCTCCATGGCTGAGCCATTCGAGCTGCAGCGGATTGGCCACGTTCAAGCCAAAGATGGCCCAGAAAAAGCCGAAGCCCAGCAATGCCGGGAGTAAATAGCCGATCCGTTCCTGATACCTGTTCATGCCTTCACTGTCCCTGACTTTACGGTTATCTGCGTCCTGACAGCTTTGCCAAGGTCCCTTGGAGCACCGAACACCAGCCATCCAGGCAGATGGCTAGTTACATCAAGACTTACCGATCATACACACGGTGCCTATGTCTTCCTCGTGACACCATTGAGCATAGTGCCCATGCATGGCTTGCTCGATGCGCTCGCGCGAGTAGGCGTTCTCGCTACGGCCGAACACGAACAACTGGCCAGGATGTAGCGGCTGGTCCAGCACCGCTGCCTTGACCGAGCAGTCGCCGACCACCCGGGCGATGAAGCCGGTATTCAGCGGCACGGCGTGCAAGGCGGTGAAGTACTGCAGGAACAGGGCGTCGAAAGGCTTGCCGCCACAGCCATAGTTGGGCAGCAGATACACCTCGCGAGCCGCCGCCACGCGGGCATCCCACAGCGTGCGGTCATAGTCGAAATGCGGCTGACGGTTGGCCGCCTCGACCAGATAGCCGCGGTGATGACGGGTATCGGCGTACTGGACGACGATCAGCGCCAGCAGCGCCACGCGCCAGCCCGGATGGGCGCGAGTGAGATAGAACCCCAGTGCCAGGATCAACAGGCCATAGCCCACCGGCCAGAAGAAGCGTCCCGAACCCCGAAAGATCCGCGCCAGTTGCTCGACGCCGGGTAGCAAGGGGTACTCGAAGAGCACCGTCCCGCCCAGGTAGACGCGATTGGACAGCGCATAGAGGGTCAGCCCGACGAACACCAGGAGCATGACCCAGTGCCGCCGGCATTGCCCGAGCAGCCAACGCGGCGCCAGCAGCAGGATACTCAGGAGCATCGCCAGCAGTCCTACCCCCAGGTAGTTATGGCCATCGATCTGCAGGCCGGTGGCATCCAGGATCAAGCCCTTGGACGGCAGGAAGACGCTCGGTGCCAACTGGGTGCCTAGCAGCGGCGACAGGAGATTCATCGAAGACTCGATGTAGCCCACCTCGGCCGGCGGCAGACCCTGACGCACGCTCAGATAACCGATCACATAGAGCAGCAGAGCGATCAGCGGCAACGGGCTGAGCAAACCGACCAATACCTGGGACCAGCGCGCCGTGCGCTGCAAGCCCTGGCTCAGCCAGGCGGCGATGTACAGCGGATAGAGCATGGCGATCAGATAGGGGTGGATGGTCGCCGCGAGCGCCAACAACAAGGTGCCATTGCGCCAGAAACGCTCTGGCGACTGCTGGCCCAGTTGCAGCCGGGCATAGCAGCCGAGCAGCAGGATCAGCAGGAACTGGGCGTTCAGTGCCGCATGGGGGATGCGAATCATCAAGGCCGGCATCATCAGCGCGAACAGGCAGCCGCCGAGCAGGGCCGCTGGCGTGCGCCCACGGAAGCTGGCGGCGGCATAGGCCCCGGCCATTCCCTGCAATACATAGCAGCCCAGGGTCCAGACGCCGAAATAGTGGCTGCCGGCCGGCAGCCACGGATAGATCAGCTTGAAGAATACCGCTGCCAGCGGAATGCTGTCGGTATAGGCCACCGACAGCCCCTCCGGGGCGTTCAGCAGCTGCGTGTAGAGCAGCGGGAAGCGCCAGCGATCCTGGACGAAGGCCCACATCCCGGTGATGTGCTGGGTGGGATCGGTGCGGTTATCGAAGAAGAAGCCCGAATGACCGGTGAGAAAGTCCAGCGGGAAGATCCGCGCCACGTACAAGACGCCCAGCAGCAAGGCGAGCCCGTAGTAGAGGGTACGGCCCAGCGGTCGATCGAGAACGGCCAGGCGGCCGGTATAGACGTTCATGTCTGCTCCCATGGGCGCGAAAGGCCCACACCTTCATCCGTTGCTAGGGATTGTCCTGATAGCCCAGGGCGGTGAATAGCCCGCTGACCCGGCTCGAAATGGCTGGCCAGGCATGGCTTTCCAGCCAGGCGCCTTGGCGCGCCGGGCGCGGCGTGAGCAACTGCTCGCGCAACCCGGCAGCGATGGCCTGGGCATCGGTGCCGGGCAGGCGGTACACGGCTTCGTCCACGTCCTCGAAGATGTCCAGCGGCGTACAGAGTACCGGCTTGTTGGCGAGCAAACCCCAACGTACCGCGGCGCTGGAAGACTCCTGGGTGTGCTGGTAAGGAAAAACCACCACCTCGGCCAGACTGAGCCAGGCCAGGGATTCACGGTCGTCGAGGAAGCGGTCGATCAGCCGAGCACGCTCGCTCAGCCCCAGGTCAGCGATACGCTGGCGACACTCGGCCGCCAAGGCGGCGCTCTCGGGTACCGGATACTGGGCGTTCACCAGTAGCAGGTAGAGGCTGTCGTCCAGCGCCGCAACCTCGGCGAAGGCCTCGATCAACTGCAGGATGCCCTTGGGCGGCAGCAGGAAGCCGTAGCTGGCCACCACACGCCGCCCTTCCAGATCCGCGGCCTCCGCGGGCAAGGCAAGTGCCTTGGGTGGTGGCATCACGCCATGGGGGAACAGCATCAGGTTGTCGGCCAGGCCGAAAGCCTTGAGGCGATTAAGGTCATGGCTACTATGCACCAGCAGCCGACTGCACTCGCTCAGTGCCAGGCGTAATTGCCTCAGGCTGCGATGATCGCCCGGCCGATCCAGGTCGGCCGTGGAGTGAAAGGTCACCAGGGTGCGGATGCCGCGGCGATGCGCCTCGTTGAGCAGGCGCGCGAAGGGCAGCAGGCCGAAGAAACCGAAGTTGAACTGGATCAGCAGGATGTCCACCCGCTGCCGCTCGATGGCTTGCAGCAACTCGGCGAGGGCGTCGTGCCCCCCTTGCTCCCACACGCGGCGCACCTGGGTCTGGTCAGGATTGATCAGCTCGACATGGCGATTGGCGAAAACCAGGGTCGCCGCCAGCGGACCGGCGATCAGCTGCTGGCTGTAGCCGGCGATACCGCAGGCACTGTTCCAGGTGGTGACGGTCCCGACCACGGGCTGCGGCTTGAGTGCGGGACCCGCCGCGACGCGGCGCAGCGCTTCGCGGGTGCGTTCGGCCACCGCGTCCCAGGTGTACTCGGCGCGGATCAGCCGCGCGGCGCGGGTCCGGCGAGCGTGGGTGAAGGCTTCCCAGGCCCCCTCGCGGCGCGCCTGCAGGAAGTCGCGCAACAAGCGGGCAAGGTGTTCGCCGTCGGGCTCAGCCCAGAGCGAGCCCGATAGCTGCATGTGGGTGCGGGCCCTGACGAAGCGATAGTCGATCAGCCAGCTGGTGTCGGGGGTACAGAAGTCGCGCTGGCCACCATGACCGGTGGTGATCACCGCACAGTCGTGCAGCATCGCCTCCGCCAGCGGCAGGCCGAAGCCCTCCCCACGGCTCGGCGCCACCAGCACGTCAGCCCATTCGTACAACGCGCGAACCGCACCTTCGGACACGTCCTGGTTGATCAGCTCCACGGCAGGCGCCGCCGGATAACGGCTGCGCCAGGCCGCTAGGTCCTGTTCGATGTCGTGGTGCGGATTGGGGAAGGTCTTGAGCAGCAGGACTACGTCGTCAGCCGCACTGAACGCCTGGGCATAGGCTTCCAGCAAGACGTCGGCGCCCTTGCGTGGAAAACAGGACGACAGGTGCAGCAGCTTGAGGGTGGTCGCCGAGCCGGGCAGCGCGATGGGCAGCGCCGCGGCGTCCACCGGGGTCCGCAGCACATGGTCGACCCCTAGGCCAACGGTGACCACCGGTACATCGACGCCATTGTCCTGCAAGACGCGGGTGACATAGGCGGACATGCTGGTGATCAGATCCAGCTGGCGATTGAAGCCGACCACCGCCTCGGCGGGCAGCAGCGATTCCTCCCAGCCGTAGCAGGACAGCACGTTCAGCTGCCCCTCCATGTCGCTCACCCGGGGCGGATAGAGCAGCCGCAACACGGCAGCCGCCGGCTCGTCCGCACGGCTCAGGGCCTGGCCGAGATCGGGATGGGTGGCGAGGAAGTCATCCGCTACGGCGATGGGCCCTGGTCCTTCGGTGAACCTCAGGCCGAGCCGGGCACCGCTACGCTCCAGGGCAGCGGCCAGTTCGCGATTGACCAGCGCCAGGCTGTAGCTGCCGGCGAAGGGACCTTCCAGGCGGATATCCACGCGCGGCGGCGTCAGGGCGGGCAGGCTCAGGCCACGTGCGGCGAATAGCCCCTGTAGCCAGTCGTGCAGACCGCTCAAGGTTCGCCGACGCGCCTGCGCCAGGGTGCGTTGACGCAGCCGCGTACGCAGCGTGGGATTGTCCATCAGCCGGGCCAGGCAATCTGCAGTGGCCACCGGTGCGGTGCCCGCGAGACGTTCGTAGCCGTCACCGAGGACTTCCAGGGCCGCGCGGCTCTGCGGATGAGCCACCAGCGGAATGCCCAGGGCCAGCAGCCGGAGCAACCAAGCAGGGTCCGGTGCCGGGTCCAGGCTGAAGGCCAGGTCGGCGACCGGCAGTGGGTCGGCAGCGGCCAGCGCCAGCAGGCTTACCTCGGTGCCCAGGGTAGCCGTGTCCAGGCTGGCACCGGGCAGGGCATCGCCATAGAGGCACAGCCGCCAGGGTCGGGCGGTGCTCGCCGCAGCGAGGCGCTGCAAGGCCTGGCGGGCCTCTTCGTGGACGGCGTCCTGGACATGCATCAACAGGGTGAAGGGGCGCGGCCGGTCGAAGTCCGGTGGGACGGGTACCGGTGGCAGTTGGGGAAGATAGCGGATCGGCAAGGTGATATCGGCAGCGAATAACCACTCGCGCAGCTCCGGTCGCAGCACGACGATGCCGGCGAGGGCCGGTTGCTCGCGGCACCAGCGCCGTAACGTGCTCAGCTCGGGAGCGGCGTCCAGCACAAGCACCAATTGGCCCCGCGTGCAACGCAGGCGTCGGCGCAAGGTGGCGTCCGGCAGACCGAACAGCACCAGCAGGCTATCCGCGGTGAGGGGCAGCTCTGCCTCCGGACCACGCTCTGCCTGCCACTCAGGCGGTACCTCGCCCAGGACCTCGCTGCGCAATCCGGCCTGGCGCGCCAGCTGGCGCCAATTCAGCAGCTCCTGCCAGGCCAGGTCTAGACTAGGTTGCGCCAGATGGAAGTCCAGCCGCTGCAGCGGCGCTTGCCGTTCGCCCGTCATAGGGCCGCTCGATAACCGATGACCGCATAGGGTTGCCAGTGCGGCGCCGCGGGATCCGCTGCGGCGTGGCAGGCCGGTGGCGTTTCCACCACGACCCGGGTGAAGCCCTTGTACTCATAGAGGAAGGCCAGCAGCGCGGGCGGCAGCGGGCGGCCATGGCGTGGATCGATCCAGAAGGCGCTAGCACCGTCGGTTGCGCCCGGGTCCATGGCCTGCAGCAGCAGCAGGCCGCCGGGCGCCAGCACCCGCTGCGCCTCGTCCAGCAGCAGGGACAGCCGCGCCGGTTCGAGACGGTCGGCCAACAGCCGCGAACAGAGGGCGCCCAGACTGCCATCGGCCTGCTGCTGCAGCCAGGCAAGGCTGTCCTGGCAAACCACTGCGAGGCCCCGCTCTGCCGCCAGCGCGGCCGGCGCGGCCAGGCTTTCCACACCCTGGACCTTGAAGGCGGCTGGCAAGCTGGCCAACCACTCACCAGCGCCGCATTCCAACTCGACCAGCGGCAGCCCTTCGCGGAGTGCCCTGCACTCCTTGAGCAGCGGCAGATAGTGGCCGTGCAGCCCCTGCGCTGCCTGGGCATCCAAGGCAAAACGCTCATCCAGAGCAAGCAGCAGACCCGCCGGTAGATTCGCGACCTGCGACTCCCCCGCCACCGGAACTGCTGGCGCCGCCGTTTCCAGCAGACTCAGACGCCGGCGCAGATCCTGGGCAATCTGCCGTTGTTCGGCCAGTTCGGCCTGCAGGTCGGGCAGCGTCTGCTCCAGCTCACCCAGACGCGCTTCGGGCGCCTGATCCTGCAAGATCTGCCAGCGGTGCTGATGCCACTCCAGCAGATTGCTCTGCTGCTGCAGCAGGATCGCCTGTAACGCCAGTTGGTTCTGCCAGCGGTAGTAGCGGGCGTTGTCGCGCTGCTGCCGCGCGGGCAGGCCGACGATCTCAAGCATGAGCGCCAGCAAACGGCCGAGGACGGGCACCCGCCGCACCTTGCGCTTGAGCAGGGCGCGCCGCAACCCGGGCGCTGGTGCGGCGTGGCGTTGGCCTTCAGGACTGACCTGGATGGCGGCGAGCAGGTCGTAGCGATCCTCCCCCCCGCGCAGGCGGGACAGGTAATGGTCCAGCCGCTCCGGCTCGATGGGATGGCCCGTCAGGTAGCGATAGGCGGCCCGTATCAGGGCCTCGTCGTCCAGATCGGCCAGGGCTTCCCAGCTCACCTCGGCCGGCTCGGCGGCCGGCTGCAGCGCGCGGGTGCGCTGGCGGATGTCTTCGATCAGGGTGGCGACATGCACATCGAGGCGGGAAAGATCCAGGTCGGGGCCAGCGGTAGACATCGAAAGAGCGCTCGGTCGGACAGGGGGATGATGGCCAGGCCATCGCCAGAAGACGGCAAGGATACCCGCTCAAGCGCCCAGGATGAACGCCCGCGCCGTTCCCGGTGCTGGACGCCTCGTCGGGACACTGACGATTGGCCGTCAAGAAACGCCGGACAGCGCCGATGCAGCTGGGGATGACGAATCGCCCAGGCCCTGGCACAGGAGTTGAAAAGGGCCGGTACGCGTCAAGAAAGCGCCAAACCTTGGCTGAGGACAGTCGCCAGAATCCAGTAGTCGGCAGGCCGGGCAGGAGCCCGGCGGGCAGCAAAATCCTCCGGTACCTCCATGACCCTTCGCAAGACGTTCGCCGCCTTGGGCGGCCTCCTGACCCTGACCACCCTGCTGGGCGTCGCCCCGGCTGCGCGCGCCGTCGAACTGGTCGGCCTCAACCTATCCGGTGCCGGCTTCGCCAGCCAGGTACTGCCCGGCCTCAACGAGCGCAACTACATCTTCCCGGTGGAAGCCTACTTCCAGCAGTGGCGGGCACGGGGCGTCAAGCTGATCCGCTTCCCGATCATCTGGGAACGGCTGCAACCCACCCTGGGCGGCGCCTTCGACCCGACCTATGCCGCGCTCATCGACCGTACCTTTGGCTACGCGCAGAACAATGGCATGCAGATCATCCTCGACCTGCACAACTACATGAGGTACCGCGGCACGGTGATCGGCACCGGCAGCGTAACCTATGGTCATTACCAGGATGTCTTGACCCGCATCGCCCAGCGCTGGAGCAGCCAGGCCTCGCTCTATGGCTACGACATCATGAACGAGCCCCACGATGCCACCGCCCAGTGGCCCATCGCCGCCCAATACGGCATCAATGGCGTGCGCAGCGTGGACAACGTGCGACCCATCTTCATCGAGGGAAACGGCTGGGCCGAAGCCACGCGCTGGCCGCAGTGGAACGACGTGCTGCTGGGTCTGCAGGACCCGGCCAACAACCTGATCTTCGAAGCCCATACCTATTTCGACGGTGACGGCGGTGGCGGCAACTATGCCAACACCAGTGCCGCTGCCTACCCGGACGACTATGGTGTACAGCGGGTGCGGCCCTTCGTGGAATGGCTGAAAAAGAACGGCAAACGCGGCTTCATCGGCGAATTCGGCGTGCCCGACAGCGATCCGCGCTGGAACGTGATCATGGACAACGTGCTCGCCTACCTAAAGCAGAACTGCATCCCGGCCACCTACTGGGCCGCAGGCCCCGGTTGGGCCAACTACAACCTGTCGGTGGAACCGGTGAACGGCCAAACGCGCCCGCAATGGCCGACCCTGGCCAAGTATCTGGACAGCAACAGTTGCAGTGGCTTCGGCCCCGGCGCGCAAACGGCCAAGACCGCCAGCCAAGCGGATCTCAATGGCATCCAGCAGCTGTACCTGGCCTATATGGGCCGCGCCTCGGATCTGGCCGGCCTACAGTACTGGGCCAACCGGGTGGCATCCGGCGAGATGAACGTGGCCCAGATCGCCGCCAGCTTCACCGAAAGCCCCGAGTACCGCGGCCAGTACCAAGGCCTGGACAACGCGGCGCTGGTCAGCAAGGTCTACACCAACGTCATCGGCCGCAGCGCCGAGCCGGCGGGGCTCAGCTACTGGGTCGGCGAGCTGAACAACGGCAACGTCAAGCCACAGACCCTGGTCCTGGCCATGGTGCGCGGCCTGGGCGATAGCGACCGAACCAACTTCGACGCCCGCACCTCGGCGGCCTTCAACAATATGAAGTGAGGTTTCTTCCATAGCGGCATGGACGCCGCGAGCGGAAAGCGGCAGGCGCAGCAGCGCGCGACAGGCAACCGGTAGCGCCGGCTGAACCTTTGCCCGGCGCTGGGGCTCTACCCTTTCCCCGTTGCACGCCGCTGATTCAAGGAGGATCCCGCATGCAAGACGCCATCGAGCGCCTGGTCACCGCCCTCGAACCCCACCACTGCCAGGTCACTCAGCGCCCCGCCGACCATAGCCTGCTGCTCACCGTCGAGGACAGCCAGGGCGGCAATTCCATGACCAAGGTCATCCCGCTGGCCGAATTGAGTTGCGAAGAGCGCCTGGCCACGGTCATCAAAGACGTGCGCCGCGATCTGGCCAACTGTGGTGGCTCCCTGGACGCCGCCTGCACCTCGGATCTGCAACGACGCGGCGCCCGTATCCGGCGTTACGGCGACTAGGCATCGCGAAGCTGCATTCGGGCAATGCCTGAGTGCAGCAGGCCTGAGACTCACACCTGGTACTCGATCCCCTGGGCGATCTGCCCAGACACCAGGACGCGATTTTCCGCCGACTCAGACAGACTGGCGAGCAAGCCCGCCGCATCCAGCGCGCCGCTCTGCAACTGCGAAGTCCAGTAATCCAGCCCGGCCTGCTCCGCGGTACGACCCAGCACATGGCCGTAGAGGCTGGCAACCAGCGCTTGTGGGGCGGGCGCGTTGCCGTTGAGCGCCTTGAACTCGGAACTCGCGACGAACCCCGCAGCTACCTCGTACAGGCTGGCACCCGCATCCATCTTTCCGAGCCAATACCCCAGGCCGCTCTTGTCCGGCGTACGGTCGAAGGCCGCCTGGTAGAGTCGATAGGCCTGGCCCGCTACACCCTCGGTATCCAGCGCCAGGCTGCGATCACTGAAATGCACCCGCTCGACGTTCTGCAAGTAGACCGCGCCGAAATTGCCACCGTCCTTGTTGTAAAGCACCGAGGTCTGCCCGGACGTTATGGATACGCCCTTGTAGGGGGCGTTGATCGTCAGCTCATCATGCCCCGTCAGCCCGTTTACCAGCGGTGCATAAGGGCCGGCGTAACCGCGCCAGTCGAAGCTGATGGCGTCGTTGAAATGGCTGCCATAATTGGTGCCTTGGCTCACCGTCAACTGGGTAGGAACGACAGGGTTCCCTGGCGCTCCGTACAGGTACTGCAGCGTCAATATATCGAAGGCGCCAAGATGCTGAGCGCCCCCTGTGTTGTAGGCCATGGCCGTGTTGGATGCAGTGGCCAGCGCAATGGGCAGATAGGGCCCTTTATCGTATTGGCTGTATTCCCCAGGATGCTTGAGACCCAATGCATGTCCGGTTTCGTGTACCAGCAGCTGAGCGCCTGCGCGACTGCTGAGATTGGCGACTTCGGGTACCGTCCAGTTGAACCACACCACGCTGCCGCCATCGCGGGTATAGGATTCCGCCTTGAAATCAGGCGACTTAGGCACACCAGGGCGCCCGGAATAGAGGCCATACTGCAATAAACCGCCCTGCGCCACCTCCTGAAAGGTCACGCCGATCTGACTGGAGATCTCTTTGAGCATTGACCGTACTGCAGCCTGCTGCCCCGCATCGAGCATTCGAAAATCTTCTACTTGGTAATCACTCGGCCCCTGACGAAGGAAGCTGTAACTGATCACCGCGCCCGTACCGGGCTGGTGGTTATAGGCCAGACTGCTACGCCCTAGCTCCAGCAGCGCGTCTATTCGAATGTCCCCAGTAGCCATTGTCGTCCCTCCCTGGAGTAGCTGCCCTTATGGCGGCCACCGCTAAGCCTGCCTGTATACCAAGCTGGCCGAAGAAACGATACGGAGATCACATTTTGACAGACAAAAGAAAAGGCCGCGCCGCGTCCGGGTTGGCCTCTAGGAGATGCAAGGAAGGTCAAGGGCTCTTGGGCACCTCGTTATCGGCGATAGGAAACCGAAAATTGGTCATGCGTTCAATCCGAAAACGTCGCCCATGCAAAGGTTTGCTATCGATTTAACGAATTTATTAAAAACTGAGGGCTAAGAGATTAAATTGCAATGACACCCGACGAAATGCGGGACGTTGTCAATCGTCAGGATGCCGCAGCTGGAGGGCTGCAGTCCGCAGCTGGCGCGGCTTTGAAGCGGATGATGCTCAGGTTTCTCGCAACATTGGGAAAGCATTCAGCATCGCAAGATTTTTGCTGCCATCGTGCTTGCTCAAGGCTTGGATCAACCATGGCCGTGCAGGCTAACGGTAGCCTGGCCTTTTACCTTGGCCCTGATTTGATGCCTAGGCGCAATGAAGCGAAACCGAAGATGCACTTGGGTGACTGCTATCGCTGTCAGCGCAAAATTGGATGGATGACTTTCTCGGGCACATAAAACCCAAAAACTGCATGGTCTATCGACTGTACATCCTTTCTAACAGGCGATGTAAGATTTGCATTGTGGACAAAACGGTAGAGTGAATTTTTAGACGCCTTTCCTTTTATGGGGCAAAAAAAACGGAGAGCCGAAGCTCTCCGTTTTTCGAACCAATCAGCGTTAGCCGATGGTCAGGTTGGTGCCTTGAGTCAGAGTGCCAGTGAAACCGGTCAGCTCGATCAGGCCGTCGCCAGAGTTCAGGCTACCACCAGCGGAAGCGTCGAGCGCTACGTAGGTGTTGCCGCCGAAGGCGAAGGAGGTAGCGGTGGCGTTAGCGTTGTTACCGTGAGCAGCCTGGATAGCAGCGTTAGCAGCTTCAGCCAGCGAAGCAGAACCACTCACGTTAGCAGCTTGGGTGTTGTTCAACACGGTGTAGACGCTGTTAGCAACCAGATGCAGTACGTCACCGGTAGCGCTGAAGTCCGTGACCTTAACGGTATTGGCGGCCAGGCTGGCATTGGCGGCAGTGATGCCGGCAGCGCTACCCAGGTTTACAGTACCAACGTTGGTCAGGGTATTCAGGTTCACGGTGTCGTTGCCGGCACCCAGAGTGATCTGCAGGCCATGAGTAGCGGTAGCCGAGCTGAAAGCATCAACGACGTTGATGATATCGTTGCCGTCGCCAGCATTGATGGTCAGCACAGCAGCGCTGGTGGAGGTAACGTTGGCAGTAATGGTGTCAACGCCAGCACCGCCATTGATGGTCAGAGCAGCAGTACCAACGGTAGCGCCAATGGTATCGTTGCCAGCACCGGAATTAACGGTCTGAGCAACAGCATTGGTAGCAGTGGTGGCAACGGTCAGAACGTCAGCGCCCGAGCCAGTGGTCACATTAGCCAGATTGGCCAGGCCAGTGCTGTTAATAGTCAGACCAGTGGTGGAGTTGGCGCCATCAATGGTGGTCAAAGAAGTCAGACCGGAAACGTCGAAACCGGTGGAGGTGTTGGCCACAGCGGAGTCGGAAACGTTCAGGTGCAGAGTGTTGACGATCTTGGTGCTGGACGCCTCGGTCAGAGTGAGCACAGCATTCCCAGCGGTACCGCCAGTAGCGACGCCACTGGTGCCGGACAGGGTCAGGTCAGTAGCTTTGTTAGCGGAGGCCAGGCTAACCGCGATCGGGTTAGTAGTACCGTTGGTTACGGTGCTCTGAACATTGTTCAGGCTGATAACGCCCGAAGTTGCATCCTTGAAGTTTGCACCACCAGAGATTGCAACACCGTTACCATCGGCAAACAGAGCGCCGTTAACGGCAACCTTGCTCTGATTGGCAACCTGAACAGCGACCTGCTGATAGAAGTTAGCAGCGGTGTTGGAGGTGCTGGCAGCCAAATAAGCCGACAGACTTTGAGTGGTAGCAGAACCAGTGTTCGAAACAGCGGTAATGATTTGAGCGCCGGTCAAAGCTGCCTTGGCATCCGAAGCGGTAGCCGTGGAGGACAGGTTGGCAGTAGCAGCAGTAGCAAACTGAGTTTTGCCGTCCAGCAGCAGACGATCGGTACCAGTGGCGCCGTTGGTCAGGGCCAGGGCCATACGATCAACAGTAATATCGGTGCTGTTCTGCCAGTAGGTCAGTTCGGTGCTGGAAGCGGTGCGACCAAACAGGTTCTGATACAGCTGGTTGATAGTTTGAGCACGAGTCAGGCCACCATAAACGCTGGTGTATTCGGGCTGCTGAGCGAAGGAGGCGCTAATCTGATCAACAGTGGCGTTGGTCTGGGAAGTCCAGTAAGCCAAACCAGCCGGCTCGGCAGGGCGACCGAAATAGGCCAGGTACAGACTTTCAACTTGGGTAGAGGTAACAGCCATTTCCTTGCATCTCCTAAGATTTGTCGAATTCGACTCCAGGCCTTCCGTCACTGGATGGGTGCCCGTCGGCCCCGGCCTGTCGCCTCACCCCAACTACTGGGGCGAAGCCCCCATGATGGGTTTCGTTTCGATGGCGACTTTGCCTAGAGGTTCACATCCTGGATGTGCAGCTCATCGACAAAGTGACGACATCGGCGGCAATCCTACACAGACCTTCGTGACGGGAACAAGCCTTTCTTCAGAGCCTTTCACGCTTTGCACAGAACGAAACCGCGTGACGAGACCTAGCGGGTCGACATGACGCCGTACGCGCTGTTAAAGAGACTCAAGTTCCGGATATGTCGGTATAGGCCGTGGAATCGCCGCTCAACGGACCCGAAACCGGGGATAAAAGCCATAAATCTGGCGCCACGGGTTTTTCCGCCAGCAGGCTGAACGAGACCATTCAATCCGCGTTTACGACCGCTTGCGATCAGAGCGGGATTAGCCGCTCAACCAATGGTCGTGCAGGGTTGCGGACGAACGGTCGTTCGAGCGCAAGGCCGGGACCACGAAAACCGCGCTATCCGCTCAAGGCTGGCCAGTTGCCGCCATTCGCAAGCGTCAACGTCATCGGCCAGCAGGCTATCGTGAGATAGACACCTATCTCGTGTTCGTGCGTATCCCTTGCTTGTCGTTCCGATCAGCTCTAGCCCAGCAGCCTCTTGCGCCTGTCTTTATAGATGAGCATCGCCTGGAGCTACCTCCAACGAAGCCGAGCCTGGCTAACCAGGCTATTTGTCAGTGCATATCCATGAGCTGATGGCCTTTCAATAGTGCACATCATCGATACCGTCGAAATAGACAACCCGGTCTTTACTAGAAAGTCTCGACTTCGTCAGCGTCGTTTCATTTCGCGCAATAATCATGAATCGTATGCCTATTTAGCCGTGATAGGTTTCACAGTCCCTGGGCTTTGCGCCCATATTTTAGAGGGATGGAAACGATGGCCGCTTCGGATTACACGAACCAAATACAACAAATCTATCTCGCCTACCTGGGTCGCCCTGCCGATCCGGCGGGCCTCGCCTACTGGGCCGATCAGGTCGACAGCCAGGGTGGTGATCTGTCGCTGGTGTTGTCGGGCTTTTCCGCTTCGGCAGAGTCCGCTGCCCTCTACGGCGAGATGAGTACCCAGCAAACCATCAGCGCCATCTACAGCACCCTGTTCAAGCGCGATGCCGACGATGCCGGTGTCGCCTACTGGCAGGAACAGCTCGAAAGTGGCGCCGTCGATCCGGCCCAGGCTGCCCTGGCCATTCTCCTGGGTGCCCAGGACAGCGACATCACCGCTGCCAATAACAAGCTCATCGCCGCCAATGCCTTTACCGCCAGCGTGGAAGCCAGTGGTGCCACGGGTTATAGCGAGGCCGACGCGCTCGCCGTAGGGCGTGACTTCCTGAACAGCATCGATGCCAGCGATGAATCCATCGCTGACCTCGATACGGCGGTCGCCGCTGCCGTGGCCCAGGCCACGGGGATGGATACCCCTACTACTCCCGAGCCAGAACCGACTCCGGCATTCACCGCTACGTTGGACGACAATGGCGCCGTCACCTTCACCAATGAAGGCACCAACCTGACGGCCACCGCGCAGAGCGGCGGCTTGCTCTTCAGCAGCGATGGCCCCTATGCCGGCACGGCGACGGTAACTGGCGCCATCACCAGCATTGCCGTACCGTCCGGCACCACCCTAAGGATCACCGGTGCCGATGCCGCCACCATCCAGTTCCCGGGCGAAGGCACCATTGCCCTGACCGATACCGGCGCCCTGACGGCAGCGGTGCTGGAGGACCTGGATAACGCCACCGCCGGCGTGCTCGATGCCTCGGGGGTCACCACCATTACCGAGGCGAGCGTCGATCAGGCCAAGGCATTGCTGAGCGCAGCCCCCACCGATCTGGTTCATGCGGGCAATGTTGCCGTCGAGCTGACCAGCACCAGCGCCAACGCTGCCGATCTGGTCGCTGTCGATGGCGCCACCACCGGCACGGTCAGCGCCAGCGCCCTGACCGCGCTCAGTGGCGGTCTAAGCGATGTCCAGAGCGTTCTGGAAGCCATCACCACGGGTACGGAGCTGGCGGCTGGCAATCTGAACAGCGTGACGCTGACCGACGCCATCACCAGCAGCGCGCTGGACAATGTGGTGCTGGCGAACGACACCACCCTGATCTTGGCAGACGTCACGGGTAACCAGTTGACGCTGGCGGACGGTACCCTAGGTGCAGGCAAGACCCTGACCGTCGATGCCTCCGCAGTCACCAGCGCGGTGACCATCGATGGTGCCGCTGAAACCGATGGGGCCTTGATCCTGAAGGGCGGCGCGGGTGGTAACAGCCTGAGCGGTGGCGCGGGCGCCGATACCCTGGTTGCGGGTGCCGGTGTGGACTCGCTGACTGGCAGCGCAGGGGTCGATAACTTCGTCTTTACCGCCAACAACCACTCGACGCTAAGCGCCCTGGATACCATCGCCGACTATCGGGCGGCGAACGGGGCCAATGCCGGGGCGCTGGACACCATCACCCTGGAGGGTATGCAGGTGGTGGCGTCCAATCAGAACACCGTGCAGGACCTGTCGAGCGAAGCGACCCTCACGGCAGCCCTAGACGCCGCTGCCAACGGTGCCACGACCGATAACGGCCTGAGCGTCTTTCTCTTCGGTGGCGATACCTATGCCTACGTGGAGAGCACCGGTAGCGGCACTACTTATACAGGGAGCGATACGCTGATCAAGCTGGCGGGGACGCCGTTCGCGGCCGGCACCAGCCTCGCCGACGTGGGTATCGCCGAGGTCGTCTAACGTCTCGGTAACGAAAAGCCCCTGCTCCAGAGGTGGAGCAGGGGCTTTTTCATGGATACCAAAAGAGCAGAGGCGCGCCGCTAGGGCCGCAACGCGATCACCGCATAGTCCTGCGGGCCATAGAACCAGCGGTCGCAGTGGCGGGCCACTTCGCTGTCTTCGTGCAGGCGGTGCTCGGGCTCCACGGCGTTGATCTTGTGGATCTCCACCTGGGCATAGCCCTTGAACTGCACCAGGAATTCGGTGAAGGCCGGCGGCAGCGGATGGATATGGGTGGGATCGGTCCAGAAGTAGTTGGCCGAGGTGACGATGTTTTCGGGGTTGGGCGTCTCGAAGAGAATCATGCCACCTGGCGCCAGGGCGTGCAGGCAGACGTCGAGCAGTTGGTTGAGCCGCTCGAAACCCAGGTGTTCGATGACGTGGAAGGCGGAGACGGCGCCGATACTGCCGGCCGGCTGGGCGGCCAGCCAGGCGATGGCGTCGGTGTGCTCGGCGGGCAGGCCACGGGCGCGGCACAGCTCGACATTGGTCGCGTTGAGGTCGATGCCCAGGCGCTGCACCTCGGGCGGTAGCAGTGCCAGCCACTCACCACGACCACAGCCGATGTCCACCAAGGGCAAGCCCTTGGCCAGCGCCGGGTTAGCGGCAATGGTGGGCAGGTAGTAGGACAGCCGGGCGTTGATGGTCTCGGCGCTGCCGCGGAAGCGGTCTTCGAAGGCCAGGTAGAAGCTATCGGGGACGGTGCCGCTGGGCAGGTTACTGGCAGGCGCTTCGGCAGTTTCCACCGTCGGGACGCTGGCATCGACCAAGTCCACCGATTGGGGTCTAGCACTACGCGGCGCGCTTTCCAGGGCGGTGAGGCGGGCGCGGAGTTCCTGGTTGAGGTTCTCGGCCAGGCGCAGGCGTTCGCGCAATTCGGCCAGGGCTGGATCGGGCGTGGCCTGCCGGGCGGCAAGCACCTGCTGTTCGGCGGTCAACACCCGGTGGCGCTGTTCCTGGCGCTGGATATGGGACTCCAGCCGCTCGTAGAGAGCCAGATGGCGAGCGGCCTCGCGCTGCTGGCGCTGGGCCGCCGGGCAGCGGCGGAGCAGGCCACCGAGCAGCGGCAACTGGCGGCAGCGCCTACGCAGGCGGGCCGCGCGCAGCCCCGCCACGGGGGCGCCGTGGACACGACCCTCAGCGGAGTCACGCAGACCGGCCAGCAGTTCAAGCTTGTCTTCACCGGCGCGCAGGCGCTGCAGATGATGCGCCAGCCCCTCGGAGTCTATCTCGCGACCCAGCAGATAGGGGTAGGCCGCGCGCAGCAGCGGCTCGCCCTCCAGGCTCAGCAGCGCGTACCAGGAGACGAGATCGGGACGGGAAGCGGACATGACGAGGCCTAGGCGGGCTGGGAAACGGGGGTTACGTCGTGCAACCCGGCGGAGAGATCGCACAGCCCACCGAAGACCGAACCGACGATGCCGGCCACCTCGAAGCGGATGCAGTTGTCGCGCCAGTGGTAGCAGTGGCGGGTATGGTCGGGCCCTTCGTGCAGAGCCAGGGTCAGGGTGTACTTGCCAGGCGCGAGGCGCATGGGAAATTCGTAGCGCAGCACGCGCTCCTCGCCAGCGAACAGCACCAGGGGCACGCCGAGCAGGAAGCTGTTGGTGCCATAAATGTCCTGGCCGAAACGGTCACGAATCATCATGCCCAGGGTCGCCTCGGGCAGATGCTCACGAGCGCTGACGCGGACGTCCAGGTGGGCTACGTCACCACAGGCCAGGGTGGCGCTGCCGGAGCCGACGCCTTTCAGCACGGCGGATTCGATGCGGGCCTCGCCGGTCCCGTAACCGCTCTCCTCGGCTTCAACTTCCACTTCTTCGCGGTCGGCGCCGAGCAGCTGGTTGTAGCGGTTGACGGCGGCCTCGGGGGTGTCGTCGGCCACCACCCGTCCTTCGCTGAGGACGATGCAGCGGTCGCAGAGCATCTTCATGGCGTTGAGGTCATGGGAGATGAAGATGATGGAACCACCGGAGGCACGGAAGGCCTTGATGCGCCTCATGCACTTCTGCTGGAAGTGACCGTCGCCCACCGACAGGGCCTCGTCGACCAGGAAGATGTCCGGGTCGGCGTGGATGGCGATGGAGAAGGCCAGGCGCATGACCATGCCGGACGAGTAGGTGCGGATGGGCTCGTTTATGAAGCGACCCAGTTCGGAGAATTCGATGATGGCGTCGCGCTTGGCTTCGATCTCTTCGCGGGTCATACCCAGCAGCAGGCCATTACCGAGGATGTTCTGCACCCCGGTGAGGTTGCCATCGAAGCCGGTGCCCAACTCCAGCAGGCCAGTGACGCGACCTTTTATATCGATCTCGCCGCCGTCGGGCAGCAGCACGCCGTTGAGGATCTTGAGCAGGGTGGACTTACCGGCGCCATTACGGCCGAGGATGCCCAGGGTCTCGCCACTGCGGACCTCGAAGCTGATGTCTTCTAGCGCCACGTGGCGGGTGTGGTAGCTGCGGCGGAAGAGGATTTCCTTCAAGCGTAGCGCGGGACGGCTATAGAGCTTGAATTCCTTGCGTACATGGGAAACGCGGAGCATGACGAAGGCCTGCTAGATGAAGTCGCGGATGTCGCGTTCGAGCTTGCGGCCCAGAACGATGCCCAAGCCCAGCAACAAGGCGCTCGCCAGCATCAGGACACCGAGCGCCAGCAGATCCGGCCGACTCGCCTGGATAAGGGCAGCGCGGTAGGCCTCGACCACATAGTAGAAGGGGTTGGCGGCGAACCAGGGGTGCCAGCGCTCGGGCATGATGGTGATGACGTAGACCACCGGGGTGAGCCAGAACCAGAGTTGCATGACCACGCCGACGATCTGGCCGATGTCGCGTAGAAAGACGCTGAGAATGGCGAAGATCAGCCCGAGGGCATAGGCCAGGAGTTGCTGGCAGAGAAAGATTACCGGCCACCACAGGACGGTAGAGGGGAAGTGGAAGCCGATGATCGCCAGGAAGGCGACGAAGAAGCCCATGGAGATGGCGTAGAGCACCGTCTCGCTGAGCAGGATGTACAGCGGCAGCGACCAGAGCGACAGCCTTACCTTGCCCAGCAGGTGGGCCTTCTCGTGGAACACCTGGGTGATACGGGTCAGGGTGTTGGAGAAGCAATTCCAGGCCAGCAACCCGGTGACCAGGTAGACGCTGTAGCTGTATTGACCGAGGGACTGCATCCCCAGGGCATCCAGACGCATGCCCATGATGTTGGAGAACACCAGGGTGAAGATGAGGATGTTGACCAACGGCAGGATGAAGGTCCAGGCCGCACCGAGAACCGATGCGGAATGGCGATCGATCAGATCCTGCCGGGTGAAGTTGAGGATCAGCGAGTAGTTCATGGCGGAGATCAGGAACCGGATTGGCGCCAGTCCGCGAGGACCTGGGCGACGAGGGCGGCAGGCTCGACTTGGGGCTGCCAGCCGGTGAGACGGCGCAGTTCGCCGGCATCGCCGACGGCGCGGGCGATATCGCTCGGCCGTAGCCGGGCCGGGTCCTGCTCGACCTGAATCGGGCAGTTGGCCTGGGCAACCAGGGCGTCGAGCAGCTCCTGGACGCGCAATGGCTGACCAGAGGCGATGTTGAGCGCGGTGCCGCTGGGGATACCTTCGCTGTGTCGCAACAGCGCTACGTAGGCGGCGACGACATCCTGTACGGCGAGGAAGTCGCGCTGGGCACTGAGGTCCCCTACGCGCAGCACGGGGGATTGCTCGCCCCGCTCGATGGCGGCGACCTGGCTGGCGAAGTCGGTCAGCACATAGCCCTTGCCCTGCCCGGAACCACTGTGATTGAAGGGCCGGGCCCGAATCACCCGCACCTTGGTGGTAGCGGCGAACTGGGCGGCAGCAAGATCGGCAGAGGCCTTGCTCGCGGAATAGGGATTGAGCGGATGTAGAGGCACCTGCTCGTCGACCTCGGGATAACGCTTGAAACTGGCGCCGTACATGTCACCGGAGCCGATCTGCAGAAAGACCGGTGGCTGCTCGAGGGCGGCAGCGGCAGTCAACAGATTGAGGGTGCCGTGCAGGTTGACCTGCCAGCAACGCTCGGGCTGGGCGAAACTGCCGGACACACTGGCGAAGGCCGCCAGGTTGACGATGGCAGCAGGCCGCAGTTGCTGCACCAAGGCGAGCGTCGCCGCTGCGTCGGTCAGGTCGAGGGCATGGCCCACGACCTGGGCCTGGCTTGGCAGCGAGCCGTCACGGCAGGTGCCGTGCAACTCGGCGCCAGGAAAGGCCGCGGCCAGCGCCGGCAACAGATGGCTGCCAACGAAGCCGCTGGCGCCAGTAACCAGGACCGGCTGACCGGCGAAATCACGCACGGGCGAGGGGCTTCAGGCGCGCCAGATCGGCTTCCACCATCTCGGTGATCATGTCTTCGAGGCTGGTGGTGGCCTGCCAGCCCAGCTTGGCGCGGGCCTTGGACGGATCGCCCAGCAGGACGTCGACCTCGGCGGGACGGAAGAAGGCCGGATCAATAACCAGGTGCTTGTCCATGTCCATGCCAACGACGTCGAAGGCGATGCGGCACATGTCGCGTACGGTCGTGGTACGACCGGTGGCGATGACGTAGTCGTCGGCAACGTCCTGCTGCAGCATCAGCCACATGGCCTGGACGTAGTCGCGAGCATGGCCCCAGTCACGCTTGGCGTCGATGTTGCCCAGGCGCAGTTCGTCCTGCAGACCGAGCTTGATGCGGGCAACGGCGTCGGTGACTTTGCGGGTCACGAACTCCAGGCCACGCAGGGGGGATTCGTGGTTGAACAGGATGCCGCTGCAGCAGAAGAGGTCGAAGCTCTCGCGGTAGTTGACGGTCATCCAGTGGGCGTAGAGCTTGGCGGCCGCATAGGGCGAGCGTGGGTAAAACGGGGTGGTCTCGCGCTGCTCCGGCTCCTGGATCAGGCCGTACATTTCGGAGGTGGAGGCCTGGTAGCAACGAGCATCGGGCTTGATCAGGCGGGCCGCTTCGAGCACGTTGACCGCACCGATGCCGCTCACCTGGCCGGTCAGCAACGGCTGATTCCAGGAGGTCTTGACGAAGGACTGGGCGCCCAGGTTGAACACCTCGTCGGGCTGGTATTGCTGGAACAGGCGGATCAGGCCGGACAGATCGAGCAGGTCGCCATCGATCAGTTCAACGTCCTTGGCAATACCCAACCACTCCAAACGTGCCAGGTTGACGTCCGAGGTGCTACGCCGAGGATTGAGGCCTAGGACCTTGTATCCCTTGCCGAGCAGAAACTGCGCCAGGTAGGCGCCATCCTGGCCAGTGATACCGGTGATCAGAGCAGTTTTTTGGGCCATCACGATACGGTTCCGAAAGTTATGAGACGAGGTGCGAGCGACTCACACAAAAAAGACCGGCGATGCTACCACAGATGTGCGACGGGAAGCGTGTGCTGCTCGGCAGGCACCCATGGCAAAACCTTGGCGCCAGACGGCCGTCTTGGCCGACGAACGCCCTGGAACGCTATGCCAGCTCTTTTAAAATGGTTCTGCCCATACCATACAAGGAGGTTTTCCCAGCATGCACGAAGTCACCAGTCGTTCAGCGCCCTATAGCAGCATCGTCTACATCGAGTCGGTCTTCCCGGACGGCTCTATCTTTCGTGGCTCAGGCAGCGTGGTAGGCAACAATGATGTCCTGACCGCCGACCATATGGTCTATGACGCTGATCACGGTGGCGCCGCCGTCCAGGTGATGGTAGCCCCAGGCGCCTTCGTCAACGATGCCACGGGTGCCTGGTCGGCTCCATTGGGCACGTACCTGGCTACCAACTGGTCAACCCGCGTGGGCAATTGGGACGCCAATGGAGATGGCTATGTATCGACCTCGGAAGCTCAATACGACTTGGCGCTGCTAGGCTTCAACGTCAACCTAGGGTCGGTGACCGGTACCCTCAACCCAACGCTAGGCGGTAGCTCTTCGTTCACCGGTACGGTGCTAGGTTATCCAGGACGCGGTACGGGCCTCATGGAAGACTCCGGCACTGCAACCCTCTATAACGGCTACGGTGTCTACCAGTTCTCTACGGGACTGGGCAGTGGCGCCTCGGGTGGGCCGCTGCTGGACTCCAGCGGTAACCTGCGCGGCGTCCTCTCTTCGGGCAACGCCGACGACACGCTTTCCAACTATGCCAGCCTTGGCGACGTCAGCAACTGGCAGTGGTATCTGAGGGCGAGCAGCAACAACGACAGCATGGCACTGAATGCCGGGTCCAATCCCGTAGGTCTGGGCGTCAACAGCGGCAGCCAGGATGGCGAGTTCTTCTTCCAGGATCGCCTGTCACTGAATAGCGATCATCGCGGTAGCCTGTATGGCTATGGTGGCGGCGACATACTCCGTCTGGACAATGCCGCGAGCGCCTACAAGTGGCAATCCGCAGGCAATGTGGTCTCCTTGACCAGCAACAGCGGTGATCTATCGCTGAACCTGCATGACGTCAGCATGCTCAACTTCAGCGATCGCAATCTGTACATACTGACCGCTGACCAAGCGCAGATCGCTCGCCTCTACAATGCAGCCTTCCACCGGGTACCGGACTATTCGGGGCTCGATTATTGGATGCACGACCACGCCAAGGGCACAACCAGCCAGACCATCGCTCAGTCGTTCACCGCCTCCAGCGAATTCAAAGGCCTGTTCTCGGGAGCGGATGACCGTACCTATGTGACCCAGTTGTACGCCAACGTCCTGGGTCGTACTGGCGAGACCGCTGGTATCGATTACTGGCTGCATGATTTGGGGACCGGACTGAGCCGCGCCAATGTGCTGCAGTCCTTTTCCGACTCGGCGGAAAACCAGGCGCTGACCACGGGCACCAATGGTTTCATCCTGCTGGTCGGGCAAAACGAGTGGGCCTAGCAGAACGGGGCTGGGTACCAGCCCCTTCGATCAGGGCCGTTGGGCTTTCGGCCAGCCTGCTGTAGAAGTCACTCAGTATTTGCCGTCCCCTTAAAGCGTCCTTGCCGCTTGGCTTCAGGTCGAACGGCGCCGATCAATCTTCCGATTCAGAATGATCGACGTCTGCGTCTGCTTCACCCCTTCGAGATTGCCGATGCGGTCGAGTAGCTCGTCGAGCTTTTCGTGGGTGGTGCAGCGCAGGAAGGCCAGGTAGTCGAACTGGCCGCTGACGGAGGAGACCTCCTCGACTTCGATCATCTTTTCCAGGGCGCGGATGACGCCCGCCGTGCTGCGCGGCAGGACGCTGATGGCGCAGTAGGCGCGCACGGCGGCCTGTTCCAGTTCGGAGCCCAGGCGCAGGCCGTAGCCCTGGATGATGCCTTCGCGTTCCAGGCGCGCCAGGCGGGTGACCACGGTGGTGCGGGCCAGGCCCAGTTGACGGGCCAGGGTGGCATTGGAGGCGCGGGCGTTCTGTTGCAGCAGGTGGATGAGCTGCCAGTCGGTCGGATCGAGTTTGGTGAACATCGTGGCTGCCTGCCGGAGACGAGCGTCGGCGGCTGGCCGCCGACGCGGGAGCCGTCATTCTAGGCGGGGCGGCCGAGGGCAGCCAGGGCGGCGCCCAGGGATTCGCGTTGCTGCCGCTCGTACAACGCCATCTCATCGAGCACCGGTGCGCCCAGGGCCGCCTCGAAGGCCGCGCGATTGCCGCCGCTTTGGTATTCCTGCTGGCTGCCAGCGCCCAGGTTGGACTGGAAAATGCCAGCGGCGCTGACCGGCAGGAAATCTTCGTAGGTGATGGGGTCAGCGATGAGCTGGCCGGCGGCGATCAGGGCGTCGGGATCTGTCGTATCGAGACCGGTACGGCTGCCTGCAGCGACGCGATAGCGGAACCAGGCCAGGCCCTGGCGGCGCAGCTCGTCCCAGCTATCCGGCAGGGCTTGGAATACCTCATGCAGCACGCTGGCGTAATCGCTACCCGCGATCTTGCTGCGCTGGCGCACCTCCTGCAGGAGTTCATCGTAGCGCTGGCGACCGGCTGGCGTCAGGGCCACGCCACGCTGTTCGATCTCGCCGAAGCGCGCCGTGTGCGAACCCTGGACCTCACCCTGGAAAAGAATGGGCTCTTCCAAGGCCTTGAAGCTGGTCTGGCGCAGCAGGATGGGGCACTGACGGCGCGGCGGGCCTTCGATGGTTTCCTTGGGGGCGATGCCGCGGGCGGGCATCTTGGCCTGGACGGCGTCGATGTCCAGGGTACGCGGCGTCAGGTGGTTGATGTGCGGGCCCTTGAAGCAGACCACGTCGGCGATCAGCCGGTGGGCATCGTGCAGGCGCTGGTACAGGCCCGCGTCGACGTTGGCCTCGCGGTGCCAGCGGAAGGTTTCCAGGGCTTCCTGGACGAAGGCATCGGCCTCGGCATCACTGAGGCCACCCTGGGCTTCGGCGCGCTCGATCAGCTCCAGCGCGCCAGGGGTGAAGATACGGCGGGCGGCGAGGACCTCTTCGGCCAGCTGGCGCAGCTCGGCGTCCTCGATCAGCTCCAGGCGCAGCAGCGAGGTGAAGACGCGGAAGGGATTGGCCTGCAGGGCCTCAGGCGCTACGGGGCGGAAAGCGGTGGAGTGCACGGGTACGCCGGCCACGCTCAGATCGTAGTAGCCGACCGGCTGCATGCCCATCACGGCGAACAGTCGACGCAGGGTGGCCAGTTCGGCGGCCGTCCCGACGCGAATGGCCCCATGGCGCTCCAGGTCCAGGCGCTCCGCGGAATCCTGGGCGAATCCCGGCTGTCCGGCATTCACCTCGGCGACCAGCTCCAGCAGGGTGCCGTACTGGGGGACTTCCTGACGGTACATCGCCGACATGGCTTGGGAAAAGCGGGTCCGGATGAGGTCCGGAGAAAGCAGCGGCGCGGCGGTCATGGGAGCGGCTCCAGGTTCAGGCTAGAAGCCGATTTCGACACGCCGGCCGGCACCACTCAAGCGATCTTTGTTCATCGGATCATTCCCCGGGGGAATGCGCGCTCCTAGTGATCCTGGTGCTTGGTCTTGGGCTTCCTCACATGGTCGCTCCCGGTATCACTGCCCGAACCGGCGCTGGCGCCGTTGTCGGCGGCGCCCACACCGGTGCTCGGCGCCTTTTCCGTGCCGTGGGTACTGCTGTGATCGGGGTGGGTCGGCGTAGCGGGGGGATTGGTCGGACTGACCTGGGCCAGGGCCGCGGCGGACAGGCCAACACCAAGAATCAGGGTAGGCAACAGCAGGATCTTGCGCATGGGAGGTCTCCTCGACAGCGGATTCACTCCCCTTTGGGCACCTCCCACCCCGGGAGGTGCCGCACCGTGGGTCAGCTACCGCTGCTGCTGGCCTTGTGCGCCTTCTTGTGGGCGACCTTCTTGTGGTGGGTCGTCGCCTGCTTGCCGGTCTTGGCGGGACTGCTCGTGGTGGCGCCCGCTGTCGGCGCAGGATCGACCGGCGCTGTCTGGGCGAAGGCGGCAGAGGTGGTCAGGAGGCCGGCAAGGGTCAGGCAGAGGGTGGTGCTTTTCATCGAAGTCACTCCTTCGTTGGCTGATTGCCAGGCCAGTTAGCCGGCTTTCGCGGGAGAAAACCGTGTCCTTTTCCACAGCCAAGCCCATTGGTAACAAGATATTTCAGTCCACTGCCAACGCGTTAACAGTCGGCAAGGCCTTCGCCGGCACCCGGCCTTGGGCATAATGCGGCAAGTCTCCCTACCGTACCCGCGCATGCCCAAGAGTCCCGATCTCCCCAAGCGACCCCGCTGGAGTAGCCTGCTGCTTCTGGCCATGGGCCTGACGCTGCTGCTGGTCCCGCTGCGCTACGCCGCCCAGCACTACTACGAGGCGCAATTGGCCGAGCAGAACGGTCAGACCCTGGACCTGTACGTCGCCAACCTGCTGGGTACCCTCAGACGCTACGAGGTGCTGCCGGACCTGCTCGGCGATCTGCCGGTGCTGCGCAATGCCCTGGAGCAGCCGGGCGATCGCGCGGCCCAGGACGCCGCCAGCCGGATGCTCGAAGACATCCGCCAGCGCACCGGGGCGGATGTCATCTACCTGATGCAGGACGACGGCATCTGCCTGTCCAGCTCCAACTTCCGGCAGCCGGACAGCTTCATCGGCCGCGACTTCTCCTTCCGCCCCTATTTCAAGGCCGCCATGCAGGGCCAGCCGGGACGCTTCTTCGGCCTCGGTACCACCTCGAGCAAGCGCGGCTACTACTTCGCCGCGGCCGTGCGCGATGGTGAGCGCGCCACCGGCGTAGTGGTGGTCAAGGTAGACCTGGATAGCGCGGAAAAGCTCTGGGGCAATGCACCCGAGCAGCTCTTGGTCACCGACGACCTGGGCGTGGTCATCCTCACCTCCCACGACGCCTGGCGTTTCCGCGCCACCCATCCGCTGGACGAGCGCCAGCGCGCACAGGTCAACGCCAACCGTCCCTACCCGACCACCGACCCGGCACCTCTGACCCTGGTGCCGAGCAACTGGCTGACCCAGACCCGCGACCTGGACGAGGTGGGCTGGATCGCGCAGATCCTGGCACCGCGGGAAATCGTCGAGCGCCAGGTGCGCAGCGCCCTCTACGTCGGCGCGGCGACCCTGCTGGCCCTGCTCCTGCTGCTGGTGGTGATGACCCTGAGACGGCGCCACTTCATCGAGCGCCTGGCGCTGGATGCCCGGGCCAAGCGTGACCTGGAGCTGAGCGTGGAGGAGCGCACCCGCGACCTGCAGACGCTCAATGCGCGCCTGCAGCAGGAGGTGCATGATCGCGAACAGGCCCAACGCGAGTTGATGCGCGCCCAGGACGAAGCCGTGCAGGCCGGCAAGCTGTCGGCGCTGGGGACCATGTCGGCCAGCATCAGCCACGAACTCAACCAGCCGCTGGCGGCCATCCGCAGCTACACGGAAAACGCCGCCGTGCTGCTCGATCACGACCGGCTGGACGATGCCCGCGGCAATCTCAAGCTGATCGGCGAGTTGACCACGCGCATGGCCAACATCATCGCCCACCTCAAGGCCTACGCCCGCGGCGCCCGGCGCGCACCGGAAAGCGTAGTGCTGCAAGGTGCCCTGGAAGATGCTCTAGCCCTGGTCGCCGCGCGGCGCCGCGCCATGCAGGTGGAGTTGATCCGCGACCTGCCCGATGCGCCGCTATGGGTGCAGGCCGGGGAAACCCGCTTGCGGCAGATCATCAGCAATCTGCTCAGCAACGCCCTCGATGCCCTGGCGGAAAAGACCAGCACCCGGCGACTCTGGCTGACCACCAGTCTCGACGAGCGCGGCGTGACCCTGATCCTGAGGGACAACGGTCCGGGCTTCTCCAGCGAGGCACTGGCCCGCGCCCACGAACCCTTCTTCACCACCAAGGCCACCGCCCAGGGCCTCGGCCTGGGCCTGGCGATCTGCGATAACCTGTTACGCACCCTGGGCGGCCACTTGCACCTGTCCAACCATGTCGATGGCGGTGCCGAGGTGCGCCTCTATCTGCTGCATGGCAAGCCGGGTGTCGCCGCCGTGCCCCAGGAAGAAGTCCGCGGTTGACCGCGCAGCCCATCAATCTAGGTTTCTTGTCATGAGCGCCCCCCCCCCCTTCGACCCCGCCAGCCAGATCCTGCTGATCGATGATGATGCCCATTTGCGCCTGGCCCTGAGCCAGACCCTGGATCTGGCCGGCTTCAAGGTGACGGCCCTGGCCGACGCCCGCGAGCTGGAAATGGCCAGGGTGCGCGACTGGCCGGGGGTGGTGGTGAGCGACATCCGCATGCCCGGCATCGATGGCCTGGAGTTGCTGGCCCAGCTGCACCAGCGCGATGCCGAGTTGCCGGTGGTGCTCATTACCGGCCATGGCGACGTGCCCCTGGCGGTGCAGGCCATGCGCGCCGGGGCCTATGATTTCCTCGAAAAGCCCTTCGCCAACGACGCCCTGATCGACAGCGTGCGGCGCGCCCTGGGCGCCCGCCATCTGGTGCTGGAAAACCGCAGCCTGCGCCTGGCCCTGGCCGAGCGGCAGGAACTGCAGACCCGCCTGATCGGCCAGACCCCGGGCATCGCCCGCCTGCGCGACCAGATCGGCGCCCTGGCCGCGACCCAGGCCGACGTACTCATCCACGGCGAAACCGGGGCCGGCAAGGAGGTGGTGGCCCGCGCGCTGCACGACCTGTCGAACCGCCGCGACGGCCCCTTCGTCGCCATCAACGCCGGCGCCCTCGCCGAATCCGTGGTGGAAAGCGAACTCTTCGGCCACGAGCAGGGCGCCTTCACCGGGGCCCAGAAGAGACGCATCGGCAAGTTCGAATACGCCAGCGGCGGCACCCTCTTCCTCGACGAGATCGAGAGCATGAGCCTGGATGTCCAGGTCAAGCTGCTGCGCCTCTTGCAAGAGCGCAAGGTCGAGCGCCTGGGTTCCAATCAGCAGATCCCCCTGGACATCCGGGTGGTCGCCGCCACCAAGGAAGACCTGCGCCAGGCCGCCGATCAGGGTCGCTTCCGCGCCGACCTCTACTACCGACTCAATGTCGCCACCCTGCGCATCCCCGCCCTGCGCGAGCGCAGCGAAGATATCCTGCCGCTGTTCCGTCACTTCGCCCTGGCCGCCGCCGAACGCCACGGCACGCCGGTGCGCGAACCCGATGCCGAACAGCGCGCGGCCCTGATCGCCCATAGCTGGCCGGGCAACGTACGCGAATTGCAGAACGCCGCCGAGCGCTTCGCCCTGGGCCTGGAGCTGGCCCTGGACCACAGTGCCTATGCGCCGTTGGCGCCCATGAGTTCGCCGTCACCAGCGGCGTCTGCGGTAGCACCCGCAGCCCCGGCGGCGGCCATGGCCGGCCTGGGCGAGCAGGTGGAAGCCTTCGAGCGCGATCTCATCCAGCGCGAACTAGCCAAGCCCCACGCCTCCCTGCGCAGTCTCGCCGAGGCCCTGGGCCTGCCGCGCAAGACGCTGTCGGACAAGCTGCGCAAGCATGACCTGCACTTCACCGGTGGGGCGGCGGACGAAGCCGACTGATCCCAGGGGCGACTGCCGCTCGACCAAGGTTCGCTGGTCGGTAGCGGGTAGGAATGGCAGAGTGGGAGCCATCAGGCGCTATCCGCAGGAGCCCCCTTTGACTTCGCTCATGCTTGCAGAAGCCGCCGCCAGCGGTGCGGCGGTCACTCGCCAACTGGCAACCATCGACCAGGCCCTGGCGGAGCTGGCCGCCGACCTCAGGGCCCAGCCACCGCAGCTGGCGCTTACGGTAGCGCGCGGCAGTTCCGACCATGCGGCCAGCTACTTCGCCTACCTCGCCATGGCCCACCTGGGCTTGCCGGTGCTGTCCCTGCCGCCCTCGCTGGTCACCCTGCGGCAGGCGCCGTTGCGCGTCGAAGGCCAGCTCGCCCTGGGCTTTTCCCAATCCGGGCGTAGCCCTGACCTGATCGAGACGCTAACCGCGCTGGATCGCTACGGCGCCCGTACCGCGGCCCTGGTCAACGAAATCGACTCGCCCCTGGCCCAGGCCTGCCGCCATGCCATCGGCGTGCAGGCGGGGCCTGAGCGCAGCGTCGCCGCCACCAAGAGCTTCATCGCCACCCTGGCCGCCGCTGCCCGATTGATCGGCCATTGGCAGCAAGACGAAACCCTGCTCGCCGCCGGCGCGGCCCTACCAGACGCCCTGGATGGCGCCGCTGAGCTCAGCTGGGCCTCGGCGCTGCCGGTGCTGCGTGACGCCGAGCGCTGCATGGTGGTCGGTCGAGGGCCGGGCTTCGCCATCGCCCAGGAGGCCGCGCTCAAGCTCAAGGAAACCTCGGCCTTGCAAGGCGAGGCCTTCAGTGGCGCCGAGTTGCAGCATGGTCCGCTGGCCTTGGTGGAGCGTGGCTATCCGCTGCTGATCTTCGCCCTGCGCGGCCCCGAGCAGCCCGGCCTGCTGCAACTGGCGCAGGATCTGCGTGGGCGCGGTGCCAGGGTCCTGCTGGCCGCCCCGGACGATATCGCCGAGCGCGATCTGCCACTCGCCACCGCGGGGCACCCTGACCTGGACGGCCTGCTGGCGATCCAGAGTTTCTACCGCATGGCCGCACTGCTGGCCGAAGCACGCGGCCAGGACCCGGACCAGCCGCGTCACCTGCGCAAGGTCACCCTGACGCGCTGAGCGTTCCAAGTGCCCCGCCACCTGGGGCACCAATCCTTGGAGCTAATCCCTTGGATCTAATAGCGAAGCGCCAATCCGACGGCAATCTGCCAAGCGGTCCACAGAGCCGTTAAGCCGCGGGAAATCGGTCAGTTTTCTCTTGTCGCCCCGCGCGATTTGTCTCAGCGTTCGCGCAACGGACGATGAGGCAGCACATATGGACATGCGCACGGAACCTGCGAAAAAGGTTCGCCTGACGACGGCAAACGTCCTCCTGGCGGAACTGCTCAAACCCTTTCTGGAAGAACGGCACGGCATCGAACTCTGCTGTGTCAGCGAACTGACCGAGGTCGGCGACGCCAGCCTGGTCCTGGTCGACCTCGGCAGTGTGCCGGAAGCAGCACTCGAGCGCTGGCTGGAAGGCCTGGTGCCGGCGGTCACCGTGGCCTTTCTCAATGCCACCTTCGAACAGGCCCTGCCTTGGGTCGAACGCTTTCCCGCCATCCAGGGTGTGTTCGCGCCCCAGGCCAGCCGGGAGCAGCTGCTGCAGGGCCTGGGCGCCCTGCTGGCTGGCGAGGATTGGCTGCCGCGCGGCATCCTCGCCCACCTGCTGCGCCGCTCCCGCGAACGGCCCAGCATCGCCGCCGATGGCCTGACCCGCCGCGAACGGGAGATCCTGCGCCTGGTAGGCCGCGGTCTGTCCAACGCCGCCATCGGCCAGGCACTGTGCCTGAGCACCCATACCGTCAAGAGCCATATGCACAACCTGCTGCGCAAGACCGGCGCCGCCAATAGAGCCGAGGCGGCGCTGCGCTTTCACGCCGGCCAGGATCTACCGTGATGAAAGCGGCCTGGTTGCTGCTCGGCCTGCTGGCGACCAGAGCGGTCTACGCCGAGGGCGACATCATCCAAGGCCTACTGGTGGACAACACCATTTCCCGCTTCGGTCACGAGTTCTATCGCCAGTTCGCCGACCGCCTCACCGACACCACCGAGCTGGATTTCAACCTGGTGGTGCGCGAGCGGCCCTCGGCGCGCTGGGGCAGCCTGGTGTGGGTCGAGTACGAACAGCGGCTGCTCTATCGGCAGTTCATTCCCCCGGGCAACAGCGACCTCAAGGAGGCCGCCTACGTCGCTGCGGACCAGGTCCGCGAGGGCATCACCCGGCAGCGCTTGGAAAACCTGCTGCAGGACAACTTCGACATGGAAAAGGACGAGTTATGAAGGCGCACGCTTGGAGGGCCCTGCCCCTTGCCTGGATGCTGGGCACGCTGCCGGCGTGGGCGACCGAACTGGTCTATACCCCGGTGAATCCGTCCTTTGGCGGCAATCCGCTCAACGGCACCTACCTACTGAACAACGCCACCGCCCAGGATCGCCACAAGGACCCGGACCTGCGCAGCAGCAGCAACAGCCAGTCGGCCCTGGAGCGCTTCACCAGCCAGCTGGAATCGCGGCTGCTGTCCCAGGTGCTGACCGACATCAAGGACGGCAACTCCGGCTCGCTCTCCACCGACCAGTTCATCGTCAACATCATCGACGACTCCGGCAACCTCACCGTGCAGATCACCGATCGCGGCACCGGCGAGATTTCGGAAATCTCCGTCAACGGCTTCAATCAACCCTGAGCACGGATGCCTCCCATGAACGCCTTTTCCCTGGCGACGGTGCTGACCGCCGCCCTCGTACTGGCCGGCTGCGTACACGATCCCATACCCGCCGAACAGCACGCCGCCCCGACCCTGACACCACGCGCCTCGACCTACTACGACCTGCTGGCCCTGCCGCCGCCCAAGGGCCCACTGGTGGCGGCCGTCTATGGCTTTCGCGACCAGACCGGGCAATACAAGCCCAATCCGGCCAGCTCCTTTTCCACCGCGGTCACCCAGGGCGCCGGCAGCATGCTGGTGGATGCCCTGCAGGCCAGCGGCTGGTTCGTGGTGCTCGAACGCGAAGGCCTGCAGAACCTGCTGACCGAGCGCAAGATCATCCGCGCCACCCAGAACAAGCCGGACCTGCCGGAAAATCTGCAGCAGGCGCTGCCCTCGCTGCAGGCCGCCAACCTGCTCCTGGAAGGCGGCGTGGTGGCCTACGACACCAACGTCCGCAGCGGTGGCGAAGGGGCGCGCTACCTGGGTATCGGCCTTTCCGAGGAATACCGGGTGGATCAGGTCACGGTCAATCTGCGCGCCATCGACACCCGTAGCGGTCGGGTGCTGGCCAATGTCATGACCTCCAAGACCATCTACTCCATCGGTCGCCAGGCCGGCGTCTTCAAGTTCATCGAATTCAAGCGGCTGCTCGAAGCCGAGTCCGGCTACACCACCAACGAGCCGGCGCAGCTGTGCGTGCTCTCGGCCATCGAAGCGGCGGTCGCCCACCTGATCGCCCAGGGCGTGGAGCGGCGTCTGTGGCTGGTGGCCGACGGTCGCGACGCCCGCGATCCGGCCCTGACCAAGTATCTGGAACCGACCCGACGCTAGGGCTTAAGTCCCTGGCCAGCCTGGATTCGCTCCCCGGAGCGATACCGGCAGGGCGGACGGCTCCGGACAATGCCAGGCGCAGAATCCACGCAATGACGGTGATAGCCATGCGCAGCCCCCTCAGCGGCCCCGCCGTGATCCTCGCCCTGGCCCTGGGCCTGAGCGCCACGGTGTCGGCCGCCGACCTGATGGAAACCGGCGATCTGGGCCAGGCGCCCGCCGCGCAACGCGCCGCCACCATCCTGCAGCTCGGTGCCGGCAACCAGGCGCTCATCGACCAGCGTGGCACTGCACTCAGCGGCCATATCGCCCAGCGCGGCGCCGCCCAGGAAGCCAGCATCCTGCAGGACGGCAGTGAGTTGACCGCCGTGATCCAGCAGGCTGGCTACGGCAATGTCGCGACCATCGAGCAGGTCGGCAGCGGCAACCTGGCGGACATCCGCCAGCTGGGCGTCCAGGGCAACGCCCGCATCGAACAGTACGGCTCGGGGCTATCCAGCCGCATCGTCCAGTACGGAAGCAACCAGAACATGGTGGTACGGCAGTACCGCTGATGGCATTCAAGGAGATCGACCCGATGTTTCCACTCAGGCCCCTGGCCGTCCTGACGCTGACCCTGATCGCCGGCACCGCGCTCGCCGCGAACAGCTCTGCCACCCTCCAGCAGGACGGCAACAGCGGCACCCTCACCCTCGACCAGAGCGGTGCCGGCAACAGCGCGACCCTCTACCAGTTGCAGGGTGAAAGCAACCAGATCAGCGTGGTGCAGACCGGCGCCAGCACCGCCACCATCACCCAGGGCGGCGATGTCTACGGCTATGCCCAGGGCAACGTGGCGAGCCTGCGGCAGGAGGCCGGCAGCAGCGTGCACAGCCTGACCCAGGACGGTTTCGGCAACCAGGCCACCGTCACCTCCGTGGGCAGCAACAGCGGTACCCTGACCCAGGTGGCGTCGAGCGCCCAGTTGACCCTGGAGCAGAATGGCGACAACAACCAGGTGCGCGTCGACCAGAGCGGCGATGGCGCCGTGGCCACCCTTACCCAGCAAGGCACTGATAACCGTATCGAGTTGACCCAGCAGGGCTATCCCGGTGGCGTGGCCGAGTTGACCCAGCGCGGTCAGGGCAACCTGGCCACCGCCGTCGCTGCCGGCAAGTTCAACGAGCTGGCCTTCACCCAGGACGGCAATCGCAACGAGCTGAAGGTCGACCAGTCGGGTCGCGGCAACCACAGCACCGGCAGCTCCACCGGTGACGACAACCTGGCCAGCTTCAATGTCCAGGGCGACAGCAACACCACCAGCATCGTGCAGAACGGCAATGCCAACGAGGCACGCCTCGACACCAACAGCGCCTACAGCACCGCCACCATCGACCAGCGTGGCGACAGCAATCGCGCGACCATCCTGCAGACCTCGGCCAACTTCAACGGCTACAACGACAGCGCGCGGATCTCGCAGAACGGCTTCGGCAACAGCGCGACCATCAACCAGCGGTGAACAGGAGCGCCTGGCTGTTGCTGGCCTTCCTGCCGTTGGCAGGAAGCGCCTTGGGCAGCGCCAGCCTGGAGCTGCAACCCCAGGCGGCGGGCGCGCGGCTGCAACTGTGCTTTGCCGGCGAAGCCGCACCCCTCAGCTACGAACTCGTCGTGGAGCTGCACGGCCCGGCCGGCGTCGCCCGTACTCGTCAGGCCGGTGAAGCCAAGGGCGATGGGTGTCCGGTGGACAATCGGCTAGGCGCCGCCCCAGGCAGCCTGATCGAGGCGAAGGTGACCTGGCAGCGGCAAGGACAGCCGCAACCCGTCCTGGCGCGCAGGCTACAGCTGTAGCGATAGGGGGGACTCGGCGCGTTCCACGTGGAACCTGACCCTACAGGGTCAGCGGCAATTCCAGGACGGTCTGCTGACGCGCCGCCAGACGCTGCTGGAATTCGGCCGGATCGTGAATGAGTACGTCCTGACCAGCGAAGGCCTGGGCGGCGATCAGCCGCGACAGCCAGAAGCGCACGCAGGCGACGCGCAAGAGCACCGGCCACAGCTCGGCTTCACGGGGCGTGAAGTGGCGGTCGGCGGCATAGGCGGCCAGCAGCGCGCGGGCACGGGGCAGGTCCAGCGCGCCGCTGTCGGTGGAACACCAGTCGTTCACCGTGATGGCGAGGTCATAGAGCATCCAGCCGGAGCTGGCGTTGTAGAAGTCGATGACGCCCGACAGCTGGGGACCATCGAACATCACGTTATCGCGGAACAGATCGCCGTGCAGATTGGCTTGGGGCAGCGGCGGCTGCTCGCTCAGCAGGTCGCGGATTTCCGCCAGGGTACGCTCCAGCAGCGGCCGCGCGGTCGCATCCAGGGTTGGCGCCAGGCGCTCGCCCTCGGCCAGCATCCAGGCCAGACCGCGATCGCTGGCGCGCTCGATCCGCCGCTCGCCGGCCGTCGCCCGATGCAGGTGCCCCAGCAGATGACCGACTTCGCCGCAATGATGGGGATTGGGCGCGCGCTCGTGACGACCGGCCAGACGCGGCTGCAGCAGCGCCGGCTTACCGGCCAACTGGCGGAGCGCTTCGCCGTCCTGGGTGCGTACCGCATAGGGCACCGGCAGGTCGGCCTCGTGCAGCACGTCGAGCAGCTCGATGAAGAACGGCATCTCCGCCACCGGCCCGCGTTCCACCAGGGTCAGGACGAACTCGCCGCCTTCCAGGCTGATGAAGTAGTTGGTGTTTTCCGAGCCTTCGGCGATGCCCCGGAAATCCCGCAGCCGACCCAGGCCATAGGGCGCGAGAAAGGTTTCGAGGGTGGGACGATCGAGCGGCGTGAAGACGGACATGACGGGGCCTGGCGGATATTGGCGAGCGGCCCGCAGTTTACCGGTCCAGACGCCCTACGCCTACCAGCTGAAGAGTCGCCAGCTAGGAACGTGCAGGGTGTCCCGGCCCGACTCGGCGGCGGTGCTGTTGCCATCGGCCGGCACCAGTTGGTACGGCTTGCCGTGCTTGGGAATGACCCAGGCGGACTGCAGCACACCGCGAACCCGGGTCTCTTCGATGGTCTGATCGCCGGCCTGGTAGCGAATCACCTTGATCTCGTCAGGCAGGGGCTTTTCACCGGGCGGCAGGGGCTCGGCGGCATGCGCCAACGGGGCCAGCAGGAGCGCGACAAGCAGGAAGCGACGGGCACCCATGATAACCTTTGACCTTTTGAACGGGACGATGGGTCGATTCTAGATCCGCCCTGGTTGGTCGTCGAGCCCAGCCATAGACGTCCCGCGCCTCCCTGCCAAAGGTCCTGACCATGAGCCACGCCCCCCTCGTCCTGGTGGACGGTTCCTCCTATCTCTACCGCGCCTTCCATGCCCTGCCGCCGCTGATGACCTCCACCGGCAAGCCGACCGGCGCGGTGAAGGGCGTGCTCAACATGCTGCTCTCCCTGCGGCGCCAGTATCCGGACAGCCTCTTCGCCGTGGTCTTCGACGCCAAGGGCCCGACTTTCCGCGACGAACTCTTCGCCGACTACAAGGCCCAGCGCCCGGCCATGCCCGACGACCTGCGCAGCCAGGTCGAGCCGCTGCACGCCTGCATCCGCGCCCTGGGTCTGCCGCTGCTGGCGGTCGAAGGGGTGGAAGCCGATGACGTCATCGGTACCCTCGCCCGCCACTGCGCCAGCGCCGAGCGCCCGGTGGTGATTTCCACCGGTGACAAGGACATGGCCCAACTGGTCTGCCCCTACGTCACCCTGGTCAACACCATGAGCGGCAGCGTGCTGGACGTCGAAGGGGTGAAGACCAAGTTCGGCGTGGGCCCGGAGTTGATCATCGACTACCTGGCGCTGATGGGCGACAAGATCGACAACATTCCCGGGGTGCCCGGAGTGGGCGAGAAGACCGCTGCCGGCCTGCTCAACGGCATCGGCGGTGGCCTGGATACCCTCTATGCCAATCTGGAGGCCGTGGCCGCCCTGCCCCTGCGCGGCGCCAAGTCCCTGGCCGCCAAGCTGGACCAGCATCGCGAACAGGCCTACCTGTCCTACCAACTGGCCACCATCAAGCTGGACGTGCCGCTGGACCTGACCTTCGATGAGCTCAAAGTCGGCGAACCCCATGTGGAAGCCCTGATGGCGCTCTACCAGGAGCTGGAATTCAAGTCTTGGCTGGACGAGCTGATCCGCGACACCAAGCGCCAGGGCGCCCCCCTGCCGCTGGCCGAGGACGCCGCCGCCACCCAGGTGGAGACCCACTACGACACCGTGTTGGAACAGGCCGACTTCGACGCTTGGCTGGCAAGGCTGCAAGCCGCCGACTGCTTCGCCTTCGATACCGAGACCACCAGCATCGATGCCCAGCGCGCCGACCTGGTGGGGCTGTCCTTCGCCGTGGCACCGGGCCAGGCCGCCTATGTGCCCCTGGCGCACAGCTACATGGGCGCGCCGACCCAGCTCGATCTGCAAGGGGTGCTGGACGCGCTCAAGCCGCTGCTGGAAGACCCCAAGAAGCTCAAGGTGATGCAGCACGGCAAGTACGACCTCAATGTGCTGGATCGCTACGACATCAAGATCCAGGGCATCGCCTTCGACACCATGCTCGAATCCTATGTGCTGGACGCCACCGCCACCCGCCACGACATGGACAGCCTGGCACTCAAGTACCTGGGCCACAGCACCATCCGCTTCGAGGACATCGCCGGCAAGGGTGCCAAACAGCTGACCTTCGACCAGATCGCCATCGAGCAGGCCGGCCCCTATGCCGCCGAGGATGCCGACGTCACCCTGCGCCTGCACCAGACCCTCTGGCCCAAGCTGGAGGCCGTGCCTGGCCTGGCGTCGGTGCTGCGCGACATCGAGATGCCCCTGGTACCGGCGCTGGCGCGCATCGAGCGCAACGGCGCCCTGGTCGATTCGGCGCTGCTCGGGGTGCAGAGCCGCGAGCTGGGCGAGAAGATGATCGCCCTGGAAAAGGAGGCCTACGAACTGGCCGGCCAGGAATTCAACCTGGGCTCGCCCAAACAGTTGGGCGAGATCCTCTTCGTCAAGCTGGGCTTGCCGGTGGTCAGCAAGACCGCTTCCGGACAGCCCTCCACCGCCGAGGCAGTGTTGCAGGAACTGGCCGACCAGGACTTCCCGCTGCCCAAGGTGCTGATGCAGTACCGGCAGATGAGCAAGCTCAAGAGCACCTACACCGACAAGCTGCCGCAGCAGATCAACCCGCGCACCGGCCGCATCCACACCAGCTACCACCAGGCGGTGACGGCGACCGGCCGGCTGTCCTCCAGTGACCCGAACCTGCAGAACATCCCGATCCGCACCGCCGAGGGCCGGCGTATCCGCCAGGCCTTCGTCACGCCCCAGGGCTATCGCCTGCTGGCAGCGGACTACTCGCAGATCGAATTGCGCATCATGGCCCACCTGGCCCAGGACGAGGGCCTGCTGCACGCCTTCCAGAACGATCTGGACGTGCACCGCGCCACCGCCGCCGAGGTGATGGGCGTGCCCCTGGAAGAGGTCAGCAACGAAGATCGCCGCCGCGCCAAGGCCATCAACTTCGGCCTGATCTACGGCATGAGCGCCTTCGGCCTGGCCAAGCAGATCGGCGTCGGCCGCGCCGAGGCCCAGGCCTACATCGACCGTTACTTCCAGCGTTATCCGGGCGTGCTGGCCTACATGGAGCGCACCCGTGCCCAGGTGGTGGACCAGGGCTATGTGGAGACCCTCTACGGTCGCCGGCTGTACCTGCCGGACATCCACTCCAAGAACCAGGGTCTACGCCGCGCCGCCGAACGGGCAGCGATCAACGCCCCCATGCAGGGCACCGCGGCGGACATCATCAAGCGCGCCATGATCGCCGTGGACGGCTGGCTGCAGTCGACCCCGGATCTGGACGCCCGGGTCATCCTGCAGGTGCACGATGAACTGGTGCTGGAGGTGCGCGAAGACCAGGTGGAACGGCTGCGCGAAGGGCTACTGCCGCTGATGAGCGGTGCCGGCGAGCTGGACGTGCCGCTGCTGGTGGAGTCGGGCGTGGGTGGCAATTGGGATGAGGCGCACTGAGGGGCGCTGAAGGTGGGGATCGTTGGGCTTCGCGGGGCTCAGCCCAACCTAGGGGTCCTGCGAGGTGTGGCACCGTAGCGTGGAAAACGGCGCAGCCTTTTCCACTGTCGCTCAGGTGCCAAGGGTCTGCCTCACCCCAGCCCTCTCACGAAGGGAGAGGGGATGATTTGGAGCGTGGCTTCGGCTCCGTAGCGTGGAAAACGGCGTAGCCTTTTCCACTCGACCAGCAGGCGCCTGAGTCCGGACGCCTAGGGTGTGTTCCAGGGATTGACGATGCTGAGCCCCGCGGCGAGGTAAGGCGCCTCGTCTCGAGTGGCGATCTTGAATTTGCTGACCGCTGCAATCGCGCCTATGTAGGAATCAGGCAGGGGAAAGCCAAGACCACGCTGGCGAGCCTGTGCGGCCAATTCGGCATAACGACAGGCAGCAGCCAGATCGAAACTCAGAATCCGGCCCTCATAGAGCCGGATCAAGGCGTCTACCCCTTGCTGCAATAGGTCGCGACGACGGCTATTGGGCAGGCAGGCAATACCATATTGCAATTCGGCAACGGTGATCGTCGACAGGTACAGCGTTGCTGGCGCTTGGCGATCCAACCAAGCGATGACTTGGGGCGAGGGGATTGGCTTCATCGTCTCGGAGACGACGTTGGTATCGAGCAGAATCATTCGAATGACATCGGCTCATGGGCGCGCCGGTCACGCGTCCCCTCGAGGAAAGCCTGCTCTTCGTGAGTGATCCCGGATTGGCGCCAGATAGCGGCCATGGCCTCTCCCATCGGCGTCTCGGTCGGCAAGATCAAGGCTTGGCTAAGGATGAGTCTGACCTCGGCCTCCATGCTCCGCCCGTTGCGAGCTGCCTGGGCGCGAAGCGCGCGATCGACTTCTTCCGGTAGTCCACGGATGGTCAATTGAGCCATTGCATGCACTCCATGATTTTGCCTGCATAGCATCCATACTAATTCGCCATCTGGCCAGGGACAAGGATCTCAGCGACGTAGCCAAGACACGGAATGCAGACGTCCACTGTGGAGTGCAATGCCAAGGGCGCCCTCACCCTAGCCCTCTCCCGGAGGGAGAGGGGATGGTTTGGAGTGTTGCTTCGACACCGTGACTCCGTAGCGTGGAAAACGGCGCAGTCTTTTCCATCTGAAACCCAGGTGCCAAGGGCGCCCTCACCCCGGCCCTCTCCCTGAGGGAGAGGGGGTTACAACTTCAGCGTACTACCCCTTCCTCGCGCAACACCTTGAAGATGGCGGCGGCAGCGGCTTCCGGGGCCAGGTCCTTGAGGACCTGGCCGCCATCGCCGGACGCCTTGGCCGTGGCGGCCTTGAAGCGGTCGGCGGCGGTCTTGGCCTTGATCACCTTGAGGCGCTTGGGGCGCGCCTTGGCCGGTTGGAGTTCGCCGCTGGCGAACAGGCTGTCCTGCACGATCTCGATGGTCTCCACCTGCAGCTCGCCACGGCGGGCGGGACCGAAGGCACTTTGCCGGGGTGCCGGAGCGGCGCTGTCGACGCTGGCGACGAAGGGCAGGCGCACCCGCAGCCGACGACGCTGACCACGCGGCAGGGCTTGCAGCACGGTCGCCTGGCCACCTTCCACGGCTTCCACCGCGGCGAGGCCAACCACTAGCGGCCAGCCGAGAGTTTCGGCCAGCAGATAGGGCAACAGACCCGAGCCTTCGCCCGTCTCGGCCTGGCTACCGGTCAGCACCAAGCCAGCGCCGACCTCACGCAGGGTGTCGCCGAGGGCCGGCAGGGCATCGGCGCCCGCCGGCTGCTCCAGCACATGCAAGGCCGGTACGCCCATACCCAGATAGCCACGCAGGGCTTCCTCGGCAGGATCACCGGCGTGCAGCACGCGCAGGCGCTCGCCGACCAGACGCAGTCCCAATTCCACGGCGCGAGCATCCTGCTCCGCTCGCCGTGCCCGCCCGGACGTGGGATGGGCACCGACGGAGACCAGGGCCACGACATTCACGCCGTCCAGCGACGGCAGCTGCTGCTCAAGCGACATCCTGCAATCCTCCTGCGCGCTGTTGCTCGACCAGTTGTGCCAGCGCCGCGAGGATGGCGTCGCCATCGCCGATCACCGACAGATCGGCACGCTTGACCATGTCGCACCCCGGATTGGTATTGATGGCGATGACCTTGTCGCAACTGGCGATGCCCTGCAGGTGCTGCACGGCGCCGGAGATGCCCACGGCCAGATAGACCCGAGCGGTGACCCAGGTACCGGTGGCCCCGACCTGGCGGTTGCGCGGCATATGACCATCGTCCACTGCCACCCGCGAGGCGCCCTCGGTGGCGCCGAGGATAGCGGCGGTGCTGTGGAACAGGCTCCAGTCGCTGATACCGTTGCCCCCCGAGAGGATGAATTCGGCTTCGCCCAGGGGAATCTGCATGGGGTCGACGGCGACGGGACCGAGATCCTCGATACGCGGCAAATGCCGGGCGACGCTGCCGCTCAGCTGCACCGGCAGCACTTCGTGGCGTGTCTCGCCGACCGGCTCCGCGCACTCCGGCAAGGCCAGCACCAGACGTGGCAGGGGCTGTTGCAGATCCTGGCGACCGGCGCCGGCACGACCGGTGGCCACGCCGTCCTTGACCTGCCAGACGCGAGTCGCCGGCCGTTCGTGCAGGGCCGCGCCGAGGCGCCGACCCAGCTCGCCGCCACCAGTGCGGCTATCGGGCAGCAGCCAGTGACGCGGTTGGAGTTCGTTGTTCACCGCGCGCAGGGCGAGGACGCGCTGCTCGGGTGCATAGCCCTGGAATTGTTCGCCTTCCAGATGCAGCAGGCGATCCACGCCGGCGGTGTCGAAGGCGGTTTCCTTGACCTCACCGAAGACCACGGCCAACACGGCGCCTTCGGCACCGGCCAGTTGCCGGGCCAAGCCCAGCAGGTCGCGGTCGTGGGCAGTCAGACGACCGCTGACCAGATCGGGAACCACGGCGATGTAGAAGGCCGGCTCGGCGATCTGGTGTAGCGGCAGTTGTTCTTCCGCGGCCTGGGACGCGCCGCGCCGGCCACCACCCTGCTGGGCGCCACTGCGGTCGATACGCTTGATGCCTTGAGGCCCAACGAAGCCCGCGGCGGCGGCATGGGGATTCTTACGGACGAGGCCATTGGGGCCCATCCAGCGGATTTCGGCATCGGCGCTGCTGGCGATGCTCGCATGCAGGGGATGCAGACGGTTGCGCGCGATCCACTCGCGGCGCGGATCGCGACGAATGATGCTCATGCTGGGCGCTCCGAGTTGGGATTGCGGCTGAGGTGCGCGGTGGGCCCCTCACCCCAGCCCTCTCCCCGGACGGGAGAGGGGGTGAAAAACGACGGGTCTGGTCGGACATCGATAGCCATCCCCTCTCCCCTCGGGGAGAGGGTTAGGGTGAGGGGGCCACGGCGATTGATCACGACACCACCTCCGCCACCGGCCGACGCGCGGCTGCCGGCTTGCTATCCAGCGGCGCCTCGACGATGGCCTCGGCCACCAGCTCGGCGATGTCCTTGATTTCCGGACGCGGGGCGACCACGCCTTCCAGCATCAGGGTGCACTGGGGGCAGCCCACGGCCACCAGCTCGGCGCCGGTTTCCTTGATGTCGGCCATGCGCATGTCGGGAATCCGCTGCTTGCCGGGGATGTCGGTGATGGGGGCACCGCCGCCACCGCCACAGCAACGCGAACGGAAGCCGGAACGCTCCATCTCCTTGACCGCGATACCCAGCGCCTTGAGCACGGCGCGCGGAGCCTCGTATTCACCGTTATAGCGGCCCAGGTAGCAGGGATCGTGATAGGTGATGGTGGCGCCCTGCTCGGCCAGAGCGTGCTGGCCCAGGTGCAGGGTGCCGCGGCTGAGCAGCGCCTCGATGAAGGTGCTGTGGTGCTGGACCTGGTAGTGGCCACCCAGGGCGCCGTATTCGTTCTTGAGCACATGGAAGCTGTGCGGATCGCAGGAGACGATGGTCTGGAAGCGGTACTTGCTCAGGGTCTCGATGTTGCGCTTGGCCAGTTGCTGGAAGGTCGCCTCGTCGCCCAGGCGACGTGCCACGTCGCCACTGTCACGCTCTTCCAGGCCGAGCACGGCGAAGTCCACCTTGGCGGCCTTGAGCACCTTGACGAAGGCGCGCAGGGTGCGTTGGTTGCGCATGTCGAAGGCGCCGTCCCCGACCCAGAACAGCACCTCGGCTTGGCCCTTGTCCTTCATCAGCGGCAGATCCAGGTCGGCCGCCCAGTTCAGGCGTCCACCCGGGGCGAAGCCGCCGGGGTTGTCGGTGGCGATGAGGTTTTCCAGCACCTCGGCACCCTTGTTCGGCGTCTCGCCGCGCTCCAGGGTCAGGTGCCGGCGCATGTCGACGATGGCATCGACGTGCTCGATCATCATCGGGCACTCCTCGACGCAGGCACGGCAGGTGGTGCAGGACCAGAGGGTCTCGGCATCCACCAGGGCCTTGCCCTGGCGGGCGACGATGGGCAGGTGCGGACCACCGGCATGCTCGCCCACCGGCTTGCCGGGATAGGGCGAGCCGAAATAATGGGCATCGCTGCCACCCTTGAGGCCCACCACCATGTCCTGGATCAGCTTCTTGGGATTGAGCGGCTGGCCGGCGGCAAAGGCCGGGCACATGGCTTCGCAACGACCGCACTGGACGCAGGCGTCGAAGCCGAGCAGTTGGTTCCAGGTGAAGTCGGCGGGCTTTTCCACGCCCAGCGGCGCCTTGGGATCGTTCAGATCCAGGGCCTTGAGGCCGCTGGAACGCGCGGGATGAGCGTCGCTCGACGTGCTGAAGCGCTCGGCGCGGCGGTGCCAGGCCAGGTGCAGGGCACCAGCGAAGGCGTGCTTGATGGGGCCGCCCCAGGTCATGCCGAGGAAGAGTTCGGAAACGCCCCAGGCCACGCCGACCGCCAGGACCGCGGCAAGAAGCCAACCACCGAAGTTTGGCGGCAGGATGCCGGCGACCGGCAGGGTGGCGATGAAGAAGCTCGCCGCGAAGGCCAGCAGGCTCTTGGGCAGGCGCATCCAGGGGCCCTTGGACAGCCGTGCCGGCGGGTTGCGGCGGCGCTTGGCGACGAACAGGGCACCGGTGAACATGCAGACGGTGGCCGCCAGCAGCGCCCAACCGAGGATACGGCTGTGCAGACCGAAGCCATGCACCAGGATGGCCAGCAGCGCCGCCAGGACGAAACCGCCAGCGGTGGCGACGTGGGTCTTGGAAATGTACTTGTCGCGATCGACCACGTGGTGCAGATCCACCAGGTAGCGGCGCGGCATCTTCAGCAGCCCGCCGACCCAGTCGACCTGGGCAGGACGGCCCTGCCGCCAGAGACTGAAACGCCGCACGGCACCGATCACGGTAAGGGCCAGGGCGGCGAACAGCAGGATGGGGAGGATGGTGTCGAGCATTGCGAGTCTCCCTACGGGACCTCGGGTAGCGGCGGATCACCCCCTCTCCCTGGGGAGAAAGCTGGGATGAGGAGGCTGAATTCACGCCAAGGCGTCAGCTGAGCCCCCTCACCCCACCCTCTCCCTCAGGGAGAGGGGGCTGTCCGTGCCGACCGGACGTTGCGAACCCTCAAGGGGCGTGTCTTAGAAGTCCTTGCACAGGCGCAGGGCGTCGTAGATGGCGGCATGGGTGTTGCGCTGGGCCACGCAATCGCCGATCCGGTACAGCAGGTAGCCATTACCGGTCTCGCCGAGCGCCGGTTGGGGCTCGATGGCGAACAGGGCTTCGATGTCCATCTGACCCTTGTTGCGCGAGCCTTCCTTGAGGGCGTAGTAGAGCCCCTCGTCCGGACGCACACCGTTCTCGATGACCACCTGATCGACCACGCGCTCTTCGCGGGCACCGGTGTATTCGTTCTCCAGCACCGCGACCTTCTTGTCGCCCTCGGCGTAGACCTTTTCCAGCATCAGGTCGCCGGTCATGATCACTTCCTTGGGGTACATGCTGCGGTAGTAGGTCGGGAAGGTGGTGCCGCCGATGGCGACGCCCGGCTTGATGTCGTCGGTGACGATTTCCACCTGGGAGCCCTTGTCGGCCAGGTAGTCGGCCACGGACATGCCGGTGAATTCGCAGATGGTGTCGTACACCAGCACGTTCTTGCCCGGCTCGACCTTGCCCGAGAGGATGTCCCAGCTGCTGACGACCAGGCCGTCGGCGGCGTGCCAGTGCTCGACCTGCTCGAGGAAGGGATGACCGCCATTGGCCAGGATGACGATGTCCGGCCGCAGGTCGAGGATGGTCGCCGGATCGGCGGCGGTGCCCAGGCGCAGGTCGATACCCAGCCGCGCCAGCTCCAGCTGGTACCAACGGGTGATGCCGGCGATCTGGTCGCGCTGCGGGGCGCGGGCGGCCAGGGTGATCTGGCCACCGAGTTGCTCCTGCTTCTCGAACAGGGTGACGTCATGGCCGCGCTCGGCGGAAACGCGAGCGGCTTCCATGCCGGCGGGACCACCGCCGACGATCACCACCTTGCGCTTGGGCCCGGTGGACTTCTCGATGATGTGCGGCAGCCCCATGTATTCGCGACTGGTGGCGGCGTTCTGGATGCACAGCACGTCCAGGCCCTGGTACTGGCGGTCGATGCAGTAGTTGGCGCCGACGCACTGACGGATCTGGTCGACTTGGCCCATCTTGATCTTGGTGATCAGGTGCGGGTCGGCGATATGGGCGCGGGTCATGCCGACCATGTCGACGTAACCGCCCTCGAGGATCCGGGTGGCCTGGTTGGGATCCTTGATGTTCTGGGCGTGCAGCACCGGAACATTGACCACTTCCTTGATGCCAGCAGCCAGGTGCAGGAAGGGCTCCGGCGGATAGGTCATGTTGGGGATGACGTTGGCCAGGGTGTTGTGGGTGTCGCAGCCCGAACCGACCACGCCGATGAAGTCGAGCATGCCGGTGTCGGCGTAGTACTTGGCGATCTGCTTCATGTCCTCGTGGGACAGGCCGTCCGGGTGGAATTCGTCGCCGGTGATGCGCATGCCCACGCAGAAGTCATCGCCCACTTCGGCACGCACGGCCTTCAGCACTTCCATGCCGAATCTCATGCGATTCTCGAAGCTGCCACCCCATTCGTCGGTACGCTTGTTGACGCGCGGCGACCAGAACTGGTCGATCATGTGCTGGTGCACGGCGGACAGTTCGACGCCGTCCAGGCCACCGGCCTTGGCGCGACGGGCCGCCTGGGCGAAGTTGCCGATCACCCGCCAGATCTCTTCCGGCTCGATGGTCTTGCAGGTGGCGCGGTGCACGGGCTCGCGGATGCCCGACGGCGACATCAGGGTCGGCCAGTGGCCGCCGTCCCAACGCGAACGCCGGCCCATGTGGGTGATCTGGATCATGATCTTGGCGCCGTGCTTGTGCATGGCGTCGGCCAGATTCTGGAAGTGCGGAATGATGCGGTCGGTGGAGAGGTTGACCGAACTCCACCAGTGCTGCGGGCTGTCGATGGCGACCACCGAGGAACCGCCGCAGATGGCCAGGCCGATGCCGCCCTTGGCCTTCTCTTCGTAATACTTGACGTAACGCTCGGTGGTCATGCCGCCGTCGGTGGCATAGACCTCGGCATGGGCCGTGGAGAGTACGCGGTTGCGGATGGTGAGCTTGCCGATCTGGATCGGCTGGAACATTGCTTCGAAGGCCATGACCTTCTCCTCGATCGGCTGGTGCGCGGTCTGGAGCCGCGCTCTTGCTCTAGGTGTCGCTAGGGTGGCGGCGCCACCCTACGGAATGGCGTTACAGCGGACGGGTGACGAACAGGCCATCGTCGTGGCCTTCTTCGGAACCGCTGTATTCCTGCACGGTGACGGTACGGATGGCGCTGCCCTTGGCGGCCAGGATCTGATCGATGGCACCGGAGAACCAGCCGGTGAACATGTAGTCGACCTTGCGATTGACCTTGCCGTAGACGTAGACGAAGGCGGAGTGCTTGAGCTTGACCTCGGCGTAGCCGGTTTCCAGATCGAGCTTCTGGGTCTCGAACAGGCCCCAGCCGCGCTGTGACAGGCGCTTCATGTAGTGCTCGAACACCGCGGCGCCCTGGAGGCCATGGCACTCGGCTTCCTTTTCACACCAGTGCCAGGCGGACTTGTAGCCGGCCTTGTAGAGAATCTCGGCGTACTTGTCGGCGCCCAGGACTTCTTCGATACCCATGTGGTTGTTGACGAAGAAATGCCGGGGTACGTACAGCATCGGCAGGGCGTCGGTGGTCCAGACGCCGGTTTCGTCGTCGACCTGGATGGGCATTTCGGGGGCGTGGCTGGCCATGGGGTACTCCGGAGCAGAGGGTCGTAGGTCGGGCTGAGCGTTGGCGAAGCCCGACGATCGGAAAGGGGTGGTAAAGGTTTGTCGGGCTTCGCTGCGCTCAACCCGACCTACAGCGGGATCATTCGCCCCAGACTTCGCCGAGGATGCGCATCCAGTTTTCGCCCATGACCTTGCGCACGGTGCGCTCGGGCATGCCGCGCTTGAGCAGGGTCTCGGTCAGGTTGGGGAATTCGCCGACGGTACGGATGCCCAGCGGATTGACGATCTTGCCGAAGTTGGTCAGGCGACGGGCGTAGCCCTTGTCGTGGGTCAGCCACTGGAAGAATTCGTGGCCATGGCCCTGGGTGAAGTCGGTGCCGATGCCGATGGCATCTTCACCGACCAGGTTCATGACGTACTCGATGGCCTCGGCGTAGTCGTCGATGGTCGAGTCGATGCCCTTGGCCAGGAAGGGGGCGAACATGGTCACGCCGACGAAACCGCCGTGATCGGCGATGAACTTGAGTTCTTCGTCGGACTTATTGCGCGGATGCTCCTTCAGGCCAGAAGGCAGGCAGTGGGAGTAGCAGACCGGCTTCTTGGATTCGAGGATGACTTCCTCGCTGGTCTTGGAGCCGACGTGGGAGAGGTCGCACATGATGCCGACGCGGTTCATCTCGGCGACGATCTCGCGACCGAAGCCGGACAGACCGCCGTCACGCTCGTAGCAGCCGGTGCCCACCAGGTTCTGGGTGTTGTAGCACATCTGCACGATGCCTACGCCGAGCTGCTTGAAGATCTCGACGTAGCCGATCTGGTCTTCGAAGGCATGGGCGTTCTGGAAGCCGAACAGGATGCCGGTCTTGCCCTGGGCCTTGGCCTGGCGGATCTCGGCGGTGGTGCGCACCTGAACCACCAGATCGCTGCACTCACGGATCAGTTTCTGGCTGGCGGCGATGTTGTTGACCGTCGCCTGGAAGCCTTCCCACACCGAGACGGTGCAGTTCGCGGCGGTCAGGCCGCCCTTGCGCATGTCTTCGAAGAGTTCACGGTTCCACTTGGCGATGATCAGCCCGTCGATGACGATGCTGTCGGCGTGGAGTTCGGTGGCATTCATGACGGGCTCCGGCGAAAGTCTTGCGCCGGAACGAGTGCCGGCGATTCGAGGCCAGCATAGCCCCGGGGTTCCCGGCGACCGGATGCAAAAACGACAGAGGTATCACCAGAAGCGTCAGTGGCCGGGTCGCCCTACCCCGGCGGCAGGGCCAGGACCGCCGTGGCGGTTGCCGGCGCCGACGACCGGCCCATCTCGCGCCGCGGCCGATCTTCCCGCGGACTCAGGCCGAAACGCTGGCGATAGCAGCGGGAGAAGTAGGACGCGGACTCGAAACCGCAGGCCAGGGCGACCTCCAGCACGCTGGCATCGCCCTGTTGCAGCAGCTGGCGGGCCTTGTCCAGGCGCAACTGCAGATAGAAGGTCGAGGGTGTCGTATCCAGATAAAGGCGGAACAGCCGCTCCAGCTGGCGCCGGGTCACCTGGATGCCGGCGGCCAGCTCCAGGGTACCCAGGGGCGTCTCGGTGTGGCGCTCCATGCGCTCCACCACGCGGATCAGCTTGCGATTGGCGATGCCGTAGCGTTGCGCCACCTGGAGTCGTTGGTGCTCGCGCGGCGGCCGGATGCGGCCGAGGACGAATTGCTCGGAGACCTGCACCGCCAATTCGCTGCCGTGGCTGCGACCGATCAGCTCCAGCAGCAGATCGAGACTTGCCGTACCGCCAGCGCAGGTGATGCGCCCACGGTCGATCTCGAACAGCTCGCCGGTGACCTCCAACTGCGGCCAGGCTTCGCGAAAGGCCGCCACCGCCTCCCAGTGCAGGGTGACGCGGTAGCCCTCCAGCAGACCGGCTTCGGCCAGTATCAGGGCCCCGGTGTCGATGCCACCCAGGGGGTGGCCATGCCGGGCGACCTGGCGCAGCCAAGTGGCGAGGCCGTCGTCGTAGTGGGCCAGGGGCTCGAAACCGGCCACCACGAACAGAGTAGTGCCAGGCGCCAGCGTCTCGAGGCCGCCATCGACGTTGACCGACATGCCATTGCTGGCGGTCACCGCCGCACCCTCGCGACCGAGGATGCGCCAGGCGTAGCTGCCGGGGCGAAAGCGATTGGCCACCCGCAGGGGTTCCAGGGTGGCGATGAAGCCCAGTGCGGAAAAACCGGGCAGCAGGAGGAAGGCAAAGGACTGCGTCATGGTTAGAGCCTCTGCGGTAACGATGGCTACCGGCAAGCAAGAAGGTCGCCAGAATGCAAATTCCGGTCGTCAGACTGCGCATGGCCCCCCAGCGAGACGCCTAGGGTAGAGAACACCGGCAGTCATCCTCGGCCAGCCGCCACTAGGAGTTCGCCATGCCTTCCAAGACGCTCTGCTCCACCCTCCTCGCCTGCGGTCTGTTGGCCGCCACCCTGGGTAGTGCCCGCGCGGCCGATCCCGCCAGTTGCCAGACCGTGCGCCTGGGTATCGTCGGCTGGACCGACGTGGTCGCCACCAGCGCCCTGGCCGAGGTCATGCTCGAAGGCCTCGGTTATGAGGTCAAGCCGACCACCGCTTCGCAACAGATCATCATGGCGGGCATGGGTAACAAGGACCTGGATGTCTTCCTCGGCTACTGGCAACCGACCATGCAGCCGGTGGTGCAGCCCTTCGTCGACAAGGGCCAGGTCAAGGTGCTGACCCCACCGCTGCTGGCCGACGCCCAGTCCACCTTCGCGGTGCCCGATTACGTCTATGAAGGCGGCCTGAAGACCTTCGCCGACATCGCCCGCTTCAAGGACAAGCTCGGCGGCAAGATCTATGGCATCGAGCCGGGGAGCGGCGCCAATCGCGCCACCGCCGAGATGATCAAGACCAACAGGTTCGGCCTCAAGGACTTCCAGCTGGTGGAGTCCAGCGAGGCCGGCATGCTCAGCGCCGTACGCCGGGCCGAGAAGCGCAATGAATGGATCGTCTTCTTCGGCTGGAAACCGCACCCGATGAACCTGCAGATCAAGATGCACTACCTCAGCGGCAGCGAGGACATCTTCGGACCCGACGAAGGCAAGGCGACGGTCTCGGTGGTGACCACCGCGGACTATCCACAGCGCTGCCCCAATGTCCAGCATCTGCTCGCCAACCTGCACCTGGACAGCGCCGAAGTCAGCTCCGTGATGGCCCCCATCCTGGAGCGCACCGCGCCCAAGGACGCCGCCCGCGCCTGGCTCAAGGAGCATCCGCAACGCCTCGACGCCTTCCTGCAAGGCGTGACCACCTACGCCGGCCAGCCCGCCGCTCTCAAGCTCTGATCGCCAAGGAAAGACTCATGAACACCGATGTCATCATTACCTGCGCCCTCACCGGCGCCGGTGATACCGTAGGCCGCAATCCCCACGTTCCCGTTACCCCGGCGCAGATCGCCGAGGCGGCCCTGGAGGCCGCCCGCGCCGGCGCCACGGTGGTGCATGCCCATGTGCGCGACCCTGCCACCGGCAAGCCGAGTCGCGACGTGGCGCTCTATCGCGAGGTGGTCGAGCGCATTCGCGAAGCGGATGTGGACATCATCGTCAACCTCACCGCCGGTATGGGCGGCGACCTGGAAATCGGCCCGGGCGAGACGCCCACCGAATTCGGGCCGGGCTCGGATCTGGTCGGCCCGCTGACCCGCCTGCTGCATATCGAGGAGCTGCGCCCGGACATCTGCACTCTGGACTGCGGCACCCTCAACTTCGGCGACGGCGACTTCATCTATGTCTCCACCCCCGCGCAACTGCGCGCCGGGGCCAAGCGCATCACCGAGCTGGGGGTGAAGGCGGAGCTGGAGATCTTCGATACCGGCCATCTCTGGTTCGCCAAGCAGTTACTCAAGGAAGGCTTGCTGGAAGACCCGCTGTTCCAGATCTGCCTGGGCATTCCCTGGGGGGCGCCGGCCGACACCACCACCATGAAGGCCATGGTCGACAACCTGCCAGCGGGCGCCTGCTGGGCCGGCTTCGGCATCGGTCGCATGCAGATGCCCATGGCCGCCCAGGCCATGCTGCTGGGCGGTAACGTGCGGGTCGGCCTGGAAGACAACCTCTGGCTGGACCGTGGCGTCCATGCCACCAACGGCAGCCTGGTGGAGCGAGTGATCCAGATCATCGAGCGGCTGGGCGGGCGGGCTCTCAGCCCGGCCGAAGGGCGCAAGAAGATGAAGCTGGGAGGTGCCCAATGAGCGCCGTCTTTGCTGCCCTCGGGACCGGCGTGATCGGTGCCGGCTGGATCGCCCGGGCGCTGGCCCGGGGCCTGGACGTGCGTGCCTGGGACCCGGCGCCGGGCGCCGAGGCGGCCCTGCGCACTCGTCTGGCCAATGCCTGGCCGGCGCTGGAGGCCCAGGGCCTGGCGCCCGGCGCCAGCCTGGAACGCCTGAGTTTCCATACCGACCTGGAAGCCGCGGTAGCCGATGCCGACGTCATCCAGGAAAGCGCCCCCGAGCGCCTGGACCTCAAGCGCGACCTGCACGCCCGGGTCAGCCGGGCGGCGCGTGCCGACGCCCTGATCTGCTCCAGCACCTCGGGGCTGCTGCCCAGCGACTTCTACGCCGATGCCCAGCATCCCGAGCGCTGCCTGGTCGGCCATCCCTTCAATCCGGTCTACCTGCTGCCGCTGGTGGAGGTGGTGGGCGGGACCCAGACCTCGGAGGCCAATCTGGCGCGCGCCGAGGCCTTCTATCGCGAACTGGGCATGCGGCCACTGCGGGTGCGCAAGGAGGTGCCCGGTTTCATCGCCGATCGCCTGCTGGAAGCCCTGTGGCGCGAGGCGCTGCACCTGGTCAACGACGGCGTCGCCACCACCGGCGAGATCGACGACGCCATCCGCTATGGCGCCGGCCTGCGCTGGTCGTTCATGGGCACCTTCCTGACCTACACCCTGGCCGGCGGCCCGGCGGGCATGCGCCACTTCATGCAGCAATTCGGCCCGGCATTGAAGCTGCCCTGGACCTACCTGGAAGCGCCGGAGCTGACCGACGGCCTGATCGACGCCGTGGTGGAGGGCACCCAGGCGCAACAGGGCGACCTGGAACTGGCCGCGCTGGAGCGCTATCGCGACGACTGCTTGCTGGCGGTGCAGGCGGCCATCGCCGAGTGCAAGGCGCGCCACGGCATCCGGGACTAGGAGGACAACATGCTCATCCACAGCACTGCAGTCGCCCCTGACTGGGTCGACTACAACGGCCATCTGCGCGATGCCTACTACCTGCTGATCTTCAGCCACGCCACCGACGCCCTGATGGACGCCATGGGCCTGGACGCCGCCGGCCGCGCAGCCAGCGGGCACTCGCTGTTCACCCTGGAGTGCCATCTCAACTTCCTGCACGAGGTGAAGGCGGACGCCCAGTTGGAGGTGCGGGTGAGATTCCTGGCCCTGGACGCCAAGCGTCTGCACCTGCACTTCGGGCTGTACCGCGAAGGCGAGACCGAGCTGCTGGCGGCCTCCGAGCAGTTGCTGCTGCACGTCGACCTGGCCGGCCCCAGGTCGGCGCCCTTCGCGCCGGCGGTGCACGACTGGCTGGCGACCCGCTTGGCGGCGCAGCAGGACGAGCCCTGGCCGGAGCACGTCGGGCGGGTCATCGGCCTGCCGCCGGCCAGAAAATAACAATCAACCATCAGGATAATCCGGAGCCACTGTGACATGAGCGCTAGCCCTGACTACAGTACCTATGACGTCATCAGTCCAATACGCACGGCCCTAAGGGATGGCGCTCACGTCTCGGTCCATTGGATGGACGGCCGGAAAAGTCCCTACCATCTCCTCTGGCTGCGGGACAACTGCCCATGCCAGCACTGCGTCTATCCCGTTACCCGGGAGCAAATAGTCGAGATAGTGGATATTCCTGAAGATATCCAGGCCTCTGAGGTGACCCTCAAGGACGATGGCAGTCTGGAAGTGCTCTGGCACGACGGCCATGCCAGCACCTACGACCCGGGCTGGTTGCGCGCTCACGCGTACGATGAAGAATCCCTGGCCGAGCGGCACGGGCTGAGACCCAAGAAAAAGCTCTGGGACAAAGGGCTGGAGGTTCCTGCCTTCCAGTATTCCGAGATAATGACCGACGATGCCGCGCTACTGTCCTGGCTGATCGACGTGAGGGACACCGGCCTGTCTCTGCTGCATGGCGTGCCTGTCGAACCAGGCTCCCTGGCAGCGGTCGCGAAACGGATTTCATTCATACGCGAATCCAACTTCGGCACGATCTTCAACGTCCAATCCAAAGCCGACGCCGACAGCAACGCCTATACCGCCTTCAATCTACCGCTCCATACCGATCTGCCGACCCGGGAGTTGCAACCGGGGCTGCAATTCCTGCATTGCCTGATCAATGACGCAACAGGCGGAAGCAGTACCTTCGTGGATGGCTTCAAGCTCGCTGAAGTCCTCAGAGAAGAGGATCCCGAGTCCTTCGAGATACTCACCACGATACCCATCGAATTTCGCAATCGAGGGAAGTCTTCCGACTATCGCTACAAGGCTCCCATCATTGCCTTGGACGAAAACCAGGAAGTGTCGGAAATTCGCATGGCGAACTTCTTGCGCGGCCCTTTCAGTGCCAGCCAGGAAACCATGCCGCTGCTCTACCGCGCCTACCGGCGTTTTATCACCATGACCCGGGATGATCGCTTCCGCTACCGGCACCGCCTCGCAGCGGGTCAACTGTGGTGCTTCGACAACAGAAGGGCCCTGCATGCCCGGGATGAATTCGATCCCACCAGCGGCGCGCGTCATTTCCAGGGCTGTTATGTCGATCGAGATGAGCTGCATTCCCGCATTCGCGTGCTGCAACGATGAGCCAGCCGCCGCTCTCGGCGGACATGGTTGCCTTCGTCGCGGCCAGTCAGGCCTTCGCCACTGACGATCCGGACATCGGCGCCCAGCGCCGGGCCTATGCCCGGCTCTGCGCCGCCCTGGCGCCAGCGGACTACCAAGGTTTGGCGGTCAGCGATCACCAGGCCGGAGGCGTACCGCTGCGGTTGGTGGCGCCGCGGGAACCCGCGATCGACCGCCCCGCCCTACTCTATCTGCACGGCGGTGGCTGGATGGTGGGCGACCTGGATTCCCACGGCTTTCTCGCGGCACGCCTGGCGCGACGCCTTGGGCTGGCCGTCTTGCTGGTGGATTACCGCCTGGCACCGGAGCATCCCTACCCCGCTGCGCTGGAGGACGCCCTTCAAGCCTGGGAGTGGTTGCGGCACGAGGCCCCGCGGCTGGGGCTGGACGACACCCGGCTGGCAGTGGCCGGCGACAGCGCGGGCGGCAACCTGGCCGCTGCCCTGTGCCTGGCCCTGCGCGCCCGCGGCCAGCGCCAACCCCGCCTCCAGGCGCTGGTCTATCCAGCCCTGACGGCCCGAGTGCTGCCCAGCGAACACGAGCAGGCCCAGGCGCCGCTGCTGAGCGCGGCCGACTGGCAGGCCTGCCTGGACAGCTATCTACCGGACCCGAGGGATCGCGAGGACCCACTGGCCCTGCCGCTGCAGGCCAGCGATCTCCGAGGGCTGGCACCCGCCTTCATAGCCGTGGCCCGCCGCGATCCCCTGCGCGATCACGGCCACGCCTATGCCCACGCCCTGCACGCCGCGGGTACGGCCTGTCGGCTCTGGGAAGGTGCCGGCCTGCTGCACGGCTCCTTGCGGGCGGCGGGTGCGCGCGCCGAGGCGCTGCGCCGGGCGTTGGAATCCAGCCTCGGCCAGGCACTGGCTTGTTCGACATAACGTCGCAGCCAGAAAACCGTCATCAGGTCAAAAAAAAACCTCAACCGCTGGAGACGGAAGAGGTTTAAACGCCCTGATGGGCCTCAGTGTGTAACCGGAGGTGGCTCGCCTTTGGTGGCGAACGACCTGAAAAATCCAAGGAATGGCGCCATTCTAACGTCGATCTCGACGCCTGCCCCTGCGGCAGATTGTCCGGGCTGAATGTCGTAATAAACCTACATTGCCTGGCTGGCTGGCGAAGCCCTATCCAAAAACGACATCGGACTGCGTACCGACGCCAGCCTGTCTTGTGGTCGACGTCGCTAATGCGAAAATCCGCCCGAAGACACCCAGAGGGCAGTGCCATGATGATCGCCGACTTGATCGACCAGGATGACTTCCGCGACCGCCTGCGCGCGCTCGGCTTCAACGTCAGTGCCGAAGCCTCGGCGGATGAAGCCTGCCGCCAGGCGCTGACCGCCCTCACCCAGGAGCGCGCCGTCGCCCTGCGTCAGCTGATCCAGGAGCTGTTGTCTGGCAGCGCCGCCCTGCTGCCGGCCGTACGCCAGGCCATCGATCAGCAATTGCTGCCCGCCCTGGCCCAGGCGCGTCAGGCCTGACGCAGGCTGGCCTAGTCGCCTGAGGCTTCTCGGCCTCAGGCGAAGAACGCCAGTGCCTCTTGCAGCACCAGCTCCGGCAATTCCTCGGCCAGGTAATGCCCGCCTGGCAAGGCCCGACCGCTGACCTGGGTGGCCACCTGGCGCCACTCGGCGAGGGGGTCGAAGCAGCGCCCCACCGTACCTTCCGCACCCCAGAGCACCCGCAGCGGTAACTCCAGCCGGCGTCCGGCGTCGAGGTCGGCCTGGTCGTGTACCAGGTCGATGCCAGCACTAGCGCGATAGTCTTCGCAGATGCCGCGGGCGGTGCCGGGCAGGCTGAGACAACGCAGGTACTCCGCCAGCACCTCCGGTGGAAAGGGCGCCAGGCCCGCGCTGCGGGTGCCCATCACTCCTTTCAGATAGCCTTCCGGATCGGCCTCGATCAGCCGTTCCGGCAGCGGCGCCGGGCGGATCAGGAAGAACCAGTGCCAATAGGCCCGGGCGAAGGCCTCGTCGGTCTGGCGATACATCGCCAGGGTCGGAGCGATGTCCAGCAGCATCAGCCGCTCAACCGCCGCTGGATGATCGAGCGCCAGGCGATGGGCGACCCGGGCGCCGCGGTCGTGGGCCAGCACGGCGAAGCGCTCATGGCCCAGCAAGCGCATCAGCTCGACGTTATCCCGCGCCAGGGTGCGCTTGCTGTAGGCCTCGTCGGCCGCGGCCGGCTTGGCGCTGTCGCCATAGCCACGCAGGTCGGCTGCCACCAGGGTGAAGCGCTCGGCCAGCCGTGGCGCCACCCGGTGCCACATGACGTGGCTCTGGGGATGGCCGTGGAGCAGCAGCAGCGCCGGGCCGCTGCCGCCGACGCGGCAATTCAGCTCGACACCGTTAACGCTCAGCCGGTGCTGGGCGAACCCCGGAAACAGGCCGTCCATCTCAGGCCAGGGCCGCGGCGATGGCCCGGCTCAGGCTCTCGGTGGTGCCCTGGCCGCCCAGGTCGCGGGTGAGGGGCGCCTGCTCCGGACCCTGACTCAGCACCGCCTCGATGGCCGCTACGACCGCCGCGCCGGCTTCGGCATGGCCGAGGTGCTCGAGCATCATGGCCCCGCACCAGATCTGGCCGATGGGATTGGCGATGCCCTGGCCGGCGATGTCCGGCGCCGAGCCATGCACCGGCTCGAACAGGCTGGGGAAGGTGCGCTCCGGGTTGATGTTGGCCGAGGGGGCGATGCCGATGGTGCCGGTGCAGGCCGGACCCAGGTCGGAGAGGATGTCGCCGAACAGGTTGCTGGCCACCACCACGTCGAACCAGTCCGGGTGCAGGACGAAATTGGCGGTGAGGATGTCGATGTGGAACTTGTCCACCGCCACCTCGGGATAGGCCTTGGCCATCTCTTCGACGCGCTTGTCCCACCAGGGCATGGTGATGGCGATGCCGTTGGACTTGGTCGCCGAGGTCAGCTTCTTACGCGGTCGCTGCTGGGCCAGGTCGAAGGCGAACTTGAGGATACGGTCGGTGCCGTGGCGGGTCATCACCGTTTCCTGGATCACCACCTCGCGTTCGGTGCCCTCGAACATAATGCCGCCGACGCTGGAGTACTCGCCCTCGGTGTTCTCGCGCACCACATAGAAATCGATGTCGCCCGGCTTGCGATTGGCCAGGGGTGCCTTGACCCCCGGCATCAGCCGGCAGGGGCGCAGGTTGACGTACTGGTCGAAGCGGCGACGGAATTGCAGCAGCGAGCCCCAGAGGGAGATGTGGTCCGGTACCACGTCCGGCCAACCGACCGCGCCGAAGTAGAGGGCATCGTAGCCCTTGAGCGTCTCGAACCAGTCGTCCGGCAGCATCTTGCCGTGGGCCTGGTAGTAGGCGGCGCTGGCGAAGTCGAAGTGGTCGAACTGCAAGGCGATGCCGAAGCGGCGGGCGGCGGCCTCCAGCACGCGGATGCCCTCGGGCATGACTTCCGTGCCGATGCCGTCACCGGCGATGACCGCGATCTTGTGGGGCTGAGACGCTTGCATGGGGATTCTCCGGCAGTTCGAGTGAGGTCCCCAGTGTAGTCTCGCACCGGAGGCGTACAATCCCGCCCAGAGGAAAGCTATTCTTAACCTGGAATCAAGAATCTTGTCCGCCGACGATCTCGCCTTTTTCGTCCGCCTGGCCGGTCATCCCAGCCTGACCGCCGCTGCGCGGGAACTGGGACTGTCCCTGGCGGCGGTGAGCAAGAGACTCACCGCGCTGGAGCGCCGCCTGGGCGTGCAACTGATCCGCCGTACCACGCGGCGGCTGGACCTAACCCCGGAAGGCCTGCGCTATCTGGAAGGTGCGCGGCCACTGCTAAGCCAATTGGAAGATCTGGAGGCCGAGGTCGGCCGCCCCGATGCGCCCCTGAGCGGGACGCTCAATCTCAACGCCACCTTTGGATTCGGTCGGCGGCACCTGGCGCCGCTGGTGTCGGATTTCGCGGCGCGCCATCCCCAGCTGGAACTCAATCTGCACCTCTCCAGCCATCCGGTGAATCTGCTGGAAGGCCCGTTCGACCTGGATATCCGCGTCGGCGAGCCACCGGATGCCCGGGTCATCGCCCATCGCCTGCTGGACAACCGCCGCCTGCTCTGCGCCGCCCCAGCCTACCTGGCCCGCGCCGGCACGCCGGCAAGCGTGGCGGACCTGGCGCACCATAACTGCCTGGTCTTGCGCCAGGACGCCGGTGACTACGCCGTCTGGCGCTTTACCAAGGCCGGCCAGCACTTTGCCCAGAAGGTGCGCGGCAGCCTGAGCAGCAACGACGGCGAGGTGATGGTGCGCCTGGCGCTGGACGGCCATGGCCTGATCCTGAGATCGGAATGGGACGTGGCCGAGTTGATCGCCAGCGGCGCTTTGGTGCCGGTGCTGACCGATCATGCAGCACCAGCGGCGGCCATCTATGCGGTCCATCGCCAGCAGCGCCACGTGCCCCGGCGGATTTCCGAGCTGATCCGCCACCTGGCACGGGAGCTGCCGGCACGGTTGGGGCGTTAGGGCTGCACGAATCTTCCAGACCGACTTCAGGTCAGTAACTAGACTGAAAGGCCCGAAAGCCCCCTTCTCTCGCCATGGCCGACGATCACTGGATCCAGCTGCAGCAAGATGCCGAGACCGGCATCGAGACCCTGCGCGCCCATTTCGAGGGCCATGCCTACGATCCGCATTGGCACGACGCCTATCTGGTGGGCTACACCGAGCAGGGCCTGCAGCAATTCCATTGCCGTGGCCAGCGTCATCGGAGCACTCCCGGGCAGGTCTTCCTGCTGGAGCCCGGCGAGTTGCACGACGGCCAGGCGCCGGAAGCCGAAGGCTTCACCTATTCCATGCTCTATCTCGATCCCCAGTGGCTGGCGCGCGAGCTGCAGGGGCTGCATGGCGACGCCCGGCCCCTGGGCGAGCCCGGCTTCGCCCGCACCCTGGTGGAGCAGGCCGAGCTACATCGCGCCGTGGCCTGGGCTCATGAGGTCCTGAGCCGGCCCGAGCTGCGCATCGTCCGCCAGAGCGCCCTGGATGCCCTGTTGCTGCGCCTGTTGCCGCACCTGCAATGGCGTGCGCCCCAGGCCGGCGATCCGCGGCTGCCCCAGGTAGCCCTGCGCGCCCGCGACATCCTGCACGCCCACCATCACGAGGACATCGGCCTGGAAGAACTGGCCCGGGCCTGCGGGGTGGACAGATTCCGCCTGACCCGCGCCTTCAAGGCGGCCTTTGGCCTCGCGCCCCATGCCTACCTGGTGCAACTGCGGCTGTCTCGCGCCCGCCGTCTGCTGGCCGATGGCCTGTCGCCGGCGGACACCGCCGCCGCCCTGGGCTTCGCCGACCAGAGCCATCTGGGTCGCTGGTTCCGCCGCGCCTACGGCCTGACGCCCGCCGCCTACCGCGCGCGCTGCTCGAATCTTCCAGACCGCTAGCGATGGGGCTGCGACGCTGGAGGCTCAGTCCTTCCAGGAGTCTCCCATGTCCCTGCTGCCCTTCCTGCTATTCGCCTTGGTCGCCTCCATTACCCCGGGGCCGACCAATGTGCTCATCCTCGGCCACAGTGCCCGCCATGGCGCCCGCGCCAGCCTGCCCCTGGTATTGGGCGGCAGCCTGGGCGCGGTGGCCCTGGTGCTGGTGGTGGGCTTCGGCCTTGGCCAGACCCTGGCCCGGCATCCCGACTGGCAACGCGGCCTGGCCTGGATCGGGGTGCTCTGGCTGAGCTGGCTGGCCTGGCAACTGGCCCGCGCCGGGGCACCGGAGGTGGCGGACGACAGCGCCCGCCTGGGCTTCGGCGGCACCGCCGGCCTACAGCTGCTCAACCCCAAGAGCTGGAGCATGGCGCTGGCGGTGGTGACCGTCTATGCCGAGCCCGGCGCGGATCTCTGGCACCAGGTCCTGCTGCTGGCCCTGGTGTTCCTGCTGGTATCCGTGCCCTGCCTGGGCCTCTGGGCGCTGCTGGGCCGGGCCGCGGCGCGCCACTTGAAATCGACACGGGCCTGGCGCGGTTTCAACCTGGGGATGGCGGGGTTGCTGCTGGTGTCGGCCTGGGCGACGGTGGTCTAGCGCAGTAGACAGTGGCGAATCAGCGCCTTTTCGACGCTCTGCTTCTGCCTGAGCACCAGCAGCACGACCACGGCTTCTTCGGCGGCCTTGATCTCGTAGAAGACCCGAAAACCGTAGTGGTTGAATTCGCGATAGTGCAGTAGGCCGAGCTCACTGGCTTGGTGGCTTACAGGAAAGGCCAGAGGCGCTGCAGGTAGCTGGCTTTCGATGGCGTTGATCAATCCAGTGATTTTAGTGAGCGCGGCCTGCTGGCCAATGTGATCGGCCAGGTGATGGATCTGATCTTCCAGGCTCAGGGCGGCGCACTCGGTGAAACGCAGCGTGACGCTCATTCCGTGGAGAAACGCCGGGCCAGGCGATCTTTCAATTGGTCAGCCGTCTGGTGTCGACCCTCTGCGTCTTCCCGCGAACTCAAGGCCAGCAGCTTGACCAGGGCCACCGCCTCGTCGCGGCGGCGGCGCTCCTGGTAGGACTCGATGACATAGGCCGGCACACCGTTCTGGGTCACGATCATGGGCTCGTCCAAATCAAGATTGGCCGCATGGCGTTTCAGATAGCTGATGGTCTCGGTCTTCATCGAATGTTCTCCATCGCATCCCTCCAGGCCAGAGGCGATACGAGCGTGGGTAAGAAACGACATTGCACCACAGGTCGTCCGCTGATGAAACCGAATAAGGACCGAATTACGCCCACTTCCGTCTCGCCCTAGACCGGCGCCCCGTCAGGAATCTGGAGACTGGCCTCCAGATGCTCCAACCAGGCGCGCACGGCTGGTAGTTGCCCGCGGCGATGGGCATAGGCGGCTTGCAGATGGCCGCCGGGGACGGACCAGGCCGGCAGTAATCGCTGCAGGCGGCCCTCGTCCAGCTCGGCCTGACAATAGATCAGCGGCAGCGCGGTATAGCCGAGGCCGGCCAGGGCGGCGGTCTTGCGGACGCCGAAGTCGTCGATGCCCAGCCGGGCTTCCAGGACCAGCTCGCGCCGCTCACCCTGGGGCCCCACCAGGCGCAGATGCACCTTGCGATCCACTTCGAGGGCGCCGAGCAGCGGAAGACCCAGCAGGGCCTCCGGTGCATCCAGGGGTCGGCCGGCGAGCAACCCCGGGGTCGCCACCAGTACTACCGCGGCCTGGCGCAGCCGCCGTACCACCAACCCGGGTTCCTCGTCGTCGAGATCCCGAACACGCAGGGCGACGTCCACCCCTTCGTTGATGATGTCCACCCGCCGATTGACCAGCAGCAGGTCCAGCTGCACCTGGGGGTAGCGCGCGAGGAACTGCGTCACCACCTCCGGCAGGTACTGCTGCGCCAGGGCCACCGGACAGGACACCCGCAGGGGGCCGCGCGGTTCGCTGGACAGGCTGGCGGCGGTTTCGGCGGCGCTCTCCGCCTCGCGCAGCAGCGCCTGGCAATGCACCAGGTAGCGTTCGCCCAGGGTAGTGAGGGTCAGGGTGCGGGTGGTGCGCTGCAGCAGGCGGGCGCCCAGGCGCGTCTCCAGCTCGGCGATGCGCCGCGACAGCCGCGACTTGGGAATGCCCAGCAGCCGACCGGCGGCGGCGAAACCGCCGGCTTCCACCACCTTGGCGAAATAGGCGAGGTCGTTGAGGTCTTGCATGGCGGATTGTCCTACCTATGGGACGATGCATCGCATTCTAGCGGACTAATCGATCATTCGACTTATCGGTAGTCTGAGCTCATCTTCTCGAACCCCACAGGACCACCGCTATGAAACTCCTGCACATCGATTCCAGCATCCTCGGTGATCATTCCGCCTCCCGCGCCCTGAGCGCCAAGGTCGTCGCTGCGCTCAAGGCCAGCCATCCTGGGCTGGACGTGACCTACCACGATCTCGCCCATGATTCGCTGGGCCACTTCTCCGCCGCCAGCCTGGCCGCCGGTGCCACCCCGGCCGAGCAGCGCAGCGCCGAACAGCGCGACGAAGCCGAGCGCAATGCCCGCGCCCTACAGGAATTCCTTGCCGCCGACGTGCTGGTCCTGGGTGCGCCCATGTACAACTTCACCATCCCGACCCAGCTGAAGGCCTGGATCGACCGCATTACCGTGGCCGGCACCACCTTCCGCTACGGCGAAGCCGGTCCGGAAGGCCTGTGCGGCGGCAAGAAGGCGATCATCGTCGCCACTGCCGGCGGCATCCATGCGGGCAAGCCCACCGGCATTGCCCATGAGGACTATCTGAAGCTGCTGCTGGGCTTCCTCGGCATCACCGACGTCCAGATCGTCCGCGCCGAAGGCCTGGCCTATGGTGACGAAGCCAAGGGCGCCGCCCTGGCCAGCGCCGAACGCCAGATCACCGAGCAGTACGCCTGAGTCTGGATGGCCCTCACCCCCGGCCCCTCTCCCTGAGGGAGAGGGGAGCGGTGCAGTCCTGAGGCTGGTGGTCCTGCCTAGTACGTGCGGGGATTCATCAGACTTCGGTCCGCGGGAAGCGACCCTCACTCCCGGCCCCTCTCCCTGAGGGAGAGGGGAGCGGAGCAGTCCCGACGCTGGTGGCCTTGCTTAGTACGTGCGGGGCTTCATCAGACTTCGGTCCGCGGGAAGCGACCCTCACCCCCGGCCCCTCTCCCTGAGGGAGAGGGGAGCGGAGCAGTCCCGACGCTGGTGGCCTTGCTTAGTACGTGCGGGGCTTCATCAGACTTCGGTTCGAGTGAAGCGACCTTCACCCTCGTCCCTTCTCCCTGAGGGAGAGGGGAGCTAGAGCCCAGAGATCGAGATTTGTGGGCCTTGGCTCAGGGCTTAGCCAAGGCACCGCCCCGCTCTTCCCCCTCTCCCTCCGAGAGAGGGCCGGGGTGAGGGCCGCACCGCTGCTCAGCTGAACCCCACCACCGGATGCGGCACATAGGGCGCTTCCAGGGCGGCGATCTCCTCATCGCTCAACTGCAGTTCCAAGGCCGCCACGGCGTCGTCCAGATGCTGCGGCTTGGACGCCCCGACGATGGGCGCATCGATCCCCGGCTTCTGCAGCAGCCACGCCAGCGCCACCTGGGCGCGCGGTACGCCGCGGGCCGCGGCGATGCGCGCCACGGCCGCGACTATCTGCCGGTCGGAATCCTCGCTGGCGGTATAGAGCGTCTTGCCATAGGCGTCGCTCTCGGTGCGCGCCGTGCTGGCGTCCCAGTCGCGGGTCAGGCGGCCACGGGCCAGGGGACTCCAAGGAATCACGCCAATACCGGCATCGCGGCACAGCGGCAGCATCTCCCGCTCCTCTTCGCGATTGAGCAGGTTCACGTGGTTCTGCATGGTGGCGAATTTCGTCCAGCCGTGGCGCTCGGCCGTGTGCAGGGCCTTGCCGAACTGCCAGGCGTACATGCTGCTGGCGCCGATGTGCAGCGCCTTGCCGGCCTTGACCACGTCGTGCAGGGCTTCCAGGGTCTCCTCGATGGGCGTCTGGTAGTCCCAGCGATGGATCTGGTAGAGGTCGACGTAGTCGGTACCCAGCCGCTGCAGGCTGGCATCGATGGCGGCGAAGATGGCCTTGCGCGACAGGCCGCCGACGTTGGGCTTGTCCCGCAGCGGAAAGTACACCTTGGTCGCCAGCACGATCTCCTCGCGCACGGCGTTGGCCTTGAGGAAACGGCCGACGATCTCTTCGCTGGTGCCGTCGGAATAGCTGTTGGCGGTATCGAAGAAGTTGATCCCCAGGTCCAGCGCTTTCTTCAGCAGCGGCAAGCTCTGGTCTTCCGGCAGGGTCCAGGGGTGATTACCCCGCTCGGGCACGCCATAGGTCATGCAGCCGAGGCAGAGGGGTGAGATCTTCAGGCCGGTACGGCCGAGGTTGCGGTACTTCATGTGGGCCTCCAAAGGTTGTCGAAAGGGTTGAACACGCAGGTCTTGGATCGATTGCAACGAACTTCCCGGCTGCTGCCTGGTTCTAGATGGATTCCTACCCATAACCGGAGACGCTCCATGAAGAAATATGCTTCCGCGGTCTGGCAAGGCGGCCTGAAAGACGGCAAGGGCCACATCACCACCGAGAGTGGCGCGCTGAAGGACAATGCCTACGGCTTCAACACCCGTTTCGAAGACACCCCGGGTACCAATCCCGAGGAACTGATCGGCGCCGCCCATGCCGGTTGCTTCTCCATGGCTTTCTCCATGCTGCTGGGTCAACAGGGTCTCACCCCTGAGCGCATCGAGACCAAGGCCGACGTCACCCTGGACAAGGTCGGCGAAGGTTTCGAGATCACCACCATCGACCTGACCATGAAGGCGAAGATTCCCGGTGCCACCCAGGAGCAGTTCACCACCATCGCCAACCAAGCGAAGGAAGGCTGCCCGGTATCCAAGGTGCTCAAGGGTGCCAAGATCAACCTGAACGCCACGCTGGAAGGCTAAGGGTGCGGTGTTGCCAGTGCCGCCTGGCACTGGCAACACCGCGTCATAAAGCCCTTCCGCAGCGCCAGGCTGATGGCTAGACTGCTCCGACCCCGCATTCGGAGCTTGCAATGAACGACTCCATTTTCATGGCTATCTTTTCCATCCTCTCGCTGCTGTTGCTTGCCGGCGGTGTCTATGGCTGCGTGATCCTCAATCGTCAGCGCAAGGACATCGAGAAGAACGACAGCGAAGGCTAGGCCGGTCGCCGACCAGCCAGGTAGTGGACGCCTGTAAACCGAAAGCTTCTGCACCTAGCTTGTCGCTGATCCTGGCAAAGAGGCAGTCGACGCGAGAAAGAAGTCACGGTGACGCCCCCCGCAACGCTTTTGTCGCCACTGCCAAGCGACAGCTCTCGCCGCTTCTGTTCCATCGTCGCTGCCCATGACGGAACCTCGATGGCACCGAGGTTCCACGTGGAGCATCAGCGCTCGAGCTTGCGCTCGACCTCGGCGGTCTTGCGTTTCAGCTCGTCCGCCTCCTGCTCCTTGGTCTTGATATCGGTGGGGGTGATGGCCTTGTCGATGGCATCGGTCGGTGCGGATTCAGGCTGCTGGATGTCCTTTTTCACTACATCCACGGGACGGCCCGCTTCGTCGACCGTAGGCTCGTTCGGTAGGGTCTTGCCCAGATGGGCATCGGAACGCTGATCGCTCATGGAGAACTCCTAGGTGGGTACTCTGCTTCGAGCCCAGCGACCATCACGGAGTTCGCCAACCGCTCAACGAGGCGTCCGGACCCGCTCCAGATAAGCCAGCAACTGCCGCTGCTCGGCCGGCTCCAGCGGCGCGAAGACCGCTTCCAGCGCCTGCTGACGCGGCACCTGGGCCTGCTCGAGGGCCTGGCGACCCTGCTCGGTGAGATGCACCAGCAGGGCACGCCGGTCCTGGGGGTGGGGCTCGCGACGGACCAGGCCATCACGCTCCAGGGCGTCAAAGGCATCGGTCAGGGTGCGCGGCGCATGCCGCAGTTGCTCGGCCACCTCGCCGGGGCGGCAGGGACCGAGGCGCTCCAGCACCATCAGCACCTTGTAGCGGGCAAAGGACAGACCCGACGCCTTGAGCGTCTCATCCAGTTGTTGGCGCATCTGCCGTTTGAGATCCAGCAGGGCCTCGGCAATGGCGGCGGCGGTTGACATGAAAGACTCTTACCTCGAATATAGTGAGGAACCTCAATTAATGGTACCTCCGCAATGGCGACATCTTTTCACAGCCCTGAGGGCGATGCCAATGCCCGTCATGTATTCAACCGTGTGCGCTTCGAACTCAAGCGGCGCTGGGCGACCGTCGTCCGCCGCGAAGAACTGGGTGGCGACCTCTTGCGCCTGACCTTCGGCGGCAGCGATCTGGCCGACTTCCAGAGCGCGGCCTTCGACGAACACGTCAAGCTGTTCGTCCCCGCCGATACCACCCCCATCCGCGCCGCCAGCCCCGAGCAACTGGTGGGCCGGCACTACACGCCGCGCCACTACGACGCCGCCCGTGGCGAATTAGCCATCGACTTCTACCTGCATGAAGCCGGGGTGCTGACCACCTGGGCGCGCCAGGCGCAACCCGGGGCCGAATTGATCATCGGCGGGCCCAAGGGCGCCCTGGTGCCGCCGGAGGATTTCGACTGGTATCTGCTGGCCGGCGACGAGACCGCCCTGCCGGCCATCGCCCGGCGCCTGGAGCAACTGGCCGCGGGCGTGCGCGTGCTGGTGATCGCCGAAATCGCCCGCCCAGGACTGGAGATCGCCCTGCCGACCGCAGCAAGCGCTGACATCCGTTGGGTCCATCGCGAGACGCAAGCCGAGGCCCTGGTGCAGGCGCTGCAAGCCCTGGAGCTGCCCGCTGGCGAAGGCTACGCCTGGGTAGCCGGCGAGGCGAGCCAGGCGCGCGCCGCGCGTCAGGCGCTCCTGGCCAAGGGCCTGCCGCGGGACTGGGTCAAGGCGGCCGGCTATTGGAAGCTCGGCGAAAGCGATCAGCACGTGAAGCTCGACGATTGAGTACTACCGCCCCCCTCGCCGACGGGCTACCGCGCCCCCGCCGCCAGCGGGCCATCGCCGCCCTGCTGCTGGCCATCAGCATGACGGTGCTGGACAGCGGCATCGCCAACCTGGCCCTGCCCACCATCGCCGAGGCGCTGGACGTCTCGGCGGCCGCGGCGGTATGGATCGTCAGCGCCTATCAGCTGAGCCTGGTCGCCCTGCTGTTTCCCCTGGCGGCGGTCGCCGAGCGCCAGGGCTTGCGGCCGGTATTCGCCGCCGGCGTCGGCATCTTCGGCCTGGCCTCCCTGGGCTGCGCCCTGGCGCCGGACCTCCCCAGCCTGGTAGCCGCCCGCGCGCTCCAGGGCGTGGGCGCCGCTGCCATCATGTGCGTCAGCGCCGGTATCGTCCGGCTGTCCTACCCGCGCGACCGGCTGGGTCGCGGTATCGCCATCAATGCCCTGTGCGTCGCCCTGGGTTCGGCCGCCGCGCCCAGCCTGGGAGCGGCGATCCTGACCCTGGGTGGCTGGCCCTGGCTGTTCGCGGTCAATGTGCCCATCGCGTTGGTGATCGGCCTGCTGGTGCGCAATCTGCCCGACAGCCCTCGCGCGCAACGCCGGCTCGATCCGCTCAGCGTGGGGCTCAACGCCCTGGTGTTCTGCGCCGGCATCGGCGGCCTCGAACGCCTGGGCGGTGCGCCGCTGCAGGGGGTGGCGCTGTTGCTGGTGGCCGCCGTCAGCCTGTTGCTGCTGATCCGTCGCGAGCGCGGACTGCCGGCACCCCTGCTGCCGGTCGATCTGCTGGGCCTGCCGGCCATGCGTCACTCGGTGCTGGCCTCGGTCTGCTCCTTCGCCGCGCAGATGCTGTGTTTTCTCGCCCTGCCCTTCTACCTGCAGCATCAACTCGGGCTGGTACCCCTGCACGTTGCCCTGCTGATGCTGGCCTGGCCGCTCACCGTGGCGGTGTCGGCCCAGGTGGCCGGGCGCCTGGCCGATCGCTATCCGCCGCAGCGCCTGTGCATGCTGGGCGGCCTGGGCATCGCCCTGGGGCTGGCCGCCGCTGCCGGCATGCCGCTGGCGCGCTCGACCTTGCTGCTGATTCCCTGCCTGATCCTCGGCGGGATCGGCTTCGGCTTCTTCCAGGTGCCCAACAACAGGATCATGCTCACCGCCGCCCCCGCGGGCCGCAATGGCGCCACCGGTGGCGTCCAGGCCACCGCCCGCCAGACCGGCATGGCGCTGGGCGCCGCCGCCCTGGCGCTGCTGCTGCATCTGGATGGGAGCCTGGCGCCGCGGCTGGGTCTGGCCCTGGCGGCGGCGCTGGGGTTGGTCGCGGCCTGGTCCAACTGGCGGGCGCCGCGCTAGGGCTGAGCGTTGCGGTCTGCCGCGAGTAGCGCCTGAAGCGCCCGTTCGCGCTCCGCGGCGGGGCGCTCACCGAGCAACTGGACCCGATGGAAGAACGCCGGCCAGTTGCCCGGGTGCTGTCGATAGAGAGCGGCGAAGGCCGGTACCCATTGCTCGTACAGGCCGTAAGGCACCAGCCGCGCGTTGTTGAGCGGCTGTTGCATCCAGCCGTCGAAGCGCCGGTCTTCCCGCCAGGCCGGCGTGGCGCGTAGCCGCTGGTAATCGGCACGTAGTTGCACGAAACGCCTGGCCTTGGCCGCGCGCATGGCCGTCGGGGTCAGCGGCTGGGCATAGAGTCGTGCCAGATCCTCGCGGGTGGTGAGCAGCAGAGCGCGGAACTGCTGGTAACGCGCCTCGCGCCCCGGGTCCGGCGGTGGCAGGCCGCGACTGGCGCGCCATTGCCGCAGGCCTTCGCCCTCGACGAAGGTGGCGTAGGATTCGTTGAACGCCGTATCGCCGGGTACATAGAAGCGCTGGTGCGCCAGCTCGTGGAAGATGGTGGCCGCCACCTGGTCGTCGTCCCAGCGCAACATGCTGCTCAGCAGCGGATCGCTGAACCAGCCCAGCGTCGAATAGGCCGGCACGCCGCCGACGTAGGTATCCTGCCCTTGGCGTTGCAGCTCTTGCGCCGCCGCCCGCGCCGCGGCTTCCCGGTAGTAGCCGCGATAGGCCACGCAACCGGCGATGGGAAAGCAGTGGGTGGTGGGCCGGGTGGAGAATTCGGCGGTGGCGAAGACGTTCCACAGCACGAAGGGCCGCCCCAGTTCGACGAAACTGCGATAACTGGCATTGTCCGGCAGGGCCAACTCGGCACTGGCGAAACGCCGCGCGGCCGCCGCGGCGGCGAGACGCTGGCGCAGGGCGGCGGGGCGCGCCGGATCCGCGACGACTGTCGCAATGGGCTCGCGATCACGGATCAGCGCCCATTGGCCCTGTACCATCTGACCGTAGTACCCGACCGAGGTACAGCCGCCCAGTCCGATCGCCAGGGACAGCCACGCCAGCCACCGGCCCGCGCGTCGCGCAGGCAGGGTGCCGGATTGGGCATCGCGCCCTTCCCTGCCTGGAGTTGTAGCCGTCATGCGTAGACTGTGCCTGCTGTTGCCTGTGCTGTTCCTGAGCGCCTGTTCCCTCTGGCCGCTACCCAAGCCCGACCCGGCGCAGGCCTGGATCGATCTGGACAGCGACGGTAAGGCCAAGCTGGAAGCCCTGAGTGCCGATCGCAAGGAACTCGAAGACAAACGCTACTTCCAGGTCTGGCCAGGAAGCCATGACTTGCAGGTACGCTACCAGTTCGAGGTGCAGCCCACCAACATCGGCGCCCAGGTCGCCGATCCGCTGTCACGTACCTGCCTGGTCACGCTCAACTACAAGCAGTTCGCCGCTGGCGAGCGCTATCGCCTGGAAGCCGGCCAGACCGGCTGGCGGCCCTGGGCGCGCCTCTATGACGAGCGCAACCAGGAAGTGGCGCATAGCACTGCCAGTCGTTGCGGCGACGTGTAGACTCGACGGATCCCCTCTTCAGGAGTCGTCCATGCGTTTGCGGTTACTGGCTCCCCTGCTGCTGCTCGGCGGCTGTACCACGCCGCTGCCCCCTGTCGATCCCCAGCAGGCCTGGATCGATCTGGTGCTCCGTGAACCGGCCATCGGCGCCTCGCTGCTAGCCGAATCCCAGGATGGCCGGCGCCTGAACGACGGTCGTTATTTCCAACTCACCCCTGGGGCCCATAGCCTCAAGGTGAGCTACAACTACGAACTCTATGGCAACGGCGGTTTCGGGCCACGCTTTGGCTGGAACAATGCCCTACAGATCCAGTGCTACCTGGAGCTCGACTATGATGATTTCCAGGCGGGTCGACGTTATCGCCTGAAGGCCGAGCATACCTACGGTCAGGGGGAGATCACCCTCTACGACGGGCAGCGCGAGCTGGTGACGTCGCAACGGGGCATCTGTACCCCCATCTGAACCGCTGGCGCAGACGGACTCAGGCCGGCAGGCTCAGCCAGTCGTCCTGGCTGTGGTCCAGGGTACGCATCACAGCGGGGCGCTCCTGCTGCTCACGCAGTTGCCGACTCAGGCGCAGGAAATCCTCGCGTTCCATCCAGCGCGGCGCAGGCTGGGCAAGGGACAGAGCTTGGCGAATCCGGGCGAACAGCGACATGGCATTACCCTCTTGGCTAGATACTGTATGCGCAAACAGTACTAAGCCAAGCGGAACTGTACAAGCATCCAGCGGATGAACGGTCCGCCTTCCGTCCCGAAGTCAGTCGTTACGCTGATAGATGATCTTGTGGGTGCCGTTGGCGCAGCTCCCCACCACCATGTTCGGATCCCGTACCTCGGCGTTGGGTACCGCTTCCAGGGTGTAGGCGGTCACCCCGGCCGCCTGGATCTTGACCTCGATGTCGGCCTTGAGCTGTTCACAGGACAGGGGCGCGGCCAGCAGCGGCGCGCTGAGCAGGGCGGTACAGCAAAGCAGCGATAGACGTAGCATGGCGATGTTCCTTGGCGTGATGACCTCGCTACTTGGACGCCACGGCTGTGGCGATGTTCTCACCAGGACCGCTCGACCAGCGAAGCGGTGGAACCCGGGACCCGAACGGTCTTTCCGATGGGAATCCCGTTCAGCGAAGTGGCCCCATGTTCCAGTGGTTGCAAGACAATTACCAGGTGCTCACCCTGTTCGCCCAATGCTGCACCCTGGGCGTCTGGATCCTCTATGCCCAACTGCTGCTCAACAACTACAAGCGTCAGCGCCAGCCGCGGCTGATCATCAATCGCGGCGCCGGCAAGGGCGTGGGCGCCCTCTGCCTGCTGTCGAACATGAGCGCCGAACCGGTGTTCATCAACCAGCTCACGGTCATTCTCAAGACCAATCGCGAAACGCTCTACACCGATGTCACCGACATCCGCGAAAGCGGCCAGGATGACTTCGATCCCGATCTGGTGCTCGGCCAGGCCACCCACCAGGGCCCGCTCAACACCGGAGACTTCACCCACATCGGCACCTTCCAGGGCCTGATCCGGCGTGCTGCCGAGGGCAATGGCCTGGCGCTGGACAACCATCGCCCGCCGGACGGCTGGGTGTTCGAAGGCATGGAGATTCGCGCCGTGGCCTTCTACGGTTCGGACCATGATCCCATCGGCGTGCGCCGGCGCTTCCGCCTGGGCCAGCACGACGGCGAATACTGCGCGCTGATCGCCGAGGATTGGCAGACCCAGCAACTCACCTCACGCCGCCAGCGACGCATGGTGCAGGACGACTGGATGCGCGAACCGGAGCACAGGACCCAGAGCAGCTCATAAAACGTAGCGAGCGGTTGTCAGGCGGGTGCGCGCGGCGCGCAGGAACCGCACCGGGCTCGCGTTCGAGTGTACGAGTGGTACATGAGGATTCCGAGCACTGCACGCGCCCGTCTGGCGAACGCGCAGTAGTTTTATTAGCTGCTCTCAGCCGAAGAACCAGTAGCAGACCAGGATCGACGCCGTGACGCCGGTGAATTCGGCCAGCAGGGCGCAGCCCACCGCATGGCGGGCGCGCTGGATGCCCACCGCGCCGAAGTACACCGCCAGCACATAGAAGGTGGTCTCGGTGCTGCCCTGGATGGTGGCCGCGACCAGTGCGGGGAAGCTATCCACCCCCTGGGTCTTCATGGTCTCGATCAGCAGGGCGCGGGCGGCGCTGCCGGAGAAGGGTTTGACCAGGGCGGTGGGCAGCGCCTCGACGAAGCGGGTGTCCCAGCCGAGCAAGGTCACCATGTGGCGGATGCCTTCGAGGATCGCCTCGAGGGCGCCGGAGGCGCGCAGCACCCCTACCGCGCAAAGCATGGCCACCAAATAGGGCAACAGCGACTTGGCGACGTCGAAGCCTTCCTTGGCGCCTTCGACGAAGGCCTCGTACACCGGCACCTTGCGCAGCGCGCCGAGGATCAGGAAGGCCAGGATGATGCCGAACAGGGTCAGGTTGCCGAGCAAGGACGACAACCCGGCCAGCGCCGTGGCGGTGAGGGTGAAGAGAAAGGCGACGAAGGCGCCGAAGGCCAGGGCGCCACCGCCGAGCCAGGCCAGCACCACCGGGTCCCAGAGTTTCAGCCGCTGCATGAAGGCGACTGACAGCAGGCCCACCAGGTTGGCACAGGTATGGGCCAGCAGGATCGGCAGGAACACCAGGGTCGGGTCGGCGGCGCCCTGCTGGGCGCGATACATGAACACCGTTACCGGCAACAGGGTCAGCGAGGAGGCATTGAGCACCAGGAAGAGGATCTGCGCATTGCTCGCCGTGGTGCTGCTGGGATTGAGTTCCTGCAGGGCACGCATGGCCTTGAGGCCGATGGGGGTAGCAGCGTTGTCCAGGCCCAGGCCATTGGCGGCGAAGTTGAGGGTGATCAATCCCAGCGCCGGGTGCCCGCGCGGTACCTCGGGCATCAGGCGGGCGAACAGCGGGCCGAGCAGCCGCGCCAGGGCATCCACCAGACCGGCCCGCTCGGCGATGCGCAGGATGCCGAGCCAGAGGGTCAGGGTGCCGAACAGCAGCACCATGACCTCCACCGACAGCTTGGCCATGGCGAACAGACTCTCCACCATGGCGGCGAACACCCCGGCGTTGCCCGCCACCAGCCACTGGCCGAAGGCACTGATCCCGGCGACGATGAAGAAGCCCAGCCACAATCCGTTGAGCATCGGTGTTCCCCCGGCAAAACGGCGATCATAACCCCAGCGTTGCGCCCGTGCAGGCCGGTCGTTCAGTCCACGGTCATCCCCGTCGGGTTATCCTGAAGAATCTTCGAAGAAATTGCTGGAGTCCCTGTATGCGTCTGCCCGTCCTCGCCCTGCCGCTGGTGCTCGCCGCCAGCCCGGTGTTCGCCTTCAACCTCAACGACGCCGTCAACGCCTACAACAGTGCCAGCGGCAACAACAACGCCAAGGCCACTGCCGCCGCAGCTGCCACGCCCCAGGCCCAGGGCTTGCTGCAGGCGCTGACCAGCCAGCTCAACGTCACTCCGCAGCAGGCGGTGGGCGGTACTGGTGCCCTGCTGGGCCTGGCCAAGAACCAGCTGGTGGGCAACGACTACAGCCAGTTGGCCAAGGCCGTGCCGGGGCTGGATCAGCTCGCCGGCGCCAACGCCGCGGGCGGTCTGGCACAACTGGGTGGCCTGGGCAATCTGCTCGGCGGCGGTGGCCAGGACGCCAAGCAGAGTCCGCTGGGCAGCCTGCTGGGTTCGGTCGACAGCCGCCAGGACGTCAACAAGACCTTCAACGCCCTGGGCATGAACAGCAGCATGACCACCCAGTTCGCCCAGGTGATCCTCGGTTACCTCGGCAAGCAAGGCACCCAGCCCTCCCTGCTGAGCACCCTGGGCAATGTCTGGGGCCTGTGACCCGACGCCGCGCTGGCTGACCCGTGAGGCGGCCAGCCGGGAAGCGGATTACGCCAAAGCGCCGCTCGACTGGCTCTACGCCGATCGCGGCTCTCTCACCGAGCGCCTCACCGCCGTCAGTGGCGGGCGCTTCGCCGTGGAGGTGCTTGCCGAAGGCTGGCAACCGCTGCGCCTGGACGAATGTCAGGCACTGGACGTGGCGCCGGCCAGCTCCGGCTGGGTACGCGAAGTCTGGCTGCGGGGTGCCGGTGAGCCCTGGGTCTTCGCCCGTAGCGTCGCGGCCCGCACGGCCCTGGAAGCCGCCGACTTCGACTTGGCAGCACTGGGCGATCGACCGCTCGGCCACTGGCTGTTCCAGGCGCCAGCCTTCGTCCGCGGGCCGCTGGAGGCCTGTCGCTATCCCCAGGCCTGGCTGCCCGCGGCTGTGGGGTCCACGTCCTGCTGGGCCCGTCGCTCGGTGTTCCGCCGGCAGCCCTTGGCGATCCTGGTCAGCGAGGTCTTCCTGCCGACGTTCTGGCCCCACGCCGAGCGAGAACGCTAGTCGAATCCTCACGACGCCCGACAGGCCCCTTATAATCGCCGGGCCCTTTGCCACGCAGCCGTCCGATGAAAAAGAAAGCGTCCCGCCCTCGTGATCGCCGTCCTGCCCCGCCCCGCGCCCCGCAGCCCGGCGCCCGGGTCATCGCCACCCGTCCGCGCAGCGAGCGGCTCAAGGATTTCGTCCAGCTGACCCGGCTGGACCGCCCCATCGGTATCTACCTGCTGCTCTGGCCCACCCTCTGGGCGCTGTGGATCGCCGCCGAGGGTGTGCCGAGCCTGAAGAACCTGCTGATCTTCGTGCTCGGGGTGGTACTGATGCGCTCGGCCGGTTGCGTGATCAACGACTTCGCCGATCGCAACTTCGACGGCCATGTCGCCCGCACCAAGAACCGCCCCCTGGCTACCGGGCGGGTCACGCCCAAGGAAGCGTTGATCCTCTTCGCCGCCCTGGTGCTGATCAGCTTCGGCCTGGTGCTGTGCACCAATGCCACCACCGTCTGGCTGTCCTTCGGCGCCCTCGGCATCGCCGCGCTCTACCCCTTCATGAAGAGATACACCTACTACCCCCAGGCGGTCCTGGGCGCGGCCTTCTCCTGGGGCATGCCGATGGCCTTCACCGCCGAGACCGGCCAACTGCCGGCAGCGGCCTGGCTGCTGTTCATCGCCAACGTGATCTGGACGGTGGGCTACGACACCTATTACGCCATGGCCGATCGCGAGGACGATCTCAAGATCGGAGTGAAATCCACCGCCATCCTCTTCGGCGACGCCGACCGGGTGATCATCGCCACCCTGCAGGGCCTGACCCTGCTCTGCCTGGCGCTGGCCGGCGGCCGCTTCGGCCTGGGCCTGCCGTTCTACCTGGGTCTGGTGGTGGCGGCCGGCTGCTTCGCCTGGGAATTCCACGTCACCCGCACGCGCGATCCGCTGGTGTGCTTCAAGGCCTTCCTGCACAACCACTGGGCGGGGTTGGCGATCCTCTTGGGCATCATCGCGGATTACGGGCTGCGCTGAGCCTTGCTCAGATCGCCCGCATCCGCCGCCACCTCCGGCAAGGCCTCAGGTTGCGGCGCCGGCACCGGTTTGGTCTTGGATCTCTTGCGGCTCTGTTGCCAGGCCACGGCCAGGCCGCTGGCGCAGATGATGAGGATGCCGATCATCGCACCGCCGTCCGGCACGTGGCCGAAGGCGAAGTAGCCGACGATGCCGGCGGTGACGATCTGGCCATAGCTGAAGGGCGCCAGCAGCGCCGGGGGTGCGTAGCGGAAGGCCTGGGTCAGCAGCAGGTGGGCGGTCATGCCGAAGAAGCCGAGCAGCGCCAGCATGAAGCCGTGCCCCAGCGTCGGCACCTCCCAGAAGAAGGGCACCAGGGCGCTGAGGACCAGGGTGTTGACCACCCCGGTGAGGAAATTGCTGGTGGTAGGGCTGTCGGTGGCGCTGAGTATCCGCGTCAGCAACTGGTAGAGGCCGAAGCACACCGCCGAGCAGACCGGCAGCAGCACCGCCGGGGTGAACAGTTGGCCGCCCGGGCGGACGATGATCAGCACCCCGACGAAACCGGCCAGCACCGCCGCCCACTGGCTGCGGCTGACGCGCTCCTTGAGCAGCGGCACCGACAGCGCCGTGACCATCAGCGGCGCGAGGAAGTTGACCGCCGTGGCTTCGGCCATCGGCAGATAGTGCAACGCGGTGGTGAAGAGCAGGCTGCAGCCGATCAGGCACAGCGCCCTGAGTACCTGCAGGCCAGGACGCTTGGTGCGGATCACCGCCATCCCCGAACGCGGGATGAAGATACCCATCATCAACAGGGTGTGGGAGAGGTAGCGGGCCCAGACCACCATGACCACCGGGTAGAAGCCGGCGAGGTACTTGGAGAGGGCATCGTGGCAGGCGAACAACCAGACCGCCAGGCAGATCAGGGCGATGCCCTTGAGCGGCTGGTCGGCGAATCTCAGAGTGGGTCCTGCTGGGGTGCTCATTGGACTCCCGTGGTACTGACGGCGGCCCGCGACCGCCTGCATGATCCGGCCGTCCCGCATGGCGGTCCTGCGACGTTGCCGCCGACTTGGGACATGGACCTCGACGACCGCGAAGCGTGCCGGGAGGAAGCCGTCCTGTCGCCCCCCAGGACCGCGATACCGGGCGATATTTCAATAGCTTACTAACTATGACCAGGCACGGAGCGCCTGCTCTTCGAGCTTAGTCCAAGCGACCCGTCGCGCTCAACGAGATTGTCCGGCGAGTTCACTGGCGGCGCGTACCACGGCTTCATCCGCCTCCAGGGCGCCGGGAATCTGCTCGCGCAGGTAGGCGACCCAGGTCTTGATCTTGGCATCCAGATACTGCCGCGAGGCATAGAGGGCATAGGCATTCAGCCGCTGCAGGCGATAGGCCGGCAGCACCCGCACCAGGCTGCCGTCGCGCAGGCCGTCCACCGCGGAATAGAGCGGCAGCACGCCGATGCCGAGGCCATGGCGCAGGGCCTCGGTCATGGCATCGCCGACATTGACCTGGAAGGGGGTCTCACCGAGGCGGAAGGTTTCCGCGCCGTTGGGACCTTCGAACTGCCAGCGGTCGAAGGACACCACCGGACTGATGAATCTCAGGCAGGCGTGGTCGGCCAAGTCCGCCGGCGTCTGCGGCTGGCCGTGCTCACGCAGGTAGGCGGGCGAGGCACAGAGGATGCTATAGGTCTGGCCGATCTGCTGGGACACGAAGCCGGAGTCGGGCAATTCCGCCGCCACTACGATGGCCAGGTCGAAGCCCTCTTCCAGCAGATCGGGGATGCGGTTGGCCATGGTCAGGTCGAAGCGCACCTCGGGGTGCAGGGTGCGATAGCCGGCGATGGCGCGGATCACGTAGTGCTGGCCGATGCCGGTCATGCTGTGCACCCGCAAGCGGCCCTCGGGCCGGGCCTGGGCGTGACCCGCTTCGGCTTCGGCTTCCTCGACATAGGCGAGGATCTGCTCGCAACGCGCCAGGTAGCGCTGGCCGGCCTCGGTCAGGGCGATACGTCTCGTGGTGCGGTGCAGCAGGCGGGTGCGCAGGTGGGTTTCGAGATGGGCGACCGCGCGGGAGACGTGGGCGGTGGTGGTCTGCAGCATCTGGGCCGCGCTGGTGAAGCTGCCGCTTTCCACCACGGCGACGAAAACGCGCATGTTGTGCAGAGTGTCCATGCCACCTCGTGGGTCTGGAAAACCATCATTCTGCATATTATTTCACTATGTGAAACAAAGAATCGCGAGTTGGCGCGCTAATCGGCTACCTCGTAATTTCATATAATCGTTAGCATCCTAACAGTGTCGCCAAATAGCCGTTCGGCCTGAACGATACCGTCTCCAGCTCACGCTCATTCCGCCGTCCCGCACCACGCCTTCATGGGCGCGCTATTCAGGGATGGCCCTGTTGCAAACGGACCCCACGTGTCGCCTTCCCCTTGCAGAGGATGGCCCGCGCTGGCGGTGGTCGCCCTGGCGACCCTGCTGGCCGGGTGCATCAGTACCGGTCACAACGCGCCCCAGGCGCAACGCCTCGACGATCAGGCCCTGGTCACCGACGCCGCCATCCGCGACGCCGCGCAGCAGGCCGCCTGGCCGGAGCGCCAGTGGTGGCGTGCCTATGGCGATGCGCAACTGGATGCCTGGATCGCCAGCGCCCTGGCCGATAACCCGCGCCTGGCCACGGCCGCCGCCCGGGTGCGCCGCGCCGAGTCCCTGGCCGGGCTCGCCGAATCCCGCGAAGCCCTGCAGGTCGAGGGCAAGGGCGCCTTCAAGCGCTACAGCTGGCCCACCGACGGCTTCTACGGCCCCGGCGAACTGGCCGATCGCACCACCTGGAACAACAATGCCGAACTGGGGCTGAGCTACGCCCTGGACTTCTGGGGCCGCGAGCGCGACGCCAGCGCCCAGGCGCTGGACCAGGCGCACCAGGCCGCCGCCGAGGTCCGCGCCGCCGAACTGGAGCTGACCGGCAATATCGTCCGCACCTACATCGGCTTCGCCCTGCACCACGATCAGCGCGACATCCTCGCCGCCACCCTGGAACAACAGCGCCAACTGGCCGAGCTGGCCCAGCGGCAACTGGACGGCGGCCTCGGCACCCAGTTCGAGGTCAGCCAGGCCCGTGCCCTGCTGCCCGAGACCGAGCGCCAGCTGGAAGCCCTGGACGAGACCCTGGCGCTGGATCGCAACCAGCTCGCCGCCTTGGCTGGCAAGGGTCCCGGCGCCGGGGCCAGCCTGCAACGACCGTGGCTGACCCTGGGCGCCGCGCCGCGCCTGCCCAGCAGCCTGCCGCTGGAGTTGGTCGGCAAGCGTCCCGACGTGGTGGCGCGCCGCTGGCAGATCGCCGCGGCGGCCAAGGGCGTGGACGTCGCCCGCGCCAGCTTCTATCCCAACATCGACCTGGTGGCCAACGTCGGCCAATTCCTCACCCTGGGCCGGCTCAGCGAGATGCTCACCCACGCCAAGACCGGCTCCTTCATCGGCCCCGCGTTCTCGTTGCCGATCTATGACGGCGGCGCCCTGCGCAGTCGCCTTGGCGCGGAATCGGCGGCCTACGACATGGCGGTCAGCGCCTACAACCAGACCCTGGTGGACGCCCTCAAGGAGATTTCCGACGCCCTGATCAAGGCCGACTCGGCGGCCAAGCAGGCGACCCTCGCCGACCAGGCCAGCCAGGAGGCCCAGCGCACCTACGACATCGCCCGCGAGGCCTTTCGCCGCGGCCTGACCGACTACCTGCACGTGCTCGACGCCCAGACCCGGCTGTTCGCCCAGCAGCGCGTGACCGCCCAGGTGCACGCCCTGCGCCTGGCCGCCCAGGCCGGCGCCCTGGTCGCCCTCGGTGGCGGTGCGGACCTCGAACGCGGCCCGGCCGATAAAGAGCTGGTACCAGCGCGCGTCGCCGTCGAGCGGGCGGCCCGGTGAACGCCACCACCGCCACCGGCACGCCCCTGCGTCAGGCCCTGAGTGCCTGGGCGCGCAGCGACGGCAGCCTCTGGCTGTACCTGTTCAAGGTAGTGCTCGCCGCCAGCCTGACCCTGTGGCTGGCCATGCGCCTGCAACTGCCGCATCCCAGCTCGGCGGTGATCACCGTGTTCATCGTCATGCAGCCGCAAAGCGGCCAGGTGCTGGCCAAGAGTTTCTATCGGGTCATGGGCACCCTGCTGGGGCTGGCGGTAATGCTGGTGCTGATCGCCCTGTTCGCCCAGGAGCGGGTGCCCTTCCTGATCTTCCTGGCGCTGTGGATCGGCCTCTGCGTGGCCGGCTCGGCGCGCTATCGGGACTTTCGCAGCTATGCCTGCATGCTGGCCGGCTACACCGCCGCCCTGATCGGCATTCCCGCCGCGCTGAATGCCGATACCGCCTTCATGTCGGCGGTGATGCGGGTGCTGGCCATCACCCTGGGGGTGCTCTGCAGTGGCGCGGTGAGCGCGGCGGTCTTTCCACAGACCAGCGCCACGGCCATGCGCCTGACGCTCTATCGGCGCATGGGGGTCTTCTCCGGCCTCGCCGCCGACGTCCTGCGCGGCCGCCTCGATCGCGCCAGCCTGGAAGCCGCCGGGGTCCGCCTGGCCGCCGAGGCGGTGGGGCTGGAAAGCCTGCGCAGCGCCTCGGCCTTCGAAGATCCGCACATGCGCATGCGCAGCGGCCGTCTGGCGCGGCTCAACGCCGAATTCATGGCCCTGACCACCCGCCTGCACGCCCTGAGTCGCCTGCTGATGCGCCTGCGCGAGCGCGAGGCCCAGGTGCCGCTGGCAGCGCTCGAACGGCTCTGGGCACCGCTGCTCGACCTCTTCGAGGAATGGCGTGGCCAGTCCCTCACCGATCGCGCCGCACCTGCCGCTGCCGCACGCCTGGAAGCCCTGCACCAGGGTCTGCGACCGCGCATTCGGGCCCTGCGCGCCGAGCTGCCACTGCTGAGCGATGTCGACCGGCGGGATTTCGAGACCGCCGTGGAGCTGCTCTTCCGCCTCACCGGCGAATGGCACGACTACCTGCAGACCCACGCCTCCCTGGCCGCCGCGCGGCACAGTCGCGAGCAATGGAAGCCGCGCTTCGTGGCCAAGGCCAATGCCCTGGGCGCGGCGGTCACCGGTGTGCGCAGCGCCTTCCTGGTCTTGCTGCTGGGTGCCTTCTGGATCGCCAGTGCCTATCCCAGTGGCGGCATGCTGGCGCTCAACGCCGCGGCCGTCTCGGCGCTGGCCTCGGCCTCGCCCGATCCCAAGCGCACCGCCATGCAGATGGCCGTCGGTGCCAGCGGCGGCGTCCTGATCGGTTTCTTCCTGACCTTCTTCGTCTTTCCCTGGATCGCCGGCTTGCCGCTGCTGCTGCTGACCCTGGCGCCGGTGTTCATGCTCGGCACCTGGATCTCCCTGCGGCCGGGCTGGATGGGCTACGGGTTGGGCTGCCTGGTGTTCTTCTGCTTCACCTCGATCCCCGATAATCCGCCGGTCTACAACGCCTACGCCTTCATCAACAACGGCATCGCCGTGGTGCTGTCGATGGTGATCACCGCGGCGGTCTCGGCGGTGCTGCTGCCGCCCAACAGCCCCTGGCTGTGGCGCCGCCTGGAACGCGATCTGCGCCAACAGCTGGTGCGGGCGGTGAGTGCGCCCCTGCCGCACCTGGCGCCGGCCTTCGAAAGCCAGACCCGCGACCTGCTGAATCAGGCCTATGGCGTCAGCGCCGGCCAGGGCGACGCCCAGCGCCGCTTGATCGGCTGGGCCTTCTGCGTGCTGGAGATCGGCCATGCGGTGATCGAGTTACGCGAGTTGCAGGCGCGCCTGCCCTGGGCGCCGCACTATGCCGAGGGCAGCGCCTGGCGCCAGGCCATCCGCGTGGTCGGCCGCGCCCTGGTGCGCCTCTTCCTCAAGCCCGGTGCGGAGAATCTGCGGCGCGCCCTGGCCGCGGTGGACGCCGCCCTGGCCGCCGTGGCGGCGGTGACCGAATCGCCGGAATTGCCCTATGACGAATCGCCCCTGCGCCAGGTGCAAAGCGACCTGCATTTCATCCGCAGCGCCCTGCTCGATCCCCAGGGACCGCTGGCCCGTTACCTCGAGATCTCCCATGCCACGTGAAATCGCCTTCCATGGCCTCTACCTGCCCACCGTGACGGTGCTGTTCCTGGTCGCCGCCCTGCTCGCCTGGGCGCTGGACCGGGTGCTCGCCGCCGTGGGCCTCTATCGCCTCGTCTGGCATCCGGCGCTGCTGCGCCTGGCCCTGTTCACCTGTCTCTACTGCGCCCTGGCGCTGTGCGTCTATCGCTAGGATTACTGCCATGATGCTCAAGAAACTCTTCGGCGTGCTCTTCACCCTGCTGGTGGTCTGCCTGGCCCTGATCCTCGGCCGGCTGCTGTGGGTGCACTACATGAACGATCCCTGGACCCGCGACGGCCGGGTACGTGCCGAAGTCATCACCATCGCCCCCGACGTGGCCGGGCTGGTGACCGAGGTCGCCGTGCGCGACAACCAATGGGTGCACAAGGGCGACCTGCTGCTGCAGATCGACCCCGCGCACTACGAGATCGCCGTGCAGCAGGCCGAGGCCACGGTCGCCGCGCGCAAGGCCACCCTGGCCATGCGCCAGCAGAACGCCCGCCGCCGCGCCGACATCGATAGCCTGGTGGTCTCCCGCGAGAATCGCGAAGACGCCAGCGCCGCCGCCCTGGCCGCCGAGGCCGATCTGCGCCAGGCCCAGGCCCAACTGGAAGCGGCGCGGCTGAATCTCAAGCGCACCCGGGTACTGGCCCCGGTCGATGGCTACGTCACCAACCTGTCGGTGTTCAAGGGTGACTACGCCGCCGCAGGCGCGCCGAAGCTCGCCGTCATCGACGCCCACTCGTTCTGGGTCTACGGCTATTTCGAAGAGACCAAGCTGCCCCATGTGCAGGTGGGCGCGGCGGCTGAGATGCGTCTGATGAGCGGTCAGGTATTGCACGGCCATGTGGAAAGCATCGCCCGCGGCATCTATGACAGGGACAATCCCCAGAGTCGCGAACTCACCGCCGATGTGAATCCCACCTTCAACTGGGTACGGCTCGCCCAGCGGGTACCGGTGCGCATCGCCCTCGACCCGGTGCCGGACGGCGTGCTGCTCGCCGCCGGTACCACCTGCACCGTGGTACTGGAAGATGCTCGCGGCGAGCGCTCCTGGTGGGATGCCTTCTGGCAGGGCTGAGCTTTCCTGCTCCTCAAACGACGACACCCCTGACGTCGGCGGCCTTCACCAAGTGGTGAACTCCGTCGAATTCAGGGGTGTTGTCGTTTCCAGCCCAGTCCGCCGCGAGTGCGAAAGTACTCCCTGTACTCTTGGAACCCTCCCGCTACTGCAGAGCGTCCCGACCTTGTGGCCCTTGCGTCCCGTTGTGCGAGACGTCTTCGAGGGTGTCATTGAATCGGCTTAAAGCTGCAATCCGATGACAGAGCCTCAACTGCCGGTCGTCATGACCGGCAGTCCGTTCCTACTCACGGATCTGGCGTCAGGGACGCCGACGACCCATGAAGAACGACACCACGAACAGCACCAGGAACAGCACGAACAGGATCTTGGCGATACTGGTAGCAGTACCCGCGATACCACCGAAGCCCAGGACGCCGGCAATGATGGCAATGATCAGGAAAGTGATAGCCCAGCTCAGCATGGTGTTTCTCCTATGTATTACAAGTGCACTCAGCGGACGACAGCACCTGTCCAGCGAGCATTAGTGTTATTAGCGAAATCCTGGGTGCCCAGACTCGCCATCCGTGGTTCCACATCAGTCAAATCAAGATCGATACCATTGAGGTTGTGCGTCTGATTGAGGGCGCGACCCATCACCAGAGCGCTGAGCAACATCCCAACGCTGACGACCGCAGCTGCGACGAACAACGAAATCACCAGCAGCATCCACACCATGGCCATCGCCTCAGAACACCCAACGGGTCTGCTTCACCAGACGGTCACCGTTGGACTGTGCGGGGATGGCCTTGAGTTCCCCAGCACCTTGGCTAGCCAAGGGCTTGATTGCCGGCACCATGGCCTGAGCGGCAATGCGAGTAGAGGCAATGAGTGCCTGTTCGCGGCTGACGTCCTGCCCCTGGGGAGCGGCGACGGCGGCGCTGGCGAAGCAAGCGAAGAGCGCAGTACCTACCAAGTGCTTGCGAAGGGTCTGGCTGATCATTGGGTCTCTCCTGCATTCCGTTGGCCCTAAGGCCGGCTTGCCAAGGAGATTGCAGACTGCGTGCCAGCTTTTTTGAAAGTGCTTTTTACTTATAAATCATGTACTTATGATTTATTGCCAGCGGCTCCGCACATGCACCTTGCAAGGTGCATGGCCTGGAGCATTGCGTTTTGCATGATGGCTCGACTACGAAAGGACGGCTTTGCAGCGGGTCGATCGGCGACTTGAGTGGTAAAACCTCCGGACTCGGACCCTTTTTATGCACTTGCAGCGGTTTCAGGTCCCGCCGGAGCGGGTGGGTTGCGATCTGCACGATGCTTGCGAGGCCCGCTTTCGATTGGCTGGTGGACCTGCGGATTGCAACTTGCACGATGTATGATGGACTAACTGCCAGCTCTGTCTTTTAGCGCGTTTCGGCCTGCGGGCCTGGAGTCCTCCTTCATGGAACAAACCAGCGGTCGCATCCTGCTCGTGGACGACGAAGCCGCCATCCTGCGTACCTTTCGTTTCTGTCTGGAAGATGCCGGCTACAGCGTCGCCACGGCCAACAGCGCGGCCCAGGCCGAGGCTCTGCTGCTCCGCCAGGTCTACGACCTCTGCTTCCTCGATCTGCGTCTGGGTGCGGACAACGGCCTGGACGTGCTGCAGCAGATGCGTATCCAGGCGCCCTGGATGCGAGTGGTGATCGTCACCGCCCACTCGGCCATCGACACCGCGGTGGATGCCATGCAGGCCGGCGCTGCGGACTACCTGGTCAAACCCTGTAGCCCCGACCAGTTGCGCATGGCCGCCGCCAAGCAGCTGGAATTCCGCCAGCTTTCCGCCCGCCTGGAGGCCCTGGAAGGTGAGGTGCGCCAGTCCAGCGCCGGTCTCGATTCGCGCAGCCCGGCGATGATGAGCATCCTGGAAACCGCCCGCCAGGTCGCCACCACCGACGCCAACGTGCTGATCCTTGGCGAATCCGGTTCCGGCAAGGGCGAGCTGGCGCGCGCCATCCATGCCTGGAGTCGGCGCGCCAAGAAGACCTTCGTCACCATCAACTGTCCCTCGCTCTCCGCCGATCTGATGGAAAGCGAGATGTTCGGCCATACCCGTGGCGCCTTCACCGGCGCCAGCGAGAGCACCCTCGGCCGGGTCAGCCAGGCCGATGGTGGCACCCTCTTCCTCGATGAGATCGGCGACTTCCCCCTGGCCCTGCAGCCCAAGTTGCTGCGCTTCATCCAGGACAAGGAATACGAGCGGGTCGGCGATCCGGTGACTCGTCGCGCCGACGTGCGCATCCTCGCCGCCACCAACCGCAACCTGGAACAGATGGTGGCGGAAAACGAATTCCGCGAAGACCTGCTCTATCGCCTCAACGTCATCGTGCTCAACCTGCCACCGCTGCGCGAACGCAAGGAAGACATCGTCGATCTCGCCGAGCGGTTCCTCGCCCGCTTCGTCAAGGACTACAACCGACCCGCCCATGGCTTCAGCGAGGCGGCCCTGGAGGCCTTGCGCAACTATGGCTGGCCGGGCAACGTCCGCGAGTTGCGCAACGTCATCGAACGGGCGAGCATCATCTGCGGCCAGGACCTGGTGGACGTCAACCACCTGGGCCTGGGCGACGGCCCTGCCACCGGCAGCGCCGCCAGTGCGCCGCGGGTCGGCGAGGCCTTGAGTCTGGAAGCCCTGGAGCGGGCCCATATCGCCGCGGTGATGGCTACCAGCGAGACCCTTGACCAGGCCGCCAAGACCCTGGGCATCGATGCTTCCACGCTGTATCGGAAACGTAAGCAGTACGGGCTATGAAACTGCCGATCAAGCTGCACACCCGCCTCTTCCTCAGCATTTCCGCCCTGATCGCCGTGGCCCTCATCGGCCTGCTGGTGGGCCTGGTCAGCGTGCTGCACCTGGCCCGTGAGCAGAGCGTGCAGACGCGCAGCAACCTGGACTTCATCAACCTGACGCTGAACATGCGCCAGGAGCTGAGCAACAGCCTGTTCCAGATGCTCGATGGCGCGCCGGATCCCAAGGCCCTGGCGGCCGCTCAGCAACGCTTCGAGCAGTACCTGCAACTGGTCCAGGGCGAGATGCGCCAGCCCGAACAGCGCGCGGTGCTGGAAGACGTCAAGCAGCGTTACGAACGCTTCGCCGAGTACCTGCGCTCACCGCCCACCGACTACGCCCAGCTGCGCGCCGATCCGGGATTCCAGGAGACGCTCAACACGCTACGCAACCGTATCTATGACCTGCAAAGAAGCTACGTGGTGACCCTGGAGCGCATGCAGGACGAGGCCCACGACCGGGCGGTGATCATCGCCCTGCTGCTGGCCATGATCGGCGTAGCCATCCTGGTCACCGGGGTGGTGACGGCCAATGGCATCGCCAAGCGCTTCACCGGTCCCATCGACGGCCTGGCCAAGGCCGCCGAACGCATCAGCCAGGGCAATTTCGACGTCCAGTTGCCCACCTCGCAGATCGCCGAGTTCACCCTGCTCAGCCGTCGCTTCGGCAACATGGCCCAGGCCCTGCACCGCCTCAGCGAGACCAATGTCGAAGCCCTGGTGGCCGGTCAACGACGCCTGCAGGCGGTGCTCGACAGCATCGACTACGGCCTGGTGATCCTCGATCCCCAGGGCAACATCGAGCACGCCAATCCGGTGGCCTGCCGCCAGCTCGGCTGGAACGAGAACCACCTGGGCGAATCCCTGATCGCCGCCCTGGAACGGCCGGAAATCGAGGCGAGCGTGCAGCGCGTCCTGGCTGGCGGCGCCTTGAATGCGGCGCCCGAAGACCTGGAAATCCGTGTCGACGACGAGGTGCGGCTGCTGGCCTGGAGCCTGACCCCGGTGAACCACGCCGACGGTCGCAGCGTGGGGGCGCTCATGGTGCTGCGCGACGTCACCGAGCAACGCGCCTTCGACCGGGTGCGCAACGAATTCGTCCTGCGTGCCTCCCACGAGCTACGTACCCCGGTCACCGGCATGCACATGGCCTTCGGCCTGTTGCGCGAGCGCCTCAAGGTGGCGCCGGAATCCCGCGAGGCCTATCTGCTGCAGACGGTGGACGAGGAAACCCATCGCCTGGTGCAACTGATCAACGACCTGCTGGACTACTCCCGTCACCAGAGCGGCCTGCAGCGTCCGGAAAAGCTACCCAGCGAGATCGGCGACCTGCTGGAAGAGGCTCGTGCCCGCCATGCCGACGAGGCGCGCGAGCGCGATGTCGAATTGACCGTGGAGCTGCTGCACACGCCGCTGCCGCGGGTCAGCCTGGACCCCAAGCAATTGGCGCGCGTGTTCGACAATCTGTTGAGCAACGCCCTGCGCCACACCCCGGCAGGCGGGCGGATCGTCATCCAGGCGCTGCGCCAGAACGATCAGCTGCTGATGGCGGTGCAGGACAATGGCGAAGGCATCGCCTACGCCCAGCAGGGGCGGGTGTTCGAGCCCTTCGTGCAGATCGGCAGCCAGAAAGGCGGGGCCGGCCTGGGCCTGGCGCTGTGCAAGGAAATCATCCGCCAGCACGGTGGCCGCATCGGCGTGGTGTCGCGCCCCGGCCAGGGGACGCAGATCTTCATGACCTTGCCGACCTGAGCCAAGCGGCCCGGCTAGCCCCCTCTCCCCTAGGGAGAGGGTTGGGGTGAGGGCGCCCTTCGTCACGATGCCCCAGTGGAAAAGGCTGCGCCGTTTTCCACGCTACGACGCCCCGTAGGTTGGGTTGAGCGCAGCGAAGCCCAACATCACCCCGAGCGCCGGCCCTGTTGGGCTTCGGCGATAGAGCCGCCGCAACCCAACCTACGCTCTAGCCCCCTCTCCCTCAGGGAGAGGGTTGGGGTGAGGGTGCCCCTCGTCACGATGCCCCAGTGGAAAAGGCTGCGCCGTTTTCCACGCTACGACGCCCCGTAGGTTGGGTTGAACGCAGCGAAGCCCAACGGTGCCCAGATCGAATCCGCGTTGTTGGGCTTCGGCGATAAAGCCGTCTCAACCCAACCTTGTATCTCTCCTGGGTAATGAGATTAGCTACCTCATTACCCGGAGCCGGCTGAGCACCTACCCAACCTGAGCACTCGATGCTGTTTCGTAGAATGTGCCTGCCGGCTCCCTTTCTCCACATCCTGAATGG
>NZ_SULM01000007.1 GCF_005250615.1 Pseudomonas rhizoryzae | reverse complement strand
CTCGCCGACCTGCATGCTTTGGCACCGCATTTCGTGCTGCCGCATAGGCGCGATTACCGTGCCTATCCGCGGGTCATCAAGCCCAAGCCTTCGAAGTATCCGACCAGAAAGAAAAATGCCAGTCAGGCTTAACTGACTGGCATTAGCCCAAGGGCTGGTTTTTTATTGAGTGCTCACTTCACCAGGATGACCGGCAAAGGCACCTGATGCACCACGCGATGGGCCACCGAACCCAGCAATAGTCCGCTGAGCGACCCCAGGCCGCGGGTACCCATCACCACCGTATCGACATCCAGGTGGCGCGCCATCTCGCCGATGGTCTCGGCGATGCCGCCAAACCCCACGTGGGTCTGTGCCTCGATACCGGCGTCCAACAGCGCCGGACGCGCCTTGGCCAGGATGTCCTCGGCCTTGTCTCTCAGGCTGCCGCGCCACTCCCGCAAGATGCGGTCATCGAAGGGCGCGCCGTAGATCTCCGGCTCGTTCTGCACATTGAGCAGATGCAGCTCCAGCGCCAGACCCGCCTTCACCAGGTCGAGGACGTAGCGCAGGGCATTGTCGGCGCTGGGCGAACCGTCATAGGCAACCAGGACGTTACGCATGGCACATCTCCGCGAGAGGGATATGTCTTCATGCTAGACCGTCCACGTCCGGGTTGCCTGATCCAGATCAAAGGGGCGCGGGCTCAATGGCCTACCCAGTTGAGCGCCGCCTTGGGAATCACCTCGGATTCGTCCAGCTTGCTGGCGAACATACTGACCGCTTCCACGGCGTCGCTGGCACCATCGCGGATCTGCACGATCACCGCGCCGGCCTGGTCCGCCAGTTCCACGCCTTTGATCGCCCGGCCCTGGGTGGTTTCCATGCTGGCGATGGCCTGCTGGGTCTCTCCCAGGATCTTGCCGATCATCTCGGCGATCTCCGCCGTGGCGCTGCTGGTGCGGCCCGCCAACTGGCGCACTTCATCGGCCACCACGGCGAAGCCACGCCCCTGATCGCCGGCACGGGCCGCTTCGATGGCGGCGTTGAGCGCCAGCAGGTTGGTCTGGTCGGCGATGCCGCGGATAGTGTTGACGATGGCGGTGATCTGCTCGGAGCGCTGACCCAGCTGGCCGATCACCTCGGCGGAGGCGCTGACGGTCTGGGCGATCTCGCGCATTTCCTGGGTCGCAGCCTGGATGATCTGGGTGCCGTGTTCGGCGACTTTCTCGGTCTCTGCGGAGATATGGTAGGCGCGGGAAGCACTGCGACCGTCGCTCTCGTGCTTTTCGACCCGTTCGCTGATGTCACTGGCATACTTGACGACCTTGTAGAGCTTGCCAGCGGCATCGTAGACCGGGTTGTAGCTTGCCTCCAGCCACACCACGCGCCCGTGCTTACCAAGGCGTTTGAATTGGCCGCGAAAGAATTCACCCGCGTTCAGACGACGCCAGAAATCACCGTACTCGCTGCTGTTGGCCAGGCTGGGCTCGCAGAACAGCCGATGATGCTGGCCTTGGATCTCACCCAGGCTGTAGCCGAGGGTGGCGAGAAAGTTGGCGTTGGCGGTGAGGATGCGGCCGTCGAGATCGAACTCGATGCAGGCGAGGGCGCGGTCCAGCGCCTTGAGCTTGCTCTGGGCTTCACTGTCGCGCTCGACCTGGCGGGTGACGTCCAGGGCGTATTTCACGACCTTGACTACCCGGCCACTGGCGTCGGGTATCGGGTTGTAACTGGCTTCCAGCCACAGGGTGCGCCCTTGGGCGTCGAGTCGCTGGAAGGTCCCGGACACGAAATCGCCACGCCCGAGCCGATTCCAGAAGTCGCCGTAGTCGCGGCCCTGGACGATCTTCGGCGGGCAGAGTTGGCGATGATGCTGCCCTACCAGGGCATCGGCGCGGTGGCCCGTCAGCCGAAGAAAGTTGTCGTTGGCGCGCAAAATCGTGCCCGACACGTCGAATTCGATCACCGCCATGGAGCGTTCCAGCGCCTGGGTCAGCCCTTGGCTTGCACACAGCTCGCCTTGTAACTGAGCAATAGTCTTCTTGTAGTGGGCGTTGAACATGGCGGGGCTCACTGTCCTGGGGGTATGAGACGACTTATCGGCTCTCACTAAGAAGACTTTATCGACGCCGAGGAGCGGCAAAAAAAGGGCACCCGACGGCTGTCGCAAACGCGCCGGCCTGCGGCGTAAACAGGCATCTTGGGGGAAGTTCCCAGGCCTACCATCGCCGCCAAGGGGGTGGTTTTCACCGCCACACAATTTAGGAGCGCCGCGATGTTTAGTAAGCAGGACCGAATCCAGGGCTACGATGATGCGTTGTTCGCCGCCATGGGCGAGGAATCGCGGCGCCAGGAGCATCACCTGGAGCTGATCGCTTCGGAAAACTACACCAGCCAACGCGTCATGGAAGCCCAGGGCAGCGTGCTGACCAACAAGTACGCCGAAGGCTATCCGGGCAAGCGCTACTACGGTGGCTGCGAGTATGTCGACAAGGTCGAGCAGCTGGCCATCGAGCGCGCCAAGCAACTGTTCGGTGCCGACTACGCCAACGTCCAGCCGCACTCGGGTTCCCAGGCCAACGCCGCTGTCTACCTGGCCCTGCTGCAGGCCGGCGATACCATCCTCGGCATGAGCCTGGCCCACGGCGGCCACCTGACTCACGGTGCCAAGGTCAGCTCCTCCGGCAAGCTGTACAACGCCGTGCAGTATGGCCTGAACACCGACACCGGTCTGATCGACTACGACGAGGTCGAGCGTCTGGCCCAGGAGCACAAGCCCAAGATGATCGTGGCGGGCTTCTCCGCCTACTCCAAGACCCTGGACTTCCAGCGCTTCCGCGATATCGCCGATAGCGTAGGCGCCTATCTGTTCGTCGACATGGCCCACGTCGCCGGCCTGGTCGCCGCCGGTGTCTACCCCAACCCGGTCCCCTTCGCCGACGTGGTCACCACCACCACCCACAAGACCCTGCGCGGTCCCCGCGGCGGCCTGATCCTGTGCAAGGCCAACGCCGACATCGAGAAGAAGCTCAGCGCCGCGGTCTTCCCGGGTGCCCAGGGCGGTCCGCTGATGCATGTCATCGCCGGCAAGGCCGTCTGCTTCAAGGAGGCGCTGGAGCCGGCCTTCAAGAGCTACCAGCAGCAGGTGATCAAGAACGCCCAGGCCATGGCCGGCGTGTTCAAGGCGCGTGGCTTCGACGTGGTCTCCGGTGGCACCGACAACCATCTGTTCCTGGTCAGCCTGATCAAGCAGGGCATCACCGGCAAGGACGCGGACGCCGCCCTGGGCCGCGCCTGCATCACCGTGAACAAGAACGCCGTACCCAACGATCCCCAGTCCCCGTTCGTGACCTCGGGTCTGCGCATCGGCACCCCGGCCCTCACCACCCGTGGCCTTGGCGTCAGCGAGAGCGAGCGCGTGGCCGGCTGGATCTGCGACATCCTCGACCACCTCGGCGACGCCGACGTGGAAGCCCAGGTGGCGCGCCAGGTTGCCGAGCTGTGCCGGGATTACCCGGTCTATCGCTAATCCCGCCGTCCGGGCCTAGCCCCTATCCCACCCCTTTCCCCCTCGCCGGGAAAGGGGAGTCGTCTGTAGGAGTCTCCAGATGCAACGCTATTCCGGCTTCGGCCTCTTCAAGCACTCCCTGAGCCACCACGAAAACTGGCAGCGCATGTGGCGCACGCCCACGCCCAAGCCGGTCTACGACGTGGTCATCGTCGGTGGTGGCGGCCATGGCCTGGCCACTGCGTACTACCTCGCCAAGCAATTCGGCGTGAAGAACGTCGCGGTGATCGAGAAGGGCTGGCTGGGCGGCGGCAACACCGCCCGTAACACCACCATCGTGCGCTCCAACTACCTGTGGGACGAATCCGCGCAGCTCTACGAGCATGCCATGAAGCTGTGGGAAGGCCTGTCCCAGGACCTCAACTACAACGTCATGTTCTCCCAGCGCGGCGTCTACAACCTCTGCCATACCCTGCAGGACATGCGCGACTCCGAGCGCCGGGTCAGCGCAAACCGCCTGAACGGTGTGGACGGCGAACTGCTCGACACCCGTCAGGTGGCCGAAGAGATCCCCTACCTGGACTGCAGCAAGAACACCCGCTATCCGATCCTCGGCGCCACGGTTCAGCGTCGCGGTGGTGTGGCCCGTCACGACGCCGTGGCCTGGGGTTTCGCCCGCGCGGCCGATGCCCTGGGCGTCGACCTGATCCAACAGACCGAAGTCACCGGCTTCCGCAAGCAGGATGGCAAGGTGATCGGCGTGGAGACCACCCGTGGCTTCATCGGCGCCCGGCGCGTCGGCGTGGTCACCGCCGGTAACTCCGGCCACATGGCCAAGCTCGCCGGCTTCCGTCTGCCGCTCGAATCCCACCCGCTGCAGGCCCTGGTGTCCGAGCCGATCAAGCCCATCATCGACAGCGTCATCATGTCCAACGCGGTACACGGCTACATCAGCCAGTCCGACAAGGGCGACCTGGTGATCGGTGCCGGTATCGACAGCTGGGTCGGCTATGGCCAGCGTGGCTCCTATCCGGTGATCGAGCACACCCTGCAGGCCATCGTCGAGATGTTCCCGATCCTCTCGCGGGTGCGCATGAACCGCCAGTGGGGCGGCATCGTGGACACCTGCCCGGATGCCTGCCCGATCATTTCCAAGACGCCGGTGGAGAACCTGTTCTTCAACTGCGGCTGGGGCACCGGTGGCTTCAAGGCTACCCCCGGTTCGGGCAACGTCTTCGCGGCATCGCTCGCTGCGGGCGAGATGCATCCGCTGGCCAAACCCTTCTCCATCGACCGTTTCCACACCGGTGCGCTGATCGACGAACACGGCGCTGCGGCCGTCGCGCACTAAGGAGCCCGAGCATGTTGTACATCCGTTGTCCCCACTGTGGGGAGTTGCGCTCCGAAGAAGAATTCCACGCGGCCGGCGAAGCGCACATCGCGCGCCCCCTGGATCCCGAAGCCTGCAGCGACAAGGAGTGGGGCGAGTACATGTTCTTCCGTACCAACCCGCGCGGCTTGCGCCACGAACTTTGGGTGCACGCTTCGGGGTGCCGCCAGTACTTCAACGCCACCCGTAACACCGAGACCTACGAAATTCTCGAAACCTATCCGATCGGCGAGCAACCCCGCTTCACCGCCGAGCGAGGAGAGCGCACATGAGCCAGGTCCATCGACTCACCCAGGGCGGTCGCCTGGACCGCAGCCAGGCCATCACCTTCACCTTCAACGGTCAGACCTATCAGGGCTTCAAGGGTGACACCCTGGCGTCGGCCCTGCTGGCCAACGGCGTGGATATCGTCGGGCGTAGCTTCAAGTACTCCCGGCCGCGCGGCATCGTCGCTGCGGGCGCCGAAGAGCCCAACGCCATCATGCAGATCGGCGCGACCGAAGCCACCCAGATCCCCAACGTCCGCGCCACCCAGCAAGCCCTGTATCAGGGTCTGGTAGCCGCCAGCACCAATGGCTGGCCCAGCGTGAACAATGACCTCATGGGGATTCTTGGCAAGGTCGGCGGCAAGATGATGCCGCCCGGCTTCTACTACAAGACCTTCATGTATCCGCAGAATCTGTGGATGACCTACGAGAAGTACATCCGTAAGGCGGCCGGTCTCGGGCGTGCGCCGACCCAGGTCGATCCGGATACCTACGATAATTTCAACCAGCACTGCGATGTGTTGGTCGTTGGTGGTGGTGCCGCCGGCCTGGCCGCAGCCCTGGCCGCCGGCCGCAGTGGTGCCCGGGTGATCCTGGCTGACGAGCAGGAAGAATTTGGTGGCAGCCTGCTGGACAGCCGCGAGCGTCTCGATGGCGCCCCGGCGGCCGAGTGGGTAACCAAGGCCGTGGCCGAGTTGCAGGGCTTGGACAACGTCGTGCTGCTGCCGCGCGCCACGGTGAACGGCTATCACGACCACAACTTCCTCACCATTCATGAGCGCCTGACCGACCACCTGGGTGATCGCGCGCCCCATGGCCAGGTGCGTCAGCGCCTGCACCGTGTCCGTGCCACTCGCGTGGTGCTGGCAACCGGCGCCCACGAGCGTCCGCTGGTGTACGCCAACAACGACCTGCCGGGCAACATGGTAGCCGGCGCCGTTTCCACCTATATCCGTCGCTATGCCGTGGCCCCGGGCCAGCGCCTGGTGCTGTCCACCAACAACGATTACGCCTACCGCGTGGCTCTGGACTGGCTCGAAGCCGGTCGCCAGGTGGTGGCCATCGCCGATGCGCGTCCCAATCCGCGTGGCGCCTGGGTCGAGGAAGTCCGCAAGCGTGGCGTGCGCGTCATGGGCGGTACCGCCGTCAGCGAGGCCCGCGGCAGTACCCGCGTGACCGGCGCCAAGATCGCCACCATCGACCTGACCGCCTTCCGCACCCTGGGTGCGGGCGAGTGGCTCGACTGCGACCTCATCGCCACCTCCGGCGGCTATAGCCCGGTGGTCCACCTGGCCTCGCACCTGGGCGGCCGTCCGCTGTGGCGCGATGACATCCAGGCCTTCGTCCCCGGTCCGGCGCCGCAGAAGCGCGTCTGTGCCGGAGGCGTGAACGGCGTCTTCGCCCTAGGTGACGTCCTGGCCGATGGTTTCGAAGCCGGCGCGACCGCTGCCGCCGAAGCCGGTGCCCAGGTCGTCAGCGGTGAGGTGCCCCAGGCCGAATACCGTCAGGAAGAGCCGACCCTGGCGCTGTTCCAGGTACCCCACGACAAGCCTTCGTCGCGGGCACCCAAGCAGTTCGTCGATCTGCAGAACGACGTGACCGCCGCCGGCATCGAGCTGGCCTGCCGCGAGGGCTTCGAGTCCATCGAGCACGTCAAGCGCTACACCGCCATGGGCTTCGGTACCGACCAGGGCAAGCTGGGCAACATCAACGGTCTGGCCATCGCCGCCCGCGTGCAGAGCAAGGCCATCCCGGAAGTCGGCACCACCATGTTCCGCCCGAACTACACCCCGGTGACCTTCGGCGCCATTGCCGGTCGCCACTGCGGTGCCCTGTTCGAACCCAAGCGCTACACCGCGCTGCACGCCTGGCACCTCAAGCAGGGTGCACTGTTCGAAGATGTCGGCCAGTGGAAGCGGCCCTGGTACTTCCCCAAGGCGGGCGAGGATCTGCATGCCGCGGTCAACCGCGAGTGCCTGGCCGTCCGCCGCAGTGTCGGTCTGCTCGACGCCTCCACCCTGGGCAAGATCGACATCCAGGGCAAGGATGCGCGGGAATTCCTCAACCGCGTCTACACCAACGCCTGGACCAAGCTGGACATCGGCAAGGCGCGCTACGGCCTGATGTGCAAGGAAGACGGCATGGTCTTCGACGACGGCGTCACCGCCTGTCTCGCCGACAACCACTTCCTGATGACCACCACCACCGGCGGCGCCGCGCGCGTCTTCGAATGGCTGGAGCTGTACCACCAGACCGAATGGCCGGAACTGGAGGTGTACTTCACCTCGGTCACCGACCACTGGGCGACCCTGACCCTGTCCGGCCCCAACAGCCGCAAGCTGCTGGCCAAGCTGACCGACATCGATCTGGATAACGCCGCCTTCCCCTTCATGGCCTGGAAGGAAGGTCAGGTGGGTGGCGTACCGGCACGGGTGTTCCGTATCTCCTTCACCGGCGAGCTCTCCTACGAGATCAACGTACCGGCCAACTACGCCATGGGCGTTCTGGAGCAGGTGGTGGCCGCAGGCAAGGAATTCGACCTCACCCCCTACGGCACCGAAACCATGCACGTGCTGCGGGCGGAGAAGGGCTTCATCATCATCGGCCAGGACACCGATGGCTCGGTCACGCCGCAGGACCTGGGCATGGGCTGGGCCGTCAGCCTGAACAAGAGCTTCTCCTTCATCGGCAAACGCGGCATGCATCGCCAGGATTGCGTCCGCGAGAACCGCAAGCAACTGGTCGGCCTCAAGCCGCTGGATGCCCGCGATGTGCTGCCGGAAGGTGCTCAACTGGTGTTCGAGCGTAATCAGCCGATCCCGATGGACATGGTCGGTCACGTCACCTCCAGCTACTACAGCGCGACCCTGGGTTATGGCTTCGCCATGGCCATGGTCAAGGGTGGCCTGAGCCGCATGGGCCAGACCGTCTACGCACCGCTGGCCGATGGCCGCTACGTCGCTGCCGAGATCGTCTCGCCGGTGTTCTACGACCCCAAGGGTGAGCGGCAGAACGTCGCCTAACGAGGATAGCGCCCCATGAACGACATCAATGTTTACGATCAATACTCCGCCAAGGCGCGCGCCGAATCCCCGCTGTTCCACGCCGAGCTGAATAAGCTGGCGGGACGTGGCCCGGCCAACGCCGGGGTCACCCTGCGCGAGCGAGCCCTGCTGGGACATCTGGTCATCCGTGGCGATGCCCATGACGAGGGTTTCACCGGCGCGGTGGCCAGTGTGGTCGGGCTGGAAGTGCCCGGTCCGCTGGCGATCACCCAGAAGGGCGAGAGCTCGCTGCAGTGGCTCGGCCCGGACGAGTGGCTGCTGGTGGTGCCCGGTGGCACCGAGTTCGCTACCGAGCAAGCCCTGCGCCAGGCGCTCGGCGAGCGCCATGTCGCCATCGTCAACGTCGGTGGTGGCCAGACGCTGGTCGAACTCAAGGGCCCCAAGGTCCGCGAAGTGCTGATGAAGTCCACCTCCTATGACGTCCATCCGAACAGCTTTCCGGTCGGCAAGGCGGTGGGTACGGTATTCGCCAAGTCCCAACTGGTGATCCGCCACACGGCGGAAGACACCTGGGAACTGGTGGTGCGCCGCAGCTTCGCCGACTACGTCTGGCTGTGGCTGCAGGACGCGAGTGCCGAGTACGGACTGCGCATCGAGGCCTGATCGGTCGCTGCGTTCAGTCGCGCTCTATTGAACCCGACCTGCGTGATGCGCAGGTCGGGTTTTGTGGTTTTGGCTTCATCTCAATGCAAAGGAATTCATCATGAGCCGTACGCCCGATACCTGGATTCTCACCGCCCAGAGCCCGAGCCGCCTCGGCACCGTGGACGTGGTCACGCGCTATCTATTCGAGCAGGGTTGCTACGTGACCCAGCATCACAGCTTCGATGATCGCGAAGCCCAGCGCTTTTTCATCCGGGTCGAATTCCAGGTGCCTGCCGACTTCAACGAAGGCCTGTTCCGGGTAGGGCTGGATCTGCGCTTCACGCCCTTCGACATGACCTTCGAGCTGGTGCCGCCGGGCTATCGAGCCAAGGTCGCCATCATGGTTTCCAAGGCGGATCACTGCCTCAACGACTTGCTCTATCGCCAGCGTATCGGCCAGTTGCCCATGGATGTAGTCGCGGTCATCTCCAATCATCCGGATCTCGAGCCGCTGGCGGCCTGGCATGGCATTCCCTATCACCATTTCCCGCTCGATCCGCAGGACAAGCCGGCCCAGGAGGCCAAGGTCTGGCAGGTGTTGCAGGAGACAGGTGCTGAGCTGGTCATTCTCGCGCGCTACATGCAGGTGTTGTCTCCCGAACTCTGCCGACAACTCGATGGCTGGGCGATCAACATCCATCACTCCTTGCTGCCAGGCTTCAAGGGCGCGCGCCCCTATCACCAGGCTTATGCCAAGGGCGTGAAGCTGGTGGGCGCCACGGCGCACTACATCAATAATGACCTGGACGAGGGCCCGATCATCGCCCAGGGCGTCGAACCCGTGGACCATGCGCACTATGCCGAAGATCTGGTGGCCAAGGGGCGTGACATCGAATGCCTCACCCTGGCGCGGGCCGTGGGTTATCACCTGGATCGGCGAGTCTTTCTCAATACCGGCCGGACGGTGGTGCTTTAAGACGCTCGTTATTCCTTGACGGTTCTGCCAGGGGCGCTGCGTATACCCTGGCAGAAGTAACCTTCCTTCCGTTCTTCCGGCCTCGCCTTCATCTTCTATTTTCCGCTTGCGCGACTCGCATGGTGAGCGGCCATCAATTGCGCTTGTGACTGCTCTTCATCCCTAACGCTAATCGTACCCAGAGATTGCCTTGCCTAAGGCCAATGGAAAGCTAACGTCGCAGCGCAGACGTTCTGACGCATGCGGACGCAGCAAGAAAATATTGTTTTGCTAAGAGGATGAGGGTGCGGCTATCGCGAGATGGCTGGCCATCAACTGGCCAAGAGTAGCGGGACTTCGGTGGGACTCCAAACGCCCCAGTACGAGAGACTGGGGCGTTTGCAAGGGCGATCAACCCGCCTGGGACAGTTGCGAGCGAACCGCTGGCGGCGCGACGTCTTCATCACCTGCCTTTTCCAGATTCTTACCCAGCAGGGCGTGGTAGAGCTCCTTGTCGCCGAGGATGCCGACGGCACGGCCATCGGTTTCCAGGACCAGCTTGTGACCGGTGTGATAGCGGATCTCGAGGGCATCGCGCATGCGGATATCGGCTGGCGCCAGGGTCGGTTGACGCTGCAGGCTGCTGATAGGCATATCCGGGTTCCAGCGCTGCAGGGACAGACTTTCGCCGCCGCGACGCAGGGCCTTGACCACCTGGCCATCCAGGGCCAGCCAGATGTCATGGCTGCGCTCCAGGCAGATCTCGTTGCCTTCACGGCCGCACTTGTCCAGACCACGCATCAGGCTGTAGCCGCTGAGCACGTTGAGCGGATTGGTGTGGGCGACGAAGGTGCGCACGTACTCGTCCGCCGGATTGAGCACGATATCCTCAGGGCGGCCGTGCTGGATGATGCGACCGTCCTTCATGATGGCGATATTGGTGCCGATCTTCAGCGCCTCGTCCAGATCGTGGCTGACGAAGACGATGGTCTTGTTGACCTTGGCTTGCAGCTGCAGCAGTTCATCCTGCAGCTGCTGGCGGATCAGCGGGTCGAGGGCGGAGAAGGGCTCGTCCATCAGCAGGATGTCGGCGTCCATGGCCAGGGCGCGGGCCAGGCCGACGCGCTGCTGCATGCCACCGGAGAGGGAATCGGGCTTCTTGTTGCGCCATTGGGTCAGACCGACCAACTCCAGCTTCTCGTCGACCAGCTTCTTGCGCTCGGCTGCCGAACGGCCCTGCATTTCCAGGCCGAAGCCTACGTTCTCGGCCACGGTCAGCCAGGGCATCAGAGCGAACTTCTGGAACACCATGGCGATGCGGGTGGTGCGCATGTCCTTGAGGACGGCGGGGGAGCAATTGGCGATATCCACCTGGCTGCCCTGATGCTCGATCAAAAGCTTGCCACGGCTCACGGTATTCAGGCCGTTGATGCAGCGGAGCAGACTGGATTTGCCCGAGCCGGACAGGCCCATCAACACGCAGATCTCACCCTTCTGGACCTCCAGGCAGGCATCCTCGACGCCCAGTACCTGGCCGGTTTCCTGCAGGATCTCGTTGCGGCCCTTGCCCTGGTCGAGCAGCTCCAGGGCACGCTTGCTCTGCTTGCCAAAGATGACATCGACATGTTCGAAACGAATAGCGGTCATGACTTATTTAACCTCGCGTGGGGCGGGTTGCTTGCACACCCGGTCGAGCAGGATGGCGATCAGGACGATGGACAGCCCGGCTTCGAAGCCCAGGGAGATGTCCGCGGTGTTGAGCGCGTTCACCACCGGCTTGCCCAGGCCGTCGGCACCCACCAGCGCGGCGATCACCACCATGGACAGCGAGAGCATGATGCACTGGGTGATACCGGCACCGATGCTGGGCATGGCGTGCGGGAGTTCGATACGGGTCAGCAACTGCCAGCGCGAGCAACCGAAGGCCTTGCCGGCGTCCATCAGTTCGGCCGGGACATCCTGGATACCCAGGCAGGTCAGGCGAATGGGGGCGGCCACGGCGAAGACCACGGTGGAGATCAGTCCCGGCACTACGCCCAGGCCGAACAGGGTCAGGGTGGGGATCAGGTAGACGAAGGTCGGCACCGTCTGCATCAGGTCGAGCACCGGACGCAGGCCGGTGTAGAACCAGGGCTTGTGGGCCGCGATGATGCCCAACGGCACGCCGACGGCGATGCACACCAGGGTGGCGAACACCACCTGGGCCAGGGTTTCCATGGTCTCCTGCCAATAGCCCAGGTTGAGGATCAGCAGCAAGGCGGCGAGGGCGAACACGGTGAGCCCGATGCTACGTTGCAGCAGATACACCCCGACCACTACCAGGCCGATGAAGGCCAACGGGTGGAACCACATCAGGCCGGCGGTAAGGCCGTGGATGAGGGAGGAGAGTACGTCGGAGATCTTGTCGAACACGCTGGCGCCATGCAGCGTCAGCCAGTCGATGAAATTGGCGATGTACTGTCCCAAGGGAAGTTTGTGTTCTGTTAGCAACATAGCGAAGCTCGTCATAGCGATGCCCGTCAGCTGGTCTGTGGAAGGAAGGAGCAGGCAGAGTTGCTCCGGCTGCGGCAGTTCCCACCCGAACCGGCGTGGGAGGGTTGGAAGTCGTACTTGTTACAGGCCGGCAGCCTTGACCGCGGCGAGACCCGGTTTGCCATCACGCGTGGTCACCCCGGCCAGCCACTGTTCGAGTTGCTGCGGATGAGCCTTGATCCAGGCTTTGGCGGCGGCGCTCGGCGCCTCTTTTTCGTTGAGGACCTTGTCCATCAGCTGGTTTTCCATGTCCAGGGTGAAGGACAGGTTGGTCAGCAGCTTGCCCACGTTCGGGCATTCCTGGACGTAGCCCTTGCGGACGTTGGTGTAGATGGTGGCGCCACCGTAGTTGGGACCGAAGACGTCGTCGCCGCCCGAGAGGTACTTCATCTTGAAGCGGGTGTTCATCGGATGGGGTTCCCAGCCGAGGAAGACCACCCACTGCTTGCGCCGCTCGGCGCGCTGCACCTGGGACAGCATGCCCGCTTCACTGGATTCAACCAGCTTGAACTTACCCAGATCGAAGGTGTTCTTGTCGATCATGCCCTGGATCAGGCGGTTACCGTCGTTGCCTGGCTCGATGCCATAGATCTTGTCGTCGAACTTGTCGGCGTACTTGGCGAGGTCGGCGAAGGTCTTCACCCCGGCATCGTAGACGTAGTCGGGTACCGCCAGGGTGTACTTGGCGCCTTCGAGGTTGGCGCGCAGCGTCTCGACGCTGCCATTGTCGGTGTAGGGCTTGATATCGGCGGCCATGCTCGGCATCCAGTTGCCGAGGAAGACGTCGATATCCTTGTTCTGCAGCGACTTGTAGGTAACGGGTACGGAGATCATGTTGGTCGTGGTCTGGTAACCGAGGGCCTTCAGCACCTCGCTGGTTACCGCCGTGGTGACCGTGATGTCGGTCCAGCCGACGTCAGCAAAGCGAACCTTGTCACAAGAAGCTGGCTCGGCGGCCAGCGCGACCAGCGGAGCCGACAGTGCAACACCCAAGAGCCAACGGGAACGACCTTTCATGGACAACTCTCCTAGAGTTTGGCGGAGGGCTTTTCGATGAGCCCCGCGTGTATTTATCTGTAACCTATCCCCCCAGGCTCGCCTACCGCCTGCGTCGCTAGCAGTGTACGCGGCGTCGTAACCAGAAGCGGAAATGTCGCATCCAGCTTGAACCCCTTGAGCCTCGGCACAGCGTGGAGGAAAGATCAGGTAATTTCCGTGATCCGCTGGCGCGGCCTGGCTGGAAAACTCGGTTCGATAGCTGCAGCAGTACCTCGGCAGGCCTTGTGTGAGGCGCGCGTCAATTGGCCAGGCTGGCCTTGACCGCGGCGTTTCCCGGGGCGCCGCTGCGCGTGTTGACGCCCTTGAGCCAGGCCTCCAGCTGCTCGGGGTTCTGCTTGAGCCAGGTTCGCACCGCACGCCGCGGGTTCTCCTGCTCGTTGGCCACCCGATCCATCAGGAGGTTCTCCATGGCCGGGGTGAAGACCAGGTTGCCGAGCAGTTTGCCGACGTTGGGACATTGCTGGGCGTAACCCTTGCGTACCACGGTATAGACCGTGGCGCCGCCCTGGTTCGGGCCGAAGTAATCGTCCCCGCCGTCGAGATAGGCCAGCTTGTATCTCAGGTTCATCGGATGCGGTTCCCAGGCGAGGAAGACGATCCACTGATTGTTCAGCAAGTGCTTCATGCGCACCTGAGTCAACATGCCTTGCTCGCTGGATTCGTCGAGTTTGAAGTCACCCAGGCCGAAGGCGTTGCTGGCAATCATCTTCTTGACCAAGGCGTTACCGTCGTTGCCCTTCTCGATGCCATAGAGGGTGTGGTCGAAGCGATCGCCGAAGCGGGCGATGTCGGCGAAATTCTTCACCCCAGCGTCGTAGACGTATTGGGGGACGGCCAGGGTGTAGCGGGCCCCTTCGAGATTGCTGCGCAGCCGCTCGACGCTGCCGTTGTCGATAAAGGCCTGGCTGACCTTGGCCTGCGCCGGCATCCAGTTGCCGAGGAAGACATCGGCATCGTTCTTGGCCAAGGCGTCGTAGCTGTTTGGCAGGGATAGGCGGGTAACCTCGGTTTCATAACCGAGCGCGCCGAGCAGATAGCGGGCCATCGCGTTGGTGATCGCAAGATCGCTCCAACCGACGTCGGTGAAGCGCACGCTACGACAGTTTTCGGGTTCGGCGGCCTGGAGGGTCGTGCACAACAACAGGCCGGACAGTGCCACGCAGACGGCTATCTTCATCCTGGACTCCAGTGATCAGGAAGGTCGAAAACTTCACCGCTGCACTTACCGAGCCGTCTAGTAGCGCTGTTTGCGGCCTGGCGCTACAAGTAAGCAGAAGAGCGACAGGCGGTTGTGGCCCTGACCTAGAACCGTGCTCGCTGAGTCGAGTTGCCACATTTTGGCGCGCCCCCGTTACGCTTTGGTGTTACCGAGGTAGCAGGTATGGCCACTGGCTATCAATAAAAGGTCGGTCTGGGATGCGTTTGGTCGCAACTAAAAACCCTATTCAATCAAGGCCCTCTCGCCCTGGGGCGTGGTTTGTCCGGCGCAGACCGCTTCGGCAGTGAAAGGTTCTGCCGATTCCGGCATGGGATTTGCGACATAACTTACGTGTCCGCGACATCTTGCCTGGCCCAGGCCGTTCGCCGGACTTCAAAAGAGCCCAGAAAGGGCCTTCAGCCTGCGTGAAGGAGAGTCCTACCATGTCGTCCGTTCAATCCCCGTCACAGCCTCGTGCCATGCAGTCCATTGGTTTTCTACTACTGGATAACTTCACGCTCATCTCCCTGGCTTCGGTCGTGGAGCCGCTGCGCATGGCCAATCAGCTGTCGGGGCGGGAGCTCTATCGCTGGTGTACCCTGAGCCTGGACGGCCGTCCGGTGCGGGCCAGCGATGGCTTGCAGATCACTCCCGATAGCGCCGTGAGCGCGGCTCCGGCAATGGACATGGTAATCGTCTGTGGTGGCGTGGGTATCCAGCGGAGCGTGTCGCGCGAGCACTGCACCTGGTTGCAGAGTCAGGCACGCCAAGGGCGCAAGCTGGGTGCGGTCTGTACTGGTAGCTGGGCGCTGGCCCGCGCCGGGCTGCTCGATGGGTACGACTGCAGCGTGCACTGGGAGACCCTGGCGGCACTGCAGGAAGCCTATCCGCGCGTCGTGCTGAGCACGCGTCTATTCACCATCGACCGTAATCGCTGCACGGCCTCTGGCGGTACCGCGCCGATGGACATGATGCTGCACCTGATCGGCCGCGAGCATGGCCGCGAACTGTCCGCCGCCATCTCGGAAATGTTCATCTACGAGCGTATTCGCAACGAACAGGATCACCAGCGCGTACCTCTCAAGCATATGCTCGGCACCAACCAGCCCAAGTTGCAGGAAATCGTGGCGCTGATGGAAGCCAACCTGGAAGAGCCCATCGATCTCGACGAGCTGGCCGTGTACGTGGATGTGTCCCGGCGGCAGTTGGAGCGACTGTTCCAGAAGTACCTGCACTGCTCGCCGTCGCGTTACTACCTCAAGCTGCGTCTGATCCGCGCGCGGCAGCTGCTCAAGCAGACCACGCTCTCGATCATCGAGGTCGCTTCGGTATGCGGCTTCGTCTCCACCCCGCACTTTTCCAAGTGCTACCGCGAGTACTTCGGTATCCCGCCGCGTGACGAGCGCCAGGGTCCGACCATTCAGCAGCCCATCTCCCTGATGCCACTGTCCCAGGAATTGTCACTGATGCCGGCTTCTTCGGCGCTCGCGGCCTTGAGCCAGGCGCAGGGCGAATCGACTTTCGCCAGCGTACGCCTGTAGCGGTTCGATAGGGCTACGCCTACTCCGGAGAGGGTAGGCGGAGTGCTGTCTCTCTTTGTGTTGAAAACGCTCAGCGACCGCTGGGCAGGCTGAGCAACAGAGCCGCTGTCTGCAGATCCGGCTGGCCATCGAAACGCCCTGGCCGGTATTTCATCTGGAAGGCGCCGATGACGTCGCGGGTGGCGGCATCGAGCACGCCAGTGCGAGGCACCGCATAACCGATACGCGCCAACTGGTCCTGGAACCACGCCGGTGATGGCAGCACGCCGCCCAGGCTGGCCTGGCGCTGGGCGACCACGGCGGGGTCTGGCCAGTTGATCAGGCCGGCGGCGGCCAGCCGTGACCAGGGAAATAGCGGGCCGGGGTCCTGCTTGCGCCCCGGGGCGATGTCGCTGTGGCCGACGATGGCCCTGCGATCCAGGCCATGCCGCTGTTCGATGTCCTTAAGTAGCGGAATCAGCGCCTGGATCTGGGCTTCGCTGAAGGGATACCACTGGCGCCCGGTCGGGGTATCGCGAAAGCCCAGGTTGACCATCTCGATGCCGATGGAGGTGGAGTTGAGCCAGGTACGGCCTTCCCATTCGCTGGCACCGGCATGCCAGGCGCGGCGATTCTCGTCCACCAGGCGATAGATGGTGCCGTCCGTATCGATCAGATAATGGGCGCTGACGCCGGCCTGAGTCAGCAGCTTGAGTGACTGCTTGGAGTCGGCGGCGGTGTAGTGCAACACGATGTATTGCACCCGACTGTCCTGATCGCGGGAGGTGTAGTCGTCGTTGATACGCGGACCGCTGGCGCAGCCGGCCAGCAGCAGGCCACAGAGTAGCCAGGGAAGGAGCTTGAACAGATAGCGCACGGTTACCTCGCGAAGCTGGAAAGGGTCAGGCCACTTCCAGGCGATCGCGTCCGGCGCGTTTGGCGCGGTAGAGCGCCTGGTCGGCACGCTCGAATACGGTATCGGCATCTTCGCCCGGCGCAAAGGCCGCAAGACCAGCGGACAGGGTAATGACCACGCGTTCGCCCTTGAAATGGAAGGGGCAGGCCGCCACGGCGGCGCGCAGCTGTTCGAGCAGCGTAACGCCACCCGCGATGGGGGTGGCGCCCAGCAGCAAGACGAATTCTTCGCCACCGAAGCGGGCGATGAAGTCAGTCTTGCGCAGGCGACGCTGCAATTCGCCACCGATGATCTTGAGCACCTTGTCGCCGGCCAGATGGCCATAACCATCGTTGATGCGCTTGAACAGGTCCACATCGAGCACGGCCAACAGCAGGTCGCCACCATGGCGTTGCCAGAGGGCCACCTCCAGTTCCAGGCGCTCGCTCCAGGCGGCACGATTGGGCAGCCCGGTGAGCGGATCGCACAGCGCCTTTTGCCGCTGCTCTTCCAGATGACCGCGATACTGCTGGGCTTCGCGCTCCATGGTGGTGACCCTTTCGGTCAGCGCGGTCAGGCGTTCGTTGGCTGCCTGCTCGCGGGTTTCCCGCTGGGACTGCTGGTCGGCCAGGCTGGACAGCAGGCCTTCGAGGCGGGCATCCAGCGACAGCTTGAGGCTGTCCAGGTCGGTGGCGTCCTGGACTTCCGTCTGTAGCTCGTTCACCTGGCCACGCAGGGCATCGCCGAAGGCACGCTCCTGGGTCTGGCCGTCCTGGCGCTCGACATGGATATCCTGCAGGCCGGTCTGGAAGGCCGAAAGGCGCTCGTTGAGTTGGCGCAGGTAATGCTGGAATTCGCTCTGGCCGGAATGATTGAGGGCGAGCACCAGGATCGACAGGTCATCGAGCACCGGGACCAGTTCGTACCAGTTCAGGCTGCCCTGGATCCGCTGGCGCAACTGTTCGGCCTGCGGCTTGTGGCTGTCGGGCAGGGCCAGGTCGTCGAGCAGGCGCAGCAGGGTGGCTTCGAGGTGCGGCGCGATGGCGCTGTAACCGGGCTCGGGAACGGGTGGCAGGGCATAGGCGGGGTCGGCGGAGGCGGCCGGCTCCAGCGAGACGGGCGCGGACTCGCCGAGCGCTGTCGCTGGCTGTTCGGCTGGCGACGGTAGCTCCGCGACGGCTGGGTCTGCAGCTACCGTGGCTGCGGCCTCTGCCAGCGGTGCGGCGGAGTCTTCGGCCTGCTCGCCGCGGCCGCCGAGCAGTCGCTGCAAGAAACCGGGCCGCGCCGGTTGGTCGGGTTGCAGGGCACTCAGGGCTTGTTGCTGGAGCCGGCTGAACTCACCCAGCAGTGCAGGCAGCTCGCCCGGTTGCCCGGCCGCGGCTTGGGCGCGCTTGGCAAAGCCCTTCAGTGCCTTGCGCTGATCGCGCGGCAGTTCGAGGGTCAGCAGTAGCCGGCAGAGTTCGGCGAAGGCCTCGGCGACCTGCCGCGTCCGCAGTTCCCGCCGCTGTTCGGAGTCGAGCACCGTGCGCTCCAGGCGCGGGATGAGCTTGGCGAGATCGGCGTCGCTGTCGTCACGGCGGAGGATGTCACGCAATTCGACCAGGCAGGCGTCCACCGCCGCGTCGTTGCCTTCGGCGGCCAGGCTGCTGCGCACCAGCCCCCGGCGCACCAGGTCGAGCCGGTTCTCCCACCGGCTTTCCAGGCGCTCTTGATTTTCGAGGCTTTCGAGGTATTTGTTTTTCCAGCGTTCGACGTCCGCGCGCTCCATCCGCCTGCTCCAAAGGCTTGAGGGTGGCTGGCAGGCAGGCACGACGGGGCGGCCAGCCGACTTGATAGTCGCTAGGGTATCGGCCAGTACGAGGAAAGTTTGAGCAGGACGACCGGAGGCCGCTTGGGAGGGACGAGCTGAGGCGCCGCCGCCGCAGGATGCGGCGGCGGCGGAAACTTACTTGGCGGCGCGTTCTTTCTGGATCAGGAAGTCGGCGACTTTCAGCGCCTCGTCCGGACCACCGGCGGAGCCCAGGTCGAAGCGGTACTTGCCGTCGACCACCATGGTCGGTACGCCGGTGATCTGGTAGGCCATGGCCAGCTTCTTGTCCTTTTCCACCTGCCCCTTCACGGCGAAGGAGTTGTAGGTGCTGAGGAATTTCTCGCGATCCACGCCCTGGGTCGCGAGGAAGTCGGCCATTGCCTCGGGGGTGTCCAGCTTCTTGTGCTCCTTGTGGATGGCGGCGAAGACGGCGTCGTGCACCTTGGCTTCCACACCCATGGCTTCCAGGGTCACGAACAACTGACCGTGGACGTTCCAGATGCCGCCGAACATGGCCGGTACGCGCTTGAAGTCGACGTCAGCGGGCAGCTTTTTCACCCAGGCGTTGAGGGTAGGCTCGAAGGCATAGCAGTGCGGACAGCCGTACCAGAACAGCTCCACCACCTCGATCTTGCCGGGTGTGGAGGTAGGCACTGGGCTGCTCAATTCCGTGTATTGCTTGCCGGCTTGGATGTCGTCGGCATGGGCGACTGCACCGAACAGGCTGGCGGCGGCGAACACGGCGGAGAAAAGCAGATTACGCATAGGGCTACTCCTAAAGAATGAGACGCCCACCAACCGGGCGTTACGAACTGCGGGCATTGTAGCCGGGTGCATCGCCACGCCTAGTCGCCTGCCTAGTGGACGCCGGCCATGTTCAGGCTTCGTTCAGCTTACCGGAGGGCAGGGCCCTCATCTGGCGCATCCGATATACTGCTGGCTTTGCCGCGCGGTCGCGAGTACGCCCATGTCCAGCTTCAAGAATCCCATCGTCGGTCTGTGCCAGCAGGCGTCCTTTCTCATCAGTGCCGCCAAGGTCGAGCAGTGCCCGAGCGACAGCGGCCGGGAAGTGGCCTTCGCCGGGCGCTCCAACGCCGGCAAATCCAGTGCGCTCAATACCTTGACCCACGCGAGCCTGGCGCGCACGTCCAAGACGCCTGGGCGTACCCAGTTGCTCAACTTCTTTTCCCTGGATGAAGAGCGACGCCTGGTGGACCTGCCCGGTTATGGCTACGCCAAGGTGCCGATCCCGCTCAAGCAGCACTGGCAGGAGCACCTGGAAGCCTATCTGAGCAGCCGTCATTCGCTCAGCGGCGTGGTGCTGCTGATGGACATCCGCCATCCGCTGACCGAGTTCGACCGTTTGATGCTGGACTGGGCCCAGGCCAGTTCCATGCCGCTGCATATCCTGTTGACCAAGGCCGACAAGCTCGCCTTCGGTGCCCAGAAGAATGCTCTGCTCAAGGTGCAGCGCGACGTGCGCCAAGGCTGGGGCGATACCGCCAGCATCCAGCTGTTTTCGGCGCCCAAGCGCCAGGGTGTGGAAGACGCCCAGCGGGTGCTGGCCGCTTGGCTGGGCCTGGGCGAGCCGGCCGCCGAGGCATAAAAAAACTCCGGACTTCCATCGGGGGAGGGGAGAAGTCCGGAGTCCAAGTCTGGTCCGCCCAAGCGGGGGCCAGAATCTGCCAACACTAAACAGCAAAGGAGCAGAACGGCTATCCAAACCGTTCAGCTGTTCAGACGGGGCACCGTGAAAAAGGTTCGCCCCGGCCGAGAATAAAGCGCGTGCTCGGATCAGCGGCCGTTGTTGAGCCCCAGGCCCTCGTCGACGCCCAGGTGCACGTTCATGCACTGCACCGCCGCCCCGGCCGCGCCCTTGCCCAGGTTGTCCAGGCGCGCGACCAGGGTCAGTCGCTCGGCGTTGCCGAAGACGAAGAGGTCGGCACGGTTGGTGTCGTTGCTGGCCTGGACGTCGAAGAAGCCATTGTCCAACTCCTCCTCGGCCGCCACCGGTGCGACGCGAATGAAGGCTTCGCCCTCGTAGTGACGCGCCAGGGCGGCCTGCAGATCAGCGGCGGTGGTGCCGGGACGCAATTGGCTGGCGTGCAGCGGAATGGTCACCGCCAGGCCCTTGAGGAAGGGACCGACGATGGGGCTGAACACGGGAGCCGCGGCCAGACCGCTCTGCACGCGCATTTCCGGCAGGTGCTTGTGGCCCTGGGCCATGGCGTAGGGACGTGGGCTCTGCAGACGCGCATCGCCACCCGCTTCGTAGGCGGCGATCATCTGCTTGCCGCCGCCGCTGTAACCGGTCAGGGAAAAGGCCGACAGCGGCGTCTCCGGGGCCAGCAGGCCGGCGTCCACCAGTGGGCGGGCTAGCAGGATGAAGGCGGTGGCGTGACAGCCAGGGTTGGCGATGCGCTTGCTGGCGCGCAGCGCCTCGCGCTGACCGGGGGCCAGCTCGGGCAGGCCGTAGGTCCAGCTGCTGTCGGTGCGGAAGGCGGTGCTGGCGTCGATGATGCAGGTGTGCGGATTGGTGACCAAACTGACCGCTTCACGGGAGGCGGCGTCGGGCAGGCACAGGAAGGCCACGTCGGCGGCATTGAGGAAGCGGGCCCGCTCGGCTGGGTCCTTGCGCTTGCTTTCGTCGATGCGCAGCAGCTCGATGTCCGGGCGACCGGTCAGGTAGTCCAGCAGACGCAGGCCGGTGGTGCCTTCCTGGCCGTCGACGAAAACTTTGAAGCTCATGGCGGTGCCTCTCGCGGATGGGCGCTGAAAAGCCGATTGTAGCGATTCGAGCAGTTCAAGAATATGTCGGAGGTCAGGGATACAGCTGCATTTCATGCGACCAGCGCAGCAGACCGGGCCAGAGCGGTTCGATCAGCTTTGATGAGTACAGATTTTATTTATAAGAATTTGTACGGATACAGTAATGCATGGCTGTAAGTGTTTTGCTTGCCTGTTACCGGTGAAGCTGGGTCTCCCTGCCGCTTCACTGGAATTTGCCATGGACCGCCTTTCGTCTAGCCCCTCGCTCGTACGCCTCAGTACCCGCCGCCTTGGACTCGGCCGTCTGCTCGGGCTGTTGGCCCGCTGGCGGCACCGGATGGTCTCGCGTCGGCAGCTGCAGCAACTGGACAGCCGAGCGCTGGCCGATCTGGGCCTGAATCAAGCAGATCAGTCTCGGGAAGGCGACAAGCCGTTCTGGCGAGAGTGAAATTCCGCGTCGGGATGCGACTTACTGGCGCTGACGGTAGTCTCACTCAGGCCTATCCAGACGGGAGTCATCCATGAAAACGCTACACCTGGGCGCCGCCGCGGCGCTGTTCTGCCTGTCCTCCGCCGCTTCGGCGTCGAGTTTCTATGTCACCACCGACATCATCGTCAACGCCATCGACGCGACCTCCGATGCCACCTCAGCCATCACCGGTTCGTTCAAGAACGACAAGCTGGTGCTCGCGGCGCGTGATGACGCCGCCAGTTTCGTCGGCAGCGCCGGCGATATTCGCGGGGTACGCCTGGAGGCGGCGCTGGATCATCTGCGCACCCAGGCGCCGCAGCTGCGTCAGGCCAGCGATGCGCAACTGGCACAGGCGATCCTCGCCATCTAAAGCGCAACACCGCGAAACGCTCGGCGCGCCGCTTGGCGGCTAGCCCGCAGCGGGGTGCTGCGTTAGCCTTGGCGACCATCTGCCACCGGAGGGTCGCCAACCATGTTTTTCCGCCGTTCTGCCGGGCTGCTGCTCGGTCTCTCTCTTGCCGCACCGGCGTTTGCCTTCGACTCCACCACCGAGAGTCTGGTCAAGACCATCTATGGCACCAGCCAGCTGACCACCGCGCCCTTCCAGAACAAGCTGGTCCTGGCGGCGCGGGACGATGCCGCGACCTTCGTCGCCACCGACGGCGTCGTGCGTGGCGCGCAGCTGGAAGAAACCCTGAGAGCCCTGCGCGCGGCCGATCCCGGCTTGCACGCGTCCGATCGGGAACTCGCCCAGGCCATTCTGAGTCAGTAATCCGTTTCAATTCCGTGACATCCCTGGAGTATCCATGCGCCGTTCCCTGCTTATCGCCGCTGCCCTGACCCTGGGCGTTTCGAGCCTGGCTCAGGCCCAGACCCTGGTGGCCACCAGTAACATCGTGGTGCGGGCGCTGCAGCGCAGCATCGACTTCACCTCCGATACCACCACGTCCATCCGCGATGCCAAGATGATCCAGGCGGCGCGTGGCGATGCCGCCAGTTTCGTCGCCAGCAATGGCGACATCCGAGGCGTGCAGCTGGAAGAAGCCTTCCGCAGCCTGCGCGATCAGCTCCCGGCTGCCCGCGAGGCCAACGATCTGCAGCTGGCTCAAGCCATCCTCGCGCTGTGAACGGCCGTGCCGGCCGGCTGTGGGTGTGGCTGGCCGGCCTTGCGGCCGGGTTGGCCCTCGGTGGGGCCCAGGCCGCCCTGCGCCTCGAACTCGATACCCAGGGGCTGACGCCGGCCCAGGTCCAGGCGACCCAGCACCTGCTGGATGAAGCCCAGGCCTTGCTGCCACCGACATTCAAGGCGGCACTGGATGAGCGTATCCAGGTGCACTGGAGTGATGAGTTATTGCAGGAGGCCTATGGCGAGGCCGATCGCCGCACCCTGCAACTCAACCGTCGTCTGTTGCCGAGCCTGGTGGATGGCAGCGATACCCGGATCCAGACCGGGCGTCCCCACGGCACCCAGCATCGCGAGCTGCTGGCCACGGTGCTCCATGAGCTGACCCACTTCTACGATCGTGAGCAGGTCTGGACGCCCGCGCAGCGCCAGCTGATCCTGTACTGCGGTGGCCTGGACCTGACGTCCGACAAATTGCCGCTCAAATGCCAGGGGCAGGCTGGGCGCAGCTATACGCTGTCGGATGATCCGCGTCTGCTGGACCTGGCTGGTTGGCAGGTGAAGACCCGCAAATACGGTAATCGCGAATCCAAGAATCTGTTCGTTGCCCGCAGTCCCGATCTCTATGAGCTCACCAACCCGAAGGAATTCGTGGCGGTGAACATGGAGTACTTCCTGCTTGACCCCAGCTACGCCTGCCGGCGACCGGGACTGCAGCAGTATTTCGCCCAGCATTTTGGCTGGTCGCCGCCGCACGACGCCTGTCCCGGTCGCTATCCCTATCTCAACGCCGGCAACGACTTCGGCGAGGCGCCCCTGGGCTGGCTCGATCCGGAGCGGGTCTATGCGGTGGACTACCTGCTCGCCGAGGGCAACGAGAAGGTCATGAGTCGCTGGGGGCACAGCATGCTGCGCCTGGTGGTCTGCGCACCCGGGCGGCCGCGTGGGCCGGATTGCCGGCTGGATCTGCAATACCATCTGGTGCTGTCGTTCCGCGCTTTCGTCAACGATGTCCAGCTCTCCAGTTGGCGCGGCCTGACCGGCTCCTACCCCTCGCGGCTGTTCGTGCTGCCGCTGGCTCAGGTGGTGGACGAATACACCAAGGTAGAGCTGCGGGGCCTGCAATCGGTCCCCCTCAAGCTGACCCGCCCGGAGATCGCCGACTTCCTTGAGCGCACGGCCCAGGTGCACTGGAGCTATGACGGCCAGTACTACTTCATCACCAACAATTGTGCGGTGGAGACCTTCAAGCTGTTGCACGACGGGGTACCGCGTCTGGCGGCTGCCCAGCTCGATGTCATCACCCCCACCGGGCTGATGGATGCCCTGAGGATTAAGGGGCTGGTGGACACCTCGGTGCTGGACGATCCGCGCGAGGCGCTACGCCTGGGCTATCGCTTCGACAGTTTCCGCGAGCGCTTCCAGGCGATGTTCAAGGTGGCCAAGGAGCGCCTGAACCTCCCTCAGCCGGATGTGGAGGCCTGGCTGGCCCTGACTCCAGAGCAGCGCCGCACCTATTTCACCCGCGCCGACCTGCGCGGCAGTGCCGCCCTGTTGCTGCTGGAGCAGGCGGCCTATCGCCGGGCGTTGCTGCAGGCCCAGACCGAGCTCAAGGACCGCTACCTGGGTGAGGACGCGGTGGACAAGGCGCGCTTCGGCAAGGCCGGTAATGCCCTGGAACAGATTCTCAAGGACAGCGGCTACCTGAGTCGGCCCGCCGAATTGCTGGGTACCGCCGGCTATGGCCTGCCGCAGCCGGGTGAATGGCAGCAACTGACCGCCGAGAGCCAGAAGCGCCAGGCCCATCTGCGCAGCCTCAGGGATACGCTGAACAATGAGGTCCGCCAGTTGCTCTCGCCCGAGGCACGGGATGGCCTGGATCTGACCGAGGCTAACCTGGACCTCTTGGGCAAGCACCTGCGTGAGCTGAACAAGGCCAGTGGTGGCCTGGAGCTGAAGTAGGGCGGTTGATACTTTGTTGGGCTTCGCTGCGCTCAACAGTGCCCAAGGCCTAGCTTCCACTGTTGGGCTTCGACGATGAAACCGTCTCAACCCAACCTACGAAAGCGCCTCTGTAGGTTGGGTTGAGCGTTAGCGAAGCCCAACACTGCATTTAGCGCTTCGGCGCCTTGCCCTGGGGCTTGGCGGGAGGCGCCGGTGGCTGCGGTGGCTGCAGCAGGGCCAGCAATTGCTCCGGTGGCACTTCCTGGCCGTTGAGCGTCAGGCGACCCGTCGCGTAGTTCAGCGTGGCCACCAGATCCTTGCCTTCGGCCTTGAGCAGGCCGCTGTTCAGGCCGATGTTGGCCAGGGCTTCGGCGGTCGCCTGGGCCTGTTGCTGCACCGCGGGTTGCTCGCGCTGAGCACCGGCCTGGAACAGCACGCCGTCCACCAGGCTGCTGCGCGCCACCGATAGGCGGGCATTGAGCTGGGACAGTACCTGGGCACCGAGTTGCTCCGGCGGCAGGTCGTAGGTCGTGGGCTTGTCCAGCGTCAGATCGAAGCGCAGATGGTTGCTGCCGCCTGGAGTATCGAAGCGGAAGTCATCCACCACCAGTTGTGGACGCGCCGCGAGGACGTCGCTCAGGCGCTGTTGCAGGGTCGCCTGGGTGGTGGGGTCGAGGCCTTCGTCGGTATCCAGCGGCAGGTGCTGGAGCAGGGCATTCAGCTGGGCGAGCGCAGGGCTGTCGAGATGACTGTAGTGGGCGCTCAGGGTCGCCTTGCCCAGCGTCTGGCCGGCCACGGCGAGGCGCCCCAGGCTGGCGTCGAGCGTGCCGGAGAGCTGCTGGCCCTGCTGCTGGGTATCGTTCTTTAGCTGCAGATCCTGCAATTGCACCTCTGGCTGGCCGGGCATGGCCAGGACCAGCCCCGTCAGGCGCAATGCGCCCGGGCCGAGCCAGAAGCCATCGGCATTGCGGCGGTTGTCGCCGGTCAGGCTGAGGCCTTGCAGTTCCATCTTGGTCCAGCCGTCGGGCGTGCGGACGTTGAAGCTGAAATGCCCTACCGAGCCCTCCAGGCGGAACTGCTGGGCCTCCAGATCGGTACGGAAGCCGGCGTTCAGGCCGGAGAAGGCTATCGCGCCCTGAGGCTGGTCCATCTGCAGCGGGGCGACGATCAACTGGCCGTCGACCGCCCGGTCGTAGCGGAGCGTCGCATCGAGCCGAACGGGTTCGGCGCCCTTGGTCAGGGTGAACAGCGCGTCCACGAGGGGGGTACGTACCAGGGTCAGGCGGTTGACCGCCATGACCGGGGCCAACTGCAGTGACTTCAGGCGCGTGAGCGGGAAGGGACCGTGCTGGATCTCGTCCGTTACCTGCAGCACTTCCATCGGCGCGTGGTCCTCTGGCTGCATGCTCAGGCTGAACAGGGCGGTGCTGCTGAACAGACCGCGGTGAAATTCGACCAACTGGATCTGCGGATGATACTCCGGACGCTCGGCCTGCAAGACCGCCTGGGCTTGGCTGGCGGCCTGGCGCAATTCGGCTTCCAGACGCCCGCCGGTGTACCAGGCGCCACCGACGCCGATGCCGACGGCCACCAGGGCGAGTCCGGCGAGGGTGGTGAGGAGCGGTTTCTTCATGGATGACAAATCCCTTTGCAAGTGTCGCGCGGGAAAGACCCACGGCGAATCGGAAGCGGAGTGTACGAAAGCGTCGAGCCAATGCCGAGGGGGATAACGGGTCCGCTACGATGGGTTTGTGATCCCTTTCCACTGCGGCTCGCCCTGAGTCGACGACTCAGGCGGCGAGTGCTAGCGTGCCGCGATCCCTTCTGCCGGAGAATCCGCCATGACTGCCCGACCATCCCTGTCTGCCATCCCCTCGGCCTCGTTGCGGGAGGTGCGGACATGAGCAGCCAGCGTCCGGTGGAAGGTCTGCAACTACCGGCTGAGCTGCTGGCCCGCGCCGAGGCGCTGCTGGCCCGGGGCGGGCGGCGCCTGTTGGGCATCGCCGGCACGCCTGGCGCAGGCAAGTCGACGGTGGCCGAACTCTTGGCGGCGGCCCTGGGCGAGCGCGCCGTGGTGGTGCCCATGGACGGCTACCACTTGGCCAACCGCGAACTGGCCCGCCTGGGCCGCGCCCAGCGCAAGGGCGCGCCGGACACCTTCGACGCCCGCGGCTATCGCGCCCTGCTGCAGCGCCTGAAAGACCCGGTAGCGGGAGAGACCGTCTATGCCCCGCTGTTCAATCGCGAGATCGAAGAGCCCATCGCCAATGCCATTCCGGTGCCTGCCGACACCCAGTTAGTGATCAGCGAGGGCAACTACCTGCTGCTGACCCAGGCGCCTTGGAGCGATGTGGCCGAGGTGTTCGACGAATGCTGGTACGTGCGCGTCGACCCCGAGGAACGCCGCGAACGCTTGGTCGCCCGCCATATGCATTTCGGCCGTAGCCGGGAAGCCGCCGAGGCCTGGGTGGCAAGCACCGACGAGCCCAATGCACGGCTGATCGACGGGGATCGGGCGCGGGCGGATCTGGTGGTGGAATGGCGGGATGGGGCGGGGAACGGGTAGGCCGAGAGAGATACGGGGGTTTGCTGCCTATACGGCAGTGAACCTATTCACCTGGCTGGAGCTAGCCTTCCCCAATTTCTAAGCTGCCTATACGGCAGTGAACAAGTCTTCGGTCGCTGGTGCCCGCCGTTCTATTTTCTAAGCTGCCTATACGGCAGTGAACGCCCAGGACGCCATCGTTGGAGATGACCAGAATTTCTAAGCTACCTATACGGCAGTGAACCGCCGTATGGCCTTCGCCCTGGCCGCTGCGGATTTCTAAGCTGCCTATACGGCAGTGAACGCATAGGAATCAGTGCCGAGCCGTCACCGATATTTCTAAGCTGCCTATACGGCAGTGAACTAGAGCGTTTTCTACATAACACCTTGATATATCGAAGACTAACCGGATTTTCCTCGCAAAACCCTTTTTTTCGCGCCCTTTTCCAAGTTATTGATTTTTATAGTTGTAAGGCGGGTGTATAAAAAGAGGGTGTGAATGCAGCGTCATTCACCAAGACTGGACATATGCTAGCCTGAGCCCTGCCTGCTTAGAATCCGCCGCCTGCATCCAGCCATGTTTGTTCTTCCGCTGTATTGATCCGGCCCAACGCCCGGTTACGGTGTGGAAAGCGCCCGAAGCGGACGATCACGTCCAGATGCGCCTGGGCATAGCTGCGGTAGTGCTCGATGCCCAGGGCTTCGAACAATTCGAGAGAGCGGTGCTGATCGGCCAGGGCTTCGGAATGCTCGAATGGCAGATAGAAGAAGGCGCGCAGCTCGGGTTCGATCTGTAGATCCAGGCCGGCATCGATCGCCTGCCGGGCGTAATGCAGGGCCAGGGCGTCAGTGGCGAAGGCGTGGCCGCTGTGGCGGAAGATGTTGCGCGGGATCTGGTCGAGCAGCAGGCAGAGGGCCAGGGCGCCTTCGGCATTGTCTGCCCAGCTATCGAATTCGCGGCGACTGGCGGCGAAATGTGCGGCTTCGAAGCGGATGCGGCATTCGGCGTCGAAGGCGGGAGCGCCCTTGAACCATTTTCGCCGGCCGGCAGCGTGCCAGAAGGTTACGACCTCCCGTGGTTGCATGCTGTCTTCCTCCGATCGATTCCGGCTCGCCTGGGCGTTGGCTCCACCAACAAGAATAGCCTGGAGACTTACGGCCAACGACCATAGCTATCTATGTACGGCTGCACCAGAGTGAGCAGTGCGTCATTGACTTACATAGCGACCGCGGTATGATCGTGGTACGCCAATGACGCATGGATCGCGACATGATCTTTATTGAAACTCCGGTCTTCACCCGGCTCGTCAAAGAGTTGCTTGAGGATGATGCCTACGCTGCTTTCCAGCGTGAGCTGGCGCAAAACCCGACAGCAGGCGATGTCATCAAGGATACCGGTGGCCTACGCAAGATCCGTGTCGCCAGCGGTGGCCATGGCAAGCGTGGCGGCTCTCGGGTGATCTACTATCACTTCGCTGCCGATGCTCGCATTGCCCTGCTACTGATCTATCCCAAGAGCGAGAAGGACAACCTCTCAGTCGAGGACCGGAAAGCCTTGAAGGCCATGATCGAAAAGTGGAGATAGACAGCATGACCAAGTTCCTAGATGACCTCATGGAAAGCGTTACCCAAATGGACGAGATCGTCCGGGGTGAGCGGCAACCTTCCCGTGAGTTTCACGTCGATGCCTTGCAGATCAAGGAGATCCGCAAGAGCACCGGACTTAGCCAGGCGCAGTTCGCCAGGAAGCTCAATATCGACGTCGGTACGTTGCGTAACTGGGAGCAAAGCCGCCGCGAACCCACCGGCCCGGCGAAGGCCCTGTTGATGGCGCTCAAGAACGATCCCGTGCATGTGCTGGCGGCGTTGGAGGCTTAGCCGCCGTAGTGCTCGCTTCTAGGCTGACTGTGCGGCAGTGAATCGGTACTCGGTCGGTACGCCAGATGGCATGCGTTTCTAAGCTACCTGCACGGCAGTGAACGCCCTGGCCGGGCACCGCTTTCAAGCCCGCTGTTTCTAAGCTGCCTACACGGCAGTGAACGACCCGCCCGAGGGCCTGGACCCGCGCAAGATTTTCTAAGCTGCCGTGTAGGCAGCTTAGAAAACCGGCACGGCGAGAACGACCACGATTTCCTGGTTCACCGCCGTGTAGGCAGCTTAGAAAATCGATCAGCCTGATTGCGTCGAGCTGCGCGAGTTCACTGCAGAGTAGGCAGCTGAGGAAGGCTTACCAACAGCGGGCTGGGTGGCTGAGGGCATGCACTGCCGTATAGGCAGTTCGAATACTCCACTTGCGAGTCGGTCATCTTTACCGACTGTCCTGTAATACCACGGCCCCGACCGTTCCACGTGAAACCTACCCCCGCCCCACATAGGGCATCTTGGTCGCCATTACCGTCAGGGTCTGGACATTGGCGTCCAGCGGCAGGCTGGCCATGTAGCGGACGGCATCGGCCACGTGTTTGACATCCATGCGCGGCTCCACCGCGGTGCTGCCATCGGCCTGGAGGACGCCGTTGGCCATGCGCTCGGTCATCTCAGTGGCGGCGTTGCCGATGTCGATCTGGCCGCAGGCGATGTCGAAGGCGCGGCCGTCCAGGGCCAGGGCCTTGGTCAGGCCGGCGACGGCGTGCTTGGTGGCGGTGTAGGGCGCGCTGAAGGGTCTTGGCGTATGGGCCGAGATGGAGCCGTTGTTGATGATGCGACCGCCGCGGGGCGATTGCTCGCGCATCAGGGCGAAGGCCGCGCGACTGCAGAGAAAGACGCCGGTGAGATTGGTGTTGACCGCCCGGTGCCAGGCATCCAGCTCCAGTTCGTCGATGGGCACCGCCGGGGCGCCGACGCCAGCGTTGTTGAACAGCAGGTCGAGGCGGCCGTAGGTGGCGCGGATGTGGTCGAAGAGCGCCGCGACGCTGGCGGCATCGGTGACATCGCAGGGGATCGCCAGGGCTTCGCCGCCCTGCTGGCGGGCTTCTTCCACCAAGGCTTCCAGGGGCTCGAGGCGGCGGGCGGCGAGGACCACGCGGAAGCCGTCCTGCAGCAGACCGAGGGCGACGGCGCGGCCGATACCTTGGGAGGCACCGGTGACGAGGGCAATGGGGCGAGCGGTGGTCATGGGTGGTCCTTGGGCTGGCGAAGATGCTGCCAAGGCTAGCAGGTCGTGGTGATACAGACAGTCGCCTAGTGCGTTGGGCGGCCCTCACCCTAGCCCTCTCCCGTAGGGAGAGGGGACGATTGGGTGTGCTGGGGAATGTTTGTAGTCAGCCGATGGGTGCGGAGCTGGGCGGCCCTCACCCTCGCCCTCTCCCAGAGAGAGGGGACGGTTAGGTGTGCTGGGGAGGTTTTGTTGTCAGCCGGTGGGTGCGTATAGGGAGAGGGGATGACTCCTTCATCGCTCCCTCACTGCCAGCCGTAACGCCTAATGAACCAGCCTTTCATGCTCTGGACCACCAGGGCGTAGCCCACCAGCAGCGCGGCCAGATAGGCGAAGTAGCCCAGCGGCAGCGGTTGCAGGCGGAAGTAGCCGGCCAGGGGCGAGAAGGGCAGCAGCAGGCCGATGGCGACGATGAGGCCGGTCATGACCAGTAGCGGCGTGGCGGCGCAGCTCTGGACGAAGGGTAGGCGGCGGGTGCGGATCAGGTGTACCACCAGGGTTTGGGACAGCAGGCCCTCGACGAACCAGCCGGTCTGGAACAGCGTCTGGTGAGCCACGGTGTTGGCATCGAAGACCTGCCACAGGAGCAGGAAGGTGAGGAGGTCGAAGAGAGAGCTCAGCGGGCCGAAGAACAGCATGAAGCGGCCGAGGCCCTCCACATTCCACTGCTGTGGCCGGGCCAGCAGGTCGGCGTCGACGTGATCGAAGGGGACGGCGGTCTGCGCCAGGTCGTACAGCAGGTTCTGCACCAGCAGTTGCAGCGGCAGCATCGGCAGGAAGGGCAGGAAGGCACTGGCCACCAGGACGCTGAAGACGTTGCCGAAGTTGGAGCTGGCGGTGATCTTGATGTACTTGAGCATGTTGGCGAAGGTCTTGCGTCCCTGCCGTACGCCTTCCTCCAGCACCAGCAGGCTCTTCTCCAGCAGGATGATGTCGGCGGCTTCCTTGGCGATGTCCACCGCCGAGTCCACCGAGATGCCGATGTCGGCGGTACGTAGCGCCGGGGCGTCGTTGATGCCGTCGCCGAGGAAGCCCACCACCAGCCCCTGGTCGCGCAGCAGCCGTACCAGGCGTTCCTTGTGGGCGGGGGTGAGGCGGGCGAACACCGTGGTGGAATCGAGCAGGGCGCTCAGGGCGGGATCGTCCAGTGACTCGATCTCGGTACCGGTGAGCAGGCCCTCCACGTCCAGGCCGACGTCCTGACAGATGCGGCGGGTGACGCGTTCGTTGTCGCCGGTCAGGACCTTGACGGTGACGCCCTGGTCGGCGAGGGCGCGCAGGGCGCCGACCGCGGTCTCCTTGGGCGGATCGAGGAAGGCGATGTAGCCGATCAGCACCAGGTCGCGTTCATCGGCGACGCTGTAATCCAGGTTGTCGCCGGGCAGCTCGCGGATCCCGACGGCCACCACGCGCAGGCCCTCGTCGTTGAACCCGGCGGTGAGGGCCCGGATGTGCGCCAGGCGCTCGGCAGTGAGCGGCAGATCGGCGCCGTCTTCGCGGACCAGGCTGCAGGCGGCGAGCATCTCTTCCAGGGCGCCCTTGCACACCAGCAGATGGCGCCGACCGTCGGCCACCACCACTGACATGCGGCGCCGCTCGAAGTCGAAGGGCAGTTCGTCCACCTTGCGATAGGTCAGGGTCAGGCCGCGGAGTTCGCCACGCTTCAGCACGGCGACATCGAGCAGGTTCTTCAGGCCGGTCTGGTAATGGCTGTTGAGATAGGCGTACTCCAGCACGGCATCGCTGGGCTGGCCGCGGGCATCGGTGTGGCGTTCGAGGAGAATGCGGTCCTGGGTCAGGGTGCCGGTCTTGTCGGTGCACAGCACCTGCATGGCACCGAAGTTCTGGATGGCGTCGAGACGCTTGACCACCACCTTCTGCCGCGCCAGCACCACGGCGCCCCTGGCTAGGGTGGCGGTGACGATCATCGGCAGCATCTCGGGGGTCAGGCCGACCGCTACCGAGAGGGCGAACAGCGTCGCGTCCAGCCAGTTGCCCTTGGTCAGGCCGTTGATCAGCAGCACCAGCGGGGCCATCACCAGCATGAAGCGGATCAGCAGCCAACTGACCTTGTTGACCCCCTGCTGGAAGGCATTGGGCTCCTCGCCGCCACGGGTGACGTGCTGCGCCAGGCTGCCGAAGTAGGTGTCGAGGCCGGTGCCTATGACCACGGCGGTGGCGGCGCCGCTGACCACGTTGGTGCCCATGAAGCAGAGGTTATCCCATTCCAGGGCGCTGCCGCTGTCGGTCAGGGTAAGGGCACGTTTTTCCATCGGCAGGGATTCGCCGGTGAGGGCCGCCTGGCTGACGAAGAGGTCGCGGGTGCTGAGCAGACGCAGGTCGGCGGGAATCATGTCGCCGGCGGCCAGGCGTACCACGTCGCCGGGCACCAGATCGCGGATCGGCACCTCGACCCCAAAGGGATTGCTGGCCTCCGGACGCAGCACCGTGGCGGTGGTGCTGACCAGCGCCTTGAGACGCTCGGCGGCGCGGTTGGAGCGTGATTCCTGGACGAAGCGCAGGACCGTGGACACCAGCACCATGGTGCCGATCACGACGGCGCCGGGCAGGTCGGCGGTGAACGCCGAGACCAGCGCCAGCAGGGTCAGCAGCAGGTTGAAGGGATTGCGATAGCTCAGCCAGAGGTGGCGCCAGGCACTGAGCGTCTGGCCCTGTTCCACCTCGTTGTAGCCGTGGAGGCGACGGCGTTCGGCTGCCTCGGCGGCGGACAGGCCCAGCGGACTGCTGCGGTAGCGCCTGAGCAATTCGCCTTCGGCGGAACCGGCGGCTTCGTGCAGGCGACGACTGAAATCGGCATTGGGCTCGCGCTGGCCCTGGCTGGCGGGCAGGTGCTGCCAGAGTGCCGGACGGCGGAACAGTCGCCGGTCGAGGCGCTGGCTGAAAAAGGCCAGCAAGGGTTGGGTGAAGAGCTTGCTGAGCATGGCGACTCCCGGTGGCCGAGACCACGCTGAACAGGCTGCGGCGCGCGGGGCGACCGCCTGGTGAGCCAGGCGGCCAGGCAGGGCTATCTGGCGCGGGATAGGGAACGAGGGGCGGAATCGATTAGGCGCGATAGCCTGGCACCGCTCAAGCACGCGCCAAAGGACCGCGTGGCGCGCTCGGTGATTCCAGCAAAGGCGGGTTAAGGCTGGCTTAACGCAGGGTGAAGTCCGGGGCGACCAGGATCGCCTGGCCGGACGGCCGCTGCCGCAGGCGAGCGAGGTAGGCATCCAGGCGCGGCCAGGTGGCCAGCCAGCGTGGCTCCGGCAGTCGTTCCAGGTAGTCCAGCATGGGCGCCAGCAGGGCATCGGCCAGCCCGAAGTTGGGCGTGCAGAGAAAGGCGTCATCGCCCAGTTGGCGGTCGAGCACCGCCAGGGTCGCGCTGACCTCGGCGGCGGCTGGAGCACGATCTGCCAGGGCCAGCGGCGCAACGCCGCCGCCGGGCGCTGCAACTGGCCACCACCCTGATCGGCGGCGTGGCCCTGGCGCGGGCGCTGGATGAGGAGGATCTTGCCGAGGAGCTCTTGGCGGCCTGCCGCCAGAGCGGTCAGGCGCTCCTGGCCGAGGACGAGGATTTGGCAGGCTCGGCCGGCTAGGGGACACTGGCGTCCCCCCTGTCCGCCGAGGTAACCCATGCTTATCCGTCCGCTCGAAGCCGCCGATTTCGACCAGGTCTGGCCGCTCATCCAGCAAGTCGTCCAGGCGCAGGAGACCTATGCCTACGCCCCCGACATGACCCGCGAGGAGGCTTGGCGCCTTTGGGTAGAGGTGCCGCGAGCGACCTACGTCGCCGAGCGCGAGGGGCAGATCCTCGGCAGCTACTACCTCAAGGCCAACGCCATGGGCCCGGGCGACCACGTCTGCAACTGCGGCTACATGGTCGCCCCCGCCGCCCGCGGCCAGGGCGTGGCCGGTGCCCTCTGCGAGCACTCGCTGCAGGTGGCGCGTGAGCTGGGCTTCCTGGCGATGCAATTCAACTCGGTGGTGGCGAGCAACAGCGTGGCGGTACGGCTGTGGCAGAAACACGGCTTCCAGATCGTCGGCACCCTGCCCAAGGCTTATCGGCATGGGAGCCTGGGGTTGGTGGATTGCTATGTGATGTATCGGTGGTTGTGAGGCTGGATCGATAGGTGAGGGCTTTTGCTAAGACCCAGCCACGGGCTTGTTCAGCTTTGAATAAGCCTCTTCGTGGCTGTTGCGTGCAAACGCAGCCAGCTGGATGATTCCAACAATGACCTGTAGCAGGGTCGAAGCAGGGGACCGGAGCTGAGGGCGACTTCAGCTCGGCGTGTCACAAGATAGCGAAACTCATGCTTCGAACCTGTTCAGTCGTAAGCCTTCAGAAGTTTGGTTTGTATTCAAAACCTCTTTGCGCTTCGGAGTCGGAAAAGGGGGTGATCGGGCTCTTCTTGTTGAATGTTCCATTGACGAACGAGCCAGGGAACATCTGGATCTTATTGTTGAACAGCTCTACTTCCCGGTTGAAAACCGTGACAGCCGCGCCGATGTTCTCTTGCTGCTCGGTGATTTCGCGCATGAAATAGGTCGCGATCTCGGCGGCTTTGAGGTCTGGATAGGCTTCATAGGTCACTCGCAGACTATCCAGCAGCGCCAGGGTGGCTTTCTCGGTAGTGACGAGCGCCCGACCATCTGCCTCGGCAGGGAGACCCGCAATGGCGCTCCGCAGCTGGGTGATGTCGGTCAGCAGCTTCTGCTCGTAGTCCTGGTAATTGCCGACCTGTGGCTGAAGCGCATCGAGCACCTTCGTTTTCTGGCGCTCATAGGTCAGCACGTCTGCCCAGGCCCGCTGCGCGCGGTTGTGCGCGCCGATGATGCCGTTGTAGAGCACGATCAGGCTGATCACTACGGCGACCAGGATCAAGCCAAAGATAACGATGGGGTCCATTTTTCAATCTCCTTGAAGAGCCGCGGATGGGGTGACAGGACTGAAGTTGTCATCATGCTGCTCCGCGAGTTCATGCACGATGGACAAGATGGCGGTTAGCTTGGGTAGGCGGATTCCAGCTTCTATAGCTTTGAAAAACTCTTCTGGTGTGGCCAGGTCATAGGGCATATCCGGCTCAAGCAAGTTCTTATTATCAAAGCTAAGGCACAGCAGGCCTTCGGCTGAAAATTCCAGGTTGGGCTCAACTAATCTTTCGTTCAGACGTAGTAAAGTCAGTAGGGTGATTGGCTTGGCGAATTTGGCGCAAGCCAAGGTTTCGGTGCCCGTCAGCGTGAAGGCACGGTTGAAATCGCTGGAAGTGGGCTCGAAGACCTGTGACAGATCGACCGCTTTATGGCTGCCGGCGCGTACCGCTATGTTGGCGATCCAGGGAAAATCCATCACTAGGCTATAGCGATAATAGTGGTGATAGACTTTTCTCTTTTGCGTCTTGCTACCACCCTTGCCATCTGAAACTCTAGTGTATACGGTCTGCACGTCAACATAGTGTAACTGGTAGTAGTGATATTTCAGCTCATGCATTCGGCCCAGTGAAGTGCCCTCCAATGCATAGTTGATTTCACGGCTGTAATTACCTCGATGATAATCTCCGAATTGGCTAAATAGATAATCGAGGGAAGCGGCGGCCGGCTCAAGTCCATTGGTGAGTGCAGCAGCGCGCCAGGTGATTTCCTCTGCAAGTTTCGGCACCAATTTGTTACGCCTTCGTATGAAGGCGATACATGCCCATCCAGCGACGACGAAAACCATGAAAAGACCTAGCAAGAGCAAGCTCGGGTCCCACGTTATCCATTGGCTAAGCCAAAGCTTCGACTCTGGCGTTACCCCGCAACATCCCAGCGCCGCCATTATCAGGGCTACCGATAAGACCCACAGCCTAGAATTGTAGAATCTGAGCGGCCCCTCGAAGTCACGTAGGCCTTGGGTGGCCGAAAGAAGCTCATCCTTTGTAGTGGCTGCGGCCACTGCCGTGGAGGTGTCGGCCAGCAATTTCGATAAGCGACTATTATGTATACGGCTGCCCATGGTCTCTTACGCTTGATAAGTGGGTAACGGATCGCTTGGCAGGCTGCAAGACCAACCACCTTTCTTGGCACGAATGGATTGCCTGTTGGCCGTACGAGCATGCACAAGCTTTTCACCAGTCACTTTCTTCTCCGGTCAGGTCATTACAGGGCCGCTTTCCGTATCGCGGCTGGCCTATGGCCTAATGTATCGAGGCGGAGGCATGACCTCGGTACACGAGGTTATGCGCCTGAGTTGAAGAGATGAGGAGCAGCAGGAGGGTGACTGGCCTTTCCTCGGCTTCGGTGAGCGTCCTGCTTGTAGGTCACCAGGTGATTGTAGCGAAAATGCGTGACGCAATACGCATTTTCGTAAAGGGGCGGAAGTGCTGGAAAGCTCAAGCGGGCTAATTCCAGGAGGCCAGTCTTGGTTTGGCTTTGCTGGTCTGGACGGAGCCAAGGGTTGCGGTCGTTGGTGCCACGCCTGCAGCATTCGAGTCGACTCGGCTGTGGCGACGGCTTGGCTCGTGATTGGGCATGGATACTGGGAGGACGGAGTGTTCCTCAAGCCTGGAAGTTGAGGCACAGGGTTTCAAAGGTGAGCTCGCTTGGTACGGAGCTGAGTCAGAAACTGTGAGGCGATCAGGCATGATGCTGCCTGTCTTGAAGGTAGCCAAGGAAAGGCCTGCCCACAACGGAACGCTATTTGCGTGCTGGAACCCATCGCCTCCCGCCGTAACGAGTCCGCCATGCGCCATTTCGATACCGATGCCCTCGCTACCTTCATCGCGGTGATCGATCACGGCGGCTTCACGGCGGCGGCCGAGCGGATCGGCAAGACCCAGGCGGCGGTGAGTCTGATCGTCAGTCGGCTGGAGGAGCGGGTGGGCAAACGACTGCTGGAACGCAGTCGCAAGGGGGTGAGCCTGACCGCCCACGGCGAGATCCTGATGGGCTATGCGCGGCGCATGCTGATCCTGGAAGACGAGGCGCTGTGCGCCCTGGAGTGCAAGCTGGAGGCGACGCGGGTGCGCATCGGCATGCCCGACGACTACCTGGACAGCCTCGGCGCCTGGCTACTGCAGACCTTCTCGGCGCAGCATCCGGAGATCCAGGTAGAGATCCTCTGTGACTTTTCCAAACGGCTGGAACCCCAGGTCCAGATGGGGGATCTGGACCTGGCCATCGTCACCCGCGAGAGCGGGCGGCCCATCGGTGAGCTGCTCTGCGAGGAAGCTCAAGTATGGTGCAGTGTGGTGGGGAAACGTCCGGAACGGGAGCAGGTGTTACCGCTGTCGCTGTTCGCCGACAATTGTCGGGCCCGGCCGGGCATCCTCGCGACGCTGGACGAGGCCGGGCGGCCCTGGCGCATCGTATCGTCTTCGTCGCATCTGCCTGGCATCCTCGCGGCGGTGCGTCTGGGTGCCGCGGTGACGGTACTGCCGGCCTCGGTGGTACCCGAGGGCTGGCGCGTGCTGGGCGCAGCCGAGGGCTTGCCGCAATTGCCGCACCTGGAGCTGGCGCTGCTGGTGCCGGCCGGGGCTCGCTTGAGCACCCGGCGGCTGGCCAATTTCATCCGTGATCGCTATCAAGAGCGGCAGCGCGCCGCGACTGCCTGATCTCTACGCCCAGGTCTGGGCCACGTCGGTGAAGGCCGCTTCCAGTTCCGCGAGGACCGCGTCGGTGTGGGCGAAGGTCAGGTACAGGCGGCCATAGGCGACGGGCATCATCAGCACGCCGCGAGCGCGCAGGGCGAAGTGCAGGGCGCGGGTCCATTCGGCGTGGACGCTGGCTTCGGCCTGGGCGTAGTCGCTGGGGGCCTGGGCGTGGTTCCAGGGGGTGAAGACGCTGCCGTAGCCGCTGCTGGAAAAGGGCAGGCCCTGAGCGGCGAAGGTGGCGGCCAGGCGGGTGCGCAGGGCGTCGCCGCGGGCTAGCAGGGCGAAGTAGTCCTTTTTGACCAGCAGTTCGAGGGTGGCGAGCACCGCCGCGCAGGCCGGGGGATTGCCGCTGTAGGTGCCGGCACGAACCACCTGGCCGCGCTCGAACAACTCCATGATGGCCGGCTTGCCGAGCAGCGCGGCGACCGGGATACCGCTGCCGATGGCCTTGCCCACCGCCGCGAGGTCAGCGTCCACGCCTAGATAGTGCCCGGTAAGGCCGGCGTGCAGGCGAAAACCCATCAGTACCTCGTCGAGGATCACCAGGGCGCCGTTGCGATGGGCACGGTCGGTAACGTACTGCAGGTAGCCGGGGGCGGGTTCCAGGCAGCCGGCGTTGGCCAGCACCGGTTCCATGAGGATGGCGGCGATGTCGTCGTATTCGGCGAACAGCTGCTCCACGTCGGCGAAGTCGTTGTAGCGCAGCAGTAGCATGCCGTCGCGTTCGGGACGGGCGCCGGTCATGCGCGCGGCCGGTGACTGGGCGTTGCCGAAGGCCACCGGGTCGTACCAGCCGTCGTAGGCCGCGGCGAATTTGACGATGCGGCCGCGGCCGGTGGCGATACGCGCGGTACGGCAGGCCAGGTGCACCGCCTCGCTGCCGGTGTTGAGGAAGATCACCTGCGATAGGTCACCGCAACGGGCGGCCAGGGCGGCGGCGGCGGCTTCTTCACGGGCGTGGGCGAAGGAGGGCATGGGGCCTTCGGCCTGGGCCTGGGCCACCGCCTCTAGCACCGCGGGCGGGGCATGGCCGAGCAGGGTGGCGCCAAAGCCCATGGCGGTGTCGAGATAGCGCTGGCCGCGGTCGTCCCAGAGGTAGGCGCCCGCGGAGCGGGTGACCCGCAAGGCGTGGCCCTGGACATTGGGAAGGGCGCGTCCTGCGCTGGAGATTCCACCCACGAGAAAGGTCATGACGGAGGTACTCGGATTGCGGGGTTGATCAGTAACCGAGCAGGCGGGGTAACCAGCCGCTCAGGGAAGGGAAGAGCACGAGCAGGGCGACGGCCACGGCGGTGGCCAGCCAGAAGGGCACCAGGCGCCAGGACACCTCGCCGATGGACAGCCGGGCGACGTTACAGACCACGAAGATGTTGGTGCCTATGGGGGGCGTGAACAGCCCCCAGCCGAGGGTCACGGTGAAGATCAGGCCGATCTGGTAGGGCTCGAAGCCGGCGGCCTTGGCGATAGGTACCAGGATGGGCGCGAGGATGATCATGGCCGGGCCGAGGTCGAGCCAGAAGCCCACCACCTTGAGCGTCAGCACGATCAGCAGCATGGTCAGCAGCGGGCCGGTGTGCAGGTTGACGATCCAGCCGGCCACGGTGTGGGGTACCTGCTCCACGGTGAGGATCCAGCCGAAGGGCATGGCCACCGCCATGATGATCATTACCGAGCCGGTAGTGACGACTGCCTCGTGGATCGCCGGCAGTAGGTCGCGCCAGCGCAGTTCGCGATAGACCAGCATGCCGGCGACCAGGGCATAGAGCACCGAGACGGCGGCGGCCTCGGTGGCGGTGGCGAAGCCGCTGACGATGGTGCCCAGCACCAGCAGCGGCATCAGCAGCGCCGGCAGGGCATAGCCCAGGTCACGCAGCAGCTCGCGCAGCGGCAGGCGTTCGTCGACCTTGGGGAAGTTCTCGCGCACCCCGACCACATAGGCGGTGACCATGAAGGTCAGCGCCAGCAGCACGCCGGGGATGAGACCGGCGACGAACAGGCCACCGATGGAGGTATTGGTCAGCACGCCATAGAGGATGAGGATGACGCTGGGCGGCACGATGATGCCCAGGGTGCCGGAGGCGGCGGTGACCGCGGCGGCGAAGGCGCGCGGATAGCCGCGCTCTTCCATGGCCGGGATCATCACCTTGGCCACCGCGCCGGTGTCGGCGGTGGCGGAGCCGGTCAGGCCGCCGTAGACGAAGGCGGTGGCCACATTGACCAGGCCCAGGCCGCCGCGGAAGCGGCCGAGGAAGTGCTCGGCGATACGCATGAGGCGCCTGGTCAGGCCGCCGCGGTTCATCAGCTCGCCGGCCAGCAGGAACAGCGGGATGGAACTCAGGGTGGCGGAGTCGGCGCCGCGGATGGTCTGCTGGGCGAGCCAGGCCAGGGGCATGCTCAGGTCGCCCACCAGCAGGGCGACGATGCTGGCGCCGGCCATGGCCCAGACGATGGGGATGCCGGCCAGCAGCAGGACGATGAAGGCGAGGAACAGCGCGAGGACGGTCATGCCTGGGGCTCCCGGCGGATACAGAGGCGCCACAGCCGCAGCAGGGCGATGACGACGAGCAGGGCCGCCGCGCTGACCAGCGCCAGGGTCATCAGGCCGGAGGGCCAGCGCAGCACCGGGGTGGGCACCCGCCCGGAGCGTTCCAGCACCGCCCAGCCGCTGGTCAGCAGCCAGAGGCTGACGCCCAGCAGCACCAGGCAGCCGAATACCTGCAGGGCGCGTTGGCCGGCGGGCGGCAGCAGCAGCAGGACGCCGACGAAGCGCACGTTCTCGCCACGCAGCTCGGCCAGCACGCAGCCGATGAAGGTGACCCAGACGAAGCTCAGGGCGGCGATCTCGAAGGACCACTCGAAACCGGGCAGGTGGAAGTAGCGCGCCACCACCCCGCCGGTGATGGCGCCGAAGGTGGCGAGGAACAAGAGGACGCCCACGCCCTGCAACAGGCGCTCGGCGCCCGAGGGACGCTGCGGGACGTGGGTCGGATCGCTCATGGCTCAGTGGGCCTCGCGCGCGGCGCTGCGGGTCTGGTCGACGAAGGCCTGGCCCCATTCACCGGCGAAGCGGGTGTAGACCGGATCGACCAGGGCCTGGAAGGGCGCGGTGTCGACGCTGTTGACCTGCACACCCTTGGCCTTGAGTTCGGCGAGGACCTTGGCGTAGGTGGCGTCCAGCTGGCCGCGGTACCAGGTCACGGTGTCCTGCGCCGCCTTGCGCAGCGCCTCACGCTGGGGCTCGCTCAGGCTGTCGTAGGTATCCTTGTTCATGAACCAGTAGTTGGCCGACCAGATGTAGTTGGACAGCGACAGGTACTTGGCCACCTCGAACCACTTCTGATCGTAGAAATCGCGCATTTCCGGCTCGACGCCATCCACCACGCCGGATTGCAGGGCGCTGTAGACCTCGCCGAAGGGAATCGACTGGGCCAGGGCGCCAAGTTGCTTGAGGGTGGCGAGGATCACCGGATTCGGCGGCGTGCGGATCTTCAGGCCACCGAGGTCGGCCGGGGCGACGATGGGGTGCTTGCTGTTGGCGAACTGGCGGAAACCCGAATCCAGGGCGCCGAGCAGCATGTAGCCGTGGTCCTGGCCGAGGCCCAGCAGGGCCTTGCCCTGGGGACCGTCGAGGAAGGCGTGGACGTTGGCCGCGTCGCGGAACAGGAAGGGCAGGGAGACCACGTTGAGGCGTGGATCGATGGCGTCTACCGCGCCGCCCAGGCCGATGTCGATGGAGCCGTTGCCAACGCCTTCGGCGATGGGGCCTTCGTCACCGAGCTGGCCATCGGGGAAGACCTTGACGGTCAACTCGCCCTTGGACTCGGTCTTGAGCTCCTCGGCGAAGCGCTGCACCGCCTGGTTGATCAGGCTGTCGCTGCTGGAGGCGTGGGCCAGGCGCAGGGCGCGGGCGGCGGCAGCACTCTGCAGGTCGAGCAGACCCAGGGTGGTGGAAAGGGCGATGGCGAGCCAGCTGAGGCGCGCCTTGGTCCGGCGTTGCGGCATGGTGCTGCTCCTGAAGGAGGGGGCCGGAAGTGGCGCCCCTGTTCAGGGATACTGCCAAGCTTTGCCGCTGCGCTGGATAAAGATGCGTAATGCTGTGATAAACGGGCGTTAGAGGGGCCCGTGCTGCACCACCCAGCGCAGCGAAGCCGGCAACATGGGGCCGTGGCCGAGATCCGGCAGGGTTGTGAAGTGCACCGTCAGGCCCGGAATGCGGGCGAGACGTTCAGCCAGGCGCGGGGTGGCGTCAGCCGGGACCGCACTCTGGAACTGCGCGGGCAGGTCGTGCTCGGCACCGCCTTGCAGCAGGATGAGTTCGGCGGGGTGTCCTTGCAGGCGCTGCGCCAGGGCTTGGTCATCCTGCGGCAGGGCGTCGGGACTCCACCACAGCGAGGGGCTGACGGCGTAGCCGCGGGCGAAGGCGTCCGGGCGGGTGAGCAGGGCGTGGAGCACGAACAGACCGCCCAGGGAATGGCCCCATAGCGCGCGCCGATCGCGATCGAGGGGCACCTGCTGCGCCACCGCCGGTTCCAGGCGGTCGAGCAGCCAGGCGAGAAAGACATCGGCGCCGCCGGTGGGCATCTCACGAAAGCGTTCGCTGGTGGGCTGCGAGGCCGTGTAGTCGAGGACACGTCCCGGACCATAGATACGCTTGCCGCCGGCATAGCCTACCGCCACCAGTACCGGTGGCTGCGGACGGCGGGCCAACTCGTCGAGCAGCTCAGCGTTCAGCCCGCCCAGGGCAGCGTTGCCATCGAGCAGGTAGAGCACCGGATAGCCCGCCGCGGGCGCCGGGGCGGCGGGGCGGGCGATCCAGACTTGGTAGTGACGGGCGCCGTCGACGGAATCCAGCTGCACTTCGCTGAAGGAATAGCCCTGGCCGGGCTGGGCGAGGACGCTGGCGTCCATCGGTTGATCGATGGGGCGGGCCTGGCCTGGAACAGCCAGAGCCAGCAGCAGCGGCAGGACCAACCAGGCACGCAGCGGTGTGAGGCGAAGCGAGAGCGGCAACAGGGGCATCGGCGAACAAGACTCATTTTCAGTAAAGCCAGGCAGCCTACCGTGCTGCACTCGCGGTCGCCATACTGGCCAGGTGTCTTCGCCGCCCAGGAGGCTTCATGCATCACCCCAACCTGCTGTTCGATCTAGATGGCACCCTTACCGATTCGCGCCTGGGCATTACCCGGGCGATCCAGGTGGCGCTGCGCGCCGAGGGGATCGACGAACCCGACCTGCGTGCGCTGGAGGTCTTCATCGGCCCGCCGCTGCTGCAGAGTTTCATGGCCCACTACGGCTTCGACGAGGCGCGGGCCTGGCGGGCGGTGGAGGCCTACCGGGTGTACTTCCGTACCACCGGCCTCTATGAAAACGAGGTCTATGCGGGCATCCGCGAACTGCTGGCTGGCCTGCACGCAGCGGGACGGCGGCTCTATTTGGTGACCGCCAAGCCCTGGGTATTCGCCCAGGAGATCTTGCGGCACTTCGCGCTGACCGACTACTTCACCGCCCTGTACGGCAGCGAGCTGGACGGTACCCGTGGCGACAAGACCGAATTGCTCCGCCATGTGCTGGCGACCGAGGCCTTGGCGCCGGAGACCTGCCTGATGCTCGGTGATCGCGAGCACGACTTGATCGCCGCGCGGGAGAACGGCGTGGCGGCGGTGGCCTTGGGCTATGGCTTCGGCAGTCGGGAAGAGCTGGAGCGACAGCGTCCGGCCTTTCATTTCCATAGCGTGGCGGCGTTGCGCCAGGGCTTTGGGCTCTAGGCTCTGTACGAAAAATCCGAGCGAGTAGAATCGTCGCCATGACAGGCTGGAGGGCCGAATGGCAAGGCGTTACGAACTCCCGGAAGAAGCGTGGGAGCTGATCGCAGATAGTGTTTCTCTCGAACAGAAGAGGGGGCGCCCACGCAGTGATGACCGACTGATGCTCAATGGCATCTTCTGGATCCTGTGTTCAGGTGCTGCCTGACGCGACCTGCCAGAGCGATTCGGCCCCTGGTCGCCGGTGTATCAGCGGTTTCGTGACTGGCGAGATGGCGGCCCCTGCGATCAGATTCTCGAGCGTTTACACGTTCGCCTGAATCAGGAAGGGCTGATTGACCTGGACACCTGGGTGATTGACTCCACCGCCGTACGCGCAACCCGAGCCTCTTCTGGCGCTGGGAAAAAAGGGGGCCAGAAGAGCAGGTAGACCATGCGCTGGGGCGCAGCAGAGGTAGCCTGACCACCAAGATCTACATGATTTGCGACGCCAACGGCGTCCCCCTACGCTTTGTATTGTCGCCGGGTCAGGCCAGTGACAAATGCCGAGGCTCTTCTGGATCAAGTACGCCTCCCTGGCAAGTCAGGCCGACCCCGCAAGCGCTACCGCTGGTTGCTGGCAGACAAGGGCTGCGATGCCGAGCACTTGCGCCAGTACTGCGACCGTTACCGGATGAGGCCTGTGATTCCGCTGCGAACGATGAAACGCAAGCCCAAGCCGGGACTGCCAAGGCTATTCGACAGTCCGAAATACCGGCAGCGCAACATCATCGAGCGGATGTTCGGCTGGCTGAAGGAGAGTCGCAGGATTGGCACTCGCTACGACAAGCTGGCAAAACGTTTCGCTGCGATGGTCACGCTCGCTTGCACGCTGCGCTGTCTACGCCAGTACTTTTCATACAGAGCCTAAAGATCAGGCGACCTGCAGAGGTTTTACCTGCGCACGGATCTGTTCACCTTTCGCTATCTCTGCCTTTCTCAGTTCATAGGCAGCCTGCAGGCCTACCCAGAAACCAGGGGTAGTATCGAACGCAGCGGCGAGGCGTAGCGCCATATCGGCCGTCACTCCGCGACGCTCCAGAACGACATCGTTTACGGTAGGGGCCGAGACGCCCAGGGCGCGGGCCAGCGCGGAAGCGCTTATGCCCATGGGTACCAGATACTCTTCCCGCAGGATCTCGCCGGGATGAACCGGGCGCATTCCGTTGGTCAGCATGGCGTTACCTCTTTCACTATCATCTAGGGCTGGTGGGACGGGGTATTACGTTCGAAGCCAGTTACCGCGCCGGTGGCGTCTAGCCGACCCTCTTAGTGATAGTCGACGATCTCTACATTGACTGGCCCGTGTGCGGTCCACTCGAAACAGATGCGCCACTGGTCGTTTATGCGAATGCTGTGCTGGCCTTTACGATCCCGCTCCAGTTGCTCCAGGCGGTTACCGGGAGGAGACCTGAGGTCTCGCAGCTCAATGGCCTCGTTCAACATCGCCAGCTTCCGCGTCGCCACGGCAGCTATTTGGCTCCATTGCCGGTTCTGTCCAGTCGTAAATAGCTCTTCGGTATCGCTACAGCGAAAGCTGCGGATCATTGCAGCTCCTTGACGAGGCTCGTTAAAAATATTAACGCCTAACGTTAGGCGTTTCAACTGAGGTTTGGCAAGAGATTATCCGTCAGTTGATACCCGGCGCTCTTGCCGATCAATTGTTCACGCAGTACGGATTGGCCAGCGTTGCGCCAGGGCTTCGGCTTCTAGCGAGACGCCGCGACCGGCGTGGCGGTGGCCGGCCGGTCGACGGTCATTGGTGCGATCAGCCGCAGGTCGCGGTCTGCACCACCAGGCTGTCGCTGGTGGTGATGGTCAGGCGCTGGGAGTTGAAGTCCATGGTCATGGGGTCCTGCGGACGCACCACACGGACCACCTGGGCACCGGCGCGTTGGCGGCTTTCCTCGGCCAGGGCCGGGGAAAGGGCCTTGCCGACCAGATCCTGGACCGCATCGGAGTTGCAGCGGCCATTGCTGCTGGTGGTGGTGCTCGCGGTCGGCGTGGCGGCCGCTGGACTGCCTTGCGTTTCATGCGAGCCGCAACCGGCCAGCAGGGTGAAGAGGGCGGCACCGGCCAGCAGGAGAGAGGTTTTGGAGCTCATGAGTTCGCCTTTTCGATCGTGAGAGAAGGAACCTTAACCCGTACGGGCCTGTGCATGGACCCCGCTGGGGTGGGCATTGTTACAAATCGCGAGTCAGCCGACCCTGGCGATGGGATGAGATCGGTCCTCCGACGACAATAAAGTTAATAAATATAACGTTCGGTAATCGGCCAAATTCGGCTCGGACGGCTTGATCCATTTTTGGCATCGCCCATCATCGACCCAGGGCCGCCCGGCCCCCACGGTGACGACAACAACAACAAAGGGACACCCGCCATGTCAGCACGCTATCCGTTCGCCTTCCCTCCTGACGATCGCCCGATCCGCGCCCGCTAGGCCCTGATCACGCGCCTTTGCGGCGCCTTCCGCCTTCACTGTCAGGACGGTCATCTCATGTCTACTTCGCGCTCGCCTCGGGCTTGCGCACGGGCTCGCTCGTGCCTCGCTTTTGTCTCCTTCGCCGCTCTACTGGTCAGCGAGGGCGCCGCCGCCGCGCCCTCGCTCAATCTGGAGCGGGCGCCCAAACCCCTCAACAATCTGGAAGTGGAGCGTCCGTTGCCACCCGGCCCGCCGCGCTGGATCGAGGACTATCGCTTCCTCGACGATCCGGCCAAACGTACCGACCCCTTCGATGAACTGCGTTACCACCGCCTCGGCGAGTCGGCCTGGCTGCAGACCGGTGGCGAAGCGCGCTATCGCTTCGATACCTTCCACGCGCCGGTCTTCGGCCGGCGCGGGGTGAACACCGATCACTACATCCAGCAACGCCTGCAACTGCATGCCGACCTGCACCTGTTCGACGATGCCTTGCGCACCTTCGTCCAATTGGAGAACACCCGCACCTGGAACAAGGCGATCTATGGACCCTTCGACCAGAGCCGCACCGAGCTGCACCAGGCCTTCGTCGACCTCAATACGCCGCTGGCCGGTGGCAGCCTGATGACCCGGGTGGGGCGCCAGGAGCTGGGCTATGGCGACCAGGTGCTGGTCACCTACCGCGACGGCCCCAACATCCGCATCAACTTCGACGGGCTGCGCCTGTCCTGGAAGCGGCCGGGTGGCTATCGGCTGGATGCCTTCGCCGTGCGACCGGTGGTGACCGGCGAGGACAGCTTCGACGACGGTTCCAATAACGAGGTCAAGTTCTATGGTCTCTACGGCACCCTGCCGGTGGCCGGACCGCTGCAACTGGATATCTATGGTTTCGGCCAGGAGAAGGACCAGCGCAGTCTGGACGGCCTGAGCGGCGCGGAGCAGCGCTATACCGGTGGAGTCCGGCTGTTCGGCAAGGCGGCGGGCTGGGACTGGAGCTGGGATCTGATCGGCCAGGGCGGTCAGCTCGGCGGTGCCCAGATCCGCGCCTGGGCGGTGAGCAGCGAGACCGGCTATCGCCTGGATGCCCCTTGGAAGCCGCGTCTGGCCATGCGCCTGGATGCCGCCAGTGGTGACGATCGGCTTGGCGATGGCCGGGCCGGCACCTTCGATCCGCTCTATCCGAAGAACGGCGTCTACGGCAACTCGGGGCTCACCACCCTGGCCAACCTCTATCTGGCCGGCCCCTTGTTGACCCTGACGCCCCAGCCGACCCTGCAGCTGGAAAGCGGTCTGTTCGCCGTCTGGCGGCAGAGCACCAACGACGGCGTCTACCTGCCGGGCATGGTGACGGTGCCTGGCACCGCTGCCAGCAGCGCACGCAAGACCGGCAATCTCTGGCGCAACAACCTGCGCTGGCGACCCCTGCCTTACCTGACCCTGGACCTGGAATACAGCTACTTCCAGGCAGGCCCGGCGGTACGCCAGGCCAAGGGCGACAGCACGAGCTATCTATCGGCCGCCACCACCTTCCGTTTCTAAGGAGTCCGCCATGCGTCTGTTCTCGAACGCCCCGTCCGGGGCTCGCCTGACCCTCGTGCTGTGCTTCATCGTCGCCCTGCTGGAAGGCATGGACCTCCAGGCCATGGGCATCGCCGCCCCGGCCATGGCCAAGGCCTTCGGCTTCCAGCCGGGGCAGATGGGGCTGGTATTCAGCGCCAGCATACTTGGCCTCTTGCCCGGCGCCTTCATCGGCGGCTGGTGCGCCGACCGTATCGGCCGCAAGCGGGTGCTGATCGCCTGCGTGCTGATCTTCGGTGTCTTCTCGGTGGCCACCGCCCATGTCTGGAGTCTGGAAAGCCTGCTGCTGGTGCGGCTGCTCACCGGCATCGGCCTGGGTGGCGCCCTGCCGAACCTGATCGCGCTATCCGCCGAATCGGTGGACGAGCGCGCGCGGGCCACGGCGGTCAGCCTGATGTACTGCGGCGTGCCCCTGGGCGGTGCCCTGGCGGCGGTGGTGGGGCTGCTGGACGTCGGGCGCTGGCAGACGGTGTTCTATGTCGGCGGCCTGGCACCCCTGCTGGTGGCGCCGTTGCTCGGTCGCTACCTGGTGGAGACCGCCGGCTTTCTCCGTGGCCGTGGCGCCGTGCAGGCGAGCGGGGCGGGCAGGGCCTGGCTGGGCGCGGTACCGCTGTCGACTACCCTGCTGCTGTGGCTGGGCTACTTCTTCACCCTCACGGTGATGTACATGCTGCTCAATTGGCTGCCCTCGCTGCTGGTGGGGCAGGGCTTCAGCCGGGGCCAGGCGGTAGGGGTGCAAATTCTGTTCAACCTCGGCGGCGGTATCGGCTCGGTGCTGTTCGGTCTGCTCATGGACCGCTGGCGGCCGCGGCTGACGGTGCTGGCCATCTACCTGGGCATCCTGCTCGGCCTCGCCGGACTGGGACTGGCCAAGGCCTATCCGCTGGTGGCCCTGGCCGGCTTCGCCGCCGGGCTGTTCGTGGTCGGTGGCCAACTGGTGCTCTATGCCCTGGCGCCGCAACTCTATCCGGCGGCGGTCAGGGCGACCGGGACCGGTGCCGCGGTGGCCGTGGGGCGGCTGGGTGCCATGGCCGGCCCCCTGCTGGCCGGCCAGGTGCTGACCCTCGGCGGTGGCGCGGCGACCCTGGTGGTGGCCACCACCCCGGCGGTGCTGGTGGCGGCGGGCGCGGTGCTGGCCCTGCTGCAACGGCGGGCGTCAGCTCCGGCTGCCGCCACGGCTGAGGCAGCCGGCCATGCGTGACGGCCAGGGCACCCTGTACGACGATGTCCTGTTGCTGGATGGCGTACGCACGCCCTGGACCGACCTGGGTGGCGCCCTGGGCCAGGTGTCGCCCACCGACCTCGGCATCGCCGTGGCCCGGGCGCTACTGGCGCGGGGGCACGACGCCGGGGCGGTGGACTCCGTACTGGCCGGCTGTGTGGCCCAGGCCAGCTTCGACGCCTATCTGCTGCCGCGCCATATCGGCCTCTATGCCGGGGTGCCCGAGGCGGTGCCGGCGCTGCAGGTGCAGCGCGTCTGCGGCACGGGCCTCGAGCTCCTGCGCCAGGCCGGCGATCAGCTGCAGAGCGGCCAGGCCAACCGGGTGCTCTGTGTGGCGGCTGAATCCATGACCCGCAATCCCATCGCGGCCTACACCCACCGCAGCGGCTTTCGCCTGGGCGCGCCGGTGGAGTTTCACGATTTTCTCTGGGAGGCGCTCAAGGACCCGGCGGCCGGACTGGACATGATGGCTACCGCGGAGCGCCTGGCGGAGCGCCACGGCATCGCCCGCGAGGCGGTGGATGCCTGGGCGCTACGGAGTTTCGAGCGCGCCCTGGCGGCCCAGCGCCAGGGCTGGTTTCGCGAAGAGATCGTGCCGGTGGTGGCGGCGCGCTTCGAATCCGCTGGCCTGGCGCCACGGGAGTTGCGCCTGCCGCGGGGCTGCGCGGTGGTCGAGCAGGACAGCCATCCGCGGGAGACCTCGCGGGAGGCCCTGGCGCGGTTGGCGCCGGTGCATGAGGGTGGCGTCCAGACCGCCGGCAACAGCTGCGCGGTGGCCGACGGTGCGGCCGCCGTGCTGCTGGCGCGGGGTGCGGATACCGTACCGGAGCGGGCGTTGGCCTGGGTACGGGGCAGCTGCGTGGTGGGGGTGCCGCCCGAATTCATGGGCAGTGGGCCGGTCCCGGCGATCCAGGGTCTGCTGGAGCGCGCCGGTCTGCCGCTGGCTGCCATTGACCGCCTGGAGATCAACGAGGCCCAGGGCGCCCAACTGCTGGCGGTACAGCGATCTCTGGAACTGGACCCGGCGCGCCTCAATGTACATGGCGGCGCCATCGCCCTCGGTCATCCGCTGGCGGCTACCGGCCTGCGCCTGGCCATCACCCTGGCCCGGCAACTGCGCGCCGGGGGGCTGCGCTATGGCGTGGCGGCGGTCTGCATCGGCGGCGGCCAGGGCATGGCGGTGTTGTTGGAGAATCCGGGGTGGCGCGGGCGGTAGGGGCTTGCTTGGGCGTGTTGCGCTTCGCTTCGCTCAGCGCCAACCTACGGACCTGATCGCGGCCCATGGCCGCGATGATTCTTTAGGCGGCAGGATGGCGACACTTTGTTGGGCTTCGCTAGCGCTCAACCCAACCTACGCGGGCACTTCCACCGGCGGCGTGACCAGCGGTGGGAAGTGGATCGCCACCCGCAGCCCCTGGCCGCTGGCCGGGGTGGCGAGTTCGATGCCGGCGTTGTGGGCGGTGGCGATGTCGCGGACGATGGCCAGGCCCAGGCCGGTGCCGTGAATGCCTCGGTCGATGCGATAGAAGCGTTCGAAGATGCGCGCACGCTCGGCCTCGGGGATGCCGGGGCCATTGTCTTCCACTTCCAGGACGGTCGCCCCCGCCTGGCTGTGCAGCCGCACCGTGACCTGACCGCCGCGCGGGGTGTATCTGAGGGCGTTGTCCACCAGGTTGTCGAGCAGGTCGCGCAGTTGGAAGACATTGCCTAGTACCGTCTGCGGCTCCAGTTCGAAGCCCAGGTCGATGCCGTGGCGATCGGCCTGGGCCAACTGGCTGGGAATGGCCTCGCCGACCAGTTCGTCCAGGCGCAGGGGCGCGCGCGGCGGACTCTCCAGCCGCGCGGTGGCGGCGCGGGCCAGGGTGAGCAGCTGGTTGGTCTGGCGGGTCATGCGTTCGGTGGCGGCTTCGAGTTGCGCCAGAGCGGCGGCGCTCTCGGCATCATCGGCATGGCGCTGGCGCAGCCACTGGGTCAGGGTGCTGATGCCGGCCAGGGGCGTACGCAGCTGGTGCGCCATGTCGTCGAGAAAGGCGCGCTGGTTGCGCGCGCCCTCGCGAACCCGCAGCAGCAGGCCGTTGAGCGCGGCGACGAAGGTGCTCAGCTCGCGCGGAGCCCCCTCTTCGCGTAGCGGGGCGAGGTCGTCGTAGTGGCGGCTGTCGAGCTGGCGTTCCAGGCGCTCCAGCGGACGCAGGCCGCGGCGCACGGCCCAGAGCAACTGGGCGGCGATGAGCAGGGCGACGATCAGTTGCACCGCCACCAGGGTCAGCACCATGCGTTGCAGGGCGGCGGTGTGGCGACTGAGGGTCTGGGCGACGCTGACCACCACGGGCTGGCCGGCGATGTTGCCCAGTTGGCCGACCATGAACACCGAGCGCTCGTTGATGCGGGCGCGCCGCGCCGTGGTGTGCCCGTCGCGCATCTCGTCGGTAACCGCCTGGACCGGCATGGCGCCGTCGCCGAACAGCAGCCGACCGTCGAGGGCGCGGACCGCCAGCCAGACGTGGTCATGGCTGTTGTGGCGCAGCAGGTACTCCACCTCGGTGGGCAACCACAGCCGTCCGGCGCCATCCACCCGCAATTGCTCCAGCAGCAGGGTCGCGGAGTCGGTGAGGTCGCTGTCGAGGGCACTGAACGCGGGCTTGCGGGCGAACTGATAGCTGACTAGCGCGCCGCCGAGGTTGACCAGCAGCACCGGTAGCACCAGCCATTTCAGCAGGCGCCGGCGCAGGCTGCTGCCGGGCGTGCTCATAGGCCGCTGGCCTCCTCCAGGCGATAGCCGAAGCCACGCACGGTGCGGATGCCGACGCCGGAGTCGGTCAGCTTCAGGCGCAGGCGCGAGACGTAGACTTCCACGGCGTTGTGGGTCAGGTCCTCGCTGCTCCAGGGCGCCAGGGCGTCGATGATCTGCTGCTTGGAGACCACCTTGCCGGCCTGGCGCAAGAGGTGTTCGAGCACCGCCCACTCACGGGCCGAAAGATCCAGCGGTGTCTCGCCGAGGCGTGCCTGGTGGGCGGCGGTGTCCAGGCGCAGCGTGCCCAGGGTGAGGTCGGCGCAGCTCTGGCCACCGGCGCGGCGGGCCAGGGCCTTGATCCGGGCGACCAGTTCGGGCACGGCGAAGGGTTTGACCAGGTAGTCGTCGGCGCCCACCTCGAAGCCGTGCACCCGATCGTCGATGGCATCGCGGGCGGTGAGCAGCAGCACCGGCTGGTCGCTACCGCGCTGGCGCAGGCGGCGGACCACCTCGAAGCCGTCCAGGCCACCGGGCAGGCCGATGTCCAGCACCACCACGGCGAAACGGGTGGTGCGCAGCCAGGCGTCGGCCTCGGCGCCATTGCGCAAGAGGTCCACCTGCATGCCATGGCCCTCCAGGACGCGGCGGATGCCGTCGGCCAGGGTGGCATCGTCCTCGACGAGCAGGATGTGCATGGGGAGAGTCCTTAACGCTTGGCGATCCAGGGCATTGTCACTGCAGTTTGGCCGACGCGCGGCGGATTTTGAACAGGCGCTCAGCGGGGCAGGGCGCAGAAGTCACCGAGCGCACGCAACAGCGCCAGGCGGTGGAGGTCGTCGGGCTGGGCCGTGGCGAGGTGGGCGGTCAGGGCCTTGTCCAGCTGCGCCGGACAGTCCGCGGCCGCGCGCAGCTCGCCGGTGGCAGCGAGCCCGGCGAGCAGGCGGGTCTGCAGGGTGTCGAGGCGGGTCCTGAGTCCGGCCAGGTCCGGGCTCGTGGCGGGCAGCGGTTGCGCGCCGCGGCGCCAGGCGTCGAGCAGACCGTATTGCACCAGCTTGTTGGCTTCCATCTGGGCGGCAAAGAAGGTCTGGGCGGTGGCTGGGTTGACGTTGGCAGCCGGGGCGGCCTGGGCGACGCTGTCCAGCACCTGGCGCTCGCGGGTCTCGTCCAGCACCGGTTTGCCGGTGTCATGCTTGCTGCGGGCGACCTGGTCGGCCACCGTCAAGCGCTGCGCCATGGCGTCCAGCAGCGCCGGCAGGGGCGAGGGCGCGGCCTGGGCGCCTAGGGCGACGCTCAGGAGCGGGATGGCGAGCCAACGAATGCCAGGCATGACGACCTCCGGGGAAGGGGAAAGGGCACCGAAGCTCGCACGGGGCGGCGGGGTGGTCAAGCTGGGTGGGAGGGGGCGGTTGGGGTGAGGGGCGCAAGTCCGGCGTAGGGTGGAAAACCGCAGAGCGTTTTCCACGCAGGTACCGTGCCTCCGTGGATGAGGCTGCGCCGTCATCCACCCTACGGAGTCCAGCGCAGGTCGGTAGCTTCGAGCGACGCGGTTCCCTCGCTCCAACCCTCTCTCGGGGCAGAGGGGCTACGCCTCCTGCGCCGCGCGGACCTCGGCGGTCAGCGCCTGGAGGCGGGCGTCGAGGGCGCTCAGGGCGCCGGCGTCGGCGGCGGTGTCCAGGCTCAGGCGCAGGGCGGCCAGCACCAGCAATTCGGTGGCGTCGCCGCGGCGGCGGTCGCCCTGGATGGCGACCAGTTCGTCGCGCAGGCGGGCGGCGGCCTGTTGCAGCGCGGCGCGATCGCCTTCGGCCACCTTGAAGCGATAGCGACGCCCGAGCACCTCCACCTCGTCGTGGGCGCTGGCGATCGCGTCCGAGTGTTTCACTCGACGTCAGCCGGGACGGGCTGTTCAGCGATGGCCTGTGCGACCGGCGTGCCAGCGGCCAGCAAGGCCAGCAGGCCTTCCACGCGCTGACGGGTGCTGGCGCCGGCTTCTTCCTGCTCCAGCAGGCTCAGCTGCAGGGTGTCGTTTTCCTCGCGCGCGGCCGCCAGGGCCTGCTCCAGTTCCTGGGTCCGGGCGGTCAGGCGTTGGTTGCGCTGCAGCAGGTCGCGGATCGCGGTTTCCAGTTCGCTCAGGGTGTTGTCCAGCATGGGCGCGGTCGTCTCTCGTGTCAGGTTCGAAGCTGCCGGGAGCGGCAGGGGCTGCATTCTAGGCTTCCAGGCGACCACCGGCACCCCCTTCGTCGCACGCTAACCCCTTGTTTTGCCAAGGGGTTCACGGGGGTGCTCGACGAGCCGACCGGCTGTCAGGCAGTTGTCAGGTTGCGCTAAGGGGGCCGTAAGGCGTCTCGCTTTAGCCTGCGCTCATCGTGTCCGGTACCTCTGTGCCGGCGCCCCCTTTCTGGATGAGCCGCCATGACCGATCTGTCCCAGAGCTCTACCCCGCGCGTGCTGGATGAGCCTTTCCTGCCGTTCTCCCGCCCCAGCATCGGCGCCGAGGAAGTGGCCGCGGTGAGCCAGGTGCTCACCTCGGGCTGGATCACCACCGGGCCCCAGGCCAACCTGCTGGAAGAGCGTTTCGCCGCCTCGGTCGGCGCCGCCCATGCGGTGGCCCTGTGCTCGGCCACCGCCGCCATGCACGTGACCCTGCTGGCACTGGACATCGGCCCGGGCGACGAGGTGATCACCCCCTCGCTGACCTGGGTCTCCACCGCCAACATGATCACCCTGATCGGCGCCACCCCGGTGTTCGTCGACGTCGACCGCGACACCCTGATGGTCTCCGCCGAGCAGGTGGCCGCCGCCATCACCCCGCGCACCAAGGCCATCATTCCGGTGCACTACGCCGGCGCCAGTTGTGATCTGGCGCCGCTGCGGGCCCTGGCCCAACAGCATGGCATCGCCCTGATCGAAGACGCCGCCCACGCCGCCGGCACCCGCTACCAGGGCGAGCCCATAGGGATGCGCGGCACCGCCATCTTCAGCTTCCATGCCATCAAGAATCTGACCTGCGCCGAAGGCGGCATGCTGGTGACCGACGACGCCACCCTGGCCGAGCGGGTGCGCCGGCTGAAATTCCACGGCCTGGCGGTGGATGCCTTCGACCGCCACGCCCTGGGCCGCAAGCCCCAGGCCCAGGTCCAGGAACCCGGTTTCAAGTACAACCTCTCGGACATCCACGCCGCCCTGGCACTGGTCCAGCTGGATCGCCTGGGTGACATCAACAGCCGCCGCCAGCTGCTGGCCCAGGCCTATAGCCAGCGCCTGGCGCACCTGCCGGTCGCGCCGCTGGCGCTGCCGGACTACGCCCAAACCCACGCCTGGCACCTCTACATCCTGCGCATCTGCCCCGAGCGCTGCGGGCTGGACCGCGAAGCCTTCATGGCCGGCCTCAAGGCGCGCGGCATCGGCACCGGCATCCATTTCACCGCCACCCATCTGCACCCCTGGTACCGCGAGCGCTGGCCCGAGCTGGCCCTCCCCAACAGCGAATGGAACTCCGCACGGCTGTGCTCCATCCCGCTGTTCCCCGACATGACCCTCGCCGACGTCGACCGCGTGGTCGGCGCCATCGAAGACCTGCTGGAGCAAGGCGCATGAAGCCCTATGCCATCGACCGCGTATCCGTGGTGATCCCCGTCTACAACGAAGAAGCCAGCCTGCCGGAACTCTTGCGCCGCACCCGCGCCGCCTGCCGCCTGCTGGATTGCCAGGTGGAGATCATCCTGGTCGACGACGGCAGTCGCGACCGCAGCGCCGAGCTCCTGCAGCAGGCCGCCAGCGAGCCGGACAGCCCGGTGGTGGCGGTGCTGCTCAATCGCAACTACGGCCAGCACTCGGCCATCCTCGCCGGCTTCGAGCAGGCGCGGGGCGATCTGATCATCACCCTGGACGCCGATCTGCAGAATCCGCCGGAGGAGATCCCGCGCCTGGTGCATACCGCCGCCCAGGGTTACGACGTGGTCGGCACCGTGCGCCAGCAGCGCCAGGATTCCTACCTGCGCACCCTGCCGTCGCGGCTGATCAACCGCGCCGTGCAGCGCTCCACCGGCGTCGCCATGCGTGACTACGGCTGCATGCTGCGCGCCTATCGCCGCCAGGTGGTGCAGTCCATGCTCGCCTGCCACGAGCGCAGCACCTTCATTCCGATCCTGGCCAACAGCTTCGCCCGCCACACCACCGAGATCGAGGTGGCCCACGCCGAGCGCGAACACGGGGATTCCAAGTACAGCTTCCTCAAGCTGATCAACCTGATGTTCGATCTGCTGACCTGCATGACCACCACTCCGCTGCGGCTGCTCAGCCTGTTCGGCGGTGGCCTTGCGCTGTTCGGCTTCGCCTTCGCCGCGCTGCTGCTGGTCCTGCGCCTGACCCACGGCGCCGAGTGGGCGGCCGACGGCGTGTTCTCGCTGTTCGCCATCCTGTTCATCTTCACCGGCGCCCAGTTCGTCGGCCTCGGTCTGCTCGGCGAGTACCTCGGCCGGGTGTACCACGATGTCCGCGCCCGGCCCCGGTTCCACGTGGAACAAGTGATCCGCGCCTCCACCCTTTCCCCTTCGCCAGCGCCGCTGCGCCAAGTTCAGTAATTAGAAAAGTCCAGTGACAGGAATGCCCCTGATGAAAACCGCTATCGTCTTCGCTTACCACGACATCGGCTGCGCCGGCCTCGCCGCGCTGATCCAGGCCGGCTATCCCATCGCTGCCGTCTTCACCCATCCGGACGATCCGGGCGAGAACCGCTTCTTCGCCTCGGTCGCCCAGCTCTGTGCCCGCCACGGCATCCCGGTGCATGCGCCGGAAGACGTCAACCACCCGATCTGGGTCGAGCGCATCCGCGCCTTGGAGCCGGATTTCATCTTCTCCTTCTATTACCGCAACCTGCTCTCCGAAGAGGTGCTGGCCTGCGCCAGCCGCGGCGCCTACAACCTGCACGGCTCGCTGCTGCCGCGCTATCGCGGTCGCGCTCCGGCCAACTGGGTGCTGGTCAATGGCGAGACCGAGACCGGCGTGACCCTGCACCGCATGGTCAAGCGTGCCGATGCCGGCGCCATCGTCGCCCAGCAGCGCGTCGCCATCGCCCCGGACGACACCGCCCTGACGCTGCACGGCAAGCTGCGCGAAGCCAGCCAGGAGCTCCTGCGCGATGCCCTGCCGGGGCTGGCCGCCGGGACTCTGGAAGAGCGTGAGCAGGACGAAAGCCAGGCCAGCACCTACGGTCGCCGCAGCGCCGCCGACGGCGAGCTGGAGTGGAGTCGTTCGGCCACCGAGCTTGCCAACCTGGTCCGCGCCGTGACCCAACCCTATCCGGGCGCCTTCGGCTGGATCGGCGAGCGCAAGCTGATCGTCTGGAACGCTCAGGCCCAGGCCGAACACCACGGCCAGGCCCCCGGTACCGTGCTGAGCCTGGAGCCCCTGCGCATCGCCTGCGGCGAAGGTGCCCTGGAAGTGCGTGCCGGCCAGCTGGGCGATGCCGGGCTGTATCTCTCCGGCCCGCAACTGGCCCGCGAAGCCGGCCTGGTGGCCGGTGCCCGTCTGCACCGCCAGGATCGCCGCGCCAAGCGCCGCACCCGGGTGCTGATCCTCGGCGTCAACGGCTTCATCGGCAACCACCTGTCCGAGCGCCTGCTGGCCGACGGCAACTACGACGTCTATGGCCTGGACATCGGCTCCGACGCCATCGAGCGCCTCAAGACCAATCCGCACTTCCATTACGTGGAAGGCGACATCTCCATCCACACCGAGTGGCTGGAATACCACATCAAGAAGTGCGACGTGATCCTGCCGCTGGTGGCCATCGCCACCCCCATCGAATACACCCGCAACCCGTTGCGCGTGTTCGAGCTGGATTTCGAGGAAAACCTCAAGATCGTTCGCCACTGCGTGAAGTACGGAAAGCGCGTGATCTTCCCGTCCACCTCCGAGGTGTACGGCATGTGCCAGGACGAGCGCTTCGACGAAGACCGCTCCAACCTGGTGGTCGGCCCGATCAACAAGCAGCGCTGGATCTACTCGGTCTCCAAGCAGTTGCTCGACCGCGTCATCTGGGCCTACGGCAGCAAGGGTCTGAAATTCACCCTGTTCCGTCCGTTCAACTGGATGGGCCCGCGCCTGGATCGCCTGGACTCCGCGCGCATCGGCAGCTCCCGCGCCATCACCCAGCTGATCCTCAACCTGGTGGAAGGCACCCCGATCAAGCTGGTCGACGGCGGCGCCCAGAAGCGTTGCTTCACCGACGTCGACGACGGCATCGAGGCGCTGTTCCGCATCATCGAAAACCAGGGCGGACGCTGCGACGGCCAGATCGTCAACATCGGCAACCCGGACAACGAAGCGAGCATCCGCGAGCTGGCCGAAGAGCTCCTGGCCCAGTTCGAGGCCCATCCGCTGCGCCATGAGTTCCCGCCCTTCGCCGGCTTCCGCGAGGTGGAGAGCAAGAGCTTCTACGGCGACGGCTACCAGGACGTGGCCCACCGCAAGCCCAGCGTGGAGAACGCCCGTCGTCTGATCGACTGGCAGCCGACCACCGCCATGGCCGCCACCGTCGGCAAGACGCTGGACTTCTTCCTGCGCGAAGCCCTGGCCCAGCGGGAGGCGTGATGAGCTCCGTGATCCCGGCCAGCCTGCGCATCGACGTGGACACCTATCGCGGCACCCGCGAAGGGGTGCCGCGGCTGCTCGACCTGCTGGATGAAGCCGGGGTCAAGGCGACCTTCTTCTTCAGCGTCGGTCCGGACAACATGGGGCGCCACCTGTGGCGCCTGGTGAAGCCCACCTTCCTGTGGAAGATGCTCCGTTCCAAGGCCGCCAGCCTCTATGGCTGGGACATCCTGCTGGCCGGCACCGCCTGGCCGGGCCGGCCCATCGGCCGCGACCTCGGCCACCTGATGCGCGAGACCCGCGCGCGGGGCCATGAGGTCGGGTTGCACGCTTGGGACCACCACGCCTGGCAGGCCCATACCGGGCACTGGAACGTGGAGCGCCTGGGCGAGGAATTCGGCCGTGGCCTGCAGGCCCTGGAAGACATCCTCGGCGCCAGGGTCGACTGCTCCGCCGCCGCTGGCTGGCGCGCCGATCCCCGCGTGGTGCAGGCCAAGGAGGCCTTCGGCCTCAGGTACAACAGCGACTGCCGCGGCAGCGCCCTGTTCCGTCCGCGCCTGGGCAATGGCGGCCACGGCACGCCGCAGATCCCGGTGGACATGCCGACCTTCGACGAGGTGGTCGGCCCCGACCTCGCCGCCAGCGACTGGAACGACTATCTGCTCAAGTTGTTCCGCCCCGGCGCGCTCAACGTCTACACCCTGCACGCCGAGGTGGAAGGCATCGCCTTCGCCGAGGACTTCCGCGCCCTGCTCAAGGCCGCGCGGGAGCAGGGCGTCCTCTTCCTGACCCTGGGCGACCGCCTGCCGAGCGATGCGCGCCAACTGCCCGCGGGCAATCTGATACGGGGCAGTCTGGCCGGGCGCCAGGGCTGGCTCGGAGTGCAGGCATGACCCGGCGTTGTCTGCTGGCGCTGCTACCGCTGGCCTTGCTGGCCTATGCGCTGCCGCTGGAATGGCGGGGCCTGTGGATCCCGGACGAGTCGCGCTATGCGCAGATCGCCCAGGAACTCTGGCACAACGGCGACTGGGTGGTGCCGCATTTCCTCGGTCTGCCCTATTTCGAGAAACCCATCGGCGGCTACTGGACCCAGGCGCTGGCCCAGGCCTGGCTGGGCGATTCGCTGCTGAGCATCCGCCTGGTGCCGTTGCTGGCGAGTCTGGCCACGGCGGCCCTGGTCGCGCGCCTGACCCGGCTGATCTGGCAGGACCGCCTGCTGAGCCTGCTGGCCGGGGTGTTCTACCTGTCCTGCCTGGCCGTGGCGGGCCTGGCCACCTATGTCACCCTGGATTCCCAGTTCGCCTTCTGGATGACCCTGGCGCTGCTCGCGCTCTGGCAGGCCCAGGCCGCCGAGAGCCGTACCGCGGCCCTTGGCCAGTGGGCGCTGTTGGGGTTCGCCTGCGGCTGCGGTCTCTTGACCAAGGGCTTTCTCGCCCTGGTATTGCCGGTGCTGGTGGCGGTGCCCTTCTTCCTCTGGCAGCGGCGTTTCGGCGAGCTGCTCTGGCGCGGTCCGCTGGCGGTGCTGGTGGCGGCACTGGTAGTGGCGCCCTGGGCGCTGCTGGTGGCCCACCGCGATCCGGACTTCTGGAATTTCTTCTTCTGGCACGAGCACATCCAGAGATTCGCCGGCCAGGATGCCCAGCACGAGCGGCCCTTCTGGTTCTATGCGCCCATCCTGCTGGTGGCCATCCTGCCCTGGGCCGGTTTGTTGCCGCGTACCCTGGGCGCCACCTGGCGCGAGCGACGGCAGGTCGGCACGGCCTTCCTCGGCCTGGCCTTCGCGACCCAACTGGTGTTCTTCAGCCTGAGCCGCGGCAAGTTGCCCACCTATCTGCTGCCGAGCCTGGCGGCGCTGGTGCCGCTGCTGGCGCGCAGCCTGCTGGACGGCTATCGCCGTGGCGACTTCGGCGCCCTGCGCCTGAACGGCCTGTGCAACCTGGTGCTGGGTGTAGCCGGATTGGTGGCGCTGCTGCTGTTTGGCAACCAGCTCTATCACCCCGGCGAGGGCCTGACCCATGCCCTGGCCCTGCTGGCCCCCCTGGGCCTGGCGCTGGCCGGTCTCGGCGCGCTGCTCTGGCCGCGGCGCACCGTGCTGGCCCCGAGCCTGGCGCTCTGGCTGATCCTGCCGCTGCTGTCGGTGGCACTGCCGATCAGCGTGGTCGACAACAAGCTACCGAGCACCTTCATCGAGTCCCAGATCGGCCATCTGCAGCATGCCGGCCTGCTGGTGAGCAACGACCTCGGCGTGGCCGCCAGCCTGGCCTGGGCCACCGATCGCCAGGATGTGGTGGTGGTGGGTGGGCCGGGTGAACTCAAGTACGGCTTCGCCCGCGAGCCCGACAGCGGCCGGCTGATCCCCGAGCATGAACTGGCCGCCTGGCTTGCCGCCCATCGCGATCAGGGACCGGTGGACATCCTGCTGCGGGTGGACGGCCCCAGTGACCGCCAGTTGCTCGACAGCCTGCCCGAACCCGGCGAGAGCATCGCCAGCGAGCGGCTGGTGCTGCTGATCTATCCGCGGGTGGCGAAATGAACGCCGTGAACATGCTGTTGATCGCCCTGGTGATCCTGCTCACCTGCCTGGGCCAATTGGGCCAGAAGCGCGCGGTAGCGGATGGCGGCGCCCTGGTCGAGCGATTGCGCTCGCCCTGGCTGTGGGGCGCGCTGGTCTGCCTGGGCCTGGCCCTGCTGCTGTGGTGCGCGGTGCTGCAGCGGATGCCGGTGGGCGTCGCCTATCCCTTGCTGTCGCTCAACACCCTGGCGGTGACCCTGGTGGCCCGCCTGGTGTTCGGCGAGGCGGTGGATGCCCGCGCCTGGTGCGGCTGCCTGTGCATCGTCGTCGGCGCCGCCCTGCTGGGAGGCCAGCTATGAAGGGGCTCTTCCCACTCGGCCTGAGCATCCTGCTCACCACCCTGGCGCAACTGCTGCTGCGCGCGGCCCTGGTGCGGTTGCCCGCGATGACCAACTGGCTGAGTGCCCCCGAGGCGCTGTTCGGCCTGGCCGGCCTGCTGCTGGTCCTGGGCATCCTCTGCTATGGGCTGTCGCTGCTGGCCTGGCTGGCTGCCCTGGCGCAGCTGCCGCTGGGGCGCGCCTATGCGGCGCTCGGCCTTTCCTACGTCTTCGTCCATCTCGGCGCGGCCTGGCTTCCCGGCGCCGCCGAGTCCTTCACCCCCTGGAAAACCCTGGGCATCGTGCTGGTCGTGGCCGGCGTCGCCCTCGTCGGCGGGCCGCGGCCCACCGCCGCTCCCACCCTGAGGAATACCCTATGAACATCAGCGTTTTCGGCATCGGCTACGTGGGCCTGGTGCAAGCCGCCGTGCTGGCGGAGGTCGGTCACCAGGTGGTGTGCATGGACATCGACCGCGCCAAGATCGACAAGCTCAAGCGCGGCGAGGTGACCCTCTACGAACCCGGCCTCGAAGACCTGGTGCGCAATAACCTGGCCGCCGGCCGCCTGGTGTTCACCCATGATGCCGCCGAGGCCGTCGCCCATGGCGCCGTGCAATTCATCGCCGTAGGCACCCCGCCGGCCGCCGATGGCTCGGCCGATCTCACCGCCGTCTTCGCCGTCGCCGAGACCATCGCCCGGCTGCGCCGCGAACCGCTGGTCGGCCAGCCGGTGTCGCGCGATCCGCTGTTGGTGGTGAACAAGTCCACCGTGCCGGTGGGCACCGGCGACCGCGTCCGTACCCTGATCCACGAGGTGCTGGCCGAGGAGGGCCGTACCCTGCACGTGGAGGTGGTCTCCAACCCGGAATTCCTCAAGGAAGGCGCCGCCATCGCCGACTGCAAGAAACCCGATCGCATCGTGGTGGGCACCGACTCGCCGGTGGCCCGCGACGTGATGCGCGAACTCTATGCGCCCTTCAACCGCAACCATGACCGCATCCAGTGCATGGACCTGCGCAGCGCCGAGCTGGCCAAGTACGCCGCTAACAGCCTCTTGGCGGTCAAGATCAGCTTCATCAACCAGATCGCCGAGCTGGCCGAGCGCGTCGGCGCCGACATCGAGGCGGTGCGCCAGGCCATCGGCGCCGATCCGCGCATCGGCCACCACTTCATCTATCCCGGTTGTGGCTACGGCGGCTCCTGCTTCCCCAAGGATCTGCAGGCGCTGATCCGCACCGGCGAGGAAAACCAGGTGGAGCTGGATCTGCTGCGCGCCGTGGAAGCGATCAACGTGCGGCAGAAGACCAAGCTGTTCGAGCGCATCAACACCTACTTCGATGGCGATCTCAAGGGCCGCACCTTCGCCCTCTGGGGCCTGGCCTTCAAGCCCAATACCGACGACATGCGCGATGCGCCCAGCCGGGTGCTGATGGAGGCCCTGTGGGAAGCCGGTGCCAAGGTGCGCGCCTTCGATCCGGTGGCCATGGCCGAGGCTCAGCGCCTCTATGGCCACGACGAGCGCCTGGCGCTGATGGGCACCCCCGAAGCCGCCCTGGCCGGTGCCGATGCGCTGGTCATCTGCACCGAGTGGCAGCAGTTCAAGGCCCCGGACTTCGACCTCATCGCCCAGCAGCTCAACCAGCCGCTGATCTTCGATGGTCGTAACCTGTTCGATCCGGAGCGCATGGAACGACGTGGCTTCGAGTACTTCGCCATCGGTCGTGGCGCCGCCCTGAGCGGTCCCCAGGTCACTCGCCGCGTGGATGCCGCTTGATGGCAGCACCCCTGTCCCTGACCCCGCAGGGCGGGCACCTGGCCGCCCTGCCGGCGGCCAATAGGTTGCGGCGGGAAAGCCTGCTGGTCGGTGTGGTCGCCGCACTGCTGTTCACCCTCGGCATCTGGAACCAGGCGCCCCAGGGCTTCGATGGACGCTGGGCGGTGTTCCTGGAGGAGATGTTCCGCCACGGCCCGGCCTTTTTCCCCACCACCTACGGCCAGCCCTATCCGGACTATCCCGCTACCGCCACCTGGCTGAGCTGGTTGGCCGCGCGGGTGATAGGGGCGCCCAACCACCTCGCCAACGTGCTGCCCACCGCCCTGGCCTCGGCCGGGGTGCTGGCGCTGACCTACCGGCTCTTGGCCGACACCCGCCGGGCCTGGGCGCTGCTCACGGTACTGCTGGTGGCCCTGACCCCGCAGTGGCTGGAAAAGGCCCGCGCGGTCTGCCTGGATCAACTGGTCGCCCTGGTCGTGGTGCTCTGCTTCTATCTGCTCTACAGCGCCGACCGCGACGGTCGCCCGCTGCGTCGCCTGCTGGTCTTGCCGCTATTCGCCCTGGGCTTCGCCATCCGCGGGCCGCTGGGGCTGATCGAGCCCTGCGGCGTGGTCTGTCTCTATTGGCTAGTGGTGGCCTGGGGTGAGCCGGCGTGGCGCCGCTTCGCCCTGCAGCGGCTGTTCGGCTACGGCCTGGTCGGCCTGGCGTTGCTCGTCCTCTGCTGGTGGACGCTGATCCAGCTGGCCCACCACGAAGGCGGCGCGGACTTCGCCGCCGAGGTCTGGCACATGCAGGTCAGTGGTCGCCTGGACGAGAGCGGCAAGCCGTTCTGGTTCTATCTGCAACTGGGGCTGTATCGCTATCTGCCGGTGCTGCCGCTGGCGCTGTTGCTGCTGGCTGCCCAGCACCGCAGCCTGCGCACCTGGCCGGATACCGCCCAGCGCCGGCTGCTGCTGGGCCTGGCGGGCAGTGGTCTGCTGATCCTGATCGGCCTGTCCATTCCCCATTTCAAGCGGGCCTACTACGTGGTGCCCATGGTGCCCTTCCTGGCCGCCCTCGCTGCCCACGGCCTCCTGCGTGCGGAAGGCTGGTTCCGCCGGGTCGTCCCCGTCTACCTGGTCCTGGTGCTGGCGCTACCGGGGCTGGCCCTGGTGGCGCTGCTGGTCTGCCGGCATCTCTGGCAACGCCACGGCTACTGGCCGGATGTCTCCCTACCCCTGTTGGTCGCGGCCTTCGTCATGCTGCAGCTCGCCGCCCTGGTCGGCTGGCGGCGCCTGACCGGTACGCGCCGGCTGCTCGCCCTGAGCGCCCTGGCGCTGGCCGCCCAGTGGTTGATGCTGGTCGCGGTGGTGGAGCCGGCCCAGGATCTGGAGTACGACAGCCGCGGCTTCGTGCAACAGGTGGAAGGCCTGCGCCAGGAGCATCCGGGGCCACTGGTGTTCTTCGGTCTCGGCCAGGACAGCTGGGCGATCCGCTACATCATGAACCTGGACTACGACGAGCAGCCGATCTTCGTCGCCCGGACCCAGGTCGCCGATCTCGCTCATCTGCCGTCCGGCGCCTGGGTCATCCTGGCCCGCGCCGACCGCGACCTGCTGAGCGGCACGCCCCTGGCTAATCAGCAACCCGTGGTGGAACGCCGCCTCAACGGCAATCCCTGCCTGGTGTACCGGCTGCCGTGACGACCCTGGGGCTGATCGCGTTAGCGACTGGCCCCCGTTTCCCTATACAGCTCGAGAATCCGCTGGCGCCCCTGTTCGGCGACCAGATAGTGGCCCTCACCCCGGGCGATCAGGGTCTGCGCCGAGCGCAGGTGCGACAGCACCGTGACCAGGCTGCCGTCGGGTCGCAGCAGCAGGACGCGGGCGCCGTGGGTGGCGTCCTCGGTGATCCACAGGCCATCGGCCGAGCACTGCACGAAGCCGGGGGCGTTGAGTCCCGTGGCGACCAGGGTGTCCGCGCCCTGCGGCTGCCATTGCTTGACCCAGCCCTTGGCCTTCTCGGTATAGAACAGCCGACCATCGGGGCAGCGCGCCACCCCTTCGCCTTCCTCCAGTCCCTCGCGCAGCACCTTGAGTTCCCGGCGCTCCGGCTGATAGCTGAGCAGGCGGCCGTGGGGCAGGTCCTCGATGGCATAGAGGGTCTGGCCGTCGGTGGCGACACCCTCGACGTCAGTGCCGTCGAACAGCGGCTCGGGGTGGCCGTCGCGCAACAGGAACACCGGCAGGGGGCCACCTTCCTGGCTGACCACCAGGCCACCCTGGAACAGCACCAGGCCATCGGGCTTGGACAGTTCGCCCAGCACCGGCTGGCGCTCACCGCTGGGTAGCAGGCGCAGCAAGCTGCCCCGGCGATTGGAGAATTCCTCGGTGACGAACAGGCTGCCATCGGCCGCCAGGGCCAGGGCACTGACCATGGGGATGTCCGTGGCGAATTCGCGGTAGCCCCAGCCCGCGGCGGCGCTGACCGGATGAAAATGCCGCCAGGCCGGATAGGCGAAGCCGAGCGCCACCACGGCGACGCCCAGCGCCAGACCCTTGCCCCAATCCCGGCGTGAAAAACGTCGCATGGCGACCTCGCTAAGCGGTGGAAAGACTCCTCAGCTTAGCGGCCGGTACGTGAAGATTCCGTCGCCGGCCCGGGCGGCCGGCGGGGAACAGCAGGCGCCTCAGGCGGCGAGGAAGGCCTCGGTCAGCTTGACCCAGTAACGCGCACCGACCGGCAGCAGGGCGTCGTTGAAGTCATAGGCCGGGTTGTGCAGGTTGGCGCTGGGGCCGTTGCCGACGAAGAGGTAGCAGCCCGGTACCTGTTGCAGCATGTAGGCGAAGTCCTCGCTGGCCGGGATGGGGGCGAAGGGATGCAGGGCGTCGGCGCCGAAGTGGTCGATGGCCACCTGGCGGGCGAAGGCGGTGGGGCCGTCGTGGTTGACCAGCACCGGATAGCCACGCTGGTAGTCCAGCTCGGCGGTGGCGCCGAAGCTTTCCGCCTGGGCACGTACCAGGGCACTGATGCGCTGCTCCAGCAGGTCACGGGTGCTGTCCTGGAAGGCGCGGATGGTGAGTTTCATCTCCACCGCATCGGGGATGACGTTGGAGGCCTCGCCGCCGTGGATGCTGCCCACGGTGACCACCGCGGTGTCCAGCGGCGCCACGTTGCGCGAGACCACGGTCTGCAGCGCCAGCACGGTGGCGGCGCTGGCGACGATGGGATCGACCGCCTTGTCCGGCACCGCGCCATGACCGCCCTGGCCGCGGATGCGCAGGAGGGCGGTGTCGGACGAGGCCATGGCGGCGCCGTCGACGAAGCAGAACTTGCCGGTGGGTACGCCGGGCATGTTGTGCAGACCGAACACCTGGTCGCAGGGGAACAGCTCGAAGAGGCCGTCCTGCATCATCTTCAGGGCGCCGCCCAGGCCTTCCTCGGCCGGCTGGAAGATCAGGTGCAGGGTGCCGTCGAAGGCGCGGGTCTCGGCCAGGCAGCGGGCGGCGGTGAGCAGGGTGGTGGTGTGGCCGTCGTGACCGCAGGCGTGCATGCGCCCCGGATGCTGGCTGGCATAGTCGAGGCCGGTGGTCTCCAGGATCGGCAGGGCGTCCATGTCGGCGCGGATGCCCAGCACCTTGCTGCCGCTGCCGGCGCGCAGGGTACCGACCACCCCGGTACCGCCCAGGCCACGGTGGACCTCGTAGCCCCAGCCCGCGAGGGCGGCGGCCACCAGGTCGCTGGTGCGCTGTTCCTGGTAACCCAGCTCGGGATGGCGATGGATGTCGCGGCGCAGGGCGACCATCTCCGGCAGGTAGCCGGCGATATGACGGGCGGTGGCGTCTTGATCCGCAGCGGTGGCAAAGCTCATGGCGATCTCTCTCAATCCAGGTGACGTTCGGGATAGCTCAGCAGTGCCAGCCATCCTATCAGCAGCATGGCGATCAGGTACCAGGCCGGGGCGAGTGGATTGCCGCTGGCCTGGATCAGCCAGGTGGCGATGAACTGGGCGGTGCCGCCGAACAGCGTCACCGCCAGGGCATAGGTCATGGCCAGGCCGGTGGCGCGCACCGGGCGCGGTAGCCCGGCGAGGATCAGCAGCAGACCAGCGGTCATGTTGACGCTCATGGCGGTGATCACCACGAAGCGGGCGGCGAAGGCCAGGCCCTGGGTGGTGGGGTCGTTCAGCCAGACGAAGGCCGGATAGATGCCCAGCACGGCCACCGCCAGGCTGACCAGGGCCACCGGCTTGTAGCGCCCATAGCGATCCAGCAGCAGCCCGGCGGCCAGGGCAGCGGCCATCTGCACCGCGCTGGAGGCCACCCCGGCGAGATAGGCGCTGGTGGCCGGCAGGCCGACGATGCGGGTCATGTAGGTGGGCATGTAGAACTGCATCAGGTAGGTCAGCAGGGTGGCCGACATCACGATCAACAGGCCCAGGCCGAAGCGCCGCGGGTGTTCGCGCAGGAAGGCGCGCACCGGGCCGCCCTCGGTCGCGCCGGCGCCGCTCCAGGTCTCGTCCACCTGGCGGCGGATATAGAGGCCGACCGGGATGATCAGCAGCCCGACCAGGAAGGGAATGCGCCAGCCCCAGGCGTGCAGGTCCGCCTCGGACAGGCTGCGGGTGAGCAGGGCGCCCAGACCGGCGCCGAGCAGGGCACTGCCGCCCTGGCTGATCACCTGCCAGCTGACATGGAAGCCGCGCCGGCCGGGGCTGGCCGATTCCAGCAGCAGGGTGGTGGCGGCGCCGATCTCGCCGCCCGCCGAAAAGCCCTGCAGCAGGCGACCCAGCAGCAGGATCAGCGGCGCGGCGAGACCGATCTGGGCGTGGGTCGGGGTGAAGGCGATCAGGGCGCTACCCAGGCCCATCAACGAGATGGTCAGCAGCATCGCCTGCTTGCGGCCGTGACGGTCGGCATAGGCGCCCAGCACCATGCTGCCCAGCGGGCGCATGACGAAGCCGACGCCAAACACCCCGACCGCCATCAGCAGGGAGCCGTAGGGCGTATCCGAGGGGAAGTAGAGCTGGCCGATGATGGCGGCGAAAAAGCTGAACACGGTGAAGTCGAACATCTCCAGGCCGTTGCCGAGGCTGGCCGCGGCGATCAGCTTGGCGCGTGAGGGGCCGGCGACGGATTGGGCAGTCGTCGGGACGGAGGACGTCGGAAGGGCCTGGGCCATGATGCGTTCCTCTGGTTCAGGTGAATGCTTAGCTATGCAAGTAGTGGTCCGGCTCGGCCAGCCCCTGTGCCAGAGGCGTTGGGAGGTAACGAGCGGAGGGTCCTTGCGCCAGCCTAGTGCACGGCGCTGCTGTCTGCCGCCTGACTGAACGCCTTCCCGCGGCTGGCGAGCCTTCATAAATCCGTCACAATGCCCGCCTAGAGTGCCAGCTCGCGCCTGCGCGTCGCCGGCCCAGGCCCGTCTTTTCCATCCCGCGAGGAATCCGGCATGCATCTCAAAGGCCCGCTGACCGCGGTGGCGCTCGTCCTGGCACTGGGGGGCACGACCGCTCGCGCGGCGGACGTCGACCCGGCCATTCCCGTCTACCAGAAGGTGAGCGGGATCTCTGGCAACCTGTCGAGCGTGGGGTCCGACACCCTGGCCAACCTGGTCACCCTGTGGGCCGAGAGCTTCAAGCGCGAATACCCCAATATCAACATCCAGATCCAGGCAGCCGGCTCGTCCACGGCACCGCCCGCGCTCACCGAGGGCACCGCCAGCATCGGTCCCATGAGCCGCAAGATGAAGGATGCCGAGGTGCAGGCCTTCGAGCAGCGCTTCGGCTATCGCCCCGTGGCGGTGCCGGTGGCCATCGATGCCCTGGCGATCTTCGTGAACAAGGACAACCCCATCCAGCGGCTCACCCTGGAGCAGGTCGATGCGCTCTTCTCCAGCACCCGCCTCTGCGGCGGTCCGCATGAACTCAAGACCTGGGGCGACCTGGGGCTGACCGGCGACTGGGCCAAGCGGCCGATCCAACTGTTCGGCCGCAATTCGGTGTCGGGTACCTACGGCTACTTCAAGGAAGCGGCGCTGTGCCGCGGCGATTTCCGCGCCAACGTCAACGAGCAGCCCGGCTCGGCCTCGGTGGTCCAGGCCATCAGCCAGTCGCTGGGCGGCATCGGCTATTCCGGCATCGGCTACCAGACCGCCAGCGTCCATACCGTGGCCCTGGCCAAGCCGGGCACCACCGACTATGTCGACGACAACCAGGAGAACACCCTGTCCGGGCGCTATCCCCTGGCGCGCTATCTCTATGTCTATGTGAACAAGGCACCCAATCGTCCGCTCAATCCGCTGGAAGGTGAGTTCCTGCGGTTGATCCTGTCCCGCACCGGCCAGGAAGCCGTGGTCAAGGACGGCTACCTGCCCCTGCCGGCGCCAGTGGTGCAGCAGGCGCTCAAGAGCCTCGGCTACTGATCGGCGCGTGTCCGTCGCCCGTTCCGGGCGTGGCGCGCGCGGCTGTCCATTCGCTGTAACCTTTCTGTCATAAGACGTGATTAGGCTCTGCGCCATGAAATCCCCGGTACCCCCGTCCATGCCCGACCCTCGCGGCCCCGCCCGGCTGGACTTCAACACGCCCGCATTGCGCCGGCGGCGCCGGTGGCGGGCCCTGCAGGATCGGCTCTTGCGCGGCGCCGTGCTGGTGGGCGGGCTCGCCGTGCTGGCCACCATCACCTTGATCTTCTTCTATCTGGCCTACGTGGTAGCGCCCCTGTTCCGTGGCGCCAGCCTGCAGGCCCAGCCGCTGCCGCAGCCGGATTGGCTGGCCGGCGCCGGAGCGCCGCTGCTGCTGGGGCTCGACGAGCAGAATCGCATCGCCCTGCACCTGGCCGACAGCGGCCAGGCGACCTTCTTCACCCTGGCCGACGGCCAACCCGTGCTGCGTGAGCAACTGCCCTTGCCGCCTGGGGTATCGATCACCAGCCAGGCCCAGGACGCTCCGCGCGGCCTGATCGCCCTGGGCCTGTCCGATGGCCGGGTGCTGGTGGTGCACAAGCGTTATGTGTCCAGCTATCCCCAGGGCAGCCGGGTGATCACGCCCGAACTCGATTTTCCCTATGGGCGCGAACCCCTCGACCTGGGCGCCCCCGCGACCGCCCTGGACCAGGTAGCCATCGCCGGCACCGATGACCTGCTGGTGCTGGCGGGCGCCCATGGCAAGCGGGTGACGGCCCTGCGCCTGGCGCGTCCCACCGCGCCACTGGGCGGTGACGCGGCTTCCAAGGTGCGCATCGTCACCGCGCTCGCGCCGCTCAACGCCGCGGCCAAGGCGCTCTACCTCGATCCCCGTGGCCAGTGGCTCTACGTCCTCAATGGCCGTGCCCAGGCGGATGTCTTCAACCTGCACGATGGCAGCCTCAACGGTCACTACAAGTTGCTCGACGCGGCCGACGACGAGGTCACCGCCAGCGCCCAGTTGCTCGGCGGCGTCTCCCTGCTGGTGGGCACCGCCAAGGGCGGCATCGCCCAGTGGTTCCTGGTCCGCGGCCAGGACGGCGAGCCCGTGTTGCGACACATCCGCAGCTTCCAGCTCGGCACCGCGCCCATCGTGCAGATCGTCCCCGAGCAGCGCCGCAAGGGCTTCCTGGCGCTGGACAGCCAAGGTTGGCTCGGCGTCTTCCACAGCACCGCGGGGCGCACCCTGTTGCGCGAACGGATCGCCCCCACCGCCAGCCTACTGGCCCTGTCGCCGCGGGCCGATCGCCTGCTGCTGGAGCAGGGCGGGCAGCTGCAGGGTTTCATCCTGACCAATCCGCACCCGGAGATTTCCTGGTCGGCGCTGTGGGACAAGGTCTGGTACGAAAATTACGAGGCGCCGGCGCGGGTCTGGCAATCCAGCGCGACGACCACCGATTTCGAACCCAAGCTGAGCCTGGCCCCGCTGACCTTCGGCACCCTCAAGGCAGCCTTCTACTCCATGCTGTTCGCCGCGCCCCTGGCCGTGGCCGCGGCCATCTATACCGCCTACTTCATGGCGCCGCGCATGAGACGCACGGTCAAGCCGGTGATCGAGCTGATGGAGGCGCTGCCCACGGTGATCCTCGGCTTCTTCGCCGGGTTGTTCCTCGCGCCCTTCGTGGAAAATCACCTGCCAGGTCTGTTCAGCCTGTTGCTGCTCTTGCCGCTGGCCATCCTAGCGGCCGGTTTCGGCTGGTCGCGCCTGCCCCTGGCGTGGCGCGAGCGGGTGCCGGAGGGCTGGGAAAGCCTGCTCCTGCTGCCAGTGATCCTGCTGACCAGCGCCCTGGCCCTTACCTTTAGCCCCTGGCTGGAGAGCCTGCTGTTCGCCGGCGACCTGCGGCTCTGGCTGAACCAGGAACTGGGTATCGCCTACGACCAGCGCAATGCCCTGATCGTCGGCATGGCCATGGGCTTCGCCGTCATCCCCAACATCTTCTCCATCGCCGAGGACGCCCTCTACAGCGTGCCGCGCAGCCTGACCCTGGGTTCGCTGGCGCTCGGCGCCACGCCCTGGCAGACGCTGACGCGGGTGGTGCTGCTCACCGCCAGCCCCGGCATCTTCTCGGCGCTGATGATCGGCCTGGGGCGTGCCGTGGGCGAAACCATGATCGTGCTCATGGCCACCGGCAACACCCCGATCATGGACGCCAATCTGTTCGAAGGCATGCGCACCCTGGCGGCCAACATCGCCGTGGAGATGCCCGAGTCCGAGGTGGGCGGCACCCATTACCGGCTGCTGTTCCTGGCCGCCCTGGTGCTGCTCAGCTTCACCTTCCTGATGAATACCCTGGCCGAGTTGATCCGCCAGCGGCTGAGGAAAAAGTATGCAGCGCTCTGAGGCGCGGGCGCCGCAAGGGCAGGCTGCCGCCCCGCGGCGCTCCCTGGGCCGTTGGCTGCAGGGCGGCGCGCCCGGCATCTGGCTCAGCGCCGGCGCCGTGACCCTCGCCGTGCTCATGACCCTGGGGCTGATCGGCATCATCGCCGTGCGCGGCCTGGCGCACTTCTGGCCGGCCGAGGTGGTGCAGGCGCGCTATGCCCCGCCGGGCCTGCCGGCGCGGCTGGTGCTGGGTGAGGTGGTGCAAACGGAAACGGTACCCGTGGAACGGCTGCGCAGCGCCGGGCTGCCGCTGCCGACGAACGCTGGCGAGACCCTGACCCGCGAACTGTTCAAGGTGGGCAACCGCGACCTGTATGGCAGCGACTTCGTCTGGTTGATCGGCAACTGGCTGCAGGATCGCCGTACCCCGGCCGAGGTGCTGGTGCTGGAGCGCCGTGGCTGGGGCAACTTCTACGGCTATGTCGTGGAGCTGCGCGAAGACGGACGGCAGATCGCCAAGGGCGCTGCGGCCCTGCCCGAACTCCAGCGTCGGCTGCAACGCACCCAGGTGCTGAGCGAGCGCCTGGAACGGCTGGAAAAGCAGGACATCGGCAGCGTCAACCATGCCTTGGAGCGCCTGCGTCTGGAGGGCCGCGCCCTGCAACTGGACGGCCGCCTCGATGCCGCTGCCCAGGCCGATCTCGCCAGCCGTCGCGCCGAGCTGGACGCGCGCTACGGCGAGCTGGAAGCCCAACTCGCCAGCCTGCGCCAGGAGTGGCGCCGCGACAGCGTGGTGGTGCGCGACGTCGAGGGTCGCACCCTGGAGCTGAACCTGGATCGCATCGTGCGCGCCTACCAGCCCAATGCCATGGGCCTGGGCGCCAAGCTCGGTTTCTACGGCACCAAGCTGTGGGAATTCCTCAGCGCCGATCCGCGCGAGGCCAACACCGAGGGCGGCGTGTTCCCGGCCATCTTCGGCACCGTGATGATGACCTTGCTGATGGCGGTGATCGTCACCCCCTTCGGCGTCATCGCCGCCATCTACCTGCGCGAATATGCCCGGCAAGGCCTGTTGACCCGCATCATCCGCATCGCGGTCAACAACCTCGCCGGGGTGCCGGCCATCGTCTACGGCGTCTTCGGCCTCGGTTTCTTCGTCTATGTGCTGGGCGGCTCCCTGGACCAGCTGTTCTTCCGCGCCAGCCTGCCTACGCCCACCTTCGGCACTCCGGGCCTGCTGTGGGCCTCGCTGACCCTGGCGATCCTCGCCATGCCGGTGGTGATCGTCGCCACCGAAGAGGGCCTGGCGCGGATTCCCCGCAGCATCCGCGAAGGCTCCCTGGCATTGGGCGCGACCCAGGCCGAGACCCTGTGGAAGGTGGTGCTGCCGCTGGCCAGCCCGGCGATGATGACCGGGCTGATCCTCGCCGTGGCCCGCGCCGCGGGCGAGGTGGCGCCGTTGATGCTGGTTGGGGTGGTCAAGCTGGCGCCGGCGCTGCCGCTGGATGGCAACTATCCCTATCTGCATCTGGACCAGAAGATCATGCACCTGGGCTTCCACATCTACGACGTCGGCTTCCAGAGTCCCAACGTGGAAGCCGCCCGCCCGCTGGTCTACGCCACCGCGCTGCTGCTGGTGCTGGTGATCGCCGGGCTGAACCTGTCCGCCGTGTTCCTGCGTAACCGGCTGCGCGAAAAGTACCGGCTGCTGGAAGACTAGCGCCGAGGAGAACCCATGCCTTCCGATTCCTCCATCTTCAGAACCGCCGCCGCCTATGCGGCCAGCGCCCCCCCTGCGGCGAGCGAAGGTGGCGTGGCGTTGTCGGTGCCGCGGCTCAATCTGTTCTACGGCAAGAAGCAGGTGTTGCAGGACATCGCCCTGGAAATCCCGCGCCAGCGCGTCACCGCCTTCATCGGTCCCAGCGGCTGCGGCAAGTCGACCCTGCTGCGCTGCTTCAACCGCCTGAACGACCTGGTGGAAGACTGCCGCATCGACGGCGAGATCCTGCTCGACGGCCAGAACATCTACGCCCGTGGCACCGAGATCGCCGAATTGCGCCGGCGGGTGGGCATGGTGTTCCAGAAGCCCAATCCCTTTCCCAAGAGCATCTACGAAAACGTGGTCTACGGCCTGCGCATCCAGGGCATCAAGCAGAAGCGGGTGCTCGACGAGGCGGTGGAATGGGCACTGCAGGCCGCGGCGCTGTGGGACGAGGTCAAGGACCGCCTGCACGAATCGGCCCTGGGCCTGTCGGGCGGCCAGCAGCAGCGCCTGGTGATCGCCCGCACCATCGCCGTGCAGCCCGATGTGCTCTTGCTCGATGAACCCTGCTCGGCGCTGGACCCCATCTCCACCCTCAAGGTGGAAGAGCTGATCCACGAACTGAAACAGCGCTACACCATCGTTATCGTCACCCACAACATGCAGCAGGCGGCGCGGGTCTCCGACTACACCGCCTTCATGTACCTGGGCCAACTCGTCGAGCATGGCGATACCGATACCCTCTTCACCAACCCGGCGAAGCGGCAGACCGAAGACTACATCACCGGCCGTTACGGCTAGCTCCAGGCAGGCCGGTGCCCCACCCGGCGACTCGATCCTCTCAGGCAGGACTGACAGCATGATCAACAAAGACGGTCACACGCAGCACATCTCCCAGCAATACAACGTCGAACTGGAGGAGGTCCGCAGTCACCTGCTGGCCATGGGCGGTCTGGTGGAAAAGCAGGTCAGCGACGCCGTGCGCGCGGTGATCGACGCCGATGCCGGCCTGGCCCGCCAGGTACGCGCCATCGACGACCAGATCGACGTCATGGAGCGCGGCATCGACGAGGAATGCCTGCGCATCCTCGCCCGCCGCCAGCCGGCGGCCTCCGACCTGCGCCTGATCATCAGCATCTCCAAGTCGGTGATCGACCTCGAGCGCATCGGCGACGAAGCCTCCAAGATCGCCCGCCGCGCCATCGAGCTGACCGAGGACGGCGAGGCCCCGCGCGGCTACGTCGAGGTGCGCCACATCGGCGAGCAGGTGCGCAAGATGGTGCACCAGGCGCTGGATGCCTTCGCCCGCTTCGATGCCGAGCTGGCCCTGTCGGTGGCCCAGTACGACAAGCTGATCGATCGCGAGTACAAGTCCGCCCTGCGCGAGCTGGCCACCTACATGATGGAAGACCCGCGCTCCATCTCCCGGGTGCTGAGCATCATCTGGGTGCTGCGCTCCCTGGAGCGGGTCGGCGACCACGCGCGCAACATCGCCGAGCTGGTCATCTACCTGGTCCAGGGCACCGATGTCCGCCATCTGGGCCTGAAGCGCATGGCCGAAGAGGTCAATCGGTCGCGCGAATGATCCATCCGGTCACTCCCCGGGTGGTGTCCCGGGGCCTCCTGCTATGCTGCAAGACTTGGCATGGAGTGACCGATGAGCAAGCTGAACGTACTGGTAGTGGACGATGCGCCCTTCATCCGCGATTTGATCAAGAAGGGCCTGCGCAACCTGTTTCCCGGGCTGACGGTGGACGAGGCGGCCGATGGCCGGCGCGCCCAGACGTTGCTCGGCAAGCAGCGCTTCGACCTCGTCCTCTGCGACTGGGAAATGCCCGGCATGACCGGTCTGGAATTGCTGAGCTGGTTTCGCTCCCAGCCAGACCACCAGGGCGTGCCCTTCATCATGGTCACCAGCCGGGGCGACAAGGAAAACGTCGTCCAGGCCATCCAGGCCGGGGTGTCCGACTACATGGGCAAGCCGTTCTCCAACGAGCAGCTCGCCGCCAAGGTGAAGAAGGCCCTGCAACGCACCGGCAAACTGGCCGAATTGCAGGCCAACGCCCAGCCGCGTCCGGCGACCGGCTTCGCCAACGATTCCCTCGGCGCCCTCACCGGTAACCGCAGCGACGTGGTCCAGCCGACGCCAGCGGCGGCTCCGGCACCCGCGGCCGCCTCCAGTGCCGCGCTGCTGACCGGCTCGGCGCCACCGCCCACCACGGCGCGGGGCAAGTCCGCCGCCAACTTCGGCCAGGGCCAGCTGCGCCTGCCCGAGGCCAGCATGGCCTGCCTGATCAAGGCCATCAGCATCAAGGAAGCGCTGCTGGTGGTGCGCCGGGGCGATCCCTTGCCCCAGGTGCTGGAAACCGCCGTGCTCGATCTGGAGCAGGGCGAGGCGGGCAGCGAGGTGGCCCGTCTCAATGGCTATCTGCATTCGCTCACGGCGGTGGAGCCCACCCCGGCGAGCGAATGGCTGCAGGTCAATTTCCGCTTCATCGACCGCGACCCGGCCAAGCTCGACTACCTGTCGCGGCTGATCGCCAAGGGCACCGCCCAGCGGCACTACGTGCCAGGCGCCTAGGGCACGGCCATGAGGGGACTGGCACGCCGCCTGCTTGGATCCGCCCCACCGCGGATTTCTGACGCCCTGCCCATGCCCTTCGCTCGTCACCTGCTGGTCCTTTCGCTCGCCCTGGCGGGTCCCGTCGGGGCGGCGCCCATCTACAAGTACGTCGATGCCAATGGCGTGGTCACCTACACCGACAAGGCGCGCAAGGGCGCCAAGGTGATGACCTTCAGCGACGATCCCATCGAGCGGCTGGACCAGCGGGTCAAGCTGCAGCCGCGGCACTATGCCGGCGGCACGGTGCTGGAGGTACGCAACGACAGCTTCCTGCCGGTGACCGTCACCCTGCGGCTCTCCGCCTTGCAGAACGTCAGCGGCGTGGGCGCTGCGCCCATCCGCAAGGTGCTACCGGCGCGCAGCCTGACGCGCCTGGCCACCCTGATCGCGCCCGATCCGAGCCAGCCGCAGCGCTATACGCCCCAGCTCACCACCCTGATGGGCAGTGCCACGCCGGTCTTCGCGTCCGGTTTCGCCTATCCGCTGCCCTGGCTGGGCGGGCCCTTCAGCGTCAGCCAGGGCGCGAACGGCGGCTTCAGCCACAACACGCCCAAGAGCCGCTACGCGGTGGACATCGCCATGCCCGAGGGCACGCCCATCGTGGTCTCCCGCAGCGGCCAGGTGGTGGAGGTGGAAAACGACCAGGATGGGCGCGGCAATCACCCCTCCGGCAACTTCGTGCGCATCCTCCACGACGACGGCACCATGAGCGTCTACCTGCACCTGCAACGCGGCTCGATCAAGGTCAGCGAAGGCCAGTGGGTCCGTACCGGCCAGGCCCTGGCCGCCTCGGGCAACACCGGACGCAGCACCGGTCCGCACCTGCACTTCGTGGTCCAGCGCAATACCGGCGAGGCCGTCGAATCCATTCCCTTCCGCTTCGCCCAGGCGGTGGACAGCCTGCCCAACTTCGCCGTCGGCGGACCCTGAGCGCCTGGCCTCAGCCCTGGGCGTCGAGGTACTCGCTGGGTGACACCCCCAGCACCCGGCGGAACATCCGGGTGAAGGCCGAGGGCGAGGCGTAGCCCAGATCCAGGGCCACCCGCATCACCGGCTCGCCGGCGGCCAGGCGTGGCAGCGCCAGCATCAGCCGGGTGTGCTGGCGCCAGGTGGAGAAGCTGGTGCCGGTTTCCTTGAGAAACAGCCGGGCCAGGCTGCGCGAGCAGAGGTGCAATTGCTGCGCCCAGGTCGCCAGGGCCGTGTCGTCGGCGGGATCGGCATGCAAGCTGGTCTGGATGGTGCGCAGTCGACGGTCGGCCAGCGCCGGCAGGTGCAGCGCGCTCTCCTCGTGGAAGACCAGCTCCGCGAGCATCAGGGCGCGGACATGGCTGCCCAGCTCCGCCTCGCCATAGGCATGGTTGCCCCGGCGCAGGCAGCGCAGCAATTCACGCAGCAGCGGCGAGATGAGCACCATGCGGGTGGCCGACTGCGGTGACGGCAGGCCGCGTGGCAGTTCGATCATCACCACCTGCAAGGTGGCTTCACCGTTGGCGCGCCCCTGATGCTCGACCCCCGGCGGAATCCAGATCGCCTGCTTGGGCGGGACGAACCAGGCGCCTTCCTGGGTGATGACCTCCAGCACGCCGTTGACGGTGTACATCAGGTGCGCCTGAGCGTGGGCATGCGGCGGCCAGACCTGGCCATGGGCGAAGGTATTGAGCGCGGACACCAGCGGGGTGGACGCTGACGCGGCGGGCGGACCCGCTACCGGGTTGCGGTACCGGTCGATTGTCTGTTCCTGCATAACGGCTGTCCGTTTCGGTTGGGCATCGACGAGGCGCAAGGGCCTAACCTGCAGCACTATGGCCGGAGCATCGCGTACGCTCGAGAGAACGGCTTCGCGCACGTCGCAGACCTGTCTCTCGCAAGAGTGTCGCATAGACCTCTGCCGCTTGGCTGCCAAGCCTGCAGAGCCGGTATTGCATTTGAACTACCGTCCGATCGGTGGCAGCGTGGCACAGGGATTTAGTACCACGCTTTTTTATTCGGGACGATGCTTTGCCAGCGGCTTCACAAAGCCGCGCTTTGCTCATCGCCGCCCAGCCGGGGCTTTGTTAGGTTCGGTCCTTGCCCATCATGGTGGCCCTATGCCATGGACCGACACCTGACCGCCCTGATCACCTGCCTGACCCTCGCCCTGGCTGCGCCCGTCGCCACCCAGGCCGCCGAGAGCGCTACCCTCACCAAGGCCGCCAAGAGCACTGCCCGCAAAGGGCAGGTCAAGCTCAAGGTGCGCACGGCCAGTGAAGGCCGCATCTTCGAGGTACGCAACGATTTCGATGTCCCGGTGCGCGTGGAGCTGCGCCTGCAGCGAACCGTCAACGTGGCCGGCGCCGAGCGGCCGATCCGCCAGGTGGTGGAGCCGCGTTCCACGGTGCAGCTGGCGGTGATCCGCAAGCGGCAGCAGGGCTTTCCCATGCACTTCGACCAGGCGTTCAGCTACAGCCCGCAGCTCCCGGTCGGGACCTTGCCGGCGGGGGCTGAAACCGCGCTGGGCGCGGCGGGTGGCGGCATCGGCTACGGTTATGCCTGGCCCTGGCGCCAGGGCGTCTACTACGTGACCCAAGGCGCCGGCGGCGATTTCAGCCACAACACGCCCAAGGGGCGCTATGCGGTGGACATCGCCATGCCCGAGGGCACGCCCATTGCCGCTGCCCGCGCCGGCACGGTAATCGATGTGGAGAACGGGCAATTCGGTCATGGTCCCAATCCGTCCGGCAACTTCGTGCGCATCGCCCACGAGGACGGCAGCCAGAGCGCCTATCTGCACCTGCGCCGGGGTTCGGTCAAGGTACGCACCGGTGAGCGGGTCGAGGTGGGTACGCTGCTGGCGGAATCGGGCAATACCGGGCGCAGCACCGGACCGCACCTGCACTTCGTGGTGCAGGCCCATGAAGGTGGCGACTTGGTCTCCATTCCCTTCCGTTTCGTCCGACCTTTGGCGGCGCTACCCAATATGGCATTGGGCGACCGCTAGGTCTTCTTGCGGATAATTTTTGTCCTTTTATCCGCTCAGGCTCTAATCTGGGACTGAAAGCGTCGTTCTGGTCAGAAATTCATTGCCAGCAATGAGGTGGGTGGCGTTATGCTATCACCTGTTTTTTCTGGCCCTGGCCCCTGCTGTATCACCCGCTGTTTTCCCGCCGTATCAGCTGTGGACGATGCCCATGAATGGATTCTTAGCCGTCCTCTGTGCCTGCGGGCGCAGCGGTCTCTTGTGGTTGGCCCTGCTCGTCGCCAGCCCCTGTGGCGCCCAGGTACTGATGCTCGACGATCCGTCGCGCTCGTACGATCCACGCGCCGTGCTGGAGATCCTCAAGGCCCCGGCCAGCCTGAGCTTCGCCGAAGCGGCCGCCCGGCCGAGCGACTCGGCGCAGGGCTGGCATACGCCCGGGCTGCTCGAAACCCTGCTCTACGATGGCCGTCAAGGACTCTGGCTGCGCTTTCGCGTGCAGAATCGCGATGACCGGGCCTGGTGGTTGATTCCCAGTTGGCCGGTACTGGATCGTCTCGAGTTGCGTACCCGCAGCGCCGCCGGTCTCTGGAGCGCGCCGCAGCAGAGCGGCCTCGCCCTGCCGGCCGGCGAGCGCGCGCTGCCAGGGCGCCAGGCGATGTTCGCCCTGGCGCCCACCGCTGGCGCCGTGGAGGAGGTCTACCTGCGGTTGGATTCGCGGGAAACCTTCGTGCTGCCGCTGCGCCTGGTGACGCCCGCCGCCTACCTGACCGAGGCGCAGCGGGATGCCTGGCTGATCGGTGGCTTCTTCGGCTGCCTGTTCACCATCCTGCTGCTGACCCTCACGCTGTGGAGCTTCGGGCGCCGCTCGGGCTTTGGCTGGTATGCCCTCTATCTGCTCAGTGTCATCGGCTACCAGGCGGTGACCACCGGCTACGGCGCCTGGCTGCTCTGGCCGGATAGCCCGGCCTTCGCCCTGCGCGCCCATCTGGCCTTTGCCGCCCTGTGCTTCCTGAGCGCCGGCCTGTTCGTCCGTTATCTGCTGAGTCTCTATCGCAGCGAACGCTGGATCGATATCGGTAACCGCCTGCTGATCGGTTACTGGTCGCTGGGCCTGGTCATCGCCCTGGGCTGGCCGAGTCTGCTGAGCTTCCAGGGCTTGCTCGGCATGATGGCGCTGAGTTGCCTGATCCTGCTCGGCAGCACCACGCACCTGGCGCTACGCGGCAGCCGCATGGCGCTGTGGTTCAGCGCCGCCTGGGGATTGCTGTTGCTGGGTAGCCTGGCGCAATTGCTGGCGCTGACCGGAGTACTGGCGGCGGCAGGCATGGCGCACCACGGCCAACTGATCGGCTTCGCCCTGGGCTTCGTGATGCTCTCGCTGGGACTCACCGAGGGGCTCAGCCTGCAACGCCGCGAGCGGATCGAGGCGCAGCGCCAGGCGCTGGAAGCCTCCGCGGCGCTGGCGCGCGAGCGCGAGGCTTCGTTCGTCGAGTTGGAGTTGCGGGTGGCCCTGCGCACCGTGGAGTTGCAACAGGCCAAGGCCGCCCTGGAGCGCCTGAACCGGGAGCTGCTGCACCAAAGCCAGACCGACCCGCTGACCGGACTCAGCAATCGCCGGCATTTCGAACGGGTCTTCCAGCAGGAGATTCGCCGGGCCATCCGCTCTGAGGCGCCGCTGGCGGTACTGCTGGTGGACATCGACCACTTCAAGGCGGTCAACGACACCCATGGCCATACCCTGGGCGACGAATGCCTGAGATGCGTGGCCGAGGTGCTGCGCCAGCATACCCAGCGGGCGGGGGAGGCGGCGGCGCGTCATGGCGGCGAAGAATTCGTCATCGCCTTGCCGGGTAGCGATCCGTTGTCGGCTTACGGGGTGGCGGAGCGTATTCGGCAGGATGTGGCGGCGGTGGAGTTGCGCAGCGAGTACGGGGTGCTGCGTCCCTCGGTCAGTATCGGCGTCGCGGTAGCCGTGCCGAGCAATCTCGATCACGGCCTGGGCTTGCTGGAGGATGCCGACCGGGCGCTCTACACGGCCAAGCGCAGCGGGCGCAATCGCGTCTGCCTGAGCGATGGTTTGCCCGAGCTGTGGAGCAGCCGGCGCTGAAAGCCTGCTCAAAGTCTGCTGCGCGTCGGCCAAACGGCGTTGAAAACACCTTCGGAATGCTCATTTACCTTATGTAAACTCCGCTTCCTCAGGCGTTTTCGCCTTGCTTGGCTCTAGCTCGCAAGACTTTGAACAGGCTTAAGCACTGCATGCCCGGCGCCGTCAGCGTTGCTCCGGCTGGCGTCGGCGCTTGTCCTGGGGGTCCAGCTTGATGACCTTGGCCAGCACGATCTTGGGGCCCTTCATCTTCTTGACGATGATGCGCAGGCCCTCGGCTTCCAGCACCGTCTCCTCTTCGGGGACGCGCTTCAGGCTGTCGTAGATCAGGCCAGCGAGGGTCTCGGCCTCGACGTGGTCCAGGTCGATGCCGAGTAGCCGCTCGACCTTGAACAGCGGGGTATCGCCGCGCACCAGCAGCTTGCCCGGCTGGTAGGCGACCACGCCACGCTCGGTCTTGCGGTGTTCGTCCTGGATATCGCCCACCAGCACCTCGAGCACGTCCTCCATGGTCAGGAAGCCGATGACCTTGTGGTCGGCTTCCTCCACCAGCACGAAGTGCGCCCCGCCGCGGCGGAATTGCTCCAGCAGCTCGGATAGCGGCATGTGCTTGGTCACCCGCTCCAGCGGATGCACCAGATCGTCGAGGTCGAAGGAGGCGGCTTCGCTGTCCAGGCCGGCGATGGCCAGAAGCAGATCCTTGATGTGCAGCACCCCGGTGAAGGTCTCGCTCTCTTCGTCGTAGACCGGGTAGCGGCTGTACTTGGAGCGGCGAATCTGGGTGAGGATCTCGTCCAGGCTGGCCTTGCTGTCCAGGTAGATGAGGTCTTCACGGGAGTTGGCCCAGTCCACCACCTCCAGCTCGCCGAGTTCCACGGCCGAGGCCAACACCCGGCTGTCCGGGTCGGTGGCACGGTTGGAGTGCAGGATCAGCTTGAGTTCGTCGCGGCTGTAGTGATGCTCGTGGTGCGCGCCCGGCTCGCCCTGGCCGGCGATGCGCAGGATGCCGTTGGCGCTGGCGTTGAGCAGCCAGATGGCCGGGTACATCAGCCAGTAGAAGAGATACAGCGGCACCGCCGTCCACAGCGACAGCAGGTCGGGCTTGCGGATGGCCCAGGACTTGGGCGCCAGCTCGCCGACCACGATGTGCAGGTAGGAGATGATGAAGAAGGCGGTGAAGAAGGCGATGCCGTGGATCACCTCGGCGCTTTCGACCCCGGCGGCGGCCAGCAACGGCTGCAGCAGCTCGGCGAAGGCCGGCTCACCGACCCAGCCCAGGCCCAGGGAGGCCAGGGTGATGCCGAGCTGGCAGGCGGAGAGGTAGGCGTCCAGCTGGTGGTGCACCTTCTTGAGGATGCGCCCGCGCCAGCCGTGCTTCTTGGCGATGGCCTCCACGCGGGTGGCGCGCAGTTTGACCATGGCGAACTCGGCGGCAACGAAGAAGCCGTTGAGCAGCACGAGGAAAAAAGCGAAGAACACGAGGCCGAGATCGGCGAACAACGTCGAGGAAAGACTAGTGGAAGGGTCCATTAGGGCCGAGAGCTGGAAAAAGGTCGCCTAAGCATGGGGGCGGGGCAGGGCAGTTGCAAGATATTGCGCCCGACGGATGGTCGGGTGGTCGTACCTGGGATGTGGCAGGCCCTCTGGCAGGGGCTCCGGGCGGCGATCAGGTCCAACCCTCCAGACGCATGGTCGCCCGCACCAGGCGCTGCTCTTCCTGCTCGATCTCGCGCAGGCTGTCTCTCACGCTGTGGATGTGCTCGCGCGCGGCGGCATGGGCCTCGTCGGGCAGGCGCTGGCTCACCGCCGCATAGAGGCGGGCGTGCTGGGCATCGATCTCCTGGCGCTGCGGCGGGCGGTGATAGAGGTTGGCGATGCAGGCGAACACCGAACCCAGCAAGAGCTCGTTGAGTGATTGCAGGGTGTGCACCAGCACCGGGTTGTGCGAGGCCTCGCTGATCGCCAGGTGGAAGGCGTGGTCGAGGCGGGCGTGGGCTTCGGCGGACAGAGTGGCGAGGTCCTGGGCGGCGGCGCAGAGCTCCTCATAGCGCCGGCCGATCAGCACCAGGTCGGCGGTGGTGGCGCGCAGCGCGGCCAGGCGCGCCGCTTCGCCTTCCAGCAGGGCGCGCACCTCCAGCAGGTCATAGAGGGTGCGTGGCTGGCTGCTGAACAGGTGCAGCAGCGGATTCTCCGCCGCCGGCGCCGCCAGCCGGGCGACGAAGCTGCCCTGGCCGTGGCGCGTTTCGATGATGCCGCGGGCGCGCAGCAGGCCCAGGCCCTCGCGTAGGGCGGTGCGGGAGACGCCGAGTTTGTCGCACAGGCGGCGTTCGGAGGGCAGCGGCTGGCCGACCTTGAGCACCCCGTCCACCACCAGGCGTTCGATCTGCTGGCTGACGTTCTCGGCGACGGGGAGGCGGGCGACGGGCGCGGACATGCTGGTTTCCTGCTGGTATGACCACGAGGGTTCACGCTAGTGAGCCATCGGCTGCAGGCGGCGTCAAGCCTGCTGAAACGGCCTGGTCCTTTGGTCGAAGAGGCTGCAAAAACTGGTATGACCAGTGGTCTGGGCCATGGACGCGCCGGCAAGTCTCGGGGTACAACGAGGTCTCTTCAGCCAGAACAACAACAATGGCGGTTACCTGATGAGCCTGGTCTACGATGAACGTCTCGACGGCGCCTTGCCCCGCCCGGACAAGGCGCAACTGCTGCAGCGCTTGCGCGCCGAGCTACCCGAGCACTGTCTGCTGCACGACAGGGAAGACCTCAAACCCTACGAATGCGACGGCCTGGCGGCCTACCGCACCACCCCCTTGCTGGTGGTCCTGCCGGAGACGGTGGAGCAGGTCCAGGCGACCCTGCGCCTCTGCCACGAACTCAAGGTGCCCCTCGTAGCGCGCGGCGCCGGTACCGGGCTGTCCGGTGGCGCCCTGCCGCTGGAGCAGGGCGTACTGCTGGTGATGGCGCGCTTCAACCGCATTCTCGAGGTGGACCCCGACGGCCGCCGCGCCCGGGTGCAGCCCGGAGTGCGCAATCTGGCCATCTCCCAGGCCGCCGCGCCCCACGACCTCTATTACGCCCCCGACCCCTCGTCGCAGATCGCCTGCTCCATCGGTGGCAACGTGGCCGAGAACGCCGGCGGCGTGCACTGCCTGAAATACGGTCTGACCGTGCACAACGTGCTGGCGGTGGAGATCGTCACCCTGGAAGGCGAGCGCCTGACCCTGGGCAGCGCGGCGCTGGATAGCCCCGGCTTCGACCTGCTGGCGCTGTTCACCGGTTCCGAGGGCCTGCTCGGGGTGGTGGTGGAGGTGACCGTCAAACTCCTGCCCAAGCCGCCCTGCGCCCGGGTAGTCATGGCCAGCTTCGCCGACATCGAGCGCGCCGGCGCGGCGGTGGCGGACATCATCGCCGCCGGCATCATCCCCGGTGGCCTGGAGATGATGGACAACCTGACTTTGCGCGCCGCCGAGGACTTCATCCACGCCGGCTACCCGGTGGATGCCGCCGCCATCCTGCTCTGCGAACTGGACGGGGTGGAGGCCGACGTGGCCGCCGACATCGAGCGGGTCAGCGCCCTGCTGGCCGCGGCCGGCGCCACCGAGATCCGCCTGGCCCGCGACGAGGCCGAGCGGCAGAAATTCTGGGCCGGGCGCAAGAACGCCTTTCCCGCCGTGGGGCGGTTGTCGCCCGACTACTACTGCATGGACGGCACCATCCCACGTCGCGCCCTGCCCGAGGTCCTGCGCGGCATCGAGGCGCTGTCGGCGGAATTCGGCCTGGCGGTGGGCAACGTCTTCCACGCCGGCGACGGCAACCTGCACCCGCTGATTCTCTTCGATGCCAATCGGCCCGGCGAGCTGGAACAGGCCGAGGCCCTGGGTGGGCGCATCCTCGACCTCTGCGTGGCGGTGGGCGGCACCATCACCGGCGAACACGGTGTGGGCCGCGAGAAGATCAATGCCATGTGCACCCAGTTCCAGCCGGGCGAGCTGACCTTCTTCCATGCGGTGAAGGCGGCCTTCGACGCCCCCGGCCTGCTCAACCCCGGCAAGAACGTGCCGACCCTGCACCGCTGCGCCGAATTCGGCGGCTTGCACGTGCACCACGGCCAGTTGCCCCACCCCGAACTGGAGCGTTTCTGATGGATAGCTTGGAATTGCTCCTCGACCAGGTCCGCGAGGCCCTGGTCCGTCGCCAGCCGCTACGCATCCGGGGTGGTGACACCAAGGCCCATCTGGGCCGTAAGGTCGATGGCGAAGCGCTGGACGTCAGCGGCCATCGCGGCCTGGTGCACTACGATCCCACCGAACTGGTGGCCACGGTGCGTACCGGTACGCCGCTGGCCGAACTCAACGCCGCCCTGGCCGAACACGGCCAGATGCTGCCCTGCGAACCGCCGCGGCTAGGGGAGGGCGCCACCGTCGGCGGCACCCTGGCCTGTGGTCTTTCCGGGCCGCGGCGGCCCTGGTCCGGCAGCCTGCGCGATTTCGTGCTGGGCACCCGGTTGATCACCGGCACCGGCGAACACCTGAGATTCGGCGGCGAGGTGATGAAGAACGTCGCCGGCTACGATGTCTCCCGGCTGCTGGCCGGTAGCCAGGGTTGCCTGGGGGTGATCACCGAGGTGTCCTTCAAGGTGCTGCCCAAGCCGCGTTGCACCCAGAGCCTGAGTCTGGAGCTGGACGCCGAGCGTGCCCTGCAGCGCCTCGCCGTCTGGGGCCGCGAAGCCCTGCCGATTTCCGCCGCCTGCCATGACGGCCAGCACCTGCACCTGCGCCTGGAAGGCGGCGAGGGGTCGGTGCGCTCGGCCACTGATCGCCTGGGCGGTGAAACCTTGGCCGATGCCTTCTGGGACGATCTCAACGAGCAGCGCCTGGCCTTCTTCCAGGGCCCAGCACCGCTGTGGCGCCTGTCGGTGCCGGTCAACACCCCTTTGCTCGACCTGCCCGGCACCCGCCTGCTGGATTGGGGCGGCGCCCAGTACTGGCTCAAGAGCGATGCCCCGGCCACGGTCGTGCGTGAGATCGCCGAGCGGGCCGGTGGCCATGCGCTCTGCTACACGCCCGATGCCGAGCGCGAGGCCCAGCATCCGCTGCCGGCCGCGCTGCTGGACTATCACCGCCGCCTCAAGGCGCGCCTGGACCCCCAGGGGATCTTCAATCCAGGTCGGCTGTACGCCGGGCTGTAAGGGGAAGACGTCATGCAAACCAATCTGAGTCCCGCCGCCCGCGAACTGCCCCGCGCCGCCGATGCCGAGCGGGTGCTGCGCAGCTGCGTGCACTGCGGCTTCTGCAATGCCACCTGTCCGACCTACCAATTGCTCGGCGACGAGCTGGACGGTCCGCGTGGCCGTATCTACCTGATCAAGGGCATGCTCGAAGGCGGCGAGGTCAGCGAAAAGACCCGCGAGCACCTCGACCGCTGCCTGACCTGCCGCAATTGCGAGACCACCTGTCCCTCGGGCGTGTCCTACCACGAATTGCTCGATGTCGGCCGCGCCGAGGTAGAGCGCCGGGTGCCGCGGCCGCTGGGCCAGCGCCTACTGCGCGCCGGCCTGCGCCAGGTGCTGCCGCAGCCGCGGCTGTTCGGCGCGCTGCTGAAAAGTGGCCAGGTGCTGAAGCCGCTGCTGCCGGCCAGCGTCCAGGCCAAGTTGCCGGCGCGCATCGCCGCCGCCGGCGTACGACCCGCGCCGCGCCATGCCCGGCGCATGCTGATCCTCGAAGGCTGCGTGCAGCCGGGGCTGTCGCCCAATACCAATGCCGCCACCGCACGGGTGCTGGATCGCCTCGGCATCAGCCTGGAAGCCGCGCCCCGCGCCGGCTGCTGTGGCGCGGTGGACTACCACCTCAACGCCCAGGAGGCCGGTCTCGACCGCGCCCGGCGTAACATCGACGCCTGGTGGCCGGCGCTGCAGGCCGGTGCCGAGGCCATCATCCAGACCGCCAGCGGCTGCGGCGCCTTCGTCAAGGAATACGCCAGCCTGCTCAAGGACGATCCGGCCTATGCCGCCAAGGCGCGGGAAGTCTCGGCGCGCACCCGCGACCTGGTGGAGGTGCTGCGCGAGCTGCCGCTGGAAGAATTGCGTCTGGCCAACACCCCGCGGCTGGCCTTCCATTGCCCCTGCACCCTGCAGCACGCCCAGCGCCTGGGTGGCGCTGTGGAGAGCGTGCTGCAGCGCCTTGGCTTCCCCCTGGCGCCGGTACCGGACGGCCACCTCTGCTGCGGCTCGGCCGGCACCTATTCGCTGACCCAGCCGGACTTGTCGCGCCGGCTGCGCGACGCCAAGCTCGAAGCCCTGGAGAGCGGCCGGCCGGAGGTGATCGCCACCGCCAACATCGGCTGCCAGAGCCATCTCGACGGCGCCGGGCGCACCCCGGTGCGCCACTGGATCGAAATCCTCGACGCGGCCCTGGCCGCCCCGACCCCCGCCTGACCCTGGAGGCCCCATGAAGACCAAAGCCGTGCTCACCCTCGCCGAGATCGACACCCTGCTGGCCGCCGGCCGCGCCGAAGCCGAGCGCCAGGGCTGGGCCGTGTGCATCGCCGTGGCCGACGACGGCGGTCATCCGCTGGCCCTGCTGCGCCTCGACGGCGCCGCGCCCAACAGCGCCTACATCGCCCCGGAGAAGGCCCGTAGCGCCGCCCTGGCGCGCAAGGAGTCCAAGGTGCTGGAAGAGATGATCAACAACGGCCGCACTGCCTTTCTCAGCGCGCCGCTGATGCAGGGCATGCTCGAAGGCGGGGTGCCCATCCTGGTGGACGGCCAGGTGGTGGGCGCCGTCGGCGTCTCGGGCGTCAAGGCCCCGGAAGATGCCCAGGTCGCGAAAGCCGCTATCGCCGCCCTCAACTGAATTCACCGCTTCATATCAAGGAAAGCCATCATGACCGACCGTACTACCCTGGGCCGCCTGCAGGTGGCCACCGAGCTGCAGCGCTTCATCGACGAGGAAGTGCTGCCCGGCACCGGTCTCGACACCGCCGCCTTCTGGTCGGGCGTGGACCAACTGGTGCACGAGCTGGCGCCGCGCAATCGCGAGCTGCTGGCCGAGCGTGATCGTCTGCAGGTGGAGCTGGACAACTGGTACAGCGCCCATCCCGGCCCGGTCACCGACCTGGCCGCCTACCAGGGCTTCCTGGAAAGCATCGGCTATCTGCAGCCGGTTCCCGGCCAGGTACAGGCCTCGACCTCCGGCGTCGACCGCGAGATCGCCGAGCAGGCCGGTCCGCAGCTGGTGGTGCCGGTGCTCAACGCCCGCTACGCCCTGAACGCCGCCAATGCCCGCTGGGGTTCGCTGTACGATGCCCTCTATGGCACTGATGCCCTGCCCGAGACCGACGGCGCCGAGCGCGGCAAGGGCTACAACCCCGCCCGCGGCGCCAAGGTGGTGGCCTTCGCCCGCCAGGTGCTGGATGGCGTGGCGCCCCTGGCCAGCGGTTCGCACCGGGACGCCACCGCCTACCGTATTCAGGACGGCCGTCTGGTGGTGGACCTCAAGAGCGGCACCAGCGAATTGGCCGATCCGGCCGCCTTCGTCGGCTATCAGGGCGATGCCGCCGCACCCTCGGCCGTGCTGCTGCGCCACAACGGCCTGCACCTGGAGATCCAGATCGACCGCGACAGCAGCATCGGCAAGACCGACGCCGCCGGGGTCAAGGATCTGCTGATGGAAGCCGCGGTCAGCACCATCATGGACCTGGAAGACTCCATCGCCGCAGTGGATGCCGCCGACAAGGTGCTGGCCTATCGCAACTGGCTGGGCCTAATGAAGGGCGATCTGGCCGAGGAGGTCAGCAAGGGCGGCGAGACCTTTACCCGTCGGCTGAACCCCGACCGCGAATACCAGGGCGCCAATGGCCAGCCGCTGACCCTGCACGGTCGCTCGCTGCTGTTCATCCGCAATGTCGGCCACCTGATGACCAACCCGGCGGTGCTGCTGGACGACGGCCGCGAGATCCCCGAAGGCATCCTCGACGCCGTGGTCACCGTGACCATCGCGATGCACGACCTCAAGCGCCAGGGCAATTCCCGCAGCGGCTCGGTGTACATCGTCAAACCCAAGATGCACGGTCCGGCCGAGGTGGCCTTCGCCGTTCAGCTGTTCGACCGCGTCGAGGCCCTGCTGGGGTTGCCGGCCAACACCGTCAAGCTGGGCATCATGGACGAGGAGCGCCGCACCAGCGTCAATCTCAAGGCCTGCATCGCCGCCGCCGCCGCGCGGGTGGCCTTCATCAACACCGGCTTCCTCGATCGCACCGGCGACGAGATGCACACCGCCATGCTGGCCGGGCCCATGCTGCGCAAGGGCGACATGAAGACCTCCAAGTGGATCACCGCCTACGAGCGCAATAACGTGCTGGTGGGCCTGGCTTGTGGCCTGCGCGGCAAGGCGCAGATCGGCAAGGGCATGTGGGCCATGCCCGATCTGATGGCCGCCATGCTGGAGCAGAAGATCGGCCATCCCAAGGCCGGCGCCAACACCGCCTGGGTACCGTCGCCCACCGCCGCCGTGCTGCACGCCCTGCATTACCACCAGGTCAACGTCCAGCAGGTGCAGCAGGAACTGGAACGCAGCGATGTCGACGCCGCCCGCGGCGAATTGCTCGCCGGGCTGCTCAGCGTGCCGGTGGCCGAGTCGCCGGACTGGTCCGCCGAGGCCATCCAGCAGGAGCTGGACAACAACTGCCAGGGCATCCTCGGCTACGTGGTGCGCTGGGTCGACCAGGGCGTGGGCTGCTCCAAGGTGCCCGACATCCATGACGTCGGCTTGATGGAGGACCGCGCCACCCTGCGCATCTCCAGCCAACACATCGCCAACTGGCTGCACCACGGCGTTGTCAGCGCCGAGCAGGTGGACGAGACGCTGCAGCGCATGGCCAAGGTAGTGGACGGCCAGAACGCCGGCGATGCGCTCTACGAGCCCATGGCCGGTCACTTCGACACGTCCTACGCCTACCGCGCCGCCCGCGACCTCATCTTCAAGGGCCGCGAGCAGCCCAGCGGCTACACCGAGCCGCTGCTGCACGCCTGGCGATTGAAGAAGAAGGCAGGGGTCTAAGCCTGGAGACGGCAGGTGCCCAGGCTGATCGTGGATGGGCACCTGCGGAGTTAGTTATCCGTCGACACCACCGATATTTCGGATTTCGTGAACGTTGGCCAAACCTTGTCCAATGAGCTCCAATGAGCTCCAATGAGCTCCAATGAGCTCCAATGAGCTCCAATGAGCTCCAATGAGCTTAAAAAAGGCCAAGGGTCGACGGAAATCGCGCAATGGCAGTGAAAGAGGAGCTTCTCCAGGTACTATGCGAACGGGTGGATACCGAGCGTCCCTGGATGAGTTCCACCGAGTTGGCCCTACGCCTTGGTACGACAAGCTTGGCGACCGTGAAGCGACACCTGGATGCTCTGGTTCGATCAGGTGACGTGCTACGGGCAGGACAGCGCCGGGGTACGCGCTACAGGCTGAATTTGGAAGCGCACGTCGATCCTGCTGCTGAGGCACCACCTTCGGTACTGTCGGCAGCGCAGGCGTTGAAAAGCCAGCTCCTGCAGCCGCTGGCGAGCCGTCAACCGGTAACCTATCAAGCCGACTTCGTGGTCGACTATGTCCCGAATCAAAGCTTTCTGCTCCCAGAAACGCTCGCGCACGCCCTGGCCGCCGAAGGCGGCATGAAGGGGCAACAACCAGCGGGTACCTATGCCCGGCGCGTCCTCGAGCCGTTGTTGATCGACCTGTCCTGGTCTTCATCGCGTCTTGAGGGCAACCCCTTCTCCCTGCTCGCGACCGAGGCGTTGTTCAGGAAGGGTACGGCAGACGGGGATCTGGATGCGGTGATGCTGCTCAACCACAAGGCGGCCATCGAATTCCTGATCGATGCAGTGCCCGAGTACGGTCTGACCTCTGGCGTGATCCACAATCTGCATGCGCTGCTGATGCAGGATCTGCTGACGGACAGCGCTGGCCTGGGAGTCATCCGGCACAAGATCGTCAGTATCTCGGGGACCACCTACTACCCCTGCCACGTGCCTACCCAACTGCGGGAGATGTTCGAACTCATCCTCGGCAAGGCGCGACAGATCAACAACCCCGTTGAGGCCGCCTTTTTTCTCTGGGTAAACCTGGCTTACCTGCAACCCTTCGAAGATGGCAACAAGCGGACCAGTCGGCTCGCCGCAAACATTCCGCTGATGCTCTACAACTGCGCGCCCCTCTCCTTCCTGGATATCGAGGCGCAGGACTACGCCTACGCGATGATGGATGTTTATGAACACCGCAACGTCGCCTTGGCGGTCGAATTGTTCGAAAGCGTCTATCGGCGCTCGATCACCAAGTATGGCGTGCAACTGGCGGCCGTGGGCATTCCTGACCCTGTGCGCTTGCGGCTGCGCAGCGCACTTGGCGATGTGGTGGGGATGGTGGTGCGTGAGCGTCGCTCGCTCGAGCAGGCTGTGGCCGCCGTGCAGCTAGCGCAGGCCGATGCCGTAATCTTTCGGCAAATGCTGGTCGAGGAGCTGCGCACCCTGGGCGTGCACAACTGCGCCCGCTATCGGCTGACGATCAGCCAGACTCAGCACTGGATAGACGCTGGACGGCCCCAGTAGCTGACCACCGCCCCTTCCCTTGCCACTGGCGAATTTTTATACTATCGGGTCCCCCGTTCCCGGGATCATCATCGCCACGAGGAAGACCATGGCCCGCGTTACTGTCGAAGACTGCCTGGATAACGTAGACAACCGATTCGAGCTGGTCATGCTCGCCACCAAGCGCTCGCGTCAGCTGGCCACCGGCGGCAAAGAGCCCAAGGTACCGTGGGACAACGACAAGCCCACCGTCGTCGCCCTGCGTGAAATCGCTGAAGGCCTGGTCGACGAGGAAGTCATCCGTCAGGAAGACATCGTCGAGGAAGAGCCCCTGTTCGCCGCCTTCGAAGTCAACGACGAAGCGGACGGCGAGGCTCTCTAAGCCATGGCCGCCGAGCCTGCGCAGAGCGACGTCCGCCCGACCGGCATCGACCTCCTGGCCGAGCGTCTGGCGGACTACCTGACCCCCGACCAGGTCAATCTGGTGCGGCGGGCCTACTACTACGCCGAGCAGGCTCACGACGGGCAACGCCGCCGCAGCGGCGAGCCCTACGTCACCCATCCGTTGGCGGTGGCCAACATCCTCGCCGACATGCACATGGACCATCAGAGCCTGATGGCGGCCATGCTGCACGACGTGATCGAGGACACCGGCATCGCCAAGGAAGCCCTCGCCGGCCAGTTCGGCGAGACGGTGGCGGAGCTGGTGGACGGGGTCAGCAAGCTGACCCAGATGAAGTTCGAAACCAAGGCCGAGGCCCAGGCGGAGAACTTCCAGAAGATGACCATGGCGATGTCCAAGGACATCCGCGTCATCCTGGTCAAGCTGGCCGACCGGCTGCACAACATGCGCACCCTGGACGCCATGCCGCCGGACAAGAGCCGGCGCATCGCCAAGGAAACCCTGGAAATCTACGCGCCCATCGCCAATCGCCTGGGCATGCACGATTTCTACGTGGAATTTGAGGACCTGGGTTTCCGCGCCATGCACCCGATGCGCGCCGAGCGCATCCAGAGGGCGGTCAAGACGGCCCGTGGCAATCGCCGCGAGATCCTCGGCAAGATCCAGGAATCCCTGGCCAATTGCCTGGCCCGCGACGGCCTCGACGGCGAGGTGGTCGGCCGCGAGAAACACCTGCACAGCATCTACCAGAAGATGCGCGGCAAGCGGAAGTCGTTCAACGAGATCATGGACGTCTACGGCTTCCGCATCATCGTCGATAAGGTCGACACCTGCTACCGGGTGCTCGGCGCGGTGCACAATCTCTACAAGCCGTTTCCGGGGCGCTTCAAGGATTACATCGCCATCCCCAAGGCCAACGGCTACCAGTCGCTGCATACCACCCTGTTCGGCATGCACGGCGTGCCCATCGAGATCCAGATCCGCACCCGCGAGATGGAAGAGATGGCCAACAACGGCATCGCCGCCCATGGCCTGTACAAGGCCGGTGGCGACGAGCCGCGCGCTAGCCACCTGCGGGCGCGCCAGTGGGTGAAGGGCATCCTCGAGTTGCAGCAACGCGCGGGCAACTCCCTGGAATTCATCGAGAACGTGAAGATCGACCTCTTCCCCGACGAGGTCTACATCTTCACCCCCAAGGGCCGTATCATGGAGCTGCCCAAGGGCTCCACGGCCGTGGACTTCGCCTACGCGGTGCATACCGACGTCGGCAACAGCTGCATCGCCTGCCGCATCAATCGCCGCCTGGCGCCGCTGTCACAGCCGCTGGGCAGCGGCGAGACGGTGGAGATCGTCACCGCACCCGGCGCCCGGCCCAATCCGGCCTGGCTCAACTTCGTGGTCACCGGCAAGGCGCGCACCAACATCCGTCACGCGCTCAAGCAGCAGCGCCGCTCCGAGTCCATCAGCCTCGGCGAGCGCCTGCTGAACAAGGCGCTGTCCGGCTTCGGCACCCAGCTCTCCAAGATCTCGCCGATGCGCATCCTCTCGGTGCTCGGCGAGTACAAGGGCGTGGTGCTGGAAGACCTGCTCGAAGAGATCGGCCTGGGCAATCGCATGGCCTATGTGGTGGCTCGGCGCCTGGTGTCCGGCAGCGAGCAGGAAGAGCCGCTGGAACCCCAGGCCAGCACCACGCCCCAGGGCCCGCTGGCGATCCGTGGCACCGAAGGCCTGGTGATCAGCTACGCCAAGTGCTGCACGCCGATTCCAGGCGATCCCATCGTCGGCCACCTCTCGGCGGGCAAGGGCATGGTCATCCACCTGGAAAATTGCCGGAACATCGCCGAATTCCGGCACAACAGCGAAAAGTGCATCGTGCTCAACTGGGCCAAGGACGTCACCGGCGAATTCAGCGTCGAGTTGCGCGTCCAGCTGGAGCACCAGCGCGGTCTCATCGCCATGCTGGCTAACAATGTCACCGCGGTGGACGCCAACGTCGAGAAGATCGGCATGAACGAGCGCGATGGCCGGGTCAGCGTGGTCCAGCTGGTGGTCAGCGTACGCGACCGGGTCCACCTGGCGCGGGTGATCAAGAAGCTGCGGACGCTCAAGGGCGTGGCGGGTATCACTCGGGTTCGCAGCTGAGAACCTCCTCACGATCTGCTGTGCGTCGGCCAAACGGCGTTGAAAAGCTCTGGATCGCCAGCCCGGTCGGACTGCTCATTTACCAATCGTAAACCCGAGCGCGGGTCCGATCCGCTTCCTCAGGCCTTTGATTCGCTGGCGCTCACCCTTCGGGCCAGCCTTTGGCTGTTACTCCCGTTGGTCGTTGCGCCTTGTTTGTCTCTAGCTCGCGAGATCGTGAACAGGTTCTGAGGTTGCAGTGGGTCACCACCGGCTTGCAGAATCGGGCCTTTCCCGCACAGGAGTGATTCATGAGCAAGCAAGTGATCCACACCGACAAGGCGCCGGCCGCCATTGGCACCTATTCCCAGGCGATCAAGGTCGGTGACACCGTCTATCTCTCCGGGCAGATCCCGCTCAATCCGACCAGCATGGAGCTGGTGGACGGCTTCGAAGCCCAGGTGGTGCAGGTGTTCGAGAACCTGAAATCCGTCGCCGAAGCCGCCGGTGGTTCGCTGGCCGATATCGTCAAGCTGAACATCTTCCTGATCGACCTGGCGCACTTCGCCACCGTCAACGAGATCATGGGCCGCTACTTCCAGCAGCCCTATCCCGCCCGCGCCGCCATTGGCGTGGCCGCGCTGCCGAAAGGCTCGCAGGTGGAAATGGACGGGGTGTTGGTGCTGGGTTGATCCCGGCACAGGAATCGTAGGTTGGGTTGAGCGCAGCGAAGCCCAACAACAGTGCACGCGGTCAGCTCCGTCTTGTTGGGCTTCGACGGTGGAGCCGTCTCAACCCAACCTACGGCTCCGATCCTGCTCTAAACGAAAAAAGCCGACCGTCTCGCAACGGTCGGCTTTTTCATGCCTGCTTGGATCAGGCCGGGATGGACTTGATCTTCGGCATCCGCGCCCAGCAACGGTGCTTGGCGATGGCGGCGAAGAAGTCCTGCTGCACCGCCTTGAAGTCGCTGCCGGTGAGTAGCGCCTCGTCGGTGTCCAGGTAGACTGCCTTGAGCAACTGCTCGGCTTCGCCAGTGAGGGCGATGGCCTTGAGGTGCTTGTAGGCTTCCAGCAGGTAGTGCTTGATCACGCCGTCGTCGAGCATGGCCTTGACGCTCTCGGCGCCGCCCGGCACATAGACCGCATCCAGCGCCACCGAAGGCATGCCCTCGGCCGAGCCGTCCACGGCGACTTCGCTACCGTCGGCGGCCTTGACCGGGCCGGCGGTGGGGCCGAGCACCTTGACGTGAGCACCTTCGGCCTTGAGCGCCTGCTTGATGGCGTCCACCTCGCTGGCGATGACGCCGTCACCCACCAGTACCGCCACCTTGAAGCCCTTGATGTTGCCGGACAGCAGGTTCAGCTGGCTCAGCGCCGGCGACTTGTCGATGGAGATCTTGCGCGGTTGTACGGTGGGGGCGGTGGGCGGGGTCACACCGATCTTCTTGGCCACCTTCTGCGCCAACTCCAGATCGATGTTGGCGAGGATCTCGTTGACCTGGCGCTCACGGATCCACATCCGCTCGACCTTGCCCAGCTCGAAGCTGTAGGCATCGGCGACGTGGGCTTGCTCGGCCTCCGACAGGCTGTTGTAGAACAGCGTGGCCTGGGAGAAGTGGTCGCCAAAGGACTCGCTGCGCTCGCGTACCTTGTAGCCGTCGATGCGCTCGTAGTAGCTCTCGAAGCCTCCGTCCTGGGGCGCCGGCGGGGTTTCCTTGGGCCAGCCGCCATCGATGGAGTTAGGCTCGTAGGAGGCGCGACCCTTGTCGATGGTCATGCGGTACTTGGCGTCGCGCTGGCCGTTATGGTTCGGCACCACCGGACGGTTGACCGGCAGTTCGTGGAAGTTCGGTCCACCGAGACGGCTGATCTGGGTGTCGGTGTAGGAGAACAGCCGGCCCTGCAGCAGCGGGTCGTTGCTGAAGTCGATACCGGGGACGACATGGCCGGGGCAGAAGGCTACCTGCTCGGTCTCGGCGAAGTAGTTATCCGGATTGCGATTGAGCACCAGCTTGCCCAGCGGGGTGATGGGCACCAGTTCCTCGGGGATGATCTTGGTGGCGTCGAGGATGTCCCAGTCGAACTTGTGCTCGTCTTCCTCGGGAATGATCTGCACGCCGAATTCCCACTCGGGATAGTCGCCGGCCTCGATGGCTTCCCAGAGGTCGCGACGGTGGGCATCGGTGTCCTTGCCGGCCAGCTTCTGGGCTTCGTCCCACACCAGGGAGCGCACGCCACCCGCGGGCTTTAGGTGGATCTTGACGAAGACGCCCTTGCCGGCGGTGTTGATCATACGGAAGGTGTGGATGCCGAAGCCCTGCATGCTGCGCAGGTTAACCGGGATGGCGCGGTCGGTCATGGTCCAGAGCACCATGTGCGCCGACTCGGGCACCAGGGAGACGAAGTCCCAGAAGGTGTCGTGGGCGCTGCCGCCGGTGGGGATCTCGTTGTGCGGCTCGGGCTTCACCGCATGGACGAAGTCGGGGAACTTGATGGCGTCCTGGATGAAGAAGACCGGCATGTTGTTGCCGACCATGTCCCAGTTGCCTTCCTCGGTGTAGAACTTGATGGCGAAGCCACGCACGTCGCGCACGGTATCGCCGGAGCCGCGCGGACCCTGCACGGTGGAGAAACGCACGAACACCGGAGTCTGGTGGTTGGGATCGCGGAAGAGGGCGGCCTTGGTCAGGTCGGACCAGTCCTTATAGGGCTGGAAGTAGCCGTAGGCGCCGGTGCCGCGGGCGTGGACGATCCGCTCCGGAATACGTTCGTGGTCGAAGTGGGTGATCTTCTCCCGCATGATGAAGTCTTCGAGCAGGGAAGGGCCGCGGGTGCCGGCGCGCAGGGAGTTCTGGTTGTCGGAAATCTTCACGCCGTGATTGGTGCGCAGTGCCTGGCCGGTGGCATCAGAGCGGAATTGTTCCAGTTGCTCGATTTTCTTCGAGGTGTTCTGGCGATCCAGGGTGTCGGTACCGGCGAGTTCACTCTTGGGGGGCGTAGCCATGGAAAGTCCTCATCAGGCGCCTCGAGGGCGCTCTTTGCGTCCCCTACGGAATGTGGGGCGAATTCAGGCAGTCCTGTAGTGACTCGCCGGCGCGCGCCGGTGTTCCGTCTGGCTAATGCGAAGCGACGGGCTGTGCCTTGAACGTCGGCTTCGCTCCGGCACTGGCCATATGCCTTTATCGGCTTAACATCCGATAACAAGTGCTAAGCAGATATAAGCGCGCACGTTAAACTGCGCGCCGGGATCACCCTCCTGTTGTCTGACGATACCCACAAGGTTCTCTAATTGATCGAATTCCATGCTGTCCACAAGACGTACCGCACGCGCGGTCGCGAGGTCGCGGCGCTCCAGCCGGTCGACCTGAGGATCGAAGCCGGCGAGATCTTCGGCCTGATCGGCCACTCCGGCGCCGGCAAGAGCACCCTGCTGCGCCTGATCAACCGGCTAGAAGCCCCCAGTGGCGGCCGCCTGCTGGTCGACGGCGCCGAGGTCACCACCCTGGGCGCGACCGAGTTGCGTGATTTTCGCCGCCGCATCGGCATGATCTTCCAGCACTTCAACCTGCTCTCGTCCAAGACCGTGGCGGCCAACGTGGCCCTGCCGCTGGAACTGGCCGGCGGGCGTTCGCGGGCGCAGATCGCCCAGCGCGTCGAGGAATTGCTGGCGCGGGTCGGGCTGTCCGACCAGGCGCGCAAGTACCCGGCGCAACTCTCCGGCGGCCAGAAGCAGCGCGTCGGCATCGCCCGCGCCCTGGCCACCGAGCCGAAGATCCTGCTCTGCGACGAGGCCACCAGTGCTCTCGATCCCCAGACCACTGCCCAGGTGCTGCAACTGCTCGCCGAACTCAATCGTGAGCTGGGCCTGACCATCGTGCTGATCACCCACGAGATGGACGTGATCCGCCGCGTCTGCGATCGCGTCGCCGTGCTCGATGGCGGCGCCGTGGTGGAGCAGGGCACCGTCGCCGATGTCTTCCTGCATCCGCAGCACCCCACCACCCGCCGCTTCGTCTTCGAGGCCGAGCACCAGGACGAGAGCGACCTGGCCGACGCCTATGCTCATGTCGAAGGCCGCATCCTGCGCCTGACCTTCCGCGGCCAGGCCACCTATGCACCGCTGTTGGGCCACGTCGCCCGGGAGACCGGTGTGGACTACAGCATTCTCGGCGGCCGTATCGACCGCATCCGGGAGGAGCCCTACGGCCAGCTCACCATCGCCCTGGTGGGCGGTGACCTGGACGCCGCCCTGGCCCGCTTCCACGCCGCCGACGTCACCGTGGAGGTCCTGCGCTGATGGACGAACTCTTCACCAACATCGACTGGGCCGAGATCGGCCAGGCCACACTGGACACCCTGTCCATGCTCGGCTGGTCGATGCTCTTCACCCTCATCCTCGGCTTGCCGCTGGGCGTGCTGCTGTTCCTCACCAGCCGCCGCCAACTGCTGGAGCAGCCGCTGGTCTACGGCATCCTCTCCTTCGTGGTCAATGTGCTGCGCTCGGTGCCCTTCATTATCCTGTTGATCCTGATGATTCCCGTCACGGTCTGGCTGATCGGCACCTCCCTGGGCGTCGAAGGCGCCATCCCGCCGCTGGTGGTGGGCGCCGCGCCCTTCTTCGCCCGGCTGGTGGAGACCGCCTTGCGCGAGGTCGACCGCGGCATCATCGAGGCCACCCAGGCCATGGGCGCCAGCCTCTGGCAGATCGTCACCCGCACCCTGTTGCCCGAGGCCCTGCCCGGGCTGATCGCGGCCACCACCGTCACCGCCATCGCCCTGGTGTCCTACACCGCCATGGCCGGAGTGATCGGCGGCGGCGGCCTGGGCGACCTGGCCATTCGTTTCGGCTACCAGCGCTTCCAGACCGACGTCATGGTGGTCACGGTGCTCTTGCTGCTGGTGCTGGTCCAGGTGCTGCAGATGGTCGGCGATAGACTCGTCGCCCATTTCAGTCGTCGCTGATCCCACCCGAAGGTTTGCATAAGGAAAATCCAGATGTCGCTGAAACGTACCCTGCTGTCCCTGGCCTTCGGCCTCGGTATCGCCACCGCTGCCCAGGCCGAGACCCTGACCGTCGCGGTCAATCCGGTTCCCCACGCGGAGATCCTGGAATTCATCAAGCCGCAACTGGCCAAGGAAGGGGTAGACCTGAAGATCAAGGTCTTCACCGACTACATCCAGCCCGATCGCCAGACCGATCAAAAGCAGGTGGATGCCAACTACTTCCAGACCAAGCCCTATTACGCCAGCTACCAGAAGAGCAATCCGAGCAGCGACCAGGTGCCGGTGGTGGCGGTGCACGTCGAGCCTTTCGGTGCCTATTCGCAGAAGATCAAGGACATCAAGGACCTCAAGGACGGCGCTATCGTGGCCATCCCCAACGACCCGAGCAACTCCGGTCGGGCGCTGCTGCTGCTCGCCAAGCAGGGCCTGATCACCCTCAAGGACCCGAGCAATGTCACTGCCACCCCGCGTGACATCGTCGCGAATCCCAAGCACCTGAAGTTCAAGGAACTGGAAGCCGCGACCCTGCCGCGCGTGCTGAACCAGGTCGACCTGGCGCTGATCAACGCCAACTACGCCTTGGAAGCCAAGCTCAATCCGACCAAGGACGCCCTGTTCATCGAGAGCGGCGAGTCGCCCTACGCCAACCTGCTGTATACCCGTGCCGACAAGGCCAACGACCCGGCCATCCAGAAGCTGGCCAAGGCTCTGACTACGCCTGAGGTGAAGCAATTCATCGAGCAGAAGTACCAGGGCGCCGTCGTTCCCGCCTTCTAAGAATCTGTTCACGATCTGCTGCGCGTCGGCCAAACGGCGTTGAAAATGCCTTCGGAATGCTCATTTACCACTCGTAAACTCCGCTTCCTCAGGCCTTTTCGCCTTGTTTGTCTCTAGCTCGCGAGACCGTGAACAGCTTCTACGCCTTAGCTCCACCCGCCGCCGGCGTCCGCAGAGGCGCCGACGGTTCCACCCCGTCTTAGGAAACTGCCATGAAGAAATTGCTCGCCACCGCTGCCCTGCTGGCCGCCAGCCTGACCGCCCACGCCGCCGAGACCCTGACGGTCGCCGCCACCCCGGTGCCCCACGCCGAGATCCTCGAATTCGTCAAACCCCAGCTGGCCAAGGAAGGGGTGGACCTGCAGATCAAGGTCTTCACCGACTACGTGCAGCCCAACCTGCAGGTGGCCCAGAAGCGCCTGGACGCCAACTTCTTCCAGCACCAGCCCTACCTGGACGAATTCAACAAGAGCCGCGGTACCGACCTGGTGACCGTCGCCCAGGTGCACGTCGAGCCCTTCGGCATCTATTCGCAGAAGATCAAGAAACTCGACGAGCTACGCGACGGTGCGGTCGTGGCCATTCCCAGCGATGCCACCAACGGCGGCCGTGCCCTGCTGCTGTTGGAAAAGGCTGGCCTGATCAAGCTCAAGGACAGCGCCAACATCCTCGCCACGCCCAAGGACATCGCCGAGAATCCCAAGCACCTGAAATTCAAGGAACTGGAAGCCGCGACCCTGCCGCGCGTGCTCAATCAGGTCGACCTGGCGCTGATCAACACCAACTACGCCCTGGAAGCCAAGCTCAATCCGACCCAGGACGCCCTGCTGCTGGAAGGCAAGGAATCGCCCTACGCCAACATCCTGGTCGCCCGTCCGGACAACAAGGACAGCGACGCCGTGCAGAAGCTGGCCAAGGCGCTGAACACTCCGGCGGTGAAGCAATTCATCGAAGAGAAGTACCAGGGCGCCGTGGTGCCGGCGTTCTGATCTCTACGCGTGAATGAAAAACGCCGGCCCAGTGGCCGGCGTTTTTCATGGCGAGAAGGCGTGGCAGGTTCATTTGAACCAGCTACTCGCCTCTTTCTCCCGCGCGACACCTTCGCTCTGCATCAGCGCCTTGCCACCTTCGGACAGATTACGGTTGGCGTCAGCCCTGGACTGGATCTCATCGGTGCGCGCCGCTTCGCCGTGCAGCTCCTGATCGATGAACTCGCCGCTGCGGTCGGTGCGGGCCTTGAGCTGGGTGAGGCGAAGCTTGCGCTCCTCGATCTCCAGGCGGCGCAGCTCGTCTTCGTAGACTTGGTCGCGGCGCTTGTCGGCGCGGCGCTCGGCTTCACGGGCGGCGCGTGCGGCTTCAATGCGCCGCTTTTCGGCCAGCCAGTGGTCGTACTCCCACTGCCAGGCAGCCTGCTGCTCGCGCATCCGGTATTCCCACTCGGCGCGGCGTTCGGCTTGCTGGCCCAGCTCGGCTTGCTGCACGGCATTGATCTGGCTCTGCAAGTCGGCGGCTGCGGCGGTAGTCCCCAGCAGCAGGCCCGTGATCAAGAGGAATACACGCATGTCTTACTCCTACCTGGCGACAGGACAGGTGGCATTGGGCTGGATCCGCGTTTCCGTGGGCGATGAAGCCACCATGATCGCCGCGCCCGGCGCGAACTGGCAGGGCGCGCCGACCTGGGCCGAGTTGAAGGTCTCGCCCGCGTCGGCATAGGTGATGGAGACGCCATCGACCAGGCGGGTGTGGGGCAGCACCGAACCGCCGGCTGCGCCGAGTGCTCCGCCCCCTATACCGCCCAGCATCCCGCCACCCGCACCGCCCAGGCTGTTACCCAGCACGGCACCCGTCACCACCCCTAGCAGGGCGCCGATCAGTTGCGTGTTTTGCTGGGAGCTGGTGTCGTTGACTTCGATCTTCGCCGGCAAGATGGCCAGGATGTTGACCGTTCTCGCCAACTGCCGGGCATTCACCTGATTCACGGTGTAGACATTGGACGCATAGTTGTCGGCATTCGGGGTCTGGCAGCCGCTCAGACCTGCCAGCACCAGGGCAAGGCCCGTGATCCCCCATCCTTTGTACGGCATGAGCATTTCCTTATGAGAGCCAGGCAGAGCGCCGGAATCCGAGGTTCCGGCGTGACGATTCGTCCGGGGACAAGCGGGAAAGGAAGGGGGATTTAAGGATCGTCCATTTCCCTCTGCGCCTATCCTGACTGTGAACAGGTTAACAGACGAGGTCGTCAGGGCAGCGTCAGCAGATTGAAAATTCCGTCAGCCCGCCGCGGCTGGCAGGCTCCCCCGACGCCCGACGATCACCAGCAATACCGCCGCTCCCGCCGCCATCAGCAGCGGCAGGGCATGGCCGGTGAGCCATTGGCTGGCGGCGCCGGTGACCAGTGGGCCGACCAGGCAGCCGAGGCCCCAGAGTTGGGCGATGCAGGCGTTGGCGCGGACCAGTTCGGCGTCACGGTAGCGCTCGCCCACCAGGATCAGGCCCAGGGTGAAGAGACCGCCGGCGGTGGCGCCGAACAGCACCAGCAGCGGCCAGACGCCCAGGGTATGGAGCAACGGCGGCAGGGCCAGACTGACCGCCAGCAGCCCCAGGGTGCAGCCGAGGAACAGGCCCTGGCGCGAGAGACGGTCGGCGAGCAGGCCCAGGGGCAGCTGCAGCAGGGCGTCACCCACCACCACGGCGCTGACCATGTACAGCGCCAACTGCTGGTCGAAGCCCTCGTTGAGGGCATAGACCGGCATGAGGGTGAGGATCATCGACTCGAAGCAGGCGAACAGCGCCACCGCCCAGGCGATGGCTGGGGCACTGCGGCAAAAGTCCAGCAAGGCACGCCAGGCCGCGGTATGGCCACCGGCCGCTGGAGCACCCTGGCGGCCCAGTAGCAGGAGCGCACCGCCGAGCATGAGCAGGGCGCCTAGCCAGAAGCCCTGATCGCTCTCGGTGCCGAGCGCGCCCAGGAGCAGTGGCCCGGCCAGTTGGCTGAGAGCGTAGGCGCTACCGTAGAGGGCCACCAGGCGCCCGCGCCACCGATCGGTGATGATCTGGTTCATCCAGCTTTCACCGAGCACGAAGATCAGGGTGAGGATGGCGCCCAGGGCCAGGCGCAGAAGCAACCACAGCGGATAGCTGGGCAGCAGCGACAGCAGGATCAGCGAGCCGGCGCCACCCACCAGGCACAGCCGCATCAGCCGCGGCGTACCGATCCAGGTGGCCAGGCGCCCGGCCAGACTGGCACCGGTCAGGATACCGAGCGCGGGAGAGGCGGCCATGACGCCAATGGCGAAACTGCCGTAGCCCCAGCTTTCCAGGCGTAGCGAGACCAGCGGCATCGACAGACCGATGGCCAGTCCCACACTGATGACGCTGCCCAGCACGGCGAAATAGGTGGCCCAGGGCATGGGCGAGGAGGAGGCATTCATCGGCCCAAGCTTACCTGAAGACGGCGGATCAGGATCGCTGGCGAGGCGCTCGGTGCAGGGCGCGACGGCTGTCACGCCGGGCTCCGGTGCGGTTGGCCTTTGGCAGGCTTTCGCGTAGCGTGCGCCTTACCTGAAGCTGGTGAGAGAGATAAGCAATGCGGAAATGGCAGTGCATCGTGTGCGGCTATATCTACGATGAAGCCCTGGGCTGGCCCGATGACGGCATTGCCCCGGGGACGCGCTGGGAAGATGTGCCCGAGGATTGGCTATGCCCGGATTGCGGTGTGGGCAAGGGCGACTTCGAGATGATCGAGATCGGCTGATCGCCGACTGCCTACTTTCGATAAATAGGTGGCAATAAAAAAAGGCATCGCACGAGCGATGCCTTTTGACTGCAGCGGCCATCCTTGCCAGCTGATACTCAGCCTTCGATGCTGTCCTTCAGTGCCTTGCCGGGCTTGAACGCCACCGTGTTGCTCGCACGGATCTTGACCGGTTCGCCGGTCTGGGGGTTCTTCCCCATGCGGGCACCGCGGTGACGCGGCAGGAAGGTACCAAAGCCGACCAACGTCACGCTGTCCTTGCGGTGCAGCGCATTCGCGATCTCGTCCAACAGCGTGTTGAGCACGGCGTTGGCCTGTTCCTTAGGAAGTCCGACTTTTTCAGCGATTACATTCGCCAATTCAGGCTTGCGCATAGCTACCTCTCGTGGAGTCATTTTTAGCGGTGCGGGCCTCGCATGGCTTTCCTGGCAAAACGATTCCCTCGCGTTAGAGGGCGGCCCGACACAAAGAGCGTTGGTGCGACAAAAGTCGAACCAGATGCCGTTATAAGGCAAAGTACGCACGAGCGAAAGTTAATTAGCAGACTATTAGCCGTAGGTAGGATGACTGACCCCGACTTCGCCAACTGCGCATCATTTTAACCGCCCTTTGTGGACGAACTGTCCACCGTTTGGCGGAAGCCGGGTTTCCAGCGGGGTTCGCGAAAGGCTCTAGCTAGCTGCTGTGAATGACTTCCGACGTGGTGGCCTGGATGGAGCGAGCTGCAGGCGCGGTGCGCGATAGTCCGACCTATCCTTCTCGTCAGGCGAAGGCGGGGCCGCAAGAGGACGAGAAAGCGCGCAGACCTGGGGTCGGCTGCGACGCCATGTCGCTGCCTGCGAAGGCCCGCACGGCGTTTCAGCGCAACCAGACCTTGTCGATCAGCGCAACGGACGCGGGCCGAGGCCTGAGCTAGAGCGCGACCGGAGCCTGGACTCCGGCCGCGGCGCGGGTCAGGCGGGAGCCTGGACCGGCATCACCGGCTGGCTCGCGGGCGCCTGGCCTTCCAGGCGTCGCTCCAGCGCCTTGGGTTCGATCACCAGCCGCATGCCATTGCTGGCCTGGGTGCGACCCCAGTCCTCCAGCAATTCCATGCAGGCATGATCGATGTAGGACACGCGATCCAGCGGCACGTGCAGGGTGGTGCCCGGCTTGACCTGCTCCAGTACCTTGGTCAACTGCGGTACGCGCAGGAAGGTGGCAGCGCCCACCAGGCGCAGTTCGGCCTGCTGCGGATCGTCTTCGCGGTAGTTGAGGCTGATTTTGAGTTGCGCCGCCTTGACGGCGAGGAAGGCGATGGACAGTCCGAAGCCCACCAGCACGCCGGTCAGTAGATCGGTGGCGACGATCATCAGCGCGGTCAGCGCATAGATGATCATGGGAGACCGGCCATAGCGCTTGAGGCCGGACAGCGACTTGGGATCGGCCAGCTTGACGCCGGTGAAGACCAGCACGCCCGCCAGACTCGCCACCGGTACCAACTTGAGCACGAAGGGCAGGGCCGCGACGAAGGCCAGCAGCCAGAGGCCATGGAAGATGGTGGAGGCGCGGCTGGTGGCGCCGGCCTGGACGTTGGCCGAGCTACGCACGATGACGCCGGTCATCGGCAGTGCCCCGACCGCACCGCACAGCAGGTTACCCACGCCCTGGGCACCCAGCTCGCGGTCGAAGTGCGAACGCGGACCATTGTGCATGCGGTCCACCGCGGCGGCGGAGAGCAGGGTCTCGGCGCTGGCGATGAAGGCCAGGGCCAGGGCGGCCACCACCAGCTCGGCATTGGCCAGCATGCCGAGGTCGGCGAAGGTCACCCAGTCGATGGCATCGGCCAGGTTGTTGGGGACCTCCACGCGGCGGATGTCCAGCGCCAGCCAGAGACTGGCCAGGGTCGCCAGGGTCACGCCGATCAGGGCGCCGGGCAGGAAGCGTAGCGTCTGCGGGCGGAATTTCTCCCACAGCCACATGCTGGCGATGGTCAGCAGGCCGATCAGCGCCGCCTGGGCGCCGCTGCCGCTGGCGTTCCCTTCACTAGCGGCGGCAATGGCGGCACCGGGGAAGGCCAGCAGGTTGGACAGCCCCGAGGCCGCGGGCTTGGCATCGAGCATCACATGCAACTGCGAGAGCACGATGAGGATGCCGATACCGGCCAGCATGCCGTACACCACTGCCGGCGAGGTAACGCGGAACCAGGCGCCCAGCCGGGTGAAGCCGGCGATGAGCTGCAAGAGGCCGGCAAGCAGCAGTACCGGCCCCAGGGCCTCGATACCATGGCGGTTGATCAGATCGAATACCAGCACCACCAGGCCGGCGGCCGGACCGCTGACCTGCAGCGGCGAGCCGGCGAGAAAGCCCACCACCAGGCCGCCGATGATGCCGGTGATGATGCCTTTCGCCGGCGGCATGCCGGAGGCGATGGCGATCCCCATGCACAGCGGCAAGGCGACCAGAAACACCACGAGTGAGGCCAGGGCATCGCGCGACAGGCTGCGCCCCGGGGTCTGTTGTTTGGCAAGCATGGTCCTAGTCCTCCAGCGACTCGGGATAAAACGGTGCCTAGGTTCTGTACGAAAAGTGCCTGCGCTCGGTGATGCTTCGTTGAAAAACGCTTCGGAATGCTCATTTACCCTTCGTAAACTCCGCTTCCTCAGCGCTTTTCGCCTCGCCTGACCATCGCTCGGCGACTTTTCATACAGAACTTGGTGTCATATCACGTCATATGACACCCTGCGGTTTCAGGCAGTTATCAGGTCGATGGGCGAGCCCCGTGGAGCCCCAAGCGGAGGCGCCCTGCGCGGTGCGCTTTAGTTATGTCGGCAAGCCGAAGACCTGCCGTTTGGGCCGCCGCCCGGGCAGCAGCGCTGCACCGGGCAGAGGCGCCGGATCAAGCCTGTTGCAGGCGCGGGCGCGGAGTGGCGACCGGCATGTTCTCGCCGTCCAGCGGCAGGAAGCGTTCCTGCTGGGCATCGTAGGCCTTGATCTCGCTGGTCTCGATGGAATAGACCCAGCCGTGGATCTGCAACTGGCCGCTGGCCAGGCGCGAGGCCACCGACGGATGGGTACGCAGGTGGACCAATTGGGCAACCACGTTCTCTTCGGTCAGGAAGCCCAGAGTGCCGCCGTGGCCGCAATCGCAGTGGCTGTGGTCCTCGACCACGGTGCGGGCGACCTCGGCATGGCGCAGCCAGACCTTTACGGTGGGCATCTTTTCCAGCGGATCGGGATTGAGTACCGCCTTCATGGCGCCGCAGTCGGAATGGCCGCAGATGATGATGTGCTTCACGCCCAGGGCCACCACCGCGTATTCGATGGCGGTGGAGACGCCACCGTTCATCTGGCCGTAGGGCGGCACCACATTGCCGACGTTACGGGTCACGAACAAATCGCCCGGCGAGCTCTGGGTGATCAGCTCGGGCACGATGCGCGAGTCGGCGCAGGTGATGAACATGGCCTTGGGGGATTGCGCACTGGCGAGTTTCTTGAACAGCGCTTCCTGCTCGGGAAAGACCTCTTGGCGGAAACGCTTGAAACCATCGACCAACTGCAGGAGCGCCTCGTCGGGCGCGCCGAAAGTGGTGTCCGTGTTATCGCTCATCAGTTCTGACCTCTTCTCAAATACGCAATGGCAGCGGCAAGCGCTGGTTAGTGGCTAGACGCCCCCAGGCATCGCTTCGATACGCCCCGGCCCTCGTCGGGCTCAGGTGGCTTGGTTATCGGGCACTCCATCGCGGCGTCGGGCGGCATCCTCACGCCCCGTTTTCCAGCTTGGTGATCACAACCTTAATCCACGCTGGAAGAATCTCTCGTGACCGGCAACGCGGAAGATATTTCAAACTTATACTGAGATCATCCCGCCATTATCGCGACACGATCAAAGCATTTAGCCCTTTTATCAGCACGAACCTGGCAGTTCGCCGCTGATTCACGCCTTTCACCGTGAAAAAAACGTGAAGCGCGATACCCGAATAGATTTCCTTGGCGATCAGTGGCTTGCAGTGGATGTACGAAAATGTGAACACCGTGCTGCTGGCGGAGATGGCCGAGCTGCCGGCATGTGCAGTGAGCTGTGGCACAGTGCCGCAGGTTAGACCTTTCGCCACGCTTTCAATAGTGCCGATGCCCTATAGGACAGGGGTTGGTCGCTTTTGCTGCATCACCTGGCGCGGGCTGGCGCGACGGCAGTCCGATATCCGGCCTCAGGATTGGTCGTTCTTGGTCGATAGGGAAGCTTTCCTGGCTTAACGGAAACACCCCATGTTCCTTCGTAACCTTTCCATCGCCCGCCGTGCCACACTCGGCTTCGCTTTCATCGGCCTGTTGTTGTTGCTGCTCGGCGGCACCGCCCTGGTCAAGATGAACGACATCCGCGCCTCGGGTCTCGCCATCGAAGACCGCGCCATGCCCCGCGTCGCCGCGCTCGACGAACTGACCGCCCTGACCCTGCGTCTGCGGGTGCTCTCCTATCGGCTGTTGCTCAATCGCGAACCCGACATCATCGCCAAGACCCAGGCACTGTTCCAGCAGCGCAACGGCCAGATGCGCGCCGCCCAGCAGCGTTATGAGGCCTTGATCCAGTCGAGCGAGGAACGCACCGCCTACGGCCGCTACGGGCAACTGATCGCCCAGTACGACGGCCTGCAGCAGCGCATGCTGGCGTTTTCCGCGGCCAATCAGTTGGAGCCCTTGCGGCAGTTGCTCAACGAAGACCTGCTGGCCAACTCCGATGCGGTCAACGCCGTGCTCAAGCAGCTCACCGAGCTGGTCGACCAGCAGACCGCCGCCGCCAACGCCCTGGCGGCCACGGACTATCGCCACGCCATCCAGTGGCTGGTGCTGTTGCTGGCCGCCACCGCGGTGCTGACCGTGGTCTTCGCCTGGCTGCTGATCCGCAGCATCACCCAGCCCATTGCCCGTGCCGTGCGGGCGGCCGAAGTGATCGCCACCGGCGACCTCACCGAAGAGATCCACAGCGAAGGCCGCGACGAGGCCGCGCGCCTGCTGCAGGCCATGAAGACCATGCAGGGCCAGTTGCGCCATACCTTGCAGGGCATCCTCGGCTCCGCTACCCAGCTCGCCTCGGCGGCGGAAGAACTCAATGCCGTGACCGAGGAATCGAGCCGCGGCCTGCAGCGCCAGAACGCCGAGATCGAACAGGCCGCCACGGCGGTGAATCAGATGTCATCGGCGGTGGAGGAGGTGGCGCGCAATGCCGTCAACACCTCTCAGGCCTCCCAGGAATCTGCCGGCGTGGCCCGTGACGGCCGCGATCTGGTGCAGGAAACCGTGGGCGCCATCGCCACCATGAGCGATGACGTCCAGCAGGGCGCCACCTTGGTGGGTGATCTAGCGCTGCAGGTCAACGATATCGGCAAGGTGTTGGACGTGATCCGCAGCGTGGCCGAGCAGACCAACCTGCTGGCGCTCAATGCCGCCATCGAAGCCGCCCGCGCCGGTGAGGCCGGTCGTGGCTTCGCCGTGGTGGCGGACGAGGTAAGGGCCTTGGCGCACCGCACCCAGGAATCGACCCGCGAGATCGAGACGTCCATCGGCACCATCCAGCAGGGCACCGGTCAGGCCGTGGCGGCGATGCGCAGCAGCACCGAGCGCGCCCAGGCCACCCTGGAGGTGGCACGTGGCGCCGGTAGCGCCCTGGAACGTATCCATGGCGCCATCGGCGGCATCAACGAACGCAACCTGGTGATCGCCAGCGCCGCCGAAGAACAGGCCCAGGTGGCCCGCGAGGTGGATCGCAACCTGGTGAACATCCGCGAACTGTCGATCCAGACCGCGGCAGGTGCCGAGCAGTCCAATGCCGCCAGCGCCGAATTGTCGCGGCTGGCCATCGATCTCAATGGGTTGGTGACGCGCTTCCAGCTGTAAGTCGCGGCGGCGGCGCTTGGAGCGCCGCCGCCGGATCACGGCTTCAGTTGGGGGACAGCAGTTGCAGCACCGCGGTCAGCGCCAAGAGCAGGCCGAACGGCGTGAGCACCGCGGAAAGCAACAGGGACAGCGCCTTGCCGGCGCCGGGACGCAGAGTGGTCGGCATGACGGTTCTCTCAAGCTCGGGAAGGAGTCGGGAGCCACAGGGCTCCGCAGGAGGAATTGTCGCCCAGCGGAGGCCCAGCGTCATGTCAAGAAAGCGCAAAGGTGCGTAAAGCGCAGCGTGATAAAAGGTCGCAGCTGGCGACGCCCGTCAGACCCGGAAGCGCGCCGCCAGGCTGTGAATCTCACGAGTCAGTCCGGCCAGTTGGCGACTGGAGACCTCGATCTGATCGGCACCCTGCTTGGAGACGCCGGCCAGCTCGCGAATGTTGATCAGGTTGCGATCCACCTCGCGGGCCACCTGCGCCTGTTCCTCGGCGGCACTGGCGATCACCAGATTGCGCTCGTTGATGTCACTGATGGCGACGAAGATGCGTTCGAGGCTCTGGCCGGTGCGCTCGGTGGTCGTCAGGGTGGTGCTGGCCAGGGCGTTGCTGCGCTGGATGGCCGCCACCGCCGAATCGGTACCGGTCTGGATATTGCCGATCATCTTCTCGATTTCCAGGGTCGACTCGCGGGTACGCTGGGCCAGGCTGCGCACCTCGTCGGCCACCACGGCGAAGCCGCGTCCGGCGTCGCCGGCCCGCGCGGCCTCGATGGCGGCGTTGAGTGCCAGCAGGTTGGTCTGCTCGGATACCGCGCGGATCACGTCCAGCACCTTGCCGATCTGGGAGGCCTGTTGCGCCAGGCTGGCGATGACGGCTTCCCCTTCGTGGACCGTGGTCTGCATGTTGTGCAGCTCGCTGAGCACCTGGGCCACCTGGCTGCGGCTGCCATTGGCCAACAGATCCGATTCGCGGGCGGTATCCGAGGTAGAGGCGGCGTTGCGCGCCACCTCTTCCACGGCGGTGGTCATCTCGGTCACCGCCGTCACCGCCTGCTCCAGTTCCTGCTGTTGCTGGTTGAGGGTGCGGTTGCTCTGGGCGGTGACCTGTCCCAGTTCCTGGGCGGCGCTATCGAGTTGTTCGGCGGTGCGGTTGAGCTGGGCCAGGGTATCGCGCTGACGGGTCTGCAAGGTGGCGAGGCCGGCGAACAGTTGGCCGATCTCGTCGTGGCTACGGACCTCGATGCGCTGGGTCAGATCGCCCTCGCTCATGGCGGCGAAGTGCTCGCCGGCCTGGTACAGGGGCGCCAGCACCCGGCGGGCGATGAACCAGCCGGCGAGCAGGGCCAGCAGCAGGGTCAGGCCCATCAGCACCAGGGTGCCGAATTCTGCCTGCAGCACCCGGCTTTCGGACGCGGCGAGGGTCGCGTCGATACGGGCGTTGATCTCGTCGGTGAAGACCTTGCGCGTATCGGCGAAGGCGGTGCTGGCATCCTTGGCGCCATCGCTGATGCGGATGTAGCCCGCCAGGTCACCGGCACGACAGGCCTTGATCTGGCCTTCGACGATGACCTTGTAGGCATCGAAGGCCTTGAGCATGGCTTCGATCTGGCCGCGCAACTTGGGCTCGTGGGCGCTCGCCAGCATCTCGGTGATCAGGGTGCGGGCGATGCCCAGGCGCTCCAGCGACAGCGCGGTGCCTTTCTCCGCCTTGGCCGCATCGCCGTTGACCCGGTCGAGCATGGCGGTGTGGGAATTGGCGCTCGCCCGGCTGATCCAGGTGGCGGCGTTGTTGACCTTGTCGAGCTGCCCCATGGTCAGACTATCCAGCTCACGAAGCTGTTGGGCACTGGTGCGAGCGCTGATCCAGCCATAGACACACGCCAGCAAAAGGCAGGCGACGAATACGCTGAGCACACTATACATCCCGGTACGGATTCTTGTTGTTTTAGGCATTGCCAGCTTCCTTATGACGGCATACGGCAGGGGGGGGCAGTACGCCTTTTTGTATAGCTTTTTGGCGGCAGTACGCCAAAGGCAGCGGCTGTCGTCGATAGCAAGGAGCTGGTCGGTATAGGTTAAGCGCTGAGAAGTTGTCTGATGTCTTGCGGGGAGGCGGGGCCCGGCGACGCCGGGCCCGGAGGGATCAGGACAGCGGGGTGAACTGGATGACCTCGACCCAGTAGCCGTCCGGGTCCTTGATGAAGGCGATTTCCTTCATGCTGCCGTCGGTCAGGCGCTTCTGGAAGGCCACGCCCAGTTGCTCGAAGCGCTCGCAAGCGGCGCGGATGTCCGGCACCGCCACGCAGGTGTGGCCGAAGCCGCGCGGATCGCTGTTGCCGTTGTGGTAGCTGAACGAGGCGTCATTCTCGGTGCCGTGGTTGTGAGTCAGCTCGAGGATGCCCGGGGTGGACCTGCGCCAGTGCTGGCGGGCTGTCGGATCGGTCGGTATCTGGTCACGGTCGACCAGGGCGAGGAAGGTCAGGCTGAACTTGGCATCCGGGAAGTCCTTGTGGTCGACCACGGTGAAACCCAGCACGCGGGTATAGAAGTCCAGCGAGGTCTCCAGGTTCTTGACCCGCAGCATGGTGTGGTTGAAGACGAACTCTCGGGTGGCGGCGTCGGGCTGGGCGGTGACGCCCGGCAGGTTATCGAATGGGCTCAGCGACATCAGGATTCTCCTGTGAGGGTGTGGCAATTGGAGAGACGACCCTGCGCAACGTTCCCGCGGGAAGCGGCGCCTGATGCGGTCGCTCACGAAGAAAGGCGGAAAGTCTAAAGGCTCCGGGAGCCGGTACCCAAACACACCTTGACATCTCTTGCCGCTGCGCTCTGCGACGAATGGTCGAAACCGCGACGCTAGAGCAGGAGTCGGATTTTACAAGCACACTGCCTGTGCGAATCGAAGGAGACTTGATATGAGCAGCACCAGCGACAAAATCAAGGGTACCGCCAAAGAAGTGGCCGGCAAGGTCAAGCAAGGCATCGGCGAAGCCACCGACAATTCGCGCATGAAAGGCGAGGGTCGTGCCCAGGAAGCCGAAGGCAAACTGCAAAAGAACGTCGGTAAAGGCAAAGAAGCGATCAAGAACACCGTCGATCGCGCCTAAGCCAAGGTTTTACGGAAAAGGCCGCCCCAGGGCGGCCTTTTCTTTTGCCGGTCAGGCCGGATCCAGCTCCGGATAGTGACGGAAGATCCCCTTCTCGCTGAACGGCAGGCGCCGGGGTGAACTGAGGTAAGCGGCGATATTGGGCAGGGTTGCCACCCGTTCGGCCACGGCCAGTACCCGGGGAATCTCCGGGGCCAAGCGTCGCATGGCGTTGGGAAAGGCGTAGGTCAAGCCGGCCACCACCTGGAACAGCGACAGGTCGACATAGGAGCGGCGGTCGCCCACCAGCCAGGTATCGCCCGCCGGGTTGTAGCCGAGCACGCGCTCGAAATAGCTCAGGTAGGTGCGGATGCGCTCTCCGGCGAAGGCCTTGGCACGGCGTCGTGCCTCTGCCTGCTGCTCTTCGTAGGTCAGAGAGATCGCCACCGGGTGATGGACGTCGTGGGCTTCGGCGGTGAGATCGGTGATGGTCAGTTGCAGGCCATGCACCCAGAACTGCGCTTCTTCGTCGGCGGGGACCAGATCCAGCCGCGGTCCGAGGAACTGCAGGATGTTGGCGACATGGGAGATGACCTCGTCGCCTGCCTTGAGAAAGGGCGGGGCGAAGGGTGGGCGGCGAGTCGTCTGGCCTTCCAGGTAGGCCGCCATGGCTGGTACGCCTAGACCCTCGCCCTCCGGGGCGTTGCCGACATCGAGATAGTCCGCGCCAGCCTCTTCGAGCGCCAGCCGGACGAATTCGCCGCGACCCTGGATGCTGGGCCAGTAGTGCAGTTCGTAACGCATGGGCACCTCCGTCGTCTGCCAGATTGACCGATCCAGGAGTCGTGACCTCTTGGTCGGTTCGAAGGTTTGCCCGCCACCTGCCTTTGGCGACGAAGCGCACAACCAATTCCCATCCGTGAGACTCCTATCAACCAGCGGCTAGGCATGAGGACGGTGGGATGACAGGGCAACAGCGGGCGGACGGTTCCATGCGCATTGGCATTCTCACCCACGTGAAACATCCGGTTCGCCAGCCTTTCGCTGGCGGCCTCGAAGCCTTCACCTACGACATCACTCTACAGTTGCGTGAGCGCGGCCATGAGGTGACGCTGTTCGCCAGCTCGGCCTCGGCGCCCGAGCTTAACGTGGTGCCCATCCTCGACGATGGCAACTACGGCGCCGATGGCTGTCGGCGCAAGCGCAACGTGCTCAGCTCCGAGTACCTCGACGAGCACCACGGCTATCTCGACTGCCTGCAGCGGATCGATGGCTACGAATTCGACGTCATCTTCAACAACTCCCTGCATTACGTGCCGGTGACCATGTCCGGGCTGATCCGCACGCCCATGCTCACCGTGCTGCACACCCCGCCGTTCTTCGAGCTGACCAACGCCATCGGCGAGTTGCATCGGCGCGGTGGGGGCCATTACTGCACCGTGTCCCAGGCCAATGCCGACAACTGGGCGCACCTGGCGCCGGCCTGTCACGTGATTCCCAATGGCATCGACCTCGACGCCTGGCGCCCGCGCGATACGCCGATCGGCGACCATGCCCTCTGGTTTGGCCGCCTGGTGCCGGACAAGGGCCCGCATCTGGCGCTGGATGCCGCGCGGGAAGCGGGCGTCCCCCTGCGGCTGGCCGGTCAGGCCACCGATGAGCGTTATTTCCGCCAGGAGATCGAGCCGCGGCTGGGCGAGCAGGCCGTCTATCTCGGCCACCTGGGCCGTACCGCCCTGGCGGCCGAGGTGGCCCAGGCGCGGGCCTGCCTGGTCACGCCCTGTTGGGATGAACCCTTCGGCCTGATCGTCGCCGAAGCCCTGGCCTGTGGCACGCCGGTGGCGGCCTTCGCCCGCGGCGCCTTACCCGAACTGCTCACCGCCGAAACCGGCGCCCTGGCCCCACCCGGCGACGTCCCCGCCCTGGCGGTGGCCCTGCGCGAGGCCCTGTCGCTGTCCCGCGAGGCCTGCCGGGCACGCGCCGAGGCCCAGTGGAGCCAACAGCTGATGATCGATCGCTACGAGCGCCTGCTCGCCGACGTCGCCGCCGGCCGGGTGGCCCGTGGCTAGACCGCCCATGGCTGAGCTGAACATCGGTTACTACGCCCACCACCACGGCGCCGGCCACGTGACCCGCGCCCTGGCCATCGCCGCGGCCTGCGACCGTCCTCTGACCCTGTTCGGCAGTCGCTTGCCCGCGTCCGTGGACCTGCCCCATGTCGAACTCTGCCCGCTGCCGGCCGATGTGGCGCCCGGTGTCGAAGGTGAGGCCTTCGCCTGCCTGCACTATGCACCGTTGGGGGTAGACGGCCTACGCGAGCGTATGGGGTTGCTGGTGGACTGGTTCCGCCGCGCCTGGCCCTGCCTGCTGGTGGTGGACGTCTCGGTGGAAGTAGCCCTGCTGGCCAGACTCTGCGGCGTGCCGACGATCTACCTGCGCCAGCGTGGCAGTCGTTTCGATGCTGCCCATGAACTGGCCTATGCCGCCGCCAGCCGCCTGCTGGCACCCTATCCAGAACTCCTCGAAGAACCTGGCACACCGGCCGCCTGGCGCGCCAAGACCTGCTATGCCGGCAGCCTGTCACGCTATGCCGGGCAGCCGATCACGCCTCAGCCTGAGCCCTGGACGATCACGGTCATCGCCGGCCATGGCGGTACTGCCTTCAGCCGCGCGCGCCTGGCCGCCGCTGCCCGGGCCTGTCCCGACTGGCGGTGGACGGTGCTGGGCCCGATCGCGGACGACGCCACGCCAGCCCCGGCCAACCTGACCTTCGCCGGCAGCGTCGCCGACCCGGCGCCCTGGCTGGTCAGGTCCGAAATAGTGGTCGGTTCCGCCGGCGACAGCCTGGTGGCCGAACTGGCGGATCTGCGCTGCCGCTTCGTCTGCCTGCCCGACGCCCGACCCTTCGACGAGCAACTGTCCACCGGTCGCCTGCTGGCCGCCCAGGGCCTGGCGATCACCTGCGAAGCCTGGCCCGCCGACGACGATTGGCCGGGGCTGCTGACCAAGGCGCGCCAGCTTGATCCGGAGCGTTGGACCCAGGTGAGCGACGGCGGAGGCGCGCGCCGCGCCGCCGCCTGCATCCAGGCGGTCGCCCGGGAGGTGCTAGCATGATCGTGTTGACCTTGGTTCATGGTCGCGAGCGGCAGTTGGCCAACCTCATTCGCGGCCTGGAGCTGGCCCCGACGCCACCCACCGCCCTGGTGGTGGTGCAGATGAACGAGGCACCGCGTGCGCTGCACAGCGCGCGCTTTCCCATCCAGGTGCTCGGCGTCACGGGCGACGGCATCCTGCCCCTGGCCGCGGCGCGCAATGCCGCCGTGGCGGCCGCGCCAGGTGAGGAACTGGTGTTTCTCGACGTGGACTGTATCCCCGCGCCTGCCTTACTCGACAGCTATCGCCAGGCACTGGCCGCTCGCCCTGAGGCCCTGCATCAGGGCTTCGTCCACTACCTGCCGGCCGGCGTCGCCGAAGGCGAGTGGACGCCAGATGAGCTGTTGGCCACGGGCGTCGTTCATCCCCTGCACCGGGATCGTCCGCCCGGCGCCGAGGTGCCCCATCCGCTGTTCTGGTCGCTGAACTTCGCCTGCCGCCGCGCCACCTTTCAGCGTATCGGCGGCTTCGACGAGGGCTATTGCGGCTATGGTGGCGAGGACACCGACTTCGCCTTTCGTGCCCGGGAGGCGGGGGTATCCGTGTTTCAGGCCGATGCTCGGGCCTTCCACCAATACCACCCCACCTACCATCCGCCGCTCAATCACTTCGCCAGCATCCTGGCGAATGCCCGGCGTTTCCAGGCGCGCTGGGGACTCTGGCCCATGGATGGCTGGTTGCGTGACTTCGCCGCCGCTGGCTACATCCACTTCGATGAAAGCCGCGGCATAGAAGAGATTCGAGCGCCCAACGCCGCCGAGATCGCCGCCTGCCGGGATGCCTCCGGGTCGGGCTTCTGAGGCCTTGGCGCAACCAACCCGGCCAACGCTACTCTGAAGGTAGGGCTGGTCTGAAAAGCCGCTGGGCGCAGGCATCTTCAGACCGCCTCCAGGAATCCCTCTCGAGGAACGTTCGTCAGGAGCCGCTATGTCCTTGTTCGCCTTCAGCCTGCGCGGCGTCTCGCCGTTCACCCTCATCAAGCGTGCCGTCCAGGAATTCGTCGCCGACGACATGCCCACCTATGCGGCGGCGCTGGCCTACCAGATGCTGTTCTCGCTGTTTCCCTTCCTGTTGTTCCTCATCGCCCTGATCGGCTTCCTGCACCTGCCGGACTTCTTCACCTTCCTCCGCCAACAGGCCGCCTACCTGCTGCCGGTCACCGCGCTGGACACCGTCAACCCCATCATCGACCAGTTGCAGACGCAGAAGGGCGGCCTGCTGTCCTTCAGTATCATCGTCGCGCTCTGGTCCGCCTCCGGCGGCTTCCGTTCGCTGATGACCGCCATGAACAGCGCCTACGACGTGGTGGAGAGCCGCCCCGCCTGGAAGCGCATTCCCCTGTCGGTGCTGCACACCATAGGCCTTGCCGGCCTGCTGCTCAGCGCCGCGGCCTTGATGGTGCTCGGTCCCCAGGTGATGAACTGGCTGGCCGCCTACGTCGGGCTGGAAGACTACATGGTGACCCTCTGGGCGCTGATCCGCTGGCCGCTGGCGGTGTTCATCCTGATGATCGCCGTGGCCGCGCTCTACTACGTCACCCCGGACGTGAAGCAGACCTTCCGCTTCATCACCCCCGGCTCGGCGCTGGCCGTGGTGGTCTGGATCCTGGCGTCCCTGGGCTTCGGCTACTACGTGCAGAACTTCGCCAACTACAACGCCACCTACGGCAGCATCGGCGCCATCATCGTGCTGCTGCTGTATTTCTACATTTCCTCGGCGGTGCTGCTGTTCGGCGCGGAGATCAATGCGGTGATCGAACACCACAGCGAAGACGGCAAGGAAAAGGGCGAGAAGACCCCAGGCGACGGCGGGGTGGAAGGCGACGAGGAAATCCAGGCGGCCCAAGCGGAAGAAGAGGGCGTGCTGGGAAAGGCGCGGGTGGTGAAGCGCTAGATCGTAGGTTGGGCTGAGACGGCTTCATCGTCGAAGCCCACATGGCCAGCACCCTGAGGCGAGACCTGTTGGGCTTCGCTGCGCTCAGCCCAACCTACGGCGACTCCTGGCGCGATCGGCGCTGGTAGGGTGGATAACGGCTTCAGCCTTATCCACCGCTCACGCCTCGTCCTCCCTGTGGAAAACCTGGCAAGGTCCCACCAGAGGACGGACGCAAGCTGCCTTACTTGGCCTTGCCCTGGTTGGCCACCGCCGCCATCTTGGCGGCGACCTCGTCCGGGTCGGCCAGGTAGTAGTGCTTGGTGGGCTTGAGGTTATCGTCGAATTCATACACCAGCGGCACGCCGTTGGGGATGTTGAGGCTGACGATGTCGCTGTCGGAGATGTTGTCCAGGTACTTGATCAGGGCGCGCATGGAGTTGCCGTGGGCGACCACCAGCACGCGCTGGCCACTGCGGATGGCCGGGGCCAGGACTTCGTTCCAATAGGGCAGGACGCGCTCGACGCAGTCCTTCAGGCATTCGGTGCGCGGCACCTGATCCAGCGACAGACCGGCATAGCGCGGATCGGCGGCCAGCGCCTTCTGCTCTTCGACGCTCTGCTCGGGCGGCGGCACGTCGTAGCTGCGGCGCCACACCAGCACCTGCTCCTCGCCGTACTTGGCCGCGGTCTCGGACTTGTTCAGTCCGGTCAGGCCGCCATAGTGACGCTCGTTGAGGCGCCAGTCGCTCACCACCGGCAGCCACATCTGGTCCATGCCTTCCTGGACGTGCCACAGGGTACGGACGGCGCGCTTGAGCACCGAGACATGGGCCACGTCGAAGAGGAAGCCGGCGTCCTTGAGCGCCTGGCCGCCCTCGTGGGCCTCGCGGATCCCCTGTTCGGTCAGATCCACATCCGCCCAGCCACTGAAGCGGTTTTCCAGGTTCCACGCCGACTGGCCATGGCGGATGAATACGACTTGCGACATGCGACCTCCATCTTGGGATTCATTGTTTGGCTCACGCCTACGCGAAGCTGTGCCAAACATACCGCAGATGGAGGTTTCCGGCATGGGCATCACGGAATCCGTGATGCGTCCGGCACTCGTAGCGCGTCTCAGGCCGCCAGGGCGCGCCGGGTACGGGCGATGACTCGCTCCAGCCCGTCGGCAGCGCTGTACTGCTCGGGGTAGAGGCGCTCGCTGCGACAGGCCACGCCGCGCTCGTCGACCACGGTGAAGCTGAAGCCGCCCTTGCGCGATGCCGGGGTGGTGATGCAGTGGAACGGCGCGAAGGCCGCTTGGAGATGTTGCATGGCCGCGATGGCCTGGTTTTGAATGTTCATACGTCTATCCTTGGGATCCACGCTCAGTCGGCGCGGTGAAATAACTCCAGCAACCTCGTGCCCATGACGGCCGACGGCTGAATCTCTGGCTGGAGGAAGGCAGCGTGTGGGCGAAATGCCCAGGCATGCAGGTAAGTACTTGGGAAGGCAGGCAACCGGCCGGGCACGAGATTCAGAGGCCGCGGCGGCAGATCCTGAGCAATCGAGGGATCGGAGCGATCCGGATGACGCTGATTTCACGCGGCTTGTTGAGAGCGGAAAGGCGCCCAGCGATTGGGGTCAGCTTGGTACTAACCCGATCAAGCTAGCAGGATCGATGCCAAGAGCGCAAGCCCGTCGGTCGGCGACGGGCTTGGTGGTGTCTAGCGCTCGACCAACTGCATCCAGGCCGTGGGATAACGCGTCCCGGCCACGGCGTCCGCGGTGAAAAGGCTATCCAGCTCGGCCTTTTCGCCGACGCTCAACCGCACCTCGAGCGCACCGAGATTCTCCAGCAGATAGTGCCGGCGCCGGGTGCCCGGGATGGGGATGATGTCCTCACCCTGGGCCAGGACCCAAGCCAGCGCCACCTGGCCAGGCGTCACGCCCTTGGCCTCGGCCAGGGCCCGTACCCGTTCCACCAGCTCCAGGTTGCGCTGGAAGTTCTCGCCCTGGAAGCGGGGGCTCAGCCGGCGATAGTCATCCGCGGCGAAATCCTCCGGCGATTTCAGGGCACCGGTGAGAAAGCCCCGGCCCAGTGGGCTGTAGGCCACCAGGGCTACACCCAGCTCGCGGCAGGTGGCGAGGATGCCGTGCTCCAGCGGATCGCGGGACCATAGCGAGAATTCACTCTGCAGGGCGGCGATGGGATGGACCCGGTAGGCGCGGGTGAGGGTCTCGCTGGACGCCTCGCTCAGCCCCAGGTAGCGCACCTTGCCGGCCTGGATCAGGTCGGCCATGGCGCCCACGGTGTCCTCGATGGGAACCTCGGGATCAACGCGGTGCTGGTAATAGAGATCGAGATGGTCGACCGCCAGCCGGCGCAGACTGCCTTCCACCGCCTGGCGCACATAGTCGGGGCGGCCGTTCACGCCACGGCTGGTGGGGTCGGCGCTGCGCACCAGGCCGAACTTGGTCGCCAGGAACACCTGTTCGCGGCGCCCACGCAGGGCTCGGCCGAGCAGTTCTTCGTTACGGTGCGGACCATAGGCGTCGGCGGTATCCAGCAGGGTCACGCCCCCCTCCAGAGCGAGGTCCAGGGTGGCGAGGGCTTCGGTCTCGTCCGTCGCCCCATAGAACTCGCTCATACCCATGCAGCCCAGGCCCAGGGCGGATACCAGGGGGCCGTTAAGGCCCATTCGTCGTTGCAGCATGGCCTTTTCCTCTCGATAGATGACCCGATCAGGCTAGGTGTTGAGTGAGAATGAACAAAGGTTTTATCTGGGCAGACAGTATTCAACCTGGGTGAATAATCTTGGACCGACTGGCAGCCATGCGTGGCTTCGTGCGTATCGTCGAACGCCGCTCCTTTACCCGGGCAGCGGCCGATCTGGGCCTGTCACCGGCGATGGCGACCCTGCTGGTGCAACAGCTGGAAGCCCACTTGGGGGTGACGCTACTGCACCGCACCACCCGCCGGGTCAGCCCGACCCTGGATGGCGCGGCCTACTACGAGCGTTGCCTACGCTGGTTGGCCGAGCTGGACGATATCGAAGGGGCGTTCAGCCAGCGCCGTCGGCAACCCCGTGGCCGACTGCGCGTCGATCTGCCCGGCTCTCTGGGACGGGCGCTGGTGATCCCGGCGCTGCCGGATTTCTGCCAGCGTTATCCCGAGCTGGAGTTGGTGATCAGCGCCGACGACCGCCCGGTGGACGTGATCGGCGAGGGTATCGATTGCGTGCTGCGCAGCGGACCACTGCTCGACGACGGCCTGGCCGCCCAGCCGTTGGGCGAGCTGGTGCAGGTGACCTGTGCCAGCCCGGCTTATCTCGAGCGGCATGGCCAGCCGACGACCCTCGCGGACCTGGCCGAGCACCAAGGGTTGCACTATCGCTCCCAGCGCAGCGGTCGGCGGCTCCCCTTCGAATTCGTGCAGGAAGGCGACGTGCTCTGCCCGGAAGTGCCGGGCCGGCTGGCGCTCAGTGGCGCCGATGTCTATGTCGGCGCCGCCCTGGCCGGCCTGGGCCTGATCCAGGCGCCGCTCTATCACGTGGCGGCGGACCTGGCTGCGGGGCGATTGTGCGAGGTGCTGCCCGACCAGCGCCCACCGGGCCTACCACTGGCGGCGGTCTATCCCCTGGCCAGCCAGACCTCGCCGCGGGTGCGGGCCTGGGTGGAGTGGCTGGATGAGGTGTTCGCCGCGGTCGATCCGGCTTGGTTGAGGCGTTGAGCTAGTAGCCCGCCGCCGCCCCGTTGCTGCGCGGATCGAAGGCCCCTTCGAATAGCCCGTTGGCATGGCGGACCGCCGCGCCCGCGTGGCCCATGGTCTCGCTGAAGGGCGGCAGCAACTCCACCTCGTGGCCGAGGGCGCGCAATTCCTCGATCACCGTGGCGGGGAAGCGACTCTCCAGCTTGAGGTTGTCGCTGCTCTCGCCCCAGGTGCGGCCCAGCAGCCAGCGTGGCGCGGTGATCGCTTCCTGCAGGCGCTGGCCGAACACCGCATAGCGGCTGAACACCGCCGCCTGGGTCTGGGGCTGGCCGTCGCCGCCCATGGTGCCGTAGACCAGGGTGCGGCCATCGGCCAGGCGGGCGGCGGCCGGGTTGAGGGTATGGAACGGCTGCTTGCCCGGCGCCAGGGCCAGGATGTGCGCGGGGTCCAGGCTGAAGGAGGCGCCGCGGTTCTGCCAGTTGAGGCCGCTGTCCGGCAGCACCACGCCACTGCCGAACTCATGGTAGATGCTCTGGATAAAGGACACCGCCAAGCCGTTGCCGTCGATCACACCCATCCAGATGGTGTCGCCCGGCCCCTTGCCACGGCCCGAGGGGCGGGCCCGCTGCGGATCGATCTGGCCGGCCAGGTCGGCGAGCCAGGAGGGCTCCAGGCAGGCCTGGGCATCGAGGGTCATGTGCGCCGGGTCGGTGATGTGCTCGTCGCGCACCTTGAACGCCAGCTTGGTGGCTTCCACCAGGGTGTGGACGTGGGCGCTGCCATCGGCCGTGCAGCTGCCGAGGCCGGCGTGATCGGCGAGGCCGAGGATCAATTGGGAGACCAGGCCCTGGGATGGCGGGGCGAGGTTGTAGACGCTGCCCGCGCTATGGGCGAGGTGCAGCGGCGTGACCCGCCTGGCGCGGTAGGCCGCCAGGTCGGCGGCGGTGACCGGGGCGCCCAGCGCGGCCAGGTCGGCGGCGATGCGGGCGGCCAGGTCGCCGCGATAGAAGTCATCGAGGCCGCGCTCCGCCAGCTGGCGCAGGGTGGCCGCCAGGCGCGGCTGGGTGAACAGGGCGCCTTCGGCGGGGACGGCGCCGTCGGGCAGGAAGGTCGCGGCGAAGCCGGGGAGGGCTTCCAGTTCGGCGCGCTTGGCCAGGGTCGCCAGGTGCTGGGAGCCGGTCACCGGGATGCCGGCCTCGGCGTAGTGGATGGCATCGGCCAGCAGGCGCGGCAACGGCAGGCGCCCGCCGAATTCCGCGGCCACCTCCAGGGCCGCCTGCCAGCCGCCCACGGTCCCGGCCACGGTGAGCGCGGCGCGCGGACCGCGGGTGGGGATGGCGCTCAGGTCGGCATAGGCGGCCAGGGTCGCGCCACTGCCGGCCGGGCCGCTGGCATCCAGGGCGATGGGCTCGCCCTCGGGCGGCACGATCAGCCAGAAGCCATCACCGCCCAGGCCGTTCATGTGCGGGTAGACCACGGCGATACTGGCTGCGGCGGCGACCATGGCCTCCACGGCATTGCCGCCTTCGCGCAGGACCGCCAGGGCGGACTGCGCCGCCAGGCTGTGGGGGGCGACGGCGATGCCGCGAGCGGCGACGGTGGTGTTGAGCATGGGGCTTCCTCGTTAGCGGGCGTGACGGGCCAGCCAGCGCTGGCGCAGGCGCTTGAGCACCAGCAGGGCCAGGGCGGCGGTGATGAGATCGAAGGCGATGGCGGTGGCGAATACCGGCAGCCAGCTGCCGCTGGATTGGTGCAGCAGCGCCGCGACCGGTCCGCCGAAGATCGAGCCGATACCCTGGGCCATGTACAGGAAACCATAGTTGGTGGTGGCGTGGCGGGTGCCGAAGGTGTCGGTGAGGGTCGAGGGGAACAGCGAGAAGATCTCGCCCCAGCCGAGGAAGACGACACCCGACAGCAGCACGAAGAGCACCGGGTTGTCGCTGGTCAGCAGCCAGAGTGTCATGGCGATGCCTTCGAAGCAGAAGGCGAAGGCCATGGTGTTCTCGCGGCCCCAGCGATCGGAGATCCAGCCGAACAGCGGGCGGGTCAGGCCGTTGCAGACGCGGTCGATGGTCATGGCCAGCGGCAGGGCGGCCATGCCGAACACCATCACCTCGGTCATGCCGAAATCCTTGGCGAAGCTGGCCATCTGCGAGGTGACCATCAGGCCGGAGGTGGACATCAGGGTGAACATCAGGAACATCAGCCAGAACAGCGGCGTCTTGAGCATGGCCTTGGGCGCGATGTCCGGGGCCGTGCCGACCTCGGTTGCCAGGGCTTTGGCCGGCGCCGGCGGCTGGCGCAGGAACTGGGCGGCGAGCAGGCCGACGATGCCCAGCACCACGCCGAAGGTGACCAGGGTGGTCTCCAGCCCCAGGCTCTTCAGGCTGTTGGCGATGGGAAAGGTAGTGACCATGGCGCCCATGCCATAGCCGGCCGCCACGGCGCCGGCGGCGAGGCCGCGACGATCGGGAAACCAGCGCACCATCAGCCCGACGACGCCGACGTAGACGATGCCGGTGCCGAGGCCACCGAGCACGCCGTAGGTCAGGTAGAGACTGGCGAGGCTGTCGGCGCGACTGGCCAGGATCCAGCTCAGGCCGCTGAGGGCGCAGCCACAGGCGATCAGCTTGCGAATGCCGAAGCGGTCCACCAGGAAGCCCTGGACCGGCGAGAAGAAGGTCTGCAAGACGATCAGCAGCGAGAAGGTGACCTGCAACGAGGCCAGCCCGGAACCGAGCTTGGCGCTCAGCGGGCCGGTGAACAGCGTCCAGACGTACTGCGGGCTGGAGATGGCCATCATGCAGATAACGCCGGCGCACAGCTGGAACCAGCGCGAGGTGGAAGAGAGGACGGGGGTCGAGGTCGCGATGAGCGGCTTGGTGGTCATCGGGTGCAATCCTGTCAGGGCAAGACGAAGTGAGGGCAGGATGGCAAGGGATGCAGCGATCATCGTTATGGGCTACGGCTGCGAGCGGAGAGCTCGAGTCGGCCGGGTTTCCCGAAAAGTAGCACCGGGAAAGTCCGGCGGACTCGCGTCAAAAGCCCAATGCATAGCGTGAAACGGACAGGTGCGCAGTGAGCGCTCGGGCGGTGTCGGGCGCTTGGGTGCTGGAGCCGTCTTGTCTGACGGATCAGGTAGGGGAAGGCTAGGCGCCTAGGGCGCGGCTTGAGGGAGGCCTGGGGTGTGCGCCAGAATCGATCGGGATGGGCCGCGCCAGCCGCTACCGCTCGTCAGGTGTTGGAAAAAGCCCCTGCCGAGCGTGCGGTGGTATCGGCGCCCCGCGGCCCGACCCTATAGAGGACCGGGCATTGGTTCAGTGCGCCTCGGCAGGGGTATCGCCACCGGCGGTCGCGGGCGCGGGTTGCCGATGACCGAAGGCCTGGCCCAGGTCGTCACCGGACGTGGTGCGGTTGTCGTCGGTGCGCCACTTGGCCACATCGGCGGCGCTGACCGGCGGGGCGTCGTTGCCCCAGCTGGCGCGGATGAAGCTGACCACGTCGGCCACCTGGGCGTCGTCCAGGCGCCAGCCGAAGGGTGGCATGACGATCATCGAGGGCGCGGTGTGCAGGCCGGGCAGGGTGCCGCCCTTGAGCACTATATTGATCAGCGAGCTGGCATCGGCCGTGCGCAGCACCGGATTGCCGGCCAGGGCCGGGAACACCCGGTCGTAGCCCTGGCCGTCGGTGCGGTGGCAGGCGGCGCAGTTGTCGACATAGACCTGGGCACCGCGGGCGCTGTCGTCGCCGCGCCAGAGGGCGGCAGCGGCGCGGCCATCCGGCTGGAAGGGCGCATCGTGCGGGTCCTTGGGTGGCAAGGTCTTGAGATAGCGGGCGATGGCGTGCAGATCGGCGTCGCTCAGGTATTGCAGGCTGTGTTGCACCACCTCGGTCATGCCGCCGAACACGGCGCTGTCGGCGGAGCGACCGGTCTTGAAGAATTGCACCAGTTGCTCCTCGTCCCAGCGGCCCAGGCCGTCGCGCTGGTCGCCGCGCAGGTTCTTGGCGATCCAGCCTTCCAGCGGCGCGCTGCCGGCCAGGAAATCCGCGCCATCGGCGGGGGAGAGCGCCTTTTCCTGCATGGTCAGGGCGCGCGGGGTGTGGCAGGCGCCGCAATGGCCCAGGCCTTCCACCAGGTAGGCGCCACGCGCCACCACCGGGTCCTGGTCCGGGGCCGGCTGGAATTGCACCACCTCAGGGGCGAACAGCTGGCGCCAGATCGCCAGTGGCCAGCGCATGGACAGCGGCCAGGGGATGTCGCTGTCGCGATTGGCCTGGGCCACCGGGGTCACGCCGTGCATGAAGTAGGCGTACAGGGCGTGCATGTCGCCCTCGCTGACCCGGGCGTAGGAGGGGTAGGGCATGGCCGGGTAGAGGGTATGGCCCTCCTTGGCGATGCCCTGGCGGATGGCGGCGTCGAAGTCGGCGAAGCTGTAGTCGCCGATGCCGGTCTGCCGATCCGGGGTGATGTTGGTGGAATAGAGGGTGCCGATGGGCGTCTGCATGGGCAGGCCGCCAGCGAAGGGCTGGCCGCCCGGCGCCGTGTGGCAGGCCACGCAGTCACCGGCGCGCGCCAGGTACTCGCCTTTCTTGATCAATGCCGGGTCATTGTCTTCGGCGGCCTGGACGCCCAGGGTCAGGCCGGCGCCCAGCAGCAGGGTCGCGAGGGTACGGAGGATCATGGGCGCGCCTCTCATGCCTGCACCAGGGGGCCGGGGTTCTTCAGGTATTGCTCGCGGATGGCCCGCGCCGACCAGTAGGTCAGGGCCGCCACCAGGCCGGTGGGGTTGTAGCCCAGGCCCTGGGGAAAGGCCGAGGCACCCGGCACGAAGACGTTGTGCACGTCCCAGCTCTGCAGGTAGCGATTCACCGCGCTGGTCTTGGGATCGGTGCCCATGATGGCGCCACCGTTCAGGTGGGTGGTCTGGTAGCTGGCGGTGTTGAAGTGGCCACCGAAATCCTTGACCGCGACGCTGATGTGCTCGGGACTCATGGCCTCGGCGATCTTCTTCATCTTGGCCGCCATGAAGCGGGTCATGCGGATGTCGTTGTCCTTCCAGTCGAAGGTCATGCGCAGCAGCGGCTGGCCGTAGGCGTCGCGATAGGTGGGGTCCAGGTCCAGGTAGTTGTCGCGATAGGACTGGTGCGCGCCATGGGCGTCCATCGACAGCTGGTGGTTGTAGTAGCCGGCCTGGGCCTTCTTCCAGGCGCTGCCCCACTGCGGCGTGCCGGGCGGATTGGCCGCCCCGGCGATGGGTCGGGTACCGGCCTGGTTGACCCACATGGGCGAGCCGCCGACGAAGCCGTGGGGGCCGTGGTCGAAGTTGTCGGCGTTGAAATCGTCCACCGCCACGCCATTGCCGCCGGCGCCGATGAAGGGATTGGTGTGGTGCTGATCCTTGCGGAAAAAGGCCTTGATGGTGGCCATGTTCTGGTAGGCGAAGTTGCGCCCGACCACGCCCTCGCCGGTCTTGGGATCATAGGGCTGGCCGATGCCCGACAGCAGCATCAGGCGCACGTTGTTGAACTGGAAGGCGGCGAGGATGACGATATCGGCCGGCTGTTCCAGCTCCTGGCCCTGGGCGTCCAGGTAGGTCACCCCGGTGGCCTTCTTGCCGGTGCTGTCCAGGTTCACCTTCAGCACATGGGCCTGGCTGCGCAGCTCGAAGCGCGGCTCCTGCTTGAGCGCCGGCAGGATGTTCAGATTCGGCGAGGCCTTGGAATACATGTAGCAGACGTAGCCGCTGCAATAGCCGCAGAAGTTGCACGGGCCCATCTGGCAGCCGTAGGGGTTGGTGTAGGGCCCCGAGGTATTGGCCGAGGGCAGGTTGTAGGGGTGATAGCCCACCTCCCGCGCGGCCTGTTCGAACAGTTGCGCCGAGACGGTGTTCTTTTGCGCCGGCAGCGGGAAGTCGCTGGAGCGATCGGCGGCATAGGGGTTGCCGCCCTTGCCGTCGCCCACCACCTGGCCTTTGATGCTCCAAGCGGTGCCCGAGGTGCCGAACACCTTCTCGGCGAAGTCGAAATAGGGCTCCAGCTCGGCGTAGCTGACGCCGAAGTCCTGGATGGTCATGCCCTCGGGAATGAATTTCTTGCCGTAACGTTCCTCGTAGTGGCTGCGCAGGCGCAGTTCCACCGGGTCGACGCGGAAGTGCACGCCGGACCAGTGCAGGCCGGCGCCGCCGACGCCATCGCCGGGCAGGAAGACGCCGAGCTGCCGGTTGGGCAGGGCGACGTCATTCACGCTGTGGCGGATGGTGACGGTTTCCTTGGACACATCGACGAACAGCTTCTTGCGGATGCTGTAGGTGAGTTCGTCGATCACCTGGGGATAGGAGCCGTCGGGATAGGTGTCCCGATAGCTGCCGCGCTCCAGGGCCACCACGTCCAGCCCGGCCTCGGTCAGTTCCTTGGCCATGATGGCGCCGGTCCAGCCGAAGCCGACGATCACCACGTTCTTGCTGGGCAATACCTTGGCCATCAGCCGCGCTCCCCGCGAATGGATACTGGCGGCAGTGGATAGCGTTCGTCGCGCTCCACCCAGTCCATGAAGTCGGCGCGGGCACCGGGGAAATTCACCAGTTTCCAGCCGACCAGTTCCTTGTTGCCGCCATGCAGCGGATCGCAATAGAAGCCTTCCTTGGTGTTCTGCAGCAGTTGGGCGAAGAACAGCTTGGCCGGCACGCCGTCCAGCGGGGCGTCACCGCTTTCCAGGGCCTTGAGCGCCTCGTCCTGCTGGGTGGGTGCGAGCTCGGCGAAGGGCTTGCCGTGTTGCTGAGCCGTCCAGCGATCCACCGCGGCGATGCCCAGGCGATAGAGGTCCTGAGGCACAAGCCGACTCTGGTAGCCCATTTCCGGCGCGGCGTCGGCGGCGAAGGGGCCCTGCATGTACCAGAGGCCACCGCGGGCATAGGCGGTCTGCATCTGGCGGTCGATGAACTCAGGGGCGCCGGCTTCCAGCGCCCCCGGCCCCAGCTCGTCCGCCGGAATCAGCCGGGCCACCGCCGCCTGCACGAAGGCCCATTCCTCGGCGGTGAAGAACACCGGCTGGTAGTGATCCGCGCGCGGGCTGCTGCCGGGCTTGTCCACCGGCGTCGGGGCGGCGAGGGCCAGGCTCGGCGCGGTACTGCCGGCCAAGGCCACCATGGGAATCAGGCTCAGGGACTTGCGCAGGAAGTCGCGACGGGCCGGGACAGAGTCGTCTGCGGACATGCTCGGGGTCTCATCAGGGGCCCGACGTGGAACCGCAGGGCTTATGGTTAGCTAGCTAATATGTTGGAATATTACCAACATCTCCGGGCGCCGGTTACATTTTGTCGCAGAGGTGCAGAGGCCTGGTATCACGCCAAGTTCCCGACCTCGCGACTAAGACCCATGCCAGAGCGCTTACCGAGGCGGCGCAGGGGAGCACCCTGGCGCGCGGGGACACCCAGGGCAGCTGCTGTCCAGTCACTAGCCCGGTTGGTCACTGCCAGCCAAGCCGCCAAGCGCGCGACAGGCCCTTGGGTTACCTAAGGTTTCACCTATTGGTGCGTCATGTTGGTGCAAGTTGCACCAAGTGATACCTAATGAAGCAGGATTGGGGTCTGGCTGCGTCGATAAAAAATGTACTTATTAGTCAAATGTTTAGTGCGATATGGAAAATAAGTGCTGTGTTTTCGCCCTTTTCCGCGACTTCTTGCACCATTTGAGTTCGTGTTGTGCCGATTTCAGCAGGACTGGCGCGCATGTTGCACTTGGGAGGCTTTCCGTTGTCAGGTAACACCTTATGTCCAACGTAGAATGCAACCTTTCCCCGGCGCTCAAACCGCGCCATGTGACCATGTTGTCCATCGCCGGCGTGATCGGTGCCGGTCTGTTCGTCGGCTCCGGGCATGCCATCGCCGCGGCCGGTCCTGCCGTGCTGCTGGCCTACGCCCTGGCCGGTACCCTGGTGGTGCTGGTCATGCGCATGCTGGGTGAGATGGCCGTCGCCTCGCCGGATACCGGCTCCTTTTCTTCCTATGCCCAGCAGGGCATCGGTCGCTGGGCCGGCTTCACCATCGGTTGGCTGTACTGGTGGTTCTGGGTGCTGGTGATCCCTCTTGAGGCGGTAGCCGCCGCCGCCATCCTCAATGCCTGGTTCCCGGCCGTCGCCACCTGGCAATTCGCCCTGGTGATCACCGGCATCCTGACCGTGACCAACCTGTTCAGCGTCGCCAAGTACGGCGAGTTCGAATTCTGGTTCGCCCTGCTCAAGGTGATCGCCATCGTCGCCTTCATCGCCCTGGGCGCGGCCGCCCTGGTCGGTGCGCTGCCGGGTCGCGAAGTCAGTGGCCTGAGCAATCTCATGGCCCACACCGGTGGCTTCATGCCTAACGGCTTCGGCGCGGTCATGGGTGCCTTGCTGACCACCATGTTCAGCTTCATGGGCACCGAGATCGTCACCATCGCCGCGGCCGAGTCCAAGGACCCGTCGCGGCAGATCAGCAAGGCCACCAACTCGGTGATCTGGCGGATCGCGCTGTTCTACCTGGTGTCCATCTTCCTGGTGGTGTCCATGGTGCCCTGGAACGATGCCCAGCTGCCGATCGTCGGTTCCTACCAGCGCGCGCTGGAGGTGCTGTCGATTCCCCACGCCAAGCTGGTCGTCGACTGCGTGGTACTGGTCGCCGTGGCCAGCTGCCTCAACTCGGCGCTCTACACCGCCTCGCGGATGCTCTATTCCCTGGCCCGCCGTGGCGATGCCCCGGCCAAGCTGGGCCGTGCCTCCAGCGCCGGTGTACCACGCGCTGCCGTGCTGGCCAGTACCGCCGTGGGTTTCCTCACCACCATCGCCAACTACACCATGCCCGAGGCGGTGTTCAGCTTCCTGCTGTCCACCTCCGGCGCCGTGGCCCTGCTGGTCTATCTGGTGATCGCGGTGACCCAGCTGCGGCTGAGACGCAAGCTGATCGCCCGGGGTGAACAGTTGGAATTCCGCATGTGGCTGTTCCCCTGGCTGACCTGGGCGGTGATCCTGTTCATCGTCGCTGCCCTCACCGTGATGCTGTTCAGCGAAGCCCACCGCTTCGAGATCCTCGCCACGGGGCTGCTGGCCCTGGCGGTCGTGGCGGTCGGCACCTGGGTGGGGCGGCGTCAGCCCCAGGCTCCCGCGCTGGCGGCGGCTGTGCGTTGATGCCTAGGCGATCCCGGCAATGACTGTGCCGGGGTCGCCCTCTCGTGGGGCAAAAGTGGGCGTTTTGCTGGACAGCAAGCGCGGTAAGAGGTAGAACAGCACCTCTGTTTGCAGGGCTTTGGCGGAACTGTACAGGCCAAATTCCCTCGTCTGTTCCCTCTGGTAACCGAAAAATGCACTGCAATGGTGCTTGGCGTTACAGAATGACCCATATTGCAGCAGTACAGTTGCAATTGTGTGCTGAGTGACCCGCGAACCTTTCCCTGGACTGTTACTGGTGGTAGCACTCGCCTGGCGAGACAATGGCGCCATTCGATGACCAGTACCCGTCATAAGCGGGAAGGAAAGCCACCATGGAACGCACCTTCAGTTCCTCGCTGTACCAAGCCGAACCCAGCACCCGCGTCCCCTTCGTTCTGCGCGTGCTCTCCACGCTGGCCACCTGGCAGCGTCGCATTGCCAGCCGTAACGAACTGGCTCGTCTCGACACCCGCATGCTGGCCGACGCCGGCATCACCGAGGCCCAGCGTTACCAGGAAATGCACAAGCCTTTCTGGCGCTAAGCCCGGCGGCTACACAGCTTCCACGAACCCCGCTCCGGCGGGGTTTGTTTTGTCTGCGGCCTGGCCGCCAGACAGCAAAAAGCCCCGGCATGCCGGGGCTTTTTGTTACCGCCTGCCTGGGGCAGGCCGTTACTGCATGTTGTTCTGATTGCGCGCGTCGACCTTGTTGGGCTTGTCGCTCTTGAAGGGCACCTTGGCGCCACCATCCGCACCACCCTCGACGGTGGTCTTGCCCGGCACCGGCGCAGTGGCCGAACCGCTGACGGCGGTGTCGCTCTTGGAGGTGTCGGCCGCGAAGACACCCGTGGCCATAGACAGCATTACAACAGCGGTAGAGGTAATCAGCAGCTTTTTCATGAATATCGGCCTCTTGGCTAGGAACCCGTGAATTCGTTTCTGGCCCGCTCCGCTCGGCGGCGGGCCTCAGCTACAGACACATAGCTCTGTAGTGCACGTCTTAGTTGACTGTCGCCTGGAATGCGGGGTTCCAGGGTATTTGTGAACATTTGTCGGCAGATTGAGCGACGCGGGGGCGATTGCGTAGCGGAATCGGCCGCGGCGCTTCCCAAGTTCGGCCATGCGTCTGACAATTGCCCAGGCGAACCCTCTGCATCAGGTGTGGTCAGTTCGCGAGCGCTCCTCTTCCACCGATAAGGACAATCATGAGGGCTTCCCGCTTCGTCACCTGCAGTCCGGTCATCGCCCTGTGGGGGTTGGTCGCCCTGTCAACGGGCTGCTCGCAGGAGCAGCCGCCTGCCCAGGAACTGGCACGGGTGGTGGTGACCCAGGTGAGTCCCGTGAGCGATACCCAACCCATCGCCTTCACCGGCGATATCCAGGCGCGGGTCCAGACGCCCCTCGGTTTCCGGGTGAGCGGCAAGATCAGCGAGCGCTTGGCGGACGTCGGCAACCGGGTGCGCGAAGGCCAGGTGCTGGCGCGACTGGACCCCCAGGATCTGCGTAATAACCTGGCGGCCGCCCAGGCCCAGGTGGACGCCCAGGAAGCCCGCACGCGGCTGGCGCGGGTGGACTTCGAGCGCCAGGCCGCGCTGTTGCCCAAGGGCTATACCAGTCGCAGCCAGTACGATCAGGCCCAGGCGACGCTCGACGGCGCCCGTAGCGCCCTGCAGGCCGCCGTGGCCCAGCGCGACGATGCGCGCAAGCAACTGGGTTACGCCGAATTGCGCGCCAGTGCCGCCGGGGTGCTGACCGCTCGCCATGCCGAGGCGGGGCAGGTGGTGCAGGCCGGTGCGGCGATCTTCGACCTGGCGGTGAGCGGCGAGCGGGATGCGGTCTTCGAACTCTACGAATCCCTGTCCCGCGAATTGAAACTCGGCCAGACCCTGCCCGTTGCCCTGCAGGGGCAACCTACGGTGACCACCCAGGGCACCCTGCGCGAGATCGCCCCGACGGTGGCGGCGACCGGCACGGTACGCATCAAGGTGCAACTCGATCAGCCACCACCCGCCATGACGCTGGGCGCGGTGGTCAACGCCCAGGTGCCGAGTACGGCGGCGCAGGGCTTCGCCTTGCCCTGGACGGCGCTGAACGGCACCACCGACCAGCCGGCGGTGTGGCGTCTGGACGACGATGGACGGGTGAGTCTGCAACCCTTGCACATCGAGCGTTACACCCGCGACAGCATCATCGTCAGCGATGGCCTCAAGGCCGGCGACCGTATCGTGATCGCCGGGGGGCAGTCCCTGAGTCCCGGGCAGCGTGTCGAAGTCGCCGAGCGCTCGACCTTCGCCGAGGTGCGCCCATGAAGCGCTTGCTGACGCTCTCGCTGCTGCTGGCGCTCGGTGGCTGCTCCGACGACGAGGCCCCGCCGCCACCGGTGCGGCCCGTGGCGACCCTGACCCTGAAGGCGCCAGCGCCGCAGCGGGAAGTCTTCGCCGGCAGCATCCAGGCGCGCTACGAAAGCGTGCTGGCCTTTCGCGTCGGTGGGCGCATGACCCGCCGTCCGCTCGACGTGGGTGCAACCGTACGCCGGGGCCAATTGCTGGCCGCGCTGGACCCCACCGACCAGGACAACGCCCTGCGCAGCCGCGAGGGCCAGACCGCCGATGCCGAGGCCCAATGGCGTGATGCCAAGGCCGATGCGCGGCGCCAGCAGCAACTCTTCGATCAGGGCGTCGGTTCGCGCTCCCAGCTGGATCAGGCCCTGACCCGGTTGCATACGCTGGAAGCCTCGCGCGAGCAGGCGTTGAGCGCCGAGCGCCAGGCCCGCGATCAGCGCGACTATGCCGAGCTCTACAGCGATTTCGACGGGGTGATCACCGCCTGGCAGGCCGAGGTCGGCCAGGTGGTGTCCGCCGGCCAGCCGGTGGTCCGGGTGGCCCGGCCGGACATCCGCGAAGCGGTGCTGGATCTGCCGGCCCAGGCCATCGGCCAACTGGCGCCGGAGCGCCAGATGACCGTCCGCATGGCGCTGGATCCGGAGGTGGCGGTGGTGGGCAAGGTCCGCGAGATCGAACCCCAGGCCGATGCCACCACCCGCACCCGGCGCGTGCGTCTGACCCTGCTCGATCCGCCGGACGCCCTGCGCATCGGCACCCTGGTACAGGGCGAGCTGGAACTGCCCGCCGCCGAGGGCTTGGCGCTGCCGGTCCAGGCCTTACGCCGCCAGGGCGAGCAGACGTCGGTCTGGGTAGTGGAGGGTCAGGGCCAACAGGCCCGCGTCCGCCAGCGCCCGGTCCAGGTCCTGCGCGAGGCCGACGGCCAGGCGTGGATCGGCAGTGGTCTGCAGGCCGGCGAGCGGGTGGTGGTCGCCGGCGTCAACAGTATCGAGGAAGGGCAGCAGGTGAAGGATAGCGAGGGCGCGCGGCCATGAAGGGCTTCAACCTGTCGGACTGGGCGCTGCGCCACCAATCCTTCGTCTGGTACCTGATGTTCGTTGCCCTGCTGATGGGCGTCTTCTCCTACATGAAGCTGGGGCGTGAGGAAGATCCGTCCTTCGCCATCAAGACCATGGTCATCCAGACCCGCTGGCCGGGGGCGACCACCGAGGAAACCCTGCGCCAGGTCACCGAGCGGGTGGAGAAGAAACTCGAAGAGCTGGATTCCCTCGACTACACCAAGAGCTTCACCCGGCCGGGGCAATCCACGGTGTTCGTCTATCTGCGCGACACCACGCCGGCCAAGGCGATTCCCGACATCTGGTACCAGGTACGCAAGAAGATCGCGGACATCCAGGGCGAATTCCCCCAGGGTATCCAGGGCCCGGCCTTCAACGACGAATTCGGCGACGTCTTCGGCAGCATCTATGCCTTCACCGGCGACGGCTTCAGCATGCGCCAGCTGCGCGACCAGGTAGAGCAGGTGCGCCGCGAGATCCGCAGCGTGCCGGGCATCGGCAAGGTGCAGGTGCTCGGCGCGGAGAACCAGGTCATCTACCTGGACTTCTCCACCCGCAAGCTCGCTGCCCTGGGCATCGACCAGCGCCAGGTGATGCAGAGCCTGCAGCAGCAGAACGCGGTGACCCCCTCGGGCACCATCGAGTCCGGGGCCGAGCGCATCAGCGTGAGAACCAGCGGCGAATTCCGCTCCACCGCCGACCTCGCCGCGGTCAACCTGCGCATCGACGACCGCTTCTACCGCCTCACCGATCTCGCCGACATCCGCAGCGGCTATGCCGATCCGCCCAGTTCGTTGTTCCGCTACAACGGCCAGCCGGCCATTGGCCTGGCCATCGCCATGAGCAGTGGCGGCAACATCCAGACCTTCGGCGCGGCGCTCACCGAGAAGATGCAGGAATTGACCGCCGACCTGCCGGTGGGTATCGGCGTGCACGTGGTCTCCAACCAGGCGCAGGTGGTGGAGAAGGCCGTGGGCGGCTTTACCCGGGCGCTGTTCGAGGCGGTCATTATCGTGCTGGTGGTGAGCTTCATCAGCCTCGGCGTGCGTGCCGGGCTGGTGGTGGCGCTGTCGATTCCGCTGACCCTGGCGCTGGTGTTCGTCTTCATGGAGTACAGCGGCATCACCATGCAGCGGATCTCCCTGGGCGCGCTGATCATCGCCCTGGGCCTGCTGGTGGACGACGCCATGATCACCGTGGAGATGATGGTGACCAAGCGCGAGGAGGGCGAGTCGCTGCACCGCTCGGCGACCTTCGCCTACGAATCTACCGCCTTTCCCATGCTCACCGGCACCCTGGTGACGGTGGCCGGCTTCGTGCCCATCGGTCTCAACTCCAGCAGCGCTGGCCAGTACACCTTCACTCTGTTCGCGGTGATCGCGGTGGCCCTGTTGCTGTCCTGGATCGTCGCGGTGTTCTTTTCGCCGGTGATCGGCGTGCACATCCTGCCCAAGCAGGTGAAGAAAAAGGATCACGACCAGCCCGGCCGCCTGGCGCGTTGGTCCGATGGCCTGCTGCTGGGCGCCATGCGCCATCGCTGGCTGACCATCCTGCTCACGGTGCTGCTGTTCGCCGCGGCGCTGTTCGCCATGAAGTTCGTGCAGAACCAGTTCTTCCCGTCCTCGGATCGGCCCGAGTTGCTGATCGATTTCAACCTGCCGCAGAACGCCTCCCTCGACGCCACCCGCGCGCAGATGGACAGATTCGAGCAGACCCTCGCCAATGACCCGGACGTGGCCCACTGGAGTTCCTATGTCGGCCAGGGCGCGGTGCGCTTCTACCTGCCGCTGGACCAGCAATTGGAGAATCCCTTCTATGGCCAGGTGATCCTGGTGGCCAAGGACCTGGAGGCGCGCAACCGCCTGCTGCCCAAGCTCAAGCAGCGGCTGCGCCAGGACTTCGTTGGGCTGTCCGGCTACGTCCAGCCGCTGGAGATGGGCCCGCCGGTGGGTCGGCCGATCCAGTACCGCATCAGCGGCCCGGACGTCGCCGAGGTACGCCGCCAGGCCCTGGCGCTGGCCAGCGTGCTGGGCAAGAGTCCGCAACTGGGCGACTTCCTCTACGACTGGAACGAGCCGGCGCGGATGCTCAAGGTGGAGGTCAACCAGGACAAGGCACGGCAACTGGGCTTCTCCTCCCAGGACGTGGCGCAGATCCTCAATGGCGTGGTGACCGGCACCCCGGTGACCCAGGTGCGCGACGACATCTATCTGGTCAACGTGGTGGCGCGCGCCAGCGAGGCCGAGCGGCGCTCGGTGGAGACCCTGGAAAATCTGCAGATCATGACGCCCCAGGGCGTCGCCGTGCCGCTCAAGGCTTTCGCCCGCATCGACTACGCCCTGGAGCAGCCGCTGGTGTGGCGCCGTGATCGCTTGCCCACCATCACGCTCAAGGCTTCGATTCTCGGAGACATCCTGGCGCCGGACCTGGTCAAGCAGCTACAGCCGGACGTCGATGCCTTCGTCGCCAAGCTGCCGCCGCGCTATCACGTGGCGGTAGGGGGCACGGTGGAAGAAAGCAGCAAGGCCCAGGGCCCCATCGCCGCGGTGGTGCCGCTGATGCTGTTCCTCATGGCCACCTTCCTGATGATCCAGCTGCACAGCATCCGCAAGCTGTTCCTGGTGGCGAGCGTGGCGCCCCTCGGGCTGATCGGGGTGGTGCTGGGGCTGATCCCCTTCGGCCAGCCACTGGGCTTTGTCGCCATCCTCGGGGTGCTGGCGCTGATCGGCATCATCATCCGCAACTCGGTGATCCTGGTGACCCAGATCGATGCCTTCGAACAGGCCGGTCGCGCGCCCTGGGACGCCGTGGTGGAAGCCACCCGGCACCGGCGTCGGCCGATCCTGCTGACCGCCGCGGCGGCGAGCCTCGGCATGATCCCCATCGCCCGCGAGGTGTTCTGGGGACCCATGGCCTACGCCATGATCGGCGGTATCGTCGCGGCGACGCTGCTCACCCTGTTGTTCCTGCCGGCGCTGTACATCGCCAGCTATCGCATCCGCGAGCCAGGGCGTGAGGGCTGAGGCGCAGGCAAAAAAAACGACCTCCTGGCGGAGGTCTTCGCTGAAGACATCTGCCAGGAGGCCGCAAGGAGCTATCCAAGGAGCCACTGCCGGAGGGAAGGATTCGCGCGGTCAGCACGTCGAATCCACAGCAGCTCACTGCACCACTATCGGGCGTCCAACTTTTTCAATAAAGTGACGGCTTGACGAAACTCCATTGCGAAAAAGGCAATAATGGATATTTTCCAAGGCATGCGCATCTTCGTCCGGGTGGTGGATCTGGGCAGTCTCACGGCTGCTGCCCATACCCTCGACCTGTCCACTGCCCAGGTGTCGCGCCTGCTCGCCGAGCTGGAAAGCCATCTGCAGACCCGCCTGCTGCACCGCACCACACGGCGGCTGGCGCTGACCGAGGCAGGTGAACGCTACCTCGAACGCTGCCGACGCATCCTGCAGGACGTCGGCGAGGCCGAAGCCGAGGCCAGTGGGGCACACCTCAAGCCCCATGGCCATCTGCGTATCCACTCTATGACCGGGCTCGGGACCCAATTGCTGGCACCACTGGTGTCGAGCTTTTGCGCGCGCTATCCCCAGGTGGAGATCGTCATGAGTCTGTCGCAGAACCATCCGGCGCTGCTGGAGGACGGGCATGACATCGCCATCACCCTGGACACCGAGCTGGCCGATTCGGACTTCGTCGCCCAGCGTCTCGGTGGCGTCTACAGCGTGGTCTGCGCCGCGCCCAGCTACCTGGCCAAGCACCCGGCGCCCCAGGTGCCGGCCGATCTCGCCGAGCACGATTGCCTGCGCCTGCTCGATCCGAACTTTTCCGAACGCTGGGTCTTCGCCGGCGAAGAGGGCGAGCTGCAGGTGGCGCCGCGCTACGTCTTCCAGGTCAATGTCGCCGAGGCCCTGGCCAGGGTCGCGAGCCAGGGCATGGGTATCTGCCTGCTACCCAGCTACATTGCCGTCAATTACCTGCGCGACGGCAGCCTGGTACGGTTGCTGCCCCACTTTCGCCTGCGCGAGCGCAACATCCATGCGCTCTATCCCTCCCGGCGTTTCCTCGACGCCAAGATCAAGACCTGGATCGACTTCCTCAAGGAAGAAATCCCCGCACGCCTGCAACTGGAGAATCGGGTGATTGAGGATCAGCGCTACTGGGCCAAGGACTAGGCTCTGTACGAAAAATGCCTGCGCTCGGTGATGCTTCGTTGAAAAACGCTTCGGAATGCTCATTTACCACTCGTAAACTCGTTCGCGAGCCCGGTCCGCTTCCTCAGCGCTTTTCGCCTCGCCTGACCTTCGCTCGGCGATTTTTCGTACAGAGCCTAGCAAGGTGTTGCGCCGCTCAGCCGGCTGAGCGGTAAGGGTTGGCGGCCGCGTTGCCGCGGCTCATCGTGGCGGCTGGTTCATACCTAGGGGCGCGCCTCTATTCTGCAGAGACCTGCCAAGACTCTCGCTAGAGCGGTTGTTGCAGATTTCGCAATACTTATTTAGTTAGCATGCTATTTATAAGTTTGCGAACGTTTCCTAGAATGGACTCGTACCTTGATGAACACGTCCCTATAAGGAGTTCGATATGAAACGTTCTCTGGCTGCTCTCTTCCTTGCTGTCGCTGCCCTGTCTTCCGCTCAGTTCGCCTTCGCCGACGAGAATCCCAGCCTGCGTTACAAGCTGGTCAATCAGAATCAAGCGGCCATGCAGCACTATCAAGACCAGTCCGCCGCCGACGCGCGTCGCTGAGTCACCCCGCTTTCGAAAGACCACCCCTCTTTGCTCCTTTGGTCTTTCTCCGCCGCACCCTTGGGTGCGGCTTTTTTATATCTGCGGCACACTGAGCCCCTGACTTTGTCGAGGTGTTCATGACCGCCACTCCCGCTCAACGACTTGCCCGCCTGCGCGCCTTCCTGGCCGAGCAGGGCGCCGACGCCTGCCTGATCCCCAGCGCCGATCCCCATCTGTCCGAGTACCTGCCCGAATACTGGCAGGGACGCGCCTGGCTGTCCGGCTTCACCGGCTCCGCCGGCCTGCTGCTGGTCACCCGCGATGCCGCCGGCGTCTGGACCGACAGTCGCTACTGGGAGCAGGCCGCCCGTGAATTGGCCGGCAGCGGCATCGAGCTGATGAAACAGGTCGCCGGCCAGCCCCAGGCCCATCTGCACTGGCTGGCCGCTCAGGTTCCCGCGGGCGGTACGGTGCTGGTGGATGGCCAGGTGCTGTCCCTGGGCGCCGCTGCCGCGCTACGCCAGGCGCTGGAGCCCAAGAACATCCAGCTGCGCACCGATCGCGATCCCCTGGCGGCGATCTGGAGCGAGCGGCCGGAGCTGCCGGCTGCGCCGGTCTTCGTGCATGCCCCGCCCTTTGCGCCCCAGCCGCGCACTGCCAAGTTCGCCCAGGTCCGCCAGGCCATGGCCGAGGCAGGCGCGGCGTGGCACTTCATCTCCTCGCTGGACGACATCGCCTGGCTGCTCAACCTGCGCGGCGCCGACGTACCTTACAACCCGGTGTTCCTCGCTCACCTGCTGCTGGGCCAGGACAGCTGTCGGCTGTTCATCGATCCGGCCAAGGTCTCGGCCGAGATCCGCGCCGCCCTGGTGGCCGATGGCGTGACCCTGGTCGACTACGATCAAGCGGCTGCGGAATTGGCGCGCCTGCCCGCGGGCAGCTGCCTGCTGGTGGATCCGGCCCGCGTGACCCTGGGCCTGGCCGAAGCCACGGCCCAGGGCGTCAAGCGCCTGGAGCAGATAAACCCCTCCACCTTGCTCAAGGCCTGCAAGACCGCCGAGGAGGCGGCCCAGGTGCGCACGGCCATGGAAGAGGATGGCGCGGCGCTGTGCGTCTTCTTCGCCCGCTTCGAAGCGGCCCTGGCCCGCGGCGAACGCCTCACCGAGTTGACCGTGGACGACTGGCTGACCGAGGCGCGCGCCGCCCGGCCGAATTTCGTCTCCCTGAGCTTCGCCACCATCGCCGGCTTCAACGCCGGTGGTGCCCTGCCGCACTACCGCGCCACCGAAGAAGCCCATGCCGAACTCCAGGGCGACGGCCTGCTGCTGATCGACAGCGGCGGCCAGTACCTGGGCGGCACCACCGACATCACCCGGGTAGTACCCATAGGCACGCCCAATGCGGCGCAGAAGCGTGACTTCACCCTGGTGCTCAAGGGCATGCTGGCGCTGTCGCGGGCGCGCTTCCCCGCCGGGGTCGCCGCGCCCATGCTCGATGCCCTGGCGCGCGAGCCGATCTGGGCCGCCGGCATCGACTATGGCCATGGCACCGGGCATGGCGTGGGCTACTTCCTCAATGTGCACGAGGGGCCGCAGTCGATTTCCTTCTATGCCACCATCACGCCGCACCATGAGTTGCGCGAGGGCATGATCACCTCCAACGAACCGGGCATCTATCGCCCCGGACAGTGGGGCGTGCGTCTCGAGAACCTGCTGCTGTGCACCCGCGCGGAGAGCACCGAGTTCGGCGACTTCCTGGCCTTCGAAACCCTGACCCTCTGCCCGCTGGACACCCGCTGCCTGGACCTCGCGCTGCTGCGCGCCGACGAGCTGGACTGGCTGGACGGCTATCACGCCGAGGTCCGCCGCCGTGTGCTGCCGCTGGTGGAAGGCGCCGCCCGCGATTGGTTGCTCGCCCGTACCGAACCCGTCGCGAGGACCGCTCCATGAGCAACAATGCCCAGCAATTCGCCAGTGACAACTACTCCGGCATCTGCCCGGAGGCCTGGGCGGCCATGGCGGCAGCCAACGTCGGTCATGAGACCGCCTATGGCAACGACAGCTGGACGGCGCGCGCCGCCGATCGCTTTCGCCAACTGTTCGAGACCGACTGCGAGGTGTTCTTCGCCTTCAATGGCACGGCGGCCAACTCCCTGGCCCTGGCCGCGCTGTGCCAGAGCTATCACAGCGTGATCTGCGCCGACACCGCCCACGTCGAGACCGACGAATGCGGCGCCCCGGAATTCTTCTCCAACGGCTCCAAGCTGCTGCTGGCACCGGCGCACCAGGGCAAGCTGACGCCGGGCGCCATCCAGCAGATCGCCACCAAGCGCGCCGACATCCACTTTCCCAAGCCGCGGGCGGTGACCGTCACCCAGGTTACCGAGGTGGGCACCCTCTATGGTCTGCACGAGCTGCAGGCCATCAGCGCCACCTGCCGCGACCTCGGCCTGCACCTGCACATGGACGGCTCGCGGTTCTCCAATGCGGTGGCCAGCCTGGGCTGTACCCCAGCCGAGGTGACCTGGAAAGCCGGCGTCGACGTGCTCTGCTTCGGCGGCACCAAGAGCGGCATGGCGGTGGGGGAGGCCATCCTCTTCTTCAACCGCGATCTGGCCGAGGACTTCGAATACCGCTGCAAGCAAGCCGGCCAACTGGCCTCCAAGATGAGATTCCTCTCCGCGCCCTGGCTCGGCGTGCTGGAGAACGACACCTGGCTGCGCCATGCCCGCCACGCCAACGGCATGGCGCAACTGCTCGCCGAGCGGGTGCGCGAGGTACCCGGGGTGGACTTCATGTTCCCGGTGGAGGCCAATTCGGTGTTCCTGCAACTCTCGGAACCGGCGCTGGAGTTCCTGCGCAGTCGCGGCTGGCGCTTTTACACCTTCATCGGCAGCGGCGGGGCGCGCTTCATGTGTTCCTGGGACACCGAGGAAGCCCGGGTGCTGGAACTGGCGGCGGACATTCGGATGGCGATGGGGGGGTAGGGCGTGTCGTGGCCAGGGCGTTCCGCCCGCTCCTACGGAAGCATCACTCCCTGTAGGAGCGGCCGCATCGTCGGACCGCCATAGCCGCGGTAAGGCGATGCCAGGGCGGGAAGGCCTAACCTATCCACCGGTACCTGATTCCTACTACGGGCGGGGACACGACGGTTGATCGCGATCTTGCCGCAAAGGGGGGCGCTGAACGCCTGCCTGGATAAATCCCTCTCCCCTTGGGAGAGGGTTGGGGTGAGGGACCCCCTAGGCACTAAGTCCCTAGTGGAAAAGGCTGCGCCGTTTTCCACGCTACGCTGTTCATTGTGATGTCCAGTAAAGCCTCTATTGTGGCGCTCACCCTCGGCGCCTCCTGCTCATCTACGTTTCACAGCTAATGTAGCAATGAACGTCGGTAGGAATTCATCAATCACGAAGCGTGGAGTCGGTTGATGGGTTTCGAGGAATCCCTCGATGCTAAAGCCCGCCTCGATCTGGCCTCCGATCTGATCACCGAGGCTATGCCCGAAGACTAGGGCTTCGCCGTGTGCAATCTTGCTTTCGAGCTGTCCGGGTTCCAGATCCCTCGTGTCGGCATAGGGAATGCTGTAACGCGGGCGAATTGTTTTTTGTTTGCGCAGCTCGGGAGCGCGATCCTCCACGAAAACGACTGGATTATAGAAGCTTGCCAGCAAACGCCCTCCGCTACGGAGGGTGCGGTAGCACTCTCTCCAGACAGGTCGAACGTTAGGTATATAGAGGTTGGAAATTGGGTGGAAGATGACGTCGAACGAATGGTCGGCAAAGGCTGAAAGATCGCGCATGTCACCCTGAACGGTGAGCAGATCCAAGCCATCCCGCTCAGCGACGTGTCGATCCTGCGCTAACTGTTTCTCGGAAGCATCGAAGACAGTCACCTTAGCACCTGCCGCCGCTAGAACAGGAGCTTGCTGGCCCCCCGCAGAAGCAAGGCAAAGGATATCCAGACCCGCGACGTGATTCAGCCAGTGTTCGGGTAGATCGCTGGGTATCAGTTTGACGGACCACTGTCCTTGGCGAGCGGCCTCAATGACCTCCGAAGAAACCGGGCGAGACCATTCACACTCTTGCTCGGCAAGCGTGTCCCAAACCGCTTGGTTGTGCGCAAGGACATTAGGTATCGAGGGAGTTGAGTGCGGCATGAGTACACCTTTGACGCGCATAGTCCAGCTGCTGGCCGAGCGGGTACGTGATGTACCTAGCGCGGACTTCATGTTCCCAGGGCAGGCAGCTCGGTGTTCCTGCAGCTTTCCGAGCTGACGCGGGAGTTCCTTGAGCTAGCGGCAGATATCTGCACGACGATGGCAGTTAGGTTGTAAGGCTAGGGCGATACGGTCACTCTTAAAGCGTACTCGATTCTGTCAGAACGGCCCATGGCCGCCATCAGACCTGGCGTAGGGTGTGTCGCGGCCATAGCGGTCCGCCGATGCGGCCGCTCCCACGTGATTCGATGCTCTATCGGTATCCATTCCCAGTGGAAAACGCTCCGCGGTTTTCCACAGCGACGCTGTTCGCGGGGACGCCACCCGTCCCAACCGTTACCATGACGCCTCCCTTCACCATCTTTGGCAATCCATGGCCAAGACGTCCGGCAAAACCTCCCCATCCTCGCTCAACCCCGCTGCCCCCACGCTCATCGACGTGGCGCGGGTGGCCGGGGTGTCGCCGATCACCGTTTCGCGGGCATTGAACCGGCCGGAGATCGTCAGCGAGGCGGCGCGCACCAAGGTGCTGGCGGCGGTGCAGGCCACCGGCTACGTCCCCAATCTGCTGGCCGGCGGCCTGGCGTCCAAGCGCAGTCGCCTGGTGGCGTTGTTCGTGCCGACCATCGTCCACTCCATCTTCGCCGAGACGGTGCAGGCGCTGATGGATCGCCTGGCCCAGGCCGGCTACCAGACCCTGCTGGGCCTGACCGGCTACAGTGCCGAACAGGAGGAACAGCTGCTGGCCGCCGTGCTGGGGCGCCGGCCCGATGGCATCGTGCTGACCGGCACCCTGCACACCGCGGCCAGCCGCGAGCGCCTGGCGCAGGCCGGCATTCCGGTGGTGGAGTCCTGGGACCTGAGCGAGGCGCCGCTGGACATGCAGGTGGGCTTCTCCCACGAAGCCGTGGGCCGGGCCCAGGCCGAGCACCTGTATGCCCGCGGTTATCGCCGCTTCGCGGTGGTGTCGGTGGACGATCCCCGCGCCCTGCGTCGCTGCCAGAGTCTGGTCGCCCGCCTGGCCGAGCTGGGATTGGCGGAGCCCGCGGTGGAAATCCTGCCGGCACCCGCCCTGGTGGAGTCCGGACGGATCGGGCTGCAGCGGTTGCTAGCCCGAGGTGAGCCCTACGACGTGGTGGTCTGCAGTTCCGATACCGTCGCCCAGGGCGTGATGGCGGAAGCCGCGAGTCGCGGTCTAGGCGTGCCCGAGGAGCTGGCGGTGCTGGGCTTCGGCAATCTCTCCAGCGCGGCCCAGATGCATCCGCCGCTGTCATCGGTCAGCGTGGCGGGGGAGCGCATGGGCACCCTGGCGGCGGAGGCACTGCTGCAGCGTCTTGGCGGGGGTGAGCAGCCCCGGCAGCCCGTCCGCCTCGATACCGGCTTCCACATCATCGACCGCGCCACGACCTGACTGGCGGCCTAGCGTCGTTAGACATCGTACTTGTTTGATTGCGCAATCATGGCTAGTCTTGGGCCAAGCGCGCGGGCTGCGCCGGTTGATTGCGTCTCGTGATGATTGCGCAATCACGCTGCAGCCAGGCCGCGCTCGATAACAACAATCAGGCGGGAGGGCTCCGTTGTGGATGCCGCAAGACCTATCTGTAGGCGCACCCTGTCGCTGCCTTTCGCGGTGGCCGCCAGCAGTCCGGAGGTCCGCCAGACTCGAGGATGGTGGATTTCATGATCCTGGCACCCCTTACCCTGCCTCGCGTCGTTTGCATCCCACGCGTCGAACGGCGTACCTCCCGCGGCGAGTTCCTGGGTGCCCCTCAGCCTGACCCAGTCCGGGCTTGATCCCGACGGAGAACAAGACCATGCACCTGATCGATCACCGAGATTCGCCGCGCTACATCAAGCTCCATCCCCAGGACAACGTCGGGGTGGTGGTCAACGAACCCGGCGTGGCCGCTGGCACCGCCTTCGCCGATGGCCTGACCACCGTCGAGGCCATTCCCCAGAGTCACAAGGTTTCCCTGGTAGCCCTGACCGCCGGTGCCAAGGTGGTGCGCTATGGCGAGGTCATCGGCTACGCCCTGCAGGACATTCCCGCCGGCAGCTGGATCACCGAGGCCCTGCTGCGCATGCCGGAACCGCCGGCGCTGGACAACCTGCCCAAGGCCACCGCCCCTGGCCAGGTCGGCGAACCGCTGGAGGGCTATACCTTCGAGGGCTTCCGCAATCCGGACGGTAGCGTCGGCACCCGCAACATCCTCGCGGTGACCACCACCGTGCAGTGCGTGGTGGGGGTGCTGGACCATTGCGTGGAGCGGGTGCGCAAGGAGATCCTGCCGCGCTATCCCAACGTCGACGACGTGGTGCCGCTGTCCCACAGCTACGGCTGCGGCGTGGCCATCAATGCCCCCGATGCAGTTATCCCGATCCGCACCCTGCACAACATCAGCCGCAACCCCAATTTCGGCGGCCAGGCGCTGGTCATCGGCCTGGGTTGCGAGAAGTTGCAGGCCAGCCAGTTGATGCCGGGCGACGACCTCACCGCCGGGCAGGATGAAGAGGCCTGGCTGTTCCGCCTGCAGGATTCGGCCAACGGCTTCGCCGGCATGGTCGAGCAGATCATGGGGCTGATCGAGGTGCGCCTGGAGCTGCTCAATGGGCGCCGCCGCGAGACGGTGCCGGCGTCCGAGCTGGTGGTGGGCATGCAGTGCGGCGGCAGCGACGCCTTCTCCGGCATCACCGCCAACCCGGCCCTGGGCGTGGCCGCCGATCTGCTGGTGCGGGCCGGGGCCACGGTGATGTTCTCCGAGAACACCGAGGTGCGCGACGGCATCCACCTGCTGACCCCCCGCGCCGCCACCCCCGAAGTGGCCGACGCCCTGATCCGCGAGATGGACTGGTACGACCGCTACCTGGAGCGGGGCATGGCCGACCGCAGCGCTAATACCACCCCTGGCAACAAGAAGGGCGGGTTGAACAACATCGTCGAAAAGGCCATGGGCTCCATAGCCAAGTCCGGCACCAGCCCCATCGCCGGGGTCATAGCGCCTGGCGAGAAGATCAAGGGCAAGGGCCTGTACTTCGCTGCCACCCCGGCCAGCGACTTCATCTGCGGCACCCTGCAACTGGCGGCGGGCATGAACCTGCACATCTTCACCACCGGTCGTGGCACCCCCTATGGACTGTCCATGGTGCCGGTGATCAAGGTCTCGACCCGCACCCAACTGGCCGAGCGCTGGCCCGATCTGATCGACATCGATGCCGGACGGGTGGTGAGCGGACGCTTGTCGTTGGAGGAGATGGGCTGGGAAATCTTCCAGTGCTACCTGGACGTGGCCAGCGGCCGGCGGCAGACCTGGGCCGAGCGCCATCGCCTGCACAACGACCTGGCGCTGTTCAATCCGGCGCCGGTGACCTGAGGCGTGCGCCCATAAAAAAGGGCCGATCCCTCGCGGGATCGGCCCTTTTTTTCGTCAGCCGCTAGGTCTCAGTCGGCCAGGGCGCTGCCGCTGACCGGTCGCAGCCGCTGCTGCTCGTCGTCTTCCGCATCGCGCATCAGCACGTAGCCGAGGATGATGCCGACGAAGAGGTTGCCGACGCCGATATCGAAGAGGTCGGTGGTCCAGCCGATCAGGCAGAGGCAGAAGGCGATGGCCAGCAGGGTGTGACTCAGACGGTCGGGCGCGGTGTGCAGGCGGATGAACACCGGCAGCTGCAGGGCATAGCCCAGGATGCCGACGACCCCGAACACGCACCAGAGATAGACCACGCTGCTATCGCTGGTGACGAAGAGGTCGATCCCCGGGACGGGGAAGGCGGCCATGGAGCTGCCGAACAGGCCGAAGCCGGCACCCTCGACCGTCCAGCCGTGGCGGCTCATCTCCGCGACGACGTTGGGCCAGGTGTTGACCAGGCGATCGTAGAAGGAGGCCAGGCCGCTGTCGCTCATCACCACCAACGGATCGAAGTCGCGGATCAGGCCGAGCACCGGCAGCAGCATGCCGCCGACCACGGCGAGCAGGATCAGGGCGTAGGTCGGCCACTGGAAGCGGCGGGTCATCATCAGCAGCAGGGTGAAGGCAAAGGCCGCGGCGGGCGCCTTGCTGGTGGTGAGCAGGATGCCGAAGAAGCCGATCAGGGCGACCACCAGCCAGAGCGCCTTGGAGCGGGCGAATTGCGCCAGGAACAGGCAGTAGACGGCGATCAGTGCCGCCAGCACGTTGGAGACCCGGGCGAAACCGGCGATGCGGTCCTCTTCACCGGCGACCCACTGGGTATTGCCGGCGATGTCGTTGCCGCCCAGGTTGTAGCTGTAGCCCTTCCAGGGCACCGCGGTGAACTTGTCCAGGGCGATGCCGATCAGGCAGGCGATCAGCAGCAGGAACATGGCCCGCGCCAGCAGCCGGCGCTGCTTGAGCAGCTCGCGACCGCAAAGCAGGCCGAACAGCAGCGGGCTGTAGACGAACAGCGAGAACAGCACGTTGTTGAAGGTGCCGCCATGCAGCAGGGCGAGGGCGGCATAGGCCAGGCCGGCGAGCAGCCCGACCCAGATCACCTTGGGTATCTTGACCGTGACCAGCTGCAGGGCGAAGAGCGCCAGGCAGGCGATCTTGGGCAGATAGACCAGCGCCGAGGCGCCGACCATGTCCAGGGCGTAGCGCAGAAAGCCGGAAAAGGTCTCGACGAACAGCAGGCCGATGGCCGTCCACACCATCAGGGTGGAATAGCGCCATTCGAGCACGCGCTGGAAGGCGGAAGAGGGGGCGGTGGCAACCGTCATGATGATCATCCCTGTTGTGCTGCCGATGGCGTCGTGAGCCACCAGTCCTGACGTGAGAAGCGAGGCGCACCGGCGACACGCCAGCTTGGCGTTATCGACGGACTGCAGAGGCGAAGCGTAAAAGGCGGGCACGCTACCGCCAGCGACCGCAAGAAAGGGGCGCTGCAGCAGCGTGAAAGAAGTCAGCTGAAGGGATGATAGCGGAGGGCTTCCGGCGCCTGTCAAACGGCGCCGGCGCTAGCGGAAATCCTCAGCGCGGGAATCGGAAGCAGGCCACAAATAAGGCCCTAGTTGACCATCCGCCAGCTCAGCGGATAGCGGTAATCGCGGCCCTGGTTGGCCTTGATACCGGCGATCACCGTCAGCACGAAGGCCACGCAAGCGACTAGCAGCATCAGCGGAATACCGATCAGCACCCACGCCAGCAGCGCGCAGATCATGTGCACCAGGGTGACGGTGAGCTGGAAGTTCAGCGCTTCCTTGCCCTGGCGATCGATGAAGGGATCGTCCTCGCGCTTGAGCTGCCAGACCACCAGCGGACCTATGACGTTGCCGATGAAAGGCACCACGAAACCGAGGAAGGCCGCGTAGTGGCAGAGCATGGCCCAGCGCCGGGCGTCGGCGCTGGGGGCGGGGATGAGGTCGTGCATGGCTAGTCTCCCTTAGAGCCTATCCAAAGGCTGCTGCGCGTCGGCCAAACGGCGTTGAAAATGGCTTCGGAATGCTCATTTACTGGTTGTAAACTCCGCTTCCTCAGCCATTTTCGCCTTGTTTGACTCTAGCTCGCGAGCCTTTAACTAGGCTCTTACTCGCCGCGCAGGGCGGCTTGCTGGATTTCGAACAGGTCGCGCAGGCCGGTCTGCGCCAATTCGAGCATGGCGTTGAGTTCGGCCGGCTGGAAGGGCGCACCTTCGGCGGTACCCTGGACTTCGATGAAACCACCGGCATCGGTCATGATCACGTTGAGATCGGTCTCGGCGGCGGAGTCTTCCAGGTAGTCCAGGTCGAGCACCGGGGTGCCCTGGTAGATGCCCACGGAGATGGCGGCCACCATCTGCTTGAGCGGATTGCCCTTGAGGTTGCCGCGGCGCTTGAGCGCGCCCAGGGCATCGACCAGGGCCACGCAGGCACCGGTCACCGAGGCGGTACGGGTACCGCCATCGGCCTGGATCACGTCGCAGTCGATATAGATGGTGTTCTCGCCCAGCTTGGACAGGTCCACGGCGGCGCGCAGCGAGCGCCCGATCAGTCGCTGGATCTCCAGCGTGCGGCCACCCTGCTTGCCCTTGGCGGCTTCGCGCTGGTTCCGCTCGCCAGTGGCGCGCGGCAGCATGCCGTATTCGGCGGTGAGCCAGCCTTGGCCCTTGCCTTTGAGAAAGCGCGGCACCCCGGCCTCGACGCTGGCGGTGCAGATCACCTTGGTGTCGCCGAACTCCACCAGGACCGAGCCTTCGGCGTGCTTGGTGTAGTTGCGGGTGATGCGGATGGGGCGCAGCTGATCGGCGGCGCGGCCACTGGGACGCTTCATTGCGGGCTTCCTGTAAGGCGTAGAAATCTGGCCCATAGTATAGGGAGCGCCCGGTTCGTGCACACGGATGCATTGGGCGCCCCGATCAGGTGCGTTAGAATCGTGCGTTTTACGTGCGGGGAGCGGCCGGATTGCCTGGTCCTCCGCGCATCGCCAGACGAGGATCCTGCCATGGTGCACAGCATGACGGCGTTCGCCCGGGTCGAGCGACCGGGGCCCCAGGGCACCCTGAGTTGGGAGCTGCGCTCCGTCAACCACCGCTATCTGGAACCGCACCTGCGCCTGCCCGAGACCTGTCGTGACGCCGAACCCGGGGTGCGTGACGCGCTGCGCCGACGGCTGTCGCGCGGCAAGGTGGAGTGCGTACTGCGCGAAGAGCGCGACGAGGCCGTGGCCCTGCGTGTCGACGCCCGGCGGGCGGCGCAGTTGGTGTCGGCCGCCGAAGACGTCGCGGCGCTGATCGCCCGGCCGGCCAAGCTCGATCCCCTGGCCGTGCTGGCCTGGCCCGGCGTGCTGGTCGGGGCCGAGGTGGATGACGCCGAACGCAAGGCGCAGGTGCTGGCGCTGTTCGACGCGGCGCTGGACGAGTTGCTGGACAGTCGCCTGCGTGAGGGCCGGGAGTTGAGCCTCCTGATCGAGGAGCGGCTGGTCCAGGTGCTGGCGGAAGTGGCGACGCTACGGGCGTTGTTGCCGGAGCTGCTGGCGCTGCAGCGGCGGCGTATCCTCGAGCGCTGCGCCGAGGCGGGTGTCGAGTTCGAGCCGGCGCGGCTGGAGCAGGAGCTGGTGCTGCTGGCGCAAAAGAGCGACGTGGCCGAAGAGCTGGACCGCCTGGAGACCCACGTGGCCGAGGTGCGGCGGGTCCTGGCCGGCAGCGGCGCGGCGGGCCGGCGCCTGGACTTCCTCATGCAGGAACTCAATCGCGAGGCCAACACCCTCGGCTCCAAGGCCATCGATGCCCGCGCCTCCCAGGCGGCCATCAATCTCAAGGTGCTCATCGAACAGATGCGCGAGCAAGTGCAGAACATCGAATAGGCGGACTTCCATGACAGCCCTTCCCGGCACCCTTTACATCGTTTCCGCGCCCTCCGGCGCCGGCAAGACCAGCCTGGTCAAGGCCTTGCTGGACGCCCTGCCCGAGGTGCGCGTGTCGATCTCCCACACCACCCGCGCCATGCGGCCAGGTGAAGCGGATGGGGTGAACTATCACTTCGTCGACTGCGCGACCTTCACCAGCCTGCTCGAACACGGGGATTTCCTCGAGCACGCCGAGGTGTTCGGCAACTATTACGGCACCTCCCAGGCGGCGCTGGAGCGCACCCTTGCCGAAGGCCACGACCTGATCCTGGAGATCGACTGGCAGGGCGCCCAGCAGGTCCGCCGCAAGCTACCCCATGCCCAGTCGATCTTCATCCTGCCGCCGAGCCAGGCCGCCCTGCGCCAGCGCCTGGACAACCGTGGCCAGGACAGCGCCGAGATCATCGAGCGGCGCATGCGCGAGGCGGTGAGCGAGATGAGCCACTACGTCGAGTACGACTACCTGATCATCAACGACGACTTCGCCAAGGCCCTGGAAGACCTCAAGTCGATCTTCCGCACCCGCCAACTGCGCCTGGATCGGCAGCAGCGACGCCATGACGATCTGTTGGTGGATCTGCTGGGATAAGCCTTGACCATCCATTGGGGCGCTCGTCGAAACCGCTCCTTGGATGGATGGCAATCTCTCGCCGGCTCACCACACTCCGAGGCTGAGCCGCATTCGCGCGGCTCTTTCGTTGCAGTGCGGTCGACGCCGGTCTCCAGCCGGGTTCGCGAGTAGTCGCCCTGCGCTCGGTAGCAGCCACCGGAGCGGAAGACTGTCATGAAGACCCATACCCTGCTGGCGGCCGTGCTCGCCGGCCTCGCCCTGCCGGCCTTGGCCGTCGAGCAAACCACCACCCTGACCCAGACCGGCAGCGACAACCAAGCCACCCTGAATCAGAGCGGCGGGCGCGCCAGTACCATCGAACAGGTGCAGAGTGGCGCTGGCAATCGCGCCAGCGTCGAGCAACGCCAGGCGTTCGGCGCCCAGACGCGGATCGAGCAGGTGTCCAGCGGCAATAGCCTGCAGATCCTTCAGGAGGGCAGTGGCCAGCAGGTCAGGGTGAGCCAACTGGACAATGGCAACCATCTCGCCGACATCGTGCAGACCGGTGGCGGCGCCGGTAATACCCTGGAACTGGAGCAGTCGGGCAATGCGGCCTCGGCCTATCTGAGCCAGTCGGGCGATCTCAACTTCTACAGCGTGCGCCAGCTGGGTTTCGGTGGCAACGAGTTGCGCGCGACCACCACGGGCGATGCCAACCGCCTGACGGTGGAGCAGCGCAGTGGCGGGCTGGCGGAGGTGGTGCAGGTCGGCAACGGTAACGCCTTGCAGCTGACCCAGAACGTCTCCTTCGCCGGGGGCACGGCCAGCTTGCAGCAGCGTGGCGATGGCAACAGCGCGGCGGCGGAGCAGGAGACCAGTCGCTACCGTAGTGCGCTGGCGCTGATCCAGGCGGGGAACGGCAACCAGGCGAGCCTGTTGCAGCGCGCCGGCTTCAGCGACCTGACCTTCACCCAGCAGGGCAATGACAACGAGCTGGGCGCCACCCAGAGCGGACTGGAGGCGCGGATCGCCGGCACCAGCACGGGCGACAGCAACCGGGCTATCTTCGTGCAGGACGGCTTCGAGGTAGGCGCCGAAATCCAGCAGCAGGGCAATGGCAACCTGGCGTCCATCACCCAGAACACGGTGCCGGATACCTTCACCGGCGCCAGCGCCTTCATCGGCCAGACCGGCGATTCCAACTCGGCGGTGATCGACCAGGTGGGTTCCACTGCGCGGATCAACCAGAGCGGCTTCGGCAACCAGGCAACGGTCTACCAGCGCTGAACGGCGCCAGGCTGGCCCCGGCCGGGCCAGCCTGGCGAGGGCTTACAGCTTGATCCAGGTCGCCTTGAGTTCGGTGTACTTGTCGAAGGCGTGCAGCGACTTGTCGCGGCCGTTGCCGGATTGCTTGAAGCCGCCGAAGGGCGCGGTCATGTCGCCGCCGTCGTACTGGTTGACCCAGACGCTGCCGGCGCGCAGGGCGCGGGCGGTCTTGTGGGCTTTGGAGATGTCGCGGGTCCAGACCGCGGCGGCCAGGCCGTATTGGGTGTCGTTGGCGATCTGGATGGCTTCTTCGGCGGTGTCGAAGGTGATCACCGAGAGCACCGGGCCGAAGATCTCTTCCTGGGCGATCTTCATGGCGTTGCTCACGCCGTCGAAGATGGTGGGCTCGACGTAGACACCGCCGGTCTCTTCCAGGGTGCGCTTGCCGCCGGCCACCAGGGTGGCGCCTTCGGCATGGCCGGCCTCGATGTAGCGCAGCACGGTTTCCAGCTGGGTGGTGTCCACCAGGGCGCCGACATTGGTCTCGGGCTCCAGGGCGTGGCCGGGTTTCCAGCCCTTGAGGGCCTCGATCACCAGCGGCAGGAATTGGTCCTTGATGGAGCGCTCCACCAGCAGGCGCGAGCCGGCGGTGCAGACCTCGCCCTGGTTGAAGGCGATACCGCTGGCGGCGGCCGCCGCGGCGTCCTTGAGATCGGGGGCGTCGGCGAAGACGATGTTGGGGCTCTTGCCGCCCGCCTCCAGCCAGACGCGCTTCATGTTGGATTCGCCGGAGTAGGCCAGCAGTTGCTTGGCGACCCGGGTGGAGCCGGTGAAGACGATGGTGTCGACGTCGGGGTGCAGGCCCAGGGCCTTGCCGACGTTATGGCCGTAGCCCGGCAGCACGTTGAACACGCCGGCGGGAATGCCGGCCTGCTGCGCCAGCTGGGCGACGCGGATGGCGGTCAGCGGCGACTTCTCCGAGGGCTTGAGCACCACCGAGTTGCCGGTGGCCAGGGCCGGGCCGAGTTTCCAGCAGGCCATCATCAGCGGGAAGTTCCAGGGCACCACGGCGGCGACCACGCCGACCGGCTCGCGGGTGACCAGGCCCAGTTGGTCGTGGGGCGTGGGGGCGACCTCGTCGTAGAGCTTGTCGATGGCCTCGGCGCTCCAGCGGATGGCGTTGGCCGAGCCGGGCACGTCGATGCCGAAGGAGTCGGCGATGGGCTTGCCCATGTCCAGGGTTTCCAGCAGCGCCAGTTCCTCGGCGTTGGCCAGGAGCAGATCGGCGAAGCGGATCAGCACGCGCTTGCGCTGGGCCGGTGCCAGGTGCGCCCAGGTGCCTTTCTGGAAGGCGGCGCGGGCGGCGGCCACGGCGCGGTCGGCGTCGGCGGCGTCACAGCTGGCGACCTTGGCGAGGAAACGTCCGTCCACCGGACTCAGGCAATCGAAGGTGGCACCGGAGGCGGCGTCGACATAGGCGCCGTCGATGAAGGCGCGGCCTTCCAGGGTGAGACCTTGGAAGCGCTGCTCCCACTCGGCGCGGCTGGGCAAGCTCATGGAGTGACTCCTCGCTAATGGCGGTGAGCAGCCACCCTAAACCAGGGTCGGAAGGGTTATCAATATATTTGACACTCGGCCGTCGAAAGCGCCGAAACGTGCGTTTTATCGAACGCTGCGTTACCGCTGGCGGCTACGGGTCAGGGCGCTGGGCAGGGTCACGAGGACGCCACGCCGCTGCCGCGGCTGGAAGCACTGGCGCGTCAGCCGGGGCTCGACGCTGGCGTCCAGGTCGTCGAGCCAGCCATCCACCGCATCCTCCAGCGCCGCGACGGTGAGTTGGCCCAGCACCTGGTGGGCGATGAGATTGCCCAGGCTGGGCGCCGCCGGCGCACAGGCCGCCCCCCACCAGGCGGCCAGGCGGTCATGCAGGCCTTCGAGCAGGCGATGGAAGCGATAGGCCGCGGCGAGCAGCGCCAGGCTGGCCGAGGGCGCCTGGGCCAGCGCGGCGGGCGCGAAGCCGGCCAGGGCCCGTTCCAGCACGCGCGCCAGGGGTGCTTCGAAGGCCACGGCCCGCGCCTGATGCAGCAGGGCATCCAGTGCATCGGGCACGCGCTCGACATAGGCGCTGGCGAAGCGCTCCAGCGCCGGGCCACGGCTGGCACCGTCGGTCGCGTTGCGCGCCGCCTGGTCGGCATAGGTGCGGCTGGCCTCGCCACTGTCCCGGGCCCGCACCTGGGTAGTCTGGATCACGAGGCGCAAGGCGGCGGTATTCATGGCAGGGTCCTGCAGGGGTGAGCTGCTTTGGACGCCCGTGCTTGAGCCGGGTCACACCGTTCGTCCGGTGTCGGCTACCGTCAGTGGCGGAGCATGAAGGTGTCGTATTCCAGGTCGTCCAGCACCCGGTCCAGCCGGTGCAGGCCGAGCAGCACGCAGCAGGCCAGGGAGACGGTGAAGCCGTAGCCGAAGAAGCTCGGGCCCAGCTCGATGCTCAGCAGGGTCAGCGCCAGGTTGAGGCCGAGGAAGAGGGAGCAGAGCATCAGCACCGTGTCACGCCGGTCCAGGTAGAAGAAGACGTTGAGCAACGCCATGAACACCACCTGGATGCTCACCCCCACCACGTCGATGTAGAACAGCGGCAGGTAGTAGTGCGACATGCCCAGCCAGGCCAGCAGTTGCGGCGCCAGGAGGAACACCAGCACCAGGGTCAGGCCCTGGACCTTGCAGATCTCCAGCAGGCCCTGGCGGATGGCCAGGATCATCTGCTCCTTGAGCTGGCCGATGTGCTGCAGCGTCTGGCCGCCGCGCACCGCGTTGAACACCCGCTCGTACCACTCGGCGAAGTCGGTCTCGATGCGCACCAGGAACACCGCCATGCCGGGAATGATGGCGAGGTAGGCGAGAAAGATCGGCAGGTCGTAGAGGATGGAGGCGCGCAGCGGGCCGATGACGGCGTCGGAGGTCAGGGGGTCGAACCAGAAGATGAATTTGTCGACCCAGATGCCCAGGTTGTAGAAGAAGCCGGTCACCAGCAGGCTGAGGAAGATCTGCTTGCGGTCGAGGAAGTCGAAGGCCACCAGGCGCTCGGCCGGGTACTCGCGGATGATGTCGTAGAGAAAGATGAACAGCAGGGCGGCGTGGCCCAGCAGCAAGGCCATCAGCAGGCCGTTCATGCCGAGGAAGCGCAGCACGAAGGCCGCGGCGATCATGATGCTGTAGCCCAGTACCATGACCACCAGGATGCGGTTGTAGGCCTTCATCCCGGACAGGAAGATGATCACCAGCCAGAGGTCGCAGAGGGTGACGAAGTTGGCCAGCACCAGCAGGCGATAGGCGAAGGGCTGGCTGAACAGCGTCGCCAGCAGCACCAGGCCCAGCGCCCCGGCCACCAGGGTGACCAAGAGCAGGATACCCACCAGGTTGGGCAGGATGCTGGCCTGCTTCTCCTCGAACAGCCGGTCCGAGACGAAGCGGGTGAAGTACAGCTGCAGGCCGCCGGTGAGGATCAGCGAGCTGGCCATGAGGTAGGTCACGGTGACCAGGAACTGCCGGATCAGCACGCTGGGGGTGACGATGCCGGTGGCCAGCACGCCGATCAGCATGACGCTGATGATCGACAGCACCCAGGGCCCGGAGCTGATCAGGCCGGCGTAGACATAGGCGCGCAGGGTGGCGGTGTAGGAGTCGCGGGCGAGGATCTTGCGCAGTTCGAAGCCAATGCCGGCCATGTCAGACGACCCTCCCGATGGCGTCTTGGTAGAGCTCGCGATAGCGTTCCAGCATCAGCGGCTCGGTGTAGTAGCGATTGACCCGGGCGAGGCCAGTGCGCTGCGCGGCCTGCCAGCGGCCAGGGTTGCGCAGCAGGGCGAGGATGGCGCGGGCGGTGGCCTGGGGATCGGCGATGGCGACCACGCTGCCGCCGGTGCCCAGGGCGCGATCCTCGGGCGTGGAGCCCTCGATGAGTTCGCGGCAGGAGCCCACGTCGCTGCTCACCACCGGCACCCCGGCGGCCCAGCCTTCGAGGATCACCAGTGGCTGGGCCTCGCTGATGGAGGTCAGCACCATCAGCCCGAGCTGGGGCAGGATGTCGCCGATCTTCTGGAAACCGAGGAATTTCACCTTGCCGTCCAGGCCCAGGCTGGTGACCAGGCTGTGGCATTCGGCGGCGTATTCCTCGTCTTCGTCCTCGGGGCCGACCACCCAGGCCTCGGCCTCGGGCATGGCGCTGATCACCCCGCGCATGGCGCGGATGAAGGTCTTGACGTCCTTGATCGGCACTACCCGGCCGAGCAGCCCGACCACCGGCGGCACGCCCTCGGGGCGCCGCTCCAGGGCGTCTTGCCACTGGGTGAGGCTGATGCCGTTGGGGATCACCCGGCAGCGCGCGGGATCGGCGCCGTCCTGGATCTGCCGGCGGCGGTTGCCGTCGTAGAGCGAGATGATCGGGTTGGCGGCCTTGTAGGTGAGCAGGCCGATGCGCTCGAAGAAGCGGATCCACAGCCGGCGGATGTAGCTGACGTCCACGTCCAGGCCGGTGCGCAGGGCCTCGTCCGGCCCTTCCGCGATCCACTTGGCCTGGGCCAGGTCGATCTTGCGTTCCTTGGTGTAGATGCCGTGCTCGCTGAGCAGGAAATTGCAGCCCCAGCGCCGTTGCAGGACGGCGCCGAGCATGCCGGCATAGCCGGTGGAGATGGAGTGGATCATCCGCGGCCTGGGCAGGCGGCGCGCGGCTTCGGCCAGCATCAGCAAGGGCGCCTGCATGGCGCGCAGGGTCCAGAGGTAGTCGACGAAGGAGGGATCGGTGCAATAGCGCTCGTAGCCTTCGGTGATGGCCTCCCAGCTGGCGCGGCTGTACATGAAGTCGTCCAGGGTCACGCTGCCCTGGGCGAAGGCATCCACCAGGGCGTCGCCCTGGGCGGCACTGGGTTCGTCGGGGTGGTGCAGGAAGGCGTGCAGGTCGCGCAGCAACTGCACCGGCGCCTGCCGTCGCGGGCTGATGGGCGCGCTCTTGGGCACCCAGGAGCCGGCGAGGAAGTGTTCCTCGATATGCACCACGTTGGGCGGGATGGCGTAGTGGCGCTTCTCGTAGTTCTCGCGCTGACCGCCGATGAAGAACACCGAGAAGGTCAGCTCGGGCAGGCCGAGGATCAGCTGGTTGACCCAGCTCGATACCCCGCCGCGCACATAGGGCCAGGTGCCCTCCAGCAGCAGGCAGACATCGGGCGTGACGGTCGCGGCAGGGGTGTCTTTCATAACCAGTACTTCACCAGGGCGGCGAACGGCGGCCGCCTCTTCAGATCCGCCGGCAGGCTGTCGAGCAGCGCCGGGATGATCGTGTAATCGCGGCGCAGGAAGGCGATCTCGGCGCGGAAGGGCGCCAACTGGGCCGGTGGCACGCCGGCCGCCTCGGCCGCCTGGAAGAACTCCAGGGCCCGTTCGGGCTCGCCCTGTTCCAGGGCGATGCGGCCGGCCAGGATGCGCAGCTCGTCATTCTCTTCGCCGGCCAGGGCCAGCTCGATGTGCTCGCGGGCCTGACCGAGTACGTGGCGCAGCACGCTGCCCTGGGCCAGGCCCAGGTAGGCCAGTTCCCAGTAGCCGCGGGCCAGGGTGCCGTGCAGCGCCGGCTGGCGGTCGGCCGGGGTACTGGCCAGCTCGCCGAGTTGGGTCTCGATACGCTGGTTGATCTGGCTTTCCTGCTGGTCGAGCATCGAATAGGCGAGCAGGCGCACGTCGTCGGCCGGATCGCGCAGGGCCAGCTTGAGGATGGGGATGGCGTCGCGCCCCGGCATGCGGCGGGTAGCGAACAGCGCGGTCAGGCGCTTGTCGGTGCTGGGCGCGTGGCGCAAGACGTCCTGCAGGCCGCCATCGCTGAACAGCATCTCTTCGCGGCGCTCCAGCGGGCGGAACGGCAGGTTGGGTACGCTGCGCGCCTCCCAGGCGACCTCGCGTCTCTTGCGTGGCAGGTAGAGCGCCGGAAAGACCGCGGCGATCACTCCGGCCGCCCCTACCAGGGGAATGAAGAAGGCCAGGGCGAAGAGAAACAGCGGACTCCAGGGCAAGGGGCGCTGATAGCGGCGCGGCAGCAGCAACCAGACGCCACCAGCCAGCAGGGCGCTGCCGGCGGCATGGGTGGTGGCGAAAGCCAGCGCCGCCACGGCGATCGGCAAATTGGCGAACAGCAGCGCCCAACTGCTGGTGATGAAGGCGAAGGCGCCGCTAAACAGCCACTTGCTGGTCATGCAGGCCACACTCGTTGAACAGGAAGACGCGCAATTCCTGGGCGCGGGTCTTGGGCAGCAACTCGTGCTCGTGGCTGCGCACGCCCAGGCTCTCCAGGGTGCTGTCCTGGCCATGGCGCTCGGCCAGCAGCTGACGCAGGCGGCGGCGATAGCCTTCCAGGCCATCGGACGAAGTCAGCGGCAAGAGCACCAGCAGACAGGCATGACCGGCCTGATTGGTCAGGCGCAGTTGCAGGTCGAGACCGCGACGGCTGCCCTCCAGCAGCGCCAGGGCGCGTTCGGCACCCGCGGCCTCGGTCATCTCGAAGCAGAACAGGCAGGCGGGCAGGGCATGCTGCTGGGCATCGCGCAGCGAGCGCTTGAGGTGCTGGGAGAACTGCTGGGCGTCGTCGTCGGCCAGGGTCAGGGCCTGGGGGTCGCTGCCCAGCAGGTCGGCGATGTGGCCGGCGAGGATGGTCAGCAGGTTGAGGGTGCGCTCGTTGAAGGAGAAGAACGGCATCTGCTCGATGGCCAGCACCGCCAGCAGGCGCTCCTCGGTGTCCAGCAGGGGTACGCAGGCCTGCAGCGCCGAATGCTGGGTCTCGCCGCGTTCCAGCAGGGCCTGGCGGATGCTCAGGGTCTCGCCGCGCTCCAGGGTCAGGCGTACCAGCAGGTCGTCGGGATCGATGCCGGGCATCTCGCCTTGGCTAGCCAGGGCGCGGCGATCCACCTTGCCATCCGCCAGCACCCGGTACAGGCCCGCCACCCGCAGTGAGCCGTATTGGGTCAGCAAGCCGACGATGGGCTCAGCCAGGGCTTGCAGGGCATCCTGCTCGCGGGGCACTTCGCGCAGTTGCCGGCGCAGATCCAGCAGCGAACTGCGCAGGCTCAGGTCATTGCCGGCGACGCGCTGCTCCAGGCGGTCGTGGGAGATCCGCAGCAGGTGATGCGCACGGGTGAATTCGTCCAGGCGCAGCTGGCGGTAGTCGTTGGCCAGGTCCAGGCGCTCCAGGCGGCGGTCCCAGAGATCGCGGAATTCACCTACCAGCATGGCGCTGAGCAGCACGCCGACGATGAAGGACGGCGGCATGTCCGCATAGGCCGGATAGCCCTGACGATGCAGATAGAGCAGCGTCGCCACCAGCAGGCTGGCGCTCACCAGCCCACGCAGGAAGCCATAGCGCACCCCCATGAGGATGGGCGCGAACACCACCCAGGGAAAGGCCAGGCCCACCATCAGGGGGTCTTCCGGCACCAGCCAGAAACCCAGGCCCAGGGCCGCCGCCGTGACCAGCAGGGTCTCCAGCCAGGACAGGCGGCTGCTGGCGCGGGGCGCCAGGGTGAAGTCCTTGTGGACGGATTGCAGGGCCATCAGTTCAGCCGCAGCTCGTCGAAGGTGCCGCGCAGGACCTTCTGCGCGGTGGCCGCCAGGCTCTCGCGCGACCAGCCGGAGCGCGCTCCGCTATTGCTCCACAGCACCTTACCGCTGGCTGGATCCAGCACCTGCAGGGTCACGCCCACCGCCGGCTCGCCGTCCAGGCCATTCTTGTATTGCCATTCGTCCACGCTGCCGGTCAGCACGTATTGCAGATTTTGCTGACGCGCCCAGTCCAGGGCCGCGCGCTGGCGGGCTTTTTCGTCGTCGCCGGGATTGCCGGCCTGGCTGTCGTCATAGACCTGGGGGTGTATGCCGCGCTCGCCGAGCACGCTGGCCAGGATCTGCGCCGCGCGATCGCCGGCCATGGGCGCCTGGGCATAGTTGGCCAGGGGCACCAGACCCCAGCGGGCATCCTTGGGCAGGGTCTCGCCGCTGGGGCGGGTAAAGCTCGAACAGCCGACCAGGAGCAGGGTGGCGACACTGGCGGCGAGCAAACGCGTGATATTCATGAACTCTCTCCCTTGAAACGACCTAGCGACCGATTCTGTTGCTGTATTGAATGCCCAGGGTGCTGCCGGCCTGACCGCCGCTGCCCTGGGGGGCGGACTGGTAGCCGGCGGTGAACGCCAGTTCGTCGTCGCCGAGCACTGCCATGCCCAGGCCGACATTCAAACCGTAGTTGAATTCGCGTTCGGTCCACTGCCAGCCGACCAGGGTGTCCACCAGCCAGGTGTACTGGGGATGGGTGCGGTTGAGCGAACCGGGAACGCCGCGCCGCCAGCTGCTGCCGACATAGAGCTGGCCATAGCGATCCTGCAGCAGTTGGGTCCCGCGCAGCGCTTCCAGGTCCGCCGCGGTGATCTCGCCGTTCTCGCCGCTGCCGACCAGCGGCTGCAGGTAGCGGGTCACGCTGTCGGGCAGGTTGCTGCGGGCCTTGTTCTGCTGGTAGGTCACGCCGCTGCGCACCTGCCAGGTAGGGCCTTCGAAGAAGAGCAGGTGGCTGAGCTCCAGGTTGAAGGCGAAGCCACTGCCCAGGGCATCGCCATCGCGACTTGAATAGCGGTTGTGCGCTGCCTTCCAGCTCAGTTGGTCACGCGGGGTCAGGTTGTGACGACCCGCCAGACTGACGCTGTCGCGGCGACCGAGGGCGCGCAGATAGCCGCTTTCGTCCGGCTGTCGGTGCCATTCCAGGGCCGCCTCGATCTCGGTATTGCTGTCCAGCCGCCAGGTACGGGCCACGCCCAGGCCGACACGCTGGCTATCGCTGCGCTGGCTGGCATCCACGGTGGTCTCCAGACCGCCGTCGGCCAGGTTCTTGAGCACCTTGAGCAGCATCTGGTGTTCGTTGCCCAGGGCATCGGATTGCAGGCCGTTGCTCGTCACCCGGTCCTGCTTGAGCTGGACATCGGCATAGACGTCATCGGTGAGACGGCGGGCCGCGCGGACTTCCGTGCCCTGCTCGACCAGGCCGCCGTAGTCACGGCGTTCCCAGCCGGCCTGTACCCCGTTGGGCGTGCGTTCGGCCTGCTCGGTGGCCTGGCGCAGCAACTGTCGCTGGATGACCTCCGGTGGCTCGTCGCCGGCTGCCGTCAGGGCCGCCGCCTGGGCGTCGCCGGCATGGCCGAGACGCTGCAGCACCTCGACGCGCTGCGCCGGGTCCAGGTCGCCCGCCGCCAGCAGCTTCTCCAGCTCGCCACGATTCTGCCGGCGCAGCACTTCCTGCAATTGCTCGTACTGACGAATCTTCAGGCCGCGACTCTTGGCCCAGGCCAGCCACTCGCCCTTGAGGCCGTCATCGTTGTTCTGGCTGAGGGCCTCCAGCCACTGGTCGAACCAGAGTTGCAGCATGCTCGGCGAGCCATCCTGCCAGGCGCGGGCCTGGGCCAGGGCCGCCTGGGGCCCGCGCAGGCTGCTGAGCAGGCGCAGGTAGGTGGCGTAACGCTCGGGGGTGGCCGCGACCTCGTCGCCAGCCAGATGCGGGGTTACCGCCTTACGCAGGCGCAGGGCCGCATCCTGGTGCCCGGCGGCGTCCAGGGCATCGGCATAGGCGGCCTGCACCAGCCAGTCCTGGGGATGGGCCTCGAGATAGCGGCGATACCAGGTGAGGGCTTCCTCGGCTTGACCCAGCAGCACCAGGCCACTACCGAAGGGCAGCCAGAGTACGTCGCTGTCACGGGCGCGGCCTTTCCAGTCGCGCAACAGAGTAGCCAGCTCGACCTGGCGATTCTGGTCGATGAGCAGCCACAGCAGGCGTTCGCGGAATCTGTCGTCGTCCGGGAAGCGCTCCAGGGCCTGCCGATAGCCGGCTTCGGCCTGACTGATGCGGCCGCGCTGGAAGTCGAGGCCCGCGCGCGCCAGCCAGACCGCGGGATTGTCGGCGGAAGCGGGCACGCGGGCGGCGCTGGCCAGCAGCCGCTCCAGGGCCGCGCTGTCCTTGAGTTGCTCGGCCCATTGCAGGGCCTGGGTCAGGCGATTCTGGTCCTTGCTTTTCTCCCAGCTCTTTTCCAGCAGGGCGAGTGCCTTCTGCGGCGCGGTCCGCTGATAGAGTTCCAGCAGCCGTTCCTCGTCGGTTCTGGTCAGCCCCTTGCTGCTCGCCGCCAGGCGTTCGAGCGCCTGCTGGGCCTCGGTATCGCGCTCCAGCTCCCAGGCCAGATCCGCTCGCAGCCGCCAGTAGTCGTCGCCTTGCCGCTGTTTGGCGGGCATGCGTTCGAGCAGTGCCCAGGCCTCCTCCGGCTTGAAGATCTGCAGCAGGGTCTGGGCCCAGGTCAGGTATTCCTCGGTGCTCAAGGAAAAATTCTTGCTGAACACGGCCCAAAACTCGGCCGAAGCCTCGCCTTGTTCAGTGCGGCTCAGCAGGTGTTGCAGGCGTTCCCAGGCCAGGCGCTGCTTCGGCTGGCGTTTGATATAGCCGCGTAGCCAGCGCTCTTCCGCCACGGGATCGCCAAGGGATTCATAGGCGAAGATCAGCGAGTCCAGCTCGGTTTTATCCAATTGGCGAGCCTGGGAGGTGCCGCCCAGCAGTTCCACTACCGCGTCGAAGCGAAAGGCGCGGGCGGCCAGTTTCCAGGCGTGGTCGCGCCGGGCGGGATCGTCTTGGCGGGCGAGCAGGCGCAGCCAGAGGTCGAGCGCCTCGTCCACATGGCCGCTCCATTCGCCCAATTGCGCCATTTGCGCCAGCAGTTCGTCATCGTCCGGTCGCAGGGCCAGCAACTGCTGACCATCCGTCCAGGCGGTCTGCGTATCTCCGTTCGCCAGGGCCAGGCGGAAGGCGGCCTCTAGAGGGGCGGGATTGTCCGGTTCCCATTGCCGCCAGCGCTCGATGAGCCGCTGCGCCAAATCCATGCGCCCACTACCCTGGGCCGCGGCGACGCCGGCCTTCAGCCAGGCCAGACCTGCGGGGTCGGGCTGCAGCCTGGGCAACTCCTGCTCCACCAAGGCCGCGGCTTCGGCTCCCTGACCCGCCGCCAGCCAGGCATCGAACGCCTGATGCCGATAGGCCTGGCGCTGCGCGTCGGTCGTGGCGAGTTCGGCCAGGCGCATGAAGAGACGTGCCGCCTCCTGCTGCTGGCCGCTGGCGAGACTCCAGCGTGCCGCCTGTTGCAGCCATTGCTGTTGGCGAGGGGTATCGCGCCGGGCCAGTTCGACGTAATAGCGCGCTGCTATACCCGGGGCGGCCAGTTGCAGGGCACGTTCGGCCACCCGTTGCAACCGAGGAACGCTCAGGGTCTGCATGTCCAGCGCGTCCAGCCGTCGCGCCAGATGGTCGCGATCAGCGTCGGCCAGGCCTTGCGGACGCGCCTCCGCCTGCAGGATGTCCAGCTCCAGCGCATAGAAAGGCGTCGATGCCAGGGGCTGCGGCAGTAGCTCGAGTTGGTGCCGTGCTTCATCGAGTCGGCCCAGGGCGATCAGCTGATCGATCAGCTTCATGCGCAGCTCGGTGTCCTCCGGCGTCGCCTTGAGCAGCACCTGGGCATAGCTGATGGACACCTGGTCCGCCGGTTCTTCGCCGGGCATGAACACGTTCTTGCCATGAAAGGTCAGCACCATCACCAGCGCAGCGATGAGCGTGACCCACAGCAGGGTCCAGCCACTCAGGAGGCGGGTTTTCTTAGCCGCAGACGATCTCACCGTCACTCACTCGTGTTAGCGGAAGTTTGAACGTCCAGAGTCCCGCCTGTCCCGCTTGGCCCTTGTAGCGGTCGCGACCGACCCGGACCTCGCAAGCCGAGGCCGCCCGCACGGTCATCTCCAGCGGGAACTGACCGGCGAAAGCGAAGCGGATCCGCGTCGGTGACAGGTATTCCCAGCGTTGCAGCGGGATGTTGGCCTCTTCGAGGGCTGGTGAGCCGTCGCGGCTGTCGCGCAGGACCAGCCGCACATGATCGTCGGCGAGATGCACATAGCGGCCCTGCGGCAGGTCGCGTACACCGGCGATGCCCTGGGAGCGCTGCAGGTCGGGCCAGCCCAGGCGCGGATCCAGGCGCAGGGTCCGCAGGCCGTCGAGCGCCTTGATCGACCAACTGCCGTCGTCAGCTCGGGCGAGACTGGCGGTATAGAAACCATGCAGCCGCTTGAGGTAGTCGCTCATCCACAACGACAGCGGCCGCTCGGCGGCCATGCTGCGGTAGATCTCGTCCATCACCTTCAGCGAGGCCTGCTTGGTGGCGGAATAGAAGTGATAGTAGAGATTCAGACCGCGCAGCCGCCGGGGGTTTTCGGTGCGGTCGAAGGTGTAGATCAGGTCGCGGAAACCGTAATAGGGGCCGCGCCAGAGATTGGTGTAGACGTTCTCGTTGATGATGGGCGCGTAGTACTGCAGCCCACCGGGCGTGGGGCGAATGAAGGGGTAGAGACCGCTCACCGAAGGCTGCGAACGGGTGATGTGCGAGTTGCCGCCATTCACGTTCAGCAGGTTGTTGTCATAGGCGAGCTTGAGCGTGGCGGCGTCCGGCTGGGCATCACCGGACCAGAAGATCAGCTTCACCGGTTTCTGCGCAGTGGTCAGCCGTTCGTTGATGTAGCGCGTCGAGCCCACCACCTCCCGGGTGTAGTCCACCTTGTCGTAGCCGGGGATCTGCATCATGTAGCCGTATTGGGCTTCGAAGTTCTCGCTCTGCTCGGAGACCGCCGGCTGCCAGAAGAAGGGATGGCTGAAGGTGTGGGTCGCCACCTCCACCTTGGGGTCGGCGAACAGCCGGCGGGCGATGGGTTCGAGTTGCGCGGTCAGCTCCGGATAGCGGCCCTTGGGCCCGACCTCGCCTTCGATGATCGAGACCGAGGTCAGGAAGGGATTGGGCTGGATGAAGTGTTCCAGCACCATCTGGCCGGCGTAGGGGGCGCCGGGCACCTCGGCCTTGGAGACGAAGGCGTCGCCATCGATATGCACCGTGGCGATGCGGCGGCCATTTTCGGTCGTCGGATCGGGTACGGGTAGGGGCGGCAGGCGTAACGTCTTGGCGGTGAAGGCGAAGGGCTCGACGATCCAGCGACTGGCTTCGGGACCGTCCTCCATCAGGTAGGGGCTGAAGGCGAAGCCGCCCCAACTGGCCACCCCGACGGGGGTATAGCTCTCGCTTGGGCCGGCGAGGGACACCACCGGCGTCGGACCGCCTGGCAGGACCTGCACGCCGGGCAGGCCGCGGGTGCGTAGCTTGGCCGGCGCCTCGAAGCTGCCCGCCAGGGCCGGATCGAGCACCTTGAGCGTCAGATTGTCCGGCAGTGGTTTGCGGCTGATACCAAGACCCAGGCGCTTGAGCAGGGCGTCGTTATCCAGTGGCAGGCCACCCAGGATCAGCAGCGGCGTTTTTTCGTCCAGGCGTTGGCCGAGCCAGTCATTGAAACTGCGGGCGTTGGGCGGCGGTCCGCTGGTCATCCAGACCACCACACCGGCATAGAGCGCACTGGGCCAGGCCTCGGGCAAGGGCTTGGCGGCATCGAAGTAGTCCAGGCGATAGCCCTGGTATTCGAGCACGCTACCCAGGAAGCGATGCACCGCCGATTGCCGCAGGGCGCCTTCACGACCGTCGTAGAGCAGCGCCAGCCGCCGCGGCTGCAACTCCACCGAGCTGATGCCCAGGGTATTGAGGTCGGGGGTGGTGATGTAGGGGACGTAGCCTTCTTCGCGCAGCCGCTTGACCAATCGCTTGGCTTCTTCGCGTCGCGCCGGCGGCAGGTACTCGATGGCGATCACCGGGATACCGGCGCTGCGGGCGGCCTCGATGCGGGGTTTGAGCCACTCCCGATCCTGCTCGCTGACGGGGCGGTAGCTCTTCTTGCCGGCATCCCAGCCGGCATAGATCGACTCGACCGCCATGGCCGCCGCGACCCCTGGCAGCTCCGGTTGCACTTCGAAGCCGCGGTTGAAGAACAGCTTGAGTGACGGCTGGCTGCGATGCAGTTCGGCGAGCAGGCTCTTCAGCGCCAGGCGCTGGGTTTCCTGCTGGTCTTTGGCCACCAGTTGAAAGCTGTCCAGGGTGTCCAGGAACAAACCGGTGTAGCCGGCCTTGGCCAGCTCCGCGGCGCGCTCGAGCAGGTGCCGGCGCCAGACTGGCGAGGCCAGGTCCATGACCTGGCTGCCCCAGGCCTTGTTGGCGACGGGGCTGGCCGCAGCACTGAGGCCAGCCTGCTTCAGCGCCGCGGCATCGCCGGCGAACTCGCCGATGGAGAGATAGGCGAAGGGTTCGGCCCCGGCCTGGCGCAGACTGTGGACATCGGCGGCGCTGGCATGGCCAGGTTCGAGGACCACCCAGTCGAACTGGGAAAGTTCGGGGATCGGCGGTTTTTCCGCATACCAGAAGGCCACGCTGGCAGGCGCGGCCAAGGCCGTTCCCATCAAGGAAAAATAGCCAACTAGCCAGACAGTCAGCTTGCGCCACCAGCCTGAGGTGGAGATTGCTCTTGTTGCCTTACCTGACGCCACACCCAGTCCTTAACGCGTGTCTGACTCCCTCAACAGGTTAGCTAGGTTACGCAAGAACGTGATGAAAAACTGACAGTTCCAAGCCGAGCGGCAGTAATAACAAGACCAATAGTTATTGGGCTAAGAGCTTTTTTTAAGCGAAGCCGTCTAGCTAGCTGCTTTCAGTCCTTGCAGGGCGCGGTCTGGTGAGGCGGGAGAATTAGGCGGGATGAGCAAAAAGTAAGAGTAATTGCCGTCATGCGCGGTCGTCACCGGCATGACGGCGAGGCAGTGCCGTTACTTGAAGCTGCTGTTCAGGTTGGCGCTGGTGGAGAGGATGTTGGTCGAGCCCAGCAGCTGGCTGACGAAGCGGTTCCAGCGGGTGATACCGGCCGGGCCGACGAAGACCACGTCTTGCGGCTGCAGATGGAAGTTCTGCGCCAGCACATAGGCGGTGGGGTTCTTGGCGGCCAGGTGGAAGACCTGGGCGGTGGCACCCGGGGCCTTCAGATCTTCCGGACCGCGGATGACGTAGACGGCATCGGCGTTGGCGGTTTCCTGCTGGATGCCACCGGCCTGGCTCAGGGCTTCCATCAGGTTCAGGTTGGTGATCTTGTAGCTGACCGCTGCCGGGGCACGGACTTCACCGACCACATAGACCTTGCGCGCATCGTTGTAGGGCAGGTGGATGCTGTCGCCGTCCTTCAGGTAGATGCCGTACAGCTTGGAATCCTTGCGGTTCAGGCTGTCGGTATCCAGGCGGTATTCCTTGCCGTCACGGACCAGGGTCACGCCGGTCAGGTCGGCACCGCCGGTGTTGGCCACGCCGACCTGGCCCAGGGCTTCCACCAGGGTGATGGGCTTGGTGGTCAGCGGGATGGCGTCGCCCTTGTTCACGGCGCCGGAAATAGTGACCTTCTGGCTACCGAACTTGAGCACGCTCACGTCGACCTGGGGATTGTCGATGAAGGTGGCCAGGCGGCGGGAGATGTCGGAGCGAATCTCTTCGAGGGTCTTGCCGGCGGCCTTGACGGTGCCTACGTAGGGGTAGAACAGGGTGCCGTCCGGGCGCACCAGACGACCGTTGGCTTCCAGTTGCTGCTGGGCGCCGGAGGGGGCGGTCAGCTCGGGGTGATCCCAGACGGTGATGTAGAGCAGGTCGCTCGCACCGACGCGGTAAGCCTGCGGCTTGTAGTCCAGCAGGGGCTTGAGGTCGGGAGCCTTGGACAGGGCGGCGGAGTCCTGGCTCATCAGCAGCGAGCTGGTGATGGGGATCAGCTGGACCTTGGTGCCCTGGATGCTCGGATCGTTCTTGAGATCGTCCTGGTCCAGGTACTGACCGGGGGAATAGGCACAACCCTGCAGGACGATGCCAGACAGCAAAGCCAGAGCGGTAAATTTGGTTTTCATGTCATTCGTCCTTGATTGCTGATGGAGTGAGAGCGAGAGGGGTAAAACGCAAGGCAGATGCGACGAGCCGGTTGTTCATGGTGTTCCTTCGCAAGACGTGGCGGCCCTTGGTAGCGGACCGGGTTCCATGCGGCGAGCATGTCTTGTGTACGGGTGAACTCGAAGCCTCCCTCGGGAGGTTGTACGAGCACTGAAGTCTGCTGGTCTGAGACTGGCCCTTAGCCATCGAGTTCAGGACGTCCACGCCGCAAAAAGGTGATGCCGTTCGAAATCTGTCGTAATTCCACTAACGAGGTCCGATGACTTCGCAGTCAGCTTTCTTCAGGTGTTTTTCCAGCAAGGCGATCTGGGGTTTTTCCAGGCCACCCTTGGGTTCGAGGGACAGGGGGTAATCACCCCAGCCCGGGCCTGCCGACCAATAGGCGCTCGGCACGCACTGCTCGCCCAGGTAGCTGAGCAGATTGTCCATGGCTTCCAGCCACTGCGGCTGTGCAGGTATCCCATATTCGCCAATGAAACCGCGCAAATTGTGCTGCTTCAGCCAGTCGATGAAGGGGCGCGTGCGTTCCACGCCGATCATGGGGTGGGCGCCCCTCAGGCCGGTCGCGTAGTTGCCGGTGGAATCCGCATCGAAGTAGATGTGCGCCTCGTAGATCAGGTTGTCCGCCGGATCCTTGATCAGCAGATTGCCGTTCACCTGCGGCCAGCGGTGGGCGCTGGCCCAGCTGTCGCCTTCGATGAAGATCGGGGTCTGCATGTCGACGGTGCGGATGCTGTCCACCGCCGTCTGCGCGGCCTTGGGCCAGAGGCCCTGGGTATCATGGGGCTCGTTCATGATGTCGTAGCCGTACAGCGCCGGATGGTCCTTGAACGTCGTCGCCAGGCGCTTCCAGGCATCGGCGTAGCGGGTATAGGGCACCTGGTAGGAGCCGATCAGCTGGCCGCGATAGCGCGCGTAGTTATGCATGTCCAGGATCACGCGCATCCCGTACTGGTCGGCGAAGTCGAGGGTGCGTTTGAGCAGGGCGACCTGCGCCTGGTCCAGCTCGCCGCCGAGTTGCGGTTGCACGCGTTCCCAGAGGAAGGGGAAGCGGATGAACCGGATACCCTTGGCGCTGTAGCGGCGGAAATAATCCTCGGTGGGATAGAAGTAGTTGGTGCCTTCCACGCCCGGCAGCACCTGGCCGGCGAAACCGGCAGCGGACATGTTGATGCCGATGAGGTCCACCTTGGCGGCCGCCGGCGCTGCCTGGACATTTCCATAAAGCGCCGCGGAAAGTAATGCGGTAGCCAGCAGGCTACGACCGATACGACGTTTCACTCGGGACACGGACAGCACCTCTATCTGTTCAAGGGCTCTGGTAAACGGGGGTTGGCAGCGGCGGCGTGCGCCGGGCGAAGTACTCCAAGGCCAGGTAGTCCACGGTCACCCGGATCGTCCAGGCGATGGCGGCGCCCAGGATGGAGAAGTGCTGGATGCAGACCACCAGCAGGCCCAGGTAGGGCAGCAGTTCGGCCAGGTGGATCATCGCCGTGGTACGCGAATGGCCGCGGGCCTGGATCTTGGCGAAGGGAATCTGCGCCAGGGCGTTGAAGATGAAGCCGACGACCAGGATGCGCAGGATCTGCGCCGCCTCACCGCCGTATTCGGGACCCATCCACACGGTCATGATCCAGGGCGCGAGGATAAGGATCGGCAACACCATCGCCAGGCTGATGAGCAGCAGGCCCCAGAAGGCCTTGTTGGCCTGGCGGGCAGCGTCTTCGCCGCTCTTGCTCAGCAGCGGGAAGACCACCCGGGCCACGGCATTGGGGATGATCAGCATCCGCGACACGGCTTCGGCGGGGGCGGTATAGAAGGACACCCGTCCGGCACCGACCATGTGCGACAGCACGAAGCGGTCGAAATACACCATCAGCGGACTGATGATGTTGCTCACCGTCATCCAGCTGCCGAATTTCAGCAGCTCCTTGAACACCAGGACCTTGAAGGTCCGGATGCCCTCGGGGAAGTCCTTGTACAGCGGCCAGTAGGCCAGCGCCATCGACACGACCCGGGCCACTACCAGGCCGATCACCGTGGCGGAGAAGCTGGGCTCGATCAGCACCGCGATCAGCGGCGCGATGGCGAGCAGGCTGTTGGAGCAGGTTCGCAGGACGTTGAATTCACCGAAGCGCTCGTTGCCTTCCAGGTAGGCGAACCATACCGTCGCCAGCAGGAAGGGCGGCACGCACAGGCTCAGCCAGCGAAAGCCGGCCACGGCGTTGTCGAAATGCTCGGGTGAGACGTGCAGCAGGCTCACCACCTTGCCCGCGCCGAACCAGAGCAGCAGGGTGGCCAGCAGGCTCAGGCCGATCACGGCGCCGGTGGCCGTGCCCATGACCAGGCGATTGAGTGCCTTGTCGCCATGGTTCATGGCGACGGCACGGATCACCGCGCGCGACAGGCCGGCATCGAACAGCGTCGCGTAACCGACGATGGCGAAGGCCAGGGTGAAGAGGCCGAACTGCTCGATGCCGAGCAGCCGCGACAGCACACCCATGGTGGGTAGCGCGATGGCACTGGGGATGACGACACCCAGGATGTTCCAGGTGCTGTTTTTGATCATCGACATCTTTAGGGTGAAAACTCCGTAGGGCCACCCAGCGATCATCGCGGGGATGATCGCCGGGCCGCGCGAGGGATCAGGCCGGGCGCGGCAGCGGGCTGCTCGAACGCGGGTAAGGTCTGCTGACGTAGGTTTCCTGGGCGGGCGCAGCGCGATAGTCATGCAGGGCGCGCAGGGCTTGGATGACCATCAGGTAGCAGATGGTGGCCTGGATGTATTCGAAGAAGCCGGCCAGCGGCCAGATCACCAGTTGCGCCAGCACCGCCGTGACCACGAAGCCGGTATCGGGATGCAGCATCTTCGCCCAGCGGTAGTAGAGGAACAGCGAGACCGGGATGATGATGAAGGCCAGGAAGCCGAAGCGGAACAGGGTGCCGAACACGCCCACGTCGGAGAGGAAGAAGTACTCGCCGAAATAGGGGATGAAGCCGTTGTTCCACATCAGCGACAGCGAGCCGCTGGGCAGCCAGTGATTCTGGCTGAGGTGGGAGAAGATGTAGCCGAGGGTCTGCTCGCGCACTCCGTCGGTGGGGCCGTCCTGCACCGATTGGGCGTAGAAGTCCAGATTCAGTCCCAGCACCTTCATCAGGTCGGGGAAGATGAAGAATGGCGACACCAACAGCCCGGCCACGCAGATCCAGACGATCGACTTGCTCTTCAGGCAGAACACGGTGAAGCACAGCGCCAGCACGATCAGCTGGCGGGTCTGGGTACCGAACACCAGGGTCAGCAGGAAGAACATGGCCAGCACGATATGGATGGTCTTGCTGCGCGCCGAGCCATCGATCGGCGAGATGCCCTTGTTCCAGGTCTGGATGCAGTAGAAGTAGGCCAGGCACAGCGCCGGCGCACCGATGGACGAACGGTCCGGGCGGTCGAAGGAGGACTGCTTGTCGCGCAGGTCGGGCAGTACGCCGAACTTGAACATCCAGGCCATGACCGCCGCCAGCAGGGCGGTGATCAGCAGCGCCTTCTCGAACTGGGAGGCGCTCATGTTGCGCCCCAGGAACATCAGGGTGGCGAAGCCGAAGCTGAACAGGATCCGGCGTTCCTCGATCAGGCCGTAGATCAGCGGCTGACCGTAGAAGAGGAAGGAAAAGATCGCCGGCAGCCCGATGAACACGACCGATGAATAGACGGCGTAGGTCATCAGGATCTTGAATTCGCGCTGCTGGGTGCCAATGCTGGTCAGCAGGTAGAAAAAGGTGAAGGCCATGCAGATGGCCAGGTACAGCTCGTTCAGATAGAGGATGCCGACCGGGTTGTGCGGGCTTTCGCCGAACACGTCCAGGTGCAGGATCAACAACGGGATCAACAGAACGAAGGAAACGGTACTTTTACGGAGAATGCTCATAGACCTACCCATCCAGACGGGATCACCGGGCCAGGCGCCCGGTGGTCATCTTCCTTGTTGCCCAAGGCGTTGCGCGGCAACGCCTCAGGTACGGCGACTGCTGCGTTCCTTGAGGTAGATGGGCAGGATGCTCAGGGCATCGTGCACGTAACGCTTGGCCAGGCGCTTGGGTTCCGAACACATCCGGTGCAACCACTCCAGCTTGGCCTTCTGCATCCAGCGCGGAGCGCGCTTGACCGTGCCGACGGCGAACAGGATGGAGGCGCCGATGCACAGACCGACGCCGGTGCGCTGGCTGCTGTCGATCTGCCGCGCCAGCTTTTCCTGTCGCGGAGCACCCACGGCGTAGAGGATGAACTCGGAAGGGTTCTGCATCACGAAGTCCACGCATTTCTGCGTTTCCAGCGGATCGTTGATGAAGCCCATCGGCGGGTTGTAGTGCGCCAGCTGCATGTGCGGATACATCCGCCGCAGCTTGCCCACGTCATTCTCGCTGGAGCCGATCAGGACGACGGACAGGCGCTCGTCGTTGGCCTTGCGCAGGACACTCAGGGTGAGATCGCTGCCGGTGATGACCTCGGGCACGGCGACGCCCAGCGACTTGAGGATGGGCAGCAGGATCCGGCTATCGCAGATGCGCTTGCCCGCGCGCTGGTAGGACTCGCGCATGTCGGCGTTGCTCTGCAACTGCACCACATGGTCGATGTTCGGCGTGACGATGTAGCTGTACGGCCGATGGATGTCCTGGTCGAGCGCATTCAACAACTCGGCCTTGGTACCGGTGAAGAAGTCGATGCCGAAGGCTTGGGTGCGTAGGTTAGACATGCATCGTCGCTCCCTTGAAGGCTCCCTTGACGCCGGACCAGGCCAGCTTTGGATTCTTGAATTCCTTGAGCACGGTGATACCCGACAGCAGCACCGCGGACACCAGGGCATAAGGGGTCCCATGGAATTTGCGGTTGAAGCGGGTCGCCGCACGGTTGCGGAAGTAGTGATAGAAGGCGCTGCGACCACCCGAACTCATGGAGCCGTAGTGGTAGAGGTGGCTCTGACGGGACACCTTGAGTGCCACGCCCTTGCGCTTGGCCTGGTGTTGCCAGTCCACCTCTTCCGAGTACATGAAGTAGGCCTCGTCCATGAAGCCGATGTCGGTGAGCAGGCTGGCGCAGAACGCCATGCTGCAGCCCATGATGTAGTCCGGCTCGCGTTCCAGCTTGGCGATGTCGGCGACGTCGATGTCCTTGCCGAGCAGCTTGGACTTGCCCAGCAGCGGATAGAGGATGCCGCCGCCATAGCACTCCAGCCGACCGGTCTGGGAGCTCAGGATCACCGAGCCGACGATGGTCTTGGGCGCGCGCTGCAGCTCGGCCAGCAACGGGGCGAAGGCATCGTCCTTGACGTAGGCATCGTTGTTCACGACCCAGAAATGCTGCACCGGCAGGTTGTCCAGCGCCCAGCGCATGCCGTAGTTGTTGCCGCCGGCATAGCCATCGTTACGCGGACTGGCGAGGACGGTGACCTGGCGCAGGCCGTTGTCAGCCTGCCAGCGCTGCAGGACCTCGCTGGAGCCGTCTTGGGAGTCGTTGTCCACCACCACCGCATGATCGATGGAAGGGCAGTGCTTGAGGATGCTCTCCACGCAACTGATGGTTTCGTTGGGAGCCTTGTAGTTGAGCACCATGACTACGTTCATTGGCATGTTCCTATTCTTCAGAATCATCAATCCGGTACAGCGTCGAGATCCAAGGCTGCCAAGCGTGGCCGGGCTCTAGGTCGAGCCCTTCGAAATCGCTGTGTGAGGTAGTTTCTTGTCGTTCGATACGTCTGTACGAATACTGCCGCGATCCCTGAAGGGACGGGTTGGACGGCCCGCCGGCCGCCCAACCAGGATGTTTCCTCAGCTCTTGCTACCCTGCTCGTAGGAGTAGTGGTAGTTGCCGTAGGAGCCGTAGTTGCTGGCCTTGCGTTCCACGGCGTTGAAGATCACGCCCTTGAGCGGAATGCCGTTGAGATCGAAGCGGCGCTTGGTCGCTTCCAGCTCCTTGACACTGTTCACGCCAAAGCGGGCGACGATCAGGCTGGTACCGGCATGGCTGCCGATGATGCCGGCCTCGGTCACCGCCAGGATCGGCGGGGTATCGATGATCACGATGTCGTACAGCTCGCTGAACTTCTTCAGCACGGTGGTGAATCTCAGGCTCATGAGCAGTTCCGACGGATTCGGCGGGAACTGACCGCAGGAGACGAAATCCAGGCTGCCGACTTCGGTCTTCTTGATGGCGTCGTTCAGCGCGATGCGACCGCTCAGCAGGTCGGACAGACCATCCTGCTGCTTGGTGTTCATCAGCTTGTGCAGGTAGCCCTTGCGCATGTCGCCGTCGATCAGCAGCACGCGCTGGCCGGATTCGGCGATCACCGCCGCCAGGTTCGAGGACACGAAGGACTTACCGACGCCCGGGCTCGGACCGGAGATCATCAGGATGTTGTTCTTCGCCTCGATCATCGCGAAGTGCAGACTGGTACGCAGGCTGCGCAGCGCTTCGGTGCTCAGGTCGGTGGGATGGGTGAGAGCGGTCAGCGAGGACTCGCCCGGCTTCTTGGTGCCCAGCCCCTTGGCGGCATCCGCCTGGTTCTTGCTGAAGGGGATCGAGGCATAGACCGGCAGACCGATCTGCTCGATGGCCTCAGGGGTTTCGACGCCGCGACGCAGGGTATGGCGGGTATAGACGATGGCCAGGCCGACGATGCCGCCCAGGATGATGGCGACGGCGATGATCAGCGGCTTGTTGGGGGCGGACGGGTCATCGACGTTGGCGTTGGCGTTGTCGATGATGCGCACGCTACCCACGGTACCGGCGCGAATGACTTCCAGCTCCTGCGCCTTGTTCAGCATCAGCGCATAGGTCTGGCTGGTCACTTCGATGTCGCGGTTCAGGCGCAGCAGTTCCTGTTGGGTTTCCGGCAGGACTTCGACGCGCTTCTGCAGCTTGGCGCGTTCAGCCTGCAGCTGGCCCAGCTGGCTCATCAGCGCCTGGTAGGCCGGGTGCTGACGGGTGAACTTGCGATCCATCTCGGTACGCTTGAGGTTCAGCTCGGAGATCTGGTTGTCCAGGGCCACGGACTGTTCCAGCACGCCCTTGGTCTCGCTGTCGATATCGACCGACTTCTTGTTGGTCTGATAGTAGTTCAGCGCGGACTGGGCCTTTTCCAGATCGGATTTCACCACCGGGATCTGCGCGCGCAGGAATTCCAGGCTCTGGGTGGATTCGGCGGCGTTGCGGTCGATGTTCTGCTGAACATAGATGTCCGCCACTTCCTGCACGATGGCCTGGGCACGCAGCGGATCGGAATCCTGGATGCCGATGCCGATGATGCCCGACATCTTGCCGCGCTCACCGGCCACCAGACGACCCTGGTATTCCTGGATGGTCTTGGAGAAGCGCTGCTTCATGATGGTGAATTCGGTACCCGGGCGAGCCTGCAGGGTCGATACCTGGATCTGGTACCCGGCGTTGCTCACCGGCTGGCCGAGGCTGCCGTGCAGCACCACTTCGTCATCGTTGTTGAAGACGGTGAAGTTCTGGTTGTCCTCGACCTTCAGCTTCATTGGCTTGTCGAGGTTGCTGTCAGGCACTTCCAGCTGGTCGATGACCAGCTTCTCGCCACCCCAGGCAAAGCTGTTCAGGCCCAGCAGGGGAGAGGCGACGTCGGTGTCGTTCTGCGGCTGGAAGCGACGGGCGACGAAGTTGCCGAAGATCGGGAAGTAGCGCGGCTTGACGACGATATCCAGCTTGAGGTTTTCGATCGCCTTGCCGATCACCGAGCGCGACTTGAGCAGCTCGATCTCGGTCACCGCTTCGGGCATGGGCGGCGGCATGCCAGAGGTCTGGTCGGTCAGGCGGGTCACGCCCTTCTTTTCCATTTCGATCTGGATCATGGCGTTCGACGAATACATCGGTGTCGCCAGGACGGCATAGCCGATACCGAGCGCAGCGAAAATACCGATTACCGACAGCAGTTGCCATTTGTAATCGATGAGCATGCCGAAGAGTGCGGAGAAGTTGATGTCCGACTCGTTCTTAAGTTCGGGAGTAAAGCGAGGCATCGTGGTCATGAAATTCCTTCTTCCCTATTTGATGTATGGAAGCCAACTGTTTACACAGCGCGTCAAAAGTATGTGTACATTTTGGAACATCTCTTTAGAAAGGCGATAAGGGTCTGGTACTTCTTGATTGCTCAACCATTTCCCGATCAGAAAAACCTTACCCCTGACTTCAGGAGCAATACTTTCGACGGAGCGTGAGTGAAACTCTTCCATGGTCAAAATCAAATCTGCCTTGCGCAGCATCTCTGCATCCGCTTGGCGAGCTTTGTGGGTAGTGAAATCAATGCCGTTCTCGCGCAATACCTCCTGAGCGGTCTTCTCGATGCCATGGCCGACGAGCGCACGGATGCCGGCGGAGCCGACCTCGACGTCACGACCTTCCAGTGCCTTGGCCAGTAGTGCTTCCGCGACTGGGCTGCGGCATATGTTCCCTTCGCATACAACCAATATCGACTTGATCATTCTTCAAAACCTTCCTGTTGCCCGGACAACAGGTATTGACGGCAGATGTTCAAGCAATACCTGGTCCTCAGGATCGCTTCCTGCCGGTGTCATTAAATTCAGGAGTCTCGGCTCCAGATCGTCGTCCTGAGGGAGGGGCAGTTAAACCCCGTCGATCTCAGTATGCGTTCTTATTGATGAAGCCTTTGAACAGCGTAAGGAAGATGATCTTGACGTCCCACCAGAAAGACCAGTGGTGGATATAGTCCAGATCGAACTCGACCCGCTTCTGCATCTTGTCCAGCGTATCGGTCTCGCCGCGCCAGCCATTTACCTGAGCCCAGCCGGTAATGCCGGGTTTCATCTTGTGGCGGAGCATGTAGCCCTGCACCAGCTTGCGGTATTGCTCGTTGTGAGCGACGGCGTGGGGGCGGGGACCGACGATGGACATCTCGCCGCGGAGTACATTAATGAATTGAGGCAATTCATCGAGAGAAGTACGTCGTAAAAACGCACCGAACGGGGTGATCCGGGAGTCATTCTTGGTCGCCTGCGTGACCTTGGCCCCGTTTTCCATGACCTTCATGCTGCGGAATTTCCACACCTCGATCGGCTTGCCGTCCATGCCATAGCGCTTCTGCTTGAAGAAGATCGGGCCAGGCGAGGTGATCTTGATGCCGATGGCGATGGCCAGCATGGGCAGGGAAATCATGGCCAGGATGATGGTGGCCAGCACGATGTCCTCGATGCGCTTGACGATATGGCTGGCGCCATCCATCGGGGTATCGAAGATGCTGATGCTGGGCAGGCCATCCAGGCTTTCGCTGCGGGCGTGCAGCAGGTGGAACATGAAGATGTCCGGGATGATGTAGACGGAGGCGGTGGTATCGCTCAACTCCTGCACCAACCAGTTGATCTTGTTCTGATCGGCCATGCCCAGGGTGATGTACACCTTGTCGACCCGACCGGAGCGGACGTCCTGCATCAGGCGATCGAGATCGCCGTTCAGGGCGGGGCTGGGCACGCCTTCTTCGCCGGTGTCCTGGTTATCGCTGTAGAAGCCGGCGATATGCAGGCCCATCCAGGGCGCCTTGCTGATGGTGTGCGCCAGGCGCTGGGCCACCATGCCGTTACCGGCGATGGCCACGTTGCGGGTATTGATGCCGGCTTTGCGCAGCGAATGCATGAGCGAACGCAGCAGGACGCGATAGCCGCACAGGGTGCCCAGGGTGAGGCCGAGCCAGGTCTGCATCACGCCGGGCGAGAGATAGGATTGGTCGAAGAAGAAGTAGTCGACCATGAACACCGTGGCGAACGTCAGCACCCAATAGGTCGCGATCTTGAGCAGTTCATCGGTCACTCGCTCGCCACGCCAGGAGCCATAGACGTGGTTCAGTTCTGTGAGGAAATGAAAGATCAGCAAGGACAGGAAGATGATGACCCAATGCTCGGGGCGCATACCATGTTCGGACGCCCAGGTACCGGCCACGTAGGCGCTCAGGGTGATTACGGCCAAGTCGAGCAAGCGGTGCGCGAGCGATATTGCCGAGGAGTTCGTATGCAAAATGCCGCGTTCTTTCAAATTCATGGTTCCATCCTTGTGCCTATACCGATGCACGAACTTTCAACTGGGCAAGCTGCTACCAGCGTTTGAATGTTCACTATGGCGCTTGGGGTGACGGTTGGCCGCCGATTGCCAAGTGCCATGATGGCTGTAGCGTCGTTAGGACTCGGCACCGATTGAGAGGTTCACACGGTAGAGAAGGCGGGAAAGTGCTGTCGAGCCAGCCCAAATCAGGGCAAATAGCACGCCAGACGAACTGCGGGAGGGGAGAAGCGGGCGAGAAGAGCAGACTGCGTCACACTGCGAGCGGACGAGAGGCACACTTCTGCGGCGTTTTGACGGGACGAACGGCAAATCCGGGCAGCGCGAGCACTCGAAACGTTCCGTCGGGTCCTAAAATAGGATGCGGAATCTGTGGAGTGCATCACCAAACAATGAGACAGCTCAGAGGCTTAGCGTCTTAGAGGCCAGTCCTTGGCCTGCAGAGCGACTCAATGACGCTGATGGGACTGGAAGCTGAAACGGGGATCGACAGGGAGGGTGGAGATCTTGGAATGCCAGGCCGAGTTTCTCGAGTTGTCATGCGAGAACAGCAAGAAAGACCAGCTGACGAGGAGGGAGGCAACCGCAAGCCAGGGCAACTGAGCTTGGGCGAAGGCGAGGCAACCGGCGACGCCGGTCCAAACGGGCAGGTAGTAGCGCATTTTTGTTATTCCTGCTTATTGCGAGATTGCAACCTAACTATTGTGCAGACTTTGTGAGAAGTCCATCACCAAAAGCCATTTTTTTCGTCTCGCGGGCCAAATTCCGACAAACGCGCAGCCTAGAGCGGCTGTTCTGTCATGTCCGGGTGGGTTTTTCGGCCAGCAACATTAGATTTCGTGGTGTCAGGTCAGTTGCGCAAAAGGTCCCCAAACGTACGGCATAACCGTGCTGTTGCAGGAATAGCGCCTGGTCCAGCACCAACCAGAGTTCCAGCGGACGCCGGAACAGGCCCCTTACCAGTTCCAGGTTACGAACCTGTGCCAGGCGCCGGAAGCCTTGCGCTTCCCAGTGGGGCCAGTCGACGTCTCGCGGCAGTGTGAGGCCCTTGAGGCGAGCCAGTTCTTGCCCGAAGGCCGCGAAGGGTTGCCGCAGCCACTGCACCGGCAGCGGTGGGGTGTTGAGGTAGGCATCGCGCTGGGTCACCTCGCGCTGCAACAGGTCGAAGCCCAGCCGCCGGGCCATGGACAGGTCCCGATCACGGCGGACGCGCTGGCCGCCGGTGACGGTTTCGCACAGGGCCAGGCGCAGGTCCTCGCGCTCCAGCTGCAGGGGCGATTCCCGGGCGATGTCGGACAGGGGGCCATACCGGGGCGCGGCGATGCGGTCGTAGCAGCAGGGTACCAGTGCGAGTTGCCGGCATTCCCGCTCGGCCGTCACCTGCAGCAACTGCCGGTGTAGATCGCCACAGGCATGCAGGGCGACTGGAGTATCGTGGGTATCGAGCTGCACGGTCGACAGGGGCTCGAGTACATCCGCCTGCTGGTGACTCACCGGGGCGCGGACTTTCTGGCTGAGTTGCGCGCCAGCGCTGACGAGGGCGTCATCCACTTCCAGGCAGAGGGCGGGCGTGTCGGGTTGCGCCAAGCGCCGGGCCAGGTGGCCCTTGCCCGCGCACCAGTCGACCCAGCGCTGCACGGGTCGCTGGAAATTCAGTTTGCTGCCAAAGGCCTCGATCTGCTGCCATTTCCGCCCGGGAACGGCGACATCCTGTCGCTCCCGCGGCGGAGGCATGACGATCTCCGCGAGTTCAGCGACCTGGGTCAAGGCCCAGGCGGCTTGCGCTAGAGAAGCAAAGGGTTCGGGCGCGGCGAGGGTGTGGGGCGCCGTGTGCACCGCTTCGGCATCCGCCAGGCTGCGGGCGCGTAACCAGGCGGCCAGCTCCGGATAGGTCGCCTCCCATGGCAGTTGCAGTTCGACGAAGGGTCTTGGGCGCCACAGGTCCTGATGCTCGGTAAGAAAGAGATCCAGGGCGCGGAAACGATCTATGAAGGCGTCGGCTTGCATGATGACGGTGGCAGTGGCGAGGGAGCGGTGAAGCGGAATTTGTCCTCCTATTGTCGCTGGACCCGGGCATCCGTGGATATCGAAATTTCCCCAGCGACCGGTGCCCTGTGCCAGGGCTTGAATGGCCCGGTGCTTGCCTGTTGATCGACACCCAGGCGAGTGGCTGGCAAGGCGCAAACGAATCCGCCAGCTTCAGGCAAAGGTAATATCAAGCCGGTAGCCTGGGGCCGATCTTTCCGTCGATCGAGAGTCGGATGGGTGAATCGATTTATCTTAAAGCCGGACATCCGGTCGTGTGACCTCTACTTGTCGCGCTAACATTGCCGGTCCGGTATATCCCTGAAGGAAAATTTCATGAAGCCAACCTCCCCGCACAAGCTGCGTCTAGCATTCAGAGCCCTGCTGAAATCGGAAAGCTGCTATCACACGGCCTCCGTGTTCGATCCCATGTCGGCCCGTATCGCCAACGACCTGGGCTTCGAGATGGGTATCCTGGGCGGGTCGGTGGCCTCCTTGCAGGTGCTGGCGGCGCCGGATTTCGCCTTGATCACCCTGAGTGAATTCGTCGAGCAGGCCACCCGCATCGGTCGGGTCGCGCGGCTGCCGATCATCGCCGATGCCGACCATGGCTACGGCAATGCCCTCAACGTGATGCGCACCATCACCGAGCTGGAGCGCGCGGGCGTGGCGGCGCTGACCATCGAGGACACCGTGTTGCCCGCGGGCTACGGGCGCAAGTCCACCGACCTGGTGAGCGTCGAGGAGGGCATCGGCAAGATCAAGGGTGCGCTGGAAGCCCGTATCGACGAGGCCCTGAGCATCTTCGCCCGGACCAACGCCACCGAGCTGAGCACCGAGGATGTCATCGCGCGGGCCAAGGCCTACGAGGCGGCGGGCGCGGATGGCATTTGCATGGTCGGTATCCGGGACTTCGACCATCTGGAAGAAATCACCCAGCACCTGAACGTGCCGGTGATGCTGGTGACCTACGGCAATCCTCAGTTGCGGGACAACGCCCGTCTGGCGAACGCCGGGGTACGGGTGGTGGTGAACGGCCATGCCGCCTACTTCGCCGCGATCAAGGCCACCTACGATTGCCTGCGCGAGCAAAGACACATCAACGCCTCCGACCTGTCCGCTTCCGAGTTGTCCACCAAGTACTCGACCTTGCAGGAATATCGCGCCTGGGCGCGGGACTTCATGGATGTGAAGGAGTAGCGATCAGGCGGTATTCAGCGAGCTCGGCTGCAACCCCTTGCTCGGGAAGGGGGTGACGATGTCGAGATCCAGGTCGGTGGGCAGGTGCAGGGCGGCCACGCGGGCTTCGACGAAGGTGCGCATCTCCTGGCGGAAACGCTTGATGGCGAAGCGTTCGGCGTTGTGGCGGCAGGCCTGCTGGCTGATGGGCGTTTCCAGTGCCTCGAATTGGCGCACGGCCGCACACAAAGACGCCACACTCTGTTCCGGATAGAAGACTCCCGTGGGATGTTGCACATCCAGCCCCCGGACGGTTTCCAGCACCCCGCCGCGACCGAAGGCGATGACGGGCGTACCGCACGCCTGGGCTTCGATGGGCGTGATGCCGAAATCTTCCTCCGCCGCGAAGACGAACGCCCGGGCTCTCCTCATGTGATCGAGGAGACAATCGAAATCCTGATAGCCGAGCAGGGTGACGTTGGGACCGGCGACCTCCTTGGCCTTCTCGAATTCGGGGCCGGCACCTATCACCACCAGCTTCTTGTCGGGCATGGCGCTGAAGGCTTCGACGATCATGGGCATCCGCTTGTAGGGCACCATGCGTGAGGCGGTGAGGTAGAAGTCGTCCTTGTCACCAGCCGGGGTGAAGCGGCTGATGTCGACCGGGGGATAGATGACCTTGGCCTCGCGGCGATAGGCCTTGCTGATCCGCCGGGCGATGAAGTGGGAGTTGGCCACGAAGGCATCCACCCCCGCGGCGGTGCGCTGATCCCAGATGCGCACGTAGTGGAGGATGATGCGCGCCAGCTTGCCCTTCAGCCCAGTGTTGAGGCCGGCTTCCTTGAGGTACTGGTGCTGCAGATCCCAGGCGTAGCGGATCGGCGAATGGACGTAGCTGATGTGCAGCTGGTCCGGTCCGGTCAGGACACCCTTGGCCACGGCATGGCTGCTGGAGATGATCAGGTCGTAGCCCGACAGGTCCAGTTGCTCGATGGCGTGGGGCATGAGCGGCAGATAGGTCTGATAGCGCTTCTTGGCTTGCGGAAGTCGCTGGATGAAGGTCGTGGTGGCGTGCTTGCCCTTGAGGTGGGCCCGATCTTCCTCCGACAGGAAGTCGATCACGCTGAACAGGTCGGCCTCTGGCCAGATCTCGAACAGCTCGGCGAGCACGCGCTCGGCGCCAGCAAAGGTTACCAACCAATCGTGGACGATGGCGATTTTCATGTCGTCTTCCTTACGCGAGAAATGAAATCAACGGCTGGTGCTGATTCATGAGGTGCTGGTTGTTCTGGTCACGGCATAGCCCCAGGGCAGCCGGGTGATCTCGATGCCGTCCAGCGTGCGGTCGAGTGGGGGCGACGGGATGTCTGGGTGGTGGGCAGGCTCGGGCGCGCCTGCCGAGGTTTCGGTGGTCAGCTCCGCAGAGGGGACGTCTTGATCTACCCTGGCTGTGCGTGTCTCTTCCATGAGGGCTATGGGTTCTGGGGGTGGAGTGAAATCGAGCGCGCGCTCCCTCATCGCGGGCGGCGTCGAGCCGGTCGTATCAGGCGGCCTTGGCCGCGGTTTTCGGTGCTGCGGCCAGGGCCGTATCCAGGAGTTCGGAGACCTTCCCGGCGGAGGTTTTCCAGCTGAAGCGCTGGGTGTTGGCCAGGCCCTTGGCGATGAGCGTCGCTCGGAGCCCCGGGTCGCGCAGGATGGTCAGCATCGCCTGGGTGATGCTCGATGCCTCGTAGGGATCGAAATAGAGGGCGCTGTCCTGCAGGACTTCCGGCATGGAGGCGGTATTGGCCGAGATCACTGGGCAACCGCAGGCCTGGGCTTCCAGTGGCGGAATGCCGAAGCCCTCGTAGAGCGAGGGAAAGACGAAGGCCGTGGCGTGGCGGTATTGCTGCGCGAGCGCCTGGTCGTCGATCCTGCCGAGCAGCTTGACCCGGCGATCGCGGGCCGCCAGGGTCGCCAGATCGCTCTGGCCGAAGACGGCGTGGCTGTCGCCGACGATGCGTAATTCGACGTCGAGGCCCTCCGGCAGCGCGGCGAAGGCTGCCAGCATCCGCGCGAAGTTCTTGTGATAGCTGGGCGAGGAGACGGCCAGCAGATAGGGCTTGCCCGCCGCGGCAACCGGGCCATCCAGGGTGAAGGCCTCGGCGACGGCGTTGGGCACGACGCTGATCGAGTCACCTGGATACCGATAGAAGCGCGAGATTTCCGCCTTGGAAAATTCACTCACGGTGATCAGCGAGCGCGTGCGCCTGAGCAGCAGCGGAATCAGGCAGCGATAGGCGGTGCGGAATTTCCAGGAGTAGCTTTCCGGGAAGCGCACGTAGTTGATGTCGTGGTGGGTGGCGATCTGGTTGGCGTAGAGCAGCGGCGCCGTGCTGCACAGCGAGAGCAGCAGGGGATTGCCCTGGGTGCGCAGCCAATTCGGCAGGTCCCATTGTTCCCAGCGCTGACCCTGGTGGGTGCCGATGACCTCGATGTTCAGGCGCTTGGCGACCTCCGGCCGCACGCTGCCCGGCGGGGCGACGAAACGCAGGTCGCCTCTCAGCTTCGCCAACTCCAGCGAGAGGCATTCGGCGAAGCGCTGCACGCCGCGAAGGTCCTGGGTGATGAAGCGGGAATTGACGATGATCATGATTCTGCCCGTGGCCTTGAACCTGTGGCTCAGTTGGAAAGCTGCGTCTGTGCGGGGTGAAGGGTGCAGGCGGCGCCGTGCCGGGCCTGGCCCAGTACCTGTTCGAACAGGCGGTGATAGTCATCGAGCATGGGTTCCAGGCTCAGCAGCGGCGCCACCGCGCTGCGGCTGAGCAGGCTCAGGCGTTGCCGCAGTTCGGCGTCGTCGTGGAGACGCTGCAGGGCCCGGCCCAGGGAATCCCGGTCCGCGGGGTTGCACAGCAGGCCGTTCACGCCGTCCCGGACGATTTCCGGCAAGCCGCCCATGCGGCTGGCGATGACCGGTTTCTGGAAGGCGCAGGCCTCGACGGCGACCATGCCGAAGGGCTCGGCCCACAGCGAGGGCACCACGAAGACGTCGATGCTGTTGAAGAAATCCTGGGGCCGCTGATAGCCGACGAAGCTGACCCTGCTGGGATCGGCCATGGCCTTGAGTTGCTCTTCGTAGGCGAGCTGGCCCTTGCCGGCGATGGTCAGGGTGGCGTTGAGCGACAGGCGCTGGAACTGCTCGATCAGCCAGCCCACGCCCTTGTTTTCCGACAGGGTGCCCAGGTAGCCGAAGCGCAGGGGGTTGCCCGCGGGAGACGGCGGCCGCGCCTCATGATTGCCGTCGATGAGGCTGCTGTTATGGATGACCTGGGCCGGGACGCCCTGGAAGTAGCCCTTGTCCCGGATCGTTTCCAGCAGGTAGCGGCTGACGCCGACCACCGCATCCACCTGGGCGGAGTGCGCGGCGTGGGGCCGGCGCAAGGCCGCGCAACTGCCGCAGAGCTTCTGGCAGCTCTGGCCCTTCTTGAACAGGGTGTTCTTCGGGCACAGCAGGTACATGTCGTGCAGCACCTGCACCAGGGGCGTGCCGCTGGCGCGGATTTCGTCCCAGGCCGACACCGACCAGCCGGACAGGTTGTGGCACACCACCAGGTCCGGCCGTTCCCGTTGCAGCACCTCCCGCAGGGGCGTGCGCATGGATTTGTTGTATTGGTCGCGGAAGTGCCAGCCGAAGCGCGCCAGCGGACCGGGCCGCTGCTGGGTCAGAGGCCAATAGAGATTCTTCAGACCGGCGCGATAGACCCGCACGCCATTCACCTGCTCCTGCACGAGGCCCGCTGCGGGCCCGGTGACCAGCACGCAGACCTCATGGCCGCGCTGCTGGAAGCCTTCCACGCTGCGTTGCAGGATGAGCTCCGCACCACCGCCCACATGGGGCGGATAGAAGCTGTTGAGAAAGAGCAGTTTCATAGCGGATAGCTACGGTTGATACCCAGCGCCCCGGTCTCGCCGTCCTGCACCGCCTGGCGGATCAGGGCCAGGCGCTGGCGACTTTGCTCATCGCGGGCGAACAGCTTGAGCAGGGTATGGAAGACGTAGCGGTTGAGGCGGTACATGGGGCGCGAGTGAGCCCAGACGTTCTTGTCGAACCAGGCCTGGTTGCGCGCGGCATAGTAGGCGCGGAAGTCCGAACCGGCCTTCAGGTAGTTCTGGTAGACGTTGCTGGTGTTTTCCTTGATGTTCCAGGAGTGCTCGAGTTCTTCGAGTTCGGCGCCGGTGACCATGAACAGCTTTCCGCCGGCCTGGGTGATGCGATAGGTGTACTCGGTGTCGTCGGAGTAGAGCACCAGCTCGCGCAGCGGCAGACCGATGCGCTCGTACAGGCTGCGGTGGGCGAGCATGCCGCCGTAGGGCGCGAAGGGCAGTTCCACCAGGGCGGCCGGGGTGCCCCCACGTGGCCGGCCCCAGGGCAGGCGGCGCCAGATCTTGTAGGGGATGCGCGCCACGTGGAAGCCGAAATAGCTCGACCGCGGCTGGGTGATCATCCTGGTGGGAATGCACTGGGCGATGTCGGCCTGCTGGGTGGGCCGATAGCCAAGCACGGCGACCTTGTCCTGGCCATAGCGGGTGGCGAGAGCCTCCAACTGCCGATGCAGCACGTCCAGGGCGTCGCCCAGGGGCGCGTTGTCGTCGTCCATCATCCAGATGTGGGTGGTCTCGCTGGCCAGGGCGGCTTCCAGGGCCACGGCGTAGCCATTGGCGGAGCCGGTGTTCTCGCTCAGGGCGATGACCTTGACCTGGCCGGGCCAGCGGGCCTCCAGGCTGTCCAGCGCGACCGTCGCCGCGTTGCTGACGACGATGACCTGGTGGACGCAGCGCTCGGCCAGGGCTCGGGTGATGAGTTGCTCCAGGTAGCAGAGACGATTGCCGTAGGTGACGGTAACGACCGTGGTTTTGCAGTGCATGGGAAAGTCCTCCGAGAAGCCTTACGGTCAGGCGCGTAGCCGTTGGTGGGCGGGGGTGGCCGCCGACAGTTGATCGAGGGCAACGCTGACCCGCTGCTCGCGCTGCAGGATGCGCAGCAGGATGATGGCCCGCTCGTTGCCATCGGGGCTGAGGAAGACGGCGTCCATTTCCAGCTCCGGGCTGTACTGGACGCGGACTGCCGCGCCTGGCTGGTGCGCCGGCGGCGCCTCGACCGGGGTGGCGAGCCGCTGGCGGATGGCGTCGATGATGTCCTCGCCCACGGCGGTCGGTTGGGCGCCGAAGCTGACGATCCGATTGACGCCGCGGGTCGAGCGAATCGGGTACCAGTTGTCGTTCACGTCATTGAGATGAATGAAGAGGTAGCCCGGAAACAGCGATTCCTGGGTGGCGACGCGGCTTCGGCCCGCGGCCTGGCGCTCACGCTGGGGCCGGAAGCAGACGAAGCCTTGGCGGCTCAGGTTCTCTTCGGCCCGGACTTCCTGATTGGGCTTGGTTTGCACCAGGTACCAGTGGCTGGAGTGGGGGGCGAGCGTCATGGGCTGAGGTCCTTCTCTGTGGGGCCAGGGGGCAGGGCGGTACGTCAGGTACGGGGGCCGTATTCGTAGTAGCCGTAGGCGCCATCGTCTTCGATGGCCATCGAGGCCTTGCGCTGGACGCCGTTCAAGATGGCGCCCTTGATGGTGATGCCGTTCTGGGCGAAGCGGCGCCGCGAGTTCTCCACCGCCTTGAGGGTGCTCTGGCCGAAGCGGGTGACCAGCAGGGTGGTACCGGCGAGGCGGCCCACCAGGGCGGCGTCCGTTACCGCCAGGATCGGCGGCGTATCGACGATCACCAGGTCGTAGAGGCTGCCCACTTCGTCCAGCAGGCGGGAGAAATTGGCGTGCATCAGCAACTCGGAAGGATTCGGCGCCGCCTGGCCGCACCCGATGATGTCCAGCTGGGCCACGCCGCTCGGCAGGATGGCGTCGCGCAGCTTGCTGCGCCCGGTGAGGACTTCGGACAGCCCCGCCTGCGGCTGCAGGCCGAACACCCGGTGCAGATAGCCCTTGCGCATGTCGGCGTCGATCAACAGGACGCGCTGGCCGGACTGGGCGACCACCGTGGCGAGGTTGCTGGAGACGAAGGATTTGCCCACGCCCGGGGTCGGGCTGGAGATCATGATCACCCGGTTCTTGGCTTCCAGCATGGCGAAGTGCAGGCTGGATCTGAGGCTGCGCAGGGACTCCACCGCCAGGTTGGCGGGTTGCACCACGCTCAGCAGCAGGGGTTCGCCGTTGCGGGTCTTCTTCTTCAGGCGCCGGTTCAGCCGCTCCTGGTCCTTGGTGAAGGGCAGGGTGGAATAGACCGGCAGACCGATCTGCTCGACGGTATCGGGATTCTCGATGCCTTTCTGGAAGGCCTGGCGGACGAAGACCACGATGACCGAGGTCACCAGGCCCAGCAGCAGCGACAGGATCAGCGCGATCTTGCGGTTGGTGGCCGGCTCGTCGAGGTTGACGTCGGCGTTGTCGACCAGGCGGACGTTGCCGATGGTGCCGGCGCGGATGATGTCCTGTTCCTGGGCCTGGTTGAGCAGCAACTGGTAGGTCTGGTTGGTGACCTTCATGTCCCGGTTCAGGCGCAGCAGCTCCTGCTGGGTGCTGGGCAGGGCTTCCACCTTGCGCTGCAGGCTGCGCTTCTCCACCTCGAGTTGTTCGAGCTGGTTCAGCAGGGTCTTGTAGGTCGGGTGATCGCGGGTGTAGAGGCGGTCGTATTCGGCCTGCTTGAGCTTGAGCTGGGAGATGGAGGTGTCGAGGGCGACGATCTTGTCCAGCACCGCCTTGGTTTCCAGGCTGATGTCCACCGAGCGGCTGTTGGTCTGGTAGTTGTTCAGTGCGGCCTCGGCGCTTTCCAGGTCCTTGCGTACCCCCGGTAGCTGGCTGCGCAGGAAGTCCAGGCGCTGCGCCGCTTCCGCCGAGCTGCGCTCGACGTTCTGCAGGACGTACAGGCGGCTGATCTCGGCCAGCACGCTCTTGGCGAGGTCCGGATTCTCGTCCGCCAGGGACAGGTAGATGATGCCCGACTCCTTGCCGGCCTCACTGGTCTTGATGCGGTTCTGGTAGAGCTGCGCGGTGGTGATGACGCGGTTGCGCGTCACCTTGAATTCGGTGCCGGCGCGCGCCGTCAGGGTCTTGATCTGCACGCGATAGCCGTTGCCGGTCGCCAGCTGGCCGACCTGGCCTTCCAGGACCGCTTGCTTGTCCTTGTCCAGCAGGCGATAGCGACCGTTGCTGCCGGCTACTACCGTCAGGGGCTCGCCGTACATCTCGTCCGGCACGTCGAGCTGGAAGACGTCGATCTTCTCGCCACCCCAGGCGAAGCGGCGCAGTTGCGGCCAGCTGTCCGCCAGTTGGCCCGGATGGTCGGCATCGTAGGTGCGCCAGAGATAATGGCCGATCAGCGGGAAGAAGCGCGGCTTGGCCTCGATGTCCAGGCGCAGGTTCTCCACGGTCTTGGCGAGCACCGCGCGCGACTTGAGCAATTCGATCTCGGCCACCGCCGGCGACGCCGAGTTGGGCCGCACCACGGTTTCCGCGACGGCGGTAAGGGCGTTCTTCTTGGGTTCGATCTGGATCATGGCCCCGGCGACGTATTGCGGGGTGGACAGCACGGCATAGGCGATGCCCAGGGCCAGGAAGCCCCCGGTGATGCCCGCGATCAGCTTCTTGTGATCTAGCAGCGTGAGCGCCATTGTCTTGAGGTCCAGGTGTTGTTCTTCGTGTTGTTCGAACGAAGATCGCTGCATGGCGGTCATGGGGTCCCTTCCTAGTGGCTGGATACGTCGCAGTAGGAAAACTGCTATGGGTTGATTCAGTAGGTGACGCGTTTGGGGGCGAAGCGGCGGCCGGTGTTGACCGCGATGTTGCACACCGCCCGCGCCAGCGCCTTGAGCTTCTGTGCTGGCGGAATCGAGGACAGCGACAGGCTGAGCACCTGGCGCAGGAAGAAGATGTGCAGGTCCCGCTCGCCCAGCCGGTAGTAGTAGTTGGCCAGGCAATACTGGGTGTGCAGATCCATCTGCAGGCGCTTCTGGCTGGCCCGCATGGAAAAGATCCCGCCTTCATGGACGCGGTAGGCGGCCGGACGGATGTCGGCCATGAACTTGCCCTTGCCGTGGGCACCCAGCAGCGACCACCAGACGATGTCCATGAGCGCGGCGGTCTGCAGTTCCGGCGGCAATTCGCGCAGTACGTTGCGAAAGCAGGCCGTCAGGGTGGACAGCGGCAGCGCCTTCTTCAGGTCGGTTTCGCTGCGGTCGAAGTGATCGCGACCGTCGAAACGCTGGGGATTGACGATGCCCTGGCTGTTGAAGGCGTAGGAGGCATGGAAGGTCAGGGCGTAGTCGCGGTTGGCCTCCAGGAAGTCCACCTGCAGTTGCAGCTTGCGCGGATCGTTCCAGTAGTCGTCGCCCTCGCAATAGGCGATGTAGTCGCCACGGGCCTGCTGGAACACCGGCATGCCATAGGGCTTGCCCTGGCTGTACTGGTTTTCCTCTTGCAGGATCAGGCGGATCAGCCGGGGATAGCGCTGCGCGTAGTCCCTGAGGATGTCCCGGGTACCGTCGGTCGAGACATCGTCGTTGATGATGATCTCGAAGGGAAAGTTGGTCTGCTGGCGCAGGAAGCCGTCGATGGCCTGGGCGATGTAGTCGCGGTGATTGAAGGTCAGGCAGACGATGCTGAGGACGGGCCGAGTGGTGTCGGTCGGCCAGAGTTTCATGATGTCTGTTTCGGTCCGAGCGTCCATGTCAGATACCTGCTTTGTAGAGGTGGGAAAACAGGCGCGTACGGGTCTGTTTCGGTGAACAGAGCACGTAACCCAGCGCCACCAGCATCAGGGTCAGGCCCCCGCTCAGGGCGAGGGTGGCCAGGATGGCGAACCGCTCCTGCGGTTGAATCTGTTGGTACAGCAACTTGCTCAGGCCCACGCCGAGGGCGGTCACCACCACGGCCACCAGCAGATCCTGGTTCCAGTAGCGCTGCAGATTCGGCGCGAAGCGGCCGTGGATGATCGCCGGCCAGATCACGAAGGGGATCAGGCGCATGCAGAACCAGGCCAGCGCCGCGCCATAGGCGCCGTAATGCAGGACCACCAGGATCACGATGGGCACCGAGATGACCGCCGAGACCAGGCTGTACCAGACGTGCAGGCGCAACTTGCCGTAGGCGTACTGCAGGTAGAACTGGAACTGGCTGAGCGCCAGCAGCGCCGCGCCCAGGGCGTACCAGAACAGGATCGGCTCGCTCCAGTGGGCGGAGACCTGGTCGCCGGTCCAGGCATAGACCAGCGCCTCGCCATGGAAGGCCACCATGGCCGCCAGGGGCAGCAGGATGGCGAAGGCGAAGCGGGCGGCGTTGCGGTAGAGCCGTTCCAGTTCCAGCGCCTGGCCCTGGGAGACCAGCACCGTCATGCGCGGCAGTAGGGCCTGCACCAAGGGGTTGGTCAGGGTGACGATGCCGGTGGAGATCAGCGCCACCAGGCTGAAGTAGCCGTATTCGGCGAGCGGCAGCGCCTTGGACAGCACCAGCTTGTCGAGCTGGGTCAGGGCGATCCACAGGATCGAGGTGAAGGACATGCTGGCCGCGAAGGGCACGATGGGCTTGACCCGTTGCCAGTCGAAGCCGCTCCACCAGGAGGGGTTGGGCAGCAGCCGATAGGCCTTGAGCGCATAGACCAGCATCTCGAACACGGCGACGAAGGCCTGGAACACGAAGAAGTCCAGCGGCTCCTGGGAAATCCACATCACCAGGATCAGGCCGCCGAAATAGCGCACCGTGGCGATCAGCACGTTGACCAGGTTCAGCCAGCCATGCAGCTCGACGCCCTGGACACCGCTCTTGTACAGCGTCGACAGCAGGCGGAAGGCGATCATCAGCCCCATCAAGCCGATGCAGTGGGCCACGGTTGCCTCGGGCAGTCCCTGGACATTCAGCCAATGTCCCGCCATCCACGCCGAGTTCAGCTCGATAGCGACGAAGGCCAGGGTCGCCAGCGGAATGAAGACGAATTCCAGCGACCGCAGCAACTGGCCACGGGTACGCCCGGCGCCCGTCTGGCCACGGCCATGGGCGACATCCCGCACCAGGGAGGCGGAAATGCCGACATCGAGCAGTTGCAGCCAGGTCTGCAGCACGGCGAAGAAGCCGATCAGGCCGTAGGTTTCAGCGCCCAGATGGCCGAGGTACAGCGGCTGGATCAGGATGCCGATCAGCAGCGCATAGGCCTGACCGGCATAGTTGATCAGGGTGTTGCGCAGCACCGACACTTTCGCGGGACGGGTCATGGGAGATGGTCGGCCAGGATCAGGTTAGAGCGGGAGAGGAGTCGCCGGGAAAGTCCCAGCTCGGCAATAGCTGTGCCGGCGTGATGAGCGCCCGCAGGGATTCCAGGCTGGTCTTTTTCTGCTGTACCGAGAGCAGGGTCTCGAGCAGCAGGTCCTGGGTGGTCTCGGGCAGATCGGGATAGATGGGCACGCAGAGGATGCGTTGGCTCAGCTTGCGCGAGATCAGCTTGATCGCCTGGGGTTGCAGGTAGTCCAGCGTCTCCAGCGATGGATAGAAGTAGCGGCGTGGATTGATGCCGACGGCGTTCAGCGCCTGCTTGGTGTCCAGCAGCGCCGTCTCGTCGCGCAGGGCCACCGGGAAGTAGCTGTAGTTCAGCTGGCTGCTGTAGGTCGGCCGCTGCAGGTCGAAGGTGCCTTGCAGGCGCGCCTCATAGTACCGGCCGATGCTGGCGCGGCGAGCCAGGATGTCTTCCAGCTCATCGAGGATGCACAGCCCCATGGCGGCGGATACCTCGTTGAGCTTGGCGTTGATGCCCAGACCTTCGATGCGCTCGGCATCGACGATGCCGAAATTGATCATGCGGCGGACGCGCTCGGCCAGCTCGTCGTCCTCGGTGATGATCGCGCCGCCCTCGATGGTGTGGAACAGCTTGGTGGCGTGGAAGCTGACCGTGGTGATGTCGCCCCACTGCAGCACCGAGCGGCCTTCGTAGCGGGTGCCGAAGGCATGGGCGCCGTCATAGACCACCTTCAGGCCGTGGCGCTGGGCGACCTGCTGCAAACCCTGGACATCGCAGGGGTTGCCGAACACATGGGTGGCGACGATGGCCGAGGTATCGGGCTCGATGACCGCCTCGACGTTCGCCGGGTCCAGGTTCCAGGTTTCCGGGTGGATGTCGGCGAAGATCGGCCGGATCCTTTCCCAATGCAGGGTGCTGGTGGTGGCGACGAAGCTGAAGGGCGTGGTGATGGCGCTGCCGGTCAGCCCGAGCGCGCGATAGGCGACCTGCAGCGCCAGGGTGCCGTTGTTGACCAGGATGATGTTCCTGACCCCCAGATAGTCGCGCAGGCGCTCTTCGAGCTGGGCGTGCAGCGGACCCTGATTGGTGATCCAGTTGTTGGCGTAGATCTTGTCGATGTACGCCTTGAAACGTTCCTTGTCGCCCAGATAGGGCTTGGTCACATTGATCATGATCCGGTACCTGCTTATCGAGTCCTTGATAGGTGTCGGTGCGGTCAGGCGTGTTCGACGACCGCATCGCCCGCTTGCCGGAAGGTCGCGCCGGGCTTGTCCAGGCGGTCGAGCACAGATTCGAGGGCCTCGCGACTGGCATCGTTGTGGAACTGCCAAACCCCATAGATGCGCCCGGAAAAGGACGCCTCGCTGCCCAGCCGCGGATCCACCGCCAGGCCCGAGCCGAGCCCGAAGAGATGCAGGCCCTTGAGGCGCTGGCCATGCTGGTCCAGGGGGCAGCCGGCGGCGTCGGAGTCCAGGCCGCCGCGCAGGGTGCGCAGCGTCAGCGGACGGCCGTCCTGGCAGCGCAGTTCGGGCAGGATCGGTTGGTAGCCCAGGCCTTGCACCAGCAGGGCGGCGTGATCGAATAGCTGTTGTGCGCGCGCCAGCTGTTCGGGGCTGCCATCCAGTTGCAGGGTGTTGACCCTGACCGGGGTACCGCCGATGCACTGACCGGCGAGGACTTGGCGGCCGATCTCCTGGGCCCGGTAGCGCAGGCCGCCGGAGCGGTTGACCCGCTTGGAGATGGGGCAGATGTCCTGCATTGGATCGAATTCATAGCCGGCGGCCAGGGCCTCGGCCGCTGTCTCGTAGAACAGCCGGATCGGCGAGCGATGGACCAGCGTCAACTCGCGCAAGCCGTCGTGATGCAGGGCGCTGGCCAGATTGTCCAGCGCCGAGAAGGCGCTGTGGGAGCCACCGACCACGCAGATGGGGCCGCCATCCTTGAGGTGGGCGCGATAGCGCTGGCGCAGGGCTTCGGGTTGCAGGCGCAGCAGGTTGTCCGAGCTGTCGATCGGCGCGCTCTGGGGTAGCTGCAGGCCCATGGCCTGGGTGCCTTCGGCGAAGCTCTGCCGCGTCTGCTTGCCCCCCAGATTCAGCACCAGGCTGGAGGTCCGCACGCGTCTGATGGCTCCCGCCTGTTCGAGCCAGACCACATAGCTCGACCCTTCGCAGGTGACTTCGGTGATGCGCGTCTGGCGCCAGGTGGGAATGCCGTACTGACGTTCAAGCCACGGCAGCACCAGGGCGGCGGCCTGCTGGAAGAGCTGGCCGACGATGGGCAGCGCCGGTGCCTCCTGGGCATTCAGCTTGAGGTGCCTGTAGGTGGGCGAGGCGTGGAGGGGCGCCAGGATGGGGGCCAGCAGCGGATCTCGTAGACAGTCGAGAAAGACATCGCTCACCGAGTTGGCGATGATCTGGTAGTCGCCCAGCTTGCCAGCCCCCAACTCGGTGCCGGCATCGACGATGATGGTGCCGGCCTGGGCGAGTTGCGCCACTGCGCCCCGCTTGATGGCATTGAACAAAAATCCCAGGCCAGCCGGGCCTGCGCCACCAATCAAACATCCCAATGTCGATTCCGATAGATCATTCCGTGCCATCGGGCCCATCCTCTGTGTGCGCTATCGAAGCGCGAGTTGAAAGTTAAAACTAAGTTCTTGGTGCCCGGCAGTGATAAATAAAAGCCAAGAGTTGCTAGTTAGACGTATCTAATTAAGAAGCCGAACTTTGGCTGCCGGTCGATTGGGCAGGACTAACAGCGCGACCTGTGGCCGTTATGGCAAAGCGCTTGCGTCAAGACTGAATGGAGGATGTTTTTTATTGTTGATCGCGAGCAGCCGCGTTCCGGTCATGACGCAAGGTCTACAGCTTCACGTCACTGGAAAACGAGAGGTTTGAGCTACAAAAGGCTGAAAGGGCGCTGGCTGACATCCGTGTGCTCCTGCAAGTGCTCGTTTGGCTGGTTAAAGCTCGATCATTGGACGCCGTTCAGACATGGCTACCGCACAGGTTTACCGTGTTGGAGGGGCAAGCCATTCGCAAGACATGGCTACCGCACGGGTTTGCACCTGGACTGTGTGAAACGGAAGTTGAGTTACCGATATCAAGGCCTGACGAGATGAATAACAGGCATTTGAACGAACATCGGCGAGACGCAGAGGAGGGGAGTTATTGCATCTTCCCTGACCTATACGGCAGCAGACTCAGCGCGCAATCCCAGCGCTACCACGAGTCAGGGGCAATGATTGTCAAAAGGTTTTGTACTGTCAACGCGAGGTCGGACCAGGGTATTTGTCAGGCGAGACGGCTATTGCTGATCCCGTACTTAATGAACCAGGGGGTAAATGCGGCTTGCTTGGCAAAAACCTGCCTGGCTATCGATCTTTTAGTGAAGGGCATCGCAAATAACGGCTGGAAATTTAAAAGAAGTGTGACGAATATTTTGGCGATTGGTTAACGGAATTGTCGAGCTGAGCGGACGGCTGGCAAGACCGTCCAGAGACCGGCTGACCTATTTGTTTTCATAGGTGGACCAGGTCGCGAGCAGCGCGGGCAACTCACTCAACGAACGGATTTCCGCATCCGGCTGGCCCGCGCCCTGCCAGGCGTTTTGCAAGGGATTGAACCAGACTGCGCGGATGCCGGCGCGCTGCGCGCCCTGGACGTCATCCACGGGGTTGTCGCCTACGTGAACCGTCTCGGACGCCGCTATCCCCGTTAGGCGCAAGGCTTCTCTAAAGGGCGTGGGATCGGGCTTGCCGATGCCCAGTTGCTCGGCATTCAGGGCGAAGCGGAAGTAGTCGGCCAGGCCAATGGTCTGGACATCCGCATTGCCATTGGTCAGCACGCCCAGGGTGTAGCGGTCGGCGAGCTGTTCCAGCGTCGGGTGGACGTCTTCGAACAGGGTCACCTGCTGACGGGCCGCCAGGTAGACGGCGAAACCGGCCTCGGCCAGTTGGGCCGCCTCGGGCTCCACATAGCCGGCATCCAGCAGCGCCTGGTGAATGACGCGCCGACGCAGTTCGCTGACGCGGTGCTTGAGACCGGCGTCCTGCTGTAAGAGTCGGTCGCGGATTGCCCAGAGGTGTTCGACCGGGACACTCCCCAGGCGCGGTGCCGACTCGGCGAACCAGTCGCGCAGCAAGGCCTCGGCGGAGTGGATGACCGGGGCGATTTCCCAGAGGGTATCGTCGAGATCGAAGGTCACGAGGCGAATCGTCATTGGCTGGCCTTGCGCTTGGCGCGGGGGTGGGCTTTGTCGTAGACCTCGGCGAGCTGGCCGAAATCCAGGTGGGTATAGATCTGGGTGGTGGCGATATCGGCATGGCCGAGCAGCTCCTGCACGGCGCGCAGATCACCCGAGGCACTGAGCATGTGGCTGGCGAAGCTGTGCCTGAGCATGTGCGGATGCAGGTGCTGGCCCAGTTCGCGGACGCCGGCCTCGCGGACCCGCAGTTGCACCGCGCGGGGTGTCAGCCGCAGGCCGCGCTGGCCGATGAACAGGGCGTCGTCGCGCGGTGCCGCCTGGGGTCTGACCTTGAGCCAGGTGTCCAGGGCCTCGCGTGCCTTGCTGCCGATGGGCAGCACCCGTTCCTTGTTGCCCTTGCCGCGCACCTGCACCAGGCCCTGGGCCAGATCCACATCCGCCAGGTCCAGGCCGACCAGCTCGGACAGGCGCAGGCCGGAACTGTAGAACAGCTCCAGCAGGGCTTGGTCGCGCAGGCCGAGAAAATCGTCTTCCACGGCGCCATCGAGCAACTGCATGGAGCGGTCGACGTCGAGCACCTTGGGCAGCGGCTTCTGCGCCTTGGGCGGCGACAGCCCGTGCGCCGGGTCCTGGCTGCAGAAGCCCTCGCGGATCAGATAGAGATAGAAGCCGCGGCAGGCGGACAGCAGCCGGGCAAGGCTGCGACTGGAGGCGCCGGCCCGGTGCAACTGAGCGATCAGGGCGCGCAGCCGTCGACCGTCGAGCGCGCCCCAATCGGCAAGGCCTTCGGCTTCGGCGAAGGCCAGCAGCTTGCGCAGATCGCGGCGATAGCCGTCGAGGGTGTGGGGCGACACCTGGCGCTCCAGGCGCAGGTGATCGAGATAGGCGTCGAGCTGGACCTGCATGCTCCGCTCCTCGGCTCAGCGCACCGTACGCAGGGGGACGGGGAAGCGCGGCAGCACGCGGGCGAGGACTTCCGCCACATGGCTGAGGAACAGGGTGCCGAGGCTGCTGCGGTAGTGCTGGGGATCGGGGCTGCCGATCGCCAGGACGCCATGCAAACCCTGGTGGGAGAGCGCGGCGACGGCGGCGGAGCCGACTTCTTCCTTGGCCGAATCACCGAACAGGAAGGCCAGTTCATGGGCGCGCAGCACACCGCTGGTGGTCTTCTCGCCGCCCAGCAGACCGCCGATGACCTTTTGCGCCTCGGCATGGGTCACGCTGCGGCCCACTGGCAGGGGATGCTCGTGGAACAGGATGAGGCCGACGTAGGGCACCTTGAATTCATGGCGCAGGCTGTCTTCGACCGTGCCGATCACCTCTTCGAGGCTGTTGGCATCGAGCAGGCCGATGATCAGCCGGCGGGTCTTGTCGAACAGCCGGTCGTTGTCCCGCGCCACGTCCATCAGGTGGGCCAGGCGCTGGCGCATCTCGCCGTTGCGGTCGCGCAGCAACCCGAGTTGCCGCTCGACCAGGGAAATGGCGGTCCCTCGCTGATGGGGCACGCGCATTTCCGCCAGCAGCTCTTCGCGGTCGGCGAAGAAGTGCGGATGGTCCAGCAGCCAGTCGGCGACCTGGTCCGGGGTCAGTTCGGGGGTGTCGCTCATACTCTCACCTGGCCCTCGTAGACGCGGGTGGCCGGACCGGTCATGAGTACCGGCTGGCCGACGCCGTCCCACTCGATGTTGAGCAGGCCGCCCGGCAGTTCGATGCTGACCGGCGAGGTCAGCCAGCCCTGGCGGATACCGGCCACCGCGGCGGCGCAGGCGCCGGTGCCGCAGGCGCGGGTTTCGCCGACGCCACGCTCCCAGACCCGCAGGCGCGCGCGCTGGGCATCGATGACCTGCAGGAAGCCGATGTTGGCCTTTTGCGGAAAGCGCGGATGGCATTCCAGCTTGGGCCCCAGGGTGAGGACCGGGGCCTGGTCGACGTCGGCGACGCGCAGCACCCCATGGGGGTTGCCCATGGAAACCACCGAGAGTTCGACCGTTTCGCCGTCCACCTGCACGGCGTGGCTCGAGGCCTCCGTCTCGGTGACGAAGGGGATCTCGGCCGCCTGCAGGCGCGGGGCGCCCATGTCGACGCGGACCAGGCCGTCACCCTTGAGCAGCAGCTCGATGATGCCGCTCTTGGTCTCGACGCGGATCTGCTTCTTGACCGTCAGGCGCTTGTCGAAGACGAAGCGGGCGAAGCAGCGGGCACCATTGCCGCACTGCTCCACCTCGGAGCCGTCGGCATTGAAGATGCGATAGCGAAAGTCCACGTCCGGCTTGGTCGGGGTTTCGACGATCAACAGCTGGTCGAAGCCGATGCCGGTATTGCGGTCCCCCCACTGGCGGACGTGCTTGGGCTGGATGTGCGCGTGCTGGCTGATCAGGTCGAGGACCATGAAGTCGTTGCCCAGCCCGTGCATCTTGGTGAAGCGCAGTTGCATGGAGCGCTCCCCTCAGCTTGGCAGCCGGCTTTCGCCCGCGAAGAGTTCTTCCAGCGTTTCACGCCGACGCACCAGATGGGCCTGGTCGCCATCCACCATCACCTCGGCCGCGCGGCCACGGGTGTTGTAGTTGGAACTCATGGTGAAGCCATAGGCTCCAGCAGAGCGGATGGCCAGCAGATCGCCTTCGGCCAGCACCAGCTCGCGATCCTTGGCGAGGAAGTCGCCGGTCTCGCAGATGGGGCCGACCAGATCGTAGCGGCGGGCTTCGCCCTGGCGCGCGGCGACCGGCTCCACCGCCATCCAGGCCTGGTAGAGGGCCGGGCGGATGAGATCGTTCATCGCCGCGTCGACGATGGCGAAATCCTTGTGCGCGGTGTGCTTGAGGTATTCCACGCGGGTCAGCAGCACGCCGCCGTTGGCCACGATGAAGCGGCCGGGTTCGAACACCAGGGTCAGTTGGCGCCCTTCGATACGTTCGCGGATGGCCTGGATGTAGTCACCGGCCAGTGGCGGCTGCTCGTCGCGATAGCGCACGCCCAGGCCGCCACCGAGATCCAGGTGGCGCAGCACGATGCCACGTTCGGCGAGGCGGTCGATCAGTGCCAGCAGGCGGTCGAGTGCATCGAGGAAGGGCGGCAGGCTGGTGAGCTGGGAGCCGATGTGGCAGTCCACCCCGAGGATCTCGAGATTCGGCAACTCGGCGGCGCGGGCGTAGACCGCCTCGGCGTCGGCGATGTCGATGCCGAACTTGTTTTCCTTGAGACCGGTGGAGATGTAGGGGTGGGTACCGGCGTCGACGTCGGGATTGACCCGCAGCGAGATCGGCGCGACCACGCCCAGCTCGGCGGCCACCTGTTGCAGCCGCTCCAATTCGTCGGTGGATTCGACGTTGAAGCAGTGCACGCCCACTTCCAGGGCGCGGCGCATGTCGTCGCGGGTCTTGCCGACCCCGGAGAACACCACCTTGTGCGGATCGCCACCGGCGGCCAGCACACGCTCCAGCTCGCCGCGGGAGACGATGTCGAAGCCGGCACCGAGGCGCGCCAGGGCATTGAGCACGCCGAGGTTGGAGTTGGCCTTGACGGCGAAGCAGACCAGGTGCGGCAGGCCAGCCAGCGCATCGGTATAGGCGCGGTACTGGCCCTCGATGTGGGCCCGGGAATAGACGTAGGTGGGGGTGCCGAATTGCTGCGCCACGGCGCTCAGGGCAACCCCTTCCGCATGCAGTTCACCTGCACGGACAGCGAAGACTTCCATGCTGGCTCCTTAGAACACGTCGTGGCGATGTTCTTTGGCGGCTTTCTGGTCGTCGGGCAGGTACAGCGGGCCTTTCTGACCACAGCCTGCCAGCAGGCAGGCGCAGGCGATGAAGAGGAGGGACAGGCGCTTCATGACGCTAAACCTATACGAAAAGATGATATTGCACCGAGTATACCGAGGTTAAGCGACTCTTTGACACGCCCGGATGGGCTGCGGCACACGCGCTGGCGAAAGCCGCGACTGGACGCCATCTGGGCGGCCCGCTACCGTGCGCCGATTGTTTCCCTTCTTTCGAGGATCGTCATGAGCCGGCTCAGCGAAGCGCAATTCCACCACCTCGTCGACCAGACCCAGCGTCAGGTCGAGGACGCCTACGACGACAGTGGCCTGGACCTCGATCTGGAAAACGCCGGTGGCGTGTTGACCGTCAAGTTCGACAACGGCAGCCAGGTCATCCTCAGCCGTCAGCCGCCGCTGGTGCAGCTCTGGGTGGCGGCGCGCTCGGGGGGCTATCACTTCGACTGGGACGGCCAGAACTGGGTGTGCGACAGCCGACCGGAGACCCTCGGCGCCCTGCTGGTACGGGTGACCCTGGAGCAGACCGGCGAGAGCGTGACGTTCCCCGGGTTGTAGCCTACCTGTGGTCGGTGCGGCTTGACCCGCGCCGAGCGTCCTGTGCTAGCGTGACCTGACGGCGCCTTTCGAGCGCCGTTTTCTTTTGCCGCCCCGTTGCGGCCTCTCGCAGGGCTCTTGCCGCCCGTCTTCCCGCAGGTCCATCGCGCTTGGCGACAGGGGCCGCGTCGTCTCGTCTTCCAGGAGTCCGCCATGCGTCATGCATCGCCCATCACCGTTTCCGCCGCCGATCTGCCCCGCCTCGAACGCCTGCTCGACGACTTGCCGGAGTTCGGCCCCGTGGCCGCCGCCCTCGACGAAGAGCTGGCACGGGCCCAGGTCGTGGCGCCCGAGGATATAGGGTCGGTGGTCACCATGAATTCGCGCGTGCGCTGCCGCGAAACCGACACGGGCAAGGAATATCAGGTGGTGCTGGTGTATCCAGAGGATGCCGGCGAAGCGGGGCGGGTATCGGTGCTGGCGCCGGCGGGCAGCGCGCTACTCGGCGCCACGCCCGGTGAACGCCTGAGCTGGCCGGTGCCAGGGGGCAAGGAGCAGCAGGTGGAATTGCTGGCATTGGAGCCGGCCGCAAGCTAGTCCGTGTCGGCTTCTGGTCGTTCCGGCAGCTCCGGCAGGGCGCGCAGCAACTGCTCGTAATGGGCACTGTCGAAGGGCCGCTCGGCGTTCAGCATGGCCTCGATCTCGTAGGCCAGCGCCTGGGCCATGAGCAGGATCGCATCGTCGCGCTCGTAGCCGACCAGGGTGAGCTTGTTGAGCACAGCCTGGACGTAGACGGGTTCGCCCGCGGCGAGCTGGTTCTCCACCGCTTCGATGAGATGGGAGGAAACGAAGGATTCTTCGTCGTCGTCGTGGTCAATCATGTCTGGATATCCTTTGTTACGTTCTGTACGAAAAAACGCCGAGCGAAGGTCAGGCGAGGCGAAAAAGGCTGAGGAAGCGGAGTTTACGAGCGGTAAATGAGCATTCCGAAGCCTTTTTCAACGAAGCATCACCGAGCGCAGGCATTTTTCGTACAGAACCTACAGTCCGACCCCTGATTTGGCCTGGAGTCTATCGAATGATCACCTGCTATCGCCTGTCCGCCAACGAGCTGGTCGCGCAGCCGCTGTCGCCGGGAGACGCTCTGCCCGAGGATCTGGTCTGGGTGGACTTGCTCGATCCCAGCGAGGAGGAGGAGCGCTATCTCGAACAGACCCTGGCGATGGACATCCCCACGCGCGAAGAAATCGCCGAGATCGAGGAATCGTCGCGACTCTACCAGACCGACCAGGCCCTGCACCTCACCACCACGGTGGTCAGTGGCTTCAGCGAGCACCAGCCCAAGGCGACGGTGGTGAATTTCGTGCTCACCCCCGAGTGGCTGGTGACGGTGCGCTACGCCGAACTGGCCGCCTTCAAGACCTTTCTTGGCAAGGCCCGGCAAGAGGCTCGCCAGCACTGCCGGAGCGACGTGATCTTCGCCTCGCTGCTGGACAGCCTGGTGGACCGGGTAGCCGACATCCTCGAGTCGGTCCAGGCGCATCTCAATCGCCTGGCCCAGGCGGTATTTCGCGAGCCTGTCGATTCCCCCCAGGAAAAGCACCAGCCGAAGACGGACCTGCAATCCATCGTCAAGCAACTGGGGCGCACCAATCAGTTGCTGGCCCAGCTCAGCGAGAGCCTGCTGGGCATCAACCGTATCGTCTCCTATCTAAGGCGCACGGGCGCTACCTGGGTCTCCGGTACGGCCAAGACCTGGTTCAAGACGCTGGAGCGCGATGTGCGCTCGCTCAGCGATTACCAGGCGAAGATGAACGGCGAAATCGGCTTCCTGCTCGATGCCACGCTGGGGTTGATCAGCGTGGAGCAGAACAACATCGTCAAGGTCTTCACCATTGCCTCGGTGCTGTTTCTGCCGCCGACCCTGGTGGGGACCATCTACGGCATGAACTTCAAGGTCATGCCGGAGCTGGATTGGCATTTCGGCTATCCGCTGGCACTGGGTGCCATGGTGGTCTCGGCGCTGATTCCCTATGGCTGGTTCAAGTTTCGCCGCTGGCTCTAGCCGGCATTAGCTATCACTGCACGAGAGGACACAGCAATGCGCGTTGGATTCATAGGCCTGGGTGGCATGGGGCAGGGCATGGCGGCCAATCTGCTCAAGGCCGGGCACGAGGTGGTGCTCTGGAACCGCTCCCAGGCGCCGGTGGCGGCGCTGGTCGGCCAGGGCGCGATCGCCGCGGCGACGCCAGCGGAGGCCTTCGACAGCGAGGTGCTGTTCAGCATCCTGGCCAATGACGCCGCCACCCGCGAGGTAATCCTCGACAGCGGTGCCCTGCGGAGCGCACGAGCCGGGCTGATCCACGTCAGCATGGCCACCCTGTCGGTCGCCCTGGTCGACGAACTGGTGGCGCGCCATGCCGAGGCGGGGGTGGGCTATGTGGCCGCGCCGGTGTTCGGGCGCACCGATGTGGCCGCCAGTGGCCAGCTCAACATCGTGGTGGCGGGTGATCCGGCGGCCATCGAGCGCGTCCAGCCGCTGCTCGACGTGCTCGGGCGCAAGACCTGGCCGGTGGGCCAGGAGCCACGTCAGGCCAACGTGGTGAAGATCGCCGGCAATTTCATGATCGCCAGTGCCATCGAGACCATGGGCGAGAGCACTGCGCTGGCGCGCAGCTATGGGGTGGAGCCGGCCGCGTTGCTGGAGATCCTCACCAGCACCCTGTTCGCCGCCCCGGTGTACCAGAACTACGGCCGCCTGCTGACCGAGCGGCAATTCTCGCCCGCCGCCTTCAAGCTCAGTCTGGGCCTGAAGGATGTCGGTCTGGCACTGGCCGCGGGGCAGGAGAAGGCGGTGCCGCTACCCTTCGCCAGCGTCCTGAGAGACAACCTGCTGGAGGCCGTCGCCCAGGGCGAGGGCGAGCTGGACTGGGTGGCGCTGGGGCAGAGGTCACACAAGAAGGCCGGCCTCGACTGAGACGGCTGTAGTCAGTAGCCAGGCCCCGCGCCTTGGCTACTTGCAGGCCGTGCCCAGGGCCGCCAGCGACAGCGGATAGAACTGCAGGTTGTAGCCGGAGGTCTTGGCCTGGCTGCAGCGCTTGGTGCTGTAGGGACCGTAGTCGATGATCATCACCGGCTTCTTCTGGGTGCGGAAGTAGCTGTAGGCATTGCACTCGGCGTAGTCGTAGCAGCTCTCGTTGAGAGCGAAGTCGAACTTGCCGTAGACGCTGGGGATCAGCTCGATGGCATTCTTCAGGCCTACCAGCAGCGAGCGCTTGTGGGCTTCGTCGGCCAGCCAGTTGAGGAAGTCCAGCTGCTGGGCCTTGGTCAGCTTGAGGCCGTTCGGGTTGGTGTAGCCGTCGACGTTGTCCGGGTCCACGCCCTGGCAGCCCTTCTGCACGGCCAGGTCCAGGCGCTTGGCCAACAGGGTGCGGACATCAGCACGGCGGATGTCCAGCCAGCGCTCACCCGGCCAGGCATCCAGCGCCTTGCCCAGGGCAGCCTTGGGGTAGAGGGCGGCATCCGGACGCCAGTCTTCCCAGGTGCCAGCGCTGAAATAGCAGATCACCGTCTTGCCATTGCCCTTCAGATTGGCGATCACCGCCTTGCTGGTGTCGTAGAGGTCGATGTCGTAGAAGGTCCGGTTGGGCTTCTGCAACACGCCGTTCAGTTGGACGTGCCAGGTGAGGGTCTGGGGCAACGGTGCGGGCAGGGTCGCGTGACTGGAGGCAGCGGCGAACAGTCCGCAAAGCAGGATGGAACAAGCTGAAAGGCGCATGAGGCTTGACTCGAAAGGCTGGTCAAGTCCTCAGTATCGGCCGGCTTTCCGGAGGCCTGAGTGCCAGTCGTCGTACCTATTCGCGGGTGGGCGGCGTCCGCTCTGGGGTGTCCGGAGCGCTCGGTCAAAGAGCCCCCCGTCGTAGAGCGGTTGCCGACACATCAGGCGCCGTTTTGGGCCTGCGGCCTGCTTTTTTCGCCCGCTGGTGCTGCCGATAGACGGTATGGCGCATCCAGCGCCCGAGGGGGCACTAGCCTAACGCCGAACAGGTGCCAGGCTAGTCTGCCCGCTCCCAAGCAGGCCACCCTCTGGAAGCGGCGGCCGCAGGGAGCGTGCTGGCTCTCAGCGCTGGGCCAGCAACTCGCGACCGCGAGCCACGGCGGCGCGGACCTGGGCCGGCGCGGTACCGCCGATGTGGTCGCGGGCGTTGACCGAACCTTCCAGGGTCAGGACCGCGAAGACGTCTTGCTCGATCTGGTCGCTGAAGCGACGCAGTTCGTCCAGGCTCATTTCGGCCAGGTCCTTGCCGCTATCGACGCCGTACTTCACCGCGTGGCCGACGATCTCGTGGCAATCGCGGAAGGGCAGGCCCTTGCGCACCAAGTAGTCGGCCAGGTCCGTGGCGGTGGAGAAGCCACGGCGCGCGGCCTCGCGCATGATCTCGCGCTTGGGCTTGATGGCCGGAACCATGTCGGCGAAGGCGCGCAGGGAGTCGCGCAGGGTATCCGCGGCGTCGAACAGCGGTTCCTTGTCTTCCTGGTTGTCCTTGTTGTACGCCAGTGGCTGGCCCTTCATCAGGGTCAGCAGACCAGTGAGGGCGCCAAACACCCGGCCGGTCTTGCCGCGCACCAGTTCGGGGACGTCGGGATTCTTCTTCTGCGGCATGATCGAGGAGCCGGTGCAGAAGCGATCGGGCAGGTCGATGAACTGGAACTGGGCGCTGGTCCAGAGCACCAGCTCTTCGGAAAAGCGCGACAGGTGCATCATCGCCAGGGACGCCGCGGCGCAGAATTCGATGGCGAAGTCGCGATCCGAGACGCCGTCCAGGGAATTGCCGCCAATGGCCTCGAAACCCAGCAGTTCGCAGGTGACCTGGCGCTGGATGGGATAGGTGGTGCCAGCCAGCGCCGCACTGCCCAGGGGCATGCGGTTGACGCGCTTGCGACAGTCCACCAGGCGCTCATGGTCGCGAGAAAGCATCTCGAACCAGGCCAGCAGGTGGTGGCCGAAGGTCACCGGCTGGGCGGTCTGCAGGTGGGTGAAGCCGGGCATGATGGTGTCGGCTTCGGCCTCCGCCAGTTGCAGCAGGCCTTCTTGCAGGCGATTCAGCTCGGCGAGGATGGCGTCGATCTCGTCGCGCAGCCAGAGGCGGATGTCGGTGGCCACCTGGTCATTACGGCTGCGACCGGTGTGCAGCTTCTTGCCGACCACGCCCAGGCGCTCGGTCAGGCGCGCCTCGATGTTCATGTGCACGTCTTCCAGATCGACGCGCCACTCGAAGGTGCCGGCCTCGATTTCGCCGCGGATCTCGTCCAGGCCGGCGACGATGGCGTCGCGTTCGGCTGTGCTGAGCACCCCGGCCTGGGCCAGCATGCGGGCATGGGCCTGGCTGCCGAGGATGTCGTGGCGGTAGAGGCGCTTGTCGAAGTCCACCGAAGCGGTGAAGCGGGCGACGAAGGCGTCGACGGGCTCGCTGAAGCGTCCGCCCCAGGACTGGTTGGTTTTTTCGCTGCTCATGGATCGGCCTGCTGCTGGGCTTATCGGTGGAGTTGAAGGGTGCCGATGATAACAGTCCTGAGCGCCTTGCTGCCGGAATCAACGGAGGCGGCTTGCCGACGAGCGGTATCTGAACCACACTGCGGCTCATGATGCTCGAACGCCGCAAAACCCCTCGGCCGGTGAAGGTCGATGACTTCTTCGTCCCGGCCCTGTGCGAGCCGGAGGCGCTGCTCGTCCTGGTGGTGCTGGCGGAGTTGCTGGTGCTGGTCCTGGTGCTGGCCGAGCCCTTCACCCTGCAGTTCAACTGGATCCGCCTGGCGCTGGTGTCGTTGTTCGTGCAGTGGATCGTGCTGCTGTCGGCGGCGCTGCTCTGCCGTCTGCGGCCTTGGCTCGCGCGGCATCGGCCAGTGGTGGCCGGCGGTCTCTGCTGCGCCATCGTGGTGGCGCTGACGCTGGGTTGCACCCTGGTGGCCGACTGGCTGCAACTGGCCGGTCCGCTACAGCGGGTGGGCGAGGTACGGCTGTACATGAGGCACGCGCTGATCGCCTTCATCATGTCCATGCTGCTGCTGCGCTACTTCTGGCTGCAGAGCCAGTGGCGTCGCCAGCAGCAGGCCGAATTGCAGGCGCGCATCGAATCCTTGCAGGCGCGCATCCGCCCGCACTTCCTGTTCAACAGCCTGAACAGCATCGCCAGCCTGGTCGCCCTGGATGCCGACAAGGCCGAGCGCGCAGTGCTGGACCTGTCGGCACTGTTCCGCGCCAGCCTGGCCCAGCCCGGTACCAGGGTGCGCTGGGTGGAAGAACTGGAGCTGTCGCGGCGTTACCTGGAAATCGAACGGCTGCGCCTGGGCGACCGGCTGAAGCTGCAATGGGACGTCGACGGGGTGCCGGCCGACCTGCCGATCCCCCAGCTGACCCTCCAGCCACTGCTGGAAAATGCCTTGATCTACGGTGTCGCGCCGCGCATCGAAGGCGGGCTGGTCACCATCTACGCCAACTATCTGGATGGGGTATTCGAACTGGTCATCAGCAACCCCTACGACCCTGAGGTCGAGCAGCAGCCGCGTCCACCCAAGGGCACTCGTCAAGCTTTGAGCAATATCGAAGCGCGGTTGACGGCACTTTTCGGACCAGCTGCGAGTCTCAAAATCGAACGCCGCGACCAGCGGCATACAACGTCTCTTCGCTATCCATGCGAGCGACTCATGCGGGAAGCCTGAGCTTATGAATGTCCTGATCGTCGATGACGAACCCTTGGCGCGCGAGCGTCTGGCCCGTCTGGTGGGGCAACTGGACGGTTATACCGCCCTGGAGCCGACAGCCACCAACGGTGAGGAAGCCCTCGCTTTGGTTGAAAACCTCAAACCAGACATCGTCCTGCTCGACATCCGCATGCCGGGTCTGGACGGCTTGCAGGTGGCGGCGCGGCTCTGTGAGCGCGAATCGCCGCCCGCAGTGATCTTCGTCACCGCCCACGACGAATACGCGCTCGACGCCTTCCAGGTGAGCGCCGTGGGCTATCTGGTCAAGCCGGTCCGCCAGGAAGATCTGGCCGCGGCCCTGAGCAAGGCCCAGCGCCCCAACCGCATGCAACTGGCTGCGCTGACCAAGCCGCCAGCCAGCGGCGGTCCGGGGCCGCGTAGCCACATCAGTGCCCGCACCCGCAAGGGGATCGAGCTGATTCCGCTGGACGACGTGGTCTACTTCATCGCCGACCACAAGTACGTGACCCTGAGACACTCCGGGGGCGAGGTGTTGCTGGACGAGCCGCTCAAGGCGCTGGAAGACGAATTCGGCGAGCGCTTCGTGCGGATTCACCGCAATGCCCTGGTCTCCCGCGAGCGCATCGAGCGACTGCAACGCACGCCGTTGGGGCACTTCCAGCTGTTCCTCAAGGGCATGAACGGCGATGCGCTGACCGTCAGCCGCCGTCACGTCGCCGGCGTGCGCCGCCTGATGCACAGCATCTGACGTCGCTGCCACGTCGATGACCGGCGCGCAGCGGGGGAGAGGCGCCGGTCGACCTGCTATGATGGCCGGCAATCTGACGTGCCGGTAATGTCCATGCTCCGCGAAATTCGTATCGCTACGCGCCAGAGTGCCCTGGCGCTGTGGCAAGCCGACTATGTGAAAGCCCGCCTCGAAGCGGCGCATCCAGGATTGCGGGTGAGCCTGCTGCCCATGACCAGTCGTGGCGACAAGCTGCTGGACGCGCCCCTGGCCAAAATCGGCGGCAAGGGATTGTTCGTCAAGGAGCTGGAAAATGCCCTGCTCGACGGCAGCGCCGATATCGCCGTGCACTCCATGAAAGACGTGCCCATGGAGTTTCCGCAGGGCCTCGGGCTGTACGCCATCTGCGAGCGTGAAGACCCGCGCGATGCCTTCGTCTCCAACCGCTATGCCCGGCTCGCCGATCTGCCCCAGGGCAGCGTGGTGGGTACCTCCAGCCTGAGGCGCCAGGCCCAGTTGCTGGCCCTGCGCCCGGATCTCGAAATCCGCTTTCTGCGCGGCAACGTCAATACCCGCCTGGCCAAGCTCGATGCCGATGACTACGACGCCATCATCCTCGCCGCAGCCGGTCTGATCCGTCTAGGCTTCGCCGCGCGCATCCGCGAGTCCCTCAGCGTCGAGGACAGTCTGCCCGCCGGTGGCCAAGGCGCCGTGGGCATCGAGTGCCGCACCGACGATGCCGAGATCCATGCCCTGCTCGAACCCCTGCACCATGTCGACACCGAACGCCGCGTCGCCGCCGAGCGCGCCCTGAATCGGCGTCTCAATGGCGGCTGCCAGGTGCCTATCGCCTGCTATGCGGTGCAGGAAGGCGAACTGCTCTGGCTGCGCGGCCTGGTCGGCCAGCCCGATGGTGGCCTGCTGCTGCGCGCCGAAGCCCGCGGCCCACTGAACGACCCGGCCGGGCTGGGCGTGACGGTGGCCGAAGACCTGCTGGCCCAGGGCGCCCAGGGCATTCTCGATACCGTCTATGGGGCCTCCGGCGCATCATGAGCGCCTGGCGACTGCTGCTGACCCGGCCGGCGGAGGAGAATCCACCCCTGGCCGCCGCCCTGGAGACGGTGGGCATCGCCACGGCCAGCCTGCCGCTGCTGGAACTGCAGCCCCTGGCGGAAACCCCTGAACAGCGCTCGCTCTGGCTCGATCTCGACCGCTACGCCGCCGTGCTGGTGGTGAGCAAGCCAGCCGCCCGCCTCGGACTCGCCGCCCTGGATCGCTACTGGCCGCAGCCGCCGCTGCAGGCCTGGTTCGCCGTGGGCGCGGCTACCGCCGCGGTGCTCGACGACTATGGCCTGCCGGTGCATTACCCCGAGCGCGAAGACAGCGAAGGCCTGCTGGCACTGCCGGCGCTGGACGAAGCCCTGCAACGTCCCGATCCTCAGGTATTGTTGCTGCGTGGCGAGGGCGGACGCGAGCTCTTGGTCGAGACCCTGACCGCCCGTGGTGCCCAGGTCGAGGTACTCGAACTCTATCGCCGCCAGTGCCCGGATTACCCTGCGGGGCTGATCCTAGAGACTCTGACAGCGGAACGCCTGAATGCCATCATGGTCAGCAGTGGGCAGGGTTTCGCGCATCTGCAGGCCTGTGCGGGTGCGGATTGGCCCGAGTTGCGCCGTTATCCCCTGCTGGTACCCAGCGCCCGCGTGGCCGAGCTGGCCCGCGCGAGCGGCTGCCACCGCGTGATCGAGTGCGAGGGCGCCAATGCCGGCGCCCTCGCCGCCGCGCTAGCCCACCACCATCCGGATTGACCCTACAAGGAATTCCCGTGAGCGAAACTCAAGCCCCCCGCGCCGACGACGTCTCTCCCGATCCTGTCGTGACCGCCGCCACGCCCCCGCCGGCGTCGCCTCCCGCCAGCGTGCGCCGCAAGGGCTCGGGCAAGGCATCCGGTCTGGCGCTGCTGGCCCTGCTGGTGGCCGCGGGTGGTCTGGGGCTGGGTGGCTGGAGCGTCTGGCAACTGCAGCAGGTGCGCCAGAACGAACAGAGCAGCGCCGCCCAGGCCGAGGATCTGCGCAGTCAGCTCCGTCAGCTGGAAACGCGCAACCAGGCGTTGAGTGCCGATCTGGCCCGCCTGCCCTCGGCCAGCGAGTTGGAAGAGCGCCGCCGCCAACTGGCCGCCCTGCAGGGCGATCAGCAGCATCTCGCGGAGCAGTTCAAGGAAGTGGTTGGCCAGAGCCGCCAGGCCTGGCGCCTGACCGAAGCCGAGCACCTGCTGCGCATGGCTACTCTGCGCATGACCGCGCTGCAGGACGTGCCCAGCGCCCAGAATCTGTTGCAGGGCGTCGATGACATCCTCAAGGCCCAGAACGACCCGGCCGCCTTCGCGGCTCGGCAACAGATCGCCGATGCCCAGCAGACGCTGCGCCAATTGCCCGACCTGGATCGCACTGGGCTGTTCGTCCAGTTGGCTTCGCTGCGTAACCAGGTACAAAGCCTCGAACCGCTACCGCCGCGTTTCTCCGCCACGGTGGCCGATCAGCCGGGCGTCGAGAAACCCGCGCTGCCGCCGAGCAATGCCCTGCAGCAGTGGTGGCAGAGCTTCCGGCAGCGCATCTCCAGCTACTTCCGTATCGATTTCTCCGCCGACCAGCCGATCCGGCCGCTGCTGGCCGAGGAATCCCTCGCCCAAGTCCGCCTGGCCATGAGTTTGGCTTTGGAGCAGGCGCAGTGGGCGGTGCTCAACGGCAACCAGGAGGTCTATCGCCTCTCCATCGAACAGGCCGAAGACATCCTCGCGGGCTACTTCAACAACCAGAATCCCGATAGCCGTGCGGTCAAGTTGCGCCTGCAAGAGCTGGCCGAGCGGCCGGTGACCTTCGAGGCGCCCGATCTGACCCCGGCGCTGACCGCGCTGCAGGCCTACATCGCGCAACGCCAGCAAATCCAGCCGAACATCCAGTCGAACAATGCCGCCGGCGCGGCTCAGGAGAATCGCCCATGAAGCGCCTGTACCTGCTGTTCCTGTTCGCCCTGCTCGTCGGCCTGGGCGTCGCCGTGGTGCTGGCCAAGGAGCCGGGCTACGTGCTGCTCTCCTATAGCAACTTCCGCTACGAATCGAGCCTCTGGGCCTTCCTGGCGCTGCTGGTGGCCGTCTGGCTGGCGCTCTACATCCTCAAGCTGGTGCTGAATGCCCTGGGGCTGACCGGCAAGGTGCTCAATCCCTGGTCGCGGCACAATCGCCAGCGGCGCCTGGAGCAGGCTCGCCATAAGGGCCAGCTGGAACTCGCCGAAGGCAACTGGAGCAGCGCCCTCAAACACCTGAAAAGCGCTGCCGAACACGCCGATCAGCCGCTGTTCGTACTCTTGGGCGCCGCCCGGGCAGCCAATGAACTGGGCGACCTCGAAGAGCGCGACCGGCTGTTGCGCCAGGCGCGTGAGCGCGAGCCCCACGCTGAGCTGGCCATCGGTCTCCAGCAAGCTCGCCTGCAGATCGACCGTGGCCAGTACCTGGAAGCCCGCGACAGCCTGGCGCCGCTGCAGGCCAAGTACCCGAAGAACGGCGAGGTATTGCTCCAACTGCAGCGCCTGCAGGTGACCCTGCGTGACTGGCCGGCGCTGATCGCTCTGCTACCGCAATTGCGCAAGCAGCAGGTGCTGCGGCCCCAGGAGCAGGATGACCTGGAGCGCAAGGTATGGATCGCTACTCTGGACGAGGTGCCTGCGCAGGGCGCCGAGTCCGCTTTGGATGCGCAATGGCAGCAGGTGCCCACGGCGCTCAAGGGTGATTCCTCGGTGGTGCTGGCCTATGCCCGCCAATTGCGCGCCATCGGCCGTGACGACCTGGCCGAGGAGGTGCTGCACATCACCCTCAACCGGCAGTGGGATGAGCGGCTGGTCGAACTCTATGGGCAGCTGCGCCCGCGCGATGCCAGCCGACCGCTGCATCACGCCGAAGGCTGGCTCCGGGACCGCCCCCAGGATCCGGTGCTGCTGCTGGCGCTGGGGCGGCTGTGCATGAGCAACCAACTGTGGGGCAAGGCCCGCGAGTACCTGGAAACCAGCCTGGCCCAGCGGCCTTCCGCCGTTACTGCCGGCGAACTGGCGCGGGTAGCCATGCAACTGGGCGACGTCACCCGCAGCCAGCAGCTCTTGCAGAGCCAATGGCGTGAGCAAGCACCTGGCTCGCTGCCGGCCACGCGCGTTTAAGACGACGCTGTCCAGCCCGGGTCCTTGAAAGGAGCCCGGGCTTTCACTACCGTAACGTCCCAATTCCCTATTGGAGACGGCGCGTCCGTGACTAGTCCCCGCTTCATCTTTCTGTTCATGACCGCGATCTGCGCGATGCTCATGGCTGTCGGTCTCTATCTCGAACACGTAGTCGGCCTCGAGCCCTGTCCACTGTGCGTGGTGCAGCGGATCTTCTTCATCCTGGTCGGCGTGGTTGCCCTGATCGCCGGCATCCAGGCGCCGGGAAAACGCGGCGGGCGCGTCTATGGCGTGATCCTGCTACTGCTGGCCATTGGCGGCGCTGCCACCGCCGGCCGCCAGGTCTATCTGCAGACGGTCCCGGCGGAAGAGCTGGCGGCCTGCCTGCCGAGCCTGGACTACATGATGCAGGCGCTGCCCTTCCAGGAGATCATCCGCCTGGTGCTGCACGGCACCGCCGATTGCGCCGAGGTCAACTGGACGCTATTCGGCCTGAGCATCCCCGAATGGAGCCTGCTGGCCTTCGTCCTGCTCATGGCCTTGAGCCTGGTCAAGATCTTCCGCCGTCGCTAGTGTGGTGTTTCTGAAGTTCGCGCAAGAATTGGCGAGTGATTTTTGTTCATGGGCTAGGCGCCGGGACGAGTCATAGCAGGGCTATGGCGAGGAGGGGCAACGACGTCCATGGACAAAAAGCGCCGCCAAAATTGTGTAGGTAACTTCTGAAACACCACATTAGGCCTTTCTCCGAGCAACGGCACTCGCGTGGCGAGGCGATGTCGGTATAGTTCCTGATAACACCCGGGCGCCTGCGCCCGGACCGTCTCGCCCGTATAGAGAGCTGCCGTCATGCTAGAAACCTGCCGCAATGCCCAGGAACGCTGGGGTGGGGTCCACCAGCTGATCGACCGCTGGCTGATCGCCCGCCGCGAGTTGGTGACCGCCTACGAAACCCTGGACCTGCAACCTCTGCTGGCTCCGATACATGAGGTGAGCGAGCTGGAGCGCCTTTGCGACCTGCTGGTCGACTACATGTCCACCGCGCATTTCGAGATCTACGAGCAACTGGTGGCCGAAGCCCGGGAATTCCAGGACGAGCGCGCCATCGAGTTCTCCGACAGCCTCTACCCACGCCTGCAGGCGCTCACCGACGCGGCGCTCAACTTCAATGACAGATTCGAGCGCGGGGCCTACAAGGATCCTGGCCTGTTGACCATCGAACTCAAGCTGCTGGGCGAAACCCTGCGCGAGCGGTTCGAGCTGGAAGATTGCCTGATCGAGGTGCTGCACACCGCCCACCAGCAACCGCGGCTGGCGTCGGTCTAGGGACGCACCGCTCGCGCCGCCTCGGTCAGCAGACCCAGATCGGCGGCGGTCGCCGTCTGCGGGGCCACGGCCCCGAGCCAGGCACAGGTGTCGCCAATGGTCCGACAGGGCCAATGCGCCGCGAGTCGTGCCAGGCGCGCGAGTTGTTCGCGCTCCGCCGAAAGCTCCAGACCCTTGAGCTGCTCGCGGAGCGCCGCCAGATCCTCGTCCTCTCCAGCCGGAACCTTCCAGGCCTGCCGCAGCTGACGCAAGGGCCGCACCACCGTTTCCTGCCAGTGCGTCGCGGCGGCCCGTAGCCGACCGAGGCCCCTGGCCTCCAGGGCGCAGCCGCGCCGGTCGAGCCAGAGCGCCGTGAGCACCAGGCAGACATCGGCTCCAGCCTCCTGCACACGCAAACAGGCACCCTCCACGCCAGGCCGGGCGTATACTGCCAACGCGAATTCCCACAGGTCCTCTTGCATATCCGCCTCCCCATTCGTGGGTGGTGGAGCTGCTACACTCCGCCGCCATGATCCGACTACAGAACCTTACCCTACAGCGCGGTCCGCAGCGCCTGCTCGAAAGCGCCGACCTGACCCTGCATCCCGGCCAGAAAGCCGGCCTGATCGGTGCCAACGGTGCCGGCAAATCCAGTCTCTTCGCCTTGCTGCGTGGCCAACTCGGCGCCGATGCGGGCGATTGCCACATTCCGGCCGCCTGGCGGATCGCCCACATGCGCCAGGAAGTGGACACCCTGGAACGCCAGGCGGTGGACTACGTGCTGGACGGCGACGTCGACCTGCGCCGCATCCAGCGCGAACTGGCCGCCGCCGAAGCGGCCCAGGACGGCAATGCCCTGGGCCGGCTGCACGCCGACTTCGAGGCGGCCGACGGCTATACCGCCGATGCCCGGGCGCGCAAGCTGCTGGCCGGGCTGGGCTTCACCGCGGCGCAGATGGAGCGCCGCGTCGGCGATTTCTCCGGTGGCTGGCGGATGCGCCTGAATCTGGCCCAGGCGCTGATGTGCCCTTCGGACCTGCTGCTGCTGGACGAACCCACCAACCACCTGGATCTGGACGCCATCCTCTGGCTGGAAGACTGGCTCAAGGGCTATCCCGGCACCCTGATCCTGATCTCCCACGACCGCGACTTCCTCGATGCGGTGGTCGATCACGTGGTGCATCTGGAACAGCAGAAGCTCACCCTCTATCGCGGCGGCTATTCCAGCTTCGAGCGTACCCGCGCCGAACGCCTGGCGCAGCAGCAGCAGGCCTACGACAAGCAGCAGGCCCAGCGCGCCCACATGGAGAAGTACATCGCCCGCTTCAAGGCCCAGGCCACCAAGGCGCGCCAGGCGCAGAGCCGGATCAAGGCCCTGGAGCGCCTGGAAGAACTGGCGCCAGCCCATGTCGATTCGCCCTTCGAATTCGCCTTCCGCGAGGCGGACAAGCTGTCCAGCCCGCTGCTGGATCTCGCCGAAGGCCGCCTCGGCTATGGCGAGACCACCATCCTGCACCCGGTCAAGCTGCAACTGGCACCCGGTGCGCGCATCGGCCTGCTCGGCCCCAACGGCGCCGGCAAGTCGACCCTGATCAAGACCCTGGCGGGTGAGCTGGAACCCCTCGGCGGCCGCCTGCAGCGGGGCGAGAACCTCGCCATCGGCTACTTCGCCCAGCACCAGCTCGACTCCCTGGACGCCAAGGCCAGTCCGCTGCTGCACCTGCAGCGCATCGCCCCCGGCGAGCGCGAGCAGAGCCTGCGCGACTTCCTCGGCGGTTTCGACTTCCGCGGCCCCCGTTGCGACGAGGTGGTGCTGAATTTCTCCGGTGGCGAGAAGGCGCGGCTGGCGCTGGCGCTGATCGCCTGGCAGAAGCCCAACCTGCTGCTGCTGGACGAACCCACCAACCACCTGGACCTGGACATGCGCCTGGCCCTGACCCTGGCCCTGCAGGAATTCGCTGGCGCGGTGCTGGTGGTCTCCCACGACCGTCACCTGCTCAAGAGCACCACCGACGAATTCCTGCTGGTGGCCGATGGCAAGGTGCAGGCCTTCGATGGCGATCTGGACGACTACAGCCGCTGGCTGGTGGACTTCCGCGCCCGTCAGGAGCCCAGCACCACGCCGGGCGATAGCGCGGCGGTCGACAAGACCGACCGCAAGGCCCAGCGCCAGGCCGCTGCTGCCCTGCGCCAGCAACTGGCGCCCCTCAAGAAGGCCGCCGACAAGCTGGAGACGGAGCTGGGCAAGGTGCAGGAAAAGCTCGCCGCCCTGGAAGCGCGGTTGGGCGACAGCGGTCTCTACGACGCCGCGCGCAAGGAGGAACTGCGCCAGGCGCTGGCCGATCAGGCCGCCGCCAAGACCCGTGAAGCCGAACTGGAAGAACAGTGGCTGGAGGCCCTGGAACGGCTGGAAAGCCTGCAAGCCGAGCTCGAGGGGGCCTGATGAGGGAATGGCTGCAGACCTGGCTGCCGGGCTGGAGCGCCTACCTGCTGGTAGCCGGCCAGGTCGCCCTGGTGCTGCTCATCGGCTACGTGCTGCAGCGCATCGTGGCGCGCGCTGTCACCGGCCTGGGCGAGCGCTATCCGCTGCCGCCGCAGATCGTCCTCGGCCTGCGTGGCACCCTGCGCTGGTTGATCATGGGCAGCGCCATCCTCATGGCCCTGGAGCGCTTCGGGGTGTCCGCCGCGGTGCTCTGGACGGCCATTTCCGGCTTCGTCGCGGTAGCCGCGGTGGCCTTCTTCGCCATCTGGAGCGTGCTCTCCAATCTGTTCTGCGCGGTACTGATCTTCACCGTCGGCCCGTTCCGCCTGGGCGATCGCATCGAGGTGCTGGATGCCTCCGACAAGCCCGGCATCAAGGGCCGGGTGGTGGCCATCAACATGCTCTTCGTGACCCTGCAGGAGTTGGACGACAGTCAGGAAGGTGCCCTGGTGCAGATTCCCAACACCCAATTCTTCCAGAAATCGGTCCGCCGCTGGCGCGATGCTGACGGGTCCTTCGATTTCCATCTCGACAGGTGAGTGCATGAGTCTGCAGGTCTGGACCGGTTTCTTCATTGCCTGCTGGATGATCAGCCTCTCGCCCGGAGCGGGCGCCATCGCCTCCATGAGCGCTGGCGTGACCCTGGGCTTTCGTCGCGGTTACTGGACGGCCATCGGCTTGCAACTGGGGCTGGCGCTGCAGATCGCCATCGTCGCGGTCGGCGTAGGCGCCCTGCTGGCGACCTCCCAATTGGCCTTCACGCTCATCAAGAGTTTCGGCGTGGCCTATCTCGCCTACCTGGCCATCCGTCAGTGGCGCGCGGCGCCCATGGATCTGGGCGCCCAGGTGGCCGACGAGCGCGCCCCGCCGCGCATTGGTGCCCTGGTGCTGCGCGGTTTCTTGGTCAACGTCAGCAACCCCAAGGCGCTGGTCTTCATGCTCGCGGTATTGCCGCAATTCGTCGATCCCCAGGCGCCGCTGACCGCGCAATACCTGATCATCGGCGTGACCATGGTCACCGTCGATCTGATCGTGATGGCGGGTTATACCGGCCTCGCCGCGCGGGTGTTGACCTTGCTGCGTACGCCGCGGCAGCAGCGCATCACCAACCGCGTCTTCGCCAGCCTGTTCCTCGCCGCGGCGGCGCTGCTGTCCACCGTGCGCCGCGCCGCGGTCTGAGACGGCTACCAGTCCACCGGCTGGCCCTGCCAATCCCAGAAACTGCCGGTCTCGGCCGGTGTACGCGCGGCGAGCACCTCCAGCAACCGCGCGGCCGCATAGTCGGTGGTGAACAGCTTGTCGGCGGGTACCCTGGACTGGAACGGCCGTGACAGCGCCGTGTCGGTGGTGCCGGGATGCAATGCCAGCACGCAGCTTTCCGGATTCAGGCGGGCCAATTCGATGCTGGCGCAGCGCAGGCCCTGGTTGAGCGCAGCCTTGGCCATGCGGTAGCCGTACCAGCCACCCAGGCGGTTGTCGCCGATGGAGCCGACCCGGGCCGAGAGCGCCGCGATCTGGCAGGGATGGTGCCCCTTGAGCAGCGGGGTCAGCTGCTTGATCAACAGGATCGGCAAGGCGGCATTGGCCAGATAGCTTTCCAGCAGGCCGGCCTGGGTTACCTGGGCCAGGCTCTTCTCGGCGCGCGCCTGCTCGCCCTGCAGCAGGCCCGACGCGCACAGCAGCAGGTCCAGGCGCGGCGTGACGTCCGCCAGTCGCGCCGCCAGATCGGTCCCGTTCAGGACGTCGACGTCGAGTCGCCGCAGGCGAGGACCATGGCGCCGTTCGAGTTCCGCCAGCTCCTCATGGGCCTCTGCCTGGCGGGCGCACGCCCAGACCAACGCGATCTCGTCACGCGCCAGCAACTGTTCGCACAGGGCCAGGCCGAGTCCGCCGCTGGCGCCGTACACCAAGGCATGGGCGGGGTGCTCCAGGCGTTGCCAGAAGGTCATGGGCGGGCTCCGGTCGGTTCGCTATCCCTGTCCGACCACGCCACTGCGCTGGGGTGCGCCGGCAGGGCGCGGTATCCTGGGCTTTTGCCGGAGAAGTCCCGTGATCCTGTGGATCGATGCCGATGCCTGTCCGCGTGCCGCCAAGGAGCTGGTCTGCAAATTCGCCCTGAAACGCAAGCTGGAAGTGGTCCTGGTGGCCGGCCAGCCGCAGATCAAGCCACCGTTCGCCTGCGTGCGCCTGGTGGTGGTACCCAGCGGGCCGGACGCCGCCGACGATCATCTGGTCGAGCAGGCCCAGCCGGGTGACCTGGTGATCTGCAGCGACATCCCGCTGGCCGATCGGTTGGTCAAGAAGGGCGTGGCCGCGCTCGATCCGCGTGGCCAGGAGTTCGACGAACGCAACATGGGCCAGCGCCTGGCCATGCGCAACCTGATGGCCGATCTGCGCGATCAGGGCCAGATGGGCGGGGGACAGGCGGGTTACGGTGAGCGGGATCGCCAGGCCTTCGCCAACGCCCTGGATCGCCTGATCACCCGGCTCCAGCGTGGTGTCGCCGGTCAGGCCGGCTGAGTTGCGGCGAGCGCCCGCTGTTCCAGCCAGCTTCTGAGTTGCGGCAGCGGTACCGGACGGCTGAATAGATAGCCCTGCATGAAATCGCAGTCGTTGCTGTGCAGGAAGTGCCGCTGCTCGGCGGTCTCCACCCCTTCGGCCACTACCTTCAGTCCCAGCTTGTGCGCCATGGCGATGATCGCCGAGGCGATGGCCATATCGTTGTCCTGGTTGGGAATGGTACGGACGAAGGCGCGGTCCACCTTGAGCGAGTCCACCGGTAGTCGACTCAGATAGGCCAGGGATGAATAGCCACTGCCGAAGTCGTCGATGGACACCCGCACCCCCAGGCTGCGGATTTCGCCGAGCAGCTCGATGGCCACGTTGAGACTGTGCATCAGGGCGTTCTCGGTCACCTCGATGATCAGCGCCGAGGGCGGTAGATCCTCGGCCTGCAAAGCGCGGGCGATGGCCTGGGGCAGCAGGCGATCGCTCAGGTTCAGGGCCGAACAATTCACCGAGACCCTCAGCTCCGCATAACCCTCACGGTGCAACTGGGCGAGATCGGCGCAAGCCTGGCGCATGACCCAGCCATCCAGGTCGGCGATCAGACCGGTCTGCTCGGCGACGCGGACGAAACGCTCCGGGCTCAGGGCGCCCAGCGTCGGGTGCTGCCAGCGCACCAGGGCTTCCAGGGCCACGGGGTGGCCAGCGGGATCGACGATGGGCTGATAGGCCAGGTGCAGGCCACCTTGGCTGAGGGCGTGGCGCAGATCCATCTCCAGGCTGAGCAGGTCGTCGGCTTCGCGTTGGAATTCGTTGGCGAATCTCAGGCTGCGATTGCGTCCGCTGCGCTTGCAGTGACCAACCGCCAGCCCGGCACTGCGCAACAGCTGGCCGGCGTCGGCGCCATCCTGGGGATAGTGGGCGATACCCAGGCTGAAGGTCATGGCGAAGCGCTGCCCGGCAAGCTCGAAGGGCGGGCGCAACTGCTCAAGCAAGCGCAGGGTCAGGGGCTGGCTGTCCCCCCGGGTGCCAAGCGGCAGCAGCAGGCTGAATTCATCGCCGGCATAGCGCGCCAGTGGCAGGTCGTCGTCCAGCACCGCGCGGATCCGCTGCGCCACCTGTACCAGCAATTCATCGCCCAGGGCATGACCGAGGCTATCGTTGATGCGCTTGAAGTGATCGACATCCAGTATCAGCAGGGCGAATTGCTCGCCACTGCGCGCCTGGCTCACGGCCCGGTCTACGGTCTGGATGAAGCTCGAACCATTGAGCAGGTGGGTGAGCGGATCGTGCAGACTGATCTGATCGAGGGTGGTGGATACCCGCTCCAGACGCAGACGCTGGGCATGGAAGCGCTCTCCAGCCCAGGCGGCGAGGAGACCGACCAAGATGATGAACAGGGTGCCGAGCGCGACGGCCATGCCCAGCTCCAGATGCTGGGTCACTTCCTTCATGTTGTTCGGCTCGAAGCCGATGGGTACCGCCAGCGTCAGGGCGGCCATGCCGGTGAAGTGCATAGAGACGATGGCGAAGCCGAGTCCCAGGCTGCCCAGCAGGCGCAGCCAGATGGTCCTGAGCCCGGTCCGGCCACGCAGGCGGAAGGCCAGCAGCAGCGCCGCCAGCGACGCCAGGCTGGCGACCACCACGGATACCGCCACCAGCAGCGGATCATAGAGCTGGATGGCGATCGAGTGCATGGCCAGCATGCCGGTGTAATGCATGGCCGCGATGCCCACGCCAGCGGCCAGGGAGGCGAGCAGATACTGGGGGGCGGTGAGGGATTCGCGCCCGATCAGGTGCATCACGGTGTAGGACACCGCGATGGCGATCAACAGCGAGACGAGGGTCTGCAGGGGATCGTAGTGCACATGGATGCCGATCTTGAACGACAGCATGGCGAGGAAATGCATCGACCAGATGCCACCACCCAGGGCGACGGCGCCGATCAGCTTGGCCAGTTCGCTGCCGCGTCGGGAACGGCTGGTGGTCACCCAGTCCGCCATGGCCAGGGCCGTGTAGCCGGCGGCGCTGGCGACCAGGTACGAGAGGATCACGAGCAATCCTTCGTAGTCGTTGGCAACGAATACCTGATGGCCGGGAGGAAGCAAGGTGGAGAAATTCAGCATGCTCTATCGCCAGCTTGCCGTACGAGGCGCGAAAAAGGGAGAGGTTGCTCAGAACATCGGCAGAAATAACTCAGGCTTTAATTCTACCGACGGACGTAGGTGCTCGGGAATCCAGCGTTCTAGAGGTTTTTGAAAAAGTTGCCGAGCGAAGAGTGGCAAGGCAAACCCAACCAGGAAGCCAGCCGGACTCGCGTTCGAGTGTACGAAGGGTTAAAGGAGCCTTCCGACGGGGCCGTCCAACCGATTTTCAGCGGCGGGTCGCCGATGCGCAGACGCTTTCAGGCCAGACTTACTTTAGACCTTGGGCGCACGACTGCGCCGCCATAGCCAAAGCAGCAGTCCGATCATCACGAAGCCGCCCAGCACCATCAGCTCGTAACGCTTGAGATTACCCAGCACGCCCTCGAGGACGGCGCCGAAGTGATAGGCCGCATAGCCCAGCACCGTCGCCCAGACGATGGCGCCGATACCGTTGAGAATCAGATAGCGCGCCGGGGGATACCCCGACAGGCCGATCGCCACCGGCATGACGGTACGCAGGCCATAGACGAAGCGAAAGCTCAGCACCCAGAGATCGGGATGGCGCCGGATGTGCGCCAGCGCCTTTTCCCCCGCCGCTTCCCACTTGGGCTTGCGCGCCAGCAGCTTGCGGCCATGGCGGCGCCCGAGGAAGTACCACAGTTGGTCGCCGGCGTAGCTGCCGCAGAAGGCCACCAGGATGACGGTCTGGATGTTCATGTAGTCGCGGAAGGCGAGAAAACCGGCCAGCACCAGAATGGTTTCGCCTTCGAAGAAGGTGCCGAGAAAGAGGGCGAAATAGCCGAAATCGTGGAGGAATTGTTGGAGCATTCGGCGCTACACGAGGTGGAAGAGATGGCGCAGCCTACCCCGGTTGCCGTCTGGAAAGAAAGTGTGACGGGCTTCCGTCCGCCGGATGCCAGACGGTCGTGAGCAGAATTCGCTGCGACCCTGTGTCACGCCGACTCCAGCCGGCGTCTGCCTTGGATAGGAGCTATAGGCACGCCATATTGTCATCTGCTGTTACCAATCGGTCATGATTGTGGCCTATAACCCATCACACTGACCCGTGATCCGGGTCTGGGAGTCGATCGTGAGTTTTACCCCCATCAGCCGCAGCTACCCCGCCACTCGCATGCGCCGCCAGCGCCGTGACGACTTTTCCCGTCGTTTGATGCGCGAGCATGTGCTGACGGTGGATGACCTGATCCTGCCGGTTTTCGTGCTGGACGGCGAAGGCCGCCGCGAGGCCATCCCCTCGATGCCCGGTGTCGAGCGGCTGTCCATCGATCTGTTGCTGGAAGAGGCCGCCGAGCTGGTCGCCCTGGGCATTCCCGCCGTCGCCCTGTTTCCGGTTACCCCCGCCGAGCGTAAATCCCTGGATGGCGCCGAGGCCTACAACCCCGACGGCATCGCCCAGCGCGCCACCCGCGCCCTGCGTGAGCACTTCCCCGAGCTGGGGGTGATCACCGACGTCGCCCTGGACCCCTTCACCACCCACGGTCAGGACGGCATCCTCGACGAGCGCGGCTACGTGCTCAACGATGTCTCGGTCGAGGTGCTGGTCAAGCAGGCGCTGTCCCATGCCGCGGCGGGGGCCCAGGTGGTCGCGCCGTCGGACATGATGGACGGTCGCATCGGTGCCATCCGCGCCGCCCTGGAAGACGCCGGCTATCACAATGTGCAGATCATGGCCTACTCGGCCAAGTACGCCAGCGCCTACTATGGGCCTTTCCGCGATGCCGTCGGTTCGGCCGCCAATCTGGGCAAGGGCAACAAGGCCACTTACCAGATGGATCCGGGCAACAGCGACGAGGCCCTGCACGAGATCGCCGGTGACCTGGCCGAGGGTGCCGACTCGGTGATGGTCAAGCCGGGCATGCCCTACCTGGACATCGTCCGCCGGGTGCGCGAGGAATTTCGCGTGCCGACCTTCGTGTACCAGGTGAGTGGCGAGTACGCCATGCACATGGCCGCGATCCAGAACGGCTGGCTGTCCGACGCCGTCATCCTCGAATCGCTCTTGGCCTTCAAGCGCGCCGGGGCCAACGGCATTCTCACCTATTTCGCCAAGCGCGCCGCCCAACAACTTCGCCAGGGGCCTTCGCGTTCCTAAGGAGCTTCAATGAGTAGCCAGGGTTTCGTCGAAACCGATCTGCAACAGCCCGTCAGCGCCGAATCCCTGGGCGATGCCCAGGAAACGGTCGCGCTGGACGGCGAGGCGCAGCAGCCCGCGCCGGTGGTGGAGGCGCCTGCCGCACCTGCCGTCCCGGCCGCCAACGTGGATGACAGCAGCCTCTATATCCATCGCGAGCTGTCGCAGCTGCAGTTCAACATCCGGGTGCTGGAGCAGGCCCTCGACGAATCCTATCCGCTGCTCGAGCGGCTCAAGTTCCTGCTGATCTTCTCCAGCAACCTGGACGAGTTCTTCGAGATCCGCGTGGCGGGTCTCAAGAAGCAGATCGCCTTCGCCCGCGAACAGGCCGGCGCCGACGGCCTGCTGCCGCACCAGGCGCTGGCGCGGATCAGCGACATCGTCCATGGCCAGGTGGAGCGGCAGTACGCCATCCTCAACGACGTGCTGCTGCCGGCCCTGGCCGAACAGCAGATCCGCTTCATCCGCCGGCGCTACTGGGACACCAAGATCAAGGCCTGGGTGCGCAAATTCTTCCGCGACGAGATCGCGCCCATCATCACCCCCATCGGCCTGGATCCGACCCACCCCTTCCCGCTGCTGGTGAACAAGAGCCTCAACTTCATCGTCGAGCTGGAGGGCATGGACGCCTTCGGCCGCGACTCGGGTCTCGCCATCATCCCGGCGCCGCGCCTGCTGCCGCGGGTCATCCGGGTACCGGAGGAAGTCGCCGGGTCCGGGGACAACTATGTCTTCCTGTCGTCGATGATCCATGCCCATGCCGACGACCTCTTCCCCGGCATGAAGGTCAAGGGTTGCTTCCAGTTCCGCCTGACCCGTAACGCCGACCTCTCGGTGGACACCGAAGACGTCGAGGACCTGGCCCGCGCGCTGCGCGGCGAACTCTTCTCGCGCCGCTACGGCGATGCCGTGCGGCTCGAGGTGGTGGACATCTGCCCGAAACACCTCACCGACTATCTGCTCAAGCAGTTCGGTCTGGGCGATAGCGAGTTGTACAAGGTCAACGGCCCGGTCAACCTGACCCGGCTGTTCTCCATCACCGGGCTGGATAGCCATCCGGAGCTACAGAACGCGCCCTTCACGCCGACCATCCCCAAGCTGCTGCAGAAGAAGGAAAACCTCTTCAACGTGTTGGGCAAGCTCGACGTGCTGCTGCTGCATCCCTTCGAGTCCTTCACCCCGGTGATCGACCTGATGCGCCAGGCGGCCAAGGACCCCAACGTCCTGGCGATCAAGCAGACGCTCTATCGCAGCGGTGCCAATTCCGAGATCGTCGACGCCCTGGTGGACGCGGCGCGCAGCGGTAAGGAGGTGACCGCGGTCATCGAATTGCGCGCGCGCTTCGACGAAGAGTCCAACCTGCAACTGGCCAGTCGTCTGCAGCAAGCTGGCGCCGTGGTCATCTATGGCGTGGTGGGCTTCAAGACCCACGCCAAGATGATGCTCATCCTGCGTCGCGAAAACGGCGAATTACGCCGTTATGCTCACCTGGGCACCGGCAACTACCACGCCGGCAACGCCAAGCTGTACACCGACTACAGTCTGCTGACCGCCGATGTGGCCCTCACCGAGGACGTACAGAAGCTGTTCAGCCAGCTCATCGGCATGGGCAAGACCCTGCGCATGAAGAAGCTGCTGCACGCACCCTTCACCCTGAAAAAGAACCTGCTGGAGATGATCAACCGCGAGGCGGTGGCCGCCAGCGAAGGGCGTCCGGCGCAGATCATGGCCAAGATCAACGGCCTCACCGATCCCAAGGTCATCCGCGCGCTCTACAAGGCCAGCCAGGCCGGGGTGAAGATCGACCTGGTGGTGCGCGGCATGTGCTGCCTGCGTCCGGGTGTGCCGGGCGTGTCGCACAACATCCAGGTGCGCTCCATCATCGGCCGCTTCCTGGAGCACAGCCGCATCTACTACTTCCTCAACGGCGGCGACGAAAAGCTCTACCTCTCCAGCGCCGACTGGATGGAGCGCAACCTCGACATGCGCGTCGAGACCTGCTTCCCGGTGGAGGGCAAGAAACTCATCGGCCGGGTCAAGAAGGAGCTGGAAGGCTACCTCACCGACAACACCCAGGCCTGGGTGCTGCAGGAGGACGGTAGCTACGTGCGGCAGTCGCCCACGGGCAACCAGAATGCCCGGAGCGTGCAGGCAACACTGCTGGAGCGGTTGGCCAGTCCGGTGGTGAATACGCGCTGAGGGGCGGCGGGCCCATATCGCCATGGGCCCTGATCGGTTTCGTAGGTTGGGTTGAGCACCAGCGAAGCCCAACGGTGTGGGTGATTGGTGCCCTAGCTATTCATTAAATTTCGCCGGTACCTCGTGTTTCGCCCACCCGGGCGAGTCACTTTTGCCAGTCGCGGCTGCGCGCCCCGGACAAAAGTAACCAAAAACGCTGTCCCCACGTTTCGGCCCTCCGCTCTACGCTCCGGGTCCCCTCGCTCCGGTGCCGCTCCGGGGGCACGGCACGAAGGGGCCTCCTGCCCCTCGCGCCTTGCTCGGCGTCCTGCCTCGCATCCCCCTCCGCAACACCTGCACTCGGCCTCACTGACGGGGACGAACGCCAGCCTGAGGCTGTGGTGTTTACAGGCAGAGCCAGAGTGATTCGTAGCGTGGAAAACCGCGAAGCGTTTTCCACTGGCGCGTAACGTCGCTCCCTGTGGACAAGGCTGCGCCGTTGTCCACGCTACGACCGCTTACGGCTCTTCAACCAACACTTTCAGGCTAGCGAATCGCCCCGTTCAGGAGGGCGAACGCCAGTGTCGTGGAGTGGGTCGAGCCGCATGGATGCGGCGAGAGGCCTAACGGGCCATGGACGGCCCGTGTAGGCCGACCCCGGAGCGGCGCTGGCGTGAGCGGACCCGTAGCGCAGCGGAGGGCCGGATGGTCGGGGCAAGCGTTTTTGGTTACTTTTGTCCGGGGCGCGCAGCCGCGACTGGCAAAAGTGACTCGCTCGGGAGAGCGAAACAAGAAGTGCCAGCAAAACTCGGTAACCAGCTAGTGCACCAATAGCTCAAAGCGCTGGTCTTCGCTCCCGCTCAACCCAGCCTACGAAAACTCCCCTCAGCGCACACTCAACTGATACCCAACCCGCTCCAACCACTGGGCCTCCAGCTCGAAATCCGCCTGGGTCAGGGGATTCTCCGCCAGCCAGCCATCGGGGAATTGCACGTCCAGGCTGCGCTCACCGGCGCTGAGCTGGACGTCCGGGATGCTCTTGTGGCGGATGTGATGGAAGAGGATGGCGAAGCGCAGCAGCAGCGTCAGACGCAGCAGCGGTTCGCCTTCCGCGCCCAGTTCCTGCAGACGCTCCACCGGAATGTTGCGGCGATGGCCGCGCACCAACAGCGCCAGGGCCTGCTGGTCGCGGCGGGAGAAGCCGGGCAGGTCCGAGTGTTCGATCAGGTAGGCGCCGTGCTTGTGATACTGGTAGTGGGCGATGTCCAGGCCCACCCCGTGCAGGCGCGCCGCCCAGCGCAGCAGTTCGGCGTGGTTCTCGTCGGTCAGGCTCCAGGCATCGGCTACCTGGGCCAGGGATTTCAGCGCGCGCTTCTCCACGCGCTCGGCATGGCGCTGGTCCACGTGATAGCGCTCGGCCAGGGCCTTGAGGGTGCGCTCGCGGACGTCCTCGTGGCTGTGGCGGCCGATCATGTCGTAGAGCACCCCTTCGCGCAGGGCGCCTTCGGAGAGATGCATCTCCTGCAGTTCCAGGGCCTTGAAAAGGGCTTCGAGGATGGCCAGGCCACCGGGCAGGATGGCGCGGCGATCAGGCTTCACACCGTCGATGGTGAGCAGGTTGATGTCGCCCTGCTTGAGCAGCTTGCGCTTGAGCCACTCGATGCCGTCCGGGGTGATCTCGCCGTTACCGCGGCCGGAGGCCTGGATCGCCAAGGCCACCGCGCGGATGGTGCCGGAGGCGCCCAGGGCTTGATGCCAGCCCATTTCGCGCAGGCCCTGGTCAATGTTCATCAGTTCCAGGCGGGCGGCGGTGTAGGCGCGGGCGTACTGGGCCGCGGTGATCTTGCCGTCGGCGAAGAACCTCTTGGTGTAGCTGACGCAACCCATCTGCAGGCTCTCGCGCTGCAGGGTCTCGAAGCGCTGGCCGATGATGAATTCGGTGCTGCCGCCGCCGATGTCGGTCACCAAGCGACGGCCGGGTACGTCGGGCATGGAGTGGGACACGCCCAGATAGATGAGACGGGCCTCTTCGCGGCCGGAGATGACTTCCACCGCATGGCCGAGCACGGCTTCGGCGCGCTGGATGAATTCGGCGCGGTTGCGCGCTTCGCGCAGGGCGTTAGTGCCCACCACCCGCACGGCGCCACGCGGCATGCCGGCGATCAGTTGGGCGAAGCGACGCAGGCAGTCCAGGCCCCGCTGGATGGCTTCCTCGCTGAGCAGGCGCGACTCGTCCAGGCCGGCGGCCAGCTGGATCTTTTCGCCCAACCGCTCGAGGATGCGGATCTCCCCATGGGAGTTGCGGGCCCGAACGATATGGAAGCTGTTAGAACCCAGGTCGATGGCGGCGATCAGTTCATGGGGCTCGGCTGGCGAAGGCTGCATCTGGAGGCTCTCGGCGATAAACCGCGCCATCGTGCCAGCTAGCCGGTGACGGCTTCAAGCGCACAGCGGTTACGGTTGCGCAAAGTGGCAGAAAAAATAGGGTTTTTCCGAATCAGGAGGCCACCTGCCCAATGAATTGGGCCAGTTCCGGCGTCTGTGGCCTGGCGAACAGCTCCTGGGGATGGCCACTTTCATGCACCTTGCCCTGGTGCATGAACACCAGCTTATCGCCCACTTCACGGGCGAATCTCATCTCGTGGGTCACCATGATCAGCGTCATGCCCTCGCTGGCCAGTTGCTTGACCACGGCCAGCACCTCGTTGACCAATTCCGGGTCCAGCGCCGAGGTGATCTCGTCGCACAGCAGCACCTTGGGTGACATCGCCAGGGCGCGGGCGATGGCCACCCGCTGCTGCTGGCCGCCAGACAGACGATCCGGATAGCTGTCGAACTTCTCGGCCAGGCCGACCCGGTCGAGCATCTGCCGGGCCAGGCTGCGCGCCTCGTCCTTGTTGGTCTTCTTCACCACCTGGGGCGCCAGCATGACGTTCTCGCCCACGGTGAGGTGGGGAAAGAGATTGAACTGCTGGAAGACCATGCCGACCTTCTGCCGGAGCGAACGCAGGTTGGCACGGGCGGCGTCGAGGTATTCGCCATCGACCTCGATCACGCCGTCGTTGATCGACTCCAGGCCGTTGAGGGTGCGCAGCAGGGTGCTCTTGCCCGAGCCGCTCTTGCCGATGATGGCCACCACCTGGCCTTCTTCCACGGTCAGGTCGATACCCTTGAGGACGTGGTGATCCCCGTAATACTTGTGCAGGGCGGTCACTCTAAGCAGCGGCATGCAGTCTCCTTTCCAGCCAGCGAGCGGCCAGCGACAGCGGGTAGCAGAGGATGAAATAGCCCAGTGCGGCAAGGCCGTAGACGGTGAAGGGCTGATAGGTGGCGTTGGCGAGCATGCCGCCGATCTTGGTCAGCTCGGTGAAGCCGATGATGGAGGTCACCGCCGTGCCCTTGACCACCTGTACCGAGAAACCGACGGTGGGCGCCACGGCGATGCGCAGCGCCTGGGGCAGGATCACATGGCGCAGTTGTTCGAAGCGGGTCATGGCCAGGCTTTCCGAGGCTTCCCACTGACCGTGGGGAATGGCCTCGACGCAGCCGCGCCAGATTTCGGCGAGATAGGCGCTGGTGAACAGTGTCAGGGCCAGCCCGGCGGCGAGCCAGGCGGGTACTTCCAGGCCCAGCAGCGACAGCCCGAAGAAGGTCAGGAACAGCTGCATCAGCAGCGGGGTGCCCTGGAACAATTCGATGTAGCCCTTGGCCAGCAGGCGCAACGGGCGCCGGGTGGAGGTGCGGGCCAGCAGGATCAGGATGCTGGCCAGGCCGCCGAACAGGAAGGTCGCCAGCGACAGCACCAGGGTCAGGCCAGCGCCGCTGACCAGGCTGCGGAGGATATCGGCAAGGGTGAAGTCCATCAGCGCCTCCTGACGATGAAGAAGACGCCCAGCCAGTGCAATGCCTGGCGGACACCAATGGCCATGAGCAGATAGATCAGGGTGGTAATCAGGTAGGTCTCGAAGGCGCGGAAGTTGCGCGACTGGATGAAGTTGGCGGCGAAGGTCAGCTCTTCGGTGGAAATCTGCGAGCACACCGCCGAACCCAGCATCACGATCACCACCTGGCTCGACAATGCCGGCCAGACCTTGGCCAGTGCCGGACGCAGGATCACGTAGCGCAAGGTCTCGAAACGGGTCATGGCCAGGGCGGCGGCCGCTTCCAGCTGGCCGCGCGGGATCGCCTGGATGCCGGCGCGGATGATCTCGGTGGAATAGGCGCCGAGGTTGATCACCATGGCCAGCACCGCCGCCTGCCCGGCTTCGATGCGAACGCCGATGGAGGGTAGGCCGAAGAAGATGAAGAACAGCTGGATAAGGAAGGGCGTGTTGCGGATCAGCTCGACGTAGACCCCGAACAACTGGGCGAAAGGCCGCAGGCGCCAGGCCCGGCAGGTCGCACCGACGATACCGATGAGGATGCCGAAGAAGCCACCGACCGCGGTCAGCTCAAGGGTATAGAGGGCACCCTTGAGCAGCAGGTCGCCGTGGGCGAGCACCGGTTGGAAATCGAACTGATACGCCATGGCGCGGCTATCCTCAGAGGTCCTTCGGCAGGGGATCGCCCAGCCATTTCTCGGAGTTCTTGCTCAGGGTGCCGTCGGCCCGGGCCTCGTCGAGGATGGCGTCGACCTTGGCCTTCAATGCCGGCTCGTTCTTGTTGACGCCAATGTAGACCGGCGAGTCCTTGAGCTTGACCTTGAGCACCGGCTCCTTGGCCGGATTGCGCGCGCCGATCACCTTCATCACCACGCTACCGCTGGCGATCAGGTCGGACTGGCCGGCCAGGTAGGCGGCGATGGTGGAGTTGTTGTCCTCGAATCTCTTGATGGTGGCGTCCTTGGGCGCCACGTCGGTCAGCGCCAGGTCCTCGATGGAGCCGCGGGTCACCGAGATCGTCTTGCCGGCCAGTTGCTCGGGAGTGCTGATGGCGGCGTCCTTGGGCCCGAACACGCCGAGATAGAAGGGCGCGTAGGCCTTGCTGAAGTCGATGACCTTTTCCCGGTCGGGATTCTTGCCTAGGCTGGAGACGACCAGATCGACCTTGCCGGTGGTCAGGAAGGGGATACGGTTGGTGCTGTTGACCGGAGTGACTTCCAGCTTCACGTGCAGCTTGTCCGCCATCAGCTGGGCCGTATCGATATCCAGGCCGCGCGGCTTGAGGTCCGGTCCGATCGAGCCGAAGGGCGGGAAGTCCTGGGGTACGGCTACGCGCAGGACGCCGCGTTGTTGGATATCGGCCAGTTGATCGGCCTGGGCAGGGGCGTGCAGGGCAGTCAGGCCCAGGGCGAACAGGGAAAGGGCGGTCCAGCGCTTGAGCATGACGAAACTCCGAATAGGAAGGGTGGCCCAGCGCAGTGCATTTCATGTGCCAGCGCTTCGCCGGCTGGCTACAACGGGCGTCACGCCTGAGGATTGGTCTTACTGGTCTGAACAGTTGGCTGTGCCTCGGTGGCGCCGCGCTATGTGCCGTGAGCCGCTTTGGTGCGCGCTTGTCGCCCTGTGCCCCGCCTTGGGGCTGCACTTGAACTGAGCGGAAATTGAGCATAAAAGGCGAGCTTCCGGACTGACTGGCCTGACCACGCCATGCCCCTCGCTGCCAACCGTGCCGTACCCCAATATGCCGTCGACGCCATTCGCCGACTGATCGAGACCGAAGGCTATGCACCGGGTGCGGCCTTGCCGGCGCAACGCGAGCTGGCCGAGCGGCTGGGCGTCAGTCGTGCCTCCCTGCGCGAGGCGCTGTCCACCTTGAGTGCCCTGGGCCTGGTCAGCGTCCAGCCCGGGCGTGGGGTCTATGTGCAGGAAGCGACCCCTGAGGCGGACGGCCTCTGGCCTTTCGCGGGCGAGGTCAGTGCGGCGCATGTCTTCCAGTTGCGTTTCGCCCTGGAGGGCTTCGCTGCTGGCCTCGCCGCGGTGACCCTCACGCCCGACGAGCTGGATCGGCTGGAGGACAATCTCGGTGCCCTGCACGGGGCGCTACGGACGAACGAATTGGAGCAGGCCGCTGCCCTGGACTTCGACTTCCACCGCCAATTGCTGCTGGCGGCGGACAATCCGGCCATGCTCGCGGTGATCACCACCAGCCCCGAGCGCTTCCACGAAAGCCAGAAGCTGCCCTTCGTCCGCCCGGAGCGGGCGCTGGAGACCTGGCAGGAACATCGCCGCATCCTGCGTGCCCTGGCCCGGCGTTCTCCGGTGGCGGCCCAGAAAGCCATGCGCGAACATATCCGCAATGCGGCGCTGCGCAGTGGAACACCTTTCCCGGTGCCCGCTGTCTAAAAAGCTATCCACAATCGGCTGCGCGTCGGCCAAACTGCGTTGAAAAGGCTTTCGGAATGCTCATTTACCGCACGTAAACTCCGCTTCCTCAGGCCTTCTCGCCTTGTTTGTCTCTAGCTCGCCAGATCGTGAATAGCTTTCAGTATCAATATCCGTCATAGCCACCATCAATGTTCGAGTGCTTTCGAAGTGGCGGCAGCAGGGCTATGATGGCCGCACTTCAAGTCGCACCCGAATTCGGAGAGAGTCAATGAGCGAATACATCACCAACGTCAGCGACGCCAGCTTCGAGCAGGACGTGCTGAAGTCCGAAAGCCCCGTGCTGGTCGACTACTGGGCCGAATGGTGCGGTCCCTGCAAGATGATCGCCCCCGTGCTGGACGAGATCGCCAAGGACTACCAGGGCAAGCTCAAGGTCTGCAAGCTGAACATCGACGAAAACCAGGACACCCCGCCCAAGTACGGCGTGCGTGGCATCCCGACCCTGATGCTGTTCAAGAACGGTGCGGTCGAGGCCACCAAGGTCGGCGCCCTGTCGAAGTCGCAGCTGGCCGCCTTCCTCGACGCCAACGTCTGAGGTTAGGTCGAAAGCCCCGCTCTGCGGGGCTTTTTTATGACTGAACGGCTGGACGCGCACCGAGCTAGGTGCTAGATTCCAGCCCACGACCCCTGCTAGCGGGTCGTCTTCTCATCTGCTGTAGCCGTCAGTTCTCCTCTTCAGAACACATCTCGCGACGCTAATCTCGCATCCGGCCGCTCAGCTCGAATCCCTCCTTCGCCTCTTCTCACGTCAACATACGTCTATGAATCTGACCGAACTCAAGCAAAAGCCCATTACGGAACTGTTGGAAATGGCGGATGCCGCGGGCTTGGAAAACATGGCCCGGTCCCGCAAGCAGGACATCATCTTCGCCCTGCTGAAGAAACATTCGAAAGGTGGCGACGAGATTTCCGGCGACGGCGTCCTGGAGATCCTGCAGGATGGCTTCGGTTTCCTGCGTAGTGCCGATTCCTCCTACCTGGCCGGCCCCGACGACATCTACGTTTCTCCCAGCCAGATCCGTCGCTTCAACCTGCGCACCGGCGACACCATCATCGGCAAGATCCGCCCGCCGAAAGAGGGCGAGCGCTATTTCGCGCTGCTCAAGGTCGACACCATCAACTTCGACCGTCCGGAAAACGCCAAGAACAAGGTGCTGTTCGAGAACCTCACGCCCCTGTTCCCCAACAAGCGCCTGACCATGGAAGCCGGCAACGGCTCCACCGAAGACCTCACCGGTCGGGTCATCGACCTCTGCGCCCCCATCGGCAAGGGTCAGCGCGGTCTGATCGTCGCGCCGCCCAAGGCCGGCAAGACCATCATGCTGCAGAACATCGCGGCCAACATCACCCGCAACAATCCCGAGTGCTACCTCATCGTGCTGCTCATCGACGAGCGTCCCGAGGAAGTGACCGAGATGCAGCGCACCGTGCGCGGTGAAGTAGTAGCCTCCACCTTCGACGAGCCGCCGACCCGCCACGTGCAGGTTGCCGACATGGTGATCGAGAAGGCCAAGCGCCTGGTCGAGCATAAGAAGGACGTGGTCATCCTGCTGGACTCCATCACTCGTCTGGCGCGTGCCTACAACACCGTGATCCCCAGCTCCGGCAAGGTGCTCACCGGTGGTGTCGATGCCCATGCCCTGGAGAAGCCCAAGCGCTTCTTCGGCGCCGCCCGTAACATCGAGGAAGGCGGCAGCCTGACCATCATCGCTACCGCGCTGGTGGAAACCGGCTCGAAGATGGACGAGGTGATCTACGAGGAATTCAAGGGCACCGGCAACATGGAGCTGCCCCTGGATCGTCGCATCGCCGAGAAGCGCGTCTTCCCGGCCATCAACATCAACAAGTCGGGTACCCGCCGCGAAGAACTGCTCACCGACGAGGAAGAGCTGTCGCGCATGTGGATCCTGCGCAAGATCCTGCATCCGATGGACGAGATCGCCGGCATCGAATTCCTGCTCGACAAGTTGCGTCAGACCAAGACCAACAACGAGTTCTTCGATTCGATGAAGCGCGCCAAATAAGGCGTAGTCGCTTGCGAAAGGCCGGGACTTCCCGGCCTTTCGCGTTTCTGGCGCCAAGCTTTCTCGATCCGCGACTCAGGCGGTAGACTGCCAGACTTTCCCCAGCGCCAAGAGGCCGCATGCAATACCGAGATCTGCGTGACTTCATCCGCAGCCTGGAGCAGCGTGGTGAACTGAAGCGCGTGACCGCCCCGGTCTCGCCGATCCTCGAGATGACCGAAATCTGCGATCGGACCCTGCGCAAGCAAGGCCCGGCGCTGCTGTTCGAGAATCCCGTGGGTTTCTCCATGCCCGTGCTCGGCAACCTGTTCGGTACGCCCCAGCGCGTGGCCCTGGGTATGGGCGCCGAGGACGTCGGCGCCCTGCGTGAGATCGGCAAGCTCCTGGCCTTCCTCAAGGAGCCCGAGCCGCCCAAGGGCTTGAAAGACGCCTGGTCGAAGCTGCCGATCTACAAGAAGGTCATCAGCATGGCGCCCAAGGTGCTCAAGGACGCGCCCTGCCAGGAGGTGATCGAAGAGGGCGAGGCGGTCGATCTGGGCAAGTTGCCGATCCAGCACTGCTGGCCGGGTGACGTGGCGCCGTTGATCACCTGGGGCCTGACCGTCACCCGCGGGCCGAACAAGGAACGCCAGAACCTGGGCATCTATCGCCAGCAGGTGATCGGCCGCAACAAGCTGATCATGCGTTGGCTGAGCCATCGTGGCGGTGCCCTGGATTTTCGCGAGTGGTGCCAGAAGCATCCCGGCCAACCCTATCCGGTGGCCGTGGCCCTCGGCGCCGATCCGGCAACCATCCTCGGCGCGGTCACCCCGGTGCCCGATACCCTGTCCGAGTATGCCTTCGCCGGCCTCTTGCGCGGCAGTCGCAGCGAACTGGTCAAGTGCGTGGGCAATGACCTGCAGGTACCGGCCAGCGCCGAGATCGTGCTGGAAGGCGTCATCCATCCGGGCGAGACGGCGCCGGAAGGGCCCTATGGCGACCATACCGGCTACTACAACGAGGTCGATACCTTCCCGGTGTTCACCGTGGAGCGCATCACCCGGCGTCGCGAGCCCATCTACCACAGCACCTACACCGGGCGACCGCCGGACGAGCCGGCCATCCTCGGCGTGGCGCTCAACGAAGTCTTCGTGCCCATCCTGCAAAAGCAGTTTCCGGAGATCGTCGACTTCTATCTGCCGCCGGAAGGCTGCTCCTACCGCATGGCGGTGGTGACCATCAAGAAGCAGTACCCCGGCCACGCCAAGCGCGTGATGCTGGGCGTCTGGTCGTTCCTGCGACAGTTCATGTACACCAAGTTCGTTATCGTCACCGATGACGACATCAATGCGCGTGACTGGAACGACGTCATCTGGGCGATCACCACGCGCATGGATCCCAAGCGCGACACCGTGATGATCGACAATACCCCCATCGACTACCTGGACTTCGCCTCGCCGATCTCCGGCCTGGGCTCGAAGATGGGCCTGGACGCCACCCACAAGTGGCCGGGCGAGACCACGCGGGAGTGGGGGCGGGCGATCGTCAAGGACGAAGCGGTGGTCAAACGGGTGGACGAGATGTGGTCCAGTCTCGGGATCGATTAACGGAGACGACGATGAAGGTCACCCTGCAGCCCTCGGGCGCGGTACTGGAAACCCTGCCCGGGGAGGCGATCCTGGCGGCGGCGCAGCGGCTCGGCTACAGCGGGCCGCACAGCTGCCGCAATGGCAATTGCCAGCTCTGTGCCGCCCTGCTGGTGGAAGGCCAGGTCGACCAGCGCGGCCAGACCGCCGACCACGGCGAGATCTACGTCTGCGTGGCCGTGCCCCTGAGCGATTGCCTGCTGCAATGGGACGGGGTGCTGGCGCCGGGCGAGTTGCCGGTGCGCAGCCTGGCCTGCCAGGTGGTGGCGCTAGATGACGTGGGTGGCGACGTGCGCCGCGTGCGGTTGCGCGCCCCGGCCGGACGGCCACCGCGCTATCACGCCGGTCAGTACCTGATGATCGCTCGTGACGACGGCAAGCAGTCGGCGTTCTCCCTGGCTTCGGCGCCGCACCAGGGGCGCGAGCTTGAGTTGCACGTGCTGGCCCGCGAGGCCAGCAGTCAGGCGCTGTTGGCGCAACTCGAGCGCAAGGGCATGGCCCAGGTCGAGCTGCCCTACGGCGATGCGCACCTGGCTGAGTTGCCCGATGGTCCCCTGGTGCTCATCGCCGCCGGCACCGGCATGGCGCAGATGCACAGCCTGATCGAAGACGCCCGCACCCGTGGCTTCGCCCATCCCGTGCATCTGTACTGGGGCGTCCGTACGTCCGAGGACTTCTACGCCATCGAGGCCTGGGACGCCTGGGCAAGCCTGCCCAATCTGGTCTTGAACCGGGTGGTGAGCGATGCCTGCGGCTGGGAAGGCCGCTGTGGCCTGCTGCACGAGGTGGTACGCGCCGACTTCGCCGATCTGAGCGGTCTGCATGTCTATGCCAGCGGCTCGCCAGCGATGGTCTACGCCACCCTGGATGCCCTGGTGGAAGCCGGCATGGACGCCCACCAGATGCGCGCCGACGTCTTCGCCTACGCGCCGCGGAGCTAGCCCCATGGTCGCGATAAATGCATCCGTAGGGTGGAAAACCGCGTAGCGTTTTCCACCTTGAGCCCCAGTGGATGAGGCTACGCCGTCATCCACGCTACGGGATCATGTTCAGACTCAGCGCGCCGCCTTGGCCACCATTCCTGTGTGTCTCAGCGTCATTGCCAGGAAAACGATGGCCAGCACACAAGCGCCGATCAGCAGCATGAAGCCGCCGTCCCAGCCGTAGAGATCCACGGTGTAGCCCACCAGGGCATTGGCGGCCACCGAACCACCCAGGTAGCCGAACAGGCCGGTGAAGCCCGCAGCGGTACCAGCGGCCTTCTTGGGGACCAGCTCCAGCGCCTGTAGGCCGATCAGCATCACCGGGCCGTAGATCAGGAAGCCGATGCAGACCAGGGCCGCCAGGTCGACGCCGGGGTTGCCTTCTGGGTTGAGCCAGTAGACCAGGGTGGCGACCATCACGCCGAGCATGAACACCACGCCGGTAGCGCCACGATTGCCGCGGAACAGCTTGTCCGAGAGCCAGCCGCAGAGCAGGGTGCCGGGAATCCCGGCCCATTCGTAAAAGAAATAGGCCCAGGAGGTCTTTTCCACCGAAAAGTGCTTGGCTTCCTTGAGGTAGGTGGGCGCCCAGTCCAGCACGCCATAGCGCAGCAGATAGACGAAGACGTTGGCGAAGGCGATGTACCAGAGCAGGCGATTTTTCAGCACGTATTCGACGAAGATCTCCTTGGTGGAGAACTCGCGCTCGTGGCCTTCGCTATAGCCCTCGGGAAAGTCCTGCTTCCATTGCTCCACGGATGGCAGGCCGCAGGATTGCGGGGTGTCTCTCATGGTAATGAAGGCGAACACGGCCACTGCCAGGGCCACCACCGCCGGGACATAGAAGGCCGAGCGCCAATCGTCGAACAGGAACAGACCGAGCAGGAACAGCGGGCCGATCAGACCGCCGCCGACATTGTGGGCGACGTTCCATACCGAGACCACGCCGCCACGCTCCTTCTGCGACCACCAGTGCACCATGGTGCGACCGCTGGGCGGCCAGCCCATGCCCTGGAACCAGCCGTTGAGGAACAGCAGGACGAACATGGTGCTGACGCTGGCAGTGGCCCAGGGTGCGAATCCGAACAACAGCATCACCAGGGCTGACAGCGCCAGGCCGGCGGGCAGAAAGTAGCGCGGATTGGAGCGATCCGAGACCAGCCCCATGAGGAACTTGGACAGCCCGTAGGCGATGGCCACCGCGGAGAGCGCCACGCCCAGTTCGCCCCGGCTGTAGCCTTGTTCCACCAGTGATGGCATGGCCAGGGAGAAGTTCTTGCGCAGCAGGTAGTAGCCCGCGTAGCCGATGAAGATCCCGGCGAAGATCTGCCAGCGCAGGCGGCGATAGGTGGGGTCGATGCGATCGGCGGGCAGGGGCGGGCGATGAGCCGCAGGGGCGAAGATTCCAAGCATGAGTGCCTCGGTATTGTTATAGGTGTTAAGCGAAATCGAACATTCCTGGTTCGTTTTCGAATATTACAATGATATTACAGCGTGACCAGGCTTTTCCGCTCTGTGGCAACTGACCGGGGGTTGCCGCTTGATCTGGAAGGGCGGCGCGCCTAGGGTTGCGCCTCTATGCCGTCGTCGTTTTTCGCGAGTCGTTATGCCTGCCTGGAAAGTCCTGTATTCCCGTGTCCTGACCCTGATCACCGCGCTGTTCGAGCGCTATCCGCGGCTGATCGCCCTCGCTGGTTTCATCTCGGGGATCTGCAGCTTTCTGCTGGTCGACCGGCAGAAGGGCTTCGCCCCGGTGATGGCGGTGGTGATGCTGGCGAGCTGGGTCTGGTTGATGCTGGAAAACGTGCTCCGTGGCTGGGTCAGCCGCCGCTTCGGCTGGGAGCTGCCACCGCCGCTGCTGCGCTATGCCACCCAGTTGATCCACCAGGAAAGCCTGTTCTTCTGCCTGCCGTTCTTCGCCATCACCACCGCCTGGAACAGCGGCCAGGCGCTGTTCACCGGGCTGCTTGGCGCGGCGGCGCTGGTGTCCATCATCGATCCGCTCTACTACAAGGCCCTGGCCCCGCGGCGCTGGGTGTTCCTCAGCTACCACACCCTGACGTTGTTCGCGGTGCTGCTCACGGCCCTGCCGATCATCCTGCACCTGACCACCACCCAGAGCTACGAGCTGGCCCTGGGCGTCGCCGTGTTGCTGTCCTTTCCCAGTCTGGCGGTCGCCTTCAGGGTGCGGCTGGGGTGGCGCTGGCTGGGTCTGCTGGGGCTGTGCCTGGCCATCGGCGCCTTCGGTTGGGTGGGGCGCGCCTGGGTACCGCCGGCCACCCTGTGGCTGACCGACATGGGTATGAGCACCGACTTCGACAGTCTCAAGCGCGAGCCGGGTGAGGCGGTGAAGAGCCTTAGCGCCGCCCAGCTGCGGGCCCAGGGGCTCTACGCCTTCACCGCCATCAATGCGCCACGAGGTCTGAACGAGCGCATCTACCACGTCTGGCGCCACGCCGGTAAAGAAGTGGATCGTATTCCTCTGGATATCAGCGGCGGTCGCGAGGCCGGCTATCGCGCCTGGACCCACAAGCAGAACTTCGCCGGTGACGTGACCGGCCGTTGGCAGGTGCAAGTGGTAACGGACGTCGGCCAGGTGATCGGAACCCTCAGGTTCGAGGTGACCCCTTGAGCCCCGCTGGCTATGCTGCAGCCATCCACCCATGAGGATCCATCGTGAAAGCTGTCGCCGCCATTTTGTTGTCCTTCTGCCTGGCGTTGAATGTCTGGGCTAGCGAAGGGAAGAAAGAAGGGGAAGCCCCCAAGACCGAGTTCTACAACCTGACCCCGGCACTGGTCGGCAACTATGGCAGTGGCTCCAAGCTCAAGTACTACAAGGCCGACATCGCCCTGATGATGACCGGCAAGGAAGCCAAGGAGCGGGTGGAATTCCACGAGCCGCTGATCCGCAATCAGCTGGTGATGCTGTTCGCCCAGCAGACCGATGAGTCCATGAGTGGCGTCGAGGCGCGTGAGAAACTGCGCCAGGAAGCCCTCAAGCAGGTGCAGAGTGTGCTTACCCAGGAAGAGGGTAAGCCGCTGGTGGAGGATCTTTTGTTCAACAACCTGATCGTCCAGCCCTGAGACGAAGGCTCAGCCTCGACCAGCGGCGAGGATCGCCGCCCATTCCGCCGGGCTGACCGGCATCACCGAGAGTCGATTGCCCTTGCGCAGCAAGGCGAAGTCGGCGAGTGCCGGCAGCTCGCGCAGGCGCGGCAGGGTCAGCACCCGTGGAAAGGCCTCGACGAAGGCCACCTGGCGCGCCGTCCAGGGGTTGTTCTCCGCCGTAGCCTTGGGCGCGTGATAGGGGCTCTGCGGATCCAGCGCGGTAGGGTCGGCAAAGGCTTCACCAAGGATCCGGCCGATACCAGCAATGCCAGGTTCGGCGCAGCTCGAATGATGGAAGAGGAACAGCTCGTCGGGTGCCATGGCGCGCAGGAAGTTGCGGGCCTGGTAGTTACGCACGCCGTCCCAGCGGCCTTCGCCCAGGCGTTGCAGGTCGCTTAGCGAGAACTCATCGGGCTCGGATTTCAACAGCCAGAAGGCCACGGTTCGTCTCCTGACGAATGGAAGCTCGGGAGCTTAACGGAAAGGGGCTGGTCGATTGCAAGGGGCGACCGCTTGTCGCAGAATGCCGCGCATTCCAGATGAAGTCTGATCGTACGCGCTGAGCATACCAGGGCGACGTCGTGTCCTGCCCAAAGGTGCCAGCAAGGGGGTGGCCCAGCTCGATGAAACGTAAACCTGATCTGTTATGGGTACTGGTCCTGATCTTCACCCTGGGTGTCGTCACCACCGGTTACACGCAGAGCTTCTGGGAGCAGCGCCAGAGCCAGCAGCAGTATGCCCGCTACGTCAGCGAAACGCCGCCAGCGCGCTAGGTTCGTCAATCCGATTGGCCGTACCAGCCGCCATCGCTGACCACGGCCGCCATGGGCACGTCCCAGGCCGCCAGAGCCAGTCGCTCCACCTTCTGACATTCATGGGCGCAACCGATCAAACGCGGGCTGCGCCAATGCTGCCTGCGCGCGAGATAGGCCAGGTTGCGGTCATAGAAGCCCTTGCCCATGCCCAGGCGCCCGCCTTGGGGATCGAAGCCCACTAGCGGCATCAGGATGAGATCCAACGCCCAGGTCGGCCGGCCCAGCCGTCGATCCGGGCGCGGTTCGGCAATGCCGAAACGATTGCGTACCCAGGGCTCGCCGCGCCCGACTCGCTGAAAGATCATCGCCGTGCGCGGCCAGCGGGAGAGCACCGGTAGATAGGTGGCCTTGCCGCGGCGCTGGGCTTCTTCGAACAACGGGCGCGGATCGATCTCGCCATCGCTGGGCAGATAGAAGGCGATATGGCGGGCGCGCCGAAACAGCGGATGCTGCGCGAGTTGCCGATAGAGCTGGCGAGCGGCCTGGCGTTGCTGGACGGGGGTAAGGGCACGGCGGCGCTGGCGCAGCAATTTGCGCAGTGCGGGGCGACTGAGGTCGGGGGAGGGAGGGGTGGTCATGGAAATCGATGAGCTCTCCGGAATGCCGCTGCCGGTGTAGCCCTTGAACCCTTGGTTCAAGGTGGGAGAAGTCGTAGACCTTTAGGCTTTCCGCCGTGGCGGACATGCACACCAGTCTTACGAGCAACCCCCGGGGTGTTGCTTATCGGCTCGGGGACATGACCGACTGGCGCACACACCAGAGAGTGGCCTTCAGTATACGCCCCTGGGCCGAGATGCAAACCCCCGCCTATCCCGGCAGAGGCCAGCAGCCGCCAGGCCGACTGGTCAGGCGGTGGTGTCGTGTTCGGTGATCAGGGCGCGGTCGACCCGGTCCAGCAGGTCGCGTACCCGCTCGCGGGTGCTACTGACTTCCAGGCTGACATCGTCCTGGCGGTGCAGCAGTTCGTGGGTGATGTTGAGGGCGGCCATCACGGCCACGCGGTCGGCGCCGATGACCTTGCCGCTGGCGCGGATCTCGCGCATCTTGCCGTCCAGGTAACGGGCGGTGCTCTCCAGGTTGGCACGCTCGTCGGCGGGGCAACTGATGCGATATTCCTTTTCCAGAATCTGGACGGTCACGGTCTCGCTGCTCATGAGTCCTGCTCCAAAGCTTTCAGGCGTAAAATCATCGCTTCGACCTTCGACCTGGCCAATTCGTTCTTCTCGATCAACTCGGCGCGCTCCTGACGCCAGTGGCGCTCGCTGTGGCGCAGTTGTCGATTCTGCTGCTGGAGTTCCTCGAGACGCAGGAGCAGCCGCTCCACACGGTCACCGAGGGCATCCAGATCGGCGTCGAGAGGCGTGTCGCGAGACTCGCGCATGAGGGCTACAGCTCCAGAAGGGTGCAACGAGATTGGCCGCCGGCGGGGTCAGCGCGTAGGATAAGGCTTCATTCTAGCCAGCACCTCACCTCGACGCCATGTCCAGCTCAGCATCCGCCTACGCCGCCTTCGCCACCCTGCTCGCCGAGGCTGCCCTGCCGGTCTCGCCCGCCGAACTCCATGGTCACCTGCTCGGACGGGTCTGCGGCGGTGCGGGCTTCGATGAGAATGACTGGCTAGCTGCGGCCAGTGAACTGCTCGGGGGCGCCCCGAGCGAGCGCCTGCAGGCGGCGCTGTCGGGTCTGCTCGGCATGGTGCAGCAGGAATTCGCCGGCCAGCAGGTGGCCCTGGTGCTGCTGCTGCCACCGGACGAGACGCCGCTGGCCGAGCGTACCGCGGCCCTGGGCCAGTGGTGCCAGGGCTTCCTGGCCGGCTTCGGCCTATCGGGGCGTACTGGCGAGGTCTCCGGGGAGGCCCGCGAGGTACTCGAGGATCTGGCCGCCATTGCTCAGATCCAGGAGCCGGCCGAGGAAGGTGAAGAGGGCGAGAACGACTTCATGGAAGTGACCGAGTACCTGCGCGTGGCGCCCTTGCTGCTCTACGGCGAGTACGGTCGCGGCCCCATTCCCGAACCGGCTCCCGTGGTGCACTGAGCGGCCATGCCGCGGATCCACAAGGCTGAATTCGCCCGGCGCCGACGTGCGCTGATGGCCGAGATCGGCAGTGGCGGCATCGCCTTGCTGCCGGCCGCGCCGGTGTGCCTGCGCAATCGCGACATCGAGCAGCCTTACCGCCAGGACAGCGATTTCCAGTACCTCACCGGCTTTCCCGAGCCCGAAGCCCTGGCCGTGCTGATTCCAGGCCGCGCCCACGGCGAGTACCTGCTGTTCTGCCGTGAGCGGGACGCGGAGCTGGAGCGTTGGGAAGGCCGGCGCGCCGGCCAGGAAGGGGCACTGGCCGACTATGGCGCGGACGATGCCTTCCCCATCGGCGATCTGGACGACATCCTGCCGGGCCTCTTGGAAGGTCGCGAGCGGGTCTACTACGCCATGGGCGCCCACCCGGAATTCGAGCGGCAACTGCTCAACTGGATCGAACTGATCCGCGCCAAGGCCGACCAGGGCGCCTCGCCGCCGCGGGAGCTGCTGGCGCTGGATACCCTGTTGCACGATAGCCGGCTGTACAAGTCGGCCGCCGAGGTGCGGCTGCTCAAGGCCGCCGCCGAGTTGACCTGCGCCGCCCACCTGCGGGCCATGCAGGCCTGTCGACCGGGGCTGCGCGAGTATCATCTGGAGGCGGAGTTGGACTACTGCTTCCGCCAGGGTGGGGCGCGGCTGGCGGCCTATGGCTCCATCGTCGCGTCCGGTGCCAATGCCTGCATCATGCATTACCAGGCCAACGATGCCGCGTTACGCGACGGCGAGCTGGTGCTGATCGATGCCGGCTGCGAGCTGGACTGCTATGCCAGCGACGTGACCCGCACCTTTCCGGTCAACGGGCGCTTCTCGCCGGAGCAGCGGCAGCTGTACGACATCGTGCTGGAGGCCAACCAGGCCGCCATCGCCTGCGTGGCGCCTGGACGCCACTGGAACGAACCCCACGAGGCCACGGTCAGGGTGATCACCGCGGGGCTGTTGGCTCTGGGCCTGCTCGCCGGCGAACTGGATGAACTGATCGAAACCGGCGCCTGTCGTGACTTCTACATGCATCGCGCCGGCCACTGGCTGGGGTTGGATGTGCACGACGTCGGCGAATACCGTATCGGCGACCAGTGGCGGATGCTGGAACCGGGCATGGTGCTGACCGTGGAGCCCGGCCTGTATATCCCGACGGATGCCGAGGTGCCGCGCAAATGGCGGGGCCTCGGTATCCGTATCGAGGACGAGGTACTGGTGACGCGCCAGGGTTGCGAGGTGCTGACCGCCGGCCTGCCCAAGGCGGCCGCGGAGATCGAAGGCTTGATGGCGGCCGCGCGCGACCGCCGGGAGAACGCTCATGCAACGTCCTGATATCGCCATCATCGGCGGCGGCCTGGTCGGCGCCAGCCTGGCTCTGGCCCTGCAGGCCGGCGCCAAGGCGCGCGGTTGGCGCATCCTGCTGGTGGAGCCCTTCGCCCCCGGCGATACCTACCAGCCCAGCTACGACGCCCGTTCCTCGGCGCTGTCCTACGGCTCGCGGCTGATCTACCAGCGCCTGGGTGTCTGGGACGCCCTGGCTGAGCATGCCGAGGCGATCCGCGAGATCCAGGTCTCCGATCAGGGCCGCTTCGGCGTGACCCAGTTGCTCGCCCGCGACGAGAACCTGCCGGCGCTGGGCTACGTGGTGGAAAACGCCTGGATCGGCCAGGTGCTGTGGCAGGCGCTGGATCGCGAGGTGGTGGACTGGCGCTGCCCGGCCGAGGTGCGCCGGCTCACCGCCATCCCCGACGGCTATCGCCTGGAACTGGACGACGGCGCGACGCTGGAGTGTGGCCTGGTGGTGCTGGCCGATGGCGGACGCTCGGCGCTGCGCGAGGCCCTCGGTATCGAGGTGCGGCGGACGGTGTACGAGCAGACCGCGCTGATCGCCAACGTCTCCACCAATCTCGGCCATGGTGGGCGCGCCTTCGAGCGCTTCACCCCCCATGGCCCCCTGGCGCTGCTGCCGCTGCCGGGCCAGCGTAGCGCCCTGGTCTGGACCCAGCCGGACAGCGAGGCCCTGCGACTGCAGCAGGCGCCGCAGGCAGTCTTCCTCGCCGAACTGCAACGCGCCGTGGGCTATCGCCTGGGCAGCTTCACCCAGGTCGGTACCCGCCATGCCTATCCGCTGACGCTCTTGGAAGCCAATGAGCAGGTGCGGCCACACCTGGTGGTGCTGGGCAATGCTGCCCACAGCCTGCACCCCATCGCCGGCCAGGGTTTCAACCTGTCCTTGCGCGATGTGGACAGCCTGGCCGAGTGCCTGCTGGAGAGCAGCACGGCCCCCGGCGACTTCGCCGTCCTGCAGGAATACCTGCAGCGTCAGCGCCTGGACCAGCAACTGACCATCGGCTTTTCCGATCGCATCACCCGGCTGTTCTCCAACAGCCGGCCCTGGCTCAGTGCCGGACGCAACCTGGGCCTGGTTGGCCTGGAGTTGTGCCCACCGGCCAAGAGTGCCTTCGCCCGCCAGGCCATGGGCCTGGGTACCCGTCCCTGACCTGCGAGGAGAAACGAGCATGCTGACCCATGCGGATCTGGTGATCGTCGGTGCCGGCATGGTCGGCAGCGCCCTGGCCCTGGCCCTGGCCGACAGCGGCCTGTCGGTGGTGCTGCTCGACCGCGGCCCGCTCAAGCCCGGGGCGGTCGAAAGCGATCTGCCCTTCGAACCCCGGGTCAGCGCCCTGTCGCTGGCCAGCCAGCGCATCCTCCAGCGCCTCGGCGCCTGGGATGGCATCCTGGCGCGCCGCGTCAGTCCCTACCAGGCGATGCACGTCTGGGACGGCTCCGGCACCGGCGCCGTGCATTTCGATGCGGCCAGCGTGCATGCCGAGGTGCTCGGCCATATCGTCGAGAATCGTGTGGTGCAGGATGCCCTGCTCGAACGTCTGGCCGAGGCCAACGTCCTGCTGTTGCCCGAGGCACGGCTGGAATTGCTGCGTCGCTCGGGCGATCAGTGGCTGGTGCAACTGGCTGGCGACCGCCAGATTCGTGCCCCGCTGGTGGTGGCCGCCGATGGCGCCACCTCGGCGGTGCGCCGTCTGGCCGGGCTGGAAACCCGCGAGTGGGACTATCTGCACCATGCCATCGTCACCAGCGTGCGCTGCGCCGAGTCGCACCAGCGCACCGCCTGGCAGAGATTCACCGACGATGGCCCCCTGGCCTTCCTGCCGCTGGATCGCGGTGGCGACACCCAGTGGTGCTCCATCGTCTGGTCCTGCACGCCCAAGCAGGGCGAGCGGCTGATGGCGCTGGACGATGCGGCCTTCTGCCAGGCCCTGGGCGAGGCCTTCGAGCATCGGCTGGGAGAGGTGGAATGCAGCGATACGCGGCTGTGCATCCCGCTGCGCCAGCGGCACGCCAAGCGTTATGTGGAACCGGGCCTGGCGCTGATCGGCGATGCCGCCCACGTCATCCATCCACTGGCTGGGCAGGGCGTCAACCTGGGTTTTCTCGATGCCGCGGTGCTGGCCGAAGAACTGCGCCATGCCCAGGCGCGCGGTGAAGCCATCGCCGAACAACGGGTGCTGGAACGCTACGAGCGTCGGCGTATGCCGCACAACCTGGCGATGATGGCGGCCATGGAGGGCTTCCAGCGGCTGTTCCAGGACGATCGCCTGCCGCTGCGCTGGCTGCGCAACGCCGCGCTCAAGCAGGTCGATCGCCATTTCGAGGCCAAGGCGCTGTTCGTGCGCCGCGCCCTGGGGTTGTCCGGCGATGTGCCGGAGCTGGCCAAGGTGGTGGCCTAGCGGCCTCAGGCCTCGCCCAAGGACCCGGCTAGCTTCAGCACTTGCTGCCGCCAGGCGGCCTCGCGGGGCAGGGCGAGGAAGTGCGGGTTGAGGAAGGATTCGCGCATTTCGTAGGTGAGGGGCTGGCCGTCCAGGGTCAGCACCTCGCCGCCGGCGCCTTCCAGTACCCCCTGGGCGGCGGCGGTGTCCCACTGGGAGGTGGGGGCGAGGCGCGGATAGAAGTCGGCCTTGCCCTCGGCCAGGAGGCAGAACTTGAGCGAGCTGCCGACGCTGACCAGCGTGGGTTCGCCCACCGTGTTGCCCAATTCATCGAGCAGACGTTGCTGGGTCGGGCTGCTGTGACGGCGACTGGCGACCACGGTGAAGGCCTCTTCCGGCTGGTTGCGCACACCGATCTCGATGCCGTCCTCGCCCTGGATGCGGAAGGCGCCCAGTTCGCGGCCGCCGCTGAAGCAGACGTCGCGGGTGGGAATGCCGACTACGCCGAAGATCACCTGACCCCGTTCGACCAGGGCGACGTTGACGGTGAATTCCTCGCTGCCGTCGATGAATTCCTTGGTGCCGTCCAGGGGATCGACCACCCACCAGACGTCCCAGGCACTGCGCACCGCGAAGGGGATGTCGCAGGCCTCTTCAGACAGCACCGGCACGTCCGGCGTCAGGCGCGCCAGGCCCTCGGCCAGCACGCGGTGAGCGGCGAGGTCGGCGGCGGTCACCGGCGAGTCGTCGCTCTTCTGCCGCACCGCCACGCCCTGGCGCCAATGCGGCAGGATGGCCGCGCCGGCCTGGCGTACCAGATCGATGACGTTGAGCACCAGGGGCGCGGTGATGGAAACGGGAGCCATCATGCCGGCAATTCTCCGCGTTGGGTGAGCAGGTCGCGCACCAGATAGAGGGCGGCCAAGGCGCGGCCTTCGGAAAAGCGCGGATTCTGCACCAGTTGCGACAGTTCGCGCAGGTCGACGCTGCTGACCTCGATGGGTTCGGGCTCATCGCCCGGCAGGCGCTCGGGATAGAGATCGCGAGCCAGTACCACATGGATGCGCTGGCTCATGTAACCGGGGCTCAGCGACAGGGCGGTAAGGTATTCCAGCTTATGGGCGCCGAAGCCGGCTTCTTCCTTGAGTTCGCGATTGGCGGCGTCGAGGATCTCTTCACCCGGCTCCACCAGCCCCTTGGGCAGGGACAATTCGTAGTCTTCCACGCCGCCGCAGTATTCCTCGATGAGCAGGGCGCGGTGGGCGTCCGGCATGGCCACCACCATCACCGCGCCATGGCCGGTGCCCTTGTTGGCCAGGCGCTCGTAGGTGCGCTCCTCGCCGTTGGCGAAGCGCAGCTGCATCTCCTCGACGGTGAACAGACGGCTTTTGGCCACGATCTGCCGGGCGAGGACAGTGGGTTTCTGGCGCATGGACGGCTCCTGGGCTGGGCGGACGGGTATGATAACCCGCCTGTTATATGATCCGGAGTCACCATGACCCCTCTCGACTGGAGCCGTATCGACACCGTGTTGCTGGACATGGACGGCACCTTGCTCGACCTGCACTTCGACAATCATTTCTGGCTGGAGTACCTGCCGCAGCGTTATGCCGAGCGGCACGGCCAGTCCCTGGCGCTGGCCAAGGCCGAGCTGGAGCCGTTGTTTCGCAGCCACCAGGGCAAGTTGACCTGGTACTGCCTGGACTTCTGGAGTGCCGAGCTGGGCTTTTCCATGCGTGAGCTCAAGGAAGAGATCGCCCACCTGATCGCCCTGCGACCGGACGCCGATACCTTCCTGGCCGCGCTGCAGCGTGCCGGCAAGCGCGTGGCGCTGATCACCAACGCCCACCGCGATTCCCTGTCGCTGAAGCTGGAGCGTATCGAGCTGGCGCCCTATTTCGATCGCCTGATCAGCTCCCACGACTACGGCTTCCCCAAGGAAGAGCAGCAATTCTGGCACGCCCTGCAGGCCGACTTTGCCTTCGATCCGGCGCGCACCCTGTTCATCGACGACAACCTGCCGATCCTGCGCAGCGCCCGTGATTATGGCGTCGCTCACCTGCTGGCGATCCATGAGCCGGACAGCCGCCGCGGGCCCAAGGACAGCGAGGAGTTCGACGCGGTGCGGGATTATCGGGAGATACTGCCCGCTTGAAGAAAGACCCTCACCCCGGCCCTCTCCCAGGGGGAGAGGGGGTACAGCAGGCGAGCGTGGAGTAGATCGGTGGATATCAAGCAACTGCGCTTTCTCATCGCCCTGGACGAGACGCGTCACTTCGGCCAGGCGGCGGCGCGCTGCCATGTGACCCAGCCGACCCTGTCCATGCGTCTGCGCGGCCTGGAGGACGAACTGGGCGTCGAGCTAGTGCGCCGTGGCCAGCGCTTCGAGGGCTTCACCGAGGCTGGTCAGCGCATCCTCGCCTGGGCGCGGACCCTGATGGCCGCCCACGATGGGCTCTATGCCGAGGCCCAGGCCTTCCAGGGACAGTTGGTGGGTACGCTGCGGGTCGGCCTGGTGCCCCTGGCCAGCTTCGATCCCATGCCGCTGCTGCAGCACCTGCGCCAACTGCACCCCAAGCTGCATTTCCAGCTGCAGGTGCTGAGTACCGAGCGCATCCTCGAAGCGGTGGCCAGCAATCGCCTGGAACTGGGCATCTCCTACCTGGAGCACCTGGACCCGGCCCGCTTCGACAGCCTCACCCTGACCGAAACCCGCATGGGACTGCTCTATGACGAGCGCCATTTCACCTTCGACCAGACGGCGCTGGATTGGCAGGCGGTGGCCGGGCTGCCGCTCGGATTGCTGACCGGCGCCATGCATTTCCGTCAGTCGGTGGACCATGGCTTTCGCAGCCTCGGACTGACGCCGCAACCGGTGCTGGAGACCGATGCCGTCTATCTGCTGCTGCAGGCGGTCAACGCCGGGCTGTGCTGCGCCGTGGTGCCCCTGGCCGGTGGTTTCGACCGCCTGACGCCCCATGCGCGGCTGATCCCCATCGATACGGCCCGTACCCTGACGCCGCTGGGCCTGCTCATTCGTCGGACCGAACCCCGACTGGCGGTCGCCGACGCCTGCTTCCAGGCGATCAAGGCGCTCTATGCCGAGAGTGATAGATAGGGCTTATCAAGGCATTGGGCATAGCGATTAGACGCCCTGGGGTCCGCTGGTTAATCTTTGATCTGTGTCAAACCGCCGCAGGTCGTTTTCCGCCATGTCCCAGGATTCGCCAGATCCCGTCGCCCCGCTGCCCGCCGGCTATGCCTTCGCCGAGCTGGAGCAGCCCGCCGTGCGTGGCGAGCAGCCGCTGGCCGAGGAAGTGGCGCTGGCCATCGCCTACAACGGCATCAGCCATGCGGTGATGATGGCGACCCCGGCCGACGTGGAAGACTACGTGGTCGGTTTCAGCCTCAGCGCCGGTATCGTCGATGCCATCGACGACATCTATGGCATCCAGGTGCGCCGGGTTGGTGAAGCCTTGAATGTCGACGTCGAGATCAGCAGCCGCACCTTCTGGGCGCTCAAGCAGCAGCGCCGCCAACTGGCCGGTACCAGCGGCTGCGGGCTGTGCGGGGTCGAGGCCCTGGAGCAGGCGCTGCCGCAGCTGGATCGGCTGCGCAAGGTGCCGCTGCCACCGGCCGCCCACCTGCACGACCTGCGTCAGCGCATCGATGCCGCCCAGGACCTGGGCCAGCGCAGTGGCGCGGTGCATGCCGCATTGTTCATCGACGGCCAGGGCGAACTGACCCTTTGCCGCGAGGACATCGGCCGGCACAACGCCCTGGACAAGCTCATCGGCGCCCTGCTGCGCCAGCGCCAACCGGTGCGCGAAGGCTGTGTGGTGGTCACCAGTCGCTGCAGTCTCGAACTCATCCACAAGGCGGTGCGCGCCGGGCTCGCCACCCTCATCACCCTGTCGGCTCCCACCGGGCTGGCCGTGGAATGGGCGCGCCGCCATCGTCTCAACCTGATCCATCTGCCACACCGGTCGCCGCCGCGGGTCTATGCCCCGGCACCGGTGGCCCCTTGATCCCACGGGAATCGCCATGAACAAACCTCAGCAGTCCTTCAAACCCTATCAAGGCCCCGCCGCCGGCTGGGGCGCCCTGAAGAGCGTGGTGCACTTCTGGCTCGACAGCGGTAACGCCTTCAAGAATCTGCGTACGCTGCTCAAGACCAACCAGGACCACGGCTTCGACTGCCCCGGCTGTGCCTGGGGCGAGGCGCCGGAAAACGGCCTGGTGAAGTTCTGCGAGAACGGCGCCAAGGCGGTCAACTGGGAGGCCACCAAGCGCCGCGTCGATGCCTCCTTCTTCGCCCGCCACAGCGTGACCTCGCTGCTGGAGCAGAGCGACTATTGGCTCGAATACCAGGGCCGGCTCACCGAGCCGCTGCGCTACAACGCCGCCACCGATCGCTACGTGCCCATCGCCTGGGAGGAGGCCTTCGCCCTCATCGCCAAGGAGCTCAAGGCGCTGGCCAGCCCGGATGAAGCCGAGTTCTACACCTCGGGGCGTGCCAGCAACGAGGCCGCCTTCCTCTATCAGCTGTTCGTGCGCGCCTATGGCACCAACAACTTCCCAGATTGCTCGAACATGTGCCACGAGGCCAGCGGCGTGGGTCTGGGCCGCAGCATCGGCGTCGGCAAGGGCACCGTGACCTATCACGACCTGGACGAGGCCGACGCCATCTTCGTCATCGGCCAGAATCCCGGCACCAACCACCCGCGCATGATCGAGACCCTGCGCAACGCGGTGAAGCGGGGCGCCCAGGTGGTCTGCTTCAACCCGCTCAAGGAGCGCGGCCTGGAGCGCTTCCAGCATCCGCAGAGCCCGCTGGAGATGCTCACCAACGACTCGCGGCCGACCAACACCGCCTATTTCCGCCCGGCCCTGGGTGGCGACATGGCCGCCCTGCGCGGCATCGCCAAGTACCTGCTGCAGTGGGAGCGCGAAGCGGCGGCCAAGGGCGCCAAGCGCGTCTTCGATCACGATTTCATCGCCGCCCATACCCTCGGCGTGGACGACTACCTGGCCCAGGTGGACGCCACCTCCTGGGAGTTGATCGAGCGCCAGTCGGGGTTGTCGCTGCACGAGATCGAGCAGGCCGCGCGCATGTACGTGAAGGCCGAGAAGGTCATCATCTGCTGGGCCATGGGCGTCACCCAGCACCGCCACTCGGTGGCCACGGTGCAGGAGATCGCCAACCTGCAACTGCTCTGCGGTCATATCGGTCGGCCCGGTGCCGGTCTCTGCCCGGTGCGCGGCCACAGCAACGTCCAGGGTGACCGCACCATGGGCATCGACGAGAAGGCCCCGGCCTGGCTCAGCGACGCCCTGGCCAAGCGCTTCGCCTTCGAGCCGCCGCGCAACCGCGGCCACAACACCGTGGAGGCCATCGCCGCCATGGAGCAGGGCCAGGCCAAGGTCTTCATCGGGCTGGGTGGCAACTTCGCCCAGGCCACCCCGGACACGCCGCGCACCCACAAGGCGCTGCGCAAGTGCAACCTGACCGTGCACATCGCCACCAAGCTCAACCGCAGCCACCTGGTGACCGGCCGCCAGGCGCTGATCTTGCCCTGCCTGGGGCGTACCGAGCTGGACGTGCAGAAGGGCGGCAAGCAGGCCATCACCGTGGAAGACAGCTTCAGCATGGTGCACGCCTCGGCCGGCATCCTGAAGCCGCTGTCGTCGCAGATGAAATCCGAGCCGGCCATCGTCGCTGGCATCGCCAAGGCCACCCTGGGTAATCATCCGGTGGACTGGGACTGGCTGATCGAGGATTACGACCGCATTCGCGAGCTGATCGCCGACGTCATTCCCGGCTTCCAGGACTTCAACGCCCGGCTGCAGGCTCCCGGTGGCTTCTACCTGGGCAACAAGGCCGGACGCCGCGAGTGGAACACCGCCAGCGGCAAGGCCAACTTCGCCGCCAATGCGCTGCTGCATGACCTCTTGCCGGAGGCGGTCCGTCGCCAGGGCGTCAAGCCGGACCTGATCCTGCAGACCATGAGATCCCACGACCAGTACAACACCACCGTCTACAGCCTGGATGACCGCTATCGCGGCGTGAAGGGCCAGCGCGACGTGGTCTTCGTCAACCAGGCCGATCTGGATCGGCTGGGCGTGGCAGCGGGCGAAAAGGTCGATCTGGTGGCGCTGTGGGACGACGGCGTGGAGCGGCGAGTGCGCGGCTTCACCGCCCTGCCGTTCGACATCCCGGTCGGCCAGGCTGCCGGCTACTACCCAGAGACCAATCCGCTGGTGCCCCTGGAGAGCTACGGCGAGGGCAGCTTCACGCCCACCTCCAAGTTCGTCGCCATCAAGGTCGAGAAGGCCAGCGCCGGCAACCGTATCGCCTCGGTGGCCTGACCGGGGTGGGCTGCACTCTCGATGGGGAGGGCAGCCATGCAGCGTATCGATACCTCATTCGGCGAGGAACCGGCGCGTTGCCGACCCCTCGCCATCCTGGCTGGACGGAAACCATTGGACGCCTGGCTGGCCGCGGTTGCAGGTACAAGCGCCCTGACCGCGGTCGCTGGCTGAATCTAGGCGACCTTGAAGCGCGACGCCAACTCCTGCAGTTGCAGGCTCAGGCGCGCCAGCTCGCTGCTGGAGCGGGCGGTTTCCGCGCTGGCGGCCGCGGTCTGGTCGGTTACCTCATGAACCTTGACCACGCTGCGACTGATGTCTTCCCCGGCTGAACTCTGTTGCTCGACCGCGGCGGCGATCTGTTCGTTCATGGACTGGATCTCGTCCACCGCGTTGCTGACGCTGCCGAGCATGACGCCGGCCTGGCGGCTCAGGTCGACGCTGCTGGCGGTCAATTGGATGTTGCGCTCGAGGGCCGTGCTCATCCGATCGGTGCTGTCGTGAAGGCTGCCGATCAGGGTGGCGATCTCGTCGGTAGAGGAGCGGGTCCGCTGTGCCAGGCCGCGAACCTCGTCGGCCACTACGGCGAAGCCCCGGCCCGCTTCGCCGGCGCGGGCAGCTTCGATGGCGGCGTTGAGCGCCAACAGGTTGGTCTGGTCGGCGACGGCCTTGATCACGTCCAGCACCCCGCCGATGCGGTCGGCGTCCTGCTTCAGTGACTCCATGGTGATCTGGGTCGTGTCTACCTCCTGGGCCAGATCCTCGATCTGGCCGACCACCTGGCCGACCGTCAGGTTGCCCTCGCGGGTCTTGAGCGCCGCCTCGCGCGCAGCCGTCGAGGCCTGGCCGGCGTTGCGCGCCACCTCGCCGATGGTGGTGCTCATCTGATGCATGGCGGTGGCGATCTGCTCGGTCTCGACCTTCTGCGCCGTGGCGCCGGCACGGGTCTGCTCGGTGATGGCGGAAAGCTCCTCGGCGGCGCTGGCCATCTGCACCACGCCGTCGCGGAGTTCGCGGATCAGCTCGCGTAGATTGCCGGTCATGCGCTGCATGGCGCTCTGGAGCACGCCGAGCTCGTCCTGGCGGGTAACCGTGACCTGGGCGGTCAGATCACCGCTGGCGACCTGTTCGGCCAGACGGATCGTCTCGCGCAAGGGCAGGACGATGGAGCGGGTGATGATCCAGGCCGTGGCCAGGCTGAGGGTGATGATGGCGAGCAGCCAACCCAGCAGCGAATATTGAGCGCTGCTCATGTCGCCCTTGCGGAGTTCGCTTTGGTAGGTCTTGAGCTCGTCGGTAATACCTAACAGCTTCTCGATGGTCTGATCGAGCGTGTCGCGCGCTTCGGTCGCCTTGGTCTGCAGTTCGACCTGCCGATCAAAGTATTGGGAGTAACCTTGGATTCCGCTCCTCAGCGTCGCGACCTGCTCCGCGGGTAGCAAGCTATCCAGATCCTTCAGCTCAGTCTGGGCTTGGTCGAGGCTCTGCCTGACGCGCTTCTCCTGAGTGGCGCCGGGGCTGGTCCGGTAAGAGCGCAGCTCCAGGCGCATCCGCTGGCTGGCCGCGAAGAGTTCGCTGAGTTGCTGCTGGCTTCCCGGATGTTCTGCATCGCTCTGAGTACCCATCAGGGTCTTGAGCCGTTCCGTGAGTTCATCGCCGATCTGGGTTCCTGCTTCGCGACTCTTGCGCTGCTCTACCGAGAGCGCTACCCGATCCTGTTGCACAACCCGGTAACGCTTGAGCAGCTCTTGCGCTTGCCGGGTGAGTTCCTGGTTGCGCGGTGATCTCGACGCCGCGGCGACGCTCTGCAGTTCGTTGGCCAGGCGGTCCGAGGCCTTCAGCCACTGGGCAGCCTGCTCCGGGGTGTCGTCCAGGATGAATGCCTGGCTTTGGATGCGCATGTCCCGACTGTAGAAACCCAGCAGGTCGATCGTCTCGATACGCGAACTGCGCCGGTTCAGGGAATCGAGTCCACTCCAGCCACTGTAGGCGACGAGCAGCGTAGGAATGATGAGCAAGGCAAAACCGGCGAACAGCTTCGAGCGGACACTTATATTTCTGAAGCGCATTAGAAAACCCTGGCTGCAATACCGCAGTCGGTAAGAATTGATTCAACAGTGATCTTTGAATAGATAGGATAATTGTGAACCGTGTCAATAAATATCGACTTGCTTTTTTATTAGCGTGTTTTTAAGGCGAGATTTCCGTAGAACTCAAGTGTCGCGTTTGGAGTAATTTCATTGATTACAATGTTTTAGATGTTTTTTTGATTTACCTAATTTTTTGGGGATTTTTTTAAGTATTACTAAATAGGGAATGAGAAGCTGCTGTCGGCTAATGGCGGCTTATGCAAAGGTCTGATAGGCCGCTTGATGCTCCGTCGTGTCGTGTATGAGTCGAAAGTTGACAGTGCTGACTAGTCAGGTAACCAATCGAACCCGGTAGTGGGGCTAGACTCCATAGAGAAGCCCCGTATCCCTTCCGCAAGGAATCCCCATGTCCACCACGGAGCGTCGCCGCGCCTTTTTCCAGCATCCGGGCTTCTCCCGCCTGTTCGCGCCAGGGCGCCTGACTCTGGGTTTCCTGCTGCCGCTGGAAGGCTATCCCGACGATCCCATGCCGACCCTGCGCGACCATGCCCGCCTGGCGCGACTGGCCGATCAGTTGGGCTTCGCCGCGCTCTGGGCACGCGACGTACCCTTCTACGATCCGGGCTTCAACGATGCCGGGCAGGTGTTCGATCCCTTTACCTATCTCGGTTATCTCGCGGCCATTACCCAGGACATCACCCTGGCCACCGGCAGCGCCGTCATCACCCTGCGGCATCCGCTGCACCTGGCCAAGATGGCGGCCTCAGTCGACCAGCTCAGTGACGGGCGTCTGGTGCTGGGGGTGGCGTCCGGCGATCGGCCGGTGGAATATCCGGCCTTCGGCCTGGAAAGCGAGTTCGAGCGGCGTGGCGAGCGCTTTCGTGACGCCTTCGAGATGTTTCGCCTGGCGGGCGAGACCAACTTCCCGCTGGGTGAATTCCGCCGTTTCGGTGATCTGCAGGGCGTGGCCGACCTGGTGCCCAAGCCGGTGCACGGCCGTATCCCGGCGCTGGTGACCGGGCGCAGCCGGCAGACGGTGGACTGGATCGCCGCCAAGGCCGATGGCTGGTTCTACTACTTCGTGCCCGCCGAGCACGTACCGGCGCTGACCCGGGTGTGGCGCGAGGCGCTCGACGAGATCGGCGGACGTGAGCTGTTCAAGCCCTTCGCCCAAGGCTTGTTCTTCGAACTGGCCAGCGACCCGGCTCAGCCACCGCGGCCGATCCATGCCGGGCTCTCCTGTGGTCGCCGGGCGCTGGTGGACTATCTCGGTCAGTTGCAGGAGGCGGGGGTCAATCACCTGGCCCTCAACCTGAGGCCATCGCGCCGGCCGGTCAGTGAGATCGTCCAGGAGCTGGGCGAATTCGTCCTGCCGCATTTCCCTTCATTGGGATGAACAATCCACCGGGGCGCCTTGGCTCGCTGCCGGTTCGGTGTGAAGTGAGGTAACACTTGCCTGGCTAACGATTTCACGCCGCCGCGATGTCTTCAGACGGCACACTGCGAGGCGCGGTTGGACCCCGTCGCAACCCTGGCCTGATCTCTGCATAGTTTTGCGATCTGTTACTCCGGCTCTAGTGCAACCTGATCGGCGGTAGAACTCCATGGGTTGCACCTGGTTGCACTTTTCTTTCGGGCGGCGCTAAGCTGCGCCGAATTCGACGCCTTCTTGCTTGAGGATCTGCGCATGGCCACCACTACCACCCTGGGCGTAAAGCTCGACGAAGCCACCCGCGATCGCCTCAAGGAAGCGGCTCGTCGTATCGACCGGACGCCCCACTGGCTGATCAAGCAGGCCATCTTCACCTACCTGGAAACCCTGGAAAGCGGCGCGACCCTGGCCGATCTGCAGGGCATCGCCCAACGCCTGGCCGAGGGTGACAACGAAGCCGTCGAGGCACTGGCCGATCCGGTCTACCAGCCGTTCCTGGAATTCGCCGAGAGCATCCTGCCGCAGTCGGTGCTGCGCTCGGCCATCACCGCGGCCTATCGCCGTCCGGAAGAAGAGCTGCTGCCGCTGCTGTTGGAGCAGGCGCGCCTGCCCGCGGCCCAGGCCAAGGCCACCCATGAGCTGGCCCACCGCATCGCCGAGAAGCTGCGTAACGCCAAGGGTGCAACCGGGCGCTCCGGGATGGTGCAGAGTCTGCTCCGCGAGTTCTCGCTGTCGTCCCAGGAGGGCGTCGCCCTGATGTGCCTGGCCGAGGCCTTGCTGCGCATCCCCGACAAGGGCACCCGCGATGCCCTGATCCGCGACAAGATCAGCACCGGCAACTGGCAACCGCACCTGGGCAACAGCCCCTCGCTGTTCGTCAACGCCGCTACCTGGGGCCTGCTGCTGACCGGCCGCCTGGTGTCGACCCACAACGAGGCCGGCCTCACCAGCTCGCTCAATCGCCTCATCGGCAAGAGCGGCGAGCCGGTGATCCGCAAGGGCGTGGACATGGCCATGCGCCTGATGGGCGAGCAATTCGTCACCGGCGAGACCATCGCCGAGGCCCTGGCCAACGCCAGCAAGTTCGAGGCGAAGGGCTTCCGCTACAGCTACGACATGCTCGGCGAGGCGGCCCTGACCGAAGCCGATGCCCGCCGCTACCTGGCCTCCTACGAGCAGGCCATCCACTCCATCGGCAAGGCTTCCCACGGCCGTGGCATCTACGAAGGCCCCGGCATCTCCATCAAGCTCTCGGCGCTGCATCCGCGCTACAGCCGCGCCCAGTACGACCGGGTGATGAGCGAGTTGTACCCGCGCCTGCTGGAGCTGACCCTGCTGGCCAAGCGTTACGACATCGGCCTGAACATCGACGCCGAGGAAGCCGATCGCCTGGAAATCTCCCTGGACCTGCTGGAGCGACTGTCCTTCGAGCCGCAACTGGCCGGTTGGAACGGCATCGGCTTCGTCATCCAGGCCTATCAGAAGCGCTGCCCGCTGGTGATCGACTACCTGATCGACCTGGCCAAGCGCAGCCGGCGCCGGCTGATGATCCGCCTGGTCAAGGGCGCCTACTGGGACAGCGAGATCAAGCGTGCCCAGGTGGAAGGCCTGGAGGGCTATCCGGTCTATACCCGCAAGGTCTACACCGACGTGGCCTACCTCGCCTGCGCGCGCAAGCTGCTGGCGGCGCCGGAATCCATCTATCCGCAATTCGCCACCCACAATGCCCATACCCTGGCGGCCATCTATCAAATGGGCGGGCAGAACTACTATCCCGGCCAATACGAATTCCAGTGCCTGCACGGCATGGGCGAGCCGCTGTACGAGCAGGTGGTGGGCAGCGTCAAGGACGGCAAGCTGGCGCGGCCGTGCCGTATCTACGCCCCGGTGGGCACCCACGAGACGCTGCTGGCCTACCTGGTCCGCCGTCTCCTGGAAAACGGCGCCAACACCTCCTTCGTCAACCGTATCGCCGACCATTCCATCTCGCTGGACGAGCTGGTGGCCGATCCGGTGGTGCAGATCGAGCAGCAGTCCACCAGCGAAGGTGGTATCGGTCTGCCGCATCCGCGCATTCCTCATCCGAGCGCCCTGTACGGTGCCGAGCGCCGCAATTCCAGCGGCCTGGACCTGTCCAGCGAACACCGCCTGGGCTCGCTGTCCGCCGCCCTGCTGGCCAGTGGCAACACCGCCTGGGAAGCCCGTCCGCTGCTGGGCCGGGCCAGTGAGCCGGCGATTCCCCAGCCGGTGCTCAATCCGGCGGATCGCCGCGACCGCGTTGGCCAGGTGAGCAACGCCACCCGTGCCGACGTCGATATCGCCCTGGAAGAAGCCCTGGCCGCCGCGCCGATTTGGCAGTCCACGCCGCCCGAGCAGCGCGCCGCCGCCCTGGATCGCGCCGCCGAGCTGATGGAGGCGCAGATCCAGCCGCTGATGGGCCTGCTGGTCCGCGAAGCCGGCAAGACCTACGCCAACGCCATCGCCGAGGTGCGCGAGGCGGTGGACTTCCTGCGCTACTACGCCGCCCTGGTGCGTCGCGACTTCGCCAACGACAGCCACCGCCCGCTGGGGCCGGTGGTCTGCATCAGCCCCTGGAACTTCCCCCTGGCCATCTTCAGCGGCCAGATCGCTGCGGCCCTGGCCGCTGGCAATACCGTGCTGGCCAAGCCGGCCGAGCAGACCCCGCTGATCGCCGCTCAGGCCGTGCGCCTGCTGCTGGAAGCCGGTATTCCCGAAGGCGTGCTGCAACTGCTGCCGGGCGAGGGCGGGACCATCGGCGCCGCTCTGGTCAACGACGTGCGGGTCAAGGGCGTGATGTTCACTGGCTCCACCGAGGTGGCGCAGATACTGGCGCGCAACATCGCCGGCCGCCTGGACGCCCAGGGCCGGCCGATTCCGCTGATCGCCGAGACCGGCGGCCAGAACGCCATGATCGTCGACTCCTCGGCGCTGGCCGAGCAGGTGGTCACCGATGTGGTCGCCTCCGCCTTCGATAGCGCCGGCCAGCGTTGCTCGGCCCTGCGCGTGCTCTGCGTGCAGGACGACGTGGCCGATCGCGTGCTGGAAATGCTCAAGGGCGCCATGGCCGAATGCCGGCTGGGCAACCCGGAGAACCTGGCCATCGACATCGGCCCGGTGATCGACGGCGAGGCCAAGGCCACCATCGACAAACATATCCAGACCCTGAAAGGCAAAGGCCGGCGGGTACACCAAGGCGGTCGCGTGGAAGGCGATGCCATCCACCGCGGCACCTTCGTCATGCCCACCCTGATCGAGCTGGAGAGCCTGGCCGAGCTGGGTCGCGAGGTCTTCGGTCCGGTGCTGCACGTGGTGCGCTACGCTCGCAAGGACTTGGACAAGGTCATCGACCAGATCAACGCCACCGGTTACGGCCTGACCTTCGGCGTCCATACCCGCATCGACGAGACCATCGCCAAGGTGGTGGAGCGCGCCCATGCCGGCAACCTCTACGTCAACCGCAACATGGTCGGCGCGGTGGTCGGGGTGCAACCCTTCGGTGGCGAAGGCCTCTCGGGCACCGGCCCCAAGGCGGGTGGTCCGCTGTACCTCTATCGTCTATTGAGTACCCGTCCCGACGGTGACCCCGCCGTGGCCCTGGCCAAGGGCAGCACCGGCGAGACCGAATGGCAGGTGCGCGAGACACTGCGCCAGCAGGCCGGCAACCCGCTCGCGGCGCTGCAGGACTGGGCCAAGCAGCAGGGGCTGAGCGAATTGGAGCAAGCCTGCAGCCGCTTCGCGGAAGAATCCCTGAGCGGCCTGACCCGCCTGCTGCCCGGCCCGACCGGCGAGCGCAACAGCTACAGCCTGCTGCCGCGCAGCCGGGTGCTGTGCCTGGCGGCGGACGAAAGCGATCTGCTACTGCAACTGGCGGCGGTCATGGCCGTGGGCAGCACCGCCCTGGTCGAGGAGGGCCACAAGGCCACCCTCAATCGCCTGCCGCAGGCGGTACGGGCGCGAGTGCAGGTGGCAGCCGACTGGCGCAAGGACGAGGTTGCCTTCGAAGCCGTCCTGCACCACGGTGATTCCGACCAGTTGCGCCAGGTCTGCCAGCAGGTGGCCAAGCGCAACGGTCCCATCGTCGGCGTCCAGGGCCTGGCCCGCGGCGAAACCGCCATCCCGCTGGAGCGCCTGCTCATCGAACGCGCCCTGAGCGTGAACACCGCGGCGGCGGGAGGCAACGCGAGCCTGATGACTATCGGTTAAGAGTACGGCTCTGTTGGGCTGCGACGATGGAGCCGTTTCAGCCCAACCTACGTGGCGGATCGCGGCCATGCCGGTGCGCCGTAGCGACCGCTCCTACGGCGGCATCCGTGCCTGTAGGAGCGGTCCATGGCCGCGACAGATGTTCAACCTTGGCCTCGTAGCCTTTTCCACGCGTCTGCCCAGGAACAGGCAGACCCTAGAACAACCTGAGCGGCGCCTCGTCCAGCGCGGCGCGCTGCTCGCGCAGGGTGAGGATCTGGTCGCCCCAGTAGCGTTCGCTGCCGAACCAGGGAAAGCTCTTGGGAAAGGCTGGATCGTCCCAGCGGCGTGCCAGCCAGGCGCTATAGTGCATCAGGCGCAGGGTGCGCAGGCCCTCGATCAGCGCTAGCTCGCGCGGTTGGAAGTCGTGGAATTCCTCGTAGCCGTCCATCAATTCGGAGAGCTGCGTCAGGCGCTCCTGACGGTCGCCGGCCAGGAGCATCCACAGATCCTGCATGGCCGGGCCGTGGCGGCAGTCGTCGAGGTCGACGATGTGGTAGGCGTCGTCGCGACAGAGCAGGTTGCCCGGGTGGCAGTCGCCGTGCAGGCGGATGAGGTCGTAGCTGACGCCCTCGAAGAGTTCGTCGAGCCGCAGCAGTAGGTCGCGCGCCACCGATTCATAGGCGGGCAGCAGGCTCTTGGGAATGAAATCGCCAGTCAGCAGCGTATCCAGGGAGGCATGGCCGTAGCCCTGCACATCCAGCGTTTCGCGGTGCTGGAAGGGGCGGCTGGCACCTACGGCATGCAGGCGACCGAGTAACTGGCCGAGCCGGTGCAACTGGTTGAGATCGCCCGGCTCGGGCGCCCGGCCGCCGCGGCGGGGGAAGAGCGCGAAGCGAAAGCCGGCGTGGTTGAACAGTGTCTGGCCATCGCGCTGCAACGGGGCGACCACCGGTACCTCGTGCTCTTCGAGTTCAGCGGAAAAGGCATGCTCCTCGAGAATGGCCGCGTCGCTCCAGCGATCCGGCCGATAGAACTTGGCGATCAGCGGGGTCTCGCCTTCGATACCGATCTGATAGACGCGGTTTTCATAGCTGTTGAGCGCCAGGACCCGGGCATCGCTGAGATAGCCCAGGCTTTCGACGGCGTCGATGACGAGGTCGGGGCTCAGATTTTCGAACGGATGAGACATGGCGCGCTCCTCGGTCACGGGGGACGATGGCGATTGCCACCCTACATCCGGGAGATGCTAGCGCATGCCCGAACCCCATGGCGAAGGCTCGGGCACTATCTGCCCGCCGGTCAGGCGCCGATCACCCCGCCGTCTTCGCGGGTGATGACCATCACCGACGAGCGTGGCTGGCCGTTCGGCTGTTGTTCCGGGAACTGGGACCCCCCTTCCTCTCCCGGATGCTGGATGCCGACGAACATCGTCTTGTAGTCCGGCGAGAAGGCCAGGCCGGTGACCTCGCAACCCACCGGGCCGACCATGAAACGGCGCATCTCGCCGTTGCGCGGATCGGCGCAGAGCATCTGGTTGTTGCCCATGCCCTCGTAGTCGCCCTTGTTGCTGTACTTGCCGTCGGTAAGCACCCACAGCCGGCCAGCGGCGTCGAAGCCCAGGCCATCGGGGCTGTTGAACATGTTCTCGGCATTGATCTGCTGGGAGCCGGCCTCCGGCTTGCCCGGGTGTACCTTGGGGTTGCCGGCGATGACGAAGAGGTCCCAGTCGAAGGCCTGGGAAGCGGCATCGTCGCCGTCTTCCCGCCAGCGCACGATCTGGCCATAAAGATTGTTGGCGCGGGGGTTGGGGCCGCCTACCGGCATGCCGTCCTCGCCGCGCTTGGTGTTGTTGGTCAGGGTGCAGTAGACCTGGCCGTCCTTGGGGCTGACCGCGATCCACTCGGGCCGGTCCATGCGCGTGGCGCCGACCTGGCTGCCGGCCTGGCGGGCATGGATGAGCACCTCGGCTTGGCTGGCGAAGCCATTGGCGGCGGTCAGGCCGTTCTCGCCGTGCACTAGCGGCAACCATTGGCCGCGGCCCTTGGGGCGGTTCGGGTCATGGTCGCCCTCGTCGAAGCGAGCGACATAGAGGGTGCCGTGGTCGAGCAGGTTGCGATCGGCCTTGGGGTCGTTCTGGAGGCGATCGCGGCTGACGAATTTGTAGATGAACTCGCCGCGCTCGTCGTCGCCCATGTAGACCACCACGCGACCGTCACGGGTGCGGGTGACCGCGGCGTTCTCGTGCTTGAAGCGCCCCAGCGCGGTGCGCTTGACCGGCTTGCCCTCGGGGTCGAAGGGGTCGATCTCGGTGATCCAGCCGTGGCGATTGAGTTCGTTGGGATTCTGCGCCAGATCGAAGCGATCGTCGTGCAGGTGCCAGTCGTTCTCCACGCTGGCGTGCTTGACGCTGTAGCGCTTCTGGGCGGCGTCGAATTTCAGGTTGGCGTCGCGACTGCCGAAGACGTCGGTGAAGTTCTCTTCGCAGGTCAGGTAGGTGTGCCAGGGCGTGGCGCCGCTGGAGCAATTCTGGAAGGTGCCCAGCACCTCGCGTCCAGCCGGGTCGGCGGTAGTCTTGAGCAGGTCGTGGCCGGCAGCCGGACCGCTGACGGCGATGGGGGTATTGCCGTGGATGCGTCTGTTATAGGGCGAGCCCTGGACGAAATGCCACTGGCCGTCCTTGCGACGTACCTCGATCACCGAGACACCCTCGGCGGCCTGGGCCTTGCGGGTATCTTCCAGCGATTTGGGCGGCGTGCCATGGCTGAGCAGATAGCGATAGTTGGTGTATTCGTTGTTGATCGCCATCAGCGCCCGCTCCGGATCGTCCGGGAAGGGAAAGAAGGCCATGCCGTCGTTGTTATCGCCGAATTGGACTTCCTGGTCGGCAGCGCTCGGGCTGCCGTCGGGGCGGAAGGCCGGGCCGTCGGTGTGCAGCGGCTGGCCCCAGCTGATGAGTACGCTAGCGCGATAGCCGGGCGGTACCACCAGGGTGTCGGCGGTGGAAGCCGGGAGGTTGGCGAAGCCGATCAGCGGGTCGCCATTGGCTGCACTCACCGCGTCGGCGAGGGCGCTACGGCCGAGCAGGCCGCCGCCGAGGAACAGCGCAGCCCCTGCCAGGGCTCCGGCGCCGATGAAGCGGCGGCGACTGAGATGGACGAGGCGTTCGAGATCGGTCTGTTCGCTGTGCATGCTTAAGGTTTCCTTAAGGGGTGCAGGCGAGCCTAGTCAGACTGAGTGACGTTTTGGTGACACCGCTACTCGCCGGGTGGCGGCGTCCGGGCCAGGCAATAGACATCGACCCGCCGGACACCGGCACGCTTGAGCAGGCGCGCCAGGCTATCCGCGGTGGCCCCGGTAGTCAGGACGTCGTCCACCAACGCCACGTGGCGACCGGCCAGCTCGGCCTCATCCAACAGGGCGAACGCCTGCTTGAGATTACGCCGACGTTCGCCAGCGGTCAGGCCCTGCTGGCTGTGCTGTTCCTGCACACGCTGTAACATCTTCGCGTTCACCGGCAGGTGCAGGGGCTTGGCGAGCCAGCCGGCCAGCAGGGCGGCCTGGTTGAAGCCGCGCTGACGCAGGCGCTGGGGCGACAGCGGAACCGGCAGCAACAACTCCGGGCGCGGCTGGCCTTCGTCGAACAGGTGCTGCAGATGCCGCGCTAGCAGTGCCCCGGCCAGGCGGCCGTGACTGCCGCGGTCGCGATGCTTGAAGCCGTTGATCAGGCTGTCGACCGGAAAGGCATAGCGCCAGGGCGCCAGCACCTGGTCGAAGGCCGGCGGTTCGGCCAGGCAGCCGCCGCAGATAAGTCCGTCCACCGGCAGTGGCAGGGCGCAGCACTGGCAGTGCGACCCGAGCCAGGGCAGCTCGCTTTCGCAGCCTTCGCATAGGGCGAGCCCAGGCGGTAGCCAAGCGCCGCACAGGGTGCAGGCCGTTCCGGGGCGCAGACGCTGCCAGTGGCGCTGGAGATAGCGGTAGACGGGGTTGGACATGCCGGCATCCGTGCCGTGAAGAGTCCCTACTGTGCCAGGCCAAGGCCTGGGCTACCAGTCAACCGCGGATCAGCCAGCTCATCACCATCAGGCCGAGGATCAGCCAGATGATGCCGCCCACCACCGAGCGCGCCATGAAGGCCCGTACCGCGGCGTAGAGCAGCAACAGGCCGATGGCCAGGACCACGAAGCTGATGTAGGAGTCGTCCATGCCGATGGAGCGGGCCATGCCATGGAGAAAGTCGTGCACGGCATCGGCGATACCGCCCAGGACCGAGCCGAACAGGTCGATGATGAAACGGATGACTTGGCCGAGCGCCGCGCCGAGCCAGTCGAAGAAACCTTCAGTACGCATGGATGTTTCCGAGTCCTTGGCAATGTCCCTTGGAACCTGCAAAGCCCGCCGGGTTCGCCAGCGATCCACGCTACACTGCGCGTTTTCCGCCTCGCCCTTCAAGTCTCTGCGAAATGACAGCCACCCCCGCCTTGCCTCTGGTTCTGCTCCCCGGCCTGCTGTGCGACGACCGTCTCTGGACCACCCAGGCGGCCGACCTCGCCGCTACCTGTTCCGTGTCTATCCCCGACCTCACCCGTGACGCCAGCATCGCCGCCATGGCCCAGCGAGTGCTGGCCGAGGCGCCGCCGCGCTTCGCCCTGGGCGCCCTGTCCATGGGCGGTTATGTCGCCTTCGAGATCCTGCGCCAGGCCCCGGCGCGGGTGGCGCGGCTGGCCCTGTTCGACACCATGGCCAGTCCCGATGGCGAGACGCGCGCCGCCCAACGCCGCGCCATGCTCGAACTGGCCGAGCGCGGGCGCTTCCTCGGCATCAGCCCGCAGCTCCTGCCCCGCTTGATCCATGCCTCGCGGCTGGGCACCCCGGTGGCCGATACCGTCCTGGCCATGGGCAAGGCGGTGGGTAAGGACGCCTTCCTGCGCCAGCAACAGGCGATCATCGACCGCGTCGATTCGCGGCCGACCCTGGCGCAGATCCAGGTGCCCACCCTCATCGTCGTCGGCGCCCAGGATCAGCTCACCCCGCCCGCCGAGGCCGAGTTGATGCACCAGGGCATCCAGGGCTCGCGCCTGGTGGTGCTGGACGACTGCGGTCACCTGCCGCCGCTGGAGCTACCGGAGCGGACCACGGCGCTGTTGCGGGAGTGGTTGGCCTAGTCACCTGGTCGGGGTGGGTGAACCCTGCCGCCAGGCGGGCCTCCATTGGCAAAGCCCTGGAGCAGCGCGCCATGCCTCGTCGCCCACCCCTGTCCATCCTGTCCCTGTTGCTGGGCCTCGCCCCCACGGCCGTCGCTCTGGCCGCGCCAGCGGGCCATGGCCAGCCCGAGCAACTGCACTTCACCGATGACGGGGTCATCCCCAACAGTCGCCTGCCGGTGCTGCTCTACCGCCAGGTGCCCCTGGATGGTGCCGACCGCGCGGCGGCCCTGGAGCGGCTGTTCGCCGACCATGACTGGCCACCGCAGTGGCGCTATGGCGTCTACGATTACCATCACTATCACCCCAATGCCCACGAGGTACTCGGCGTGGCACAGGGCCAGGCGACCTTGCGGCTGGGCGGTGAACAGGGTCAGGACGTGACCGTGGCGGCTGGCGATGTGGTGGTACTGCCGGCGGGCACCGGTCACCGCAGCCTGGAAGCCAGTAAGGACTTTCTGGTAGTGGGCGCCTATCCACCGGGCCAGGAAGACTTCATCACCCAGCGCGCCGATCCCGCGGCCCATGCCCGCGCGCTGGAGCTGATCGCCCAGGTACCCTTGCCGACGACCGATCCGGTGACTGGTCGTGATGGCGCGCTACCCGAACTCTGGCGCTAACAAAGCCGTGTCAGGGCGGCCTCGTCCGGCTGGCCGGCGAAAAAGGTCTTCAGCGCCTGGCGAAAGGGTTCGGGATCTTCGGCCACGGCGGCGAAGAGGGTAAGGCTGGAATGGAACTTGAGATCGTCCGGCGGCCCGAACAGGGCCGTGGCGGACAACTCTGGATGTTCCAGCGCCGCGGCAGTGATCTCGCGCAGGCGCGGGCCCAGGACGGGGTGCGCCAGGTAGGCGCTGGCCTCGTCGCGAGAGGCGATGGCGTAGCGCTGCGCCGTCTCGCTACGACCGAGCCCGGCGATCTGTGGAAAGACGAACCACATCCAGTGGCTGCGCTTGCGGCCGGCACGGATCTCCGCCAGGGCGGTGGCATAGGTGGTCGCCTGGGCATCGATGAAGCGTTGTAGATCGGGGGAGGCGGGCATGGGGGAAACTCCGGGCCTTTTGCCTATCGGCAGGCCGGCCCGGAGGAAGTGCCGGCGATGAGACGAGCGGTCTAGCCGCGCACCGCGCGGTAGCCGGTCTCGCCGCCCTCGGCGATCTCGTCCAGATCGACCCGCGAGGTTTCCGGCAGGCTCAGGCCGCCGACCAGGCCGAGCAGGGCGATCAGGATCAGATAGAGCGCTGGCGAGAGGTTGCTGCCGGTGGCGCCGATCAGCCAGGTGGCCATCAGCGGGGCGGTGCCGCCGAAGATGGTGTAGGCCAGGTTGTAGGTGATGGCGCCGGCGGTGTAGCGGGTGCGGGTTGGAAAGACCTCGCTGAGCAGCGGTGCCGTCACCACGTTGCACAGCACCGCACCGGCGCCCAGCAGCAGGCAACCCAGCAGAGCGCTACCGAACTGGCCGCTGCTGGCCAGCAGCAGCGCCGGATAGACGCCCACCGCCAGCACCAGGCTGGCCAGCACGGTAGTCAGGCGACGCCCGATGCGGTCGGTGACGCGCCCGAGCAGCGGGCAGGCAGCCGCGGCGGCGAACAGACTGATCAGGCTGATGGCCAGCGCCGCGGCGCGGTTGAAGCCGCCGGCCACCTGCAAGTAGGTGGAGAAGTAGGTGGTGAACATGTAGAAGGACAGGGCCGTCAGCGAGATGAAGGCGCCCAGACGCAGAATGGAGCGACCCTGCAGCCGTAGCGTCTCGCCTAGAGGCGAATGGCTGACCTCATGCTCGGACTCCAGCGCCTGGAAGGCCGGCGTCTCGTCGAGTTTGAGGCGCAGGTAGAGGCCGATCAGGCCCAGCGGGGCGGCGGCCAGGAAGGGGATGCGCCAGCCCCAGTCGGCCATGGCGGCGGAGCCCAGCAATAGGTCCAGGCCCCAGGCGGTCAGGGCCGCGCTGGCGAAGGCCAGGAAGGTGGAGACCGGCACGAAGCTGCCGTAGCGCCCACGCCGATCACGCGGCGAATGCTCCATCACGTAGGCGCAGGCACCGGCGTATTCACCACCAGCGGAAAAGCCCTGGGCGCAACGGATCGCCGTCAGCAGGATCGGCGCCCAGATGCCGATGGTGGCGTAGCTGGGCAGGATACCGATCAGGGCGGTGGCGCCGGCCATGATCAGGATGGTCAGCGCCAGGGTGCGCTTACGGCCGATGCGATCCCCGAGCAGACCGAAGACGATGCCGCCCAGGGGGCGGAAGGCGAAGGCCACGGCGAACACGGCGAAGGTCTTGAGCAAGCCGGCGGTCGCATCGCCACTGGGGAAGAAATGCGCCGCGAGCAGGGTGGCGAGAAAGCCGTAGAGGGCGAAATCGAACCATTCGACGAAATTGCCGATGGAGGCGGCGGAGATGACCTTGCGCAGGGTGGCGGGTGAAACAGGAGTCGCTGTCTGGCTCATGGCGGGCCTCAGGAGAAGAAAGGAGACGGAGGCAGAAGGGAGGCGCCTTGTTATGGTTGTGGGATCGGGGCGTACCGCAGGATCGACGCTAGCCCTTTTCGCGTGACCGAGCAGTCCCCGCAACGACTTGTCCACCGTTGGAACCGACTTCAGGAGCTGTCCAATGCCCATGACCTCCGACTATGCCGCCCAGGAGCCCGCTCGGGCCGACGTCGATGCCTTGCCCGGCGTGACCCTCGTCGAGTTCGGTGCGCCCTGGTGCGGCTATTGCCGCGCTGCCCAGCCGCTGCTCGCCACGGCGCTGGGGGAGTACCCCACCGTGCGCCATCTCAAGATCGAAGATGGCTCCGGGCGACGTCTTGGTCGCTCCTTCCGCGTCAAGCTCTGGCCCACGCTGATCCTGCTCAAGGACGGCCAGGAACTGGCGCGACTGGTGCGCCCGAATACGCTGGTAGCGCTGACCGAGGCCCTGGCTCTGGCGGACTGACCGGTCGTTCCGCTCGTCTCCGCCATGCTTGACAAGGCAAGGGCTAGAACATAAGTTTCAAACAACTGTTTAAACGCCCGCGGGCAGCGGCCCGCCTTCCTCGACAACAAGCATTCGCAAAGAGGTAACAGTCATGCCCGAATACAAGGCTCCCCTGCGGGACATCCGCTTCGTTCGCGACGAACTGCTGGGCTATGACGCGCACTACCAGAGCCTGCCTGGCTGCGGTGATGCCACCCCCGACATGGTCGCCGCCATCCTCGAAGAAGGCGCCAAGTTCTGCGAGCAGGTGCTGGCTCCGCTCAATCGCATCGGCGACCAGCAGGGCTGTACCTGGAGCGAGGAGGGCGTGAAGACGCCGGACGGCTTCAAGGAAGCCTATGCCCAGTTCGTCGAAGGCGGCTGGCCGAGCCTGGCGCACAGCCCCGCCCACGGCGGTCAGGGGCTGCCCGAATCCCTCGGCATCTCCCTGTCGGAAATGGTCGGCCAGGCCAACTGGTCCTGGGGCATGTACCCCGGCCTGTCCCATGGCGCCATGAACACCCTGGAACAGCACGGCACCGACGAGCAGAAGCACACCTACCTGGAAAAGCTGGTGACCGGTGAGTGGACCGGCACCATGTGCCTGACCGAGCCGCACTGCGGCTCCGACCTGGGCATGCTGCGCACCAAGGCCGAGCCGCGTCCGGACGGCAGCTACGCCATCACCGGCACCAAGATCTTCATCTCCGCCGGTGAGCACGACATGGCCGAGAACATCGTCCATATCGTGCTGGCCCGCCTGCCCGACGCCCCCGCCGGCACCAAGGGCATTTCGCTGTTCATCGTGCCCAAGCGCCTGCCCGACGCCAACGGCGCGGCCGGTGAGCGCAACGCCGTGCATTGCGGTTCCCTCGAACACAAGATGGGCATCCACGGCAACGCCACCTGCGTGATGAACTTCGACGGTGCCACCGGCTTCCTGATCGGCCCGCCGAACCGTGGCCTGAACTGCATGTTCACCTTCATGAACTTCGCCCGTATCGGCACCGCCCTGCAGGGCCTGGCCCATGCCGAGGTGGCCTTCCAGGGCGGCCTGAAGTACGCCCGTGAGCGCTTGCAAATGCGCTCCCTGACCGGTCCCAAGGCCCCGGAGAAGCCCGCCGATCCCATCATCGTGCACCCCGATGTGCGGCGCATGCTGCTGACCATGAAGGCCTTCGCCGAAGGCAGCCGGGCGATGATCTACTACACCGCCAAGCTGGTGGACATCCTCAAGTACAGCCAGGACGAGGAGCAGAAGCAGCAGGTCGAGACCCAACTGGCCTTCCTCACTCCCATCGCCAAGGCCTTCATGACCGAGGTGGGCTTCGAGGCGGCCAGTCACGGCGTGCAGATCTATGGCGGCCACGGCTATATCGCCGAATGGGGCATGGAGCAGAACCTGCGCGATGCCCGTATCGCCATGCTCTACGAGGGCACCACCGGCATCCAGGCCATCGACCTGCTCGGCCGCAAGGTGCTGATGACCCAGGGTGAATCGCTCAAGGCCTTCACCAAGGTGGTGCACAAGTTCTGCCAGGCCAACGCCGAGAACGCCGAACTCAAGGCCTTCGTCGAGCCGCTGGCCAAGCTGAACAAGGAGTGGGGCGAGATCACCCTCAAGGTCGGCATGGCCGCCATGAAGGATCGCGAGGAAGTAGGGGCCGCCGCCGTCGACTACCTGATGTACTCCGGCTATTGCTGCCTGGCCTACTTCTGGGCCGACATGGCTCGGGTCGCCGCCGAGAAGCTGGCCGCCGGGACCGACGAAGCCGCCTTCTACCAGGCCAAGCTGGCCACCGCGCGCTTCTACTACCAGCGCCTGCTGCCCCGTACCCGCGCCCATGCCGAGGCGCTGCTGGCCGGTGCCGGCAGCCTGATGGCCCTGGCCGAGGAAGACTTCGCCCTGGGTTACTGATCCGCCGCGGTACCCTTGCAGAAACCCCGCTAAGGCGGGGTTTTTGTCTTTCTGGATGACCTCCGATCAGCTGACCGCCAAGTCAGAACATGAACCTATGTCTCCCTTCCGGTTCGGTCTTACACTCGGGTCATACCGACAAGAACACCTTCCGAGGAGACTCGACATGGCCGACTACACCCCGCCGCTTCGTGATATCCGCTTCGTGCTGGATGCCGTCCTCAAGGTCAAGGACCGCTGGAGCCAGTGGCCCGCGCTGGCCGAGGTGGTCGACGGCGAGACCGCCGATGCCATCCTCGAAGAAGCCGGCAAGCTGTGCGCCCAGGAGCTGGCGCCGCTCAATCGCAATTCCGATGAAGAAGGTTGCCACTGGCAGAACGGCGAGGTGACCACACCCCAGGGCTTCCGCCAGGCCTACCAGGCCTTCGCCGAGGGTGGCTGGGTCGGTGTCGGTGGCGATCCCGAATACGGCGGCATGGGCATGCCCAAGGTGCTCACCGCCCAGGTCGAGGAAATGATGCACGCCAGCTGCCTGGCCTTCGGCCTCTATCCAATGCTCAGCGCCGGAGCCTGCCTGGCCCTGCATGCCCATGGCAGTGAGGAACTCAAGCAGGCCTATCTGCCCAATCTCTACAGCGGCCAGTGGTCCGGCTCCATGTGCCTGACCGAGCCCCACGCCGGCACCGATCTGGGCCTGATCCGCACCCGCGCCGAGCCCCAGGCCGATGGCAGCTACCGCGTGACCGGCACCAAGATCTTCATCACCGCCGGCGAGCATGACCTCACCGAGAACATCATCCACCTGGTGCTGGCCAAGCTGCCCGATGCACCGGCCGGCTCCAAGGGTATCTCGCTGTTTCTGGTGCCCAAGATCCAGGTGGACGAGGCGGGCAACCTGGGGGAGCGCAACGCCGTGGCCTGTGGCTCCCTGGAGCACAAGATGGGCATCAAGGGCGCCGCCACCTGCGTGATGAACTTCGACGGCGCTGTCGGTTACCTGGTGGGCGAGGTCAACAAGGGCCTGGCCGCCATGTTCACCATGATGAACTACGAGCGCCTGGGCGTCGGAATCCAGGGCCTGGGCTCCAGCGAACGCTCCTACCAGAATGCCTTGGCCTACGCTCGCGAACGCCTTCAGAGCCGCTCACCGGCCGGCGTCCAGCAGGCGGCCAAGAGTGCCGATCCGATCATCGTCCACCCCGATGTCCGTCGCATGCTGCTGACCATGAAGGCCCTCAACGAAGGTGGCCGGCTGTTCTCCAGCTATGTCGCCCTGCAACTGGACACCGCCAAGTACAGCCCCGAGCCCGCCGAGCGCGAACGCGCCGAGGCCCTGGTGGCACTACTCACTCCGGTAGCCAAGGGCTTTCTCACCGATCTCGGCCTGGAGCTGTGCGTGCATGGCCAGCAAATATTCGGCGGCCATGGCTACATCCGCGAATGGGGCCAGGAGCAACTGGTGCGCGACGTGCGCATCACCCAGATCTACGAAGGTACCAACGGCATCCAGGCGTTGGACCTGGTGGGTCGCAAGCTGGCCGGCAGCCGTGGCGCGCTCTATCGCCCCTTCAGCGAAGAGGTCCATCAATACCTGGCCGGCCTCCCGGCGGACAGCGAATTCGCTGCGCCCCTGCGCCAGGCGCTGGATGAACTGGACGGGGTGACCGAGTGGCTGCTGCAGGCCGGTGCCGCCGATCCCCTGCAACTCGGCGCGGCTTCGGTGGATTACCTGCACCTGTTCGGCTATGTCGCCTATGGCTACCTCTGGGCGCGTGCCGCCGCAGCGGCGGCGGAACAGGAGGCATCCTTCGCCGAGGCCAAGCTCGCCACGGCGCGTTTCTATTTCGCCCGCCTGCTGCCGCGCACCCTGAGCCTGGCAGCGGCCGTACGCAGTGGTGCGCAACCGCTCTACGCCCTGGCCGAGGAAGCTTTCTAAATCTTTGAGCGACAAGGTAAAAAGCGCATCCGTGTAAGCCAAGGCTTACACGACGTCGCCGTGATACGCCATCGCCTAGGGGCCTGCGGCTGCGTAATCTACACCCATCGGATCGCGGTACAGGATGTGCCCAGCGCTCCAGATGATTTCAAGGAAATGTGGCCAGGATGGCCCCCCGGCAAGGATGTCGGGCAGAGACTCTCAGGGATAGATGGCCAAGGATTGGCGGCCCGACAAGGATGTCGGGTTAAGTCTACGAAACCCCGCTTCGGCGGGGTTTTTTATTGCCTGCCGGAACCTGATTCCGCAGGCGCCAGTCTTAGCAGGATCTTCTTGCCTGCCCTGTACTGGAGTCTGAAATGGACCTCATCCGCCTCATCTTCGCCATCATCCTGCCTCCGGTGGGTGTTTTCCTGCAGGTCGGCTTCGGCGGCGCCTTTTGGCTGAACATCCTGCTGACGTTGCTGGGCTACATTCCGGGTATCATCCATGCCGTCTGGGTGATTGCCCGTCGTTGATGTGATGCGCCAACGCGCTTTGCGCGCGTAGCGCCGGCTGCGGTGAAAGCGCTTGGGAAGCCGAATTTACGCAAGGTAAAGGCGTCTTCGCGGCCCTTTCAAGGTTAGCTGGCCGGGCGTGGCAGGTTCGTCGAGCGGTCTTCGACCGCGTAGCGGTCGGTGACGGCACACTCCTGCAGGTGGGGGCCTAGCCGTCGCCGACCGTATCGTTCTGTACAAGGCTTTCAGACCCATGAATCGCGAGTCGCCCCTCGATCAGAAGCATTTCAGCCAGATCCTCAAACGCAATCTCTCGCTGCCTCTGAGCATCGGCGTCTTCAGCGCGATCTTCTTCATCGCCATCATCTATTACCTGCTGCGGGTCACCCAGTGGGTCGAGCACACCGACCGCGTCATCAGTACCGCCAATGCCAATTTCCGCCTGGTGGTCGATCTGGAAACCGGTATGCGCGGCTACCTGCTAAGCGGCAATACCAACTTCCTGCAGCCCTATGAGCGTGCCCTGCCCGATTTCGAGCCGCAGCTCGACGAGCTCAAGACTCTGGTCAGCGATAGCGCCGTGCAGGTCCGTCGGCTCGAGCGGATCGAAGCGGTGCACCGCGAGTGGCGTGACTATGCGAGCCGAGTGATCGAGGCCCGCCGGCTGGGCGGCGATTTCCAGACGCCCCTGAACGACGGCCAGGGCAAGAATCGCATCGACAGCATCCGTCGCGACTACACCGACTTCATCGCCTACGAAGAGCAGATGCGCGCCGAGCGGACCGAGACCGCCAGCCGCATGACGGTGATCTTCGTCGCCGCCTTCCTTATCGTCAGCCTGCTGCTGTCGGCTATCATGGCCTTCTTCGGTCGTCGTGAACTCATGCGGCTTTCGGCGACCTACACCCGGCTGCTCGATCAGCAGGCCGATCACACCGAAAACCTGGAGCGGCAGAGCTGGTTCCGCTCGGGGCAGAATCAGCTGTCCGAGGCGGTCATCGGCCAGGCCGCGCTCGCCCCCCTGGGGCAAAGCATCCTGCAATTCCTGGCGCGCTATCTGGGCGCTGCTGCCGGGGCCCTCTATGTGAGACTCGACGATGGCAGCCTCGAACGGGTCGCCGATTACGCCCTGGACGACGACGGTCGACGCCGCCGCCAGCGCCTGGCGCCGGGCGAAGGCCTGGCTGGGCAAGTCGTGCTGGAAGGCCGCAGCTTGGCGCTGGATCAGCTGCCGGCCGACTACCTCAAGGTCAATTCCACCTTGGGCGAGCGCGAAGCCAGCGCTGCCCTCATCGTGCCCATCGAGAATGACGGCCGGGTGAATGGCGTAGTGGAGCTGGGCTTCCTGCGCGCCCTGCGGCCGCAGGACGAAGAGTTGATGACGCTGATCGCCGATTCCATCGGCTCTTCGGTGGAGGCCGCGCGTTATCGCCAGCGCCTGCAGCAGGTGCTGGCGGAAACCCAGCAGCTCAACGAAGAGTTGCAGGTCCAGCAGGAAGAGCTGCGCACCGCCAATGAGGAGCTGGAGGAACAGTCCCAGGCGCTCAAGGAATCCCAGGTGCACCTGGAGCAGCAACAGGCGGAGTTGGAGCAGACCAACGAGCAACTGTCCGAGCAAGCCCAGGAACTCCTGCAGCAGCGCGACGTGCTGGACGACCGCAACAATCGCCTCAACGAAGCCCAGCAGATGCTGGAAGAGCGCGCCCGTGAGCTGGAGCGCGCCAGCCAGTACAAGTCCGAATTCCTGGCGAACATGTCCCACGAATTGCGCACGCCGCTGAACAGCTCGCTGATCCTGTCCAAGCTGCTGGCGGACAATCCCGCCGGCAACCTGAGCGATGAGCAGGTGCGCTATGCCGAATCCATCTACTCGGCGGGCAACGATCTGCTCACCCTGATCAACGACATCCTCGACATCTCCAAGGTCGAGGCTGGGATGCTGGAGATCCGCCCCGAGCAGGTCTCCCTGCGGCGCCTGGTGGAAAGCCTCAAGACCGCCTTCGAGCCGATTGCCCAGAACAAGGGCGTCGCCTTCGTGGTGGAGCTGGATGCACGGATGCCACCGGCCTTCTTCAGCGATCGCCAGCGGATCGAACAGATCCTCAAGAATCTGCTGTCCAACGCCTTCAAGTTCACCGAGCACGGCCAGGTCAGCCTGCGGCTGTCCTTGGAAGACGGCCAGCCCAGCTTTGCGGTCAGTGACACCGGTATCGGCATCGCCCCGGAACAGCAGGAGTTGATCTTCGAGGCCTTCCGCCAGGCGGATGGTGCCATCACCCGTCGCTACGGTGGCACCGGCCTGGGGCTGTCGATCTCCCGTGATCTGGCGCTCTTGCTGGGTGGCACCCTGACCGTCACCAGCCAGCCTGGGGAGGGCAGTACCTTCACCCTGCGCCTGCCGCTGGAGTACCAGGAAGCCGCTGCGCCCGAGCTGCCCATCACTCCGGTCACCGCCCCGACCGCGATCTCCGCTCCGACCGCGGCACCCGCATCGCTGCCGGCGCTGGCCGCGACCCCGCGACCGCCAGCGGCGCCGCCGGTCACCGAGGCGGCGGCTCCCGTGGGGGCAGCCTTCGCCGACGACCGGGACAACTGGCCCTATCCGGATCGCCGGGTGCTGGTGATCGAAGACGAAGTGCCCTTCGCGCAGATCCTCTTCGATCTCGCCCATGAGCTGAAATACAGCTGCCTGGTGGCCCATCGCGCCGAAGAAGGCTTCGCCGCCGCCCTGGAGTATCGCCCCGACGCCATCCTGCTGGACATGGGGCTACCCGACCATTCCGGCCTGACGGTGCTGGAGCGGCTCAAGGAAAATCCGCTGACCCGGCACATTCCGGTGCACGTGGTCTCGGCCTCGGATCGCATCGAGACCGCCATGCACATGGGCGCGGTCGGCTATGCCATCAAGCCCACCACCCGTGATGAACTCAAGGAGGCCTTCGGCCGCCTGGAAGCCAAGTTCGCCGCCGGCATCAAGCGGGTGCTGCTGGTGGAAGACGACGCCCTTCAGCGCGACAGCATCGCCAAGCTGATCGGCGACGTGGACGTGGAAATCACCGCGGTGGAGATGGGCAGCCAGGCGCTGGCCCTGCTGCGCGACGAGGTCTACGACTGCATGGTCATCGACCTCAAGCTGCCGGACATGGAAGGCGGTGAGTTGCTCGAACGCATGGCCAGCGAGGACATCTGCTCCTTCCCGCCGGTGATCGTCTATACCGGCCGCAGCCTGTCGCGTGACGAAGAAGCCTCCCTGCTCAAGTATTCGCGCTCCATCATCATCAAGGGTGCCCGTTCACCGGAGCGCCTGCTCGACGAGGTGACGCTGTTCCTGCACAAGATCGAGGCCGACATGCCGATCGATCGCCAGCGCATGCTGGAGAGCGCCCGCAGCCGTGAGAAGGCTTTCGACGGCCGCACTCTGTTGCTGGTGGATGACGACGTGCGCAACATCTTCGCCCTCACCAGCGCCCTGGAGCAGAAGGGCGCCAAGGTGGAGATCGCCCGCAACGGCCTGGAAGCCTTGGAGAAGCTCGACAACAGCGACACCATCGACCTGGTGCTGATGGACATCATGATGCCGATGATGGACGGCTACGAAGCCATGCGTGAGATCCGCAAGCGGCCGCACATGAAGAAGCTGCCGATCATCGCCATCACCGCCAAGGCCATGAAGGACGACCAGGAGCGCTGCCTCGCCGCCGGCGCCAGCGACTATCTGGCCAAGCCCATCGACCTGGATCGGTTGTTCTCACTGATCCGCGTCTGGATGCCGTCGCTGGAGCGCCTGTAGGTCATGAGCGAACGGCTGCAGGACATCGAGCTGAGGTTGCTGCTGGAAGGCATCTTCCTGAGGTACAGCCACGATTTCCGCAATTACTCCAAGGCCTCGCTCAAGCGCCGGGTACTCCAGGCGCTGACCCGCTTCGACTGCCCGAGCATCTCGGCGCTGCAGGAGCGGGTGCTGCGTGATCCGGCACTGTTCGCCGAGCTGCTGCAATTCATCACCATCCCGGTGAGCGAGATGTTTCGCGATCCGGGCTACTTCCTCGCCCTGCGCCAGCAGGTGGTGCCGGTGCTGCGTACCTATCCCTCGCTCAAGGTGTGGATCGCCGGCTGCAGCACCGGCGAGGAAGTCTTTTCGATGGCCATCCTGTTCCAGGAAGAAGGGCTGCTCGACCGCACCCTGTTCTATGCCACTGACATCAATCCACGCTCCATCGAGAAGGCTCGCCAGGGCATCTTTCCGCTGGAGCGGATGCGCGCCTATACCGCCAGCTACCAGAAGGCCGGCGGCACCCGGGCCTTCTCCGACTACTACACCGCGGCCTACGATGGCGCGCTGTTCGACAAGTCGCTGATCGCCAACGTGACCTTCGCCGATCACAGTCTGGCTACCGACAGCGTCTTTTCCGAGACCCAGCTGGTGTCCTGCCGTAACGTGCTCATCTACTTCAACAAGAATCTGCAGAATCGGGCGCTCGGGTTGTTCCACGAGTCCCTGAGTCACCGCGGCTTTCTCGGCCTGGGCAGCAAGGAGTCGCTGGACTTCTCCGCCTATGCCAACCACTTCGAGCCGGTGGTGAAGCAGGAACGACTGTTCCGCAGGCTCTAGCATGTTCCCGCCCGTGAAACCCTTGCGCCTCATCGTCATCGGAGCTTCAGCCGGCGGGCTGCAGGTGCTGCTGCGTCTGCTGTCGGCGCTGCCGGCCAGTTTCCGGCTGCCGCTGGCGGTGGTGCTGCACCTGCCGGACGACCGCACCTCGCGACTGGCCGAGTTGTTCCAGAACCGTCTGGCCCTGAGGGTCCGCGAGGCTGAAGACAAGGACGCTATACTGCCGGGTACCCTGTATTTCGCGCCGCCGGGCTATCACCTGCTGGTGGAGGATGACTTCAGCTTCTCGCTCTCGCGCGACGAGCCGGTGCAGTTTTCCCGGCCGTCCATCGACGTGCTGTTCGAAAGCGCGGCCGACGCCTTGGGCGAGCAGGTCTGCGGCATCCTGCTGACCGGTGCCAACCACGATGGCGCCAGTGGATTGCATACCTTGAGCCAGAACGGTGGCGTCACGGTCGTCCAGTGCCCGCGCTCGGCCGAGGTGCCGACCATGCCCGAGGCGGCGCTGAAGAAATTCGACCCGGATTTCGTGCTGGATGTGCCGGGCATCCATCTATTGCTCACCGAGCTGGAACGCGACCATGGCTGATGTACCCGTCGAGCAGGCGAAGATCCTGCTCGTAGACGACCTGCCGGAGAATCTCCTGGCACTGGAAGCCTTGCTGCGCAGCGAGGAGTTGGAAATCTTCCAGGCTAGCTCCGCCGAGGCGGCGCTAGAGCTCTTGCTGATGCACGAATTCGCCCTGGCGATCCTCGACGTGCAGATGCCGGGCATGAACGGCTTCGAGCTGGCGGAGATGATGCGCGGTCTGGAAAAGACCCGGCACATCCCCATCGTCTTCGTCAGCGCCGCCGGCCGTGATCTGAACTATGCCTTCAAGGGCTACGAGAGCGGTGCGGTGGACTTCCTGCACAAGCCCCTCGATGTCCATGCGGTGAAGAGCAAGACCCGGGTGTTCGTCGACCTCTACTGGCACCGCAAGCGCCTGGCCGAGCAGCTGGTGGCCCTGGAGCAGAGTCGCCAGGAGCAGGAAGTCCTGCTCGCCGAGCTGCGCCAGACCCAGGTGGAGTTGCAGCAGGCGGTACGTACCCGCGACGACTTCATGTCCATGGTCTCCCATGAACTCAAGACGCCGCTCAATACCCTGATGCTCGAAGCCCAGTTGCGGCGCATGTATCTGGACAAGGGCAAGCTGGAGGCCTTCACGCCGGACAAGCTGGCCGGCATGGCCGAGCGCGACGAGCGCCAGATCCAGCGGCTGGTGCACCTGATCGACGACATGCTCGACATCTCGCGTATCCGTACCGGCAAGCTGTCCATCCGCCCCTCGCAGTGCGATCTCGCCATCCTGGTCAACACCGTGGTGGACAGCTTCGCCTCGCAATTCGCCGCGGCCGGTTGCCCGGTGCAATTGCACGCGGAAAGTCCGGCGCCGGGCTACTGGGATGAATTCCGCATCGAGCAGGTGATCACCAACCTGCTGACCAACGCCATGAGATACGGCGCCGGCCGCCCGGTGGAAATCACCCTGCGTGGCGACGGCGCCGAGGTGGAGCTCAGCGTCAAGGACCATGGCATCGGCATTCCGGTGGAACACCAGGCACTGATCTTCCGCCAGTTCGAGCGCGCCAGCGGCACCGAGAACATCGCCGGCCTGGGCCTGGGCCTCTACATCGCCGACCAGATCGTCAAGGCGCACAGCGGTAGCCTGCACGTGGAAAGCATCGCGGGGCAGGGCGCGACCTTCCGCCTGCGGCTGCCCTGTCTGCCTAGCTAGCATTGACAGGGCTCAAGGCGCCCGCGAGAATCGAAGAAAGAGGTGGGATGTCGTACCTCTAGCCAGATAACTCGATAAGAAGGCGCCTGCTCATGTCCGAAGTCCGTACCTCTCCCTTCCATCGTCTGCTGCTGACCGGCGCTGCCGGCGGTCTGGGCAAGGAGCTGCGCCAGCGGCTCAAGCCCCATGCCGAGATCCTGCGGCTGTCCGACATCGCCCCGATGGAGCCCGCTCAAGACGCGGCGGAAGAGGTGGTGACCTGCGACCTGGCGGACAAGGCCGGCGTCCATGCCCTCGTCGAAGGCGTCGATGCCATCCTGCACTTCGGCGGCATCTCCACCGAACATGCCTTCGAACCCATCCTCGAAGCCAACATCCGCGGCACCTTCAACCTCTATGAAGCGGCACGGCGCCATGGGGTGAAGCGTATCGTCTTCGCCAGCTCCAACCACGTCATCGGCTTCTACCGCCAGGACCAGCGCATCGACGCCAGCGTGCCCCAGCGCCCGGACAGCTACTACGGCCTGTCCAAGGCCTTCGGCGAAGACCTGGCCAGCTTCTATTTCGACCGCCATGGCATCGAGACGGTGAGCATCCGCATCGGCTCCTCCTTCCCCGAGGCGCAGAACCGCCGCATGCTCGCCACCTGGCTGAGCTACGAGGACCTGACCGACCTCATCCTGCGCAGCCTGACCACCCCGGACGTCGGCCATACCATCGTCTACGGCGCCTCCAACAACCGCGACAGCTGGTGGGACAACCGTCTGGCCGCGCACCTGGGCTTCCAGCCCAAGGACAGCTCCGAACAGTTCCGCGCCAAGGTCGAGGCCCAGCCCCTGCCAGCGGCGGACGATCCGTCGCGGGTCTACCAGGGCGGCGCCTTCGTCGCCACCGGCCCCTTCGACGACTGAGAGGCTGGCCATGAGTGCTGAACTACTGGTCGATGCCCGCAACGCCACCGGCGAGTGCCCGGTCTGGCATGTCGCCGAGCAGGCGCTCTACTGGGTCGATATCCCCGCCCAGCGCCTGCACCGCTGGACCCCGGGCGGCGCGCTGGACAGCTGGAGCGCGCCGGAAATGCTCGCCTGCATCGCCGCCCGCGCAGGTGGTGGTTGGCTCGCTGGCCTGGAAACAGGACTTTTCGCCTTGCAGCCCCAAGCCTCCGGCGAGCTGAGTGGCGAGCGCCTGGTCACCCTCGACCACACCCAGCCGGCCATGAGATGCAACGACGGTCGCTGCGATCGCCAGGGGCGCTTCCTGGTGGGGACCATGGTGCAGGACATGGCCCAGGGCGTGCCGGCTGGGCGTCTCTACAGCCACACGGCAGGCGAGGGCGCTCGGCTGCTGCTGGACGACCTCATCGTCCCCAACGGCCTGGCGCTGAGCCCCGATGGCCGTACCCTCTACCTCTCCGATTCCCATCCGAGTCGCCAACTGATCTGGGCCTTCGACTACGACTTGGACACAGGCACGCCGACCAACCGACGGCTGTTCGTCGACATGAACGCCCATCCCGGCCGTCCCGATGGCGCTGCGGTGGACGTCGACGGCTGCTACTGGATCTGTGGCAACGACGCCGGCCTTATCCACCGCTTCACCCCCGACGGCCGCCTGGATCGCTCCCTGGCCGTACCGGTCAAGAAGCCCGCCATGTGCGCCTTCGGTGGGCGCAACCTGGACACCCTGTTCGTCACCTCCATCCGTCCGGGGGGAGACCTGAGCGACCAGCCGCTGGCGGGCGGGCTGTTCGCCCTCGATCCCGGGGTGCAGGGGCTGCCGGAGCCCATGTTCGCGGGTTAAATAAGCCCGCTGCATCTCGGCGTGGCGGGATATTCCAGAGATCGGCTCACTAGTGCACTGGGCAGTGCCTGGTATGCCGCGACACTCGTTGTCACGTTTTCGTCATATTTAAGGTCAAAGGCAGCGTTTGAGCGACTTACAATAAGCCTTTAGCTGTCGTACATCCGCTGCCATGACCACCTCGTCTGCACTGCGCCCCACGGCCCGTTACTACGGTCTGGAATGGCTGAGATTCCTCATGGCGCTGTACATGGTCGTCTACCACCTGGGCGGGCTCTACAGCGATCTGCCGGACGCCTTCCGCCGCCTGGCCGGCATGGGCTTCTTCGCCACCAGTACCTTCTTCCTGCTCTCCGGCTTCCTGCTGGCCCACGTCAGCCTGGATCGCCAGGGCACACTCAAGGGCAGCTCGCGCGGCTTCGTGCTGCGTCGCCTGTGCAATCTCTATCCCATCCATCTGCTCACCCTGCTGGTGGCCTTGGGCCTGGCCTATGGGCTGTCACAGGATTCCTGGCTGGAACACGGGGTGCCGGTCTACTACAACCAGCATCCCTATCTGCAGTTGGAGGAGGGCAGCGAGCTGGATGAATTGCTGCCGCTGTCCTGGCTGGCCGCCACCACTCATGTGCTCCTGCAACTGCTCCTGCTGCAATCCTGGGAGCCGCGCTTTCTCTGGCTCAACGGCGCCGCCTGGTCGATCTCGGCGCTGCTGTTCTTCTATCTGCTGTTCCCGCTGCTCGGCCCGCGGCTGATGCGCCTGCGCCGCTGGGCCGTGGCCGCCGCCGTTCTCTGGGGGCTCTATCTGCTCGGTCCGCTGCTGGCCACCTGGGCCCAGGCCTTCGATACCGTCACCGTGGGCGTCATCCACCGCAATCCGCTGATCCGCCTGCCGGAATTCCTGCTCGGCATCCTGCTCTATCGCGCCGTGCAGGAGCCCTGGGTGGCCGAGACGACCCAGCGCCTGCGCCTGCCGCTACTGCTGTTCGGCCTCACCGGCCTCTGGCTGGGCGCCCTGCTGCTGGAGGGCGATGGTCGCCGCTGGTTCTACCTGGTCCACAACGGTCTGCTGACACCCTTCCAGGCCGCGCTGCTGCTGGCCTGCGCCACCTTCGGCGAACCCGCCCGCGCCGGCGTACGCCGCCTGGCCCAGCGCCTCGGCGAGGCCTCGTTGTGCATCTTCGCCGTCCACACCCCGCTGATCGGCGTCCTCGAACCCTGGACGCGCACCCTGCTGGGCTGGTTGCACCTGGCCGGCGACAGCCTCGAAGACCTGGCCGAAGACGTCGGCGAGGTACTGGCCCTACCTATCCCCATTCCCGGCTGGATGCTGCCGCTGCACCTGGCGCTCATCGTCCTCCTCGGCCTGGCCCTGCAACGCTGGGTAGCCGGTCCGTTGCGACGTTGGCTGCAGGCGCGCCTGCCCAAGCTTTAACTTACATAGGACAAGGGCTTATTAAGGTTTGATGGGTTATCCTTTAATAATTCGGCCGCCTATTAATGGATAGCGCATGCGAAAGCAGGATCTGAGTCCCGAGCGCCAGGCTTGCCTGGTTCGTTGTCCAGACTATCCCCATTGCTATGCACTGGTGCCACCGCCCGTGCCGCGGCGGCTACCTGGCGGGGCCGAGTTGAGCAGTGCCTTACGGAACGCCCATGAGGCCCTGGGCATGCTCAAGGCCTCTAGCCAATTGCTGCCGAACCACGACCTGATCACCCGTACCCTGGCGCGTCGCGAGGCGGTGCACAGTTCGCAGATCGAAGGCACTCGCACGCAACTTCCTGAACTCTTCGAGTATGAAGTGACGGGAGGCGAAGGCTTGCCCGCCGATGCAGGCATCACCCGGCGCTATGTGCAGGCGCTGGAGTTCGGGCTTGCCAGCTATCGCCAACAGGGCAGCCGAGCGGCGTTGGATGAGCCTCTGGTCAAGCAGCTGCATGCAGAATTGATGCATGACGCGGGAGAAGCCTATCGACCAGGTGAATACCGTCTCACCCAGGCCTGGATCGGTCAGAGTCGCCGGATCGAGGACGCCACCTTCGTCCCGCCGCCGCCTGAATACCTACCGGAGTGCATGGCCGCCTTCGTCCGCGACGTGCTGCAGTACACGCCAGGCGAGGACGAGCAGGGCGAGCTCTCCATCGTTGCTCAGTTGGCGCTGGCACACGCCCAGTTCGAGACCATCCACCCCTTCGTCGACGGTAATGGTCGGGTGGGGCGCCTGCTGCTACCGCTAATGCTGGCTACCGAGGGCTATCCACCGCTGTATCTCTCGGGCTTTCTGCTACGCAATCGGCGGGACTACTACGATACCCTGGCGGCTACGCAGCTTCGCGGCGATTGGTCTCCCTGGTGCACCTTCCTGGCCGAGGCGGTCACCCATGCCTGCCGCTCCGCCGTCACCATCGCCCAGGATATGACGGCGCTGGAGCAGCGCTGGCAAAGGCAACTCGAAGCGCTTGGGTTACGCAGTGATGCCGCGGCGCTCAAGCTGCCTCGTCTATTACTGGCCCAGCCGGTCGTTACCGTGCGCCAGGTACAGCTATGGCTCGGCGTGTCCTTCCCCACGGCCAACAAGGCGCTGGAGACTCTTATCAATTGCGGCATCCTCAGCGAACCGGCGCAGCGTCGCCATCGGGTCTACCATGCTCGGGAGTTACTCGATAGGCTGAGCCAGAACTAGGCTCTATACGAAAAATGCCTGCGCTCGGTGATGCTTCGTTGAAAAAGGCTTCGGAATGCTCATTTACCACTCGTAAACTCCGCTTCCTCAGCCTTTTCCGCCTCGCCTGACCGTCGCTCGGCGACTTTTCGTACAGAGCCTAACACCTTAAGAAGGCCTTAAGCCGCCCCCGCTAGCCTCGCCGCAGGAATCCGCAGCGGAGCTGAGCCTTGTCCAGCGAATACGAAGTCCACGGCCCCCACGACCACGAGGTGGAGCACGCCGCCCACGGCGGCCATCGCCGCGATAGCCTCACCGGTCGTATCGCCGTCACCACCGCCATCCTCGCGACGCTAGGCGCCCTCTGCGCCTACCAGGGCGGCAACGCCGAGAGCCTGGCGCTCTACTACAAGAACGAAGAAGCCATCGCCAAGACCGAAGCCGCCAATCAATGGGGCTACTACCAGGCCAAGGGCGAAAAACAGAACCTCGCCGACCTGGGCGCGGCTCTCGCTACCAATCCCGACACCATCCAACGCTTCACCCAGGACAGCCAACGCTACGCCCAGCAAAAGGTGGAAATCCGCACCAAGGCCGAAGCCCTGGAAGAAAAGGTCATGGCCAACGAAGCCCTGAGCGAAACCCAACTCCACCGCCACCACCGCTGGGCCCAGGCCACCATGCTCATGCAAGTCGCCATCTCCCTGGCCGCTATCACCCTGCTGACCCGGCGGCGTTGGTTGCAGGCGGCGGTGTATGGGGTGGCGGGGGGAGGAGTGGTGGTTGGGGTATTGGCGCTGCTGCACGTCTAGCTATCAGGGCGTTGCTAGAGAGTGACCATCAGGTTGCTCTCGATGGTATAGCCTTCTCCGGCCATAGAATTAGCTTTACTGGATTTATAGAGTTTCGTATACGTAACAAATCATCGGCTTTGTTACGTATGTAGAACATGGATAGCGAGCTGATCAGCCAGCGTCTCGGTAGCCAACTCCGCCAGCGTCGCCTCAATCGAGGCCTGACTCAAGCGAACCTTGCCGCGCTGGCAGGGCTTACCCGCCAGAAAATCATTGCCGTGGAGCGAGGAGACCCTCGTGTCGGTATGGCAGCCTATGCACGAGCACTCGCAGCCTTGGACTGCGAGCTGGCAGTAGTCCCCGCCGCATTGCCGACACTGGACGAGATCCAGGGGGTGTTCAACTGATGAAGACCCGACTGCGCGTCGCAACCCCGTCAGGCGAGAGCGGAGCGCTCGTGGCTCAGGATGGCGACTACCTATTCCGTTACCAAGATGAAGCCTCTACGCAGGCCGCCATCAGTTTGCTGATGCCGGTGCGCCTGGATGACTATCGCCGCCGCGAGCTGCATCCGATCTTCCAGATGAATCTGCCGGAAGGCTACGTGCTGGAACAGCTAAGAAACCGGCTGGCCAAGCTGGTCTCTCTGGATTCCATGGCCCTACTAGCACTGACTGGCAGCAGCTCGCCTATTGGCCGTGTGACGGTGGCCTCTCCCGAGATCGATACACTGCTGGAGCGCCAACGCTTTCCAGGCGAGCGGCTCAGCGAGATCCTCGCCTGGGATGGTACGGAGGACCTGTTCGTCGAATTGGTGGATCGCTACATCCTGCGCGCCGGTATCTCCGGCGTACAGCCCAAGGTGTTGGTGCCCGAGCGAGAGGATGCCCGCTTCACCTCAAGAACCGCCGAGCTGATCATCAAGAGCGGTCGAGACGAGTTTCCGGGCCTGGCGATCAACGAATACCTCTGTATGTCCGTCGCGCGAGAGGCGGGTATCCCGGTGCCGGAGTTCCATCTTTCCAGCAACGCCAAGCTCTTCGTCATGCGCCGTTTCGACCGCGATGAACATCTCGAACCTATAGGTTTCGAAGACATGGCCGCGCTGATGGGCTTGGCGGCGGAGCAGAAATACAGCAAGAGCTACTCGGCCATCGCCAAGGCCATCCGCCTGTTCTGCGCGCCCGAACACGTCCGCGCCTCGTTAGCGCAACTCTTCGCCACGGTGAGCCTGAGCTGCATCCTCGGCAATGGCGATGCGCATCTGAAGAACTTCGGATTGCTCTATGCCGACCCTACCCAGCGTGATGCTCGGCTGGCGCCCGCCTATGACATCGTCAACACCACCGCCTACCTTCCCGAGGATGTGCTTGCGCTGGAGTTGATGGGCAACAAGTCGCTGTTCGCCTCGCGCCAGGGTTTGTTGGATTTTGCGCAAGTCTGCGACGTTGAGCGACCGGCTGAGGTGATCCGCGCCCAGCTGGAGGCGCTGGAACGGGTACTGCAGCGTTCGACGGAGCTTTGCAGCCAGGCGCCCCAGGTCGTCGCTGCCATCCGGCATTGCGCAGCGCCCTTCGTTCAGACGTTCGGCTAAAGCAGTAGGACTAGGGAAGGCAGAGCAAAAGCCCAGATCCCAGGCATGAAAAAGCCGCGCGGTGCGCGGCTTTCAAAACCTGGTGGGCCCACACGGACTCGAACCGTGGACCAAAGGATTATGAGTCCTCTGCTCTAACCAACTGAGCTATAGGCCCTATAGCGCGGTGGAGTATACCGGGGTGGGGGAAGATCGCCAAACCCTTGTCGGGCATAAAAAAACCGGAGCCTGGGCTCCGGTTTTTGATGCAGCGGTTGCGCCTTACTCGTCGAGGAAGGAGCGCAGGTGTTCGCTGCGGGAAGGGTGGCGCAGCTTGCGCAGGGCCTTGGCTTCGATCTGGCGGATACGCTCGCGGGTGACGTCGAACTGCTTGCCCACTTCCTCGAGGGTGTGGTCGGTGTTCATGTCGATGCCGAATCTCATGCGCAGGACCTTGGCTTCACGCGCGGTGAGGCCGGAGAGCACGTCGCGGGTGGCTTCCTTGAGGCTTTCGCTGGTGGCCACTTCGATCGGGGACTGCATGGTGCTGTCCTCGATGAAATCGCCCAGGTGCGAATCCTCGTCGTCGCCGATGGGCGTCTCCATGGAGATCGGTTCCTTGGCGATCTTGAGCACCTTGCGGATCTTGTCCTCGGGCATCTCCATGCGCTCGCCCAGCTCTTCCGGAGTCGGCTCGCGGCCCATCTCCTGCAGCATCTGGCGGGAGATCCGGTTCAGCTTGTTGATCGTCTCGATCATGTGCACCGGAATCCGGATGGTGCGCGCCTGGTCGGCGATGGAGCGGGTGATGGCCTGGCGAATCCACCAGGTGGCGTAGGTGGAGAACTTGTAGCCACGGCGGTATTCGAACTTGTCCACCGCCTTCATCAGACCGATGTTGCCTTCCTGGATCAGATCGAGGAACTGCAGACCGCGGTTGGTGTACTTCTTGGCGATGGAGATCACCAAACGCAGGTTGGCCTCGACCATTTCCTTCTTGGCGCGGCGGGCCTTGGCCTCGCCGATGGACATGGCGCGGTTGATGTCCTTGATCTGGGCGACTTTCAGCTCGTAGTCACGCTCCAGCTCGGCCAGCTGGGCCTGCTTGGCCTGGATATCGGCCTGGAAACGCTCGAGACCTTCGGCGTACTTGGGCTTGCCCTTGAGCAGGCCGGCGGTCCATTCGGTGTTGGTCTCGTTGCCGGGGAAGTGGCGCAGGAAGTCGGCACGCGGCATGCGCGCATCGCGCACAGCCAGTTGCATGATGGCGCGTTCGAGGCCACGGACGCGGTCCAGGGCTTCACGGACGCGGGTCACCAGGGCTTCGTACTGCTTGGGCACCAGCTTGATCGGCGAGAACAGCACGGCCAGGGCGACGAATTCTTCCACGGCGCGATCATCGTCGCGGCCGTGCTTCTTCAGGGCCTTCTGGGTCTTTTCCAGCTGCTCGGCCACGGCGCCGAAGCGCAGGCGGGCTTCTTCCGGGTCCGGACCGCCGTCGCCTTCTTCCTCGGCATCGTCGCCGTCGCTTTCTTCCTCGTCGTCCTTCTCGTCATCGACGGCCTTGGCATCGGTTGCCTTGTTCGGGACGGGCAGGTCATCGCTCTCGTTCGGCAGGGTGCCGTCGTCGGGATCGATGTAGCCGGCCAGGACGTCGGACAGGCGACCGCCTTCGGTGGTGACGCGGTTGTATTCGCTGAGGATGTAGTCGACGGTGCCCGGGAACTGGGCGATGGCGCCCATGACTTCGCGGATGCCTTCCTCGATGCGCTTGGCGATTTCGATCTCGCCTTCGCGGGTCAGGAGTTCCACGGTACCCATTTCGCGCATGTACATGCGCACCGGGTCGGTGGTGCGGCCGACATCGCTTTCCACCGCGGCCAGGGCGGCGGCGGCTTCTTCGGCGGCGGCTTCGTCGGTATCGGTCTCCGCCAGCAGCAGGGCATCAGCGTCCGGCGCGGTCTCGAATACGTTGATCCCCATGTCATTGATCATGCGGATGATGTCTTCCACCTGTTCCGGATCTGAAATATCCTCCGGTAGGTGGTCATTGACCTCCGCGTAAGTCAGGTAACCCTGCTCACGACCACGGGCGATCAATTCTTTCAGACGGGATTGCTGTTGCGCTTTTCCGGACATAGGTACCCTTCCACTGAAGGCTTAGGCGGGCAAAAATAGCTGAACATTATAGCCGGTTAGACGCTGGTCGTGCCAGTTAGGTCACGGTGCCCGTCGGACGGCTGAGGAGTTCGCGTAGGCGGTCCTTGTCTTCGGAGCTCAGTTCGCTCTGTCGCGCCTTGCGTAGGAGTTGCTCCAGCGAGCGATCACGCTGGCTGGCGGCTAACCTCGTTATGGTGTCGAAAAACTGTTGTTCAAGGTTGTCGCCGGCAATCAACCATTCTTTTTCCGCCAGGGCGCGCAACAGGCGTCCCTGCTCGGTGCCGTGCCAGCGAGCGATGAGTTGCAGGGTGGTCTGCCCCGGTTTCTTCTGCAGCGCCTCGACCAGGGCGACCAGCAGTTGGGCGTACTGATCGCTTTCCTCGGCGAGGTTGCGGGCATCCTGCACCGCTTGGGCCAGGGTTGGGTGATGCAGCAGGCTGCGTAGCGCCGCCAGCACCGGGGTCTCTACCTTGACCGGCGGTTGGCGCGGGATACGTTCGCCGCCGCCCTTGCCATTGAAGTCTTTTTTCCAACCCTTGCCGTCGCGCCCGCCTTTGCCCTCACGGCGTGGCGTCCATTGCTGCTGCGCCGGCGCTTCCTCGGTGTAGGCATAGGCGTAGTCGCCATAGTCCATCGGCGGGGCGTCCTGCGCCGGCCCGGGGGCGGGCGGTGCCAGCTGGCTCAGGGCGTCGTTACCCAGGCCGGTGAGTTCGCTCAGGCGCTGGCGCATCAGCAGGCGCAGGTTGTTGCCGGGAATCTTCTCGATCAGCGGCGCGGCCAGGGTAGCCAGGTGCGCCTTGCCTTCCAGGGTGGCCGGGTCGGCCTCGATCATCAGTTGCTGGAAGAAATACTCGGCCAGCGGCTGGGCCTGCTGGACGAAGCGGGCCTGGAAGGCGTCCGCGCCCTCGGCGCGGACCAGGCTATCCGGGTCTTCGCCTTCGGGCAGGAACAGGAAGCGCACACGGAAGCCGTCCTTGAGCACCGGCAGGGCCGACTCCAGGGCGCGCCAGGCGGCGCTGCGGCCGGCCTGGTCGCCGTCGAAGCAGAACAGGATGCTCGGCACGATGCGGAACAGCCGCTTGATATGCTCCTCGCTGGTAGCGGTGCCCAGGGTGGCCACGGCATTGCGGATGCCTTGCTGAGCCAGAGCGATGACGTCCATGTAGCCTTCCACGACGAGAATTTCGTCCAGGTCGCGGTTGTGCTTGCGTGCCTCGAACAGGCCATAGAGTTCCTGGCCCTTGTGGAACACCGGGGTTTCCGGCGAGTTGAGGTACTTGGGCTTGTCGTCGCCCAGTACCCGGCCGCCGAAGGCGATGACTCGGCCGCGGCTGTCGCGGATCGGGAAGATCACCCGGTCGCGAAAGCGATCGTATCTCTTGCCGCTCTCGGCGTTCTCCACCAGCAGGCCGGCGTCGAGCATGGCTTTCTGCTGCAGATCATCGCCACCCAGGTGCTTGCCCAGATTGTCCCACCCCGGCGGGGCGAAGCCCAGGCCGAAGTCGCGGGCGATCTCACCGGTAAGGCCACGTTTCTTCAGGTAGTCCACCGCGGCCTGGCGCTTGGGATGGTTGCGCAGCGCCAGACGATAGTATTCGGCAGCAGCGGCCAGCAGTGGATAGAGCGGGGAATCCGTGGGTTGCCGTGGCTTGCGCCGGCCACCGCTTTCCTCGCGCGGCACGTCCACGCCGGCCTTTTTGGCCAGCTCCTCGACCGCCTCGGGAAACTCGAGGTTGTCGTGGTCCATGATGAAGCCGAGGGCGTTGCCGCCGGCGCCGCAGCCGAAGCAGTAGTAGAACTGCTTGTCGGGGCTGACGCTGAAGGAGGGCGTCTTCTCGTTATGGAAGGGACAGCAGGCCATCCAGTTCTTGCCGGCCTTTTTCAGCTTCACCCGCGCGCCCACCACCTCGACGATGTCGGTGCGATTGATCAGGTCGTCGATGAAGCCTTGCGGGATGAGTCCGGCCATGGTCAGCGTCTGGATAGGAAGGCAAGCAGCGGAAGATGGAGCAGGCCGGGTGGCCAGGAGGGCAGTCTAGCGCCAGAGGGCGGCTGGGCGAAGCAGGAGTGTCAGAAACGAACAACCCGACCAGAGGTCGGGTTGTTTGATGACGCCAGGAGAGCGCTGTAACTCAGTACAGGCGCTCGCGACGGCGCTGTTCGCGCTGTACTTTCTTGGCGTGGCGCTTGACCGCGGCGGCAGCTTTACGCTTGCGCTCGGCGGTGGGCTTTTCGTAGAACTCGCGGCTACGAACTTCGGCCAGTACACCGGCCTTCTCGCAAGAACGCTTGAAACGACGCAGCGCTACGTCGAAGGGTTCGTTTTCTTTGACTTTGACGTTGGGCATCCAGGTCGTACCTTCAAAATTTACCGTGGTTTAATCCAACGCTAGCGGCAAAAGGGCACGGGAAGCGTCGGTTTTTAAGGGTTGCGGATAGTAACGCCTCAACCACCCCGCTGCCAAGCCCCGCTGGACGAAAAGCGCTGGCCGGTGCCGGAAGCGGGGCTTATCATGCGCGGCCTGACATCTTATACCCTCGAAGGCTTATCTCCATGCGTGTTCTGGGACTGGAAACGTCCTGCGATGAAACCGGCGTCGCGCTCTATGACAGCGAACGCGGCCTGCTGGCCGATGCGCTGTTCAGCCAGATCGATCTGCACCGCGTCTATGGCGGCGTGGTGCCGGAGCTGGCCTCGCGCGATCACGTCAAACGCATGCTGCCCTTGATCCGCGAAGTGCTGGACGCGGCGGGCAGCCGTCCCGACGAAGTGGACGCCATCGCCTACACCGCCGGTCCCGGTCTGGTCGGCGCCCTGCTGGTGGGCGCGGCCTGCGCGCAGGCGCTGGCCCTGGCCTGGGGCGTGCCGGCCCTGGGCGTGCACCATATGGAAGGCCATCTGCTAGCGCCCATGCTCGAAGAGACGCCGCCGCAGTTTCCCTTCGTCGCCCTGCTGGTCTCCGGAGGTCACACCCAGCTGGTGCAGGTCGATGGCATCGGCCGCTACACCGTGCTGGGCGAGTCCCTGGACGATGCCGCTGGCGAGGCCTTCGACAAGACCGCCAAGCTGCTGGGCCTGAGCTATCCCGGTGGACCGGAAATCGCCCGCCTGGCCGAGCGCGGCGTGCCGGGTCGCTTCGTCTTCCCGCGCCCCATGACCGATCGGCCAGGGCTGGAATTCAGTTTCAGCGGTCTGAAGACCTTCACCCTCACCACCTGGCAGCGCTGCCAGGCGGCCGGGGACGACAGCGAGCAGACCCGTTGCGATATCGCCCTGGCGTTCCAGACGGCGGTGGTCGAGACCCTGGCGATCAAGTGCAAGAGGGCCTTGAAGCAGGCCGGTCTCAAGTCGTTGGTGATCGCCGGCGGCGTCAGCGCCAACCGCGCTCTGCGCGAGACGCTGGAGCAGATGCTCGGCGAGCTGGGCGGCCATGTCTTCTATGCCCGTCCGCGCTTCTGTACCGACAACGGCGCCATGATCGCCTACGCCGGTTGCCAGCGGCTGTTGGCCGGTCAGCAGGAAGGCCCGGCCATCGCCGTCAAGGCGCGCTGGCCCATGGAGCAGCTGGCGGCGCTCTGAGACGGGCGGGCGACGTCACCGGACAATCCCAGCAGGACGCCAGGGTCAAAAATGACGCTCGGTACCCTGGCGCAGGGCACGCAGATTGTGTCTATGGCGGATCAGGATGAGGGCGGCGAGTAGCAGCATCGGTGCCAGCAGATCCGGGCGCTGCCAGGCGAACAGCGGCAGGATGCCGAGCACGGCGACCAGGGAGGCCAAAGAGGCGATGCGCAGGCTGGCGAACACCGCGGCCCAGAGCAGCAGCCCCAGCAGGGCGGCGGGTGGATAGAGCCCCAAGAGCAGGCCGGCCGCGGTGGCGACGCCCTTGCCGCCCCTGAAATGAAAGTACAGGGGATAGAGATGGCCGACCACGGCGGCAAGGCCGATCCAGGCCTGCTGCAGGGGAGTGAGTCCCAACTGGTGGGCGATCAATACCGGGATAAGGCTCTTGGCGAGGTCACCGGCCAGGGTCAGCAGCGCCAGCTTGCGTCCAGCCAGGCGCAACATGTTGCTGGCGCCGGGATTGCCGGAGCCGTCGTGACGCGGATCACGGGTACCGAACAGGCGACTGAGCAACACGGCGAAGGATAGCGAGCCCAGCAGATAGGCCAGCAGGAGCAGCAGCCAGAACATGGTAGGGTTCCGCGCCAGGATATGGTTCGATTCTACCGATAGCCCGCCGCTTGACGATAGGCGGCGACGATCAACAAGGCACGAAGGTGCGAGGCGAAGGCAGTGGACAAGGTTTTCATCGAAGGGCTCGAGGTCGACACCGTGATAGGGGTGTACGACTGGGAGCGTGACATCCGCCAGTGCCTGCGCATCGATCTCACCATGGGCTGGGACATCCGTGCCGCTGCCGAGAACGACGAACTCGAGCACACCCTGAACTACGCAGCAGTGGCCGAGCGGATCACCACCTTCGCCCACGAAACCTCTTTCGAGCTGGTCGAAACCTTCGCCGAGCGCCTGGCTGCGTTGCTGCAGGCGGAATTCGCCTTGCCCTGGCTACGCCTGCGCATCACCAAGCCCGGCGCGGTGCCGACCGCCCGCGGCGTGGGCGTGGAGATCGAGCGGGGGCAGGCGTGACCAGGGTCTATCTCGGACTGGGCAGCAACATTCAGCGCGAACGCCACCTGGGTATGGCCCTGGACGAACTCGCGGCGCTGCTGACCGATCTGCACTGCTCGCCAGTGTTCGAAAGCGAGGCTGTGGGTATCCGCAGCGCGCCCTTCCTCAATCTGGTAGTGGGCGGCGAGACCGAGCTCGATCCCGCGATGTTGAGCCAGCAGCTCAAGGCCATCGAAACCCGCAGCGGACGCTATGCGCCGGATCGCCAGGGTCTGCCACTGGATATCGACATCCTGCTCTATGGTGAACTGACCGGCGAGATCGCCGGCCTGACCTTGCCGCGAGCCGAGATCCTGCGCAACGCCTTCGTGCTCTGGCCGTTGGCGCTGCTTGCTGGGGAGCGACGGCATCCAGGCAATGGCCGTAGCCTCAACGAGCTATGGCAAGAAATGCGCGGCCAGACGACCCAGGTGCTGCGGCCCGTGTCCTTCAGTTGGAAGGGGATGGATCTTACCCCGGCGACGTTGCTCGGCGCCGACCTGGCGTAGCGCGATGGTGTTGGGCTTCGCTGTGCTCAGTGCCAACCTACGGGAACTCTTCCCTCTCTCCCTTTGGAAGAGGGCTGGGGTGAGGGGCTCAGGTGCAAGGAGCTTGGCCTCAGTCTACTGCTGTAGGTTGGGTTGAGACGGCTCCATCGTCGAAGCCCAACCAGAAGGTTCAACCTTGGGCAATGTTGGGCTTCGCTGCGCTCAACCCAACCTACGAGAGGCGTGCCAGGGCGTCGATACGGGCTTGCTTGAGCGCTTCTCCCAAGGCTGCGCCTTTGAAGCCCTGGGCGATTAGGGGCTCGACCGCCACCCCGCGCAATACCTCGGCTGCCAGGCTGAGCAGAGTCCGCGGTGGCTCGTCCTCGTCCGGTCGGGCGGCCGCTGCACAGGCGCAGGCCTGGAGGAATTCGTCGAAGCGCGCGGGTCTACGCAGCACGTCGAAACTCTGCAGTAATTCAAACCAGTCCTCCGCCGTCAACTGCTGTGCCCGCAGGGCCGTGGGCCAATGGCGGGCCAGCAAGAGCGCCAGCTCGGCGGGTTCGCGGGGGACCTTGAGGCGAGCCGTGATGGCGGCGTGTCGCTCTTCCGGTACGTCCAGGAGCAGGCAGGCCCAGCGCACATTCAGCGAGGCCTGGACCTCGGCGGTCTGGCGCAGGGGGGCATAGAGCCGCGCGCCTGGCTCGGACGAGTCTGTTTCGAAGCTTGCCGTCAATTCCGGCAAGAGCACGGCCAGGGCGCCGCAGTCGTGCAGGACCTGGATGAAGACATCCGGGCGGTCTTCGAGCAGGGCACGGGAAATTTCCTTCCACATCCGCTCGGCGGTCAGAGCATCGAGTTCGCCGCTGGCGACCATTTCCTGCATCAACCGGAGGGTCTCGGGTGCGACCGTGAAGCCCAAGGCGCTGTAGCGGGCGGCGAAGCGGGCGACGCGCAGCACTCGCAGCGGATCTTCGGCGAAGGCCGGGGATACGTGGCGCAACAGCCGCGCGTCGAGATCGGCACGACCGCCATAGGGATCTATGACGTTACCGTGATCGTCCTCGGCCATGGCGTTGATGGTGAGGTCGCGGCGGATCAGGTCCTGTTCGAGGGTGACGTCCGGTGCGGCATGAAAGGTGAAACCGCCATAGCCGCGCCCGCTCTTGCGCTCGGTGCGGGCCAGGGCGTATTCCTCGCCGGTCTGGGGATGCAGGAACACCGGGAAGTCCGCCCCTACCGGGCGATAACCCAGGGCGGCGAGGGCCTCGGCGCTGGCACCGACCACGACCCAGTCGACCTCGGTGACTGGTCGGCCGAGCAGGCGATCGCGTACGGCGCCACCCACCTTGAAGATTTGCATAAAAAAGACCTCCTTGCGGAGGTCTAGGATAGCGGAAAGACGATCACGGCTCAGATCGGTGAGGCCAGATCCAGGCGCCGGTCATGCTCGCGGCTCTCGTGACGCGGTGGGACGTGGAAGCTTTGGGCGACGTCTTCGCCCCTCATGCTTTCCAGGCGGATGTCGAAGCCCCACAGCCGGTGCAGGTGGCGCAGCACCTCTTCCGTCGAGTTCCCCAGCGGCTTGCGGTCGTGCTGGAAGTGACGGAGGGTGAGGGAGCGATCGCCGCGGCGGTCGACGTTCCAGATCTGCACGTTGGGCTCGCGGTTACCCAGGTTGTACTGAGCGGCGAGTTGCTCGCGGATCAGGCGATAGCCGCCGTCGTCGTGGATGGCCGCCACTTCCAGTTCATCGCGCTGGTCGTCATCGAGGATGCTGAACAGCTTGAGGTCGCGGATCACCTTGGGCGAGAGGTACTGCAGGATGAAGCTTTCATCCTTGAAGCTCTTCATGGCGAAGGTGACGGTGGCCAGCCAGTCGCTGCCGGCTATGTCGGGGAACCAGCGACGGTCCTCTTCCGTGGGGTTTTCGCAGATCCGGCGGATGTCGCGGAACATGGCGAAACCCAGGGTGTAGGGATTGATGCCGCTGTAGTAGGGACTGTCGAAACCTGGCTGATAGATCACCCCGGCGTGGGATTGCAGGAATTCGAACATGAAGCCGTCGGTGACCAGGCCCTCGTCGTAGAGGTCGTTGAGCAGGGTGTAGTGCCAGAAGGTGGCCCAGCCCTCGTTCATCACCTGGGTCTGGCGCTGGGGGTAGAAGTACTGGGCGATCTTGCGCACGATGCGGATCACTTCGCGCTGCCAGGGCTCCAGTAGGGGCGCGTGCTTTTCCAGGAAATAGAGGATGTTTTCCTGGGGTTCGGCGGGGAAGCGTGTCCCTTCATCCAGCGCTTCCTTGCCCGGCAACTTGGGAATGGTGCGCCAGAGGTCGTTGACCTGGCGTTGCAACTGCTCCTCACGCTCTTTCTGCCGCTGGCGTTCCTCGGCGGCGGAGATGGGGTAGGGCCTTTTGTAACGGTCCACGCCGTAGTTCATCAGGGCGTGGCAGGAGTCCAGCAGGTCTTCCACGGCATCGATGCCATGGCGCTCTTCGCACTGGGTTATGTACTGCTTGGCGAATACCAGGTAGTCGATGATGGAGCTGGCATCGGTCCAGGTGCGGAACAGGTAGTTGCCTTTGAAGAAGCTGTTGTGGCCATAGCAGGCGTGGGCGATCACCAGCGCCTGCATGGTCACGGTGTTCTCTTCCATGAGATAGGCGATGCAGGGATCGGAGTTGATCACTATCTCGTAGGCCAACCCCATCTGCCCGCGGCTGTAGTGCTTCTCGGTGTGCAGGAAGTGCTTGCCGTAGGACCAGTGGTTGTAGCCGATGGGCATGCCGACGGAGGCATAGGCATCCATCATCTGCTCGGCGGTGATCACCTCGATCTGGTTGGGGTAGGTGTCCAGCGCATAGCGCTTGGCGATCCGGGCGATCTCCCGGTCGTAGGTCTGGATCAGCTCGAAGGTCCACTCCGAGCCGGTGGAGATGGGCTCACGTTTCATGACACGAGTCTCCGCTGGAACAGTTCGCGGAATACGGGATAGATATCCCCCGCCGAGACGATCTGCTGCTGCGAGAAGGAATCCGGGAAACTGCCGCGGACGCTCTCGTATTCGTACCACAGTGCCTGATGCTCGCGCGGGGTGATCTCCACGTAGGTGTAGTACTGCATGAACGGCAGGATCTGCTTGGTCAGGATCTCCCGGCAGATGGGCGAGTCGTCGTTCCAGTTGTCGCCGTCGGAAGCCTGGGCGGCATAGAGATTCCACTCGTTGACCGGATAGCGCTCGGCCATGACCTCCTGCATCAGCTTGAGGGCGCTGGAGACGATGGTGCCGCCGGTTTCGCGGGAGTAGAAGAACTCCTCCTCGTCCACTTCCTTGGCGCTGGTGTGATGGCGGATGAACACCACCTCGATGCGTTCGTAGTTCCGCTTGAGGAACAGGTAGAGCAGGATGTAGAAGCGCTTGGCGATGTCCTTGGTGGCCTGGGTCATGGAGCCGGAGACGTCCATCAGGCAGAACATCACCGCCTTGGAGCTGGGGCTGGGCTGCTTGGAGAGTAGGTTGTACTTGAGGTCGAAGGTGTCGAGGAAGGGCACCTTGTCGATGCGGGCGCGCAGCCGCTCGATCTCGGTTTCGAGAGCCTGGATATCGCCGAGGTTATCGGGCTCCTCCACGCGCAACCGGGCCAGTTCCGCCTTGGCTTCGCGCAGCTTGTTGCGACTGCCGCCCGAGAGGGCGATACGGCGGGCGTGGGAGGCGCGCAGGGTGCGGATGATGTTGATGCGGGCGGGATTGCCCTCGTTGCTGATGCCGGCACGCACCGTCTTGAAGGTGTCGGTGCCGGTCAGCTGCTTCTTGACCAGGTTGGGCAGCTCCAGGTCCTCGAACATGAAGTCGAGGAACTCATCCTGGGTGATCTGGAAGGCGAATTCGTCCATGCCTTCGCCGCTGTTGCTGGCCTTGCCCTGGCCTTGGCCGCCACCGCCGCCCTGGGGACGGGGGATGCGTTCGCCGCTGACGAATTCCTTGTTGCCCGGATGGACGATGGTCTGGCGTCCACCCTTGCCTTGGTAGAGGGCGGGCTCGTCGATGTCGCGGGCAGGAATGCTGATCTGCTCGCCGTGTTCCATATCGGTGATGGAGCGCCGGCTCACGGCTTCCTCGACCGCCTTCTTGATGTGCTCACGATACCGCCGCAGGAAGCGGGTGCGGTTCACCGTGCTCTTGTTCTTGCCGTTTAGACGCCGGTCGATGACATAACTCATACAGGCCCTCCGGGCTATTGCAGGACGCCGCGACGACGCGTCTGGCGCGCCGTCGCGGGTTCAGCCTCAGGCTGCCTTACTGCGACTTGCGTACCCGTGAATACCACTCGGACAACAGTCGTACCTGCTTCTCGGTGTACCCGCGCTGGACCATGCGGGTGACGAAGTCGCTGTGCTTCTGCTGGTCTTCCTTGCTGGCCTTGGCGTTGAAGCTGATGACCGGCAACAGCTCCTCGGTGTTGGAGAACATCTTCTTCTCGATCACCGCGCGCAGCTTCTCGTAGGACAGCCAGCTCGGATTCTTGCCGTTATTGTTGGCACGGGCGCGCAACACGAAGTTGACGATTTCATTGCGGAAATCCTTCGGATTGCTGATGCCGGCCGGTTTCTCGATCTTCTCCAGCTCCTCGTTGAGGGAGGCGCGATTGAGGATCTCGCCGGTTTCCGGATCGCGGTATTCCTGGTCCTGGATCCAGAAGTCCGCATAGAGCACATAGCGGTCGAAGATGTTCTGGCCGTATTCGCTGTAGGACTCGAGGTAGGCGGTCTGGATCTCCTTGCCGATGAATTCCACGTAGCGCGGCGCCAGGTATTCCTTGATGAATCTCATGTAGCGCTCGCGGGTCTCGGCCGGGAATTGCTCGGCTTCGATCTGCTGTTCCAGCACATAGAGCAGGTGCACCGGGTTGGCCGCCACCTCGTTGGCGTCGAAGTTGAACACCCGTGAGAGGATCTTGAAGGCGAAACGAGTCGACAGGCCGTTCATGCCCTCGTCGACGCCAGCGCTGTCACGGTACTCCTGGATCGACTTGGCCTTGGGATCGGTGTCCTTGAGGTTTTCGCCGTCGTAGACGCGCATCTTCGAGTAGATGTTGGAGTTTTCCGGTTCCTTGAGGCGCGAGAGCACCGAGAACTGGGCCAGCATCTTCAGGGTATCCGGGGCGCAATGGGCGTTGGCCAGGGAGCTGTTGACCAGTAGCTTGTCGTAGATGTGGATCTCGTCGGAGACGCGCAGGCAGTAGGGCACCTTGACGATGTAGATCCGGTCGATGAAGGCCTCGTTGTTCTTGTTGTTGCGGAAGGTGTGCCACTCGGATTCGTTGGAGTGGGCCAGGATGATGCCGCTGTAGGGCAGGGCGCCGAGGCCTTCGGTGCTGTTGTAGTTGCCTTCCTGGGTCGCGGTCAGCAAGGGGTGCAGGACCTTGATCGGGGCCTTGAACATCTCCACGAATTCCATCAGGCCCTGGTTGGCCCGGCACAAGGCGCCGGAATAGCTGTAGGCGTCCGCATCGTTCTGCGGGTATTCCTCCAGCTTGCGGATGTCCACCTTGCCCACCAGGGCGGAGATGTCCTGGTTGTTCTCGTCGCCCGGCTCGGTCTTGGCGATGGCGACCTGGTTGAGGATGGAGGGGTAGAGCTTGACCACCTTGAACTTGCTGATGTCACCGCCGAATTCCTGCAGGCGCTTGGCCGCCCAGGGCGACATGATGCTGCGCAAGTAGTGGCGGGGGATGCCGTAGTCCTCTTCGAGGATCTGGCCGTCCTCGTCCGGATTGAACAGCCCGAGGGGCGATTCGAACACCGGCGAGCCCTTGATGGCGTAGAAGGGGACCTTCTCGATCAGGTGCTTGAGTTTCTCCGCGAGGGACGACTTGCCGCCACCCACCGGGCCGAGCAGATAGAGGATCTGCTTCTTCTCTTCCAGGCCCTGCGCCGCATGACGGAAGTAGGACACGATCTGCTCGATGCAGTCTTCCATGCCATGGAAGTCGGCAAAAGCCGGGTAGCGGCGAATGACCTTGTTGGAAAAGATGCGCGATAGACGTGAGTCGCTGGTGGTGTCCACCAGTTCGGGTTCGCCGATGGCCATGAGCATGCGCTCGGCGGCACTGGCAAAGGCGGTACGATCCTTCTTGCAGATCTCAAGGTATTCCTGAAGGGAATACTCTTCCTGACGAGTCGCTTCGAAACGCTCCTGGAAGTGACTGAAAATGCTCATGACGTCTCCTCGCTGGATACCCTGGACCAGCTTGGAATCGATGCCTGGAGCCTTGCCTTGCTGCCGGTGGGGAGCGGTCACGCCGGGCGACGAACGATAACGTCTGCACTACCTTCGCTGTCGTCTTGCCTAATCGATCCTTATAGCCTGCAGTAGGGTTGGGTTTCGAGAGACGCACGAAGGAGACCGATGGAGACGGTCCCCCTGGAATTCCCCCGAATCTCCAGTGGTTACACCGATGGTCCAAAGCCGGTTATCGAGCCCACCGTTTCCGGCGGGCCTGATTCCAGAATAGTCCTATCTGCGAGATGTGGAAGAGCCAATTCGGTTTATTCTTGTAACCACAGCGTCAATCGTCTGTGTTAATGGCGCGGCTCGCGTGGTCAGCGGCCGTTGAGCGGGCGCTCAGGCCTGACCGCTGGCGGTCTCGTCGGGATATTGGGTGCGCCAGTTTTCGAAGCCGCCGTCGACGCTGTAGACCTGGCTGAAGCCCTGGCCGGCGAAAAAGGCCGCGGCGCTCTGGCTGGAGTGGCCGTGGTAGCAGAACACCAGCAGCGGCGCGTCGAGATCGGCCGCGGCGATGAAGTCGTGGATGTTCTGGTTATCGACGCGTTGCGCTCCGGCGACGTGCAGGGTGGCATAGCTGTGCGGATCGCGAATGTCGACGATCCGCGCGCCCTGGCTACGCAGTTCCAGGGCCCGTTCGGGGGAGATACAGGTGAATTCGCTCATTTCTTCTCCTTGCAACTGCAGAGATGACGGCGATTGCCGTCGACGTCGAGCAGGGTCATGTCGCCACCCCAGACACAGCCGCTGTCGAGCGCCTCGACATTGGGCGCTGCGCAGCGACCCTTGAGCGCGGCCCAGTGGCCGAAGAGGATCCGCACGTCGCGGGTCAGCCGATGCTCGTGGCTGAACCAGGGGGCGAAACCGACCGGGGCGCTGTCCAGGCCTTCCTTGCTCTTGAATTCCAGGCGACCTTCCGGGCTGCAGAATCTCATGCGCGTCAGGTAATTGGTGATCAGGCGCAGGCGCTCCTGCCCTTGCAGTTCATCTTGCCAGAGCGCCGGTTCGTTGCCATACATCTGTTCGAGAAAGGGCACATGGGCCTGGTCATCGCGCAGCACGGCTTCCACTTCGCCGGCCAGGCTCAGCGCCTGGGCCAGCGTCCATTGTGGCGGCAGGCCGGAGTGGACCAGCACGCAGTTGCGCTCGGCATCGTGCTGGATCAGGGGCAGATGGCGCAGCCAATGCAGCAGTTCGTCGCGATCCGGTGCGGCGAGGATGTCGGCCAGGGTGTCCTGTTTCTTCAGCTTGGCGCCGCCGAAGGCTACTGCCAGCAGGTGCAGGTCGTGATTGCCCAGGACGCTGACCACCGAGTCGCGCAGGGCGTAGAGGTATCTCAGGGTTTCCAGCGACTGCGGCCCGCGATTGACCAGATCACCCACCAACCAGAGACGGTCCTGCGTGGGGTCGAAGCGGACCTCGTCGAGGAGACATTTCAGCGGATCCAGGCAGCCTTGGAGGTCGCCCACGGCGTACAGCGTCATCAGCAGTCCTAGTGTAACGAGCCGGGTACGGCCAGGCGGAAGGTGGGGATGGCGGCTTCGAAGCCATGGCCGTCACTGGCGACCATCTGGTAGCTGCCGCTCATGCTGCCCACCTGGGTCGGCATCAGGGTGCCGCTGGAGTAGCTATGGGTCTCGCCCGGCGCGATCAACGGTTGCTCACCCACCACGCCCGGCCCGCGGACTTCCTGCACCTCGCCGTTGCCGTCGGTGATGATCCAATGGCGGCTGAGCAACTGCGCCGGCAGGCTGCCGTCGTTGCGGATGCTCACGTCGTAGGCGAAGGCATAGCGTTCCTGGCTGGTGCTGGATTGTTCGGGCAGGTAGCGGGTGGTGACCTGCACGGTGATGAGGTAGCGCGGATCGGACTCGGTCACGAAAAGTGTCTCTACGGTGAGGCGAGATGGAAAGGGCTCAGTGGGATGCTAGCTGATTGGCCAGGCGCACATAGGCTGCCAGGTCCAGCTGTTCAGGACGCAGTCCAGGATCGACATCGGCCGCTTCGATGGCGGCGCTGTCCAGGGTGCCTTTGAGGGTATTCCTGAGCGTCTTGCGGCGCTGGCCGAAGGCCTCGCGGACGACGCGTTCGAGCAGCGCCGGATCGCGGGCCACGTGGGGCCGCTCGGTATGGGGTACCAGGCGCACGATGGCCGAATCCACCTTGGGCGGCGGATTGAAGGCCCCGGGGCCGACGTTGAACAGGTGCTCCACCCGGCAGTGGTACTGCACCATGATCGACAGCCTTCCCCAGTCGCCATTGCCGGGCACCGCGGCCAGGCGCTCCACCACTTCCTTCTGCAGCATGAAGTGCATGTCGGCGATGACGTCGGCGAAGCTGAGCAGGTGGAAGATCAGCGGGGTAGAGATGTTATAGGGCAGGTTGCCCACGACGCGCAGCCGGTCGCTGCCGGCGATGCTGGCGAGGTCGTACTTCATGGCGTCACCCTGGTGCAGGGTGAACAGCGGGTTGAGGCCGAACTTGAGCTTGAGCAGGGGGATCAGGTCCTGGTCCAGCTCGATGACGTCGAGGTGCGCGCCACTGCTCAGCAAGCCCTCGGTCAGGGCGCCCTGGCCCGGGCCGATCTCCAGCAGTCGCTCGCCGGGGCGCGCGTGGATGGCGCGCAGGATACGGTGGATCACCCCGGCGTCGTGCAGGAAATTCTGGCCGAACCTCTTGCGGGCACGGTGTTGGTAGAGCTCGGTCATCGGGTGCTCCGGCGCAGGCGCGGGCCTGCGATTTCAAGACGGCAAAGACTCACCAGTCTAGCAGACCCTGGGCTGCCACCGGAGCGCTCAGGTCACCGAGCGGCGATGGGCTGCCATGCTGTAGGCGGTATCGAGGGCGACCTTGAGGCTGCCCGTGTCAATCCGTCCGCTGCCGGCCAGGTCCAGGGCGGTACCATGGTCGACCGAGGTACGGATGATCGGCAGGCCCAGGGTCACGTTGACCGCGGCGCCGAAGCCCTTGTGCTTGAGTACCGGCAGACCCTGGTCGTGATACATGGCCAGCACCGCATCGCAGTGGTCGAGATGCTTGGGGGTGAAGAGGGTGTCGGCCGGCAGGGGGCCGATGAGCTCGAGGCCTTCTTCACGTAGCGTCGCCAGGGCCGGTTCGATGATCTCGATCTCTTCGCGCCCCAGATGCCCACCTTCGCCGGCATGGGGATTGAGTCCGCAGACCAGGATGCGCGGCCGCTCGATGCCGAAATAGCGGCGCAGGTCGCCGTCGAGGATGCGGGTCACGTCCAGCAGCGTCTTGCGGTCGATGGCGTCGGCCACGTCGCGCAGCGGCAGGTGGGTGGTGACCAGGGCGACCCTCAGGCCCGCGGTCGCCAGCAGCATCACCACCTGCGGAGTGCCGGTCAGTTCGGCGAGAAATTCGGTATGGCCGGAGAAGGCCACACCACCGTCGTTGATCACGCCCTTGTGCACCGGGGCGGTGATCATGCCGGCGAAGGTGTCGTCGAGGCAGCCCCGGCCGGCGCGGGTCAGGGTTTCCAGGACGTAGGCGGCATTGGCCTTGTCGAGCTGGCCGGTGACAACAGACGCGCCCAGCGGGGTATCCCAGACATAGAGCGCACCTGCCGGCGCCGGACCATCCGGCCAGGCTTCTGGCCCCACGCCGATCAACTCGATGGTCAGTCCCAGCTCGCCGGCACGCGCGGCCAGCAACTCGCGACTGGCGATGGCGATCAGGGCGTGGGGTTGGGCGTCTCGGGCGAGTAGCAGGCAGAGATCGGGACCGATACCGGCGGGCTCACCAGGGGTGAGGGCGAAGCGCAGGACCATGCACAGCTCCTGAAACAGAAAGGCCGCAGGGGATGCCTGCGGCCTGGGGATTACTGCTTGATCTCGACGTAGGCTTCGTCGCGGATCTGGCGCAACCAGGTCTGGAGCTCCTGGTCGTACTTGCGGTTACGCAAGAGATTGAGCGCCTGTTGTTCGCGGGCCTGTTGGGTGTTGTCCGTCGCCCGACGCCCCAGGACTTCCAGGATGTGCCAGCCGAACGAGGTACGGAACGGCTGCGAAATCTGGTTGACCGGCGAGTTGTTCATGACCTCGCGGAATTCCGGGACCAGGGATTCCGGATTGATCCAGCCCAGGTCGCCGCCACTGAGCGCGGAACCCGGATCTTCCGAGAAGCTCTTGGCCAGGGTGGCGAAGCTTTCACCATTCAGGATGCGTTCGCGCAGGCGCGCGGCCAGACGCTGGGTTTCCTCGTCGCTCCGCACGGCGTTGGGCTTGAGCAGGATGTGACGAACGTGGACTTCGTCGACGATGCTGGCCTCGCCACCGCGCTTCTCTTCCACCTTGAGGATCACGAAGCCGCCAGGTACGCGGACGGGCTGGGTAATGCCGCCGACGCCGACGCTGCCGATCAGGCGGTCGAAGGGAGGCGGCAATTGGGCGGCCTTACGCCAGCCGATCTCACCGCCGTCCAGGGCGTTGTCACCGGCCGAATGGGCGATGGCCAACTGGTTGAAGTCGGCGCCCTGGCGCAATTTGTTGTACATATCCTGGGCCTGCCGTGCGGCAGCGTCCAGGCCGGCGGTACCGGCGTTGTCGGCCACCGGGATCAGGATATTGGCCAGGCGATACTCTTCGGACAGCTGCAGCTTGCCCAGGTCCGAAGCGAGGAAGTTCTGCACTTCCTGCTGGGTGACCTGGACGCGTTGGCCGACCTGGCGCTGGCGTACCCGGCTGATCATCATCTCGCGGCGCACCTGCTCGCGGGCGGCGTCGTAGGAGAGACCGTCACGGGCCAGGGCCTGGCGGAATTCGGCCACGCTCAGGCCATTGCGCTGGGCGATGGTGGCGACGGCTTGGTTGAGCTCCTCGTCGGAGATCTTCACGCCCATGCGCTGCGCCAGCTGCAGCTGGATGTCTTCCAGGATCAGGCGCTCAAGCACCTGTTGACGCAGTTCGCTGTCCGGCGGCGCCGCAGCGCCGCGGCGAGTGATGTTCTGCTTGACCTCGTTGAGACGCTGATCGAGCTGGCTCTGCATGACCACGTCGTTGTCGACGATGGCCACGACCTTGTCCAGCGGTACCACGGCAGCCTGAGCCAGAGGGGTAAGAGCGAGCGCCGCGCCCAGGGCGAGCGGGCGCAGGGCGTTACATAGCTTGGTCTTCACGTTCACGATAGCCTTGAATGCCTCTGTCCAGGAAACCTTCGGTCTTGCCGCCGAAGACGTTGCCGAGTCCCTTGAGCACGATCTGCAGGAAGATCCCGCGGTCGGCTTCGGAGCTCTGCGATGTGTAGTAGACGTCGTCTTCGCTCTTGAGCCAGTAGCGGCTGATCAGACGCAGTTTCCAGCAGCAGTTGTCGTACTCGAAGCCACCGAAGGCTTCCAGGGTACGGCTCTTGTTGTAGTCGAATTGCCAGCGGGCGATGGCTGACCACTGGGGCACGATGGGCCAGATGAAGGAGATGTCGTGCTGGTCGATCTTGTAGTCGTCGCTGTTGTAGGTGAAGCGACCGAAGTTCGGATCGAACACCCGGACGTTGTCACGATAGCGATAGCCGACGTTCAGGATCTTGCCTGGCTGGGCTTCCGGCTGATAGTGGAACATCAGGCTACCGGAGTCGGTCTGGTGCAGCACCGGATCCCAGTTGTACTCGCCATTCACGCGCCAGTCGCGGTTGAAGCGATACATGCCGGCCAGGGCATAGGGCGAGCGCGAGGTGGTGGCCTGGGGATTGTCGATGTTCTGACCGAGGCTGCGCGAGTAGGCCAGGTCGTCCTTGGTCAGGCCGGGCAGCTGCACATCGCGGTCACGGAAGTAGAACAGCTCGCCGAAGCTCACGTTGGCTCGCTCGAAGCCGTTGGGCTCGATGAAGCGGCTGGTGGCGCCCAGGGCCAACTGGTTGGCATCGCCGATGCGGTCGCGACCGGTGAAACGGTTGTCGCGCCACAGCGAGCTGTAGCTGAAGGTGTATTCGCCGGTGTCGAACACCGGCAGATCGTCCTGGTCGCGATAGGGCACGTAGAGGTACTTGGCGCGGGGTTCCAGGGTCTGCTTGCCGCCTTCGCCGAACAGGTTCGAGGCGCGGTCGAAGTACAGGCCGCCATCGAGGCTGAAGATCGGGATGGAGCGGGTCGGGCTGTCGTTGAAGCTGGTCACGCTGGAGCCAGCCGCGGCGCGACGACCACCGCCAGTCAGCGGCGAAGCCAGGTCGCTTTGGCCGGTGCTGTCCAGATCCAGATCGTAGCGGGTGTAGGCATAGCGCAACGACGGCGTCAGGAAGCCCCAGGACTCGGTCATGGGTCGCGAAATACCCGGCTCGACGTGGTAGCGCTCGCCTTCGGCTCGGGTTAGACCGAACAGGTTGACGTCGGGACGGTTGCGGACATTGGTGCGGTTGCCGTTGTCGTCCAGGTCGAAATAGGTGTTGTCGTCGAAGCTGCGGGTGAAGCGCACCGCCTCGGTATCGTAGGTGAAGTCCAGGCCGCCCGGGTTGTAGGGCAGGGCGCCGGTCAGGGTTAGCTGCGGTAGGCGGTCGTAGGGTGTCACGTCGGAGACGGTCGCCAGTTGATAGGCCTGGGCGTTGAGGCCGGCCACGAAGTTATCGCCACGATAGGTCAGGCGACCCTGCTGGTTCACGTAGGTCGGCTTGTTGATGCCGAGGTCGGTGTCCAGGTCCTGGAAGTAGTAGGGATCGCTGATGCGGGTGTAGTCCACCTCGGCCATCAGGCGCGAATCCAGGCCACTGCGGTTCTTCCAGCCGTACAGCCAGCGGTTGTCGGTGGCTTCCGGTTCGCCCTGGTGCTCGGGATCGCTGTCCTTGAGGTAGGAGCCGTACACCTGGCCTTCGCTGCTGTGGGTCAGGTAGCGGAACTCACCCTCGGTCTGCAGGCCGTGCTTGGCCATGTAGCGCGGATAGAGGGTGGCGTCGTAGTTGGGCGCTAGGTTGAAGTAGTAGGGCGTGGTGATCGCGAAGCCGGTGTCGCTGGAGGTGCTGATCGAGGGCGCTAGGAAACCGGACTGGCGGCGGTCATCGATGGGGAAATAGATGAACGGCGTATAGAGGACCGGGATGTCCTTGACTCTCAGGGTGGCATTGGTCGCATAGCCCAGGCCCGTCGCCGGGTTCAGCGTAACGGTGTTGCCCTTGAGCTGCCAGGCGTTGCTGCCCGGTTCGCAGGTGGTGTAGGTACCATCCTTGAGGCGGATGATGGCGTCGTCGCCGCGCTTGGCGTAGAGCGCGCTGCCACGGGCATGGTTCTGGTGCATGACGAATTCGGCGTTGTCGATCTGGACCTGGCCGTTGTCCAGCTGCAGGTCGGCCTTGTCGCCCACCATCAGTACGCCGTTGTCGCGGAATTTGACGTTGCCCTTGAGCTCGCCGCGATTTTCCAGCTGATGCAGGTTGGCTTCCTGGGATTCCACCTGCATGCCGCCCTGACGCAGCACCACGTCACCGGCGAGGGTGGCGACCTGCTGCTCCTGCTCGTAGCGTGAGGCCTTGGCGGAGATGTAGGTCGGGGCCTTGGAGGTCGGGGTGTTGTCGTACATGCCCGGGCGCTGCGGCTCGACATAGGCGCCGCTGCAGTAGGGAGCGGTCTCGGCCAGCTGGGCCGGCGTGAGCTGGTCACGCGGGACCCAGTCCAGATGGCTGTAGTCGGCGCTGCGGGACTTCAGGGCGCGGCCCTTGCTCTCGGTGACCAGCACGGCGTCGTCGCCCTTGCGAGCGGCCGGCTGAGCCGCGACACCTTGGGTCTCGCCCTTGCTGGGACGGGGCGGCAGAGCCGTCGTCGGCGCCAGGGTGCCGCATGACCAGCCACCACCGGCACCGGCAGTACAGTTGAACTGTTCGGCGGGCGCGGCGATGAGGGCGGTGACGGGCTGCATGGCGAGCAGGCTGCCGGTTACCAAGAGGGGAAATTTTCTGCGAAACGCGGGGGTTTTCACGGCCATCCTTAAAGTCGTCCTGCACGCCGGCCATTAAGGGGCCGCGGCCTCTCGATGGGCTCAAAAAGATAGCGGATAATAAAACATGACCTGCGCATCGGCTAGGGCCGGGGGATCCGCTGTAAATGACTGAAGATGTTCGCTTAAACCAGATAGAAGACTGGCTGACCAGCGTTTTGCCGGAAATTTTCCGAGAGCAGGCCTGGGGCGAGGTGCCGGTCGGCAGCCTGACCGCGGCCAGTAGCGATGCCAGCTTTCGCCGCTATTTCCGCTGGGCGGGGGAGGGACGCAGCCTGATCGTGATGGATGCCCCGCCGCCGCAGGAGGACTGCCGTCCGTTCGTGCAGGTGGCCGGTCTGCTGGCGGCTGCCGGGGTGCATGTGCCGCGCATCCTGGCGCAGGATCTGGAGCGCGGGTTCCTGCTCCTGAGTGACCTGGGCACCCTGACCTACCTGGAGGTGATCAACGCGACGAACGCCGACGATTACTTCCAGGCCGCCATCGAGGCGCTGCTGGCCTTTCAGACCAAACAACCGACGAACGGCAGTCTGCCGCTCTACGATAGGCCTTTGCTGGCACGTGAGTTGAGCCTGTTTCCGGAGTGGTATGTCGGTCGTGAATTGGAGCGGACCTTCAGTGCCACGCAACTCGAGCGTTGGCAGGCCATCTGCGAGCTATTGATCGACAGTGCGTTGGCGCAGCCGCAGGTGCTGGTCCATCGGGACTTCATGCCGCGCAATCTGATGCTGAGCACGCCCAATCCGGGCGTGCTGGACTTCCAGGACGCGGTCATCGGCCCGGTGACCTACGACATCACCAGCCTGTTCAAGGATGCCTTCCTGAGCTGGCCGGAACCGCTGGTGCAGCGCTGGTTGCTGGGTTACTGGGAGCAGGCGCGTAATGCCGGGGTGCCGGTACAGGCCGACTTCGCCGACTTCCAGCGCGCCTCGGATCTGATGGGCGTGCAGCGCCATCTCAAGGTGATGGGCATCTTCGCCCGTATCTGGCATCGCGATGGCAAGCCACGCTATGTCGCCGATACCCCGCGCTTTCTCGTCTATATCCGCACCGTGGTGGCGCGGCGGCCGGAGCTGGCCGACCTGGGCCGGCTGCTCGACGAATTGCACGCCGAGCGAGTTGAGCCATGAAGGCCATGATCCTGGCGGCGGGCAAGGGCGAGCGGATGCGGCCGCTAACCCTGAGCCTGCCCAAGCCGCTGATCGAGGTGAACGGTCGCCCGCTCATCGAGCATCACATCCAGGCGCTGGCCGCGGTGGGTATTACCGAGTTGGTGATCAACCATGCCTGGCTAGGTGCGCAACTGGAAGCCGCCCTGGGCGATGGCAGCCGGTTCGGGGTTAGCATCCGTTTCTCCGCCGAGGGGGAGCCGCTGGAGACCGGTGGGGGCATTTTCCAGGCGTTACCGTTGCTCGGCAGCGAGCCCTTCGTGCTGGTCAATGGCGATATCCGCACCGATTTCGACTTCGCCGACCTGGCCCTGCCAGCTGGCTGCCTGGCGCATCTGGTGCTGGTCGACAATCCCGTCCATCACCCGGTCGGCGATTTTGGTCTGGTGGGTGGCCGGATCACCTCGGAGGCCACGACCAAGCTCACCTACAGCGGTATCGCCGTGCTGCATCCGCAGTTATTCGAAGGCTATACGGCCGGAGCCTTCAAATTGGTCGACGTGCTGCGGCCGGCCATCGCGGCCGGGCGGGTATCCGGTGAGCGACTGCACGGGCGTTGGGTGGACGTGGGCACCCTGGAGCGCCTGGCCGAGGCGGAGCTGCTGTTCGGGACCGCCCCGTGAGACTCTGGTTCTGGCCGCTGACGCTGCTGGGTTTCCTGGCTGGCTGGACGGTGGCCAGCATTCCCGGGGCGCTGCTGGTGGCGCTGCTCGCCCATGCGGCGGAGCGCAAGCTGGGGCTGACCTCTCTGGCCGGCTGGAAGGCGCGTTGGCAGCGCCGCCCCGGCCGGTTCGAGCACCAGGCGCAATTCCAGCTGCTCGGGCGGCTGGCCAAACGTGGTGGCCGGGTGCTCACCGCGCATATCCGCCAGGCCGAGGGGGAAATCGAGCGCCTGGGCCTGAGTGCAGACGACCGCAAGCGCGCCATCGCCGCCTTCGAGCAGGGCAAGGGCGGCACGCTGCCATCGACGGACGAATTGCAGCGACTCAGCGAGCGTGGCGAGAACATCCTGAGAGCCTGCTGGCGCATGGTCTGGATCAGCGGCAGCGTCAGACCCGGTGATCGCGACGAGATTCTTGGCTGGGGCCAGGCGATGGGTTTCGCCGAAGCCCAGGTGCTGGCCCTGCAGCCACCGGCACAGACCGCCCCGCGGCAGCCCAGCAAGGAGGAAAGCTATCGCCAGGCCCTGCAACTGCTCGGCGTCACCGACGATGCCGATGCGGCCACGGTGAAGCAGGCCTATCGGCGACTGCTCAGCCGTCACCATCCCGACAAGAAGGCCGGAGCCGGGGCGGGCCAGTCGGCGGTCTATGCCGCGGCCCAGCGTACCGCCGAGCTGCACGCCGCCTACCAGTTGATCAAGACCCGGCGGGGCTTTCGCTAGCCGCGGGGGCGGCAGGCAGGTGGTCGAGCCAGCCACGCAGGCGGCGCATGATCTGCTGCTGTTCGTCGGCGCGGTCACCGAAGTGCACTGGCAGTTCGATCTGGCGGTAGTTCTTGTTGGCCTTCTGCGAGGCGCGGTCCTTGCGATTCACGGCGGCCGCCACGTCCGGATGGCGCACCAGGTCGGCGATCTGCAGATCTTTCTTGCCCATGGTGGCGACCAGGCGCGGCGGCATGCCCTGTGGCTCGCTACCGTCGATGAGCACCAGTTGACGGACCTCGCTCGGTTCCTTTTCCGCCAGGTAACGCGCGGCCCAGTAGGCGCCGGTGCCGTGGCCGACCAGGATGATGGGCTTGACGCCCTGTTGCAGGGCGAAATCGATGCCGGCGGCAACGCGGGCCAGGACCTGCTCGGCATGGGCGTTGGCCAGGGCTTCCGGATCGACCGGCGCGGTGGCCGCCTGGGCCGGTTCGCCGGAACCGGCTTCGGCCTGGGTCTGGGGTGTCGGCGCCGCACCGCTGCCGCCAGTCACCGGCGGCGCCGTCTGCTCGGCATTGGCCTGGGCGTCGCTGTCCGCCGGGGCGGTGGTGCGACGTAGCGCGGCCAGGGGGTCGTAGGGATCGGGCAGGCTGAGGCTGAGGGTGTCCCAGCCATAGGTGGGCAGGTCGTTGCGCAGCGGCGCCACCACATTCGGCCAATCGGCGGATTCGCCGTCGCCCGGTATCAGGATCAGCATGCCGCGGGCCTTGGCCGGGACCGACGGGCGCAGCAGCGCCAGAAAGCTCTCGTCGCCGGCGCGCAGTTGCTTCTGCTGCTCGGCCGGCAGCTCGCGTGCCAAGGCCTGCTGCTGTTCGGCGCTGCGCGTCGGGGCGGGGGCGAGGGTGGCCGTCTGGGCGGGCGGGGCGGCTTCCGCAGCCGGCGGCGCCTCTTCGGCCTGCACGGAGGCGGCCAGGGCGAGCAGGAGCAAGGCTCCGGCGCGCAGCCGCGGGGATGACGATGACATCGAATGGACTTCCTCGAACGGATGGACGGCAGGGGTCAGCGATGGACCCCGAGGAGCCTACCGCCGTTCAGGCCGGCTGGGCAGCGGGAACGCGGCGGCATCCCGCGGATCTTCGTTACAATGCCGCCACTCACCCCAGCCGAGGCTCTTCCTCATGCAACCCTTCGCCATCGCTCCTTCGATCCTGTCCGCCGATTTCGCCCGTCTCGGCGAGGAAGTCGACAAGGTCCTCGCCGCCGGTGCCGACATGGTCCATTTCGACGTGATGGACAACCACTATGTGCCCAATCTCACCATCGGGCCCATGGTCTGCAAGGCGCTGCGCAACTATGGGGTGACCGCCCCCATCGACGTGCACTTGATGGTCAAGCCGGTGGATCGCATCATCGGCGACTTCATCGAGGCTGGCGCCACCGACATCACCTTCCACCCGGAAGCCTCCGAGCATATCGATCGCTCGCTGCAACTGATCAAGGACGGCGGCTGCCGCGCCGGCCTGGTGTTCAACCCGGCCACCTCGCTGGACGCCCTCAAGTACGTGATGGACAAGATCGACATGGTGCTGCTGATGAGCGTCAACCCCGGCTTCGGTGGCCAGAAGTTCATCCCCGGCACCCTCGACAAGCTGCGCGAGGCGCGCGCCCTGATCGACGCCTCGGGGCGGCCGATCCGCCTGGAGATCGATGGCGGCGTCAACGTCAAGAACATCTGCGAGATCGCCCGCGCCGGTGCCGATACCTTCGTCGCCGGCTCGGCCATCTTCGGCCAGGCGGACTACGCCGCGGTGATCCAGGCGATGCGCGCCGAGCTGGCCAAGGCCCAGTCGGTATGAGTGCCCTGGTGCGGCTCGGCGGCGGGCATCCGCCCGAACTGGTGATGTTCGACCTCGATGGCACCCTGCTGGATTCCGCGCCGGACCTCGCCGCGGCGGTGGACGCCATGCTCGAACGGCTGGGCCGCGCGCCGGCGGGGCTGGACAAGGTGCGCCTGTGGATCGGCAACGGCGCCCGGGTGTTGGTACGCCGTGCCCTGGCCGATGACATGCAGCACGACGCCGTGGACGATGCCGCGGCCGACCGCGCCCTGGCGCTGTTCATGGAACTCTATGGCGGCAGCCACGCCCTGACCCGGGTCTATCCGGGCGTGCTGGACAGCCTGGCGCTGCTGCGCACCCTGGGCGTGCGCCTGGCGGTGATCACCAACAAGCCGGAGCGCTTCGTCGCGCCGCTGCTGGCCGACATGGGCCTGGGTGACTTCGACTGGATCGTCGGCGGCGATACCCTGCCGCAGCAGAAGCCCGATCCGGCGGGCCTGTTGCTGGTGATGGACAAGGCCGGCGTGTCTGCCGAGCAGGCCCTGTTCATTGGCGACTCGCGCAACGACATTCGGGCGGCCCGCGCCGCTGGGGTACGCTGCGTGGCGCTGAGCTACGGCTACAACCACGGAGAGCCCATCGCCAACGAGCAACCCGACCTGGTGGTCGACGATCTGCGCGAGCTGTTCATCTAGCGTCAGGCATGGCCGGCCGGTTGCCTTGCCGCGCCGGCTAGGCTAACGTGGCCCTTCACCCCAAGAGCAAGAGATCGCATCGTGGTGGTCACCCGCACAGGCTCCTCGCGAGCATGGATGAAAGTCATCAAGGCCCTGGCCCGTTGGCGCTGGCGCGCCTGATTTCGTCTTGGCCGGTAGTAGACCGGCGCGCTGTGCACCCGACCTTTCGTTTTCCTCGCCACGAGGCTGATCATGACCCGCGACGACTTTCTGCGCCTGGCCGCTCAAGGCTATAACCGCATTCCCCTGGCCTTCGAAACCCTGGCCGACTTCGACACCCCCCTCTCCCTTTATCTGAAGCTGGCCGATGCGCCCAACTCCTATCTGCTGGAGTCGGTGCAGGGCGGCGAGAAGTGGGGGCGCTATTCGATCATCGGGCTGCCGTGCCGGACGCTGCTACGGGTGCATGGCTACGAGGTTACCGTGCATGAGGGCGAGCAGCAGCTCGAAGCCTGCACCGTCGAGGACCCGCTGGCCTTCGTCGAGGCGTTCAAGACCCGCTATCGCGTGCCAGCGGTGCCCAACCTGCCCAAGTTCGATGGCGGTCTGGTGGGTTACTTCGGCTATGACTGCGTGCGTTACGTGGAAAAGCGCCTGGGTGCCTCGCCCAATCCCGATCCGCTGGGCACGCCGGACATCCTGCTGATGGTGTCGGACGAGGTGGTGGTGTTCGACAACCTCGCCGGCAAGCTGCACTGCATCGTGCTGGTGGACCCCGCCCAGCCGGAGGCCTATGAACAGGGCCAGGCGCGTCTGGCCGCGTTGCGCGAGCGCATCCGCCAACCCATCGCCCCGCGTCTGGGCTTGGACTTCAATGCCATGCAGGTGCCCGGCGAGCCGGCGTTCCGCTCCAGCTACAGCCGTGACGACTACGAGAATGCCGTAGGCCGGATCAAGGACTACATCCTGGCCGGCGACTGCATGCAGGTGGTGCCTTCGCAACGCATGACCATCGATTTTAAGGCCGCGCCCATCGATCTCTACCGGGCGCTGCGCTGCTTCAACCCCACGCCCTACATGTACTTCTTCAACTTCGGTGACTTCCATGTGGTCGGCAGCTCGCCCGAGGTACTGGTACGGGTGGAGGACGGCGAGATCACCGTCCGCCCCATCGCCGGTACCCGCCCGCGCGGGGCCACCGAAGAGGCCGATCTGGCGCTGGAACGCGACCTGCTGGCCGACGCCAAGGAGCTGGCCGAGCACCTGATGCTGATCGACCTGGGCCGCAACGACGTCGGTCGGGTCTCCGCCACCGGCAGCGTGACCCTGACCGAGAAGATGGTCATCGAGCGCTATTCCAACGTGATGCACATCGTCAGCAACGTCACCGGCCGGCTCAAGCCCGAGCTCTCCGCCATGGACGCCCTGCGCGCTATCCTGCCGGCCGGCACCCTGTCCGGCGCGCCGAAGATCCGCGCCATGGAGATCATCGACGAACTGGAGCCGGTCAAGCGCGGTATCTATGGCGGCGCCGTGGGCTACCTGGCCTGGAACGGCAACATGGATACCGCCATCGCCATCCGCACCGCGGTGATCAAGGACGGCGAGCTGCACGTCCAGGCGGGCGGCGGCATCGTCGCCGATTCCCAGCCGGCCGCGGAGTGGGAAGAGACCCTCAACAAGAGACGCGCCATGTTCCGCGCGGTGAAGTTGGCGGAAGGGAAGGTTTAGGCCTTTCAAGCCTGCCTCGGGTGATCGCAGCCATGGCCGCGATAGCGCCGTAGCGTGGAAAACGGCGCAGCCTTTTCCACTGGACTTCGTGGCGCGAGGCCACCCTCACCCCAACCCTCTCCCTTAGGGAGAGGGGGCTGATCGAGCAGGCGCTCCTCTCTATCAGTCCCGGCAAGCGCCGTAGCGTGGAAAACGGCGCAGCCTTTTCCACTGGACTTCGTGAGGCCGGGCTCGTCACCCCAACCCTCTCCCTTAGGGAGAGGGGGCTGATCGAGCAGGTGCTCATCTCTATCAGTCCCGGCAAGCGCCGTAGCGTGGAAAACGGCGCAGCCTTTTCCACTGGACTTCGTGGCGCCGGGCCCCTCACCCCAACCCTCTCCCTTAGGGAGAGGGGGCTGATCGAGCAGGCGCTCATCTCTATCAGTCCCGGCAAGCGCCGTAGCGTGGAAAACGGCGCAGCCTTTTCCACTGGACTTCGTAGCGCCGGGCCCCTCACCCCAACGCTCTCCCGTGGGGAGAGGGGGCTAGCCGAGCAGGCGTTCATCTCTATCAGTCCTGGCAAGCGCCGTAGCGTGGAAAACGGCGCAGCCTTTTCCACTGGGCTTCGTGGCGCCGGGCCCCTCACCCCAACCCTCTCCCGTGGGGAGAGGGAACTGGCCGAGCAGGTGTTCATCTCCATCGGTCCCGGCAAGAGCGCGATCAGATCCTAGGTTGGGTTGAGACGGTTCTGTCGTCGAAGCCCAACATGGCCAGCCCCGGCGCAATGTTGGGCTTCGCTGCGCTCAACCCAACCTACGGTGACCCGCCATGGCCACGCGATAAAGACACTTCCGCCTAAACGTCCTCGATCCGCCCCAGAACCGTCCCGGCCGCCAGGTAGTCTCCGGCCGCCTGGGTGATTGCCAGACGTCCGCCGCGGGGGGCGAGGACCTGGGTTTCCATCTTCATCGCTTCCATCACCGCGACCACCTGACCGGCTGCGACCGTGGCGCCGTCCTCGACCGTCCAGGCGTGCAGGTTGCCCGCCACCGGGGTGGTGAGGGCATTGGCGTCCGCCGCAGGTGCGGGCGCTACCGCTTCGCCGGCCGGGGCGCTCACCGCCAGGCCGCGCAGCAGGGCGCTGGGCAGGCCGAGGGCGTGGCGGCGGCCGTCGATCTCGACGAAGGTGCGTAGCACGCCGTCGTCCGTCGGCTCGCTGCGTGGCGCCAGGGCGATCTGCTCGGCGAATACCGTCTCGATCCAGCGGGTGTGCACGGCGAAGGCCGTGCCGGTGAAGTCGGCATGGGCCATTACCGCCTGGTGGAAGGGCAGCACCGTGGCCACGCCTTCCACACTGAATTCGGCCAGGGCACGGCGGGCGCGGGCGATGGCCTGCTCGCGGGTGGCGCCGGTGACGATCAGCTTGGCGACCATGGAGTCGAAATTGGGCGCCACCTGGGAGCCGGCTGCCACGCCGCTGTCCAGGCGGATACCGGGACCGCTGGGGGCGCGGAAGGCGGTGATGGGCCCCGGGGTGGGCAGGAAGCCGCGACCAGGGTCCTCGGCGTTGATGCGGAATTCGAAGCTGTGCCCGCGCGGCGCCGGGACCTCGCTGAAGGACAGCGGCAGGCCGTCGGCGATGCGCAATTGCTCGACCACCAGGTCCAGGCCGCTGGTTTCCTCGGTGACCGGATGCTCCACCTGCAGGCGGGTGTTGACCTCCAGGAAGGACAGGGTGCCATCCTGGCTCAGCAGGAATTCCACGGTGCCGGCACCGACGTAGCCGGCGGCGGCGCAGATGTCGCGGGCGGCGGCGTGGATGCGCTGGCGCAGGGCGTCGTCGAGGAAGGGCGCGGGCGCCTCTTCCACCAGTTTCTGGTTGCGCCGCTGCAGCGAGCAGTCGCGGGTACCCACCACCTCGACCCGGCCATGGCGGTCGGCCAGGACCTGGGCTTCGATGTGCCGCGGACGGTCGAGGAAGCGCTCGACGAAGCATTCGCCGCGGCCGAAGGCGGCAGTGGCCTCGCGGACCGCCGATTCGTACAACTCGGCCACCTCGTCCAGGCGCCAGGCCACCTTGAGGCCACGTCCGCCGCCGCCGAAGGCCGCCTTGATGGCGATGGGCAGGCCGTGCTCCTCGGCGAAGGCCAGCACCTCGGCGGCGCCGCTGACCGGGTCCTCGGTGCCGGCCACCAGCGGTGCACCGACGCCGAGGGCGATGCGCCGGGCCTGCACCTTGTCGCCCAGGGCATCGATGGTGTCCGGGTTCGGGCCGATCCAGGTCAGGCCGGCCGCCTGCACCGCCCGGGCGAAGTCGGCGCGCTCGGAGAGGAAGCCGTAGCCGGGGTGGACGGCATCGGCACCGGCGCGGCGGGCCACGTCCAGCAACTTGGCGATGTCCAGGTAGGTCTCGGCTGGGCGCTGGCCATCCAGGCCATAGGCCTCGTCGGCCAGGTGCACGTGCAGGGCATCGAAGTCGGCGTCGGCGTAGACGGCTACCGAGGCCACACCGTAGTCACGGCAGGCGCGGACGATACGGACGGCGATCTCGCCGCGGTTGGCGATCAGGACTTTTTTCATGGGGTGTTCTCGGCAGCAGGAGAAGCGCTGGGGCGCAGTTCAGCGAAGGGGCCCAGCGGATTGAAGCGGATACGGGCACCGACCGGAATCTGCCCGGCCAGGTCCAGGTGGTGGCTGGCGACGGCGCCGATCACCGGATAGCCGCCGGTGAGCGGATGGTCGGCGAGGAACAGCACCGGCTGGCCGTTGGGCGGTACCTGGATGGCGCCCAGGGCGGTGCCTTCGCTGGGCAGCTCGCCGGCCACCTGGCGTTCCAGTGGCGTCTCGCCGGCCAGGCGGATACCGACCCGGTCGGACTGGGGGGTGACGCGCCAAGTCTGTGCGGCCAAGGTCTCCAGGGCGGCGGCGGTGAACCAGTCGCTGCGCGGGCCGAGGACCACGTCGAGCACCACCTCCTGGTCGGCGCTGGGCAGCGCCAGGGGAGCGGCTTCGCTGCAGGACACGGCAGCGCCACCGACCGCGGGGTAAAAGCCCAGGCGGTCGCCAGTGGCCAGGGGCGCCGGGCCGACGTTGGCCAGGGTATCGAACGCCAGGCTGCCCAGCACCGGGGCCACGGCGAAGCCGCCACGCAGTGCCAGGTAGCTGCGCAGGCCGGTGGGCGGACTGCCCAGGCTCAGGCGGTCGCCGTCTTCCAGGAGGAAGGGCTGGTAGGGCGCGGGCTGCAACCGCCGTCCGGCGCGGGTCAGCACCTCCAGCGGCGCCGGGGCGCCGGTGACGGCGACCAGGGCCTGGCCGTGGCAGACGCAGTTGAAGCCGCCCAGGAGGATTTCCAGGCAGCCGCTGTCAGGCGCATTGCCCACCGCGCGATTGGCCGCGCGCAGCGCGCCGCGGTCCAGGGCGCCGGAGGCGGAGACGCCCTGGCCGGTCTGGCCCGGGCGGCCGAGGTCCTGCAGCAGGGTACGCAGGCCGGGGCTGAGGATTTCCAGATAGTCGGCCGTGGCCGGAGCGGCAGGCGCCGAGACCGGCGCCTCGGGTAGGCCGCCTGCCGGCAGCGGGCCGGCATCGCGGAAGCGTACCCGGTAGCCGGGGCGCAGCAGCGCCGGCTCCGGGCGCGTCAGGTCCCAGAGATGCAGGGGCGTTACCCCCAGCAGTTGCCAACCACCGGGACTGGCCTGGGGATAGACGGCGGCGAACCCCCCGGCGATGGCCACCGAGCCGGCCGGCACCCGGGTACGCGGTGAACTGCGCCGCGGCACCTGGAAGCCCGGTCCGCCGCTGAGATAGCCGAAGCCCGGGGCGAAGCCGCAGAAGGCCACCTGGTAGTCGCTGCCGGTATGGCGACGGATCACCTCGGCCACGCTCAGGCCGAGCAGCCGGGCCACCTCGTCCAGGTCTTCGCCGTTGTAGTGCACCGGGATCTCGACCAATTTGCCGGCTTCACGGCCACCGCCGTCGAGGGGCAGGGCGGCGATATGGTCGACCAGGTCGGCCGCTTTCAGGGCACTGGGGCGGAACTGGACCAGCAGGGTGCGGGCCGCCGGGACGATCTCCTCGATCCCGGGCAGCGGCCGCGCCTGCATGGCGTCGAACAGGGCCAGGGTCTCGTCGAGATCGGCCAGCTCCACCAGCAGCGCATCCAGGTTGACGGGCAGAAAACGCAAGGGCTTCTCCTAGACGTGATAGGTGCGATCGGGCACGTCGGTGATGAACATGTGGCCGGGCGCATGGGTGATGGCGAAGGGCACCTTGGAGGCCATGACCGCCGCCTGGGGGGTGACGCCGCAGCCCCAGAACACCGGGATCTCGCCCGGCTCGACGCGCACCGCATCACCGAAGTCCGGCCGCGCCAGGTCGGCGATGCCCAGCCGCGCCGGCTCGCCGATATGTACCGGGGCGCCATGCACCGCCGGATAGCGCGCGGTGATGGTGGCCGCCTCGGCGACCCGCTCGGCGGGAATGGGGCGCATGGACACCACCATCTCGCCATGCAGGCGGCCCGCCGGACGGCAGGCGCGGTTGGTGCGGTACATGGGCACGTTGCAGCCGTCGGTGATGTGGCGGATCTCGATGCCGGCTTCCAGCAGGCCGGTCTCGAAGGTGAAGCTGCAGCCGATCAGGAAGGTCACCAGGTCCGCATGCTCGGCCCAGGCGGCGCGGCCATCGGCCACTTCTTCCGCCAGCACGCCATCGCGCCAGACGCGATACAGCGGCAGGTCGGTGCGCAGGTCAGCGCCCTCGGCCAGCGGCGTGGCGTAGCTGCCGGCGTCGGTGACGTCCAGCACCGGGCAGGCCTGGGGGTTGCGCTGGGCATAGAGCAGGAAGTCGTAGGCCCAGTCGCGCGGCAGGGCGATGAGATTGGCCTGGGTCATGCCGGGAGCGACCCCGGCACTGGGGGCGAGCAGGCCGTCGCGGTAGCGGGCGCGGGCCTCGCGGGCGGCGGCGATGGCGGCGTCCTGGGCGGCTTTGAGCGGATTCATGTGGGGACCTCCGTGAAGGCGCGAGGCGTCACCCCGGCGAGTTCGAGATGGCGCCGTAGGGCACGGGCCATGTCCACCGCGCCGGGGCTGTCGCCGTGCACGCAGATGGACTCGGCCTCGATGGGTGTCAGGCTGCCGTCGATGGCTTCCACCACGCCGTCCTGCACCAGGCGCAGCATGCGTTGGGCGACGAGTTCGGCATCGTGCAGCACCGCGCCGGGTAGGCGCCGCGAGACCAGGGTGCCCTCGGGCGTGTAGGCGCGATCGGCGAAGGCCTCGGCGACGCAGCTCAGGCCGGCCTCCCGTGCCCAGCCGAGCAGCGGCGAGCCGGCCAGGCAGACCAGCACCAGGCCTTGGTCCAGCTGGCGCAGGGCGGCGATCACCGCCTGCGCCTGGCGGGGGTCCTGGGCGATGGTGTTGTACAGGGCACCGTGCGGCTTGACGTAGGTCACCCGCGTCCCGGCGGCGCGGGCCAGGGCCTGCAGGGCGCCGATCTGGTAGAGCACATCGGCGGTCAGCTCGTCGCTGGCGATGTCCAGGTTGCGCCGGCCGAAGCCCACCAGGTCGGGGTAGGCGACGTGGGCGCCCACCGCCACGCCCTTGGCGGCGGCGGCCTGCAGGGTACGCAGGATGCCGGCCGGATCGCCGGCGTGGAAACCGCAGGCGACGTTGGCACTGGTGACGATGTCGAGCATGGCGGCATCGTCACCCATCCGCCACTGGCCGAAGCTTTCGCCCAGGTCGCTGTTCAGATCGATGGTTGGCATAGGGGGCTCCCGTGAGGTGATCAGGCGGCGTTGAGCAGGTGGAAGATGGGACCGGCGGACTTGACCGCCAGGTACCACGACAGCAGGCAGGTGAGCCCGCCGAGCACCAGCAGCCAACGGGGGTAATGGTAGCCCTCCATGAGGTCGGAGCGGCGCCAGCCCACGTACATGAACAGCGTCAGGCCGAGCGGCAGGATCAAGCCGTTGAAGCCACCGGCGAACACCAGCAGGGCGGCCGGCGGTTTGCCGATCAATAGATAGATGGCCAGGGCGATCAGCACGAAGACTACGGTGAAGAGGTTGCGTCCGCGCTCGCTGATTCGTTGCGAGAATACCGTGATGAAGGTGGTGGAGGTGTAGGCGGCGCCGATGGTGCTGCTGATGCCGGCGGCCCAGAGGATCAGGCCGAACACCCGCAGGCCGTATTCGCCGAGACTGGCGTCGAAGGCCTGGGCCGCCGGGTTGGCGGCCTGGCCGGAGACGTCGATCACCACCCCGCTGGCGACCACCCCGAGGATGGCCAGGAACAGCACGTAGCGGGCGATCCCGGTGACCAGGATGCCGCTGAGTGCGGCCTTGGACACGGCCTCGAGGTTTTCCACCCCGACGGTGCCGCGATCCAGCAGACGGTGGGCACCAGCATAGGTGATATAGCCACCCACGGTGCCACCGACGATGGTGGTGATGGCGGCGAAGCTGATGACGTCGGGGAAAACCGTCTGGCGCAGCGCCTCGCCCAGCGGCGGGTGAGAGGCGAAGCAGGCGATCACGATCAGCGTCACCTTGAGCACGCCGAGCACCACCATGATGCGATCCATGGCCACCCCGGCGCGGTGCGACAGGAAGATCCCGATCGCTATCAGGGCGCTGAGGGCACCGCCCCAGGCCGGGTCCAGGCCGAGCAGGGCGTTCAGGCCCAGGCCGGCGCCGGCGATATTGCCCAGGCTGAACACCAGGCCGCCGGAGATCACCAATAGGGCGAGCAGATAACCGCTACCGGGAACGGCGGCGTTGGCGATATCCGAGGCGCGCATGCGGGTCAGGGCGACGATGCGCCAGACATTCAGCTGCACCACGAAGTCGATGAGGATGGAGGCGAGGATGCCGAAGGCGAAGGCGGCGCCCAGGGTGGCGGTGAAGGTAGCGGTCTGGGTGAGGAAGGCGGGGCCGATGGCCGAGGTAGCCATCAGGAAGATGGCGGCGATCAGTGAAGCTCGGCGGTCCTTGGCAAAAGCGTTGGCGGCAGTAGCGGTCTGGGTCACGGTGGCGGTCCTGGTGGGGAAGGCATGGCCCGGCTAACGCAACCTCTGTGCCACTATCGACCAAAAATCATTATTTGTAGGTTTTACCGAAACTTATTGTTCAACAAAAATATAGTCACAGTTCTTTCATTTGCACCATTTTGTTACTCATCTACTCAGGGGTGCTACCTGCTGGTGCACAGTTGCCGGGTTTCCTTGCCTAAGCCCGCGCCCTCGGACACCATCGGCAGCGCGACTGCCTGCTCTGGAACATCCATGAAGAACCCCGTGCTCGACAATGCCCGTACCCTCGGTGAATCCGTGACCGCCGAGATCCGCCGTCAATTGGTGGAGGGCGAGCTCAAGCCCGGCCAGCGCCTGTCCGAGGCGGCGCTGGCGGAGCGCCTGGAGATCTCCCGCAATACCCTGCGCGAGGCCTTCCGGGTGCTGACCCAGGAGGGTCTGCTCAAGCACGAGCCCAATCGCGGGGTGTTCGTCTGCGTGCCCGACATGGCCTCGATCATCGACATCTACCGGGTGCGGCGCTTCATCGAATGCCAGGCCCTGGCCAAGGCCTATCCGCGGCATCCGGGCGCGCTGCGCATGCGCGAAGCGGTGACGGCGGCGCAGCGCGCCCGCGCGGCCCAGGACTGGGTGGCGGTGGGCACCGGCAACATGGCCTTCCACACCGCCATCGTCGAACTGGCCGACAGCCCGCGGCTGTCGGCCTTCTATGACCAGCTTTCCGCCGAGTTGCGCCTGGCCTTCGGCCTGCTCAACGATCCGGAATTCCTCCATGCTCCTTACCTGGAGATGAACGTCGCCATCGTCGAGCTGCTGGAGGAAGGCAAGCCCGCCGAGGCCACGGCCGCCCTGGAAAGCTACCTGGTGCAGTCCGAGCGGACGGTGCTGGCGGCCTACGGTCGACTCAAGCCCTGAGCCGCCAGCGGTTGCGCCGGGCGGCGGGCTGGGCTACTGTGCGGAGAGAACCACGTCGGAATCCATCCCGTGACCCGCAGCGCCGCCCTCTCGATGCCTCTCTTCAAGGCCCACGCCCGTTGGCGCTGGCGCGCCTGACATCCCCCTGCCGGTACGTCCGGCCCGCCTTGCTTGTTCCAGCCCCCGGTCACTGCTCTCGGTGCCGTGGCGAAGCTGAGTCCTTTTCAACAGCCGCAATCGATTCCAAGGGTGATCCGCCATGCTGCTGATGCTCGATAACTACGATTCCTTTACCTACAACCTGGTCCAGTACCTGGGTGAACTGGGCGCCGAGGTCAAGGTGGTCCGCAACGACGAGGTGCCGGTCGAGGCGCTCGAAGACCTGGCGCCGGAGCGCATCGTCGTCTCCCCCGGTCCCTGCACGCCCAACGAGGCGGGCATCTCCCTCGCCACCCTGGAGCGCTTCGCCGGCAAGCTGCCGGTGCTGGGCGTCTGCCTGGGTCACCAGAGCCTGGGCCAGGCCTTCGGTGGCGAGGTGGTGCGGGCGCGCGAGCCGATGCACGGCAAGACCAGTCCGGTCTACCACAATGGCGAAGGCGTCTTCGCCGGCCTGCCCAATCCCTTCACCGTGACCCGCTACCACTCGCTGGTGGTCAAGCGCGAGACCCTGCCCGACTGCCTGGAGATCACCGCCTGGACCCAGCATCCGGACGGCAGCATCGACGAGATCATGGGGCTGCGGCACCGAGAATTCATGATCGAGGGCGTGCAATTCCACCCCGAGTCCATCCTCACCGAGCATGGCCACGACCTGCTGGCCAACTTCCTCAAGCAGCAGGGAGGGCGCCGCTAGATGGACATCAAGCAGGCCTTGAACCGCATCAGTGGGCAACTCGACCTGAGCGTGGCCGAGATGCAGGCGGTGATGCGCCAGATCATGACCGGCGGTGCCGACGAGGCGCAGATCGGCGCCTTCCTCATGGGCATGCGCATCAAGAGCGAGACCATCGATGAGATCTGCGGCGCGGTGAGCGTGATGCGTGAACTGGCGACGCCGGTGGTGCTGCCCAATCTTGACCACGTCGTCGACGTGGTCGGTACCGGGGGCGACGGCGCCAATATCTTCAACGTCTCCTCGGCCTCGGTGTTCGTGGTGGCGGCGGCCGGTGGCAAGGTCGCCAAGCACGGTAATCGTGCGGTATCCGGCAAGAGCGGCAGCGCCGATCTGCTGGAAGCCGCCGGTATCTACCTGCAACTGACTCCCGAGCAGATCGCCCGCTGTGTCGAGCAGGTGGGCGTCGGCTTCATGTTCGCCCAGGCGCACCACAGCGCCATGCGCCACGCCGCTGGTCCGCGGCGCTCGCTGGGGCTGCGCACCCTGTTCAACATGCTCGGTCCGCTGACCAACCCGGCCGGTGTGCGGCACCAGGTGGTCGGGGTGTTCAACGCCGCCCTCTGCCGGCCGTTGGCCGAGGTGTTGCAGCGCCTGGGTAGCCAGCATGTGCTGGTGGTGCATTCCCGCGATGGCCTGGACGAATTCAGCCTGGCGGCCGCGACCCAGGTCGCCGAACTCAAGGACGGCAGCATCAGCGAGTACGAGGTGCTGCCCGAGGACCTGGGGATCAAGAGCCAGACCCTGGTCGGCCTCAGCGTGGATGGCCCCGAGGCCTCCCTGGCGCTGATCCGCGACGCCCTGGGCCGGCGCAAGACCGAGGCCGGGCAGAAGGCCGCCGACATGATCGTGCTCAACGCCGGTGCCGCGCTCTACGCCGCCGATCTCGCCCACAGCCTGCATGAAGGGGTTCTACTCGCCCACGATGCGCTCTACAGTGGTCTGGCTCGGGAAAAACTCGAGGAGCTGGCCCATTTCACGTCCGTCTATCGAGAGGAGAATCGCGCGTGACCGTGCCCACCGTGTTGCAGAAGATCCTGGCCCGCAAGGCCGAGGAAATCACCCAACTCAAGGCCCGTACCACCCTGGCCGAACTCGAGGCGCTGGCCCGCGCCGCCGATGCCCCACGTGGCTTCGCCCGCGCCCTGCAGGCCCAGGTGGCGCGTAAACAAGCGGCGGTCATCGCCGAGGTGAAGAAGGCGTCGCCGAGCAAGGGCGTGATCCGCGAACACTTCGTGCCGGCCGAGATCGCCCACAGCTATGCCCAGGGCGGGGCCACCTGCCTGAGCGTGCTCACCGACGTGGACTTCTTCCAGGGCGGCAACGCCTATCTGCAGCAGGCGCGCGCCGCCTGCCAGTTGCCGGTGATCCGCAAGGACTTCCTCATCGATCCCCACCAGGTGGTGGAGGCCCGCGCCATCGGGGCCGACTGCATCCTGCTGATCGTCGCGGCCCTGGAAGACGGCCAGATGGGCGAGTTGGCCGCCGTGGCCAAGGACGTCGGCCTGGACGTGCTGGTCGAGGTGCACGATGGTGACGAACTCGAGCGCGCGCTCAAGGTGCTGGATACCCCGCTGGTGGGTATCAACAACCGCAACCTGCACACCTTCGAAGTGAGTCTGGACCACACCCTGGAGCTCTTGCCACGGATTCCGGCGGACCGCCTGGTGATCACCGAGAGCGGCATCCTCAAGCGCGCCGACGTGGAAGTGATGGAGGCCAACGAGGTGCGCGCCTTCCTGGTCGGCGAGGCCTTCATGCGTGCCGACGAGCCCGGCCAGGAGCTGCAGCGGCTGTTCTTTCCGGGGCGCAGCTTCCCGCTCGATGCCTAAGCCTCAGCGGCGAGGTGCACCAGGCCCCGGTGGATGACACCGGGGCCTTTTGCTTGGTGCTGCCGTGACCCAGGTCGACTCCTGCGCATGCCGCACGGCGGGAGCGACCTCGGTGTGTCCACAGCCGACGCAGGGGTTTTTTTCCGTATGCCTAAACCCGGTTAATGGCATCCGATTCGCTGAACCGTGGCGAATACGGAGCAGTTTGGCTGTCGCTCCCGCGCAGCAGCCATCCAAGACTGGGGCAAGGTAGAACCATGGCAACGGAAGAAAAGAGCGCAACGCTCGACATCAGCATCACCGATCCCTCCTGCACCGAGGAGGCCCGGCGCGATCGGCGCCTGGCCGGTACCACCGACTGGGTCGTCTTCGGCGTCACCAGCATCGCCGCGCTCGCCTTCGTGATCTGGGGCTTCGTCAGCCAGGCGAGTCTCGCCACCAGCGCCTCCATCGCCCAGAACTGGGTCATCACGCGCTTCGGCTGGCTGTTCGTCCTGACGTCCACCGGTTTCGTGGTCTTCGTCATCTGGCTGGCCGCCAGTCGCTATGGGCGGATTCCCCTGGGCCGGGACGATGAGCAACCGGAATTCCGTACCCTGTCCTGGGTGGCGATGATGTTCAGCGCCGGCATGGGCATCGGCCTGATGTTCTTCGGCGTGGCCGAGCCGCTGTCGCACTATCTCAACCCGCCGCCGGGCGGCGCAGCGGGGCAGACCAGCGCCGCGCTGCAGGTGGCCATGGCCACCACGCTGTTCCACTGGACGCTGCATCCCTGGGCCACCTACGCCGTGGTCGGCCTGGCCATCGCCTATGGCACCTATCGCCGTGGCCGTTGCCAGCTGATCTCGGTGGCCTTCCGCCCGTTGATCGGCAGGCACGCCAACGGCCCCCTCGGCCGGGTCATCGACATGATGGCGATCTTCGCCACCCTGTTCGGCTCGGCGGCCTCCCTAGGCCTGGGCGCCCTGCAGATCGCCGGTGGCCTCGAGCACAACGGCTGGATCGAGCATCCCGGCAAGCTGCTCTACATCGGCATCATCACGGTGCTGACCGTCGCCTTCGTCATCTCGGCGGTGTCCGGCGTGGAGAAGGGTATCCAGTGGCTGTCCAACACCAACATGGTGCTGGCGGTGGCCCTGGCGCTGTTCGTCTTCATCGTCGGTCCGACCCTGCTGATGCTCAACCTGCTGCCCACCGCCATCGGCGACTACATCAACCTGCTGCCGGAGATGATGGCGCGCACCAGTGCCAGCGGCGGTGAGGCCATGGGCAACTGGTTGGCCAGCTGGACGGTGTTCTACTGGGCCTGGTGGATCTCCTGGACGCCCTTCGTCGGCATGTTCATCGCCCGCATCAGTCGCGGTCGCACCATCCGCCAGTTCGTCACCGGCGTACTGCTGGTGCCCAGCCTGGTCAGCGTGGTCTGGTTCGTCATCTTCGGTGGCGCGGCGATCGATGCCGTGCGGGTCGGCGCCTTCACCCTGGTCGATGGCACGGTGAACAGCAACTTCGCCCTCTATGACCTGCTGGCCAGCTATCCCTGGGCCGCGGTGACCTCGGTGCTGGTGATGGTGCTGGTGGCGATCTTCTTCGTCTCCGGTGCGGACGCCGCCTCCCTGGTGATGGGTACGCTGTCCGAGCGCGGCACCACCGAGCCCTCCCGGCGCACGGTGATCTTCTGGGGCGCCCTGACCGGCGCCGTGGCGGCGATCATGCTGGCCATCGGCGATCCGAGCAATCCGGGCGAGGCGCTCAACGGCCTGCAGAATCTGACCATCGTCGTCGCCTTGCCCTTCGTGGTGGTGATGGCCCTGCTGTGCCTGGCGCTCTACCGCGATCTGCGCAGCGATCCGCTGATGCTGCGCCACCTGCGCGGGACCGAGTTGATCGAGAAGGCGGTGCTCTATGGCGCGGCCAAGCACGGCGAAGAATTCCATTTCGTGGTGGGCGAGCCGAAGTCGGCGAAGGGCGAGGGCACCAGCGACAGGGTGCGGGTCGAGAAGAAGACCCTGGAGCAGAGAACCGGGGTCTGAGACCGCGGTGGGGAGCGCGCTCCCCCGCCGTCTGGCAGGGGAGGGCGAGGGCGGCGTCAGCGGGTGCCGAACACCACCATGGTCTTGCCCTTGACGTGGACCAGACCCTGCTCTTCGAGCGACTTCAGTACGCGGCCGACCATCTCGCGCGAGCAGCCGACGATGCGGCCGATTTCTTGGCGGGTGATCTTGATCTGCATGCCATCCGGGTGGGTCATGGCGTCGGGCTGCTTGCACAGGTCGAGCAGGGTGCGGGCCACGCGGCCGGTGACGTCGAGGAAGGCCAGGTCGCCGACCTTGCGGGTGGTCTGGCGCAGCCGCTCGGCCATCTGGCGGCCCAGGGAGAACAACATGTCCGGGTCCTGCTGGCTCAGTTCGCGGAACTGGCTGTAGCTGATCTCGGCGACTTCGCATTCGGTGCGGGCACGGACCCAGGCACTGCGCTCGGGCTCGCTGCCTTCCTTGGAAAACAGACCCATCTCGCCGAAGAAGTCGCCGGCATTGAGATAGGCGATGATCATTTCGCGGCCTTCATCGTCCTCGATGAGGATGGTGACCGATCCCTTGAGGATGAAGAACAGGCTTTCGCTGTTGTCGCCAGCGTAGATGATGGTGGTTTTTGCCGTGTAGCGGCGACGCGAGCAGTGCGCGAGCAACTTGTCGATGTGCTGTAACTTCGCGGGAGGGATGATAGCGGCCATGCTGATTCCTGAGGTTGAAAGCTAACCTGAGTCGGGGCACCGATGTCCGAACCGGTACATGCATAAGCTGCGCCGGTTCCGATTCAAGGACCGGATAAGAACATGCGTAGCTTAAATGCGAGCTGAATAACCCCGCACCGCCAGCCAGTTTATGACATCCAACATGTTAAGCTGATCACCATTTGCATATTAAGTAGGACAAAATCGATGAAAGCGCGTATTCAGTGGGCCGGCGAGGCCATGTTCCTCGGTGAATCCGGCAGCGGCCATGTGGTAGTCATGGATGGCCCGCCGGAAAGCGGTGGTCGCAACCTCGGCGTCCGCCCGATGGAAACCGTGTTGATCGGCCTGGGTGGCTGCGCGAGCTACGACGTGGTCAGCATCCTGCGCAAGGCGCGGCAGCCGGTGGAGAGCTGCGAGGCCTTCCTCGAGGCCGAGCGCGCCGAGACCGAGCCCAAGGTATTCACCAAGATCCACCTGAAGTTCGTGGTCAAGGGCCGTGGCCTCAAGGACGCCCAGGTCAAGCGCGCCATCGAATTGTCGGCGGAAAAGTATTGCTCGGCGTCGATCATGCTCGGCCGGGCCGGGGTCGAGATCAGCCACAGCTACGAGCTCGTCGAACTCGCCTGAGTCGCCCTGCGCGCGACGCCCGTTCGGGCGTCGCCAGCTCGGATGGAAGGCCCAGCGCCCGTGCCAGCGCCATTGGCGTGTCCCCAGCCGACATCAATTCATCACCTGCGCCCGGCAGACTCTGGCCCCAGCCGCTGCCGATCTGCATAATGCGCCGCTCTTAAGGGGCAAGCCCCCGACAAGTACAGCCAATCGCCATCGCGAAGAGGTGTTCGCCGCCCTACGCAGCTTGCGCAATCCGCAACTGACGGGCATTCAGGACCGCGGTCAGAGACCGCACGACGGGAGCTTTACCACCGTGAAAAGCAAACTCAGGCTCCATGGGTTCAACAACCTGACCAAGACCTTGAGCTTCAATATCTACGACATCTGCTACGCCGAGACGTCGGAAGATCAACAGGCCTATGTCCAGTACATCGACGAGGAATACGACGCCGAGCGTCTGACCCAGATCCTGACCGACGTGGTCGACATCATCGGGGCCAACATCCTCAACATCGCCCGCCAGGACTACGATCCCCAGGGTGCCAGCGTGACCATCCTGATCTCCGAGCAACCGGTCGAGCCGACCGAGAGCCAGATCGAGGAGTCGCCCGGCCCGCTGCGCGAGACCATCCTCGGCCATCTGGACAAGAGTCACATCACGGTGCACACCTATCCGGAGATCCATCCGGACGACGGCATCGCCACCTTCCGCGTCGACATCGACGTCTCCACCTGTGGCGTGATCTCCCCGCTCAAGGCGCTGAACTACCTGATCCACCAGTTCGACTCGGACATCGTCACCGTGGACTATCGGGTGCGCGGCTTCACCCGCGACGTCGAGGGGCGCAAGCACTTCATCGACCACGAGATCAATTCGATCCAGAACTACCTGTCCGAGGACACCCGCGCGGCCTACCAGATGACCGACGTGAACGTGTACCAGGACAACCTGTTCCACACCAAGATGCTGCTCAAGGAGTTCGAGCTGGACAACTACCTGTTCGGCGACGCCTCCCGCAGCCTCTCGGCGGAACAGCGCCAGCAGATCACCCAGCGTCTCAAGCACGAGATGCGCGAGATCTTCTCCGGGCGCAACCTGCCGCGCTGAAGACTGCGCCACGACAAGAACCCCGCCACGGCGGGGTTCTTGCGTTTCGGGGGCTCAGTGAGGGTCCTTGGGGGCGACCGGCGCGCCACCGGTGACGCCCTTGACCACCCGGCCGATGGTCAGACCCTGACCGAGGATGGAGACCAGTACCACGATGTAGGTCAGCGCCAGGATCAGGTTGCGCTCCGGCCCGGGCGGCAGGCTCAGCGCCAGGGCCACCGAGACGCCACCGCGCAGGGCGCCCCAGGTGAGGATGCGCGCGGTGCCGCGGGTCATGTTGCGCCAGTGCGGGCTGAGCAGCACCACCGGGACCACGCTGATCCAGCGCGCGAAGAGGATCGCCAGGGTCACCAGCAGGGCGGCGCCCAGGTGGGTCCAGGTGAACGGCAGCACCAGCAGTTCCATGCCGATCAGGGCGAACAGCAGGGCGTTGAGGATCTCGTCGATCAGCTCCCAGAAGCCATCCAGGTAGCGCCGGGTGAAGTTGTTCATGGCCTTGGTGCGGCCCAGGTTGCCGATGATCAGGCCGGCCACCACCATGGCGATGGGACCCGAGACATGCAGGTGGCTGGCCAGGGTCGAGCCACCGATGACCAGCGCCAGGGACAGCATCACCTCGATCTGGTGCTGCTCGATGCTGAGCATCAGCCAGTAGCAGACGAAGCCGATCAGCAGACCGAACAGGATGCCGCCGCCGGCCTCTTCGAGGAACAGCCAGAGCGCCGCATGGACGGTGGGCGCCTCGCCCAGCTGGATCACCCCCAGCAGCACCGAATAGACCACCACGGCCACGCCATCGTTGAACAGCGCCTCGCCGACGATGGTGGTTTCCAGCGACTTGGGCGCGCCGGCCGAGCGCAGGATGCCGAGCACGGCGATGGGGTCGGTGGGCGAGATCAGGGCGCCGAAGATCAGGCAGTAGAGCAGGCTGACGTGCCAGCCCAGCCAGTCGAAGATCCAATAGGTGAAGTAGCCGATCAGCACCGTGGAAACGAGCACGCCGAAGGTGGCCAGGCTGCCGATGGCCCACTTGTAGTCGCGCAGATCCTTGAGGCTGACGTGCAGGGCGCCGGCGAACAGCAGGAAGCCGAGCATCCAGTTCATCAGCAGGTCGTTGAAGTCGACCTGCCCGAGCAGTTCGCCGATGTGCCGTTCCAGGTCGGGAAAACCCAGCCAGGAGAGGCCTTGCAGGCCGACCGAGAAGATCAGTGCGATGACCATGACACCGATGGTGGGCGGCAGGCCGACGAAGCGGTAATTGAGATAGGTGAGCAAGGAGGTGAAGCAGATGAAGGCAGCGGCGAGTTCGAGCATGGCGTTCCAGATCCATCAGACAACGAGACCCCCGCGAAGGCGGGACCCAGAACTAGGATGGGGCGAAAGCCGTAAAAGTTACATAATTAATAGTCAGCTATCTAAACGAATGGCTAAAGGAGGCCAGGGCGCAAGCCCTGATCCATGGCTGCTAGGCCAGAACAGGGCTGCACCTGGGAGAGAAACAGGCGGGTGTCAGAGCGGCGTGGCTACCGCAGGCATGGCGTCGCGAATGGGCAGCGGATGCGGCGCGGCGATGCGCGCCTCCAAGGTGGCCACATAACTGCGGGCGTCGGCTTCGTTGAGGAAGGTGATGGCCTGCTTATCGAGACAGACTTGCCAGGCACTGGTAGTGGACTTGCGCAACGGACGGACCACGATCTTCATGCTGATGCCCTCGGGAACAGACGAAAGGTGGAGGTCCGATTCTAGAGCTGTTTTGCTTACCGAAAGATTACGTTCGTCGGCCCGTGCTAGGCGCGCTCCCGCTGTCGTTCGGCGTACCAGGCCTCGAACTCCTGCGGCGGCAGTGGGGTACTGAACAGGAAACCCTGGCACTGTTGGCAGCCCAGCTTGCGCAGGATGTCCCACTGCTCGGTGGTTTCCACCCCTTCGGCGAGGACGTCCAGATCCAGGCCCTGGCCCAGGGCGACGATGGCCGCGGCGATCGCCTGGCTGCTGTGGGTCCCGCTATCGCTGCGCAATTCGTGCATGAAGCTCTGGTCGATCTTGAGCTTGTCCAGCGGAAAGCGGCGCAGGTAGGCCAGCGAGGAATAACCGGTACCGAAGTCGTCCACCGCGATGCGCACGCCCAGGGTCTTGAGGGTGGCCAGCGACATCAGTGCCTCTTCGACATTGCTCATCAGGGTGCCTTCGGTGATCTCCAGCTCCAGGTGTTCGGCCGGCAACCGGCTGCGGGCCAGGGCGCGGGAGATGGTGCTGGCCAGATCGCGCTTGGCGAATTGCCGCGGCGAGATGTTGATGGCCAGGGTATGGAGTTCCAGTCCGAGGGCGAGCCAGTTGTGCATCTGTTGGCAGGCGGTCTCGATGATCCAGTCGCCCAGGGGCACGATCAGCCCGGTTTCCTCGGCCAGGGGAATGAATTCGTTGGGTGGGATCAGGCCCAGTTCCGGGTCCTGCCAGCGGACCAGGGCTTCCACGCCGATCGTCTGCGCCGTGCTCACGCTCATCAGTGGCTGGTAGTGCAGCACGAAGTCGCCACGCTTGAGCGCCGTGCGTAGGCGCGATTCGAGATTCAGGCGCCGCCGCGATTGCTCGGTGAGCGCCTGGGTATAGAAGCGGAACGTATCGCGCCCCTGGTCCTTGGCCTGGTGCATGGCCGTGTCGGCATTGCGGATGAGTTCATCGGCGCTGGTGCCGTCGTCGGGATAGAGGCTGATGCCGATGCTGGCGCTGAGATAGATGTCATGGTCAGCGAGATGAAAGGGTTGTTCGAGCTTGGCGAGCATCGCCTGGGCGATCTGGGCGGCGAATTCCGGGCGGTCGATACGCTCGACGATGATCAGGTACTCGTCACCACCGATGCGCGCCAGGGTGATGTCTTCGCTGAGCAGGGCACGCAGGCGGGCGGAAAACTCCACCAGCAACTCGTCGCCCAGGGCATGGCCATGGCCTTCGTTGACGGTGCGGAAGTGGTCGAAATCGAGGATCAGCACCGCCACCAGATATTCCTGGGGTTCGGCCAAGGCCAAAGCGTGTTCGAGGTGAGTGCGGGCCAATAGCCGGTTGGGCAGGTCGGTCAACGGATCGTGATGGGCCAGGTGGCTCAGGCGCGCTTCGCTTTCCCGCAGGCGGGTGGTATCGCTGACCGTCACGGTGTACTGGCGGCGATCCTGCGGGTAGAGGGTGTCGATGGTGGTCCAGGCGGGGAAGGTGTTGCCATCGACCCGCGGCCACAGCAGTTCGCCTTCCCAGCGTCCTTCGCGGCGGACCGTACGCCACAGCTCACGATAGAAGCGCTGATCCTGCCGCCCACCACCGGGCAGACCCAGGCGCTGGCCGAGCAGGGTCGCTTCCTGGGTACCCAGCAGTCGGGCGAAGGCCGGATTCACCGCCAGGATCCAGCGGCGTTCGTCCAGCAGCAGCAGGCCATCGCGGCTGTTCTGGAACATGGCCGCGGCCTGGCGCAGGCTTTCTTCCTGCTGCTTGCGCAGGGTGATGTCCTGGGCGGTACTGATGAAGTACAGCGGCACGCCTTGGTCGTCGCGAATCAGGCGGGTGGTGACATTGGCCCAGACCGACTGGCCGTTGCGGTGCAGATAGCGTTTTTCCAGGGTAAAGCGGTCCTGGCCGGTGTCGACCAGTTGCTGCCTCAGGGCGGCGCCCAGGTCGCGCTCGTCCGGATGGGTGACCGAGGCCGTATCGCGCTGCAGCAATTCCGGTTGTGAATAGCCGAGCATCTGGCAGAAGTGATGGTTGGCGCTGAGCCAGTGCCCATCCAGGTCGCTGAGCATGATGCCGGTGTAGGCTTGCTCGAAGATGCCCCGATAGCGCGCCTCGCTGGCGCGCTGAGCCTGGACGACGCGCTGTTGCCGGATGGCCAGCACCGCCAGGCGGGTGAATTCGGTGATCAGCGCCTGGGTCTCGGCCTCGGGCAGGCGCGCCTCGCCGTAGTAGATCCCCAGGGCGCCGACGGCGCGCTGCTGTTCATCCTGCAGGGGTAAGGCCCAGGCACCGCGAATACCAGCCGCGAGGGCGGCGTGCAGTAGCGGCTGCCAGGCCGGGTCCAGTTCGATATCGACGGTGAATACCGGCGCCCGGGTGGTGACCGCGGTGCAGCAGCCCTGGTCGTGTCGCTGACGGGGCACGCTTTCCAAGGCGGCCTGGAAGGCGGGCGGCAGGCTGGGCGCGGCCGCCACCCGCAGGTGCTCGCCCTGGTCGTCCAGCAGCAGAGCCACACGCATCTCGGGATAGATGCGTTCCAGCCGTTGGGCGATGCCCAGCTGGATTTCCGCCAAGGGCAGGCCGCTGAGCAGGTCGTCGAGCACGTCGCTACGGGCCTGCTGCAGCTGTTGCGCCTGGTAGTCGTGGTGGATGTCGGTCAGGGTGCCCTGGATCTCGCCGTCCAGACCTGCGCGCAATTCCATCTGCATCCAGCGATGGCTCTCCACCGACAGCCGCAAACGGACCACGCCACTCCAGTGCAGCCGCTGGCCGGCGGCGAAGTCCGCCACCAATTGGCGCAGCTTGGCGCCGTCCTGTGGATGGAAGGCCTGATCCAACGGCTGGTTGAGCGACTGGGTCGGGGATTGTCCGGTCAGATTTTCCCAGGCCGGATTGAGGAATTTCCAACGGCCACGGTGATCGCTGGCGAATACCACCAGCGGCAGATGCTGGACCAACTCGCGATAACGCCGCTGGCTGTCCTGCAGGGCCTGCTCGGCGAGCTTGTGGCTGGTGATGTCGACCAGGGCCCCGCGGGTGATGCCGGCTTCGTCGAAATCGCTCTGCCAGTTGAGCCAACGCCAGCTGCCCGCGCCATCGTCGAAATGGGCCGAAAAATTCAAGGGTCCCTGCATATGCTGCAGGCGCTCGAGCATGCTGCGTACATGGTCGCGATCGTCGGCCCGGGCGCAGGAGGCGATGGTGGCGACTTCCAGCGGCTCGCCGGTGTTGGGCTGGCGCAGCATCACCAGCGTGCGCTCGGAACAGAGCAGGCGGCCATCGGAGAGCAATTGCCAGTCACCGGTGTTGGTCAGCCGCTGGACGAAATCCTGGGTCGCGCGTTGTGCCTGCAGGGCTTTGATGACGTCTTCGCGGTGCTTGAGCTGCCGCCGCATCAGGCCATACAGGACCAGCGCCACCAGACTGACGAAGCCGAGTCCCTTGAAGGTCTGCCAGGGATAGTGGCTGGCGGACTCGCCAACCAGCGCCTGCAATAGCGCGTCGCTGCCGATCACCCAAAGGGCGCTCAGTAACAGATATATCAGGGCAATGCGCGCAGGTGAGGGAAGCCGCATCCCGGATCCTCAAGGGCCCCGAGCTTGGGTGTCGGGTTCAATCCAGCATTGACCCGCCAAACGTGCGGCAGTTCTGGTTTCACCTGCGAGAAAAGTACGGAATCTCATCGTCGGCGAGAGGGCCACCGCAACAGTGAAAGCACCGCTCCAGAGGCTGGCAGTGTTGTTGTCTGACTTCGTGCAATTTGCCAGCATTTTTGCCGGAAGATTGCATTTTGCCCGCTACGCATGCCCGGTATTTTAGTTTAAGTAATTGATTTTTAATGAATTTAAAAAGCTCTGGAATTCGGCGCGAGCGCTGCGCTCTACATAAAAGTCGCTGCTGCCAGGACTTAGGCGCAGTACAACCAAGGAAAACAGGAGTCATCTCATGAAAAAGACTTTCGGTACCTTTGCCCTCGCTGCCGTCACCGCTTCCGTACTGAGCCTGCCGCTGGCCGGCGGCGCCTTCGCGGCCACCAGCCAGAACATGACCCTGGCCGCCAACGACACCATGGCCAAGACCGAAGAAGCCGCGTCCGACACCTGGATCACCAGCAAGGTGAAGGCGTCCTTCCTGGCTGACGAACACATCAAGGGCACCGCCATCAAGGTCGAGACCAACAAGGGCGTCGTCTCCCTGTCCGGCACCGTGGCCACCGAGGCCCAGCGCGACCTGGCCATCAAAGAGGCCAAGGCCATCAAGGGCGTCAAGGCCGTCTCGGCCGATGCTCTGAAAGCGGCTCAGTAACCCTGAGCACGATGGCAGCGCCAGTCGCTGCCATCGCCCTTCACCCCGGAGAACTCTGATGACCGACACGACCGAAACCCTCAACGATCTGATCGAGATCGCCCGTGATGGCAAGAATTTCTATGAACACGCCCTCACCGAAGTGAAGAACCCCGAGCTGAAGGCGCTGTTCACCGAAATCGCCCAGAGCAAGGCGGAAATCATCAGCTCGTTGAGCAGCCAGGTAAAGGCTGCGGGCGAGAAGCCTGCCGAGCAAGGCACCTTTGCCGGCAGCTTCCGCAAGTACTACACCGACGTCAAAACCTCCTTCGCCAGCAAGGAGAAGGAAGAAGTCACCTACGTCAGCGAATTGGAAGAGCAGGAAGACCGCCTGCTGCACGCGCTGGAACGCGCCGTGAACGAACACGTGACGCCGGATGCCCAGACCACTCTGCGCAGCCAGCTGGAAAAGGCCAGGGCGACCCATGATCGCATGCGTGATCTCAAGCATCGCATGCAGGCCGCCCACTAAGGCGATCGGTAAGAAAAAGCCCCGCTCAGCGGGGCTTTTTCATGAGCCCGGATTCAGCTCTTGGCCGCCCGATTGAGCCGGGCCTCGATCAGGCTGTCGACCACCGAGGGGTCGGCCAGGGTCGAGGTATCGCCCAGGCTATCCAGCTCGTCGCAGGCGATCTTGCGCAGGATGCGTCTCATGATCTTGCCCGAGCGGGTCTTGGGCAGCGCCGGTGCCCATTGCAGGAATTCCGGCTTGGCGAAGCTGCCGATCTGGTCGGCTACCTGCTGGCGCAGCTGCGCCTTGAGTTCATCGCTCGGCGTCACCCCACCCTTGGTGGTGACGAAGGCATAGACCGCCTGGCCCTTGACCTCATGGGGGCAACCCACCACCGCCGCTTCGGCCACGTCCGGGTGCTCGGTGAGCACGCTTTCCACCTCGGCGGTACCGATCCGATGACCGGAGACGTTCAGCACATCGTCGACCCGCCCGGTGATCCAGTAATAGCCGTCCTCGTCCCGGCGCGCGCCGTCACCGGTGAAGTAATAGCCCGGATAGGCACTGAAATAAGTATCGATCAGCCGCTGGTGATCGCCATAGACGGTACGGATCTGGCTGGGCCAGCTGGCCTTGATCGCCAGCACGCCGCTGCCGGGTCCCTCGATCTCCTGGCCCTGTTCGTCCAGCAGTACCGGTTGTACGCCGAAGAAGGGCAGGGTGGCCGAGCCGGGCTTCAGCGCCAGGGCGCCCGGCGGCGGGGCGATGAGGATGCTGCCGGTCTCGGTCTGCCACCAGGTGTCGACGATGGGGCAGCGCCCTTCGCCCACCACCCGGTGATACCACTCCCAGGCCTCCGGGTTGATCGGCTCGCCGACGCTGCCCAGCAGGCGCAGGCTCTGCCGCGAGGTCCGCTGCACCGGGGCGTCGCCTTCGCGCATCAGGGCGCGCAGGGCGGTCGGGGCGGTGTAGAAGATATTGACCTGGTGCTTGTCCACCACCTGCCACAGGCGACTGGCATCGGGATAGCTCGGTACCCCCTCGAACATCAGGGTGGTGGCGCCGTTGGCCAGCGGGCCGTAGACGATGTAGCTGTGCCCGGTCACCCAGCCAACGTCGGCGGTACACCAGAAGACCTGGCCTTCGTGGTAGTCGAACAGATACTTGAAGCTCAGGGTGGCGCCCAGCAGATAGCCGCCGGTGGTGTGCAGCACCCCCTTGGGTTTGCCGGTGGAGCCGGAGGTGTAGAGGATGAACAGCGGGTCCTCGGCGTCCATGGGCTCCGCCGGGCAGTCGGGCGAAGCGGCGGCCACGGCCTGGGCGTAGGGCAGGTCACGTCCCTCCTGACGGGCCACGGCGGCGCCGGTCCGCTCGACCAGCAGCACGGTGTGGACGTCCGGGCACTTGGCCAGGGCCTTGTCGACATTGGCCTTGAGCGGGATGCGCTTGCCGCCGCGCACGCCTTCGTCGGCGGTGATCACCACCCGGCAATCCGCGTCGAGGATGCGATCACGTAGCGCCTCGGGCGAAAAGCCGCCAAAGACCACCGAATGCACGGCGCCGATGCGCGCGCAGGCCAGCATGGCGTAGGCCGCCTCGGGAATCATCGGCAGGTACAGGCAGACGCGGTCACCCTTCTGCACGCCGCGATCCTTGAGCACATTGGCCAGCCGGCAGACCTGTTCGTGCAACTGCCGGTAGGTGATGGCCTGGCTGTCGGCGGGATCGTCGCCTTCCCAGAGGATGGCGGTCTGGTCGCCCCGCGCGCCCAGGTGGCGATCGATGCAGTTGTAGGCGACGTTGAGCTGGCCACCGCTGAACCAACGGGTGCGGCCCTGGCGCATATCGCCGCTGTGGACCTCGTCCCAGGTGCGGAACCAGTCGAGCAGGGCACTGGCCTGTTCGCTCCAGAAGCGCTCCGGCTGTTCCACCGAGCGCTGATAGAGTTCGCGATAACGGGCTTCATCGAGATGGGCGCGGGCGCCCAGGCTCTCGGGCACGGGGTAGCGTTGGCTCATGGCCGGCTCCTTCTTGGTGTTGTTGTGCTCACCAGTTTAGGCCGTGAAAGCCGAAGCGGGGTTCAGTCGGGCAACAAAACGAAAAAAGCGCCGCAGAGCGGCGCTTTTGGGGGCGAGAACGGCGATCAGCCGCGGTGGCGACCGCGGAAGTAATCAATCAGCCCCTGGGTGGAACCATCGTCGGCCTTGCCGTCGGCGCGACCGATGATGTGCTGGTAGACGTCCTTGCCCAGCTCCTTGCCCAACTCCACACCCCACTGGTCGAAGCAGTTGATGCCCCAGATGACGCTCTGCACGAACACCTTGTGCTCGTACAGGGCCACCAGCGCACCCAGGCGCCGCGGCGAGATGCGTTCCAGCACCAGGGTGTTGCTCGGGCGGTTGCCCGGGATCACCTTGTGCGGCGCCAGCTTGGCGATCTCGGCGTCGCCCATGCCCTTCTCGCGCAGCTCGGCCTCGGCTTCCTCGCGGGTCTTGCCCAGCATCAGCGCCTGGCTCTGCGACAGGCAGTTGGCATAGAGCCACTGCTGGTGATCGGCCACCGGGTTATGGCTCACCACCGGCACGATGAAGTCGCCGGGGATCAGCTGGGTGCCCTGGTGCAGCAACTGGTGGTAGGCGTGCTGACCGTTGCAGCCGACGCCGCCCCAGATTACCGGGCCGGTCTCCAGACTCACCGGCGAGCCGTCCTGGCGCACGCTCTTGCCGTTGGACTCCATGTCCAACTGCTGCAGGTGCTTCACGAAGTTACGCAGGTGGTGGTCGTAGGGCAGGATCGCGTGGCTGGTGGCACCCCAGAAGTTGCCGTACCAGACCCCGAGCAGGCCCAGTAGCACCGGCATGTTCTCTTCGAAGGGGGCGCTGGTGAAGTGCTGGTCCATGGCGTAGGCGCCGGCCAGCAGGTCCTTGAAGTTGGACATGCCGATGGCCAGGGCGATGGGCAGACCGATGGCCGACCACAGTGAATAGCGCCCGCCGACCCAATCCCACATGGGGAAGATGTTCTCTTCGGCGATGCCGAATTCCACCGCCATCTTGACGTTGCTGGAGACGGCGATGAAGTGCTTGTGCAGCTCCGGCTCCGGGCAGCCCTGGGCCAGGCACCAGGCGCGCGCGGCCTGGGCGTTCTTCAGGGTCTCCAGGGTGCCGAAGGACTTGGAGGAGACGATGAACAGGGTGGTGTCGGCGGCCAGCTTGGAGGTCACCTCGCGGAATTCGCTGCCGTCGATGTTGGCCAGGTAATGGCAACGCACGCCGCGCTGGGTGAAGGGCACCAGCGCCTCGGACACCAGTTGCGGACCGAGGAAGGAGCCACCGATGCCGATGTTGACCACGTCGGTGATGGGCTTCTCGGTGTAGCCGCGCCAGAGGCCGTTATGGATGCGGGTGACCAGCTCGGTCATCTGGTTCAGGACCCGGTGTACCTCGGGCATGATGTCCTGGCCATCGATCTGCACGCTGTCGCCCACCGGACGGCGCAGTGCGGTGTGCAGGGCCGGACGATGCTCGGACGAGTTGACGTAGGCGCCACTGAACAGGGTGTGGATGGCCCCTTCGAGACCCGCTTCACGGGCCAGATTTACCAGCAGCTCACGGGTCTGCTCGGTGATGAGGTTCTTGGAGTAGTCGAGGAACAGACCGCTGGTGCTCAGGGAGAAATGCTTGAAGCGCTGCGGATCGGCGGCGAAGGCATCGCGCATACGGAAGTTCTGCATGGCCTTGCGGTGATCCTGCAGCGCTTTCCAGGAGGCGAGCTGGGTCACATCGAGAGGCTGTTGATAGTACTCCATGGGTCGGCTTTTCCTTGGTGGCTCTTGTTTGCTGTTGTGCCCCACAAGCCGGCGGCTTGCAAGGGAAAATCGGACGTGGCGCAGCGCTGCGCTTCGAGCATGAAAAAGCCCGGTATGTTCCGGGCTTCCAGAGTGCGAGCAGGCTGGGGTGCGCTAACCATCGGTTGCGTCACAGTCACGTCCTGCGGCGAAAGCTCAGATTGTCGATCAGGCGGGTCTGGCCCAGATAGGCGGCTACCAGCAAGACCAGGTCGCGATCCTCCGCGCTGGCGGGTTGCAGACTAAACTGTCGACGCAGCTCCAGATAGTCGACTTTAAGCCCAAGCGCTTGCAATTCGGTGACGCCGGCGGCCAGGGTCGGCTCGGCCGCCGCGCCTGTGCCGAGTTGATCGGCGAGCCGCTTGAGCAGGCTGTACAAGCAGGGCGCGCTGGCGCGTTGACCGTCGTCCAGATAGCCATTGCGCGACGACAGCGCCAGGCCATCGGTCGCCCGCACCGTGGGCTGGGCGACGATCTCGATGGGCATGTCCAGGTCCTGGACCAGTTTGCGGATCACTGCCAACTGCTGATAGTCCTTCTCGCCGAAGACCGCCACGTCCGGTTGCGCCATCTGGAACAGCTTGGTGACCACCGTCGCCACGCCCTCGAAATGGCCCGGGCGCCGAGCGCCGCACAGACCCTCGGACACCAGGGGTACGTTGACCCGGGTCAGGCCGTCCATGCCGTGCGGATACATCTCCGCTACCGCAGGGGCGAAGAGCAGGTCGCAATGGGCCTCACTGAGCTGGCGGCTGTCTTCGGCGAGGGTGCGCGGATATTTGTCCAGGTCCTCGCTCGGGCCGAATTGCAGCGGGTTGACGAAGATGCTCGCCACCACGAAATCGGCGTGACGCCGGGCGGTCTCCACCAGGGCGATATGGCCAGCGTGGAGATTGCCCATGGTGGGCACCAGGCCGATGCGCAGGCCCTGGCGGCGCGCGGCGGCCACGGCGGCGCGTAGTTCACGTACGGTATGCACCGTCTTCATGCGGAAAATCCATGCTCGGGAGCGGGAAAACTGCCGTCCTTGACGGCGGCCACGTAGGCGGCCAGGGCAGCCTGGATGCTGTCCTGGCCGGCCATGAAGTTACGCACGAACTTGGGCGTACGGCCGCGTAGCGCCAGGCCGAGCATGTCGTGCAGCACCAGTACCTGGCCATCGGTGGCGGCGCCGGCGCCGATGCCGATCACCGGCACCCGGGCGGCGCGAGTGATCTCTTCGGCCAGCGCCGAGGGCACGCATTCGAGCAACAGCATGGCGGCGCCCGCGTCTTCCAGTTCCTTGGCTGCCTCGCGCAGTTGCTGGGCGCGGAGCGGATCGCGCCCCTGCACCTTGAAGCCGCCGAAGACGTTGACCGATTGGGGCGTCAGGCCCAGGTGGGCGCAGACCGGCACGCCATTGGCCGCCAGGCGGCGGATCGGCTCGGCCAGCCAGCCATCGCCTTCGAGCTTGACCATCTGCGCGCCCGCCTGCATCAGGCGGCCGGCGCTGGTCAGGGTCTGCTCCAGGGTGGCGTAGGTCATGAACGAGAGGTCGGCGACGATGAAGGCCCCGGCATGGCCGCGTTTGACGCAGGCGGTGTGGTAGACCATGTCGTCGAGGGTCACCGGCAGGGTACTGTCATGGCCCTGCAGCACCATGCCCAGCGAATCGCCGATGAGCAGCATCTCGACGCCGGCCTGGCTGGCGGCCTGGGCGAAGGTGGCATCGTAGGCCGTCAGCATGGCGATCTTCTCGCCACGCTGCTTGAGGCCCTGAAGGGTCGTGAGGCTGATATCAGGCATGCAAAAGGGTCCTCGTGGGACGGCGCTATGGTTATTGTCTGGCGCCGCGCGCGCGGTTTCGCACCGCGCAAAAAACGGCTGCTATAGTCCCGGCGCATCCGGCACAAGTCAATGACCGTTGTTACCGCCGTGTTACCGGGTGGGTAACGACGGTACCAGTCGCTCCAGCCCTTCGAAAGGGCAGGCGGATAGCAGGTTGGGCAGGCTGCGACCGTCGGGCAGGCGCAGCTCGGGTGCCAGGTCGGCCAGCGGATAGAGCACGAAGGCGCGGGCGTGCAGGTGGTAATGCGGCACCTGCAGGCGGGGCTCGTCGATCAGCCGCTCGCCGAACAGCAGGATGTCGATGTCCAGGGTGCGTGGCCCCCAGCGCTCGTCCTTGCGCACCCGGCCCTGCTGCTGCTCGATGGCCTGGGTGGCGTCGAGCAGGTCCAGGGGGGCGAGGGCGGTATCCAGGGCTGCCACGGCATTGACGTAGCGCGGCTGGTCGGGCGGTCCCAGGGGATCGCTGGCGTAGAAGGCGGAGACCGCGACCAGGCGGCTGTCTGGCAGGGCGGCCAGGGCGTCCAGGGCGGCGTCCAATTGGCGCCGGGGCTCGGCCAGATTACTGCCCAGCCCGAGATAGACCCGCTCCATCATTCGTCGCCGGACGAGGGCGCATCGGAGGTGCGCCGCTTGCGACTGCTGCCGCCGCGGCGACGACGCTTGGCAGGGGCACCTTCTTCGCGGCTCAGGTTCTTGATCATCTCGCGCCGCTGGCTGTCGCCGACTTCCTGGTAGCGGGTCCACCATTCACCCAGGCCGCCGGTTTCCTCGCCGGCGCTCTCGCGCAGCAGCAGGAAGTCGTAGCCGGCGCGAAAGCGCGGATTCTCCAGCAATTGATCGGCGCGCTTGCCCTGGCGGCGCGGCAGGCGCTCCTGCATGTCCCAGATCTCCCGCATGGGCAGGGTGAAGCGCTTGGGTACGGCGGTCCGTTGGCACTGCTGCTGCGTCAGGTCATGGGCGGCTTCCTGCATGGCCGGAATGGGCGGCAGGCCACGCTCCTGGTGATAGCGAACGCGCTCGGGCAGCGCCGGCCAGAGCAGCGCGGCGAACAGGAAAGCCGGGGTGACCGGCTTGCCTTCGCGGATGCGCGCATCGGTGTTGGCCAGCGCCTGGCGGATCAGGCTACCGGCGTACTCGGGATCGCGCTCCAGGGCCTCGCCACTGGCGGGGAACAGCGGCGCGAACAGGCCGTATTGGCAGAGCAACTCGAAGGTGCGCTCGGCCTTGCCGCCGAGCAGCAGCTTGATCACTTCGTCGAACAGCCGGGGGGCCGGGATGTCCCGTAGCAGCGGCGCCAGACGGACGATGGGTTCGGCGGTGGCGGCTTCGATCTGGAAGTCCAGCTTGGCGGCGAAGCGCACGGCGCGCAGCATCCGTACCGGATCTTCCAGGTAACGTTGCTCGGGATCGCCGATCAGGCGGATCTGCCGCAGGCGGATGTCCTGGGCGCCATTGGCGTAGTCGAGGATGCGTTCGCCACTGGCATCGTAGTAGAGCGCGTTGATGGTGAAGTCGCGGCGCTGGGCATCCTGTTCCTGGTTGCCGTAGATGTTGTCACGCAGGATCCGGCCGCTCTCGTGGCGCGAACCCTGGGCATCATCCTCGGCATCGCCCGTCGGATGGTTGGCGCGGAAGGTGGCGACCTCGATGATTTCGCGGCCGAAGTGCACATGGACCAGCTTGAAGCGCCGGCCGATCACGCGGGCATTACGGAATTCGGCGCGGACCTGTTCAGGCGTGGCGCTGGTGGCCACGTCGAAATCCTTGGGGGTGAAGCCCAGCAGCAGATCCCGTACGCAACCGCCGACCAGATAGGCCTGGTAGCCGGCCTTCTCCAGCCGGTCGACCACGCCGAGGGCGTTGCGACTGATCCGCTCTCGTTCCAGAGCATGCTGACTGCGCGGCAGTTCAATGGGCAAGGCAGGGGCGGGCGGGGTACGTCGCAGGGGCGAGCGCAGGGTCTGGATCAGCTTCTTCAGCATGCGAGTTTCTGTTCGGGAAGACGGCTATACGCAACCTGGACCATAGCTTGGGCCATTGCGCAATAGATAAGGAGGGGATCTTGAACGAGGGAGGGGAGGCTGTCAAAGGCACTGGGGGAGCCGAAGCTCCCCCCCAAAGTGGTACGTGCTTTGTTTTTATTGTTGATCCAGACCTCTTGTTTTTCTTGTGTGGTCTGTCCCGTGCGGATACCGGCCGCCGGGAAGGCTCTGAAGTCTAGAGCCAAGAGCAAACGGATTACTTTGGAAGCTGATGCCGTCAGGATCATTCCTGCTCTGCCTGGTACGGGTGCTGCCTCGGGGCAGTTTTGTTGTTCTCTGTCCTGACATCGCGGGACCATCCCGCAAGACGACTCTTCTCCAAAATGATCAGTTAGCTACGCCTCCGCCTGCTTGTTCTTATTGTGCTGGAGCCGCTGCGTCTTGTTTTTGTTATGGAGTGGGTACGTTTTTATTGTTCTTGTACCAAAACATAAAGCAGATGCCGTGCCAGTTTTTAAAAATCCTTTAATTTCAGTGGTTTACGAAAAATGTAGCCTTTTCGTGAGGGGGCTACAGGCAAGATTTCGTTACCGCTGAACCCGCTTCCTGTTACGGCGGTAACACATTGCAAAGGATGGGGCGGGTGGGAGAGAGGGGTTACCGCAGGAGCGCGAAGAGGTTCCCGCGCTCCTGTAAGAGCCTGTTCATAATCTGCTGCGCGTCGGTCAAACTGCGTTGAAAACGCCTTCGGAATGCTCATTTACCACTCGTAAACTCCGCTTCCTCAGGCGTTTTCGCCTTGTTTGGCTCTAGCTCGCAAGATTTTGAACAGGCTCTAAGGACCTCAGGAGGCGTCGCTGCTGGCACTGGCCTTGCGGCGTGGAATGCCTAGGCGCTGACGGCGCTCCCACAGGCACTTGCGGCTGACGCCAAGCTTGCGGGCGAGCTCGGTTTCGGTCATGTGGTCCTGGTGCTCGAGGACGAAGTGCTGGAAGTAGTCTTCCAGGGACAGATCCTCGGTGGGCTCGTGAGCACCGTTGCCGTTACCCAGGCCGGTCGCGGGCAGGGGATCGAGGTAGCTGTCGGCCAGATCGAGTTCGCCGAGTTCGACGTCGATACCCAGTTGGTCGGCATTGATTTCCTGGCCTTCACTGAGGATGACCGCGCGCTCGATGGCGTTTTCCAGCTCGCGGACGTTGCCCGGCCAGCTGTAGTGACGGATGGCGGCTTCGGCCTCGGCGCCGAACTTGAGCCCCGGGCGACTCATGCGCGCGGATTGCCGGGCGAGGAATACCCGGGCGATCTCCATGACGTCACCGCCGCGCTCGCGCAGGGCCGGCAGGCGCAGGGAAATGACATTGAGGCGATAGAACAGGTCTTCGCGGAACTGGCCAATCTTGGACAAGCCCTTGAGATCGCGGTGGGTCGCCGCGATCAGGCGTACATCGACCTTTTGCGACTGCACCGAGCCGACCCGGCGGATCTCGCCTTCCTGCAGCACGCGCAAGAGCCGCGCCTGGGCTTCCAGGGGCAATTCGCCGATCTCGTCGAGGAACAGGGTGCCGCCATCGGCCGCTTCCACCAGGCCGGTACGGCTGGCGCTGGCACCGGTGAAGGCGCCCTTCTCATGGCCGAACAATTCGGATTCGATCAGGGTTTCGGGAATGGCCGCGCAGTTGACCGAGATCAGCGGCGCCTTGGCCCGGCGTGACAGGTTGTGCAGCGCCCGTGCCACCAACTCCTTGCCGGTGCCCGATTCGCCCTGGATGAGCACGGTGGAATCGGTGGGCGCCACCTTGCGGATCTTGCCGAACAGATCCTGCATCGGCGCGCAATTGCCGATGATGCCGATCTCGCCAGTGGCGGGCGGCGGCGCGGCGCTTTCCTCGACGGCAGCGGGCGCGCGCTGTTCGCGCTCCACCAGGATGCGGGCCACGGCTTGCAGCATCTCGTCGTGGTCGAAGGGCTTGGCGATGTAATCCACCGCGCCCTGCTTCATGGAGTCGACCGCCGATCTCAGGCTCGCGTAGCTGGTCATGATCAGCACCGGTTTGCCCTTGGCGAGATCGATCATCTCGGTGCCGGGCGCACCGGGCAGGCGGAGATCGCTGATGACGAGATCGAAGCTCGCGACGTCGTAGAGATCCTGGGCTTCCTGGACGGAGCCGGCTTCACTGACGCGGAACTGGTTGCGCTCGAGCAGGCGGCGCAGCGCCGAGCGGATGATCTTCTCGTCTTCGACAATCAGAATATGGGCCATCAAGTGCGCTCTCTTACGGGAAGGCAGGCCGACCCACGCCAGGCAGCGTGTCTTGTCGCGGTCGTCTGGGCTTCCGAATGCTTTAGCAGAGTCACCCAGCAGGCGGATGACTCCGTCACGGCGCCTCCGACAACCCGAGATAGCGCGGTAGCAGCACCCGAATGCGGGTACCCTGGCCGGTCACGGGGTCGGTAGGACTATCGATCATTATCTGACCATAATGCTCTTCTACGATCGAATAGACCAGAGCCAAGCCGAGCCCCGTCCCCTTGCCCGGGTCCTTGGTGGTGAAGAAGGGTTCGAACAGGCGGCTGACGATGGCCTTGGGGATGCCGCTGCCTTCGTCCTCGACGCTCAGGGTCACGGTTTGCGCCTGGGCCTCGCTGCGGACCCGGATCGGCGCGCCGGGTGGCGAGGCATCGCGGGCGTTGGACAGCAGGTTGATCATGACCTGCACCAGCCGCTGCGGATCGCCCTGGACGAAGTGCTCGGGATCGCAGAGGTTGAAGAAATCGACGTCCACGCTCTGGCGGTTGAGCGAGAGCAGGGCGATGGCCTCCTGTGCCGCCTCGGCAACGCACACCGCCTCGTGGGCCTGCTGGCGACCGCCGGCGTGGGCGAAGCTCATCAGCGACTGGACGATGCGGGTGATGCGCCGGGTCTGCTCGATGATCTGGCTGCTGATCTCGTCGATCTCTTCATCCGCCTCGCGTTCTTCGCGCAGATTCTGCGCCAGGCAGGCGATGCCGGTGACCGGATTGCCGATCTCGTGGGCCACGCCCGCGGCCAGTCGACCAATGGAGGCCAGGCGCTCGGAGTGGATCAGGCGATCCTCCAGCAACTGGGTCTCGCTGATGTCTTCCACCACCAGTACCGTACCGTTGCTACCCACTGCCAGGGGTTCGTCGATGGTCGCCTTGTGCAGGTTGAGCCAGCGTTGCTCATGTTCCTGGGGCAGGCGCTGCTTGTAGAGGTGCTGCTGCGCCGGCTCGGCGAGAAAGCGCTCGAACAGGTCCTGCCAGGGATCGGGCAGGGCATTGAGGCGCGACCCTACCACCCGCGCGCCGTCGATGCCGGTGAGCTCCTCCATGGCGCGGTTCCACATCAGGATCTCGCGGTCGCGGGCCAGGGAGCAGACGCCCATGGGCAGCTCCTGCAAGGTCTGCCGGTGATAGCGGCGCAGGGCGTCCAGCTCGGCGGCAAGACCCGTTAGGCGCGACTGGTAGTCTTCCAGGCGGTTCTCGATGAAGTGGATGTCTTCGGTGGCATAGGCTTCGCTTTCCGCCTTGAACGGCAGGAAGGTCTCGACGATGTCCTGGGCGACCCGCGGGCCCATCAGGCCGGAGAGGTTGGCCTCGATGCGGTCGCGCAAGCGGCGCAGGGCATAGGGCCGGCGCTCGTCGTAGGGCAACAGCAGGTCGGCCAGGGCGCGTTCGACCTCCTTCTGCGCGGTCTTGGCGCCGAGCGGCTTGGACAGCTGGGCGGCGAAGTCCTGGGGCGAGGCCGCCGCCAGTTCGCGACGCTGCGGTCGGCGCACGTTATCCACGGCGCAAGCTTCGGCGGCGCTTTTTTCCTCTTCGCTGGCCTCGGTGAACAGCGAGACCAGGGCGAACACCAGCACGTTGACGGTCAGCGAGGCCACGGCGGCGAGGTGCCAGTTGCTGGCGCTGATGCGATAGCCGAAGGCGCCGATCTGCAGCGGATTGATGTCGGCCACCAGCGGCATCAGCATGCTCAGGAACCAGAGGCCCAGGCCGCAGAGCAGGCCGGCGATGAAGCCCTTGCGGTTGGCGGTCTGCCAGTAGAGCACCGAGAGCGCGCCGGGCAGGAACTGCACGGTGGCGACGAAGGAGACGATGCCCAGGCTGGAGAGGTCGCCATGACTATGCAGCAGGCGATAGAAACCGTAGCTGCCGAGGATGATGGCGGCGATCAGCATCCGCCGCGTCGTGCGCAGCCAGCGATAGATGTTGCCGTCGGTGGGCGGCTGGTAGAGCGGCAGCACGATGTGGTTGAGCAGCATGCCCGACAAGGCCATGGTCACCACGATGATCAGGCCGCTGGCCGCCGACAGGCCGCCGACGAAGGCCACCAGCGCCAGCAGCGGATTGTCCAGCGCCAGACCCACGCCCAGGGTGAAGTACTCCGGCGGCGTCGGCGAGCCCAGCGCCAGGCCGCCCCAGAGGATCGGTGGCACCGCCAGGCTGATCAGCAGCAGGAACAGCGGCAGCCCCCAGCTGGCGCTGACCAGCGCCTGGGGGCTGAGGTTCTCGGTGAAGGCCATGTGGTACATGTGCGGGGTGACGATGGCCGCGGCGAAAAACACCAGCAGCAGGATTCGCCACGGACCTTCCTGCAACGGGGTGTGCAGGGTGGAGAGGGCGCTCTGGTTCTGTTGCAGCCAGGTTTCCAGGCCATTGGGCCCGCCGAATACCGTATAGAGGGTGACGCCGCCGACGATGCCCAGGGCCAGCAGCTTGACCAGGGACTCGAAGGCGATGGCTACCACCAGGCCTTCATGGCGCTCCTTGGAATTGATCTGGCGTGCGCCGAAGAGCATGGCGAACAGGGTGATGAGCAGGCAGAAGCCCAGCGCCGGGGCATCCTGGGCGCGGGCCTGTACCAGGATGCCGGCGCTGGTGGCCACTGCCTGGATCTGCAAGGCCAGGAGCGGCAGCACCGCGATCAGCATGCCCAGACTGGTAAGGGCGCCGGCCCAGGTGCTACGGAAGCGGAAGGCGAACAGATCGGCCAGGGACGCGAGCTGGTAGGCGCGGGTCAGCCGCAGGATGGGATAGAGCAGCACCGGCGCCAGCAGGAAGGCACCGCACAGCCCCAGGTAGTAGGCAAGAAAACCGTAGCCGTAGTCGTAGGCCAGGCCCACGGTGCCATAGAAGGCCCAGGCGCTGGCATAGACCCCTAGCGACAGGGTGTAGATCAGCGGATGGCGTACCAGTCGGCGCGGCACCCAGCCCTTCTCGGTCATCCAGGCGACGCCGAAGAAGATCAGCAGGTAGCCGGCGCTGATCAGCACCAGTTGGGACAGGCTAAAGCTCGTCGGCATCGCGTTGGCTCTGCAGGATGAAAGTCACCACGATGAGGATGAGCCACAGCAGGTAGGGGCGATACCAGGCGCCGCTGGGGGCGATCCACCAATCCATGATGGCGGGGGAGAACAGATAGATGCCTACCACGAGGAGCAGGACCAACCGGTAGATGTACATGCGCGGTTCCCGAGCGACGATGGCGCCATGGTAAAGCAAAAGCGCTGTACCTCGGAGGGCGACGGTCCTACCGTGAAGGCTTCCTCGCCGCTGGAGATCGCCGATGCCCAGGCCCCGCCTCGCTGCCGTGCTGGAAACCGCCCTCTACGTCGCCGACCTGGGCAGGGCCAGGCGCTTCTACGAGGAGGTGCTGGGCCTTGCGCCGATGTTCGCCGACGCGCGCCTGGCCGCCTACGACGTGGGTGCCAGCGTGCTGTTGTTGTTCCAGCGGGGCACTACCGAGCAGCCGGTCAGGCTGCCGGGCGGCAGCATTCCAGCCCATGGCGCCCAGGGCTGCCAGCACCTGGCCCTGGCGATCACGGCGGCTGAGCTGGACCTATGGGCGACGCATCTGGCCAACGCCGGGGTGCCCATCGAGGCGCGTACCCAGTGGCCGCGCGGCGCGGTCAGTCTGTATTTCCGCGATCCGGATGGGCATCTGCTGGAGTTGGCCACGCCGGGGCTGTGGCCCAACTACTAGCCCGGTAGCTGCGCCTCGGCCAGGTGGAGCACCCGTGGGATCAAGGCGGCATCCCAGTGGGCGACGCCCCAGGCGAGGACGCTGGCTGGAGGCTCTTGGGCCAGCTCCTGATGGATCGGCTGGCCCAGGGTACGCAGGGCGCGCACCAGCAGCGCCCCGGCCTGCTCGGGCGGCAGCGGTGGCGAGCGATAGCTCTTGCCCAGTTTGTGGCCGTCGGGTTGGATCAGCAGGGGCACGTGCAGATAGCGTGGCGCCGGATAGCCGAGCAGTTCCTGCAGATAGAGCTGGCGCGGCGTCGAGTCCAGCAGGTCGGCGCCGCGCACCACGTCGGTCATGCCCTGCAGGGCATCGTCCATCACCACGGCGAGTTGATAGGCGATCAGGCCGTCACGCCGCTGGATGACGAAATCGCCCACCTCGCGGCCCAGGTGCTGGCGGAATTCGCCCTGTACCCGGTCGACGAAGCGGTATTCCAGCTCCGGTACCCGGATGCGGATGGCGGCGTCGTCACCCGGCAAGCCGCGATTGCGACAGTGCCCAGGATAGAGACCGCCGCTGCCTTCGAGCTGTTTGCGCGAGCAATCGCAGGCGTAGGCCAGGCCACTGGCCAGCCACTGCCCGATGATCGCTCGATAGGCCTCCAGGCGCTCGCTCTGGCGCAGCACCGGGCCGTCCCACTCGAAGCCATAGGCTTCCAGGGTCTGGAGGATGGCGGCCTGGGCGCCGGGCACCTCACGGGGCGGGTCCAGGTCTTCCATCCGCACCAGCCAGCGGCCACCCGCGGCGCGGGCGTCCAGGTAGGAGGCAAGGGCAGCGACCAGGGAGCCGAAATGCAGATAGCCGCTGGGGGTGGGGGCGAAACGGCCGACATAGGGGCGCCTGGACATAGCTCATCCTGTGAATGCCGGATAGAACAAAGGGCGCCGTAGCGCCCTCGTCGAAGAGGCAGTAGGACTCAGGTCCCGGTCTGCTTTTCGCGGATCTCGGCCAGCGTCTTGCAATCGATGCACAGACTGGCGGTCGGGCGGGCTTCCAGGCGACGGATACCGATTTCCACGCCGCAGGAGTCGCACCAGCCGTATTCGTTGTCTTCGATCAGCTGCAGGGTTTCGTCGATCTTCTTGATCAGCTTGCGCTCGCGGTCGCGGGCACGCAGTTCCAGGCTGAATTCCTCTTCCTGGGTGGCGCGATCGGCCGGATCGGCGAAGTTGGCTGCCTCTTCCTTCATGTGGTGCACGGTGCGATCGACTTCTTCGCGCAGTTCCTGCTTCCACTTGTTGAGGATGGCGGTGAAGTGGGCGCGCATGCGCTCACTCATGTATTCCTCGCCCTTGGTGGGCTCATAGGGTTCGTAGCCACGGGCCAGATGATTGTTCTGCTGATTTGCTTCGCTGGGCATGATTGACCCTCTCACTTTCGCTGATCCTGTCCACAGGCTGGATGCGTTTCCAGGCCTCTCCATGATGGAACGCCCGGGGTCTGTGGCTGCCGATGGCGTCCCGCGCAATGCCGACGCCAGGCTGAATATGTTCTCGACTGGCCAGTCGCCCTGCGGATGCAAGCCGGCGAACTTACCAGAAGCTTCCTGGGGGCGCTACTACCGGGCCCCCGCTCCGTCGGACACGGCGGGTGCCGGCCTGCGAAGCCTTGGTTAGAATCCCGCCTTCGCCACAAGTTCGGACCCCGTCCATGTCCAATTCCTACAGCGCACGCAGCCAAGCCATCGAGCCCTTCCATGTGATGGCCCTGCTGGAGCGCGCCAACCAGCTACAGGCCGCCGGGCACGACGTCATCCACCTGGAAATCGGCGAGCCCGACTTCACCACCGCCGCCCCCGTGGTCGCCGCTGGCCAGGCCGCGCTGGCCGCGGGCCAGACCCGCTACACCGCCGCCCGTGGCCTGCCGGAACTGCGCCGCGCCATCGCGTCCTTTTATGGCGAACGCTATGGTGTCGACCTGGACCCGGAGCGCGTCTTGATCACCCCCGGTGGCTCCGGCGCCCTGTTGCTGGCCAGTGCCCTGCTGGTCGATCCCGGCCGCCACTGGTTGCTGGCCGATCCCGGCTACCCCTGTAATCGTCATTTCCTGCGGCTGGTGGAAGGGGCGGCCCAGTTGATTCCGGTCGGTGCCGATACCCGCTACCAACTCACCCCGGATCTGATCGAGCGGCATTGGCAGCCGGCCAGCGTGGGGGCCCTGGTAGCCTCACCGGCCAATCCGACCGGGACCCTGCTCGATCGCGACGAACTCGCGGCCCTGTCGGCCAGCCTCCAGGCGCGTGGCGGCCATCTGGTGGTGGATGAGATCTACCACGGCCTGACCTACGGCCTGAATGCCCCCAGCGTGCTCGAGGTGGACGACTCGGCTTTCGTGCTCAACAGCTTCTCCAAGTACTTCGGCATGACCGGCTGGCGACTCGGCTGGCTGGTGGCGCCGCGCGCCGCCGTGCCGGAGCTGGAAAAGCTGGCGCAGAATCTCTACATCAGCGCCTCCACCGTGGCCCAGCAGGCTGCGCTGGCCTGTTTCACGCCGGAAGCCATGGCCATCTTCGAAGCGCGTCGCGCCGAATTCGCCCGGCGCCGCGATTATCTGCTGCCAGCGCTGCGCGGGCTGGGCTTCGGGATCGCCGTCGAGCCCCAGGGGGCCTTCTATCTGTATGCCGACATCTCGGCCTTTGGTGGCGACGCCTACGCCTTCTGCCAGTTCCTGCTGGAGACCGAGCACGTGGCCATCACCCCGGGGCTGGATTTCGGTCGCCACCGTGCCGACACCCATGTGCGCTTCGCCTATACCCAGTCGCTGCCGCGCCTGGAAGAGGCCGTCGCCCGCATCGCCCAGGGCCTGCAGCGCTGGAGTGCCCAGTGAAATTTGATCCACCGCTGGAAGAAGGTCGGCTGCTGCGCCGCTATAAACGCTTTCTCGCCGACATCGAGACCGCCAGTGGCGAGGTGCTGACCCTGCACTGCCCCAACACCGGGTCCATGCTCAACTGCCAGCCAGCCGGGGCGCGGGTGTGGTTCAGCCGGGCCAGCGGGCCCAAGCGCAAGCTGCCCGGCACCTGGGAGTTGGTGGAGACGGATCACGGACGCCTGGCCTGCATCAATACCGCCCGGGCCAATCGACTGGTGGAGGAAACCCTGCTGGCTGGCGGCATCCAGGAACTAGCGGGCTTCACCGCCCTGCGTCGGGAGGTGGCCTACGGCCTGGAAAACAGCCGTGCCGATTTCCGTCTGGAGTATCCAGAGGGGCCGCTGTACCTGGAGGTGAAGAGCGTCACCCTTGGGTTCGCCGGCACCACGGTCGCCGCCTTCCCCGATGCGGTCACCACCCGCGGCGCCCGTCATCTGCGTGAGCTGGCAGCCCTGGCCGCGGCGGGTGAGCGGGCGGTGCTGCTCTATTGCGTGCTGCTCGACGGAATCGAGGCGGTGCGCCCCGCTACGGAGATCGATGCCGCCTATGCCCTGGCCCTGGGCGAGGCACGCCGGCACGGGGTGCAGGTGCTGGCCTACGGCGCCAGGCTCTCGCCTGCGGGATTGCAGTTGGACCGGCCGCTGCGCCTGGCTGACTGACGGGTCATCCCTGAAGCTGATCGTTCGGACAGGATCTGGCAGGCGCTTTGCTTGCGCTTGTCGCCCATTGGTCGCCGCTATCAGGCGATCCTGTGAGGAATCCGTCGATGATCTCTGTGCTGGGCATGCTGTCTCTGGTGGCGATCGCCATCCTCTTCTCGCGTCAGCGGCGCGCCATTCGGGTGCGTACCGTGCTCGCGGCCTTCCTGTTGCAGGCCGGCCTGGGTCTGCTGGTGCTCTACATCCCTTGGGGCCAGCAGGTGCTCGGCAGCGTCTCCGGCGCCGTCTCTTCGCTGCAGCTCTATGCCGACAAGGGCATCGAATTCCTCTTCGGCGGCCTCGCCGGGCCGAAGATGTTCGAGTACTTCGGTAACGGCGGCTTCGTCTTCGCCGTGCGGGTGCTGCCCCTGATCGTCTTCTTCGGCAGCCTGATCGCGGTGCTCTATTACCTGGGCATCATGGGCTGGATCATCCGCCTGGTCGGCGGCGCGCTGCACGCCTTGCTCGGCACAAGCCGCGTGGAGTCCACCACGGTGACCGCTACCCTGTTCCTTGGCCAGTCGGAAATGCCGCTGGTGGTGCGCCCCTTCATCGCCGATCTCACCCGCTCGGAGCTGTTCGCCATCATGGTCGGCGGTTTCGCGGCGGTGGCCGGTTCGGTGCTGCTGGGCTACGCCGGCATGGGCGTGGAGCTGAAATACCTGATCGCCGCCAGCTTCATGGCCGCCCCGGGTGGCCTGCTGATGGCCAAGCTGATGGAGCCGGAAACCGAGCAGCCGCGCGACCAGGCCATGAAGACCCTGGGAGAGGGCGAGGAACGCCCGGCCAACGTCATAGACGCCGCAGCCGAAGGTGCCCAGGTCGGCTTGCGTATCGCCCTGGCGGTCGGCGCCATGCTGCTGGCCTTCATCGCCCTGATCGCCTTGCTCAATGGCATCCTTGGCTGGTGCGGCGCCTGGTTCGGCATGCCGCAACTGAGCATGCAACTGGTGCTGGGCTACCTGCTGGCACCGGTCGCCTTCCTCATCGGCGTGCCCTGGAGCGAGGCGGTGCAGGCCGGTGGCTTCATCGGCCAGAAGCTGGTGCTCAACGAATTCGTCGCCTATGCCGATCTGTCAGCCTACCTAAACCCCGTCAAGGCGGCGGCCGCCGGTGTCCAGCCACTCTCGGCGCATACCCAGGTCATCGTCACCTTCGCCCTCTGTGGCTTCGCCAACCTGTCATCCATCGCCATTCAACTCGGCGGCCTGGGCGGTATCGCGCCCCAGCGCCGTCACGAGCTGGCCCAGCTGGGGCTGCGCGCCATGCTGGGCGGCACCCTGGCCAATCTGATGAGCGCGGCCCTGGCGGGCTTCTTCATCAGTCTGTAGTCGGGAGCATCTTCGAACCATTCGGTCTGCTCGGGTGTGAATGGTCCGATTCGGTGCAAATCATCCACAGCGTGCGCCAAAGGGATACCGCAAAGACCGCGATGGCGGGCTCTGCGACCGGCGCACCGCTCCATTCCCGCCCAGGGCTTCAGTTGGCACAACCTCTGCTGACCCGCTCCCGCCCCACTGCCGTCCCTATCAACAGGAGTTGTCATGCCTTCGTTTTTCTACCGTTGCCTCCCAGGTTGCCTGGCCCTGCTCGCCGCCCACCTCTGCTTTGCCGACACGCCGCCGGAAGACAGCGCCCAGGGGGAAACCGCCAGTACCGCCGCCCAGCCGACGACCAATCGCTCGCCTTACCTATCGTCCTGGTACAACCAGGACCTGACGCTGATCGGTAGCAAGGACATCAGCTTCGGCCCGCAGCCGGTGGACGACGTCTATCTGGAATACGAGTACTTCGGCCGCAAGGGTCCCTTCGAACTCTATGGCTACGTCGATGTGCCCAAGGTGCTGGGCATCGGCAACAGCCATGACTCCGGCGTCTGGGATCGCGGCTCGCCGCTGTTCATGGAGCACGAGCCACGGATTTCCCTCGATCAGCTAACGGGCCGCTCGCTGGCCTTCGGGCCGTTCAAGGAGTGGTACCTGGCCTTCGACTGGATCTACGACCATGGCAGCAGCCGGGCCAGCCGGCAGAACACCCTCTATGCCGGCTTCGGGACCGATATCGAGACCCATACCCCGGTATTGCTTTCGGCCAACCTCTACGGCCGCCGCCAGTGGGACAACTATGGCGCCGCCAACGAGGACTCCTGGGATGGCTATCGGGCGCAGCTCAAGTACATCTGGCCGCTGGGCAAGTTCGACAATGGCGCCTCTCTGACCTACGTTGGCTTCACCAACTTCGATTTCGGCTCCAAGCTGGGCGACGAACCGGGTCGCACGGCCAACGCCACCGTGTCCACCAACGTGCTGCTGTATGCCTTCACCCACCTGCGCTTCATGTTCGCCGCGCGCCACTTCCACAATGGCGGCAACTGGCGCGACGGCACCGAGCTGAACTTCGGCGAGGGCTCCTTCGAGGGGCGCTCCAACGGCTGGGGCTACTATGCGGGGGTGGGCTATCAATTCTGATCTGGAGATTGTCATGAGTACCCATTTGCCCGCGCATCTCGCTGCGCTCCTTCCGGAAGCGGTCGCCGCCGCCCAGCGCGCCTACTGCCCGCACTCCGAGTTTCCCGTGGGCGCTGCCCTGCTGACCGCCGAGGGCGCGGTCGTCCACGGCTGCAACGTGGAAAACATCTCCTACGGCCTGACCAACTGCGCCGAGCGCAGCGCCCTGTTCGCTGCCATCAGCCAGGGCCTGCCACCACGCAGCTTCACCGCCATGGCCATCCATGCGCCGGGCGTGCCCCTGATCAGCCCCTGCGGCGCCTGTCGCCAGGTGCTGCTGGAGCTGATGGCGCCCGACGCGACCATCGTCTGCAGCGGCAGCGAGCCGGGGCTGACCCGCACCTGGACCCTCGCCGAACTGCTGCCCGGCGCCTTCGACGACTTCTAAGGAGTCCGCCCATGTGGCTCGCCCAGGAAGTGATCCGCCAGAAGCGCGATGGCCTGGAGCTGTCGGCGGCGGATCTCCAGCGCTTCGTCCAAGGCATCGCCGACGACAGCATCAGTGAAGGCCAGATCGCCGCCTTCGCCATGGCCACCCTGCTGCGTGGCATGACGCCCGCCGAACGCACCGCCCTGACCCTGGCCATGCGTGACAGCGGCCAGGTGCTGCACTGGGACCTGCCCGGGCCGGTGGTGGACAAACACTCCACCGGTGGCGTGGGTGACCTCACCAGCCTGGTGCTGGCGCCGTTGCTCGCTGCCTGCGGTTGCCATGTACCCATGATCTCCGGTCGCGGCCTGGGTCACACGGGCGGCACCCTGGACAAGCTGGAAAGCATTCCCGGCTATCGCATCCGTCCCGGACTGGCGCGCTTTCGCCAGGTGGTGGCCGAGGTGGGGTGTGCCATCGTCGGTCCCGACGCCGATCTCGCCCCGGCCGATCGCCGGCTCTACGCCATCCGTGACGTCACCGCCACGGTGGAATCCCTGGACCTGATCACCGCCTCCATCCTGGCGAAGAAACTCGCCGCTGGCCTCGCTGTGCTGGTCATGGACGTCAAGACCGGCGGTGGTGCCTTCATGGCGGAGGAGGGGGACGCCCTCCGCCTGGCCGACAGCATCGTCGAGGTCGCCGAGGCCGCGGGCGTGCGCACGCGAGCCCTGGTCACCGACATGGACCAGCCCCTGGCGCGTTCGGCCGGCAATGCCTTGGAGGTGGAAGAGGCCATCGCCCTGCTGGCGGGCGAGGTGCGTAGCGAGCGCCTCTGGCAGGTGGTCCAGGCCCTGGCTGAAGAGGCGCTGCAACTGGCCGGCTTGGCCTGCGATGCCGCCACGGCCAGGGGCCTGGTGCTGGACGCCTGGCACAGTGGCGCGGCGCTGCAGCGCTTCGCCGCCATGAACCAGGCGCTGGGCGGTCCCGCCGAGCTGACTGCCCAGCCCTGGCAGCATCTGCCGCGGGCGCCAGTCGTCCGTGCCATCGCTCCGCTGAGGCCTGGCTGGGTACAGCGTGTCGACACCCGGGCGCTCGGCCTGCTGGTGGTCAGGCTGGGCGGCGGTCGGCAACGACCGGAAGACGTCATAGACCCTGCGGTGGGGCTGGCCGGGTTGGCGCTGCCGGGCGAGCGGGTGGACGAGTTGCGGCCGCTGGGCCTGATCCATGCCCGTGATGCCGCCGCGGCGGAGTGGGCCGCGGTAGCGCTACGGGCGGCCTATGAGATCGGTGATGGCATTGCCCACGCTAGTGCGGAGCCGGTGGTCGCGTGGCGTTAGGCCCGAATTCCGGACAAAAAAAGACCCGGCAGAGCCGGGTCCAAAACCGTGATTAGCCTGATGAGGAGATAACCCGAAAGACCAACTGCTGGACCTTCAGTTATCGACCAGTCTCGCGACCGGCTGAGTTGAATAATAACAATTCTCATTCCATCGTCAAGCGTATTCGAGAATATTTCTTAATTACTGGCTGGGGAGCGCTCCGGGGCCCCGCGCAAGCGGGTGACTTCCTTGTTCAGCGAATCGATATGGCGGGCCATGTTCTCGATCAGGCTATGGGCAATGCGCGGGGTGGACTCCATCAGTTGCACGAACTGGTCCTGCGGAATCACCAGCACCGTGCAAGCGGTCTTGGCGATCACGCTGGCGGTACGGGGCGTATGGCTGAAGACCGCCAGCGCTCCGACGATCTCGTCCTGGCAGACCTCGCCGACCTTGCAGCCGTCCACCCAGGCTTCGGCATGTCCCTCGGTGATGACGAACACATGCTCGGCGGAGTCGCCCTGGCGAATGATCTCTTCGCCGGCGGCGTAGCGTTGGAAGCCGGTCGCCGGCTGGGTCACCGGCGGCTTGAGGCGGGTCAGGGCATCGGCCAGCAGGGCCTGCTGGCCGAGCAGATAGCGCAGCAGGGCATCGCGCAGGGCGGGGGTGGCGGTCGCCGCATTGAGGAAGGCTTCCCGGCCATAGGGCTGCACCAGGATGTCGGCATCGCCTTCATAGGCGAGCGGGGGCAGGTCGAGCGCCTGGCCCAGGCCGATCAGATCGCCGTCGCCGAGCACGAACAGCGCCCGCTGGTCCAGCACCACCCGCAGCGGGCCCTGCTGGATCAGATAGACCTCATCATCGCGCATCCAATTTTGCGAGAATTCTGCAGCGCTTAGCTGCAACGATGGCCGGCTCGGCGATACGCCACTGAGCAATTGCGCGGGAATGGCCTGCAACGCCTGGCGCAACTGATCGACATAGGGAGGCTGGTCGCCGATGAGGTACATGGTGCCAATTCCTTCTTGTTACGCAGAGGTTGTGACGTGGGTCGCACGATAAGCCGCTCGTCGGCAACCGTAAATCCACAACGCCATGAGCTGTGACGGAACGCTTGTTCTTGACCCCGAGAGGTCGGGAGTCATTTCGCCGGGCGACCCAGGCGGTGGGCGATTCGAGCGGGCAGCGCCTCGAGCTGTCCGGCACGTCCCAGCTCTACGATCAGCGCGCGATTCTGCTCGGCAGGTTCCAAGGGGTCCTGCGCCTGACGCTGCGCCGCCACCACCGCAAGCGTCGCCTCGGACGGATCGGTACCCTGGGCCTGGCGCTCCTGCAGCCATTGGGCGATCAGTTCGTCATCCGCCTGGCAGTCGATGATCAGCAGCGGTGCGCCCTGGGCCTCGGCCAGGGCCAGGGCGGCCTGGCGCTGCGCCTGCTTGAGATAGGTGGCATCGAGCGCCAGCGCATAGCCGGCCGCCAATACCTGGGCACCCAATTCATGCAGACGGGCATAGGTGGCCTCACCCGCAGCAGCGCTGTAGCGCACCGCCTCGTCGCTGTCGGCATAGAGTCGCTGGCGCTCGACGTCGGACCTCAGGCGGATGGCGCCGAGCGCCTCGACCAGTTCCAAGGCCACGGTGCTCTTGCCGATGCCCGATACCCCGTGCATCACCGCCACGAACGGCTGCGGGACCTGGGTATAGCCCTCGGCCAAGGCGGTATAGCTGCGATAGCTCGCCAGGATCTCGGCACGCAGCTCAGGCTCCTCGGCCTGGCCCAGGCGGAAGAGGGCGATCTTGGCCCGCACCATGGCGCGGTAGGCCTTGTAGAAGTCCAGCAGCGCGAGTCCAGCGTAGTCGCCGGTGGCCTCGAAGTAGGCGTTGACGAATCTATGGCTCAGCGCCTTGAGGCCACGATCCTCCAGATCCATGGCCAGGAAACCGGCATCGCCCAGGGTATCGGTCAGGCGGAAGGGCTCGTTGAATTCGATGCAATCGAACAGCACCACCTCGCCGTCGAGCAGGGTGGCGTTGGCCAGATGGATGTCACCGTGGCACTCGCGGATGTAGCCGTCGCGGCAGCGTGCCTCGAACAACGGCAGCAGGCGGGCATAGCTGGCCTCGGCCCAGGCTTCGAGTTGCGCCAACTGTTTGAAGTCGGCTGGCTCGCTCAGCATGGCGCGGATCTGTTCGAAGTTCTGCCGTACCGGCGCCATGGCGGCATCCGGCGTACACAGCGGATGATCGGTGGCGACCCGTGGCGCCGCCAGATGGAAGCGCGCGATCTGTTCGGCCAGGGCATCGATGTGAGCGGCGCTCAAGTCGCCGCGCTTCTGGAGTTCGCTGAGCAACTGGCTCTGCGGGAATTCACGCATGCGCAGGGCGTACTCGATTACCGGTCCCTCGCCCCCCAGTTGCGGTGCGCTCTCGCTACCCGTGATGGCTACCACGTCCTGATAGAGATCGCGCGTCAGGCGTTGATTGAGCCGCAGCTCCTCCCGGCAGAAATGTCCACGCGCTTCCAGATCGGTGAAATCCAGGAAGCCGAAATTCACCGGCTTCTTGATCTTGTAGGCGACGTCGCCGGTCAGCACGACCCAGGAAATATGGGTTTCGATGACCCTGATCGCCGACGTCGGATGGGGGTAGAGCGCCGGGTTCTGCAGGGCGGAAATCAGGAGCTGGCTCACGGGCGATCCTTATAGGGAATGGATGCCGGCATTATCGCTGCCGGGGCTGCCCATGCAAGCGGCCATCCTGGGCTGAATCCGCGTTGAATGAGCGCTGACGAAGCGCTGGTTGGCCGGTGTCGACGCTGGGCAACCTGCGTATAATGCGCCGCCATGAAGCGACCCCGATCCTCTCGTTCCCGCAAGCGCAAGACCTTCGACTGGCGCCGCCTGTCCGGCTGGGCAGTCAAGCTCGGTCTGGTTGCGCTGGTAGCCCTGGCAGGCCTGTGCATCTATCTCGATGCCGTGGTCCAGGAAAAATTCTCCGGCAAGCGCTGGACCATTCCGGCCAAGGTCTATGCCCGACCGCTGGAATTGTTCAACGGCGTCAAGCTCAGCCGTGACGACTTCCTCACCGAACTCGATGCCCTCGGCTATCGCCGCGAGAAGACCCTGGATGGTCCGGGTAGCGTCTCCGTGGGTGCGTCCACGGTCGATCTGGATACCCGGGGTTTCCAGTTCTATGAAGGCATGGAGCCGCCGCGGGCGATCCGTGTGCGCTTCGCCGGCAGCACCGTCTCCAGCGTCACCTCCCTGGACGGCCACAACATCGCCGTGGCCCGCCTCGAACCCCTGATGATCGGCGGCATCTACCCGGCGCACAATGAAGACCGCATTCTGATCAAACTCGATCAGGCGCCCCCGTACCTGATCGATGGCCTGGTCGCGGTCGAGGATCGCGAGTTCTGGCATCACCACGGCGTCTCGCCCAAGTCCATTGCCCGGGCCATCTGGGTCAATGCCACCAGCGGCCAGGTGCGCCAGGGCGGCAGTACCCTGACCCAGCAGTTGGTCAAGAACTTCTATCTCACCAACGAGCGCAGCATCACCCGTAAGGGCACCGAAGCCCTCATGGCGTTGCTCCTGGAATTGCACTACAGCAAGCAGGAAATCCTCGAGGCCTACCTCAACGAGGTGTTCCTCGGTCAGGATGGCTCGCGCGCCATCCACGGCTTCGGTCTGGCCGCCCAGTACTTCTTCGGTCAGCCCTTCAGTGAGCTGAAACTGCAGCAGGTCGCCCTGCTGGTCGGCCTGGTGAAGGGGCCGTCCTACTACAACCCGCGGCGTTATCCCGAACGCGCCCTGGCCCGCCGCAACCTGGTGCTCGACGTCATGGCCGAGCAGGGTGTCATCACCCCCACCGAGGCCGAGGCCGCCAAGGCCAAGCCGCTGGGCATCACCAAGGCCGGCAGCCTGACCAACAGCTCCTTCCCGGCCTTCGTCGATCTGGTCAAGCGCCAGCTCAAGCAGGACTACCGCGACGAAGACCTCACCGAAGAAGGCCTGCGCATCTTCACCAGCTTCGATCCCATCCTGCAGACCAAGGCCGAAGCGGCCATGGCCGAGGCCATGAAGCGCATCGACGGGCGCAAGGGTGCGGAGAACGTCGAGGCGGCCATGGTGGTGAGCAATCCGGAAACCGGCGAGGTCCAGGCCCTGCTCGGTGGCCGCGATCCCCGCTTCGCCGGCTACAACCGGGCCCTCGACGCGGTCCGCCAAGTCGGCTCGCTGATCAAGCCCGCGGTGTACCTCACCGCCCTGGAACGACCCAGCAAGTACACCCTGACCACCCTAATCCAGGACGAACCCTTCTCGGTCAAGGGCGCTGACGGCCAGGTCTGGCGACCGCAGAACTACGAGCACAAGGCCCACGGCACCATCTTCCTCTATCAGGGGCTGGCGCATTCCTACAACCTGTCCACCGCCCGGCTGGGTCTGGACCTGGGTGTGCCCGAGGTGCTCAAGACCGTCCAGCGCCTGGGCGTGAGTCGCGAGCTGCCACCCTATCCCGCCGTGCTGCTCGGCGCCGGTGCCCTCACGCCGATGGAAGTGAGCACCATGTACCAGACCATCGCCAACGGCGGCTTCAACACCCCGCTGCGCAGCATCCGCAGTGTGCTCGCCGCCAATGGCGAGCCGCTCAAGCGTTATCCCTTCCAGATCGAGCAACGCTTCGATTCCGGCGCCATCTACCTGCTGCAGTACGCCATGCAGCGGGTCATGCGCGAGGGCACCGGGCGTTCGGTCTACAACCAGATCCCGGCCAGCATCAACCTGGCGGGCAAGACCGGTACCACCAACGACTCCCGCGACAGCTGGTTCGCCGGCTTCAGCCAGGATCTGCTCTCGGTGGTCTGGCTCGGTCGTGACGACAACGGCAAGACCCCCCTGACCGGCGCCACCGGCGCCCTGCAGGTGTGGACCAACTTCATGCGTCGCGCCGATCCGGTTTCGCTGGACATGCCGGTACCCGACAACGTGGTCCAGGCCTGGGTGGATGCCACCACGGGTCGGGGCACGGATCCCTCGTGTCCCAATGCCGTACAGATGCCTTATATTCGCGGCAGTGAGCCCCCGCCGGGGGCCTCCTGTGGTGCGCCTGCCGCACCGGCCGCCGACGGCAATGGCAAGGGCGGTAATCCGGTCATGGATTGGGTCAAGGGTTGGTTGAATTGAGAGGTCGCAAGGTGACGAAAGCAGTTTGGCCGGTCCTCATCGCCGGCGTTCTTCTCGCCGGTTGCGCCGCGCCCCAGCGTGGTGCCATCCCCGTGGTCGATTCCGGTGCTCCCGTCTCCAACGGCGAACTCTATCGCCAGGGCAACAATCGTCCCGTGCCGGTCCAGCGTCAGGCAGCCGTGGCGACCGCCCCGGCGGACTCCGGCGTGACCGTCATGGTGCCGAAGGGCGATTCCGCGCCGCTGCAAACCTATGCCGCTCCTGCCGCCTCCACGCCCCTGATCACCTCGTCCAGCTCCAGCGCACCCGCTACCCAGGCAGCGGTGCAGCCGAGCTATTCGCAGCCGGTCTATCCGCCGGCCAACCAGGGTGGCTACACCGCGCCCAGCACGGCGCCTACCGGCATTCCGTCGACGAATACCTCTAACGGTAGTGGTCTGGCGGCCGACGAACAGCTCGACGGTCCGGTGCTGGCCCTGCTGACCACGGCGCAGCAACAGCAGACCGGTGGTGACCTCAATGGCGCCTCCTCGAGTCTGGAGCGGGCCATGCGCATCGCGCCACGCGAGCCCCAGGTGCTCTATCGCCTGGCCCAGGTGCGTCTGGCACAGAACGATCCCGCTCAGGGCGAGCAACTGGCGCGCCGTGCGCTGACCTATGCCAGCGGTCGGCCCGCACTGCAGGCCAGTCTCTGGCAACTGATCGGCCAGGCCCGGGAGGCCCAGGGCGATGCATCAGGTGCCGCCCTGGCCCGGCAGAAAGCCCAGGTGGGCACCTGATGGACGGGCGCCTGCCGGCGCTGGCCGATCAACTGCTGCAGATCGAGCGTGAGCTGCGGCTGCTCGGCTGGTGGTCGGCGCAAGCCCCCAGCGCCGAAGCCCTGGCCAGTCAGGAGCCCTTCTGCGTGGATACCCTGAGCTTCGCCCAATGGCTGCAGTGGATCTTCCTGCCGCGGATGAAGCTGATCATCGAAAGCGACGCGGCGCTGCCCGCGCGCTCGGGGATAAGGCCGATGGCCGAGGTCGTCTATCAAGGCAACCTCGATCCCGTGCTGCCGCTGCTCGCTACCCTGGCCGAATTCGACCGGATCATCGAGAGCGCCTGAGCTACTTGCCGCAGTTCTGCTCGATCGATAGTTGGGTCTCGGCCAGCCGCTGCTGGCGTTCTTCCTCGGTCAGGCGACGGGTCTCGCCACGTCCCGACTGCACCAGGATGCGCGGATTGTTTCTCAGCTGCGCCAGATTCTGGCGCGCCTGATCACACTGCGCCTTGAGCTTGGCCTGATCTTCGCGCACCTGGGCCTTGACCTTGCGATCCAGCTCCTGCTGCTGGGCATCGTTGGAGACCGACGGCTGCTGGGCGCCATTGGGCATCTTGTAAGTGGGCGCGCTGCCACCGCCGTTGATCTGCGGCGCCACCTTCACGTCCACCTCGTTGGCCTTCTGGCCGTCGGGCGGCTGGGCACTGAAATGGGTGACGCCCTTGTCGTCGGTCCACTTGTAGACTTGAGCGGCCTGCACGGACAGGCCGCAGGCAAGGGCAAGGGCGGAAAGCCAGAAGATCGGACGCATGGGAATCCTGGAGGCGAAAGGACAAGACCTCACTATAAGAGGTGGCGTCGACCTTTTCATCCGCGCCGACTACCCGTAGCCGATTGTGTGCTGCCACACCTTTCGGCTTGACTTGCGCCGGTCGAATGCGAACAATCCAAAGTTCGCTGTAGCGAATCGGCCCAAAGCTGACTCCTCGGCAGACCATGAGGTGCCTACCCGCGCCGCCACAGTCAAATACCCTGCACCGCGTTACCTCGCGTCGGGTGGAAGCTCCAGCATTCATCGGAACCTTCCAACAAGGCTTTCTAGGCAGCTGAATCGTCGGTGATCACCGTCGCCCGTGCTCTGCCTTGCAGTCAACCGAACCTTGAACGTCCCTGATGGGCGTTCGCCACGCGTGGAATGAGGTGATACGTGGAGCTATTAACTGGCGCTGAGATGGTCGTCCGCTTCTTGCGCGACGAGGGCGTGAAACACATCTACGGGTACCCGGGCGGTGCCCTGCTGCACATCTACGACGCCCTGTTCAAGGAACCGGCGCTCAACCACATCCTGGTTCGCCACGAGCAGGCCGCGACCCACATGGCTGACGGCTATGCCCGCGCCACCGGCAAGGCCGGTGTGGTGCTGGTGACCTCCGGCCCCGGCGCGACCAATGCCATTACCGGTATCGCCACGGCCTACATGGACTCCATCCCCATGGTGGTCCTGTCCGGCCAGGTGCCGAGCAACATGGTGGGTACCGACGCCTTCCAGGAAACCGACATGGTCGGTATCTCCCGGCCGATCGTGAAACACAGCTTCATCATCAAGCATCCCTCCGAGATCCCCGAGGTCCTCAAGAAGGCCTTCTACCTCGCCGAATCCGGTCGTCCCGGCCCGGTCGTGGTGGACATTCCCAAGGACATGGGCGATCCGACCAAGAAGTACGAATACGTCTATCCGAAGAAGGTCAAGCTGCGCTCCTATAACCCGGCGCAACGGGGCCATTCCGGCCAGATCCGCAAGGCCGTCGAGATGCTCGTGGCCGCCAAGCGCCCGATCCTCTACGCGGGCGGTGGCGTCATCCTCGGCGGTGCCTCGGGCGCTCTCACCGAGCTGGCCCGCCTGCTCAACCTGCCGGTCACCAATACGCTGATGGGCCTCGGCGCCTATCCGGGCAGCGATCGCCAGTTCCTCGGCATGCTCGGCATGCACGGCAGCTACCCGGCCAACCTGGCCATGCACCACAGCGACGTCATCCTCGCCGTGGGTGCGCGCTTCGATGACCGCGTCATCAACGGCGCCAAGCGCTTCTGCCCCAACGCCAAGATCATCCACGTCGACATCGATCCGGCCTCCATCTCCAAGACCATCAAGGCCGACGTGCCCATCGTCGGTCCAGTGGACAGCGTCCTCGCCGAGATGGTCGCCGTCGTCCGTGAGCTGAACGAGAAGCCCCATGCCGAAAGCCAGGCCACCTGGTGGAAGCAGATCGAGGAGTGGCGCGGCAATCGCGGCCTGTTCCCCTACAACAAGGGCGACGGCAGCATCATCAAGCCGCAGACCGTCATCGAGACCCTGTACGACGTCACTGCGGGCGATGCCTACATCACCTCCGATGTCGGCCAGCACCAGATGTTCGCCGCCCAGTACTACCTGTACGACAAGCCCAATCGCTGGATCAACTCCGGTGGTCTCGGCACCATGGGCTTCGGCTTCCCGGCGGCCATGGGCGTCAAGCTCAACTTCCCCGATGCCGACGTCGCCTGCGTCACCGGCGAAGGCAGCGTGCAGATGAACATCCAGGAACTCTCCACCTGCATGCAGTACGACCTGCCGGTGAAGATCGTCTGCCTCAACAACGGTGCCCTGGGCATGGTTCGCCAGTGGCAGGACATGCAGTACAGCAGCCGTTACTCCCACTCCTACATGGAATCCCTGCCGGACTTCGTCAAGCTGGCCGAGGCCTATGGCCACGTCGGCATGCGCATCCAGCGTCTGGAAGACCTCAAGCCGATGATGGCCGAGGCTTTCGCCATGAAGGATCGCCTGGTCTTCCTCGACATCGCCGTGGACAACACCGAACACGTCTACCCGATGCAGATCAAGGATGGCGCGATGCGCGACATGTGGCTGAGCAAGACGGAGCGGACCTGAACATGAGACACATCATCTCCCTGCTGCTGGAAAACGAGCCCGGTGCCCTGTCCCGTGTGGTCGGCCTGTTCTCCCAGCGCAACTACAACATCGAAAGCCTCACGGTCGCCGCGACCGAGGACCCGACCCTGTCGCGCCTGACCCTGACCACCATCGGCCAGGAAGAGACGGTCGAGCAGATCACCAAGAACCTCAACAAGCTCATCGAGGTGGTGAAACTGGTCAACCTGTCCGAGAGCGCCCATATCGAGCGCGAACTCCTGCTGATTAAGGTCAAGGCCACCGGTGCCCAGCGCGCCGAGGTCAAGCGCACCACCGACATCTTCCGCGGCCAGATCGTGGACGTCGGCAGCAGCGTGTATACCATTCAGCTGGCCGGCACCAGCGAGAAGATCGACAGCTTCATCCAGGCGATCGGCGCCGCGTCCATCCTCGAGGTGGTACGTAGCGGCGTGACCGGAATATCCCGTGGCGACAAAGCCCTGAGCATCTGATACCCCCTTTTCCAGGAGAACCTGCAATGCGCGTTTACTACGATAAAGACTGTGACCTTTCCATCATCCAGGGCAAGAAGGTCGCCATCATCGGCTACGGCTCCCAGGGCCACGCCCACGCCTGCAACCTGAAGGACTCCGGCGTCGACGTCATCGTCGGTCTGCGCACCGGCTCCGCCACCGTGGCCAAGGCCGAGGCCCATGGCCTGACCGTCAAGCCGGTGAAGGATGCCGTTGCCTCCGCCGACGTGGTCATGATCCTGACCCCCGACGAATTCCAGTCCAAGCTGTACAAGGACGAGATCGAGCCGAACCTGAAGCAGGGCGCCACCCTGGCCTTCGCTCACGGTTTCGCCATCCACTACAACCAGGTCGTGCCCCGCGCTGACCTGGACGTCATCATGATCGCCCCCAAGGCCCCGGGCCACACCGTGCGCTCCGAATTCGTCAAAGGCGGCGGCATTCCTGATCTGGTCGCCGTTCACCAGGACGCTTCCGGCAACGCCAAGAACGTGGCCCTGTCCTACGCCTGTGGCGTTGGCGGCGGCCGTACCGGCATCATCGAAACCACCTTCAAGGACGAGACCGAAACCGACCTGTTCGGTGAGCAGGCCGTTCTGTGCGGCGGTGCGGTCGAGCTGGTCAAGGCCGGTTTCGAAACCCTGGTCGAAGCTGGCTACGCGCCGGAAATGGCCTACTTCGAGTGCCTGCACGAGCTGAAGCTGATCGTCGACCTCATGTACGAAGGCGGCATCGCCAACATGAACTACTCGATCTCCAACAACGCCGAGTACGGCGAGTACGTGACTGGCCCCGAAGTCATCAACGCCGAGTCCCGCGCTGCCATGAAGAATGCGCTCAAGCGCATCCAGAACGGCGAATACGCCAAGATGTTCGTGGCTGAAGGCGCTTCCAACTACGCCTCCATGACCGCCTACCGCCGCAACAACGCTGCTCACCCCATCGAGCAGGTGGGCGAGAAGCTGCGCGCCATGATGCCTTGGATCGCGTCGAACAAGATCGTCGACAAGACCAAGAACTGATCGGGCAGGGCGCCTGCCCTGTAACGAACGGTAAAGGACGCGGCCTCGGCCGCGTTTTTTATTGCACTGCCCATGCCCTCGGCAATGCCTTAGCATGGGAGGTTAGGCTGAACCCTGCCCGCATGGGGTCAGTCCAATCCGTCAGGTAATGCCCAAGGAAAATCCATGAGCGAGCATCCCGAAGAAAATCCGTCCAACACCACCACCGACGGCATCCTCCCCGTGGATGAGCACATCGAAGAGACGCAAGACGCCCAGGGGCGCAAGATCAGGCGCCGTGGCGTGTACCTGCTGCCCAATCTCTTCACTACAGCCGCACTATTCGCCGGCCTCTATTCGATCATCAAGGGTGTGGCGGCCCAGACCGCCTTTACCCAGGGGCAATATGAAGTCGCCTCGGCAAGCTTCTCGGCTGCCGCCGCCGCGATCTTCATCGCCATGGTCCTGGATGGACTGGATGGGCGTGTCGCCCGTATGACCAACACCCAGAGCGCCTTCGGCGAACAATACGATTCGCTGTCTGACATGGTCGCCTTCGGTGTCGCTCCGGCGATCCTGGCCTACCAATGGGCGCTCAGCGGCCTGGGCAATGTCGGCTGGGCCGTCGCCTTCATCTATGTAGCTGGCGCTGCCCTGCGTCTAGCGCGCTTCAATACCCAGATCGGCTCGGTGGACAAGCGCTACTTCATTGGCCTGGCCAGTCCTTCGGCCGCGGCCCTGGTAGCCGGTACCGTCTGGTGCTTCAGCGATTTCGGCATTCTGGGCTCCAAGCTGTCCTTGCTCGTTGCCCTGATGGTGGCTGCTGCTGGCATGCTCATGGTCAGCAACTTCAAGTATTGGAGCTTCAAGACTCTCGGTCTCAAAGGGCGGGTACCTTTTGTGGTCATCCTGATCGCCGTACTCATCTTCGCCGTGATCTTCACCGATCCGCCACGCGTCCTGCTGCTGGGCTTCCTGGCCTATGCCGTCTCCGGCCCTGTCATGACCCTTTGGCGCGGCCGTCGCACTAGCCGAGCCTAAGTAGCTAAAGAAGGGGCTGCGCGAGCAGCCCCTTCTTTTTTGCCTTTTTGAAAAATAACCTGTTGACGCCCTCCGAAACTCCCCTATAATGCGCCCCACTTCCGGCGCAGACGCTGAAGGGCTTGAAAATCAAGCACTTAGGTCTGAGTCGGGCGAGGGGTCTATGGAGTCCTCGCTGCTTGGTCAACGCCTCAGGGCGATGATGAAGTGAAGGGGAGGGGTTGACAGCGTCTTAGGATGCTGTAGGATTCGCCTCCCGCTGCCGCGATCGGTTGATCTGGTCACGGCGGTGCAAGTGGTTGAGTTGAAACGAAAAAGTTCAAATCAACGCTTGACAGGATGTGAGGCTAGCGTAGAAT
>NZ_SULM01000006.1 GCF_005250615.1 Pseudomonas rhizoryzae | reverse complement strand
GTGCTGCTCAAGCGCGAAGACCTGCAGCCGGTGTTCTCCTTCAAGATCCGTGGCGCCTACACCAAGCTGGCCAGCCTTTCGACCGAGGAAAAGGCTCGCGGGGTGATCGCCGCCAGCGCCGGCAACCATGCCCAGGGCCTGGCCCTGGCGGCCCGTGAGCTGGGTGTGCGGGCGATCATCGTCATGCCGCGGACCACGCCGGAGCTCAAGGTCATCGGCGTGCAATCCCGCGGTGGCGAGGTGGTGCTGCACGGCGACGCCTTTCCCGACGCCCTGGCCGAGGCGCTCAGGCTGGTCGAGGAGCAGGGCTACACCTTCGTGCCGCCCTACGACGACCCGGACGTCATCGCCGGCCAGGGCACGGTGGCCATGGAGATCCTGCGCCAGCACCCCGGTCGGCTGGACGCCATCTTCGTCCCGGTCGGCGGCGGCGGTCTGATCGCCGGTATCGCGGCCTACGTGAAATACCTGCGCCCCGAGATCAAGGTCATCGGCGTCGAGCCGGACGATTCCAATTGCCTGCAACAGGCCATGGCCGCCGGGGAGCGGGTGGTGCTGCCACGGGTTGGCTTATTCGCCGATGGCGTGGCGGTGGCCCAGATCGGCCATCACACCTTCGAGATCTGCCGACGTTATGTGGATGAAGTCATCACCGTCAGCTCGGATGAGATCTGCGCGGCGATCAAGGACATCTACGACGATACCCGCTCCATCACCGAACCGGCCGGCGCCCTGGGCGTGGCCGGGATCAAGAAGTACGCCGAGCGCGCGGGCTCAGGTGGCCAGGTGCTGGTGGCCATCGATTCGGGCGCCAACGTCAACTTCGACCGGCTACGCCACGTGGCCGAGCGCGCCGAACTGGGCGAGCAGCGCGAAGCCATTATCGCCGTGACCATCCCCGAGCGACCGGGCAGCTTCCGCGCTTTCTGCGAGGCCCTGGGCCGGCGGCAGATCACCGAATTCAACTACCGCTATCACACCGGCCAGGAAGCGCACATCTTTGTCGGCGTCCAGACCCATCCCCAGCGCGATCCGCGCGAGGCGCTGCTGCAGGGGCTGCGCGACCAGGGCTTTCCGGTGCTGGACCTGACCGACAACGAACTGGCCAAGCTGCATATCCGCCACACCGTGGGCGGCCATGCGGCGCGGGTGGATCAGGAGCAGGTGTTCCGCTTCGAATTCCCCGAGCGGCCCGGAGCGCTGTTCGACTTTCTCGAACGGCTGGGCGGGCGCTGGAACATCAGCATGTTCCATTACCGCAACCATGGCGCGGCGGATGGGCGGGTATTCGCGGCGTTGGAAGCCAGTCATGCCGAGCGGGACGAGCTGTTGGCGACCCTGGACGCCATCGGCTATCGCTACTGGGACGAAACCGAGAATCCGGCGTATCGGTTGTTCCTGGGCTGAGGTCTGGCGGTGTCGGTCTTCGCTGCAGGTAGGGTGGATAACGGCGCAGCCTTATCCACCGTTGGTACCGCAGCTCGTCAGTGGAAAAGGCTGCGCCGTTTTCCACGCTACGGCGATGAGCCCACAAGCCCACGCTGAACCAGACCGCCCCCTCTCCCTCCGGGAGAGGGCTGGGGTGAGGGTGGCCAGCTGACCGCTAGCTCCGCTCGTTGGGCTTCGCTGCGCTCAGCGCCAACCTACGAAACCAGCGGCTCCACCTGGATATCCGTCAACCCATGCACCTCAGCCTGCCGCAGAATCGCCTCCGCTGGCGCCTCGGCGGGCGGCAGGGCCAGGCTGTTCTCGGCGTCGGCGCGGAGGTGTTCCAGCAGTGCGAGGGCCGCTTCATGCGGGGCGAGGGTCGCCTGAGGATGCTCGAGATCGAGCTGGCGGGACTCACCGTCCTTGCGGTAGTGGAGGCGGAACTGGGGCATGGCGGCAGCCTCTGGGTAGGTCTCCAGACAGACCCACCCGGGCGCACCGCCGTTCCGATCTACTTGAGGATCACCAGCTTGCCCTTGAGGGCGACACCGGCCATGAGGGCGCCGGCGTGGCACTCGTAGCGGGTGGGATCGCTCCATTCGTTCTTCTTGTAGTAGCTGGTGATGTCGGTGACGGCATTGGCACCGGCCGCCTTGGCGGCTTCCTGCAGGCGGATCAGCGCCGATTGCAGCACCCAGCGGCAGGCGACTTCATCGGTCTTGTTGAAGGCGTTGGTCTTCTGGTTGGTGGTGATGCTGGAGTTGACCACCGTGGCCTTGCCCGGCACCGGGTTGCCGGCCAGGTAGAACTTTACGCTGCCATCCAGGCGCTTGGCCGCCAGGGCTTCCTGGACGACTTCGGCGAAGGGCAACTGGAGGGTGGTGTCGCGCGCCTGGGCGGCGGCGGGCAGCAGGGCGGCCAGGCTCAGGGCGAGGGCCAGTTTCGGGGCGAGATTACGCATGATGACTTCCTTGTGGTTGGTGGCTGATTGTTTAACGCAGAACACCTGTGCCGTCAGCTAGATTCTGCGACATTGCGCAAGCGCAGGGTCTGTCAGTCCGCGGCAGCTGTGGGCGCCGGTAGCTGCAATTGCCGACGGATAGCGACGTCGAGCAGATGCACCCATCTGTTGTAGTTGCGATGGATGTGCTGGCCGTCGTAGTCGAGGCCGGCGCTGTCGCGATAGCGGATCTGGTAGCCCTGGGTGCTGTAGGGGATATCGATCCAGGCCTGGTGCCGGCCGCGTACGTCGATGCTGGCGGTGATCTGGCCAGGTGCTTCGCTGCGGGTTGCCCAGCCGCGCTGCTGCAGGGCCGTGAGGATGGCTTCGCGCACATCCGCGGCGGCGAACGGGTGGTCGGTGGGAAATACCTCCCGGGGATTCTGGATCGGTTTGGTGGTACAGGCGACCAGGGCCAGGAGGGCAAGGGCGAGCAGCAGGCGGCGTAGCATCGGGAAGACTCCTTTTCCAGATTGAATCAGGACCAGCGGCGGAAGATCAGCGAGGTATTCACCCCGCCGAAGGCGAAATTGTTGTTCATCACGAACTCGGTACTCAGTTGCCGCGGCGCGCCGCGCAGATAGTCCAGCTCGCCGCACTGGGGGTCCAGCTCGTCGAGGTTGAGGGTGGGCACGAACAGCTCCTCGTTCATCATGGCGATGCTGAACCAGGACTCCAGGGCGCCGCAGGCGCCGAGGGTGTGGCCCAGGTAGCTCTTCTGCGAGCTGATGGGCATCCGCGCACCGAACAGCGCCTGGGTGGCCTGGGTCTCGGCGATGTCGCCCTGTTCGGTGGCGGTGCCGTGGCCGTTGACGTAGCCGATGGCGTCCGGGGTCAGCCCGGCGTCTTCCAGGGCCAGCTCCATGGCGCGCTGCATGGTGGCCTGTTCGGGGCGGGTGGAATGCTGGCCGTCGGCGTTGCTGCCGAAGCCGACGATTTCGGCGTGGATGTGGGCGCCGCGCGCCAGGGCGTGCTCCAGTTCTTCCAATACCAGGATGCCGGCGCCTTCGCCGATCACCAGGCCGTCGCGGCCACGGTCGTAGGGCCGTGGCGAGGTCTGGGGCGCGTCGTTGCGCAGGCTGGTGGCATAGAGGGTGTCGAAGACCATGGCCTCGCTGGGACAGAGTTCCTCGGCGCCGCCGGCCAGCATCAGCGGCAGGCGCCCGAACTTGATGGCCTCGTAGGCGTAGCCGATGCCCTGGCTGCCGCTGGTGCAGGCGCTGGAGGTGGGGATCAGCCGGCCCTTGAGGCCGAAGAACAGACTCAGGTTGGCGGCCGCCGTGTGCGGCATCATGCGCACATAGGTGTTGGCGTTGAGGCCCACGGCCGTATCGCTGAGCAGCATGTTGGCCAGCGCCTTGATGTCGTCGGTGCTGCCGGTGGAGGAGCCGCAGGCCACGCCCATGCGGCCGTCGGTGATGCGCGGGTCATCCAGCAGCCCGGCATCGGCCAGGGCGCGCTCGCCGGCGGCCACCGCCAGTTGGGAGACGCGGCCCATGCTGCGCAGTTGCTTGCGGGTCCAGTGGCCCGGCACCTGGAAGTCGACGATGGGCCCGCCCAGGCGGGTGTTCATCTCGGTATAGCGATCCCAGGCGTCCATGCGGCGGATGCCGCTCTGGCCAGCGAGGAAGTTGGCGCGGATGGTCGGCCAGTCACTGCCCAGGGCGGTGACGCCGGCCATCCCGGTGATCACGACGCGACGGCCATTCATCAGCACAGTCCTCCGTTGACCGCCAGCACCTGGCGGGTGATGTAGCCGGCCTCGGGGGCGAGCAGGAAGGCCACGGCGTGGGCCACTTCCTCGGGGGTGCCCATGCGTCCGGCCGGGATCATCTCGAGGATCTTCTCCACCGGCACGTGCTCGTCGAGGATCTCGGTATCGATCAGTCCCGGCGCGACGCAGTTGACGGTGATCTTGCGCTTGGCTAGCTCCACGGCCAGGGCCTTGGCGGCGCCGATGAGGCCAGCCTTGGAGGCGCTGTAGTTGACCTGGCCGCGATTGCCGATCAGCCCGGAGACTGAGGTGATGCAGACGATGCGTCCCGCCGCGCGGCGGCGGATCATCGGCATGATCACCGGGTGCAGGACGTTGTAGAAGCCGTCGAGGTTGGTGCGCAGCACCAGGTCCCAGTCCTCGCCGGTGAGCGCGGGAAAGGCGCCGTCGCGGGTCAGGCCGGCGTTGCAGACCACCCCGTAGTAACCGCCGTGGGCCTCGGTATCGGCTTCGAGGATGGCCGCGCAGGCGGCGCGGTCGCCGACGTCGAATTGCAGCACCCGCGCCGTGCGGCCCAGGGCCTCGACCTCGGCGCGTACCGCCTCGGCTTCTTCGCGGCGGCTGCGGCAGTGCAGCACCAGGTCATGGCCGGCGGCGGCCAGGCGCAGGGCGATGGCGCGGCCCAGGCCGCGGCTGGAACCGGTCACCAGGACCGGAGCGGGGGCGACGCTCATGGCGCGGGCTCCTCTAGGTACAGATCCACCTGGGGTGGACGATAGACGTTCAGCCGGGCACTGGCCTGGCAGCCGGGACCCTGCAGGTGGCAATCGAAGATGGCCATGCCATCGTCGTTCTCCAGCGCCGACTGGGCGCGGATGCGCAATTCACCACCGGCGGGAAAGGCCGACACATCGCAACTAAATTGGCGGGTGCCGAGCAAGAAGCCCAGCGCCGGCGCCTCGCCGCGGCGGCGCGCCTGGCAGCCGGCGAAGGCGGCCACGCTCTGGGCCATCAGCTCCACGCCGATCCAGGCCGGTAGGGCGCCGTCGGCATCGGTGAAGAGGCCGGGCCTGACCACCAAGCGGGTCTCGATGCCGCTCTCGTCACAGACGAGGATCTCGTCGATCAGCAGCATGTCGCCGGCGTGGGGCACCAGTTCGGCGAGGGTCCAGGGGATCATGGCGTGGCTCCGAGGATGAGGCTGACGTTGCTGCCGCCAAAGGCGAAGCTGTTGCTCATGGCGTGGCGACGGCCGTCCAGGCGGCTGTCGCCCGCGGTCAGCGCCAGGCGCGGCAGGGCTGGATCGGCCTGGCCATCCCAGCGTTGCGGCGGCAACTGGCCGGCGGGGTTGAGCTGCGGGTCCAGGGTCAGCCAGGCGAAGGCCGCTTCCAGGGCGCCGGCGGCGCCGAGGGTATGGCCGGTCAGCGGCTTGGTGGAAGAGCAGGGCACCCCGGCCGGAAACACCTGGTGGGTGGCCTGGCTTTCCATGGCGTCGTTGTGCGGCGTGGCGGTGCCGTGCAGGTTGAGATAGCCGATGTCTCCCGGTTGCAGGCCGCTGGCGCGCAGCGCCGCCTGCATAGCCTGGACGGCGCCGCGCCCGCTGGGATCGGGGGCGGAGATGTGGTGGGCATCGGAGCTGGCACCGCCGCCGAGCAGGGCGATGGGGCCCGGTTCGCGGGTCAGCAGGAACAGCGCCGCGCCCTCACCAATGTTGATACCGCAGCGATTGACCGAGAAGGGATTGCACAGCGACTCGCTGACCGCTTCCAGGGCAGCGAAGCCGTTCAGCGTCAGGCCGCAGAGGCTGTCCACGCCGCCGCAGAGCACGGCGTCGCAATGGCCCTGCACCAGTAGCCGGCGGGCGCTGAGCAGCGCGCGGGCGCTGCTGGTGCAGGCGGTGGAGAGGCCGTAGCAGGGGCCGTTCAGCCCCAGGTAGCGGGCAAGGAAGTCGGCGGGCGCCACCAGTTCCTGCTGGGCGTATTGATAGCCCTCGGGCAACTGGCCGCTGCGCTGGTGCACGGCGATGCCCTGGCTGGCCTCGTGGATGCCCGAGGTGCTGGTGCCCAGCACCACGCCGATGCGCGCGGGCCCGTGGCGCTCGATGACCTGGCGCACCTGGGGTTCGATCTCGCCCAGGGCGGCCAGCAAGAGCTGGTTGTTGCGGCTGAAGAAGGGCGTCCAGTCCGCGGGCCAGGCCGGCAGGGCGGCAGTGACGGTGCCCACCGGCGGCTGGCGCTCGGGAATCCAGCCCGGGGTCGGCTGCATGCCGCTCGTGTCACCGGCGAACAGTCCGCGCGCCACCTCGGCCTTGCCCTGGCCCAGGGCGCAGAGCAGGCCCAGGGCATTCAGATAGGCGCTCAAGGGGCGGACTCCGGCAGCAGCGTCAAGCGATAGCTCGGCCGATCCGGCGCCCGCAGCTCCAGGCGGTCGGCGCTGGGATAGCGCACCTGCCAATCCCCGAGGGTACGACTGCCATCGGCGGCCTGCCGCCAGTCACCCGCCGCATAGGCCCATGGCAACTGCTCGGCGGGCGTGAGGGCGAACAAGAGCACGGCGAAGAAGGCTCGCGCCTGGGGATTGGGCGGCAAGAGGCCGTCGGCCTGCCAGGCGCCCTGGATGAATTGCTGGCGCGCCTGGGGCACGCCGAGGGGATCGAACAGCGAGAAGCGCAGGTTGGCGCCTTCCGGCTGGATGGCCAGCAGCAGGACGTCATGGCCCTCCGCGCTCTGGCGCTCCACCTGGTAGACGAGTGCGTGCGCCAGCGGTGGCGGGCTGCTGGGCAGCGGCGGCTGGCTGGCGCAGGCGGCGAGCAGCAGGCCAGCCAGGAAGAGGAGCGGACGAAGCGAGGTCATGCGGGATGGGCCGAATTCAGCTGGCAAAGCTCCACGAGCAGGCGCAGGCGCCGCTTGGGTTCCTTGACGAAGGGGTTACGGACGTCCCAGGCGTAGCCGGCGAGGATGGCGCAGATCATGCTGCGGATCTCCGGCTGGGCGTGCTCGAAATAGATGACGTCCTGGAAGCTGCCATCGTACCAGCCCTCCACATAGGCGCGGAACGTATCGACGCCCGCCTTGAGCGGCTGGGCGAATTCGGCTTCCCAATCCACCGCCTCGCCGCGCAACTGGCGATCCACCAGGGGCGCGGCCAGGCTGGCCGAGCGCAGGGCGATGGTGACGCCCGAGGAAAACACCGGGTCGAGAAACTCGGCGGCGTTGCCGAGCAGGGCGAAGCCGGGGCCGTGCAGGCGCTTGACGTTGGCCGCATAGCCGCCCAATTCGCGCACCGGGGTATCCCAGACCGCATTGTGCAGCACCCGGGCCAGACTCGGGGTCTCGGCCACCCAGTCGCGCAGACCGGTGGCGAGATCGGTGGCGCGTCCGGCATAGCGCTCGGCGGCGGCCACCACGCCGACCGAGGTGCGGCCGTCGCTGAAGGGGATGGTCCAGAACCAGACGTCGCGCAGGGTCGGATGGGTGGTGATGAGGATGCGCTGGCGGTCGAAGCCGGGATCGTCGATGCGATCCTCGACATGGGTGAAAAGGGCGCGGCGCACCGGGAAGTTGGACGGGGCTTCCAGCTCCAGCAGCCGTGGCAGGACCCGGCCATAGCCGCTGGCATCGAGCAGGAAGTCGGTGGTCAGCGCATAGGCCTGGCCGTCGTCGCCCTGCACCTCGAGTTGGGTCTTGGCACCGTTCTCGCCCAGGGTCACGGCGGTGACGCGCTGGCCGTAGCGGATCTCCACGCCCTGGCGTGCGGCGTCATCGGCGAGGAGCTTGTCGAAGGGGCCGCGCTGGACCTGGAAGGTGCTGCGCCCGCCGCTATAGGTGTCGCGGAAGTCGAAGTCGGTGTAGCGCTCGCCCCAGGCGAAGGCCGCGCCGATCTTGGTCTGGAACCCCGCGGCTTCGACGGCCGGCAGCATCCCGGCTTCCTCGATGAAGTCCAGGCTGTGGGACAGCAGGCTCTCGCCGATGGAAAAGCGCGGGAAATGCTGGGCTTCCAGCACCAGCACCTCATGACCGCGGCGCTTGAGCAGGGCGGCGACCACGGCGCCAGCCGGGCCGGCACCGATGACGACCAGGGGATGGTGTTCAACCATGACGAAATTCCTTTTCGTGGGAGAGGGGTGGAGAGGCCCAGGGCGCCAGCAGGAAGCTGAACACCAGCCCCAGGCTGATGGCCAGGCCGAAGTTGGCGATGGCCGGGGTGCTGCTGAGCATCAGCAGACCAAAGGACAGCCAACTGCCGACGCCCGACAGTAAGCCACCGAGCAGACTCACCGCGGCGCCGCCGATGGCCTCGTGCATGAGGATGGCGTAGTCCACGCCGATGGCGGTGATCAGCAGCAGGGCGAACAGGCTGAACAGGGTCAGCGGCTGGCCCAGCCAACCCAGGCAGGCCAGGGCCGCCAGGGCTGCCAGCAGCGGCAGGCAGACGATGCGCAGCGCCGCGCGGCGGCCGAAGGCCCAGAGCAAGAGCAGGAAGATGGCGCCTGAGGCCAGCAGCTTGAGCTCCACTGCCAGGCGCTGGGTATGGACGAACAGCCCGCGCAGCTCGCCCAGGCGATCCACCAGTTGCACGCCGGGCAGGCCGTCGGCCACCCGTTGCAGCACCTGAGCATTGCCCAGGCCTTGCAGGCTGACCAGCCCGGCCGCGCTGCCATCGGCCGTGCGGCCCAGCCAGAGCGGGCGCCAGGGTTCGCCCAGAGGGCCGGCCAGGGCTTGGTCCAGGTTCAGGTCGGGCAGCTGCTGCGTTTGCTTGAGTTCGGCCTCCAGCGCCTCCGCCGGGATACCCACCGCCAGCAGCGGCTGCAGACGTTCGCCCCAACCGGCCAGGGCCTGGCGCAGTTCGGCCTGGGCCGCCGCGGGGGCGACCAGACCGCTGAGGGCGCGATAGCCCTGTAGCTGACCCGCCTTGACCAATCCCTCCAGGCGCCGGCCCAAGGCGCTCTGGCGTTGCAGCACCTCATCGGCATCCGCGCCACGCACCAGGAAGAACTGGCTGGTGGGTTGCAGGCCGGTGAGGCGGGCGATGGCCTGGGCCTCGCGGGTCAGCGCCGGGTCCTGGCCGAGCCAGAGGCGCAGGTCGTTCTGGGTGTGCAGCTGCCAGAGGCCGGCGGCGCAAAAGGTCAGCAGCGCCAAGAGCAGCGGCAGACTGCCGGTGCGCGCCAGCAGGCGCAGGCGCAGGTCCAGCAGGCGCTGCATGACGCGCAGCGGCGCGGCGGGCGGCGCCAGGTCCAGGCGCTGCCACCAGGCCGGCAACAGGCAGACGGTGGTGAGGTAGGCGCCGATCAGGCCGGCGGCGGAAAATACCGCCACCTGGGTCAGCGCCGGAAAGGGTGTGCAGGCCAGCGCCAGATAGCCCAGCAGATTGGTGGCCAGGCTCAGGGACAGGCCGGGCAGGGTCTCGCGCAGGATGGCCGTGGCGTCCCAGGGGCCGCCCTTCCAGCTCTTGCTCAGATAGTGCAACGGATAGTCGGCGGCCACCCCGGTCAGGCTGGCGCCGAGGATCAGGGTGAGGGCGTTGATCTGGCCGAACAGCAGCACGCAGGTAGCACTGCCCGCCAAGAGGGCCACCCCCACCGCCAGCAGGCTGAGCAGCACCCGCCAGCGGCGAAACAGCCCCAGCAGCAGGGCCAGGGTACCGAAGGTGGCCAGGCCGCCGATCAAGGACATCTCGCGGCTGGCGGTGGCCTGGCCGTTGGCGGCGTATCTCAGGCCGCTGGCAGCCAGCAACTGACCGCCGTCAGCCACCACCTGGCGGCGAGCGGCCTCGATCAGGGCCTCCACCCGCGGCGGGGCATCGAAGTCGAAGGCATCGGCGCGGGTACGGGCGCGGACCAGCGCCCAGGTCAGGCCATCGCCCTGGGTCAGCAAGAGGCCGCTGCCGGCGTCGAAGTCCACCTTGCTGGCCGGGGTGAGTTGGCGCTGCACGAGCAGGCCGAGGCCGAACCAGTCCTGCTCCAGGGGCAGGGCGCCGGCGCCGGCGAAGGGATCGAAGAGGGCGGCGGCGCGGGCTTGTAGATAGCTGTCCGGGTCGTGCAGGAGCTGGTCACGGGCCGGACCCAATGGCAGCGCCAGGCGACTGGCCAGGAGTTGCTGGCGCAGGCCGGGCAGATCCGGCGTGAGTTGCCACTGTACCCGCTCGAACAGCGGCTCCCGGGACCAGTCTTTCCCCAGGCGCTCGACCAGGGCCGGCAGCCGCTCGCGCTGGGGATGGCCCACCAGCAGCAGCACCTCGCGATTGAGCGGCTCTGCCATGCGCGCCTCGGCCTGCTGGGTGAGGGCATCGCCCGCGCCCTGGGGCAACAGCGCCAGCAGATCGGCGGCCACCGGCGGGCCATGGCGCCACTGCCAGGCGCTGAGCGCCAGCAGGGCGAGCAGGAACAGCAGGAAGGGGCGTTGTAGGCGGGTCACTGGAAGGCCGCGCGTTGGTCGGCGGTGAGGGCGTCGCTGGGCGTGCCGTCCAAGGTGAGCAGGCTGCGGTCGCCCTGGGTCTCGCGGATTTCCACCTGCTCCACCAGGGCCCCGCCCTGGATGAGGATGCCGTCGAACACCTGCTTGAGCAGGGCGCCGCGCGGGGTCAGGCGCAACTGCCAGTGCCCGGCGTCACCGCTCAGGGCCAGCTCGAAGTCGCGCTCCAGGCCGCTGCGATCGCCGCCGAGCACGGCGAGGAAGAGGGCGCTCTGGCGGGCGGCCAGGTCGCTGCCGGGCAGCGGCGTCCAGCCGGCCGGCGTCTGCTTGGCAATGGCGCCGGGGGTGATGCGATAGGTCTGCGCCAGGGGCTTTTCCAGCCGCCAGAGCAGGCCCAGGCCGCGGGCCAAGGTGAAGTGGCCGCTGCTGGTCAGCGGCTGCGGCAGGGCGCGCAGATAGCGCTGCTGGACGAAGCTGCCCGCGACCACCGCCGGCCGTGCGAGCTGGGTGGCCAGGTCGTCGAGACTAAAGGCCTGGGCCAGGGGCGCGGCCAGGATGAGCAGCAGAGCGATCAGCTTGCGCATGCCAGGGCCCTCTCCACGGCGTCGATGAAGACCTTGGGCGAGGCCAGTTGCATCTCGCGGCTGGCCATGTCCACGGCCACCTGCACGGTGCTGGCGCGGGTCAGGCGCTCGCCGGTGGCGGCGTCGGTGATCAGGTAATTGAGCTTGAGGCGATTCTCCCACTCCACCAGATCGGCCCGTACCCGGACGCGCTGCTGGAACAGCAGCGGACGTATATAGCGGATCTGCAGATCGATCACCGGCCAGCCATAGCCGGATTCGCGCATCTGCAAATAGTTGTGCTGGAGACGGTCGAGCAGCGCGCAGCGCGCCACCTCCAGGTACTTCACGTAATGGCCATGCCAGGCGATTTCCATCATGTCGACGTCGAAGAAGGGGATCTGGATCTCCACCTCGACCTGCAGGGCACCGGTCTTACGCATAGAGCCTCCAGTGGCGGGCGCGGATCAGGCCCAGGGCCTGGCGCAATTCGGCTTCCAGGGCGCGATCTTCGCGCAGCGGCGCAAAGGTCTCGGCCAGCTCGCGGTGCATGGCGGCCAGGGGCGCGGGCGGCTCCGTGCCCTGCTGGCCCCTGAGCCAGACGCCCTGCTGGGCGGCCAGCAGGGTCGCGGCGGCCACCTGCTCGGTGAGTTCCAGCACGCGCAGGGCGTCGCGCGCGGCGATGGTGCCCATGCTGACCTTGTCCTGGTTGTGGCATTCGGTGGAGCGGGAGAAGACGCTGGCCGGCAGGGTGCCCTTGAGCGCCTCGGCGGTCCAGGCGCTGGCGCCGATCTGCACCGCCTTGAAGCCGTGGTTGAGCATGGCCCGCTCGGCCGGCGCCCCGGAGAGATTGCCCGGCAGGCCGTGGTTGTAGCGCGCGTCCACCAGCAGGGCGAGCTGGCGGTCGAGCAGGTCGGCGACGTTGGCCACCAGGGTCTTGAGACTGTCCATGGCACAGGCGATGTGGCCGCCATAGAAGTGGCCGCCGTGCAGCACCCGCTCGTCCTCGGCGTCGATCAGCGGATTATCGTTGGCGCTGTTGAGTTCGGTCTCGATGAATTGGCGCAGCCAGGGCAGGCTGTCGGCCAGCACCCCCAGCACATGGGGGGCGCAGCGCAGCGAATAGCGGTCCTGCAGGCGGTGCAGCGGCGCGGCCGGGCCTTCGGCGGCCAGGTCCGCGCGCAGCCAGGCGGCCACCTGGCCCTGGCCCGGATGGGGCTTGGCGGCGAACAGGCGTTGGTCGAAATGCTCGGGATTGCCGGCCAGGGCCACCACATTGAGGGCGGTGATGCGGGTGGCCAGGCGCAGCAGGTACTCGGCGCGAGCGAAGGCGAGGCAGGCCAGACCGGTCATCACCGCGGTGCCGTTCATCAAGGCAAGGGCTTCCTTGGGCCTGAGCACCAGGGGCGTCCAGCCCAGTTCGGCATGGACGTCGGCCGCGTCCCGTACCTCATGGCGCCAGAGTACCTGGCGCTCGCCGCAGAGGGCGGCAGCGACGTAGGACAGCGGGGTGAGATCGCCACTGGCGCCCACCGAGCCTTCTTCGGGAATCAGCGGCAGGATGTCTTCGCGCAGGAAGGCGGTGAGGCGTTCGAGCAATTCGACCCTTACCCCGGAGACGCCCTGGCACAGTGACTGCAGCCGTGCCGCCAGCACCGCGCGGGTCGCTGCCGGGTCCAGGTGGCGCCCCAGGCCGCAGCCGTGGAAGGTATAGAGCTGGCGTGGCAGCGCCTCGACCTGGGCCAGGGGCACGGCGACCACGCAGGAATCGCCGTAGCCGGTGGTGATGCCATAGACCGAGCCCTCCTGGGCCAGCAGCGAATCGACGAAGCGCGCGCCGCGGGCGATGCCGTCGCGGAAGGCGGAATCGTCCTGCAATTCGGCCTGGGCCCGGCCTTCGGCCAGGGCGACCAGGTCTTCGAGGACGAGAGCCTGGCTACCAAAGCGCACACTAGCGTTCATCGCGACTCCAGAAAGGGTAGAAGTTGAACCACTGCCGCGGGGCTTTCAGGCAATGGGCGGCGAGGCGCTCGGCATAGGCCTGGGCCAGGCCCTGGATACCGGCGGCACGCTCCTGGCGGCGCCAGCTCGGCGCCGGGGCGAAGTCCTCCAGGTAGAGGTGGTAGCCGTCGGCTTCGCGCAGGCAGAACAGCAGGTTGGTCGGGCAACGCAGCAGGTGGGCCAGCAGCCAGGGGCCCTGGGGAAAGGGCGCCGGGGCGCCGAGGAACTCCACCGCCACGGTGCGGCCGCCGTGCAGCGGCACCCGGTCGCCAGCGATGGCCAGCCATTCGCCGCGCTCCAGGCGTTCGCTCAGTTGCAGCATCACCGCCGGGTCCAGTTCGCTGACCTGGATCAGCCGCAGGTCACTGGCGCCGGCTTCTTCCAGCAGGCGATTGAAGGCCTCGGCGTGGCGGGTGTGCACCAGCACATTGAGCCGCACCCGCCGCCCCAATTGGGCCAGGGCGCGGCAGACTTCGAGGTTGCCCAGGTGGGCGGTGACCAGGATCTCGCCGCGCGGCCCGTGCATGCGACTGTGCACCTGATCCGGGTCGTGCAGGCGCACCTGATCCAGGCCGAGGCGACCGTTCCAGGCGTCGAGCTTGTCCAGCAGGGCTTCGGCGAAGGCCATGAACTGGGCATAGCCGCTGCGCCAACTGGGCTTGAGCTCAGGACGACCGCTCCACTCCGCCAGGCGCTGCTGGTATTCGCGGATGCCACGGCGGGCGCGGGCGCCGAACAGAAAGAAGTACAGCACGATCAGCCGCAGCAGCGGCGCGATGGCGCGGCGGCCCAGATGGCGCGCCAGCCAGGCGGTGAGGCGCATCAGCAGCGGGCTGCCGCGCTCGCGCTGCTGCGCCCAGTGGCCGCTCACCGGCGCACCCGCCGCCAGAGCAGGCGCGGCGCGCGCACCAGCATGCCGAAGAACAGCCGGGTGTGCATGCGCGAGATCAGCACGTTGTCCTGCCAGAGGCGAAAGTGGGAGCGGCCATCCAGCGGGTAGTGCACCCGGGTCGGGCGCCAGCGCATCGGCTGGTCGCGCCAGGCCAGGCGCACCAGGATCTCCGGGTCGAAATCCATGCGCTTGCCCAGGCCACCGGCCTGGATCACCGCCAGGGTCGGTGCCAGCGGATAGACGCGAAAGCCGCACATGCTGTCGCGGATCTCCAGCGACAGGCTGTTGATCCAGACCCAGACGTGGGTGAGGTAGCGGGCATAGAGCCGGCCCTTGGGCACCGATTCATCGAAGCGCGGATAGCCGCAGATCAGCGCGTCTGGATGCGCCTGGGCCTCGGCCAGGAAGGCGGCCACATCGGCCAGGTCGTGCTGGCCGTCGGCGTCCACCTGCAGGGCGTGGGTGAAGCCCAGCCGCTGCGCCTCGGCGAGCCCGGCCATCACCGCGCCGCCCTTGCCCTGGTTGACCGGCAGGCGCAGCAGATGGATGTCGGGTTGGGTGGCCAGTTCGTCCATCACCTGGGCGCACGCCGGGCTGGAGGCGTCGTCCACCAGCACGCAGGGCAGGGCACGTTGGCGCAGCGCCTGGACCACCAGCGGCAGGGCGTGCTCGTGGTCGAACACCGGGATCACCGCGCAGGCGCGAAAGCTCATGGCTGCGCTTCCTTGAGCAGGATGCGCCCGGAGGAACAGGCCGCCTCGCCCTGGCGAAAGGCGAAGTGCAACTTGCTGCGGGCGGCATCGAAGTGGAAGGTCAGGGTCACCCGATCACCCGGCCGCAGCAACTGCTGGAACTTGAGCACCTCCATGCCGGCGAAGTCGGCAGGCAGCTCCAGGTGCTGGCGGGCCAGGCGCTGGGCCCAGCCGACCTGCACCACCCCGGGCACCACCGGCGCCGTAGGGAAGTGGCCGGAAAAGAACGCCAGGTCCGGGGCGACTTCCAATTCCAGGCGCCAGCCGTCTGCGGTGCGTTCGACGCTCAGTGGCTCGATCTCCACCGGTCGTGGCTGGGCCAGCAGGCGCTCCACCTCGGCCTGGGCCAGCTTGCCCTGGGCGCTGTAGGGCAGCGCCAGTAGCAGGCGCCAGCGGCGTGGCAGGGCGATGGCCTCGCAATGGCCGACCAGGTGTTCGCGCAGCTCGGCCACCAGGGCGCGGCGACCGCCGTTGCGCAATTGGTGCAGGCCGTTCTCGCTGAGGGCGACCAGCGCGCCGAGCAGGGCGCGACCCTGCTGCACCACGCCCAGGCGGACATCGGCGATGGCGGGATGGCCGAGCAGCCGTGCTTCGAGGGCTGGCAGGGCGATGCGTTTTTCTTCCAGCTTGACGATGCGATCCAGGCGGCCGAGCAACTCGAAGCGGCCGTCGCCCAGCAGGCGCACCTCGTCCATGGTCTGCTCGCGCATGTCCCGGGGCAGATAGGGCGAGGTCAGCCAGAGGGCGCCCTCGGCATCCTGGCCCAGCTCGATGTCGGCAAAGGCCTGCCAGGGTTGCGGGCCTCTCCGCCAGGCGATGCCGCCGGTCTCGGAACTGCCATAGACCTCGGTGGGATAACGACCGAAGCGTTGTTGACAGGCCTTGGCGGCCGCTCCCGGCAGCACGCCGCCGGAAGAGAATACCTGCACCACCTGGCCGAGGACGGCATCGTCGAGATTCTCGCCCAGCCGCTTGAGCAGCGCCGGACTGCTGATCCACACCGCGCGCCGACCCTGGCGCAGCAGGGCGGCGGTCTCGCGTTGCAATTCCTCGGTGAAGGGCAACGCCTGGCGGGCGAAGGGGCGCCCGGCGCAGAGCGGCCAGAGCACGCGGAACAGCAGGCCATAGATGTGCTGGGTGGAGACACTGCCGAGGACGGTCGCCTCGCTCAGGGACGCGCCCCACAGCCGCTCCAGGGCGGCGACCTCGTTGGCCAGCTGGAACAGCTGCTTGGCGATAGGCTTGGGTTCGCCGCTGGAACCCGAGGTGCTCAGGGTCAGCAGTGGCGCCTGCAGATCGAGCAGGGCGGGCGTCAGGGGCTCGGCAGCGGTCCAGCCGTCGAGGTCGTCGAGCCAGGCATCGAGGGTCGGCATGAGGCGAACGCGGGTAGCGGGCTGGGCGTCGGCCGGCAGAACGACCTCGATCCCGGCGCGCCAGGCGCCGAGCAGGGCGCAGGCCAGGTCCTCGGCATCGTCCAGGTGCAGGGCCAGGCGCTGGAGGCCACGACCTTGGAAGGCGGCTGCCAGGTGCAGGGCGCGCTGCTTGAGCGCGGCGTCCACTGGACTCGTGGCACCGAGCAGCTCGGCCAGGGGCGTGAAGCTCATGGCTGCCTCCGCACGCGCTGGCGGACCAGCCATTCACCGGCGAACAGCAGGCCCATCAGTCCATAGGCGATCACGCCGGTATAGAGCGTCCACCAGGCCAGCGGCGCCCAGAGCGCCAGGCCAGCGGCGGTGGCGGCATTGCCCAGGAAGAACAGGCACCAGACCTGGGTCACCCGGCGGGTGTAGCGCACCGCCCGTGGCGGCAGCTCGGGTTCGCGCAGCCGCGCCAGCCGCTCGATCACCGGCTGGCCGCGCAGCAGGCTGAGGCCGAACACCGCCAGGAGGAAGAGGCTGAGCAGCACCGGGTACCAGCGCAGCAGGACGGCGGCGTCGCTCAGGGCCAGCAGCAGGCAGAAGCCCAGGGCGACCAGGGCGGTGCCGCGCTGCAGGCCGTTGAGGCCGGGTTGCAGCAGGCGCAGGCCCCAGAGGGCGCCGAGGCCGGCGGCGAACAGCCGTGGTGAGAGGTGCTGCAGACCGAAGTAGACGGCGAAGGGATAGGCCAGGCCGAGCAGGAGCAGCAGGGCACCGGCGACCAGGCCCAGGGGCGAGCGGGAAGGCAGGGCACTCATAAGCGGCGGATCAGGCTTCCGCTTGGCTGATGCGATGGACGGCCTCGACCACGTCGCCCACGGTGCGCACCTGGCGGAATTGCTCGGCGGCGATCTTGTGGCCGGTCTGGCGACGCAGGTGGTCGATCAGGTCGACGGCGTCGATGCTGTCGATCTCCAGGTCCTCGTACAGATTGGCCGCCAGGGTCACCCGCTCGGGTTCCAGCTCGAAGAGCTCGACCAGGGCGCTGCGCAGGGTGTCGAAGATGGCTTCACGGCTTTGCATGACGGTCTCCTCAGGCGGCGCGCTGGGCGGCGACGAAGGCCGCGAGGGCGTTGACGCTGGCGAAATGGGTGCGGGTGTCCTTGGCTTCGGCGTCGATGCGGATGCCGTAGCGCTTCTGGATCGCCAGGCCCAGCTCCAGGGCGTCCACCGAATCCAGGCCCAGGCCTTCGCCGAACAGGGTCTGGTCGTCGCCGATGTCGTCGACGGTGACGTCCTCGAGGCCGAGCGCCTCGATGATCAGGCCTTTGAGCTCGAGGTTGAGATCAGTCATGGTTGCCGGTTTCCTTCAGGTAGAGCTGGTGCAGCTGGTCGTTGAGTTCACGCGACGCCAGCGGCAACGGCCGCCCGGCGAAGGTGGTGGGATCGAGGTCGGCGCCGACTTCCAACTGGAAGTCGAAGCGCCGCGCGGGGATGCGATACCAGGGCGTGGCCTTGGTCAGGGTGCTGGGCACCACGCGGATGATCACCGGGGTGATGCAGCGGGCGCCGCGCAGGGCGATGGCGGCGGCGCCGCGATGGAAGCGGGGTGGCTCGCCGGGGGTGGTGCGGGTGCCCTCGGGGAAGACGATCAGCGTCTGGCCCTGGCGCAGGGAATCGGCGGCGGCATCGAGCATCTCGGCGCTGCCGTCATTGCTGATGTAGCCGGCGGCCTGGATCTGCCGCTTGAGATAGGGATTCTGCCAGAGGCCCTGCTTGACCACGCAATTGGCGTCGGGCACCAAGCCGATGAGCACCACCACGTCGATCAGCGAGGGGTGGTTGGCGATGATCAATTGCCCGGGGCGCCCCAGGCGTTCGCGGCCCTGGATGCTCAGCTTCATCACCCGGGTCAGCACCATGAAGGCGACGAAGCAGCGGAACAGCCGGGCATTGGCGCGGCGGGCGCGTTGGCGGCGCTGCAGGGCATCGCCCGGCAGCGCCAGCAGTATGGGGAGGATCAGCAGCCGGAAGACCAGGGCGCCGCAGCCGAACACCACGAAGTTCAGCCCCGTGGCCAGCAGTCGGTAGGCGTAGTCCAGCCGGCTGATCATCCGTGGGCCTCCGCCTGCCAGCGCCAGGCGCGTCCGGCGTAGGCGTGGTGCAGGGCGCCGCGGCTTTCCAGCAGGCGCAGCAGTTGCAGCGCATGGGGCCAGGCGCTGCCCACGGCCTCGGCGGGCGCCGGCTCGCCCTGCAGGCTGCAGTCGCTGCCGGGGGTGAGCAGCAGGCCGACGGCATAGGGGAAGGGCACGTCGTCGATTTGCGGCGCATAGAGCGTCGGCGGGGCTTCCTCGGCGATCACCACCAGCACCCCGGTCGCCCCTTCCGCCAGCAGAGTGCAGGCTTCCAGCACGGCGTGTTCGAGGCCGTCGCGGCCGGTGGCCAGGGCGTTCATCTCGCTGTGGTCGCCGCGCAGGATCGACCACTGACCGATGATGGCGTTGTGCACCGAGAGGCTGAACTGGGTGGGGGAGAGCGGTTCGCCGCGAGCCAGCTCCTGGAGGATGGCCAGGGTGCGCGGGGTCTCGCCGTGGCGCGAGGCGAAGATCAGCGGCAGCGGCGCGCCGTGGGCGTCGGCCAGCGGCCAGGCCACCTGGAAGGTCATGCGTGCCAGGCGGCTCAGGCGGCGGCGCTGCATGGCCGGTAGAAAGCTGGCATCGGGTTGGCTGCCATCGTCCGCCGGACTCCAGGGCGCGGCGCACCACTGCCGCCAGGCGTCCTGGTCGGTGAGACCCGGTGCCCAGGCGCGCCAATCGCTGATCTGGAAATGCATGTTCACGGCTGAATCTACCCCGGAGCCTACCTGCTTGCCGTTCATCTATCCCTGATGAGCAGGGTACTGCAGCGTTCGCCGCGCATTATCCAAGCGGCTACACACCTAGGCAAACATTTGTCTGAACGTTGCGAAGGGGCTGCAGTCGCCTGCGTTTAATGAGGAACAGGCTAGCGTGGCGGGGCCGTGAGAGCCGCTTTCGGGGGAACGAAACGCCGCTCCGCGCGACGAGTGGCAATCAGACGAGGAAATGACGGCCTGTGGCGGCGATATACGGTAGGTTGGGTTGAGCACCGCGCAGCCCAGCATTGGGCAGTGTTGGGCTGCGACGATAGAGCCGTCTCAACCCAACCGACGAAGGTCGGCCATGGCCGCGATCAGCCAGACCGCGGCTTCAGCGCGCCGGTAGCGGCTGCAACTTCGCCAGGCGCATGGCCACCGCCAGGGCGGCCAGCAGCAGGGCACCGATGAACAGGCCGACGCCGGTCCAGCCGCCCAGGTGCCAGCAGAAGCCGCCCAGGGTGCCGGCCACGCTGGAGCCGGCGTAGTAGCTGAACAGATACAGCGACGACGCCTGGCCGCGCGCCTGGCGCGCCCGACGACCGACCCAACTGCTGGCCACTGAATGGGCGCCGAAGAAGCCGAAGGTGAACAGCAGCATCCCCGGCAGCACCAGCCACAGCGGGGTGAACAGGGTCAGCAGCAGACCGCCGAGCTTGAGCACGATGGCCGCGCTGAACACCCGCCGCCGGCCGAAGCGATCGGCCAGGCTGCCGAACTTGGCCGAGCTGTAGATGCCCGCCAGATAGACCAGCGAGAGCACCCCGATCCAGGCCTGGCTCAGATGATAGGGCTCGGCCAGCAGGCGATAGGCGATGTAGTTGAACAAGGTGACGAAGGCGCCCATCAGCAGGAAGGCCTCCAGGAACAGCCAGGGCAGCCCGGCATCGCGAAAGTGCAGCGCATAGCCGGCGAGCAGGCTACGCGGCCGCAAGGGGCGCGGCTGGAACCGCTTCGAGGCCGGCAGGCTGCGCTTGAACAGCACCGCCGCCACCAGCGCCAATACGCCCAAGGCGCCCAGGGCGATGCGCCAGGACACGAAGTCCACCAGCACCCCGCTGATCACCCGACCGGACATCCCGCCCAGGGCGTTGCCACTGATATAGAGGCCCATGGCATAGCCCAGGTGCTCCGGGTGTACCTCTTCTGCCAGATAGGTCATGGCCACCGCCGCCACGCCGGCCAGCGATAGCCCGACCAGGGCGCGGGTCACCAGGATGCCGTCCCAGGTGGGCATCAGGGCGCTGAGCAGGGTGAAGCCACCGGCGGCGAACAAGGCATAGACCATCACCGACTTGCGCCCGATGGCATCGGAGATCGGCCCGGTCACCAGCAGGCCGCAGGCCATGAGACCCGTGGCCAGGGACAGCGACAGGCTGCTGGCCGCCGCCGTGAGGCCAAAGGCCTGGGAGAAGATCGGCATCAACGGCTGCACGCAATAGAGCAGGGCGAAGGTGGCGAAGCCGCCGCAGAACAGCGCCAGGGCGGTGCGCAGGAATTGCGGCGTGCCCTTTTCGATGAAGGCGTCCGGTTGGTGGTGGGCTTCGTTGGCGGCAGGCCGGGTGGCCAGGGCAGGGGTAGGTGGCGTGGCGGACGACCGGGACGTGTTCACGGGTACCTCAGGGCAGGTCTGACCTCATTACCCTAGGCTGGCGGCTGCCATATATCCAATATATTGTCCGTCTCGATTGATAGGTTTTACGACTCATTGGAGGCGGTATGGAATTGCGCCACCTGAGGTACTTCGTGGCCGTGGCCGAAGAGCTGCATTTCGGTCGCGCGGCCCAGCGGCTGAATCTCTCCCAGCCGCCGCTCAGCCAGCAGATCCAGGCCCTGGAAGCCGAATTGGGCACCCGCCTGCTGGAGCGCACCAATCGACGTGTCGCCCTCACCGACGCCGGCCGGCGTTTCTCGACGAAGCCAGGCAGATCCTCGCCGCCAGCGAGCGCGCCGCCGAACGGGTCCGCCGCGCCGGCCGTGGCGAGACCGGGCAACTGCAGGTGGGCTTCAGCGCCTCTTCGCCCTTCGTCGCCACCATCCCCAAGACCCTATTCGCCTATCGCCGTGCCTACCCCGAGGTGCGCCTGCAACTGCAGGAAATGAGCAGCCGCGAACAGATCGACGCCATGCTCGCCGGCAATCTGCAGATCGGCCTGATCCGCCCCATCGAATTGCCTGACGCCCTGGTGGCGGTCGAACTCTTCCGCGAACCCCTGGTGGTCGCCCTGCGCCACGACCACCCCTTGGCCCAGCAGGGCAGCGCACCGCTACCCCTGGCTGCACTCGCCGAAGAGCCCTTCGTCTACTTCCCGCGCAGCTTCGGCACCGGCCTCTACCAACAGCTCCACAGCCTCGCCGCCCGCGCCGGCTTCACCCCGCGCATCGTCCAGGAGGCCAGTGAAGTCCTCATCATCCTCGGCCTGGTCGCCGCCGGCCTCGGCGTCACCGTGCTGCCCGCCACCTACCAGCGTACTCAGATGGAAGGGCTGGTGTATCGCGAGCTGGATGATCCGGAAGCGACGTCGGCGGTGTGGTTGCTGCGCAGGAGGGATGAGGTGTCGCCGCAGGCGGAGGCGTTTGTGGGGTTGTTGCTCGAATAAGGAGCAAACTGCATACCCATTATTTTGCAATAAGGGTATACGTGCTTTATATGATTTGCAGGGATTTAAATAGGCCTCTGTGCAGCACGATCGGTTCTTTTCTATTGAAGTTTGCTTCTGGTGTTATGTATCTGAAGACGTGTTTGTTTATTTGGCTGGGCTGGTTTCCTATTACGGAGAAGTTGAATAGTACTCTAAGTATAAAATCTGTGCTTTTGTCCTGTAGCTCTCCTTGGGAAACCGCCTCTTTAAATGCAGATTCAAATTCCTCTATCGAGAGTGTTTGTTTTCTGACTATGGAAAAAATATTCAGAGTGGATTTTATTTCAGGTAGTATGCCGTTGATCTCATCTTCAATTTCGCTTCTTAGATAGTTGGAGAATGCCTTGTCGATTTTTGTTACTATGTTTGGGGTTATGACGGTTTTGTTTTCTTTTAAGGCTTGCTCGGCACATGCTTGTATGTATCGGATGTAGTCTCTTGGTCTAAGCTGAGTGCTGCGTGTTATATAATCAAATATGGTCATCTGTTTTTGTTGTTTGTGGCCGTATTTAACAGGTACTGAGGCGAAGAGATTTTTCCAAGCTTTTGGGAAGGGGTCTATTCCTGATTTTTTTGGGTCGGCTTTTGATATTCTGAATGCCAATAGCTCTTTTATTGAGCTTTCATCCCATTCGAGAGCGATTTTTAAATCGTGCCATTTGTTTCTATCTGGATCCATTAATACGTCGTATATATCGTCTCTTAAAAAAACTACAGGAAATAATTTTCTGCCTTGAAAAACAGAGCGAACGTCCTGGACGGCCTTAAATAAACTAGTTAAAAGGTCTGTGTATCTCTTGTAGTTGCTGGGGTCTAATACGTCCCTGTAGTCCTCGTCTAATTCATCAAATACAATTAAATATTCGGCCGTGTCTAAGTTTGCTAGTAGTAGATCTTCTAATACTTCTACTCGTTCAATCCAGCTTGCATTGTTTGCAATTGTCGAGTTTGTGCCGCTTGCTTCGACGCCGCTTCCGAGGATTGATATTTTAAAACCCCCGCTGACCCATCTTTTTATGCTCCTCGATAGTGATTGCTCAATGTCTTCTGCATAAATTTTTCTCAAGCTTTCGCGGATGGCAGAGTCTATATTTTCATTTTTAGCCATTAGCTTGGCGACTGAGCTATATATCAGGTACTTCCATAAGGTGATGTATTGATTTGGGTTGGTATAGCTATCGTTTTTAAGTGCGTACAATTCTTGGAATGGAAAATTCTTGAAGGAAAGTTTTTTGGCAAATCTAGAATAGCTTGAGTCTTTTGTTAAATGTTCGGTGATTGCGGTCTTTCCAGTGCCTTTCCTTCCAATAACGAAAGCCTTTGATCCATTGGAGACTCGATCAACTAAGTTGGTGTGAAAAAAATATCTTGCGGTATCTTCAAGTTTTGCTTCTAGCTTCCATTCGGAAACTTCTCGAATTAGTTCTGTGCTCATTTGTCATCTCGCTTGCTTGGTTTTAGTTGCGCTTTATTTAGCTTTTTCGTAAATTTTGAAGCTTCTTTATAAGTCATCACCAACCGATCAATCGCCCGCGTCATCGCCACATACAGCAATCGCGCCTCATCCTCTTCCGGCTCGCCCTGCTTGGGCATTTCGCCTAGTCCTGGAATCAATAACAAGCCGAACTCCAACCCCTTGCTGGAGTGCATGCTTACGATCTTGACGCTGTCCTCGGCGTCGTAGAGTTGGGCGCGGCCTTTGTCGCTGGCGCCGGAGCGGTAGGGGAGGGCGGCCTTCTGGAGTTCGTATTCGGCCTGGTAGGCCTGGCTGCTGCTGCGATAGAGGATGGCCATGTCGCTGAGTGGGCGACCATTGGCCTGTTCGTCGCGGATACGGGCGATGAGCAGGTCCCACTCCTCGCGGTCGCTGCCGCACTGGATAAGTTCGGGGAAGGGGCCGCGGCGGCCGGCGCTTTCCGGGGCGATCAGGGGCACGCCGTCTTCGCTGGCGTCGCGACTGGCCAGCAGTTCGGTGGCGAAGGCGCGGGCCACGGACAGAATTTCCACCGTGTTGCGGTAGTTGAGTTTGAGGATGGTGGTGCGGCCCTGGGCCTGGATGCCGACGCTGGCGAAGCTGAAGTCCAGCGCCTTCTTGCCGCCCTTGCCGCGATAGATGGCCTGGGCGTCGTCATAGAGCACCAGCAGCGACTGGGTGCTGGGGTCGACCATCTGCACCACCAGCTTGAACCACTCGGGGGCGAAGTCGTGGCCTTCGTCGATCAGTACGGCGCTGTATTGGCCGCGAGGAATCTGGCCGCGATCGACGGCATCGATGGTACGCAGCACGTACTGCTCCATCTTGGCCGCCACGGGGAGGCGGTGATCCGGCTTGTCCACCTGGTAGGCGGTGAGCATTTCGGCGCACCAGGCGTGGAAGTTCTGCACCACCACCCGCTCGCCTAGGCCCTTTTGTTCGATCACCTGGCGCAGCCGGCCGGCCAGGGACTTGTTGTAGCAGAGCACCAGGATGGGTTTGACCGAGACCTTGGCCAGGTGGGCGCAGCGATAGCCGAGGATCATGGTCTTGCCGCTGCCGGCGGCGCCGTGGATGACGCGGTGGCCATCGCCCAGGGAGCGGGCCAGTTGTTCCTGCTGCAGGTCCATGACCTTGATCAGGCTGGGCAGCGGCGCCTCGGCGGCGTCGAACAACCCGAACTGGCCGGGCTGGCTGTTGACCCGCACCTCGGGGTAGAGGTGATAGCGCACCCGGTCGATCTGCGGCAGGGTGAGGGCGCAGGGGAAGACGTGGGGGAACATGTCCCAGAGGCGCTGCTGGAAGGCTTCCGGGTCGGCGGATTCGGTCATCTCGTCCTGGAAGAGCACCCGCTGGGGATCGAAGACGTCGGCGAGATCGGTCTGCTCGAACTGGCGGCGGGTGATGCCGGTGAGTACCACGCCCCAGCCCCAGGGCATGATCAGTTGGCCTGGATGCGGCGAGCCGGCGCTCTGGCGCAGCAGCGGGTCCTTCTTCAGCAGCAGGTCGACTTCGAGGATGTAGGAGCGGGCTTGCAGCAGGGGATTGGCGACGGTCTTGAGGCCGTCCTGGGTATGCAGCCGCACCTTGCCGGGGGTGACGGATTCCAAGGTGGCCAGCTTCCAGTCCTTGACCTCCAGCACCAGGATGCCTCGCCGTGGATGGAGCACGACGAAATCCGGATAGCGGGCCTTGGGGCCGACCGGAACGTTGCTCCAGCAGAGGTAGTCGTCTTCGAGCAGCTTTTCCAGGCGTTCGGCGAAGCGGCGTTCACCGGGCGTATCGAACTGGCATTGGCTGCGAGCGGGGAAAAAGCGGGCCATCGGTCATCCATTCCGAGGTGCGGGCAGGGCGGAATAACCGTGATCTGCTGCACAAAAGTCCTTTCGTCATACCTTAGTCATCTAAGTGAGGTGGGTAAAGCGTCTAGGCAGGGCTCTTGAGCGATTGGCTGGGATAACCGACCGATGGTGGCTGGCAGATGGCCGGTATTGCGGGCTTTTGAGCGGTAGGAGTCGGAGGAGGTCTGGGCGAGGATTGCCCTCACCCCGGCCCTCTCCCTGAGGGAGAGGGGGCGGTTGGCTGGGGAGTTGTGTGTGGGGTGTTGGGCTTCGACGGTGGAGCCGTCTCAGCCCAACCTGAGCGGCTGGGTAGGTTGGGTTGAGCGCAGCGAAGCCCAACGGAGACAGGGCTTCGACGACGCATTACCGCGATCCCGGCTTCCAGCACGTCACGCCATTCCTCGCGCAAGGCTTCGTCGAAGGCGAGATCGTGCTGGGCGAGGGTGGCCAGCAAGCAGTCGATCCAGCCTTCGTAGAGTTCTGGGCCTATGTCCAGCCGCATGCGGCAGTGATTTTCGCCGAGTTGGCACAGCCGGGTGGCGGGCAGGCTGTGGGCGACCAGGACCAGGTTCCGGATGCCGTGGCGCAGCAGCCGGAAGAAGTCGTCGAAGAGGGTGGGGCTGGCGCAGCAGCGCCCTTAGCTCAGCATCACGTTCTGGGCTGGCAGCATGCGGATTTCCGGGCGGGCACGAAAAGACGCAGCCTGCCTGAGCGCTCGAGAGCGGTGCTTGACCTCGCTCAAGACGGCTGTGCCAGCTGCCCAGTGGTTCTGAAACATTTTGAACCAATTCTCGCGGCGGCTTCTCTACCTTAAGCGCAGCGGTTGTCGAGAACCCCTTTTCCAGAGGGGTTGGTCGTACCGGTCCGCCCCTATCGACCCCTGGAGACTTTCATGATTCAGACGCCCCTGCTCATCGGTTTCATCATCATGTCGCTCGCGTCCCTGGCGATCTATGCCAAGGGCGCGCACCACGGCCCGTTGCGCGGCCATACCCTGGTGCATGCCGCCGTGCCCTTCATCGCCGCCACGGCCTATCTGGCCATGTACCTGGGCGTCGGCAATCTGATCAAGCCGGACGGCAGTGTCACCTATGTCGCCCGTTACCTGGACTGGACCTTCACCACCCCGCTGTTGCTGGCCGGCGTGGTGAGCTCGGCCTACCTGGGCGCGCGTGAGCAGGAAGGCCAGGCCGGCTTCGTGGCCTCCATCGTCACCCTGGACGTGGTGATGATCGTGACCGGTCTGGTCGCTTCCCTGGCGCCCTACGGCACCCTCAAGTGGGTGTTCTTCGCCTGGTCCTGCGCGGCCTTCGCCGGGGTGCTCTATCTGCTGTGGAAGCCGCTGGCGACCCTGGCCGGTCAGCACGCCGCCGTCGGCGCGGCCTACCGCAAGAACGTCGGCTTTCTCAGCGTGCTGTGGCTGATCTATCCGGTGGTATTCGCCGTGGGGCCCGAAGGTGTCTGGGCGGTGAGCGATGCGGCTACGGTCTGGGCCTTCCTGATCCTCGATGTGCTGGCCAAGGTGGTCTATGCCTTCACCTCGGAGCGTAATCTGCGTGCGGCCCTGGCGCGGACTGGCGTCTAGTCATGACGTTAAGCGGGCGGGGCTGGCTGGCGCTGCTGCTGACCGCCGGGCTCGCCAGCCTGGTGGGCGGGGCAGGGCAACTGGCCTTCGCCCTGGTGGTAGGCCTGGGATTGGGACTGCTGCATGGCGCCAGCGACCTCTGCCTGGTCTCTCCAGCACGCCGCCCCGCCTTCCTGGGCTGCTATCTGGCGACGGCCCTGGCCTGCCTGCTGTGTTGGCAACTGGCCGGAGCGCTGGCCCTGGCGCTGTTCCTGCTGCTCTCGGCTTGGCATTTCGCCCATGAGGACGAGCTGTTCGCCGGTCGGCTAACGTCGCTGGCGCTTGGGCTGTTCATCGTCGGCGGCCCGGCGCTGTTGCACCCTGCAGCCGTCGCCCGGCTGCTGGGCCTGGCCATGGGGCCCGCGGCTTCTTTAGCTCTGGCGCAGTGGCTGACCTGGCTGCTCGTCCTTGGCGGCGCGCTATCGCTGCCCGTTCTGCTGCTGGCTGCCTGGCAGCGGCGTTGTCCCTGGCTCGCGGTCACCCTATTCGCCGTGGTGCTGGCGCCGCCGCTGGTGGGCTTCGCCCTCGGCTTCTATCTGCTGCACGCCGCGCCCCAGACCGGGGTACGGCAGCGGCTATTGGGGGCCGCCAGCCTCGAGGCCTATCTCTGGCTGACCTGGCCGATCCTGCTGGGCGCGGCGGTTTTCACCCTGGCCGGTGGCCTGGTGTTCCTGCTGCAGGAGCGGACCGGTATCCGCGCGCTGTTCGCCGTCTTGGCGGCCTTCGCCGTGCCGCACATGCTGGTGCTGCCGCGCTTTCTCGCCGCCGACGCAGAGGCCGAGCCCCCTTCAGGGGCGCAGGTGGTTGAGCGGTAGTTCGGTACTGGCCAGGATCTGGTTGAGCACGAAGCTCGACCGCACGCTGGAGACGCCTTCGATACGGGTCAGGGTGCCCAGCAGCAATTGCTGGTAGTGCTCCATGTCGGGTACCACCACCTTGAGTTGGTAGTCCGCGTCCATGCCGGTGACCAGGCAGCACTCCAGCACTTCCGGGCACTGGGCGATGACCGCCTGGAAATTCTCGAAGCGCTCCGGGGTGTGCCTGTCCATGCCGATGAGCACGAAGGCGGTCAGCGACAGGCCGAGTTTCTTGCGATCCAGCAGGGCAACCTGGCGGGTGATGTAGCCAGCGTCTTCCAGTTGCTTGACCCGCCGCGAGCAGGGGGAGGGCGATAACCCGATGCGTTCGGCCAGTTCCTGGTTGGAGAGGCGCGCATCCCGTTGCAGTTCTGCCAGGATTTTTAGATCGAAGCGGTCGAGTTTGTCCATTTTGCATACCTTGCGCTAGCCAGAAGCGTGCAATGCTAGTTTTCTAGCGAAGGATTGCGCAAGGGGCGGTAAAAAGCGCAAACAACGCAAACCCCTGCTGGGCCCAGGGGCGTAAGCTGAACTCAACTTCGATAGCCCGGTAGAGCTGTCCAACGAAGGCGCCCCAGGAGGGGCTTTCGTATCGCCAACGACGGTATCCCGTCCGCCGCGCCCGGGCCCGCCCAGGTCACCATTCCTGGTCGATCGCAGCCACCGTCACGAGCGGTGCGAGAGGACAACGAATTCAAGGGGAGGCCGCCAGGTCTCCCCTTTTCTTTTGGCTGGAGGTTTAGAGGTTGGGCGGGCCCTCACCCCGGCCCTCTCCCAGGGGGAGAGGGGGCGTCTGGGGGAGGTTGGGTGGTGGGGAGAAGGCCATCGAGAGGCCATGGCGGTCCGCCATGGCCGCGATCAAGCCCGAGGCTCAGGCATGCCCCGGCGGCTGCTTGTCCACGGTCAGCGGCGCGTCGCTGGCGAGGAATTCCTTGGCTTCCTCTGCGCTGGCCACCGAGGGCGGCGAGCCGCGCAGGGGTTTGCCGGCGGTTTCGCGCACGGTGAGCATGGTGAGGATGCCGATCACCGCTGCCACCATCAGGTAATAGGCCGGTACCAGCGGGTTGCCGGTCTTTTCCACCAGCCAGGCGGTGACCAACGGGGTGGTGCCGCCGAACAGCGAGACCGAGATGTTGAAGGCGATGGACAGGGCGCTGTAGCGGATCGGGGTGTAGAACAGCGCCGGCAGGGTGGAGGGCATGGTGCTGGTGAAGCAAGCCAGGGCGATGCCCAGCAGCATCAGGCCGAGGAAGATCAACCAGTCCTGGCCGCTGCCGATCAGCTTGAGGCAGGGGATCGCCAGGAGCAGGATCGCCAGGCAGGCGCCGATGATCATCGGCTTGCGGCCCAGGTGGTCGCTGAAGAAGCCGCCGAGGATGTTGAGCGGCATCATCACCAGCATGACGATGAGGATCAGCAGCAGGCCCTTGGTCTCGGCATAGCCCAGGGTCACGGCCAGGTAGCTGGGCATGTAGGTCAGCAGCATGTAGTCGGTGACGTTGAACACCAGCACCAGGCCGACGCACTTGAGCAGGGCGACGCGATGCAGGGTGAACAGCTCGCGCAGGCTGTGCGCCGGGCCTTCCGCCGCCTTGCCTTCGTTGGCTTCGGCATGGGCCTTGAACGCCGGTGTCTCTTCCAGCTTCAGGCGCATATAGAGGCCGAGCAGGCCGAGCGGGCCGGCGATGAAGAAGGGCACGCGCCAGCCCCAGTCGAGCAACTGTTCCTGGCTGAGCGCCGCGGTAAGGGCGGTGACCGTCCCGGCCCCGGCGATATAGCCGGCCAGGGTGCCGAATTCCAGCCAACTACCCATGCGCCCGCGGGTCTTGTCGGTGGCGTATTCGGCGATGAAGGTCGCCGCGCCGCCGTATTCGCCACCGGTGGAGAAGCCCTGTACCACCCGCGCGAGCAGCAGCAGGGCCGGCGCCCAGATACCGATGCTCTCGTAGCTGGGGATGAGGCCGATGCTGAAGGTGCCCAGGGCCATCATGATCATGGTCAGGGCGAGGATCTTCTGGCGACCGTATTTATCGCCCAGCGGGCCGAACACCATGCCGCCGAGCGGGCGGACCAGGAAGGCCACGGTAAAGGTGGCGAAGGTGGCGATCAGTTGCGCCGCGGCATCGCCGTCGGGAAAGAAGACCTTGCCCAGGGTCACGGCCAGGTAGCCGTAGACGCCGAAGTCGAACCATTCCATGGCGTTGCCCAGGGCGGCGGCGCCGACGGCGCGCTTGACCAGGGAGTTGTCGACGATGGTGAGGTCGTCCGGCTTAACCTCATGGCGGCGCTTGAACCAGCCGACGTGATGATGATGTTTCGACATGTGTTTTCCTCCTTGCGTGGGGCCATAGACCCAGGCGGACCGCTAGAAGTGCGATTCTTGTGCGGTTGAAACTTGCCAGCCGCGTCCTAAGTCGACCCTTCACGTACAGAGATCCGTGCAGGCGTCGTGCAGTATCGTCCGCTCGGCCATACCGGGCTTGCTGGTTTCCCAACTCGTCCTCGGCACCCTGCCAGTAGGTGGGCGCGAGCCGCTGTGTGCCTCTTGGTACCGTAGCGTCACCGAGCTGGATCGGCTGGACCTGGCCGAGCAATCCTTCCTGAGCAGCGCCAGACCCTGGAACGGCGGCGCGACAGGTAATCGACAGGGAGGACCGGGGCACCCATGCGATACTGGTCGAGACGATGGGACGGTCCCGTCGAGGAGGCATCCATGAAGCCCCAGACCCTGCTGGCGACGGCCCTGGCCTGCTGTCTGATCGTGCCGCTGGCCCAGGCCGACGACATCCGCCTGGGCGGTGGCTACGTCACGCCTCCCGGTGCTCCGGCTGGACCGCCACCCGGAGCTCCTCCCGCGCCGGGACGTGGCCCGGCTGACCAGGGCCCTGGCCGCTGGAACGGACCGCCTCCGGAGCGTCGCCCGCCGGTGGCCAGGCCTGCTGGGCCAGCCCTGGATGACTGGCGGCGTAACGACTTGCCACCGGGTCCACCGCCGACCTGGCAACAGCGTCCGGCTCCTCCGCCACGTCCGGGTTATGCCGCGCCCGGCTATCCGCCGCCACCACGGCCCGACTACGGCCAGGACTGGCAAGCTGGCCGACCGGGTTGGGGCCGGCATCCGCAGTGGCGCCCCGGCTTCGAGGTGCCGGGCGTACCCGCCGGCTTCACCCGCGTCTGGTACCGGGATAGCCAGTACTACTATGCCGACGGCTACTGGTATCGCCCCCAGGGCCCGCGTTACGTAGTGGTTCTGCCGCCGACCGGGGTCAGGGTCAGCGTGTTGCCGGATTTCGCCGAGACGCTGTGGATGGGCGGCACCACCTATTATTTCGCGGCCGGCAGCTACTACCGTACTGATCCGGGTGGCGGCTTCGTCACCGTCGCCGATCCCACCGCGCCGGTACCCGTGTCGGTTCCGAGCGCGCCGCCCACCGCAAGCTACGACGCCTATGACGTCACCGCCTATCCCCTGCAGGGCCAGTCACCCCAGCGTTATGCCACGGACAGATATGACTGCCGCCGCTACGCCGCCGGTGATTCGGGTTTCGATCCCGAACGCCCCGGAGCGGTGGCTGATCCCTATCTGACCCAGCGTTTTCGCCAGGCGCTGGCCGCCTGCCTAGCGGGGCGGGGGTATCGGGTGGAGTAGGGCGCCGGCTAGTCGTTGGTCAGCTGCACCAGGGTGAACAGCCCGAACGGCGGCACGCTGCTGCGGCTGGCGCGGCGCAGGTCTTCGCGGGAGAGTATGGACGCCATGGCGAAATCCGGGTGCCAGCCGAGCTTGCGCGAGGCCGGCGCCAGGGCCTTTTCCGCCAGCAGGCGCAGACCGCTTTCGGCCTGGAAATGATTGACCAGCAGCAGGTGGCCACCCGGCTTCACCACTCGGCGCATCTCCTGCATCAGCTTGCGCGGATTGGGCACGACGGAAGCCACGAACATGGCCACGGCGATATCGAAGGAGCCGGTGGGCAGGCCGGTGTCCTCGGCGTTGGCTTCGAGCAGGGCCTCCACGGTGGTGATGTCATCACGGGCGACGCGCTCCCGGGCCTTGGCCAGCATGTCCGGTGACAGGTCGATGCCGGTGACACGCTTGTCGGCGCCGTAGTGGGGCAGGGCGAGACCGGTGCCCACGCCGACCTCCAGCACCCGGGTGCCCGCCAGGGCGTTGACCGCCGCTACTGCACGCTTGCGTCCGGGCGCCGAGACACCACCGAACACCCGATCATAGACATTGGCCCAGCGCCGATAGGCGGAAATGATGGCGGCGTTATCCAGAGCGGAATGGGGCGCGGACGTGTCGGTGTCATTCAGCGAATAATCGATTTTCTTCGAGTCGTGCATAGCGGCCTTGTCATTGTCGGTAGAGGAAAGCAGCGGCGATACGAAACTAATTCGGCGCAGAGTCCGATGAAGGAAAAGTGCACTTCGATAACGAAGCGTTACCCGCTGCGTTATCGCTGATGCATGACCAATGCGGCCCAGGGGCTGCTCGGTGCCTTGGCGTCCGCGGCCTGTAGGCCAGGTGGAGCGCTCATCCCGGCGCGGTGCGGAGAAATAGGCTTGTTCTTTTTAGAACAATAACACCCGGTTTGGCTAGTTATGGGTGACTTGCTCCGCCATGAATGAGAAGTTGGTGCTTGAAAGGGCTTTTATTGTTTGGGGCTTCAATTAAAAAACTTCAATATAAGTTTATTGGTTGTTCATTCAATCAATGAATTCGGAGGAGCTAGGTAATCGACGACGTGCTTGCTCAGGCGAGGCGCACTTCAGGTCCGGATGGTCCTGTAGTGACCCTGGAGAACGGGGCGGCTGGACCGGCCGACAGTCGCTGAAGAAGCGCCGTAGCGACGGATCATTTCTGCGGGTCACAGGGCCTGCCTGCTCATCATTAGAGTGACCATTTTTCCGTGTAAAACGGCTGAAACCATTGAGGTAGAGCGCTCGGGGCGGTTTTCATAACGTTAGATGGCATATTAGTAGGTGGCTTTATTTACCTAAAATGAAGCTAATCAGTGGCGACTCGCTCATCCGGGATTCGCCCTCAAGGCCCGGCCAGTCATCCCGCCCATACGGCCGAACATCCCTCTGATGCTGATTTTGCTCTAGGTCAGGCGCAGCATCTCGCTTTCCTCGATAGACACAAGGCAGACCTGGCGTGAAGAAGGCTGCAGGCTTTACTCTTACCGAATTGATGATAGTCATGGCCTTGGTGGGCATCCTGGTCGCCATCGCTGCGCCTGGCTTCGGCGCCTTGACTCGGTCCAATCGTGTGACCGTGGCGGCAAATGAGCTGACTAATCTGCTCAACTACGCGCGCAGCGAAGCCCTGACGCGGGGCCTGAACGTCAGTGTGGAGGCGCCGAGCGTCAACAACTGGTCCGGCGCGCTCAAGGTCACCACGGCCAGCAGCACCGTCGTGGGCGACGTGGAAACGCTGCGGGCCTTCGAAGGCAGTGGCCTCGCACCCAGCGGCATCAGCAGTGTCGGCACCGCCACCCGCCTGACCTTCAGGCCCAATGGCACCCTGGCCGCGCCCTTCACCATCCTGCTCTGCGCCACCAATGACACCCACACCTCAGGCAAGGCACTCACCATCAGCCAGGGCGGCTATACCGCGGTGAGCGACTTCACTCCCACGTCGGCGAGCACGCGCGGATGCAGCTAAGGTGCAAGACCCCCATGGCGGGCTTCAGCCTGATCGAGGTGCTGGTCAGCCTGGTGATCATCTGCATCGGCGTGCTGGGCCTGGTGGCGCTGCAATCGCGCAGCCTGGTGCTGTCCCAGGATGCCATCCAGCGCAACAACGCGATCATGCTGGCCAGCGAGCTGCTGGAGCTGATGCGTAGCAATCCGGCCGCGGCCCTGAGCGGTGACAGCTTCAACACCGCGAGCCCCTACGCCAAGCAGGCCGGCGGGGACTTCGCCAGCGTGGCGCTGGAGGCGGCCGATGGCACCTGCGCCACGCTCGACCGCAGTGCGGGCGGCAGCAGCCTGGCCGGCAAGGACCTCAGCTGTTGGTTGCAGCAGGTCAAGACGCTGCTGCCGGTGACCGATGCCCTGATCAAGGCCAACTTCGCAGTCTGCCCGACGCGCAAGCCCCCCCAACTGGGCAGCACCGCGCCCTACAACGATACCGATGCCTGCGTGTCGCCCAGTGCTTCCATGGTGATGATCGTCCTCGCCTGGCAGGACAATACCGGCAATAGCGCGAGCTGCAGCGGTGGCGTGTGCTTCTACACCCTGAGGGGTGAGCTATGAAGGCAAGGCAAGGGGGCCTCTCCATCATCGAGCTGATGGTGGCCTTGACTCTGAGTACCTTTCTCATCCTGGCGGTGACCCAGCTGTACCTGAACAACAAGAGACACGCGCTGTTCCAGGAAGGCCAGGTCAGCAACGAGGAAAACGGCCGGACCGCGCTGCTGTTGCTCGACCAGCAACTGGCGCGGGCGGGCTTTCGCGCCAATCCCATCAGCCAGACGACCCTGGCGTTCGCCTTTTCAGCACGGGCGGCCGGTGATGGTTGCCCGGCCATGGACCCTGGGCAGGCGGTCGCCCTCACCAGCGACAAGACTGGCCTGTGCTTTCGCTACCGGGGAGACGTGAAGGGCACCGATACCGATTGCCTTGGTAATCCTATCCCTGCCGCTGGCCCTAACGGCACCGAGGTCCTGACCCGCATCAGCTATGTCGCCGATCCCAATGGGATTGCCGGACGCGGCAGTCTGCAATGCAGCGCCCAGGGCAAGCCGGCCCAGGTCATCGCCGCGGGCCTGGCGGACTTCGTCTGGTTCAAGCCGCCGTCACCGGCTGCGCAGAGCCAGGCGATTCGCTATGCCGCGCTGTTTTCCAGTCGCGCGGTGACCGACGGCATCGCCAATACCATGGCGGCGAACTGGAAGACCCTGACGGGACGCGAGCCTCCCGAGGGCGCCAGCGGCCAGGTACTGCAGATCGTCCAGGGCAGTGTCACCTTGCGGAATCTGATGCCATGAAGCCTCTTTCAGCCCACCGCCAAGGGGGCGCGGTCCTCCTGGTCGCCTTGGTCATGTTGCTGCTGCTTACCCTGCTGGCCATCACCAGCATGAGAGAAACCACCCTGCAGAATCGCGTGGGCGGCAACGTTTCCGAGCAGAAGCGTGCCTACAACGCCGCCGAGTCCGCCCTTCGCGAGGCCGAGCGGCGCCTGAGCGTGCTGCGTGGCACGGCGGCCTTCGCCAGCGCCAGTGCCGGTTTCGACTCCTGCAAGACCAGCGCGACCACCCTGGCGGCCACCACCGCGAATCTGTGCATCCTCAGCGAGGAGCATGACCTGGATACCCAGGCCAAGGTGCAGAGCTGGGCCAAGACCGCGCTGCAAACACTCACCGAACTGCCGGCCGATACCTCCCTGGGCTACCAGGGTTTCGATGGCCAATCCCGCTATCGCCTGGCGCCGCGTTGGGTGGTCACGGTGATCGCCGAGAGCAGCAACCCCAGCCTCGCCGCTGCCTACCAGGGCAGCGGCGCCTACTACTACCGGGTCACGGCGGTAGCCCGCAGTGGCGGAGCGCGCTTCCCGGTCATCCTGCAGAGCATCGTCAAGCTGGAGGTCCAATGAACCTTTCGTCCTCCCGCCTGGCGCTGCTGGCCCTGCTCGGTGCAGCCGGCGGCGCCAGCGCCAGCAACCTGAATATCGGCCAGCAACCGCTGTTTCTCACGACGGGTGTCGATCCCAACATCATCGTGACGCTGGACAACTCCAACAGCATGAAGTGGGGCTTCATTCCCGACTCGCTGGGCTACAGCGCCAACAACCTGCGCGTCACGCGACGGGTCAAGTCGTCGGCCTTCAATGCCATGTACTACAACCCGGCGGTGACCTATGCCGTGCCGAAGAAGGTCACCTTCAGCAATGGTGTGCTGACGGTTGCGGACTATCCGGTCAGCAGTGGTAGCGGCTTCGACTTCACCAAGGTGTACGTGAATGGCTTCCGGCCGGGGGCCGGCACGGTGGACCTGAGCAGGGACTATCGCGTGGCCTGGGAATACGACACCGCGCGTGGCCAGGATACGAACTACAACGCCGGGACCAACTACGGCGGCGCTACCGGGACGATCTATTATCTGGCGGAAAACCCCAGAGCGGATTTCTATAGCTGGGGAAGTGATAAAACCGAGACGGGCGTGCCGGCCTACTACTATGTGTTCAACAGCGATAACACCAGCTGTAGAACCTCGAACGACGCCTGCTACACCCTGGTGAATCCCAGCTCTGCCGCCGACCGACAGAACTTCGCCATCTGGTATGCCTTCTACCGCAATCGCGCGCTGAGCATGCAGTCGTCGGCCAATCTCGCCTTCTCGCAATTTTCCAATACGGTACGGGTGACCTGGCAGGACCTCAGCAACTGCACCACCCTCAATTCCAGCAACGACTGCTCGGGCATCAGCTATCGCGGCAGCAACCTGCTGCGCACCTTCGACGGCCAGGCCCGCGCCAACTTCTTCAAGTGGTTGGGCGATATCAACTTCAACACGGGTACGCCCCTGCGCAGCGCCATGGATCGTGCTGGTCGCTTTCTGCAGGTCGGCGGTAGCGAAGGGCCCTATGCCAAGAATCCCGGGGTGACCCAGAGTCCCGAATACGCCTGCCGGCCGAGTTATCAGATCATGATGACCGACGGTAAGTGGAATTCGGACAGCTTCAACGTAGGGAACGTGGACGGCAGCGGTCGAACCCTGCCGGATGGCGTGGAGTACGCATCGGACCAGGGGCCGTTCACCGACAATACCGGCAATACCCTGGCCGATCTGGCGTTCAAATACTGGGCCAGCGATGCCCAACCCAACATCCCGAACAAGCTGGCGCCTTACCTTCGCGACGCCAATGCCAACACGAAAATCCAGTACTGGAATCCGAAGAACGACCCGGCGACCTGGCAGCACCTGGTCACCTATACCGTCGGCTTCGGCCTGAGTTCGTCGCTGACCAATCCCGCCTGGGGCGGCAGTACCTTTGCTGGCGGCTACAGTCCCAGCATGACCTGGCCTCCGGCCAGCAGCGACAGCGACAACAACGTCTACGACCTCTGGCACGCGGCGATCAATTCCCGCGGGGATTTCTTCAGTGCCGACGATGCCAATGGCCTGGTCGATTCCCTGAATCAGGTGGTCAATCGCATCGCCCAGACCAACACGGCCAGCGCCGGCCAGGCGTCGTCGCCTCTGCTGGACAGCACCCAGAGCTCCAACTACACCTATGTGCCCAGCTTTTCCAGCAGCGACTGGAGTGGCAACCTCACCAAGAATCTGCGCACCGCTACCGGCACTACCCGGGTCTGGAGCGCCCAGAGTCGCCTGGATGCTGCCTACGGTACGGGCAACCAGGCCACTCGCAAGGTGTACATGAGCGTTGGCGGCGTGCGTCAGCCGTTCCTCTGGAGCAACCTGAGTGACGACCAGAAGGCGGCGCTGAATCGCAACGCGAATGGCACCCGCGATACCTATGGCGAGGCCCGGCTCAACTATCTACGCGGCGATCGCAGCAAGGAGAGCCAGACGGCAACGCCGTTCCTGCGCCTGCGCAACCATCTGCTCGGGGATATCATCAATTCCACGCCAGCCTTGGTTAGCACTCCCAGCAGCCCCACGGCCAGGATGAATGCACTCGGCAGTCCCGGCAGCTACAACGCCTTCCGGCAGCAGTGGGCCCAGCGGGCGACGCGTATCTACGTCGGCGCCAACGATGGCATGCTGCACGCCTTCGACGACAACGGTGACGAGGCTTTCGCCTTCGTGCCGAGCGCCGTGATTCCCAATCTCTACAAGCTCACCGATCCGGGTTATACCAGCAGCACCCACCAGTTCTACGTGGACGGCTCGCCAGCGGTACAGGATGTCTACTACGACAATGCCTGGCACACGGTCCTGATCGGTACCCTGCGCGGTGGCGGCAAGGCGGTATTCGCCCTGGACATCACCGACCCCGCCGATCCCAAGGTGCTCTGGGAACGCAGTGCCAGTGACCCAGATTTCAGCGAGCTGGGCCTGACCTACGGCAAACCTGAGATCGTTCGCCTGCACACCGGCAATTGGGCCGTGCTGCTCGCCAACGGCTATAACGGCGCCAACGACAAGGCGGTGCTTTATGCCCTGGACGTCAAGACCGGCCGACGCCTCGCTGCGCTCACGCCTGAGCCTAACGACGGCGTGACCACGCCCAACGGCCTGGCCGCACCGGCAGCGGTGGACGTCGATGGCGATCTGATCGTCGACTATGTCTACGCTGGCGATCTGCATGGCAATCTGTGGCGCTTCGATCTGATCGGTACCGAACTCAAGGCCAGCGCTACCCTGAGTAACTTCAAGATAGCCTTTGGCGGCGCACCGCTGTACCGCGCTCGTGCCTCTCGTTACACCAGTGGCGATGCCAATCAGGTCCAGGCCATCACCGCGGCGCCCATTCCGTTGCGGCATCCCTCGGGCATTGGTCATTTGCTGCTCTTTGGCACCGGCAAGTACCTGGAGACGGGGGACGCCACGGCCGTGACCGACAAGACCATGAGTCTCTACGGCATCTGGGATCGCCAGACCGCGGGGGAGACCGCCAGCAGCACGCCCACCCTGACCACGGCGAATCTGCAGGTACAGACCCTGGGTAGCGATACCCAGATCACCTATACCAGCACGTCCCAGGCCTCGATCACCACGACGGCCAATACCTTGAGCACCAACGCGGTGGACTGGTATAGCGATAGCAACAAGAGCGGCAAGTACGGCTGGTACCTCAATCTGCCGCCGACGGGAGAGATGATCGTCACCACACCGCGCTATCTGGCGGATACCCTGCTCGCCGCCTCGCTGGTGCCCAACGATAATCCTTGCGATTCGGGCGCCGTTACCTACCTTTATGCAGTGGATCCCTATACGGGCGGAGGCACCGATCACCTGCAGCTCGGCAGCCAGCTGCGCTACGCGCGCCTGCAAATGGCGGGGCTGTTGGGCGGACTGAATGCCTTTGTGTACGGCAGCGGTCCTATCAGTGTGGGGGGTACCGTACTGCCGGGCAGTAACGAGGGATCACAAGCTGATAGCGGCGCTGGTGGTGGTGGTGGTGGTGGTGGTGGCGGCGGGGGCGTACCGTTGAATAGACTCCAAGAGCGCCAAACCTGGCGTACTCTGTCTAACCAGAATCCGGAACCCTGAGGTAGCGATGCGAGCACGAGGCTTTACCCTCATCGAACTGATGATCACCGTGGCGATCGTCGGCATCCTGGCGGCCATTGCCTATCCGAGCTATCAAAGCTACGTGCTGCGCTCCCATCGCAGCGAAGGGCAGGCGCTGCTCAACGAGGCGGCGGCGCGGATGGAGCGTTACTACGCGCAGAACAACGCCTATACGAACAAGGTCAGCGATCTCAATATCGTCAACAGCAAGACGGCCGCAGGCAGTCAGACGGTGCTGTCGCCGAGTGGCTACTACGAGCTGAGCCTGGCGACCAATGCCGCCGGGAGCCCGGGCTATACCAGCGATGGCCCCTATGTGCTGACCGCACAGCCCAAGGGCACCCAGGCCAATGACGTCTGTGGCAACCTGAGCCTCAATGCCCAGGGCGTCAAGAAGGTGTCCAAGGGTGAGGTCACCGACTGCTGGCGCTAATCCTCTCGCCCCAGCACCAGTCCCGCATCCCGGTCTTGTTCCACCCGATAGCCGCCGAAGCCCAGCGTGACCCTCTGGGTGGCATCGGCCTCGCCGGCGTCGCGGGCTTCGTGTTCGACGACCAGGCGATTGAGGCGGTTGAGGAGCTGCATGGATTCATCGTAGGCGGCTTGGTACAGCGTGAGCGCCGAATCCTCGGTCAGCCCATGGCCGTAGACCACGTGGAAGGTGAAGTCGGGGGCTGCGCGATCCTGCAGGTAGCGGCGTTCGAAGCCGGCCAGCAGGTCACCAGTGAAATGGGCCAACAGGCGACCGGCACCTTCCTGGCTTTCAGTACCGCGCAGCAGTGAGCGCGGGGTGAGCACTACGCGGTCGTCCTCGTCGAGGTGGACATACCCCTTGCGCAGCCATTCGTCCAAGACCGTACGCGCCCGGACGTCGCTGCCGACGCTGGCCACCAGCGCATCGAAACTCTGCTCGCCGCCCCGGCGCTGGGTCCGTGGCAAGGGCCGTAGATTACCGTCGGCATCGAGCAGGTCCAGGCGCGAGGTCCAGGCGCTGAGCACCTGCCATTCCAGGCTGGGTGTACCGCAGGATTGCTCGGGTTTGGCGTCGCGTAGGGCGCGCACCTCGCGGCGTGGCAAGCCGGTCAGCACCGAGATGCGGCTGTCCGAATTCGGCTTGTCGCGCAGCGGCTCGAAATCGCGCGCCACCTCGAAGTAGGTCTGGCGGAGCAGGCGATCGAAGGCCTGATAGGTCACGCCCGAGGCGATGGCGATACGTACCAGCCGACCGAGCAGGCTGCGCAGAAGTAAAGGAACCTTGGTGGAAAGCATGCGAAAGGGGCCCGACGCGAAAACGCCCGGCCATCTTCGCGGCAGCCAGAGACACAGTCAAACCTATGCAGTTGCTCAAGGCACTGTATCTAGGACGACCGAGGACGAGGGGCCTCGTCCTCGGGTCTCTGGACTAGGTTCTGTACGAAAAATGCCTGCGCTCGGTGATGCTTCGTTGAAAAACGCCTGGATCGCCAGCCCGGTCGCAATGCTCATTTACCACCCGTAAACTCGTTCGCGAGCCCGGTCCGCTTCCTCAGCGCTTTTCGCCTCGCCTGACCGTCGCTCGGCGATTTTTCGTATAGAACCTAAGACTCAGCCGGGAGTGCCCGATTCGGTCTGGCCGGCCACGTCGGGATCATCGGGAAATTCCTCCGGCTCCATGTCCGCATAGGGCAGCTCGTCCGGCGGCGGGGTGTTGCTGGGGTTGTCGTAGGTCTTCTGGTCGGCGTCGCTCATGGTGTTCTCCGGTGGTCATCGGAGATATTGAGCCCTACTAGACGGACCCGTTCCCGCGCCGGGGCGAACGGCGGAAGTCGATACCGCGCCCTCGGACGCCGATACGCAGGCGTCAGTCGAGGTCGGCGTCGTCCAGTTCGCGGGCGCGTACGGCGGCGGGGCGGGCTACCAGGCCGGCGACATAGCGCTCGAAGTTAGGCCGCTTCTCGACGGTGCCGAAGGCCATACCCCAGGCGAGATGGGCGCCGACGTAGACGTCGGCGGCGGTGAAGCGGTCATCGACTAGGTATTCGCCGGGTGCCAGGGCGGCGTCGAGAGTATCGAGCACCTCGGCGAGACTGCCATAGCCCACCGCACCACGCTTCTGCGGATCGTCGGGCAGGGTGACGCCCAAGGCCTGGTTGGTGGTGGCGGCTTCCAGCGGACCGGCGGCGAAGAACAGCCAGCGATAGTAGGTACCGCGAGCGGGATCGTTCAGCGGCGGAGCGAGGCCGGCGGCGGGAAAGACATCGGCCAGATAGGCGCAGATGGCGGGGGTTTCGGTCACCACCACGGGGCCATGGCGCAACGCCGGCACCTTGCCCATGGGGTTGATCGCCCGGTAGGCCGCCGATTTCATCGCCGGCCCATAGTCGATCCGCTGGACGTCGTAGGGTTGGCCAAGCTCCTCCAGTAGCCAGCGCACGATACGTCCGCGCGACATGGGGTGGGTATAGAGTAGGGGCCGGTCGAACATGGAGAGGCTTCCTTGAGTGGGCGTCCTCCTTAGCATAGGTAGGCTCCCCGCCAGCGTCCACGCGCAGGTACGCGGGTGCCCTTCTGCTAGACTGGCAAACCTTTACGAGCCGTTTCACAGGACTCCCGTGCCCGCATCCTTCGATACCCTGCCACTGGCCGATGCCATGCAGGCCAACCTGGCCGATCTCGGCTACCTGGACATGACGCCCATCCAGGCGGCCAGCCTGCCCATCATCCTCAAGGGCCAGGACCTCATCGCCCAGGCCAAGACCGGTTCGGGCAAGACGGCCGCCTTCGGCATCGGCCTGCTGACCGGTCTCAATCCACGCTATTTCGGTTGCCAGGCACTGGTGCTGTGCCCGACCCGCGAGCTGGCGGACCAGGTGGCCCGCGAATTGCGCCGGTTGGCGCGGGCCACGGCCAACCTCAAGATCCTGACCCTCTGCGGCGGCATGCCGCTGGGGCCGCAGATCGCCTCCCTGGAGCACGGCGCCCAGGTGATCGTCGGTACCCCGGGCCGGGTGCAGGAGCACCTGCGCAAAGGCACCCTGGTGCTCGACGGCCTCAACGTCGCCGTGCTCGACGAAGCCGATCGCATGCTCGACATGGGTTTCATCGACGCCATCGCCGACATCCTGCGGCAGACTCCGGAGCGTCGGCAGACGCTGCTGTTTTCCGCGACCTACCCGGACGGTATCGAGCGGCTGGCTCAGGATTACCTGCGGGCACCGCTGCGCATCAGCGTCGAAAGCCAGCACAGCGAGACCCAGATCCGCCAGCGCTTCTACGAAATCGCCGCCCAGGACCGCCTGGCCGCCGTGGTGCGGTTGCTGCGGCATTATCGTCCGGCCAGCGCCGTGGCCTTCTGCCAGACCCGCCAGCAGTGCCAGGAGGTGGTCGAGGCACTGCACGCCCAGCGCATCTCCGCCGCCGCCCTGCACGGTGATCTGGAGCAGCGCGAGCGTGACCAGGTGCTGGCGATGTTCGCCAATCGCAGCCTTTGCGTGCTGGTGGCCACCGACGTGGCCGCCCGCGGTATCGACGTGGCAGGCCTGGAGGCGGTGATCAACGTCGAGCTGTCCCGCGATCCGGCGGTGCACGTACACCGTATCGGCCGCAGTGGTCGGGCTGGCGAACAGGGTATGGCGCTGTCGCTGGTGGCGCCGGCCGAGGCCAGCCGCGCCCAGGCCATCGAGACCCAGCAGGGTGCGCCGCTGGATTGGCAACCGCTCGGCGCGCTACGCGACACCCCCGAGCCGCTGGTGCCGGCGATGCACACCCTGGCCCTGGCGGCGGGCAAGAAGGACAAGCTGCGTCCCGGCGACATCCTCGGCGCCCTGACCGGCGACGCCGGCCTGCCCGGCGCCAAGATTGGCAAGATCACCCTGTTCGACCACCAGGCGTTCGTCGCCGTGGAAAGAGACATCGCCCGCCAGGCCCTGCAGCGGCTGAGCGAGGGCAAGATCAAGGGGCGGTCGATCAAGGTGCGGATGTTGTAGGACAGGGCGGATATCGTCCGCTGGCACCTCTGACATCCGGGCTGTTGGGCTTCGACGATGGAGCCGTCTCAACCCAACCTACGCGGTGTAGAGCCGTAGCGTGGAAAACGGCGCAGCCTTTTCCACTGAGACTTCGTCGCGAGGCGTGCCCTCACCCCAACCCTCTCCCAAGGGGAGAGGGGCTGTCCGAGCAGGTGTTCGTTTCCATTAGCCTTCGGAAGAGCGGCTGCATCGGCGGACTGCCATGGCCGCGATCAACCCTCGATCCCCATCCGCCGTCTGGCCCGATGCGACGAGCCATTGCGCACCGCCCAGCGCAACACCGGGGCGGTCGCGCCGATACCGGTACGAATCAGCCGTCGTTGCAGCGGACTCTGCTGGAAACCCAGTTCCGCACTGGCCCAATCGGGCAGCAGGTCGATACCGGCGCTCATCATCAGCTTGCCGAAGGGCTTGGCCAGGGCGCTAGGCGCGGGCGCCTGCAGCAGCACCCGGCAGACCTCGCGGCTGCGCTGGTCACAGACCAGTTCGGGGCGGATCTTCTGGTAATAGGCGGCGATCTCCGCCCGCGAGCGGGGGACCTCGGTAGCGCCCAGGCGCTCGGCAACCAGGGCGATCTCGGCGTAGTAGCGATCCTGCTCCGCGCCCGGCAGCTGCGGATCGAAATAGCGCAGGTAGGCGGCCAGGAAATGGCTGACCTCGGCCACGTGCACCCAGGTCAGCAGGGCGGGGTCCTCGGCGCGATAGGGGCGACCGTCGGCGGCCTGGCCCTGGATGTGTCTGTGGATGGCCTTGACCCGCTCGATCAGCCGGTCGGCGTCGCCACGGCTGCCGAAGGTGGTGGCGGCGATGAACTGGCCGGTACGCCGCAGACGGCCGAGCATGTCCTCGCGGAATTTCGAGTGATCCCAGACGCCGGCCAGGGCCAGCGGGTGCAGGGTCTGCATCAGCAGGGCGGCGATACCGCCGATCAGCATGCAGGTGAAGTCGCTGTGCACCCGCCAGGGCATGCTGCCCGGACCGAAGAGGCCGGGGTCGCCCGGGGGCTGCTCGTAGTCGACCTCGCCCAGCGACAGCCCGGTAAGGCTCATCACCTGCCGCTCGATGCGGCTACGGATCGCCTCCATGGGCTAGCGCGGCAACAGATAGAGGGCGGCGTACTGCAGCAGCATGATGGTCTTGCCATCCACCAGCCGACCATCGCGCGCCATGGCCAGGGCCTCGTCGAAGGGCAATTCCAGCAATTCGATGTCCTCGCCTTCCTCCTGCAGCCCGCCACCCTCGGCGATGCGTTGGTCGGCGCGGTATTCGCCGGCGAAGAAGTGCAGCAGCTCGGTCACCGAACCGGGGCTCATGAAGGCGTCGAACAGGTGCTGCACATTGTCCAGGCGGTAGCCGGTCTCTTCCTCCACCTCGGCCTTGATGCGGGCTTCGGGCGCCGCCTGGTCCAGCAGGCCGGCCGGGGTTTCCACCAGCAGGCCATCGTCCAGGCCGTTGCCCAGGGTGGGCAGGCGGAACTGGCGGATCAGCAGCACGGTGCGCCGCTCGCGGTCGTACAGCAGGATGGTGGCGCCGTTGCCGCGGTCGTAGGTCTCCCGGGTCTGGCGTTGCCAGCTGCCGTCGCGGCGCAGGTAGTCGAAGGTGGTCTTCTTCAGCAGGCCCCAGTCATCGGAGAGGATCTCGACCTGCTGGATACGGAAGCGGGAGGTGTCGGCCATGGGACTCGTCTTGGCGGAAGGCGTCGGGCCACGGTAGCAGAAGTCGTGCCTCCTTGAGGCACGGAGCGCCGCCGCAGGTTCCGCACGGCCGCCAGGACGAGGTTAAAACCAGCGGTCGTTCTTCTTCCGGCCCCGGGTCAGGGAAGGCAGGATCAGCCCCGCCAGCAGACCCGCGCCGGCGATGCTGCCGCCATAGACCATGTATTGCATCAGCGCCTGCTTGTTCTCGTTGCCGAGCTTGGCCTGGGTGCTGCGCAGGTCCGATTGGGCCTGGGTGAGTTGGGCGTCGAGGTCCTTGCGGCGGGCCTCGAGTTCGTCGATCTGCTTTTTGCGCGAATCCAGGGTCTCCTGCATGCCCTGGACGCGGGTCTTCCAGCTGTCGTCGATGGTCTTGAGCTGGCCGCTCAGTTCGGCCACCTGCTGTTCCAGTTGTGGCAGGCGCTCGGCCTGGCCGGGCTTGGTCTGCAGGTCGCTGCTGGGAATCCAGACGGTGCTGCCGCCTTCGCCACGCACCTGGCTGTAGTCGCCCTGGGTGCTGATCAATTCGACCTTCTGCCCGGACTTGAGGGTGCCGACGATGCGGTAGCCATCGGTGGGGCCGCTACGGACATAGGTGGTCAGGCTGTCGCTGACCCAGCGGGTGTTGTTTTCCTGGGCACTGGCGGTGCCGGCGAAGGAGGCAATCAGGCAAAGGCCGAGGCACGGGAGGCGGGACAGCAGGCGAGAAGGGGACTTGGGCATGGTCGGGTCTGTATATGAGCTGAAAAGATGAAGGCCGTGGTGAACAAGCCGGATTATTGTGGGGCAGTACCCTAGCAAGCTGGCGCGATCTATCCGCCAACCCGTAGCGCTCTCTGTGCGAGACGGTGAAACAGTTCAAGCTTTGGCGGCGGAAAGCGACGGTCAGTGTCATCTGACTGCCATGAGACGGCGGGCGAAAGCCTCAGAGCCGGCCCAGCAGATCCAGCCCGAGCGCGGCCAACACCCCCAGCCCCGCACTGCCGAAGGCCAGCGCCTTGCCCCACCAACGTCTCCAGGCCACCGCGCCGGCGACCATGCCGACGCCGCCGAGCAGCAGGGCGCACTTGAGATAGAAGTCCGACCAGGCGAGCAGCTGGTCGATGAAGTCGAAGAGTTCCTGGAATTCCTGTGGCATACAGCCTCCTGGCGCTGGCGCTATTGAGTCGCCGAGGGCTTGGACGTTCCCTGGCAGCTTGGCGCCAGTAGCCGTTCCGCCGAACCCTGGTCGCCGGGCTGGCTACCCGCGCGGCCGGCCAGCAGCAGGAACGTGCGGCTGGCATCGGTGCTGGGCAAGGCGACCAGCGCCAGCGATAGCCGGGGGTCGGGCAGCGGATAGGGCGGCTGAGCGGCCAGCGCTGCGAAGAAATCCGCTGCCAACAACTGGGCTTCGCTCAGGCGTCGCGCCTGGTAGCGACCACCGGCCAGGCTAACCGGCAGCGTGCGCCAGTGTTCATCCAGTTCGGGTGCCAGCCGCCACAGTTGCCGACGGATCGTGGGGCGCACGCAGGCGAGGTGGACGTGCAACTGATCCTGGCTACGCCCACTGGGGGCATTGAGCGCAAGGCCGACAAGGTCGTCGGCCACCGGCGCCGGCCCCCAGGCGCTCAGGTACCAGCGCTGGCGCCAGGCGAGGCCGAACCAGTTGGGTTGGCCGGGCTGCCAGAGCGCCGGACTCTCCAGACCACGCAAGGGCCGCAAGGGCACCAGGATGAAATGCTGGCGCTCGCCGGGTGCGCGCAGCACGGCGAAGCCGGGATTGGCGACCACCTGGCGACAGGGCAATGCCGAGCCGGTGAGTCGCGCGTCGGGCACGCACAGCCCCACCGTGACCTGGCGCAGCCACTCGCGGCTGGAACAGCCCGCCAGCGTCATGGCCAGCACCAGCAACGACAGTTGCCGCCACCACGACCAGCGGGCGCTGGACGACAGCGAACAACTGCGCGAGCTTCCTTTCCAACGGATATCAGGACAGCACATTGGGGAGTCAGCCATGGCCAACGGGTGGGCCGGAGACGGCGCGGTTCAGGAGCAGATCGACAGCACGGTGGACGATGCGGTGCAACGCGCCCGCAGCCGCCTGCACAGGGGTGCAAGTCTTAGCCACTGCGAGGAATGCGGCGAATCCATTCCCGAGGCGCGCCGCCAGGCGGTGCCGGGCGTGCGTCTGTGCATCCGTTGCCAGTCCGAGCAGGATGCCGAAGACCAGCGCGCCGGCGGCTACAACCGGCGCGGGAGCAAGGACAGTCAGTTGCGTTAGGGCGGACGTGGGCGAGGTCAAGATGCGGCGACCCTTAGAGGTCAACGGCTCACAGGCCAAGGGGTAGGATTTGTACCATGCCGACCCCTCGTCCAGCAGCTGGCGCGACTCGTGCCAACTGCTGAGCAACCCTGCCCGTAGCGGCCGGCAGGGCTCAGTCAGGATGCACCGCGTAACCCCTTAGCCGGTTGCCGTCCGGATCGAGGGCGACGAAGCTGCGGCCGAATGGCAGATCGGTCGGCGGCCAGGCCACCTCGGCGCCCCGGGCCAGCCAGAGCTCATGCAGTTCATCCACCGCCGCCAGGCTCTCTACCTTGAAGCCCAGTTCACCGGTCGCGCTGCCCGCGCTCACCGGCGGGACCACGGCATCCCGCGCCCACAGGCCCAGGGCGAGACCGGACGGGAGCAGGAACAGGGCGAAACCGGGGCCGTCCTCGACCGGGCTGAGGTCGAGCAACCTGGCGTAGAAACCCCGGCTGGTACGGACATCGGCGACATAGAACATCAGACTGGTGCGGTAGTGCATGGCATCTCTCCTCTGGGGTGATGCCGCCCAGTCTAGGGACCCCCACTGCCAGTTTCTGTCAGCAGTCACACAGGGATGTTGCGCTGGCGCTCCATCTGCTTGCGCCAGTCCCTGAGCAAGGTCTGGCGGCGCTGCGGATAACGCTGCTCACTGGGCTCTACCGAAAGGATGCGGTCGGCGCGAAAGCTGCGGAAATCTTCACGCAGCTCACACCAGCCCAGCAGCACCCGGGCGGCGTCGAAATAGGCCAGCGCGAAGGGCCAGATGGTGCGCCGGGACTGGCTGTCGGCGGCGTCGCGGTAGACCAGGGTGAGCTTGGTTTCCTGGCGTATCGCCTGGCGCAGGAGCGCCGGATCGATCTGGTTTTGCGGTGTTTCCCGGCTCGGCCCGATGAGCAGGGTGGTCATGGCCAACTCGTTTTGCAGCTCGCTCGGCAGGACCGCGGAGATCCGCGCCAGGGCATTGCCGGCGGCCGCGGCCAGGCTGCCGTCGGTGCGTTCGGCCACCCAGCGCGAGCCGAGCACCAGGGCTTCCAGCTCTTCCGGGGTGAACATCAGCGGTGGCAGCAGGAAGCCCGGCTTGAGGACATAGCCGACCCCGGGTTCACCCTCGATGGCCGCCCCCAAGGCCTGCAGGCTGGCGATGTCGCGGTACAGAGTCCTCAGGCTGACCCCGGTTTCCGCCGCCAAGGCGCGGCCACTCACGGCGCGGCGGTGCCGGCGCAAGGCCTGGAGCAGATCGAACAGCCGTTCTGAGCGTGACATCCGCGCAGTTTAAGCGGGCAAGAGATGATGCTCTAGCGATGATCGGCAAGCATCAGGGTGCCGCCGGTATCCGTAGGCCACGCTGTACCGCCGGGCGGGCGAGGAAGGCGTCCAGGACGCGGCGCACCTCTGCGAAGTCCTGGAAGCCGACCAGGTCGTCCGCCTGGTAGACCTCCACCAGGGCGCGGACCCAGGGGAAGGTGGCGATGTCGGCGATGCCATAGTCATCGCCGAGGATCCAGGTTCGTCCCTTGAGCTGACCGTCCAGCACCCCGAGTAGGCGCCGGGCTTCGGCCACGTAGCGGTCGCGGGGTCTTTTGTCCTCGATGTCCTTGCCGGCGAACTTGGTGAAGAAGCCAAGCTGGCCGAACATGGGACCGATCCCGCCCATCTGGAACATCAGCCACTGGATGGCCTGGTAGCGCACGGCCGGGTCTTGCGGCAGGAAGCGACCGGTCTTTTCCGCGAGATAGAGCAGGATGGCGCCGGATTCGAACAATCCCAGCGGCTCACCGTCAGGACCCTCGGGGTCGAGAATGGCGGGAATCTTGTTGTTGGGGCTGAGCGAGAGGAATTCCGCGGTGTGCTGGTCGTCCTGGCCGAAGTCGATGCGGTGCACCTCGTAGGGCAGGCCGAGTTCTTCCAGCAGGATGGCCACCTTGACGCCATTGGGCGTGGGCAGCGAATAGAGTTGCAGGCGCTCGGGGTGCTGGGCGGGCCAGCGCTGGGTGATGGGAAAGCGTGATAGATCGGCCATGGCAGGTTCCTCGAGGAAGGGCGGTTCAGGATGGGACCCCTGGGCGCGAGGCGGGTTGCGCTGGCTAAGCGAAGCGGAACTTAGCGCAATGCCGAACTCTCCATCTCTCTAACGTCAGCCTTTTAGCACCGAGGTTTACCAATGCTTCCCCACAGCCAACAGGGCAGCGGTTCGCCCACCTTCGTGCTCCTGCACTTTCTCGGCGGCTCTCACCGTACCTGGTTTCCTACCGTGCCCTATCTGGATGGCGTGCACCGCTGCGTGGCGCTGAATACGCCGGGCTTCGGCGATGCGGCCGAGGTGGACGGCTACAGCGTGACGGAGATGGCCGATCAGGTGGATGCTAGCATCCGCGCCCTAGGGCTGGAACGCTGCATCCTGGTCGGCCACTCGATGACCGGCAAGGTGGCCGTGGTACTGGCGGCGCGGCGACCGGAATATCTCACCGGGTTGATCCTGGTCGCGCCTTCGCCGCCCGGTCCGCAGCCCATGAGCGAGGCGGATCGTGACGCCCAGCGCGCCTATGGCAAGAGCCGGGCGGAAGCCGAGGCCTTCGTCGACGAATCCAGCGCCCATCGCCTGCCCGATGCCATCCGCGAGGTGGCTATCGCCGATGCCCAGCGCCTGAATCTGGCCGCCTGGCGTGCCTGGGTCGATCAGGGCAGTCGCGAAGACTGGAGCGAACGCATCCCGACGCTGGACTATCCGGTGCTGCTGGTCTGCGGCGCCGATGACCAGCAGGTGCCGGGGCCGGACGAGCAACGCCGGACCACCCTGGCGGCTTTCCCCAACAGTCGCCTGGAGGTGATTCCGGGGGCCGGCCATCTGATGCCGCTGCAGACGCCCCAGGCCCTGGCGCCTTTGATGCTCGACTTCGCCAGAGGCCTCTGAACGGTGGATTCGCTGACCCAGGCCGTGCTCGGCGCCACGCTCCAGACCGCCTTGCTCGGTCGCTGGCAGGGGCGGCGCGCCATCCTCTACGGCGCCGCCCTGGGCACGCTGCCGGACCTCGATGTGTTCATCGACTACGGCCACGCGGTCAACGAGATGACCTACCACCGCGGCTTCAGCCACTCGCTGTTCGTGCTGACCGGGGTGGCTCTGCTGCTCACCTGGCTCTGCGGGCGCTGGCGCGATCCCGGCTATAGCCGACGACGACTGTTCCTCACCCTCTGGTTGGTGCTCATCACCCATCCCTTGCTGGATGCCTTCACTACCTATGGCACCCAGCTATTCTGGCCGCTACCGACCACCCCAGTGGCCTGGTCCAGCGTCTTCATCATCGATCCGCTCTATACCCTGCCGTTGCTGCTGGCGGTACTGGCCGGACTGCTGCTCGGTCCGCGCGGACGCTCGCCACGCCTGGCCGTGGCGGCGCTGCTGATCTCCACGACCTACCTGGGCTGGACGCTGGTGGCCAAGTATTCCGCCGAACGCCAGGTACGCACGGCACTGGCGGCCCAGGGGCAGCAGGACGCGCGGCTGTTCAGTGCGCCCCTGCCGTTCACCAGCCTGCTGTGGCGGGTCATGGTGGACGACGGCCCGCAGCGCTACCGGGAAACCTGGGTCGGGCTGTTCGACGACCGCCCGCCGGAGCTGGTGACCTTGCCCCGCGGCGGCGAGCTGGCGCCGATCCTCGCCGCATCACCGGCTGAGCAGCGCCTGCGCTGGTTCACCGATGACTGGCTGCGCTACGACCGCCTGGGCAATGACCTGGTGGTCACCGACCTGCGCCTGGGCGCCACCGGCTATCACAGTTTCCGTTTCGTCCTGGCTCAGCGCGACGCCACGGGTTGGCGACTGGTTGCCGAACCTTCGTTATGGCCGCGCGAACGCGGTGGCCGGGAGCAACTGGCGGTGGTCTGGCGCAGGCTCTGGCATCCGGAGCTGCCGGCCCCGGTGGCGGACTGGGCAGCAAGGCTGTCGCGCCTGCCGGACTGACGCCAGGCTTCAAGCAATACTCGCCACCAGGGACGCTGGGCCTCGTGCAGGGCCGCCGTCCGATCCAGGCCGATGTCGGCCAGTTCCTTGTCCGTGAGTTCCAGCAGGGTGCGGCGGGTAGTCAATTGGCGCCGGAACAACAGCCAGCAACCAGCGGTACGGGTTTGCTCATGAAGGCTAGCGGGTCTGGGCATGGCGTCTCTCCTGGTCTATCTCCATGCTCCGCCGCCGGCCGCCAGAGGGGCAGACCCAGGCCGACGGGTTGTTCGCCATACAGCTGCTGTACAGAAGGCGGCTGTATGGTGTCCCACATGGCCATCTGTATGGCGCGATACACCGGTCTACGCCGCTATAGTCCGTACATGACTCGCTATCAGCTGTTGGCCGACGCGCTCGGCCGCCGTATCGAACAAGGCCTCTATCGACCGGGCGAACGCCTGCCGTCGGTGCGTGCCCTGGCGCAGGAGCACGGCGTGAGCCTGGCCACGGTGCAACAGGCCTATCGCCTGCTGGAGGATCGCGGGCTGGTGGAGCCGCGACCCAAGTCCGGCTATTTCGTCCGCCTCGAACGCCGGGTGATCGAGTTGCCCCAGGTCACCCGCCCGGCGCGCTGGCCGGTGGAGGTGTCCGGCTGGGAGCCGATACGCGAGCTGATGACCAGTACGCCCGATTCGGTGCGGGTGCAGCTCGGCCGGGGCCTGCCGGATACCGATGCGCCGACCCTGGCGCCGTTGCTCGCCGGCATGGCGCGCCTAGCGCGGCGGCCGGGCAATGCCGGGCTGTCCTACGACAGCATCCAGGGCGTGGCCGCCCTGCGCGAGCAGGTGGCGCGGCTGCAACTGGATGCCGGCTGCGTGCTCACCGCCGACGACATCGTCATCACCAGCGGCGCCCACGAGGCGCTGGCCATCGCGCTGCGCGCCACCTGCCAGGAAGGCGATATCGTCGCGGTGGATTCGCCGACCTTCCACGGGGTGATGCAAACGCTAAAAGGCCAGGGCCTCAAGGCGCTGGAGATCCCCACCGATCCGCGCACCGGCATCAGCTTGCCGGCGCTGGAGCTGGCCCTGGAACAGTGGCCGGTGCGCGCCATCCAGCTCACCCCCAGCTGCAACAACCCGCTGGGCTACTGCATGCCCGAGGCGAACAAGCGGCAACTGGTGGCCCTGGCGCGCAAGCACGACCTGGCGGTGATCGAAGACGATGTCTATGGCGACCTGCTCTACAGCTATCCCCGTGGCCGGTCGCTCAAGGCCTTCGACGAAGACGACCGGGTGATCCTCTGCAGTTCCTTCTCCAAGACCCTGGCGCCGGGACTGCGAGTCGGCTGGGTGGCGCCCGGGCGCTATGCCGAGCGCATCCTGCATCTCAAGTACATCGGCACCGGCTGCACGGCGCCCCAGCCGCAGCTGGCCATCGCCGAGTTCATCGCCGCTGGGCACTACACGGCCCATGTGCGGCGCATGCGCGCCCAGTACCAGCGCAATCTCGACCTGATGAGTGCCTGGGTACAACGCTATTTCCCTACTGGCATCCGGATCAGCCAGCCCCAGGGCAGTTTTCTGCTCTGGGTGGAGTTGCCCGACGGCTTCGACAGCCATCCGCTCAATCGTGCGTTGCTGGCGCAAAGCGTGCAGATCGCCTGCGGCAGCATCTTTTCCGCCTCGGGCAAGTACCGCAATTGCGTGCGGCTGAATTATGCCCAGGCGCATCGCCCTGGCGTGGAGGAGGGCGTGCGCAAGGTAGGGGACGAGGCCAAGCGGTTGCTGGCCCTGGCGACGCTAGCGCAGGCGGCGGTGGTTTCCTAGGTACTGAGCGGTACGGTGTCAGTAGGGATGAGCTGCATCGAAGGATAGCTCGCTATCCGCTCAGGCCAGCGTAGATGCAGGGGCTGCTCGCCTAGTAGTGGTCTTCCGATCCAGAAGCCTTGTGCCCAGTCCAGCTCGATCAGGCGTAGATTGTGCATATCCTGCGGGGTTTCGACCCCTTCCGCCACTACCTTGGGAGCCAGGGTGCGGCAGAGCCGGGACAAGTTCTGCAACTGCTCCATGGCCGAGCGATTGCCACGGGCGCTGTGCAGCAGACGGCGGTCCAGCTTGATCACATTGAGCGGAACGGCCATGGCGAAGCCGAGCGCGCCGTAGCCGGAGCCGAAATCGTCCAGTGCCAATTGGCAGCCCAGGGATTTCAAGTGTCGGGTGAAAGCCAAGGCCGCTTCCATGTCGCCAACAGCCGTACTTTCGGTAATTTCCACGGTCAGACGGCTGGCGACCGCGGGCGCTTGGGCGAGGCGTTGCAGTGGACTGCTCCACCAAGAGTCCAGCACTAGGCTGCTGGCGGATAGATTGCAGCCCAGATGCAGCTCCGGACGGCGTTCCAGGGCATCGATCACGGTGCTCAGGACTGCATGGTCGAGCATCCGTACCAACCCTAAACGCTCCAGAGCGTTCACAACCTGGCCTGGACCGAGGTCTTTCAGGCGACGGTTGTCGGGATGCCACCGTAGCAGCGCTTCGTGGTAGAGGACCGGGTTACGCTGCGGCCGCTGGGCGTCCCTGGGCTGCCGGGCTATGGGTTGTAGAGCCAGAGCGGCTTGGCCCTGCTCGGCCAAGGCAAAGAAATCCTCGGCGATGGCCATGTCTCGCTCATAGGTGAGTTGCCAGTCCCAACCGTAGCTGATAGGGGGCGGACGGAGGGATGGCCAGGCGTCCTGAGCGGAAAGGGGGTGCAGCGGATGCAAGCGGTCGAGCCGGTCATCGCCCATCAGGCTACGTACCGGACGGACGCCGATGACCGGCAGGGCGCGTTGCGAGTGCCATTCCAGCGCCGTGCAGGTCAGGGCGACTTGCCAACGTTCGGCGAGAGCGGCGAGGTCGTGACGTTCGGTGGGTGCCGGTTCGGCCAGGAAACTATCGGTGTTCAGCGCCAATACCGATGCGCCCCATAGATGAACCTGGCGCTGCAAGGTAGCTATCGCTGCCTGGGCGAAATCCTCGCCAAAGGCCCTCAGCAGGTGTTCACGGTTGTACAGGGTTATCAGCAATCCGGATGCTGCTGGGCTTTCACCTTTTACCGCTATGGCCTGGTTCATCTCGACCTCTCGATCTTGGTGTTTGTTTTTGCAGTAATAAATATTCCAAAAATTGATTTTTATTGAAAAAATTGTGTGCTTTGGTTCACAAATGTTCCTTTGTGCGATCATAAATAAAAGACTGATCTGTTTTTCAAAATCCATTTTGAATCAATAACTTAATACGCATTGATCATGACAGGGCAAAGAGGAACCTTTTAGTCAACTTTGGGCCACTGTGAGCTTGCTCGTGCCCGCTCGAATGAGCCGCACTCAAGAAATGCCCCCTGAAATCAGGAAAAGAGAGAATGCTTATCGGATATGCCCGGGTGTCCACCGACGATCAATCTCTGGCGTTGCAAATCCAGGCACTGGAGCGTGTCGGTTGTGACCGCATCTATACCGATCAAGGAGTGTCCGGGGGGATCACGTCGCGGCCGGGTCTCGACCGGGCGCTGGGGCGCCTGCGCGCCGGTGACAAGCTCGTGGTATGGCGGCTGGATCGTTTGGGGCGTTCCCTGCCGCACCTCATCCAGGTGCTTGATCGCCTGGGCAGGCGTCAGGTGCTGTTTCATTCGTTGAGCGAGGGCATAGACACCAATTCGTCGGGCGGTCGGTTGGTGTTCCACATCATGGCGGCGCTCGCCGAGTTCGAGCGGGCCCTGATCAGCGAGCGGACCCGGGCGGGCCTGGCGGCTGCCCGCATGGAGGGCAAGGTCCTCGGACGGCGCCCGGCGTTGTCCAGCGATCAGTGCCGGCAGGCTCACCAATTGCTCAAGCAGGAGCGTTGGAGCCTGTTGGCGGTCGCCAGTCATTTCGGGGTGCATCCCCGCACCGTCAAGCGACGCCTGGCGAACTACGCCAAGCTCTGTGAGGAGGAGGGAGCCGGGCATGGTTGAGCGGCGTACGGCGGATCGGCGAGACCAGGCGTAGACGGCTGGACGAGGCCTAGCCATCACCGGCGCGGCTCTAGCCCAGCGTGGCGACCTCGCTGCAATTGCGACCGCGGTGTTTGGCCCGATAGAGGGCGGCATCGGCTTCGGCCAGCAGCCGCACCTGGGCGCCGGGCTCCAGGCGCGCCGTCACCGACACGCCGAAACTGGCGGTCACCGGCAGGGCCTCGGTCGGGCCGACATTGAACGGAGTATCGGCAATGCCTTTGCGCAGCCGTTCGGCCAGGGCCACGGCCTCTTCGGAATACTTGACGTGCGCCAGCACCGCAAATTCCTCACCACCGATCCGGGCGAGTCGGTCGCCCTGGCGCAGCAAGTTGTTGCAGCGTTGCGCCAGCTGCTGTAGCAGGAGATCGCCTGCCGCATGACCGTAGGTGTCGTTGATGCGCTTGAAGTGATCGATATCGAAGGTGATGGCCGCCAGATAGCGCGGTGTGGTGAGCACGCCCTGCATCAGCAGATGTTCGAAGGCCCGGCGATTGGCCAAGCCGGTGAGGTAGTCGGTGTCGGCGCGGACCTTGAGTTCGGCGATCAGCTCATCGCGCTCCTGGCGCAGCAGATCGGCCTGCTGCAACTGCCGCTCCAACTGCTCGAAGGCGGCGAACAAGGTTCGCGGATCATCTTCGTTTCTCGCGCTTTCCGGCATGTTGCGCCGGGTGAGGGCGAGCAGTCGCTGGGTGTTGGCCAATAGCGGCGAGAACAGACGCATCTTCAGTAATAGCAGGCCTACGCCCAGCGCCAGCAAGATACCGAGTGCGGCAGCGATTCTCAGGCAGAGGCGCAGATAGGCCTGGTGCGCCAGGCGCTCGGCTTCGCCCTGGGCCAGCCCCAGAGCGGTGTCGCGCAGCTCCAGGATGCTGGTCATGGTGGGCACGTAGCCGCGGGCGAAGGCAGCGGCACTGGGCGTCTCGCCTCTGGCGAGCGCCGCCTGGGTTCGTTGATACCAGTCCAGACCATGCCCCAGATAGCTTTCCTGTACTTTCAGGAAGCTTGCGCGTTCGGCGGGTGCCGGTGCCAGGTCGAGATTGCTGCGCAAGAGATCAACCAGTTGCTGGACCCGTCCCAGGGTCTGCTGCAGGCGCACCTGCTCCTCGGGGGTGGGCGGGCGGCCCGCTTGCAACGCGGGTGTCAGTAGGGACCCCAGGCGGCCGGCGGTATCCCGTAGGCGGGCGGCCAGCCTGGCATTGGCCAGGCAATTGGAGATGTCCGGAGTGCGGTAGGCCAGATCCTGAAGGGTGCGATTGGCGGCGATGAAATTCTCATCGGCCGCGCGAATCATGGCTTGTACTACCTCCGCGACGCTGACGCGATCAGGGCTGCCGGGTGGCGTCTGCAGGCGCAGATCCAAAAGCTCCCGGGCCTGCAGCATGCCCTGATAGGCCGTTTCGACCTGGCCCGCAGTCACGCTGCAAGACGGGCATTGCCGTAGTGTTTCTTGCAATTGGGCGAGGCGCTCATCGCTCAGCGCTCGTGCCTGCGCCAGTTGTTGCGGATCGGCATCGCGCTCGCCGAGCATGGCGTTGGTCGGTCCTCGCTCGGCGGAAACGGCTTCCACCAGCCGGAGGGATCGTTCGTAGACCGGCAACTGGGCCAGCGTCAATTGCAGGCTCGCGGAGGTCTCGTAGGCCTGGCGGACGATCAGCAGCATGCCGCTAGCGGTAGCGAGGCACACTAGCATCAGCAGGAAGTTGATCAATCGGTTGAGGTTGGCGGTCAGTTGAAAGTGGCCAGACATCGAGCGATACCGAACGAAATATGCCCTGGAAGCGAGCCTAACCCCTGCCTAACCGGATCGATGCTCAGACGCTGGCGATTTTAAAGCGGCCCGTCTCACGTACCCAGATGGAGAATCGCCAAGAGGTTTAGTTATTGCGCCAACGGTCATCGTGGCCGCCTGAGTGGCATAAGGTGACGGCAGCCGTTGCAGCCGCTCTAGTCAGACTATTTTAGTGCGCTGGCTGGATCCTCGATCAGGCCGGGATGCGACGGCGTAGCGTGGCGCCTAGACTGACCGCTTTGGCCGAGGAGTTCTCCATGTCACCGCGTGTCTACCTGGCTGGCCCCGATGTCTTTCGCCCCGATGCCGTTGCCTACGGCCAGGCGCTCAAGGCGCTGTGCGTCGAACAAGGCTGCGAAGGCCTGTTCCCGTTGGACAATGCCATCCCTGCACAGCTGACCGATCCGCGTGAGCAGGCGGCCTGGATCTACCGGGCCAATGTGGCCCTGATCGAGCAGGCCGATGGTGTGCTGGCCAATCTGGATTTCTTCCGCGGTGCCGAACCCGACAGCGGCACCTGCTTCGAGGTGGGCTATGCCGTGGCGCGCGGCAAGCCGGTGGTGGGCTATGTGCCGGAGCACGGCAGCCTCGCCGAGCGCATCCGCGCGCGGCATCCCGAATGGGTGGGATCCGGGTTGCTGGATCGTGACGGGTGGACGCTGGAGGAATTCGGTCTGCCGCTGAATCTGATGCTGGCGGTGGCGGTGGCGGCGCCCATCGTCGTCGGCGGACCGGCCGTGGCCCTGGCGCTGTTGCGCGAGCGGTTGGGCTAACCGACGAGACGCGTGACGATTCGCTCGCGTAGCCAGGCATGGGCCGGATCGCGGTGCAGGCGTTCGGGCCAGAGCAGCAGCATGTCGAAGCCGGGGATGGCCAGCGGCGGCGGCTGGGTCTGCAGGCCGGGATGCGCCAAGGCGAGGCGCGCCGGCAGCAGGGCGACCAGATCGCTGGTGAGCAGGGCGCTGGCCAGGGTGGAAAAGTGCGGCACCGACAGCACCACCCGCCGCGCCAGGCCGCGCTCCGCCAGCAGGCGGTCGGTCAGGCTGGCGAAGCCGCCGCCGTTGGGCGAGACCAGCGCCTGGTCCAGTTCGCAGAACCTCTCCAGGGAGATTGGCGCAGCCAAGGCGGGGTGACCGTGGCGTCCCGTCAGCAGATAGCGCTCGGTGAACAGCAGACGCTGGCGCAAACCGGGGGCGGCGGCATCGGCGACGTCCAACGCCAGGTCCAGACGATCGCCCTCCAACTGCTCGGCGAGCAGGTCCGGCTTCTTGTCGAGCAACGCCAGGCGAATGCCGGGTGCCTGCTGGCGCAGGTCGGCGAGCAGGGGCGTCAGCAGGGTGGTGGCGCTGTGATCGCTGGCGGCGATGCGCCAGGTGCGTTCGGCGCGCGCCGGGTCGAAGGGCGCGGCCGGGGCCAGGGCGTCTTCCAGCGCGGCCAGGGCCTGGCGCAGCGGCTCGCGCAGCGCCTCGGCGCGCGCCGTGGGTCTCATGCCGCGCGGCCCTGGCAACAGCAGGGGATCGTCCAACAGTTGGCGCAGCCGGCCGAGTTGCAGGCTGACAGTGGGTTGCGCCAGGTTGAGCCGCCGTGCCGCGCGGGTCACATTGAGTTCGGCGAGCAGGGCGTCGAGGGTGACCAGCAGATTGAGGTCGAGGCGGCGCAAGCTATTGTGCATGGCAATGGCTGCTGTTTCGGTAATTCATTTTCAGCATAGCGCGGGCGCTTCTAGCCTGGGCAGCTCTTCCACACGAGGTGCTCGCCATGAAGGTCCTGCTGGTCTATGCCCATCCCGAACCCCGCTCGCTCAACGGCGCCCTGCGCGATTTCGCCGTCGCCCACCTGCAGGCCGCCGGTCATGAGGTGCAGGTCTCCGATCTCTACGCCATGAGCTGGAAGGCCACCCTGGACGCGGCGGATGCGCCGCACCTGGCGCCGGGAGAACGCTTCGATGCGGTCGTCGACTCCCAGCGTGCCTATGCCCAGGGCACGCAGCCGGCGGACATCGCCGCCGAGCAGGCCAAGTTACTCTGGGCCGATGTGCTGATCCTGCAATTTCCGCTGTGGTGGTTTTCGCTGCCGGCCATCCTCAAGGGCTGGGTGGAGCGGGTCTACGCCTGCGGTTTCGCCTACGGCGTGGGGGAGCACAGCGACCATCACTGGGGCGACCGCTACGGTGAAGGCACCCTGGCCGGCAAGCGCGCCCTGCTGGTGGTGACCTGCGGCGGCTGGGAATCGCACTACAGCGGGCGCGGCATCAATGGCGGTCTGGACGACATCCTCTTTCCCATCCAGCACGGCATCCTCTTCTATCCCGGCTTCAGCGTGCTGCCGCCGTTTCCGGTCTATCGCACCAGCAAGGTCGATGCTGCCGGTTTCGCGCGACTCTGCCAGGCCTACGGCGCCCGGCTGGATGGGTTGGCGACGGACGCTCCCCTGCCATTCCGGCGGCAGAATGGGGGCGACTACGAGATCCCGGCCCTGACCTTGAGGCCCGAATTGGCACCGGGGCGGACGGGGTTGGGCGTTCATGTGCGGGAGGAGTGAGGGGCGGAGCTACCCTCACCCCAGCCCTCTCCCAGGGGGAGAGGGGGGCGGTCTGCTGCCAGCCTGAGGTGGGGCGGACGACGGCGCCGTCTCGTCCACCGCCCGCAAGCGGACTCAGTTGGCTCTCTTGCTGTCCACCTCGGCCAGGCGGCCGCCGCGGAAGGTGAGGAAATACAGCATGCCGTTCCAGGGGCCATAGGCCCATTCCTCGACGAATTCCACCTGGCGATAGCCGTAGGCATCCGTCACCTGGCGTTCGCCCAGGGGGGTGACGCTCAGTGGAGCGCCGCAGCGGTCGCGTACCTCGTGGGTGGTGGAGCCGTCGGAGACCAGGGCACTGCCGCAGCGGAGGGAGGCGGCCTGGGCGGTGCCGCTGGCGAGCAGGACCAGGAGGAGCAGGGTGCAGCCTTTCATTCGCGCTTGGACTCGATGCGGGTGAGGCGGTTGGCCTCGAAGGTGAGGATGTAGGTGGCACCGTTCTTGGGCCCGTAGACCCATTCTTCGATCACCGCCTCGCGGCGTTCGTTGGGGCCCAGCTCGTAGCCCACCAGGTCGCGGTGAACGGGCTCGCCGCATTTCTGCCGGACTTCGAAGGTGCGATCACCGCGACTGACCAGGGCATTGCCGCAACGCAGGGTATCGGCGGCGGCGCCGGTGGCGACCAGCAGGGTGAGGGCGGCGAGCAGGGCACGCATGACAGGGTCTCCTGACCGGTCAGAGCGCGCCGAGCTGCAACTGTGCGGCCGTGGGCGACTCGCCGGATTTGGGTTGAGTGCTGACGTCCAGCAGATAGACCCGCTGGGCATCCAGTTTCGCCGTGTCCACCAGATAGGTCTTGATGGCGCTCGCGCGTTGCTGGGCCAGGCTGCGCAGGAGGCCGTCGTTGCCGCTCCAGGCTTCGAGGACCGCCTGCCGCAGGCGCGCCGTGCGGGTGGCATCGTCAAGACTATCCCATTCCTGCGGCGGTTGCGCCTGTAGCCGCAGGCGGTACAGGCCTTCCAGCAGCGGCGCGCGCATGTCGGCGGGCACCTGCAACTGGCTCGGATCGGCCGGCACCTTGTCGCCCCGGCGTTGCAGCAGGTTGAAATATTGGGTCTGGAAGTCCTTTTCCAACTGGCTGGCGGCCAGGGCGCGTCCGTCGCTGGCGGCGCTGGCGTGGCCCTCGACTTCTACCGCCAGTTGTGGGCGTTGGCGCAGGGCCGTGGCCAGCTTGTCCAGGTCACTACGCGCCTGGGCGGAGAGGCTGCTGCTGCCCGGGGCGAAATCGATGGCGTCGAGGTTGGCCTCGTGTCCGCCGACGAGACCCGCCAGCATGCGGAAGGGTGCCTGGACGGTGCGGGTCAGCAGATTTCTCAGGGTCTGCCAGACCACCGGCATGACGCTGAAGTTGGGGTCGCTGAGGTTGCCCGCCACCGGCAGGCGCAGGTCGATGCGGCCGTGGCTGTCCTTGAGCAGGGCCACCGCCAGGCGCAGCGGTAGATCCACGGCATCCTTGCTGTCCACCCGGTCACCCAGTTCCAGCTGGTCGAGCACCACGTGGTTCTGCGCCTGCAGCTTGCCGTTGTCGATGCGGTATTGCAGGTCCAGGTCCAGGCGCCCTTTGCGTACCGCGTAGCCGGCGAACTTGCCGGTGTAGGGCGACAGGGTGGTGAGTTCGACCTGGCGGAAGTAGGCGGTCACGTCCAGTTGCTGCCAGGGGTCGAGGGGGTCGAGCCGCCCCTTGATCTCCACCGGGGCGAAGCGGTCGACCTTGCCGGAGAGGTGGATGTCGGCCGGTTTCGAGGCGGCGGTGTCCAGGGTGCCGATGCCGCCCTCCAGGGACTGGATATTGGTGGCGAAGCCGGGCTTGAGGCTGTTGTCGGCGAAATCGGCGCTGCCGTCCTTGATGTTCACCCCGCCGATGCGGATCTGCAGCGGCGGCGAGTCGGACTTGGCTTCGGCCTTGGGTTGGGGGACCAGCAGGGCACTGAAGTTGTTGCTCAGGTCCTGGTTGATCACCAGGGTGCCATAGGGCTTTTCCAGATCGATCTGGTCGATGACCAGGCGTTTGCCCAGGTCGAAGGCGATGCCCTGCAGGTCGAGCAGTTGCCAGCGCATGAAGTCCTGCTGGTGCAGGGTGTCCAGCAGATGCACCTGAGTGATCTGGGCGTTGCCGCTGACTCTGAGGCCCAGCGGGTCGCCGGCGGCCAGGGCCACCTTGAGGCGGCCGGCCAACTGGCCGCTGCGGATTTCCAGGCGCAGATAGGGGCTGAGGTAGGGCTGGGCCTGGCGCAGGTTGAGTTCGTCGATGCCGACGGTGAAGTCGCCCTGCAAGGGGTTGAGCGCCAGCTGGCCGTCGACGGTGATGCGGCCGCGATCGCCCAGGGTGGTCTTGAGGTCGAGGCCGAAGGGCTTATCCCCCTGGGTGTCGAAGTCCTTCAGCGCCAGGTCCAGGCCGCTGAAATAGAGACTGGCCGGGTCCGGCGGCACCCGGTCCACCAGGTGCAGCTGGTTGTCGCTGAGCTGGACGTCCTTGAGCTGCACCCGCCAGGCCGGTCCGCTACTGGGGGCGTCGCTGCTGGGGAAGAGTTTCTGCCAGTCCAGGCTGCCGTCCTTTTCGCGATTGCCCCAGGCATCCAGGCCGTCGCCCCGCAGCCGGGCGATGCTGACCTCGCGCTTCTGCAGATCCAGGGCGAGGCCCTCGGCGGCGAAGTGCTTGAAGCTGGCCTTGGGTTCGGCGCCCACCGCCTGTACGGCGACGTCGTCGAGTGCCAGGCGGCCCTGGCTGAGTTGCAGTTGCAGCGTCTTGGTCAGGTCCAGTCGGTAGTGGGTGCTGGCTTCCAGCCGGCCCTCGGCGAGGGCCAGGGGTAGCTGGTTGCGCACATAGGGCCACCAGGGCGCGAGGCTTACGGCCTTCAGCGTCAGGTCGCCCTCGCTGCGCAGGGGTGCAAGGTCCAGGCTGCCTTTCCAGGTCAGTTGCCCGCCCTGGGCGGTGGTGGCGGTCAGCGCCAGCTGGCCCGGGGTCTCGCTGCTGCGGGTGCGGAAATCCTGCAACGTGGCATCCAGCGGGGTGAAGGTGACCTCCACCGGCTGGGCGCCCTGGGCATCGAGGTAATGCAGCTGTCCGCCCACCAGGGCGATGCGTTCGATGTGTACCGGGAAGGGCTGGCTCGGCTGCTCCGGGGTGGGCGCAGGCGCGGCGGTGGCGGCGGCCGGCTCGCTGCGCCAGAGCCCCGCCAGGTTGACCGCGCCACCCTTGGCGATGCGCAGGTCGACCCGCGGCTGGTCGAGGCGCACGTCGGTGAGGTGCAGGGTGCGCCGCCAGAGGCTGTCCAGTTGCAGATTGGCGTAGAGACCTTCGGCGGCCACCGTGGGCTGCTCGGCCGGGCCGATCAGCAAGCCCTGGGCGCGCAGCTCCAGGGTGAAGGGGTTGAAGCTCAGGGCCTGCAGGTGTGCCGGCTGGGTGAGGCGCTCGGCCAGCGTCTGGTTGAGGTAGTGCAGGGCGAGGCGCGGTCCGACGACGAAGCCGAGCAGACTGTAGAGGGCCAAGAGCGCGAGCAGGACGAGGCTCGCTTTCACAATTCTGGGCATGCAGGCATCTAGGACGGCAAAGGTGACCGGATTATGGCACGTCGCTCCCAATGGGGAGGGCGGTGGCTGTCCCAAAAGCGGCGCGGGTCGCAGGTGAGAGCGTTCACCTGGCGTCCGCTGATCCTCGCCAACTGGCGAAGCCATCACGTTGCTCGTTTGCGGCAGGCCGGGCGTGAGGCCAGACCGATCAGTGGTCGAGCTGGCACAAAGGCTTCCGCTAGAGCCATTGCAGAGGCAGCGAAGCGCTCTGGCACGGCACTTTGCCATGATCCATCGGTCGGTCTCGGATTAAGTTTGACTTAAGGGCCGCCGACTAGTCTCGTGAACAGGTTGCAGGCTCAGGAGGAGGCGCGGCGACGGGTCGAGGGCCCGTGGTGAGAGGTCAGGAGGCACGGGCAACCATGAATCGAGAATCCGCGCCGCCGCCGGGAGTGCCCCATGTCCAATCCGATCCAGCTCCATTCGATCCGCAAGAAGATCGAGTTCCTGCGTACCAGCTTCAGCTATGTCGGCTGGTCGCTGTTCGGCCTGCTGCTGTGGGACGTGGCCGTGACCGTGGACGCCATGCTGTTCGTCGACGATCGCTTCGACCTGCCGCTCACGCCCCTGACCCTGCTGTGCTCGGCGCTGGTGGTGCTGATCAGCTTTCGCAACAGCAGCGCCTATGGTCGTTGGTGGGAGGCGCGGACCCTGTGGGGCGCCATGGTCAACAGTTCGCGCAGCTTCGGCCGCCAGGTGCTGACCCTGATCGATGACGCGGGCGCTGGCCAGAATAGAGTCAAGCCGGTGCTCTTGCGCCGGCACATGGGCTATCTGCACGCCCTGCGCGCCCAGCTCAAGCGCCAGGACCCGGCCCAGGCCGCGGCGCCCTATCTCGCCCGCCACGAACTGGCGCTGGCCGAGGGCAGCCTGAACTTCGCCAACGACATCCTCGCCGGCACCGCCGAGCTGATCGCCAGCGAGTACCGCCAGGGCCGGCTGGACAGCATCCGCCTGGCGCGGCTGGAAGAGACCCTGGTGGACATGTCCAACTGGCAGGGCGGCATGGAGCGCATCGCCAACACGCCCTTGCCCTATCCCTATGTGTGCTTTCCGCAGCTGTTCAGCTTCCTGTTCTGCATCGCCATGCCGCTGGGACTGGTCTCGACCCTGGGCTGGTTCACCCCGCTGGTGTCCACCGTGGTCGGCTTCATGCTGTTGGCCCTGGAGCGCATCGGCAGCGATTTGCAGGCGCCCTTCGCCGATAGCCAGCACCAGATCACCATGGACAAGCTGTGCGCCACCATCGAGGCCAACCTGCTGTCGATGCTGCGGCCGCGCAGCGAAGAGGGCGCGACCGTGGAGCTGGCGCAGGAGAGCAGCCCGGTTCCGGCACGCCAGGTGGCCTGAGGCGACGGATGGCCGCGAGACGCGCGGCGCCAGTGGGCGCTGGGCAAGAAACGGCAGCCAGGTTGCGCAAAGGGGCGCAGTAGACAGATTCTTTCATGCTGGCACGGCACTAGCGTCGCTTCGCTCCGGTCACATTTTGCAACCTCCCCTGGCAGCGGTGGTTTGGCGTGGCGTCGCGGAGCGTTCCGGGCGTCGCCAACCCGCCGGGGAGAGGTGTGCCACGGGGTGCAGGTCCAGCGGACATCACCCGGGCGACCCTTAACCTTCGCTACGGATGCCCGCTCATGTCAGAGAACCGTTCCCCGGCCGCCGGGACCGGCGCCGAACCCTCGCGCCGCGCGCGCCATGCCCTGGATGCCCTCAACTTCACCCTGGCCGATGTGCGCGACGGCCTCGGGCCCTATCTCGCCATCTACCTGATCGCCGTGCGCGGTCCGGGGGAGGGCTGGAACGAGGCCACCGCCGGCTTCATCATGACCCTGGCCGGCATCGCCGGACTGATCGCCCAGACCCCGGCCGGTGCCCTGATCGATCGCACTCGCCACAAGCGCCTCATGGTCGGTATCGCCGCCCTGGTGGTGACGATCTGCAGCGTGATGCTGCCCTTCGTCTCCAACTTCTACGTGGTGGCCGCCACCCAGTCGCTGGCCCACGCTGCGGCGGCGATCTTCGCACCGGCCCTGGCGGCCATCACCCTGGGCATCGTCGGACCCAAGGCCTTCACCCGGCATATCGGTCGCAACGAGGGCTTCAATCATGCCGGCAACGCCGTCTCCGCGGCACTGGCCGGCGGTCTGGCCTATTTCTTCGGGCCCACCGTGGTGTTCTGGCTGATGGCCGCGCTGGCCGCGGCCTCCATCGTCGCCATCATCCGCGTACCCCAGGACGAGATCGACGACGACCTCGCCCAGGGCCTGGGCGACGAGGGTGCCCGCGATGCCAAGCCGGTGTCGGCCTGGCAGGCGCTGCTGGCCAATCGCAAGCTGCAATTGCTGGCGCTGCTCGCCGCCATCTTCCACCTGGCCAATGCCGCCATGCTGACCTCGGTCGGCCAGCAACTGACCCATATCGTCGGCAAGGACAGCGCCACCTCGCTGGTGGCCGTCTGCATCGTCGCCGCCCAGTGCGTGATGGTGCCGGTGGCCATCCTGGTGGGGCGCAAGGCCGACGTCTTCGGGCGCAAGCCGATCTTCCTCTTCGCCTTTGCCGTGCTGGCGATCCGCGGCGTGCTCTACACCTTTTCCGACAGCCCTTACTACCTGGTGGCGGTGCAGTTGCTCGATGGCGTCGGTGCCGGCATCTATGGCGCCCTGATGCCGGTGATCGTCGCCGACCTCACCCGTGGATCGGGTCGCTTCAACGTCAGCCAGGGGGCCATCGCCACCGCCCAGGGCCTGGGCGCGGCGATCAGCGCCACCATCGCGGGAATCATCATCGTGCGCTTCGGCTACGGCGCGGCCTTCACCACCCTGGCGGCCATCGCCGGGTTAGGCTTCGTGCTCTATCTGCTGCTGATGCCGGAAACCCGGGACGAGCAGGTCACCCAGGGCGCGGCGCGTCCCACCGGTTCGGTGGTGGGAGGCTGAGATGGCACGACTGGATGATTTTCTCGCCTTCGCCCACATCGGCGACCTGCACCTGACCAACGCCGACGCGGACAACAGCCGCGATCTACAGGCCATCCTGCAGCGGCTGCGCAGCCGCGAGGAGCTGGATTTCGTCTACCTGCCCGGCGACAACGCCGACAACGGTACGGCAGAGCAGTACCGCCTGTTGCGCCAGGCACTGGCCGGCTTTCCCTTGCCGGTCGAGGTGATCACCGGCGATCACGACATGGAGGGCGGCGATCTCGGCCCCTTCTATGCGGAGTTGCAGGTGCCGAATCTGCCCTACGCCAAGGACCTGGGCGGCGTGCGCTGTCTGTTCCTGGATATGTGTGGCCCCGGTACGGGCGGCCCGGACTTCCGCCTGGGCGCCGAGCAGCTGCAGTGGCTGGAACGGGAACTGCTGGAGGCCACCCGCGAGGAGCGCCAGTGCGTGGTCTTCATGCACAGCTATCCGGCGGACCTGCGCGGGCCTGGCGAGGCGGAGCGGGTGGCGCGCCTGCTGCACGAAGGTCCGGTGCGGCTGGTGGAGATCGGTCACACCCATTACAACGAACTGGCCCATGACGGTGGCGTGCTCTACGCCGCCTGCCGCTCCACCGGCCAGATCGAGGAGGGCGAGGCCGGCTTCGCCCTGGTCACCATCGATGGCCAGGCGGTGAGCTGGCGCTTTCGCGAGTTGCACGAAGACGGGCCCTGGGTGCAGATTACCGCGCCCGGCGATGTCCGCCTGAACGCGGCCGGTGCGGTCGAAGCCGACGAGTGTCGCGCCCTGGTGCTCACGACTGCGGCGCTGGACGTCTGCGAATGGCGGTGCGACGAGGGGCCCTGGTGGCCGCTGCAATCCATCGGTAACGGGCGCTATCGCAGCGATCGGCCGGTGCCTGCGGGAGCCGGCCGCCTGCAGGTCCGGGTGCGCGACACGAGCGGCGCGGAAGACCGCGACGAGGTGGCGCTGGAGGGACAGCGCCCGGCACTCGCCAGCCCCGAACACTGGGGTTCGGATCATACCCAGCTGGGCGAATGGCCGACCAAGGGCCTGTTGGGTACCCAATTGGGCCCCAATCGCAATGGCCGCAAATGGTGAGATCGGCAGCCCGCCGGTCTCGCGGATCGACTAGAAGGAACGAGTCCTAGATGGGGTTTTTCGCGGTTTCTCCTCACCTGCTGACCTGGATCATCGCCGGCCTGGCCACCCTCGGGGTGGTCACCCGGCCTTTCGGCCTCCCCGAGGCGCTGTTCGCCTTGGCCGGTGCGGCGCTGCTGGCGGTGTTCGGCCTGCTGCCCCTGGAAGGGGTATGGCATGGCATCGCCAAGGGCACCGACGTCTACCTGTTCCTCATCGGCATGATGCTGCTGGCCGAGATCGCCCGGAAGGAAGGGCTGTTCGACTGGGTGGCCGGCCACGCGGTGCAGGCGGCCAAGGGTTCGGCGCTGCGGCTGTTCGCCCTGGTCTATGGCGTGGGCATCCTGGTCACGGTGTTTCTCTCCAACGACGCCTGCGCGGTGGTGCTGACCCCGGCGGTCTATTACGCCACCCGCGCCGCCCAGGTGAAGAATCCGCTGCCCTATCTGTTCTCCTGCGCCTTCATCGCCAACGCGGCGAGTTTCGTGCTGCCGATCTCCAATCCGGCCAACCTGGTGGTCTTCGCCGACCACATGCCGGAGCTGGGGCGCTGGCTGGCGCTGTTCACCCTGCCGTCGATCCTGGCCATTGGCGCGACCTTCCTGGTGCTCTGGGCGACCCAGGCCAAGGTGCTGCGCGCCGAGCGCCTGGCCACCGGTGGTGCGGTGGAGGCCCTGCCCACCACCGGACGCATCGCCGGCTGCGGCCTGATCCTGACCATCCTGGTCCTGCTCGGCGCCTCGGCGCTGGATCTGGAGCTGGGCCTGCCGACCTTTCTCGCCGGCTTCGCCACCTTCCTGGTGGTGGTGGCCTGCAAGCGTGGCGGTGGCCTGGAGTTGCTCAAGCACATCTCCTGGAGCGTGCTACCACTGGTGGCCGGGCTGTTCGTGCTGGTGGAGGCGCTGGAGACGACGGGCGTGCTGAAGCTGCTGGCCAACCAGCTCCAGGCCGCGGCTCAGGCGACGCCGGAGCGCGCGGCCTGGGGCGCCGGCCTGCTGGTGGCTTTCGGCAGTAACCTGGTCAACAACCTGCCGGCGGGTCTGCTGGCCGGCGCCGCCGTACAGGCCGCCCACGTCTCCGAGAAGATCGCCGGGGCGGTGCTGATCGGCATCGACCTGGGCCCCAACCTGTCCATCACCGGTTCGCTGGCGACCCTGCTGTGGCTGGCCGCGCTGCGCCGCGAGGGGCTGTCGGTGAGCTTCTGGCAATTCCTCAAGCTGGGCACCCTGGTGATGATCCCGGCGTTGCTGTTGGCCCTGGCCGCGCTCATCCACCTTTGAGCAGGCTCTGACGGGCGGTAGCGGCTTTCTCCCAGGCGCAGCAACACTTCGCTGCCGCCTGGGGCACTATCGGGACTCCACCGCTGCGGAGAGCTGCCCATGGCCATCGCGCGCTACACCGGTGTCGCCCAGACCCTGCACTGGCTGACCGTTGCCTTGCTGTGCCTGCTGTTGCCCTTCGTCTGGGTGGCGGAAAACTTTCCGCCCGGTCCGGTGCGCACGCTCTGGTATCTGCTGCACGAATCCACCGGTATCACGGTATTCCTGCTGGTGCTGATCCGCCTGACCTGGCGCTGGCGCCATCCGGCGCCGCCGGCCAACCCCCGTGACGGGCGCCTGCTACGGCTGCTCGCCGGCCTCAATCACGGCCTGCTCTACGCCGTGTTGCTGGTGATGCCGGTGACTGGCTACCTGATGGCCGGCCAGGGGCAGTCGGTACCGGTATTCGGATTGTTTTCCCTGCCGGGATTTCCCCGCCATGAAGCCCTCGGCATCCTCGCCGACCGCATCCATGTGGCCTGCCAGTTCGCCGTCTATGGCCTGGTGATCCTGCACGTGGCGGCGGTGGTCTGGCACGTGGCGATCCGCCGTGATGGGACGCTGGAGCGGATGCTGCCGGAGCAGCGGCTTTAGGTGCCTTCCACCAATTGCCGATCACGCTCCAGCAGGGCGGGCAGTGTCTCGCGCAGATGATCCACCAGGGTGCGAATCTTGGCATCGAGAAAGGGCCGCGACGGATAGAGGGCGTGGATGTCCAGGGCATACAGGCGGTGTCCGGGCAGCACCCGCTGCAACCGGCCGCTGGCGAGTCCGGCGACGGCGGCGTAGAGCGGCAGGGCGCCGATGCCTAGGCCGCTGGCCACGGCTTCAGCCAGAGCGTCGGCGGTGTTGACCTGGAACGGCGGCCGGTCCACCACCACCTCGGCACTGCCTTCCGGGCCTTCCAGCAGCCAGCGATCCGGCGCCATGGCGCGATTGACCAGGCGCAGGCAGCGATGCTCGGCGAGGTCCGCGGGCGCGGCTGGGCGACCCTCGCGCTCCAGATAGTTGGGCGCCGCGCAGAGCACGCTATGGGTGCTGCCCAGGCGCGCCGAGCAGAAGGCCGAATCGGCAAGACCCGCGGCCAGGATCAGCGACAGGTCGTAGCCTTCCTTGAGGATGTCGGTGAAGGTGTTGGTCAGTTGCAGATCCAGGTCGACCTCGGGATAGCGCTCGCGATAGCCGGCCAGGCTCTGGATCAGGTAGTGCTGGCCGAGGCCGGTCATGGTGTGGATGCGCAACCGCCCGCGTGGCACCGCCAGGGCATGGCGGGCCTCGGCGTCGGCTTCGTCGAGGTCGGCGAGGATGCGCTCGCAGCGCACCAGGTAGCGCTCGCCTGCTTCGGTCAGCCGCAACTGGCGGGTGGTGCGATGCAGCAGCCGGGTCTGCAGGTGCTGCTCCAGCTGGCTCACCGCCCGCGAGACATAGGCGGTGGTGAGTTCCAACTGGCGGGCGGCACCGGTGAAGCTGCCGGTGCGGGCCACGCAGGCGAAGGCGCGCAGATTGAAGAGGTGATCCATGGGCGAGGGCGGGGCCGGGTAAAGCGCCATTGTGGGCCATTACCCGCCCGTTGGTTAACGCTCTTTGCCGTCGCACCCGGCTTAATCGGGGTGGGTCCGGCTTCCTAGAATGGCCGCCGAGGCGCTGCGCCTCACCCCCTCCCGTCGATCCCGTCGTTGCCCAGCATGCCCCTCGCTTCGCCGTTGCCCCTGCGGCCCTCCCGCTCCGTTCCGCGCCAACGCTGGCCCAGCCTGAATGCCTGGCGCCGCGCCGGTCGCGAATGGGCCCGCACCGACGGCCAGACCTGGGCCTTCATCGCCAAGGCCTTGCTCGCCGCCGCCCTGGCGCTGTGGCTGGCCTATCGCCTGGAGTTGCCGCAACCGAGCACCGTGCTGGTCACCGTCTTCATCGTCCTGCAGCCGCAGAGCGGCCAGGTGCTGGCCAAGAGTTTCTATCGGGTCCTGGGCAGTCTCGCGGGCTTGAGCTTCACCGTCGCCGCCATCGCCCTGTTCGCCCAGGAGCGGGTCCTGCTGCTCGGCGCCCTGGTGCTGTGGATCGGCTATTGCACCCGCGGCGCGGCGCGCTACCGGGACTTTCGCAGCTATGCCTTCTTGCTGGCTGGCTATACCGCCTGCCTGGTGGGGCTGCCGGCGGTGGCCGCGCCCCAGGGCGCCTTCTTGCAAGCGGTGTGGCGCCTGCTGGAGATCGCCCTGGGCATCTGCTGCGCCGGGGTGGTGAGCGTGGCCATCCTGCCGCAGACCACCCGCGGTGTCCTGCGCCGCACCCTGGCGCAGCGCTTGCGCGACTTCCTCGCCATGGCCCATGACGGCCTGCTCGGCCACCTCGACGCCGAACGCTTCGCCGCGCTCAGCGCCCGGTTCGCCGCCGACTCCGTGGGGTTCGAGAGCCTGCGCAGCGCCAGCGTCTTCGAAGAGCCCTACCTGCGCCGCCGCAGCGGGCGCCTGGCCGCCCTGGGCAATCGGCTCATGCTGCTCAACACCCGCTTTCATGCCCTCCACCAGTTGCTGGAGCGTCTGGCCGCGCGGCCGCCGGCGGTGCGCCAGGCCCTGGCGCCCGCCCTGGAACTGATCGCCGCCGCCCTGGCGCCAGGCCTGGGCCGGCTACCGGAAGAGCGCGATCTACGCCGGCTCAACGAGCGCCTGGCCGCGGAGCGCGAAACCCTGATGGCGACGATCCGCGCCGGTCGCCAGCAACTGGCGCGGACGGCGCCCGCGGCCGAGGCCGACCGGCTCGACTACGACACCGCCGCCGAATTGCTCTATCGCTTCGCCGAGGATCTGCACCTGCTGCTGAACACCCAGCTGGAGCTGGACGTACTGACCGGCCCCGCGCCCAAGACGCGCGAGACCTTCACGCCCCTGGCCAGTCGCGCGGTGGCCTGGATGGCCGGGTTGCGCAGTGCCCTGGTGGTGCTCGGCGTCGGCCTGTTCTGGATCGAGACCGCCTGGCCGAGCGGGGCGGCCTGCACCCTGGCGGCGGGGCTGATCTCGGCGCTGGCTTCCACCTCGGCCGATCCGCGCCGCTATTGCCTGCAGTTGGCGGGAGGCACCCTGGTCGGCGCCCTGGCCGGGGGCCTGCTGCAATTCCAGGTGCTGCCCTGGGTGGACGGCTTCGCCCTGTTGCTGCTGACCCTGGCACCGGTATTCGCCGCCGGCGCCTGGCTGATCACCCGGCCGCGACTGGCGGGCTATGGCACGGGCTTGATGGTGTGGTTCTGCTCGGCGGCGCTGCCGGGCAATCTGCCGCGCTACGATGCCGATGTCTTCTGCAATACCTATCTGGCCTATCTCGTAGCCTGTGGCGTGGCGGTGCTGGCCGTCAGCGTGCTGCTGCCGCCCAGCCAGCCCTGGGTCTGGCGCCGCCTGGAAGACGCCCTGCGCGAACGACTGGTGCATGCCATAGGCGCACCTCTACCGGGGCTGAGCAGCCGCTTCGATGGCGGTCTGCGCGACCTGCTCAACCAGGTGCAGGTGCTGACCGTGGGCCAGCCGGCGGTGCAGCGGCAGTTGCTGCGCTGGACCTTCCTCAGCCTGGAGCTGGGCCACGCCATCATCGAGCTGCGTCTGGAGCAGGCCGCCTTGCCACCCTTGCCCTGGTATCGCGAGCAGCGCGCCTGGCGCCTGGCCATCCGCGCCCTGGGCCGGGCGCTGGTACGGCTGTTCCGCCAGCCCAACGCCGCCAACCTGGCCCGCGCCCTGAGCGCGGTGGACCAGGCCATCTTCCTCGCGCACCAGGCCCAGCGCCATCTGGAGCCCACTCCGGGCGACTTCGATCGCTCGCCGCTGCGGCGCATCGCCAGCTACCTGCACTTCATCCGCACCTCGCTGTTGGCGCCGGATTCGCCTCTGGCGCACCACCTCCCGCCGGTCGCCCAAGCGCAACGGGACGAGGGCTGAACGGCACCTTGGAAAAATCCGACTAGTCTTACTGATAGAGGGCTCAAGAGCCTTCTGCCATGCGACTTTCGGCATAACCAGAACAAGGCCCGCCTGCCCATGCCCCTCCGCTTCGTCCGTCCGTTGCTGTGTTCCGCCAGTGTTCTGCTCACTCCCTTGGCGTTCGCCCTGAACGCCCCCGGCGCACCCGGCGCCGCACCCTTCTGGTCCTATTCCGGCAAGACCGGCATAGGCACCAGCTACGAGGCCTATCGCGATGGCGCCTATAGCGACCAGGCCAGTACTGGCCGCGTCTCGCGGGTGTGGTTCTCCCTGGCCCAGGGCGTGGTCACCGAGACCATGCAGGGACTCATCCACGAGGCGCAGCTGCGTGAGATGCAGCTGGTGATCCGCGGCCCCGACTTCACCCACCTGGAGCGCGACGACACCGACAGCCGCATCGAATACCTGGCCACCGATAGTGCTGGCCGGCCCACCTCGCTGGCCTACCGGATCATCAATCGCGACCGCCAGGGCCGCTACGAGATCGAGAAGCACGTCTTCACCGACCCGGACCAGGACACCCTGGTCATGCGCGTCATCTTTCGCAGCCAGGACCCGCGTATCCAGCCCTATCTCTACGTCGATCCGGCGCTGGCCAACAGCGGCAGCCATGATCGCGCGGCGGTGAAGGGCTCCGTGCTCTACGCCAGCGAAGGCGAGCACGCCCTGGTGGTGAAGGCCAGCCAGCCGCTGCTGACCCCCACCGTGGGCTTCGTCGGCGCCTCCGACGGCCTCGACGACCTGCGCCGCCACGGCAAGCTGACCCAGCTCTACAGCAGCACCGGCGACCAGGCCGGCAACGTCGCCATGCTGGCCAAGCTGCCGCTCACCGGCGCCGAGACCACCCTGGACGTGGTGGTGGGCTTTGGCGCCAATCCGCGCCAGGCCGAGGCGGCGGCCGATGCCACCCTGGCCCGCGGCTACCAAAAGGTGCTGGCCCACTACAACGGCGAGGGCGACGCCATCGGCTGGCAGGATTACCTGGCCAGCCTCGATCAGCTGCCGCGCCTGCAGGCCCAGGCCGGCGACGGCGGCAAGCTGCTCAACGCCAGCGCCCTGGTGCTCAAGGCCCAGGAAGACAAGACCCACGCCGGCGCCCTGATCGCCTCGCTGTCCAACCCCTGGGGCGAAACGGTGCCGGCCGCCAAGGGCACCACCGGCTACAAGGCGGTCTGGCCGCGGGACTTCTACCAGTGCGCCATGGCGCTGCTGGCGCTGGGCGATCGGCAGACGCCCAAGGTCGCCTTCAGCTACCTCAAGCAGGTGCAGGTGGACGCCAACACCGCCCACAAGCCAGCCGACAGCTCCGCCTTCATCCACCAGCAGCGGCAGGGCGACGAGGTCCGCGCGCCGGGCGCCACCGGCTGGTTCCTGCAGAAGACCCACGTCGACGGCACCATCGAATGGGTGGGGGTGCAACTCGACCAGACCGCCATGCCGATCATGCTCGGCTATCGCCTCTGGCAGGGTGGCCTCTTGGGCGATGCCGAAATCGATCGCTGGTACCGCGACATGCTCCGGCCCGCGGCGGACTTCCTCGCCCGCGACAGCCAGGTCAACCTGGGCTGGAACACCTGGCAGGTCAAGCCGCCGCAGACCCAGCAGGAGCGCTGGGAAGAGCAGTGGGGCTATTCGCCGTCCACCACCGCGGCGGTGATCGCCGGGCTCGCCACGGCCAGCGAACTGGCGCGCCACGCCGGCGACGAGGCCAATGCCAGCCGCTATCGCGACACCGCACGGCGTTATTCCAGCCAGGTGGAAAAGACCATGGCCACCACCCAGGGCAGTCTGGGCGCCGGCAACTACTACCTGCGCATCACCCAGAATCCCGACCCGAACGACAAGGGCAAGCTGGTGGACAACAACAGCCGTCCGGGCCTGCCGGAAGACCAGGTGCTGGACGCCGGCTTCCTCGAACTGGTGCGCTACGGCGTGCGCCCGGCCGGTGATCCGCTGGTGCAGAAGAGCCTGGCGGTGCTGGACGACGAAGGCCTGCCGGAGAATCTGCGGGTCAAGTACAGCTTCCAGTATCCCGGGGTGACCGGCACCTTCCCCGGCTGGCGGCGCTACGGCAACGACGGCTATGGCGAGAGCGAGACCTCGGGCATCAACTTCCCGGCCACCGAGCAGCCAGTGCCCAACTCCGGCCTGCGTGGCCGGGTCTGGCCGATCTTCACCGGTGAACGCGGCCACTACGAGCTGGCGCGCTTGATTCTGCAGGGCAAGCCGGACCCGGCGGCGTTGGCCAAGCTGCGTGACACCTATGTCCGCGGCCTGGAACTGTTCGCCAACGCCGGCCTGATGCTGCCCGAGCAGGTCTGGGACGGCGTGGGCGACAACCAGCGCCATGGCTACACCAAGGGGCAGGGCACCGATTCGGCGACGCCGCTGGCCTGGTCCCACGCCGAATACGTCAAGCTGCTGCGCTCGATGGCGGACGGCCAGGTGTGGGATCACTACCCGGTGGTGGCGCGGGTGTTGGCGCCCTGAGACAGGCCTGGACGCAAGGGCTACCCTGGTGGCCAATGCTGCCTTTTCGGCAGCGAGTGCAGCCAAAAAGGCAGCATTGGCTAACGTCGAGATCGGATTGCCTGCTCTCGACCACGGGCGCCGACGAACGGCATGCAGCCGTGAAGCGGCGTGCCAGAGCCGCGGATGGCGGCCAGCGAAACGTCGAACCTAAGGGAACGCCTGTAACAAGACTTGTCTGATGGGCGTTCTCAGGCTTTCCTGAGGCAAGCGGATCCTTCCGCTAGCCACTTTCCCTCTCCGCTCCGGTCCTCCTGCCCACGGTCCTGTACCGCGCGGTAGCCTGCCCGGCTGTCGTCGTTTTCTCTCGCTCGCTGTGGTCTCCGCGCCTGTCGCCAGGATGCGGATGCCGGCCTGCTCCTGTCAAAAAGGTCACGGATATGACTGACGTCGCTCTCCCCATAGCGCTCTACCTGGGCACCTTGGTGCTGCTGGCCTTCGCCCTGCGGCGCAGCCCCTTGCTCACCCAGGAGACCCTGGCGCGTTCCTCGCCGCTGGATGCCCTGCGTGGCATCCTCGCCACCGCCGTGGTCTGCCTGCATTTCGTGCTGACCTATCACCTCAAGGCCGAGGGCCAATGGCGCGAACCCGACAGCGACCTGCTCTACAACCTGGGCGTGGTGCCGGTCTCGCTGTTCTTCATGATCACCGGCTACCTGTTCTTCGGAAAGGTCTATCGCCGCACGCCGGACTGGGGCGAGCTGCTGAGGTCGCGGGTGCTGCGGGTGATGCCGCTGTATCTCTGCGTAGTGGCGGTGGTGGTGCTCTTCACCCTGATCCGCACCCACTTCGTCATCGCCGACGGCCAGCGCTTCATGCTTGAACTGCTCAGCTGGGAGCTGTTTTCCGGCTTCAGTCTCAACGGCCTGGAGGAGAGCGGCTGGATGACCGCCGGCGCCCACTGGACGCTGCGCTACGAGGCGCTGTTCTATCTGGCGCTGCCGATCATCGCCGTATTGTTCAATCGCCGTGGCTTCGGCCTGCCGCTGCTGATCTCGGCGCTGCTGGTGGGTGGCCTGGTGGCCGCCGGCTATCACTATCACGTGCTGGGCGCGCGCTTCGGCCTGCTGTTCCTGCTGGGTTTCCTGCCGGTGTTCCTCAAGGCCCATCGGCCAGCGCTGCTGGCACGGCTGCGTACCCCCCTGGTGGCGGCGCTGTCGCTGGCGCTGGTGGCCTACGCCATGGTCCAGCCGGACTACAGCCTCAAGCAGATGCTGGCGCTGGCGTTGCCCTTCGCCGCCATGGCCAGCGGCAACGACCTCTTCGGTCTCCTGCGCAGTCGCGGGCTCAAGGTACTGGGCGAGATCAGCTACAGCCTCTATCTGACCCACGGCCTGCTGCTCTATGGCCTCTTCACCCTGCTCAACCTGGGCTCGGTCGAGGTCCTGGGTACGGTCGGCTTCATGGCGCTGTTGCCGCCGGTGCTGGTGCTCGCCTGCCTGCTGTCGATGCTCAGCTACCGCTGGATCGAGCGTCCGCTGATGCATCTGGGCCGGGCGCCGCGGCGTCAGGAAGTACCCGCCTGAGAGCCGGCGCGACCGCCCCGGGATGTTCCAGCAGAAAGGCCAGCCCCTCGGCGCAGGAGGCTTCCACCTTAAGCGTCAGCAGGTCGTCCGCGCGGGTCCGGCCATAGCCCAGGGCGGCGATGGGCAGGCCGGCGCGGGCGGCGGCCTGGGCGAAGCGAAAGCCGGAATAGACCATCAGCGACGAGCCCACTACCAGTAGCGCATCGGCGCGGCCCAGGTGGGCGAAGGCACGCTCCACCCGCGCGCCGGGTACGTGTTCGCCAAAGAACACCACGTCCGGCTTGAGCAGGGCGCCGCAACGCGGGCAGTCCGGTACGCGGAAACTCAGGAAATCCACGCCTTCCAGATCGGCATCGCCATCCGGTGCGGTAGCCGCGTCCAGCTGCAGCCACTCACCGTTGAGTTCGCCCAGCCACTGCTGGAATTCCTGGCGCGGCAGGCGCAGCTCGCAACCCAGGCAGCGGATCTGGTCGAGGCGACCGTGCAGGTCGATCACCGCCTCGCTGCCGGCGGCCTGGTGCAGGCGGTCGACGTTCTGGGTCAGCAGCATCTCCACCTGGCCACGCCGCTCCAGCGCCGCCAAGGCCTGGTGGGTAGCGTTGGGCCGCGCCTGGCAGAAGCGCGGCCAGCCGATCAGGCTGCGCGCCCAGTAGCGGCGGCGAAGCAGGTCGTCGCCGACGAAGGCCTGCAGGGTGACCGGTTGCGGACGCTTCCAGGCGCCGTCGCGGTCGCGGTAGTCGGGAATGCCGGAATCGGTGCTGCAACCGGCACCGGTGAGCAGGAAGATCCGCTCGTGCCGGGCGATGAAGGACTGGAGCTCGGGCAGGGACATCGTGCACCTGGGATTGCGGGCGATATCCCCAGCTTGGAAAGGGTTATGCCGCGAGGCAAGCCGCAGCTGACGAACGTCCTGTCCGCGCTGCGGCATCCGCTTTCTTAGAAGCTGTTCACGATCTCGCGAGCTAGAGACAAACAAGGCCTAGGCGGCCCCGCGAAAACGCCTGAGGAAGCGGATCGGACTCGCGCTCGAGTTTACGAGTGGTAAATGAGCATTCCGACGGGGCTGGCCTTCCAGGGCATTTTCAACGCAGTTTGGCCGACGCGCAGCAGATCGTTGACAGCTTCTTAGTAGACCGGCACGTAGATGTAGATCTGCGAATCCTGGGCGTCCACCCCGGTGAAGGCCTCGGTGTAGTGCTCGAAGCAGGCGCCCGGGCGGGGTTGCAGGCCACGGGCGGGGAGCAGCTCGGCGAACAGCCGGCCCAGGCTCTTGGCCACGCTGGGCGCGGTGCCCAGGTGCACGTAGCGGGCGTAGCGGCCTTCCGGCAGTTCCTGGCGCACCATGCCGGCGGGCAGCGGGGCGCCCGGCGCGGTGGCCACGGCAGCCAGGTAGTGCATGGTACCGGCCTGGCGCCAGCTCAGGCCGTACCATTCGGCCTCGCCTTCGCGGCCGCTGATCTCGCCGGCGCGGTCGGCGAAGCGCCGCCAGAGGGCGGCGATGTCTTCGCCCTGGCCGGGCTCGAACAGCAGGCCGGTCACTTCCAGGGCGGGATGGTCGACGATTTCCAGCGACATGGGACAGACTCTCTCGAAGATGGCATGAAGGCCGCCACCTTACTCCAGCGGCGCCCCGGGGTCAGCCGGGGCAGCGGTCTGACGAAAGGTCGCAGCTGCCGTCAGGGCCTGCCCCAGACCCGGCGAAGCCCTGCCGCCGCTTCGTTAAAATACTGATTTTGCATGGGTTTTCGAAGAAGAAAGACGACGCTTCGCTCGAACTGCCAGGCCCTGGCCAGGACGAAGTCCTACCGTGATGTGCCTGGAGTTACCCAGAAAAATGTCGATCAAGGTATCGCGCCGCAACTTCCTCAAACTCAGTACGGCGGGGGTCGCCACCTCGAGCATGGCCTTGCTCGGCTTCGCCCCGGAACCCGCGCTGGCGTCCATCCGCTACTACAAGCTCGCTGCCGCCAAGGTGACGCGCAACACCTGCACCTACTGCTCGGTGGGCTGCGGCATGCTGCTCTACAGCCGGGGCGATGGCGGTATCAACACCGTCAGCGACATCTACCACGTCGAAGGCGATCCGGATCATCCGGTCAGTCGCGGCTCCCTCTGCCCCAAGGGCGCCGGGGTGCTGGACTTCATCAAGAGCGAATCACGCCTCTCCCATCCCGAGGTGCGCGAGCCGGGCAGCAACGAGTGGAAGCGCATCAGCTGGAACGAGGCGCTGGATCGCATCGCCCGCTACATGAAGGAGGACAGGGACAAGAATTTCGTCACCCATGACGCCGATGGCCATCTGGTCAACCACTGGACCACCACCGGCTTCCTGGCGGCCTCCGCCTGTTCCAACGAGACGGCGTATCTCACCCAGAAGGTGATCCGCAGCCTCGGCATGCTGGCGATCGACAACCAGGCGCGCGTGTGACACGGACCGACGGTGGCAGGTCTTGCCCCTTCGTTCGGCCGCGGTGCCATGACCAATCACTGGGTCGACATCCGCAACGCCAATCTCATCCTGTCCATGGGCGGCAACTCGGCCGAGGCGCACCCGGTGGGCTTTCGCTGGATGGTGGAAGCCAAGGAAAAGAACAACGCCAAGCTGATCACCATCGATCCGCGCTTCACCCGGACCTCGGCGGTGGCGGACTACCACGCCTATATCCGCACCGGGACCGATATCGTCTACCTGGGCGGGCTGATCAACTTCCTGCTCACCACGGACCAGATCCAGCATGAGTACGTAAGGGCCTACACCGACGTCGCCCTCATCGTGAAGGAGGACTACGGCTTCCACGACGGCCTCTTCTCCGGCTTCGGCGAGGACAAGCGCCGCGCCTACGAGAAATCCAGCTGGAGCTACGAGTTCGACGAGCGCGGCATGGTGCAGGAAGACCCGACGCTGCAGCATCCGCGCTGCGTCTACCAGTTGATGAAGGCGCACTACAGCCGCTACACCATCGAGCTGGTGGAGCGCGTCTGCGGCATGCCGCGCGAGCAGATCCAGACCACCTGGGACATGATCGCCGAGACGGCGCGCCCCGAGCGCACCATGAGCATCCTCTACGCCCTGGGCTGGACCCAGCACTCCGTCGGCGCCCAGATCATCCGTACCGCCTCCATGGTGCAGCTGCTGCTGGGCAACATCGGCATGCTCGGCGGTGGGGTCAACGCCCTGCGCGGCCACTCCAACATCCAGGGGCTGACCGACCTGGGCCTGCTCTCCAACCAGTTGCCGGGCTATCTCTACCTGGCCTCCCACGAAGAGCAGGAATACCGCGACTACATCAAGCGCCGCGCCAAGCAGCCCCTGCGCGAAGGCGAGGTCTCCTACTGGAAGTACTACGAGCGCTTCCACGTCAGCCTGATGAAGGCCTGGTTCTCCGAGGCGGCGACCAAGGACAACGACTGGTGCTACGACTGGCTGCCCAAGCTCAGCGAGCCGCTCTACGACGTCCTGCACACCTTCGAGCGCATGCACCACGGCGAGATCACCGGCTACTTCTGCCAGGGCTTCAACCCGCTGGCCTCCTTCCCGGACAAGAACAAGGTCAGCCAGGCGCTCGGCAAGCTCAAGTACCTGGTGGTGATGGACCCGCTGGCCATCGAGACCGCCGAGTTCTGGCAGAACCACGGCGAACTCAACGACGTGGACCCGAGCCAGATCCAGACCGAGGTGTTCCGCCTGCCCACCACCTGCTTCGCCGAGGAGAACGGCGCCATCGTCAATAGCTCGCGCTGGTTGCAGTGGCACTGGCGCGCCGCGCCGCCGCCGGGCGAATCGCGGCCGGACGTGGCCATCCTCGCCGGGCTGTTCCATCGCCTGCAGGGGATGTATCGCGACGAGGGCGGCGCCTTCCCCGATCCCATCCTCAACCTCACCTGGCCCTACAGCAATCCGGAGGAGCCCAATCCCGAGGACCTCGCCCAGGAATACAACGGTCGCGCCCTGGCCGACCTGCCCGGACCGAATGGCACCATCTCGCACAAGCGTGGCGAATTGCTCGACGACTTCGGCTTCCTCGCCGACGACGGCAGCACCACCTGCGGCTGCTGGATCTACTCGGGCTCCTACAACCGCCAGGGCAACAACATGGACCGGCGCGACAACGCCGATCCCTACAATATCGGCATGACCCTGGGCTGGGCCTGGTCCTGGCCGCTCAACCGCCGCATCCTCTACAACCGCGCCGGTGCCCGGCCCGATGGGACCTCCTGGGCGCCGGAGAAGCGGCTGATCTGGTGGAACGGCGAGCGCTGGGCGGGCGCCGACATCCCCGACTTCCCCTGGACCTCGCCGCCTTCGGCCAAGGCCGGGCCCTTCATCCTCAACCAGGAGGGGGTCGCGCATTTCTTCGGCGGCAGCCTGCTGGCCGAGGGGCCCTTCCCGGAGCACTACGAGCCCTTCGAGTCGCCGCTGGACCACAACCCGCTGCACCCGGACAACCCACGGGCCAAGAACAACCCGGCGGCGCGGATCTTCCCCGGCGACCGGGCGCGGCTGGGCACCCGCGAGGAATTCCCCTATGCGGCCACCACCTACCGGCTGACCGAGCACTTCCACTTCTGGACCACCCATGCGCGGCTCAACGCCATCGCCCAGCCGGAGAAGTTCGTCGAGATCGGCGAGGACCTGGCGACCGAACTCGGCATCCAGGCCGGCGACTGGGTCAAGGTCAGCTCCAAGCGCGGCTACATCAAGGCGGTGGCGGTGGTGACCAAGCGCATGCACGGGCTGCAGGTGGAGGGGCGCACCGTGCACCACGTCGGCATTCCCATCCACTGGGGCTTCAAGGGCGTAGCCCGCCCGGGATTCCTCACCAACACCCTGACCCCCTTCGTGGGCGACGCCAACACCCAGACACCGGAATTCAAGTCGTTCCTGGTGAACGTGGAAAAGGTCTGAGGGAGGTTCTATGAGAGGCGATCAAGTCAACTTCCAGAACATCGTCGCACGCTCGGCCACCTCCGAGGAGTCGCCCCACACCCGCATCGGCGGGGTGGAGGCGGTGGCCAAGCTGATCGACGTGTCGCGCTGCATCGGCTGCAAGGCCTGCCAGGTGGCCTGCTCGGAATGGAACGACCTGCGTGACGAGGTCGGCCATTGCAACGGCACCTACAACAACCCGCCGGACCTCACCCCGGAAACCTTCCAGGTGATGAGATTCGACGAATACGTCAACGAGAAGGGCAACCTGGAGTGGCTGATCCGCAAGGACAACTGCATGCATTGCGCCGAGCCGGGCTGCCTCAAGGCCTGCCCGGCGCCGGGGGCCATCGTGCAGTACGCCAACGGCATCGTCGACTTCAATTCCGAGCACTGTATCGGCTGCGGCTATTGCGTCTCGGGCTGCCCCTTCGACGTGCCGCGCATCTCCAAGAAGGACCAGAAGGCCTACAAGTGCACCCTCTGTTCCGACCGCGTCTACCACGGCCTGGAGCCGGCCTGCGTCAAGTCCTGCCCGACCGGGGCGATCATGTTCGGCACCAAGGAGGACATGACCGAGCACGCCCAGATGCGCGTCGGCCAGCTCAACGACCGGGGCTTTCCCGGCGCTGGTATCTACGATCCGGCGGGGGTGGGCGGCACCCATGTGATGTACGTGCTGCAGCACGCCGACAAGCCGGAGCTCTATACCCACCTGCCGGCCGATCCGCAGATCAGCCCCATGGTCAGCCTGTGGAAGGGCGTGACCAAGCCGATCATGTCGGCGCTGCTGGGCGTCACCGCCATCGCCGGCATCGCCCACTACCTGACCAAGGGACCCAAGGAAGAACCCGAGGAATCCCCGGACGAGGCAGAGCGCCACGCCGCGCGCGAGGAGGATCGGCCATGACCACGCCGTCGGACAACAAGCGCGGCATCCTGCGCTACACCACCTTCAGCCGGCTGAATCACTGGTTCATCGCCTTCACCTTCGTCTGCCTGACCCTGAGCGGCCTGGCCTTCTTCCACCCGTTTTTCTTCGACCTCACGGCGCTGTTCGGCGGGCCGACCATGACGCGCATCCTGCACCCCTTCATCGGGGTGGCCATGAGCCTGGGTTTCGTGGTCATGGCGGTGCGCTTCTTCAAGGTCAATCTGTTCAAGCGCCACGACGTGGCCTGGGTGCGGCGCATCGGCGACGTCCTCGCCAACCGCGATGAACGGGCGCCGCCCATCGGCGCCAACAACCCGGGGCAGAAGCTGGTGTACTGGGTGATGCTGCTGTCGGTGCCGGCGCTGCTGCTCAGCGGCTTCTTCATCTGGCGGCCGTACTTCGCCGACATCCTGCCGCGTGGCTGGCTGCGCTTTTCCAGCCTGGTGCACGCCTATGTCGCCTTCGTCGCCATCGTCACCCTGATCATCCACGTCTATTCGGCGATCTGGGTGAAGGGCTCCTTCCGCGCCATGACCCAGGGCCGCGTCAGCCGCGCCTGGGCCAAGCACCACCACCGGCTGTGGTATGACGAAATCGTCGAGCAGGAACGCCGCGAAAGCGGCGAGCAGGACGAGCGGGGCGAGCGGCCCCTGGATGAACACCGCATGCCCGACAAGGGGACTCCCTGATGCATCAGTACGGCACCTCGCCCACCGGCATCCTCAATCCGCCGCCGGTGGTGCTGCCCGATCGCCAACTGTTCGCCCGTCGCGCCCGCCGCCTGCGCGAACTGGCCGAGCGCAGCCCCGAGCTGGGCGATTTCCTCGGCTTCATGGCCCTGCTGGTCCAGGCCCAGGAGGCCGTCCTGCAGGAACGCCAGCCCAGCTGGCAACCGGCGCCGGATGCCTTCAGCCTGGCCCTGGAGCACGGCATGCCGCCGCTGCAGGGGCAGGCGCTGCTGCGGGATCTGGACTGGCAGGGCGATCTGGAGGCGTTGCTGGCCAACCTGGAACTGCGCATCGCCGCGCGTCAGCGGCCGGTGCTCGAACAACTGGCCGCCTTGCCGGAGACCGAGCGTCAACGGCTCGCCGAGCAGTTGCTCGCTCAGGAGCCCGGCGCCCCAGAGGTCCGGGCGCTGCTGCCCCTAGTGGGCGCTGCCCTGCAGGTCGCCTGGGTACGCCTGGCCCTGAGCCTGCCGCAACCGCCCCAGCGCCTGGGCGATGCCAGCCGGGTGCTGTGCCCGACCTGCGCGGCGCCGCCGCTGGCCAGCATCGTCCACGCCGACCGTGATCGCGACAACGTGCGCTATCTGCACTGCAGTCTCTGCGCCACCGAATGGCACCTGGAACGCAGCAAGTGCAGCTGCTGCAACACCAGCGCCCAGGTGCGCTATCTGGCCCTGGAAGACGACGCAGGCAAGACGCCCCTGGCCGCCCAGGCCGAGACCTGCGACAGCTGCGACAGCTACCTCAAGCTGGTCAGCAAGAGCTTCAACCTCGGCGCCGATCCCCTCGCCGACGACCTCGCCAGCCTGCCGCTGGATTTCGCCCTGGCCGAAGCAGGGCGCTATGCCCGCAGCGGCTTCAATCCGCTGTTCATCGCGGGCGAGTAAGGGCGCGGCGACGGCTCAGGCGTCTTCGGGCAGCGTCTGGGTCACCGCCAGACCGGCCAGGCGGGCGCTGGCCAGCAGGCGCTCCAGACTCTGGCCGTAGCGCGCACTGGCGGAGAGGCCGGCCATGGTGGTGGCGACGAAATCGGCCACCAGCTGCGCCTGTTGTGGATAGCGCGCGGCGATGCTGCTGTGGATGAGCTCCTGGGCCGTCAGGTGATAGACATTGGCCGCCGCGCGCGCCTGGGGATCGTCGCAATGCATACCCTCCAGCACCAGACAGCCCGTCGCGAGCGGATCGGCCGCGTAGCGGCGCGCCGCCTCTTCCAGTAGCTGCACCAGCGCCATGGTCAGCGGCCGGTCGGCGGCCAGGATCTGCCGCAAGGGCAGGGCGTCGGTCAGGGCGTAGCGTTCGAGCACCTTCCGATACAGCTCGGCCTTGCTGCCGAAGGCCGCATAGAAACTGGGTGGATTGATGCCGAGGGCCTGGGTGAGGTCGGCGACGCTCACCCCGTCGTAGCCCTGTTCATGGAACAGACGCTGCGCGCGGGCGACGGCCTGGTCCGGATCGAAACGGCGCGGACGGCCACGGGGTGCGGATTTATTTGTAGCGATCATTACAAAAATACTTTGACAGGCGGCGTGTGAGATTTATTGTAACACTCACTACATTAATCAGGAGGTAGGGTCATGGCGAATTTTGCAGGCAAGTCGGTACTGGTTCTGGGTGGCAGCCGCGGGATAGGCGCGGCCATCGTGCGGCGCTTCGCCGCCGAGGGGGCCCGGGTGACCTTCACCTATTCCAGTTCCCAGGAGGCCGCCCAGGCGCTGGCCGCCGAAACCGGTAGCACCGCCCAGGCGACCGACAGCGCCGACCGCGACGCGGTCATCGCCCGGGTGCGCAACAGCGGTCCGCTGGACGTGCTGGTGGTGAATTCCGGTGTCGCCCTCTTCGGCGATGCGCTGGAGCAGGACCCGGACGCCGTCGACCGGCTGCTGCGCATCAATGTGCACGCGCCCTATCACGCCGCGGTGGAGGCCGCGCGGCAGATGCCCGCCGGTGGCCGCATCATCGTGATCGGCTCGGTGAATGGCGACCGCATGCCGGTTCCCGGCCTGGCTGCCTACGCCGTGAGCAAATCCGCGCTGCAGGGGCTGGCCCGCGGCCTGGCGCGGGATTTCGGGCCGCGCGGCATCACCGTCAACGTGGTGCAGCCGGGGCCCATCGATACCGATATGAATCCCGCCGAGGGGCCGATGAAGGACATGATGCACAGCTTCCTGGCGATCAAGCGCCACGGCCGCGTCGAGGAAGTGGCCGGCATGGTGGCTTGGCTGGCCGGACCCGAGGCCGGCTTCGTCACGGGCGCCATGCATACCATCGACGGCGCCTTCGGCGCCTGATTGTTCCTCCGCCTGGGCTCCTGTCGTCTAGATGACAGGAGCCCAGGCGTCACCTGCCGGACCCAGCAACTCCTCCGCGATATCCAGCAGCGCGCGCAGCCGATCCATGAGCCGCAGATCCTGGTGGTAGCCCACCCAGATCTCCCGCGACGGCGGCGGGCCGAAGGTCTCGATCAGCTGCAGGCCTGCCGTCGCATCGCCGACCGGGCGGGGCAGGACGGCGACCCCCAGGCCGCGCCGGCACAGCTGCGCCTGGACCGTCCGACTGGTACTGGTGAACGCGCGTCGTGACTCCGGCAGCCGCTCGATCAACCAGGCGACATCGGGAAAGTGCGCTTGCGCGGTGTTCATCAGGATCAGGCCGACCGAGGCCGGATCTTCCTGCACGGCCCGCGCGGTGGCGGCCGAGCCATAGAGCCCATAGGGCAGGGTCAGGAACCGCCGCTGCACGATATCCGGTTCGCTGAAGGGCACCAGGCGAAAGGCCACGTCCGCATCGCGCCGGGAGAGATCCAGCAGTCGATAGCTGGCGATGACCTCGGGCACCACGGCGGGGTGCCGACGGCTCAGCTCGGCCAGGACCGGCGCCAGCACATAGCCGGCAAACCAGTCCGCCGAGGAAATCCGCAACAGCCCCTCCAGGCGCTCCTGGTTACCGGCCAGGCGCCGCTCCATGGCCAGGGCCGAAGCCTCCATGGACTCGGCCAGGGCAAAGACCGCATCGCCTGAGTTGGTCAGGATCAGACCGTCGCTCGTGCGGCGGAACAGCGCTTGCCCGGCTTCCTCCTCGAGCACCTTGATCCTTCGACCCACGGTCGGGTGGCTGATGTCCAGCGCCCGCGCCGCCGAGCCATAGGACCCGCCGCGGGCGACCGCCAGGAAGATCCGCACATCACCCCATTCCATGCTGACCGCTCGTTCAAAAATGAACATTCAATATGCAGGAAGGGCAGTCCCCAAACAATAACGTAGTGGAGACCATGACGGTTCACGTCAATCCCGGTCCATCGGACCCCTGCCAGTGAGGTTGGAACTGGCTCCGCATGGGTGATCAGCTATGAGCAGACTGCAAGAGAGTACAGCTAGGGTAACGGGCGCCTGCAAGGGCCTGGAGGCGGGCGTCGCCCACTCCCGAGCGGCGGACGGCGCCAGGGCACAACCCGACAGCCGCCGCTGGTTCGCCCTGGGGGTGTTGTTGCTCGGCACACTGCTGCCGCCGCTCGACTTCTTCATCGTCAATGTGGCGCTGCCGGTGATCCGTAGCGACTTCCAGGCGTCTTCGGATCTCGCCCAATTGGTGGTGTCGGTCTATGCGACCGCCTATGCGGTCACCCTGATCCTGGGTGGGCGGCTAGGCGATCTCTACGGTCGCAAACGCGTCTATCTGGGCGGCATGGTCGGCTTCGGCCTGGCCTCGGCGCTGTGCGGACTGGCATCCTCGCCCGAGATCCTCATCGTCGGGCGGCTGCTGCAGGGCATAGCCGCCGCCATCATGGCACCCCAGTCCCTGGCCTTGATCCATGCCACCTTCCCGGCGGAGGAGAAGAATCGGGCGCTCGGCTTTTATGGTGCCACCTTCGGGCTCGCCTCGGTCAGCGGCCAGGTGTTGGGTGGCGTGCTGATCGAAGCCAGTCCCTTCGGACTTGGCTGGCGCAGCATCTTTCTCATCAACCTTCCCGTCATCCTCTGCGCCTTGCCTGCCGCCTTGGCCTGGCTGCGCGAGAGTCGGGCGAATCAGGGAGCGCGGCTGGACGTCATTGGCGCCTGCTTGCTCGCCGCAGGGCTATTGGCGCTGGTCGTCCCCCTCGTCGAGGGGCCGCGACTCGCGTGGCCCTGGTGGTCCGTCCCCCTGCTGCTCTTGAGCGGGGTGTTGCTGCGGCTGTTCTGGCGCTACGAGCAGCGCAAGGAAGCGGCGGGCGAAATGCCCTTGGTGCTGCCCTCCCTGCTGGCTGCAGCCAGACTGCGCCGCAGCCTGCTGGCGACCTTCCTGTTCTACGCCCTTGCCCCTTTCTTCCTCATCTTCGCCGTCTACCAGCAGGCGGGGCTGGGCCACGGCGCCTTGGCGGCGGGTTGGGCGATTCTGCCCCTGGGAGTCGGGTTTCTGTGCGGTCCCCTGTGCAGTCCGCGCATCGCCCAGTGCCTGGGCACCCGCACCGCCTCCCTGGGCATGGCCCTGGAGGTCACGGGGTTGGTGCTGGTAGCCGCCCTGGCGGGCTCACCCGCCTGGCTACCCGTTCCGCTGCTCTTGATCGGCCTGGGCCAGGGCATCGCGCTGCCCGCCCTGGTCAGGTTGAACGCGGATCAGGTGGCGCCGAGCTTGGCCGGTCTCGCGGCCGGCTTGATGAATGCCACCTTGCAGATCAGCGCTGCCCTGTCGGTCGCGCTCCTGGGTGGCCTGTTCTTCCTACTCGCCCCCGATGGCGCCCCTGCCGCGACGGTTCGCTTCGCCTTTTCGCTGACGTCCCTGGCGATTGCCGGTGCCTTGGCGCTGGCGGCGGGATTGAGTTGGCAAAGAACTTCAGACGCCAATGACTAAGGCGCACCTCCATCAAACGGGCATACCGCCTTTGCAACCACTATGAAGGGGCAACACCATGAAAAAGACGTGGCTCATTACCGGTTGTTCGAGTGGTCTCGGCCAGCATATTGCCGCAGCGGCTGCTAGGCGCGGCGACAATATCGTCGCCACGGCGCGAGATCCGCTCAGGTTGCAAGATCTAACCCGGCGCTTCCCGCATAACGTAAGGGCTGTCCACTTGGACGTCACCGACGCCAACTCCGTAGCCGCCGCTATCGCTTTCGCGGAGCAGGCATTCGGCGGGCTCGATATATTGGTGAATAACGCTGGAATCGGTTTTATCGGCGCCGTCGAAGAGGCCGAACCCCGGGAATACCGGCCGGTTTTCGAGGTGAACGTATTCGGGCTGATCGAAACGACCCGCCTGGCCTTGCCGGCGTTGCGCAAGAGCGGCGCTGGCCGCATCGTCAATCTGTCATCCGGGGCAGGACTCTCGGGAGGTCCCGGCTCAGGCTATTACAGCGCGAGCAAGTTCGCCGTCGAGGGATTTTCCGAGTCCCTGGCCAAGGAAGTCGAACCCCTTGGCCTGCGCGTGATCATCGTCGAGCCCGGGCCCTTTCGCACCGACTTTCTCGGGCGCTCCATCGCGCTGGCGAACAAGGTGATCGATGTCTATGCCGACACCGCAGGCCGCCGTCGCGCCTATCGAGACAGCAATGACGGCAAGCAGGCGGGAGATCCGCAGAAGGCTGCCGCCTTGATAGTGCAGGCGGTAGAAGCGGCGAATCCGCCGTTGCATCTGCCGCTTGGCCCCGTCGCCTACGACATCGCAGAGCACAAGCTGGCCTCTCTTCGCGCCGACATGGACGCCTGGCGAGACCGCGCCCTTGATACCGACTACGAGTCATTCAGCGCGACCTAAGCGCAGAGCGTTGGCTGAATCCGCGGATAAAACCTTCTTGAAGTTGGATAAGCCTTTCGCTGCTCCCTTTGCTGTTGCTTAGTTTTCATCAGCAAGAATGCTTTCCATTCAATGGATAAAAACTAATAGGAGTGCTCCATGGGCAATACAACTCTTGATGGGGGCCAGGCTAGATGGCTACAGAAATATTATCTGGTCAGGGCCATTGTTTCGCTGGTTTGGATTCTACTGGCCCTCTCGTTTGGCCGGGAGAATGTCTTGGTCGGGGCGCTGTTACTGGTCCTATATCCTGCATGGGATGCTTTGGCGAACTTCGTGGACGGTATTAAAAGTGGGGGTTTGCAGAATAACGCTGCCCAGCGGACAAATGGTTTCGTCAGCCTGGGCGTCGCCTTGGCGATAGGCCTGGCGCTGGCCTTTGGCACCCGCGCTGCGATCGGGGTTTTCGGACTCTGGGCCATGGCTGCCGGGCTGTTCCAGCTGGCAGCCGCGGTGCAGCGTTGGAAAACGTCCGGCGGGCAGTGGGCGATGGTGTTGAGCGGCGCTCAATCGGCCCTGGCGGGTGGGTTCTTTGTCAAACAGGCGACTGATGGCGTGGCGCTGGATGTGTCGGTGGTAGCCCCTTACGCAGCGTTCGGCGCCTTCTATTTCATCGTCTCCGCGGTGTGGCTGGCGGTGAAGCATTCACGGCGGCCAGCGGGATACGGTCGATGACGTCCTGATAGGCGTTGAGGTCGAGAAAGGCCTCGACCCGGGTCGCCCGGTTCTCGTGCACCTCGAAGATCCAGACGTATTGGTTGCGATAGGGCGCGCCATCGAGGGCGGTGGCCGTGCTGTTCCAGCGCACCACTACCGTATCGCCCTGCGCCCAGATGGCCTGTACGCGGGGCACGAGAGGCGCCGCCAGGCGTTGCGCGAATGGTTGCACCGCCTGTTGCAGGAAGTCCTGGCGGCTGTGATAAACCCTCGCAGCGGGGCCGCTGCCCTGGATGGTCCATACCACCTCGGGCGAGAGGACATCGTCGAAAAAGCGGCCGTGGCCTCTCGTCCAATCGGCGAAGGCCCGTTCGATGAGCTGCCGATTGCGCTCGGTAGCGGACTCGCTGGCTCCGGCAGGGGTATCGAAGAGGGCGACCAAGGACAGGGTTGCGGCCCAGCCCAGACGTTCCGCTCGGTTCATGAGGGTTAACTCCCGTGTTCGGACTCCTCCTCGACAAGAGGCGAGCGCCTGGAAAACACGATAGGCCGCTAGCCCTGTCCACAGAACTCTGTGACGTGTGGACAGCCTGGTTAGCGTCGCTTACCGATGAAGCCGTTGGCCGTTATCGTCGACGTTCAGGCTGCGCAGTCGCAGTAGCGACAGCCTTTTCACGGCAGCGGGCTGGCGCAGGTCCCTGTTCGAAGACGATACCCTCAGCCGTAACGCTTGAACGCCTCGATGGCCAGGCCGTTGCCGATGTTGCCGAAGCGGTCGCCGTCCACCAGGCGGGCGCCGGGGAAGCGCTTGGACAAGGCTTGGCGCAGGGCCGGAATGCCGCTGGAGCCGCCGGTGAAGAACAGGCTGTCGACTCGCGCCGGGTCGAGGTCGGCGCGGGCCAGCAGGTCGTCTACGCCGCGGCTCAGGCGTTCCAGTTGCACGGCGATGGCGGCGTCGAACAGCGGGCGTTCCAGATCGGCGGCCAGGCCGGTTTCGATGCGATCCAGGCGCAGGGTGCGGCGCCAGTCGTCGGTCAGGGCGATCTTGGCGTCTTCCACCTGCATGGCCAGCCAATGGCCGGCGCGCTGTTCGATGAGCTTGAACAGGCGATCCATGCAGCGGGTGTCCTGGGCGTCGTATCTCATGTCGCGCAGGCCCAGCACGCTCTTCTTGGCGTAGACGGCGTTGATGGTGTGCCAGGTCGCCAGGTTGATGTAGTGGCTGGTGGGCATGGTGGCGCCGCTCTTCATGGCGCTGCCGTAGCCCAGCAGCGGCATCACCCCTTCCAGGCTCAGCTGGCGGTCGAAGTCGGTGCCGCCGACGTGCACGCCGCCGGTGGCGAGGATGTCGCCGGCGCGGTCGGCCAGCTCGCGGCGCTCCGGGGCCAGGCGCACCAAGGAGAAGTCCGAGGTACCACCGCCGATGTCGACGATCAGCACCAGCTCTTCGCGCTCGATGCTGCGCTCGTAGTCGAAGGCGGCGGCGAGGGGTTCGAACTGGAAGGAAATATCCTTGAAGCCTACCTGGCGCGCGACGGCGGCCAGGGTGTCCTCGGCCTCCTGGTCGGCGACCGGATCGTCATCGACGAAGTGCACCGGACGACCCAGCACCACGGCGTCGAAGGCGCGATTCGCCTGGGCTTCGGCGCGCTGCTTGAGGGTGCCGAGGAACAGGCCGAGCACCTCGGTGAAGGGCAGGGCGCTGCCGAGGATGCTGGTCTCGCCCTTGAGCAGGCTGGAGCCGAGCAGGCTCTTGAGCGATCTCAGCAGCCGGCCCTCGTAGCCTTCCAGGTATTCGTGCAGCGCCTGGCGACCATAGGCCGGGCGCCGTTCCTCGGCGTTGAAGAAGATCACCGAGGGCAGGGTGGCCTTGCCTTCTTCCAGCGGCAGCAAGACCTCCCCCGAAGGCCGCAGCCAGCCGGCGGTGGAGTTGGAAGTACCGAAGTCGAGGCCCAGGGCACGGGCGGGTAGAGCAGACATGTCAGGATCCGTAACGCGAACAGCCGCGCAGTTTAGCCCAGACCGGCGCGCAAACGAACCCTGGCCGGATGCCAGCAGGGGCTGACGAAGGCGTCTCGCTTGGGCTCCTGCGGCAGCACGCCATCCCGGTCTGGGCTAACCCTTGCGTCGCTCCTCGCGGCGTTCGTCCAGGCTGCAGGCGTCATCTCGACAGCGGCGCCCGCCGTCCGGATGCGGCAGCCAGGTCAGCCCCGGGCGCAGCTTGAGGAACAGGCGATAACCCAGTTCCAGCAGGGGCCGCAGCGGGCGCCAGGCGAGTGGCCGCGCCCAGTGGCCGAGGCCAGCGGTGCGCCAGCTCCAGTAGGTGGCATCCAGGCCGCGGAACCAGTGGCCCTCGGCATCCCGGGCATGCAGCAGGTCGAGCATGGCCTGACGCGGCGGCGCATCGGCCGGTGCCTGGTAATCCGGCGCGGCCAGATCGACCAGATGCAGGCGACTCGGGTCGGCATGCCGCCGCAGCCAGGCGATCTCGCGGGCGCAGAGCGGACAGGCGCCGTCGTGGTAGAGGGTCAGGGGCAGGCGGGGCGCGTGCATCGGGATCATCCTGTGGGTCTTTGCCTATCTGGACCGGCCGTTGGGGCTGCCGTTGCGCTTTCCGCCGAACGGTAAGCGCAACGGCGCGCCCTGGCGAGTCGGAATTAGAGACGCCGGATGACGGCATTGCAGCTAAACAACGAACGAGGTCGCTATGGATCTGGGAATCAAAGGGCGCGTGGCCCTCATTACGGGCGCCAGCGGTGGCATGGGGCTGGCCACGGCCAAGTTGCTGGCCGAGGAAGGTGTCAAGCTGGTGCTGTCCGACCTGGAGCAAGGCAAGCTGGAAGAGGCGGCCAAGGGCCTGCCGGACGAGCCGTTGCTGATCGCCGCCGACATGACCGACCAGGCGGCCGTGAATCAGCTGGTCGAGCAGGGCGAGTCCCGCTTCGGCCAGATCGACATCGTGGTGCATACCGCTGGCGTCACCGGCGCCAAGGGCGATCCGCTGGAATTGGAAGATGCCGACTACGAAGAAGCCTGGGCCACCGATTTCTTCTCCGCCGTCCGCGTCGCCCGCGCCGCCATCCCGCGCATGCGTAATCGCGGCTGGGGCCGCTTCGTCTGCATCACCTCGGAAAACGCCGTTCAGCCCTACTGGGAAGAGGCCGTCTACAACGTCGCCAAGGCGGCCCTGGCGGCCTTCATCAAGAACCTCTCCTACAAGGAAGCGGCTCATGGCGTACTGTGCAACACCGTCTCGCCGGCCTTCATCGAGACTGGCATGACCGACGGCATGATGGAAAAGCGCGCCAAGGAACTGGGCGTGTCCTTCGAGGAAGCCATCGAAAGCTTCCTCGACGAAGAACGGCCCGGCATCGTGCAAAAGCGCCGCGGCAAGGTAGAAGAGGTGGCCGCGGCCATCGCCCTACTGGTGTCCGAGCGGGCCTCCTTCATCAACGGCAGCAATCTGCGCGTGGATGGTGGTTCCGTACAAGCAGTACAGAACTAAGGCTGGCGGGGCGACTCCTCGGTCGTCCCGCCTTCCTGCGCCTGCTGGCGGCGTACCGCCTCTTCCAGGGGAATGAACTCCACCTGGCGATCCTTGACCACCGGCGGCAAGGTGATACCCATGGAGACGTAGATGCTGGTGAACATGTCGATGCCCATGTCGGCCGGTTTCACCCAGTCCACCGGCACATAGAGTAGACCGCCACCCACCGGCACCGGCGCCGAGGGCACCAGCACGGCGTGGTACTGGCGACCGTCGATGTCGACCACCGCCGGATTGGGCAGCAGCGCCAACACCGCCACGCCCTGGCCACCGAAGAAGCACCACACCGGACTCATGGCGCGGATATCTGCCCCGCCTTCCTTGCGATCGAGCAATTCGACGAAGCGCTCGGCCAGGCCGTAGAGCTTGCCTACCACCGGAATACGTCGGAAGGTCAGATCGGCGAACCAGCCCAGGGGGCGACGCAAGCCCAACTTCACCGCGATGCCCAACGGATAGAGCAGCACCAGCAGCACCAGGGTGCCGATACCGTAGGCGGCCAGGGAATTGCCGACGAAGGGATGCCCGACCGCCACGAACAGCTGGCCCAGGGTGGTGTTCGGCCCGATCAGCCCGTTGAGGAAGCTGACGATCCAGCCGATCAGGGCCAGGGTCAGCACCAGGGGCAGGAGCAGCAACAAGCCGGCCAGCCAGGTGGACACGATGCTTTCGAAACCGCGACGAACGAAGGGCATGCCAGGACTCTATGACTAAAGCGCCATTCTATACGGGTGGCCTAGGCTCAGTACCATGAAGACAGACTTTATGACGTCTCTGCATCCCCACCGCCGAACAGGACATCATAACCAGCGGCGGTAGAAGGCCTCCTCTTGTTCCAAGACGTCCGCCTGGTTGGCCGCGCGACGAAAGCCATGGCCCTCGTCGGGATAGCGCCGGACCACCACCGGCACGTCGCGCGCCTCCAGGGCGGCGGCCATGGAATCGGTCTGCGCGGGGACCACCACGGCGTCCTTGAGGCCCTGGAAGAAGATCACCGGCGCCTGGATGCCCGCGGCATGCAGCAGCGGGGTACGCGCCTCGTAGCGCTCGCGATCGGCCTCGGGATCGCCGATCAACCAGTCCAGGTAGTCGGCCTCGAACTTGTGGGTGACCTTGGCCAGCGCCAGGGGATCGCTCACGCCATAGAGACTGGCGCCGGCACGGAACACATCGCGAAAAGCCAGGGCGCAGAGCACCGTATAGCCGCCCGCGCTGCCACCACGGATAAAGGCACGCCGCGGATCGATATGGCCTTGGCGACCCAGATACTCGACCACCGCGCAGGCATCCTCCACGTCCACCTCACCCCAGCGCAGGTGCAGCGCCTGACGATAGGCGCGGCCATGGCCGCTGCTGCCGCGATAGTTGAGATCGGCGACGGCGAAGCCCTGGCGCACCCAGAACTGGATACGCGCATCGAACACCGGATAGGTGCAGGAGGTGGGGCCGCCATGGACGCTGACCAGCAGCGGCGGCGGACCGTCCCCGTGGTCTTCGGGCAGATAGAGAAATCCCTGAGCCTGGGCGTCGCCACTGGGATAGCTCAGGCGCTGCGGCGCGACAATGGCCGTTTCCGGCAGCGGCGCCGCACCCCCGGCCAGCACCTGTATGGCACCGCTGTGTCTATCGATGGCGAGGATCGCCGCGGGGCGGCTCGGGGAGGCGGCGATGCAGTAGCAGCGCTGCTCATCCAGGGCCAAGCCGCGAAAGCGGCTGAAGTCCGCAGCCAGACGCCGCACCTGGCCATTGGCCTGATGCTCACCGAGCAGACCGAAGCCATCTTCTTGCCAGGTCGCCAGCCAGCCGTCGTCGGTCGTGGGCAGCCAGCTGGCGCCGCCTAGTTGCCAGGGCGCGGCGGCATGGTCCGCCGCAGGAGCCGGGGCGGGCGCGAAGCCGGTGGCCGTCTCCCGCCAGGGTTGCCACCAGCCGTGACGATCGCTCAGCGCCCAGAGGCGATTGGCGCTATCGAAGCAGGGCTGCTGTAGCGACTCCTCGGGATCGGCAGCTATGACCCTGGGCGCGCCCGGTAGACCCCGATCATCCAGGGCAGTGGCCAGCAGGCGGGTCCGGGTCCAGGGCTGGTGCGGTCGGTCCCATTCGATCCAGGCCAACCGGCGACCGTCGGTGCTGACGCGGGGCGCGGCATAGAAGTCCGCGCCCTCGGCCAGCACCAGGCGGGTTCCCGCGGTATCCAGGGCGACCAGGCGATGACGCGGTGGTTGCTCTTGGCGATCCTCCTCCACGGCCAGCACCCGGCGGTGCCGCCCGTCCCAGCTCAGATCGCCGTAGCGTAGGTGCGCCGCTCCGGCCAGGTGCTGTGGCGCGCCACCCTCCAGAGGTTGGCGATAGATGCCCTGGTCGGCCTCGTTGACGAACAGCGGGCCGTCGTCGGCCAGGCACAGGGCACCGCCGCCATATTCGTAGACCCGGCTGCGCAGGCTGAAACCCTCCGGCGTCAGGCAGCGCGGCGCCTGGTCGGCCTGCCACCGCCAGAGCCGGGTGGCGCCGTCGACCGGGTCGTACTGGCTCCAGTAGAGGCCACTGGCAGCGACCTTGAGCTCGGCAAAATCGATACCGGCGGCAACGGCCTGGGTTGGGGTGAGGGAGATAGACATGGCGACTCCAAAGGCGTTGGCAGTCGTTAGCCTAGCAGCTGGGGGCGAAGAGCAAGGCGGGCGGTGCGCTGCCTGCGTGCGTGCGTGCGGAGACAGGCCAAACCGCTACGACCTAGGCACCGCAAGGTGCAGGACCATCGCCCCTCTCCCTCTAGGGGAGGGTTGGGGTGAGAGCGCAGCCGATCGTTGGGCTTCGCTGCGCTCAGCCCAACCTACAACCGCGGCCCCTGGCTGGGGGCTAGATAGGCCCCATGACTAAGCTGCCAAACCGGCGTAGTCTGCCTATTCAGCCGTCATGGCACCCTGCCATGCACCCATCCCCGTCACGCCCGTCAGCCGTGCCTCTGCCGGAGGTCGTCATGCCCCGTTCCGTCCTGTCTTGGTCGTCCGTCCTGCTGCTGTGCCTGGCCAGCTCCTCGGCCCTGGCGCTGGACCTGAGCCTGCCGCCCAGCCAACCGTCTGCAGCCACCCTGGACAAGCCCGCGCCGACGGCCCAAGCCCAGCCGCAGTCCGAGACGTCCAGCCTTCCCGACCTGGGCAGCGATCCCTCGATCCTCGGCAAACTGCCGAAGGTACATGGCACCCTGGGCTACGGGGTGATGATGGGCAAGGGCCTGCCGAATGGCGTGGAGTCGGCGACTCACCTGGGCCTGGAGACGCAAGCCACCGATCACATCAGCATCGGCCTTGGCCTGACCCAGTGGCAGGGTGGGCGCGTTTTGCCTTGAGGCCGTGGGGACTTCCGCAAGGAGTTACCCAGGCTTGGCAGCGCCTTTTGTCCGCATCGATGGAGCGCCTGGGCAGCGTTGCGCCTTAACCTAGTAGGACTCGTTTCGGTCGCCGGCCAAAGAGCGAAAAATCATCCACCTCTTGGGGGGCGACTGTAAGAAGCAACCGTCCTAGAACAACCCCAATTGCTCCCCCGGCAGCGCGAACTGACTGCAATCCAGGCCTTCGCCCTCACGCCGCTCCAGGCCGAAGCGCCGCCGTGCCAGGCGAAAGCGCTGCGCCAGCAACTCGGCGAACTGGCCTTCGCCTTTCATGCGGATGCCGAAGCGGCTGTCGTAGTTCTTGCCGCCGCGCGATTGGCGGATCAGGCTCATCACATGGGCAGCCCGTTCGGGGAAGTGCGTCTGTAGCCATTCTTCGAACAGCTCGGCGATCTCCAGGGGCAGGCGCAGCAGGGCGTAGCCGGCCGAGCGGGCGCCATGGTCGCGGGCCGCTTCCAGCAGGGCTTCCAGCTCGTGGTCGTTGATCATGGGGATCATCGGCGCCAGCAGCACGCTCACCGGCACCCCGTGCTCGTGCAGGGTGCGCATGGCTTTCAAGCGGGCCGAGGGGGTCGCGGTACGGGGTTCGAGGATGCGCTTGAGGTCGTCATCCAGCGTCGTGAGGCTGAAGGCCACCCGCACCAGATTGCGTTCGGCGAGCTGCACGAACAGATCCAGGTCGCGCAGGATCAAGGCGCTCTTGGTGATGAGGGTCACCGGATGGCGATAGCGCAGCAGAATCTCTAGCGCCTGGCGGGTCAGTTGATACTGCCGCTCGATGGGCTGGTAGCCATCGGTATTGATGCCCAGGGCGATGGGCTGCGGCTGATAGCTCGGTTTGCTCAACTCAGCTTCCAGGCGCTCCGCCAGGTTGGTCTTGGCGATCAGCTGCGTCTCGAAATCGATCCCCGGCGACAGATCCCAATAGGCGTGGGACGGGCGAGCGAAGCAATAGATGCAACCATGCTCGCAACCCCGGTAGGGGTTCACTGAGCGGTCGAACCCCACGTCCGGCGACTGATTGCGGCTGATGACGGTCTTGGCCGTTTCCTGGCGGACGCTGGTGGTGAAGGTCAGCGGCGTCGCCTCTTCGTACCAGCCATCGTGCTCGACCTCGCTGCGGGTCGCGGCGAAGCGATTGTGGGGGTTGCTGGCAGTACCACGGCCGCGTGGTGGACGTTGGGGCTGGGTCATGACCCGTCCTCGGTATCTGTATTTTTATACAGTATAAGGCCCTGCAGAGTAGGGCAAGTACCGGCGGCGCTGGCAGGATGAGAGGTTGGTCGCCAAATCGGAAAGTCCCATGCCAGAGCGCTTGCCGGCGAATCGGCATGGCGGTATACGCTCTACAGCCCCGGCAAGGAGCCGGGCCCTGACGAAGGAGTGTCACCATGTCCGGCAAACCCGCCGCCCGTCTTTCCGATACCGATGCGTGCCCGCTCACGGGGCACGGTCCCAATCCTATCGCCAGTGGTTCGTCCGATGTGCTGATCAACGGCCTGCCCGCCGCCCGGGTTGGCGACAGCACCGCCTGCGGCGACGTCATCGTCCAAGGCAGCGCCACGGTATTCGTCAACGGCCAGCCCCTGGCATTGCTCGGCAGCGCCACCGCCCACGGTGGCATCATTATCAGCGGCTCGGGTGACGTACTGGTGGGCGACCAAGTCAGCCAGGCACCTTTCACCCCGCCCTCGCCGATGCCCGGCTACTACGACGAACACTTCGTCCTGCACGACGAAACGACCGGTACCCCGCTGGCCGACCGCCCCTACCGACTGCGCACCGCCGGCGGCCAGACCATCGAGGGCCGCACCGATGAGCAGGGCCGCACTCGCGCCCATACCGCCGCCCAGGCCGAGTCGCTATCCGTCGACTTCGAGCCCCAGACCGCCATCGTCATCGGCTGAGGACATTGCCATGGAGCCCATCACCTCGACCGCGACCCTCACGCCCACCACTCAGCGCCAAGGCGTCAAGGTCCAGACCCGCCCCTTCAAGATCACCGACATCCCCGATGCCATGGACAAAATGAACTGGCCCGTGGCCGCGGCTTTGATGCGCCACTGGTTCAATGGCAAGCCATGGCCGGATACGGTGGATGGGGGAATGAGTGCTGAGGTGAAGAGACATGATGCCTGGCCAGCAGAAGAATATATCGAGGAAACAATCGTCAAGATGGACTGGGTTCTCCAGTTTTCTGAGTCTCGTGACGCCTGGCATGCTTTGAGGAGATTGTGGTTTAGCGAAAGTGCTCAGGCTTTTATGAAGGCTAATCTGGCAAGAAATTTTTTCGGGATGGCTGACGGCCTTTACCAGGTTGCCTTTAAGGGCAAAGCAAGCGCGGCAGAAAAATTCGGGAGATTCAATACTCAGCCAGTTGTATTTGCTAATTGGGATATCTCTTCGCTAAGTGAGTTGCGAGGTGCCTTGGCGAACTTCAATATGAGGGTGGCAGGCGAAGGTGATATTTTAGTGAGTGGAAATCGCTTGCGGTTTGAAGTGAGGCGTTTGGCTTTTTATATAGAAGATAGTTATGACTTTCGCGACCCCTATATGTGGTATAGCCAACCGTTAGGTTTTTGGGGTTTTGAAGGTATGGCGAGCAGTATTGCAGAGTTGATGGCGCGAAATGGAAGTCTGCATATAGGCTTCAGCGAAGACTCTATCGCTAAGGTACAGGCACGTTATGCAGATTTTATGTCTAAAAGATTTTTTCTAGTTACCAACTCGGATTTCGCTGAATATAGAGCTAGCTCTGGGAGTGGTGGAGATTTTAGAATTTTTTCGGATATAAAATACGAGAATTTGCCTGGGGCGGTAGTTCTTGAGGTCAGTCGGTGAAGACGCTAAGACTATTTTTTTTCGTTGTTGCTCTATTTCTTTTTATGCTTTTCCTGGAGGCTTGGCGAATCATAAATGCTCCTGCGGACTACTCAAGAGATAGTCCTTGGGGGGATTACAAAGTAGAAAGTGTTTGGGTGTTCACTCCATTGCTTCCGTCTTTTAATTTAGGCTACATGCGATTTGTTAAAAAGGATTCTGGAGCGGCTTATCGTTCGCCATTCTTCAATCAGGATGCGTTGGAGATGGGAGTCTATGAGAGTCAGGAGTCTATCGGTATGACTTCCATGACTTATTCAAAAATCGACCATCGAATAGAGCTGCATATGAACGGCTGGTGTCCTGTTTGGCTGAATTATTTGGTTAGCAACGTGGACTATTCTTCAACAGGGGATGGAGGGTGTGGGATTCCGAAATCAGATTGATTACTGAAACCTTGCTCTGTATTTCGCACCAGCTCAGCGGCCACCCAAGCAGCCGCTGAGCCCCCTTCTTACAACACCGAAATCGGGTAGTTGAAGATGATGCGGTTCTCGTCGAAGGAGCCGCTGGCGCTGTAGTCGCGTCTCATGGTCGAGTTGCGCCAGCGGACCAGTAGTTTCTTGAACGGACCGCTCTGGACTTCGTATTGCACCTCGGACTCGCGACCCCATTCCTTGCCGTCGGTGATGGTGCCGGTGTGTACGTTGTCGCCGCTCAGGTAGCGGTTCATCAGCGTCAGGCCCGGCATGCCGAAGGCGGCGAAGTTGTAGTCGTAGCGGACCTGCCAGGAGCGCTCCCGGGCGTTGTCGTAGCTGGAGTTGTAGCTATCGTTCGCCAGGGTGCCGCCGCTGGTGCCATTGACTCTCATCCAGGGGCTGTCGCCGCTGACGCGCTGCAGACCGACATAGAAGGTGCCGCCGCCCTGCTTGGCGGAGAGCAGCGCATAGGCGGTGCGGTTGTCCAGGGCACCGGCCCGCGCCGAGCCATCGTCCTCGCCGATGAAGTAGCCGAGGTTGGCGCCAAGGGTCCAGCTGCCGACCGGCTGGTAGTGGATCAGGTTGATGAACTTCTGGTGGTAGATGTCTTCGAGTTGGGCGTACCAGAGGCCGATCTGGGTGCGCTTCTCGTTGAACTTGTATTCGCCACCGACGAAGTTGAAGCGGTCGGAGGTGGCGTTGGCGCGGCCCTGCATGAACATGTCCTGCATGCTGGCGTCGTTGCGCGGGCTGTTCTGGCGCATCTGGCCACCCCAGAGTTCCAGGTTCTGGATCTCGGTGGAGTGGATCTGGGCACCCTGGAAGGTCTGCGGCAGCGAGCGCCCGTCGTCGGATCTGAGGATAGGCAGCACGGCAAACCACTCACCGACCTTGATATCGGTTTTGGAGACCTTGGCCTTGGCCGCCAGGGCGAGTCGGCCGAAATCCTTGGCGGGCTCGTTACCGGCGTGGGTCGGCAGCAGCTGGGTGCCGTAGGTGCCAGCGCCGCCATCGAGCTTGACCGAATACAGGCCGAGCGCATCGATACCGAAGCCGACCGGGCCCTGGGTGTAGCCGGAGGTCAGGCCGAAGATGAAGCTCTGGGTCCATTCTTCGGCCTTGTTTTGCGCGGTATAGGCCGGATCGACGAAGTTACGATTGAAGTAGAAGTTGCGCAGGTTGAGGTTGGCTTTGGTGCCGTCGATGAAACCGCTATCCGCGGCCCACAGCGAGCCGGTGCTGGCCAGGGCGGCGAAAGTGGCACAGGCGCGGGCGAACCGGCCGGAAGCGAGGCGAGTGCTCATGGGGTGTTCCTTGTTCTTGTCGGTAAGGGGTGCCCTGCCGGCGTTTAGTCGGCATCTGAGGAGGGCGGGGTAAGAAGGCGTGGCGGGTGGTGCTAGGAGGGGGAAGGCAACATGGTGGATTCCTTTCTTATTTGAATTATTGGAAAGCAAAGACCGAAGCGCTCGGCTGCATAGTTATATGACAACATACTTCTTGCGGCAAGCTGATCGGGATAGCCTGTTGGAGCCCTCGCCAGGCAAGGGCTCCAACGGGTGTCAGACGCTAGCCTTCAGGCTGTCCTGACGCGCCGTGTCGTAGGCGTGCTTGTCCATCTGCTGGGCGCCGGGCTTGCCCAGTTCGCTCATGGGCACGCGGTAGGTTTCCGGCGACAGGTAGGCGGCCAGGGCCGACAGGCAGGTCACGCCGAAGGCCAGGCTGCCGACCACGACCCAGATGTTGTCGGTGCCGGGCGGGGCGACCAGGGCGAACAGCGCCGGCAGCAGGGCGGTGAGCATGGTGCCGATGTTCTGGGAGATGGCCATGGCCGAGACGCGGTAGCGGGTCTGGAATTGCTCCGGGTAGAAGCTCGGGAAGACCGCGTTGTAGCCCTGGTAGACCACGCCCCACATCAGCAGCGACATGACGAAGGCCACTGGCAGGTTGTGGATGCTGATGGCATAGAGGTAGCCGAAGGCCAACAGGCCCGAACCCAGGGCGCCGCCGATCATGGTCGGCCGGCGGCCGATACGGTCGGACAGGTTACCGACGAAGGGAATCACCAGGACCGCGACGATGTTGCCCACCACGGGTATCCACAGGTAGACGCTCTTGTCGAAGCCGATGCCATAGGCAGGCTGCACCGCGTAGGCCGCGCCGAAGATGGTGGCCACCACCGGGATCACGTTCATCAGTGCCATCAAGGCGACCAGGACCATGGATTTCCAACTGGTGCTCAGGGCTTCGCCGATGGGCGAGCGCTTGGGTGCGGCGTTCGTTCCGGCCTTGGCTTCTTCCTTGACGAAAGCAGGGGTCTCGTGGACCTCGCGGCGGATGATGAAGCCGGCCAGCAGGACCAAGGCGCTAAGCAGGAAGGGAATGCGCCAGCCCCAGCTGTTGAAGGCATCGGCGGGCAGGAAGTAAGCCAGCGGCAGGAACACCGCCGCGGCCATCACCTGGCCGGCTTGCACACCCTGCAGGGTGAAGCTCGCATAGTAGCCACGCCGGCCGAAGGGGGCGTGTTCGAGCACCATCGAACTGGCACCGGAAATCTCACCGGCCACGGCGAAGCCCTGGATCAGACGCAGCACCACCAGCAGGATGGGGGCGAGAATGCCGATCTGGTGGTAGGTGGGCAGCAGGCCCACGGCCATGGTGGCGATGCCCATGAGGAACATGCACAGCAGCAGGACGTTCTTGCGCCCGCGAGTGTCGCCCCAGTGGCCCAGGACGAAGGCCCCTACCGGACGCGCCAGATAGCCCACGCCATAGGTGGCGAGGGAGGCGACGATGGCGATCTTGGGATCGGTGGAAGGGAAGAAGATCTGCGGAAAGATCAGCGCCGCCGCTTGGGCGTAGATGAAGAAGTCGTAATATTCGAGTGCCGAGCCGATCCAGCCACTCGCAGTGGCTTTCTTGGCTTGGGAGCCGGTCGTAGGGGAGGCGGTATTGGCCATGGTTGTCTCCGGAATTATTGTCAGGCCAGGATGGAATTCGGCGACGCGCACGAGCACGCTCGAGCGGCGCAGGTCCGAACAACGTAGAACGGGGCGTAGGGACTAGCCTGGCCGTCGCCGACTGGTCACGGATGGACGACAGACGAGACGGGGGGCGAAGGATAGCGTGGATAGCTGGGGCATGGACGCACACTCTTGTTTGTCTTGTTATGGTCGACGCGGTAGAAGCGACGAGCGCAGGAGGCTCTGGAATCCATAGTGCGAGTCGTCGCTGCGGCTGGTCAATTCGCTGAACGACCAATTGTTCGATCAGCGAACAGAAACTAACCGGTTCGTACATAATCCATTGTTGGGCTGGATGGCGCCGAGAATAATCGCCCGCAGACCCGACGAACCAGATCTTCTCCGCGGCGGTCATCCGACGGAGACGACCGTTCACTACAGGAGCTTCGGCATGCTGCGTTCCATCGCTACCGTATCCATCAGTGGCACCCTGACCGAAAAGCTCGAAGCCATCGCCGCGGCGGGCTTCGACGGCGTGGAGATCTTCGAGAACGATCTGCTGTATTCCGGCGCCAGCCCGCGCGAGATTCGCCAGCGTACCCAGGACCTGGGCCTGGCCATCACCCTGTTCCAGCCGTTCCGCGACTTCGAAGGCGGGCGCCGTGAGCGCCTGCAGCGCAACCTCGACCGCGCCGAGCGCAAGTTCGACCTCATGCAGGAACTGGGTACCGACCTCATCCTGGTGTGCAGTAACACCGCCGCCGATAGCCTCGGCGACGAGCGCCTGATCGCCGACGATCTGCAATTGCTGGCCGAACGCGCCGCCCTGCGCGACCTGCGCATCGGCTACGAAGCCCTGGCCTGGGGCCGCCACGTCAACACCTGGCAGCAGGTCTGGCGCCTGGTGAAGGAAGTCGACCATCCCAATCTCGGCGTGCTGCTCGACAGCTTCCATACCCTGTCCATCGGCGGCGATCCGGCCGGTATCGCCGAGATTCCCGGGGACAAGATCTTCTTCGTGCAGATGGCCGATGCGCCGCTGTTGCAGATGGACGTGCTGGAGTGGAGCCGGCATTTCCGCTGCTTCCCGGGCCAGGGTGAATTCGACCTGGGCGGTTTCCTCGCGCCCATCCTGCAGACCGGCTATCAGGGCCCGCTGTCGCTGGAGATCTTCAACGACGGCTTCCGCGCCGCCCAGACCCGTGCCACCGCCGCCGACGGCCTGAGGTCGCTGCTGTATCTGGAAGAGCAGACCGCCGCCCGCCTGCAACGCGAGGATACCCCGGCCGCCGCGCCGCTGTTCGCCCCGCCCCAGGCGCCGCGTCTGGAGGGTACCGAGTTCCTTGAGTTCGCCGTGGACGACGCCCATGGCGCCGAATTGGCGCGTTGGCTGGGCAAGCTGGGTTTCGCCCAGGCCGGGCGCCACCGCTCCAAGAACGTCAAGCTGTTACGCCAGGGCGAGATCAACCTGGTACTCAACGCCGAACCCTATTCCTTCGGCCACAACTTCTTCGAAGCCCACGGCCCCTCGCTGTGCGCCATGGCGTTGCGGGTGCCGGATAGCCACGCCGCCCTGGAGCGCGCCCAGCAGTACCGGGCGCAGCCCTATCGTGGCCTGGTGGGGCCCAACGAGCGGGAAATCCCGGCGGTACGGGCGCCCGATGGCAGCCTGATCTATCTGGCCGATCGCGGCGCCGACGGCCGCAGTCTCTACGACACCGACTTCGACGTCAGCGCCGGCGCCAGCGGCGGCCTGGGGCTGACCCATGTCGATCACGTGGCCATCGCCCTGCCGGCCGATGCCCTGGACAGCTGGGTGCTGTTCTACAAGAGTCTCTTCGACTTCAGCGCCGACGACGAGGTGGTGGTCCCGGACCCCTATGGCCTGGTCAAGAGCCGCGCCCTGAAGAATCGCGAGGGCAACGTGCGCCTGGCACTGAACATCTCCGAGAGCCGCAACACCGCCATCGCCCGGGCGCTGTCCAGCTATCGCGGCTCCGGGGTGCATCACATCGCCTTCGCCTGCCAGGACATCTTCCAGGCGGTGGAGCAGGCCAAGGCCGCCGGGGTGCCCTTGCTGGAGATCCCGATGAACTACTATGACGACCTGGGGGCGCGTTTCGATTTCGATGACGACTTCCTCAGTCGCCTGGCCTATTACAACGTACTCTACGACCGCGACGCCCAGGGCGGCGAGCTGTTCCACGTCTACACCGAATCCTTCGCCGATCGGTTCTTCTTCGAAATCCTGCAGCGCAAGGACTACAGTGGTTATGGCGCGGCCAACAGCCCGGTACGCCTGGCTGCCATGCTGCAGGCGCGCCAGGGTCGGCCCGCCCCCGCGGAGTTTTGAGCGAGGCGGGTACCCGCACATCAGGAGCGACGTCGGTTGGGCGCCGCTCCCATAACAAGAGTCACAGCCGATGCAGGACACCCCGGCGCTTGCGCCCACGCTCCGTACGCCGCGCAAGAACAATCCCGAGAAAACCCGCCAGACCATCCTTGCCGCGGCCGTGGCGGAGTTCGCCGACCAGGGCCTGAGTGGCGCGCGCGTGGACGCCATCGCCGAGCGTACCCACACCTCCAAGCGGATGATCTACTACTACTTCGGCAGCAAGGAGGGGCTGTATCTCGCCGTGCTGGAAAAGCTCTACAGCGATGTCCGCGCCACCGAGGCGCAATTGCCACTGGACAGCCTGGCACCGCTGGAAGCCATCCGCCGCCTGACCGAATTCACCTTCGAGCATCATCGCAGCCACGACGATTTCATCCGGCTGGTGAGCATCGAAAACATCCACCGCGGCCATCATCTGGCCAGTTCGGCGACCATCAACAGCCTGAATCTGTCGGCGCTGGAATCCATCCGCCGCATCCTCGAGCGCGGTGAGGCCAGTGGCGAAGTCCGTGCCGGCCTGGATGCCGTGGACGTCCACCTGCTGATCAGCGCCTTCTGCTTCTTCCGCGTTTCCAACCGCCACACCTTCGGGCTCATCCATCGGGTGGATCTGGATGACGAGGACTCGGTACGCCGACACAAGGCGATGATCGGCGATGCGGTGGTGGGGTATTTGAAGCCCTGAGGTGGGGCTCGCTGTGTAGGTTGGGTTGAGCGCAGCGAAGCCCAACAGGACGTCGTCACCTTGCGCAGACAATACCGTATGGGGCTTTCCTTAAAGCCATTCTAAAGCTCGAAGGAAAGAGCCTCCAGGCTTCTGAGCCGCCCTCACCCCGGCCCTCTCCCATAGGGAGAGGGGACGCCCGGTTAAACCTTTGTGATTGGGGGCGTATCGAGCGCAGCGCCGTAGGTTGGGTTGAGACGGCTTCATCGTCGAAGCCCAACGATGCTGATCCTACGTTGGGCTTCGCTACGCTCAACCCAACCTACAGACGGCGGTATGCACCCAACCTGAGGGCAAACCCTGGCACCCCAGCCAAACCCTTAAAGCACCGGCATCCCGCCCGTCACCGGCAGCATCGCGCCGGAGATGTAGCTCGCCTCGTCCGAGGCCAGCAGCACGTAGGCTGGAGCCAGTTCCACCGGTTGGCCAGGGCGACCCAGTGGGGTGCTGCCACCGAATTGCTCAGGCTCATCGGGCTTCATGGTGCTGACGATCAGCGGCGTCCAGATCGGCCCGGGGGCTACGCTGTTGGCGCGGATGCCCTGGTCGCCGAGCAGTTGCGCGAGGCCCGCGGTGAAGTTGGCGATGGCGCCCTTGGTGGCCGAATAGGCCAGCAGGGTCGGCGGGGCGATGTCGGCGTTGATCGAAGCGGTATTGATGATGGAGCCGCCGCGCGGCATGTGCTTCACCGCTGCCTGGGTGATGCGGAACATGGCATGGATGTTCACGTTGAAGGTATGCACCCATTCCTCGTCGGAGATCTCGTCGAGGCTGTCGCGCACCTGCTGGAAGGCGGCGTTGTTGACCAGCACATCGATACGGCCGAAGGCCTCGACGGTCTTCTGCACTACGTCCAGACAGGTCTGGCGCTGGGCCAGATCGCCGGGCAGCAGCACCGCCTTGCGCCCAGCTTCGGTGACCAGGCGGGCGGTCTCCTGGGCATCCTCGTGCTCATCCAGGTAGGCGATGGCGACATCGGCGCCCTCACGGGCGAAGGCGATGGCCACGGCGCGACCGATGCCGCTGTCGGCGCCGGTGATCAATGCCGCCTTGCCCTTGAGGCGACCCGAACCGCGATAGGTCTCGGCGCCGCTGTCGGGGCGTGGGTCCATATGAGCTTCCGAACCGGGAAACGTCTGGGGTTGGGGTTTCAGCGGGGGCTTGGGATGGTCGGTCATGGCAACTCCGGCAGAAGAAGAGACCCCGGTGCGTACCGGGGTAGACGATCAGAGAATCGGCTTGCCGCCGGTGACGGCGATGCGCGCGCCCGAGGTGTAGCTGGATTCATCCGAGGCGAGCATCACGTAGATCGGCGCCAGTTCCACCGGCTGGCCCGGGCGGCCAAGCGGGGTGTTGCCACCGAACTCCTTGACCTGCTCGGGCGGCATGGTGGACGGGATCAGCGGGGTCCAGATGGGGCCGGGGGCTACGCTGTTGGCACGGATGCCCTTCTCGCCGAGCAACTGGGCCAGACCCGCGGTGAAGTTGGCGATGGCGCCCTTGGTGGTGGCATAGGCCAGCAGGGTCGGCCGCGGCATGTCCGAGTTCACCGAGGTGGTGTTGATGATGGAGCCGCCCTTGCCCATGTGCTTCACCGCCGCCTGGGTGATACGAAACATGGCGGTGATGTTCACATCGAAGGTGTAGAGCCACTCGTCGTCGGGAATCTCGTCGAGGGTCTCGTGGGTCATCTGGAAAGCGGCATTGTTGACCAGCACATCGAGGCGGCCGAAGGCGGCCACGGTCTTGTCCACCACCGCCAGGCACTGCTCGCGCTTGGACAGGCAGCCCGGAAGCAGCAGGGCTTGACGCCCGGCCTCGCGCACCAGGCGGGCGGTGTCCTCGGCGTCTTCGTGTTCGTCCAGGTAGCTGATGGCCACGTCGGCGCCTTCACGGGCGAAGGCGATGGCCACGGCGCGGCCGATACCGCTATCGCCACCGGTGATCAGCGCCTTCTTGCCGGTCAGGCGGCCGGAGCCTTTGTAACTCTGCTCTCCGCAATCCGGCAGCGGATTCATGCGCGACTGCAGGCCGGGAACCTCCTGCTGCTGTTCGGGCATGGGGGCTTTGGGGAAGTCGGTCATGAAAGAATCCTCTTAACTAGGTGCCTGTCAGTACCGACAGGCCACAAGCGGCGAGGGTTCGAGATCCGGGACGGGCGGTGCAGCGGCGCTAGCGCGGCGCCGGTTCTGCCCAGCGCGGCGGCACGGTGGGCTGCCAGGCAACGAGGGCGTCTAGCAGGGCATTGGGCGAGTCTTCTACCTGCAGCATGGCGCGGTGCGGCGCGGCGACGAAGCCCTGGGCCACCAGATGATCGAGGAAGCCTTCCAGCTGGGCATAGAAGCCGTCGACTTCCAGCAAGCCCATGGGCTTGGCGTGGTAGCCGAGCTGGCCCCAGGTCCAGACCTCGAAGAGTTCTTCCAGGGTGCCCAGGCCGCCGGGGAGGGCGATGAAGGCATCGGCCAGCTCCGCCATCCGCGCCTTGCGCGCGTGCATGCCGTCGACCACCTCCAGGCGGGTGCAGCCGGTGTGGCCCAGTTCGGCGGTCTTGAGACTTTGGGGAATGATGCCGATCACCTCGCCACCGGCGGCCAGGGCGGCATCGGCGACCACCCCCATCAGGCCGACCTTGCCCCCGCCATAGACCAGGGTGAGGCCGCGCTCGGCCAGGGTGCGACCGAGTTGCGCGGCGGCTTCCTGAAAGACGGGAGAGGCACCGGACTTGGCACCACAGAAGACACAGACGGCTTTCAGCGACATGGGGAATCCTCGGCAGGCAAAACGCCTAGCCTAGCCGCCCGATCCGCCGGATCAAAGCACCGTCATCGCGCGAGGAAAGCCTCTTCCGGCGCATTGCCGCTGGCGGCCTGGGCGTAGCTGGCGAACAGCTCGTGCAGCAGGGCGGTGAGGGTCATGGCGGGCATCCTTGACTGGCGAAAGGTGCAGCCATGGTCGCAGGCACCTGGTGTGAACGCCCGGCAAAGGTTTCGATGGAGCCGATAGAGCGAAGCGTGCCACGCGCTTGCCAGGTCTGCCGGAACCCGCCACCCTCGCATCGGTCTGACTGGCGACTTTCACGCATCCGGAGGGTTCATGAAATCTAAGTTGTTCGCTGCGGCGCTGTTCGCACTGGGAAGTACCGGCGCCTGGGCCGCCGATGTCTGCTCGACGCAGATCGAAGCCGGCGACCAGATGACCTACAGCCGCGCCTCCATCCAGGTCCCGGCGTCGTGCAAGACCTTTACCGTCGAGCTGATCCACACCGGCAGCCTGCCCAAGAACGTGATGGGCCATAACTGGGTGCTGACCCGTTCCACCGACGCCGCCGCGGTGGACGCCGCCGGTATGAACGCGGGTGAGGCCAAGGGCTACCTGCCCGAGGGCGACGAACGCATCATTGCCCATACCAAGATGTTGGGTGGTGGCGAGAAGGATTCGGTGACCTTCGATACCAGCGCCTTGGAGGCGGGTAAGGAGTACACCTTCTTCTGCTCGTTCCCGGGGCACTTTGGGTCCATGCGGGGGGTGTTGCAGAGGGGGTAGGGGGAGACGAGCCGGTTTATCTTCGAAGCTCAACGGCCTCAAGGCGTCTGGCTTGTCGGCATTCAAGTGGTTTGTGCACCTAGTTCGTATCTGGCGACTTACCGTAGGTTGGGTTGAGCGCAAGCGAAGCCCAACGAGGCTAGAGTTGATTCATATTGGTGCCATAGCTGCTTAGCGAGGTTTGCTGATGGCTTTTGTTTCGCCCACCCGGGCGAGTCACTTTTTTCAAACGCCAAAAAAGTAACCCAAAACGCTTGTCCCCACGCTTCGGCCCTCCGCTGCGCTCCGGGTCCCCTCGCTCCGGCGCCGCTCCGGAGGCACGGCACGAAGGGGCCTCCTGCCCCTCGCGCCTTGCTCGGCGTCCTGCCTCGCATCCCCCTCCACGACACCTACACTCGGCCTCACTGACGGGGACGGGGCGCCAGCCTGGGAATTCGGTGTTCAGTGGAGTGCGTAGCGTGGAAAACCGCGCAGCGTTTTCCACTGTTGGGCACCTAAGCCATCAGTGGACAAGGCTGCGCCGTTGTCCACGCTACGGGCTCTTCAACCAATACTTTCAGGCTGGCGAACCGCCCCGTTCAGGAGGGCGAACGCCAGTGTCGTGGAGTGGGTCGAGCCGCAGGGATGCGGCGAGAGGTCCAGTGGGCCATGGATGGCCCATCTGGACCGACCCCGGAACGGCGCTGGCGTGAGCGGACCCGGAGCGAAGCGCAGGGCCGGATGGTGGGGCAAGCGTTTTTGCTTACTTTTGCCGCGACTGGCAAAAGTGAGTCGCCCGGGTGGGCGAAACAAAAACCATCAAGGCACTCGATAAGCAGCTAGGGACCCTGATGATCCAGGCATCACGGTAAACTCCGCATCGTTGGGCTTCGCTCCCGCTCAACCCAACCTACCCAAGCCAGTCCTCAACCCTTCGCCAACTCCACCTCAATCGCCTCCACCAACCGCGGATCATCCGCCGTCACATCAGGTGCAAACCGACCCACCACCTCACCATTGCGCCCAATCAAGAATTTCTCGAAATTCCACAGCACCTCGGGCTTGGGATTGGGGCTGCCGCCGCGGCTCAGCATGCGCTCGCGGAACGGGCCGTCGCCGGTGGCGTCGGGCTGGGCGCGGGTCAGTTCGTCGTAGAGCGGATGCTTGTCTTCGCCCACCACGCTGAGCTTGGCGAATAGCGGGAATTGCACGCCATAGGTGAGGGTGCAGAATTCCTTGATCTCGGCGTCGCTGCCGGGTTCCTGTTGCTTGAAGTCGTTGGCGGGAAAGCCGAGCACTTCCAGGCCGCGTTCGCGTTGGGCCTCGTAGAGGCGTTCCAGGCCTTCGTACTGGCTGGTGAGGCCGCACTTGGAGGCCACGTTCACCACCAGCAGCACCTTGCCCAGGTAGCGTTCCAAGGTCAGGGTTTCGCCGTCGATGGATTGCAGCGGCAGTTTCATCAGGGTCGCGGTCATGGTCGGCTTCCTCGGGGAGAAGCGACCAGCCTAGCGCAAAAGCGCCGCCCAAGTGGGCGGCGCCTGTCGCTCGGGCGGGGGATCAGCGCTTGAGCTTGACCACGTCGCCGGAAACGGTGGTGGTGAAACCGCTCAGGACATAGGCCCAGAACCAGTTTTCCTGCACCTGGGTGTTGATCAGGGCATCGCCGCCGCGGGACTTGATGGCCGCGTTCTGGGCGCGCACGAAGCGGTCGTTCTGCTGGACGGGGATGAAGCCCAGGATCATGAGGCCGGTGGCCTTGCCTTCGCCGTGACCGACGACGGTGTACTGCGACGGGTCCAGGTTCTGCGTCTTCATCGCGGTACCGGTGCAGCCGGCGACGGCAGCGGCGAGGGCGAAGGACGCGGCGAGCTTGGCGAAACGTTGCATGGAGTCACTCCTTTTCTAGTTGGCAGCGTCGGGCATCGTTTCCCGATAGCCCGCACTCTAACAGCGCAGGACCGCCCCGGACTGCCGTTCACCCCGGCGATAGGGCCGTTCCTCTCGTTATCAGGTGATAGCACCTTGATCTAAGCCCGGGCGGTCGGAGCTGCTACCATCGCCGCCTTTTCGTCCGGCGGCCGCGCCGGGCGCCGCTTTGGAGAACCACTGTGAATCTGCCTCTCGTCCTCAACCTCGTCGCCTTCGCCGTGCTGCTCGGCCTGTTGGCGCGTACCCGTAACACCGGCTGGAGCCTGGCGGTGCGCGTCTTCATCGGCCTCGTCCTGGGCGTGGCCTTCGGCCTGGTGCTGCAACTTCTCTACGGGCACGATGCCCCCGTGCTCAAGACCTCCATCGGCTGGTTCAACCTGGTCGGTAACGGCTACGTGCAACTGCTGCAGATGAGCATCATGCCGCTGGTGTTCGCCTCCATCCTGGCCGCCGTGGCGCGGTTGCGCGAAGCCTCCTCCATGGGGCGCATCAGCCTGCTGACCCTGGGCACCCTGCTGTTCACCACCGCCATCGCCGCCCTGGTCGGGGTGCTGGTGACCTGGCTGTTCGGCCTGAGCGCCGAGGGGCTGGTGCAGGGCGCCCAGGAGACCGCGCGCCTGACCGCGCTGCAGAACAGCTATGTCGGCAAGGTGGCGGACCTGTCGGTGCCGCAGCTGCTGCTGTCCTTCATTCCGAAGAATCCCTTCGCTGATCTGTCCGGCGCCAATCCCACCTCCATCATCAGCGTGGTGATCTTCGCCGCCTTCCTCGGCGTCGCCGCCCTGCGCCTGCAGCGTGACGATCCGGTGCGTGGCGAGAAGGTACTGGCCGGCATCGACGTGCTCCAGGCCTGGGTGATGAAGCTGGTGCGGCTGCTGCTGCAACTCACTCCCTATGGCGTGCTGGCGCTGATGACCAAGATGGTCGCCACGGCGAGTCCCCAGGACGTGCTCAAGCTGGGCACCTTCCTGATCGCCTCCTACCTGGGCCTTGCGATCCTCTTCGGCGTGCATGCGCTGCTGCTGACCCTGAGCGGCCTGTCGCCGGCGCGCTTCTTTCCCAAGGTCTGGCCGGTACTGAGCTTCGCCTTCACCAGCCGCTCCAGCGCTGCGACCATCCCGCTGAACATCGAGGCCCAGACCGAACGCCTGGGCGTGCCGCCGGCCATCGCCAGCTTCGCCGCCTCCTTTGGCGCCACCATCGGCCAGAACGGCTGCGCCGGCCTTTATCCGGCCATGCTGGCGGTGATGGTCGCCCCGACGCTGGGCATCAACCCCTTCGATCCGTTGTGGATCGCCACCCTGGTGGGCATCGTAACCCTGAGTTCGGCGGGCGTGGCCGGTGTGGGTGGCGGCGCCACCTTCGCTGCCCTGATCGTGCTGCCGGCCCTGGGCCTGCCGGTGACCCTGGTGGCGCTGCTGGTGTCCATCGAGCCGCTGATCGACATGGGCCGCACCGCCCTCAACGTCAACGGTGCCATGACCGCCGGCACCCTGACCGCCCGCTGGATGGGCCAGCTGGACAAGGCCGCCTACGACCGCGACGACCGGGCGGAAGCGCCGGCCGCGCCGGTGGGGCGCGGTTGAGAGGTTTTGTGTAGGTTGGGTTGAGCGTAGCGAAGCCCAACGTTGCCGGTGCCGTCGCTAGGACAGGCCCCTTTAGAACAGAAAGTAGCGCTGCGCCATCGGCAGCACCTCGGCCGGTTCGCACCAGAGCAGCTGGCCGTCGGCCTTGACCTGGTAGTTCTGCGGATCGACTTCGATGGTCGGCAGGTAGCCGTTGTGGATGAGGTCGCTTTTCTGCGCGGTGCGGCAGCCCTTGACCACGCCGATGCGCTTCTTCAGCCCCAGTTGCTCGGGCACCCCGGCCTCGAAGGCGGCCTGGCTGATGAAGGTCAGGCTTGTGTCGTGGAGCATGCCGGCGTAGCTGCCGAACATGGGGCGGTAGTGCACCGGTTGCGGGGTGGGGATGGAGGCGTTGGCGTCGCCCATCAGGCTCGCGGCGATGGCACCGCCCTTGAGGATCAGGGTCGGTTTGACGCCGAAGAACGCCGGGCGCCAAAGCACCAGGTCGGCGAACTTGCCCACTTCGATGGAGCCCACCTCGTGGCTGATGCCGTGGGTGATGGCCGGGTTGATGGTGTACTTGGCGATGTAGCGCTTGACCCGGAAGTTGTCGTTGCCGGCGCTGTCCTCGGGCAACGGGCCGCGCTGCTTCTTCATCTTGTCGGCGGTCTGCCAGGTGCGGGTGATGACCTCGCCGACGCGGCCCATGGCCTGGCTGTCGGAGCTGATCATGGCGAAGGCACCGAGGTCGTGGAGGATATCCTCGGCGGCGATGGTCTCGCGGCGGATGCGGCTCTCGGCGAAGGCCACGTCCTCGGCGATGCTTGGGTCCAGGTGGTGGCAGACCATGAGCATGTCCAGGTGCTCGTCGATGGTGTTCTTGGTGAAGGGCCGCGTCGGGTTGGTGGAACTGGGCAGCACGTTGGGAAAGCCGCAGGCCTTGATGATGTCCGGCGCATGGCCGCCCCCCGCGCCCTCGGTGTGGTAGGTGTGGATGGTGCGACCCTTGAAGGCGCCCAGGGTGGTCTCGACGAAGCCGGATTCGTTGAGGGTATCGGTGTGGATGGCTACCTGGATGTCGAAGCGATCGGCCACCGCCAGGCAGTTGTCGATGGCGGCGGGAGTGGTGCCCCAGTCCTCGTGCAGCTTGAGGCCGATGGCGCCGGCGCGCACCTGCTCCTCCAGCGGCCCGGGCAGGCTGGCGTTGCCCTTGCCGGTGAAGCCGATGTTCATCGGGAAGGCGTCGGCCGCCTTGAGCATCTGCGCCATGTGCCAGGGACCGGGCGTCACGGTGGTGGCATAGGTGCCGGTGGCCGGGCCGGTGCCGCCGCCGATCATGGTGGTGGTGCCGCTCATGAGCGCCTCTTCGATCTGCTGCGGGCAGATGAAGTGGATGTGGGAGTCGATACCGCCCGCGGTGAGGATCATGCCCTCGCCAGCGATGACCTCGGTGGCGGCACCGATGGGGACGGTGACGTTGGGCTGGATGTCCGGATTGCCGGCCTTGCCGATGGCATGGATGCGGCCATGCTTGAGGCCGACGTCGGCCTTGACGATGCCCCAGTGGTCGACGATCAGGGCGTTGGTGATGACGGTATCGACCACCTCGGCGGCGGGCAACTGGCTCTGGCCCATGCCGTCGCGGATGACCTTGCCACCGCCGAACTTCACTTCTTCGCCGTAGACAGTGTGGTCTTCTTCGACCTCGATCCAGAGATCGGTATCGGCCAGGCGCACCCGGTCGCCGGTGGTGGGGCCGAACATGTCGGCATAGGCTTGGCGGGAGATTTTCATAGGCGTGAATCCCGAATAAAGGTGGTCCGGTTTGCCCTCACCCCGGCCCTCTCCCGGAGGGAGAGGGGGAAGAGCGGTGTTCCGGTTTGGCTTTTCGCTTCGCTCCTTTCTTGCAGCGAAAGAGGAAAGAGCGAAAGGCACGGTGTCTGTTTTTGAGCCCCCTCTCCCCTGGGGAAAGGGTTGGGGTGAGGGGGCGCGTAAAAGGCGAGAAGCCCGAGCGACCCTACAACTTGCCCATCACCCGCCCGGCGAAGCCGTAGACGGTGCGCGCCCCGGCCAGCTCGACCAGCTCAACCTCGCGGCTCTGGCCCGGCTCGAAGCGCACGGCGGTGCCGGCGGCGATGTTCAGGCGCATGCCGCGGGCCAGGGCGCGGTCGAACACCAGGGCGTCGTTGGTCTCATGGAAGTGGTAGTGGGAGCCCACCTGGATCGGTCGGTCACCGCTGTTGGCGACGGTGAGGCTCAAGGTACGGCGGCCGGCGTTGAGTTCGATCTCGCCGTCCTGGATCTGGTATTCGCCGGGGATCATGGGCGTTGCTCCAGCATGAGTTGCATGAAGGTGAGGTCCAGCCAGCGACCGAACTTGGTGCCGACCTGGGGCATCTGCCCGGTGGTGAGGAAGCCCAGGCGTTCGTGCAGGCGGATGGACGCCAGGTTGCCGCTCTCGATGGCGGCCACCATCACGTGCTTGTCGCAGGCGCGGGCGCGTTCGATGAGCATCGTCATCAGGCGCGGGCCGATACCCTGGCCGCGCTGGTCGTTGCGCACATAGACCGAGTGTTCGACGGTGTGGCGGAAGCCGTCGAAGGGCCGCCAGTCGCCGAAGGAGGAGTAGCCCACCACCTCGCCGTTGGCGTCCTCGGCCACCAGGATGGGGTAGCCCTGGTCGGCGCGCAGGTCGAACCAGGCCTGGCGGTTGGCCAGGTCGACGAGGTTGTCGTTCCAGATCGCCGTGGTGTTGGCCACGGCATCGTTGTAGATGGCCAGCACCGCCGGCAGGTCGGCGGGGGTGGCGTCGCGGACGATCAGGCTCATGCGGGCTTCCCTAGGCGATGGGTTGGTGGACGGTGACCAGCTTGGTGCCGTCGGGGAAGGTGGCTTCCACCTGGATCTCCGGGATCATCTCCGGGACGCCTTCCATGACCTGGTCGCGGGTCAGCAGGGTGGTGCCGTAGTGCATCAACTCGGCCACGGTGCGACCGTCGCGCGCGCCTTCGAGCAGGGCGGCGGAGATCAGCGCCATGGCTTCCGGGTAGTTGAGCTTCACACCGCGCGCCAGGCGGCGCTCGGCCACCAGGCCGGCGGTGAAGATGAGCAGCTTGTCTTTTTCGCGGGGTGTCAGGTCCATGGGTGTTCCGGTTGGCAGGTTCGGTCAAAGGAATGGGTCGATCATCGCGGCCGCGGGCCGCTCCTACAAGAGCGCGGCGGCCTCAGGTGCTCCAGATGCGGGGTGGCACGGCGGCGCGGCCGAGCAGGGCCGGGCGTAGCAGGCGCCAGACCTCGATCAGCCAGGCGCGGGCCTGCAGAGTTTCGGCGGCCAGACAGCGGGCGACCACCAGGCCGGGCAGTTGGGTGAGGTCTCCCCGCACCGGCAGGTTGATCTCGCGGCAGCGTTCCAGGGTGTCGGCGTCCAGGGTGCCGGTGATCAGCAGGGTGGCGAACACCGGTTGGCCGGCGAGGCCGATGGGCGAGTCCAGCAGGCGATCCGCGCCGACCAGACGCTGGCGTTCGTGCCACAGCGGGATGCTGTCGCGGCGGATGTCCAGGTGCGCTTGGAACAGGCCGTCGGTGAAGCGCTCGGCACTGGCCGGGCGACCTAGGGCGACGATGTCCCAATAGCAGAGGCGGGCGTCGCCCCCCAGCTCGATGCGGGTGGCGAGATGGGCCTGGGCGCCGGAGAAGACGATGGTCTCCTGGGGTAGCCACTCCAGGGTGGCGCCGGCGGCGACGCGCAGGTCGATCTGCTGGTGCGCCGCGCTGTCGGCGCGGTACCACTTGGCCGCGCCGGGGCTGGTGAGTTGGGCCCAGGCGGTTTCGCCGACGCTGACCTCGATATCCAGCCGATCACCACCGGCAATGCCGCCTGGGGGATGCACCAGGATGTGCTGGCAGACCTCGGGGCCTTCGGCGTGGAGGTGCTTCTGCACGCGCAAGGGGCCGAGGTGGCGGCGGGTGGTGGGGCGGGTCCAGTCGCCCTGGCGGGCATAGGCCAGCTCCAGGCGCGCCGGCCAGGCCGGAGTGAAGAGGGCAGGGGGCAGGGCGGAGGTCATCGTTTGGGTGGGTTCGTTGTTCTGGTTGGGGCGGTTTGGGGGAGTGCCTTGCAAGAATCTGACCGGTTGGACAGAGGTTGCCGTTCGGCTGGGTATTGTGGGGGTGTTTGGCTGATTACCGAGTGCTTTGATGGTTTTTGTTTTGTACACCCGGGCGCATCGTTTTTACCGCTTCGGTAGGTTGGCAGCGAGCGGAGTGAAGCCCAACGTTGCGATGGCACAGGATTGCTTTTATTGGTGCCTCAGCTGCTTACCGAGCTTTGCTGATACCCCTTGTTTCGCCCACCCGGGCGAGTCACTTTTTTCAGTCGCCAAAAAAGTAACCAAAAACGCTTGCCCCACCATCCGGCCCTCCGCTGCGCTCCGGGTCCGCTCACACCAGTGCCGTTCCGGGGTCGGCCTACACGGGCCGTCCATGGCCCGTGTAGGCCTCTCGCCGCATCCCTGCGGCTCGACCCCTCCACGACACTGGCGCTCGCCCTCCTGAACGGGGCGATTCGCTAGCCTGAAAGTTTTGGTTGAAGAGCTGGAAGCGACTTGTAGCGTGGACAACGGCGAAGCCTTGTCCACCGATGGCTTCGGTGCCCGCCTGTGGAAAACGCTGCGCGGTTTTCCACGCTACGAATCGCTCTGGCTTTGCCTGTAAACACCGTAGTCTCAGGCTGGCGTCCCGTCCCCGTCAGTGAGGCCGAGTGCAGGTGTTGCGGAGGGGGATGCGAGGCAGGACGCCGAGCAAGGCGCGAGGGGCAGGATGCCCCTTCGTGCCGCGCCCCTGGAGCGGCGCCGGAGCGAGGGGACCCGAAGCGCAGCGGAGGGCCGAAACGTGGGGACAGCGTTTTTGGTTACTTTTGTCCGGGGCGCGCAGCCGCGATTGGCAAAAGTGACTCGCCCGGGTGGGCGAAACAAAACCATCAACAGACCTCGATAAGCAGCTGGAGCACTTATAAATCAAGGCGTATAGGCCAACCTCTGCTCGTTGGGCTTCGCTACGCTCAGCGCCAACCTACGTCAGCCGGCGTTCGTGGCTCGTCTCCCCACCCCCTTTTAAGAAAGCTGCCGCCACTGCCTCGGACTCACCTGAAACCACCGCCGAAACGCTCGCGAGAAGGCGCTCGTCTCCGAGTACCCCAGCAGCGGTGCCAGATCGGTGACCGGCAGCCGCTGCCGCAGGTAGTGCTGGGCCAGGTCGCGGCGGACGCCCTCGACCAGGGCCGAGAAGCTCGCGCCCTGGTCGCGCAGGCGGCGTTGCAGTTGGCTGCTGGACAGGTCCAGGCGCTGGGCGATGGTCTCCAGGCTGGGTTCGCCCAGGGGTAGCGCCAGGCGCACCGAGGCGCGGACCTCTTCGAGCAGTTCCACCTGCGGCAGGCGTTGGCCGAGTTGGCGAATTGCGTCCTGCACCACCAGCAGGAGCAGCGGATCGTGGTCGGGCATGGCGCGGCCGCGCAGATCGGCCTTGGGGACCAGCATGGCGTTGCAGGGGTGGCCGAAGCTGACCGGGGCGTCGAACAGCCGCCGGTGTTCGTGCCAGCCTTCGGGGCGGGGGTGTTCGAACTGCACCGCGCGGGGCGCCCAGGTCGGGCCGAGTACGTGGCGCAGGAGGTTGAGCAGCATGCCCAGGGTCAGCTCGGCGTCCTGGCGGCGGGCGACGATGGCGCCGTGGCGTACCTGGTAGTCGAAGCGCCAGCAGTCCCCGGCGTCCACCAGCTGGATCAGGGTGCTGTGCTGGTGGAAGGGAAAGGCGGCGGCGAAGTTCTGCAGCGCCGCCTCGGCAGTGGGCGAGCACAGCCCCACGTAGCCCAGCAGGCCGAGCATCTGCGGTTTGAATTGCTGGCCGTAATGCAGGCCGAAATTGTCGCAGCCGGACTGGGCGGCGGCCTCTTCCAGCACCCGGCAGTAATTACCCAGCCCCAGGCTGAGGGTGGGGTGCTGCAACTGCTCGGGATCGATGCCGGCGGTGCCGAAGATGCGATCCACGTCGCCGCCGTGGCTGGCGATGACGGCATCCAGTCCGCTGGCGGCGGCGGAGAGTACGCCGAGGTTGCGCGACGGCGAGGTCAGGGCGGCGAAGCCGGAGGCGGCCAGGGACATGGTAGAGGTCCGAATAGAGGTTAGGCACGGATGAAGCAAAGGCTGTGCCCCGGGGGCGTAACAACGGCCAGCGAAGGGCGAGACGCCAGAGGTTTCACGGTATTGCGGTCGTTCGGCTGCCTCGATCTGGGGCGTGGCGCTCGTGGCTGCACCTTGGTGGTGCGGTCTCGGGTAGCACCCTGGGAAGTGCGGTAACGCCGACTTGACCCGAAGGCGCACCGGGCGCCCTGACCGGTCAAGTCGGCATGGCCTAGTGCCCTTTAAGCTCGAAAAAGCCGGGCATCGCGGGATCGCGGTCGCCCATTCGGATCTTGTCGCTACAAGGGGAGTGGCCTGTCATGAGCAACGAGAAACTCAAACCGACCCTCGGCACCCTGCACCTCTGGGGCATTGCCGTGGGTCTGGTGATCTCCGGGGAATACTTCGGCTGGAGCTACGGCTGGGGCGTCGCGGGTACCCTGGGCTTTCTGATCACCACCCTGCTAGTGGCGGTGATGTACACCTGCTTCATCTTCAGCTTCACCGAGTTGACCACCGCCATCCCCCACGCCGGTGGACCCTTCGCCTATAGCCGGCGCGCCTTCGGCCCCGTTGGGGGCACCATTGCCGGTATCGCCACGCTGATCGAATTCGTCTTCGCCCCGCCAGCCATCGCCATGGCCATCGGCGCCTACCTCAACGTGCAATTCCCCACCCTGGATCCCAAGCTGTGCGCGGTGGCGGCCTACTTCATCTTCATGACCCTGAACATCGTCGGGGTGAGCATCGCCGCCACCTTCGAGCTGGTGGTCACGGTGCTGGCGGTGATCGAGCTGCTGATCTTCATGGGGGTGGTGGCGCCGGGCTTCAGCCTGGTCAACTTCACCAGCGGTGGCTGGGCCGGACAGGACCAGTTCTCCCTGGCCGCGGTGAGTGGCATGTTCGCCGCCATCCCCTTTGCCATCTGGTTCTTCCTCGCCATCGAGGGCGCGGCCATGGCCGCCGAGGAAGCCAAGGACCCCAAGCGCACCATTCCCAAGGCCTATATCGCCGGCATCCTCACCCTGGTGACCCTGGCCATCGGCGTGATGATCTTCGCTGGCGGCGTGGGTGACTGGCGCGCCCTGTCCAACATTAACGATCCGCTGCCCCAGGCCATGAAGGGCGTGGTGGGCAACAGCTCGATATGGCTGCACCTGCTGGTGGGCATCGGCCTGTTCGGTCTGGTGGCCAGCTTCCACGGCATCATCCTCGGCTACTCGCGGCAGTTCTTCGCCCTGGCCCGTGCCGGCTTCCTGCCCCATGGGCTGGCCAAGCTGTCGCGCTTCCAGACGCCGCACCGCGCGGTGCTGGCCGGGGGCGTGGTGGGTATCGCCGCCATCTTCAGCGACGGCGTGATCAGCCTGCAGGGCATGACCCTGACCGCCGCCATGATCACCATGAGCGTCTTCGGCGCCATCGTCATGTACATCATGAGCATGCTCAGCCTGTTCAAGCTGCGTCGCAGCGAGCCGCATCTGGAGCGCACCTTCCGCGCCCCTGGCTATCCGCTGGTGCCGGCCATCGCCCTGGTACTGGCGGTGGTCTGCCTGATCGCCATGGTCTGGTACAACACGGTGATCGCCAGCGTCTTCGTGGTGCTGATGGTGATAGGCGCGCTGGTCTGCGGTCTCAGCCGTAGACAGGGCAACATCGCCCCAGACGCCGCCTTCGGCGAGGCGTGAGAGCCTGTTCAAAGTCTGCTCGTGAGCCTTTGAACAGGCTCTGAGCAGCGTAACCCGAGGAGGTAGCATGAGCGGTTTCCAGCACAGCGTGGGCGGTCAGACCTGGCGCTTCGCCGATCTCAAGGAGCTGTTGGCCAAGGCGACCCCGGCACGGTCCGGGGACGTCCTGGCCGGGGTCGCCGCCGGCAGCGACGTGGAGCGGGTGGCGGCGCAGATGGCGCTGGCCGAGGTGCCGCTCAAGCACTTCCTCAGCGAGGCGGTGATTCCCTACGAGACCGACGAGGTCACCCGGCTGATCCTGGATAGCCATGACGCCCAGGCCTTCGCCCCGGTCGCCCATCTCACCGTGGGTGGCTTTCGCGACTGGCTGCTGGGCGCGGCGGCGGACGAGGTCAGCCTCGCCGCCCTGGCGCCGGGGCTGACCCCGGAGATGGTCGCCGCGGTGTCCAAGATCATGCGTATCCAGGACCTGATCCTGGTGGCGCAAAAGGTCCGGGTGGTGACCCGCTTCCGCAACACCATCGGCCTGCGCGGGCGGCTGTCGACCCGCTTGCAACCCAATCACCCCACCGACGATCCGGCCGGCATCGCTGCCAGCGTCCTCGACGGACTGCTCTATGGCAATGGTGATGCGGTGATTGGCATCAATCCGGCTACCGACAGCACCAGCGGCATCTGCGAATTGCTGAAGATGCTCGACGCCGTGATCCAGCGCTACGAGATCCCTACTCAGTCCTGCGTGCTGACCCATGTCACCACTAGCATCGCTGCCATCGAACGCGGCGCGCCGGTGGACCTGGTGTTCCAGTCCATCGCCGGTACCCAGGGCGCCAACGAAAGCTTCGGCATCAGCCTGGCGCTGTTGCAGGAAGGCTACGAGGCCGGACTGTCGCAGCGGCGTGGCACCCTGGGCGACAACCTCATGTATTTCGAGACGGGGCAGGGCAGTGCGCTTTCCGCCGGGGCGCACCATGGCGTCGACCAGCAGACCTGCGAAGTGCGCGCCTACGCGGTGGCGCGTAAATTCAAGCCGCTGCTGGTGAACACCGTGGTCGGCTTCATCGGCCCGGAGTACCTCTACAACGGCAAGCAGATCATCCGCGCGGGCATCGAGGATCACTTCTGCGGCAAGCTGCTCGGCGTACCCATGGGTTGCGACATCTGCTACACCAACCATGCCGAAGCCGACCAGGACGACATGGACATGCTGCTGACCCTACTGGGCGCGGCGGGCATCAACTTCATCATGGGCATCCCGGGGTCGGACGACGTGATGCTCAACTATCAGACCACCTCCTTCCACGACGCCCTCTACGCCCGCCAGGTGCTGGGCCTGCAACCGGCACCGGAATTCGCCGCCTGGCTCGACCGCCTCGGCATCCTGCGCCTGGAGGACGGTCGCTTCCGTCTCGGCGAAGGCCTGCCGGGACCGTTCCAGCGGGTGTTGGCGCAGTTGTAGGAAGGATCGCGGCCATGGGCCGCTCCTACAGGCCTACTTCGTACCGCGTAGGAGCGACCGCATCGGCGGACCGCCATGGCCGCGATGAACCTAATAGCTCAGGAGTCTCCCCATGAACCCCAATGACACCGCCCGCCCCGATCCCTGGGCCGAACTGCGGCGCCTGACCCCGGCGCGCATCGCCCTCGGTCGCGCCGGTACCAGCCTGCCCACTGCGGCTCAGCTGGACTTCCAGGCCGCCCACGCCCAGGCCCGCGATGCCGTGCACCTGGCCTTCGACGATGAGGCATTGCGTGAAGGCCTGACCGCCCAGGGTCGCGAGACCCTGGTACTCAAGAGCGCTGCGCCGGATCGCCATACCTATCTGCAACGACCGGACCTGGGCCGCAAGCTGTCCGAGGAATCCGCCCGCGAGCTGCAGGCCTACGCCGCCGAACACCCCGAGGGCTTCGACGTCGCCGTGGTCATCGCCGATGGTCTTTCCGCCCTGGCGGTCCATCGCCATGCGCTGCCGTTCCTCGAGCGCCTGGCCGACCAGGCCCAGGCGGAGGGATGGCGCTGGGCGCCGGTGACCCTGGTGGAGCAGGGCCGGGTAGCGGTGGGCGACGAGATCGGCGGCCTGCTCAAGGCGCGCCTGCTGGTGATGCTGATCGGTGAACGCCCGGGCCTGAGTTCGCCCGACAGCCTCGGCCTCTACTTCACCTACGGCCCGCGGCCCGGCCTCAACGACGCCTATCGCAACTGCATCTCCAACGTGCGCCTGGAAGGCCTCGCCTATGGCCTGGCAGCGCACAAGCTGCTCTACCTGATGCGCGAGGCGGATCGCCGCAAGCTCTCCGGCGTGCAACTCAAGGACGAGGCCGAGGTGCCGCTGCTGGAAGGCGCGCAAGAAAATGCCAGGATCGGTAACTTCCTGACGCCCAGTTGACCGCTCGCTGCCGCGACCTGGCGATACGTCTATCTCGGCTTGATCGGCGATCGATCCCGCCCTGATACTAGCCTCGTCCCCGCCGTTCTGGAGCCGTAGTATGACGCTGTTACCTACCCGTGTCGCCGGGCGCATGACCCTTGGCGTGCTGTGCCTATTGGGCCTGACCGCCCTGGCCGTCTACGCCGTGATGGCGCTTGGCGGCAAGCCGCAGCTGGTGGCCGCTGGTACGGCGTCTGCCGAACAGTCGGCGACGGCCATCGCCCGGCAGCTCGCGCTGCAGCTGGCGCGTATCGAGGGCACCGGCGTGGCGCTGGCCGACCTGGCCGAAACCCTGCCGCACGATGAAGCCCTGGTGAAGGCCACCCTGCCGCGACTGATCGACAGCCATGGCGAACCGGCTATCGCCGGCGGCGGCATCTGGCCCGAGCCCAATGCCTTCACGCCTGGAGTGGAGCGGCGCAGCTTCTTCTGGGCGCGCAACGCCAGCAACGCCCTCGACTATTCCGACGACTACAACACTCCCCAGACCTCGGCCTATCGTGATGAATCCTGGTATCGCGACGCGCGGGCGGCGCCCGCGGGGCGTTGCGTCTGGTCCGATGCCTACCAGGACCCTGTCAGCAAGGTCGCCATGACCACCTGCAGTGTGCCCTATCGCCAGCAGGGCGCCTTCGCCGGCGTGGCGACCATCGACCTCAAGCTCGACGGCCTGGCCGCCTTTCTCCAGAAACAGGGCGGCGTGACCGGTGGCTACGCCTTCGCCGTCGACCGGGCTGGCAACCTGCTGTATTTCCCCGACGCCAAGGGAGCCAAGGGCCTGCCGACCCTTGCCGACGTGGTCGCCAGCGATGCACCCTTCAAGGCGGTGGCCCAGGCGCTCGACCAGCCCGGCAAGCACACCCTGTATCTCGCTCACGACCGCCGCCTGGACGGCGCCGTCTACGTTACCCTGGTACCGATGGAGGCTACCGGCTGGCAGGTCGGCCTGGTCACTCCCGCGGCCCAGGTCACCGGGCTCGCGACGCGCCTGACCAGCCAGATGCTGCTGTTGCTGCTCCCGCTGCTGGCGGTCTTGCTCGGCGTGGCCTGGCTCGCAGGTCGCCGGCTGCTGGCGCAACTGGGGGAGACCACGCTGCAGATCGAACGCCTGGGCCAGGACGGTGCCAATGCCGCCGAGCTGGAGATCAGCCGCGCCGATGAGATCGGCCAGTTACGCGTAGCGGTCAATCGCTATGCCGGTTCGCTGCGCGAGATGTTGCGCCGGATCGCTGCCGATGCCTCGCTGTTGCAGGGGCAGGCGACCGAGTTGGCGCAGCTGTCCCATGGCCTGGCCGATCGCGCGGAGAAGCAGCGCGAAGACAATACCCTGCTGGCCACCGCCATCACCGAGATGTCGGCCAGCGCCGGCGAGGTCGCGCACAACACCACCGACTGCTCCGACGTGGCCCGGGATTCCCTCGCCACGGTACAGAGCGGGCAGCGCCAGATGGAGCGCAATACCCATTCCATGCAGGGCCTGGCGGACGAGATTGGCAGTGCTGCCCTGGCCATCACTCGGTTGGGCGAGGACATCGAGCGCGTGGGGGGCGTGCTGGACGTGATCAAGTCGATCTCCCAACAGACCAACCTGTTGGCGCTCAATGCCGCCATCGAGGCCGCCCGCGCCGGTGAGCAGGGGCGTGGCTTCGCGGTGGTCGCCGACGAGGTACGTACCCTGGCCGGCCGCACCCAGGCGTCCGCCAACGAGATCCAGGAGATGATCGCCGGTCTGCGTCAGGCTTCCGCTGCGGCGGTGGCGACCATGCAGGCCGGCGTGCGGCGCACCGAGGTCGTCGTGCACGAGGCCGCGACCGTGGCCGAGACCCTCAAGGGCACCGAGGGCAGCTTCGACGGCATCGTCCAGCGCGCCCAGCAGATCGCCGTGGCCGCCCAGGAGCAGAGCCATGTGACCCAGGAAATCAACGAACTCGCGGTACGCATCCACGCCGCGAGCGAGGAGAGCGCCCGCGATGCCGGTACCCTGCGGCAACTGGGCCAGGAGATGCAGGGGTTGTCGACCCGCCTGAATGCCCTCAGCCAGGGCGGGCGTTAGACGCAGGCCCGGTGGTGAGCGCCTTGCGCAGGAAATACCGCGCGAAACCCGGCGGATAGTCCGCCAGCTCGCCGAATAGCTCATAGCCCAGGCGTTCGTAGAAGCCGCGAGCCTGGAATTCGTGGGTATCGAGCCAGGCACCGTGGCAGCCGCGGCTGATCGCTTCGGCCTCGGCACGCAGCAGCAACTCCCGGCCGGCGCCCTGGCCACGCACGGCCTCGTCCAGCGCCAGCAACTGCACATAGAGCCAGCCATAGCTGGTATAGCCCCAGAGGCCACCCAAAGGCGTGCCGGCGCGGGTCAGGGTGACGACCAGGGCGCGATAGCCGCTAGGACCGACCTGGGCTTCATTGTAGAGCTTCAGGGGTGCGGCGATGACCTGGCGTAGGTCTTCCCGCGCCTCGTCGGTGAGATGGAATTCCAAAGGCGCTAGGGGCATGCCACTGTTCTCCGCGAGGCTGTCGACGACAGCCTAACCTATCGGTGTGTGACCGCCGGGTTCTGCTTCTTTCACCGACGCGTGCTTGGAGTAGCATGAGCTTTTGCCCGGTCGTGGTGACGCATGGATAGACGTGAAGGTCGTGCCCGGGTCGGCGCGCTGGAGCTGGCCTACGAGGACTGGGGCGATCCCGCCCATCCGCCGCTGCTACTCATCATGGGCTTCGGTGCCCAGTTGCTGCTATGGCCGGAGGGATTCTGCGAAGCCCTGGTAAGCCGGGGGCTGCGGGTGATCCGCTTCGACAACCGCGATATCGGCCAGTCTTCCCGGCTGAGTTGGCCGGGTGGACGATCGCCGGCGCTATGGCCGGTACTGGGGCGAGCGCAACTGGGCAAGACCAGCGCGGTGCCCTATCGCCTGGACGCCATGGCCGCGGATGCCGTGGGCCTGCTCGACCACCTGGGCCTCGAACGTGCCTTCGTCCTGGGTGGCTCCATGGGCGGCATGATCGCCCAGATCCTCGCCGCCGACTGGCCGCAGCGAGTCAAGCGGCTCGGTATCCTGTTCTCGTCCACCAATCAGCCGCTGTTGCCACCGCCTTCGCTCAAGTTGCTCGGCAGCCTGCTGTTACGTCCGCCGGCCGATCTACCGCTGGACGCCGCCATCGCTCGGCAAAAGGCACTGTTGCGTGGCATCGAGAGCCCCCGCTACCGGCAGAGCGAGGCCGATCTCGAACGCCTGGTGCAGCGCATCCTGGCGCGGGGTGTGGATGTGGAGGGGGTGCAGCGCCAACTGTTCGCCCTGCTCGGCAGTGGCGACCTGCGCCCCTTCGCCCGTCGCATCCAGGCGCCGACCCTGGTGGTGCACGGGGCCTGCGATCCGCTGCTCAAGCCGGCCTGCGGTCGCGCCGTGGCGCGCGCTATTCCCGGGGCGCGCTTCGAACTCATCCCCGAGATGGCGCACGACCTGCCGGCGCCGCTGTGGCCGCACCTGAGTGAGTTGTTCGCCGACTTCTTCCTTTTCCCCTGATTGACGTCTCAGACGCCAGGACGCGGTCTCAGGCCTTCGATGAGCAGGGTCTCGAGGCCTTGCAACACCTCGTCGAAGAAGTCCGGATCGGTCAGGTTGCGCCCGCAGAGGGCCTGCACCTGTACCCGGAAGTCGGCGTAATGCTGGGTAGTGGCCCAGATGCTGAAGATCAGGTGGTGCGGATCTACCGGTGCCAGCTTGCCGGCGGCGATCCAGGCGCGGATCACCCGGGTCTTCTCGTCCATCAGCTCGTGCAGGGTGCCCTGCAACTCCGGCAGCAACAGCGGTGCGCCCTGGATCATCTCCAGGCAGAACAGCCGCGACTCGGCCGGGCGATCGCGAGACATCTCCAGCTTCTGGCGCAGGTAGCCACGCAGGGCGTCGAGCGGTTCCTGGTCTTCGCTGAAGGTGCGCAAGGGACTCAGCCAGGTGGCGAGCAACTGGCGCAAGACGGCCAGGTACAACTCTTCCTTGTTGCTGAAGTAGTAGAGCAGGTTGGTCTTGGACACGTCCGCCTGCACGGCGACCTGATCCAGGCTGGCGCCGTGCAAACCGAGGCGGGAAAAGATGTCGAGCGCTGCACCGAGGATCTGTGCCCGCTTGGCTTCGATCTGGCGTAGCCGCCGCTGCTGGGCGGCGGGGCTGGGCGTACGGGGTTTGCGTGGCGCGGAAGGGTCACTGGCCTGACTCACGAATTGCTCCTTGGGCCTTATCAACGTCTGACTCGTGCTGACCGCTGGTGCGCGGGTTCAGGCACGGCCGTGCGGATTCGCACCATCCTGGCGACGAACCATTGGCGGGCCCGAAGGCACCGTCAGTTATCGAACTTTAGCATGTCACAGGGGCTGTCCATGCCCCAGATTCGGGCGGCTTGCACAAGCTAGGTGCTCTAATTCAGACCAAGTGGTCCATTTTATCTTCATGACTAAGCCCAAGTGATTGATTGGGCTTAACTTTCAAGACTTGGCAAGCTTTCTGCTCCGATCCTGCAGTAACAGCGCCTCAGGGTGCGTTCCGATTCTTGACTGCGGGAGAGCTTGAACGATGAACATCGGTGTCTTCATTCCCATCGGCAACAACGGCTGGCTGCTCTCGGAAAACGCGCCCCAGTACCATCCCACCTTCGAGCTGAATCGCGAGATCGTGCAGCGCGCCGAGCACTACGGTTTCGACTTCGCCCTGTCGATGATCAAGCTGCGCGGCTTCGGCGGGAAAACCGAGTTCTGGGACCACAACCTGGAATCCTTCACCCTCATGGCGGGCCTCGCGGCAGTGACCTCGCGCATCAAGCTGTTCGCCACCGCCGCGACCCTGACCTTGCCGCCGGCCATCGTCGCGCGCATGGCCTCGACCATCGACTCCATCTCCGGGGGGCGCTTCGGCGTCAACCTGGTCACCGGCTGGCAAAAGCCCGAGTACAGCCAGATGGGCCTCTGGCCGGGCGATGAATTCTTCGCCAACCGTTACCAATATCTCGGCGAATATGCCCAGGTGCTGCGCGATCTCTGGGGCACCGGCCATTCGAATTTCCAGGGCGCGCATTTCCGCATGGAGGACTGCCGGGTGAGCCCCCAGCCCCAGGCGCCCATGGAAATCGTCTGCGCTGGTTCCAGCGACGCCGGCCTGGCCTTCGCCGCCGAGCACGCCGACTACAGCTTCGTCTTCGGCAAGGGGGTGAACACGCCCAAGGCCTTCGCCCCGGCGGTGGAGCGGCTGCAGGCGGCCACCGCCAAGACCGGTCGTGACGTCAGCTCCATCGCCCTGTTCATGATCATCGCCGCCGAGTCCGACGAGGCGGCCCGTGCCAAGTGGGAACACTACAAGGCCGGCGCCGACGAGGAGGCCATCGCCTGGCTGGGCGCCCAGGCCGCCGCCGATACCAAGTCCGGCAGCGATACCAACGTGCGCCAGATGGCCGATCCGACCTCGGCGGTGAACATCAACATGGGCACCCTGGTGGGTTCCTTCGCCACCGTGGCGCGGCTGCTCGACGAGATTGCCGAGGTGCCCGGTACCAGTGGGGTGCTGCTGACCTTCGACGACTTCGTCCAGGGCGTCACCGATTTCGGCGAGCGCATCCAGCCGCTGATGCACAGCCGCCGCCATGTCGACCTGTTCAAGGAGAGTGCCTGATGAACGCTGTGGAAACCTTGGCGGGCTATGCCCTGCCCGCGAGCGACGCCGAGGCCCTGACCCTGCCGGCACGACCCGAACCGCTGCGGCTCAAGGCCAGCGAAACGGCGCTGATCGTGGTGGACATGCAGAACGCCTATGCCAGTCCGGGCGGCTACCTGGACCTGGCCGGCTTCGACGTCTCGGCCACCGGACCGGTGATCGAGAACATCGCCGGGGTGGTGGAGACCGCCCGAGGCGCGGGTATGCAGGTGGTCTGGTTCCAGAACGGCTGGGACCAGGAATACCGCGAGGCCGGCGGCCCCGGTTCGCCCAACTGGCACAAGTCCAACGCGCTCAAGACCATGCGCAAGCGACCCGAGCTGCAGGGCCAACTGCTGGCCAAGGGCGGCTGGGACTACGCCCTGGTGGACCAGTTGCAACCGGCGGCGGCAGACCTGGTGGTGCCCAAGACCCGCTACAGCGGCTTCTACAACACCAACCTGGACAGCCTGTTGCGCGCCCGTGGCATCCGCAACCTGGTGTTCGTCGGCGTGGCCACCAACGTCTGCGTGGAGTCGACCCTGAGGGATGGCTTCTTCCTCGAATACTTCGGCGTCTGCCTGCACGACGCCTGTCATCAGGCCGGGCCCCGTTCGGCCCACGACGCCGCGCTGTTCAACATCGAGACCTTCTTCGGCTGGGTCGCCAGCTGCGCCGATTTCCACACTACCTTCGCTAAGGACTAGTAGCCATGCCCAAGCAAGCCGTGATTCCCGCCGGTACCGGTACCCCCATCGCCCCCTTCGTGCCCGGCAGCCTGGCCGACGGGGTGCTCTACGTCTCCGGCACCCTGCCGTTCGATGCGCAGAACAACGTGGTCCACGTCGGCGACGCCGCCGCCCAGGCGCGCCACGTGCTCACCACCATCCAGGGCGTGGTGGAGGCGGCGGGCGGCAGCATGGCCGACGTCACCTTCAACATGATCATGCTCACCGACTGGGCGAACTACGCCGCCATCAATGCGGTGTACGCCGAGTTCTTTCCCGGCGAGAAGCCGGCGCGCTACTGCATCCAGTGCGGCCTGGTGAAACCCGACGCCCTGATCGAGATCGCCAGCATCGCCCATATCGGCTAGGGCTACTCCGTCTTGCCCCCTCTCCCCTTGGGAGAGGGCTGGGGTGAGGGCCGCCCCAACCACCAACCCACCGAGGACCGCCCATGCACTTCGAACTCCATGGCCGCCAGGACCCGGCGGCCGCGACCCTGTTGCTCAGCTCCGGCCTGGGTGGCGCCGGCGCCTTCTGGACGCCGCAGTTGGCAGCCCTGGGCGAACGCTTCCGGGTGGTGGTCTACGACCAGAGTGGTACCGGCAAGAGCCCGGCCGAGTTGCCGGCGGACTATCGCATCCAGCATATGGCCGAGGATCTGCTGGCCCTGGCCGACCGCCTGGAACTGCGCGACAGCCTGTTCATGGGCCATGCTCTCGGTGGCCTGGTGGGGCTGCAGGCCAATCTGTTGCGCCCAGGCCTGATCCGCCGCCAGGTGCTGGTCAACGCCTGGAGCCGACCCAATCCCCACACCGGGCGCTGCTTCGCCCTGCGTCAGCGCTTGCTGCGCGACAGCGGCGCCGCGGCCTATGTCCAGGCCCAGGCGATCTTTCTCTATCCGGCCACCTGGATCGCCGAACACAGCGAACGCCTGGCCGCCGACGAAGCCCATGCCCTGGCGCACTTCCCCGGTGAGGCTAATGTCCTGCGGCGCATCGGCGCCCTGCTGGCCTTCGACGTGGACGCCGAGCTGGCGCGGATCCAGGTGCCGACCCTGGTGCTGGCCAATCGTGACGATGTCCTGGTGCCCTGGACCTCTTCCCAGCGCCTGGCCGCGGGCCTGCCCCAGGCCACCTTTCACTTACTGGAGTGGGGCGGCCATGCCTCCAGCGTCACCGATCCTGCCACCTTCGACCGGGTGGTCCTCGACTATCTCTGCCAAGCTTCCGAGGAGTAGCCCATGTCCGTTGCCCATGCCTTGCCGCTGCCCACCGCGACGCCCGCCGTCCCGGTCGAGCGCGACCTCTTCCGCGGTGCCATGGCGCGCCTGGGGGCCGCGGTCAACATCGTCACCACCGACGGCCCGGCCGGGCCAGCCGGCTTCACCGCCACCGCCGTGTGCAGCGTCAGCGATACCCCACCGACCCTGCTGGTCTGCCTCAATCGCGGTGCCTCGGTGCATCCGGCGTTCAGCGCCAATGGGGTGCTCTGCGTCAACGTCCTGGCCGCCGGCCAGCAGGCGCTGGCGAATCTGTTCGGCGGCAAGACCGCCATGGCCGAGCGCTTCGCCGCGGCGAGCTGGACGCGGCTGGCCAGTGGCGCACCGGTGCTGGATGGTGCCCTGGTGGCCTGTGATTGCCACATCGCCGAGGTGAAGTCGGTAGGCAGCCACGATCTGCTGCTGTGCGAGGTGCTGGGTGTGGCCGAGCCGGGCGGTCGCGGAGGGCTACTGTATTTCAGCCGCGCCTATCACGAGCTGCCTTAGCCTGGGCCTGTTGGGTCTCGACGGTGGAGCTGTCTCAACCAGGCGACGCGGGCTCCGGTAGGTTGGGTTGAGCGTAGCGAAGCCCAACGCCTCAAGGTCCCGGTTGCATGAAGCTGAAGGCACGGAAGCGCTCCTTGAGGTTTCCGGGGCGTGCGCCTCGCCAGATTTCATGCCAGGTCGCAGGCACCGCCACCGGTTCGTGCCATTCGTCCTGCACCACCAGCAGTTGGCAGGGCACCTGCCGCAGGCTGGCCTGTTCCTGCGGTGGATAACCGCTGTAGACGTGCAGCATGGAGCGCTCCGATTCGCCCAGGCCGTAGCTGGCCAGGCAATCCGCCGCCGGGAGTACCCGCTGCAGTTCGGTGAAAGGCCGCGCGTAGCTGTTGCCGAGGTCGACCCAGGGGAGCCACAGGGTATTGGCCAGGGTCCAACTGACGGTCAGGCCGACGAACCAGGTGCTGGCGGCGCCCAACTGTGCGCGCAGCCCAAGCGCTACGCCCCAGCCGAGCAAGGCCAGCAGGGCGACCGCCCAGGCGAGGGGGCTCAGTGGCAGGCGTTCCGTGATCGGCAGGTGGTCGGTGACGAGGCGCGGCCAGGGCAGCGGCCAGCCCATGGCCAGGCCGATACCGCCCAGAGCCAGCAGGGCGATGACCGGTGTCCAGAGCGCCAGGCTGGCATCGCGGCCGAGGCGGGCGATGGCCGGCGGTGGCTCCAACCGCGCCGCCAGCAGCGCCAGGGCGGGAAACAGCGGCAGCAGATAGAGGCTGCGGAAGACCGCCGACTTGAGCAGCACCCCCAGGCAGACGAGGGCGTAAAGCACCACCGTGGCCAGCCCCGGATGCCGACCCAGCCGCTTCAGCGGGCTGCCGCCGCGGCGATACAGCTGCCAGAGCGTGGCGCCGAGCAGGATCAGCCCGGTGGGAAAGGACAGCGCCAGCAGGTCTTCCAAGCTGGAGACCAGGCCATCGGTATCGCTGTTGCGTGCTTCCAGGCCGAAGAAGCGGCCGATGTTGTTGGTCCACAGCCAGGTATGGAAGAGCTCGGGCGCCTGGTGCCAGAGCAGCGTCGGCCAGACCACCAGCCAGGGCAGGGCGGCGGTGAGGGCGGCGAGCAGCCAGCGACGCGTGGCCGGCTCGGCCAGGCGCTGTGGCCAGCAGACGGCGCAGAGCCCCCCGCAGAGCCCCAGCACCCCCGGCACCAGCAGACCCTTGCTCATGAAGGCGATGCCCAGGCCGCTACCGAACAGCAGCCCGCGCTGCCAGGATTGTTCGCCATCGTGCAGATAGGCGGCGAGCCCCGTCAGGCCCAGGGTGGCGCCGGCGAGTTGCGGCACGTCGGCGATCAGCAGGTGGCTGTGCTGCACTACGCCGAGCATGCCCAGCAGGGCGAGCAACGCCAGCCGCGCTCGACCGGGCAGCAGCAGTTGGGTGAGCCAGGCCAGGGCGGCGAGGGTCACCAGCATCCAGCCCAGCACCGCCAGCCGCGCACCGTCCGGTGCGCTGAGCCAGGGCGAGAACAGCCAGGCGGTGAGGGCAGCGCTCCAGTACATCAGCGGCGGCTTTTCCATGAAGGGCGCATCGCCCACCCGGGGGATCAGCCAGTCCGGGGTGGTGAGGAAATTCCACACCATGCCGAAGGAGTAGGGCTCATCGGCCTTCCACAGCCCACGGCCGAACAGCCCGGCGAGCAGGTAGGCGGCCAGGCAGCAGAGCAATAGCCCTCGCTCCAGGCGTACAGTGCCTGGCGAGGCAGGGGAGGAGGAGGTGGACAAGGCAGCGACTCGTGGCGGAATCCTGCCGGTATACGGGAGTTGGCTTAGAGGGGGCTTAAGATGTTACTGGGTGATGACTGGCAGGGGGCAGGGCCGGTCGTGGCCCGGCCGCTCCTACGGAGGTTGGATTGGGCTTGTAGGAGCGGCCCATGGCCGCGATTGCTGAGGGTTTGGCCTTTGGTTTGGCTATTGGTGCCTTGGCTGCTTATCGAGGTCTGTTGGGGGTTCCTGTTTCGCCCACCCGGGCGAGTTACTTTTTGCAGTCGCCAAAAAAGTAACCAAAAACGCTTGTCCCCACGTTTCGGCCCTCCGCTACGCTCCGGGTCCCCTCGCTCCGGTGCTGCTCCGGGGCACGGCACGAAGGGGCCTCCTGCCCCTCGCGCCTTGCTCGGCGTCCTGCCTCGCATCCCCCTACGCAACACCTGCACTCGGCCTCACTGACGGGGACGGGGCGCCAGCCTGGGAATTCGGTGTTCAGTGGAGTGCGTAGCGTGGAAAACCGCGCAGCGTTTTCCACTGTTGGGCACCTAAGCCATCAGTGGACAAGGCTGCGCCGTTGTCCACGCTACGACCGCTTACGGTTCTTCAACCAAAACTTTCAATCTGGCGAATTGCCCCGTTCAGGAGGGCGCACGCCAGTGTCGTGGAGTGGGTCGAGCCGCAGGGATGCGGCGAGAGGTCCAGTGGGCCATGGACGGCCCATCTGGACCGACCCCGGAACGGCGCTGGCGTGAGCGAAACGTAGCGAAGCGAAGTAACAGCCGCAGGCTGGCCCGAAGGGCGAGCAATGCGAGTCACCTGGAGCGAAGCGGAAGGCCGGATGGTGGGGCAAGCGTTTTTGGTTACTTTTGTCCGGGGCGCGTAGCCGCGACTGGCAAAAGTGACTCGCCCGGGTGGGCGAAACAAAAACCATCAACGCACTCGATAGGCAGCCAGAACATCGATAAGCCAGACCTGACGCTGTGCTTAGCCCAACCTAAGACGTTGCAATCGCCTAGCTTGGATCGAGACGGCTACGTCGTTGAAGCCCAACGTGCCTGGTTTGAGCCGGAGTAGTGTTGGGCTTCGCTCCGCTCAACCCAACCTACGAAAGCAGCCATCCTTACGCCAGATGCTTCAACCGCTCCACCAACTGCGCGTGTAGCGCCGGATCCCCACAGGCGAGGATGGCCCCACCCTGCTGGGCGTCACTGCCGTCCCAGGCGGTCATGCGGCCACCGGCGCCTTCGATGATGGGGATCAACGCCTGGACGTCGTAGGGCTGCAGGCTGGCTTCGATGATGACGTCGACGAAGCCCGAGGCCAGCATGCAGTAGGCGTAGCAGTCACCGCCGAAGCGGGCCAGTTGCACCTCGGCCGCCACGGCGTCGAAGGCCGCCAGGCGCTCGGGGGTATCGAAGATGTCGCGACTGGTGCACATCAGCCGCGCCTGGGCCAGGCTGGCGCAGGGGCGGGTGTGCAGCGGCACGCCGTTGCGCCAGGCGCCGGCCGGGGTGCCCAGGTAGCGTTCGCCGGTGAAGGGCTGGTTCATCACCCCCACCACCGGGCGGGTGCCGTCGTTGAGGGCCACCAGGGTGCCCCACAGCGGCAGGCCGGTGATGAAGGCGCGGGTGCCGTCGATGGGGTCCAGCACCCAGGTCAGGGGGCTTTCACCGGCGACGTTTTCCTCTTCCTCGCCGAGGATGCCATGGTCCGGGTGTTCGGCCTGGATGAGTTCGCGCATGGCCCGTTCGGCGGCCTTGTCGGCGATGGTCACCGGGTCGTAGCGCCGCCCGGCGCTGGCCGCGTCGCCTTTGTCGTCTACCGCCAGCTGGGCTCGGAAGTAGGGCTGGATGGCCACGGCGGCGGCATCGGTCAGGCGTTCGGCGAAGCGTTCGTAGTAGGAGATTTCGGCAGCGGTCAGGCTCATGCTTATTTTACCAGGCGGGCGTCTAGGCTGTTCTGCGCCAGGCGCTGGGCCTGGTCGCGGGTCATGTTCAGGCCTTCGTACAGGGCCATGAAGTTCTCGGTGACGTAGCCGCCGAAATAGGCCGGATCGTCGGAATTGACCGTGACCTTGAGGCCCCGGTCGAGCATCTTGAGGATGGTGTGCTGGCTCATGTCGTCGAACACGCAGAGCTTGGTGTTGGACAGCGGGCAGACGGTCAATGGGATTTGCTGGTCGATCAGCCGGGCCATCAGGCGCTCGTCCTCGAAGGCGCGCACGCCGTGGTCGATGCGCACCACGCCGAGTTGATCGAGGGCTTCCCAGATGTACTCCGGCGGACCTTCCTCGCCGGCGTGGGCCACGGCCGGAAAGCCTTCGGCGCGAGCGCGGGCGAAGACGCGCTTGAACTTGCTCGGCGGATGGCCCTGCTCGGAGCTGTCCAGGCCGACGGCGATGAAGTGGTCACGGAATGGCAGGGCCTGATCCAGGGTGGCCTGGGCGGCGTCTTCGGAGAGATGGCGCAGGAAGCTCAAGATCAGCCCGCTGGTCACGCCCAGCTGTTTTTCCCCGTCGGCCAGCGCCTGGGTGATGCCGCGCACCACCACCTCGAAGGGAATGCCACGGTCGGTGTGGGTCTGGGGATCGAAGAAGGGCTCGGTGTGGATGACGTTCTGCGCCTTGCACTTCTGCAGGTAGGCCCAGGTCAGGTCGTAGAAGTCCTGCTCGGTGCGCAGGACGTCGGCGCCGGCATAGTAGAGATCGAGGAATTCCTGCAGGTTGCCGAAGTTGTAGGCGGCGCGCAGGGCCTCCACATCCGGCCAGGGCAGGGCGACGCCATGACGCTCGGCCAGCGTGAACAGCAGCTCGGGCTCCAGGGTGCCTTCCAGGTGCAGGTGGAGTTCGGCCTTGGGTAGGGCATTGAGCCAGTCGTACATGGAGGTGTCCTATTCGTCGTCAAGCTGAATCAGTTAAGGATTGTCGCACGCTTTGCCCGGTCACCTGCAGGTCTGCGGGTTCCCGTTGACCGATGTACGGTGGCCCTGAGCGTCAGAATTTCCCAGCATTCCACGCTTTGGGCCAGCAAATGGCCACAACCCCTGCAATGGGTCTGGATCTGACTACAATCGGGACGCATGGCTCCAAACACCAGGCGTGAGGTATCCGTGCAGACCGTTCAGGATCATGTTGGCGGCAAGAACAACAATCTCAATCTGATTCGTATGATCGCGGCCCTCGCCGTGGTCTTCAGCCACAGCTTCGCCATCTCCAGCGGCACCGCCACGGCGGAACCGGGACGCGAGAGCCTGGGCATGACGCTGGGCGACATCGCGGTCGACATCTTCTTCATCACCAGCGGTTTCCTGGTCACCAAGAGCCTGCTGAGTCGCGCCGACATCATCGATTTCGTCTGGGGCCGCGCCCTGCGAGTGGTGCCGGGCCTCTTGGTGATGCTCATGCTGACGGTGCTCGGCCTGGGCGCCTGGCTGACCCGGGCGCCGCTGCAGGACTACCTGAGCGACGGCCAGACCTGGGTCTACCTGCTGAAGAACACCGGCCTGATCGCCGGCGCCGAATTCGACCTGCCCGGGCTGTTCGAGGGCAATCCGTTGCAGGCCGTCGTCAATGGCTCCTTGTGGACGCTGCCCTTCGAGGTGGGCATGTACGGCGCCCTGGCGCTGCTGTGGCTGGCGGTACTCTGGCTGCGCCTGGACAGCCGTCACTTTCAGCGCGCCATCCTGCTGTTCGCCGCGGGCGCCGCGCTGTTCAAGCTGTTCGCCCACTACTTCTTCGCCAGCGAATCGCACCTGCTGCGGCTGTTCCAGATGTTCTTCCTGGGGGGCGCCTTCTATGTGTTGCGCGCCTACATCCCGCTGTCACGCGCCGCCTTTGTCGCCGCCGTGGCCTTGCTGGCGGTGGCCATGCCCGACCGCGATAGCTTCTTCCTGGTGTACAACCTCGTCCTGGGCTACGTGCTGCTCTACCTCGCCTTCATCCCGGCCGGGCGCATCCGTGCCTTCAACGAGGTGGGCGACTATTCCTACGGACTCTACATCTATTCCTTCCCGGTGCAGCAGACCCTGGCCGCGGTGATCCCCGGCATCGAGGCCTGGACCATGGTGATCCTCTCCATCGGCATCACCCTGCCGCTGGCGGTGGTGTCCTGGTACCTGGTGGAACGCCATGCGCTGGGCTATCGCCAGGCCTGCGCCCTGGGCACCAGGGCGGTGTGGAGCCGCCTGGTGCCGCGTGGGTCAGAGACGAACTGAGGCGCGGTCAGCGCTCGTCGACCCAGACCCGCATCTCGCCTTCGCCGCGATTGGCCCAGGCGTAGTAGGGGATGAAGGTGAGTCGCTGCGGACGGGCCTGGGGCGGCGCCGACGCCTGGCGATAGAGCGGCTGGGCGGCGCTGGCCGCCGCATTCCAGCGCAGTCCCTCGGCGTCCAGCTGCACGACCTGCTGCAACGGCGCACGGCCGTGGATCTCATGGAACTCCGCCGTTGGCGGCAGCGACAGGTTGTGCAGGTCGGCGCCGTTGTCCGCCTGTTCCAGGCAATAGACCAGCGGCCCGCGCTGCAGCGCCACCTTGCCGGCCAGTTGGCGGACCTGGGGATGGGCGCGCAGGCGTTGCGGCGGCATGGGCAGGTCCAGCTCCACCCGGTCGCCGGTCCGCCACTCGCGGCGCAGGTGGCAATAGCCGTCGCGGGTCAGGGGCGCCAGGTCGACCGGCTCGTCGTTGATCCGTAGCGCCGGCGCCGGGCACCAGTCGGGCAGGCGCAGGGCCAGGGTGAAGGTGCCGCCCTGGGCCGCCCCGGCCAGCTCGAAGCCGATGCGGCCCTGCCAGGGATAGTCGCTGCGCTGGCGCAGTTGCCAGTGCTGGCCGGCGAGGCGGAAGTCGAGATCGCTGCCCACGTAGAGGTGCACATAGAGGCTGTCCTCGCGCTGCAGATAGACATAGTCCTCCAGCGAGCCCAGCAGGCGGGCGATGTTCGGCGGACAGCAGGCGCAGCCGAACCAGCGCTGGCGCACGGCATGGACGTGGTCGTAGCGGTGGCTGCCGGCCAGGGTCGCGGGATGCACCTCCAGCGGATTGACGTAGAAGAAGTGCCGGCCATCCAGCGCCATGCCGGCCAGCACGGTGTTGTACAGCGCCCGCTCCAGGACGTCGGCGTAGCGGCCTTCCGGGCTGAGTTCGAGCAGGCGCCGGGCGAACATCACCAGGGCCACCGAGGCGCAGGTCTCGGCGTAGGCGGTGTCGCTGGGCAGGTCGAAGTCGCAGGTCAAGGATTCGCCATGGCTCTGGGCACCCACCCCGCCGGTGACATAGAGCTGGCGCTGGGTCAGGTTGTCCCAGATGCGCCGGCAGGCGGCGGCCTGCTCGGCGTCACCGGTGAGCCGGGCGAGGTGGGCGACCCCGGTGTAGAGATAGAGCAGGCGCACCGCATGGCCGACCGCCTTGTCCTGCTGGAGGATGGGGGCGTGGGCCTGGCTGTAGGCCTTGTCCTTGATCATCCAGGCCGGACCGTGGCTGGGCCAGTGGAAGGTGCGGCCGCGGCGCTCGTACTCGGCGTCGTAGTAGTGCGGCTGCTGGCCGCGCTGCTCGACGAAGTAGCGCCCCAGGGCCAGGTAGCGCGGCTCGTCGGTGACCTCATAGAGACGCATCAGCGCCAGTTCGATCTCCGGGTGGCCCGGATAGCCGGGCAACTGCCCGGGGCGCGGACCGAACACCTGGTCGATGTGGTCGGTCAGGCGTCGCGCGATGTTCAGCAGCGCGGTCTTGCCGGTGGCCTGGTAGTAGGCCACGGCGGCTTCGATCAGGTGGCCGGCGCAGTACAGCTCGTGGCACTCGGCGAGGTTGGTCCAGCGGGCCGCGGGGGCCTTCACGGTGAAGTAGGTGTTGAGGTAGCCGTCCGGCTGCTGGGCGGCGCCGATGAGGGCGATCACCTCGTCGGCGGTGGCCTCCAGGGCCGGGTCGGGTGCCTGGGCGAGTTGGTAGGCCACTGCCTCCAGCCATTTGGTCACGTCGCTGTCCTGGAACACCATGCCGTGATGCTCGCCCTGACGCTGGCCGGCGGCGATGCGGAAGTTGTCGAGGGCATGGCTGGGCTCGGCGGCGTCGACGCGGTCGTTGAGCGCCTCCCATTGGTAGGGGATGACCACCTCACGGACCAGTTGCCGATAGGCGTTCCAGAAGGGGTCGTCGAGCCGGACGCGGGGCGTTTCGAGAGGGGGCGTTGACATGGAATCCTCCAGAGGGAAGTCAGGCGGCCTGCAGGTCGTCGGCCAGGCGTTGCATGAAGGGTCGATTCAGCTTGCAGAACATCAGGACGCCGGCCAGCGCCAGGTGCAGCAGGGCGGGGATCAGGGTCTGCAGCAGGGTGATGGCGGACAGCGAGGCCGAGGTCTGGGCGGCCTGACCGGGATGGTAGGCCACCAGGGTGAAGAGGACGCTGATGATCAGGGCGCTGGAAGCCCAGGCCAGCTTGATGCAGAACAGGTTGGCGGCGAAGTTCAGTCCCGAGGAGCGCACCCCGGTCTTCCAGCGGCCGTAGTCGTCGGCGAAGGCCATGAAGGAGAAGTGCAGCGGCAGCGTCATGCCCTGGACCAGGCAGGTGGCGAAGATCAGGCCGAGCCAGAGCCGGGCGTGTTCGGCGCCGGTGGGCACCAGGTACAGCCCCAGGCTCCAGACTGCCAGCAGCAGGTTGACGCCCAGGTACAGCCGGAGCGGATCGATGCGGCGCGACAGTGGCGGTACCAGCAGGGCGCCGCCTGTGGTGGCCAGGGCCACCATGGCGAAGAACAGCGAGGTATAGGCCGTGTCGCCGTGCAGCACGTAGGTGATGAAGTAGAGGTAGCCGCCGCCGCGTACGTTGAACACGTTGATCAGCAGGAAGGACAGCGCCAGCATCAGCAGCAACTGGTCGTTGCGTTTCATCGCCGCCAGGTGCTGGCGCAGCCCGAAGTGACCCAGGGTGGCCAACGGCACTCGCTCGCGCACGCTGAAGAAGCACCAGAGGAACATGGCCACCGCCACCCCGCAGAGCAGGGTGACGCCCCAGCGATAGCCCTGTGCCTGGTCGCCATGGCCGAACACGGCGACCATCCAGGGCAGGCCCACCGACACCAGCAGCCCGGCGAGGCCGCAGAGCATGAAGCGCCAGGTCTGGCAGGACACCACTTCCTGCTGGCGGGTGGTCATGGCGTTGATCAGCGCGCAGTAGGGCACGTTGATGGCGCTGTAGCTCAGCGATAGCGCCAGGTAGGTGAGAAAGGCGTAGACCAGCTTGGCGTCCGGGCCCAGGTCCGGGGTGCTGAAGGTCAGGATACCGGCCAGGCCGATGGGCAGGGCGGCCCAGAGCTGCCAGGGACGGAAGCGCCCGAAGCGGCTATTGGTGCGGTCGGCGAGGGTGCCCATCAGGGGATCGGCGAGGGCATCCACCACCCGCAGCACCAGGAACAGGGTGCCGACCACGGCCGGGGTGAGGCCGAAGATGTCGGTATAGAAGAAGGTGAGGAAATTGGCGATGAGGCAGGTGATGATGGTGCCCCCGGCATCGCCGAGGCCATAGCCGAACTTTTCCGCGCGAGACAATTCCGCCGCCGACGCGGCAGGCGCGAGCAGGGCGGGGCTGAGGACCGAGGTGGTCATGGTGGCTTCTCCCTTTCTTGTCATTATTGGAGGTGGCCGTCGAGGCTGACGGTCAGGGCCGGTTCCTGCCGCCGCGAGGGCGGTTGGCCTGGACAGTAGGTTGGCATCGCCGGTCGAAGGCCGACAAGGGAGCCGGGACGTATAAAAACGGGACGATTCCGACTTATCCTGCTGGACTAGGCGAAGCGACGAATGCCGAGGGGCGCGACCATGCTGCAATTGAATTTCACCAGTCCGTTGCGGGTGCAGAACGGCGGCCACTTCATCTCCCGTGGGGTCGGGCGCCATCCGCGGCGCATCCTCGAGTCCTACGAGCTGATCTACGTCGATCGGGGGATGCTCGGCTTGCGCGAGGAGGACACGGAATTCGTCCTGGGCGCCGGCGAGGCGCTGCTGCTACAGCCGGGACACTTGCACGAGGGCCTGGGCGATTTCGATCCCGAGCTGAGTTTCTACTGGCTGCATTTCGAGTTGGCCGCTGCGCCTACTACGGGAGAGCCCCTGGCGGTGCCGCAGCGTTCCCAGGTGCAGGCGCCGGAGCGTTTCGTCGCCCTGCTGCGGCTGTTTCTCGCCGAACAGGAGGACGGCGCCCCGGCGGTGGCCCTGGAGCTGCTGTTGCTGGCGTTGCTGGAACGCCTGGCGCGTAGCCCCCTGGCCAGCGCCGCCCAGGGCGCCGGGGTGGCCCTGGCCTATCGTGCCCGTCAATTGATCGGCACCCGTTTCGGCGAGGCCCTCGGCGCCGCGACCTTGGCCAGCGCCCTGCGCTGCAATCCTGACTACCTCGGCCGGGTGTTCCGCCAGACCTTCGGCATCACCCTGACCGAGGCCATTCATCGCCAGCGCATCACCGCGGCCGAGCGCCTGCTGCTCAATGCCGAATTGCCGCTGGCGCGCATCGCCGAGCGTTGCGGCTTTGGCGACAGCGCCTATTTCCGCCGGCTGTTCCGCCGCCAGCGCGGCATGACCCCGGCCGCCTACCGCCGGCTGTACTGCAAGGAACACATCAACTCGGCGTGAGCGATCACGACTGCCTGGCCTGGGGCTGCGAGCGTTTTGCTATCGTCGGCGGTCGTAACAAGGCATTGCTCATTCAAGGACGCTTTTTCCATGCTCGCCGCCCTCAAAGACGAAACCCTGCTGCTGGTCGCCATTGGTGCCACGGTGCTGGCCTATGTGTTCGAGCACGCCCTGCTCGGCGGTGGCCAGACCCTGGCGCTGATCGCCGCCGGGGGCCTGATCGCCGCCATCATCTGCGCCGCCATGCGCGTGGCCCACCACGCCGAATTGCTGGCGGAAAAGGTCGGCGATCCCTACGGCACCATGATCCTGACCCTCTCCGCCGTGCTGGTGGAGGTGATCATCCTGGCGATCATGATGAGCCACGACCATTCGCCGACCCTGGCCCGCGATACCATCTACGCCGCGGTGATGCTGGACATGAACGGCATCATCGGCCTGGCCGCCTTGCTCGGTGGTATCAAGCACGGCGAGCAGCCCTATAACGACGATTCCAGCCGCAGCTACGGCGTGATGATCATGACCGCGGTGAGCATCTCCATGCTGGTGCCGGAGTTCATTCCCTCGGCCCAGTGGCACGTCTATTCCTTCTTCACCATCGGCGCCATGGCGCTGCTCTATGCGCTGTTCCTGCGCATGCAGACCGGTCCGCACAGCTACTTCTTCAGCTACAACTACCCGGAGAAGAAGCGCAAGCGCCCGGCGGCCGAGGGGCAGGGCGAGGCGAACGGTCATGGCGAGAGCAGCGCGGCGCTGTCCATCGGGCTGTTGATCGTCGGCATCGTCGCCACCGGTGCCCTGGCCGAGGTGATGTCCAAGTCCCTGGATACCGGCCTGGAAGGCCTGGCCGTGCCGGCCCTGGTGCCGGCCCTGGTGGTGGCGGTGATCTCCGCCAGCCCGGAGATCCTCACCGCCCTGCGCGCGGCCATGGCCAATCGCATGCAGTCGGTGATCAACATCGCCCTGGGCGCCAGCCTGTCCACCGTGATCCTCACCGTGCCGGTGGTGGAGGCCATCGCCCTGTACAACGGCCAACAGATCCAGATGGCCATGACCCCGGTGCAGACGGTGATGATGGCCGTGACCCTGATCGTCGCCGCCATCAACCTCAACGACGGCGAGACCAATGCCATCGAGGGCATGACCCACTTCGTGCTGTTCGGTACCTTCATCATGCTGACCATTCTCGGCCTCTAGGACGCTCCATGATCGACAGCGAGATGATCAGCAATTACGGCTATGGCGCCGCCGTGCTCGGTGCGTTGGTGGAAGGCGACGGCGTCGCCATCCTGGCCGGTATCGCGGCGCGCCATGGCTATCTGCTGTTTCCGCTCACGGCGCTGTGCGTGGCCCTGGGCGGCTTCATCGGTGACCAGACGCTGTTCTTTCTGGGGCGCCGCTATGGCGATGGCATCCTGCGCCGCTTCAAGCATCAGCAGCAGCGCATCGACTGGCTGCGCCGCCGCATCCATCGCCACGAGGCACTGTGGATCATCGGCATCCGCTTCGCCTATGGCTTTCGCCTGATCGGCCCGCTGCTGATCGGCGCCAGTGGGGTGAGGCCACGACGTTTTCTGTTCTACAACGTGATAGGGGCGCTGCTCTGGGGGTTTCTCATGACCGGCGTCGGCTACCTGGTGGGCGAGATCCTGCGCGATTTCTTCGCCGAGCATCATGTATCGAAGCGGTGGTTCTTTGCGGCGGCGATTTGTGTGGTGGTGTTGTTCGTGGGGGTTCGCGCCGTTTTGCGGCGGCGGGAGGGGGTGTAGGGGGAGGGTGGTAGCGTAGGTTGGGTTGACCGCAAGCGAAGCCCAACGACTCAGAAGCTGGCCGAGATACCTTGGTTTACTGTTGCCCAAGCTGTTTATCGCGCTCTGCTGATGCTCCTTATTTCGCCTGGCCGGCGACTCACTTTTCTTTGCTTGTGCAAAGAAAAGTAAGCAAAAGAAAGCACACCCCACGTTTCGGCCCTCCGCTGCGCTCCGGGTCCCCTCGCTCCGGCGCCGCTTCGGGGGCACGGCACGAAGGGGCCTCCTGCCCCTCGCGCCTTGCTCGGCGTCCTGCCTCGCATCCCCCTCCGCGACACCTGCACTCGGCCTCACTGACGGGGGCGGGGCGCCAGCCTGATGCTTCGGTTGTCTAAATGAGAGATTCATAGTGATTCGTAGCATGGAAAACCGCGCAGCGTTTTCCATTGATGAGTGTCGCGATTCCCGGTGGACAAGGCTGCGCCGTTGTCCACGCTACGGGCCGTTCGGCTCTTTAATCGAAACTTTCAGGCTTGTGAATCGCCCCGTTCAGGAGGGCGAACGCCAGTGTCGTGGAGTGGGTCGAGCCGCATGGATGCGGCGAGAGGCCTAACGGGCCATGGACGGCCCGTGTAGGCCGACCCCGGAACGGCGCTGGCGTGAGCGGACCCGGAGCGCAGCGGAGGGCCGGATGGTCGGGGCGAGCGTTTTTGCTTACTTTTTTCGCGACTGAAAAAAGTGAGTCGCCCGGGTGGGCGAAACCAAAACCATCAATGCACTCGATAAACAGCCAAGGCACCAACAAGCACTGGCACTGGCACTGGCACTGGCACTGGCACTGGCACTAGATCCGCAATGTTGGGCTTCGCTGGCGCTCAACCCAACCTACCAACCCTGCCGCCAAATGAAAAAGGCGCCCCAAGGCGCCTTCTCCAAATCAAACCCAATCCCGACTCAGACCTTGACGATCCAACCTTCCGGAGCCGGCTTGTCGCCGGTCTGGATACCGGTCAATTCCTCGTACAGCTTGCGCGTCACCGGGCCGACCTCGGTCAGGCTGTGGAAGACGTGCAGCTTCTCGCCGTACTGGATGCCGCCGATAGGGGTGATCACTGCCGCGGTGCCGCAGGCGCCGGCTTCGACGAATTGGTCGAGCTGGTCGATGAAGACGTCGCCCTCGACCACTTCCAGGTTCAGCCGCTCACGGGCCAGGTCCATCAGCGACATGCGGGTCACGCCCGGCAGTACCGATTCCGAGCGTGGGGTGACGAATTTGCCGTCGCCGGTGATGGCGAAGAAGTTGGCCGAGCCGACTTCCTCGATCTTGCGATGGGTCAGGGGGTCCAGGTAGATGCAGTCGGCGAAGCCTTCGGCCTTGGCCTGGGCGCCGGGCATCAGGCTCGCGGCGTAGTTGCCGCCGACCTTGGCGGCGCCGGTGCCCTGGGGCGCGGCGCGGTCGTAGCTGGAGATGACGAAGTTGTGCGGGGTCATGCCGCCCTTGAAGTAGGCGCCGACCGGGATGCCGAACACCACGAAGTGGAACTCGGGGGCGGTGCGCACGCCGATGTTGTCACCCACGCCGATGACGAAGGGACGCAGATAGAAGGCGCCGCCGGTGCCATAGGGCGGAATCCAGGCTTCGTTGGCCTTGACCACCTGCTGGCAGGCGTCGATGAACAGCTCGGTGGGGACCGGCGGCATCAGCAGGCGGGCGCAGCTCTTGTGCATGCGCGCGGCGTTGCGATCGGGGCGGAACAGGTTGATGGAGCCGTCCTGGCAGCGGTAGGCCTTGAGGCCTTCGAAGCACTGCTGGCCGTAGTGGATGGCCGTGGAGCCTTCGCTGATGTGCAGTTGGTTGTCGCGAGTCAGCTCGCCGGGTTGCCAGCTGCCGTTGCGATAGGTGGCGATGAAGCGGAAGTCGGTCTTGATGTAGTCGAAACCGAGGGTCTTCCAATCGATATCCGCAGCGCTCATAGATCCTCGCAGTGCTCTCCGGCGCCTCGGCCGGTCGTTTCAGGGGAGTGGCCGTGCGCCTCGCCGGCGACGGTTCAAGGGGTGGACGAAGGTGAACTCGTCCGCAGACTGTGAAAGATACCGCTTATCCGGACCGGCGGGGGCACCTTTCAGCCAATCGGGTCTCCAAAGCGTGACGCTGGCCCTTTGCCGCCTCTGGCCGTTGCGTCAGGCTGGGGAGATGGGGTCGCCATCAGGAGCCCGTTTTGAAAACAACGATGGCGTTGCTGGGTGCGCTCACCCTGCCAACGCTCCCGGTGCAGGCCGCCGGAATCTTCACCGATGCCTTCGATACGGCGCTCAATCGCCGGGTCATCGAGTGGCGCGGCGCGCCCTCGCCCCAGGGCATCGTCTTCAGCGTGATCGCCAGCCAGTTCAAGACCAGCGCTGGCCACGCCACCACCGATTTCCGTACCCAATTGTCCACCTTCGGCGACAAGGTGCGCTTCCATGGCTGCAGCGCCAGTCGCTGGGAAATGAACGGTCAGCTCTATCTGCCGCTCAAGGGGCAATACCGCATGGCCGGACTGGACGAGCGCTACGGCGAGTACTTCGTCGCCCAGCCCACCCGCCAGGACCTGGAATGGGTGGCGATGAACACCCGGGTCGCCTATCGCCTCTGCCGCCTGCGCGAGTCCCTGAGTGCCGAGGACCTGCAGGGCCTGCGCTGGGTGCTGCAGGCCGCGGAGCCCGATTGAAGCGCGCTAATCGAAGCGGGTGATGACGGTCACCCCGGTCCCCTGGAAGCTATCCATCTGCATCAGCGCCGCGATGGACTCGGCCAGGCTGATCTCCCGGCCGATCAGTTTTTCCGGGGCCAGGGTGCCGTTGCGCAGCATGGCCATCAGGACATCGTAGCGATGGGCCTGCATGCCGTGGCTGCCGAGGATCTCCAATTCGTGGGCGATCACCCGATCCATCGGCAGCGCCGGTGTCGCCTGGTCGCCCAGCAACAGGCCGACCTGGACGTGCTTGCCGCGCTTGCGCAGGCTGGCGATGGAATTAAAGCAGGTGGTGGGATGGCCGAGGGCGTCGAGGGAGACATGGGCGCCGCCGCCGGTGATCTCCCGTACCGCCTCGGGCACGCTGGCCACCTGGGTGGCGTCGAGCGTCGCCACGGCGCCGAGGCGGCGGGCCAGCTCCAGCTTGTCCGCGGCGATGTCGATGGCCACTACCTGGGCGCCCAGGCTACTGGCGATCATGATGGCCGACAGCCCAACCCCGCCGCAGCCGTGCACCGCCACCCACTGGCCGGCGCTGACCTTGCCCTGGTCGACCACGGCGCGAAAGGAGGTGACGAAGCGACAGCCCAGGCTCGCCGCGGTGGCGAAGCCCAGCGTCTCGGGCAGGGCGACCAGGTTGAGGTCGGCCTGGTGGATGCCGACGTACTGGGCGAAGGAGCCCCAGTGGGTGAAGCCCGGCTGGAACTGGTGATCGCAGACCTGCTGGTGGCCGGCGTGGCACTGGGGGCAGGCGCCGCAACCGCCGACGAAGGGCACCGTCACCCGGTCGCCGACCTGCCAGCGGGTCACGTCCTTGCCCACCGCCTCGACGATCCCCGCCAGTTCGTGACCGGGCACGTGGGGCAGTTCGATGTCGGGGTCGTGGCCGACCCAGCCGTGCCAGTCGCTGCGGCAGACGCCGGTCGCCATGACCTTGAGCACCACGCCATGGGCGACGGGCGTGGGGTCCGGCACCGTGATCAGGCGTGGCGGTGCGGAAAAGGCTTCGTAGACGACGGCTTTCATGGGCTGGCCTCGGTAGGGGTGACTACCGCCAGTATGGCAAAGCGCCTTGCCCGAGGCTGCCTGAATAGTGTTCTGCGGGCTGGAAAGCGGCTACCGGTTGGACTAGCCGGCCAGCGCCTGCAGCCCATTCCAGGTGGCGGGCGCCTCGCCCGCCACGGCCTGGACCAGCGCAGCCTTGAGGCGGCAGTCGGGCAGGGCGCGGTGGGTGTCCTGCACCGGGATGCCCTGGTTGCGGGCGGCCATGGCCAGGGATTTGCGCCGCCAGCCGTCCTGGCTGCGGCTGTCCAGGCTCGGTTCCTGCCAGAACTGGGCATAGAGCTGCATCAGGCAGTGCAGGCGGGTGCCGTCCACCAGTTGCACCGGTGGCGTCTCCCGTTCCAGTTCCGGCGGCAGCGCCAGGCCGTGCAGATGGGCGTTGTGCGCCAGCAGGCGGTAGTCGAAGGCCATGCCGTAGGCCAGCACGGTACGGCCTTGCAGCAAGGGCCAGAGCCGGGCGAAGACCTCGGGGAAGGTCGGCGCCTGGACCAGGTGGGCATCGGTCAGGCCGTGGATGAGGGTGGCTTCGCGTGGGACGGCGATGGCGGGTCGCACCAGGGTGTCGAGCAGCACCCGGCCGCCCAGGGTCATCACCGCCACCTCGATCAGTTGGGCATCTTCGCCAAGACCGGTGGCCTCGGTATCGAGCACCAGGACATCCTGCTCCACCCAGCGCCGGGCCTGCTCGCGCACGAGGGCTTGCTGGGCGTTGTAGCGGGGGGTGGCCGCGAGCGGGAAGGACGACGACAACGAATTCATGACACTGCCTGAAACGGTAACCAAGGAGGCGCCCAGTAGCCGAGGGGTCGGCTCTACGACGGGTGTGGCCATTCGATGCAAGATCATCGCCACAGGACACAGACCTTTCGGTCGGGCCGACGAGTGGGGTATTGGGCGCCCTGGGGTCGCCGCGGGCGAGCGGCCTTGCGAGAATGGCCCCCTGAGTGATGAAAGGAGCGCGATGGCTGTGGCTGCCGCCCAGGGTTTTCTGCTGACACGCCGGTGGCGCGAGACGGCCGACGGGCTGGAGCTGGTGTTCTGGTTCGCCACCGATGCCGGTCCGCGAGAGCTGCGGATAGCGGCACAACAGGCGGTAGCCTTCGTGCTCGCCGAGCGACGAGCGGACATCGAACGGCTGTTGCCGCCAGAGGTGGAGCTACGCGAACTGGCGTTGCAGGACTTCCAACGGCGCCCCGTCCTGGGGCTCTATGCGCCGCGCTATCGCACCCTGCGTGACCTGGAGCAGCGCCTCACCGCGCTCGGTATCGACGTCTACGAGGCGGATATCGCCCCGGCGGATCGCTTTCTCATGGAGCGCTTCATCACCGCGCCGGTGTGTCTGCCACAGGCAGGAGCGAGCGCAGCGACCCCGTTGCGACCCGCGCCCGACTACCGCCCGAATCTACGCACCCTGTCGCTGGACATCGAGACCAGCGAGCGTGGCGAGCTCTACAGCATCGGCCTGCACGGCTGCGGCCAGCGCCAGGTGTACATGCTCGGTCCGCCCACCGGTGAAGAGGGGGCGGTGGACTTCGACCTGGAATACGTCGCCGATCGCGCCACCCTGCTCGAACGCCTCAACGCTTGGCTGGCGCGCCACGATCCCGACGTCATCATCGGCTGGAGCGTACTGCAGTTCGACATCCGCGTGCTCCACGAACACGCGCGCAAACTGGGCGTGCCCCTGCACCTGGGGCGCGGGGCGCCCGAGGATGATCGCTACGAACCGGGCGGCCAGGGGCGCCCATTCTCCGCCCTGTTGGCCGGGCGGCCGATCATCGATGGGGTGGAAGCGCTCAAGTCGGCCACCTGGGTGTTCCCTTCCTACAGCCTGGAGAACGTCTCGCGCACCCTGCTGGGCGAAGGCAAGGCCATCGACAATCCTCACGACCGCATGGCCTCCATCAATCGCATGTTCGCCAGCGAGAAGAGCGCCCTGGCGCGCTACAACCTGGTGGACTGCGAGCTGGTCACCCGCATCTTCGACAAGACCGAGCTGCTGCGCTTCCTGCTGGAGCGGGCCAGCGTCACCGGCTTGCCGCTGGAGCGCCATGGCGCCTCCATCGCCGCCTTCTACCACCTCTATCTGCCGTTGATGCACCGTCAGGGTTTCGTTGCGCCCAATCTGGGGGCTCAGCCGCCCGAGGCCAGCCCAGGCGGCTTCGTCATGGATTCACAGCCCGGGCTCTACGACTCGGTGCTGGTGCTGGACTACAAGAGCCTCTATCCCTCGCTGATCCGTACCTTTCTCATCGACCCGGTGGGGCTGGTGGAGGGCCTGGCGCTGCCCGAGCAGGAGACGGTGCCGGGCTTTCGCGGCGCGCGCTTCCATCGCACCCGGCACTGCCTGCCGGCGATGGTGGCGCGGGTCTGGGAAGGGCGCGATTCGGCCAAGCGTGCCGGCAACGCACCCCTGGCCCAGGCGCTGAAGATCATCATGAACAGCTTCTATGGCGTGTTGGGCACGCCGCACTGCCGCTTCTTCGATCATCGGCTGGCCTCGTCCATCACCCTGCGCGGCCATGCGGTGATGCACCGGACCCGCGAATTGATCGAGGCGCGCGGCCATCGGGTGATCTATGGCGACACCGATTCCACCTTCGTCTGGCTGGGCCGCGCCCATGAAGAAGTCGACGCCGAGCGCATCGGTCGCGAGCTGGTGGCGGCGGTCAATGCCCACTGGCGCGAGCAGCTACAGGCCGAGCTGGGGCTGGAAAGCCATCTGGAGCTGCAATACGAAACCCACTTCGCCCGCTTTCTCATGCCCACCATCCGTGGCGCGGAGGAGGGCAGCAAGAAGAGATACGCCGGGCTCAGGCCCGGTGTGGACGGCGCGCCCGAACTGGTGTTCAAGGGACTGGAAACGGTACGTAGCGACTGGTCACCGCTGGCCCAGCGCTTCCAGCGCGAGCTGTACCTGCGCATCTTCACCGGCGAGCCCCATGTGGAGTACCTGCGCGACTTCGTCGCCCGCACCCGCGCCGGCGAATTCGACGACCTGCTGGTCTATCGCAAGCGCCTGCGCCGGCCGCTGGACGAGTATCAGAGCAATGTCCCGCCCCAGGTGCGCGCCGCCCGGCTGGTCGAGGCGGAAAACGCCCGCCGCGGGCGGCGCAGCCAATTCCGCCGCGGCGGCTGGATCAGCTACCTCATCACCACCGCCGGCCCCGAACCGGTCGAGCTGCCCCATGCAGCGCCGGACTACGACCACTATGTGCAGCGCCAGCTGGCGCCGGTGGCCGATGCCATCCTGCCCTTCGTCGGCGACCGCTTCGAGCGGCTGCTGGATCGGCAGCTGGGGCTGTTTTGATGGGCGGGCGGTCCGGTGCGGGTGGAGGGTCTCGCGTAGGATCTATCGCAGCCATGGCCGCGATAGATCGTAGGTTGGGTTGAGACAGCTCTATCGTCGAAGCCCAACATTGCCTACGTCCCGAGCCACTGTTGGGCTTCGCTGCGCTCAACCCAACCTACGGCGGCCCGTAGGAGCGACCCATACAGAATGAGGACCCAGCCCCCCAACACGCGGCTTCGCTCGCACTCGCTTCCGCTCCATCAGTCCGATTCACAAGGGGCAAACGTCGGCCAGGTCGCCTCTCTGCAGGATGATGGCCGCCCTCTCGGCGAGCCCTCGTTATACTGAGGGGCTTGGCGTCGTTTCCGCGCGAAAGGGATGGACGACCTGACCGCTGTACCAGCGGCAACCACGATTTTTCATGGATTTTCAGACGGCGGATAGATGAGCAAACAGGCGGATGTGGCCCGACCCAACAATTCCAAACACCTGACCCCCAGTGACCTGCCGTTCCCGGTGGTGGGCATCGGGGCTTCGGCGGGCGGGATCCAGGCCCTGCTGCGCTTTTTCGACGCCCTGCCGACGGATTGCGGCATGGCCTTCGTGGTGGTGATGCACCTATCGCGGGAGCACCAGAGCAGTCTCGACCAGATCCTGCAGCGCGCCACCCGGCTACCGGTGCAGCAGGTCACCCAGCCGGTGCCCATCGAGGCCGATCACGTCTATGTGATACCCCCCGGCTTCGATCTGACCATGAACGATGGCTACCTGCGCCTCAATCCGGCGGAGCGGCTGTCGGGCGACCATGTAGCCGTCGACCTGTTCTTTCGCGCCCTGGCCGATGTGCACAAGACCCGGGCCATCGCCATCGTCCTGTCGGGCAACGGTGCGGACGGCTCCGTCGGGCTCGGGCGGATCAAGGAGCAGGGCGGGGTGACCCTGGCCCAGGCACCGGAGGATGCCGAGTTCGATTCCATGCCCAGCAGCGCCATCGCCGCCGGCGCGGTGGATTTCGTCATGCCAGTGGTGGACATGCCACAGAAGCTCCTGGAGCTGGCCACCACCATCCATTCCCTGAGCCAGGGAGAGCTACGCCAGATCGACTTCGAGGCGCGTATTCCGGGGGCTTCGAACAAGGCCATGCAACTGGCCCTGCGCGACATCCTCACCTTGCTGCGCACCCGTACCGGGCACAACTTCAAGCAGTACAAGACCGCCACGGTGCTGCGCCGCGTGGAACGGCGCATGCAGGTGAACACCATCCCCGACATGCCGGCCTATGCCTGCTTCCTGCACGAGCATCCCGAGGAGACGCCGGCGCTGCTCAAGGACATGCTGATCGGCGTGACCAATTTCTTCCGCGATCGCGAGGCCTTCGAGGCCCTGGAGCGCGACATCATCCCCGAGTTGTTCGAACAGGTGCAGGGCCTGGAGGAAGACCAGGAATTGCGGGTCTGGAGCGCGGCCTGTTCCAGCGGCGAAGAGGCCTATTCGCTGGCTATGCTGCTCACCGAACAGGCCGAGTTGCGCCAGTCCGCGGCGCGCTTGCAGATCTTCGCCACCGATCTCGACGAGCACGCCCTGGCGGTAGCCCGGCATGGCGTCTATCCCGGCTCCATCGTCACCGACGTCCCGCCCAGCCGCCTGCGCCAACACCTGCTCAAGGAACAGAACCAGTACCGGGTGAAGAAGGAGTTGCGCGAGAAGGTGCTGTTCGCCCAGCACAACCTGCTCAGCGATCCGCCGTTCTCCCGGCTCGATCTGATCAGCTGCCGCAACCTGTTGATCTACCTGGATCGCGAGGTGCAGGCGGAGATCCTGCACACCTTCCATTTCGCGCTCAAGCCGGGTGGCTATCTGTTCCTCGGCAGTTCCGAGTCGGCCGATGTGCAGAGCAATCTGTTCGCCACGGTCGACAAGAAGAACCGCATCTATCGCGCCAAGCACACCACCAGCGTGATACGTCCCACGCCGCTGCTCAATCTCAACCCGGGCATCCACAGCGTGCGCCTGCCGCCGCACCAGGTCGGGCGGCGCAAGAAGGTGTCCTTCGCCGAGGTGCACCAGCGGGTGCTGGAGCAGTACGCGCCGCCGAGCATCATCGTCGACCGCGAATCCAACATCGTGCACCTGTCCGAACGGGCCGGGCGTTTCCTCCGCTACGTCGGCGGCGAGCCCAGCTACAACCTGCCGGCGCTGGTGCTCGAGGAATTGCGCCTGGAGCTGCGCACCGCGCTGTTCCAGGCGCTGCAGAGCAACAAGAGTGTCGAAGCGCGGCGCGTGCACATCCAGCGCGACGATCGCAGCTACTACATCAACATGGTGGTGCGGCCCTTCCGCGACAGCGATACCAGCACCGACTACATGCTGGTGCTCTTCGACGAAGTCGAAGACATCATGAGTACCGATTCTACCAACGACCATACCGAGGCCAAGGACAGCGTCCTCACCCAGCTGGAAGCCGAGCTGCAGCGCACCAAGGAACAGCTGCAGCTGACCATCGAGCAATCCGAGACCTCGACCGAGGAACTCAAGGCTTCCAACGAGGAATTGCAGGCGATCAACGAGGAGCTGCGCTCGGCCACCGAGGAGCTGGAGACCAGCAAGGAGGAGTTGCAGTCGATCAACGAAGAACTGATCACCGTCAACTACGAACTCAAGGCCAAGATCGAGGAAACCGGCAAGATCAACGACGATCTGCAGAACCTCATCACCTCCACCGACATCGCCACGGTGTTCGTTGACCGCGGCATGCGCATCAAGAGATTCACCCCGCGCGCCGCCAGCATCTTCAATATCATCGTCAGCGATACCGGACGCTCGCTGCTCGACATCACCCATCGGCTGGACTACCCGGAGTTGGCCTCCGATGCCAACCAGGTGTTCGAGTCCCTCGGGCTGATCGAGCGCGAGGTGCGCAGTCACGATGACCGTTGGTATCTGGCGCGGCTGTTGCCCTACCGTACCGCGGAGGATCGCATCGAGGGCGCGGTGCTGACCTTCATCGACATCACCGAGCGGCGCCTGGCGCAGGATCGCGCCCGCGCCGGCGAGGAGAACATGCGCCTGGTGGCGCAGAACATCCAGGACTACGCCATCGTCACCCTGGATGCCAGCGGCGTCATCAACAGCTGGAACGGTGGTGCTACCAAGTTGTTCGGCTACAGCGAGCGCGAAGCCCTGGGCCAGCCGCTGGACCTGATCTTCACCCCGGAAGACATCGCCTCGCAGGTGCCGGAAACGGAGCTGCGCACCGCCGACGCCCAGGGGGTGTCCCACAACGAGCGTTGGCTCAGACGCAAGGACGGCAGCCGGCTCTACTGCGCTGGCGTGCTCAGCCGGATGAACAATGCCTCCGGTGGCCAGGGCTACGCCAAGATCGCCCGCGACGCCACCGCCGACCATATGCGGACCAGCGAGGCGGCCAACCAGCAGGCGCAGCAGCGCGCCCTGGTCCAACTCAAGGACGAGTTCTTCGCGGTGATGTCCCACGAACTCAAGCATCCGCTCAATCTCATCCAGCTCAACAGCGAGTTGCTGGCGCGTTCGCCTGTGCTGCGCGATGTGGCCCTGGCGCGCCGGGCGACCGAAGCCATCCAGCGTGCGGTGCGCAGCCAGGCGCAGATCATCGATGACCTGCTCGACCTGTCGCGCATCCGTACCGGCAAGCTCAAGCTGGAGCGGCAGAGTCTGGATCTGGCGCAGCAGTTGCACGAAATCGCCGCGGTGGTCCGGCCCCTGGCGGGCGAGGTCCAGGTCCACTGCACCCGACTGCCGGAGACGCCCCTGTATGTCCAGGCGGATGCCACCCGTATCGGTCAGATCGTCTGGAATCTGCTCAACAACGCCATCAAGTTCACCCCGGCCGGTGGCCAGGTGGAGATCACGTTGGGAGTGGAGGGCGAAGAGGCACGCCTGGATGTCAGCGATACCGGGCAGGGGATCGCCCCCGACTTTCTGCCGCGCGTATTCGAGATGTTCGGCCAGGCGGAAATGAAGTACACCGCCCGCGCCCAGCATGGCCTCGGCATCGGCCTGGCGCTGGTCAAGCAACTGGTGGAAGCCCACGGCGGGCGGATCGAGGCTCACTCCACCGGGCTCGGCCAGGGCGCACGCTTCAGTGTCTGGCTGCCGCTGTGCCACGCCGAGCAGCAACTCGCTCCCACGGTGCAGGCGGATGAGCAATCCCTCGCCGGGTTGCGAGCGCTGCTGGTGGACGACTCTGCCGACATCGTCGAGACCCTGCAGCTGCTGCTCGAAGAAGAGGGCGTGGTGGTCACCGCGGCGACTGAACCTCTTACCGGCCTGGCCCTGGCCCAGGCGCAGGATTTCGACGTCATCCTCTCCGACATCGGCATGCCGGAGATGGACGGCCATGAATTCCTGCACCGGGTGCGGGCAGGGGATCGCAATGTCGGCACCCCGGCCGTGGCGTTGTCCGGTTATGGCACGCGGCTGGACGTCGACAAGGCGCGGGCCGCCGGTTTCGTCCAGCACCTGAACAAACCCGTCAGCTTCGAGGCCTTGCTCGCCGTGCTGCGTGAGTTACGTCCCTCGGTCTGAGTCCGGGGCCGTCCGGGGCGGTGGCATAGTCAGACGATTCGCGGCACACTCGGGACCAGCCGGGGCGCCCGCCCATCCGGGCGGGGCGCCTCGTTTCCTGCCAGAGGAGCGCCGCGATGACCCGTCTCACCGCCAAGGATTTCTCGCCCGAACTGCTCGAACTCTATGACTTCTACGTCCATGGTCGCATCAGCCGGCGCGATTTCCTCGACCGCGCCGGTGCCTGCGCCGCGGTGCTGGGGCTCTCCGCCACCGGGGTACTGGCGGCCCTGAGTCCCAATTACGCCCTGGCCACCCAGGTGGAATTCACTGATCCGGACATCGTCGCCGAATACGTCTACTACCTCTCGCCCCAGGGCCATGGTCGGGTGCGCGGCTACCTGGTGCGTCCGGCCAAGGCCAGCGGCAAGGTGCCGGCGGTGGTGGTGGTGCACGAGAATCGCGGCCTCAATCCCTATATCGAAGACGTGGCCCGGCGCCTGGCCAAGGCCGGTTACCTGGCCCTGGCGCCGGATGGCCTGACCTCGGTGGGCGGCTATCCCGGCAACGACGACAAGGGCCGCGAGCTGCAGCAGCAGGTCGATCCGCAGAAGTTGATGAACGACTTCTTCGCCGCCGTGGAAACCCTGATGAGCCACGAATTCAGTACCGGCAAGGTCGGCATCACCGGCTTCTGCTATGGCGGCGGGGTGGCCAATGCGGCGGCCGTGGCTTATCCCGAGCTGGCGGCGGCCGTGCCTTTCTACGGTCGCCAGCCGCGGGTGGAGGAGGTGGCGCGGATCAAGGCGCCGCTGCTGATCCACTACGCCGAGAACGATCCGCGTATCAACGAGGGCGCCGCCGCCTACGAGGCGGCGCTCACGGCCCAGGGCAAGACCTTCGCGGTGCACCGCTATCCGGGCACCACCCATGGCTTCCATAACGATTCCACCCCGCGCTACGACGAAGCCGCCGCCCGCCTGGCCTGGGAGCGCACCCTGGGCTGGTTCGGGCGCTATCTGAGCTGAGGGGACCGGCGCCGTCCTGTCGCCCCGGTGGCGGGCGCCGTGCAGCGGGGCCGTCCGAACGTCTGCTTTCATCCCTGGGCCGAGGAGACCCGTCATGCCGCAACACCGTATCCCCGCCGTCTATATGCGCGGTGGCTCCAGCAAGGGCGTGTTCTTCCATGCCCGCGACCTGCCACCCGCCGGTCCCGCGCGCGATGCCCTGCTGCTGCGGGTGATCGGCAGCCCCGACCCCTATGGCAAGCAGATCGACGGCCTGGGCGGCGCTACCTCCAGCACCAGCAAGGTGGTGGTGATCGCCCCGTCCTGTCGCCCGGACTGCGACATCGACTACCTATTCGGCGCGCCGGCCATCGAACTGCCGGTGATCGACTGGTCGGGCAATTGCGGCAATCTCAGCGCCGCCGTCGGCCCCTTCGCCATCAGCGAGGGCCTGGTGGAGGCGCCCCGCGACGGCCTGGCCACGGTGCGTATCTGGCAGGCCAATCTCGGCAAGCGCATCCACGCCCAGGTACCCATGGTGGCCGGCGAGGTGCAGGAGGAGGGCGATTTCCGTTTCGACGGCGTGGCCTTTCCCGCCGCTGAAGTCGTGCTCGAATTCCTCGATCCCACCGGGACCGATGGCAGCGTGCTGCCCACCGGCCGGCCTGTCGATGAGTTGGAGGTGCCCGGTTTGGGCCGGCTGCCGGTGACCCTGCTCAATGCGGGTAATCCGACCATCTTCGTGCGCGCCGAGGCGCTTGGCCTCTGCGGTACCGAGACCCAGGCGCAGGTCAACGGCGATGCGGCGTTGCTGGAGCGCCTGGAGCAACTGCGCGCCGCCGGTGCCGTGGCCATGGGCCTGGCGACCAGCGCCGCCCAGGCCACCGCGGAGCGCCCCCATACGCCCAAGCTGTGCCTGATCGCGCCGCCGCAGACCTATCGGGTGGCCGGCGGCAAACAGGTGCAGGCCGCGGAACTCGACCTCATCGCTCGGATGATCTCCATGGGCAAGCTGCACCACGCCATTCCCGGCACCGGCGCGGTCGCCGTGGCGGTGGCCGCCACGCTGCCTGGCACCCTGGTCAATCAACTGACTGGCGAGCTGGCCGGTCGCCAGGTACGCCTGGGCCATACCGCCGGCACCGTGACGGTCGGCGCCCAGGCGCGGGAGGTCGACGGTAGCTGGCAGGTGGAAAAGGCCATCATGAGCCGCAGCGCGCGCCGGCTGATGGAAGGCTGGGTGCGGGTGCCGGCGGAGGGTTAGTACCTAGGTTGGATTAAGCGTAGCCCCGCAATACTGAGTCCCCTCACCCCAGCCCTCTCCCAAGGGGAGAGGGGGTGGTCGAGTCCGATGCCTTTACCAGGCCGCGATCCTCGTAGCGTGGAAAACCGCGCAGCGTTTTCCACTGGGTAGGCCCCGTTGCAAACGGTGGATAAGGCTGCGCCGTTATCCACGCTACGAGACATAACCGCCCCCTCTCCCTCGGGGAAAGGGTTGGGGAGAGGGCGATCTGCCTCGTTGGGCTTCGCTGCGCTCAGCGCCAACCTACGGTTCTAGGTCCCTTCGATCAGGTCGCGGATGCGGATCGCCAGGGCGTCCATGGCGAAGGGCTTGGTCATCACGTGCATGCCCGGCTCCAGGTGGCCGTTGCCGATCACGGCGTTCTCGGCATAGCCGGTGATGAACAGCACCTTGAGGCCTGGGCGGCGCTGGCGGGCGGCGTCGGCCATCTGCCGGCCGTTCATGCCGCCGGGTAGGCCGACGTCGCTGACCAGCAGGTCGATGCGCACGTCGGATTCTAGCAGGCGCAGTCCGGAGCTGGCGTCGGCCGCTTCCAGGGCCGCATAGCCCAGTTCTTCCAGCACCTCGACGACCAGCATGCGCACGGTCGGCTCGTCGTCCACCACCAGCACGGTCTCGCCGTGGCCGACGCGGGGCAGCGCCGCCTGGGTGATGGTGGCCTCGAGGCTGGTCGCTGCCTCGCTATGGCGGGGCAGGAACAGGGTCACGCTGGTGCCCTCGTCGAGCTGCGAGTGGATGCGCGCCTGGCCGCCGGACTGGCGGACGAAGCCGTAGATCATCGACAGGCCTAGGCCGGTGCCAACGCCGATGGGCTTGGTGGTGAAGAAGGGATCGAAGGCCTTGGCGATCACCTCGGGCGGCATGCCACAGCCGTTGTCGGTCACGGAGAGGGAGATGTATTCGCCCGGCTCCAGGTCGCGCACCCGCGCCATGCGGGTGTCCAGGACACGATTGGCGGTTTCGATGAAGATGCGTCCGCCCTCGGGCATGGCGTCGCGGGCGTTGATGCAGAGGTTGAGCAGGGCATTTTCCAGCTGGGGCGGGTCCACCAGGGTCGACCAGAGATCGCTGGCGGCCACCACCTCGATCTGGATCGCCGGCCCCACGGTGCGGCGGATCAGGTCTTCCATGCCGGCCACCAGGCGATTGACGTCGGTGGGCTTGGGGTCCAGCGTCTGCCGCCGGGAGAAGGCCAGCAGCCGGTGGGTGAGGGCGGCGGCGCGGATGGCGGCGCCCTGGGCGGCGGTGGTATAGCGCTCCAGGTTGTTCAAGCGGCCCTGGCCGATGCGCACGGTGAGCAGGTCGAGGCTGCCGACGATGCCGGCGAGCAGGTTGTTGAAGTCGTGGGCGAGGCCACCGGTGAGCTGGCCGACCGCCTCCATCTTCTGCGACTGGCGGAGCTGCTCTTCCAGCAGCGCCTGGGTTTCCATGGCTTCCTTCTCGCGGGTCACGTCGCGACCGGCGCCGGTGAGCCGCTCCTGATCGTTGTCCAGCGATAGTGTCCAGGAGAGCCAGCGACAGCTACCGTTCGCCGCCAGCGCACGATTCTCCAGCCGTGTCGGCAGGCCGCTGCGGCGCAGTTCGTCCAGCGCCACCATGACCTTGGGCAGGTCGTCGGGATGGATGAGTTCACGGTAGGGCCGGCTGAGCAACTCGGCTTCGGAATATCCGAGATGACGGGACCAGGACGGACTCACCCGCACCAGTTGCCCTTCGAAGTCGGCGATCATCAGCAGGTCCTCGCTGAGCGCCCAGAGGCGGTCGCGCTCGGCGGTGCGGGCCTGCACCTCCTGGCTGAGGCTGAAGTTCTGCGCCTGGATCAGCGCCTGGGCGTCGCGCTGGGCCGTGACGTCCTGGGCGAAGACGTAGAAGCCGTCCACCAGGCCGCGGGCGTCCCGGCGTGGACGGTAGTGGATATCGGCGATGCGCCGCCGGCCGTCCGGCCAGGCCCAGGGCAGGTCGAGGCGTGCCGGGACGCCCTCCAAGGCGGCTTCGATGGCGTGGCGGCGGGCGGCGAACAGGGAGGTCGAGAAGACCTCGTCCATGCGGCGGCCGAGGATGCTGGCAGGGGCGTCCCTGAACCACTTCGGCGCCTCGGCATTGGCGAATCGATAGACCAGCTCGCGATCGACGAAGGCGATCAGGCAGGGCAGGGTATCGGCGACCAGCCGCAGATTCATCTCGCTATCGCGCAGGGCCTGCTCGGCGGCCAGCCGCGCGGTAGCCGAACGGGTACGGTTGGCGACCTCGCGGATGAACTGCAACTCCCGCGGCGTCCACTGGCGGGGCGTACGGGAGCTGACATAGAGCAGGGCGATGAAGCGACCGTGCTCGAACAGTGGGGTGTTGACGAAGGCGCGGGTATCCAGCGTCTCCAGCGCGGGGAGATTGTCCCGGGTGCGCGGATCTTCGCGTACCTCGGCGCTCACCACCGTCTCGCCGCGCTTGAAGTCTTCGATGTAGCTGCCGTAGTCGCGGAAGTTCAGGGTGCCGACCAGGCTGCGGGCGCCGGGGACCGTCCAGTCGCGCGCCACGCTGATGGTCTCGGCCTCGGCGTCCACCAGGCCGTAGCCCACCAGATGGGCATCCAGGGTGGTACCCAGGGTGGCGCAGGCGACCTCGATGACGGCATCGATGTCGTTCAGGTGGCTGAAGCGCTCGCTGAGTTCGAGCAGGGCCAGGCGATAGAGTTCTTCGCTGCGCTTGGCCTGGGCGGCCAGCTCCCGTTCGGTGACCTCCAGGAACAGCACCAGGAAACTGTCCGGCCCGGCCTTGTGGGCGTGGCCTTCGTACCAGCAGCCATCGTGCTGGAATTGCCGTACGTAGCTGAACGACTGGCCGGTATCGACCACCCGGGTGAAGTCCTCGACCCAGCTGTCTTCGAGTGCGGGAAAGAGTTCGCGGGCGGTACGGCCTATCGTTTGTTCCGCCGTGAAGCCGAAGTTCTGCAGCCAGGCGCGATTGACCTGCTCGTAGCGCCAGTCCCGCCCGCGACCCTGGTCGTCACGCAGGATGGTGCCGAGGATGAAGCCCTCTTCGAGCTGTTCGAACAGGCCACGCCAGTAGCGCTCGCTTTCCACCAGGCGCTGCTGGACCTCGTTGAGATGCCGTTCGCTGTCGCGCAGGGCTTCGCCGGCCAGGTGCTGGGCGGTACGGTCGCGCAGGATCTTCACATAGCCGGTATGGCGACCGGCCTCGTCGTGCAGCGGGTGCATCTCGCCACTGGCCCAGAAGCGCGAGCCGTCGCGGTGCAGGTGCCAGCGCTCGTCCTCGGCGCGGCCATCGCGCAGGGCCAGTTCCATTTCCAGCGCCGCTCGGCCGCTGAGATTGTCTTCGGGGGTGAAGAAGCACTCGGCGGATTCGCCCCGTACTTCATCGGCAGTCCAGCCCAGCAAGCGCTCGGCGCCGCTGTTCCAGTCGGTTATCACGCCCGCCGGGTCGAGGACGACCATGGCGAAATCGATGGCACCGTCAAAGATCGCCAGGCGCCGCTGGGCATCCTGGGGAGGCAGGTCGGCGCACTGGTCGAGGGCAGCACGGAGGCGAAGCACTTCCGCCTGGAGTTCAGCATAGGAAAGATCGGAGTCGGCCATGAGGTCGTTCGAGGGAATTGGCAGCGGAGTACCTTGCCAGGATGTCGGCAAAGGACCTTGAGTGGAAAGAGGCTAGGTGACATCAAGGCGCCATCGGCAAGATTTTCCGACAGAGCGGGAATTAAGTAGCCATTGAAGCATCAGACAGGTGCAGGAAACCTATGATCAGCCGTTCGTCCGAGTTCTATGATCCAAGTCGAGTAAATTCGGTCCTAATAGTCGTACTAATTAAGCAGCGTTGCCATGACCGATGTAGTTTCTCCCGCCACCGTTACTACCGTGCTGGTCGTCGAGGACGATGCCGTGCTGCGTTCCTTGGCGACGGAGGTATTCGAGATGGAAGGTTATGCCGTCCATTCCTTCGACTCCGCCGACGCCGCCTGGGCCTGGCTCGAGCAGGGTCCACCCCCGCCCGATCTGCTCTTCACCGACGTGCGCATGCCCGGTCGACTGGATGGTCTGGCCCTGGCCAAACAGGTACGCCAGCGTTTCGCGCAATTGCCCATCCTGGTGTCGTCCGGCTATACCGGGCAACAGTACGCCGAGCGCGAGGAACGGGCGCTGTTCCTGCCCAAGCCCTGGAGCATCGATCAGTTACTAGCGGCCTGCAGCAAGCTCGGCCTCTAGGTTCTGTACGAAAAATGCCTGCGCTCGGTCATGCTGCGTTAAAAATCCGTTCGGAATGCTCATTTACCACTCGTAAACTCCGCTTCCTCACGGATTTTTGCCTTGCCTGACCTTCGCTCGGCGACTTTTCGTACAGAACCTAGCCCTGCCCTTGCCGCGCCTGGGCCAGGCGCACCGCGGCATCCACTTCGTCCAGCGACCAGGGTTTCTGCAGGTAGATCACCTGGGGCGGCAATGCCGTGGTGATCTCGTAGCCGTAGCCCGAGGTGATCACCATGGGCAGCTGGGGCCAGCGCTGGAGCAGCATCTGCGCCAATTCACCGCCGCGTAGTTGCCCGGGCATCAGGTGATCGGTGATCACCAGGGCAGGCGCTTCCTTTTTTTGCAGCAGCTCTACCAGGGCATCGTCGGCATTGTCGAAACGGACGCAGGTCCAGCCCAGCCGCTCTTCGAGATGCTGGCCGAGCAGCTCGGCCAGCAGGGCGTTGTCCTCGATGACGACGGCATAGGGTGGAGCGGTGGGCGAGGTCATCAGACTTTCCGGAACGCCTGTAAGGACTATCCGGAAAGTCTAGCAGAGCTGTCTTTCGTGTAACTCTTGTTTAGTCTGATGATTTTCAGATATCCAGCACGATCTTGCCGAAGTGGCTGCCGTCCTTCTGGAAGGCGAAGGCCTGGGCGATCTCGCGCAGGGGGTAGCGGCGGTCGATGATAGGCTTAATTCCCGTGCTCTCCAGCGCCCGGACCATGTCCTGCTGGTGGCGCCGGCTGCCGACGATCAGACCCTGCAAACGCTGATGACGGCGCATCAGGTTCGCGGTGGGAATCTGGCCTTCGATACCGGTGAGGACGCCGATCAGTGCCAGATGGCCATGGATGCGCGCAGCCTGGATCGATTGCGCCAGGGTCGCCGGTCCACCGACCTCCACCACGATGTCCGCCCCGCGCCCGCCGGTGATGGCCTGGACCTTGGCACCCCATTCCGGCTCGCTGCGGTAGTTGATCAGGTGGTCGGCGCCCAGGGCGTAGGCGCGTTGCAGCTTCTCGTCCGAAGAGGAGGTGGCGATCACCGTGGCGCCCATGGCCTTGGCGATCTGCAGGGCAAAGATGGAAACGCCACCGGTCCCCAGCACCAGCACCGTGTCCCCAGCCTTGAGGCCGCCATCCACCACCAGGGCCCGCCAGGCGGTGAGACCGGCGGTGGTGAGGGTGGCCGCCTCGGCGTGGCTGTAGTCCTTGGGCGCCCGGGTGAAGGCCGTGGCCGGTCGCACCACCAGCTCACAGGCGAAGCCGTCGACGCCATCGCCGGGGGTGGTGGAGAAGTCATCGATGGGCGGCTCGCCGTCCAGCCAGTGCGGGAAGAAGGTGGAGACCACGGCGTCACCCACGGCGAATTCACTGACGCCCGCCCCGACGGCCTCGACCACCCCGGCACCATCGGACATGGGAATGCGGCCATCGGCGGCCGGCATCTTGCCGAGCACCACGCCGAGGTCATGGAAGTTCAGCGAGCTGGCATGGATACGAACACGGATCTCCCCGGGCCCCGGCTCGCCGGGATCGGGCAGGTCGGTCCACTCCAGGTGATCGAGACCACCGGGTTTGCGCAGGCGGATGGCATTCATGGGTGAAATCCTCCAAGACAGGGCTGAGCGCTGGGACGCGCGAGTCTGTAGAGGACCACGGTGAAGGGCGCAGGATTCCCTGACGGAACCCGCGCCCGTCGGCCTTACTTGATGGCCTTCTGCAGTTGCTGCAGCTGCTGGGTGCGGGTGTTGAGGCGGGCTTCGCCGCGCTCGGCGTCGGTCTTCTTCAGCTCGGCCTCGGCCAGGCGCAGCTTGATGGTCTGCATGGCGGTCTGGATGCGCTGCTGGGTCAGGTAGGCCAACTGGTCGACGGTCTGTTCGCTCTCGCCGTCCTTATAGGCCTTGTCGGCCTTGGCCAGCCAGGTGCCGGCATCCTTGGTCTCCAGGGCCGCCAACTGGTTGGCCTGGGGCTGGGATTCCAGGGCGGCGTAGTCGTTGCGCGCCTTTTCCAGATTGGGGTTGGGCGGCGTGGCGCAGGCGGCGAGGGTGAGGGTCAGTGCCGACAGCAGCGGAAGCAGAAAACGTTTACGCATGGGATTCGTCCTTCAAGAGAGCGGGCAGCTTACTGCTGCACTTTTTTCTGGAGGTTCTGTTGCAGCTGGAGGTTGATCTGACCTTCCTCGCGAATCTGCTGGATGCTGTTCTGCGCATCCTTGAGCGCCGCCTCGGCCTTGGCCGCCTGGGTCTTGCGGGTGGCCAGGCGGGCATCCCACTCGGCCTGCTCGGCCAGTTGCTTGGCGTCGGCGTACTTCTCGTTGGAAAGGGCGGTCTGGGCCTGGGTCCACTTGTCCTGGGCCGACTTGGTCTCGATGGGGGCGTACTGGTTGCCACCGGAGCTGACGGCTTCGTTGACCGCCGCTTGGGTCACGGCCATCTGCGCGGTCGGCGGGTTGCCGGCGCAGCCCGCCAGCAGCAGGCCGCCGCCCAGGACCAGGCTGGCGAGCAGCGCGCGCGGCGCGGAGAACGGAAAGGCGCGAGAGGGACCGGTTTTCATCCGAACATTCCTGTCAGGTCGCCCGGAATGGGCGACAGTGCCTTTGAGACGGCGAAAACGCGGCGAGGTTCGCTCAGGCGCGTACCGCCTGGTACAGCGCGCGGATCAGGTCCGACTGGGTGATGATGCCCACCAGGCGGCGCGAGCCGTCGATGATGGGAATGTGCCGATGGCCGTTCTCGGAGAATACCGGTACCAGGTCGATCAACAGGCGGTCGGCGCTGGCCACGCGCACGGTGCGGGTCATGATCCGGCCGACCGTGCGCTCGCCCTGGCGCGCCCGCGGGCGGACCAGGGAGCGCAGTCGCCAGCCGAGGCCCTCGTGCACGTCCAGGTCGATCTGCCGCATGAAGTCGGCGACGGTGACGATGCCCAGCAGATGGCCCTGGCGATCGGTGACCGGCAGCGCCTTGATGCGGCGGGCGCGCATCAGCGCCCAGGCTTCCTGCAGGGGCATCTCGGCGCGGGCCACCACCGGCTCGCGACTCATCACCTCGGCGCAGCGCAATTCGCCCATCTTGCGCTGGTAGGCGCGGGCTTCCACCTGTTCCAGCAGCTCGGCGAGATCGTCGCGACTGATGTCCAGTACCTGGTTGTAGCGCGCCAGCACCGCGTCCAGGTCGGCGCGTTGCAGGCGCGTCTCGGCGCTCGGTTCGGCCGGGCGCGGGACATGGGGCCAGGGGCGCCGGGTGAGGTTGTTGTAGACCAGGCCGGCGATCACCAGCAGCAGCGAATCCAGCGCCACCGGGCTCCAGGCATAGCTGAAGTCATGAGCGCCGATGAGCACCATCAACAGCGCCGAGGCACCGCCCGGTGGATGCAGGCAGCGCAGGGCGAACATGGCGGCGATGGCCAGGGCGACCGCCATGGCGGCGGCCAGGTTGGCCTCGGGCAGCCACCGGGCGCAGGCGATGCCGATCAGCGCCGACAGGGTATTGCCCCCCACCACCGACCAGGGCTGCGCCAGTGGGCTGGAGGGCAGGGCGAACACCAGCACGGCGCTGGCGCCCAGGGGCGCCACCAGCGCCATGGCCAGGGCGCCGTGCTGATGCACCGGTTGGCCTTCCAGCCACCAGGCCGCCAGCAGCGCGGCGAGCAGGATGCCGAGCCCGGCGCCAAGGCTGGCGCGCAGCCTTTCGCGGGCGTCGATGGGCAGTGGCGCCGGCCAGAAGGCGCGCAGGCCTTGGCCGAAGCGGTTGATGAGGGAGGGGGGCGGCGTGACCGGTTCCTGGGACATGGGACAAGGACTGGCAGGCAAAACGGGCGCTGATGGTCCCTTGTCAGATGACCTCTGGCAAGACCACCTAAGCCGTCCTGCCCGGCGGGAGGCGGGCCAGAGCGGATGCGGGATTTGCTGCTGCGTTCAACCCCCTGGCCGTTGTACCCTTGGCCGCTGGGTGTCGCCGCAATCGTGCGGTAGGACAGGTTTAACGTCAGCGCAGGTCGGGCCGCCGCGCGGAGTTCGGCTGCCCATGTCATCCCCGGTTTCCCCTGCCAAGGCCCTGGCCTTTCTCAATCGATTCTGCGCCGCCGAGGCGGCGGGCGGCATCGTGCTGATGGTCGCCGCGGCCCTCGCCCTCATCGTCGCCAACTCGCCCTTGGCCACTGGCTATTTCGCCACCTTGCACCTGTATGTCGGCGGCCTGTCCGTCAGCCACTGGATCAACGACGGCCTGATGGCGCTCTTCTTCCTGCTGGTGGGCCTGGAAATCAAGCGCGAGATGGCGGTCGGCCAACTCGCCAATTGGGGCGATCGTGCCCTGCCGGGGCTGGCAGCCCTGGGCGGCATGGCGGTGCCGGCGCTGCTCTATGCACTGGTCAATCGCCACGATCCCCAGACGCTGTCCGGCTGGGCGATTCCCGCTGCCACCGACATCGCCTTCGCCCTCGGGGTGCTGTCGCTGCTGGGCTCGCGGGTGCCGGCGTCGCTCAAGGTCTTCCTCTCGGCCCTGGCGATTCTCGACGACCTCGGCGCCGTGCTGATCATCGCGCTGTTCTATACCAGCGACTTGTCCACCACCATGCTGCTCGCCGCGGTGGGGCTGGTGGCCGTGCTCTTCGCGCTCAATCGCCTCAAGGTCAGGGCGCTGCTGCCCTACCTGCTGCTCGGCGCGCTGCTGTGGTTCTGCATGCTGCGCTCGGGGATCCATGCGACCCTGGCCGGGGTGATCCTGGCGCTGTTCATTCCCTTGGGCGATACCGAGACCGAGGCGGCCTCGCCGCTGCTCAAGTTGGAATCCGCGCTGCACCCCTGGGTGGCCTTTCTCATCGTGCCCGTATTCGGCTTCGCCAATGCCGGGGTGGCCCTGGGCAATATCTCCCTGGCCAACCTGCTGGACCCGGTACCGCTGGGCGTGGCCCTGGGGTTGTTCCTCGGTAAGCAGATCGGCATCTCGCTGCTGGCGGTGCTGGCCATCCGCAGCGGTCTGGCACGCCTGCCGGAAGGCGCCAACTGGCTGCAGCTCTATGGTGTGGCGCTGCTCTGTGGGATAGGTTTCACCATGAGTCTATTCATTGGCGCCCTGGCCTTCCCCGGAGCGCCCCTGCTGGTCGACGAAGTGAAGATCGGGGTGCTGCTGGGGTCGCTGTTGTCGGCCCTGGCGGGAGTCGCCGTGCTGCTGGTCGCCGACCGTCGCCGAAAAGGAGTTTGAGATGCCCTATGCCCTGTTCGCGGTGATGTTTGGCGGTGCCTTGGGGAGCGCCTGCCGCTGGTGGGTCGGGCTGCGCCTGAATGCGCTGTTCCCCCTGTTGCCCATGGGCACGCTGCTGGTGAATCTGGTCGGCGGTTTCGTGATCGGTCTGGCCCTGGGACTGTTCACCCGCTATCCGGGGCTGGATCCCTACTGGAAGCTGCTGCTGGTGACCGGTTTCTGCGGCGGCTTCACCACCTTCTCGACCTTTTCCGCCGAGGTGGTCACGCTGTTGCAGAGTGGCCGCCTGGGCTGGGCGGCGCTCACCGTCACCGTGCATGTGCTGGGGTCGCTGCTGCTGACCCTGGCTGGCTTCGCCCTGGCCGGTCGCCTCGGCTGAGCCGACCGGCCACCTGGGTTCAGGCCGGTGCGGTGGGCACGGCCGGAGCCTTGCGCCGCGGCTTGAGGCGCAAGGCCGGCGCCTCGATCAGGTGCCAGGAGAGCACGGCGCAGCCCAGGGTGAGGGCATAGCTCACCGCCAGGAAACCAGGCAACGAGAAACGCTCGGGAAACCCGTGCATGAGCAGTTGCTGCACCGGAAAGTTGAACAGGTAGAGGCCGTAGGAATAGTCGCCGAAGCGGCCGAAGCCATGCACCAGCGGTATGCGGACCTGCGCCAGGTAGATGATGACGTAGGACAGCGATACCAGGTGGATCACCGGCAGCGTCTGCCAGACGATGGCCGCCAGCGACAGCAGGCAGAGCGCCAGGGCGATGTCCAGGCGCCAGGGGAGGCGCGGTCCCGCCAAGTGCAGCAGGGCGCCGGCGAAGAAGAACATCCCCAGGCTGAAGACCTTGTGCAGCATGAAGCTGGCGATGCCCAGTTGCGGCAGCAGCAGGAAGTTGCCCAGCACCAGCACCACCAGGGTGGCCATGACCACCGAGCGGGTCAACAGGCCCAGCACCCCGATGATCAGCACCGACAGGTACATGAACACCTCGTAGGGCAGGGTCCAGTAGCTGCCGTTCACCGTGTCGGGGAACGGATTGTCGGTAAAGACACCGGGCAGCTCGAAGCGCGTCAGCAAGAGGATGTTCTTGAAGAACCCCAGGGTCTGGCGATCGCTGAAATAGGCGCTGGTCTCGCGGCTGGTGGCCAGCCAACCCACCACCAGTACCGAGAAGAGCACCGAGACGATCAACGCCGGAAAGATGCGCAGGGCGCGCTTGGCGAGGAAATCCAAGGGGTTGCGGCTGCGCTGGTAGGACGCCGTGATCAAGAAGCCGCTGATCACGAAGAACACGTAGACGGCGATGTTGGCCGCGTCGGTGAACCCGGTGAAGTTGAGAATCGGCTCGGCAGAGATATGGCCCGAGAGCCAGAAGCCGTGGCCGATGACCACGGTGGAGGCCGCGGCGAATCGGAGGAAATCGAAGTTGTTGCGCCCGTGGGGGGCGTTGGCGGTAGTCATGTCTGCTCCTCGCAGCGTGGCCGCTGCCATCGGCACCGCCCGCCAGGAAAACCCGGCGTACGGCGCCGCCTAGGGCAGCGGCGGGGGCGCCCGTCGGCTGGACGGGCACCGGCAAAGGTCGCTGTCGGCGGTACCGACAACGGCTGGGCGGCAGCCGGCGCGATCAGGCTGACCACGCGGCCGGGCGAGGGCGGGGCGCTATGGGGGGCTGAGCGGCGCGCGAGCGAGCGTCATGCGCTGGGAACTCTGGAGCAAGGGTACTGCGGTGGCGACCGGAAACGCAGGACGCTCGCGCGCTGACGTGGGCTGGGGCCTCCCGGCCGCCACGTCGGTTGCGAGCATCCTGCGCATCAGGCGCTGGCCTGCAGGTTTTGATCGGCTGCGGTGGCTAGGGCGGGCGAGGTTTCCTGGGCCAGGTAGAGCGCGGCGCTCTGCCGGGCGTGATCGCCGAACTCCTGTGGATAACGCGCGACGATGCGTTCGAAGGCGCCCGGCTCCAGGCCGTCTTCATGGAAGCCATTGTGGCACTGCAGGATGCCCGCGGCGCAGACACTGCGTTCGACGGCGGCGATCAGGCCACCGGCCCGCAGGCTCTTGACGATGTTATGCGGCAGGCGCTGGCGCCGGCGCAGGTTGGCGGCGGTGTCGCTGAGCGTATCGAGGATCTCGGTCTCGGCAGGCGACAGTTTGCGCACGTCCAGCTTGGACTTCTGCACCAGATAGCGACGGGAAAGCAGGCGAGCCTGGTCCTTCAGCGCCTTGAGCACCGCGCCGCTGAGTTCACCACGGGTGAACAGGCCGGTCTCCAGGGCGATCAAGTAGGACCAATCGGTGATGAGCGGGATCTTGCTAAGGTCACGTTCCATGTGAAGGCCTGCGTTCATTAAGTGTGGCTAATTGAGAATATGGCGCCTCAATGGTTCCATAGCGCCAGTATAAGATGATGAATGGCATGTAATTTGACGGTGCTGACAAAAAGTGTCGGATTTTTGTCGAAGTGGGTCACAAGCTGACAATGCAACCTCAACGCTGCGCTCTGGGTCCCACGCTAGAGGCTCCGCGTGAGCCGGATGACTTCTTTGCAACGTCAGGTGACCCCATGAGTACCGCAGATGAACGTTCCACCGCAGTAGAGCTCGAGTGTGACGTGGCCGTGATCGGTGCCGGAACCGCGGGACTCGCCGCCGAGCGCGCGGCTCGCCGGCACGGCGCCCGGACCTTGCTGATCGATGACCGCTGGGCCGGTACCACCTGCGCCTCCGTGGGCTGCATGCCCTCCAAGTTATTGATTGTCGCCGGGGAAGCCCATCACGAGGTCCAGCGTGCCGGCACCTTCGGTATCGAAGTGGGCAACGTGCGGGTCGATGGCGCGGCCGTCATGGCGCGGGTTCGGCGTGAGCGTGATCACTTCGTCGCGGCTACCCAGCAGGGTTTCGAGAAGCTGCCCGAGGGCGTTGCCCAGCAGGCCACCGCGCGCTTCGTGGCGCCGGATCGCCTGCAATTGAGCGATGGTCGGACGGTACGGGCTCGCACCGTGGTCATTGCCACCGGCTCCTATCCGCTGGTCCCCGCGCCCTTCGATGCCCTGGGCGAGCGCGCCCTGACCAACGAGACGATCTTCGAGTTGGACGACCTGCCGCGCTCGCTGGCGGTGATAGGTACCGGTCCAGTCGGGCTGGAATTGGCTCAGGCGATGGCACGGCTGGGTGTATTAGTCACATTATTTGGCCAGGATGACAGCCTGGGCGCGCTCGAGGATGCCGAGGTGAAAGCCGAGTTGCGGCAGATCCTGGAGCGCGATCTCACCCTGTACCTGAATGTCGAGGTGGATGCCCGACGCCAGGGCGACGGGGTGCGGTTGTCCTGGTCCGGCGCCGCCAGCGGCGCGGGCGATTTCGACTACGTACTGGTCGCGGCTGGCCGCCCGCCACGGCTGAAAGGGTTGGGGCTGGAAACCACCGGCATCGAGCTGGATGACCATGGCACCCCGGTCTACGATCCCCAGACGATGCAATGCGGTTCCTCGTCGATCTTCATCGCGGGCGATGCCGATCACGATCGACCCATCCTCCACGAGGCGTCCGACGAGGGCGCCATCGCCGGACACAATGCGGCCTGCTATCCCGAGGTGCGGGCCACCCGGCGGTCGCCGCGGTTTTCGCTGATCTTCACCGATCCGCCGGTGGCCGTGCTGGGCAGCCCGCCGGACGCGGGGAGTCTGATCGGCACCTCCTCCTACCACGACCAGGGCCGCGCCCGGGTGGAAGCCCGCAACGAGGGTATCGCCCGCTTCTATGCCGAACCGGGCACCGGCAAGCTCACCGGCGCCGCCATGGTCGGTCCGGGCATGGATCACCTCGGGCATTTGTTGGTGCTGGCGCTGATCCATGGCGAGACCGCCAGCTCCCTGCTGGATATGCCCTTCTACCACCCCACCCTGGAAGAGGGCCTCAAGAGCGGTCTGCGCGAGATCTGCAAGGCAGCCCACAGCAGTCTGCGCGATGATCGCGACCAGGGTTCGCCGTCCGGTGCCTGACGTGCTGTTGGTAGGTTGGCGCTCGGCGCCGCGCAGCCCAGCGGGGTAGGTTCGCCCGGTGCCTGGTGTGAGGAGTGGAAAAGGCTGCGCCGTTTTCCACGCTACGTTTGCGCTGGGCCTGTTGTGCCCTCACCCCAGCCCTCTCCCGCCAGCGGGAGAGGGGCTTGTCCCTAGCGGGGGCGGGTTCAGGCGGAGTTAACCGTAGGGTGGATGACGGCGTAGCCTCATCCACCCCCCAAAAAAAGCCGCCCAACAAAAAGCCCCGCCGGGAGCACCGGCGAGGCTTCGTTCAGCGCGGTCGACGATCAGGTCTTGAAGCGCCGGACCAGGCCGTCCAGTTCGCCGGAGAGTTGCGCCAGGCGCGCGGAGTCCCGCGTGGTGGACTGGGCCAGGCCTTCCACCTGTTGGGCGTCGTTGTGGATCTGGGATATGTGGCGATTGATGTCCTCGGCCACCTGGTGCTGCTCCTCAGCCGCGGCGGCGATCTGCAGCGCCTGGTCGCGGATCTCGTCCACCGACTTGCGGATGCCTTCGAAACTGCCCCGCGCTTCGCTGATGGAGGCCACGCTGGTCTGCGACAGCTCCAGGCTGGTCTCGATCTGGCGGGTGACCTCCTGGGTGCGTTTCGCCAGGCTGCCGAGCAGGCCGTCGATCTCGCCGGTGGAGTCGGCGGTGCGCTTGGCCAGGGCCCGTACTTCGTCGGCTACCACGGCGAAGCCGCGGCCCTGTTCACCGGCCCGGGCGGCTTCGATGGCGGCGTTGAGCGCCAGCAAGTTGGTCTGCTCGGCGATGCCACGAATGGTGTCGAGGATGGTGTTGATGTTCTGGCTGTCCTGCTCCAGCACCGCCATGGCCTGGGCCGATTGGGTGAGACTGCCGCTGAGCTGGTTGACGTTGCCGGTGGCCTTTTCGATCTGGCCGTAGCCTTCCTGCACCTTGTGGTGGCCGACGTCGGCGGAGGCCGCGGCCTGGCTGCAGGAGCGGGCGACCTCGTTGGAGGTGGCGACCATCTCGTTGAAGGCGGTGGACACCATCTCCACGGCTTCGCGTTGGCGACCGGCCACCTCGTTCATGCTGGTCGCCGCGGCGGTGGTGGTCTGCGAGGCCTGCTGCAGATCGTTCGAAGCCTGGCCGATACGCTGGACCAGTTGGCGGATGCTGGCGAGGAATTGGTTGAACCAGCCCGCGAGGGTGGCGGTTTCGTCCTTGCCCTGCACGGTCAGGCTCTTGGTCAGGTCGCCCTCGCCCTCGGCGATGGATTCCAGACCCGCGGACACGCTACGGATCGGCCGCACGATCATGCCGGCGAAGGCCGCGCCGAGCAGGGCGAACACCAGCGCCAAGACCGCGGTGATACCCGCGATCTGCCAGGTCAGTTGGGTGGCCTTGCCCATCACCTCGCTGCGTTCGATCAGACCGATGAATTTCCAGCCCAGGTCCTTGGCCTGATAGACGTTGACCATGTAGTCGGTGCCATTGAGGGTCACTTCACCCAGGCCACTCTGGATGCCACTCAGCTTCTGGTAAGCCTCGCCCAGGTCCTTGAGTTGCTTGAAGTTGTGCTTGGGCTCGCGGGGGTCGACCAGCACGTTGCCGCTGTCTTCCACCAGCATCAGGTAGCCGCTTTGGCCGAGGGTGATGCTCTTCACCAGATCGGTGAGCTGCTTGAGGGAGATGTCCAGGCCGAACACGCCGCGTACCTTGCCGTTGGCGTCTTCGATGGTGCGCACCACGCCCATCAGGGACACGTCGTCGGTCGCCCAATAATAGGCCGGGGTGCGCACCACCTTGCCCGGATTGGCGATGGCCGCCTGATACCAGGGGCGTGCGCGCGGATCGTAATTGGCCAGCTTGGGGTCGTCCGGCCAGCTCACGTAGCCGCCATCGGTCAGGCCGACCGACAGGTAGGCGGTGGTGGGATGGGTCTTGGCGAAGCGGGTGAAGAACTCCAGGGTTTGCTTGCCGGCCTCCGGCTGTGGCAGCTGAGCGGCATCGGCGCCCATGTAGTGCTTCAAGCCGTCGAGGCCGACGATGTTGGGCTCCTTGGCCAGATAGTCGACGTTCTGCTGGATGCCCGCGAAGAACTGCTGAATGTTGCGATCGATCTGGCGGATCTCACGCCCGCTACCGTCGAGGAAATCATCGGTGGCCTGGCTGCGAATGTTCATGATGACCACGCCCGCCACCAGGATGACTGGGAGGCAGGCGGTTACCGCGAAGAGCGAAGTGAGTTTCTCCTTGATATTCATCGAAAGCCCTGGCCGCGCACTGGCGCGAAGAGTGACAGCGATATGCCTTCACTCTGCATCGGCCCAGATAGGTCCGACTTGATACGTCGCGAGAAATTATTCCATTTGGTCCGAATTGATTCGAATGGTCGTCAAATGAGGCTGAAAACGACCTATCGAGGCAGGTTCTCCGGTTTGCCACCGAGTGCTCTCGCCGCGTTTCTGCGGCGGACGCAGCGCGGCGGCATTGGCCGACGTCCCCGGCGCGGCGGTGAGTCTCGGCGCCGGACCCGCACTCACGGCTGCGTGCGCCGGGCGAGCAACAGTTGCTCGATCCGCTCGCTGAGCACCTCGATGGTAAAGGGCTTCTGCAGGAGTTGCATGTCCCGCCCCAGGAAGCGCTGCACGTCCATGGCTTCTTCGGCGTAACCGGTGACCAGCAGGACGGCGATGCCAGGCCGTTGGCGGCGGATCTCCTCCACCAGTTCGCGTCCCGTGACGCCCGGCAGGCCCACGTCGGATACCACCAGGTCCAATTGGGGCTCGCGTTCCAGCAGCGCCAGGGCCGTGGGTGCGTCCTCGGCTTCCAGCGCGGTGTAGCCCAGGTCCCTGAGCACCTCGACGATCAGCAGGCGCACGCCGGGTTCGTCTTCCACCACCAGTACCCGCTCGCCGCGTCCCTGCTGGAGCTGGACGCTCTCGGCCACCGCCTCGCTCGCCAGGCCCAGGTGGCGCGGCAGCAGCAGGCTGACCCGGGTCCCGCGGCCTTCCGCGCTGTGGATATCGATATAGCCGCCACTCTGCTTGACGAAGCCATAGACCATCGACAGGCCCAGCCCCGTGCCCTTGCCCTGCGGCTTGGTGGTGAAGAAGGGCTCGAAGACCTTGTCCAGCACGTCGGCGGGAATGCCGCTGCCGGTATCGGTGACGGCCAGTTCGACGAAGTCGCCGCTCAGTTGCTCGGCCAGCATCAGCAACGGGGGATCGCGCCGGTTGCGGGTGGTGACCTCCAGCTGACCCGCCTGGACCATGGCATCGCGGGCATTGATGCAGAGATTGAGCAGGGCATTCTCCAGCTGGTTGGCATCGCTGCAGGTAGGCCAGACGTCGGCCTGCAACTGGAGCTGCAACTGGATGTTCTCGTTGAGGGTGCGCTGGATCAGGTATTCCATGCCGGTGACCAGCCGATTCACGTCCAGCGGCTGCAGGTCCAGCGCCTGGCGCCGGCCGAAGCTCAACAACCGCTGGGTGAGGGCGGCCGCCCGTTGTGCCGAGGCGATGGCGATGCCGATGTAGCGGTCCGCCCGGGGACGTTCGCCCGCCAGATGGCGCTGCAGCAGCTCCAGCGAGCCGGTGATACCGGTGAGCAGGTTGTTGAAGTCGTGCGCGATGCCGCCGGTGAGTTGGCCGATCGCCTCCATCTTCTGACTCTGGCGCAAGGCGTCCTTGGCCTGTTCGAGTTCCAGCGCCCGCTCTCGCTCGACGGTGACATCCCGGGCCACGCAATAGAGCAGGCCACCCTCGGGCGCTGCCGTCCAGGATAGGGTGCGATAGCCACCGGCCCGGGTGCGAAAGCGGTTCTCGAAGTTGAAGGTGGGCGCGCCGGTGGCCAAGCGGGCGATCTCGGCGCGGGTGCGCTGCTGGTCCTCGGGATGCTCCAGCCATTGCGAGCTCCTGCCGATGATCTCGTCCACCCTCCAGCCCAGGGTGCGCGTCCAGGCCGGGTTGATGCTGATCCAGACCCCCTGGTCGTCGGCGATGCCAATGAGGTCGTGACTGTAGGCCCAGAGCTGGTCGCGCTCGCGGGTGCGTTCACGTACCCGGATCTCCAGCACCTCGTTGGCCTGGCGCAGCGCCTTGGCGGTTTCCCGCCGCAGCCGCGCCAGGCGCATGGCGCCTTCCACCCGGGCGATCAATTCCCGGGCGCTGAACGGCTTGACCAGGTAGTCGTCGGCACCGGCGGCGATCCCCTCGATGGAGGCCTCTTCACCGGCCCGCGCCGATAGCAGGATGATCGGCACCTCGCTGGTCCGCTCGTCGTTGCGCAGGGCGCGAATCACGCCGAAGCCGTCGAGCACCGGCATCATCACGTCGGACAGCACCAGCTCGGGCACCTGCGCCTGCACCGCGGCCACCGCCGCGCTGCCGTCGGCCACCGCTGCGACCTCGTAGCCGGCTTCGCGCAGCAGGCGTTCCACGTAGGCGCGCATGTCGGCGTTGTCGTCCGCCAGCACGATACGCTCGCCGTGCCCCTGGCCGCTGCCCGGTACGTCGCCGAGCAAGGGGGCAGGCGGGGCGTCGCTCTGCTCCTCGGGAAGCCAGCGCAGCGCTTCGGCGACGAAGGTGTCGGCGCGGGTGGCGGTCGAGACCTGGGGGTGCGAGGGCGCCCGATTGGCTTCCGGCAGATGGGCGTGGCCGAAGGGCAAGAGGACCGCGAAGGTGGTGCCCACGCCGATCTGGCTGGAGACCCGTACCTCGCCGCCATGCAATTCGGTGAGGTCCTTGACCAGGGCCAGGCCGATCCCGGTGCCTTCATGGGTACGGCCGATCTGCCCCTCGATGCGATGAAAGCGCTCGAACACCTTGCCCAGTTCGCTCTCGGGAATGCCGACGCCGCTATCGATCACACTCAGGACCGCACGCCCGTCCTGGCGCTGCAGCGTTACCTTCACCTGGCCTTCGAGGGTGTACTTGAAGGCGTTGGAGATCAGATTCAGCACGATTTTTTCCCACAGCTCCCGGTCCACCCACACCGGCTCGTCCAGGCTCGCACAGCTGATCTCGAAGGCCAGGCCCGCGCGCGCCATGGCCGAGCGGAAGCTGCTGGCCAACTCGGCGGTATAGACCGCCAGATCCAGGGGCGCGAAGCGGGCACGCATCCGGCCGGCTTCCATGCGCGAGAAATCCAGCAGGGAGTTCACCAGGCGCAACAGGCGCTGGCCGTTGCGCTGGATGAGTTCGAGTTCGTGGCGACTTACCGCGGGCCGGCCCGAGCGATCGTCGGGTCGCGCCAGCAGGTCTTCCAGGGGGCCCAGCATCAGCGTCAGGGGCGTGCGGAATTCGTGGCTGGCGTTGGAGAAGAAGGCCGTCTTGGCGCGATCCAGTTCGGCCAACTGCTCGGCGCGCCGGCGCTCTTCTTCGTAACGCTTGGCGTTGGCGATGGCCGTGCTCAGGTGCCCCGCCGCCCGGATGAAGAGATTCTCGTAGTCGGCGTCCACCCGCCGCCGTGGACTGAGCCCGGAGATCAGATAGCCATAGGGCTCCTCGCCCAGCGGCCCGGGGATGGGCACCACCAGGGCCTCTTCCACCGGCTCGGGCCAGGGAAGGCCGGCCAGGCGCCCGGCGTGGCGTTCGTTGAGGCCGCTGACGAGGGCCGGCGAGGTGCGCGCCGCGGCGAAATCCCAGGGCGACGCCTGCGCGGCGGAAATCTCGGCTGGCGCGAGTTCATCGTCCGCCGCCAGGCCGGCGACGGCTACCCGCTGCAGGGTGCCGGTCGCCGGGTCGCGCAGGTAGGCGAGGCAGAAGGGCGATTCCTCCGGCACTCCGTGCAGGCGCTGCACCCCTTCACGACAGGCGTCCGCCGCCGCGCGGGTGGCCGAGGTGGCCTCGGACACACTGCGCAGCAGCCGCTCGCGGCGTTCCGCCAGCACTCGGTAGGTGGTCTCGGTGACGGCGGTGAAGATGCCCTCGACCTCGCCACGGTCACCCCGTACCGGGCTGTAGCTGTAGTAGAAGTAGCATTCCTCCACGTAACCGAATCGATTGAGCGGCAGCAACTGGTCCTCCGACCAGGTGGCTTCGCCGGTCTGCATCACGTGGTCGAACATCGGTCCGATGATGTCCCAGATTTCCGCCCAGACCTCCCAGCCGGGTCTGCCCAGGGCCCAGGGGTGCTTGCGTCCGGGTACCGGACTCCAGGCGTCGTTGTAGATCAACGCACGGGTCTCACCCCAGTAGAGCACGATGGGAAAGCGCGAACCCAGGCAGATGCTGACCGCCGAACGCAGGGCGGTGGACCAGGTCTCCAGCGGCCCGAAAGGCGTTTGCGACCAGTCCTTCTGCCGCATCAGGGCGGCCATTTCACCGGGTACGTCGAGAAAGGCCAGATGAGACGGAGTATTGGGCAAGGCGTTACCTATCGGCTGGAGAAGAGCTGAGGAAGCAGAGGTGCCACTCAATGCAGGTGGCATTAACCATACTTTTTACGAAAAGCGATACGAGCAGTCGTTCAAGTGGATCGAGGCGCGGTTCGGGCGCGTCTAGCGTCCCAGCCGCTCCACCAGGAAATCCACGAACAGCCGCACCCGCGCCGGCATGGTGGCGCCGCCGACGAATACCGCGTGGATGGGCTCTTGGTCGCGCGGATTCCAGGCCTCCAGCAGGGGCACCAGGGCGCCGCTACGCAGGTCGTCGGCCACGCTGAATTCACCGATGCGGGCGATGCCGGCGCCTTCCCGGGCCAGTTGCGCCAGGGCCTCGCCGCTGTTGCACTCGATGTTGCCGGCGATCTTCAGGGCGAATTCCCGGCCATCGCGGACGAAGGGCCAGTCGGGCAGGGCGCGGCGAAAGTTGAATCTCAGGCAGTTGTGGCCGAGCAGGTCTTCCGGCACCTGGGGCGTGCCGTGGCGGGCGAGATAGGCGGGCGAGGCGACCACCACCTGCCCGGTGACGCCGAGGGGGCGGGCGGTCAGCGGGCTGTCGGCCAATTGGCCGAAGCGGATCGCCACATCGGCCTGGCCGGCGAGGATGTCCACCACCTCGTCGCCCAGCGCCAGGTCCACCACGATATCGGGATAGCGGGCACTGAAGGCGGTCACCAGCGGCACCATCGTCATGCGGCCATGGCCGAGGGCGGCGCTGACCCTAAGGCGCCCACGGGGCACGCCCTGGTCGGCGATGGCCTCTTCCACCTCGGCCAGGTCCGCCAGGATGCGCCGCGCCGCGCGCAGATAGGCCTCGCCCTCGGCCGTCAGGGTGATGGCCCGGGTGGTACGCAGCAGCAGCCGCGCACCGAGGCGCTGCTCGGTGCGGGCGAGGGAGCGACTCACCGCCGAAGGCGTCAGGCCCAGGGCTCTGGCGGCGGCCGAGAGGCTACCGGCTTCCACCGCCTGCATGAATACCTGCATCTCCCCGGAGCGGCCGGCCAAGTCCATCTGTGACTCCCAAGCAAAGGTGCATGTCGCAGCCGGCGTCTACCGGCCTCTGGAGCGGGAGCTTAGCATTCGCCGCATAGATAAGGAGTCTTCCCCATGCGTATCAATCCCCCCTTGCTGGCCCTGGCCACCGGTGCCTTCGGCATCGGCGTCACCGAATTCGCGCCCATGGGCATGCTGCCGGGTATCGCCGCCGACCTTGGTGTGTCCATCCCGGCGGCCGGCCTGCTGGTTAGCGCCTACGCCCTCGGCGTGCTGATCGGTGCGCCGCTGATGACCCTCACCACCGGCCGCATCCCGCGTCGGCACCTGCTGATCGGCCTGATGGCCATCTTCACCCTCGGCAACCTGCTGTCGGCCCTGGCCACCGATTACACCAGCCTGCTGATCGCCCGGGTGGTGACGTCGCTCAACCATGGCGCCTTCTTTGGCGTCGGTGCCCTGGTGGCGGCCAGCGTGGTCGCCCCGGACAAGCGCGCCGGGGCGGTGGCGGCCATGTTCATGGGCCTGACCCTGGCCACCATCGGCGGGGTGCCCCTGGCCACCTGGTTCGGTGAGGTGCTCGGCTGGCGCCAGGCCTTCTGGGGCATTGCCGGCCTCGGCCTGCTGACCATGGCTGCGCTCTGGTTCGCCCTGCCCAACGTCGCCCTGCCGCCGAGTGACGGGGTGCTGGCCGAGATCCGCGTGCTTGGGCGGCCACCGGTGCTGGCCGCCCTGGCGCTGACCGTGGTCGGCTCCGGCGCCATGTTCACCGTCTTCACCTACATCGCGCCGATCCTCGCCCGCGAGACCCATGGCTCCACCGCCTTCATCACCGCCATGCTGGTGCTGTTCGGCGTCGGCCTGACCCTGGGCAATCTCTGGGGTGGCAAGGCGGCGGACAAGTCCATCGACCGTACCCTGATCGCTTCCCTGGGTGTGCTGATCGTCGTGCTGCTGGCCTTCAGCGTGCTGATGCGCTGGCCGCTGCCGGCCGCCGTGGCCATCCTCGTCTGGGGCATCGCCAGCTTCGCCCTGGTGCCGCCGCTGCAGATGCGCGTGATGGAGGCCGCCCAGGACGCCCCCAACCTGGCCTCGGCGGTCAACATCGGCGCCTTCAACCTGGGCAATGCCATAGGCGCGGCCCTCGGCGGTGCGGTGATCAAGGCCGGCCTGGGCTATCCCGCCATCTCCCTGGCCGGCGCCGGCATGGCCACCCTCGGCCTGCTGATGGTGCTGGCCTTGGCCCGGCGTGGCCGGGCGACCGGTGCGGCGGTGGCAGGCTAGGGCGAGGCCCGCGGACGTCTGCCGCGGGCCCCGAGTCTGGTGCACGTCGGGCTGGCATCGGCACCGCCGCTTTAGCCACAATCAGGCCTGGTCTTTCCCAGGATTCCGACGATGGCGCAGCGCTACACCACCTTCTACCTCGAGATGACTTCGCCGAGTGCCTTGCGGGAAAAGCCGCAGCGGTCCGACCTGCAGATCATCGAGTGCGAGGTGCCGCAGCCCGAACTCAATCGCTTCCTCTATGGCCTGGTCGGTAAGGCCTGGGACTGGACCGACCTGAACCGCTGGAGCGACGATGAATGGCGCGCGCTGGTGGAACAGGAGGGCCACCGCACCTGGGTCGCCTATCATCGCGGCGCCATTGCCGGCTATTACGAGCTGTACCGCCCGGATGGCCGCAACGTCGAGATTCGCTACTTCGGCCTGGCCGGCGCCTTCATGGGCCTTGGCTTCGGCGGCCCGCTGCTGAGCCACGCCCTCCGCTCCGCCTGGGACTGGCCGGGCACCGAGCGCGTCTGGGTGCACACCTGCACCCTCGACCACCCGGCTGCCCTGGCCAACTACCACGCGCGCGGGTTGCGGGTGTACCAGCAGGAAGAAAGCACGCTCTGAGCCGATCCCAGCGTGCTCAGCCGTGACCAACCCCAGGAGCCACCGGCGTTCACTTCATGGGTCGCTGGTCGAGTAGGTTCAAGCGCTGCCAATCTTTCACGCGGTTTGGATGATTCATCTTTTGGCTGTTCGTTGATGACCACTCCATCAAGTCATCTAGTCTTTAGTTGATGGGCTTTGGGATGGCTTTTGAATATCTAATGACAACTTCGATAAGCCTCTTTATATAGGCCCGTCGAATTATTCAAAATGCCCTGGATGAGTTCCTGATCTGCGGATGCGGCACGCCAGAGCGGGCGCTTGAGTTTTTGGTTGCCAAGATAATATTAATTAATCCCTAAGCAAGGCAGACACTTGGCCTGGGAACTTCTGGTCGCCACTCGATCTCGATAAGACTTCACTAGCCTGCCTGGCATTGAAAGCAGGCATCCATCGTCTTGCGAGGTGTTGAGTATGCCTTTAGTCGTGATTACCGGAGCGGGCGCGGGCGTGGGACGGGCCACGGTGGAGGAGTTCGCCAGGGCGGGCTACGACGTGGGGCTGCTGTCCCGGGATCCGCAGCGCCTCGAGCAGGCTGCGCAAGCTGCCCGGGCCCTGGGCGTTGCCGCGCTGCCGGTACCGACCGACGTGGCGGACGCCGAAGCGGTAGAGGCGGCCGCCGAGCTGATCGAAACTCAGCTCGGCCCTATCGACGTCTGGGTGAACGTCGCCATGGCGACGGTCTTCGCGCCGGTATCCGCCCTGACCGCGCAAGAGGTCGAGCGGGGGACGCAGGTGACCTATCTGGGCCAGGTCAACGGCATGATGACGGCGCTCAAGCGCATGCGGAGCCGTAATCGCGGGGTGATCGTCAACGTGGGCTCGGCCCTGGCCTATAGATCGGTCCCCTTGCAAGCCGTCTATTGTGGGGCGAAGGCCGCCATCCGGGGATTCACCGACTCCTTGCGTTCGGAAATCCTGCATGACAAGTTGAACGTCCACCTCACCATGATCGACTTGCCGGCGGTCAATACGCCGCAATTCGATTGGGCACGGAACAAGATGGGGCACAAGGCCCGCCCCGTCGCCCCGGTGTTTCAGCCGGAAGTGGCGGCCCGGGCGATACGCTTCGCCGCCGAGCATAGAAGACGCAATGTCTGGCTCGGCTTTCCGACCATCAAGGCGATTCTGGGAAATCGCCTCGTGCCGGGTCTCATCGACCGTTATCTGGCGCGCACGGGCTATTCGGGGCAACTGACCGCTGAGCCCCTCACCACGGAAGCCTCCGGCAACCTGTTCGAGCCCGTTCCCGGTGAGTTTACCGCCCATGGCCGTTTCGACCAGGAGGCCAAGCCCAGGAGTCTGCAACTCTTCACCGATCGCCACCGCTCCACCTGCTGGGCCCTTGCGGGTGCGGTGGCGCTGCTCGGTGTGCGTCAGCTGCTGAAGCGGCGCTAACGTCCAGTCGGATAGATGGCTATCGAGACGGGGCATAAGGAGATGAAAAGGATAGGGGCGTAGAGATAGGGGTTAGCTGAGAGCCTGTTCAAAATCTCGCGAGCTAGAGCCAAACAAGGCGAAAACGCCTGAGGAAGCGGATCGGACTCGCGCTCGAGTTTACGAGTGGTAAATGAGCATTCCGACGGGGCTGGCCTTCCAGGGCGTTTTCAACGCAGTTTGGCCGACGCGCAGCAGATTATGAACAGGCTCTGATCTCGTATTCAGGTGGTGCTACCGGCCGGCGAGCAGGTAGCGATGCGATCCTCGACTTTAGTCATGCAGGTGGCCCCGATGATCAAAGAACACTACGACGTCGTCGTGATCGGCTCCGGCCCCGGCGGTAGCAGCCTGGCCTGGAAGCTGGCGCAAACCGGAAAAAGCGTGCTGGTGATCGAGCGTGGCGATTACCTCAAGCGCGAACGGGAAAACTGGGACACCGACGAGGTGTTCGCCAAGGGCCGCTATCAGGCGGAGGAAACCTGGACCTCTTCGGCGGGCGACACCTTCCGGCCCGGCCTGCATTATTTCGTCGGTGGCAATTCCAAGGTCTATGGCGCCGCCTTGTTTCGGCTGCGCGAAGAAGACTTCTTCGCGGTGCAGCATGCCGACGGCCTCTCGCCGGAATGGCCGCTCAAGTACGACGTCTTCGAGCCCTACTACCAGGCCGCCGAGGAGCTGTACGAGGTCAGGGGCCAGCGCGGCGAAGACCCCACCGAACCCACCGCGTCCGGTCCCTACAAGCACCGGCCGATTAAGCACGAGCCGCGCATTCAGCAACTGGCGGACGATTGGGCGCGCGAAGGGCTCCAGCCGTTCCATCTGCCCATCGGCGGGCTGATCGATCAGGACGAAGCCGGCGCGGCGACCCCGCACTCCAGGCTCTTGCGCTGCGATCCCTTCGACGGCTACCCCAGCCTCACCAATGGCAAGGCCGACGCCCAGATCATCTGCCTCGATCCCGCGCTGCAGCAGTGGCCCAATCTCCAACTGCTGAGAAACGCCTATGTCAGCCGGTTGCTGACCAACGCCGCCGGCAACTCAATCGCCGGTGTCGAGACCCTGATCGAAGGGCGCACCCATATCATCCGCGGCGACCTCGTCGTGGTCGCCTGTGGCGCGCTGTCGTCGGCCCTGCTGTTCCTGCGCTCAGCCAATGAGCGGCATCCCAACGGGCTGGCCAATGGGTCCGGGCAGGTGGGGCGCAACTACATGCGCCACCATAATTCGACGGTGCTGGCCATCTCGCGCAGCCCCAACCCGACCGAATTCCAAAAGACCCTAGGGCTCAACGATTTCTACCATGGGCACGCGAAGTCCCCGCGCAATCCCCATGACTTTCCGCTGGGGCACATCCAGATGGTCGGCAAGTCCGATGGCCGACAAATCCAGACCGAGGGCCTGCCCAGTTTTCTGCACTGGCTGCCGGATCAGCCGTTCGAATGGATCGCCCGGCACTCCATCGATTTCTGGCTGACCTCGGAAGACCTGCCACGCCCGGAGAACCGGATTTTCTATCGCGATGGCCAGGTCCATCTGGATGTGCAGACGGCCCATACAGATGCCCATCTGGCGCTGCGTGACATGCTGCGCCAGATTTGCGACAAGGCCGATATCCATCCGCATCTCATGGATCGGCGGCTCTATCTGGGCAAGGACACGCCGATCAGCGGCACGGCGCACCAGGCGGGAACCCTGAAATTCGGCGAAGACCCCAGGGCCACGGTGCTCGATCTCGATTGCCGCACCCATGAGGTCGACAACCTGTACGTGACGGACGCCAGCTTCTTTCCCTCGGTAGGCGCGGTGAACCCCACCCTGACCATCATCGCCAACTCACTGCGGGTGGCCGATGCGATCATCGCGCGCCTGGGCTAGCGGGCTCAGGCGTCAGCCGGGGTGAAGAGCGCCGCTTCGGCGTTTCCGCAGCCGTACCCTTCGCGGCCAAGGCCCGGCCGAGTGGTTCCAGCCGTCCTGGGCGATCAGCCCCAGCGGCGGCCAGGAAACGTTAAAAAACCTACGGCCAGATCGCTCAGGACGAATCCCACAGGTGAGCGCGGGGTGACCCAGGCGTTAGAGCGCTCGGCCCCGCGTAGGCCCGTCGCCAGCCCCAATCCCGCGCCCACCGCGGCATGGCGGCGGATCAGCGCAGCGTCGGAACGCTTCGGTCAGTCATCGAGTCCGACTGAAAAATAGCCATTGGGGAGCCTCCAGCCGTATGCAAGCCCTTCGAAGCCAGCTGGCGGCCCTGGACCCGCCCATCAAGCACGAACTCGAATCCCAGGGTGACAACCTGGTGATCACCTTGATCGATCCAGCGCGCCCGGCCCGGGTCACCCGCACCCTCAGCCAGAGCCTGGTGCGCAACACCTCGCTGCTCTACGAGGTGATCCGCGATGCCATCAACCAATTGCGTGCTCTGGGCTGCCATCCCGCCGTTACCGATCAGGACATCTATCCGGATGATCGCCCGCGGCCGAGCGGTGGTGCGGACCCTGGCAAAACCTGAAGGGCGCAGCGGTCCGCATGGACGGGAGGACGCTCCAGCAATGCTCAGCTCCCCACCGCTTGGCGGCCACGGATCATTCCGAGTCTCAACGAACAAGAGCCACAGCGCGATGAACGCTCATCAGCAAATCCAAACCCTGATTCACCGACAGAAACTGCTGGCCGACTTCGGCGACTTCGCCCTGCGCTGCGAAGACCTGGACGAGATCCTCACCCGCGCCTGCCAACTGGTGGGCGATGCCCTCGGTACCGATCTGTCCAAGGTGCTGGAGATCGAGCGCGGCGCGCATCAGGCGCTGGTGCGCGCCGGCGTCGGCTGGAGGCCCGGCGTGGTCGGCGAGGCCAAGATCTCTCTCGGTGAGCGCTCCTCCGAGGCCTATTCGATCAAGGTCAGCCGGCCCGTCATCACCCCGGACATCCGCCAGGAGGAGCGCTTCGACCTGCCCGAGTTTCTCCGCGAGCATGGCGTCGTCGCCCTGGTCAACGTGCCCATCTTCCTGCCCGGCGGCCAGGCCTACGGCCTGCTGCAGGTCGATGCCCGCGAGCCACGGGACTTCGGCGAGGAGGACGTGGAATTCCTGCGGACCTACGCCACCATCCTCGGCCCGGTCATCGACCGGCTGCTCAAGACCAGTGATCTCAATGACGCCTTGCAGGCCAATAACCGGCTGATGCAGGAAATGCAGCACCGCATCAAGAACCATATCGCCATCATCGCCGGCCTGGTCTGGCTGAGATCCCGGGCGGCCCAGTCAGATGAAGCGCGCCAGGAACTCCAGGGCATAGGCGCGCGCATCGATGCCCTGCGCCTGGTCCATGAGCAGCTTTATGTCGCCGATACCGCCAGGCAACTGCGCCTGCGACCCTTCGTCATGCAACTGCTGGAGAACCTCTGCCACCTGCATCAGGAGCACTCCGGCCCGGTACGGCTGCAGATCGCCATCGCCGACGTCGACCTGGACCCGGATACCGCCGTGCCCCTGGGCATGATCCTCACCGAATTCGCCTCCAATAGCCTCAAGTACGCCTTCGACGGCCAGGGCGGATCGCTGGCGGTGGATATCGAAACCGCTAGCGAGGGCGCCTGGACCGTGCGCATCAGGGACGACGGCAAGGGCTTGCCCTTACAGGCACCCGCGACTCGACCGGGCTCGGGCACCGGCATGAAGCTGATCGAGGGCCTGGCCGCGCAGATCCGTGGTCAGGCGCAGTGGTCACGCGCCGGCCAGCACGGCACCGAGTTGCGGCTGAGCTTCAAGGTCAAGCAGTAGCGGGCTAGGACTCTTCCGCCACGGCCGGCGTCACCGCCGAACCCGCCAGCAGCCCGCCATCCAGATTCAACTCGCTACCGGTCATGTAGGTCGCCTCGTCGGATGCCAGCAGCAGCGCCAGGGCGGCCACCTCTTCGGGCCGGCCGAAGCGCCGCAGCGGTGTATCCCGCACCAGGGCCGCCATGCGTGCCTCGCGATCCGGGCCGTCGCCCAGCATGGGCTCCCACATCGGCGTGAGGACGGCGGCGGGGTGGATCGAATTGCAGCGAATGGCCAGGCCCTGCTCCGCGCAATAGAGCGCCACCGTCTTGCTGTGGTTGCGTACCGCGGCCTTGGACGCGGCATAGGCTGCCGCGCCGGGGATACCCACCAGTCCCGAGCGCGACGAAATATTGATGATGGACCCGGCCCCCGCGGGACGCATAGCACGGATGCCGTACTTGCAGCCAAGGAAGACGCCATCGAGATTGGTGTGATGCACCGCCTGCCAGTCGGCCAGGCGGGCGTGTTCCGGGTCGTGAGCCACCACGCCCTGCTCGAAGCCGGTGATCCCGGCATTGTTCACCAGCACATCCAGCCGACTCCGCTCGGCGAGGATCTGCTGCGTCACCTGCTGCCACTGGTCTTCGTCACGCACATCCAGGTGTAGATAGCGCGCCCTGTCGCCCAGGTCGGCCGCGACGGCGTGGCCCAAGGCGTCGTTCAGGTCGGTGACATAGACGAAGGCGCCTTCCGCCACGAAGGCCTGGGCGATGGCGGCGCCTAAGCCCTGGGCCGCGCCGGTGACGAGCGCGGTCTTGCCGAGCAACCGATTGGCCATGGTGGAGTCCTCCAGCGGGGGATGGGACCCCAAGGGTAACCCACGCCCGCTGGGCGCCGATCACGCCTTGGCGCTGACTCCGCTGCTACTGTCGCCGGCCTTTTTCAGCGCCTCGGTGTAGGCGGCATAGGCACTCATCAAGGCCTCACTGGCGGCCGCCACATTGGCCTGGGCCGCTTCCCGCGCGGCCTGGCTGGCTTCCTGGGCCTCCTTGCTCGTGCCCTTGCTCTGGGCTTCCACGGCACGCAACTGCTTCTGCGCCAACTCCAGTTGCCGCTTGGCCATGTCGATGGCCTTCTGCAGCGTATCCAGGGTGCTGTTCCCGGTGCTGCCTTTCTCGTTGCCGCTGGCTGCAGCATCGGCCTTGGCCTTGATCCCATCGAGCGGATTGGGCTTGCCGATGCCCTTGGGCTGCTTGGCTTGCGCGGCCTGGGCAGCCGCTAGGTCCTCGTCCTTGGGCTTGGTCGCGCCACTCAGCTTGAGGGTGACGGGATGCAGGATGCCGCTGCCGATACCTTTCACCGATCCTAGGCCGGACATGGCGAACTCCATCTTCAAAGGGTAGGCAAGGTTAGCGGCGGCTTGGGGGAAAGATTGAGGCTGCCATCTCGGGCTGCCAGGCGTGATGTCGACCGCCCTGTCCCTCGTTGCACACAGGCCAGCCATGAAGCGGAACCCTCAGGCCGGGCTCGCGCGCCAGCGCTGTCCCGATGCCGCCCAAGCTCCGTTCATCCAGCCCCTAGTCGCGCTTCCCCGATACCCTTGGTGCAACCAGCGCGGCCGGGTCGAACGGCTCGCCCACACTCATCGCCTGGGTGGTGACCCTGTACTCCGAGTCGGCGCCGGGGAGCTGCTCCAGCACGATGAAACCCCGATTGGGCCGATGGTCGTTCAGCGGCTCGGCCGTGAAGCCCCATTTCGTTCCCGCCGACCAGACGCACTGGTGCAGGCCATTCGGCTTGACCCATTCATCACATGGCTGCCCGGCCACCGTCCGTGGGGTCGGTCCCTGGAAATCGCCCAGTGCGGCCGGCTCACTCTTTTCCACCGGTATACGGCTCAAGGCGTCCGGCGCTGCGGCCTCTTCGGTCTTTTCACCCGTCGCCAGATCCACCCGCTGGTAAGAGCTGTCGGTGGTGGTTTCCTGGGTGCCGGTGGTCTCCAGGCGGAACAGGCAGGTACCGCCAGGGCCGTCGTTGGCGACCCTCCAACTCGTCTCGCGAACCACCTCGATATCCCGCGCGAACCACAGCTCATAGCGGGTAGTGCCGAGCAAGGCGACGTCCTGGTCGGCCAGCGCGCGGCTTTGCAATCCCCCCGCCTGGCAGTCGCGCAGGGCCGCCAGATAGTTCGCCCGCGCCTCGTTGACGCCCTGGTAGGTCAGTTCCACGCTCTGGCGAACATGGATCGGCGGCATCGAACTGCGGGTGTCTTCCGTGCTGTCGGCCTGAGCGTCCGCCCAGGCCATCCCGATGTTGGTCAGCAGCAACATCATCATGGCGGCGCGGGAGGTATGCATGGGGGCCTGTCCTGGTAGCGGGTTACGACTGGGGTAAGGGCAGCAGCGTTGCTGTGACGAGCGGTGCGCGGAAGTTGAGAAGCTCGTCGTCAGTAAGCTAATGCCTGAAGCGGCCGGCGCAATAGCTCAAAAGGGCTAGTGCCTGTTCCCGAAACTCGTGCGAGCAGTGGCGGGGGATTGTCGGCGCTTCGATTGAAACCAGGCGCCGCGAACGGCCTATTGGGTAATAGCGGCGTGGTTGAAAAGGCCGCTCTGGCTCAGTTGATGACATTGCCCGCCGTGTCCTGGGTTGGGGCGGCGGTGTGCTGGCTGCCGCTCTGGGCCACGCTGATGCGGGAGGCATCACCTGTGACATAGACCGTCACTCCAAGGTTTTCACCCTGACGCGAATGAAGGTTTGGTCTGTCGTCATTAGGGATTATCTGTCAACTAAAGGATGATCATTTCGCTGGTTTAATTTTTGAGTTAATGGTTTCTAATAGCCGATCCGGTGTTCAATGGATGGTTTGTGATAAGTTTTATTAGGTTCGATAGGTTGCATTTATCCGTGAATGTTAAAAGATGTGCTGCCTGCTATTAAAACCAGCTGGGCAAGATGTTGTACAATATCTATATCAAAAGCAAGCTGCTCAGCTTCAGGCGTAAAGGGTAATAGCAGTTCAACATTGCCATCTCGTGAGTCTGATTTCATATGAACGATTTTGCAGCGGATATCATATATTCTATCGGCTACGTCATTCCTAATATCAAGATTTGGGTTTGCAAGGGGGATTTTATGATAGGTGGATGACTTGGCTTTGCTAAAAAAGAACTCCTTTCTATCAGGATCGCTTTCCATGAAAAATCGTAAACCATCAGAGTCTGAACATTCCATAAGGGTTGCCCTTAGTTGCGACCTCTCATCTCCGAAAGCTCCGCTGCGACTGACGTGTATGGCTGCCAAAAGGCGTGCAATATCCGTGTCACGATCGCCGCGAAATGTAGGGTCTTTTAATATGGTTTTTAACTTTCGTTGAGCTTCGGATTGAGAATAAATTGGAAAATAAAACTCAATAACTTGATAGAATGCTAAAAACTGGAGCAGAGGCATGCCCGTAGCGCTTCTTCCATACCAGTATAGAGAAAGTGGTGCGTTTTCGAATTGTGTTTTTGGGTATTGCAACTCGATTATTTGATTTTTTCTTGTTCTTTGTCTTCGCGCATTGAGTAGGCGGCGTCGCTCTTTTTCGATACCCATTGGGATGTCGGTAGTGAGGTCAATTTGAAAAAGGATCGCGCCTGCTATTTTTTTGAGTAGCGAGAGTGCGGAGTCATATGTGGAAATATGGCAATTTTTAAGTTTTAATGTCAGCCGAAAGCGATTCGGCGCTTTTGATAATATATTGAAAGTCGATGATGCGCGACTTATTTCAATATGAGGTAGTCCTTCTTGTTCGGCTGGTATAATTATTTTGGCTGACTCTATATCTAGCTGATTATTTTGATTGTAATGACCAAACAATCGCCGATATACGTAACTCATTGGTGCGCTGGTGGCGGATATTGGTCTGATTGCTGCCTCTATAGTTCCTTCGGTGTATGAGCAAATGGCTTCGAAATCTGATAAATATGTAAATTTTTCGAATGGAATATCAAGTAATTGATAAATGCTTTCGCCTGACCAAAGAGCTAGCCAACGAGTATTTCTACCACATTTCATCCCGATCTTGAGCTTTGGCTCTTCATCAAGGACGGGGATATCTTCGAGTGCGATTCCTGCTGCCGCACAACGCTCTGCAAGAAGTTTCTTTGCAATAGCAAACTCTTCAGGAGGAGTTGTGTTTTCAGTATCCTCTTCATAAAAAACATTGTCTATGTCTGTCATTAGTGTTCTCCAAAAAGGCTACTGTAATTTTGGTCAAGACCAATAGGCACGTGTTCAGGTTTAAACGGTTCGTGAGTTGTATATTTTGCGCACTTGTGATTTTTCTTGTTTGGTAGGCCTTGGTAAGACACGAATCTACGTAAGTGGCTGCCTTTAGTTTTGTGCGATTTTTTGGATTAATGAGGGTATTTCCTGATGGCTTTCATACCAAATAATCGTAACGCCTAGTTCTTTCATTAGCTCTTCATTTAGTGTGTGGTGCTGGTATAAAAATTTTTCAGCTGACCTTAGATTCTGTACCACTTGGACTCGGTCTTCGTCTTTTTCACTGAAGCAAAAGTCATCCGATGATAGGCGTTTCATGAAGGCGAAGTGTTTACTGTTTTCTAGGTTTTTAGAAGAAATATCAAGTAGTCTTCTTAGATTGGGGTCTGTCATAGATAGTCCAATCATCAGGCAATTATTTTCTCTAAAGGTGTTGAGTTGGACCAGGTTAGACCAGTGATATGGCTCTGAATAAAGATAGTGATAACCTTCCTCTGAAAAAACTAATGTAGAGCCATCCAAGTCTTGATAGCTAGCTTGGTCTTCAGGTAAGAATCCATGTGCATGATAAATTGGAAGGTCATCTGGGTCGTAGCTTGAGCCCTCAGTGTAAATGGATCTAAACTGAATTGATGACTTCAGGAGCTGTCTTTCGATTAAGTCGTCGAAATTATAAGTTATTATTGATCTTATCTTTGCACCTGTACGTCTAGGTGAACACATTTTGGCTAATGATTGTATTAGAGGTGAGTCAATGAGGAGGTTCTTATTTCTGAGTTTGTATAGGCTTTCTGTAACTGCACTAGTAAAGCCTTTTGCATCTCTTCCATTCTCAGAAAGCCCCCTGCGTAGGTATCTTGCAGCCATAAGGGCGGAAGGTTCACTAACTCTATTTAGTCTTTCTACTAAAGCTTTGATGTCGTCATCAGAAGTTGCAGTGTCGCCGTCAAATTCATGCGTCATATACCTAACAAATAGAGAATTTATTAGAGTATTCCAATTAGGCATCCCGGCGCTACTGGAGACCCCTGCGCCTATTATCAGCGAAAAATGACCTCTCTTATACAAGGTTGATATTTTTTCTAAAATTTCCTCTCGCTCAAGCCTCCAGTCGTTAGGCTGGTTCTTTAATGCATCATCTAGTCTTAGCGAAAACAAGTTGCTTGATATTTCTTCAGCTAATTGAGCGTTGTTTTCTATTATCACATTCAGTTCTATTGGTCCCCAAATGTGCACCCTGAATGGCCATCTTTCTGAGTCTAATATTTTGCGATATCTTTCAAAAAATATAGGGGGGATAGGTTTTGCTGTAATTATGATTAGATGCTTTACTTTAAATTTGTCGTCGGTTTTTTCTGCGAATTTAAATAGGAGGTCAATATATTTTTTGAATTGCACATCGTTGAGGTTTAGTTTTATCTCTATTAGCGTTGGGCCATCGAAGCAGTCAAAGCCTTGGGGGGCGATGGCATCCCCAAATTTTATTGTGTTTTTTCTGTCAAGGTATTCATACTGTTTCCCTTGGTTTTCCACATGGTTTCTTAATAAGTGCTGAACCAGGGTTTCAAAGGAGTAATAGCTTTTAAGGCCGTTATCGCCTATTAGTGATAAGTACTTTTCTACTAACATTTTTGTCCAGTTTTAGGTTTAGGTTTAGGTTTAGGTTTAGGTTTAGGTTTAGGTTTAGGTTTAGGTTTAGGTTTTGCAAGACAATTTTTTAATCAAAATTTAAGTATTAAAGTGATTCGAAGCTACTCGCAATAATTACTTTTCATCAGCATTTCTCCATTCTACGTACTCATCGTTAAATCGCTGTTTCGCCCCCTTCCTATATTTCCGGTACTCAATCGAACTCTTGCGATGATTCCCACAGACGCTGCCGTAATCAATCCGGTTATCTTGCACCTCCAAAGTAGCCAAGTACGAGCCATTACCGTCCCATTTAGAGACCATATGGCTTTCGGTGAAGGACGGCGAGGATGAGGTACGCATGGGAGCTAGCTCCCGATCCGCCTTGTATTGGGCGAGATAAGCCGCAGAAACCATTCCCAGGCGTGCGGTAGCAGGCTCTTGCGCATGAGGCGGAGCGCCATAGCGGCAGCGCAGTACCTCTTCCCCCATCACGTTGCCCTTCTTGAGGCAGGCATCCAGGGATTGCGAGGCGGCTAGGGCTTGGCGGAGTGCTGGTGCGGGGAGGGCAGTGCTTAGGGGCGGTGTTGGGGCTTGGGCTTCTGAAACATCGAGCGGCTGCTCGGCAACAGGGGACGGATGCAGCCAGCGCTGCACCCATGGCCAGTTGAGCAGCAGGGTAGAGTGCCTTGCGGCGGCGGTAGTCGGGAACTACGTCGAGTTCGGCAATAAGCGCAGATCGGTAATCTTGCGCGGTCTTGCCGTGGTGGTCTTTGGCGGGCATGACGGCCTCCTGGCCGGGCCGGAGCGAAAGATCGTTCCAGCCACATCCTTGTGATGGATTTCACGTTAGGTGGCAGGCGGGAGAGCGTCAAGGCTGGCGAAGTGCCGGAGTCGAGCCGGTTTTTGCAGTTAAGTCCGACAATTTTGTGAGAGGTAGGGCTGAAACCCAGAATTGGCGGGGCTTCGGCTCAAGGCGAGAGAGGTGATAGCACCAAATCAGGCGCGTGCTGGAGTCGACGAGCTGTCACCACCACCATCCAGGCGGTCGCGTTATGCGGGGCTTGATCCCCTGACTTTAAGAGGTGCGGGCTAGCGGTATCGTCCCGCCTAACCCTTTTCATGAGCCCTACGCAGCATGCTTATTCACTACTTAGCTCGGGATGGGCGTCCGCGGCAGCCCAACAAACCAATCCAACGCTCTATCCCACAGCGGCTCCGCGCTGGCGCGGAAATAGCCCATATGGCCGATGGCGCCGCCGTGCTGACGGGGGTCGAGGTCTTCGCGTTGCAGCTCGGTGTTGCGATAGGCCTGCATGAAGGCATCGCGCGATTGCGGGGTGGCCCAGAGGTCGTCCAGGGCGTTGACCGCGACGATGGGGGTACGCACCGCGGCGAAGCCGATTTCGATGCCACGCATGGCTGGGTCGTCGAAGAAGTAGTGGGGCAGGCTGCACCAGTGGCGCCACTGGCGATAGACGTCGCGCGGCAGGTCTTCGCCCAGGCCCAGGGCGCTCCAGGGGCAGTAGCCTTTCCACCAGGTGAGCACCGGCAGCACCAGTTTCCACATGGCCAGCACCTTGAGGCGCTCCAGCGGGGGCATGTAGCCGTACCAGCCGGCGCTGGTGCCAAAGACATAGAAGCCGGCCACCTTGGCGTGGTTGGGCAAGAGGCCGAAGGCATGGCCGCCATAGGAGTGGCCGACCAGGTAGAGCGGGACGTCGCCCTGGGCCATGGCGTCCACGGCGGCGGCGAGGTCCTGGTGCGCCCAGTCCAGCAGGTCCATGCGAAAGCCCTTGAGCGAGGCCGGCGCCGAGCGGCCGATGCCGCGGTAGTCGAAGGTCAGGGTCTCGAAGCCGCGGGCCGCGGCGTGCTGGGCGAAGCGGCGATAGAAGCCCTGGGGTACGGCGGTGGCACCGGCGACGATCAGCCGGCCCTGGAGTGGGCCCTGGGCGGGATAGCGCCGGGTGCCCAGGCGATAGCCGTCGGCGGTGATCAGCTCTTGATCGAGCGCGTCGCTGGGCATGGGGTGGTCCCTATGACAGTTGTTATAATGCCTGGACGGTAGGTTATGACAGCTGTCATAGCAAGGAGAATGGATGACCGAGCAGTCGAAGGTGCGGGAACGGGTAGTGGTGGCGGCCTCGGCCATGCTGGCGCAACACGGCCTCAATGCCACCAGCATCCGCGAGACCATCAAGCGCGCCGAGGCGCCGCTGGGGTCCACTTATCACCACTTTCCCGGCGGCAGGCACCAGTTGGTGGTGGAGGCGGTGGAGCTGGCCGGGGCGCGGGTCAGCCGTGACCTGGAGCAGCAGTTGCAGGCCGGGGCGCTGGCGGGTATCCAGGGCTTTTTGCGGCTGTGGCGCGACATCCTGCTGGATTCGGATTTTCGCGTCGGCTGCCCGGTGATGGCGGTGGCGGTGGAAGAACCGGTGGACGAGATCGCCCAGCGCGAGCTGGATACGGCAGCGGCCATCTATCGCCGCTGGGAGGGGCTTTTGCAGAGGGCGCTGGTGGAGCACGGCCATTCGGTGGAAGCGGCCACGGGGTTGGCGACCTTGCTGGTGGCGGCGGTGCAGGGCGTGATCCCGCTGTGCCGCGCCCAGCGCAGCATCGAACCCTTCGACCGGGTGGCCGAGCGTCTGGTGGCGCTGGTCTGAGGGGAACGCCGGCGGGGCCGTTGGACTCCACCAAGGGCGTCCCTTGCACCGGAGTCTTTCATGAGCCGCGAACCCGCCGATGACCGCCAGACCCCTCAGGATTACGACGAATACGGCGATGTGCCCGACTCGGCGGATACCACCACCACCGAAGAGCGCGAGGATCAGGACGATAGTCCCTTGAGCCCTAAGCGCTAGCGGCCCGCCGGGGCCTGGCGCCTGGATACGGGCGCCTTCATCCGCCCTCTCGACGATGGAGCGCAGCCCTCACCCCAACCCTCTCCCAAAGGGAGAGGGGGCCGATCCGTACCGGAGGGAGCTCCTGGTGTTTGATGGGTATTCAGGTGGAAAACGCGTTGCGGTTTTCCACTCTAGACGGCTCTGAAGGAAGCCCTCACCCCAACCCTCTCCCAGAGGGTGAGGGAGTTGATCGGTACCGGAGGGGGCTCCTGGTGTTTGATGGGTATTCAGGTGGAAAACGCTTTGCGGTTTTCTACTCTGCACAGCTCTGAAGGAAGCCCTCACCCCAATCCTCTCCCAGAGGGAGAGGGGGTCGATCCGTACCGGAGGGAGTTCCTGGTGTTTGATGGGTATTCAGGTAGAAAACGCTTTGCGGTTTTCCACTCTAGACGGCTCTGAAGGAAGCCCTCACCCCAACCCTCTCCCAGAGGGAGAGGGGGTTGATCGGTACCGGATGAGTGCTTGGCGTTCGATCGGTACTCATGAGGAAAACGCTTCGTGGTTGTGCTACCTACACGGCTGCGCCGCGTGGATGAGGCTGCGCTGTCGTCCGCCCTGCCGAGCGGCTCCCTCTCCCAGGGGGAGAGGGCTGGGGTGAGGGCGCCAAGGAGCCGGGCACAGGCGTTCTGTACGGCTGGATAGCGAATCGGCTGTAGCTGGCCGTAAAGGCCTGGCGGCGGGGACAATCGGGTCTTTGCCCCCAGGAGTCCCAACCATGTCCCTCGCTTTCCATCAGGTCGATGTCTTCGCCCAGCGCCCCCTGGAGGGCAATGCCCTGGCGGTGGTCTGTGGCGCCGATCATCTTTCCACCGAGCAGATGGCGGCGTTGGCGCGCTGGACCAATCTGTCGGAGACCACCTTCCTGCTCGAGCCGACCGATCCGGCGGCGGATTACCGGGTGCGCATCTTCACTCCGCAGCGCGAACTGCCCTTCGCGGGCCATCCGACCCTGGGCAGTTGCCATGTCTGGCTGCGCGAAGGCGGGCGGCCGCGCGGAGGCGAGGTGATCCAGGAGTGCGACGCCGGGCTGGTGCCGATCCGCGCGGCCGGTGAGGAATTGGCCTTCGCCGCGCCGCCCTTGCTGCGTGGCGGACCGGTGGAGCCCGAGGTGCTGGCGCGCATCGCCCGCGGGACGGGGCTGGCACCTGAGCGCATCCAGGCTAGCCAGTGGGCCGACAACGGTCCCGGCTGGGTGGCGGTGCTGCTGGAGCGTCGAGAGGAGTTGCTGGCGATCCGCCCGGATTACCAGGCGCTGGAGGGGCTCAACGTGGGCCTGGTGGCACCCTGGACCGGTCCGGAGGCCGAGGCGCAATTCGAGGTGCGGGCGTTGATGGGCGAAGAATTCGCCGAAGATCCGGTCACCGGCAGCCTCAACGCCAGCCTGGCGCAGTGGCTGATCCCGGCGGGTCTGGCGCCCGAGCGCTACCTGGCGAGCCAGGGTACGGTCTTGGGCCGCCGCGGGCGGGTGCGGGTAGCCCGGATCGATGGCCGCATCTGGGTGGGTGGCGCGGTGCAGGACTGCATCCGCGGCACGCTGGAGCTGTAAAGGCGGACGCTCCGTTGAGCGTCCGCCGCTCCCTCACAGCCCGACCGAACGCCCCTTGAAGCCGGCGGCATCGAAGTAGCGGGTGTCGCCCACGGTCTGGGTCTTCAGCTCGGTGACCAGGCCGTCGGCTGCGGGTGCCGAGCTCTGCTCCTGGTGGCTGGCCTTGACCGGCTTGCCGCCTACGAGGCTTTCGCCTATCACCCGGCCGACCAGTTGGCCCTTGGTCGGGATCTGCAGGTGCAGCAGGTGCGCCAGGGTCTGGCCGACGTCGGCGTTGCTGACCGGGCTCAGGTCGACGAAGCCCTTGCGGAAGTCCGGGCCGATGGCCGCCATGAAGTTGTGGGTATCGCCGCGGCTGAAGCTGCCGTGCATGCCCTGGCCCTGTTGCAGACCGGTGTCGGCCACTTCCACGGCGCAGACGTCGGGCTTGGCGCAACCGGTGTCATAGGAGCGGAAGTTGACCACGATGGCCGGGTAGGGGGTGAGCGCCGAGCCCTTGAGGTTGATGGCCGACAAGGGCAGGGTGCCGGGTATCTTGCCCAGGTCGTCGTCGACGAACAGACCGCTGACGTAGTCCTGCTTGAGCAGCGCCGCGACTACCTTGGGCGCCAGCGCCTTGGCATCGGCCTGGGGCAGGTAGACCAGGTCCGAGCCGCCATTGGCCGCCACCACCACCTCGGGCTTGGCCGGATCGGGGCCGATCAGGCCATTGGCCTTGCTCGGGTGCTGGCCCTGGCTCTTGTCCACCGCGGCGCCCTTGGCGTCCGGGTCGAGCAGCGGCAGGTGCAGGGCGTCGGCCAGGTCCAGGGCGAGGAAGCCCGGAGGCAGCAGGCCCTTGGGCACGTCGGCGTAGCTGGCCTGGGCCGCCGGACTGGTCTTGCTCTCCTTGGAGATGGTGGAGAAGCCGTGGTCGGCGCTGACGAAGATGTCGGTGTTGCCGTCCAGCCCCAGTTCCTTGAGGCGCGCGCGCAGGGCGCCGAGGTTGGCGTCGACGTTGCGGATGGCGGCCAGGCTGGTGGGGCCGTTGATGCCGGGGGTGACCTTGCCCAGGCTGTCGCCCTGGTTGTGCTGGGTGCCGTCCGGATCGCGCGACCAGAACACCAGCACGAAGGGTTTGCCGCTCTCCTTGAAGCGCGGCAGCAGCACCTGGTTGGTGACGTCGAGGAAGTAGCGCTGCTGTTCGACGTTGGCGCTCAGGGTGCCCGGTGTGGTGGCGTTGCCGGCCTTGCCGTTGGCGCCCCGGCTCGGGGCTTCCAAGGGCAGCCCGGCCTGTTTCAGGGCGTCCTGCATCGCGGCGCTCAGGGGAATGCCGGTGGGGTGGCCGGTGGAGTCGTCGACGATCACGGTCTTCTCGCCGTCGCGGGCGGTCACGTCCTGGATGGCGACTGGGCCGAGCTTACCCACGGCGGCGGTGGAGAGCCCGGCCTGGCGCGCGGCGGCCAGCAGGGTTTCCTCGTCCAGGTAGTTGCCGGCGAAGTGTTCGTCGACGTCGCCCAGCACCTCGTCGTTCTCCAGGAAGGGCGTGACGCTGTTGTTGGCGCCCGGCACCGGGAAACCGGTGTAGAGGGTGTTACCGAAATCCCCGGTATCGCCCAGGTAATGCCCGGTGGCCATGGCCGAGGCGTTGGGGGTGGTGAAGGTGGGGAAGAGCGAATGGCTGTTCTGGAAGTTCACCCCGTCGCGGCGCAATTGGGCCAGGTTCGGCGCGGTCTGCTCATCGACGATGCCGGCACGTAGGCCGTCGGGGATGAACAGGATGACGTTGCGCGCCGGGGCGGCGGCCATGGCGGCGGAGCTGGCGAGGAGGGAGAGGCAGCAGGCGCGGGCGAGGAGTGTGAGGCGGAACGCCATGGAAAGATCCCTGGAAGTGAAAGATGAGCGGGGAGATGTAACAAGAGATTGCTGCATTTTTGTGATGCACGGGAGGCTGCAGGGCCCCGGCATCCTTTGTGCAGCACCTGCGCCTCTTTCCAAGGAGCATCCCATGGCCCACGCCTTCGACAGCACTGCCCGCACCGTCGCCACCCCGCGCGACCTGGACACCCCCGCCATCCGCCAGGCGCGCATCGATCTCGCCGCCTGCTTTCGCATGGCCGCCCGGCTCGGCCTGGGCGAGGGGATCTGCAATCACTTTTCCTTCGTGGTGCCGGGGCATGACGATCTCTTTCTGGTCAATCCCTACGGCCTGGCCTTCGCCGAGGTGACGGCCTCGTCACTGCTGATCTGCGATTTCACCGGCGGCGTGGTGGCCGGTGCGGGCGCGCCCGAGGCCACCGCCTTCTACATCCATGCCCAGTTGCACCGGCTCAATCCCCAGGCGCGGGCGGCCTTTCATACCCATATGCCCAATGCCACGGCGCTGTGCCTGCTGGAGGGCGAGCCCTTCGTCTGGGCCGGGCAGACCGCGCTGAAGTTCCATGACCGCCTGAGCGTGGACGAGGACTACAACGGCTTGGCGCTGGACTACGCCGAAGGCGAGCGCATCGCCCGGGCCGCCGGAGACGCTGCTGTGGTGCTGCTGAAGAATCATGGTCCGCTGGTGCTCGGCCCGAGCATCGCCGAGGCCTGGGACGATCTCTACTACCTGGAGCGCGCCGCCGAGGTGCAGCTCAAGGCCATGGCCAGCGGGCGGCCGCTCAAGCCGGTGGCGCCGGCCATCGCCCAGGCCGCCTGCCAGCAGATGCTGCAGGGCAACGCCGAGAGCGCCCGCTTGCACCTGGAAAGCGTGAAGCGTCAGTTGCTGCGGCTGGAGCCGGATTATCTGGACTAAGGGCGGTAAGCGTCAGCCGCCACTCAGGCGCATCTGACGTTCGCGGCGTGGTGTGGCTGCCGCGCGGGGCGTCTCGCCAGCATCGGCGAGCAGGGCCGTGGTATCGACCGGCTGGGCGTTGAGGTCGGCGATCAGGCGCTCGCGCAGTTGATGCTTGATCTCGCGTCCCACGGTGAGCTGCGCGTGATTGTCCAGCGCCAGAAAGCCCTGGAGCAGGATGTCGATGGAGAGAGAGGGGGTATCCGCGCCCAGCGGGCAGACGTCGTAGGCGAGCGGCAAGGCGGTGGCGGACGGCAGCCTGGTGATCATGGGATGTCCCTCCTGGACGAGAAGACCATGATGCCAAAGCCTGCCGGCCAGGCCGCACTGGCAAAACGGCGAGCCGTGGACTGCTGCGCATTTTATTTCGGCAAAAAAAAGCCCGGGTCCTACCCAGGCTCAAACGCAGAGTCAGCTTCTACGATGCCTTGCGGCACGGATCTCAGAGTGCCACCTCTTTGCTTACGACCGCCTTAACGGATCTGGGCCGCCAACAGGGCCATGCCGGCGATCACGGTGAAGATCAGCAGGAGGTGAGTCCGGGAACGCTTGTCCATGGGCTGCTCGGTCAGGACGAAAGAGTTAGAGCCTGATGATAGCAAAAAGACATCATTCGGATTGCCTCAGGAGGGCGCGCCCTGGCGCTCTCCGAGCATCAGGTGAATGCGACGTTCGAGGGTATCCAGGGCGAAGGGTTTGATGAGCACGCCCATGCCCGCGTCGAGGTCGCCGTCACCGATGACGTTGCTTTCGGCATAACCGGTGATGAACAGCACCGGCAGCGTCGGTCGCCCGCTGCGCAAGGCATCGGCCAGTTGGCGACCGTTGAGGGCGCCGGGCAGGCCGACGTCGGTGACCAGCAGGTCCAGCGGGGTATCGGCCTGCAGCAGGCTCAGGGCCGTGGTGCCATCGGCCGCCTCCAGCACCCGATAGCCTTGGGCGGTCATGACCTCGACCACCAGGGCGCGGATGGTGGGTTCGTCGTCGACCACGAGGATGGTCTCGCCCTGGCCCGGTAGATTGGGTTCCAGCTCGGGATGGACCGGCGGATGGGCCAAGCTCAGGAGGTAATGGCGCGGCAGATAGAGGTGGACCCAGGTGCCCTGGTCGGGCGCCGATTCGATGCGGATCCCGCCGCCGGATTGCAGCACGAAGCCGTGCACCATGGACAGGCCCAGGCCGGTACCCTGGCCCAGGGGCTTGGTGGTGAAGAAGGGATCGAACACCCGCGCGAGCACCTCTTCGCTCATGCCGCTGCCGGTATCCCCCACGCTCAGGCGGACGTAGTCGCCTGCGACCAGGGCGTACTGCCGGGCGCGGGCTTCGTCGAGGGTCTCGTTGGCCAGGACGATGCGGATACGCCCGCCCTCGGGCATGGCGTCGCGGGCGTTGAGGCAGAGGTTGAGCAGGGCGTTTTCCAGCTGCGAGGCGTCGATGTGGGTCAGCCAGAGCTGCGGATTGGCCTCGTGCTCCAGGACGATCTGCGGACCTATGCTGCGCTGGATGAGATCTTCGAGCCCGACCACCAGTTGTTCCAGCGCCACCGGTTGCGGATCGAGGGTCTGCCGACGCGAGAAGGCCAGCAGCCGGTGGGTCAGGGCGGCGGCGCGCTGAGCGGCGCTGCGGGCGGTGCCGGTATAGCGATCCAGGTCCTGCAGGCGGCCCTGGCGCAAACGCAGTTCGAGCATCTCCAGGGAGCCGAGGATGCCGGTCAGCAGGTTGTTGAAGTCGTGGGCGATGCCACCGGTGAGCTGGCCGACGGCTTCCATCTTCTGCGATTGCCGCAGGGCCTCTTCCATGAGCCGGACGCGTTCCTGCTCGTTGAAGCGCTCGGTCACGTCGTAGGCGAACTCATAGGCGCCGATGCAGCGGCCCTCAGCATCGTACAACGGGGTGAGTTGCAGCTCGTAATGGCGTCGCGTCGGCGCCTCGCTTACCGAGATGATCTCGCGCAAGGTCTCACCGGCGAAGGCGCGGCGCCATAACGGCACGATGACCTCGTACAGATCGGGTCGTCGCTTGAGGTTCTCCAGCAGGGAGCCGCCGATAGAGGGGCGGACCTCCAGCGCGCGTTCGAGGATATCGGCCCCGGACTCGTTGATCGCCAGCCAGCGGAAATCGAAGTCCACTACCTGGACCAGGGCCGTGGCACCGTTCACCACGTTGGCCAGGATCCGGTTGGCGGCCAACGCGGACTGCACCCGCTCCTCAAGGGTCTCGTTGAGCTGGCGCAGGGCTGCCTCGGCGCGCTTGCGCGCGGTGATGTCCTGGAACAACACGGCAACCTGGCGTCGGCTGGCCGGCTCGATGCGAAAGGCGGTCAGCTCCAGGTAGCGCCCGGTGGCCACCAATTCCTGCTCGAAGCGAATGGATTCGCCGGTGCGCAGCACCTGGCCGTAGCGGTCGAGCCAGGCCTGGGCCTCGTCGCCGACCACGTCGCGTAGCTTCTTGCCCACGATGTTGGGAATACCGGCATGGGCGGTATAGGCCGGATTGGCCTCGACATGAATGTAGTCGCTCAACGGTCCATGGGGGCCGTCGAGGAATTCGATGATGCAAAAGCCCTCGTCCATGGCGTTGAACAGGAACTGGTAGCGCTCGCTGGCCAGGATGGCCGTGCCTTCCACCGGCGCATTACGGGCGTCGAGCTGCTGACGAAGCTGGCTGTCGCTCTGTTCCAGCTGCGCGATACGCGCCATCAGGGCGGGGATGTCTGCTGAGGACACAGGGGGCTCGGGATGGACAAGGTGAGGCGACGGCTTCGCTTCAGGAACCGCATTAGACGTCTTGCAACGAAAAAGTGCCAGGCAGGTCACGGAAGCGGCCTTGCACTGCTTTACATCTGAAAACCGGCGAGCTGATCGCGCTGCTGCAAGATGTCAAACCTCTTCGCCTGTGGTGGATTGACAGCTATCCAGACCACTCATACGATGTCATATGAATATCCGGTAACAGCTTTCCAACGACCCCGGTTCACACCGGCCATAACAACAAGTCAGGAAGCCTATTCGATGACTATCCAGGTCACTCCCGGGGCGGAATCCGCCCCGCGGTCGCAGGTCCCGCCCGTCACCGCCACCCAACAGGCCTCACGCTTCACTCGCTATCGCTGGTTGATTTGCGCGCTGCTGTTCATCGCCATCGGCATCAACTACATCGACCGCCAGATGATCGGTATCTTGAAGCCCACGCTGCAGGCGGATCTGGGCTGGTCGGAAACCGATTACGCCAAGATCGTGTTCTGGTTCCAGTGCGCCTATGCCATCGGCTTCCTCACCTTCGGTCGCATCATCGACAAGGTGGGGGTGCGCATTGGCTATGCCCTGGCCTTCACCATCTGGACCATCGCCAGCATCGGCCACGGCATCGCCCATACCGTCACCCATTTCGTGCTGGTGCGCTTCACCCTCGGCTTCGGCGAGTCCGGCAGCTTTCCGGCCAGCCTCAAGGCGGTATCGGAATGGTTTCCACAGAAGGAGCGTGCCCAGGCCACCGGGATCTTCAATGCCGGTACCGCCATGGGGCCTATCATCACACCTTTGCTGGTGCCGGCCATCACCCTGGCCTGGGGCTGGCGGGCGGCCTTCATCTCCATCGGCATCGTCACCGCGCTGTGGCTGATCGCCTGGCTGCTGCTCTATCGCCGCCCCCACGAGCACCCCAAGGTCAGCCGTGAAGAACTGGCCTATATCCAGTCCGACGATGGCTCGCCGGTCTCGGCCACGCCGGCTACCGCGGTGAAGATCTCCTGGTTCAAGCTGCTCACCTTCCGCGAGACCTGGGCCTATGCCGCCGGCAAGTTCCTCACCGATCCGATCTGGTGGCTGTACCTGTTCTGGCTGCCGGACTTCCTCGGCAAGACCTACGGCCTGAACCTGAAGTCCTTCGGCCCGCCGCTGATCGCCATCTATATCCTCGCCGACATCGGCTCGGTACTGGGCGGCTGGGGTTCCTCCAAGCAGATGAAGCTCGGCCGCAACGCCAACCTGGCGCGCAAGACCACCATGCTGCTTTGCGCCCTGGCGGTCGTTCCCATCGTCACCGCCCAGTTCGTCTCCAGCCTCTGGCTGGTGGTGGGCATCATCGGTCTCGCCGCCGCCGCCCACCAGGCGTGGTCGGCCAACCTGATGACCCTGCCGTCGGATCTCTTCCCCAAGGAAGCCGTGGCCTCGGTGATCGGCATCGGCGGTACCGCCGGCGCCATCGGCGGCATGCTGATGACCACCTACAACGGCTACATCCTGGAGATCTTCAAGTCCTACCAGCCGATCTTCATCGTGGCCGGCAGCGCCTACCTGGTGGCCATCCTGGTGATCCATTTCCTCACGCCGCGCCTCAAGCCGGTACCGCTGGAGCGGATCTCGGCGGGTTGAGTCGCCGCCGCTGACCACAAAGCCGCGGGGTGCTGCCACGCGGCTTTTTTCATTCCGTACGCGCGGCCAGCCACTTGCCCAGCAGGGCATCCAGCTGTTGCTGCTCGTCCGCGCTGAGGGTGGCCAGGGCGCGGCGCTCGTTGTCGACGTGGGCGCTCATCAGGCCATCGATGAGCGCGAAGCCCGCCGCGGTGAGGGCGACCAGGGTGCTGCGGCGGTCGTCGGGGTTCTTCTGGCGTTCGATCAGGCCGGCGCGCTCCAGGCGGTCGAGGCGATTGGTCATGCCGCCCGAGGAAATCATGGCCGATTCGTAGAGTACCGTCGGACTCAGCGCATAGGGCTCGCCGGCCCGGCGGAGGGTGGCCAGCACATCGAATTCGCCATAGTGCAGCCGGTGCTCGTCGAAGAACGGCTGCAGCACGTCGCGGCTGAGGATCTGGGCCATCTCGCCGAGGCGACCGACCAGGCGCATGGGTAGGGCGTCCAGATCGGGGCGCTCACGGCGCCATTGGTCCACGGCGAATTCGGCGCGATCGGGCATCGGATTACCTCGGTAATATATCTTGATGTTAAGATACTTCTCATCAAGAGAAATATCGCGTCATTCCGGAGATTGTCCATGCTTTCCGCGTCACCATCATCCCCGACCACCCTTTCGCCCCGGCAGGATGCCCTCCTGGGCGTGTTGCTGGTGCTGCTGGTCGGTCTCAACCTAAGGCCGATCCTCGCCGCCATTGGCCCACTGCTGGATGGCATCCAGGTAGCGACCGGACTGGATGGCAGCGCCGCTGGCGCGCTCACCACCCTGCCCATCGCCGCCATGGGCCTCTGTGCGCTGGGCGGGGCCCGGTTGCAGGCCTGGCTCGGCGAGCGCCGTGGCATCGCCCTTGGCCTGCTGCTGCTGGCGTTGGCCAATGCCGTGCGTTGGGACGAGCCGAGCGGGCTGGGGCTGATCCTCACCGCCGGCCTCGGTGGCGTCGGCATCGCCCTGGTGCAGGCGTTGATCCCGGCCTATATCCGCCGCTGCTATCCACAGCGCACCAGCACCCTGATGGGGCTCTATACCACCGGCATCATGGGCGGCGCCGCCGTGGCCGCCGCTACCGCGGCGCCCCTGGCCGAACAGCTGGGCTGGGCCCAGGGCCTGGCGCTCTGGACGCTGCCGGTGTTGCTGGCCCTGGTGACCTGGCTGGTCCTGGCTCGACCCGATGCGCCGGTATCCATCGCTGTTCCCCGCGCCCAGCCCTGGCGTTCACGGCAGGCCTGGGTGCTGCTGGCCTTCTTCGGCATCGGCACCTCCGCCTACACCCTGGTGCTGGCCTGGCTGCCGCCGTACTACACCGGCCTCGGTTGGCCACCAGTCGACAGCGGCCTGCTGCTGGGCGGCCTGAGTCTTGCCGAGGTCAGCGCCGGCCTCTTGCTCTCGGCGACCATCGCCCGACTGCACAATCGTCGTCCTTTGGTGTTGGGCGTGCTCGGCGTGGTGCTGGTGGGGCTGCTGGGCCTGGCGCTGGTACCGCTACAGTTGGCGCTACCCATCGCCCTCCTGCTCGGCCTGGGCATCGGCGCACTGTTTCCCCTGTCGCTGATCCTGGCGATGGATCAGGTCCGTGATCCGCGCGAGGCCGGCGCGTTACTGGGTTTCGTCCAGGGCGGCGGCTATCTGATCGCCAGCCTGGCGCCGCTGGCCGCCGGTATCCTGCGCGACCAGCTCGATAGCCTGGCCAACGCCTGGCTGTTGATGGCCCTGGGCTTGGTGCTGCTGATGGGCCTGGGGCTGCGCCTGACCCGGCCCGCTCGACCGCTGGTGGCGAGCGGCTACCAGCAGGCCTAGACCGCGCGCGGCAGGCGCAACTCCACCCGGAAACCACCCCGCGCTCTGTTGCTGAAGCTCAGGGCGCCGCCCAGACGGCGGGTGATGGTCTCGACGATGGCCAGACCCAGTCCGGCGCCCTGGGGATTGCCGGCGCTGTAGAAACGGTCGCACAGGCGGGCCAGCTCGGCTTCGTCCACCCCGGGGCCGCGATCTTCCACCCGCAGCAGCACTCCGTCGTCGAGACCGGCTTCGATGCCCACCTCCACCGCGCTGCCCGCCGGCGCGAACGCCAGGGCGTTGGCGACCAGGTTCTGCAGGGCGATGGCGATGGCGTCCGCATCGCCCAGTACCGGTTGCCCCGGCTGGGCCGCCAGCACCAATTCCACCTGACGATCCAGCGCCAGCGGCGTCAATTCCGCCAGTTCCTCGCGGACCAGCGGCTCCAGTTCCAGGGGCCGGAGCGGGGTGGCGCCCGGCTCCAGGCGCGCCAGGGTGAGCAATTGGCTGGCCAGCCGGGTCGCCCGACTCACGCCCTGGCGCAGGTAGCCGAGGGCTTCGTCGCGCTCGGCGGCGGTCTCGGCGCGCTGGGCGTTCTGCGCATGTAGGTCGAGGATCGCCAGGGGCGTGCGCAATTCGTGGGCGGCGTCGGCGATGAAGCGGCGCTCGCGGTCGAGCAGGGCGCGTAACTGGGCGAGCAGATGGTCGAGGGCGCCATGCATGGGTTGCAGCTCCGGTGGCAAGGGGCCGCTCGGTAGCGGCGCCAGGCTGTGCGGATCGCGCTCGCGCAGGCCACGGGCGAAGTCCCGCAACGGGCGCAGGCCCCAGCCGAGCAGCAACCAGAGCACCCCGACCAGCACCGGCAAGCCCACCAGGGTCGGCCAGAGGGTGTGGCTGACGATGCGCTGGATCAGGTCCTGGCGCAGGTCCTCGCGTTCGCCGACCCAGATGCGCAGGCCGCTGTCAGCGGTGCGGACCAGCATCCCGCACCATTCGCGGCCATTCTCGAACACCTCGTGCAAGCCCTCGGGCGGCACCTCGTTGAGCCGGGGCGCGCTGCCGGAGCGCACCAGTAACTGACCGTCGGCGCTCCAGATCTGGAAGGTCAGCTGGTTTTCATAGGGATGCGCCGCCACGCCGCCGGGGGCGGGTTGCATGGCGCGGTCGAACACCTGGGCCAGTTCCGGCCAGCGATCCGCCGCCGGGCTGCCGGCTTGCAGCAGGCTTTCCAGCAGCCGCGCGCCCTGGACCAGTTGGGCATCGTAGATGTCTTCGATCTCGCGATGACTGTCGCGCAGGGCCAGCAGGGCGAGGGCCAGACTGCCGGCCATCACCAGCGCCAGGGTAGGGGCGAGGATGCGGGTGCGTATGGCGATCATGGCTGACGCTCCAGGAGGTAGCCCACGCCGCGTACGGTGCGGATGAGACTGCTGTCGAGTTTCTTGCGCAGGTTGTGGATGAGCACTTCCAGGGTGTTGCCCGAGGCCGCTTCCTGCCAGCCGTAGAGGGCATTGCTCAACCGTTCGCGGGTGATGACGGCGCCGGGGCGCAACAGCAACAGATGCAGCAACTGATATTCCATGGGGGTCATGACCACCTCGGCGCCCCGGTAGCGCACCGCCTGGCTGGCCGGGTCGAGGCTGACGCCGGCATGCTCCAGCAGCGGCTGGGCGCGGCCGCAACTGCGGCGGATCAGGGCGCGGATGCGCGCCTTGAGTTCGTCCAGGTCGCAGGGTTTGACCAGGTAGTCGTCGGCGCCGGCATCCAGGCCCTGGATGCGGTCGGCCTTGGCATCGCGGGAGGTGAGCACCAGCACCGGCACCTGGCCTTCGGGCTGGCTGCGCAGCTGCTGCAGCAGCGCGAGGCCATCCAGGCGCGGCAGGCCCAGGTCCAGCAGCACCAGGTCGAAGCGTTCACAGCCCAGGGCGTGCTCGGCGGCCAGGCCGTCGGCCACCCAGTCCAGGGTGTAGCCCTCGCCACGCAAGGCCATGCGGATGCCCTGGGCGAGGGCGGTATCGTCTTCCACCAGCAGTACCCGCACGGCGTGCTCCTCCACAGGCTACAGCGTTAGCCGCTCATCATCGCCGCAGAGGGAGCGACGTGCTCTGGGACAACTGTTACCGGGCGTTGCGTCCTAAGATTGCATTAAGGTTCGGCGCCGAGTCTGGGCTTCCCCCACACAAGGAGCTCCAACATGCGCCGTCTGCTGATTCCCCTGTTGTTCGTGAGCCCGCTGGTCCTCGCGGCCGAACCCCAATGCACCAAGGCGGACAAGTCGACGTGGCAGAACGCCGATCAATTCCAGGCCAAGCTGCGCGAGCAGGGTTACGAGATCAAGAAATTCAAGATCACCAAGGGCAACTGCTACGAGATCTACGGCTTCGACAAGGACAAGCGCAAGGTCGAGATCTATCACGACCCGGTGAGCGGCAAGGCGGTCAAGACCGAGGTCGAGGGCTGATGAGCGCGGCGACCGTACGGCTCTGGGACCCCCTGGTGCGGCTGTTCCATCTGTCGGTCGCCGCTGCCTTCTTCGCCAACTACTTCTTCAACGAGAAGGGCGCCTTCTGGCACCGCTGGATCGGCTACTACGCCAGCGCCTGGCTCCTGGTGCGGCTGCTGTGGGGCTTCATCGGTCCACGCAGCGCGCGCTGGAGCGATTTCTGGCCGACCCGCGCTCGGCTCGAGGCCCATCTGAGCGCGCTCTGGCAGCGGCGGCCCTATCACCGCCTCGGTCATTCGCCGCTCGGCGCGCTGGTGATGCTGTTGATGATGGCCGCCATCGGTGCGCTCGGCGTGACCGGATTCCTCATGCGTGAAGTGGACGCCCTCTGGGGCGCCGACTGGCCGGAGGATCTGCACGCCCTGTTCGCCAACACCCTGCTGGCGCTGGTCTGCCTGCATGCCGTGGCGGCCGTGGTGGAAAGCCTGAGGGTGCGCGACAACCTGCCCCTGTCGATGCTGACCGGTCGCCGCCGCCCGCTCGACGACCAGTCCACGCCCGACTAGGCGCAGTGCGCGTCGAGGGTACCCGGCGGATCCACCTGCACCGTCACGTGTTGCAGGCCATGCTGGCTGCGCAGCAAATCGCCTACCAGCGTCGGCAGCCGCAGCGGATCGCTGCCCGGTGCCGGGGTGATGTGCAGGGTGGCGATGCGGGTTTCGTCGGTCAGCGTCCAGACGTGCAGATGGCCGACCTCGGCTACCTCGGGCAGGGCGCGGACCGCCGCCGTGGCGCCGGCCGTGTCGAATTCCCGGGGCGCGGCCTGCAGCAGCACCGCGGCAGCATCGCGTACCAGGCCCCAGGCCGATTTGACGATCAGCAAGGCGACCAGCAGCGATAGCGCCGGATCGAGCCAGTTCCAGCCGGTCCAGAGGATGCCCAGGGCGGCGAGGATGGCACCCACCGAGCCCAGCAGATCGCCGGCCACGTGCAGCAGGGCGCCGCGCAGGTTGCTGTCGTCCTTGTGCCCGCCATTGAGTACCAGGAAGCCGACGATATTGACCAACAGGCCGAGCACCGCCACTACCAGCATGGGCCCCGACAGTACCTCGGTCGGTTCGCGCAGCCGCGTGATCGCCTCCCAGCCGATCCACAGCACCAGCAGGAGCAGGGCGACGCCGTTGGTCAGCGCCGCCAGAATCCGCACCCGGTGGAAGCCATAGGTGAAGCGCGCGTTGGCCGCCTTGGCCGCGACACGGTAGGCCACCAGCGCCAGCAGCAGCGCCGCCGCATCCGAGACCATGTGGCCGGAATCGGCGATCAGCGCCAGCGAGCCGGCCCACCAGCCACCCAGGGCCTGGACGATGGCGTAAACCAAGGTCAGCCCGAACACCAGCTTGAGCTTGCGTTCGTTGGCCGCCGTCACCCGTGGGGCATGGGAGTGGCCATGGTCGTGTCCGTGGCCATGCTGATGATCGTGATCGTGATCGTGATCGTGATCGTGATCGTGGTGATGGGCGGAGCCACTCATCGATAGGGCCTCTCTGGACGAAAAGAATGAAACAGGCGGTAAGCCGCTCTTCTGATTAGGGTGAAGTCTGTAGTTACTTCAGGGTCAAGGGGCTGTCTTCCTCCGTAGACCAAACGGTCATCTGTAACTGCAGATTAGCCACTAAGACTGCATTAAGGTTCACCGCTCAGGGTGGCGGCTTCCCGTCGCTGGAGTCCGGTCATGTCCGCTCACCTTTGCCCCCGCACCCCTTCGCGCGGAGCCCACTGATGCTGCTGGCGCAGCTTTCCCGTCCGCGCGCCACGGGCTGGCGACCCTGGCGCAACCTGCTGGCGCTGGCCAGCCTGAGCTGTCTGCTCCTGCTGACCGACGACTTCCTGCAGCAACTCTTCACCCCGAACAACCGCGCCGAGCTAGAGGTGGGCTACGTCGCGGCGCTCTGGGTGTTCAGCCTGGCGCTCTGGCTATGCAACCTGCCGCGGCTGGCTGCGTCGATTCTGCTGCTGTTCGCCATGATGCAGCTCCTGCAGCTGGGCAACCTGAGCTTTTTCGGCGAGCCACTCAGCGCCATCGACATCCAGGCCTTGCTGGGCGATACCGCCGAGGTCCGCCAGACGCTGGCTGTCAGCCTGCCGCAGCACTGGCCCGTGCTGCTCTGCGTCGGGCTGCCCTATGGCCTGCTGATCGCCCTGCATCTCCGCTTGCCGGGACGGGTACCCTTGCCGGCCAGCCGGTGGGCGCTGTTGCTGATCGCTGCCGTGCTACTGTCCAAGCCCTATCGCGCCACCTACCGCAATCTCGATGCCTTCGTGCCCAGCCCGAGTCGCAGTGGCCTGCACAACAGCCTGAATGCCTTTTCCGCCTGGGCGGTACGCCTGGCCGGACGCGACGACGTCAGCCTGCCGCCGACGGCCTATGCGCCTTATGGACTGGTCCCGGTGCCCAGTACGGCGCGGCACGTCTGGCTGGTGGTGGCCGATTCGCTACGCAGCGACCGCCTGGGGGCCTTTGGCTATGAGCGTAATACCACCCCTAAGCTATCGGCCTACCTGCAAGGAAATCCGCAGACGCTGATCCGTCCCGGCGTGGCGGCGGGGGTGGCCACCGACGTGAGCCTGCCCTATCTGCTCAATCCGATCCGCGAGCCGGGCCAGGACCAGCGCCTGCGTACCGGTGACATCAACCTGTTCCGCTTCGCCCAGGCCGCGGGTTTTCGTACCCATTGGCTGTCGGCCCAGGAGTCCAAGCTGCTGGCGCACCTGGGCAGTCGCCACCTGGACGTCTCCATCACCCGCGAGGACCATCCGCTGCGCTTCCTGCAACGCCAGGATCGCGCCCTGCTGGAGATCCTCGACGAGCAGCGCTGGGCGGCGCGCAACTTCGTGGTGCTCAACCTGCGCACCGCGCACCTGCCCTATGCGCAGAACTACCGCCACGAAACCACCCCGCCGCCCTGGTCGGACGAGGGAGTGGAAGGTCAAGCCAACGCCTATGACAATTCGCTGCATTACCTGGATGGCCTGCTCGCCGAGATCCTCGCCGATTTCGACCGTCTGGAGGGCGAGCGCTACCTGATCATCACCGGCGATCATGGCCAGCGGCTGGGGGAGGGCGGCCACTGGGGCCACAACGATCTGGTGCCCGAGGTCAGCGACGTGCCAGTGATCGTGGTGGCGCGGGACGCCCCGGCCACTGCCCTGGCCAGTCTGCAGGGCGAGCGCTGGATCAGCCATTACGAAGCCGGTAGTTGGCTGGCGGAGCGCCTGGGTACCCGCATCGACAATCCCAATCGCCGTCCGGACGAGCATTTCGTCCACGGCAAGCTGCTGTTCAGCGACAACTTCGTGCAACGGGTCTGCGAGTCGCCCACCGGCCTGGTGCATCAGCCGCCGCAGCAACTGAGCACCTTACTGCTGGATACCCCGGAGAACCCCTGTGGCTAGCGCCGGCGGGGCATACTTCTAGAGTGCAGGCGCCGCTACACTGCCGGCGCCTTTTCCTTTCATCGCGCAAGGACTTTGCCATGCCCACCGCTTTTTCCGTTTCCCGCTATGCGCGCAGCGCACGGCTGCTGCATTGGCTCATGGCCCTGCTGGTGATCCTGGCCTATGTGCTGATCACCAATCGGGGCCAGTTCGAGCGCGGCTCGTTGGAACGCCAGTGGGTGGTGCTCAGTCATTTCTGGGTGGGCTTGCTGGTTCTGCTGCTGGTACTGCCGCGCCTCTGGGTGCGCCACCGGCATCCGGTGCCGCCGATCACCCCGCCGCTGGCCGCGAGCCTGGAGGCGGTCGGCCGGCTGACCCACTACGCCCTCTACGGCTTCCTGCTGGCCCAGCCGCTGCTCGGGCTGTTCACCGTCTGGCTGACCATCGGTGCGGTGAAGATTCCGTCCAGCACCTGGGCGCTACCGTCGCCCTTCGCCGTGAACCCGGAACTGGCCAAGTCGCTCAAGGGCGTGCACGTCTGGCTGGGCCAGGCCTTCTATTGGGTGATCGGCCTGCATGTGCTGGCCGCGCTGTGGCACCACCTGATCCGGCGCGACGACACCCTCAAACGCATGCTCTAGGTTCTGTACTAAAAGTCGCCGAGCGACGGTCAGGCGAGGCGAAAAGCGCTGAGGAAGCGGAGTTTACGAGCGGTAAATGAGCATTCCGAAGCGCTTTTCAACGAAGCATCACCGAGCGCAGGCATTTTTCGTACAGAACCTAGCGTGCAGAGGGGCGAGTGAGCCCCGCTACAACCACGGCGCCGTCAGGAGGCGACGGCCGCCAGGTGCTCGTGGAGGATGGCGATGCCGATCACGATCAGCACCACGCCGCCGAGCATTTCCGCGCGCTTGCCGACCAGATTGCCCATCACCCGCCCCAGCATCACGCCGGTGGTCACCATGACCATGGTGGCGAGACCGATGGCTAGGGCGGCGGTGACGATGTTGACGTCGATGAAGGCCAGGCCCACGCCCACGGCGAGGGCGTCGATGCTGGTGGCCACGGCGGTGAGGGCGAGCAGCAGGAAGGAGTGCTGGCGAGGTTTTTCTTCTTCGGCATCGGGCGCGCCGAAGCCGGCCCAGATCATGCGCAGGCCTAGAACGGTGAGCAGGGTGAAGGCGATCCAGTGATCCCAGGGTTGCACGTACTGGGCAGCGGTGAGGCCCACGGCCCAGCCGATCACCGGGGTGATGGCTTCGATTACACCAAAGATGGCGCCGGTGCGCAGGGCTTCGCGCAGGCAGGGCTTGTGCAGGCTGGCGCCCTTGCCGACGGCGGCGGCGAAGGCATCGGTGGACATGGCGAAGGCCAGGAACATCAGGGAAGCGGGATTCATCGTGACAGCGCCAACCGGGCTCGATCCATAAGACATCCCCGCACGCCCGGTATGGCACGGTGATGCCTCTGGTCTCGCCAACCCTGACTGGCTGTCCTGACCACGGCGGTTGCCGAGTATGTTGACCAGGACGCTTTCCGCCGCGGCGGAAGCAGGCTACTCCCCAAAGAGGCCGCCACCTTACCTAGCCGGATAGAGAAAGTCTATCTTGTAGATAGTTCTAATATATATAGCCTTGGCTAAATCTGCCGGCGGTACGCTTCGGCTCGGCAGTGACACCAGCCGCGCATACCGCATGGCGCCTCGTTTTACTGGCTGGCAAGGAGGTCGCGGCGGTCATTCTGGGGCGGGCAGGCGGCGGATGGGATGTCGCGCTTGAGTCGGTGGAAGTCGCCCGTAGAGCGGTCGTCGGAGAGGGCAATAACGGGCAGGGCCGACGGGCAGGAGCCTGGTCGTGATGAGCAGGTCACGATGATGGCGCTGTGCCGTCCTCGTTTCGCCATGGGCCTGACATTTAATTGTCACATTTCGGCAATAGCCTAGCGCCAGCCCTCACTAAGGTAATGGAGCAACCAATGAAACGCACGTTCAGCCTCTCCCTGTTGTTGTCGGCCTTTTGCCTGAGCACCGCCGCTCACGCCGTGGATATCACGGGCGCAGGGTCGAGCTTCGTGTACCCGGTCCTGTCGAAGTGGTCGCAGACCTTCAGCGAGAAGACCGGTAACCGCGTCAACTACCAGTCCATCGGTTCCGGCGGCGGCATCGCCCAGATCAAGGCGGCCACCGTGGACTTCGGCGCCACCGACGCCCCCATGAGCACCGAAGACCTGCAGAAGGGCGGCCTCGGCCAGTTCCCGACCATCATCGGCGGTATCGTGCCGGTGGTGAACGTGGATGGCGTCGAACCCGGCAAGCTGAAGCTGGACGGCCCGCTGCTGGCCAAGATCTTCATGGGTGAGGTCAAGACCTGGAACGACCCGGCCATCGCCGCGCTGAACCCCGGCATGAAGCTGCCCGACACTGCCATCACCGTGGTCCGTCGTTCGGACGGCTCGGGCACCTCCTACAACTTCACCAACTACCTGTCCAAGGTCAGCCCGGAGTGGAAGGAGAAGTTCAACTTCGGCACCACCGTCAACTGGCCGGTCGGTGTGGGTGGCAAGGGTAACGAGGGTATCGCCGCCTACGTGAAGCAGATCAAGGGCTCCATCGGCTACGTCGAGTACGCCTATGCGCTGACCAACAAGATGGCCCACGTGGAGCTGAAGAACGCTGCCGGCAAGTTCGTCGAGCCCGACTCGAAGAGCTTCCAGGCCGCTGCCGCCACCGCCGATTGGAAGAACGCCAAGGACTTCAACCTGCTGATGACCAACGCTCCGGGCGCCGATGCCTGGCCGATCACCGCCACCACCTGGATCGTGATGTACAAGGATCCGAAGAACGAAGAGCGCAGCAAGGTCGCCTTCGAGTTCTTCAAGTGGGCGCTGGATCATGGCCAGAAAGAAGCCGAGGCGCTGGACTACGTGCCGGTTCCCGAGACCCTGGTCAAGCAGATCGAAGGCTACTGGGCTAGCGATTTCAAGAAGTAAGCAAGACCGCCTGCCGTCCGGGATCCCTCAGGGGCCCTGGGCGGCTTCGCGCATCCCGATCTGCTGACCGGAAATCACCATGACCGATCAAACCCTTCCCCTTTCGGCCGCTCAGGAAGAGCGTATCCGCCGGGATACTCGCGCGGACACCTGGTTCCGGCGCCTGCTGTTCTCCGCCGCACTGCTGGTTCTGTTGGTGCTGGTCGGGGCAGCCCTGTCCACCCTCTGGGGCGGTCGCCAGGCCTTCATGACCTTTGGCCTGAGTTTCCTGACCTCCACCGAGTGGGACGTCGGGGCCGAGAAATTCGGCGCCCTGGTGCCCATCTACGGCACCCTGATGACCTCGCTGATCGCCCTGGTGCTGGCCGTGCCCACCAGCTTCGGCATCGCCCTGTTCCTGTCTGAGATCGCGCCGCTGTGGCTGCGCGGCCCGGTGGCCACCGCAGTCGAACTGCTGGCCGGTATCCCCTCGATCATCTACGGCATGTGGGGCCTGTTCGTCTTCGGTCCTTTCATGGCCGCGCACATCTCGCCCTTCATCAACGACTACCTGGGTGCCATCCCGATCATCGGCGCCCTGTTCCAGGGACCGCCACTGGGGATCGGCATGCTCACCGCCGGTATCATCCTGGCGATCATGATCCTGCCCTTCATCACCTCGGTGATGTACGAGGTGTTCCGCAGCGTGCCGCCCCAGCTCAAGGAATCGGCCTATGCGCTGGGCTCCACCACCTGGGAAGTCTGCTGGGACATCGTGCTGCCCTACACCCGCTCGGCGGTGGTCGGTGGTGCCTTCCTCGGCCTGGGCCGCGCCCTCGGCGAGACCATGGCGGTGACCTTCGTGTTGGGCAACGCCCATCAGTTCTCGGTATCGCTGATGATGCCGAGCAGCTCCATCGCCTCGGTGATCGCCAACGAATTCAACGAGGCCTACACCGACCTGCACCGCTCCGCGCTGCTGGCCCTGGGCTTCCTGCTCTTCGTGGTGACTTTCATCGTGCTGCTGGCGGCCCGTCTGATGTTGACCCAGCTGTCGCGCAAGGCAGGTAACTGATGCAAATCGACGCCTATCTCTACCGCAAGCGCCGGATCAAGAACGGCATCGCGCTGATCTTCGGTAGCGCCGCCGCCGTGCTGGGCCTGAGCTTTCTGGCCTGGATCCTCGGCACCACCCTGCTCAAGGGCATGACCGCCCTCAGCCCGAGCATCTTCGTGGAAATGACGCCGCCGCCCGGTGCCACTGGTGGTGGCCTGGCCAATGCCCTGTTCGGTAGCGTGCTGATCACCCTGCTGGGCACTGCCATCGGCGCGCCCATCGGCATCCTGGCCGGTCTCTGGCTGGCGGAATATGCCCGCCATTCCAAGCTCGGCCTGGTGGTGCGCTTCGTCAACGACATCCTGCTGTCGGCGCCCTCCATCGTCATCGGCCTGTTCATCTACACCGTGGTGGTGATGCAGCTGAGCCAGCTCACCGGCGGCAGCGTGGGTTTCTCCGGCCTGGCCGGGTCCCTGGCGCTGGCCATGCTGGTGGTGCCGGTGGTGACCCGCACCACCGACGAGATGATGCAGCTCCAGCCCTCGGCCATGCGCGAGGCGGCGCTGGCGTTGGGCATCCCGCAGTGGAAAGTGACCCTGCAGATCCTGCTGCGCGCCTCCCGCGCGGGCGTGGTCACCGGGGTACTGCTGGCCATCGCGCGGATCACCGGCGAGACCGCGCCGCTGCTGTTCACCGCGTTTGGCAACCAATACTGGAACGCCGACCTGCTGCAGCCCATGGCTACCGTCCCCGTGACCATCTTCCAGTTCGCCATGAGTCCGTTCGAGAACTGGCAGCAACTGGCCTGGGCCGGCGCCCTGCTGTTGACGTTGTTCGTGCTGTTCCTGAACCTCTCCTCTCGCTTCTACTTTCGCAACCGGGATTCCAAGTGACTACCATGCAGACGCAGATACCGGAACTGCAGGCGCGCGACGTCGGCTTCCGCTACAAGGGCCACCAGGCGCTCAAGTCGATCAACCTGGACATCGCGGCCAAGCAGATCACCGCCATCATCGGCCCGTCCGGGTGCGGCAAGTCCACGCTGCTGCGCATCTTCAACCGCATCTACTCCGAATATCCGGGGCTGGAAGCGACCGGCGAGATCCTCATGGACGGGGAGAACATCCTCGATCCCAAGTACTCGCTGAGCCGTCTGCGCAGCACCATCGGCATGGTGTTCCAGAAGCCGGTGCCGTTCCCCATGTCCATCGCCGACAACGTCGCCTATGGCATTCGCCACCACGAGCGGTTGTCACGGGTGGAATTGCAGGATCGCGTCGAGCAGGCCCTGCGCGGCGCGGCGCTGTGGGATGAGGTCAAGGACAAGCTGAACCAGAGCGCCCTGGGCCTCTCCGGTGGTCAGCAGCAGCGCCTGTGCATCGCCCGCACCATCGCCCTGCGGCCGCGGGTGTTGCTGCTGGACGAACCCACCTCGGCCCTGGACCCGATTTCCACCGCGCGCATCGAGCAACTGCTGGCCGAGCTCAAGCAGGAGTTCACCGTGGTGATCGTTACCCACAACATGCAGCAGGCGGCGCGCTGTTCCGACGTCACCGCCTTCATGTACCTGGGTGAGCTGATCGAAATGGACAAGACCGACAAGATCTTCACCAAGCCGGACAAGAAGCAGACCGAGGACTACATCACCGGTCGCTTCGGCTGAAGCCTTGCCAGTTCGTACTTGAAGGCCACTCCTGGGAGTGGCCTTTTTCATGGGCCCGGATTGTTGGGCTTCGCTGCGCTCAACCCAACCTACGCGGGAGCTGCTTGGCTAAAGGGTTGGGGCGAGGGGTATGGAGGGCAGGAGCCGCTTCGCCCCCTCTCGCTTTGGGAGAGGGCCGGGGTGAGGGGTATGGAAGTTGGGGTATCCCTCTCCCTGACGCGCCACCCTGGTCTCCACCAACTTGCCGTCGACGAACCTGAGCTGGCGCGTGGCGCCGTGCTCTGGGCCATGGGTGCGAAGCTGGGGCTCGACGCACCCAACTTGGGTACGCCATCGTCGCGCAGCGCCGGCGGGGCTACCTTGCGCTCAGCTCGGAAAGCCTCGGCTCAGATAGCGCGAACCGGCCAGGCCGAAGCGCCAGGGCACCTCGCGGGCGCGGGTGATACCGATACGCGGGCCCTGGACCACGGCCATGGGCTCGACCGCCGGTGTCAATTGAAAGGGCGGTCCAGCCAGCGGTAGACCGTCGTGGCTGCCGTCGATGCCCAGCGCCTGGCAGACCCGGCCCGGACCGGCGCAGAGCAGTCGATCGGCCAACCCGCCGCGTCGCTCGCGCATGAGTTCCAGCCCCCAACGCGGCTCCAGGGCGCGAATCAAGACCCCGGCGCCATGACCAGGCTCGCGACAGACCAGGTTGAAGCACCAGTGGATGCCGTAGGAGCGATAGACATAGGCATGCCCGGGCGGGCCGAACATGGCCTTGTTGCGTGGAGTCGGGCCGGAAAAGCTGTGGGAGGCCGGGTCTTCGCCGTCGTAGGCTTCCGTCTCGACGATCACGCCGCCCACCCCCGCGACTAGCAGGGTGGCGCCGATCAGTTGCCGAGCGACTTCCTCCACCGGATGACTGAAATCCAACTCCATCACACCCCGGACTCCGGCGTTTCCAGGATCAGCGCGGCGTGCACCAGGGCCAGGTGGCTCAGGCCCTGGGGGAAATTACCCAGGGCCGCGCCGTCGCGCGGATCGCGCATCTCGGTCATCAGCCCGACGCCGTTGAGGCTGGCGGCCAGCACCTCGCGCATCAATGCGCGCGCCTGCTCCACCTCGCCCAGTACCGCATAAGCCTCGACCATCCAGTAGGAGCAGGCGAGGAAGGCGCCTTCTTCGCGCTCGGCGCCGCTGTAGCGATAGACCAGCGGGCCCCGGGCCAACTCGCGGCGAATGGCGGCCAGGGTGCTGACCGCGCGTGTACCGCCGTCGAAGCCGAAGCGGATGCCCAGTAGCAGGCCGGCATCCAGGCGCTCGGTGCCGGCATAGAAGGTGTAGGCCTGTTGGCGTTCGCTCCAGCAGTGTTCGTTGACCCAGTCGCGGATACGGTCGCGCTCCCGTTGCCAGCGACCGCACAGGGCATCGGGGATATGGCCCTCGCGGGCCAGGGTCACGGCGCGATCCAGGGCGAACCAGCAACCCAGCTTGGAGAGGGTGTAGTGGCGCTCCTCGGGCAGCTCCCACATGCCGGCATCCGGCTGGCGCCAACTGTCGGCGCAGAGATTGGCCAGGTCGGTGAGCAGGCTGGCGGTGGCGAAATCCAGTATGTGGCCCTTGCTCGCATAGAGGCGGAAGGTCTCCAGCAGATCGCCATAGAGACTCAGCTGGCACTGGGCGCTGGCGCGATTGCCGACGCGCACCGGCTGGGAGTCGCGATAGCCGGGAACCGGGATGGTGCGTTCCGCGGGCGCCAGTGCGCCTTCCAGGGTGAAGCAGGTGTGCAGGCGGTTGCCATGGCGGCGGATGACGTTCTGGATCTAGGCCAGGGCCGCCTGGGCCTCGCCCAGCGCGCCCAGGTAGAGGAAGGCCTTGATGGTGAAGACCGCATCGCGCACCCAGGCATAGCGATATTCGTAGTTCTTGTCGCCGCCGATCCGCTCCGGCAGCGAGGTGGTGGCCGCGGCGACGATGGCACCGGTGGGGGAGTAGAGCAGCAGCTTGAGCGCCAGGGCCGAACGCTTCACCTCGCTGAGGAATTCACCCCGATAGGCAAAGCCTTGGGCCCACTCTCGCCAGGCCTGGTCGCTGCGGTCGATGCGCTGATCGACTTCTTCCAGCGTCGGCACGATCAGGGGTTCGTTCTCGGTGGCGGTCAGGGCCAGCACGCTGCGTTGGCCAGCCTCCAATACCAGGCGCGCCACCAGCCGGCGGTCGTCGCGCTGGAGGATTTCCAGGCGCTCGCAATAGCGCAGGGTGGCCATGACGCCATCGACATGCATGACCTCGCCATTGGGGGTACTGCGCATCCAGGGCGAGACGGTCTGGCCCTGGGTGCCGGGTACCAGTTCGATACGCAATTCGACCCGTCCAGAGACTCCTTCAATCCGGCGGCCCAGTTCGCACCAGGGCAGGCGCCCGGCCGAGCCGCTGTTGAGCGATTCGGTCAGGCGCACACTGCCTTCGGCGGTGTGGAAGCATGTCTCCAGCACGTTGCTGTCTTCACGATAGGCCCGCTCGACGCGATAGTCGGCCACTGGGGCAATGGCGAAGAAACCGCCGTCCGGGGCATCCAGCAGGCGGTCGAACAGCGGGGCGGAATCCATGTTGGGCACGCACCACCAGTCCAGCGAGCCGTCCGTTGCCACCAGGGCCACCGAGCGGCCGTCGGAGAGGGCGGCATAGCCCGCCAGGGGCGCATAGCCGTCCTGGCGCGCCGGGTCGAAAGCCGCCATGGCCCTTAGCCCATGCCTCCGGTAGCGCCATAGACCTCACCGGTCACATAGCTGGATTCCTGGGAGGCCAGCAGCACATAGAGGGGTGCCAGTTCCGCCGGCTGCCCCGGGCGCTTGAACACCGTCTCGCCGCCGAAGCTGGGGATCTTCTCCTGGGGCTGGCCACCGCTGGGTTGCAGCGGGGTCCAGAAGGGGCCGGGGGCCACCGCATTCACCCGGATACCCTTGGCGGCGACCTGCTTGGCCAGGGCCTTGGTGAAGTTGGTGATGGCTGCCTTGGTGGCGGCGTAGTCCAGTAGGAACTCGGAGGGCTGGGTGGCCTGGATCGAGGTGGTGTTGATGATGGTGGCGCCGGCCGGCAGGTGCGGCAGCGCCGCCTTACACAGCCAGAACAGCGCATAGACGTTGGTCTTGAAGGTGGCGTCGAACTGCTCGGTGGTCAGCTCGGCGATGTCCGGCACGGCGGTCTGCTTGCCGGCCACGTTGACCAGGATATCGAGGCCACCGAGGGCGTCCTTGGCCTTACTCACCAACTGGTTGCAGAAGGCCTCGTCCTTCAGGTCACCGGGTAGGCAAAAGGCCTGGCGACCCTCGGCTTCCACCAGCTTGACCACTTCCTGGGCGTCGGCTTCCTCCTCGGGCAGGTAGTTGAGCACCAGGTCGGCACCCTCGCGGGCATAGGCGATGGCGGTCGCCCGACCGATGCCCGAATCCGCCCCGGTGATCAGCGCCTTGCGCCCCGCCAACCGGCCAAATCCCTGGTAGCTGGTCTCGCCATGATCGGGACGCGGTTGCATGACCTGAGCCAGGCCAGGCGCTTCCTGGGACTGCTTGGGGAATTCCGGCTGGGGATACTGGGTGAGGGGGTTCTGCATGGCGTACTGGTTGTCGCGGGACATGACATCTCCTGAAAAGCGCAAGAAAGGCGCCGGATGGCGACCTTTTCGATGACGTTCAGGAAAATGGAAAGCCGCAGGCCGGGCGAGGTTCCCGTCTGTTGTCGGAAGACGTATGAGGTCTGTAGCTTTGGCTACGGGCGTCGCTTTTTCGATTGCAGCAGGGTAGCCAGCGCCAAGCGTCTTGGACGCTGGTGAAAACACCAGTCAGGAGTTGGCTGGATAGCCTTCAGCTCGGCAGCTCGGCAGCTCGGCAGCTCGGCACTCAGGGATCGAGCGGCTCCAGGCGCAGTGCTATACCGGTACGTTGCAGGGTGAGGATGTCCGCCTCGCGGCAGCCGATCAGGTCGCCCTCGGACGTACGCAACTGGTCGTCTTCCAGCTGGGCATAGGACGTGGGTTGGGTGCCATCGCCTGCGACCATGATGTACAGCTGGCCTCCGAGCAATTGACCGGCCAGTCGACCATCATCCAGGCCGATCAGGCGATAACTGCGGCGAGCATCGTAGGTGAAGCGCATGGGAGCATCCAATCGGGTGTTTCAGCTCAGAGCCGCTCTAGTCCAGGATGTTCAATCCCTGCTGAGCGCGTTCCGTTCGTTGAACGTCACCGCTGCGCTTGAAGCCTGCCGCTCTCTCGTGCGAGGGCAGGCTGACCGCTGGTCGGAAGGATGCCGAGGCTTGCCTCAGTAACGGAATTGCGCCACCAGACCCTGGAAGGAAGTCGCCAGACGTGACAGCTCCTGGCTGGAGGCCGCGGTCTGCTGGGCGCCGGTAGCGGTCTGGGTGGACAGATCCTGGATGTTCACCAGATTGCGGTCCACCTCGCGGGCCACCTGGGCCTGCTCCTCGGCGGCACTGGCGATCACCAGGTTGCGCTCCTCGATACGGGCCACTCCGGCGGTGATGCGCTCCAGCGCCTCGCCGGCACGATTGGCGCGCTGTTGGGTGTCGTCGGCCAGGGTCTGGCTCTTGTGCATGGCGCTCACTGCCTCTTCGGCACTGCCGCGCACGGCGCTCATCATGCGTTCGATCTCGCCAGTGGAGCCCTGGGTACGATGGGCCAGGGCGCGGACCTCGTCCGCTACCACGGCGAAGCCACGGCCCTGCTCGCCGGCGCGGGCGGCCTCGATGGCGGCGTTGAGCGCCAAGAGGTTGGTCTGCTCGGCGATGCCGCGGATCACTTCCAGCACCTGGCCGATCTCGCGGACCTGGCCTTCCAGGGTCTGCACCTTGTGGGTGGAATCGGTGATCTCGGTGGTCATCACCGCCATGGCCTGGGCCGCTTGCTGCACCTGCTCGCGTCCGAGTTGGGCCTCGCGGCTGGTCTCCTGGGAGGCGGTCGAGGTGGAGGCGGCGTTGCGGGCCACCTCTTCCACGGCGGCGGTCATCTGGTTGACTGCCGTGGCGGCCTGCTGCACTTCATCGTGCTGACGAACCTGGCCGCGCGAGGTTTCCTCGGTGACCGCATGCAATTCCTCGGCGGCCGCGGCGAGTTGGCTGGCGGCGCTGGCCATCTGCTGCACGGTGTCCTTCAGGCTACGCTGCATACCGCCCAGGGCCTGCAGCAGCTGACCGGCTTCGTCCCGGCGGGTGCTCTGGATGGTCTGGGTCAGATCGCCCTGGGCGACGCGCTCGGCGCTGGTCACGGCCTGGCGAATCGGGGTGACGATCAGGCGAGTGATGACGATGCCCAGTACCAGGGCGCAGACCACGGCCAGTACCAGTCCGCCCCCCAGCAACCAGAAAGCCTGGTTGAAGGTGGCGTGGGCGGCGGCGCCGGACTCGTTGCCCTGGCGCTTGTTGGACTCCACCATGATCTTGAAGGAGGCCATGGTCTTGCGATAAAGCGGTTGCACCTGATCGTTCAGGAGTTGATAGGCAGCGCTGGGGTCCTTGGCGGCCAGCCGCGCCAGCACGCTGTCGACACCCGCGAGATAGGCTTTCCAATCCCGTTCGAAGTCATCCCCGGCCGCCTTTTCATCGGCTTCCAGCGGCGTGGCGCGATAGTCCGCGAAGGGCTTCTCGGCTTCGGCTTGATTGGCGCGCAGCGAATCGAGAATACGTCCCTGGTCAGCCTGGGGCGCATTGGCATAGGCCATGGACACCAGCCGGAACAGGTCGCGGTTGTGGCCGATCACGTTGCTCTTGGAGTCGTTGAGCTGGGTAATGGAGCGCAGATTGTTGTTCAGCACCGAGTCCAGCAGCGCGTTGAGGCTGTGGAGCCCACTCATGCCGGCTGCACCTATGCCGAGGGTGATGAGGGTGCAAAGGCCGAAGGCGATGGCGAGTTTCTTCGCCAGCGCCAGATTGTTGAACCAGACCATTGAATGTTCCTTTCAGCGAAGAAGAGGCCAGCCACAGTGCGCCGGATGTCTTCGCTATCGGCATCAATAGAATGACCTTTAATCGGTTCATTCAGGCGATATTGCTGGCAATTTGCCAGTTCAGCGGCGTCCATAGAGATAATCAAGCAGATGATTGGCTGCAAGGGCAGCGTCCAAGGTGGCCAGCTCGGGACGCTCCTGGCCAAGTAACTGATCGAATACCGCCTGGGCGCCCTGGGGCACCCCAGGATCGACGCCTTCGCTCAGGAGTTGGCGGTTGCCTTGGGCATCGTGCAGCAGTAGTTGCCCGGCGGAGAGCTCCAGGGTTCCCGAGCTGCCATCCAGGCGGATGGCCAGACGCGGGCCGCGCAAGATGGCGCTGGCGCGCAGGTGGATGGGCAGGGCGCCCGCGTGCAGCAGGGCTTCGCCACCGTGATCCAGCGGCCAACGAGGGTCGCGCTCCAGACGGCAATGCTCAACCGTCAACGGCTGGTCGGTGAGCCAGGCGCTGAAGTCGAGCAGATGAACCGCCAGATCGCCAAAGGCGCCGTAGCCCATGCGCGCCTCGTCCAGATGCGCCGGCCACTCGCTCAGCCAACCCTCCAACAGTCCCGGATGGCCCGCGGTCAGCGACAGATGCGAGAGGCTGCCAATGGCGCCATCCCGCGCCAGCTGGCGCAGCTGCTGCAAGGCCGGGTCGGTACGCAGGTAGAAGCCGCTGAAGAAGGAGCGTCCGGCGAGTCGCTCGGCCAGGGCGGTGGCCCGCTCGGCCGAGACGGCCAGCGGCTTTTCCACGAACAGATGACGGGCGCGGGGCAACAGGGCCGCCACCGCGGCTTCATGGTCGTCGATGGCGGTGGTGACGAAGGCCAGGTCCACCGCGGGCAGCTGCCGGAAGTCGTCCAGCACAGACAGGCTATGGGGCGCGGCAAGGCGTTGCGCCCGGGCTAGATCGCGCTCGCTGGCTACCGCAACCACCCGTACCCGCGGGTCGGCCAGGCTGGTGTCCAGGTAATCCTGGGCATGGATCTGTTCGCAACCGACGATGGCGACGCTGAGCATGAAAAGGGGTCCTTTAACGGTCTCTCTACCGTTATGGACCCCTCAGGCACCGCTAAGCTTCCCCGCTCAGGCCGGCTGGTAGGCCTTGCCGAAGCGGTTGGCCAGGAAGGCGTCCATGTCCACCTGCTCCTGGGCGATGAAGCCGCGCTGCGGCAGCTTGCCTTCGCGGAACAGGTCCAGGGCGGTGCAGATGCCGGCGGCGGTGGTGATCTGGATGGCGCTGGTCAGCCGGCCGTCGCGCTCGGCGGCGAAGATCTTGCGGCTGAAGACGTCCTGCACCAGCTTGCCATCGCGCATCCCGCTGACGGTGACGAACACCAGCACCACGTCCTGCATGGTGGTGGGCACGGCGCCGCGCAGGATGCCCTTGAGTTGCTCCTGGTCACCGGCCAGGCGCAGGTCTTCCAGCAGGAACTTCATCAGGTCGCGGTGACCGGGGTAGCGCACGGTCTTGTAGTCGAGGGTTTCCACCTGGCCCTGCAAGGTCTCGCAGAGGGTGCCCAGGCCGCCCGAGGTGTTGAAGGCCTCGTATTCCACGCCGTCCAGGGAAAAGTGCTCCAGGCCCTCCAGCGGCTGCACTAGTTGCAGCTCGCCGTTGCGCACCGCTTCGCAGGGGTGGCAGTACTCGTTGACCAGGCCGTCGACGCTCCAGGTCAGGTTGTACTTCAGGGCATTGGTGGGGAATTCCGGCAGGGCGCCGACGCGCATCTTCACTTCGCGCACGCTGTCGAAGCGCTTGGCCAGCGAATGGGCGGCGATGCCGATGAAACCCGGCGCCAGGCCACACTGGGGCATGAAGGCGTTGCTCGCGCCCTCGGCCAGCTGGCGAATGGTCTTGGTCGCCTTCACGTCTTCGGTCAGGTCGAAGTAGTGGGTATTGGTAGCCTTGGCCGCCTGGGCCACGGGGATCGCCAGGTGATAGGGCAGGGCGTTGAGCACCACGTCCTGATCGTCCAGGGCGGCGGTCAGGGCGGCGGCGTCGGCCGTATCCAGGGTGCGGGTCCGTACACCCAGGGCCGCGATGGCGGCCAGGGCCCGCTCGTCACGATCCGCCACCGTCACCTGATAGTCGCCACTGGCATGCAGCAGTTGGGAAATGGTGTAGCCGATGTGGCCGGCGCCGAGCAGGGTGACTTTCATGGCGGATCCTCCGTGGTTGAGGGCTCCAGCTTAAAAAGCGGCGCTGCCAGATGTGAGCGTCAGAGCGTCGAATCGTCGTGCTTTATTTGACGAAACGGCGGGATATTCGTCGTTTCGACGAGGCCGCTCTACAGGCTATCGATATCTCCGTAGGTTGGGTTGAGACGGCTCTATCGTCGAAGCCCAACATGGCCAGCCCTGAGACGATGTTAGGCTTCGCTGCGCTCAACCCAACCTACGGCGGCTCGCAGGAGCGGTCGCTACAGCGCACCGGCATGGCCGCGACTAGCGTTGTATAGGGTCGGCACCTCGGCTAATCACCACGGCTACAATCACTACCTACCCTGGCACCACCCGCAACACTTGGCCTTCCTCACCGTCGGTGAGCAACCAGAGCGTGCCGTCCGGTCCGCTGCGGACATCGCGCAGGCGCTGGTCCAGTTCCTGGAACAACAGCTCCTGCTGGCCGGGCTTGCCGTCCACCAGTGGTATCCGCCGCACCGATTTCTCCCTTAGCGCCGCGACGAACAGGCTGCCGCGCCAGGCGGGAAAGCCCGTGCCGTCGTACCAGGTCAGGCCGGCCGGGGCGATGGAGGGTGTCCACTCCAGCAGGGGCGGGGTGATCCCCGGCAGCTCGCGAAAGGGCGTGATGCGGGCGCCGGTATAGTCCACGCCACCGGTGGTCAGCGGCCAGCCGTAGTTGGCGCCGGCGCGGATCAGATTCAGCTCGTCGCCGCCCTTGGAGCCGTGTTCGTGCTGGTACAGCGCCTGGCGCTCGGCCACCCAGACCAGGCCTTGGGGATTGCGATGGCCGAGGCTGTAGATCTCCGGCAAGGCGCCGGGGCGATCGGCGAAGGGATTGTCCGCCGGCACGTCACCGTCGCGGGTAATGCGCACGATCTTGCCCAGATGGGTATCCAGTCGCTGGGCGTCGGTCCGTTCGACGTTGCCATCGCCCAGGGTGATAGCCAGCGTGCCGTCGCCCAGCAGCGCCATGCGCGCGCCAAAGTGCTGGCCGAAGGGTTTGGCCGGTTGGCTGGTGAACAGGGTTTGAACGTCTTGCAGGCGCCCGCCGTCCAGCCGGGCGCGCACCACCTGCAAATGATTGGCCTCGCGCGTGCCTGACGCGTAGGAGAGATAGAGCAGCTGGTTGTTCGCAAAGTCCGGGTCCGGCAACACCTCGAACAGCCCGGCCTGGCCTTCGCTGTACAGCGCGGGTAGTCCGCTCACGGCTTCGGCTTGCAGCGAGAGCCGGCCTTGGTCATCCGGCACCAGCACCCGCAAGCGGCCAACGCCCTCGGTCACCAGTGCCCGGCCATCGGGCAGGAAGGCCAGCGACCAGGGCCGCGCGAGCCCGGTCGCCACCGTCTCGATCCGGTAGGCCGGCGCGGCCTTGGTCAGCGGAACGCCGAGCACAATCATTAGCAACACAAACCAGGCCCAGCCTCTGGAAGCTTCGGATAACGGCCGAGGTCTACCGCAGGCATTCGCTGTCGCGACCATCATCACCTCTCTTCGAGACGTCCGCTCATGTCCAAACCGCTCTGGCGCGCCTTGCTCAGACCCCGCACGCTGCTGGCCTTCGCCGCCGCCCTGCTGCTGGCCACCGCCTGGGGCAGCCTGGTGCAGACCCAATACAACCTGGCCGCGCTGCAGGGGCTTGGGCTGCCCATAGACGCCGCCACCCGTTGGCAGACCTCACTACAGGACCTGCTGGGCTTCGGACCCGTCTACGCCGCCATCGTGCTCGCCGCTTGGTTACCAGCCTTTGCCGTCGCCTTCTGGCTCGGTCGGCGCAAGGGGGCTTACCGCGCCTGTCTGCTGCCGCTGGCCACCAGCGTCAGCCTGATCGCCGCCATCCGTGTGATCGATGCCTTCGCCCCCATGCCGGTGCTCATCTACGCCACCCGCACCCTGGATGGCCTGCTGGCGATGGCCGTGGGCGGGCTGGTGGGCGGTCTACTGTTCATCTGGCTGACCCGGCCGGTGTTCTACGTTAGGGGAGGCTGATCTCAGGACGAGCTCAGCTTCATCAACACCAGCCCGCTGACGATCAAGGCCGCGGCCAGGATCCGCAGCGGACTCGCCGCCTCGCCCAGCACCAGGATGCCCACCACGAAGGCGCCCACCGCGCCGATGCCGGTCCAGATCGTATAGGCGGTGCCCAGCGGCAGGCTGCGCATGGAGATCGACAGCAGCGCCACGCTCGCCACCATGGCGACCAGGGTGATCACCGTCGGGGTGAGGCGCGAGAAACCCGCGGACTGCTTCATAGAGAATGCCCAGACCACCTCGAGCAATCCCGCACACACCAGATAGATCCAAGCCACGGACGGCCTCCTGTGACACCGGGCCGTCCCGGAACGCTGCCCACCGATTTAGGGGGCGTCCCCAGGGCTAGAAGAGAAGGGCGGCAAGACCTCACCGCCGGATCGGCGGCGCTATCCTAAACGGTCGCGCCCGGGCCTTTCGACCCGTAGGGCTTGTCGCTCACCTAATGCGGCTTGCAAATCTGCTCGGCGATCCCATCGAACTCCCGATCAAAACTGGCCCGCTCGGCCGCGCTCAGGAAGCCCTGCTGCTTGACGAAGTCGTCGCTCCGCTGCCGCACCTGGGCGATGCGCTCGCTGAACTGGTTCGCCTGCTGCTGACTGATCCGCCGAGCGATCCGCGCCGTGCTCACATCCGCCTGCAGCACATTGGCACGCATGGAAATATGCGCCTGCAGCGGATCGGTGATCGAGCCACTCAGCTCACCCGGTAGCGCGCGTTGCTGCGCCAGATCGCAACTGGGCAGGCCAAGGTCAGCGGGTCGACCCTGCTGCAGGGTGCAGGCACCCAGGGCCAGGGGAAGGAACAGGAAGGGAATCAGCGACCTCATCTTGGCCTCGTCGGCAGGTAAGACGTGCTTGAGAGCTCGCTCGCAGCGCTTGGTTCAGCCGGCAGGAAACAACAAAGCCCGCTCGATGGCGGGCTTTGGCGGCGTTCACGCGACTGCAACGGCAGTGAACTGAAGATGGCGCACTCGGCGGGATTCGAACCCACGACCCCTGCCTTCGGAGGGCAGTACTCTATCCAGCTGAGCTACGAGTGCAGCGATTCGGTGACGCTGAATCGGTCGCCATCATACTCACCTTGCCTCCGACCGTCCATGCCCGGATGCACGATGTTGTTGATTTTGAACGACTGTTTCATCGGCTTGGGCAGGGGCTGCGTAAACGGCAGCAAGGTCGATGAGAAAACGGCTCGTTCGCTCTTGCGCAGGGGTTCAAGATTCTCCTAGGATGCGTTCAATATTTCGAACGCCGTAGCATTCTAGACGGCTAGTCAGCAGGCACTGAACGGTGGCCATGCCAGCGTTGCCAAGCCTGACCCTATCGCAGGCGCAGGGGTGTCCATGCCCTTGCTTCCGGCCCTTTCAGCCAAGGAGACCGTAATGCAGCTCAAAGATGCTTCCCTGTTCCGCCAGCAAGCCTATGTCGACGGCGCCTGGATCGACGCCGACAGCGGCGCCACCGTCAGCGTGGACAACCCCGCCACTGGCGAGACCCTGGGCACCATTCCCAAGCTCGGCCGCGCCGAGACCAAGCGCGCCATCGACGCCGCCAACCGCGCCCTGCCAGCCTGGCGTGCCCTGACCGCCAAGGAGCGGTCGGCCAAGCTGCGCCGCTGGTACGAACTGATGATCGAGAACCAGGACGACCTGGGCCGCCTGATGACCCTGGAGCAGGGCAAGCCGCTGGCCGAAGCCAAGGGCGAGATCGCCTATGCCGCCTCCTTCATCGAGTGGTTCGCCGAGGAAGCCAAGCGCATCTATGGCGACACCATCCCCGGCCATCAGGCCGACAAGCGCATCCTGGTGATCAAGCAGCCCATCGGCGTCACTGCCGCCATCACGCCGTGGAACTTCCCCACCGCGATGATCACCCGCAAGGCCGGCCCGGCCCTGGCCGCCGGCTGCACCATGGTCATCAAGCCCGCCAGCCAGACCCCGTATTCGGCCCTGGCCCTGGCCGAGCTGGCCGAGCGCGCCGGCATTCCCAAGGGCGTGCTGAGCGTGGTGACCGGTTCTGCCACCGAGATCGGTGCCGAGCTGACCGAGAGCCCCATCGTGCGCAAGATTTCCTTCACCGGCTCCACCGAGATCGGTGCCAAGCTGATGGAGCAGAGCGCGCCGACCATCAAGAAGCTGTCGCTGGAGCTGGGTGGCAACGCGCCCTTCATCGTCTTCGACGACGCCGACCTGGACAAGGCCGTGGAAGGCGCCATCGCCTCCAAGTACCGCAACGCCGGCCAGACCTGCGTCTGCGTCAACCGCCTCTACATCCAGGACGGCGTCTACGAGGCCTTCGCCGAGAAGTTCAAGGCTGCCGTGGCCAAGCTCAAGGTCGGCAATGGTCTGGAGGAGGGCGTCACCATCGGCCCGCTGATCGACGCCAAGGCCGCCGCCAAGGTCAAGGAACACATCGACGACGCCGTGAGCCAGGGCGCCAAGGTCATCGCCGGGGGCAAGGCCCACGCCAACGGTGGCAGCTACTTCGAACCGACCATCCTCGCCGACGTGCCCAAGAGCGCCAAGGTGTCCAAGGAAGAGACCTTCGGCCCGCTGGCGCCGCTGTTCCGCTTCAAGGACGAGGCCGAGGTCATCGAGCTGGCCAATGACACCGAGTTCGGCCTGGCCTCCTACTTCTATGCCCGCGACCTGTCCCGCGTGTTCCGCGTGGCCGAGGCGCTGGAGTACGGCATGGTCGGCATCAACACCGGCCTGATCTCCAACGAGGTCGCCCCCTTCGGTGGCGTCAAGGCCTCGGGCCTGGGCCGCGAAGGCTCCAAGTACGGCATCGAGGAATACCTGGAGATCAAGTACCTCTGCCTGGGCGTCTGATCCCGACGCCGGCTGAGCTGTTGGGCTTCGCTGCGCTCAACCAACCTACCGACACCCGTAGGTTGGGTTGAGACGGCTCCACCGTCGAAGCCCAACAGGGCCAGCCCGCTTCAACGCTTTCCCCCGGCGCGGACGCCGGGCCGTTGGCAGTCGATCATCGTATGCTGCCCGGAATCCGGTCCGCGCTTTTCCCGTAGCCGGCCGCACGATGAGCGGCCATCGAGGACTGCAATGAGCCACACCAACGATTCCCTGATGCACCGCCGCAGCGCCGCCGTCGCCCGTGGCGTCGGCCAGACCCACCCGATCTTCGTCGCCCGTGCGGAGAACGCCAAGGTCTGGGACGTCGAGGGCAACGAGTTCCTGGACTTCGCCGGCGGCATCGCCGTGCTCAACACCGGCCACCTGCATCCGCGCGTGGTGGCGGCCGTGCAGGAGCAGCTGACCAAGGTCTCCCACACCTGCTTCCAGGTGCTGGCCTACGAGCCCTACGTCGAGGTCTGCGAAAAGCTCAACGAGCTGGTGCCGGGTAACTTCCCGAAGAAGACCGCGCTGTTCAACTCCGGCTCCGAAGCCGTGGAGAACGCCGTCAAGATCGCCCGCGCCGCTACCCAGCGCGCCGGCGTCATCGCCTTCTCCAGCGCCTACCACGGCCGCACCATGATGACCCTGTCGCTCACCGGCAAGGTCGCGCCCTATTCGGCCGGCATGGGGCTGATGCCCGGCGGCGTCTATCGCGCCCTCTATCCCTGCGAGCTGCACGGCATCAGCGTCGATGACGCCATCGCCAGCGTCGAGCGCATCTTCAAGAACGATGCGGCGCCCGGCGACGTGGCCGCCATCATCCTCGAGCCGGTGCAGGGCGAGGGCGGTTTCTATGCCGCGCCCAAGGACTTCATGCAGCGCCTGCGCAAGCTCTGCGATACCCACGGCATCCTGCTGATCGCCGACGAAGTCCAGTCCGGCGCCGGGCGCACCGGGACCTTCTTCGCCATGGAACAGATGGGCGTGGACGCCGACTTGGTGACCTTCGCCAAGTCCATCGCCGGTGGTTTCCCGCTGTCAGGCGTGACCGGTCGCGCCACGGTGATGGATGCCGTCGCCCCCGGCGGTCTGGGCGGTACCTATGCCGGCAGCCCCATCGCGTGCGCCGCGGCCCTGGCGGTGATCGAGACCTTCAAGGAAGAGAACCTGCTGGATCGCTCCAAGGCCGTGGGCGAACGCCTCACTGCCGGCCTGCGCGAGCTGGCTGCCAAGCATCGGCAGATCTGCGACGTCCGTGGCCTGGGCGCCATGATCGCCATGGAGCTGGGCAAGGGTGGTGACGTCGAGCAGCCCGATGCCGAGCTGACCAGCCAGATCGTGGTTCGCGCCCGCCAGAAGGGTCTGATCCTGCTCAGCTGCGGCAGCTACGGCAACGTGTTGCGCATCCTGGTACCGCTGACCGCCAGCGACGAAGAGCTCGACCGGGGCTTGGCCATTATCGGCGAATGTTTCGCCGAATTGACCTGAGTGCTTGCCGGCCGCCCTCGAAAGAGGGCGGTTCGGTTGTGACGGGCTTGGCAGAAAGCCCGAGTTTGACGCATTATCCGCCGCTTCGCTTACCTTGAGCAGGAGTGGGTTGGGATGCCGCCCCTGATACTGATCGTCGACGCCAATCCTTGGACCCGTGACCTGCTCAAGTCACTTATCCTTGCCGTGCGCGCCGATGCCTTGGTCCATGAATATGGTCACGGTTACCAGGCGCTTGCCGAACTGGATCGTCGCAAGAGATGTGCCCTGGTCATCGTCGAAAGTCCCGCCGACTGCGATGGACTCGACCTCTTACGGCGCATTCGCCAGCGTGGTGTCCAACCGCTGCAGCCGGTCATCCTGTTGTCCGACCAGGCCGATGCCGCCTATGTACGCGCCGCGCTGCGCCTGGCGCCCACTGCCTATCTGGTGAAACCCTACGCGGCCGAAGAGGTGTTGCGCCGTTTGCGCAGCCTGTTGCCGCCTGCGGGTGATGACCTCCAGGCCGGCCAGGCCGCGCTGCTGGGAACGCTGGACGACTATCTGCAACGGCTGGCGGCCGAGATCGACGCCGTGCCGTTGTTCGCCGACCTGCCGAGCATCATCCAGCGCTGCCGTGATAGCGCGAGTTGCAGCCTGGGTGAGCTGGAAACCGAGTTCGGTCAGGACCCGCTGGTCACCGCGACCCTGATCGCCGCCGCCAACAGCGCTTCCCAGCGCGTGGGGCAATCCTGCCAGACACTCAGCCAGGCCCTGCCGCGCCTGGGCGTCGGTTTTACCCTCAATCTGGTCCTGGGTCTGAGCCTCAGGCGTGCGACGCGGCTTGGCCATCCCCTGCTGGCCGAACGCGCCGAGGTTTATCTGCACTTCGCTCAGCGTGCGGCCGACTGTGCCCGGTTATTGGCGCTCCGTTATGTCCGCGAAGACGCTGAACGCTGTTACACCGGAGGCTTGCTGCATCGCCTGGGTGAGCTGGCCGTGCTGCAGGGGCTGCAACGCTGGAGCGACGGTGGCGGTATGGTCGATGAAGCGGCGGTGGAACGTGCCCTGGCGCGCTACAGCCTGGAATTTTCCACCGAACTGCAGCGGCATTGGCGCCTGCCGCTGGAGTTGCGCGAGCTGGTGGCCGCGGTGCACAGCCTGCAGGGGGTGCTGGCCAAGCCCTCGTTGATCCTGCACCTGGCTGCCCATGCCGCGAGCCTGACCGCGGACGAAGAGCTCGAGACGCTGGTCGAGCACAAGGCCGGACGCATGCTCGGCCTGGAAGCGCCGGTGTGGAAGCTGGCCGTCAGCCAGCTCAAACTGTCCTCGGCGGTCTGAAGGGCCACCGACCTTGCAAAGCAAAAAGGCCTAGCGCGTCGTATCGGGTCGATAGCCCAGCCGCAGCCCACCCCAGTGCCGACCGTTCACCATGATCGGCACCGAAAGGTCGTGCATCACCTCACCGGTATCCCTCATGTAGGTCTGCAGCAATAGCCGCCGCTGGTGGCTGCCGCAGCGCTTGCCGGTGCGATCGCCGAAGATGCGCTTGCTGCGGCTGCGCGCCGTATCCACCGCCAGATCGCCGGTGAGGGCATGGGAGAAGGCCCGGTTGTGGGTGGGCACGTAGCCCTCGGGGGTGCAGGCAATGACGAACACCAGTCCCGGATGCTGTTCCAGCAGGGGTTCCTGGATGGCCGGCAGCACGCCGTCGGTGTAGCTGTCGAAGCGCGTACGGTACTTGGGCGGCTGGCTACCGGGAACGGGCTGGTACTGGCGGTCGAACAGGGCGTCCTGGGTGATGCGTCCGGCGGCCAGATCTTCTTCGAAGCGCCGGCCAATAGCGTCCGCGCCCTGGCGGGCCAGTTCGAAGATGCGCTGGTGATAGCTGTCCAGGCCGACCTCGGCCAGGCGCTCGCTGCTGGCTTCGGCCATGTCCACCAGTTCGTCGGCGGCGTTGCTCAGGCGGCTGGTCTGGCGCTCACTGTCGGCCAGATCGCTGTGCACCTGGTCCACCGCCTGGGCCAGGCTTTCCAACTGGGCGAGGTTGGCCGAGGTCCCCTGGGCGATGTCCTCGGCCTGGCGCTCGGCGGTCTGCGCCAGGCGCGCGATTTCCTGGAGCCCTTCGCCCGTCTGTTCTACCTGGCGGACACCATCCTCCAGGGCATTGGCGAGTTGCTGGATCTGGCTGACCACCGCGCCGGTCTGCTGGCTGATGTCGGCGACGATCAACCCCACCTCACCGGTGGCTTGGGACGTCCGCGCCGCCAGGCCGCGCACCTCATCGGCCACCACGGCGAAACCGCGGCCGTGCTCGCCGGCGCGTGCCGCCTCGATAGCGGCGTTGAGTGCCAGCAGGTTGGTCTGGCTGGCGATGGCCTGGATGACCTCGGTGACCTGCTGGATCTTGTCGGTACGGGCACTGAGGCCGGCGATCAATTCCCGACTTTCGCGGGCGTGGTCGCCCAGGGCCTGGATGGCGCGGATCGCCGAACTCAGGGCCACCTGGCCGGCCTCGCTGCGCTCGTGTACCTGCTGCACCACGTCCAGGGCCTGACGCGCGCTGCTGGCACTGTCCTGTTCGGTGTGGGTGAGGGACGCGGCACTGGTGGATATCTGCGCGGCGGCACTGGCCTGGGATTGCACCTTGGCCGCCAGTTGTTGCGCCGCATAGGCGACGCCTGCGATGGCCACGGCATTGCGCGCCGTGCTGCGGGAAAGATCGCGGGTGAGTTCATCCCCGGCCTGGGCAGGTTCGGGAGGAGGGGCGTTGGGACGCATCAGCAGCCAGGGCCAGAGCGCGGCGAGCAGCGTCAGCGCCGCGCCCTCCACCATTGGCAGGGCGAATACCTGCCAGAGCAGCAGCGCGCCAGCGAGCGTTACCAAATGAAGCGACAACACGGCCAGCCAGCGCTTGGGCATGCGACCTCCTTGTTTTTGTGCTCAGGTCGACGCCGAAACCGTGATGGATTTCGACGTCGCGATCATGGAGCCAGTTTTCCAGAGGTTGCAATGGTTGTCTGATATATCGGCTACGACTTTGGTCGCAGCCGACCGAAGGTGCCGCTCAAGGCGTACGCGGCAGGAAGTGCAGCGGCGTGCCGCGTTGCAGTCCGATCAGCGCCGGATGATCCTTGACCAACTCCACCTCGATCATTTCAGCCTGCTCCGGCACCCGCAGGGTCACCCGGGTGATGGCGCCCAGCGGGCGGATATCGCGGACCTCGGCGGCGTGATAGCCGGGCCGCGCCTCGCGCTCCAGTTCCACCTCGTGGGGTCGGAACAGTACCTCCTGCTCGCCCAGCGCCAGGCGGTTGGAGTCGCCGAGGAAGTGATAGACGAAGTCGCTCGCCGGTTGCTCGTAGACCTCGCCGGGCGAACCGACCTGCTCGATCTGCCCCTTGTTCATCACCACGATGCGATCCGCCACTTCCATGGCTTCCTCCTGGTCGTGGGTGACGAACACCGAGGTCAGGTGGATCTCGTCGTGCAGCCTGGCCAGCCAGCGGCGCAGTTCCTTGCGTACCTTGGCATCCAGCGCACCGAAGGGCTCGTCGAGCAACAGGATCTTGGGTTCCACCGCCAGGGCGCGGGCCAGGGCGATACGCTGGCGTTGACCGCCGGAGAGCTGCTCCGGATAGCGGTCTGCCAGCCAGTCGAGCTGCACCATGTTCAGCAGTTCATGCACCTTGCTGGCGATCTGCGCCTCGCTCGGCCGTTCGCGGCGTGGCTTCATGCGCAGGCCGAAGGCCACGTTGTCGAACACCGTCATGTGGCGGAACAGCGCATAGTGCTGGAAGACGAAACCGACGTTGCGATCGCGCACGTCGCGGCGGGAGACGTCCTCGCCATAGAAGCCGATGTTGCCGGTGTCCGGCGATTCCAGACCGGCGATGATGCGCAGCAGGGTGGTCTTGCCGCAGCCGGACGGGCCGAGCAGGGCGACCAGCTCGCCGCTCTCGATGTGCAGGTTGATGTCCTTGAGCGCCTGGAAGGCGCCGAACCTCTTGTTGATACCCTGGATCTCGATGCTCATGGCGTTTTATTCCTCATCACGGTGCTGGAGTTCACGGCTCAGGTGGCTTTCGCTCCACTGCCGCAGCAGCAGGATCACCAGGGCCATCATCAGCAGCAGGATCGCCACGCTGAAGGCGGCGACGATGTTGTATTCGTTGTAGAGAATCTCGATGTGCAGCGGCAGGGTATTGGTCAGGCCGCGGATATGCCCGGAGACCACCGACACCGCGCCGAACTCACCCATGGCCCGTGCGGTGCACAGCACCACCCCGTAGATCAGCGCCCACTTCACGTTGGGCAGGGTCACGTGCCAGAACAGCTGCCAGCCACTGGCGCCCAGCAGGCGGGCGGCCTCTTCCTCCTGGGTGCCCTGTTCCTGCATCAGCGGGATCAGCTCGCGGGCTACATAGGGGAAGGTGACGAAGATGGTCGCCAGCACGATGCCGGGCACGGCGAAGACGATCTGCACATTGACGCTCTGCAGGTAGGGACCCAGCAGCCCCTGGGCGCCGAACAGCAGCACGTAGATGAGGCCGGCGATCACTGGCGAGACCGAGAAGGGCAGGTCGATCAGGGTGATCAGCAGGCTCTTGCCGGTGAACTCGAACTTGGTCACGCACCAGGCCGCGGCCAGGCCGAACACCAGGTTCAGCGGCACCGAGATGGCGGTGGCGAGCAGCGTCAGCTTCAGCGCCGAGATCGCATCCGGCTCGCTGATGGCGTCCCAGAAGACGCCCAGGCCCTCGGCCAGGCCCTGGGTCAGCACCATGTATAGCGGCAGCACCAGGATCAGCAGGAAAATCAGCCAGGCGCTGGCGATCAGGGCGATGGCCACCGGCGTGCGCTGCACCCGGGCCCGCGCATCGGCTTTGGTCGAACTCGTGAGGCTCATGCGTACGTCCTTAGATGTTGGGCTGGATGCGGCGCTGCAGCAGATTGATCAGCAGCAGCATGACGAAGGACACCAGCAGCATGAACACCCCGATGCCGGTGGCACCGGTGTAGTCGTACTGGTCCAGCTTGGAGACGATGAGCAGCGGCAGGATCTCGGTCTTGAAGGGGATGTTGCCGGCGATGAACACCACCGAGCCGTACTCGCCCACGCCCCGGGCGAAGGCCAGGGCGAAGCCGGTCAGCCAGGCCGGCAGCAGGGTCGGCACCAGCACGTAGCGGAACACCTGCCAGGGCCGGGCGCCCAGGCAGGTGGCGGCTTCCTCGATTTCCTTGGGGATGTCCGCCAGCACCGGCTGCAGGGTGCGTACCACGAAGGGCAGGGTGACGAAGATCAGCGCCAGGGTGATACCTATGGGGGTGTAGGCGATCTTGAAGGGAAACAGCGAACCGATCAGTCCATTGGGTGCATAGAGCGCCGTCAGGGCGATACCGGCCACCGCGGTGGGCAGGGCGAAGGGCAGATCGACCATGGCGTCGATCAGCTTGCGTCCGGGAAACTCATAGCGCACCAGCACCCAGGCCAGCAGGGTGCCCAGGATGCCGTTGATGAAGGCCGCCAGCAGGGCGGTACCAAAGGACAGCTGCAGGGCGGCCAGTACCTGGCGTCCGGTGATCAGCGACCAGAACTGCCCGAGGGTCAGTTGGCTGGCATGGAGGAACATGGCACCCAGCGGGATCAAGACGATCAGCGCCAGGTAGCTCAGGGTGAATCCCAGGGTCAACCCGAAGCCGGGTATGACCGGGGAGAGACGGCGAGACATGAGACGTCCTTCTGCAAGGCGCCCCGGCGATGCCTTCGCCAGGGCGTAGAGGGGGGAACGATACCTGTTCCGGGCCGGTCAGCGTGAGCCGTCCCGGCTAGAGCCTTACTGGTTGATCTCGGTAAAGATCTTGTCGAACACGCCGCCGTCGGCGAAGTACTTCGGCTGAGCCGACTTCCAGCCACCGAACTCCTGTTCGATGGTCACCAGCTTCACCGGCTTGAACTGGTCCTTGAATTCCGCGGCCACCTTGGGATCGCGGGGACGATAGAAGTTCTGCGCGGCGATCCGCTGCCCTTCGGGGCTATAGAGGTACTCCAGATAGGCCTTGGCCTGCTTGAGGGTGCCTTTGCGTTCGACCACCTTGTCCACCCAGGCCACCGGCGGCTCGGCGAGGATCGACAGGGACGGGGTGACGATTTCCAGCTGGTCGCCACCTTCTTCCTTGAGGGCGAGATAGGCTTCGTTCTCCCAGGCGATCAGCACATCGCCGAGCTGGCGCTGCACGAAACTGATGGTGGCGCCGCGCGCGCCGGTATCCAGCACCGGCGCGTGTCGGTACAGCTCGGTGACGAACTTGAGTGCCTCGGCATCGCTGCCGTACCGGGTCTTGGCGTAGGCCCAGGCGGCGAGGAAATTCCAGCGTGCGCCGCCGGAGGTCTTGGGATTGGGCGTGATGACTTCGACGCCCTTTTTCACCAGATCGTCCCAGTCCTTGATGTGCTTCGGATTACCCTTGCGCACCAGGAAGACGATGGTCGAGGTATAGGGCGTGCTGTTGTCCGGCAGGCGCTGCTGCCAGTTCGGATCGATCAGTTGCCCGTGCGTGTTCAAGGCGTCGATGTCACCGGACAGCGCCAGGGTCACCACGTCGGCCTGCAGGCCATCGATCACCGAGCGCGCCTGCTTGCCCGAGCCACCATGAGAGGTGTTGATGGTCAGATCCTCGCCGGTTTCCGCCTTCCAGTGCTTGATGAAGGCCGCGTTGTATTGCTGATAGAGCTCGCGGGTCGGATCGTAGGACACGTTGAGCAATTCGACGGCGTGGGCCGAACTGGCGAAGAGGGCACCGGCCAGGGCAGCCAGGGCGAAACGGCGAATGGACATGGAAGCGCTCCTTGAAGTGAGAAATCCGGACACCGTCTGGCGGGCGTCTTGCCCGCTCGTCCGCTGACCTCGTGAACTCAGTGCTTATTTGATTGGCCGGTCTGGGGCCGGAATTTTTCCTTGCGCTCGATCTGTACCACCTGGCCGTTGTGCACGGTGATCTCGATCGCGCCGAACCTGAGGCCACGCAAGGCCTGCTGAATATCGCGGAGCAGTGCGGTTTCGTCCTGGTTTTCCAGGCTGCGGAACGGAACGGAGCTCATGGGCGGGCGTCCTCGGGTGAGGGGGTGGGAGGAAAGGTGGCGCCATCATAGGAGGGCGGTTGTTATTTCTTAAAATTGCTAATAATGCTTTGTTTATTCGGTTATGGAATTAGCTGTCTGTGAAGGACATGCCGTGTAGCAAAAGGTGGGGGTGGATTTCTCCTCTACCCCGGCAATAATGCGCGAACGCCTGTTCACTGAACTTTTCGTGGCAGCCGCACTACACATCTCGCGCGAGGTCCTCTGCGTCCATGAGCTATAACGGCCTGCTCGACCTGACGGTCTGGCAATTGGTGGTGGTCACCCTGGTACTGACTCACCTGACCATCGTCAGCGTCACCGTCTACCTACATCGCTACTCCGCGCATCGGTCGCTGGAGTTGCATCCCGCCCTTAAGCACGCGTTCCGCTTCTGGCTGTGGTTGACCACCGCCATGAATACCCGCGAGTGGACCGCCATCCACCGCAAGCACCACGCCAAGTGCGAAACCGAAGACGATCCCCACAGCCCGGTGCACAAGGGGCTGAGTACCGTGATGCGCAAGGGGGCCGAGCTGTACAAGGCCGAGGCGAGCAACGCCGAGACCCTGCGCATCTATGGCAAGAACTGCCCGGACGACTGGGTCGAGCGCAATCTCTATTCCCGTCATCGCAACCTAGGCGTCGGTCTGATGCTGCTGATCGACCTGGCCCTGTTCGGCGCGCTGGGCCTGACGGTCTGGGCGGTCCAGATGATCTGGATTCCGTTCTGGGCCGCCGGGGTGGTCAATGGCCTGGGCCATGCCCTGGGCTATCGCAACTTCGAGTGCCGCGACGCCGCGACCAACCTGGTGCCCTGGGGCATCCTCATCGGCGGCGAAGAGCTGCACAATAACCACCACACCTATCCCAACTCGGCCAAGCTGTCGGTCAAGCGTTGGGAATTCGACATGGGCTGGGCCTGGATCAAGCTGTTCACCTGGCTGCGTCTGGCCAAGGTCAACCGCATCGCGCCCATCGCCCACCGCGTCGAGGGCAAGGGTCAACTGGACATGGACACCGCCATGGCCATCCTCAACAACCGCTTCCAGATCATGGCGCAGTACCGCAAGCAGGTAATCGGCCCGCTGCTGCGCCAGGAACGGGTGAGTGCCGCTCCTTCCCAGCGTCCGCTGTTCCGTCGCGCTCGTAGCCTGCTGGCACGTGAGACCAGCCTGCTCAAGACCCGGCACAAGGTACGGATCGACGAATTGCTCGAGCACAGCCAGACGCTGAAACTGATCTACGAGAAGCGCCTGGCGCTGCAGCAGATCTGGGCGCGGACCAGTGCCAACGGGCACGATATGCTGGCGGCGACCCGGCAGTGGATCGGCGAGGCCGAGGCCAGTGGCATCCACTCCCTGCGTGAGTTCGCCGAGCAGTTGAAGACCTACTCTTTGCGGCCCGCCGGTACCGCCTGAGAAGGGTTTCACAAAAGCCCACCGAGCCGGTGGGCTACCCCTAGTACGGATTGAACCTGGCTGGTCCTGACGGTCTCTAACGCCTTTAGGACCCCGCTCTAGGCGCACCTGTATATGGATGAACAACCTTCGCTGTCCGCTCTTCCCACTCCCGAAGAGAATCTTCTGGCACTTCTGCATTCGCGGGCCGAGGCCGACCGCCTGCGAGATCGCGAACAGCTCTTCAGCGCCCTCCTGGAGAGCGTCAACGCGGTGCTCTGGGCCCTGGATTGGCGCACCCGCCAGATCATCTACGTCAGCCCCGCCTACGCCCAGATCTTCGGTCGCTCCCAGTCCCTGGTACTGAGCGACTACAGTACCTGGCTCAACAACATCTACCCCGACGACCTCGAATATGCCCAGCGCACCCTGGAGCAGGTAATCGAGCAGGGCGCCGTCGAATCGCGTGAGTACCGCATCATTCGTGCCGATGGCGAGATCCGTTGGCTCAGCGACAAATGCTTCGTCAGCCAGCGCAGTGAAGCGGGCATGCCGCTGCTGGTAGTGGGCATCGCCGAAGACATCACCGACAAGAAACGCATGGAAGAAGAGTTGCAGCGGCTGGCCACCACCGATGTGCTGACCCGCAGCAGCAACCGCCGGCATTTCTTCGAAAGCGCGCAACGCGCCTTCGAGTTCGCCCAGAGCGAAGGGGAGCCGCTGGCTTTCCTGCTGCTCGATATCGATGATTTCAAGAAGATCAACGACCGCTTCGGCCACCAGATGGGCGATCAGGTGTTGCAGCGTGTTGCCGAATGTGGCGTTCAGACAACCCGTCGCGGTGACCTCTTCGGGCGCATCGGCGGCGAGGAATTCGCACTGCTGCTGCCCGGCTGCGATGCCGACCTCGCGCTACAGATCGGAAGCCGTCTACAGCGGGCGGTTCGACAGCTGGCCGTGCCTACGACCGACGGTCCACTGAAAGTAACCATCAGTCAGGGTTTAGCCGTGCTGCGGGAGGGGGATGTATCCCTGGATACCCTCTACGTACGCGCAGATGAAGCCATGTACCAGGCTAAACGTCAGGGTAAAGATCAGATCGTTCACGGCTAGACGAAATGCTTTTTTGCAATTAGCTTTCGCAACGTGGAAGACAGTGGCGGGGGGACCGTGCTCCAGATCGCGGCGTAGAAAAGTCGATCAGGCGCGGACAATTCCTCAAATTGAAACAAAAGCCCTCTAGCTTTCCCTTCCGCATCGCCCGTCGGGCATATCACCAGCAGGCGCTGACACCTCTGGTGGTTGCATAACAACGATTTACCCCTGGAGCACATATGGTCAAGAAGCCCCTGGTGGTCGCGGTATCCGCGGCCTGCCTGAACCTGTCCCTGGTTGCCGCATCCCACGCTGCCGGTTTCGTTGAAGACAGCAAAGCCACCCTGAGCCTGCGCAACTTCTATTACAACAACGACAACCGCAACGAGGCGTCCTACGCCGCTCGTAACCCCTCCAAGGTCGAGGAGTGGGGCCAGGGCTTCCTGCTGAACTATCAGTCTGGCTTCACCCAGGGCACCGTTGGTTTCGGCGTTGACGCCATCGGCATGCTGGGCATTCGTCTGGACGGCAAAGGCCATGCGGGTCGTGCCACCAACTCCACTCAGCCGGGTACCATGTTCCCGCGCGAAACTGACAACAGCTCCGTCGACGAGTTCTCCAGCCTGGGCGCTACCGCCAAGATGAAGATCTCCGAAACCGAATTCCGCTACGGTACTCTGCTGCCCAAGCTGCCGATCGCGGTTTCCAACGATGGTCGTCTGCTGCCCCAGACCTACCAAGGCGCCCAGGTCACCTCCAAGGACATCAAGGACCTGACCCTGACCGCCGGCCAATTGCAGAGCGCCAAGAACCGTAACTCCACCGATCAGGACCAGCTGTCCATCGCCGGCTCCAACAGCGGTTCCACTGCGCGTGACAGCAACAAGTTCAACTTCGTCGGCGGTGACTACAAGGTCACCAAAGACCTGACCCTGCAGTACTACTTCGGTCAGCTGGAAGACTTCTACAACCAGCACTTCCTGGGCTTGACCCACAACGTCAAGCTGGGCGACGGCACCTTCAAGACCGACCTGCGCTATTTCAATAGCAAGGGTAACGGCGACAACAAGGATGCCGACACCCAGGGCGCCCTCTATGGTGCCTCTGGCTACTATGGCGCTGGCCGTACCCGTGGCGAAGTGGATAACCGTCTCTACAGCGGCCTGTTCACCTACTCCATCTACGGTCACACCCTGGGCCTGGGCTACCAGAGCACCAATGGCAAGAGCAACTTCCCGTATCTGAACGAGGCGGGTGGAGCTTCGACCTACACCATTACCGATATCCAGATCGCCAACTTCACCCGTTCCGGCGAAGACACCTGGCAGGCTCGCTACTCCTATGACTTCGGTCAGCTGGGCGCGAAGGGCCTGACTGCTGGCGTCATCTACCAGCGTGGCGACAACATCCGTACCGCTGCCGGTGATTCCATGGAGTGGGAACGTGACCTGACCGTCAGCTACGTCATTCCGGAAGGCCAGCTGAAAGGTCTGGGCTTCACCTGGCGTAACGCGATGTACCGTACCGATCTGCCGGCCGCCAGCCAGCGTGACCAGGACGAAAACCGTCTGATCGTCAGCTACACCCTGCCGCTGCTCTAAGCCGCGTCCAGGTCAAGAAAAAGCCCGTCGCGAGACGGGCTTTTCCGTTGGCGCCGGAAAATCAGCGGCCGGTCGGCTGCTGTTGGGTGATGCAGTGGATGTTGCCACCGCCCAGCAGGATCTCGCGGCCGGGTACCTGCACCACCTCGTGCTCCGGGAAGCAGGCCTGCAGGGTGCGCAGGGCCTCGGCATCCTCGGGGACGTCGAAGGTCGGGGCGATGATGCCGCCGTTGACGATCAGGAAGTTGACGTAGGAGGCCGCCAGGCGCTCACCGGCGCGGCGTGGCTGGGTACCCAGGCAGGCATCCACGTCGCGGCACTCTTCCTCGCTGGCGAACAGCGGGCCGGGGGTGACGATCCGGTGCACCTTGAAGGCACGACCGCGGGCGTCGGTCTCGCGCTCCAGCACGGCCAGCGCTTCGCGGCAGCGGCTGTAATTCGGGTCTGCTTCATCGTCACACCAGCTCAGCAGCACCTCACCCGGCCGCACGTAGCAGCAGAAGTTGTCCACGTGGCCATTAGTCTCGTCGTTGTAGAGGCCGTGAGGCAGCCAGATGACCTTGTCCACCGCCAGGTAGTCGCTCAGGTAGCGCTCGATCTGCTGGCGATCCAGATGCGGATTGCGGTTGGGGTTGAGCAGGCATTCCTCGGTGGTGATCAGGGTGCCTTCGCCATCCACGTGGATGGAGCCGCCTTCCAGGACGAAGTCCGGCGTGCGATAGCCCGGCAGGTTCTCGATCGCCAGGATCTTGCCCGCCACCTGGTCGTCGCGCTGCCAGGGGAAGTAGAGGCCGCCGTCCAGGCCGCCCCAGGCGTTGAAGCTCCAATCCACGCCCCGTACGCCGCCCTGGCCGTCGCTGACGAAGGTGGGGCCGGTGTCGCGGCACCAGGCGTCATCGTTGCTGATCTCCACCACGCGGATGTTCGGGTGCTGCAAGCGCGCGCGGGCATTCTCGTATTGGCCCGCAGAGGCGCCGACGGTGACCGGCTCGAAGCGAGCGATGGCCTGGGCGACCGCGGTGAAGGCCGCCTGGGCAGGCTTGCCACCCAGGCGCCAGTTGTCCGGGCGCTCGGGCCAGATCATCCAGATCTGGCACTGATCGGCCCATTCGGCCGGCATATGGAAGCCGTCGGCGCGCGGCGTGGTGAGGGTGGTCATGGGCGAGGCTCTCCGTCCAGAGTCTTCGTGGGCTGAAAAGGGCAGGGCCGGCAGACGCCTCGGCTGTGAAGCACGAGGGCTGCGGCGGGTGCTGCATGGGTATTCGAGAGGCGCAGTCTATCTCCTATGGAGCTAGGAGCGTCAGGCGAGCAGGCGGCCGTATCGGGCGGAGACAACGGCCGACCGGTGCGAAACCGGTCGGCAGTCCCGCTTAGACGGTGTGCAGGTACCAGTTGTACTCGAGGTCGGAGATGGAGTGCTCGAACTCCTCCAGCTCGTGTTCCTTGCAGGCGACGAAGATGTCGATGTACTTGGGATCGATGTATTCGGCCATCACCGAGCTGTCGTCCAGGTAGCGCAGGGCATCGCGCAGGTTGTTCGGCAGGCTCTGCTCGTGCTGCTCGTAGGAGTTGCCCTCGGTGACCGGGCCGGGCTCGATCTGCCGCGTGATGCCGTGGTGGACGCCGGCGAGGACGCCAGCCAGCAGCAGGTAGGGATTGGCGTCGGCGCCTGCTACCCGGTGCTCGATGCGGTGCGCTTCCGGTGTACCGGTAGGCACGCGCAGGGCGGTGGTGCGGTTGTCCAGGCCCCAACTCGGGGCATTGGGCACGAAGAACTGCGAGCCGAAGCGGCGATAGCTGTTCACGTTGGGGCAGAGGAAGGCCATGCAGGCCGGTAGGGTCTCGAGCACACCGCCGATGGCGTGACGCAACGCGGCGTTCTGCTCGGGATCCTCGCCGGCAAAGATGTTATGGCCATCCTTGTCCAGCAGGGAAATGTGCACGTGCAAGCCATTGCCTGCCTGGCCCGGGTAGGGCTTGGCCATGAAGGTGGTGTCCATCTCATGGTCGTAGGCGACGTTCTTGATCAGGCGCTTGAGCAGCACGGCGTAGTCGCAGGCCTTGATCGGATCGGCAACGTGGTTGAGGTTGACCTCGAACTGGGCCGGCGCGGATTCGGCGACGATGGCGTCGGCCGGAATACCCTGGGCGCGGGCGCCGTCGATGATGTCCTGCAGGCAGTCGGCGTATTCGTCCAGATCGTCCATGGAATAGACCTGGACCGACTGGGGCCGCTTGCCGGAGATGGGCGAGCGCGGCGGCTGCGGGCGGCCGTTGATGTTCTCCTGATCGATCAGATAGAACTCCAGCTCGAAGGCGGCGCAGACGGTGAGACCGAGTTCGTCGAAGCGTTGGACGACCTGGCGGAGGACCTCACGGGGGTCGGCGAAGAAGGGCTCGCCTTCCATCTCGTGCATGGTCATCAGCAGTTGCGCGGTGGGGCGCTTCTGCCAGGGCTCCATGGAGAGGGTGCCGGTGATGGGGAAGCAGACGCGGTCGGCGTCGCCGATGTCGAGCCCGAGGCCGGTGCTTTCGACGGTGGAGCCGGTGATATCGAGGGCGAAGAGCGAAGCGGGGAGGTTGATTCCTTTCTCGAAGACTTTGGGCAGATTGTTGCGCTCGATGCGTTTACCACGCACCACGCCATTCATATCCGCAATCAGAAGATCGACGAACTGGACCTCAGGATGTTCCCTGAGGAAGTCGGTCGCTTCATCCAAACGAACGGCACGCGGGGGTACCGACATGATGAAACACCTTTGCTTTTGGCTGCGCTCGACAAAACGGTTAGCGCCTGACGCGCCTGTTTGCCCAGTGGGCCAACCGCAGTGAGGGCACGAGTGCCCGCTGTCGATCCGACAGCGACCTGAGAGTACGGTCTCGCCTGCGCTCCGACGCTTTGCCAGCGCCCCTGTTAAAAATATCAATCAGCGGAGTTACCACACTGGAGTCAATCCGAAAGGCAGGCCAAAGTCAACTGGAGGCAGGTGTGCCCGCGGGTGGTGCGGAGGTGCCTATTTTTGGCGCATTTTCCGGCTTGGAATAGGGGGCATTTGGGCGGGTCTGTGCAGAATCTCGAAAGTTTTTGCCGGTGGTTGTGAAAAAAAACGAACAAGACTAGGCTCGGATGATCCCCGATCACCCCCGGTGTCCCATGCCTGCGCTGCCGCTCATCGGTGTTACAGCCTGTACCAAGCAACTCGGTCTGCATCCCTTTCACATCGCTGGCGACAAGTATTTGCGGGCCGTGGTGGAGGGGGCCGAGGGCATGCCCCTGGTGATTCCCGCCCTGGCCGAGCTGATTGCCACCGAGGCCCTGGTCGAACGGCTCGACGGCTTGCTGTTCACCGGGTCGCCGTCCAATGTCGAGCCCCACCACTACCAAGGGACTCCCAGCGAGCCCGGTACCCTGCACGATGCCGCCCGCGATGCCGTGACCCTGCCGCTGCTGCGGGCAGCGGTGGCCGCAGGGGTTCCGGTACTGGGCATCTGCCGGGGTTTCCAAGAGATGAACGTGGCCTTCGGCGGTAGCCTGCACCAGAAGGTGCACGAAGCCGGACCCTTCATGGATCACCGCGAGCGTGGCGAGACGCTGGAAGAGCATTACGGCCTGCACCATCAAGTCGAGGTCCAGCCTGGCGGGGTGTTCGAGGCGCTGGCGCTGCCGGCACGCTTCGAGGTGAATTCCATCCACGGCCAGGGTATCGACCGCCTCGCGCCTGGCCTGCGTGCCGAGGCGCTCGCCCCCGACGGCCTGATCGAAGCCGTTTCGGTCAAGGATGCCCGTACCTTCGCCTGCGGCGTGCAGTGGCACCCGGAATGGCAGGTGCGCAGCCATCCCGTGTACCTTGCCTTGTTCAAGGCGTTCGGCACCGCTTGCCAGGAGCGTGCGGCCGCTCGTTGATGCTGTCTATCCCGCTCGAACCTTCGAGGTCTTTATGAGCACCCCGCTTGACCGGCTGACCGCCTGGTTGAAAGAACGCAAGATCACCGAAGTGGAATGCCTGGTCGCCGACCTGACCGGTATCGCCCGCGGCAAGATTTCCCCCACCGCCAAGTTCCTCAACGAAAAGGGGATGCGCCTGCCGGAGAGCGTGCTCCTGCAGAGCGTGACCGGCGACTATGTCGATGACGACATCTACTACGAGTTGCTCGACCCGGCCGACATCGACATGCACTGCCGGCCGGACGACCGGGCGGTGTTCCTGGTGCCCTGGGCGCTGGAGCCCACCGCTCTGGTGATCCATGACACCTATGACAAGCGCGGCATCCCTATCGAGCTGTCGCCGCGCAATCTGCTCAAGAAGGTGCTCAAGCTCTATGCCGAGCGCGGCTGGCAGCCCATCGTCGCGCCGGAGATGGAGTTCTACCTGACCAAGCGCAGCGACGACCCCGACTATCCCTTGCAACCGCCGGTGGGTCGCTCCGGTCGCCAGGAGACCGGGCGCCAGTCCTTCTCCATCGATGCCGCCAACGAGTTCGACCCGCTGTTCGAAGACATGTACGACTGGTGCGAGGCCCAGGAGCTGGATCTGGATACCCTGATCCACGAGGAAGGCACCGCCCAGATGGAGATCAACTTCCGCCATGGCGATCCGCTGCACCTGGCCGATCAGATCTTCGTCTTCAAGCGCACCCTGCGCGAGGCGGCGCTCAAGCACAACGTGACCGCCACCTTCATGGCCAAGCCCATGACCGGCGAGCCGGGCAGCGCCATGCACCTGCACCAGAGCGTGGTGGACCTCAAGACCGGCAAGACGGTGTTCTCCAATCCCGACGGCAGCATGAGCGAGCTGTTCCTGCACCACATCGGCGGCTTGCAGAAGTACATCCCCGAGGCGTTGCCGCTGTTCGCACCCAACGTCAATTCCTTCCGCCGCTTCCTGCCCGACACCTCGGCGCCGGTGAATGTGGAGTGGGGCGAGGAGAACCGTACCGTCGGCCTGCGGGTGCCGGAATCCGATCCGCAGAATCGCCGTGTGGAGAACCGCCTGGCCGGCGCCGACGCCAACCCCTATCTGGCTCTCGCGGCCAGCCTGCTGTGTGGCTACCTGGGCATGGCGGAGGGCGTGGAGCCGAGCGCGCCGGTGCAGGGGCGTGGTTACGAGCGGCGCAACTTGCGCCTGCCGCTGACCCTGGAAGCGGCCCTGGAGCGCATGGAGCAGTCGGCGACCCTGGAACGCTATCTGGGCAATCGCTTCACCCGCGGCTACGTCGCGGTGAAGCGCGCCGAACACGAGAATTACAAGCGCGTGATCAGTTCGTGGGAGCGGGAATTCCTGCTGCTCAGCGTCTGAGCGCGATCCGAGGAGAGGCTTCGTGACTACCTTTACCACCGCCCATTGGCAGGATCTGAGTCGCCGGCATCTGCTGGCGCCCTTCACCGACTACCGCCAGCTCAATGAAAAGGGCGCGCGTATCATCACCAAGGCCTCCGGAGTACACCTCTGGGACAGTGACGGCCAGCGTATTCTCGACGGCATGGCCGGGCTGTGGTGCGTCAACGTGGGCTACGGTCGTGAGGAACTGGTGGAGGCCGCCAGCCGACAGATGCGCGAACTGCCCTACTACAACCTGTTCTTCCAGACCGCCCACCCGCCGGCGCTGGAACTGGCCGAGGCCATCGCCGAACTGGCACCGGAAGGCATGAACCACGTCTTCTTCACCGGCTCGGGCTCGGAAGCCAACGACACCGTACTGCGCCTGGTGCGCCATTATTGGGCGATCAAGGGCCAGCCGGAGAAGCGGGTGGTCATTGGCCGCTGGAACGGCTACCACGGCTCGACCATGGCGGGTGCCAGCCTGGGCGGCATGGCGGCGATGCACGAGCAGGGTGGCCTGCTCCCCGACATCGTGCACATCCCGCAGCCCTACTGGTTCGGCGAAGGCGGCGAGATGAGCCCGGAGGAGTTCGGTATCTGGGCGGCCAATCAGTTGGAGCAAAAGATCCTCGAAGTCGGTGAAGAACGGGTCGCCGCCTTCATCGCCGAGCCGATTCAGGGCGCCGGTGGGGTGGTCATTCCGCCGGAGAGCTACTGGCCGCGGGTGCGCCAGATCCTCGCCAAGTACGACATCCTCTTCATCGCCGACGAGGTCATCTGCGGCTTTGGCCGGACCGGCGAGTGGTTCGGCAGCCAGTACTACGGCAATGCCCCGGACCTCATGCCCATCGCCAAGGGCCTCACGTCCGGCTACGTGCCCATGGGCGGCGTGGTGGTGCGCGACGAGGTGGTCAAGGTGCTGGACGAAGGTGGCGAGTTCTATCACGGCTTCACCTATTCCGGGCATCCGGTGGCTGCGGCCGTGGCGCTGGAGAACATTCGCATCCTGCGTGACGAAGGCATCGTCGACCGGGTCCGCAGTAGCACGGCACCCTATTTGCAGAAACGCTGGGCCGAGCTGGCGGATCACCCCCTGGTGGGAGAGACCCGTGGCGTCGGCATGCTCGCCGCGCTGGAGCTGGTACGCGACAAGCAGACGCGGACTCGCTACGAGGGCGGGGCCGGCATGCTCTGCCGCGAGCACTGCTTCCGCAACGGTCTGGTGATGCGGGCGGTGGGCGATACCATGATCATTGCACCACCCTTGGTCATCACCCACGAGTCCATCGACGAGCTGGTCACCCTGGCTCGCCGGAGTCTCGATCAGACCCATGCGGTGCTGCGCGAACGTGGCTGATGGCCTGCAAGGCTTGAGCCGAGCGGCGGACCTTGCCAGACTGCGCGCGGGCGCTGGCCGCGCACCGAAACAAAAGACCATACGCTGACTCAAGGAGCACCACCGCATGAAAGTTTTCGGCAAGACTCTGCTGGCCCTAAGCCTGGCCGGCCTGTTCGTTGGCCAGGCACTGGCGGCTGATCCCAAGGTTCTGCACGTCTACAACTGGAACGACTACATCGCTCCCGACACCATCGCCAACTTCGAGAAGGAGTCGGGGATCAAGGTGGTATACGACGTCTACGACAGCAACGAGACCCTGGAAGCCAAGCTGCTGGCCGGTCACTCCGGCTATGACGTGGTGGTGCCGTCCAACTCCTTCCTGGCCAAGCAGATCAAGGCCGGCGTCTACCAGCCGCTGGACAAGTCCAAGCTGTCCAACTACGGCAACCTGGACCCGCAGCTGATGAAGACCCTGGAAGTCAGCGACCCGGGCAACAAGTACGCCATTCCCTACCTGTGGGGCACCATCGGCATCGGCTACAACCCGGCCAAGGTCAAGGCCGCGCTGGGCGACAACGCCCCGGTGGATTCCTGGGACCTGATCTTCAAGCCCGAGAACCTGTCCAAGCTCAAGGGCTGTGGTGTCGCCATGCTGGATTCGCCCACCGAGATCATCCCGGCCGGCCTGCACTACCTTGGCTACAAGCCGGATAGCCAGGATCCCAAGGAGATCAAGGCCGCCGAGGCGCTGTTCCTCAAGATCCGTCCATACGTCACCTATTTCCACAGCTCCAAGTACATCTCGGATCTGGCCAACGGCAACATCTGCGTGGCCGTCGGCTACTCCGGCGACATCGCCCAGGCCAAGGCTCGCGCGGCCGACGCCAAGAACGGCGTGACCGTGGCCTACAACATTCCCAAGGAAGGCGCCGGTACCTTCTTCGACACCATGGCCATTCCGAAGGATGCCGAGAACCCTGAGGGCGCGCTCAAGTTCCTCAACTACATCATGGAGCCCAAGGTGATCGCCGCGATCACCGACTACGTGCAGTATCCCAACGGCAACAAGGCGGCGACCCCGCTGGTGGCCGAAGAGATCCGCACCAATCCGGGCATCTACCCGACCCCGGAAACCATGGGCAAGCTGTACGCCTTCCCGGACCTTCCGGCCAAGACCCAGCGTCTGATGACTCGTACCTGGACCACCATCAAGTCCGGCAAGTGATGTCTGCCGCCGCGTGCGGATGACAGGACGGCACGCCGGAGACCTCTCTGGCGTGCCGTCCGTCTGTATGGACCGCTGAAAAAGGCGTCAGCCCCGATGCCATCAAGTGAAGGAGCCGCCCGTGCTTTCGTTGCGTAAAACCCTGCTGGCCGTGACCACCCTGACCGTCATGGGCACCGCCGTCGCCGAGCCGACGGTGCGCGTCTACAACTGGAGCGACTACATCGGCGAGACCACCCTGGAGGACTTCCAGAAGGCCACCGGCATCGCGCCGGTTTACGATGTCTTCGATTCCAACGAAACCCTCGAAGGCAAGCTGCTGGCCGGCCATACCGGATACGACGTGGTGGTGCCTTCCAGTAACTTCCTGGCCAAGCAGATCAAGGCGGGCGCCTTCCAGAAACTCGACAAGAGCCAGTTGCCGAACTGGCAGAATCTCGACCCGGCGCTGCTCAAGCAGCTGGAAAAGAGCGATCCGGGCAACCAGTACGGCGTGCCCTACCTGTGGGGTACCAACGGGATCGGGTACAATGTCGCCAAGGTCAAGGCCGCGCTGGGCACCGACAAGCTCGATTCCTGGGCCATCCTGTTCGAACCCGAGAACCTCAAGAAGCTGAGCAAGTGCGGCGTCTCCTTCATGGATTCGCCCGACGAGGTCTATCCGGCGGTACTGCAATACCTGGGGCTCGACCCCAACAGCACCAATCCTGACGACTACAAGAAGGCCGAGGCACAGCTGCTCAAGGTGCGGCCGTACATCACCTACTTCCATTCTTCCAAGTACATCTCGGACCTGGCCAACGGCAACATCTGCGTGGCCTTCGGTTATTCCGGCGATGTCTTCCAGGCGCGTTCGCGTGCCGCGGAAGCGAAGAAGGGCGTCAAGATCGGCTACGCGATTCCCAAAGAGGGCGCGAACCTCTGGTTCGACCTCCTGGCCATCCCCAAGGATGCGCAGAACGTGAAGGAGGCCCATGCCTTCATCAACTATCTGCTGCAGCCCGAGGTGATCGCCAAGGTCAGTGATTACGTCGGCTACGCCAACCCCAATCCCAAGGCGGGCGAGCTGATGAATGCCGAGTTGCGGCAGGACCAAACGGTCTATCCCCCGCAGGCGGTGATGGACAAGCTGTACGTCATGAAGGAACTGCCCCCGCAGATCCTGCGCCTGGAGACCCGTAGCTGGACGCGGGTCAAATCCGGCAAATAACCAACGCTAAGCGGACCGGCCCGGCCGGTCCCCGATTTTCCTGGGGAGATGTACATGGCGACTGCCACCAGTGCCTTCAAGAAAGCCGCCACCGGCGACAAGAAAGCCAAGGAAGTCCTGGTCAAGATCGACCGGGTCACCAAGAAATTCGACGAAACCGTCGCGGTCGACGACGTCTCCCTGACCATCAACAAGGGCGAGATCTTCGCCTTGCTCGGCGGCTCCGGCTCGGGCAAGTCGACCCTGCTGCGCATGCTGGCCGGCTTCGAGCGACCCAGCGAGGGCCGCATCTTCCTCGATGGCGTGGACATCACCGACATGCCGCCCTACGAGCGGCCGATCAACATGATGTTCCAGTCCTATGCGCTGTTCCCGCACATGAGTGTGGAGCAGAACATCGCCTTCGGCCTCAAGCAGGACAAGCTGCCCAAGGCCGAGATCGACGCCCGGGTGGCCGAGATGCTCAAGCTGGTGCACATGACCCAGTACGCCAAGCGCAAGCCGCACCAGCTCTCCGGTGGCCAGCGCCAGCGGGTGGCCCTGGCACGTTCCCTGGCCAAGCGGCCCAAACTGCTCTTGCTCGACGAACCCATGGGCGCCCTGGACAAGAAGCTGCGCTCGCAGATGCAGCTGGAACTGGTGGAGATCATCGAGCGCGTGGGCGTGACCTGCGTGATGGTGACCCACGACCAGGAAGAGGCCATGACCATGGCCGAGCGCATCGCCATCATGCACCTGGGCTGGATCGCCCAGGTGGGCAGCCCCATGGACATCTACGAGACCCCGGCGAGCCGGCTGGTCTGCGAGTTCATCGGCAGCGTCAACCTCTTCGACGGCGAGCTGGTCGACGACGGCGCCGACCATGCCATCATCCAGAGTCCGCAGCTGGAGCGACCGATCTACATCGGCCACGGCATCAGCACCCGGGCCCAGGAAAAGCAGATCACCTTCGCGCTACGGCCGGAGAAGCTGCTGATGGGCACCAGCCTGCCGGCGGATCATGAACACCCTGACTACAACTGGTGCAGCGGCACCGTGCACGATATCGCCTACCTGGGCGGTCACTCGGTGTATTACGTCAAGCTCGCTACCGGTCCGATCGTCCAGTGTTTCATTGCCAACGCCGAGCGCCTCGGCAAGCGACCCACCTGGGATGATTCCGTAGTGGTGTACTGGGAAGACGACAGCGGCGTGGTACTGCAAGCATGACCAAACCTCCCTTGCTCAAGCGCCTGCTCGATGGCCGCCGCCTGACCATCGGCGTGCCCTTCGTCTGGCTTTTCCTGTTCTTCCTGCTGCCGTTCCTGATCGTGCTCAAGATCAGTTTTTCGCTGGCAGACGTGGCCATTCCGCCCTATACCGAGTTGTTCAGCTACGCCGACCAACAGTTGGACATTGCGCTCAACTTCGGCAACTACCTGATGTTCACCGGCGATCCGCTGTATCTGGACGCCTATCTCGGCTCTTTGAAGATCGCCGGTATAAGCACCCTGATCTGCCTGCTGATCGGCTATCCCATGGCCTATGCCATCGCCCGGGCCAGTCGCGAGAAGCAGACAGTGTTGCTGCTGCTGATCATGATGCCGACCTGGACGGCGATCCTGATCCGCGTCTATGCCTGGATGGGGCTGCTTTCCACCAACGGCCTGATCAATAGCTTCCTGATGAGCCTGGGCGTCATCAGCAGCCCGCTGCAGATGCTCAACACCAACTTCGCGGTGTACCTGGGCATCGTCTATTCCTACCTGCCGTTCATGATCCTGCCGCTGTTCGCCAACCTGGTGAAGCACGACCTGACCCTGCTGGAAGCCGCGGCGGACCTGGGCGCCAGCCGCTTCACCAGCTTCTGGAAGATCACCGTGCCGCTGTCGAAGAACGGCATCATCGCCGGCTGCATGCTGGTGTTCATCCCGGCGGTGGGCGAGTTCGTCATTCCCGAGCTGCTCGGGGGCCCGGAAACCCTGATGATCGGCCGGGTGCTCTGGCAGGAATTCTTCAACAATCGCGACTGGCCGGTGGCGTCCGCCCTGGCGGTGTTGATGCTGCTGATCCTCATCGTGCCCATCGTGCTGTTCAACAGAAACCAAGCCAAGGAACTGGAGGGCAAGCTATGAGAGGCCTCAAGTTCACCAACCTGATGCTGGTGCTCGGGCTGCTGTTCATCTACTTGCCGATGGTCATCCTGGTCATCTACTCCTTCAACGAATCGCGCCTGGTGACCGTCTGGGGCGGCTGGTCGGTGAAGTGGTACGTCGGCCTGGTGGACAACAGCCAGCTGATGGGCGCCGTGTTCCGCTCCCTGGAAATCGCCTTCTATACGGCCATTTCCTCGGTGATCCTGGGTACCCTGGCGGCTTTCGTGCTGACCCGTATTCCGCGCTTTCGCGGTCGCACCCTGTTCGGCGGCATGGTGACGGCGCCGCTGGTGATGCCCGAGGTGATCACCGGTCTGTCGCTGCTGCTGCTGTTCGTCTCCATGGCGCAACTGATCGGCTGGCCGCAGGATCGTGGCGTGGCCACCATCTGGATCGCCCACACCAGCTTCTGCTCGTCCTACGTGGCGGTGGTGGTGTCGGCGCGCCTGCGCGAGCTGGACCTGTCCATCGAGGAAGCGGCCATGGACCTGGGCGCGCGGCCGTGGAAGGTGTTCTTGCTGATCACCATTCCCATGATCGCCCCCTCGCTGGCGGCGGGCGGCATGATGTCCTTCGCCCTGTCGCTGGACGACCTGGTGTTGGCGAGCTTCGTCTCCGGTCCCGGCTCGACCACCTTGCCGATGGAAGTGTTCTCTGCCGTACGCCTGGGCGTGAAGCCGGAGATCAACGCCATCGCCAGCCTCATCCTGCTGGCGGTCTCGCTGTTCACCTTCTTCGCCTGGTACTTCACCCGCCGTGCCGAGAAGAAGCGGCTGCAGGGCCTGCAGGAAGCCATGGACGCCACGGCCTCCGAGATCACCCAGCGCGAACGCGAAACGGCGACCCTCACGGCGCCGCCGGCTAACAGCTGAGTGGCCTTTCAACCCCTCTCCCTCTGGGAGAGGGCTAGGGTGAGGGCCGTCGCGGGTACGCACCGAACGGCAGATTCGAAACAGCAGTCCTCGCTGCCCGCCAGCCAGCAGCGGGGTGGCTTTTCATCCCCTCTCCCTCTGGGAGAGGACTAGGGTGAGGGCCGTCGCAGGTACGCACCGAACGGCAGATTCGAAAACAGCAGTCCTCGCTGCCCGCCAGCCAGCAACGGGGTGGCCTTTCATCCCCTCTCCCTCCGGGAGAGGGCTAGGGTGAGGGCCGTCGCAGGTACGCACCGAACGGCAGATTCGAAACAGCAATCCTCGCTGCCCGCCAGCCAGCAGCGGGGTAGCCTTTTATCCCCTCTCCCTTTGGGAGAGGGCTAGGGTGAGGGCCGTCGCAGGTACGCACCGAACGGCAGATGCGAAACAGCAATCCTCGCTGCCCGCCAGCCAGCAGCGGGGTGGCCTTTCATCCCCTCTCCCTCTGGGAGAGGGTTAGGGTGAGGGCCGTTGTTTGCTAAAATTCGAAGCATTGCAACGAATAAGCGGCCCCCATGAAACAGTACCTCGACCTGATGCGCCATGTGCGCGAACACGGCACCTTCAAGAGCGACCGCACCGGCACCGGGACTTACAGCGTCTTCGGCTACCAGATGAGATTCGATCTGGCCGACGGCTTCCCCCTGGTCACCACCAAGAAGTGTCACCTCAGATCCATCATCCACGAGCTGCTGTGGTTCCTGCAGGGCGATACCAACATCCGCTACCTGAAGGACAACGGCGTCTCCATCTGGGACGAATGGGCCGACGAGAACGGCGAGCTGGGTCCGGTCTACGGCTACCAGTGGCGCAGTTGGCCGGCACCGGATGGTCGCCACATCGACCAGATCGCCGGGGTGGTGGACATGATCCGCGCCAAGCCCGATTCGCGGCGGCTGATCGTCTCAGCCTGGAATCCGGCGCTGGTGGACGAGATGGCCCTGCCGCCGTGCCATGCGCTGTTCCAGTTCTATGTGGCCGACGGCCGCCTGAGCTGCCAGCTGTACCAGCGTTCCGCCGATATCTTCCTCGGCGTGCCCTTCAACATCGCCAGCTATGCGCTGCTAACGCTGATGGTGGCCCAGGTGACCGGCCTGCAACCCGGCGAATTCATCTGGACCGGTGGCGACTGCCATCTCTATGCCAACCATCTGGAGCAGACCGATCTGCAACTGACCCGCGAGCCGCTGCCGTTGCCGACCATGAAGCTCAACCCGGCGGTACAGGACCTGTTCGCCTTCCGCTTCGAGGATTTCGAGCTGGAAGGCTACCAAGCCCATCCGCATATCAAGGCACCGGTCGCGGTCTGAGACGGCGACCGGATCGCTCAGGCGGTGCGGTCGCGCTCCAGCACCTCGTCCACCAATTGCTCGGGTGACTTGCGCACGTCCAGTACCTGGGCATCCAGGTGGCCGGGTGCTTCCAGGGTGTCGAGCTGGCTCTGTAGCAGCTTGGGATCGAAGAAGTGCCCGCGCCGGCTACCGATACGCTCGGCCAGCAGTTCCGGTGAGCCCTTGAGGAACAGCAGGCGGACGCCTTCGAGGCCGTCCAGCAGGCGGTCGCGATAGACCTGTTTGAGCGCCGAGCAGGCGAACACCCGGGTGGTGCCTGCGGCTTGGGCCTGTTGCATGGCCGCATGGATGGCGTCCAGCCAGGGCCAGCGATCCTCATCGGTGAGGGCGATGCCTTGGGCCATCTTGTCCTTGTTGGCCTGGCTGTGGAAGGTGTCGGCGTCGTCGAAACGACAGCCCAATCGGCTGGCGAGCAATTCGCCCAGGGTGGTCTTGCCACTGCCCGAGACGCCCATTATCAGGTAGATCATCATCGGCACTCCGCGTGAGGGTTCGCCTCGCTATAGAGTCCCTAGAGCGGCGTTTGCTCCGGCCGTAGGCGACTGCTCCAGGTCGCACCTATGGAGGCGGCGATGATGCAGGCCAGCGCGAACCACTGTGGCAGCCCCAGGATCTCGCCCAGGAACACCCAGCCGGAGAAAGCGCCCAGCGCGGGTTCCAGACTCATCAGGGTGCCGAAGGTCGCGGCCGGCAAGCGCGTCAATACCACCATTTCCAGGGCATAGGGAATGGCCGTGGACAGCAGTGCCAGCCCCAACGCCAGTGGCCAGATCGTCGGTTGCAGCAAATGGCTGCCGCTGTGCACGATGCCGATGGGCAGGATGACCAGGGCACCGATGGCCGCGCCGCAGGCTACCGTGCCGGTGCCGTGTACCGCGCCCGCCCGCTTGCCCAGCACGATGTAGATCGCCCAGCAGGCGCCGGCGCCCAAGGCCAGGGCCGTGCCCAGCGGGTCCAGCGCCGAGGTGTTGTGGCCGAAGGGCAGCAAGACCGCCAGCCCGGCGATCACCAGGGCGATCCACAGCAGATCCAGCCAGCGGCGCAGGGCGCACAGCGCCACCACCAGGGGGCCGACGAATTCCAGGCCCACGGCGATGCCGATCGGCAGGCGCTGCATGGCCAGGTAGATGCTCAGGTTCATCACGCCCATGGCGACACCATAGCCCACCAGACTACCCAGGGCTTCGCGCCGGAAGGTGCGCCAGGGCCGTAGGACGGCCAGCAGGACCAAGGCGGCGAAGATGAGGCGCAAGGTGGTGACGCCCACCGGGTCGAGGCGCAGAAAGAGCGTCTTGGCCAGGCTAGCACTCGCCTGGATCGAGGTCATGGCGACCAGCAGCAGGGCGACGGCGAACAGTGGGGAGCGGGAAGACATCGGCAGGGCTCGACTAGCGGGCCCGCCAGCATAGGTCATCTCCCCGGGCACGCAAGGACGACGGCGACCTCAGCGTGTTTTGGAGCGCAGGTGAAGTTGCTCGGGGCTTTCACGATTCTCCCGCAGCTGCTCGTGAAAGCGCTCCTGCTCATCGCGTTGGGCGGTCTGCACGCATTGTGCGTAGCCGGCGTCCCAACCTTGCTGATAGGGCTTTTCCCCGGCGAAACGGCGTAGATCCTTGTGCACGTAGCCGATGCCGTTCACGGCCTGTTTGCCGGTCTGGCAGCCATCGCTGAAGCCATCGGCATAGGCGGGCGGATACCCCTGGGCGATCAATTGATCGTGATAGCTGGCACAGGCCGTCAGCATGGACAGCAGGGCGGACAACAGCGCGATACGACGGAAGACAGCCATCGGGCCTCCTCACGGGATCCAACGACTGATCCCCATACCTACAGCTTAGCCAGCGTCCTGTGAGAAATTCGTCAAAAAACGCAGCCGTGGAAAATGGCCGACGGACGTCGCTGCAACCGCTTTCGGCGCGCTGACAAATTGCACGGCAGAGCGCCGCTCGCCTTGCCTACCTCGTCGAACCGGTCGCAGAATGCGGACACTGCTTGCATGCCTGACAAGGACTTACGATGCACGATCCCGTCGCGGCCGGTCTCCGGCTCGCTCCTGATGAGCTGACCCGCCCCTTCGCTCCCGAACAATTCTCCTTCACCGATACCGATCAGCTCGAACCCTTCCGCGGCATCCTGGGGCAGGAGCGCGCGGTGGAAGCCCTGCAGTTCGGGGTAGCCATGCCGCGCCCCGGCTACAACGTCTTCGTCATGGGCGAACCGGGCACCGGACGTTTTTCCTTCGTCCAGCGCTATCTCAAGGCCGAAGCCAAGCGTCAGCCTACGCCGAACGACTGGGTCTACCTGAATCATTTCGACGAACCCCGCGCACCCAGCGTCCTGGAGTTGCCGCCCGGCGAAGGCGAGGCCTTCGTGGCCGACATCGCCCATTTCATCGACAACCTGCTGGCCACCTTTCCGGCGGTGTTCGAGCATCCGGCCTTCCAGCAGAAGAAGAACGCCATCGAGCGTGCCTTCAACCAGCGCTACGACCAGGCGCTGGACGTGGTGGAAAAGCTCGCCCTGGAAAAGGAGATCGCCCTCTACCGCGATGCCAACAATGTCGCCTTCACCCCCATGAAGGACGGCAAGGCGCTGGATGAAGCCGAATTCGCCCAGTTGCCCGAGGCGGAGCGTGAGCGCTTCCACGCCGACATCTCCAGTCTCGAAGAGCAGCTCAACGAAGAGCTGTCGAGCCTGCCGCAATGGCGCCGGGAATCGAGCAACCAGCTACGGGCGCTGAACGAAGACACCATCATCCAGGCCCTGCAACCGCTGCTGGCGCCGTTGTCGGAGAAGTACAACGACAACCCCGGCGTCTGCGCCTACCTGCAGGCCATGCAGGTGGACCTGCTCAAGACGGTGGTCGAGCAACTGGCCGACGACGCCAAGCCCGACATGCAAAGGCGCAAGGAGCTGCGCGAGCAGTACGAGCCCAACCTGATCATCGGCCACCATGCCACCGGCGGCGCGCCCGTGGTGTTCGAGTCCCACCCGACCTACGACAACCTCTTCGGTCGCATCGAGTACCAGTCCGACCAGGGCGCGCTCTACACCAACTATCGCCAGCTGCGTCCGGGTGCACTGCATCGCGCCAATGGTGGCTTCCTGATCGTCGAGGCGGAAAAGCTGCTGACCGAGCCCTTCGTCTGGGACGCTCTCAAGCGCGCCTTGCATTCGCGCCAGCTGAAGATGGAGTCGCCGCTGGCCGAACTGGGGCGGCTCACCGCCATGAGCCTGGCGCCGCAGCAGATCCCGCTGCAGCTCAAGGTCATCATCATCGGCTCGCGCAACATCTATTACACCCTGCAGGAGGTCGATTCGGACTTCCAGGAGATGTTCCGGGTCCTGGTGGACTTCGATGAGGAGCTGCCACTGCGCGACGAAAGCCTCGAGCAGTTCGCCCAGTTGCTCAAGACGCGCACCTCGGAGGAGGGCATGGCGCCCCTGACGTCCGCTGCCGTCGCCCGCCTGGCTACCTACAGCGCGCGGCTGGCCGAGCATCAGGGGCGCCTGTCGGCCCGCATCGGCGATCTCTTCCAACTGGTCAGCGAGGCCGATTTCATCCGCCAGCTGGCAGGGGACGAGCGTACCGACAAGGGCCATGTCGAACGCGCCCTCAAGGCCAAGGAGACCCGTACCGGGCGCGTCTGCGCCAGGGTGCTGGACGACATGCTCACCGGCCTCATCCTCATCGACACCCAGGGCGCGGCGGTGGGTAAGTGCAACGGCCTCACCGTGCTGGAAGTGGCGGATTCCGCCTTCGGCATGCCGGCGCGCATCTCGGCCACGGTCTACCCCGGTGCCAGCGGCATCCTCGACATCGAGCGCGAGGTCAGCCTCGGCCAGCCCATCCACTCCAAGGGCGTGATGATCCTTACCGGTTACCTGGGCAGTCGCTATGCCCAGGAATTCCCGCTGTCGATCTCGGCCAGCATCGCCCTGGAGCAATCCTACGGCTATGTCGACGGCGACAGCGCCTCCCTGGGCGAAGCCTGCACCCTGATCTCCGCGCTGTCGCGCACCCCGCTCAAGCAGTGTTTCGCCATCACAGGCTCCATCAACCAATTCGGCGAGGTGCAGCCGGTCGGTGGCGTGAACGAGAAGATCGAAGGCTTCTTCCGTCTCTGCCAGGCCCGTGGCCTCACCGGCGAGCAGGGGGTCATCATTCCTCGCGCCAACGTGACCAACCTGATGCTCGACGAAACCGTGCTGGAAGCGGTCCGTGCAGGGCTGTTCCATGTCTATGCCGTCCGTCAGGCAGACGAGGCCCTTTCGTTGCTGGTCGGCGAGCCGGCCGGCGCACCCGATGCCCATGGCCGCTTCCCCGAGGGCAGCGTCAACGCGCGGGTGGTACAGCGTCTCAAGGACATTGCCGAACTCGAACTGGAAGATGAACTGGCCGACAAACTCAGTGATAACTCCAAGGCAAAAGCCAAAAACAACGAAGCGGAGCAGAACTGAGCCCCAGGGGGCAGGTCGGAATTTGTACAAGGCGCTGCAGCCCAAGTAGCACGGCGCCCAGATCCGCTTGCCCCCTGTTGACCAACAGAGTTGTCCACAGCTTGTGTGGATAGCCCTGGCCTAGGACCGGCGAGTATCGAGCGCTTCGAGAGGATGACGCCATGTCCCGCACTATCACCCTGATCCGTCCCTGCCTGGGCCTCGTCACCCGCATCGAATGCGAGATCAAGCCCCTCGGTCAGGAACAGGGTCTGTGGACGCTGTTGTGCGCCGCCGGTCTCAATGGCCAGCAGCCCACGGCCATTAAAGCCCAGGGCCCCTTCCACGGACCCAAGGCCGCCGAAGGCGTCATGACCGCCATCGCCGAGAATCTGGTCGAACAGGGTTATATCCAGGTCGAAGAAACCCAGATCTGGCGCCTGCACATGCAAGGCGAACTGCGCAAGATGAACGGCGAACGCGCCCATCATCAGGTGCGCTTCCAGGTCGGGCCCGATGCCTGACGACAAGCCGTCGCATTGTCGGCGGTAGCGGTGTAGGTATACTCGCGCGGCTGTCCTGAACCGAGCGAGTCTGCATGGAACGTCTGATCGAAAAAGTCCTTTACGCCTCCCGTTGGTTGCTGGCGCCCATCTACATGGGGTTGTCGCTGGCCCTGATCCTGCTGGCGTTGAAGTTCTTCCAGGAAGTCTTCCACGTCCTGCCGCATATCTTCGAATCCACCGAAGCCGAGCTGATCCTGCTGGTGCTATCGCTGATCGACATGGCGCTGGTTGGCGGCCTGCTGGTCATGGTGATGATCTCCGGCTACGAGAACTTCGTCTCCCAACTGGATATCGACGAAGGCTCGGAAAAGCTCAGCTGGCTGGGCAAGATGGATTCGGGATCGCTGAAGAACAAGGTGGCCGCGTCCATCGTCGCCATCTCCTCGATTCATCTGCTGCGCATCTTCATGGATGCCCAGAACACCAATCCCGAATACCTGAAGTGGTACGTGATCATCCATCTGGTGTTCGTGATCTCAGCCTTCGCCATGGGTTATCTGGATCGTCTGACCAAGCACTAGGAGAGGCTGCCGTTCGTCTGGCCCCGGCATCTCCGCTTACGCTTTGTGGATTGCGCCGCTGCGCTTGTCTGTCCTAGGTTGTCGAATACGGATCGGCGCCGCTTCTGGTGCCGACCTCGACCCGGAGGTCCCCATGCAATTGCCGGAATTGACCCAGCGCGCCCAGGCCGGAGAGGTCCGGGAACTCAATTTGCTCTCCATTGAAGGCGGCTTCTATGTGCTCGAGGTGCTCACCCAGGATGGCCGTGCGCGGCTGACGGGGCGCGATGGGCACTTCTACCGGCTCGGCTCGGCCGCCCAGGCTCGCCGTCTGCTGGCCGAGTTGCCGGCGCTGCCGTGCTTTCTCATCCAGCACAGCGCCTATGACGAAATGGTGGGCATGGCGCCACGTTCCGCCGAGCCACTGAAAATCCCGCTGAACTACCGGAACGCCTCTTGAGCGAGGGCGCCGTCCGGCGCCTGCTGCCGGTCTTTGGCGATCAACTGAGCCCAGAACTGGCTTCCTTGCGCGCTGCCGATCCGGTGCAAGACGTGCTGCTGCTGGCGGAGGTCATGAGCGAGGCCTCCTACGTGCCTCATCATCCGCGCAAGATCGCCTTCATCTTCAGTGCCATGCGGCATTTCGCCGTCGAGATGCGCGAGCGCGGCTTTCGGGTCGAGTACCGCACCCTCGACGATCCCCAAAACCAGGGCTCGCTAGCTGCCGAGATCGCTTTTTGGGCCCGCGAATTGAACGTAGCCGAGGTGGGGATCACCGAAACCGGCGAATGGCGTCTGGAGCAGACTCTAAGGGAGCTCGAGCTGGCGGTGTCGTTGCAGTGGTACGGCGATGATCGTTTTCTCTGCAGCCGAGCGGCTTTCGCCCGCTGGGCCGGCTCGCGCACCAATCTGAGGATGGAGACCTTCTACCGTGGCATGCGCCGGCGCCACGGCTGGCTGATGGCGGGGCCCGAAGAGCCCTGTGGCGGCACCTGGAATCTTGACAAGGAGAATCGCAAGGCGTTGCCCAGGGACCATGACGTTCCCGCCGCGCTCGGTTGCCCTCCCGATGCTTGCACTCGCGAGGTGCTCGAACTGGTCGGCCGTGCCTTCGCCCATCATTATGGCCGGCTGGACGGCTTCGATTATCCGGTGACGCGCGGGGACGCCGAGCGGCTATGGCAACACTTCCTGGACACCGGGCTGCACGATTTCGGCGCTTACCAGGACGCCATGGCAAGAGGTGAGCCCTATCTCCATCACGCCCGTATCAGCGCCGCCCTCAACGTTGGCCTGCTGGACCTGCGTCGCCTCTGCGCCGACCTGGATAGCGCCTATCGCGAGGGCCGGGTGCCGCTGAACAGTGCCGAGGGTTTCCTGCGACAGCTCATCGGCTGGCGCGAGTACGTTCGTGGAATCTACTGGCTGCGCATGCCCGACTACGCCGAGTTGAATGCCCTGGGCAATACGCGCCCCTTGCCGGAATTCTACTGGACCGGTGAGACACTCATGGCCTGCATGCGTGAGGCCATCGGCCAGACACTGGAGCTGGCCTATGCCCATCACATCCAGCGCTTGATGGTCACCGGCAATTTCGCCCTACTGGCGGGTATCGTCCCCCAGGCCCTCGGCGAGTGGTATCTGGCGGTCTACCTGGATGCCTTCGAGTGGGTCGAGCTACCCAATACCCAGGCCATGGTCATGCATGCGGACGGGGGCTACCTGGCGAGCAAGCCCTATTGCGCCAGTGGCCAATACATCCGGCGGCAATCCGACTACTGCAAGGGTTGCCACTATCAGGTCAGCGAGTCTCTGGGCGAGACGGCCTGTCCCTTCAATGCCCTCTACTGGCACTTCCTGATCCGCCATCGCCACCGTTTCGCCAGTTATCCCCGCATGCACAATCTCTATCGGAATCTAGACCGCCAGGCGCCGGAGCGACAGCAGGCGCTGTGGCAGCGGGGCGAGGAATTGCTGGCGCGTCTGGATGCCGGAGAATCCCTATGAAAAAGAGCGATCTCCCCACCAAGATCTGTCCCGTCTGCCAGCGCCCCTTCGCCTGGCGCAAGAAGTGGGAGAGGAACTGGGACGAGGTACGTTACTGCTCCGAGCGCTGTCGACGTCAGCGCGGCCACCCGAGTGGCGGCGATCCGCATCCCTGATGTGCTAGGCTCGGCTCCTTTTTCACGATGGAAAGGCTGCTATGAACGACATCCTGCTCGACACCGACGAAGCCCGCGTCAGCTACGGCATCGGCCGCCAACTGGGCGATCAGTTGCGGCAGAATCCGGTCCCCGGCATGCAACTGGCCGCCGTGCTTGCCGGCCTCACCGAAGCCTTCGATGGCCAAGCCTCCAAGGTGGACGTCGAGGCGCTGAACGCCAGCTTCCGCGTCATCCGTGAGCGCATGCAGGAAGAGGCCAAGGTCAAGGCCGCCGCTGCCGCTCAGGAGGGTGTCGACTACTTGAAGGCCAACGCCGAGCGACCTGGTGTCGTGGTGCTGCCGTCCGGTCTGCAATACGAAGTCTTGACTCAGGGGGAGGGCGCTACGCCTACCCGTGAAGATCAGGTGCGCACCCACTATCACGGCACCCTCATCGACGGCAGTGTCTTCGACAGCTCCTACGAGCGTGGCCAGCCTGCCGAGTTTCCGGTGGGTGGCGTGATCGCCGGCTGGACCGAAGCCCTGCAACTCATGCCGGCCGGCAGCAAGTGGCGGCTGCACGTGCCCAGCGAACTGGCCTATGGCGCCCAGGGCGTCGGCAGCATCCCGCCGCACAGCGTGCTGGTGTTCGACGTCGAATTGCTCGACGTCCTCTGAGAGCTCAGACGTCCAGGCGTAGCGCTTCGTTTTCCGGGCGCAGCGCCAGGGCGTAGCTGAACAGGAAGACCTGGCGGATCTGTTCCTTCACCACCCGGGGTTCGCTGGAGGTGAGGCTGTGCAGATCCAGCTCGCCCAGATCCTTGAGTTCTTCCAGGGCCGTCTCGTCCAGTTCCGCACAGACCTTGCCGGTTTCCCGGTTGAGGATGCGCAGATAGGGATGGGGCCGGTCCAGCCAGGCGTCGATCAGATAAGTCATGGGAGAGCTCCTGTGTTGCTATTTGTGAGAATAATTCTTATTAGCAAAATAGCAAGCCGATTACCTGACTTTTTTGGTCGGATATGAAAAAGCCCGCGGTCTTTCGACGGCGGGCTTTTCTGTTGGAACCGGATTGTCAGTGGGTGCGCGCGACCGAAAATTGGCCGAGCTCGGCCAGGGCGTCCCGGTAGGGGCTGGCAGGCAGCACTTCCAGGCACTCGATGGCCCGTTCGGCGAATTCCTGGGCTTTGCGGGCGGTATAGTCTAGGGCGCCGGCCGCTTCGACGGCCGCGCGAACGCTTTCCAGATCCTGGCTGCCGCCCTGACGGATCGCCTGACGTACCAGCGCCGCCTGATCGGCCGTGCCTTCGCGCATGGTCACGATCAGCGGCAGGGTCGGCTTGCCTTCGGCCAGATCGTCACCGACATTCTTGCCCAGGGTGGCGGCATCGCCCTGATAATCGAGCAGGTCGTCGACCAGTTGGAAGGCTACACCCAGGTGATCGCCATAGCGCCGCAAGGCTTCCGCCTGTTCGGGACTGGCCCCGGCCAGGATCGCTGCGCTATGGGTAGAGGCTTCGAAGAGCATGGCGGTCTTGCCGCGAATGACCTCCATGTAGATCTCTTCGGTGGTGCTGGCGTCGCGGATTTTCGACAGTTGCAGCACCTCGCCCTCGGCGATGACGCGGGTCGCCTGGGAGATGATGCGCATCACCTCCATCGAACCCAGCGCCACCATCATCTCGAAGGAGCGGGCGTAGAGAAAGTCGCCGACCAGAACGCTCGGTGCATTGCCCCATAGCGCGTTGGCGGTGGAGCGGCCACGGCGCATGCCTGAGGCATCGACGACGTCGTCGTGCAGGAGCGTGGAGGTATGCAGGAACTCGATGGTGGCCGCCAGCAACTGAAGGTCATGGTCAGCACGCCCGAGCGCCTTGCCGGCCAGCAGCACCAGGAGCGGACGCAGACGTTTGCCGCCAGCGGAGACGATGTAGTCGCCAATCTTCTCGACCAGCGGCACACGCGAAGTCAGCTGCTGGCGGATGATGCCGTCCACGGCGGCGAAATCGTCCGTCACCACGCGATAGAAGGACTGGGATTGCTGCGTCATTGAGAGGTGTCCACTGGAGTTCCGGGCAATATTCAGGCGGCCGGATGGCGCATGACCGCCAGACTATGCCCTAGGGACCGGCCAAAGTGCCATGCCCAAGGACTGCCATCGCGCTCCCGCGGCTCGCCGCACCTGCCGCTTCAGACAGGCACCGGCCCGGCATGGCCGCTGAACGAGGTTGCGCGGCATGCTAGGGGTGGGGTGGGGGGCTGTCAAGGCGCGGGCTGGAGGCTCTTGCCTCCGAGCGGTTGCTTGCGTAGAATCGCGGGCCCTGAACATTCCTAGGGTTAACCCCCTGTCTTACGCAATTGCACGGCGCTCCTTCCGATCCCGTGCAGCCATGCCGGTCGACGATACCTCTTATAAAGCACCGGGTGAGCAGGTTTAACGGAGATTTACCATGTCCTACGCAGTTATCGTTACCGGTGGCAAGCAATACAAGGTCGCCGAAGGCGAATACCTGAAAGTCGAGAAGCTCGACATCGCCACCGGTGAAACCGTCACCTTCGACCAGGTTCTGCTGGTTGGCAACGGTGACGACGTCAAGATCGGTCTGCCGGTCGTTGATGGTGCCAAAGTGACCGCCGAAGTGACCGCCCAGGGCCGTCACGACAAGGTCACCATCATCAAATTCCGTCGTCGTAAGCATCACATGAAGCGTCAGGGCCACCGTCAGTGGTTCACTGAAATCAAGATCACTGGCATCCAGGCCTGATCTCGCCTCTAACGGAGAATTGACTCATGGCACACAAAAAAGCGGGTGGTTCTACTCGTAACGGTCGCGATTCCGAAAGCAAACGCCTTGGCGTGAAGCTGTACGGCGGCCAGGTCGTCAAGGCCGGTAACATCATCGTGCGTCAGCGCGGCACTCAGTACCATGCCGGCTACGGCGTGGGCCTCGGTAAGGATCACACCCTGTTCGCGAAAGTGGACGGCGTGATCAAGTTCGACGTGAAGGGCGCCTTCGGCCGTCGTTACGTGAGCATCGTCACCGCCGCCTAAGGCCTGTGACGGAAGAAAAGCCCTGTCTACCCGACGGGGCTTTTTCGTTTGTAGTTAAGCTAGTGTGGTGTTTCAGAAGTTACCTGCACAATTTTGGCGGCGCTTTTTCGGCCGCAGCGGCGGACCGCCTGGGCGTTGTTGCCACTCCTCGCCATAGCCCTGCTATGACTCGTCGCGACGCCTAGCCCAGTCGGAACGCCGAACCGCCAAAAAAACACTTGCCAATTCTTGCGCGAACTTCTGAAACACCACACTAGTTCCTTGTTTGCAGCGGCCCGCGAGCGCGGGAGGTCCAGATGAAATTCGTCGATGAAGTATCCATACACGTAAAAGCGGGTGACGGCGGCAACGGCATGATGAGTTTCCGCCGGGAGAAATTCATCGAGAAGGGTGGCCCCAATGGTGGTGACGGTGGCGATGGCGGGTCGATCTGGCTCGAAGCCGACATCAACCTGAACACCCTGGTCGATTACCGTTACACCCGGCGTTTCACCGCGCAGAACGGTGAAAAGGGTGGCAGTACCGAATGCACCGGCGCCAAGGGTGAAGACCTGGTGCTGCCGGTGCCCGTGGGTACCACGGTGATCGATGCGGCGACCCAGGAAATCATCGGTGACCTGACCCAGCCCGGCCAGCGCATCCGAGTCGTCCAGGGCGGTTGGCACGGCCTGGGCAATACCCGTTTCAAATCCAGTACCAACCGTGCGCCGCGGCAGACCACGCCGGGCAAGCCCGGCGAAGAGCGCGATCTCAAGCTGGAGCTCAAGGTGCTGGCGGACATCGGCCTGCTGGGTCTGCCCAATGCCGGCAAGAGCACCTTCATCCGCGCGGTGTCGGCCGCCAAGCCCAAGGTGGCGGACTATCCCTTCACCACCCTGGTGCCGAATCTCGGGGTGGTCAGCGTGGGCCGCTTCAAGAGCTTCGTGGTCGCCGACATTCCGGGGCTGATCGAGGGGGCCTCCGAAGGCGCGGGCTTGGGGATTCGTTTCCTCAAGCATCTGGCGCGGACTCGCCTGTTGCTGCATCTCGTCGACATGGCGCCGCTGGATGAGAGCGATCCGGCCGAAGCGGCCGAGACCATCATCAACGAGTTGACCAAGTTCAGTCCGGCGCTGGGCGAGCGTGACCGCTGGCTGGTGCTGAACAAGGCCGACCAACTGCTCGACGAGGAGCGCGAAGAGCGCCTCAAGGCAGTCGTCGAGCGTCTGGACTGGCAGGGTCCGGTCTTCGTCATCTCCGCACTGGAGCGCGAGGGGACCGAGGCGCTTTGCCAGGCGATCATGCAATACCTGGACGAGCGCTCCCTGCGCATCGCCGAGGATCCGGCCTACGCCGAGGCGCTGGAAGAACTCGATCAGCGGATCGAGGACGAGGCGCGGGCGCGGCTGCAGGCGCTGGACGATCAGCGTGCCCTGCGGCGTTCGGGCGTCAAGGCGGTTGACGAAGACGACGACTTCGATGATGACGAAGACGACGGCGACGGTCCGGAAATCTTCTACGTACGGTAAGAAAGGAGCTTGCCCATGCGTGATCAGGTGTCTGGCGCCCAGCGCTGGGTGGTGAAGATCGGCAGTGCCCTGCTGACCGACGACGGCCGTTGCCTCGATGGCGGCGCCATGGCTGGCTGGGTCGAGCAGATGGTGGCGCTGCACCAAGCGGGTATCGAGCTGGTGCTGGTGTCCTCGGGTGCGGTGGCGGCTGGCATGAGTCGGCTCGGCTGGACTCAGCGGCCAACCGCCATCAACGAGTTGCAGGCCGCCGCCGCGGTAGGGCAGATGGGTCTGGTGCAGGCCTGGGAGTCCAGTTTCGCCGAGCATCAGGTGCAGACCGCTCAGATCCTGCTCACCCATGATGACCTGTCGGACCGCAAGCGCTACCTCAATGCCCGCAGTACCCTACGCACCCTGGTCAGTCTGGGCGTGGTGCCGGTGATCAATGAGAACGATACCGTCGTCACCGACGAGATCCGCTTTGGCGACAACGACACCCTGGCCGCCCTGGTGGCCAATCTGGTCGAGGCTGATCTGCTGGTCATCCTCACCGATCGCGATGGCATGTTCGACGCTGATCCACGCAGTAACCCCGAGGCCAGTCTCATCAGTGAGGCGCGGGCGGACGATCCGGTCCTGGATCTGGTCGCTGGCGGTACTGGTGGTGCCCTGGGGCGTGGCGGCATGCAGACCAAGCTGCGCGCCGCGCGGCTGGCGGCCCGCTCCGGTGCCTATACGGTTATTGTTGGTGGGCGTATCCAGCAGGTCCTCAGCCGTCTGCAGCAAGGCGAGCAGTTGGGTACCCTCTTGTCACCCGAGCGTGGCCTGGTGGCGGCGCGCAAGCAGTGGCTGGCAGGGCATCTGCAAGTGCGTGGCACGCTGCGGCTGGATGCGGGTGCGGTGCAAGCCCTGGTCGGCGGTCATCGCAGTCTCCTGCCGGTAGGGGTGCAGGAACTGGAAGGTAATTTCCGCCGCGGCGAGATGGTCGCCTGCATGGGGCCCGATGGGCGCGAAGTGGCGCGTGGCCTGGTCAACTACAGTGCGACTGAGGCGCGTCGCATCCTGGGAAGGCCTTCCGATGCCATCGTCGTCGAGCTGGGCTATGTTTATGAGCCTGAGCTGATCCATCGAGACAATCTGGTTCTGGTCTGACGCCTCCGGATCCCGGCGCCTCCCTGGAGGTGTCCGGTTCCTCAAATCGCAGACAATAAAAAACCGGCCGAGGCCGGTTTTTTATTCGAACGCTTATCAGGCAGCGGCGGGGATAGCCAGGGCCTTGATGTGCGCGTTCAGGCGGCTCTTGTGGCGAGCGGCCTTGTTCTTGTCGATGATGCCCTTGTCGGCCATGCGGTCGATGACCGGAACGGCAGCAACATAAGCGGACTTGGCTTTTTCCAGGTCCTTGGCTTCGATCGCCTTGACGACGTTCTTGATGTAGGTACGCACCATGGAGCGCAGGCTCGCATTGTGGCTGCGACGCTTCTCAGCCTGTTTGGCGCGTTTTTTGGCGGAGGGGGAGTTAGCCACCGTGGAGCTCCTTCGAAAAAGACTGTATTAGGTACAGAGCGAACTCTGTAGCAAGTACAGAGCTAAATTAAGGTCGCGAATCTTGACGTCCCTGGCGGCGCCTGTCAAGGCCGTCTGGATGGATATCCGGCTGGTCGCCGATGAAGGGCCTCGTTACACTCGGCCTCTTGTCCAGGCGGCGCGACTGCGCTCCAGCGACTCCTGGCGCCCGCTTTCCTGCTGTATCCATCGAGTCTGTCCCTATCCATGAATCTGCTCAAGTCCCTGGCCGCCGTCAGCTCCATGACCATGCTGTCCCGCGTGCTGGGGTTCGTGCGTGACACCATCGTTGCCCGAACCTTTGGCGCCGGCATGGCCACCGATGCCTTCTTCGTCGCCTTCAAGCTGCCCAACCTACTGCGTCGCATCTTCGCCGAGGGGGCCTTCTCCCAGGCTTTCGTGCCCATCCTCGCCGAATACAAGGCCCAGCAGGGCGAGGAGGCCACCCGGACCTTCCTGGCCTACGTCAGCGGTCTGCTGACCCTGGTGTTGGCGGTGGTCACAGTGCTGGGCATGCTGGCGGCGCCGCTGGTGATCTGGATCACCGCGCCGGGCTTCGCCGATACTCCGGAGAAGTTCGCGCTCACCTCCAGTCTGCTGCGGGTGACCTTTCCCTACATTCTGCTGATTTCCCTGGCGTCCCTGGCCGGCGCGGTGCTCAATACCTGGAACAGGTTCAGCGTGCCGGCCTTCGTGCCGACGCTGCTCAACATCAGCATGATCATCTTCGCGCTGTTCCTCACACCGTATTTCGATCCGCCGATCATGGCGCTGGCCTGGGCGACGCTGGTGGGTGGTCTGGCCCAGTTCCTCTACCAGCTGCCGCACCTCAAGCGCATCGGCATGCTGGTGCTGCCCCGCCTCAATCTGCGCGACAGTGGTGTCTGGCGGGTCATGCGGCAGATGGGGCCGGCGATCCTCGGGGTCTCGGTCAGCCAATTCTCGCTGATCATCAACACCATCTTCGCCTCCTTCCTCGCCGCCGGCTCGGTGTCCTGGATGTACTACGCCGACCGCCTCATGGAGCTGCCTTCCGGGGTGCTCGGCGTGGCCTTGGGCACTATCCTGCTGCCGGCCCTGTCGCGTACCTATGCCAAGGCCGATCGCCAGGAGTATTCGCGCCTGCTCGACTGGGGCCTGCGGCTGTGTTTCCTGCTGGTACTGCCCTGCGCCGCGGCCCTGGCGCTGCTGGCCGAGCCGCTGACGGTGTCGCTGTTCCAGTACGGTCGCTTCGACGCCCATGACGCCCTGATGACCCAGCGCGCCCTGATCGCCTATGCGGTGGGGCTGCTGGGCATCATCCTGGTCAAGGTGCTGGCGCCGGGCTTCTATGCCCAGCAGAACATCAAGACGCCGGTGAAGATTGCCATCTTCACCCTGGTGGTGACCCAGGTGCTCAACTTGATCCTGATCGGTCCGCTGCAGCACGTGGGTCTGGCCCTGGCCATAGGTCTGGCGGCCTGTCTCAACGCGGGCCTTTTATTCTGGCAGTTGCGCCGCCATAACCTATTCATGCCCCAGCCCGGCTGGCTGGGCTTCCTGCTGCGGCTGCTGGTCGCCGTGATGGCGATGAGCGCCGTGCTGTTCGGACTCATGCAGATATTGCCCAACTGGAGCGACGGCCTGATGTGGCAGCGCCTGCTGCGTCTCGGTGGCTTGGTGGCGGCTGGGGTGCTGGCCTATTTCGCCAGTCTCTTCCTGCTTGGTTTCCGGCTGCGCGACTTCAATCGACGGGCAGTGATGTAGCGGCCAGGGGATCGCACGAAGCCGGGCGTACGCCTGTCCTCACGGCGGGCATCCGGATATAATCGATTAATTTCTGAGCAATACCTACCCATGCAGCTGTTTCGCGGTCTCCACCATCTCGACGCCTTTCCCAAGGGCTGCGTTGCCACCATCGGCAACTTCGACGGGGTTCACCTGGGGCACCAGGCTATCCTCGCGCGGCTGCGTGAGCGTTCGGCGGAGCTCGGGGTGCCCAGCTGCGTGGTGATCTTCGAGCCGCAGCCCCGCGAGTTCTTCCTGCCCGACATCGCGCCGGTGCGGCTGACCCGCCTGCGCGAGAAGCTGGAATGCTTCGCGCGCCTGGGCGTCGACAACGTGCTGTGCCTGAACTTCAATCGCCGGCTGCGCGAACTGTCCGCTGAGGCCTTCGTCCGGCAGGTGCTGGTGGAGGGGCTGGGCGTGAAGCACCTGGAGATCGGGGACGACTTCCGTTTCGGCTGCGATCGCGCCGGCGACTTCACCTATCTGAACCTGGCCGCCCGCGAGCATGGCTTCACCCTGGAAGCCGCCACCACCGTAGAGCTGGATGGCCTGAGAGTCAGTAGTACCCTGATCCGTCAGGCTCTGGCCGACGGCGACCTGGCCCTAGCCGAGCGCATGCTGGGGCGGCCCTACAGCCTCTCCGGGCGGGTACTGCATGGCCAGAAGCTGGCGCGCCAAATGGGTTGGCCGACCGCCAACGTCCAGCTCAAGCGCCGTCGACCGCCGCTGCGCGGCGTCTACCTGGTCAGCAGCCTCATCGATGGACGGGTGGTGCCGGGCGTAGCCAATATCGGCCAACGCCCTACGGTGCAGGGCGATGGTCGCCCGCACCTGGAGATCCATCTGCTGGACTTTGCCGGCGACCTCTATGGCCGCCATCTCAGCGTGACCTTCGTGCAGAAGGTCCGCGACGAACAGAAATTCGCCTCTCTGGAGGCCCTCAAGGCGGCGATCGAAGCGGACGTCGCCACGGCCCGCGCCTTCTGGCAGGGGCAACCGTCAACGAGCCTGGACTGACATGACCGATTACAAAGCGACGCTGAATCTGCCGGAAACGGCATTCCCGATGAAAGCCGGCCTGCCGCAGCGCGAGCCGGAAGCGCTCAAGCGCTGGCAGGATATCGACCTGTACGGGAAGCTGCGCGCCATCGGCAAGGGCCGGCCGACCTTCATCCTGCATGACGGTCCGCCCTATGCCAACGGCAGCATCCACATCGGTCATGCGCTGAACAAGATTCTCAAGGACATCATCACCCGTTCCAAGACCCTGGCCGGCTTCGATGCCCCCTATGTGCCGGGTTGGGACTGCCATGGCCTGCCCATCGAGCACAAGGTGGAGACCACCTTCGGCAAGAATCAGCCGGCGGACCTGACCCGCGAGCGCTGCCGGGCCTATGCCAGCGAGCAGATCGAAGAGCAGAAGGCCGGTTTCGTCCGCCTGGGTGTGCTCGGTGACTGGAGCAATCCCTACCTGACCATGAACTTCGCCAACGAGGCCGGCGAAATCCGCGCACTGGCGGAGATGGTCAAGAACGGCTTCGTCTTCAAGGGCCTCAAGCCGGTCAACTTCTGCTTCGACTGCGGCTCCGCCCTGGCTGAGGCTGAGGTGGAGTACCAGGACAAGCGATCCGACGCCATCGACGTGGCCTTCCCGGTCGCCGATGCCGACAAGCTGGCGGCCGCCTTCGGCCTCGATACGCTGGCCAAGCCCACCGCCATCGTCATCTGGACCACCACTCCCTGGACCATCCCGGCCAACCAGGCGCTCAACGTGCACCCCGAATTCACCTATGCACTGGTGGATGTCGGTGATCGTCTGCTGGTGCTGGCCGAAGAACTGGTGGAAAGCTGCCTGGCACGCTACGGCCTGCAGGGCGAGGTGATCGCCACCGCGCCGGGTACCGCCCTGGAGTTGATCAACTTCCGCCATCCGCTGTACGAGCGGCTGTCGCCCATCTACCTGGCCGAATATGTCGAGCTGGGCGCCGGCACGGGCGTGGTGCACTGCTCGCCCGCCTATGGTGAGGACGACTTCCGCATCTGCAAGCAATACGGCCTGAGTAACGACGACATCCTCAACCCGGTGCAGAGCAACGGCGTCTACGCCGAGTCGCTGCCGCTGTTCGGTGGCCAGTTCATCTGGAAGGCCAATCCGGCCATCGTTGGCAAGCTGGAAGAAGTCGGCGCCCTGCTCAAGCACGAGGCGATCAACCACAGCTACATGCATTGCTGGCGGCACAAGACCCCGCTGATCTATCGCGCCACTCCCCAGTGGTTCGTGGGTATGGATCGGGCCGCGTCAGGCAAGCAGCCCAACGAGGGCGCCACCCTGCGTGAGCGCTCCCTGGCGGCCATCGAGCAGACCCAGTTCGTCCCGGCCTGGGGCCAGGCGCGGCTGCACGGCATGATCGCCGGCCGTCCCGACTGGTGCATCTCGCGTCAGCGCAACTGGGGCGTGCCGATTCCCTTCTTCACCCACAAGGAAAGCGGCGAGCTGCATCCACGCACCGTCGAATTGATGGAAGCCGTCGCCCAGCGCGTCGAGCGCGAGGGCATCGAAGCCTGGTTCAAGCTCGACCCGGTCGAGCTGCTCGGTGAGGAAGCCGGCCAGTACGACAAGAGTCGCGACACCCTCGACGTCTGGTTCGATTCGGGCACCACTCACTGGCACGTATTGCGCGGCTCCCATGCCGAGCTGGCGCATACCCAGGGTCCGGTAGCCGATCTCTACCTGGAAGGCTCCGACCAGCACCGCGGCTGGTTCCATTCCTCGCTGCTGACCGGCTGCGCCATCGACGGCCACGCGCCCTACAAGGAATTGCTGACCCACGGCTTCACCGTGGACGAGCAGGGCCGCAAGCAGTCCAAGTCGCTGGGCAACGTGGTCGCCCCGCAAAAGGTCATCGACAGCCTGGGCGCCGACATCCTGCGCCTCTGGGTCGCCTCCACCGACTACACCGGCGAGATGGCGGTCTCCGACCAGATCCTGCAGCGCAGCGCCGATTCCTATCGCCGCATCCGTAACACCGCGCGCTTCCTGCTTTCCAACCTGTCCGGCTTCGATCCGGCGGTCAACCGGGTCGCCCCCGAGGACATGATCGACCTGGATCGCTGGGCCGTGGATCGCGCCCTGCTGCTGCAGAAGGAAATCGAGCAGGCCTACGCCGAGTACCGCTTCCTCAACGTCTACCAGAAGGTGCACAACTTCTGCGTGCAGGAGCTGGGCGGCTTCTACCTCGACATCATCAAAGACCGCCAGTACACCACCGGTGCCGACAGCCTGCCGCGCCGCTCCTGCCAGACCGCGCTGTACCTCATCGCCGAGGCCCTGGTGCGCTGGATCGCCCCCATCCTGTCCTTCACCGCCGACGAGATCTGGCAGTACCTGCCGGGCGAGCGGGAAGAATCGGTGATGCTGACCACCTGGTACGACGGCCTCTTCGCCCTGCCGGAAGGTGCGACCCTGGATCGCGCCTATTGGGACCAGGTCATGGCGGTCAAGGCGGCGGTCAACAAGGAGCTGGAAAACCAGCGTGCCGCCAAGACCCTGGGTGGCAGCCTGCAGGCGGAGATCACCCTCTATGCCGACAGCGCCCTGCAGACCGTACTGGAGGCCCTGGGCAACGAACTCAGATTCGTACTCATCTCCTCCCAGGCGGCTGTCCAGCCGCTGGAAAAGGCACCCGAAGGCGCCGTGGCCAGCGAGCTGAGCGGTCTCAAGTTGGTGGTACGCAAATCCGAAGCGCCCAAGTGCGCCCGCTGCTGGCACCACAGCCACAGCGTGGGCCAGCATGCCGAGCATCCGGAAATCTGCGAACGCTGCGTGACCAACGTCTATGGGGCTGGTGAGGTGCGCGAGCATGCGTGATGCTCAGCGCTTCGGCGCCTTGCCCTGGCTGGCCTTGAGCGTGGTGGTGATCCTGCTGGATCAACTGAGCAAGGCCTATTTCCAGAATAACCTGTCGCTCTACCAGCAGGTATCGATCATTCCCGATCTGTTCAGCTGGACCCTGGCCTACAACACCGGTGCCGCCTTCAGCTTCCTGGCCGACCATTCCGGCTGGCAGCGCTGGTTCTTCGCCGGCATCGCGGTCGTGGTCAGTGTGGTGCTGGTGGTCTGGCTGAAGCGCCTGCGCAACGACACCTGGACTGCCATCGCTCTGGCGCTGATCCTCGGTGGTGCGCTGGGTAATCTCTACGATCGTATGGTCCTGGGGCACGTCATCGATTTCATCCTGGTGCACTGGCGCCAGGAGTGGTTCTTCCCAGCCTTCAATCTGGCCGATAGCGCCATTACCGTCGGCGCCATCATGTTGGCCCTGGACATGTTCCGCACGAAGAAGCCGGAGGCCGTTCATGGCTGAGATCACCGTCGGCCCGGATACCCGGGTCACCCTGCATTTCGCCATCAAGTTGCAGAACGGCGATGTGGTGGACAGCACCTTCGACAAGGCGCCAGCCACCTTCACCGTCGGTGACGGCAATTTGCTGCCTGGTTTCGAACAGTCACTGTTCGGCTTGCAGGCTGGCGCCAAGACCAGCCTGACCATCCCGCCGGAGCGTGGCTTCGGCCAACCCAACGACGGTAACCTCCAGACCATGGCGCGTGACGACTTCACCGACATGCAGCTGTCGCCGGGCCTGCTGATCATCTTCAGCGACGCCGCCGGTGGCGAGATGCCCGGGGTGGTCAAGAGCTATGACGACGAGCAGGTGGTCATAGACTTCAACCACCCGCTGGCTGGCCGTGTGCTGACCTTCGACGTGGAAATCCTGGCCATCGAGCCTGCCGTCTCCCATTGATCTACCGCCGCCCGTGAAGCGGGCAGAGGAGCCTATGCAGATCAAGCTCGCCAATCCCCGCGGCTTCTGCGCCGGCGTGGACCGCGCCATCGACATCGTCGACCGGGCGCTGGACGTCTTCGGCCCGCCCATCTACGTGCGTCACGAAGTGGTGCACAACAAGTTCGTGGTCGACAACCTGCGTGCTCGCGGTGCCGTCTTCGTCGAAGACGTGGCCGACGTACCGGACGACGTCATCCTCATCTTCAGCGCCCACGGCGTCTCCCAGGCCGTGCGCCGCGAGGCCGCTGAGCGCGGTCTCAAGGTATTCGATGCTACCTGCCCGCTGGTGACCAAGGTGCACATGGAAGTGGCCCGCTACAGCCGCGACGGCCAGGAATGCATCCTCATCGGCCACGCCGGGCACCCGGAAGTGGAGGGCACCATGGGCCAGTACGACGATCGTGCCGGCGGTGCCATCTACCTGGTGGAAGACGAGGAAGACGTCGAAAAGCTCGAGGTGCGCAACCCCGAAGCCCTGTTCTACGTCTCCCAGACCACTCTGTCGATGGATGACACCCGCAAGGTGATCGACGCCCTGCGCGCCAAGTTCCCCCACATCAATGGTCCGCGCAAGAACGACATCTGCTATGCCACCACCAACCGCCAGGATGCGGTGAAGACCTTGGCGCTGGAAAGCGACGTGGTGCTGGTGGTGGGCAGCCCCAACAGCTCCAACTCCAATCGCCTGCGCGAACTCTCCGAACGCCTGGGCACCCCGGCCTACCTGATCGACGGCGCTGAGGATCTGCAGCAGAGCTGGTTCGAAGGGGTTCAGCGTATCGGTGTCACCGCCGGCGCCTCGGCTCCCGAGGTATTGGTACGCGGTGTCATCGACCAACTGCAGAGCTGGGGCGCCACCGGAGAAGTGGAGCTGGAGGGCGAGCCGGAGAACATCACCTTCACCCTGCCGCGGGAGCTCAGGGTTAAGGCGGTGTAGGACGTCGCTGGCGCCCTAGCGGCGCCAGCAGTCGGCGGTGGTAACGCCGGTGCCGGTCTGGCCTTTGAGACCATTGTTGGTGAGCGTCAGGGCACCGCATTTGTCATTGGCCATCACCCCGGCGTTGTTCGGCGTGGCGGTGGCGGTATAGGACGTACCGGCGTTACCCACGGTGATGGTGAAGGTGTAGTTGGTTCCCGTAGGATAGGGCGGTGCCGGATTGTCCGGCACATCCGTCCCTCCGGCCGTCTTCGAATAGCGTCCCGTCCCTGTGTAGTACCGCTCCATGAACTGCGACAGTTGCATGAGCGATGCTTCGGCATCTGCGCGATTGCCTTTGCGGATATGTTCCATATAGGACGGATAGGCAATGGCGGCCAGGATGCCGACGATGGCCACCACGATCATCACTTCGATAAGGGTGAAGCCTCTTTGTAGGGGCTTGGTAGATTTCTTCATCGCTAATTTCTGACCTCTCGCCAAGACATTCTTCCGGAGGTGCGGTTTCCGGATGATATGTCTTTGCAATCTATTTGCCCGTTAGCTAGCGAGACGCAGGCCACGCTATTTTTCGGTCCTTGGCTATTGAAAGAACCATCAGATCCGTTAGCCGGACTACCAATGTAAACACTTTTGGAGGCTCCTCCTCCATTTAATAAGCCTGATGCAGGAATCCGCACATTGCCACTGAGTACATAGTCGCTTGCATCCAGCAGATGATCGCCGTTGAGATCGAAGTAGCTGTAATTGAACCGACTGCCGGTTAGAACGTTTACCGCCATGATCCAGCTGGTTCCTCCACCGGTACAGGGGTCGCTTGAAGGCGTCATGCTGGTGAAAACGACCGCACCACCACTTAGGGCAGCCTTGGCTATCACTCTTTCTCCGGTAAGCGTTCCTGGCCCGCCGTTTTGTGTCTTCCAGACTAAATCCATGAACCAGCCGGCTTGACCTGAGCCTAGGGTATTGTCGCTGACGGCTCTCGCGCGGTTGGTACCGACCGTGCCCTGAGCGATGATCTGCTGTTCGAGTAACTGATTACGCGTAATAGCCTGGCCCCGGTCGATAATGGCGTAGAAACTCTCCAGCCTTGGTCGTGCCGGAATGATGTTGTCGCCAATGCGATAATAACTACCGGTGCCGAAGAGGATGATGGCCTTGCCGTCGGTATTCAATGCCGCTGCCAAAGGTGCGGTGATGGGTTGTGGTACGTTACCGTAGTCCGGACCTGTGGTAGCAGTGAAGAGTGGCGTAGTGAGTGTCTGCCAGTTGTTTGGATCGGTGCTGGAAATATCGAATTTCCAGAGTTTGCCAGCCGTATCTCCTACATAGAGGGAATCCGCGATGCGGTCATTGTTCAGGTCCACGGCCAGCGGCGCACCCAAACCTCCCGTGGTGGTAAGGGTGAAAGCCTTAATGACCTGGCCGGTACCGGCATCGAGAATCCACACTTTGCCAGAGGTCACGGGACCATCGCTGAAGCCGCTGGTGACGATGACACCAAAACTACCGTTGGGTAGGGCGACGATTGCCGGCTTTTGTACTGGGTAATGCATATCGGGTGAAGCGAATTCCCAAAGCACCTTATCTTTGTTCATGCGGCTGGGATTCGTCACGTCCAAGGCAAAGACGGCATTGCCACCGGCACCTGTTGTACCCACCAGCAGGGTATGCCAGGCACCGTTGTAGTAGGCATCGGAAGAGGTCGCAGGTCCGTCGACATAATACCTATGGCTATAGTCTTGCCGCGTTAATTGATAAAGGTTGCCCAAAATGGCCCGCGGAATATAGGCGAAGAGTTCATTGCCGCCAGAGTCGCCAAGGCTGCCATCGAATATATGCAGCATGCCGTCATTGGCGCCGGCCACCACGATGGGCGCCCGAGTTTTGATTGTTGCTCGGAAGTCTAGGTAGCTATTTCCTGCTTGGCCGGGCAAAAGGTTGTAACCGTAATCCGGCTGGCCGATATAAAGCGGATCGGAGTTAACGATGTCGCCTAAGCGGCTGGCACGGGTGCGCAAGGGGTTCGTGGCAGCTGTTTCAGGGCTACGATCACCTCTCAGGTAATTCAGGCGTCGCTGGCCTTCTGCGTCGTTGACCTGGGTACCGTCGCCATTGTTGCGAAGCGCCGCCTTGGCGTCATCATCCAAGGCATTACTCCCAGTCCAAGAGAGGTCGCGCCCGCCTGTTGCGACCAAACTTCCGCTGGCTGGTGCATTGCCGGTGGCGATGTTACGCGTGGAAAAGTCCCGGGCATCCAGCTTCGCGGCTGCGCTCCAGGTAGCGGTTGGACTCAGAGTGCCATCTGCATTGAAAGCCTGGGCGACTAGATCACCGCTCCAGAATTTCGGCTTGTAACTCGCCTGGAAGAGTGCCGTACTGGTGTTGAGTTCCGAACTGCTGGCACCGATCGAAGTACTCGTATTACTTGTTTCACTGGCGATCTGGGCAAAGGCTTTTTTCAGGCTGGTAGTCATAGCCTGGGCATCGCTGGCTACGAAGAAATTATCGGGTCTTTTGTCCCCTGTGGGAAGAATATCGCCACTGGTCCACCAGAGATTGTCGGTGATACTGGCACTGGTAGCAGTGTCAGGAGAAAAGTTCTGTGGGACGCTGAAGCCACCATATTTGGCTGCGAGCCAGTATTGGTTTTGGGCTTTGCCCGCGAGCGTTTGGTTTTCCCGAACATCCATCCAATAGGTGGATATGGTCTGATTACCCGATAGGTCTGGCCGTTGATCCCGGGTATGGGCATCGTAGGCGAGGCCGGCGATATAGGCTGAGTTACCGCGGCCTGTGAAAGGCGTGTTTATGGTGATGCCTTCGAGTGATGCAACTTTCTGAGTAGCGGTTTGCACATTCACCGTGGTGTCCGCCGTCACCTCTGCGGGCCTTGCCGGTTCGCCGCCGGACGAGGTATCGCCTCCCGGCAGATTTTTATCGTCCCAGGTATTGGTATCGCCGATACCGAGGATCACGTTCTTCTGGCAAGAGTAGGTAATGGGATCGTCCCAGCTCGTGACTACCGGGAAACCATCGGCTTGGGCATAGCGGTTGGTGGCATCGCCTGTGAGATTGCTATAGGCGGCGACGTTGCCCTGGTGCTTGAAATAACGGATTGCCGTGTAATAAAGCTCGCTGACTGGGTCGAAACTCTTTAGGTTGCGATAGTCTTTTTGGCTGTCATAGGGCATGGAGCCGAATTTGTTCAGATAGTTGAGGACACCGCTGTTGGTGATTCCCGTGGTGCCCGGAGTACCACTGGCTTCCGCAGGACGTGGATTGAGACTTTGGATACCGGTCTGGGCATTCCATTCCGCATTGGTATTGGTCGTCTGGTCGGGATTCAACGGGCCGATGAAGGTCTGTTTGGCACGTAGTACCCCGCCATCCCTTAGCACATCAGAATCGTTGAGATAGCTGACGACGGAATAGCGCAGCCGATCGGAGTATTGCTGCAGCAGCCCTTCGGGCTTGTAGTTCGATGCCGAATAAGCCTTGCAGTTGCTCTCGAGGCCCACAGCCGGATTACAGACCTGTATCTGGACGCGCACGCGATAGACGCTGTTGGTGTTGGTTGCACCACCTCCCGGCTCATAGTCTCTTCTGAGGCTGTTGCCATCCCATTGGCGAGTATTGTTAGGATCGAGATCGGCCCAGACGCTCGGCCAATTATTGCCATAGCCATAATCTCTGGAGCCACCGCCGCCAATACGGTCATTCCAGTTGGAAAACAGCATGTCGAAACCCTGGCCTTCCAGGCGGACATAGAGATTGTCCCAGGTGGCGGCAAAGGGCGTGGCGCCCGCGATTTCGGAGTGAGGGATAAGCCCTTGATCAGTGCTCAGGCGGTTGCCGGCACTGTTCTGGCCATCATGACGTGCTTTTTGCAGGACCGTGAGGCCTTCGGTGTCCCGAATACGCTCGCCGCCGGTCAGAGCACTACGGAAGGGATCGATGGTAGGAGTAGCAGCCCAATTCAGGAAGTTGCCGCTCCACTGCCTGGCGCCATTGCATTGGTGATTGCTGGCTGAGGTCTGGGGCTGGAACCAACTATTGTCTAAGTTGGTACTACCATCGCCAGACTGGGCAGGTGGATTGGCGTAGGTGTAGACGTAGCACTTGTTGGAATCGAAATAACCACTATAGGTGTTAGCGGAGCTATAGCTGCCGAGATTGGCTACCGACAGCACAGTAGGCCATTCCACCGAGGGTACCAGAGCCAGACTGCCTGGAATGTTGGCTCCGCTCGCTAAAGGGGTTTGGGATACCGCAGGCTGCGTGGTAGTGGTAGTGGTAGTGGTAGTGGTCGATGGGGTCAGCGTGGCCTGGGCGAACGGGGCCATGACGCCGTAGGCCAGGATGCCCAGGCTGTAACGGCGAATTCGGGATGCGTAAGAGCTATGCATGGGATTCTCCGAAACCTAACGCCTGAGATAGAGGGTATTGATGGTGACGTTGGAGCTGGGCGCGGGGGTACCGTCCGAGCCGGTATCCTGCGCGGCACCTTTGCCTGTGCTGACGATCCGGATGACGCTGTTGTCGCTAGGCTCGTTAGCCTCGGCACTTGAGGCGGGAGGGCGTACGCGTACTCCCGGCAGTGGCACCAAGGTATAGGTTGTAGGTTGCAAGCCCGTTGGGTTTAGCGTAACCGTCTCGGGTGAGGTCATTCCCTGGAGTTGGGCAATAGAGCGACTCAGCAATACAGCTTCGGCGGTACGCTGTGCCATTTCCGCCGCCTGGAAGGCTTGGCTTTCATCGCGCAGGTTGCCGGCCATGCGTTCTTCCAGGGTTGTTCCGCGCATGCTTCCCAAGGCCAGCAGGGTCAACAGCAGTAGCATTACCAGGGTGACGATCAAGATCGCGCCGCGCTGGGATGAGGGGGGCGGATTCATGGCAGGTGGTTCCGCAGGCTGACGGTCAGGGTGAACACCTGGGCAAGGCGGCCATTAGGGATGGTCACCGAGGCGTTGTTGAAAAGAACTTGCTGATTAGGTGTAACGACGTTGGTAGCACTGCTCACCGCGATCAGGTTGATCCGGGCGGCGACCACGCTCTGCCAGTCAGTGATGGTGCTGGCGTCCTGGTAGGCTTGACCGTTGGCGTCCACCTTGATCTGGCCGTTGGCATCACCTACGGCATAGCGAATCTGCAGTTGCTGGATGCCTGATACCAATTCTTCCGCGGGCTGGTTCAAGCCGTTGTAGACCTGTCGCCACAGTGACGGTACACCTGTATCTGGATTGTTCTGCAGATAGTAGAGGGCGCTCTGGTAGAGCAGCAGGTGGGCGGTATTCCGGTACGTACGACCGAAACCGGTACTCCCCGCGACAGATACGCGACTGTCAGTGGGACCACTTTGATTCGCGAAAAGAAAACAGGCGCCTGGGTCATCTATGACTAGAAGCCTATTTTGCGCTAGTCCAGTGGCTCGATCCGTAGAGATCTGGGTAACGGTCGCACTGGTAATCTGGGTGCTCACCGAGTCCGCTGTATGCTTGAGCAGAATGACATCGGAGCTGTTGGCGCGGTTGTTAAAGATCGTAGTCAGCCAGGCGGGAGTGTTTGCCGGATTCTGCGTATTACTCGCAGTGCTCCAGCCTTGGATACCCGCACCCAGGTCGTAGCGGATATCGGTTTGGCCGTTGGGTCTGGCGAGACTCGCTGGTAATAAGCTTTCGTCCAGTGGGCTCATGCATTCGCCGTGATAAGCCGCATTGCGCAGATCGAAGGCCAGGAACTCCAGCGCGAAACGCCCCGATTCCTGCACTTGGGACAGCGCAGCGTTGGTTTGGTAGGTGCGCTTGGATGACAGGAAAAGCTGCAATACCCCGCCCATGAGTAGTAACCCAAGCAGTAGCGCGATCATCAACTCTATGATGGAAAGACCGCGTTGGTGTTGTGCTGAGGCGGCCCTCATAGCTGTGTCCTGTAAGTGAAGCGCTCGAAGCTACTGTTGCTGCTGGCAGGACTGCTGCAGCTGTCGTTGGTCGCCGCCACGGCCTGGGCCGATTTAATGGCCGCTCGACGATCATTCCAACAGACGATGACGGTGACGTTGTTTGTGTTGTCCAGGCTAAGACTGCCCGTGCCTTGGGGGAGGCTGAGAGCCAGGGCATTCAGCCAGCCGTTGACGTCTTGTTGGGCGACCGTGCCAGTGATTGCATTGGTAGTACTCGGGGTCGGGAAGCTGGCTGAGTAGCTGCTTCGGTCGGCAAGCGCGGCAACCCGATTTGCTCGCATGCGATCGACGATGTCGTTGGCCAGGATAGTGGCTTGCGAGCGGAAATAGGCACCCTGGTTGCTCTGCACGCTCACCGTCTGCAAACCGGCCAGGCCGAGTAGGCCAATGGCCAGGATCAGCATGGCGACCAGCACCTCGATGAGGGTGGCGCCGCGTTGTCGGAAAGACCCGATCATGGGCAGCCACCTGCGCCGACTGTGGCATTGCCGGTGGTGCTGACCTGGATGGTACGGCTGCACGTAGGGGAGGTCGTTATGGTGAACGTCGCTTGGATGCCCCCTGCCAGCGTGGTCAGGCCGTTGCTTTGATAGGTCATGCCCGCACTGGGGCCGACGAGGGTGCCGCCACTGATGGGCTCCCAGATTCGCAATACGGTGTTGCCCTGCATCAGGAGCCAGCCAGACGACCAGTCTGTGCCGTTCACACAAGTGTTGCTGCCCGTAGTGCTACGGCAGAGCACGATGTTAGTTCGCCGCTTTAGGGCCTCGGAGCGCGCGATTTGCAGGGTTCCCAACAGCTCGTTGCTCAAGACGGCCGCACGGTTGCTTTGCAGCATGCGGGTAAAGGAAGGCGCGGCGATGCTGATCACGATCGCCAGAATGGCGATCGCTACCATCGTTTCGATAAGGGTGAAACCGTACTGGGTACGCATCGTCTACTTCGCCATGCTGGGATTCGTAGCATGGGGGATTAACGGGCGATGTAGTAGCTGACGACAGATGTCCGGTCGAAACAGGAAGGTGTCTGGTACGGCGGTTCAAGCGCAGCGGTCGTGCTCCCGGAGGTCGGCCGTTTCAATCCTTCCGGCTTTGTTCAGGACCAGTCGTGCGCGGGGGATGTCTCCCTGGCAGAGGATGAAGCTACCGTTGAGTGCATCGGTCGTGCCGTTGTTCAGGAAGGTGAGATGAGGCTGTGCGCGAAAGTTGTTCCAGCGCCACTGGAAGTCCCTTGGCGGCTGCTCACTGATCAGTAGTGTCGTTTCCTGCGCGGACTGGCGGCCGTCTCGGTCGAGATCTTGGAAGACGCGGGTGCTGGCTGACCAGATGTTCGATGCTTCGCAGGTGCCTGCCGGTGCATGGCAGATGGAAATGCTGCTTTTCCTGCTGATGGCTGCAGCGCGGGCGAAGCTCACCGTTTCCCTCAGTTGCTGGATGGCAATTTGCTGTCGATTACGTTGCAGTATTCCGCCGAAAGCGGGGACCGCCAGAGAGACGACGATGCCGAGTACACTGAGACAAATGAGTAATTCAAAGAGGCTGACGCCTCGCGAATCGCGATAGGTCATGTTGACGTCCTTGTGTGGGGGGCGGCCGTCCTGGTCGCCATCGTCGTTTTGCTTCATGGCGATGGAACAGTCAATTCTCCGGGTGTAGAGGTGTGACGTGAGTTTCGATGTAGCGGTAATAGGGGCCGGCGCCATAGGGCTTTTATCGGCCTATCACCTGTCCTTGAGCGGTCGGCGGGTGGTGGTGGTCGAGCGGGGAGAGCCGGGACGGGAGGCGTCTTGGGCCGGCGGAGGCATCGTTTCGCCGCTCTATCCGTGGCGCTACCAGCCCGCCGTGACGGCGCTGGCGCATTGGTCGCAGGATTTCTATCCGGTGCTGGGCGAGCGGTTGCGTCAGGAGACCGGGGTGGACCCGGAGGTGGAGGTCACCGGCCTGTACTGGCTGGATCTGGAGGACGAAGCCGAGGCGCTGGATTGGGCGCGGCGCAACGTCAGGCCGCTGTCGTCGGTGTCGCTGGACGAGGTGCGTAGCCGGGTGCCGGTGTTGGGACCGGGTTATGCGCGGGCGGTGTTCATGGCCGGGGTGGCCAATGTGCGCAACCCGCGGCTGGTGCGTTCGTTGCACGAAGCCTTGTTGCAGATGCCCAACGTCACGCTGTTGACCGATTCTCCGGTGACGGGCTTCGTGCGCTCGGGCGAGCGAGTGGTAGGCGTGCGGACCACTCTTGAGGAGATCCACGCGGAGTCTGTAGTGGTCTGCGCGGGTGCCTGGAGTGGTGAGCTGTTGCAGACGCTGGGGCTGGCGGTGCCGGTGGCTCCGGTGAAGGGGCAGATGCTGCTCTATCGGCAGCCGGAGGGCTATCTGACCAGCATGGTGCTGGCCAAGGGGCGCTACGCCATTCCGCGGCGGGACGGTCATATCCTGATCGGCAGTACCCTGGAGCACGCCGAATTCGACAAGACGCCGACCGCCCAGGCGCTTGCCAGCCTGCGGGCGTCGGCCGCCGAGTTGCTGCCGGCGCTGGCAGGTCTGGAGCCGGTCGCGCATTGGGCGGGGCTGCGGCCGGGCTCGCCGGATGGCGTGCCCTTCATCGGTCCGGTGGCGGAGTTGCCCGGGCTGTGGCTCAACTGCGGCCACTATCGCAATGGCCTGGTGCTGGCGCCGGCTTCCTGCCAACTGCTGACCGATCTGCTTACCGAGCGCCCGCCGATCATCGATCCGGCGCCCTATGCGCCGGCATCGCGTCTGAAGGTCGATTAATCAGTCGATACCGAGCTTCTTCAGGCGGTAGCGCATCGAGCGGAACGACAGGCCCAGACGTTCCGCCGCAGCGGTGCGGTTCCAGCGCGTCTCTTCGAGTGCCTGCATGATCAGCTGGCGCTCGATGGACTCCAGGTGGTCCTCGAGGTTGGCGATATTGGCCAGACTCGCCTCGCCGGCGGCAGTGGCAGCCGGAGCGTCGGCCAGGCGCAGGTCGTTCGGGCGGATGACGTCGCCTTCGCAGAGGGTATAGGCGCGCTCCAGCATGTTCTCCAGTTCCCGGACGTTGCCCGGAAAGCGGTAGCTCTTGAGCTTGGCCAGGGCATCCTCACCCAGCGTTGCTGGAGCCAGGCCGGAATCGCGTGCCAGGCGTTCGAGCATGTGACCCGCCAGCACGCCGATGTCCTCGCGGCGCTCGCGCAGGGCCGGCACCTGCAGTTCGATGACGTTGAGCCGATAGTAGAGATCCTGGCGGAAGGTGCCGGCCGCCACCTCGGCGGCGAGGTCCTTGTGCGTGGCGCTGAGGATGCGCACGTCCAGGCTGATCTCCTGTTGACTGCCTACCGGGCGCACGGCCTTTTCCTGGATGGCGCGCAATAGCTTGACCTGCATCGGCAGCGGCAGATCGGCCACCTCGTCGAGGAACAGGGTGCCGCCCTGGGCCGCCTGGAATAGCCCCTGCTTGTCTTCGATGGCGCCGGTGAAGCTGCCTTTGCGGTGGCCGAAGAATTCGCTTTCCATCAATTCCGAAGGAATCGCCCCGCAGTTGACCGGCACGAACGGCTTGCCGGCGCGCGGGCCCTGTTCGTGGATCAAGCGGGCCACGCGTTCCTTGCCGCTGCCCGATTCGCCACTGATATAGACCGGTGCCTGGCTGCGGGCGAGTTTGGCGATCTGGGTGCGCAGGGCGCGCATGGGCGGCGATTCGCCCAGCAGTTGGGTTTCGCTCGAGCCGATCACCGGCGTGGCGGGGCCGGACAGACGCAGGGCGGTGCCGACCAATTCGCGCAGACGTGGCAGGTCCACGGGTTTGGTGAGGTAGTCGAAGGCGCCGGCTTTCAGCGCCTGCACGGCGGTTTCCAGGCTGCCGAAGGCGGTGATCATGGCCACTGGCAGTTGCGGCAGTCGCTGCTGGATGAAGTTGATCAGCTCGAGGCCCGAGCCATCGGGCAGGCGCATGTCGGTCAGGCAGAGGTCGAAGCTTTCCCGTTCGAGGATGGCACGCGCATCGGCGATGTTCTTGGCGCTGGCGGTATCGAGCTTCATCCGGCCCAGGGTGATTTCCAAGAGTTCGCGGATATCGGGTTCATCGTCGACGATCAGGACTTTCTGTCTGGCCATGCTCAGCTCATTGTGCGGGGATGGGCGAAGGTGATGCGGAAACAGCTGCCGCTCGCCAAGGGATGATAGCCAAGTCTGGCCTGGTTGCTTTCGCAAAGCTCACGGGAAATGTACAACCCCAGGCCGGTGCCCTTGTTTTCCGTGGTGAAGAACGGCTCGAACAGGTGGTCGAGTTGCTCGGCGGCGACGCCGGGACCGTCGTCGACCACGTCGAGGATGGGCAGGTCGCTGTCCGGGTCGCGATACACGCTGAGCCAGACCTGACCGGTAACGCTGTAGCGCAGGCCGTTCTGCACCAGGTTGGTGAGGATCTGCCCCAGCTGGTGGGGATCCATGTGGGTCTGCAAGGTGCCGGGTTCGGCCTTGACATGGATTTTCTGGTCGGCGGGTAGGGTAGGGCGCAACTCACCGGCGAAACGATGGGCCCAGTAGCGCAGGTCGATCAGTTGGGGCGCCGATTGGCGCCGCCGCGAAAGTTGCAGGACGTTCTCCACCACCCGGTTCATCCGCCGCGATTGATCCTGGATGATCTGCGCCAGGCGGCGATCCGGAGTGGTCAGCTCCTCGGACTCCTGGAGCAGTTGCGCCGCGTGGCTAATGGCGCCCAGCGGGTTGCGGATTTCGTGGGCAATGCCGGCGGTGAGGCGACCGAGGGAGGCGAGCTTGAGTTGTTGTGCTTGCTGGGCGATTCGCGAGACGTCTTCGAGAAAGGTCAGCACGCGCTCGCCCTCGCCCTGTTGCAGGCGCGCGAAGGTTGGCTGCAACAACGGACCGTTGGCGTAGGCGCGTAACGCGGCCGGGCGGATGCTGGGATTGCGCTCCCACTCCTCCAGGCGTTGGGCCAGGACGCTACTCAGGGGCGTGATGCTGCCGTCGTCGTCCACGCCCAACAGACGGCGCGCCGCTGGATTGGCCAGCAGCACCTGGTATTCGGCATCGAACACCAGGATGCCGGTACGCATCCGTTCGAGGATGAGGGCGTTTAGCGCTTCCAGCTCGGCTACGGTAGTGGCGCGGGTTTCGGCCAGCGCCTGGCTGTCCAGCAGTCGCCGAACCAGGCCCTGTACCAGCAATGCCGTGGCGAAGCACAGGGTGCCCAGGCCCGCGGCCTGGACGTAGCCACTGCCACCGTCGCCGCGGCGCAGGTCCAGGTAGATGGTGGCGAGCAGCAGGGCGATCGCGGCCAGGGCGGCGATCAATAGGCCGCGGCGACCACGGATCAGGACGTTGGACACGCCCACTGTCACCACCAGCAGGCTGCCCATACCGCTGGTGATGCCGCCGGCCAGGAAGAACAGGCCGCCCAGGGCGATGATATCGATCAGTGCCAGGGTGAAGGCATGCCGGCGCAGTGGTCGGTGAAAGGCGGCCAATACCGTGTTGGCGGCGAGATAGGCCCAACTGGCCTGGCGAAACAGTTGGCCGTCCACGGTGCGTAGCCAGTGCTGGTCGAGATCGCTGGAGATCAGCAGGACCAGCGCCAAGCCGATGACGATGCGATAGAAGTGATAGAGCCGCAGGACTGCGTCGGCTCTGAGGATATCGGGATCAGTCTCGGTGCTCATGCTGCAACCGGCGATGTTCGGCGCTGCAATACCAGCGCTGGCTGTCGCCATCGGCCAGGGCTCGTTCCTGGGGCACGTGGACCTCGCAATGGGCGCAGCGCACCATCGGATTGGGCGGGAGCGGGCGGGCTTTGCCGGATGGCCTCTGCGTCTTGCCCCGCCACCAGCGTCGGATCAGCCAAAACAGCGCGCCCAGCAGGGCGAGCCACAACAGCAGGCGAAACAGACCCATGGATGATCTCGCGGCGTAAATGATGGGAGAGTTTAGCAGGGCCGCCAGGTGCTGGGAGATCGCCGTGCGGCTCCGATTGTCCGGCTTCCCTGCATGCTGGAAAATGACCCGATAAACCGGGCTAGGGAGTTTTCATGAGTCAGCTGCTGAATGTCGTGATGGCGCAATTGAACCTCAAGGTGGGCGACATCCATGGCAACGTCGATCGGATCATCGCGGCGGCCTGCGAGGCCCGCGACCAATTGGGCGGCGATCTGATCGTCTTTCCCGAGCTTTCACTGTGTGGCTATCCACCGGAGGACCTGCTGCTGCGTTCCAGCATGCAGCGGCGCATCGAGCAGGGCTTGCAACGGATTCGCGAGGAGATCGGCGGCATCCATGTGCTGGTCGGCTTTCCCTGGCTGGAAGAGGGGCGGCGCTACAACGCCTGTGTGGTCTATCGCGACGGCGTGCAACTGGCCTTCTACCGTAAGCAGCAACTGCCGAACTATCGGGTATTCGACGAAAAGCGCTACTTCGAGCCGGGCGATAGCGCGGCGGTGTTCGAATTCAAGGGCGTCCCCATCGGCGTCACCATCTGCGAGGACATCTGGTTCGCCGAGCCCATGGCCAAGGCGCGGGCGGCTGGCGCGCGGTTGATGCTCAACCTCAACGCCTCGCCCTTCCACGGCGGCAAGCAACCGGAGCGTGAAGCCGTGGTGGCCGAGCGGGCCCGCGAAGGTGGCATGGCGGTGGTCTACGTCAACCAGGTGGGTGGCCAGGATGAGCTGGTGTTCGACGGCCATTCCTTCGTGGTGGATGCCCAGGGGCAGGTCACCCAACGGGCGCCAGCGTTCGTCGAGGGACTCTATCCGGTCGCCTTCGACGAAGCCTTGAATCCGCTGCCGGCTGAGCTAGCGCCTATCGCCTCACTGGAGGCCAGCGTCTACGACGCCCTGGTGCTCGGGGTGCGCGACTACGTGCGCAAGAATGGCTTCAAGGGCGTGGTACTGGGGCTATCCGGGGGTATCGACTCGGCGTTGGTGCTGGCGGTAGCGGCGGATGCCCTGGGGGCGGAGCAGGTGGAGGCGGTGATGATGCCCTATCACTACACCGCCCAGATGAGCCTGGACGATGCCGAAGCCGAGGCCCGGACCCTGGGCGTACGCTATAGCGTGCTGCCCATTGCACCCATGGTCGAGGCCTTCCAGCAGACATTGGCCGGTGAGTTCGCCGGTCTCGGTCGGGACACCACCGAGGAAAATCTGCAGGCGCGTTGTCGTGGCACTCTGCTGATGGCCATTTCCAACAAGAAGGGCTACCTAGTGCTCACCACCGGCAACAAGAGCGAGATGGCGGTCGGCTATGCCACCCTCTATGGCGACATGGCCGGCGGCTTCGATGTGCTCAAGGATGTGCCCAAGACCCTGGTGTTCCGTCTCTGCGAGTATCGCAATCGCGCCGGCGAGGTGATTCCCCAACGGGTGATCGATCGGCCGCCGTCCGCCGAGCTGTCGCCGGACCAGAAGGACGAGGATTCACTGCCGCCCTATCCGGTACTCGACGAGATCCTGCGCCTGTATGTCGAGCAGGACCTGTCGGCGGTGGATATCGTCGCCGCCGGTTTCGACGAGGAGGTAGTGCGCAAGGTGCTGCGCCTGGTGGATCTCAACGAATACAAACGGCGCCAGGCAGCGGTCGGTGCGCGCGTGACCCAGCGCGGTTTCGGCCGTGACCGGCGCTATCCGATCACCTCCGGCTGGCGCATCGGCGACTAGGGGTCTGCTGCCGCGTCTCTACGATCCGGCACCAGGGTTTTCGTAGCCTGTTGCGAGCGCCATAAAAAAGGGGAAGCCACTGGCTTCCCCTTTTTACGTCTGCGCCTGGTCAGTCGAACAGGCCGAAGGTCAGGCGGCTGAACCAGGAGCGCTTGACCGGTGCGGGCGTCGCGCCGCCGGCCTTTTCGGCCTCAGCCGGGTCGACGATACGCAGTTCGGGCGCCAGGTTGTCACGCTCTTCCTGGTACTTGCGCTGGATGTCCTGGCTGGCGCGGGTCTCGCCGGGCGGCAGCGGATCGCTCGGGCGATCGATCAGGCCCAGGGTCGCGCGGGTCAGCCAGGAGCGTTGCTGGTCCTTGTCGTCGGGCTCGCGCAGCTGGAATGCGCCATCCTTGAGGCTGACGTTGTTCGGATAGTTCAGCTTCAGGGTTTCCAGGCTGGACGCGGCCAGTTCGTTGAGCCCCATGTGCTGGTAGGCCTCGACCATCAGCGCCAGGCCATCGCCCACGGATGGGGTGTCCTGGAAGTTCTCCACCACGTAGCGACCGCGGTTGGCGGCAGCTACGTAGGCCTTACGGGTCAGGTAGTAGTGACCGACATGGATGTCGTAGGCCGCCAGCAGGTTGCGCAGGTAAATCATGCGCGCCTTGGCATCGGGGGCATAGCGGCTGTTGGGGAAGCGGCTGGTGAACTGGGCGAAGTCGTTGAAGGAGTCGCGCGAGGCACCCGGATCACGCTTGGTCATGTCCAGCGGCAGGAAGCGCGCCAGCAGGCCACGGTCCTGGTCGAAGGAGGACACGCCCTTCATGTAGTAGGCGTAGTCGACATTGGGATGCTGCGGATGCAGACGGATGAAACGATCCGCTTCCGTGCGCGCCGCCTCGGGCTCGCCATTCTTGTAGTTGGCGTAGATCAGCTCGAGCTGGGCCTGTTCGGCATAGCGACCGAAGGGATACCGCGACTCCAGGGCCTTCAGCTTGCTGATGGCGTCGGTGTAGCTGCTGTTGGCGATATCGCGCTGGGCCTGGCTGTAGAGCTCGCCTTCCGGCATGTTCTCCGGAACCTCGGGCGCTTTCGAGGAGCAGGCGGCGGTGAGGACTAGGCTGGTGACCAGCAGCAGGTGCTTCAATTGCATGGCGGCTTGGATTCCCCGAAACGGTCGGCGGTGCAGGGATGAGGGCGGAGAGCTCTCACCTAGCCTGTGACGGGGCCGGAACCGTCCTGTTATGATGATCGACCCGGAATGCCGGGGCAAAAAAGTCGCCGTATTTAACCACAGGGTCGGGCCGATTCCAAAAGCCCTGCCATTGCCCGCGCAGATCCATGTCCGAATCCATCGTTCTCAATGCCGAAGTCCCCTCCGAACTCGGTGGCCAGCGCCTCGACCAGGTCGCTGCCCAGCTGTTCGCCGAACACTCCCGCTCGCGGCTCGCCGCCTGGATCAAGGACGGCAGCCTGACCGTCGACGGCGCCGTGCTGCGCCCGCGCGATACCGTGCACGGCGGTGCCCAGCTGGCGCTGCGCGCCGAGCGCGAAGCCCAGGGTGAGTGGGTGGCCCAGGATATCGAGCTGGACATCGTCTACGAGGACGATCACCTGCTGGTGCTCGACAAGCCGGCCGGGCTGGTGGTGCATCCGGCCGCTGGTCATGCCGACGGCACCCTGCTCAATGCCCTGCTGCATCATGTGCCAGGGCTGGAACACGTGCCGCGCGCCGGTATCGTCCATCGCTTGGACAAGGACACCACCGGGCTCATGGTAGTGGCCAAGACCCTGGAAGCCCATACCAATCTGGTGGCCCAGTTGCAGGCCCGCTCGGTGAGCCGCATCTACGAAGCCATCGTCGCCGGGGTGATCGTCGCGGGTGGCACGGTCAATGCGCCCATCGGCCGCCACTCCCAGCGGCGCCAGCGGATGGCGGTGATCGCCGGCGGCAAGCCCGCGATCAGTCATTACCGGGTGCTGGAGCGCTTCCGCGCCTATACCCACACTCGCGTCAAGCTGGAGACCGGGCGGACCCACCAGATTCGCGTGCACATGACCCATGTCGGTTTCCCGCTGGTGGGCGACCCGGTCTACGGCGGTCGTTTCAAGATTCCGCCGGCGACCAATCCGACCCTGATCAAGACCCTGCGCGAATTTCCGCGCCAGGCCTTGCATGCGCGCTTCCTCGAACTGGATCATCCGGAGACCGGTGAGCGCCTGCGCTGGGAGTCGCCATTGCCGGAAGACCTGGTCTGGCTGTTGGATCTGCTGCGCCAGGACCGGGAGTCCTTCGAATGATAGGCGCCGGCTGGCTGCGGCCTGACTGGCCGGCGCCGGTCGGCGTTCAGGCCTGCGTCACCACTCGGGCGGGTGGTGTCAGTCAGCCGCCTTTTGCCAGCTTCAATCTGGGTGCCCATGTCGGTGACGATCCCGCCGCGGTCGCCGAGAATCGTCGGCGCCTGGGCGAAGCCCTGGGCTGCCAGCCGGCGTGGCTGGAGCAGGTGCATGGCACAACGGTGGTCGAGGCCGATCCCACCCAGGTGCTGCGCGCCGATGCGGCCTGGACGTCGATGCCGGGTATCGCCGTGACCATGATGACCGCTGATTGCCTGCCGGCCCTGTTCTGCCGCCGGGACGGTTCTCGCGTCGCGGCGGCTCACGCCGGTTGGCGCGGTCTGGCGGGCGGAGTGTTGGAAGCTGCCGCGGCCAGCCTGGCCGTGGCACCCACAGAGGTGCTGGTCTGGTTGGGGCCGGCCATTGGCCCGGCCAGTTTCGAGGTCGGTGCTGAAGTGCGCGAGGCCTTCGTCGCCCAGCACGCCGATGCCGAGTCCTGCTTCGTGGCGCGGGAAGAAGGCAAGTACCTGGGTGACCTCTATGCCCTGGCCCGCTTGCGTCTTGCCGCTCAGGGCATCACGGCGGTGTATGGTGGCGGTCTGGACACCTTCGTCGATCAGGCGCGCTTCTTCTCCTATCGGCGTTCCGCGCGAACCGGACGTTTCGCCAGCCTGATCTGGATCAAGCCCTGACGTCTTTTCCGACATGGCGCATGCGCCATGCTTGAATCGTTAAGCATCGCCCCTATCTAAAGGTCATTCCCGCGGGTAATCGAAAGCGCCTTCTGCCGCGCTGTCCCGCGTCTCAGATAGGACCTTACCCATGCGTATAGACCGTTTCACCAGCAAACTGCAGCTCGCCCTGGCGGATGCCCAGTCCCTGGCCGTCGGCCACGATCATCCGGCCATCGAGCCGCTGCACCTGTTCTCCGCCTTGCTCGACCAGCAGGGCGGTTCCATTCCCCCGCTGCTGCGCCAGGTTGGTTTCGATCTGGCCAGCCTGCGCAAGACCCTGGCCGAAGAGCTGGACAAGCTGCCCAAGATCCAGAATCCCACGGGCGATGTGAATCTCTCCCAGGACTTGGCGCGTCTGCTCAATCAGGCCGATCGCCTGGCCCAGCAGAAGGGCGACCAGTTCATCTCCAGTGAATTGGTGCTGCTCGCCGCCATGGACGAGAACACCCGGCTCGGCAAGTTGCTGCTGGGGCAGGGCGTCTCGCGCAAGGCGCTGGAGAATGCCATCAACAACCTGCGCGGCGGCGAGGCGGTCAACGATCCCAATGCCGAAGACAGCCGCAAGGCGCTGGACAAGTTCACCGTCGATCTCACCAAGCGCGCCGAGGACGGCAAGCTCGACCCGGTGATCGGCCGTGACGACGAGATCCGGCGCACTATCCAGGTCCTGCAGCGCCGCACCAAGAACAACCCGGTGCTGATCGGCGAACCTGGCGTTGGCAAGACCGCCATCGCCGAGGGCCTGGCCCAGCGCATCATCAACGGCGAGGTGCCGGACGGCCTCAAGGACAAGCGCCTGCTGGCGCTGGACATGGGCGCCCTGATCGCCGGTGCCAAATTCCGTGGTGAGTTCGAGGAACGCCTCAAGGGTGTACTCAACGAACTGGCCAAGCAGGAAGGGCGCGTCATCCTGTTCATCGACGAGCTGCACACCATGGTCGGCGCCGGCAAGGCCGAGGGCGCCATGGACGCCGGCAACATGCTCAAGCCGGCCCTGGCGCGTGGCGAGCTGCATTGCGTGGGCGCCACCACCCTCGACGAGTACCGCCAGTACATCGAGAAGGACGCAGCCCTGGAGCGGCGTTTCCAGAAGGTGCTGGTGGACGAGCCGAGCGAGGAAGACACCATCGCCATCCTGCGGGGCCTCAAGGAGCGCTATGAGGTGCACCACAAGGTGGCCATCACCGACGGCGCCATCATCGCCGCAGCCAAGCTGTCGCACCGCTATATCACCGACCGTCAGTTACCGGACAAGGCCATCGACCTGATCGACGAAGCCGCCAGCCGCATCCGTATGGAAATCGACTCCAAGCCCGAGGCCCTGGACCGCCTGGATCGCCGCCTGATCCAACTCAAGGTCGAGCGCGAGGCCCTGAAGAAAGAAGACGACGACGCCGCGCTCAAGCGTCTGGAAAGACTCAAGGAGGAGATCACTCGTCTCGAACAGGAATACGCCGACCTGGAAGAGGTGTGGAAGGCCGAGAAGGCCGAAGTGCAGGATTCCGCACAGCTGCAACAGCGCATTGAACAGGCGCGTGCTGAGCTGGAGGTCGCCCGCCGCAAGGGTGACCTCAATCGCATGGCCGAGCTGCAGTACGGCACCATTCCCGACCTGGAGCGCAGCCTGCAGATGGTCGACCAGCACGAGAAGCCGGCCAACCAGCTCCTGCGCAACAAGGTCACCGAGGACGAGATCGCCGAAGTGGTCTCCAAGTGGACCGGCATCCCGGTCAGCAAGATGCTCGAAGGCGAGCGCGACAAGCTGCTGCGCATGGAGGACGCCCTGCACAACCGGGTGATCGGCCAGGACGAAGCGGTCACCGCGGTGGCCAATGCCGTGCGCCGTTCGCGGGCGGGGCTGTCCGATCCGAATCGCCCCAGTGGTTCCTTTCTCTTCCTTGGCCCGACCGGGGTGGGCAAGACCGAGCTGTGCAAGTCGTTGGCGGAGTTCCTCTTCGACACCGAGGACGCCATGGTGCGCATCGACATGTCCGAGTTCATGGAGAAGCACTCCGTGGCGCGGCTGATCGGGGCACCGCCCGGTTATGTTGGCTATGAAGAGGGTGGCTACCTGACCGAGGCCGTGCGGCGTAAGCCCTATTCGGTGGTCTTGCTGGACGAGGTGGAGAAGGCCCATCCCGACGTCTTCAACATCCTCCTGCAGGTGCTGGACGACGGTCGTCTGACCGACAGCCAGGGCCGTACCGTGGACTTCCGCAATGCGGTGATCGTCATGACCTCCAACCTGGGGTCGGCGCAGATCCAGGAACTGGTCGACGACCATGACGCCCAGCGCGCAGCGGTGATGGATGCGGTGGCCAGTCATTTCCGCCCCGAGTTCATCAACCGGATCGACGAAGTGGTGGTGTTCGAGCCCCTGGGCCGCGAGCAGATCGCCGGCATCGCCGAGATCCAGCTGCAACACCTGCGTCAGCGTCTGGCCGAGCGTGACCTGCAACTGGAGCTGACGCCGGAAGCCTTGGACAAGCTGGTGGCCGTGGGCTACGACCCGGTCTATGGTGCCCGGCCGCTCAAGCGTGCCATCCAGCGCTGGATCGAGAATCCGCTGGCCCAGCGCATCCTCTCCGGTGCCTTCGCACCCGGCAGCCGCATCCAGGGCAGGGTGGAGGACGACGAGATCGTCTTCGCCTAGGAAAACGCCGGACGATCCCTGGATCGCCCGGCTTTCCATATAAATTTGTGAAAAAACAGCAGGCTAGGTGTTGACGTCTGTTTCTACTTCCGTAAAATGGCGCACCTCACTTACGGCAAAGCCCGAAAGGCAGTGGCGTAAGAGGGGTTGGAAGATCGAAATTCCGCGATAGCTCAGTCGGTAGAGCAAATGACTGTTAATCATTGGGTCCCTGGTTCGAGTCCAGGTCGCGGAGCCACTTCCATTCTCGGGGTATAGCGCAGCCCGGTAGCGCGCCTGCTTTGGGAGCAGGATGTCGGGAGTTCGAATCCCCCTACCCCGACCATATTTGGGTCGTTAGCTCAGTCGGTAGAGCAGTTGGCTTTTAACCAATTGGTCGTAGGTTCGAATCCTACACGACCCACCATATTCACCAGAAACCCTCCGCAAGGAGGGTTTTTGCGTTTCTGGCGCTGGGATTTCATGCCCTCCCGTCTTCCAGGCTTCACCGTCCGAGGCTGAATCTTTCGCTGGTCGGTATCCGTTTCCTGGCATCCCGTCCCGCTGAAGTCCAGGGCACTCTTTTTTTATCCATGTCTCTGATCCCAGCCTGACGGGATGCCGCTCTATTTCGCTACTTTCCGGCGAAAGCCTTGATTCATGCGTCTTCCAGCGCTTAGCGAGGCGATATTCGGTAGTAATGACAGCCGTACGCCTGACTACTATCAAGTGAGGAATCAGGTTTCAGGGCGGTGCGGATGCAGTCTAAACACCTCTCGGGTTTCACTCTTATCGAGGTTCTGGTCGTCGTTGTCTTGCTGGGTATCGTCACTGCCTTGGCGGCGCCAGGTTTTGCCAGTTTGATCCGGAGCAATCGAGTGCAGGCTGCCGCAGGGGAGTTGCAGCGCGCGCTCTATTACGCGCGCAGTGAAGCCATGAGCCGGGGGGTGAATGTCATCGTCACCACGGATCCGGAAGACGCCAACGGCTGGACGGGCGCGCTCAAGATCAGTACCGCCAAGACCGTGGTCCTGCCCAATGCCGAGGTCTTGCGGCAGTACGCCGGGGGCCTGGGCAATGGGGTCAACGGTACTGGTGCCCAGGGCAGCAGTCCACTCACCAGCCTGACCTTCCAGCCCAATGGCAGTTTGCGGATAAGTTCGGAGGCCACCATTCGCATCTGCGCCACCAATGCCCTGACGCCCGGCAAGCAATTCACGCTCAGCGTGGGTGGGGTCCTGAGTGTGACGGACTATGTGCCCACCCAGGCCAGTGCCGTGGGGTGCAGCTAGATGAAGCCCCGGCAGAAGGCCTTCAGCATGATCGAGGTGCTGGTCAGCCTGGTGATCATCTGCATCGGTGTGCTCGGCATGGTGGCCTTGCAGACCCGCAGCGTGGCGCTGTCCCAGGATTCGGTGCAGCGCAGCAACGCCATGGTGCTGGCCAACGATCTGCTCGAACTGATGCGCAGCAATCGTGATCAGGTGCTGGCGAGCGACAAGGTCAAGCCCGATGGCAGCTACGCCAAGCAACCGGGGCGCAGCTTCCAGGTGAAGGCGCTCGATGCCGGCAAGACTTGCCTGACCCGGGATCGCTCGGCCGGCGGTGAGACGGTGGCGGGCCAGGACCTGGGTTGCTGGCTGAGTCAGGTGAAGGCGCTGTTGCCGGTGACGGACGCCCTGATCACCAGCAGTTTCGCGGTCTGCCCCGCGTCGGGCATACCGCCGCTACCGGCCAGCGATGCGTCAGGCAACACCACGCCGCTCAGCGCCTGCGAGAACGCCGCGCGCGCGACGATCATGGTGGTGATCGCATGGCAGGACGCCAGCAATGATCCGGTGAACTGCCCCAAGGGCGTTTGCTACTACGCCCTGCGCTCGGAGTTGTGAGTCATGAAGGCTTGGCGTCGACAGCGTGCCAAACAGCGGGGGTTCTCCCTCATCGAGATGATGATCGCCTTGACCGTGGGTACCTTTCTGGTACTGGGTGTCTCGCAGATCTACATCGACAACAAGCGCAGCTTTCTTTTCCAGCAGGGGCAGACCGGCAACAGAAACAACGCCCAATTGACCTTGCAGATACTCGACCGGCAACTGGCGCGGACTGGCTTTCGCGCCGATATCCGCTACCAGGGCACCTTGCGGGCGGCTTTTCCGGCGGTCAGCGCCGTGGCGGACACCGATGGCGTGAGCTGTCCGGCATTCAATGCCGGGGTCACCTTCGCCGCCACCACGGATAGCGTCAATGCGCCCACGGGTGTCTGCATTCGCTATCAGGGTGGGCTGGACGGCAAGGATCTGGACTGCCTGGGCAGCGCCATCCCGCGGGTGAATCTCAATACCGGGGGAAACGTCCTGCTCAAGCTACGCTACCTCGCCGATGCCACGCCGGGCACGGGTACCCTGAGCTGTACCGTCTGGAGCGAGCGGAACGGCGCCTTGACCCGCAAGGGAAGTGGAGTGTTGGTGCAGGGGCTACGCGACTTTCGCTGGTCCATTCCGCCGAGCGCGGATTCGCCGGCGGTGCGATACGCCGCGCTGCTCAGTACCAGCGACGCGTTACCGAGCGATGTGGCGAGCAATGCGGTGGCCAATTGGAAGACGCTCACTGGCCAGCAGCTCGACGATACCGGTCGACCCATGCAGATGCTGCAGAGCACCGTCACCCTGAGGAATCTTGCCTTATGAAGACCCGCCTCGGCAGCGGCCAGCGTGGCGCTACGCTGTTGGTCGCCTTGGTGATGTTGCTGCTGCTCTCGCTGCTGGCGGCGTCCAGCATGCGCCAGACCTTGTTGCAGGCGCGTAGCGGAGGTGCAGCGATGGAGAATACCCAGGCCTTCAATGCTGCCGAAGCGGCGCTGCGCGAGGGCGAGCGCCGGCTGATGGCCCTCAGTCGACAGCCGACCTTCACTGCGTTCAGTGCTGGATTCGCCAGCTGTACCGAAAGCGTATCCCTGATCCAGAGCGCCTTCGCCAAGCCTCCCAGTGGCGATCTGTGCATCCTGACCAAGAGTAACGATCTGGCTACCAGCGCCCTGACGCAGACCTGGGCGGCGACGGCGCTGCAGGCCACCGGCATGACGGCCACCTCGCGGTCGGTCGCCTATCGTGGCTCCGATGGCGGCTCGACCTTCACCCGGACACCACGCTGGGTGGTCACCGCCATCGGCAGCAACTCCGTCGATGTCTCCGCGCCTGCCACCACTCTGTTCCGGGTGACCGCTGTCGCCCAGGATCGTGGCGGACGCTTTCCCGTAATCCTGCAGAGCGTCGTCTCCCTGGAGGTGCCATGAGTCGAGTCGTGCTGGGTATAGCGTCTCTGGCCCTGCTGTCCGCCATGGCTACGCCAGGCGTTCAGGCCGCGGCCCTGAATCTCAGTCAGCAGCCGCTGTTTCTGACCAACAGCGTCGGTCCCAATCTGTTCGTCACCCTGGACAACTCCACCAGCATGCAGATGGCGGTGGTGCCGGATGCTTCGAATACGGACGCCATCCGTCCCACCCGTCGCGCCAAGTCGGCGGCTTTCAACAGCCTTTACTACAACCCGGCGATTACCTATCCGGCACCCTATGCGGTGAGTTACAGCAGTACCGGTGGATTGACCCGTACCCGCCTGACTACCAGCTTCACCAGTGCCTATGTCAACGGCTATCGGCCTGGGTTGGGGAGTGTCAATCTGGCCAGTGACTATCGGGTGAGTTGGAGCTACAACCCAAACCTGGTCACCACGGATCCCAACGTGGCGCGTGGCACCGCCTACGGCAATCCGGGTTTGCAGAACAACAGTCCGAGCATGTTGGCGGAAAACCCGTCCCAGGATTTCTACAGCTCTGGTACCTACCAGGGCACCAGCAATACCTACGGCAGCCTGACCCTGGTGAACATACTGGTCGGGGCGGGATTCACCGAAAACATCAACGGCGCCCAGGTCAGCATCAGCGATCCCTCTTTGCTGTCGCGGCTGTTGTTTGGCGGTTCCCTGACCGGCGGGTGTACGGCGACCATCGCCAATACCAGCAGCGTCACCTACAGCAACGTGACCTGTACCCGTAACGTCCAATACGGACTGTTCGGCGCCATCACCGCGGCCAGCTACACGGTCACGGCCAACACCAGCATCTCCGGCGCCATTGCCGGCGTGCCTGCCTACTACTATCTCTACGATACTACCCTGGCCACCTGTACCCCGGCCGCTCTGCAAACCGAAGGCTGCTATCGCCGCGTACTGGTCGGCACCTCCTCGGGTCCCAACGGTACGGACGAGCGGCAGAATTTCGCCAACTGGTATTCCTTCTATCGCAGCCGCGCCTTGTCCGCGCAGACGGCGACCAACCTGGCACTGGCGGATGCGTCCGAGAACATCCGGGTCGGCTGGCAGGCTTTGGGCACCAATGACAGTTGCGTCCTGGTCACAGCCAACGCCAACTGCCGTGGCATCAGTAACGCCAGTTCGACGACCTACGACAATCGTCTGCGGCCTTTCACGGGCGCCCATCGGGCAGCCTTCTTCACCTGGCTAGGAGATGTCTATTACAACCAGAGCACGCCTTTGCTACAGGCTGTCGCCCGGGTGGGAGAACTGCTCAAGGTCACCGGCAACGACAGCCCCTATGCCTATCAGCCGGGCACCAGCGAGACGCCGGTCTACGGTTGCCGTGCCAGTTATAGCCTGGTGGTCACCGACGGTATCTGGAATGCGGCCCTGAATTCGGGCAACTTCGATGGGAGCTCGGCCACCTTGCCAGACGGCCAGCAGTATTCGCCCCAGGCTCCCTTCCAGGACAGTACGGCTAACACTTTGGCTGACCTGGCCTTTCTTTATTGGCGCAACGATGCCCAGCCTAATCTGAACAACAGGGTGCCGCCCTACAACACCGTCACCAGCGATGAGGTCCAGGGCACCCGGACACTGGCACCCTACTGGAATCCCCGCAACGATCCGGCCACCTGGCAGCACCTCACGGGGTTCTATGTCGGGATAGGTCTGAGTAGTGCCTTGGTCAATCCGGCCTGGGGCGGCGATACCTTCGCCGGTGGCTACAGCGGCCTGGCGGCGGGCACCACCTCCTGGCCGGTGGCCGGCGCGGACAATTCCGTCAATCAGAACAATGTCTATGACCTCTGGCACGCGGCCATCAACTCGCGTGGCGAGTTCTTCAGTGCGGAAGACGCCAGCGACCTGATCACCTCGCTGAGCGCGGTGATCACCCGTATCACCCAATCCACCAGCGTGGGTGCCAGCCAGACCGTCTCGCCCACCCAGGAAGGCGACAGCACCTCGCTCTATACCTATGTGCCGTCTTTCTCCAGTACCGACTGGAGCGGTGACCTCATCAAATACCAACGCACCGCGACCACTCGGACGCGTCTCTGGAGCGCAGGTCAATTACTCGATAGCCGATTCACCCTGGGCAATAACGCCTACTCCGGACGCAAGATCTACGTGGCCAGTCGCGGCGTACTAACCGACTTCAGCTGGGCGAATTTGACCGCGGCCCAGCAGGCCAGTCTCAATCGCACCTCCGCTGGCGCCACCGACACCTATGGCAGTCGCCGCGTCGATTACCTGCGCGGTGATCGCAGCCTGGAGGCGCCTGGTACGACGCCTTCTTTCCGACCGCGTAACCATATCCTTGGCGACATCGTGAATTCCTCGCCCGTGGTGGTAGCGGCACCTACCCAGCCCATCGCCTTGATGAACGCCACGGTCGGCGATAACTCCTACGCCACCTTTCGTACCGCCAACCTGAACCGTGAGCGGCGCATCTATGTCGGCGCCAACGACGGCATGCTGCATGCTTTCAATGATCAGGGGCAGGAAGTCTTCGCCTTCGTACCGAGCGCCGTGATCGGCAACCTGAATCGGCTCACCGATCGCGGCTACGCCGGGGGCGGCCATCAGTCCTACGTCGACAACACCCCGGTCGTGGGCGACGTCTATATTGGCGGCGCCTGGCGAACCGTCCTGGTGGGTACCCTGCGCGGGGGAGGGCAGGGGATCTTCGCCCTGGACATCACCAATCCGAATGCGCCGGTATTGCTCTGGGAGAAATCCGCGAGCGATCCCGGCTATGCGGACCTGGGCTTCACCTATGCCCGTCCCGTCATCGCCCGGCTGCACACGGGGGGCTGGGGAGTGGTAATGAGCAATGGGTACAACAGCGCCCAGGACAATGCCGTGCTCTACGTGATGAACATGGCCGATGGCAGCCTGATCAAGGCCCTCCCGGCCAGCGACAACGTCGCCACGCCCAATGGCCTGAGTTCGCCCTTCGTGGCCGATGTCGATGGCGACCTGGTGGCCGATTACGCCTACGCCGGTGACCTGCACGGCAATCTCTGGCGCTTTGATCTGATCGGCACCTCACTGACTGCCGTGGCTGCAGCGGATAACTTCCGCGTCGCCTTTGGCGGACGACCACTCTATACCGCCCAGGCCAGCAGCGTGGCGCCCGGCACTACCAATCTGGTCCAGCCGATCACGGCGAGTCCCGCGGCAATCGCTCACCCGAGTGGCGTCGGCCATCTGGTGATCTTCGGTACCGGCAAATATCTGGAAGCCAGCGATGCCATCGCCAATCCCAACAAGGCCATGACGCTCTACGGTATCTGGGACCGCCAGACCGATGGTTCGGCCGCTGGCAGCACGCCAACGCTGACGATCGCCAACCTCCAGCAACAAACCCTGGGCACCGATCAGTCGATCAACTACAGAGGCTCCAGCGGCGCCAGTGTCAGTAGCACGGCCAATACCGTCTCCACTACCTCGGTGAATTGGTACGACCCGGCAACGGCGGCCAATGGCAAGCAGGGTTGGTATCTCAATCTGCCCTTGAACGGTGAATTGGTGATCAACAAGCCCCAGCTGTTCAGCGGTACCCTGCTGATGAGTTCGCTGGTGCCCAGTACCGATGCCTGCGCCAGCGGGGTCACGACCTACCTCTATGCCCTGGACCCCTATACGGGCGGCAACAACAGCGGCCTGTTCAACCTGGGCTTGGACACGGTCTACGGTCGTATCCAGATGGATGGGCTGTTGGGTGGCATCGTGCCGTTCGTCTATGGCGATGGCAGCTTCAGCATGGAGGGCACCCTGGCCGATGCCGCGCTCTACGGCAGCGACGGCAAATCCCCCGACGCCGGTCTGGGCGGTGAGCTGCCCGCCAGCCGCCGGCAGACCTGGAGGGTCATTACCAATCAGGATTGACCCGCTTTCGTTTACGAGCGCCCATGAAAAAGCCCGGCACTAGGCCGGGCTTTTCAGCGAACTTCGTCTCAGCGCGCGTAGGTCAGCAGCACGTCGCCCGGGATCTGGAAGTCCACCGACATCATCACGGAAAGGGCCGTGATGGCGATGATGGAGAACCCGAACAGCTTGCGTGCCCATTGCGCGTCGTTCTCGGCTTGGTAGCCCATGAACGCCAGACGCAACCACCAGGCACCGATCACAGCGGCCACTGCCAGATAGACATAGCCGGCGTAGCCGAGCACGGTCAGCAGCAGGGTGGCGGCCAGGAAGGCCACGGTGTACCAGACGATATGGCGCTTGGTCACCGAGATGCCCTTGGCCACCGGCAAGACCGGAATCGAGGCCGCGGTGTAGTCCTTGAGACGGAAGATGGCGATGGCGTAGGAGTGCGGCATCTGCCAGAGGCAGAAGATCAGCAGCAGCACCGCGGCGCCGCTGTCGAACTGGCCGCTGGCGGCGCAGTAACCGATTACCGGCGGAGCGGCACCGGAGAGGCTGCCGACCAGGGTGCCGTATACCGAGGTGCGCTTCAGCCACAGGCTGTAGAGCCCCACGTACACCACGAAACCCATCACCGCGAAGGCGGTGGCGACCAGATTGGTCGCCACATAAAGCAGTCCCACCCCGGCCAGGCCGAGGAGGGTGGCATAGGCCAGCGCCACCTTCGAGGAGATCGTACCCTGGACCAGGGCACGATTGCGGGTTCTTTCCATCTTCTGATCGATGTCCATGTCGATCACGTTGTTGAACACACAGCCGGAAGCAATGACCAACGACACCCCGATAGCCGTCGCCAGCAGCAACAGCGGGTCGATGCTCCCTTTGGAAGCCAGGAAGAACCCGCCGGCAACCGATATCAGGTTGCCGAAGATGATGCCCGGCTTCGTCACGAGAAGGTACTTCTTGATCATCACGTCGGCCCGGTTCAGTGGATCATCATGTTGCGGTGCATGTGGTAGATGATCCACAGGGATCCCACCACCACGATACCGACGATGACCACGGTGAAACCGAAGGAGATCACGTTCCAACGCTGCTCTTCGGAAGTGTTCAGGTGCAGGAAGAAGTACAGGTGCACCAGCAGCTGTACCACCGCCATGATCACCACGATCGCCAGGGTCGCGCCCTTGGAGAAGGTGGGGAACATCACCAGGCCGAAGGGAATGACCGTCAGGATGACCGACAGGATGAAGCCGATCATGTAGCTCTTGAAGCTGCCATGACTCTCGGCGGTATGCCCGTGGGCGTTATGGTCGTGCGCCATTTACAGCACCCCCATCAGATAGACGATGGTGAAGACGAAGATCCAGATGATGTCCAGGAAGTGCCAGAACAGGCTCAGGCACGACAGACGGGTCACGTTGGTGGTGGTCAAGCCTTTGGAGGCAACCTGCGCCATCAACACGAGCATCCAGATCAGACCCGAGCTCACGTGCAGACCGTGGGTACCGACCAGCGCGAAGAACGACGACAGGAAGGCACTGCGATCAGGCCCGAAGCCTTCTTCGATCAGATGATGGAACTCATAGACTTCCATGCCGATGAAGCCCGCACCGAACAGCCAGGTCACCGCCAGCCAACCCAGGACGCCACCTTTGCTGCCATGGTGCTGCGCGATCATGGCGAAGCCGTAGGTGATACTGGAGAACAGCAGCAGGAAGGTTTCGACCAGTACGAACGGCAGTTCGAAGATGTCCTTCTGGGAGGGGCCATCGGCATGGGCCCCGCTCAGTACTGCATAGGTCGCGAACAGCGTCCCGAACAGAATGCAGTCGGTCATCAGGTAGGACCAGAAGCCGAACGTCTTCATCGATCCGGCGTCATGGTGCCCATGCTCCTCGGCATGGGCGACTTCGTTATGCATAACTTGATTCGCCATTGAGTTAGGCCTGCTTCAATTTCGCCAGGGACTGAAGGCGAGCGGTTTCGATGCGCGCCACTTCTTCCGCCGGTACGTAGTAGTCGATGTCATCGTCGTAGCTGCGAATCACCGCACTGGCGATGGCACCCACGAAGCTCGCGATGGCCAGCCACCAGATATGCCAGATCAGGGCGAAACCAAGAGCCAGGGCGAAGACACTGATCACGACACCGGCGCCGGTATTGCGCGGCATGTGGATCTGCTTGTAATCCGCCTCTTTCTTCTCGGTGATGCCTTTTTCCTTCATGCCCCAGTAGGCATCGATGTCGTGCACTTCCGGCACTTCAGCGAAGTTGTAGAAGGGCGGCGGCGAGGAGGTCGACCACTCCAGGGTACGGCCATCCCAAGGATCGCCCGTCACGTCCAGGTTTTCCGGCAGATTGCGATCGCGGATGCTGACGTAGAACATCCAAATCTGGCTCAGGATACCGATGGCGATGATGCCGGCGCCGATGGCGGCGGTGATCAGGAAGGGGTGCCAATCGGGGTTGTCGTAGTGGTTCAGACGACGGGTCATGCCCATGAAGCCCAGCATGTACAGCGGCATGAAGGCGACATAGAAGCCGATCAGCCAGCACCAGAAGGCCTGCTTGCTCAGACGCTCGTTCAGCTTGAAGCCGAACACCTTCGGGAACCAGTAGATCATGCCGGCGAAGTAGCCGAACACGGCGCCGCCGATGATTACGTTGTGGAAGTGGGCGATCAGGAACAGGCTGTTGTGCAGCACGAAGTCGGCACCCGGTACCGCCAGCAGGACGCCGGTCATGCCGCCGATGCTGAAGGTGACGATGAAGCCCAGGGTCCAGAGCATCGGCGAGGTGAACTGGATGCGGCCCTGGTACATGGTGAACAGCCAGGTGAAGATCTTCACACCCGTCGGGATCGCAATGATCATGGTCGCGATGCCGAAGAAGGCATTGACGTTACCGCCCGAGCCCATGGTGAAGAAGTGGTGCAGCCAGACGATGAAGGACAGTACGGTAATGGCAACCGTGGCCCAGACCATCGACACGTAGCCGAACAGACGCTTCTTGCTGAAGGTGGAGGTCACTTCCGAGAACACGCCGAAAGCCGGCAGGATCAGGATGTATACCTCGGGGTGGCCCCAGGCCCAGATCAGGTTGGTGTACATCATCTGGTTGCCGCCAGCTTCCGCGGTGAAGAAGTGGAAGCCCAGGTAACGGTCCAGAGTCAGCAATGCCAGAGTGACGGTCAGGATCGGGAAAGCTGCCATGATCAGAATGGCAGTACACCACGAGGTCCAGGTGAAGATCGGCATACGCATCAGGGTCATGCCCTTGGTACGCATCTTCAGTACGGTGACGAAGAAGTTCACGCCGGTCAGGGTCGTACCGATACCGGAGAGCTGAAGCGCCCAGATGTAGTAGTCAACCCCCACGCCCGGACTGTACTGAATGCCCGACAGTGGCGGATAGGCCACCCAGCCGGTCGCGGCGAATTCGCCCACGAACAGCGACAGCATGACCAGCACGGCACCGGCGACGAACAGCCAGAAGCTCAGCGAGTTCAGGAAGGGGAAGGCCACGTCGCGGGCACCGATCTGCAGTGGTGTCACCACGTTCATCAGGCCGGCCACGAACGGCATTGCCACGAAGAAGATCATGATCACGCCGTGGGCGGTGAAGATCTGGTCGTAGTGATGCGGTGGCAGGTAGCCCTCGGCACCGCCGGAGGCGATGGCCTGCTGGCTACGCATGAGGATGGCGTCGGAGAAGCCACGCAGCAGCATGACGAGCGCGACGATGAAGTACATCACGCCGATTTTTTTGTGGTCGACCGTGGTGAACCACTCTTTCCAGAGGTAGCCCCACTTGCCGTAGTAAGTGATCGCGCCCAAGAGTCCCAGGCCGCCTAGGGCGACCACCAGGAACGTCACGAGAATGATCGGCTCGTGATACGGAATATCCGCAAGAGTTAATTTACCGAACATAACTTATTCCTCGGTACCGTGTTGACCGGCGTGCTGAGTCATATCCATCACGTGGTCGGTCTGCTTGCTGAAGTCGGACTTCATGAACTTCTTGATGACCGTTCTGAACAGGTCCGGCTCGACCGTCGAGTAGTACGAGATCGGCTGCTTCTCGCTGGGCTTGGCCAGCTGCGCGTAGCTCGCCTGGTCCAGCGTCTTGCCACCCGACTGCTTGACCTTGGCGACCCAGGCGTCGAAGTCGCCTGCGGTCGGCACCGCGTGCACGGTGAAGATCATGTCGGAGAAGCCGGCGCCGCTGTAGTTGGCCGAGCGACCCTCGAAGACGCCGGGATGATCGGCGATCAGGTGCAGCTGGCTCTGCATGCCGGACATGGCGTAGATCATGCCGCCCAGGGCCGGAATGGACAGGGTGTTCATGACCGACTCGGAAGTGATCTTGAACTGCACCGGACGACCGACCGGAATAGCGATCTCATTGACCGAGGCGATGCCCTGCTCCGGGTAGATGAACAGCCATTTCCAGTCCAGCGAGACCGCCTCGATCACCAGCGGCTTCTCGGGGTTGTCGAGCGGCTTGAAGGGATCCAGCTCGTGGGAGGTCTTCCAGGACAGGATGCTCAGGAATACCACGATGGCCAGGGGTACCAGCCAGACCACGGCTTCGATCTTGTAGGAGTGAGCCCAGTTCGGGGTGTACTTGGCTTCCTTGTTATCGGCGCGGTACTTCCAGGCGAACAGGAAGGTCATCACGATGACCGGGATCACCACGATCAGCATGAGGCCGAACGCTGTGTAGATGAGGTTGCGTTCTTGCACGCCGATGGAGCCTTTCGGATCCAGCAGCACGGCGTCGCACCCGCTGAGCAGCAGCGCGGCGGCACCGGCTAGAAGCCAACCGGTTGGTTTTAGATACTTCGTCAGTTTCATCTCACGACCTCAGTAGAGCGGCTCATCGTGGTTATTCTCTCAACGTGCCTGTCGCCAGCCTCACGCTCCGCAACGGACAGGCATCCGTGCGGCAGGCTGATGGATTGCGGAAATTGCGGGATTTCGCAGCGCGGTATGGTGCCACAGAGGGGCTGGAGATTCGACCCTTTGGTCAGCCGCCGTTCAGCTATTGCCGGCCGTCAAGAAAGCCGAAATCAGGCGGGGTAAGGCACTGTCATGCGCTGGGTAAGAGTAGTCGAGCGCGACGATGCTGCCAGTCGACTGACCGCTTTTCAGGGGCTTGGACGAAAGGATTCTTGAAGAGGGAAGGTCTTGGAAAGGCGCATCGTCAGGCGGCTGCGGCCTTGAAGCCTTTGAAATGGCGGGAGAAAAGAAGCGCGGGGAGATGGTGCCGGAGATAGGAGTCGAACCTACGACCTTCGCATTACGAATGCGCCGCTCTACCAACTGAGCTACACCGGCACGAAGCTTTCAATTTTAAGGCCCGAATGGCTCGACGTGCAAGCCCATGTATCGACTGCCTGGTCATGCCTGTGGCGATGTGTCGCACTGTCGCGAAGGCCTTCCTCCATAGCTCTGAACCCAAGCTCGGTGGCTCCTCCATGGGGTTCGGTCATCGGTTCGTCAGCGGCCTCAGTCTTTGGGAAACCTTTGGCTGATTCGTCATACCTAACTCTGGATAGATATAGCAGCAACTGGCTTGTGAATGATCAAGGCTTTGTCCTGCGATCCTACTACCGGAGACCCACGATGACCGACTACTCCCTTACCCGTCGCACTGTACTCCTCGGTTCGGCCGTGGGACTCGCTGCTGCCGCCTCGGGTGCCGCTGTCGCTCAGGAAGGCACCGCCCCCACGCGTCCGACCAAGCCACTGCAAGATCCGCGGACCAAATATACCCGCGAGCCCTTCAAGGAGCAGCGCCAGGAGTGGCCGGCCTTGACCAGTAAGATGGAGCCCCGTCCCGATCATGGCGAGACCAGCTATCACGGCTCGGGTCGCCTGGCCGGGCGCAAGGCGCTGATCACGGGTGGCGACAGCGGCATAGGACGCGCGGTCGCCATCGCCTTCGCACGCGAGGGCGCTGACGTCGCCATCAACTATCACCCCTCAGAAGAATCCGACGCTCAGGAAGTGGTGAAGCTGATCAACGAAGCCGGTCGCAAGGCCGTTACCCTGCCGGCCGATATCCGTACTCAGGAGGCTTGCGAAGAGGTAGTTAGCAAGGCCATCCAGCAACTTGGTGGCCTGGATCTCTTGGTAAACAACGCGGCTTATCAACAGAGCAAGGCCGATATCCTCGAGATCACCGACGAACAATTCGACCGGACCTTCAAGACCAACGTTTATCACGTCTTCCGCTTCAGCAAGGCAGCCATTCCTCACTTACCGCCGGGTGCGAGCATCATCAATACCGTCTCGGTAAATTCCTACGATCCCGGCGAAGAGTTGATCGACTATGCCTCTACCAAGGCTGCGATCCTCAATCTCACCAAGGGCATGGCCAAGCAATTGGCTAAGAAAGGTATACGCGTCAATGCCGTGGCGCCGGGGCCGGTCTGGACACCGTTGCAGGTGGCGGGTGGGCAATTGGAGGGGCAGATGAAGGAGTTTGGGCAGGATACGCCACTGGGAAGAGCCGGGCAGCCGGCGGAGTTGGCGTCGCTGTATGTGGCGTTGGCGGAGGAGGATGCGAGTTTTAGTACGGGGACGGTGGTGGGGGCGTTTGGGGGGAAGGGGATGCCGTGAGCTCAGGATGGGGCTGGAAGCATTGCTATACATCTTTGGGCAAAACTCAGTGCCCCCTCCTCGCGAGCAAGCTCGAGTGCCCATCTAAGGAAGGTTAATACCGCTCTTCTTCCTTCAGTCAACCTGACATCTATATAAATGATGGTGCGCTGCTGGTATTTCGGGCGGCTGAACAGTTTTTGCAGTCCAAGCTTAGGCTTGCTTTTAATCGTTCGAATGCTCAATTCGAAATCGCTATGCGGTCATTAAGGTTATCGGTAAGCAGTAATGACTTTTCTCTGAATTTATTTAATTATTTCAAATAATGCTCGCGGTTCATGTCAATGTGTGATTGCTTTCAGACTGTTGCGCGCAGTAATTTTTATTGGGCTTTCACGTCGATGAATTATATAGAAGCAAGGTAGAGAGAATGCGTAAGAGCTAAGTAGTATAGAAAAAAATATATCGAAGGGTACGTAGTTGATTAGGGTGGCGTTAAGTAGGGCTAGGTAGGCTCCTGTAATTACTGATATTTTTGAGAAGGGCTCTTTTATTTGGGCTCTTAAATGTGTGGCAATTATCCAGGTAAGCGTTTGTAGGAGCCAGCTTATGCATAGGAAATATAAATTCCAGTCGTTTATAATTTTTTTGATTAGGTCGACGTTAAAAGGAGTAAGATGCAAGCATAGAAAAAACAAGCTTGAACCTATTATAAAGCTGCTCAGTGTCGATAAGGAGAATTTTGTAAATCCGACATTTGCCTCTTTGATTCTTCCTTGTGCTATTAATTTGCAGAATTTTGGAATGAAAGCATTCAGCCAGACGCACGATATTGAGTGAAGTGCGGAAAAGATAGCTATGCTAAGTCCTGCTTGTCCAGCCAGTACTGGGTCTTTGAAGTAAAATATGATAGGAGTGATCGTCTGAAAGCCTATGTTTCCACCTAAGAAACTGATTGCCGTGCTTTTAAATAGTAGGGTTGATTTTTCTTTTCTAGCTTCTTTTTCTGCACTTTCTTCATGTTGTGAAAATTTTTGCAGGGTCATGAAAAATATTTTGTATCTGCTTAACGTCATGGCTATACACAGGAGGCTTCCTATAATAGAAGATAGTGCTAAGGCATAAAGATTGAGTTCTAATAAGAGCAGTATCGCTAGGGTAGAAAATCCAATGCTCGATGAGATGAACCGGATTTTTTGCCCGTGAGAAACATTCCCGCAGCCCTCAACGAAGCTAAGCAAGAAATTGTTTAATAGAGTTAGCGCTGATGAGATACAGATTAAGGTCCATGGGGCTAGCCATGTAAGATGTTCGGATTTCGATTCGAATATGTAGAAGCCGATTGAAAATATAACTGGAAGAGCAATGGCTCCGCAGGTGCAAATCCACTTGCAAGTGAAAGAGAAAAGAGAGCCTAATCTAATGAGGTGTATCGTTGATCCCTGTGGTGGGCTTTTCTCTAAGATAGAAATCCAGGCTGCTTCGTGTGCTGCAAGATTGGCCGCAACACTCGATGCGCCGAGATCGGCAAAGGAAATTAATCCAGCAACACCGATGAAAACGTACCAATACCCTTGGATCTCAGCATTCAAAAAAAATGGTAACAGTACCAAGGTAAGGGGAGCCGATGTAAGGCGCCAAATTTGATTTGTAAACGAAAAGGCATGATCCTTTAGGTTCACCTCTCCCTCCTTTTGTGTGTTTTAGGTTGGCGCTCAATTTTATCTATTTTGTGTTTACAAACTCCTTTGTTTCGCGGCAGGTGTTTTCATTTGAAAGTCTGCATAGTTCGCTTAAGGTTGCATCTAGTTCAGTTTGTCGGTCGAGCTTTTTGAGTGATTTGGCTTTTCCTATTAGAGGTTTTATTGAAAGAGGACTGAGCCTAGAGGCTTCTTCGAAGTCATTTAAAGCTAACTCCCATTGTTGGGTGTCTAGGAAGACAATTCCTCTGTTCATTAGTGCGTAGGTGTATTTGCTGTTTAATTTTAAAGCCTTATCGTAGTTTTCTAGGGAGAGTTCAAGGTTTTTATGGTCGTAGAGTATTGTGCCGATATTGTAATATATTCTATATCCGCCGGGTACGAATAGGTTTTTATCGTTTTCTTCGTATATCTTTCGTGCTGCATCCCAGGCAAGATATGGATTTGATAGGGATACTAATGTTAGGCAGCTAGAGTAAAAGAATAGGGTGGCTAGAGTGATGAATAGAGTAAGCTTTGTCTTGGTTAGTTCTATCTTTGATAGCATGATTCCGAGTGCAATAAAGCCGAAAGGTGCCCAGAGATAAGATCTGTACAGTACAAAGTTTTCTTGAATCCTTGTTGCGGCAAATTCGGTTATGAAGAGAATTCCAGGGATGGCAAGAAAGGCATAGGCTGCTTTTTTAGGGTTTTTTATGGCCTTGATGATTAGGAAAAGGTTTAGTGCTATAAAGGGCATTGCCGTCAGCCATAGGCGGGGCGTCAGGACTTGGGTGGGGAAAGGTTTTCTAATGTCAATAACAATATCGTTGGGGAAGGGTGTCACCCAGTAGACTACATAATAGAAAAAAAGCTTAGCTTGATTCAGTATGCTTAGTAGATAGAGGTTCTTTCCATTCAGTAGGCTGCTTTCCTCCAATACCTCGGCTGTCAAGGGCTCGTAATTACTGCCGATCAAGCCCTTGAGTCTCAGGACCAAGCTGATAGCAAAGATGCCAGAGATGAGTAGAGAAGCTGTCGCATGTTTTTCGTCTCTCAGGAAACCCCAGATACTCAGCTTTCTTCTTTTTGCTTCTACTGTAGATAGTAAAAATAGAACGGCCGGGAGAGCTATGGAGTTTTCCTTCGAATACAAAGATATCGCGCAAAATAGCGCACTTAGGTAGAAGAAGCCTTTGCTCCCCCTGAGCCCCTTCAGAAAAAAGAGGGTCGAGCAAAGTGCTGCCAGTGTTGCAATTAGAATGGTGCGCTGGATGAGATAGGCTTGTGTGAATATGGCTATCGGATGCAAGGCAAACAAGCCCGCCACTAAGGCCGCATTCAAGTCAGAATTTTTCTTGGTAAGGGCGCCCTTCTGGGCGGGTTGCTTCATTGCTTCGCGGCAAAGGAAAAATATTGCGAGGCTGTTTAGGAGATGCAGGGCTAGGTTAAATGCCCTATAGCTTTCTAAATCGTTTCCGGAGAAATATTGATTTAAAGCAAAGGTCTGATATACCCATATTCGTGGTGAAAAATCCAAGCCTAGCGATTTTATTTTGTCTAAGTTGGAGGGGGTTATGATGTTGAAGTCATCAAAGAGTGTGGGGCTTCTGAGGAAGGGGGTGCATAGGAAAGTGCAGGCTACAAAGGCCCAGATGAGTATTCTGGCGGTGTTTTTCTGTTCTTTGGTCATGGCGATAAAAAAGGCGCCATAGGCGCCTTTTTCTTTAATTTAGTTTCTGATGTAGTTGTTCGTCACGCAGACCCCGCTATAAGTCCAGTCAAGCAATCCGGTACTGCCGGCGGCTGGAGTAGGAGTAAGCGTACAAGTATCGCCGGTTGCAATTCCCTTATAGAGGTTTGGTACGGCAGTGATAACGCCAGCAGCAGTGGAGATACCATTCAGAGCCCCGTTAGTGCGCCCAGTAATGTTTGCAGGTACGCCATTGCTACCAGAAGTACAGTTAGTCAATGCTCCAGTAGTTTGGAAGCACTCCGTTACACCTACCTTGTAAGGCTCCATGCCGGAGATAACTTCACTATAAGCAGCACGGCGCACATAGTTCTGGTAAGCCGGCAATGCCACCGCCGCCAAAATACCGATGATCGCTACCACGATCATCAGTTCGATCAAGGTAAAGCCTTTCTGAGCTTTCATTCAAAATCTCCGAGGTTGGGTCAGGCCAACGTGCCTGTTTGATGTATAGCACAGGCCGTGCCAAAGAAAAGTGGCGACTGCAGCACGATTCTGCTGTGCTGGGTGTCACCAAAGGGGCAGGTGGTGACGAAAAACGTCAGCGGTCTGGCGCCATTTTGCGACCGAGCTGGGGCGGTGCTATAAGGCCAACTAACGTAGGCTTGGGTGATGGATGATGAACGAGACGGTGATGCTGTCAGGGCTGGCGCGGCAATTGGTGGATGCGCATTTGCTAGCGGAGGCGGCTGCCCAGCAGGCGGTGGTCAAGGCCAAGCAGGCCAAGGTGCCACTGGTGACCTATCTCGTTCAACAGCGGCTGGTGCAGAGCCGCCCTTTGGCGGAGCTGGCTGCCCAGGAGTTTGGCGTGCCCTTTCTTGATCTGGCGGCCATCGACAAGGAGCAATTGCCCAAGGACATAGTCAACGAGAAGTTGATGCAGCAGCATCATTTCCTGCCACTCAGCAAGAGAGGTAACAAGCTCTTTATCGCCTTGTCCGATCCGACCAATCAGCAGGCCATTAATGATGTGTCCTTTGGCAGTAAGCTTGCCGTCGAGGTAGTGCTGGTCGAGGACGACAAGCTGCACCAAGCCATCGAGCGATATTTGGATACCGGCACGGGTGGTCTGGATCTGGGCGATATCGATCTCGATCTGGAGGCCGACAGCGGCGAGCGTCCTCAGGAAGCTGTTGCCGGTACCGATGCTGACGATGCGCCAGTGGTGAAGTTCGTCAACAAGATGCTGCTCGATGCCATCAAAAAGGGCTCTTCCGACCTCCACTTCGAGCCCTATGAAAAGATGTACCGTGTGCGCTTCCGTACCGATGGCGTCCTGCACGAGGTCGCGCGGCCACCGGTGCAACTGGTGTCGCGGATCTCGGCGCGGCTCAAGGTGATGTCCAATATGGATATCTCCGAGCGCCGCAAACCACAGGACGGTCGGGTCAAGCTCAAGGTGTCCAAGACCAAATCCATCGACTTCCGGGTCAATACCTTGCCCACGCTGTGGGGCGAGAAGATCGTGATGCGGATTCTCGACTCTTCCAGTGCCCAGATGGGGATCGATGCCCTGGGCTATGAGGATGTGCAGAAGGAGCTCTACCTGCAGGCGCTCAAGCAGCCGCAGGGGATGATCCTGGTAACCGGGCCGACCGGTTCGGGCAAGACGGTATCCCTCTATACCGGCCTCAATATTCTCAATACGGAAGACATCAATATTTCCACGGCGGAAGATCCGGTGGAAATCAACCTGGAAGGCATCAACCAGGTAAACGTCAATCCGCGGCAGGGGCTCGATTTTTCTCAGGCGTTGCGCGCTTTCCTGCGCCAGGACCCCGACGTGATCATGGTGGGGGAGATTCGGGATCTCGAGACAGCGGAGATCGCCATCAAGGCGGCCCAGACCGGTCACATGGTGATGTCGACCCTGCACACCAATAGTGCGGCGGAAACCCTGACGCGTTTGCGCAATATGGGTGTACCAGCCTTCAACCTGGCGACTTCGGTCAATCTGATCATCGCCCAACGTCTGGCGCGCAAACTGTGCACCAAGTGCAAGCGTGTCCATGAGGTGCCGCGTGAGGCACTGTTGGCCGAGGGTTTCAGGGAGGAGGAAATCGGTAGTTTCACGCTTTACCAGCCCATAGGTTGCGAGGACTGCAACGCGGGTTATCGCGGTCGGGTAGGGATTTATGAGGTGGTGAAGATCACTCCAGCGCTGCAGCAGATGATCATGGAGGAGGGTAATTCCATCGAGATCGCGGCGCGGATGCGGACGGAAGGCTTCAACGATCTGCGGCGGTCGGGGCTGGTGAAGGCGATGCAGGGGATTACCAGTCTGGAAGAGATCAATCGGGTGACCAAGGATTGATGGGTTCCCTCACCCTAGCCCTCTCCCTCAGGGAGAGGGGACTGGGGCGGAGCGGGGGCAGTTGTCATTAGCAGGCTTTAAGCCTTCAGAGCACTGAGCGTGCGGCATTTGGCGCGATGCTTGCCTTAGCAGAGGCAGCAGCTTTGCAAAGAGCATTCTTTTGACGGGTCCGCCACGCCGGGCCGAGTCTTTGACGAGTCGAGGCCATGGCCGATAAAGCAATCAAGATGGGCAGCTTCACCTGGGAGGGGACCGATCGCAAAGGGACCAAGGTGAAGGGCGAGATGACCGGTCTCAATCCGGCACTGATCAAGGCGCAGTTGCGTAAGCAGGGGATCAATCCGACCCGCGTGCGCAAGAAGTCGATTTCGCTACTAGGCCGGGGCAAGAAGATCAAGCCCCTCGATATCGCCTTGTTCACCCGTCAACTGGCGACCATGATGAGTGCGGGTGTACCCCTGTTGCAGGCCTTCGACATCATTGGTGAGGGTTTCGAAAACCCTAACATGCGTAAGCTAGTGGACGACATCAAGCAGGACGTTGCCGCAGGCAACAGTTTGTCCAACTCTCTCCGCAAGCAGCCGCAGTATTTCGATGACCTCTACTGCAATCTTGTGGATGCTGGTGAGCAGTCTGGTGCGCTGGAGACCCTGCTGGATCGGGTAGCCACTTACAAGGAAAAGACTGAAGCTCTTAAGAAGAAGATTAAGAAAGCCATGACCTATCCTGCAGCAGTGGTGGTGGTGGCTATCATTGTTTCGGCTGTACTGCTAATTAAAGTAGTGCCTCAGTTCCAATCGGTTTTTGAGGGTTTCGGCGCTCAACTGCCTGCTTTTACACTTATGGTCATCGGCCTGTCTGAGATTTTGCAGGAGTGGTGGTTGCTGGTGCTCGGCGGCCTGTTCGTACTGGGCTTTGTGTTGCGACGTTTCTATAAGAAGTCGGAGAAATTCCGTGACGCCACGGACCGTGGCTTATTAAAAATCCCACTAATTGGCTCCATTCTCTACAAGTCGGCCATCGCTCGTTATGCCCGTACCTTGGCTACCACCTTTGCCGCAGGTGTGCCTTTGGTGGACGCTCTGGATTCGGTGGCCGGTGCTACGGGTAACGTGGTCTTCCGCAATGCGGTGGAGAAGATCAAGGCTGATGTCTCCACTGGTATGCAGCTCAATTTCTCCATGCGCACCACCGGGGTGTTTTCTTCCATGGCCATCCAGATGACGGCCATCGGTGAAGAGTCGGGTTCGCTGGACGAGATGCTTTCCAAGGTTGCGACCTTTTATGAAGATGAGGTCGACAACATGGTCGACAACCTCACCACCCTGATGGAGCCAATGATCATGGCGGTGCTGGGGGTGTTGGTAGGTGGTCTGATCATCGCCATGTACCTGCCGATCTTCCAGCTCGGCTCGGTGGTCTGATGGCGCTGCTGGAATTTCTGGCCGGCGTGCCGCTGGCCGCGGCTTTGTGTGCGCTGCTCCTGGGGCTGCTGGTCGGTAGCTTTCTAAATGTGGTGGTGTATCGCTTGCCGGTGATGTTGAGGCGTGATTGGCAGGCCGAGGCTCGTGAGGTGCTGGAGCTGCCAGTCGAACCTGTCGGTGCGTCTTTCAACCTGGCGCGCCCTGCATCCCGTTGCCCCCATTGCCAACGCGGCGTGCGGCCCTGGGAAAACGTACCGGTGCTGAGTTACCTGCTCTTAAGCGGCCGCTGCAAGGGGTGCCAGGCGAGCATCAGCCTGCGTTATCCGTTGGTCGAGCTGGCCTGTGGATTGCTGTCCGCCTGGGTCGTCTGGCATCTGGGTGTGACCTGGCAGGGCGGCGCTTTTCTGCTGCTGACCTGGGGGCTGTTGGCTGCCAGCCTGATCGACGCTGATCATCAGTTGCTGCCGGATATCATCGTACTGCCGCTGCTGTGGTTGGGCTTGATCGTCAACCAGTTCGGGCTTTTCGCTACGCTTGCTGATGCCGTCTGGGGCGCGGTGGTGGGTTATCTGAGTCTCTGGCTGGTGTTCCAGCTGTTTCGCTTGGTGACTGGTAAGGAAGGCATGGGCTATGGCGATTTCAAGTTGCTGGCCTTGCTCGGGGCCTGGGGTGGTTGGCAGATCCTGCCCTTGACCATCCTGCTGTCGTCGCTGGTGGGGGCCATCCTCGGCATCATCACCCTGCGTTTGCGCCGGGCGGAAACCAGTACGCCCTTGCCCTTCGGTCCCTATCTCGCTGTGGCGGGGTGGATTGCCTTGCTCTGGGGTGATCAAATAACCGGCCTATACCTGAACTTCGCCGGATTCCGATGACTTCTGCCTGGACCCTCGGCCTGACCGGGGGCATCGGTAGCGGCAAGAGCGCCGCTGCCGAGCACTTCGCCCGTCTGGGCATCACCTGCGTCGACGCTGACCAGGCTGCCCGCTGGGTAGTCGAGCCGGGACGACCGGCCTTGGCCGAGATCGCCAGGCATTTTTCGCCGGCTGTCTTGCAACCGGACGGCAGCCTGAACCGGGCGGCGTTGCGGGCGGCGATCTTCGCCGATCCGGCCGAGCGGCGCTGGCTCGAGGCCTTGCTGCATCCGATCATTCGTCAGGAGATCCTGGCGGTCTTGGCCCGGGCGCAGTCGCCCTATGCCATCCTGGTGTCGCCGCTGCTGTTCGAATCGGGGCAGCGGGCGCTGGTGCAACGTGGCCTGGTGATCGATGCGCCGGAAGAGCTTCAACTCGAACGGGCCATGCGCCGTGATGGAGTGGATGAAGCCCAGGTAAGGGCCATCCTGGCGGCGCAACTGCCGCGGGCCGAGCGACTGGCCAAGGCCGATGACGTTATCCGCAATGACGGCGATCTCGCCGCGCTCCACGCCGAAGTGGAACGCCTGCATTCCTTTTACCTGACCCTTGACGGAGGCCAAGCATGAGCACTCTCACCGTGGATTGCCCCACCTGCGGCGCACCCGTGGAATGGAGCGAGAAGAGCCCCAATCGGCCTTTCTGCTCCGACCGATGCAAATTGATCGATCTAGGTGCCTGGGCGGCGGAAGAACATGCCATTCCCGGCAACGAGCTCGAAGACGATCTCTATTCCGAAGACCTCAATCGGCGCGGCCACTGAGTTCTATAACCGCTGCGACCAGGCCAGGGCAGTCGCCAGCGCTGCTTGATGCAGCTTGGCCGCCAGTTCGGGTTTCTCATATTCCAGTGGGCTGGACGCGGTCACCGTATGGATACGGTCGCGCTTGATGAAGAAGATCTGCGTGCCCAGCAAGGGTTTGCTACAGGCAGTGGCGCCTTCGCCGAGGCCGTCGATGGCCTTGCAGTCCAGCTGTTCGCTGAGCGACTGCACCTGGCGCCGCAACTTGGGCAGCGCCCGACCGCCATTCTCGTAACCTGCGGACAGGCCCAGTAGATAGTTGGCCGGTTGGCCGGTGTCGCGATCGGTGAAGGCACAACCACCAGCGATCTGGCGAGCGTAGGCCAGTGGCAGGCCCGACGTCTGCTGGAGCAGGGGCAGCGGCAACTGGGCCTGCACGCTGGCGCAATCGACGGGGGCTGTGTCAGCGGCATGAACGAGGGCGGCGCCCAGGAGCAGGGGAAGGGCAGCGATGAAGCGCATGGAAACGTCCTGTCGATGGCCGGCGGCCGATGGGCGGTGAGTCTACCGGCTGAAAGCCCGTTGCAGGCGGATGGAATAGGCGGCTGTGCGCTGCGTCATGCACAGCCGACGACATGGCGGGCTGGTGTCCGGCGCGGGTGATCCTTACCCTTGCCGCAGATAGCGAACAGCGAGGCGTAGGATGTCCGAGGTGCTCACTCCCGGATTCATGGTGGTACACGGCAATCGGCTCGAAGAGCTGCGCAGCCTGGCGGTCGGCTGGATGCGGCGGTATCCCCTGGCACCGCTGGAAAACGAACAGGTACTGGTGCAGAGCAATGGCATCGTCCAGTGGCTGAAGCTGGCGCTGGCCGAGGATCCGCGCGGAGACGACGAGGGTGGCTGCGGAGTGGCTGCGGCCCTTGAGGTGCAGTTGCCGGCGGCCTTTCTCTGGCGCACCTATCGCCAGGTGCTGGGCCGGGACAACGTACCGCCATCCTCGCCGCTGGACCGCGCGCCCCTGACCTGGCGGCTGATGCGGCTCTTGCCGACCCTGCTCATGCAGCCGGACTTCGCCGCGCTACGGCGCTTTCTCGATGATGATGGTGATCTGCGCAAGCGCTATCAGCTGGCCGAGCGCCTGGCCGACCTCTACGACGGCTACCAGGTCTATCGCGCCGACTGGCTCAACGACTGGGCCGAGGGCCGCGATTTGCTGGCCAGTCTGCGTGACAGCCGGCGCCCCTTGCCGGAAAGTTGCCGCTGGCAGGCGCAGCTGTGGCGCGCCCTGCTGGCCGATGTTGGCGACGGCGGTCTGGCCCGGAGTCGGGCCGGGGTGCATCGGCGTTTTCTGGAGGTGATGCAGGCGGCGACCGAAGCGCCGGCCGGTCTGCCGCGGCGGGTGGTGATCTTTGGCTTGTCGGCGATTCCGGCGCAGACCCTCGAAGCCCTGGCCGCCCTGGCGCGTTTCAGCCAGGTGCTGCTCTGTGTGCACAATCCCTGTCGCCATCACTGGTCCGACATCGTCGCCGACCAGGATCTACTGCGGCAGAACTATCGCCGTCAGCAGCGCAAGCCGGGCATGCCCCAGACCCTGGACGCCGAGGCGCTGCATCAGCACGGCCAGCCGCTGCTGGCGAGTTGGGGCAAGCAGGGCCGCGACTATATCCATCTGCTGGACGAATTCGACGAACCCGATGGCTATCGCCGGCTATTCGAAGACCTCAACGGCGGCCGCATCGATCTCTTCGCCGATACCGAACCCCAGCATCTGCTAGGCCAGTTGCAGGACGATATCCTTGAATTGCGCCCTCTGGCCGAGACGCGCGCGCGTTGGCCGGCGGTAGACCCGGCGCTGGACAGGTCCGTGCGCTTCCATGTGGCCCATAGTCCGCAGCGTGAAGTGGAGATCCTCCACGACCAGTTGTTGGCACGTTTCAACAGCGATGGCAGCCTCCGGCCGCGCGACGTCATCGTCATGGTGCCGGACATCGATGCCTATGCGCCGCACATCCGCGCGGTGTTCGGCCAGCTCGACCGTAGCGATCCCCGCTTCATTCCCTTCAGTCTGGCCGACCAGCACCAGCGCGGCTTCCAGCCGCTGTTGATCGCCCTGGAGCATCTGCTGCAGCTGCCCGACAGCCGCTTTGCCCTGAGCGAGATCCTCGATCTGCTGGATGTGCCGGCGCTGCGCGCGCGCTTCGGCTTGCGCGAGGCCGATCTGCCGACCCTGCACCTCTGGCTGGAAGGCGCCGGTGTACGCTGGGGGCTGGATGCCGCGCAGCGCAGTCGTCTCGACCTGCCCGAAGGCCTGACGCAGAACACCTGGCGCTTCGGCCTGAGGCGCATGTTGCTGGGCTATGCGGTGGGCGGCGGTGCGGCCCTGGGCGACATCGAGCCCTTCGATGAGGTGGGCGGCCTGGACGCCGCGCTGGTCGGGCCGCTGGTGGATCTGCTCGATGCGCTGGACGCAGCCCAGGCGGCGCTGGCGCAACCGGCCCGGCCGGCGGAGTGGGGTGCGCGCTTGCAGGCGCTGCTGGCGCTGTTCTTCAGCGCCCAGGACGAGCATGACGAATACCTGCTGGAGCAGCTGGAAAATCTGCGCGAGCGTTGGCTGGAGCTGTGTGAGGACGTGGCGCTGGACGAAGAGCTGCCGCTCACCGTGGTCCGCGAGGCTTGGTTGGCCGGGCTGGATGCCGGCGGCCTGGCCCAGCGCTTTCTCGCCGGGGCGGTCAACTTCTGCACCCTGATGCCCATGCGCGCCATTCCCTTCCGCGTGGTCTGCCTGCTGGGCATGCACGATGGCGCCTATCCGCGCATCCAGCCGCCGCTGGATTTCGACCTCATGGCTCAGGACTATAGGCCCGGTGACCGTTCGCGGCGCGAAGACGACCGCTATCTGCTGTTGGAGGCCCTGCTCTCGGCGCGCGACCAGTTCTATGTCAGCTGGGTGGGGCGCAGCATCCGCGACAACAGCGAGCGACCGCCGTCGGTGCTGATCGCCCAGTTGCGCGATCATCTCCTGGCCGGTTGGCGGCTGGCTGGCCATGAAGAGGAGCCGGAGCGTCTGCTCGCGGCCCTGACCCAGGAGCATCCGTTGCAACCCTTCAGTGCCCGCTATTTCCGCGGCGAGCGCGGCTATTTCAGCTTTGCCGCCGAGTGGCTGGGCGTGCACGACCGCACCACGCGGGATGAAGATGCCCTGTTGCCGCCGTTGGTATTGGAAGAGCCGCTGGGCCTCGACGACCTGGCGCGCTTTCTACGCGGACCGGTGGATCTGTTCTTCGCCAATCGCCTCAAGGTGCATTTCGAGGCGCCCGATGCCCCGGCGGAAGACGAAGAACCCTTCGGTCTGGACGCCCTGACCCGTTACCAACTGGGCGAAGGCCTGCTGGCGGCGGCGCTGGCCGAGCCGGAAGCCGTCGACCGAGCGCTCACCGCGGCGGCCGAACGGCTGCGCGGCAGTGGTCGCCTGCCGTTGGCGGGTTTTGGCGAGCGGGCCGGACGGGCGTTGCGCGAGCCACTGCCCGCCGTGGTGGCCCAGGTCGAGGCCTTGACGCTGCGCTGGCCCGAACCTCTGGAAGAGGCCGTGACCCTGGACCTCGAACATCGCGAAGTGCAGTTGGTGGCCAACCTTGAACGTTTGCGTCGGGGCTCTGAAGGGCTGCTGGCCCTGACCGCCCAGGCCAATGGCCTGGGCAATGCTCGTACCCGCAAGTGGCATCGGCTGTTGCGACCCTGGGTGCAGCACCTGGTCGCGGCGGCCGGTGGTCTGCAGCTCACCACCGCCGTGGTGGCGACCGATCTGACCCTGCTGCTACCACCGCTGGACGCCGATCTGGGCAGCCGTCAGCTCAACGAATTGCTCGATGCCTGGGCCCTGGGTCAGCGGCGCCCGCTACCCGTCGCGCCCCGCACCGCCTTCGCCTGGCTGGCCAATGAGCCGGACAAGGCGCTGACCTTTGCCGAGCAGGCCTACCAGGGCGAGGCGGCGACCCATCCGGCACTGCGCCGCCAGTATCCGGACTTCGCTGCCCTGCTGGCCGACGAGGAATTCGATGGCTGGTGCCAGACGCTCTATGCACCGGTCTTCACCGCCGGCTGGCAGGTCGTCGGCGGGGAGGGGCAGGCATGAGTCAACGTCCGCTCGCCCTGCGCTTTCCACTGCAGGGCAATCAGCTCATCGAGGCCAGTGCCGGGACCGGCAAGACCTTCACCATCTCCGCGCTCTATGTGCGCCTGGTGCTGGGCCATGGCACGGCCGAGACGGCTTTTGGCCGGGAGTTGTTGCCGCCGCAGATCCTGGTGGTGACCTTCACCGAGGCCGCCACCCAGGAACTGCGTGACCGTATCCGCCATCGGCTGGCCGAAGCGGCCCGCTTCTTCCGTGACGAGATCGCGGCACCCGATCCGCTGCTCGACGCCTTGCGCGAAGATTTCCCCGTCGAGTCCTGGGCCGATTGCGCCCGGCGCCTGGATATCGCCGCCCAGTGGATGGACGAGGCGGCGGTCTCCACCATCCACAGTTGGTGCCAGCGCATGCTGCGCGAGCATGCCTTCGACAGCGGCAGCCTCTTCGTGCAGAACCTGGAGCAGGACCAGAGCGAATTGCTCGCCCAGGTGGTGCGCGACTACTGGCGGCGCTTCTGCTATCCCCTCGAAGGCGCGGCGCTGGACTGGGTCATCGAGCACTGGGGCGAACCCCGGGCCCTGGCGGCGCGTCTGCGACCCTTGCTGGGCGAACCCTTGGGCGCACCCCAGGGCGATCCCGCCACGTTGCTGGCCACGGCCCTGGCCGAACGCCAGGCGCGATTGGCAACACTCAAGGCGCCCTGGACGGCTTGGGCGGAAGAGTTGCGTGATCTCTGCCAGGCTGGCTGCGACGCCAAGGTGGTCGATGGGCGCAAGCTGCAGAAGAGATTCTTCGGGCCCTGGTGCGACAAGCTGGGCGCCTGGGCAGAGGATTCCGCCAGTGAAGCCCTCGATATCGGCACCGGCTTCACCCGGCTGACCGAGGAGGGCTTCGCCGAGGTCTGGACCAAGGCCAGCCCGCCGGATCACCCGGCCCTGGCGGCCATGGCGCGCCTGCCCGGACAACTGGCCGAGCTGCCCAGCCCCGAGGTGCCCTTGCTGGAACACGCCGCAGCCTGGGTCCAGCAGAAATTCGAGCGCGAGAAGCTGCGCCGCGCCGAGCTGGGTTTCGACGACATCCTCACCCGCCTGGATAGGGCGCTGCAGGCCGATGGCGCCGGCGCACGGCTGGCGGCGCTGATCCGCGAGCAATTCCCGGTGGCGCTGATTGACGAATTCCAGGACACCGACCCGGTGCAGTACCGCATCTTCAGCACCGTCTATGGCGCGGGGGAGGGCACCGGGTTGTTCCTGATCGGCGATCCCAAGCAGGCCATCTATGCCTTCCGTGGCGCCGATATCCACACCTATCTACAGGCCCGTCGCGCCAATGCCGGCCACCTGCATTCGCTGGACACCAATTTCCGTTCTACTGCCGCCATGGTCGCCGCGGTCAACCAGGTATTCCTGCATGGTGAGACGACGGCGCCGCGCGCGGCCTTCCTGTTCCGCCAGGGTGAGGACAATCCGGTGCCCTTCGAGCCGGTCCGCGCCCAAGGGCGGCGTGAGGTGCTGGAGATCGACGGCGCACCCGGTGCGGCCCTGACCTTCTGGCACCTGGCCGGCGACGAGCCCCTGGCCGGCACCGCCTATCGCGTCAGCCTGGCCGAGAGCACCGCCAGCGAGATCGTCCGGTTGCTGACCCTCGCCGCCGATGGGCGCGCGGGCTTTCGCCATGAGGACGGCGAGCTCAAGCCGCTGCGACCGGCCGATATCGCCATCCTGGTACGCGCCGGCAGCGAGGCCCAGGCGGTGCGCCAGGCGCTGGTGCGGCGCGGGGTACGCAGCGTCTATCTGTCGGACAAGGACTCGGTGTTCGCCGCCCAGGAGGCCCGCTGCCTGCTGGACTGGCTCAAGGCCTGCGCCGAGCCCGACGTGGATCGCCGCCTGCGTGCGGCCCTGGGCAGCCTGACCCTCGACCTGCCGCTGGCCGAACTGGACGCCCTCAACCACGACGAGCAGGCCTGGGAGGCGCGGGTGCTGCAATTCCGCGGCTATCGCCAGCTGTGGCGCGGCCAGGGCGTGCTGCCCATGCTGCGCCGCCTGCTGCAGGACTTCCGCCTGCCACAGCGGCTGATGGCCCGCGCCGACGGCGAGCGGGTACTGACCAACCTGCTGCACCTCGCCGAACTGCTGCAGCGCGCCGCTGGCGAGCTGGATGGCGAGCAGGCGTTGATTCGCCACCTGGCCGAGCAACTGGCCGCCCAGGGCGCTGCCGACGAGCAGATCCTGCGGCTGGAAAGCGACGCCGAGTTGGTCAAGGTAGTGACGGTGCACAAGTCCAAGGGCCTGGAATACCCGCTGGTATTCCTGCCCTTCGCCTGTGCCTACCGCGCCGAGGAGGGCGCCAGCCTGCCGTTGCGCTATCACGACGACCAGGGCCGGGTGCAGCGGACCTTCCGCCCCTCCGCCGAAGACCTGGCCCGCGCCGACGACGAGCGTCTGGCCGAGGACCTGCGCCTGCTCTATGTCGCCCTGACCCGCGCCCGGCATGCCTGTTGGGTCGGGGTGGCCGATCTCAAGCGTGGACGTAGCAAGGACTCCGGCTTCGCCCGCAGTGCCCTGGGCTATCTGGCCACCGGTGGCGAGCCATTGGCGAGTTCGGCCGCCCTGACCACCGCGCTAAGCACCCTGATCGGCACCCAGCCCGACAGCCTCATCCTGCCGCTGCCGGAGGCCAGTGCTGAGCGGCTACCGGAAGCGCGTGAGGCCCCGGTGACCCTCAAGGCCCTGACCGCCCGGCGTGCGGCCCGCGAGGACTGGTGGATCGCGTCCTACAGTGCCTTGCGCATCGGTACGCGCCTGGGCGAGGCACGGGAGGAGGGCCAGCTGAATCTGGAGCTGGACCTGGATACGCCCGCGGCCCAGAAGCTGTTCGACGACGACCGTCTCGCCCCGGACGAGGCCCGCCAGCCTGCCGCTGGCGAAGACCTGCATCGCTTCCCCCGCGGTCCCGGTCCGGGCACCTTCCTGCACAGCCTGCTGGAATGGGTCGGCGAGGAGGGCTTCGCCGCCATCCAGGCGGCGCCCGAGCGGCTCGACGACCTGATCGCCCGGCGCTGCCAGCGGCGCGGCTGGAATCACTGGATTCCCATCCTGCAGAGCTGGCTGCGCCAGCTGCTAACCTTGCCGCTGCCCCTGCCGGGCGGCGCCCAGCGCCTGGGTGAGCTGGCGCGCTACCAGGTGGAGATGGAATTCTGGTTCGCTACCCACGGCGTCGATCTGGAGCGCCTGGATAACCTGGTGCGTCGCGGCACCCATGGCGGCCAGGCGCGGCCGGTACTGGAACCAGGGCAGCTCAACGGCCTGTTCAAAGGCTTCATCGACCTGGTCTTCGAGCACGAGGGGCGCTATTTCGTGGTGGACTACAAATCCAACTGGCTGGGGGCCGAGGCCGCGGCCTATACCCGCACGGCCATGGAAAGCGCCGTTCTCGCCAAACGCTATGACCTGCAATACGTGCTCTACAGCCTGGCCGTGCACCGCCTGCTCAAGGCGCGGCTGCCCGACTACAGCTACGAGCGCCACTTCGGCGGGGCCGTCTACCTCTTCCTGCGCGGTTGCGATCCGGCCGGCCACGGCGTCTTCGTCGAGCGCCCCGCCCAGGCCCTGATCGAGACCCTGGATCTGCTGTTCAGCGGTGCGGAGCTTGCCCATGTCTGATTTCAGCGCCGCCACCGAACGCCTGTTGCGCCTGGCCTCCTTGGTTCCGGAAAGCCCTTTGTCGCCCCTGAGCCGCCGTGACGACCTCTTTCGCCTGCTGGAGCTCTGGGTCCAGCGCGGCTGGCTGCGCCAGGTCGACCGCGCCTTCACCAGCTTTCTCGGTGAACTCGAAGCGAATGGCGAGTCGGCGGTGCTCTTGGCCGCGGCCCTGGCCAGTCATCAGCTCGGCCATGGTCATGTCTGCCTGGATCTCGCCGCCACCCTGCGCAATCCCGATGCGGCCCTGTCGCTGCCACCGGAGGGCGACGAGGCGCGCAACTCGCTGCTGCCGTCGCAACTGCTGCAGGGTTATAGCCTGGAGGCCTGGCGCCAGGCGCTGCTGGCCAGCGCCCTGGTCGATGGCGACGGCAGCGCGCCGGAGCGCCCCCTGGTGCTGGGTGACGAGCGCCTCTATCTGCGCCGCTACTGGAACTACGAGCGCGAGGTGGCCGCCAGCCTGCGCCAGCGGCTGGCCACTCCGGAGCCCCTGCCAGCGGATCTCGCCGAGCGTCTCGATCTGTTGTTTCCGCCAGACATCGAGGCCGACGGCGAGCCCGACTGGCAGAAATTGGCCTGCGCCCTGGCGGTGCGGGGTGCCTTCAGCATCGTCACCGGCGGTCCCGGCACCGGCAAGACGACTACCGTGGTTCGCCTGCTGGCGCTGCTCCAGGCACCGGCGGTGGCCGCCGGTCGTCCCTTGCGCATCCGCCTGGCCGCGCCCACCGGCAAGGCCGCCGCGCGGCTCACAGAGTCCATCGGCGGCCAGGTCAGCCGCCTGCCGGTGGACGAGGAGCTGCGCCGGCACATCCCCACCGGGGTGACTACGGTGCATCGATTGCTGGGCAGTCGCCCCAATACCCGCCACTTCCGCCATCACCGCGGACAGCCACTGCCGTTGGACGTGCTGGTGGTGGACGAGGCCTCGATGATCGACCTGGAGATGATGGCCAGCCTGTTGGCGGCCTTGCCGCCGCGGGCGCGCCTCATCCTGCTCGGCGACAAGGACCAGTTGGCTTCGGTGGAGGCGGGCGCGGTGCTGGGTGATCTCTGCCGCGATGCCGAAGCCGGGCGCTACAGCCCCGCCACCCGCGCCTGGCTGGAGGCGGTGAGCGGCCAGTCGTTGGCGGCAGCCGACCTGGCCGTCGGCGATGACCAAGGCGATGCCCTGGCCCAACAGGTAGTGATGCTGCGCCGCTCACGCCGCTTCGGCGCCGGCAGCGGCATCGGCCAGCTGGCGCGCCGCGTCAATGCCCAGGATGGGCAGGGTGCGCAGCAGGTGCTGGTCGACGGCGGCTACGCCGACCTGCATCGGGTGCTGCTCAAGGGGCCCGAGGATCGGGCCTTGGAGCGCCTGGTGCTGGAGGGCCGAGGGCGTGCTCGCGGGTATCGGCATTATCTGGAGGTCTTGCGCCAGGCGCGGCCCCAGGCGGATACCGCACTGGACGATCCGGCCTGGACGCACTGGGCCGGTCAGGTGCTCGCCGCCTTCGACGATTTCCAGCTGCTCTGCGCCGTGCGCAAGGGCCCCTGGGGGGTGGAAGGCCTCAACCTGCGCATCACCAGTGCCCTGTTGGCCGCGGGCCTGCTCAGTGGCGAGCATGGCTGGTACGAAGGGCGCCCGGTGCTGGTGACGCGCAACGACTACAGCCTGGGGCTGATGAACGGCGACATCGGCATCACCCTCTGCCTGCCCGACGCCACCCAGCCGGGGCGCAAGGTGCTGCGGGTCGCCTTTCCCCGTGGCGATGGCAGCGGCGGCCTGAGATTCGTCCTGCCCAGTCGCCTCGCCGCGGTGGAGACGGTGTTCGCCATGACCGTGCACAAGTCCCAGGGCTCGGAATTCGCTCATACCGCGCTGCTCTTGCCTGAGCAACTCAGCCCGGTGCTGACCAAGGAGCTGGTGTACACCGGTATCACTCGGGCCCGTGATGACTTCACCCTCATCGAGGCCCGTGGCGGCATCTTCGCCGAGGCGGTGGCGCGGCGGGTCCGGCGCGTCAGTGGGCTAGACCTGGATTTGCGAAATACTGTGTAAATATACAGATAACTGCTGGACGCTCCCGCCTGGCCTGCCTAAGGTGAGGGGGAGCCGTCCGTGATGAGAGCGCCATGACTTCCCTGCCTTTCGCCTCCCTTGTGCTTCCCCTGTTGCTGTTGGCCGCCTGGGCCGGTTCGGCCGTCTGGCTGACCGGCCGCCAGCGCTATCTCCAGCAGCAGCTCGACAGCGCCGCCGAGCGCTACGACATGCTGCGCGACGACCTGCAAAGAGCCGAATTGGCCAATGGCCGCCAGGTGGTGGAGCTGGGCGCCGAACGCGAACGCACCGCCACCCTGCAGCGTCAGCTGGAGGCCAATCGGGAGCTGGAGGCCGAGTTGCGCCAGCAGACCCGCCAGGCCCAGCTGCAGGCCGCCGAGCAGCACGCCCTGGCCGAGGCCACCCGCGCCCAGTTGCAGTGCATCCAGGAGCAACTCGCCGAACTGCGTGAGCGCCAGCACCGCGAGCAACAACTGCACGCCGAGGTGCAGGAACGCCATGCACGCCTGGCCGAAGAACACGCCACCCTCAAGACCACCCTGGAGCAGAAGGAACAGCACTTCCAGGAACAGCACCTGTTGCTGCGCGAGAGTCGTGAGCAGCTCAAGCTGGAATTCGAACAGCTAGCCGGACGCATCTTCGAAGCCAAGGGCCAGGCCTTCGCCCAGCACAGCCAGCAGTCGCTGGATGCCCTGCTGCGGCCCTTCCGCGAGCAGATCGAAGGCTTCCGCGCCAAGGTCGAAGACATCCACCACAAGGACGTCCAGCAGCAGGCGGCCCTCGGTCAGCAACTGCTCGACCTCAAGGAGCTCAACCGCCAGATCACCCAGGAAGCCCACGATCTGGCCACTGCCCTGCGCGGCCAGAAGAAGGCCCAGGGCAACTGGGGCGAACTCATCCTGGAAAATGTGCTGGAACGCTCCGGCCTGCGCGAAGGGCGCGACTTCGTCCGCGAACGCAGCTTCACCACCGAGACCGGGCGCCGGCGGCCGGACGTGCTGGTGCATCTGCCGCAGAAGAAACACCTGGTGGTGGACGCCAAGGTGTCGCTCAACGCCTATACCCGCTACGTCAACAGCGAAGACGAAGGCGAGCGCCGCCTGGCCCTGGGCGAGCACGTACGTGCCGTAGGCGAGCGTATCCGCGAACTGGCCGATCGCGAGTACTTCAGCCTGCCGGGGCTGAATTCGCCGGAGATGGTCTTCCTGTTCATCCCCATCGAATCGGCCTTCGTCGAGGCGCTCAAGGCCGACGAGAGTCTGTTCCAGCGTGCCATCGAGCAGAACGTGCTGGTGGCCACCCCGACCACCCTGCTGACCAGCCTCAATATCGTCCGCCAACTCTGGCGCTTCGAGGATCAGAATCGCCACACCGCGGAACTGGCCGACCGCGCCGGCAAGGTCTACGACAAGCTGCGTACCTTCCTCGGCAGCATGGATGGCATCGGCAAGAGCCTGGAAAAGGCGGGTGAGGCCTATCGCAAGGCCTGCGGCCAACTGGTGGGCGGGCCGGGCAACCTGGTCAAGCAGGTGGCCGACTTCAAGGAACTGGGCGTGGCGGTACGCACCGAGCTGGATGGCCAGTGGACCGAGCGCGCGGAGTTGGAACTCAACGTGGTGGAGCTGGCAGACCGCAGCTGACTAGCGGCTGGGCAGTAGAGCAGAGGCAGCTGGCCGGCGGAGGGTCCACCGGCCAGGAAGCAAACCTTAGTGGTGCTCGCGGGTAGCGCGGAAGGTAATCTCCGGCCAGCGCTCTTCCATCAAGGCCAGGTTGACGCGGGTCGGCGCCAGATAGGTGAGGTGACCGCCGCCGTCCACCGCCAGGTTCTCGAAGGCCTTGGTCTTGAAGTCCTCGAGCTTCTTCTTGTCGTCGCACTCGATCCAGCGCGCCGACCAGACGTTGATGGCCTCGTAGGCGCACTCCACCTTGTATTCCTCTTTCAGGCGGCTGGCGACCACGTCGAACTGCAGCACGCCCACCGCGCCGAGCACGATGTCGTTGTTGCGCTCGGGGAAGAACACCTGGGTGGCGCCTTCCTCGGCCAATTCCTGCAGGCCCTGACGTAGCTGCTTGGATTTCAGCGGGTCCTTCAGCCGTACCCGACGGAACAGCTCCGGGGCGAAGTGGGGGATGCCGGTGAAGCCCAGCGCCTCGCCTTCGGTGAAGGTGTCGCCGATCTGGATGGTGCCGTGGTTGTGCAGGCCGATGATGTCGCCGGCGAAGGCCTCTTCCAGGTGCTCACGCTCGCTGGAGAAGAAGGTCAGGGCGTCGGCGATCTTCAGGTCCTTCTTGATCCGCACGTGACGTAGCTTCATGCCCTTCTCGTACTTGCCCGAGCAGATACGCATGAAGGCGATACGGTCGCGGTGCTTGGGGTCCATGTTCGCCTGGATCTTGAACACGAAGCCGGAGAACTTCTCCTCCACCGGCTCCACGGTGCGCTCGTGGGCGGCGCGCGACAGCGGGCGCGGCGCCCAGTCGACCACGGCGTCCAATACCTGGTCGACACCGAAGTTGCCCAGGGCGGTGCCGAAGAACACCGGGGTCATCTCGCCGCGCAGGAAGGCGTCGTTGTCGAATTCGTGGCAGGCGCCCTGCACCAGCTCCAGCTCCTCGACGAAACGCTCATAGAGATCGCCCAGGTGGGCGCGGGCCTCGTCGGAGTCCAGCTTGTCGATGGTCTTGGTGGCGATACGCTCGTGACCGTGGCCTGGGGTGTAGACGTAGATGCGGTCGTCGGAGAGGTGATAGACGCCCTTGAAGTCGCGATAGCTGCCGATCGGCCAGGTGATGGGCGCGGCCTTGATCTTGAGCACCGCCTCGATCTCGTCGAGCAGTTCGATGGGGTCGCGGATGTCGCGGTCGAGCTTGTTGATGAAGCTGACGATGGGAGTGTCGCGCAGGCGACAGACATCCATCAGGGCGATGGTCCGGGGTTCGACGCCCTTGCCGCCGTCGAGCACCATCAGCGCCGAGTCCACCGCGGTCAGGGTGCGGTAGGTATCTTCGGAGAAGTCCTCGTGACCGGGGGTGTCGAGCAGGTTGATCATGTGCTCGCGGTAGGGGAACTGCATCACCGAGGTGGTAATGGAGATGCCACGCTGCTTTTCCATCTCCATCCAGTCGGAGGTCGCATGGCGGTCGGATTTGCGCGACTTCACCGTACCCGCCACGGCGATGGCCTGGCCCATCAGCAGCAGCTTCTCGGTGATGGTGGTCTTGCCCGCGTCGGGGTGGGAGATGATGGCGAAGGTACGGCGCTTGGCGACTTCGGCGGCCTGGGTGGTCATGGATGAACCTGGGCGAGAGCGAAAAAAGAGGGGGCGGAGTATAGCAGAGCAAGAGTTAAAGCTCCGCAGACCAGCGACTGGGATCGCACGTCTTCTGCAATCGCTGATCTTGCGGAGGATTCATTAAAGCTGGGGAGGAAGCGGAAGGGGTTTTTCTAGATGGAAAATTCTTATTCTGTCTATCACGTTAGGGGGGAGTGGACTTTCTACCGGACTAACTGGTGTTCCCGTCTTTTCCGCCTGTTTTATTGCAGATTCATAGGCGTTGTTTGCAAGCTTTGCTGTTCTAATTTTTTCGTCGAAAAGGGCTCGGCAGAACTGTTCAACTTTCCCTTGATTGGCTGTGGGCTTGGCGGCCGTATCTGCCTGTTTCAAAAAATTTAGACAGACATAGGCTTCGTCACCTGCACCTACCAACATTTTTATGGATTCAAGATTTGGCTCAGGCCTGGTAGTAACGGAACGTTCATTCGGCATCTTTTTTTCTTGAGCCTTGGGCTTAGGATCATCTTGATCGGGTTTTTCCGGAGTTATGGGAGGAGGGGTGACAGAGGGCGGCGAAGTATCGATCATGGCCAACGCCAGTGTGTACCTCTGACTCCTGCTCATCAGCATGGTGTAGGTATCCGAGTCGATAATGCCATTGGCATAGGCTTCACACAGTCGATACAGCTGGTCTCGTAGTAGCTGTACCGTCTGGGTGCGATTGCCTACGTAACTGGCGGCTGTACTGTAGGCCAAGGCAGCATCCCGGGTTACAGCCGAGTCCGATAGCAACTTCCAGTTGAGTTTGGCGGCATAGGCTTGCATGGAATCTGGACTCGGCTCTGCGCAGACAATGGTTTTCGGTGTATTGCGCAGATTAATGTTTGGGCCCTCCTTCGTATCTTGAGGAGTAACGAAAATAGCCCTTGCACCTATATCAGTCAGTAATGAATCGGACTCTGAGAAATTTGGTTTTCGATACAGGGTGCTCCAGTTAGCACAACCCGATAGCCCTATCACAGCAATCAACGGAAGAAGATAGCTCGCGCGCATGGTTCGTCCTCGGAAGGCTCTGGCGAGACGCTGGCCCAAAGGGGCCAGCGTGTCCTTTCCCTGGCGGAACCTCGGCGCCGACTGCCCAGGGAGGTCCAGGCTAGAGGGCTTCCCGATCCGTGTTCATCCTCCACTTGGATGAAACCCTCAGCCTCCCGCTACTCTTCCCAAGAGCGCCACCAACTCCGCCTGTCGCTCGGTGTCCGTCTTGCGTAACAGCGCGCGCAACTGGCTGCGGATCGTGGTGATGCTCACGGTCAGGCGTGTCGCGCAGGCCTCTGGTGTCAGGCCTTCCATCAGTAACAGTGCCAGACGGGTTTCGGCAGGGGTGAGCTTGAACAGGTCACGCACTCTTTCCTTGTCGAGCGCGCGGTGGGATAGCGTCAGCAGAACGAGGGGAGCACTGCCGTTCGGAATCAGGCTGGGCGAAACCGGTACCACCAGCAACTGGCGGCCTTGCTGGTCGTCAAGTCTGATCAGGCTGGCGCTAGGTGGACTCCCGATGCCGGCAGCGCGTTGGATCGTCCTACCGAGCTGGATGTCCTCGCGACGCGCCCTTATCCGCCCCTGAAGGATGCGCAACGGACCGTCCGATGAGCGCAACAGGGCCTCGCCGTGCCGGCTGGCGAAGATCAGCTGACTTTGACCATCGACGAGCCACAGGTAATGACCGGATTGTTCGAGAAGCAGCGACTGATGGTGAAGTTGCCTGCTCAATGCCGCCAGATGGCTGGCGAAGGTTCCCGCAAGCCGCAGGTGAGGCGAAAGCTGTTCCAGCAACAGTTGCTGGCTCGCTTCGGGCGGGCTGCAATCAACCTCGGTGATCAGCGTCAGATAGGCCTTGGCGGAAGCGGTTTCGTACAGTTTCACGCAGGAGTTGTTACCCAGCCCCAGTGGATGCTGGTAGTCCTGGTAGTAAGGATCGCGCTTGATGCGTTCGGTGCCGATGTCGCGCCAGTCGTGGTACCAGTGGCCAACGGCGCGCTGAGGCATGCATTCACGACCTGGGTCCAGCAGGTGGTAGTAAGCGGCGTAGGGTGCCAGGACGGCTTCGTCATAGCGGTGATACTGCGAAACATCGACAAAATCCCGGCCTTGCGCCTGGATCATTACCCCACCCTGCTGCCGCCCACTGAGCGGAATCAGCCGTTCCAGCAAAGCTTCCCAGCGGCTCTCGTCCAAAACGCATTCGTAGCAGAGTCGCACCAGCTCGTCGTAGTGTCGCTGCATGGCAGGATCCATCCCTGTCGCGTCACCAGCGAAGACGTCTATCTCCTACCTTTCGCTGCCAGCCTTAAGGATGCATCCAGTATTGCGACTGCACAATGGTGGCACCCGATGGCAGGTAAGCGGCTTGGGCTCGCCTAGGGCTGCGGCTGGATCTTGCCCTCGCTGAACGGCGCCTTGCCTCTCTTGCGCACCAGGCGCTTACCCAGGGCCATGCCGGGAAGCTCGATGTATCTGTAGGTCAAGCAGGCCAGGGCGAAGACCACTACAAGTTCCAGCAGTACCACCAGGTTGTCCAACAACGGGCTGCCGGTGGCGATGTAGCGGATCATGAAAGGCACCGGCACGTCGTGGGAGGGCGCCACCACCGTGAGATCCTGGTGCAACAGCTTGCCCAGCACGATGAAGGCGCTTTTGAACAGGAAGATCACCGCGGCATGGCCCAGGTAGATCGAGTAGGACAGCATGCCCAGTCGGACGAAGATGCCCTGGTGCAGCACCGTCGAGACCAGGCCTCGCTCGAAGGCGAAGGTCAGGATGGTGACGCAGAACACCAGGCTGGCCAGCACGCCTTTCTTGGCGACGGGTAGCTCGGACGTCATTACCGCGGCGGCGGCGATCAGGCAGGCCACCTCCAGCAGGGTGCCGCCGAATGGCTCCTGGTCGTGTGTCTTGATCCAGACGTAGAGGCGATAGGTGCAGGCGCCAGCGAAGAAGCACGATAGCCCACGGAAGATCTCGGTCTTCAGCGGCAGGATGGGAAACAGCAGTTGCAGGAAGGCCAGCAGGGCGATGACCAGGAACCACTGGCGGTGGTGTCCCTGGCCTTTCAGGACCAGCAGTCCGAAGATCAAATAGAGGTAGTACTCGATACTGATGCTCCAGGAGGGATAGTTGAACGAGCCGGTGATGGCTTCGCCCAGCCAGGATTGCAGCAGCAGCAGATTGGGCAGGAATTGCTCGGGAGCCGTGGCGCCACTGAAGGCCGGGTCGTTGAAGCTGATACCCAGTTGCTCGGCCAGCAGGCGGCCGGTCTCCAGCAGGACATAGAGCGCCAGCATGGCCAGGTGCAGCGGCAGGATGCGGGCCGAGCGGCTGATGGTGAAGTCGCGATAGTCGTCCGGGCTGCGTAGGCGGGTCTCGTAGGTGTGCATCAGGACGAAGCCGCTGAGCACGAAGAAGAATTCGACGAACAGATAGGCGTTGGCGATCAGCGGATTTTCCGATGCTGCCTGGGCGACATAGGTGTGGAACAGGACCACGGCCACGGCCAAGAGGCCGCGAAAACTATCCAGAGCGGTGAATCTTTCCATGGGATTTCCCTGACGGTGCGATGGGTGAGGGCAGGTGAGTAATGGCCGCCGTTAGGGAAGGGAATGAGGGAATGGGGAAGGGAAGGCGGAAGAGGGCATGGCATCCTGGCTCTTGTTGTCGCGACGATTTCAATAGTCGAACTATTACTTTCTGTTACGGTTTGATTGCCAAAACCTTAAGAGTTCTCCGCAGGGTCGAGACTTTTGTGATTGCGATCACCGATTTGCGTTCAGTTCTTCGGTGATCGCCGGGGAGCGCCCGCTGGCGTGGCCAGCGGCGCTTGCCGTCAGCGCGGGCCGAGCGTTGCGCAGTCGGACGGCTTGACGTACTTCTGCAAGACCGCCCATTGCGGGCGCGGCTTGCCATTCACCGGCTCGATCGCCAGCGGGTAGTCGCCCCAGTTGGGGCCGGCTGCCCAGTACATGGCCGGAATGCATTCCTTGCGCAGCCGCGCCAGCAGGCGATCCATGGCCGCGAGCCAGCGCGGATCGTTGTCCGGCACGCCGAATTCGCCGATATGACCGCGCTTGCCGTGCTGCTTGAGCCAGGTGATGAAGGGTTCCACGCGGCGGATACCGACGTCCGGGTCGAAGGCGGTCAGGTCCTTCTTCAGGTACTTGCCGCCGCCGTCGTTATCGAAATAGACATGGGCGGAAAAGATCAGGTTGTCCGCCGGATCCTTGAGCTCGAGCAGCTTGGCGTTATAGCGCGGCCAGAGGTAACTGCTGGACCAGCCGTTGCCCTCGACCAGGATCGGCCGGGCGCGATCCACGCTGCGCACGGCGTCGATACCGTGCTGGGCGGCGATCGGCCACTGCTCTACCGCATCGTGGGGTTCGTTCATGATGTCGTAGGCGACCAGCGCGGGATGCCCATGCCAGCGCTGGGCGATCCGCCGCAGCACGTCGGCGTAGGCCTGGTAGGACACGGCCTGGCTGCCGATGATCTGGCCGCGATATCTCATGTAGTTGTGCAGGTCGAGCACCACGCTCATGCGGTAACGCTTGGCATTGTCGAGCGTCTGGTCGATCAGCTTGACGTACGTAGGATCCAGGTCCTTGTTCAACTGCGGCTGCAGGCGTTCCCAGATGATGGGGAAGCGGATCACCCGGATACCCTTGGCGCTCCAGCGGCGGTAATGGCTGGCTTCGGGAAAGAAATAGTTGGTCCCAGGTTTACCCGGCAGTACGTGAGGAGCGAATCCAGCACCGGAGAAATTCAATCCGATGAGATCGGTGGGAAAATCTCGGGGGTCGGCTTGTAACGCCGGTGCGGTTCCCAGGCTGAAGAGGAGGACGAAGAGAGTCGCGAAAGCGGATTTCAGGCGAAGCGTCATCGGCAAGGTCTCAGACAGTGACGGAAGACGGCGAGCAGATAGGTGCTCGATTCGCTTATGAGGCCTGAATGGAAGCGGTTAAGTTGCGCGCCTGTACGCAGAAGGTGCACTAGGCAACGTTAAGGCCGGCGAGTAGATCAGAAATGAGAGCTGGATAGGGTATACGACAGACCGCCTGGACTAGGTCGGATCGCCCAAGCAAAAGCGGCGCGAGAGGTTGGAACGGGTGATGAGCTGCCTGCGACTGCTTTCCGTCGGCGACGGCGCAGGGCAGATCATTCGGATGAGTTCGCTAGCGACGCAGACAGATCCCGGCCCACTGCTCGGCTTCGCGGCGGGCCGAGGCCTCGTCGTTGAATTCGGCGATCAGGCCACCGTGAGCATAGACCACCACCCAATTTTCCACCTTGGGTTGCAGTAGCAGTACGGGGGCAGGGGAGAGAGTAGCGGAGTCCAACGATGCACAAGCCGTCATGTCATTCATAACGTTCCCTTTGAAGTTAGCTCGGTGATTAGTCTGTTGTTATAGCGGTACCAGAAACGGCGTTGAGTGCTATCACTGGGCCACCTATTGACCTTGTGATGGCTGAATGATCCCTCAAAGCGTCAGCCACTCGTCAGAATGGTAAAGAGGTGCCAAAGGGATGGCGTCGCACTGGCTCACAGAAAGATGTTTCAGTCATGACCATACGTCAGCTGACTTGTGTGGCTTTGCACGAAACTGAAAGGGTTCAGCTTGCGCAGTGTGAAGTTGGTCAGATGAAGGCTGTGTAAGGGATAACAAAAACTGGATTAAGTTTATCTTCCCCTGTCTGCCTGCTTCGTCTAGCTCGCGCCTCCTGCCTTCTCGCCACTACCCGCGTCTTTGGCTAGCTCATCCGGTTGCTCCAGGAGTGGCAATTCCTCGAGCCGAGTTGGCATTGAGTCAGTCTATTGGGTTAGCCTAAAAGGAAGTTGGCGAACTATCGACCTGCTTCGGACGTCAACCAACCCGGTCGAGACAAGGTGCCATGCCGTTCCTTGAGAGCGGCACTCAAGGGTGCTGCGGAGCCTAATGCTCCGCCCGCGCCCCGTTGGTCCAGCCGGCATTCCCGCCATGCCCCGCTGCGTCTCGACCCTGAACCCGGGCAGCCGTCGTGCACCTCGCCTTGCTGCGAGTTCCGCCGTTGGAAGGCACGTCGCCTGTCCGCTCGTTGAAGGAGCCTGACATGGCGAAATTCAAGACCCTCCTGCTCGGCGCAGCCGTGGGAGCGGTGATCCTGGCACTGCTGGTGCACTGGATCGGTATGGATACCCTGCGTACCTATCGCGCCGATCTGCTGTTCTACCTTCAGGCCCACCTCTACCTCGTGGCCGTCTCCATGGTCTGCGCCCTGCTGGTCGGTGTCCCCGCTGGAGTCGTGCTCAGCCGGCCGCGTTTCGCCCGCAGCGCCGAGCGCTTCATGCAGGTGTTCAACATCGGCAATACCGTGCCGCCGCTGGCGGTATTAGCCATCGCCCTGGGCCTCGTCGGCATCGGTGATGGCCCGGCCATCCTGGCGCTGTTCCTCGCCTCCCTGCTGCCCATCGTGCGCAACACCTACGAGGGCTTGAAGAACGTACCCGGCTCGCTCAAGGAAGCCGCCACCGGCATCGGCATGACACCCGCCCAGGTGCTGACCAAGGTGGAGCTGCCCAATGCGGTGCCCATCATCGTCGGTGGGGTACGAGTCGCCCTGGCGATCAACGTCGGCACCACGCCCCTGGTGTTCCTCATCGGCGCCAATAGCCTGGGCAGCCTGATCTTTCCCGCCATCGCCCTGGAGAACCAGTCGCAATTGCTGCTGGGCGCCGCCGCCACCGCTCTGTTGGCGCTGTTGCTCGACGGCCTGGTGCTGCTCGCCAGCCCCCTCTGGCTGGAGCGCGGCCTGGCCCGCTAAGGAGACGAGATGAAAAAGTTGTTTATCGCCCTCGGCGCGGCCTGGTTCGGCCTCGTCCTGGTCAGTAATGCCCAGGCCGACCCCATCCGCATCGGCGCCAAGGTCTTTACCGAGCAGGCCATCCTCGCCGAACTCACCGGGCAGTATCTGTCCCGTCACGGCTACCAGCCGGAGATCATTGGTGGCCTGGGCAGCACCATCGCCTGGAACGGCGTGAAGAACGCCCAGCTCGACCTCACCTGGGAATACACCGGCACCTCGCTGGTGGCCTACAACCATGTCACCGAACGGCTGGACAAGGCGGCCTCCTACCAGCGGGTCAAGGAGTTGGATGCCAAGGTCGGGCTGGCTTGGCTGGCGCCCACCCGCTTCAACAACACCTATGCCCTGGCCCTGCCGGAAGAGGTCGCCCAGCAGCATCCCGAGCTGAACACCATCAGCGACCTGGCTCGCTTGCTCAAGGCCGAGGCCGGCAAGCAGCACCTCACCGCGCTGGACATCGAATTCGCCAATCGCTCCGACGGGCTCGCCGGCCTGGTCAAGGCCTATGGCCTGAGCTACACCCGCGACGACATCCGCCAGATGGATCCGGGGCTGGTCTACACCGCCCTGCGCAACGGCCAGGTGTTCACCGGGCTGGTCTACACCACCGACGGCCGCCTGGACGCCTTCAAGCTCAAGGTGTTGGAAGACGACAAGGGCTACTTCCCCGACTACACCGCCGCTCCGGTGGTCAACGCCCAATACCTGGCCAAGCATCCGGATCTCGCCGCGTTGCTTAAACCCCTGGCGGAAAGCCTGGACCAAGCCACCATGCGCCAGCTCAACGCCAAGGTGGACATCGAGCGGCAGACGCCGGCCCAGGTGGCGCGCGACTTCCTCGCCCAGCACCCCCTAAGCGGAGGGCAATGACCCATGGATTTCGTCACCTCCTTCCAGCACATCGACTGGCTGCAGGTCCTCGAACTGACCCGCCAGCACATCACCCTGGTCGGTATCGCCGTGACCCTGGCGATCCTGGTCGGCGTGCCCCTGGGCATCCTCATGACCCGCTATCCCTGGCTGGCCGGACCGCTGCAGGCGGTGGCCACGGTGGTCATGACGCTGCCTTCCATCGCCCTGTTCGGCCTCCTGCTGCCGTTCTATTCCAAGTTCGGCCAGGGTCTCGGTCCGCTGCCGGCCATCACCGCGGTGTTCCTCTATTCGCTGTTGCCGATCCTGAGGAATACCTACCTGGCGCTGACCAGCGTCGAGCCGGGTATCCGTGAAGCGGGTGCCGGCATCGGCATGACCTTCTGGCAGCGCCTACGCATGGTCGAACTGCCCATCGCCCTGCCGGTGATCCTCGCCGGGGTACGCACCGCCGTGGTCATGAACATCGGCGTCATGACCATCGCCGCCACCATCGGCGCCGGTGGCCTGGGCGTGCTCATCCTCACCGCCATCAGCCGCAGCGACATGGCCACCCTCATCGTCGGCGCCGTGCTGGTCAGCCTGCTGGCCATCGTCGCCGACCTCGTCCTGCAGTGGCTGCAACGCCGCCTCACCCCGCGCGGCCTGCGCAGCGCCCATTAAGGAGTCCCAGATGATCGAACTCGACCGCCTGACCAAGACCTTCAAGCAACACGGCAAGGACGTGACCGCAGTGGACGCCGTGAGCCTCACCGTCGAGGAGGGCCAGATCTGCGTCTTCCTCGGTCCCTCCGGTTGCGGCAAGACCACCACCCTGAAGATGATCAACCGCCTCATCGAGCCCACCTCGGGGCGGGTGCTGATCAATGGCGAGGACACCACCGGCATCGACGAGGTGACGCTGAGACGCCATATCGGCTACGTCATCCAGCAGATCGGTCTGTTCCCCAACATGACCATCGAAGAGAACATCACCGTGGTGCCCAAGCTGCTGGGCTGGGACAAGAAGAAGTGCCGTGAGCGCGCCACCGAGCTGATGAGCATGGTGCAGCTCGAGCCCAAGCAGTACCTGTCGCGCTATCCACGCGAGCTGTCCGGTGGCCAGCAACAGCGCATCGGGGTGATCCGCGCCCTGGCCGCCGAGGCGCCGCTGCTGCTGATGGACGAACCCTTCGGCGCGGTGGACCCGATCAACCGCGATGCCATCCAGAACGAGTTCTTCCAGATGCAGCGGGCGCTGAACAAGACGGTGATCATGGTCAGCCACGACATCGACGAGGCCATCCGTCTGGGCGACAAGATCGCCGTGTTCCGCGGCGGTCGGCTGGTGCAGTTCGACCACCCGGATACCCTGCTGGCCCATCCCAAGGATGAGTTCGTCAGCAACTTCGTCGGCCAGGACAGCACCTTGAAGCGCCTGCTGCTGATCCGCGCCGAGGATGCCGCCGACAACGCGCCTTCGATTCAGGCCGAAACCCTGATCGGTGATGCGGTGGAACTGATGGAAGAGCACGACCGCCGCTACCTGGTAGTGACCGATGCCGCCAACAAGGGCCTGGGCTACGTGCGCCGCCGCGACCTGCGCGGCCAGAGCGGCCCGGTGGCACCCTTCGTCACCCCGTTCAAGGCCACCGCGGCCTTCGACGAGCACCTGCGCATCCTCTTGTCGCGCATGTACCAGTTCAACAGCTCCTGGCTGCCGGTGCTCAGCGCCGACAACGACTTCCTCGGCGAGGTCACCCAGGAGTCCATCGCCGACTATTTGAGCAGCGGCCGCTCACGCGGCAAGACCAGCATCGTCTCGCCGGCGGAGCAGGTGGCGGGGTAGAGAAGGGTGGTAGGCACCGATCGACTGATCGGTGCTGGCGGGACGATCAGGGGCGGATCTCGATCAGGGTGCCGTCCTTGACCAGCCCCCAGATCTCACGCATGTCGTGGTTGGTCAGGGCGATGCAGCCATTGGTCCAGTTCAGCGAGTTGAAGTACCACTCCGGATACTCGTCGTCGATGGGCGTGCCGTGCAGCATGATCATGCTGCCGGGACGCACGCCGGCCTGGCTCGCGCGGACCAGATCTTCCCGATTGGGGTAGGAGATGTGCATGGCCAGGTTGAACTTGTCGCTGGTCTTGCGCCAGTCGATCCAATAGAAGCCTTCCGGGGTGCGCTGGTCGCCTTCGCGCAGCTTGGGGCCGCGGGGATTCTTACCCAGCGAGACGCGATAGGACTTCATCACCGTGTTGCCGCTGAGCAACTCCAGGCGGTTCTGCGACTTGATCACCAGCACCTTGTCGATCAGCGGCGCGGCCGGCTGGCGGATCACCGTGACACTGGTACTGGCCTGAGCCAGCTGGGGAAGCAAGGAACCGCACAGCACATAGCAGAGCGCCAACAACAGGTGCAACGGACGCATGTCGGGTAGATCCTCGGTAAAGCTCAGAGCCTGTTCAAGGTCTCGCGAGCTAGAGACAAACAAGGCCTAGGCCGCCCCACGAAAATGGCTGAGGAAGCGGATCGGACTCGCGCTCGAGTTTACAGGTAGTAAATGAGCATTCCGACCGGGCTGGCGATCCAGGGCATTTTCAACGCGGTTTGGCCGACGCGCAGCAGACTTTGAGCAGGCTCTTAGGCAGGCTTGCGCTCGACCACCATGGGCGCCATGCCTTCATGGCGCAGCGGAAAGACGCCGAGACGGCGGTCGGCGAAAAAGCATTCTAGTGTCCGCTTGATGGTCGGAAAAGCCAGAGACGACCAGGGGATGTCGGCTTCGTCCAGAAGGCGCACGTCCAGGCTTTCCTCGCCCACGCCAAAACGCCCGTCGACCAGCTCGCCGCGGAATAGCATGTAGATCTGGTCAATGTGCGGCAGATCGAACAGGGTATAGAGCTCCAGGCCCTGCACCAAGGCGCCGGCTTCCTCGAAGGTTTCGCGGGCGGCGGCCTCGGTGGTGGTCTCGCCGTTCTCCATGAAGCCGGCCGGCAGCGTCCAGTAGCCGCGCCGTGGCTCGATGGCCCGTTGGCAGAGCAACACCTTGCCCTCCCAGGTCGCCAGGCACCCGGCCACCACGCGCGGATTCTGGTAATGCACCGCGCCGCACTGGCTGCAGACCAGGCGCATGCGGTTGTCGCCAGCGGGAACGCGTTCTTCCAGCAGCCCGCCACAGTGGTTGCAATGCTTCATGGACAATCCTCGTTTTGCTGCAGTGTGCCGGGGCGATCAGCGGGCCGGCAAGCGATGGCTGGGCTTGGGATTGCCCGGCGGGCGTGCCATGATCCAAGGGATACGATGAGCAAGGAGAGTTACGGCGTGGATGAGTTGCTCCAGCGCCTGCGTCACTACCAGCCGCGTACCCTCAGCGGCAACGAGACCTACCAGGAAGCGGCGGTGCTGGTGCCCATCATTCGCGGCGAGCATCCCGAGTTGCTGCTCACCCTGCGCGCCAGCAACCTGTCCACCCACGGCGGCGAGGTGGCACTGCCCGGCGGTCGTCGCGACCCTGAGGACGCCGACCTGGTCGCCACCGCCCTGCGCGAAGCCCAGGAGGAGGTCGGTCTGCCGCCGGGGCTGGTGGAGGTGATCGCCCCCTTGAGTCCGTTGGTGTCGCGCTATGGCCTGGCCGTCACGCCCATCGTCGCCCTGATTCCCGACCAGCTCGACTACACCCCCAGCGAAGCCGAGATCGCCGCGGTCTTCACCGTGCCGCTGCGGTTCTTCTGCGAGGTGCCGCCGGATTTCACCCTGAGGGTCGACCACGACGGCCTACGCTGGCAGGTGCCCAGCTACCAGTACGGCGAGTACCGCATCTGGGGCCTGACCGCGGTGATCATCGTCGAACTGGTCAACCTGCTGTACGACGCCGGCATCGTGCTCAAGGCGCCGCCGCGGCGGGATTGAGCGTAAAGGCACATGCCAAGTCGGACGTTAACGGGCACAATGCGCGGCCATTCGAGGGAAGCCGCATGACCACCGCCGATTCACCCGTGCGTTCGCCCTGCGTCCATGTCTGTGCCCTGGACGAGCAGGACATCTGCATCGGTTGCCAACGCAGCGCCGCCGAGATCACCCGCTGGATGTCCATGAGCGACCAAGAGCGCCGCGAGGTGCTGGTGCGCTGCGACGAGCGGGCGCGGGCGGCCGGTGCGGCCTTCCTCACCTGATATCAGCCGGAGAGTTCTGCCATGCCCCGTATCGGTACCCCCCTGTCCCCCAGCGCCACCCGCGTGCTGCTCTGCGGCTCCGGCGAGCTGGGCAAGGAAGTCGTCATCGAACTGCAGCGCCTGGGCGTCGAAGTCATCGCCGTGGATCGCTACGCCGATGCGCCGGCCATGCAGGTCGCCCATCGCAGCCACGTCATCGACATGCTCGACGGTGCCGCCCTGCGCGCGGTGATCGAGCGCGAGCAGCCGCATTTCATCGTGCCGGAGATCGAAGCCATCGCCACCGCTACCCTGGTGGAGCTGGAAGGCGAGGGCTACACCGTGGTGCCCACCGCCCGTGCGGCCCAGCTCACCATGAACCGCGAAGGCATCCGCCGCCTGGCTGCCGAGGAACTGGGCCTGCCCACCTCGCCCTATCATTTCGCCGACACCTACGAAGACTACGCCGCGGCCGCCGAGGCGCTGGGTTATCCCTGCGTGGTCAAGCCGATCATGAGCTCCTCGGGCAAGGGCCAGAGTCTGCTGCGTAGCGCCGACGAGCTGCAGGCCGCCTGGCAATACGCCCAGGAAGGTGGTCGCGCCGGCAAGGGTCGGGTCATCGTCGAGGGCTTCGTCGATTTCGATTACGAGATCACCCTGCTGACCGTCCGCCATGTCGGCGGTACCTCCTTCTGCGCGCCGGTCGGCCATCGCCAGGTCAAGGGCGACTACCACGAATCCTGGCAGCCCCAGGCCATGAGCGAGAAGGCCCTGGCCGAATCCGAGCGGGTCGCCCGCGCCGTGACCGAAGCCCTGGGTGGTCGTGGCCTGTTCGGCGTGGAGCTGTTCGTCAAGGGCGACCAGGTCTGGTTCAGCGAAGTCTCGCCGCGGCCCCACGATACCGGCCTGGTGACCCTGATCTCCCAGGACCTCTCCGAATTCGCCCTGCACGCCCGTGCCATCCTCGGCCTGCCGATCCCGGCCATCCGCCAATTCGGCCCTTCGGCCTCGGCGGTGATCCTGGTGGATGGCGCGTCGCGCCAGACCGCCTTCGCCAATCTGGGCGCGGCCCTGGCCGAGCCCGACACCGCGCTGCGCCTGTTCGGCAAGCCCGAGGTCAAGGGCCAGCGCCGCATGGGCGTGGCCCTGGCGCGCGACGAAAGCATCGAGGCCGCCCGCGCCAAGGCCGTGCGCGCTTCCCAGGCGGTGAAGGTCGAGCTGTAACGCGGTCTTTACCCCACGCAAAAGGGCCCCGCGGGGCCCTTTTTCATGCGCCGAAGACTCTACAGCGACTGATCCCGGGTCTCGCGCATGCACAGCACCGCCAGCAGACTGATCGCTGCCGCCGCCGAGACGTAGCCGCCCACCCAGCTCAGGCCACCGGCTTCCACCAGCTGCTGCGCGGCATAGGGGGCCAGCGAGGCGCCGAGGATGCCGCCGAGGTTGTAAGCTGCCGAGGCGCCGGTGTAGCGCACCCGGGTCGGAAAGATCTCTGGCAGCAGGGCGCCCATGGGGCCGAAGGTCATGCCCATGAGAAACAGCTCCAGGGCCAGGAACAGTCCTACGGCCTGGCTCGAGCCGTGGGTCAGCAGCGGCTCCATGGCGAAGCCCGACAGCAGGGCAGCGAGGGCGCTGGCCGCCAGCACCGGCTTGCGCCCGAAGCGATCCGCCAGCCAGGCCGACAGCGGCGTCGCCAGGGCCATGAACAGCACCGCGATGCACAGCAGGCCGAGGAATTCCTGCCGGCTGTAGCCGAGGTTCTTCACCCCGTAGCTCAGCGAGAACACCGTGGAGATATAGAAGAGGGCATAGCACACCACCATGCTCAGGGCCCCCAGTAGCACCGCCTTGCCATGTTTGCCGAAGGTCTCGGCCATGGGCAGGCGCAGCTTCTCGCGGCGGGCCATGGCCTCGGCGAACACTGGCGTCTCGTGTAGCGACAGCCGTACATAGAGGCCGACCACCACCAGCAGGGCGCTGAGCAGGAAGGGAATGCGCCAGCCCCAGGCACGGAATTGCTCGTCGTCCAGCAACAGTGCCAGGGCGAGGAACAGGCCGTTGGCCAGCAGGAAGCCGATGGACGGACCGAGCTGGGGGAACATGCCGAACCAGGCGCGCTTGCCGGGTGGGGCGTTCTCGGTGGCCAGCAGCGCCGCACCACCCCATTCGCCGCCCAGTCCCAGGCCCTGGCCGAATCTCAGCACGCACAGCAGGATGGGCGCCCAGACGCCGATGCTGGCATAGCCGGGCAAGAGGCCGATCAGAGTAGTGGAAATGCCCATCAGCAACAGCGAAGCCACCAGGGTGGACTTGCGGCCGATGCGATCGCCAAAGTGGCCGAACAACAGCGAGCCCAGCGGTCGCGCCAGGAAGGCGATGCCGAAGGTGATGAAGGCGCTCAGGGTCTGGGCCACGCCCGAGCCCTGGGGAAAGAACACCGGGCCGATCACCAGGGCGGCGGCCGTGGCGTAGACGTAGAAATCGTAGAACTCGATGGCGGTGCCGATGAAGCTGGCGGTGGCCACGCGGGTCGGGGAATTGCGCGGAACGGGCGTGGACGCGTCGAAAGCGGCGGCGGTAGTGGACATGCAGAGGTACCGGGCAGTCGTTCTTGTAGGAGGCGTCTGCCGGAGCGGCCCGATGGGGCAGCGGCTGTCCGAGGATGGGGACGGGCGGGACGACCTGATTATGACGTGCCTGGCGCGAAGCGGCTGTTGGCCGGAGCGCGCCGAACGTGGATCGGTCATCCGATTATGCGGGTAGCGGAAGGACGGCTGTCAACGATGCAGGATGAATTCCCGCACCAGCTTGCTGCCGAAGTAGGCCAGCATCAGCAGGATGAAACCGAGCAGCGTCCAGCGGATCGCCCTATGGCCGCGCCAGCCCAGGCGATGGCGGCCCCACAGCAGGATGCCGAACACCACCCAGGCGATGCAGGAGAGTACCGTCTTGTGGATCAGGTGCTGGGCGAACATGTCCTCGACGAAGAACCAGCCGGAGATCAGCGCCAGCGACAGCACCACCCAGCCGGCCCAGAGAAAGCCGAACAGCAGGCTTTCCATGGTCTGCAGCGGCGGAAAGCTGCGGATCAGCCCCGAGGGATGCTTGTTCTTGAGTTGATGGTTCTGCAACAGCACCAGGCAGGACTGCAGTGCCGCCAGGGTGAAGAGGCCGTAGGCGACGATCGACAGCAGCACGTGCACCACGATCCTGGGCGAGACGTCCAGCGGCGCCACCGTGCCGGGTGGCACGAATTCCGCCAGTAGCGCGGTCACCGCCCCGAGGGGATAGACCAGCACCAGCAGCGGCTGCAGCGGCATGCGTAGGCAGCCGATCAACATCAGCGCGATGGCGGTCGCCGCGATCAGGCTGGAGGCGTCGAAGAAGTCCAGGCTCAGGGTCGGCTCGAGGGTCATCTGCAGATAGACCGCCAGCGCATGGGGCAACAGGGCCAGTACGCCGGCACCCAGGACCAGGGGCTTGCTCGAAGGCCTTTTGCGCAGCAGGCAACTGCCCTGGTAGAGGGTCGCGGCGAGGTACAGGACGGCGGCCAGGAGGGTGGGCAGCAGGGCGTGCATGAGTCCGGTTTCAGCAGAGCGGAAAGCAGGCGAGTGTGGCACAGACCGGCCGGCACAGAAAGCCTGGCGGATACCCTGGCCTGGCGGTCTTCGCTATACTCGGCGGTCAGCCGCCGTTTCCGCCCTGGATGTCCGCATGTTCGAGAATCTCACAGACCGCCTGTCACAAAGCCTGCGCCACATTACCGGCAAGGCCAAGCTCACCGAAGACAACATCAAGGACACCCTGCGCGAGGTGCGCATGGCGCTGCTCGAGGCGGACGTGGCCTTGCCGGTGGTCAAGGAGTTCGTCAACCGGGTCAAGGAGCGCGCAGTCGGCACCGAGGTGTCCAAGAGCCTGACCCCAGGCCAGGCCTTCGTGAAGATCGTCCGCGCCGAACTCGAAGCCATCATGGGCGCGGCCAACGAAGACCTGGCGCTCAACGTGGCGCCGCCCGCGGTCATCCTCATGGCCGGCCTGCAGGGTGCGGGCAAGACCACCACCGCCGGCAAGCTGGCGCGCTTCCTCAAGGAGCGCAAGAAGAAGACCGTCATGGTCGTCTCCGCCGACGTCTATCGCCCGGCCGCCATCAAGCAGCTGGAAACCCTGGCGGGGGAGGTGGGCGTCACCTTCTTCCCCTCCGACCTCAGCCAAAAGCCGGTGGACATCGCCCAGGCCGCCATCCGCGAGGCCAAGCTCAAGTTCATCGACGTGGTCATCGTCGACACCGCCGGTCGCCTGCACGTCGACAGCGAAATGATGGACGAGATCCAGCAGGTCCATGCCGCCACCAAGCCGGCCGAGACCCTGTTCGTGGTCGACGCCATGACCGGTCAGGATGCCGCCAACACCGCCAAGGCGTTCAACGACGCCCTGCCGCTCACCGGCGTGATCCTGACCAAGGTCGATGGTGACGCCCGCGGTGGTGCCGCCCTGTCGGTGCGCCATATCACCGGCAAGCCGATCAAGTTCATCGGCATGGGCGAGAAGAGCGAGGCCCTCGATCCCTTCCACCCGGACCGTGTCGCCTCGCGGATCCTCGGCATGGGCGACGTCCTCTCGCTGATCGAGCAGGCCGAACAGACCCTGGATCGCGAGAAGGCCGACAAGCTGGCCAAGAAGCTCAAGAAGGGCAAGGGCTTCGATCTCGAAGACTTCCGCGACCAACTGCGCCAGATGAAGAACATGGGCGGTCTGGGCTCGCTGATGGACAAGCTGCCAACCATGATGGGCGGCATGAACATCCAGCAGATGGGCAACGCCCAGGGCGCGGCCGAGAAGCACTTCAAGCAGATGGAAGCCATCATCGACTCCATGACCCCGGCCGAGCGCCGCGATCCGGAGCTGATCAGCGGCTCGCGTAAGAAGCGTATCGCCCTCGGCTCCGGCACCCAGGTGCAGGATGTCGGCCGCCTCATCAAGCAGCACAAGCAGATGCAGAAGATGATGAAGAAGGTCACCGCCAAGGGCGGCATGGCCAAGATGATGCGGGGCATGGGCAGCATGTTCCCCGGCGGCGGCATGCCCAAGATGTGATTTCCAGGTGCCGCCCGTCGCCAGATGGTCGGCACCGGCAAGGGCTCTGCGTGGGGCGTTGGCACCAGTGCTGATGCACCTTCGCGAGCGACGAGGCTCCGCTGCTGGCGTCTCCAGGCTGCCGCAATGCCTAAGGCACCGTTGAAAGCCATTGGCAAACCGGGTAACAGCCCTTAGAATATGCGGCCTTTCGGGCCATGTGGCCCAGCGTGCCCACAGTTACAAGCACCGACTACAGGAACGAAGTTCAATGGTAACCATCCGTCTAGCCCGTGGCGGCTCCAAGAAGCGCCCCTTCTACCACCTGACCGTGACCAACAGCCGCAACGCGCGCGATGGTCGCTTCGTCGAGCGCATCGGTTTCTTCAACCCGATCGCCAGCGGCGCCGAAGTCCGTCTGTCGGTAGACCAAGAGCGTGCCAACTACTGGCTGGCTCAGGGCGCTCAGCCGTCCGAGCGCGTCGCTCAGCTGCTCAAGAGCGCTCAGGCTACCGCCTGAAGACCATGAGTACGCCGACCTCCGCCCCCGACCTGGTGGTCCTGGGCAAGATTGTTTCGGTCTTTGGCGTACGGGGTGAGCTCAAGATCTACTCGTTCACCGATCCGCTCGACAATCTGCTGGACTATCGGACCTGGACGCTGCGGCGCGATGGCGAGACCCGGCAGGTCAAGGTGCTCGGCGGACGATTGCACGGCAAGGTCCTGACGGTACGTCTACAGGGCCTGGATGATCGCGAAGAGGCCCGTCTGTTGGCTGGTTTCGAGATCTGCGTGCCGCGCAGTGAATTGCCCCAACTGGGCGCCGGTGACTATTACTGGCATCAGTTGGAAGGTCTCAAGGTGATCAATCGCGAAGGCCAGTGGCTGGGCGTGGTGGATCATCTGCTGGAGACCGGGGCCAACGACGTCATGGTGGTCAAGCCCTGTGCTGGCAGCCTCGACGATCGTGAGCGTCTGCTGCCTTATCTGCCCGACCAGTACGTGCTGGTGGTGGATCTGGCCAAGGGTGAGATGCAGGTCGACTGGGACGCGGATTTCTAATCCATGCGTATCGATGTCATCAGCATCTTTCCCGAGATGTTCGAGGCCGTGAGCGCCTATGGCGTGAGCGGTCGCGCGATGAAGCAGGGGCTCCTGGAGCTGACCTGCTACAACCCGCGCAGCTATACCGAGGATCGCCACCAGACCGTGGACGACCGGCCCTTCGGCGGCGGTCCCGGCATGGTCATGAAGATCCAACCGCTGGAGCGCGCCCTGGCCGATGCCAAGGGTGAATCGGCGGCGGCGAAGGTGATCTACCTGTCCCCCCAGGGTCGCAAGCTCGACCAGGCGGCGGTACGGGAACTGGCGCAAGAGGAACATCTGATCCTCATCGCCGGGCGTTACGAAGGCATCGACGAGCGTTTCATCGAGACGCACGTGGATGAGGAGTGGTCGATTGGCGACTATGTGCTGTCCGGCGGTGAATTGCCGGCCATGGTGCTGATCGATGGGGTCACGCGACTGCTGCCCGGAGCCTTGGGGCATGTGGATTCCGCCGAGCAGGACTCGTTCACCGACGGTCTGCTCGATTGCCCGCACTACACCCGACCCGAGGTGTACGAGGGACGTCGCGTACCCGATGTGTTGCTCAGTGGTAACCACGAGCATATCCGGCGCTGGCGCCTGCAGCAGTCCCTGGGACGTACTGCGGAGCGACGCGCCGATCTTCTGGATGGCCGCTCGCTTTCTGGAGAAGAGCAGAACCTGTTGGCGGAATATCTTCGTCAGCGGAACGATAGTTAGGTATCGATGGCGGGCCGCGGCCTGTCTTAGGAGCAGAGTGACATGACCAACAAAATCATTGCCCAGATCGAAGCTGAGCAGATGAACAAAGAAATCCCGGCGTTCGCCCCCGGCGACACCGTGATTGTCCAGGTGAAGGTGAAGGAAGGCGACCGTCAGCGTCTGCAGGCCTTCGAAGGCGTGGTGATCGGCAAGCGTAACCGCGGCCTGAACAGCGCCTTCACCGTGCGCAAGATCTCCAACGGCGTTGGCGTCGAGCGTACCTTCCAGACCTACAGCCCGCTGGTCGACAGCCTGAGCGTCAAGCGTCGCGGCGACGTGCGCAAGGCCAAGCTGTACTACCTGCGCGAACTGTCCGGCAAGGCTGCCCGCATCAAGGAAAAGCTTTCCTGATCGCGGCGTGACCAGAAAAAAGCAGCTACGGCTGCTTTTTTCGTTTCTGAGGTTTGAGACAAAGGTAAGGCATGACGACCCGCGAAGCGGAAATCCAGCGGCGCACCGCACTGGCGGAAACCCGGGTGGCCAAGGCGGTATTCCCGCCCACCACCAATCACCACGACACCCTGTTCGGCGGCACCGCCCTGGCCTGGATGGACGAGGTGTCCTTCATCACGGCGACGCGCTTCTGCCGCAAGAAGCTGGTGACTGTCTCCACCGATCGCATCGATTTCAACCATCCCATTCCCGCCGGTTCCATCGTCGAGCTGATCGGGCGGGTGGTGAAGGTCGGCAACACCAGCCTCAAGGTGCAGGTCGAGGTGTTCGTCGAGGGCATGCTGGCGGAAGGTCGCGAGCGCGCCATCAATGGGGCCTTCAGCTTCGTTGCCGTCGATGAGGCGGGCAAGCCGACGCCGGTCCTGCCGGGATTCGCCGCGTGAGCAGCGAACGGCTGATCGAGGAATTCCTCGACGCCCTGTGGCTGGAAAAGGGCCTGTCGCCCCATACCCGTAGCGCCTACCGCACCGACCTGCTGGCCTTCGCCCGCTGGCTGGAGGCGAGGGGCCTGACCCTGGAGACGGTCGGCCGCGACGCCGTGCTCGATCACCTCGGCTGGCGGTTGAGCGAGGGCTACCAGGCGCGTTCCACCGCGCGCTTTCTCTCCGGTCTGCGCAGCTTCTATAAATATGCCGTGCGCGAGAGCCGCATCGCTGAGGATCCCACGCTGCTGGTGAGCATGCCGCAGCTGGGCGCCCCTTTGCCCAAGAGCCTATCCGAAGCGGACGTTGAAGCCCTGCTGGCCGCGCCCGATACCGAGGACACCCTCGGGCTGCGTGATCGCACCATGCTCGAAGTGCTCTATGCCACCGGCCTGCGGGTGACCGAGCTGGTCAGCCTGACCCTGGACGAGGTCAATCTGCGCGAGGGTTCGCTGCGGGTATTCGGCAAGGGCAGCAAGGAGCGGCTGATTCCCCTGGGGGAGGAGGCCATCGCCTGGCTGGAGGATTACCTCAAGACCGCGCGACCGCTGCTGCTGGGTGGTCAGCCCGGCGACGTCCTCTTTCCCAGCCAGCGGGGCACGGTCATGACGCGGCAGACCTTTTGGCATCGCATCAAGCTGCACGCCCAGGTGGCCGGCATCCGCACCTCGCTGTCGCCACACACCCTGAGGCACGCCTTCGCCACCCATCTGCTCAACCATGGCGCCGATCTGCGCACGGTGCAGATGCTGCTCGGCCATACCAGTCTGTCCACCACCCAGATCTATACCCATGTCGCCCGGGTGCGCCTGCAACAACTGCACGCCCAGCACCATCCACGCGGCTAGGGCGGAATCGCCTTAGAGCCTGTTCAAAGTCTGCTGCGCGTCGGCCAAACGGCGTTGAAAATGGCTTCGGAATGCTCATTTACTACCTGTAAACTCCGCTTCCTCAGCCATTTTCGCCTTGTTTGGCTCTAGCTCGCGAGCCTTTGAACAGGCTCTTAGCCGGTACGTCTGTGGTAGGCTTGCCGGCGTCTCAACAGGAGTCAACCATGCGTATTTCCCAACTGTTGCTCGCCGCTTGCCTGGGGCTCGGCGTGCAACTGGCTCAGGCCGAACCTGAGCAGGCCATCCGCCAGAGCCTGACCGCGCTACAACCCAATCTCGCCATCGAGTCCATCGCCAAGAGTCCGCTGGACGGTCTCTACCAGGTCCAGCTCAAGGGCGGCCGGGTGCTCTACGCCAGTGGCGATGGCCAGTTCGTCATGCAGGGCTATCTGTATCAGGTCAAGGACGGCAAGGCCGCCAACCTGACCGAGAAGGCCGAGAACGCCGCCGTGGCACGGCAGATCAACGGCCTCGACCGTAGCCAGATGATCATCTATCCGGCCCAGGGCGAGACCAAGGCGCACATCACCGTCTTCACCGACACCACCTGCCCCTATTGCCAGAAGCTGCATGCCGAGGTGCCCGAGCTGAACAAGCGCGGCATCGAGGTGCGCTACCTGGCCTTCCCGCGCCAGGGCATGGGCTCGCCGGGCTCCAAGCAGCTGGAAGCGGTGTGGTGTGCCAAGGACAAGCCCGCGGCGCTGAACCAGATGTTCACCGGGCGTGAGGTCAAGTCCGAGACCTGCCAGAATCCGGTCGCCCAGCAATTCGCGCTGGGACAGAACATGGGGATCCAGGGCACGCCGGCGATCATCCTCGCCGATGGCCAGATGATCCCGGGCTATCAGCCGGCCGATCAGTTGGCGGAAGCCGCCATCAGCGCGCGCTAGGCGCCGTAACAAAGACTTTAGGGGCCGCGGAGCGGCGCCACATGACATGGGGATAAGGGTGTGAAGCCGGTCAAAGTAGGCATCTGTGGTCTGGGTACCGTGGGCAGCGGGACCTTCAACGTACTCAAGCGTAACGCCGAGGAAATCGCCCGGCGCGCCGGGCGGGGTATCGAGGTGGCGCAGATCGCCCAGCGTCGACCGAATCCCCATTGCGATACCGGCAGCACGCCGATCACCGCCGAGGTCCTGGCGGTGGCGGACAATCCCGAGATCGATGTGGTCGTCGAGTTGATCGGCGGCTACACCCTGGCCCGCGAGCTGGTGCTGCGTGCCATCGCCAATGGCAAGCACGTGGTCACCGCCAACAAGGCGCTGATCGCCGTGCACGGCAACGAGATCTTCGCCAAGGCGCGCGAGCAGGGCGTGATCGTCGCCTTCGAGGCCTCGGTGGCCGGCGGCATCCCGGTGATCAAGGCCCTGCGCGAAGGCCTGGCGGCCAACCGCATCAACTGGGTGGCCGGCATCATCAACGGCACCGGCAACTTCATCCTGTCCGAGATGCGCGAGAAGGGTCGTACCTTCCCCGACGTCCTGGCCGAAGCCCAGGCGCTGGGCTATGCCGAAGCCGATCCGACCTTCGACGTCGAAGGCATCGATGCCGCCCACAAGCTGACCATCCTGGCGTCCATCGCCTTCGGCATCCCGCTGCAATTCGACAAGGCCTACACCGAGGGCATCACCCGCCTGACCACCGCCGACGTCGGCTACGCCGAGGCGCTGGGCTATCGCATCAAGCACCTGGGCGTGGCGCGCAGCACCGCCCAGGGTATCGAGCTGCGGGTGCACCCGACGCTGATCCCGGCCGATCGCCTGATCGCCAACGTCAACGGCGTGATGAATGCGGTGATGGTCAACGGCGACGCCGTCGGCTCGACGCTGTTCTACGGCGCCGGTGCCGGTCGCGAGCCTACCGCTTCGGCCGTGGTGGCCGACCTGGTGGACGTGGTCCGCGCCATGACCTCCGACCCGGAGAATCGCGTGCCGCACCTGGCCTTCCAGCCCGATGCGCTGTCCGACCATCCGGTGCTGCCGATCGAGTCCTGCGAGAGCGCCTACTATCTGCGCATCCAGGCCAAGGACCACCCGGGCGTGCTGGCCCAGGTGGCGAGCATCCTCTCGGCGCGTGGCATCAACATCGAGTCCATCATGCAGAAGGAAGCCGAGGAACATGACGGCCTGGTGCCCATGATCCTCATCACCCACCGCGTGACCGAGCGCCACATGGTCGAGGCCATCGCCGCCCTGGAAGCCCTGGACGACGTGGTCGGCGACGTGGTCCGCATCCGGGTCGAGCACCTGAACTGAGCAGCCTGGCGGCGCGCGGCGCCGCCGTCTTTACCGAGGTCGAGTCATGCGTTACATCAGTACCCGCGGCCAGGCGCCCGCGCTGAATTTCGAAGAAGTCCTGCTGGCGGGTCTCGCCAGCGATGGCGGTCTCTACGTGCCGGAGAACCTGCCGCGCTTTTCCCTGGAGGAGATCGCCTCCTGGGCCGGTCTGCCCTACCACGAGCTGGCCTTCCGGGTGATGAAACCCTTCGTCGCCGGTTCCATCGCCGATGCCGAATTCAAGGCCATCCTGGAAGAGACCTACGCCGGTTTCGCCCACAGTTCCATCGCGCCGCTGCGTCAGCTGGACGCCAACGAGTGGGTACTGGAGCTGTTCCACGGCCCGACCCTGGCCTTCAAGGACTTCGCCCTGCAACTGCTGGGGCGCCTGCTCGACCACGTGCTGGCCAAGCGCGGCGAGCGCGTGGTGATCATGGGTGCCACCTCCGGGGATACCGGTTCGGCGGCCATCGAGGGCTGCAAGCGCTGTGACAACGTGGATATCTTCATCCTGCATCCGCACCAGCGGGTGTCGGAAGTACAGCGCCGGCAGATGACCACGCTGCTGGGCGACAACATCCACAACATCGCCATCGAAGGCAACTTCGACGACTGCCAGGAGATGGTCAAGGCCAGCTTCGCCGACCAGGGCTTCCTCAAGGGTACCCCGCTGGTGGCGGTCAACTCGATCAACTGGGCGCGGATCATGGCCCAGATCGTCTATTACTTCCACGCGGCCCTGCAGCTGGGCGCCCCAGCGCGCTCCATCGCCTTCTCGGTGCCCACCGGCAACTTCGGCGACATCTTCGCGGGCTACCTGGCGCGCAACATGGGCCTGCCGGTGAGCCAACTGGTGGTGGCCACCAACCGCAACGACATCCTGCACCGCTTCATGTCCGGCAACCGCTACGACAAGCAGGAGCTGGAAGCCTCGCTGTCGCCGTCCATGGACATCATGGTGTCGTCCAACTTCGAGCGCCTGCTGTTCGACCTGCACGGTCGCGACGGCCAGGCCCTGGCCGAGCTGATGGCCGGCTTCCGCGCCAGTGGCAAGCTGTCGGTGGCGGATGATCGCTGGACCGAGGCGCGTAAGCTGTTCGATTCCTTGGCGGTGAGCGACGAAGACACCTGCGCCACCATCGCCGAGGTCTATGCCGCCACCGGCGAGGTGCTGGATCCGCATACCGCCATCGGCGTGCGCGCGGCCCGTGAATGCCGTCGCAGCCTGGCCACGCCCATGGTGGTGCTGGGTACCGCTCACCCGGTGAAATTCCCCGAAGCGGTGGAAAAGGCCGGCATCGGCGCCACCCTCAGCCTGCCGACCCACCTGGCCGACCTGCTGCAACGCGAAGAGCGCTGCACCGTGCTGCCCAACGACCTGGCCGCCGTCCAGGCCTTCGTCAGCCGCCACGGCAAGCGTGGGCAGCCGCTGTAGGTTTTAGGCGCTTATCGCGGCGTAGGGTGGGTAACGGCGCAGCCTTACCCACCGATGTCCTAAGCCCAGCTTGGAAAACGCTGCGCGGTTTTCCACCCTACGTCTCGGGTAGGTTGGGTTGAGACGGTCCCATCGTCGAAGCCCAACAAGGCGGATTCGAACCTTCTAGCGTTGGGCTTCGCTGCGCTCAGCCTGACCTACGGATCCACGGTCCCCAAGCCCTCCTGCCTTTTCCGGTACAATGTCCGGCTTTCCCTGCCGGTGACCCGCCCATGGCTCTGCAAGCCACGCCCTACAAAGTCGAACTCAACCTCACCGATCTGGATCGTGGGGTCTACGAGAATCTGCGCCTGACCGTGGCGCGGCATCCCTCCGAGACCGAGGAGCGGCTGGCGGTGCGGTTGCTGGCCTATGTGCTCTGGTACAACGAGCAACTGGCCTTCGGTCGTGGCCTGTCCGACGTCGACGAGCCGGCGCTGTGGGAGAAGAGTCTCGATGGCCGGGTGCTGCACTGGATCGAGGTCGGTCAGCCCGATGCCGAGCGCCTGACCTGGTGCAGCCGCCGGACTGAACGCACCAGCCTGCTGGCCTATGGCAACCTGCGCGTCTGGCAGACCAAGGTGGTGGATGCGGTCAGGACGCTGAAGAATCTGCACATCGCCGCGGTGCCCGCCGAGCCGCTGGCCGAATTGGCCCGCGACCTGCCGCGCAGCATCTCCTGGCAGGTGATGATCAGCGAAGGCACCCTGTTCGTCACCGACGACCGCGGTCAGCACGAACTGCAGCTGGAATGGCTGCTGGGCGAGCGTTGATGCGCCTGGAGCCCCGCCCGCTACCGGCGGTATTGCCCGATCTGGGCGATCTGCCGCCGCTGCTCACCCGGCTCTATGCCGCCCGCGGCGTGACCCAACCAGAAGAACTGGACAAGGGCCTGGCGCGGCTGGTGCCCTATCACCAGCTCAAGGGCATCGAAGCGGCGGTGGAGCTGCTGGCCTTTGCCCTGGAAGAGCGCCGGCGCATCCTCATCGTCGGCGACTTCGATGCCGATGGCGCCACCGCCAGTGCCGTGGGCGTGCTGGCGCTGCGTCGCCTGGGTGCGGCCTGGGTCGACTATTTGGTGCCCAATCGCTTCGAATACGGCTACGGCCTGACGCCCGAGATCGTCGCCGTGGCCCTGCAGCGCGAACCCGAGGTGCTGCTCACCGTCGACAACGGCATCTCCAGCCTGGACGGCGTCGCTGCGGCCAAGGCCGCCGGGCTGCAGGTGGTCATCACCGACCATCACCTGCCGGGCGCCGAATTGCCCGCCGCCGATGCCATCGTAAATCCCAATCAGCCGGCCTGCGCCTTCCCCAGCAAGTGCATCGCCGGGGTGGGGGTGATCTTCTATGTGATGCTGGCCCTGCGCAGTCGCCTGCGCGAGAGCGGCTGGTTCGCCCGCCAGGGCCTGACCGAGCCCAACTTGGCCGAATTGCTGGATCTGGTCGCCCTCGGCAGCGTGGCCGACGTGGTCCCGCTGGATGCCAACAACCGTATCCTGGTGCACCAGGGGTTGATGCGCATCCGCGCCGGCCGCGCACGGCCGGGGCTCAAGGCGCTGCTGGAAGTCGCCGGGCGCCAGCCGGGCAAGGTGGCTTCCAGCGACCTGGGCTTCATCCTCGGCCCGCGGCTCAATGCGGCCGGTCGCCTGGACGACATGTCCATCGGCATCGAGCTGCTGCTCTGCGAGGACCCCGAGCTGGCGCGCGAATACGCCCAGCAGCTCGACGACTTCAACAAGGATCGCAAGAGCATCGAGCAGGGCATGCAGCGTGAGGCGCTCAAGCAGCTCAAGGAGTTGCCGGAAGACGACCTGCCCTTCGGTCTCTGCCTGTTCGACCCGGAGTGGCACCAGGGCGTGATCGGCATCCTCGCCTCGCGGCTCAAGGAGAAGTATCACCGCCCGGCGCTGGCCTTCGCCGATGACGGCAGCGGCACCGGCATGCTCAAGGGCTCGGCGCGTTCGGTGGCCGGACTGCATATCCGCGATGCCCTGGACGCCGTGGCGACTCGTCATCCGGGGCTGATCACCAAGTTCGGTGGTCATGCCATGGCCGCTGGTCTCAGCCTGCCCCAGGCGCACTACGAGACCTTCGCCGCGGCCTTCGATGCCGAGGTGCGCCGCCACTTGCAGGCCGACGATCTCAGCGGGCGGTTGCAGACCGATGGCTGCCTCGCCCCAACCGAATTCCAGCTCGACCTGGCCCAGGCCCTGCGCCAGGCCGGTCCCTGGGGCCAGCAGTTTCCCGAGCCGCTGTTCCACGGCACCTTCGAGATCCTCTCCCAGCGCCTGCTCAAGGAGCGGCACCTCAAGCTGACCCTGCGCAGCGAGCAGGGCGGTCCGGAGCTGGACGGCATCGCCTTCAACATCGACCGCGACACCTGGCCCGATCCGAACATCCGCTGGGCCGAGTTGGCCTATCGGCTGGATGTGAACGAATTCCGCGGCAACGAGAGCGTGCAATTGCTGGTGGTGCACCTGGCACCGCGCTAGACATCGGCGAGCGGTAACCGGGCGGGTGGCGCTCGGCGACTTTTCAGACGAGCCCTGTCGGAACAGCGACCTATTCTGTTCGGGAACACTCCAATGCGGTGAATCCCGATCAGACGAGGTCCGCCATGAGTCTCCTGTTCCAGCCTCTGACCCTGCGTCAGTTGACCCTGCCCAACCGGGTGGTGGTCTCCCCGATGTGCCAGTACTCCAGCGAAGACGGCTTCGCCAACGACTGGCACCTGGTGCACCTCGGTAGTCGCGCCGTGGGCGGCGCCGGCCTGGTGATCTTCGAGGCCACCGCGGTCACGCCCGACGGTCGTATCACGCCCCAGGATCTCGGCCTGTGGAAAGATGAGCAGATCGAGCCGCTACGGCGCATCACCCAGTTCATCGAAGGCCAGGGCAGCGTCGCCGGCATCCAGCTGGCCCATGCCGGGCGCAAGGCCAGTACCTGGCAGCCCTGGGTCGGCAAGCACGGCAGCGTGCCCATCGCTGAAGGCGGCTGGGTACCGGTGGCGCCTTCGGCCGTGGCCTTCGATCCCCAGCACACCCGCCCCACGGCGCTGGATCGCGAGGATATCGCCAGCATTCGCCGGGCCTTCGTGGACACCGCCGAGCGTGCCCTGGCGGCCGGTTTCAAGGTGGCCGAGATCCATGCCGCCCACGGCTATCTGCTGCACCAATTCCTCTCGCCGCTCTCCAACCGCCGCGACGATGACTACGGCGGCAATTTCGAGAATCGCATCCGCCTGCTGCTGGAAGTGACCGCCGATGTGCGTGCGGTCTGGCCGGCGGAGCTGCCGTTGTTCGTGCGGGTGTCGGCCACCGATTGGGTGGAGGATGGCTGGGACGTCGATGAGACGGTGGAGTTGGCACGCCGGCTCAAGACCCTGGGCGTCGACCTAATCGACGTCTCCTCCGGCGGCACCGCGGCCCAGGCCGACATTCCCACCGGGCCCGGCTACCAGACCCAGTTCGCCGAGCGGGTCCGCAAGGAAGCGGAGATTCCCAGTGGAGCGGTGGGCATGATCACCGACGCGGCCCAGGCCGAGCATGTGCTGCGTACCGGCCAGGCCGATCTGGTGCTGCTGGCGCGGGAACTGCTGCGCGATCCCTACTGGCCGTTGAACGCCGCCGAGGCGCTACGCGAGAAGGTCTCCTGGCCGCCGCAGTACGTGCGGGCGGCGCATCGGGATACACCGCTGCGCAAGCCGTTCGGCGCAAAATAGGGGCATCTATGAGCCACCCAGGCGGGTGGCTCTGGCTGAGATCCGTTACGGCTTGGCCGGTCGCAGCAGTGCTTCCAGAGCATCACTGTCGTAGTAGTCGCCCAGGTACCAGATGCGACCATCGCGGATTCTCATGATGCTGGCACCGCGGATCTTGACCGGTTGCTTGCCGGCGGCGGTGGTCGTATTGCCGGTGAGTTCCCACTCGAAGGCAATGCTGCGCGGCCCGATGACCGGTTTGTGCACCATCTTCACCTGCAGGTCGGGCACGGCCTTGAGGGTGACCCGCACGATCCTGTCCCGAGCCTGGGTACGGCTGGTTTCGGTCGTCGCCGTGCCACTATCGAAGTACTGCACCTTGGGATCGAGCAAGGCACTGGCGGCTTCGGCATCGTGGTCATTCCAAGCATCGAGATAGCGGTTGGCGATCACGCGAGCGTCCTCGGCCGCGGCCTGGACCTGGCCAGCGATGAGGGCAAGCGAAAGCGCGAACAGCACAGCCAGACGCGAACGCATGGGGTGTCTCCACAACTGCAAGGGGATGGCGCAAGAGTAGCGCCGAGCGTGGCCCGAGGGCAGAAATATTTTGTATCGACCAGCCTTTTCCCGGCGGTCTAGATCGCAACATCCGGTAAGCAGGTACCGGGAGCCAGACTTCGCCGCCAGCGGTCTCAATGTGCTGAATCCTGTCTCTTTGTGGAGGTTGCCCATGAACACCCGCGGTCTGCTCGATCAACTGCTCAAGGCCGGCCAGCAAGCCTTGGCCAACAAGACCGGCCATTCTTCCGCGCGGACCCACACTGGCGCGGCGCCGGGCGGCAAGGACGGTCTCGGTGGCCTACTGTCGGGCCTGGGCAACAGTGGCCTGGCCGCGGGTGCCCTGACCGCGCTGCTGGGCAGCAAGCGCGGTCGCAGCCTGGGTGGCAAGGCGGTCGGCTATGGTGGGTTGGCGGCGCTCGGCATGGTCGCCTACAAGGCTTACCAGTCCTGGCAGACCAGCCAGGCGCAAGGCGCGCCGGCGACCGAGCCGCGTACCGTTGACCGGGTGCCCGAACATGAAGCCGAGGCCCATGGCCGAGCCGTACTCATCGCCCTGATCGCCGCGGCCAAGGCCGATGGGCACGTGGATGCCCAGGAGCGCCAAGCCATCGAGGCCGAGATGGCCAAGCTGGACAACGACCCCGAGCTGCGCAGCTGGCTGCAGCGCGAGCTGGAGCAGCCACTGGACCCGGCCAAGGTCGCCGCCGCTGCCGAAACCCCGGAAATCGCCGCCGAGATGTACCTGGCCAGTCTGATGCTGATCGACGACCAGCAGTACATGGAGAAGGCCTACCTGGACGAGCTGGCGCGTCAGTTGCGCCTGGAACCTGGTCTGCGTGCCGAGCTAGAGCGTCAGGCCGCGGCGGTCTGACGACTAGTCGGCCAGCGGCTCTTCACTCAAGGCCTCTTCACCCAGGAGCAGGGTCCGCTCCGCCGCGCAAAGCTGCAGCAGGAAATCCCAGACCACGCGCAGGCGCGCGGAGCGGTGTAGTTCGCGGTGGGTCGAGATCCAGTATTCCCGGGTAAAGGATCTTGCCGGCAGCACGCATTCCAGCGGGCTGCCGGTACCCACCAAGTAGCAGGGCAGCACCGCTAGGCCTAGTCCAGCGCAGGCCGCCTCCCGTTGGGCGATGACGCTGGTGCTGCGAAAGACCAGCCGGGGCTCCGGGCAGAGGCCCTGGATGAATTGCAGCTCGCGGCAGAACAGTAGGTCGTCGACATAGCCGATGAAGGTCTGCTCACCCAGGTCGGCCCCGGCATTCAATGGCGGGGCCCGATCCAGATAGGCGCGACTGGCGTAGAACCTCAGCCGATAGGGCGTCAGCCGGCGGCCGATCAGGCCCTCGGCGGTAGGGCGCTCCAGGGTGATGGCGATGTCCGCCTCGCGGTTGGTGACGCTGACGAAGCGCGGCACCGAGACCAGTTCCACCTCCAGCCCCGGATAGTCCCGCAGCAGTCCACCCAGGCGTCGAGCCAGAAAGCCGGTGCCCAGCCCCTCGGTCACGCCCACTCGTACTTGGCCTAGTGGGTTGAGTCTCTGGGTCACGGCTTCCTGGGCCAGCAGGGCGGCTTCTTCCATCGCCTGGGCATGGGTCAGCAATGCCTGGCCGGCGGGGGTGAGCTGATAACCGCTCGCCTGTTGTACCAGCAACTGGCTGCCCAGGGCGCGTTCCAGGGCCTCCAGATGGCGAGAGACGGTCGCATGGCTGACGCCCAGGTTGCGGGCGGCGGTCAACAATCGACCATGACGCTGCACTTCCAGGAAAACGCGCAGATCGTTCCAATCGAACATGCTGTCCCTCTTGTAGTCGTCTAGCGCGCCGCTTTCATGGCGCTGTGCAGAATTGCACAACCATTGCCCGTTTTCGGCGACTGCTGTTCGCGGATGAGCACACTAGGATAGGAGCCACAACAACAAAACACGAGGGAACGTCATGCCCCGTTCTGCTGCGGACTATGACTTCATCATCGTCGGTGCCGGTCCGGCCGGCTGCCTGCTGGCCAATCGGCTCTCCGCCGATCCGGCTCACCGTGTGCTGCTGCTGGAGGCCGGCGGACGCGACAACCATCCCTGGATCCACATCCCGGTCGGCTACCTGTTCTGCATCGGCAATCCGCGCACCGACTGGTGCTTCAAGACCGAGGTGGAAGCGGGCCTGGGTGGCCGGGCGCTGAATTATCCACGTGGCCGGGTGCTGGGCGGCTGCTCTTCCATCAACGGCATGATCTATATGCGCGGCCAGGCGCGGGACTACGATGGCTGGGCCGCCGCCGGCAATCCCGGTTGGGCCTGGCAGGACGTGCTGCCGCTGTTCAAGGCAATGGAGGATCACTGCGACGGCGCCTCGGAATTTCATGGCACCGGTGGCGAATGGCGGGTGGAGCGCCAGCGCCTGCACTGGACCCTGCTCGATGCCTTTCGCCGCGCCGCAGGGGAAACCGGCATCGCGCCGGTGGAGGACTTCAATACCGGTGACAACGAAGGCTGCGGCTACTTCCAGGTCAACCAGCGCAACGGGGTGCGCTGGAATGCGGCCAAGGCCTTTCTCCGGCCGATCCGCCAGCGCCCCAATCTGGAGGTACTGACTGGCGTCCAGGTGGAGCGGGTGCTGCTGGAGGAGGGCAGGGCGCGGGCGGTGCTGGCGCGGCTGCCGGGCCAGGCCGAGCCCCAGCGGTTGGTGGCGCGGCGGGAGATCGTGCTCTGTGCCGGCGCCATCGGCTCGCCCACGCTGCTGCAGCGCTCCGGCATCGGGCCGCGGGCACTGCTCGAAGGGCTCGGCATCGGCGTCCAGCATCGGCTGGAAGGCGTAGGCGGCAATCTGCAAGACCACCTGCAACTGCGGCTGATCTATCGGGTGCACGGAGTGCCGACCCTCAATGCCCTGGCCGGTAGTCTCTGGGGCAAGCTGGGCATGGGCCTGGAGTACCTCTGGAAGCGCAGCGGCCCCCTGGCCATGGCGCCGAGTCAACTGGGCGCCTTCGCCCGCTCCGATCCGGGCCAGCCCTCGGCCAATCTGCAGTATCACGTGCAGCCGCTGTCGCTGGAGCGCTTCGGTGAGCCCCTGCATGGCTTTCCCGCCTTCACCGCCTCGGTGTGCAACCTACGCCCGGCCAGTCGCGGCCAGGTGGCGATCCGTAGCGCCGACCCGCTGGCGGCGCCGCTGATCCAGCCACGTTATCTCAGCGCGCCGGAAGACCTCAAGGTGGCCGCGGATGCCATCCGCTTGACCCGACGCATCGTCGCCGCGCCGGCCCTGGCCGCCTACCGGCCCGAGGAATACTTGCCGGGCCCGGCCTACCAGAGCGAAGAGGAATTGCGGCAAGCCGCGGGCGCCGTAGGCACCACCATCTTCCATCCCTCCGGCACCTGCCGCATGGGGCAGGGCGCGGAGGCCGTGGTGGACGCCCGCCTGCGAGTGCACGGCATCCCCAGCCTGCGGGTCGCCGATGCTTCCATCATGCCGACCCTGGTCTCCGGCAACAGCTGTTCGCCGACCCTAATGATCGCCGAGCAGGCCGCCCGCTTCATGCTGGCCGAGGCGCGGGAGCAGGGCGTCGTCGAGTTGCCCGCGGCGGTCGCCCGGCCGGATCGGGTCTCGGCCGCCTAGTGTTACCGACGGCGGGCCGCCCGCCGTTTCCACCGTAGTAGCAGTCGCCCATAACAACAATTGGCGCCCGGCGATCCCGGGCCAGGAGAACGTGCGATGTCAGACTATGCCCAACCCCGGGTACAACCCACCGCGGTCGTCAGTCACCGCGAAGAACGCAAGGTGATCTTCGCCTCGTCCCTGGGGACCGTCTTCGAGTGGTACGACTTCTTTCTCTACGGCGCCCTGGCGGCGGTGATCAGCAAGCAATTCTTCGCCGGGGTCAATGACACCACCGCCTTCATCTTCGCCCTGCTGGCCTTCGCCGCCGGCTTCGTGGTGCGACCCTTCGGCGCCCTGGTATTCGGCCGGCTGGGCGACCTGGTTGGGCGCAAGTACACCTTCCTCGCCACCATCATCCTCATGGGTATCGCCACCTTCGGCGTCGGCCTGCTGCCCACCTACGCCAGCATCGGCGTGGCCGCGCCCATCATCCTGGTGGTGCTGCGCCTGCTGCAGGGGCTGGCCCTGGGCGGCGAATACGGCGGCGCCGCCACCTACATCGCCGAGCACGCACCGCCCGGCAAGCGCGGCGCCCATACCAGCTGGCTGCAATCCACCGCGACCCTGGGGCTCTTGCTGTCGCTGGTGGTGATTCTGGTCTGCCGCTATCTGACCGGCGATCAGTTCGAGGTCTGGGGCTGGCGCCTGCCGTTCCTGCTGTCGATCTTCCTCTTGGCCATCTCCACCTGGATTCGGATGTCGATGCACGAATCGCCCGCCTTCCTGCGCATGAAGGCCGAGGGCAAGCAGAGCAAGGCGCCGATCCGCGATTCCTTCACCAACTGGAGCAATCTCAAGGTGGTGCTGATCGCCCTGTTCAGCATCAACGGCGGCCAGGCGGTGACCTTCTACCTGGCGCAGTTCTACGTGATGTTCTTCCTCACCCAGACGCTCAAGCTGGACCCGGTGCTGGCCAACAACCTGCTGATCATCAGCGTCATCCTTGGGGCCCCCTTCTTCGTCATTGCCGGCTGGCTGTCGGACAAGGTCGGGCGCAAGCCGATCCTGATGCTCGGCCTCTTGCTGGCGACGGTGCTGTATTTTCCGCTGTTCAAGGCCCTGACCCACTACGCCAATCCGCAGATCTACCAGGCCAGCCAGCAGGCACCCATCGTAGTGACCGCCGATCCGGCCACCTGCACCTTCCAGTTCGATCCGGTGGGCAAGGCGCGTTTCGACAGCCCCTGCGACCGGGTCAAGACGCTGCTGGCCAAGAGCGGGCTGCCCTATCGCAGCGTGGCCGCCGCGCCGGGCGATGCCGTGCAGGTCAGCGTCGGTGACAAGCTCATCGTCGGCTACGACGAACCGGCCCTGCGCGCTGCCGTCCAGGCCGCCGGCTATCCGGCCAAGGCGGACGCCGCCCAGGTCAACAAGCCCATGGTGGTGGCGGTGATCTTCGCCCTGATCCTCATCGCCACCCTCTGCTACGGACCGCTGGCAGCGCTGATGGTGGAGCTGTTTCCCACGCGCATCCGCTACACCTCGATGTCGCTGCCGTACCACATCGGCAACGGCTGGTTCGGCGGCTTCCTGCCCACGGTGTCCTTCGCCCTGGTGGTCTATACCGGCGATATCTTCTACGGCCTCTGGTATCCGGTGCTGGTGACCGGCATCAGCCTGGTGGTGGGGCTCTTGTGCCTGCCGGAAACCCGCCATCGCGACCTCGACGCCGATTGAGGCGCGGGCGGGCGGCGCATCCCGCCGCACTCTGAGTTTCGCCGCCGATTGGGTTATACTCGCGAGCTTTTCCACAGCTTTTCTCGCGAGTGTTTCCCCCATGGAAATCAACCCGATCGTCACCAGCATCAAGGACCTCTCCAGCCGTACCCAGACCATTCGGGGGTATCTTTGACTACGATCTGAAAAAGGATCGCCTGGTCGAAGTCGAGCGCGAGCTCGAGGACCCCAATGTCTGGAACAAGCCCGAGTACGCCCAGAACCTCGGCCGTGAGCGCGCCCAGCTGGCCCAGGTGGTCGGCACCCTGGACGAGCTGAGCGGTGGCCTGGCCGATGCCAGCGATCTGCTGGAGATGGCCGCCGAAGAAGAAGACCAGGGCGCGGTCGATGACGTGGCGACCGAGGTCGAGCGCCTGCGCGGCATCCTCGAGAAGCTGGAATTCCGCCGCATGTTCAGCGGCGAGATGGACCCCAACAACTGCTACCTGGATATCCAGGCCGGCTCCGGCGGCACCGAGGCCCAGGACTGGGCCAACATGCTCCTGCGCATGTACCTGCGCTGGGCCGACCAGCATGGCTTCAGCGCCGAGATCGTCGAACTCTCCGAAGGCGAGGTCGCCGGCATCAAGGGCGCCACGGTGCACATCAAGGGCGAATACGCCTTCGGCTGGCTGCGTACCGAGATCGGCGTGCACCGCCTGGTGCGCAAGAGTCCCTTCGACTCGGGCAACCGGCGGCACACCTCCTTCACCGCGGTCTTCGTCTCGCCCGAGATCGACGACAACATCGAGATCGAGATCAATCCGTCCGACCTGCGCGTCGACACCTATCGCTCCTCCGGCGCCGGTGGCCAGCACGTGAACACCACCGACTCTGCGGTGCGGATCACCCACGTGCCCACCAACACCGTGGTGGCCTGCCAGAACGAGCGCTCCCAGCACGCCAACCGGGACACCGCCATGAAGATGCTGCGGGCCAAGTTGTACGAGCTGGAGATGCAGAAACGCAACGCTGCCTCCCAGGCGCTGGAAGACTCCAAGTCCGATATCGGCTGGGGCCACCAGATCCGCTCCTATGTGCTCGACGCCTCGCGGATCAAGGATCTGCGCACCGGCGTGGAACGCAGCGATTGCGACAAGGTGCTCGACGGCGATCTGGACGAATACCTCGAAGCCAGCCTCAAGCAGGGCATCTAACCCTTCTCTGGCCGGTCGCCCGCCGGGCGCCGGCCCGCAACACCCTTCCCCAGGTAAACAGCAGACATGAGCGAACAACCCCTAGACCCCCAAGCCCAGGAACAGGAAGACAACAAGCTGATCGCCCAGCGCAAGGAAAAGCTTGCCGCACTGCGCGATCAGCAGGCCATTCCCTTCCCCAACGACTTCCGTCGCGACAGCCTGGCCGGTGACCTGCAGCAGCAGTACGCCGACAAGACCAAGGAAGAGCTGGAAGCCGCGGGCATCAAGGTCAAGGTGGCCGGCCGCATCATGCTCAACCGCGGCGCCTTCATGGTGCTGCAGGACACCAGCGGGCGCATCCAGGTCTACGTCGACCGCAAGACCCTGCCGGCCGAGACCCTGGAAGCGGTCAAGACCTGGGACCTGGGCGACATCATCGCCACCGAGGGCACCCTGGCCCGCTCCGGCAAGGGTGATCTCTACGTCAACATGAGCGACGTGCGCCTGCTGACCAAGTCGCTGCGTCCGCTGCCCGACAAGCACCACGGCCTGACCGACACCGAGCTGCGCTATCGCCAGCGCTACGTCGACCTGATCGTCAACGAAGAAGTCCGCCAGACCTTCCGCGTGCGCTCTCAGGTCATCGCTCACATCCGCCGGTTCCTCATGGAGCGCGGTTTCCTCGAAGTGGAAACCCCCATGCTGCAGACCATCCCCGGCGGGGCGGCGGCCAAGCCCTTCGAGACCCACCACAACGCCTTGGACATGGCCATGTTCCTGCGCATCGCGCCGGAGCTGTACCTCAAGCGCCTGGTGGTCGGTGGCTTCGAGAAGGTCTTCGAGATCAACCGCAACTTCCGTAACGAAGGCGTCTCGACCCGGCACAACCCCGAGTTCACCATGCTCGAGTTCTACCAGGCCTACGCCGACTACGAAGACAACATGGACCTCACCGAGGAACTGTTCCGCGAGCTGGCCCAGGCCGTGCTCGGCAGTACCGACGTGCCCTATGGCGATAAGGTCTTCCACTTCGGCGAGCCCTTCGTGCGCCTGTCGGTGTACGACTCCATCCTCAAGTACAACCCGGACCTCACCGCCGACGATCTCAACGACGTCGAGAAGGCCCGCGCCATCGCCAAGAAAGCTGGCGCCAAGGTGCTCGGTCACGAGGGCCTGGGCAAGCTGCAGGTGATGATTTTCGAGGAGCTGGTGGAGAGCAAGCTGGAGCAGCCGCACTTCATCACCGAGTATCCCTTCGAGGTCTCGCCGCTGGCCCGCCGTAACGACCAGAATCCCAACGTCACCGACCGTTTCGAGCTGTTCATCGGTGGCCGCGAGATCGCCAACGCCTACTCCGAGCTCAACGACGCCGAAGACCAGGCCGCGCGCTTCATGCTGCAGGTCCAGGAAAAGGACGCCGGCGACGACGAGGCCATGCACTACGACGCTGACTTCATCAACGCCCTGGAATACGGCATGCCGCCCACCGCTGGCGAAGGCATCGGCATCGACCGCCTGGTGATGCTGCTGACCAATTCGCCGTCGATCCGCGACGTCATCCTCTTCCCGCACATGCGTCCGCAATAAGAGTGACGCCCCGTTCGGGGCGTCGCTCCGGCTCCTGCCTACCAGGCTCTGTCATCAAAGGTTCATTTGGACCTGCTATGAGCCTGTTCAGAGCCTCGCGAGCTAGAGCCAAACAAGGTGAAAGGACTGGGGAAGCGGGTCGGATCCGCGCTCGGAGTTACGAATGGTAAATGAGCATTCCGACCGGGCTGGCGACCCAGGGCATTTTCAACGCCGTTTGGCCGACGCGCAGCAGGCTCTGAACAGGCTCTAACAGAGCCCTGATGTCGCGTCCCTCTGCAGGTAGCCATGACCAACACCCTGATTCCCCTGCATCCAGCCGCCGAACGGCTGGGGCTGCTCTATGCCTTTCACTTCACCTCCGGCCAGCCTGGCCATGCCCTGACCATGGCCCCGGAAGAGCCCTGGGAGGCGGAAGAGGGCGGTTTTCGCTGGCTGCATTTCAATCTGGCCCACGCCGCCGCCGAACGCTGGATGCGCGAGCACCTGGGGCTACCCGAGGAATTCTTCGAATCCCTGCACGCCGGCTCCCATTCGACCCGCCTGGAGCCGGCCGACGACACCCTGCTCGGGGTGGTAAACGACGTGACCCTCGCCTACGGCCAGGTGTCGGTGGACGTCGCCACCCTCTGGGCCTGCGCCCGGCCGGGGCTGCTGGTGACCGCTCGGGCCCAGCCGCTGCGCTCGGTGGATCGCCTGCGCCATGCGGTGCGTCGCGGCGAAGGCTTCGGCTCGACCCTGGAGTTGCTGGTGCACCTCTTGCGCGACCAGGCCGACGTGCTCACCGGCATCATCCGCGACACCACGGTCAAGGTGGACGCCATCGAGGATCGCCTGCTGTCCCAGCGTCTGGCCGCCAGCCGCGCCGAGCTGGGCGGCCTGAGACGGGCCCTGGTGCGGCTGCAGCGATTGCTGGCCCTGGAACCGGGTTCGCTGCTGCGCCTGCTCAACCGGCCCCCGGCCTGGCTGCGCCGCGACGACATCCAGACCCTGCGCGAGGCCACCGAGGAATTCGACCGGGTGCTGGACGATCTCTCCGCTCTGGTCGAGCGGCTCAAGCTCTTGCAGGAAGAGATCGCCGCCTCCTCCGCCGAGCAGACCAATCGCACCCTGTTCACCCTGACCCTGGTCACGGTGCTGGCGCTGCCCATCAACATCATCGCCGGCTTCTTCGGCATGAACGTCGGTGGCATACCCCTGGCCAGCTCGCCCCATGGCTTCTGGATCCTGGTGGCGCTGGTGGCCACCTTCACGGTGCTAGCCGGTACGTGGGCGTTCCGCAAGCGCGGCGACTGATCGGCTGCGTGCAACCGTCGCAGGTAGGTCGCGGTCTCTAGGGGAACCCCCACTGGAGACCGCGATGGACTTCAAGGACTACTACGAGGTGCTCGGCGTCGCCCCCGATGTCGATGACAAGACCCTCAAGACCGCCTATCGCAAACTGGCGCGCAAGTACCACCCCGATGTGAGCAAGGAGGCCGATGCCGAGGCTCGCTTCAAGGAGGTCGCGGAGGCCTACGACGTCCTGCGCGATCCGCACAAACGCGCCGAGTACGACCAGGTCCGCCTCTACCAGCAGCAGGGTGAGCGCTTCCAGGTGCCGCCGGATTGGCAGCCGGGTTCGGGCGATGACTACAGCGATCCCCACGCCGGCTTCGGCGCAGACTATTCCGACTTCTTCGAATCCCTGTTCGGCGCCGCTGGACGCTCGCAGCAGGGGGGCTTCGCCCGGCGCGGGCGCGACGTCGAGCTGGAGTTGCCATTGTTCCTCGAAGAGAGCCAGGCGGGCAGCACCAAGCCGCTGAGTTTCACCCTGCCGCAGCGCGACGAGTTGGGCCGGCGCGTCGGCGAGACCACCAAGACCCTCAACGTCAAGATTCCCGCCGGCAGTACCGACGGCGAACGCATCCGCCTCAAGGGCCAGGGCGAGCCGGGCGTCGGTGGCGCGGAGGCGGGGGATCTCTATCTGGTCATCCGCCTGGTGCCCCATCCCCTGTTCGACGTGGATGGCCAGGACCTGGTGGTCAGCGTGCCGCTCGCGCCCTGGGAAGCGGCCCTGGGGGCCAAGGTGCAGGTGCCCACGCTGGACGGCCAGATCATGCTCAGCATCCCGCCCGGCAGCCAGAGCGGTGCTCGGCTGCGGGTACGCGGCAAGGGCCTTGCCGGCAAGAATGGGCAGGGCGATCTGCATGCCCTGCTCAAGGTGGTGATGCCGCCCAAGGGCGATGAAGCAACCCAGGCGCTGTGGCGCCAACTAGCCGAGCGGGCGGCCTTCGATCCCCGCCAAGACTGGAGGAAAGTCTGATGAGCAGTCTGATCGTCCTGCAGGAATTCTGCGTGCTCTGCGAGGTGAGCGAGCCCGTGGTGGTGGAAATCGTCGAGCACGGCATCCTGGCCCCACAACGCGGCAAGCGACCGGCCGAGTGGCACTTCGACACCGGCGCCTTGCACCGCGCCCGCCGCGCGGTGCGCCTGCGCCAGGAGCTGGAATTGGATTGGGCCGCTACGGCCCTGGCCTTGCACCTGCTGGATGAGGTGGAAGAGCTGCGCCGGGAAAACCAGCGCCTGCGCCAGCGGCTGGAGCGCTTCGCCGGTGAGCTGCGAGATGTGTGAAGGAGAGTAGGTTGGGTTGAGGCAGCTCGATCGCCGAAGCCCAACAGCCGTGGTCGAGCCTGACCGTGCTGGGCTTCGTTGCGCTCAGCCCAGCCTACTGAGGGTTGCTCTCCTCGGGAAGCAGGCTGGGGTGAGGATGGCCTTATTTATCGCGGCCATGGGCCGCTCCTCTTACAAGAGCATTGCAGGAGGAACGGCCGCAATGACGGGGCGCTATGGCCGCGATAGCACTCCATCTACGGCTGCCATTGCGGATCCTTGCCGCTGAGCTTGCGGTCCAAGAAGAAGGCCGCGCTGATCAGCGCCAGATGCGACAGGGCCTGGGGGACGTTGCCCAGGGGATAGCCGCGCTTGTCCAGTTCTTCCGCATAGAGCCCCAGGGGATTGGCGTAGCCGAGCAGCTTCTCGAACTCCAGGTGCGCCTCGTCCACCCGGCCGGCGCGGGCCAGGCATTCGACGTACCAGAAGGAGCAGGCGACGAAGGCGCCTTCTTCGCCGTCGAGATTGTCCGCCGGGGTGTCGGCCGGGTCGTAGCGACGGATCATGCCGTCGTAGGTCAGGTGTTGCTTGATGGCGTCGAGGGTTGCCAGCCACTGGGGGTCGGTGGCGCTGACGAAGCGTACCAGCGGCATCAGCAGCATGGCCGCATCCAGGCTCTTGCCATGGCGAGTCGCGGTGAAATGACCCAGCTCGTCGCTCCAGAAGTTATCCCAGATGTCGTCCTGGATCGCCGAGCGCGTCGCGTACCAGCGTTCGTAGGGCATCGGCAGGGAGCGCTTCGCCGCCAGGCGCAGCGCCCGGTCGATGGCCACCCAGCACATCAGCCGCGAGTGCAGGAAGTGCTCGGGTTCGCCGCGCATCTCCCAGATACCGGCGTCCGGCGTATTCCAGACCTCGCAGACGTGATCGATCATCCGCACCACATGGCGCCAGCGCTGGTGGGAGATGGCTTCGCCGTATTTGTTGGACAGGTAGACCGCGTCCATCAGCTCGCCATAGATATCCAGCTGCGTCTGTTTGTATGCCTCATTGCCGATGCGTACCGGACTCGAGTCGGCATAGCCCGCCAGGTGGTCGAGGCTTTCTTCGGGCAGATCCAGGCCGCCATCGAGGCGATACATGATCTGCAGTCGCTCCGGTTCCTGGTGGCTGTTCTCCATGCAACGACCGACCCAGTGGATGAAGTCCTTGGCCTCCTGGGTATAGCCCAGGCGCATGAAGGCATAGACGGTAAAGGACGAGTCACGGATCCAGGACGCGCGATAGTCCCAGTTGCGTTCGCCACCCAGGGACTCGGGCAGGCTGAAGGTGGCCGCGGCGGCGATGGAGCCGTGCTTGCAGGAGGTCAGCAGTTTCAGCGCCAGGGCCGAGCGGGTGACCATTTCCCGCCAGCGGCCCTGGTACTGGCTCTGGGCGGCCCAGCGGGTCCAGTAGGCCAGGGTGTCCTGGAAGCAGAGTTCGCTGCTGCCGGCCACGACCTTGTCGTCCTCGGCGCAGCCGAAGACGAAGTCCAGGGATTCGCCCTGCTGCAGGTCGAATTCGGCGAAGGCGGCGTTGCCCTCGATCTGCAGGGGCACCGGCGAGGCCAGGCGCAGGCTGGGCTGGCCGTCGGCCTCGAACAGGGCGCCATCGTCCAGGCGCCGGGCGCGGGTGGTGGCACGGGCGTAGTCGTGGGCCGGGGCGCAATGCAGGCGGATGCGACCGTGGCCGGCGACCATCTGCACGCGGCGGACGATGCGCGGCTTGGTGTCCTCGGCGCTGCACACCGGCATCAGGTCGGTGACCTCGGCGACGCCTTCGGCCGACAGCCAGCGAGTTTGCAGGATATTGGTATCCGGCAGGTACAGCTGCTGTTCGCGGGCATCGTCCCACAGCGGAGCCAGGCTGAAATAGCCGGCTTTCTCCGAGTCCAGCAGGGAGGCGAACACCGAGGGGCTGTCGAGGTTCGGCCAGCAGAAGTGATCGATGGTGCCGTCGGTGGCGACCAGGGCGCAGGTGCGCAGGTCGCCGATGACACCGTGGGCGCCGATACTGCGGCGGGCGTGCACGGAGGTGGAATCAGCCATTGTCTTCGAATCCCGGATAGAGGCACATGCCGCCGTCGACGAAGAGGGTGGTGCCAACGACGTAGTCGGCCAGGTCGCTGGCGAGGAATACCGCGGCGTTGCCGATGTCTTCCACCTGGCCAATGCGTTTGTAGGGGATCAGCTTGAGCAGTTCGCGAGCCTTCGCCTCGTCATTGACGACGTCGGCGTTGATGGCCGTGGCGATGGCCCCGGGCGCGATGCTGTTGATGCGGATGCCCTCGGCCGCCACTTCCTGGGCCAGGCTGCGCATCAGCATGTAGATCCCGCCCTTGGACGCGGCGTAGTTGACGTGGCCGGCCCAGGGGATGACCTCGTGCACCGAACTCATGTGGATGATCTTGCCCAGGGCGCGCGAGACCTTTTCATCGCGCCCCTGCTTACGGAATTGGCGGATGGCGGCCTGGGCGCAAAGGAACTGGCCGGTGAGGTTGGTGTTGATGACGGTGTTCCAGTCCTTGAGGGACATCTCGGCGACCGCGGCATCTTTCTGCAGGCCGGAATTGGCCACCAGGATGTCCAGCCGGCCGAAGGCTTCCAGGGTGCGGTCGAACATGGCCTGCACCGCGGTCTCGTCGCCCACGTCGCCACCTACGGCGATGGCGCGGCCGCCGGCATCCTGGATGCGCTGGGCCAGTTCCTCGGCGGGTTCGGCATGGGAGTGGTAGTTGATGGCGACGGCGGCGCCGGCCTTGGCCAGGGCCTCGGCGACGGCGGCCCCGATCCCGGAACTGCCGCCGGTGACCAGGGCGACCTGACCGTTGAGGGAAAGCTGCATGTCCAGACTCCTTTGCGAAAAGGTGTCTGACTGCGACCGCTGTGCGGCCGTCTAGTTTCAGGCTTTGCGCGTTGTGAGAGGGTCAGGCCGTGCGGGTACGAAAGAGGCTCATCCGGTTTTCCAAGTCTTCTGCCAGCTCCGCCAGTTGACGGCTGGCGTCGGTGATCTGCTGCGAGCCGCTGGCGGTTTCCAGGGTCGCGGCATGGATGCGGTTGATATTCTCGTTGACCTCTTCGGCCACCGCGCGCTGTTGGGCCGCCGCCGTGGCGATCTGGGTGTTCATGGCGTTCACCGAGTTGACGTCGGTGTGGATCGCGGCCAGGGCCGCGACGGCGCGCTGGGTCAAGGCAGCGGTCTCGTGGGCCTGATCGCGACTTTCCTCCATCTGTACCGAGGCGCGGCTGGCGACGTCCTGCAGCGTGGCGATCATGCCGCGGATCTCGCGGGTCGACTCCTGGGTACGGGTGGCCAGATTGCGGACTTCATCGGCCACCACGGCGAAGCCGCGACCTTGTTCGCCGGCGCGCGCGGCCTCGATGGCGGCATTGAGCGCCAGGAGATTGGTCTGCTCGGCAATGCCATTGATGACGGCGACGATGTTCTCGATGCTGGCGCTGTCACTGGATACCTGTTGCACGGTGACGCTGGCCTGTTCCAGGGCCTGCACCAGTTGGCCGATGGCCTGGCCGGAGCGGGTCACCAGTTGGTTGCCGTTGTCCACCTGGGCGCTGGCGTTGCCCGTGGCGACCGCAGCCTGGGCGGCGTAGCCGGCGACCTCGCCGATGGTGGCGGCCAATTCGGTGATCGCTGCGGCCATGTGCTGGGCTTGGTTGGATTGGACATCGGTGTGCCGCTGGTTGGCCTGGGCGTTGTCCTGCAACTGGACGGCGGCCGCCGCCACCGAGGTGGCGGTGCTCCTGACCTGGACGATGGTCTCGCCCAGATGAGCCGTGGCGTTGCCCAGGGTGCCCATGACACTCGCTGGATGCCGGGTGCTGGGCTGCTCGTCCAAGCGCCCTTCGGCCAATCGGCGAATGGCAGCAGCCACCGCATGGGGCTCGCCTCCCAGGGTCGCGCTCATCTGGCGAATGATCAGTAGGGAGACGGTCACGCTCAGCAGCAGGGCGATGGCACAGGTGATCAGCATCAATCCGCGGAAACCCGCCGCGATATCCCTGACCTCGGCCAGATGGCCACCAGCGATGGCTTCCTCGTGGTCGATGAGCGCATTGATGCGCTTGAGCCATTCGACGTAGGCGGCCGAGACGTGCTCCAGCAGGAATACCCGGGCCCCTTCGTAGTCACCGGCTTGGCGCAGCTGCAGCAGGCGCTCTGTCAGTGGCAGGGCAGTGTTCTCGATATCCTTGATGGCGGCGAGCAGGCGCTGCTCATCCGCACTGGCGCCCTGGTTGGCGAACAAGCTGTCCATTGGCTCGGCGGACTGGCGATAGAAGTTCTTGAGACGGTCGATATCGGCCAGGCGGTTGGCCAGGGCCGCCTCGTCATGGATCAGGACCGCGTCGCGAATGGCGATGGCGCGGTCATGGACACTGCCGCGGAAGTTGATGGCATAGCGCTGCTTGACGCTGGCGCCCTGGCTGACTGACGTCAGGGTTTCATTGATGACGCCGACGCGCTGAACGCCCACCAGGGTGATCAGCAGCATCAGTATCAGAATCAGACCAAAGCCCAGACCGAGACGGGCCGCCATGGAAAGAGGAGTACGCATCCAAACCTCGACTCATAAGATGTGTGATTTGGATCACATTTTGCGATTAAGGTTTTCGCAATAACCTTTTGAGGAGCCGAACGGTCCTCAGGGTGGGATGAGTGACCCGACGCCGCCGGCGATGGGTACCCTTCGGCCGTCTTCGTGCGTTTAGTGAAGTCGATCGCGCTTGGCCAGGCCCGGGAACAGCTTCATCCACACCCCCGTCACCACCAGGGTGCCGACCCCGCCCAGCACCACTGCCGGTACCGTGCCAAAGAAGTGGGCAGTGAGGCCGGATTCGAATTCGCCGAGCTGGTTGGAGGCGCCGATGAACAGGCCGTTGACCGCGCTGACCCGACCGCGCATGGCGTCGGGGGTTTCCAGCTGGACGAAGGAGGTGCGAATCACCACGCTGACCATGTCTGCCGCGCCCAGCACCACCAGGGTGAACAGCGAGAACCACAGCGAGGTGGAGAGGCCGAAGGCGATGGTGGCTACGCCGAATATCCCCACCGCACCGAACATGATGCGTCCCACGTGGCGATTGAGGCTGACGTAGGCGAGCAGGAAAGACATGCCCAGGGCGCCCACCGCGGGCGCCGAGCGCAGCAGACCGAGGCCCCAGGGACCGGTGAGCAGGATGTCGGCGGCGAACACCGGCAGCAAGGCGGTGGCGCCACCGAGCAGCACGGCGAAGAGGTCCAGGGAGATGGCGCCGAGCACGTCCGGACGGCTTTTGATGAAGCGAATACCGGCCAGCAGGTTTTCCAGGGTCGGTTTTTCCTTTTGGCTGGGTGTCTGCCGGGCGGGCAGGCTGGACACCAAGAGTACGGCTATGGCGTAGAACAACAGGGCCGGACCATAGACCCAGGCCGCGCCCAGGGCATAGAGCAGGCCGCCCAGCGCGGGGGCGATGATGGTGGCGCCCTGCATGGCCGAGGCCGCCGCGGCGATGGCACGCGGAAAGATGGCCGGCGGCACGATATTGGGGAGCAGGGCCTGGGTGGTGGGCTGCTCGAAGGCCCGTGCGGTACCCAGGCAGAAGGCCAGGATGAAGATCAGGTCGCGGGTCACTGCCTGGTTCAGGCTGCCTACCAGGAGCACCAGGGCGATCAGCCCCTGGCCGGTCTGGCAGAGGGCGGCGACCCGGCGGCGGTCGTAGCGATCGGCGACGTGGCCGGTATGCAACATGAACAGCACCCGCGGCAAGAATTCCACCAGGCCCACCAGGCCGAGGTCGAGCACGTTACCGGTGAGGGAATAGAGGTGCCAGCCGATGGCCACGGTGAGCATCTGGAAACTGCCGGCGGTGCAGATACGGGCGAACCAGAAGGCAACGAAGGGGCGGTGGTGACGCAGCAGCAGGGTATCGCCGGACATGGTCGAGGCTCGGGAGGCAGAGGCGGCATCTTAAGCCACCTAGGGAGTTATCGTCATACAACTGCGGGTGCGACAGCCTGCCTAATGCGACATCGAACCACGTAAGCAAATGTATCCAGGAGGACTACTCTAAAGCCTGACGTTGATCCAGGTCAGCTTTGCGGTAGGCTGAAGACGCTAGCCAGGGCGGTTTTTTGCGCGTTTCGCTAGAACCGTCCGCATGGCAGTGGTTCGAACTTCGGTCAACGTCAACTCGATCGGCCGCTCTCGACGGCCGGCGTGCCTGAGAGGAAAGTTTATGTTCGGCCTTGAAGCCCTGGACCTTGCGCGGATCCAGTTTGCCTTCACCGTGTCCTTCCACATCATCTTCCCGGCGTTGTCCATTGGCACCGCGAGCTTTCTCGCCGTGCTCGAGGGCCTCTGGCTGAAGACCGACAATCACGTCTACAAAGATCTGTATCACTTCTGGCTGAAGATCTTCGCCATCTTCTTCGGCATGGGCGTGGTGTCCGGTCTGGTGATGGCCTATGAGTTCGGCACCAACTGGAGCGGCTTTGCCGACTATGCCGGCGCCGTGACCGGGCCGTTGCTGACCTACGAGGTGCTCACCGCCTTCTTCATCGAGGCCGGCTTCCTCGGCGTCATGCTGTTCGGTTGGAATCGCGTCGGCCGCGGCCTGCACTTCTTCTCGACGGTGATGGTGGCCATCGGCACCCTGATGTCGACCTTCTGGATCCTGGCCTCCAACAGCTGGATGCACACTCCCGCCGGCTACGAGATCCTCGACGGTCGCATCGTTCCGGCGGACTGGCTGGCGGTGATCTTCAATCCGTCCTTCCCCTTCCGCTGGGCGCACATGACCATCGCCGCCTACCTGTCGGTGGCCTTCCTGGTCGGCGCGTCGGCCGCCTGGCACCTGCTGCGCGGCAACGACAACCCGGCGGTGCGCAAGATGTTCTCCATGGCCATGTGGATGGCCCTGCTGGTGGCGCCGGTGCAGGCCTTCGTCGGCGATGCCCATGGCCTCAATACCCTGAAGTACCAGCCGGCCAAGATCGCGGCGATGGAGGGGCACTGGGAGAATCCGCCCGGTGAGCCCACGCCCCTGATCCTGTTCGGCTGGCCGGACATGGAGCAGGAGAAGACCCTCTACAAGGTCGAGATCCCGGTGCTCGGCAGTCTCATCCTCAAGCACAGCTTCACCGAGCCGATCCCGGCCCTCAAGGACTTTCCCAAGGAAGACCGGCCGCCGGCCTACGTGGTGTTCTGGTCGTTCCGCATCATGGTCGCCCTGGGCCTGTTGATGATCGCGGCCGGTCTGTGGAGCGCCTGGCTGCGCTGGCGCGGCAAGCTGTTCGAGACCCGCGGTTTCCTGCGCCTGGTGATGTGCATGGGCCCGGTGGGCCTGATCGCCCTGCTGGCCGGTTGGTTCACCACCGAGGTGGGGCGCCAGCCGTGGATCGTCTATGGCTTGTTGCGGACCAAGGATGGGGTGTCCAACCACAGCGTCACCCAGCTGAGCATCACCCTGGTGGCCTTCGTGGTGGTCTATTTCGCCGTGTTCGGCATCGGCACCCTCTATGCCCTGCGCATGATCGGCAAGGGGCCCCATACCGGCGAAGGCGATCTGCCCACCTCCGGTGGTCCGGGTACCGATCGCCATCCCAAGCGTCCGTTGTCCGGCGCCGATGACGGCCTGGAAGAAGACAATCCCAAAGACCAGCTGACCGGAGACCGCGCATGAACGGCATCCCTGGCATCGACCTCCCGCTGATCTGGGCGATCATCATCATCTTCGGCCTCATGATGTACGTGGTCATGGACGGCTTCGACCTGGGCATCGGCATCCTCTTTCCCTTCGTCAAGGGCAAGGAAGACCGTGACGTCATGATGAACACCGTGGCGCCCATCTGGGACGGCAACGAGACCTGGCTGGTGCTCGGCGGGGCAGGGCTGTACGGCGCCTTCCCGCTGGCCTACTCGGTGATCCTGCCGGCGCTCTACCTGCCGCTGATCTTCATGCTGATCGGCCTGATCTTCCGCGGCGTGGCCTTCGAGTTCCGCTTCAAGGTCCATGAAGGCAAGGAAGCCCTGTGGGACAAGTCCTTCATCTTCGGCTCGCTGCTGGCCAGCTTCTGCCAGGGCGTGGCCCTGGGCGCCTTCATCGAAGGCTTCCCGGTGGAGAATCGCCAGTACGTCGGCGGTCCGCTGGATTGGCTGACGCCCTTCTCGGTGTTTTGCGGCCTGGGCGTGATCGCCGCCTACGCGCTGCTGGGCAGCACCTGGCTGATCATGAAGACCGAGGGGCCACTGCAGGCCACCATGCGCCGCCTGACCAAGCCGCTGCTGTTCCTGCTGCTGGCTTTTACCGTGGTGGTGAGCATCTGGACGCCGCTGACCCATGTGGCCATCTCCCATCGCTGGTTCAGCATGCCCAACCTGTTCTGGTTCCTGCCGGTGCCCATCCTGGTGGGCGTGGTGACCCTGGCCCTGCTGCGTGCCATCCTGCGCGAAGACTCGCACCATGCGCCCTTCCTGCTGACCCTGGCACTGATTTTCCTCGGCTATAGCGGTCTGGGCATCAGCCTTTGGCCGAACATCATCCCGCCCGCGGTCTCCATCTGGGAGGCCTCGTCGCCGCCGCAGAGCCAGCTGTTCCTGCTCATCGGCACCCTGTTCATCATCCCGATCACCCTGATGTACACCTTCTGGGGCTACTACGTGTTCCGTGGCAAGGTGCGCGCAGGGGAGGGTTACCACTGATGGCCGGCCGCTCGCGCGAACCGAATCCCGCCGACAGCAAGCCGCTCTGGCAGCGGCTGGCCTGGATGGCCGGTATCTGGGCGTGCAGTCTGGTCGCCCTGGGGGTGGTGGCCTGGGTGCTGCGGTTGGTGTTGACGGCGGCGGGGTTGAAGTCGCACTGACCTGACTTGGGTGTTGCGCTGGATGAGGCTGCGCCGTCATCCAGCCTACGCGGGGGCCTGGTCCAGTGCTGGAAGGTAATCCCGCCTGCCGGACCGCCCCCTCTCCCGCTTGCGGGGGAGGGTTGGGGTGGGGGCGTTTAGCTTGGTCGCCAAGCTGATTTACGGCGTTTTCGGATAGCTTTCGTTCCGCCCCCGCCGGGCGGGTTACTTTTTGCAGTCGCCCAAAAAGTAACCAAAAATGCTTGCCCTGGTCATCCGGCCCTACGCTGCGCTCCGGGTCCCCTCGCTCCGCCGTCCTTCCGGCGGGCCGACGTCGAAGGGCCGTCCTGGCCCTCGACGCCTCTCGCGGCATCCCTGCCGCTCACCCACCTCCACGACGGCTACGTTCGGCCTCCTGAACAGGGCGCTGGGTGCGGGCTGGAAGTGTCTTTTTAAAAGCGGTTTATTCCGTGTGAGGAGATGATGGCTTTGGCACCCCTAGGAAACACGCGGGTTAGAAACGATTTTAAGTGCCAAAAGTCTCGCAAGAGTGAGTAGAAATGACGAAAAATCGCAATTTTCCTTGGCGTGCTATTTGGCACCGAATAACGGCGCAAGTTGCTGATTTTTAACCGACTTAACTCAGGTGGCCAATACCGCGTAGGTGCCAAATCTAGCGTCGACTCACAGCAACAAGCAGCCGCTCGATGCACCAAGACCGCCTTTATAAAGCCCAACTTTCAGCCGGCACCCCAGTGCCCCGTCTGGCCGGCCGAACGGCAGTGTCGCGGAAGTGGGTGAGCGGCATGGATGCCGCGAAAGGGGCCGAGGGCCAGGACGGTCCTTCGGCCCCGGCCCACTGGAGTGGCGCTGGCGTGAGGGCATCCTGCGCAAAGCGCAGGACCGGCCAGTCGGGGCAAGCGTTTTTGGTTACTTTTTTCGCGATTGAAAAAAGTGACCCGCCCGGCGGGGGCGGAACAAAGAGCATCAGCAGCTTCCTAAAATTAGCTTGGCGACCTGAGCTGAGCGCCCCCACCCCAACCCTCCCCCGCACGCGGGAGAGGGGGCCCACCAACGTGAAGAGTCTCCCCCAAACCTACAACTTTTCCCAGTTATCCCCCTTTCTCCCGCCCGTTAGCCTGATCCCGTTCCCATCGTGACGAGGAAGGCATCCATGCAGGTTCAAGAAGGCTACGCCGATTTCCAAGGCCACCAGACCTGGTACCGGGTCACCGGTGATCTAGCCAGTGGGCGACTGCCGCTGGTGGTGGCCCATGGCGGTCCCGGCTGTACCCATGACTATGTCGACAGCTTCAAGGACCTGGCCGAGTACGGCTGGCCGGTGGTGCATTACGACCAACTCGGCAATGGCCGCTCCACCCATCTGCGGGGTATCGATCCCGGCTTCTGGACCGTCGAGCTGTTTCTCGATGAGTTGAACAATCTGCTGCAGCACCTGGGCATCGCCGAGTACGTGCTGCTCGGTCAATCCTGGGGTGGGATGCTGGGTGCCGAGCATGGCGTCCGCCAACCGAAAGGACTGCGGGGGCTGATCATCGCCAACTCGCCGGCGTCCATGGCGCTTTGGCGCGAGGCGGCGGCGGGACTGCGCGCCGAGTTGCCGCCCGAGGTGCAGGCTACCCTGGATCGACATGAGGCCGCCGGTACCACCGACTCACCCGAGTACCGCGCCGCCAGCGACGTCTTCTATGCCCGTCACGTTTGCCGGGTACAGCCGATGCCCGCCGAGGTGGCGCGCACCTTCGCCGCCATCGATGCCGATCCCACCGTCTATCACGCCATGAACGGCCCCACCGAATTCCATGTGATCGGCAGTCTCAAGGACTGGAGCGTGATCGACCGCCTGGCGCAAATCCAGGTGCCGACCCTGCTGATCTCCGGGCGCTTTGATGAAGCCACACCGGCCTGTGTCGAGCCCTTCGACCGACTCATTCCGAACGTGCGCTGGCGCATCTTCGAGGCATCCAGCCACATGCCCCACGTGGAAGAGCGTGAGGCCTGCATGGCTACGGTGGCGGTGTTCCTCGCCGAGGTGGAGCGCGGCTAGGCGTCAGCGTCCAGGGCGTCGGCGATCTCGTCGATGCGGGTCTGGCGGTCGTCGGCCTGCAGGCGCGGACGCGGATTGAGCGCCGACCATTCCGGATGGGCGCGAGCCACCTGCACGGCGGGCGGCAGCTTGCCTTCCCGCCAGCGTCGTTCGTCCGGCGCAGCGACCTCGATGGCACCCTGGGCGGCATGACCGCGGGCTTCCAGGGCGGCCAGCAACTGGCGCTGGCGCACGGCCAATAGCCGCAGCACCGCATCGTCGATGGATAGCTCCCGACCGCCGCGCAGCTTGCCGAACAGGCGCCGGCCGTAGTGCCCGCCGGTCTGCGCCAGGCCGCCGGCCAGGGCGCCCAGCACCGTAGCGGCACCCAGGGTCAGGCCGCCGGCGAGCAGGTCGAGACCGACGCCAGCCGCCGCCCCGGCTGCCACCCCACCGCCCAGGCGAATGCCCAGTAGCCGCAGGGTTTCCGGATTGAACAGATCGTCGCCCCAGCGCCCGTCCAGCAACGGTAGGTCGCTGGCATGGGCGTCGCCCGGGCGAAAGCCGAACAGCCGCAACAGCTCTTCCACGCAACGCTGCTCGCGGGTGCGCAGGGCGTCGCGCAGTTCAGCCGTCGCCGTGGCTACCTCGGCCTCGCCGGGCGCCACGCTGCGGCGGGCGGCGGCGGCGTCCACCAGCAGTTCGGCAATCAGCCGTACGCCTTCGTGGTGGCGCCGCTGGGCCTGTTCGGCATGGTCGGCGATCAGCCGTTGTAGCGCCGGGCGGCCGCTTTCCAGCAGGGTCGCCAGGCTCTCGTAGAGGCGCGCCTCGCCGTCCGCGGGCGGCGCCACACTGTCGAAGCGCACCAGGGCGTGCAGGCCGAGGCGGGCCAGGGTGGCGCGCCAGTCGTCGGCGCGATGACCCTCGGCGGCGACGAAGTTGAGCACCGGCACCAGGGGGCGACCGCAACCGGCCAGCACCGCCAGTTCGTCGCGGTACTTGGCCAGCACCGGCTCGCGAGCGTCGATCACATAGAGGCCGGCATCGGAGGAACGCAGCTGGCGGATCACCTTGGCTTCCTGCTCGAATCGCTGGCGGGCTTCCACGCTGTCGAGGAAGCGGTCGAGCAGGGTAGCGGCGTCCAGGCGTTCGCCGGGGCGCTCCAGTTGTTCCAGGTAGTCGCGCAGGGCGATGGCGTCTTCCAGGCCGGGCGTGTCGTAGAGCTCCAGCAGGGCTTCGCCGTCCACCGATAGCCGCGCGCCCTCGACGTGCCGCGTGGTGCTGGGGCGGTGGGAGACCTCGCCGAAGTCGACGTCACGGGTCAGGGTGCGCAGCAGGGAGGTCTTGCCGACGTTGGTGTGACCGACCAGCGCCAGGCGCAGGGGGCCGCTCATGGATGTGCCTCCAGCCAGGCCAATTCTTCGAGACCCCCTTCGCAGTGCGCCAGGCGCAGGTTATCCAGCGCCTGGCGCCAGTCGTCCAGGCGGATCGGATCGAGCTTGCCGCCCAGGGGCGCGGGGAGCAGCCAGATGCGAGTCGCCGTGGCGCAGCGCGACAATTCCGCCAACAGGGCCAGGGTACCGCGATCGGGTGAGCGCCGTGGGTCGCAGGCGATCAGCAGGCGGCGGGCCGGGTAGCGGGTCAGTTGTTCCAGCAGATGGCGGCGGCCCTGGCCGTCGTCAAGGATGCCGGCATCGCTCACCCCCTCGGGCAGCGGTGGCGGCCAGGTGTGGTCGGTGAGTTCGATGCCTACCAGCAGCGCTTCGTCGCCGGTACGCACCAGGCCACCGGCATCCTGTACCGGCAGGTGCGCGGGGGCCGCGTCGTTCACGCCCAGGCGTTCGCTGGTGGGCAGCAAGCGCTCGCGCAGCCTTAGATAACCGGGGCGTTCCACGTCCAGGCGCAAGCGGCGGCGTCCCTGGCGCCAGCGCCACAGGCAGATGAGGGCGAGCAGCAGGCGCGGCAGCAGACCGTAGACCAGCACCACGCCCAACAGCCAGCCGGCCCAGGCCTGCCGCGCTGCAGCCAGAGGGCTGGCGGCATCGCCACTGGCCGCGATGCTGGCGGCGTCCGGCAGCGGAAAGCCGAGCAGTTGGGGCAGGGCGCCCAGGAGTTGGGTCAGCAAGACGAAGGTATCGCTGCCGAGCAGGGTGGTCTCCCAGACGAACAGATAGCTGCGTCCGGACAACAGCGCCAGCAGGGTCGCCAGGGCACTGCCGAGGATCAGCAGCCAGAGACCGTGGACCAGGCCGCCCAGCGCCCAGGGCAGCAGGCGCGTGCGCCCGAGCAGGCCGACCAGCGCCGGGCCCAGGTACAGGGCCCGGGCATCCCGGGCCAGGCGTCCGGAGAGCCACAGCCACAGGCGCGCCAGGGGTGAGGCCAATTGCCGCCCGCCACCTAGCAGCCCGATGGCCCAGACCGCGAGGCTGAGCAGGTTCAGCCCGAGCAGGCTGCCCAGGGCCCAGAAGACATTGACCGGCCGGCTGCCGTCACCCAGGGCTCCGGCGGCGAGGCCGGCGCCACAGAACAGCGCCACTATGCCCAAGAGCCAGGCGGCGAGTACCGCGCCCTGGCGCCAGCGGCGTCGCGCGGCCAGCAGGCCGTCGCGTTGGGCGAGCAGCCGGGCGCGTGTCACCAGTCGCGCCTCGAAGGGACCGCCGGCCGCGCGCGCCTGGCGATTGGCCTCGGCGTCTTCCAGGGGGCCGCTGTCTTCCTCGGTCAGGCGCAGGGCCTCGGTGAGCCAGAGATCGTCGAAGGCGGGAGGGGGAGTAGCGGTCACGCGGGGGTGCCCTTGCGGCAGAAACCGTGAGGATAGTCCCTGGCGCCCTCGCTGTTAACGGCTCTGTTATGCTCTGTCACCATGAAAACCTCTCTTCCCCTGAGCCTGATCGTCGCCGTGGCCGAAAACGGTGTCATCGGCATCGAAAACCGCCTCCCCTGGCATCTGCCGGCGGAGCTCAAATACTTCAAGGCCGTGACCCTCGGCAAGCCGCTGGTCATGGGCCGCAAGACCTGGGATTCCCTTGGCCGCCCGCTGCCGGGACGGCTGAATCTGGTGGTCTCCCGTCAGACTGATCTGCTGGCCGAAGGTGCCGAAGTCCGTTCCTCACTGGCCGCGGCGGTGGCGCGCGCCGAGGCCTGGGCACTCGAGCGCGAGGCAGGCGAGATCATGCTGATCGGCGGTGCCCAGCTGTTCGCCGAGGCCCTGCCGGTGGCACAACGTCTCTACCTGACCCGCGTCGCCCTGGCGCCGGAAGGGGATGTGTTCTTTCCGGAGTGGGACGAGCGCGACTGGCAACTCGTCTCGCGGCAGGAGCATCCGGCCGAGGATGATCGCCCGGCCTATGCCTGCGAGGTGTGGGAGCGGCGCGAGCACGCGAGCGCCCGCTAGCATCGACGCGCCAGGAACATCGAGGGCAAGGGCGTCGGAGCGGGACGAGCCGCTCTGGCCCGGGCTTAAGGCAACCCTAAGCCAGGCTGTGGCATAACGGAACCTGCAGCCTTCCCCCTGTTCATGGCGCCGCCGTTGCCGGGAAGGTTTCAACCCGCTTTGTGCAGTGCGAGGAGGAATCAGCGATGATGGCGATTCGTACGGACCCTTACCTGACCGGGACTAGCCTGGCCAGCGTCACCCAACCCCAGGCCGGTCTGGCCGTGAGTTCCACCGCCAATCCTGGCGTTACCCCGGGTGACGCCGATGTGGCGGTGGACCTGTCGGCGTCGGCACAACTGGTCTCCAACCTGCTGCCCCTGCAGCCCTCCAGCAGCCTGGCAGACAGCGGCGAGCTGGACGCCTTCATGCAGGACCTCAAGCAGCAGATCCAGTCCCAGGGCAAGGATGCAGGAGTGCTCGGCGAACTGCCGGATGATGCCACTCCAGGGCGTACCGAACTGGCCAAGCAGGCCGCCAATTATCTGTTGGTAAACTTCTATGGCGACTCCAGTCGCTACAGCGATGCCTCGAGCAAGAATCCCTTCGCCGGCCTGGACGGCGACAGCCTGTCGCGCATTGCCCGCGACGACTCCGGCGCCTTCACCCCGGCGGAACGCCAGGTGGCCTACTTCGCAATGGCTGGGCGTAGCACCGACGACCAGAACGCTGCCTTCTCGGTAGTGACCGCGCCCAACGCCAAGGACGGGGCCGAGCCCTGGACCTGGGCGCCAGCCGATACCCTGGATTCCGAACTCGCCGCGACGGTGAATCCGGGTTCGCCCACCTGGCGGCCGGGCCAGGAAACCACCCAGTTGCTCGACCAGGTGAGTCCGGTCGGCGTCGCCCCGGCCTCTCAGGCCGATGACCAGGGGCTGACCCAGCCGGTGTTCAGCATCGCCACCGATGCCGACGGCAGTCCCAGCTGGAAGATGCAGTCCATTACCCGCTATGGCTTGCAGGACCTCGGCGCCGATGAGCGCGACACCTTGAATGGCGCCGTGCTGACGCAGATGAATGCCAGCACCCTGACCAATCCACAGGTCGCGCCGGCGCTCTCGCTCTATCGGCAGATAGATGCCTATCGCGCTTGAGCCCCAGGCGCGTAGGTTGGGTTGAGCGCCAGCGAAGCCCAACACAGGCAGCGCGTCCTTTTGTTGGGCTTCGACGATGGAGCCGTCTCAACCCAACCTACGGAAGCTCCGAGGCGTAGGTTGGGTTGAGCGCAGCGAAGCCCAACACAGGCAGCGTGCCCATTTGTTGGGCTTCGACGATGGAGCCGTCTCAACCCAACCTTGTATCTCTCCTGGGTAATGAGATTAGCTACCTCATTACCCGGAGCCGGCTGAGCACCTACCCAACCTGAGCACTCGATGCTGTTTCGTAGAATGTGCCTGCCGGCTCCCT
>NZ_SULM01000005.1 GCF_005250615.1 Pseudomonas rhizoryzae | reverse complement strand
CCGCGGTAAACCCCGGATGAGTGCCCTAGGCGCGGCCATGCGTAAGCTGCTGCAGATCGCCTATGGCGTGCTCAAGACGCAGCGACCATATCAACCACGACAGGCCCTTTAGAAGACCTGTTGTGATTGGTGGGAGAGATGGTATCTACCGGGACCGCGTAGGTTGGGTTGAGACGGCTTTATCGTCGAAGCCCAACAGTCAAGGATTCAGACGCCATGGCGTTGGGCTTCGCTCCGCTCAACCCAACTACCCGTAGCGCTGGCGCCGGGATCTCAATGCCCCGCTTTCATCGCCTTCACCAGGGTGTCCACGTTGTAGCGGAACATGTCGGCATAGGTCGGCGCGGGGCCGTTGGCCGGGGACAGGGCTTCCACGTAGAGTTCGCCGCCCGGTTGGGCGCCGCTGGCCTTGGCGATCTGCTCTACCAGGCGCGGGTCGTTGGAGTTCTCGAAGAAGTACACCGCGACGTGCTCTTTCTTGATCTGGCGGATCAACTTGCCGACGTCCTGGGCCGAGGCTTCGGCTTCGGTGGAGATGCCCAGCGGCGAGATGAATTGCACCCCGTAGGCATCGCCGAAGTAACCAAAGGCATCGTGGGAGGTCAGCACCTTGCGGCGTGCCTTGGGCACCTGGGCGATCTGTTCGCGGGCATAGCGGTCCAGGGCTTCGAGTTTGGCGATGTATTTATCACCGTTGGCCTGGTAGACGGCTGCATCGGCCGGATCGATCTTGGACAGGGCCTTCACCACGTTGCGGGTGTAGACGACGACGTTCAGCGGGTTGTTCCAGACATGGGGATCGACGCCATGCTCATGATCGTGGTCGGAATGGCCATCCTCGTCCTCCGCCATCTCCCGTGTCTTGATGCCCTCGCTGAGGATCACCGGCGGGCGCGCCTGGCCGGAGGCCTTGATCAGCCGGTCCATCCAGCCCTCCATGTGCAAGCCGCTCATGAACACCACGTCGGCCTGCTTGAGCGCCTGGGCATCGGCGGGGGTGGGCTCATAGGCGTGGGGATCGCCATTGGGACCGACCAGGGAGGTGACCTGGACATGGTTGCCGCCCACCTGCTTGACCACGTCGGCGATCACCGTGAAGGTGGCGACGGCCTTGATGGGTTCCGCCGCCTGGGTCTGGCCGGCGACGGCGAGCAGCAGGGCGGCGCCCAGTGAGAACAGGGATTTCATGGTAACTCCTTATCAGTGCGTGAGGTGAGGAGGTGGACGCAGTCGGCGATAGAGGCCCAAGCGACCGAAGAGCAGGGAGAAGAGGTAGCAGGCGCCGGCGGTGAGGACGATGGCGGGGCCCGAGGCGTAACCCAGGTGATAGGAGAGCACCAGGCCGACCAGGCCGCTCAGGCTGGCGATCAGGCTCGCGACCGCCATCAGGCCGGGTAGGCTGCTGGCCCAGAAGCGTGCGGCGGTGGCGGGCAGCATCATCAGGCCCACGGCCATGAGGGTGCCGAGCGCCTGGAAGCCCGCGACCAGGTTGAGCACCACCAGCAAGAGGAACAGCAGGTGATAGAGCGAGCCGCGGCCGCCCACTGCGCGCAAGAAGCCCGGATCGAAGCATTCCAGGGCCAGCGGCCGATAGATCACCGCCAGCATCAGCAGCGACAGGGTGGCGATGCCGGCGACCAGGTACAGGGCGGTGGCGTCGATGGCGAGGATGGTGCCGAACAGCACGTGCAGCAGATCGACACTGGAGCCGTGCAGCGACACGATCAGCACCCCGGCGGCCAGGGAGATCAGGTAGAAGCTGGCGAAACTGGCATCCTCGCGCTGGCTGGTGAAACGGCTGACCAGCCCGGCCAGGCCCGCCACCAGGAGTCCCGCGAGCAGGCCGCCGATGCCCATGGCGGGCAGTGACAGCCCGGCGACCATGAAGCCCAGGGCAGCACCTGGCAGCACGGCATGGCTCATGGCGTCGCCCACCAGGCTCATGCGGCGTAGCATCAACAGGACCCCCACCGGCCCGGCGCCGAGCGCCAGGGCCAGGCAGGCCACCAGGGCTCGGCGCATGAAGCCGAACTCCACGAAGGGCTCGAACAGCAGCTGATAGAGGGTCATACGCGCTCACAGACCGCCGAATCGGCGTCCCAGTACTCGGCGAGATTGCGCGCCTTGGCCAGGTTCTCGGCGACCAATACCTGGGCGGTCTCCCCCCAGGCGATCGCTTCCCGTGCCAGCAGCAAGGTCTCGGGGAAATGTTGACGGACCTGATCCAGGTCATGCAGGACGGCGATCACCGTGCGGCCCTGGCCGTGCCAGCGGCGGACGATGGTCAGGAGGTCAGCCGTCGTGCGGGCGTCGATGGCGGTAAAGGGCTCGTCGAGCAGTAGCACCGGTGCATCCTGCAAGAGCAGCCGGGCGAACAGGACCCGCTGGAACTGGCCGGAGGAAAGGGTGCCCACCAGTCGTTCCTCGAGCCCGTCGAGGCCAACCGCGCGTAGTGCCTGGCGTGCCTCTTCACGCTGGGCGGCGCTGACGCCGCGCCAGCTCCCCACGGCCTGCCACGCGCCCAGCACCACGGTCTCCAGCACGCTCAGTGGAAAGCTGCGGTCGATTTCCGCGGCCTGTGGCAGATAGCCCAGGCGCCGTTGCGAGACCGCCCGCTTGATCCGGCCACTGACCGGTCTCAGGGTGCCGGCGATGGCCTTGAGCAGAGTGGACTTGCCGGCGCCGTTGGGGCCGACGATGGCGGTGAGGCTGCCGGTGGCGAAGTGGCCGTTCAGATGGTGGATGGCAGGATGCCGCTGGTAGGCCAGGGTCAGGTCCTGCAATTCGACGGCGGCATTCATGGCAGGGCAACCGCCCAGAGCACGGCCAGCCAGAGCGCGACCAAGGGAATGCAGGCGAGCAGCAGGCGGTAGGGGACAGACAGCATCAGCAGGGAGGGGCGAGTGGAGGACATGGTCATGCCTTACGGGAGGTAAACAAGTTATAACATAACGAAATTGTTGCCGTCATCCGGTTGAGTAACCGGCACGGAACGCCCCCGAATGGCTCTATCGAAACGTGGTCCTTACCGTCAGGGTGGCGCAGATCACGCAGCCTGCAACAGGCTGCGTGATCCGGGATGGGCAGACTGACGATTATTCCAGGCGATCAGGCCGCCTGAGTCTCCGCCACGCGCTGCTCCAGGCGCTGGAGGAAGTTGAGCAGCAACACCTCTTCCTCCTTGAGGCCCTTGCGTTTGCGCGGTCTGGGCAGGGTGCCGAGATCCCCGGCGAGAAAGGCATCGAGCACGCCGGGGTGGATGTAGCACTTGCGGCAAACCGCCGGGGTGTTGCCTAGCGTGCGCGACACCGCCTTGACCATGTCCACCAGTTCCTTCTTGGCTTCGGTCTGGGTCTCGCAACGCAGCTCGCGCAGCGCTTCCAGGGCCAGGGCACTGCCCGCCCAGGTGCGGTAGTCCTTGGCAGTGAAATCGGCGCCGGTCAGCTCGTGCAGGTAGGCATTGACGTCGGAGGAGGTCACCGTATGGCGCTCGCCGTCGGCATCCACGTACTGGAACAGGTGCTGGCCGGGGAGCTCCAGGCATTTCTTCACCGTGCGTGCCAAGCGGGGATCGCTCACCTTCACATCATGTTCCACACCGCTCTTGCCACGGAAATGGAAGGCGATGGTGCTGCCATGCACCTCGGCATGCCGATTACGCAGGGTAGTGAGACCGTAGGATTTGTTGCTCTTGGCGTACTGGGCGTTGCCGACCCGGATCAGGGTGGCATCCAGCAGGCTGATCACCGTGGCCATGACCTTCTCCCGGCACAGACCGCGGCGATTGAGGTCTTCCTCCACGCGCTGACGCAGCTTCGGCAAAGCCTGGCCGAAGGCGAGCATCCGCTCGTACTTGTCAGTGTCGCGAATCTCGCGCCAGCGCGGATGGTAGCGATACTGCTTGCGGCCGCGGGCGTCGCGACCCGTGGCCTGGAGATGGCCATTGGCATCCGGGCAGATCCAGACATCGGTATAGGCTGGGGGGATTGCCAGCTTGTTGATCCGCTCCACCTCCGCCTGGTCGCGGATACGCTCGCCGTCCGCGGTGAAGTAGGCCCATTTGCCGCGCAGCTTGCGCCGGCTGAGACCGGGTTGGCGGTCGTCGACGTAGTTGAGATCGGGTGGCAAGGGGGTACAGAGGGCGGTACCGGTGTCGTCGCGCTCATCGGTGGGGACGGGTAGATCGGTCTGGGCGAGGCGTTGCATTACTTTCGAGGCTTTCGAGCGAGAGGTCATGACTGCACCGACGATTTCCTGGTCAAAACGGTGGACTCCAGGAAGCCGGACCAGGTTCTCATGACCAGCGCCAAGCCGACCGACGCACAGCTACGCGAGGCCTTGCTCGCCAAGGCGCGCACACGCCGCCCAGGTACCACCTTCTGCCCTTCGGAGGTCGCCCGTGAGCTGGCGGCGGATTGGCGACCGCTGATGGAGCCGCTACGCCTGGCTGCCCGTGAGCTGGCACGCGAGGGGCGCCTGCGGGTGACGCAGAAGGGGGAGACCCTGCCTCCCGCCGCTCCCTGGCATGGCCCGATCCGATTAAGTTTGGCTTAATGGGCGATTAAGTTTCGATTAATGGCCGATGGCTACTCTGGATTCAGAACAGACAGCAACCCAGAGGAATCACCATGAACAAGCTGACCGCCATCGCCACTGCCGCCTTCCTACTGACCGGTGTAGGCATCGCCCAGGCCCGCGACCTTGGCCCCGACGAAGCCCTCAAACTGCGTGACAGCGGCAAGATCAAGAGCTTCGAGGTGCTCAACCAGGCCGCCATCGCCAAGCATCCGGGGTCGACCACCCACGACACCGAGCTGGAAGAAGAGTACGGCCGCTACATCTACCAATTGGAACTACGTGACCCCCAAGGTGTGAAATGGGATCTGGAACTCGACGCCACCACTGGCGAAGTCCTGAAAAACCAGCGCGACAGCTGAGTCTCGTCCTGGTCGGACTGATCCTGCTCGGCGGTGCCACCTCCCTGGTCCAGGCCCGCGACCTGGACCAGGACGAGGCCCTCAAGCTGCGCAAGGAAGGCGTGATCCGACCCCTGGAAACCCTGTTGCAGAGGGTCAACGAGCGCTATCCCACGGCGCGGCTGCTGGAAGCCGAGCTGGAAGAGGAAGACGGGCAGTATCGCTACGAGATCGAAATTCTCGTCGGCGATGGCGTCCGCGAACTGGAAATCGGCGCGATGGATGGCGCCATCATGAAGGACGAGGTGGACGACTAGATGCGCCTGCTGTTGGTGGAAGACGACGTAGCCCTGGCCGACGAGATCTCGGCGTTCCTCGCTCGCCAGGGCTATGCCGTCGACTGGCTCGCCGATGGTCGCGATGCCGCCTGGCAGGGTGCCCAGGAGCCCTATGACCTCATCGTGCTCGACCTTGGCCTGCCTGGCCGATCGGGTCTGGCGGTACTCGCGGAGTGGCGCGCGGCCGCCCTGGCCACCCCGGTGCTGATCCTTACCGCCCGTGACAGCTGGGCCGAGCGCATCGAGGGGCTGAAGGCGGGCGCCGACGACTATCTGACCAAACCCTTCCACCCTGAAGAGCTCGGCCTGCGCATTGCCGCTTTGCTACGGCGAGTGAGGGGTGTGACTAACCAGCCGCTGTTGCAGGCCGCCGGGCTGGCGTTGGACGAGGCGCGCCAATGCGTGGTTCGCGGCAGCGAAACCATCGAGCTGAGCGCTGCGGAATTCCGCCTTTTGCGCTGCTTCTTGCTGCATCCCGGCCAGATTCTCTCCAAGACCCGCCTCAACGACCACCTGTACGACGGCGAGAGCGAACGCGACTCCAACGTCATCGAGGTACACGTCAATCACCTGCGGCGCAAACTGGGCCGCGACGTGATCGAGACGCGCCGTGGCCAGGGTTATCGCCTGGGCGGTGTCGATTGAAGTCGATCCAGGCCCGGCTACGCAGCGGGCTGGTCGCCATCCTACTGGTGGCAGGGTTGGTGCTGGTGCTCGGTGGCACCTGGCTGGTGGATCATGCCTTGCGCCGCTACCTGGAAACCGGCTTGCGTAGCGAGACGGAAAATCTCTTGGCCGCCTTGGTGCGCGGTCCCCATGGGCTGCAACTGGACGAGGGGCGCCTGGGGACTCTCTATACCCGGCCACTGTCCGGTCGCTACTTTCTCATCGAGATCCCGGCGCTGGACATCCGCTGGCGTTCACGCTCGCTCTGGGATGCCCAGCTCGAAATTCCTGCCAACCAGGGAATGGCCGACAGCCTCGCCGCTGGCCCCAGTGGCCAGCGCCTGCTCACCTATCGAGCGGATTACCAGCGCTATGGTCAGCAGGTGAGGGTGACCGTGGCCGACGACTACAATCCGCTGCTGACGAGCCTGCTGCGCATCCTCGGCCTCGGCGCGCTGCTGGGGCTGGCGACGCTGCTGCTGGTGCTGCTGTTGCAGCGGCTCATCGTCCGTCGTGCGTTGCGGCCCTTGGATCAGGTCCGCGAGCAGATCGCCCAGTTGCATCAGGGCCGGCGTTCGGCGTTGGATCCCGAGGTACCCGTAGAGCTGGAGCCCTTGGTCAGCGAGATGAATGCCCTGTTGCGGCATACCGAAGAAGGGCTGCGTCGGGCACGGCATGGCATCGGCAACCTGGGCCATGCGCTCAAGACGCCCATCGCGGTCCTTACCAGTCTGGCCGAGCGTCCGGAATTACAGGCGCTGCCCGAACAGCGTGACGCCTTGCGCGAGCAACTCGGACGTATTCGCGAGCGGCTTGAACGAGAGCTGCGTCGCGCCCGCTTGGCCGGGGAAGCGCTACCAGGCGCGCACCTGGATGTCGCCGAGCTGCACGAACTTTGCGTCCTGCTCGGCAGACTGCATGGCGAGCGTATCGTCTTCGACTGCCAGTTGCCGTCAGGACTACGTCTGCCGTGGGATCGCGAAGACCTGCTGGAGTTGTTCGGCAATCTGCTGGACAACGCCGGCAAGTGGGCGCGTAGCCGGGTGCGCCTGACCGTAGAGGTGCAGGAAGAAAGCTATTGGATCGCGGTCGACGACGACGGTCCCGGAGTGCCTGCCGCAGAACGCCTGGCCATTCTCGCGCGCGGGACGCGACTCGACGAGGCGGTCGCCGGTCATGGGCTGGGACTGGGGATCGTCAGCGATATCGTGGAGGCCCAAGGTGGCGAGCTAGAGCTGGCGGAAAGCCCCTGGGGTGGCCTGCGGGCCTCGATAAGGCTGCCGAGACAGCGCCGCCCGTCTTGAGTTCCCTGTCATTTTGCCATCGCCATGTTTTTGACTTCAAGTTTCCTCCGGAAAAGCCGATCATAGAGCCTCGGTCCAGCTCTTGGAGATTTCTTGAATGAGCCTCAAGCTCAAAGTCACTGCCCTGGCGATTCTGCCGGTCTGCCTGTTCACGCTGATTCTGAGTTGCCTGTCCTATTGGATTCTCGATCATCAGGCCACCCAGGACGTCCAGGACGTCCGCGAACGCCTCATGGCGCGGAGCAAGGCCGGCCTGCAGGACACCGTACAGACCGCCATGACGGTGATCAAACCGCTCTACGACGCTTCGGCGCCAGGTGACACCGCGGCGCGTGACCAGGCCATCCGCTTGCTGTCGTCCATCGCCTATGGCAAGGACGGCTACATCTTCGGCTACGACTCCAATGTGGTCCGCCTGTTCAAGGGCAACGACCCGGCCGGTGTCGGCAAGAGTTTCAAGGACAATCGTGACCCCAACGGCGTCTACCTGAACCAGGAGCTGGTGCGAGCGGGCAAGGATGGCTCGCACTTCAGTCGCTACAGTTCCTCGCTGCCGGGCAACAAGGATGTCCTGGTGCCCAAGCTCGCCTATACCGACTACCTGCCGAAATGGGATCTGGTGATCGGTTCGGCGGTGAATCTGGATGGTGTCGATGCTCAGGTCGCCGCAGTGGCCAAGCAGGTCGATCAGCGCACGCGCGCGCAACTCTGGCTGACCCTTGGCGTGGCCCTGGCGCTGCTGCTGGTGATCGGCGTCATCGCCCAGGTCTTCGCTCGCCGCACCCTGCGGCCGCTGTTGCAGATCCGCGCCAACCTCGACGACATCGCCGACGGGGAGGGTGACCTGACCCGGCGCCTGCCGGTAACCGGTCGCGACGAATTCAGCCAGCTCGCCGCCTCCTTCAACCGCTTCGTCGACAAGATCCAGGGCACCATCGCCCAGGTGGTCGACATCACGCACCAGCTCACCGGCCTGCTCAACGAGGTGGCTGGTCAGGCTGAGCGAACCGACCAGGCCATGCAGCGCCAGCGCAGCGAAACCGATCAGGTCGCCACCGCCATCAACCAGATGTCGTCCGCCGCCCAGGAGGTCGCCAGTAGCGCCCAGCAGGCTTCCGAGGCTACCCGTGCGGCCGAAGCGCAGGGCGATGCCGCGCATCAGGTGGTCACGGCCAGCGTTACCCGTATCCACGAGCTGGTGGCGGAGGTTCGTCAGAGCGGCGTATCCCTCGATGGGCTCAAGCAGGATGTGGGCGCCATCGTCGGCGTACTCGATGTGATCCGGGCCATCGCCGAGCAGACCAACCTGCTGGCGCTCAATGCCGCCATCGAGGCCGCCCGCGCGGGTGAGGCCGGGCGTGGCTTCGCCGTGGTGGCCGACGAAGTCCGGGCGCTGGCCAGCCGGACCCAGCAGAGCACCCAGGAAATCCAGGGCATGATCGATCGGCTACAGCAGGCCACCAGCCGCGCCGTGGGCGCCATGGAGCGCTCCAGCAGCCTGGGCGAAGCCACGACCGCCCAGGCTGAACAGGCCGGTACCGCCCTGGCAGCGATCAGTGAGCTGATCGCCACCATCAACGCCATGAATACCCAGATCGCTAGTGCGGCCGAGGAGCAGACCGCCGTGGCCGAAGAAGTCAATCGCAGCGTCCACAGCATTGCCGGTGCCGTCGACAGCATGGCCCAGGGTGCCCAGCAGGGCGCGCAAAGTACCGCTGGCATGGTCGGCCTGGGCAAGCGGCTGGACGGGTTGGTGCGTCAGTTCCGTGTATGATGGCCGGCGCGCCGGGGTGCTCCGGCGTGCCTCTCCAGGTCGAGTTGGGGCGCTCATGGGAACCCCAGGGCTTCCGAGGCTCTAAGCAAGGCCTGTCCTCCTTGTTTGGAATCACGAAAAGCCAATGAAAAGCGCTCGGCTGGAAAACAAGACGTTCCTGATCCTGCTGGTGGTGGTCTCGCTCGCCTTCGTTTGGATCCTCACGCCCTTCCTGGGTGCGGTGTTCTGGGGCGCGATCCTCGCCATCCTCTTCGCACCGTTGCAGCGCTGGTTCGTCCGGCGCTTCAACAACCGCCGTAACCTCGGCGCGCTTTGCACCCTGTTCGTGATCCTGCTCATCGTCATCCTGCCGGTGGTGTTCATCGCCATCTCCCTGGTGCAGGAAGGCTCGCTGCTCTACCAGCAGATCAGTAGTGGTCAGCTCAATTTCGGCCAGTACTACCAGCAGGTCTGGGGCGCGCTGCCAGACTCGGTGCGCAGCGTGCTGGAGCGCTTCGGTGCCGGTGACCTGGAAGGCATCCGCCAGAAGCTCTCCGAAGGCGCCATGCAGGGCAGCCAGTTCGTCGCCACCCAGGCCTTCAGCTTCGGCCAAGGAACCTTCCAGTTCCTCATCGGCTTCGGCGTGATGCTCTACCTGCTGTTCTTCCTGTTGCGCGACGGTTCCCAATTGGTGGCGCTGATCCGCAAGGCCATACCGCTGAGCGACATGCACAAGCGCAGCCTGATGGCCAAGTTCACCGCGGTGGTGCGAGCCACGGTGAAGGGCAACATCATCGTCGCGGTGGTGCAGGGTGCCCTGGGTGGCTTCATTCTCGGGGTGCTGGGCGTGCAGGGGGCGGTGCTCTGGGGCACCCTGATGGCCTTCCTCTCGCTGTTGCCCGCGGTCGGCTCGGCGCTCATCTGGGTGCCGGTGGCGATCTATTTCCTGGCCACCGGTGCGGTGCTCAAGGGCGTGATCCTGATCGTCTTCGCCGTGGTGGTGATCGGCCTGGTGGACAACCTGCTGCGTCCGATCCTGGTCGGCAAGGACACCAAGATGCCTGACTACGTGGTGCTAATTTCCACCATCGGTGGCATGTCGCTGTTCGGCCTCAACGGCTTCGTCATCGGCCCGCTGATCGCCGCGCTGTTCATGTCCACCTGGGATCTGTTCAGCCACCGCGACGACATTTGACGCTCGACGGGCTCCGGGCCGACCGGAGCCCCTGAGCCTCAACCCTGGTCGGGCTCCGACGGATAGCGGGTAGCGACCAGGCTCTCCTTGACCTTGCGCAGGTGCGGCTGGAAGTCCACGCCGCGCTTGAGCGTCACCCCGGTGGCCAGGATGTCCAGCACGGTGAGTTGGATGATCCGCGAGGTCATGGGCATGTAGATGTCGGTGTCTTCCGGCAGCGGAATGTCCAGACTCAGGGTGCAGACCTTGGCCAGTGGCGTGTTGCTGGCGGTGAGGCCGAGCACCGAGGCGCCGTTGTCCCGCGCCACCTTGGCCACGTCCACCAGCTCGCGGGTGCGACCCGTGTAGGAAATGATCACGAACAGCTCGCCGGTCTGGGCGATGGACGCCAGCATCCGCTGCATCAGCACGTCCGAATGCGCCGATACCGCCATGTTGAAACGGAAGAACTTGTGCTGGGCGTCCAGGGCTACCGGTGCCGAGGCGCCCAGGCCGAAGAAATGGATCTGCCGGGCCTGGATCATCAGGTCGACCGCCCGATCCACCACCTTGGCGTCCAGGCGCTGGCGAGCGCTGTCGAGGGAGGCGATGGTGCTGCTGAAGATCTTCTCGGCATAGGCTTCAGGTTCGTCATTGGCCGCTACCGCCTGGCTGACGTAGACCGCACCACTGGCGATGCTCTGCGCCAGCTGGATCTTCATCTCCGGGTAGCCGCTCACCCCCAGCGACCGGCAGAAGCGGTTCACGGTGGGTTCACTGACCTGCGCCGCCTGGGCCAGGGCCGCGATGGTGTAGCGCGTGGCCTGCCGGGGATTCTGCAGGATGACCTCGGCGACCTTGCGTTCGGCACGGTTGAGTTCGCCAATGCGGGTCTGGATGGTTTGCAGCAGGGTGCTGGCACGATCCATGAGAACTCCTAATGGTTGTTGTGCCTCTATCCTAAGGCTATAAAAGGTTTGGGCCGGGCTGACCCCTGGGCCGTATTTTTTAATATAAAGACTACGCGAATCGGCCCGGCTCCCCTATCATGGGACCGGAATATCTCAAACTTTAAGTAAAAGAACGAATATTTATGGCTGGCGTCCGAGTTCTACCCTGTACCCTGGCAATCTTCGGCGCGTTGGGCGACCTGGCCCTACGCAAACTTTTCCCTGCCCTGTATCAGCTGGATCGTGAAGGTCTGCTGCATGACGGCACCCGAATCATGGCGCTGGCGCGCGATCAGGGCGATGGGGTCAAGCAGCTCGAGCACATCGAGGAGCGCCTGCGCCACTATGTGCCCAAGGCGGACTGGGACGAGGCCGTCTTCGCGCGGATGCGTGCCCGCCTGGGCTATCGCGCCATCGACTTCCGCAACCGCGAAGACTATACGGGACTCGCCGAGGATGTGGGTGATACCGAGACGCTGATCGCTTATTTCGCTACCCCCGCCCTGGTATACAGCGCCATCTGCGAGAACCTCGCGGCGGTTGGCCTGTGCGAGCGCACCCGCGTGGTGATGGAAAAGCCCATCGGTTACGACCTGGAATCCTCCAAGGTGGTCAACGACGCCGTGGCGCGCTTCTTCCCGGAAGATCGCGTCTATCGCATCGACCACTACCTGGGCAAGGAGACGGTGCAGAACCTCATCGCGCTGCGCTTCGCCAATAGCCTGTTCGAGACCCAGTGGAACCAGAACTACATCTCCCACGTGGAAATCACCGTGGCCGAGAAGGTGGGCATCGAGGGGCGCTGGGGCTATTTCGACCAGGCCGGCCAGCTGCGCGACATGGTGCAGAACCACCTGCTGCAACTGCTCTGCCTGACCGCCATGGACCCGCCAGCTGATCTCTCGGCCGACAGCATCCGTGACGAGAAGGTCAAGGTGCTCAAGGCGCTGGAACCCATTACCCCCGACCAGTTCGCCAGTCGCGTGGTCCTGGGGCAGTACACCTCGGGCTACAGCGATGGCAAGCCGGTGCCGGGCTATCTCGAAGAGCCCAACTCCAATACCGAAAGCCGTACCGAGACCTTCGTCGCCATCCGGGCGGACATCCGCAACTGGCGCTGGTCCGGCGTGCCTTTCTATCTGCGTACCGGCAAGCGCATGCCGCAGAAGCTGTCGCAGATCGTCATCCACTTCAAGGAACCACCGCACTACATCTTCGCCCCCGAGCAGCGCAGCCTGATCAGCAACCGCCTGATCATCCGTATCCAGCCGGACGAGGGCATCTCGCTGCAGGTGATGAGCAAGGACCAGGGGCTGCGCAAGGGCATGCAGCTGCGTAGCGGTCCGCTGCAACTGAATTTCTCCGAGACCTTCAAGCACCTGCGTACCCCGGACGCCTACGAGCGACTGCTGCTGGAAGTCATGCAGGGCAACCAGTCGCTGTTCGTGCGCAAGGACGAGATCGAGGCGGCCTGGAAATGGTGCGACCAGTTGCTGGCCGGCTGGTCGAAGATGGGCGATTCGCCCAAGTCCTATGCCGCGGGTAGCTGGGGTCCGCTGACCTCCATCGCACTGATCGCACGAGACGGGAGATCCTGGTATGGCGACGTCTGACCTGGGGCAGGGCGTGACCCTGCACGAACTACCCGACCGCGAGGCCCATGCCGCGGCCCTGGCCGAGGCGGTCACCACGGCGCTGCGCAAGGCCCTGGCTGACCGTGGCGAAGCCTTGCTGATCGTGTCCGGCGGACGCAGCCCGGTGCCCTTCCTGGAGCGCCTGGCCCAGGCCGAGCTGGATTGGACCCAGGTGACGGTGACCCTGGCCGATGAGCGCTGGGTGCCCAGCGACGATCCCGACAGCAATGCCGGTCTGCTACGCAAGCACCTGTTCCAGGGCGCTGCTGCGGCTGCGCGCTTCATCGATCTGTACAGCCCGGCGGCGACGCCGGAAGCGGGCATGGCGCTGACCGAGGCGCGCCTGCGCGATGCCCTGGGTACGCCCGATGTGCTGGTGCTGGGCATGGGCGACGACGCCCATACCGCCTCGCTGTTCCCCGGCAGCCCCGGGTTGGAGGAAGCCCTGGATCCCGCCAGCGAGCGGCTGAGTTTTCCGGGCATCGCGCCTTCCGCACCCCAGACCCGTATTACCTTGAGCCGCGCCTACCTGAGTCGTGCGCGGCAGCAGATCCTCGCCATCCAGGGCGCGGGCAAGCGTCAGGTACTGGAAACCGCACTGGCCGAGGGCGATGAGCTGGCCACTCCGATCAAGGCGTTCCTGCGTGAACCCCTGGTCGTCTACTGGTGCCCGTGACGAGGAGTTAGTTTGTGGATATGCAGAACAAGATCGCGACCCTAGATGCCCTGTGCGCCCGTGCCCGGATTCTGCCGGTGATCGTGATCAACGACCCGGCCGATGTGTTGCCGTTCGCCGATGCCATGGCGGCTGGCGGTCTCACTGCGCTGGAGATCACCCTGAGATCGGCCCATGGGCTGGATGCGGTACGGTTGCTGCGCAAGGAACGCCCGAATCTGGACGTCGGTGTCGGCACCGTGCTGGACGTGCGGATGTTCGACGCCGCCGTCGAGGCGGGTGCGCAGTTCATCGTCACGCCGGGTACTACCGAGGAAATCCTCCAAGCCGGGGTGTCCGCGCCCATACCGCTGCTGCCGGGGATCGCCACGCCGTCGGAGATCATGCAGGCCTACCGCCTGGGCTACCGTCGCTTCAAGCTGTTCCCCGCCAACGTCTACGGTGGTGTGGATGCGCTCAAGGCCTTTGCCGGCCCCTTCGCCGAGCTCAAGTTCTGCCCCACGGGCGGGGTCAATCCGGGCAACGTGAAGAACTACTTCCAGCAGCCCAACCTGCTCTGCGTGGGCGGTAGCTGGATGCTGCCGAACGACGTGGTGAAGGCCAAGGACTGGAGCCGCGTCGAGCAACTCTGCCGTGAAGCCCTGGCCGCCCTGGCGTGAGCCTGCGGCCTTGCGTCACCCGCCAGTCCAGCTAGGCTGACGGAGCCAGGGGCGCTATCATGCGCCCCTGTCTTTTTCCTGGCGCCCATTCCGTGGCGCCTCTGTCGTCCACTACACCGGGAGGTGCCAGATGACCCTCGATAGAAACCCCGATAAAGAATCCCTCGACGAAATCGCCCCGGCGCCTGCGGGTGAAAAGCTGCAGAAGGTCCTGTCACGCCTGGGCGTTGGCTCGCGCCGCGACGTCGAAGCCTGGATCGGTGAAGGCCGCATCAAGGTCAATGGGGTGGTCGCCACCCTCGGCTTGCGGGTGATGCCTAACGATGCCATCGCGGTCGACGGCCGCCTGCTCAAGCGTGACCAGGCCGAGGAAGTCGTGCGTCGCGTGCTGATCTACAACAAGCCCGAGGGCGAAATCTGCACCCGCGACGATCCCGAGGGTCGTCCGACGGTATTCGACCGGCTGCCCAAGCCCAAGCAGGGCCGCTGGATCAACGTCGGTCGCCTGGACATCAACACCACTGGCCTGCTGCTGTTCACCACCGATGGCGAACTGGCCAATCGGCTGATGCATCCGTCCTACCAGATGGACCGCGAGTACGCGGTACGGGTCCGCGGCGAGGTCACCGAAGAGATGCTGCTGCGGCTGAAGAACGGGGTGATCCTCGAAGACGGCCCGGCCCGCTTCACCGATGTCCAGCAGGTGCCGGAAGGTGATGGCTTCAACCACTGGTTCCATTGCGTGGTGATGGAAGGCCGCAATCGCGAAGTGCGTCGGTTGTGGGAGTCCCAGGGACTGCTGGTGAGCCGCTTGAAGCGCGTGCGCTTCGGTCCGGTGTTCATGACCAGCGATCTGCCGGTTGGACGCTGGCGTGAAATGACCCAGTCGGAAGTGGACATCCTCGCCGCCGAGGTGGGCTTGCCGCCGGTAGCCCTGCCGGCCATGGGTGGCAAGACCAAGGAAAAGCTGGAGCGCCAGCAGCGCAAAACCGCTCGCCCCATCGATGCCGGGCGCGGTTCGCGCAACAAGACCGCCAAAGCGGGCAGGACCCAGGGTTCGGCCGTTGCCGAGCGTCCCAGCGAAATCGGGCGTAAACCGGGTAGCAAGGGCCGGACGTCGCCCGGTATCGCGCCGCGGCGGGGGCCCAATGGTGGTGGTACCGGCAAGGGCGGTCGCCGCTAGGGGCTGATAAGAGAGTCGCCGGCCCTGCAGGCGACTCAGGCCAGGCTGGAGAGACGATTGCGGCCGCCGGCCTTGGCCTGATACAGGGCGCGATCCGCGCGCTGCAACAGGCAGCGTGGCGATTCCACGTCGCGCAGGGTCGCCAGGCCAATGCTCAGGGTGACCGACAGCGGGATGGCACCCTCGGTGCTGGCCTGGGCCTCGACGGCCTTTCTCAGGCGTTCGGCTACCGTGTGGGCCGCCTCGTGGGAGGTGGCCGACAGCAGAACACAGAATTCTTCACCGCCAAAGCGGAACACCATGTCCATGCTTCTCAGGCAGTCGCCGATGGTGCGGGCGGTCTGCCGCAGCACGTCGTCGCCTACGCTGTGGCCGAAGCGATCGTTGATGCGTTTGAAATGATCCAGGTCCAGCATCAGCAGCGATAACGGTTGCTGGGTGCGGCGGGCCAGTTCCAGCTCGCGTGTCAGTGCCCGGTCCAGGGCATTGCGGTTGCCCACCCCGGTCAGGGCGTCGCGCAGGGCATTGTTGAGCGCCTCGCGATAGAGCAGCGCATTGCGCAACGGGAACATCAGGCTGCCCAGCAAAAATTCCAGCGCCGTGAGTTCGTTTTCCTGAAAGCGCCGATCACGGTAGAGGGTCAGATCACCCAGGCGGATATCGCTGTGGCTCAGGTGATAGTGCACCTGATGCCCCGCGTCCTGCCCGAGGCCGATCTCTATATCTTCGCGCCGATTGCGATAGGCGAGACCCGGCAGGTCTACCAAAGCACTGACCTCCTGCTGGAAAAGCTGCAGCACGCGCTCCAGATCCAGTGACGACTGCAGGATGGCTGTCAGGCGGTGGCGCAGGGCGCCAAGCACTTCCGGATCGCTTTCGCGGGTGAAAGGAGCCTGGCCCGCGTTACGTTGCTGGCGAGCGTGATCGAGGTCGAAGGTGTTGGATGAGGGCGGGACCATGCCGGTGTTCTCCTTGGCGGATAGTCCCCATCTAGCGAGAAATGTGCCAGATTTTATATTGCTTATTAATCAATGACTTATACAGATGATGGCCAATGGCCGGTGGATAGTTGACGCAGACGCCGCGGGCAGGCGGAAATTCCTTGCCGGCCCGCGACGACTTTCCGCCGCTTCGCTAGACCTTGAGCACCAGCTTGCCGAAGTTTTCCCCGGAGAACAGTTTCATCAGCGTTTGCGGAAAGGTATCCAGGCCTTCCACCACGTGCTCACGGGACTTGAGCTGACCATCCGCCAGCCAGATCGCCAGTTGCCGCTGGCCTTCGGCGTAGCGCGCGGCGTGATCCAGCACGATGAAGCCTTCCATGCGCGCACGGTTGCTGAGCAGGGCCAGATAGTTCTGCGGCCCTTGCACCTTGTCGCTGTTGTACTGACTGATGGCGCCGCAGAGCACCACGCGGGCGCGGAAGTTGATCTGCGCCAGGACGGCGTCCAGGGTTGGGCCGCCGACGTTGTCGAAGTAGACGTCGATACCGTTCGGGCATTCCCGGCGCAGGGCGGCCGCGAGGTCGGGTTCGGCCTTGTAGTCGATGGCGGCGTCGAAGCCCAGCTCCTCGATCAGGTAGCGGCATTTCTCCGCGCCACCGGCGATGCCCACCACGTGGCAGGCCTGCAGCTTGCCGATCTGGCCGACCATGCTGCCCACGGCGCCGGCCGCGCCGGATACCACCAGGGTTTCGCCGGCCTTGGGTTGGCCCACCTCGAGCAGGCCGAAGTAGGCGGTCAGGCCGGTCATGCCCAGCACGGATAGATACTGCGGCAGGCTGGCTTTGCTGGGATCCACTTTGTAGCAGCCCTGGGGTTCGCCCAGGTAGTAGTCCTGGATGCCGAGCATGCCGTTGACGGTATCCCCCGGCTGGAAATCCGGGTGGTTGGAGGCGATCACCTCGCCCACGCCCAGGGCGCGGATGACCTCGCCGAGGCCGATGGGCTTGATGTAGGACTTGCCTTCGTTCATCCAGCCACGCATGGCCGGGTCGAGGGACAGGTAGAGATTCTTGATAAGCACCTGGCCGGCGCCGGGCTCGCCGACCGGCCGCTCGACGCGCTCGAAGGTCTCGGCGGTGGGTTCGCCGGACGGGCGCTTGGCGAGCAGGAACTGGCGATTGGTACGGGACATGGTGGTCTCCTGTGGGGAACGATCCAGTTCCGACCGGCCAGGAGCCCAGACGTTTCCTAACGGCGGCGGGCGGTCAGGATCAAGCTGGCCACAACACCGGCCACCAACCCCCAGAAGGCGGAGCCGATACCCAGCAGGGTCAGCCCGGAGGCGGTCACCAGGAAGGTGATCAGCGCCGGTTCACGCTGGCCGGGCTCGGCCAGGGCGCCGTGCAGACCGTTCATGATCGAGCCCAATAGCGCCAAGGCGGCGACCGAGATCACCAGCTCGCTCGGCAAGGCGGTGAACAGGGCGGCCAGGGTGGCGCCGAATAGCCCGGCGATGCCGTAGAAGAGGCCGCACCAGACCGCCGCCGTGTAGCGTTTGCTCGCCTCTTCATGGGCCTGGGGACCGGTGCAGATCGCCGCACTGATGGCCGCCAGGTTGATGCCGTGGGAGCCGAAGGGGGCCAGGAATAGGGAAGCGAGTCCCGTGGTGGCGATCAGCGGCGAGGCCGGAACCGAGTAGCCATCCGTGCGCAAGACGGCGATACCCGGCATGTTCTGCGAGGCCATGGCCACCACGAACAGGGGGATGGCGATACCGATGGTGGCGGCCAGGGAGAACGTCGGGCTCGTCCAGACCGGTACCGCCAGCTCCAGCCGTAGCTGGTGGAAGTCGAGCAATCCCGCTAGGGCGGCCAACAGTAAGCCGGCGATCAGGGCGATCAGCACGCAATAGCGCGGCAGCAGCCGCTTGGCCACCAGGTAGGCCAGGGCCATGCCCAGTACCAGGGTCGTCCGGTGTTGGGCGGCGACGCAGATCTCGACGCCGATGCGAAACAGGATGCCCGCGAGCAGGGCCGCGGCCAGCGCCGGCGGTACCCGGCGCAGCAGGCGATCGACGCTGCCGGTGAGGCCGCAGAGGGCGAGTAGGGCGGCGCAGACGATGAAGGCGCCGATGGCGTCGCTGTAGGGCACCGAGGGCAGGCTGGTCACCAGCAGCGCCGCGCCGGGCGTCGACCAGGCGATGACGATGGGGGTGCGGTATTTCAGCGAGAGACCTATGGTGGTCAAGGCCATGCCGATGGACAGCGCCCAGATCCAGGAAGAAATCTGCCCGGTGCTGAGGCCGGCGTTCTGGCCGGCCTGGAACATCAGTACCAGGGAACTGGTATAGCCCACCAACATGGCGACGAAGCCTGCCACCACGGCGGCGGGTGAGGTATCGGCCAGCGGGGTCAGCCGGCGGGGCGCAGCGTCCATGACAGGTCTCAGTGATGTCCGAAGAGAATGGGGTAGAGCGACAGCACCAGCAGCAGGGCCATGCTCCAGTTGAACACCCTTAGCCGCGCGGGACTGCTCAGCAGCCGCCGCAGCCCCATGCCGAACAGCGTCCAGAGACTGACGCTGGGCAGGTTGATCAGGGCGAACAGCAGCGCGACCAGCAACAGATTGGCGGTGAAGTTCTCGGCGGGAATATAGGCGGTCACCGCCCCGAGTGCCATCACCCAGGCCTTGGGGTTCACCCACTGGAAGGCGGCAGCCTGGAAGAAACCGAAGGGCTTGCCGCTGGCGCTGTCACGCGGCGAAGGCGCGGCGGCGGTGGCCAGTTTCCAGGCGAGGTAGAGCAAATAGGCGCCACCGATCACCCGCAGGACGAGCTGCAGCGGCGGATAGAGCAGGAACAGCTGACCCAGGCCGAGACCGGTACAGATGACCAGCAGCATGTGGCCGAGGCTGATCCCGAACATGTGCGGCAGGGTGCGGCGAAAGCCGAAGTTCACCCCCGAGGCCAACAGCATCATGTTGTTGGGGCCGGGCGTGGCGGAAGAAACGAAGGCGAAGAGCACGAAGGCGGTGAGCAGTTCTACGGTCATGGCGACATCCCTGAGCTTTACGCCAGCTTAGTCAGGCATGGTGAGTGGGTATCCATACACTGACTGCGTGATGTATCGGTACAGTTTTTCTAAGTCGCGCAATCGAATTCAACTGTCCTGGCTCGCCACTTCGCTGTCCCGCCGGCCGCTCAGGGCCTGATTGAAGGCCAGCCAGCCTTCGGCGGCCTGCGGACCGGCGACGGCGAGGGCGCTCTGCACCAGACGCATCTGTTCGCGCCTCAGCGTCTGCTCCAGGGCTGCGCCGCCGCGGGTCAAGGACAGCCGGCGCTTGCGCTTGTCGGCAGCGTCGGTCTCCATGGTCACCAATTGCATCTCCAGCAATTGGCGCAGGGGGATGTTCAAGGCTTGCTTGGTGACATTGAGCACCTCCAGCAGCGCTTTGTTGCTCAGCCCCGGTTCCCGCGCGATGAAGAACAGGATGCGCTGGTGCACCCGGCTCAGTCCGCGGCGGGCCAGCATGTCGTCGGCCTTGGCGGTGAAGGCCTGGTAACCGAAGAAAAAGGTTTCCATGACCTCGCGTTGATTCGCCGTCTGATTTAGGTCAAGCATATTGACTTGTCTTTCCGATGTCGATTAGGGTCGGTCAAGTAGTTTGACTCATTATCCGGCCACGGGCCACTGGAGGGTACATGGCATTTTCCGAACGGGTGACCCGACTCAAGAGCAGTCTGATTCGCGACATCCTGGCCGCGGCGCAGCGCCCGGAGGTCATGTCTTTCGCTGGCGGCCTACCGGCCGAGCGCTGTCTGCCCGAAGTGGACTGGAGCGGCCTGCCAGCGAGCCTGGGCCAGTACGGCATGAGCGAGGGCGAACCGGCCCTGCGCGAGGCCATCGCCGCCCAGGCGCGGGCCTATGGTCTGAACTGCACCGCGGAGCAGGTGCTGGTGACCACCGGCTCACAGCAGGCGCTGGATCTGGTCGCCAAGCTGTATCTCGACGTCGGCACCCCGGTGCTGCTGGAAGGCCCCACTTACCTGGCCGCCCTGCAGAGCTTCCAGTTTTTCGGCGCGGACTGCCTGAGCGTCAGCCTGACCCCGGAAGGACTGGACCTGGACGCCCTGCGACTCAGCCTGCAGCAGCGCCGTCCGGCCTTCGCCTATCTGATTCCCACCTTCCAGAATCCCTCCGGCGTGCGCTACAGCGCCGCCAATCGCGCGGCCGTGGCCGCGCTGCTGGATGAATTCGGCGTGACCCTGGTCGAGGACGAGCCCTATCGCGAACTGTCTTACGACGGCGCGCCGGCGCTGCCGCTGTGCGCCCAGTTGCGCCGTAGCGCCTGGATCCATACCGGTACGCTGTCCAAGACCCTGCTGCCGGGGCTGCGCGTGGGCTATCTGATCGCCTCGCCCGAGTTGCTGCCGCCGCTGCGCGCCCTCAAGCAGGCGGCCGATCTGCATACCTGCCGCATCAGCCAGTGGCAGGTGTTGCAGTGGCTGGGGAGCGAGCGTTATCGCCAGCACCTGGACGAGATACGCGCCTTCTATCGCGAGCGCCGCGATGGCTTCGCCGCCGCCCTGACGCGGCATTTCAGCGAGTTCGCCGAGTGGCAGGTACCCCAGGGCGGTCTGTTCTTCTGGCTGCGCCTGAACAGGCCGCTGGATACCCGTACGCTGCTGGACGCCGCCCTGGCGCAGGATGTGGCCTTCATGCCGGGCGAACCCTTCTTCGCCGATCCCGATAGTCATCACGGTCTACTGCGGCTCAACTTCAGCCATGTGCTGCCCGAGCGTCTCGATACCGGCCTGGCACGCCTGGCCGCCGTGATCCGCTTTGCCACCCCCACCGACAAGGAGTTGTAAGATGTATCAGGTCTATGGAGATCGCCGTTCCGGCAACTGCTACAAGGTCGGCCTGATGCTGCACCTGCTGGGTGTGGACTATCGCTGGCACGAGGTCGACATCCTGGCGGGCGAGACGCAGACCGCGGCGTTCCTGGCGAAGAATCCGAACGGCAAGATCCCGGTGCTGGAGTTGGAAGACGGCACCTGCCTCTGGGAGTCGAACGCCATCCTCAATTTCCTCGCGGAGGGAACCGACTACCTGCCGACCGAACCACGCCTGCGTACCCAGGTGTTGCAGTGGCAGTTCTTCGAACAATACAGCCATGAGCCCTATGTGGCGGTGGCGCGCTTCATCAAGCTCTATCAGGGAATGCCTGCGGAGCGCCGTGAGGAATATGAAGTCTGCCTGGTGCGTGGCTACAAGGGCTTGCGGGTGATGGAGCAACAGTTGCAGCGCACGCCCTTCCTGGTGGGTGAGCGCTATTCCATCGCGGACATCGCGCTCTATGCCTATACCCACGTGGCCCATGAGGGCGGCTTCGTGCTGGATGACTTTCCGGCGATCCGTGCGTGGCAGGATCGGGTGACTGCTCAACCGCGGCACGTTGCCATCGGTTGAGCGCGGTAAAGGTGGCCGTGGGCCACGCCCGCCTGGTCGCTAGCGGGCGCTGACCACGAATTGCCAATACTGGTTTAGCCGGCGCTCGCCCCCGTTGGCGGTGAGCAGTACCGATGACGGCGGCTTGGATTGCAGCTCGGGGAGCGACTTTATCAGCGCCAGCCAGTTGCTGTAGTAGGTCTGCAGGCAACGGCGTGCCGCGCCGTTGTTCTGCAGCGATGTCAGGGCTTTCTGATAGACCGGTTCGATCTGTGCCAGCGCCTGGGCAACGCAGCTGTCGGTATCGGAAAAACGCGCCGTATCGCCGATGCGGGTGCCGGCGATGACCGCCTTGTTCGCACAGCTCTTGAAGGCGTTCATGGTCGCCTGTTCGAAGAGCAGGGCATCCTGATCCATGGCGAAAATGGAGCTGCTGCAGGTCAAGGCAGCGGCTGCGGCGAGGGCATAAGCGTGGCGTTTCATGGTGGCGTCCCTGACTACGTCGGTGCAACGTGATGGCATCAATGCACAGCGGCAGACTGCGCCTTTGTGCGAATGTTCAGCGCAAGAGGGGGCAAAACGCCATTAGGCGAATTCCACCAGACCGACGGTAGTGAGACCTATGAACAGGGCGGTCAGAACGACCATGGCGAAGGCCAGCAAATAATCTTCCATCAAGGTTTCCCCTACTGCGATGCAGCCAGTAGGACCGATGGCTATTGGCCAGGTTCGTGGGGGTGGCAAGTGCTAGCTAGTTGTCCGACGAAAGGTAGGGCGGGCGGCGGGGTAGTCGACGACGCCGCGAACGGCGCCGTCGAAGGGAATCACTCTTCCAGACGGTTCTTGTCGAGTTTCTTGGCCAGACCCGCACCCAGGTCGGCACCGGTTACCGGTGCGGCGCTTGGATCCGATAGGGTCCGGGTGGCGAGTTGCTCCACCGCCTTGGCCTGTGACGCCGGTAGCGTGACCGCCGGCAGGCCATCGCCACCATCCACTGCCGGGCCGGGCTGCTCGACATATTCCCAGTCCTGGCCCTGGTTCCAGGGGCCACGCAGGTCGCCTTCGCCTTGCGACATATTGTAGTAGACGCTGGCGAACTCCGGACGCGGCGGGATCTTGCCCTGGGGGAAGTTGGGCTGGATCGAATGCAGCGCGTTTTCGAACGACTTCTGGTGGGCGATCTCGCGGGTCATCAGGAAGCTCAGGGTGTCCTGGATGCCCGGATCATCGGTAACGTTGATCAGCCGCTCATAGACGATCTTGGCCCGCGCTTCAGCGGCGATGTTGGATCTCAGGTCGATGGTGGGTTCACCGATGGTATCGATGTAGGCCGCGGTCCAGGGTACCCCCGCCGAGTTGACCAGGGCCGGGCCACCGCCATAGAGGATCTGGGTGACATGGGAATCGTTGCCGGCTCCGGTGAGGGAGCGATACATGTCCGCCTCCTGCTGGGTCTTTTCCGCCAGGTCGCCCTTGGCGCCCTTGTTCAGCATGGCGATCAGCGAGCCGATGATTTCCAGGTGGCTGAGTTCTTCGGTGGCGATGTCGAACAGCATGTCCTTGCGACCCGGGTCGAGCTCGGCTATCGCCTGGGTGAAGTAGCGCATGGCGGCGGCGAGTTCGCCTTGGGGACCGCCGAATTGTTCCAGCATCAGGTTGGCGAGGCCAGGATTGGGTTCGGACACGCGCACGGTGTATTGCAGTCGCTTGTTATGGACGAACATGTAACCTCCAGGGGCTAGTCACGGTAAATCACGGTGTTATCAGCGCTTCGCGGTCAGGTCGGGGTCCGCGGAGCGCTCCAGGAAGGCTCGGGTGGTGGCGGGCAGGTCATTGAGCAACCAGGCCGCCATGGCCTTCTCCTGTTCGAGGATGCGTTCGCAGGCCTGCTGCGTTTCGCGATCACCGAGGTCGGCGGCGGCGGCGATGATCACGGTGTAGGTGGCGATCTCGATGTTCTCGAAGACATAGCCACTGATGGCGCCCTTGATGACTTCATCGCTCATCGGTGCGCCACCGATGGCCTGACCCAGCGCCATCAACTTGCCGCCCATGTCCTTCAGGGTGGACGGACTGCTGCCAAGACGACTCAGGCAACCTTCGATCACCTGCCGCTGTTCCTGGGTCTCCTTGATGTGCTGCTCGATGCGTTGACGCAGCTGCGGGTAATGCTCCAGGCGAGCGGACTGGGCGGAGAGCATTTTCTCGGCCTGTTCTTCCATGCCATGGGCATCGCGAAGCCAATCGATAAGGTTGTCTTTTTTGGAGGCGGTCACGGCAGAACTCCTGATGGGGAAAGAGGTGGCGATCCGCTGATAGGCGTCGTCACACTGCGTTATGTCTGATTATTAGTGGGCTGCAGTGAGCGAGAGATTCGCGCGGCGGAGGGCTTTCGGATCGGTGGGGACGACTGCCGGGATTTGTTCTACAACCCCAGCGGCAGCTGGGCGTCTGGCCTGGACAATTCTTGGACAGGCAGGCTCTGGCTGTACAAGGCTTGTCCCAGGCACATGCCCAATATAGTCATATGTTTACCGTTCGACCGGCCAAGTGAACCGTTTACCCTCTGCTTGGTAGGGCCTGGGGTATTTGTGTCACGATTGAAAAGATGCATGGGAAGGAGTCAGCATGAAGGTGCCTGAGGAGCACACGCCAGGTTCAGACTTGGCTGATCGAGCGCGACCCCAGCCCTTGCCCTGGCCGGATCCGAATGTGCCGGGGCTGAACGCGGATCAGGTCATCGCGCAATTACGCGAGGTTGCCGCCGAAGCCGATTGGGCCTGGTACCAGCGTCGGGGTAGTTGGTGCCGGATCGCCCAGGGTAACCAGGCGACCGGCTGGCCGCTGCTACTCGATGACGATGGACTGGCGGTCTGGTGCGATCAGGCCGCGGTTACCTGCTACCCCACTGGTCTCGGCCCTGGCGCACTCGGCTGGTTGCTCGCCAGGTCCGATGAACACACCGACTTCGCCGCCTTGGCGCTACGCTTCGGCTTCGTGCTGCAAGGTTTACAGCTGCAGCGGGTGCAAGCCATCCAGCAGGTGCTCTATGACATCACCTACCTGGCGAGTTCGACGGTGGATCGCCAGCTGTTCATGCAGCGGACCCATGAGCTGCTGGTGACCCTGATCGATGCCGAAAACCTCTGTCTGGCCCTGTCGGACCCGGATTTCGAGCGAATCCACTATCCCTATTATTTCGACCAACGCGACGAGAGTCCGCCCGAGCCAGGCTCCTTCGAACTCCTGGATCGCGCGCGTCCGAGCCTGACTGCCCATGTGCTGCTGCAGGGTGAGCCGCTGCTGTTGTCCAAGGAAGCCATCGAGGCCGCCTTGGTCGCGGGACCCTACTATTGCCAGGGCAGCGTACCCGAGTTCTGGATGGGCATACCGCTCAAGGATGGTACCGACCGTACCTTTGGGGTGCTCAGCCTGCAGGTGTACGAACGCGAGCGGCGCTACGGCAGCGAAGATCAGGCGTTGTTCCAAGTCATCGCCCGCGATGTGGCCATGGCGCTGGATCGCATCCTGCGACGGGAAGATCTGGAAGCGACCGTCAGCCAGCGCACCCAGGAGCTCTCCGAGCTCAATACCCGACTGCGCGAGCAGATCGCCGAACGGGAGCGGGCCGAGCAATTGCAGGCGGCGCTGTTTCGCATCGCCGAGTTGTCCAGTGCCAGCGCCGACATGCCCGATCTGCTGGGTGGCTTGCACCGGGTCGTCGGTGAATTGCTCTATGCGCGGAATTTCTACATCGCACTCTACGACGATGCCTCCGGCGAGGTGAGTTTTCCTTACTTCGTCGATGAGCGCCGCAAGGTGGCGCCGAACAAGCGGCGCCGGACCCGCGGCTACACCGAGTACACCATCCGCCAGCGCCGGCCCTGCATCATCGATCGCGAGCGCGCGCACCAGCTCATCAGGCAGGGCGAGATCACGCCGGTCGAGGGGACGCCCGAGGCCTTCTCCTGGTTGGGTGTGCCGCTCTACGACGGTACGCACGTCAGGGGCGTGTTGGCGGTGCAGAGCTATCGTGAGGACGTCTGCTACAGCCCGCGGGATCAGGAGCTACTGACCTTTGTCTCCCGGCATATCGATACCGCGCTGTCGCGGCGCACTGCGGCCGAGGCGGTTGAGCAATCGCGCCAGGCCCTGGAGGTGCGGGTTCAGGAAAGAACCAAGGCGCTGGACGAAGCCAATGCCCGGCTGCTGTACGAAAACAATCATGACGCCCTGACCCGCCTGCCCAATCGCAGCTTCTTCCAGCAGCGCCTCGGCGAACTCTGGTCCGCGCTGGCGGATGGCGATGCCGGGCTCGCCGTCATGTTTCTCGACCTGGATCGCTTCAAGCGGGTCAACGATCAATTCGGCCACCCCTTCGGTGATCGATTGCTGGTTGCCGCTGCGGCACGGCTGTCCGGCTGCCTGCGGGAGTGCGACCTGCTGGCGCGTCTGGGCGGGGATGAATTCGCCATCCTGGTGCCCGGTGGTGGGCTGGAGTCACCGGTGGCCATCGCCCAGCGCGTCATCGAAGCCTTCGACCGGCCTTTGGTGATCGAGGATCACAGCCTATTTGCCTCCTGCAGCATCGGCATCGTCGTCGCCGATCCGAGTCTGCACCACCAGCCGGACGATCTGCTGCGCGATGCCGACACGGCCATGTATCAGGTCAAGCAGGGTGGCCGCGACAACTTCGCGGTGTTCAACCAGGAATTGCGCCAGGTGGTATGCGACCAGGTGCTACGGGAAGGCTCGCTGCGCAAGGCGCTGAAGGACGGCAGGGAACTGGAGCCGTTCTTCCAGCCGATCGTCGAGGTGCTGACGGGCAGGATCGTCGCGCTGGAAGCCCTGGTTCGCTGGCGGCAGCCAGACGGCAGTGTCCTGGCGCCAGGCGCCTTCCTGCCGGAAGTGGAGGGCCTGCGGCTGATCGGACGGCTGGACACCTACATGCTGACGCGGATCGCCGCCATCCTGGCCGAGCCGGCCCAGGCCGGGTGGCCCGTGGTGCACGTCAACTGCTCCAGCTACAGCATCGTGCGGCCGGAATTCGCCGATGAGGTGCTGACCATCCTGGCGGCCCATGGCGTGGCGCCGTCGCGGATCTGCCTGGAATTGACCGAGGGGGCATTGGTCGCCGAACCGGAACGGGCCAAGGCGACGATGGAAGCCCTGGATCGCCAGGGCGTCTCGGTGGTGCTGGATGATTTCGGCGCGGGCTTCTCGTCGCTGGGTTACGTCCACGAATATCGCTTTCGCGGGCTCAAGATCGACAAGTCGTTCGTCTTGCGCCTGGCCGAGAGCACCCGCAGCGCCGCCATCGTCCGGGCCATCGTGCGCATGGCCGAATCCCTGGGGCTGGATGTGGTCGCCGAGGGCGTCGAGGACGCCCAGGCGCTGCAACTGCTCAAGGACATGGGCGCGCGCCATGCCCAGGGCTATCACTTCGCGCGGCCGCTGGATCTGCCGGCGACTCGGCGACTGCTGGCGGGGAGTGATTAGGCTCTGTACGAAAAGTCGCCGAGCGAAGGTCAGGCGAGGCCTAGGCGGCCCCGCGAAAAAGGCTGAGGAAGCGGATCGGACTCGCGCTCGACCGGGCTCGCGAACGAGTTTACGAATGGTAAATGAGCATTCCGACGGGGCCGCCTAGGTGGGGCTGGCGATCCAGGCCTTTTTCAACGAAGCATCACCGATGCGCAGGCATTTTTCGTACAGAGCCTAGAAGGTGACGCCCGCCACCAGGATCAGATTGGTATAGGGCTGGCACTCCCCGGTGCGGATCTGTACCCGGGCCTGGCGACACAGGGTCTTGAGTTCTTCGTGGGAGACCAACCGGCGTTCACCCAGGGCGCCGTCGGCGGTCAGGCGTTCCAGCTCGGCCAGGGCCGGTGGCTGCACGGCGAGGGTTTCCTCGGCGAGCAGATGGCTTTCCACCTGCATCTCGCTGAGCAGGGCGCGCAGCACACTGTGGAAGTCGGGAATCCCGGGGGTGACGGCCAGATCGACCAGGGGCGTGCCGGCTGGGACCGGCATGCCGGCGTCGCCGATGACCACCAGATCACCATGGCCGAGGCTGGCGACGGCCTGGGACAGGGCGATATTCAGCAGGGACGTCTTTTTCATCGAGTGAGCTCCCGGCGGGTGGGGATGGAGGGCTGGGCACCCGGGCGGGTGACGGCGATGGCGGCGGCCTGCTGGCCGAGGGCGATGGCTGCTTCCACGTCCAGGCCTTCCGCGAGGCCGGCGGCGAAACCGCCGAGGAAGGTATCACCGGCGGCGGTGGTGTCCACCGCCTTGACCGGGGTGGCCGGGTGATGACGGCAACTGTCGGCGGTGACCTGCAACAGGCCCTGGCCGCCGAGGGTCAGCAACACCTGGCGGGCGCCGGCGGCGATCAGTTGGCGGGCGGCGGCTTCGGCCTCTTGCAGATTCCCTACCGGCAGCCCGGTGAGCAGACTGGCTTCGCTTTCGTTGGGTACCAGGTAGTCGATATGGGCGTACCACTCGGCCGGCAAGGGCCCGGTGGCGGGTGCCGGATTGAGGATCACCGTCTTGCCCAGGGCGTGGGCGCGGGCCAGGGCGTCGCCCACGGTTTCCAGCGGCACTTCCAGCTGGGCGATGACGATCTTCGCCTCCGCCAGCAGCGACTCCTGCGCCTGTAGGTGTGCGGCGGACAGCTCGCCGTTGCCACCGGCGACGATGACGATGGCGTTCTGGCCCTCAGCGTCCACCAGGATGGAGGCGATCCCGGTCGGCACCTCGGCCGCCACCGAGACGCCCCGGCAGTCGATGCCTTCCTGGACCAGGCTACGGGTGAGGAAATCGCCATAGGGATCGGCGCCGACGCAACCGATCATGGCGACCGTGGCGCCCAGGCGCGCGGCGGCTACCGCTTGATTGGCGCCCTTGCCGCCGGGCGCGGTGGCGAAGCTATGGCCGGCGAGGGTTTCGCCGCCCTTGGGCAGGCGCGGGGCGCGCACCACCAGGTCCATGTTGAGGCTGCCGATGACGATGACGTCAGGGTGCATGGGAAATCTCCAGAGCAGAAGGCGCCGCGGTGGATTCGCGCAGCACCAGCCGGGGTACGGCGATGTCGTGGGTGGAGGGGCCGTCCACCGCCTCGCGGCGGGCCAGCAGCAACTGGGCCGCGCGTTCGCCCAGGTCGCGGATCGACTGGCCGATGGTGGTGAGCGCCGGATAGAGATAGCGACTGAGTTCGATGTCGTCGAAGCCCACCACCGATAGCTGGCCAGGTACCGCGAGACCGGCTTCGGCGGCGGCGCGCAGCACGCCCAGGGCGATGGTGTCGTTGCCGGCGAAGATCGCGGTCGGGCGATCCGGCTGGGCCAGCAGCTCACGCGCCGCGGCATGGCCAGCCGCGGCGGTGAAGGGGCAGTGGCGGACGGGACCGGGAGCGACATCCGCTTCGGCCAGGGCCTGCTGGTAACCGGTCACCCGCTCGCGGACCACGGGCGAGTCGGCCGGGCCGCCGATACAGGCGATCCGGCGATGGCCCAGCTCCAGCAGGTGCCGGGTGGCGAGCAGGCCGCCCTGGTGGTGATCGATGCGGATGTGCCCGGCCTGGACACCTTCCAGCGGCCGGTCCACCAGCACCAGCGGGATGCGCAGGCCCGCCAGCGCCTCGGCGAAGCGCGGATCGCCATCGACGGTGGCGACCACCAGGCCGTCGATGCGCCGTTCCCTGAGCACGCGCAGATAGCGCAGCTGCTTCTCGGCATCGTCATCGGAGTTGCAGAGGATGACGCTATAGCCCTGGCGTTCGCAGTGATCCTCGATGCCACGGGCCAGCTCGGCGAAGTAGGGGTTGACCGCATTGGGCACCAGCACGCCGAAGGTACCGGTGGCCTGGCTGCGCAAGGAGCGGGCCACGCCGCTGGGCACGTAGCCCAGTTCGGCGATGGCGGCCTCGACCTTCTCCCGCACCCCCGGGCTCACCGGGCGGGTGTTGTTCACCACGTGGGACACCGTGGTGTAGGAGATGCCGGCGCGGGCCGCGACGTCCTTGATGGTGGCCATCAGGCGCTCCGCTTGGCCCGCTGGCTGCGGTAGGTGTCGAGGATCACCGCGACCACGATCACCGCGCCGGTGATGATGCGCTTGGTGGGTTCGCTGGCACCGATCTGCGCCAGGCCAGCCGCCAGCACCGAGATGATCAGCACACCGAAGAAGGTACTGATCACCGAGCCACGGCCGCCCATCAGGCTGGTCCCGCCGATCACCACGGCGGCGATCACCTGCAGCTCCAGGCCGACGCCGGCATTGGGATCGGCCGCTTCCAGGCGAGAGATCTGGAACAGGGCGGCGAGACCCGCCAAGAGGCCCATCAGGGCGAAGACGATGACCTTGTAGGGCTTGGGATTGATACCGGCCAGGCGCACCGCTTCCTCGTTGGTGCCGATGGCGATCAGGTAGCGGCCGAATACCGAGCGGGTCAACAGCAACTGGGCGACGACGATCACCAGCAGGGCAAGGACGAAGGAGGGCGAGATGCCGAAGGCGACGGGCGTGGACAGCCAGTCGTAGGCGTCGCCGATATAGGCGGTGCGCGAATCGGTCAGCTGGTAGGCGGCGCCGCGGGCTATCTCCAGCACGCCCAGGGAGACGATGAAGGAGGGGATGCGCCAGGCCACGGTCACGCTGCCGGTAATGCCGCCGGTAATGGCCGCGCAGAGCATGCCCAGGGCGGCGGCGGAGAGGATGCCCCAGCCCCATTGCAGGGTGGCCACGCTGACCACGGCGGCGGCCAGGGCCACCACCGAACCCACCGACAGGTCGATACCGCCGATGATGAGGATGAGGGTCATGCCGGTGGCCAGCACCATGAGATCGGGGATCTGGTTGGCCAGGGTGGTGAAGGTGCTGTACGACAGGAAATGGCTGCTCAGCACGGAGAACAGCACGATCATGGCCAGGAGGGCGCCGGCCAGGCCCAGGTAGGTACCCAGGCCCAGGCCGAAGGCGCGCCGGGAAGAGGTGAGGGGAAGACTGCTCATCGGAGGGCATCCTGAGAAGAAAGAGGTTGCAACGGCGGTATAGGATCTTCCAGCAGGGCTTCGCGGGAGCGATAGCCGGCGAAGGCCGCGGCCAGCAGCCGCTCCTGATCCCAGTCATGGCGTTCGAAGGTCTCCACCAGGCGACCGGCGGAGAGCACGCCGATGCGGTCGCAGATCAGCATCAGCTCGCGCAGGTCGCTGGAGACCACCACCAGCGCCTTGCCCTGGCGGGTCAATTCGGCCAGCAGGCCATAGATTTCGAACTTGGCACCAACGTCGATACCGCGCGTGGGCTCGTCGAACAGCAGCACCTGGCAGTCGCGTTCGAGCCAGCGCCCGATCACCACTTTCTGCTGGTTGCCGCCGGACAGCTCGCCCACCGGCTGGGCGCCGTCGTTGCAGCGGATATGCAGGCTCTTGATGTGGCGCTCGGCCAGCGCCGCTTCGCGCGTGCTGCTGACCAGCCCCTGCCGGGCGACCTTGTCCATGTTGCCCAGGGCCAGGTTGGCGCTGATCGGCTGGCTGAGCAGCAGGCCTTCGCCCTTGCGATCCTCGGTGATCAGGGCGATCCCCTGGCGCACCACCTTGGTCGGCGAGCCGAGATCTACAGGCTTGCCAGCCAGCTGTACGGTGCCCGAATCGGCACGGTCGGCTCCAAAGATCAGCCGCAACAGCTCGGTGCGCCCGGCGCCGATCAGGCCGGAGATGCCATAGATTTCTCCGGCGCGGACGCTGAAGGAGACGTCGCGCACCTTGTCGGCACGCGTCAGGCCCTTGACCTCCAGCAACGGCGGGCCGAAGCGGCGCTCGCCCATGTCCAGGTGCTCGCCGAGATCGCGGCCCACCATGAGGCTGACGATCTCGTCGGTGTCGTAGCGCGCCATGGGTGCGTCCGCCACCAGCCGGCCATCACGCAGCACCACCAGTTGCTGGGCGATGCGCTTGAGCTCTTCCAGGCGGTGGGAGATGTAAACCAGGGCCACGCCGCGGGCGCGCAGCCGTTCGATCTGCTCGAACAGCAACTCCACCTCGCGGGAGGTGAGCATGGCGGTGGGCTCATCGAGAATGAGCACCCGGCAGTCGCCGATCAGGTTGCGGGCGATTTCCACCATTTGCTGGTGACCCACGCCCAGTTCGGCGATGGGGGTATCCGGGTCTATGGCTTCCAGGCCGACCTGGGCCATCGCCAGCCGCGCCTGTTCGCGCAGTTGGCGGCGGTCGATCCAGCCCAGCCGCCGGGGCAGGCGATCGAGAAAGAGATTTTCCGCCACGGTGAGGGTGGGCAGCAGGTTGAGTTCCTGCATGACCATCCGCACCCCCTGGGCCTCCGCCTCGCGGCGGCTGCCCGGGGCATAGGGGCGGCCGAGGAAACTCAGCTCGCCGGTGGTGGGCTGCACCAGGCCACAGAGGATCTTGGACAGGGTGCTCTTGCCAGCGCCGTTCTCCCCGGTGAGCGCCAGCACTTCGCCGGCGCGCAATTCCAGGTCCACGGCGCCGAGCACCGGCTGCGCATAGGTCTTGCCGATACCTCGCGCGCTGAGGATGACCTCGGACGACATGGGGCCTCTCCTTACTGGGTGACCAGTTCGACCGGCGTCTCGATCACCCCGTCCTTGGCGCCGGTGGGCTCACCCTTGACCAGCTTGAGCGCGGCTTCGATGCCGAACACCGCCTGCTTGGCGGCGAACTGATTCACCGTCGCCAGGACGCGACCGTCCTTGAGCATCGGATGGATGGCCTGGATGTCGTCGTAGCCGATCACCAGCACCTGGCCCTTCTTGCCGGCCGCACGGATCGCCGAGACGGCGCCCAGCGCCATGCTGTCGTTACCCGCCAGCAGCGCCTTGAGGTTGGGGTATTCGTTGAGCATGGCGGCGGCCACCGCGTTGCCCTGATCGATCTCCCAGTTACCGGACTGCACGCTGACGATCTTCATGCCGGCGGCGTCCATGGCGTCCTTGAAGCCAGCGGTGCGCTGCTGGGCGTTGGTGGTGGTGGGCACGCCTTCGATGATGCCGACCTGGTCGCCGGCCTTGAGTCGCTTGGCCAGGTACTCGCCGTCCAGGCGGGCGCCCTTGCGGTTGTCGGGACCGACGAAGGGGATGTTCAGGTCCTTGCTCTTGAGGACGTCCGGATCCAGGCGGTTGTCGATGTTGACCACCTTGATGCCGGCGTCGCTGGCTTTCTTGAGCACGGGGACCAGAGCCTTGGAATCGGCCGGGGCGATGACCAGGGCATCGACCTTGGAGACGATCATCTGCTCGACGATGCGGATCTGGGCGGAGGTGTCGGTCTCGTCCTTGATCCCGTTGGAGATCAGGTCGAATTCCCCGGCGTGCTCTTTCTGGTAGGTCTTGGCGCCGTCTTCCATGGTGCGGAAGAACTCGTTGGCCAGGGATTTCATGACCAGGGCGACCTTGGGCTTTTCCGCGGCCATGGCATGGCTGGCGGTGAACGGCAGGATCAGCGAGGCGGAAGCGAGGGCGATAGCCGCCAGCAGGCGGGCAGGACGGAAGGCCAGCATAGGGGATCTCCGATTTTTATGGTTGTTGTGTGCGCGCAAACGTTTGCGTCGGCAAAAGGATGTTCCTAGAGCCGGTAGCTGTCAATCGGCTTCCACTACATGAATCGATTCAGCGGTGCGGCGGACACTCGGTTGGCCCGCGGCCGGCGTGGATCGCTATACTTGGAGCCTTTGTCTGCCAACAGGCGCCAAGCGCCGAAGAGTCTTGCCATGTCCTTTTCCGAATCTGCCCTGAAACCCCTCATCCGCGCCGTGCCCGATTTTCCCAAGCCGGGGGTGATCTTTCGGGATATCACGCCGCTGTTCCAATCGCCCGAAGGGCTGCGGGCGGTCATGACGGCGCTGCTCGAGCGCTATCGCTCGGCGTCCTTCACCCATGTGGGAGCGCTGGATGCGCGCGGTTTCCTCATCGGCCCGATCCTGGCCTACGAGCTGGGCAAGCCGCTGGTGCTGTTTCGCAAGCAGGGCAAGTTGCCGGCGGAGCTATTGACCGAGGTCTACAGCACCGAATACGGCGATTCCGTGATCGAGGTGCACAAGGACAGCGTCGGCGCGGGCGATTCGGTCCTGCTGGTGGATGATCTCATCGCCACCGGGGGTACCCTGGTCGCCGCTGGCAACCTGATCCAGCGCCTGGGCGCGCGCGTCCATGAAGCCGCGGCCATCGTCGACCTGCCGGAGCTGGGCGGTTCCAAGCGCCTGGAAGCCGCCGGCATCCCCACCTTCGCCCTGACGAGCTTTGCGCTGTCGGAGTATTGATTGCGGTCCACCGATGCAGCCGTCTCTAGAGGCGGCCGTAGGTTGGGTTGAGCGCAGCGAAGCCCAACAGATCTGGCCGCGGTGCTAGCGCTGTTGGGCTTCGACGATGGAGCCGTCTCAGCCCAACCTACGGTATATAGCCCAGCCATGGCCTCGATAGTCTTCTGCACCGGGCTTTGTCAAAGCTCCGCTGAAGGACTCCTTGGCGCCAACGGATAGAGATCCACCTCGTCCGCCAACTTGGGCAGTTCGTCCAGGAAGGCGAGGGTGTGCGGCTGGTTGAAGTGATCGTCCTGGGCCGCGACCGAGGTCCAGCGGGATTGGATCACCCAGAGATCGCCGTCTTCACTGCCCTGGAACACCCGGTATTCCAGGCAACCCGTATCCTTCACGGCCAGGGCCGCGAGATCCAGCAGGTGGGCGCCTAGGGCCGGCGAGCGTTCGGGCTGAGCCCTGAGCAGGGGTGAGGCTATGGACGTCGGGCATGGGCGGGGCTCCTGGAGGTTTCGGGATTCGACCCTCCAGGATGGCGGACGTCGCGTCGGTTTCAGCGGTTGATCAGGCCGAGGAATTCCGCGCGGGTGGCGTCGCTGGCGCGGAACTGACCCAGCATCACCGAGGTGACCATGGAGGAGTTCTGCTTCTCCACGCCGCGCATCATCATGCACATGTGCTGCGCCTCGATCACCACCGCCACGCCGGCCGCCTGGGTGACCTTCTCGATGGCCTCGGCGATCTGGCGGGTCATGTTTTCCTGGATCTGCAGGCGGCGGGCGAACATGTCGACGATACGCGCGACCTTGGACAGGCCCAGCACCTTGCCATTGGGCATGTAGGCCACGTGCGCCTTGCCGATGAAGGGCAGCATGTGATGCTCGCACAGCGAATACAGCTCGATGTTCTTGACCAGCACCATCTCGCTGTTGTCCGAGGTGAAGAGGGCGTCGCCCACTACCTCTTCCAGCGTCTGGTTGTAGCCGCGGCAGAGGTACTGCATGGCCTTGGCGGCCCGCTTGGGCGTGTCCACCAGCCCCTCCCGGCCGATGTCTTCGCCGAGTCCGGTCAGAATCGAGGAGTAGTGCTGTTCGAGAGACATTTGGGTTCCTGTTTATCGATAAGGAAGAAGGCGCTCGGATGAGACGTCAGCCGAGTCACAGGCTCACTCGTCGCGACCTTCGAGCATGGTGCGCTTGAGCAAGACGTAAAGCGAGCCGGTACCGCCATGGCGGGGCAGGCAGGAGGTGAAACCCAGCACCTGGGGATGCTGGCGGAGCCAGGTATTGACGTGACTCTTGATCAGCGGGCGGCGCCCATCCAGGCGCGCGGCCTTGCCATGGGTGATCCGTACGCAACGGATTTCCAGGCGGGTCGCTTCGGCGAGGAAGTCCCAGAGGGTTTCCCGGGCCTTCTCCACGGTCATGCCGTGCAGGTCCAGGCTGCCTTCGAAGGGGATCTGGCCACCCTTGAGGCGCCGTAGCTGGGTGTCCTGCACGCCGTCGCGCCCCCAATAGAGCTCATCCTCGGCGCCCACGTCGATGACGAAGGCATCGCTCAGGCCATCGACGCGGACACTGATCGTGGTCTTGGTCGCATCGGCGCGGCGTTGGGCGATCTGGCCACGGTCGGCGCGGGGCTTGCCGGTGTCGGCGCGATCCTGCTTGAGCGGACGGATCCCGCGAGTAAAGTCGGCGAAAGAGGCATCGTCGTCGTGCATGGTGTTCTCCGGTACAGGACGACATTCTACCGGCGGCTCAGGCCTCGTGCAGCAATCGCCGCACCGCCGCCAGCGCGGCAGCTTGCCGCTCATGCCAGTCGCCGGCGATTTCCAGCACGGGTTGCCGGTGCGCCTGTAACCAGTCTCGACAGTCCATGAAGAAGGCGAGGCGTTCGTCCGGATCGGGCTGACAGCGCTGGCCATCGTCCTGCCAGTCGACGCCGCGGGGATCGAGCAGCAGGTGCAGATCGTAGCGGCGCGCCAGCAGGGCGGGCTCCAGCCAGGCGGGGGCGGTGCCGAACAGCAACCGACTCCACAGCAGATTGCTCAGCAGATGGGTATCCAGCAGCAACAGCGGCGGTGCGGCGGCGCGCGCCTCGTCTTCCCGGCGCAGCTGTTCGCGGGCGATCACTTCCACGTCCGCCAGACTGGTATCGGTGCCATGCTGCGCGCAGTACTCACGTACGTATTCGTCCACCCGCACACCGCCGAAGCTGTCGCTCAGGGTGGTCGCCAGCCAGGACTTGCCGCTCGATTCCGGACCGGTCAGCACCACCACCTTCATCGCGAGCCTGCCAGCGCACGGCGCCAGTCGAGCCAGCCATAGGCGGCGAGGCCGACGAACACGGCATAGAGCACTGCGGTGGGGTAGAGGCCCTTGTGGTAGAAAAGTCCCACGTAGATGACATCCAGGACGAACCACAGCGCCCAGCACTGCAGGCGCTTCTGCGCCATCCAGAATTGGGCGACCAGGCTGAAGGCCGTGAGCGCCGCGTCGAGCCAGGGCAGGGCGGCGTCGGTATGGGTGCCCATGAGGTAGCCCAGGGCCAGGCTGCCCACCGCGCCAACGGCGAGCCCGCTCAATATGGTTGCGCCGCCGAGCGAGGTGACCTCACGGCCCTGATGTTGTTGGCCGCCGCGCAGCCATTGCCACCAGCCATAGAGCTGCAGTACCGCGTAGACGCACTGCAGCAGCATGTCCGAGTAGAGCTTCACGTCGTAGAAGATCCAGACGTAGAGCACCACCATCACCAGGCCGATGGGCCAGCCCCAGATGTTTTGCCGCACCGTGAGCCAGACCGCGACGATGCCCAGGACGGCGGCTACCAGCTCCACCGTGGACATGCCCATGAAGGTGGTGAGAGTTTCCAGAAACGACATGCTTCACATCCGGAGAGATTCGATTCGGCATTGTACGGCACCTAATGGCCGTTCATCGGTCTCTTCAACCGGTCTCGCTCTGGTAAGGTGCCGGGCGGCCACCACAGCGCTTGTTGTCTTGGGTACCGCGAAGGGCCAAGCCCCGCGGAGCGTCACGGTTCGAACCCCGTTGCCGCCGGAGCCGTCAAGGCCTGGCTACCTGCAAACGTTTCACTTGGATGGAGTAATACCATGGACCTATGGAGTGCCTTGCAGGCGCTGATCTTGGGGATCGTCGAGGGCATCACCGAGTTCCTGCCCATTTCCAGTACCGGCCACCAGATCATCGTCGCCGATCTGATCGGCTTCGGCGGAGAAAGGGCCATCGCCTTCAACATCATCATCCAGCTGGCGGCCATCCTGGCCGTGGTCTGGGAATACCGCGCCAAGATCTTCGGGATCGTCACCGACCTGCCGCGCAAGTCCTATGCGCAACGCTTCACCGGCAATCTGATCATTGCCTTCCTGCCCGCCGCGGTGCTGGGCGTGATCCTCGGTGACCTGATCCACGAATACCTGTTCAACCCCATTACCGTGGCCTTCGCCCTGGTGATCGGCGGCGTGATCATGATCTGGGCGGAAAAGCGTACCCATCGCATCCGCGTGGAAGAGGTGGACGACATGCGCTGGCACGACGCGCTCAAGGTCGGTTGCGCCCAGTGCCTGGCGATGATCCCCGGCACCTCGCGTTCCGGCTCGACCATCATCGGCGGTCTGCTGTTCGGCCTGTCGCGCAAGGCAGCCACCGAGTTCTCCTTCTTCCTGGCCATGCCGACCATGGTCGGCGCGACCGTCTACTCGGTCTACAAGTACCGCCACCTGTTCACGGCCAACGACGTGCTGGTTTTCGGGGTTGGCTTCATCACCTCCTTCATCTTCGCCATGCTGGCGGTCAAGGCGCTGCTCAAGTTCATCGGCAAGCACAGCTACGAGGTGTTCGGCTGGTATCGCATCGTCTTCGGTCTACTCATCCTGGCCACCTGGCAATTCGGCTGGATCGACTGGCACGCGGCCAAGGCGGCCGGGTGAAACCCGATAGCGAACAGCAGAGCCGGCGCAAGCCGGCTCGTGCGTCTGCGCAGGCCGCTCCTGGCAAAACCGCAAAGCGTGCCTCGGCGCAGACGCCCTATCAGCAGCGCGCGGCCATCGCCCGCCAGGACGTGCTGCTGCTGTTGCAGATCGGCGTGTTCATCCTGCCCCTGGTCGGCATGCTGTCCCTGGCCTTCGGGCGCGGGGTGCTCTGGCCCCTGGCCTGGTACCTGCTGGCCAGCGTCGTCACCTTCTTCCTCTATCGGCACGACAAGCAGCGCGCCCGTGACAAGGGTTGGCGTGTACCCGAGCGCGTCCTGCACCTGGGTGAATTGCTGGGTGGCTGGCCCGGCGCTCTGATCGCCCAGCAGCGTTTCCGCCACAAGACGGTCAAGCTGAGCTTCCGCCTGGTGTTCTTCGCCATCGTCGCGCTACACCAGTTGCTCTGGCTCGATGTGCTGTGTGGCGGCGTCCTGCACCGCCAGTTGCCGCTCTTCTAGGGGCTCAGGGCAACACGGGCGATGGCGATGGGCTAGGCTTGGCAGCGAACGCCGCCCCTTGCCCAGGAGATATCCGTTGCGCCTTCCTCCGTCGATCCTCACCCCCTTGCTGCTGTCGTTGACCCTCGCCGCCTGCGCTCCCAGCCAAAAAGCGGCGCTGCCCAAGGCCCCGGAAGCCGGGTCCGGCTACCGTACCGGGCTGGTGGCCAGCGAGGCCAAGCGGGAGATGGCGGCGGCCGCCAATCCGCTGGCTGCGGAGGCGGGTCGGGAAATCCTGCGCCAGGGCGGCAGCGCCATCGATGCCGCCATCGCCATGCAGGCCGTCCTGACCCTGGTCGAGCCACAGTCTTCCGGCATCGGCGGCGGTGCCTTCCTGCTCTATTGGGACGGCCAGCGCGTGCAGGCCTACGACGGGCGCGAGACCGCGCCAGCCGGCGCCACCGAAGGACTCTTCCTGCGCCCGGATGGCAGCCCCATGGCCTTCGAGGAGGCCCGGATCGGTGGGCGCTCGGTCGGCGTGCCGGGGGTGTTGCGTGCCCTGGAGCTGGCGCATCGTGGCCATGGCCGCCTGGCTTGGCAGAGCCTGTTCGAGCCGGCCATTCGCCTGGCGCGCGAAGGCTTTCCCTTGTCGCCGCGGCTGCATAACCAGTTGCTCCATGATCCCTTCCTCAAGGGTTCGCCCGCCATGGCGGCGCTCTACCTGGATGCCCAGGGCCGGGTGAAGCCGGTGGGTACGCGCCTGCGCAATCCGGAGCTGGCGGACACCCTGACGCTGATCGCCAAGCAGGGCGCGGGGGCGCTCTATCGCGGTGACCTCGCCCGGGCCATCGCGACCGCGGTCCAGCAGAGTCCCAATCCGGGCAGCCTAAGTCTCAAGGATCTCGCCGGGTATCGCGCCAAGACCCGCACGCCGCTGTGCACCGACTACAGACGCTGGCGCGTCTGCGGCATGCCGCCACCAGCCGGTGGTATCACCGTGGCCCAGACCCTGGGGATCCTGCAGGCCCTGGAAGCGCGCGACCCGGCCTGGGCCCTGGCGCCGCTGCGCCCCGTCCCTACGTCGCTACCGGCTGGCCAGGAGCCGCGCCCGGAGGCGGTGCACCTGATCGCCGAGGCCGAGCGGCTGGCCTATGCCGACCGCGCCCAGTACGTGGCGGACCCGGACCGGGTGCCGGTCAACGTAAGTGGTCTACTCAATCAGGGCTACCTGGCCAGTCGCGCCCTGCTGGTGGGCGACCGGAGCATGGGCAAGGCCGCACCTGGAACCCCGCCCGGCCCCACGCTCGCCTGGGCGCCGGATCGCTCGCCCCTGCGCATCTCCACCTCCCAGGTGGTGGCGGCGGACGCCTGGGGTGGGGCGCTGTCCATGACCACCACGGTGGAGAGCTACTTCGGCTCGCACCTGATGGTGAAGGGCTTCATGCTCAACAACCAACTGACGGATTTCTCCTTCGTGCCCCGGGAAAAGGGCTTGCCCGTCGCCAATCGGGTGGAGCCGGGTAAGCGACCGCGCTCGACCATGTCGCCAACCCTGGTGTTCGATCGCGATAGCGGGGCCCTGGTGGCCGCCCTGGGTTCGCCGGGCGGCTCGCAGATCGCCGGCTATGTGGTCAAGACCCTAGTCGGCTTGCTGGATTGGCAGCTGGATGCCCAGGCTGCGGCGGGATTGCCGAACTTCGGCAGCCGCAACGGCCCTACGGAGCTCGAACGGGGCGAGACCACGACGGGATTGCGCAAGGCGCTGGAAGCGCGTGGGCACGAGGTGCGCGAGGATGAGATGACCAGTGGCATCCAGGTGATACGCCGAGTGGGATCAGGCTGGCAGGGCGGTGCCGATCCGCGGCGGGAAGGAGCGGCCCTAGGGGATTAGGATGATGTCCAGCAACCCTCACCCCAGCCCTCTCCCAAAGGGAGAGGGGGCGGAGTGGGGGAGGTCAGCCGGAGGGATCAGGCCGGCTGATCGAGTTGCAGCACGCGGGTAGTGCGGGCGCGCACTTCGCGTAGCAGCTCGGGTTCTTCCGCCAGCTTGTGACCGAAGGCGGGGAACATCTTGTGCAGCTTGGCTTGCCATTCCTCGCTCTGGAAGCGGCTCGGGAAGCAGCGCTCGACCAGGGTCAGCATGATGGACACCGAGGTGGAGGCACCCGGCGAGGCACCCAGCAGGGCGGCGATGGTACCGTCGCCAGACGCGACGATCTCGGTGCCGAACTGCAGGACGCCACCTTTCTGCGGATCCTTCTTGATGATCTGCACCCGCTGGCCGGCCACTTCCAGGCGCCAGTCCTGCTTGCGCACGGCTGGGTAGAAGCTGCGCAGTTCTTCGACGCGTTGGTCGAAGGATTGCAGCACCTGACCGACCAGGTAGCGGGTCAGCGGCATGTTGTCTCGCGCCACGGCCAGCATCGGGCCGATGTTGCCCGACTTGATCGACTTGGGCAGGTCGAGGAAGGAGCCGCGCTTGAGGAACTTGGTGGTGAAGCCGGCGAAGGGGCCGAACAGCAGCGATTTCTTGCCGTCCACCACGCGGGTATCCAGGTGCGGGACCGACATCGGCGGGGAGTTCACCCCGGCCAGGCCGTAGACCTTGGCCTGGTGGCGTTCGACGATCTGCGGATCGTCGCAGCGCAGCCACTGGCCGCTGACCGGGAAGCCGCCGTAGCCGGCGCCTTCCGGAATGCCGGACTTCTGCAGCAGCGGCAGGGCCGCGCCGCCCGCGCCGAGGAAGACGAACTTGGCGATCAGGGTGCGGGTGGCACCGGAGCGGCTGTCTTCGATGGTCAGGCGCCAGCGCTGATCCGCTTGGCGGCTCAGGTCCACCACCTTCTGGTTGTAGCTGACTTTGGTGCCACTACGGGTCTGCAGGTGGCCCAGCAGGCTCATGGTCAGGGCGCCGAAGTTGACGTCGGTGCCGCCGCCCACATAGGTGGCCGCCACGGCTTCGGTGGCTGGCCGGCCTTCCATCACCAGGGGCATCCACTCGCGCAGTTTGGCATGATCCTCGGAATACTCCATGCCGTCGAAGCAGGCGTGATCCTTGAGCGCCTCGTAGCGCTTGCGCAGGAAGGCCATGTCCTTGGCGCCATGGACGAAGGACATGTGCGGCACGGGGCTGATGAAGGCACGCGGCGAGCCGAAGTGGCCTTCCTCGACCAGGTAGGACCAGAATTGCTTGGACGCCTCGAACATCGCGTTGATGCTCAGCGCCTTGGTGATGTCGATGCTGCCGTCCGCCTTTTCGGGCGTGTAGTTCAATTCGCAGAGGGCCGCATGGCCGGTGCCGGCGTTGTTCCAGGGGTTGGAACTCTCCGCCGCGCCTACGTCGAGCAGTTCGAGTACCTCGACGGTACTCGTGGGCTCCAGCTCCTTGAGCATGACCGCCAGGGTCGCGCTCATGATACCCGCGCCGACGAAAACGAAATCCGACTCTTCGTTACCACTGTGCATTCATCGTACTCCTGAGACAGTGTCTCGCATTACACCTGAGGGAGAACGGGCGTCGGAGCCCGGTCTCTGATTGGGCGACCCGGCAACGGTCGGTAACGACCGGGCACGGGCAAGCAACCGGTAGGGCACAGCAGTCAGTTGCGACAGCGGCCGTCCGGCAATGTTCTGATGGGATGAAAGAGAGCAGGCTGGACTGGCGTACCGGAGTGGCCAGGCGCCCTGAGCGGGTCCGGCAGGCTGCGACGCGGGGACCGTCGAGCGCGCCCGGAGGGGGCGCCACGTTGTGCGAGACGTGGCAGGAGACCTGTCGGTCTCCCAGCGCAAGCGGTTGGTGTTGATCGCGGCGATCCTGGTCGAGTACCCGTTTCGGTGCGAAATGATACCTTCGGTAACCGCGCAGGGCACCCTCTATTTGTTCGTGTAGTGGGTCTTGAGATCCACTACACGAACCCTGGCTCAGCCGTTGATGCCTTGGCTGCGCAGGTAATCATCGTAACTACCGCTGAAATCCACCACGCCGCTTTCGCTCATGTCGAGGATGCGCGTCGCAAGCGAAGAGACGAATTCCCGGTCGTGGCTGACGAAGATCAGGGTGCCCGGATAGTTCTCCAGCGCCAGGTTCAGCGCTTCGATGGATTCCATGTCCAGGTGGTTGGTGGGTTCGTCCATCACCAGCACGTTGGGCTTCTTCAGGATCAGCTTGCCGAACAGCATGCGGCCCTGCTCGCCACCGGAGATGACCTTGACCGACTTCTGGATGTCGTCGCTGGAGAACAGCATGCGGCCGAGGGTACCGCGCACCAGTTGCTCACCGCCCTGGGTCCACTGGCCCATCCAGTCGAACAGGGTCGTATCGTCGGCGAAGTCATCGGCGTGGTCCTGGGCGAAGTAGCCGACGTCGGCGCTGTCGGTCCATTTCACCTCGCCACTCTGCGGCGCCAGCTCGCCCACCAGGGTGCGCAGCAGGGTGGTCTTGCCGATACCGTTGGGGCCGATGATGGCGACCCGCTCGCCGGCTTCGATCTGCAGGCCCAGGCGCTTGAACAGCGGGGTGCCGTCGAAGCCCTGGGTAACGTTTTCCAGCGTCACCGCCTGGCGGTGCAGCTTCTTGTACTGCTCGAAACGGATGAAGGGACTCACGCGGCTGGACGGCTTGACCTCTTCCAGCTGGATCTTGTCGATCTGGCGGGCGCGGCTGGTGGCCTGCTTGGCCTTGGAGGCGTTGGCCGAGAAGCGGCTGACGAACTGCTGCAGTTCGGCGATCTGGGCCTTCTTCTTGGCGTTGTCCGACAGCAAGCGCTCGCGGGCCTGGGTCGCGGCGGTCATGTACTCGTCGTAGTTGCCCGGGAAGAGACGCAGCTCACCATAGTCCAGGTCGGCCATGTGGGTGCAGACGCTGTTGAGGAAGTGGCGGTCGTGGGAAATGATGATCATGGTGCTGTTGCGCGCGACCAGGATGCCTTCCAGCCAGCGGATGGTGTTGATGTCCAGGTGGTTGGTCGGTTCGTCCAGCAGCAGCACTTCCGGGTCGGAGAACAGCGCCTGGGCCAGCAGGACCCGCAGTTTCCAGCCGGGAGCGACGGCGCTCATGGGGCCGAAGTGTTGTTCCAGCGGAATGCCCAGGCCAAGCAGCAATTCGCCGGCGCGGGCTTCGGCGGTGTAGCCGTCGAATTCGGCGAACTGGACTTCCAGCTCGGCCACGGCCATGCCGTCCTCTTCGCTCATTTCCGGTAGCGAATAGATACGGTCGCGCTCGGCCTTGACCTTCGCCAGTTCGGCGTGGCCCATGATCACCGTGTCGATGACGGTGGAATCTTCATAGGCGAACTGGTCCTGGCGCAGCTTGCCCAGGCGCACGTTGGGTTCGAGCATCACCTGGCCACCGGTGGGTTCGAGATCGCCCCCGAGAATCTTCATGAAGGTGGACTTGCCGCAGCCGTTGGCACCGATCAGGCCGTAGCGATGGCCGTTGCCGAATTTGACGGACACGTTCTCGAACAGCGGCTTGGCGCCAAACTGCATGGTGATGTTAGCGGTGGAGATCAAGGGGGTTACCTATCAAGGACTTACAGCGTCGCCGGATTCGCTGATACCGATTTGATACCAATACCGAGCTTGGCTATCTCGCTCCAGTCTGAACCTGAGTTGATCCAGCGAGCGTAGGTGGAAAGGAGTATCTGGATCGTGTTTCCCAGCTGTTGGGCGATGAAGGCGATGTTCATGCCGGACATTAAGCACATTGTCGCATAGGTGTGACGGCAGTTATAAGGGCGCCGGTACCGGATGCCGAGTGCGACCAGGGTAGGGCGCCACTGGTGGTGGATGTCCGACGTCTGCTTCACGTGCTCCGCGTTCTTCGAGGGCGGGAAGACGAACGGCGTCTCCTTGATCTTGCCCGATCCCTTCCGGCGCCGCTCGGCGTACTGCTGGGCGAAGCGCAGAGCATGGATCGATCGCTCGTTGAGCAGGATGGTCCGCGACTTGTGGGTCTTGGTCCGCTCCTCCACCTCGCCCAGGGCGACCACCCGGAAGATCCGGACGTGCCCACTCTCTAGATCCACCGCATCCCACTGCAGCGCCAGGGCCTCAGCGATCCGGACGCCGCTGTAGAACATGAACTCATAGAGCGCGGCATAGATGCTGGTGGGCCAGTGATCGCGGGCATACATCGCCTCGATGATTCGGTCGGCCTCGGCCTGGCTGAACGGGTCCACCTCCTTCTTCGTCCGGCGGGGCAGCTCCAGCGCCTCGGCCGGGTTCTTCTCGATCAGCCCATCGCTGACCGCCGATTTCAGCAGCGTCGACAGTCGCGTCATCGCGTTACGCTTCACCGCCGGCGAGGTCCATTCGGTCTCGGCGACGATCCGCCGCAGCAGGGCCGGGGTAATCAGGTCGATCCGGGTGCGTGCCAGATGCGGCTGCCAATAGATGTTGAGGGCGCTTAGGTAGTTGTTCCTGGTGCCCTTGGCCATCCCGCGGCTGTCCAACCAGAGCTGGGCGTATTCGCCGAAGGTGTTGCTGCTGGCGGCCAGGGCCGAGCCCGGGAAGAGCTCGGCGTATTTGGCGTCGTCCATCAGGCCGAGCTTGATCAGGTCGACTACCTGAGAACGCAGTCGGGATGCAGCCGCGATGCCCTTTTTCGTGATGGGATAGGGGAGCGTCTCGCTGAATCGCCGCTTGTTCCAGGTGAAGCGGATGCGGAGCGAATTGCGGAAGATTTCGACTCCGCGGGGCATATCCATTGCGCTTCCAGCCATTCCTCATACCTCCGTTTGCTGTAGATGGTCTCGCGGCCCTGCTTGATCCAGACGCCGGCGGGGATTTGGTTGCGGGCGCGCCGCGTTCGTAGCGCTCGAACGGTGATGCCCAGGTACTGGGCGAATTGGGCCTCGTTGAGCTTGTCGCGGTCGTCGATCAGTTCCTCAGCTGCAGACATGGGGGCTCCTCGCCGGCCAGGGCCAGCGGTGCGGGGTGATAGGGAGTGGCGGGTCTAACGGGAGGGGATCAGTTGCTGAAATAGGGTGGTCAGGGCAGAACCTTCCGGAACTCGACGACCCATACCCACGGGTTCGCGTGCCAGGACTCGGCGCCGTTTATGGAGGCCCATAGACCAGCGAAGCCGTGAATCACCGCCTCTTTGCATTCATGCCGGCTCGGCGAGGTTTCGAAGAACTGCCTACACAGTGCTGAATCGACGCCCTCGGCTTCCGCCTGGTCGCCGCTGATGTCCTGCAGGCGCTCGACGCGCACGTCGGTGATCTCCAGGAGGATGCGTGAGGCTGCACGCGGCATATGGATGCTAGGGCGCCAGCGCTCCCCAACAGCCCGGAGATCAGCGGGCACGTTTTCGAGGTTCGGAGGCAGACAAGCTGGGTACGTGGCGCGATAGGTCAGGTATCCCGGATCTACGTTGCCAACGCCGGCCCAGGTCTCGCGCACCCACAGCCGGTCGCCGACCTGGCCGAACGGGCAGGCGATGGGATGTTCTGAGCCCTGTTCGTCAATGAGGCTTTCATCAAAGGTGTGATACGGAAGCCAAGATCCATCCTGCTGCTGGACCAATGAAAAATTAGTGTCGGCGCTCCGCTTCCTTCGCTTGATAGCACGACGGGTGACGGTCTTCCGCCCTTCGAGGATCGCGCGCACCATCGGCCCGCTGAATAGAATCGGACGTTCCTTCATGGCAATAGCTCTCTCATCCCGCGCCGGGGCGCAGGCTTGTGGGGGTAGGGTTTAGGAGGGATCAGGCGCGGGCGTGGCTCGGCGCCGTGGTCAGCCAATTGCTGGCTGCCATCTCGGTCGTGAACAGCCGGCGCCAGCGGTCATCGCGGGCGACAGTAGAAGTCAGCGAAGAGCCACGGCTTGAGATGATGGACACCAGCCCTGCGCTGTGGACCTCGACGGGGACGACGAAGCCCAGGCGGCGGTCGGCCAGGTACTGCGTGCGCTTGGCAATCGCCTTGTCCGTGGCTCGCTCCAGATGCCGGGCCGCGCGGCGCTGTTCATCGCTTAGGTAGCGCCGGCCCGGTACCGGCATGTCGAGCTGGCGGCGGTAGTAGTGGACAGTCATCGGCCTGCACCCGACCTCGTCGGCTATCTGCCGGTCGGTGGCCGTGGTGCCGCGCTGGATGAGCAGATCGATGATTCGCCCGGGCAAGGTCTGGTCGATCTTCGTGAGGGCTGCCATGGCTATCCGTCCTCTCGTGCTGGTGGAGGATTGCAGCGCAGGCACTCGCAGGTGCCGACGCGCTGGCCGCTGGTGCGGCAGTAGATCGGGGCATTCATTACTGGGTGCTCTGGGTTAGCGCGCCAGCGGACGGCGCGAGGAGTGTTACGCGAAGATGTCGAACTGCACGCGCACGGGGGATGCAGCGATGGCATCTAGGCGTGCTGCCTCGTGCTCAATACGCGCCCGGGCGATCGCCATGTAGCTTTCCTCTAGCTCGCAGCCGATGAACTGGAAACCCTCGCGCAGGGCTGCTTTGCCGGTCGAGCCAGAGCCCATGAACGGGTCCAGCACGATCCCACCGGGCGGCGTCACCAGGCGGCACAGGTAGGCCATCAGATCGGTCGGCTTGACCGTGGGGTGGTTATTGCCCTTGAGGTCGGCGTTCTCGACCTTGCGCAAGGTGGTGCCGCGCTGGAGCTGCGGCCCAGGGTCCTGCAGGCCCTCGTTGCGGTCCTTGCGGCTGGTCTTGGCGCAGTAGAAGAACCGGGCGGCGCTGCCAGTGTCGGCGTGATAGGTGCTGCCGGCCTCGTCAACGTTTCCCTGGAAGGTGCCGTAACTGTTGCGGAACTTGTCGCCGTTGCGCTTGTGCACTGGGGCCGCGGCGCCCCCCGTGGATGGGAATAGCGTGGTCACCTCGTCACTGCCGTCGTGGATCATGTTTGCGGGCCAGCGGCCCGCTGCATGTCCTCCCCCAATCGGTCCTGGTGCAGATGAGCCGGCCGCGAAGTTTCCGCCGCGTATGGCACCGTTGGATATCCGAGCAGTGTCATCAGGAGTTTCAACTCGGCATCCGTCAATATTGATCGCTCCCGTGCCATGTAACTGCACATTTGCCGCGACCGTGCCGGCAAGGGGCTTACGGGCAATAGTGATCGGCTCCAGTGCAGGCTTCAGGGCAGTTCCCCAACCTTCCCGATCGCCTGCCAGGTTGTGCGACTTGGGAAAGCCCGACCCGTAGACCCAGGCGATCATGTCGCGGATCTCGAACCCGGCGTCCTCGATGCGGACGGCCATGCGGTGCTGGGTCCTGGTGCCGGCGAAGGCCAGCAGGTGACCGCCTGGTTTGAGTACGCGCAGGCACTCAGCCCAGATTTCGGTGCTCGGCACGTCGTAGTCCCAGCGCTTGCCCATGAACGCTAGGCCGTAAGGCGGGTCGGTGACGACGCTATCGACGGAGCAGGCGGGCATGGCCCGCAAGGTCTCCAGGCAATCGCCCAGATGCAGGGTGTATCGGTCCATGGGGGTTCCTTACTCGAGCGCGCCGGAAGCGCGGATGAAGTATCAGGCGGCCACTGTCTTGCTCGGCGCCATTGCCGCGGCGCGCCAGGGATCATTGGCCCGGGCGATCGCGGCCATGTGGGGAGGGCTGACGCTGTTACCGCACATGTGCACCTGCTGGCTCTTGGTGAAGGCCTTGCCGTCGGCGCCGCGGTCGATCTGGTAGTCGTCCGGGAAGCCCTGGGCGCGGTAGAGCTCGCGCGGCTGCAGCATGCGCAGGCCGATGTCCACCACCACGTAGGGCGTGCCCTGGATGGTGACGGTGACCAGGGCCAGCCGGTCCTTGGTGGTGACTGTGGGGGATGGCTCGTCCGGCCGGCTGGTGTTGTCGGTGCCGTAGTAGCTCATCAAGAAGGCGGCCACGCGCAGGGCGCCGGCCTCGACCTCCGGCGACAGCTGCAGCTCGACCACCGAGGTCTTGCCGCCGCCGCCCGCGGTGACGGTGGGCGCGGGCTCTTCCAAGCCCTGGCCGATGGAGGCGCCGAACTGGCGGGACAGGAAGGCGGTGACCGCACCATGGTGCTGGCCCGCAGCGCTGATGGTGTGCAGCGGATCCTGCGGCGCCCGCGCATCGCAGTTGCCGCGGAGGTGGGCGAGGGTGGCCACCGCCAGGCGCTGCTGGCTGCCCGAGTTGGTCACCGTGGTCATCGGCCGCTCTACGCTGTGCGCTGGCGTGGTATTGAAGCCGCCGTTCGCTTGTTCCAGGAACGCCGTGCAGACGCCCATCGCATGTGCTGCGCCGGCGGGGCGCTGGCAGTCGCCCCCACTGGTGATAGTGGGCATCGGCTCATCTGCAGCGGCGCCGGCGGAGTCGAAGCGGAATTTCACCAGGTGCGCGGCTGCGACCGCGTGCTTGATCCCGCCGGCCATCACTGTGCCCAGCGGCTTGTCCAGGCCTGGTACGCGCGGCTCTTGCCCCTGGCGCTCACCGTAGCCCACCGATACGAGCGTTGGCGCCACCACCGCGCGATGGTTCTCGGTCAGGATGCTACCCAGCGGGGCGCCGGCGTCGGCGGGTTTCCCTGCGTAGGCTGGGCCTCCCAGGCCGATCAGCGTGGGGCTCACCAGCATCTGCTCGCCGCGGTTCGCGCACGTCACGGTCGGCAGTGGCTCACGTGGGTCGTGCACCCGATCGGCGCCCTGGTGGGTAGCCGGCGCGATGATCGGGCTGGCCACCGCGAAGGATCCGCCACGCGGCCAGGCCGTGATGGTGTGCAGTGGCTCGTCTACCGAGATGGCTGCTTCTCGCGACCAATTGGCGATCGGCACTATGAACGGATCCGCTGAGTCCAGCACGAACTTGCGCATGCCCTTGGCCACCCGGCGCAGCGTGGCGGCGGCCAGCGGCTTCTTCCGCTCAAAGATCGAGGGGCAGGGGATCGACCAGTCGATGCACTCCGCGGCGCTGCGCCACTTCTTCTGGCCCTTGGCCGGGGCCTTGGCGTGCGTAGGCGCCGGCCAGACGATGGGCTGGCCATCGCAGCGGGCGATCATGAACAGGCGCTCGCGGCTAGTGGGCGCGCCATAGTCGCAGGCCCGGCCGACTTCCCATTCCACCTGGTAGCCCATGCCCTGCAGCAGCTGCACGAAGCGGCGCCAGGTCTGGCCCTTCCGCTTCGGGTCCGGCACCAGGAACTGCTGGTGCACCGGCACTCGCTCACCGAGGGCGGCCACCGTGCCGTCGACCTTCATCACCCGGCCGGTCGCCTTGCAGCGCTTGGCGATCAGCGGGCCCCACTGCAGGATCTGCTTCACATTCTCCAAGCTGATCACCCGGGGGCGCTTCTTGCCGGCCCACTTCAGCCCGATCCAGGACAGGTTCCGAATCTCGCGCTTCCGCGGTTGTCCGCCGGCGGCTTGGCTGTGGTGGGTGCAGTCGGGGCTCATGTGGAACCAGCCGACCGGGCGGCCCGCGCACTCGGCATCCGGATCGCCGTCGAACACGTCAGTGGTGAAGTGCCGGGCAGTGGGGTGGTTGGCGGTGTGCATGCTGATCGCCGCCGCGCTGTGGTTCTTGGCCACGGCGACCGGGCGGCCCAGACCCATCTCCAGCCCGGTACCGGCGCCGCCGCCACCGCAGAAGAAGTCCACGATGATCTCGTCGTCCTGGCTGCTGAAGCCCAGGCCGTACTGCGTTTTGAAGTCGAGCGAGGCCCGCCGCTGGAATGCGGTCATGTTCGGTTTCCTTGTGAGGTAGAGTTTGATCTTTGCTCACATAGCTCGCTGAATACGGGCGAGCCCTTTAAGCGGAGAAGTCAGTGGATAGAAAAGAACACCTGATTTGGCTGTTGGTGGATCTGGTCTATGACTTGGTTACACCTGGGAAGGTATTCAGGGACTACCTTGAAAATTCAGATATGAGCCCTGACAGTGCTGCATTTCTTGGGATAGCCAGGATGTGCAAAATCTCCTGTGTACTTTCGTTGGTGAAACTTCACGATATTCTCAAGGATTACGGAATCGAGACCCGAGAGCTTCCCAGCGATATAAGGGAACAAATTGGTCTGTTCCGAAGGTTTTGCACGGATAAAAAACTGGTCAGGCTTAGGAATAAGTTTGCTGCGCATAACTTCGACGATTTCGAAAGTAGTTCGTATGCAGAGGGGGAAGAGCTATTCACTGGTTTGTTCGGAAAAACACTAGGAGAACATCTTGAGTTCTTCGAGTGGGTATGTCCGGCCAATCCCTCTCAAACATTTGAGGCGTACCATCCGGCGTATCTAGTTACGCGCATGAGAAATTATCTAGCTTCGCAAGTCGCCCCGTCGCCCAGGATTTAATTCATGCGGTGAAGCAAGGCGGCTATGCCGCCGCCTATTTCAGCTGTCGTAGCTAGCCAGCCCGCAGGGCCTGGACCAGGTAGGGGTCGACGTCGGCCTGGCGTAGCAGCCATGCCTTGTAGTCGCTGGGTATCTGGCTGATTTTTGTGCCCTTGTGCTTGCCGTAGGGCATCACCGTGGGGATCCGGGCGCGCTCGGCGAGGGCATAGACCTGATCCCAGGTGTCGATCTCGTGGCCGTCTTTCGCGGCGTTGATCAGCAGGAAGCGCAGCAGGATCGCGCAGTTCCGGACGTCGTCGAGCGCTGCGTGGGCGTTCTGCAGCAGGTCGCGGGCCCAGGCCTCACGGCCATAGCGGCGTCCGATCATGTAAATCATCGCCGACTGGGTGTGGCTGTCCTTGTCAGGGAACAGGAACCGGCTCAGCGCCAGGGTGCAGATGCGGCGCACTCGCTTGGGCTCGCCAGCCATGCGCCAATCGAAGTCGACGTTATGGCCGATCATCAGAACCTCGCCGGGCGGCAGCGCAAACTGGGTGTGCTCGCGGCAATCCACCAGGTCGGTGCAGATGATGTGGTGGGTGGCCTGGGCGCCGAGGCTGATGGCCACGGTGGGCTTGAACCGCTCGTGGTAATGCTCGAACTCATCGGGCGACCGGGTGGTGATGAAGGCGGAGGGCGTGTCGGGGAGCACCAGCCACGCGGCCTCGATGATCTGGTCGCTCTGGTGGTCGGTGCCGGTGGTCTCGGTATCGAAAATGATCGGTTGCATGTCTGATCCTTGAATGATGAAAGGCCGCTTATGCGGCCTTGGCTTCGGTCTCGGTGATCACGCCACCCTGGATCCACACCTGCTGGATGCCGGCCGGCACCTTGGCCATGGGCTCCTTCATCGTCCCGGCCATGACGGCGCTGTCGAGGTCGCCGGAGCGGGTCAGGGCCAGCAGCAGCTTCAGCGCCTGGGGGCGGGAGGTGGGCTGCAGCACGTCGAAGCGGTCCAGCAGAACCAGGCGGATGCCGGACAGTCGCGCGATGGCGACGGCCAGCAAGGTGTCGGCGCGCCACTTCTCCGATTCCGAGAGCAGCCCATAGAGGCGGCCGCCGTAGGTGATGTCGATCTCGGGGGTGATCACCACCGGTTGCCAGTTGGCCACCGCGGCCTGGGCCGCCAGCAGCTCGTTGAACGGGTCAAGCGCGCCGGCGAGGATCTCGGCCGGGATGCCGGTGGGCGCCAGGGCGTCGGCGATCAGCGACCAGGCCACGACATCGGCATGGTGCTGAGCGGCGTTGGCGATCGCAGCGTCGCGACCGGCGATGGCGCCATGGGCGTCCACCAGGGCCTGGTGCTTGGCCCGGGCCTTGTCGCGCTCCTGGCGTAGCCCGGAGATGGCCTGCTCGGCGTTCTCGATGGCCTGGGCATCCGGTACCGCAGCGGCCTGGGCTTCCAGATCGGTGAGCTGCTCGGTAGCAGCGCGGCTCTGGTCGACGTCGCGCTGGCTGTTGGCCACTGCGCGCTGAGCGCTTTGCAGATAGCCCTGGTATTCGGTCAGGCGGCGGGCGGCTTCGGGGTCGGCGACCTTCTCCGGCGCTACATAGGCCACCAGCTGGCCGCGCTCCATCAGCACCTGGCCCTGACAGTGCGGGCAGGCCAGCGGGTCATGTGCCGGTTCGCCTGCCGCGGCGCGCTGGGCCTCGGCCACCTTCGGCTCCCACTCAGCGACGCGGGCCTGGTCGGCGCTGAGTTTCTCCTGGCGGCGCTGCAGCAGGTCAGCGGTGTCGCGCAGCTGTGCCATGCGGGCCTGGCGCTGGGCGGCGGCCTGGACATTGGCCTTGTGGCCGCCCAGGGTCTGCTGCGCTTCGGCCAGGTCGCCGTCGAGATCGGACAAGGCCTTGGCGGCCTCGGCGATCTGCTCCTGGGTGACGGTGGTGGACGGTAAATCTGGCTCCCACGCCTCGGCCTTCTGGCTGCCGTAGTTCTCGCCGGTGATAGCCTTCCAGGCGCCGCGCGACTCGGCGGCGTATTCCTTGGCCTGGGCCTCGGCAGCAGGGAAGCCACCGCGCAGCAGCGGCTTCACCTTCTCGAACTTCGCCAGGTCGGCGCCCTTGGCTTCCAGGCGGCGGGCCACCTCAGCGGCACCGGCGCCCGCACCGGTCAGGTCGAACAGCACCTTCCGTCGATCTTTACCATCCAGGGCCGCGAATCTCGCGGCTTCCAGGACAAAGGGAAGAAACGGCGCATCAGGAATTACCACCGATTTACCACCCGGCAGCATCATCCAGGCGGTCTGGCTTTCGCCAGCGGCGTCGACGTAGGTGACATGGGCCTCGCCTTTCTTCGCGCCCTCGGTTACCAGCCGGTCAAGCTCCTTCTTCAGGGAAACGCGGCGCGGCTGCCCGGTGAACGCCATGGCGATGCTGTCGAGCAGTGAGCTTTTACCGGCGCCATTGTCACCGGACACCAGTAGCAGGGGCTCAGATACGACAAGGGCTGCATTTCGCAGCCCCTGGACGTTGGTAGCGGTGATATTCGTGATGCGCATGGCTGTTACTCCATCGAGACGACTTCGTCGAGGTCCTTGGTGACGCGGTAGGTGTTGTGTAGCGGGTTTTCCGCTTCGCTCTGCACGGCGATGACCTTGTCATCGAGCAGGCGGACCACCAGGGCGCGGGCGGCGTCGCTGCCAATAGCGAACCGGCTCTGCAGGTAGTCGATGGTCACGGGCGGCGTGGCGCGGGCCAGGACGGCGCAGATGTCGGAATAGGGTACGACGCCGTATGCCGCGGGATATGGCTCTGCGGCGCCAGCATCCTCGGGCTGGGCATCCTGCTGCTGGAGCGCTTCGTCTGTAGCTGCGCCGTCTGCTGCTTGCGCCAGGTCCTCGGCGGTGCCGCCCAGGCGCTCGGCCAGCTCTTCCGGGCTGCCCAGCAGGTCACCGACCGCCAGCGGCAGGTCCGACTGGTCACGGTCGGGCTGGATGGCGTCCAGGCCTTCGCGGTAATCATCCGGCGCCAGCACCAGCAGGCAGAGCTTGCCGGCCGAGTCAGTCAGTTCGTGCTTGCCCGGTTCCAGGGCATCAACCTTGGCCGTTACCGTCAGGGCCTTGGCCTCTACCTTGATTGACCGCACCTCGATCGGCACCGCAGCAGCGCCTCGGGCGCTGATGATCCGGACGGCGATCGTCACCGCTTCCTCGGCCTTCTCGGTGATCCGGTCGATCACTTCCTGCTGCTGGCCCTCGTTCAGCTTGTGATAGGGCGCCTTGAGGTTGTGCAGCTCGAAGAGGCAGGTCTCCACCAGGTCGTGTACCAGCAGCTGGTGAGCGAGTTCCGAGGGCATGCAGCCGTGACGCTTGGCGCTTTCGATGATGGCGCGGTGTTCCATTTTCATGGGTGGGTTCCTACTGGTGGGCGATCTTGTTGAGCGACTGCAGCTGGGCGTCGCTGAGGTAGGTATGTGCGCCGTAGCGCTCGAACTGGTCGCGGATGTCCGTGGTGAACTGGATCTCCCAGTCCGTATCCGCGCCGTCCTCAGCGGCGGCCAGCAGGGCGGTGAACTGCTCGACGCGGTCGAACAGCTCCTCTACGGTCCGGCTGGCCATGGCCATCACTCCATGCTGAATTCGTCGTCACCGACCTGCTGCTGCTCGGTCGACCCGGTGTCGGTGGCTGGCTGCTCGTCCTGATGCTCGGCCTGGGCGCCGGCGCCTTCCGGCTCCTGCGGCTCGGGATCGCTCGGGGTGAGCACGGTGTAGTCGCCATGCAGCGCGGTATCCAGCGCCTGGCTTGCGCCGGTGTCGGCTCGTTCGTCCAGACTGGCGGCATTGGCCATCTCGATACTCATCGGCAACCACTTGAAGAGCCGCCGGGTGACGGTCTTGCGGCCCATCTCAACGTAGTGATCGGCCCAGGGGCCGGTGATGATGAAGTTGCCGCGGTTATCGCGCTTCGCCCGGTTCTTCTCGGCCGACTTGTCGCGGATCTGGTCGACCTGTTGCCGGCTCATCACCTCAAAGGCGTGGCCGCCGCCGACGAGCTTCGCCACCGCGTAGAAAGCGATGACCTCGCCACGGTCACCCAGGGCCGGCTTGTGGTGCAGGCGTTCGTCCAAGCCGTAGGCATAGTCGAACTCGTCGTTCTCGCAGACCTCGTGGGCGCCGATGCTGATGATCTGACCGGAGCGCCGCGCCAGGTCCAGCATCCCCTTGTAGCCCATGATGATCTGGACTTCGGTCTTCGTGGTCCGCCACTCTCCGCCGACCTTCTCCCGCTTGTCGAAGGGGATCAGGTAGATGTGGCCCATCGGTGTGTTCGGCTCCAGGCCGAGCATCGAGCACTGGACCGCGGCGCCCAGCAGGGACTCGACGGTGCAGTTCATGAGCTTCGGCGTGGTGCGCATGGCGCCCAGGGCGATCCGGAGCATCCGGTCAGGGTCCAGGTGCTTGGGCAGCACCTGCTTGAGCATGCCTTTCTGGCTCTCGAAGAATTTCTTCACGTTGCCAGCGCCGGCATCCGTGGCGGTCTGGGCCAGGATCTGGCGGGAATTGCCGGCGCCGCCCTGGGCGGCCGCCTTGAGCTGTGCTTGGGACATGTTTGGTTTCCTTACTTGAGGCGAAAGACGCGGGACCTGTTGGTCCGCTTGAACTGCTCGAGCAGGGCGGGATGCGCCTCGCCGAATGCGGTCTGGTCGAAGCGCCGGCTTTCCTGGGTCTTCCAGGTGGCCACCGGCCGGCCCTGCACCGTCAGGGAGGTGCAATCGAGCATGAACACCTTGATGTGCTCTTCCAGACGCTCCTTCTCGTTCTCCAGACGCTTTAGCTGGGTCTTGATGCTGGACAGCTCGGCAACCATGGCAGCTGTGGTGCCGTCCGCTTCGATACTGGCGCCGGAATCCTTGTCGAAGAGCCGCAGGATGTCGGTGACGGTCGAGGGCGGCGGTGGTTCCTTGCGCTGGATCCGCTCCCAGAACTCGATCTCGGCGGCGCGGATCGCCTCGATGGTCTCGTCGTCGCGCTCGACCCGGTAGATCCGGAAGTCATCGCCGCCGATCAGCACGCCGAAGACGCAGACTTGCCGCCCAGTGACCATCAGGCCGTGCATGGCCTGGGCGGTGTAATGCACCGGGATGGCATCGGTCTGCTCTTCACCCCATGCCTGGGCCTTGAACGGGGAGACCGTCTTGATCTCGATGTTCTCGCCTGTCTCGGCCTCGGCATCGATCTCCGCGGCCATGTAGGTATGCACCGGGTCGCGGTACCGCTCGCCGCGGCGGACGATCACCATCCCGGTCTCTTCGGCCAGCAGGTCGATGACGTAGGGCTCCATCCGCGAGCCGCGGGCGAAGATTTTGGCCTTCGCCGGATCGTCGGGCTGGCGGCCCTGGACCTTGTCGAGGTAGACGTCCAGCGGCGTGCGCCAGGGGCTGATGCCGAGGATGCCGGCAACGTCGCTGCTGCCGAGGTACTTCTGGCGGTCGAGCTGGCCGACCGAAATGAGTGCGTTCATGGGGGCTCCAGGGCTCAGCAGAAGGCAAGCCAGGCGATGATGAGAAAGGCGTAGAGAGCGACGGCGGCCAGAGCGCCCTCGGCGATGGCGCGTGCCATGGACTGGGCTTTCACGATGCGACCTTGGCCAGCGCCGCCCGCCCGATAGCTCGAATCGCTACCCTGGCGCGACCCAGTTCCTGCCGCGCTACCTTGCGCTTAAGGTGCAGCTCCCAGGCTTTGCGGCAGTGCTCGCACTCCGCATCAGCTAGGAAGTTACCAACATCGTGGTCATCAAGGCGGACCATGCCGTAGCCGCAAGAGGAGGGCTCAAGGTGATGAAGAGCCTGCCAGAGGTGTGTCTTGATCCGGCCGCCAGGCTCAGTGAGCTCGTTCCGGCGAGCTGCAGGTAGGCTCCAGTCCTGGTGCTCAACGCTGACCGAACAGAGCGCCAGAGCCTTGCCGATCTCGCGCCGTAGCCTTGCGACCTCCTGGGCCGCACGCTCGTGGCGAACAATGGCTTCGAGAGGCTTCGTCATGACGCCACCTCCACCGACCAGCGCCGACCCGGCCGGCGCATCATTGGGGAGCGGATCGGGGTATCGATCAGCCGGGTCTCCGGCGGCAGGCCCAGGGCGTCGGGCAGCGACTGTCTGGCGCGCAGCAGCAGGGTGTGGCGCGCTTCGGCCTCGGCGACTTGGTCGTCGGTGATGGCGGGGACGGGGGAGGTGGTCACGGCTGGACCTCCCGCGCTGCCAGCATCTCGTCAGCCTGCTGATATGCCATCTGCGCCACGGCCGTCAGGTTCATCCTGGTGAACTGCTCGTCCAGATTGGCATTGCAGCCCTGCATAGCCTTGGCCGCGAAGTAGTCGCGCAGGCTCATGCCGAACTCAGGGCCGTAGGCATCACTGGTGCGAGGGAATGCGCGACCTCCGTCGTTAATGGTCATGCTGCTGCTCCTTGCGCCTTTGCCCAGCGCTTCGCGACTTCCTGCGAGATGCGAACCCGGTTGTGGTCGTGGGCCCGGTCGTCGATGGCGCCCAGGGCATAGGCCATCTCGTTCATGCCCTCGGCGATGCCGTCACCGAAGGCGGGGATGCGAGCGATCCACATCTCCACCAGGCGTTGGGCGATTTCCTGATCGGTTTTCATGCAGCCTCCTTGCGGCGCTTGGCCAGTTCGGCGGTGAAAAAAGGTTCGTGCTCGGCCAGCAGTACCCGGCGCCACTCCAGCAGCTCCTTGGCCAGCGGGAGACAGATGCTGGCGAGGGTCATGTAGGCCTCGTTGAACTGGTGATCGCGCATGGCGGCCAGCGTCTCCAGCAGCGCGACCTGGCGCGCCGGGTCGATCTGGAGGTCGCAGTGGATGGCGAAGGCCAGCATCGTGTCGGGGTTGCCGGTGTCGATGTCGTGCTGGAGCTGCAGCACCTGCTCGTGGGCGCACTCGAGCGCCCGCTCATGCTGGATGGCGAGGGTCATGGTGTGGGTCTCGGGTGTGCGCCGGACGGCGCGGGGAGTCAATCTGTGTAGGCGACGTATTCGAAGAAGCCGTCTTTGAACTTGTTGAAGCGTCCGCCGAAGGTGCCGCGAACCTTTTCCTCTACCTCTTGCCGGCTCATGTGGGGCGGGTAGACGCCTTCCTTGATCATTGAGCTTGCGGTATGCAGCTTGATCACGAAGTCAACCTTCGATGGGTCTAGTACCCGTCGAACGGGCTCGACGAAAGCGAAGCCAGCGCCCAGGCTGATCGGTCCCATGTCCCGCCGAATGAGCGGGTCATCTGCGGCTTCCCAGCCACAGTGAGGGCAGTAGCCACGCTCAGCGGTACAGGCTGAGCACGGCGCGCAGATAAAGCAGGTGCACCCATCAACTGGATGGTCCTTGATGAGGCCCTGGCAGCCATCACGGCCGCAGATATCACCTTCGCAGTAGCCGGGTTCTGTTTTCTCGGACATGACGATCCCTCGCCGCGTCTCTGCGGCCTCATTGGTTTGGATAAAATCGCAAACGCACCGCTGGGGGTGGCGATGCGTGCTGGCGAAAAGGGGTGATGCAGTGCTGGCCCCTGTTGACCGATGGGCTGGCGCGACTTCCCGTCTTCTGCATCCCAAAGCGCCCTCGTTGGAAGGCGCTTCAGTGATGCGTTAGGCCAGGCGGAAGCGGCGGGCGTCGAAGTGGCATTCCACCAGGTCTTCGTCGTTATCGAAGAAGGCAGCTTTGACGGTCATCGGCTCCCTGAAGTAAGGGCTTCCAGCGCTTACGCCTTCAGCGAAAATGGTCTTAGGAAGAACCTCGGTAATAATGAAGGGCCCCTCCGAACGCTTGTGTTTGAGCCCGTCTTTCCAGACCACTTTGTCGCCCACCTTGAAAGGCTCCTGGGCTTCGGTGAGGGAGGCGGCGAGTTGAGTCAGTCGATCAGTCATTTCAGTGCCCTCCAGGGCTGTGGTGGTGTTTTCCCGTCTGGCCCTGTTGCCAAGGACAGCGAGGAAAACTGCTCAGGCTGCTCGGCACTCAGCCGCCGTCATCCGATGGCCGTCTTGGCGTTCAACGACATGCACGCCAGCGTGATATCCGCGCTCGGTGTTGAGCCTGTTCGCCTCGCTGATGCAGGCGGCCAGGTCTGCGTCTTCGAAGACTGTCCGCTCGCCGCGGTGCGTGATGAAAAGGGTTCTGTTCATGGAGCCTCCTGGTTGTCATCCCGCAGCACCCGGTCGCCCAGGTGCTGAAGTGATGCTTTCCCGCCGCGCGCACCTGCTGGGCTCTAGCGCGACCGCATGCTCATCAATGTCGTTGGGTGCCACGCCGCCGATGTCTGCAGCTAAGGCTTTCAGGTTGGGTGGCTTGGGGCTTCCCTGGTCATGGCGCCGTGGGCATCGTGTTCGTTTCGCCATGGTCATCGGGCCTTACAACTCGCCGCGTACAGCCCCGGTGCCCGATGTGGTGTAGGCACACGGCGAGAGGTCCGGCGCGCCCTTTGCCGAGGCTAGGCGCGCTAATTCGAATCGGTGTTGCTGCGCATTGCATACGGGTCGCTCTCGCGGAGCGGGCCAGGTGCCCTCAATCAGCCGTCCCGGTCGCCCCTCAGGGTCGCCTTCGCGTGGGCAGGCTTTCGGGCCTGTCTGATTGCCGGTCGCCGTAGAGGCAATGCGGTCTGTGGTTTCTTTGTTGCGTCGAATTGGTAAAGAGCAGGGGCGGTGGAGCTACCCGAATCTGCGTCTTGCGCAGTTCATGGTTTGCACTATGCGCAGAAAACGAATCTGCGTCAAGCGCAGATTGGTCGGGATTAGATTTTTTGCCGGGCATGAAAAAGCCCGCTCGCGGCGGGCTTCATGTATCACTCGGGGTCAGTCTTCCGTGGGCATGCGCTTCCAGGTGAATTCATAGCCATCGTCCTTGCGCTCGACAGAGAGGCCATCCACCTCCCGCATCTCGTCCACCACCCGCTCCCAGTCGTCGTCATGGTCTGTGTCCATGCGCTCGACCCGGCAACGGTGCTCGATCTGCGCGTGCGGCTCGGCGATATGAGCATTGATGCGGTGGCACAGACGCTCATAGCTAGACACCTGAACCTGTTTCTTGACGACCTGGGCATTGCTACGGGGCACGGAACACCTCCTACTGTGACACTGTTCAAATGTACAGTATTTGAGTCCAAGCGAAGCGGCAAGGTTCCGGGCACAAAAAAGCCCGCGCTAGGCGGGCTTTGCTGGCGATTACATTACTGGGTGACGATGACTTCGCTTTCTTTATCGTTTTCCACTGTGACCCTGGTGGCAATGAAACCACCCTGAGGCGCAAGTCCAAACTGCGTGGGGGCCTGCCAGCGCACCTCGGAAACCACGAAGTACTCGCCAGGGGGCAGGTCGGTGAATTTGAAGCTACCCGTACCGTCTGCGCGCTTGTTCCGGATGTAGCTCAGTAGGCGGCTGTCCGGAGCAGCTATCGGTACCTTTCGCACAAAGCTCGCGTTGTACCACTCCTCGGTGTACGAGGTAACCGGAGTGAGCTCAACGTTCGAGCCGGCACCATACTTTACGTCACCTCCCACGGTCCTCATGAAAACCTGACCGCGGACGCTACCAGTGCCCGTCTTCGGCAGGTAGCTGTACTCAGCAGCTGGGAATAGGGATCTGGCTTGCGGCTGAACCGCAACACACCCACCAAGGGCGGCCAGCGCCAAGGCTGCCACAGTCAATCGAATCGTTTTCACAATGCACCTCCATGTCATAGAGCCGTCATTCTAGCCGCTGGATTAGAGTTAGGCGGAGAACGTGACGGGCTGCGTGGTTAGAGGGGCGGGCGGTAGAAACAGGAAGCCCGGCGCGGGGCCGGGCTTTTAGTGGAAGGCTGAGGCTATTTCGGAATCGCTCTCAGGATGGGTGCCAGGTACTGCTGAACGATCCACCAACCGCCCGCTGCAATGGATAGGACTGTCAGCAAGGCATAGATGGCCAGCTGCCCTTTGGTGATCATGTTTCGCTCGATGAAGTCCAGGCGCGTCTCTATCTTGCCAAGCGCCACCTTGACGTCAGTCATTCCAGATTCGAGAGCTCTAATTCTTCCGTCCATCTCGCCACCACCTTTTCCGCCGCCACCGCCAAATTCAGCATGAGGCTGACTCATGGATTCAAGCTTATCAACTCTGCGCGATAGGACGTCAAGGGACTTGGATGCGAAGTCCGGGATCTTAATCGGATCCATTTTCTTCTTCCTCGAGCAGCTCCTTTAGTCTGCCGAGAGACTTATATACGTCAGACATCTGCTCGATTGAGTTTCTGAGTTCAGACATGACTTCTTCCCTTGCCTCGTCGAATTCCTTTTCCGGCATAAGCTTGAGTACTTTTGTAGCCACTGTAATTTGACAGGACACAATAGAGCTAAGCACGGTCCCCATAGCAGCTGCGCTTGCCGTTAGGGCAAGAAAACGTTTTTCGTCGCTCATCCATCCTCCTAGTCCAGGCATCCGACCATCTGGCAAGCAGCGGAAGCCGCAGTAAATGCCGCGATGCACCAGGCAATGGGCCTTGCGCCAGGCCTGCCATGCCAGACGTCTCTCCAGAATCGAATTGCGTTCATGCGCACCTCCTGTCCCGTGGTTGCTACTGCACGATCTTGCTGGGCGGCACGATGGCACCCACCGGGTAGCAATGCTGGATTTGCTCCCAGGGGATTGTCCTGCGCCCGAAGGCATCGTTCACCGACATCAGGCTCACCTCATAGTCATCGGCACGCAGCAGCTCCTTTACCATGCTCTCGCCCTCGTCGTGGACGCCGTGAAGCTTGATGTAGACGTATTCGCCTGGCACTAGATCTCCGTTCGGCTCAATGATCGCCACCCACCCAGAGCGGATAGCCGGGGACATCGAGTCGCCGCGCAGCCGAAGGGCGTAAGCGTCCTTGTCATGGGTTGGGAAGTTGATGTGGCCCTCGCTCGGGCTTAGGGCTGTCCAATAGCCCTCGGCGCCAAGCTGCGCGATGCCGACTATCGGGATCTGCCGGAAGGGGGAGGTAATGGGCACGGGCGGGCCGACGTTGGATTGGTCCGCGTCCATTGCGCCCAGGGACAGACCCAGCGCCCCGAGCAGCTTCGACAGCAGCTCTTGGCTTGCCCCCTGTTTGCCGCGCTCCAGGCGCGACAGGTTTCCAGTATCGGTTCCGACCTGGTGCGCGAGCTGCTCTAAGGTCAGGCCTTGTTTTTTCCGGGCCTGGCGGATGATCTCACCTATTTCCATGCCGGAATTGTTCGGCCTTTGCTGCGTATCGCGCAAAGCGTCCTGCGCAGATTTGGCTTGCAAATAATCTGCGTACTGCGCAGACTGCAAATTAACAACGTCCAGGCAAGAGGTCATCCCATGACTCCGTTGAAAAAGGCCAGGGTCCAGAAGGGCTGGAGACTGGCAGATGTGGTTGATCGACTTCGCGCTGCGGGTGAGGCGATCGATACCGGGAATTTGTCCCGAGTGGAAAGAGGTGTTCAGCGGCCATCCGCTGGCTTGGCCGAGAAGCTGTGCGGGGTATTCGAGGGTGATCTCACTGAGATCCACATCCTGTACCCCGAGCGCTTCGTCGAGCCGGAAGTGAATCAACCGGCGGCCTGACCATGAGCACACCCGCATTAAGCCAAGACCCATCTGCAAGGGCACGGGAGATCGAGTCCCTGGTCTTGCAGCGACTTCTGTCGGTGGGCCAGAAGACCGTCGCGGACGCAATCGGCTTGTCCGAATCGACCGTGTCGCGCTGGAAGGAAGGCGAGATCGAGCGCTGGAGCAAGGTGCTTGCGCTCCTGGGGCTGCAAGTCGTCCCGGTTTCTGCGGTGGTGGTCAACGCCGAATATCTGCGCTCGCTCGAAACCCTGGCAGAGCTGGGGCTGAAGGCCGAGAAGAAACGCCCGGGACCCCTGGGCTGGGATTGAGCTGTGCCCGCATTCCAGATCAACGACGATGAGTGGGGAGCGCTGTTCGATGCTCCACACCACCTGCTCAAGGTGTACGCCTCGATTCGTATGCACATGGACTACCAGACCGGCATCACCGGGGTATCCAGGCGCATAAGTGAGCAGATGCTGCGCGAGGTACTCAGCAACCCCGCGTCACCGGGTCGGCCTGCACACCAGGCCACCCGAAAGGAAGTCCGTTACTCGCTGGAGACCCTGGCGAAGCTCGGCCTTCTGGACCCCATGCCTTCCCTTGGGCCCTTCGTCTTCGCCCTGCCTCAGGCTTCCTACGATCAATCCGTCTCGGAGAGGTGGGGCCAGAGGTTGGCACCAGGTGGGGCCAGAGGTGGGGCCAGCGAAACTCCGCCAGAACACAGCAACGACGCGGCCTCTGGCGAGATAGATGGAGAAGGTGGGGCCTTAGGTTTTCCGCAGGTGGGGCCAGAGGTGGGGCCTACCTCCGGTCTTCCTCCGAATCTTCCTACTTCTTCGTCTTCGCGCACGAGCGCTGACGACCGATTCGCCATGCATGACGGCTGGGAGCCATCGGCCAGGGGCTGGAAGGCCACGGCGATGCGCAACGGCCTAGGGAACACCACCGTCCACCCCGACCAGCTCCTCGAGTTCCGCTCCTACTGGATCAACCGCCCGGACAAGTTCCAGTCCCAGGGCCAGTGGGAGCACGAGCTTGCCCAGAAAATCATCCGAGGTAACCGCCATGCCCAATCGAATCCCGGACGAACTGCCCAAGCAGAAGCCGCTCAGAACCGCTCCCACGGCGGCCCAACTGGTCGACAAGGCCCTCTCTCAGCCGTCGACAAGGTCCGAGCAGCCATCGCAGATCGAGAAGCTGCCCGAGCAGCTGCTGGACCGGCTGTGGCTGAAGATGGCGGAGATGTACGGCCACCGCTGGACGTCGAGTTTTGGCGTGAAAGCTGATCAGGACAGCGCCTGGGCGACCGTGCTGGCAGGCCTCAACGGGCAGCAGCTGGCGAACGGTCTGAACCTGCTGGTGGACAAGGGCGACGAATTCGACTGGCCGCCGCCGGCGCCGGTTTTCCGGGCGCTGTGCCTCCAGGTGCCAGGCCTGCCCACCGAGGAAGAAGCCTGGGAGCAGGCACTGCGCGGGGTCTACAAGCACAAGATCGTCGAGGTGGCGGCCAAGCTGACGGGGACGTTCGACCTGCAGACGACCCGCCTGGACGACAAGGCGATGCGCAAGGTGTTTGCGAGGAACTTCGCCGTGGTGCGTGCTCGCGCCGTGATGGGCAAGCCGCTTGAGGACGAGATCCCCTTCGGCCTGGAGCATGAGCACAAGTCGCCGATGCAGGTGCAGTTCGCGCACAGCCACCAGGAGGCGCGGAGGCTGATGGAGATCCAGGGCATCCCGAACTACCCGAAGCAGGCGAGGGCGATGCTGCTGGCGAAGATGGGCATCCGGAGAGACAGCCATGCGTGAATTTCAGCGTAATGACCTCGCCATCTTGCTGGTAGACGTCGGCCCAGTCGTGGCTGGCTCAATCGTCACCCTCGTTCGGCTTCTTCCCGCAGGTGAGGAGATCCTGTGTGCAGACAGGGTGGAGCGCGTGATCGCTTCGCCGCTATGGGAGTTTGCTCATCACGACCTGCCCGAGGGGTACTCAGCCGCCGCGCCTGAGCGACGCCTGATGCCGCTGCGCGGTGACTTCGCTGTTGTTCAGCCTAAAGCCGAGGAGATACCGGCATGAGCGCGCATTTCTTTCCTGGCGCCTTGGCGCTCATCGCCAATCAAAGTTGCCAAGCGAACTTGGGGCGGATGGTGCGGCTGATTGAAAGCCTCGGCAGTCCTGCGGAATACACCTGGGAGGGTCTTGCATTCAGTAATCCAGTGGGGGGGACGATCTGGGTGATTGAGGTCTGCGGTGATGAGCCATTACAGACCTTCTACGACGGTGGCGCCGCCTATGGCCCTATCTGTGAGTACAAGCTGATACCGCTGGGTGGCGACTTCGCTCCCGAACGCCAGAAGGCCAAGGAGCAGGATCATGCGTGAGTTCGCCGTGGTGGAGTTCGTGGTGCCGGGCAAGCCCATCGGCAAGGGGCGTCCACGCGCGGTAACGCGCAAGCGACGCGACAAGTCGACTGGGCAGCTAGGCACCTACACGGCGCACATCACCCCGGCGCGCACCGAAGCCTACGAGGAGAGCATCGCCAGGGCCGGTGAGATCGCCATGGCTGGCCGCGACCTGATCCCGCACCCGGTGATGGTCGAGCTGCAGATCCTGCTGCCGATCCCTCAATCCAAGTCGAAAAAGTGGAAGGCCCAGGCCGTGGCCGGCCAGGTGTTCCCGACCACGAAGCCCGACATGGACAACGTGATCAAGGCGATCTACGACGGCCTGAACGGGGTGGTCTGGCGGGATGACGTCCAGGTGGTGGATGCCATCGTGCGCAAGCGTTACGCCGAGACGCCGTGCGTGCGGGTGCGGATCGTGCCGCTGATGACGGAGGTGGCGGCATGACCAAGAGCCATGACTTCGGCGAGTACATGCGTATGGTCGACGAGGGCCGTTTCGATGAGCTGACCGCTAGAGGCGTGACCATGGGCGGCGGCCCCACCGATCTCGACAAGGGGTGGCTCAAGGCGCCCGGCACCTGGCACTGCGCCCATTACTTCAAGCAGACCCAGGCCGACCAAATCGGGCCGGAAGGGCATGGTCGGGTTCGGCATTGGAAAGCGTTGTGCGGGGTTGAGGCCGTTACCAGTGAACGCATCCCCATGTTCGGGGCGGGCAACTGGCCGCATTGCCAGCGCTGCCAGCAGAAGCTGCGGAGGAAGCGGCCGTGATCAATCTCACCGAAGACCAGTTCGCCGACGCGCTGCGCCAAGCCTACAAAAACGGAGCTCTAGACGGTGCTAGCCGGGGCTATGCCTGGATCGGCACAGAGTCCTACAACCACAACAGAGAGATCGCCATCCAGCCCCTCGTCCACCGTCCCCGCGTCGGCCATGACGAGCGTGGGCGGGAAGCTTTTGTGGTGATCGGGGTTGTAGACCACGAATCTTCCGACGCACTTGCCGTGTTCCTCGATCAGCACCTAGCTGAGAACTGGGCGACCGAGCTCAGCGCCTATCGAGCCACCCATCCAGGATGGTGGGCTGACGATGCCTCTATCGAAGAGCGGGAAGCGGCGATTCAAAAGCTGAAAGCCTGGGGCGAAGCGCATCCCGCAGGTATGCACGCCGAGCACTACGATCGTTTCCTCGTGGAGCAGTTTCCGCTACGAGGGGACCTATCCGCACAGCCAGGGCGAGGGGGTGAGAAGTGATGGCAGGCCTCAATAGCCGTTTCGCCAAGTCCTGCCTGGACGAGGTAGACGCAATCCGCATGGTCCGGGCAGCACAGATGCACGCTCCTTGTCGCCGCTACTGGCTCAAGGAGATGACGAGAAAGCTGGTCAACCACGACCGCTATCTGAGCGGCGGATTCAGGAAGTCACCCGTCTGCGACTGGCTGGGCCACGTGGAGGACCACAGTCATGACTGACCACGTGATCCGCACGCCCGCCGACCGTGAGCGCCTGATGTCATTCCTCGCCGGTCTGGACCTGACCAAGCCTCGCAAGATCGCCATCACTGAGATCCGCAGCCAGCGCAGCGATGCCCAGAACCGTCTGCTCTGGATGTGGAACAACGCGATCCAGAAGCACCTGGCCGACAGCTTCGGCCAGTTCGCCAGCGCCCAGGAGTGGCACGAGATCCTGGTGGCGCGCCTGTGGCCCTGCGAGGTCCGCAAGGTGGCCATGCCCGGGCCGGCCGGTGGCGAGTTCAAGGTCGGCCGAGCCAAGACCAGCGGGTTCACCCAGGCCCAGATGACCGAATACCTCGACTTGCTCGACCGCTACTGCGCCGAGCACCTCGAACTGCTGTTGCCACACCCCGAAGACCTGATGTTGGCCATCTACGGCCAGAGGAGAACGGCCTGATGCGCCTTGGATCAGCTCGAGAAATTTGGCACGCCGCCTACTACACTCCCGGCGACGGAACGGCCAGGCACTGCGAGTCGCTCTGGCTGCTCGGCACCAGCATCCAGGCGTCCGAGCGTGTGCGCGGCGTGGCTGGCCTGGTCAACGATACTTTCGGCGCGCACATCCGTTCGGTCATCGAGCGGCTGCCGGCCGACCTGTTCGCCTTCGGGAACCACCTCTACCACCCGGAGAACAACGACCTATGGCGCGAGGTGGCGGAGTGGTCAGTGTTCCAGATGGCGTACCTGCGCGGGCCCAAGATGTACGCCAAGAAATACGCCAAGGCGGAGTTTGTCGCCATGGCCGTGCTCTACCGGTACCGTCGCCAGCACCAGGGTGGCCAGAGCGCGGCGCCCGATCCGCTGCCGACGCCCGAGGCCTTCCGGACGTATCTGGAATACACCTACGGGGTGGAGCTGGATGCTCGAAACTGGGACCGGGAATGGGATGAGTTCGTCCAAGCCTGTTTCGCTGCCTGCAACGACTTGGATGCGATGGCACTGGCACCAGTCGCGAGACTGCTGAGGGACATGAAAATTGCCGCTTGACTGAAATGTGCGGCTGGCCTTAAGGTTTGTCCATTGTGTGAAGCAGCACCCAAAACCCCGAACCCGGCCAAAGCGCCGGGTTTTTTCGTTTCTGGAGTATCGAAATGGGCGAACCGTCATCCGCGAGCATCGGGCTGGCCGGCGTTGCTGCCAGCCTGGGCCTGGGTGCCGTGTTCCCCGATCTGGACTTGGCTGCGCTGGTGGGAGCCTTCGGTGGCGCCTTCTTCTACGTGGTATTCGCCAAGGACATGCCGTTCTTCCGGCGTGTGGGCTACCTGTTCGTGGGCTGGATCGGCGGCTACTTTGCAGCGGCCGAGGCTATCGGTCAGGAATGGACCAGAACGACCGGCCTTGTGGCCATGGCCTGCGGTGCGGTGTGCGTGGTCTTCCTCGCTGGCCTGGTCGAATGGGTTGAAACGGGCACTATGCCGCGCTTCCTGCGCTGGGTGCTCAGTATTCGCTTCGGCAAAGGGGGCTGACCCATGGCCGCAATCCTGCAGGCGCTTTTCTGCGCCGGCATCTTCACCATGATCGGCTTCGTCTACCGGCCCGATGAGAACTCACGCTACCGACTCGGTGTGTCCGTCATCGCGTTCGCGCTATGCGCCACGACCGGCATGCAGTTCATGAGTATTGTTGCCCGGATATTGATCGAGGAGCGTATCCCGGTGGTGTCCTGGTACAACACAGCGTTCTACGGGCTCAGCCTGGCCCTGGTTATGCGCGCAGGCGGAAACGTCGCCAAGATTTGGCCGGCCGGCTTCGAGCGCTGGGATGGCCGGACAGAGCGCCGCCGCATCAGAAGGTAAATCACATCCCTGCGGCCCGAGCTGTGCATTCCGGCGCCCAATATCCCGGAGAGCACCATGACCGATACCGTTGCCGCAGCCCGCGCTGAGCTGGACGCTGCGATTCTGAAGTACGCCCAGGCCGTGGCTGATGCCGCGATTACCGCAGCACAGCCGGGGACAACCGATCCGGCTCCAGATCCCGAGCCCGAGACGCCGGCCGCTAGCCTGCCGCTGACCACCGAGGTGATCAACGCCTACGACAAGTCGCTGCTGCTGCCCCTGAGTTCGCTCATTGTCGCCGGCCAGGTCGTGGTGCAGCTCGCCACCGGCCAGGCCGTTAACGTGCTCGAGGTCGACGAGGTGCAGCCCCTGGCGGGCCGTGATCCGGTGCTGAAGGTGACCACCGATCAGAACATCGCGAACCCGGGCAAGGTGGTCGGCAAGGCCGCCACGGTTCGGGACCGCTACGCCAAGGCGGAGACATCGCCCACGCCACCCCCGTCCGTGGAGGCTCCGGCAGCCGTGGAGCTGGTGAAGAAGCTCCAGGTCAAGGCCAAGGGTTCGCTGAAGGGGCTGGCCAAGGCGGTGATAGGCGTCAACCACGGTCAGTCTGGTGGCGGTTACGTGCTACCCGGCAAGCAGGGCACCGACTTCGGCTTCGCGAGCGAGGTGGACATCAAGCTGCTTGCGTCCAAGGGCGTCACCCGTGTGCGCATCTCGCTGCTCTGGCCGCGGATCGTCCGGACCCTGGGCGGTGATATCGACCCTACCTATGGCGCACTGCTGCTCCAGGCGCTGAAGTTGTACGGCAAGTACGGCATCACCGCGCTGGTATGCGGTGCCCATGACTACGGCGGCTATGCCTCCGGCGCGCGGGCTGACCAGCGCGACCAATTGGGTTCCGCCAAGGTGCCCCAGGGCTCGCTGGCCAACATGTATGCCAAGCTCGCTCGGTTCGTTTCCGCCGACCCCCAGGCCCGCGCCGCGCTCTACGGCTACGACCTGATGAACGAGCCGATCAACCTGGCCGACCCGATGGTGATCGTTCGGGAGTATCAGCTCTGCATCGACGCCATCCGCCAAGTAGACCAGACCTGCGCCATTGCCGTGGAGCCGTACCCCTGGGCCACCACGCGCGATTTCGCGAGCTACGGCCAGGCGCTGTTCACGCTCAAGGACCCGTCGAAGCTGTTGGAGATCCACACCCACTGCTACTTCGATGCGGACGCCGGCGGCGACTATGCCGAGGACGACAGCACCATCGACCCGATCCAGGCCATCGATCGCATGAAGGGCGTGATCGCGGCGTGCAAGGCGGCAGGGTTCAAGCATGCCTTCGGCGAGATGGGTGCTCCCGCGAGCAAGCGGGTAGGGAACAGCAACGTTCCAACGCCCAATGCCGTCGCCGCCCTGGCCAACGGCATCGCCTACGCCTTGGCGAGTGGTAGTGACGTCTACCTCTGGTGGTGGAGCGAGTACCAGGCCAACGACTGGGACAATATCAACAGCATCACCGCCCCACGCAATAGCGACGTGCTGGCGGTGCTTCAGCAATATCTGTGAGGTAGCGCAGTGACAGCTGTCCGCCGCCCGTTGCCACCCACCGCGCACTGGCCGGAGATTGTCCCGGCGCCCGAGCTGCGCGACTGGGCCATGGACACCTTCGTCCGCGAGGGAGGGAGACTGCGCAACGAGGACCACATCCACCTGCTCGATGCGGACATCGGTTTCCTCTGGGCCAGGACGGGATTCGTCAAGGCGAGCCGCCTGGTACTGGGCCAGGCTGAGCAGGTCGCGTTCCGCGCTGGTGGCTGGCAGAAGGCGAGGGCAGAGCAGCAGATGGTGGAGTGGTTCGGAGACATCCCGGACTTCATCATCACCCTGGCCGCCGACTACTGCGCCGAATGCAGCGACGCCGAGTTCTGCGCCCTGGTCGAGCACGAGCTGTACCACATTGCCCAGGAGCTGGATGGCTTCGGCGCTCCCGCATTCACCCGGGACGGCATGCCGAAGCTCAAGCTGCGCGGCCATGACGTCGAGGAGTTCGTCGGCGTGGTGCGTCGCTATGGCGCCAGCCCAGACGTGCAGCGCCTGGTGGAAGCCGCGAACAGTCGTCCCGAGGTGGAGAAGATCAACATTGCGAGGGCCTGCGGAACCTGTCTGCTCAAGTCGGCTTGACCTCTGACAGACCCTTGACGGAAGTAGAACCATGGCCACCCTGAGCAACGATGTGAAAGCCTTCATCGTTCAGGCCCTGGCCTGTTTCGACACGCCCTCCCAGGTGGCAGCAGCCGTCAAAGAGGAATTCGGGATCGAGGTCAGCCGCCAGCAGTGCGAAAGCCACGACCCCACGAAGTACGCCGGGCGGGACCTGGCCAAGCGCTGGAGGGTCCTGTTCGAGGACACCCGGAAGCGGTTCCGCGAGGAGACCGCCGACATCCCGATCGCCAACCGCGCGCACCGTCTCCGCACCCTGGGCCGCATGGCCGAGAAGGCGGAGAGCATGCGGAATCTGGCGCTGACCGCCCAACTGCTGGAGCAGGCGGCCAAGGAGGTGGGCGACGTCTACGTCAACCGCCAGACCAAGGCCGAGATGCCGCACGACGATCTGCCGCCGACCCGCGTGCAGGTCGAGGTGGTGGATGCGAGGGTGCGCGATGCCGACGCTTAACGTGCCCCAGGCGCGGTTCCTGCAGCTGCGCCACAAATTTCGCGGGTTCGTGGCGGGGTTCGGTTCGGGGAAGACCTGGGTGGGCTGCGCCGCGCTGTGCAAACACGTCTGGGAGTGGCCGCGGATCAACTCTGGCTACTTCGCCCCGACCTACCCGCAGATCCGGGACATCTTTTTCCCGACCATCGAGGAAGTCGCCTTCGACTGGGGCCTCAAGGTCCGGACGAAGGAGAGCGACAAGGAGGTGGAGTTCTACAGCGGCGGCCAGTACCGCAGCACCGCGATCTGCCGGTCCATGGAGAAGCCCCAGACCATCGTCGGCTTCAAGGTCGGCCATGCCCTGGTGGACGAGCTGGACGTATTGCCGGCGGCCAAGGCCCAGCAGGCCTGGCGCAAGATCATCGCGCGGATGCGCTACAAGGTGGACGGGCTAAAAAACGGGGTGGACGTCACCACGACCCCCGAGGGCTTCAAGTTCGTCTATCAGCAGTTCGTCAAGCAGCTGCGCGAGAAGCCGGCGATGGCCGGCATGTACGGCCTGGTGCAGGCCAGCACCTTCGACAACGAACTCAACCTGCCGGACGACTACATCCCCTCGCTGATGGAGTCCTACCCCGAGCAGCTGATCATGGCCTACCTCGATGGCCAGTTCGTGAACCTGACCTCGGGCACGATCTACACCGCCTATGACCGCAAGCTCAACGGCAGCCAGGAGACCATCCAGGCCGGGGAGCCGCTGTTCGTGGGGATGGACTTCAACGTCGGCAAGATGTCGGCCATCGTCCACGTCAAGCGCCTGGGGCTGCCGCACGCCGTCGACGAGATCATCAACGGCTACGACACGCCGGACATGATCCAGAAGATCAAGGAGCGGTACTGGCTCTATACCGGGACCGAATACCGCAACACCCGCCAGATCCGGATCTACCCGGACGCCAGCGGTGACTCGCGCAAGTCGGTGCGCGCCAGCGAGACAGACATCTCTCTGCTGAAGCAGGCCGGATTCATCGTGGTAGCGCCAGGCGCTAACCCCCCGGTCAAGGACCGCATCAACGCCATGAACGCCATGTTCCGCAACGCAGCGGGCGAGCGGCGCTATCGCGTGAACGCGGACCGGTGCCCGACCTATGCCGACGACCTGGAACAGCAGGTCTGGGCCGAGAACGGCGAGCCCGACAAGAAGCAAGGCAACGACCACCGGCCCGATGCCGGCGGCTACTTCATTCACAAGGAATACCCGATCACGAAGTATTCCCTCGCAGGCGTCGCATGATGGGTGTCAAACAGTTCCTCACCGACAAGCTGGTCAATCTCGTGGCCAACCTCGGCACCGAGCGGGACAAGGCTGCGCACTCCGGCTACGCACTCCCGATCATGACGGACGAGCAGCTGCTCGCCGCCTACCGCGGCAGCTGGCTGCCCAGGAAGATCGTCGACATCCCCGCGCTCGACGCCTGCCGGCGTTGGCGCGGGTGGCAAGCCTCGAAGGAGCAGATCCAGGCCATCGAGGCCGAGGAGAAGCGCCTGGCCCTGGTGGCGCGCATCCGTACCGCCATGATCCGGGGTCGCCTGTTCGGTGGAGCCGCGGTGTTCATCGGTACCGGCGACCGGGACACGTCGACCGAGCTGCGGCCGGACCGCATCGGCAAGGGCGGCGTGCGTTACCTGACGGTCATGAGCCGGCGCCAGCTGCAGGCCACCGAGATAGAACGGGACGTCATGTCCCCGCTGTTCGGCAAACCCGAGGCCTACCGGCTGGCTGGCTCGGATGTCGTTATCCACCCCTCGCGGCTGGTAGTGTTCCAGGGTGCCGAGCATGCCGATCCCGAGATGGTGCAGGGCGAGGCCTTCGGCTGGAGCGACTCGGTGCTCACCGCCATCATGGAGGCGATCAAGCAGAGCGATGGCACGATGGCCAACGTCGCAAGCCTGGTGTTCGAGTCCAAGGTCGACATCATCAAGATCCCGGACCTGATGCAGAGCCTTCAGGACCCGCGGTACGAGCAGCAGCTGCTCGAGCGCCTCCGGCTGGCGGCCATGGCGAAGGGCATCAATGGCGCCCTGATGCTGGATTCCATGGAGGACTACCAGTCCAAGACGGCGAACTTCGGCACGCTCCCCGACATCATGGACCGCTTCCTCCAGGCCGTGGCCGGCGCCGCAGACATCCCTGCCACGCGCTTGCTCGGCCAGTCGCCCGCCGGCATGAACGCCACCGGGGACAACGACCTCCGCAACTACTACGACCGTATCCAGGCCGGCCAGGAGCTGGACGCCGGCCCCGCCATGGCCGTGCTCGACGAGTGCCTGATCCGCTCCGCGCTGGGCAGCCGCCCCGCCGAGATCCACTACATCTGGAACAGCCTCTGGCAGCCCACGGCGCCGGAGCGCGCCACCATCGGCAAGACCGTGGCGGACACCATCAAGGTAATCAGGGACGCCGCGCTGTTCCCGGACGCTGCGCTGTCGCGAGCCGCTGAGAATGCCCTGGTGGAGAACAGCGTCCTGCCCGGTCTGGAGGCGGCCATGGAGGAGTACGGCGCAGCGCTGCCAGACGAGGAGGGCGGCGAGGGCGATCCGGACCCAGGCGGCCAGGGCGATACCGAGCCCGAAATCACCCCCTGAAGAGGCGCCCAGCGCCAAGGACCAAACCATGCTCCTGCACGACTCCGTGTCGGTTTCGGCTGTCCGCCGAACCACTGACGGCTACCTCGTGGCCGAGGCCCGGGTAGCGCGCACTGGCATCCAGGACTACCTCGGCACCGAGGTGGGCAAGCCTGAGATGCCCGTTGTCCGGCTGTACCGCCCGCCCGAGGCCGTGTTCGCCGAGGACGCGATGCGCTCCTACGCCTACCGCCCGATGACTAACGGCCACCACGGCGACGTGAATGCCACCAACTGGAAGCAACTCGCCGTGGGCCAGACCGGCGCCGAGGTGCTGCGCGATGGCGAATTCGTCCGTGTCCCGATGGTTGTCATGGACGCCGCGGCGATCCAGGACGTCGAGAACGGGCGCCGCGAGCTCTCCATGGGCCTAGAGGCCATCGTCGTCTTCGAGGACGGATTCACCCCCGAGGGCGAACCCTACGATGCCCGCGTGGAAAGCATGCGGATGAATCACCTGGCGCTCGTGGATCGGGCGCGAGGTGGCGAGCAACTACGGATCGGGGACCAGCGCAGCCCCGGTACGAATACCCCTGCGCACCCCACTCACAACGGAGGCCATCCCATGGCTGATTCTCTGCGCACGGTCTTGGTCGATGGCCTGTCCGTGCTGACCACCGACCAAGGCGCCCAGGCCATCGAAAAGCTGACCAAGCAGCTGGCCGATGCGGGCGCCAACGTGAAGACGCTGACCGACGCCCATAACGCGGCCATCGCCGGCAAGGACCGCGAGTTGGCGGGCAAGGACAACGAGATCGAGAAGCTGAAGGGGCAACTGCTCACCGACGCCCAGATCGATGCTCGCGTCCAGGCGCGCGGCGACCTGATCGGCAAGGCCAGGTCCATCGCCGACGCCGACTACAGCGGCAAGAGCGACGACGAGATCCGCAAGGCTGTCGTGGTGGCCAAACTGGGCGACGCCGCTGTGGCCGGCAAGAGCGCCGACTACATCACCGCCCGCTTCGACATCCTGGTCGAGGACTCCAGCGATCCGGTGCGTCAGCACCTGAAGACGCAGGACGGCCAGATCAAGAATCCCAACGACAACGGCCAGGCAGCCTACGAGACCCGCCTGGCTGATGCCTGGAAAGGAGGTGCCAAGTAATGCCCGCCATTCAGACCAGCTATTCCGAGAACATCCGCGCCAGCGTACCGGGCCACATCCCGGACATGACTCACGCCGACCTGGTGTCCCGCACCGTCCAGGACGCTGCCGGCCTTGCGTTTGGCGTGCCGGTGTTCCAGGGCACTGCCGACAAGGCCGTTCGCGCCTTCGCCAGTGGTGACACCGCGGCCAAGTTCGTGGGCGTCACCGTCCTGGACCGCTCGGCCAGTGGCCCCAACGGCTACGTCCAGTACGAATCCGCGCGGATCCTGCTCACTGGCCCGATCAGCGTCACCGCCGCCGTTGCGGTGGCGGCAGGTGATCCGGTCACCGTCACCACCACCGGCACGTTCAGCAACACCGGTGGCATCACTGTTCCGAACGCACGCTGGGACACCAGCGGCGCGGCCGGCGCCGTCGCCAACATCTTCATCAAGTAAGGAACGAACATGCGCCCTACTCAGCTACTGGACGCCCAGGCCGCCCTGGCGTTCGTGATCTCGCAGACCGCGCACATTGAGCGCCAGGTCAACGAGATCGTCTATCCCGACATCCAATATCCTGGCCTGGTGCCGGTGGATACCTCAGCCGCGCCTTGGGCAAAAACGGTCACCTACTTCTCTTCGGACAAGTACGGTAAGGCCGGTTGGATCAATGGCAACGCAGACGATATCCCGCGCGCCGGAACCGAGCTCTCGAAATTCGAGACTCAAGTCCATACGGCGGCTATTGGTTACGGCTACGGTCTCGAGGAGATCAGCCAGGCACAGATGGTGGGCTACAACCTCGACGCCGAGGACGCCAAAGCCGCCCGACGCGCGAACGAGGAAATGGTTGACCGTGTCGCTCTATACGGCGATGTCGAAAAGGGCTTCTACGGGGTAACCAACGCTCCGAACGTCGTTGCCGGTACGGCTACCAACGGTAACTGGCTGAACACTACCTCGGACAAGATCCTCCAGGACGTGAACAACGCATTGGTTGGTCAGGCCCAGGGCACGCTATTCACCGTCATCGCCGACACTCTGTTGCTGCCCTACGATCGCTGGAGCGCGATCAGCACCCGCATGGTAACGGAGCTGTCGACCCAGACCATCCTCAACTGGCTGCTGCAGAACAACGTCTACACCGCCAGCACCGGCCGACCGCTGACCATCCGCGCTCTGCGCGGCCTGAACTCCGCTGGAGCCGGCGGCACCGCCCGGATGGTGACCTACCGCCGCGACCCCTCGGTGCTGAAGCTCCACATGCCGATGCCGCACCGCTTCCTGCCGGTGTACCAGGCCGGTCCGCTGCGCTTCGAAGTGCCCGGCATCTTCCGCCTGGGCGGTGTCGACGTTCGCCAACCCACCCAAATGCGTTACATCGACGGCATCTGAGGAGACGACCATGCCTGTGATCACCAACACCAGCACCACCCCCATCGGCCTGCCGGACGGCGGCGTCATCGGTCCCAAGCAGAACCTGGACGTCGAGAACTGGGACGAGATCAAGGACCGGGTGAACCTGGCCCACTACGTCCGTATCGGTGTCCTGACCGTCGATGGCGGCCAAGGCGATGGCACTTCGACCGAGGACCTCGAAAAGCAGGACCTGCTGACCAAGCTCAAGGCGTTCGGCGTGAACCCCCACCCGAACACTGGTGTGGAAAAGCTGCGCAAGCAGCTGGCCGACGCCGAGGAAGCCCAGGAGCGCGCTGCGATTATCGACGCGCTGAAGGCCAAGAACGTCGCGTTCGACGAGAAGGCCTCGCTGGATGACCTGAAGAAGCTGCTTGCCGACCAGCCGCAGTAACACCCAGGGCGGTTCGCCGCCCACCTATTCGAGATCGACGCCATGGCAGACTTCTACGGCTCCCTGCTGGGCGCCGACGCCTACCACGCCGCCCGCGCCAACACCGGCTGGGCGGGTGACAACGATCACAAGCTGGCCGCGCTGCTGCGGGCGTCCGTCTACATCGACGGCCGATACCGGAAGCGCTACCCGTCGGGCCGCTGGGCATCTCTGTTCCCCGGCGAGAAGACCCTAGGTCGGACCCAGGCCCGGGAATGGCCCCGCACCGACGCCCAGGACTACACCGGTGCGGCCATCAGTGCCACCGAGGTCCCCGCCGAGGTCGAACAGGCCACCTACGAGGCTGCGCTGCGCGAGCTGGTTACCCCGGGCAGCCTGAGCCCCGACTTCGTGGCCACCAGCCTGGTCAAGAGCGAGAAGCTCGGGCCGTTGGAGACCACGTTCGCGGTACCGGATGCCAGCGCGCCAGGTGCGGCGCCCACCCGGCCGGTCATCACCCTGATCGACGAAATCATCGCCCCGGTGCTGGTCGCCCGCTACGAGCTGCCCGCCATGGTGGTGTTGTGAACGAGGCCGAGATCCTGGCCGCGATGGACGGCATGACGCCGGCCCTGCAGCGCGCCTATCTGGACCAGATCCGGGCCACGGTGGACGCGGCGACCATTGTCGAGGTCGAGCGCCTGATCGCGCAGCAGGACGACCAGGGCCTGGTGGCCGCCCTGGCGCTGGGTGTCTTCGCCGCGCTGCTGGAGGCGATCCGGACCACCTACATCAAGGGCGGCACCCTGGTGGTGATCAAGATGCCAGGTGGGCGTCGGGTCCAGTTCGACCAGCACGCGCCGGCCGCCCAGCAGTGGCTGACCCAGAACGCCGCCGATCTGACCGCCACCATTGCCCGCGAGCAGGCCGAGGCCATCCGGGTGACCACCGCAGCAGGCCGCGCCGCCAGCCGCACGCCGCGCCATATCGCCCTGGACGTAGTGGGGCGGCTGAACTCCCGCACCGGGCTCCGAGAGGGCGGTGTGCTCGGCCTGTCGGCACCCGAGGCCCAGGCCATCGCTAGCACCCGCGACCAGCTCAGCAGCGGCGTAGCCGAGCGCATGCGCCAGTACCTGGCCAGGGCCGACCGGGACAAGCGCCTGGACGGCATCGTCGAGCGCGCCATCCAGCTGCAGAAGCCGGTGGCCGCCCCAGACGTCCAGAAGATCGCCACGGCCTACGCCGACCGGAAGGTAAAGGCCCACGCGCTGCTGGTGGCCAAGGCCCAGGCTCACGAGGCTCTGAACGCCGGTTTCAACCGCCTCCACGCCCAGCTGCTGGAAGGCCCCGTGCGCCCGCTGAGCGTGGAGAAGATCTGGCGCAACAAGGGTGATCTGCGCGTCCGCCATGCCCACGTCACCCTGGGCGGTATCCGGGTGGGCTTCAACCAGCCGTTCCAGTCGCCCACCGGCGCGCGGCTGAACTATCCCGGCGACAAGACGCTGGGCGCTTCCTGGGCCGACCTGGCGAACTGCCGGTGCACGGTCTCCTATCGAGTGACCTGGAGGTAGCAATGCGCGTGTCAGCAGATCCGCAAGACCCTGGCTATAGCCCTGGCCTGGTCGGTCGTGTCGACGTCTATCTCGACGACGAAAAGCAACGGGACGCCGTCACCGCTGATGAAGAAGAGGGGCTGGTGGTCATCTACGCCAGAGATGAGGCAGGGCGCCTTCGGGTCGAGGGTGACGAATTGGTCACGAAGACGCTGCGCGGAAAAGTCCGCATCGGCGTGCACCACGCGGACAAGTTCATCACGAAAGGTGAGTGGACATGACCGGGGATATCCATGATCGCGGCAGGGCGATGGCCATCCGGATGCTTGCACCGCGTCCGGAAGGGAAGGGCATGGCGCTGGTGCTCAACCAGGCCACTCGCGGTGCCTACGACCCCGTCGCCGGCGGCTCTGTTACAGGCTCCACGTCCTACGACGGATCGGGGCTGCGCTACAGCTACACCCAGGACGAGATCGACGGCACGGCGATCCAGCAGGGCGACGTGAAGCTGCTGGTATCGCCCGTGCAGCTGGCCGGCGGTGATCTCCCGAAGCCTGTCACTGGCGACACCGTCCGCTTCGACGGGACGCTCTACCGCGTGATCAACGTGGAGGCCTGGAACTTCGCCGGCGTCGACTGCGGTTACGAGGTCCAGGGGAGGGCGTAGGCCATGGGCAGGCAGCACCACATGACGGCGCGCTATGGCGATAAGTCCGGAGATTTCGAGGCCCAGCTGGAGGATTTCCGAGAGCTCGCGATGGCCGCCATCGAGCAGACCATCCAGGACATTGTCATCCAGATCGGCGAATCGCTGATCAACCTAAGCCCGGTGGACACCGGCCGGTTTAAGGCGAATTGGCAGTTCACCATCGGCGCCCCAGCGAACAGCAGCCTGATCGCCACGGACAAGGAAGGCGACGCGACGATAGCCAAGCTGATTGCCGCGGCGAACGCGCTCGAGCCGGGCCAAATCGCCTACATCGTCAATACCCTGATCTATGCGATCCCGCTCGAGTACGGGCACAGCCAAATGGCGCCGAACGGCATGGTCCGGCTGACCGTGGCCGAGTTTGATCGCATCGTCGAGGAAGCCGCAGCGAGGAATGCCGTATGAGCCATGCACTGGCGCGCCAGGCCATCGAGACCAAGCTTGCGGCCTGGGCTACAGCGAAGGGCATCGGCGTTGCCTATGGCGTCGAGTCCTTCACGCCGCAGGCTGATCAGCCGTACCTGCGCGCCTTCTTGATTCCCTCCAGCACCAGCTGCCGCTACCTGGGCACCGATGCGCTGGAGTACCGCGGCATCTACCAGATCAGCGTGGTGACGCCGAAGGGCCAGCCACAGAGCGTCCCCGAGGGCCTGATCGCCGAGCTGAATGCTGTGCTGCCGCTCGATTCGTTCCTGGATCAGGGCAAGTTCGCCGGCCAGGTGGTCGAGGCGCTGGCCCAGGGCCCGACGATCCCGGAGAACACCGTCTACACCATCCCCGCCACCCTGACCTACCAGGGCAGCGCCCCGAAGTAGGTAAGCTATGCAGAAGATCATCCCGCTACCCAACGGAACGACGGTCTTCGTCTCCACCAGCATCGATCCCGAAACCATGGTGGTGCCGGAGCCTACGGACAGCAGTTGGGTGGAGGTGAAGAAGGTGACCGGTTCCGGCCTGAACCCTTCTGGCGGCGAGGAAAAATGGTCGTCACATCAGCCCCTTGATGGCTACGAGGACGTCCGGTTCCCCACTGGTCGGAGTCAGCACGACGTGGCGCTCCAGGTACAAGACGACCCCGAGTCCACACACGCAACCCTCATCACGAGCGCCAGGGACGTCCAGCGCCTGCTGGCCTGGCAGATCCGGCTGCCCTCCGGCGCCCTGATCACGTTCCCGGCCTACGCCACGGGCGGGTATTTCCCGACCCTGATCCGCAACGAGTTGCTGGCGGTGACCTTCACCCTCGGCCTCACCGCCATGCCGAAGCGCCGCCCGGCCTGAGGCGAACACCCTCCGCCCGGAGGAACCCCCCGAGACAGCCCGCCTAGTGCGGGCTTTTTCATTTCTAGAGAGGACAGCCTCAATGGCAACCCGCATTCCGCTACCCAACGGCTCCATCATCCAGGTCGCCAACACTCTGTCGACGGCCAAGACCATCACCGCGGTCTCCAACGCACTGCCGGCGGTCGTCACCTCGACGGCCCACGGTCTCAGCAATGGCGACATCGTCATGCTGACCTCCGGCTGGAGCAAGCTGGACAACCGCGTCGCCCGTGTGTCCGGTGTGACCACCGATACCTTCCAGCTGGAGAAGGTCGACACCTCGAACATCCAGATTTACACCCCGAGCGGCGGCACCGGCAGCTTCGTGAAGGTCATGACCCGGACCGAGATCACCAAGGTGACCGACTTCACCACCAGCGGCGGCGAACAGCAGTTCGCAACGGTCGGCTACCTCAGCGAAGACGACGACCGCCAGTTCCCCAGCAACCGCAACCCGCAGAGCGTCTCGATTCCGGTTCAGGACGAACCCGACGCGGCCTACGTCGCGGTGGTCGAGGGTTTCGGTGAAGCCAAGATCGGCACCGTGCTTTTCGTCATTTTCCCCAGCGGCGGCATGATCGTTTTGCCGGGCTTCGTCAGCATCACGCAGCTGCCCACCATGAGCCGCAACCAGGTGATGACCCGCACCATCAGCTTCTCCCTGTCCAGCCGCAGCACCCGCTACACCGCCTAAGGGCGGTGTGGTACCCCCTCTTTCCCTCCGGAGCCCAGTAGATGGCCAAGATCAGCATCAAGCAGAAACCCACCTTTACCCGTCCCGTAGACATTCCCCAGATCGGCGACAAGCCGGTCAAGGTGAACTTCGAGTTCAAGTTCCTTGACCGTGACGAGGTGTCCGCCCTCGTCGATTCTGAGGTCGAGCAGGGCCGGAGATTCGCCGAGTTGATGACCGCGGAAGGCGCGAACGTGAGTAGCGTTACCGAGCAGTCCAAGGAATTCCAGGTCGAGTACCTGCAGAAGATCGTGGCGGGCTGGGGCTTCGTGGAGGAGTTCAACGAAGAGAATCTCCGCGCTCTCGTTGCCACCTACGTCGCCGTGCCGGACGCGATCATCGCCGCGTTCAAGGCCGCCTACGAGCCGGCTCGCGAGGGAAACTGATCGAGGTCGCCCACCTGCTCTATGTCACCACCGCGAGCACTGAGCAGCTGGCGGGCCTGGGCTTCCTCCCTGAGGACATCGGGGAGGATGTGATCGAGATTTGGGCGGCCAACGAGCAGTCGTTCGCGGTGTTCGAGGGAATGATGACCCAGTGGCGCACCGGGATGGGCGGTCCTACCGGCTTCGACTACAGCGTGGTGCCGCTCGTGATGGATATGGTCGGGGTGCGCGGGAAGAAGCGCCGGAGGGAGGTGTTCAGGGATATCCGGGTTATGGAGAAGCAGGCCTTGAAGACGATGGCGGAGAATCGGGAGAGCTAGGGCTTCTTCCGTAGCTTCTCTTGCAGGGACGGGGGAAGGTCATCCAAGCGGACGGATTCGCTGACCATCCGCTCGGTCCACTCAGGGTTGTCGGTATCCGGCGAGGTCCGGGCTTCGTTCAGTCTCCGCGCCCGCTCGACTTCCTCCATCGCCTTCGCCATGTAGGCAGCATCGCCCGCCGCGTCTTGCTGGGCTGCCTCAATGAAGAGGGCGATATCCTCCTCGGTCTGGAGGTGGTCGGCGACGTCCCAGGGATGCAGTGTCGGGGCTGGCTTGGGCATGGCGGCGGTCCTAGTCGTCCTGCTCGTCTTCCTCATCATCTTCTTCGCCGATGATGACCTTCACCGGCAAGCCTTTCTTCTCGGCTTCCTTAAACACGGCCTCAATCAGTTGGAACAGCGATTTCGGCTCTGTGGGCTTCTCGGTGAAGCTTTCTGTCAGGCGCGCCACGATCTCTGCGTTCATGGAACGGTGATTTTGGATAGCAGCGAACTCAATCGAGTTCTTCAGCTCGGCAGGAAGCCGAAGCTTGTACTGGGGGTCGGTTTGAATGGTCATGCTTGGATGATGGACCAAATAGGTGTTGACGACAACGGACCTACTAGGTTCTACTAATTGAACCTAGTAGGTCCATTAAGGAGAAACCAATGTCACGCAATGACGCGCAATTCAAGCTTCGCCTCCCGTCTGACCTGAAAGCCTGGCTCGAAGAGAAGGCGAAGGAAAACTACCACAGCATGCAGGCGGTGATTCTCGGGCTGATCGTAGAGGCGAAGAAGCGAGATGAAAAATCAGAACGCTGAAAAGACGAAACCCCGACGTGTACCAGACGCCAGGGCTTCAGGGTGTGAACAATTTCGAGGTCATTCACGTGGAAAATCATAGCACGGCTATTGACGTTGTCATCCCGGTGTTCCGGTCTGAATTGGACGACCAGCCCCTTGTTGACGCCCGCACGCTTCACCGATTTCTGGATATCGATACGGAGTTCAGGAAATGGATATCGCGCCGTATTGAGGAGTACGGTTTCCAGGAGGGGCAGGACTTTCGGTCATTTTTGGCCGAAAGCTCTGGCGGTCGCAGAGGCCGCGAGTACCACATCAGTTTGGATATGGGCAAAGAGCTGGCCATGGTCGAGCGCAACGAGAAGGGGCGCCTGGCGCGTCGATACTTCATTGAGTGCGAGAAAAGACTCCAAGCTGTAGTGCCCCACCAAGCGGCAACAATCGCAGCGCAGACCATCGGCACCGATGGCTTCCATATGCTGGGAGCGGTTGCGAAAGGGAAAGTGGCTCATCTGCCCAAATCGCTGCAGGCCGGCGCCCAAAACCACATGTGGAGCCAGCTGCGTAAGGCATTCAGCGTAAGCTCGATCCATGACATCCCAGCGAGTCAGCTGGATGCTGCCCGGTGTTTCGTAGCGGCATACGTTTGGGAAGGCCAGTGGCTCCCCCGCCAGGAGGCTGCCAACGACTTCGATTACCCGGCCGCCTGGATCTGGCAGAACAACCCGGCGCTCACTGCTGGGCCGCAGAGGGTGAACGGTCACAATGGCCTGTTCCTGGGGCTGAAGGTACTGGCGCCAAGCGAATTCAAGTCGCCTATCTGGGATGCCATACGGAAGCTGAAGGCCCAGGGCGCCAACACGGAAGGCCTGGAAATCGAGTGGCGGGCGCGCAAGGAGCTGATGTACCTGCTCAGCAGGATCATCGAGGACGCGACCTACCGCCTCAACGAGCACATGCAGCACGCTCCGTTCTTCCCAGTGCCTGACAGTCGCCCACTGCTCGACTGAGCTAGCCTGGCAAGGGTAGGGCGCCTCCGGGCGCCTTTTCCTTTTCCGCCCCCGTGGGATAGAGTCCACACTTTATCCAGGGAGGTCGATGTCTTGAAAATAGTAGCTGCAGCTCTTGGTTTGTTGATTTCGGCTAGTGCCTTTGCAGGCATCGGTCAAAATATAGATACGATTGATGGTTGGAGTGTGCATCTGTCGTCGGACTCGATGACCGACAAGAAAACATGTACGGCGGTATATATCAAAAATAGGGGCGTTCAATATACTTTTGACAGTTTTGCTATAGGAGACCTGTCTTGGCCAACTTCTTATCGTTATCGATTTGATGATGGTAAGGCATCGCCAACTATCGATACGACAGATGTAGAGCGAAAGATAGGGGCTGTCGTTATTATGGATCCCAAGTTTTTAGAACAGCTTCTTACTTCGAAGAGAGTTAGAATCCAAGTGTTGGCTAATGGCAATAGACAACTTGATTACGATGTGGATGTGTCTCAACTGCCTAGCGTAAATGAATTTTTAAAATCACCGCGATGTAACTGAAATATAAAATGAACCCGCTTCGGCGGGTTTTTTTATGCCCGGAGAAAAGTATGAGCGGACCGTCGATTGCTCAGTTGGGAGTTCGGGTCGCGTCGGATGGGGTCGAGCAGACCGCTGACGATCTGGAGCGCCTGGTAGCTGCTGGAAGCAAGGCGCAACAGGTTGCCGGCCAGGTTGGGACGTCCTGGGGCGCTGCTAGCAAGAAGGTCGGCGACTCGTCGAAAGGCGCCTCGGAGGCTATTCGCCAGCAGAGGGAAGAGCTTGGCAAGCTGCTGGGCGCGATTGACCCGGTCACTGGAGCGCTCGACAAGCTCGACGCGCAGCAGAAGAAACTTCGCGCCTTTAAAACGGCTGGCCTTCTGGATAAAGAAAGTTTCGATCTTTATAACTCCAAGATTGAAACCGCGCGCACCGGTCTAGGCAACTTCGATCAGCAGTTGACCCGCACTGGAAATACAGCCAAGCAAACTGCGGCGGCTATGCGAATGCTTCCGGCGCAAATGTCGGACATCGTTGTAAGTCTGCAGGCCGGACAATCGCCCCTGACTGTATTTTTGCAGCAAGGCGCGCAAATCAAAGATTCCTTTGGCGGCGCCGCGCCTGCATTACGGGCATTCGGCGGATATATCGCAGGAATGGTAAATCCAGTTACAGCGGCCGCAGCTGCCGTTGGTGTGCTCGGGCTTGCTTACTACCAGGGCTCTAAGGAAGCCGACGCCTACCGCCTGGCAATCGTGGGTACCGGGAATGCTGCTGGCGTGACCACGTCCCAGCTCGCCCAGATGGCGAAGAACGTCGGCGCCACTGTAGGCACCACCGGGCAGGCCGCCGAAGTGCTGGCCAAGCTAGCTGCCACGGGCAGCCTCGCCAGCGGCAATCTTGAGCAGCTGGCGGTCGCGGCGGTCTCGTATTCGAAGCAGACTGGCACATCGATCGACAGTATCGTCGGCGACTTCGCCAGGCTGGCGAAAGATCCGGTTGCCGCCTCCCGCCAGCTCACCGAGCAGATGGGCTATCTGTCGGCGGCGACGTTTCAGCAGATCCAGGCGCTCGCCCAGCAGGGCGACCAGCAGTCAGCGGCGAGCCTGGCCGAGCAGTCCTATGCCGACGCGCTGAAGGAGCGTGCCGACTTCATCAAGGCGAACCTGGGCTACGTCGAAACCGCGTGGAATAGCGTCGCGGGTGCGGCCAAGGGCGCCTGGGATGCCTTCCTCGACATCGGCCGCGAGGAAACCTTCGACCAGAAGTTCGCCAAGCTCCAAGAGCGCCTGAAGCAGGTGCAGATGGCAAAGGCAGCGCCGCTGTCCATCGGCGACAACCCGGACATGATGCTCATGGCTGGGGGCGAGGCATCAATACGCTCCGAATTTACATCCCTACTGCAGTCCGAACAGGACAGCACTGAGAGGGCTTGGCGGCAGCGAATGCAGGCTGACAACAGCAAGCAGGCATCCGCCGACCTGACCGCCCTGCAGACCGCCTACAACCAGTCGCTGAGTAAGGAGGCGAAGCTCAAGACCGATCTGGCCGAGCTGGATCAGCGCCGTGGCCGACTGCTGGCCCAGGAGGGCATTGACCGTGCCGCCATCGAAAAGCAGTACAACTCTGTCCGCCAGAAGCTGATCGACGACGCTGCTGTAAAGCCCAAAAAGATCGCCGCCCCCGCCCTCGACACCACCTCCATCAACGCCCTCCAGAACCAGCTCAAGCTGGTGGTGGGCGAGTACGAAAACGCCGACCGCAAGATCGAGGCCGCCGCCCAGGCCGGGCTAGTTTCCCAGCGCGATGCCTACACCCAGCGCGCAGCCCTGCTGGACCAGGAAAAGGACAAGGTCAAGGCCGCCTACGATGACCAGATCGCGTCCATCGAGGCGCTGCAGGGTCGCGGCAATCTCTCCGCCCAGCAGCGGATCTCGCTGGAGCAGAAGCTGAGCGACACCCAGGCCGCGCAGACCAAGGCGCTGGAGGACATCAACACCAAGCGAGAGGTGCTGGCCACCAAGGAGCAGGGCCGCCTCAACGGCCTGCAGCAGTCGACCGATAGCTACACCAGGGCGCTGGATGCCCAGGTCGACGCCCTCCGCCTGCAAGGCGACCAAGCCGCTGCGGCGGTGGGCATGGGTCGCGAGCAGGCAGCGCTCTACGGAGAGATGACCAGGCTGGCAGCCGATTACGCCAAGAAGCTCAGCGACCTGGACGACCAGAAGGCGAAGGGGCTCGACCAGGCCGCCTACGAAGAGCGCCTGATCAAGCTCCAGCGGCAGCAACAGCAGCTGCAAGAGACGGCAGTCCAGAACTACCAAAAGGTCCAGGTGGCCCAGGCTGACTGGGTGCGCGGTGCCAACGGCGCCTGGCAGGACTACCTCAGCAACGCTCGTGATGTCGCTGGCCAGACTCGGGATGCCTTCACCGATGGCCTAAAGGGCATCGAAGACTACCTGCTGCAGTTCATCACCCGCAGCAAGATATCTCTCGGCGACCTCGTTCGCTCTATCGCGGCGGACTTCGCTCGCATCGAGCTGCGCCAGCTGATAGCCGGGGCGGGGGGTGGCAACTCCGGCGGCGGCCTGCCCGCGATACTGAGCAACATCACCGGCTCTGGATCGGGAACCGGCTCTACCGGCGGCACCAACGCTGGCAACCTGCTCAGCTACGGCCAGTCCGCCTACAAGTTCCTGACCGGCACCGGCGCCGACCTGTACAACGCCTTCCAGTCGGGCGGCCTCCAGGGCGTCTATGACTATGGCGCCTCGTCGCTGGGCAGCATGTTCGGCAGCGCCACGGCGAACACCGCGAGCATCGGCGCAAGCCAGGCCGGCTATACCGGTGCTCAGTTCAGCAACTGGACGGCGGCACAAGGTGCCAGTGCTGGTGCAACGACCTGGGGCGGCGCCGCTACCGGCCTGGGCGCTATCGGCGGCGGCCTTACCGGCGCCGTCATGGGCTACCAGAACGCCGGCTGGAAAGGCGCTGTCGCCGGCGGCGTGGGCGGGTGGGGCGGGGCTACGCTCGGCACCATGGCCGGCGCTGCTGCCGCGGCCGCGCTGTCCGGTACCGCCATGGGTGCCGCCATCGGCTCAATCATCCCCGGCATCGGCACCCTGATCGGTGCCGCCCTGGGCGCTGCCTTCGGCTCCAAGCTGTTCGGCGGCGCATGGGTGACCAAGGACACCGGCATCGCCCTGGGCGTCGATAGTGGCGATCTCCAGGCCAACAGCTTCGCGTTCCAGAAGAAAAAGGGTGGCCTGTTCTCCAGCAACAAGAAGCGCACCGAGCTCGGCGATCTGCCGGATCAGCAGGCCGCGCTGTTGCAGCAGACCTATGACACCACCGAGGACTCGGTCGAGGAGCTTTACCGGCGTCTGGGCGTGTCGCTCAACGACGGCGTGCTGAGTGGCCTGACCATCGGCCGTACCCAGATCAGCACGAAAGGCAAGACCGACGAGGAAATCCAGAAGGAGATCACCACCTGGTTCGCCGGCATCGCCGACTCGATGACGATGGCCATCAACGACGCCACCAGCGCCGGCCTGGGCGGCTACAACTTCGAGTCGCTCCGGACCTTCGTCAACAACCTGTACAGCGTCAACGATGCGTTCCGGTACCTGAACATCGGGATGTTCGACACCAGCGTCGCCGGCGGGAAGCTGGCGGAATCGATGTCGGCGGCGGCGGGCGGTCTCTCGGCCTTGCAGCAGAACGCGGCTGGGTACTACCAGAACTTTTTCAGCGACACGGAGAAGGCGAACGACACCCTGGCCGAGGCGGTGCGCCAGTTCGGTCTGGTCAACATCACCCTGCCGGCGACCCGGGAAGGATTCCGGGACCTGGTCAAGTCGATGGACAAGACCACCGAGTCCGGCCAGGCACAGATCGCCACACTGCTCGGGCTTCAAGCCCAGGCCGACGCCTACTACGACGTGCTCGAAGCGCGTTCGCAGCAGGCAGCCCAGGCCCTGGCCGAGGCGCAGGCCGCGATGCTGAACGGCGCTATGGCCACACTCCAGCGGGCAGCGAAGCGCGAGCAGGACGCCCTCGCTGAATCCTACGCGGCGCGTACCGCGGCGCTGAACGCAAGCCTCTCGTCATCGCAGTCGGCGGTTTCATCGCTGACATCAATGACGAACAGCCTGACCTCGGCGCTCCGCACGCTCCAGGGCCAGAGCGACGCTGCGACCTCCGTGCTCTACGGGCAGGCCACGGCCACCCTGGAGTCGGCTGCGGCGATCGCTCGCGCCGGCGGCAGCCTCGCGAACTTCCAGGGGCTGGACCAGGCGGTCTCCACCGTCGCCGGGAACAGCGCTGGCCGCTACGGGGACTGGCTGTCGTTCGCACGTGACCAGGGTCGCTCCACGGCGCTGATCAATGAGCTGTCGATCACCGCGGGCGACCAGCTGACCAACGCCGAGAAGAGCGTCAAGACCCTCCAGGACCAGCTGGATCTGGCCAAGAAGTCCTACGACTTCCAGGTCAAGGGCATCCAATCGCAGCTCGATCTTGCCCAGGCGCAGCTCGACGGCATCAACGGCGTGAACAACACGTTGCTGTCCCTCGCCGAGGCCTTGAAGCAGTTCGGCGAAGCGGTGGGCGTCGCTCGCCCTGGCGGTACCGGGGCTATGAACGCCGATAGCATGATCGACGCCGCCTACAAGGCAGCGCTCGGCCGGGCGCCTGACCAGGCGGGGGCTGACTACTGGAAGCAGCAGCTCAGCAGCGGTGCGGTGAACAGCAACAATCTCGGCAATGCGATCAGCCAGGCGGGTGCCGCGAACGGCGAATCTATCAACACCGCGTATCAGGCCATCCTCGGCCGAGTGCCGGACGCTGCGGGCCTCGCGTACTGGCAGCAGCAAGTGGCCGCCGGGAACGTCACGGATGTCGCCGCAGCCATTCGCGCTGCAGCTATGGCGAATGGCTCGATCCCGGCGTTTGCCAGCGGCGGCCAGTACATGGGCGGCAAGGCGCTGGTGGGCGAGCAGGGCCCCGAAATCATTGATTTCGCCCAGCCTGGCTACGTCTACAACGCCCGCCAGACCGCAGGGATGCTCTCCGAGGCCGACCTGAGTCGTGTCATCGCGCTGCTGCAGCAGATCCTGAACAAAACCGACGCCGGGAACGATCGCCTGTTCTGGATCGCCGACAACACCCGCAAGGCCGCGGTGAACACCCAGGTCCTGCGCAACCAGGCTGCTGCTGAAGGAGCCCCAGCATGATGATGATCAAGCCGGTAGGCATTACGCCGGCGAACCTCTACTCCAGCGTGCCGGAGACGGATGCTCCGGCCTGGACGGCGGGGACCTACAAGAAGGGCGAACAGGTGATCCGCAATCACCATGTGTTCGAGTCGCTGGTCGACAGCAACGCCCTGGATCCTGCTGCTGATGACGTCTCCGCGCCGAAGTGGCTGGATACCGGGGCTACGAACAGGTGGAGGATGTTCGACAAGAGTGCTGGGCAGATCGTCACCCAAGGCACAGCGAAGGTACAGCGGCAAGTCACGCTGCTGGGCACCCTGACGTCGAACCCGACCAGCATCGAGGTCGACATCACGCCGGGTTCGGTGGTGAACGCCCTGGCGCTGTTCGGCCTGTCGGGGTACCAGGCGACAATCACGATGACCGACCCCGTGGACGGGGTGGTCTACGGGCCGAAGGTGGTCAGCCTGGTCGATTCGGTGGCAGGCGACATGTGGGAGTGGCTGTTCACCTCCGTTGAGCGCGTGGATGCCTTTGCCCTGACCGACCTTCCGGCCTACGGCACTGCTCGGATCCACATCCTGGTGGAGGCGGGCGCCGGCGGCACCGCTACCTGCTCCATGGCGGTGGCCGGCCAGGTTGTCACCCTGGGCACCGCGCTCATGGGGGCCGGCTTCGGGATCACAGACTTCAGCACGAAGGACAAGGACACCTTCGGGAACGACTACGTGACCGAACGGGGCTACAGCTACAACGTCACGTTCCCCATCTCGATCCCTGACGCCCAGGTCACCAGCTTCCGGCGCCTGCTCACCCAATACCTCACGCGGCCCGCCGTCTTCATTGGCGACCTGAAGCGCGAGTGGACCCTCATCTACGGCCGGTTCGGCGACCTCAATGTGGTCTGCCCCAACGGCAAGTATTCCGAATGCACCCTTGAAGTAGGAGCGCTCATCTGATGGCGAACCCCTCTATTACCGCTTTGCCCGAGGCACCCCAGCGGCGCATGGCGCGCGATACCTATCCGGTGGTCGCTGACAAGTGGGCCGCAGCACTGGGGCCGTTCACCACCGAGATGAACAATGCCATCACCTGGATGGGCCAGCAGATCGACGCTGCGGCAGCGTCGAAGAAGGCCGCCGCTGACAGCGCGACGGCGGCTGCGCAGTCGGTCTCTGATGCGGCTGCACAGGTACAGCTTGCAAAAAACCAGGTAACCGCCGCTTCTACCCAGGCGAACAACTCACAGACCTACGCCAACCAGTCTAAGGATTATCGAGACTCATCTCAGGCAGCGGCAGCGGCTGCGCAAGCGGCGGCGGGCATTCCTGCGATTTCAGGAAAGGCGGACTACATGCTGAGTGTGAATTCGGCAGGTAATGGAGTTGAGTTTCGAGTTTCCGTTCCTCGCCCAACATCTGCCACTTCGGGATATGCCTTAGCTATTAACCAGGCCGGTGACGGGTACGCCGCACAGCCTTTTCCTACCACACCGATCTCCAAATATTACGAGAGCCCTCAGCAAAGTATTGCTGCGGGCGGTACTTTCTCGGTTGCTCATGGTCTTGGCCTCATACCGAAAGTGGTCAGCGCGTACCTAGTTTGCAAAAGCGCATTTGGAGGCTACGCAGTTGGTGAGCGCGTCGAGTGGCCAATTGGCCATAACTATCTGAACGCTAATGGAAATTCGGGAAGTTGTGGAGGGTCTATAACTTTCACCAATAGTGAGTTAGCAATTAGGTTTGGAGTTGGTGGCGGACCCATTGTTATAAATAAGGATAATGGTAATCCTTTCCTCGCTGGACCTTATTTCAACATTGTTCTGAGGGCAATGGGATGATCACGAAGCACTATGCAGATACCAATGGGGTTTATTTGGGGAACTTCTACGTAGGTGATCAACCAGCAGACGCTGTAGAGGTCACCGGTCCACCTGACCGATATGAACAGCGCTGGCTGGGTGATCATTGGTCAGATCCCATTATTCAACCAATCGAAGTTGACCAAGAGCGTGATCGCCGAGCGGCTTTGGGATTCGTGTATGCCGGCAAGACGTACCAGAGCGGTAATCAAAGTCAGGTCGACGATATTTTGGGGAAGATGTCCGACTCCCTTGCGGCGATTACCATTGACGGTGCTCAACCTGGCGACCTTCGCTGGGCAACGCCTGACTTCGACTTCGCCTGGAGCGCTGCTGATGGGACGCTGGTTCCCATGGATGCCCAGACCTGCTTGGAGTTCACGCGCTCAGCGGTTCGTCGCAAGACGATGCTAGTAGCTGCCGGACTGGCACTGAAGGCGAAGAGCCCGATCCCCATCGACTTCACTAACGACAAGTATTGGCCGCCCATGGATGCCACCGTGCGCACTCAAGCGAAGTCCTCGAAATGACGCCCGCCGTCGGCAAGTTCGACAATGGGGTCGCGTTGCGCCAGATCGAGCGCTACCGCTTCCGCCTGCTGGAGCCCCTGGTGTTCAACGACCCATTGCATGGCCTGCTGGCGGTACCGGTGGACTTCGAGAGCGACCTGGCTTCGGTGAGGGTGCTGCGCGAAATCTGCCGATGGTCTGCCATCGTCGCCGTGCTGGCCGCCTTGCTGCTGTCAGCGACGCCCTGGGTCTTGAGTCTGTCCTTGCTGGTGGCCCTCGCCGCGCTGGTGCTCTACGGCCTGGTGGTTGGCTACGGCATGCGCGCGGCGATTCTGCACGACTGGTTGTATTCGACTGGCCTGCTGTCGCGTGCTGAAGCCGACGCTGTTCTCTACCGGGCCCTTCACGCAGGCGACGGCGTGGCCGCTTGGCGCGCCTGGCTGTTCTGGTCCGGCGTCCGGATCGGTGGGGCGGGGCATTACGGTACCGCCTGACCAACTACCGAGAAATCCTCGGCAGTTCACCAGCCCGCCATTGAGCGGGCTTTTTTTCGCCTGGAGAAAACCATGCGCACGTCACCTGAGGGCATCGCCCTCATGCACCACTACGAGAGCTGCCGGCTAGTCGCTTATCCAGACCCAGGCAGTAAGGACGGTCACCCCTGGACCATTGGCTGGGGCCACACTGGGCCAGACGTCAAGCGCGGCTTGGTTTGGACCCAGGCCCAGGCCGATGCCGCGTTCCTGCGTGACTTGCAGGCCACTGAGTACCTGGTCGAGAAGATGGCGCCAGCCGCCACCCAGGCCGAGTTCGATGCTCTGGTCTCGTTCGCCTACAACCTGGGCGCCACAGCGCTCCGCAACTCCACCCTCATGCGCCTCTACAAGGGCGGCGACAAGAGCGGAGCCGCCGACCAGTTCCTGCGCTGGAACAAGAACGATGGGGTGGTGATGTATGGCCTGACTCGCCGCCGCACCGCCGAGCGGTCCCTTTTCTTGGGCGCAACCTCTGCCGTCGCAATCGCCGCTGGCGACCAAGCCAAGCGCGCCACCGCCTGACCAACCACCCGCAGTACCCCACCAACAAGGAACCGTGCCATGCCCTATCCCCGACGCCTTCAGCGAATCTTCGACCCCCTGTATGACCAGATGGAAGACCGGGACCTCCTCAGCGGCTTGATGACCACCGGTACCAACGTCCTCACGAAGCACCTCTTCGGCCGGATGAAGACCCAGGACGCCGCCAACGCGATTACCTTCAACATGCAGATCGAGCTGGAGGCGCCTTTCCTCGGCTTCCGCATCGGCATCCCCAACATCCATACCGCCGCGGTAACCGGCGTGAAGGTCAGTGTGGGCCTGTGCTCGGCGGCGCCCGCTGCGAACTACCTGGTCCAGATCACGCCCGACAACGGCGAATGGTTCGATGTGACCTTCGGTGGGGCCGCTACAGTGGACCTGCCGGCGTCGACTCAGCCCGAGCGCTATAGCCTGCCCTGGTCCGACGTGGTTTATGCGCAGAGCCTGGCCCGTACCGATGTCATCGGCGGACGCCCGATCATCCTGGTGCGGATCGAATACCCAGCCGGTTCCAAGATCACCACGCCCTACAACGATCTCTACTACTGGCGGAGCAACGGCCCGCGCATCTACTGCTGCTCGAATCAAGAGGTGCAGGGCGTCACCACCAAGAGCGCATTCACCCAGAACAACGTCTACTCGAGCGGCGGCGATACCAAAGCGGTGGTTCCGGCCATCCAGTACATCAGCCAGACCCGGGGCCACCAAGTGATGATCCTGGGCGACAGTATTTCCGAGGGCCTGGGCGGCAACGTGCGGGACTACGGCGCCCTTCAGCGCGCATGCTACGAGGTCAGCACGCCATCTCGGCCGGTCGAGTACTTCAACGCCGGCTTGCACGCCCAGGGCACCGAGGTGTTCAGCCGGATGCTCGATGATCATGCTGACCGGGTACGCCCCACGGTCCTGTTCTACGCCCCGTGGTCGGTCAACGACGTCGCCGCTGGCGGGATGACCAAGGCAGCCCAGCAGCGGACGAAGGGTAACATTGCCCGGACGCTGGCAACGCTTCAGACCAAGGGGCTGCGTCCCCTGGTGGTACTGCCGGAAGCGCTGCCCTGCAACACGGCATACCGCGGCGTCGGCGCCAACGACCAGGTCCGGCGCGACTTCAACGCCACGTTCTTGCCCAGCCTGTCGGGTGTTCTGCCGCTCACCGGCTACGCCGCGGCGTTCACCGGCAGCCGTGACGCTAGCGGCCAAGACCAGATCAAGGATGGCGCCACGGGCGATAACGTCCACCCCAACGATGTTGGCCACGACCTGCTCAAGGTCCCGCCCAAGGTGCTCTTGCAGCGCCTTCTGGATCGGGTGGCGTGATGTTCGCGCTTGAGCAGTACAGGGCGGCAGTGATCGCTGTCGCCGTTGTCGTTCTGCTCGGCCTGGGCGCTGTGGTCGGCGGCGGGGTGGCCTACTGGCTCACCTCCCGCCACTACCGGCCGGTGGTCGCTGAGTTGCAGGAAGGGGCGAAGGCCTCGGCCAGCACCTTGGCGTCGTGCCGGACCACGGCCAGCACCCTGGAAGGCCAGGTCGGCGAGCAAAACCAGGCGCTGGCCGATCTCCGGAAGGCCTCCGAGAAGCGCGCCAAGGAGGCCGAGCCGATCCAGCAGCAGGCCGCGAAGGCCGCCGCCAGCGATTACCAGGCAGCCAACCGCCTGCAGCAGGAGCGCACTGGGGGCGACCCAGCGGCGGCCGCAGCGGCCATCATCGACAAGGAGCTGGGCCTATGAGGTGGGTCATTGTGGGAATGGTAGTCGCGCTGGCGGGGTGCGCTGGCCAGCCCATTGCCGAGCCAGAGCCGCGCGTGGTGCGCGTAGAGGTGCCAGTACCGGTGCCGTGCCGCGTGAAGGCGCCGGCGGTACCGGCCTGGGCGGCGGATGGACTGCGGAGGGAGGACAGCCTGGAGGTGAAGGTCCGGGCCCTGCTGGCTGAGCGCCGTCAGGCAAAAGGCTATATCACCGAGCTGCAGGCGGCTGTTCAGGCATGTCAGTGAGCGGCACAACCTTCTGCCCGTTCCAGCGCCCCTTGAGCACCATCTCGTAGATCCGGCCATCGATCTCAGCAGCGGTCGGCGTCACGAACACGCCGAGCACCTGGCGCTGGAACATGTCGACGAGGTAGATCCGACCCTCTTCACGGCGGGTGAAATGGCCGACGGGGTAAAGACCCATCTCGGGCCTGACGAAGCTGCTGCCGGAGCAGGTGGCCCAGGTCTCGCCGGTCTCTGGATTGGTCAGCGTGTAGTTCAGATGGATGTCCCATCCCCTGGGCCAGGTCGTGCGCGCTTCGATTGCATCGTCCAGACCGGCGTCAGCCAACTCGCAGAACTCGACGCAATCAGGATGGCTGATGGTCCTGCGCTCCAGCAGGGCAATGGCGGCCGAGGTGCAGAACCGATGCCACATATCCGGGAAGTTGAGCCGGTCGCGCTCATCGGCGAGGTAATCCTGCAGGGCGGTGACGGTGGGGTTGTCTGGGTCGAGAAACATGGTCGCGTCCTTACTGTTCAGGCATACAGTAATTCCGTCGATTTGGATGTCGAGCAGGTGGTGACGAAAGGAGGGGTTGTCGGTTCGGCAGAACGCCGGGAGAGGGGCAGCGAGCGATACCAATTCTGATACCACTCGTTGCGTTCGGGGGCGTTTTGAGGGGTCCGGAAGCGATCCTGGAAAGCCTAGAAACCCAGCAAAACCAGGGCTTTAGGAACGCAAGCTAACGCCACTTATACTGCATGGTGATGTTAGCGGTGGAGATCAAGGGGGTTACCTATCAAGGGTTTGACAATGGCTCAGAAACCGCCGGGCCGGCTGGGAGCCTTGCGCAACGTCGCGATTTCGTTCCGGTCGAGGTTGAAAACATCCAGCACGCGAGAGCGGGTCAGAACCTTGCGCGCTGCGGCCTAGCTGGCCTGCGATGAGAGCGGGCTATCCGCCCGGCATTGGGCATATTGTGGCATAGGCGGGCCGGCAGTTGTATGGGCGAGCGTTTGCTAGCAGGCATCCCTCAGCTGGGCGCGGGCCACGTTGCCATGAAATTCTTGGATGTACCGGCTGAGCGGTCGGCTAACCAGACCGGAACGGATGACCTCTCGCAGAGACCGGTACTAGTCAGCCTTAGGCCCCTGCGGCGGAAAGCGCGGTACCACCTTCCACACCGCTTCCGTCAGCTGATCCAGGGTCCAGGGCTTGTGCAGGAAGGGCACTCCGGGTGGCAGGTCGCGGTCGAGGCCGGCGTAGCCGGACATAAGCACCACGGGAAGGCCCGGCCAGCGTTCGGTGATGATCTTGGTCAGCTGGATGCCATCGATGACGCCGGGCATCCGGACGTTCGAGATCACCACCTGCACGCGCTGCCAATGGTGTTCCAGAAAGATCAGGGCGGCATCGGCGGTGCCGAAGGTTTCCACGCGAAAGCCTTCCTGCGTGAGGACCTCACGGACCAGCGCCTGCAGCAGCAGCTCGTCTTCGGAGACGACGGCAAGTCGTTCCTCGACGATAGCGGATCGGGTCGGAGGGACCATTGGCATGAGCTCCACGGGTGGCTATCTCTTCAGTCTAGTCGCTACTGGCCAGCTGTCCTGGTTTGTTCAGGGTATCGCCTGGTCGCGCCGGCAAGGCCGCACGGGGGCGTGAAGCTGGCGGGTCGACCAGGCTTTTATCGGACTGACGGTGATAGTGGCCAGTGAACATAGGGTTCGGGCCGGCCTCCCATTCCTGAGGCCATCCTGGTCTCCTTGAGAGGTGGCACCATGATCATCGAAATGCGTACCTGGGCCCGGATGGGGTCGCTAGGCGTGACGCGCCGCGCTACCGCTCCGCTGTCCGTATTGCAGAGCTCCATCAATAGCCTTCATCTCGCCAACGAGTCGCGCAAGTTGGAAGCCCAGCAGATGGCGGCAGCGGCCACCGAGCCCGATCCTGTCGAACCGCCAGATCCTGACACCCTTGATGAGGGTGGGGCGGCGGATGCCGACGAAGAAGGCGACCCGGGCGAAGTCGATGACCAGGCAGGTGCTGGCGATCCGCTGAATCGCTGATACGAAGGCGCCGTGCGCCGGTTCCTGCCGGCGCCGTGCCGGATCATCCAGGCTGCTGGAGAGTGCTGTCGGGAACCCTCGACATAACGATGGAAAGGCTCTTCAGCCGAGACCACGGGAACGTCACCAGCTGATGTCCGGGGGTAGCCGTCGTCTATCCCGCTGTCGGTCATCCGAGGATCCAAGATGTCTTTCTTCTTGAGCGGTATCGGCAACTTGCAGGTGCTGCTGGACAACTGTCGACAGCGCGAGCGTGAGTATTTTGGCCAGCCCCAAGGGCAGCGTCGGTGCGCGGATCCGTTCGTGTTCGCGCGTGCCGCCTTGATCTACCGCAAAAGGCACGACGTGCTGGCCGAGCGGGCAATTTGTGCGCGCTGGGAGCTCATTCTCCAGGATTTCGAGAGCCAGGCGCAGGCGGCCGAATTGACCCAGGGTGATCGAGCCCTGGGTTTGCAATTGCGTAACCGCAAGCAGGTGCTCGACCGCCGTGAGGAAAGGCCAGATGGCACGGAAACCACAGCCGGTGCGTTGGAGCAGGATAGGAACCTCGGCTGATAGAGCCTGGGGCAAGGGCAGGGGCAGAGGCTCCCGAAACGATGAATTTTGAGCGTTTCGATGAAACATCTGTTGCTGACCGCCCACTAATGCGGAGGACTTCCCGACAGGAGCTGCAGCATGATCTCTTCTCATTCCTCCATTGATTCCTTCGGTGCGCTGCCAACCTGGTGGCTGGGCGGCGACCAGGCGCCTCTCAATGATTCCGACATGGCCGATGAGGAGATCGATACCGAGATTCCCGACGAGGTCGTCGAGAATCTGACCGAGCCGCCTAAGCCACCGGCACCCATCCCGGATCCAGGCCCGCTGTAGGCTAACGGTCTGCAGGTAAGATTTTTCTTGGTTCCCCGATCATCCTTGCGATTCAGGTAAAGCTGCGTCCGCATTTCTATATGTAACAGGATGTTTTTTCGCGTTAGGGTGCTGAGCAGTTGGTCTCGTAGTGGCCAACCCATTTCATTGCAACGGTTGCCAGAGGTCCCATCCCAATCCTTTAGGAGCACACCATGTATCCAGCGCTACCTGCCGAGCTAAAACAGTTGCGTCTTCCCCTGCGCATTCGCATCGGCCAGGGGCCGGAGATCGACCTGGGTGACTCGCCGCGGGTGACGCTGGTGGTCAAGGATCTGGGATTGCTGGCCGATCCACGCCAGCTCAATCTGGACACCCTGGGTCAGGCCTTCGTGGAGTCCCGCATCGATCTGGAAGGAGACATCCAGGAAGTCATCGAGATCGGCGATCAGCTTAGCCAGGCGCTGGTGGGACTCAACCAGACAGCGGACGGTGTTCATCAAGCCCATGACAAGGCCACTGATGCCTCGGCCATCTCCTATCACTACGATTTGTCCAATGACTTCTATCGCCTCTGGCTGGATCCTGAACTGGTGTATTCCTGCGCCTACTTCAAGACCGGGACCGAGGACCTCGCCACCGCCCAGCGCGACAAGCTGGAGCTGCTTTGCCGCAAGCTAAGGCTGCAACCCGGCGAGCGCTTGCTGGATGTGGGGTGCGGGTGGGGCGGGTTGGCGCGCCATGCCGCCCGGGAGCATGGCGTCCAGGTGCACGGCATCACCCTGTCACGCGAACAGCTCGAACTGGGGCGGGCGCGGGTGGCGGCCGAAGGCCTGACTGACCGCGTGACGCTGGAGCTGCTGGACTATCGCGACCTGCCCGAGGATGGCCGCTACGACAAGGTGGTCAGCGTTGGCATGTTCGAGCACGTCGGCCATGCCAATCTGCCGCTGTATTTCCGCAAGCTGTTCGCCGCCGTGCGTCCGGGTGGACTGGTGCTCAACCACGGCATCACCGCGCTGCATGCCGACGAGCGCGCGGTCGGCCATGGTGGCGGGGACTTCATCGACCGCTACGTCTTCCCCAACGGCGAATTGCCCCACCTGTCACGGGCCGTCGCCGAGATGAGCGAAGCGGGACTGGAGGTGGTCGATGTCGAAAGCCTGCGCCTACACTATGCCCGTACCCTGGACTTCTGGAGCGCGGCATTGGAAGCGAACCTCGCAGAGGCGGCGCGCCTGGTACCCGCGGAGGCCCTGCGTATCTGGCGACTGTACCTGCCCGGCTGCGCCTACGCCTTCCGTAACAACTGGGTCAATATCCACCAGATCCTGGCCGACAAGCCCCATGATGACGGCCGGACCGAATTGCCCTGGTCGCGAGCCGACCTCTACGCCTGAGACTTGGCCACGGCAGCCTCGCTGAGCGCCTGGCGATAGAGCAGGGCGCTCAGTGCCAGTCCAGCCAACGCCATCAGGCCGGCGAACAGGAAGATGGCGCTGAAGCCGAAACCGGTGGCGATGGCTCCCGCTACCGGTCCGGTGAGACCGAGCGCCAGGTCCAGACAGAGGGAATAGGCACCGAGGGCGGCACTGCGATTGGTCGGCGGTACCTTGACGATGGCCTCGACGCCCAGCGCCGGGTAGACCAGCGACAGCCCGAAACCGGCCATGGCTGCACCGATCAGGGCCATTTCCGGGGTGACCGCAAGCCACAGCAGCAGCAGGCCCAGGGCCTCCACCGTGAAGCAGGCGAGGGCCACGCGGAAGCCGCCGATCTTGTTGATGGCGCCGGCGAACAGCAGGCGGGCGCAGATGAAGGCAGCGCCGAAGGCCGTCAGGCAGAAGGCCGCTTCGGGCCAACCATTGCTGGCGTAATACAGGGTCACGAAGGTGGCGATGGCGCCAAAGCCGATGGAGCTGAGAAACAGGCACAGGCCGAAGGGGCTGATGCGCCAGAACACCTTGTGGAAAGGCAGCCGTTCTCCGGGGATGACCGGAGCCGGCTCCTTGTTCCAGGCCAGCGCCAGACCCAGGGCGCCGAGCAGGGCGATGGCCACGCCGAGGCTCCAGAGTCCCAGTCCCGCCACCATGGCGACGCCAAGCGGAGCGCCGATGGCCAGCGCGCCATAGGCGGCGATACCGTTCCAGGAAATCACCTTGCTCACGTGCTGCATACCGACGCTGCCCATGCCCCAACTCAGGCAGCCGGTACCTATCATGGCCTGGGCCATGCCGAGGATCACCCGGCCGACGATCAGCAAGCCCAGGCTGAGTCCGGGAAGGTTTTGCAGCGAGGTGGCCAGCAAGGTCAGCACCCCGCAGGCCACGCAGCCGAACAGGCCGTAGATTACCCCGCGCTTGGCGCCGATGCTGTCGGCCAGCTTGCCCGCCAGCGGCCGGGTGAAGAGGGTGGCGAGGTACTGGATGCTGATGGCGAAGCCGGCGATCACGGCGCCATAGCCGAGGTCGTCGTGCACGTAGCCGGGCAGGATCGCCAGCGGCAGGCCGATGGCGAGAAACAGGAGAAAGCTGAAGACGACGATGGAGATGATGCGCAGCGTGATGGCGAACGGGTTTGCCGGTGGAGCGGTCGTGGTCATGGCTGTTCTCGCGAGGAATCGTCGTACCGGCGCAGTAGGTTGATGCTGAGCAGCAGCCCGGCGACCGCAGCGAACGCGGCGCAGAGGAAGCTGGCGGCATAGCCGAAGTGGGTGGCCACCGCGCCGATCAGCGGGCCGGTCACCGCCAGCGACAGGTCGATGAAGACCGAATAGCCGCCCAGCGCCGCGCCCCGGTTGGACGCCGGAACCCGCTGTACCGCTTCCACCGCCAATGCCGGGAACACCAGCGAGAAGCCGATACCGGTAAGGGCTGCGCCGACCAGGGCGGTGGTCATGCTGGGGGCGAGCCAGAGCGTTGCCAGGCCCACGGCCTCGACTGCCAGGCTGACAATGGCCACGCGGAAGCCGCCGTGGCGGTTGATGGCGTTGGCGCAGACCAGGCGCACGCCAATGAAGAAGCAGCCGAAGACCGACAGGCACAGGGCCGCACCGCTCCAGCCTTGGCTGGCGTAGTAAAGGGTAATGAAGGTTGCCAGGGTGCCGAAGCCGATCCCACCCAGCGCCAGCCCCAGGCCGAAGGGCAGCACCCGGCCGAGCACCGTGCTGAAGGGGAGGCGTTCGCCGCGTACCGGAACGATGGGCGGGCGGGGCTTGGCGATGCGATAGCCGAGCACCGCCAGCGCCATGATGCTCGCCCCCATGATCCATAGCCCGAGCAGGTCCACCAGTACCACGCCCAGGGGTGCGCCGATGGCCAGGGCACCGTAGCTGGCGACCCCGTTCCAGGAAATCACCTTGGCGGTATTGCTGGGGCCGACGCGGCCAATGGCCCAGGAGATCGCACCGGTCCCCGAGAGGCTTTCCGCGCAGCCGAGCACCAGCCGGCCGAGCAAGAGGGCGGCGAGGCTCAGCCAGGGCCAGCCTTGCAGCAGTACCGAGGCCAGCATCAGCGCGCCACTGATGCCGCAACCGAGCATGCCGTAGAGCACCGACTGCTTGGCGCCCACGGTGTCGATGATGCGACCGGCGTGGGAGCGCGAGAGCAGGGTGGCGAGGTACTGACTGCTGATCACCAGCCCGGCGATGATGGAGTTGAAACCCAGTTCACCATGCACGTAGCCCGGCAGCACGGCCAGCGGGATGCCGATGGTAAGGTAGGCGATGAAGGTGAACAGCACCGTGCCCAGGGTGATGCGCGTGGCCTGGGCGGGTGAGGGTGCGGGTGGTGGGCTAGCGATGGACATCGGCTTCGGGAGGTTGTCTGACAATGTGGAGTAGATTGCTTTCGCTGGGCAAAGGTCACGTGCTATGACGTTTTTTCTCCGTGACGTCGGGATTGCGGTACGGGGGCGCAGGGCTCGCGGCAGCGGATTGATCGCGGGGCTGGCCGCTCTGGTGTGCGCGCCGGTCTGGTCCGCCGAGCGCCTGGAACTGCACCTGGGCGGTCATCCGCTCCGGGTGGAGGTCGCCGCCACGCCCGCGCAACGCGCGACCGGGCTCATGGGCCGTGCGCCTCTGGGTGCGGATGAAGGCATGTTGTTCGTCTTTCCGGGGGACGATACGCGCTGCCTGTGGATGAGAGACACCCCCAGCCCCCTGGCGGCGGCCTTCATCTCCGCCAAGGGCGAAATCCTCAACGTCACCGAGATGCAACCTTTGACCGATACCCATCACTGTTCCCGGCAGCCCGCGCGTTTTGCCCTGGAAACGGCAGCCGGCTGGTTTACCCAGCGCGGGCTCTCCGCGGGCATGACCGTCCAGGGTCTTGATGCGGTCAGTCCGACGCTCAGGTGAGGGGGCCACTGTATACCAGGGTGTCATAGTCGAAACGTACCTCGCCGTCTGCGGCATGAGCCTCGAACAGCCTGTCCAGTTCGGCGTTGAGCGCCTGGTGTCCGTCACTGCCGGGGGCGGGCAGGTAGGAGGTCGACTCCACGCGTGCCTGGAGGCCGGCGCGATCCAGCCGTTGGCCGTTGGGGACGACCCATAGCTGGCAACCCTGGACGCCAAAGAAGCGCGCCAGTTCGGCCGGTCGCAGGTTGCGGTGCTCCACCTGGCGGTAATCGGTACCGTGGCGCAGCAGCAGCTCCTCGTAGGCGGCCATGAAGGGCGTGCTGTCGGAGAGCCGATAGTTCCAGATCAGCGCCACCTCGCCGCCTGGACGCAGGATCCTGGCGAATTCCTGCCGCGCTCTGTCGCGGTCGAACCAATGAAAGGCCTGGCCTGCCACGATCAGGTCAACGCTGCGCTCACCCAAGCCGGTGTCTTCCGCCGTGCCGTTCCAGGCATGGAAGCCGGCCCGATCAGCTAAGGTCGCTTCCATCGCCTCACGCATCGGCCCGTTGGGCTCGATGGCATGTACGGTATACCCGGCGGCAAGAAAATCCCGCGTCAGCAGGCCCGTACCGGCGCCGACATCCGCTACCACGCCATCTGCATCGAGGCGCTCGGTCAGGCGGCGAGCGACGGCAGCGGGATAGGCAGGGCGGCCTTTTTCATAGGCATCGACGCGATCGCTGAAACGCTCTTCGGCTTTCATATGGCAATCCTTTCAATGGGTTATGGTGATTTTATAATGTGAATTATCGATTATCTTGAGAAACTACTTTAAGTATTGGTTGCTGGTCAGCTTGGCATTTTCCCTGGTCATCACAGAGGGCGCCCGCAGGTAGGCTGCTGAGTTTCAGCTTAGCGGCTGGAGTGTGTCATGGCAGGGCCAGCCACCGCCTTAAAGCTGTCTTAAGAAGGAGAAAAGCACCGTGCAGAGCCTGGTTGCCACCTTGGGAACCCATTGCTCCGCTGGCGTTCGCTGGAAGCAGGGCTGGCAAGGACGCGCGCGGCGGTGATCCGCGAGAATGGGATCACGGGGACGGCCAGTGGTGGAGCGCTAGTGAGGCGCTGGCTGGTAGGGCTATTGCCAGCGCCTTGCTAGTCGATCCAGGCCTCGACCCGGCGATTCTTCACACGACCGTTCTGCGAGAGGCCGGCGACGGGTAGCAGGTCGCCCAGGGAAATCACCTCGCTGGGAAAGGCGTTCTGGTGCCTCAGGGCAGTGGCCACTGCCGTTGCGCGCAGTCGCCCCAGTAGCTCGGCCCGGGCGGGGTCTTCGGTGGCGTCGTTGAAGCCGACTACCAGCAGCCGTCGATTGGCGTTCTCGGGTTGGCGCATGAAGGCGGCCAGGCGCTCCACGTCGCGCAGCGCCTTGTTGTCCAGTCGGGCACTGCCGGCGGTGAAGCGGAAGTTGACGGTGAGGCGCTGGGCGCGCCGGGCCAGTTCGGCATAGGCGGGCGGCATGCCGGCCGTGGCGGTGATCCTGAGCGGCGCTATGCGCTGGGCGACGAAGCCGCTTTGTTGCACCGCCGCCTGCCCAGCGGCGGTCTGGCTGAACTCCAGCAGTCCCTTGACCCAGTCGGAGCCTTGGCCGGGAGGGGCATAGAGGAACAGCCGCCGTGCCAGAGGATAGTCTTCGGTCGCGACACTCGCCTCGCTAGGGGCGATGGCCTGGCCTTCGCCATCACGCAGGGCGAGCGTCGGCAACTTGGCAGCGGCCGCCAGGCTGGTGAAGCCGATGCCGGCGGGATCACCCATTACCCGCTGCGCCAGTTCTTCGTTGGATTCGTAGCGCTTGGCGTTCTGGTTCAGCCGCTTACCCGCCGGGGTGAGCACCAGCTCGCGAAAGGTGTCATAGGTGCCTGAGCGATCGTCCCGGGCGTAGAGATGGATAGGCCCGGGCTTACCGCCCAGTTGCTGCCAATCGCTGACGTCGCCCGCGAAAATCTGCGCCAACTGTTGTAGATCGAGCTCGCGCAGTGGATTGCCGGGATGCACGATGATCGCCAGGCCATCCAGGCCAATCACATATTCGGCGTCCCTGCTGCGTAGATCGCCCAGCGTGGCGAGCGTGGTTGCTTCATTGTCGTTGATGGGGCGCGAAGCGGCCGCCACATCTGTCGTCCGGTTGGCCAAGGCGGCAAAGCCGGTCCCGGTGCCGTGAGCGGCGATCTGCACCGCCACCGTGCTACCGTCCGGGGCGCGGGCCATCAGCCGCCATTCATCCAGCACGCCGGTGGGCTCCAGGCGCTGATTGCCGTAGCCTCTTTCGGCCAGCAGTCCTGCTACCAGCCGTGGTCCCAGATCGGCATTCACCGTATTGGAGCCCTGCAGGCGCAAAAGGGTGGTTCCCGGCTCGGCAGCGAACAGCGCGGGCGCAATGAGGGGCAGCAGCGTGAGCACCGCTCGCCGTAGCAAAACACGGCGGATTACCGGGGCGGAGCAATTCATGGGTCGGGCCTCGAACCTACGACGAGGCCGCCACCTTAGGGGGGGTCGATGACGTGAAGGTTACAGCTCCTCAGGTCAATTCGAGCCATATCGGCGCATGGTCGGAGGGCTTCTCCATGCCGCGGATATCGTAGTCCACGCCGGCGGACAGGATGCGCTCCCGTAGTGCCCGCGAGGCCAGGATGGTGTCGATGCGTAGCCCCCGCTTGGGCTCGTCTTCGAAGCCCCGGCTGCGATAGGGGAACCAGCTGAAGCGGTCGTCCACGTCCGGATGCAGGTGGCGATAGCTGTCGATCAGGCCCCAGTCGAGGAGTCGCTGCATCCATTCACGTTCTTCCGGCTGGAAGCTGCAGGCGCCGGTTCTCAGCCAACGCTTGGCATTGGCGGCACCGATGCCGATGTCGTGATCCTGGGCGGAGATATTGAAGTCACCCATGAGCAGCAAAGGGGTGTCGGCGGAAAAACGCTCCTCAAGTAATTTCTGAAGATCCGCATAGAACTTCCTCTTTCCAGGAAATTTCGTGGGGTGCGCGATGTTCTCGCCCTGGGGAAAATAGCCATTCATGACAACCAGCGGCTGGCCCTGACGGTCAGCGAAGACGCCATAGATGAATCTTTTCTGGGACTCTTCGCCGTCATCGGGGAAGCCTTTGTGCAACTCCAGCGGTGCCAGGCGCGACAGCAGGGCCACGCCATAGTGACCCTTCTGGCCGTGGTAGTGCACGTGGTAGCCCAGCGCCTCGATTTCCGCCTGGGGAAACTGATCGTCCGAGACCTTGGTTTCCTGGAGCCCGATCACGTCCGGGTCGTAGCGCTCGATGATGGCAGAAAGCTGGTGAGGTCTTGCTCGCAAGCCGTTGATATTGAAGCAGATTACTTTCATGGAGGCTGCTCTGAAAAAGGATGATCCTAGCCTATTTGGTGAATTCGTGGCGAAACGGCAGCGGAGCGAACCCTTGGGCCATCCGTTTGTCTGAGAGCGCAACGCCCGTTAGCATCCCTGTATGAATAGTCCGAACGCTCTACGCCGCGCCTTGATTGGAGTGTGTTGTCTGCACGGGATGGCCTGGGCGGCACCGGCCGAAGTCAGGGTACAGGTCGATCCAGCCAACGCTCCGCTGCAGGAGAACATCCAGAACTATATCGGCTCCGTCGAGGGCCGCGATGCGGCCGCATTGCAGCGGTTGCGCCCGGTGGCAGAGCGTCAGGCACAGCAGGCGGCTGAGGCGCTGGGCTTCTACCACGCCCAGATCGAGACCCACGTCGATCCGGGTGAAACGCCACGGTTGGTGATAAAGGTTCACCAGGGCGAGCCGGTGAAACTGCGCAACGTCATCATTCGCATCGAAGGCCCGGCACGTCGGCTTACCGCCTTCCAGCAACCGATACCTGCCGGCCTCAAGCCCGGCCAGCCGCTGAACCAGGGGCTCTACGAAGACGCCAAGAGCCTGATCCAGAACCAGGCGCAACGTTACGGCTTCTTCCGTGGCACCTTCACCCAGCACCAACTACGCATCGATCCCGCCACCGGCTTCGCCGACATCGACCTGGTGTTCGACAGCGGTCCGCGCTTCACGCTGGGCAAGGTCTCCTTCGAGGGCGATGCGCCCTTCGATCCCGATCTGTTGCAACGCATGGTGCCCTTCAGCGAGGGCACGCCCTATGACTCCGAGCTGATCGCCGATTTCCAGAGCAACCTGCTCGCCAGCGGTTTCTTCGATGGCGCCCGGATCGATACCTATCCCAAGACCGAGGGCGCGGCCGTGGTCCCGGTGACGGTGACCCTGCGTACCCGCAAGCCGCGTACCTTCGGCTTCGGTCCGGGCTACTCCACGGATGTCGGGCCGCGCCTCAGATTCACCTGGGAAAACCACTGGCTCAACCCGCAAGGCCATAGCCTGGGCGCCGAGGCCGAGTTATCGGCGCCGCGGCAGAGTATCTCTACCTGGTATGACATTCCGGGCCAGGACCCGATCAACGACAAGTTCCGCCTGGCCGGTGGCTACCAGTACGAGCAGATCGCCAACGACGATTCCCTCAGTCAATTGCTGGTCGTGGGCCCCGAGTGGCACCGCAAGTTCTCCAATGGCTGGGAGCGAGTGCTCTCGCTCAAGTGGCGTAACGAAAATTACCGCCTGGGTAACGACGAGGGCACCTCCAACCTGGTGATGCCCGGCGTGGATTTCTCCCTGTTGCGCAGCGACAACCGCATCGATCCCCATCGCGGCTATCGGCTGCAATTCGGTGTTTCCGCCGCCAAGGAGGGCATGCTGTCGGATGCCAACATGCTCCATACCACGGCCCTGGCCCGCGGCCTGATCACCGTGGGGGACGGGCATCGCTTCCTGGCACGGTTGCAGGTGGGCGGCAACTTCACCAACGGCTACAACAAGATCCCCCCCTCGTTGCGCTTCTTCGCCGGTGGCGACCAGAGCGTCCGCGGCTACGAATACCAGACGCTGTCGCCGGAGAACGATGAGGGTGACTACGTGGGTGGCCGCTACCTGGTCGCCGGCAGCGTCGAGTATCAGTACCCGCTGATGGACAAGTGGCGCCTGGCGACCTTCATCGACCAGGGCAGCGCCTTCAACGATCTCAATAACTACGAGCTCAAGACCAGCGTCGGCGTGGGCGTGCGTTGGGTCTCGCCAGTGGGGCCCATCCGCCTGGATCTGGCCCATGCCCTCGACGAACCCGGTGGCATTCGCCTGCACTTTTCCATAGGACCTGAGCTGTGAAGTCGGTAGGCGGTGTCATCCTCGGTGTGCTGGCGACCCTTATCGGCGCCCTGATTCTGCTGCTGGTGCTCGTCTTGAGTAACGCCAGCCTAGGGCGCGCCATGCTCGGTCTGGTGCCTGGCCTGACCCTGACCGACTTCCAGGGCCGCCTGGGCGGGCACTGGCAAGCCCGGCAATTGGTGTGGGAGGGTGGCACTACCCGGGTGACGGTCGATGATCCCGACTTCGCCTGGCGTCCACGTTGCCTGCTCGGCCTGCAGCTGTGCATCGATACCCTGGTGGCGTCGCGGGTCGCCATCGAGCAGGCGCCCAGCCCCACGTCGGCGCCAGAGAACAGCGGCCCGATCCGCTTGCCGACCCTGGGCCTGCCACTCCGGGTACAACTGGGTGAGGTGCGTGTAGGGCAGATCCTCTATAACGGTGCCGAACAGGCCCGTGATCTGCAATTGCAGGCCCGCTGGCAGGCCGACGGCATCGCCATCGAGCGCCTAGCTGGCGCGGCCTACGGTCTGACGCTGGACACCCAGGGGCACCTGCAGCCCAGTGGCGACTGGCCACTGCAACTCAGTGGCACCCTTGGCTTGCCGGCGCCCGACCAGGCGCCCTGGTCGCTGGCACTAGAGATCGACGGCGAGCTGCAAAAGACCCTGCATCTGGCCGCCGACAGCAGCGGCTATCTGCCGGGACGACTGACCGGTACCCTCGAGCCGCTGGTCGAGCATGTGCCGGCCGATCTGCAACTGGTCGCGAATGGCTTCAAGGCGGCGCCCAGTCTGCCTGAGACCTTGCGGCTGAATGACCTCAAGCTCACCGCCCGTGGCGATCTTGTCGCCGGCTACGCCCTGGTCGGCCAGGCGCAATTGCCGGGTGAGGGCGGTCTGGTAGCCCTCGACCTGGATGGCCGGGTCGACGCCAAGGGTGCGCAGATCGCCGCGCTGCGTTTGCAGGCCAAGCCCGAGCAGCGCGTGGTACTAGCCGGGAAGCTTGATTGGCAGCAGGGCTTTGCCGCCGATGCCACCCTGGACTGGCGCGACTTCCCCTGGCGGCGGCTGTACCCAATGGCGGAGCCGCCGGTGAGCCTGCAGCGGCTGCAGGCTGAGGTGAGCTATCGCGATGGCGCCTACCTCGGCAACTTCCAGGCGGCCGCCACCGGCCCGGCCGGTGCCTTCACCCTGGCCAGCCCCTTCAGCGGCGATACCACCCAGCTCAACCTGCCGTCCCTCGATCTCCAGGCCGGCCAGGGCCGCGCCCAGGGCAAGGTCAATCTGGGCTTTGCCGAGGGCGTCAGTTGGCAGGTCGCGCTGGACGTGAGCCGGCTCGACCCGGCCTTCTGGGTCGCCCAACTGCCCGGCAGCCTGGCCGGTCCCTTGCGTAGCACCGGTGCCTTCAAGGATGGCCGCCTGCAAGCGGAGGCCGAGCTGGACCTCAAGGGGCGCCTGCGCAACCAGCCGGCTGTCCTGGCGCTTCAGGCCAAGGGTGCTGGCGAACAGTGGCAGCTGCCGCGACTGGATCTGCGCCTGGGTGACAACCGGATTCAGGGGCAGGGGGCTCTCGATCAGCGCCTGCAAGGACAGCTGCAGCTGGACCTGCGTCGGCTCGGCCAGCTTTGGCCCGATCTCGCTGGCAGCGCGCAGGGCCGGCTCGACCTGGGCGGTACCCTGGCGGCGCCCGCGGGTCAGCTCCGGCTGAATGGCCGGCAAATCGCCTACACCGACAACCGTATCGCTGCGCTCGACCTGGTCGCCGATCTCGATGACCGCCAGCGCGGCAAGCTGGAGCTGACCGCCCAGGGCCTTCAGGCGGCCGGCCATGACCTGGGCGTGCTGCGGCTGTCGGGCCAAGGCGACCGCCGCCAGCAGCAGGCCGACCTCACCCTCAAGGGGCCACAACTGACGCTGGCGTTGGACGCCAGCGGTACCCTGGCCACCAACGGCGACTGGAAAGGCCAGCTCGCCCGCGGCGCGGTCTCCGCGGGCGGGCAGAACTGGACGCTGCAAAACCCGGCGCGCATCGAGCGCTTCGCCAATGGGCGGTTGGAGCTGGGTCGCCACTGCTGGCGCTCGGGCGCGGCGAGCCTCTGTGGCGATGATCAGCAACTGCTGCCCGACACTCGCCTGGCCTGGCATTTACGCGCCTTCCCCTTAGCCAGTCTGCAACCGCTGTTGCCGCCGGACCTGGCCTGGCAGGGCACCCTGGATGGCGATGTGGACCTGCGTTTGCCCGCCGCCGGGCCCACGGGTGAGGTTCGTCTGCAGGCGGGACCGGGTAGCCTCAAGCTGCGCGACGCCGCCGGGCAATGGCAGACCTTCACCTATACCACTCTCGACGTGAACAGTGCCCTGCAGCCCCAGCGAATAGACACCCAGGTGCAGTTGAACAGCACCGACCTGGGACAGCTGAACGTCCAGGCCCAGCTGGATCCCCGCGATTCACGTCGAGCGCTGGCCGGCAGCTTCCAACTGCAGGGCCTCAACCTGGCGGTGGGCAAGGCCTTCATCGAGGGCATCGAACACTTCGCCGGCAAGATCAATGGCTCGGGCGAGCTGGGTGGCACGCTGCTGGAGCCACGGGTCAATGGGCAGCTCCAGCTCAGTGGCGGCGACATCGGCGGTGGCAGCGTGCCCACCCGCCTGCAGGATCTCAACCTCACCGCACGCATCCAGGGCGATACCGCCATCCTCGACGGCGGTTGGCGCAGCGGCAGCCAAGGACGTGGCCAGATCCAGGGTAGCGTCGGCTGGGCCCAGGGCCTGGACGTCAACGTTGCGGTGACCGGTGACAAGTTGCCGGTGGATGTCGAGCCCTATGCGCAGCTCGAGGTAGCGCCCAATCTCAAGATCCTGATGCAGGATGGCCGCCTCGCCCTGACCGGCGAGGTGCGAGTGCCGCGCGGGCATATCCAGATCCAGCAGTTGCCACCGTCCACGGTGAAGGTGTCCGACGATGCCGTCATCGTGGGCCAGGAAGCCCCCGCCCGGCAGCAGCCGTTGCAGATCGCCATGGACGTGGACGTGCTGGTGGGCTCCGACAAGCTCACCTTCGAAGCCTTCGGCCTCTCCGCCGAGATCGTCGGCAAGGTGCACATCGGCGACAACCTCGATACCCGCGGCGAGCTGAATCTGCGCAATGGCCGCTATAACGCCTATGGCCAACGCCTGAGCCTGCGGCGGGCGCGGCTGTTCTTCCAGGGGCCAATCAGTCAGCCCTATATCGACGTCGAGGCGGTACGGGTGCTGCAAGACCAGAACGTCACCGCGGGTCTACGACTGTCGGGCTTCGTCCAGCAGCCGCGCATCGAGGTGTTCTCCGAGCCGAGCATGAGCCAGGAGCAGGCATTGTCCTATCTGGTACTGGGGCGGCCGTTGTCCAGTGGCAACGCCGATAACAACGTCCTCGGTCAAGCCGCTCTGGCCCTGGGCCTGGCGGGAAGCTCCGGGACGGCGGGAGAGCTGGCGCAGCGTTTGGGCATCCAGAACTTCCAGCTGGATACGGCGGGGTCAGGCGACAAGACCAGCGTCGTCGCGTCGGGCAATCTCACCGACCGGCTCTCCGTGCGTTATGGGGTCGGTGTCTTCGATTCGGCCACCACCGTGTCGCTGCGCTATCAGCTCACGCGCCGGCTCTATCTGGAAATCGCCACCGGTCTGGCCAACTCCCTGGATTTCTTCTATCGCCGCGATTTTTGAATGCAGGACGCGCAAGGCTTTGATCGGTCGCGGAAAACGTGTTTACTCCATCTCCCGTCTCATGACAAAAGGAGCAGTTCATGACAACCGTCAGTTTGCGCGGCACCCCGGTCGACGTCCAAGGCACCCTGCCGCAACCCGGTCAGCAGGCGCCGGCCTTCAGCCTGGTCAATGGCGATCTGCAGGACATCACCCTGGCCAGCCTCGCCGGCAAGCGCAAGGTGCTCAACATCTTCCCCAGCGTGGACACCCCGACCTGCGCCACCTCGATCCGCAAGTTCAATGCAGAAGTCGACAAGCTGGAAAATACCGTCGTGCTGTGCATCTCGGCCGACCTGCCGTTCGCCCAGAAGCGTTTCTGCGGTGCCGAAGGCCTCGACAAAGTGGTGAACCTCTCCACCCTGCGCGGTGCCGAATTCCTGCAAGACTACGGTGTGGCCCTGGCCAGCGGTCCGCTGAAAGGCCTGGCGGCTCGCGCCGTAGTGGTGCTGGACGAGCAGGACAAGGTGCTGCACAGCGAGCTGGTCCCCGAGATCGGTGAGGAGCCCAACTACGCGGCTGCCCTGAAGGTTCTGGGTTGATCGTTCGACGCCTGTCGCCGGTACGGGGTAGGCAGGGGGGACGTTAGCGCAAGAGTGGGCGAATGCTTGCTTACCACCAGGCGTGGCAATGATCTTTTGGGTAGCCCGCCGTGGAGTGAAATCGTCAACTTGAGCAGTTAATTTCTGCAACACCCCAACGGCGAAACGGGCAGGCACCCTGGTGTCTGCCCGTTTCGCCTTGAGTAAAATGGCGGTAAAGGGGCTGGTTCTATCCGGGTCCCTGCTGCTTACCTTTCCGCCTTCCCCCGCGTGTACGTATCCTTCGATGTCAGACTCTTCTCCCCGCACTGCTTCGCGTCGCCGACTGACCTGGCTGGTCGTCATCGTTCTCTTGGTGGCCGGCGGTGGCTGGTACTGGTATCACCAGCACGCGCAAAAAAGTGCAGCGGCGGCCGGGAAGGGCGCTCGCGGGCCGTTCGGCATGACCGGACCGATCCCGGTACGGGTGGTGGCAGTGGAGCAGCGCAGCTTTCCCATCGTGCGCAAGTCCATCGGTACGGTCACGGCGCTCAACACGGTGAATGTCCGTACCCGGGTGGCCGGTGAGTTGCTGCGCGTCGCCTTCGAGGAAGGCCAGAAGGTCAAGGCCGGTGAACTGCTGGCGACCATCGACCCGCGGCCCTACGAGGTGGCCCTGCAACAGGCCGAAGGCACCCTGCAACAGAACCAGGCCCAGCTGCGCAATGCCGAGCTGGATCTCAAGCGCTACCAGGGGCTGTTCCGCGAAGACAGCATCGCCAAGCAGACGCTGGACACCCAGGAAGCCCTGGTCAACCAGTATCGCGGCACCCTCAAGAACAGCCAGGCCGCGGTGGCCGACGCCAAGCTGAACCTGGCCTTCACCCAGATCAAGGCGCCCATCGCCGGTCGGGTCGGCCTGCGCCAACTGGACGGCGGCAACCTGCTGTCCGCCAATGACAGCACCGTGGTCGCCGTCATCACCCAGACCCAGCCGATCTCGGTGGTCTTCACCCTGCCGGAAAACCAGCTCAGCGAATTGCTCAAGCGGGCGCGCAGCGGCCAGACGTTGCCCGTCGAAGCCTGGGATCGCGGCGGCACCCAGAAGGTCGCCGAGGGCACCCTGCAGAGCTTCGACAACCAGATCGACACGACTACCGGCACTCTCAAATTCCGGGCGCGCTTCGCCAATGGCGACGAAGCCCTGTTCCCCAACCAGTTCGTCACCGTCCGCGTCCGCGAGCAGGTGCTGGACCAGGCGCTGGTGGTGCCGTCGGCGGCCATCCAGTTCGGCTCCAACGGCACCTTCGCCTACGTGGTGGGGCCCGATAACAAGATCCAGGTCCGGGCGCTCAAGCTCGGTCCGGATGATGGCAGCAACACGGTGGTCACTGAAGGCCTCGCCGCGGGTGATCGGGTGGTGACCGAAGGCACCGACCGGCTGCGCGAGGGCAACGAGGTGGAGATCGTCAGCGGTGCCTCGGCGCCGCCCAGCGAACCGGCCAAGCCGGCGGTACGCAAGCCCGGCAAGACCCAGGGCTGATCGGCCGCGATGGATATCTCGCGCCCCTTCATCCTGCGCCCGGTCGCCACCACCCTGCTGATGGTGGCGCTGCTCATCGCTGGCCTGCTGGCCTACCGTCTACTGCCTGTCGCCGCGCTGCCGCAGGTGGACTATCCCACCATCCGGGTGCTGACCCTCTATCCGGGGGCCAGTCCTGACGTGCTGACCAGCGCCGTGACCGCGCCGCTGGAGCGCCAGTTCGGCCAGATGCCGGGGCTGTCGCAGATGGCCTCCACCAGCTCCGGTGGCGCCTCGGTCATCACCCTCAGATTCAACCTGGAGCTGGACCTGTCGGTCGCCGAGCAAGAGGTACAGGCGGCGATCAACGCGGCCAACAACCTCTTGCCCAACGACCTGCCGGCGCCGCCGGTGTACAACAAGGTCAATCCGGCCGATACGCCCATCGTCACCCTGGCGATCACCTCCAAGACCTTGCCGCTGCCCACCCTCTACGACCTCGTCGATACCCGCATGGCGCAGAAGCTGGCCCAGGTGAGCGGGGTGGGCATGGTCAGCCTGGCCGGTGGCCAACGTCCGGCGGTGCGCATCCAGGTCGATCCGGACAAGCTGGCCGCCCACAACCTGACCCTGGCCGACGTGCGCAGCCTGGTCACCAGCGAGAACACCAACCAGCCCAAGGGCAGCTTCGATGGCCCCACGCGGGTGGCCACCCTGGACGCCAACGACCAGATCCGCGATCCCAAGGCCTATGGCGCGCTGATCCTCAACTACGCCGACAACGGTGCGCTACGCCTGGGCGACGTCGCCACCATCGCCCAGGGCGCGGAAAACGATCGGCTGGCCGCCTGGGCCAATCGCAGCGGCGCCATCCTGGTCAACGTGCAGCGCCAGCCCGGTGCCAACGTCATCCAGACCGTCGATCGCATCCAGGCACTGCTGCCCAGCCTCAAGGAAAGCCTGCCGGCAGGTCTCGACATCGCCGTGCTCAGCGACCGCACCGAGACCATCCGCGCGGCGGTCACCGACGTCCAGCACGAGATGTTGCTGGCGGTCGGCTTGGTGGTCATGGTCACCTTCGTCTTCCTGCGGCGCTTCAGCGCCACCTTGATCCCCTCGGTCACGGTGCCGCTGTCGTTGATCGGCACCTTCGGCGCCATGTACCTGGCGGGTTTCTCGCTGAACAACCTGTCGCTGATGGCGCTGACCATCGCCACCGGTTTCGTCGTCGACGATGCCATCGTCATGCTGGAAAACATCTCGCGGCATCTGGAGGAGGGCGCCACGCCGCGGGAGGCCGCGCTCAAGGGCGCCCGGCAGATCGGCTTCACCCTGGTGTCCCTCACCATTTCGCTGATCGCCGTGCTCATCCCGCTGCTGTTCATGCAGGACGTGGTGGGCCGCCTGTTCCGCGAATTCGCCATCACCCTGGCGGTGGCCATCCTCATCTCCCTGGTGATTTCGCTGACGCTCACCCCGATGATGTGCGCGCGGCTGCTCAAGCAGGAGCAGGCCGCCGAACACCGGCTGGTCTGGCTCGAACGCTTGATCGCTGGCTATGGTCGGGCGCTGCGCTGGTCGCTGGCCAATAGAGTCTTGATGCTGTTGCTGGCGGTGGCGACCTTCGTCCTCACCGCGGTGCTCTACCTGCTGGTGCCCAAGGGCTTCTTCCCGCCGCAGGATACCGGCTCCATCCAGGGCATCACCGAGGCGGCCCAGTCCATCTCCTTCCGCGCCATGAGCGAGCGGCAGCAGGCGCTGGCCGAGGTGGTGCTGCAGGACCCGGCGGTGGCCAGTCTGTCGTCCTACATCGGCGTCGACGGCGACAACGTCACCCTCAACAGCGGGCGCATGCAGATCAACCTCAAGCCGCAGAGCGAGCGCGACGTCACCGCCCAGGAAGTGATCGACCGCTTGCGCCCCGCGGTCGCCAAGGTGGTGGGCATCACCCTCTACATGCAGCCGGTGCAGGATCTCAGCGTCGAGGACCGCGTCAGCCGTACCCAATACCAGCTCAGCCTGGATTCGCCCGATGCCAATCTGCTCGACACCTGGGTGCCGCGCCTGACCCAGGCCCTGCAGCAGCGCCCGGAGCTGACCGACGTCACCAGCGACCTGCAGAACAAGGGCCTGCAGCTGTACCTGACCATCGACCGCGACGCCGCCGCGCGCCTCGGCGTGCAGGTGTCGGCCATCACCGACGCCCTCTACGACGCCCTCGGCCAACGGCAGATCTCGACCATCTACACCCAGGCCAACCAGTATCGGGTGGTGCTGGCCAGCGCCGCCGCCGACAGCCTGGGGCCGGACGCCCTGAATCAGGTATGGGTCAGAGCCGGCAGCGGCACCACCGCCAGCGGTAACAGCGGTACCGGCACGGCCAGCACCACGCAGACCACCACCGACACCGCCCGCGCCCCGGTGCGCCTCTCCAGCCTGGTGAAGATGGAGCAGCGGCCGACGCGGCTGGTGATCAATCACCTGAGCCAATTCCCGGCTGTGACGCTGTCCTTCAACCTGGCGAGCGGTGTCTCCCTGGGGGCTGCGGTGGCCGCCATCGACGCGGCCAAGCAGGAGATCGGCCTGCCGATCGGCATCAACACCCGCTACCAAGGCGCGGCGGCGGCCTTCCAAGCGTCGCTATCCAGCACCTTGCTGCTGATCCTGGCCGCGGTGGTGGTGATGTACATCGTGCTCGGCGTGCTCTACGAGAGTTTCATCCATCCGCTGACGATCCTCTCGACGCTGCCCTCGGCGGCCATCGGCGCGCTGCTGGCGCTGTTGCTCACCGGTGACGACCTGAGCCTGATCGCGGTGATCGGCATCATCCTGCTCATCGGCATCGTCAAGAAGAACGCCATCATGATGATCGACTTCGCCCTGGACGCCGAACGGCACCAGGGGCTGAAGCCCGAGGAGGCCATCTATCAGGCCGCTTTGCTGAGATTCCGGCCGATCCTGATGACTACCCTGGCGGCGCTGTTCGGCGCCGTGCCGCTTATGCTGGCCACGGGGGCGGGCGCCGAGCTACGCCAGCCGCTGGGCCTGGTGATGGTCGGCGGCCTGCTGGTGAGCCAGGTGCTGACGCTGTTCACCACTCCGGTGATCTACCTGGCCTTCGATAGTCTCGGCGAGCGCCTGGGTCGGCGCAGGGCGGCCTGAGGTGAATCTTTCGGCGCCCTTCATCGCCCGGCCGGTGGCGACCCTGCTGCTGAGCCTGGCCCTGCTGCTGCTGGGCGCCATCGCCTTCCGCTTGCTGCCGGTGGCGCCCCTGCCGCAGATGGATTTTCCGACCATCACCGTGTCCGCCAGCCTTTCCGGCGCCAGTCCGCAGGTCATGGCTTCGAGCGTCGCCACACCGCTGGAGCGTTCCCTGGGTACCATCGCCGGCATCAGCTCCATGACCAGCCGCAGTGGCCAGGGCTCGACGCAGATCATCATCCAGTTCGACCTGGACAAGGACGTCAACACCGCCGCCCGGGAAGTCCAGGCGGCCATCAATGCCTCGCGCAACCTCTTGCCCAGCGGCATGCGCCAGATGCCGCGCTATCGCAAGGTCAATCCGTCGCAGGCACCCATCATGGTGTTCTCGCTGACCTCCAAGACCCTGAGCAAAGGCGAGCTCTATGACCTGGCCTCCACGGTGCTGGCGCAGAGCCTGTCCCAGGTCAACGGGGTGGGCGAGGTGCAGATCGGCGGCAGTTCGCTGCCGGCCGTACGCATCGAGCTGGAGCCGCGTCAGCTGGAGCACTACGGCCTGGCGCTGGACGACGTCCGCACCGCGATCAACAACGCCAACCAGCGCCGGCCCAAGGGCGCGGTGGCCAACGCCGAGCACAACTGGCAGATCCAGGCCAACGATCAGCTGTTCAAGGCGGCCGACTATGCGCCGCTGATCATCCGCTACCAGGATGGTGCGACCCTGCGCCTGCGCGATGTCGCCAAGGTCAGCGACGCGGTGGAGGACCGCTACAACGCCGGCTTCTTCAACGACCAGAGCGCCGTGTTGCTGGTGGTCAATCGCCAGGCCAACGCCAACATCATCGAGACCATCGCCGCGCTCAAGGCGCGCCTGCCGGCGCTGGAAGCCATAGTGCCGGCCAGTGCCCGCCTGGAAGTGGCCATGGACAGATCCGGTGTGATCAAGGCGACGCTGCACGAGGCCGAGCTGACGCTGATCATCGCCGTGTTCCTGGTGATTGGCGTGGTTTGGCTGTTCCTCGGTCGGCTGCGCAGCGCGGTGATTCCGGCCTTGGCGGTACCCATCTCATTGGTGGGCACCTTCGCCGTGATGTACATCCTCGGCTTCTCGCTCAATACCCTGTCGCTGATGGCGCTGATCCTGGCAGCGGGGCTGGTGGTGGACGACGCCATCGTGGTGCTGGAGAACATCGCCCGCCACATCGATAACGGCATGGCGCCGCTCAAGGCCGCCTACCAGGGCACCCGCGAAGTGGGCTTCACCCTGCTGTCGATGAACGTCTCCCTGGTCGCCGTCTTCGTCGCCATCCTGTTCATCGGCGGCATCGTCGAGAAGCTGTTCCGCGAATTCTCCCTCACCCTGGCGGCGGCCATCCTGGTCTCCCTAGTGGTGTCCCTGACCCTCACGCCGATGCTCTGCGCCCGCTGGCTGCGTCCCCACGATCCCGGTAGCGAAAGCCGGTTGCAGCGCCTCAGCGAACGTACCCATCGCCGCCTGGTAGCCGGCTACGATCGTACCCTCGGCTGGGCCCTGCGCCATCGGCGGCTGACCCTGCTGAGTCTGATCGCAACCATAGTGCTCAACGTGGTGCTCTATGTGGTAGTGCCCAAGACCTTCATGCCGCAGCAGGACACCGGCCAGTTGATCGGTTTCATCCGCGGCGACAACGCCCTGTCATTCCAGGTGATGCAGCCCAAGATCGAGATCCTGCGCAAGGCGCTGCTCGCCGATCCGGCGGTAGCCAGCGCCTCCGGATTCGTCGGCAGTTCCGGTTCCGGCAGCGGGGTCAACAATGCGGTGATGCTGATCCGCTTGAAGCCCATCGCCGAGCGCAAGCTGGATGCCCAGAAGGTCATCGAACGCATCCGCGCCAATGCCCCCCAGGTGCCCGGTGCCCGGCTGTTCCTCATGGCCGACCAGGACCTGAGGTTCGGTGGCCGCCAGCAGAGTACCTCGTCCTATGAGTACAACCTGTTGTCCGGCGACGTCGACCTGCTGGAAACCTGGCAGCCCAAGGTATTGGCGGCGCTCAAGGCGCTGCCGGAGCTGACCGCGGTGGACGGCCGCGAGGGCAGCACCCAGCAGATCACCCTGCAAATCGACCGGGAAATGGCCAAACGGCTGGGCGTGAACATGGAAACCGTCGCCGCGGTGCTCAACAACTCCTTCGCCCAGCGGCAGATCTCGACCATTTACGAGCCGCTCAACCAGTACAAGGTGGTGATGGAGATCAATCCGCGTTACGCCCAGGACCCGACCGTGCTCGAACAGGTGCGGGTCATCACCAGCAGCGGCGCCCAGGTGCCGCTGGCGGCCTTCGCCCACTACACCAACAGCCTCGCCGAGGACCGCGTCACCCACGACGGCCAATTCGCTTCGGAAAGCATCAACTTCGACCTGGCGCCCGATGTCAGCCTGGAGCAGGCCACCCGCGCCGTGCAGCGCGCGGTGGCCGCCATCGGCCTGCCGAGCGATGTCCAAGGCCGGCTAGGTGGCTCCGCCAATATCTTCGCCAGCACGGTTTCCGGGCAACCGCTGATGATCCTCGGCGCCCTGGTGCTGGTCTATATCGTGCTCGGTGTACTCTACGAAAGCTACGTGCACCCGCTGACCATCCTGTCGACGTTGCCATCGGCCGGGGTAGGGGCCTTGCTGGCCATCCAGCTCACCGGCGGCCAATTCAGCCTGATCTCCATGCTCGGGCTGTTCCTGCTGATCGGCGTGGTGAAGAAGAACGCCATCATGATGGTGGACCTGGCCCTGCAACTGGAGCGTCAGCAGGGCCTGTCGCCCGAGGAGGGCATCCGCCAGGCCTGCCTGCTGCGCCTGAGACCCATCCTGATGACCACCATGGCCGCCATCCTCGGCGCCGTGCCGCTACTGATCGGCGATACCGAGGGCGCCGAGATGCGCCAGCCGCTGGGTCTGGTGATCGTCGGCGGCCTGGTGCTGAGCCAGATCCTCACCCTCTACACCACGCCAGTGGTCTACCTCTATTTCGAACGCCTGCGCCGCCGCGTCAATCGCTGGCGCGGCATCCGTACCGACGCTGCCCTGGATACGCCGCTATGAATCCATCACTGCGCCTGTCGGCGCTGACCCTGGCCCTGCTGCTTGCCGGTTGCACCCTGGGCCCGGACTACCAGCGGCCGACCACCCCAGTGCCCGTCGCCTATCGCCACGCCGAGGGCTGGCAGGCCGCTGCGCCCAAGGACCTGGAGCTACGCGGCGACTGGTGGCGGCGCTACGACGACCCGACTCTGGACCGATTGATGGTCCAACTGAACCAGCGCAACCAGAGCCTGGCCCAGGCCGAGGCCAGCTATCGACAGTCCCTGGCCCTGGTGCGCCAAGCGCGCGCCTCTTTGTTTCCCACCCTGACGAGCAGCCTGGGTGCCACCCGCTCCGGGCGCGGCGGCGGCTCGGGCAGCAGCACCGTCATCCGCAACTCCAGCGGCACCAGCAGTACCGTCAGCAGCGGCGGCGTGAGCACCATCAACAACTCCTATGACGCCAGTCTGGGGGTGAGCTGGGAGTTGGACCTCTGGGGCCGCGTACGCCGACAGCTGGAGTCGGACCGCGCCACCGCCCAGGCTAGTGCCGCCGAGCTAGCGGCCACCCGCCTGAGCCTGCAGAGCCAGTTGGCCACCAACTACCTGCAATTGCGGGTGCTGGATGCCCAGCAGCGGCTGCTCGATGCGACCGTGGCCGCTTACGAGCGCTCGCTACGCCTGACCCAGAATCAATATCGCGCCGGCATCGTCACCCCGGCCGATGTGGCCCAGGCCACCACCCAGCTCAAGAGCACCCAGGCCGACGCCATCGACCTGAGGTATCAGCGCGCTCAGTTGGAGAACGCCATCGCCGTGCTGGTTGGCGAGGTGCCCGCCAACTTCCAGCTGGCGGCGGTCAACGCCATTCCGAGGCTGCCGAGCCTGCCCGGCGCCGTACCCTCGGCCTTGTTGGAGCGCCGCCCCGACATCGCCCAGGCCGAGCGCCAGATCATGGCCGCCAACGCCGCCATCGGCGTCGCCGAAGCCGCCTACTATCCCGACCTGACCCTGAGCGCCAACGGCGGTTACAGCGCCAGCCAGTGGGGCAGGCTGATCAGTACGCCGAATCGCTTCTGGTCGATCGGGCCGTCCTTCGCCCTGTCGCTGTTCGACGGTGGCTTGCGCCGTGCCCAGGTGGAATCCGCTGAAGCCAGCTACGACGCCAGCGTCGCCGGCTACCGCCAGACCGTGCTCGATGGTTTCCGCGAGGTGGAAGACTACCTGGTGCAACTGCGCACCTATGAGGACGAAGCCGGCGTCCGCCAGGAAGCGCTGGATGCCGCCCGTCGCGCCTTGCAACTGGCTCAGAATCAGTACCAGGCGGGGCTGATCGGCTATCTGGACGTGGTCACCCTGCAGACCACTGCCCTGAGCAACGAACGCACCAACCTGACCTTGTTGGGCAGTCGCCTGAGCGCCAGCGTCCAGCTCATCGCAGCGCTCGGTGGTGGCTGGGATGGCGATCTTGCCCCCGCCGCAGCGCTTCGCCGTCCTTGAACCCGGACAGGAGGAGTCGGGCAGGTTCCTAATCGCGGCCATGCCGGTGCGCCGTAGCGACCGCTCCTACGGGTGGACGCTCGACAGTTTATCGCGAGCTTGTCGGGGGCTAATGAAGCAGAACGCCGGCTCGGATAGCTCCTTCTCCCTTCGGGAGAGGGCTGGGGTGAGGGGGGCTCTTTACCACTAAGTTCCCGATGAAAGAGGCTGCGCCGTTTTCCACGCTACTTCACTGGCCAGTCGTCTGAACACCAGCGTCCAGCTGATCGCGGCCCTAGGCGGCGGTTGGGATGGCAACGTTACGCCACCCGCGCCACCGCGGCGGCTCTGACGACAGGCGTGAAAAAGCCGGGCTTTTGCCCGGCTTTTTCATCTGGCTGGCGACTCAGTTGGGGAAGAGTTCGCCCAGCTTCATGCTCAGCATCATGTTGCCTTCCACGCGCAGCTTGCCGGACATGAAGGCCTGCATGCCGTCGGTCTCGCCGCTGACGATACCGGCCAGGGTGGCCTGGTCCATGATCAGGGTGCAATCCGGATCGGCGGCGTCGCCCTGCTGGACGTCGCAGGTGCCATCCTTGATGACCACGTAGTAGTTGTCACCGCCCTCGACGTCGAACTGATAGGTGAGATCCAGACCGGCCGCGGCGGAGGGATCGAACTTGCTCTTCAGGGTGGCGATGGCATCGGCTGCGCTCATGGCGGAGGTCCTTGTGGTCTTGTCGATTGAGGCCGAACCCCAGCGGGCCCGGCAGGGTCACTGAAACCGAGGGTAGGGGGCGGCAAGAAAGCTGTCAATGAATCTTCATACGCTTGTTTGAAAACGCAGGCCTTGCTGAAACCGGACGGATTATCCCGACCAATGCGCCATCGGCTGGCCGCCGAGTTTCTATCGGCCAGGCGACTCGGTATGCTGGGCGGGGCACCGTGCCGCCATCCTAGGAGAGTCCGTGGAGTTTCTTGCCGACTATGCCAGTTTCCTGGCCAAAACCGTCACCTTGGTGGTGGCCATCCTCGCCGTGCTGTTGTTCGCCGCTGCCATCCGTGGGCGTAATCGTCGCGGCTCGGGTGGGCAACTCCAGGTCCAGAAACTCAACGACTTCTATCGCGACCTCCGTCTGCGACTGCAGCAGAGCGTGCTGGGCAAGGAGGCCTTCAAGGCCCTGCGCAAACGCGAAACCAAGGCCGAAAAGAACAAGCGCAAGAGTGAGTCCGGCAAGTCCCGGGTCTATGTGCTGGATTTCCACGGCGACATCAAGGCCACGGCCAACGAGCACCTGCGCAACGAGATCACCGCGGTGCTGACCCTGGCCACGCCCAAGGACGAGGTGGTGGTGCGGCTGGAAAGCGGCGGTGGCCTGGTACACAGCTACGGTCTGGCCGCCTCACAGCTCGCCCGTATCCGTCAGGCCGGGGTGCCGTTGACCATCTGCGTCGACAAGGTCGCTGCCAGCGGTGGCTACATGATGGCCTGTATCGGTGACCGTATCCTCAGCGCGCCCTTCGCCATCCTCGGCTCCATCGGCGTGGTGGCCCAGTTGCCCAATGTCCATCGCCTGCTCAAGAAGCATGACGTCGACTTCGAGGTGTTCACCGCCGGTGAATACAAGCGCACCGTCACGGTATTCGGCGAGAACGACGAGAAGGGCAAGGAAAAATTCCAGAACGATCTGGATACCACTCATGAGTTGTTCAAGAACTTCGTCGCCCACTATCGTCCGCAATTGAACATCGATGAAGTGGCGACCGGCGAGGTCTGGCTGGGCCAGGCCGCGCTGGGCAAGCAACTGGTAGACGAGCTACGCACCAGTGACGAATACCTGGCCGAGCGCGCCCAGGTGGTGGAGGTCTTCGCCGTACGCTTCGTCGAGAAGAAGTCGTTGCCCGAGCGCCTGGGCATGGCCGCCAGCCTTGGCATCGACCGGCTGGCGAGCACCTGGTGGGAGAGGCTGTCCGAGTCGACTCGCTGGCGCTGAGGTCCATAAGGCATGCCCAACCCCATAACAAGACTTCAAGGGAGGATCTGCGATGAGTGATTTCCAGGCACTCTGGGTGACCGAAGGGGCCCATGGTGCATTCAAGCAGGAAGTGGTGACCCGGGCGTTGGCCGACCTGCCCGACGGCGAGGTGCTGATCCGGGTCCGCTATTCGTCGCTCAACTACAAGGATGCCTTGTCGGCCATTGGCAATCGTGGCGTGACGCGCCGCTATCCCCATACCCCGGGGATCGACGCGGCGGGGGTGGTGGAAGCCTCCAGTGCCGCCGAATTCGCCGTCGGTGACGAGGTCATCGTCACTGGCTATGACCTGGGCATGAACACCGCTGGTGGCTTCGCCCAGTACATCCGCGTTCCGGCTGCCTGGGTCATCCGTCGGCCGGACAACCTCGGCCTGCGCGAAGCCATGGTGTTGGGCACCGCAGGCCTGACCGCGGCGCTGTGCGTCGAAAAGCTGGAGCAGATGGGGCTGACCCCCGAAGCGGGCATGGTGCTGGTCACCGGCGCCAGCGGCGGGGTGGGCAGTCTTGCGGTCAAGCTGCTGGCACGACTCGGTTATCAGGTGGCGGCGTCCACCGCCAAGCTGGAGCGCGCCGAATGGTTGCACCGCCTGGGTGCTCGGCAGATCCTCGACCGGGCAACCCTGGCCGATGGCGTCGGCAAGCCGCTGCTGGATCAGCAGTGGGCGGGCGCGGTGGATACCGTCGGGGGCGACATCCTCTTCAACGTCATCAAGTCGCTGGAATACGGCGGCAGCGTGGCCTGCTGCGGCATGACCGCCGGCACCAAGTTCGAAGCCGGGGTCTTTCCCTTCATCCTGCGCGGGGTGAACCTGCTGGGCGTCGATTCCGTGGAATTGCCGCTGATGGCCAAGGCCGCGCTCTGGGACAAGCTCTCGGTGCAGTGGAAGCTGGACGACCTGGACAGCCTGACCCGGGAGATCGGCTTGCAGGAGCTGCCGGATACCATCAGCCAGATCTTGGCGGGCAAGATGGTTGGCCGTGTGGTGGTCAATCTCGCCTGAGCAATCCGCTGGCAAAAGAAAACCCGCCGCAGCGGGTTTTCTTTTGCGTGGCGTGAGCCCGCTCAGGCCTGGCGACGGCGGAACAGCGGCTGGGGCTCGTCGACCGCGGCCTGGTAGGTCTCGCTGAAGTCGCGCAGACCCTGCAGGGCCGCTTCCGGATCGCGATCGGCACGCACGACAAAGGCGTCGAAGCCGCAGCGCTTGAGGAAGAACAACTGATCCTGCAGGACATCACCGATGGCCCGCAGCTCGCCTGTCCAGCCGAAGCGCTCACGCAGCAGGCGGGCATAGGAATAGCCGCGCCCATCGACGAAGGCCGGGAAGTTGATGGCGATCAGGGCGAAGTGCTCAAGGTCGGCAGCGATGCTCTCCGGCTCTTCGTCGCTGTCCAGCCAGATGCCCAGGCGACCGTCACGGCAGGTGAGGGCGTGGCCGTGTTCCAGCCAGAGAGCAGCCGGGATGATGACGTCGTCGCTGTTGGGGACGTCTTCCAGCGCGACGTCCTTGGGCAGCAGGTGCCAGTTGTCGGTGACCAGTTGGTCGCCCTTAATGATTCTTTGCATAGACGCGCTCCTTGAAGGGGTCGATACCGATACGGCGGTAGGTGTCGATGAAGCGCTCGTCTTCGGTGCGTTGCTCGACATAGACATCGATGAGCTTGCCGATCACCTCGGGCATCTGGTCCTGGGCGAAGGAGGGGCCGAGGATCTTGGCCAGGGTGGCGTCACGACCGGCATCGCCGCCCAAGGACACCTGGTAGAACTCCTCGCCCTTCTTGTCCACGCCGAGGATGCCGATGTGGCCGACGTGGTGGTGACCGCAGGCATTCATGCAGCCGGAGATGTTCAGGTCCAGCTCGCCGATGTCGAACAGGTAGTCCAGGTCGTCGAAACGACGCTGGATGGATTCGGCGATGGGGATCGACTTGGCATTGGCCAGGGAGCAGAAGTCGCCACCCGGGCAGCAGATCATGTCGGTCAAGAGGCCGATGTTGGGCGTGGCGAAGCCGTGCTCGCGCAATTCGTGCCAGAGTTCGAGCAACTGGTCCTGACGGACGTCGGCGAAGATGACGTTCTGCTGGTGCGAGGTGCGCAGCTCGCCGAAGCTGTAGCGATCGGCGAGGTCGGCCATGGCGTCGAGCTGGCGGTCGGTGACATCGCCCGGGGCGACGCCGGTGGGCTTGAGCGACAGGGTCACGGCGACGTAGCCCGGACGCTTGTGGCGGAAGGTGTTGCGCTGGCGCCAGCGGGCGAAACCGGGGTGCTCGGCGTCCAGACGGGCGAGGGCTTCGTCCTGGTCCTGCAGCTCGGCATAGGCCGGATCGACGAAGAAGGCGGAAACCCGCGCCACTTCGGCTTCGGTCAGGGTGATGGGGCCGTCCTTGAGGTGAGCCCACTCGGCCTCGACCTTTTCAGCGAAGACGTCGGCGCCCAGGGCCTTGACCAGGATCTTGATCCGGGCCTTGAACTTGTTGTCGCGGCGGCCGTAGCGGTTGTAGACCCGCAGGGTGGCTTCCAGGTAGCTGAGCAGGTGCTGCCAGGGCAGGAATTCACGGATGAATTCGCCGGTGTGGGGCGTACGGCCCTGACCGCCGCCGACCAGCACGCGGAAGCCCAGTTCGCCGGCGTCGTTGCGTACCGCTTCCAGGCCGATGTCGTGCACCTCGATGGCCGCGCGGTCCAGGGCGGCCCCGTTGACGGCGATCTTGAACTTGCGCGGCAGGAAAGCGAATTCCGGGTGGAAGGTGGACCACTGACGGATGATCTCGCACCAGGGGCGCGGATCGACGAGTTCGTCATGGGCCACGCCGGCGAACTGGTCGGTGGTGGTGTTGCGGATGCAGTTGCCGCTGGTCTGGATGGCGTGCATCTGCACGGTGGCCAGTTCGGCAAGGATCTCGGGTACGTCTTCCAGCTCCGGCCAGTTGAACTGGAAGTTCTGGCGAGTACTGATGTGGGCGTAGCCCTTGTCGTAGTCGCGGGCGATCTGTGCCAGCTTGCGGACCTGGGTGGTGTTCAGCAGGCCGTAGGGCACTGCCACGCGCAGCATGGGCGCATAGCGCTGGATGTAGAGGCCGTTCTGCAGGCGCAGGGGGCGGTATTCTTCGCCACCGAGTTCTCCGGCCAGGAAGCGGCGGGTCTGGTCGCGAAACTGAGCGACACGTTCTTCGACGATCCGCTGATCGTACTGATCGTAAACGTACATGGTCATCCTGCTGTCAGGCGGCGCGCACGGCTGCGCGTGATCGAAGTCTTCGGCTCCCGAAGGGGCACTAGGGACTTTTCTAGGCCGTGAACGATAGCAGCAGGGCTATATGCTTAAAAGCGATGTTTCTTTATATATAAATCTATTCCGGCGATAAGCGGTGGGGAAGGGCGGCGCCGGATGCCGCCTTCCACAAGCCGCGACTGATAAAACGTAGCGAGCGGTTGTCAGGCGGGTGCGCGCGGCGCGCAGGAACTGGACCGGGCTCGCGCACGAGTGTACGGGCGGTACATGAGGATTCCGAGCACTGCACGCGCCCGCCTGGCGGACGCGCAGTAGTTTTACCAGCCGCGGTTAATTCAGACCCAGCTTGCCGCGCAGGGTGGACAGATCCTCGGCCAGGGTATTGACCGGGCCGACCAGGGCCTTGCGGTCGCGCTCACTGACCTTGTCGTAGGTCTCGAAGCCGCCGTCCTTGGTCTTGTACTTGGCCAGGATCTTGTCGACGTGGGCGAAGTTCTTGTCGACCTTGGTGACGAAGGCCTGGTCCTGCTTGGCGATCTGCGCGCGGAACAGGTCGAAGATCTTCTTGGCGCCGTCGACGTTGGCCTGGAAGTCGTAGAGATCGGTATGGCTGTAACGGTCTTCCTCACCCGAGACCTTGGTCGCGGCTACCTCTTCCATGAGCGCGGCGGCACCGCCTACGACCTTCTCCGGCGGGAAGGTCAGGCCGTCGACGCGCTGCTGCAGGTCCTTGACGTCGGCCATGAGCTTGTCGGCCAGCGGGGTCAGGCCTTCGGTGCTGTTCTTCTCGAACAGGCCGTATTCCAGGCGGTGGAAGCCGGTGAAATCATCCGACTTGACGCCGTGCTCGTGGTCGTCCTCACGGGAGTCGATTGAGGCGTCCAGGTCGCTGAAGAGTTCGGCGATGGGCTCGATCGCCTCGTAATGGACGCGGGTGGTGGGGTAGAGCTTGCGCGCGGTGGCCAGGTCGCCCTTCTTCACCGCCTCGGTGAATTTCTGGGTGTCCTGGGTCAGCTGTGCCAGATTGTCGGTCACGTAGATCTTATAGTCGGAGATCGGGCCCACCAGATCCAGCGGCGAGTTGGCGGCGAATACCGGTGCGGCGAACGCCAGACCGAGGGCAACGGCGAGGGACATGCGTTTCATTCGACTTCTCCTGTTGAGGGTTCAAGACTGCGCGGCGGCCAAGAGGCTGCTGCCGAGGAAATCCTTGGGATCGGTGATGCCTGGCAGGGCGAAGAAGTAACCGCCGCCGATGGGCTTGATGTATTCCTCCAGCGGTTCGCCATCGAGGCGCTTCTGCACGGCGATGAAGCCCTGCTCCAGATCGGCCTGGTAGGCGATGAACAGCAGCCCCATGTCGAGCTGGCCGTTCTTGCGCACGCCGTTGGAGTAGTTGAAGGGGCGCCGCAGGATCAGGTTGCGCTGGCTGTCCGGGGTGCGCGGATTGGCCAGGCGGATGTGGGCGTCCAGGGGCGTGACCTTGCCCTTGGGATCGCTGGCGTAGTCCGGCACGTCGGTTTCGTGGCCGCCGGCCATGGGCGAACCGCTGGCTTTGCGCCGGCCGAAGATGCTTTCCTGCTCCTGCAAGGGCGTACGGTCCCAGCGCTCGACGAAGTTGCGGATGATGCGGACCGCCTGGTAGGTCCCCTGACTGGCCCAGGCGGGCTCGCCGCTATCGGGCTGGACCCAGACGATGCGATCCATCGCCTGCTGGTTGGTGGAGTCCGGGTTGGCCGAGCCGTCGCGGAAGCCGAGGAAGTTACGGGCGCTTTCCGCGGGCTGCCCGGGCGGGGTGTCCTGCACCGGGACGCTGCCTTCCTGCTTCCAGCGGATCGCCAGCAGATCGGGCAGGTTCTTCACGATGTCGCGCAGGGCGTGGATGTTGGTATCGGGCGTGTTGGCGCAGAACTGCAGGCAGAGATCGCCGTGGCAGCAATCCGCTTCGAGGGCGTCATTGGGAAAGCCGGTCATGCGCTGCAAGTGCTTTGGCTTCACCGCCGCCAAGCCGAAGCGGTCATCGAACAGGGACTCGCCCACGGAAACGGTGATGGTGAGGTTGTCGGGCGTCACCACCGGGCCGAGGATGCCCGAGTCCAGCGGGGGCAGCTTGGGATCGACCTCCGGTACGGGGCCGCCCTGCATGAGGAAGCGGATGCGTTCGTCGAGGGTACGCAGCAGTCGCTCGAGATCCTCGCGGTCGTCGGCCAGGACGTCGAAGGCCACCACCATACCGGCCGCCGGACGCGGAGTGACGATGCCGCTCTGGTGCCGACCAAGGAATTCCTGGTGCTGGTGGATGTTGGAACTGCCGGGTGCACGGGTCACCTCGGCGGTGCTGTCCGCCTGGGCATGCATCGGGCAGAGGCCGGCACCGGCCAGGGCCAGGCCGGTGGCGCCCAGGCCGCCCAGTAGTCGGCGGCGTTCGATATTGGGTTGGTCGGTAGAGGACTTCTTCATGGCGAGGTCTTGGTTGCGGTGAGACCGAGGGTTGGAGCCACCTGGTCGAGGGAGTCGGCCAGGGCCTGGGCCGCCTTGGCGATGCGGTCGCGGTCGGATGCGGACAGGCTGGCGTAGGGTCGCTGTTGATCGCCCAGGGCGTCGGCGAAGGCCTGGGCCCGGGTGTCGAGTTGCTGTTGCAGGTCTTGGTGGCCTTTGCTCAGCAAGGGGCGCAACAGGTCGATGACCTTGCGGGTACCTTCGAGATTGGCCGCGAAACCGGGCAGGACGAGCTGGCTGTAGCGCTCTTCCTCACCGGAGATCCGCGTGCTGGCGAGGTTGTGCAGCAGTCTGGCCGCGTTGCCGCTGAGTTGCTCCGGCGGCAGCGACTGGCCGAGCAGGGCGTCGCGCAACGCCGTGGCGTCCTGCTGCAGGCGGGCGGCTACTGGCTCCAGCCCCGCGGTGCTGTTGGCCACGAAGAGGCCTTGCTCGATGCGATGGAAGCCCCCGAAGGCGGGGTCGCGCTCGCGCTGCTCGTAGTAGTCGGCGCGGGCATTGAGGCGATTGTCCAGCTCGGCGAAGCGCTGTGCGGTCGCCGCCAGGCGCTGGTACGGCAGGCGGGCAGCGGCATAGGCCTCCCGCGCCTGCTGCAGGTCTCCTGCCGCCAGCGCCTGTTGCAGCGAGGTGATGCCTTGCAGCAGCAGGCGACTCTGCTGGTTGAGATAGACCCGGTATTCCGACAGCGGCCCGATGAACTGGGTCAGCGTCGGCTTGGCCTTGCTGGCCGCCTCCGAGGCGGCGGTGGGCAGCACCTTCAGCGTCCCGCGCGGATTGCTCAGCAGGCCGCAGGTGATGGCGTAGTCGCCCGGCGCCAGGGTGGCGTTGATGACCTGGCTCAGGCCGGGGGCGATGTTTTCGCGCTCCTCGACCACCAGCACGCCGTCGAGAATCTCCCATTCCACCGCTCGGTCCGAGCGATTGACGATACGGAAGCGCGCCGGGCCGGCAGGCACCTCGAGGGCGTTCGGCTCGCAGCGATTGGCCAGGATGTCGACCGTGACCACGTCCGTCCCGGCCGTGGCATGCCGCTGGCCAGCCGAGCGCGAGGCATAGTAGAAGGCGGCCGCCGCCACGATCAGCAGGCCGGCGGAGGCCACTACGGCCAGGCGCAGCGCCGGCGAGGTCCGCTTCGGCGGGGTGGCGTTGGGGGTAGCGGTCACGACTGGCGCTCCATCGAGGCGGTGGGGTTGGCGGGGGCGGGGCGCCGGGGTGGCGTTGGCGTGCGGAAGAACAGTGGCAGGGTGACAGCCAGGAACAGCAGATAGGCGCCGAGGGTGCTCACGGTCGGGGTGTCCTGATAGCCGAACATGCCGGCCAGCACGGTGCCCACCGGGCCGTCGGCCGGTAGCACGTGGCTCCAGTCGAACACCACCTGCTGCAGCGAATTCCACAGCCCGGCCTCATGCAGCGCCTTGATTGAGTTGGTGAACAGGCCGGCCGCCACGAAGAGAATGAACAGCCCGGTGAAGCGGAAGAACTTGCCGAGATTCAGGCGTACCCCGCCGGTATACAGGCCGTAACCGACCGCGATGGCGATTGCCAGACCCAGCAGTGCCCCCAGGGGCGCGCCTGGGCCTTCGCTTTGCTGAAAGATGGCCAGCAGGAAGAACACGGTTTCCAGGCCTTCACGGGCGACCGCCAGGAACACCATGCCGATCAGCGCATAGACCTGGTTGCGCGAGGTGGAGAGGGCGGCTTCCAGGGATTCGTGCAATTCGGTCTTGATCGACCGCGCTGCCTTGCGCATCCAGAACACCATGGAGGTGAGGATGGCGGTCGCAGCCAAGCCGACGACCGCTTCGAACAATTCCTGCTGGCGTTGCGGAAATTCGGCACTGGCCAGTTGCAGGCCCGCGCCGACGAAGAGTGACAGGGCCGCCGCCAGCATCACGCCGATCCAGACGGCGGGCATCCAGTGCCCCCGGCCGGTGCGTTGTAGATAGCTGGCGATGATGCCGACGATGAGCGCCGCTTCGATGCCCTCGCGGAGCATGATCAGGAAAGGGACGAGCATGGATTCGATTACCGACGGAAAGGGAAAGCTCAGGCAGGCTTTCGGATCGGTGATTTGTATCACAATGATTCGAATTGTTAAATGAGGATGATTCTCGTACGACATCAGCCCGCTCGGTCCCTAAAGCGGGCTGGCACGGGGATCGTGGGGATTCGGCTCAGGCGCGGAAAACCACTGCGGTATCGGGCGACTTGCCCGTGGCGAAGCGCTGGACCTCCCGCCAGGCACGCAGGTCGACGACGGCCAACTGATCGCCTTCCAGCGCGGCGAACAGGCGCTCGCCGTCTGGGGCCAGGTTCAGCCCCGGTACGGCGCTGCCCATCGGCAGATAGCCGACCTCGGCCAGGGTATCCGGTCGCAGCAGCGACAGGCTCTTGTCGGCCAGGTTGGAGACCAGCAGCCGTCCATCCGGCAGGGCGACTACCCGCACGGCCTCGCCGCGCAGCTTCACTTGGCGCAGCGGGGTTAGGTCACGGGCATCCCAGGCATGGAGCACCCCGGCGAATCTATCCAATACATAGAAGGTCCGCTCGTCCGGACTCAGGCAGCAGCCTTCCGGTGCCTGGCCGAGCCGCTTCTTCACCGGCAACACGGCGGCGTTGTGCGGATCGACCAGGATCACCAGGCCGCTCAGGGTATCGGCGACATAGGCTCGGCGCCCGTCGCGGGTCAACACGAAGTAATGGCTGCGGGTGCCACCGACCGGGACGATCTGGCTCGGCACCGTGGCGGTGGCCGGGTCATCGAAGCGGATGAGCAGCGAATCGGTCTCGCTGAGCACATAGAGCCGCCCCTGGTCATCCAGACGCATACCGTGCAACCGGTGATAGGGCGAAAGATCGATGGACCTCACCAGGCGACGCTCGACGAGATCTATCACGCTGACCTGATGACCGCCCGCGCCCGGCGCCTGCCAGCTCTTGACGCCATACTGGCCGACATAGGCATAGCGGCCCTGGCGATCGGCGACGATTTCATGGGGTTGCTCGGGCAAGTCGAGCGTGCCGACGCGCTTGCCGTCAGCCAGACGATAGAAACCCACGCCGGGGGCTTCCTTCTCCACCAGGGCGAGGTACTCCGCGCCGGCCGCTAGCACCCTGGGTGGATAACCACCCAGCAACGGCAGGGCGGCACCGGCGGCTAGCAGGCCAAGGGTCTGGCGGCGATTCAGATGGGGCATAGGAGGTCTCCCGATGGGCAAGCCTCCCTGCCAGGGTCAAGCGAATCCGTGCTACTCGAACAGACCCTTGAACCAGTCCCAAAGTCCCACGTGATAGTCGGGCAGGATATCGATGCCGAGCGCGGACTTGAGCAGATAGAGCAGCACCAGTCCCACCAGGCCGCAGGCCAGCAGGATCACCGCCAGCATGGCGGCCTTGCCGAGCAGCGACAGCTCCTGCTCCAGGCGCGAGAGTTGACGGTAGTTGCGACCGGCCAGCACGACGAAATAGTAGCGGCGATGCCAGAACTTGAGGGTGCCACGCAGATCGATGCTGTGCTTGCCCCAGCTGCGGGTGCCGAAGGCCAGTTTGAGCGCTTCCAGCTGTTCCTCGGTGAAGGACTCGCGCAGCTCTTCGGGGAGTCGTTCCTTCAGGCCGGCGATGAAAGGGTCGTGGCGATTAATGCGGTCCTGCATGTGAAGTGCTTCCCTCGGAGTGGTGCAGAAGCACTCAGAAAGACCGAACAGGCCGGTGTTCCGCCGAAACGGATGGGCGGAGTCCTCGGCGGGACGACTGGTCAGGCGGTGACTCGCCGGGGTCTTATCACCTCGGCTCGTGCCCGCAGCTGACCACAGCCGCCGTCGACGTCCTGGCCGGCCGAATTGCGTACCTTGGTGAGCACACCGCGGCTATGCAGGTAGCGCACGATCTGGACGATGCGTTCGCCATCGGGGCGTTGATAGTCGTCCACTTCCAGGCTGTTGTAGGGAATGAGATTGAGCACCCCGTACTTGCCCTTCAGCAGCCACAGCAACTCGTCCATTTCCTCCTGGCTGTCGTTGATGCCGGCGAGCAGGGTCCACTGGTACTGGATGGGATAGCCGATCAGCCGGGCATAGGTCTCGCCCTGTTCGATCAACTCGGCGGGCTCGTAATGTGGCGCCTTGGGTAGCAGCCGGGCACGACGTTCGGCATTGGTGCTGTGCAGCGACAGCGCCAGGGCCGGCCTTACCTCCTGCTGGGGCAGACGCTCGAACACCCGGGGATCGCCGACGGTGGAAAACACCAGGTTGCGATGGCCGATGCCACCGGCAGTGCCCAGCAGATCGATGGCCTCCAGCACGTTGTCCAGGTTGTGGGCCGGCTCGCCCATACCCATGAAGACCACCTTCTTCACCGGCCTGATACGGCGAGCCAGGGCCACCTGGGCGACGATCTCGGCGCTGCCCACCTGGCGCAGCAGGCCACTCTTGCCGGTCATGCAGAAGACGCAGCCCACGGCGCAGCCGACCTGGGAGGACACACAGAGGCCATCGCGGGGCAGCAGGACGCTTTCCACCGCCTGACCGTCCGCGAGGGTCACCAGCATCCGCGCCGAACCGTCGGCGCCCGGATGCTCCGAGGTGACCCGGGCCAGCCCCTCCAGCTGCTCGGTCAGCGCCGGGATGGCCTTGCGGACGTCCAGGGGCAGGAAGTTCTCTGCCTGCTGGCGGCGGGTGCCGGTGTCCAGCGGCAGTCCCTGGCACCAGGCGCGCAGGATCCGGGCGCTGTGCTTGGGCTTGGCGCCGGCAGCGGCGAGCAACTGGACGACATCGGCGATACGCATGGGCAAAAGGGCAGGTCGTGGGCGGGCGGCGATAATAGGACAGGGCAGGGATGCTATCCTAGTCCTTTGCAAGACGAGGACCCGTCATGAAGTTCATCCACCAGCGCGAGCATCTCAACGAGGGCGATCTGGTCGTCATCCAGAGTTCGGGGGTGTGCAACATCCGCCTGATGAACGATGCCAATTTCCGCAGCTTCAAGAACGGCGGCCGCCATACCTACCACGGCGGCGCCTTCGACCGCTTCCCGGCGCGCATCACCGTACCCAGCACTGGCTTCTGGAACATCACCCTGGACACCGTCACCAAACGGCCGATCAGCGTGACCCGCAAGCCCGATATCAAGCATTCCATCAAGATCGTCCGCCGCTCGCCTTCCGAGCTGCGCTGAGGCAGCGGTCACCCACAGACGGGTGACCCTGGCCGTCATTTCGGCTGCAATTCCAGCAGCCGAGCGTTCGCACCGTCTTCCAGTACCCATAGACTGCCGTTTGGGCCTTCCTCGACGTCGCGGATGCGGGTGCCCATGGCATAGCGCTCTACCTCGCGGGCCTCTTCGCCCTTGAGCTCGATCCGCACCAGTGACTTGGACGACAGGCCACCGATGAAGGCGTTGCCCTTCCAGGCGGGGAAGCGATTCCCCTCGTAGATCATCAGTCCGGCGGGCGAGATCACCGGCGTCCAGGTGATCTTCGGCGGGATGAATTCCGGACGGGTGTCATGATCCGGGATCGGCTTGCCACCGTAATGATCGCCGTTGGAAACCTCGGGATAGCCGTAGTTGCCCCCACGCTGGATCAGATTCAACTCGTCCCCGCCCTGGGGGCCCATCTCCTGTTCCCACAGCCGGCCCTGGGCGTCGAAGGCGATGCCCAAAGGATTGCGATGACCCAGCGACCAGACCTGGGCCGCGACACCGCCTTGCTTGGCGAAGGGGTTGTCTTGCGGAATGCTGCCATCGTCGTTGAGGCGGATGAGTTTGCCCAGGTTGCCGCTCATGTCCTGGGCCGGAGTGAATTTCTGTCGCTCACCCGAGGTGATCCACAGCTTGCCGTCCGGCCCGAATCTCATCCGATGGCCATAGTGCCCGTTGCCTGTGACCTTGGGTGTCTGCCGCCAGATCACCTTGAGCTCGCTGAGCGAGCCGCTGCCGTCCTGTTTCAAGCTCAGCTTGGCTCGCGCAACCGCAGCGCCCTGAGTACCGCCTTCGCCGGCTTCGGCATAGCTCAGGTAGATCAGATGATTGCTGGCGTATTGCGGATGCAGGATGACATCGCCCAAGCCACCCTGGCCGGCATGGACCACCTTAGGCACGCCGCTGATGTCCTGCGCCTTGCCGGTCTGCACATTCAGATGTTTGAGCGCGCCACCTTTCTCGGTGACCAGCGCCGTGCCATCGGGCAGGAAGGCGATGGCCCAAGGGGCATCAAGAGTCGCTCGGGGTGTGGCGGTGAAGGGCCACTGCTCCTGGCTCAGCGCCTGGGGCGCTGCCGTGGCATTCAGGGTGGCGAGACCGAGCAGAAGACTGCCGGCGGCTAGGGTAAGGCCTCTCATGGGCGCGCGATCCTCGTCGATGGAAGTCCCTACACCCTAGTAGGGACGCCCGCGAAAAGGGCTGCGTTTTTGTTACCTGAGGCGTCTAGCGAATAAGATTGAAGGCGTCAGATCTGACCCGAATGGCCTACTTCGTGAGTCTAGATCTATTGATGGCTGCCCTGGCTCGCGCTTCGGATATGGCCATCAATACGGGATCCGAATCCTCCATGTGCGTATAGAGGTACCACTGACTTGGAGGTAAGGACAGGATCCGATATACCTCGAAAGGCTTTTTGCTACTCAACCTGGACCCAAGGGTTGTCTGGTCCATAAGAACCTGGGCTTTATCAATCGCGTGCCATGCGAGTGTCGCTTCATATGCCCGATTGATAATGTCCTGATTGCTGCGTTGTCCGCGACGATGTTCGCGATAGAAGACATAGCTTACGGCAACAGAAAAGACTGTAGCGAGAATGAAGTACGCAATGTCAGACATGGCGAGATCTCTGATCCGGGATAACCGGATATCGCTACAGGATCAACCAAGGCCATAGCGAAGGCCTTGGTTGATCGACCCTCTGAGTCAGTTGTCGTAGCCCAAATTCGGCGCCAACCACCGCTCCGTCACCGCCAGCTCCTGGCCTTTTCGCTCGGTGTAACGCTCCACCTGGTCCTTGTCGATCTTGCCCACGGCGAAGTACTGGGCCTCGGGATGGGCAAAGTACCAGCCGCTGACGGCGGCGGCCGGGAACATGGCGTAGTGTTCGGTGAGGAAGACGCCGCTGCGGCCGGCTTCGTTGAAGCGTGCCTCCGGGTCGAGCAGCTTGAAGAGGGTGGCCTTCTCGGTGTGGTCGGGGCAGGCCGGGTAGCCGGGGGCAGGGCGGATGCCCTTGTATTGCTCGCGGATCAGCGCCTCGTTGTCCAGCGTCTCGTCGGCGGCATAGCCCCAATGCTCCTTGCGCACCCGCTCGTGCAGCCACTCGGCGCAGGCCTCGGCAAGGCGGTCGGCCAGGGCCTTGACCATGATGGAGTTGTAGTCGTCGCCCTTGCGTTCGTAGTCCTTGGCCAGTTCCTCGGCGCCGATGCCGGCGGTGACGATGAAGCCGCCCACATAGTCAGTGACGCCGGTTTCCTTGGGTGCGACGAAGTCGGCCAGCGACAGGTTGGGCTTGCCTTCGGGCTTGATGGTCTGCTGGCGCAGGTGGTGCAGGGTGGCCAGCGGTTGGCCGTCCTCGCCATAGACTTCCAGGTCGTCGTCGCGCACCTGGTTGGCCGGCCAGAAGCCGAACACGGCACGCGCCTTGATCAGCTTCTCATCGATCAGCTTTTTCAGCATGGCCTGGGCATCGTGGAACAGCGCGGTGGCCGCTTCGCCCACCACCTCGTCGGTGAGGATGCGCGGGTACTTGCCGGCCAGATCCCAGGAGATGAAGAAGGGCGTCCAGTCGATGTACTCGGCCAGCACCGCCAGGTCGATGTCCTCCAGCACCCGGGTACCGGTGAAGCTCGGCTTGGTCGCCTGGTAGCCCAGCCAGTTGAAGGCCGGCTTGTTCGCCACGGCCTTTTCATAGGACAGGCGCTCGGTGCGCGCGCTGCGATTGGCGGTGCGCTCGCGGACCTCTACGTAGTCGGCGCGGGTGCGCTCGACGAAGCCGGCCTTGAGTTCCTTGGACAGCAACTGGGTTGCCACGCCTACGGCGCGGGAGGCGTCGGTGACGTAGACCACGGCATCGTTCTTGTACTGCGGCTCGATCTTGACCGCGGTGTGCGCCTTGGAGGTGGTGGCGCCGCCGATCATCAGCGGCAGGGCGAAGCCCTGGCGCTGCATCTCCTTGGCGACATGGACCATCTCGTCCAGCGAGGGGGTGATCAGGCCCGAGAGACCGATGATGTCGCACTTCTCGGCGATGGCGGTCTGCAGGATTTTCTCCGCCGGGACCATCACGCCCAGGTCGACGATGTCGTAGCCGTTGCAACCCAGCACCACGCCGACGATGTTCTTGCCGATGTCATGGACATCGCCCTTGACCGTGGCCATGAGGATCTTGCCCTTGGCTTCGGGCTTGTCGCCTTTTTCCGCCTCGATGAAGGGGATCAGGTGGGCCACCGCCTGCTTCATCACCCGGGCGGACTTGACCACCTGGGGCAGGAACATCTTGCCCGAGCCGAACAGGTCGCCGACCACGTTCATGCCACTCATCAGCGGGCCTTCGATGACCTCGATGGGGCGCGCGCATTGCTGGCGGCATTCCTCGGTGTCCTCGACGATATAGGTGGTGATGCCCTTGACCAGGGCGTGCTCCAGCCGCTTGTCCACCGGCAGGCCGCGCCATTCCTCGGTCTCGGCTTCCTTGACCGCGCCGCCGCCCTTGTAGTCGTCAGCGATGGCCAGCAAGGCGTCGGTGCCCTCGGGGGTGCGGTTGAGCACCACGTCCTCGACCTTCTCGCGCAGCGCGGCGGGGATCTCGTCGTAGATCTCCAGCTGGCCGGCGTTGACGATACCCATGGTCAGGCCGTTCTGGATGGCGTGGTAGAGGAAGACCGAGTGGATGGCCTCGCGTACCGGATTGTTGCCGCGGAAGGAGAAGGAGACGTTGGACACGCCACCGGAGGTGAGGGCGTGGGGCAGGTTGTCGCGGATGAAGGCGCAGGCGTTGATGAAGTCGACCGCGTAGTTGTTGTGCTCCTCGATCCCGGTCGCCACCGCGAAGATGTTGGGGTCGAAGATAATGTCTTCCGGCGGAAAGCCGACCTGGTTGACCAGGATGTCGTAGGAGCGGGCGCAGATCTCGTTCTTGCGCGCCTCGGTGTCGGCCTGGCCGTCTTCGTCGAAGGCCATGACCACCACCGCCGCGCCATATCTCTTGCACAGCTTGGCGTGATGAATGAAGGCCTCGACGCCTTCCTTCATGGAAATGGAGTTGACGATGCCCTTGCCCTGGATGCACTTGAGGCCCGCTTCGATCACCTCCCACTTGGAGGAGTCGATCATGATCGGCACTCGGGAGATGTCCGGTTCGGAGGCGATCAGGTTGAGGAAGGTCACCATGGCCGCCTTCGAGTCCAGCATGCCCTCGTCCATGTTGATGTCGATGACCTGGGCACCGGCTTCCACCTGCTGCTGGGCCACTTCCAGGGCCTCGGCATAGTTCTCTTCGCGGATCAGCCGGGCGAACTTGGCTGACCCTGTGATGTTGGTGCGCTCGCCGACGTTGACGAACAGCGACTCGCGGCTGATGGTGAAGGGTTCCAGGCCGGAGAGCCGGCAGGCCTTGGGAATCTCGGGCAATAGGCGCGGTGCGTGCTTGGCGACCGCCTCGGCGATGGCCTGGATATGCGCCGGGGTAGTGCCGCAGCAGCCGCCGACGATGTTCAGCAGACCACTGGCCGCGAATTCCTCGACCACCGCGGCCATCTGCGCCGGGGTTTCGTCGTATTCGCCAAAGGCGTTGGGTAGGCCGGCGTTCGGGTGGGCGGAAACGAAGGTGTCCGCCTTGGTCGCCAGCTCCTCGACGTAGGGCCGCAATTCCTTGGCGCCCAGGGCGCAGTTGAGGCCCACGGAGATCGGCTTGGCGTGCCGCACCGAGTTCCAGAAGGCTTCGGTGGTCTGGCCGGACAGTGTACGGCCGGAGGCGTCGGTAATGGTGCCGGAGATCATGATCGGCAGTTCGACGCCCATGTCCTCGAACACACCCTGCACGGCGAAGATCGCAGCCTTGGCGTTGAGGGTGTCGAAAATGGTCTCGATCAGGATGAGGTCGGCGCCGCCGTCGATGAGGCCGCGGGTGGCCTCGGTGTAGTTGTCCACCAACTCATCGAAGGTGACATTGCGATAGCCGGGATTGTTGACGTCCGGGGAAATGGAGCAGGTCCGGCTGGTGGGGCCGAGCACCCCCGCGACGAAGCGCGGGCGATCCGGCGTTTCCCGGGTCTTGGCGTCGGCTACTTCGCGAGCGACCCGGGCACCGGCCAGATTCAGCTCATAGGTGATTTCTTCCATGCCGTAGTCGGCCTGGGACACCCGGGTGGCGTTGAAGGTGTTGGTCTCGAGAATGTCCGCGCCGGCATCCAGATAGGCCTTTTCGATCTCGGCGATGATCTGTGGCTGGGTCAGCAGCAGCAGGTCGTTGTTGCCCTTGACGTCACTCGGCCAATCGGCGAAGCGCTCGCCACGGTAGTCCGCTTCCTCCAGTCGATAGCTCTGGATCATGGTGCCCATGCCGCCGTCGAGGATGAGGATGCGCTGCGCGAGGGCATGGCGAAGAGCGGAGAGGCGAGAACTGCGATCGGTCATGGGCATTCCACAAGATGAAGAGTTGCGCTGGGCAAAGAGCGGCAGCATAGCAAAAGGCACCAGCGACCCCGTCATTGATGAAGGCTGATGATGAGCTACCCTCATGAAAGGCCGGCTTACCGTTCATGTCGAAGAGCGGTGAGATCCGGCGTGCAAGCCTTGCAAGTCCTGCTTTACTGTGCAATTAGCGATGTTTACTGTGCGTCAAAACTGCGTCATGGAAGGTGGCCGTGATTCCTCTGGTGATATGCGACGATTCGAACATGGCGCGCAAGCAGCTGGTTCGCTCCCTGCCGGAGGGCTGGGGCGTGTCCATCACTCAGGCCACCAATGGCGAAGAGGCCCTTACGGCTCTGCGGCAAGGCCTGGGGCAGGTGATGCTGCTGGACCTGACCATGCCGGTCCTGGATGGCTACGGCACCCTGGCGGCCATCCGTAGCGAAGGCCTGGCGGTCAAGGTGATCGTCGTCTCGGGTGACGTTCAGGAGCAGGCAGTGGCGCGGGTGCGTGAACTGGGTGCCCTGGATTTCATTCGTAAGCCGGCCGATCCCGCCGAGCTCGTGGCGGTGCTCGAACGTCATGGCATCTACAGCCCCACTGTCGTGGCTCCGGCACAACCTGTCGAACGACCGGATTTACAGGTCAGCTTTCGCGATGCCTTTCGGGAAGTCGTCAACGTCTCCATGGGGCGGGCCGGGGCGCTATTGGCCAAGGCGCTGGACGTCTTCGTGCAACTGCCCATTCCCAACGTCAATATCCTGGAGGTCAGCGAACTGCACATGACGCTGCTCGATGCCCAGCGCGAGAGTCGCCTCAGTGCGGTGTGCCAGGGCTACATTGGCGAGGGTATCGCCGGCGAGGCGCTGTTGATCTTCCATGATTCCGAATTCGATGACATGGCGCGGCTGGTGCGCTGGCGCGAATCCGGTGAATCGGGCGACATCGAGATGCTGCTGGATCTATCGAGCATCATCATCGGTGCCTGCCTCGCCGGGATCGCCGAGCAGTTCGACATTCGCTTCTCCCAGGGTCACCCCACCATCCTCGGCCACCACGCGTCCATCGACGAACTCATCGTCGTCAACAAGACCCGTTGGAAGAAGACCCTGGCGGTCGAGCTCAGCTACAGCCTGGAAGGCCATAACGTCCACTTCGATCTGCTGCTGCTGTTCACCGAGGATTCGGTGAAGCGCATCACCCGCAAGATCGGCTACCTGATGAGTTGAGCATGGCCGCACAGATCGATATCAATGAACTCCACTGGCTGCTGGATATCGTCCAGAACATCGATGTCGGTGTCGTGGTGCTGGATCTCGACTACCGGATCGAGGTATGGAACAGCTTCATGGAGAACCACTCCGGGCGGATTCTCAATGAGGTCAGCCAGCAATCGCTGTTCGCGGTGTTCGCGGAAATCGATGAGGCCTGGTTCCGCGCCAAGGCCGAGAGTGTGGTCCTGCTGGGTACCCGGGCCTTTTCCATCTGGGAGCAACGCCCTTACCTCGTTCACTTCAAGAGCTACCAGCCCATCACTGGCGTGGAAGCCTTCATGTACCAGAACGTGACCTTGCTGCCGCTGCGCGATTCCACCGGCGCCATCGCCCACATCTGTGTGGTGATCTATGACGTCACCGACGTCGCCATCAACAAGCGGCAGCTGGAGCTTTCCAACGATAAGCTGCAAGAGCTGTCGCGCACCGATCGCCTCACTGGCCTCGCCAATCGCGGTTACTGGGAAGAGCGACTCACCGAGGAGTTCGCCCGGCACCAGCGCTACGGCGGCCGCCTGGCATTGATGATGCTCGACATTGATCACTTCAAACGTATCAACGACACCTACGGCCATGCCGTGGGTGACCAGGCGATCAAGGCCCTGGCTGGCGTGATCAAGACCCACGTACGCACTGCAGACATCGCCGGTCGCTATGGCGGTGAGGAATTCGGCGTAGTGCTGCTGGACACCGCTGTCGAGGGCGCACGGTTGCTTGCCGAACGGTTGCGCGAATCGGTCGAGGCCATGCGCCTGGACGTGCTAGGTACGCCTATCGCCTTCACTATCAGTGTGGGTATCACCGATCTTTCCGTCCCTTTGAGCAACCACGAGCAGATGATTCAACAGGCCGACAAGGCGCTGTACGAATCCAAGCACGCCGGGCGCAATCGGGTGACAAGCTTCGTACACAGCCTGGACTGAAAGCCTGTTCAAAGGCTGCTGCGCGTCGGCCAAACGGCGTTGAAAAGACTTTCGGAATGCTCATTTACCCCTCGTAAACTCCGCTTCCTCAAGTCTTCTCGCCTTGTTTGGCTCTAGCTCGCGAGCCTGTGAACAGGCTTAGAGTCGATTATCCGACTGTTTCACTAGGGCTTTCGTCGAGGGGTAGGGTGGCGTAAACTTGTCACACCTGTTGAGGAGTGACCATGAGCGCCATCACCATTACCGACGCGGCTCAGGATTACCTGGCCGACCTGTTGGAAAAGCAGAATACCCCTGGGATCGGTATCCGTATCTTCATCACCCAGCCCGGCACCCAATACGCCGAGACCTGCATCGCCTATTGCAAGCCCGGTGAAGAGAAGCCCGATGACCAACCCATCGGCCTGAAGGCTTTCACGGCCTATATTGATGCCATCAGCCAGCCCTTCCTCGAAGACGCCCTGGTGGACTACGCCACCGACCGCATGGGCGGTCAGCTGACCATCAAGGCGCCCAACGCTAAGGTGCCGATGGTCAATGAAGACAGCCCGCTCAACGAGCGCGTCGACTACTACCTGCAGACCGAGATCAATCCGGGGCTCGCCAGCCACGGCGGCATGGTCAGCCTGGTGGATATCGTCGACGACAACGTGGCCGTGCTGCGTTTCGGCGGTGGTTGCCAAGGCTGCGGTCAGGTCGATCTGACCCTCAAGGATGGCGTGGAACGTACCCTGCTCGAGCGGATTCCCGAACTCACCGCCGTGCGTGACGTGACCGACCATACCAACCGCGAGAATGCCTACTACTGATCCAGTCGCTCGCGTGGTAGCGGACGGCTATCGGCCAAGTCGATAGCCGTCAGCCGTTTCAATGCAGTGACGCATCGCCCGGTAGGGCCAGCAAGCGCTTTTCCTGCTCCCAATCGAAGGCTTCGCCGCGAGATTCCGCCTCATGGCGGCGCTCGTCCAGTTGCTGATAGAGCGCCAGCTCTTCGTCCGGCATGAAGTGCAGGCAGTCGCCACCGAAGAACCACAGCAGGTCGCGCGGCACCCGGTGGGCGATCTGCGGGTAGCGGCTGAAGATCTGGCTCAGCAGATCCTGGCCGAGATAGCCATACTCTTCCGGCGCCCGGGGCAGGCCGGCGACCAGTTCATCGAAGCGTTCGAGGAACAGCGCGTGATTTTCCGAGGGCACCTGCTCGGCTGCGCCGACATCGGCCAGGACTGCACGCAACTGGGCGAGGAGGGCGATGTGGTGGGCGAGATAGGAATTGGCCATGGGTCTCTCCTGAAAGCGGCTGCGCAGTATAGAGGCACTGTCCTGCATTGTCTGGTTCGACTAGGATCGAACCTTTGCCCGTTGCCGGGGTTATAGGAAGTAGCACTTTTCTTTGCGAATCAGTTCTTGCCGGGAGGCACATGAGTCTAGCTCTCTCCATTCGCGGTCTGACCAAGACCTATAACAATGGCTTCACCGCCCTCAAGGGCATCGACCTCGATGTGGTCGAAGGTGACTTCTTCGCGTTGCTCGGTCCGAACGGGGCGGGCAAGTCGACCACCATTGGCATCCTCTCGACCCTGGTCAACAAATCAGGCGGCGAGGTTTCGGTGTTCGGCAATGACCTGGACAAGGATCCTGCCGGTCTCAAGCGCTGCCTCGGCGTGGTGCCTCAGGAATTCAACTTCAACCAGTTCGAGAAAGCCTTCGACATCCTGGTGACCCAGGCCGGCTACTACGGCATTCCCGCGCGTATCGCCGGCGAGCGCGCCGAGGAATACCTGACCCAGCTCGGCCTGTGGGACAAGCGCGATACCCCCTCGCGCATGCTCTCCGGCGGTATGAAGCGGCGCCTGATGATCGCCCGTGCGCTGATCCACAAGCCGCGGCTGCTGATCCTCGACGAGCCCACCGCTGGGGTGGATATCGAGCTGCGTCGCTCCATGTGGAATTTCCTCACCGAGCTGAATCGGCAGGGGACCAGCATCATCCTTACCACTCATTATCTCGAAGAAGCCGAACAGCTCTGCCGCAACATCGCCATCATCGATCATGGCGAGCTGGTCGAGCACACCAGCATGCGCAAGCTGCTGCAGAAGCTCAATGTCGAGACCTTCATCGTCGACGTCGTTCAGCCGCTGACCACAGCGCCGCAACTGGAAGGCTATCCGACGCGATTGCTGGGCGATCACTCCTTCGAGGTGCAAATCGACAAGGCCAGCGGGGTCAATGCCCTGTTCCGTCAGCTGGACGCCGCTGGCATCCAGGTGCAGAGCCTGAGAAACAAAGCCAATCGCCTGGAGGAGCTGTTCGTCTCCCTGGTGGAAAAGAATCTAGCCAAGGTCGCCCGATGAGTACCGAATTCCAAGCCAACCTGGTGGCCCTGCGTACCATCGTCCACCGCGAAGTACGCCGCTTCACCCGCATCTGGGCCCAGACACTGCTGCCTCCGGCGATCACCATGGTCCTGTACTTCGTGATCTTCGGAAATCTCATCGGTGATCGCATCGGTGGCATGGCGGGCTTCACCTACATGCAGTACATCGTGCCGGGCCTGATCATGATGTCGGTGATCACCAACGCCTACAGTAACGTGGTCTCCAGCTTCTTCAGCAGCAAATTTCAGCGCTCCGTCGAAGAGCTGCTGGTGGCTCCGGTATCGCCGCACATCATCCTGATCGGCTATGCCATGGGCGGCATCCTGCGCGGACTCGCCGTGGCGGTCATCGTCAGCCTGCTGTCGCTGTTCTTCACCCATATGCAGGTTCATCACCTCGGCATCATGCTGCTGGTGATCATCCTGACCGCCACGATCTTCGCCCTGGGCGGGTTCATCAATGCCGTTTATGCGCGCAATTTCGATGACATCTCCATCGTGCCGACCTTCGTGTTGACCCCCTTGACCTACCTGGGCGGAGTCTTCTACTCCATCGACCTGCTGCCGCCGTTCTGGCAGAAGGTGTCGCTGATCAATCCCATCCTGCACATGGTGAATGCCTTCCGCTACGGCATCCTGGGCGTGTCCGATATCCGTATCGGGGTAGCGATCGCCTTCATGCTGTTCGCCGTGGTCGTGCTTTATCTGGTCAGCATCCGCCTGCTCGTCAGCGGGCGTGGCATGCGTCATTGAGTGTCGAAAGAGTCATGCACAGCGTAGAACAATCGCCCTTGGGCAAAAGCACCGAATATGTCAGCCAGTACACGCCTGGCTTGCTCTATCCGATCCCACGGGCGCTGAAATGGACGGAGCTGGGAGTGGATGGCGCGAACCTGCCATTCCACGGTGTGGATGTCTGGACGTGCTATGAGCTGTCCTGGCTGCTGCCGTCCGGCAAGCCGGTGGTCGCCATCGCCGAATTCGCTATTCCGGCCGCCTCGCCGAATATCGTCGAATCCAAGTCCTTCAAGCTGTACCTCAACTCACTCAACCAGTCGGTATTCGCCTCGGTCAAGGAGTTGCAGGCTGCCCTGGAGAAAGATCTCAGTCATGTCGCCGGGGCTCCGGTTACTGTGCTCCTCTGGTCCCTGGACGAGTGGGCGGCACGCGGTATCCAGCGTCCCGCGGGACGCTGCATCGATGAGCTGGATGTCCCGATAAAGGGGTATGCTCATCCGCAGCCAGAGCTACTGAGCGTGGGCGAGGCGCGGGACAGCCAGCGACTCTACAGTCATCTATTGAAATCCAATTGCCCGGTCACGGGGCAGCCCGACTGGGGCACCCTGGTGGTGGACTATCAGGAGGGGCTGGCACTGGAGCCGGAAAGCCTGCTGCGCTACGTCGTCGCCTTTCGCCAGCACGCCGATTTCCACGAGCAGTGCGTCGAACGCATTTATCTGGATCTGTGGCGACTGCTGAAACCAGCAAAGCTGACGGTATTTGCTCGCTATGTACGGCGCGGTGGGCTGGACATCAATCCCTATCGCAGCAGCGAGGCTGTCCAGCCCGTGGCCGAGCGTTACGTGCGGCAGTGATCAGATACCCATGCTGCTCAGGCTGTTCATGATGGATCTGAGCGTACCCGCCATGGTGGGGTGGCTGGCTTCGAAGCGTTCAACCGCCAGGTTGACGCCGTCCACCAGGCTGCCATCGCGGGTGTGGGTGGCGTCTTCGTTGGCCAGTTGGAATTCGATGTCGCGAATCAACAATTCCAGGTCTTCCCGATCTTCCGGCGAGGCGGGCGGATCCTGGTCCAGCTGCTGGCGGAGTTGATCGAGTTGTTCCTGCAGATGAGACGTAGTCATGGCGTTTCTCCTGTGTTCGGATTCTTTGACCGCAACGGTGGGTCAAAGATCGAGAGGTCAAGCCAGGTCCTAAGCCAAAAGTGGCAAAGCTATGACTATAATCGGCGCCTTCAAGGCGTCCATGTGTTACGAGGAGAGTAGCGATGACGGTCGAGCGACGGGGTTCCAGGGTTTGGGGAGCGGTCTTGGCGACAGCCCTGGCGTTTGCCGGTCAGGCCACGGCGGCCGAGGCTGAAAATCCCGATCCCTGGGAAGGCTTCAACCGCAAGGTCTTCGCGTTCAACGATACCCTGGATACCTATGCCCTCAAGCCGGTAGCCCAGGGTTACCAGCGCTTCACGCCGGGCTTCGTGCAGACGGGGGTGAGCAACTTCTTCAACAACATCGGTGACGTGCGCAACCTGGCCAACGACCTGCTACAGGGTAAGGTCGAGCACGCGGGAGTCGATACGGCGCGTCTGTTGATGAATACCACCCTGGGCGGTCTCGGTCTGGTGGACGTGGCTACCAAGGCCGGTCTGCAGCGTAACGATGAAGACTTCGGCCAGACCCTCGGCAAATGGGGTGCTTCCAGCGGCCCTTATCTGGTACTGCCATTCTTCGGTCCCAGCACCGTGCGCGATGGTATCGGGCGGATTCCCGACAGCTACACCACCGCCTATCCCTACGTGGATGACGTTGCTGTACGCAACAGCGCCTTTGCCTTGAATACGGTGGACACCCGCGCCAGCCTGCTGCAGGCCGAGCGACTGATCACTGGTGACAAATACATCTTCATTCGCAATGCCTACTTGCAGACTCGCGAATTCAAGGTAGAGGATGGTCAGGTAGTCGACGACTTCTAACGCCTGGAATAGAAAAAGGGCAGCCAAGGCTGCCCTTTTCATGTGCAGGGGGAAGAGGCTAGCGCATTTCCAGCACGGAAAGCCCCAGCAATTGCTGGCCGGAGTCCGTGGCCTGGACACGCAGGACTTCAGCTTCGGCTTCCAGCCCCTGGAGTTCGGCATGACTGGAGGGAATGAGTACGGTCACCTTGTCGCCGACCTTCAGCGCAGTGCTGGCCTCGATCTGGAAGCCTGTGCTGGACAGATCGACACAACGGGCTTCGAACGTCTGGTCGCCGACCTTGAGCAGGGCCTTGGAGTCAACGGCCATGCGAATGAAGTCGCGTTTTTCACTGTAAGAGCGGTCAATGCTACTCATGGCAATCCTACTGCTGGGGAGGATGGATGAAGGTTTGCTTGAGGTATAAACTCCCAAAAGGCACCCTGTAAAGAAAATCCGTCCATTTGGCAAGCTTGAACGCCCCGATGGATGGGAGTAGTGTCTCCGCCGTGTCGTAATCACCGTGGCCCGTGTCGGATAATCTCCGCCGGTTAGCCGTTCGGGTGCATGCCTGGATCCTCTATGTCTAATTCGCCTGCCACGCTCTTGATCATTGACGATGACGAGGTGGTTCGCTTAAGCCTCGCCGACTATCTCGAAGACAGTGGCTTCACTGTCCTGCAGGCCAGCAATGGTCAGCAGGGCCTGGAAATTTTCGAGCGCGAACAGCCTGACCTCATCATCTGCGACCTGCGTATGCCGCAGGTGGACGGTCTGATGCTGCTACGTCGTATCAGCGAGCTCTCGATCGATACGCCGGTGCTGGTGTTGTCCGGCGCCGGTGTCATGAGTGACGTCGTCGAAGCCTTGCGCCTCGGCGCGGCCGACTACCTGATCAAGCCGCTCGAAGATCTGATGGTGCTCGAGCACTCGGTGAATCGTGCCCTGGATCGAGCCAGGCTACGTCTGGAGAACGATCGTTACCGGGTCAAGCTGGAGAACGCCAATCGCGAGCTACAGGCCAGCCTGAGTCTGCTCGAGGAAGATCAGAACGCCGGCCGCCAGGTACAGATGAACATGCTGCCGGTGACGCCCTGGGAAACCGAGGGCCTGAGCTTCGCTCACGAGATCATTCCGTCGTTGTACCTATCTGGTGACTTCGTCGACTACTTCCGGATCGACGAGCATCGGGTAGCCTTCTATCTGGCGGACGTGTCCGGCCACGGCGCCTCGTCGGCCTTCGTGACCGTACTGCTCAAATTCATGACCACGCGCCTGCTCTATGAGTCCAAGCGCAACGGCACCCTGCCGGAATTCAAGCCATCGGATGTGCTCGGCCATATCAACCGAGGTCTACTGGATTGCAAACTGGGCAAGCACGTGACCATGCTGGGTGGCGTCATCGACGAAACCACGGGTACCCTGGCCTATAGCATCGGTGGACATTTGCCGTTGCCGGTACTGCACACGCCGGGAGAAACCCGTTTCCTGGAAGGCAAGGGGTTGCCGGTAGGCCTGTTCCAAGAGGCTACCTACAATGACTACCAGATGGCCTTGCCCGAGCGTTTCAGCCTTACCCTCTTTTCGGATGGCATCTTCGACCTGCTGCCGGGAGACAATTTGAAAGAGAAAGAAAGCAGCCTGCCCGATCATGTCCGCCGTGCGGGCGGTACACTGGCAGGCCTGAGTGAAGCCCTGGACCTGGTATCCGTTTCCGAGATGCCCGACGACATCGCTTTGCTGGTGTTGAGCAGGAACCTGGCATGAGCACCGGAAAAATCCAATTTGCCGAGCAGGATGGCACCTTTGTCCTGAAATTCACGGGCGAGGTCCGTCTGACTCTTTGCTCGGCGCTGGATGCGACCATCGAACACATCTTCTCGTCGTTGAACTTCTCGTCCATCGTCATCGACCTGACCGATACGCAAAGCATCGACAGCACCACCCTGGGGCTGCTGGCGAAGCTTTCGATCCTCTCGCGGCAGCGCATCGGTTTGCTGCCCATGCTGACGACGAACAACCCGGACATCCTGCGGCTACTGGACTCCATGGGGTTCGATCAGGTGTTCAATATCGTCGAGACGGTACTGCCGTGCCCGGAATGCTTGACCGACCTGCCGCCGCAGGATCAATCGGAAGCCGAGGTGCGCAGTCGCGTGCTTGAAGCCCACCGGGTGTTGATGGGCCTCAATGAATCCAACCGCAATGCTTTTCGCGATCTGGTCAGTGCCCTGGAAAGGCACTGACCTCGTCATCGCTTAGCGCTTGCCGGGCAGCAGCACTTCCAGCTTTTCCTGATCGCGCGCGAACTGGCGGATGCCTTCGGCCAGTTTTTCGGTGGCCATGGCGTCTTCGTTGTGCGCCCAGCGGAAGGCAGCTTCGTTCAGCTGCTGCTTGGGCTCGCCACCGGTGGAGTCGGCGGTCAGCACGCGCGGCAGGTCGCCCTGGGCGTCCGACAGCTGCTGCAGCAATTCGGGGCTGATGGTCAGGCGATCACAGCCGGCCAACTGCTCGATTTGGTTCAGATTGCGGAAGCTGGCGCCCATCACCACGGTCTCGTAACCGTTGGCCTTGTAGTAGCGATAGATGCGGGTCACGGACTTCACACCCGGATCCTCGGCACCTTCGTAGTCGCGGCCCTCGGCCTTCTTGTACCAGTCGTAGATGCGACCGACGAAGGGCGAGATCAGGAACACGCCGGCATCGGCGCAGGCAGCGGCCTGGGCGAAGGAGAACAGCAGGGTCAGGTTGGTCTGGATGCCTTCCTTCTCCAACTGCTCCGCGGCGCGGATGCCTTCCCAGGTGGAGGCGATCTTGATCAGCACGCGATCCTTGCCGATGCCGGCCTTTTCGTAGAGTTCGATCAGGCGATGGGCGCGATCCAGGGTGGCGCTGGTGTCGAACGACAGGCGTGCATCCACCTCGGTGGAAATGCGACCGGGGATCAACTTGAGGATCTCACCACCCACGGCCACGGCGAAGCGATCACAGGCCAGGCCGATGTCGCCACCGGCGCCGCTGAAGGCGGCTTGCAAGTGCTCTTCGTAGCGGGGCAGGGCAGCGGCCTTGAGCAGGAGCGAGGGGTTGGTCGTGGCGTCGTAGGGCTTGAGGCGGGCAATGGCGTCCAGGTCGCCGGTATCGGCGACGACCGTGGTGTATTGCTTGAGTTGTTCCAGCTTGCTCATGGCAGGTCTTTCCTTCGGTTAGCGAATGGACATCGTGGAGACGTGACTCAGTGGCCTTTGAGAAGTTCAGTGGCCTCATCGTACAGGCGCAGCGGATCGGGGCTGCGATGCAGGTCGGTGGATAGCAATTGACGAAAGCGCCGGGCGCCGGGAAAGCCCTGCGCGAGACCCAGAATATGCCGAGTGATGTGATGGATAGCGCCACCCTGCTGCAGATGGGCTTCCACATAGGGTCGCAGGCTTAGCATGACAGCATGACGGGTGATCCGCGGACTTTCCGACCCATACAGCGCTGCGTCCACCTCGGCCAAGAGATAGGGATTCTGGTACGCCTCGCGACCCAGCATCACACCATCGAACACCTGCAGCTGCTCACGGCAGGTATCCAGGGTCTTGAGGCCGCCGTTGAGAATGAACTCCAGGTCGGGAAAATCCTTTACCAACTGCGCGGCGACCTCGTAGCGCAGTGGAGGAATCTCGCGATTCTGCTTGGGCGAGAGGCCTTCGAGAATGGCGATACGCGCGTGGACGGTAAAGCTACGGCATCCGGCCTCGGCGACCTGGCCTACGAAGTCGCGCAGGGCCTCGTAGCTATCCCGGCCGGAGATACCGACCCGATGCTTGACCGTGACCGGAATGGCCACCGCATCGCGCATCGCCTTGACTCCATCGGCCACTCGTTCCGGATAGGCCATCAGGCAGGCGCCGATCAGGTTGTTCTGTACCCGGTCACTCGGACAGCCGACGTTGAGGTTGATTTCGTCGTAACCCGCCTGCTCACCCAGGCGCGCCGCCGCCGCCAGCTCACTCGCGACGCTACCACCCAGTTGTAGGGCCACCGGATGCTCGGTGTCGTCATGTCGTAGAAAGCGCTGAGCATCGCCATGCAGCAGGGCACCAGTAGTGACCATCTCGGTATAGAGCAGCGCATGCTGGGAGAGCAGGCGATGGAAATAGCGGCAGTGGCGATCCGTCCAATCCATCATCGGCGCCACGGAAAAGCGGCGGGAGGGTTCAGGGCGCGTTGTTGCTGGGCTTGAGGCGATTTCGGCTAGCATTCAAAGGCTTCGTTTGTAGCACTGTTTTGCCGTGTTTTTGCTGGTTTTTCAGATGTCAGAGCTAATTTAAGCACTGCGGAAAAACCTTTAGCACTGGACGGCAAATGGGCACGATTACACGGCGGGAAACCAGGAAGGGCGTGAGGTATACCGCCCACATCAAGCTGCGCCGTGAAGGAGTCATAGTCTACCAAGAATCCCAGACCTTCGAACGGAAGCAGACCGCACAGGCCTGGATTCAAAAAAGCGACAGGTGGAAGCGGCAGCTGTGGAGCGCGTGCCCTGATCGAACACCAGAACACACACTCCGTGTTGGTAGCTAACCACGGAAGCTGTTTGCGCAGACTCGCGCATCCGCGCGTGAGGCGTCGCGCGGATGTACGGAGGCGAAGTACCTAGCGAGCTATCGCAGCCTCTATGTCTGCAAATTCCACTACCCGGACATAGGGCGCAATCTCCCCGCTGATCGAGAAGTGGGCGCCGATTACCGTGACCTCGACGCCCTCGTTTTCCACCAGGTACTGGACGACCTCATGGAAATCTCCATCGCCGGCGACGAGGTAAAGCTTTTTCCAGCCGCGTTTCGAGTAGGAGCGCATCAGGTTGAAGGCCAGGCCGACATCGACGCCCTTTTGGATTTTCGTCGTGTACTGCTCGCCGGTCTCTGGATGCAGGATGGGGCCGCCGCCTACAGAGGCGGGCCACTCATGGGCTTTGCTTTGTAGCCAATAGAGCTTGACCCGAAGACCTGCGCCCTTGGGGGGCGCCGAGCTGAGAAACTTGTTGAAATTCGTCTGGGCGATAGTGGGAGGATCGGTATCGCAGTTGAAGTAGTAGGCGTCGCCTACGGGTTCTCCAGCGTCTTGCTCGATGAAGCGACGCAGCTTGAGATAATCGAATTTGGAGCCGACCACAGAGCCATTCCAAGCACTCAAGGCATAGGCGCCGTCGACGAACCATGCCACACCCGTCTGATTTTTAGTTGCCATCGTATTACTGGGACCAGGCTCTTCACTGTTGATGGGCGCACACCCGCACGCGGGATGCGCAGTGCCAATTGTGAGCCTAATTACCCGTTTGTGCCTCCCATGGCGATAACAGATTTCTTGTAGTCTGCGGCGAGTAGGAAATCCATGACTAGCACGCGAGTCAGGGCTGGTTGGCCAAGTGATGCGCGCCGATAGCCTTTGCTGGCGTGCCTGGGGGACGTGAGCACTCGGTCTCTACCTCGATAGTGCTCGCCGTTGCAGATGTCGCGCTGTTACTGGTAGCCATTTGCTTGGCTTCGGCCAGCCAGGGGGCTCGCAGTTTTTACTGGCCGTCACCGCGGGCGTCGAAACTGCTCAGAAGTGGTAGGGGTAATCGGTGAAGTAGTACGTCAACCGCTGCACTCTGATCGATAGTAAAAGTGCCTACGCTGGGCAACCTTTCTGACAGACCCCAGGGAAGTGAAAGGAATGCGAGCTAAACCTCTCCCTCTATCTCGATACGGTTTCTGCCGGCTACCTTTGCCCGGTAGAGTGCCCGATCCGCTCTCTCGGTGATGGTGGTAATGGATTCTCCATAGGAAAACTCCGTTATTCCGAAGCTGACGGTCACCTGCCGCTCTATGGGGAAGGCGTGACTTTCGACGCATTGGCGCAATTTTTCCGCCACGATAAAGCAGCCGGCCACATTCGTATCAGGGCAGATAATGAAAAATTCTTCACCCCCATTGCGACAAAAGACATCTTTTTTCCTCAGGTTCTTTGAAACGATGCGGACCAGTTCGGACAGTACTTCGTCGCCTTTGTTGTGACCAAAGCCGTCGTTGATCGATTTGAATTTGTCGATATCCAGGGCGATAAGGCCATGCTTGATGAATATGGGGCGAATCGACTCTGTGTGGTGGCGCATTTCCTCGATGAAATGACGTCTGTTATAGGCGCCAGTCAAGGAATCTGTACGGGTCATCAGATCCATTTCATGGGTCCTTTTCAGAACCAGGTAGGCTGTTTTTCGGTTCTGGTTGGCCAGTACGAAGAACATCATCGCCAGCAAGCTGCTCACGATGATGCTAAGCGCAATGAGGTAGGAGATTTTGAAATCTTCCCCTTGGGCGAGAACGAAGTTATCCGATGCGGAAATTGTCATTCCGTAGCGGGTGTCATCAGGCAGTAGGTTCCTGGATTGAGTGAAGTCGACCTGTTGCGTTGCCTGTACATCGTTAGTGTAGATGGAAACATATTTATTATTAGGGTCAGTAAAATATAGATTGATCGCCATCTGCCCAGTGCTCGACGCGGGAAGGTCTGCTTCCATCAATTCTGCTATGGGTACCATGGCTGCTACGAACGCCGTGTCCTTTGGGCAGATTGCGTTTTTACAGCCAATGGCTGTTATGAAAAAAAATCCAAATTTCCCGTTATTCAGCTTGATGGGAGCGGATACAACGGGTTGGGAGGCGTTCTTTGCTTTTTCGAAGAAGTAAGGAAGTGCCGGGTCAAGGGCGTCTAGGCTTACCCCGGGGCGCATGTCTGGCTGTTGCGAGGCCGAGTAAAGAATGGTCAGGCGCGGGTCGCCATCTTGTCGCGGCGTCTCGCCGAGCTTGTCGCTCAAGTAGTGACGGTAATCGAAGCCGGGATCGTTCAGGCCATTCTTGGTCAAGCCTGCCGTTTTATAGTCATGCTCATTTAGGTCGCGAACGAAGAGATAGGCGCCGCCTGGATAAAGAAATGGTGTGATGAAGCCTTTGAATTCTGCTTGAGTAGTGATGTCGGAGTTTTCTATGAAACGCTTTGCACCTTCGATTCTGCGCGCCTCGGATTGCAATCGGTTTTTTACCCTGCTCATTCGCTCATCTGCCAGCATGCGAAAGTTCGTGATGGTCACGAGGTTGGATCTTTCTTTTATCTGATCGCACATATAGATGAGAACCAGAAGTGTCGTGGCGAATACCATCATGGCGGAAACCAAAGTTTGCGTAGGTATCCGGGGTTCGTTGGCCGCATTCCGGTCGTAAAAGTCGGGCATGAATCGGGTGTCTCGGGTCAGAAGTTTAGGTGTCAAGTCGCGTAAGGACCATTCTGGGAACAACTGCAGGGGCTGAGCGACATGTCTGTCATGACATCGGCCTGACACCGAAATCTAGCCCATTCAAAAGTATCTTATCGACAGGTTGAGGCTTTATTCTGGCGATTTCCACTTCCCGCTTAAATAACGATTTTCTCTGGATATTGGTCGCAGTTGGCCTGCTCGATCATGCTTGACGGGTTAAACCATTAGCAGCGGAACCAGCGAAAAACTTCATGATTCTGGAGGTTTATACAGTGCATCCATTCACGGGTAAGCCTTGATATGGCGGGAGAGCCTATCCTCTTCATCTGCAGGTGAATAGCAAATAAACATTTGTGACATTCGTCACAAATTATTCGACTGCAGGAGTGAAATGATGGAAATAATCATTTGCTTTTAGAGGGTTTTCAATGGATCCCATCCAAGGAATGGACTAGTAAGGTTTTGTTGGGTTTTGGACATGCGGTTTCAACAGTTTTCGATAACTGCTGAACTTTTAGAGGTCGCTGTGAAATTGCGTTGCAGCGGCTGTGGATCTATTTGGTCCTCTCGTGCCGCGCAGCATTCGACCAGATCAGACCTGGCCTCGAAACGACTTCGCCGCAATGGGCGTTGGTTTTCTCCTGGGGTCATCGCCAATATCTTTCCAGGCAGCTACACAGGTCAACAATGGTCTGCTGGCTGTCGAGCCCGATATTCCCGAGGTATTTCAAGATGTTACCAACAGGGCTAGGTCTAGCCCTTGCCTGAAATCGTTATGATATAACGTGCGGTCTTCGCGACCAGACCTCTGAGGAGGTCTCAGGGTCGGCCTTGGTGCTCGTCTTCATAAGGATTGTCATGTCTTCATCTCGCCCTTTTCGCACTGCCATAGCAGCCTCTGCATTGGCGACCCTTATCGCTCTGGTTCCCTCCTTATCTTCGGCCCAAGAGCGGGTTTTCGATGTTGTCGGCCCCTTCGAGATCGGAGGTCTGGACCCATCCATCTCAGGCTTCGTCTTCCAGCGCATGCAGATTGCTGAGACGCTGTTGGATAGCGACGCCCAAGGCAATCCGGTACCGGGTCTGGCGGAGCGCTGGGTCGTATCGGCGGATGGCAAGACCTGGCGCCTGGCCATCCGCCAGGGGGTGAGATTCCATGACGGTAGTGAGCTGACCGCCGCGGGCGTTGCCCGCGTGCTCGACGCGGCACGGAGTAAGCCGGGGGTGTTGAAGCAGGCGGGTATGGAATCGATCACCGCGGAAGGCAACGAGGTGGTGATCCAGCTTGCCAAGCCCTTCAAGCCGTTACTGGCACTACTGGCTCATTCGTCCACCAATATCCTGGCACCCAGATCCTTTGACGCCGAAGGCAAGGTGCAGCAGATCATTGGCACGGGCCCTTACCGGGTGACCCTGCTGGAGCCACCCCAGCGTCTCGCCGCCGAGCGATTCGACGGGTATTGGGGGGCCAAGCCTGAGATCGTCAAGACCACCTATCTAGCGGCAGGGCGGGGTGAAACACGCACCCTGATGGCGGAAAGCGGGGATGCCGAGCTGGTGTTCCAGCTCGATCCGCCGAGCATCGCCAGGCTCACGCGCTCGAGCAATCTCAAGGTATTGATCGCGCCGGTTCCCCGGGTGGTACTGCTGACTCCCAATTCCGGCACAGGCGCCACCGCTCCGGTGGAGGTACGCCAGGCGCTCAGCCTGGCCATCCAGCGTGAAGGAATTGCGGCCGCCGTACTGCGGGCGCCCGGTACCGGTGCAACCCAGCTGTTCGCCAAGAACGTGCCCGCCTGGCACCACCCCGAGCTGGCACCGCTCGCCTATGATCCAGCTGCCGCGCGCACGTTGCTGGCCGGACAAGGCTGGGTGCCGCAAGCCGATGGCATCCTGCAAAAGGATGGCAAGCCGCTCAAGCTCAAGCTGCTGACCTATTCCGATCGTCCCGAACTACCGCTGATCGCCACGGCGCTACAGGCCCAGCTAAAGGAGGTTGGGATCGATGTAGAGGTGGCGGTACAGAATTCCAGCGCTATTCCGGCGGCGCATAACGATGGGTCGCTCCAGCTTGCGCTCTATGGCCGTAACTTCGCTCTGGCGCCCGATCCGCTGGTTACCCTGCTCACCGATTTTGGTAGCGGCGGTGGGGAGTGGGGACCGCTGGGTTGGAAGAATCCTGCTTTCGACCAGGCGCTGAATGCCTTGCTCAGCACCGACGATCCGGTCGAGCAGCAGCGCCAGCGCCACGTCGCCATGGCCCAGGTGCAGAATGACCTACCGGTGATCCCGGTGGCCTGGTATCGACAGACCATCGCCGTTTCGAACGCCGTCGACGGCGCGGCCATCGATCCCTTCGAGCGGACCTTCGGGCTAAGCAAGATGCGGTGGGTCGAATGACGCGGCTGTTGGGCTTCCGTCTGCTGCAGGCGATCTTGGTGGCGCTGCTGGTCGGTGCCCTCACGTTTCTCTTCATGAGCCTGCTGCCTGGCGATGCCGCTTACCGCATCGCCGCCGGGCGCTATGGCTACGATATGGTAGATACGGCCGCTGCCGAAGCCGTGCGCGCGGAGCTGAATCTCGATCAACCTTTGCTGTGGCGCTTCCTCGCTTGGATCGGCGACCTGCTGACGCTGGACCTCGGCCATTCACTGGTCTCCGGTAAACCCGTCATGGCGGTCGTTGCCCATGAACTGGGCAGCTCCATCCGGCTGGCGATCGGTGCCGTGTGCGTGTCGCTGCTGCTCGGTCCGCCGCTGGGCGTGCTGGCCGGTCTGCGTCCAGGCAGTCTACTGGACCGAACCTTGCTGGTGCTGACCACTGCCGTGCGCGCCTTGCCGCAGTTCGTGCTGGGGGTGATCTTCGTGCTGCTGTTCGCCGTCTCCTGGAGGCTCTTCCCGGCGGCTGGGCACGGCACCTTCTGGCACAGCGTGCTACCGACCCTGACCCTGGCGCTGGGCCTGGCGGCGGTGTCGTCGCGGGTAGCGCGGGATGCCACCGTCGAGGTGGCCGCCTCGGCCTATTACGCCTTCGGCAAGTTGAAGGGGCTGCGGGGTGCCAGCGTCTTCCTGCGCCATGGCCTGCGCAACATTGGCGTCCCCGTGGTGACCTATCTGGGTGTACAGCTGGTGTATCTCATCGAGGGCGTGGTGGTGGTGGAGACGCTCTTCGCCTGGCCGGGGATCGGTCATGGACTGGTCCATGCCATCGTCCAGCGCGACGTACCCATGGTGCAGGGCACGGCCCTGGCCATGGGGCTGCTGTTCGTGATCCTCAACACCTGCGTCGACCTCGCCAATCACCTGATCGATCCGCGCGGGAGAAACGCATGAGCCTGGACAGTACCGGCGTCTTCGCGGCGCCACCTGCACGTTCTTCTGCCCGCTGGCTGGGCCTGGGATTGCTGACGGCGCTGGTCGCCTTCGCCGTGCTCACGCCCTTGTTGTGGTCGGGTGACATCGCCCGGCAGGACTACCTGGCGATCCTAGCGGCGCCCAGCGATGTCTATCCCCTGGGCACCGACCACCTGGGGCGCGACATGCTGGCGCGGCTAGCGGTCGCCATCCGCTTTTCCCTGGGGCTGGCCTTCATCAGCGTCTGCACCGCGGCCATTCCCGGTGTGCTGCTGGGTATCCTGGCCGCCTGGAAGGGCGGCGCGGTCGACAAGCTGCTGGGCGGAGTGGCCGAGCTGTTCCTGGCGCTGCCGGGCCTGCTCCTGGTGCTGCTGATCGTCGCGGTATTCCCGGGCTCTTTCATCGCGCTCTACAGCGCCGTCGCCCTGGTGCTATGGGTGGAGTATTTCCGCATGACCCGCGCGCTTTCCCGCACGGTGCTGGCATCGCCGGCGGTAGCGGCCAGCCAACTGCTGGGCTTCGGCCCCGTCTACATCGCGCGACGGCATCTCTGGCCGCAACTGGCTCCAGTGCTGTTGACCATCGCCGCCTTCGGTGCCGCCTCGACCATCATGGCCATCGCTGCCCTTGGCTTCGTGAGCATCGGGGTGCGGCCGCCCACCGCTGAGTTGGGGCTAATGATCACCGAGCTGCTGCCCTATTACGCCGAGGCGCCCTTCGTCATCGCCTTGCCGATCATCGCGATCTTTCTGACCGTGTTGTCGCTGATGCTTATCACTGGAGGCCGCAAGCCATGACGTCATCGCTCATGACCACCGCCCTGGAAATCCGTAGCGGGCAGGCGCAACTGGTGGAGCCGTTGTCCATCAGCCTGGCGCCAGGCCAGGTGTTATCGATCATCGGGGAGACCGGCTCGGGCAAGAGCCTGTTTGCCCAGGGGGTAGTGGGCAACCTGCCGGCCGGCCTGCAGGCCCATGGTCAGATTCGCTTGCCGGATGGTTTCGCAGAAGAGGGCCGCCAGGTTGGGAGACGCCGGCAGTGGGGCAGGGGGCTTGCCGTGCTACCGCAGGAACCCTGGCTGAGCCTGGATCCCACCATGAGGGCAGTGGCCCAGGTGACGGAGACCTATACCCATGTAGGCGGCCTTTCGGGCACCCAAGCCTGTGAAAAGGCCATGGCGGCGCTGGCGCGCCTGGGGCTGGCAGGTGCCGAGCGCAAGTATCCATTCCAGCTGTCGGGCGGCATGGCGCAGCGGCTGGCGTTCGCCGCCACCCATGCCGGCGGTGCGCCGGTGTTGATCGCCGATGAGCCCACCAAGGGCCTGGATCGTGAGCGGATCGACGAGGTCATCGCACTCCTGAAGACCATGCTGGCTGAAGGCGGCAGCCTGCTCATCATCACCCACGATCTGGAAGTCGCGCGTCGGCTGGGCGGTGAGGTGATGATCATGCTCAAGGGGCGGGTGATCGAGTCCGGCAGCGCCGAGCGGGTGCTCGGTCAACCACGGCATACCTACACCCGTCAGTTGCTGGCGGCCGAGCCGGCTCATTGGCCGCGTCGAGAGCGCCGCACCGAGGGAGGTGATCCGGTTGTGGCGGTCGAAAACCTGGCGGTCCAGCGCGGCGGCCGGCAACTCTTCGAGGCGCTGTCCTTCGAGGTTAGGCCGGGCGAGATCCTGGGCATAACCGGGCCGTCCGGTTGCGGCAAATCGACTCTCGGAGATGTCATCCTGGGACTGGCCACAGCCAGCGCGGGTACTTTGAGGCGCAAACCAGGTCTGAGTCGCTTCGCCTTTCAGAAGCTGCATCAAGATCCGGTAGCCGCCTTCGCTCCCTCGGCGACGATTCGTCAGCTGCTGACCGACCTGGTCCAGCTGCACCGTCTGGACGCGACCCGCATCTCGCGATTGATGCAGCGCCTGCGACTCGCCGAACGCCTACTGGATCGTTTGCCGGGCGCTATCTCTGGCGGCGAGCTGCAGCGCTTTTCCCTGCTGCGCGTGTTGCTGCTGGAGCCCGCGCTGATCTTCGCCGACGAGCCCAGTTCGCGGCTGGATCTCATCACTCAGCAGGAGATGATCGAGCTGCTCGTCGAGACGGCCGAGGAGGGGCGCACTGCCGTCCTGCTGGTGAGTCATGACGAAGCCTTGGTCGAGGCAGTCGCCGACCGCCGTATTCATTTGGCAACTCCGGCGCTGCACAGGCGGAATCTGATCTAGCGTGCCAAGGGCGATTGCTTGGTAATACTTTGATACTAGTTTGCTTTGGTCTTATGTCAGGTTAATTAGTGGTAATACTTAAATTCAGATTATTGGTGGTGATTGATAACTATTTATTAGTCTTGCTTAAGTGCTGATCGTGGATTTTGTTGTATGGCTAATTAGGGATTCCATAAATTCCAAGGCTGCCTGAGTACAGAGATCATAGCTGCCAAGCTGGTTGTGGCCTCAAATAGCGGCTGATAACAAATCGCCGCAAGTTGAGGTGCAGGTGTCGTGGAGATCAGGGGCTGCCGCGAGCCCGTCCAAGCTAAGCTCATAATATGTCTGCTTTGTTTGGCTCGGGTGTTCATCCGCGCTTGGCATCGCGATCTGCGGCAACTGATGGCTTTTAAGTGACTAAGATTTTTCGTCTGTATTTTGGGCTTAATATTTTTTTCGCGACTTGACACTAGACAAGGGCTAACAGCAGGATGCTGCATCCGATTTGATACTTATTGTTTCTTCTTGATTGCGACGTGACGGCTATACGCAAGCGGAATCCATAAAGGCAAATTTATGCGACGACTGATTTTTGCATCCCTCGTCCTGAGCATCACGGCTACAGCAGTTTTGGCCCGGCGAGTTTCGGGTGAAAAGCTGAACGATAGAGAAAGTCTTACTGTGCGGGACTACAGGACAGTCGTATTAAACGTGAAGGAAGACTTCAAGGCCTTCAGCCTCGGTCTTTTCTTTTCCAGCAGTCGACGCGCCAGCGCTCTGACCTGATATCCGGGCCTGCGCCAACGAGTGCGGGCCCTCTTTAACGCGTATGACAAGACCCGCCGGGACGGTTTCTCTTTCCGGCGTGCTCCTGGCTGCGCGCCGTTGCCAACCGTAATTGCCAATAACGAACAGAGGATTCTATGGAGCGCTTGCACTATCCGAATGGAACACTACCTGATACCCATCGACCCGGTCTCAGCCGATTTTTCGGCTCCTTGGCGCTGGGAGTGGTAGGAGGCTGTACGCTACTGTCGGTCAGCGGATCGGCTCTCGCCGAAGGCTTCGTCGACGACAGCAAACTCACGCTGACGGCGCGTAACTATTACTTTAACAGTGACCGTGGCAACCGCCGATTGAATCAGGTGGATTGGACCCAGGGCTTCCTGATGGATTATCAGTCGGGATTCACCCAGGGCACCGTAGGGTTTGGGGTCGATGCCTTCGGTTATCTCGGGATCAAGCTAGACGGTGGTCCGGGACGTCGTGGGACGGGTAATCTGCCTGTCCATGCCGGCAATGAGCCGGCGGACGAATACTCCCGTGCCGGTGCAGTGGTTAAGGCACGCCTAGGCAAGACGGTGGTTCGCTATGGTCAGCAGGCGCCCTCGTCGCCGGTCTTCGCCATCAGTACCAGCCGCCTGTTTCCTCAGACGGCCACCGGTTGGAGTGTGCTGAGTACCGACGTGACCGATCTGTTCATGGAAGCAGGGCATTTCACCTCTTCCACCGATCAGGTCAGTACCAACAGGGACGGTGATCTCTGGGCCGGGTACGCGAAGCGGCGCGCCGACCGCATAGATTTCGCTGGCGGCAAGTACAGCCCGGTCAAGGGCGTTAGCCTATCGCTCTATGCGGCGCAGTTGGATGACATCTGGAATCAGTACTACGGCAACCTGAATCTGGTGAAGGCGCTGTCCAGCACCCAAGCGCTGACTTTCGACGCGAATCTCTATCGCACGCTGGATACGGGGGCGGCCAAGGCTGGCCCCATCGACAACACCTCCTATAGCCTGGCCGCTGCCTACACTCAGGGCCCCCAGACGTTTACCCTGGGCTGGCAGCGGATCGATGGAGATACGCCGTTCGACTACGTTGGCATGGGTGACAACGACCGTCTCGGTGCCGGGATTCTCCTGGCTAACGCCGTGATGATCTCTGACTTCAATGCACCCGGCGAACGCTCCTGGCAGGCGCGCTATGACCTCAACTTCAAGACGCTCGGCGTGCCCGGTCTCAGCTTGATGACCCGCTACATCAAGGGTACCGATATCGATGGCACTGGTCTTCCGGCCAGCAGCGCCTATCGCGGGGTCTATGGCGCAGACGACCGGGAGCATGAACTCGACCTCGAGGGTCGCTACGTTCTGCAATCGGGCGCTGCCAAAGGCCTATCGATCCGGGTGCGGCAGGCTTGGCACCGCGGATCGCTTTCCACTGGCGGCTCGATCGACCAGTTGCGGCTGATCGTGGACTATCCGTTGCGGCTGCTTTAAGTCGCAGACCCGGCGGCTCCTAGCGGTCGCCGGGTTTTCACACGACCTTGGGCGCCAACTCTTCCAGCTCCGCCAACACCTCCAGCAACATGGCGGAACGATCGCCGGCGCGGTAGCTGACGACGATGGGTGAGGTGGCCCGGGAATCCAGCAGGGGCGTGTAGCCGATGTCGTCCCGGTGCAGGCGCTGTACCGACGCCGGTACCAAGGTCACCCCAACGCCGGCCGCTACCAGGCCGATGGCCGTCTGCAGTTCGTTAGGTGTCTGAGCCACATGGATGGTCAGGCCCTGGTTGGCGAATAGCTTGAGTATATGGTCCGCGTAGCTGGGCCGCGGCGAGCCCGGATAGAGGATAAAGGGTTCCTGAGCCAACTGAGCCAGGCTAACCGGTGTCGCCAGCAGTGGATGTCCCTCAGGCAGTACCGCCACCAGAGGGTCTTCGCGCAGCACGACCTGGACGATGGCGGCATCCTCGATGAGGATGCGCCCGAAACCGATATCGATCCGTCCACGTTTGAGCGCCTCAACCTGCTGCAGGGTGATCAACTCCGCGAGGTTGAGCTCTATGTCGCCATGGCTGCGCAGACGGCGGATCAGGTCGGGTAGTTGACCGTAGAGCGTAGAGGGCGCGAAGCCGATGCTGAGGAATCTCTTGCTGGCCTCGCTCATGCGGCGGGTATCGGCACAGCTGCGCTCGAATTGTTCGAGCAGTTGTGCCGCCTGTTCGTTGAAGAAGCGGCCCGCCTCGGTCAGTTTCAACGGACGCCCCCGCTCGATCAGCACCACGCCGAGTTCGTCTTCCATCTGCTGGATCTGCCGGCTCAGCGGTGGCTGGGCGATGTGCAGCAGCTCCGCGGCGCGGGTGAAGTTGAGCGTCTTTGCCAGCACACAGAAGTAGCGCAGTTGCCGCAGTTCCACAATACCTCCAGGGTATGGAGCCAGACCTAATCCATATTGGACGCCAGGCCTCTCCGCGCGTCAATCTCGGCTCAAACAACAACGCGCATCGGTACAGAGCCCATGGCCCGTCCTACCTTCGAACGGCTGGAGACCTTGATCGTCGACCTGCCGACCATCCGCCCACACAAGCTCGCCATGCACACCATGCACGGTCAGACCCTGGTGATCCTGAAGCTGCATTGCAGCGACGGTATCGTCGGCCTGGGCGAGGCGACCACCATCGGCGGTCTGAGCTATGCCGGCGAGAGCCCGGAGAGCATCAAGACCAATCTCGATACCTGGATCGCGCCCTTGCTGGTGGGCCAGGACGCCACCAACCTCAACGCCGCCATGCAGCGTATCGACCGCAGCGTGCGCGGCAATACCTTCGCCCGTAGCGCTGTCGAAACCGCCATCCTCGATGCCCAGGGCAAGCGCCTGGGCCTGCCGGTAGCCGAATTGCTCGGCGGCCGCGTGCGCGATGGCGTGGAATGCGCTTGGACCCTGGCCAGTGGCGATACTGGCAAGGATATCGACGAGGCCGAGCGCATGCTCGATCTGCGTCGCCACCGTCACTTCAAACTCAAGATCGGTAGCCGCGCCCCGGCGCAGGATGTTGCCCACGTCGGGGCGATCAAACGCGCCCTCGGCGACCGCGCATCCGTGCGAGTCGACGTCAACCAGGCCTGGAGCGAGGCGGTAGCGATCAAGGCAGTGCGTGAGTTGGCAGAGGTGGGCGTCGAGCTGATCGAGCAGCCGTTGCCGCGCCATGATCGGCTGGGCATGGCGCGGCTCAACGCCCATAGCCCCATTCCGCTGATGGCTGACGAAGCCATCGAGTCGGTCCCGGACGCCTTCGCCCTGGCCCATGTGGGTGTCGCCCCCATCTTCGCCTTGAAGATCGCCAAGACCGGTGGCCCCAAGGCCGTGCTACGCGCGGCGGCCATCGCCGAAGCCGCCGGTATCGGCCTCTACGGCGGCACCATGCTCGAAGGCAGCATCGGTACGCTGGCCAGCGCCCATGCCTTCGCCACCCTGGATCGCCTGGAGTGGCACACGGAGCTGTTCGGGCCCTTGCTGCTGACCGAAGACATCCTTATCGAGCCGCCGCAGTATCGCGACTTCCAATTGCTGCTCCCGACCACGCCCGGGCTCGGCGTCCAGCTCGACGAAGAGCGTCTGGCGCGCTTCGCCCGCCGTTGACCCCTTTTCACCAGGAGTCTCTACCATGCTGTTCCATGTTCGTATGACCGTGAAGCTGCCCACCGACATGCCCGCCGACCAGGCCGCCCGGCTCAAGGCCGATGAGAAGGAGTTGGCCCAGCGCCTGCAACGCGAGGGCACCTGGCGTCACCTCTGGCGTATCGCCGGGCTCTACGCCAACGTGAGCATCTTCGACGTGCCCGATGCCCAGGCGCTGCACGACACCCTGATGCAGTTGCCGCTGTATCCCTACATGGAGATCGAGGTCTCCGCCCTGTGCCGACATCCGTCGTCGATCCACGCCGACGATCGCTGATCACGCTGTAGTTCGCCTGACTGCCTGACAAGAACAAGACGAGGACCACCATCATGACCGTACGCATCGCCCAGACCGCCGACGTGCAGAAATTCTTCGAAACCGTGAGTGGCTTCGAGCAAGCCGGCGGCAATCCGCGCATGAAGGCCATCGTGCACCGGGTGTTGACCGACACCATCAAGATCATCGACGACCTGGACATCACCACCGAGGAGTTCTGGGCCGCCGTGCATTACCTCAATGTGCTGGGCGCTCGCCAAGAAGCGGGGCTGGTGGTCGCCGGCCTGGGCCTGGAGCACTACCTGGACCTGCGCCTGGATGCCGAGGACGCCGCGCGTGGCCTGGTCGGGGGGACTCCGCGCACCATCGAAGGCCCGCTCTACGTGGCCGGCGCGCCTCTGTGCCAGGGCAGTGCGCGCCTGGACGACGGCAGCGATGCCGGCACGCCGCTGTTCATGCAGGGCGTGGTGCGCGACGTGAACGGCCAACCGCTGGCGGGCGCCATCGTCGATGTCTGGCATGCCAACACCGGCGGCACCTATTCCTACTTCGACCCGAGCCAGTCCGAATTCAACCTGCGCCGCCGGATCGTCACCGACAGCGAAGGGTGCTATCGCTTCCAGAGCATCGTGCCCTCCGGCTACGGCTGCCCGCCGGATGGCCCTACCCAGCAACTGCTGGACCAACTGGGTCGCCACGGTCAACGCCCGGCCCACGTGCACTTCTTCATCTCCGCACCCCGGCATCGGCACCTGACCACCCAGATCAACCTGGCCGGCGACCAGTACCTGCACGACGACTTCGCCTATGCCACCCGTGACGAGCTGATCGCCGAGATCACCTTCAGCGAAGACCCGGTCCGGGCCAAGGCGCTGGGCGTGGCCGGGCGCTTCGCCGAGATCGAGTTCGACTTCGAACTCCAGTCCGCCGATGAGCCGGCCGCTGAAGAGCGCCGCGAGCGGGTCCGCGCTCTGGAGGCCTGAAGGCTCGCCTGATCCACCGCAAGCCCGGGGCGTCCTGCGTCCCGGGCTTTACCGTTCGCCTCGTCCAAATAGAACAACAAGAGGATTGCCGATCATGACCTTGCTCAGCGAGCGCAGCCTGGTGTTCGCCCAGGCCGATGCGGCTACCGTCTCCGCCTACGTCAACGAGCACGTGGGCCAGCACCGCATCCGCCTGCCGGTGCGGGGCCGCCCGCGGGCGAGCGTCCTGCACCGAACATTCTCCAGCCTCGATCTCTGTCGGCTGAGCTACGGCGGCCAGGTGCAGGTCACCAGCCCGGCGCTGGAAAGCGTCTTTCACCTGCAGGTGCTGCTGCAGGGCCGCTGCCGGGCGCGCGCGGCAGGGCGGGAGCGGGTCTATGCGCCGGGGCAGATGCTGCTGATCAATCCCGACGAACCGGTCGACCTCACCTACTCGGAAGACTGCGAGAAGTTCATCCTCACCCTGCCGGTACGGGTGCTGGAGACCGCCTGCCTGACCCAGGGCTGCCCACTACCCGCCACGGGCGTTCGCTTCGAGCCCCAGGCCGGCGGCGATGGCGTGGCGGGCACCTTCCTGGCGCTGCTGGAGTTGCTCTGCCGGGAGGCGGAGGAGGCGGCCACGCCGGGTACTTCGGCGCTGTACGAGCGGCTGGTGGCCAGCAAGCTGCTGGCGCTGGTGGAGAACAGCACCTGGTCGGCGTCCATCCCGCTCGCCGCCGTCAGCCAACGCTTCGACCGGTTGCAGGCCTTCATCGACCAGCACCTTGGTGAAGATATCAGCGTCGAGCGCCTGATGCAGGTGGCCAATGTCAGCCGCCGCACCCTCTACAGCCTGTTCGAGCGTCACGTCGGCGTCGCCCCGGGGGACTACATCCGGCAGTGCAAGCTGGACCAAGTCCGCCAACGCCTGCTGGAGCCACGCGCCACCAGTGTCACCGCCGTCGCTCTGGATCTCGGCTTCGTCCACCTGGGGCGCTTCGCCGAAGTCTATCGCAAGAGATTCGGCGAATTGCCTTCGGCCACCTGGAAGCGTGGGCGCGAGGAGGGCGCACAGGGCGGATAGCGATTCGCAAGGAGCGGCTATTGGCCAGGCGCCGCCGCTCCTACCCTGGGTTGGCCTGATACAACAACAACCGAGGGCCATCCCCATGATCAGCATGTTCGACCGCCTCGCTCGGCAGGTTGCCGATGCCGTCGAAGACGACCCTGCCCGTGGCGTCTTCCGCTGCCGCCGCAGCGTCTTCACCGATCCCGCCCTGTTCGAATTGGAGCTCAAGCACCTCTTCGAAGGCGGCTGGGTCTACCTGGCGCACGAGAGCCAGATTCCCGCCATCAACGACTACTTCACCACCTGGATCGGTCGCCAGCCAGTGATGATCACCCGCGACAAGCAGGGCGATCTGCACGGCCTGGTCAACGCCTGCGCCCACCGTGGTGCCATGCTCTGCCGCCGCAAGCAGGGCAACAAGAGTTCCTTCACCTGTCCCTTCCATGGCTGGACCTTCAGCAATGGCGGCAAGTTGCTCAAGGTGAAGGACGGCAAGCACGGTGCCTACCCGGAGCAGTTCGACTGCGACGGCTCCCACGACCTGACCCGCCTGGCCCGCTTCGAGACCTATCGCGGCTTCCTGTTCGGCTCGCTCAGTGCCGCGGTCCCCGAGCTGTCCGACTATCTTGGCGAGACCCGCGTCATCATCGACCAGATCGTCGACCAGGCACCCGAGGGTCTGGAGGTGCTGCGTGGCAATTCCACCTACACCTATGACGGCAATTGGAAGCTGCAGATGGAGAATGGTGCGGACGGCTACCACGTCAGCTCCGTGCACTGGAACTACTCCGCCACCATGCAGCGGCGCAACTACGCGGCGGAAGGTACCCGTACCGTGGACGCCAACGGCTGGTCCAAGAGCGTCGGCGGCGTCTACGGCTTCGAGCACGGCCACATCCTGCTCTGGACCCAGTTGCTCAATCCCGAGGTGCGACCGGTATACGGTCATCGGGAAGCGCTCCGGGAGCGACTCGGCGCCGAACGGGCCGAGCTCATCGTCGGCCAGACGCGCAATCTCTGCCTGTATCCCAACGTCTACCTGATGGATCAGTTCTCCACCCAGATCCGCGTGGTACGGCCCCTGGCGGTCGACAAGACCGAGGTGACCATCTACTGCTTCGCGCCCAAGGGCGAGAGCGCCGCCGACCGCGCCCTGCGCATCCGCCAGTACGAGGATTTTTTCAACGTCAGCGGGATGGGGACGCCGGACGACCTGGAGGAATTCCGCGCCTGCCAGAGTGGCTACCAAGGCAATACCGAGCTGTGGAACGACCTGTCCCGCGGGGCGCTGCACTGGCAAGCGGGTGCCGACGACAATGCCCGGGCGCTGGGCATGGCGCCGCTGCTATCCGGCCCCCGCACCGAGGACGAAGGCCTGTTCGTGCGCCAGCATGCCTACTGGGCCCAGGCCCTCGGCCAAGCCATCGAGCGGGAACGCGCCACGCTGGTCGCCACCGACGGGGAGAACGCCGCATGAACATCGCCCCTAGTCAGCTCCTCGAGTTCGTCTACCGTGAAGCCCGGCTGCTGGATGATCGCCAGTGGGACGCCTGGCTCGCCTGCTACAGCCCCCAGGTGCAATTCTGGATGCCCGCCTGGGACGACCACGACCAACTCGTGGAGGATCCCCAGGCGCACATCTCGTTGATCTACTACCCCAATCGCGAGGGTCTGGAAGATCGCATCTTCCGCATCAAGACCGAGCGCTCCAGCGCCAGTACCCCGGAGCCACGCACGGCCCACTTCATCGCCAATCTGGAAGTCCTGGCCGCGGATGCCGAGACGGCCGAGCTGCGCTTCAACTGGCAGACCTTGAGCCACCGCTATCGCACTACCGACGTCTTCTTCGGTACCTCCTTCTACGGGCTCGACCTGCGCGGCGAGCAGCCGCTGATCACCCGCAAGAAGGTGGTGCTGAAGAACGACTACATCCACCAGGTCATCGACATCTATCACTGCTAGGAGAGCGCCGCCATGAGCTATACCCTGGCGTTGACGTTCGAAGACGGCGTCACCCGCTTCATCGATTGCAACCCCGGCGAGACGGTGCTCGATGCCGCCTACCGCCAGCGCATCAACCTGCCGATGGACTGCTCCGATGGGGTCTGTGGCACCTGCAAATGCCACTGCGAAAAGGGCGACTACGCCCTGGGCGAGGACTACCTCGAAGACGCCCTGAGCCCCAGCGAAGCCGCCGCCGGGCAGGTGCTGACCTGCCAGATGACGGTGAGCTCGGATTGTGTCCTGCGGGTACCCGTACCCGCGGCCCGCTGCAAGACAGGCGTAGCCACCTACCAGGCCACCGTCGCCGGACTCGAACATCTTGGCGACGCCGCCGTCGTTCTCAGCCTGACCCTGGATCGCGCACCGGACTTTCTGCCGGGGCAGTACATGAATCTGGAGGTACCCGGCAGCGGCCAGACGCGGGCCTATTCCTTCAGCAGCCGTCCCGGTGAGGCCGCCGCCAGCTTCCTCATCAAACAGGTGCCGGGCGGACTCATGAGCGGCTGGCTCGCCCGGGCGCGCCTGGGGGATTCACTGCGTCTCAGTGGCCCGCTGGGTAGCTTCTTTCTCCGCGAAGTCTGCCGACCGCTGCTGTTCCTGGCTGGCGGCACCGGGCTTGCGCCCTTTCTGTCGATGCTGGCGGTACTGGCCGAGCAGGGCTGCCAACAGCCGATCCAACTGCTGTACGGCGTGACCCGTGACGAGGATCTGGTGCTGGTCGAGGCGTTGGAAGCCTATAAACGCCTATTGCCGGGCCTGAGCGTCCTGACCTGTGTCGCGGATCCCCGGACCCAGCACCCGCGCCAGGGCTATGTCACCCAGCATCTCCCTACGGAGGCGCTGAACGGTGGCGACGTCGACATCTACCTTTGCGGACCGCCACCCATGGTGGATGCGGTCCGCCAGTACCTGGGCGAGCAAGGTGTCGAGCCGGCCAGCTTCCACTACGAGAAATTCACGGCCACGGTCGTGGCTACTGGCGATGCTGCCTGAGGAGGACCCATGAACGGCCGATTTTCCAACAAGGTGGCGGTGGTGACGGGGGCTGCGCAAGGCATCGGGCGGGCAGTGGCCGAGCGGCTGCGCGCGGAAGGGGCGCTGCTGGTGGCCATCGATCGCTCGGCGCTGGTTCATGAGCTGCAGGGCGATCTCAGCCTGACGCTGACGGCCGACCTCGAAGAGGCCGCCGACTGCCAGAGTGCCTTGCGCCAGGCGCACGCCTGGCAGGGCAGGCTCGACATCCTGATCAACAATGTTGGGGGCACGATCTGGGCCAAGCCCTTCGAGCACTATCGGGTCGACGAGATCGAAGCGGAAATCCGGCGCTCGCTGTTTCCCACGCTTTGGTGCTGCCATGCGGTGCTGCCGTACATGTTGGCGCAAGGGCAGGGCGCCATCGTCAATGTGTCGTCCATCGCCACCCGCGGCATCAACCGGGTGCCCTATGGGGCCGCCAAAGGCGGCGTGAACGCCCTGACCGCCTGCCTGGCCTTCGAAACCGCTGGTCGTGGCATTCGGGTCAACGCCACGGCCCCCGGCGGCACCCAGGCGCCGCCGCGGCGTATCCCGCGTAACGCTCAGGTGGAATCGGCGCAGGACCGCCAGTGGTATCAGCAGATCGTCGACCAGACCTGCGACAGCAGCCTGATGAAGCGCTACGGCACCCTCGACGAGCAGGTGGGCGCCATTCTCTTCCTGGCCTCGGACGAAGCCTCCTACATTACCGGCACCGTCCTGCCGGTCGGTGGCGGGGATCAGGGGTGATCCCATCGCGAGTGAGGCGATGCCTGCCGTCTCTTGCCGGACAAAGCCTGACGAGCAAGAGAACGGCGGGTGCCGCTATCCGCTGTTCACCAACCGCTCTGGAGCGGTCTTTTCATGTTAACGTTACAGGCTTGCGGCGGTTCGCATTCGGTTACAGCCCGCAGATACAAGGTGAGAGAACGAATCGGCGCTTGGCCTGCCTAAACAGTGGTCAATCAACCCGGAGTCTCACCATGAACGCAAAGAAAACCGCTGCTCTGATGTTTGCTGGTCTGATCGCCGTCAGTGGCGCTGCCTTCGCCGCCGACAGCGCAGGTAACCCGCCGAAGGCCAATAGCGCTGGCATGGGTACCCCGGCCGGCCAGAAGACTGGCGAAGGCGCAGGCGCCGCGACCGGTGCTGGCAAGACCACCATCAATGAGCAAGGCCAGAAGAAACAGCAGTAATGGCACAGGCCGTTGGCACCACCAACGGCCTGTAACCGCTGCTATAAGTTGGAACTTTACGGCTCCCCTGGGTCCAAGGGAGCCGAATGTGTGCGTACAGGGGTTTGATGGTGAGCGTGGAAACGAACAAGGTAGTGCTGGTCGTCGAGGATGAGCCGCAGATACTGATGATTCTGGCGGACTATCTCTCTGAACTGGGCTACACCGTTCTCCAGGCACCCTCTTCCCTGGAAGCCTTTCGCATTCTCGCGGGTAGGCCTCGCCTCGACCTGCTCATCACTGATTTTCGGCTGCCCGACGGCGTTTCCGGTGTCATGATCGCCGAGCCGGCACTCAAGCTGCGTCCCGATCTCAAGGTGCTGTTCATCAGTGGCTATCCTGCCGAGATCATAGACACCGGCTCCGCGCTGCTGGGCAAGGTCCCCCTGCTGACCAAGCCTTTCTCTCTAGAACGCCTACATCTACAGGTTCAGAAACTACTCGGTAGCTGATCCGCTTCGTTGCACAGATCGTTTTTTCGCCGAGACAGTCTATTAGAACAGGCGCGATCACTCCGGTCGCCCCAGGTTCGGGAGACATCGGCATCCATGGCCATCAAGCATTTCACTCATCACGAAGCGATCTCATCCGCGGTTCCCGCCGAACAGGGATTCGAGGCGGTCATCGCCGTCAAGGCACGGCGGGACGATGCCCAGCCAACCTTCCACAAGGTGGCCACCGAGCGTCATTTCGATCTGGCATCCGAAGCGGAAGAAGCTGCCGACGCCGCACTCAACCGAGTCACGGAAATCGGTGACGATGATGAACTCCTTTGGGATGAGCAGGCCGTCTGATGAGTCGAGACCAGGGAAAGGCCGAAGAGCCACGACAGCGTCAAGAGTCCGGTCCGGACGATCCAGAACTGACGCGCGAGGAAGAACAAAACGTCGACGAGAGCCAACTGCCACGTGCCGTGGTTCTGCACGAGATCATTCGTTCCCAGGGTGATCACGAGCTGGAACGCACCATCGCCGCGTTGTTCTGGTCAGCGCTGGCAGCAGGGCTGACCATGGGGCTTTCGCTGATGGCCATGGGTTTGCTCAATGCCAACCTGCCCGAAGGCGGTTACAGCAAGATCATCGCCAGCTTTGGCTATTCAGCCGGGTTTCTCGGGGTGATCCTGGCGCGCCAGCAGTTGTTTACCGAGAACACTCTGACGGCTGTCCTGCCGGTGATGAGCGAACCCACGCTGCATAATTTCGGCCGACTTGGGCGACTGTGGGGCGTGGTGCTCATCGGCAATCTGCTGGGTACCATCCTGGTCGCCTACGTGATCCTGCATCTGCCGCTGTTCGATGCCAAGGCCGATGCGAAATTTCTCGCGATCGGTACCAAGGTCATGGAGAACGACGCCACCGGTATGTTCGCCAAGGGCATAGTGTCCGGCTGGATGATCGCCACCATGGTCTGGATGCTGCCGGCAGCGGAAAGCGCCAAGATCTGGATCATCGTGCTGATCACCTATCTCATGGCGTTGGGCGACTTCACCCATATCGTCGTGGGCAGCCTGGAGGTGGCCTATCTGGTGTTCGCCGGGGAGGCGACCTGGGGAGAGTTCTGGCTGACCTTCGCTGGGCCGACGCTGGCGGGCAATATCGTCGGAGGTAGTCTGATCTTCGCGCTGATCAGTCATGCTCAGGTGCGTAGCGAGAACTGAAAAGCAGAAGGGCCGGCATTTGCCGGCCCTTCTGTCTGCCATCACTCGTCGTCGTTGAGCTGGCCCATCGCGGTGGTGTTGAAGCCGCCGTCGACGTAGAGGATCTCGCCACTGATGCCCGAGGCCAGATCGGAACACAGGAAGGCACCAGCGTTACCGACTTCGTCAATGGTCACGTTGCGGCGCAGGGGCGTCTGACGCTCGTTGGCGGCCAGCATCTTGCGGAAGCTCTTGATACCCGACGCCGCCAGGGTGCGGATGGGACCGGCGGACACGGCATTTACGCGAGTGCCTTCCGGGCCGAGGCTACCGGCCAGGTAACGCACGCCGGCTTCGAGACTGGCCTTGGCCATACCCATGACGTTGTAGTTGGGCATGGTGCGCTCGGCGCCCAGATAGGACAGTGTCAGCAGGCTGCCGTTGCGGCCGCGCATCATCTCGCGACCAGCCTTGGCCAGGGCGACGAAGCTGTAGGCGCTGATGTCGTGGGCGATCTTGAAGCCGTCGCGGGTGGTCACGCTGGTGAAATCACCGTCCAGTTGATCGCCGGGAGCGAAGCCGACCGAGTGGACGATGCAGTCCAGGCCGTCCCACTTCTTCGCCAGTTCGGCGAAGACGGCTTCGATCTGGGCGTCGTCGGCAACGTCGCAGGGGAAGCACAGCTCGGGATTGGAGCCCCAGCCGGCGGCGAACTCTTCTACGCGACCCTTGAGCTTCTCGTTCTGGTAGGTGAAGGCCAGTTCCGCGCCCTCGCGGTGCATGGCGGCGGCGATGCCGGAGGCGATGGACAGCTTACTGGCGACGCCGACGATGAGAACGCGCTTACCGGCGAGAAATCCCATGGTGTTTTCCTCTTCTGTGTTAAGTCCGACGCCTCAGCCGCAGGGCCGACGGTCGGGTTGGGCAGGGCTCCGCGCAGGGCAGAGCGAGATCTTGTCCCGATCCCTGGTGGGGGCGGGCACGGGTGGGGCGGTAAGGTAGCAGGTCGATACCTTCGACAAAAGCGCTGGATGATCGCTGCGGTGAGCGGTCGCGGCTCAGTTGAGGAAGAGCGTCAGGGTCTGGCCGGGCGTCAGCGCGGAGGCGACCCGCGGATTCCAGTCCTGCAGAGCCTGCAGTCCGATGTTGTAGCGCTTGGCGATCTGGTACAGCGAATCGCCGGCCTTGACCCGATAATAGGTTGGCGCGCCCTTGGCGTTCTTGGTGGCTTTGGCGCTCTTGACCTTGACCGTGTAGGCGGCGGGCAAAGCCGCTGTCGCGGTGGTCGTCGCACTGCCCGTATCGTGTAGCTTCAGGGTCTCGCCTACCTTCAGGCCACGCTTGCCCAGATCGTTCCAGCGCTTGAGATCGGCCAGTTCCACGTCGTTGGCACGGGCGATGGACCAGAGGCTGTCGCCGGTGCGGACCTTGTAGGTACGTACCACCGGTTCCTCGGCGACGGCGATGGTCTCCAATGGCGTCGTGGTATTGCCGGTCTCGCGCCGCGGAAGCATCAGCTCCCGTCCGGCGGACAAACGGGTATGGCTGCTGAGTTTGTTGAGTGCGGTGAGTTGCTCGACGCTCACGTGGTTACGTTTGGCGATGCTGCGCAGGGTGTCGCCACGGCGAACGCGGTATTCCTGCCACTGAACGACCGCATCGGAGGCGATGGAGGGCAGAGCCGCAGCGAGACGCTTGGCTTTCTCTGCCGGCACCAGCAGATGCTTGGGACCGTCCATGGTCACCCCTTGGGTGTACGCCGGATTCAGCCGGTAGAGTTCCTTGGCGTCCAGGTCGGCCAGCTCCGCAACGCGGTTCAGGTCCAGGTGCTGCTTGATGTCCACCACTTCGAAATAGGGCTCGTCCGGAATGGATTCCAGGGCGAGGCCATAGGCGCCCGGATTGCGCACGATCTGCGAGACCGCCAGCAGCTTGGGTACGTAATCCTGGGTTTCTTGCGGCAGCGAGGAGAGATTCCAGTAATCGGTCGGCAGGCCCAGCGACTGGTTGCGCTCGATGGCGCGGCTGACGGTGCCTTCGCCGGCATTGTAGGCGGCCAGGGCGAGCAGCCAGTCACCGCCGAACATGTCGTGCAGCTTGCTCAGGTAGTCCAGCGCAGCATTGGTCGAGGCGGTGATGTCGCGGCGACCGTCATAGAAGCGGGTCTGACGCAGATTGAAGTATTTGCCGGTGGTCGGAATGAATTGCCAGAGACCGGCGGCGGCACTGCGGGAGAGGGCGTTGGGGTTGAAGGAGCTTTCCACGACCGGCAGCAGGGCCAGTTCTAGGGGCATCTTGCGCTCTTCCAGCCGCTCCACGATGTAGTGCAGATAGGGGGCACCACGGCTGCAGGACTGGGAAAGGGCGGCCTCGTGACTGGCGTACCAGAGACGTTGTCGATCGATGCGCGGATTGGTCCCGTTTTCGCCCTGGTCCTGTAGCTGGTAGCCATCCCGAACCCGGTCCCAGATATCGCCACTGGTGGCCGCCACCGCAGGGGCCTTCCGCAGCCATTCCGGCGGACGCTGCATCTTGTGCGGCGTCATCTCCAGATCGGCTTGATAGCCATTATCGGTCGGCTGACTGTTGCTCTGACAGCCGGCGAGAAAGACGGCAAGACACAGCGCGGAGACTTTGAAGGACGTAGCCAGCACGTCTATTTCGCGGGTTTTCGGCGTCGCTGGCGGCATTGGTTTGGGCATTCCGGGATTTGGAGGATGGGCGATTCTAGGAACCGTCTCCCGGAGGGTCAAGGAACAACCCGTTAGCCTGTGACCTGTACGACGACGTAAAACAAGGCTCTGCGGCGTCCTTGCCGGGTGTTTTCAATGCGTGTCAGAACGTGTCCTTCCAGGCGCGCAGGGCGGCGAAGAAGGTATCCTCCGGCGCATCCGCTGCCACTCCGCGTTGTTGCTGCAACTGCTGTCTAACCTCGGGTTCGGCGGTACGCAAGAAGGGGTTGATGTCACGTTCACGCCCCAGGGTGGTGGGTAGGGTGGGGCGGTTGGCTTCACGCAGGCGTCGCGTTTGCTCCTGCGCGTCTTGCACCGCCGCGCTTTGCGGCTCGACCACGCGGGCGAAGCGCAGATTGCTCTGGGTGTACTCGTGGCCGCAATAGATTTCGGTGGCATCCGGCAGGCTGGACAACCGACGCAGGGATTCCAGCATCTGCGTAGGCGTACCTTCGAACAGCCGGCCGCAACCGGCCGAGAACAGCGTATCGCCACTGAACAGGAGAGGTCGTTCGCCAGGCAGGTAGTAGGCGATATGGCCGGCGGTATGGCCGGGTACCCGGATGACCTCGAAGGTGGCATCCAACACCTCGAGACGGTCCGCATCCGCCAGCGGCAGGTCGACGTCGGCGATAGCTTCGTCGGCAGGCGCTGCGACCCGGGCGCCGGTACGCTGCTTGAGCGAGGCAATACCGCCGGTGTGATCGTGATGATGATGGGTGATGAGGATGTCGGTCAGCCGCCAGTCGGGGTGGCTGTCGAGCCAGGTCAGTACCGGTGCGGCATCGCCCGGGTCGACGACGACCGCCCGTCTCGTCCCGGCGTCCTTGATGAGCCAGATATAGTTATCGTTGAAAGCGGGTAGAGGAACGATATCGAACATGGGGTGAGCTCTCTGGTCGGACTGCGAGTCTCTAGGGTAGCAGCAGGTGGTACGGCAACAGTTCAGGCTTCTTCAGGAGAGGACCAGACGATGCACGACGAATTTTCGGCCCAGGTCGATCCGCGCTGGCTCAAGCTCATGAGTTCGGCGCGGGAGTGGATGTCCGGCCCGCTGGGGCAGCTGTTGCTCGAACAGGAGCGGGTGCTGATCGACGAAGAGCTCAAGCGGCATTTCGGCAGCTACCTCGTCCACTACGGGCCGCATCCGGAATCTCTGGCCAACTGCGGTCAGCTCCGGCATACGGTGCGGATCGGGCCACCGCTGGGCGATGTCGACATCATCTGCGAGGAAGGCGCCTGGCCGTTGGGTGAGCACGCCGCGGATGTCGTTTTGTTGCAGCATGGCCTGGATTTTTCCCTGTCGCCCCATCGTCTGCTGCGCGAAGCGGCGCTGAGCGTGAGGCCCGGTGGCCACCTGGTGGTGGTGGGCATCAATCCCTGGAGCCTGTGGGGCGTGCGGCACTATCTGGCCCGCGACGCCTTGCGCAAGGCCCGCTGCTTCGGGGCCAGCCGGGTCGCGGACTGGCTGTCGCTGCTGGGCTTCGCGCTGGAGAAACGGCGCTTCGGGTGTTATCGTCCGCCGCTTTCATCCCACAAGTGGCAGCAGCGCCTGGCCTGGATGGAGCAGGGGGACATCGATCCCAGCAGCGAGCAGGCCGCAGGTGCCGGCTTCTACCTGCTGTCGGCACGCAAGCTGATGTTCGGGTTGCGCCCGGTGCCCCAGGTCCGCAAGGAACCGCGCGGCAAGCTGGTGCCCATGCCGGTGGCCAAGATCGCCCGGCGCGAATCGAGTGAATCCAATGAGTGACGACATCGTCGAGGTCTTTACCGACGGCGCCTGCAAGGGCAATCCGGGTCCCGGCGGCTGGGGCGCCCTGCTGAAGTACCGCGGTGCGGAGCGTGAGCTCTGGGGCGGCGAAGCCAACACCACCAACAACCGCATGGAACTGATGGCGGCCATTCAGTCGCTGGCGGCGCTCAAGCGTCCCTGTCGTATCCGGCTGACCACCGACTCCGAGTACGTGATGAAGGGAATCACCCAGTGGCTGGCGAACTGGAAGAAGCGTGGTTGGCAGACCGCCGCCAAGCAGCCGGTGAAGAACGCCGAGCTGTGGCAGGCACTCGATGCCCAGGTACAGCGGCACGACGTGGAATGGCGCTGGGTAAGAGGGCATACCGGTCATCCCGAAAACGAGCGGGCCGACCAGTTGGCCAACCGTGGCGTGGATGAGGTAAGACAAGTCAAACAGGCCGCCAAGGCCTAACACCGGCCGAGCGAGACAGGCCAAGAGGTAGCGATGAGATACGTAGTTCTGGATACCGAAACCACCGGCATGCCGGTAACCGACGGCCACCGGGTCATCGAGATCGGTGGGGTCGAGGTGATCGGGCGCCGACTGACCGGGCGTCATTTCCACGTCTATCTCAATCCGGATCGAGAGATCGACGAAGGCGCCATCGCGGTACACGGCATCACCGATGAGTTCGTCGCCGACAAGCCGCGCTTCGCCGAGATCGCCGACAGTTTCTTCGAGTTCATCGAAGGCGCCGAGCTCGTCATCCACAACGCGCCCTTCGACGTGGGCTTCATCAACAGCGAATTCGCGCGCCTGGGCGTCCATCCCGAGCGCGCCGACATCACCCAGCACTGCTCGGTACTCGATACCCTGGTCATGGCCCGTGGGCGCCATCCCGGGCAACGCAATAGCCTGGACGCCCTGTGCAAGCGTTATGGGGTAGACAACTCCAACCGCGAGCTGCACGGCGCACTGCTCGACGCCGAGATCCTCGCGGACGTCTATCTGGCCATGACTGGTGGCCAGACCAGCCTTTCCCTAGCGGCCCATGGCCAGGAAGGCAATGGTGATGGCAACTATGTCATGCCGATCAAGCGGCTGCCGGCCGATCGTCCACGCACCCGGGTGATTAGTGCCTCTGCTGCGGATATCGAGGCTCATACCGCGCGTATGGCCGCCATCGAGAAGAGCTGCGGCAAGGTTCCGCTCTGGCTGGCGGGCATTGGTGCCGAATAAGCTGCCTGGGGCCAGTGGCTGATTCGGCACTGGCAAATTCGCGCTCGTCCGAATAAACCGAAAGACCTCACAATTTTCAGCTATTGTTCAACTAGAACGATGCAGACTGGTCATTTGGACCTGAATGAATCGCCGAATTTGAATTTCTCCGGAACTTTTTGTAGTCCCAAATATTCATACGACGAATTGGAGTTGTCGCTTCGTTGTGGTGGATGCAAGGCGGAGCGGTTGGCTGTGGTAGGTTGCGGTGATTGTCCGGCACGCTAAGCGCCAGGCATTACCGGATTTTTAGTGTAGCCCCGTTAGGATGACGCGGTACCTAAGATTCATTGGGAATAGCAAGCCTTATCCCCCGTCTAGGGTGGCGTTTGCGAAGTTGTATTGGCGCAGGAGGCGTAAGGCACCATGGTGACTGGAGCGAGAGCTTTGAGCTTGGTCCGCGAACAGCTGTTCGCGACCATTGAAGAAGCTGAGTCCTATCTTGAGCGATTCATCGTCGAGCGGCATTGCAGCAGCCTGTTGCAGCGCGCCGTAGAAAGTATCGGCCAGATTCGTGGTGCCCTGACACTCATCGAGCTGACAGGGGCCCAGCTGCTCGCGCATGAAACCCTGCAGATTGCCAATGATATCCCCGCAGGTGCTGGTCCCGAACACGACGAGCATCTCATGTCGATTTGTCGCGGCCTGCATATGCTGCGCCGCTATCTCGAACAACTCCGCAGCGGGCAGGATGAGATGCCTGAATTGCTGCTGCCCGCCATCAATGCCCTGCGCATGGCAGGTGGCGAGCCGGAGTTGCCGGAAAGTTATTTCTTCAGTGTGCGTCTGGATCAGCGGCCGCAGATCACCGAGCCCACGCGCTTGGCTGCCCGTGAACGATCCGCTCAGGCACGCAGAATGCGTCAGATGTATCAGATTGGCCTGCTCGGCTTTTTGCGCGACGTCAATAGTCTGGCTAGCCTGAAGCTCATGGCGCGGGCACTGGAACGTTCGGCTGCCTTGTTGCACGACCATGTCGGCGGCTACCTGCCCTGGGTCGCTGCGGCGACCGCCGAGGGCTTCGCCCAGGGCCGTTTGACCCCCACTCGGGAGCGTAAGCAACTGTTCGCCCGCGTCGATCGCGAACTGCGCCAGATGCTGGGTAACGAGTTGCATGAGCCGGCGCGTAGTACGCTCAAGGAACTCCTCTATCTACTGGCGCTCGCCGGTGTCGACGCGGCCCATCCGCAGCAGGTGATGAACGCCTATGGCATCGAGCGCCTGGGCTTCACCGATGCACAGCTGGAGGCCGGCAAGAAGCGTCTCGCCGGTCCCGGGCATGCGGTCATGCATTCGCTCTCCGCCGCCATCCGCGAAGAACTGGAAACGGTCAAGGATCTGATCGACCTCATCGAGGCCGAGGTGAGCCACGGCGGCGAGCAAGGTCACTCCGCGGTCTCCGATAATTTCTCGCGGCTGTATGTCCAGGTCGGCCTGCTGGGCAAGACCTTGGAGATGGTGGGCCAGGACAACGCTGGCCGGGTGCTGCAGCAGTGCCTACCGAGTATCTCCGAATGGAAAGACAAGACGCTGATGCTCGAGGATTTGGCACCTCTGGCGGATGCCTTGCTGCTCGTGGAAAGCCTGCTCGGTCAACCCGAGGGGCAGGGCAACTTGCTCGACACCTCCCTCGACGCCAAGGACGTCCAGCTCAGCGTGGCCAATTACCAGTTGGGTGAAGCCCAGGCGCTGTTGCACAAGGAGGCCTACAAAGGGCTCACCGACGCCAAGCGCGCCATTGGCGCCTTCCTCGATTCGCGTGGCGATACCCTTCATCTCACCACGGTCCCTGCTTTGCTCGATACCGTACGGGGAGCCTTGTTCTTCTTGGGTAATCCCCGCGCCGCCGAGCTGGTGCGGGCCTGCACCGGCTATATCCAGCGGTGCTTGATCGACGATGGTCAGGTGTGCGAGCCGGCTACCCTTGAAGTCTTGGCGGATGCCCTGAGTAGCATCGAGTTCTTCGTCGAGAGCGGCGGTACCGAGGGCCATGGCGGTACGCCGGAAATTCTCGATATCGCGGCGCAGAGCATTCGCGCCCTGGGCTGGACGTCGGCTGCCGCATGACGCCATGGCAGCCGGGCTGGTTCCAGGCGCTGCCAACGTCGCCCGGTTGGCTGGTCGTCCACAGTGGCCAGGCCTTTCTTACCTGTGGTGCGGAGGTGCTCTTCACCGGTGACGATCCGCGCCTCCAGGGGCTCGAGGGGGATCTGCATGGACTCGGCCAGTGGCAGGGACAGGCCGTCACCCTGATCGAGCTCGATAGCCAGAAAGACCTCGAAGGCTGTAGTTGGCAGCCCTTGCGGCCGCTGATGCTGCAATCGCCCCATGCGCTGTTCAAGCTGTTGGGCTACGCCAACCAGATCGGTACCTGGGCGCGGCAACATCGCTTCTGCGGTCAGTGTGGAACCCGTACCTTCGCCCTCGCTGGCCAGCGTGGATTGCAATGCCCGAACTGCCAGCTTACCCAGTATCCACGGCTGTCACCCAGCATGATCGCGCTGATCACCCGGGGCGATGAGGTCTTGCTGGCCCGCTCGCCCCGTTTCGCCCCAGGCGTCTACAGCACCCTGGCGGGCTTCGTCGAACCGGGGGAGTCGGCCGAGGCCTGTGTGCACCGCGAAATCATGGAAGAGGTGGGGGTCTCGGTGACCAACCTGCGCTACCAGGGTAGCCAGAACTGGCCGTATCCGCATTCCTTGATGCTGGGTTATCACGTCGATTACGTGGCGGGTGAGATTCGCTGCCAGCCCGATGAGATCGAGGATGCTCGCTGGTTCGAGTTGCGGGATCTGCCGACGCTGCCACCCGCTTTTTCCATCTCCCGCTACCTGATCGACCTCTATCGCGCCGAACGCTTAGGCGGCGCCAAACCAGTGCTGCCAGATTAGCTTGATCGTCAGCGCCAGCACGACGCAGATGAACACCGGGCGGATGAACTTGGCTCCGCCGGCGATGGCGCTGCGGGCGCCTAGATAGGCGCCAAGGGTCAGCGACAGGCCCATGGTGAGACCCAGTACCCAGAGGACCTGGCCGAGCGCGATGAACATCGCCAGGGCGACGCCGTTGCTGACGAAATTCATGGTGCGGGCGACACCGCTGGCCTTGAGCAGATCCAGCGGGTAAAGCAGCAGGCTGCTGACCGTCCAGAAGGCCCCGGTGCCCGGACCGAAGACTCCGTCGTACATCCCCAGAGTCACGCCCTGTGGCCATTGGCGACGTTGCGGGATGGGGGCATCGCTGAGCAGGGGCGCCTTGGGCGTGCCGCCGAACAGCAGGTACAGCGCACAGCTGAAGACCACCACGGGCAGCAGCTGGTTGAGGAAGTCCGCGGGCAGATGATGCGCGACCAGGGCACCCACGCCGGCACCGATGGCGGTCGCGAGTAGGGCATGGCGCCATTGCCGCGGTTGGAAGAGCTTGCGTCTATAGAAGGTGTAGGCCGCCGTGGCGCTGCCGAAGGTGGAGCTGAGCTTGTTGGTGCCGATGGCCAGGTGTGGGGGAACACCGGCCATGAGCAGTGCGGGTACCGTCAGCAACCCCCCGCCACCGGCGATGGCATCGATGTAACCGGCGAGAAAGGCGACCCCGGCGAGCAGTACCAGGGTCGTGGGGTCCAGAGCGAATTCGAGCATGGGAGCGGCGGGCCAGATAAAACGGGGGCGCCATCATGCACCAGTCGCGCCCCGGTCACCACCTGTCTCCCCGTAGGTTCAATCCAGGGCCGGAAAGGGCAGGCCGACGTAGTTTTCCGCAATGGTGGTGCGACCCGCTCTGGAATCGAGGAGGGCGCGCCACTCGGCGTCTTGCACACGCTGGGTGAAGGCATCGGTGTCGGGAAAACGGTGCAGCGCGGTGGTCATCCACCAGGAAAATCGCACCGCCGCCCAGATGCGCTTCAGGCACAGCTCCGAATAGCGCTCCAGGCAGGAGGGATTGCCCGTGCGGTACGCCCGCTCCAGCAGCAGATGCAGGTTGCGGACGTCACCCAGAGCCAGGTTGAGCCCCTTGGCGCCCGTTGGCGGCACGATGTGGGCGGCGTCCCCGACCAGGAACAGCCGACCGTATTGCATGGGCTCCACGACATAGCTGCGTAGTGGGGCGATGCTCTTTTCCAGCGAGGGCCCGGTGACCAGCTGCGCAGCGGTTTCCTCGGGCAAGCGGGCCTTGAGCTCTTCCCAGAAGCGCTCATCCGACCAGTTCTCGACCGCATCGCCCGCATCCACCTGCAGGTAGTAGCGACTGCGGGTCGCGGAGCGCATGCTGCACAGGGCGAAGCCGCGCGCGTGGCTTGCGTAGATGAGTTCTTCGCTGGCCGGTGGCGTGTCGCTCAGCAGGCCCAGCCAACCGAAGGGGTAGACGCGCTCGTACTCGGTCAGTACCCCCGCTGGAATGGCCTGGCGGGACACCCCATGGAAGCCGTCGCAACCCGCGATGTAGTCGCAGTCGATGCGCACCGACTCGCCGGCGATCTGGCAGGTGACATAGGGGCTCTCACCTGCGATCTCGTGGGGCTGGACAGCACTGGCGTGGTACAGCGTGATCCCGCCACTGGCCTTGCGCGCGGCCATCAGGTCACGGGTCACTTCGGTCTGGCCGTAGACGGTGACACAGCGTCCATCGAGCAGTTCATGCAGATCCAGCCGCTCGCGTTTGCCATCGATGGCGAATTCCACGCCGTGATGCACCTGACCTTCGTGTTCCAAGCGCTCGCTCACGCCGGCCTGGCGGAGCAGGTCGACGGTACCCTGTTCGAGCACGCCGGCACGAATGCGGCTGAGGACATGCTCTGCGCTCTGGCGCTCGAGGATGACGTTGTCGATGCCGGAGCGGCTGAGCAATTGGCCTAGGAGCAGGCCGGACGGCCCGGCGCCGATGATCACGACTTGGGTGCGCATGGGGAATTCCTCTTGTCGGGCGTGAACGCCGCGTTCTTGTATGGTTTCGGTATTTTTGGACGACTCCAGGCGAGATGGTCAGGCTGGTATTGATCATTTTCTGGTACTTTTCGATGGTTCGTGCGGCTATCGCCCGAGGTCTGACGATGAACGACGGCTATCCACCTATTTTCAAGCTGTATGGCGAGGCGCAGGCCTGGCCTGCCCCCGACCTGCTGCATTGCGAGACGATCGAGAGCCGGAGTCGTTTGCACGCCTGGTGCATCGACACCCATAGGCACGCTGATCTGGTGCAAATGCTCTATGTCCGAACGGGTTCGTTGCGTCTGCAACTGGAGGACTGGCACGGCGCGCTGTCCGGTCCGCTACTGGTGGTGCTGCCGATGCTCTGCGTACATGCCTTCGAATTTGATCCCGCCGTCGAAGGCTTCGTGATCACCTTGCCGTTGCCCCAGGTAGAGCGTTTGAAGCAGCGCTGCCAGGGCAGTGGGCAGGGCTTGTTTCTCAGCGTGGCTCGCTTCGCACTCGCGGGTGAGGATGCGTTAGGGATCGAACGGCTGATTGGCCAACTGGTCGCCGAATACGAGGGACATCGGCCTGGACGGGAGGTGATGCTCGAGGCCTTGCTGGACAGCCTGGCCGTCTGGCTGGTACGGCAGCAGACGCAAAAGGTGGCGACCGCGCTGCCAAGGCGTGCCGAGCAGCATCTGGGGCGCTATCTCGCCCTGGTGGAGCAGCATTATCGCGACCATTGGAATCTCGGCCGCTACGCCGGCGCCCTGGGTATCTCGGGGGTGCATTTGAATGCCGTGTGCCGTCAGCTGGCCGGCACCTCGGCTCTGGAGATCGTCCATCAAAGACTGCTATTGGAGGCGCGGCGCAACTTGAGTTTCACCCAAGCCTCGGTGGCGGAGATCGCCGATGTCCTTGGCTTCACCGATCCCGCCTACTTCGCGCGCTTCTTTCGTCGTGGCACCGGCCAGAGCCCGCTCAGTTATCGCCGTCAGACAGCGGTACCGGGGTAGGGCTGGAGTTTTCAACGAGGGCATCCAGGGTTTCCGCCACCCGGCTGGCCAGGACGTCCAGATTGAAAGGCTTGGTGATCAGCGTCATCCCTGGCTCCAGGTAGCCTTCCAGGTGCGCCCCTTCCGCATAGCCGGTGGCGAAGAGCACCTTGAGTGCGGTGCGGCGCTGGCGCGCGATTTCCGCCAATTGACGCCCGTTCATGCCGGGTAGGCCTACATCCGATAGCAGCAGATCGATGGGCTGGCTGCTTTCCAGGATGGGCAGGGCGCCTCGGGCATCCTCGGCTTGTAGCGTCGCGTAGCCCAGCTCCTTGAGCAGCTCCACCACCATCTGCCGGACCACGGGCTCGTCTTCGACCACCAGAATGATCTTGCCACCGCCCCGTGGCGTAATGGCCGGTGGGGCGACCGGGGTTGGCTCCACGTCGGCACCCAGGTAGCGGGGCAGGTAGAGACCGACGGTCGTCCCCTTGCCGGGCTTGGACTCCAGGCGCACATGCCCCTTGGATTGCTTGGCATAGCCATAGATCATCGACAGCCCCAGGCCGGTACCTTGGCCGATGGGCTTGGTGGTGAAGAAGGGATCGAAGGCGCGGGCCATGACTTCTGGCGGCATCCCGATCCCATCGTCGGTTACCAGCAGGGCGACGTAGTCACCGGCGCTCACCGCATCCAGGCCGTTACCGCTTTCAGCCAGGTAGACGTTGTGCGTCTCGATGCGGATCTGGCCGCCATGGGGTAGGGCGTCGCGCGCATTGATGACCAGATTGAGCAGGGCGCTTTCCAGTTGATGGGGATCCGTGAGCGCCTGCCAGAGAGCGCTATCCAGATCCAGGATGAGCGCGATGTCGCCACGCAGGCTGCGCAATAGCAGGTCCTCCATGGAGCGCGCGCTGGCATTGACCTGAACCGGCTGGAGGTCCAGCGCCTGGCGGCGGGAAAAGGCCAACAGGCGCTGGGTGAGGGCGGCGGCACGCTGGGCCGAGGTGAGGGCACTCCCCAGATATTGCTCGAATTTTTCTTGTCGCCCGGCCTTCTGATGGCGTTGCAGCATATCGAGGCTGCCCATGATCCCGGTGAGGAGGTTATTGAAGTCATGGGCGATCCCACCGGTGAGTTGGCCCACCGCTTCCATCTTCTGCGCCTGGCGTAACTGCTCCTGCAGTTCTTCCTGTTCGGTGACGTCGCGGCCGACCGCATAGATGAGATCGTCCTCGGCGCTGGCCGTCCAGTCGAGGATGCGATAGCTGCCATCCCGCGCCTGCACCCGCGCCCTGAGGCTCGCCGCGCCCTGATGGGTGCCCAGGCTGCGTAAGGTGTCGTACACCCGGCGTTGGTCCTCCGGATGCAGCAGTTCGGTCAGTTGGAGACTGGCCAGGTCGGTTTCGCGACGGCCCAGCAGCCGGGTGGCGGCGCTGTTCACCGTCTTCACCTCGCCATCGGCCCGGCAGATCACCATCAGGTCGTGGCTGATGCGCCACATCCGGTCGCGCTCGCGGGTGCGCAGTTCGATCTGGTGTTCGAGTTCCTGGCGCGAGCGGGTAAGGACTTCGCGGGCATCGACGATGCTCTGGATATCGGTGCAGGTGCCGAACCACTGCTCGATGCGTCCTTTGGCGTCATGCACGGGTTGGGCGCGGCCGAGCACCCAGCGGTACCGACCCGAGCGATGTCGCAGGCGATACTCGATATGGTAGGGCTCACCGGTACTGAGGCTGTGGTGCCAGACTTTCCAGGTACGCTCCTGGTCCTCCGGATGGAAGATATTGGCCCAGCCATCGCCTTCCGTGGAGCCCTCCGGGGCACCGGTGAATTCGTACCAGCGATCATTGAAGTAGAAATGGTGGCCATCCGGGCGCGTGGCCCACACCATCTGGTCGATGGAGTTGATGATGGCGCGCAACTGGGCCTCGTTGCGGGCTAGCTCTTGCGCCTGGCGGCGATGGCCGCTGATGTCGATGAACAGCACGGCGAAGCGATCCGCCGGCAGTTTGTGCGCGCGTACTTCGTACCAGTGCTCATGCTGCAGATGCAGCAGGATATCGAACTGGGTGAATTCCGCGTCGGAGTTCATGAAGTCGGCGTAGGCGGGCAGCAGATCCGCTTCCAATTGCGGGAGGGCTTGGCGCAGCGTCTTGCCCAGTACTTGATCCAGCGGAATGCCCGTCAGCGTGGCGAAGATCGGGTTGACCTCGAGAAAACGGAAATCCTGCATCCGGCCAGCGTCATCACGGATCGCCTGGGCCATGTAGAAGCCCTCGCGCATGCCGTGGTACAGCTCCTGCAGCCAGACATCCCGTTCGGTGATGGCCGCCTCGTTGCGCTTGCGTTCGGTAATGTCGTAGCACACCCCCAGGTAGCGCCCCGCGCCCTGGCTGGACATCAGTTGGCCGCGGCGTCCGAGCCAGCGTTCCTCGCCGGTGTCGGCGCGCCGGATGCGGTATTCAAGATAATCCAACGCATCGTCGTCGGGCTCCGCCGTGAGCGTTCTCAGGCTGGCCACGTCGTCGGGGTGCAGTTGCCTGGTCAATTCGTCCAGAGGATAGCTGCGCCGTTCCGGCAATCCCCAAAGGTGGCAGAAGCCCGACGACACCAGCAGGCGCGCCTCGCCCGGCAGGAGTTCGAAGGTACCGACCCGGCCGACCTGCTGGGCGAGGCGTACCCGTTCCTCGGACACCAGCTGTTCGGTCCGGTCCTGCAGGACATGGACAAAGCCGAGCACCTCGGTGGCTTGCTTCAAGGCGGTCGTCGCCACTTCCACCCAGCGGGACTGGCCCTTGCGAAGCCCGATCCAGCCCGCTCCCTGCCCATGCTCGTCGATCAGTGCCTGGTGCTCGGCGGTTGCGAGAAAGGCCGCATCGCGGCCGGCTGTCAGCAGCTCGGTGAAAGGCTGTCCTTCAGCGTCCGCGGCGCTCCAGCCACACAGCAACTCCGCTCCGCGATTCCAACGCTCGATGCGCCCGTGCCGGTCGGTGATGACCAGGGCATGGGAGGTCAATTGCAGAAGCGCCAGGTGTTCGAGCGAAGAGATCGACATTCAGGGATTCCCTTGGACTGGCCTGCGGCAAGTGGCGGTTAGGCCTCGACACCCTCGTGCAGTTGGACATTCAAACTGCGCAGGGCATTCCAGTACTCAGGATAGGTCTTGCCGACACATTCCGGATCGAGAATGCGGATGCCCGCGATTTTGAGTCCGGCCAGGGCGAAGCACATGGCGATGCGGTGATCGGCGTGGGTTTCGATTACTGCGTCGACCTGGCTGCCCGCCAAGGCCGGATCGGCCGCCACCAGCAGGTCGTCACCTTCCACGCTGGCCAGGCCGGGGCGGATGGCATTCAGACCATCGTGCAGCGCGGCTACCCGGTCGCACTCTTTCACGCGCAGGTTGGCCAGCCCCACGAAACGCACCGGCGTTTCGTTGAAGGCCGCCACCACGGCCAGCGTGGGAATGGCGTCCTGCATCTGGGAGCCATCGATCACGGCCGGCAGTTGCGGGAAGGCGGCGATGTATTCGCGGGCCTTGGCATCGGGCTGGGTGAAGCCATCGTCGGCGACCCCCAGGTCGATGGCGCCGCCGGTCAGTGCCTGAGCGGCCCAGAGGTAGGTGGCGGCCGAGGCATCCGGCTCGATGAAATAGTCGCGGGCGACGTAGCCGGTCGGGGCGACCCGCCAGGTCGCGGCATCGAGTTGCTCCACCTCGGCACCGAAGGCGCGCATGGCGGCCACGGTCAGATCGACATAGCCACGAGCGCCGATCTCGCTACCGCGCAAGGCGACGTCCACGGGCTCGCTGCCCAGGGCGGCCAGCATCAACAATGCCGAGACGTACTGGCTGGACAGCCCGGCATCGACCTCGAAACGCCGGGCGGTGAGGCGCCCCTGCCCCTGTACCGTCACCGGCGGGCAGCCCGTCGGGGCTGCGACCTGGATGCCATTGGCGTTCAGGGTGTCGAGCAGGGGGGCGATGGGGCGCTTCTGCATATAGGCGTCGCCGGTCAGGGTGACGGCGCCATCGACGGTCGCCACCGCCGCGGTGAGGAAGCGCACCGCGGTGCCAGCGTTGCCGAGGAACAGCGGTTGGGAGGGCTGCTGCAGGCGACCGGAGCTGGTCACCACGAAGGTGGTGGCATCCGGTTCCTCGATGGTGACCCCCATCAGCCGCAGGGCCTCGGACATATGGCGGGTGTCATCGCTCTTCAGTGCGCCGGTCAGCCGACTCGTGCCCTTCGCCAGGGCTGCCAGGAGCAGGGCGCGGTTGGTGATGGACTTGGAGCCGGGCGGGGCGATCCGCCCCTTCAGCGCAGCGTTGGGGGGGGTAACGGTGATGTAGGGTCTGGCAGACATGAGGGCTCCAAGCAACTTCGCGACAGGCCATGGCGGCGGATCGCAACAAGGGCGCCATGATGCCATTTCACGCGGCTCAGGCCCAGGCGGCTTGTTGGGTAATACCACCCCTATAGTTGTGATCGGATCGTCGTCCACCCTCTGCTGTCACGAACGAGTCATCAGGTCGGGGTAGTGCTAGCTGTTTTCTACCTGAGGAGCTTGCCATGTCCCTGATTCGTCCTGATCGCCGCCGTGTCCTGCAAGGCCTGGGCGCGACGCTGTTGTTACCGGCCCTGGGCTCCCGTACCTGGGCGGCGCCCTCCGGCCGGCCTGTCGTGACCGACGGCGTCCAGGCCGGGGATGTGACCCAGGATCGGGCCCTGATCTGGAGCCGGACGGATCGTCCGGCACGCCTGCTGGTGGAGTGGGATACCCAGGCGAGTTTCCGCTCGCCGCGCAAGGTGCTGGGGCCGGTAACCACGGCGGCGCAGGACTATACGGCCCGTCTCGATCTCGCCGGGCTGCCCGCCGATCAGCACATCTTCTACCGGGTCCGCTTCGAGGACGTGGATACCGGCGCGCTCAGTGAGCCGGTCGCCGGGCACCTGCGCTCGGCACCGACGCAGCGTGGCGACATCAGATTCGTCTGGGGTGGCGATACCGTGGGGCAGGGCTTCGGGATCAATCCCGATATCGGCGGTATGCGCATCTACCAAGCCATGCGCGAGCGCCGTCCGGATTTCTTCCTGCACAGCGGCGATACCATCTATGCCGACGGCCCGGTGCCGGCCCAATTGACCGTGGAAGAGGGCCGCATCTGGCGCAACGTCACCACGGAAGCCAAGAGCAAGGTGGCCGAGACGCTCGACGAGTTCCGCGGCAACTATCGCTACAACCTGATGGATGACCACCTGCGGCGGTTCAATGCCGAGGTGCCCCAGGTCTGGCAATGGGATGACCACGAGACCACCAACAACTGGTCGCCAAGCAAGCAGCTGGACGATCGCTACAAGGTCAAGGATATCGGTGTCCTCAGCGGCCGTTCTCGCCAGGCCTTCCTGGAATACGCCCCCATGCGCGGTGTTTCCGCCGATGGGGCAGGGCGCATCTACCGGAGGATCGCCTACGGTCCACTACTGGACGTTTTCGTCCTGGATATGCGCAGCTATCGCGCCGGTAACGACAGCAATCTGGGAGATGACGCGAGCGGGAAGGGGGCGTTCCTGGGGCGCGAGCAACTGGACTGGCTCAAGCAGGAGTTGCAGTCATCGCGGGCCACCTGGAAGGTGATCGCCGCCGACATGCCCATCGGACTGCAGGTGCCGGACGGCAAGGACGATCAGGGGCAGCCGCGTTGGGAGGCCATCGCCAATGGCGATCCCGGCCAACCCAAGGGGCGTGAACTGGAGATAGCCGAGCTGCTGGGGTTCATTGCCCGCCAGCAAATCCGCAATACCCTCTGGTTGACCGCCGACGTGCATTATTGCGCGGCTCACCATTACCACCCGGATCGGGCGGCCTTCCAGGCATTCGACCCCTTCTGGGAGTTCGTCGCTGGTCCGCTCAACGCCGGTAGCTTCGGACCGAATCCGTTGGATGCCACCTTTGGTCCCAGCGTGGTATTCCAGAAGGCGCCACCGCAGCCAAACACCTCGCCCTTGAGCAAATTCCAATTCTTTGGGGAAGTGGAGATCGACGGCGAATCGGCCGAGTTGAAGGTCACCTTGCGCAACCAGGATGGCGAGGCCCAATTCGCGCAGCTACTGAAGCCTATGGAAAATAATACCACCCCTGTATGATTGAAAGAATTAACTGCAATCCTCTGCCTAAGTTAACAAGAAGGAGGAGAAAATGGCGCTAAATGCTACAATCTAGTAGTCATTAGGTTGGATGCGGCCCATGTACGAAGACATCAAGAACGCCTTCGAGACCCTCAAGAGCACCATCAGCGCCTTCAACGAGCTATGGCCGAGCAGGGTGGTGGCTGCTCAGGTCTGGCGATTGCCGCTGCTGGCTCAGCAGCGGGTGCCGGATCACATCGCCGTGGAAGTCTTCGATGGCGCAGAGGCGGTGGCGCTCACCCAGGAGGCCTTGCTGGCCTTTCACCTGCAGCCTGGCCAGGCGCCGGGCACGGTGAGCCGGCTGCCAGGCTACATCGCGCTCGCCGAGCCTCTGGTCGAGGAAATCCTGGCCATCAACACCTGCAAGAGCGCTTTCAGCGCGGCGATCGAACAGACGCGCCTGGAACTGGAGCTGGCTCCAGAGGCGCGTCCGCGGATCATGCGCAAGGCCTTGGGTGGGGCGTTCAATACCAAGCAGCTGATCCGCAAGGTCCAGGGCTTTCCCGATCCGGTGCGGCAGCTGACCTTTACCTGGGCCGGTCATACCTCTGGCGGTGAGCGCGTCAAGGTGGCGAAGGTAAGGGAGCAATTGAAGACCCTGGCCCTGGCCCGTGCGGACCGTGAACGGATCGCCCTCGATCGCACACCGGAATGGCAGGAGCACCAGGCGCTCAATCGGATGGCGGACGATGACATCCTGGTCAGGCACAAGAAGATCGCGCCACATCCGCGCGCGATGCTCTGGTTCGGTGAAGAGAGCCGCTACGACGCCATGATCCACGCGAATCTGCCGGTATTCGTAGTACCGGCCCAGGATGGCATGCAGGTAGTGGATTTGCGGGATTTCGATCGCACCCAGCGCGGCGCGCTGCGACCCGATATTAAGCCTCGTCGCGAAGTACTGGCAACGCGATTGCTGTACCTGCCCACCGAGAACCCGGAGCGACCGGTCGCGCAGCGGCACAACGAAGCGACCCTCAAGAGATCCACCTATAGCCGGTGACGGCCACCCGAGTGCTCAGGGCGTTACCGGATGCTTCGGTGTCGTAACCAGATCCTTCGCCAGCGAGTGGAAAGGTAACGAAATCTTAAGGTCCAGCTGTTGCGAAATAGCAGTATTTTTTAATAATTCCTTTTAATTCAATGAGTTGAAAATGTTGGCACAGTGCCTGCTTTATTATTGGCACAAGAACAACAAGATGCGCCGCTAACAGCCCACAACAAAAACAAGAAGGCCGAGGCTCGCGAACAGATCATTTTGGAGCTCTCTTGAGTGACCAAAGTAATCTGTTCACTTCCCACCCCCTGGTGGGGCGTACTGACAATCGATCACGTTGGCGTCCGACAACAAGAACAAGAGGGCAACGGCGTATTTGGATGGGGGAGCCTAGTGCTCCCTTTTTTCATGCCTGGCGGAAAGTGCGATCAAGCCCCAAGGCAGGGTTTTCTACCTGATCCTTGAACGGCCTCGCCTGAGGCGAACCGTGGCCCTCAGAGGCTACCAACCCTAGGCCTCGACCTCAGCTTTCTTCTGGCCGCGCGCCATGCTGGAGAAGACGCCATCGCGATGAATCCAGGCGTGCACCAGGGCGGCGCCAAGATGGCCGAGGATCACCACGAACAGCAACCAGGCGAACACCCCGTGTGCCAGGCGCAACCAGGCATAGAGCGTGCTGTTCGGGGCGACGATGACGGGTAGATACCAGCCAGGTGCCAGGGTGACCGGCCAGTTACCGGCTGAGCGCACGGCCCAACCCAGCAAGGGCAGGCAGATCATCAGCAGATAGAGCAGCCAATGCGAGGCCAGGGCCGCGCTGACCTGCCAGCGCGGCAGGTGGGAGGGCAGCTCGGGAACGGGACGCAGCAGCCGGTTGGCCAGGCGTAGCAGGGCTAGCAGCAGGATAGCGATGCCGAGCGGCTGGTGCAGATCGATCAACCAGGGCCGCCAGGTCAGGGAGGTCATCATGCCGGCACCGATGAACAGCATGGCGAGGATCGCGACGGCCATCAGCCAGTGCAGCGCGCGGGCGAGGCCGTTGAAATGCGTGGGCGAGTGGTTCATGGGCTGGTTTCCTGCTCGCCCACGGCATCGCTCGCCTTGCCCAGGGCGATCTCGCGCAAGCGGGCGTTGTAGGAGTGCGAATAGATGCCGGCACGGGCGGCCAGGACCGGATCCTTGGACAGCTCGATACCGGCAGGCACCAGCGTGGGGTCGAAGTTGACGTCGCGACAGCCGCCCAGGCGTTGATCGGCCACGTGACGCACCTCCAGGTTACCGGCCACCACCTGCCGGCGCTCCGCAGGCCAAGGCTGCGAGGGATCGTCGACCGGATCACCAGGCTCGGCGAGCTTCAGGACCAGGTCCCAATAGAGCGGTCCCTTGTGCAGCCGGTGGGCCAGGTCCTCGAACAGTGCGTCGTGACGCGCCTGGCTGCGTTGCTCGCCAGAGAAGCCAACGAAGGCCGCGTGGGGACGCATGAACCAGCGCACCGGTTGGCGCTTGCCATCCGCCGTGACCAGGATGAAGGCGTTGATGACGTTGTACTGGGCTCCGGCGAAGCTGCTGGGCCAGGGCGCGGTGGCCTTGTGTTCGATGGCCTTGCGCGCTTCGGGGTAGGCCGCGAGGAAGGCGGCGACCTGCGCCGGGTCGGGCTTGCCGGTTAGTGGATCAGGTGCGAACGCCTGGCGTTGGGCGAGAAAACCTTCCGGACTATGGGTATCGAAGTAGGGCGCGTTATTGAGCTTCATGCGCCACTGGGAGTGGTCATCGGCAGTCAGGAGCAGTGCCATGCTGACCGTGGCGGTGGAGTTGTCCGCTGCATGGGGATCCACGGCTCCTATGGAGAAGCGTCCGATGACGGGCAGCGCCGCCTGGGAGAAGACCCTAGCCTGGGACAGCTCAGCCGCGGCGCCACTGCTGCGAAAGACGCCGACGAAGCAGACCCCCTTGCCGTGAGCACGCCGGTAGCCCGGCTCGAAGTCGTTCAGGCTTTCGCCGAGGAAGGTGCGGGTGGTGACCCGGCTCCCCACCAGCCCGGTGGTCCAGGCGAAGGCAAGGGCCAGGCCACCGACGATGGCGCCTATGCCCAGTAGCGGTAGCCACGGAATGTTGCGTTGCGAGCGATTCATCAGGGTACTGTCGATTCCAGTGATCGGAGCGGGCCCAGTGGCGTGGGCCGAGGCTTGTTCGCCAGCAATCAGGGGGTGATGGCCGACCCCGATGGGGGATAGGGCTGTGCCTGCGCGGGCTGCTGTCTTGCCGTGGACGCCGCTCGGTCTTCCAGGCGCTGCTGGCGGGTGTAGGTCTCGGGCGTGAAGAGGGTGGCGATCACGGTGATCAAGGCCATGCAGCCCAGGTACAGGGCGATGGGTTCTGGCGCGCGATAGTGCGCCAGCAGCGCGGTGGCGATGATCGGCGCCAGTCCGCCGCCCAGCACGGATGCCACTTCCCGACCGATGCCCAGGCCGGAGAAGCGCAGCCGTGCCGGCAGCAGTTCGCTGATATAGGCGGGCTGCGCGCCTTCGAGTAGGCCAAGTACCACACCATTGGCCAGCACCAGGCCGGTGACGATGAGCCAGGGCATACCGGATTCGAACATCAGGAACAGCGGATAGGCGAGAAACAACATGCCCAGGGCGCCGGCCAGGTATACCGGCTTGCGGCCGATGCGATCGCAGGCATAGCCGGCCAGCAGCGCGCAGGGAATCATCAGCAGCATGGAGAAGGTCAGGGCGCTCAGCACGAAGGTGTTGGAAAGCCCCAGGAACTTGCCGTAGGCGATGGAGAAGGTGAAATACATCCAGGAGGCACAGCCTTCGCCCAGCCGCAGGCCGAAGATCATCAACACCTGGCGGGGATGGCGGCGCAGCACCTCCATGATCGGTGCCTGGGCGGCCTTGCCCTGATCCGCGACCTGAGCGAACTCATGGCTTTCGTGCATGTGGCTACGCAAATACAGCCCGACGCCGATCAACACGACGCTGAACAGGAAGGGCAGTCGCCAACCCCAGGTCAGGAACGCTGGTCCGGAGATCGTCTCGGCGAGCAGGAAGGCACCGGTGGACAGCGCGAAGCCCACCACGGCGCCGCATGGGGCCCAGGCGGAAAACCGGCCCCGCTGGCTGCGGTGGGTGTTCTCGGTGATCACCAGGATGCTGCCGCTCCACTCGCCACCGGCCGCCAGCCCCTGCACCAGCCGCAACAGGATCAGCAGGATGGGCGCGGCGATCCCGATGCTCTGGTAGGTGGGCAGCAGACCCATGAGGAAGGTCGCGGCGCCCATGGCGGCGAGGGTGAGGGTCAGCACCACCTTGCGGCCATAGCGATCGCCGAGGTGACCGCAGAGGATGCCGCCCACCGGGCGCGCGATGAAGCCCAGCGCCAGGCCACCATAGGCGGCGATGATACCGGTCAGCGGATCTTCATCGATGGGGAAGAACAATTCGCCGAAGACCAAGGCCGCGGCCGTTCCGTAGAGAAAGAAATCGTACCATTCCAATATTTGTCCGATCACCGAGATGAATACCGCTTTGAGCACGCGCGGACGCTGCGAAGCGTTGGGGTTATCTTCCACACTTATTGTCATGAGGGTTTCCTGTTATCAACGTTTCGCATCGATTCAATAATGCGCCAAAGTGTCGGCGCCCGTGCCTGGGAAAGTAAGAGGGCAACTCGCGAGCGGTCAAATGATCAGGAATTATTGGCCGTATGCACGAGATGAATAGGGGCGGCTTATTCGCTGTTCGTTGCGGAAAGTTGTAGGAAAATGCGCTGCTTAGGTGTTATTACCGAGGCCTGGTGGAATTCGCCGCACCGAGCGTGCAGTGTCGGCATAATGAATAGTCGCTGGGTGATTGTATTGCGAGAGGGCCTATGACCAAGCACATCAACCTGGCCACGGTCGATCTGAACCTGTTGAAGACCTTCCTGGCGATCTGGGAGCACCGTAGCCTGACCATCGCAGCGGAACGCCTGCACCTGAGCCAGCCTGCCGTGAGCCATGCGTTGCGGCGTCTGCGAGATGTCTTCAACGATCCGCTGTTCGTGCGCACCCTGACCGCCATGGAGCCCACCGATGCCGCGATTCGGCTGTTCGGCCCCATTGAACATGCCCTGGTGACGATCCAGGGGGCGCTGATGATGACCTCGCTTTTCGACCCGGCGACTGCCACCCGAACCTTTCGGCTCTCGATGTCGGACATGTCCCAGCTGTATGTGCTGCCCCGCCTGATGGAGAGGCTGGCCAGCCAGGCACCGAACATCGCCCTGGAGGTGCAGCCGCTGCCTATTGACCAGCTGGCCACGGCGCTGCGTCAGGGGGATGTGGACGTGGCCGTGGGCTATCTGGTGGACCCCAGCGAGGATTGTCTCTACCAGACTCTACTGGACGACGAATTCATCTGCCTGCTACGCAAGGATCATCCGCTCCAGACCGCCGAGTTGAGCCTCGAGCAGTTGCGGACGCTGCGCTATGTCCAGGTGTCCAGCAATGTGACGGGCCACGGCCAGACGGCGGACAACGCCTTTCGCAAGGCCGGCCTGCACCGGGACATCGCCCTCAAGGTGCCCAATTTCACCATCGCACCAGAAATCGTCGCCACCACGGAGCTGGCACTGATCCTGCCGCGTGCCATCGCCCAGCAGGTCAACCGTAATCAGGCCTACCGGCTGTTGCGCCTGCCCATCGAGCTGCCAACGATTTCGGTGGGCATCTACTGCCACAGCCGCTTTGCGGCGGATACCGGCATCGCCTGGCTGCGCGACCGGCTGGTGGAGCTCTTCAGCACCGCGTCCGAGCCCGAGCCGGCCGGTACCGCGCGGGATTCAAGGTAGCCGCGCGACGCTTTGCATGGGGTAGTGGGGGCTCGTGCCGGTGAAGGTCGGCAGGCTGAGGAAATCCTCGCGTAGCCGATCGCGCTGAGGCGAGGCGAGGGCGGTGGCGAGTGCCGCTGCGCAATCGAACACCGCCTTGTTGCGTTGCAGCACCCTGGCCCGCGCGATGGGCAGATCGCTGCAATAGTCCAGGCGGGTATAGACCTCCACCGCCCGTACCCCGGGCAGTAGCGCCAGCAGCGGTGGATGCTGCCGGAGATAGCAGGCCAGCCAGTGATCGTCGTCTGCGCTGTGTCCGTCGTATTCCACCAGATAGGTAACGCCTGTCGAACGCTGACTTGCCCCAGCGGCAGGCATGAAGGAGCGAACCAACATGGCCTGCTGCGTCCAGTGATAGCCGGTCAGCTCCGCTCTCGTCAGCAGTCGTGCCAACGGCCCCTGGCGGACCAGGGCCTGCTCCAGCGCAGCGAGGGAAGGGAAATACAGCTGGATCACACACCGGGGCGGTTCCGCTGCGACCAGATGAGGATCGCCCTGGCCGAAGGCGAAGGGCAGATGCAGGATGAGCTCGCGCACCCCGTGCACCTCGGCCAGGCCCGCATCCAACCAGTCCCTATCGAGGTCGGAAGCCGCGTCTTCCTGGTAGGCGGTAAGAAACAGGCAAAGGGTCATGGGTTAGGCTCCCTCAGGAGGCCGACGCGTGCTGAACCTGAGCCGCGAAGCGTTCGAGGCGATGGAAGGTGCGGCCGAAGTAGGTCAGGCCCTCGCGGTGCTCGCCCACGTGAATATGCTCGACCTCGACGAACAGCACCGAGTGGGAGCCGACATCCTTGACGTCCACTATGCGGCCTTCGAGACTGGCCAGCGCCTCGCCGAGTACCGGTAGACCGGAGGCGCCCGCCTGCCAATCGCAATGGGTGAAGCGCTCGGCGGGAGGGACGTCGGTCATGCCGGCGAAGCGCCGCGCGGTCTCTTCGAGATGGCCCGGCAGGATGTTCACGCAGAGCGCGCGGTTGCCCAGCAGGGCGTCGTGGATCGAGCTGTTGCGGTTGATGCAGACCAGCACGGTGGGCGGGCTGTCGGTGACCGAGCAGACGGCGCTGGCGGTCAGCCCCAGGCGGCCGTGGGGGCCATCGGTACTGATGATGTTGACCGCCGCCGACAACAAGGACAGCGCCTGGCGAAAGTTGTCTTTATTGGTTGTGTTCATGAGCGTCGATGTCCCGAAAGGATAAGAGAACGCTTTCATCCTGGAAGGTGAGTAACGACCGGTCAAATTCATCTTCGTCATGTTGCGTATAAGTACGGAGAATGACTCTTGTGCATTATTCCAAGGTTTATTGTTCGCGACCGAATTCATCCGGCGCATTCGCGGTATTCATCTTTAGAATTTGCTCGCACTCAACTACTGCGCCCATGCTGATGACGTTCGTAATTTATCCAGTCGGAGCGTCAAATGAACAGTACGGTCAATCCAGTCCTGCGTAGAACGATGGAAAGTGATCCCGCTTGGGCCAGAACCCCGACACTGGATGAGGTGATCGCGGAGATTGCTACCCGGCGCCAGGAGTTCAACGAGCGCTCCCACGTGCCGCGCGACATGATCGAGAAAATGAAGGCCGTGGGTATCTTTCGCGCCAGCACGCCCCGGCGTTTCGGCGGGGATGCCTTGCCGCCGGGCGACTTCCTGCGGATCGTCGAGCGGGTGTCCGAGGCCGATGGCTCGACCGGCTGGGTCGCGGCCTTCGGGTCGGCCAACATCTATCTTGCTTCCCTGCCGCCAGCCACCCAGGCGCTGATCTACGCCAAGGGACCGGACCAGGTCTATGCCGGCGGACTCTATCCGCTGCAACCGGCCCGAGCCATCGAAGGCGGTTGGCAGGTCAGCGGTCACTGGCGTTTCGCCAGCGGCTGCAAGGGCGCCGATTGGATTGGCGTGGGCATTGGCGGCACCCCGGCCAGCGGCGGCGACAAGACGGCCGGCAAGCCATTGACCGCGGTCTTTCCCGCCGCCGAGGTGGAGATCGTCGAGAACTGGCAGGTGGTGGGTATGCAGGGGACGGGCAGCCATGACCTCAGGCTGCACGACAAGGCCGTCGACCATGCCTGGACCTTCGTGCGCGGCACCCCGGCCACCATCGACGAGCCGCTCTATCGCTATCCTTCGGTCTCCTACCAGGCGCAGGTCCATGCGGCGGTGAATCTCGGTCTGGCCCGGGCCGCGCTGGATCTGGTGATCGGCATGTCGGGCAGCACCAAGACGGTGACCGGGGCGCCGCGCCTGGGCGATAGGGCCTACTACCGCATCGAGCTGGGCAAAGCCGAGGCGAAGCTGCGTAGCGCCCGGGCGTTCTTCTACGAGGCACCCGACGCCGTGTGGGATTCGATCCTGGCCGGCAATCCGGTGACTGAGGCCCAGGCCAACCTGTTGCGCCTGAGCGCCACCCATGCGGCCCACACCTGCGCCGAGGTGGTGGCCATGGCCTATCGGCTGGCGGGGACGACGGCGATCTTCGCCGACCATCGCTTGCAGTGGATCCTGCGCGATTCGCTGGTGGTGACCCAACACGCCTTTCTGGGCGAATCCACCTACGACAGCGCCGGGGCGCTGTTCGCCGGCATCGCGCCGAGTGCGCCTTATCCGTGAAGGTCCAGGCGCCGGGTAGCCGTCCGGGGCGTGGCTCCCTCGATCTGTTGTAGGATCTCGACCGACGCCGGGCCGCTCGCGAGGGCTTTCTCGCCGGCGTACCGACCGAGAACCCGGCATGGCCAAGCGCATCCATTACCAGATCGACCTGCAGGACAATCGCCTGCGTTACCTCTATGTGAGCCAGCAAAAGGGCTCGATGCGCGCGGCAGCCGAAGAACTCGGCGTCGCCACGTCCTCGGTGAGCCGGCAGATCGCCAAGCTGGAAGAGGAGTTGGATATCGAGCTGGTCAGGCAGGGTACCCATCGCGTGCATCTCACGGCGGCGGGCGAGGCGGCCGTGGACTACTACGTCGAGCGCCTGGCCCAGTACGCCCAGCTCATGGGACGCCTGGACGAGTTGCGGGACATGGCGCAGGCCACCACCGTCATCGCCATCGGCGAGGGCCTGCTCGGCGCCCGTGCCATCAACTCCCTGCAGGAGCTGATACGCGACCACCAAGCCCACAAGACGGAGATCATCAGCGCGCCCTCGCTCGAGGTACAGCGCATGGTGATGGCGGACGAAGCCCACCTGGGCGTGGCGTTCTCGCCCAACCAGGCGGCGCGCCTGACCCGTCTGTTCAGCCTGGCCCAACCGCTGCGCCTCATCGTCCATCGCGACAGCCGACTCGCCGAACGCAGCACCGTGACCCTCGACGAGTTGGCAGGCGAGGCCCTGGTTCTACCGGGGCCGAGGTTCCGGGTGCGAGAACTCTTCGATGCGGCCTGCCGCGAACGCGGGCTCGATATCACGCCTTCGATGACTTCGAATTCCCTGGCGGTGATCCTCGACTTCGTCCGCTCGGGCCTGGGCGCGACCCTGCTGGCGGAACTGCCGGTCATCGAGGAACTGCGTAGCGGCACCTTCAAGGCGGTGGCCATCGACTGCACGGAAATGGCCGCCACCGAGATCCAGATCATCACTCGCCGTGGGCGCACGCTCGACGCCCTGAGCCGTGCGCTGGCCACCGATCTGGCCAAGACGATGCGCCGTTCGCTGTAACGACAGCACTCGCTGGCGGCGTCACTCGTTGCACTGAACGCAACGACTTTCACCCGGCCTGTCATTGAGCCACCCCCGCGGTCCCCTTAGCGTGTGAGTCATAAAGCGCCTCCTGAAGGACGCACACAATAACGAGGATTCCGCCATGACCGTGCCCCACCAGCCGTCTTCGACCAAGAGCCAGCGCACGTTCATCCGCCGCTGGCCAAGCCGCCGCTTCAGCGGTGGTGACGCCTGCTCCTCGCCTGGTTAGACCCCTGCCGCTGTACCCGAAAACCCCTAGGCACCGCGCCGTGCGTGAGCGCTGGCGGCTGCGGCCTGCCCGGGAGACCGAGCGCCACCCCTGATGAAGGTGACTTCCGTGACCAAGCTGATCCCTGCCGTCAACCTGACGGTCGAGCCCGCCACCCTGGTGCAGGCTGACCGCGTCCATACCTCCCTGTACACCGACCCGGCGCTGTTCGATGCCGAGCTGGAAAAGATCTTCTACAGCACCTGGATCTGGGTGGCCCACGAAAGTGAGATCCCCGAGGCGGGGAGCTACAAGACCACCTATATCGGCAAGCAGCCGGTGATCGTGGTGCGCGATCGCAGGCAGGGGATCAACGTCCTGCTCAACCGCTGCCGCCATCGCGGTGCCACCGTCTGCGAGCACAAGAAGGGCAAGACCAACAGCTTCGTCTGCCCCTATCACGGGTGGGGCTACGCCCTGGACGGCTCCTTGCGTGGCATTCCGCACCCGGAAAGCTACGGCGACTGCATCGACAAGACCGAGCTGCCGCTGGTGAGTCTGCGTACCGAAAGCTACGCCGGCATGGTCTTCGCTACCTTCAAGGCGGACATCGAGCCGCTGGCAGACTTCCTCGGCGCAGCGAAGAAGTGGATGGACCTGTTCATGAAACAGGGCGCCGGCTACGGCATCGCGGTGCCTGGCGAGCACCGCTTCCGCTTCCCCGGCAACTGGAAGATCCAGTTGGAAAACACCACCGACGCCTACCATTTCCCGCTGGTGCACAAGAGCTTCCTGTCGTCCGTGGACGAACAGACCCTGGAGCTGTTCGATTTCGTCAAAGGCCCCGGCTACGTCGAGGATCTGGGCAACGGCCACAGCGTGATGGTGATGATCCCTGAATTGGTCGATCTGGAGGCCGATCTCGACAAGCCCATTCCCGAACGCTTCACCACCCTGGCCGACGAGTTGCGCGCCGAAGGCATCGACGAACAGCAGGTGCGCAGGATCGTCCGCGCCGTCGGCGGGACCGGCTTCAACCTCAATCTCTTCCCCAACGTCGCCTGCTCCATGGCCTTCTTCCGCGTGCTGCAACCGCTCTCGGTCACCGAGACCGAGATCCATCACGCGGTGATCACCATGGCCGGAGGGCCGGCCGTGGCCAATCGCTACCGCCTGCGCCTGCACGAGCACTTCCAGGGCCCCATGGGCTTCGGCACGCCGGACGATTCCGAGGCCTGGGAGCGGGTGCAGAAGGGTGCCAGCGCCGGCGAGGACCTCTGGATCATGCTCAATCGCGGCTTACCCGGCGAGCGATCCAGCGCGGATGGGTTGATCTCCGACGTGAGTGCCGAGACCGGCATGCGGGCGGCTTATCAGCAATGGAAAAAGATGATGTCGGCCTGAGCCGGGAGCGCGCTATGAATCTGCAGCTATTGAACGAAGTGACCGCCTTCATCTGGCAGGAAGGCGACATGCTCGACCACGGCGACTATCAAGCCTGGCTCGACCAGTGGACCGCCCAGGGGCTCTACATCATTCCCATCGACCCCAAGGAAACCGACCCGGAGAACAGCCTCAATTACGCCTATGACGACCACCACATGCGCCAGTTGCGCGTGCAACGGTTGATCAGTGGCGAGTCGATCTCCACCAGCCCGCAGCCACGCACCGTGCGGACGCTGTCGCGCATGCGCGTGCTGGCCGACGACGGCAGCACCGTGACCGTCCGCTGCGCCCAGAACGTGCGCGAATTCCGCAAGGAAAGCCTCAAGCACTACAGCGCCGACGTGACCTACGAGCTGGTACGGGCCGAGGGGCAGTTCAAGCTCCAACGCAAGGTGATCAGCCTGATCAACAGCGACGATGCCCTGGCCGGCATCGGCTACATCCTGTGAGGAGGCGGTCATGACGGATCTCTTGCTGGACGTGACCGTACGCAATCGGGAAGTGCAGGGCGGCGAGGTGGTCATCCTGGAGCTGGCCGCCCGCGACGGCCAGGCGTTGCCTGCCTTCACCGCCGGCGCGCACGTGGACCTGCACCTGGCGCCGGACCTGGTACGCCAGTATTCGCTGTGCGGTGATCCCGGTGACGCCAGCGTCTATCGTCTCGGTATCCTCAAGGATGCCAATTCCCGCGGCGGCTCGACGCAGGTCCACCAGCGCCTGCTGCCGGGCACGGACCTGCGCATCAGCGTTCCGCGTAACCTGTTCCCGCTGGCGACGGAGGCCAGCCACTCGCTGCTGCTGGGGGGCGGCATCGGTATCACCCCGATGATCGCCATGGCCTACAGCCTCCATGCCCAGGGGCAGTCCTTCGAATTGCACTACAGCGGCCGCTCCCGTGAGCGCTGCGCCTTCGTCGAGGAATTGCAAGCCGCGCCCTTCGCCGCACGGGTATTCACCCATTTCGACGACGAAGGCGCCGAGCGGCGCCTGGACCTGAACGCGGTGCTGCGCGAGGCGCCCGCGGATAGCCATCTCTACACCTGCGGCCCGAGCGGTTTCATGGATTGGGTCATTGCCGGCGCCCGCGCGCAGGGCTACGCCGAATCGCGCATCCACCGCGAGTACTTCCAGGCCGAGGCCAATACCGAGGGCGCCGGGTTCGAGGTGGTCGCCAACCGCAGTGGCAAGACGGTGCAGGTCCAGGAGGGGCAGAGCATCGTTGCCGCCCTGGGCGCCGCGGGCATCAAGGTCGAGGTGTCCTGCGAGCAGGGTATTTGCGGCACCTGCCTGTGCGATGTCCTCGAAGGCGAGCCGGATCACCGCGACGTCTATCTCACCGACGAAGAAAAGCAGAGCAATGAACAAATAGTCCTGTGCTGTTCGCGGGCGCGCGGCAAACGGTTGGTGCTCGATATCTGACTCAACTGAAACAAAATAACAACAATAGGTTATATGCAGGCGGGTAATACGCCGCGGCTTGATTCTGCCCAGGATTCACTATTACCCCTTGCTGGTTAACCCTTTCAGGGCTGCACAATGGAACTCAATTCGCCGTTGCGTGCTACATCGCTGTGCCTGTTATTCGGCTCAGCACTTCCGTTCAATGTCGTCGCCGCTATCGGCGACGATAGCCATCTTTTCATCAATCTAAGAAATCTCTATCTGGATCGAAACTTCACCAATGGCGATGCGCCGGTCGACCGGGTCGGTAATTGGTCTCAGGGCTTCGATCTGCAATTCGAATCGGGCTACACCGATACGCCGCTGGCCGTCGGCCTGGATGTGAATGGGCAATACGCATTACGCCTGGACTCGACCGGCAACGATGGTTCCTTGCCCTATAGCCTCTACCACCAGCGGGCGGCGGACGACTACGGCCGGGCCGGCGCGACCTTGAAACTGAAGTTCGCCAAGACCCTGGTACGGATCGGCGACCAGAAGCCGAACCTGCCGGTGGCCTCCAACGACCCCAGCCGCTTGCTCGACACCATCTATCAAGGGGCGGTCATCGAATCCCGCGATATCGACCGCCTACAGCTCACGGCCGGACGCTTCTGGTCCATCGTGACGCGGGAATCCGCCAATCACGAGCGGCTGTATCGCTATGGGACGAGCGATAGCCAGGACAGTGACGGGCTGGACTTCGCGGGAGCCACCTATGCCATCACGCCGAACCTGAGCGTCAGCTATTTCCATGGTGTCCTGAATGACATCTACCGGCAGGACTACGGCGGCCTCAAGCACGCCCTGGCCTTCGGCGATGGCTACCTGCTGAGCACCCAGCTCGGCTACTTCAACAACCGGGAAGACGGCAGCGCCCGGGGCGGCCCGGTCGACAACCGGGCCTACAGTGGCCTGGTCACCCTGGAGAAGAGCGGTCATCTGGTAGGCATCAGTTATCAGCGCATGCTCGGCGAGACCAACTTTCCGACGCTCAACGGTTATGCGCCGCAACTCTATCTGCCGAACTGGTCGGGTATTCCGTTCATTCGCCCGGAAGAGCGGAGTTGGTCGGTGCGCTACGGCTACAATTTCGCCGAAGTGGGATTGCCGGGCTTGCGATTGTTCACCCGTTATATCAAAGGCTCAAACATTGATCGCGGAACGGGCTTGGAAAACGATGCCGAGAACGAACGCGATGTCATCATCAATTACACCGTGCAAAGCGGACTCTTCCAACGCCTGAGTTTCGAACTCAAGAACTTCCGTGTCCAGCGCAAGTACGAAACCGACTACAACGAATACCGCCTGATCACTTCCTATACCTGGAAGTTCTGGTAACAGAACCGGAGACCTATCGCCCATGACACTTCTCAACACTCAGCGACAGCAACAGAACGATCCCCGCACCCTGAGGCGCATCGTCTTCGCGTCGGTACTGGGCAATGCCCTGGAGTGGTACGACTTTTTTCTCTACGGTACGGCCGCCGCGCTGATCTTCGGGCCCCTGTTCTTCCCGGCGGGGACCGATCCGGTATTGGGCACCATGGCCTCCTTCGCCGGCTTCGCGGTGGGGTTCCTGGCACGGCCCCTGGGTGGGCTGATCTTCGGCCACATTGGCGACAAGTCCGGGCGCAAGAAGGCGCTGGTGATGACCCTCGCCATCATGGGGGTCGCCACCTTCACCATGGGACTGTTGCCCACCTACGAACAGGCGGGCTACCTGGCGCCGGTCTGCCTGGTACTGCTGCGCATCCTGCAGGGGGTAGCCTCGGGAGGCGAGTGGGGCGGCGGGGTGCTGATGATCAGCGAGAACGCGCCCAAGGGCCGGGTCGGCTTCTATGCCGCCTGGAGCCAACTCGGCGTGGTGGGTGGCTTCGTGCTGTCGGCGGTGGCCTTCTATCTGGTGCAGCTGTTGCCGCAGGACGACCTCATGAGCTGGGGCTGGCGGCTGCCGTTCCTGGCCAGCATCGTGATTTTCGGGGTCGGCGTTTACATCCGCCGCAGCCTGCCGGAAAGCCAGGAGTTCGTGAAGACGGTCGAGCAGGAAGCCGCAGTGCATATGCCGGTGATGGAAGTCCTGCGCGGGCATCCCAAGGCGGTGCTGCAAGCCATTGGCCTGCGCATCGCCGAGAACGGCAGTGCCTATCTGTTCCTGGCCTTCACCGTCGCCTATGCCAAGTTCACTGGCCTGGATACCCAGCTGGTGCTCGCCAGCGTCATGCTGGCGATGATCGTCGAGGCCTTCACCCTGGTGTTCTGGGGGTGGCTGTCCGACCGCATCGGCCGGCGCCCGGTCTACGCCATCGGCTCGGTCGGCCTCATGCTGTTCGCCTTTCCCTTCTTCTGGATGCTCGATACCCATGAGGCGCTGTGGGTCTACCTGGCCGCGCTGATCGGCATGGCCGTCTGCCACGGCGCCATGATCGGTACCCAGCCCGCGCTCATGGGTGAGTTGTTCCCGCCCAAGGTGCGCTATTCGGGCCTGGCGATGGGACACGAGATCGCCTCCATCTTCTCGGGCGGCATGGCGCCGCTGGCCGCCACGGCGCTGTTCAGTCTCTATCGGGATGCCTGGCCGGTGTCGGTGATGCTGATCGTCATGGGCGCGATCACCACGGTCGCGGTCATCTCCATCCGTCCGGCGCAGCCCGTGCCGCGCAACGCCTCCGCAGAGCCATCGGTATCCGCCCCGGTCAGCTCGTGAATCGAACCCCCGACGTCTACCGCGTGCGGTATCGGCACGCGGACCGTCCAGCAAGGAGATACCCCGATGCCCCTCATCGTTGAAACCCTCGACCTGGGTACGCCCGGCGGCCCCAGAGTCGTCGTCAAGGACACCCTGGACGTGGCCGGCCATCCCACCCGGGCCTCCTCGCGGGCCTTGGCGGATGCACCTCCCGCGCGGCGCCACGCGGACGTGGTGGAGCGCCTGCTGGCCAACGGTGCCCACCTCACCGCCAAGGTCAGCTTGCACGAGCTGGCCTTCGGTACCACGGGGCTCAACAGGTACCAGGGAACGCCCGTCAACCCGCGCTTTCCGGCGCTGATCCCGGGTGGTTCTTCCAGCGGTTCCGCCGCCGCCGTGGCCGCCGGACTGGCGGATTTCAGCCTGGGCACCGACACCGGGGGCTCCGTGCGTATTCCGGCCTGCTGCTGCGGGATTTTCGGTCTGAAGCCCACCTTTGGCCGGATCAGCCGGGTAGGGGTCATGCCGGAGCGGAGCAGCCTGGATTGTGTCGGTCCCTTGGCTGCCTCCCTGCCCATGCTCGGCAGGGCCATGACCTTGATGGACCCGACCTTCCAGCCGCTTCCGGTACCGGAAAGCGCCAGCCTCGCCGTGCTTCGCGTAGCGGCTGAGCCCGAGGTGGAACATGCCGTCGCCCGCGCGCTGTCGGCCAGTGGGCTAGCGCTGACGGATATCCGCTTCAGCCATTTCGATGCGGCCTACGCCGCGGGCATGACGGTCATCAACCGGGAAACCTTTCTTGCCTGCGAAGCCTTGCTGGCCTCCGGCAAGGTCGGCGCGGACGTCGCCCAGCGCCTGATCGCCGCGGGCCAGACCACCGAGGCGGAATTGGCCCAGGCCGAAAGGGTTCGTCGCGCCTTCACCGCGGAAGTGGATGAGGTGCTGAGGCGTTTCGACGTCATCGCGCTGCCCACCATGCCCGCGGTACCGCTACGCCTGGAAGAGGCTACCGATACCCGTGCGGTGCTGGGCATGACCTCACTGGTGCGCCCCTTCAATCTGTCCGGCCATCCCGCCCTGACCATCCCGTTGACGACCGCCAAAGGTCTGCCCGCCGGCCTGCAACTGGTGGCCGCCAAAGGCGCGGATGAACGCCTGCTGGCCGTGGCGGAGCGACTGCTGCTGAACGTCTACGCGGCTTCAGCCGCGACCCCCGATCCCCTCGCTGGAGACGCGCCATGATCGATTTGCCCAGCCTGCACCAACGCCTGGAAGCCTTCGAACACCAGCAGGCGATTCGCTGCTGCATCAACCGCTACATGACCCTGTGCGATCAACTGAACGCCGCGACACCGCTGGATGAATTGAGCGAACTGTTCACCCGCGACGCACGCTGGGAAGGCAAGGGCGCCCGCTACGCCGGCAGCTTCGGCGGCTACCGCGGCCGTGAGGAAATCCGTGCCATGTTCGCCACCTACATGAAGACCCCGGAGCACTTCGCCCTCAACGTGCACTTCCTCACCAGCGAGGTCATCACGGTAGAACATGACAGAGGTGTGGGTCTCTGGGTCATGCTGCAAACCAGCACCTTCGCCGACGGCGCCTCCCACCTCAATGGCGCTCGCCTGAAGGTGGACTTCGCGCTCGAAGAAGGCGCCTGGCGCATGGCGCACTTCCAGACCGAGAATTTGTTCAGCCGCCCCGTGAGTCTCTGGAACAGCGAGGCGGCTCTGCCTGTGCCGGTGCGGGGGTGAGGGGCAGGGCAGTATGACCGGCGTGCCGCTCCAGGCTTTGCGCCGCACCTGCAGCAGGCAGACGGCTCCGGTGTCTGCTCGGTTGGACTTTTGGCCATTCGCGCTCTTGACCGTACGCTCAGTCGGCTCGCTACCAGCAACGCGCCCTCAGTTGGCCTAAGCTCACGGAGGACGCGGCCTGCATGGCTCGCGACGCATCGTCCAGGGAAAGAGGGAAGGTTGCCGGTGAGTCTGACTGTAATGGTGGTGGGTGCGTATGGAAATTTCGGTTCCATCATCAGTCGCCGCCTGGCGCGGGAGCAGGGGATCGATCTGGTCCTGGTGGGGCGTGCTGCCCAGGTGGCGACGCTGGCGGAGGAACTGGGGGCCAGGTTCTGGCAGGGCGACGCCCTAGGTCCGGAATTCGCCACCGCCTTGCGCACCTTGCAGATCGATCTCGTCATCCATACCGCCGGGCCGTTCCAGGGGCAAACTCATGCCATCGCCCGCGCCTGTGTCGAAGCGGGGGCGCATTATTGCGATCTGTCCGATGCCCGGCAGTTCGTCGCCGACATCGCTCACCTGGATGACGCTGCCCGCGCCCGGGGTGTAGCCCTGTTGAGTGGCTGCAGCTCCGTGCCCACGTTATCGGCAGCGGTCATAGATGCCTTTCTGGCAAAGGCCGAGGCTGGTTTTCACCTGCAGGGGCTGCACTACGGCATCACCTCGTCGGCCAAGATGCCCGGTCTGTCTACGGTCAAGGGCGTGCTCAGCTATGCCGGGCGGCCCATCCCGCAACAGCGCGACGGTCAGCTTTGCCCGGTACCGGGCTGGCAGGGACTGCACTGGGTAAGGATAAAGGGCATGCGCGGATGGCGCCTGGTGGCCGACGTAGATGTGCCCGACATGGCCGTGTTCCCGCAACGCTACGGTGCGGGTGATATCCGCTTCAAAGCTGGACCGGGTCTGGCCCTGGGTACCCTGGCCAACTACCTGCTGGCCTGCGCCGTCCGCAGCGGATTCATGACTGACACTGACCGCGCAGCGCAGTGGCTGCACCGCCTCGGCCAGCGTTTCGAACGCCTCGGCAATGGCAAGAGCGCCTTCTATATGGAGTTGAACGGCATCGCCGGTGGGCGCCCCTTGGGCTATCGCTGGGAACTGCTGGCGACGCACGACAAGGGGCCCCAGATTCCCTGCTGCGCCGCCATCGCCCTGGCGCGCAAGATGGCCGCGGGCTATCGCCCGGTTCCTGGTGCCCGTGTCTGCGTGGGTGAGCTAACCCTGCAGGAGTATCTGGAGGAAATAGGCCCCGCGTTCATCACGGTCAGGGAGGAATGGCGATGACCTACCTCCTGCTCAAGTATCTGCACATTCTGGCTGCGATCTTCCTGTTCGGCTTCGGCATGGGGTCCTACCTCTACCTCATCGCCACCACCCGCAGCCGCGTACCGGAGGTGATTGCGCACGTGGCGCGCCTGGTGGTGTTCTTCGATACCTGGATCACCACCCCCGCGGGTTTTCTGCAATTGGGGACAGGTATCGCTCTGGTCAGCCTGATGGGGCTGCCAGTCACGTCTGGATGGGTCTTCGGATCGCTCGTGCTGTTCTTCGCCGTGGGTGCGCTTTGGCTGCCGGTGCTCTGGTTGCAGGGACGGATGCTGAAGCTGGCCAGGATCGCGGTCGCCGAGGGCAGGGCGCTCGGCCCGGACTTCCAGCGTGCCTACCGGCTCTGGTTCTGGATGGGGGTAGCGGGCTTTCTGGGCATGTTCGTCATCCTGCTGATGATGGTCACCAAGCTCTATCCCCAGCAGGTGCTGGCCTTCCTCAGCTAGATTCGCCCATCACGCTTTGGCGCAGGCGAGATTCATGATCTAAGGTTTCGACAGCCCATCGACTGCGGATAGCCAGCCATGACCCTCGCCAAGACCCTGCCATCCCTCTGGCTGAACGAGCCGACGCATTGGTCCTATGCGGACGGGCTGTTACAGATCCGCACCGACGCCGGCACCGACTTCTGGCAGAAGACCCAATACGGCTTCCAGCGGGATAGCGGGCATTTTCTTGGCTATGCGGCCGGAGACGACTTTACCGCCCAGGTGCGCATCACCGGCACCTTTACCCAGCTCTATGACCAGGCCGGCCTGATGGTCCGGTCGAGTACCGACCATTGGTGCAAGACCGGGCTGGAGATCAGCGATGACATCGCCCACCTGGGCAGTGTGCTGACCCAGGGCTATTCCGATTGGGCCCTAGGGGCCATGCCCGATGCGGTTTGGGGTTTCTGGCTGCGTATGACGCTGCACGCCGAGGTGCTGCGCATCCAGTACTCCCTGGATGGCTTGACCTGGCCGCTGCTGCGCCTGTGCCGATTTACGGCAGGTGAGGGCGCAACCCTGCAGGTCGGTCCCTATTGCTGCTCACCACAGCGAGAAGGCCTGGAGGTGACCTTCGCCGACCTCCAGATCGGGCCGGCGACCATCAAGGATTTGCACGATCTGAGCTAGCTCAGCTCATCCAGTTGCCGCCATCCACGTTGTAGGTCTGGGAGACCACGAAGTCGCTGTCACTGGAGGCGAGGAATACCGCCATACCGACCAGATCCTCTGCCGTCCCCATGCGGCCATAGGGCACGGCTTCGCCGACCAGGCGCTTCTTTTCACCCAGGGGGCGATTTTCATAACGAGCGAAGAGGGCGTCCACGCCTTCCCAATGCTCGCCGTCGACCACCCCAGGGGCGATGGCATTGACGTTGATGCGATGCTCGATGAGGTTGAGCCCGGCCGACTGGGTGAGGCTGATCACCGCGGCCTTGGTCGCGCAATAGACGGCCACCAGCGCCTCGCCACGGCGGCCCGCCTGGCTGGCCATGTTGATGATCTTGCCGCCATGGCCCTGGGCGATCATCTGCCGCGCCGCGGCCTGTAGGGTGAAGAGGGTGCCGGCCACATTGATGGAGAACAGTCGGTCGTAGCTTTCCCGGGTGATCTCGACGATGGGGGCCAGATCGAACAGGGCGGCGTTGTTGACCAGGATATCCAGCTTGCCGGCGGTGGCGACCACCTGGGCGATGGCCGCCTCGATGGAGGCCTGATCGGTGACGTCCATCGTCACCGCATAGGCGCCTTCTCCCAGCTCCGCGGCGGTCGCCTGGGCTCTATCAATGTTGATGTCGGCGATGGCAACCGTCGCCCCTTCCTTGATATAGGCCTGGGCGAAGGCCTTGCCGATGCCACGTGCAGCGCCGGTGATGAGAGCGCTTTTTCCTTCCAGTCTGTTCATGTTCTTTGCTCCTATAAAGGAAGAGCCCCGGTGCAGGCGAGGCACAGCACCAGGGCCTTAGGTGAGTCGGGCGCTATCTGGGATAACCGGCGCGCTTCATCTCGCGGGCGGTCGAGGTCTGGGCGGCGTTCAGCGCCTGCTCGACGCTCATCTGCCCGGTGAGGGCGGCGGCGAATAACTGGCCGACGCTGGTGCCTATGGCCTGGAACTCGGGGATGGTCACGTACTGGATACCGACGTAGGGCACCGGCTGGGCCGAGGGATGCGCCGGATCGGCGTGCTGCATCATCTCCAGGGTGATCTTGGCGAAGGGCGCCGCCGCCAGGTAGGCCGGGCTGTAGGTGGATTCGCGGGTACCCGGCGGCACGTTGGCGATGCCGTCCTTGTCCGCCACCAGCTGGATATAGTCCTTCGAGGTGGCCCAGGTGATGAAGGTCTTGGCCGCGTCCTTATGCTTGGAGGTGGCCGGGATGCCCAGTGACCAGGCATACAGCCAGGAAGAGCCCTTGTCGGTGACCTCGTGGGGCGAGGCGGCGAAACCGACCTGATCGGCTACCTTGCTCTGGCTCTTGTCGGTGGTGAAGGAGCCGGCCACGCTGGCGTCGACCCAGAGGGCGCACTTGCCGCTATTGAACAGCGCCAGGTTTTCGTTGAAGCCATTGCTGGAGGCACCGGGCGGTCCGTATTTCCGCAGGGTGTCGACATAGAAGGTGGCGGCGGCCTTCCATTCGGGACTGGTGAGTTGTGGCTGCCACTGCATATCGAACCAGCGGGCGCCGAAGGCGTTGGCCAGGATGCTGATGACCGCGACGTTCTCACCCCAGCCGGGCTTGCCCCTCAGGCACAGGCCGTACTGTTCCTTGTCCGGCTGGTTGAGCTTGGCGGCGAAGGCCCCGAGCTGCGACCAGGTGGGCTGGGCGGGCATGGTGAGGCCGGCCTGCTGGAACAGGTCCTTGCGATAGTAGGTGACGGTGCTCTCGCCATAGAACGGCAGGGCATAGAGGGTCCCCTTGACCGACAGCCCCTCGCGCACGGCTGGGAAGATGTCGTTGACGGCGTAGCTCGCGGGTAGTTCCTTCATCGGTTCCAGCCAGCCCTTGGCGCCCCAGAGCGGGGTCTCGTAGGTACCTATGGTGAGGACGTCGAACTGGCCGCCGCCAGTGGTGATGTCGGTGGTCAGGCGCTGGCGCAGCACGTTCTCTTCGAGCACCACCCAATTGAGCTTGATATCGGGATGCTGCTGCTCGAACACCTGGGACAGCCGCTGCATGCGGATCATGTCGCTGTTATTGACCGTGGCGATGGTGACCGACTCGACGGCCTGGGCGACGCCGGTGAAACCGAGACTGGCGGACAGCAGCAAAGCGAAGGAGGGCTTCATCGTCTTCTCTCCGTGACTGCCGCGTACGGCAGCTTGTTGTTGTTATGAAGGATGGCCATCGGTAGGAATTTGATTTCGGCACCTAGGCTGGGACTGATTACAGCAGCACCCATCCGGCCTTTGCTAACGAGTCTCTGACCAGCCACCGATACTTTTTTGATCAGTCGCGTGGCTGCCTGTCCAAGTCAAAAAAGTATCGATTCGGCAGGAATGGCAGCTTGTCTGGACCGCCGTATCGGCCTAGGGTGGTCCGATTCGCTCAAGGCACATCGAGATCACGCCATGAACGTTGCCGCCTTTCTGGAACCCCGGCCTGCGGAGCTGGAGGTGATCCTCGCCGAGCCCGACCAGAGTTTTCGCTGGTACCAGCACGACTATCCTTTCGCGCTGGCACGCTGGAATCATCATCCCGAGTACGAGATCCACCTGATCCGCAAAGGCAGCGGACGCCTCTTGGCGGGTGACTATGTCGGCCCTTTCGATGCAGGCCATGTGGCCATGATCGGCCCGAACCTGCCGCATGACTGGATCGGCGATCTCCCACCGGGCGAGGTGCTGGAGGGGCGCGATGTAGTCATCCAGTTCAGCGGCGAACTGCTGCGCTCCCTGAGTACCCAGGCCCCGGAGCTCGGCGAGTACCTGCCGTTGCTCGAACGAGCCAGGCGCGGCCTGGAATTCACCGGTGCAACGGCGCGCAACGCGGCTGAACTGATCGAAGCAATCGGGGCGCTAAGAGGTGCCCGACGACTGCTGGGGCTGTTTTCCCTGCTGGAGCTCCTGGCCAGGGCGCCGGCTGGCGAGGTGGTCTGTCTGGCCAGTGCCTGTTATGCACCGGCCCTGGATGCCCGTAGTTCGGCGCGGGTCCACCAGGCCTTCGACTACCTGCTGAGCGAGCTGACCGAGGACATCCGGCTCCCGGTGATCGCCCAGCGCGTGGGCATGAGCGAGGCCGGCTTTTCCCGTTTTTTCAAGAAAGTCACCGGCCATGGCTTCATCGAGCTGGCCCGCAAACTGCGCATCCAGCGCGCTTGCAGACTCCTGATGCGTCCGGAGCTGTCCATCGCGGCCATCTGCTTCGAGGTGGGCTACGCCAATCTGTCCAACTTCAATCGGCATTTCCGCAGCGAGATGCAGCAAACGCCAAGCGAGTATCGGCGCGGGCTAGCACGAACAGCGGGTGAGGGCGGGTGAGGGTGGTCGTAACCCTCACCCGCACTGACAGGGTGCCGGTTATTCGGCGCTCGACGGCTTGGCCCAGAGGTTGATATCGCCTTCGACCGCATGGGTATCGATCTCGGCCAGCTCTTCGGCGGTGAAGGTCAGGTTGTCCAGGGCCGCCACATTCTCCACGATCTGCTCCGGCCGGCTGGCACCGATCAGGGCACTGGTGATTCGCGGATCGCGCAGGGTCCAAGCGAGTGCCAATTGCGCCAGGCTCTGGCCGCGGCGCTGGGCGATGGCGTTCAGGGCACGCACCCGTTCGAGATTCTCGGCAGACAGATGACCTTGCTGCAGCGACTGACCGCCGGGCTGATTGACCCGAGCATCCGCCGGCACACCGTTGAGGTATTTGTCGGTCAGCAGTCCCTGGGCCAGCGGTGTAAAGGCGATCACGCCGCTGCCGATTTCCTCGGTCGCATCCAGCAGATCCTTCTCGATCCAGCGGTTGAGCAGGTTGTAGGCCGGTTGGTGGATCAGCAGCGGGATTTTCCAGTCAGCCAGCAGCTTGGCCATCTCGCGGGTCTTGGTCCCCGAATAGGAGCTGATGCCGATATACAGCGCCTTGCCTTGCTGGACCGCGCTGGCCAGGGCACCGGCAGTTTCTTCCAGGGGCGTATGCTCGTCGAAACGGTGCGAATAGAAGATATCGACGTAATCCAGCCCCAGGCGCTTGAGGCTCTGATCCAGACTGGCCAGCACGTACTTGCGCGAGCCGCCACCCTGACCATAGGGTCCGGGCCACATGTCCCAGCCAGCCTTGCTGGAGATGATCAGCTCGTCGCGGTAAGCGGCGAAATCTTCGCGCAGCAGCCGACCGAAATTGATCTCGGCACTGCCATAGGGCGGCCCGTAATTGTTGGCCAGGTCGAAGTGGTTGATGCCCAAATCGAAGGCCGTGTGCAGCAAGGCGCGCTGGCGATCCAGCGGCGTCGTATCGCCAAAGTTGTGCCACAGGCCCAGCGACAGCGCCGGCAGCACCAGACCGCTACGACCAACGCGGCGGTAAGGGATACGGTCATAACGATCGGAAGCGGCTTGATAAGCCATGCAAAACTCCTCGGGATGGAATACTTGTTGGAAACCCAGGACATCCGCGCGTGGTGACACAGGCAGAGACGCGACCACCGGAAAGGAGATCCGGGAATGGACGCCATTCGATTAAAGCTGCCGGCGCCGTCTTGTACAAACGGGCGCTGCGGAATTTGCGGAGCAGGTGTGCGGTAAGCGGCGATTCGAATCCTTGACGCCGTCAGGTCAGGCAAACTGGCGAAGCGGTGGCGGATTTCAGAAAGCTGCCAGCGTGAAAAGGCAGACGCTCGATGCGGTGCTCCATAGCCGTAACTTCGCATAATGTATATTATGTTAAATTTAATGTGATGTCATGGCAGTTGGAGCCAAGCTTACCGCCGCATCCTTGCATCGCTATCGGCCACCCACCCGGTTGGCTTCCGAGATGGGTGTTTCACTACGTCCTTGGTATATGGCGTAGCAGATCCGGCCAGCAAGAGCCAACAAAGCTCCATGATAAGAAATACAAGGTACAATTCTATTTTTCTCAAAGCGCTCATTCCATGACGAATACCGTAACTCGTAACTTGAATTTTTCCTTCGACAATAACCCGCTCCGCTACAACGTCGGCGACTTCTGGCGCTGGGCGTTCTCAAGCATCACAACCCCAGTGATCCGCGGAGTTATGCTCGAATTCATCCTTGCTCGCTACCTCATGGATCGTGCCGATGACATTGTGCTGGAGCGTGTGCTGGATCTGACTTACCAAACGCCCTATCGAGGCCAATTGACCGAAAGCCTGGAGCGCTTCTATGGCAATCAGCCCCACGGAGACGTGTTCGATCTGCAATTGACCTGGGGAGTGACAGTCGAAATCAAGAGTACGAGCAATCGGGAGAACTGGAGGCTTCACAAGACCTGCCGGTGGAACATGGTGCAGAACAAGAACAAAATTGAAAAAATTTTCCCAGCCCAGTTTTACATCCTAGCGGTAGCTGAAAAGGATCCGGATGTCAGCAGCACACATGTGAATTTGGCAGATGTCGAATTTTACCTGTGTAGCGGTAGGTCTCTGGATATACATGTAAAAGCCACGCAAAAGTCAGTAGGCTTCAAACAATTCTCAAAATTCTCAGTCCGTTGCAACTTTAACGAATTGGTCGAGACACTCTACGTTCTGCAACGGCAGGAGCATGAACGAGTCAGACGCCTGGTGGAACCTGGGTGGAAGCTACCGCTGCCTGCTTCATTCGATTATAAACCACTCGCAGTTGAAGCTGATGGCACTGTAACTGCATTTTGGCATCAAGACGGGAATTTACCAATGATTGGGTCGACCGCTATTGACGTGCCGTGGCTTGAAAGCATTAGCCCCGACTGGCGGGATTGGGAGGCTGCGGGCTTCAAGTTCGAACCCCAGATATAATGTAGCCGGGTGAGTGGACAGATGAAATGCACATCCGCCCATTACTAAAGCACACATTCAATGCTATGTTCAGACACACCTCGATTTAGCCACCCTGCCCTCGCTCCTTGCGGCCTACAAGTACCTCGCGCGTTTAGTTTCACAATCGGGCTGCGTATGCTGGCGACAGTATATGTGTCGCCAGCTGTCTATCTATAGATTTCGTCTTCAAGCTGCTTTATTGCGTCGTAATAGTCTGCAGTCTCAGGATCAAGTAATTCTGCCGCATCATCCCAGCTATTAATCTCTAACTGATTAAGCCGAAAGTAATCATAGGTTTTTTGACCTAAAGGGCTAAGTATTTCGTATCTCACTATTACTTTAGGGCCTTTTTGCGACACTTCAATGCATAGATGAGCAAAACGATCATCTAGGTTTGGATGCACAAAATCATAATATTCTTTCTTGAATAGTTCGCTCTTAAGAATCTTCGGAAAAAGAAGGATACGCTTGTCAAAAAAGTCAACTTTCTTACCTTTGACATGAAAATTACATCGACGACACGAAACAGCTAAATTCGGCAAGTCGAAAATACAATGACAAAATACATGTTTCGGCAGGATATGCTCTACATCCAAAATCATTCTGAATTCCCCAGAAAGATTTCTTTGGCAATAGCAGCACGTATTATATTGCTCAGCAAGTAAATGTTCTTTAAGTCTTCTTTTAATTGGGCTAAAATTGGGCCAGCCCCAGCTTTGTTGAGGTGTCGGACGTATTTTCGGCTTTTTATTCGTCTTGCCGCCTAAAGCTCTTACGATTTCGAAGTATTCTTCGAGGGTATATTCAAAGGAAGTCATTGCAGACGATCCTTCGCATCTTTTAGCGCCAGCGAATGAGCGTGTTCAATGAGGCTGCGCTGCTTGTTATCATACCGAGCCGCAATCTTTAATTTCCCAATTTCGCCCATGAGTTTTTGAGTGTCTACGCCTCCTATTTCATATTGATGGAGTAATTTTGCTAGGTGACGGGACAGGAACGCGCTTCGTGGAGTCAGCATCTTAAAGACATCCCATAGAATCTCTTCCACACCCTCCTCTTCACAAACGATATATTTGGGCTTGTTTTTAATCATCCTATAAACGCAACATCCATCGCCTAAATTCGCAGCTTGCGTCACCACTATTGGTGCATGTGTGGCGATAACAATCTTGGGCTCGTACTGGTAAAATTGATCAGATAGGTTATCTAGGAATTCAGCCTGCCATCTCGGATGCAAACTATTTTCAGGCTCATCGATTAAAATTGCAGTTCTTTTATCTATGTGCGAGGCAATAAACGCTAGTGTGGTGAACATCTGGATTTCACCTGAACTAGCAAGCTCCAGTGGAAATGGCTGATTCTCTTTTCTAAGGAATACTGCAGGCCAGTTATGCAGGTCAGCTTTCGATAAATTCAGCTCCCAGCGCCTTCCAGATCTCTCAAGATCAGAGTGACTTCCTCTTAGATCAAACCATTTTATTTCAGCCTTATCCCCCTCATGACATACTCCTATTTCCGGAAGATATCCTAGATAATCGAGAACCTTACCAATTTTAAATCTTGCCGCGGATGGCTCCTTGATTGAATCAATGACTTTTTTAATGCGATACCTATCGAAGATTGACCGTAACGGTAACCGATAAAATTATATTTTCTACCATTTTCACGAAATTTATCGAACAGACAGTTCGAGACAGCAATTACCTTGTATCTTTTGCTTATATAAAATTCTGCAAGGTCCGCGAGCGCCTGACTCTTGCCACTTCCATTTTCTCCGATAAGTATGGAAATTGGTGAGTTGGGGTTGAATTCTTCCAGCTTAGTGTACAAGATGATTCCCTTCTGGTTTTTCAAACCGCTTGTCTGATACTAGGTCAGGGGCTAAAAGCTATACATGTTAATCTTGTAAAACGTCTCTGACATCTGGTTATCGGCACCAACCAGCCATACTTGAGCCGCTTCTATATCTGGCAAGGCGAAGCATAAAATTCACACCGCAAGCATGAGCGATCGCTTTAAGCTTGAGAACCACTGCAACGCTAGGGCGAAGCTATCAGGCTTCATGATCGCCGTCTGCCCTGCAGTTACAACCAGGAATTTTGTCGGATGAGGTAATGGTGTTTATGCCAATCCAATACCATGCTGGACAGACTTGAACGGTTCGATAATGCGAAAAAGCCGGACATAGGTTTTGTACGAAAAATGCCTGCGCTCGGTGATGCTTCGTTGAAAAACGCTTCGGAATGCTCATTTACCTCTCGTAAACTCCGCTTCCTCAGCGCTTTTCGCCTCGCCTGACCGTCGCTCGGCGATTTTTCGTACAGAACCTAGCTTGAATTACTGCTTACCGTTTCTAAGGGCACCCGGCATTGCGCGCGAGTCACTTACAACGGCAACACCGCCAACAACCGCTCCCGCCTGATCTGCTGCAGCTCCGCTATCAGCTCCTCCACCGCTATCTGCACCCCGGTGTGGAAATGCAGCAGCCGCTGACCGGTAACCGAGCCGAGCCATTCGAGTTCGTTCGCCCCTTCCGGCTCGACGGCCAGCAGCAGGCAATCGCTGCCCAGGCGGGCCAGTTGGGTGGCGACGTGGCTTCGCGAGCCGTGGGTAGCCCAGTCGTCATGGAGGGTGGTGACCTCGTCCAATTGCAGGACGGGAAGCTCCAGGCAACTGGGCAGGCCGGCCAGTAGCGCGTTCGTTACCGACGGCTCAATGCTGCCGTGCAGGATGACCAGGGCCACGGCCTGGCGGGTGTGGTCCAGGGTTTTCCAGGGGGGGATCGCCATGCTGGATTTCCTCGTGACCGGACGTGGCTGGGTCTGGGTGGCCTGGGTTTACTCGAAGGCGTTGTGGTAGGCGTTGAGTGCCGGTGCGCCGCCGAGGTGCACATAGAGCACCCGGCTGCCCTTGGGCAGTTCGCCGCTGCGGGCCATGGCGATCAGGCCGGCGATGGATTTGCCTTCGTAGACCGGGTCGGTGAGCATCCCTTCCATCTGCGCGGTGTAGCGGATGGCCTCGACCGTGGGGCCGTCCGGCAAGCCGTAGTCCGGGCCGCAGAAGCGCGGATCGATGATCACGTCCTCGTCGCGGATCTCCTTGTCTAGGCCGATCAGTTCGGCAGTGTTGCGGGCGATCTTGGTGACGGCGGTGCGGGTCATCTCGGCATCGGCGGCGGTGTCGATACCGATCAGCCGGCGTTCCCGCTCCTGGGCGCGGAAGCCCACCACCATGCCACCCTGGGTGGAACCGGTGCAGGTGGCCGTGATGACGGTATCGAAGAAGATGCCGAGGTCTTGTTCCTGCGCCGCCAGTTCGTCAGCGAAATTCGCATAGCCGAGGCCGCCCAGCGGGTGGTCCGAGGCGCCGGCGGGAATGGCGTAGGGCTTGCCGCCTTCACGACGTACCTCTTCCAGGGCGCGTTCCCAGGTGGCCTTTACCGCGGTGGAGTAGCCCTCGCCTTCGAGCAGCGTCTTGGCGCCCATGAGGCGGGACAGCAGGATGTTGCCGACCTTGTCGTATACCGGGTCTTCCCACTTGGTCCACTCCTCCTGGACCAGGCGGCACTTCAAGCCCAGAACCGCGGCGACGGCTGCGACCTGACGAGTGTGGTTGGACTGGATGTTGCCAATGGACACCAGGGTGTCGCAGCCCTGCGCCAGGGCATCGGCGGCCAGCCATTCCAGCTTGCGCACCTTGTTGCCGCCATAGGCGAGGCCGGACGAGACGTCATCGCGCTTGGCCCAGATTTCGACACCGAGGTCTTTCGACAGGCGCTCGAGCTTGTGCAGGGGCGACGGGAAATAACCGAGTTTGACGCGGGGGAAACGTTTTTCGAGATCCAGGGACATGGCGGCGACTCCAGTGGTGAAAGAACGCCTTCAATGCTAGGGAAAACCTCGAAAAAGGTGCTTTTGAAGATACGGTACGAAAGATGCCTTTCTTTTTGGCATTGGGACGCATCGATCATTCTGTTCAGAAAAAGCCCACTTTTCATGGAGATTCTTTCGATGAGCGAAGCCGTTGAACTGACCCCGGTCGAACGCAAGATCCTGCGGGCGCTGCAGCAGGATGGACGCCTGAGCAATGCCGAGTTGGCGCGCCAGGTTTCCTTGAGTCCGAGCGCCTGTTGGAACCACACGCGCAAGCTGTTCGAGACCGGCGTCATCACCGGTGTCAGGGCGCATGTGGACCCCAAGGCCGTGCAACGGGAAACCGCAGTGCTGGTGGGCGTGGTGCTGGATAGGTCGACGCCGGACTCCTTCCAGGCCTTCGAGGCAGCCGCGCGTGCCCTGCCCCAGGTCCTCGAATGCTACCTGGTGGCCGGCGACGTCGATTACTTCATCAAGCTCAGGGTCAAGGACATCGCGGCCTTCAATCGCTTGCACAGCGAGCGGCTGATCGCCCTGCCCGGCGTGCGCCAGGTGCGCACCTTTTTCGTGCTGAACGAGATCAAGACCGATGGGCTGTTGCCCATCTGATTCGGCGGGAGGCGCCTAGGGAGGGACAGGTGCCGAGCGGCGCCCGTTCAGTACACCGTTGCCTGCGTGCTGGTGGTATTAGCTCCGGGCCCTGACAACCTTTTGGCCATTGGCCGTGGTCTCAGCCAAGGCAAGGTCGCAGCGGTCGTATCCGGCATGGCGTCAGGCGCGGGCGTTCTGTTTCACGTCGCAGCCGCTTCGTTAGGGTTTACCCTTCTGCTGCAAACCTCGGTGGTCGTTTTCTGGGGGATCAAATTTATTGGTGCCGGCTATCTGCTCTGGCTCGGCACCCAGGTGTTGCGCGCGCGCAGCTTGCAGCCGGCGTCCCAGCAATCTTGCCCAGCATTTTTCTAACGGGTCTGCTTTCGGCCACTAGGGGTCAATCATTTCGCAGTGCGTACGGGCCGGAACTCAGGTGAGTACTCAAAAACTCTAGGCATACCCTGATCTTCATCGACCCAGAAGCCCGAATCGTGGTGACGGCGGATACGTCAGCCGGCTGGTAATGTTCAGGTAGGACACGGACAAGCGTGCCATTTCTGATGCTCGGCGCCACGTCCCAGGTCGATGCCATGATGATGCCGAATCCTTCATGGGCCCACTCCCGAACGACATCACTGTGATTGGACGCCATTGGCCCTGTCACCTTTACCGACTCAAGGCCATTTGGCCCCTCAAGCCGCCATACACCGAAACTCTGATCCCTGCCACGAAACAACAAACAGTCGTGGCGTTGAAGGTCGCTTAGCGCGGTTGGGCAGCCCCGCGCCTCCAGGTAGCTCGGAGCAGCACAGAGAATCCGTTGGCTGTCTGCAATCTTGTGAACAATCAGGTTCTGCTCGTTGACTTCACCCACTCGGATGTCGATGTCGAATTGCTCTGCAACCAAGTCAGTTCGACGGTCAACCAGCTCAAGCCAAACCTCCAACTTGGGGTAGCGTTTCCTGAGCAAGGCCAGAACAGGTGCGATGTGAAAGCGCCCCATCCGTTGGCTCGTGCTGATACGCAGAGTGCCTCTGGGTTCGACGCGGTCACCCAGCGACGTTTCAAGCATTCCATTGACGTTGTCCATGATCGTCTGTGCCCAGACAAGCATCGTCTCGCCATCCTTGGTGATCGACACCCGCCTGGTTGTCCGGTTGAAAAGCTTACAGCTCAGCGTTTCCTCCAGCGCCAGAATACGCTTGCTGACGTGAGCGGGAGAGATCCCTAGCTCTGTGCCTGCGGCGCTAAAACTGCCGCGTTTGGCGATCACGGAGAACAGGAGCAGATCCCTCAGGAAGGGATCATTATTTACTAGCGGAGAATTCTGATTTTCCATGGCGGACGATTATAGCATCCAGGGTTGATAGTAGCCTTGATCCTAGCAGATCGAATCGGGACCCCAATTGCGTCGTGATTCAAAACAATAACGCTCGCGAAGATCAAAGCATGTCCAAAATCAGAATTGCGGTAGCCGGTGCCGGCCTCATCGGTCGCCGCCATATCGAACTCATCAAGGCGAGTTCTTCTTGTGAATTGGCAGCGGTTATCGATCCGCTTGAAATCGATGCCCAATACTTGGATTCACTAGGCGTCACGCACTATGCAGATCTTTCTGCCTGCTTCGCCGAAGACAAGCCTGACGGCGTAATTCTTGCCACGCCTAACGCTCTACACGTCGAACAGACCCTACAATGCATTGAAGCGGGTGTTGCCGCGCTGATCGAGAAGCCGGTGGCGCATAGCGTTGCGGAAGGTAAGCGGTTACTCGCGGTCGCCGACGCAACGGGTGCCAAGCTGCTAGTAGGTCATCATCGGGCGCATAGCCCCATCCTTGCTAAGGCGCGAGAGGTCATACGCGACGACATCCTAGGAGACATCGTTGCTGTCCAAGGCAGCGCTCTATTCTACAAACCAGATGACTACTTCGACGCCGCCATCTGGCGGCGCCAGGAAGGCGGCGGCCCCATCCTGATCAATATGATCCATGAAATAGGCAACTTGCGTTCGCTGTGCGGCGAGATTGTTGCCGTTCAGGCGATGCAGTCCAGCGCAGCGCGTGGGTTTCCCGTCGAAGATACCGTGTGTATCGGCCTGCGCTTTGAGAGTGGAGCTCTCGGTTCCTTCTTGCTTTCCGACAGCTCTGGATGCGCCCGCAGCTGGGAACAGACATCGCAAGAAAACGCGAGCTATCCATCCTACGAAGATGAGGACTGCTACGTCATCAGTGGGAAAAACGGCTCGTTGTCAGTGCCCACTATGCGTCTCAAATACTACGCAAAGGTCGAAGACCGATCTTGGTGGAAGCCCTTCCAAACAGGCATTGCTAGTGTTGAGCGCCAAGACCCGCTTGAGATCCAGCTTGAGCACTTCTGCAACGTCATACGAGGCACGGAATCGCCACTGGTTTCTGTGCGCGACGGCCTGCGGAATCTGATCATAACCGAGGCTATCTCAGAAGCCGCGAAGAGCGGCTCGATCATAGAAATAGGCTCTATCTAAGTCTTTGGCATGGCGCCTAGTCATGCCCTGCCTTAGGTGTACCACGGCTGTTTTCGCAGCCCTGCCAGATGAAACGGAAAATTCTGCAGGCAGTCGCCGCTATTACAACCAGGCCCTAGGGCCGTGTCGCACTTTTTCGGAAACCGACAAGAGGATCAGGCCTTTACGGCCAGGGCCAGGATGGTGGCGACCAGCGCCTGGGTGCGCGGGACCAGGGTGTCGAGCAGCAGGAATTCGGCTTCGGTGTGCACCTTGCCGCCTACCGGACCCAGGCCGCAGAGGGTGGGCACGCCCAGGCTCGCGGTAAAGCCGGAATCGGCGCAGCCGCCGGTGAATTCGCCCTCCACCGCGAAACCGAGTTCGCGCGCTTCGCGTTGGTAGAGCGCCAGCAGGTCGGTGCTCAGGTGCTCTTCCATGGGCAGGAACAGACCGGTGGGCGTGAGGCTGGCGCTGGTACCCGGCACCTCCACCTCGGCGACGATGGCTTCGATGCGCGCCTGCAGCTCGGGCCAGTCGGCCAGGGCCACGAAGCGCACGTCCAGTCGCGCGGTGGCACTGGGGGCGACGGTATTGCTGGAGGTGCCGCCCTCGATGAGGCCGACGTTGGTGGTGATACCGCGGCCGTAGTCGGTCAGGGCATGCAACTTGATCACCTTGAGCGCCAGGGCCTGGATGGCGCTGGCGCCTTCGGCGTGGTTGACCCCGGAATGAGCCGCCCGCCCGCTGACGTTAATGGTGAGGCTGGCGCCCCCCTTGCGCGCCTTGACCACGTTGCCGCTGACGCGCCCGGGCTCGCAGTTGAGTACCGCCCTCGCCTCGCGCGCCGCCGCTTCCAGGTGCGGTCGGGCGCTGCCGGAGCCGATTTCCTCGTCGCCGGTGTAGAGCACCCTGACCGGGAACGGCAACTGGCCGGCGCGCTTGAGGGCGCGCAGGGCGAAGCAGCTCGCCACCAGGCCACCCTTCATGTCCGCCACCCCAGGTCCGTCGCCTTTTTCTCGTCGCGGGTGAAGCCACGACTGGCCACGGTCCCCGGCGGGAAGACGGTATCGCGATGCCCCAGTAGTAATACTGTGGCGCCCTTGGCGGGCCCTATCTGGGCGGAGAGCACGTCACCGAAGTTGGCTATCGGCGTCCGCTCGACGTCGATGCCGTCCTCGGCCAGGGCCGCGACGAGCACCGCGCCGACGGCATCGACACCGGCCTTGTCATAGCTGTTGGAATCGGTATCGACCAGGCGTTGCAGGAGGCTGGTCATGGATTCGCGCTGGGTGGCTAGCCATTCCAGGGCGGCGGTCTTGGCAAGGGACATCAGTTGCGGCTCCAGCGATCGCCCAGGTCCCAGAACAGGCCAGCCATGAGTTGCAGCCCCTGCCGCGCGACCGGGGCCAGGAGGTGCTCGTTGGGCGCGTGCTGGGAGCAGGCGGGATAGGAATGGGGTACCCACAGGGTGGGCAGGTCGAGGATGTCGGCAAAGATGTCGTTGGGCAAGCCGCCACCGAAATTGGGCAGCAGAGCCGGCTTCTCGCCCAGGGTGCGGGTCAGGGAGGTCATGGCCCAGTCCACCCAGGGATTCTCCGGGTCCAGGCGCGAGGCGTGGAGGATTTCATCCTTGGTGCGGGTCACGCGCACGGCGCCAAAGCCCTGTTCGGCCAGGTGCGCCTCGATTAGCGGGATGAAGGCGTCGCAATCGCAGCCGGCGACGAAGCGGATCTGGCAGTGGGCGCGGGCACGGGGCGGAATGGCGTTGACCGGGGCCTCGGGGTTGCCGGTGCTGAAGGCCAGCACCTCGAAGGTGTTCCAGCCGTAGACGCGCTCGGCCGGGGTGAGCCCCGGCTCGCCCCAATCCGGATCGATCTGCGGATCACCCGCGGCACTGTCGAGTTCGATGTCGGCCAGGGCACGTCTTACTGGCAGGGGCAATTCGGCGGGTTTGAGGCCCGGCACGCGGATCTGGCCCTGGGCATCGACCAGGCTGGCCAGGGCATGGGCGAGGATGATGCCGGGATTGGCCAGCAGCCCGCCCCAGTTGCCGGAGTGATGGCCGCTCTCGCGCAGGTCCAGGTGCAGGTCGAAGTTGAAGGTACCGCGGGCGCCGAGGAACAGCGTCGGCCGTTGCGCCGACACGCGGGGACCATCGGAGGCGATGAAGAGGTCGGCAGCCAGGGCTTCGCGCTGCTCCTGGCAGAAGGTGCGCAGCCCCACCGAGCCGATCTCCTCGCCCATCTCCAGCAGCAGCTTGACGTTGTAGCCGAGGCGCCCGCCACGGGCGGCGATGACCTGTTCCAGCGCCGCCAGGTTGAGCAGGTGCTGGCCCTTGTTGTCGGCGGTACCCCGGCCGTACCAGCGCTCGCCCTCCTCCACCAGTGTCCAGGGCGAAAGGCCCAGTCGCCAGTTGGCGGCGTCGCCGCGTACCACGTCGCCATGGCCGTAGCTGAGCAAGGTCGGCAGCGCCGGGGCCTCGATGCGCTCGGCGATCAGCAAGGGGCCCTTGCCGGCGACGGGATTGTCCAGGCGCCGGCTGGTGAAGCCCAGGCGAGCGACATAGGGAGCGATGAAATCGTCCAGGTAACGTCCCAGCTCCGCCTGGCGCTCGGGTTCCTGGCTTTCGGTGGGCTGGGCGACGGCGGCGGCGAGCTGGTCACGGAAGGCGCCGTTGTCGAAGTGGGCGGCGGCAAGCTCGAGGGCGTGGGTACGGCTGGTCATGGCAGGCTCCAGGGTATTCGAGGGTAGCGGGCGCTGACGCCCGCCCCGGTCAGGCAAGTTCCGGCAGGTGGCAGCGCTTGGTGCCGCCAGGGATTTTTTCGCGCTCGGGATAGCGCTCGGCGCAGGGGGCGAAGCAGCGCGGACAGCGCGGATGGAAGGCGCAGCCACTGGGCGGATTGATGGGATTGGGAAAGCTGTTGCCAAGCCCCAAGGCCGGCAGCCCCAGGGCCGGATCGGGCGTGAGCACCGCATCGAGCAACGCCCGGGTATAGGGATGGGCCGGCTGGGCGAACAACGCCGCTCGCTCGCGTTCCTCGACGATCTTGCCGAGGTACATCACGGCGACCCGGTCGGCCAGGTGCTCCACCACCGCCAGGTTGTGGCTGATGAGCAGATAGGTCAGGCCGAATTCACGCTTGAGTTCCAGCAGCAGGTTGAGGATCTGCGCCTGCACCGAGACGTCCAGCGCCGAGGTGGGTTCGTCGCAGATCAGCACGTCGGGGCGCATCACCAGGGCGCGGGCGATGGCCACGCGCTGGCGTTGCCCGCCACTGAGCTGGCCGGGATGGCTATCGGCGGCGCGCCGGGGCAAGCCCACCACGTCGAGCATCTCGGCGACCCGGCGCTGCTGCTCGGCGGCCGAGCCCAGGCCATGCACCTTGAGCGGTAGCGCGACGATCTGGCGCACCGTCTTGCGCGGATTGAGCGACGAATAGGGATCCTGGAAGATCGGCTGGATATGCCGCGCCATGCGCTTGCGATCCACGCCACGCAGGTGTTCGCCGCCTACCAGGATGTCGCCGCTGGTGGGCGCCAGCAGGCCCAGCAGCAGCTTGGCCAGGGTGCTCTTGCCGCAGCCCGACTCCCCCACCAGCCCGAGGGTTTCGCCACGGTGGAGCCGCAGGGAGATGCCGTCCACCGCCTTGAGGGTCGCCGGCGGCCGGAACAGGCCCCGGCTCAGGGTGAATTCCCGGCGGATGTCACAGAGTTCCAGCGCGATCTCGCGGCTCATCGCACACCTCCCACCAGACGCAGGGGCTCGCTCTGCACGGCGAAATGGCAGCGGACGAGGTGTGCGCCCTCCTCTATCAGCGGCACGCTCTCGGCACAGCTCGCCACCGCCTGCGGGCAACGATTGCGGAAGGCGCAGCCGTGCTGCTCGCCGACCAGGCTCGGCACCAGACCGGGGATGGCGCCCAGCGGTTGCCCGGGCCGGGTCCGGCCCGGCACCGGGATGCTCGCCAGCAGGCCGCGGGTATAGGGATGGCGTGGCTCGGCGAAGAGCTCGGCGGCCGGCGCCTGCTCGACGATCTGCCCGGCGTACATCACCGCTACCCGGTCGGCGATGCGCGCCACCAGGCCGAGGTCGTGGGTGATGAAGACGATGGCGGTGCCGAATTCGCGTTGCAGGTCGCGCAGCAGGTGCAGGATCTGCGCCTGGATGGTGACGTCCAACGCCGTGGTGGGTTCGTCGGCGATGATCAGGTCCGGCTCGCAGAGCAGTGCCATGGCGATGACCACGCGCTGGCGCAGGCCGCCGCTGAGCTGGTGGGGATACTGCCGCAGGCGTTCGCCGGCATTGCTGATGCCGACCTTTTCCAGCATGGCCTCGGCGCGGGCCCAGGCGCTCTTGCGGTCCAGCTGGCGATGCCGGCGCAGGACCTCGGCGAGTTGGTCACCGATACTGTAGGCCGGATTGAGGGCGGTCATGGGCTCCTGGAAGATCATCGCCAGGCGATTGCCGCGCAGGTCGCGCATGCCCTTCTCGCCCACCGTCAGCAGATCATGCTCGCCCAGGCTCAACCGCGCCGCCTGGCGCCGGGCCTGGCGTGGCAGCAGGTCCATCAGCGCCAGGGAGGTGAGCGACTTGCCGCAACCGGATTCCCCCACCAGGCAGAGCATCTCGCCCCGCTCCACCTGCAGGTCCAGCCCGCGGACCGCATGCAGGGTATCGCCACCCAGGGGGATGTCGATGCGCAGGTCTCGTACGTCGAGCAGTGCCATATCCAATCCTCTGCTTAGTTGCGGCCGTCAGGCGCGGCCAGGTCGCGGATGCCGTCGCCGACCAGGTTGATGGCCAGCACCAGCAGGATCAGGGCGACGCCGGGAATGGCGATCACCCAGGGCGAAAAGAACATGTAGGGTTTGCCCTCGGCGATCATCAGCCCCCAGGACGGCAGCGGCGGTTGCACCCCGACACCGAGAAAGGACAGGGTCGCTTCCAGCAGGATGGCGTGGGCCATCTCCAGGGTGATCACCACGATCAGGGCGCCCAGCAGGTTGGGCAGGATCTCGCCGACCACCACCCGCCAGGTGGAGCAGCCCAGCGCCTGGGCGGCGGTGACGTATTCGGCATCGCGGATCTGTTGCACCGCGGCGCGGACCACCACGGCGAAGCGATCCCACAGCAGGCAGCCAAGCAGGATCACCACCACCTTCAGCGAACCACCGACCAGGGCGGCCGAGGCCAGGGCCACCATCACGATCGGCAGCGCCAGGCGGGTGGTCACCAGGTAGCTCACCAGGGCATCCACCTTGCCGCCGTAGTAGCCGGCCAGCACCCCCAGCAAGGTGCCGATGGCGCCGGAGATGAGCGCAGCGGCGAGGCCAATGAACAGCGAGATACGGGCGCCATAGAGCAGCCGGGACAGGTAGTCGCGGCCGAGCTTGTCGGTACCCAGCGGATGGCTCCAGGTGCCCTTGGCCATCCACACCGGCGGGTGCATCCGCTGCATCATGTCCTGGGCATAGGGATCGTGGGGGGCCAGCCAGGGCGCGGCCAGGGCGGCCAGCACGATGAGCAGGAGCAGCACGGCGCCGATGGCGAAACCACGGTGGCCGAACCAGCGGCGCAGCTGGCGAGCGTAGGTCGGGCGCGGCGGCAGATAGTCGTCGAGGACGAAGGGATTGGCGACGGTCATGGAGCCTCCTAGCGCACGCGGATGCGCGGATCGAGCATGGCGTTGAGCAGATCGGCGACCAGCGTCAGCACGATGTAGATCAGCGCGATCAAGAGGACGATGGCTTGCACCACCGGGAAGTCGTTGCGGGCGATGGCATCCCAGGCCAGTTGGCCGATGCCCTGCAGGGAGAACACCGCCTCGATCACCACCGAGCCACCCAGCATGAAGCCGAATTCCACCGCGGCCAGGGCTACCACCGGGATCAGCGCATTGCGCAAGGCGTGCTTGAACAGCACCCGCGCCGGGCCCAGGCCCTTGGCGCGGGCGGTGCGGATGTAGTCAGCGCCCAGCACATCGAGCATGCCGGCGCGGGTCAGGCGCATCAGCGAAGGCGTGGCGTAGTAGCCCAGGGCGATCGCCGGGAGGATGAAGTTCTTCCAGCTGGTGTTGCCGGAGACCGGCAGCCAGTGCAGGTTGACCGCGAAGATGACGATCAGCACCAGGGCGAACCAGAAACTGGGCATCGCCTGGCCGAAGGTGGCCAGGGTCAGCGCCACCCGGTCGACCCAGGTGTCGCGCTTGACCGCCGCCAGCACGCCGAGCGGGATGGCGAGTAGCAGGGCCACCGCCAGCGCAATGGCGCCCAGGGTCAGGGTGATGGGCAGCCGGGTGGCGATGAGGTCACGCACCGATTCCTGGAAGAAGAACGACTGCCCCAGGTCCAGGTGCGCCAGATCCCCCACCCACTCCACGTATTGCGTGGGCAGGGGCTTGTCCAACCCGTATTGATGGCGCACCACCTCGATCTGTTCGGCGGTGGCTTCCGGACCGGCGATGGCGGTAGCCAGGTCACCGGACAGGTGCAGCAGGCAGAAGCTGATCAGCGAAACGGTGAAGGCCACGGCCAGGGCGATACCCAGGCGACGCAGGAGATAGCCGGACATGCTCGGTTCCTCGAATGGCAGCGCCCTAACCGGGGGCGCCGGGACGGATCAGTTCCAGTGCGCCAGGGCGAAACGGGGTAACTCGTCCGGATAGGGCTGGAAGGCCAGGTCCGAGTTGAAGGCGTAGTTCACGGAGTAGTTGAACAAGGGCGCCCAGTAGGCCTGGGCGGCGATCCGCTGCAGCGCCTTGCGGTAGTCGGCCTTGCGCACCTCCGGGTCCATGGAGGTATCGGCTTCCTTGAGCCAGTCGATCACCTGCGGGTCCTTGGCCACGTCGTCGGCATTGCCCTTGAAATAGACGCCGGTGGACGCCGAGGCATCGGCGATGGAGAAGGAGCCCCAGGCGAGCAGCGCCATGGGCACCTTGCCGGCGCGCTGCATGTCACGCAGGGCGGCGTACTTCAGGTAGCGCAGCTTGGCGTCGATGCCCAGGGCGCGCAGTTCACCGATGATCGCCTCGGCCACGTCGCGATCGCGGTAGGCGAACAGCTCGGTGCTGAAGCCATTGGGATAGCCGGCGGCCTTGAGCAGCGCCTTGGCCTTGGCGGGGTCGTAGGGATAGCCCGGTACCGCCTTGGCACCGCAGCCGAACTGCTCGGGATAGCAGGCCACCTGCAGCGGCTGGCTGCCACCACCCATGAGTTGGCTGGCGATGGCCTGGCGGTTGATGGCGTAGTTGACCGCCTGGCGCACCTGCAACTTGGCGAAGGGCGAATCCGGCGAAGAGGTGCCCTGGGCATCCATGCTGAGGAAGCCGATGCGCATGCTGGCGCCGCTTTCCACCGTGACATTGGGGATTGCCTTGAGCTGCGCGGCCTGGTCCGGCGCCACGCGCCAGATCCAGTCGACGCCGCCGGTCATGAGTTCGGCCAGGCGTGTCTCGGGATCGGGGATGACACGGAATTCGATATGGCCGATGCGTGGCTGGCCCTGGGGGCTGTCCTTGAAATAGTTGGGATTGCGTTCCAGCTTGACGCCCTGCCCGCTGGTGACGGAGACGATGCGGTAGGGACCGGTACCCACCGGCTTCTGCGCGAAGCCGGCCAGGCCCACCTGCTGGAAGTACTTGGCTGGATAGATGGGCAAGGCGTTGGCCAGGTATTCCAGGGCAGCGGGAAAGGGCTGCTTGAGGTGCAGGCGGACCCGGTACTCGCCCAGCTTTTCGGCGCTCTTGATCCAGTTGACGTTCTGCTGGGTGACCACCTTGCCCTCGGGCGAGGTCACGTAGTTGAAGGTGAAGACCACGTCGTCGGCGGTGAGGGGATCGCCGTTGTGGAAGGTCACGCCCTGGCGGATATCGAAATCGATGGTCAGCGGATCGACCTGCTCCCAGTGGGTGGCCAGCATCGGCAGATACTGGCCGGTCTTGGGATCGCGATAGATCAGGTCGTCCCAGGCCAGGTGGGCCAGGATGACGCCCTCACGGACATCGTTGTGATAGGGGCTGACGTTCTCGGGCTCGGTATCGGAGGCGTAGACCAGGGTGTCGTTGGCCTTGCTGGACGAAGGCCTGGCGGCGCGGCGGGTGGAATTGCAGAGCATGGCCGGTCGAGAGTTGCCACCGGCGGTGGCGGCCTTTCGCGACGTACTGGTCGAGGCGCTCGGGTGCTGAGCGAAGACGGTGAATCAAAGCAGTGCGTAGCCTCTTCCCAAGCGCACTGCAATGGAGCGCCACTCGCCCTCTCCCGCCTTCTCCAGCCGGCGCCATCCCACTAGCCACGGGCCTTGGCGACAACTGGCACGCATCTGGCTTTGCCTAGAGCGTGCAGGAGCACCGGCCAGCCGGTTTGATGCACCACAATTTGCAATGGATGACTAGGGTTCCGGCTCGCCAAGGCGAGTGTCTGGTCCGAGAGTCGTCGACCTCTGATGGGGTTACACGGCGGGACAAAAGCCCGGGAGACACAGCGCCAGTCGCGTGCTCCTGTCCCGTCGTCCATCCTATTGGAGGTCCCATGCGCCATCCCCTGCTCGCCTCGCTCGTTCTCGGCTGTTCCCTGCTGCTCGGTGCCACCGCTCAGGCGGCGCCGCGTGACGACTTCAAGGTGTGCTGGACGATCTACGCCGGCTGGATGCCCTGGGGCGAAGCCCAGGCCCAGGGCATCATCGACAAGTGGGCCAAGAAGTACGGCATCCACGTCGAGGTCGTGCAGCTCAACGACTACGTCGAATCCATCAATCAATACACCGCCGGCCAGTTCGATGGCTGCGCCATGACCAACATGGACGCCCTGACCATTCCGGCCGCGGGCGGCGTGGACAGCACGGCGCTGATCGTCAGCGACTACTCCAACGGCAACGACGGCGTGGTGATGAAGGGCAAGGGCAAGACCCTGGCCGACCTCAAGGGCCAGCAGGTCAACCTGGTGCAATTCTCGGTCTCCCACTATCTGCTGGCGCGGGCGTTGCAGACCGTGGGCCTGAGTGAAAAGGACCTCACCACCGTCAATACCTCCGACGCCGACATGGTGGCCGCCTTCCAGACGCCTGACGTGCGCAACGTGGTGACCTGGAATCCGCTGCTGGCGGAGATCAAGGCCCAGCCGGATATCACCGAGGTGTTCGACTCCAGCAAGATTCCCGGCGAGATCCTCGACATGCTGGTGGTGAACACGGCCACGCTCAAGGATAACCCGGCCCTGGGCAAGGCCTTGACCGGTGCCTGGTTCGAGATGATGGCGCTGATGAAGTCTGGCGATGCCAAGGGCAAGGCGGCCCTGGAAGCCATGGCCAAGGCCTCGGGCACCGACCTCGCCGGCTTCCAGGCGCAACTGGACAACACCCGGCTGTTCAGCACGCCCGCCGAGGCCGTCGCCTTCGTCAAGGACCCCGCGCTGCCCGCCACCATGCAGCGGATCGCCCAGTTCTCCTTCGACCACGGCCTGCTCGGCCAGGGCGCACCCAGCGCCGACGCCATCGGCATCGCCTATCCCGGCGGCAAGACCACGGGCGACGCCCACAACGTCAAGCTGCGCTTCGACCCGACCTTCGTGCAGCTGGCTGCCGACGGCAAGCTCTGAGCCCGGTCGCGAGGAAGACTCCCATGCGCTTCATCAATCGGCATCCCGACCGTGGCGGCCGGCTCCTGCTGGTGCTGCTGCCCTTCGCCCTGCTCGCCCTGCTCTATCTGGTCGGCTCGGCCACACGGCTGGCGGAGAACCCCAGCGACAAGCTCCTGCCGAGCGTGGCGCAGATGGCCGAGGCGATGCAGCGCCTGGCCTTCACCGCCGACGTCCGTACCGGTGGCTACCCCTTCTGGCAGGACACCCTGGCCAGCCTGCAACGCCTCGGCATCGGCCTGGGCATCGCCGCGCTGATCGCCCTGGTGGTGGGCATCGCCGCCGGTAGCCTGCCGCTGATGGGAGCGCCGCTGTCACCGCTGGTCACGGTGCTGTCGATGATCCCGCCGCTGGCGATCCTGCCGATCCTCTTCATCGTCTTCGGCCTGGGCGAGTTGGCCAAGGTCATGCTGATCGTGATCGGGGTGACACCGGTACTGATCCGCGAGCTGGATCAGCGCGCCCGGGAGTTGCCGCGGGAGTTGCTGATCAAGGCCCAGACCCTGGGCGCCAACAGCTGGACGGTGATCCTGCGGCTGGTGCTGCCGCAGTTGCTGCCACGCCTGCTCATCGCCCTGCGCCTGCAACTGGGCGCCGCCTGGTTGTTCCTGATCGCGGCCGAAGCCATCGCTTCCACCGATGGCCTCGGCTATCGCATCTTCCTGGTGCGGCGGTATCTGGCGATGGACGTGATCCTGCCCTATGTCGCCTGGATCACCCTGCTGGCCTGGCTACTGGATGCGGGACTGCGCCTGCTCACCCGGCGCGCCTTTCCCTGGTTCGGGGAGGCGCGCTGATGATCGAGGTCAGCAATCTCTGGCAGCGCTATGGCGAGCAGGTGGTCCTGGAAGGCCTGAACCTGCAGGTGCGCGAGGGTGAATTCTGCGCCCTGGTCGGTGCCTCCGGCTGCGGCAAGTCCACCTTCCTGCGGCTGCTGCTCGGCCAGGAGCGGCCCAGCCGCGGCGAGATCCGCATCGATGGCCGGCCGCTGTCGGCGGAGCCGGACCCCGAGCGTGGTGTGGTCTTCCAGCGCTATTCGGTGTTTCCCCATCTGACCGTGCTCGACAACGTCGCCCTGGGCCTGGAACTGCCCAAGGCTCCCCTGCTCGGCCGGCTACTGGGCGGCGCCAAACGCGAGGCGCGCACCCAGGCGGCGGCGCTGCTCGAACGGGTGGGCCTGGGCCAGGCATTGGACAAGTATCCGGGCCAGCTCTCCGGCGGGATGCAGCAGCGTCTCGCCATCGCCCAGGCGCTGATCGTCCGGCCGCGCATCCTGCTCTTGGACGAGCCTTTCGGCGCCCTGGATCCGGGCATTCGCAAGGACATGCATGCCCTGCTGCTGGAACTCTGGCACGAGCGGCCGCTGACCGTGTTCATGGTTACCCATGACCTGCACGAGGGCTTCAGCCTGGCCACCCGGGTGCTGGTGTTCGACAAGGTCCGCCAGGACCCGCAAGCCCCCGGTGCCTATGGCGCCCGCATCACCTACGACATTCCCCTGACCGCCAAGACTCGCACCGTCGCTCCGGCGACGGTGCGGCCGGCCCTTACCTGACGAGGTCACCCATGCCTGACGACGTGCTCTACCAGGAACGCATTCCCGGCGGTGGTACCGCCTCCTTCATCCTCCGCCGCGGCCAGATCCTGCGCCTGACCGACGTGGAGGGCGGCGCCAACGTCAGCCTGCTGCTGTTCAATGCCGACGACCGCAGCGAACGCCTGAACCTACCCGATACCCTCAAGGGCCAGCACACCGCCCGCCTCACCGCCGGCCACTGCCTCTATTCCGACATGGGCCGGGTGCTGGCGGCGCTGGTGCGGGACACCTGCGGCTGGCACGACAGCTTCGGCGGCGTGGCCAATGCCGCGGAGGTGGCCGAAAAGTACGGCGAGGGTCGCTACCAGGAGCTGCGCAACGGCTTCCACCGCAACGGTACCGACAACCTGCTGGTGGAGCTGGCCAAGTGGGGCCTGGGCCTCGAAGACCTGCTGATGACTCTGAATCTGTTCAGCAGGGTCGACGTGGATGCCGAGGGCGCCTTCAGCTTCGTTCCGGGCAATTCCCGCGCCGGCGATGTCGTCGAGCTCTATGCGCCCATGAACACCCTGGTGGTGCTCACCGCCCTGCAGCATCCGCTGGACCCCGATCCGGTCTATGCGCCGCGACCGATCGATCTGGCCCAGTTGCGCGCCACGCCGGAGGTGGCCGAGGGCTGCCGCACCTCGCGCCCGGAAAACGAGCGCGCCTTCCAGAACACCGCCCGCTACTTCGTCTGAGGCCTCGCCATGACCCTGAACGCCAGCACCAAACGCCCGGAAGAGGCCAGCTACCGCGCCGTCCTGCCCGCCGGGGCGCCTTACCTCAAGGAAATCAAGGCCGGCCAGACCCTGCGCATCCACGACCTGGAAGGCAACCAGGCGGTGGACACCCTCTTCTATGCCGCCGCCAACCCCCAGGAGCGCTACGATCCCCAGCGCACCCTGAGACGTCAGGGGCGGGTGTATCTGTCCACCGGCAGCGTGCTCTATTCCAACCTCGGCAATCCCCTGCTGACCATCGTCGCCGATACCTGTGGCCGCCACGACACCCTGGGTGGCGCCTGTTCCCAGGAAAGCAACACGGTCCGCTACGCCCTCGACCGCCGCCAGATGCACAGCTGCCGCGACAACTTCCTCTGCGCCGGGGGCCATGACGGGCGCCTGGGCAAGCGTGACATCGGCGCCAACATCAACTTCTTCATGAACGTGCCGGTGACCGCCGACGGCGGCCTGACCTTCGAGGACGGCATCTCCGGCGCCGGCAAGTACGTGGAGTTGCGTGCCGAGATGGACGTCATCCTGCTGATCTCCAACTGCCCGCAGCTGAACAACCCTTGCAATGGCTGGAATCCCACGCCGGCGGAGGTGCTCATATGGGACTGAGCCGTACCACGCGCCTCTGGCACTGGCTGCGCCCGCGCCTCCAGCGCTTCTGCGAGCTACGCGCCGGGCGCTACTAGTCTAGGCGCCAGCCTCAATCAGCCTTTGCGCCTCTCGGGGACGACCCCAAGAGCTCTTACCCGGCGGGACGGCCCGCCATCTTCGAGGATGCCTCGAATGTTCACCACCCTGCTCATCGCCAACCGTGGCGCCATCGGCTGCCGGATCCAACGCACCCTGCGCGAGCTGGGCGTCGCCTCGGTCGCCGTCTACAGCGAAGCCGACCGCGCCAGCCGCCACGTCAGCGGTGCCGACCAGGCCTTCAGCCTCGGTGAGGGCGCCGCCGCCACCTACCTGGACACCGCCAAGTTGCTCGACGTGGCCCGCCAGAGCGGCGCCCAGGCCATCCACCCCGGCTATGGCTTCCTCTCGGAGAACGCCGCCTTCGCCGAAGCTTGCGAAGCCGCCGGCATCGCCTTCGTCGGCCCTACCCCGGAGCAGCTGCGCACCTTCGGCCTCAAGCACACCGCGCGCGCCCTGGCCCGCGCCCAGGGCGTGCCCTTGCTGGAAGGCACCGAGCTGCTGGAAGACCTGGCCGCCGCGCTGAGCGCTGCCGAGCAGGTCGGCTATCCGGTGATGCTCAAGAGCACCGCCGGCGGCGGCGGTATCGGCATGCGTGTCTGCCGTTCGGCCAGCGAATTGAGCGAGGGCTTCGAAACGGTGCGCCGCCTGGGACAGAACAACTTCAGCGACGCCGGCGTCTTCCTGGAGAAATACATCGAGCGGGCGCGGCACCTGGAGGTGCAGGTGTTCGGCGATGGCCAGGGCGAGGTGCTGGCCTTGGGAGTGCGCGACTGCTCGGTGCAGCGGCGCAACCAGAAGGTGCTGGAAGAAACCCCCGCGCCCAACCTGCCGGCCGGCATGGCCGAGGCGCTCTGCGCCGCCGCCCTGGCCCTGACCCGCGCGGTGGGTTACCGCAGTGCCGGCACCGTGGAGTTCGTCTACGACAGCGCCGCCGACCGCTTCTATTTCCTGGAAGTGAACACCCGGCTGCAGGTCGAGCATGGGGTCACCGAGCAGGTCTGGGGCGTCGACCTGGTGCGCTGGATGATCGAATTGGCGGCCGGCGAACTGCCGCCGCTGGCCGAACTGGCCCAAGCGCTCAACCCCTCGGGCCATGCCATCCAGGCGCGCCTCTATGCCGAGGATCCGGGCCGTGACTTCCAGCCCAGCCCAGGCCTGCTCACCCAGGTCGACTTTCCGGCCGCGGACGGCCGCGCCCTGCGCCTGGATACCTGGGTCGAGGCTGGCTGCGAGATCCCGCCCTACTTCGATCCCCTGGTGGCCAAGATCATCGCCTGGGCGCCCGACCGCGAGGCTGCCCGCCAGCGCCTCGACCAGGCCCTGGCCAAGACCCAGCTCTACGGCGTGGAAACCAATCGTGATTATCTGCGGCAGATCCTCGCCGCCGCGCCCTTCGCCGCAGGCAACCCCTGGACCCGCTGCCTGGAAGGCCTCAGCTACCAGGCCACCACCCTGGAGGTGCTCAGCGCCGGCACCCAGACCACGGTGCAGGATGCGCCCGGTCGGCTCGGCTACTGGTCGGTGGGCATTCCGCCGTCCGGCCCCATGGACGACCGTGCCCTGCGCCTGGGCAATCGCCTGCTGGGTAACGACGAGCGCGCCGCCGCCCTGGAAATCACCCTGGCCGGTCCGACCCTCAGGTTCAACACCGCGGCCGTGGTAGCGGTTACCGGCGCGCCCTTGCCGATCCTGCTGGATGACCAGCCCCAGGCCATGGACAGCGTCTTCCGCGTGCCGGCCGGTGCCACCCTGCAACTGGGCGCCATCGAAGGTGCGGGTGCGCGCAGCTATCTCTGCCTGCGCGGGGGCCTGGATCTACCCGAATACCTGGGCAGCCGCAGCACCTTCACCCTTGGCCAGTTCGGCGGCCACGGTGGCCGCGCCCTGCGCGCCGGTGACGTGCTCCATCTGCACAGGCTCAACGATCCCAGCACGGGCGCCCGGCTGCCGGAGGCGCTGACCACTCGCCTGCCCACCACCCGGACCCTGCGCGTCATCTACGGTCCACACGGCGCGCCGGACTATTTCAGCCCGGCCTATCTCGACCTCTTCCTCGCCACCGACTGGGAGGTGCACTTCAACTCCAGCCGGACCGGGGTGCGGCTGATCGGGCCCAAGCCGCAATGGACGCGGGAGGACGGCGGCGAAGCCGGCCTGCATCCCTCCAATATCCACGACAATCCCTATGCGGTCGGCGCCGTGGACTTCACCGGCGACATGCCGGTCATCCTCGGCCCGGACGGCCCGAGCCTCGGCGGCTTCGTCTGCCCGGTCACGGTGATCGAGGCCGATCTCTGGCAACTCGGCCAGCTCAAGGCCGGCGACCGGGTACGCTTTCTGCCGGTGGACCTGGCGACCGCGCGGCGCCTGCAACAGGTACGCCTGACCGAGGAAAGCAGTCTGCAGCCGCAGGCGGAGATCGCCGTTACCCCCGAGCGTGGCGATCCCGTGGTGCTGGACCTGGGCCAGGGCGCCGAACGACTGGTGGCCCGGCTCTCCGGCGATACCCATCTACTGCTGGAGATCGGCCCGCCCGAGCTGGACCTGGCCCTGCGCTTTCGCGGCCATGGCCTGATGCAGGCACTGGCCGCGCTGGCCCTGCCCGGCCTGCGCGAACTCACCCCCGGCATTCGTTCGCTGCAGGTGCATTACCAGCCCGAGGCGCTGCCGCTGGCCGAGTTGTTGGCGGCGGTGACCCGCTGCTGGCAGGCCCTGGGGGACGCCCAGGATCTGCGGGTACCCTCGCGCATCGTCCATCTACCACTGTCCTGGGACGATCCGGCCTGCCGGCTGGCCATCGAGAAGTACGCCACCACGGTACGCAAGGACGCGCCCTGGTGCCCGAGCAACCTGGAATTCATCCGCCGGGTAAATGACCTGGACTCCCTGGAGGCGGTCAAGCGCATCGTCTTCGACGCCAGCTACCTGGTGATGGGGCTGGGGGACGTCTACCTCGGCGCACCGGTGGCTACCCCGCTCGATCCACGGCATCGGCTGGTGACCACCAAGTACAACCCGGCGCGCACCTGGACCGCGGAAAACTCGGTGGGCATCGGCGGTGCCTATCTGTGCGTCTATGGCATGGAGGGACCGGGCGGTTACCAGTTCGTCGGGCGCACCCTGCAGATGTGGAATCGCTATCGCGAGGTCGAGGCCTTCCAGGGCCAACCCTATCTGCTGCGCTTCTTCGACCAGATCCGCTTTTACGAAGTCTCGGCGGAAGAGTTGCTGCGCATCCGGGCGGATTTCCCCCTGGGGCGGGTGCCGCTGCGTATCGAGGACAGCGAGCTGTCGCTGGCGGACTATCAGGCCTTCCTGGCCCGCGAAGCCGAGGGCATCGCCGCCTTCCGCAGCCGCCAGCAAGCCGCCTTCGCCGCCGAGCGGCAACGCTGGATCGACTCCGGCCAGGCGCACTTCGACAGCGTCGAGCCCCTGGCCGAGCCGACCACGGATGCGCCGCTCAGCGCTGGTCAGCAGGCGCTGGAAAGTCCGGTGGCCGGCAATCTTTGGCAGGCCCAGGTCCAGCCCGGCGATCAGGTGGAAGCCGGCCAGCCGCTGCTCGTCCTCGAATCCATGAAGATGGAAATCCCCCTGCTCGCCCCCTGCAGCGGCCGGATTCGCGATCTCCATGTCCAGCCCGGTTCGCCGGTCCGCGCCGGCCAGCGCCTGCTCGTCATCGACCAGAATTGAAGGAAGCCGCCATGACATCTGATCTGCGCCTCGCCACCCTGCGCGCCGCCTATGCCGCCGGTACCCAAACGCCACGGGCCCTCGTAGCTGAACTGCTGGAAAAAGCCGAGCAGTTGAATCCCGAGTATCGGCTGTTCATCCACCTGCTTACCCCGGAAGAGCTGGAGCCCTATCTGGCCGCACTGGACGGCCGCGATCCGGCCGAGCTGCCGCTGTACGGCATCCCCTTCGCGCTCAAGGACAATATCGACCTCGCCGGCATCCCCACCACGGCGGCCTGCCCGGCCTATGCCTATGTGCCCGAGCGCTCCGCCACCCTGGTGGAGCGACTGGTGGCCTTGGGCGCCGTGCCCCTGGGCAAGTGCAATCTCGACCAGTTCGCCACCGGTCTCAACGGTACCCGCTCGCCCTATGGCGCCTGCCGCAACAGCGTCCATCCGGACTATCCGGCCGGTGGTTCCAGCGCCGGCTCGGCGCTGGCCGTGGCCCTGGGCGTCGCCAGCTTCGCCCTGGGTACGGATACCGCCGGCTCCGGCCGGGTGCCGGCGGCGCTGAACAACCTGGTCGGCCTCAAGGGCAGCAAGGGGCTGCTGTCCACCGCCGGCGTGTTACCGGCCTGCCAGACCCTCGACTGCGTGACCTTCTTTACCGCCACCGCCGCCGAAGCCAGCGAGTTGCTGGCCCTGGGCGCCAAGCCCGACCCGCGCGATCCCTATAGCCGTGCCAATCCGCAGTGGAACGACGCCAGCGCCTTCGGCACCCCGCGCCCCTTCCGCTTCGGCGTGCCGACCCAGCTGGAATTCCTCGGTTGCCCGGAAAGCCCGGCGCTGTTCGCAGCGGCCAAGGCACAGCTGGAAGCCCTGGGTGGTGAAGCCGTGCCGCTCGATCTCACGCCTTTTCTGGAAGCCGCCCGCCTGCTCTACGAGGGCCCCTGGGTGGCCGAGCGCTACAGCGTGGCCGGCGCCCTGATCGAAGCCGAGCCGGAGGCGGTGCTGCCGGTGATCCGCGCCGTGCTGGAAAAGGCGCCCAGTGCCTCGGCGGTGGACGCCTTCCGCGCCGGCTACCGTCTGCAGGCGCTCAAGGCCCAGTGCGATGCGCTGCTGGCCGAGCTGGATTGCGTGCTCACCCCGACCTATCCGCGCCCGGTCACCCTGGCGGAGCTGGCCGCCGAGCCGGTGGCGCGCAACGCCGACCTCGGCTACTACACCAACTTCATGAACCTGCTGGACTATGCGGCGGTGGCGGTACCCGCCGGGGTGATGAGCAACGGCCTGCCCTGGGGTGTGACGCTGTTCGGCCGGGTCTTCACCGACCAGTACCTGCTCAGCCTGGCGGCGGCGCTGCAAGAGACCCAGGGCCTGCCGCTGGTGGGCGGTGCGCTGCCGAGCGCCACCTTGCCGGCCCGCGTCGCCCGCCATGACCGCGCCCGCCTGGTGGTCTGCGGCGCCCATCTGCAAGGCCTGCCACTCAATGGCCAACTACTCGCCCGCGGCGCCCGGCGCCTGGCCCTGACCCGGAGCGCCCCGCGCTATCGCCTCTACGCCCTGGCCGGCGGACCGCCCTTGCGGCCCGGCATGGTGCGGGTCGCCGAAGACGGCGCGGCCATCGAAGTGGAGGTCTGGGAACTGCCCAGCAGCGAGCTGGGCAGCTTCCTCACCGGCATCCCCGCCCCGCTCGGCCTGGGCAAGGTGGAACTGGCCGACGGCAGCTGGGAAACCGGCTTCATCTGCGAGCCCTATGGCCTGGCGGGGGCCGAGGACATCACCGCCCACGGCGGCTGGCGTGCCTGGCTGGCTGGCGGCGGGTAACGGCAGCTAGCACGCGCCTGAGGGTCGTCTAATCGAGAGCGCGGACCTGCAATCCTGAGCCCCGCTCTTCCGCCACCAGGCGCTGGGCCTGAGGCTGCTCCAGCAGAAAAGCGGCCACCGCCGGCTCCAACACCCGCCGCAGGCGCCGGACCAGGTCGCGGGCGCCGAAGCGGGCATCGTGCCCCTGGCAGAGGAAGGCCTTGGCGGTGTCGTCCAATTCCAGGCTGCGCCCACGCCGGGCCAGGCGCTGGTTGAGCTTGGCCAGTTCGATGTCGAGCAGGCCGGGCAGCCAGTCGTGCTCGAGACGCTGGAAGGCCAGGATCCGATCGATGCGGTTGAGGAATTCCGGGTCGAAGTGCTCATGGAGCGACTCTTCCAACACCTGACCCTGGTCAAGGGGCAACAGGTTGAGCCAGCGTCGCCAGCCACGCTCGAAGCGGGCGCGGTAGGCCTGCACGGCGCGGGCGCCCAGGTTGCTGGTCATGAAGATGAGGGCGTTACGGAAGTCGAGGCGCTTGCTGCCGGCGCTGAGCACCAGTTGGCCGCTGTCGAGCACGTTCAGCAGGGTGCGGATGACCTGGCGATCGGCCTTTTCCAGCTCGTCGAACAGCACGATGCCGGGGCGGCCATAGCTGCCGGCGATGGCCTCGGCATCGAACAGGGTGGTGCCTTCCTTGCTGCCCACGTAACCCGGCGGTGCCCCGGCCAGGGCCGCGGCGTAGTGTTCCTGGGCCAGGGTGTTCATGTCGATGCGACAGAGGGCGTCCGCGCGCCCGTGGATGGCCTGGGCCAGCAGCCGCACGATCTCGGTCTTGCCGACCCCGGTGGGCCCGATGAACAGGCTGACGCCCAGCGGCCGTTCCGGGTCGCCGATGTCGGCCTTGACCACCTTGAGCAGGGCTTCCACCTGGTCGAGCACCCTGTCCTGGCCGAGGATGCGCCCCCGCAGCAGCGCCATGACCGCCGCCGGCTCGAAGAGGAAGCGCGAGGGCAGCGGCGCCTGGCCCCCAGGGGCCAGCTGGCTGCGGTTGTGCTCCAACAGATCGTTGACGAATGGCATGCTCCCTCCCCTCGCGGCCCACCTCAGCCGAGCTGGCGTTCCTGGCCCGGATGAGGCAACTCGCCCACCGGGCAGTCCGCCACCCCGATGGTGGAGCGAGTCATCCGCTCGACGTCCGCCTGGGCCTTCTGCGCATCCAGCACCCAGGTGCGGTAGAAGTCGAAAGGACAATCGGCCACGCCCTTGTCGCCATCGCCGGAGTTGTAGACGCCGGTGTAGCCGCGGTGCAGCAACTTGAACAGGTGGCTCTGCGACTGGTCATTGGCGCGGGCATCACGGATCTGCGATACCGACAGCTGGGCGTACTGGATACCCATCTCCTCCTCGCCGCATTCGCCCAGGGTGCGACCGTCGAAGCCGATCAGCGCCGAGTGGCCGAAGTAGCTGTACACCCCGTCGAAGCCGGCGGCGTTGGCCACCGCCACATAGCAGTTGTTGGCCCAGGCCATGGTCTTGGCCATCAGCACCTGCTGTTCCTTGGCCGGGTACATGTAGCCCTGGCAGCGCACGATCATCTCGGCGCCCTTCATCGCGCAATCGCGCCAGATCTCCGGGTAGTTGCCGTCGTCGCAGATGATCAGGCTGATCTTCAGGCCCTTAGGGCCCTCGCTGACGTAGGTGCGGTCGCCGGGATACCAGCCTTCGATGGGGCACCAGGGAATGCACTTGCGGTACTTCTGCACGATCTCGCCCTGGTCGTTGATCAGCACCAGGGTATTGTACGGGGCCTTGTGCGGATGCTCCTCGTGGCGCTCGCCGGTGAGGGAAAAGATGCCCCAGGTCCTGGCCTCGCGGCAGGCGGCGGCGAAGATCGCCGTCTCCTCGCCGGGGATGGTCGCGGCGGTGGCCATCATCTCGTCGCGGTCGTACATGATCCCCATGGTGCTGTACTCGGGGAACACCACCAGGTCCATGCCCGGCAGGCCGAGCTTCATGCCCTTGATCATCGCGGCGATCTGGCGGGCGTTGTCCAGGACCTCCGCCTTGCTATGCAGGCGCGGCATCCGGTAGTTGACGACAGCCACGCCGACGGTGTCGGGGCTGCTGGAGATATCGCCATGGCGCATCGGGTTGCTCCTTCGATAGGGATGACGCGGAGATCAGTGACTGATCATCCAGGGCCGATTGGACGGACTGGTCTTCAGTCCATGGGGATTGGCCTTGCTGCGCGCCACCGGCTTGCTCGGCGCGCAGCAGCTGCAACCGGCACCGTGGCTGCGCCTGGCCTTGTATTCTTCCAGCGACTGGGGCGCGTGGCGCGCGCGCTCGTTGGTCTCATGGGCGCGGCGCTGGCCCCCGGCCAGGGTCGCGAGGCCCGGCGCGCTGAGGATCACCCGCGGGCTCGGCGTCGCGCAGTCGGGGCAGGCGCAAGGTTCGTCGCGCTGGGCCATGGGTCGCAGCAGGGTGAAGTCACCGCAGTGCGGGCAGGCGTATTCGTAGATCGGCATGGCGAACTCCTGGCGGGCGGGCCGCTACTTGTCGTAGGCGATGGGCATGTCGATGCTGCCGTCCAGGTAGCGGGTCGGGCCGGCGGCGCTGGGGTTGATGTCGAATTCGAAGATGTCGGTCGGCAGCCAGAGGGTGGCGCAGGCATTGGGGATGTCGACCACCCCGCTGATATGCCCCTGCACCGGCGCCGAGCCCAGCAGCGAATAGCCCTGGGCGCCGCTGTAGCCGAATTTCTTCAGGTACTCGATGGCATTGAGGCAGGCCTGCTGGTAGGCCAAGTTGACGTCCAGGTAGTGTTGCTTGCCGGCATCGTCCACCGAGATGCCTTCGAAGATCAGGAAGTTGTTGTAGGTGGGCACGATGGGGCTGGGCTTGAAGATGGGATTCTTGATGCCGTACTTGGCCATGCCGCCCTTGATCAGCTCGACCTTCATGTGCACCCAGCCAGCCATCTCGATGGCGCCGCAGAAGGTGATCTCGCCATCGCCCTGGCTGAAGTGGAGGTCGCCCACCGAGAGTCCGGCGCCCTCGACGTAGACCGGGAAGAAGATCTTCGAGCCACGGGAGAGATCCTTGATGTCACAGTTACCGCCGTGCTCGCGCGGCGGCACGGTGCGGGCACCGGTCGCGGCGGCGGCATCGCGGGCGGCGCCGGTGAGCTTGCCCAGGTGCGCGGTGGCGGCGAACGGCGGGTTGGCCAGCGGCGGTACCCGGGTCGGGTTGCTGTCGATCAGTTCCTGTTCGCGGGCGTTCCAGTTGGCCAGCAGCTTGGGGTCCGGCAGGCAGCCGATCAGACCGGGGTGGATCAGCCCGGCGAAGCGCACGCCCGGAATGTGCCGGCTCTTGGTGAACATCCCCTCGAAGTCCCAGATGGATTTCTGCGCCGAGGGAAAGTAATCGGTGAGGAAGCCGCCACCGTTCTGCTTGGAGAAGAAGCCGTTGAAGCCCCACAGCGAATCGGCCTTGGCGCCGATGTCGAGCAGATCGACCACCAGCAGATCGCCCGGCTCGGCGCCCTTTACCCCCACCGGACCAGACAGGTAGTGCACGGTGGAGAGGTCGACATCGCGCACGTCGCTGGCGTCGTCGTCGTTCTTGATGGCGCCACCGGTCCAGTCATAGGTTTCCAGGATGAAGTCGTCACCCGGCTTGACCCAGCAGGCCATGGGGATGTCCGGGTGCCAGCGGTTGTGGACGTTCTCGTTCTCGGTGGCGGCCTGGGTGAGGTCGACCTTGATCAGGGTATCGGTCATGACGAAGCTCCTTGGACCTGGTGGGGCCCGCGTATCGGGGCCGGGGTGGGTGCCGGGAGCTAGTCTTGATGCAGGGACGAAAGGGGGAAATACGTTGGATGACGTAGCGACCGCCTCGAGGAGCCCTGCCTCTGGAGGTTGAACGTGGTCCCGTCCTCCTGATCGATGATTGCGCTACAGTTCGTCGGCGGCGCCCTGCCGGCTCTCACCGCCAACCCGAGGTTGGTGCAACCCGCTCAAGCCTGGACCCGTCGATGAGTGCAGAAGACTCGACCCCGCCCGCCACCCCTGACCCGCTATTCAATCTATCCCTGGGCAAAGGCTTGCAGGTCCTGCAGACCTTCATGGCGCAGCGCAGCCTGACGCTCGGCGAGATCGCGCGGCTGACCGATATGAACAAGGCCTCCGCGCAGCGCGCCGTACACACCCTCGAAGTTCTGGGCTACGTCGGCCGGGACGCCCACACGCGGCGCTTTCGGCTACTGCCGAAGGTCATCGAACTGGGTTTCAATTACCTGGTGGGGCATCCCCTGGTGCGGCTGGCGCATCCCTACCTGGCCCAGCTCGCCCAGGCCTCCGGCGAGACCGCCAGCCTCACCGAGCCGGTCGACCAGAGCATGGTCTACATCGCCCAGATCATGACGACCCAGACCATCCCCGTGCTCACCCCGGTGGGGATGCGCATTCCCATGTACTGCACCAGTTCGGGCCGCGCCTACCTGGGGTGCCTGGACGACGCCGAAGTACGGGCCGTGCTGGCCGCCGCGCCGCGCGAGGCCCGCACACCGAGCACCCTGACCGATGTCGAGGCCATCCTCACCCGCATCCAGACCGCTCGCCACCTGGGCTACGCCATCAATTGCGAGGAATTGTTCCTCGGCGACATGGGCATCGCCGCCCCCATCGTCGACCGACACGGCATGCCGGCAGGGGCCGTGCACCTCTCGCCACCGACCAGCCGTTGGACCCTGGAAGAGGCGACGCAGCGGCTCGCGCCCCTGGTGCGCGACTGCGCCCGCAGCATTTCCGAGTCCCTCGCGCACTAACGGCGCACGGCCCGCGGGTCTGCGCACCGTTTTGAATGTGGCCAGGTGGGCGGCTTGGGCTCCCGGTTGATACGGAGGGCCGTTTGGCACGCCCCCTCACCCCAGGTGACCGCAAAATTGAATCGATAATCGATACTTTAGTATCGATTGGCATGTGCGTTGCTTTTTCACCCTCAGCCAACTTCAACCGATGAGGGATACCGATGAGGGATACCGATGAGCGATGACACCAACCGTTCCGCGCCGATTGCCCGGCTTGCCGGTCTGACCCTCGCCCTGGCCTGCGCCCTGGGCGGCAGCGGCCTGGCCGCGGCGCAGGAGAAGACCCTGCGCATCGCCATGACCGCAGGGGACATCCCCCGTACCCTGGGCCAGCCGGACCAGGGCTACGAGGGTAACCGCTTCACCGGTATCACCCTCTACGACGGCCTGACCCAGTGGGACCTCAGCGCGGCGGACAAGCCGAGCGTGCTCATTCCCGACCTGGCGGAATCCTGGGCGGTCGACCCGAACGACCACACCAAGTGGATCTTCAAGCTGCGCCAGGGCGTGACCTTCCACGATGGCTCGCCTTTCGATGCCAAGGCGGTGGTGTGGAACGTCGACAAAGTGCTGAACAAGGCGGCGCCGCAATACGATCCCTCGCAGATCGGCGTCACGGCCTCGCGCATGCCGACCCTGAGGTCGGCCCGGGTGATCGACCCCTATACCGTCGAGCTCACTACTTCCGAACCGGACTCCTTCCTGCCCTATAACCTCACCAACCTGTTCATGGCCTCGCCGACCCACTGGCAGGCCAAGTTCGACGCCGTACCGGCCGCCGTGACCGATCCGGCGGAGCGCGCCCAGCAGGCCTGGACGGCCTTCGCCGCCGACGCCTCCGGCACGGGTCCGTTCAAGATGGCCAAGTTCGTCCCACGCGAGCGCCTGGAGCTGGCGGCCAACCCCGCCTACTGGGACCCCAAGCGCCGCCCGCACATCGAGCACGTGGTGCTGCTGCCCTTGCCCGAGGCCAGCGCCCGCACCGCCGCCCTGCTGTCCGGCCAGGTGGACTGGATCGAAGCGCCGGCACCGGATGCCCTCGATGCCATCAAGGCGCGTGGCTACAAGATCTATTCCAACCTGCAGCCGCACCTCTGGCCCTGGCAATTCTCCCTGCTGCCGCAATCGCCGTTCCATGACAAGCGCGTGCGCCAGGCGGCGAACCTCTGCGTGAACCGGGACGAACTCAAGACCCTGCTCAGCGGGCAGATGGAGCCGGCGACCGGGGTGGTGGAGCCGGGCGACCCCTGGCGTGGCTCGCCCAGCTTCCAGGTCCGCTACGACGTGGCCGCGGCGCAGAAGCTGATGGCCGACGCCGGCTACTCCGCCGACCACCCGGCCAAGATCAAGGTGCAAACCTCAGCCTCGGGCTCCGGCCAGATGCAGCCGCTGCCGATGAACGAGTACATCCAGGAAAACCTCAAGCAGTGCTTCTTCGACGTGCAGTTCGACGTCTTGGAATGGAACACCCTCTATTCAAGCTGGCGCCTCGGTGCCAAGGACCCGGCGGCGCACGGGGCGGACGCCACCAACGTCAGCGCGGCGACCATGGACCCCTTCTTCGCCATGGTGCGCTTCGTCAGCAGCAAGGCCCTACCGCCGGTCTCCAACAACTGGGGCTACTACACCAACGAGCAGACCGACCAACTCATCGCCAAGGCCCGCACGTCTTTCGATGAACAGGCGCGCAACCAGGCGCTGGGCGTGCTGCACGCCAACATCGTCGACGAGGCGCCCTTCCTCTTCGTCGCCCACGACGTCGGCCCGCGCGCCCTCTCGCCTAAGATCGGGCACGTGGTGCAACCCCGGAGCTGGTTCATCGACATCGCCACCATGACGATGGACTGACGCCGCCTGAACCGCCCCCCGGGGCGGTCACCTTCGTTTTCGGCACGGACTCCCGCAGCCATAGGCCCGGAGGCTTACCACCATGCTCGGCTATCTGCTTCGCCGTCTGCTCTATGCGCTACCCATCATGCTCGGGGTGGCCTTCCTCTGTTTCATGCTGGTGCACATAGCGCCAGGCGATCCGCTGGTATCCATCCTGCCCGCCGATGCCTCGGCCGAGCTGCAACGGCAGATGATGAGGGTCTACGGCTTCGATCGACCGCTGCCGGAGCAATTCCTGCGCTGGGTTTGGCGCGCCCTGCACGGCGACCTGGGCACCTCCATCGCCACCAGCCGGCCGGTGACCGGCGAGGTACTCAAGGCGGTCGGCAACACCCTGATGATCGCCGTCCTCGCCAGCCTGATCGGCTTCAGCCTGGGCTCGCTGTTCGGCTTCGTCGCCGGCTACTTCCGCAACTCCTGGGCCGACCGCCTGGCCTCGCTGGTCTCGGTCATCGGCGTGAGCCTGCCCAACTACTGGCTGGGCATGGTGCTGGTCATCGTCTTTTCCGCCCAGCTGATGTGGCTGCCGGCCACCGGCGCCGGACCGGGCGGCTCCAGCGACTGGCGCTGGGACTGGGCCCACGTCCAGTACCTGATCCTGCCGGCGGTGACCATGTCCTTCATCCCCATGGGCATCGTCGCCCGTACCGTGCGGGCCCTGGTGGCGGACACCCTGGCGCAGGAATTCGTCATCGGCCTGCGCGCCCGCGGCCTGAGCGAAGGCGGGGTGCTGCGCCATGTGGTGAAGAACTGCGCGCCCACCGCCCTGGCGGTGGTAGGCCTGCAACTGGGTTACCTGCTGGGCGGCTCGATCCTGATCGAGACGGTGTTCGCCTGGCCCGGCACCGGTTTCCTGCTCAACCAGGCGATCTTCCAGCGCGACCTGCCGCTGCTGCAGGGTTCGATCCTGATCCTGGCGCTGTTCTTCGTGCTGCTGAACCTGCTGGTCGACGTCCTCCAGACCGTCCTCGACCCCCGTATCGAACGAGGCTGACATGACCGCCGCCATCCAGACGTCCCTCACCCCCGCCGCGCCCGGTATCGCGCGCTCGCGCAGCCACCTCGCCAACGTGCTGCACCGCCTGGTGCGTAACCCCTTGGCGATGGTCTCGGCCAGCATCATCCTGCTGCTGATCCTCATGGCGGTGTTCGCCCCCTGGATCATGCCCCACGATCCTTTCGCCACCTCGATGCTCAAGCGGCTGAAGCCCATCGGCACGCCGGGGCTGCCGCTGGGCGGCGACGAACTCGGCCGGGACCTGCTCTCGCGGCTGATCCTCGGCGCCCGGTTGTCGCTGTTCATGGGTATCGCCCCGGTGATCCTGGCCTTCGTCCTCGGCGGCACCCTCGGCGTCGTCGCCGGCTACGCCGGGGGCTGGCTGAACACGGTCATCATGCGCTGCATCGACGTGCTCTACGCCTTCCCCTCGGTGCTGCTGGCCATCGCTCTGTCCGGCGCCCTGGGGGCGGGCATCACCAATGCGCTGGTGTCCCTGACCATCGTCTTCGTGCCGCAGATCGCCCGCATCGCCGAGAGCGTGACCACCGCGGTGCGGCGCAGCGACTACGTGGACGCGGCGCGGGCCAGTGGCGCCTCGGCCCTGCTGATCGTGCGCAAGCACGTGCTGGGCAACGTGATAGGGCCCATCTTCGTCTATGCCACCAGCCTGATCTCGGTGTCGATGATCCTGGCCTCCGGACTGTCGTTCCTTGGCCTCGGCGTCAAGCCGCCCGAGCCCGAGTGGGGGCTGATGCTCAATACCCTGCGCACCGCCATCTACAGCCAGCCCTGGGTAGCCGCCCTGCCCGGCCTGCTGATCTTCATCACCTCGGTGTCCTTCAACATGCTCGCCGATGGCCTGCGGTCGGCCATGGAGGTCAAGCAATGAGCCCGTCTCCCCTGTCAGCCCCGCGTGATCCGCGCGACCTCGGTGGTCCCGCCCAGCCGCTGCTGATCGTGCGCGACCTGAAAAAGCATTTCCCCTTGAAGAAGAGCGGTTTCAGCCTGCGCCGTGAGCGCCTGGCCGTACGCGCGGTGGACGGCGTGAGCTTCACCCTGCTCAAGGGCGAGACCCTGGGCGTGGTGGGCGAGTCCGGCTGTGGCAAGTCCACTACCGCCCGGCTACTGATGCAGCTCACCCGCCAGGACAGCGGCGAGCTGGTGTTCGATGGCCAGACCGTCGGCGAGGTGTTGCCGCTACGCGACTATCGCCGGCAGACCCAGATGGTCTTCCAGGACAGCTACGCCTCGCTCAATCCGCGCATGACCATCGAGGACTCCATCGCCTTCGGCCCGAGCGTGCATGGCGTTTCCCGCGCCCAGGCTCTGGCCCGCGCCCATGACCTGCTGGCACGGGTCGGGCTGGAGCCGAGTCGCTTCGCCGGGCGCTATCCCCACGAGTTGTCCGGCGGCCAGCGGCAGCGCGTCAACATCGCCCGGGCGCTGGCGCTGGAGCCGCGGCTGATCATCCTCGACGAATCCGTCTCGGCGCTCGACAAGTCGGTGGAAGCCCAGGTGCTGAACCTGCTGGCCGACCTCAAGGAGGCGCTAGGGCTGACCTACGTCTTCATCAGCCATGACCTCAATGTGGTGCGCTACGTCTCCGACCGGGTACTGGTCATGTACCTCGGCGAGGTGGTCGAGGTGGGCGAAGCCGAGGCCCTGTTCGAGCGCCCCCTGCACCCCTACACCCGGGCGCTGCTGCGCTCCATGCCCAGTACCGATCCCCTGCACCGGACCGAGGAAGCCCCGCTGGCGGGCGATCCGCCCAATCCCATAGCGCCCCCGCCCGGCTGCCGTTTCCATACCCGCTGCGAGTTCGCCCAAGCCGTCTGCGCCCAGCGCGCGCCGCGCTTCGCCGAGGCCGAGCCGGGACGCAGCGTGGCCTGCCTGCGCTACGAGCCCGCCTCCGGCTACGCCCTGGAATCCACCCCGACCCCGGAGGCGAGCCATGTCTGAGGCCCTCATCCAGCTGCGTGACCTGCACGTGGAATTCCACCCGCCGGGCAAGCGCATCCAGGCGGTCAACGGGGTGTCCCTGGAGGTCGGCCAGGGCGAGGTGCTGGCACTGATCGGCGAGTCCGGCTCCGGCAAGAGCGTGACGCTGCGTGCCCTGATGCGGCTGCATCCGGAAAAGACCACCCGCTATGCCGGCGGCCTGCAGATCGCCGGGGAGGATGTGCTGGCGCTGTCGTCCAAGGCACTGACCCAGCTGCGTGGCAAGCGCGTCGCCATGATTTTCCAGGAGCCGCTGCTGGCCCTCGACCCGGTCTATACCCTCGGCCAGCAGATCAGCGAGGCTATCCGCCGCCACGAAGGACTGAGCAAGGCCGAGGCCCGGGCGCGCGCCCTGCAACTGTTCGAACGGGTGCGCATCCCCAGCCCGGAGCGGCGCCTCGACGCCTTCCCCCATGAGATGTCCGGCGGCATGCGCCAGCGCGCGATGATCGCCCTGGCCCTGGCCTGCAATCCCCAGGTGCTGCTGGCCGACGAGCCGACCACGGCGCTGGACGCCACGGTGCAGATCCAGATCCTGCTGTTGCTGCGCGAGCTGCAACGCGAGCTGGGCCTGTCCATCGTCTTCGTCACCCATGACATCGGCGCCGCCGCCGAGGTCGCCGACCGCATGGCGGTGATGTACGCCGGGCGCATCGTCGAGGAAGGCCCGGCGGCCGTGCTGCTCACCCAACCCCGCCATCCCTACACCCAGGCGCTGCTGAAGAGCCGTAGCGAGGGTGCCCTGCAGAAGGGCCGGCGCCTGGATAGCATCGGCGGCGCCCCGCCGGACCTGGCCCGCCTGCCGCCTGGTTGTGCCTTCGCCGAGCGCTGTGGCCTGGCCCAGGAACACTGCCACCAGGCGGTGCCGGAGGCGACCCCCCTCGGTCATGGCCACCGCGCGGCCTGCTGGCAACTGGCGCAGACCGCATCGCCCAGCGCCCCTCACTGAATCTCGTTCGAACGCCTGCGGAGCCCCCATGAACGCCCACGCGCACTGCTACCTGCCCTACCCCGCCAGTCCCGTGCCCCACGCGGACAATGGCCCTCTCGACGGCCTGAGCTTCGCCGTCAAGGACCTCTTCGACGTCGCCGGCTATCCCACCGGCTGCGGCAACCCGCACAAGCTCGCCGCGTCCGGACTCAAGTCCAGCCATGCCCCGGTCGTCCGGCAATTGCTGGAGGCCGGTGCCCGCTTCACCGGCAAGGTCATCACCGATGAACTGGCCTTTTCCATGACCGGCAAGAACGCCCACTTCGGCACGCCGCGCAATGGCGCCGCGCCTTTGCGGATTCCCGGTGGCTCCAGTTCCGGCTCGGCCTCGGCGGTATCCAACGGCCTCTGCGACTTCGCCCTCGGCACCGACACCGGCGGCTCGGTACGGGCACCGGCCAGCCACTGTGGGTTGATCGGCTTGCGTCCCACCCACGGCCGTATCAGCCTGGACGGCTGCATGCCGCTGGCCCACAGCTTCGATACCTGCGGCTGGTTCGCCCGCGATTTGAACACCTTCGCCCAGGTCGGCGACGTCCTGCTCGGCGCGGACCCCACCCCCTTGCCGGCGCTGCCGCGATTGCTGCTGGCGACCGACCTCCTGGCCCTGGTCACCCCCAGCGCCCGTGAGGCCACCCGCGCCCTGCTGGACGAGCTCGAACTGCTGCCGACCCCGGTCCAGGGCGCGCTGCTGCCCCTGGACGACCTCTACTGGGCGTTCCGCCACATCCAGGGCCGCGAGGTCTGGGAAAACCAGGGCGACTTCCTGTCCCGCTACCCGGTCCAGCTCGGTCCGGGCGTGAAGGAGCGCGTGGCCTGGGCCCAGACCCTCGACGACGGCCAGGTGGCGTCCGCCAGGCAGACGGCCGGGGACTTCGCCGACAGATTCCAGGCGCTGCTCGGCCGAGACGGCGTACTCCTGCTGCCGACCATGCCCGACGTCGCACCGCTGCTGAGCACCTCGGAGGAAGCGCTGGAGGACTACCGCAACCTGTCCATCCGCCTGCTCTGCCTGTCGGTGCTGTCCGGCTGCCCCCAGCTCTCCCTGCCGCTGCTGCAGATCGATGGCGCGCCCCTGGGGCTATCGCTGATCGGCCCGCGTGGCAGCGATCTCTCCCTCATCGCCCTGGCCCGTCGCCTGACCGGCCAGCGTCTGTCCTGACTGGAGCTATCCATGACCCTGCAGATCAACTCCGACCGCCTCTGGCAGTCCCTCATGCACCTCGCCGAGATCGGCGCCACCGCCAAGGGTGGTGTCTGCCGCCTGGCGCTGACCGACCTGGATCGCCAGGGCCGTGACCTCTTCGTGGCCTGGTGCCGGGAAGCCGGGCTGGGCATACGGGTGGACGCCATCGGTAACATCTTCGCCCGCCGTGAAGGCAGCGACCCCAGTCGCCGGGCCATCGCCATGGGTAGCCATATCGATACCCAGCCCACCGGCGGCAAGTTCGATGGCAACTTCGGCGTCCTCGCCGGCCTGGAGGTGCTGCGCACTCTCGAAGACGCCGGCATCCGCACCGCCGCGCCTCTGGAGGTGGTGGCCTGGACTAACGAGGAAGGCTCGCGCTTCGTCCCGGTCATGATGGGCTCCGGCGTGTTCAGCGGTGCCTTCGGCCTGGACGAGGTATTGCCGCAACAGGACATCGACGGCCTGACCGTGGGCGGTGAACTGGCGCGCATCGGCTACGCCGGCAGCCAGGCGCCCGGCGAGGTGCCCAACGGGATGTTCGATGCCTATTTCGAGGCCCATATCGAGCAGGGACCGGTCCTCGAGGCCCATGACCTGACCATCGGCGTGGTCCCCGGCGCCCTGGGCCAGCGCTGGTACGACGTGGTCGTCACCGGCATGGAGGCCCACGCCGGTCCCACGCCCATGAACCAGCGTCACGATGCGCTGCTGGCCGCTGCCCAGCTGGTACAACGGATCAACCAGATCGCCCTCGACCACGCCCCCCATGCGCGGGCCACGGTCGGCTTCATGCAGGTGTCGCCCAACTCGCGCAACACCATCCCCGGTACGGTCAAGTTCTCCGTCGACCTGCGTGCCCTCGACGACGCCGTGCTGTCCGCCATGGATCAGGCGCTACGGGACAGCTGCGCGGCGCTGATGGCCAGCGATTCCCGGCTGGAGGTCGCCGTGGAACAGGTCGTCTACTTCAAGCCCTGCCACTTCGATGCCGACTGCATCGGGCTGGTGCGGCGCGCGGCGGACACCCTGGGGCTGGCCAGCATGGACGTGGTCAGCGGCGCCGGCCATGACGCCGTCTACCTGGCCGCGGTGGCGCCCAGCGCCATGATCTTCGTGCCGTGCAAGGACGGCATCAGCCACAACGAACTGGAGGACGCCCAGCAGGAGCACCTGGCCGCGGGCGCCAACGTGCTGCTGCACGCGGTGCTGGCCCGGGCGTCCTGAGGGATATGCTGCGTCATCGCCGCCATGGCGGCGATAGACCGTAGGTTGGGTTGAGACGGCTCTATCGTCGAAGCCCAACAGTGCCTGTGTCCCGGACACTGTTGGGCTTCGCTGCGCTCAACCCAACCTACGGCGGCCGCCGCGACTGATGTGGATAGCGCAGCGCAGCAGACCCTGAACAGGCTCTCAAACCGACAGATAGCGACTGATGGTCGCCTCATCGACCTTGTCGCGGGTCTCCTCCACCACGAAGCGGCCTTTCTCGATCACCAGGAAGCGGTCGGCGATGTCGAGGGTGAAGGACAGCACCTGCTCGGAGACCACGATGGTCAGGTCCCGCATCGTGCGGATCTCCTTCAAGGTGCGGGCGATGTCCTTGATGATCGAGGGCTGGATGCCCTCGGTCGGTTCGTCCAGCAGCAGCACCTTGGGATTGGTGGCCAGGGCGCGGGCGATAGCCAGCTGTTGCTGCTGGCCGCCGGAGAGGTTGCCGCCCTTGCGCTGCCGCATCTCGTGCAGCACCGGAAACAGCGCATAGAGATCGTCCGGCACCTTGCCTTTCGCCGAGGCCGGCAGGCCGGTCTGGATATTCTCCAGCACCGTCATGTGGGAAAAGATCATCCGCCCCTGGGGTACGTAGGCGATGCCGCGTTCGACGCGCTGGTGGGTCTCCAGGGTGGAGACGTCCTGGCCGTCCACCGCCACGCTGCCGCTCCAACTCGGCAGGATACCCATCAGGCTGCGGAAGAAGGTGCTCTTGCCCATGCCGTTGCGGCCCATGACGGCGACGATTTCCTGTTTCGCCACGTCCAGGCTGAGTTCGTGGAGGATGCGGCTCTGGCCGTAGCCGGAGACGAGATTCTGGATGGTGAACATGGCCGGGATCTCCGTGATCGGCTGCTTGGATGGAAAAAGAGGATCAGTGCCCCAGGTACACCTCGATGACCTTCGGATCGCTCTGCACCGCCTCCATGCTGCCTTCGGCCAGTACCTTGCCCTGGTGCAGCACCGTGACCTTGTGGGCGATGCTCTTGACGAACTCCATGTCGTGCTCGATGACCAGCACCGAGCGGCCCTCGCTGATCCGGTTGAGCAATTCGGCGGTCTGGGCCCGCTCGGACACGCTCATGCCCGCCACCGGCTCGTCGAGCATCAAGAGTTCCGGGTCCTGCATCAGCAGCATGCCGATCTCCAGCCACTGCTTCTGGCCGTGGGAGAGCAGGTCCGCCTGCTGGTGCAGCAGCTCGGCGAGAAAGATCTGTCCGGCCACCTCTTCCACCCGCGCGATCACCGCCGCGCTGCGCTTGAAGAACAGCGCGCCGAATACCTTGCGGCCCTCGGGATAGGACATCTCCAGATTCTCGAACACCGTGAGGTTCTCGTAGATGGAAGGGTTCTGGAACTTGCGGCCAACGCCGGCACGGACGATGTCGAACTCCTTCATCCTGGTCAGCTCGCGGCCGTTGAATTCGATGCTACCGGCGGTGGCGCGGGTCTTGCCGCAGATCAGGTCGAGCACCGTGGTCTTGCCGGCGCCGTTGGGGCCGATCACCACGTGCACCTCGTTGCGATCGACATAGAGGTTGAGGTCGTTCACCGCCTTGAAGCCGTCGAAGGAGACGGTCAGGCCTTCGATGGCCAGCACCGGCTTGGCCAGTTGGAAACCGATCGGACTGGTATTCATGGCGTGGTCTCCAGCGGGGACGGTTTGGCAGCGGTGGGCTTGGCCGGCGCGGCGGCGGTGCGAGCCGGCTGGCGTCTGAGGCGGGCGACCAGGGGCAGGCCATGGCTCTTCCACAGGCCGGCGAGACCATTGGGGAAGTAGAGGACGACCGCGATGAACAGCCCGCCCATCAGGTACAGCCAGAGTTCGGGGAAGGACTCGGAGAAGTAGGTCTTGCCGAAATTCACCAGCAGGGTGCCGTACACCGCGCCGAGCAGCGACAGGCGCCCGCCGACGGCGGCGAAGATGACCATCTCGATGGAAGGCACGATGCCAACGAAGGACGGCGACATGAAGCCCACCTGCAGGGCGAACATGGCCCCACCCACCGCCGAGAAGGCCGCGGCCACGCAGAACACGAAGATCTTGAAGCTGGCCACGTCGTAGCCGGAGAAGCGCACCCGTTCTTCCTTGTCACGCATCGCCACCAGCAGCCGGCCGAGCTTGGAGGCCAGCACGAAGCGGGCGAGCAGGATGCAGGCGAACAGCAGCCCGGCGTTGATGAAGTAGAGGGTGACCTTGGCGCTGTCCGGGCGGATGTCCCAGCCCAGAACCGTCTTCAGGTCGGTAATGCCGTTGACCCCACCGGTCAGCCCCTGCTGGCCGATGATGAGGATGCTCAGGATAGCAGCGATGGCCTGGGTGACGATGGAGAAATAGACGTCCCCTACCCGTCGCTTGAACATCGCCATGCCGATGACGAAGGCCAGCAGCGCCGGCACCGCGATCACCGCCACCAGGGTGAAGCCGAAGCTGTGGAACGGCTGCCAGAGCCAGGGCAGTTCGGTGATCTGGTTCCAGTCCATGAAATCCGGAATGCCGGGAGTGGACTGGATCTTGGTGCTCACCGGGTCCGAGGCCTCGAGCTTGAGGAACATCGCCATGCAGTAGCCACCGAGGCCGAAGAAGATCCCCTGGCCGAGGCTGAGGATGCCGCCGTAGCCCCAGCACAGCACCAGGCCCACGGCGACGAAGGCATAGGTCAGGTACTTGCCGACCAGATTGAGGCGGAAGGTATCCAGCGCCAGCGGGAACACCACCAGGATCAGCGCGGCCAGCACCAGCAGGCCGAGGGCGCCCTGGCGACCGCCGAGCAGGTTGTCGATTGCCTTGTTCATCTCGCGCTCCCTACTTGCGGACTTTTGCCGAGAACAGCCCCTGGGGCCGCAGCATCAGGATGAGGATCACCGCCGACAGGGTCAGCACCTTGGCCATGGAGCCGGACAGGAAGAACTCCAGCAGCGATTGCGCCTGGGCGATGCCGAAGGCCGAGGCGATAGTGCCGAGCAGGCTGGCCGCGCCGCCGAACACCACCACCAGGAAGGTATCGACGATGTACAGCGAGCCGGCGGTGGGGCCGATGGAGCCGATGGTGGTGAAGGCCGCGCCCGCCACCCCGGCCACGCCACAGCCCAGGGCGAAGGTCATGCGGTCCACCCGCCGGGTGTTGATGCCCACGGCGCGGGCCATCAGCCGGTTCTGTACCGTCGCCCGGACCTGCAGGCCCCAGCGCGAGCGGTACAGCATGAGGAACAGGGTGAGGGTCAAAAGCACCGTCACCGCCATGACGAAGAGGCCGTTCTTGGGAATGTCGATGCTGGCGGTCGGACTCCAGGAGCCCATCAGCCATTCCGGCATCTCGGCGCTCACCTCGCGGGCGCCGAACACCGAGCGAAATAGTTGCTGCAGGATCAGCGACAGGCCCCAGGTGGCCAGCAGGGTATCCAGCGGCCGCTGATACAGCCGGCTGATCATCGCCCACTCCACCAGCCAGCCGATGGCGCCGGCGACGAAAAAGGCCAGGACGATGGCGAAGAAGAAATAATAGGGCTGCAAGGCGGGGAAATGATGCTGGATCAGCGTCGACACGACATAGGTGGTGTAGGCGCCGACGGCGAGGAATTCGCCATGGGCCATGTTGATCACCCCCATCTGCCCGAAGATGATCGCCAGGCCCAGCGCCATCAGCAGCAGCACGCAGAACACCGACAGGCCGTTGAAGCCCTGCATCACGGCGATCGCGCCGAAGTCCGATAAGCTTTCCATGAGACTCTCCCGCGAAGGTGGGCGGGACCGCCGCGTGGGCGGCCCCGGTCAGACACGGCTTAGAGCGGCTGACAAAACGTAGCGAGCGGTTGTCAGGCGGGTGCGGGCGGCGCGCAGGAACCGCAGTGTACGAGCGGTACATGAGGATTCCGAGCACTGCACGCGCCCGCCTGGCGGACGCGCAGTAGGTTTGCCAGTCGCTCTACTGGTAGCCCTTGGGGAAGGGGTTAGGCTCGATCAGCTCGGGCGACTCGTAGACCACCTTGAAGGTGCCGTCCGGCTGAATCTGGGCGATGCGCGAGCGGCTCCAGAGGTGATGGTTGTCATGCACCTTCACGTAGCCTTCCGGCGCGGTCTTGAGCTCCAGGCCCGGCGAGGCCGCGACCACCTTGTCGACGTCGAAGCTGCCGGCCTTCTCCACCGCCATCTTCCACAGCCAGGGCCCGAGGTAGGCGGCCTGGGTCACGTCGCCGATCACCGCGTCCTTGCCGTACTTGGCCTTGAAGGCCTCGACGAAGGTCTTGTTGTTGGGGTTGTCCAGGGTCTGGAAGTACTTCATCGAGGAGTAGAAGCCGGCCATGTTCTCGCCGCCGATGCCGAGCATCTCGTCCTCGGTCACCGAGAGAGTCAGCAGATTCTGCTTGGCGGCGGTGATGCCGGCCGCCTTGAGCTGCTTGTAGAAGGCCACGTTGGAACCGCCGACCACCGCGGCGAAGACCACGTCGGGCTTCTTCAGCTTGATCTTGTTGGTCAGGGAGCCGAACTGGGTGCCGCCCAGCGGGTAGTACTCCTCCCCCACCACCTCGCCGTGCAGCACGTTCTCGATGTGCTTGCGGGCGATCTTCATCGAGGTGCGTGGCCAGATGTAGTCCGAGCCCACCAGGTAGAAGGTCTTGGCGCCCTTCTCCTTGGCCAGCCAGTCCAGCGCCGAGAGAATCTGCTGGGTGGCTTCCTGGCCGGTGTAGAAGACGTTCTTCGACTGCTCCAGGCCTTCGTAGAAGGTCGGGTAGTAGAGCAGGCCATTGTCCTTCTCGAAGATCGGCAGCACCGCCTTGCGCGAGGCCGAGGTCCAGCAGCCGAACACCGCGGCGACCTTGTCGGCCTCCAGCAGCTTCTTCGCCTTCTCGGCGAAGGTCGGCCAATCGGAGGCGCCGTCTTCCTGGACGATCTTGATCTGCCGGCCGAGCACCCCGCCCTGGGCGTTGATCTGCTCGATGGCCAGGCGCTCGGCCTGGATGGCGCCGGTCTCGGAGATGGCCATGGTGCCGGTGGCGGAATGCAACTGGCCGACGGTGACCTCCTTGTCGGTGACGGCCAGACCCGTGGTGTTGGCGGCGTCCGCCATCACGCCCTGGCTGAACACGCTGGCCGCCAGCAGGGACAAGGCCGCGGCGCCCAGCGCCAGGCGCCGGGGAAGGCTGGGTTTCACGCCCGATGATCTGTGCATCTTCTCGCTCCTCTAGGTGATTGCCGTTCGTCCCTTGTGGCCAGGACTGCGGGTGTTCGCTGCGGAGCAAGAATGGGGCGCCGGTGCCGCCCGGGAACATACGCAGGATGACGTAAGGGCCTACGTCATCTGACGTACTGCCCGCTGCAACGCCCTGGGGCATCCTGTGTCTCGCGCGCGCCCGCGCGGAAGCAGATGGCCCGGGCGCTGCACGCCGAGCTGCCACCCCGAACGAGGCACGGAACTTGCCTCACGAGTCCACCGCCGAACCGTCAGGAGCCCTGCCGTGCAGCAGACCGGGACGCAACGCATCGCCAAGATCCGCCGGGACTACAACAGCTGGGTCGCCGACGAGACGCTGGAAGACTACGCCCTGCGCTACACCCCCCGGTCATTCCGCAAATGGTCGGAATTCCGCATCGCCAATACCGCCCTGGGTGCCCTCTCCTTTTTGGCCCTGGAAGCCATCGGCGGCGCCCTGGCGATCAGCTACGGCTTCACCAACACCCTCTGGGCGGTGCTGGCGGTGAGCCTGGTGATCTTCCTCACCGGCCTGCCGATCAGCTACTATGCGGCGCGCTATGGGGTGGACATGGACCTGCTCACCCGCGGCGCCGGCTTCGGCTACATCGGCTCCACCATCACCTCGCTGATCTACGCCAGCTTCACCTTCCTGTTCTTCGCCCTGGAAGCGGCGATCATGGCGCTGGCCCTGGAGCTGTACTTCCGCATCCCCCTGGCCCTGGCCTACGTGATCTGCTCGATCATCGTCATTCCCCTGGTCACCTATGGCATCACCCTGATCAATCGCCTGCAGCTGTGGAGCCAGCCGCTCTGGCTGATCCTGCTGGCGCTGCCCTACGCCTTCGTCATCGCCAAGAACCCCGGTGCCCTGGCGGACTGGACCACCTTCGCCGGCCGCGAGGGCGAGGCCGGTGCCTTCAACCTGCTGTCCTTCGGCGCCGCCTGTACCGTGGGCCTGGCGCTGGTGACCCAGATCGGCGAGCAGGTCGATTACCTGCGCTTCCTGCCCGAGAAGACCGCCGCCAACCGTCGCCGCTGGTGGGCCGCGCTGCTCCTGGCCGGCCCTGGTTGGATCCTGCCCGGGGCGCTGAAGATGCTCGCCGGCGCCTTCCTGGCCTTTCTCGCCCTGCAGCATGAAATCCCCCTGGAGCGCGCCGCCGAGCCGACCCAGATGTACCTGGTGGCCTTCGGCTATGTCTTCTCTTCGCCAGGCTGGGCCATGGGCGCCATGGTGCTGTTCGTCATCGTCAGCCAGATCAAGATCAACCTGACCAACGCCTATGCCGGCTCCCTGGCCTGGTCCAACTTTTTCGCCCGGGTCACCCATAGCCATCCCGGCCGCGTGGTCTGGCTGGTATTCAATGTGCTGATCGCGTTGATGCTCATGGAGCTGGGAGTGTTCCAGGCCATCGAGGAGGTGCTCGGGCTCTATGCCAACATCGCCATCGCCTGGATCGGCGCGGTGGTCGCCGACCTGGTGATCAACAAGCCGCTGGGGCTGTCGCCTAGGCACATCGAATTCAAGCGGGCGCACCTCTACGACATCAACCCGGTGGGGGTCGGGGCCATGCTGCTGGCCTCGCTGCTCTCCGGCCTGGCCCACGCCGGCCTGTTCGGCGCCCTGGCCCAGGCCATCTCGCCAGCGGTGTCCCTGCTAGCCGCGCTGATCTGCGCCCCACTGCTGGCCTGGCTCACCCGGGGCCGCTACTACATCGCCCGCACCAGCGTGCTGAAGCTGATCCATCCCGCCCAGGTCCATCTGGAATGCGTGCTCTGCACCAATGCCTTCGAGCGCGAGGACATCGCCTTCTGCCCGGCGTACGGCGCGCCCATCTGCTCGCTGTGCTGCGCCCTGGACGCGCGCTGCGGCGACCTGTGCAAACCCGCGGCGCGGCTGTCCGCGCAATTCGACACCCTGCTGCGCTGGTTGCTGCCGAACACCTCGGTGCCGCGCCTGCATACCCGGCTGGCCCATTACCTGGGCGTGCTGCTGGTCATGGTCGGGCTGATGTTCTGCGCCCTGGCGCTGATCTACAGCCAGGTTTCCCAGGGCCTGCAGGGCGACGAGCGCCACCTGCTCTACCAGGGCTTCTTCAAGGCCTTCATGGTGCTCACCCTGTTCGCCGGGGCGCTGGCCTGGTGGGTGGTGCTGACCCGCGAGAGTCGCCATGTGGCCCTGGAGGAATCGACCCGCCAGACCGCCCTGCTGATGCAGGAAATCCAGGCCCACCGCAAGACCGACGAGGCCCTGCAGCGCGCCAAGGAAGCCTCCGAGGCCGCCAATGCCGCCAAGAGCCGCTACGTCACCGGTCTGTCCCATGAGCTGCGCACGCCGCTGAACAGCATCCTCGGCTATACCCAGATCCTGCAGCGCGACCCGGCCAGCAGCAGCCGTCAGCAGGACGCCCTGGCCACCATCTACCGCAGCGGCTCGCACCTGCTGTCGCTGATCGACGGCCTGCTGGACGTGGCCAAGATCGAGGCCGGCAAGCTCAACCTGGAGCCCTCGGAAATCCCCTTCCCGGAATTCATCGAGCAACTGCAGCAGATGTTCGCCCCCCAGGCCCAGGACAAGGGCCTGAGCTTCCACCTCGACGCCCAGGGGCGCCTGCCGGCGGTGGTCCGCGGCGACGAAAAGCGCGTGCGCCAGATCCTCATCAACCTGCTCGGCAATGCGGTGCGCTACACCGACCGGGGCGGCGTGGTGCTGGGGGTGACCTATGCCCGGGAAACTGCCACCTTCGAGATCATCGACAGCGGCCTGGGAATCGCCCCTGAGCAGTTGGAGCGGCTGTTCCAGCCCTTCGAACGCGGTGACCCGCTGCGCCAGGACAACGGCCTCGGCCTGGGCCTGACCATCACCCGCATGCTGGTAACCCTGATGGGTGGCGCCCTGGATGTGCGGAGTACGCCGGGCCAGGGTACCCGCTTCATCGTGCGGCTGTTTCTCTCCGAGGTCCGGGTGCCCCAGGCGCTGGTCCACGTCGAGCACACCATCACCGGCTACCAGGGGCCGCGCCGGCGGGTGCTGCTGGTGGACGATCACCTCGACCATCGCCGCGTACTGGCCGGCATGCTCGAACCCCTGGGCTTCGAACTGGCCGAGGCCAGCAACGGCCAGGACGCCATCCGCCAGGTGGCCCTGTGGCAGCCGGACCTGATCCTCATGGACCTGTCCATGCCGTTGCTCGACGGCCTGGAGACCAGCACCCTGATCCGCCGCAACCGCCTCTCCCGGGCGCCCATCATCGTCATCTCCGCCAATGCCTTCGCCGATGACCGCCAGCGCAGCGCCGCCGCTGCCTGCGACGACTACCTGGCCAAGCCGGTGCACACGCCGCAATTGCTGGAGAAGATCAAGAAGCACCTGGACCTGCAATGGCTGGAGCGCCCCGAAGTACCGTCCAAGACCCCGCCGCTGCCCCTGCAGGCGCCCAGCACCGCCAGTCTGGACGAGCTGCGGGAACTGGGCGCTCTGGGCTATGTGAAAGGTATCCTCGAATGCCTGGACCGCATCGAGCACGAAGAACCGCACAGCGCCGCCTACGTCGACAGCCTGCGCAGCCTGGTCAAGCGCTTCCAGCTCAACGACTTCAACCGCCGCCTCAAGGACAGCCTGCAGCCGGCCGACCTGCCCTTGGAAGGAGAACACCCATGAACGCTGCCCTACAGCCCGCTCCCGCCGGCGTCGTGCTGATCGTCGATGACACCCCCGACAACCTCGCCCTGCTCTCCGATGCCCTGGATGCCAGTGGCTACATGGTGCTGGTGGCCATGGACGGCGCCAGCGCCCTGGAGCGCATGCAACGCCGCCGCCCGGACGTGGTACTGCTCGACGCGGTGATGCCCGGTCTGGACGGCTTCGAGACCTGTCGCCGGATCAAGGCCCAGGCCGAGCTGGCCGACATCCCGGTGCTGTTCATGACCGCCCTGACCGAGAGCGAGCATGTGGTGGAGGCCTTTGCCGCGGGCGGCATCGACTATGTCACCAAGCCGCTAAAGACCGACGAGGTGCTGGCGCGGGTGGCCGCCCACCTGCGTACGGCCCGCGAACTCCAGGCGGCCAGGAGCCTGCCGGCGAGCCGGCCCCAGGCCAGGACCGCGCTGGACCTCGCCCCCTTGAGCAGTCGCTACCAGCTGACCGGTCGCGAAGTCGAGGTGCTGCACTGGGTGGCCTGCGGCAAGACCAACCGCGACATCGGCGACATCCTCGGTCTTTCGCCGCGGACGGTGAACAAGCACCTGGAACACGTCTATGTGAAGCTCGGCGTGGAAACCCGCACGGCCGCCGCCACCCTGGCCATCGCGGCCTGTCGCTGAGGCGAGAGGTACCGTCTGCCGCATCCTTCCAGTTTGCGGAATAAAGAACTGACGAGAACGCCCATTCCCGCCATACCCATTAGCTCCCAAGCTGGTAGCACCCCGCGGGACCCTCCCCGGCCCGCTACTTGCCAGGAGCTGCATCATGAAGATCTATCACACTCCGCTGTCCGGTCATGCCCATCGCGCCGTGCTGTTCGCTTCCCTGCTGGGCCTTGCACCCGAGCTGGTGGAGGTCGATCTCGCCGCCGGTGAACACCGCTCGCCGGCCTTTCTCGCGCTCAACCCCTTTGGCCAGGTGCCGGTGCTGGAGGACGACGGCCTGGTCATCGCCGATTCGAACGCCATCCTCGTCTACCTGGCGAAGAAACTGGGCCGCACCGACTGGCTGCCGGAAGACGCCGCCGGCGCTGCGGCGGTACAGCGCTGGCTGTCGGTCGCCGCTGGCGAGCTGGCCTATGGTCCGGCAGCGGCGCGCCTGATCACGGTATTCGGCGCCCCGCTCGATTCCCGGGAAGTCATCGCCCGCGCCCAGGTACTGCTGCAACGCCTGGAAGGCCAGTTGGCGACCCGCGACTGGCTGGCCGCCGACCATCCCACCCTGGCCGACGTGGCCCTCTACAGCTATCTCGCCGGAGCGCCGGAGGGCAACGTCGATCTGGCGCCCTATGCGGCGGTGCGCGCCTTCCTGCAACGGGTGGAGGCCTTGCCGGGCTTCGTCCCCTTCCCGCAGACGGCCGCCGGTCTGCGTAGCTGACGAACGCCGAGCAACGCCCCCTCTCCACCGCGAGGAGCACCATCGATGAACGAGTCCTTGACCACCCTGCCCACCTGGCACCCGGGAGAATCCCTCATCCAGGAGCGCGTCGGTGTCCGCCAGCGGATGGCCGAGGTCGGCCCGCGGGTGATCCGCTCCTTCATGCCCGATCAGCACCGCGCCTTCTACCAACAGTTGCCCTTCCTGGTACTGGGCAGCGTGGACGTGGCGGGCCTGGTTTGGGCGACGATCCTGGAAGGCCCACCGGGCTTTCTCCACTCACCGACGGCGACCACCTTGGACATCGCGGCAGTGCCTGCCCTGGATGACCCCGCCAGCGCAGGTCTCACCGACGGCGCGGCCGTAGGGCTGCTGGGCATCGAACTGCACAGCCGTCGGCGCAATCGCTTGAACGGCACCCTAACCCGGACGGCCGAAGGCTTTCAGCTGGCAGTCGAGCAGAGCTTCGGCAACTGCCCGCGCTATATCCAGCCGCGCGACCTCCAGAGCGTCCCGGCAGCGGACCCAGCGTCTGCCATCGAGCGACTCACGGTGCTGGACGCCGCCGCCCGCGCGTTGATCGAGCGCGCCGATACCTGCTTCGTCGCCTCCTACGCTGAGCCAAACGGCGAGCGGCAGGTGGACGTCTCCCATCGCGGTGGCCCGCCGGGCTTCGTGCGGGTAGGCGACGATGGCGTCCTCACCCTGCCCGACTTCAGCGGCAATCTGTTCTTCAACACCCTGGGCAATATCCTGCTCAACGGCCAGGCCGGTCTGTTGTTCGTCGACTTCGCCCGGGGTGATGTCCTGCAACTGAGCGGTACCGCCGAAGTGCTGTTCGACACGCCCGAAATCGCCGCCTTCCCAGGCGCTGAGCGGATCTGGACGTTTCGCGCCAAGTCCCTGGTGCGTCGGCGGGGTGCCCTCGCCTTGCGTTGGGCCAGTCGACTACCCTGAGGCCTGTTCAATAGGAGAGGACGACCCGGCAGATGGATCGTTGGCAGGCGATGCGCGTGTTCGTGAAGGTCGCCGAAACCCAGAGTTTCGCCCGCACCGCCCGCGAGTTGCACCTGAGCGCGCCGGCGGTGACGCGCATGGTCGCCGGCCTGGAAGACCTCATCGGCGCCCGGCTGCTGGTGCGCACCACCCGCTCGGTGAAGCCTACCGAAGCCGGTGTCCGCTACCTGCAGGATTGCCGCCGCATCCTCGACGAGATCGCCGAAGCGGAATTGGCCGCGGCCGGGCACCAGGCCAAGCCATCCGGCACCCTGGCGATCACCGCACCGGTGCTCTTCGGCCAACTGCACGTGCTGCCCCTGGTGCTGGAGTTCCTGGGGCGCCATCCGCAGATGCGGGTGCGCACCCTGTTCGTCGATCGCCAGGTGAATCTGCTGGACGAGGGTCTGGACGTCGCCTTGCGTATCGGCCAGCTACCGGATTCCGGTTTCACCGCGATCCAGGTCGGCCGCATGCGGCGGGTGGTCTGCGCCTCGCCCGCTTATTTGGACGCTCAAGGCACGCCCACCACGCCCGCCGCGCTGCGGGAGCATCGCATCCTCGCCTGCCAGGGCGCCTGGGCCTCGCCGGAATGGCGCTTCGCCCGCGGTCAGCGAGTAGTGGTCGAGCCCGTGCTGCAGTGCAACACCAACGAGGCCGCCATTACCGCGGCCAAGGCCGGCTGGGGCCTCACCCGGGTGCTGCACTACCAGATCGCTCCGGCCCTGGCCGAGGGCACCCTGCGCATCGTGCTCGCCGACCATGAGGACGCCCCGCTGCCGGTACACCTGGTCTATCCGGAGGGTCGCCAGGCGGCGGCCAAGGTCCGCGCCTTCGTCGAGCTGGCGGTGACCAGGCTGCGGAGCGACCCGCTATTGGGCAGAGGCTTCGTCGGCTGATCGAAGTTCAAGGCAGCCCGAGGCTGTGCAAAGGCGCGGCTTGAGGTACCCTCTCGCCCGACCAAATCCGCTACCGATGAGCTGCACAATGGGTTTTGAACAACTAGCCGAGCTTCGCGACCGGCTCCGCGCCGAAAAGGCGCAGCTGCAACCTGCTGCCAAGCAGCAACCTCCGCAGAAGTCTCAGAAGGCGCAAAAGCCTCAGAAGCCGCAGAAGCCGCCGCGCGAAGCCAGGACTCCCGAGCAGGAAGCGGCTTTCAATGCCATCCGCAGTCTGCAGAAGCACTTTCCCCTGGCCTTCCCGGTCAATCCGGCGCCCAAGGTGCCCTTGAAGGAAGGCATCCTCAAGGATGCCGAGCAGCACCTGGGATCGCTCGGCCTGTCCATCGAGCAGCTCAAGCTCGGCATCGCGGCCTGGTGCCAGGGTCATAGGTACTGGGCGAGCATGAAGGAGAATGCACCCCGTCTCGACCTGAACGGTCAGCCGGCCGGCGTCGTCACCGCCTCGCAGGCGCTGCATGCCGCGCGCCAGGCCCGGCGGCAACGGGCACAAGCCCGCCGCGACAAGGCGCCAGCCAAGGAAAAGCCGGTCGAGACCAGCGACGCCCCCCAGGCGGAATCGGCTCAATAACCCCGCCTCCCCGCGCAAGCCGGGCAGGCGCAAGCGCCTGATCCCAGCGGCCGGCTGCAGCGCTACGGCCTTCCGGTCGCGCTTTTCGCTGACGTCAATCCGCCAGGCTCGCGGTCACCAGCAAGCTTGGCGAGTCGATGCAAGCCCTCCGCACAAACTGCGGCCACAGCGAGCCGAACGCGTTGCGCGGGCGTTCGGGCCCGTCGAATTCGGCATTCGCCACCGCGGCGCCTCCCTAGACTCAGGGCCTGACCTGCCACTGGGAGCGCCACCATGCCGCTGCACCTCGATCTGCGTGATCCTCGCCTGTTCAAACAATCGGCCTATGTCGATGGCCACTGGATAAGTGCCGACAACGGCGCCACCTTCGCCGTGGAAAACCCTGCCACCGGCGCGGTGATCGCCCAGGTCGCGGCCCTGGAAGCCGCGGAAACCGCCCGCGCCATCGCCGCCGCGGAAGCGGCCTGGCCCGCCTGGCGCGAGCGTCCCGCGGCCGAACGCGCGGCGCTGCTGGAACGCTGGCACGCGCTGATGCTGGAACACCAGGAGGACCTCGCCCTACTGATGACCCTGGAGCAGGGCAAGCCGCTGGCCGAGGCGCGCGGCGAGATCGCCTATGGTGCCAGCTTCGTCAAATGGTTCGCCGAAGAAGCCAGGCGCAGCTATGGCGATATCCTGCCCGCTCCCGCCCGCGATCGCCGGGTGCTGGTGCTCAAACAGCCGGTGGGCGTGGCCGCCGCCATCACCCCGTGGAACTTCCCCAACGCCATGATCACCCGCAAGGCCGCGCCGGCCTTGGCTGCCGGCTGCCCGGTGGTGGTCAAGCCCTCGGATCTCACCCCGCTGTCGGCCCTGGCGCTGGCCGAACTGGCCGAACGCGCGGGCTTTCCCGCTGGGGTATTCAACGTAGTCACCGGCCTACCCGTCGGCATCGGTGGCGAACTCACCAGCAATCCGGCGGTGCGCAAACTGTCCTTCACCGGCTCCACGCGGATCGGCCAGCTGCTGCTGGCCCAGTGCGCGGCCACGGTGAAGCGCACCAGCATGGAGCTGGGCGGCAATGCGCCCTTCATCGTCTTCGATGACGCCGACCTGGACCTCGCCATCGCCGGGGTGCTGCAGAGCAAGTTCCGCAACGCCGGCCAGACTTGCGTCTGCGCCAACCGCATCCTGGTCCAGGACGCTATCCACGACCGCTTCGCCGAGCGGCTGGCTGCTGAGGTCGCCAAGTTCAAGGTGGGCAACGGCCTGGAGGCCGGGGTGACCCTCGGTCCGCTGATCAATCGCCCGGCGGTGGACAAGGTCGCCCGCCATGTCGACGACGCCCTCACCAAAGGCGCCAAGGCCCTGTTCGGCGGCCTGCCCAGCGGCCGCGACCAATTCGTCGCCCCCACGGTACTCACCGGCGCCACGCCGGACATGCTGCTGGCGCGCGAGGAAACCTTCGGCCCGGTGGCGCCGCTGTTCCGCTTTGGCGACGAAGCCGAGGCCCTGGCGCTGGCCAATGCCACGCCCTACGGCCTCGGCGCCTACTACTATACCCAGGACCTGCGCCGTGCCTGGCGGGTGGGTGAGCGCCTGGAGTTCGGCATGGTAGCGCTCAATACCGGCACCCTCTCCATGGAGGTCGCCCCCTTCGGCGGCGTGAAGCAGTCCGGGCTGGGCCGCGAGGGTTCGCACCTGGGAATGGACGAGTACCTGGAAGTCAAAGCCTGGCACCTGGGCGGACTGGACTGACTGCCCCTGGCGGCAGGCAACCGAAAATGCCGCCACCCCAGACCAAAACAGCCGATCGCGATGCCACGGCCGGCAACTTCAGCGTTACCGACCCCGGCGTTTGCTTAGGCTGAAACCCTCGCCCCCTGCCTGGAGATAGCTGCATGAATTCCGCTGCCAAAGCCACCGACCGCCTCTTGGGTCATCGCGAACAGAGCGTGCCCCGGGGCATCATCACCGCCCATCCCGTCGTGGTGGCTCGCGCCCAGGGCAGCGAAGTCTGGGACGTGGACGGTCGCCGCTACCTCGATTTCGTCGGCGGCATCGGCGTGCTCAACGTCGGCCACAACCACCCGCGCGTGGTGGAAGCCGTCCGCCGCCAGGTCGGGGAAATCTCCCACGCCAGTTTCCAGGTGATGGCCTACGAGCCCTACCTGGAACTGGCCAGCCGCCTCAACACCCTGATCGGCAACGGCGAAGCCTACAAGACGCTGCTGCTCACCTCGGGTGCCGAAGCGGTGGAGAACGCCATCAAGATCGCCCGCGCCCATACCAAGCGGCCAGGCGTTATCGCCTTCCGCGGCGGCTTCCACGGCCGCACCCTGCTGGGCGTGACCCTGACCGGCTTCGCCCAGCCCTACAAGCAGAACTTCGGCCCCTTCCCCGGCGACATCTATCACGCGCCCTACCCCGATGCCTTCCGCGGCCTGGATACCCAGCAGGCGCTGGCCGGCTTGCGCGAAGTCCTGGCCACCCAGATCGCGCCCGATCAGGTCGCTGCCATCCTGATCGAGCCGGTGCAGGGCGACGGCGGCTTCCGCCCGGCGCCGGTGGAGTTCCTCCAGGCGCTGCGCGCCCTGTGCGACCAACACGGCATCGTGCTCATCGCCGACGAGATCCAGACCGGCTTCGGCCGTACCGGCAGCCTCTTCGCCTTCCAGCAGACCGGGATCCAGCCGGATTTGGTGACGGTGGCCAAGAGCCTGGCGGGCGGCCTGCCGCTCTCCGGCGTGGTCGGCCGCGCGGCCATCATGGACGCTCCCCAACCCGGTGGCCTCGGCGGCACCTACGGCGGCAACGCCCTGGCCTGCGCCGCGGCCCTGGCGGTGCTGGACATCTTCGAGGAAGAAGAGCTGGTCGCCCGCGGCGTCGCCCTCGGCGAGCAACTGCGTAGCGGTCTGCTAACGCTGCAAGAGCGCCATTCGCGCATCGGCGAGGTCCGCGGTCGCGGCTTCATGCTGGCGGTGGAAATGGTCGGTACCGATGGCCACAGCCCAGACGCCGCCCTGGCCCAAAAGGTCATCGATGGCGCCCGTCAGGCTGGTCTGCTGGTGATCAAGTGCGGCGTCGAACGGAATGTCATCCGCTTCCTGGCGCCCTTGGTCACTACCGACGCACAACTGGCCGAAGCCTTGCAGATGTTCGGCCAAGCCCTCGCCCAGGCCGGTGCCTGAGGTCGAACGTAACGCCGCCCGGCCCCACTGGAGCGGCGCCAAAGGGAAATCGACCATGAGAATCACCCGATACCAGGCCATTGGCTTTTCCTGCTACGGCACCCTTATCGATCGTGAAGGGGGCATCCTGGAAGCCCTGCGCCCCATAGTGGCGCAGGCTGGCCTCAGCACCCATCCCGACTGGCTGCTCGGCAGCTATCACCGCCTGGTCCGCGAGTTGCGCCAGGAGGCTCCAGCCGCCAGCCAGGCCAGCCTGCACCTACGCATCCACCAGCGCCTGGCGCAGGAGTTGCAGCAGGAAGCAGACCTGGATGCCAGCGTGGCCTTTGGAAACGCCACGACGTGCTGGCCGGTGTTCGAGGATGCGCCGGGCGCGCTGCAGTACCTGAGCAAGTTCTATCGGTTGGTGTTGTTGGCCTCGCCCGATGATGGCGACGCCGCAGCGGTCACGGCGCGCTTGCCAGACGTCTTCGCCGCCGTGGTGCCCAACCGGGGCGGTGATCTGCGCCTGGCGCTGGATACCACCCTCGAAGAGCTGGGCTTGGCGCGCGAGGATCTGTTGCCGGTACGCGGCAGCGAACCGGACGACCCCTGGAACCCCCTGGTGGATTTTCCACTGTGTACCTTGCGCCGTGATCGCTCCCGGCCCTGGAACCTTTCGCGGCAGGCCCTGGATGGCACGCGATGCGAGTACGCGAGTCTCGCCGATCTGGTGCATGCGCATCAGACCGCCCTGCGTGCCTAGTCTGCCGTTTACGACTGCGAGGAATGACGATGGACGCCGCAACGAAACTGGACCGCATCGATATCAATATCCTGGTGCAACTGCAGAAGGACGGCCGGATGACCAACGTCAGCCTCGCCGAAGCCGTGGGCCTCTCCCCCAGCCCCTGCCTGCAGCGGGTCAAGCGCCTGGAGGCGGCCGGCTACATCAGCGGCTATGAGGCCCACGTCAACCTCGCCAAGATCGCCAACTCGGTAACGGTGTTCACCGAGGTCACCCTCTCCGACCACAAGCGCGCCGACTTCGTGAAGTTCGAATCCTTCATCCGCGGCGTCGACGAGATCCTCGAGTGCCACCTGATCAGCGGCGGCTACGACTACCTGCTGCGCTTCATGTGCAGCAGCATCGGCCACTACCAGGAACTGATGGAATCCATCCTCGACCGCAACGTGGGCATCGAGAAGTACTTCAGCTACATCGTCATCAAGTCCCCGGTGGTCAAGAACGCCCTGCCGCTACGCAGCCTGATCAAGGCCGGCTGAGCACTGCTGTGCCAACCCTCGGCTGGCGCAGCGGCCAGCCCCTTCAGCGCAGGATGCAATACAGCTCGCGCACCCTCTCCTGGCTGTCCCAGGCCATCGTGGTTTCCGCCGGTACCAGCACCGCCTCCCCCGCCCTGACGTGACAGGGCGCTCGCCCTGGTGCCGCCAGCGACACCGCACCACCGATCATGGCGGCAGCGCCCGAAATTTCGGGACAAACTATCGCCCCGGTACGCCATGCTTGGGCTTTGCCGGAGACCTCATCATGACGCTGCTGTACAAGGCCGATCCCGTGCGGGGCCAGGCGTGGCGACGCCTGTTCCAGGAACACGCACCCGACATCGAATTCCGCCACTGGCCGGAGGTGGGCAACGCCGAAGAGGTTCGCTATTTAGCCTGCTGGCAACCGCCGGAAGACCTGGCCAGTCGCTTCCCCAATCTGGAGGTTCTGTTCGCCACCTCCGCCGGGATCGACCAGTTCGACCTGAGCCTGCTGCCTCCGGAGCTACCTGTGGTACGGATGCTCGATCCTGGCATCGTCGCCGGCATGGTGGAATACGCGACGCTCATGGTTCTGGCGCTGCATCGCCAGTTACCGCTCTACCTCGACCAGCAAGGCGCGGGGCGTTGGCAGGAGCACGCCCTGGTGACGGCAGAGAACAGACGCGTCGGGGTGCTCGGCCTCGGCCAGATCGGCCAGGCAGTGCTGGAGCGGCTCGCCACCTTCGGCTTCGCCCTCTCGGGCTGGTCACGCTCATCCCATGAGCTACCCGGCGTACGCTGCCATGCCGGCGCCGAGCAATTGCCGGCGTTCCTGGCCGACTGTGAGATCCTCATCTGCCTGCTGCCGCTGACGGAGGCGACCAAGGGCATTCTCGACGCCCGGCTGTTCGCCGCCCTGCCCCGCGGCGCCAGCCTGATCAACCTGGGCCGCGGCGCCCAGTTGGTGGAGGCGGATCTACTGGCCGCCCTGGACAGCGGTCAACTGAGCCAGGCAGTGCTGGATGTGTTGGAAACGGAGCCGCCGGCAGCCGACCATCCCTTTTGGCAGCACCCACGCATCTGGCTGACGCCCCACGTGGGCGCCATGACGGTGCCGGAAACGGCTTTCACGGTGTTGTTGGAGAACATCCGTCGTCATCAGCGGGGTGAGCCGATGCGGGGGTTGGTGGATCGGCAGCGGGGTTATTAGCTAGCTATCGGGGTGGCTTAACCCAAAGCCACCCGCAACCGACCCAGCAAGGCATCACAGGCCTCCAACTGGCTCAGCTCGACATATTCGTCCGGCTTGTGCGCCTGGTCGATGCTACCGGGGCCGCAGACCACCACGGGGGTGTCCAGCCGATTGGCGAAGAGCCCGCCTTCGGTGCCGAAGGCCACCTTGAGTTGTGCGGTGCCGGGTTCGACCAGGGTCTGCAGGAAGCGCACGGCCTCGACGCTGGGGTGGGTGTCCAGGCCGGGATAGGCGTTGACGGTCTCGATCTCGATGGCCGCCTTGGGTGACAGTTGGCGCGCCTCGCGGACTAGACGATCCGCCGTGTCTTGCAGCGCGGCCACCAGAGCAGCGGGATCGTCGGCTGGCAGGTGGCGGATCTCGAAGTCCAGGGTGCAGAGATTCGGCACGATGTTCAGCGCCTTGCCGCCGTCGATACGACCGACATGCAGGGTGGTGTAGGGAATGTCGTAGGCGACATCGCGCGCGCCCTCTTCCGCCAGATGTCGCTGGCTGGCACGCAACGCGCCGACCAAATCGCTGGCCAGGTGGATGGCGTTCACATGCAGCGGGGCTTTCGACGAGTGCCCCTCCTGGCCATGGCAGTGGGCGCGCAGCGCCGCCTTGCCCTTGTGGCCGAGGGCGACCTGTAATTCCGTGGGTTCGCCAACGATACAGAGGAAGGGCCGCACGGGGGCCAGTTCCAGCACGTCCAGCAGCCGCCGGACCCCGACGCAGCCGATCTCCTCGTCGTGGGACAGCGCCAGTTGCAGCGGTCGTTTGAGTGGTTCACCGCGAGCGGCGTCAAGCAGGGCCATCACCGCGCAGGCGACGAAGCCCTTCATGTCGCAGGCGCCGCGGCCATAGATCCGGCCATCCTTCAGGGTGCCCTCGAAGGGTGGCAGGGTCCAGGCCTGGCCTTCCACGGGCACCACGTCGGTATGGCCGGAGAGCAGCACGCCAGGCACGTCCGTCGGGCCCACGCTGGCAAAAAGATTGGCCTTGCGCCCGCTCTCGTCGAGGACCAGGCGGCAGGTGATACCGGCCGCTTCCAGCAGACCTCGCACATGATGGATCAGGGCCAGGTTGGAGTCGGCGGAGACCGTGGGAAAGCCAATCAGGGTCTGCAGCAGTTCTTGGCTAGTCATCCAGCGAGACTCTCGGTACGAGTGTGGGCAAAGCGGCTGCATAGCAGGCCAACAGGGGCGTATCGATACAACCAGTGGTGGTGAGTTCGGCCAGTCGCTGGACGCGCGATGTCATGCGCGAGCTCCTTGGGTATGCAGCACCGCACCGCCCTGCAGGCGCTGCAAGGACTCGCCGTCATGGTGACAGAGGATGCGGTTGCCGCCATCCAGCGTCTGCTGAGGTGGCGCCTCGCGGTCGCAGCGACCCTCGATACGGACCGGGCAACGCTGCAGAAAGCTGCATAGCGGTGCGGCGGCCCGGCTCTTGGATGCCAGGGGCGCCACGGTACGGACCGGCTGCTCTTCCAGCCAGCCCTGGCGCAGCGCGGGCACCGAGGCGGTGAGCAGTTCGGTGTAGGGGTGCAGCGGCGGATGCTGCAGTGTGGCCGGCGTGCCCAGCTCCACCGGTTGGCCGGCATAGAGCACCAGCACCTCGTCGCACAGGCTGCGCACCGTGGAGATGTCGTGGCTGATGAACAGATAGGCCAGCCCCAGCTCGCGCCGTAGTTCCACCAGCAGATCTAGGATGGCCGCGCCGACCACGGTATCCAGCGCCGAGGTGACTTCGTCGCAGAGGATCAACTCGGGTTCGGCCGCCAGGGCCCGCGCCAGGTTGACCCGCTGTTTCTGGCCGCCGGACAGCTCGCTAGGGAGCCGGTTGGCGAGACTCGCCGGTAGTTGGACCCGGTCGAGCAACTCACGGACCTTGCGTTGGCGGGTGGCCTTGTCGAAGGCGTGATAGGTCTGCAGTGGGCGCATGAGGATGCGCTCCACGCTATGGGCCGGATTCAACGCCGTGTCGGCATTCTGGTAGACCAACTGCACCCGACGGAACTGCTCGCGGGTGCGGCCGTCCAGGCCCGGTGGCAAGGGCTCACCGCCCAGGTGCACACTGCCCCGCGCGGGCGGCAGCAGGCCGGCGATCACCCGCGCCAGGGTCGACTTGCCGGAGCCGGATTCGCCGATTACCCCCAGGGCCTGTCCCGATGCGATGCTCAGGTTGATGCCTTCCAGTACCCGATAACGTGGCAGGCCGTCGGCGCCGAGGGGACCGTAGCCGGCCACCAAATCCTTCACCTCCAGCACGGGCGCCCGCGGCTCCACCGTCGGCAACCCGCGCTCGGTCAAGGGCTCCGGCTGCGCCGCGGCCAACAGGCTGCGGGTATAGGGATGCCTGGCACTGGCCAGTAGGCGCTCGGTGCGGCGATTTTCAAAGACCTCACCGCCATTGAGCACCAGGATGCGGTCGGCCATCTGGGCCACCACCGCGAGGTCGTGGGAGACATAGATGGCGGTCACGCCACGCTCGCGGACCACCTGCTTGAAGACGCGCAGCACCTCGATCTGGGTGGTCACGTCCAGCGCCGTGGTGGGTTCGTCGAGGATCACCAGGGTCGGATCGGTGATCAACGCCATGGCGGCCATCAGCCGCTGCAGCTGGCCGCCGGATACCTGGTGCGGATAGCGCTCGCCGATATGCTCGGGGTCCGGCAGCGCCAGTTCGCGGAACAGTTCCAGGGCGCGCGTCTCCGCTTCGCGCCGCGTCAGCACGCCGTGGATCAGGGCGCTCTCGATGATCTGTTCCAGCAACCGACGCGACGGATTGAAAGCCGCTGCCGCGCTCTGGGCGATATAGGCCACGGTACGGCCGCGCAACTGCCGCAGGCCCGCCGCATCCAGCTCCAGCACCTGGGTGTCGCCCACCCGGATCGAGCCACCGGCCAGGCGGCAGCCGGCACGGGCGTAGCCGAGCAGCGACAGCGCTATGGTGGTCTTGCCCGAACCGGATTCACCGATCAGCGCCAGTACCTCGCCCTTGGCCAGGCTGAAGCCGACCTCCTTGACGATGAGGGTTTCACTGCCATCTTCGGCCTGGGTGACCACCCGCAGGTCCTTGACCTCCACCAGCGTCTGCATTTCAGCCATCTCAGCGCCCTCCCCGGCGCCGCGCGCCGAAACGGTCGATGAGCAGGTTGACGCCCACGGTCAGGGTACCGATGGCCAGGGCCGGCATCAGCACTGCCGGCGCGCCATCGGCCAGGCCCCCGATGTTTTCCCGCACCAGCGAACCCAGGTCGGCGTCGGGCGGCTGAACGCCGAGGCCGAGGAAGCTCATGCCGCTGAGCAGCAGCACGATGTAGACGAATCTGAGGCCCAGGTCGGTGAGCAAGGGCAGGCGCATGTTGGGCAGCATTTCCACCAGGGCGATGTACAGCTTGCCCTCGCCGCGGGTACGAGCCACCTGGACGTATTCCAACTCGGTGAGGTTCATCGCCAGGCTGCGAGCGATGCGGTAGCAGCCCGGCGTATAGCCCACCACGGCCATGACGATCAGCAAGGGCACCGAGGAGCCGAAGGCCGAGACCATCACCAGCGCGGTTATCTTGCTCGGCATGGAGATCAGCGCATCGATCAAGCGCGACAGCGGCTCGTCCACCCAGCGCCCCGAGAGTGCCGCCAGCAGGCCGAGCCCGGTACCCAGCGCGCAAGACAGCACCGCGGCCAGCAACGCCAGGCCGACGGTAAAGCGGGCGCCATCGAGGATACGGCTGAGCACATCACGCCCCAGATAGTCGGTCCCCAGAGGATGGGCGGCGCTGTAGCTTGACAGTACGGAGCCGCCCAGGGCGCTCGGATCGTAAGGCGCAAGCCACACGCCAAAGAGGGCGATGAACAGCCAGAACGCCACCAGGAAGCCACCGATCATGCCGGTCGGCGACCAGCGTGCGCGGCGACGGGTACGAGGGGGCGCCAGCTGGGCGTCGAGCGTCTTGCCGTCCACCGGCAGGGTGGCGGCGGCGCGCACGGGCGTCACGGATCGGGTCATAGCGTTCTCAGCCTCGGATTGGACAGGATGGCGCAGAGGTCCGCCAGGGTCATGAGGACCAGATAGGCGCAGCAAAACAGCATGGCGCAGGCCTGGATCAGCGGCAGGTCGCGACTGGCGACACCGTCCACCATCAGCTGCGCGATGCCGGGATAGTTGAAGATGGTCTCGACGATCACCACCCCGCCCATCAGGTAGGAAAGACTCAGGGCCACGGCATTGGCGATGGGGCCGACGGCATTGGGCAAGGCATGGCGCAGCACGGCGCGTACCGGGCCGACGCCCTTCAGGCGGGCCATTTCCACATAGGGACTCTGCAACTGCTCCACCAGGGCCGCGCGGGTCATGCGCGCCATCTGCGCCACGATCACGCAGCACAGGGTGCCCACCGGCAGCGCATAGGCGCGCAGGAAGTCCAGTGGACCCTTGACGTCTTGGGCGAAGCTCAGCGCCGAGGTCCAGTGCAGATGCACGGCGAAGATCAGCACGGCCAAGGTCGCCACGAGAAATTCCGGTACCGCGACGATGCCCAGGGTGAAGAGGTTGAGCGCGCGATCCAGCCGCCCGCCGGCATTCATCGCCGAGACGATGCCCAGCGTGAGCGCCAGGGGCACCGATACCAGGGCAGTCACGCCGGCCAGCATCAGCGAGTTGACGAGGCGGCCACCGATCACGCTGGTAATGGGCATCTGGTTGGCCAGGGACTGGCCGAGATCGCCATGCAGCAGGCCGGTTAGCCAGTGCAGGTAGCGCAGCAGCGCCGGGTGATCGAGCCCCATCTGGGCGCGCAACGCTGCGACCTGCTCGGGCAGCGCGAATTGACCCAGGGCCTGCTGGGCAGCGTCACCCGGCAACAGCGCTGAGATGAAGAACACCAGCAGCGAGACGATGAACAGGGTCAGCACCCCGCCCCCGAAGCGTCTGATGATGAGGGAAAAGACGGAACGGTCCAAAGCCACCTCCTGCTTGAGGGTGGAGCGGCGAGCGCCTGGTCTATCGCGCTCGCCGCCAGGCGCCAAATGTCAGGCCTCCAGCCAGACGTGCTCAGCGAACATATAGCCCATCAAGCCGCCGATGGGGACGATGCCGTAGCCGCCGAGCTTGAGCGAATGAGCATCGATGGAGCTGGCGAAAACCGGTAGGCCGATGCCGCAGTGATCGTGAACCAGCAACTGCATGTCGGCATACATCTGCTTGCGCTTGGCGAGATCGGTCTCGCCGCGAGCGGCCACCACCAGCTGGTCGAATTGCTCGTTCTTCCAGCCCGACTCGTTCCAGGGCGCATCGGATTTGAAGAATTGCGACAGGATAATGTTGGCGGTGGGCCGAGCGTTGATGTTGCCGAAGCCCAGCGGATCCTTCATCCAGTGGGTGTTCCAATAGCCATCGGCGCTGACGCGATTGACCATCAGGTCAAGCCCCGCCAGACGCGCCGATTGCTGCAGCACCACGGCCATCTCGTTGGCGTTGTCGGCAGCCGTCGAGGTCACCAGTGGAATCCGGGCGCCAGCGATACCGGCCTTCTGGAAAAGGAACTTGGCCTTGTCCGGATCGTAGGGTCGCTGGGGAACATCGGGCGAATAGTAGGGCGTGCCCGGCATGATGGGCTGGTCGTTGCCGATCACCCCGTAGCCGAGAAATACCGACTTGAGCATCTGCTCGCGATCGAGCAAGAACTTCATGCCCTCGACCACATTGGGGTCGCTGAACGGGCGGTCGGGAATGCGCATGATCAGGTCGGTGTAGGTGCCCGAGGTGTTGGTCACCACCTTGGCCTTGCCATTTTCCTTGAAGCGGTTGGCGGAGCGCGGGTCCACCGAAACGGTGACCTGGATGTCGCCGGCCAGCAGCGCATTGACCCGCGAGGGCTCGTCGGCGATGCCGATGAGTTCGACCTCGTCCAGGTACGGCAGGCCGGACTTCCAGTAGTTCTCGTTGCGCATCCCCACGGTGCGCACGCCCGGCTTGAATTCCTTGACCTTGAAGGGACCGGTGCCGTTGGCGGTGGAGAAATCCTTGGTGCCGTCGGCGATGATCAGGAAGGAAGAGATCGCCAGCACCGCCGGCAACTCGGAGTTCGGCGATACCAGGCGGATGCGCACCTCGTCGGGGGCCACCGCGGTGACCTCGGCGAACTGGTCGGCCAGGGCCTTGACCTTGGAGCCCACCGCCGGGTCCTTGTGGCGCAGGAGCGAGTAGACGACGTCGGCGCTGTCGAAGGTCTTGCCGTTGTGGAATTGCACGCCCTGGCGCAGCTTGATGGTCCAGGTCGTCGCATCCTGGGTGTCCATGCTGGTGGCCAGCTGCATCTGCGGGACGAGATGCTCGTCGAATACCGTCAGGCCGTTGTAGAAGAAAAATTGGCGGGCATAGTCGCCATTGAAGGAGCCACGGGCGGGATCGAGGGTGTCGGCGGTGGACGAACTGGCGACGGCGGCGCGCACGCGCCCACCACGGCGCGGCGTGCCGGCACTGCCACTTGCACTGGCATCTTCGGCGGCAAACGCCTGGCCATCGCGGCCGAGCAGACTCCCCACTCCCGTCGCCGCCAACCCGGCGACACCCAGCAGGCGCAAGGCATCACGCCGTGATAGGCCGCGGTGCAAGGCCTCGAAGGCCCGGACGCTTTCTGCAGGACCTATCAGGGGACTTCCAGTCTTTTTCTCTGTCATGTCGGCTCGCTCGTTGGGGGCTCTGTCGCCAGTCCGCGCACCCCTCCCCGGGAGCACGGAGCTGTCCTCTCGGCCGCCTTGTCTCGCGGCCTGATTCATTACAGCACCGGGCCCCTGTCGATTACCGTCGAATTGCGCCCATGACGAGATACAAAAGACTGTTTTGCCCGATTGGCTCAGCATTGTTTGCGGTGTGCTTCGCGACGGCGCAACAGGGCCGCCAATGCCCGGATTTGGCGCGTTTGCAGGCTATCTCCCTGGGTTGCCGAGCGACGTTTCCGGCGGCGCCAGACGGCTCGCGAGAGACCAAAAGCCGGACGTTTCAGCAGTTTCTGCTCCGGGGTGCCATCCTACCCATCAGGGGCGGCCGGGCGGCCGTCGCAGCAGGTCATAGCGTGGCAGAAACGAAAAAACCGCCCGCCGTGGCTCCCCTATTGATGGAGCCACGACGGGCGGTTCGCTGTTCGGCAGCTAAGGCGGACGCTCAGTGCAACCGATCCTGCATCCGGTAGTACAGCCCCACCAAGGGCAGGAACCAGGGCTTGCCGAAATGGCCGGGAATGGCCGGCCAGTCCAGTACCCGCCAGGGATTGGCTTGGCTGCGCCCTTCCAGCACCTCGGCCATCACCCGGCCCATGTGCACCGACATCTGCACCCCGTGGCCGCTGTAGCCCATGGCGTAGAACAGGCCATCCTGCTCGCCGGCGCGGGGCAAGCGGTCGGCGGTCATGTCCACCAGGCCGCCCCAGCAGTAGTCGATGGGCGCCCGGGCCAGGCTGGGAAAGAGCTGGCCAAGGGCATTGCGCAGTACGGCGCCGCTCTTGGCGTCCTGGCGTGGATCGGACAGGGCGAAACGCGCCCGGCCGCCAAAGATCAGCCGGTGGTCCGGCGTGGTGCGGAAGTAGTTGCCGATGATGCGGCTGGTCACATAGGTGCGCCGATTGGGCAGCAGCGCATCCAACTGCTCCTTCGGCAGCGGCGCGGTGGCGATGATGAAGCTGCCCACCGAGGCGATGCGTCGGCGAAACCACTGGAAGGGCCCGATGCTGGCATTGCCCGTGGCCACCAGCACCTGGCGGGCGCGCAACTCACCACGGGCGCTGACCACACGGAAGCTGCCGTCCGGCAGGCGCTGCAGATCGCTCACCGCCGCCCCTTCGTAGACTTGGGCGCCACGGCGTACCGCCGCCTCCGCCAGGCCCACGCCAAAGCGCCCCATGTGCATCTGGGCGCCATTGCGTTGCAGCAGGCCGCCGTAAAAGCCATCGGAGGCCACTTCGATACGCGCCTGTTCGGGGCCGAGCAGCTCCACGTCCGGGTCCACCTCCGCGCGGATCAGCTCGCAGGTGCGCGCCAGGTTGTCATAGTGCTGCGGCTTGGCCGCCAGCTTGAGCTTGCCCGCCTTGTGGAAGTCGCAGGCGATGCCCTCTTCGGCGATCACCGCCTCGACGCTGGCCACCGCATCGGCATAGGCCTGGTAGAAGGCCCGGGCCCGCTCGGCGCCCAGGCTGGCACGCAGGGACGCGTAATCCTGCGCGACCCCGGTGTTGCAGTGCCCACCGTTGCGGCCAGAGGCTTCGCCGATTACCCGCCCGGCCTCCAGCACGGCCACGCTGGCACCGCGCTTGCGCAGCGCCACGGCCGCCGACAGCCCGGTGAAGCCGCCGCCGATGACGGCGACATCGACCTCCCCCACGACCGGCCCCTGGGCGCCGCCGGTGAAGGTCGGCGCCGTCGCGAGCCAATAGGATTCGGACGACTCTTGGCCGTGACTCATGAAGGGGCTCTCCTGCGGCAAGGGGCTTATTCGAGACCGACCACGGCAGCCAGACCGCCGATGTCCTTGATCTCGGTGTTGCTGTAGTACGGGGTGCTAGGTTCATGGCCGCGGTTCACGAATACCTTGTTCTTGATATTCATGTAGTCGGCCGGGATCAGGTCATAGCGGAAGCTCGAAGAAACGTGCAGCACGTCTTCCGGGCCGCAGCCCAGGTTGTCCAGCATGTATTCGAAGGCCTGCAGACGCGGCTTGTAGGCCTGGCCCTGCTCGGCGGTGAAGACGTGCTCGAAGGGTACGCCCAGCTTGTCGACGTTGGACATGATCTGCTCGTTGGCGGCGTTGGAGTAGATCACCAGCGGGATCTTGCCGGCGATCTTGGCCAGGCCTGCGGTCACGTCCGCGTGGGGACCCCAAGTCGGCACCGCCTGGTAGTAGGCATTGGCTTCGGCGTCGGTGAAGGGGATGCCCCAGCGCTTGCAGGTACGTTCCACGGCCGAGTACAGCACTTCCGAATAGGGCTTCCAGGCGCTGAGCACCTCGTCGAAGCGATAACCGTCGAAGTCCTTGCAGAACTGGTCCATGGCCGCGGCCGGGATGCGGTCGGCGAACATCTCGCGGGCCATGTCGGACATACGGAAACGGGTCAGGGTGCCGTAGCAATCGAAGGTGATGTACTTGGGCCGAAAGGCGGTCATGGCGAGGGTCCTTTAGCGTGGAATCGAAGAGTCCGGGGTGCGGGATGCCGCCCCTGGAGAGCATTACAGCATCGGTTGGCCCGGCAGTTGTCTGCTTTCGGTGGTGATGGGAGACAGAAAAAACTGTTTTGTCGGCGAGGCCCAGCATTGTTTGCGGGCCGTCGCGAAGCCTCTCAGCTAAACGCCAACTAGAGATGGAAGCCTGCCACCAGTTGCCGAAAAGAGCTGGCCAACTGCGCCAGCTCCTGACTGGCCACGTTGGTCTGAGTGGCACCCTGCGCGGACTTGGCCGAAAGCTGCTGGATATTGCCGAGGTTGCGATCCACCTCACGGGAGACCTGTGCCTGCTGCTCGGTCGCGCTGGCGATGGCCTGGTTACGGCGGTCGATGCCTTCCATGGCGGCGGAGATGCGCCCGAGCCCCCGGTGGGCCTCCTGTACCGACTGCTGGGCCTCATCGGCCTGGGTCTGACTGTGTTTCATGGAGACAACCGCCTGGCCCGCCGCCTGCTGCACGCCGCTCACGATCCGCTCGATCTCACCGATGGAGCTTTGGGTTCGGGAGGCCAGCGCCCGCACCTCGTCCGCGACCACGGCGAAGCCACGTCCCTGCTCTCCGGCTCGCGCGGCTTCGATGGCTGCGTTGAGCGCCAGCAGGTTGGTCTGTTCGGCCAGGCCGCGAATCACATCGGCCACCGTACCTATGCTGACTGCCTGGTTGACCAGGTTATCCAGACTCTCGCTGCAGACGGCCAGATCCCGCCCCAGGGAATCGATGATGGTAACCGCCTGCTCGACCTGATCGCGTCCGGTCTGGGTCTCCTGCTGGGTTTCCTGCGAACTGGCCAGTACGGACACCGCGTTGCGGGCCACCTCGTCCACGCTCTTGGCCAGCTGGTTCACCGCCGTGGCTGCCTGCTGGATTTCACCGTCCTGGGCGACCAGGTCACGCGAATTCGCCGCGCTCGTCACACTGAACTGGGTGGCCGCGCTGGCGAGTTGTGCCGAGGCGCTGTCCAACTGGCCCAGCGTCCGCCTCAGGTTCTCCTGCATGCTGGCCAAGGCGCGCAGCAATTGCCCCGGCTCATCCAGGCGGTCGCTGGCAATCGGCGCGGTCAGATCTCCTTCCGCCACTCGCCGCGCGCTCGCGACCGCCCGGGCGATCGGTCGGGTGATGGAGCGCGTGATCAGCAGGCCCAGGGCGATTGCCGCGACGAAGGCTACCAGGATGCCCAGATAGAGCGAGGCGTTGGCTCTGGTAACGGTCTTTTGCGCTACCTGGGCCCCCTCCCCGATCATACGGTTGTTGGCATCCACGGCCGCTTGCAATATCCCCAGCACGACCTGGTAGCGGCGTTGCAAATCCCCCGCGAGCAGTACGCGTGCACTCTCGAAATCGCCTTGTTCGATAAAGTCCACGGCCTGCTTGACGGCGGCCTGATAACTCGGCCATTCCTTGCCTATTTGCTGACCTAGCGCCTCATCGACCTGCGGAATCCGACTATAGGCCGCGAAGGCGCGCTCGGCGCTGGTCCGGTCAGTGTCGAGCGACAGCTTGGCCGACTGGCGTTCCTCAAGGGGTGCATAGGCGGCGCTGAGGGTAAGGAAGCGATAGAGGTCCCGGTTCTGGGCGATGGTAGTGGACACGGCCGCATTAGCCTCGCTGACCGCCACCAGATTGCGGCTGAAGACCGTCTCCAATAGACCGGATAGGTTGCCGATGCCGCTCTTGGTCACCACGCCGACCAGTAGCGTGATACAGGCACAGGCGACGAAGGCCGCCAACAACCGGGTAGCCAAGCGAGTATTGCTGATCGTTTTCATACCTACCGCCCCCTAAAACCTGGAAAGAAACGGAAAGCCCACGGCGCTCCGGGATGGAGCGCCATCAGGTAATCGTCGTGACGGCTCGACTCAACGGCGCCCTGCAGCGATCAGGAGTGCTCCAGATCGATCAGTACGCTCTTGCTGCGCAGGTTGGCCTCGAAGGCCGCGCGACCGAGGTCCTTGCCAATGCCGGATCTCTTGTAGCCGCCGGTGGGAATGATCCAGTCGTGGCTGCGGCCATAGCGGTTGACCCAGACGGTACCCACTTCCAGCGCCCGGGTGAGGCGCAGCGCCCGGCCGAGGTCGGCGGTGTGCACGCCCGCGGCCAGGCCGTAGGTGGGGTGCTCGGCCAGCGCCAGGGCTTCGGCTTCGTCGTCGAATACCTGCACGGTCAGCACCGGGCCGAAGATCTCTTCGCGCACTGCGGGATTTTCCGCATCGACCCCGGCGATCAGCGTCGGCTGATAGTAGGCGCCGCCCAGTCCGTCCTGCAGCGCGCCACCGACCAGGATCTCCGCGCCGGCGGCCTGGCTGCGCGTGACGATGTCATGGATGCGCTGGGCCTGGCGGTGGGAAATGATCGGCGACAGCGTTGTCTCGGCCGACCAGGTCGGCCCCGGGCGCAGCTCGGCGAAGGCGGCACGAATGCCCTCCAGCATGGGCTCCAGCGCCGCGCGCTGGACCAGCAGCCGCGAACCCGAGACGCACACCTGGCCGGCGTTGCCGGTGATGGCGGCGGCCACGCTGCGAGCGGTGCGCGCCAGGTCCGGGGCATCGGCGAACACCAGCTGCGGACTCTTGCCGCCCAGCTCCAGGGTCACCGGCTTGGGGCCACTCTCGGCGCAGGCGCTCATGATGGCGCTGCCGGTGCCGGTGGAACCGGTGAAGGTCACCTTGCCAATGCGCGGGTGACGGCACAGGGCATCGCCGGTCATCCGGCCATCGCCCTGGACCACGCTGAGGATACCGGCGGGCACACCGGCCAAGACCGCCAGTTCGGCCAGGCGCAGGATGGAGAACGGCGTCAGTTCGGAAGGCTTGATCACCACGGCATTTCCTGCGGCCAGCGCCGGGGCGATCTTCCAGCCGGCCATGCTCAGCGGGAAGTTCCAGGGCGCGATGGCACCCACCACGCCATAGGGCTCGGTGATCTGCATACCCAGATGGCTGGTAGCGGTAGCCGCCACCTCGCCGCCATGCTTGTCGGCGAATTCGGCGAAGAAACGGATGCCCTCGGCCACGTAGGGGATGTCCCAGGCCAACACGTCACGCAGCGGACGGGTCGAACCCACGGCTTCCAGGGGGCCGAGCACCTCGCCATCGGCTTCCACCAGGTCGGCCCAACGGCGCATCACTCGCGCCCGTTCCCGCGGCGGGCGAGTCGCCCAGTCGCTGGTCTTCCAGGCGCGCCAGGTACTCTCCACCACCTCGTCGACCAGGTCGGCCGAGGCGCACGGCAAGCCGCTCTGGAACTCGCCGTCGGAAGGCCGGAACACCTCCAACCCGGCTGCGGCTTCGCGGCTGCGACCGCCGATGAAATGAGCACAACGAACCGCAATTGCGGCGGGGTCGAACGAGGCCATGGCGCGCTCCGCTAGGGCTGTGGGCTTGGCCCCATGCTAGGTGTGCGGATCATCATCTTTTGCCGAACTGGCGCAGACCTTCGGTGGCTCGCGCCGGCGTGCCCAGCACAGCGCAACCGAATCTGCCGTCGGCGTTTGCTAGGCTGAGGCCTGAATCTGTCAGCCCCGAACCGGAGCCCTGCCGTGTCCCACGCCACCCTGAGACCCCTGCGCGAAACCGACCTCGCCACCGCCCACCGCCTATCCAAGGCGCTACAGTGGCCCCATCGCCTGGAAGACTGGCAATGCCTGTTCCACACCGCCGAAGGCCTGGTACTGGAAGACGACCAGGGCGTGTTCGGCACCGGTTTCTGCGTGCCCCAGGGCGACTACGCCACCATCGGCCTGGTGATCGTCGCCGACAGCCACCAGGGCCAGGGCCACGGCCGGCGCCTCATGGACGGCCTGCTGCAACTGGCCGGCAACCGCACGCCGCTGTTGGTCGCCACGCAGCGCGGCGCCCCGCTCTACCGCAGCCAGGGCTTCGCGTCCTACGAGCACATCTATCAGCACCAGATCGCGGCGCTACCAGCCATGGGTTCACCTCATCCGTTGGAAGAGCAGGTTCGCACGCTGACGCTGGCCGATGCCCCCCAGCTGGAAGCCCTGGCCCAGGCTGCCACCGGGCTGGACCGCACCGCCCTGCTTCGCGAACTGCTGCCCCAGGCCGAACGCATCGTCGGCCTGGAACGCTCCGGCGAACTGCGCGGCTTCGCCCTGCTACGCCCCTTTGGCAGAGGCCTCTCAGTCGGGCCCGTGGTGGCCGAATCCACCGAGCAGGCCAAGGCGCTTAGCCTCGCCCTGCTGCGCCAGGCCGAGGGCCGTTACGTGCGCTTCGACGTGACCGCTCGCGGCGCGCTCAGTCCCTGGCTCATCAACTTGGGGATTCCCCAGGTCGATGAGGTGGAACAGATGGCCAAGGGCACACCCCCTGAGCCCCGCGACGGCCTGGATCAATTCGCCCTGCTGACCCAGGCACTGGGCTGAGCGACCGCGGCCGCGCGCTAGCTGTGTCCTCGCGGCAGAAACCCTGGGGTAACTGCCGCGCCAGGAGGCTCAGGACAAACCCAGCAGGGGGATCAGCGATAGGTCGAGAACGGCTAACAAAACCACTACAGCCGCGTGCGACGCTCGAACCCACTCCCCAGGTATCCCGCGCCTACACCCAAGCGAACCGGTACCTGTCCAGCGTTTCGAGCGCACTCGCATGACAGCTGCTCGCGACCCTTTGTTAAGGGCGCTAAGAGAGCTTGCTATAGCCCTGCATCAGCCCAGCTCGGCCGTTTATTCACTATGGTTTCCAGTGGGTAGCCGCCTTGGCGAAGCGGCTGGCGCAACACGATGCGGCTGGCAAATTTCTCGATACCGACGTTGTCTTCCAACAATCGATCCATCAGCGCCTGCAACCAGTTGATGCTGGGTACCACGATCTTCAGCAGATAGTCGTAACCGCCGCTCACGTTGTGGCACTCGACGATCTCTTGATACTTCGTGATTCCGGTTTCGAACGTGCGAAAGTCGCAAGGTCGATGACTACTGAGGGTAACCTCGGAAAAGACGACGACATGACTGCCCACCTTCTCCAAGGCGATATCGGCATGATAACCGCGGATTACCCCGGCATCCTGCAATCGCTTGGTGCGGAGCAGGCAGGGGCTCTCGCTCAGCGATATGGCCGAAGAGAGCTCGACATTCGAACAGCGTCCCTCGCGCTGTAGATACACGAGAATCTTGATATCGAACGGATCGAGAGACGCCGTAGAGTGCATGTTGTCTGCCTTCGAACGTGGAGCGCTATAAACCTGTGATTGCAGGGTGCGCTTCAGTCAGCGCTGCGTCGAGCGTCTCTATCACCACGCCGGCCTGCTCCGCGGTGAGAACCAAGGGCGGGCGAATCTTCAACACGTTGTGTCCCATGGCGCAGCCGCTGAGCAGGACACCCTTATCGCGCATCAGGTTGACCACCCGGGTCGTCAGCGCTCGATCCGGCTCTCGTGTCAGCCGATCGGACACGAGCTCCACGCCGACGAACATGCCTACCCCCCGTACATCGCCAATGGCCTCGTGCCGGCGGGCGAGCGCCGCGATACCCTCTCGCAGAAGCGTGCCCACGTCGGCGGCATGCTGCACCAGCCGTTCCTTCTCGATCGTGTCGAGCACTGCCAACGCGGCGGCGCAGGACACGTTATTACCCGCGAAGGTATTGAAATACCTGGAATTCTTACCAAATTCGGCCAGGACGTCAGCCGTGGCCAGCAGCCCGGCGACCGGTTGTCCGTTGCCCATCGGCTTGCCCAGGGTGACGATGTCCGGGATCACACCGTGACGCTGGAAGCCCCACATATGCACGCCAGTCCTGCCGAAGCCCGGTTGAACCTCGTCGGCGATGAAAATGCCACCGGCCCGCTTGATCGCCTCGACCGCGCCCTGCAGTAGACCCGCCGGCTCAGGAAGGATGCCATCACTGGTGAATACCGAGTCCACGAGCAGCGCGGCCGGCTTGATGCCGTGACGTTGCAAGTCGCGGATCGCCGCCTCGACGTCGCGCGTGAAGCGATCAGCGATATCGACCGATCCGGCATGGTACAGGCGCGGCGCCGGTACCAGCCGCACATGGGCACCGAGGTCCACCGTGGCACCTAGCGACGGCGAGAACTTCGACACTGCATCGGTGAAGCCGTGATACGCGGTCTCGGTGACGATCACGCCCGTGCCTCCCGTTCGCACCTGGGCGATGCGATAGGCGACGTCGTTCGCCTCGCTACCGGTGCAGGTCAGCATGAGATGCGCAAGCTCGGTCTCGGGCACGGTGGCGAGCAGGCGTTCGGCCAGTTCGAGAATCGTATCGTGCAGGTAGCGCGTATTGGTAGCCAGGGTCTGCACCTGTCGGCAAATCGCCTCGGTCACCGCGGGGTGGCAATGGCCAAGCGAGGCGACATTGTTGTAGGCGTCGAGATAACGGCGTCCTTCGGGATCGATCAGCCAGGCGCCATCGCCACGCACGATATGCAGGGGATGCTCGTACATCAGCCGATAGGCCGGACCGAGCAAGGCGTCGCGTCGCTCTATCAGTGCCGCCGTGGCAGCGTTCAGTTTGACGCGGCCCGGTATATAGGCGTTGACCATATTGAGGTCAGGGGTGCTCTTCATGGCGGTGTCCTTTGCATACGTCGGTGAGTAACAACTCGCGCGCTTGATCTCGAGAAAGATCGGCCAGCAACGTCAGTGCCTCCCATGAGGCGGCGTTGTGGCGCATGATGTAGCCGTGGTTTTCCGGATAGCGCTTGGCCCGCCATTCCGAAATCAACACGGTGATCAGGTGACGCGTCGCCAAGAGGTCGGCAACGATCTCCTGCTCCCTTTCGTCAAGCGGTAGCGTGGCGTGATAAGCGCCGAGGAATTGCGCTGGCCCCAGGAGCGGATCGGCATTGCCGCTCATGTGGAAGGCCGCGGCAGTAGCGACCTCTCCTACCAACGGCGCATGCAGCATGTCGCCGAAGTCGATGATCCCCACGATGCGCTCATGATCCCGGGGTGCTGCCAGCACGTTGTAGAGGTGGTAATCGTTATGGATGACCTGAGATCTCAGTTCCGGCAAAAGCGGCAGCACATGCTCGTTGAAACGCGCCATGAATGACCTTGCCAGTGCTCGGCGAGGACCATCCTCGATGCTATCGAGTTTGGTGACCAGGCGATGCGCCGTGGAAACGTTCCACAACAGATCGTGGGTCGCGGACGGGTGCTTGAAGTCTCGTAAAGCGAGGTTTAGCTCGGCGAGGAAGGTGCCCATCGCTCGCCGCTGGGTGGCCGTACGCCTGGTATCGCGGATCTGCACACCATCGAGATAGGTCAACATCCGCACGCAGGTCGATGACCCGTCAGCGAGCACCACGATATCGCGCGCCTGCCCACCAAGCGTGCGCACCACCCGCGGGACCGGAAGAGTGGGCGCCACGCGGAAGATATGGTCGAGCGCCGCGATCTGAAAATCCACCACTGCCTGCGACTCGGATGGATTGCTTATCTTGACGACATAACGCTCACCGGTAGCCGTCTCCAGACAGCAGTTCTGGTCGCGCTCACCCAACAGTATGTCAACACTGCCATCCACACCGTAGAGACGACGAATGAGCGCCTGTACCTCTTCAGGGGGGAGGCTCGGTGGCGGCGTATCCATGGTCGCCGATACGGTTGGGTGCGTGTCGGCAATCATCACCCTTGCCTCGGCGAGAGGGTCTCGGCTGGCCCCGGGAGACCAAGCAAACCGGGAAGCTGACGGATATCGGTCAGGCGTTCGACGCCATATCCCGCGCAGACCGGCTCATGACCGCGATCGATGAAGGCCTTGGCCATGAAGCCCAGGTCCGAGGCGGTCATCAGGTCGTAACGGAAGCTCGAAGAGACGTGCATCATGTGCTGCGGCCCACAGCCAAGCTGATCGAACATGTACTCGAACATCTGCGCTCGGGGTTTGTAGGCGCGCGCTTCTTCCGCGGTGTAAACCGCGTGAAATTCCGCCTGCAGATGGGCCACGCTCGCGGGAATCAGATCGACCATGGAGTTCGACAAGATCACCAGCGGTACATGCGGAGCTATTGCCTTGAGGGTCTCGATGACATTCGGATGTGGCTGCCAAGTAGGCACGGCCTGATACAGGGCTAGCGCGTCGGACGCGCGATATTCCACTGCGTAGTTGGCACAGGTACGTTGAATGGCGTTTTCCACCACCTGGAAAAATGGCTTCCAATCGCCCAGAACTTCATCCAAGCGGTAAAAACGAAAGCGATCGAGGAAGGCTGGCATCAGCGCGCTTGGCACACGATCCTCGAACAGCTTTTTCGCGGTCGGTCCCATTTCGAAGTTGATGAGCGTGCCGTAGCAGTCGAAGCTGATGAATTGCGGCTTGTACGTCATTGGTAGCGATCTCCCGCGCCTGGATGAGTGGTGATGGCTCCAAGCTTAGGGAGTTCGCTCCTGCGGGGATGCTCTATGGCAGGGGCGCTCGGGCAGATTCCTGCTCAATTCGGAGCCTGCTGGCAGTATCTGCGGGCGAATGCTGACGGCCCAATATCGTCTAGACATCACGCCGCCAACAGGACCTTGGGCTGCCCAGCACCTTCTGCCTGCCAAGAAACCCCTGGATTTACCAGACGCCTTGATACGCAGGCAGGACCCGCCCCATCCAATACGTCAGGTGAACAAGACCAAACAAAAAGCCCCTCTTGTGGAGGGGCTTTTTTATCGGAGCGCAAAGGCAGCATCGGGGGCACTGCCCGACGCCTTCACACGCCTACTCGGCAGCGGCATAGACCTCGGCCAGATCCGCCAAATCCCAGTTGCCTCCGCTCAACACCACGCAGACCTTTTCCTCGGGCCTAACCTTGACCACACCTGCCAGCAGCGCGCCGATCCCGATCGCGGCCGCAGGCTCGGCGACCAGCTTGGCGTCCTTGGCCAGGGCACGCATGCCCTGAACGATATGCTCGTCGTCGACCAGGACGATCTCATCGACGTAGCGCTCAATGATCGGATAGGGATTCTGCCCTGGCACACTGATGCGCAAACCATCGGCAATGGTGTTTTGCAGCGGCAAGGAGGTGCGCCGCCTGTTCAGCCGGCTGTGGTAGTACTTGGGCGTCAACGCCGGCTCTGCGCCGACCACACGCACCGCGGGATTGCTCTCCTTGAGCGCGGTCGCCACCCCTGATATCAGGCCGCCGCCGCCCATGGGCACGATGACGGTATCGACATCCGCGAGATCCTCGAGTATCTCGCAGGCCATGGTGCCCTGCCCCGCCATGACCAGCGGGTCTTCGAAGGCATGCACGGGCACATAACCCTTCTCCTCGGCGATCTCGTACACCCTTTGCCAGCGGGCGGCGGTATCGCCATCGAACAGGATCACCTCGGCGCCGAGGGCTTGAGTATTGGCGATCTTGATTTTCGGCGTCGTCACGGGCAGTACCAGGAACGCCTTTACCCCGAGCAGGCGCGCGGCATAGGCCAGACCCTGGGCGTGATTGCCCGAGGACGTGGCGATGATGCCGTGGGCAAGCTCTTCCCTTGGCATCGAAAGGGTCTTGTTCAAGGCGCCGCGAATCTTGAACGCCCCGGTAATCTGTAGCGTCTCGGGTTTCAGATAGAGCTGACAGCCAAGGTTCTTCTCGATCTTCTCGGCGCGCAGCAGTGGCGTATGCCTGATATGAGGTCTCAGGCGCTCCCGGGCTTCCAGGATATCCTCGAGGGTTGGATGGTCGCGCATGGGCTGTCCTCTCTCCTACTGCCAAAAGCGAACGTCAAAGGAACGCGAAAAAGCTTCCGACGTGCTGTTCCAGGGCGTTGCGATAAATTTTTTCGGCGGTGGTGTTGTCCTGGATAGCCATGCCGGTGGAGTCGAAGAGGGTAATTTCCCTATCGTTCTCCCGACCGGGCTTTCTGCCCAGCAGGATCTCGCCAAGCTCACCATGTATATCGTCCAGGCCGATGATTCCCTGGTTCAGGGGATGCCAGGTTTCCCCTTTGTCGATGCACTGAGCGATGGAGTCATTGACTATCTTGGCGTGCTTGAAGATCTCGGGCGCCAATTCCTGCTTGCCCTGCATATCCGTGCCGATGGCCACGATATGAGTACCGGGTTTGACCCACTCCGCCTCCACCAGTGGGCCCTTGCCACGGGTAGTGGTAACCAGGATGTCGGCCTGCTCCACCGCTGCCTGCTTCGAGCCGGACAAGATCACCGGAATACCCAGTTCACTTTCCACATCCGCCTTGAAGCAAGCGCTCGATGCCGGGCTTCTGCTCCAGGCATGGATCTCGGTAATTCGCATGACCAAGCTGATGGCGCGAAGCTGCATCCGCGCCTGTTTTCCGGTCCCTACGCAAGAGATCTTCTTCGCGTCCTTTCGCGCCAGGGCCTTGACCGAGACTGCGCCCGCGGCGCCGGTCCTGAGGCCGGTAAGCAGGCTGCCGTCCATCACGCAGAGTAGCGCGCAGCTGCGCGCATCGAACAGCAGCACGGTCCCCATGCCGCTGGGTACGGCATGAACGACCGGGTTATCGAGGAAGCCGCCCGAGGAAGCCTTCATGGAGATGATTTCATTGGCCTTGCAGTAACCGACCTTGAAGTCGATCTCACCACGGGGTTCGGGCAGGTGTATGCCGAGGTAAGGTGGCTGCACCACCTGTCCGTCGCTGAAGGCCTTGTAGGCCTCCTCCACCGCCCCTATCACTTCCTGCATGGATATCAAGCTGCTGACATCTTCTTGGCTTAGCAGCAGTGTTTGCATCTTCGTTCTCTGCTTCGGGTAAAGGCTGCATCCGGGGAGGTTCCGCCCAGCAAGTGTGGGAATTCGGAACCACCGTACTGGGCTAACTATGTCACCTGCTCAGGGCAGAAAATGTGGGATACCGGTATCAGGCACCACTTCCGGTTATTTTTAGCGCCGTTGACGAAATCTATCGCTCCACCTCCTCGGTGTAGCGCTCCTTGCAAGGTCGTCCTGCCGGGGCCCAGCCCAGCCTCCCCCGTGGCGCAGCAGAAACTGTCGAGGTCACGCGCAAAAAACATTCGAATCTGCGACTGGAGGCTGCCAATACGACAACCCCCGCCAGGCTGGGCTACCTAAGATAGAGGCAAGCACAACGGTGCTGGAGCCGGATACTCCACGCCGAGGCGAGCACACTAAAGCGGCGGGCCCGCCCCCGTTTTCCAGCATCCGCTTCCGTGCACGGCGATCAGCTGAGCGGAGCCGCGCGCGGCAAAGCGCAAGACCACAGTAGTGTCCAGGCCAGGAGAACAGAATGCCGGCGCCCTTGATTACCCTAGAGTCCAGCCCGGAGCTGCCGAAAAGCGCCGATGTCGTCGTCATCGGCGGAGGCATCATTGGTGTTTGTGCCGCCTATTTTCTGGCGCGCGAGGGCATGCAGGTCGCCCTGGTGGAAAAGGGTCGTATTGGCGCAGAACAATCCAGCCGCAACTGGGGTTGGTGTCGCCAGCAGAATCGTGACGCCCGTGAATTGCCGTTATCGACCAAGAGCCTCGCCATCTGGGAAGAGATGACGGCAGACATCGGCGAAGACCTGGGTTTTCGCCGCTGCGGTTTGTTCTATCTCTCGGATAGCCAGGCCGAACTGGACGGTTGGTCGAAATGGCGCGATTTCGCCCTGACCCAAGGCGTCACCTCGCACATGCTGAGCGGCACTGAAGCTACGCAACGGGGTACAGCCACCGGCAAGTCTTGGCTAGGCGGGGTATTCGCACCGTCCGATGGCATCGCCGACCCGTCCCGTGCAGCGCCGATGATCGCCAAGGGCGTGCTCAAGCATGGCGGGACGATCCATCAATTCTGCGCAGCCCGTGGGGTCGAGACTGCCGCGGGTCGGGTAGCAGGCGTCATCACCGAACGTGGCGTCATCCAGACCCGCCAGGTCGTGATGGCCGGCGGCGCCTGGGCGTCATCCTTCTGCAACCAACTGGGCATCCGCTTTCCGCAAGCCGCGGTGCGTTCGTCCATCCTGTCGGTTATGCCGGGCGCTCAAGGCCTGCCCGATACCCTGCATACCAGCGAGGTGAGCATCACTCGGCGTGGCGACGGCGGTTACACCCTGGCCATTTCCGGACGTGCCTGCGTGGATCCCACGCCACAGCAATTGCGCTTCTCGTCATACTTCCTGCCGATGTTCGCCAAGCGCTGGCAGCTGCTCTCGCCCGGCGATCTCCAGGGTTGGCAGTCCGGGCACGAGACGCGCAGCAAATGGGCGCTGGACCGGCCGACCCCGATGGAAAGGGTGCGCATCCTCGATCCGCGCCCCTCGGAAGCGATACTGCGCGATACCCTGGCACGGGCGCGTCGTCTGCTACCGGCCCTCGGCAGCGTACCCGTCCAGGCCGGCTGGGCCGGCTATATCGACAGTACCCCCGATGGCGTACCGGTCATCGATGAGGCGCACAATCTGCCAGGCTTCATTTTGGCTGCCGGTTTCTCGGGACATGGCTTTGGCATCGGCCCAGGCGCCGGACGCCTAATCGCGGAGCTGATACAGGGCAAGGCGCCGTTCGTGGACCACACGCAGTACAGCCTCGCCCGCCTGAACAAAGGCGCCTGGGGCAAAATCTCGGAATTCTGACGCGCAGACCCAATCTACCGGTTACCTCTTAGGTTGGGCTGAGACGGCCTCATCGTCGAAGCCCAACCCAACGGCCTCTACCCGGCAGCGTTGGGCTTCGCTGCGCTCAGCCCAACCTCCGCCCCACCAAATGGCAGGAGGCGCCGACCTATGCGCAGGTCTATTTGACGACGTACAGCTTACGGACGTAGACGCTACTCTCCCAGGCGCAGGGCGCCCCTTGGGTGACGAACACCGTATCGCCGGTATTGACCTGCAACTCGGTAGCGTCTCCGAGCCGTAGCGTGACGCGACCTTCCAGCAGATGCATCAACTCATGCACCTTGTGCGGACGCTCGCGGCGCCGGTACGGCGTTGAATCCCAGACGCCTATGAGCAGATTGCTACTGCTGTCCGCGAAGGCGTTATGAGAGCGGCATTGCGGGGGCTCGCTGATCAGTATCTCGGCATCCGGTGCTTGCGAGGGTTTCAGCGCGACATAGGGAACGAGGGGAGTCAGGCCAACCTTGGCTTCAGCGTCAGCCTGGCTCGACGCACAGAAGGCCCAAAGGCTGCCAGCCTCTGCCTGCAGGCGCAGTGCCGTTCCGCGACCGATCACCACGCTCGCACCGACACCTAGTACAAGGGTTTGCTCTTCGTCCTGCACGCTGATCTGCCCCGCGTGGACGACCAGCATCTCGATATGGGGGTAATGCTCGACGACGAAGTCGCCACTCGCCTGGACGATCCCGGCGGATAGGCCATCGGTACCCAGATACGCGACCTGGCGTAGTTGCCCGAAGGGATCGGCTGGTCCCAGGGCTGCGGTTGGGAAGGCAGAAGCAGGCTTGCCGTCGGCAAGCGCCAGCAGCATCGCGGTAGGCTGTGACATCGATTTTTCCCTGTGGCAAAAGAGAGCAGCACGCTGCTCGAGATCAACGTTCAAGAGGGTTTGGCATCAGCTGGAAGGGCTTCGCTGATGGAGCACCATGCTAGGAAATATCGCTGACTATTTGCTGCGGAGTTCAGTCTTCGGCCAAGCATTAGATGCGGCTGATCCGGCTGAAATCCATGCGATCAGCCGAGGCCGTTCAGTTCCGCATGGACAGCCTGCTGCAACTGGCCGGCAGCCATACGCCGCTGATGGCCGCCGCCACCCGATGTCTCGCTAACGCAGCCAGCACTTCAGCCTCTACGAACGCATCCATGCACCAGTCTGCGGCGCTACCGGCCAGGGTTCGCCCCACCCGTTGGAAGAGCAGGTTCGAGTGCTGTCCCTGCTGGATGCACCGCGACTCGAAATCCTGGCCCGGATCGCTAACGGCAGGACCGTACGGCCCTGCTCCGGGAACTGCTGCCGCAGGCCAGCGATGTCCAGCTTCGTACAGAACCTAGTGAAGCTCTTGGAATTCGCGGAGCTCCGTGCAGGCTAGCAACAGGAAGGTCGCCAGCCAGTGCTCACCCATGTAGTGCTCATGCAGGTGGGCGCTTCCCGCCGCGAGATGATCCGTCGCGGCCCGTTCCAGCCGGGCGCGATAAGGGCAATCGCTAGGCAAGGAGCTGGCGATGCTTGCCATGCACCAGGCCCTACTGAGGTTCAAGCCATCCCAGTGAGCCAAGCGGCCATCCGTTCGATCGACCGTGGTGACCGGCGTGATGAGTTCGCGCCACTGGGGTGACTCGATACAGTGAAGAAAGCTGCACACCCTGCTTTCGAACTCCTGCTCGTCCGAAACGCGCTGCATGAGCAGCAACTGCTGCCATGCCGGTGACAGGAAATCTTCGCCATCCGGTTCATTCACGGCTACAGGCATGGGATCGGGAAAATAGGCATGGGCGCGCCCGATCAAGAAAGTAGCCAACTGCTCGTCACCTACTGCTTTTGCATACGTCAAGGCCAGTACCATGGCAAAGGCGGTATTGCTATGCAGCCCCGAACGCATAGGTCTAGGCAGCTTGATGAAATAGCCAATCGTCTGGTCCCTCAGGTGCTTAGCCAAGGGGCGTAGATTGACCAACCAGGCAGGGGCTCGAGGGTGGTTCGACGTCTGCAACTTCGCCGTCAGCATGAGCAGCCAGGCCCAGCCATAGGGCCGTTCGAAACCCGCTTGATCAGGCCGGGCGAAAAACTCCAACTCTTGGGCAACCTTGTCCGGCGTGAACTGCCGGTCTAGCAGCTCCCCTATGCTTTGAAGCTGGGCCTGCTCAAGATCGAAATCCAGCATGCATACCAGCAACCAATAGCCATGCACGCAAGAATGCCAGTCAAAGCTGCCGAAAAAGATCGGATGCACGAGCCGCGGCCTGGCGAAATCCTCTGTCGAGCTATAAACGCGTGCCTGGGAGTGTGGAAACTCTTGAACGACATGGCCAAGCGTTACGCTGGCAATTCTAGACAAAAAATCCTTATCGATAGGCATCTTGTAAAAACTCGAGCTGTAGCACAGTGCATTCTTGAACGGCCTGACCACGGCTCCGCGGTCAGGCTTCATCAGAAGTTGTAGGTAAAGGTCAGGCGTGCGTTGCGCTCCTCGCGGAGCGGGATAAAAGAATTGCTCGTGGAGTTTAAATAAGCCGTACGATCGAAGATGTTTTTCACCCCAAGCGTAACCGAATAATCGGCACCATGATAGAACACTGATGCATCCGTGATGGCTCCGCCTGGAATTTCATAGTACTGCGTTTTATAGCCACCTGTATTGGATGAAAAGGCTTCTACCCCGGCGCCAACCCCAAAGCCTTTCCAGAAACCATTCTGGAACTCATAGGTATTCCAAAGGCTAAAGGTGTTCTTCGGCTCGCCTATGAACACGACGGATCCCGCATCCTCTTTGAATTTAATGTGGGTGAAGGTAGAGGTCAGGTTCCAACCGGGCAGTATCTCCCCGGCAAGACTGATGTCGTATCCTTTACTTTCCCGACTCTGGGTGCCAATGGCATTGCCCGCAACATCGAAGACGGCTACGTTTGTTTGTTGAAGTTCAAAGTATGCGGTCGTGAGCGTCAGGGCATCACCCAGCAGGCTGAACTTGGCCCCCACCTCTTTTGACTTGCTCTCCACCGGAGGAAGGGCCGCTCCCGTCCGCCTGTCTACGGTAGCCGAGCCCGTGAAGCCTTTGAGGACGTTGGCGTATACCGTCATTTCGTCGGTCAAATCGTAGCTGATTCCATAGTTCGGAACCCACTTTTTGGCTTCATAAGAACTTTCTGCATAGCGGCTACCATCGGTAAGGTAGACGGCACTGTCGCTGATCCAGTCAGCTCTTTTGGTCGCCAGAAGCAGGTGTAGACGGTCACCTACGTCCAACTGATCCTGGAGAATGAGCCCGCGCTGCTGAGTTCTCCCCGACGAAGAGCGATAGTTTGGCTCTGGAATCTTCGGCAACAGGTCAAAAGAGTCGGGGTCGTATAAGGACACCTGAGGATAGGGTCTCGATAAGCCCGGAATGGAGAGTTCATATTGTTCGGTAGTGATATGTTGGTAATCAACCCCAACCAGAACCTTGTGCGTTACCAAGCCGGTTTTAAACTTTCCCCGAATGTCATTCTGCAGCCCCCACGAGTCGGTAGTGGTATCGAAGGAAGCAGGACCACCAAAAGCCACTCTGCCGGCGGACGTGATAGCCTGGGCCTGAAATATACGAGCATTATTATCGGCCTGAGTATAGGTGGCCTTGCTATTGAACGACCAATCTTCGATCAGGCTCTGATTCAGCTCGTAGTAAGCCGTTTTCGTTTCATTGAGAAAGGCATTGTCCTTTTGAAATATCCGGGCGCTCGGTAAATCCAGTAGTACACCGTTGTAGGCGGCTCCAGCACGGGGAGCGGCGCTGCGCGAGTTGTCATACTCGGCGCCGAAGGTGAGCTTGGTAGCGTCCGACTGCCATCTCAGGGCTGGAGCGACATAGACTCGACGGCCGCCATCGAAATCGGGAGCCGAGGCGTCACTCTTCATGTTCATCAGGTTCAGACGATAGCTCAGCGACTTATCGGAATTGAGCGCCCCGCCGAGATCCACGGCTTCCTTGAGCTCGCCATACTCGGCAACCTCCAGGGTTACCTTCCGCAAATCCTCGGTAACCGGCTCCTTGCGAACCAGATTGATGGTACCGCCGGGCGAGCCGCTACCCCCGGTAATGGAGTCAGGCCCCTTGATGACTTCGACGCGCTCGATTCCCTCCATCGCCACGTCGTTGATGGAAGCGTTGGGTACACCGTTGGTAGAGGTCCGCAGGACGGCGAAGCCGCGAATCTTGAAGGAAGGTATGCCTCGGTTGGTTTCGGAAACGCTGACACCGGCGGTGTTCTTGAGGGCTTCAGCCAGCGAATTTGCCTGCCGATCCTGCAGCACCCTGCCACTGACCACCTGAACGGACTGAGGCACCTCCTTGAGGGCCATTTCCGTCCTCCCGACGGCGCTGGTCTGTGTCGGGTTGTAGTACAGCTGATCCTCATTGACTGTTGCCCCGGTAACAGCGATCTCCGGAAGCTGAGCATCAACTCCCGCCGCTGTCGGCGCGGCGGGGATATTAGGGCGGGTGATCGTGAGCGTGCCGTTGGCCGTCACGTCCAATGCCAGGTCCGTCCCCTTCAGACTGGTGGCGATGGCCTGCTCCACCGTCATGCTGCCGCTGACGGCACTGCCTTGGTAGCCGCTGACCAGGGTCGGATCGAAGGAGATGACCCGGCCACCTTGACGCGCGATGCTCTGCAGCATCTCTGCCAGCGGTCCGGCCGCCACTGAGTAGGTTTGAATCGCTACCTTTGCTTGGCCAGCGGTTGCAGCCATTACCTGTATCGGCGCTCCCGCCAGGACGACCGCAACCCCCAGATGTACGGGCTTCAACACGAAACTCTTTTTCGACTTCATCTTCATCCCTCGCCAGCAACGGTCGGCTCTTTGGTGTTGTCACCTCCTCTGTGCAATCTGAGCGAAAAAGTGACAGTGACACTTGAAAAAACACCAACCGGTCGAGCGAGCGGCCTGGCCGACAGGATCGCCGCTATCGCTGTAATCCTGCGCGGGGAGTCAGGGGCACGGGGCGGTCATGACGGGCGGAGTGAGTTAGCGCACGGCGGGGATCAGGCCAGGGGCGAAAGCGGAGGTGAAGGAGCCGAAGCCAAGCCGCAACGCCGTTGGAATGAGCTCCAAAGGCTGGGGCCAGAGAGCGTCTAGGCACCTCGATGGTGCACAAAGTAGCGCTTCGCGCTGATCTGAGGCAGTCCTGCGTACCAATGGCAGTCCTGATCTCATCCAGTTCTATAGAGCATCCTCTCGTGCGAGTGGCATCCCAGTTGCATTACCACCCTTTTGTGACGCCTGTCAGGGTCACCACTGGATGAACCCTCTGCATGAGTAAGAAGTATGGCCTCTGCTGCGTTGGAAAGAGCCGACCTGCTGACTCAGATTTTTCGGAGCGATTATCGCTGGTTGACCGAGCGGTTACGCTATCGACTTGGCTGCCGATTCAGTGCTGAGGACGTAGCGTCCGAATCGTTCTTGCACCTTTCCACGCTGCCCGGCTTGAACGAGGTGCGCGAACCGCGGGCGATGCTGACTACCATCGCCAACCGTGTGATGTATGAGGTCTCGCGCCGCCGCGCCCTGGAAAAGGCCTATCTGGAGGCGTTGTCCTTCGCCCCCGAACATGTCATGCCGTCGCCCGAAGAGCAGCACCTCCTGCTGGAAACCCTGGTTGCGATCGACAAAGCCCTGGAAGGCCTGTCCACGAAGGCACGCAAGGCGTTCTTCTACAGCCAGCTGGATGGCATGACCTACGCGCAAATTGGCGTTGAACTGGGCGTATCGGCGAGTATGGTGCGCCAGTACATGACCCAGGCGCTGACCAGGTGCTACGCCATTACCGCGGAGAGTTGAATGTCCCCCCGTCTCGATCGTGCGGCCCAGGAAGCTGTCGCCTGGATGGTACAAGTCCATTCGGGGGAGATGAGTGAGGCCGAACGCGAGCAGTTTCAGAAATGGCGCGCTGCAGACGCTGCTCATGAGCAGGCCTGTCGGAGGCTGGAACGGACGCTCGGACAGATTCCTCAATTCGGCGCGGTTCCGGAAGTGCGTTCAAGGCTCCAGAAACCCAATCGCCGCCAGTTCATGGGCAACGCGCTTGCCCTCGCGGGTATAGCCTGCACCAGCAGTTGGCTCGTTAACCGATATACCCCACTCGATGCCCTCTTCGCGGACCTCAGCACGAGCACAGGTCAACGCCAGACGACCACCCTCGCCGATGGCTCGACGCTGATCCTCAATGCGCGCAGCGCGGTCGACACCCGCATCGATAACGCCCAGCGGCGCATCGAGCTACTCAAGGGGCAGATCCACGTAGCGGTCGCAAGCTCCGCGAGACCGCTGCAGATCGCCACCACGGCTGGCCTTATCCAGGTCAACAGCGGGAAGCTCGTCGTGATCCAGCGTTCCGATCAGGTGCGGGTAGCGGCACTTTCCGCCGAGGGAGTTGCCGTGAGTCGCAATAACAGCTCGCTGCAATTGGCGCCCGGTACGGGTGCGCTGATGACGGCGAACGATCTCTCACCGATCAAGATCAATCCGGCCGCCGAGGTCGCATGGATCAGCGGCTTCATCGAGGTTGACAATCGGCCACTCGGCGAACTCATAGACGCCCTGCGCGACTATCGACCCGGGATCTTGCGGATCTCCCCGCAAGCCGCGGCCATCAGGGTGAGTGGCCTGTTCCCCTTGGACAATACCGATTTCACGCTGGACGCCTTGGCGCAAACCTTTCCTATCCGCGTGTCCCGCACTACCGACTACTGGGTGACCATCAACACCGCCTGACGTCACCCAGGCCCGCAAGGGTCGCACCGGCGCCGGGTATCTTTACCTTAACTGTCACGGCGTCCCCCTCCTCTTCCGAGCCACGTCCTACCACCGCTAGCCGTCAGGCGGCCAACTCCCGAACGCTTCATCGCCCTCCCGCCTATTCGGCTTACGCACGCCCTGCTCGATGTCAGCCCCACCCCGCGCATCTCCTGGGCCATGGCCCGGCAGCAGCTGCCCCTCACCGCGTCAGTTGCCTCACAAGGACAGCGCAAGGGCGCAAGGTGAAAAAAAGTTTGCTCGAGCACTGTCACTTTTTTCTTCTCGCCGCACAGACCCTATAGAGAAGAAAAGATGAGGTGAGCTTGAACACCGCATGCCCCCATACCTTATTCCTAACCTCTTGGGTCAGGGTTATCGCCTTGCCGCTGTATCCCAGCGCTGAGGCCGTGCCGACTGGGGTTGACCTGCGTGGCTTCGGCAGTCCGAGTCCGGCATTGGTCGGAAGCTGCTTTCACCCGGCGCGCCGTGACCTCTCTCGCCTGCGGGTAGCTCGCTCGAGTGCAGGCTCTGCCCATGAATGATAGAGCCGGAATGATGACCAATCTGAATCTCCAACTGAAGAATCGCACCGAGGAGAGTCCCTGGGTGCCGGAGCAAGAGCTGCCGCCTGTGCAAGGCACCTCGCGCCTGCATCTCGTGCCCATTGCCCTGGTGGTCATTCTGGCCCATGTCGTCCTGATCGCGTTGTTCTTGACGCAGACCAGCCAGAAGGAGATCTCGCTGGTGGCCGCGCCCGCCGCGGTGCGGGTAACCATGAGCAGAATGCCGCCACCTCCTCCTCCCGAGCCTGTCGCGCCGGTCGTGGCGCCACCAGAGCCAGAGGTGATGAAGGCCAAGGAGGCAGAGCGCACCGTTACGGAGCAGAGACCGCAGGTTCCGCAGCACAAGCCGGTACCGCCCAAACCTGTGCCCAAACCCAAGGCACAGCCGGTCAAGAAGCACACGCCGATCAAGCCACCGGCCGAGCCTGTACCGGTCGCTGAAGACCCGCCACCGGTCAAGCCAGCCCCGGTCGCGCCGGCCCAACCGGCGGTGGCCGACAAGCCGCTCGATCTTCCTGCCTCGGGGCCGAAAGATGTCCAGACCGTCGGCTGCCGAGTGCCGACGCCGGAATATCCACGCAAGGCCCGTCGCCTCGGCGAACAGGGAACCGTCCTGATCGCGATGGTCATCGATGCCAGCGGCAAGGTGCAAAGCGCGCAAGTCTCACGCTCCAGCGGTTCAGCCGACCTTGACCAAGCTGCCCGCCAAGCCGTGCTGAACGCCAGTTGCGAGCCTTATCGCGAAAACGGTAGAGCCATTTCCGTGCGTGCGGCCCAACCCATCAACTTCAGCCTTAGTCGTTAAACAGCCCGAGAGGTAGCTACAAATGCAGGAATTCGGATTGGCGTATGCCTGGCAGCAAGCGGATTACGTATCCAAGTCGACGGCTGTCGTGCTGATCATCATGTCGGTGCTGTCCTGGACCGTCATGGCGGTAAAGGGACTGCAAGCCTACAAGGCCAAGAAGATGCAGCGTAAAGCGCAGCTGTTTTGGCACGCCAACAGCTTCCAGGAGGGTGTCAGTGGCCTTGGCGATCCGAAGCACAACGCCTTCCATGCGCTCGCCATCGCGGGTCATGCGGCGAATGCTCACCAGCATCAGCGCAGCTCCGAGCTCCATCAGCGGTTCGACCTCAGCGACTGGCTCGCGCGCTGCCTGAAAGAGGTGCTGGATGACCATATCGCCAGGCTCCAGTCGGGTTTGGCGATCCTGGCATCGATTGGCAGCACGGCGCCCTTCGTGGGTCTGTTCGGCACCGTCTGGGGTATCTACCACGCACTGAAGACGATCGCCGCGAGCGGTGATGCCTCGCTCTCGCAGGTCGCCGGGCCGGTGGGTGAGTCGCTGATCATGACCGCCTTCGGCCTCTTCGTGGCCATTCCCGCCGTGCTTGGCTATAACGCCCTGGCCAGGAACAACAAGGGCGCGGTGCACCAACTCAGCCGCTTCGCCCATGACCTGCACGCCTTCTTCCTGACCGGCGCGCGGGTGAATCTGGCCACCCCCGCAAGCCAGGGACAAGCCAAGGACAAGGTGCGGCCGGTGATCGCTGCGCAAAGGGGGAATGCCTGATGAGCATGGCGGGTGGATCGCAATTCGATTCGGACGAGGCGCTCGTCAACGATATCAACATGACCCCGTTGATCGATGTCATGTTGGTGCTGCTCATCATCTTCATCATCACCCTGCCGGTTATAAACAAGGCCGTCAAAGTCGATCTGCCCAAGGGTGACGCCCAGGTCATCTCTCAGGATGACAAGGGTATCGATGTATCCATCACCGCCGATGGCCAAATACTCTGGGAAAAAGAACCCGTCACGGATCAGCAACTAGACCAGAAGCTCGCAGTAGCCGCTGTCCGGGACCCGGTGCCGGTCTTGCGGATCTATGCCGATAAAGCCGTCGAATACGGGCGAGTCGCGAATTTCATGATCAAGGCGCAAGGTATCGGTCTTTCCAAGATCGACTTCGTCACTGACGCCAAGCCGGCTCCCTGACCGCACACCAAGTTGAATCCACCATGACGGCCACACCCTCTGCAGAACGCGGATCCGCTCGGGTTTTGCCTGACGAAAGTCGGGTGAAGCCCTTCGCGGAACGACCGACCATTGCCCAGTTGTTACTGCCATTCTGGCGGTCGAATGAAAGTTGGATTGCCCTGGGACTATTGGCGGCAATCCTGACCATCTCCTTCACCGCAACTTATGGGCACGTCAAGCTCAATAAAGTCCAAGGCAGCCTGACCGACGCCCTGGTGGCCTTGAATTGGGAAGCGCTCAAGCCCCTGTTGGTGGCGAGCATGCTGCTTGGCCTGATAACGGTCTTGATGCCCATTGTCAGCACTGCGCTGACCAATTACCTCGATCTGCGCTGGCGGACCTGGATGACCCATCACTTCTTGGAAAAATGGACGGCAAACGCTCATTTTTACCAGATAGAAAGAGATGGCTTGATCAGTAACGCCGAGCAACGCATTGCCGAGGATATCCGTCTCACCACGGATACTTCACTGGGCCTGTTCACCTCGCTCACCGGGGTGATCGTCAATACCATCACCTATTCGATATTGCTCTGGAATATTTCAGGGAGCTTGGATTTCAAGATCGATGACACCCAGGTATCCATACCGGGTTATATGGTCTTTGCCGCCTATACCTATTGTGCCCTGCACCTGTGGCTTTCCCATTGGCTGGGGAAGGTGCTGATTGGCTTGAACAATCACAAGCAGACGGTCGAGGCGGACTTTCGCTACCAGGGCATGCAAGTTCGAGAATACGCGGAGCAGGTCGCCTTCTACCGCGGCGGCGACATCGAGAGCAGGCACCTGAACGACCGCTTCCAACGGGTTCGCGCCAATACCATCAGCATCATCAACCGAACCTTCAAGGTCATGTTCGGCCAGCACATGTTCGCTCATGTGTTCAGCCTGCTACCTACCCTCCTGGCGCTGCCGTTATTGCTGAATGGCAAGATCACCTATGGCGACATGGTGCGGATCACCGGCGCCTACGCGATGCTCTCCAACACCATCGCCTTTTTCCCCCAGGCCTACATAGGGTTCACCAATTGGCTGGCCCTGACGAATCGGCTGCGCGATTTCCAGTGGGCCATCAACAAGGCAGAGACCCGGGTCAGTGCCATCGCGTACAGCCACACGGCAGACGAATCGCTGTCGTGCACCCAGTTGCAGCTCTACACCCCTACCGGACAGCCGCTGACCTATCTGGAGACCTGGCAGGTTCGACCGGGTGAGCGGTGGCTGATCACGGGACGCTCCGGTAGCGGTAAGAGCACGCTACTAAGGGTCTGCGCCGGCCTTTGGCCTTACGGCAGTGGCAAGGTGGCCTTGCCCCAGGCCAGTACCTCTCTCTTTCTACCGCAGAAAAGCTACATACCCACGGGTACGCTCAAGGATGCCCTCTGCTATCCCCATGCCGGCACCGCGTTCGACGACGAAGACTGTCGCCACGCACTACGGAGCGCCGCCCTGCCCACCCTGGCTGACTCCCTGACGGTCTATGACCGCTGGCAACAGTCGCTGTCTGGCGGCGAACAGCAACGCATCGCCTTCGCCCGGGTACTGCTCCAGCGCCCCCAGTATCTCTTCCTGGACGAAGCAACGAGTGCCCTGGACCCGGAGACAGAGCAGCGCCTCTATACCGCCCTGATCGAGGCGCTTCCCGATACCACCCTCATCAGCGTTGCCCATCGCACCTCCATGGCGCGATACCACAGCCACACGCTCGATCTCACACCCAACACTTGAGGAACCAACATGTCCACGGTAGTCACGGTCACTGGAGAGACGCTCGAACAGGACGTCCTCCATTCGAGCACCCCTGTTCTTCTCGATCTATGGGCGCCCTGGTGTGCGCCCTGCCGCTCACTGGCACCGAATCTGGAGAAACTCGCGGTGCTGGCCACCGGGGCCTTGAAGGTTGCCAAGCTGGATGTCGAGCAATATCCAGAGGCCATGGCCAATTTCAATGTTCGCGGCATTCCCACCCTCCTGCTGTTCAAGGATGGCAAGGAAGTCAGCCGTGAGATCGGCGTCAAAACCCTGGACCAGCTGATGAAGTGGATGACCGGCAACGGGATCGTGCTCGAACGCCCGCCCGTGGTCCGGGCGGATACGCCCCGCTATCCAGCTTTTTACGGGGATCCTGAGCTCAAGGAGTTCCTGTTTTTTCGCCTGGAACAGCAGGCTGCCAAAGGCCTGGTTCAAGGCAGCCGGGATCCCTTTTGGCTAGACGGGAAAGGCACTCCCGCGGCAGCCATGGCCCATAATGCCGACATCGATGTCTTCGAACGCCTTAGCGGGATGCCCGCGGCCGTCGGCCATGCCTTGGACTTCGTCCAGGCAAGCTCCCCGGAAACGATCAGATCACTCTCGCAGGCCCTGACCGTGGGTACCGATCTAAGCCGGGTACCGGCACTCGTTCTCTATGAATACCTCAAGGAGCCTACCTTCGACTGGCCCGGTCTGCTGGCCGTGGCACCGGATGCGGATGCCCTGCGCTGCGCCTGGTTGAAGCAGGGTAAAAGTCACCTGCAGGGCGAGGCTGTCGATGAGGCGGCCATCGCCGAGATAAAGCGCCGGGCGGAAAGCCTGCAACAGCATCCCGACCGGGCAATCCAGCGCTTGGCGAAGTTGCTCCTCGAGTTGTCCCCGATCCCCGCCTGTACTCAGCATGATCAATGGGCAGCGGTTTTCCGCGTCGCCGGCAATCTCTCCTTCAGTGTCGGCCAACATCAGTGTGGCTGGACGGCAGAGGACCGCGACATGGAAAGAAGACGCCACCAGTGGTTCTCCGAGCGCGAGGCCCTGACGGCCACCGGCAAGCTTTCTCCAGAAGAGCTGACCGCCTTGCGTGCCCAGTGGCTCGCGGAGAACGGTGAATATCAAGCCAAGGAGGCGGCATTCATCGCTAACAACATCCAAGGGCTGCAAGGGGTGCAGGTGGCGACGCGGGCGTACTTGATTGCCGCCTTCAAGAGCGCACCGCTGCTGCTTCGCGTCTGATACCGAAAGGAACTTACGATGAGTGAATTATCGGCAACGGCGGAAGAGCTGAGTCATATCGCGCAAGAGATACTGAGCCTGGCGCGCCGAGAGGGTGCAGACAAAGCCCAGGTCAGTCTCTCGCGCAGCCAAGGGCTGTCACTGCGTATGCGGCAAGGTCGAGTGGTTTCCCGCACCCGTGAAGCCCACAGTGGCTTTTCCCTGACGGTATTTTCTGGGGCACGCCAAGGCTCGGTGAACTCCACCGATCTCAAGGGTAGAACCCTGCAGGAGTCGGTGAAAGCCGCCTGTGCCATCGCTCGCTATACGCAGGACGATCCGGCGAGTGGACCGGCCGAACGCGCCCTGCTTGGCCAGGCGCAACGCGACCTGGAGCTCTATCGTCCCTGGGCACTGTCCGAGGACATGGCCGTTGCGGTAGTCCAACGCATCGAGAGTGGCCTCGGCGAGCTGGGCCCTTCCGTCCAGAGCGAAGATGCCAGGGTGACGACCCAGGAGTCCTACTTTCAGCTGGCGACCAGCGAAGGCTTCAATGCGGGAACGGCCCAGACGCTGCATACGCTGGTCGCTGGCGCCATCGCGCGTAACGACAGGTACAGCGAGCGAGACCATTGGCTGGCGTCGGCCAGGCAGAGCGCGAACCTGCCCGAACCGGAAGAAGTCGGACGGCGCGCCGGGGCGGCGGCAAAGGCTTATTTGGATAGAGCGGCACTGACCACTCGCCGGTGTCCCGTGCTTTTCGATCCCCGCTCTGCGACCGGTCTACTGGCCCACTTCGCCCAGGCGATTGGTGGCTCTGCACTGTTCATGAAATCGACCTTCCTGTTGGAAAAACTCGGGCAGCCGATCATGAGCCGTCATCTGAGCGTGAGTGAAGATCCTTTCCTTCCCGCTGCCCTGGCGAGCTTCAATTTCGATGGCGAGGGCATCGCTCCCAGTCAGAGACGGCTGGTCGAGAATGGCGAGTTGCGGGGCTACCTCCTGTCCCTGTACAGCGCGCGACGGCTGGGCATGTCACCTACGGGAAACGGCTATGGCCCCGGCAATCTGCGTCTGAGCAGTACCCTGACCGATGCCTCCGACCACTTCGCGGCGATGCTGAAGAAGCTCGGCACCGGCTTTCTCGTCACGACGCTCGTGGGCAATGGAGTACGGCTGATCACTGGCGACTACTCACGTGGCGCCCGCGGTTTCTGGGTGGAAAACGGCGAAATCAAGCATGCGGTAACCGGTGTGACGCTTTCCGGAAACCTCCAGCAGATGTTCATGGGGATCGTTGCCGTGGGCAGCGATTGCGTGACGCAAGGCGCCTTTACCAGCGGCTCCATCCTGATCGATGAGATGCAGGTTGCCGGCCAGTGAGAGATAAACCCATGTCAAACCAGCACCTTGATTACATCGCCCTTGCCAGGGACGCACTGTTGACGCCCTATGGCCTGGACGTCTCAGACCTCGATAGCGTTTTCGATTGCGTGATGACGCACCACGCCGACTATGCCGACCTCTATCTGCAAAGCAGTCGTCACGAACAATGGATGATGGAAAACGGCATCGTCAGATCCGGCGCTTTCTCCGTCGACCAGGGCTTTGGGCTGCGGGCCTTGAGTGTCGATGAGACCGCCTTCGCCTACTCCCAGGAGATTACCAAGGCGCAATTGTTCGACGCGGCACAATCGGTACGCACTGTCGCCGCCCATGGCGCTTCGCGGCGCAGCGTTCAATCACGTCGAGTGGAAAAAAGTGGCACCTACGCCGCGATCGATCCGCTGACCGCGGCCGAAACGGCCGACAAGATCGCGCTGCTGCAATCCGTGGATCACCTGGCCCGCGCCTGCGACCCGCGCGTCAGCCAGGTATTCGCGAACCTGGAGCTGCACCACTCGGTCGTGTTGATCGCCCGCGAAGACGGTCGTCTTGCGGCGGATATCAGACCTATGGTTCTCATCCAGTTCCAGGTACAGGCACGGCAAGCAGGACGCATCGAAAAGGCCACCGGTCGTCTCGGTGGACGCGCGGATCTGAGTTCCGTCAGGGGTGAGGCCTTGGCGGCCGAAGTACGGCGTACCGTGCAAGCCGCGTTGACCAACCTCGAAGCCCAGACAGGGCCAGCGGGGCAAATGCCGGTGGTCATCGGCCCGGGATGGCCGGGGATGCTGCTTCACGAAGCCATGGGGCATGGCTTCGAAGGTGACTTCAACAGAAACGGAACCTCCGTCTACTCGGGCAAAATGGGCCAGCCAATCGCCTCCCCGGTCGTCAACATCGTCGATGATGCAACGCTGCTGGGACGGCGTGGCTCGCTGCAGGTCGATGACGAGGGAGAGCTGGGTCAGTGCACGACGCTGATCGAGGGCGGCGTGCTCACCCGCTACATGCAGGACAGCCTGAACGCCCGCCTCATGAAGGTGCCGCCAACCGGTAACGGCCGGCGGCAATCGTTCGCGCATCTGCCGCTGCCCAGGATGACCAACACCTTCATGCTTCCAGGGGAGCACTATCCCGAGGAAATCATCGCGAGTGTGAAGAAGGGCATCTACCTGGCGGACCTGGGTAGCGGCCAGGTCGATATCGTGAGCGGCCAGTTCACCTTCGAAAGCGAGCTCGCCTTCCTGATCGAGAATGGCAAGATCACGCGGCCGATCAAGGGCGCTACCCTGACCGGCAACGGCCCGGACACCCTTCGGCAGATCAGCATGGTCGGCAATGACCTGGCCCTCGATAACGGCGGCGCGGTGTGCGGCAAAGCCGGACAGAACGTTCCGGTGTGCGTCGGCCAACCGACGTTGAAAGTCGATAACCTGATCGTTGGCGGTGGTTAGGGCGCGGTAGGCGGTCTGGGCTACCCCGCGGCAGAAAGCGCTGGTGCAACCGCCACGCCAGGAAGTCCTGCACCACCACGTTGTGGATGGAGGACCAGAAGGGAATCGCCATGGTGCGCGCCGCAAGCTGGTGTACGTAATGGATGCCCAGCGCCGCGGTCAGGCCCAAGCCGTAGACAGGGTGCCAGGCCACCACCTTGGCCGGTACCGGGCTGCCGTAGCGGTCCCAGACGGTCATCGGCGGCAGGAGATGGATGACGTTCACCTGGCCAGATAGGAGAGCCTAGATCACCCGCGCCCAACTGCGTAGCATCACCGGTTTTTCCACCTGGACGCCTTCGGTATCGAACAAGCCGCGGGCATGGGGCACCAGCAAGGGCGTGGCATCGGTGATCGGCAGGTAGCCTATACGTACCGGCGCATTGGGCTCGGCCGCCGCCTGCGCTTGCAAACTGCGCAACACGGGGAAGGCACTGGCGGCGCTGAACGGCGCGGCCAGCGCCGCGGACGCCTGCCGATTGCCCGCTGGCGAGATGGCGCCCTGGCCAAACACTTCCGGCGAGGACTCCGGGCTGGTCGCGGCTTCTTCGATTTCACCGGTAGCCTATCGCAGCTCATCATCGAGGCCATGCCAGCGGTGCTGGTGCTGCAGGCTGACGACGTCCAGGCCCAGGGCCCCAAGGCACTGTTCCAGTTGATCCGTCGCGAAGCCGAAGATCCGCGTGGCTCGCCTTGGCCCTAGTGCTGGAGCGCCTGATCGGGGCGCCAGAGCAGCCTTAGTCACTGGTGGACACGGCCGCCCTGGCTTCGGCTATCGCTCGGTGGTCGCCTTCGTGCGTGCCCAAGTCCCGGCAGCCTATTGCTGGATATTCATAAGCTAGGCGCCCTAATGAGGGCGCCGGGTCTTGATCAACTCACGGGAACGGTACCCCGCATCTGCACGGATCGCCGCCCCGCGACCGCAGGCGCCGTCTCGGGCATCCGTAGCGCACAGAGTGTGGAAATGACGCCAAGGGCGCTGAACAGCAATGCCGGCCCCATCCAGCCGACGATGGCGAATAGGCCGGTCGCCAGGAACGGCAAGACACCCGCGATCATGGAGGCGCCGTTGTAGCCCAGGGAGATCCCCGAAGAGCGCACGTTCGGCGGAAACTGTTCGGTGAACCAACTCGCTTCGACGGCGAAGATGGGATCATGGCTGAGCAGCAGGGACAGGGCCACCGCGACGATGATCATGACCACCGCGCCAGTGTTGATCAGCAGGAACAGGGGAATGCCGAAGGCGATGGTGAACAGCGAGCCCAACAGGAACACCGGTTTGCGGCCGATCCTGTCGCTCAGGGCGCCGAAGGCCAGGTGGCTGATGAGGCCGAGTGCCGAGCCGATCATGGTGCCCCAGAGCACGTTCTCCTTGGTCGAGACCCCCGCCAGCAGCACATAGGACAGCATGAAGCTGGTCGCCAGGTAGTAGCCGCCCGTTTCGGCCAGGCGCAGGCCGATGATCTGCAGGATCTTGCGCCAGTCGTTACGGATCACCTCGACCGCCGGCTGCTTCACCAGAGTGTTTTCGGCCTTCATCTTTTCGAATTCCGGGGATTCGCTGACCCCCAGGCGGATATAGAGGCCGACCCCGACCATCAAGACCGAGGCCAGGAAGGGCGCGCGCCACACCCAGTCCCCTTCGAGCAGGGCGCCGGACAGCAGGAAGGCGCCATTGGCCATCAGCAGCCCCAGCGGAATGCCGATCTGGGGAACCGCGCCGAAGAAGCCGCGCCGCTGCGGCGGCGAGTGCTCGCAGGCCATCAGCACCGCCCCGCCCCATTCGGCACCGAAGCCGATACCCTGGATCATCCGCAGCAGGATCAGCAACAGCGGCGCCACTACCCCGGCCTGCTGGTAGGTGGGCAAGGCGCCGATCAGGACCGTGGCGCCACCCATAGCCACCAGTGACCAGAGCAGCACGGCTTTGCGGCCGAGGCGATCGCCATAGTGGCCGGCCAGATAGCCACCCAGCGGACGCATGAAAAAGCCCACCGCCATGGTGGCGAAGGCGGCGAGGATGCCGACGATGGGCTCGGTGGTATGGAAGAAGACGCTGCCGAACCAGCCGGCGGCAGCGGTGCCGTAGATGAAGAAGTCGTAGCTCTCGACCGCCGAGCCGATCATGGAGGCGAAGGAGACCTTGCCTGCGTGATCCCGCTGGGGGGCTGTGTCAGCCTGTGCTGTGTGCATGGGTAACTCCTATACCTATTGTTGTTGTAATGAGGCAGGTGACCTGCCCCTGGTGTTGAAGCCGAACGAAAGCTGTTAGCGCCAGGTTTCTATTACCCGGCTGTCGTCCCGCTGCCCGAGTCCCGCCTCGGCGGCGGCCTTGAAGCGGGCGTGGGCGGTTTCGAGCAGCGGTACCGAGGCTTGGCAGGCTGCGGCAGCTTCCGCCACCAATCCGCTGTCCTTGACGAAGATGTCCACCATGCTCGTCACGCGGGTATCCGTGCCCTCCAGCATGCGCGGGCCGCGATCCGACAGCATCCACGACCCCCCTGCCCCTTTCTCGACCAGTTCCAGCACGTGTGCGGGGTCCAGGCCCAGCGAGCGGGCAAGACTCAGGGCTTCGGCGGCCGCCACCAGGTGGACGGAGCAGAGATGCTGATTGACGACCTTGATGGCCTGGCCATCACCCCATTGACTGCCGGCATCCCTGACCTCGCCCATTGCCTGCAGGACAGGCAGGCAATAGGTGACCGCCGCGGACGGACCGGCGGCGAAGATCAGCAGACTGCCAGTAAGGGCACGGGCGACGCCGCCGGTCACGGGCGCGTCTACCACCTGGGCGCCGCGCAACGCCAGGCGGGCCGCCTGCTCGCGAATGGCGGCGGGCCCCACGGTGCTCATGATGATCCAGTGCTGGCCCAAGCGTACCTCGCTGCACTGCTTGACCACGGAGGCCAGTTGCGCCGGGGTCGCGACCATCACCACCACGACGTCGGCGCCGTGCAGTACCTGCCAGTCCGCGACCGCCTCGATCCCCTGCGCCTGCGCACGCTCCCGCGCGGCCTCGGACAATTCGATGCCAATGACCTGGTGACCGGCGCGCTGGATCTGTAGCGCCATGGGTAGGCCGATAGCGCCCAAACCTATGAAGACTGTGTTCATGGAGGTGCTCCTAACTCAGCCAGCCTTGGATGCTGGCGACCATGGCGGCGGTGGAAATGCCGTAGCGTTCATGCAACGTGGGCAAGGCGCCCGCATCGAGAAACTGATCCGGCAAGGCGATCTGCCGAAATTCCGGATGCACCCGCGCGCGCAACAACGTCAGGGCCACGGCTTCGCTGAGCCCGCCTACGGTGCTGTGGTTTTCGGCCACCACCACCAGACGACCACTGCGCCGGCACTGCTCGATGAGCGTGGCTTCGTCCAGCGGTTTGATGGTGGGCACGTGCAGTACCGCGACGTCGGCGCTGCCGTCGCTCATGGCCTCGGCGACCTCCAGGGCGCGCATGGTCATGATGCCGCTGGACACGATCAGGACATCCCGACCGTCGCGCAGCAACTTGGCCTTGCCCAGCTCGAAGCGGTAATCATACTGATCAAGGATCAGCGGCACCTTGCCCCGCAGCAGGCGCATGTAGACCGGGCCCTGGTAGGCGGCGATGGCGGCAACGGCCTGGGCGGTGTCCAGTGCATCACAGGGATCGATCACCGTCAGTCCGGGCACGGCGCGCATCAGCGCGAGATCGTCCGTGGCCTGATGGCTCGGCCCGTAGCCTGTGGTGAGGCCGGGCAAGGCGGCGCAGATCTTGACGTTGAGGTTTTCCTCGGCGATCACCTGGTGGATGAAATCGTAGGCCCGCCGGGTGGCGAACACCGCATAGGTGGTCGCGAAAGGCACCAGGCCCTCCTTGGCCAGACCGCCGGCGGCGGCCATCAGCAACTGCTCGGCCATGCCCATCTGCAAATGCCGCTCGGGAAACTCCCGGGCGAAGACGTGCAGGTCGGTGTATTTGGACAGATCGGCGGTCATGCCGACGATGCGCTGATCCTGGGCGGCCGCGGCCACCAGCGCCTGGCCGAAGGGCGCGGCTTCGGTACGCTGACCTTCACTGGCGATCGAGGCGATCATCGCCGAGGTGGTGAGACGGGGTTTGTTCAGGGTGTCGACGCTCATGTCAGTGCGCCTCCCGGCGATAGTTCTCATCCAAGACTTCGAGCGCCTGTTGCCACTCGTGTGGATCGACGCGAATGAAGTGGTTCTTTTCCCGGGTCTCGAGGAAATCCACGCCCTTCCCCATCAGGGTGTCGAACAGGATCACCCGCGGCTTCGCCTCGGGTAGCGCCATCGCGGTATCGAAGGCCGCGAGCACGGCCGCCAGGTCGTTGCCGTCCACCCGTTGGACGTGCCAGCCGAAGGCCTGCCATTTCTCCGCCAGAGGCTCGAAGCCCAGGATGTCGCTGGGGTTGCCATCGGCCTGTTGCTTGTTCAGGTCTACCAGGGCGATGAGGTTGCCCAGGCCGTGGTGCGCCGCCGACAGCGCCGCCTCCCAGGTCGCGCCCTCGTCGAGTTCACCGTCGGACATGGAGTTGAACACCCAGGCCGGATTGCCCTTCAGGCGCAGCCCCAGGGCCATGCCAACGCCGATGGCGAGTCCCTGGCCCAGGGAGCCACCGGAGATTTCCATGCCGGGGGTATAGGTCGCCATGCCCGACATGGGCAGGCGGCTGTCATCGGCACCGTAGCTGTCGAGTTCGCTTTCCGGCAGCACCTGGGCTTCCAGCAGGGCGGCGTAGAGGGCGATGGCATAGTGGCCGTGGGAGAGCAGGAAGCGATCACGTCCTTCCCACTGCGGGTCATCGGGTCTGAGCGTCATGGCGTGGCAATAGGCGACGGCCAGGACATCAGCCCAGCCCAGGGCTTGACCCACATAGCCCTGCCCCTGGACCTCGCCCATGCGCAGGGCGAAACGACGGATCCGCCAGGCGTGATAGGCCAGGCGGGCAAGCGGATCAGCGGCCGTGATGGCGGCTGAGGTGGTTGTTGTCATTGTTATATCCTCGTGGTGGCAGCCGATGCCAACAGATGCTTGAAATTCACCCTGAGCAGGATGATCGGCTTGAGAAGTAAGCTAGCATCGAGAAAATGGCGGCGACAAAGGAGTTTTTAACAGCAATGGATGAGCAGAATTCAGCAATAAGACTGCTGCGGCGGGTGCCCTTGACGGCCCTCAAGGTCTTCGAGGCGGCGGGCAGGACGGAGTCTTTCGCCCAGGCCGCGCAGGAGCTGGGGATCACCTCGAGCGCGGTCAGCCACGCCATTCGCAAGCTCGAGGAAGCCGTCGAACTGGTACTGTTCGAGCGCAGTACCCGCGAGGTCCGCCTCACCGTCAAGGGGCGGCTGCTGCTCGAGCATGTCCAGCGGGGCCTGGCGGAAATGCACCGAGGGTTGTCCCTCGTCCAGGCGGCGGAGCCACCCCCGCTGCGCCTGCATACCGCCCCCAGCTTCGCCACCCAGTGGCTACTACCCCGGCTACCGGACTTCGTGAAGCGACACCCCAACATCAACCTGCGCTTTTCCGCCAGTACGGACTACGCGCAATTCGAAAACGACGACTTCGATCTCGACATCGTCTACGGCGAGCCACGGCACGACTTCTGCGAATACATGCCGCTCGCCGTCGAGCATCTCACGCCGCTGTGCTGTCCGGCCCTGGCCGAGACCATCGCGACACCCCAGGATCTCCACCAGCACACCCTGATTCAGTGCGACGTGCAGATGCTGCAGTGGAAAGGCTGGTTCGAGGCCAATCACCTGCTCCCCGTTCACCACTATTCGCTGCGCTTCGATCGCAGCGCCATGGCCATCGCTGCGGCGGTCAACGGCATGGGCGTGGTCCTAGAATCGACCTTGCTGGCCGAACGTGAATTACGCGATGGGCGGCTAGTGGCGCCCCTGCGTAGCCTGACCCATGACATCCAGTACGTCGGGCACTTCCTCGCCTTTCCGAAGAGCCGCACCCGCAACGAAGCGGCGGAGGTGTTCCGCAAATGGTTGCTGGAGGAGTTGGGGGCTCGGTAGATGAAGCCGCTGGCGAGTCTCGACGGTGGCCTCGGTTGAGCAGATCGAGCGAGCGTCGAGCGGGCCCCTGGCGTCCTGGCAGTTGACGCGGCATCCTGGTCAGCACAGTCGACAGCTTCCTGGCCTAAGCTGCGAGTGAGTGGCACGCCGCGGCGCGCGCACTATACTCGCCACTTCCTACCCCGAGGTGCCCCATGGCCAACGATACGTCCAAGCTCGACCGCATCCTCGCCGAAACCCAACGCGAGCGTGAACGCGGCTATCGGGAAAAGGCGCTGAAGATGTACCCCCACGTCTGCGGCCGTTGCGCCCGCGAGTTTTCCGGCAAGCGCCTGAGCGAACTCACCGTGCATCACCGTGACCACAACCACGACAACAATCCCCAGGACGGCTCCAACTGGGAATTGCTCTGCCTGTACTGTCACGACAACGAACACAGCCGCTATACCGATCAGCAGTACTTCACCGAGGGCTCGCTGAGCACCCCCTCGGTGGCCAAGGCCACCCACAATCCCTTCGCCGCCCTGGCGGGGATGCTGAAGAAAGACTGAGTGCAGCTCAGGACGAGCGCCTACCCGCTTTACTTAGCTAGGCGCGCTCGTCCTTGGCGGTATCCATGACGATATAGCTGACCACCGAATGCACATGCGGCAGCACGCCCAGGACCTGGGTGTGGAAGGCACGGTAGGCCTGCATGTCGGCCACCTCCACGCGCAGCAGATATTCCACGGCGCCGGTCACGGTATGGCACTCCACCACCTCGGCCGAACCTCTGATGGCCTTTTCGAAGGCATCCAGCACCTCGCGAGTGTGGCAAGACATGCCCACGGCGACGTAGACGACGAAGCCAAGACCTACCAGCGTGCGATCCACTACCGCGCGATAGCCCTTGATGACGCCGGAACGTTCCAGCTCCTGGACGCGCCTCAGGCACGCCGAGGGTGAAAGCCCTACCCGCTCGGCCAGTTTGACGTTGGTCTGCCGCGCATCTCTTTCGAGCTCACGCAATATTCGGCGGTCGAGACGATCCAGCTCGATCATTGATTGCATTCCTGCACGTATTTACCCAATTTTTGCAATCTTAGACCGGATACCGGGCAATAAAATAGGCGCTTGCCACAGCCACCACGCAACGTCCTTACTCATGACCGATCTCGCCGTGCTCCTGCCGTTCCTGCTGTTCTGCCTCATCATGACCTCCACACCCGGCCCCAATAATGCGCTGGTCCTCGCCAGTGGCGCGCACCTCGGCGTCAGGCGCACCCTGCCCTTGATCCTTGGGATCGCCCTCGGCGTGGGGCTGCAACTGGCGGTACTGGGCCTTGGCCTGGGCGTAATCCTTGACGCCCTGCCTGGCTCGCAGCGGCTCCTCGGCGTGCTGGGACTCGCCTATCTCCTGCTACTGGCCTGGCGGATCGCCACCAGCGGCCCGGTAAGTCTCGACGCCGAACCCAGCGGTCACCCAGGACTGCTCGGCGGCGCCGCCTTCCAATGGCTAAATCCCAAGGCCTGGACCCTATCCATCAGCGCGGCGGCGGCCTATATCCCGGTGGAGAACCACGAACTGAACGTGGCCGTGGCGGCCACCTTGCTAGCCATGCTGAGCATTCCCTGCGTCGGGGTCTGGGCAGTGGCCGGTAGCGCTCTGCGCAACTGGCTGACAAAGCCGCGCCGTGCCCAGGCGTTCAATCTAGCCATGGCAGCCCTCCTGCTACTGGCGACCCTACCGCCGCTGTACCGGTTGTTCACTGGCTGAACCCAGCGAGCTCCTTTTGGATGATCAGCATTGGGCATCGCATGCAGAGGCACTGTGGGAAGATGGTGGTTTCGCTCGCTAGATCTGTCGGTTTCCGACTCGAAGCTGCCCTTAGCGTGGCGTGCGCTATATAAATCTCATCTCGGTATCAGCTCATGGATGCTGTTAGATTCAGAAATTGGTAAAAAAGCGCGAACGATCAAAGGAAAGCAGCCGGCCTGCGTGCTCAGCAACAAGTGGTCCCGGCAACTCTTAGGAAGAGGTGATCATGAAGCTACAGGCATATCGGCTGCAGAACTATCGCCGACTGCGCGATGCCGTCATTGAGCTTGACGACGAGATTTCTATCTTTGTTGGTGCCAACAACAGCGGCAAGACGTCTGCCATACAAGGCCTGTACTCGATGCTTCGTGGCGAAACGAAGAGGTTCGAACTCTTCGACTTCAGCGCGGCGCTGTGGGCCGAGATCGACGCCATTGGCACGATGCCTCCAGGTGATGAGAACGCGCCCAAGCAGTTGCCGTCCATTCGTTTGGATCTTTGGTTCCGCGTCGATGAAGACGACCTTGCCACTGCAATGTCGCTTCTTCCCAGCACGGAATGGGACGGTAAGTGTGTCGGGGTCCGGGTGGCGTTCGAGCCTCGGGACGCCCATGCGCTGTTGCGGAAGTTCCATGAATTGCATGAAAAGGGGATCAACGCTGCGGCCGCACTTGTAGCCAAGCGCGGTGCATCCGCGGAGGTAGGCGCGGCAAATGGCCCTTCGGCGGTGGTAGATCCCGGCGAGTACAAGCCCTGGCCGGAAAGTCTGACAAAATACCTCACCAAGGAGCTGAGTAAGGAATATACGTTCCGCTACTACGTTCTCGATGAGCGCGCATTTGTCGGCTATCAGGTTAAGGAGGCTGATTATGAGCCGCTGCCTCTAGGCAATGAGCCGGGTGGCGCCGCAATTCTTAAGTCTCTGGTGAAGGTAGACTTCCTGCGTGCGCAGCGGCACCTCGATGACCCGGATGCTGGCAGCTCCGACCGCGCCGAGAGTTTGTCGCGACGTCTGAGCCGTTTTTATCACCGCAATCTGGAGAAACGTGGCGACGACCATGCAGCGCTCAAAGCGCTCGATACCTCGGAGAAGGAACTGAACTTCCATCTGGAGGAAGTCTTCGGCGACACCCTCAAGCGCCTCGCCAAACTCGGCTACCCAGGCGTTAACAACCCCGAGATAGTAATTCGGGCGGCCTTGGATCCGACCACCGTCCTGGGGCAGGATGCCAGGGTTCACTACGTGATTCCTGGTGCGGTCACCGCGCAACTGCCTGACAGCTATAACGGCTTGGGGTTCAAGAACCTAGTCTATATGGTAGTTGAACTCCTCGACCTGCATGAGCAGTGGAAAGCCGAGGAAGACAAACGGGCACCACTGCATCTGGTCTTCATTGAAGAGCCTGAGGCGCATCTGCACGCGCAAATCCAGCAGGTCTTCATCAGGAACGTTCTGCGCCTCCTTGAGGATGCCAACGATCACGCGACGTTTTTCCACACGCAGCTCGTTGTCACCACGCACTCCCCACATATCCTCTATGAGCGCGGGTTCTCGCCCATCAGGTACTTCCGCCGTGTTAGCGACCAATTGGCCCATAACACCGAGGTAAGGAATCTTTCGCTCTTCAAAAAGGGCGCGGCCGACACTCCAGCGCGCGAATTTTTGCAGCGGTATCTGAAACTCACACATTGCGATCTCTTCTTTTCCGATGCAGTCATATTGGTTGAGGGCAATGTCGAGCGCCTGCTATTGCCAGCTATGATCGAGTTGGCAGCTAAACGCCTGCGCTCCTCCGCCCTGACCATCCTTGAAGTCGGTGGCGCATTCGCGCATCGGTTTCAAGAATTAATCGCCTTTGTTGGACTCACTACGCTGGTAATTACGGATTTGGACAGCGTAATGGTCAAGGCGGATGCTGAGGATGTCGCCGAGCAATGTGCAGGAGCTGACGGCACCGTAGACGGAGATAACGAGGACGACGACCTGAAGCCCTTCGAGCTCGAAGACGACGACGAGGCAGCACCGGGCGGCAAGAAGAAGTCCAAAAAGCGTGGCAGCACATGCCATGCTCATGTGGACGGTGCCGTCACGTCCAACCAAACCCTTATTAGCTGGATCCCCAAGAAACGGTCGGTGGCCGAACTCTGGGAAGTCACGGCGGCGCAAAAGACACTATCGCTTGCCGAGGGCTCCAGCGCTGAGGTTCGGGTAGCCTATCAGACCAAAATTTTGGTGACGGTAGGGGGCACTACCTCGCAGCTCTGCGGCCGCACGCTTGAGGAGGCCTTCGGTCTTGAGAACTCTGATTGGTGTCAGGCAGAGGCTAACCGGGCGGTCGGACTTAAGCTGAAGCACGTACCAAACAGTCCTGAGGAACTGGCTGAGAAGTTACATAATAGAGTGATCGGCAAGAACTTCGACAAAACTCGCTTTGCGCTGGAGGTCCTCGCAAGCGGGCCGCTCAACTGCTGGAAGGTGCCTACGTACATCGCCGAGGGCTTAGCCTGGCTAGAAGCCAAAGTGGCGCACGAAATTGAGGCGGACGCGGCTATTGCCACCGAGGTCGCGACAATTGAGCCGAATGTGGCCGGTTTTGTCGGCGTCCTTGCAGACGTGGGGCAGACGGCATGAGCAGACGAATTGATAGCCCAGACACCGACGCCGACCGCGAGATCCACGCCTGTATTGCTGCGACACCACCGCAGTCGTTCGTTGTCCGCGCCGGCGCAGGTTCCGGTAAGACCACTTCCCTCATCAAGGCGATGGACTGGGTGATCTCAGAGCACGGAGTCAGCATGCGGGCGAAAAAGCAAAAGGTCGCCTGCATCACATATACCGACCTCGCCGCCAAAGAAATCTTGGCGGATGTTAACGATGATCCGCTGGTCCATGTCTCTACCATCCATAGCTTCTACTGGTCTATTACCAAGACGTTTCAGGCGGACATCAAGGTTTGGTTACAGAACGACATCCATAGACGGATCTCCGAGCTGGAAGAAGAGTTCAAGAACTACAGCTCGCGTGTTCGGCAGACTACACGCGACAGGAACAAGGCTGACCAGGGTCGTTATGTTCGAAATCTGGAGGCTATTTCTGGCGTCAAGACTTTTAATTATGGCGTGGGGAGTGACTACGCGAAAGGTATCTTAGGCCACGAGGACATCCTTCAACTCACCGATTTCCTGCTACAAAATCGCCCGCTGTTTCGACGGGTCGTAGCGTTGAACTTCCCGTTCGTGTTCATCGATGAGAGTCAGGACACGTTCCCGAGCGTAGTGAAGTCATTCAAGGAAGTGGAAGCCCAGATGCGGCGCAAGTTCTGTCTCGGTTTTTTTGGCGATCCGATGCAGGCGATCTTTATGCGAGGGGCAGGGAACATCCCGCTTGAGGACCATTGGCGGCCTATCACGAAACCAGAGAATTTTCGCTGTGCTAAGCAGATCCTTGATGTCGCCAACGCCGTGCGCGCGCAGGGCGACGGCATGCAGCAAGTCCGAGGGCTGCACGAAAGGGTTGATGGACATCTCAAGCCGGTGGAAGGCTCGGCCCGGATGTTCATCCTGTCGAACACGCTGAACCGAATTGAAGCCCTGGCAAGAGTCCGAGAGTGGAGTGCGGCAACGAACAACGACGATGGTTGGACGACCTCAGACAGCGCGCTCAAGATTCTTGTCATCGTGCACCGCATGGCCGCAAACCGGCTTGGCTTCGGTGGCATCTACTCGGCGCTGAACGATAGGACATCGGAGGGAATGAAGCAGGGGATGCAGGATGGCAGCGGATGGCCCGTTCGACCCTTTCTAAGTTTTGCGCTACCGATCATTGCCGCCGTGAAGGCCGGCGACGAGTTCAAGGCGATCAGCCTGCTTCGGAAGTTCAGCCCGCGTTTAGCGCCAGGGGCTATCGCCGGCCAACGTGCCGCGGCTGTGTTGCGAGAACTGCACGCCGCTATGTCGAAACTTGTCGTCATGCTGGACGAGGCAGGAACCACCATTGGTGACATAGCACTCCATCTCTGTGACACGGGTCTTTTCGAGTTCGACGATCGCTACGCGCGTGTCCTTGGATTTTTCAGAGATGTAGCTGACGCTGCTCGGGAGCCCGGGGCTGCTGATGCAGTTCCGGCCGAAGGACTATCCTCGGACGCGGCAATGGCCAAATTCTTCAACTGCTCTGCACAAGAACTTTGGCCCTATGAGCGCTACATCTCAGAAAGCTCTCCCTATGCTACACAGCACGGTGTGAAGGGCGCGCAGTTTGAACGTGTCATGGTGGTGATGGACGAGGAAGAAAGCGACTACCGAACGTACAATTACGAGAGTGTATTCGCGAGTGCTGAGGCGCGTGCTGCAGATCGGGCGCGAGCACTGGGCGGTGATGAAAACACTTGGAGCCGAACGCTGCGACTGCTTTACGTCTGCTGCACTCGCGCCCAGCGTGGTCTGGTATTAACGTTCTTTGTCACTGATCCGGCGACCGCCCTGGAAAACGTCGTTGCGAGCGGGATCTTACCGCGAAGCGCGGTCTTTACGCAGGAAGTGTTAGCTGTAGGGTCATAGACGAACGATTGCCTAACCTATTTGGAGCAAGAGCCGAGTGGCAGGCTCCCCCCGGCGGCTAGTGGTACCTACTGGGTGGTCACTCTGAGTGATGTGAGTGACTGCAATTGGCCGATAGAAGCCGGTGGCGATAGGCGGCACATCCCTACAGCATCGACCAGAAATTTTTAGCTCAATGTTAATCTATCCGCTTCAATTACAGTCCCTCCAATTACGCCATATATGGCAAACCTTGGCACAAAATACTCAATGGAATTATTGATCTAGGTATACTTTTTAAATTACGCTTGTTTTTTGATATGGCTTGTTGAAGTCGCGCCGCTTCTTTACTATTTTTTACCAAAACAGCGATAGGCGATTCAGGGATTTGAAAACTACCTTTACATCGCCATTCTCGCTCATGGATCCAGTTAATGCCTGTACCGTCTACATTTTCCAAGCGGACTACGCGCCATTTCTCATCGTCAGAAATTCCAAGCTGCTTCATCTCAGCGTTTGACAGATAAATTACTGGTCGACAGCCCTTTTTATATGCGGTTTTTTTGGTAACGACAATCCCATAGGGCTCATACCTGAGTTTAGAAGGATCCGTGTTCGCTTCATTTAGCACGTACTTGAGTGAGCTTAGAGGTATATCCATAAAGCAAGCCGCTGGATTACTACCTTTAATAAATCCTTTTGTTGTTGTGCTGCCTTCTATTCGCCCACTTGAAAGTATTGATACCAGGTTTTCAAAGGCTGAAGATTTATCTTCGCTAGACCTCCGGGTCAGATGCACCAAATATGGTGAGAGGTCAGGGCGTTCAAAGAACGGCAGATCGTTACTCATTATGGGCTCTCACATTAATTTTTTTGGGCGCTGCTTGCCGATAGTCAATCTGGATCCTATACAACTTATCACAGCAGGAATATGAACGCCTCATTTCGCGGGGCCGCCTAGGCCTCGCCTGACCTTCGCTCGGCGACTTTTCGTACAGAACCTGGCATGGTGAACGTCTGCGCCCTTCAGGCATAGGTCAGATACCACCGCCAATCCTGCTCCCCCACCTCCGCCATGAACTGCCGATATTCCTCACGCTTGATGGCGAGGTAGACCTCGACGAAACGCTCGCCCAGTGCCTCCCGGACCCAGGCGGAACGCTCCAAGGCCTGGAGTGCGCTGAACCAGTCGGTAGGCAGGTATTCGCTGGCCTGTGCGTAGCCGTTGCCGACGATGGCGGGACCGGGGTCGCGCCGGTCGCAGAGGCCTTCATGGGCGGCCGCCAGGATGGCAGCGGCGGCCAGATAGGGATTGGCATCGGCGCCGCAGAGGCGGTGTTCGACATGGCGGCTGCTCGCCGGACCGCCCGGCACGCGCAGGGACACGCTGCGATTGTTCACGCCCCAACTCTTGGCCAGCGGCGCGTAGCTGTTGGCCTGGAAGCGCCGGTAGGAATTGGCGTTGGGGCAGAAGATGGCCAGGGAATCCAGCAACCGGTGCAGCATGCCGCCGATGGCATGGCGGAGCAGCGGCGTGCCTTGCGGGTTCTCGCTGGCGAAGAGGTTGTTGCCAGCGGCATCGGCCAGGCTGAGGTGCAGGTGTAGACCACTGCCGGCCTGGTCACCGAAGGGCTTGGCCATGAAGCAGGCCTGCAAGCCATGGCGGTTGGCCACGCCCTTGACCAGGCGCTTGTAGCGAATGCCCTCGTCGATGGCCTGGAGCGCATCGAAGCGATGCTCCAGGGTCAGTTCGAGCTGGCCGGGGGCGTACTCGGAGATGGCCGTGCGCACCGGCAGCCCCTGCACCTCGCAGGCGGCATAGAGATCGTCGAGAAAGGGCTGCAACTGCTCCAGTTCATAGACGCCATAGACCTGCGGCGCTCCCGGACGGGCACCATTCATCTGCAGCGCCGGTTGCGGGCGGCCCTGGGTGTCGCGCTCGCGGTCGAGCAGGTAGAACTCCAGCTCCACCGCCATCACCGGCTGGAAACCATCGGCCTGCAGGCGCTCTATCACCCGCACCAGCGCATGGCGCGGATCGGCAGGGGTCGCCGGCAAGCCGTGGGTCGGGTGCATGCTCACCTGCACCTGTCCGGTCGGGCTGCTGCGCCAGGGTTGCAGGGTCAGACTGCCGGGTAATGGATAGGTCCAGCAATCGACGTCGGCCACCTCCCAGACCAGGCCGGTGGCTTCGACGTCTTCGCCCCGGAGGGTCAAGGCGAGGATGGAGCTAGGCAGTGGCCTGCCCTGCTCGTAGATCGCCAGCAGTTCGTCGCGATGCAACAGTTTGCCGCGGGGTACGCCGTTGGCGTCGATCAGCAGCAATTCGATGCTGCGCACCTCGGGATGGGCAGCGAGGAAGCTACGGGCTTCCTGGGGATCGGCGAATCTCATGAATATCTCGTGTGCGGTCAGACCCTGGCACCCGGCAGTGCCAGCAGCTCGGTAAGGCCCCCGTCGAGGGTGACGAGCAGCCGGTCGACATCCGCCAGCTGAATGTCCGGGCAACAAAGGGTCATGTTGTGGAACGGCGTGATGAGGATGCCGCGATTGATCAGATACAGGTGCAGCGCCTGTTGCAGGCTGTCATGGAAGGCCGCCTCGGCCTCGGCGCCGGTGGTGGGTGGTGTGGCGCAGAACTGGAATTCACAGCGGGCGCCCAGCTCGGTGACCGACCAGGCGAGGCCATGGCGGGCGATCAGCTCGCGCAAGCCGCTGGCGAGGCGCGCGGCCATCGGCAGCATCTGGGTGTAATAGGCCGCAGGCGTCATCACCTCTTCCAGATTCACTCGCAGGCAGCGCATGGCCAGGGCGTTGGCCGAGAGCGTGGTGCCCATGCCGCTGTGGCCATGGCTGGTCTCGCTGGCGTGCTGTTGCGCCAGGCGCATCGCCTGGGCCATCTCGTGGGTGCAGCCATAGGCCGAACAGGGCACCCCCCCGGCGATGGGCTTGCCGAAGGTGATGAAATCCGGTTGCAGGTTCCAGGCCCGGGTGCAGCCGCCCGGGCCGGTGGACAGGGTGTGGGTCTCGTCGATGATCAACAGGGTGCCATGCTTGCGGCTCAGCGTGCGCACCTGGTCCAGGAAACCGGGGGCCGGCAAGACCATGCCGATGTTGGTCATGGCCGGCTCGCAGAGGATGGCGGCCACGTCGCCCTGGGCCAGCGCCGCCTCCAGGGCCGCGACGTCGTTGAAGGGGATGGCGCGACTGGTCTCGGCGAGGTTGCGCACCTCGCCGATCAGGCCACCCCGGTGCACGGTGCGCCCGTCCTGATGGCGCACCATCACGTCGTCGACGGTGCCGTGGTAGCAGCCGTCGAACACCAGCAGCACCTTACGCCCGGTAATGGCGCGCGCCCAACGGATGACGTAGCGGTTGGCATCGGTGGCGGTGGCCGCCACCTGCCAGAACGGCAAGCCGAAGCGCTCGGTGAGCAGTTCGCCGGCAACCACCGCATCCTCGCCCGGCAGCATGGTGGTGAGGCCGCGTGCGCCTTGCTCGGCCAAGGCCCGGGCGATGGGCGCGGGCGAATGGCCGAACATGCTGCCGGTATCGCCGAGACAGAAATCGACGTATTCGTGCCCATCGACATCGAAGAAACGCGCGCCCTGGGCATGGCTGACGAAAAGGGCGCTGGGCATCGACCAGTCGTTCATCCAGTGCATGGGCACGCCCCCGAACAACGAGTGCCGCGCCCGCTCGGCCAGGGCGAGAGACTTGGGGTTGCGCGCCAGGAAACGCTCACGCTCGCGGGCGGTGAACGTCTCGACAGCCGCCTCGTTGATGCCACTGGTGGTCATAAAGATCCTCTGCGCTAAGGGACTGTACGAGCCGGCTCAATGGCCAGCCGACACGCCGCAATCGATGGCCAGGTCCGCCCCGGTGATGGAGCGGGCGGCAGGCTGACACAGGAAAAAGGCCAGCTCGGCGACCTCTTCGGGCTGGATGAAACGCGCCTCCTCACCTTGCGGATACTTCGCCAGCAACTCCTGCAGATAGCCGGCCGGATCGCCATTGCCATAGCGCTCGGCTTGGAAGGTCAGCATGGGCGTCGCCACATCGCCGGGCGAGATGCAGTTGCAGCGCACGCCGCTGGGCGCCAGGTCCAACGCCAGCGCCTTGGTCATCAGGGTCACCGCGCCCTTGCTGGCGCAGTAGACGGCGGCATTGCGGTTGCCCTGGCGTCCAGCATCGCTGCTGATATTGACGATGGCACCCCGCGTGGCGCGCAGTGCCGGAATGGCGGCCGCGCAGAGAAAGAAGGTCGCCTTGAGATTGACGTCCAGCACCAAGTCGAAGTCTTCCTCGCTGACACTCTCCGCCGGGCCCTCCCGCCAGACACCAGCGCAATTGATCAGGGCATCGAGACGCCCGAGCGTTGCCTGCGCGGCCGCGACCACCTCCTGGGCGGCGCTGGCTCGTCGCAGGTCCGCGGCGTGGCAACCGGCCAACGCCCCGCCGGCCTGCAGCTCAGCCAAGGCCGCGGCATCGAGATCGGTCCCGAAAACCTGCCAGCCGTCGTTGGCGAATTGCGCGCACGTGGCCTGACCGATGCCACCCAAGACGCCCGTGATCAACACGACTGGCTGCATATCAGGCTCCTTTGTTTTCGATACGGCTATTGCCGCCATCCACCACCAGCCATTCACCGGTGATGTAGCTCGCCGAGGACGAGGCCAGGAAGGCCACCGCGGCAGCCACCTCGTCGGGGCGCCCGGCACGCCCGACCGGCACCCGGGTCGCCGCGCGGAGTTCCTGCGGCAGGCTGGAGCCAGTGGCGATCCAGCCGGGGGCCACGGCATTGACCGTGATGCCCTGGCCGGCCACTTCCAGGGCCAGGCTCATGTTCAGGCCGATCAAGGCAGCCTTGGCCGCGCTATAGCCCGCCTCGCCCGGATTACCGGCGCGGGTGCCGGTCGCGGAGCTGACATGGACGATGCGACCGTAGCAACGCCGTTGCATGCCGGGCAGGACCGCCCGGGTGAGCAGGAAGGCAGACGTCAGGTTCCGTGCCAGGGACAGGTTCCACTCGGCAAGACTCAGGTGCGCCACCTCGGCCAGAGGCTCGGGACTGCCCTGCATGGTCATGCCGGCGTTGTTCACCAGGATGTCGATACGCCCCCAACAGGCCTCGGCCCATTTGGCGAAATCGACGACCGCCGCTTCCTCGGTGAGGTCGACCGCCCTGCCCTCCACGGCGCAGCCGGCTTCCTTGAGTTCCTCGACACGCTCACTGATCCGCGCGCTGCTGGCGGTGACGATCAGTTTCGCCCCGGCGGCCCCCAGACGCTGGGCGATGGCCATACCGATGCCGGATCGACTCCCCGCGCCACTGATCAAGGCCACCTGGCCCGTCATCGCCTCGAACATAGCGAACTGCGCTCCCTCGCTGTTTCGATGGACTCTAAGCGCCCCTGGCTGATACAAAAAGACGATCGTTATCAACGAAACTGACAACCATGGCTTTCACCAGCGAAACGCTCCGGGTCTTCCTCGCCGTGATCGACGAGGGCTCCTTTTCTGCAGCCGCCCGGGCGCTTGGCCGGGTGCCCTCCGCCGTCAACATGGCCATCTCTCAGTTGGAGGCGGAACTGGATCTGGTGCTGTTCGACCGCGCTACCCGCAAGGCACTGCCGACGCCCGCGGCCCGCGCCCTCGAACCCCAGGCACGCCAGGTAGCCAGCCAACTCAATCTGCTCGACGCCCATGCCCTGCAGCTGCATGCGGGCCTGGAGCGCCGCTTCGTGCTGGTGATGGCGCCCGAGTTGCAAACCGGCGCCTGGAGCCGGCCGCTCGCCACCCTGGCCGAGGAATTCCCAGCGTTGGAGATCGAGATCCGCTCGGCGGCGCGGACCGAGGCGATCCGCTTGCTGCACGAAGGCAGCGTGGACGTGGCGCTGATCTTCGAACGCCCGGGCATCGACGAACACGAGGGCTTCGCCGAGGCCGGCAGCCAGTTGCTGACCGCGGTGGCCGCGCCCGGCTATCCCTCGACCCGCGCGGGCCATCCGTTGGGCGAGACGCTGATGGCTGATACCCGCCAGATCGTGGCGGCCGGCGATGACCGCAACGCCTCGGACCCGCAGATAGTGCTGTCGCACCGGGTGTGGCTGACCGATAGCTACCTGGCGACCCTCGACCTGGTGCAGGCCGGGCTGGGCTGGGCCTATCTGCCCCATCCACTGGTGCGGCCGCTGATCGCCGCCGGGCTTCTGGAACAGGTGCAGTTCGACAACATGGCCAGCCAAATCCGCCGCTGGATCGACGTCATCTGGATCAAGAACCGCCCCCAGGGCCTGGGGGCCCGGCGCTATTTGCAGCTGTTGCGCGAACAGATCGGGACCAAGCCGGAGTAGGAAATCCTTCGGGCGGCGGCTATCCACTCCTCTCAGCCAGCGGCTACCTGCTCCGGCGCCAGCGGCGAAAGATCCACGCTGCGGCAGTAATCCATGAACAGCCGCGTGGCCTTGGTCGGCTCGTTGTTGCGCAGGTAGGCCATGATGAAGGTCGAGGCCGGCATGTCGTCGTGGATGTTGACCTGGGCCAGGCGCTTGCCGTCGTAGGTGATGTCGGTGGTTGGCCGAGTGACCAGCACGGAAAAGCCCAGCCCCTGCCCCACCATGCAGCGCACCATTTCGATGGAGGGCGAGCTGTAGGCCACCGTGGGGTGGTAGCCCTTTTCCTTGAAGATATCGATGAAGTAGTTACGGCTGGGCACCACGTCCAGCAGGATCATGGGCTCGCGGCTCAGCTCCTTGAGCGTCACCGCCTTCTTGCGCGCCAGCGGATGGGCGATGGGCAGCAAGGCATAGGGCTTGTGCGGGGCGTTGAGCTTTTCCTTGGTGATGGAATCACCCAGTTCCAGGTCGTAGAGGAACACCAGGTCGAAGCGCCCACGGTGTACCCCGTGCATCAATTCGTGCTGTTCGCCGTCGTGCAATTGGATGGTGATTTCCGGATAGAGCCGCTTGAAGCCGGCGACCAGCTTGGGCAGATAGAGCGGCGCCGCGGACTCGAAACAACCGACGGCCACCGTGCCCGAGACCATCTCGCTTTCCGCGCGGGCGTTCTGCTCCAGCTCATAGGAAAGCCGCAACAACTCCTTGGCCTTTTCATAGAGGCGGCGCCCGCTGGCGGTCAGGGAAACGCCCTGGGCGTGATGGCGCACGAACAACTTCTGCTCGAAACTTTCTTCGAGATTCTTGATGGCGACGGATATCGACGGCTGGGATATATGCAGTTGTCGCGCCGCTTCGACGATGCTGTCTTCCTCGACCACGGCGACGAAGTAACGAAGTTGCCTGAGCGTAAAATGGGTCACGGATTTCCTATAGGAAAAATCACTGCAGAGCCTAATTCTGCATAGCCTTAGCCTTCGAAGCGAAAGCCATGCCAGGCAGCCGCCCTTTGCCTGACGCCCTAGCCAAGCCCTTGAAAATCCAGCAGGCACGGTCTGCAGCTATCGCTAGCCAGTGCACCAAAATCCTGCAATCCGGCACCTGGTGGCGGCACTTTGCCCCGTATCGGGGCATATAAAAAAGGCACTTGCTCGACCGACCTTTCTGCATAGGCAACTCCTATACAGAGGCCCGTAATTTGTTAATTGACGATAAGTCCGTCAATTGCCAATTCTGTAATTACAGCGACCGGGCCTACCTCTTCGGTCCTGTTCTTCCAATGAACGGCGACAGGTTTTCACGATGACTTTCGACTGGAACTACATGTTCAGCCTCATCGGCGACACTCAATTCTGGCTGGCAACCTGGACGGTCATCAAACTCAGCACCCTTACCTGGATCATCAGCATCGCGCTGGGCTTCTTCATCGCCCTGGCGAAGCAGTCCCGGCATCCTGCCCTTAGCCTGCCCGCCCGTGGCTACATCTGGTTCTTTCGCAGCGTGCCGCTGCTGGTGCTGCTGATCTTCATCTACAACCTGCCGCAAGCGGTGCCGGCGACTTCGGTGGTCCTGGCCGATCCCTTCTGGGCGGGGCTGATCGGCCTGGTCATCAGCGAGACGGCCTATGTCGCCGAAATCCACCGCGGTGGCCTGCTGTCGATCCCCAAGGGCCAGGGCGAGGCGGCGCGGGCCCTGGGGCTGCGCTTTCTCGGCACTCAGTGGCGCATCGTCATTCCCCAGGCGCTGCGGGTGGCGCTGCCGTCGCTGGCCAACGAATACATCTCCATCGTCAAGCTCAGCTCCCTGGTGTCGGTGATCTCCCTGACCGAGATCCTGATGGTGGGCCAGCGGCTGTATTCGCAGAACTTCCTGGTCATGGAGACCATGGTGGCGGTGGCCTTCTACTACGTGCTGATCGTCACGGTATTCGACTTCCTGCTCAAACGCCTGGAGCGCTTCCTCGACGTCACCCAGCGCAAGGTGGTGCGTACCCCCGATGAGCAGGTGCTGGCCCTGGCCACCCAGGCCTCTACCGCAAGCGCCAAGCCGCAATGGGACGCGGCCATCCCGGCGCTGCAGGCCGCCCGGCTGCACAAGGCCTACAACGACGTCGAGGTGCTGGGCTCGGTCAATCTGCAGATCCAGCCGGGCGAAGTGGTGTCGGTGATCGGCCCGTCGGGCTCCGGCAAGACCACCCTGATCCGCCTGCTCAACGGCCTGGAGCAACTGGACAACGGCGAGATCCGCATCAATGGTCAGCCGTTCATCCACCTGAGCAAGGAAGGCGCCCAGAAACCGCGCTTTGTCGAGCACACCGAGCATCGCCTGGACATCGGCATGGTGTTCCAGAGCTTCAACCTCTTCCCCCACCTCACGGTGCTGGACAACCTGCTGCTCGCTCCGCGCTATCACCGCCTGGATACCCCTGCGGCGCTCAAGCAGCAGGCCTACGCCCTGCTCCATAAGGTCGGGATGCTCGACCACGCCTGGAAGTATCCGCACCAGCTCTCCGGCGGCCAGCAGCAGCGGGTGGCCATCGCCCGGGCGCTGATGATGCGGCCGCAGATCATGCTCTTCGACGAGCCCACCTCGGCGCTGGACCCGGAGAAGGTCAACGAGGTGCTGCAGGTGATCGAGGCCCTGGCCCAGGAGGGCATCACCATGGTGATCGTCACCCACGAGATGAACTTCGCCTTCAAGGTCTCGGACCGCATCGTCTTCATGGAAAAGGGCCGCGTGGTCTGCGACGACGCGCCCCAGGTACTGCGTAACGGCCAGCACCCACGCGTCGAGGCCTTCCTCAAAGACGTGTCCCTGGCTTGACCCCCACCCTTGGCTTCTGGAGAACAGAGATGATCGAGCAAGCGCAACTGGATAGTTTCCACAAGAACGGTTACCTGGTAGTCGAGAACCTGCTGAGCGCCGACGAAATCGCCGCGCTGCAGGCCGATTTCGAGCGCTGGGTGGAAGACAGCCGCAGCCACGCCGAGGCGTGGGGCGAGACCCAGGACGGTCGGGCACGCTTCGACGTGGAGCTGGACCATCGGCCCGATCACCCCTCCCTGCGCCGGGTCAGCTCGCCCACCGAGATTTCCTCGGCCTATCGCCAGGTCGCCTTCGCCTCGCGGATGGCCCAGGTCGCGGCCCAACTGATCGGTGGCAGCGGCACCCGCTTCCACCACAGCAAGATCAACTCGAAGCTGCCGCACACCGCCACCCAGGTGAAGTGGCACCAGGACTTCCTCTTCACCCCGCACAGCAACGATGACGTGGTGACCGCGCTGCTGATGGTCAGCGAAGTGACCCCGGAAAACGGTCCGCTCACGGTCATCCCCGGCAGCCACAAGGGTCCGCTGTGGTCGCACTGGCAAGACGGTCGTTTCACCGGATCGGTGGACGACAGCGTGGTGGCCGAACACTGCGGCGAACCCGTGGCCTGCTTCGGCCCGGCTGGCTCGGTGTGCTTCATGCACACCCGCCTGCTGCACGCCTCCAGCCCCAACCAGACCGAATTGCCGCGCACCCTGTTCATCAGCGTCTACGCCGCCGAAGACGCCCTGCCCTTCGGCGAGAACCCGCTGCCCAGCGAACACGCCGGCGTGCTGGTAGCAGGCCGGGAAAGCGGCCTGGTGCGCAGCGTGGCCAACAGCGTGCGCCTGCCGCAAAAGCCACGCGGCGCCTCCTTCTTCGTCCAACAGGCCGGGCTCGACCAGGCCGCCGTTTGATCTTTCCCATCCCCTCAAGGAGCACCGCCATGCAAAGATTCAGCAGCGCCTCGATTCGAAGCCTCACCACCACCGTGCTGGGCGCTACCTTGGCCCTGGCCTCCAGCCTGGCCTCGGCCGACTTCCTGCAGCCGGGCAAGCTCATCGCCGGCTCCGACCTGACCTTCTTCCCCTACGAATACGTGCAGGACAACAAGCCGGCCGGCTTCGACATCGAATTCGTCGATGGCCTGGGCAAGATCATGGGCCGCAGCGTGGAAACCCTCGACACCCGCTTCCCCAACCTCATCACCGGGCTGCAGGGCGGTCGCTTCGACATCACCAACTCGTCGATGTACATCACCGCCGACCGCCTCAAGGTGATCGACATGATCCCCTACCTCAAGAGCGGCGAGGCCATCATCGCGCTAAAGGGCAGCGACTATCAGCCCAAGAAACCGGAAGACTTCTGCGGCCACAAGATCGGCTCCATGGGCGCCACCTCCTGGCTGCAGCAGTTGCACAAGTTGTCGGACGAGTACTGCGTGAAGAACGGTCTCAAGCCCATCGCCGTGAGCGAATACGGCACCGATCCCCAGACCACCCAGGCGCTGCTGTCCAAGGCCGTCGAGGCGCAGATCACCGACGCCGCCGTGGCGCGCGGCCTGGTGGAAAAGCTCGGCAATCGCGTGGTGATCTCCTCCGACACCCTGATCTACCCGGTGCTCAACGGCTTCGGCGTGAAAAAGGGCAACGACGAGGTGAAGAATGCCCTGGTCGAGGCGCTGAAAAAGTACAGCGCCACCCCCGAGTACGCCGCGCTGTTGAAGAAGTACAACTTCCAGGCGCCCACCGAGGCGGATATCGCCGCCCTGATGCCCAAGCCCTAAGTTCTAACCAGGCGTCCCCGCGGCTGGGACGCCCCCTTTGGAGTCACGACCATGGCACCTTCTCATGAGGAACGGCTGCGCATCGATCTGGCAGCGACCTTTCGCATCATCGCCCACCTCGGCATGCACGAAGCCGTCGCCAACCACTTCAGCGCCGCCGTCTCCGCCGACGGCAAGCAGTTCCTGATCAATCCCAAGTGGAAGCACTTCTCGCGCATCCGTGCCAGCGACCTGCTGCTGCTGGACGCGGACGATCCCCAGGGCGCTGAGCGGCCGGACGTGGACACCACCGCCTGGTCGATCCATGGGCAGATCCATCGTCGTCTGCCGGAGGCGCGGGTGGTGCTGCACCTGCATCCGGTCCATACCACGGCGGTGGCCTGCCTGGCCAAGCCCGAGGTCCCGCCCATCGACCAGAACACCGCGCGCTACTTCAACCGTCTCGCGGTAGACGAACTCTATGGCGGCATGGCCGACACCGAGGCCGAGGGCGCGCGCCTTGCCGGGCTGCTCGACGGCAAGCAGCGCCTGCTGATGGGCAACCACGGCGTCATGGTGATCGCCCCCACCATCGGCCAGGCCTTCGATGACATCTGGACCCTGGAGCGCGCCTGCCAAATCCTGGTCACCGCCTGGTCCACCGGCCAGCCGCTCAAGGTGCTGTCCGACGAGGTCGCCGAGAAGACCGCACGGGCCTGGGAAGGCATCACCGACTTTTCCGAGCAGCACTTCGCCGAGATGAAAGAACTGATGATCCAGCAGGACCCGTCCGTACTGGATTGATCACCGCGGCGCCCCGCGCTCCGCCCTCCTCCTGCTTAGATGACGGCCGCCCCCTGCGGAGCGGCCGAAGGGTACCGTCATGACCGCATTACCGACCGCTATCGACACCCTGGTGATAGGCGCCGGCCAAGCCGGGGTCGCCATGAGCGAGCACCTGGGCCGCCTGGGCATCGAACACCTGGTGCTGGAAAAGAACCGCATCGCCGAAGCCTGGCGTACCGGCCGTTGGGACTCCCTGGTGGCCAACGGCCCGGCCTGGCACGACCGCTTCCCCGGCCTGGAATTCCAGACGCCGGCGGACAGCTTCCCCGGCAAGGACGAGATCGCCGCCTACTTCGAGGCCTATGCACGGCAGATCGACGCCCCCATCCGTACCGGCGTCGCGGTCACCCGGGTATGCCGGCACGAGGCTCGTAGCGGCTTCCTGGTCGAGACCTCGGCAGGCAACCTCAGCGCGCAGCGGGTGGTGGTGGCCACCGGCCCCTTCCAGAAACCCGTCATCCCGGCCATTGCGCCCAAGGACGAGGAGCTCTACCAGATCCATTCCGCCCAGTACTTCAATCCGCAGCAACTGCCGGACGGCGCGGTGCTGGTGGTCGGCGCCGGCTCCTCGGGGGTGCAGATCGCCGAGGAACTCTTGCTCGCCGGCAAGCGCGTCTATCTGTCCGTCGGCCCGCACGACCGGCCGCCGCGGGCCTATCGCGGGCGTGACTTTTGCTGGTGGCTGGGCGTACTCGGCCTGTGGGACACCGAGACCATGCAGCCGGGCCGCGAGCACGTGACCATCGCCGTCAGCGGCGCCCGTGGCGGCCATACCGTGGACTTCCGCCGCCTGGCCCAGGCCGGCATGACCCTGGTGGGCCTCACCGACACCTTCAGCGAGGGTGTGGTGCGCTTCCGGCCAGACCTCAACCAGAACCTCGACGCCGGCGATGCCAACTACCTGGCCTTGCTCGACGCCGCCGATGCCTATGCCGCTCGCCATGGCCTGGATTTGCCCGAAGAACCTGCGGCCCGCGAGCGGGTGCCCGACGCCGCCTGCATCCGCGAACCACTCAAGGCGCTGGACCTCAAGGCCGCCGGCGTGACCTCGGTGATCTGGGCGACCGGCTACGCCACCGACTTCAGCTGGCTGCAGGTGGACACCTTCGGCGAGAACGGCAAGCCCAAACACCAGCGCGGCGTTGGCGCCGAGCCGGGCATCTATTTCGTCGGCCTGCCCTGGCTCAGTCGCCGCGGCTCGGCGTTCATCTGGGGCTGCTGGCACGACGCCCGCCACGTGGCCGACCAGATCGCCATCCAGCGCCGGTATCAGGAGTACCGCCCCGGCGTCGAGACGACCGCCCAACCCCTGCAGGCGCGTAGGTTGGGTTGAGCGCCAGCGAAGCCCAACGTCGACCCGAAGGCCGGCAATGTTGGGCTTCGACGATAAAGCCGTCTCAACCCAACCTACTTCGAAACAAGGAGCATCCCCATGGCTACCCCGACCCACACCCGTATCCGCATGTTCAACACCAAGCACACCTACCCCAACCAGACCCTGGACAACGACCTCTGCCAGGCGGTGCGCGCCGGCAACACCGTCTATGTGCGCGGCCAGGTGGGCACCGACTTCGAGGGCAACCTGGTCGGGCTGGGCGATCCCCGCGCCCAGGCGGAGCAGGCGATGAAGAACGTCAAGCAACTGCTGGAGGAAGCCGGCAGCGACCTCAGCCATATCGTCAAGACCACCACCTACCTGATCGACCCGCGCTACCGCGAGCCGGTGTACCAGGAGGTCGGCAAGTGGCTCAAGGGCGTCTTCCCCATCTCCACTGGGCTGGTGGTCTCGGCCCTGGGCCAGCCGCAGTGGCTGATGGAGATCGACGTCATCGCCGTGATTCCCGACTGAGGCCGTGCCATGACCTTTTCCATCGCCGCCCGCTGCGCCGCGACCGGTCAATTCGGCATCGCCATCAGCTCCTCCAGCATCGCCGTGGGTGCCCGCTGCCCCTGGCTGCAACCGGGGATCGGCGCCGTCAGCTCGCAGAACATCACCTTGCCCGCCCTCGGGCCGCGCACCCTGGAGGGACTCGCGCAGGGCTTGGCACCCGAGACGGCCCTGGCCGCCAGTCTGGCGAGCGACGGCTACGCCGACTACCGCCAGGTGACCGTCATCGACGCCCAGGGGCGCAGTGCCCACCATAGCGGCGCCAGGACTTTGGGCATCCACCACGCCCGCAGCGGTCGGGACTGCGTGGCTGCCGGCAACATGCTGGCGAATACGGCGGTGGTGGATGCGCTGGTGGACAGCTTCCAAGGCAGCCAGGGCGCCCTCGCCGAGCGCTTGCTACTGGCCATGCAGACGGCGATGGCCGCGGGTGGCGAGGCTGGCCCGGTGCATTCGGCGGCGCTGCTGGTAGTGGGCGAGCCGAGTTGGCCCATCGTCAATCTGCGCGTCGACTGGGCCGAGACCGATCCCATCGGCCAGTTAGCCGACCTCTGGCGCGCCTACCAGCCCCAGTTGCAGGATTATCTCGACCGGGCGGTGCGACCCGATCTCGCCCCGGGCTATGGCGTGCCGGGAGACGACCGATGAGCACCAGCCGCGAACTGCTGGCGCGGTTGGTGGCTTTCGACACCACTAGTCGCGAATCCAACCTGGCGCTGATCGACTTCGTCGCCGGCTACCTGGATGGCTTCGGCGTACCCTATGAGCTGATCCACAACGCCGAGGGCACCAAGGCCAATCTCTTCGCCACCCTGGGGCCGGCGGACGTACCGGGCATCGTGCTCTCCGGCCATACCGACGTGGTGCCGGTGGATGGCCAGGCCTGGACCCGTCCCCCCTTCGAACTCAGCGAAAGCGACGGCAAGCTCTATGGCCGCGGTACCGCCGACATGAAGGGCTATCTGGCCGGTCTGCTGGCCCTGGTGCCCGCGGCCTGCCGCGCGCCCCTGCGGCGCCCGCTGCATCTGGCGCTGTCCTACGACGAAGAGGTGGGCTGCCTGGGGGTGCGCAGCCTGCTCGACCAATTGGCCCAGCGCCCGGTCAAGCCGTTGCTGTGCCTCATCGGCGAGCCCACCGAACTCAAGCCCGTGCTCGGGCACAAGGGCAAGGTGGCCATGCGCTGCCAGGTGCAGGGCGCGGCCTGTCATTCGGCCTATGCGCCTCAGGGTGTCAACGCCATCGAATACGCCGCGCGCCTGGTCGTCGAACTTGGCCGGCTGGGCGAGGCGCTCAAGGCGGCCGACCGACAAGACGTCCGCTTCGATCCACCCTTCTCCACGGTGCAGACCGGGCTGATCGGCGGAGGCAAGGCGCTGAACATCGTGCCCCAGGATTGCACCTTCGACTTCGAGATTCGCGCCCTGCCCGCACAGGACCCTTACCAGGTGATCCGCCAGGTGCAGGCCTACGCGGAGAACGCGCTGCTACCGGCCATGCGCGCCATCAGCGGTCAGAGCGCCATCCGCTTCACCGAGCTATCGAGCTATCCCGGCCTGGATACGGCCGCCGAAAGCGCGGCGGCCGAGTGGATCGCACTCTTCTGCGGCTCGCGGGACTTCGGCACCGTGGCCTTCGGTACCGAGGGTGGCCTCTTTGCCGCGGCCGGCATTCCCACGGTGGTCTGCGGCCCCGGCAGCATGGCCCAGGGGCACAAGCCCGACGAATTCGTCACCCAGGCCCAGCTGGATGGCTGCGACGCCATGCTAGGGCGCGTGCTCGCCTTCGCCTGTAGCTGAGCCTGTCGCGCGGGGCGCTAAACGTATTGGGCGGCGGCGTAGCCGGAGGCCCAGGCCCATTGGAAGTTGAAGCCGCCCAGGTGACCGCTGACGTCCAGCACCTCGCCGACGAAGTACAGCCCCGGCGATTTCAGCGACTCCATGGTCTTGGACGACACCTCGCGGGTATCGACGCCGCCCAGGGTGACCTCCGCGGTGCGATAGCCCTCGGTGCCGGCCGGCACCAGGCGCCAGTCGCTCAGGCGTTCGGCGATGGTCTTCAACTCGCCCGGCGTGTACTGCTTGAGCGGCTTGGAGGTGAACCACAGCTCCGCCAGCAGGCCAGCCATCTTCTTGGTGAACAGCTCGGCCAAGAGCGTCTTCAATTCGCTGTTGGGGCGCGCCTGCTGCTGCTCGGCCAGCCAGACGGCTAGGTCCAGGTGCGGCAGCAAATCGATGCTGACGGTATCGCCGGGCTGCCAGTAGGAGGAAATCTGCAGGATCGCCGGGCCGCTGAGGCCACGATGGGTGAAGAGGATGTTCTCGACGAAGCTCTGGCCGTTGCAGCTCACCCGGCAATCCTCCACCGAGGTACCGGACAGCTCGCCGCACAGCGCCTTGAGCTGCGGATCGGTCAAGGTGAAGGGCACCAGGCCGGCACGGGTCGGCAGCACGCTGTGCCCGAACTGGCGGGCGATCTGATAGCCGAAGCCGGTGGCGCCGAGGGTCGGGATGGACAGCCCGCCGGTGGCGATCACCAGGGACTCGCAACGCAGCGGGCCCAGGCTGGTCTGCAGTCGATAGCCACCTTCGTCGAGCCGGGTGATCTCGCTCACCGAGGTGTCCAGGCGCAGGTCCACCCCGGCCTGGGCGCATTCGTCCAGCAAAAGCTGGAGGATGTCGCTGGACTTGCCATCGCAGAACAACTGGCCGAGCTTCTTCTCGTGATAGGGCACGCCGTGCTTGGCGACCAGGGCGATGAAATCCCACTGGGTGAAACGCGCCAGCGCCGACTTGCAGAAGTGCGCATTCTGCGACAGGAAATTGGCCGGCTCGACATAGAGATTGGTGAAATTGCAGCGCCCGCCGCCGGACATGAGGATCTTCTTGCCGGCCTTGCTGGCATGGTCGATCAGCAACACCTGACGACCGCGCGCGGCGGCGCTCATGGCACATAGCATCCCGGCGGCACCGGCGCCAATGATGATGACCTGGGATGAAAGCACGGCGGGTTCCTTGTCTACTGGCAGCGGGCAAGCGGCCCGAGGGCCGGCGATTCTACCCGAAGCCCGGCAACCGCTCGACCGGGTGGCGCTACCGTCGGGCCGGGGCGCGGCGGGCTAAGGCGTATCCCCAAGCGCCGATTGTCCGGATAATGCACACCAAATCGTTTCTTCTTCGTGGTAATCCTGCATGGAAATCAAAGTCAATTTCCTCGATAACCTGCGTCTCGAGGCCAAATTCGACGACTTCACGGTAATCGCCGACCAGCCGATCCGCTACAAGGGCGACGGCTCCGCGCCCGGTCCGTTCGACTACTTCCTGGCGTCGTCGGCGCTCTGTGCGGCCTACTTCGTCAAGCTCTACTGCCAGACGCGGAACATCTCCACCGACAACATCCGGCTGTCGCAGAACAACATCGTCGACCCGGAAAATCGCTATGCGCAGATCTTCAAGATCCAGGTGGAGCTGCCCGCCGATATCTCCGCCAAGGATCGCCAGGGCATCCTGAGATCCATCGACCGCTGCACCGTGAAGAAGGTGGTGCAGACCGGTCCCGAGTTCGTCATCGAGGAAGTCGCCAATCTCGACGCCGACGCCCAGGCGCTGCTGATGCCCAGTGGCAACGGCGACACCCGTACCTACATTCCGGGCAAGGACCTGCCGCTGGAGCAGACCATCGCCACCCTGTCGGGCATCCTCGCCGACCTGGGCATGAAGATCGAGATCGCCTCGTGGCGCAACATCGTGCCCAACGTCTGGTCGCTGCACATCCGCGACGCCCAGTCGCCGCAGTGCTTCACCAACGGCAAGGGCGCGACCAAGGAAAGCGCCCTGGCCTCGGCGCTGGGCGAGTTCCTCGAGCGGCTGAACTGCAACTTCTTCTACAACGACCAGTACTGGGGCGAAGAGATCGCCAACGCGCCCTTCGTGCACTATCCGGACGAACGCTGGTTCCAGCCGGGCCGCCAGGACGAGCTGCCGCTGGGCATCCTCGATCCCTACTGCCTGGCGATCTACAACCCAGACGGCGAGCTGCGCGGTTCGCACCTCCATGACACCAACTCCGGCAACGTGGCACGCGGCATCTGCGCCCTGCCCTTCGTGCGCCAGTCCGACGCCAAGGTGGTGTACTTCCCCTCCAACCTGATCGAGAACCTCTACCTCAGCAACGGCATGAGCGCGGGCAACACCCTGGCCGAAGCCCAGGTGCAGTGCCTGTCGGAGATCTTCGAACGGGCGGTGAAGCGGGAAATCCTCGAGGGCGAACTCTGCCTGCCCGACGTACCCGCGGAGGTGCTGGCGCGCTATCCCGGCATCGTCGCCGGCATCCAGGGGCTGGAGGAACAAGGCTTCCCGGTCCTGGTGAAGGACGCCTCCCTGGGCGGCCAGTATCCGGTGATGTGCGTGACCCTGATGAATCCGCGTACCGGGGGCGTCTTCGCCTCCTTCGGCGCGCATCCGAGCCTGGAAGTGGCGCTGGAGCGCAGCCTCACCGAACTGCTCCAGGGCCGCAGCTTCGAAGGCCTCAACGACCTGCCGCAGCCGACCTTCGAAAGCCAGGCGGTGACCGAGCCGAACAACTTCGTCGAGCACTTCATCGACTCCAGCGGCCTGGTGTCCTGGCGCTTCTTCAGCGCCAAGGCCGACTTCGCCTTCGTCGACTGGGATTTCACCAGCCAGGGGGAAAACGCCAATGCCCAGGAGGCTGCCACGCTGTTCGGCCTGTTGGCGGCCCAGGGCAAGGAGGTCTACCAGGCGGTGTACCAGCACCTGGGCGTCCCGGCCTGCCGCATCCTGGTGCCGGGTTATTCGGAAATCTATCCAATCGAAGACCTGATCTGGGACAACACCAACAAGGCGCTGGCCTTCCGTGAAGACATCCTCAACCTGCATCGCCTGGACAACAGCCGTCTCGCCGCGCTGCTCGAACGCCTGGAAGAGAGCGAGGTGGATGCCTACACCGACATCACCACGCTGATCGGCGTCGAATTCGACGAGAACACCGTCTGGGGCCAGCTCACCCTGCTGGAACTCAAGCTGCTGATCAACCTCGCCCTGCAGCACCTGGAAGACGCCAAGGAGCTGGTGGAAGCCTTCCTGCAGTACAACGACAACACCGTCGAGCGCGGCCTCTTCTACCAGGCGTTGAACGCCGTGCTGGAAATCGAGCTGGACGACGAGCTGCAGATCGCCGACTACGAGACCAACCTCCGCCGCATGTTCGGCAACGAACGGATGGACGCGGTGCTGGGCTCGGTGGACGGCAGCGTGCGCTTCCACGGTCTGACGCCCACCAGCCTGAAACTGGAAGGCCTCGACCGGCACTTGCGGCTGATCGAGAGCTACAAGAAGCTGCACGCCGCACGCGCCAGGCTGCAGCCCGTGGCGGAGCCCGCCACGCCGGGCAACGGCCTCAAGCCACGCCGCGTGGCCATCCGCAAGGTGGCGGCGCCCAGGGACTGAGCGGCGCCAGGCCTGCGCCCGTCAGCGCCCTATCCAAGCCCTCGGGGCGCCGTTGAGGTGCCCTGGGACTGGCGACCGAGGCGCTCGATAAAGCGCGCTGCCCAACCTGGCCGCCTACCCACCGCCCGGCACCGCTCGGTCAGTCGCGGGACGGTTCTGGTCATTTGTAGGATTAATCTGAATAGCGAACGCCACCGCACGGTCTTGTCATGCTTTACACCCTAGTCACCTCTTCCAGCATCGTGGTCATCAGCCTGTTGTTCGGCGCTAGCCTGCTCGTCGCCTGGCGCGAGTTCGGTCTGCAGCGGCACGTGGCGCTCTGGGCCCTTTCGTTCATGGCCGCCGCCGTCGGCCACGGCCTGCGCATCGCTGGCAGCCTGTGGGTCGCCCAGCAAGGGCTGCTCGCCATGTTGGCCTGCCATGCCTCCATCGCCAGTTTTGCCCTGCTGGCCTGGGGTTTCCGCCTGCGGGTACAGCGGGATAGCCGGCTGGTCATCGGCTGCTGGCTCCTTTCCCTGCTGCTGATCACCGCCGTCTGGTACGGCCAGCTCGCGGAGTGGCGCACCTTCTCGCGGATCGGCACCGCCGCGGTCGATGCCCTGATGATCGCCATCGTGCTGGCGACCCTACGCCGTACCCGGGGCACCGCCCGCATCCTGCAGGGCTACCTGCTGCTCTATGGCCTCTACATCATCAGCGTCGGAATCACCGCCTGGCTGGCGCGACCGGGCGGGACGCTGGGTAATGACGTCTTCATCATGGTGCTGTCGATCGGGACGCCGACGGGCATGATCGGCAGTGGCATCCTGACGCTGTTGATCGTATCGGCCGATCTCGCCGCCGAATTGCGCCGCCAGGCCCGTACCGATGCGCTCACCGGGCTGCTCAACCGGCGCGGACTCGAAGAGCAGGCCGAGGCGCTGCTGTCAGGCGCGGCGCGGCAGCAACCGCTGGCGGTAGCCATCGCCGACCTCGATCATTTCAAGGCGATCAACGACCGCCTTGGCCATGCCGCCGGTGACGATGTGTTGCGCCGCTTCGCCCTGCATTTGCGTGAAGCACTGGGCAGCCAGGGGTTGGCCGGCCGCCTGGGTGGCGAGGAATTCGTCCTGTTGCTGCCCGGTTTCAGCGGCGACGCCGCCTACCAGCTGATCGATGCCCTGCGCGCCGGGGTGCCGAGCCGCTTCACCGCCAGCCATCCGCAACTCGAGCAGGTGAGCGCCAGCTTCGGCATCGCCCTGCTCGAGCCAGGCGACTCCTGGTCCGCCGCCCTGGCGCGTGCCGACGCCGCGCTCTATCGCGCCAAGCATGCGGGACGCAATCGGGTGCTCCTGGACGACCAGACGGCCGACCAGGCACTCGCCTAGCGCCACTCGCACCCGGCGACGCGGTTGCAACTGGTGCGGGCGCGGTCGCCTTGGGAGGTGGAGAAGCGGCTGATCACGTTCCAGCCCAGTTGGCGCGTACGACCCAGCCAGACCTGGCCATCGCTGGTGAGACCGCTGAAGAACTGCAGCCGCCCCAGCCGGGTACTGGTCTGGGCCCAGGTCAGGCCGGAGACCGGATCGAAACCACGCATCAGGGTGTCGTTGCCCTGCACCGCCACCCCGTACCAACCGCCCTGCCGATCCTGGCAACGCAGCACGAAGGCGCTGCGTACGCAGGTGTTGGCGGGCTTGAGACTGGGGATGGCGGCCTCGGCGGAACATAGCGGCCCGAACAGCAGCAAGGTGGACAACAGGCCGTTACGCAGGATGGCAGACGGGATCATCGCGGCAGTCGGTCGGGAGCGGGACGCCTAGCATGAGGCAAATCCCGCGGCCCTGCCAGCCGCGACACCTGGGCAGACCAGCGGCCAAAGGCCCTGGCTTCAGCGTCTTGCCATCGCCCAGAGCCGACCGATATCGCGGGCGGTCCGCTCCAGCAAGACCTCGGCCTGGGTCAGCGCCTCGTCCAGGCTGAGCGGCCCCGGTACCAGACTGAAGGCCGCCATCAGGCCCTGGTCATAGAGGGCGTCGTACCCCTCACCCAGCGAACCCGCCACGGCCACCACCGGTACCCCGTGGCGGCGAGCCAGGCGCAGCACGCCAGCGGGTGTCTTGCCTCTCAAGGTCTGGCCGTCCAACCGCCCTTCCCCGGTCAGTGCCAGGTCGGCGTCCTGCAGCGCCGCCTCCAGCCCCACCAGCTCAGCTACCACCTCGATACCGGAGCGGAAGGTCGCCTGGAGAAATGCTAGGGCGGCGAAGCCCACCCCACCGGCGGCACCCGCGCCCGGCTGGTCCTTGAAGTCGCGCCCCAGGATAGCCGCGGTGATTGTGGCGAAATGCGCCAGGGCTGCATCGAGCTGGCGGACCTGGTCGGGTGAGGCCCCCTTTTGCGGGCCGAAGATGTGGCTGGCGCCCTGGGGGCCGCAGAGGGGATTGTCGACGTCGGCGGCGATGATCATCTCGACGTCGGCCAGCCGGGGATGCAGGTCCGTCAGTTCGATCCGCCCCAACTGCGCCAGGGCCGCACCGCCGGGCACCAATTCCTGCCCCTGTTCATCCAGCAGCCGTACGCCCAGCGCCTGCAGCAGGCCCGCGCCGCCATCGTTAGTGGCGCTGCCACCGATGGCCAACACCAGGCGCTCGGCGCCGGCGTCCAGCGCCGCGCGCAGTAACTCGCCAGTGCCGCGAGAGGTAGCCGCCAGCACATCACGCCGAGCCTTGGGCACCAGCTCCAGGCCACTGGCGCTGGCCATCTCGACGAAGGCGGTACGCTGCTCGGCCAACCAACCCCAGCGAGCCTTTACCGGCTCGCCCAGGGGCCCGGTCACCTGCGCCTGCCGCACCTCGCCACCGGTGGCGGCCAGTACGGCGTCCAGAGTGCCTTCACCGCCATCACCCAGCGGGCATTCAACCAGCTCGGCCTGCGGCAGGGCCTGGCGCAGGCCGCGGGCCAGGGCGCTGGCAACGCCAGCGGCAGAGAGGCTTTCCTTGAAGGAATCCGGGGCGATGACGATCTTCATGGGCGATTCTCCGTTGTTGTGCCCCGAGTGTTTCCTGGTTAGCAGGCGACGACAACAGGACGAATGCCCAGCAAGAATCTCTCAAGACTGTGACTCTGCCCACCCAGAATCCAGGAGCAGCAGCCCGCAGTACAGCTCGGTGGCGTCGGCGAAACGCCGGGGATCACGGCCGGTCAGCGCCTGGATGCGCTCCAGTCGATGGCGCAGGCCGTTGCGATGCAGCCCCAGGGCCGCGGCGCAAGCCTGGGGACTGGCCTCCTCGGCGAACCAACGGCGCAGCGTGGTGAGCAGTTGGCCGTCGCGGTCGGCCTGGCGCAGGCGCATCAAGGGTTCCAACAGCCAGGCGCTTTCCGGGCGCTCGGCCTGCCCCTGCAGCCAGGTCGGTAACCGCAGATCCGCCAGCGTCACCTGGGTAAGATCAGGTCGCAGCCGCTGAGCCACGGTCAAGAGATCCAGCGCCCAGCGGGTCGCCTCGGCTAGCCCGGTCCAGGGCTGCGTCACGGGTATCCAGGCACTGCGCTGGAGCGCCCAGCCCTGGGCCGGCAACTCGTCCAGCAAGGGCTCTGGAGCCTCCGCGTCCGGGCGATACCAGAGCCACTGGCGCTCCTCTCGCGGCAGACACCAGCTATCAGCGACCCGCCGCTGTGCCCAGTCGCCGAAAGTCGGCGCGGGGGTGGCGAACTCCAGCAAGAGAACGTCCCGCGGCACGTCCGGCCTGAGGCCGAGCAGGCTCGCGTGGCGACCCAGCTCGGGCGCAGCACCGGGCGCGAGCAATTGGCGCAGCAGCGGCGCGGTCATCAGGGGCGCATCGGGCTGCCGACCGGCCGCCTGTTCGATGAGCATTTCCGCAGTCAGACGCAAGAGTTCGGCTGGCAACCGCAACTGCTCGGCGTCCTCTCCGGTCACCCCGAGCACGCCGACCAGTTCGCCCTGGCGATACAGCGGCAGATTGATGCCCGCCTGGGCACCCGCTAAGCGCGCCGCTGCCAGGGCGTCCAGTGCTACCGCCCGCCCTTCGGCGATCACCTGGCGCGCACCGGCATGGCGGGTGAACAATCGCGCCGGATCACCCGAGCCGATGATCAGCCCAGCCGCGTCCATGACGTTGACGTTGCCCGGCAGGATGCGCATGGCGCGGTCGACGATTTCCTGCGCCAGCGTCTGGCTCAGTTCCACGGCCACCTCCGAGGTTGCAGAGCGCCTGGGTGGCGCGCCGTCACCTTAGAGGCGTCCCCACCGCTGAGCAAGCCGTGGCGCGGATCTGGTGGCGTACGATCGTTCCGGACGGCACCTTGACGCTGCTCTCGGCAAGATTTGCGGCGGCCTCGCGCTGGATGATGTCGAAGAACGCCAGCGCCGCGGTTGCGCCAAGGAGAAAAGACAGATGACTGAGCGAGGTGTTCATCCTTTTCGGTGACTCAAGGATCGCTCGACGTTCAGCAGATAAGCCGCGTGGCAAAGCACCACGTAGACGGGAAACCAGCACGATCTTCAAACGTGACCGGCGGGTCGTCTGGCGCGGCTATCCATTGGGCACTTCTTCCGCTCCACTCGACCGGAGGATTGGCCAGGCTGGCCGTTTGCCATTAAGCTTACTATTAGCGCATTTATTGTTGGCGCAATGTATTTCAACGGACCCCTCGATGAATGCTCTTTCCTCCCGCGATCGTGACCAGGCCCTGCAAGATTCCCTGGAACAGTTCTGGTGCGTCGCCAAACCCGTGGTGCAATCGGCCATGGCGATTCACCTGGTCCTGCTGGCCGTCTTCATCCTGTTCGATAAGCCCCTGATGGTCTGGGCCAATGTGCTCAGCGTCTCGTTGTACCTGGGTTGCCTGGCCGCCTTGCGTCGCCGCCGCTATCGAGCCGCGAGCCTCACCATGTGCAGCGAGATCGTCGCTCACGCCTGGCTCGCCACCTGGCAGCTCGGCTGGGACAGCAACTTCCATTACTACGTGCTGTGCATCCTGCCCATTGTCATCTACAACTACCGCACCGCGCCCAAACGGCATCTGCTGCTGGTCAGCGGCATCCTGGTTACCCTGGCCGGCGGCTATCTGCTGCACCCGGCCGCTGGGCTGCCGCCCCTGGCCATGCAGCTGTTCGGCACGATCAACGTCACCAGCGCCCTGCTGCTGTTGCTCTATGGCACGGCGGCCTCCTTTCACCACAGCACCAAGATGCAGCTGGACCTGCTGCACTCCGCCAGCCATGACAGCCTCACCAACCTGTACAACCGGCGGCGCATTCTCGACCGGGCAGTCAACGGCCCGTGCCTGAGCGGCAGTCTCATCCTGTTCGACGTCGATCATTTCAAGCACATCAATGACCGCTTCGGCCATGACTGCGGTGATCTGGTGCTGCAAGGGATCGCCGATGTCATCCGTCGCGAGGTCCGGCAATCGGATTTTGCCGCACGCTGGGGTGGCGAGGAATTTCTGGTGCTATTGCCCGGCGCTTCGACCAGCGTGGCCTGGACGGTCGCGGAGCGCATCCGGCACCGTCTGGCCGAGGTGAGCCAGGTCATCGAACGTGGCCCGGCACGGGTCACGGCAACCCTGGCGGTCTGCGAGATCCGCAACTGCGAGGCCTTCGCCAGCGCCCTGGAGCGCGCTGATCAGGCGCTCTACCGGGGCAAGCAGGAAGGACGCGACCGGGTGATGCTGGCCGCCTGAGACCGCCCCCCTGGTCTACCCAGGGAGCTCGGTCTCAGACCACGAAGCGTTGCAAGGTGCCGTGCAGATCGGCGGCCAGACTCGAGAGTTGCTGGCTACTGGCACTGGTCTGCTGCGCGCCGGCCGCGGTCTGGGTGGCAGCATCGCGAATCAGCGTCAGGTTACGGTCGACCTCTTCGGTGGTCGCCGTCTGTTGCTGGGTGGCGGCGGAGATCGCATCGTTGCGCCGTTCGATGGCGGCGACGGCGTGGGTGATGCCCTCGAGCACCTGCCAGGTGGCCTGGGCCTTGTCGCGCGTCTGGCTGGCCTGGGCGCGGCTCTGATCGAGGGCCATCGCGGTCTTCTGAGAAACCTGTTGCACGCCGCCGATCAGGCCTTCGATCTCGCGGGTCGAATCGCCGGTACGGCGTGCCAGGCCGCGCACCTCGTCCGCGACCACGGCGAAGCCCCGTCCGGCATCCCCGGCGCGGGCCGCTTCGATGGCGGCATTGAGTGCCAGCAGATTGGTCTGCTCGGCCACTTCGCGAATGACGTCGAGCATCTTGCTGATGCCCTTGGACTGCTCGGCCAGATGCCCGGCCTGGGCAGCGGCCTCGTCGACGTTACCCACCAGTTCGGTGATGGCGACCAGCGTCTCCTGCACCTGCGCCTTTCCTTCATGGGCCTGGTCGACGCAGCGCCGGGACTCCTCGGAAGTGGACATGGCGTGCTCGCAGACGGCCTGCACCGCCTGGTTGAGTTGGTTGACCGCCGTCGCCGCTTGCTGGATTTCGGCGGTCTGCCGCTCCAGATTGAGACAGCTCTCGTCCATCACCGCGCACATCTGCGTCGAGGCTGACGCCAATTGCTCGGAAGCATTACCGGTATGCGCCAACACCTCGCGTAGATTGCCCTGCATGCGCTCCAGCGCCAGCAGCAGCACGGTCGCCTCATCGCGCCCCTGGGCTTGGATGTTCTGCCGCAGATCGCCCGCCGCGATACCGGTGGCAATGTCCACCGCCTGCCGCAGTGGCTGTACCACGCTGCGGGTCAGGCGCCAGGCCAGTAGCAGCAGCACCACGATAGCCCCCCCGATGGCCGACCAGACAATGGTGCGGGCCTGGACGAACTGGGCTTCGGCTCGCTCCGTGGCCTGGGCCGCACTCTGCTTGTTCAGTTCGCGCAGCAGCTGGACCTGCATGTCCATCAGGTCGCCCTGCAGATTCACCACGGTATCCAGCTTTACCCGCGCTGCCGCGAGTTGCTGTTGCTCGATCAGCTTCACTTCTTCGCGCAAGCCGGCCACGAAGGGCTGATAGGCATCGTGCAACGCCTTGACCGAATCGCGCTCGGTGTTGTCGGCGATGACCGGCTGATAGTCGCGGAACAGTTGATCGGTCTCGTTCACCAACTGTTCCAGGGTGATCCTGGTCATGGCCACGGCGCCTGGATCCTCGGCATTGAGCAGTACCACCGAAGCCTGGTTGCGTAACTTGCCGAGGTTGATCGCCAGCGCATCGGCGAGGGCGATGCTCGGCAGGGAATGCTGCTCCATGATCAGTGCCTGACGCCGCAGCTGTTGCATTTCCCATAGCGAGAAGGTGCCCAGACCAGCGAGCAGCACGGCGGCGAAGGTGAAGGAACAGAGCATCCGCGGGCCGGTCTTGAGCGATCTCAGCCAAGAGCGACGCGACAAACGACGGAAAGGAGTGCGGAGACGGAGCATGGTTCGCCACTGCTGGAAGACGGTTGTGCGTCAAAGCCTAGGGCGGCGAGATGTCGGCTTGATTACAAAATGGCGCCTGAATTATGACGTCCGACGATTACAGCAGACCTCAGCAACGGCTAACGTCCGATCCTCGTTTGCGTACAGCCTCGTTGCCATGTCCTCCGCTGCACCCAAGGCGTCCAGGCGCCAGGTCCTGGCGCTCGGTGTCGGCCAGCTCTTGGTCTGGAGTGGCGCTCCCGCAGGCTAGCCAGCCCAATGGTTCATGGCTGGCTAGTCGCAGGCGACTTCTACAGGCACCAAGCGCAACTTTATACCCGTACGGCGCAGGGTGAGGATGTCGCCCTCACGCCGCCCGACCACGTCACCCAGGGTACTGCGCAGTTCCTCGCCAAGCAGCCGCGCATAGGTTCGCGGATCCTCGTCCTGGCAGCCCTCGGCGATGTGCAGTTCCCCCTGCAACAGCTTGCCGGCGGTACGATCGCTGGCGAGATCGACGAGCAAATAGTCCTGGTCAGGCTGGTAGGTGAAGGTCATACGATTTCCCCGGCGACTGTAGCCATGGGAACCACCACCCCGCGGTTGGTTCAGGAACGGGTCGCACCTTCTTCATCAAGGCGACTACGCAGCATGATCAGGGTCTCCCGCAGATCGTCCAGGCCGGCATCGCCCAGGGCGCAGACCTGCCGTACCCGCCCGTTGACCCCATTGGCCTGCTCACGCAGGCCACGACCGGCAGCGGTGAGCTCAATCGACAGGTTGCGCTCGTCTTCGGTACTACGGCGGCGCGTGACCAGGCCGGCGGCTTCGAGGCGCTTGACCACCGGGGTCAGGGCTCCCGAATCCTGGCGCAGCCGGTTGGACAGCTCCTTGAGCGTCAAACCGTCATGCTCCCACAGCACGAGCATGATCAGGTATTGCGGGAAGGTCAGCCCCATGCTCTCCAGTAATGGCTTGTAGAGCTGCGTCATGGCGAGCGAAGCCGAGTACAGGGAGAAGCACAGTTGCTGGTCGAGGAGCAGTGGATCTTTGACAGTCATGAGGTATGCCGTAACGAAAGGCGTGAACAGGATTGACCAGGGCCACCGGCACCATAGCGCGCTATAAGACCCGGGTCCAAGTGATCAGCCGCCGGATGTATCCGGCAACTTGTTCTGGATTCAGAGTCGACAGAATGCCACAGTGAACGGCTGGACATAAATAATAAGGGTAATACCTGCATGGCCGTCTCCTCTGCCACCCCAGCGGCACCTGGCGAAACGCCCCTGTCCGCTATCCCCGCAACCTCGCCTCTGGTCATGGGAATCCTCGCTTCCTGCGCACTCGCCCACCTCGTCAACGACCTTATCCAGTCCGTCCTGCCGTCGATCTATCCGATGCTCAAGGACAGCTATGATCTGACTTTTACCCAAGTCGGCTTGATCACCCTGGCGTTCCAGATCACCGCCTCGCTGCTGCAACCCTGGATCGGCTTCCATACCGATCGCTATCCAAAACCCTACCTGCTGCCCGCCGGCATGGTCTGCACCCTGTTCGGTGTTCTGCTGCTCGCCTTCGTCGGTAGCTTTCCGGCCATACTCGCCGCCTCCGCCCTGATTGGGGTCGGTTCCTCGACCTTCCACCCGGAAACCTCACGCGTGGCGCGCCTGGCCTCGGGTGGTCGCTTCGGCCTGGCCCAATCGACCTTCCAGGTGGGCGGCAACGCCGGCACGGCCATTGGCCCCCTGCTGGCGGCGGCCATCATCATTCCCTATGGCCAGACCCACGTGGCCTGGTTCGCCCTGTTCGCGCTCTTCGCCATCGGCGTGCAGTACGGACTGTCGCGTTGGTATCGCAACCACCTGCGCAGCGCCAAGGGCCGCAAGCCGGTGAACGTGAGCCACGGCCTCTCGCGCGGTCGCGTGACCTTTGCGCTGGTCATACTGGCGCTGCTGGTATTCTCCAAGTACATCTACATGGCCAGCATCACCAGCTACTTTACCTTCTATCTCATCGAGCGCTTCGGTCTGTCGGTAGCCAGCTCCCAACTGCATTTATTCCTCTTTCTCGGAGCGGTGGCGGCCGGGACCTTCCTGGGCGGCCCCATCGGCGATCGCATCGGTCGCAAGGCGGTGATCTGGTTCTCCATCCTCGGGGCGGCGCCCTTCACCCTCGCCCTGCCCTACGTGGACCTGTTCTGGACCAGTGTCCTCAGTGTGATCATCGGCTTCATCCTAGCCTCGGCCTTTTCCGCCATCGTGGTCTACGCCCAGGAACTGGTGCCGGGCAACGTGGGCATGATCGCCGGGGTCTTCTTCGGCCTGATGTTCGGCGTCAGCGCCATCGCCGCGGCGGGCCTGGGCAACCTGGCGGACCACCGCGGCATCGAATACGTCTACCAGCTGTGCTCCTACATGCCGTTGCTGGGCGTGCTCACCATCCTGCTGCCGGTCACGCGCCGCCAAGGCAACTGAGCGTTACGCCATGGGCAGTGACGTTGCCCGTGGCGGCGCCCTTCACCAACCGCTACGCTTGCGCCCTCCGACCTTTCACCGAGCCCCGATGAAGACCCCGCTGCACTACCTGGTCCGCTACCCCTCCGCCAATCTGCTGTTCATCCAGCTGCTCGGCTTGCTCCTCTATCCGCTGGTGGAACAGGAAGAGCATGGCCGCGCCCTTATTGGCGCCTTCGGCATCATCGTCCTGGCCACCGCCTTGCGCATGGTGCGTCGCAGTCCGACCATCCAATGGCTGGGCTTCATTCTCGCCGGCTGCATCCTGGTGCTGACGGTGATGGTCGAATGGCACGGTAATACCCAACTGGTAGTGTCCCTCGCGATCCTCGATGCGGTCTTCTACTTCTATGCGGCGGGCAGCCTCATCGCCTACATGATGGAAGACCAGCGCGCGACCACCGATGAACTCTTCGCCGTCGGCGCGACCTTCACCCTGCTGGCCTGGGCCTTCGCCCACGCCTACTCGGCCTGCCAGATCCTGCAGCCGCACAGCTTCACCGCCGCCAACGACCCCATGGCCGCGCGCACCTGGACGGAATTGCTCTACGTCAGCTTCGCGATCCTCTCCGGCGTCGGCCTGAGCGATATCTATCCCATCCGCCCCATGGCGCGTTCGCTGGTCATGCTGGCCCAGTTCTCCGGCGTCATGTATATCGCCCTGGTGGTGACGCGGCTGGTGACCCTGACGGTCCGCAGTCGCTAGCCGAACCGCGCCAGACTGAAGCTGCTCAGATCGAGATCGCTGCGCCCTTCGGTGACTCGCTGCGCCAGCGCCTCGCCCAGCGCCGCCGAATGCTTGAAGCCATGCCCGGAACAGGCACTGACCACGGTCACATCGGGCATCGCCGGATGCTCATCGACGATGAAGCCGAAATCCGGGGTCACGGTGTAGGCACAGACCGCGCTGCGCAGGGCGCGTGGCCCCAGTCCGGCGATCCACCTTTCCACTTGATCACTGAACAGCTCGCTCGATTCTTCAGGGTGAAGTGACCGATCAATCCCAGTAGGGGTGGTATTATTTTCATATTGCTCGGTAGCCACCTTCATCGAGCCTTCACCGGGCAAGGGCGGAAAGCCGTAGAAGAGATCGCTATCGCCGCTGCCATGGGCCAGGATGAAACTGGGAGAGTCAGCGGGAAACCGTTCGGGCTCGACCACTTCGAACCAATGCAGGGTCTGGCGACAGACGCGCAGTAGCTTGTCGAAAGGCGCGCCCAATAGCTCCGCGCTCCACATGCCGGCGGCAACCACTACCCGCTTGGCACGCCAGCTCCGCTGAGCCGAATGCAGGATCACGCCACTGGCGTCCTGCTCCAAGCGGTCGATGACGGTATCGGTGAACAGCCGGGCACCCCGCTCCCGGGCACCGTCCAACTGAGCCTGGATACAGGCTTCCGGGTAGAGATAACCGCCTCCTGGCTCGAAATAGCCGAGAGCGTCGTCCGCCACCTGGAACTGTGGAAAGCGCTGGCGAATGGTGGGGCCGTCCCACTCCTCGTGGGTGATACCGTAGCGCCGCGCCAGCTCCAGGGTGGTCCGAGTAAAATCCGGGCGACCGTGATGGGAGGTAGCGGTGGCTGTTGCCGTCATGATCAGCACGCCGCACTGCTCGAACAGGCTCACGCCTCGCTCGGCCTCCAGTTCTCGCCATAGCTGATGAGAGCGCAGCGCCAAGGGAACGTAGGCGGCCCCCTCGCCCACCGCCTGGCGCGTGATGCGCGTTGCCCCATGGCTGGAGCCCTGCTCATGGGGCGGCGTAAAGCGATCTATGCCCGCAACCTTCACGCCGCGCTTGGCCAGCTGATACAGGCTGGCCGCTCCCATGGCGCCCAGCCCCAGCACGATCACCTCGAATGTCGATTCCTGCACCTGTAACCCCTCGCAACCCTGACGAAGCCTGGCACTCTAGCAAAGGTATAGACAGGCAGGCGGTAGCGCCCTGCTCCCTTGGCGACTGAAAGAGCCTGGGAGTTGGACCAAGACAACCCAGCTGCTATAGGGGTGGTATTACCATGGCATGCAATGGACGCAGGCCCGCTCGTCCCATGAGACCCGCGCACTGGGGTGCACGGGGGCATCCACGGCTTGCCAGGCGAAGCGTCGTCCCAGCTCGCGAAAGCCCGAGAAGACGAAGTCACCGCTGCGCACTCGATAGGCGCTACGCCTCGCCCGATAGACTCGCGGGATGAGATACCAGGGCAAGCCAGGCAGGTCATGGTGGACGAGATGCAAGGTGTTGTTGAGGTACAGCAGGCGCAACACCCCAGCGCTTTCATTGAGCACACAGCGCTGGGCCGGGTCCTGCGCGGGGCGGTGTTCGTAGAAGGACCTGACCAAGGCCAGCGCCAGGGCGGGCCAGGCGATCCCCAGGACGTAGACCAGTAGCGGCATGCCGGAGAAGTGCTGGATGCTCGTGAGCAGCGCGATGACGCACCCCAAGTGGACTAGCCACACCCGCAGCACGCCCTGCTCCCCCCGGCGCCAGCGACGGACTTCGTGCCCGACCATTCCGTGCAGCGCCAGCAGCGGCCCGATCAGGATCCGGCCGAGCAAGGTCTTGTCCAGCCAAAGCAATCCTCGGCCAATCGATCCCCTGCGCTCCCAGAGCTCGCCGTCGACATAGCGACTTTCGGGATCGAGAGTCGGGTCGGTGAGATGTTCGCGGCGATGATGAGCCAGATGGCTGTCGCGATAGAGCGGATAGGGAAACCACAACCCGAGCGGCGGATAGGCCAGCGCGGCATTGATTCGTGGCCAGGGTGTGGGATGGCCGTGAATCAATTCGTGCTGCAGGGATTGCTGGAGTACCACGACCAGGATCAACGGTGGCAGCGTCCAGTAGCCCAGCAGCGGCCAGGCGGCGCTCAGGCCCAGCCAACCGCCGTAGACGCCGATCAGCAAAATCCAGGTAGGCCATTCGCTGCGGGCCATGAAGGTTCGCGCAAGTAATTTGACCAGGCGGCGATGCCGCGTATCCAGATAGACAGTCACCACTACATCCCATCGCATTCAGGTGTAGCGCGACAGTAAGCAAAGGATAGGCCCTGGCCAAATAACATTCGGGCATTAACTCATGAAGAAGCTGAATACGGATCCCGGTATTATCGAAAGATAGATGACCGCCCACGAACAGTTACTTCTCCAACCGTCGCACAGGCAAAACAAAAATTTAATAAATTGAATATAATCAGCAATTTAAAAGTAAAATAAATTGATCAACTGTCCCCAAAGTGTTGCCTGGCGAACATTTAGATCAAGACAAACTGCCAAGCATATGCTTAGCAGCAATGAAGATTAGAAATTTTCCAAAGCACACTTCTACACTCCAGCGCTCTCTCAACTGCCAGGAGTGTTTCTATGTCCCTCGTTATCGAACCTCTCACTGGTCGTATCGGCGCGCAGATTTCCGGCGTGAAGTTGTCCGCCGATCTCGACGAGTCGACCTTTGCCGAATTGCACCGGGCGTTGCTCGAACACAAGGTGATATTCCTGCGCGACCAGCACTTGAGCGATGACGAGCACGAAGCCTTTTCGCGGCGCTTCGGTGAGCAGGTGCCCCACCCCACCGTGCGCTCGGCGGAGCGCAGCGCGGCCATGCTCAACCTGGACTCGCGCCACAGCCGGGCCAACTCCTGGCACACCGACGTTACCTTCGTGGTGGACTATCCGAAAATTTCCATCCTGCGTGGCGTGGTGATCCCCGACCGGGGCGGCGATACCGTCTGGGCCAACACCGCCGCGGCCTATGCCGACCTGCCGGAGCCGCTCAAGGCGCTGGCGGACGGCCTACGCGCCCTGCACAGCAATGTCTACGATTACGCGCCGTCGCGCCACGCCGAGGCCAACGGCCTGCGCCGCTATCGCGAGGAATTCACCGCCGAGGTGTACGAGACCGAGCATCCGCTGGTACAGATCCATCCGGAAACGGGTGAACGCGCCCTGGTGCTGGGGCATTTCGTCAAGCAGATCCAGGGCGTCAGCGCCAACGACTCCAGGCAACTGCTGCGCCTCTTCCAGGACCGCATCACCGCGCTGGAAAACACCGTGCGCTGGCGCTGGCGGACCGGCGATGTGGTGCTCTGGGACAACCGCGCCACCCAGCATATCGCCATCGACGACTACGGCAGCGCCGAGCGGATCGTGCGGCGGACCACCCTCGCTGGCGAGGTGCCGCTCGGCGTCGACGGCCGCCCCAGCCAGGCCATCAGGCCCTCGGCCGAGGCCCGCTCGCCGCGTAGCGAAGCCGACAAGAAACACCTGGCCGCCTGACCCGACCCGATACGCAAGGAGCCATTCATGAAGCGTCTTCGCACCCTGGGCCGCGGCCTCATCGCGGCCATCACCCTGATCGGCACTACTGGCGCTGCCCACACCGAAATGCGGCGTCTCGGCATCGTCCACGAGCTTTGAATCTTCCAGAAGGAATCTGCTGCGCATGACCGTCATATCCTCAGGCTGGGGCGCCGGCCCATCCACTCGCCATACCGAACTCTCGGCGCGCTTCCTGCCGCTGTTCCAGCGCATTCGTGAAGGGGCCATCGAGCGCGAGCTCCAGCGGCGCCTGCCCGTCGAAGAATTGGGTTGGCTCAAGGCCGCAGGCTTCACGGCTCTGCGCCTACCGGTCGAGCACGGCGGTGCCGGGGTAACGCTGCCGGAACTGTTCGCCTTGCTCATCGAGCTGGCCGAAGCCGACTCGAACCTGGTTCAGGCGCTACGGGGGCACATGGGCTTCGTCGAGGGCCTGCTGAACAGCGACGACGAGGCGCGCCGGACGCGCTGGTTCGCCCGTATCGCCGCCGGCGAGACCATCGGACCGGCTTCCAGCGAAGTCGGCGATGCCCGCCGCGCCGAATTCAGTACCCGCCTGCGCCGCGACGGCGACCACCTGCTGCTCTCGGGTACCAAGTTCTACACCACGGGCTCGCTCTACGCCGACTGGATCGATGTGGGGGCCACCGACGAAGCCGGTAACCGGGTGATGGCCACGGTCCGCCGTGATGCGCCAGGTGTGGAGGTGGTGGATGACTGGAACGGTTTCGGCCAGACCCTCACCGCCAGCGGGACCGCGACCTTCACCAATGTGCGGGTAGCGCCGGCGGACGTCGTAGCGGTGGGCGAGCGCTTCCGCTATTCACCGGGTTTCTTCCAGGTCTTCCACCTGGCCAACCTCGCCGGCATGGGGCGCGCCATGAGTGGCGAGGTGGCAGCCGCCGTGGCGGCGCGCACCCGCACCTTCACCATTGGCAATGCCGACCGCGTCAGCCAGGACCCGCAGGTGCTGGCGGTGGTGGGCCAGGTGCGTAGCGCCGCCTATTGCGCCGGGGTGATCACACTGAAGAATGCCGAGGCGCTGCAACGGGTGTACGACCTCAGGCACGCGGATGACCAGGCAGCGGAAGATCGCGCGGTGGACTTGGCTGAGCTGGAGGTTTGCCAGTCGCTGAACGTGGTCACCGATCTGATCATCGATGCTTCCGGTCGCTTGTTCGATGCCCTGGGCGCTTCGGCGACCCTCAGGCCCCAGGGGCTGGATCGCTTCTGGCGCAACGCCCGCACCCTCGCCTCGCACAACCCGCGCATCTACAAGGATCGTATCGTCGGCGACTTCGCGGTCAACGGCACCCCACCGCCGCCACAGTGGAAAATTGGCGTGGCCTAGCTGACCCCGTTCGGTGCCCGAGCGGCCTTGGGATAGCCACCATGAGCCGCTATTCGCCCTGCCCGGCGATGCATTAAAATCGGGACTTACTTCTTGGAGCAGTGTTATGGACAAGTCCCGCAGCAGTCGTCAGGTCATGTGGAAGGCGATCAAGGACCCACGCTTCATTCCGGTCGTGGTCGCAGTGGTCTGTATCGTGCTGTTCTTCGTCCTGGGCTTGGTCGACGTCCTCAGCGACTGACGAAGCCTCGCCTCCCGGCCAAGTACCCGATCAGACCACTTCGCGCGGCCCGCTAAAGGACCGCCAGGGAGCGGAAATCAGGCTTTGCGCTGATTGAGGAAGCGGTAGCAACCCGCCAGCAGGTCATCGAAGCGCCAGGGCTTGGGCAGATAGTAGATATCCGGCGCCCGTTCGGGCTGCAGCTCTTCGAAATAGCCCGAGGAAACGATGATGGGCAGCCCCGGCAGCTGGTGCTTGACGCGACGAGCCAACTCGAGACCATCGATGGCGCCCGGCATGCGCACGTCGGTGATCAGCAGGTCCGGCGTGGGTCGCGCGGTCGACAGGAATTCCCAGGCCAGATCCGCGGTACCGAAGGTCCGCACTTGAAAGCCTTCACCTTCGAGCACTTCTTCCATCAGCCCGAGCAACATGTTCTCGTCTTCGACAACCACTACCACTGGTTTCATAAATCCGTCTCGATCTCCGCAGGTCCGCCATCTGACTGGACGTGTCTCATTGGGGCGCGAATTCTACTCCTATCACGCGTCCGCTGCGCAGTTTCGTCATAGGCTTGGACCAGCAACGCACCACTTCGACCTATCGGTGGACAAAAATCAGGCAGGCGGGATCACGAACCTTTCTATAGGGGTGGTATTACTAGGTAGAAGCCCAAAAGGCGCATGACCGGGAACCGTGCTCAATCGCTTCAGTCGGAAATCAGGTATCTCTAAGGGCTCCCCGCGATCCGACGCGTCAGCTCTAAAGATCACGGGGAGCCGTCAGCCAAAGGAGCAGCGCATGACGGACATCGACTGGACGGGCTGGTTGCAGGCCCCCTGGATCACCACGCTGATCGCGGCAACGGTTGCCCTGGTCATCACCAGCATCGCCCTGACCGTGGCCTTCGCGGCGATCCGCCGCCTGGCCAATCCCTTCCTGCTGGCGCGCAACCTGGTGAAGTTCGTGGAAAAACCCGCGCGCCTCGCCGTGCCGCTGGTGGTGCTGCAAGGCGTCTGGAATTCGGCACCGGATGCCCTCCCCCTGTTGCGTGCGGTACAGCATGTGACCGGCCTGCTGAGTATCGCCGCCTTTACCTGGCTGGGATTGCGGGCGGTCAAGGCCGTGGGCGCGACCATCGCGCTGCGCAACCCGGTGGACGTGGCCGACAACCTGCGGGCGCGGCGAATCCAGACGCAAAACCGGGTACTGGTACGCAGCCTGAGTTTCGTGGTGCTGCTGGTCGGTATCGCCCTGATGCTGATGACCTTTCCTGCCGTACGCCAGGTGGGCGCCAGCCTGCTCGCCTCGGCCGGCGTGGCGGGACTGGTCGCCGGTATCGCCGCGCGCCCGGTACTGGGCAACCTCATCGCCGGCCTGCAGATCGCGGTGACCCAGCCGATCCGCCTGGATGACGTGGTCATCGTCGAAGGCGAGTGGGGTCGGGTGGAAGAAATCACCGGCACCTACGTGGTGGTGCGTATCTGGGACGATCGGCGGCTTGTGGTGCCCCTGCAGTACTTCATCGAGACCCCGTTCCAGAACTGGACGCGCTCCTCGTCGAGCCTCATCGGCTCGGTGTTCATCTGGGTCGACTACTCCCTGCCGCTGGCGCCCATCCGCACTGAATTGGAACGTGCCTGCGCCGAGGTGCCCCATTTGTGGGATAGCCGTGTCTGCGTGCTGCAGGTAACCGACGCTTCGAACGAATCCATGCAGATTCGCGTCCTGGTGAGTTCGGACGACTCTTCGAAGAACTGGGACCTGCGCTGCTTCGTGCGGGAGCGGCTGATCACCTACATCAATCGCGAATTCCCCCTCTGTCTGCCCAAGCTGCGGACCGAGCTTGGCCGACGCGACAGCCTACCGGTCACGAAATCCGACGAAAGGCAAGAGCCTGTCGTACGGCAACCAGAAGTCTGATCTTGCGCCTATCGGCACCCATCGTGGCGTCATCAAGCGGCTCCACGATGGATTAAACCTTAGCGCACCAATGAAGACCCTGTCGCTTTGGGCATGTATTTGGCAAAGCAAAGCAGGACCGCAACATTCGAGCGGGAAACTTGTGACGGTGTCCGTGAGTCAGTGCGAGAGCAATCTGGAAATCCGCGAAGCAGTTCTCGCCCAGATCCAGACATCTCAGAAGAGGTGACCGGCAAAAAGGCTGTAGCAGCTCGGCTGTAGGCGTTTTTGAACCAGGAGCATCGCGCTTCAGGAAAGAAGCAATCAGGTAAACCTCAGTCTCGAACTTGCTGCATTGGGAGCGCACCATGGCAAACGCCGTCGTGGGGAAATTTGGGGCCCTGAAGCCCGTTGAAACTGCCACCCGCACTACCAGATCCAGCTCTCTCCGCAAGCGTACGGACGAGCCCCAGCTGACGCTGAGCTCCGTCGTCGAAACCCGCAAGCGCATTCTTTTCGTAACCCCGGAAATTTCCGATTTCGTCAAGGCCGGTGGCCTGGGCGAGGTTTCTGGCGCCCTGCCGCGCGCCCTGGCTGCCTCCCATGATGTCCGGGTACTGATTCCCGGCTATCGCCAGGTCATGGCAGCGGTCAAGGATCGCATGCAGATGGTCGGTCGCATCGCCGCCCGCGCTGCGATGCCGGCCTGCGACATTGGGCGGGTCAACCTGGAAGACGGGCTGGTCGTCTATGTGCTGATCTGCCCCGAGCTCTACGAGCGTCCGGGTAACCCCTACGGCGATCTCAACAACGCCGACTGGGCCGACAACCACATTCGCTTCGGCCGTCTGGCCAGCGCCGCCGCCGATTTCGCCCTGGGCGAAGCCTCCATTCGCTGGGTGCCGGATCTGCTGCATCTCAACGACTGGCAGACCGGTCTGGCCGCCGGCTATCTGCGCTGGAAGGGTTCCAACACCCCCTGCCTGACCACCATCCACAACTTGGCGTACCAGGGTCTGTTCCCGGCCTCGGTACTGGCCGAATTGGACATCCCGGATCATGCCTTCCAGATGGAAGGTCTCGAATTCTGGGGCAAGGTGTCCTTCCTAAAGGCCGGCCTGGTCTACGCCGATCACATCACCACCGTCAGCCACACCTACGCCCAGGAAATCACCACGCCCGAGTTCGGCTATGGCCTGGAAGGCCTGCTGCAGGTCAAGGCGCGCCAGGGCAAGCTCACCGGCCTGCTCAACGGTATCGATGACGACTGGAGTGCCTGCAGCGATCCCCACCTGAGCCAGTGCTTCACCGAAAAGGACTGGGATGGCAAGGCCGTCAATGCTGCCCACATCCGCGAGGCGTTCGGACTCGAACCCTCCAACGGCCCGCTGTTCGCCGTCGTTTCCCGCCTGGTACAGCAAAAGGGTATCGACCTGACCATCGAGGCCGCCGACCATATCGTCGCCCGCGGTGGCCAACTGATGATCATCGGTTGCGGTGAGCCGCACATCGAGCGGCAGGTCCGCGCCCTGGCGCTGCGTCATCCCGGTCGTGTCAGTGCCCACATCGGTTTCTGCGAGACGGAAGCCCGCCGTATGTATGCCGGCAGCGATTTCCTGCTGATGCCGTCGCGTTTCGAGCCCTGCGGCCTGAGCCAGATGTACGCCCAGCGCTTCGCCTCGCTGCCGATCGCCACCCGCACGGGTGGGCTGGCCGACAGCATCGAAGATGGTACCACCGGCTTCCTGTTCAACCCCTTGTCGCTGGAAAACTACATCGGTGCCATCGATCGCGCCCTGGGTGCCTTCGAGCGCAAGGACCTGCTCAATGCCATGCGCCGGCGGGCGATGCAGGGCCCCTTCTTCTGGTCCGAATGCGCCAAGCCTTACGCCGCTTTGTATCTCGATCTGCTCGACGCCACCGCCCAGCAGGAACGTCAGGCCAGCGCCTGACGCTCAGGGCGGCTACCAAGCGCTTTTCCATCGGCAAAAGACCGACGAAAAGCGCCTGGCTCGCTCAACTTTGAGCGACTCCCACCGGTCATAACTGCAACTGCGGCCATCAGGGCCGCAGTTTCTTTTCTGCCGTCCGGCTTCGGGAGTTTTCCATCCATGACTGATATTTCGCGCGACGCAGCCGCAGTGACCGGGGGCTACGCCTGGCAGACCCGTGCCGGTGCCACGCTGTTGAGCAAGGACCGCACGCTGTTTCATTTCTGGGCGCCCAGTGCCGACGCCGTGTCGGTGGCCCTGGAAGGCGGCATGACCATCCCCCTGGAAGCCCAGGACGACGGCTGGTTCAGCGTCGAGGCCCAGTGTGGCGCGGGAACGCGCTATCGCTATCAGATCGGCGATCAACTGGTGCCCGACCCTGCCTCCCGCGCCCAGGCCGGCGATGTCCACGAGCCGAGTATCGTCATCGACCCTACCACCTACCACTGGCAAACCGTGGAGTGGCAGGGTCGCCCCTGGCACGAGAGCGTCATCTACGAATTGCACGTCGGTACCCTCGGCGGCTTCTCCGGGGTGGAGAAACTGGTGCCGCGCCTGGCGGCCCTGGGCATCACCGCCATCGAACTGATGCCGCTGTCGGAATTTCCCGGCGGCCGCAACTGGGGCTATGACGGGGTGCTGCCCTACGCCGTGGAAGCGTCCTACGGCACGCCGGACGACCTCAAGTCGCTGATCGACACCGCCCACGCCCATGGCGTGATGGTCTACCTGGACGTGGTCTACAACCACTTCGGCCCGGACGGCAACTACCTGCACGCCTACGCCGAGCGTTTCTTCCGCGAAGACATCCACACGCCCTGGGGCGCCGCCATCGACTTCCGCCAGGATGCCGTACGCCGCTACTTCATCGACAACGCCCTGATGTGGCTGATGGAGTACCGCTTCGACGGCCTGAGATTCGATGCCGTGCACGCCATCAATGACAAAGGCTTCCTGGAAGAAATGGCCGAGGAAATCCGCGCCACCGTGGAGCCGGGTCGCCATGTCCATCTGATGCTGGAAAACGAGGACAACACCGCCACCCTGCTTGGCGGCAAGCACTACAACGCCCAGTGGACGGACGACTGGCATAACGTTATCCATCCGCTGTTGACCGGCGAGGACGAGGGCTACTACCAGGACTTCACCCAGGACGCGACCGCCAAGCTGGTGCGCTGCCTGGGCGAGGGCTTCATCTACCAGGGCGAGCAGACCCGCCATGGCAAGGCTCGCGGCGAGCCGAGCAAGGACCTGCCCGCCTCGTCCTTCATCGTCTTCCTGCAGAACCACGACCAAGTGGGCAACCGAGCCTTCGGTGAACGCCTCACCCGCCTCGCCCCGGAGCCGGCGCTGCGTGCCGCCACCGCCCTGCTGCTGCTCAGCCCGATGATCCCGCTGTTGTTCATCGGCGAGGAATGGGGCAGCCGCCAACCCTTCCTGTTCTTCACCAGCCACAACGAGGAGTTGGCGGAACTGGTACGCGACGGGCGCCGCAACGAATTCAAGGATTTCGATTTCTTCACCAGTGAAGAGCATCGCCAGCAGATCCCCGACCCGAACGCGCCCAAGACCTTCGAGGATTCCAAACCCAACTTCGGCGAGGCGGATCAGCCCGACCATGCCGCTTGGATCGCGCTCTATCGGGAGTTGCTGGAGATCCGCCACAAGGAACTCTTCCCGCGTCTGGAGGGCGCCCGTGCCACCGGCGCCGAGGCGCTGGCCGACCGCGCCGTACGGGCCGGCTGGACCCTGGCCGATGGCAGTCGCCTGACCATCGAACTCAACCTCAGCGAAGCCCCGGTGAAGGTGGCTGAGCAATCGAACGGCGAGCTGCTGCACAGCAGCGATGCCAAGGCTGTCGCTCAGCGCCAGGAGGGCCAACTGGCCGCTCATACGGCGCTGGTCTGGCTGGAGAAAAAGGCATGAGCGGGGATCGCCTGGAACAGCTGGCCAAGGCGGCCGGCATCGCCATCGAATGGACGGCCTACGATGGCCAGCGCCAGCGGGTAAGCCCCGAGGCGTTACGCAACCTGCTCAAAGCCATCGAATTGCCGGCCGATAGCGACGCCGACATAGAGGCGAGTCTGCGCAAGCTGGCCGAGGTGGGCGACAAGGACCATCTGCCGCCCCTGATCACCGCGCTGGTGGGCAAACCCGTCGGGACGCCGGATCAATTCAAGAGCGGCGTCCGCTACCAGGTGCAACTGGAAGGTGGCGAGCGCCTGGAAGGCACCGTGGACGCCCGGGGGCAACTCCCGGCTATCGAGCAGCCGGGTTACCACCAAGCAGAGATCGACGGCAGACCGCTGACCCTCGCGGTAGCGCCCGAGCGTTGCTACACCATCGCCGACGCGACCGGCGACGAACACGCCCGGTTGTGGGGACTGGCGGTGCAGCTCTACAGCCTGCGACGCGAAGGAGGTAGCGGCGCGGGGGATCTGCAGGGCCTGGTGCAACTCGCCAAGGCCGCTGCCAGCAAGGGTGCCGACGCCCTGGCCATCAGCCCGCTGCACGCCATGTTCAGCGCCGATGGCAGTCGCTACAGCCCCTACTCGCCCTCCAGCCGGGTGTTCTTCAACGTGCTCTATGCGGCGCCGGAGTTGGTCTTCGGCGCCGACCGCGTGCACCAGGCCATGGAACGGGCCGGCCTGCAGGCGGAAGCCGAGCGCCTCGAACAGCTGGAGCTGATCGACTGGCCGGCGCTGGCGAAGCTGCGCCTGCGCCTGCTGCGTACCCTGCACCTGGATTTCCGTACCGCAGACGGCGAACTGCGCCAGCGCTTCGAGACGTTCCGCCGCGAGGGCGGTGAAGCCCTGGAAAATCACTGCCGCTTCGAGGCCCTGCATGCCTCCTTCACCCAAGGCGAGGCGTCGCCGAGCTGGCAGCACTGGCCGCCGCAGTACCGCGATCCAAAGAATCCGGCGGTGGCCGAATTCGCCGAGCACCATGCCCAGGATGTGGAGTTCTATGCCTTCACCCAGTGGCTGGCCAGCGAAGGCCTGGCCGCGGCGCAGCGGCAGTGCCGCGACGCCGGGATGCACATCGGCCTGATCGCCGACATCGCCGTGGGCGCGGACGGCGGTGGTAGCCAGGCCTGGAGTCGCCAGGAAGAGCTGCTGGCCTCGGTCACCGTCGGTTGCCCGCCGGACCTGCTGAACCAGAAGGGCCAGGGCTGGGGTATTTCCGCCTTCTCGCCCACCGGCATGGTCAAGCACGGCTTCCGGGCCTTCATCGAGATGCTCAGGGCCAACTTCGCCCATGCCGGAGGCGTGCGTATCGATCACGTGATGGGCCTGCAACGCCTGTGGCTGGTGCCCGAGGGCGCCTCGCCCGCCGATGGCGCCTACCTCTCCTACCCCATCGACGACCTGCTGCGGCTGGTCGCTCTGGAGTCCTGGCGCTATCGCTGCGTGGTCATGGGCGAAGACCTGGGCACGGTGCCCGAAGGCTTCCGCGAGCGGCTGGCCGAACGCGCCGTCATGGGCATGCAGATCCTGCTGTTCGAGCGCGATGGCAAGGCGTTCAAGGCGGCCAAGGCCTGGTCCGCCACGGCCATGGGCATGCCCACCACCCACGACCTGCCGACCCTCACCGGTTGGTGGCAGGGCCGCGATGCCGACTGGCAGGAAAAGTTGGGCCTGCTGCCCGATGGCACCAGCCGGGAAGACCAGTTGGCCGAACGTGCCGAGGATCGCCGTCACCTGGCCAAGGTGCTGCACCTGGAAGATACCAGCGTCGACAACGTCGAGGCGGCGGTCGACGCGGCCATCGACTTCATCGGTCGTACCCCGGCGCCCTTGATCATCCTGCCGGTGGAAGACGCCCTGGGGCAGCTGGAGCAGGCCAACCTGCCCGGCACCACTAATGAACACCCCAATTGGCTGCGCCGCTGGGATGCGCCCGCGGATCGTCTGCTGGACGCCGCCACCCCTGAACGACGCCTAAGCGTGCTGAGCGCTGCTCGTAACAATCCGGAGATCACTCGATGAGTCGCTTGCGCGCTACCGTACGCCTGCAGTTCCACAAGGATTTCACCTTCGACGATGCCCTGCCCCTGGTGGAGTACTACGCCAAGCTGGGTATCAGCCATTTCTATGCGTCTCCTATCACGACCGCCCGCGCCGGCTCCGTGCACGGCTACGACGTGGTGGACCCGACCCGGGTGAACCCGGAGCTGGGCGGTGAAGAGGCGCTGCGCCGCCTGGTCGCCCGGCTGCGCGAGCACGGCATGGGTCTGATCGCCGACTTCGTGCCCAACCACACCAACGTGGGCGGTTCGGAAAACGCCTGGTGGCTCGACATCCTCGAATGGGGCCGCCAGAGCCGCTACGCCGGCTTCTACGACATCAACTGGTACGGCCCCGATCCGGATCTGCAAGGCCAGGTGCTGCTGCCCTTCCTCGGCGATGCCTATGGCAACGTCCTGCAGGCCGGCGAACTCAAGCTGGTGTTCGATGCGGAACAAGGCGCCTTCCGCGTGGAGTACTACGCCCACCACTTCCCCATCAATCCCGGCACCTATGGCCAGATCCTGCGCGAGAGCGACCTGCCCCAGCTGAGCCTGTTCGCGGATGCCTTCTCCGCCCGCGCCAAGGACCAGGCAGAAGCCCGGGGCGCCCAGCGCCAGCTGGCGGATGCCGCCAAGGAGCCCGCTGTCGCCGCCGCCATCGACAAGGCCATCGCCGCCTTCGATGGTAGCCAGCCGGATAACCAGGAACGCCTGCATGCCCTGCTGGAGAGCCAGCACTATCGCCTGGCCAGCTGGCGCACCGCCTCGGATGACATCAACTGGCGGCGGTTCTTCGACATCACCGAACTGGGCGGCCTGCGCATGGAGCGCCACGAGGTGTTCGAGGAAACCCATTCGCTGATCTTCCGCCTGATCAGCGAAGGCCTGCTCGACGGCCTGAGACTCGACCACATCGATGGCCTGGCCAATCCGCGCGCCTATTGCCGCAAGCTGCGCCGCCGGGTGGACGATCTCTGCGCCAGCCGATCCGGTGGTGCACCGGAAGATGGCTTCCCCATCTACATCGAGAAGATCCTCGCCGAGGGTGAACACCTGCGCGAAGGCTGGGGCATCGACGGCACCACTGGCTACGAATTCATGAACGAGGTCTCGGCGGTCCAGCACGATGCCCGTGGTGAAGCACCCCTGCGCAAGTTCTGGGCGGAAACCACCGGCCGTACCGAAGACTTCCTCGAAGAGGTACGGGAGGCGCGGCGCCTGGTACTCACCACGGCGCTGAACAGCGAATTCGAGTCGGCCGTGCATACCCTGCACCTGCTGGCCCAGCAGGATTGGCGGACCCGTGACACCAGCCAAGGCGCCATTCGCCGGGTGCTGCTGGAGTTGATCGTGCAGTTCAAGGTCTATCGCACCTACGCCGGCGCGGCGGGTTTCGTCGGCAACGATGCCCAGTGGTTCGACACCGCCCTGGAAGCGGCGCGGCCCCATGTCAGCGAGGCGGAGCAACCCTTGCTCGAGCAATTGCGTGCCTGGCTGGGTGGCGAGGCGCCGCGCCACAAGCCGGTGGGCAGCCTGGCCCGTCGCGAACAGCGTCGCGCCATCACCAAGTTCCAGCAGCTCACTTCGCCCATCGCCGCCAAGGCGGTGGAAGACACCGCCTGCTATCGCTCCGCGCCCCTGCTCTCACGTAACGACGTCGGCTTCGACCCCCAGCATTTCGCCCAGCCAGTGAGTGCCTTCCATGAAGCCAGCGGCTGGCGCGCCGAGCACTTCCCGCGCAACATGCTGACCACGGCGACCCACGACCACAAACGTGGTGAAGACACCCGGGCGCGCTTGGCAGTGGTATCGGAAAAACCAGAGGCCTATATCGCTCAGGTCAGCCGCTGGATGCAGCAGGCCGCACCTTTGCGTGGCCAGTGGAACGAAGCGCCCGCTCCCACCCCCGGTGACGAGCTGATGCTCTACCAGACCCTGCTCGCCAGCTGGCCGTTGGACCTGCAGGCGGACGACAGCAAGGGCCTGCAGGCCTATCTGGAGCGCCTGCTGCAATGGCAGGAAAAAGCCTTGCGCGAAGAGAAGCTGGAGTCGGACTGGTGGGCGCCGAATGGCGACTACGAAGCCGCCTGCAAAGCCTTCCTGGAAGGCTTGCTCACCGATGACAAATACCGCTCGCTGCGTGGCGAAATCGTCGCTGCCGTGCAGGAACTAGCCCCGGCCGGTGCCCTGAATGGCCTGGTCCAACTGCTGCTGCGCAACACGGCGCCTGGCGTTCCCGATCTCTATCAGGGTGGTGAGTTCTGGGACTTCAGCCTGGTGGAGCCAGACAACCGCCGCGCCGTGGACTACGCCCCGCGCCAGGACGCCCTGGCGCAGCAGGCTTCCGCTGTGGAAGCCTTGGCGAATTGGCAGAACGGTGAGGTCAAGCAGCAGGTATTGGCCGCCGTGCTGCAATTGCGCAAGCAGCAGCCGCGCCTGTTCACCGAAGGCAGCTATGTACCCCTGACGGTCGAAGGTGCGCGCGCGGCGAACGTGCTCGCCTTCGCGCGCACCTGGGAAGAGCAGGCGGTCATCGTCGTGGTGCCGCTACACACGTCCAGCCTGTTGGAAGCCGGTGGGAAAATCAGCTTTTCTGCGGATGCCTGGCAAGACACTCGGATAAAACTCCCTGAAACCTTGTCCATGTACCGTTTTGGGGAAACTTTCGTCCCCTCATCTGTCCATGACCAAAAGAAAGAGCTATCTATCGGCGAGGTTCTGGCACGTTTTCCGCTTGGATTGCTCAGCACACAAGACACCACTCAAGGAGCCGCACCGTAATGACCCAAAAAGACGAACGCATTCAGCAGCTCGCCTATCAGATCTGGGAGTCTGAAGGACGGCCGGCGCACGAACATGATCGCCATTGGGAAATGGCGACCCGACTGTACGAAGCCGAACAGGAAGGTGTGGCCAAGAAAACCGTCGCCAAGAAGCCACGGGCGACCAAGACCACGACCAGCAAGGCGCCTGCCAGCAAGGTCAGCACCACTGGCAAGACCAAGAGCGGCAGTGAGAAGGCTGCGACCGAGGCGGCGGCCGAAGGCCAGTCCGTGACCGAGAAGGTCGAGGCGGCGGCGAAGAAGGTGGTGTCCAAGGCCAAGCAGGCGGTCAAGCCCAGCGCCAGCAAGGCCAGTGCGAGCAAGGCCAAGCCGGACGCGAACGTTGAAGCGACGGGTGTTGGCGTGGCTCCCGCTACGCCGAAGAAACCTCGCGCGTCGCGCGCCAAGGCTCCCGCCGCAAAACCCGCTGCAAGCGAGTGATGTGATGCCCCGGCCTGGCCGTTCGGCCAGGCCTTCCCCTGCCGCCTCGTGGTGGCCCGCGCTTCATCCGAAATTCCCCGATTTTTTTAGAAAAAACAACGCTTTGTCGGCTCGCTCAGGAGTGCCGGAACTGCGCTGCGTCGGGCCTTTCATATACACGTAGCCGGATCTGTATCGATTCAGCCACCGGCAGGTATTGAGAGCCGACTCAGAGCTACTTCCTTCCCAGCTATCCCGAGAGCGTCAAGATGACTTCAACTGATTCCCACAAGCCGTTAACCGAAGCGACCACTTTCATCAGTAAGTCCAAGTCTCGTGTGCGTGAGGGACTACCCTATCCACTGGGCGCCACCTGGGACGGTTCTGGCGTGAACTTCGCCATCTTCTCCGCCAACGCCACCAAGGTGGAACTGTGCCTCTTCGATGATGAAGGCAAGGAAGAGATCGAGCGCATCGAGTTGCCGGAATTCACCAACGAAATCTGGCACGGCTACCTGCCCGACGCCCGCCCGGGCACCCTGTACGGCTACCGCGTCCATGGCCCCTACGAGCCGCAGAACGGTCACCGTTTCAACCATAACAAGCTGCTGATCGATCCCTATGCCAAGCAGATCGTCGGCGAGCTGGAGTGGAACGATGCCCTGTTCGGCTACACCATCGGCCATCCCGATGGCGACCTCTCCTTCGATGAGCGTGACAGCGCGCCCTTCATGCCGCGCTGCCGGGTGATCGACCCCGCCTTCACCTGGGGTAACACCACCCATCCCCGGGTCCCGCGCGACCGCACCGTGTTCTACGAGACCCACGTCCGCGGCTACACCATGCAGCACCCGGCGGTTCCCGAGAACGCCCGCGGCACCTTCTCCGGTCTGCAGGAAAGCGAGGTGATCGACTACATCAAGTCCCTCGGCGTGACCTCCGTCGAGCTGATGCCGATCCACTATTTCCTGGATGACAACCACCTGCTGGAAAAGGGTCTGAGAAACTTCTGGGGCTACAACACCCTGGCGTTCTTCGCCCCGCACTCGCGCTACATGGCCAGCCAATCCATCGGCGAGTTCAAGGTGATGGTCGCGCGCATGCACAACGCCGGCCTCGAGGTGATCCTCGACGTGGTCTACAACCACACCGCCGAAGGCAACGAGATGGGGCCGACCCTCTCGCTCAAGGGCATCGACAACGCCAACTACTACCGGCTGATGCCCGATGATGCGCGTTACTACATCAACGATACCGGCACCGGTAACACCCTGAACATGAGCCACCCCTGCGTGCTGCAGATGGTGACCGACTCGCTGCGCTACTGGGCCACCGAGATGGGCGTAGACGGCTTCCGCTTCGACCTGGCCACCATCCTCGGCCGCGAGCCGGACGGCTTCGACGAAGGCGGCGGCTTCCTGCACGCTTGCCGGCAGGACCCGATCCTGGCCGAGACCAAACTCATCGCCGAACCCTGGGACTGCGGCCCCGGTGGCTACCAGGTGGGCAACTTCCCGCCCGGCTGGATGGAGTGGAACGACACCTTCCGCGACACCGCCCGCGCCTTCTGGAAAGGCGATGAGGACCAGATCGGCGACTTCGCGAAGATCTTCCTGGGCTCCGGTGACAAGTTCAATCGCCGCGGCCGCAAGCCCTACTCTTCCGTCAACTTCGTCACCGCCCACGATGGCTTCACCCTGGCCGATACCGTGTCGTACAACGACAAGCACAACGAGGCCAACGGCGAGGACAACAAGGACGGTCACTCCCACAACCTGTCGTGGAACTGCGGCGCCGAAGGCGAGACCGACGATCCGGAAATCATCGAACTGCGCTACCGCCAGATGCGCAACCTGCTGGCCACCCTCTTCCTCTCCCAGGGCACGCCGATGCTGCTGGCGGGTGATGAATTCGCCCGCACCCAAGGCGGCAACAACAACGCCTATTGCCAGGACAGCGAGATCGGCTGGGTCAACTGGGAGATCAGCGAGAAGAGCGCCGAGTTACAGGAATACGTGCGCACCCTGATCGACCTGCGCCGACGCTACCCGCTACTGCGCCGGAGCCGCTTCTTCACCGGCGTCTACAACGAGGAATTGGGCGTCAAGGACGTCACCTGGTTGCAACCCAGCGGCGACGAGATGGGCGTGGAGCAATGGCAGGACGGCAGCAACAAGTGCATGGGCATCCTGCTCGATGGTCGTGCTCAGCCGACCGGTATTCGTCGCAAGGGTGCGGATACCTCGCTGCTGATTCTGGTCAATGCTCATTATGATGTGGTGGATTTCACCCTGCCGGAGGTCCCCCAGGGCGAGCATTGGGCGTTGCAACTCGACACCAATCAGCCGGACCTGGACGCGGGTGACGTCTTCAACTTCGGAGATACCTATCAGGTCACCGGACGCTCGGTATTGCTGTTCGAGCTGACCCAGACCAAGCGGAGGAAACGCCAGGCATGACGAACGCGCAACAGGGTTTTTCGTTCAAGGTCCTGACCATCAATACGCACAAGGGCTTCACGTCCTTCAATCGCAAGTTCATCTTGCCGGAATTGCGTGAAGCGGTGCGGACGGTGTCAGCGGACATTGTCTTCTTGCAGGAGGTATTGGGCACCCACGAAAAACACCCGTTGCGCTTCGAGAACTGGCCGGCGGCGCCGCAGTACGAATTCCTGGCCGATTCGATGTGGACCGACTTCGCCTACGGGCGCAATGCGGTCTACCCGGACGGCCACCACGGTAATGCGGTGCTGTCGAAGTTTCCCATCGTCAGTTACGACAACTTCGACATTTCCATCGCCGGTCCGGAAAAGCGCGGGATGCTGCATTGCGTTCTGCGCCTTCCGGACCAGGCGGTGGATCTCCACGTGATCTGCGTGCACCTGGGTCTGCGCGAGAAGCATCGCCAGATGCAGATGAAGTTGATCTGCGAACACATCAACTCCCTGCCCAGCGACGCCCCCGTCGTGGTGGCCGGGGACTTCAACGACTGGCGCCAGAAGGCCAACGACATCCTTGGCCAGGGCGCAGGACTCGAAGAGGTATTCATGAAGACCGCAGGGCGACTACCCAAGACCTTCCCGGCGAAGCGCCCGCTGCTTTGCCTGGATCGCATCTACACGCGCAACGTCAGTGTGGGTCGCCCCCAGGTGCTGGGCAATCAGCCCTGGTCGCATCTGTCCGACCACGCGCCTCTCGCCGCGGACTTCCACCTATGAACTTCGAGTGGCGGGACGGAAACCGCATCACCTTGCTGGAAAACGGCGAGGACTTCTTCCCACGCGTGTTCGAGGTGATCCGCGCCGCCGAGCGCGAGGTCATCATCGAGACCTTCATCCTCTTCTACGACAAGGTCGGCAAGGCCCTGCAGGAAGAGTTGGTAGCGGCAGCCAAACGCGGCGTCCAGGTGGACATCACCGTGGATGCCTACGGCTCGCCCGATCTGCCGCGCGAGTTCATCGACGAGATGGTCCAGGCCGGCGTGCGCTTTCGCTACTACGATCCGCGCCCCCTGGTGATGGGCATGAGGACCAACCTCTTCCGTCGCCTGCACCGCAAGATCGTGGTGGTGGATGCCCGCCTCGGCTTCATCGGGGGCATCAATTATTCCGCCGAGCACCTGGGCGACTTCGGGCCTGAAGCCAAGCAGGATTACGCCGTCGAGGTGGAAGGCCCCATCGTCGACGACATCCACCGCTTCGCCCGCGACGCCATCGACTCCCCGGAAGAGACTCATCGCTGGTGGGGCAAGCGTTCGCGCAAGCCGGCCAACAATCGCCATCCCGGCAATGCCCAGGCGTTGTTCGTCTACCGCGACAACGACCAGCATCGCGCGGACATCGAGCAGCACTACCTGGAGATGCTGCGTACGGCCAAGCGCGAGGTAGTGATCGCCAACGCCTACTTCTTCCCGGGCTATCGGCTGCTGCGCGAGATGCGCAATGCGGCGCAACGCGGGGTGCGGGTGATCCTGATCGTCCAGGGCGAGCCGGACATGGCCATCGTCAAGGTGGGCGCCCAGATGCTCTACAACTACCTGGTGAAGGCTGGCGTCGAGATCTACGAATACTGCCTGAGACCCTTGCACGGCAAGGTCGCGACCATGGACGAACACTGGTCCACGGTCGGTTCGAGCAACCTCGATCCGCTGAGCCTGTCGCTGAATCTCGAGTGCAACCTGATCTTCCACGACCACGACTTCAATCGCGAACTGCGCGGTCGGCTGGAGCAACTGATCCAGAATCACTGTGAGCACGTGGACAGCAGCAAGGTGCCCAAGCGTACCTACTGGCACCTGGCCAAGACCATGCTGGTGTTCCACTTCCTGCGCCACTTCCCCGCCTGGGTGGGCTGGCTTCCCGGCCATACGCCCAAGATCGAGTTGATCAATCCCTCGGCCCAGCACGAGCTCGAAACCCAGGACCGGGTGGATTCCTCGATTTCAAGGTGCCAACGATGAGCAGCCGTAGCGATACCCTCGATCACGCCCCTGGCGACGAGGACGACCAGCAGGCGACAGACAAGCCACAGAACGGCCGCTGGGCCCTGGCCAAGAAGATCCTGACCTGGGCCTTCCTGATCGCCGTGGTGGTGCTGCTGGTGATCTACGCCCGCAAGGTGGACTGGGGCGAGGTCTGGAAGGTCTTCACCGGCTACAAGTGGACGACCCTACTGATGGCCGGCGGCCTGGTAGTGCTGTCGTACATCATGTACGGCTGCTACGACCTCATTGGCCGGGCCTATTGCGGTCACAAGCTGGTCAAGCGGCAGGTGTTCCTGGTGTCCTTCATCTGCTATGCCTTCACCCTTACCCTGAGTACCTGGGTGGGTGGCATCGGCATGAGGTACCGGCTCTATTCGCGATTGGGGCTTTCCAGCGGCACCATCACGCGGATCTTTTCCCTCAGCATCGCCACCAACTGGCTCGGCTACATCCTGCTGGCCGGCGGCATCTTCGTCAGCGGCGTGGTGGACATGCCGTCCAATTGGTTTGTCGGCGATACCACTCTGCGGCTGACCGGCGTCGGTCTGATGGCCTTCATCGTCTTCTACCTGGCGGTCTGCGCCTTCGCCAAACAACGGGAATGGACGGTACGCAAACAGCGCCTCGCCCTGCCCTCGCTGCGCATGGCCTGCATCCAGCTGGTGGTGTCTTCGATCAACTGGATGGCCATGGCCGCCATCGTCTACCTGTTCCTCGGACGCCAGGTGGACTACCTACACGTGCTCGGCGTGCTGCTGCTTTCCAGTATCGCCATGGTCATCGTCCATATCCCTGCGGGCGTGGGCGTATTGGAAACGGTGTTCATCGCCCTCCTGGCCAACGATGGCCTGTCCCAGGGCAAGATCATCGCCGCCCTGCTCGGCTATAGAACGCTCTACTTCATCGTCCCGCTGCTGATCGCGGCTGTGCTCTATTTCGCGCTGGAGAGCCGCGCCAAGAAGCTCAAGGTGAGCAACGATCGGCGTGAAGAGCGCAAGCAGCAGGAAGCCCACGACCACTGACAGTCGTCAGCGGTTGTTGGGTTGGTGCATCGAAACCAGCCTATAGAAAAGCACGCGCCCGCCTTCGCTGGCGGGTCCCTCCGCATCGCGTAGGCGCGCCCCGGCCTTAAAGTACAGATGATGGCTGCTCCAGGCATTGTCCAGTTGCAGGCCCAGGTCACCCGTACGGGAGCCCGCGCCATGGGCACGCACGCTGAGCACCCCGCTGCGCGCCAGCTTGATGTCGTAGCTGAAGCGACTGTTGAGTGGCAGGTGTTCCAACAGCACTACGTCCTTGGGACTGTCGTTCGGACTTTCGCGCAGGCGGGCGATTAGGCGGCCCTGGTGGACCGGACCCTTGGTATCGCTCGCCTCCTCCTCCTGGTAGACCATTTGCAGTAGTGCCTGCGGCGCCGAGTCTGGCGGACTCGCCTGATCTTCGATCTCGCTGATGATGACTTCAGGACGAGACGGCACCTGCTGCACCGCCGCTTCCGCCTGCAGCAGGGCGTCGCCCTCGCGATACTTCCAGGCATAGGCACTGCCATCCGGGCGCGTCTCGCGCAGCTCGGTGGCAGGATAGTCGTTGAAGGGTTGCGGCGTGCCGGTCACCGGTACCCAGAACAGCAACGAACCACCGTTGCCACGGACCAGATAGGGGCTATGAAAACGGTTGCTATTCAGCTCGGCGGTCTGTACCTGGGCCACGGGTAGCGGCACGGGTACCGTCAGATTCCATTCGGCGAGATCGATCATGGGCTTCTCGGTTGCCAGGCGCCTGACAGCATCGCGCAGTTTGGCGACGCTGTCAGCGCGTAGCGCCCATAAGCGGGCGCACCCAGGTTCAGCCCTGCGGCTTGAACACCAGCAGACCGAGCGGCGGCAGGTTGAGGTTCAGGGACGTCGGCTGGCCGTGGGCCGCGATTTCCTCGGTGTTGACACCGCCACCATTGCCGACGTTGGAACCGCCATAGCATTCGGCATCGCTGTTGAAGATCTCCTGCCAATGGCCCGCCCCAGGTACACCCACGCGGTAATCGTAGCGGGGGACCGGGGTGAAGTTGGCGATCACCAGCAAGGGCCGTTGCTGGGCGTCGCGCCGCAGCCAGGCGAAGACGCTGTTGCCGTTGTCGTCGCCTACCACCCAATCGAAGCCCTCGGGCAGATGGTCGCGCTGGTGCAAGGCCGGTTCCTGGCGATACAGGCGGTTGAGATCGGCCAGCAACTGCTTCACCCCGCGGTGGGTACCGTGCTCCAGCAGGAACCAGTCCAGCTCGCGGTCATGGCTCCATTCCCGCCACTGGCCGAATTCGCAGCCCATGAACAGCAGCTTCTTGCCCGGATGAGTCCACATGAAGCTCAGGTAGTTACGCAGGTTGGCGAACTTCTGCCAGTTGTCGCCCGGCATCTTCTCGATCAGCGACCCCTTGCCGTGTACCACCTCGTCGTGGGAGATGGGCAGGACGAAGCGCTCGGACCAGGCGTACACCAGGCCAAAGGTCATCTGGTGGTGGTGGTATTGGCGATAGACCGGGTCCTCTTCCACATAGTGCAGGGTGTCGTGCATCCAGCCCATGTTCCACTTGTAGTCGAAGCCCAGCCCGCCCTCGCTCACCGGCGCGCTGACTCCCGGCCAGGAGGTGGATTCCTCGGCGATCACCAGGGCACCCGGCGCCTCTTCGTGGACCACCTCGTTGAGATGGCGCAGGAAGGCGATGGTCTCCAGATTCTCGCGACCGCCATGGACGTTGGGGATCCACTCGCCCTGCTTGCGCGAATAGTCGCGATAGAGCATGGAGGCCACCGCATCGACGCGCAGGCCATCGATGTGGAAGTGCTTCAGCCAGTGCATGGCCGAGGCCAGCATGAAGCCGTGCACCTCGTGGCGCCCCAGGTTGTAGATGTAGGTATTCCAATCCTGGTGGAAGCCCTCGAAGGGGTGCTCGTATTCGTACAGGGCGGTGCCGTCGAAGCGGGCCAGGCCGTGTTCGTCGGTGGGAAAGTGCGCCGGTACCCAGTCGAGGATGACGCCGATGTTGGCCTGGTGGCAGGCATCGACGAAGGCGGCGAAATCCGCCGGCGTGCCGAAGCGCGAGGTCGGCGCGAACTGGCCCAACGGCTGGTAACCCCAGGAGCCGCTGAAGGGGTGCTCCATGATCGGCAGCAACTCGATATGGGTGAAGCCCATCTCGTGGATATAGGGAATCAGGTGCTTGGCCAGCTCGCGCCAACTGTACAGGCGACCTTCGTCCCCTCCTTCGCGGCGCCAGGACCCGGCGTGCAGCTCGTAGATGGACAGCGGCGCTTCCAGCCCCTGCCGTTCACGACGGTGCGCCATCCAATCCTGGTCGCGCCAGACGAAGGGAGTGTTGTCGGCCACCACCGAGGCGGTGCGCGGTGGCAACTCCGCCGCCAGGGCGATGGGATCGGCCTTGAGCGGCAGCACGCCGTACTGGCCGAGGATCTCGTACTTGTAGGCGGTGCCCACCGGCAGGCGGGGGACGAACAGTTCCCAGACGCCACTATTGGCCCGCAGGCGCATGGGCAGGCGACGACCGTCCCAGGAGTTGAAGTCGCCCACCACCGAGACGCGCCGGGCGTTGGGCGCCCAGACGGCGAAGCGCACGCCTTCCACGCCGTCGACCTGACAGCGCTGGGCACCGAAGGTCTCGCCGAGATTGCGGTGACGACCTTCGTTGAACAGATAGAGATCGGTCTCGCCCAGCAGGACACCGAAGGAATAGGGATCTTCGGTTTCCTGCACCCCGCTCGGCCAGCGAATGACCAGCTTGTAGGGGGCGGCGTAGTCCAGCCGGGTGACGAACAGGCCGGGCACGCGCCCGGGCTGCATCTGGGCCAGGGGCCGACCGCTCATGCGGTCGACCAGTTCGACGCCCAGGGCATTGGGCAGGAAGGCGCGGACGATCACGCCCTCGCCATCGGCATGGGGGCCGAGGATGGCGAAGGGATTACCGTGTTCGCCACGTGCCAGCGACTCGGCCTCGGCGGCCGAGAGGCGGACGTCGTCGAAGGGGACGACGGGGGCGGTGGACTGATCGGTCATGCGCGGGCTCCAGACAAGAGGGTCTCGACGATAGCGGCGACGCCGCGTAGCGGGATGTTGATCCAGGTGGGTCGGTTGGCAGCCTCGTAGCCTATCTCATAAACCGCTTTTTCCAGGCTGTAGAGATCCAGCGCCGCCTGTTCGCCCCGCTCGCCCCACTGATGGCCGATACCGGCCGCCGCGGTGCGGTAGGCTTCCAGGAAGGCCGCATAGGACGACTTCCGATAGGTTTCCGCGGCCTGGGCACGCAGCCGCTGGTGCTCTTCCGAGGTATCGGCTCCGCTGTTGCTGACCTGGGTCACCATGGCCGCGGCGTAGTCGAAGGAGCGCAGCACGCCAGCGACGTCCTTGTAGGGGCCGTACTTGCCGCGCCGCTCCTCCAGCGAACGCGCCGGCTCACCCTCGAAGTCGATGAGGATGGCGTCGTCCTGAGCCACCAGGACCTGGCCCAGGTGCAGATCGCCATGGACGCGGATGCGCAGCCCGCCCTCGACGTCGGCAGCCAGGGCTTCGATGCGCTTGGCCAGGGCCTCACGCTTGCCGACCAGCCCGGCGAGCAACTCCTGGCTGGCGGCGTCGAGCTGGTCGCGCATACCTTGCAAGGTATCCAGGGCACCATCCACCTGTACCCGCACCCGGTGCGCCAGGTCCTTGGCCGCCTTGGCGTCCACGGTTTCCGGCGCGAAGGCGGCATCCTCGGTGGGCTGGGCCAGGACCACGTGCATCTCGCCCAGGCGCTTGCCCAGCACGCCGGCGAAGGCGGTCAGATCGCCCATGGCGGTGAACTCGTTCTCCACGTTGGAGATGCCGCCGCTGAGCAAATCGCGGGTCACGCGGTCCAGGGTGTCCAGGCTCCACTTCCAGGCATCGCCCTGGTTGTGGATGTGCTGCTGCACCAGCATCAGCACATGGGGCGTGCCGTCCGGCGCGATACGCTGGGCCACGGCGTGGGTGGCGGCGATGTTGGCGAAGCCGGCCTGGGCCAGGTAGCGCCCCATCTCCACCTCGGGATGGATGCCCGCGGCCACCTTGCGGATCAGCTTGAGCATCAGGTGATCGCCGACGATCAACGAGCTGTTGGACTGCTCCACGCCCAGGTGCTTGATCTCGGTGCTGGGGTCCAGGGCCAGATCTTCGGGATTGTCATAGACCTCGAAGCTCAGTTCACCCTCTGGCAGCGCGATCTTGGCCCCCTTGCGGAAGGCGTCGAACACCCCGTGCACGAAGCTGGTCAGGGCGAAGGCATCGGTCACCAAGCCCACGCGGCGCACATGGCGGATGCGCGAGATAGCCAGCTGGGTAGCCAGGGGGCTGCAATGCTGGTCCTCTTCGGCGAGGAAGCCCAGCGGCAGCGCATAGCGCTCTTCGCCCTTGGCGTTGGTCACCACCACCTCGGTGAACATCACCGGCAACTTGGGCGTGTTGATCTGGGCGGCATAGTCCAGGCGTACGCTGGTGATGGCTTCGTCCTTGGAGCCGAACCAGCGACGCTTGGGCAGATAGACCGGCAGCACCTCTTCGAAGATGCGTCGCGGATCGCCGCTGAGCAGCTCCTGCAGATGACGCTTGATCACCACCGTCTGGTAGTCGGGCATGGGCGCCGGCGGCTCGGTGTGCCAGGCCGGCAGGTGCTCGTTGCCCGCCAGGTAGAACCAGTAGAAGCCATAGGGCGGCAGGGTCAGCATGTAGGGCAGCTGGCCGATGGGCGGGAAGGCGCTACCACCGATCATCTCCACCGGGACCTGGCCGGCGAAGCTGGACAGATCCAGCTCCACCGCCTGGGCGGCACGGGAGACGTTGGCCACGCAGAGGATGGTCTCGTGCTCGCCCTGGGCGTTGGTGAAGTTGCGCAGGTAGGCCAGGATGCGCCTGTTGGTCGGCGACAGCATCTTCAGGGTGCCACGACCGAAGGCCTTCTGCTGCTTGCGCACGGCGAGCATGCGTCGCGTCCAGTTGAGCAGCGAATGCGGATCGCGGGACTGGGCCTCGACGTTGATCGCCTGGTAGCCGTAGAGCGGGTCCATGATCGAGGGCAACACCAGGCTGGCTGGGTCGGCGCGGGAGAAGCCGCCATTGCGGTCGACCGACCACTGCATGGGGGTACGGACGCCATCGCGGTCGCCCAGGTGGATGTTGTCACCCATGCCGATCTCGTCGCCGTAATACAGCGTCGGGGTACCGGGCATGGACAGCAACAGGCTGTTGAGCAGCTCGATGCGGCGACGGTCGCGTTCCAGCAGGGGTGCCAGGCGACGGCGGATGCCCAGGTTGATGCGCGCCCGGCGATCCGAGGCGTAGTAGTTCCAGAGGTAGTCCCGCTCGCGGTCGGTCACCATCTCCAGGGTCAGTTCGTCGTGGTTGCGCAGGAAGATCGACCACTGGCAGTTGGCCGGGATCTCCGGGGTCTGGCGCAGGATGTCGGTGATGGGGAAGCGGTCTTCCTGGGCGATGGCCATGTACATGCGCGGCATCAGCGGGAAGTGGAAAGCCATGTGGCATTCGTCGCCGTCACCGAAGTACAGCTGGGTGTCTTCCGGCCACTGGTTGGCCTCGGCCAGCAGCATGCGGTCGGGGTAGTTGGCATCGATCTCGGCCCGGATTTCCTTGAGCACCGCGTGGGTCTCGGGCAGGTTCTCGTTGTTGGTGCCGTCACGCTCCACCAGGTAGGGAATGGCGTCCAGGCGCAGGCCATCGACGCCCATGTCCAGCCAGTACCTCATGATGGAGATGACCGCCTTCATGACTTGGGGATTGTCGAAGTTCAGGTCCGGCTGGTGGGAGTAGAAACGGTGCCAGAAGTACTGGCCGGCCACCGGGTCCCAGGTCCAGTTGGACTTCTCGGTATCGAGGAAGATGATGCGGGTGCCGTCGTACTTCTGGTCGTCATCGGACCAGACGTAGAAATTACGCGCGGCCGAGCCCTTCTTGGCGCGGCGGGCGCGCTGGAACCAGGGGTGCTGGTCGGAGGTGTGGTTGATGACCAGCTCGGTGATCACCCGCAGGCCACGGGCATGGGCCTCGGCGATGAACCTCTTGGCATCGGCCATGGTGCCGTAGTCGGGGTGGATGCCGCGGTATTCGGCGATGTCGTAGCCATCGTCGCGGCGCGGCGAGGGATAGAACGGCAGCAGCCAGATGGTGTTGACGCCGAGGCTGGCGATGTAGTTCAGCTTCTCGATCAGGCCGGGGAAGTCGCCGATGCCATCGTTGTTGGAGTCGAAGAACGACTTCACGTGCACCTGGTAGATGACCGCGTCCTTGTACCAGAGCGGATCGTCGATGAAGGCAGCGGGTTTGCGGGAACGAGCTTTATTGGGTTTTGCCATGTCGTCAGGTCCTTAACAGGGCGTCTGAATCGAATGCGTGCACCGGTCGTCCAGGCCACCGGCGATGGTGGTGGGTCAGGCCCCCGGCGCAGGATCGCTTCCTGCGCCGGGCGGCCCGCGCCACCGGAGAGAGCGCTAGTGGGCCGGCTGGATGCGCCAGATGCCGAAGGGCATCGACGGCTCCAGGCGCGTCCATTGGGTCTTGCCGTGCCAGGCCCAGCGATGCCCGGTCATCAGGTCCTCGCCGAGGGTGGTGGCATTGTCGTCGAGGCCGAATTCCCACAGCGGGAGTTCGAAACTACCTTCCTGGGCATTGAAGGGATCGAGGTTGATGGCGACCAGGACGAAGTTGCCCAGGTCGTCGGTGCGCTTGCCGAAATAAAGGATCTGGTCGTTCCAGCAGTTGTAGAACTCCAGGCCCAGATGGGTCTGCAGCGCCGGATTCTGCCGGCGGATGCGATTGAGCTGGGCGATCTCGGCCATGATGTTGCCCGGCGCATAGAAGTTGCGCGGGCGCAGCTCGTACTTCTCCGAGTCCAGGTACTCTTCCTTGCCCGGCGTGAGCGGCGCGCCTTCGCAGAGTTCGAAGCCGGCATACATGCCCCAGAGGCCGGACCCCATGGTGGCCAGCGCCGCCCGGATCAGGAAACCGGGGCGCCCGCTGGTCTGCAGGAAGGTCGGGTTGATGTCCGGGGTGTTGACGAAGAAATTCGGCCGGTAGCAATCGCGCAAGGGCGCTTCGTTGAGCTGGGTGAAGTACTCGGTCAGCTCGGCCTTGGTGTTGCGCCAGGTGAAGTAGGTGTAGCTCTGGCTGTAGCCGACCTTGCCCAGACGCGCCATCATCGCCGGCTTGGTGAAGGCTTCGGCCAGGAACATGACGTCGGCGTCGCGACCGCGGATATCGGCGATCAGCCACTCCCAGAAGGGCAACGGCTTGGTGTGGGGATTGTCGACGCGGAAGATCTTCACCCCCTGCTCCACCCAGTGCCAGACCACGTCGCGCAGGGCCAGCCACAGATCGGGAATCGAGTCCTTGGCGTAGAAGTCGACGTTGACGATGTCCTGGTACTTCTTCGGCGGATTCTCGGCATAGCGCATGGAGCCATCCGGACGCCAGGAGAACCAGCCCGGATGTTCCCTGAGCCAGGGATGGTCGGGCGAGCACTGGATGGCGAAGTCCAGGGCGATCTCCAGGCCGTGGTCGGCCGCCGCCGCGACCAGGGCGCGGAAGTCTTCCAGGGTACCCAGTTCGGGATGCACGGCATCATGGCCACCATCCGGGCTGCCGATGGCATAGGGACTGCCCGGCTGATCCGCCCCGGCGCCCAGGGTGTTGTTCTTGCCCTTGCGATGGGCCAGGCCGATCGGATGGATCGGCGGGAAGTACAGCACGTCGAAGCCCATGTCACGCACACGCGGCAGTTCACCGATCACGTTGCGGAAGGTGCCATGGCGCTGGGGATCGTCGGTGATGGAACGCGGGAAGAGTTCGTACCAGCTGGCGAATTCGGCCCGAACCCGTTCGATGTCCAACGGATATTCGATGCTGTGGGTGAGGTGCTCATAGGCGTCCACCGGCGTCATCGCCTGGCTCGCCTCGGCCCCCAGCAGTACCGCGACCTTGTCACCTTCGCTGGGCGCTTGCTCCAGCCGCTGCAGCAAGGCCTCCAACGGCGCCCGTTGCTCGCCTTCCGCGCGGGACAGCGCCTGCTCCACATGAATGCGGCCTTCCTGCAACTCCAGGTTCAGCGGCACACCAGCGGCATGCTTCTTTTCGATCTCGTAGCGGTAGGTGCCCCAGACGTCCCACCAGGCCTGGACCACGAATTCGTAGCGGCCCACCGTCGGCGGGGTGAAGCGGCCACGCCAGAGGTCATTGGTTTCCAGTACCAGCGGCGCCTGCTGCCAGTCTTCCTCGCCCTCCTGGCGCCAGAGGATGGCCGCGGCGAGCTTATCGTGCCCATCGGCGAAGATCTTGGCGGTCACTTCGACGACCCGACCGGCGATGCCCTTGGCGGCGAACTGGCCATTATCGACCGCCGGGGTGACCGATTCGATGGCGATGCGCGGCGTTTGCGCAGCGGTAGCGGGATCGAGGGAAAGGGTGGAAAAAGAACCGGGGAGATCGGTGTTCGACATCGAGCCTGACTCCATCATCTTGAGACGCGTGAAAGGTCGCATCGCCCAAGCGATACGACCTAGATCATGACCCCGCTACTGCCTGACGTCTTTCCGCAAAGCCGGCTGCCGTCCCCCTTGGCTGGGGATGCCCTGGATCTGGAAGGATGCGCCACGAACCCCGGCAGCCACCTTTCCAGACCGCCGCGTCAGCTTCGATACCGGAAAGGCTAGCGCGGGTGTGTCTGAAAGAGTCTGAGCCACGAGGGCGCGCAAAAGTTCAGCGCCGCAACATCGACCAACAGCCCTCCTCTACACCGTGAAAACATTTAAAAACAATTGTTTACCAAGACTCTATTAAGTTATTTCTCATAGCTGAAAAATGACCCGGCAAACAGCGTCCGTTCAGCCACGCAAGGCGCCAATCGACGCCTCCCTCAAGTGAACTGTATGAAAATTCACTTCATATAACTGACATAACCTATTGATTTAAATGAAGGGCGTATAGGGAAGATCACGCTTGTGGGCGCTGCGCCGATAGGTGTTGAGGATGATCTCCAGGGTTGCCGGGCTGACCGGTTTGCCTTCGAGAAAGTCATCGATCTCGGCATAGGTGATGCCGAAGGCATCCTCGTCCGCCTTGCCTGGTGACAGGGATTCGAGGTCCGCAGTCGGTACCTTGTGCACCAGGGCGTCGGGCGCGCCCAGCCACTCGGCTACCGCCCTGACACGCCGCTTGTTCAGGCCATGCAGCGGCGTGAGGTCACAGGCGCCATCGCCGAACTTGGTATAGAAGCCCATCAGGGCTTCCGCGGCATGGTCGGTGCCTATGACCAGGCCGCGACGGGCGCCGGCCACGGCGTATTGGGCGATCATGCGCTGGCGCGCCTTGATGTTGCCCAGGGTGAAGTCCTCGTGCAGCTCGTCGTCGAAGGCCACCCGAGCCTCGCGCACCGACGCGAGCATGGCATCGCTGGCGGGTTTGACGTTGACGGTATGGGTCTCGTCGGGCTGGATGAATTGCAAGGCACGCTGGGCATCCTCCTCGTCACGCTGAACGCCATAGGGCAGGCGCATGGCGATGAATCTCAGGCGGGCATTGCCGCTCTCCTCCCGCGCCCGCTCCACCGCCAGTTGCGCCAGGCGGCCAGCGGTGGAGGAATCCACCCCGCCGCTGATGCCCAGCACATAGCTTTCCTGCCGACTCTGCAGCAGGTAATCCTTGAGGAATTGGATGCGCCGGTCGGCCTCCTCGGCCGGATCGAAATGGGCGGGCACCTGCAGGGCCTGGATGATGTCGCGCTGCTGGGCGTCGGTCATCGGGCGTTCTCCTTGAGTTCGCGTTCGAGACGCTGGTGATAGGGCACTACACCCGCCAGACTGTGCCGGGCGGCGGCCAGTTGGACGGCTTCGCGGTCGCCGGAAAAATGCTGGGTCTCAGCATAGAGCACGATGTCGTCACCCGCTCGATAGCCCCAGGCGAAACAGACGGTGCCTTCGGGAATACCATCAGCGCCGCCCGGCCCGGCCAGCCCGGTGTTGGCGATGGCCACCTGGGCCGGGCTGTCGCGCAAGGCACCAGCGGCCATCTCCCGGGCGACTTCCTCGCTGGTGAGGTTGTAGCGCTCGATGGTCTCCGGCTTCACCCCCAGCAGGCGCTGCTTGGCCTCCGGGGAATAGACGACGTAACCCGACTCGATACAGCTACCGCTGCCGGGCACTTCGGACAACAGCCCGACCACCTTGCCGGCGGTGCAGGACTCCGCCGTGGTGAGCTGCAGCTCACGCGTCTTGAGATAGTCCAGCATGGACTCGATGATGTTCATGGACGTCTTCCACCACAGGGCTTTCACCCCCGTTGGAAGAGCGGTGAATTGGGGAAGTTCGAGGCCGGTCGCGGGCGGTTTTTCCAGGTCGGCCGGGGTGTCGATGTCGAGCTGGATGCCGGCGTCGGCGACCTCCAGCTCTAGCACCGACGCCTCGCGCAGCAGCCGTTTCGCTCCTTCGTCGCCCCTCAACTCGCCAAGCGCAGCGGCATAATTCCGACCAAAGAGCACGGGATGCCCGCGTCGCCCCGCGTGGACCGGCACGACGATACGGTCGGGCCGCTGCAGCTCGAGCAGTTGGCGAGCGGTCGTCGGATGAATGAAGGGCATGTCACCCAAGGCCACCAGCCAGCCCCCAGCAGCGGACGTCGCCCGCACCGCGGCGGCCAGGCTGTCGCCCATCCCCGTGGTGGGCAGGCTCAGCACCTGCAGCCCTTCCTGGCGAGCCAGCGCGGCGCGCCAGGGCGCTGCGCTGGAAACCACGGCCAGGCAAGGCAGGCCGAGCGTCGTCCAGAGGCGGAAGGTCGCCTGCAAGACGCTAGATTCGGCATAGCCAGGTAGCGCCGCCTGCAGCTTGTCGCCCCCGCCCGCCGCGCGGAAGCGGCTGCCGGAACCGGCAGCCAGGACGAGGATCTGTACCGGCGCCACGCTCAGGCGACCTGCTCCACCGCCACCAGCGCGCGCTTCTTCTGGGTCAGGGCGATGCCATTCTTCACCGCCACCACCTCGGCCAGCAGCGAAAGGGCGATCTCCGGCGGCGTATGGCTGCCGATATGCAGGCCGATGGGGCCGTGCAGGCGATTGATCGCGGCGACGGGTACATCCAGCTGCAGCAGGCGCTCACGGCGCTTGTCGTTGTTGCGCAGCGAACCCAGGGCGCCGACGTAGAAGGCGTCGGATTGCAACGCCGTCAGCAAGGCCAGGTCATCCAGCCGCGGATCGTGGGTCAGGGCCACCACGGCGGTACGCTCGTCCGGCCGGATCGCCAGCACGGCGTCGTCCGGCATACCGGCGATGAACCGCGCCTGGCGCGTCTCCCAGCCCAGGCGGAATTCCTCACGCGGATCGCAGACCAGCACCTCGAAATCGAGCATGGCGGCCATGTCGGCCACGTACAGCGACAGCTGCCCGGCACCGATCAACAGCAGGCGCCAACGCGGTCCGTGGACCAGGCGCAGGCGGTGTTCGTCCAGGGCGACCGGCTCGTCGCGGGTCGTGGCGGTGATGCGCACCGCCCCCGTCGCCAGGTCCAGCTCGCGCAGGGCCAATTCGTGGCCGTCACAGCGTTCCAGTAGCTGCGCCACCCACTGCCAGTCATCGACGCGCTCCTGCACCAGCCGCAGGGTGCCACCGCAAGGCAGCCCGAAACGCGCGGCCTCGTCCCCCGAGACGCCATAGGTGATCACCTCGGGCCGCTCACCAGCGAACTGGCCGGCATGCAGCCGGGCGATGAGGTCGTCCTCGATGCAACCGCCGGACACCGAACCGCAGACCTGGCCATCGCCGCGCAGCGCCAGCATGGCGCCGGGCGGGCGCGGCGAGCTGCCCCAGGTCTGGACCACGGTGAACAGGCTCACGCAGTGGCCGGCCCGGCGCCAGGCCACCGTCGTGCGCAAAACTTCTTGATCGACACTGTCCACGCCTACTCCCCTCTACCCTGCGCCTGCGGCGGCAAAATCACTGTTCGGGGGTAGAACCCAACAACGGAGCGGGGTTCCCCGGGGCGGAACCCCATGGATCGCCGGCCTATCCATAGGGGACATCCCCTGCCTGGAGAACGCCCATGCCACGCTCGATCTGGAAAGGCGCCGTCAGCTTCGGCCTGGTGCACATCCCCGTCTCGGTCGTCTCGGCGACCCGGCAGTCGGGCATCGACTTCGACTGGCTGGACGACCGCAGCCTGGATCAGGTGGGCTACAAGCGCATCAACAAGACCACCGGCAAGGAGGTGCCCAGCGAGCACATCGTCAAGGGTGTCGAGCATGGCAAGGGGCAGTACGTGGTGCTCAGCGACGAGGAGATCCACAACGCGCTCCCGGAGGCCACCCGCACCATCGATATCCTCGCCTTCGTCGAGGCGCGCGAGATCTCCATCCTGCACTTCGAGAAGCCCTACTACCTGGCACCGGACAAGAACGGCGAGAAGGTCTATGCGCTGCTGCGCGACACCCTGAGCGCCGCCGGCAAGGTTGGCGTGGCCAACCTGGTGATGCATACCAAGCAGCACCTGGCGGTGATCATGCCGCTGGGCGACGCCCTGGTGCTGAACACCCTGCGCTGGGCCGACGAGGTGCGCTCCGCGGAAGACGTGGGTCTGGAAGGCCTGGACGCCAAGGTGACCAAGAAGGAGGTGGACATGGCCCAGCGCCTGGTGGAGGACATGACCGAGCAATGGGACCCGGCCCAGTACCACGACACCTTCAAGGACAACGTCATGGCCCTGGTCGAACGCAAGCTCAAGGACGGCAAGCTCGAAGCCGTCGCCGAAGAGCCGGCGACCGAAGACAGCGGCGCCGACGTCATCGACCTCACCGAACTGCTGCGCCGCAGCCTGGGCGGCAAGCGCAAGGACAAGGACCCGGAGCCACCCAAGGCTAAGAGCGCCAGTCGCCGCCGCAGCTCGACCGCCAGCCGCACCCGCAAGGCCAAGTGAGGAGCGCCGCCATGGCCAGCTCGACCAGCGAATACAATCGCAAGCGCAACTTCGACATCACCGTCGAACCCCGCGACGAGGACAATCCCCGCCCCCGCAAGGCCAAGGGCGCCCTGACTTTCGTCATCCAGAAACACGACGCCCGCCGCCTGCACTACGACTTCCGCCTGGAGCTGGAGGGCACTCTCAAGAGCTGGGCGGTGCCCAAGGGCCCAAGCCTCGACCCCGGGGAGAAACGCCTGGCGGTGCAGGTGGAGGATCACCCCCTCGCCTACGGCAGCTTCGAGGGCAGTATTCCCGAGGGGCAGTACGGAGCGGGCGATGTCATCGTCTGGGACCGCGGCGAGTGGCAGGCCGACGGCGATGCGGCGGCAGGCTATGCCGCCGGCAAGCTCAAGTTCGAACTCAGGGGCGAAAAGCTCCGCGGCCACTGGACCCTGGTACGCACCCGGCTGCGCGGGCACAGCGACAAGCCGCAGTGGCTGCTGATCAAGGAACGCGACGACGAGGCCCGGGATACCGCGGACTACGAGGTGACCGCCGCCGAACCCGACAGTGTCCTGAGCGACAAGACCCTGCCGCGCTTGAACCGGGGCCAGGGCAAGGCCAAGGCTGCCACCAAACCCAAGGCCACCCAGGCGCCCCAGCGCCAGGGCACGGCCAAGGCACGCAAGGCCAAGCTGCCCGAGACCCTGGACGCCGAGCTGGCGACCCTGGTCGATAGCCCTCCTGCCGGTGACTGGCTCTACGAGGTGAAATACGACGGCTACCGCCTGCTGGCCCGGGTGGAGGGCGACCAGGTACAGCTCTTCACCCGCAGCGGCAACGACTGGACCGCGCGCTTGCCGGAACAGGCCAAGGCCCTGGCCGCGCTCGGCCTGGAGAACGCCTGGCTGGATGGCGAGATCGTGGTGAACGATGCCCAGGGCGTGTCGAGTTTCCAGGCCCTGCAAAACGCCTTCGAAACCGCCAAGGACAGTCGCATCGCCTACTACCTCTTCGACCTGCCCTACCTCAACGGCGCGGATCTGCGCGAGGTGCCCGTCGAGCAGCGCCGCGAACTGCTGGGCAAGCTGCTGGAAGAACGCAACGCCAGCGACCTGCTGCGCTTTTCCGCGGCCTTCGAGGTGCCGGCCGACCGCATCCTGGCCAGCGCCTGCGAGCTGGGCCTGGAAGGGGTCATCGGCAAACGACTCGGCAGTCCCTATCGGTCCCGGCGCAGCAAGGATTGGATCAAGCTCAAGTGTGCCCATCGTCAGGAATTCATCATCGTCGGCTATACCCCGCCCAAGGGTGGCCGCCAGCACCTGGGCGCGCTGCTGGTCGCCCTGCACGATGATCAAGGCGAGTTGCACTACGCCGGCAAGGTCGGCACCGGCTTCACGGCGGCGCAGCTCAAGCAGCTGCATGAGCGGTTTCAACCGTTGATCAGCGACCGGCCTCCGGTGGTGGACCCGCCCAAGGGCGCCGCCTATCGGCAGGTGACCTGGCTCAAGCCCGAGCAGCTATGCGAGATCGCCTATGCCGAGATGACCCAGGACCGCATCGTGCGCCAGGGCGTCTTCCACGGCCTGCGCGACGACAAGCCGGCCAGCGAGATCGGTCTCGAAACGGCGACGCCGGCCCGCGAAGCCGAACGCGCCGACCGTACTCCGCGCAAGGCGAGTGGCAAGCAAAAGGACGCCGAGGTGGCCGGCGTACGCATCAGCCACCCGGAGCGGGTGATCGACGACGCCAGCGGCGCTCGCAAACTCGACGTGGCTGGCTATTACGCCGCCGTCGCGGACTGGATCCTGCCACACCTGGCCGATCGCCCGGTGGCCCTGGTGCGCACGCCCGAAGGCATCGCTGGCGAGCAGATCTTCCAGAAGCACAAGCAGACCCTGGCGATCCCCCACATCCGCGAACTTGATCCCGCGCTGGACCCCGGTCATGCACCGCTGATGGTCATCGACAGTCGCGACGCCCTCATCGGCGCCGCCCAGATGGGTACCGTGGAGCTGCATACCTGGAACGCCACCGCCGACCGCATCGAGCGTCCTGACCGTTTCATCCTCGATCTCGACCCCGATCCCGCCCTGCCCTGGTCACGCATGGTGGAAGCGGCGGAACTCACCCTCACCCTGCTCGACGAACTGGACCTGCAGGCCTTCGTCAAGACCAGCGGTGGGCGCGGCCTGCACCTGGTGGTGCCGCTGGATCGCCGCCAGGATTGGGATACCGTCAAGGCCTTCGCCCAGGCCGCGGCCCAGCACCTGGCCAATACCCTGCCCAAGCTCTTCGTCGCCAAGATGGGTGCGGAGAATCGCCGCGGCCGCATCTTCGTCGACTATCTGCGCAATCGCCAGGGCGCCACCACGGTCAGCGCCTTCTCGCTGCGCGCCCGCCCGCACCTCGGCGTTTCCGTCCCCGTGGCCCGCAGCGAGCTGGCCAGACTCGAGCGAAGCGACCAATGGCACTTCGATACCCTGCTGCAACGCCTCGAAGGGCTCAAGGACGATCCTTGGGCCGGCTACGCCAAGGTGCGCCAGGGGCTTACCCGGGCCCGCCGCCAGCGCCTGGGTGTGGACTGAGGCATGCCTGCCGTCGCCAACGTCTCGCCCAAGCGAAACCCCTCGGCGCTCGCCATGGTCTGCAACTAGGAGCGTTGTCGTGGACAACGCCGTCGCCAGCCACGGGATGGAACCGATGTCGATCAATCTGGATAGCCTTCAGGACACCCTGGATGAGTGGGCCTACGACGAGGTCACTCCCGCACTGCTGCAGCAACGCCTCCAGACGCTCAATCAGCGCGGCCTCGACCGCCTGCCACTGCCTGGCCAGGGTCGCACCCTGGACCGCTGGCGCGCCCTCGCCCAGGTCGCCAAGCTGGACCTGGGCCTGGTCAAGCTCTACGAAGGCCATACCGATGCCCTGGCCATCCTGGCCGAACTCGACGGCTTCACCGCACCGCCGGACAGCCTTTGGGGCGTCTGGGCGGCCGAACCCCCGGATGCGCGTCTGCTGGTGCGTTATAGCGTCGACAGCATGGTGACCCTGCACGGCCGCAAATCCTGGTGCTCGGGTGCCTCCCTGGTCAGCCATGCCCTAGTCACCGCCTGGATGGACGATCATCCCATGCTGGTGGCGGTGGGAATGAACCAGCCCGGCGTCGAGGTCACCCAGGACGGCTGGCGGGCGATCGGCATGCAGGCCACCGGCAGCGTCGATGTCGTGTTCGACGGGGCCGCTGGCGTGCTGGTCGGGGCGCCCGGTCGCTATCTGCATCGACCCGGCTTCTGGCATGGCGGCGGTGGCATCGCCGCCTGCTGGTTCGGCTCATCGACAGCCCTCGCCGACACCCTGAGGGCGCACTGCAAGCGCCATCGCGAGCCCCATGCCCTGGCCCACTTGGGCCATGTCGATGCCGCCCTGCTCGGCGCCGCCACCGCGCTGCGCCAGGCGGCCGACTGGATCGATCGCCATCCCGAGGACGATGCGCGCTACCGCATCTGCCAACTACGCGCCCTGGTCGAGCAATGCGCGGAAATCGTCGTGCGTCATACCGGCCGGGCCTTCGGCGCCGCGCCGCTGTGCCGCGATGCCTACTGTGCCCGGCACATGGCCGACCTGCCCGTCTATCTGCGTCAGAGCCATGCCGAGCGCGATCTGGCGGTGCTGGGCGATCTCAATCTGCTGGAGGGTGCCCCTTGGCAACTGTAGGTGACCGTCAGATCCAGGGTGCGGGCACCTCGCCCGAAGCCTGGGCCCAATGGAGTGGCTTTGCCAGCATGCCCGAGATCGAGGCGGCCCAGCTCGTCCCGCTCGGCCATCGCGCCGTGATCGTCGCCCCCCATCCGGATGACGAGATCCTCGGCTGTGGCGGCCTGCTCTACCTGCTAAACGAACTCGGGCGCCGTCTGGCGCTGGTGGCGGTGACCGATGGCGACGGCAGCCATCCGCAGTCAAGCCTCTGGCCGGCGAGCCGGCTGCGCAACACCCGTCCGCTGGAAACCCGCGAAGCCTTGCGCCGTCTGCATCTGGAGCGTGCCACCGTGACCCGCCTGGCGATCCCGGATGGCCAGGTGAGCGACCAGGAAGAAGCCCTGCAGCGACGACTGCTCGAGGTGCTCACGCCCCAGGACATCGTCTTCGTCACCTGGCGGCTGGATGGCCATCCCGACCACGAGGCGACCGGTCGGGCCGCCGTCGAAGCCTGTCGGCTGCGCGGTATCCGCTGTATCGAGGTGCCGATCTGGACCTGGCACTGGGCCACGCCGGGCGACCCCCGCGTGCCTTGGGAGCGAGCCCGGCGGCTGAATCTGGAACAGGACGTTCTGGCAGTGAAGAAACAGGCGGTCAATGCCTTCGGTAGCCAGTTGAGCGAAGACCCCAGCACCGGCCAGGGTCCGATCCTGCCACCGGCGGTGGTCGCCCGGCTGACCCGTGCCTGGGAGGTCTATCTGACGTGACCGTCTCCATGAGCTACTTCGATACCCTCTACGCCGGTAACGCTGATCCCTGGGACTATCGCCATCGCTGGTACGAGGCGCGCAAGCGCGATCTGACCCTGGCCATCCTGCCGCATCGGCGGTACACGCAGGGCTACGAACCGGGTTGCTCCACCGGTGAGTTGTCCCGCCGTCTGGCCGAACGCTGCGACCACCTGCTGGTGAGTGACGGCAATGTCTCCGCGGTGGCCACCGCCAGTGCGCGCCTGGCCGATCAGCGCCACGTCGAGGTGCGCCATCTGTTGCTGCCGGGTGGCTGGCCCGAGGGCGTCTTCGATCTGATCGTCATCAGCGAGATCGGCTATTACCTCGGCGAACAGGGTCTAGCTGCCTTGCTGGACCACGCCCACAGCGCGCTGCTGCCGGGTGGCGTGCTGCTCGGCTGTCATTGGCGCCACCCCATCGACGGTTGCTCCCTGACCGGCGACCAGGTCCACGAACGCCTGGCCGCCCTGCCCGGCCTGCACCGCCTGAGTCATCTCGAAGAATCCGATTTCGTCCTCACCCTCTGGTCCTCCGACCCCACCTCCGTCGCCCGCCGGGAGCAGCTTCTATGATAGGTGCCGTGATACCTGCCCATAACGAAGAGCAACATGTCGAACGCTGTCTGCTGTCGGTCCTGCGCGCGGCCAGGCATCCCGCGCTGCTGGGTGAAGAGGTCGAGATCGTCATCGTGCTCGACAGCTGCACCGATGGCACCGCCGGCATCGTTCGCCAATTGCCCGTCACCATGTTGGAAATCTGGGCCTGCAACGTCGGCATGACCCGGGCGTTTGGCGCTGCCCATCTGATCCAACGTGGCGCCCGCTGGCTGGCCTGTACCGATGCCGACTCCGAAGTGGCGCCGGACTGGTTCGCCGCGCAACTCGCCTACGGTGCCGAAGCCGTCTGCGGGGTGGTGGAAGTGGACGACTGGGCGCCGCATTCCGCCAGCCTGAGAGCGCGCTATGAAGCGGCCTATCACGACCGCGAAGGCCATCAGCACATCCACGGCGCCAACTTCGGTATCGCCACCTCCGCCTATCTGCGCGTGGGCGGCTTTCCCGCCATGGCGGCCAACGAGGATGTCAGCCTGGTGGCCGCGCTCAAGGCCGATGGTGCAGACATCGCCTGGAGTAACAGTGTCCGGGTACGTACCAGCTCGCGGCTCGATTGCCGTGCCCGTGGCGGCTTCGGTGACTATCTGAGTCTACTTGGGGCCACCGCCTAGAGTGCTGTAACCACGCAAACACCACACTAGCCCCCCAGGGCGAAAGCCCCGGGCGTCGCTCCGAATTGCCGGCGAAAGGCAGCGATGAAGGCCGAGGGCGAGTTGTAGCCGCAGTCCAAGGCCACTTCGGTGACCGCGGCGCCCTCTTCCAGACGCTCCAGGGCGCTGATCAGCCGCAGCCGCTGGCGCCAGGTTCTGAAGGTCAGCTGGGTATCGCGCAGGAAGGCACGACTCAGCGTCTTTTCCGAGGCGCCCACCACCTGTGACCACTGCGCCAGGGTGCGGTCATCCGAGGGATTGGCCGCCAGGGCCTCGCACAGTTGGCGTAGCCGGCCATCCTGAGGCGCTGGCAACGACAGCCCCACCTCGGGCGCCGCCTGGAGTTGATCGAGCATCACCGACACCAGGCGGCCGTGCGCGCCCGTCTCGTCATACTCCCGTTCGAAGCCGCTGAAGGTCTTGATCAACTCCCGGATCAGGGCATTCACCGTGATCACCCGGCACTGACTGCCCACGTAGGGTGCTGCCTCGGCGCTGACATAGAGGCTGCGCATCTCGGCCCGGGGCGAGGAGCGCACCTGATGTTCCACGTCGGCGGCGATCCACACCGCCCGCTGCGGCGGTGCCACATAGCTGCCCTCGGCCGTCGTCACCGTCAGCACCCCCTTGATGGCATAGGACAGTTGCCCCCAGGGATGGCGATGCCAGGGGGTCCAGGCCGGTTGCTCGAGGGATTCGACCCGCGCATAGAGGCGGCGCGGCAGGGTCGCGAGATCGGGAACCAGGCGCTCCACGGCGCCCTGTCCGTTTGGCGATATCATTGGGGCTTTTCGCGTTAGCCGGATTGGTCAGCAGACGATAGCCTTGCAGGCTATTCGTACACAACCCGAGAGAGACCATGGCTCGTCCCCGCCTGATGCCTGACAACTTCACCCTGCTGCTGGTCGCCACGGTGATCCTCGCCAGCGTCCTGCCCTGTCGGGGCCTCGCCGCCCAGATCGCCAACGTGGTGACCAACATCGCCATCGGCCTGCTGTTCTTCCTGCACGGCGCCAAGCTGTCGCGCCAGGCGCTGGTCGCCGGCATCACCCATTGGCGCCTGCATCTGCTGGTGTTCAGCTTCACCTTCATCGCCTTTCCGCTGCTCGGCTGGGCCCTGCAGCCGCTGCTGGCGCCGCTGGTCACGCCCGAGCTCTATCTCGGCGTCCTGTTCATGTGCGCCTTGCCAGCCACCGTGCAGTCATCCATCGCCTTCGTCTCCATGGCCCGCGGCAACGTCTCGGCGGCGGTGTGCAGCGCCTCCTTGTCCAGCCTGATCGGTATCTTCCTCACCCCGCTGCTGGTACGGCTGCTGCTGGATGCCCACGGCGGCTCGGACGGCCAGAGCACCCTGGATGCCATCACCAAGATCTGTGTCCAACTGCTGCTGCCCTTCATCGCCGGCCAGTTGCTGCGCCCACTGATCGGCAAATGGGTGGATCGCCACAAGGGTTCGCTCAAGTTCGTCGACCAGGGTTCCATCCTGATGGTGGTCTACACCGCCTTCAGCGCGGCAGTGATCGAAGGGCTGTGGCGGCAGACGCCGGTGCTGTCGCTGGTCGGACTGGTATGCATCTGCGCTACCCTGCTCACCCTGGTGCTGCTGGCCACCCGCTATAGCGCCCGCCTGCTGGGCATGAGCAAGGAAGATGAAATCACCGTGGTGTTCTGCGGCTCCAAGAAGAGCCTGGCCACGGGCGTGCCCATGGCCAAGGTCCTCTTCGGCAACAGCGCCATGGGCCCGGTGCTGCTGCCCATCATGCTGTTCCACCAGCTCCAGCTGATGGTCTGTGCGGTGCTGGCCCAGCGCTATGCCCGGCGCCAGGTGGTGGAAGTCGCCCCGCCGGTGGCGGTCCCTGCCACCAAGTGATCCGCGCGGAGGCCAGGCGCGCGATCAGCGCGCCGGGTCTTCGTGGACCGGCTTGCGCATCGTCACCCACTCTTCCGCGGCGGTGGGATGGATGCCCAGGGTGTCGTCGAAGCAGGCCTTGGTCGCCCCTGCCTTCAAGGCGATGGCCAGACACTGGATCTGCTCGCCGGCATCCGGCCCGACCATGTGGCAACCCAGCACCTGGTCGCTGTCGGCATCCACCACTAGCTTCATCAGGGTGCGTTCCTGGACATCGGTCAGGCTCAGCTTGGTCGGCCGGAAACTGCTCTGGAAGATCTTCAGGCGATGGCCACGCTCACGCGCCGCCTCTTCACTCAGACCGATGCTCGCGAGGTTAGGCAGGCTGAACACGGCGCTGGCGATCAGATCGTAGTTCAGCGGCCGGTAGCTTTCCGGATTGAACAGATGGCGCGCCAGGGTCATGCCCTCGGCCAGGGCCACCGGGGTCAGTTGCACGCGCCCGATGACATCGCCGATGGCGTAGATGGAGGGTTCCGTGGTCTGGAAGGTGTCGTTTACCGCCACGAAGCCCCGTTCGTCCAGGCTGACGGCGGTGTTTTCCAGGCCCAGGTCATCCAGCATCGGCCGGCGCCCCGTGGCATAGAAGACGCAATCGGCCTCCAGGGTACGGCCGTCCTTGAGCGTCACCTGCAGGCTGCCATCGGCGGCCTTGTCGATACGGGATACGTCGGCGTTGAACTGCAGGTCGTGACCGCGCTTCTGCATCTCATCGCGCAGGTGCTCGCGGACGCCGCGATCGAAGCCGCGCAGGAACAGCTCGCGGCGATACAGCAAGGTGGTCTTGGCGCCGAGGCCCTGGAAGATCGAGGCGAACTCCACGGCGATGTAGCCACCGCCCACCACGATGACGCGCTTGGGCAGTTGTGGCAGGTAGAAGGCCTCGTTCGAGGTGATGGCATGCTCGCGCCCCGGGAAATCCGGTACGTCCGGCCAGCCCCCGGTGGCGATCAGGATGCGCGCGCAACGATAGCGCTGGCCTTCCACCTCGACGGTGTGGGGATCGAGGATGCGGGCATGGGCTTCCAGCAGGGTCACCCCGCTGTTGACCAGCAGGGCGCGATAGATGCCATTCAGGCGGCGGATCTCATGGTCCTTGCTGGCGACCAGGGTGTTCCAGTCGAACGCCGGTACCTCGGCGTCCCAGCCATAGCCGCGCGCCTGGCGGAATTCATCGCGAAAGGACGCACCGTAGATGAAGTATTTCTTGGGCATGCAGCCCACGTTCACACAGGTGCCGCCAAGGTAGCGGCTTTCCGCCACCGCTACCCGGGCGCCGAAGTCGGCGGCGAAGCGTGCGGCGCGCACCCCGCCCGAACCGGCACCGATCACGAAGAGGTCGAAATCATAGGTCGTCATGGAACACTCTCTTGGTTGCTGCTGGCACCAGCATAACGCAAGCCGCCCAGGGCAAAGGCCGCTGGGGGGCCAATCGCCGAAAACGAAAAGGCCACCCGCAGGTGGCCTGTTCGACTGCACGACGGGCTTACATCGCCTTGTACAGATTCTCGAAGCAGAAGTTGGTGGCTTCGACGAAGCCTTCCGCGCTACCGCAATCGAAACGCTGGCCCTTGAATTTGTAGGCCAGTACGCAACCGTCCTGGGCCTGCTTCATCAGGGCGTCGGTGATCTGGATCTCGCCACCCTTGCCCGGCTCGGTTTGTTCGATCAGGTCGAAGATGTCCGGGGTCAGGATGTAGCGGCCGATGATCGCCAGGTTGGAAGGGGCATCTTCCGGCTTGGGCTTCTCGACCATCTTGTTCACGCGGTAGATGTCGTCACGGATCATCTCACCGGCGATCACGCCATACTTGTTGGTCTCGTTGGCCGGGACTTCCTGGATGGCCACGATGGAGCAACGGAACTGGTTGTACAGCTTGACCATCTGCTTGAGGACGCTGTCGCCTTCCAGGTTCAGGCAGAGGTCGTCCGCCAGCACCACGGCGAAGGGCTCGTCACCGATCAGCGGGCGGCCGGTCAGGATGGCGTGACCCAGGCCCTTCATCTCCACCTGACGGGTGTAGGAGAAGGTGCAGTTGTCGATCAGGTTACGGATGCCGACCAGGTACTTTTCCTTGTCGGTGTTCTTGATTTGGCTTTCCAGCTCGTAGCTGATGTCGAAATGGTCTTCCAGCGAACGCTTGCCACGACCGGTCACGATACCGATCTGGTGCAGACCCGCTTCCAGGGCTTCCTCCACGGCATACTGCACCAGAGGCTTGTTCACGATGGGCAGCATTTCCTTGGGCATGGCCTTGGTCGCGGGGAGAAAACGAGTGCCATAGCCGGCTGCCGGAAACAGACATTTGGTGATCATGGGAGTCCTTTGATCTGTACGTGAAGGCAAAACGAACGGCGGTCTATCCAGCCGCTTGTCGCATACAATGCCCGAAGCGCGCGGCGCTGGAAATAGCCAGACCTGGGCGCTCGCTGGACGTGCGGATACGACTCCAGGAATCCCGCTCGGTTCTGCGCAAAACATCAAAGAACTGCTATCGTCCAAAGTTTGGAACCAGCGTCACGACTCCGCGGATAGATCTCGATATGAAGAAATGGATGCTCCCGTTGCTATGTATTTCTCTTGTTGGCTGCTCCCTGGGCGGTCATCAAGAGGCGAACGAGACACCCCCGCTGAGTGAGGACCAGATCAGCCTCCTGCGCCAGAACGACCTGCTCCAGGCCAAGTTGCTGATCCTGGGAAGCAGCGAAGAGCAACTCCGGCTCGCGGATGCCCTGCTGATGCGCAATGGCGGCAGCAGCCTGGACGGCGAAGTGGAGTTCTACCGGGCCGTGATCGCCATCAAGCAGGGCCCGCAGACCGATGACGTGCTGGAACTGCTCAACCAGTCCGCGGAAAAACGCTATCCGTTGGCCTTCGCCCTGCTCTATCGCATCTACTCCGAGCCCTTCCTGTTACCGGAGGCCGACCCCATCCAGGCCCAGACCTACAAGAGCGCCTATGCGGAGTTGGCGGTGGCCAAGAGCGGCTATCCGTCCTTCGAAAAGGCGGTGGAAGTCACCCGCCAATTGACGCCCTGAGCGAGCCGCTCTAGTAAGACCCTTTGCGGCCGTTCACAGTCTGCACATGGCAAATGAGTAGCCGTTTGACCTTTCACCCAGATGAATGATGTCAAACGGCCGCATGACGCTAGCATTGAGCCACCGTCATGTACTCCAGAGCCCGCCCATGTCCACCCTTGGCAAGCTGTCTCCCGATATCGCTGCCGTCCGGACGGTGACGCGTCGCTTCGTCCTGCTGCTGACGGCATTCCTGGCCCTCGCCGTGCTGCTGACCCAGCTGCCCACCTTCACCAATGCCTCGCGAGGCGAGACCTGGGAGATCCGTGGGGGGCAGATCCCGCTGATGCAGAATCCCTACATGCCCGAGCGTAGCGTGATCGCCAACCGCCAGCTGATTGCCATGCTCAAGCCCGGCGACCGCATCCTGATCCTGGAAAGCACGCCCTTTCGCCCCTGGAAGAAGGTCATGCTGACCGGCGAACAGAACGCGGTCGGCTGGATTCGCGTTACCCCCGCGTTGGGAGCGGTTCGTATGGAGTGACGGTGTCCCGCCCCGCCACCACGTCCCACACCCGCGTGCGGTACCAGAGATACCAGCGTTCCCGTCCCAGGCGTTGTGCCTCCCGGTGCTCGGGCTGCCTCCCCCAGTCGGCGGCCGCCTGGCGGTCGGTCCAATAGGATAGGGTGATCCCTAGGCCTTGCGCGTCCCGGACCGACTCGACGCCGAGGAAACCCGGCTGTTCGGCGGCCAGCGTCAGCATGCGCTGCGCCATGCTGGCGTATTCCGGATCGTCGTCGGCCCGTTGCGAGGTGAAGGCGACCACCACGTAAGACGGCGGCAGATCGAACGTCTTCATGCGCCCTGCCCTCGTTGACGGGCGACGCTGGCGAGCCAGGAACGTACCGCGCCCGGCACCTGCCCGGTCAGGGCTTCGCGCTCCGGTTGGTAGAGGGTGCCGAAATGACAGGGGTTGGTGGTCAGCTCCAAGGCCAGCGGCAGTCCCTCGTCATCCCAGGCCAGCACCTGCCAACCGGCGGCGAGCAGGGTCGCCAGGTACTCGGGATTCAGGCCGAAACGGCAGTGAAAGCCGGCACGACCGCGCTCGCGCCCTTCTACCTGGGCCAGTCGGGTGCCGGGTACGAGGCGTACTTCTTTTTCGACCTCGACCAGCGCGCAGCTCAGGGGCGCCAGCAAGAGACGCTGCGCCTCGGGCTCTTCCTCGCCATGGACCAGATCGCTGCAGCCCGGTAGCGAGGTGGCATGCTCCAGCAAGGCATATTGCAAACCACCGCAGGTCCCGAGAAAGGGCACCTGGCGTTCCCGCGCCGTGCGAATGGCACCGAGCACGCCACGGCGACTGAGATACGGGCTACCGGGTATGCACCAGAGGCCATCGCAGCGGGGCAGCCCGTGCTCGGCGGACGTGGAGTCGAGCCAGCGGAACTCGACGGTCAGCTCAAGCGCCTGGGCCGTCAGCGCCAGGGCTTGGGGAATCGCCCGGTGCGCCACGATGGAAGGATCGTGGTCGCCCAACAGCATGAGGATAAGGGGCGTCGCCATGGGTGTTACCTCGCGGGTAGTGGAAGGACGCGAGGCACAGTAAGGTGGCAGGCGGTATGCCCTACATAGGCGTTGCGGTCAGGAGGCCAGGCACGGATGCACTATCAACTGGAACACAGCGACCTGACGCTGGTACTGGCGCTGAGTCGCGGGGCGACCCTTGCCCGGGCGGCCCAGTTGCTGGCGCAGGATGTTTCTTCGGTACACCGCGCCCTCGGACGGCTCGAGGCGCGCCTGGGCCTGGCGCTGTTCGAGCGTGGGCGCCACGGCTGCCGACCGCTGCCCCCGGTGCTGCCGCTGATTCAGGCGGCGCAGGCCGCCGAAGACGCCTTGCTGGCCGCCAGGGCCGAGTTGCTGGCCGAAGAGGCACCGCCCAGTGGCAGCGTGCGCCTGAGTACCACCGATGCGGTGCTCGAACGTCTGCTGGTGCCGCTCCTGGATGCCTTCCTGGCGCGCTATCCGCAGATTCGCCTGGAGCTCACCACCGACAACGCCTTCGTCAACCTGAGCCGGCACGAAGCGGACCTGGCCCTGCGCCTGACGGCCAGTCCGCCCAGCCACCTGGTCGGCCGGCGCCTGCGGCAGGTCCAGTACCGTCTGTGCGCCACGGCGACCTATCTCGAACGTGCCGGCACCCAGGCCAGCGACTGGCGCTGGCTGGCGCCCGATGACCTGCTGCCCGACCATCCCAGCGTGCTCTGGCGGCGCCGGGAATATCCGGGCAGCGAGGCCTGGGTGAAGTGCGACACCCTGCTCGGCGTGGCCCGCCTGGTACGCGCCGGGCTGGGTGTCGCCCTGCTCCCGGACTACCTCATCGATCCCGACTGGGTCCTGCTGGCCACCCCGCAAGATCTGCCACCGATGGAACTCTGGCTGCTGATGCGCCCCGGCTGCCGGGCGATCCGCCCGGTACAGGTGCTGTACCAGGCGCTGGCTGCCGGATTGGGCGACCGTCCCGACAACGCCTGACTCAGGGCGCGGGGTTGGGCTGATCGACGTGGATCTTCTCGATGGCCGCGAGCGTCTCGGCATCCAGCTCCAGTTCACTGCTCGCCAGATTGCTTTCCAACTGGGCGAGCGAGGTGGCACCGATGATATTGCTGGTCACGAAGGGTCGGCTGGTGACGAAGGCCAGGGCCATCTGCGCCGGGTCCAGCCCGCGCTCGCGGGCCAGCTCGACATAGGCCTGGGCGGCGCGCTGCGTTTGCGGATTGCTGTAGCGCTGGAAGCGTTCGAACAGGGTCAGGCGTGCCCCTGCCGGACGAGCGCCGTTCAGGTACTTACCCGCGAGCACCCCGAAGGCCAGCGGCGAATAGGCCAGTAGCCCCACCTGCTCGCGTATGGCCTGCTCGGCCAGGCCCACTTCGAAGCTGCGGTTGAGCAGGTTATAGGGATTCTGGATCGACACCACCCGCGGCCAGCCACGGGTCTCGCTCAGGTGCAGGAAGCGCTGCACACCCCAGGGCGTTTCATTGGACAGCCCCACATGGCGGACCTTGCCGGCCTTCACCAGGCCATCCAGGGCTTCCAGGGTCTCTTCGAGGGGCGTGAAGTCGGTATCGTTGTGTACGTAGCCCAACTGGCCGAAGTAGTTGGTGCGCCGATCCGGCCAGTGCAGTTGATAGAGATCCAGATAATCGGTGTTCAGGCGCTGCAGGCTGGCATCCAGCGCCGCGGTGAGATTGGCTTTGGTGAAGGCCAGGCCGCCGTTGCGGATGTAGTCCATGTCGCGGCCGGGGCCAGCCGCCTTGCTCGCCAGCACCCAGTCGGCCCGGTCCCCGTGCTGGCGGAAGTAGTTGCCGATGATGGTCTCGGTACGGGTGTAGGTCTCGGCGCGCGGCGGCACCGGATACATCTCGGCGGTATCCAGCAGATTGACGCCGGCCGCCTTGGCGACTCGAATCTGCTCGAAGGCTTCTGCCTCGGTGTTCTGCTCGCCCCAGGTCATGGTGCCCAGGGAAATGGCGCTCACCTTCAGCTCGGTTCGGCCCAGGGATCGATAGTGCATGGCAAGCCTCTTTGGTGGTCAAAAGCGCAACGTTAGCAGGACTCCTAAGCGCAGCCCAACTCGTCTGACGATTTGAACTCCCTTCCGCTTGACGATGCCCTCCCCCTGAGGCGACAGCTAAAGCCGCTCTCTCATAGGGACGATTTCCATCAACCCAAACGGGTGCCCGTAACGGACCAGCGCGGCACTCCGGAGTGCACATCATGAAAGCTGTGGTTTACCAGGGCCCGCGCGACGTCGCGGTCAAGAACGTAGACGACGCCCGCATCGAAAAACCCACCGACGTCCTCGTCAGGATCACCACCACCAACATCTGCGGCTCGGACTTGCACATGTACGAAGGCCGAACCAGCTTCGAAAGCGGCCGGGTCTTCGGCCACGAGAACCTCGGCGAAGTGGTCGAGGTCGGTGTCGGTGTCGGTGTCGGTGTCGACCGCATCAAGGTCGGTGACCGGGTCTGCCTGCCCTTCAACATCGGCTGCGGCTTCTGCGAGAACTGCGAACGCGGACTGACCGGCTTCTGCCTCACCGCCAACCCGGGTGTCGCCGGCGCGGCCTACGGCTTCGCCGACATGGGGCCCTACCAGGGCGGCCAGGCGGAATTGCTGCGAGTGCCCTATGCCGACTTCAACTGCCTGGTATTGCCCGAGGACGCCGCGGAACGCGAAGACGACTATGTGATGCTGTCCGACATCTTTCCCACCGGTTGGCATGCCACCGAACTGGCCGGCCTGCGCCCCGGGGAGTCCATCGCCATCTATGGCGCGGGCCCGGTCGGCCTCATGGCCACCCACGCCGCCATGATCCGCGGCGCCTCCGAGGTCTATGTGGTCGACGACCAGCCGGATCGCCTGGCGCTGGCGGAAAAACTCGGGGCCAAGGCCATCCATGCCAAGGAGGGCGATGCGGTCGAGCAGATCCTCAATCTCACCCACGGGCGGGGTACCGACCGTGGCTGCGAGTGCGTCGGCTACCAGTGCTGTGATCACCATGGGCACGAAGTCAATCACCTCACCATGAACAACCTGGTGGCCTCGACGCGGGCCACCGGCGGCATCGGCGTGGTCGGGGTATTCGTGCCCCAGGACCCGGGCGGCCAGAACGACCTGGCCAAGCAAGGCAAGATGGCCTTCGACTTCGGCAACTTCTGGTTCAAGGGCCAGAAAATCCGCACCGGCCAGGCCAACGTCAAGAATTACAACCGCGAGCTGGCGCGGTTGATCCATGCAGGCAAGGCGCGACCCTCGCAGATCATTTCCCACCGCCTGAGCCTGACCGAAGCACCGGACGCCTATCGGCATTTCGATGCGCGGGACGATGGCTGGACCAAGGTAGTGCTCAAGCCGGCCGCCTGAGTCTGTTTAGCCTGGAAGGGGACGCTCCCGACGGGCGACTCCCTTCCCGGTGCGGGCGTTCGCTGGTGATAGGCGCCCTGTTTGGGCTAGGATGGCGCCGCCCCGGATCCCGGGGCCTGGGTTCCCTCACCCCAGGTACCTTCAAAAAGGCCTACTCATGCTCGCACGTCTCGATTCCGCGCGCCGCACGGCGGTCGCCGCGCTGGTCGCTTTCCACGTCCTCATCATCATCGCCAGCAACTACCTGGTGCAGTTACCGCTGCAACTGTTCGGCTGGCACACCACCTGGGGCGCCTTCAGCTTCCCCTTCATCTTTCTCGCCACCGACCTCACCGTCCGCTTGCTGGGCAAGGCGCCCGCCAGGCAGGTCATCGCCCGGGTGATGCTCCCGGCGCTGTTGGCGTCCTATGTCATTTCCGTGCTCTTCCAGGACGGCGGCTTCCAGGGCTGGGCGGCGCTGGCCGCGGTCAACGTCTTCGTCCTGCGCATCTCCCTGGCCAGTTTCTGCGCCTATGTGCTGGGCCAGTTGCTCGACATCCAGGTGTTCGACCGCCTGCGCCGTTCGCGTCATTGGTGGCTGGCGCCCACCGTCTCGACCCTGTTCGGCAACGCCCTCGACACCCTCGCCTTCTTCTCCGTGGCCTTCTGGCGCAGCGACAACCCCTTCATGGCCGCCCACTGGCCGGAAATCGCGCTGGTCGACTACGGGGTGAAGCTGACCGTCAGCCTGATTCTCTTCGTACCGCTCTACGGCATGCTGTTGCGTTCGCTGCTGCCCCAGACTCTGGCGCGGCGCCCGAGCCTGGCCTGAGTCCAGCATTAGAGTCTGTTCAAAATCTCGCGAGCTAGAGCCAAACAAGGCCTGGGCGGCCCCACGAAAACGCCTGAGGAAGCGGAGTTTACGAGTGGTAAATGAGCATTCCGAAGGCGTTTTCAACGCAGTTTGGCCGACGCGCAGCAGATTTTGAACAGGCTCTTAGAGGTCGGCGCCTCTTCGGTCTAGATTGAAGTTCCCGTCATTTACCCAGGTCTCGTCATGCTCGCTACCGCCCTCGCCCGTTTTCCCCGCCTGGTGTTGCAGCCTTCCGCCACCTCGCTGGACTTCCTGCCGCGGTTGTCGGCGGAGTTGGGGCGGGCGGTGTATTGCAAGCGCGACGACACCACCAGCCTGGCCCTGGGCGGCAACAAGGTGCGCAAGCTGGAATACCTGGTCGCCGAGGCCCTGGCCGAAGGCGCCGACACCCTGGTGACCGCCGGCGCCATCCAGTCCAACCATGTCCGCCAGACCGCCGCGGTCGCCGCCCAGCAGGGCCTGGACTGCGTAGCCCTGCTGGAAAATCCCATCGCCACGCACGATCCGGGCTACCTGCACGGCGGTAACCGCCTGCTGCTCGAACTGTTCGGTGCCCAAATCAAACCAGTCGCGGCCCTCGACGACCCGGCCGGCCAGCTGGCAGCCGAAGCCGAGCGTCTGCGCCAGCAGGGCCGCACGCCCAAGGTGATTCCCATCGGTGGCTCCAATGCGCGGGGTGCCTTGGGCTACGTCCGGGCCGGACTCGAACTGGCCGATCAACTCCAGGCCCTGGAACTGCAACCCGCCGCCGTCATCGTCGCCTCGGGCAGCGCCGGCACCCAGGCCGGCCTGGATCTGGCCCTGGATCACCTCCGACCGGGCCTGCCAGTCATAGGGATCACCGTTTCACGCAGCAACGCCGAGCAATTGCCACGCGTGGCGCTGCTACGCCAGCAACTGGCCGAGCTGTTGGACGTCGCCGCGCCCCGGAACGCCCCTATCCTGTACGACGGCTACTACGGACCGCGCTACGGCGAACCCAATGCCGGCACCCTGGCAGCCATCCGCCGGCTGGGCCGCCTGGAAGGCCTGGTCCTGGACCCGGTCTACACCGGCAAGGCCATGGCCGGCCTGCTGGACCTGGCGGCCCGCGATGAATTGCCGCCTGGACCGCTGGTGTTCCTGCACACCGGAGGCGCACCGGGCACCTTCGCCTATGGCGACTGGCTGGCGTGAACGCCTGCCCAATTCCTCTGAAGATGGCATAACGTCAGCAGTTTTCGCACTAAGGTTGTCTGATCAGATACCTTCATAGTGGCGCACCCCATACCCATAAGGATCTCATCCATGCGCAAATCCCTGTCCCTTCGTCTCTTCCGCAGCGCCGCCCTGTTGCTCGCCCTGGGCCTGGCCCATCAGGCCACGGCTCAGGCCGAAGACCTGCTGCAAACCGTCAAGCAGCGTGGCGAATTGATCGTCGGCCTGGAAGGCACCTACCCGCCCTTCAGTTTCCAGGATGAAAACGGTCAGCTGACCGGCTTCGAAGTGGACTTCGCCAAGGCGCTGGCCAAGGAGTTGGGCGTTAAGGCTAAGATCGAGCCTGGCAAATGGGATGGCCTGCTGGCCGCCCTGGAGTCCCGCCGCCTGGACGTAGTGATCAACCAGGTAACGATCAGCGACGAGCGCAAGAAAAAGTACGATTTCTCCACCCCCTATACCGTGTCCGGCATCCAGGCCCTGGTGCGCAAGGAAGACGCCGACAAGATCAAGACCGCCGCCGATCTCGCCGGCAAGAAGGTCGGCGTCGGCCTGGGCACCAACTACGAACAGTGGCTGCGCCAGAACGTCCCTAAGGCCGATGTCCGTACCTATGAAGACGATCCCACCAAGTACCAGGATCTGCGCGTCGGCCGCATCGACGTCATCCTCGTCGATCGCCTCGCCGCCCTGGAGTTGCTGGCCAAGACCAAGGATCGCCTGGCCCTGGCCGGCGAGCCCTTCAGCCGCCAGGAATCGGGTATCGCCGAACGCAAGGGCGACCCTGAATTCCATGCGGCGATCGACCAGGCCATCGCCAAGCTGAGGGCCGACGGCACCCTGGCGAAGATCTCCGAGAAGTGGTTCAAGGCTGACGTCACCCAATGACCGACACGCTACAACTTCTGCTCGATTCGCTGCCCTTCCTGCTGAAGGGCGCGATCTGGACGGTGGTCCTGAGTCTCGGCGGCATGTTCTTCGGACTGCTGCTGGGCTTCGGCCTGGCCCTGCTGCGCCGCTCGCAACAGCTGCTGTTGCGCGGCGTCGCCCGGCTCTACATTTCCTTCTTCCGGGGGACCCCGCTGCTGGTGCAGCTGTTCGTCATCTACTACGGCCTACCCGAACTCGGCGTGCAGCTCGATCCGTTGCCGGCAGCCCTGATCGGCTTTTCGCTGAACATGGCTGCCTACACGGCGGAGATCATCCGCTCGGCCATCGGCGCCATCGACCGTGGCCAGTGGGAAGCCGCCGCCAGCATCGGCATGACACCGCTGCAGACCCTGAGGCGCGCCATCCTGCCCCAGGCCTTGCGCATCGCCCTGCCGCCGCTCGGCAACAGCTTCATCGCGCTGGTGAAGGACACCTCGCTGGCAGCCACCATTCAGGTGCCCGAGCTGTTCCGCCAGGCCCAGTTGATCACCGCCCGGACCTTCGAGATCTTCAGTCTCTATCTCGCCGCGGCCTTGCTCTATTGGATTCTGGCCAGCCTCCTGTCCACGCTGCAGGAACGCCTGGAGCGCCACTACGGACGCCACCTCAACGAAAGAGGCCCGTCATGATCGAGGTCAGAGGGCTGTCCAAGTCCTTCCGCCAGCAGACCGTCCTCCAGGCCATCGCCCTGGACGTAGCCCAGGGCGAAGTGGTTGCCATCATCGGCCCGAGCGGCTCGGGCAAGACCACCTTGCTGCGCTGTTTGAATCTGTTGGAAACGCCGGACGCCGGCAGCATCAGCCTGGGCGACCTGCACATCGATGCGGCCCGACCGCTGAAGGCGCAGCAGGCAGCGATCCGCCAGCTACGCCAGCGCATGGGCTTCGTCTTCCAGAACTTCAATCTCTTTCCCCATCGCACCGCGCTGGAGAACGTGATCGAGGGGCCCATCATCGTCCAGGGCGAAGACCGCGCCGCCGCCCTCGCCCACGGCAGCGAACTGCTCGCCAAGGTTGGCTTGGCCGACAAGGCCGATACCTATCCGGGGCAGTTGTCCGGGGGCCAGCAACAGCGCGTCGCCATCGCCCGGGCGCTGGCCATGCGACCCCAGGCGATCCTCTTCGACGAACCCACCTCCGCGCTGGATCCCGAGCGGGTCGGCGAGGTACTGCAGACGATTCGCAGCCTGGCCCAGGAAGGGCGCACCCTACTCATCGTCACCCACGAGATGGCCTTCGCCCGTGACGTCGCCCACCGGGTGTTGTTCATGGACGGCGGTCGCATCGTCGAGCAGGGTCCAGCCGCCGAGCTCTTCAATCACCCGCGTGAAGAACGAACCCGGCGTTTCCTCGCCAAGTTCGTTCGCGACCAGGCTTCCGACTACTCCTGAGCCAAGCCGGCGCAGCCCTGCAGGCTGGCCTGGCTCACGTTGCTGTTGGCCGGCACGCCATGGGTCAGCCAGACGTTGCCGCCGATGGTGGAGCCCTGGCCGATGGTGATGCGGCCCAGGATGGTCGCCCCGGCATAGATCACCACATCGTCCTCGACGATGGGATGCCGCGGGTGGCCCTTCTTGAGGTTGCCCTCGGCATCGGCCGGGAAACGCTTGGCGCCCAGGGTCACCGCCTGGTAGATCCGCACCCGGTCGCCGATGATGCAGGTCTCGCCGATCACCACGCCGGTGCCATGGTCGATGAAGAAGCCTTCGCCGATCTGGGCGCCCGGATGGATGTCGATCCCGGTGGCCGAATGGGCGCGCTCGCTGACCATGCGCGCCAGCAGCGGCAGGCCGCTACGGTAGAAGTGGTGCGCGATACGGTGGTGGATCATGGCGTGGATACCCGGATAGCACAGCAGCACCTCGTCCACGCTACGCGCGGCCGGGTCGCCCTGGTAGGCAGCGATCACATCGGTATCCAGCAGCCGGCGCAGATCCGGCAAGGCCAGGGCGAACGCCTGCACCAGGCGCCGGGCCTCTGCGCCGCGATCGCCCCCATTCTCGCCACGCTGCTTGGCGAAATAATCGAGCTCCAACTTGGCCTGGATCACCAGGGCGTTGAGCGCGCGCTCGAGTTCGAAGCCGACGTAGAAATCCTCGCTTTCCTGGCGCAGCTGATCCGGACCGAGCCGCAGGGGAAAGAGCGCGCCGCTCAGGGACTCGATCACACTCGCCATCACGCTGCGCGAGGGCAACTCGCGGCCGCTGAATTCACGGAAACGCCCGTGGGTTTCCCGCCAATCGCTACGGGCGGCATGCAGCTCACCGACGATGCGGCTCAACTGCCAGTCGTTGCCACCCTTGGAGGGCCCGTTAAGTTCGCTCATAAGTCATCTACCCAGTTGCCAAGCCGTCGAGGATAAAGTATCCGCTCATCCGTGACAGCCCATGCCGTCCACGGCACGCTAAGCTGTCATCCTTCGCCAACCCAGGAGCGCCACCATGATCTCCTCCCCCCTGGTCACCGCCGCCTGGCTGCAGGAGCAGTTGGGTCGCACGGATCTGCTGATCCTCGATGCCAGTCTCTATCTGCCGAACGAGCCGCAAGATGCCGACGAACTCTATCGGCAGCAGCACATCCCCGGCGCCCTGCGTTTCGATATCGACCTCTTTTCCGATCCGGATACCTCGCTCCCGCACATGGTGCCCAGTGCCGGCCGCTTCGCCAGGCTGGCGGGCGAACTGGGCGTCATGCCTGCAACCTTCATCGTAGCCTACGACCAGAAAGGCCTCTTCTCGGCCGCCCGCGCCTGGTGGCTGTTCCGTCTGTTCGGACACGAGCAGGTGGCGGTGCTGGATGGCGGCCTGCCGCATTGGCGCGACCTGGGTCTACCCCTGGAAGCCGGCGAGAACCGCCCTGAACCCCAGGCGCCCTATCCCACCGCCTTGAACAATCGCCTGCTCTGCGGCCTGGGTGATGTCCAGACCGCGCTCGCCGTGGGCCAGACCCAGGTGCTCGATGCCAGAGGCGCCAAACGCTTCGCCGGCGAGGTTCCGGAACCGCGGCCGGGCGTCGCGTCGGGGCATATGCCTGGCAGCCTGAACCTGCCCTACGACAGCCTGCTGACCGCGGCGGGCACCCTGCTGTCGCCGCAGGAACTGCGCCAGCGTTTCCAGGCGCTGGGCGTCGACGGCCTGCATCCGGTCATCACCAGCTGCGGTAGCGGCGTCACGGCTGCCGTTCTGCTGTTGGCGCTGAGTGTCGCCGGCCTGCCGGATGGGCGGCTGTACGATGGCTCCTGGAGCGAATGGGGCCAGCACCAGGCCACGCCCAAAGCGCTCGGCCACGCCTAAATCACTGATTTCACACAAACCCTGTAGTATTCGATAGAGGCGCCTAATCACTGACATCGCCTTTAACAATGAGGCAAATCGTCAAAAGGCGATTAGCATGCGTCCTATCGATTTCAACCCTTACCTTAAACCCTCAAGGAGTCATCAATGTCCCTGATCAACACCGAAGTGAAGCCTTTCACCGCGACTGCCTACCACAACGGCAAATTCGTCCAGGTGACCGAGGCCGATCTGAAGGGCAAGTGGTCCGCCATCGTCTTCTACCCGGCTGACTTCACCTTCGTGTGCCCCACCGAGCTGGAAGACCTTGCTGACCTGTACCCCGAGTTCCAGAAGCTGGGCGTCGAGATCTACGGCGTGTCCTGCGACACCCACTTCGCGCACAAGGCCTGGCACGACACCTCCGAGGCCATCAAGAAGGTCAACTACCCGCTGGTCGGTGATCCCACCGCTCGCCTGGCGCGCAACTTCGAAGTCCTGATCGAAGAAGAAGGCCTGGCCCTGCGTGGCACCTTCCTGATCAACCCGGAAGGCCAGATCAAGCTGTGCGAAATCCACGACAACGGCATCGGCCGTGACGCCAGCGAACTGCTGCGCAAGGTCCGCGCCGCTCAGTACGTCGCCAACCACCCGGGCGAAGTCTGCCCCGCCAAGTGGAAAGAAGGCGAAGCGACCCTGACCCCCTCGCTGGACCTGGTCGGCAAGATCTAAGCCCGCCTGATCTAGCCCGAGCGCCCGGGCGCCTCGCCCGCGCGCTCTTTTTTTGCCCATTTTTTACGGAAGCCACGTCGCCATGTTGGACGCCAATCTGAAAGCCCAGCTCAAGACCTACCTCGAACGCGTCACGCGCCCCATCGAGATCGTCGCGTCCCTCGACGATGGCGCGAAGTCCCGTGAAATGCTCAGCCTGCTGCAAGACATCGCCAGCCTGTCCGACCAGGTCAGCCTGAGCACCGATGGCAGCGATGAGCGCCGTCCCTCCTTCGCCCTGCTGACCCCTGGTCAGAACATCGACCTGCGTTTCGCCGGTCTGCCCATGGGCCACGAATTCACCTCCCTGGTCCTGGCCCTGTTGCAAGTCGGCGGTCATCCGTCCAAGGCCAGCCAGGACGTCATCGAGCAGGTCAAGGCCCTCGACGGCGACTACCAGTTCGAAACCTATTTCTCCCTGTCCTGCCAGAATTGCCCCGACGTGGTCCAGGCCCTGAACCTGATGGCCGTGCTCAATCCGCGGGTCAAGCATGTCGCCGTCGACGGCGCCCTGTTCCAGGACGAAGTCGAGCGCCGCCAGATCATGGCCGTGCCCAGCGTCTACCTGAACGGTGAGCCCTTCGGCCAGGGCCGCATGGGTCTGGAAGAAATCGTCGCCAAGCTCGACACCGGCGCCGCTGCCCGCTCCGCCGACAAGCTCAACGCCAAGGACGCCTTCGACGTGCTGGTCATCGGCGGTGGCCCGGCCGGTGCTGCCGCTGCGGTCTACGCCGCGCGCAAAGGTATCCGCACCGGCGTAGCCGCCGAGCGCTTCGGCGGTCAGGTGCTGGACACCCTGGCCATCGAGAACTTCATCTCCATCAAGGAGACCGAAGGCCCGAAACTCGCCATGGCACTGGAAGAGCACGTCAAGCAGTACGAAGTGGACATCATGAACCTGCAGCGTGCCGAGCAGCTGATCCCGGCCCACGAAGCCGGCGGCCTGCACGAAGTTCGCTTCGCCGACGGCGGCTCGCTCAAGGCCAAGACGCTGATCCTCGCCACCGGTGCCCGCTGGCGCGAAATGAACGTGCCCGGCGAGAAGGAGTACCGCAATCGTGGCGTGGCCTACTGCCCCCACTGCGACGGCCCCCTGTTCAAGGGTAAGCGCGTCGCCGTGATCGGTGGCGGTAACTCGGGTGTCGAGGCCGCCATCGACCTGGCCGGCATCGTTGCCCACGTCACCCTGATCGAGTACGACGGTCAACTGCGCGCCGACGCCGTGCTGCAGCGCAAGCTGTTCAGCCTGCCCAACGTCACCGTGATCACCAGCGCCCTCACCAGCGAGGTCAAGGGTGATGGCCAGAAGGTCAACGGCCTCGTCTACAAGGACCGCAACTCAAGCGAATTCCACCATGTGGATCTCGAAGGTGTCTTCGTCCAGATCGGCCTAGTACCCAACACCGATTGGCTCAAGGGTACCGTGGAGTTGTCGCCGCGCGGCGAGATCGAAGTCGACGCCCGTTGCCAGACCTCGCTACCCGGTGTCTTCGCCGCTGGCGACGTCACCACCGTCCCCTACAAGCAGATCGTCATCGCTCTGGGCGAAGGGGCTAAGGCCTCACTCGCGTCCTTCGATCACCTGATCCGCACCAGCGCCTGATTCACCGCCTTTCCCAAGCCCGGCTCCGGCCGGGCTTTTTTTCGCCTGAGGTTTTCCATTCCGCTCTTTGGCATGTTTCTCGCTGTGCTCTAACCAAGCGTCATAAAGATGGGCACGAACGGTCTATGGGTTCCCAGCATACTTTCGTTAGGATCTTATGACCGAGCCCGAAAGACTCGGCAGCTTTTGCGGTTGAGGACCAGGCACCTATGCACAGACAGATTTCTTCCAGCACTCTCGCTTCCTACCCACCCAAGCTTGCGCCTGCCACGCCCCTCACCCACCCGGAACTCGTTGCCTCCCTGGAGGCTACCCTGGCGCAACGCAAGCCTGGCCCGGTCTGGCTGTTTGCCTATGGCTCACTCATCTGGCGCCCCGAATGCCCGGCAGTTGCAGCCCGCAGGGCACGGGTGCATGGCTATCACCGCGGCCTCTATCTCTGGTCTCAACTGCATCGAGGCACACCCGAACAACCCGGTTTGGTGCTAGGCCTGGATCGCGGCGGTTCCTGCTCGGGCTTCGCCTACCAGTTGCCCGATGACCAGTTGGACGACCATCTGCTGGCCTTGTGGAAGCGGGAGATGCCGGACGGCTCCTACCGTCCGCGCTGGCTGCACTGCCATCTGGAGGACGGCAGCAAGGTCCAGGCGCTCGGTTTCGTCCTCAAGCGCAATCTGCCCTGCTACGCCGGCAATCTTCCGGAGGACATCCTCAACCGCGTGCTGACCGAAGCCTGCGGTCATTTCGGTACCACACTGGAGTACGTAGAGCGCACCATCTCGGCGCTCAGAGCCCATGCCATGCCCGATCGCAATCTCGAGGCACTCTTGCAGCGTTATCGCCGTGCTCCTCTACTGGAGGCCATGCAGGGATGACGGCCAGACGCATCAATCCCAGCAAGCTGCTGCACAGCAAATGGACTGCCGTGCAGCCCCGTGAGCGCCAGCGTCACTTCATCGTGACCCGCGTCTATACGCCTGAAGTGGAGAGCGAGCCCATCTCGCGAATAGATCTACAAGCGGTTCTCACTCGTCGTACATGGACGCTGGACTGGCATGAGCTGCTGGATGCAGAATGCTGGCTGCAAGGCTGGCAATGAACTCCGAACGCAGGACTGTGATTTTGCGATTAGCATCGCGATATGACAGCACTCCTTAGCAAAGGTGAAACCCTGTAACAGCCAATGCTGTCACAGTGCCACCTTTGAACAGGAAGCTTTTCCGGATGACCCTCTATGTGGAACTCGCCAGCGCCTTCAATACCTTGAAAGGTGGCTTCGAGCCGTTACGTTGCGTGATATCGACGCGGGATCCACGGGCCTACGATGTCGAGGTGTTCTCACGCGGCGGTCAGTCAGTGCTCAAACGCCCCATCGCCCGCACCGAACTTCTAGATGCTGCCATGCTAGAGGCCTTCATCCTGGATAGCCGCTCACGCATCGAGCGCGACGCGGACGAAACACCCTACTGGACAATCCCCTCCTAAACGAAAAAGACCCCTAGTGCGTACACGAGGGGTCTTTCAGATGGATGGTGCCCGAGGCCGGAATCGAACCGGCACGACCGCGAAGTCGAGGGATTTTAAGTCCCTTGTGTCTACCAGTTTCACCACTCGGGCAAAGCCGAATCCTGACCAGGCAGGACGCTTAACACCTAATCCAGTACCCAAACATCCCTGGATGATGAAAAGCCCCGTAGACCGGAATCTACGGGGCTCTCAATAGTGGAGGCCGAGGTCGGAATCGAACCGGCGTACACGGATTTGCAATCCGCTGCATGACCACTCTGCCACCCGGCCTCAAACCTGAATGTCTTGCGACACTCATGTAAAACTTGGAGCGGGAAACGAGACTCGAACTCGCGACCCCGACCTTGGCAAGGTCGTGCTCTACCAACTGAGCTATTCCCGCTTGGTGACGGGCGCCATTCTATATCAGCCACCCGACATGTCAACCCATTGATTCAAAAACTTATTTTTTTTTCTCAGCGCTCATCAGATGGGGCCAAGCCGCCACCAGATAGGTACACATGGACCATAGCGTCAAAGCAGCAGCGATGATGAGCAAGGTATATCCGCTTATCACCCAGAAGGTGAGCTGCGGCGGATTGGCCAGCAGTATTACCAACGCCAACATCTGTGCAGCTGTCTTCCATTTGCCCAGGTTGGACACCGCGACCTGCGCCCGCGCCCCGAGCTCCGCCATCCACTCGCGTAAGGCTGATACCACTATCTCTCGTCCGACGATGATCACGGCCGGAAGCGTCAGCCAGGCATTGGCATGCTCCTGCACGAGCAGCACCAGAGCCACTGCAACGATCAACTTGTCAGCAACCGGATCCAAGAAGGCACCAAAGGGCGTGCTCTGCCCAAGCCGACGCGCTAGATAGCCATCCAACCAATCGGTCGCGCAGGCAATGGCGAAAATCGTGCTCGCCGTCCAGTAGCTCCAGTGAACCGGCAGATAGAACAGAATAACGAACAAGGGGATGAGAAAGACGCGCAGTACGGTAAGCAGATTTGGAATATTCATTGGCGCGGCTGTTGATGAACGTGGGGGCAATTCTACTCGCTGTGCAAGGCGGCATAAATCTGCTCGGCGAGCTTTTTGCTGATACTGGGCGACTTGGCGATCTCCTCGATGCTCGCCCGCTGTAGCTCTCTCAAACCACCGAAGTGTTTCAAGAGCTCCTGTCTGCGCTTGGGCCCTATACCTGCAACCTCCTCCAGGGAGGAAGTACGCCGCGCCTTGCCCCGACGCGCTCTATGACCCGTAATCGCGAAGCGGTGCGCCTCGTCACGGATCTGCTGGATGAGATGCAAGGCTGGAGAATGCGCCGGGAGCGTGAACTCGTTCGATGGGTCATCCAGATACAACGTTTCGAGGCCCGGCTTGCGCGTGACACCCTTGGCGACACCCAACAGAACCAAATCGGGGACCGCCAGCTCCCTGAGCACTTCACGAGCCATCGCCAACTGTCCCTTGCCACCGTCCACCAGCAGAATATCAGGCAGCTTACCCTCACCCGCCTTGAGCCGACTGAAACGTCGAGTGAGCGCCTGGTGCATGGCGGCATAGTCATCGCCAGCCGTAACGCCTTCGATGTTGTAACGACGATAATCTGACTTAAGCGGTCCTTCCGGCCCAAAGACGACGCAGGATGCTACCGTTGCCTCGCCACTGGAGTGACTGATATCGAAACACTCCAAGCGCTGCGGAGGCTCTGGTAGATCCAGCGCCTGCACCAGGGCATCGAAACGCACGCCCATGTGTTGTCGATTGGCCAAGCGCGTGTTCAGTGCCTGCTCAGCATTAGTGACAGCCAATTGCTGCCAGCGAGCCCTGGTACCGCGCACACGATGCGCGATGACCAATTGCCGTTTGTGAACCTCGGAGAAGGCATCTATCAGCGTAGGGAAATCATCGTGTACAGAATTCACGATAATTTCATCCGGAAGATCCCGCTCCAAATAGGCGAGGTAGTACTGCTCCAGGAATGCGGCCAGGACCTCGCTGGCATCCTCCTCGATACCCACCTCGGGGAAAAAGTTCTTGCTACCCAATACCCGGCCGCCGCGGACGCTGATCAGATGCACGCACGCCCCACCCGGGTTGACCATGGCCGCGATGACATCGACATCGCCACTGCCACCTTCGATGCTCTGCTGATCCTGAACCCGCCTGACCAGCGCGAGTTGATCGCGCAGCTCCGCAGCACGCTCGAACTCCAAGCCGATCGAGGCCGTTTCCATCTTGACCTGTAGCTCTTCAGCCAAAGCATTGCTGCGGCCCTCGAGGAACATTGCCGAGTGACGAACATCCTCGGCATATTCCTGCTGACTCACCAAGGCGACGCAAGGCCCCTTGCACCTTTTGATCTGATACTGCAGACAAGGACGAGTACGATTGCGGAAGTAGTTGTCGTCGCACTGCCTGACCTGAAAAGCCTTTTGCAGCAAATTAAGGCTTTCACGGATCGCACCAGCACTGGGATAGGGGCCGAAATAGCGCCCCTTCCCTCTCTTCTCACCACGATGAATGGTCAGCCGGGGATACTGGTCTTCGGTGGAGAGATAGACGTAGGGATAGGACTTATCGTCCCGAAGCAGGATGTTGTACGGCGGACGCCATTGTTTGATCAGGTTCTGCTCGAGCAGCAGGGCTTCCGTTTCGTTACCGGTAATGGTGGTCTCGATCTGTGCGATCTTCGAGACCATCGATGCGGTTTTAGGGGCAAGACCAGTCTTTCTAAAATAGCTAGAAAGCCTATTTTTAAGATTTTTGGCCTTACCTACGTATAAGAGCTTGCCGCCCTCATCAAACATCCGGTAGACACCGGGACGACCACTACAGCCGGACAAAAAAGCTGCAGCATCAAAAGAGTGACTCATATCAACTCGTTGCATCCACCATGCCATGGCGAACGGCCAACATGGCCAATTCGACATCGCTGGTAATCGATAATTTCTCGAATATACGATAGCGGTAGGTATTAACAGTCTTTGGAGACAGGCATAGTTTGTCGGATATGACCTGGACTTTCTGACAACCCGCTATCATCAAGGCAATCTGAATTTCTCGCTCCGACAGCTGATCGAACGGCGACGCCTCAGCCTTGGATTGAAAAGGCTTCAGTGCCAGCTGCTGAGCGATCTGAGCGCTGATGTAGCGACGCCCGGCGAATGCTTGCTTGATAGCGGTGATCATCTCTTCGATGTCGGCCCCTTTGGTCAGGTAGCCAGAAGCACCGGCCTGCAGGAGACGCGTAGGAAAGGGATCCTCCTCGCAAGCGGTCACCACCACGACTTTCATATCGGATTGGCTACGCAAAAGCTTGCGGGTGGCTTCAAGCCCTCCGATACCAGGCATCCTGACATCCATCAGGACCACATCCGGCTGAAGTTCACGAGCGAGTTTAAGTGCGGTCTCTCCACTGTCAGCCTGGCCAACGACCTGAATCCCCGCAACATCGGCGAGCATCCTGACAATTCCAGTACGGACAAGATCGTGATCGTCGACAACCAGCACTTTGATCAAAATCGAATCCTCTTCGCTTGCGCTTTCATCGCTTGCGTTGCCTTTAGCCAGAATACCAAAGGGCCTGATGGCCCCAGGGATAAGATCCTAGGCTAAGCTGCAAATTTTGTCAGTCCAGCAAAAAAAAAGGGGTACGACGTTCCGCACCCCTGCCTATCAGCCCTAAGCTGTTCATCATTGTATACCTAAAAAATTCAAAAAAATGAAGCGGATCCGAGACCTTGCTGGCAAATGGCTGCGCGACGCGCCTAGCCCCCTCTCCCTCGGGGAGAGGGCTGGGGTGAGGGCAACCCAGCCACATGACCTACCCGCTTCCGTCTCGAGCGCTTTTGGCGCCCCAGCCAAACTTTTCCCGCCCCAAAGACAACACCCCCGCCAGAATGAACTGAGCGGGGGTGCTGGGTATTAGGCGCTTGACGATGACCTACTCTCACATGGGGAAACCCCACACTACCATCGGCGATGCATCGTTTCACTTCTGAGTTCGGGAAGGGATCAGGTGGTTCCAATGCTCTATGTTCGTCA
>NZ_SULM01000045.1 GCF_005250615.1 Pseudomonas rhizoryzae | reverse complement strand
CTAGTGTGGTGTTTCATAAATAAGGCTCATATATTGATGGTCTAAGCTTGTGGAGATTCAGTGTTCCGACACAGGAGTCAGCTATGAGAACAGGTCGTCCTGCCGCCCCCATCGTGCTCGATGAAGCAGAACAAAGAGAGCTGCTACGCCGTACACGACAACGCAAGGCTCCCGCCGAGTCGCGTCTGCGTGCTGAAATCATCCTCGCCTGTGCCCAAGGTGAGCCGGGAACGGCCATTGCTAAGCGTCTGGGAATCGGTGTCCATACGGTTTCGCGCTGGCGGATCCGCTTCAGTCAGTGGCGCCTCGACGGTTTGAACGACGAGCGCCGCCCCGGTCGCCCTCGGACGATCACCGACCAGCAAGTGCAAGCGGTCGTCGACCAGGTGCTACAGACCAAGCCTGAGGACGCTAGTCACTGGAGCACCCGGCGTATGAGCCAAGCCACTGGCCTTTCCCCCGCCAGCGTGATGCGCATCTGGCATGCCTTTGGTCTCAAGCCTCATCGCGAGAAGACCTTTAAGCTATCGACGGATCCGGCCTTCGTCGACAAGGTTCACGACATCGTCGGCCTGTATCTGAACCCGCCCGATCGGGCACTGGTACTGTGCGTCGATGAGAAAAGCCAAATCCAGGCGCTTAACCGCACACAGCCTAGCTTGCCCTTGGCTCCCGGTTATCCTGTAACCCGTACCCATGACTACCAGCGCCATGGCACGACCTCGTTATTCGCGGCCTTGGATATGGCGACCGGCGAAGTGATCGGCCAATTGAAGCGGCGGCACCGCAGTACCGAATTCCTGGCGTTTCTCAAAGAGATCGAGGCCCGGGTGCCGCAGGACGTGCCGGTGCATCTGATCATGGACAACTACGCCACGCACAAGACCGACAAGATCAAGGCCTGGCTCGCCGCTCACCCTCGTTACCAGGTGCACTTCACGCCCACCTCCGCGTCTTGGCTGAATCTGGTGGAGCGCTTCTTCTCGGCCTTGAGCGAGAAATGGATCAAACGCCAAGCCCATACCAGCGTGCAGGATTTGGAAGAGTCGATCAGGCATTATCTCGATACCCATAACGCCAATCCTCGCCCTTTTCGCTGGTACAAAAAGGCTGAAGACATCCTGGCAAGCGTAGCCCGGGCAGCTCAGGCCATGACCCGCAACTTATGATCGATATTTCTGAAACACCACACTAG
>NZ_SULM01000044.1 GCF_005250615.1 Pseudomonas rhizoryzae | reverse complement strand
CTGTTGGAGCCGTTGGCGGACTGCACGGCCAGGTCGCGGATACGCTGCAGGATGTTGGTGGACTGCTGCATGGCGCCTTCAGCGGTCTGCGACAGGGAGATACCGTCGTTGGCGTTGCGGGTCGCCTGGTTCAAACCGTTGATCTGGTTAGTCAGACGGTTGGAGATCTGCAGGCCGGCAGCATCATCCTTGGCGCTGTTGATACGGCTACCGGTGGACAGGCGCTGCATGGAGGTGGCCAGGGAGCTGGACGCGTTCTGCAGGTTACGCTGGGTGTTCAAAGACGGGATGTTGGTATTGACGGTAAGGGCCATGGTGGCGTCCTCCAGTAGAGCCTTGTTTGCCTCAACCCCCACGCTAGAGCGGCTGGTTCAGGCGTCCCTGTGTTTCGCATTCAAGGAATTTATCGGCGCCAGTCCGAGAAACTTTAGCTTTGCTTGATAGCTTTTTGATGGCTCTCAACCCCTAAAAGCGCTCTGCGCCGGGAGTTTGGCAGGTCTGCCAGCAACGCCAGCTTTCAGGCGAAACCTCTACGGGACCACGTAGGAATCAGGGCGCAATCCGAACCGCCCAAGCCAAAAAGGGAGAAGGGGTAATCCCCTTCTCCCTTTGCCCAGCGGTCAGCCTTACTGGAGCAGGCTGAGTACCGACTGCGGCAGCTGCTTGGCCTGGGCCAGGATCGCGGTACCGGCCTGTTGCAGCACCTGGTTCTTCGACAGGTTCGCGGTTTCCGCGGCGTAGTCGGTGTCCTTGATCCGGCTACGGGCGGAGGTGGCGTTCTCCGAGATGTTGGTCAGGTTGCTGATGGTGTTGTCGAAGCGGTTCTGTACCGCACCGAGGTCGGCACGCTGGCTGTCGATGTTGGCCAGGGCCTGGTCGATCACCGACAGGGCTTTCTGCGCACCGTCAGCGGTGGAGATGTCGACATCGGACACCTTGCTCAACGAGGAAGAGGTGGCACCGAAGATCGCCGTGGTGTTGCCGGTCATGGCGAAAGTGGTCGGCGAATCCAGCTTCACGTAGCCCATGGCGGACCCGCCACCGGCCCGCACGTCCACAGCGGTGCTGTAGGTACCGTCGGACTTCTGCGAGGCGACACTGATGGCGCCTGCGGCGTTGCCGGTGTCGCTGCCGAAGGTGACGTTCTCGCCGGTGGCCGAGGTGATGGTGAGCTTCTTGGCCTGGCTGTCGTAGTTGGCGGTGACGCCCAGCTTGGCGGCGTTGGCGTTGATCTGGTCGGCCATGTCCTTGGTGCT
>NZ_SULM01000043.1 GCF_005250615.1 Pseudomonas rhizoryzae | reverse complement strand
CAGGGCGTGATGGCTGCGGTGACGCCGATAGGCTGCTTGATGACCAGCAGACGCTTGTCGGGTTGGTGGCCCGGAATCACATCGCCATAGACACGTTTGGCTTCTTCGGCGAACCATTCCAGGAAGGACGCCGCATAGGCGATCTCTCCGCGTGACTCACTCAGTGGCTTGCCCTGCTCCCAAGTCATCAGGAGCGCGAGGTCGTCCTGGTTCTCCAGCATCAGCTCGAACCAGCGACGCAGGCGCTGGGCTCGCTCCTTCGCGGTGAGGGCGCGCCAGCCGGGAAGGGCTCGTTCGGCGGCCTGGATGGCACGGCGGGTTTCTACCGCTCCCAGTTTCGGTACGCTACCGATGATTTCACCGCTTGCCGGGTTGGTCACAGTGAGGGTCTGGCCGCTGTCGGCCGCGACCCAGTTGCCATCGAGGTAGGCCTGCTGACGAAGCAGGCGGGGATCTTTTAGTTGCACGCTATTCATCCTTGCACTTGTCCGGGGCGGCTCAGCCGTGTACCCGTTGATTCACTGGGCTCTTGCTGCGGCCACTGTCGGCGTCCCGGTCGCCGAGCAGCGTCCGGACCTGGTCGACGATATGGCCGCCAATGGGAATGGCTGACGTGGCTGCGGGCGAAGGGGCATTGCACACGTTGATGCTGCGGGGCGTTTTGACGAACAGAAAGTCGTCGATGAGCTTGCCTTGACGAGAGACGGCTTGAGCTCTCACCCCGGCTGGATAAGGTTTGAGGTCCTGTGTGGTCAGGCTTGGGCAATATTTCTGCACCTGCTTGAGATAGCCGCCCTTGAACAGCGAATTCTTCATCTCGATCAGGCCAGGGCGCAGATTTTTCGCCAAGACCTTGAGCACACCTGGGCAGGTCAGCGTTTCCCAGAGGTCGCGCCCTGACACATCTCGCTTGCGATAGCCTTCCCGCTTGAGTGCCAGTACGGCATTGGGACCTACCGTCACGCTACCATCGATCATCCGGGTCAAATGAACCCCAAGGAAAGGCATAGCCGGATCCGGAATGGGATAGATCAAGTGATTGACGATCTGGTTATGCTGCTGGGGCAGCAAATAGTATTCGCCGCGGAAGGGGCAGATCACGAAGTCAGGCGTGAGTCCCAGCATCCGCACCACGCGATCCGCCATCAACCCAGAGCAGGTGATCAGGTAGCGACTTTGGATTTCAGCCTGACGTGTCCGGATCACGACCTCGCTTGCACGTTCTTCAAGGCCCACTACCTCCGAGTTGAAGCGAATTTCGCCACCGGCTGCGATGAAGGCGCGGCCCATGGCGGCGGTCACTTCGGCGTAGTTCACGATAGCACTGGAGGGGACGAAGATCCCCCCCTCCCCCACGATATTGGGTTCCCGCTCGCGCAATTCGGCCGCCGAAACCCAGTGACGCTCCAGGCCATTGGCCGCGGTACGCTCCCATAGCGCCTTCATGCGCGCCATTTC
>NZ_SULM01000042.1 GCF_005250615.1 Pseudomonas rhizoryzae | reverse complement strand
GCTGGTCGACCAGCCGCTGGGCGAGTTGTGCCTGCTGGATGCCACCGAGTGCCAGGCCCAGGTCGCGGCGCGCAACCAGACCGCCGTAGCCTATCCGCGCACGCCGCTGCTGCCGACGCTGCTGGCCGAGCAGGCGCGGCGCACTCCCGCGGCGCTGGCCGTGGTCCACGGCGCGCGGCGCCTGGACTACGCCAACTTCGACGCCGAGGCCAATCGCCTGGCGCACTGGCTGATCGCCCAGGGCGTGGGCCCCGACGTGTTGGTGGGTGTGGCCGCCGAGCGCTCGGTGGAACTGGTACTGGCCTTGGTGGCGGTACTCAAGGCCGGCGGCGCCTATGTGCCGCTGGATCCCGACCATCCCGCCGAGCGGCTGGCCTATCAGCTGGAGGACAGCCAGGTGCGCCTGCTGCTGACCCAAGGCCACCTGAGGGCGCGTCTGCCGGCCAGCGCGGTGCCGCAACTGCTGCTGGACGACCGCACGGCCTGGCAGGACCAGCCCGCGCAGGCGCCCACCCCGGCGCTGCACGGCGAGCACCTGGCCTATGTGCTCTACACCTCCGGCTCCACCGGCCGGCCCAAGGGCGCCGGCAATACCCAGGCGGCGCTGCTCAACCGCCTGCAGTGGATGCAGGACGCCTTCCAACTCGGCGAAGGGCGCCGGGTGCTGCAGAAGACCCCGTTCAGCTTCGACGTCTCGGTGTGGGAATTCTTCTGGCCGCTGCTGACCGGCGCCACCCTGGTGGTGGCCGATCCGGGCGCCCACCGCGATCCGCGCGCCCTGCGCGAGGTGATCGTGGCCGAAGAGGTGCAGGTGCTGCACTTCGTACCGTCCATGCTGCAGGCCTTCCTGGCGGCTGGCGAACTGGCGCGCTGCCCGAGTCTGGAACAGGTGATCTGCAGTGGCGAGGCGCTGCCGCGCGAATTGCAGCAGGCCTTCCAGCAGAGCCACGGGGCCGAGTTGCACAACCTCTATGGTCCCACCGAGGCGGCCATCGACGTCAGCCACTGGCCCTGCAACGCAACCGACGAAGGCCTGACGGTCCCCATCGGCCGGCCCATCGCCAACCTGCGCCTGCTGGTGCTGGACCCCTGGCTGGCGCCGGTGCCGGAAGGGGTGACCGGCGAACTGTACATCGGCGGCGCGGGCCTGGCGCGGGGCTACCACGGCCGGCCCGGACTGACCGCCGAACGTTTCGTCGCCGATCCCTTCGCGCCCGGCGCCCGGCTGTACCGCACCGGTGACCTGGCGCGCTGGCGGGCGGACGGCGCCCTGGACTACCTGGGGCGGATCGACCACCAGGTGAAGATCCGCGGGCAGCGGCTGGAGCTGGGCGAGATCGAGGCGCGCCTGCGCGCCCATCCGGCGGTGGAGGACGCCGTGGTGGTGGCGCGGGCAGGCGAGGGCGGGCTGCAACTGGTGGGCTACGTCACTGGCGCGGTCGCGGTCGACGAGCTGCGCGGCTGGCTGCGCGAAGCACTGCCGGACTTCATGGTGCCGGCGCAGTTGCTGGTGCTGGCGGCCATGCCGCTGTCGGCCAACGGCAAGCTGGATCGCAAGGCCCTGCCGGAGCC
>NZ_SULM01000041.1 GCF_005250615.1 Pseudomonas rhizoryzae | reverse complement strand
TCTCCCGCGGCGGCGATCTTGGCCGCCCGGCGATTGGTCGGGCCCCAGGATTGGTGGTAGTCGATCAAGGTCCCGTCCTTGTCGAACAGGATGGCTCTGATGGGCGTGGTCGTTTTCATCGGATCAGTTTCACGTCTTTGGCGCCGGCAAGCAGCAGGATCAAGCGGACGATCAGCAGGCAGGCACCCACCGTGGCCATGATGCATACGGAGAAGGCCGCCGCCTGGTTCATGGCGCCCCGGTCGGACAGTTGCAGCACTGCCACCGAGGCGATCTGGGTGGACGGTGTGATCAGGAAGATCAGCGCCGACAGCGAGACCATGGCGCGCATGAAGTAGAACACCCACACCCCCAGCAGCGTCGGCCAGAGGATCGGCAGGGTCACCTTGCGCAGGGTGCGCAACACCCCGGCACCCAGCATCCGCGAGGCTTCGTCGTAGCTCTTGCCCACCTGGGTCAGGCTGGTGTTGGTGATCAGGAACGCCTGGCTGTGGTTGTAGTAGACGTTGAGGATCACCATCGACAGCAGGGTGCCATAGAGCACGTGCAGCGGATTGACCGGGTTGTTGAGCATCAGCACGTAGCCCAGGCCCAGCACCATGCCCGGCACCGCCGAGGGCAGGATGGCCAGCAGCGACAACAGCGGCGTGGTCGGCCCGGGGAATTTGGTGACCACGATGGCGCCCAGTCCGGCCATGATCACGCCCACGGTGGCGGTCAGGGTGGCGATCAGGATGCTGTTCCACAGCGGGGTGATGCCATCGGCGAAGTCGAAGGCGTAGTGCTTGAAGGTGGGCGTCAGGTTGTAGGGCCAGAGGGTGACGAAGCTGGTCACCACCACGATGCCGACGATGCTCAGCATGATGGCCGCGAAGCCATAGAGGTAGAGCCCGAAGCCCAGGTCACGGCCGCGGTCCGGGCGTGGCTCCAGCGGCCGCGACTGGGGCGCGATCAGCGAGGTCTGCCGCCGGGTGATGCGCTTTTCGAGGATCTTGGCGATCATCGCCGGGATCAGGAGCACCACCCCGATCACCGCGCCCAGGGCGAATTGCGCCTGGCCGATCACCTGGTTGTACATCTCGGTGGCCAGCACGTTGAAGTCGCCGCCGATCAGCATGGCGTTGCCGAAGTCGGTCAGCACCAGGGTGAAGCAGACGAAGCAGGCGGCGGCCAGGCCGTAGAGGGTTGGTGGCAGGGTGACGGTGCGGAAGGTGCGCCAGTGGCTGGCGCCCATCACCCGGGCGCTCTCGTAGGGCCGCGCATCGGCGATGGCCAGGGCCGCCGAGAGGATCAGGAAGGCGTAGGGAAAGGCATAGAAGAGGTTGGCGGTGACGATGCCGTGGAAGCCATAGATGTTGATGTCCAGGCCGAGATAGCGGTTGATGGCGCCATTGCGGCCGAACAGCAGGATCAGGCCCTGGCCCTGTACCAGCGAGGGGGCGAACAGTGGCATCAGGGCGACCAGCCGCAGGAAGCCCTTGCCCTTGACCAGGGTGCGCTGCAGGCCGTAGGCGTAGCCATAGGCCAGGACGATCACCAGTACCGTGGTGAGCCCGGCCATGCCGACGCTGTTGCCGATCAG
>NZ_SULM01000004.1 GCF_005250615.1 Pseudomonas rhizoryzae | reverse complement strand
GCGTAGCAGCTCTCTTTGTTCTGCTTCATCGAGCACGATGGGGGCGGCAGGACGACCTGTTCTCATAGCTGACTCCTGTGTCGGAACACTGAATCTCCACAAGCTTAGACCATCAATATATGAGCCTTATTTATGAAACACCACACTAGCGCTACGCTTTACCCTCATAGCGCACCACCAAGATCAGCCTCCGCTAGCAGTTTTGCGAAATCTATGCCAGCAACCGGTGCTCTGGTACGTGGAGCATTGTTTTCTGCTGGTCCGGACTGTGGTCGACGACTGTCGCGTTGATCCGGCATCAGCTGAGCCGCCTATGGCAGATATTTTCTCTACCGTTCTCGACCAACCATTAGTTCTCGTCGTCACGAATTGACCGACTGACATCGACGACCGAGCGCGCTAGCCGTAGTCGACGATAAAGCGTAGCTGATAGACGTTGGTCACATCGACAGTGCCACCACGGTTCATGGTCAGGCGATTCAAATAGGGCGAAATGGGGGCCTCGACACGACTCTCAGCCCGAAGAATTAGCCTCGAAGGCGTCGAAGTTCAGCTCGAAGACAGCTCTCGCGAGCTCATTGCAGCCATCGCCCTCCTGGGGATCCCGTGCTGTCGATCTGGAAGATGCTCACCTTGCCTCTAGGAAGCGTCAGCAGCTTGTCGTGACCGCCGCCTGGAATTGGCCATGAGACAACCAAAATGTTATGTTATAACAAATCATGCATTCTCCTCCGTCCTACTACAGGAATGCACCTCCTCTTCGATCCGCAACCGTGAAGACCATGACCACCCAAGCCGCCCTCCCCAGCAAGAAACTCCCCGTCACCGTGCTTTCCGGCTTTCTCGGCGCCGGCAAGACCACACTGCTCAACCACATCCTCCACAACCGCGAAGGTCGCCGGGTGGCGGTCATCGTCAACGACATGTCGGAGGTCAACATCGACGCCGCCCTGGTCCGCGACGGGGGCGCCGAGCTGTCGCGCACCGAGGAAAAGCTGGTGGAGATGAGCAACGGCTGCATCTGCTGCACCCTGCGCGAAGACCTGCTGCTGGAAGTGGAACGCCTCGCCCGGGACGGCCGCTTCGATCAACTGGTCATCGAATCCACCGGCATCTCCGAGCCGCTCCCGGTAGCCGAGACCTTCACCTTCGCCGGCGAAGACGGCCGCTGCCTCGGTGACGTCGCCCAGCTCGATACCCTGGTCACCGTGGTGGACGCCTTCAACTTCCTGCGCGACTACGGCTCCAGCGATTCCCTGCAATCCCGTGGCGAATCTCTGGGCGAAGAAGACGAACGCACCGTGGTCGACCTCTTGATCGAGCAGATTGAATTCTGCGATGTCATCGTGGTGAATAAGCTGGATCTGATCGGTCCCGACGACCGCGATCGCCTGCTGGCCATCCTGCGCAGCCTCAATCCCCGTGCCCGGCTGGAGCTGGCGAGCTTCGGTGCCGTCCCCCTGGAGCGTGTACTGCAGACCGGCCTATTCGATTTCGACGAAGCCGCCAAGGCGCCAGGCTGGCTGCAGGAGCTGCGCGGCGAGCACACCCCGGAAACCGAGGCATACGGCATCACCAGCTTCGTCTACCAGGCACGCCGCCCCTTCCATCCCGAACGCTTCTTCGCCCTGGTCGAGCAGGAATGGCCCGGCGTGGTGCGCTCCAAGGGCTATTTCTGGCTGGCCAGTCATCCGGCTCATGCCGGCACCTGGTCCCAGGCCGGCGCCGTCGCTCGCCATGGCGTGGCCGGTCGCTGGTGGGCAGCGGTACCGCCCGAGCGCTGGCCGGACGATGAAGAAACCGTCGCCTTCATCAAGGAGAAATGGCACGACGGCGTCGGCGATGCGCGCCAGGAACTGGTGCTCATCGGCATGGACATGGACGAAGCCGTACTGCGTGCCCGCCTGGATGCCTGCCTGCTGACCGACATCGAACTCGCCGCCGGCCCCAAGGCCTGGGTAAAGCTGCACAACCCCTTCAGCGACTGGCCCCAGGCCTCCGACTCCGCCTGACCCGAGCACCACTACCGATGAATGCCATCCTTCCCGATGTATCCCTGAGTGAGACCGCCACCCTGCCCGCCGCCCTCGACTGGGTCGGCATGCAGGGCATCGACCTGCCCCTCCGCCTGGCCGAAAGCGGCCTCGACGGCCTGCTGCCCGCCAGTGCCGACATCCAGGTCGACCTACCCTCGGCCACCGCCAAGGGCATCCATATGTCCCGGCTGTATCAGCTGCTGGATCGCCTGGGGACGGACGCCCCCCTGACCCCCGAACGCCTGCGCCTGCTACTGGCCGACATGGTCACCAGCCACCGCAGTTGCGAGTCCCGCGCGGCACGGCTACGCCTCGACTTCGCCCTGCTGGTTCGGCGGCCCGCCCTGGTGACTCCAGGGCTCAGCGGCTGGAAGCGCTATCCGATCCGGCTCGAAGCCAGCTGGGTCGCTGGCGCCTTCCAGCTCGCGGTGCGAATCGAGGTGGCCTACTCGTCCACCTGCCCTTGCTCGGCCTCCCTGTCGCGTCAACTGATCGAACGCGCCTTCCTGGACGACTTTGGCGATGAGGCCGCCTTGAGTCCTGCAACGGTAGCCGCCTGGCTGAAACGGAATGCCTCGCTGGCCACCCCGCACAGCCAGCGCAGCCTGGCGCGCATCCGTATCGGCCTACCGGGGACGTCGCCCAACCTCGGCCTGCTGCCGCTGATCGACCGCTGCGAAACCGCCTTGGGCACTCCGGTGCAAACGGCAGTGAAACGCGCCGACGAGCAGGCTTTCGCTGCCCTCAACGGCAGCAACCTGATGTTCGTGGAAGATGCAGCGCGCCGGCTGCTGGTGGCCCTACGCGACAGCTATTCCACGGTAGACATCCACGTCCGCCATCTGGAAAGCCTGCATCCCCACGATGCCTCGGCCTGGGCTAGAAAGACGCAGGGCTGATCACGACCAGGAGCTCGACTTTGCCCTAGGTCGCTATTCGTTCAGCTTTTCTGCCTTACCAGCGACGAAACGACCCTCTGCCTGGCGCACCTTCCTCCGTAGGAACCAATACCGATGAGTTCGCGTTGGCAAGGATGCGCCTCGATCAGCCGTGATGCTCCCCACGACACGGCCAAGAAAGCCCTAGCGGCACCTCAAGCCCGATAACACCCAGCCGATAGCTAGGGCTGTAACGCCTGTTCGCCAGCACCGGAACGGGCGTCAACGGCAGCCACTCGTATCGACAAGGCCTTGGCGGAGCGCACGTGTTCACCTTCGAGAAATTCAGGTTTTACCGTCGAGTTCTTTGGCTGGGAGTAGTCGCACTGCTGGTCGCCTTGAATGCGGCCCGCGCCGCAGAGCCGGCCGCCACCCCGCCGCTGCGGGTCGGCGTCTACGTCACCGCGCCCTTCGTCATGGCCGGCCCCTACGGCTACAACGGCCTGGCCGTGGACCTGTGGAACGCCGTCGCCGCCAAGCTCGGCCGCAAGACCGAATTCGTCCGCGCCGCCTCCCTCCCCGAGCTGCTGGGTGCAGCTCGCAGCGGTCGCATCGACATCGCCGTTGCCAACGTCTTCGTCACCGCGGAACGCGCCCAGCAACTGAGCTTCACGCAACCCTGGTTCAATGGCGGTCTGCGCATCCTGGTCAACGAAGAGCGCCAGATCGGTCCGCTGAGCCTGCTGCACGACCTGCACAAGCTCGGCTACTTGATGAGCTATGCGTGGCTCGGTGCCGGGCTGCTGCTCATCACCCTGTTACTCACCCTGGTGGAGCGCCGGCTCGACAAGGAATTTCCACCCCAGTGGTGGCCGGGCCTGGCGATCAGTTTCTACCACGTCATGGCGGTGACCACGACCGGCAAGACCTCGCACAAGAACCTCTTCGGCAGCCTGGGCACCGTACTCGCCGCACTTTGGATGGCCTGCAGCGTGGCCGTAATGGCGTACGTGACCTCCACCGTCACCAGCGTCATGACCGTCAACAGCATCACCAGCCGCATCAACGGCCTCGGCGATCTGCCGGGCAAGCGCATCGGCGTCGAGGCCGGCAGTCTTTCCGAAGACCACATCGCCCGCCTCGGCCTCGACTATCGCGCCTTCACCGACCTGGACCAGGCGGTGACCGCCCTGACCGCCAAGGAAATCGACGCCGTGGTCGACGACGCCGCCACCCTGGAATACTTCGACAAACAGCATCCGACCCTGCCCATCCAGGTGGTCGGCAAAATCTTCGAGCCACGCAAGTACGCCTTCGCCCTGCCGCTGAACAGCCCCCTCACCCACGACGTGACCGTGGCCCTGCTGTCCCTGGAAGAGAACCAGACGGCGGGCAAGTTGCGCGCCCACTACTTCGGTGCCGACCAGTAAGGTCTTGCGATCCGCTAGTGACCGGTAGATCGATAGGAAGCATTGAGAAACGGCGCCAAGCCATCGGCTGAACCACTGAGGGCACGCGTCGCGACGGGCCGAGTCCTCCATGCGACCGTCTGTCAGCGCCGGTTTAGCCCAGACAGCTTTACCGGCTTTACTCAAGGCGTAGCGGCTGCCTTAACCAACCGCGCTATCCCCAGTCATCCAAGGAGATCCTCTCGATGAAGTTGCCCCTCACTGCTGCAGTTCTGGCGGTCCTGGTCAGCACCCTCGGTGCCGGTGTGGCGCTGGCGGAAAGTCCCACGGAAAAAAGCCTGCGCCAGGACGGCCGCGATGTCCGCAAGGACCTCAAGCACGATGCCAAGGAAATCCACAAGGGCGCGACCCACGCCAGGAAGGAAGCCGACCGCACCGGCAAGCATCTGGACAAGGAAAGACACCGGGAGGACAAGAAGCTCGATAAGGAATACAAGAAAGCACTGTAAGCACCCGGGATCGATGGGTTGCGACAACGGGCGACAGCTTCATGCCCGTTGCCACCCCGTGACGGCCACCGCGGCGGGGCCACTCAGATAGTACCGGGCGCCCCCGTTCAAGCCTCGTCCGCGAACTGGACTCTATCCTTGCCCTTCTGCTTGGCCAGATACATGGCGGCATCCGCTCGCTGTATCAGGCTGTCACCGTCGTCATCGCGGTCAGCCTCGCTGATCACCACTCCGATACTGGCACGTACCTGCGCTGTGCCCGTCGCCAATTCGATCGGCTCACGCAGCGCTGTGACGATGCGCAGGAAAGCCGCCTCGCACTCCTCGCGTCCTGCGACCTCCGCGAGCAAGACGACGAATTCGTCTCCACCCAGCCGGCCGGCCGTATCCATCTGGCGCACCAGCCCCGACAGTCGCCTGGCCGTGGTAATCAGCACCGCATCGCCACTCGCATGTCCCTGCTCATCGTTCACCCGCTTGAAGCCATCGAGGTCGATGACGGCCACGGCGAAAGACGTACCCTGGCGTACCGCCCGTGCCCGCGCCTGCTGGATTCGATCGAAAAGCAGTCGCCGGTTTGGCAACGCCGTGAGCGGATCGAACAACGCCTGTCGCTGTAGTTCAGCACGCTGGAAACGCAGGGCCATGAGCGAATACACCAGGCAACCCACGCCCAGACTGCTCAGGACGACCAACAGGATCTGGAAGTAACGGGCAACGGGTAGGCGCTCATCCACTCCGGGTGAAATGCACAGCTGCCATTGGGTGGAACTGATCTGTACCGCCCGACAACGCGCCTCCCCTCCACCGAAGCCCGCTGAGCGATCGATGATGCGTGGCTCCCCGGTCTCGGCGTCAGGCGCTCCGAGTTCGAACTCGTAACCCTGCGCGGTCATCGCATCCAGATTCGCTGCCCGCAAGGCATCGGGCAGTACCAGGGTCACCACGGTAAAGCCCCAGAACGTTCCTACCCCTTCTTGCGGATTCAAAAATACGGGCAGGATGCCTATCGCCCCGATGGGCCCCTGTACCAGCTTGAACGGCCCCCGGAACTTCACCTGTGGCAGCTTGGCGTCGAGGTAAGTACGCAAGTCCTCGGCACTCGTCCCCATCGCCAGGTGGTGATCGCGCATCACCAGATTCTTATCGAGCGGCTCGATGTACTTGATGACACCGCCCGGCGCTAGAGAAAGGGCATAGACACCCTCGTAGAGGGGTATGAGGAAATTCGCCAGTCGTTTGAAATCCGGCACCTGGCCGTTCCCCTGATAGACCATCACGGCCAGCGACCGGGTGGCCATCAGCGCATTGTCCAGCGCTTTCTCGATGGCGAGGGAATAGCTTTCGGCTACCGCCTCGACACGCAGTTGCTTCATCTGCTTGGCGGCGGCGGAGAAGTGATTGAGCACGAACATCCCCGACACGCCGAAGAGTAGCGCTGCCAGCAGCGCCACCATCAGCAGGACGCCTTTGCGACGTCGATTCAAAACGTTGGACGTCATATCCATGAACTAGAGACGATCTCCGCCTACTTCCCAGACGGCTACACCCGCGGTGACCAGCCAACTCGATGACGCGATTTCAATGTGCCACTACAGCTGCGGCATAACAAGCTACCGGGCACACTACGGCGAGGTCTCTACCAGGCGACTCCAATCAAGAGCGCCGCATACCGACAACGCGTCCGTAAACCATTGATCGGGCGAGATGCTGGGCACCCTGGCATTCGCGATCCAGCGGTTGGGATACCCCGTCGTTCCATCGCCCCTAGCCGGCGTTTGACGGGTGACAAATCAGCATCGTGGATTTTGGAAGTCTGATACCTCCGCTGACTCAGCCTCGGGCCAGGCGTCGGTTAACTCGCCCGCACGGCGGCGGGACGCAAGGGGACCTGCAGGCAAATCCCCTTATGGCCAGGAAACCGTATTCCCCTCAAGCGCCTGGTCGTCTATCGCTCACGCAAATTCATTATCGAACCAACCATAGGTTGGAGAATCGGAAGAACACTAGCTTCAGGATCGGCCTATGAAATCCCTGCTTCCCTTACTGACCGCGCTTGATCCAACGCTTGCGCCCTCGATCGCAGTCTGCAGCGACACCCTCGTCTATGCGCGGACCCGTCTCTCGGGCACGGCGTACACGATCATCGATACCGGCAAGACGCTGGTTGCCGATAGACAATACCCTTACCCAGCTGGAAGTCTGCCGATCAGGTAGCTGCAGGTCGAAGCCCATGAGCGAACTGGATAGACAGCGACTGTGCGAAGCCTGCCTCTTGGCTAGAGAGTTATGGGCCGGTGTTCAGGCTCTCGACAGCACCATCCTCGAATGGGAAGAAGCTGGCGATCTCTGCCACCATCATGCGGTAGCCGGAGCGGCTGATCGCCTGGGTATCGATCAGCAGACCTGGAGTCAGGTACTGGAGCGACAGCACCAGCCCGGAGAGTCGATTCTGCAGCTATGCGTCAGGATGAGGGATCAAACGGCTTGATCTCCAGCGAACAGAGCGCAGGTAACCGATCCAGATTCTAGGGGCCAAGGTGTCGTCGGACATCTAGCAGGTATGGATTCAGGGGGGGTGTCCTTGCCAACTAGAAACAGACAGCGGTATAGCTGCTTTGCTTTAGCCCACGGACTCGGTACGTCAGATGAGGACCGCCACCTAATTGATGGTCAAGCCACCTCTCCCCCAGCTCAGGCCGCCTCCAAAGTAGAGAAGCACGAGCGCTATACCCATCAGCACTAAAGGAGCACGTATCTCCTCTTCATAGACAGCGTAGATGCCTTGAGATACGGGGGGAAAGATGAAGTTGAGTACGCAGCAGAGCAAAGAGACCTGTATGCCTCTTGCAACTGACCAAACGTAGGCAACGAGAAACAGGATAAAGCCAACGGTCGACACGGTTGAGATCCTTCTCAAATGAAAGTGCGAGGGTAACGCGCTGAAATCCAGTTTCTTTTCGCCGAACCGCTTCGCTCCGACCAGTGGCAGCGAATCATCTATTAATAGCGCACCCGGTCATGATGCGAGCGCATGCAGCCCGCCCGTAGCCGCTCCGGGGACCTCAGGCGCGCGCGGCAGTCGTTCTCACCGTCTGGCTCTTGATAGAGTGCCAGACACGCAGCCCCGACCGCCTGGGCCACCAGGTTGCATCGGGGTGTGATCTGCGCCGAAGGTAGGCAAAAGCACCGAGGAAAGCACGCCTCAGTAAGTCAGATCCCATCCCAATGCAGGAGAAAGAGTCACGCCAGCCGTAAGTTGATAGGGGCTGACACTGTATCATTCTATTCTGACGAGAATATATGTTTGCATTGCTCTGCCTCTAACGGCAGCGCGTAAGAAGCAATCTCTCGATTCGCCTTGGGATCGGCATCCAGAGTCTCAAACAGGCTCAGATCTATATCCGGCTGCTCTTTCTTCGCAATTTGGTAGACCCGATCCATTGTGTAGTTTTCAGAAGGGAATTTTTTACTGCATACCCGCTGTGCCGCGATGCTTGCTATAACCATTTCCCGCGTCCATTGCGGTTGTTCAGCCGCAAAGCTCGCAGAGACGGAGATCACGCACGTTACAAAACCGGCAACCACCCTTCCTAGCTTCATCGCCTTCTCCTTTGACTTGCGATGACGCATCTATCGGCCACCCGCTCTAGAACTTGACTCTGCGCCGCCTAGTGCACACCTACGACCCTACCTATGATCCTCGTCATCCAGCATAACTAGGTGCCCCAGCGCCACCATGACCAGCCGCCGGTGGCGGTCATCCTGATCAACTCCACGATTGGGAGAGGCACGGCAACTATGTCGGCAAGCAGGAACTGAGCCCAGACCGTGGCGGCGGCAAGTACCTAGTCGTGACGGTCGACGGCAAGGGGCTACGCGCTCGGCCATCCAAGGGGAAAATGGTAAATGGGTCTCCCCCGAGCGTTGGCAGGAGGCCAAAGTGCAATTCGATGACTCCCCCACCCTCTATGAGCGGGTGGGTCCCATCCCCTACCGGGATCGCAACTACTTCCAATTTGGTGTGATGGCCAACGTCCGTAGGGACACGCCTTATGCGCTGGAGCCTCGGGGCATTCCCGAAGACGTGAGCCCCGAGGTTCTTCGGGAAGTAGAGCGGATGGACTGTGACGGCCATAGCCACAGCCATCTCACGCTGCTCGAGCTGCAGGCGCTGGCGGCTCGCCTACAGGCGGAGACCTCTGACGAGGAACATGCGTGGGCCCTGGAAGGGCTCAATGCCCTCATCGCCAGCGTAGAGGAAGAGGGCATCAGCCCCGAAGACATTCGTGTCGTTTTCTTCTTCTACAACTAGGCACACCGGCTAGCCCGCACGCGGGCCGCAGAGCGTCGTCGCCGACACGGTACAGCAGCACGACCCGTGCCCCTGCCGCCAAACGCGCTCAGAGAAATCGCTGTGCATTGCGTGACGCCTACCGCTGGCCATGGCCAAGCGAGTGACGCCTACACGCCCGAGCATTCGCCCCTTGTAGGAACAAGCCATGATCCAGCCCTATGCCGCCTGGCTGCGCGATCGCTTCCAGGCCTGCACCTGCCCCTTCGTTCTGCACAGCGAACTGATACCCCACGCCAGGAGCCTGGCCGCGAGCTGCCGGCAGGAGATGGCAGCAGCCGAGTCAGCCAGCGACCGCGCTATCTACCAGCGCATGGCTGAGGACATCGAGAAGCTAGTCGACCAGTACGCCGCGGCTGAGTGACCGGACTCCCCTGATCACCAACGGCAACTGGAAAGGCCTTCTGAAAGCACTCCTTCCCCCCTCGGCGGCGCGACCGTGCCTTCCGTTCCCCTCCCCTTGGCCCAGGAGCATCAAGCATGATCCCGAATGCCTATAGCGACATCTTGACCAAGAACGCCAATCGGCAGCACCTGAACGATGCGGTGGAACAGTTCCTGGCCAAAGGAGGGACAGTCACTGACCTATGCCATCCTTCGTTTGCTTCCCCAGCCGTGACGGAAGCCAGTCCAGCTCCCCAGCCGGCGACCGCACCGGCCGGCGAGTCTGTCAGCGAGCATCAAGACGTGCGCGCAGAGCTTCGCGACATCCGGGCTGTGGCTGCCGTCCTTCATCGCCAACTTGATCGCATCGAGCAGCAGCTGAATGAGAGTGTCAATGAGCAGGAAGGCGAACACCCGGCGCGCCTGGTCCATGCGCCCAGGCATAGATCGATCACCGCTCTAAGACATGACTCAGCACCTTCTGGCCCGCACCGAGGTTCTACCCCATGAAAACCCTTTCCATCATCGGGCCCAGCCCGACTGAGGTGATTCGTCGTGCCCGCGAGCTGGGCTTCGAGTGCTGGCCCTTCCGCGCAGAGCGCAAGCCCAATGGCCCCTGGGTACATCGGTACCGCAAGGCAGATTGCTACCGCACAGAACATGGCTGAGAAAATCGCACAGAACCTGAAGGCTTATAGCCAGTCAGGCCTATTTTATTATTACCTGAATCTCATAACCGCGACCGGTTGGCCAGACGTCTTTTAAAACCTCAACAGATCCAGAGCCAAGTACTGCAGTCTTAGTAGCTCCTTTACTTATTGCTGCTCTTACATCGTCTGGCAGGGGAGCACCAAGAAGCTTAGTCGAAAGAATTGCGGAAGCCTGACTCAGTTGCTTTATCGCAGATGAGGCAGAAGCCGGATTATTTACGTTCATTACCAACTTTACTTGCTTGACTGCTTGCCCTACACCAGTAGCGTAGAATGCAAGGTTATTGGCAAGAGGCCGACCAGAACCAATGTCTTTATAATTACTGGCGCATCCGGACGTACCATCACCATAATCGACCCACTTTCGTCCTTTTAGGGCTGAATTAGCCAGCAGATTGCAAACGTCGGATGGGCCTGTAAACTTCAGCTCTGCAGATGCTTGAAGAGAGTTGAAAACAAAAGCAAAAAACAAAATCTTCTTCAGCATTTTCGTATCCTTTCTCGTATATCCAGCCCCGACAATAGGCCCATAAAGCCCGCTCCAAAAATTTTAAAATCAATACAGCCTTGGCGGAATTTTCTTTTGAATAAAAATCTGGAAAATATAGAAATACATCATTCCAAGAACAAAAAAAGTCACCCCTCCCCAGGCCAAGCTTTTGTACAAAATATTATGCATGATGTAAGACTTATAAGCCAATGATGAACAGACAACTGCCCCACAATAAAAAGCACCAGTTATCTGAGTGGCAATAAAGTTTAAAAGACCAGAAAACTCCTTAAGCACTCCCAAAATAGCTGCCTTAAATATCAAATAAAAAAGCACAACAATAATATAAGCCATAAAATTAATAAGCTTTACTGAAGTCAAAAAACTAAGCGGCCGCTCTGCCCAAGATTTTATATGACCTCCATCTTCAACCCCGTAAAAAAGCAGTAAATTTAATACCACAGCAAGTATACAGCAAAGAGAAAACCTTATGCCCTCTCGTTCCAAGGGAGAAAGTCTTGAAATCCATTTAAACAGTCTCAATACATTCTTCATTATAGATTTCAACACATGCATTACCCCGATTCAAAACCATACAGATAAAATGCCTATTTACAGAGATACCGTCCACAGGTCAAAAGACGGCACCAATAGCAGCGGATACCAAATACAACCAGGTGCATCATTAAGCGCACTGAGTACGTCTCCCCGTTTGGATAATTGAAGTTATTTATTCTTCTGCATCCAGGTCCGCAGCTTTTTTCTCCACGTTGTTTTATCTTCCCTCTCCAATAGCGAGACCTCTGACTTCAGCACATCCAACTCCTTGGAAGCGTTGTCAGATATAACCCTGAGCCGAGCCAAGGCCGATAGCTTATCTGAGTCTTCAAGGCATGCATTCGAATAGACGGTCTCTACATCTTTTACCTGCTGCTTAATACGCAGCAGCGCTATTGCAGCAACCGCAGAGGAAATATTGCTAACTTCGAAACCGTTTACAGCCTCATACAGAACCGCCAACCCATTTTTTATCAATTGTCGCTCAACCTGATCAGACACCATCAACTTATCACTATTAATTATCTCGGAGATCCCACTAACTGCTTGCAATGCGACCTGATAGGCTTTCAACGTATAGATTTCGAAGTCTTCCATGCTTTGCAGGTAGGCATGTTTTCGCTGAATAGCCGCAATTGCCAATACGGCAATCAAGGTACATATTCCGCATATAGCCTGAACCCACGCAGCCCCATCTTTTATAGTAGGCTTACTTAAAGCACCTATGCAGAATACCAGCAAGCCAGCAAAAATTGCTATCAGCAAGGAATATTCAAAGTTGAAACCGAGTCTTCTATGTAAATTTTTCATTATAAAGTCCAGACCGAAAAGTGGAAGCATTAGCAATTGGCATCTAAGGCTTAAGAGCATCGTCAGCCAATTTAATCTGAGCTTTGCTGGCCATCGCCATCGCGCGGCTGTCCGGCATCCGCCTGGTGCTGCTGGATCGCTTCGACGTACTGCAGCCCACCGCCCGCGCCCCCAGGCGCTGAAGCTGCTGCTCTCCCTGACCCGCTCTGGCGACCTGGATAGCGCGCTCATGGCTGGGACGATGAAGGAGCCGATGGCCAAGGTGCCGGCGGGTATACAGCAGGTGTGGATCGAGAGTGGCGTCATCATCAACTAGGAGCAGGCGGCGGCATAGCCGCCTAACTTCCACCGCAGTATATTATTTAGAGTAACGCAATAGAAGGTCTCTAAAAAGCTCATCATCATCGTCCACACGCCACCCATTGCCTTCCAAGTAACTGTCTAGAAATTTTTCAGATTTTCTTGCAGCAAGCAAATGACCTAAGTAGAAAGAAGATATACCATAATTGAATGGCTTATTTACAAGCTTTTCATCGCGATTAACTGGCAGCCTAAAAACATCAGCAGCCAAGCTTATAACATCGGACCTGTTTTCCTTCAAACTAGATATTAAATCCCCGATACTTTCGATACCAACTGACTTCAGTCGATTGATCTGAGGTGAATAATTACCTTTCGAGCTTTCTTTCAGCCCACGTTGAGTGGCGGCAGCAAGCTCGCCGTCAATCTCCCTAGAGAGCTCGTTATTTTTGACAAATGCATCGAACGAAACCAGGTCAATGCCAACGTTCACAGCCTTTTGGTTGACCTCTGCCGCCACCCGCTTGGAATATTTTATCAGTTCATTTCTGATAGAAATAAACTCTTGATCAGCCAGTTCTAAAAGCCCTGCTAAACGCGAAAATTTTCTTCGTATAGGGGATGGAACTTCAACTTCACTTTTGTAACCGGTGTCATGTTCAATTTCAGCCCAAGCATGCTGTAAAATAGAGCGAATCTGTATCTCGACCTTCAAATCAGCAATCGAAATATTTTCTAACAGCTTTGAGCGAGCTTGCGATAACGAAACAACATAATGCAAAGAAACGTATCCAAATCGATCTGGATCTGTTGCAATTCTTTTATCTAAAGTATTTCCTTTATCGACCTTGAATTCTCTACCAACAATGCGTGCGACTTTATCCACATCATCGCCATAGTGCGTTATTACTCTAATCCCCGCAAGATCCGTTATATCCGAAAGACTATTGTATTTACTTTTTTTGGCAATCTTATTTTCAAGACTTACACGACTCTTACAGCGGCTAGATATTGAATGAACCTCTATATCACTAGCATCCAGCAAGCGGGAGATAAGAGCAGACACCACCTCGCACAAATAATTATAAGAAGATTGCTGACTATCAAATTCCATCAAAATTGAAGACCTAGTCTTATCAAACGAATTGGTCAATTTAAAACTCCCTTTGCTGGCACAGTTTATTTCGGCAGTAGATAAACCTAATGCCACTAGATAGATGTATGAAAAAGTGCGATAGCATCCTTGTTTGAATCTGCATCGAGATGGTGCACGTGCAACCGTACAAGAGAGGCACCTGTGGGACTAAAGTTTTAGCCGTCACAGATATCTACGGAGGCGCAGCGATCGCCATCTCATCTTTGATTTTTCTGTGAACAACTCGATGGCAGTTCGCACACAGGCACCTGAGCTGATCGAGTGACGTTTTGTGCCCTGGCGCCATGTCCGCCACGTGCACCTCGTCATGGTGCACCTCGATGCATGCCTCACCGGCGGATCCCCACACTTGGACAGGATCCAGCAGGCACTCTTCACAGAAGAGACGACCATGCTCCTTCCTGAACGCTTCCTTCTTCGCCTGTGAGAGGCCTGCCGATCGCTCCTTCTTCAGGTGCTGGACCAGCTTGACCTGCCCCTCCGCCCACTCCTTTTCCTCGGGCTCGATCGGTAGGTCTAGGGCGGGTGGCGCCTCTCCCTTCGGCACGATCTGGAAGCCATCGGCCTGGAGGAGCTCAAAGCAAAGACTGCCCTTCCCGGCAGTGAAGTGGGAGGGCTTGAGCTGGAAGCCGAGCGCGGCAGTACCGGCGAGGCCAAACACCTGCTTCGGCGCCAACCTGATGCCATCAGCGAGGAGGTCGTAGTCAGTCGACTCCGCGAACTCTTCAACGGTGGCGCCCTGCAGTAGCTCTTGCAGCGCCTGCCAAATGAAGTCGGGGGTAACCTTGCGAAGTTGCTCAGCTGGTAGACGGCCGGCAGTGGACTTAGAAGCGTCGGAAGGAGAACCGGCGTTTGCTGTTACTTTGGCGACGGTCGCCTCGGCGAGCACTTCATCTACCGCAGCCGCATTTGCGGCTCGCAGCAGCTCCTCAATGTGCTCCCCGAGAGTCGCATCCAGAGTTTCTCGGGTATGCCTGGGGAAGCGTTTTTCTGCTGCCGAGATGGGCACGGCATCCTTTAGGGAAGGAACCACTAGGAGCCATTCGACTGAGCGATAGTGACGGTGCCTTGCACCTTTCCAGGCAGGCAACTCCGACTCAGGGATCAGGCGATAGGAGTCTTCATGCTGAATACGACCGATCCCAACGTATCCCCTGCGATTGGCGTAGGCGACGACCAGATCGCCCTCGGGCAATCCACGGAGAATAGTTTCTCCTTTGTCACCTGGCTGGTTTTTGAAGCCGGCGGTGATGACGCCCTCTTCCAGCATCCACTGCCACTGAGGATCCGTTCCCTTACCGCCAATGTTGAAGAGGTGATAGCTCAACCGTCGCTCCTTGACTAAACCGCTAGACAACCCCGTCTAGCGCTACATCGGTCTCATTTAAGCATATTTTCTGGCTGACCTGAGCTGGCTACAGAGCCAGCCCAGAGCCAATCGCATCATCACTTCTTGCCAGCAGGAGCGTTCCCGCGGTTGCCGCCAGACGGTCCTCCAGTAGTGCTTGGCCAATTCCCGCCTGGCCCTGGATGACTAGAGGGTCCCCGTCCTCCAGACCCGCTGCCTTTGCCTGATCCACTCGAGCCTTTACCACTTCCACCTTTAGCCATGACGGCCTCCTGTGCTGATGGGTACTGACGCCCTTTCAGCGTAGGTGATCGCCTGGCTTTTGCTCCAATTAAACGAAAGGAATTCCCATGAGCCAGCTCCACCAGATCCTGGTCGGCGACAGCATCGAGATGATGCGAACGCTGCCGGACCAGAGCGTGCACATCTGCGTGACCTCGCCGCCCTACTACGGTCTCCGGGACTACGGTGTAGACGGCCAAATCGGACTGGAGGCCTCACCTCGGGACTTTATCGACCGCCTAGTGCTGGTCTTCCGCGAGGTCCGCCGGGTGCTGCGCGACGATGGCACGCTCTGGGTGAACATGGGTGATAGCTACGCCTCTGTTTCGGGCGGTTACGCGCCGGACGGCTCGGCCGGTAAGCACGAAATCGTTTCGAAGGCGACCAGAGGGGCGGTGCTGCGTGGCCGCCGCCGCGGCCCTCCGGATGGGCTAAAACCTAAGGATCTGATGGGCATCCCCTGGCGCCTGGCCTTCGCCCTGCAGGATGACAGCTGGTACCTGCGTCAGGACATCATCTGGCACAAACCGAACCCAATGCCGGAGAGCACCAGGGACCGCTGCACCAAGGCGCACGAGTACCTGTTCCTACTGAGCAAGAGCCGGCGCTACTACTACGACGGCGACGCGATCAGGGAGCCGGCGAGCTACGGGCCAACGCCAACTGGCGTCGGGTTCGGGCACGGCACGGACGCCGACGCGCGCGATCGCGGCCGGGTCTCGGTACCGAAGGGCTGGGACACCACCACCGGCGAAGGCGGACATGGCAGCTATCACAAGGACGGTGCCGCTCGAGCAGTATGGGATAGCTTCAAGCGAGAGGGGTCGAAGCGAGAGCAGGCGATCTTTGGGCAGAACAAGGGTACGCATCGGCTTGACCGGATCGAAAGCACCCATGATCTGCTGACCCGGAACAAGCGCAGCGTCTGGACAGTGGCCACCCACGGCTTCGAGGGGGCCCACTTCGCCACCTTCCCGCCCGACCTGATACGCCCATGCATCCTCGCCGGCGCTCCCCGCGGCGGTCTGGTGCTGGACCCGTTCGGCGGAGCCGGCACCACCGCGCTGGTGGCAATGCAAGAAGGACGGCGCTCAGTGCTGTGCGAGCTCAATCCGGAATACGCGGCACTGGCACAGGCTCGGCTCGATGCCGCCTGGCTCGATGGCGCTGCTCAGATGGACCTAATGCGCGATGTCTGCGGCAGCTAGGCCCAGATCGCCGTATCGGTCGAAATCATCGGATTTGCATCACCGATACTCCTTTGCTCATCGAGCCAAGCCTGCATGGCGTCCTTCCGCAAACGCGGCCCGGGGCCTTCCAACAGCTGCTGTGTAGACCTAGAGATGCGATAGCGGCCGCAACCGTTGCTGCACGAGATCGCTACGTAGTCACCAGGTGTAGGCGCACCTTCAGCCACGCCGCCGCACACGAAACATTCCATCTCACACCCCTAGATTCTCCGGTTTACACCGGCAAGGACTTTACATGCCCGCGCGCCAGGAAATCCAAATCATCGACTTCAAAACGCAGTGCGACCTGGAATTCAGCAGCCAGGACGAAGAAATCATCATGGACTTCTTTTGTAGTGGCAGCGCGGACCAGTACCGGCTTGGACGTTTAGTTGACGGATGACAGCGATCAATAGGCACACCATGGAACTGAGCAATATGCGCCTTGCGAGCTCGCCCGGCGCCCCTAGCTACAGCTAATTGCTAAGTGACACTGCCGTCTGTGGAGCTGCTTAGCGCATTCAAAAGCATTGGATAGGCATCAATTTCTGCCTGTATCTGATCATTGATTGCTTTACCGAAGCTAACAGCATAGTTCCTGATACGTACAAGTTCATCGAGTGGAAAAATAGAAACGGGGCTATGTGCGCTATTTGCCAAGGCAACAAGAAAAAGCCCGACATCGAGCGCACGATGAAGGGCCTTTTTTGTTTCTATAGCATGAAGTGAAAAGCTCTCCATTTCTCTATTGAAGATCGTAACCTCCCCTCCCTGCACTGCAATCATCGACCTACTCAAAAAGGCGTCTGGATTTGGATGCGCACCATCAGATATGGATTTTAGGTACGTTTTGTAAATCGGATCGCCTAAGCCAGGTATACGCTTCTCTAATGACTTGCAGGTACTGGCAACCACTCCGCCGAATATTTTGTTGAACCTGTTTCTTCCTTCTTTATTATCTTCGCGGTGTAGCCAAACAGGAATAACATCCCGTTTGCCGTCCATGAACAACGCATAGCAAGCGTACTCAATCACTACTCTAATAAGAGGCTGAAAGGCATAAGGCTGACCAGTGATAGCAACCTTTATACTAGCTTGCCATAAGCTTAGCGCTCTCCAGAACAACCGGAATGATATTGGATTAACCTTTTCCTGCGCAGCGGATGAATTGAGAAAATTTCTTAAAAAAATTCCTTCAATATCTTGCAATGCCTCATACAATTCAGCATATGCGTTAGGGAAATCACGAAGACTATCTGCACTAGTAAAAAGCTGATCTTTGAGAAAATCGAATATTCTTTCCAAAAATTCCTACCACGCAAAACTATGAAAATAAAGTTAATAGAACCCCGAATTTAATACTGACCAAACCAAGGGACCGCTAAATTTAAGACGAATTACACCATTCCGATCACGTCACTCGCAGAAAACATAATCGTTTTTTTTATGTATTAGAAGCGCTGGCCGCCGGCCGGCGAAGGACTCCCTATGCCCGAAATATCAGAGCTCCTCGACGGCGAGGAGCTAGCCGCCCTGATCGGCCGCAAATCGAAAGCTGCCCAGCGTGCCTGGCTCGATGCACACGGCTGGCGCTACGAGATCAATGCCGCCGGCCGGCCCGTCGTTGGTCGCGTCTATGCCCGGCTGAAGCTGGCCAGCGTGAAGCCGAACGCCACCAATGCGACGGCCGAGTCCTGGTCGCTGGATCTATCGAAGGTAAGTTGAGATGCGCCACAGGGAACCAGGGAATAGGGATCTACCGCCCCGGATGATCCGGCGTATCCGCAAATTCAAAGGCGGGCGCGTCTGGGTCGCCTACTACTACACCCAATCGCTAGGGGGCGGAAAACAGCGGGAGATTCCCCTTGGCACTGACTTGGATGAAGCACGTGCCGAATGGGCGCGCCTGGAGCGCACGGCAGCGCCCAAGATCATCCGCCTACTCGGCGCAGTGTTCGATAGGTACGAGCGTGAAATCATCCCTACCAAGGCGCCAAGGACGCAGCGGGACAACCTGCTGTCGTTGAAGCAGCTGCGCGCCGCCTTCGCGGATGCGCCTATTGACGCAGTCACACCCCATGTCATCGCCCAGTACCGGGATAAGCGGACGGCCAAGGTGAGGGCGAATCGCGAGATTTCCCTGCTATCCCACATCTACAACATCGCCCGGGAATGGGGAATCACCAACATCGAGAATCCGTGCAAGGGCGTGCGCAAGAACAAGGAGACGCCGCGGGACTACTACGCCCGTGACGAGGTATGGGATGCGGTCTACGCCCAGGCGTGCGTTGAGCTGCGCGATGCCATGGACCTGGCATATCTGACGGCTCAGCGACCGAGCGACGTCCTGATTGCGAGGGCGGCAGAAATCCAGGATGGGTTCCTCCTGATCGCACAAGGCAAGACGTCCAAGAAGCTGCGCATCAGACTGTCGGCAGGCAAAGCGCCAACCGCCCTGGGTGTTCTGGTCGAGAAGCTACTAGAGCAGCGCAAAGAGCGGCGAGTGATTGGGCCCTATCTGATCACCACGCCGGATGGCCGCCGGGTGACCTCGAGCATGCTGAGAATCCGCTTCGACGAGGCGCGGGTTGTTGCCGCAGCGGCTGCGCTGGAAAGCCTCGACGAGACCCTGGCCGCGGCTATTCGCCAGTTCCAATTCCGCGACATTAGGCCGAAAGCGGCCTCCGAGATCGAGGACCTGGGCCGCGCTTCCAAGCTACTGGGTCACACCGACAAACGCATCACCGAGACCGTTTACCGGCACGTCGGCGAAGTCGTTGACCCCACCCGATAGCGCCGGCAAACGGAAACGATCAAAAATGATACGGAAACGATTCAATCTAGGCGGTCGACCTGCCACCATGGGGCAGATAGCAAAAAGCCCCGGCACGCGGGGCTTTCAGGGTGTTGCAGGTGGCGGAAGCGCAGAGATTCGAACTCTGGGACCCTTGCGAGTCGGCGGTTTTCAAGACCGCTGCCTTAAACCACTCGGCCACACTTCCGTAGGAGCGGCGCATAGTACCTGATGGCAACACACTGTCAAACACTCGCAAGCGTTCCTTAAGCAACATTTGCTATCTTCGGAGTCGTACGGTACATCACACCGTCTATTTAGTTTTGGAGAACCGCCATGAACGAGCGTCAATACGCCTACAACCCTGCTGTTACGCAATCGCGGGACGTCAGCCGTGTATTGCGCAACACCTATGCCCTGCTGGCCATGACCCTGGCGTTCAGCGGCTTGGTCGCCTTCGTCTCGCAGCAGATGCATTTGCCCTACCCCAACATCTTCGTGGTCCTGATCGGCTTCTATGGCCTGTTCTTCCTGACCGTGAAGACCCGTGACAGCGGCTGGGGCCTGGTCAGCACCTTCGCGTTGACCGGCTTCATGGGCTACACCCTGGGTCCGATCCTGAACATGTACCTGGGCCTGCCCAACGGTGGCAGCGTGATCGCCTCCGCAGCGGGCATGACCGCACTTGCGTTCTTCGGTCTGTCGGCCTATGCCCTGATCAGCCGCAAGGACATGAGCTTCCTGAGTGGCTTCCTGATGGCGGGGTTCTGGATCCTACTGGGTGCCGTGGTGCTGTCGTTCTTCGTCCACATCAGTGGTCTACAGCTGGCCATCAGCGCGGGCTTCGTGCTCTTCGCCGCCGCCGCCATCCTGCTCCAGACCAGTGCCATCGTGCATGGTGGTGAAGACAACTACATCATGGCTACCATTACCCTGTACGTCTCGATCTACAATATGTTCATCAGCTTGCTGCAGATCTTCGGATTCGCCAGCAGCAACGATTGATCATCAGCGGTAGCCCAAAAGGCCCGCTTCGGCGGGCCTTTTTGCATCCATGAAATTTGCCATCGTTGTCCTTTCCCCTCCCCAAGCACCCTCGGCGCGCCGGGCCCTGCGCTTCTGTGAAGCCCTGCTGGCCGGCGGCCACCAGCTCTCGCGGCTGTTTCTCTATCGCGACGGCGTGTACAACGCCTCCCATGCCACGGTCAGTGGCCAGGACGAAACGGACCTGCCCGCGCGCTGGCGGGAGCTGGTCGAACGGCACCAGATCGATGCCGTGGTCTGCATCGCCGCCGCCCTCAAGCGCGGCTTGCTGGACGAGCACGAGGCGCGCCGCTACGAACGCGAAGGCGCGGTGACTGTGCGCGCGCCCTGGCAGCTCTCCGGCCTCGGCCAACTGCACGAGGCGTTGCAAGACGCTGACCGCCTGCTCTGCTTCGGAGGCGACTGAGATGGCCAAGAGTACCCTCGTCATCACTCGTCAGCCGGCCTTGAGCGGCCTTGCCCCACGCGAGGCCCTGGACATCGTCCTGGCGGGTGGCGCCTTCGAGCTGCCCCTAGCATTGCTGTTCGCCGGTCCCGGGGTGACCCAATTGCTGGCCACCGATAGCGCCGCGCTCGAGCAGAAGGATCTGAGCGCCAATCTCTCAGCTCTGCCGTTGTTCGGGGTCGAGGCCATCTATGCGGAGGCCGCCGCGCTGCAGCGGCTGGGCATCACATCCGAACAATTGCCTGCCTGGGTTACCCCACTCGAACCTGCCGCCCTGGCCACGCTGATCCATGACCACGACCAGGTAATTTCGCTTTGACTACCCTGCACCTGTTTTCCCGCTCGCCGCTCACGGAAGCCGATGCCCTGGAGGGTCTGGCCTGGGTTCGTGGCGAAGACGCCGTGCTGCTCAGCGGTGGCGCCGTCGAGGCCTTGCGCCCAGGCAGCGCTGCCGCCCGCCTGCTGGAACAACTTCCCGCCGGAGCGGCACTCTATGCCCTGGCGGAAGACGTCCAGGGGCGTCGCCTGCAACCCGAGCGCGCGGTGGCCCTGATCGACTACCCCTCTTTCGTCGACCTGAGCGTGACCTGCGCCAAGGTCATCAGTTGGACCTGAGCATGGCTTCTCTCGACCTCGACCCCGAAGGCTATCTGCGTGATCTCTCCCAGTGGAGTCCCGAGGTAGCCCGGCAACTGGCGCTCAAGGAAGGCATCGAGCTGACCGAGCGCCATTGGCAGGTGCTCCAGGCGCTACGTGACTTCTATCAGCAATTTCAGCTCTCGCCAGCGAACCGGCCACTGATCAAGTACATTGCCCAGACCCTGGGCCCGGAACTGGGCAACAGCCTGCAACTCAATCTGCTATTCAAGGGGGCGCCGGCCAAGCTCGGCGCCAAGCTCGCCGGCCTACCGAAACCGGATAATTGCCTATGACCCTCACCACGCCCGAAGAACATCCCTTCGCCGTCTATGTCCGGGCCTTGGGCAAGGGCAAGCGCGGCGCCCGCAGCCTGACCGAGGCCGAGGCCGAGGCGGCCATGGGCTTGATCCTCGATGGCCAGGTAGCCGACGTCCAACTGGGTGCCTTCCTCATGCTGCTCCGGCACAAGGAGGAAAGCGCCGAGGAACTGGCCGGCTTCACCCGAGCGATCAGGGAGCGCCTACAGCCGCCGGGCTTCGCCGTGGACCTCGACTGGCCCTCCTACGCCGGCAAGAAACGCCATCTACCCTGGTATCTGTTGGCGGTGAAGTGCCTGGCCGGCAGTGGCGTACGCGTCGTGATGCACGGCGGTGGCACTCACACGTCAGGCCGGCTCTACACCGAGCAATGCCTGACGGATTTGGGCCTGCACACCGCTGAGGACTGGAACGCCGTGGGCACCCTGCTCGACCGCGGTCAACCAGCCTTCCTGCCGCTGGCAGCCTGGATGCCCGAGTTGCAGCGGATGATCGACCTCAAGGCCCAATTCGGCCTGCGCTCGCCGATCCATTCCCTGGTACGGCTGCTCAATCCCAGCGGCGCCCGCTGCATCCTGCAGAGCATCTTCCACCCGGGGTACCAGGAAGTGCATCGCGAGGCCAGTCGCTTACTGGGGGACGACAGCATCGTCATCAAGGGCGAAGGCGGCGAGGTCGAGCGCAATCCCGATGTCATCGCTCACCTCTACGGGACCCGTGGCGGCGAGGCCTGGGACGAAAGCTGGCCAGCCCTGACCGAGCGCCGCCAAGTCAAACCTGAGCGCCTGGATCCAGCCCTGCTGGCCGCCACCTGGCGTGGCGAGGCGGAAGATCCGTACGGGCGCCTGGCGGTACTCGCTACCCTGGCGGTGGCACTGCGCGGCCTCGGCTACGATCAAGCCAACGCCCAGGCTGAGGCCGAGCGGCGCTGGGAGGCACGTGATCGTGCGCTCTGAACAGATGCCAGGAACCCCAAACCAGAAACAGGGTTCCTAACCGCATTGCAACGAGGATGACGAGATGGGTTTGCTGGTTGATGGACAGTGGCAGGACCGTTGGTACGACAACGGTAAAGATGGTCATTTCAAACGCGAAGAGGCGCAGCGCCGCGACTGGATCGCCCGGCCTGAGCAGCCAATCCCTGATGGTGCCAAGCGCTTCGCGCCGGAAGCCGGCCGCTACCACCTCTACGTATCCCTGGCCTGCCCCTGGGCCCATCGCACCCTGATCTATCGCAAGCTCAAGGGGCTGGAGTCGCTGATCGGCGTCTCGGTGGTCAGTTGGCTGATGCGTGAACAGGGTTGGACCTTCGATCCGGCACAGGGCTCGACGGGCGACGACCTCTATCACCTCGAGCGCCTCTACCAGCTCTATCAACGCGATCAGGCCGACTACACCGGTCGCGTGACGGTGCCGGTGCTCTGGGATCGCCAGCAGGAGCGCATCGTCAGCAACGAATCCGCCGAGATCATCCGCATGTTCAATGGCGCCTTCGACGACCTCACCGGTAATCGCCTGGACCTCTATCCGGAAGCCTTGCGCGGGCGCATCAACGCACTCAACGAGCGGATCTATCCGACGGTCAACAACGGCGTCTACCGGGCCGGCTTCGCGACGACCCAGGACGCCTATGAAGAGGCTTTCGACGAGGTCTTCGCCACCCTCGACGATCTCGAACAGCTACTGCAGCAGCAGCGCTATCTCACCGGCGAATGGCTGACCGAAGCCGACTGGCGCCTGTTCACCACCCTGATCCGCTTCGATGCCGTCTACCATGGTCACTTCAAGTGCAACCTGAGGCGCATCCGCGACTATCCGGCGCTACAGGGCTGGCTGCGCGAGTTGTACCAGTGGCCAGGCATCGCCGCGACCGTCGACTTCCAGCACATCAAGCACCATTACTACGGCAGCCACGTCCAGATCAATCCGACTGGCATCGTGCCCAAGGGACCGGCTCTGGAGCTGGACCTGCCCCCTGGCCGCGAGGCCTTGAGTGGAGCCGGCATCCAGGGCGCGGCCTGAGCTTAGGCCGACTGAGCGCCCTCGAACCAGGCCAGCTTCTCCCGTAACGCGACCACCTCGCCGACGATCACCAAAGTCGGCGCATGGACTTCGTGCTGGGCGACCAGCTGCGGCAGATCCTGCAGGGTGCCGGTGAACACCCGCTGGTTGGCGGTAGTGCCCTGCTGCACCAGGGCCGCTGGCGTTGCCGGATTCTTGCCATGGGCGATGAGCTGCTCGCAGATGGTCGGCAGCCCCACCAGCCCCATGTAGAACACCAGCGTCTGACCCGGCGCGACCAGATCGGTCCATGGCAGATCGGCCGAGCCATCCTTGAGATGGCCGGTGACGAAGCGTACCGACTGAGCGTGATCCCTGTGGGTCAGGGGAATGCCGGCATAGGCCGCACAGCCACTGGCCGCCGTGATGCCCGGCACCACCTGGAAGGGAATGCCTTCGGCTGCCAACTCTTCGATCTCTTCGCCACCCCGGCCGAAGATGAAGGGATCGCCGCCCTTGAGGCGCAGGACCCGCTTGCCCTCCTGGGCCAGCTTGACCAGCAGGCGATTGAGGTCTTCCTGGGGTACGGCGTGCTCGGCGCGCCGCTTACCTACATAGATGCGATCGGCATCGCGCCGGCACATGTCGAGGATGGTCGGGGCGACCAGCCGGTCATAGAGCACTACGTCAGCCTGCTGCATCAGGCGCAGCGCGCGAAAGGTCAGCAGATCCGGATCGCCCGGACCGGCACCGACCAGGTAGACCTCGCCGCGGAAGGTTTCTCCTTCGCCCGTCAACTTGGCTTCCAGCAATTGCTCGGCAGCCTGGGGCTGGCCGGAGAACACCTTCTCGGCGACCTCCCCCTGGAACACCTCTTCCCAAAAGATACGCCGCGCCTGGATGTCGGCGAAGCGCGCCTTGACCCGGGCACGAAAACGCTGGGCCAATTGCGCCAGTTGACCATAGGTGGCCGGAATCCAACTTTCCAGCTTGGCGCGCACCAGGCGCGCCAGGACCGGAGCATCGCCGCCACTGGAAATGGCGATCACCAGCGGCGATCGGTCGACGATGGCTGGGAAGATCACAGTGCACAGCTTCGGCGCGTCCACGGCATTGACCGGCAGACCCAGGGCCTGGGCATCGTGGGACACCGTCTCGTTGACCACGTCATCGTCGGTGGCGGCGATCACCAGGCAGTGCCCGGCGAGCAAGTCCGCCGCATAGCGTTGTACCAGGCACCTGCCGCCCTTTGCCTCGACGAAGGCACGGACCTCCGGCTCGATCTCCGGTGCGACCAGGGTGATGCGGGCGCCGGCCTCGGCCAGGAGCACGCTCTTGCGCAAGGCGATATCGCCCCCGCCGATCACCAGCACCGGACGGCCGTCGAGCTTGTGGAAGAGCGGCAGGTAGTCCATCAGCCGATGACCTCGATACCGCCCATGTAAGGCTTGAGCACCTCGGGCACGCGGATGCTGCCGTCGGCCTGCTGGTAGTTTTCCAGTATGGCGACCAGGGTGCGGCCCACGGCCAAACCCGAGCCGTTGAGGGTGTGCACCAGCTCGGGCTTGCCCTCGGCGTTGCGGAAACGGGCCTGCATCCGGCGCGCCTGGAAGTCACCGCAGTTGGAGCAGGACGAGATCTCGCGGTACTTGCCCTGGCTCGGCACCCAGACTTCCAGGTCGTAGGTCTTGGTGGCACCGAAGCCCATGTCGCCGGTGCACAGCGACAGCACGCGATAAGGCAGCTCCAGGCGCTGCAGCACGGTCTCGGCGTGGCGGGTCAGTTCTTCCAGCGCCGCGAACGAGGTGCTCGGCTCGACGATCTGGACCATCTCCACCTTGTCGAACTGGTGCTGGCGGATCATGCCGCGGGTGTCACGCCCCGAGGCACCGGCCTCACTGCGGAAGCACGGGGTGTGAGCGGTGAACTTCAGCGGCAGGCGCTTGGCATCGAGGATCTGGCCGGCGACCAGGTTGGTCAGGGTGACTTCGGCGGTGGGGATCAGATACAGATCGCTCTCGCCATCGCGACCGATCTTGAACAGGTCTTCCTCGAACTTGGGCAACTGACCCGTGCCCTGCAGGGTCTCGGCCTGTACCAGATAGGGAGTGTAGGCCTCTTCGTAACCGTGCTCGCCGGTGTGCAGGTTCAGCATGAACTGCGCCAGGGCGCGATGCAGGCGGGCGATGGGGCCGCGCATCACGGCGAAGCGCGCGCCGGAGAAACGTGCCGCGGTCTCGAAGTCCAACCAGCCGTGGGTCTCGCCCAGGGCGACGTGATCCTTGATCTCGAAATCGAAGTCGCGCGGCGTACCCCAGCGACGCACTTCGACGTTGTCGTCTTCGTCCTTGCCGACCGGTACCGAGGCATCGGGCAGGTTGGGCAGGCCCAGCAACAGGGCGTCCAGTTCGCCCTGGACACTGTCCAGCTCGCGCTTGGCTTCTTCCAGTTCGCTACCCATGCGGTCGACCTCGGCCAGCAGCGGCGCGATGTCCTCGCCACGCGCCTTGGCCTGGCCGATCCCCTTGGAGCGGGCGTTACGCTCGGCTTGCAGGGTCTCGGTGCGGGTCTGCACCTCCTTGCGACGAGCTTCCAGCGACTCCACCAGGCTGACGTCGAGGACGTAGCCACGGGTCGCCAGGCGTGCGGCCACCTCCTGGGTTTGGGTGCGAACCAGTTTCGAATCAAGCATGTCCGTGTCTCTTGCTTAGGAATGGGGGCGGCGGCGTGGGCGGAACGTCAGGAACGCCGCCGACGCTGGCGCGGGCTGGACCGGTCGAGGTCCGCCAGGTGCTGCAGTTTATCGCGGATCTTCAGCTCCAGCCCACGGGGAACCGGCTCATAGTAGCGCCGCGGCTCGAGTTCTTCGGGAAAGTAGTCTTCCCCTGCGGCATAGGCTTCCGGCTCGTCGTGGGCGTAGCGGTATTCATCGCCGTAGCCAAGATTCTTCATCAACTTGGTGGGCGCGTTGCGCAGGTGCAGCGGCACCTCGCGCGAGCCGTTCTGGCGCACGTCGGCCAGCGCTGCCTTGTAGCCCATGTACACCGCCTTGCTCTTGGGCGCGCAGGCCAGGTAGACGAGCGCCTGGGCGATGGCCAACTCGCCTTCGGGGCTGCCCAGGCGCTCCTGTACATCCCAGGCATCCAGGCACAGGCTCAGGGCGCGAGGGTCGGCGTTGCCGATGTCTTCGCTGGCCATGCGCACCACGCGCCGGGCGATATACAGCGGATCGCAGCCACCATCGATCATCCGCGCGAACCAATAGAGCGCGCCATCCGGACTGGAGCCCCGTACCGACTTGTGCAAGGCGGAGATCTGGTCGTAGAAGGCCTCGCCGCCCTTGTCGAAGCGACGGCGCTGATCACCTAGTAGGCTTTGGAACAGTTCGGCATCCAGCACCCCGCCGTCCTCAGCCAGATCAGCGGCGTTCTCCAGCAGGTTGAGCAGGCGCCGGCCATCGCCATCGGCGGCGGCCAGCAGCAGCGCCAGGGCATCGTCGGGCAGGCTCAGGTGGCGCTCACCCAAGCCCTTGGCACTGGTCAGCGCGCGCCGCGCCAGACCGCCGAGGGCCTCGTCGTCCAGGCTCTTGAGCACATAGACCCGCGCTCGCGACAACAAGGCGTTGTTCAGCTCGAAGGAAGGATTCTCGGTGGTCGCCCCGATGAAGATCAGGGTGCCATCCTCGACATAGGGCAGGAAGGCATCCTGCTGGGACTTGTTGAAGCGGTGTACCTCGTCGACGAAGAGGATGGTGCGCCGGCGGTACTGGGCGGCCTGCTGCTTGGCCACCTCCACCGCGTGACGGATTTCCTTCACGCCGGAGAGGACCGCCGAGAGGGTCTCGAAATGAGCGTCGGACACCTGGGCCAGCAGCCGCGCCAGGGTGGTCTTGCCCACCCCCGGCGGCCCCCAGAAGATCATCGAATGCAGCGCGCCCTGCTCCAGCGCCTCGCGCAGGGGCTTGCCACGGGCCAGCAGATGCTGCTGGCCCGCATATTCATCGAGGGTCTCGGGACGCATGCGGGCAGCCAAGGGCTGCCCGACGGGTGCGGCGCTGAAGAGATCCATGGGGCGCGATCACTCCTGGATGACGTCAGCTCCCTTGGGCACCTGGAAGGTGAACTGGGAGGCGTCTACCGGTTCGTTGAGCTTGACGTTGAAGAAGAGGATGTTGGTTCTTTGACCGGCGCCGTCGATCAGTTGCATGTCGTTGATCACGCCATTGCGGAAGGACAGGCGCAAGCTGTCGAACAGGCTGTCCTTGGTCTTGGGCTTGAGCACGAAGTCGACGACGTTGCCGGCGTCCTTGCTGGTGACATCGAAGCTACTTTCGATCTTCGAGATATCACCCGACAGCAGGAGTGCCGGGGTCTGGGTCAGGCGCATGTCCAGCTTGCGGATGGTGACCTGCTCCAGGTCCGGATCGTACAGCCAGACCTGCTTGCCATCGGATACCAACAGTTGCTCCTGGGGCGGATCGGTATGCCAGCGGAACAGCCCCGGGCGCTTGAGGCTCATGTTGCCCGCGGTTTCCTGCAGGCGCGTCCCGGAACCATCCAGGGTCAGTTGGGAGAAACGCGCGGTCAGAGTCTGGGCCTTGTCCAGCAACTGCGACAGGCGAGTCACCGACGCCTGGTCGGCATGGGCGGAAAAGCTCAGGGCAGCCAAGGCCGCCAGGGCAAAGCAACGCAACTTGTGCATCGAGGTCCTCATGGATGTCAGTCTCTCACCGGCGCGGGCGCTATGACTTCGCGCGAGCCATTGGTATTCATGGGCGATACGACACCGGCCATTTCCATGGTTTCGATCATGCGTGCCGCCCGGTTGTAACCGATCTTGAGCTTGCGCTGCACCGCGGAGATGGAGGCGCGCCGGCTCTCGGTAACGAAACGCACGGCTTCGTCGTAGAGCGGATCGTCCTCGTCGCTGTCGCCACCCTCGCCGCCGCCGCCCTCGAAGCCAGCGCCACCGCCCTCGTCCGGGCCGCTGAGGATGTCTTCGATGTAGTCGGGCGCGCCGCGCTCCTTCCAGGCCTCGACGACGCGGTGAACCTCGTCGTCGGAGACGAAGGCGCCGTGGACCCGGATCGGCAGACCGGTGCCGGGCGGTAGATAGAGCATGTCACCGTGGCCGAGCAACTGTTCGGCGCCGCCCTGGTCGAGAATGGTCCGGGAGTCGATCTTGCTCGACACCTGGAAGGCCATCCGGGTAGGAATGTTGGCCTTGATCAGACCGGTGATGACGTCCACCGAAGGCCGCTGGGTCGCCAGGATCAGGTGGATACCCGCCGCCCGCGCCTTCTGGGCGATCCGGGCGATCAGCTCCTCGACCTTCTTGCCGACGATCATCATCATGTCGGCGAATTCGTCCACCACCACGACGATGGTCGGCAGCGTCTTCAGCAGCGGCGCCTCGTCGTCCATGCTTTCGCGGCGATAGAGCGGATCGGTCAGCGGCGTGCCCGCCTCTTCGGCGTCCTTCACCTTGCGGTTGAAGCCGGCCAGGTTCCGTACACCCATGGCCGCCATCAGCTTGTAGCGCCGCTCCATCTCCGCCACGCTCCAGCGCAGGGCGTTGGCGGCTTCCTTCATGTCGGTGACCACCGGACAGAGCAGGTGCGGAATGCCTTCGTAGATCGACAGTTCCAGCATCTTCGGGTCGATCATGATCAGCCGCGCCTCGTCCGGGCTCGACTTGAACAGGATCGACAGCAGCATGGCGTTCACGCCCACCGACTTACCGGAACCTGTGGTACCGGCCACCAGCAGATGCGGCATCTTGGCCAGGTCGGTAATGACCGGTTTGCCGCCGATGTCATGGCCCAGGGCCAGGGTAACCGGCGACTTGGCCGCGGCGTACTCGGGAGACTCCAGCACCTCGGAGAACCGCACGATCTGGCGGTCTTCGTTGGGAATCTCGATACCCACGGTGGTCTTGCCGGGAATGACTTCCACCACCCGCACGCTGAACACGGCAAGCGAGCGCGCCAGGTCCTTGGCCAGGTTGGAGATACGGCTGACCTTGACCCCAGGCGCCGGCTGGATCTCGAAGCGGGTGATCACCGGGCCGGGATGCACGCTCTCCACGGTCACCTCGACGCCGAACTCCTTGAGCTTGACTTCCAGCAACCGCGACATGTTCTCGAGGAATTCCGGCGAGTAGCTCTGCTGCTTTTTCTCGGCGCGATCCAGGATCGACAGCGGCGGCAAGGTCCCTTCCAGATCCGCATCCACCCGAATCACGGCAGGGGTGGGCGCGGCGGGCATGGGTGCGCTCTTGCGTGGCGGAGGTGCGGGCATGGCCACACTGGCCGCAGCGATGGGAGCGGCGGCCTGCGGTGCGGGCTCGACCGCCTCGGCGACGACGCGGCTGGGCGTCGGCATCTCGATGCGCGGCGCAGCGCGTTCCATTCGCGGCGGCGGGGCGATATCGAGCAGGTCGTCCAGCTCCTCGTCGGCGACGGGCACTTCGCGCGCCTTAGGCTTGCGCGCCACCGGCGGCGAAATCGGCTCCTGCTCATCGTAGAAATCGAGCTCCGGCGCCTGCCGACGACCACCCGCCAGGCGACTGAAGCCGCCCTGTACCAGATCCAGCAGATCCAAGACGACCTTGCCGGTGAAATCCATCACCTTGAACCAGGACAGATCGGTGAAGACCGTCAAGCCGAGCAGGAACAGGGCCAGGAACAACAGGGTGCTGCCCTGGACATTGAGCGCGGTGACCGACAGCTGCCCAAGGCTCTCACCCAGGGCGCCGCCAGCGGAAGCCGGCAGACCGGAGGCGGCATGGAAATGGATGTAGGCCAGCACCGAACCCGAGATCACCAGGAGCACCAGGCCGATCAGCCGCCAGGAAAATAGCCAGCCACTCCACTCCCACGGCAGATGCCGCTTGCGGAAGACCTGCCAGGTCTTGACCGCCAGCAACACCGGAAACACGAAGGCGAAGTAGCCGAGCGCCATGAACAGCACATCCGCCAACCAGGCACCGGCACGCCCGGCAGTGTTATGGACTTGATCGATACGGCTGGTATGGGTCCAGCCCGGGTCGGAAGGGTCGTAGCTCAACAGAGCCATGAGCAGATACAGGCACAAGGCGGCCAGTGCGATGAGCACCACCTCCTTGAGACGATAATGCAGATGCTCACGCCAATGATTGACGTGGCTGGCAGAACTGGATTGCTTCAAGCGCGCTTTTCCCGCACACGGAACGTGTGACCGTGAATCAAAAACAGTGCGCCATTCTAGATCGCCCGGGCCGAGGTTCTACAGTCCCGAGACGAAACATGGCACGATAGCGGACGGCAGTACCGGAACCGCCTTCAGGCACAACATTGGAGCATTCTTTCGTTGTCCTGACAAAGAGTTATGACGAATTCTTGAGCTGGTTACGCACACTTAGCACCCCTTGAGCTCCACCCATCAGAAGGCGCCCTCCCCTACCATGGTGAAATGGCTGACCCGCGAAAGCCCTGACTTTCCGCCCTTGCGGCAAGCGCTGCGCGAGCCCAACGGGCTGCTGGCCATCGGCGGCGACCTCAGCGCCGCGCGTCTGATCAAGGCCTATCGTCATGGCTGCTTTCCCTGGTACCAGGCCGGCCAACCCATCCTCTGGTGGTCACCGGACCCGCGCACCGTCATCTTCCCACCCGACCTGCACGTTTCCCGCAGCCTGGCGAAGACCCTGCGCAAGACGCCGCTACGGGTCACCTATGACCAGGCCTTCGATCAGGTCATCCAGGCCTGCGCCGGGCCTCGCCGTGATGCCGACGGCACCTGGATCACCCGGGAGATGCGCCTGGCCTACCAGGAACTGCATGCCCAAGGCTGGGCGCACTCCGTGGAAGTCTGGGACGGCGAGCAACTGGTCGGCGGCCTCTATGGCATCGCCATGGGGAAGCTATTCTTCGGCGAATCCATGTTCAGCCAGGTGGACAATGCTTCCAAGATCGGCTTCGTGACCCTGATGCGGGATCTGGCGGCCTGGGGCTTCGTCATGGTCGACTGCCAGATGCCAACCGCACATCTGGCCAGCCTGGGCGCCAGCAGCCTGTCGCGGGAACGCTTTGCCGAATACCTGGCCAAATACCTGGATCAGGCCAGTATGGCCACCTGGCCTAGCTTCCACGGGTGACTTACACTCAGGCTAGGCTTATGTAGAGGTTCGACATGACCGAGCTGGCGAGACTCAAGTTTTACGCAACCCAGCCCCACGCATGCAGTTACCTGCCCAACGAGCAGGCGACCACGCTGTTTCTCGACCCCTCGCAGCCCATGAACGGCCAGATCTATGCCGAACTTTCCGAACTCGGCTTTCGGCGCAGTGGTGATCACCTCTACCGCCCGCATTGCCAGCTCTGCAAAGCCTGCGTTCCTGCCCGCATCCCCGCCGCCCGCTTCCGCCCGAGTCGCAAGCAGAGTCGTGTACTCAAGCGCAATGCCGATATCAAGGTCACCCGCTGCGATCCCGGCTTCACCGAAGAACGCTATCAGCTGTACGCCCGCTATATCAGCGAACGCCACGCCGATGGCGACATGTTTCCACCGAGCCGTGGCCAGTTTTCCACCTTCCTCGTCAGCAACCTGCCCTACGCCTTCTTCTACGAGATGCGGGTCGATGACCGCCTGATCGGTATCGCCGTCACCGACGTGCTGCCCAATGGCATGTCCGCGGTCTATACCTTTTACGATCCCAGCGAGGAAAAGCGCAGCCTGGGCGTGTTCGGCATTCTCTGGCAGATCGCCGAAACCCGTCGCCTCGGCCTGGATGCGGTTTATCTCGGCTACTGGATCAAAGGATGTCGCAAGATGTCCTATAAGACCGAGTATCGCCCCATCGAGCTCTTCGTCAATCAGCGCTGGGTAGCCCTGACCTGACGAAATAGCGCTTTTTCTGAATTTCTGTCAGAATATGGGCCTTTTTCGCCCGGACTGCTCTGGGCCTATCTTGTCACCGAGGGCTTTTCTATATATGTCGAAAGAAGACAGCTTCGAAATGGAAGGTACTGTCGTCGACACCCTGCCCAACACCATGTTTCGCGTGGAGTTGGAAAATGGGCACGTCGTCACCGCGCACATCTCCGGAAAGATGCGTAAGAACTACATCCGCATCCTGACCGGCGACAAGGTTCGCGTGGAGCTGACGCCTTACGATCTCAGCAAGGGCCGGATCACTTACCGCGCTCGCTAACGCTCGCCAAGCGAATCCTTGCATGAAAAAGCCCGGCAATGCCGGGCTTTTTCATGAGCGGGTGTGAGCCTCAACCTGCCCTTAGGCAGGTTCGGCCGTGGTCTCGAACTCGAACTCCAGTTCGTCATCCACCGCATCGATATGCACGATGCCGCCATGATCGGCCAACTCGCCGAACAGGATCTGCTCGGCCAACGGCCGCTTGATCTTGTCCTGGATGAGTCGCGCCATGGGACGAGCCCCCATCTGCACGTCGTAGCCACGCTCCGCCAGCCAGCCACGAGCCGCATCGCTGACTTCGAGCTGAACCCGCTTGTCTTCGAGTTGCGCCTGTAGTTCGGTGAGGAACTTGTCGACGATACTCTTGATGACTTCGGTGCTCAGGCGGCCGAACTGGATGATGGTATCCAGACGATTGCGGAATTCCGGCGTGAAGCTCTTCTTGATGACTTCCATGGCATCGGACGTATGGTCCTGCAGGGTGAAACCAATGGAAGCCCGGGAGGCCGTTTCGGCACCGGCGTTGGTGGTCAGGATCAGGATGACGTTACGGAAGTCGGCTTTACGGCCGTTGTTGTCCGTCAGGGTGCCATGGTCCATGACCTGCAGCAGCAGGTTGAACACCTCGGGGTGCGCCTTCTCGATTTCATCGAGCAGCAGTACGCAGTGCGGCGTCTTGGTGATCGCCTCGGTCAGCAGACCGCCCTGGTCGAAGCCCACATAGCCGGGAGGCGCACCGATCAACCGCGATACGGTATGCCGCTCCATGTACTCGGACATGTCGAAGCGCACCAGTTCCACACCCATCGCCTTGGCCAACTGCCGCGCTACTTCGGTCTTGCCCACGCCGGTGGGACCGGCGAAGAGGAAGGAACCGACCGGCTTGTCCGGCGATTTCAGACCGGCACGGGAGAGCTTGATGGCAGTGGACAGGGACTCAATGGCCAGGTCCTGACCGAAGACGGTCAGCTTGAGATCCCGCTCCAGGTTGCGCAGCAGTTCCTTGTCGGAGCTGTTGACGGTCTTCGGGGGAATACGGGCGATCTTGGCGACGATGTCCTCGACCTGCTGCACGTCGATGCGCTCGGCACGCCGATCTTCGGGCTGCAGGCGCTGGAAGGCACCCGCCTCGTCGATGACATCGATGGCCTTGTCGGGCATATGACGATCATTGATGTAGCGAGCAGCCAGCTCCGCAGCCGCGCGCAAGGCCTCATCGGTGTACTCGATGTGGTGATGCTGCTCGAAACGCCCCTTGAGGCCGCGCAGGATGCCGTAGGTGTCGTCCACCGAGGGCTCGACGACATCGACCTTTTGGAAACGCCGGGCCAGGGCCCGATCCTTCTCGAAGATGCCACGGAATTCCTGGAAGGTGGTCGAGCCTATGCAACGGATCTCGCCGGAGGACAACAGCGGCTTGAGCAGATTGGAGGCGTCCATGACACCACCTGAAGCCGCGCCGGCACCGATGATGGTATGGATTTCATCGATGAAGAGCACCGCATGGGGCCGCTTCTTCAGCTCGGCCAGCAGCGCCTTGAATCTCTTCTCGAAGTCACCACGATACTTGGTACCAGCCAGCAACGCGCCCAGGTCCAGCGAGTAGACCACGCTGTCGGCCAGCAGATCGGGCACCTGGCCGTCGACGATGCGCTTGGCCAGGCCTTCGGCGATGGCCGTCTTGCCCACCCCGGCCTCGCCCACCAGCAGCGGGTTGTTCTTGCGGCGACGCGCCAGGATCTGGGCGACACGCTCGACTTCGTTCTCACGCCCGACCAGCGGATCGATGCGCCCTTGGCGGGCCTGCTCGTTGAGATTGCTGGCGTAGGCTTCGAGCGGATTGTTGGAAGAGCTGGGTTCGGCACCCTCTTCCTCGGCGGCATCCTGATCCTGCTCGGCCTCGGGTGCCGCACCGGGCACCTTGGAGATGCCATGGGCGATGAAGTTGACGACGTCGATCCGGGCTACGCTCTGCTGCTTGAGCAGGAATACCGCTTGGCTTTCCTGTTCGCTGAAGATGGCGACCAGCACGTTGGCGCCGGTGACCTCGCGCTTGCCGGAGCTCTGCACATGGAACACCGCACGCTGCAGAACCCGCTGGAAGCCCAGGGTCGGCTGGGTTTCACGCTCGTCGTCCTGCTGTGGGATGAGTGGCGTGGTGGAGTCTATGAATTCCAACAGATCACGGCGCAGCCGGTCGATGTTGGCACCGCAAGCTCTCAAGACGGTGGCGGCGGCTTCGTTATCCAGCAGCGCCAGCAGGAGGTGCTCAACGGTCATGAATTCATGACGCTTCGTCCTCGCCTCCTTGAAGGCGAGATTCAGGGTGACTTCGAGCTCACGATTCAACATAGCTTCACCTCATAGCCCAAGCAGCACAGTAGCCCAAGCAGCACAGATCAACTTTCGATTTCAATTTCACACAGCAGCGGGTGGTTGCACTCCCTCGCATATTGATTGACTTGCATGGCCTTGGTTTCAGCTACATCACGAGTAAATGTTCCACAGACCGCCTTTCCCTGAGTATGCACGGTGAGCATCACCTGGGTAGCCGCTTCGCGGTTCATGCTGAAGTAGCGTTCCAACACCTCGACGACGAATTCCATCGGGGTGTAGTCATCGTTATACATCAGAACGCGATATCTGGCTGGCCGTTTTAGTGCAGGTTTTGCCTCCTGCACCGCCAGGCCACCGTTGTCGCCGTCCTGATGATCGTTTTCGTCCGCCGCCAGTCGGATGGGGTCGATTGCACGCATTCTGATCGATTCCGAATTACGGGATGAATAGCAGGAAAAAAGAGCTTGATCCACGTCTCAGCCACCCATTGCCTTGCCTTGACTAAGACTGAAAGGGTGTTACAAACATCCTGTACCCGACGGGGTACCAGAGGGTTCCGTCGTAGTGGCGCCTGTGTGGATTCACTGGAACTGTAGTCGAATGATACTCCAGGCTTGGAGTCCTTTGCAGAGGGAGCCGGTATGCTCAGTGGCAAGGTCAAATGGTTTAACAACGCCAAAGGATATGGCTTCATCGTTGCAGATAACAGTGATGAAGACCTATTCGCTCATTACTCGGCCATTCAGATGGACGGTTATCGAACCCTGAAAGCGGGTCAGGCGGTCAACTTTAGTATCGTCCAGGGTCCCAAGGGCCTGCACGCCGTGGAAATCCGCCCCGCCGAGGCGAGCGTTGCCCCGACCACTACCGCCGTAGAAACTGCAGGTGCACGGGAAACGATCAGTACGGAAGCCTGATCTCACGCCCCTTCGGGGGCGCCATCCCCTGCTTCGCTCCGCTTTCCCTCGCTGTGTCCCAGGTCCCGCTCCGGGAACAGCCGGTCTCTCACCAGATTCTTCAGCGTTCGCGCGTCCGGGAAACTGCCGTCTCGCTTGCGCTCCCAGAGCAATTCACCGCCACAGCCAATCTCGAACACGCCACCAGTGCCCGGTAGCAGCGTGACGCCGCCCAGCTCGGTGCCGAAGGTGCTGAGCAACTCCTGGGCGAGCCAGCCGGAGCGCAGCAGCCATTGGCATTGAGTGCAATATTGGATGGTGATAATGGGTTTGGAGTCAGCCACGGCGCACCTCGAAAGCCTGGGCTCCCTATAATACGCAGCCCTCGATCCCCTTCGCCATGCGGTCCGACCTATGCGCCTGTTGCTATTGGTAGCCTGCCTTCTTCTGCCCACACTGTCCTGGGCTGCCGAGCCACCCAAGGTGGGCTTGGTGCTGTCGGGCGGGGCGGCGCGCGGCCTGGCGCATATCGGGGTGCTGAAGGCGCTGGAGCAACAAGGTATCCAGGTGGATGCCATCGCCGGCACCAGCATGGGCGCGGTGATTGGTGGCCTCTACGCGGCCGGCTACAGCGCCGAAGAGCTGGAGCGCATCGCCCTGGAAATGGACTGGGGCCAGGTGCTGTCCGATCAGCCACCCCGCAAGGACGTCCCCTTCCGGCGCAAGCAGGATGACCGGGATTTCCTGGTGAAGCAGAAGCTGAGCTTTCGTGACGATGGCACCCTGGGCCTGCCCATCGGCGTGATCCAGGGCCAGAACCTCGGCATGATGCTGGAAAAGCTGTTCGTCCATACCAGCGACATTCGCGACTTCGACCGCCTTGCCATTCCCTTCCGCGCCGTGGCGACGGATATCACCACCGGCGAGAAGGTGGTCTTCGATCACGGCCACCTGCCCCGGGCGATCCGTGCCAGCATGTCGATCCCGGCGGTGTTCGCCCCGGTGGAGATCGATGGGCGCCTGCTGGTAGACGGCGGCATGGTCGACAACATCCCCATCGACGTCGCCCGCAAGATGGGTGCCCAGCGCCTGGTGGTGGTCGACATCGGGACGCCCCTGCTCAAGCGCAAGGACCTGACGACGGTGCTGGATGTCCTCAACCAGTCCACCACCCTAATGACTCGCAACAACTCCCAGGCGCAACTCGCGACCCTGGGCAAGAACGACCTGCTCATCGAGCCGCCGTTGGCCAGCTATACCAGCGCCGACTTCACCGAGGTCCAGGCGCTGATCGACGCCGGTTACCGGGCGACCATGGCGATGGCCAGCGAGCTGGCGGTGTTGCGCAAGGATTCGCGCAACGAAAGATCCACCGCGGTGGCAGCCGCCCGTGCACCCTCGAGTCGCACGCCGGTGATCAATGCCATTCGCATCGAGAACGACTCCAAGGTGGAGGACGAGGTCATCCGCCACTACATCCGGCAGCGCCTGGATGAACCCTTGAATGTCGCCCGCCTGCAGGACGACATGAGCACCCTTTACGGCCTGGACTACTTCGATCAGGTGGAGTACCGCATCCAACGTGACGGCCCCGGTGACAACGTGCTGGTGATCTATGCCCGCGGCAAGCGTAGCGGTACGGACTTCCTGCGGCTTGGCCTGAATCTGTCGGACGATCTACGGGGGGACAGCGCCTTCAACTTCGGTGCCAGCTATCGGATCAACGGCCTCAATCGCCTAGGCGGCGAGTGGCTGAGCCGGGTGCAGATCGGCGACCATCAGGAGCTCTACAGCGAGTTCTATCAGCCACTCGATGTGGGCTCGCGCTATTTCATCGCCCCCTACCTCGGTGGCGAGGCACGCAACATCGAGCAACTGGAAGGCAACCATCCCATCGCGGAATACCGCCGCGAGCGTTACGGCTTCGGCTTGAATCTGGGCCGGCAGATCGGCAACAAGGCCGAGATCCGCTTCGGCATCGGCCACGACTGGGGCAGCACCAAGGTTCACATCGGGCCACGGGAGACACCGGAAGAAACCTTCACCGAGGGCTTCTACCAGTTGCGGTATTCCTTCGACGATCTGGACGACGTGAATTTCCCCCGTGAGGGCCGCGACCTGGCGCTCACGGTCAAGCAATTCGATCCGAGCCTGGGTTCGGACTCGCGCTATCGCCAGATCGATTTGCATCTGAATAGAGCGTTCAGCTACGGCTACGACACCTTCATCATCGGTGGCGGCCTGGGCCGCACCCTGTCCACCGACAGTGACACCAACGTGGTGACCAGCAGCTTCCTGCTGGGTGGCGCCTGGCAGCTTTCAGGCTATCGGCAGGATGCCCTGTCCGGGCAGAACTACGGCCTGGCGCGGCTGATCTACTATCACCAGCTCACCCAGAGATCGCTGTTCCCGCTGGATACCCCGGTCTACCTGGGCGGCAGCCTGGAACAGGGGCGGATCTGGAACCGGGACGACGACTACGACAGCGGCGATATCAGTGCCGCCAGCCTGTTCCTCGGACTGGACACGCCACTAGGGCCGCTCAGATTCATCTACGGCCTGAGCGACCAGGGCGAGCACGCCTTCTATATCAATCTGGGCAACAGCTTCTGATCAAGCGAGCCGGGACAGCAGTACCTCGGCCCGCTCTCTCTGGCTATCGCTCCCCTCGCTGACGATCTCTTGCAGCAGCGAGGTCGCCTGACGGACATCCCCCTGGTCGAGATAGGCCTCGGCCTGGGCGAAGCGCTGGGCGATGTCATCGGCCATGAAGTGTTCGTCGAGGCTCAGGTCCAGCTCGTGCACGGCGGGTAGCTCGCCCAGACCATCAGGGAAATCCTCTTCTTCCAGCACGACCTCGGTGGCGCCGGCCGCTTTCCAACCGGAATCCGCATCCAGCTCCTCGGTCAGGGCGATGGCCTCGTCGAGACTCAGGTCGGCCAGATCCAGATCGTAGTGCTCCTCGGTCACCGGTGCCGGTTCGGCCGGCTCCTGGAATTGCAGCTCCGCCGACCATTCGCTGGCGGGCGCATCGAAGTCCGGCAGGTCGAGATCGAGATCCAGCTCTTCTTCCGCGATCTCCTCCACCGGTGCGGAAGACATTCCGGGAAACTGGGCGTGCAAGACGGCCAGGCTGGCGGCGGCGCCACCCAAGGCGAGAAAGCGCTGCTCGTGCTGACTGAAGGCCTTGGCTTCACCAAGGGTCGCCAGCACGCGAAGCAGCAGCAGACGCAGATCCTGGCGCCTGTCATCTTCGGCGAGACCATTTTCCAGCACCTCGCGCGCCTGGCCATAGCGACCATAGGCGAGGTAGATCTCCGCGCGCCCGGCATGATCGTCGGCTGGCCCCGAGGCCGCCGCGGCAGCGGGCTTGGCCCGAGGTGCCACCGGCTGCGTCGCCATCAGTACCGGCTCGGGTAGCGGCTCCACCTGGTCAACCTCCTCTTCCTCCGCGACAGGCAAGGCTTCGGCGGCACGACGCCGCCGCCACCACAGCAGGCCGGCCAGCGCCAACAGCGCAGCGGCGCCGGCAAGGGACAGAGAGCGCAAGGAAAACAGTCCGGCATCGGCATCCTCAGTGGACGCCGAGCCTGGGGCAGCAGGCGTCGCCTGGGTAGCCGGAGCGGTCGAGGAAGGGGCTGCAGGCGCCGGAGTCGTCAGGGCCACTGCTCGCGCCTGCTTCAATTGCTGCTGCAGGGCATCTCGCTCCTGCTGCAGTTCGGTGATCTGGGCTTCACGCTGGGCCAGTACGGAGTCGTAGCGCTCCTGCAGCTGGGTGAGCTGGCCTTCCAGGTCTCCGACTTGCCGCCCCAGATCCTGGGTTACCAGCAAAGGCTTGGTGTCTTCGGTGTTGCCGGCTGGCGGTGCCGAGGCGGCGGCCGTTGGCGCATTCGATTCGGCGACAGGAGCTGCCCTGGTGGGCGCAGCAGGCGTAGGTGCGGGAGCCGGTGCAGGTGTACTGGGCGTGGCGGCTATCGACGGTATGGGTGCCGGAGCCGGTGCAGGCGCAGGTTTCGTTGGCGTCGGCTGCTTGGCGACGGGTTCATTGACGCCCGCCGGCAGGCGTAACGTCTGACCGGCCTTGAGCCGACGCGGATCGTTGTTGGCGAAAGATGCGGGATTGAGGGCGAACAGATCGGCCATCAACTGCTCCGCCGACCGATTGGCCATCGGCCCCAGCCGCTTGGCGATGTTCCAGAGGGTGTCCTTGGGCCGCGTCTGGTAGGTTCCCGTACCGGCGGTCAGGCCCGGGGAAGGTGCGAGCTCGGGCGGCCGCGGCGCCGGTGCGCTGGACCGCTCCACCGGCCTGGCAGCAGGTGCGGCTGGCCTGGCCGCTGGGGCGACCGCGGGGCTGGCCGGTGCGCTACTGGCCAGGCTGGCAGGTGTACCGCCATTGCGAGGCGGATCGACCAGCAAGGTAAATTCCCGCAGCTGTTTGCCACCTGGCTGCTCCAGCTGGACGATGAAGTCCAGGTAGGGCTCGATCAGCGAACGTCGGGAGGTGACCTCGATGTAGCTGCCGGCGGCCGTGCGCAGATGCGGCGTGAACACCAGGTCATTCACGAATTGGGTACGATCGACGCCAGCGCGGGCGAAGGCTTCGTTCGACGCCAGGTAAATACGGAAATCGCCGGCCTCGGCATCACCGATGTTGACCAGTTCGATGCGGGCGCGCAGCGGCTCGTTGAGCGCAGACTGCAGGGTGATACCACCAAGGCCGAGCGCCAGTGCCGCTTGAGGGGTAGTGGTCAGCGTTGCGGCCGACAGCAGGAGAAAGGCAAGGGGACGGCGTTTCGCGACCATGGATACCGCTGCGTCAGGTATTCGAAGAAACCAGTCTTTTAGCGTGGTAGCGCACAAAAAGCGCCCCCGCTACGCTGGAACGTAGCATCGATACCGACAGACGGCAAACCGGTGGTCGTCATCGAAAAACGGTGCTCTGGGCTAGTCTTGGACGCCGGGCTCGATGCCAGACGCTTCGATTCGCTTCGCAGGGCGATCAGCCCGACCACCTGAAGGAAGTCGAGCCGCCAAACGGCACTCAGCCTCGTTCGAGGTTTGCTAGCACGCGCTGATGCACCTGTTGGCAGATGGCGATTTCCTCGTCGTCCAGCCCGCTCAACAACTCCTTGCGCAAGGCTTCGGCGATGGTTTCGATCTTCTCGATCAGCGGACCGGCTTCCTGGGTCAGCATGATGCGCTTGGCGCGGCGATCTTCGGTGACCGCCAGCCGCTTTACCAGCCCTTGCTTCTCCAGACCGTCCAGCAGGCGCGCCAGGGTCGGCCCCTCGATGCTGATGCTCTGGGCCAGCTCACGCTGGGTTGGCTGCACGCCCTTCATTCGGGCCAGGTTCAGCAATACCTGCCAACGGGCCTGGGACAGCCCCAGATGACTCAGGCGACGGTCGAGCTCTGCCCGCCAAGCACGGGAGACATGAAAAATCTGGCGGCCGAACAGGTGTGGATCGGTAGTCATTCAGGCTAAACCTTGTACTTGGATTTTCTCATTATTCTGGTTGTAGGCACGCCGGGGCAACCGGCGCGCCTCGCTAGTCGGCCAATTCCGCCTGCAGCGCAGCCCGCACGCAGTAGAGCGCCCCCACCGCTACCCGTCCCTGGAAGCGGGTGGCGACCTGGGCTACGGGCGGCAATTCGCCCTCGTCTTCGAGGAAGGCATCCTGGATTTCCGCGAGCAGCTCTTCGGGCAGGTCCAGGGCCTGTTCCAGAGCGATCTGCTGCTGGGCGATGGCTTCGGCCAATAGTGCATAGACATTCTTTTCCGAGCAATTGAGTTGACGCGCGGCTTGCTCGGGCGTCATGCCGGCTCGCACCAGGGTCAGCACCTCGTGCCGCACATCGACCGCCGGGGCTGGCGCCGCGCTGCCGTCGGTCAGGGCATCGAGAAAGGCCTGACCATAGCGCTCCAGCTTGCGGGCACCTACGCCGCTGACCCGGCTCATCTCGTCCAGCGAACGCGGCTGGCTGCGCAGCATCTCCAGCAGGGTGGCATCGGGGAAGATGACGTAGGGCGGTACCGAATGCTCTTCGGCGAGCTTGCGTCTCAGGCTGCGCAAGACCTCCCAGAGCTCGCGCTCGTCGGCGCGCACCAGTTGGCTGGCGGCGCTGCCGGAAGAGCCGCTGCTGGTGCCCCGGCCGCGCTGGGGCTTGGGATCGCGGCGCAATTGGATGCTGACTTCGCCGCGCAGCAGCGGTCGGCAGCTTTCGGTCAACCGCAGGCCGCCGTACCCGTCGACGTCCACTTCGGCCAGGCCGCGGGCGACCAGTTGGCGGAACAGGGTGCGCCACTCGTCCTCACCGCGCGCCTTGCCCAGGCCAAAGACGGCCAGGCGCTGGTGGCCGAGGCTCGCGATCTTCTCGGTCTCACGACCGAGCAGGATGTCGACCAGGTGCCCTACCCCATAGCGCTGGCCACTGCGGTAGATGGCCGACAGCGCCTGGCGCGCCGGCTCGGTGGCGTCCCAGGTCTCGACGGTGTCTATGCAGTTGTCGCAATGGCCGCAGGGCTGCGGCAGGTGTTCGTCGAAATAGGCCAGCAGGACCTGGCGCCGGCAGCGGGTTTCCTCGCACAGGGCCAGCATGGCTTCCAGCTTGTGTCTTTCGATGCGCTTGTGGCGCTCGTCGCCCTCGGAGCTCTGCATCATCTGGCGCAGCAGCAGTACGTCCTGCAGGCCATAGGCCATCCAGGCATCGGCGGGCAGGCCGTCGCGGCCGGCGCGACCGGTTTCCTGGTAGTAGGCCTCGAGGCTCTTGGGCAGGTCGAGGTGGGCGACGAAGCGCACGTTGGGCTTGTCGATGCCCATGCCGAAGGCGATGGTGGCGACCATGATCAGCCCTTCCTCGTTGAGGAAGCGCTTCTGGTTGGCGGCGCGGACGTCGTTGGGCAGGCCGGCGTGATAGGGCAAGGCCGGGAACCCCTGGTTACTGAGCTGTTCGGCGACCTCTTCCACCTTCTTGCGCGACATGCAGTAGACGATGCCGGCGTCGCCGCGACGCTCGGCGAGAAAGGCCAGCAGCTGCTTGCGTGGCGCCTCCTTGGGCACGATGCGGTAGAAGATGTTGGGCCGGTCGAAACTGGAAAGGAAGCGCTCGGCCTGCTCCAGGTGCAGCCGGGTCGCCATCTCTTCGCGGGTACGGGAATCCGCGGTGGCGGTGAGCGCCAGACGCGGCACGCCGGGGAAGTGTTCGGCCAACTGGCCGAGCTGCATGTATTCCGGGCGGAAATCGTGCCCCCACTGGGAGACGCAGTGGGCTTCGTCGATGGCGAACAGGGCGATCGGCAGGCGCTTGAGGAAATCCAGCATGCGCGGCTGCACCAAGCGCTCCGGCGCGAGATACAGCAACTTGATCTCGCCGCGCTCCAGGCGCGCCGCAACGGAACGCTGCTGCTCGCCGGTCATGGTCGAATTGAGGGCGGTGGCTGCCACGCCGAGCTCTTCGAGAGTGGCGACCTGGTCGTCCATCAGGGCGATCAAGGGCGAGACCACCACGGCCACGCCGGGGCGCAACAGGGCCGGCACTTGGTAGCAGAGCGACTTACCACCACCCGTGGGCATCAGCACCAGCGCATCGCCACCGTTCGCCACGCGCTCGATGATCCGGGCCTGATTGCCCCGGAAAGCATCGTAGCCGAAGACGTCTTTTAGGATGCGCAGCGCGGGTTCTGACATGAAGCCTCCTCGAATGGAAGGCGCATTATACGGATGCGGAGCTCGCTGCGGCGGTGCTTTTCCGCCGGCCGGCCACTTGCCGGCGCGTTCGACGTGATCCCGGCGCTCGTCTACAATTCCGGCCGTTCCACCCTTTCGAATCCTTTCCGAGGTAGTAGCCGATGTCCTTCGCCGAACAATTGACCCGTCTGCGCGATTTTCTCGATGCAGACGATCTGCACGAAGAAGCGCTCGACTACGTAGCCGCCCATGGCTACCTGACCGCCCTGTCCATCTGCCCGGAAGAGGTGCCCGAACGCGAATGGATCGATGCCCTCTTCGCCGAGCCGCCGCAGTATCGCGATGCCGCCCAGCAGGAAGACATCGAGCGCTCCCTGGTGCAGCTCAAGGCCCATATCCTGCGCATCCTCGGTAGCGATGAAGAGCTGGACCTGCCCTGCGAGCTGGACCTCGGCCCCGAGCCGGACGACTCCGAGTTGCGCGGCTGGTGCATTGGCTTCATGGAAGGCGTGTTCCTGCGCGAGTCCGTGTGGTTCGAGGATGCGGAAGACGAAGTCAGCGAGCTGCTGCTGCCGATCATGGTCGGTTCGGGCCTGTTCGACGAGCAACCCGAATTCGCCGAAATCGCCCAGGACCGCCGTCTGGTCGCCGACATGATGGTGCAGATCCCGGAGCTGCTGACCCAGTTGTTCCTGCTCTGCCACTCCCCGGAAGAAAAGCCGGCGCTGCTCAAGCCGCGTCACTGAGCGATGGACGGAGCCGCCCCCAGACCCCGCCAGAAGAAGGGCTGGGTCCGCTACCTGTTGCTGGGCCTCGGCTGGCTCAGCGTGGCCCTGGGCATCATCGGCGCCTTCCTGCCGTTGCTGCCCACCACGCCCTTCCTGCTGCTGGCCGCCGCCTGCTTCATGCGCAGTTCGGAGCGTTTCTATCTGTGGTTGATCAACCACAGATGGCTCGGCCCCTGGGTGAAACCCTATCTGGAAGGCGACGGCATTCCACTCAAGGGCAAGGTCTACGCCATCGTCGCCATGTGGATCAGCGTGGGCTTTTCCTGCTGGCTGGTGCCCTACGTCTGGGCGCGGGTGGCTGCCTTCGTCAGTTGCGGCGCGGTGACCATCTATCTGCTCAAGCAGAAGACGCGGCGTTAATTTCGCAGGCAATGAAAAGGGGCGATCAGTGATGATCGCCCCTTTTCATTGCCTGCGTGGTTCGCCTCAGGCGGCTTCCGCCATGGGGGTGGGTGGCGGCTGGTCGGGGATGGTGGGTTCGCCTGGCTCACCGGGCTGGATGGGCGCTGGATCGGGCTGGTCGGGTTCGCCACCGGCGCGGGGCGTGGCGAAGACCTGGAGGCTTTCGAATTCGTCGTCCTGGCGGACGTGGTAGCTGGGCATGGCGAGACTCCTCTGCTGACTCCCTAGATAGAGTCATCTACGAGCCGGGTAATTCCCTGCTCCTGCGGCGCTGCTCCGCCATGATTGCGTGCAAAGGTTTCCGCGCCCATGGCGGCGATCTGGCCGTCGATGAGCGCCTCGAAGGGCGCTAGCAGGGCCTCGAAGCGGGCCGGGGCTTCGAGGACGTTCAATGCGGCGACCACCGCCTCCACCGTGGACAGGGCCTCCGGCGCCGGCGCCTTGCGCACCCGATAACGCGACGGCGGCCCAGGTGGCAGGGTGACCCTGGGCAAGGCCGCCAGCACCGGGTTGGCGTGCAGCAGCAGGCGGGCCTTGCGCCAGGTGCCGTCGGGGATCACCAGTAGCCGTTTCGCCTCGGCAGTCGGCGCAGGTGGCAGTTGATCCACGGTGATCGCCTCAGGGCCGGGGAACAGCAGCCAGGGTTGATGGCCGTCGAGCCAGAGCGGGAGATCCGGAAATTCCTCACCGATCTCCAACTGGGCATTGATCAGTCCCAGGGCGGCCAGCCGCGCGGTATTGAGCGGATGGCGCCGCTCGCTGGGATGCTGCAGCAACAGCACCCGGGTACGGCTATCCAGGCGAGGAATCAGGGCGCACAGGCACAGCGACAGGGGGCGCTGGCAACGGGCACAGGCGGGACGGGACATCGGGACTTCCGCGGCGGATGACGGCGGCGATCATACCGGATCGCCGCCGGGTAGCCGGCGAATCAGCGATTGAAGCGAGCGGTGAGATCGTGCAGATAGTCGGCCATGCCTTCCAGTTCGCGGCTGAGTTCCGAACCGCGCAGGGCCTGGGCCGAACTATGGTCGGACAGCTCCGCGATACGGCTGATCTGCCGATTGATGTCTTCGGAGACGTGGCTCTGCTCTTCCACGGCGGTAGCCATCTGCTGGCTCATGGCGGTGATGAGGCTGACCGATTCGCTGATGCCCTGCAGGGATTCCCGCACGGCCGCCGAATGCCGCTCGCTCTGCCGCGAGGTCTCTTCGCCACGGCTGGCGGTGGCCACGGCGCGGTCGGCATTGGCCTGCAGGTTGGCGATGATCTGGTGGATCTGCTCGGTGGATTCGCGGGTCCGCGAGGCCAGGGAGCGGACTTCGTCGGCCACCACGGCGAAGCCGCGACCGGCTTCCCCGGCCCGCGCCGCTTCGATGGCGGCGTTGAGCGCCAGCAGGTTGGTCTGCTCGGCGATGGCGGTGATGACGTCGGCGACGCTGCCGATGCTCTGCGTCGAATTGGCCAGTTCACCCACGGCCTGGCCGATATCGCTGACCGCCGCGCCGAGTTCGCGCATGGAGGTCAGGCTTTCTTCGGCCTTGTCGCGTCCGGAGTGCACCAGGCTTTCGGCGTTGGCCGCCGCCTGGGCGGTCTCCTGGACGTTCTGCGACACCTCCTGGATGGTGGAGGTCATCTGGGTGATGGCGGCGGCGGACTGGTCGGTCTCGTGGCGCTGCTGCTCCAGCAACTCGGCTTCGGACTTGGCCAGTTGGGAGGATTCGCGTGCCTTCTGGCGCACGCTCTCGCCGGCATCGGCCAGGCGCGTCAGGGCGGTCTGCAGGCGTGCCGATTCGCTGTGCAGGGCCAGGTCCAGGCGGGCCGGCGCGCCGACCTGGTCACTGTAGGTGGGCGCGACGATGGCGCTGGAGAACAGCTTGGGATGGTCGCTGAGGATACGTTCGATATGGCTGCGCTGGCGCAGCAACTGGTGCGTGCTGACGCCCACCAGGGCGGCCACGATGAGGACCGCCTGGATGGAATCGTCCAGCAAGAAATGCCCACCCAGGACCACGCCACCGGCCAGCAGCGAAGACCAGCAGGCCGTCACGGCGCCGCTCAGCCGGCGCCCCAGGGCCACGGGCGCCTTGCCGGCGTTGAGGCGGGCATAGAGTTCGGTGGCGCGACGGATCTCGGCGGCACTGGGCAGCGAGCGGACGGATTCGTAGCCGATTACCCGGCCCTGTTCCAGGATGGGGGTGACATAGGCGCTGACCCAGTAGAAGTCGCCGTTCTTGCAGCGATTCTTGACGATGCCCATCCACGGCTTGCCCTCCTTGAGGGTCGCCCACATGTGGCCGAACACCGGTGGCGGCATGTCGGGATGGCGCACCAGGTTGTGCGGACTGCCGATCAACTCCTCTCGGGTGTAACCACTGATGGCGATGAAGGCCTCGTTGCAGTAGGTGATATTCCCCTGCAGATCGGTGGTGGAGATGAGTCGCTCTTCTTCCTTGAAGGTACGGCCTTGCTGAGTGACCGGCAAATTCTTGCGCATCGCGGGTGCCTTATTTGTCTGGTTATCTACTCAATGCAGATTCAGCCGGCTTAATGGCGGCTAAATGCCTGCATAGGTGATGACGTTCGCCCTTTGGCTATCGTCAGACTAACTATCGGCGTCCTGCATCTGGGCTTTAAGAATTCGCTGAAAACTCTGGATGAGCGGCTCCTTTCCGCGTCCCCGACGGGTGATCAGCGAAAACGGCGCCTGGTAGCCGAAGGTCGCCGGCTGCAGGGCCTTGAGCCGCCCCTGGTCGACCCAGGCGTGGACATAGTGCTCCGGCAGATAGCCGATGTAGGCGCCGGAGAGAATGAGCATGAGCTGGGCTTCCATGCTTTCCACGGTGGCGGCGCTTTCCTTGAAGCCATGCCGGGCAAGCTCGGCCTGACTCCAGTAGCCCCGCCGCACCATGCGCTGGCGGGTGATGACCTCGGCGGGCACGCGCCGCTCCTGGAACAGCGGGTGGCGATCGCTGCAGTAGAGCCAGTGCTGCTCGCGATACAGCGGCTGGTAGACGATCCCGTTCATGCGTGCGGAGAAGGCGCCGACGGCGAGGTCCAGGCGCCCTTCCAATACCCCGAGCTGCAATTCGTAGGGACTGGTGACGGCCAGGTGCAGGTGCACACCGGGGTAGTCGTGGCTGTAGCTGCCGATCACGTCGGCGAGCGGCAGCGCCGGCTCGCTGGAAACCGAGTCGAGCACGCCCAGGTTCAAGGTGCCGCTGAGCTCGCCCTTCAGGGTGGTGGCGTAGCGCTCGAAACCTTCGATCTCGCCGAGGATGCGCAGGGTCTCCTGGTGAAAGAGTTCGCCCTTGCTGGTGAGGGCGAAGCCACCACGGCCGCGATGGCAGAGAGTGACGCCGAGCTGGCCTTCCAGCTGGCTCATGTAGGTGCTGATGGCCGAGGTGGAAAGATTCAGCTCCTGCTGGGCGGCGGCGAAGCCCTGGTGGCGCACCACGCAGGCGAACAGCTTGAGCAAGCGGATATCGTGGAGGGCATTGGCCATGACGGATTCCCGAAAGGACGGCCGGGCAGTCTAGCCATTAGTTCAGAAATCTCTGAAGTGATTTTTTGTCGAGGCCGATTCTTCGACTAAGGTGGGCTTTGCACAATCGGGGCATCAGAACGATGAGGATGTCCCGTGGAAAAGATCCTGCACCAGCCGCTGGGCGGCAACGAGATGCCGCGCTTCGGTGGCATCGCCAGCATGCTGCGGCTGCCCCACCTCGCCTCCGCCGCCGGCCTGGACGCCGCCTTCATCGGCATTCCGCTGGACATCGGCACCTCGCTGCGCTCGGGCACCCGTTTCGGTCCACGGCAGATCCGCAGCGAGTCGGTGATGATCCGCCCCTACAACATGGCCACCGGCGCGGCCCCCTTCGATTCGCTGAGCGTGGCCGACCTGGGCGACGTGGCCATCAATACCTTCAACCTGCTGGATACGGTGCGGTTGATCGAGGAGCACTACGACCGGGTGCTGGAGCACGACGTCATCCCCCTAACCCTCGGCGGCGACCATACCCTTACGCTACCCATCCTGCGCGCCGTGAAGAAAAAGTACGGCAAGGTCGGACTGGTGCACGTGGATGCCCACGCGGATGTCAACGAGCACATGTTCGGCGAGAAGATCGCCCATGGCACCACCTTCCGCCGGGCCGTGGAGGAAGATCTGCTGGACTGCGACCGGGTGGTGCAGCTCGGCCTGCGTGCCCAGGGCTACGCCGCCGACGACTTCGACTGGTGCCGCCAGCAGGGCTTCCGCGTGGTGCAAGCTGAGGAATGCTGGCATAAGTCGCTGGCGCCGCTAATGGCCGAGGTTCGCGAGCGGGTCGGCGGCGGGCCGGTGTATCTGTCTTACGATATCGATAGCATCGACCCGGCCTGGGCCCCGGGGACCGGTACCCCGGAGATCGGTGGCCTGACCACCATCCAGGCCTTGGAAATCATCCGCGGTTGTCGTGGCCTCGACCTGGTGGGTTGCGACCTGGTGGAGGTCTCGCCGCCCTACGACACCACCGGCAACACCGCCCTGCTCGGTGCCAACCTGCTCTACGAGATGCTCTGCGTGCTGCCGGGGGTGGCTTACCGCTGAGGCCAAGGAGCCTATTCCTCCGAGGTGCGGCGACCCGCCATGATGGCCGCCCACCCGCTACTCGTTTCACTGCCGAACACCCCGGCGGACCCTCTGGTCCGCCGACAACAAGAGCGCGGGTCTGACCTGCGTATAACCGTGTCGAGGCGTCATCCATGGACCAGCAAGACGGCATCACCCGGGTCGAGACCTTCGGGGTCGAGCAGATTCCCGATCACGAACGCCATGCCACCCCCTTCGACCTCTTTCGGCTGATCTTCGGCGGCGCCAACACCTTCGCCACCGCCGTGCTGGGCAGCTTTCCGATCCTGTTCGGCTTGTCGTTCCAGGCCGGGGTGCTGGCCATCGTCGCCGGGGTCCTTTGCGGTGCGCTGATCCTGGCGCCCATGGGCTTGTTCGGTGCCCTCAACGGCACCAACAATGCCGTTTCCTCCGGCGCTCACTTCGGCGTCCATGGCCGCATCGTCGGCTCCTTTCTCTCCTTGCTCACCGCCATCGCCTTCTTTTCGCTCTCCGTGTGGAGCTCCGGCGATGCCTTGGTGGGCGGGGCCCAGCGCCTGATTGGCCTACCGGAAAACGCCCTGAGCCTGGGCCTGGCCTATGGCCTGTTCGCCGTGCTGGTGCTGACGGTGTGCCTCTATGGCTTCCGCTTCATGCTCTGGGTCAACAAGATCGCCGTGGTCAGCGCCAGCCTGCTGTTCCTGCTGGGCATCCCGGCCTTCATGGGCAGCTTCGATGCGGGCTATGCCGGCACCCTGCAACTGGGCCAGCCGGGCTTCTGGGCGGCCTTCGTCGGCGCCGCCCTGGTGGCCATGAGCAATCCGGTGTCCTTCGGCGCCTTTCTGGGCGACTGGTCGCGCTACATCCCCAGGCAGACGCCCCGCCTACGCATTCTGCTGGCGGTGATCGCGGCCCAGGCCGCCACCCTCATCCCCTTCCTGTTCGGCCTGGCCACCGCCTCACTGGTGGCGGTACGCGCCCCCGACTACATCGCCCAGAACAACTACGTCGGTGGGCTGCTGGCCATCGCCCCGACCTGGTACTTCCTGCCCGTGTGCCTGCTGGCGGTGATCGGTGGCCTCTCCACCGGCACCACGGCGCTCTATGGCACCGGGCTGGATCTCTCCAGCGTGCTGCCGCGCCTGCTGACCCGGGTGCGGGCGACCCTGCTGATCGGCCTGGCGGCCATCGCCTTCATCTTCATCGGACGCTTCAGCTTCAACCTGGTGCAGAGCGTCTCCACCTTCGCCGTGCTGATCGTGACCTGCACCAGCCCCTGGATGGTGATCATGATCCTCGGCTTGCTGGTGCGTCGCGGCTTCTATTGCCCGGACGATCTGCAGGTATTCACCCGCGGCGAGCGCGGTGGGCGCTACTGGTTCCACCGTGGCTGGAATTGGCGTGGCATGGGCGCCTGGATTCCCAGCGCCCTGCTCGGCCTGGCCTTCGTCAATCTGCCCGGCCAGTTCGTCGGGCCCCTGGGTGAACTGGTCGGCGGCATCGACCTAAGCCTGCCGCTCAGTCTCGGCAGCGCCGCCCTGCTCTATCTGGCACTGCTCCAACTGTTTCCCGAGCCCGCCGCCGTCTATGGTCCGGCCGGGGCACGGCGGCCGCGGCGCCTGGCTGACGTCTCCCTGGAACGTGCCTCCGCTGCCTGACCATCCTGCGAGGAGAAGACCTGCATGACCACCTGTGGTGAATTCCTGGTCCGCCAACTGGCCGCCTGGGGCGTGGACACCGTGTTCGGCATTCCCGGCGTGCATACCGTGGAGCTCTACCGCGGCCTGCCGGACAGCGGCATCCGCCACATCACCCCGCGCCATGAGCAAGGCGCCGGCTTCATGGCCGACGGCTATGCCCGCGCCAGCGGCCGGCCCGGCGTGTGCTTCGTCATCAGCGGACCGGGGCTCACCAACATCCTCACCGCCATGGCCCAGGCCTATGCCGATTCGGTGCCCATGCTGGTGATCTCCAGCGTCAACGAACGCGCCCGTCTCGGCCATGGCGCCGGCTATCTGCACGAGTTGCCCAACCAGCGCAGCCTGACCGCCGGGGTGACCGCCTTCAGCCATACCCTGCTCGACGTGGATGGCCTGCCGGCGGTGCTGGCCCGGGCCTTCGCCGTGTTCGAAGGCGAGCGGCCCCGACCGATCCATCTGGAATTGCCGCTGGATGTCATCACCGCGCCGGCCGACCACCTGGCCCTGGCGCCGCGGCCTAGCCTGGCGCGCCCGGAACCGGCAGCCGCCCTGCTCGACCGCGCGGCGGCCCGCTTGCGGGAAGCACAGCGGCCGCTGCTGCTGATCGGCGGTGGCTGCCAAGGCGCAGCCGCCGAGGTCCGCGCCCTGGCCGCGGCGCTGGATGCCCCCACCGCCACCACCATCAATGCCAAGGGCCTGCTTCCGCCTGGCCATCCCCTGGCCCTGGGCAGCAACCAGGCGCTGCCGCCGGTGCGCGAGCTGGCACAGGCGGCGGACGTCATCCTCGCGGTCGGCACCGAGCTGGGCGAGACCGACTACGACGTGGTCTTCGACGGCGGCTTCCGGCTGACCGGCGACCTGATCCGCATCGACCTCGACCCACGGATGCTGGTAGCCAACCACCAGCCCTGGCTGGGCCTGGTGGGCGATGCCCAGGCAGCGCTGCGCGGCCTGCTCGCACGCCTGCCGGCGCGGGAACTGGACCCGAGCGGGCCAGGCGCCCAGCGCACCGCCGCAGTCCAGGCGGCACTCATAGAGGAATTCGCCGGCTGGGCGCACTTCCGCGCCCTGTTCGAGCGGCTGCAGGCGGCCATGCCGGACGCCCGCTACGTCGGCGATTCCACCCAGACCGTCTACGCCGGCAATCACCTGGTGGAGCTGGACGGCCCGCGCCGCTGGTTCAATGCCTCCACCGGCTACGGCACCCTGGGCTATGGCCTGCCGGCGGCCTTGGGTGCCCGGCTGGCCGATCCCGCGCGCCCGGTGGTCTGCCTGGTCGGCGACGGCGGTCTGCTATTCACCCTCAGCGAACTGGCCAGCGCCGTGGAGGCGCGGATCGGCATCGTCATCCTGCTGTGGAACAACCACGGCTACGGCGAGATCCGCCGCTACATGGAGCGCCGGGACATCACGCCGCTGGGCGTCGACCTGGTCACCCCGGACTTCATCGCCCTGGCGCGGGCCTTCGGTTGCGCGGCCGAGCGCGCCCGGGACCTGGATCATCTACAGGCGCTGCTCGCCGAGGCGCCGAACGATCTGCCGCTGCTGATCGAACTGCGCGAAGAGCCGCCCTTCGCCCCGGCCTGCCGCGGTGGCTAGCTGACCGAGCTGCGGGTTCGCTGCACGGCCTGGACCTCGCTCAGGATCAGGCCGCTGGCCGGACGCATCGGTATCCGTGCCAGGTCGATGCGCAGGTCCTGGGTCGGTACCTGGTAGGTCATGTCGTGCAGCAGCAGGCGCAGGGCGGAGGTCATGAGCTCCAACGCGATGCCCTCGCCCGGACAGCGGTGCTGCTGGGCCACGTCGCCCCCACCCTGGGGGACGAAGGCTGCGGCCGTGGACGCGCCGCTCAGAAAGCGCATGGGGTCGAACACCTCGGGACGCTCCCAACTGCGCGGATCGCGATTGGTGCCATAGAGATCCAGCAGCACCCGGGCGCCCTGGGGAAAACGGATACCGTGCCAGACGAAGGTCTCGCGCACCCGCGCCACGGTGAAGGGAAAGAAGGCATAGAAACGCCGTACTTCCTGAGCGAAAGGTACTCGGGCAGCGGGGTCGGCCCGCAGCCGTTCACGCCAGGCCGGCTGCTTGTACAGGGCCAGGGCGGCAAAGGTGGAAAAGCGCGCCACCGCGACCGTCGGCCGCAGCACATTGAGCAATTCCACCGCCGCCACCCGGGGCGGCAAGTGCCGGCCATCGGCATCCCGGTGACTCGCGATCAACTCCAGGGCGCTGCCGGCCGGTGCCGGCTGGGTGCGGGCCTGCTCGATCTGATCCGCAAGCCATAGCTCCAGTCGCCACCGCGCCCGGCGCGCCTCCAGGTTGGCCAGGCCGGCACTGCCCGCCCCTTCGATCAGGGCGACCAGTTCGGCGCAACGTCGTCCTTCTTCTTCCGCGGCCAGAAGGACTCCGGCCCAGTCGCAGACCGCCCGCGTGTAGAGCCGGTGCAATTCGTCCAGCAGCACGATCTCACCTTGGGTCTGCCAGGCGGGCAGCCTGGCGCGCCACTCCTGCTCCACGCGGCCCACCAGCGCTTCCACCCGCGCCGGCCGGGTGATCTCGACGAATACCGCCTTGCGCTGGCGATGGGCCGCGCCGTCCAGACCCTGAACGCCGCCCTCGCCGAACAGCGTCCTGCGCAATTGCCGCGGCGCGGCATCCGCCCGCGTGAAGCGGTCTTCACGATAGAAGAGTTCCACCGCCGCCGGGCCGCGCAGGCACAGGGTGGACTGCAAGAGCAGGCGCGTGGCGAAGACATCGCTATCCAGGCGGTCGCAGCGATTACTGATGAAGGCATAGCCTTCGCGCAGCAGCGCCAAGCTCGAATCGAGAGGTCCACAGCGAGGAACGAAAGACATAAGGGTGCTCCAGAGCCTGGGTGAGGTCTTGGGCTTGGGACCCGCGGCAAGCGGCGCCAGTGCCTCCGTCGCGCTTGGAAAACCAGGGGCGGCGCCGGTCGAGGCGGCCGGCGAAAAAAGCAACGACCGCTGCGCTCGAACGTCCACACGACTCCCCCGGTCAACCGGAGGCACGCCGGGGCGCGCCTCCGCGGCCCTGCCATTTCCAACCGAGGGCTTCGTTTGCCGCCAGATACCCCGTCGTATTCCGCCACCGGCCATGGCAAGCCCAACGGTCTTCTGCATTTTGCGCTACTAGGGCTGTTCCTGCTGATCACCCTGGCACTGGGTTGGCAGCCGCTGGATCGCACGGCCTGGATCATGGAAAACCTGTTGGTGGCGGCGCTGTTGGCCGCCTTGCTGGCCGGCTACCGCCGATTCCGGCTCTCCGCGGGCGCCGCCGTGGCGCTTTGCGCCTTTCTCACGCTGCACGAAATCGGCGCTCACTACGGTTACGCCCAGGTCCCTTACGACGCGGGCTGGCGGCGCCTGACCGGTCGCAGCCTGGACCTGACGCTGGGTTTCGAGCGCAACCAATTCGACCGCCTGGTCCACTTCGCCTATGGGCTGCTGCTCGCCCGGCCCTGGCGGGAGGTAATCGTCGCGCTGACCGGCCTGCACGGCTGGCGCGCCTCCTACCTGGCCTTGGAATTCATCCTGGCCTCGTCGGCCACTTACGAACTCATGGAATGGGTGGGCGGGGACTATTTCCACGGCGCCGACATCGTCGGTGCGCAGGACGACTTCTGGGATGCGCAAAAGGACATGGCGCTGGCCGCCTTGGGGGCGCTGCTGGCGCTGATGGCAGGCAGGCACGGTGCGGCGTCGGGCCCGCACGCCTCCCGAGGTCGCTAACCGGGCGTCGCGGGCGGTCCGCGCGACCGTCGGCGGCGAAGCCGAAGGATACCGCTATACGCGAGGTCATCAGCGTGGCTTTTCTGATTTCCCTAGGCAGCATCAATGCCGATTTCCAGGTCCGCACCACCCGGAATCTGGATAGCGCCGAGACCCTGTTGGCCGACGACTTCCAGCGTCGCCCCGGCGGCAAGGCGGCCAACACCGCCTATCTCGCCGCGCGCTTCGGCCATCGGAGTCTGCTGCTGGGGCGGGTGGGCGACGATGAGCTGGCCGCGCAGGCCCTGGAGCCGCTGCGGCGCGCCGGGGTGGCGCTGGCCGGGGTGACCCGCGCTGCCGGTTCCGCCACCGCCGTCTCGATGATCCTGGTGCCGCCCAGCGGCAAGAAACGCATCGTGCTCGCCAACAACGCCAACGACCGCTGGGACGACGCCTCGCGCCAGGCGTTGCAGCAGCGACTGACGACCGCACCCGCCGACGCCATGCTAGTGCTGGACTGCGAGATTCCCCGCGCGATCGTCCGGCAGGCCATCGAAACCGCCGCCGCCCGCGGACTCGCCGTGGTGGTCGATCCCTCCTTCCCCGGTCGCCTGCCCGCGGACCTGGCGGACCGGATCACGGCGCTGACGCCCAACGAAGAAGAAGCCGCCGGGCTGCTCGACGAACGACTCGACGATCTACCCAGCCTGGGCCGCGCCGCCCGCTGCCTTCAGCAAAGAGGTACCCCGCTGGTCTGCATCAAGCTGGCCGACGGCGGCTGCGTGTTGGCCGAGGGCGAACGACTCTGGCACCTGCCGCCCGAGCCGGTGGACCCCGTGGATTCGACCGGTGCTGGCGATGCCTTCACCGGGGTGTTCGCCATCGGCCTATTGGAAGGACGCCCGCCGCGAGAAGCCGCCGCCTGGGCCACCGCGGCGGCCAGCCTGGCGGTGACCGGTGCCGGCTCCCAGGAAGCCTATGCCGGGCGCACCGAGGTGCTGGCCCTGGCCGAGCGCCTCGCCGAACGCTGGCAGGCCCTGGAGATCCCCGAATGAGCCCTGCCGGCCAGCTGAGCTTCGACCGTTTCGACCCCCGGGACGAACGCCGCCGCGAGGCGCTCTTCACCCTGGCCAACGGCAGGCTCTCCCTGCGCGGCGCGCTGCCGGAACTGTCGACCCTGGCGCCTGACGGCACCAATTACCCCGGTCTCTACCATGCTGGCTGGTACGATCGCTCCCCGCGCCAGGTCGCCGATACCGAGGTGCGGCTATCCGAGGTGCGGCTATCCGAGGCGCGGCTGTCCGCCCTGATCCGCTTGCCGGACCCCTTGGGACTGAATCTGGGCAGTGCTCAGCATTGGTACGATCCCCGACGCCAACCACCGCTGAACTACCACTACGCGCTGGACCTGCAGACGGCCTGCCTGATCCGTGACTTCGAGGTGAGGCTGGACGGCCTGGCGCTTGCCGTCAACGAAAGACGCTTCGTCAGCGCGGCCGATCCTCGGTTGATCGTGCTGCGCTGGACACTGTGCAATCTCGGACCTGCCGCGGACTTGCGCCAGCGCGCCACCCTGGATGCCGGGGTGGAAAATGCCCTGATCGAGCGCAATGCGGCTTACGAGGGTCGCCGCCTGATCCTTCGGCAACAGCTGACCCGCACCACGGGCGCCGCCGTCCGGGTCGCCCCCCGGCCGGTCGCGGTGAAGCCTGCATAGCGACCCTGCTGCTGAGCAATCTCTCGTTGGACTGGGAGGCCAGTGAACAGGGACCAAGACTGCAGCACGACAGCCGCATCGTCTTGGCGTCCGGACAGCGCCTGATCCTGGAAAAACGTATTGTGGTAGCGGTCGAGGAAGAAGCCATGACCTGCGAGGCCGCCCTGGACCAGCTCGCTGCCGGGGCGGAAACCCACTTCGACGAGCTGGAGCGCGGCCACGCTGCCGTCTGGGCCGAACGCTGGTCGGGGCTGCAACTGGAAACCGCGCCCAGCTTGCAGCGCAAGCTGAATTTCGCTGCCTTCCACCTACTGCAGACCGTGGATCACCAGGGGAGCCGCGACCAGGGGCTGCCACCGCGAGGCTGGCAGGAGGGCTACTTCGGCCAGATCTTCTGGGACGAGATCTTCGCCCTGCCCTGGCTCGCCAGCCACTTTCCCCAGGCGGCCCGCGGCCTGCTGGACTACCGCCACCGCCGCCTGGACCAGGCCCGCGAACGGGCACGCCGCCGGGGCTGGCGTGGCGCGCTGTTTCCCTGGCGCAGCGGGGTGGACGGCGCGGAAGAAACCCCGCCCTACCAGTACTTTCCGCTGTCCGGCCACTGGGTGCGGGACCAGACGTTTCTGCAGTATCACCTGGGCCTGGCGGTGGCCCACAACGCCTGGCAGTTCTATCTGGCCACCGGCGATCTGGACTTTCTCGGCGGCGTGGGTGGCGAGCTGATCCTGGAGGTGGCTCGCTGCTGCGCCAGCCAGGCCAGCTTCGACGACCGCCTGCAGCGCTATCGCATCCGCGGCGTCGTCGGCCCGGACGAATACCACGACGCCTATCCGGACGCCGCCGCGCCGGGGCTGGACGACAACGCCTACACCAACCTGCTGGCCGCCTGGACCCTGGAGTGCGCCGGTCGGGTGCTCGATCTGTTACCCGCAGCCCAGAACCGGGCGCTGTGCGAGCGGCTGGGTCTGGAGCCAGGGGAACCGGCAGACTGGGCGGCCATCTCCGCCGCCCTCCACCTGCCGTTCCGGGAAGACGGCGTGCTCGATCAATTCAGCGGCTTCGGCGACCTGCTGCCGGCACCGCCGGAATGGCTGGCAGACCACGAGGGACCGCGCCTGGACTGGTGGCTGGAAGCGCGTGGCGACAGTTGCAACCGCTACCAGCTCAGCAAGCAGGCCGATACCCTGATGGCCCTGCATCTGCTGCCGCAGGCGGAACTGCAACGCCTGCTCGGCCGCCTGGGCTATCGATGGGACGACGCTGGCGAACGCAAGACACTGGACTATCACCTGGCCCGCCTGAGTCATGAATCCAGTCTGTCGAAGGCCGTCTGCGCCGGCGCCCTGGCCGCCTACGATAGCCAAGCCTCCTGGACCTTCTTCAGCGACAGCCTGGATACCGACCTGGGCGCCGCCGCGGACAGCGGCGCTCGGGAAGGCATCCACCTGGCGGCCATGGCCGGGACCTTGGACGTGCTGCAGCGTCACTACCTGGGACTCTGGCCGACGCCCGACGGCTTGCAGGTGCAGCCGGCGCCGCCTGCGGCCTTGCCGGCTACCCGCCTGCAACTGCTCTACCGAGGTCGCCTGCTCCAGGTCGGTTGGGAACCACCGCGCCTGAGCTTACGCCTGGCGGACCCCGCGGCTGCGCCGGTCAAGCTGCTGACCGGCGCGGGCACTGTCGAGCTAAGGGGTACTGCGGTCTGGTCCTGGCAGCGGGATTAAGACGCGACCACTGGCTCCAGCGCCTCCAACCAGCACACCACCGCCACGGCGCCGCCATCGGGAATGCCCAGGGTGCGCGAGCCCAGGTAGCTGGCGCGCCCCTGGCCCGGCACCATCTCGGCGGTGGCATCGGCGCCGGCCCGGGCCTTGGCGAGCGCCGCCTTGAAGGCCTCCGCGGGACTCGCTCCGGCTTGCGCAGCCGCCAGCAGCTCGTCCGCCGCCGGTCGCAAGGCATCGAGCATGGTGCGTTGCCCTGGCTGGGCACCACCCAATTCGGCCAGGGCCTGCACCGCCTGCTCGAAGGCCTGGGCCCACTGGGCCAACGTCGGTCGCTCCACGCCGTCCAGCACCTGGGCCGCGCGAACCAGGGCGCAGGCATAGAAGGGTCCGGAACTGCCGCCGATGGCCCGGCGCAGCGCCTGCCCCGTGGCGGCCAGCGCACTGGCAGGGCTGTACCAGGCACTGGCCGGTAGCGCGCGCATGGCTTCGGCACCGCGGGCGAGGCTGGTGCCGAGGTCGCCGTCGCCGGCGCGGCTGTCCAGTTCGGTGAGGCGGGCTTCGTTGGTGAGCAAGGTGGCGATCACGGCGTCCGCCGCCGCGCGCAGGCGCTCGGCCAGGGGACCGGCTGTGCTGGCGACAACCGCGGCCGCAGCCGGGGGCGCGGACACTCGCTGGGGCGCCGACGGCACCCGACCGTCGCCGGCCCAGGCGCGGGCTTGCGTTGGCGCATCCAGCAGGGCCAGGCGCGCCTCGTCCACCGGCAGCAGCGACAGCGAACAGCCCGGCATGTCCAGCGCACTGAGGAAGGTGCCGGTCCAGGCCCGCGCCACCTCGAAGCCGCGCCGACGCAGGTCGAGCAGGGCGGCCCGCGCCACCAGGGCGAGCTCCAGCGGCGGCGTCGCGCCCAACCCATTGACCAGCAACGCCAGGCGCGTCCCGGCGGGATAGCCACCGTCTTCGACCAGGGTATCCAGCAGCCGCGCCACGGTGGCATCGGCGCCCAGCCAGGGGCCGCGTTCGACGCCCTGCTCGCCGTGGATGCCCAGGCCCCATTCCACCTCATCGTCGGCCAGCTCGAAGCCCGGGTGCCCCACCGCCGGTACCGTGCAGGCGCCCAGGGCAACGCTCATGCTGCGCAATTCCGCAGCCGCCGCGCGGGCCAGGCTGGCCACCTCGGCCAGCGGCCGTCCGGCCGCGGCCGCCGCGCCGGCGAGCTTGTGGATCAGCACGGTGCCGGCGATGCCCCGACGCTTCTCCGGCGCCACGGTATGGCGCAGGGCGGCGTCGTCCGCCACCAGCACCGTCTCGACGGGGATGCCCTCGCTACGAGCCAGTTCGGCGGCGAGGCCGAAGTTAAGGCGGTCGCCGGTGTAGTTCTTCACCACCAGCAGCGCGCCGGCCGGACCCGCCGCCGCGCGGATGGCCGCCAGCACCGCATCCACGCTGGGCGAGGTGAAGACGTCACCGGCCACGGCCGCGGTCAGCATCCCCTCACCCACGTAGCCGGCATGGGCCGGTTCATGACCGCTGCCGCCACCGGAGATCACTGCCACGGGACGTGCCTGGCGATCCGCCAGCGGCTGGCGTAGCACGACCTGTTCGTCAGCCAGCAAGGCCAGGTTGGGATCGAGACTCACGAGTCCTTCGAGCAATTCGCGAACCACTGCGGTGGGGCTATTGATCAACTTCTTCATTTGGCACTCCCAAGGGTGAGGGTGGCTGGAGTATGGCACGGGGTCTCGACCCTGCCCGGTCACTGCCCTACCTGAACCAAAGGCAAACTGTAGCGCAGCGGCCTTCCGCCGGACCGGGGCGGCAGGCTATCGTCTGGGCTGGGAAGTTTTTCACGACCGGGATGTCTCATGCTGATTGCCAGCCGCTCTCTTTCGAGCGCTCCCCGTCGAGGTTCGTCATGCCGATCAAGATCGTTCCGCGCTCCGCCTGTCGTGCGTCGGAGATCACTCCCGAAGCCGTCTACCTGTCCCGCCGCCAGTTGCTCGGCGCCGGTGCGGCCCTGGTGGCGGGCGCCGCCCTGCCCCGCTGGGCCCTGGCGGACCCCTCCAGCTACGCCGACGTCGACCCGGCGAAGGGTCCGGACTGGTTCCAGCGCAAGCTGCCCGACACCCGCTGGCAGGCGGCGACCGTCAAGGACGAGGCCATCACCCCCTTCAAGGACGCTACCCACTACAACAACTACTATGAATTCGGCCCGGACAAGAGCGACCCCGCCGCCCATGCCGGTCAATTGCCGACCCAGCCCTGGAGCGTGGTGGTCGACGGCGAGGTGGGCAAGCCCGGCACCTACGGCCTGGAAGACCTGTTCGGCCCCGATACCCTGGAAGAACGCATCTACCGCATGAGGTGCGTGGAGGCCTGGTCGATGGTCATCCCCTGGCTGGGCTTTCCGCTGGCCAGCCTGCTCAAGCGCGTCGAACCGACCGGCAAGGCCCGCTACGTGCGCTTCGAAACGCTCAAGGACCCCAAGCACATGCCCGGCATGAACTCCAGCTTCGCCCTGCTGGACTGGCCCTATGTGGAAGGCCTGCGCTTGGATGAAGCCATGCATCCGCTGACGCTGATGACGGTGGGCATGTATGGCCGGGTGCTGCCCAACCAGAACGGCGCCCCGCTACGACTGATCGTGCCCTGGAAATACGGCTTCAAGGGCATCAAGTCCATCGTCCGCATCAGCCTGGTGGCAGAGCAGCCGCGTACCACCTGGCAGAGCATGGCGCCCAACGAATACGGCTTCTATGCCAACGTCAATCCGGAAGTGGACCATCCGCGCTGGAGCCAGGCCCGCGAACGCCGCCTGCCCAGCGGGCTGTTCAGCCCGAATATCCGGCCGACGCTGATGTTCAACGGCTATGGCGAGGAAGTGGCCTCGCTCTATACCGGCATGGATCTGCGGAGAAACTACTGATGGGGTTGCTGCTCTGGCGCCTTGCCGTATTCGTCGCCGCGCTCTGCCCGCCGCTGTGGTGGCTGTACCAGGCCTGGACCTTCGCGCTCGGCCCCGATCCGGGCAAGGTGCTGCTGGACAACCTCGGCACCGGCGCCCTGGTGTTGCTGCTGCTGACGCTGAGCCTGACGCCGCTGTCGCGCCTGACCCGCTGGAAGCTCTGGCCGGTGATTCGCCGCCAGCTGGGCCTCTGGACCTTCACCTACGCCCTGCTGCACTTTCTCGGCTACCTGACCTTCGTGCTGGGCTTCGACCTCTCGCAATTGGGCACGGAATTACAGCGCCGGCCCTACATCATCGTCGGTTTCGCCGCGCTGCTGATCCTGCTGGCCCTTGCCGTGACCTCGAATCGCCTGGCCATGCGCAAGCTGGGCAAACGCTGGAAGGCGCTGCATCGGCTCGCCTACCTGGTGCTCGGCCTGGGACTGCTGCACTACCTCTGGATCGTGCGCTCGAACATCGAGGAATGGACGATCTATGCCGTCATAGGCGCAGCCTTGTTGACCTTCCGCCTGGTGGACGGCTGGCGCCGTCGGCGCCGCCGCCAGCCGGCGACCGCCCCCACCCGTTGATCACGGGCGGGCGAGGCAGGGAGGACAACCCTTCCACCGCCTACATATAGGGGTGGTATTAATCAACGGCAGTGGCGAGCGTGTGCCATACCGGGGGCGCCGTCAACTAAAGGGGTGGTATTGCTCGAACGTTCAGGCTCCAGCGGGTTCGACCGCCGGAGCCATACCCCTCGATCAGCGTTGCGCGGCCTGGCGCAGGCCCTTCAGGGTGTTGAGCGGAGCATCCACCACGAAGCTGTTGGCCAGCCAGGACGGCACGCTGCCACCCGGCTCGCTCTGGGCCTCGTAGGTCACTTCCGAGCCACCGTTCTTCGGCACCACGCGCCACTGCCCCTGGAAGCTCGCCACCCGCACGTAGCCATCGACCGGAGGGCGGTAGTCCGGCACGCCTTCCAGGATGCGGGTGAACCCGCCATCGGGGGTCTTTTGCTCGGTCACGTGGAGCACCACGTCCCGGGCGGTGACCGGCCAGGGCATGTCGATGCGCATGTAGGTCCAGGCCTGGTTGCCCTCACGCTTGAGCACCTGTAGCGACTGGCAACGGTAGATCCACTTGCAGGAGCCCACCGGATCGTCCTGCAATTTGGCTATGGCGGCCGGATCGGCCTTGATCTGGACGACGCCCTTGTAGGCTTTGTACTTGGAACCGGGCACGGCGCGGGTATAGACCTGGATGCCATCTTCCTGCTTGGCGAGTTGCCAGTCATCGGCCTGGGCCAGGCCAGTGGCTGCGAGCAGGGTCAGGGCGAGGATGGAGCGAAGCGGCTTGTGCATGGGACGTCCCTTGTTGTTGTGGTTGTCGGAGCCTTGGGTAGAAAGTATCAGGCGGCGGTTTCACCCTCGAGCCGCAGCAGGATGGCCATGGCTTCGGCGCTGCTGCTGCCGCAGAAGGCCGGCTCGGCCTGGAAGCCACCGCACACGGCGGGCCGCAGCGGCGAGCCGAACAGATCGCAGCGGTTGGTGCTGTCCAGGTGGGCGCAGCGCACGCCGGATGGCTTGCCCTGGGGCATGCGCGGCAGCGGTGAGGAGATCGACGGCGCGATACAGCAGGCGCCACAACCCGGACGGCACTCCATGGGTGAAACTCGCGAGGAAGACGCTTGAAGCTTAAGAGCAACGCCGGGGCACAACAAGCGAATCGTGACCAGATGCTGCTATCGAGTCATGAATGTAACATTCATTCGCAAGGCTCCACGCAACCCCACCGCTTTTCCACCGTCTTATCTCCGAGATCGAGGCGGCTGGCCCGAGGGCGCGACGATGAAGCATTGGCTGGTGCTGGACCTGGAGGCGACCACCGACGACGGCGGCTGGCCCATAGAACTGATGGAGATCATCGAGATCGGCGCGGTGATGGTCGATGGCGAAGGTCAGGAGCTGGATCGCTACCAGACGTTCGTCCAGCCGCTGCGCCTGCCCTTGCTGACCCCCTTCTGTCGTGACCTGACCCACATCAGCCAGGCCGATGTCGACGCTGCCGAGCCACTGGAGGCAACCTGGCCCGCCTTCGAAGCCTGGTTGAGCGCCTACGAGACGACCCTGGCCGGCTGGTGCAGCTGGGGCGACTTCGACCGCCGCCTGCTCGAACGCGCCTGGCGCGAGCACGATCTGCACACCCACCTGGCCCGCGTCCCGCACCGCAATCTCAAGCAAGCCTTCGCCAAGGCGCGCGGCCTGGCACGCCCCCTGGGCCTCACCGCTGCCCTGGAATCGGCGGGCCTGGCCTTCACCGGCGTGCTGCACCGCGCCGAGACCGATGCGCGCAATACCGCCAAGCTGCTGCCGACCAGTCTGCCGGCTTTCGCCCGCTGACCGGTGACAGCCGGGGACGGCCTTGGGCATACTCGCGGACGGTTCTAACCGCTCTCGCACAAGGAAATCCGCATGTTCAAGGTCAACGAATATTTCGACGGCACCGTCAAATCCATCGCCTTCAATCTCAAGTCCAAGCCCGCCACCCTGGGCGTGATGGCACCGGGCGAATACGAATTCGGCACCAGCCAATTGGAGGTCATGCACGTGGTGGCCGGCGCCCTGACCGTCAAACTGCCCGGCAGCGAGAGCTGGGAAACCTTCGCCGCGGGCAGCCAGTTCACCGTGCCCGCCAACAGCAAGTTCCAACTCCAGGTAGCCGAAGACACCGCCTACCTCTGCGAATACCACTGAGTCCGGGTGGAGCCGCCTGGCTCCATCCTCGTCCCGCCGTTCGGCCTGCTGGCCGCCTGGCGGGAGTCGGCCAGCCGACCTGAACGCTTCACCTAGCCTCCGGTCCTAAGCGACGCAGCCCTTCAAGAGCCGTCGCCATGTCGCCAAGCGCACCCCAGGGCACTCGCCAGCCGAGCCATGCCCGCCCCTTCGAGCACCAGCCCCGGAATCTCCCGACGCATGGGATAGCCCTTGCGCAGGGCGTCGAACGCCTGGGCCCGCGCCAGGGGCGGCAAAGCGAGGGTCGCGCGTAGCGCCGCGTCATCGTCGCGTGGATCGTAGACCGCGCGACAGGCGCGCTTGAAGGCCAGGGCTTCCGGCGTTTCCCGACCGAACACCAGCCGCTCCAGTTGCTGCGCTGGCAACAGCTCGGCCAGCGTCAGCCGCGGGGTAATGCCGGCCCAGGCACAGAAGGCCTCGTAGATCTGCGCCGTGCCGCGCCATTTGCCTTCCAGGCTGTGCCCAGCAATGTGCGGCGTCGCCACCTGGCACAGTCGCGCCAGCTCGGCATCGATAGCCGGCTCGCCTTCCCAGACATCCAGCGCCACCGCCAGCTCGGCGCCGCCGGCGAGATGGGTACGCAGGGCGCTATTGTCGATCACCTCGCCGCGACAGGCATTGAGCAGCCAGGTGCCCGGGCGCAGCCGGGCCAGCCGCGCCGCGTCGAACAGCTGCAGGGTACGGTGCTCGCCCTCGCGGATCAGCGGGGTATGCAGACAGAGCACATCGCAGCGCTCGATCAACTCATCGAGCGTATGGAAGTCGCCCTGTTCCGTGGCCTGGCGCGGCGGATCACAGACCAGTACCCGCCAACCCAGCCCCTGCAGCACCGCAGCCAGCCGACCGCCGACCTGGCCGGCGCCGACGATGCCATAGGTGCGCTGAGCGAGGTCCGCACCCGCACCGTCGGCCAGCGCCAGCAGGGCCCCGAGTACCCAGTCCACCACGCCACGGGCATTACAGCCGGGCGCATTGCTCCAGCGGATGCCGGCCCGGGCGAAATGGCCGAGGTCGAGATGATCGGTGCCTATGGTGCAGGTGCCGACGAAGCCGACCCGCGCATCCGCCAGCAGCGCCTCGTCGACACGGGTGATGGAGCGCACCAGCAAGGCATCGGCGCGGCTCACCGCCGCGCGGTCGAAGGCGCGACCCGGTAGGCGTTCGAGGGTCGCATGGGGACCGAAGAAGGCGTCCAGCAGCGGAATGTTTTCGTCGGCAAGAATGTGCATGCCTGGGCACTCGTAGGATCGGGGACGGCACTTTAGCAGGCTGCTCACGCCAGACAACGGGAGCCACGACGCTTGCCAGGCTCGCCATGAAGACTAGACTATTCGCCCCGAAGCTGACCGAACGATCAAGTGACCTCCTCCCTGCCCCGCATCAGACGTGAATTCGGCGCCCTGCTCTCCCTGGCCGCGCCCATCGTCATCGCCCAACTCTCCCATTCGGCCATGGGCTTCGTCGACGCCGTGATGGCCGGGCGCGTCGGACCGCTGGATCTCGCCGCCGTCGCCCTAGGCAACTCGGTATGGATTCCGGTGTTCCTGCTGATGACCGGCATCCTGCTGGCGACCACGCCCAAGGTTGCCGAGCGTCACGGTGGCGGCCGCAGCGACGAGATCGGCCCGCTGGTACGCCAGGCACTGTGGCTGGCCCTGGGGTGCGGCCTCGTCGCCAGCCTGCTGCTGCTCAATGCCCGACCGCTGCTGGTGGTCATGCACGTCGATGCGCAACTGATCGGCCCGACCCTGCTCTATCTCAAGGGCATCGCCCTGGGCCTGCCCGCCACCGCCTTCTACTATGTGCTGCGCTGCTTCAGCGACGGCCTGGGGCGCACCCGCCCGGCCATGCTGGTAGGGCTCGCCGGCCTGGCGCTGAACGTGCCGCTGAACTGGATCTTCATTTACGGCCACCTGGGCCTGCCGGCCTTGGGCGGCGCCGGCTGCGGCTTCGCCTCCGGCACGGTGATGTGGGCGATGCTGCTGGCCATGCTGGCGATCATCCGCACCGAGCGCTATCGCCCCTGCGCGATCTTCGCCCGCTTCGAGCGGCCGCACGGCCCGACGCTGCGCGCCCTGCTCGCCATCGGTGTGCCCATCGGCATCGCGGTGTTCGCCGAGTCGAGCATCTTTTCCGTGGTGGCGCTGTTGATCGGCGAGCTGGGCCCGACCGTGGTGGCCGGGCACCAGGTGGCGCTCAACTTCTCCGGGCTGGTGTTCATGGTGCCCCTGGCGCTGGGCATGGCGGTGACGGTACGGGTCGGCCAGGCCCTGGGCCGTGGCGAGCCGCGGGAGGCGCGCTTCGCCGCTGGCGTCGGCATGGCCGCCGGGCTGCTCTGTGCCTGCGTTTCCTGCACCCTGATGCTGACCACGCGCACCTTCATCGCCGGGCTCTATTCCCAGGACCTGGCGGTGATCCAGCTGGCCGCGTCGCTGCTGGTGTTCGCCGGTATCTTCCAGTTTTCCGACGCCATCCAGGTCACCGCCGCTGGCGCCCTGCGCGGCTACCAGGACACCCGGGCGACCATGGTCATCACCCTGCTGGCCTACTGGGGCGTGGGCCTGCCGGTGGGCTGGGCACTGGGGCTCAGCGATTGGTTCGGCGCGCCGCGCGGACCGGCCGGACTCTGGCAAGGCCTGGTGCTGGGCCTGACCTGTGCCGCCCTGCTGCTGTCGGTGCGCCTGGTGCGCAGCGCGCGGCGGCGCATCCGTAGCGCCTAGCGCGCCCCCTTACTACAATGCCCGCCTCGTCGGACGGCGCCTGGCGCCGCCACCGACGGTGCTTCCCTCATTTCGCGAGAGTGCGGCTGCGATGATCTTTCGCCTGCTACAGCTATTCTGCCTCTGCTTCCTGCTCAGCGGCCCGGTTCAAGCGGCCCTGCCCAGCCTGCCAAGCCTGACGAGTACCCAGAAGGACCAGGTCGATCCCCAATTCGGCCAGTCCCTGGATCAGGTCATCAAGACCCTGGAAAGCGACCAGCAACGCAATCGCCTGCTGAAGGAACTCAAGCAGCTGCAGGCCGCCCAGGCCAAGGCCGAACCGAGTGCCTCCCAGGGGGTGATCGGCCTGATCACCGATACCCTGACGGCGGTCGAGCAGCAGTTGCAGCACGACAACCTGCGCGAACGTTGGCAATCCCAGTTGGAGCAGGCCGGCGACGAACTGGCGGCCCTGGTGCCCGCGCCCGATCAGCGCCTCAACCTGCTCTCCGGTTTCGTCATCACCCTGGCCTTCTGGGCCGGCTGCGCCCTGGGCCTGAAGCACCTCAGTCATCGGCTGCGGGTGAGTTTTGGGCTGTCCGAGGAACTCCCCCTGCGGCCGCGGACCCTGGACCTGGTGCGCTTCGCCCTGCGCAAGCTGGCGCCCTGGCTGCTGGCCTTCGTCATCACCCTGGTGGTCTCGCTGTGGCTGCCGGACTCCCTGGGCAAGACCGTCGCCGTCACCCTGGCCTATGCGGCGGTGACCGGCCCGCTGTTCGCCGCCACCGTGGTGGTGATCTGCTCGCTACCCAGCGGTGCCCACCGAAATCGCGCCCTATTGATCCTGCGCCGCCGCGCCTTCCGCCCGCTGTGGATCATCGGCAGCCTGGCCGCGCTCGGCGGTGCCACCAGCGATCCACACCTGGCCGAGAAGCTGGGTCCGCACCTGGCGGCGATCATCGCCATCGCCGCCAACATCTGCGCCGCGCTGCTCACCGCCCAATTCGTGCTGAGATTCCGCCGGCCCGTCGCCCACCTGATCCGCAACCAGCCACTGGCCAAACGCCAGGCCCTGCGCGGGCTACAGGGCGTACGCCAGCTGGTCGCCCGGCTCTGGCACCTGCCGGTGCTGATCCTGGTGGCGGTCTCCCTGGTGGCGACCTTCGTCTCCGCCGGCGACACCAGCGACGCCCTGCGCCGGGCCCTGCTCTGTGCCGTGCTGATGGGCGCCGCCTTGGGGCTCAATGCCCTGGTACGGGCGCGGCTGCTGCGGCAGCGCCACAGTAGTCGCCTGCAGGAAGCCTATGCCGAGCGCCTGCGCGCCTTCTTCGCGGTGGTCCTGGGGATCGTCATCTGGCTGGTCGCCATCGAGCTGTCGTTGCGCGCCTGGGACGTTTCGCTGCTGAGATTCAGCCAGGGTGACGGCCACGAGATCGCCAGCAAGTTCTTCGGCCTGGGCGGCACCCTGCTGCTGGCCTGGCTGGTGTGGATCCTCGCCGATACCGCCATCCACCGCGGCCTCAACCTGCATCGCGTCAGCCCGAACAACGCCCGCGCCCAGACCATGTTGCCGCTGATCCGCAACGTGTTGTTCCTGACCATCTTCGTCATCGCCCTGATCGTCGCCCTGGCCAACATGGGCGTGAACGTCACCCCGCTGCTGGCCGGTGCCGGCGTCATCGGCCTGGCGGTGGGTTTCGGTGCCCAGAGCCTGGTGGCCGACCTCATCACCGGGCTGTTCATCATCATCGAGGACTCGCTGGCCATCGGCGACTACGTCGATGTGGGCAACCACCTGGGCACCGTCGAAGGCCTGACCATCCGTACCGTGCGGCTGCGGGACATCGACGGCATCGTCCACACCATCCCCTTCAGCGAGATCAAGAGCATCCAGAACTACTCGCGGCAGTTCGGCTACGCCATCTTCCGCCTGCCGATCCCCCAGGCGCTGTCGGTGGACCAGGCCATCGAGCTGGTGCAGGAGGTGGGGCGTTCACTGCGCCAGGACCCGCTGATGGGCCGGGACATCTGGTCACCGCTGGAACTCCAGGGGGTGGAGAGCTTCGAGTCGGGCATGGCGATCCTGAGATTCCGCTTCAAGACCGCGCCGATCAAACAGTGGGAGGTCTCGCGGGCCTTCAACCTCAGGCTCAAGCGGCACCTGGACGACGCCGGCATCGAACTGGCCTCGCCGCGCATGAACGTGCGCTACGAGGCGGGTGGCCCGCGGCCGGACCAGATGCCGCGAGGGGAAGCGCCGAGCGAGGGTTAGGGCGTCGCCAGCGCGACTGCCGGTCCTCGCGGCAGGGCGGAAAAGCTTCTAGGGTAGAGATCACCTTCCCCCTACGAGGTCCCGACATGCCGCTGCGTACCCTGCTCTGCTATGGCGATTCCAACACCCACGGTACTCGCCCCCTGACCCAGCCGGACGTACTCGAACGCTTCGGCTGGGATGAGCGCTGGACCGGCGTGCTGGCCCGCGGCCTGGGCGACGGCTGGCGGGTGATCGAGGAAGGCCTGCCGGCCCGCACTACGGTGCACGACGATCCCATCGACGGCCATCACAAGAACGGCCTGAGCTATCTGCGGCCTTGCCTGGAAAGCCAGCTACCGGTGGATGCGCTCATCCTGATGCTGGGCACCAACGATCTGAAGGCCCGCCTTTCGCTGACGCCAGCGGATATCGCCAGCGCCCTGCCGGTGCTGCTGGAAGAAATCAGGCGCTGCAACGCCGGCCCGGACGGTGGGCAGCCCAAGCTCATCGTGATGGCGCCCGTGCCCATCGAGGAAGTGGGCTTTCTCGGCGAGATCTTCGTCGGCGGCGCCGCCAAGTCACGCCAATTGACCGAGCGCTATCGCCAGGTGGCCGAAGCCCAGGGCGCGACCTTTGTCGACGCTGGCGCTGTCATCCGCGTGAGCCCGGTGGACGGCGTGCATTTCGAGGCGGACCAGCATCGGCTGTTGGGCGAGCATCTGGTGGGCGTGGTCAGAGGCCTGGGTGTTGCCTGATCGTGGAGCGTAGGGTGGACAACGGCGCAGCCCTGTCCACGGGTTCGGGGCATACAGTGGAAAACGCTGCGCGGTTTTCCACGCTACGGAATGCGCACAACGTAGGTTGGGTTGAGCGCAGCGAAGCCCAACAGACCTAGCCCGGCATTGCACCGTTGGGCTTCGACGATGAAGCCGTCTCAACCCAACCTACAGCGACGGACGCTCACTCCACCTTCTTGCGAATCCAATACAGATAACGCCCCTCCCCCTCGCTCTTCTCCACCAGCTCGTGGCCGAGGAAGACGCAGAATTTGGGGATGTCGCGCTGGGTGGAGGGATCGGTGGCGATGACCTTGAGCAAGGCGCCGGGGGCGATGTCGCGCACCTTGTTGTGCAGCATCATCACCGGCTCCGGGCAGTTCAGCCCGCTGGCGTCGAGGGTGGCATCGGCTTCGAGGGTCATGGGGTCTCCAAGAGTAAAACGGTTGCGGCGATCTGCATTCAGAACTTGGCAGCGACCTAGGGTTTCTTGTCCAGCCGGCGTAGATGACAGGTCACTTCCTCGCGGTCGTGGTAGAGCTGCTTGCAGCCGATGGTCACACGCTGGCCGCGACCTTCGAAGTGGTCGTGCAGGCGTTCGAGGATACCGGCCACTTCGCGATAGCGCTGCTTCATCGGCAGCTTGAGATTGACCACCGCCTCGCGGCAATGGCCCTCGCCGATCCAGCGTTCGATCAGCGCGGCGGTGCGTGCGGGCTTCTCGACGATGTCGCAGACCATCCAGTCCACCGGCCGCTTGGGCGCGAAGGCGTAGCCGTCGACCTGCAGATGCTCCACCAGGCCGGTGTCCATCAGCGCCTCGTTCATGGGGCCGTTGTCCACCGCCGTCACCAGCATCTCGCGGGCCACCAACTGCCAGGTCCAGCCACCGGGCGCGGCGCCCAGGTCCACGGCACGCATCTCCGGCGCCAGGCGAGTCTCCCACTCGGCGCGCGGGATGAACTGGTGCCAGGCCTCTTCCAGCTTGAGCGTCGAGCGACTGGGCGCCTCGCGGGGAAACTTCAGCCGTGGGATGCCCATGGGCCAAAGGGCGGCGTTGCCCGGCTCGACCAGGCCGGCGAAGACCTGGCGACCGCTGAGGAAGGTCAGTTGCAGGCGCGGCGCCCGGGGGTCGTCCACCAGGCGACCGGCCTTGCGCAGGGCGAGGGTCAGGGGTCGTTCGAATTTCTTGCAAAAGGTGGAGAGGGCCTTGCCGTCATTGGTGTCCGGCATTTCCAGGGCCAGGCTGCCGCAAACCGGGTAGTAGGCCAAGCACTCCAGCAGCGGACCGATGCGATCCTGCTCGGGCAGGTCGAGAAAGGCGCCGCGCGACCACTGGCGCGGAAAGATTAGCTCAGCGAATCTCAGGTTCTGCATCAACCGGGCAGCACCTGCCGCATCGCCGCAGACGAATTCGGCATAGGCCTCGCCGGGCTTGCCGCGGGCATAGCCGGGCACGCCGAGCAGCGCCGCCCGCTCACCGAGCTCGGCGCAGACCTCGCCTTCGAAACCGGTACGGCACAGCAGCAACAGGGTATTCACGACGGGGCTTCCTCGAGCGGTCACGCAGGGCGCGCACTATACCCCAGCGCGCCAGACAGGGAACGTAGACGGCGCTTACCGGTCCAGTACTACACCTAGAAAAATCAGTACGCCCAGCGCTGGCACGGGTCTCCTTCACCTTTCGAGGCTCGAACGGCCAGCGGGCAACCGTCGATCAAGGAGACCCCTGATGCCAGCCCTGGACAGCCTCAACAGCCTCAAGACCCTGCAAGTAGGCGACCGTACCTACCACTATTACAGCCTGCCCGACGCGGCCAAGACCCTCGGCAATCTCGACCAGTTGCCCAAGTCGCTCAAGGTGCTGCTGGAAAATCTGCTGCGCTGGGAAGACAACGAGACCGTGACCGGCGAGGACCTCCAGGCCCTGGCCGACTGGACCAAGACCCGCTCCGCCGATCGCGAGATCCAATACCGCCCGGCGCGGGTGCTGATGCAGGACTTCACCGGGGTACCGGCGGTGGTCGACCTGGCCGCCATGCGCGAAGCCGTGGCCAAGGCCGGTGGCGATCCGCAACGGATCAATCCGCTCTCCCCTGTCGATCTGGTGATCGACCACTCGGTGATGGTGGACCGCTACGCCAGCGAGAACGCCTACCACGAGAACGTCGAGATCGAGATGGAGCGCAACGGCGAACGCTACGCCTTCCTGCGCTGGGGCCAGAACGCCTTCGACAACTTCCGCGTGGTACCGCCGGGCACCGGCATCTGTCACCAGGTCAACCTGGAATACCTGGGTCGCAGTGTCTGGACCAAGGAAGAAGACGGCAAGACCTACGCCTTCCCCGACACCCTGGTGGGCACCGACTCCCACACCACCATGATCAACGGCCTGGGCGTACTGGGCTGGGGCGTGGGCGGCATCGAGGCTGAGGCGGCCATGCTCGGCCAGCCGGTGTCCATGCTGATTCCCGAGGTGGTGGGCTTCAAGCTCACCGGCAAGCTGCGCGAGGGCATCACCGCCACCGACCTGGTGCTGACCGTGACCCAGATGCTGCGCAAGAAGGGGGTGGTGGGCAAGTTCGTCGAATTCTTCGGCGACGGCCTGGCCACCCTGCCCCTGGCCGACCGCGCCACCATCGGCAACATGGCCCCGGAATACGGCGCCACCTGCGGCTTCTTCCCGGTGGACCAGATCACCCTGGACTACCTGCGCCTGTCCGGTCGCCCCGAGGAGACCGTGCAACTGGTGGAGGCCTACACCCAAGCCCAGGGCCTGTGGCGCAACCCCGGTGACGAGCCGGTGTTCACCGATGTCCTGGAACTGGACATGGGCGAAGTCCAGTCCAGCCTGGCCGGTCCCAAGCGGCCCCAGGACCGCGTGCTGCTAGGCGAGGTGGCCAAGGCCTTTGGCGACTTCACCGCCCTGGCGCCGAAGAAGGCCGAAGCTCCCAAGGCGGGCAGTGGCGTCGAAGTCCAGCTCGATGGCCAGACCTTCCAGCTGGAGGACGGCGCCGTGGTCATCGCCGCCATCACCTCCTGCACCAACACCTCCAACCCCAGCGTCATGATGGCCGCCGGCCTCCTGGCGAAGAAGGCCGCCGAGAAAGGACTGATGCGCAAGCCCTGGGTCAAGTCGTCCCTCGCGCCCGGCTCCAAGGTGGTGACCGACTACTACAACGCGGCTGGCCTCACCCCCTATCTCAACGACCTCGGCTTCGACCTGGTGGGCTACGGCTGCACCACCTGCATCGGTAACTCCGGCCCACTGCTCGACCCCATCGAGAAGGCCATCCAGGACGCCGACCTCACCGTGGCCTCAGTGCTCTCCGGCAACCGCAACTTCGAGGGTCGCGTGCATCCGCTGGTCAAGACCAACTGGCTGGCCTCGCCGCCGCTGGTGGTGGCCTATGCCCTGGCCGGCAGCGTGAAGGTCGACCTGACCCAGGAGCCGCTGGGCACCGGCAACGACGGCCAGCCGGTCTATCTGAGGGACGTCTGGCCCAGCCAGCAGGAGGTGGCCGACGCCGTACAGAAGCTCGACACCGCCATGTTCCACAAGCAATACGGCGCCGTGTTCGACGGCGACGAGAAGTGGCAGGCCATCCAGGTGCCGGACGCCGAGACCTATGTCTGGGACGCCGACTCCACCTATATCCAAAATCCGCCGTTCTTCGAAGGCATCGCCGGCGATCCGCCGCGCATCGCCGACATCCACGACGCGCGCATCCTGGCGCTGCTGGGCGACTCGGTGACCACCGACCACATCTCCCCCGCCGGCAACATCAAGAAGGACAGCCCCGCCGGCCGCTATCTGGCCGAGCATGGCGTGGCCTATGCCGATTTCAACTCCTACGGTTCGCGCCGCGGCAACCACGAGGTGATGATGAGGGGCACCTTCGCCAACATCCGCATCAAGAACGAGATGCTCGGTGGCGAAGAAGGTGGCAATACGATCCATGTCCCCAGCGGCGAGAAGCTGTCGATCTATGACGCGGCCATGAAGTACGAGCTGGAGAACACCCCGCTGGTGATCATCGCCGGCAAGGAATACGGCACCGGCTCCTCCCGCGACTGGGCTGCCAAGGGCACCAACCTGCTCGGCGTGAAAGCCGTGGTGGCCGAGAGCTTCGAGCGTATCCACAGATCCAACCTGGTGGGTATGGGCGTGCTGCCGCTGCAGTTCAAGGACGGCGTGGATCGCAAGTCCCTGGGGCTTACCGGCAAGGAGAAGATCGCCGTGCTGGGCATCGATGGCGTGGAGCTGCGCCCACGTATGCCCCTAACCCTGGAGATCACCCGCGAGGACGGCAGCCTGGAAAGCGTCGAGGTGCTCTGCCGCATCGATACGGTCAATGAAGTGAGCTACTTCAAGGCCGGCGGCATCCTGCACTACGTGCTGCGGGAGTTCCTGGCCAAGCCGGCTGCCTAAGCAGGCTCGACAAACGCCCGGTAGCCAGACTGCCGGGCGTTTTGCTGTCAGCCCGGAAGAGCCGTGTGAACCCTTTCCCCGCTCGCGGCAGTGCGAGGCAAGTCCATCGATCTTGGCAACTGGCGTAATTCGGGTACGCCCCTGGGACCGCCCCTCCGTATATCAAGCGGTCACGGCACGCCGGGCCAGCAGTTGGCCGATGCCCAACACCAGTAGGGCCCCCAGGGCACCGGTCGCATAGGACGCCCAAGGCACTTCGCCGATGCCGAGCCAGGCCTGCACCCAGGCATCGCTGGCGATCAGCTTGCCGGCGATCCAGCCCAGCAGGGCGGCGCCGGCCATGACCAGCCAGCGGAAGCGCTCCATTAACCGCAGGACGATCTGGCTACCCCAGATGATGATGGGAATGCTGATCAGTACCCCGGTGATGGCCAGCCCCAGATGCCCCTGGGCGGCGCCGGCCACGGCGATGACGTTGTCCAGGCTCATGACCAGATCGGCCACTACGATGATCCCGATGGCCTGGCCCAGGGTGGTGCCGGCCTTGACGTCGGTCTCTTCCTCTTCCGGCAGCAGCAGCTTGATGCCGATCCATACCAGCAGCACGCCTCCCACCACCTTGAGCAGCGGCAATTCCAGGACGTAGCTGGCGATCAGCAGCAACAGGATGCGCAGCAGCACCGCACCGGCCACCCCACCGAGGATGGCCTTGCGCCGTTGCGCCTCGGGTAGGCGGCGGCAGGCCAGGGCGATGACCACGGCATTATCGCCACCCAGCAGGATATCGATGAGCACGACCTGCAGCAGGCCGGTGAGAAAGGCGGGATCGGTCAGGGTAGCGAGCAAGGACGGCCTCGAAGCGATACGGGAGATAGACCTTTGGCAGCGTGGCCTCCAGATGATTTCATCTGGAGGCCTTCGCGAGCCTAACGGTTATCCTCGGCAGCCGTCCGTGTCCTCGTCTCAGGTAGCGGTCGCAGGGGTGCCGATGCGGACGTCGCCCTGACCACTGGCGGCCAGCTCGCGGGCGACGAAGCCATTGCGCAGCTGCTCGTCGAGAAAGGCCTGCACGAAGGCCGCTGCCGCCGCGTGGCCCTTGGGCACGGCCATGGCCTGGCGGATCTCGGTGAAGCTGTCGGCCAATACCCGGTAACCCGAATGGGCCGCGGCATAGGCTTCCAAGGGCTGACGGACCCCCGCCGCGGCATCCAATCCCTGGTCGACGAAGCAAGCGATGGCCGCTACCGAGGTGGGCGCCCGCACCAACTCGGCCTGGGTCAGGGTACGGCTGAGGTAGAGATCGTAGGCTGCGCCCTGCCCCACGGCGATGCGACGCCCGGCTTGATCCAACTCGGCGACTTGGCGGGCTGGATCGTTCTCACGCAGCAGATAGGTGCCCTCGATGATGACATAGGGTTCGCTGAAGTCGATCTGCGCGGCCCGCACCGGCTCGATGGCGAGGAACGCCAGGTCCCAGGCGCCCTGCTCCAGAGCGGCGAACACCTTGCCGGCGGCATCGTAGGTGATGAGTTGCAGGGGTACGCCAAGTAGCTCCGCCAAGGCGCGGGCCAGCGCCACCGAGACGCCGGTCGGTTCGCCATCGGCGCCCCGTTGGGCGAGGACCGGATTGCCGTAGTTGATGGCCGCACGCAGGCTGCCCTGGGGGGCCAGCTCGGCCATTACCGCTGCGGATGGGGTCATAGGAGCTCCTCGGACTGTCGACGGGATAGGGGCGGCCTTGGCGCACCGCAGCCAGTTGATACTGCCCTCTCCAGCGGAATTGCGCACGCCTCTGTTCGGCCCTTTCGGCGCCAGGTCACAGGACCACGGGGTGGCAGGAGCCTAGAGGTCCAAGCGCTGCTCGCTGCGGGCCGGGCGGGTCCCGTCCTAACGTTATTTCCAAAAGCTATTTAAGGACGGAAAAACATCGAGGTTAACGTATAACGACCGGACCACCGGACCTCTCCCTTCGCCTTTGCCTGAGGATTCCATGGCCGTGCTCCGAACGCTTACCCCCCTGCGGGCGCCCGCCCCATGAACGCGCCCGCCAAACAGGTGTTGCTCAACGCCTTCAACATGAACACCGTGGGCCATATCAACCATGGCCTCTGGACCCATCCGCGCGACACCTCCAGCAGCTACCACACCCTGGGTTACTGGACCGAACTGGCCCAGTTGCTGGAGCGTGGTCTGTTCGACGGCCTGTTCATCGCCGATATCCTCGGCGTCTACGATGTCTATGGCGGTAACGTCGACCTGACCCTGCGCGAATCCATCCAGCTGCCGGTCAACGATCCCTTCCTGCTGGTCTCGGCCATGGCCGGCGCCACCCGGCACCTCGGTTTCGGCCTGACCGCCAACCTCACCTACGAGCCGCCCTACCCCTTCGCCCGCCGCCTATCCACCCTGGACCACCTGAGCGAGGGCCGCGTCGGCTGGAACATCGTCACCGGTTATCTCGACAGCGCCGCCCGGGCCATGGGCCTGGACCGGCAGATCGCCCACGACCGCCGCTACGACCAGGCCGACGAATACCTGGAAGTGCTCTACAAACTGCTCGAAGGCAGTTGGGCCGACGATGCCGTGGTCAACGACCGCGCGGGCCGCGTCTATGCCCGTCCCGAGCGGGTACGCAAGGTCGCGCATCACGGCGAATTCTTCGATGTCGAGGGCTACCACCTCTGCGAACCCTCGCGCCAGCGTACCCCGATGCTGTTCCAGGCCGGCTCCTCGGACCGTGGCCTGGCCTTCGCCGGACGCCATGCCGAGTGCGTGTTCATCTCCGGGCAGGACCAGGCCGCCACCCGCGCCCAGGTCGAGCGGGTGCGCGGGGCGGCGGTGGCCGCCGGGCGGGACGCGGACGACGTGAAGCTATTCATGGGCCTGACGGTGATCGTCGCCCCCACCGCCGCCGAGGCACGCGACAAGCACGCCGAATACCTGAGCTATGCCAGCCCCGAGGCTGGCGTCGCCCACCACGCCGCCTCGGTGGGCATAGATCTCGCTGCCTACGGCCTGGATGAACCCATTCGCCCGCAAAAGACCGAGGCCATCGAATCGGCGCTCAAGCGCCTGGTGGCCAAGGACGCCGGCTGGACTCGGCGCAAGCTGCTGGAGCAGCACGCGCTGGGTGGGCGCTACACCGCCATCGTCGGCGATCCCCAGCAGGTGGCCGATGCCCTGCTCGGCTGGATCGACGAGACCGGGCTGGACGGCTTCAACCTGGCCCGCACCGTCACACCCGAGTGCTACAGCGACTTCATCGACTTGGTGATCCCGGAGTTGCAGAGCCGGGGTCGCTACAAGACCGCCTACGCCGAGGGCAGCTTCAGACACAAGCTGTTCGGCCGTGGCGACCACCTCGACACCCGCCACTTCGGCACCCGTTTCCGCCAGGACTGACCCCTCAAGGACGCCCCATGACCTGCCTCAAACCCCTGCTCCTCGCCCTCGGCCTGTTCAGCACCGCAGCCCTGGCCGCGCCTCTCAAGATCGGCACCACCGCCGCCTTCGCCCCGCCGCTGGAAGTCGCGGTGCAGGAGGCCAAGGCCGCCGGGGTGGACGTGGAGATCGTCGAATTCAACGACTGGATCGCGCCCAACACCAGCCTCGCCAACCACGACATCGACGCCAACTACTACCAGCACATCCCCTTCCTGGAGAACGCCAAGCGCAACGCCGGCTACGACCTGGTCCCCGTGGCGCCGGGTATCCTGACCAACGTCGGGCTCTATTCGAAGAAGTACAAGACCCTCGCCGAGGTGCCCAAGGGCGCGCGGGTGGCCATCGCCAACGATGCCATCAACGGCGGGCGCGGTCTGTTGTTGCTGCAGAAGGCCGGTTTCATCACCCTCAAGCCGGGCGTCGGCTATCACGCCACCGTCGCCGACATCACCAGCAACCCCCGGGACATCCAGATCATCGAGGTGGAGGCGGTGAACCTGGCGCGCACGCTGGACGACGTCGACGTCGCCCAGGGCTATCCGCACTACCTGCGCCTGGCCAACACCGTCGATCCCAGTAAGGCACTGCTGTTCGATGGCCTGGACCACCCCGAGTACGTCATCCAGTTCGTCGCCCGTCCGGACAACAAGGACGATCCGCGCCTGGCCAAGGTGATCGATATCTACCAGCATTCGCCTCAGGTGAAGGCTGCCTTGGACAAGAGCTACGGCAAGTTGTATTTGCCGGGGTGGAAGGACTAGCGCTCGCGGGTGAATGCCGTTGGATCAAACTTTCTCGACGACGAAGGCGCAGCGCCCCCTGTTCCCGCTGCCATCGGGCAGGTCCAGGACGTCATCGACGAGGATGCGTACGCCCTGCTCCCGCAGCAGGGCGCGCAGCACCTCCGGCGGGTGCGAGTCATAGAAGAACGGCTGGTCGAACATCCGGTCGACGAAAGCCTCGTTTGCCGAACCGCCCGAGGTCAGCATCAGCCGTCCGCCCCGTGGCAGCCCGGCGATCACTCGCGCCAGGATGACCTCATGCCAGCGGCGCTCCAGATGAAACAGCGAATCCCAGAGCAACGCACCCTGGTAGGGCTCGGCGCAGGCATAGCTTTCTAGCCGCGCCTCGATCCAGCGCTGCTTGGGAAACTCCCGCCGGGCATGGGCCAGCATGGCGGCCGCCTGATCGACACCGAGCACACGATAGCCCTGGGCGAGGATGGCGGCGGCGACCGGTGTGCCGGTGCCGCAGCCCAGGTCGAGCAAGGTGGCGCCGGGCTCGACATTTTCCAGGAGCACGTCCAGATAGCGGCGCTCGTTGTCGCCAAGGCTCACTCGGGCCTGGCGAAAGAGGTCGGCGATGGCGTTATAGGAGGTCTTGTTCACGGTAATTCCCTGGCTGCTGCCCCGGCAGCTTAGCCCAGGACAGCGGAGGGAACGGCGACCCACACCTCAAAGTGACCCGACGCCGGTCACCCCTCAGAAGTGAAAGCGATGCAGCATCCGCTGCAACTCGCCCGAGGTACCGCTCAGTTGGTCGATGGCGCTGCCCACCTGGGACGAGGCTTCGGAGTTGCGCACCGACAGGTCGCGGATGTTGACCAGGTTGCGATCAATCTCCCGGGCGACCTGGGCCTGTTCCTCGGCGGCGCTGGCGATCACCAGGTTGCGCTCGTGGATGCCAAGGATCGCCTGATTGATTTCTTCCAGTACCTGGCCGCTGGCCTCGGCGCTGGTGAGGCTGTCGCCCACCTGCCGCGTCCCGCTCTGCATGGCCTCCACCGCTTGCCGCGTGCCGCTCTGGATACGCGAGACCATCTGCTCGATCTCGGCGGTGGAACTCTGGGTACGGCCGGCCAGGGCGCGCACCTCGTCGGCGACCACGGCGAAGCCGCGGCCAGCCTCGCCGGCGCGCGCGGCCTCGATGGCGGCGTTGAGCGCCAGCAGGTTGGTCTGCTCGGCGATGGCCCGGATCACGTCCAGCACCGTACCGATCTTCTGCGACTCTTCGGCCAGTTGCCCGACGTCGGCCGACGCCCGATCCATCCCCTGCCCCAGTACCCGAATGGTGGAGAGGGTGTGCTGCACCTGCTGGGTACCGCGCTGGACCATCAACTGGGATTGATCGGACGCCTGCGAGGTGGAGACGGCATTACCGGCCACCTCTTCCACGGCGGCGGTCATCTCGTTGACCGCAGTGGCCGCCTGCTGGATTTCATCGTGCTGCTGGGCGACCTCGCCCAGGTTGCGCTGGGTGATGCGACTCACCTCGCCACAGGCACCGCCGAGCTGATCGGCGGTATCGTTGATCAAGCCCAGCGCCTGGCGCAGGCTGGCTTGCATCCCGGCCAGGGCTTCGAGCAACTGCGAGGGCTCGTCGCGACCGCGCGCCTGTAGGGTCTGGCGCAGATCGCCGTCAGCCATCGCCCGCGCCGCGCCTATGGCGGAACGCAGGGGCTGGACGATGCTGCGGGTCAGGCTCCAGGCCAGCAGGATCGTCAGCAGCAAGGCTACGCCGAGCAGCATCAGAGAGCCGACCCAGATGGTCTGGTAACGAGCAGTCGCCTCCGCCGTGTAGGCGTTGCTTTCTTCGAGGTTGACCTTGAGCAGGGCGTTGAACAGATCGCCGGTCTTGTTGGAGGCGTCCTGGATACCGGTGTTGAGCAGCGTCCGCATGGCCTCCACATCGCCCTGGTCGGACAGCTTGCGATACTGGCCGAGCAGGGTCCGGTAGTTGGCGATGGTGGCGTCCAGTTGTTCGAAACTCGCGCGGCCCGCGTCGGTGACCACCTGGCGGTAATCCTGCATGGCCTTGTCCAGCAGGCCGATCAGTACCTCGAGCCGCGCCACGGTGGGGGTAAGCACCGCCGGCTCGCGGTTGAGCATCATGCGCAAGGTGATGACCCGGATGCCCAGCTGGTTGTCCCTGATCTGCGCCAAGGCGCGACTGCCCGCCAGGGAGACCGACTCGGTGTGGACCAGCGCACCACGCAGCGACTGGGCGTTGTAGATCCCGAACAGCCCCAGGACCAGTACCAGCGCGGCGATGACCGCGAAGCTCAGCCCCGCTCGTGTTCCTATGCTGTAGTTGTTCAGATTCATGGCGGCCCTCGGCGACGGATTAAAGGTTATCTATGGCGTTTCGGCCCAAGTAGAGCGAACTTGAGTTCGCAAGGGCTCAAGCCCGCGCATTCCGGGCGGTTATCGACCGCAAGGCCGATCCTCGGGGCCTAAGCGACCGCCCCGTCTTCAACCCACCCCTAGATAAGCCGCCTGCACCGCCTCCCGCGACAGACTCTCGCCCGGTACGCCCGCCTGTACTACCTGCCCGTTCTCCAACACATAGGCCTGGTGCGCATAGTCCAGGGCAATGGCGCTGTTCTGCTCGGCCATCAGCACGCTCAGGCCCTCGTCGCGATTCAAGCGGGCGACGCTGGCGAAGATCTCCTCCACCACCAGCGGTGCCAGGCCCATGGAGGGCTCGTCCAGCAGCAGCAACCGCGGTCGTGCCATGAGGGCGCGACCGAGGGCGATCATCTGCTGCTCGCCACCGGAGGTAAGGCCCGCCAGTTGCTTGCGCTTGGCCGCCAGCCGCGGAAACCAGGCGTAGATGCGTTCCAGCTCGGCCCGCTGCGCGGCCCGCCCCAGGCGCCGGACGAAGCCGCCGCTGAGCAGGTTTTCCTCCACGCTGAGCCGGCCGAAGCAATGGCGGCCCTCTAGCACCTGGATCAACCCGGCGCGCACCCGAGCATCGGGTGATTGGCCGGCCAGGTCCTGGCCGTCGTAGCGGATGGCGCCGCGGACCAACTCGCCGCGCCCGGCGCCGAGCAGGCCGGAGATGGCCTTGAGCGTGGTGCTCTTGCCGGCGCCGTTGGCGCCCAATAGGGCCACCAATTGCCCCTGCCGGACTTCGAGGCTGACCCCGCTGACGGCGAGGATGGCACCGTCGTAGCGGACTTCGATGGCGTCGACCGCCAGCAAGGGGGTGGCGGTCATGCTCAACTCTCCTTGCTGCAGTCACGCGGCGTGATGCCCTTTTCCTTGGCATACTGCTGCGCCGAGGCCTCGATGATTGGCCGCAGGAAGGCGCGGTCGGCCTGCACCCAGCCGCTCACCAACTTCCACTTTTCGCCATCCCATTGCTGCATGCGGATGGCACCACCGCCTTCGTGGTCGGCGCAGGAGAGCCTGAGCGGCTGCACCAGGCCCTTGGCGCCCAGGGCTTGCAGGCGGACGTCGTCCAGATTCAGGTGCTCGAAGCCCCAGCGCACCTGCTCGCCGGTGAGGGGTTTGTCCCCGTACTTGGCCTGGGCTACCCGCAGCGCCTCGACGTTGAGGATGCCGTTGACCACCCCGAGGTTGTAGTAGACGGTACCGAAACGCTGGGGATCGGCCAGGTCGCTCTGCCCCTTGGCCACCACCTCGCGCTCGATGCCCTGGAGCACCGGGAAGTCGGTGCCCGAGGGGTGGGTGGTGACGGCCAGGAACCCCTTGGCCGCCGCGCCGGCCGGGCGGACGTCTTCCTCGGAGTTGCTCCAGATGTTGCCGATGATGTGGTCGACCGGGTAGCCGACCTTCTGCGCGGTCTTGATCGCCACCGGGTTCATCACGCCCCAGCCACGCAGGATCACCCAGTCGGGCTTGATGCGGCGGATGTTGAGCCACTGGGATTGCTGCTCGTTACCCGGGTGCGGCACCTCCAGCAGGGTCAGCTGGAAGCCGTAACGATCCGCCAGCTTCTGCAAGACCTCGTTGGTCTCCTTGCCGTAGGGCGAGCCGTGGTAGAGGGTGACGATCTTCTTGCCCTTGAGGCTGTCGACCCCACCGCCCTGCTGGCCTATCCAGTTGAGGATGGCCGACACCTCCGAATAGGGATTGAGCTGCAGCGGGAAGACATAGGGGAAGACGCTGCCGTCGGTGGAATCGGTACGGCCGTGGTTGATGGTGATCAGCGGCAGGTGGTCGGCGGTGGAGCGCTCCAGGGTGGCGTAGGCGATGCCCACCGACAACGGATTGGTGGCCGCCGCGGGCGCGCCGTCATGGCCGTTCTTCAGACGCTCGTAGCATTCCACGCCCTTCTCGACAATGTATTCGGTTTCGCATTCGCTCCACACCAGCTTGACGCCGTTCACGCCGCCGTTGGCGTTGACGTATTTCATGTAGTCGATGAAGCCGCCGAAGAAGCCGGTGCCGCCGGCGGCATAGGGGCCGACGCGATAGCTCTGCAGCGGGAAGTACTGCTCGCCCGCGGCCTGGGCCGGGCCGAAGCTGCTGAGGCCCAGGGCCAGGACGAGACTGCCGAGCAGATGACGTTTGCACATGGGAGACTTTCCTTGTAGGGCTAAAGCCGACGGGCCTTCCCGCCGGCAGGGAATGAAGTCAGCGGCGCTGCAGGCGTTGCCAGCCGCGCGTGGCGAGGCGGGCCAGGCCCTCGGGTTCCTTGATCAGCACCAGGATGATCAGGGCGCCGAAGACCATCTTCTGCAGGTTCTCCAGCTGACCCGCGGCGATGAGGTCGCCCGGCAGCCAGCCGGCCAGGTTGGAGAGCAGCAGTGGAAACAGCACGATGAAGGCCGCGCCATAGAGGCTGCCGGCCAGGCTGCCCAGGCCGCCGAGGATGACGATGAAGAGGATCTGGAAGGAGCGACTCAGGTCGAAGCCGTTGGGCTCCACGGTGCCCAGGTAGGTGAAGGCCCAGAGCGCGCCGGCGATGCCCAGGTAGAAGCCGCTGAAGGCGAAGGCCAGCAGCTTGGCCCGCACCACCGACAGGCCCATCACCGCCGCGGCCGTCTCGCGATCGCGCACCGCCATCCAGGTACGGCCCAATTCGCCGTGCACCAGGCGCGCGGCCGAGGCGAACGACCCCAGCACCACCACCAAGGTGGCCAGATAGCGACCCAGCGGCCCGCCGAAATCCTGGCCCAACAGCAGCAGTGGCGGTGCGCTGATCACCCCCGAGGCGTTGCCATGGGAGAACCAGTCGAAGCGGGTCAAGGCCCACAGAATGAAGAATTGCGCCGCCAGGCTGGAGACGATCAGGTAGAAGCCGCGAATCCTCAGGCTGGGCAGGCCGAACAGCAGGGAGACCAGGGCTGCCAGCAGGCCGCCGGCGAACAGGCACAGCGGTAGCGGCAGTCCCAGGCGTACCTGCAGGTTGTAGGTGGTGAAGGCGCCCACCGCCATGAAGGCGGCCGAGCCCAGCGACAACTGCCCGGCATAGCCGGTGAGCAGATTCAGCCCCAATCCGGCCAGGGCCAGCACCAGGAAGGGAATCAGTAGGGCGTTGAACAAGTAGTCGTTGCCGACCCAGGGCAGCACGCCAAAGGCCAAGGCCAGAATGGCAACCCATACCAGGCGCGCCGGCCGAATCGCGAGCGCACGGGCAGACAGCGGACGCGCAGCCAGCGCGTCGACGGTGGTAGTCATAGTGAATCCTCTAGACGCGCTCGACCGTGGGTTCGCCGAACAGGCCGACGGGTCGAATCAGCAGGAAGACCAGGGCGAAGGCATAGGGAAACCAGTTCTCGATGCCGCCGCCGATCAGGGGGCCGAGATAGACCTCGGCGAGCTTTTCACTGGCCCCGATCAGCAGGCCGCCGACGATGGCGCCGGTGATCGAGGAGAAGCCGCCGATGATCAGCACCGGCAGCGCCTTGAGCACGATCAGCGACAGCGAGAACTGCACCCCCAGCCGCGCGCCCCAGAGCAGCCCGGCCACCAGGCCGACGCAGCCCGCCACCGCCCACACCAGCGCCCAGATGCGCGGCAGGCGGATACCCACCGCCTGGGCCGCCAAGGGATCGTCGGCCACGGCACGCAGCGAGATGCCCAGCCGCGTCCGTTCGAACAGCAGCGACAGGCCCAACACCAGCAGCGCCGCCACCGCCGCGGCGAAGAGATCGAAGGACGACAGCAGCAGGTCGCCCACTTCCAACGGACTGTCTTCGATGCCGAGGTCCAGGCCATGCACCTGGGCGCCCCACAGCGCCTGGGCCGCGCCCTCGATGAAATAGGCCAGCCCCAGGGTGGCCATGAACAGCACCAGCGGCGAGCGATTCACCAGCGGTCGCAGCACCGTGCGCTCCACCGCCACGGCCAGCAGGATCATGACGCCCAGCGTGAACAGCAGTGCCAACCAACCGGGCAGGCCGCGCTCCACCAGGCTGACGTAGGTCAGGGCGGCGAACAGCAGCATGGCGCCCTGGGCGAAGTTGAACACGCCTGACGCCCGGTAGATGAGCACGAAGCCCAGCGCCACCAGGGCATACATCACCCCGGCGAGCAGGCCGCCGAGCAAGACTTCCAAGAAAAACGCCATGGTCTTCTCCCTGTGGCGTAGGTATTCCCTAGTGACGAGTGCCCAGGTAGGCGGCTATCACCGCCGGGTCCTGGCGCACCGCGGCGGGTGGGCCGTGGGCGATGAGGCGACCGTAGTCCAGGACCACCACGTGATCCGCCAGCTGCATCACCACCTGGATGTCGTGCTCGATCAGCACCACGGTGACGCCCTGCTCGCGGTTGATGGCCTGGATATAGCCGCTCAGTTCCTGCTTCTCGCCGGCGTTCATCCCGGCCATGGGCTCGTCGAGCAGCAGCAGCCGTGGCTCGGCGGCCAGCGCCCGGGCCAGTTCCACCCGCTTCTGCAGGCCATAGGGCAAGCTGCCCACGGGGGTTTCGCGCCAGGGGCCGAGGTGCAGGAAGTCCAGCGCCCATTCGGCCACCGCCCGCTGCGCCCGCTCTTCCGCTGGCGCCCGGCCCAGGGCGAAGACCTGTTCCGGCCAGGAGGCCCGCCGATGGCGGCCGCGCCCGGTGAGCACGTTGTCCAGCACGCTCATGCCCTTGAACAGTGCCAGGTTCTGGAAGGTGCGGGCGACCCCGGCGTGAGCGGCAGCCTGGGGCCGCCGCAAGGCCTTGGCACTACCGGCCAGCAGCACCCTGCCCTGCTGCGGCCGGTAGAGTCCGTTGATCACGTTGAGCAGCGAACTCTTGCCGGCGCCATTGGGCCCGATGAGGGCGCAGATCTCGCCCTCGCGGACCTGGAAGCTGACCCCGGTGAAGGCCGTCACCCCACCGAAGGCCAGCGTCAGGTCGCTGACCTCCAGCAATACCGGCGCCGCCGAGGTCGCCTTGGCCAGGCTCGCCCCCATCTGTCAGGCCGCCGCCTGGGCCGCGGCCCGGGCTTCCAGCTCGCGCACCAGCGGCAGTACCCGCTTGCCGAAGTACTCCACCTCCTCCTGGAAGTGCAGGAAGCCGGCCAGCACCAGGTCCACGCCCTCCGCCTTGAGCGTCACGATGCGCTCGGCGATCTGCTCGGGGGTGCCGATCAGGTTGGGTTTGAAGCCATCGTTGTACTGCACCAGGTCCTCGAAACTGGAATTGGCCCAGTTGCCCTTGCCTTCCGGGCTGGAAGCGCCGGCCTGGCGCGCGGCATCGCCAAAGGCCTTGACCGCCTCGGGGTTGGCCTGGGCGACGATGTCCTGCAGCACCTCGCGCGCCTCGGCCTCGGTGTCGCGGGCGATGATGAAGGCGTTGACGCCGATCTTCACCTCGCGCCCCTCCGCCGTTGCCTTGGCGCGCAGGTCTTGCACCTGGGCGCGGATGTCCTCGCGGGTGCCGCCGTTGGTGAAGTACCAGTCCGAGACCCGCGCCGCCATGTCCCGCGCCGCCCGCGAACTGCCGCCCTGGAAGATCTCCGGGTGCGGCTGCTGCAGCGGCTTGGGCTTCAGGGTGTAGTCGCGGAAGCGGTAGAAGTCGCCGGCGAAGGTGAAGTTGTCCTGGGTCCAGATGCCCTTGAGCGCGCGGATGAATTCCTCGGAACGACGATAGCGCTCGTCGTGCTCCAGCCAGGGCTCGCCGATGCCGTGGAATTCGCCCTTGAACCAGCCGGACACCAGGTTGATGGCGATGCGGCCATTGGTGAGCTGATCGATGGTCGCCAGCTGCTTGGCGGCCAGCGCCGGATTCCAGGGGCCGGGCAGGATGGCGGCGATCACCTTGAGTCGCTCGGTGGCCGCCAGCAGCGCATGGCTGAAGGCTACAGACTCATGCTGGTACTCGGCGCCGTAGCCAGCGGTGAAGCGGATCTGCGTCAGGGCGTAGTCGAAACCGGCCTGCTCGGCGAGCTGGGCCAGCTTACGGTTGTAGTCGATCCCCCAGTGGGTGCGCTGCTCGATGTTGCTGACGACCAGGCCACCGCTGACGTTGGGGACCCAATAGGCGAATTTGACGGGTGCGTGGGACAAGGTTGCTTCCTCCAGATGACGCCGCCTCTGGGGCGGTCGAGATGATGTCAACGGAACATCATCAAGAACCAGGCCAACTCTATAAATCCTTATTTATCAATGGCTTGTTAAAAATTTTCGGTAGCTAAGAGCTGTTCGGACCCAGGCAGCTGTTGTCTCGCTGTCTGCCCAGCAACAGTGCCTCCCAGGCGCTGGCCCGGGTCTTTCACGGATACGCTGGCGGCGGGCGAAAACGACGACGCCCGGAGGGCTAGGGCCGCTCCGGGCGTCGCAGGGAGAGAGCTAGGGAATCGGCGCTAGCGCGCCCGCAGATGCCGCACGTAGCGGTCGCCGATGAACTGGATACCGCACACCAGCACCACCAGGATGGCGATCACCACGGCCATCACCTGGGTGTCGTAGCGCTGGTAACCGTAGCGGATCGCCAGGTCGCCCAGGCCCCCGGCGCCTATGGCTCCAGCCATGGCCGAGGCGCCGATCATGGCCACCAGGGTCACGGTGAAGCCACCGATGATCCCCGGCAGCGCCTCGGGCAGCAGCACGTTGAAGACGATGTGGCGCCGCTCGCACCCCAGCGCCTGGGCTGCTTCTATCACCCCGCCGCCGACTTCGCGCAGGCTCACCTCGGCGATGCGGGCGAAGAACGGCGTGGCGCTGAGGGTAATGGGCACCACCGCTGCCCAGACGCCGATGGTGGTGCCGGTGATCAGCCGCGTCAGCGGGATCAGGGCCACCAGCAGGATGATGAAAGGCGTGGCGCGAAAGGCATTGATCACCGTGCCCAGCACCCGGTTGAGCGTGGGCGCGGCGAAGATGGCGCCGCGCCCGGTGGTGACCAGTATCACCGCCAGGGCGATACCGGCGAACCAGACGATGGCCGCGGAGATGCTGACCATGGTCAGGGTATCGAGAAAGGCCTTCCACAGCGCCTTGAGCATGAACTCAGACATAGCCCAGCACCTCCGCCCGGGCGAACAGCCCGTCCTGCCCCAGGAAGGCGGCCAGACGGCGGTCGGGCGCACGGGTGGCTACCAGCAAGCGGCCCAGGGCATGGCCTTGAATCCGGTCGATGCCGCCATGCAGGAGCTCCACCGGTGCGCCGAGCGCCTGGCCCAGGGCCTGGAAGTCGGGCTCCCCGCCCTGGCCGTCGTAGGCCAGCTCCAGCACCGCACGGGCGCCGGGCTGGCGGGTGGCGGTGAGCTGCCTGGCGAGATCCGCCGGCAACTGGGCGGCCAGCGGGGCCAGCAGCGCCTGGGTGGCTTCGGCCTGGGGCGCACCGAACAGCTGCCACACCGGCCCCTGCTCGACGATGCGGCCGTGCTCCAGCACCACCACCCGGTCGCAGATCTGGCGGATCACCGCCATCTCGTGGGTGATGAGGACGATGGTCAGGCCCAGGCGACGATTGATGTCTTGCAACAGCGCCAGGATCGATTGGGTGGTCTCAGGATCGAGCGCCGAGGTGGCCTCGTCGCACAGCAGGATCTCGGGTTTGAGCATCAGGGCGCGGGCGATACCCACCCGCTGCTTCTGACCGCCAGAGAGTCGCGAGGGATAGACCTGCTCCTTGCCCTGCAGACCCACCAGCTCCAGCAATTCCCGGGCGCGCGTCTCGATCTCGTCACGGCGGAAGCCGGCCGCCTTGAGTGGCAGGGCGAGGTTCTCCAGCACGGTTTGCGAGGCCAGCAGGTTGAAGTGCTGGAAGATCATGCCGATACGGCGGCGCAACGCCACCAACTGGCTGCCGCCCAGGGTGCCGATGTCGACGCCATCCACCAGCACCTGGCCGGCGCTGACGTCCTCCAGGCGATTGAGGGTGCGGATCAGGCTGGACTTGCCGGCGCCGCTGCGACCGATGATGCCGAAGATCTCGCCGCGGGCGATGGACAGGTCGATGTCCGCCAGGGCGGTGACGGGCACCGCGCCGCCGGTATAGACCTTCTGCACCCCGCTCAGGCGCAGGTGCTCGCGAGCTGCGACGGCCTGGGGTTCGGCCGGCGTTTGCGGCTCCAACGTTTTCAGCAAGGCGTTGCTCATCGTGCGGCCTCCTGCCGGTTCAACCAGGCCAGGCTGTAGAGCTGCGGATTGCCATAGGCCTTGGCGATGACCTCACGCACCCGCGGATCGCTCTGGAACACCTGGATGAAGGTCAGGATCGCCGGGTCCTTGGCTTTTTCCGGGCGAGTCACGAACCTCAGCGCATAGAGGTGACCGTTGGCCTCGTCGTCGCTGAACAGCAGGGCGCTGCCCGGATCTGCGGTGCCGGCGGCGAGGATATGCGAGGGATAGCTCTGCGCCAGGGTCACGTCGTCCAGTACCCGGGCCAGCTGCGGACCGGGCAACTCGATGAACTTGAGGTGTTTGGGATTGGCGACGATGTCCTGCAGGCTGGCCTTGGGCCCGGCATCGGGCTTGAGCTGGATCAAGCCGGCGCGGGCATAGAGCTGCAGTCCGCGCCCCTGGTTGACCGGATCGTCGGCCACCGCCACGGTGGCACCGTCCGGCACCTCGGCGAAGCTCTTCACCCGCTTGGAATAGAGCCCGACCTTGTTCTCCACGCCGTAGGCGATGGGCACCAGGCCATAGCCATTCTGGGCGTTGGCGTTCTCCAGGAACGGTTGGTGCTGGAAGTAGTTGACGTCGATATCGCCGTGGGCGAGTGCCAGGTTCGGCGTGTTCCAGTCACTGAAGGAGACGATTTCCACCTCCACACCCTTTTCCCGCGCCACCTCGACGGCGCGCTCCAGGGCCGCGTTCTGCGGACTGTCGTTGATACCGAGACGGATCTTCTGGGGGTCGGCAGCCTGGGCCGACAGCGCCAGGGCACTGCTCGCCAGGAGCAGCCCGAGGCGTTGGAGAATCGAAGGAATAGCCATGGGAGACCTCGAGATGTCGAGGGCTCGTCCGGTGGTCCGGTGGAACCCGTAGGGAAAGAATCAGCTGCCCTGCTGGCCGGGCGCGTCGACGAAGAAATAGTCCTGCCAGGCGCTGGGCTGGTGGCGGCTGGCACCGCTGCGGTAAGGGAACTGAATGATCTGCCCGGCCTCGATCGACGCCTCGTGGACAACCCGGTAGGTGGTGGGGTGGCCATCGATCTCGGTAGCTGCGACCGCCAGCCCGGCGAGCAGGCTGGCGGCAAGCCCCGGCGGCAGGGGCCGAGAGGTAACGGGATGATCTAGAGACATCGTAGCGCGCATCCAAGCATTGGACTTATAGCCTACTCAGGGCGTTGTACATTTTTGAAATAATGAGGAGTTATATGGATAGGTCGGGCATCGGTGGGAATCCACCCTCCCCCAACCCTCTCCCCAAGGGCGAGGGGCGCCCGGTCGACCCGCAGGTTGACGCTGAGCGCAGCGAAGCCCAACACAACGCCCTATCCGTCCGCAGCAGCTTCCGATGCCCTAGCTCGTCGCGGCCGTGCGCACGAAGGCGGCCACCCGCGCCGCCGTGTCCGCCAGCACCTGGGTCTGGCTCAGGCCGCTGCTCTTGAGCGGCTTGAGATCATGGTCCGCGGTGGCGATCCATTGCACCTCGATGGTCGGCGCCAACTTATAGGCCTCCACCTCCTCGCGACTGCCCAAGGCATCACGCTCGCCCTGGACGATCAGCGTCGGCGTGGCCAGGGTCGCCAGGTGCTCGGTTCGCAGCCGCTCGGGCTTGCCGGCCGGATGGAAGGGATAGCCCAGGCAGATCAGCCCCGCCGCTCCCAACTCGTCAGCCAGCAGACTCGCCATCCGCCCGCCCATGGACTTGCCCGCCAGCCACAGCGGCCCGCTTTCCAGCGCGCGCCACGCGGCCACCACGGCCCGCCAATGCTCCAGCAGCACCGACGCCGGATTCGGCGGACGCCGCTTGCCCTCGGCACGGGCCCGGGCCATGTAGGGGAATTCGAATCTCAGGGTGCGGATCTCACGCCGCGCCAGTTCTTCGGCCAGCTGCTGCAGGAAGGGGCTGTCCATTCCCGCCCCGGCGCCATGGGCCAGCAACAGGGTCGCCAGAGGCACGCTCGCAGGCCGGCATTCGCGAAAGGTCCCGAGGTACAACTCGTCTGCCATGGGCTACTCCTCGTCAAAACCTCGGAGCTTAACCCGGCGTTCATTGATCTGGATCAATAAAGCTCGGACCGTGCCCCTCACACTGGTCACCTCGACCCTACTGGAGCCCGGCATGACAGCCGCCCTCGTCTGGGACGCCGACCTCATCGCCCGCTACGATCGCGCCGGCCCCCGCTACACCTCCTACCCCACCGCCGTGCAATTCCACGACGGCATCGGCCCCTTCGACCTGCTCGGCGCCTTGCGCCTGAGCCGTCAGGCCGGACGCCCGCTGTCGCTCTACCTGCATGTGCCCTTCTGCGCCAACATCTGCTACTACTGCGCCTGCAACAAGGTCATCACCAAGGACCGCAGCCGCAGCGTCGCCTACCTTGCGGCCCTGCGCCAGGAAATGGCCCTCATCAGCCGGCACCTGGATGGTGGGCAGCGGGTGGAACAACTGCACCTGGGTGGCGGCACCCCAACCTTTCTCAATCCGCTGCAACTGCGCGAATTAATGGCCGACCTGCGCCGCCACTTCACCCTGGCCGACGACGACCGCGGCGACTACTCCATCGAGATCGATCCGCGCGAGGCCGACTGGAGCACCATGGGGTTGCTCCGCGAGCTGGGCTTCAACCGGGTCAGCTTCGGCGTCCAGGATCTCGATCTGCAAGTGCAACTGGCGGTCAATCGCCTACAACCCTTCGACGATACCCGCACCCTGGTCGAGGCCGCCCGCGCCCTCGACTATCGCTCCATCAACCTGGATCTCATCTATGGCCTGCCGCGGCAGACCCCGGCCGGCTTCGCCCAGACCGTGGCGCGGGTACTGGAGCTCCAGCCGCATCGACTGTCGGTGTTCAACTACGCCCACCTGCCGCAGCGCTTCCCGCCGCAGCGGCGCATCGAGGCCAGCGAACTACCGACACCCGCGGCCAAGCTGGAAATGCTACAGCGCACCGTGGAGCAACTGCGTGCGGCCGGCTATCGCTACATTGGCATGGACCACTTCGCCCTGCCCGACGACGACCTGGCCATCGCCCAGGAAGACGGTACCTTGCAGCGTAATTTCCAGGGCTACACCACCCACGGCCACTGCGACCTGCTCGGCCTGGGCGTTTCCGCCATCAGCCAGGTCGGCGAGGTGCTTTGCCAGAACAACCCGGACCTTGCCCACTACCAGGAGCGCCTGGCCCACGGCGAACTGGCCACCGCCCGCGGCCTGCGCCGCTCGCGGGACGACCGCATCCGCGGCGCGGTGATCGCCCAGCTGATCTGCCATTTCCAGCTGGATTTCGCCGCCATCGAGCGCAGCTGCGCGCTGGATTTCCGCCAGTACTTCGCCGACGCCTGGCCGCAACTCAGCGCCATGGCCGCCGACGGCCTGATCCGTCTCGACGAACGTGGCCTCCAGGTGCTGCCGTCGGGACGCCTGCTGATCCGCGCCCTGTGCATGCTGTTCGACCGCTACCGACCGGACGGCGACCCCCAGCGCTTTTCCCGGGTGATATGACCCATGCCTGCCACGACTGCTAAAGTTAGACTTTTGGAACCAGAAGAGAAGCGACCCTCTGCCATGACCGAGCCCCTCAAGCTGCGCACCGCCCAGGCCCATTGCAAGGATTGCAGCCTCGCCTCGCTGTGCCTGCCTTTGTCGCTCGATCTGAAAGACCTGGACGCCCTCGACCAGATCGTCAAGCGCGGTCGGCCACTGGCCAAGGGGGACCATCTATTCCGCCAGGGCGACGCCTTCGGCTCGGTCTATGCGGTGCGCTCCGGCGCCCTGCGCACCAGCAGCCTGAGCGATGCCGGCGAGGAGCAGATCACCGGTTTCCACTTGCCCAGCGAGCTGGTCGGCCTATCGGGCATGGACAGCGAGCGCTATCCGGTGTCGGCCCGGGCGCTGGAAACCACCACCGTCTGCGAGATCCCCTTCGAGCGTCTGGACGAACTCTCCGAGCAGTTGCCGCAACTGCGCCGGCAACTGCTGCGGGTGATGAGTCGGGAAATCCGCGACGACCAGCAGATGATGGTGCTGCTGTCCAAGAAGAGCGCCGACGAGCGCATCGCCACCTTCCTGGTCAATCTCTCGGCGCGCTTCCATGCCCGTGGCTTTTCCGCCCAGCAATTCCGCCTGAGCATGTCACGCAACGAGATCGGCAACTTCCTCGGCCTGGCCGTGGAAACGGTATCGCGGGTGTTCACCCGCTTCCAGCAGAGCGGCGTGTTGGCCGCCGAAGGCAAAGAAGTGCGCATCCTCGACTCGGCCCGCCTCTGCGCCCTGGCCGGCGGTCAACTGGAAGGCTGACGACGAGGCGGCGCGACGCCTGGCGCCGCCTCGTCTTCTGGACGCTGCCGTTGCCAGCCGCCATCCGCTCATATCGCGGACCGAAGGCCCCCAGCGCTAGCAAGCCAAGGTCCGTGACGCCCTCCCTGTCAGACCAGGGGCAGGTAGATATCGGTCTGCCAGAGCTCCTGGGGCGTTTCCGGATAGACGCTCAGGTAGTGGAAGAACAGCGGCTCGTCCCGTAATTCCTCGCCGCTGCCGGGCAGCCAGTCGCGGTAGAGCGGATAGATGCTTTCGTCTATTCGATCGGTCGAGCCCTGGTGGCGGACCACGGCATAACGGCCACCCGCGATGAGCAACTCCCGTACGCCCTGGGCATTGGGCCAGACGTCTTCGCTGATCTCGCCGCCGATGGCGAAGCGAAAGTCCTCTGTGGGGGTGGTATCGGGATTGCTGAAAGGTATGCCGAAGGTCCGACTGGTCGCCACCGGTGACTGGCCGCTGCTTTTACGCCAGTCGATGAAGAGGCGCACGCTCTCCTCGACCTGGTGACGCGGCCCCCGGTGCTCGAAGGCGGCGATCCTGACCGCGGTGAACTCCACTAGACGTATTTGCATGACGAGACTCCTGGATAGACGAGGAATGTCGAATACCTGATGCCAGGGCCGCCAATCGGGTTGCTGACGGAACTGCCGCGGCGCCTGGCCGAACACCCGCCGGAACGCTCGGCTGAAGGCCTCCGGACTCTCGAAGCCGGCCTCCAGCGCCACTTCCAGCACGGAGCGCCGCCTGGCCGCGAGCAGGCCCAACCCCGCACGCCGCAGGCGCAGCAGGTGCACGTAACGGGCGACCGGCATACCCAGGAAGGCGGTGAATTGCCGATGGAAGTGAAAGGCCGAGAAGGCAGCGACCCGACTCAGGGTGCTCACCGACAGGTCACCGTCCAGATTCGCCTCGATATAGGCGAGAACCGCCTCGAGGCGATGGGGATAGGTGACGGGCGAAGCGATGACGGGCAGATCCATGGGGCTGGCCTGGTGTTGTTCGACCGCCCAAGGATCGCCTATCTCGGAGTGACGATACCTAGCCGTCCTTGCGCAATGGCCTGTCGCGGATGAATGTACGACTAGGTTCTGTACGAAAAATCGCCGAGCGAAGGTCAGGCGAGGCCTAGGCGGCCCCGCGAAAAAAGCTGAGGAAGCGGATCGGACTCGCGCTCGAGTTTACGAGCGGTAAATGAGCATTCCGACGGGGCCGCCTAGGTGGGGCTGGCCATCCAGGTCTTTTTCAACGAAGCATCATCACCGAGCGCAGGTATTTTTCGTACAGAAACTAGTGTGGTGTTTCAGAAGTTATCTACACAATTTTGGCGGCGCTTTTTGCCCCTGGGCGGTGTTGCCACTCCTCGCCATAGCCCTGCTATGACTCGTCCCGGCGCCTGGCCCAGGAACAAAAATCACTCGCCAATTCTTGTGCGAACTTCTGAAACACCACACTAGAGACTGATCGGCTTGCGCCCGGCAAAGGCATGGGTCAGAGTGCCGCCATCGACCAGATCCAGCTCGCCTCCCAGGGGCACGCCATGGGCGATGCGCGAGATGGTCAGGCCCTTGGGTGCCAGCAGCTGGGCGATGTAGTAGGCGGTCGCCTCGCCTTCCACCGTGGGGTTGGTGGCGATGATCATTTCCTGGAAACCGCCTTCGCTGACGCGCCGTTCGAGCTCGGGCACGCCGATGGCGTCCGGCCCCAGGCCGTCGATGGGCGACAGGTGCCCCTTGAGCACGAAGTAGCGCCCGCGGTAGCCGGTCTGCTCCACGGCAAAGACGTCCATCGGCCCCTCCACCACGCAGAGGATGCTGTCGTCACGGCGGGTATCGGCGCAGAAACCGCAGATCTCGTCTTCGCTCAGGGTGCGGCACTGGCGGCAGTAACCCACCCCTTCCATGGCCGCGCTGAGGGCGCTCGCCAGACGCAGGCCGCCTTGGCGTTCACGTTCGAGCAGTTGCAGGGCCATGCGCTGGGCGGATTTCTGCCCGACGCCGGGCAGCACGCGGAGCGCATCGATCAGTTGGCGAATCAGGGGACTGAAGCTCATGGACTACCGTACTGGAGAGCGAAAGAAAACGGGTGCCTGGGGGCACCCGTGGCAAGAGCCCAGGCTCTTTTCAGATGAAAACTAGAAAGGCATCTTGAAGCCGGGCGGCAGTTGCATGCCGGCGGTCATGCCGGACATCTTGTCCTGGCTGTTCTGCTCGATCTTGCGCACGGCATCGTTCACCGCGGCAGCGATCAGGTCTTCGAGGATTTCCTTGTCTTCCTGCATCAGGCTGTCGTCCAGGCTGACGCGCTTGACGTCGTGTCGGCCGGTCATGACGACGCTGACCAGGCCGGCGCCGGATTGACCGGTCACTTCGGCGTTCGCCAGCTCTTCCTGCATCTTCTGCATCTTTTCCTGCATCTGCTGGGCCTGCTTCATCAGGCCGGCCATGCCACCTTTCATCATGTCTGCTACCTCGAACTATGAAATGGAAGCCGGTCAGGCTTGGGTGTCGACCGGCTCGATGGTACCCGCGCGCACCGTGGCGGCGAACTGTTGAATCATCTGGCGGATCAGCGGATCGTCCTGGATGGACTGCTCCGCTTCACGCTGGCGCTCCGCACGGCGCCGCGCGGCCGCCTGGGCGGGCGTCTCCTGCTCGGGCGTCTGGATGGTCACCTCGAGCGTGATGGGACGGCCCTGCTGCTGGCTCAGCGCATCGTTGAGCCGGCGCTGCTGGTTGGCGTTGAACAGAGCACTTTGCGCCGGGTCCAGGTGCAGATGCCAGCGATCACCCTCCACCGCCACCAGGGTGCAGTTGGCCGCGATGCTGGCGGTCAGGCCGCCCAGCTTGAGCTCGGGAAACAGCGTCTGCCAATCGGCGGCCAATCCCGTAGCCGGCTGTACCGCCACCGTCGAGGCGGTCTCGGCGATATTGTCGACCGCCGGCTCACCGAGGGTGTCGAGATAATCGTCCAGCCCCACCTCGTAGTAATCCTCGGCCGGCGGCGGCTCTTCGTCACCGTCCAGATCGTCACCGGAGGTGTCCGCCGGCACATCGGCGATCACCGTGGCCACGGGCGTCGCCTCGACGTGAGGCACGGCCGGCGCGGTCGGCGCTGCAAGCGGCGCTGGCGGGGCCGGCGCCGCCTTGTTCGCCTCAGGCGCAGGTTCCTCCCAGGGGAGATCGACCGGCTCATCTATAGGGGTGGTATTACTGACGGGTGGCGTAGCCGGCGCTGGCGGCTGTGGAGCTGCCGCTACTGGCGCAGGCGTCACCGGCACGGGAGCCGCCGCGGCCACCGGACGCGAGTCGGAGTCAGCCGTGGCCGGGCTGGCTCCCGTCGTCTTTAACGCCGGCCGTTCGGGAAGGGCCACACCTGCCGGCCGGAAGGCCAGCATGCGCAGCAACACCATCTCGAAGCCATGCCGTGGGTCCGGTGCCAGCGGCAGATCACGCCGCCCGACCAGACCCAGCTGGTAGTAGTACTGGACGTCTTCCGCGGGCAGCGCTTGCGCCAGCGTCAGCACCCGCTCGCGATCACCCTGGCCGTTGTCCACCGCATCGGGCAGCACCTGGGCGATGGCCACCCGATGCAGCACGTTGAGCAACTCGGCCAACACGCCACTCCAGTCGGGCCCCTGCTCGGCCAGATGGCGCACCGCCTCCAGCACCGCGCGACCATCGCCTTCCAGCAGGGCATGCAGGACGTCGTAGACCTGGCCATGGTCGAGGGTACCGAGCATGGCGCGCACGTCGGCGGCCAGCACCTTACCCTCGCCGAAGGCGATCGCCTGGTCGGTCAGGCTCATGGCATCGCGCATGGAGCCGTCAGCCGCGCGACCCAGCAGCCAGAGGGCATCGTCCTCGAAGGGAATGCTCTCCGCCGCCAGGACGTGCTGCAGATGCGCGACGACGCGCTCCGGCGGCATGTTCTTCAGGGCGAATTGCAGGCAGCGCGAGAGGATGGTGACCGGCAGCTTTTGCGGATCGGTGGTGGCGAGCAGGAACTTGACGTGGGGCGGCGGCTCTTCCAGCGTCTTGAGCAGCGCATTGAAACTGTGCGTCGAAAGCATGTGCACCTCGTCGATGAGGTACACCTTGTAGCGTCCGCGAGACGGCGCGTACTGCACGTTCTCCAGCAGCTCGCGGGTGTCTTCGACCTTGGTGCGACTGGCGGCGTCCACCTCGATGAGATCGACGAAACGGCCTTCGTCGATCTCGCGGCACACCGAACAGGTACCGCAGGGAGTGGAACTGATGCCGGTCTCGCAGTTCAGGCACTTGGCCAGGATCCGCGCGATGGTGGTCTTGCCCACCCCGCGGGTGCCGGTGAAGAGATAGGCATGGTGCAACCGCTCGTTGTCCAGCGCATTGATCAGCGCCTTGAGCACATGGGTCTGGCCGACCATTTCGCGGAACGACCGCGGGCGCCATTTGCGCGCAAGAACCTGGTAACTCATCGAGACCTGATCGGGAGAAGACGGGAAGGGAGCACATGCTAACGAAGAGGTGCGTTTAATGCACCCCGCATGCTCGACCGCCAGGCCGTCCAAGGGGCTGGCGCTACCTCGCTAGATGGAGGCAGCCACCCGACCTTTCAAGCGATCCGCCAGGGAAACCGCAGTGGCAGGGTGCGTCTCAGGCGCGCAGGCAACGGTCCTCGCCATCGGCCAGCACCACGCTGGCGACATAGGCCGCCAGGGCGTCCAGCTGGACACGCAGGCTCGCCACGGTGGCGTTCATCTTGAAGGGGTTGAGCGCATCGTCGTTGCTCAGGTCGAATTTGAGCAACAACAGGGGTTCAGTGGGGTGATAAATCTGGGCAACCAGTAGGGCACCGGTATCGCGTCGGCAAATGATGCGATAGGGATGCAAACCGAGGCTGAGCGCGCGCCCTGCGCTTTCGAGTCCGTTCTTCACGAGAGTTCCTTGGACGTCTGTCCATAGACCAAGAATGCAACGCAGATGATGGCACGGAGACAGGAACCAAAACAGCGACCGCCTCACGATTGTTTCGCGAAGTGGTTAACGTGAGGAAAAGGCTGGAAGGGAAAACGCGAGGAGGTAGAGGCAGGAAAAGCTGGAGCAGAAATGGAGGTGGCCCCGCCAGCCACACCCCGGCACACGACATCACCGCTGCGGCTGCTCCCTTCCGGGCCTGACCGGGTATTGTGCAAGCACACTGGTTGATCGCTGAACCGCTCTAGTCAGCAGGTTATGGGGAGTTTGGGGTTGTACCTCCTTTCGATGCTCAACACATGATTCTTGAGGTGGCGGCTTTGTCACACATCGGTGTCACACAGGCCTGTCACACATGTACGTTATTCGCAGAGGCTCGACCTACTACCTCAACGTCCGTATCGGCAATCAGCACTTACGAATCAGCCTAGGGATACAGGAGCGACGAGCAGCGATCTTCAAGGCCACGGCGATAGCTCAAAGGGTCGATGAGCATCGGTTTAAGCACCCACAAGCCACCTACAGCGAGCTACACGCACTATGCAGGACATTGGTGCTGACGGAGAGACTCGAACGTCTGCCCTCCTCGTCTCCTCGTGCTCAGACGGTTACTCCACTACCAGTTAGAGCAAACGGGCCGCTGCTGAGCAGGCTTGCTAAGGAGTACGTAGCTGAAGGAAAGCAAGGAGCCTGGAGGCAAGGACAGATAGCTGACGTTGAACGCACCATCCATGACTTCTTTGCCTTGATGGGTGATATGCAAGCGGAAGTTTTTGACCAGCAACAGGCTAGGACCCTAAAGGAGAGGTTATCCCGATGCCCTAGCTACTATGGTTTGCGTCCTGAGTTCAAAGGCAAGACGCTGCTGGAGATTGTGGAGTCAGGCCATCAGTACGAGACCATAACGCCAGTTACCATCAACAACCGGCTACGAAAGCTCACCTCATGGATGAACTGGTGCGTTTCGAACGGATACCTTGAGACAAACCCTCTAAGCGGAATGAAGGTGATGGAAGCGTCAGCTAAGGACGCACGCCTACCCTTTGATCAACAAGACATTACCACCCTCCTCAACCATGGCTCTCTAACAAAGGAGGCTAAGAAGAACCCCTGGAGGTACTGGCTACCTTTGCTGGCACGAGCTACGGGAGCACGGTTGGAGGAGTTATCTCAGCTCTACCTTGAAGACATTGTGCAAGAACAAGGCATTACCTGTATCAAGATCGATGACGCTAGGCCAGACCAGAAGCTCAAGAACCCTTCCAGCCGACGAATCATCCCGCTGCATCCTGACCTGCTGGACATGGGGCTACGTGACCACCTGGGGGATTTGAAGCAGGCAGGGCAGGAAAGGTTGTGGCCTGAGTTGAAGGCTGTCCGAGGCAAATACGGATACGCCGTATCAAAGTGGTTTGGCGTTTACAGGCATAAGCAAGGGATCACCGATCCTCGTAAGACCTTCCATAGCTTCAGGCACTCGTTCATCGATGACATGAGAGAGGCCGGGATTGCCGATAGCCTACTGAAGGACATGGTAGGTCATGGGGACACAGCAGTGACATTTGCGGTGTATGGAAAGCGACGTTTCATTGAGCAGATGCTTACAGCAGTGAGCCAGATAAAACTGACCATAAACCCATTATAAACGTTACATTATAACAAAAAGACACAAGGGCCACTCCGACACTCCCCAGCAACCATGCACCTTGTAGCACGTCTGTGGCCCGATTATCGTTCCCCTCCCCCTCCGTTTGCTAAGCACAGGCGTTGCTTTCTCTGCAAAAGATTTGCGCGCCAATAGTTATTGATAGCCTGCATCTATCAAGCTTTACATTGTGATTACAATTTCCCTACGAACTAGATTTCAAACGACTGTCTGATTACGTGACCCTAACTGAGCCATCAGGAGAGACGTATGAAAGGCTATAAACCATGCGACGTCACCGTGAGCACCAGTCTGTTAGAGAAAGAGCTGTCGGCAAGGAAGGCACGGCTTGAGAGGGCGAAATCGGATCTACACCACCGCTTTGAGATTTACGCCAAGGAACAGGCATGCGTTGCGAGCCTGGAGAAGGCGTTGGCTAAGGCGCACGGCCTCTACTAGCAGCATCATCAATCGACCGTTAAACGATACCGCTCATCCGATAGGCCAACTGGTATCAACAAATAGGCCAAACGACTATTTGATACGCTGATAAAATGATCCCACCTTAATTGATACCGAGGGATCGAGATGAGCCGTACGTTCCTATATGCCCGCGTCTCCACTGCCGACCAAACCACTGACAATCAGCTACTCGAAGTAAAGCAAGCAGGTTTTGCTGTAGATGCTCGTAGGGTTGTCACTGAGACGGTGTCCGGCTCTATCCAGGCTAGTGAGCGTAAAGGCTTCCAGAAGCTTCTAGAGCGCATGGAGCACGGAGACACGCTGATCGTTACCAAGCTCGACCGACTGGGCCGTAACGCTATGGACGTACGCAGCACCATAGAGAAGCTGTCAGAGGAAGGGATCCGGGTTCACTGCCTAGCTCTGGGCGGAGTAGACCTCACAAGTGCAGCAGGCAAGATGACCATGCAGGTGCTATGTGCTGTAGCCGAGTTCGAACGTGACTTGCTCATCGAGCGTACCCATGCTGGCCTGGAACGAGCAAAGGCAGAGGGCAAGAAGCTGGGAAGGCCTGAAGCTGTGGACACTACTGAGAAGGTACAGAAGGCCAAGGTACGCGGATTGACTCAGAGCCAAGCAGCCAAAGAACTAGGCGTTGGCATCGCTACCATCAAGCGCCACTGGAACAAAGTCTGAACCTTCCACCGTTATCGCAATCATAGTAGGTATGAGTGCTCCAACTCTCATAGCCTCTTGAGCCCCGCCCAGTGCGGGGTTTCTTTTGCCTGCTATTTAGCTACCTCCTACCCCTTAGCGTTGCACTCAGGGGCTTGCAGACGGCATAGCGTCGATATTTCCAACTCTTAAGGGAATCTGCTGCTTAGGCCAAGCTTTTGACTTAACGCTATCACCCTAGCGACGATATTTCCCTTAGATATGCACACCACCTGTCAGATAATAAGAAGCTAATATTTCGGTAGAGTTGATGAAAAAACTACAGCAGAACTACCACTCGTCGGATAACCATGTAAGGATAAATGGTTGAAACCCTTGATACTGCTGGATTCTTATATAATCACGAACTTCTTACTGTGCAACCTACCATATACAAAACAGCAAATCCACGTTATAATAATCATATAGGGACAGGAAAAGTTTAAAAGAAAATAAATTTTAGGTGTGCAACTTATTAATTGCTAAATAGCTGTTTCCGTTGTATAATAAGAGGGGTAGCAGGGAACTAATCAGTATCTTTAAATAGACAATCCAAACTGTATTGTTATTATTTAATAGAACTGTATCTTTTCAGAATCACCCTCTCCCGCTTATAATGAAAGAATACCAACACGAATAGCACATCCTTCATTGGATGTATTTTCGTGCCTGTTAGAAAAGTTTACTGGGCTGATCATTCCCCTTGTAAGTGATTCGTGAGAGCAATCATACTCTCCGCTGCGTATCATCACGTTGCTCTGTTTGTTGTCCTCTTGCTCGCAGCTTACACCTTTTGCTGCGGGTTCTTTCAGCACCAAGCACCACCGTCGAGTGATAGAGAATTCGTGCAGCAGCCAATCATACACTCCACAGATGTAGAGATTGGCAACTAATACTCCTCCAGCTCTTCTTATAGAGCTTTGACATCCTTCAGTGTATCGTCCTGGGATGTCCTTTTATTTAATACCCCTGTCGGACAACTCAGTCGGCAGGATTCGTTCGTTCAAAATAAAGTATTTAGAAAAATAAGAGGTTTTACCAATGGCTCAGAAGGTACTAAGACGTTGCTTACAGTGCAACACAGAGTATTACAGCTTGTCTGCCAAGGCGTGGTGCTGCGGTGACCCCAACTGCTACAAGCTGTGGCACAAAGCTAGACAAAAGCTACACCTAAGCACCAAAGAATATAAAGATATCTGCATCCAAAAACAGAAGGATAAAAACAATGAAGACTCTGGCACGTAAACAGAATAAACAATCCCAGCTACAGATGAATGCTTCACTTACTAAGGGGCATGTGGACTACGTCCTGAGTCTGGCCACAGAAAAGAAGATTTCATTCAGTCAGGCACTGAACCTGATTATTGATGAGAGGCTGAACGCGGAGCTGTATGAGCTTCTAAGCCGAGCTGAGTAGGCCCGAGTGTCCCACAGACACTCCCCGTGGTTCTCCCAGACACCTGGCCGAGTGTCCCACAGACCCCGTAGTAATAATGAATATAGAGATAAAGAATATAAAAATAAAGAATAACAGAAAGGAGAAATTAATTTATGACTTAAACACTTAGAAGCGTAGTCCTTCTTAGCTTGGTCTTCGACCTGCGCACGAAGGCCTAATAGAGCAAAAGCAGAAAACGATATTCTTTTTAATCTTATTATCTATCCGTGCTAATGCATGCTTGTGTGCTTGCTGTGGTATTGGGGCTTTAGTCCTTATACATTTGTGTTTGGTGCAGAGATCGAAGATCGATAGAGAAATAGATTCCCCGAGTGTCTGACAGACCTACGGGATTAACCAAAGAGGAAATAGAAATGGAAAATACAGTGCGTATCAGGCTTGGTGAGCAAGCGACTCAAAACCTGTTCGAGATTATGAAGCTTTTAAACAAAGACAGTGCTACCCATACAGCTAACATTATCATCAATCAATACCTAAATCAACTACGTGCTCAAGAGGGCCTAAAAAATGACTACTCAACTATTCGCTAAGTCAGAAAAAGAGCTATCCCCCTACTTTGCTGTTTACCGTGAGTTCCTACCTGCTACTGGTTGGAAAGGATGGGAACAAGTGAAGGTAAAGAACCCTGAAGGCAAGATGATTGCTACCGGAGAAGTGAAGGAGGTTATATATCCTTTCACTAGTGAAGAAAAAATGCTGTGGTCTTGGATGCTAGATCGGTATCAGTTCTTTAAGACCAACAACAATGTCTGGTTCGATAACCAGGACGAGATCGCCGCCTACACTGGTTTCAGTGTCTCCACTGTCAAACGCTTTATCAAGAAACTCAGTGTATCTGGTGTGCTGGTCATCAAGGCTAAGAATATGGGCGGGGCGCGCTTCAGCAACTCATATGTGATAACAAAAGACCTAGAGTTGGTGCAGCCAGCTAACATCGTCAAGAAGGCCTCTGTAAGCTCGCAGGTTAAACGATCAGAACAAAGCAATACCAATGCTCAGCCTGACGTATACGTTGAATTTGAGAACGCTGGGATGGACTGGGTTAATGAATCACTACCGCTGGAAGATTATGAGGGCATTGAGTTTTCTGTTGAGAATGAATCCAGCAGCTATCAGGAGTGGGAAACATGGCCTGCTGAGGTAGTGCAACAGAAGCCAGTGAATGCGTGCCCATTTGCCACTGCGCCTACTAAACGGTTTAAGCCCAACGGTTCAGTGAGCGAGGAGATGGAATTTTGGTGCGATAAGAACCAAGTAGCCATCACCAATGTGGACAGCCAAACTGTATTCAAACATAAGGCAAAGCGATTCGTTATTGAGGCCGGTGCGTTCGTTGAATACAAAGCTACAACGTATAAATCATCAGCACCTAAGACCTTAGCCGAAGCTGCTGGAATGGAATGGATGCTGAACAAGTTGGATGAGAGCGGAGGAAGCATTCCGTTTTAACGTTTAACCCCCATCCCACTTTTACGTTTTAACCAATTAAACTTAAACAAAATTCAGTCCTAAAGACTAAATGGCCTGAAGGCTGCCTTATGCCTTTAATAACCTAAAATTAATATGGAGTTAAAATTATGTCCTTTACTAAAACCGATGGTTTCAAGCGTGAATTCAGTTTCCGAGTCAACACCGAATCTCTCAAGTTTGATTCTGAAGAGTTCCAAGCTTTCGTAGCTGAGGCGACAGATATCTATAACAACGATGTCTTTGGTTTCAAGAAGGTCCTGGTCTCTGCCCCTACTCTGGCAATGTTTGCTAAAGCTGCTAATGACTTGGCCTCAGAGGGCTATAGCGTTCTCGAACAGGAACGGGCTCATTCAAGCTCTCTGGGTCGCTTCGCAGTTAAGTTTGTAAAACCATCTGCCGTCCAAAATGAAGACCGAGAATGGATCAAGAATCAGGTGCAAGAACTTTATCTTGCCAAGGTTGAAGATAATTTCAAGGCTGAAAAATATCGCCTGATTCAGGATGCCGTTAACGAGGCCCGTCGTAAGGATGCGGAAGAGATTGCCAAGAAGGAGCGTACCCGTCTGGAGAAGATTGAGAAGGAGGCAATTGCCATTCTGGAAAAGCAACTACAGGAGGCTAACTAATGAGTAGTGCAGAACGACACATGAGGGGTATCGAGAGGGCTTTCGCTATGAGCCCAGAAAAGCGAATGCGGGATCTGATGGCCTCCCCTCACTGGGAGTTAAATCAGAAGTACCGGGCCCGCACTGAAGCACGTAATTTCAATCGCCAGATGGCTTATCAGAAAGAACAGCTTGAGCTGACTAAGAAGATGATTGAACTCAAGAAGGCTCAGATTGCCGAGGTGCAGGCACGGCTTGATGAGGTAAACAAGCAGATTGAGCAATTGAAAGCTGAGACTGCTGCTATTAAGCACAAAACGCTCATGAAGAAGTTGAAAGCCAATGCCGCCATTAAAGAGTTCACTGCTTCTCTCAAAGGTGCTCCTGCTGTTCCTGTTGCCGCCCCGGTAGCTCCTGCCCCTACTAAAAGTGCAGCAGATGTTCTGCAAGAAATGATCAATAAAAAATATCGACTCAAGTAATAACAATACAGGGCAAGGAAGCCCATCTATCCAAGGAGTAATAAATGTTCGGATTGAAAGTAAGTACCAATATCGACAACGAATCACAGTTTCTTCTATTTGATGCGATCACCGCGTATAGCAAATCTCTGACAGGCAACATAAGCAAGCATCCTATTGCAACCGGCGGGATGGTAAGCAGTAACTTTACCGCTGAGAATCCGGTAATCAGTATCACCGGCGTTATCTCTGTTGCAGACTTCGCTAACACGACGCTGTACCGAAACGAAGATGACCAGCTTGCAGATAACGTCCACGAAGCCCCGAACGCCGTTGTAGTACGAGAGAATACTACAGGGCTTCTATCTCTTATCCCATCCTCTCTTAGCCAGTTCCTACCTGACTCAAACGCTGAAGTCTCAATGGACTCTATGCGACAGGATTATAAGGGCTTTGTCGATCAGATTTTAGAGACCCTTATGAGTGGGGAGAAGTTCGATCAAGCCAGCGGCAAGTACAAGAACGCCCTTCGCACCAACGCTCTATACGAGTTTAACGAAGTCGGGATGATTCAGGCTGTTACTCAGGATTTGGTCCTGACGAACTATAGCGTTCGGGAGGATTCGGACACGGGAGATTGTCTGATCGCAGATCTCACTTTCGAACGGGTTAAATTCGTTCGATTGCGTACAAGCGCCCTTCCTAAAGAGGTGGTTGGTGCATTGAAAAACAAGTCTGCCGCAAAGCAGAACAAAGGTAATGTTAGCACTAAGCCCGTAACTAAAGAGCTTGATGAGAACGATGATCTTAACGGCATTTTCAAGCCGAAAGCTCAATCCACCACTCAGTTTTATTCTCGATAAGGAACAATAACAATTATGAGTACTATGAATCCGGTGGCGAGCTTCTTTGCATCCCTTGGGATCAAGGTTGATCAACGCAGCTTTGCCCAGGCGGACAGGATGCTAAAGAACATCCAATCGACTATGGAAGGCTTCAAGAAGTATCAGGCCAATCTGGTCATCAAGCCAAAGATCAGCTTTAACTCCCTCACCCTACAGAGGGATATTCAAAAGAGCATGAATCAGGTGGCGAAGCTCACCCAGTTCAAGATTGATAAGTTTAACATCGACGCTTCCCGTCTCTCCTCCTCCCTTGAGTCTGCCATCCGAAGGGCTCAACACAGTGCAGGGTCCATCAAGGTAAGGGCCATCGCTGAACGCAGTCCCCTGTCTCAGTCCACTAGAGCGCTTGTCCGGCAGCATGAGGCTGGCCTAGCCGCTAATGGCTTTACAGGAGGCGTAGGCGGGCTTGTAGCGGCTTCCCGTGCTGGGGTGGCGGGTATCGCTGGATACGTTGGCTACAACGCTGTGGGGCAGGCCAATGACTACGTTAACGGTATTCAGGACCGGGTGATTCGGACAGACACCGCCCGGATGCTCCTCGATCAGGCGGTAGGTGGTAACGCCACTCGCAAGACGAATGCCCTGGACTGGTACAAGCAAACCACCAACAAATACGGCCTGGATGCTCAAGGTGGGATCGCGGACTACAACACCGCCCTCACCCTCCAGCGTGGTCAAGGGATCACCACACGGGATGCTCTTAAGAACTATGACAGCTTCCTTCAGCGGTTCACCCTTCGTCACCTCACCTCTGACCAGCAGAAAGGCTCCCTACGCCAAATCACCCAAATCCTTGGACGTGGCACGGTGCAGGCGGAAGACCTCAACAGCCTAGTGGAGAACGGTGATCCTGAAATCAAGAACCTTATCCGTGAGGCTTGGGCTCAGCGCACCAACTACAAAGGGCAGAACATGGCGAAGGATTACGCCGATGCTCAGAAAAAGGGTCAGGTGACGAGTCAAGACCTCCTTGGCGCCTATGCCCTCTCAGCCAAGCGCAACGCCCAGGCGATGGAGGAAGCATCTAACAGTCTCCGGGCAGATGCCCAGCGCACCACGAACGCTAAATTCTGGAGCGAGATGGACCGAAATTCGGAAGAATTGACCAACACCCTCAAAGCTCGCAACGACGCCGAACAGAAACTGATTGAGAGCACGATCCCTCTTCAGAAGCTGTTCACTCAGTTGGTTGAAATTCCGATTATCGAAAAAATGACATCGTTCACCAACGGCTTAGCTGATTTTGCAAAGTGGGCTGATGCTATTCGGACAGGCGCTAAGACATCTGAACAAGCAATTGAAGACGTCAAGAAGAACGCTCCCGACGTTGCTAAAGATTACTTAGACTTTCACCCAGGTGTAAAAGGTATTAGCTGGCTTTGGGAGAATCATCCTGTTCTGAAGCGGGTAAAGGATGGTGCAGGCAGTTTGTATGATCAGATTATGGGACCGGAGTGGGGAACCCCTGGCAATCGTTTTACTCCCGATTTTCAGCGATATAAGGAACTGCCGTACAAGTATCTGCAACCAGTAAACGACTTTCAGATGCCTGCAATGTTGCCTCCTGCAATGCCTCCTCAGTTCGGCAGTAGTCCGCTTCAGCATTACCAACAGAATAATGACAATGCAGTTCAACAACTGATGAATCAGAGCTACACCAACAATAACACCAATAACAATGACTACAGCATCAGGATTGAACCTGGTGCTATCGTTATCAACGGCACTGACTTAAGTGCTCAAGACATTGGCCGTGAACTTGAAAGCCAGATGAAGAGCATTGCCGAGCGAGTGCAATACAACACCATCAGTGAAACCATTGTTAACTACCCCTCTATCGGACGTTAACCGTTCACCAATACTCCCTTCCCCACAACAACAATACAGCCCCTTGATTGGGGCTTTTTTGTGAGAAATTTATGCAGTATTTCATTTTAAATAAAAATAGTAATCTTATCACAGGCTTCATCTCTTCAAGCTTTCCTCCTGCAAAAAATGAACAATATAAGTTTATTCTTGCAAGCGATAAAACTCTTGATCTGTATTTCAAATGGATTAAGAAGAATCCAGAGTCTTATCCTGACATCTGCGATCTTGCATCCAAATCTAAATATCTTTCAGAAGAGTTTAATCCTAGTGGTAGGAAGACATTCCCCACCTTTCCAAAGGAAGATTGGGAACCATCGCCCCCCGCTGCCAATGCTCGTGAAGCAGCAATTGCTTCCTGGCTGGACCTTCACCCTAAGGCTTGTGAGAACGATCTAAGCGAGCAGTTCAACACGGGTCTGGTAGCAGCTAAGGCTTACATTGCCAAATACCGTATAGCGCTCTAGAGCCTCTCGTGAGGGGTAAAACCTGCGGCCCCTGGCATAGGTATCGGGCCGCTACTTTTCGTGCTCTACAGGCCGCATGAATGCTGTATTCAAATCATTAAATTAACGTTATCCGAGGTATCAAATGCGCGTATTCGCAAACTATCAATTCAAAGGTCATCGCACCTCGATTGAACTGCCTATTAAGCTTGTTCAACTCTTCAATGACAAATATCCCGATCAGAGCATTGGCAGGTTTATTACTAAAATTCTGAAAGATGAGAAAGCTAGAAAGGTTGGATCAAGCCTTGTTCTTTCCCGCCTTGTTGAGGAGCTTGTATGAAGATCACTTTCCAGCATATCACCACTACTACCAACATCGCTCTAATCATTGCTATCTGTTGGTCGATGAGCCAGAGCTCCACTTGGCAACGTGAGTTCAAAGAGAGCATTAGCCAACTCACCATTGAGACTCAGCGAAATCTTACTTTGATGCAAGGTCGCCTTGAGAACAAGATCAATACCTTGAATGAAAGCCTTGATACTTACCAGATCAATACAGGCCGAAGCTTACGGATTCTTGAACAACGTGTGGAAAGCTTGGAGAAACGACCTACAATCATAATGAACGGGCAGCAGGGATTCCGAACCCAAGGCCAAAATCAAAACATCAACCATTGAGCTAACGATCATGATTACAGATGAAGAAAAGGAACATGCTAACGAGCTAAAGCATAGGCTTGCCGACACGATCAAAGCCTATCAGGAAGAAAATAAACCTCTTCCTGATGACATACTAAAGGCAATGGCTGTAATTTATGCTCTCGACAAAGCCATCCAAGAAGATGACAGAGCCAAATACCTGTTTCTTCTAAATGAGCTCATAAGCGAAAATAGAACTACAATATTTACCGCATAAACCAAAGGAGGCTTTTCGCCTCCTTACATTTTACCAACGCAGACGTCCAGCGTTCTACTATAGAGCTTATCCGGCGACCACCCAGGGTGATTAAAGGCAATCTTAGCAAGCTTTATCTCATTGGCAATCTGCTCTTCCGACTCACCATCGGACTTTCCAGACTTCCATATGTTTAACCCAACTTGCCCAACACCCGCCCCTCTATCTCTCTGGTGAGCAGCCGACTGCACCGTCGCGGCGGCCATAATGCAGTCTTCCATGGTCTTAGCGTGCACCGGACTTAGGTAGAAGACAAAAGAACAGCACAAATGTGATAACGTCAATCTCACGAGTGGTTAATCATATATAAGACAAAAATTAAACCAGCTATAACGAGGAAAGCCCGCACCTTGAGTTTTTTCTGCTCAGCTATATCTTTAGCCTCATGCTGATATGCTTCAACATCACTCATACCCTGAGCTTTGTAGCTAAAGAAGCGATTCATATCGCCTTGGATACGATTATTGTGGGACTTATTACTCATTGCCACACAAAACCAGACTATCAGCCATAACCCGCCTGTAATTACAGACAAAATCAGGTGAAGGACGTGACTAGTAGATTTCTTTTGGCTTTGCAGAAGGAAAAGCTTGTCGCTCATGGTGTCCCTACCTTATGAGATGGCTTGATGCCAAAGATGTTAGCTGATTCGCATGGCAATGCCGTATCCGTACGGCGGCGACGAATGGCTAAGCTAGGTAGGTTTTGCTGGGAGGAGGCAAAGCAGATAGGATCAGCATCACGCACTCACCCTGTCACACAGGAGCGTGCTAAACGGCTGTCACACAAAGGAATCTAGAGCGGAGAATGTCTAAGTAAAACAATTACTTAGCAGAAATGGAGGTGGCCCCGCCAGCCACACCCCGGCACACGACATCACCGCTGCGGCTGCTCCCTTCCGGGCCTGACCGGGTTCACGGCTGATCGTTGCGGGGGGACCGACGGAGCCACCATAACGCCTCACCCTGAGGTGAGGTGCGCCATTCTACGCGGTTGGGGTGAAGTTGCAAGCCATACAAGGACTTAGCAGCGGCACAGGCTGCTACTGCGCCGCCTGCAACTCCCAGAGCGCGGCGAAGCGGCCGTCCTCCTCGCGCAATTGTTGCGGCGGCCCATCCTCGACGATGACGCCCTGTTCCAGTACCAGGATGCGGTCGAAGCCACTCAGGGTGGAGAGTCGATGGGCCACCGCCAGGACGGTACGCCCTTCCATCAGCTCCAGCAGCGCCCGCTGGATGACCGTCTCGGAGTGGCTGTCCAGCGCCGAGGTCGCCTCGTCGAGGATGAGAATGGGCGCATCCTTGAGAAAGGCCCGGGCGATGCCGAGGCGCTGGCGCTGGCCACCGGACAGCAGCACCCCGCGCTCGCCGACGGGGGTGTCGTAACCCTGGGGTAGTTGGCGGATGAAGTCATCGCAATAGGCATGCTGGGCGGCCTCCTCCACCTCGGCATCGCTGGCCTCGGGGCGGCCATAGCGGATGTTCTCGCGGATGCTGCGGTTGAACAGCGCCGTTTCCTGGGGCACCACGGCGATGCGCTGGCGCAGGCTGTCCTGGCTGACCGAGCGGATGTCTTCGCCGTCGATGCGGATCTGGCCCTGCTGGACATCGTCGAGGCGCTGCAGCAGGCCGATCAGGGTGGATTTTCCCGCCCCCGAGGGGCCGACCAACCCGACCTTCTGCCCGGCCGGCACCTGCAGACTGAGGCCCTGGAACACATGGCGACCATCGGGATAACGATAGTGCACGCCCTCGAAGCGCAGGGCACCGCGCGCCTGCACCAGTGGCCGCTCGACGTCGCTCTGGGCGTGCGGCTGGATGAGGATGCGCAGGGTTTCGCCGATGGCGCTCAGTTGCTGGGTGGTGTCTACCAGCGCCAGGGCCAGATCCCGGGAGCCGTGCAGGATGCGAAAGGTCAGGGCGCTGACCATGACCACGTCGCCCGCGGTGATGCCGCCGCGGGTCCAGAGGGCGATGGCCCAGGCCAGCATGCCACCGGCCATCAGCGACAGGCAGGTGTCGTGCAGCACCCGCGCCTTCTCCAGGTGCATCCAGCTGCGTCTTTGGGCGCGGGCCTCCACGCCGACCGCCTGGGCGAAGCGCTGCACCTCGCGCTCCCGTGCGGAAAAGGCCTTGATGGTCCAGACGTTCTGCACCAGGTCCACCAGCTCGCCACTGACCCGCGCCGACTGGGCAGCGAAGCGCTGGTGCCGCGCCCGCCCGCGGATGCCGAAGGTGGTGATCACCAGGGCCACGATCACCACGAAGGCGACCAGCGCCGCTGCCATGCGCAGATCCACGGTGCAGAGCACCACCACCGCGCCGATGAAGTCGACGCAGGGCGGCATGATCTTCCAGGCCAGGCCGCCATAGATGGCACCCGCGGCCGTCCCGGTGGCGGAAACCCGATTGCCCAGGGCCCCGGCGAAGTGCTGGGCGAAATAGTGCATCGGGTGCCCGGTGAGGTAGCGGAACAGGTCGACGCGCATGTCCGCGCAACTGGCCACCACCGTGCGGCAACCGAGCCAGCCGCCAAGGCGCCAGAACAGGTTTTCCAGCACGATCAGCGAGATGAACAGCCAGAACGGACTCCACACCTGGGCGCGGTGTCCGGGATCGGCCATGGCATCGACCAGCAGCTTCATGCCGTACTGCACCGCCACCGCGCAGGTCGCCGCCCCTATCACCAGCAACAGCAGGCCGCCGAAATGCCAGGGCCGCAGGCGGACATAACGCCAAAGGAAGGCGCCGACCCGCTCCGGCAAGGGCCACTCGGCCCGCCGGCGCTCGAGTCGAGCGGACGCTTTCATGCAGGACTCCTACCTTCCAGGCTTTGACGATGCCGCTGCAAGACCTCGGCGAGCGGCGCATAGAGGGTGCGCCGCCCTGCCCCATCCGCCATGCCGAACAGCCCGGTGGGACAGAGGCGGTCATCATTCCAACCGGGATAGTCGAGCACCGGATAGAGACAGATGCCCTGCACCGGCACGCCCTGGCGGATGGCGCGCCCGACCTGATCGGCGACGTAGTCCAGCCAGCTCGCCCGCAGCGGGCCTTCCGCGCCGGTCTCGGCGATCAACAGCGGACGGCCGTAGCGTTGATGGAGCTCGGTGAGCATGCCTTGCAGCGGTCGATAGGCCGGATCTTCCGGCGCCAGGGTGCCACCGCCAAGATACCACTGGTTGTCCGAGTAGTAATTCAGGCCAAGGATGTCCAGGTAGTCGGGGCGACCGCCCAGGCCCGGCCACTGGCGGCCACTGAGCAGGTCCCAGGCCTCGAATTGGGCCTGGCGATGCGCCTCGGCCACCTCGCGTTGCTCGGGTCGGCGGGCCACCACGTTGATGAGCGGATCGACCGCGACGAAGCGCGTACCGGGCAGCTCGGCACGAATCGCCTCGATGGCGGCGATACTGGCCCGGACCAATTGGTGCTTGAGTTCCTGGCCGCGGCCGCGGGCGGTGGGATTGAACAGTCCCTGGTCGCCCCCGGCCCAGGCCCAGTAGGAGATCTCATTGATGGGCGCCAGGCACGGCTGGATCTCGCCCTCCTCCCGCAGCAGCCGGACGAAGGCCGCGGCGAAGCGGGCGAAGGCCTCGACGAAGGCCGGGCGCCAGATATCCAGGTAGTCAGGCCAGCCGTAGTGGCAGAGGTCCCAGATCACCTGGACGCCGGCCGCCTGCGCCGCCCGGAGTTGCGGCAGGACGCTCGCCCAGTCGTAGTGCCCCGGCTGGCTTTCCACCCGGTGCCAGCGAATGCCGTCCCGCACGGTACGCAGGCCCTGGGCCGCCACGGCGTCATAGTCCTGCGCCGCCCAGCGGTCGTGGGCGGTGCTGGCGAGCAGGTCCAGCCGCCGACCATCGGCCCGGCGGTGGCAGGAACATTCGAAACCGGCCATGAAGAAACTCTGGAACGGGGCGTCAGGGGTCATCGCATCCCTCACGGCGCCTGCCGCGCCAGACTTTCGTGATGTTCGGCGCTCTCACCCGCAGCCGGACCCCGCTCCGCTTCCTCGATGCGCTTGTAGGCGGCCAGCGCCTGGCCCACCACCTGGTCCATGTTGTAGTAACGATAGGTCCCCAGCCGGCCGATGAAGATGACGTGGGGCGTCGCTTCCGCCAGGTGCTGGTAACGCCGATAGAGCTCGGCATTCTCCGGGCGTGGAATCGGGTAGTAGGGCTCGCCTTCCGCGCTGGGGTATTCGTAGGTCAGGCTGGTGCGCGCATGGGTCTGCCCCGTGAGGTGCTTGTACTCGGTGATACGGGTGTAGGGCACCGCCTCGCTGGGGTAGTTGACCACGGCGACCGGCTGGAAGCGTGGCTGGTCGCGCGTCTCATGCTTGAAGGTCAGGGAGCGATACGGCAGGCGCCCGAAGCGATAGTCGAAGAATTCGTCGATCGGCCCGCTGTAGACCAGATGCTCGTGCGGGATCAGCTCGCGAATCTCGCGGTAATCAGTGTTCACCATCACCTTGATGTTGGGGTGATCGAGCATTCGCTCGAACATCCGGGTGTAACCATGCAGCGGCATCTGCTGGAAGGTGTCGCCGAAGTAGCGGTCGTCGGTGGTGGTGCGGGTCGGCACCCGCGCGGTCACCGAGCGATCCAGCTGCGAGGGGTCCAGACCCCACTGCTTGCGGGTATAGCCGCGGAAAAAGGTCTCGTAGAGTTCGCGCCCCACCTGGTTGATCACCACGTCTTCGGAGGTGCGGATGTCCTCGACCGGCTCGGCACGGGCAGCGAGAAAGGCTTCAGCGCCCTGCTCGTCCAGTTCCAGACCGTAGAGCCGATTGAGGGTGGTCAGGTTGATCGGGATGGGCACCTGCTGGCCGTCGACATCGGCCAGCACCCGATGCTCGTAGGGGCGCCATTCGGTGAAGCGCGACAGGTAGTCGACGATGCGCTGGGAATTGGTGTGGAAGATATGCGGACCATAGCGATGCACCAGGACGCCGGCATCGTCGTAGTGGTCGTAGGCATTGCCGCCGATATGCGGCCGCCGATCCACCACCAGCACGCGCTTGCCCAGCCCGGCGGCGAGACGCTCCGCCAGCACGCTGCCGGCGAAGCCAGCCCCCACGATCAGATAATCGAAACGCTCCAGCGCCGTTACCGCCATTGGATCTTCTCCCGCATCAGGTCACAGGTGCTGTCCCAGGACATCCCGGTCAGCAGAGCATCGGCACGCGCCAGGAAGGCGTCGCGTTCGGCACGACTCGCCAGGGCCGCCTCACAGGCGGCGACAAAGGCCTCGGCGCCCTCGGCGATCCAGACCACGCCGCTGTCGCCGTAGCTACGCACCACATCGGTGATGGGCGTCGAGACCACCGGACAGCCCCCCGCCAGGTATTCGGGCGTCTTGGTGGGGCTGATGAAGCGCGTGGCTTCGTTCAGGGCGAAGGGCATCAGGGCCACGTCCCAGCCGGCCAGGTAGGCGGGCAATTCATCGTAGGTCTTGCCGCCCAGGTAATGCAGATTGGGCAATTGCGGCAGGCTGTCGGGCGCTATCTTGACCACCGGCCCCAGCATCACCCACTGCCAGTGCGGTCGCAGCCGGGCCACCGCTGCCAGCAGCGCAAGATCCAGGCGCTCGTCGATCACGCCATAGAAGCCCAGTCGCGGCCGCGCCAGGTCCGCTTGATCGATAGGTTCCGGCAAGGCTTCGCGGGCCTGGCCGAAATGCGCCACGTCCACGCTGCTGGGAAAGGGAAATACCCGTGGATGCCGGTCGCGCTTGGCTTCGTAGAGGCTGTAGCCGCCGGTGAAGACCAGATCGGCGCGCTCAAGCAATTGCGCCTCCCGCTCCAGCAGCGCCGGAGGCGCGCCACGAAAGGCGGACAGTTCGTCCATGCAATCGTATACGAGGGTCTGCGCGGGTATCTCAGCGGCGTAATCGAGCGCCATGGGCGTGAAGTACCAGGCCACCGCCACCGGCATCTGCAATTCGCGCAGATAGGTCTGCAAGAGCTCTCGCTGGGCACTCGCGCGCCCTTCGCTCGACAGCCCTGCGGGCAACCGCGGCACCAGCACCCGCACGCCGTTCTCTTCCACGCGCACGTCCAGATGCGCCTTAGCGTCCGCCGCGTCCAGGGGCTCTTCGCAATAGAGCACGTTGTAGTGATCGGCGAAGCGCACCATCTCGTGTTGCGGGCGCTGGTAGACGAAGCTCCAGCGCAGATGCGCCAGGCAGAGCAACAGCGGTCTGCCTGGCTCCAGGGGACGTTCCGCCATCCGTACCGGGTGCGCGGTCTTGCCTAACGTTTCGGTATCAGGGCCGGCCCAACTCATCTTGTGCTCCTGTCATGTCGAACGCGAGACCGACCGCTGCAGAATACCCGCGGCCCAGCCTGCGCAAGGGCAATTCGTAAAACATCCAAAGACCGTCCCGACCTTATCGCCAAGAGCACTAGGCGATATCGAGCAACGTTATCGACTTATCGAATCGACAAGGGTTCATAACTTTCTGAGCAACTTACGCTTCGCTAGAACCTTTGTCCCCGCCCAACTTCAGAAGCTTATCTGCTCGACGAATCGGCAAAACTAACGCTTCGTTTAAAGTCTTTATCAAGCGAAGCCTTAGTTGCACAAAAACCTGCACGACATAGTTATTTTTATTCGGCGGCTACGGGTGACGCGAGGGCGGTTGCATGTTGATGATCACGGGTGGCGCAGGATACATAGGTTCTCATACGACACTGGAGTTGCTGCGGGCGGGCCATGAGGTGGTGATCCTGGACAACCTGGTCAACAGCCGGCAGGAAGCGGTACAACGGATCGCCACCCTGGCCGGGCGCGCGCCGCGCTTCGTGCAGGGTGATGTCCGTGATCGGCCGCTGCTGGATCGGCTGCTGCGGGAATTGCCGATCACCGGGGTGCTGCACTTTGCCGGCCTCAAGGCGGTCGGCGAAAGCGTCCAGCACCCCTTGCGCTATTTCGACAACAACGTCGGCGGCACCCTGGTGCTCTGCCAGGCCATGGCCGCTGCCGGCGTGCATCAGCTGGTCTTCAGTTCGTCCGCCACGGTCTATGGGCACTGCGCGCCGCCAATCAGCGAAAGCTGCCCAACCGCCGAGCCCACCAACCCCTATGGCCAGTCGAAACTCATGGCCGAGCAGGTCCTGCGCGGGCTGGCGACGGCCGATCCGCGCTGGTCCATCGCCGTGTTGCGCTACTTCAACCCCATCGGTGCCCACCCCTCCGGCTTGATCGGCGAAGACCCCCAGGGTACGCCGAACAACCTGGTGCCCTACCTGCTGCAGGTGGCCAGCGGCCGGCGGCCCTGGCTGGAGATCTATGGCGATGACTACCCCACCGCCGATGGCACCGGGATCCGCGACTACCTCCACGTACAGGATCTGGCACGGGGGCACCTGGCGGCCTTGAACGCCCTGGCGGAACGTCCCGGGGTCTCGCTCTGGAATCTGGGCACCGGCCGGGGGCATTCGGTCCGGGAAGTGGTGGCCACTCTAGAACGCCAACTGGGCCGCACCATCCCCTGCCGCGTCGCCCCCCGCCGCGCGGGCGACGTGACGCTCTGCTGGGCCGATCCGGACAAGGCCTGGCGTGAACTGGGTTGGCGCGCCGAACGCGAACTTTCCACCATGCTGGAAGATGCCTGGCGTTGGCAGTCGCTCAATCCCCAGGGTTATCGGAAAACAGCCAAGGCGACTATTGCCGTGGAAGAACCCGTTCAGGAAAAAGAACCGTCCCAAGCGCCCAACACTCGTTTCGCTTGAAAAGACTATATCTATCTACCGAACGACAACGCTTCGTCTGTAATTAGCGAAGCGTTGTCATCCACTATTCTCTCGAAGAGTACCGCGCCGACAAAAGCCATAAACGAAGCGATAAAATAAAACTTCAACTTCATTATTATCGCTTCGCTGTCGTTGATTATGGCTGCGCTTAAGTAACTGGTGAAAAGGTCAGCCGCTCCAGGGCTGACCTTTGCTCTCAGCGTTCGCCCTGAGCCTCCAGGATCTCAAGGAAGGCGGCTTCGTCCAGCACCTTGACGCCGAGCTCCGTCGCCTTGGTCAGCTTGGAACCAGCGCCCGGCCCGGCCACCACCACCGCGGTCTTGGCCGAAACCGACCCCGAGACCTTGGCGCCCAGCGCCTCCAGCCGCTCCTTGGCCTCGTCGCGACTCATGGCCTCCAGGGTGCCGGTGAGCACCCAGGTCTGGCCGGCGAACGGCAGCCCCTGTACGGCCTGCCGGGTGCTCTCCCAGTGCATGCCGAAGGCCTTGAGCTGCGCCTCGATGGCCAGCGCCTTGGCGACATTGTCCGACTCGGCGAAGTATTCGCGCAGGCCCTGCTTGGCTCTTTCGTTGAGTCCGGAGAGGGTCTTGAAAGTCAGCCAGTCCTGGGAGCCCTCGATCAGCGCGGCCAGGCTGGGAAAGGCCGCGGCCAGCGTCTTGGCGCCGGTCTTGCCCAGGTAGGGAATGTGCAGCTGGTCGAGGAAATCGGCGAAGGCGGCGTAGCCGGAGAACTCCGCGTGCACCTCGCCTTCATCGGCCAACTGGATACCATTGGCCAGCAGCGCTTCCAGCACGTCGCGGTTGTGCGCGGACTGGAAGAAATTATGGATCTCGAAGGCCACCTCCGGCCCGATGTCCGGCAGATAGACCAGCACCTCGGGCAGGGCCTCGCGGATGCGCTGCAGACTGCCCAGGGCGCGCGCCAGGCGCTTGGCGGTCTCCTCGCCCACCTCGGGGATGCCCAGGGCGAAGATGAAACGCGCCAGGCTCGGGGTGCGGCTGGCGTCGATGGCGGCGAGCAGATTGCGGCTCGACACCTCGGCGAAACCTTCGAGTTCGACGACCTGCTCGTAGGTCAGGGTGTAGAGGTCGGCGGGCGACTTCACCAGTCCGCGGTCGACCAGTTGCTCGACGATGCGATCACCCAGGCCATCGATGTCCATGGCCCGGCGCGAGGCGAAATGGATGATCGCCTGCTTGAGCTGTGCCTGGCAGGCCAGGCGACCGACGCAGCGATAGACCGCGCCCTCGCTCACCGACTCCTTGCCCTTGCCGCGCTTCACCAGTTGGGTGCGCTCCACTGCCGAGCCGCACACCGGGCAATGGGTGGGGATCTCTACCGGCCGGGCATCCGCCGGTCGCCGCTCCGGCACCACCTGCATGATCTGCGGGATGACGTCCCCGGCGCGGCGGACGATGACGCTGTCCCCGATCATCACGCCCAGGCGGGCGATCTCGTCCATGTTGTGCAGGGTGGCGTTGGTCACCGTGACCCCCGCCACCTGCACCGGCTTGAGACGCGCCACCGGGGTGATGGCGCCGGTACGGCCCACCTGGAATTCGACGTTGAGCAACTCGGTCAGCTCTTCCCGGGCGGGAAACTTGTGCGCCAGTGCCCAGCGCGGCTCGCGCGCCCGAAAGCCCAGTTCGCCCTGCCAATCCAGGCGATTGACCTTGTAGACCACGCCATCGATCTCGTAGGCCAGGGCATCACGACGTTGCCCGATGTCTTGGTAGTAGGCGCGGCAGCCTTGCGCGCCCTGTACCTTGCGCAGCTCGCGACTGATAGGAATGCCCCACTCTTTCAGCTGCTGGAGGATGTCGTACTGGGTGTCCGGCAGCTCACCGCCCTCGACGCGCCCGAAACCGTAGCAGCAGAACTCCAGCGGCCGCTGGGCGGTGATGCGCGAATCCAACTGGCGCAGACTGCCCGCCGCGGCATTGCGTGGATTGGCGAAGGTCTTGCCGCCGCTTTCCATGGCCCGGGCGTTCAACGCCTCGAAACCGGCGCGAGACATGAACACCTCACCGCGCACCTCCAGCACCGCCGGCCAGCCCTCGCCCTGCAGGCGCAGCGGCACATTGCGGATGGTGCGCACGTTGGTGGTGATGTCTTCGCCGGTGGTGCCATCGCCGCGGGTGGCCCCCCGCACCAGCAGGCCCTCCTCGTAGAGCAGGCTGACGGCCAGACCGTCGAGCTTGGGCTCGCAGGTGTATTCCACGCCCGAATCCGGTCCGGCGAAGTCGGTCTCGCCGAACTCCTCACGCAGACGCTTGCCCACGCTGCGGTCGAAATCCTGCAGATTCTCATCGGCGAAGGCGTTGCCCAGGCTGAGCATGGGCACCTCGTGACGGATGGTGCCAAAGGCAGCCAGGGCCGAGCCGCTGACCCTCTGGGTCGGCGAATCGGGCGTCACCAGCTCGGGATGCTCGGCCTCCAGCGTCTTGAGTTCGCCGAACAGGCGGTCGTACTCGGCATCGGGCACGCTCGGCTCATCCAGCACGTAATACCGGTAGTTGTGGGCGTCGATCTCGCTGCGCAGGGCAGCGATGCGGGTGACGGCATCTTGGGCGTCGGTCATGGCGGTCTCTCACTGTCGCCACCTCGGGGTGGCCCTGGCGGCACCCTTGGCGCCGCGGCAAAACTTACAAACAAAAAGAGCAGCCGAGGCTGCTCTTGGTTCGCTCCGGCGCACTCAGCGCTTGAGCATGAGGCTCTTGCGCTCGAAGTCGACGATGCGCTGGCGGTAGTGTTCGATGGTCTGGGCGGTCATCACGCTGCGCTGCTCGTCCTTCAACTCGCCATTGAGTTCGGACGACAGCTTGCGCGCCGCGGCCACCATCAGGTCGAAGGCCTGCTTGGGATGCCGCGGGCCGGGCAGGCCGAGGAAGAAGCTCACCGCCGGGGTGTGGAAATCGTCGATGGCATCCAAATCGAAGGTGCCAGGGCGTACGGCATTGGCCATGGAGAACAGCACCTCACCGTTACCCGACATGCTCTCATGACGATGGAAGATGTCCATGTCACCGAACCTCAGTCCACTTTCGAGGATGTTCTGTAGCAGCGCCGGACCGGAGAAGCCTTTCTCGTCACGGGAGATGACATTGATGACCAGCACCTCGTCCACCGGCGCCATGGCCGCACCACTGTTGCCGCTGCCACTGCTGACGGGCTCGCTAGCGGTTTCGCGTTCCGGAGCCTTGGCGCTGAGCGGCTTTTCCTTGCGCGGCTTGTCCCGGCCACGCACCACGCCGTCGTCGGAATCGGCGGACAAGCCAGCCAGCCCCTCATCCGCGGCGGATAGATCGAAGCTGTCGGCGCTGGGTTCTTCACGGCGCTCTTCGCGTCGTTTGCGCTGGGTGGAGCGCGGTGGCGTTGGCTCGCCCGGATCGTCCAGCGACGGCTCCTTCTGCTCTACCACGCGGGTCGGACCAATGATTTCCGGATCATCGTCCTCGTGTTCCGGATGATTGTTCAGCGACTGATCAAGTTTGAACTTGAGCTTGCCCTTGCCACTCATGCGACGCCAACCATCGAACAGAATACCGGCGATGACGATGACGCCGATGATGATCAGCCACTCGCGCAGACCCATATCCATGAAAAAGACATACCCCTGTAAAAATAATGGACCGACACCCGTCGGGAAACTTTGGAAAGTCATCGCCTGCGAGGCCTTTCCAAAACGTCCGAAACCTACGCCAAGTCAGTGTTCTTCTTAGCTTTTTATACCTACCGCCGAAGCGGCCATAAGCTAGCACGACTGCCGTCAACTTTACACCGCCACACCGCGAGGCTGTGGGTTACTACGCGTCCACCATGGCCACCGCTTCCTCCACATCCACGGCCACCAGCCGTGAACAACCCGGTTCATGCATCGTCACGCCCAATAGCTGATCGGCCATTTCCATGGCGATCTTGTTGTGCGTGATGTAAATGAACTGCACCTTCTCCGACATACTCTTAACCAAGCGGGCATAGCGTCCAACGTTGGCGTCATCCAGCGGCGCATCCACTTCGTCGAGCATGCAGAACGGCGCCGGATTCAACTGGAAGATGGCAAACACCAATGCCAGAGCGGTCAGCGCCTTTTCTCCACCGGAGAGCAAATGGATGGTGCTGTTCTTCTTGCCCGGCGGACGCGCCATGATCGCAACCCCGGTATCGAGTAAATCTTCCCCAGTAAGTTCCAAGTAGGCACTGCCGCCACCGAAAACTTTCGGGAACAACGCCTGCAAGCCGTGGTTGATCTGGTCGAAGGTATCCTTGAACCTATTGCGCGTTTCCCGATCGATCTTGCGGATGACGTTTTCCAGCGTCTCCAGCGCCTCGACCAAGTCGGCGTTCTGGGCATCCAGATAGGTCTTGCGCTCGGCCTGCTGCTGATACTCATCGATGGCCGCCAGGTTAATCGGCCCCAGCCGGGCGATGCGCGCCGCCACGGCTTCCAACTCCTGCTCCCAGGCCGCCTCGCTCGCCGCTTCAGGCAAGGTGGCGATCACCGTCGGTAGGTCGTAGCCGTCGGCCGCCAACTGCTCGGCGAAGCCACTGCGCCGAGTCGCCAACCCCTGCCACTCCAACCGATGCTGCTCCAGTTGGCCACGCAACAAGGTGGCCTGTTGCTCCGCCTGCAGGCGCCGCCGCTCGAAATCGCGCAACTCCCGATCGGCGTCTTCCAACGCCATCCTTGCCGAGCGCATTTCTTCGTCCACCTGAAGGCGTCGTTCGAGCAACTCCTCCAGGCGCAGGCGCAATTCGTCGAGGGGCTCGCCGCCCTCCTCCAGATTGAGGCTGAGTTGTTCGCAGCGCTCGCCCAGACGCGCGGTCTGCTGTTCGAGACGTTCCAGGGCCTGCAGCGTCGACTGACGCTGCGCACGTAGCGCCGTCAGCCGTACCGTGAGCTGATGGAGCTGATCCTGGGCCTGGCGTTGCCGTTGCCGCGCCGACTCGACCGCCTGGCGATGCAACTCGCGTTGATCCTGCAGTTGCGCGCGCTGTTCGGCATCCACGGCCATGTCGTCCAGGGCGTCTTGCAGGCGCAAGCGGCACTCGCCCAGTTCTTCCTGCTCTCGCGCCAGTTGCTGCTCGACATCGCTGAGATCGGCCGCCAACTGCCGCCGCCGAATACCCAGTTGCTCGGCCCGTGCCTGCTGCGCGGAAAGCTGCGCCCGGCGCTCGGCCAGGCGTTGCTGTTCCTGCTGCTGGCGCCGCCGCGACTCCTCGCGCTCGGCCTCCAGCCGTTGCTGGGCCACGCGACGCTCCTCCAACAGGTCGTCCTGCGACTCGAGCATTTCGCTCAACTCCAGACGCCGGGTCTGCAACTCTTCCAATTCCCGTCCGCGGGCGAGGACACTGCCCTCCGCCGCCTGGGCGCGACGCACGCGCAGGAAGTGGCGGGAGACCCAATAGCCTTCCGGGGTGATCAAACTCTGCCCTGGCTCCAGAGCGGCACGCCGCGCCAGCGCCTCGTCATAGCTGGCGGCGACCAGCACCTGCCCCAGCCAGGGCGACAGATCCCGGGGCGCCCGGACCTTTTCCAGCAGGCTGCCCGCGGCGACGGGCGCCTGCCCAGGCAGCGCCAGATTCAACGCGCCACTGGCGAAGGTCTCGAGCCGCAGCGGCGCCAGCTCGTCGAGGCAGACCGCCTGCAGATCGCTGCCGAGCACGGTTTCCACCGCCAGCTCCCAGCCTGCAGTGACCTGAAGCTCTTCCGCCAACTGGGGCGCCTGGGCCAGCCCCTCCGCTTCGAGCCACTGGGCCGCCCCGGTATCGGGGGCCAGGGCGGCCTGCTGTAGTGCTTCGAGGGAGGCGATGCGACCTTCCAGCCGCTGCAGCTCGCCCTGGCGCTGGCTCTGCTCGTTGGCCAACGTCAGCAACTCCTCGCGCAGTCGTTGCAGATCGTCGGCCACCTGCAATTCCTGCTCGGCCAAGCCTTCCAGCAGCAATTCATCCTCGGCGATCTGTTCTTCCAGCGCGATCAGGCTGTCGGACGGCCCGTCCTCGCCCAGCAGGGTGCGTTCGTCGCGCAACCGCCGTTGCCGCTCCATGCCGCGCTCCAGGCTCTGCTCCAGGGAACGGATACGCGCCTGCTGCACGTCCGCCTCCCGCTGCGGCTCGACGCTGGCCGCGCTGAGCGTCTCCCAGCGCTGCTGCCAGTCCGCCAAGGCCAACTCCGCCTCTTCCAAGGCGGCGGCGCCCTCTTCGCCGAATTCGCGCGCCGCTTCCTCCTCGGGTTCGAGCATCGCCAGCTCTTCCTCGAAGGTGGCGAGCAACACCCGGTCGTGCTGCAGATGGGATTCGGCTTCGCTGCGGGCCTGCTCGGCTTCGCGCAGATCGTCCTGTAACTGGCGCTGGCGCTGCTGGCCATGCTGGATGGTCTGCTCCAGGCGGGCGATGTCGCCACCCAGGGAGTAGAAACGCCCCTGCACCTGGTTGAAGGCCTCGCTCAGCTCGTGATGACCGTCGCGGAGCCGCTCGATACCGGCATCCGCCTGACGCTGCTCAGCGGTCAGGGCCTCCAGCGCCGTCTCCTGGTCACGGATCACCTTCTCGCGTTGCGCGACGCGCTCATCCAGCTCGCGCCAGCGCACCGCCTGCAATTGCGCCTTGAGTTGCCGCTCCTCCTGCTTGAAGGCCTGGAAGCGTTCGGCGGATTGCGCCTGGCGATGCAGCCGTTCCAGCTGGCGCTCCAACTCCTCGCGCAGGTCGGTCAGGCGAGCGAGATTCTCCTGGGTGCGGCGGATACGATTCTCGGTTTCGCGGCGGCGCTCCTTGTACTTGGAGATGCCCGCCGCCTCTTCTATGTAGTGCCGCAGATCCTCCGGGCGTGCCTCGATCAGCTTGGAAATCATCCCTTGCTCGATGATCGAATAGCTGCGCGGTCCCAGGCCGGTACCCAGGAAGATGTCGGTGATGTCGCGGCGGCGGCACTTGGTGCCGTTGAGGAAATAGGTGTTCTGCCCTTCGCGGGTCACCCGGCGGCGAATGGAGATTTCCGCGTAGCTCGCGTACTCGCCCACCAGGGTGTGGTCGGAATTGTCGAAGATCAGCTCGATGGAGGCCTGGGACACCGGCTTGCGGCTGTTGGAACCGTTGAAGATGACGTCCGTCATCGACTCGCCGCGCAGGTTCTTGGCCGAGCTCTCGCCCATCACCCAGCGCACGGCGTCGATGATGTTCGACTTGCCGCAACCATTGGGGCCGACCACCGCTGCCATGTTGCTCGGGAAATTCACCGTCGTCGGATCGACGAAGGATTTGAATCCCGCCAGCTTGATCGACCTCAACCGCATCTCAGGAGCCCTTGTCCACCGCGCCGTGCCCAACCGCGGGCCAAAAGCTGGGAGTCTACCATCGGCGGGCCCTGCTGCCGTCGCCGTGCATTACCTTATTTCCAGCCGTTCTGCACAGGAGCCAAGGCGACAAGCTATAGTCCCGCACCTTACACCCGCAGGATGCCCCCATGAAAATACCTCGCCTCACCCTGCTCGCAGCCGCCCTGGCGGTCAGCGCCCAGGTCCTGGCCGCCCAGCCGCCGCTGCTCAACGTCTCCTACGACGTGATGCGCGACTTCTACAAGGATTACAACCCCGCCTTCCAGGCCCACTGGAAAGCCGAGCACGGGGAAACCCCGGTGATCCAGATGTCCCACGGCGGCTCCAGCAAGCAGGCCCGCGCGGTCATCGACGGCTTGCCGGCCGATGTCATCACCATGAACCAGGCCACCGACATCCAAGCCCTGGCCGATCGCGGCCTGGTGCCCAAGGATTGGGAAAGCCGCCTGCCCGATCGCAGCGCGCCCTTCACCTCCGCCACCGTGCTCATCGTGCGCAAGGGCAATCCCAAGGGCATTCACGACTGGTCCGACCTGCTCAAGGATGGCGTCCAGGTGATAGTGCCCAACCCGAAGACCTCCGGAAACGGGCGCTACACCTACCTGTCCGCCTGGGCCTATGCCTTGCACCAGCCGGGTGGCAACGAAGAGAAAGCGCGCACCTTCGTCAGCGAGCTGTTCAAGCACGTACCCATCCTGGACACCGGCGGTCGCGCCGCAACCACCACCTTCATGAAGAATCAGCAGGGCGATGTCCTGGTGACCTTCGAGAACGAAGCCGAGATGATCGCGCGCGAATTCGGCCGTGGCGGCTTCGAAGTGATCTATCCGAGCCTCTCGGTCCAGGCCGAGCCACCAGTGAGCGTGGTGGACAGTGTCGTCGACAAGAAAGGCACCCGCGCCGAGGCCGAGGAATACCTCAAGTATCTCTGGTCCGACGAAGGCCAGAAGATCGCCGCGGAAAACTTCCTGCGCCCGCGCAATGCCCAGATCCTGGCGCAGTACGCCGATCGCTTTCCCAAGCTCGAACTGATCGATGCCCAGAAGGAATTCGGTCCCTGGAGCGGTATCCAGAAGACCCACTTCGCCGATGGCGGGATCTTCGACCAGATCTATACGCCTCAGTAACAGGGTCGCGCCCGGCCAGCTGCCGGGCGTCTGGCCGATCTGAAAGACGCGCACACAAAAACACCGCCCGAAGGCGGTGTTTTCGTTTATTTGGAGCGGGAAACGAGACTCGAACTCGCGACCCCGACCTTGGCAAGGTCGTGCTCTACCAACTGAGCTATTCCCGCAATATGGCGTCCCCTAGGGGACTCGAACCCCTGTTACCGCCGTGAAAGGGCGGTGTCCTAGGCCACTAGACGAAGGGGACGTTACCTCTTCCGCAAGGCCTTTCACCTTGCATCCAGCTGTCATGAAACAGGTGGATTATGTTTGGAGCGGGAAACGAGACTCGAACTCGCGACCCCGACCTTGGCAAGGTCGTGCTCTACCAACTGAGCTATTCCCGCAATGTGGCGTCCCCTAGGGGACTCGAACCCCTGTTACCGCCGTGAAAGGGCGGTGTCCTAGGCCACTAGACGAAGGGGACGTTACCTCTTCCGCAAGGCCTTTCACCTTGCATTCATCCATCATTAGACAGATGAATTTAATTTGGAGCGGGAAACGAGACTCGAACTCGCGACCCCGACCTTGGCAAGGTCGTGCTCTACCAACTGAGCTATTCCCGCAATTTTGGCGTCCCCTAGGGGACTCGAACCCCTGTTACCGCCGTGAAAGGGCGGTGTCCTAGGCCACTAGACGAAGGGGACCAGGTAGAATCCCTGAGGACTCTGGCCTACCACTCGGCTGACGCTTGCCGCCGTTGGGAGTGCGCGCATTCTAGGGAGCCTTACCCTAGGCGTCAATAGCTGATTAAATACTTTTCAAATCAACGACTTCGCTCGCACGACAAACGGCGAGCCGGCACCATGGAGAAGGTCATGTCCTCAACGATGATTGCAGCGGTAGTGGGGCTTGGCATCCTCTTGGTCATTATGATCGCCTTCGTCAATCAGAAGCTCGAAGCGGGTCGCCTGGAAAAGCAGCGGCTGGTCGCCGACCTCACCGACCGCATCAAGCGTTGCAGTCAACTGGCTGCCAGCCTGCCGGGTCAATTCATGACGCCGGCACTCAAACAACTGTTCAATCGCATCGAGCTGGGCCTGACTATTAGGCTTGCTGCCCTGCAGTCGCCTTCAGCTACCCTGACCGCTCGCAAGACGGAACTGGAAGAGACGCTGGCCAAAGGTGACGCCATCGAATCGAGCAATGCCCCACGCCCCGTCCATACCGAAGCTCGGGTAAAGGAAGTCCGCGGCTATCTGGAGATGCTGCATGCCCTGGTGGCCCACGCCAGCCAGATCGGCATCATCGATGGCCAGGAGGCGCAGCGTTGGGTGGCGGAAATGCGCTTCATGCTGACCACCAGCTACGTGGAGTTCTTCCGCTTTCAGGCCGAACAGCAGACCAAGAACGAACACTTCATCCAGGCTCGCCAAGCGTACGAGCGGGCCATCATGCAGATCCGCAAGCAACAGCAACCCGAGCGCTATACCGAACTGCTAACCCAGCTGGAAGAGCAGATCGCCGAGGTGAAACGTAAGCAGAATGAATTGGCCGAGCAGGCCAGCAGCAGTGCCAATGAGCTATCGGACAGCGTCGAGACACTCAAGGACGACAGCTGGCGGAAGAAGAACGACTACGAATGAGGGCTTCCCTGCCCTCCTCTGCCGTCAGCAGTCGGTAGCCGCCAGAAAGGCCGCTACCAGCCTCTCGATGCCGGCCTGATCCGCCGCGCTGAAGCGCGCTGGATTCGGGCTGTCGAGATCCAGTACGCCGATCAGGCGACCGTCCTTGAGCAGGGGCACCACCAGCTCGCTGCGCGACGCGGCATCACAGGCGATGTGCCCGGGGAAGGCATGTACGTCTTCGACGCGCTGCGTCCGCCGTTCGCTGGCCGCCGCCCCGCAAACCCCCTTGCTGAACGGGATACGCATGCAGGCCACCTTGCCTTGGAAGGGGCCGAGCAAGAGCTGGTCCTGTCCGTCGACGAAATAGAAGCCAGCCCAGTTGAGGTCTGGCACCTCCTGGTAGATGAAGGCCGACAGCTGGGCAGCATTGGCCACCAGGTTGCGCTCGCCAGCCAGCAAGGCTTCGACCTGCGCGGCCAACATGGCATAGCCTTCGAGCCCAGCGCCTACACCCGAGAGTTCTACCGTCATGCTTGCTCCAACAGCTTGAGCCCGACCCACTGCCGGGCAAATTGATAGGCGCAACGGCCATTGCGATTGCCGCGACCCGAGGCCCAGCGAATGGCTTCGCGATCGGCCTCCTCGGACCACTCCAGGGTCAGTCCGGACTTGCCGGCCAGGGTCGTGCACCAGTGCCGAACCACGGAAAGGTAGTGATCCTGGGTGAAGGGATAGAAGGACAACCACAGGCCGAAGCGATCCGACAAGGCGATCTTGTCCTCGGCGGCTTCGCTCGGGTGCAGTTCACCATCGACATGCTCCCAGTTGTCGTTGTCGCTCTGCCGCTCGGCCACCAGATGCCGCCGGTTGGACGTCGCATAGAGCACCAGGTTGTCCGGCGCCTGTTCGAGCGAGCCGTCGAGCACGCTCTTGAGCACTCGGTAGTCGTCGCTACCGGCATCGAAGGACAGGTCATCGCAGAACAGCACGAAGCGCTGCTCTTGGCCGGCGATCTGCTCCACCACGCGCGGCAGATCGGCGAGATCGTCGCGCTCGATCTCGATCAGCCGTAGGCCTTGAGCGGCGTACTCGGCCAGCAGCGCGCGAATCAGCGATGATTTGCCCGTCCCGCGGGCGCCCCACAGCAATGTGTGATTCGCCGGCAGTCCAGCCACGAATTGGCGAGTATTGCGGGCCAGTTGCTCACGCTGCCGATCGATACCGAGGAGGTCGGACAGACGCAGCTCGAGATTGACGTCGAGTGGCTGGAGATAGCCGCCATGCCCCTCGCGACGCCAGCGCGCCGCATAGCAGTGTTGCCAATCCAGCGGTTCACGTCGGTGCGGCAACAGCGGCTCGAGCCGCTCGAGCACCTGCCTTGCGTGCAGGAGAAACTCTTCTAGGGAAGAACTCACGGGAATCATCCTTACGACAATCAGAAATAGCAGGCAGGTATCACCCCGCCCGCCCGATATTGTATGACTTTAAAACCCTTGGAAACACGATTTCGAAGCCTAGCGCCCCAGGGCACGCTGCAGGTGTTTTTCCAGTTGCAACGGCTTGGTGACGGGTGCGAAACGCCATACCCGATTCTGCTCTGGACTAACCAGGAACTTGGTGAAATTCCAGCGGATGGCCGTACCCAGCAAGCCAGGCGCCGCCCGTTTCAAGGCAGTGAACAAAGGATGGGCCTCGTCACCGTTGACGTCGATCTTGGCCATCACCGGAAAGCTGACATTGAAGCGGGTGAGGCAGAAGGTCTGGATCTGCGCGTCGCCTTCCGGCTCCTGGTTACCGAACTGGTTGCAGGGAAAGACAATCACCCGCAGTCCATCGGCGCGGTAACGCTGCTGCAACTCCTCGAGTCCGGCGTACTGCTGGGTGAAACCGCACCGACTCGCGGTATTGACCACCAGGTAGGCCCGGGCGGGCCAGTCCGCCAGGCAGGCCGACTGACCATCCGCCATCTTGAAAGGTACATGCAGGATCTCTGAAGTCACGCCGACTCCCTGGGCTGCAGGTGGAGCGCTACGGAATTGATGCAGTAACGCAGTCCGGTCGGCGGTGGCCCATCGGGGAAGACGTGCCCCAGATGCGCATCGCAACGCGCGCACAACACCTCGATCCGGTGCATGCCGTGGCTGAAGTCTTCCTTCTCGGTCACCGCCTCTGCAGTGATGGGCGCGTAATAGCTGGGCCAGCCACAGCCGGAGTCGAACTTGGTGCTGGAGTCGAACAACGCCAGCTCGCAGCAGGCGCAGTGGTAGACGCCGGGCGTCTTGGTGTTGCAGTAGGCACCGGTATAGGGTCTTTCGGTCGCGGCCAGTCGACAGACGCGAAACTGATCGTCGGTCAGGCGCTCGCGCCAATCGTCCGGGCTACGCTGTACTTTTTCCATGATGACCTCTCTGGATGCCGGCGCATCTTTTGTAACAGCCGATGCAGCCGTATGATTCCCGCTCAGTCTGGCATCCACCCCCAGAAGCTGCCAAGCGCCGGTCGGCGTCCGTCATCACCGAGTCTTTCTCGCCCTTTCAGGATTCAGTCCACCATGCAGGTCTCCAAGTCGAACAAGCTCGCCAATGTCTGCTATGACATTCGCGGCCCGGTCCTCAAGCATGCCAAGCGCCTCGAAGAGGAAGGCCACCGCATCCTGAAGCTCAACATCGGCAACCCGGCACCTTTCGGCTTCGAAGCCCCCGAGGAGATCCTGCAGGACGTCATCCGTAACCTGCCGACGGCACAGGGTTACAGCGACTCCAAAGGCCTGTTCAGCGCGCGCAAGGCGGTCATGCAGTACTGCCAGCAGAAGCGCATCGAAGGTGTCGGCATCGAAGACATCTATCTCGGCAATGGGGTTTCCGAGCTGATCGTCATGGCGATGCAGGCACTGCTCAACAACAACGACGAGGTGCTGATCCCGGCGCCCGACTATCCGTTATGGACCGCCGCGGTCAGCCTGGCCGGCGGCAAGCCGGTGCACTACCTGTGTGACGAACAGGCCGGTTGGTTCCCGGACCTGGCCGACATGGAAGCCAAGATCACCAGCAACACCAAGGCGCTGGTCCTGATCAACCCCAACAACCCCACCGGGGCGGTCTATTCCAAGGAGGTCCTGGAAGGGATCGTCGAACTGGCGCGGCGCCATAACTTGGTGCTGTTCTCGGACGAGATCTACGACAAGATCCTCTACGATGAAGCCGTGCACATCTCCACCGCCTCCCTGGCGCCGGACGTGCTCTGCCTGACGTTCAACGGCCTGTCCAAGTCCTATCGCGTCGCCGGCTTCCGCTCCGGCTGGTTGATCGTCTCGGGACCCAAGCACCGCGCGCATAGCTACATCGAAGGCCTGGATATCCTCGCCAACATGCGCCTGTGCGCCAACGTGCCCAGCCAGCATGCGATCCAGACCGCCCTGGGCGGCTACCAGAGCATCAACGACCTGGTCCTGCCCAATGGCCGTCTGCTGGAACAACGCAACCGCGCCTGGAAGCTGCTCAACGACATCCCGGGCGTCAGCTGCGTCAAGCCGATGGGCGCGCTCTATGCCTTCCCCCGGATCGACCCCAAGGTCTGCCCCATCCATAACGACGAGAAATTCGCCCTCGACCTGCTACTGTCGGAAAAGCTACTCATCGTCCAGGGCACCGCCTTCAACTGGCCCTGGACCGACCACTTCCGCGTAGTCACCCTGCCCCGCGTCGATGACCTGGAACAGGCCATCGGTCGCATCGGCAACTTCCTCGGTGGCTATTCCCAGTAGCAAGCAAAGCATTTCCGCGTCTTTCACCGATTGCCGCCCGCCAGGGCGTCAATCGGCACTGGCGCTCGCTCCTTGACCAGACAACGGCCGCCTACTCAGCAGACGACACAGTTTGCAATAGAGGAAACGTTGAATGGATCGGGGCCGAACCTTATATAGCCGGCAGATAAACCTGTGAGGAGCTGTACCCCACCATGATGCGCATTCTGTTGTTTCTGGCTACCAACCTGGCGGTGCTGATCGTTGCCAGCATCACCTTGAAGGTGCTCGGCGTGGATCGCTACACCGGTCAGAACTATGGCAGTCTGCTGGTGTTCTGTGCCGTGTTCGGCTTCGCCGGTTCGCTGGTCTCGCTGTTCATCTCCAAGTGGATGGCGAAGATGAGCACCCGGACCGAAGTCATCAGCCAGCCGCGCACCCGCCATGAGCAGTGGCTGCTGCAGACCGTCGAGGAGCTGTCGCGCGAAGCCGGCATCAAGACGCCGGAAGTTGGTATCTTCCCGGCCTACGAGGCCAACGCCTTCGCCACCGGCTGGAATCGCAACGACGCCCTCGTCGCGGTGAGCCAGGGTCTGCTGGAGCGCTTCTCGCCTGACGAAGTACGGGCAGTGCTGGCCCACGAGATCGGTCACGTCGCCAACGGCGACATGGTGACCCTGGCGCTGATCCAGGGCGTGGTGAACACCTTCGTGATGTTCTTCGCGCGGATCTTCGGCAACTTCGTCGACAAGGCCATCTTCAAGAACGAAGAAGGCCATGGCATCGCCTACTTCGTGACCACCATCGTCGCCGAGCTGGTGCTGGGTATCCTGGCCAGCATCATCGTCATGTGGTTCTCCCGGAAGCGTGAATTCCGCGCCGACGAAGCCGGTGCGCGCCTGGCCGGGCCCAACGCCATGATCGGCGCCCTGCAGCGCCTGCGTGCCGAGCAAGGCATCCCGGTGCAGATGCCCGATACCCTGAACGCCTTCGGTATCAATGGCTCGCTGAAGAACGGCCTGGCCGGCCTGCTGATGAGCCACCCGCCGCTGGAAGAGCGTATCGAGGCCTTGCGCCATTACGGCCAGCGCTAAGCGCTAGCTGCGCAAAACAACCCCGGCTTCGGCCGGGGTTTTTTATGAGCGCGTCAAGGACCGTATGGCCTCTCCCAGTCCCTCGCCAGTCAGCGGAAACATCCGTTGCACCATGAGTTCACGCAGCAGCTGGATCGAGGTACTGCTGGCCCAGCCTTCCTGCGGATAGGGATTGAGCCAGACCGCTCGTGGAAAATGCTGGCACAGGCGCTGGATCCAGACCGCGCCCGGCTCTTCGTTCCAATGCTCGACGCTGCCACCCGGATGGGTGATCTCATAGGGGCCCATGCTGGCATCGCCGACGATCACCAATCGATAGTCGGCGTTGTAACGTCGCAGCAGTTCCTCGGTCGCCAGGCTGTCGTCATGGCGCCGGGCATTGTCCCGCCATACCCGCTCATAAACGCAGTTGTGGAAGTAGTAGTACTCCAGATGCCGGAACTCGAGCCGGCAGGCACTGAACAGCTCACTGCAGAGCCGTACGTGCAGATCCATGGAGCCGCCAATGTCGAGCAGCAGCAGCACCTTGGTCGCGTTGTGCCGCTCCGGACGATAGCGGACGTCCAGCAATCCGCCCTCGCGCGCCGTGGCCCCCACCGTACCCTCCAGATCGAACTCCGCTGCCGCCCCCTGGCGGGCGAAGCGCCGCAAACGGCGCAAAGCCAGTTGCAGATTGCGCCGGTCGAGGGGCGCGCGGTCGTCCAGGTTGCGATAGTCCCGCTGCTCCCACACCTTGGCCGCTCGCCCCTGCCGCGTGCCCGCCTCGCCGATGCGGACGCCGAAAGGATTGTAGCCGCCGCTACCGAAGGGGCTGGTACCACCGGTGCCGACCCACTTGTTGCCCGCGGCATGCCGCTCGCGCTGCTCGGCGAGTCGCTGTTGGAGGGCGTCGAGCAATTCATTCAGGCCGCCCAGGGCCTGCAGCCGCTGGCGCTCCTCCTCGGACAGCAGCCGCTGCAGCTCCAGCCTGAGCCACTCATCCGGTACCGCGGTCGCCGCCGCCGGCCGCTCGACCCTGGCCATCTCTCCGGCGTAGACCAGATCGAAGCGATCGAAGAAGCGTTCGTCCTTGACCAACAGGGCACGGGCCAGCAGATAGAAGGACTCGGGCTCGGCAACGGCGAGACCGGCATCCAGCGCGGCGTGCAGATCCAGCAGCTCGCCGATGGACACCGGGATGCCGGCACCCCTCAAGCGGGTGAAGAAGTCGAGGAACATACCCGTCCTCAGCTCCGACGGCGGCGCATGAAGGCCTGGCGTTCGAGCAGTTGCAGATCCTGCTCGTTCTTCAGCAGGGCACCGGCCAGCGGAGGGAGACTGCCTTCCCCGTGCAGCGCTCGCTGCGCGGCTTCGTCACCCAGCAGCAGGGCCAGCCAGTCCACCAGCTCCGAGGTGGAGGGCTTCTTCTTCAGCCCCGGCACACTGCGCAGGTCGTAGAAGAGGTCGAGCGCTTCCTTGACCAGGCGCCCCTGAAGTTCGGGGTAATGCACCTGCACGATGCGCTCCAGCGTCTCCCGTTCCGGGAAGCGGATGAAGTGGAAGAAGCAGCGGCGCAAGAAGGCATCCGGGAGTTCCTTCTCGTTGTTCGAGGTGATGATGATGACCGGCCGCCGCTGGGCGCGAATGGTCTCGCCCGTCTCGTAGACATGGAATTCCATGCGATCCAGCTCGAGCAGCAGGTCGTTGGGAAACTCGATGTCGGCCTTGTCGATCTCGTCGATTAGTAGAACTACCGGGTCCTCGGCGGAGAAGGCATCCCATAGCTTGCCCGGCTTGATGTAGTGCGCCACCTCCTGCACCCGGGGATCGCCCAATTGGGAGTCCCGCAGGCGGCTGACCGCATCGTACTCGTAGAGCCCCTGCTGGGCCTTGGTGGTGGACTTGACGTGCCAGGTGATGAGCCGTGCCCCCAGGCTCTGGGCCACCTGCTCGGCCAAGAGGGTCTTACCGGTGCCCGGCTCTCCCTTCACCAGTAGCGGCCGCCCCAACTGGATAGCGGCGTTCACTGCCAGACTGAGCTCGGCGGTAGCCACGTAACGGTCGGTACCCTGAAATGCCATCGTCGATCCTCGTCATCGCTTTCGCCTGACGATAGCACGCCACGCCTGGGCTGGACGCCACCAGACGCAAGGCCTAGGCTGCGAGTTTTCCGCGCCGCACAGGATCCGCCATGAGCCGCATCTTCGCTGACAATGCCCAGTCCATCGGCAATACACCGCTGGTCTATATCAATCGCCTCGGCCCCAAGGGGGTCACCCTGCTCGCCAAGATCGAGGGGCGTAACCCGGGCTATTCGGTCAAATGCCGCATCGGTGCCAATCTGATCTGGGATGCGGAGGCCAAGGGCCTGCTCAAACCCGGCATGAGCCTGGTCGAGCCCACCTCGGGCAACACCGGTATCGGCCTGGCCTATGTCGCCGCCGCCCGCGGCTACCGCCTGGTGCTGACCATGCCCGCCTCCATGAGCCTGGAACGCCGCAAGGTGTTGAAGGCGCTGGGTGCCGAGCTGGTCCTCACCGAACCAGCCAAGGGCATGAAGGGCGCCATCGACAAGGCCCGCGAGATCGCCGAGAGCGAGCCGGGCCGCTATTTCATGCCGCAGCAGTTCGACAATCCGGCCAACCCGGCCATCCACGAGAAAACCACCGGCCCGGAAATCTGGAACGACACCGACGGCGCCATCGATGTCTTGGTGGCGGGTGTCGGTACCGGCGGCACCCTTACCGGCATCTCGCGCTTCATCAAGAACACCAAGGGCAAGCCTATCCTGTCGGTGGCGGTCGAACCGGAAACCTCGCCGGTGATCACCCAGACCCTCGCCGGCGAAGAGGTGAAACCCAGTCCGCACAAGATCCAGGGCATAGGCGCGGGTTTCGTCCCAGGTAACCTGGACCTCGGCATGGTCGACCGCGTGGAACAGGTCAGCGATGACCAGGCCAAGCTGATGGCCCAGCGCCTGATGCGCGAAGAGGGCATCCTTTGCGGTATTTCCTGTGGTGCCGCCATGGCCGCCGCGGTACGCCTGGCCGAGGCACCGGAGATGCAGGGCAAGACCATCGTGGTGATCCTGCCGGATTCCGGCGAGCGTTACCTGTCGACGATGCTGTTCGACGGCCTCTTCGACGAGCAGGAACTCGTCCAATAGGGCGTGCAAGGCGCCGGTTGGGGCTATAGCCGCCAATCGGCGCACCGGCTACCATCACCCTCGGTTGTCCAGAATTTTCAACGGAGGGAACAAGATGTCGAACACCGTCTACCCGGCGTCCTACTACGCTGCCAGTGCCCATCTGGGGCCGGAGCGCCCTTCCCTCCAAGGCAGCCACAGTACCGACATCTGCGTCATCGGCGGTGGCTACACCGGCCTGTCCACCGCCCTGCACCTGCGGGAAAAAGGCTATGACGTCATCCTGCTCGAAGCCCAGCGCATCGGCTTCGGCGCCTCGGGTCGTAACGGCGGCCAGATCGTCAACAGTTACAGCCGCGACCTGGATGTCGTGGAAAAGAGCGTGGATGCCTCCGCCGCCCAATTGCTCGGCCGCATGGCCTTCGAAGGGGGCGCCATCATCCGTGAGCGGGTCCAACGCTACGGGATCGACTGCGACCTCAAGGACGGCGGCATCTTCGCTGCCCTGAACGAGCGACAAATGGGGCATCTGGAAGCCCAGCAGCGACTCTGGCAGCGCTATGGCTACGATAGATTGCAACTGCTGGACCGTAGCGCCATCCAGAATTGCGTCGCGTCGGAGCGCTACGTCGGCGGCATGCTGGACCTGGGCGGCGGTCATCTGCATCCGCTCAATCTGGCGCTCGGCGAAGCCAAGGCCTTCGAATCGCTGGGCGGCATCATCCATGAGCGCTCACCCGCCATCCGCATCGAGCATGGCGCCCAACCCATCGTGCACACGCCCCAAGGTCGCGTCACGGCGCGTTTCGTGGTGGTGGCGGGCAATGCCTACCTGGGTAATCTCATCCCCGAATTGGCGGCCAAGTCCATGCCCTGCGGCACCCAGGTGCTGGCGACCGAGCCCTTGACCGAAGAGCAGGCGCAGAGCCTGCTGCCCCAGGATTACTGCGTCGAAGACTGCAATTACCTGCTCGACTACTTCCGCCTCTCCGCCGACCGTCGACTCATCTATGGCGGCGGCGTGGTCTATGGTGCGCGCGATCCAGCCAACATCGAACGGCTGGTGATGCCCAAGCTGGAAAAGACCTTCCCGCAGCTCAAGGGTATCCGCGCCGAATACGCCTGGACGGGCAATTTCCTGCTCACCCTCTCGCGCCTACCGCAGATGGGTCGCCTGGGCGACAACGTCTACTACTCCCAAGGCTGCAGCGGTCACGGCGTGACCTTCACCCATGTAGCTGGCAAAGCCCTGGCCGAAGCCATCGCCGGCCAAGCCGAGCGCTTCGATGCCTTCGCTCAGTTGCCGCACTATCCCTTCCCCGGCGGGCACCTGTTGCGGGTACCCTTCTCCGCCCTGGGCGCCTGGTACTACAGTCTCAGGGATCGTTTGGCGATCTAGGCTTTACCCGAACAGGCCTGAGCTCAACGACGTGGCAAAAACCTAAAACTCAGCACAAGAAAAAGCCCGGTTTCCCGGGCTTTTTTCATATCAGAGATTCTTGATCTCGGCTTTGGCCTCCAGGGCCCGGCGATAGGCCGCGAAATCGACCTGACCGGCTCGCGACGCCAGGTAACGGCGGTACAGCGCCTTGTTCTCGGCGCTCAAGGCTTCCTTGGGTACCCCAACGCCTTGCAGACGCAGCAGGACGAAATCGCCGTTCTGCAGGCTAACGCCAGCGTAGGACGGTTGCTTGTCGCTTTCCGGCTTGGCCATACGGAAGACGGCCTGCAGCACCTGAGGATCGACGCCCTCTTGATTGCGGGTCGCGGCCTCGACGGTGCGCCAGTCGCCAGCGGTGACCTTGCCGCCGTCGCGCAGTGCCTTGAGCTGCTCTTCACCGGTGCTCTTGGCCAGAGCCGCGGCCTTTTCCTGCGCCAGGCGGGTCACGATCTCGGCCTTGACCTGATCCAGGGGCTGCAACTGCGGCGCACGGTGCTCCTTGTCACGTAGCACCACTATGGTGTCCGGATCGAGTTGCAGCGCGGCGCTATTGGCACCGTTTTGCATGACGTCTTCACTGAAAGCGGCCTCGATCACCTGGCGGTTGGCGGTGATACCTTCGCCGCCCTCGCGACCGAAGGGCTTGCTGGTCTGCACCTGCAGCCCCAATTCCTGGGCCGGCTGACCCAGGTCGGAAGCCTCGTAGGCATCGCTTTCCAGCTTGCGCCCTGCCTCGACGAACAACCGATCGGCGTCTTCGGCCTTGAGTTGTTGCTCCAGACGCGGCCGCACGCTGGCCAGGGTGGGTATTTCCGGCGCCTGGATGCCCTTCAGCTTGATCAGGTGCCAGCCGAAGCTGGTACGCACCGGTGCCGAAACCTGCTGCGGCTTCAAGGCGTACAGCGCCTCTTCGAAGGCGGGATCATAGACACCGCGACCGGCATAGCCGAGGTCACCACCGTTGGCAGCGGAACCCGGATCCTGGGAGAACTCCTTGGCGAGCTTGGCGAAGTCCTCGCCCTTGTTCAGGCGCTCCTGGATCTGTTGGATCTTGGCCTTGGCCTGCTCATCGGTCTGCTTGTCGTTGACCTCGATGAGGATATGCGCCGCGTCGCGCTGTTCCGACAGATTGGCGATCTCGGACTTGTAGGCGGCCTGCAGGCGGCTCTCGTCGACCTTGGCCTTGGCCAGGAAGGCGCTCTTCTTCAGCTCGACGTACTCGATGACCACCTGCTCAGGCGTCATGAACTCGTTCTTGTGGCTGTCGTAATAGGCCTGGATTTCTGCCTGGGTCGGCACGATACCGGCGGGCGAGGCCTTGACGGTACGCATGGCGAAGTCACGGGTCTGACGCTCCAGGTTGGCGAAGGCCTCGATGTCCGCGTCGGTGACGAAGTTGCTGCCGACGATCCCGGCGCGCAGCTGGCCGATGAGCATCTCATCACGCAGCAGGTCACGGAATTGCAGCCGGGTATAGTTCATCTGGCGAACGGCCTGATCGAAGCGCTGCGGATCGAACCGCCCTTCGGTCTGGAATTCGGGCGTGTTGAGGATCAACTGGTCCAGCGCCTGATCGGAGAAGGCGAAATGATCGGCCTTGGCGGCTTGCAAGAGCAGCTGCTTGTCGATGAGGGCCTTGAGCGCCGATTCGCGCAGCAGGCGGTCATCCAGGGTGGACGGATCGAAATTCTGTCCCAGCTGTTGCTGCAGCTGGCGGCGCTGCATTTCCATCGCCTGGTTGAGGTCCGTCTGCTTGATCTCGTCCCCGTTGACCAGCGCCACGGCGCCCTGGTGGCCCGTTGCGCGGATGATCGCCTCGAAACCGGTGAGTGCCATCAGCAGGATGATGAATCCGATGATGACCTTGGCAATCCATCCCTGAGAACGGTCCCTGATGTTTTGTAGCATGTGCCCCCCACGAGCTGTGGCCAGACCGGCCATGGCGAAATCGTCGAATACCAAATAGCGAAAAGGCGCATCTCGAGATGCGCCTTTTCGTCGATCAAGGACCTTGCATCCAGCAGGAAGGTGGCGCGCCAGCATGCCTGCCTGGCGACCCACCCATCAGGCTAGGGACGCCATCAGTGGGTACTGATGCGCTCCTTGCCTTCCTGATCCCGCTTCTCGTCCTTGTTGACGAGCTCCGGACCATCGTCCGGAAGCGGCTCCGGCGTGTATTGCAGCGCAACCTCCAAGACCTCGTCAATCCATTTGACCGGCTTGATCTGCAAGTCGGCCTTGATGTTGTCCGGAATGTCCCGCAGATCGCGGACGTTTTCCTCGGGGATGATCACGGTGCGGATGCCACCCCGGTGAGCCGCGAGCAGTTTTTCCTTGAGGCCGCCAATGGCCAGCACCTGACCACGCAGGGTGATCTCACCGGTCATGGCCACGTCGGCACGCACCGGAATGCGCGTGGCGGCGGAGACCAGCGCCGTACACATGCCGATACCAGCACTTGGGCCATCCTTGGGCGTAGCGCCCTCGGGAACGTGGATGTGGATGTCGTGCTTCTCGTGGAAGTCCTTCGGAATCCCCAGGCTGCGACCGCGGCTACGCACCACGGTCAGGGCCGCGGTGATGGACTCGGCCATGACATCGCCCAGGGAGCCGGTCTTGATCATCTGGCCCTTGCCGGGCACGACCACGGATTCGATGGTCAGCAATTCGCCGCCCACCTGGGTCCAGGCCAGGCCGGTGACCTGACCGATCTGGTCTTGCTGCTCGGCCAGGCCGTAGCGGAATTTACGTACGCCCAGCCAGTGCTCCAGGGTGTCCACGCTGACGCTGGCGGTACGCGCCTTGCTCAGCGCATGCTCCTTGACAACCTTGCGGCAGACCTTGGCCACCTGGCGCTCAAGGCTCCGGACACCCGCTTCCCGGGTGTAATAACGGATGACGTCGCGTAGCGCGGCTTCGTCGAATTCGACCTCGCCCTTCTTCAGACCATTGGCCTTGACCTGCTTGGGAATCAGGTAACGCGTGGCGATGTTGACCTTCTCGTCTTCCGTATAGCCAGGCAGGCGGATGACTTCCATACGATCCAGCAGCGGCGCCGGAATGTTCATGGAGTTGGCGGTGCAGACGAACATCACATCGGAGAGGTCGTAATCCACCTCGAGGTAATGATCGTTGAAGGTATGGTTCTGCTCCGGATCGAGCACCTCAAGCAGCGCGGAAGCAGGATCGCCGCGCATGTCGTTGCCCATCTTGTCGATTTCATCGAGCAGGAACAGCGGATTGCGCACCCCGACCTTGGTCATCTTCTGGATCAGCCGGCCCGGCATGGAGCCGATGTAGGTCCGCCGGTGACCGCGGATCTCGGCTTCGTCACGCACGCCACCCAGGGCCATGCGCACGAACTTGCGGCCGGTGGAGCGAGCGATGGACTCGGCCAGGGAGGTCTTGCCCACCCCGGGCGGGCCGACCAGGCACAGCACGGGCCCGCGAACCTTCTTCACGCGCTTCTGTACGGCGAGGTATTCGAGGATGCGTTCTTTCACCTCTTCGAGACCGTAGTGGTCCTTGTCCAGGACCTCCTCGGCACGGCCCAGATCCAAACGCACCTTGCTCTCGGCTTGCCACGGCACATTCACCAGCCAGTCGATATAGGAGCGCACCACGGTGGCCTCGGCCGACATCGGCGACATCTGCTTGAGCTTGTTCAGCTCGGCATTGGCCTTGGTCAGGGCATCCTTGGGTAGCCCAGCGGCCTCGATGCGACGCTTGAGGTCGTCGACCTCGTTGTGCCCTTCGTCGATGTCACCCAGTTCTTTCTGGATGGCCTTCATCTGCTCGTTGAGGTAGTACTCGCGCTGGCTGCGCTCCATCTGCTTCTTGACGCGGCCACGGATACGCTTCTCCACCTGTAGCAGGTCGATTTCCGCATCCAGCAGCGCCAGGACGTGCTCGACACGCGCGCCGAGCTCGGTGATCTCGAGGATTTCCTGCTTTTGCTCGATCTTCAGTGCCATGTGGGCGGCCATGGTATCGACCAGGCGGCTGGGATCTTCGATGCTGTTCAGCGAGGATAGGACCTCGGCCGGCACCTTCTTGCCCAGCTGTACGTACTGTTCGAACTGGCTCATCAGGCTACGCGAGAAGACTTCGGATTCACGATCCGGTGCCTCGCTGTCGTCGATCAGGGTGACCAGGGCACGGGCGTAGGCCTGGTTCTCCACGAAGGAGTCGATGCGACCGCGCTGCTCGCCCTCGACCAGCACCTTGACGGTGCCATCGGGCAGCTTCAGCAATTGGAGAACGGTAGCGACCGTACCCATGTGATACATGTCATCCGCAGCGGGATCGTCATCGCCGGGATTCTTCTGGGCGACCAGCAGGATCTGCTTGTCGCCGGCCATGGCGGCTTCCAGAGCCTCGACGGACTTTTCCCTTCCGACGAACAGCGGGATGACCATGTGGGGATAGACCACTACGTCACGTAGGGGCAGCAGGGGAAGTTCTATCGTCGTAGTCATGGGGTACGGGTCTCGGCAAATAATCGGCCGCAGATGCGGTTAAGGCCTCGGTTTTCTCTAACATGAGGTTGGCCGCCGCAAAATACAACCGTTGCGGAAATGAAAAAGGGGCCGAAGCCCCTTTTGTCATGCGTCTGGTGCCGCCTTGGCGGGCTCGCTGTTCTCGTAGATGAGTAACGGCTGGGAACTGCCATCGATGACGCTCTCGTCGATGACCACCTTGCTCACGTCCTTCTGCGAAGGAATCTCGTACATCGTCTCGAGCAGGATGCCTTCGAGGATGGATCTCAGGCCACGAGCGCCGGTCTTGCGTTCCAAGGCCTTGCGAGCAACGGCCTTGAGCGCATCGGGACGGAATTCGAGGTCGACGTCTTCCATCTCGAACAGCTTGGCGTACTGCTTGGTCAGGGCGTTCTTCGGCTCGGTGAGGATCTGCATGAGCGCTGGCTCGTCCAGCTCGTCCAGGGTCGCGATGACCGGCAGACGGCCAACGAACTCGGGGATCAGGCCGAATTTCACCAAGTCTTCGGGTTCGGCATCGCGCAGCGATTCACCGATCTTCTTGCCCAGCTCCTGACTGCGTACTTCGGCGTTGAAGCCGATGCCGCCGCCCTTGGTGGAGCGATTCTGGATGACCTTCTCCAGGCCAGCGAAGGCGCCGCCGCAGATGAACAGGATGTTGCGCGTATCAACCTGCAGGAATTCCTGCTGGGGATGCTTGCGACCACCCTGGGGCGGTACCGAAGCCACGGTGCCTTCGATCAGTTTCAACAACGCCTGCTGCACACCCTCACCCGAGACGTCACGGGTAATGGAGGGGTTGTCGGACTTGCGCGAGATCTTGTCGATCTCGTCGATGTAGACGATGCCCATCTGGGCCTTTTCCACATCGTAGTCGCACTTCTGCAACAGCTTCTGAATGATGTTTTCGACGTCCTCACCCACGTAACCGGCTTCGGTCAGGGTGGTGGCATCCGCGATGGTGAAGGGTACGTTGAGCAGACGAGCCAAGGTTTCCGCGAGCAGGGTCTTGCCCGAGCCAGTGGGGCCGATGAGCAGGATGTTGCTCTTGCCCAGCTCGACGTCGTCCTTCTTCTCGCGCTGGTTCAAGCGCTTGTAGTGGTTGTAGACGGCAACCGCGAGGACACGCTTGGCACGCTGCTGACCAATGACATACTGGTCGAGGATGGCGCTGATTTCCTTCGGCGCGGGCAGCTTGTGCGCATTGCTTTCGGCCTGGGCTTCCTGAACTTCCTCACGGATGATGTCATTGCACAGGTCGACGCATTCGTCGCAGATGAAGACGGAGGGTCCAGCGATCAATTTACGTACTTCGTGCTGACTCTTGCCGCAGAAGGAGCAGTAAAGCAGCTTGCCGTTATCGTCGCTATTGCGCGTATCTGTCATTCGATCGATCCAATGGAATGTGCTTACATCAACAAGATGGAGCCAATTGCACGGTTTTTCAAGCCTACCTGCCCAAACGCCAGCGCCTGGGCAGGTGGTCAAGGCGGGGTCAGGCGGGGATGTTGCGCTTCTCGAGGACCTTGTCGATCAGGCCGTAGGCAACGGCTTCGGGGCCACTCATGAAGTTGTCACGGTCGGTATCGCGAGCGATCACGTCCATGGGCTGGCCGGTGTGGTGCGCCAGTACTTTGTTCAGACGCTCGCGGATGGTCAAAATTTCACGGGCGTGAATTTCGATGTCCGAAGCCTGACCCTGGAAGCCGCCCAGCGGCTGGTGAATCATCATCCGCGAATGCGGCAGGCAGAAGCGCTTCTCGGCGGCGCCACCGGCGAGCAGCAGCGCACCCATGCTGCAGGCCTGGCCGATGCAGATGGTGGAGACGTCGGGCTTGATGAACTGCATGGTGTCGTAGATCGACATGCCAGCAGTCACGGAGCCACCCGGGCTGTTGATATAGAGGTGGATGTCCTTGTCAGGATTCTCGGCTTCCAGGAACAGCAACTGGGCGACGACCAGGTTGGCCATGTAGTCCTCGACCTGGCCTACCAGGAAGATGACGCGCTCCTTGAGCAGCCGGGAGTAGATGTCATAGGCGCGCTCGCCCCGGGCGGATTGCTCCACCACCATGGGAACCAGACCGCCAGCGGCTTGAATATCGGGCATGGATTGCATGTAAGAATTGCGGGACATGTCCTGCACTAGCTCCCTTCTGGATGACCTGTCAAAAACACATAAGCCAGCACGAGGCTGGCTTATATGGACTAGCGATTTCAGGCAGATCAGGCTGCTTGCGGAGCCTCGGCCGGTTTGACCGCGTCCTCGTAGGAGACCTGCTTGTCGGTGACTTTTGCCTGCTTGAGGACAGTATCCACCACTTGTTCTTCCAGTACAACCGAACGCACTTCGTTGAGTTGCTGCTCGTTCTGGTAGTACCACTTCACGACCTGCTCGGGCTCCTGGTAGGCAGCAGCCATTTCCTCGATCAGCTCGCGAACGCGGGCATCATCGGGCTTGAGCTCGAACTGCTTGACCATCTCGGCGATGATCAGACCCAGCAGTACGCGGCGCTTGGCCTGCTCGCTGAACAGTTCGGCCGGCAGTTGCTCGGGGTTGATGTTGCCACCGAATTGCTGGACGGCCTGGACACGCAGACGGTCCACTTCGTTGCTGATCAGGGCAGCCGGAACGTCGATCTGGTTGGCTGCCAGCAGACCGTCCATGACCTGGTTCTTAACCTTGGTCTTGAGCGCCTGGCGCAGTTCGCGCTCCATGTTCTTGCGCACTTCGGTGCGGAAACCTTCGACGGTGGTCTCTTCCACGCCGAACTGCTTGAAGAAGGCTTCGTTCAGTTCGGGCAGCTCGGGAGCGGCCACTTCCTTGACGGTGACCTTGAACTGCACGGCTTTGCCGGCCAGGTCCAGATTCTGATAGTCCTCGGGGAAGGTCAGGTCGAGCACGCGCTCTTCACCGGCCTTGGCGCCAACCAGGCCGTCTTCGAAACCGGGGATCATGCGGCCGGAGCCCAGGACCAGCTTGGTGCCTTCGGCGGAACCGCCAGCGAAGGGCTCGCCATCACGGGTGCCGACGAAGTCGATGGTGACCTGGTCGTCATTGGCGGCAGCGCGGTCGACGGCTTCGTAACGGGTGCCCTGCTTGCGCAGTACGTCGAGCATCTTGTCGATGTCGGCGTCCTGGACGCTGGACTCCTGGCGCTCGATCTCGATGCCGTCCAGGCCCTTGACTTCGAACTCGGGGAAGACTTCAAAGGTGGCGACGTATTCCAGATCCTTGCCCTTCTCGAACACCTTGGGTTCGACGGCGGGTGCGCCGGCCGGGTTGAGCTTCTGCTCGACGACGGCTTCGTAGAAGGTTTCCTGAATGAGATCACCCAAGGCTTCCTGACGAGCCGAGGCTTCGTAGCGCTGACGGATGACGCTCATGGGGACCTTGCCCGGGCGGAAACCGGGAACCTTGGCACGCTGCGCGGTCTGCTGCAGACGCTTGTTCACTTCGGTTTCGATACGCTCGGCCGGCACGCCAATGGTCATGCGACGCTCGAGAGCAGAGGTGTTTTCAACGGAAACTTGCATGGATATTCCTCGTGGCACAAGAACGGGCCGGCAACCCGACCCCCCAGAATCAAGGGCAACCATTCTAGAGAGAGTCTCAAGCGAAGTCACCTGGCATGATCCAAGGGTGCGCACGCTGTTCATCGCAACGGCAACCAGGTCGCGACCGCCGCCCTGGCAGATCGCCCTCCTCCCTCATTCGATGGCGGGCAGCGTCTTGCTGCGGATGCGCCGAGCGAGGGAGTCGTAGATCTCGCGGCAACCCTCGGCCCAGAAGCGGTCGGGATCGTCCTGGGGTTCGAGGGCGACGGAGAATTCACCCTCACGCTCCTTCAGGACGAAATGATCGTTGGTATAGAAGAAGGACAGGCCCACGGCGAAGGTTTGGGGAGTGCCCGCCAGGTCATCGACGATCACCGTGAGGTCGTAGCGGGCATAGACTTCCAGCTCGCGCACGATGTTGCCATCGACGCGCCTTTCCAGGCCCAGCCCGGCATCCACCTGATCCGTGGGGGTCAACCCCAGATAGCGGGTGAAGCAATCCGGCAATTCATGCAGGCGACGCTCCAGTCCTTGCCAATAGGCTTCTTCCCGCTCGGCCGCCTTGCTCAGCGCCTGACTCAATGCCTGATATCGTTCCATTGCCGTTCCCATCTGTTCACTGGAGGCCGTCGACGGACGACCGACAGGTCTGAGACCCCGACGTTGTCCGGGGGTGCCACAGCGGTCGGTGACGGACTTCAACTCTCCAGCCAGCCCAGCCGCGGCACTCGGGTTTCGCCGAGGAGGAAGTCGCGATTGGCATCGGCGCAGGCACGCAGGTAGTCGGAGACCAGGGTGATGCGTCTCAGACGGCGCAGGTCTTCGCGGTAATAGAGCCAGAACTGGCGGGTGATCTGGATCTGCTCCGGCAAGAGCGACACCAGCCGGCTATCGGGCTCGGCGAGGAAGCACGGCAGAATGGCCAGGGCGTGGCTGCAGAGCGCCGCCTGGTACTGGGCGATCACGCTGGTGCTGCGCAGGGCGCTGCTGGCCTCGGGCAGGATGCGTTCGAGGTAGAGCAGTTCAGGGCTGAAGGCCAGGTCGTCGACATAGGTGATGAAGCTGTGGCTGCGCAGGTCCGCCGGCTCGGCGATGGCCGGATGGGTCGCCAGGTACTCGGGGGTGGCGTACAGGCGCAGCCGGTAGTCGCACAGCTTGCAACAGACGTAGGGCCCGCGCTCGGGGCGCTCCAGGGTGATGGCGATGTCGGCTTCGCGGCGCGACAGGTTGACGAAGTGCGGGACCGGCAGCACTTCCAGGGTGATACCCGGATAGCGATCCTGGAAAAAGCTCAACTGGGGCGCCACGAAGTAGCTGCCGAAGCCTTCGGTGGCACCGATACGTACCTGACCGGAAGGCGCCAGGCGGGTATCCGAAATCTGCTCGCAGGCGGTCTGCAGGGTGCTTTCCAGGGTTTCGGCATGCACCAGCAGTCGTTGGCCTTCCATGGTGAGGCTGAAGCCGGTGCTGCGCGACTTTTCGAACAGCAGCGCCCCCAAGGCCTTTTCCAGGGAGGAGATCCGCCGGGAGACGGTGGTGTAGTCGACGCCCAGCCGTCGCGCGGCGCTGCTGGCCTTCTGGGTACGGGCGACCTCCAGGAAGAACCTGAGATCGTCCCAGTCGAGACGCGCGGCCGGGTTATTGGATTTTTGCATATCGGTCTGGCGTTTTTGCCGGAAGCCAAGGGACTTTTGCCAGAACTATACTGCTTACCAGGTCGCGTCACGAGTGGTGACGGCGCGGCCAGCTGCTAGCCAACAACAATAAAGAGAGCAGTCACTCATGACCCACGATCACGCCCTGCCCGGCTGCCAGGCCGGCTGTCGTCCCACGTTGTCCGTACGGTGCCGTCCCGGGGTGACGCCATGACGGCCGGTGAAGCCTTTCGCGAAGCGCGCGACTTCCTGCTGCGCCATCGCACCGACTACGCCACCGCCGTCCGCGATTTTCGCTGGCCGCAGCTGGAGTACTTCAACTGGGCGCTTGATCATTTCGATCGACTGGCGGCGGAGCAGCCCGGCCCGGCACTGTGGCGGCTGGATGCCGAGGGCCGGGAGGAGCGTTACAGCTTCGCCGAGCTGAGCCTGGCGTCCAATCGCACCGCCAATTTCCTGCGCGCCCAGGGCGTGCGCCGCGGCGAGCGCATCCTGGTGATGCTGGGCAACGAGGTGGCGCTTTGGGAGACGCTGCTGGGCGCCTTCAAGCTGGGTGCCGTGGTAGTGCCCGCCACTACCCTGCTGAGCGATGCCGATTTGCAGGATCGCGTGCAGCGTGGCCGCATTGCCCATCTGGTAGTGGGCAGCGCCCATACGGAGCGCTGCGCCAGCCTGGCCCCAAGTCTGACCCGTATCTGCGTCGGCACGCCGGTGGCCGGCTGGCAGCCCTATGCACCGGCCGACTGCGCCAGCGACTTCCTCCCCGATGGGCCGACCCGGGCCGAGGATCCGCTGCTGCTCTATTTCACCTCGGGGACCACCTCGCGGCCAAAGCTGGTGCTGCACAGCCACAGCAGCTATCCGGTCGGACACCTCTCCACGCTTTACTGGATCGGTCTGCAACCGGGCGACGTGCACCTCAACATTTCCTCTCCCGGCTGGGCCAAGCACGCCTGGAGTTGCGTCTTCGCCCCCTGGAACGCCGGGGCCTGCGTGTTCATCCATGACGTGCCGCGCTTCAAGGCCCAGGCACTGCTGGAGGTGCTGGCGCGCTACCCGGTGACCAGCCTCTGCGCGCCGCCCACGGTGTGGCGCATGCTGATCCAGGAGGATCTGGCGGCTTATCGCGACCGGCTGCACCTGCGCGAGCTGGTCGGGGCCGGCGAGCCGCTCAATCCGGAAATCATCGACAGCCTGCAGGCGGCCTGGGGCCTGGCCTTGCGCGATGGCTTCGGCCAGTCGGAAACCACGGCGCTGGTGGGCAATACGCCGGGCCAGCCACTCAAACCGGGCTCCATGGGCCGGCCCCTACCGGGCTGCCGCGTCGAGTTGCTGGACGCCGATGGCCAGCCGGGCGATGACGGCGAAGTGGCCTTGGCGCTGCAGCCAAGACCGGCTGGCCTGATGCTTGGCTACGAAGACAGCCCGGAAAAGACCGCCGAAGTGATGCGCGACGGCCATTACCGCACCGGTGATACCGCGATACGCGACGCCGACGGCTACATCACCTTCGTCGGGCGCGCCGATGACGTCTTCAAGTCATCGGACTACCGCATCAGCCCCTTCGAACTGGAAAGCGCCCTGATCGAGCATCCCGCGGTGATGGAAGTGGCCGTGGTGCCCAGCCCCGATCCCTTGCGGCTCAATGTACCCAAGGCTTTCGTCATCCTCGCCGCGGGTCATCCGCCCTCGGCACCCCTCGCCAAGGAGTTGCTTGACTTCGCCCGCGGCTGCCTGTCGCCCTACAAGCGGGTACGCCGCCTGCAGTTCGTCAGCGAACTGCCCAAGACGCTGTCCGGCAAGATCCGCCGCATCGAGTTGCGCCTGGGCGAGGTGCAGCGCCGCGGCCAGGGGACGCCCGACGTCCACGACTATGCCGAAGAAGACTTCGCCGACCATCCCGCTTCCGCTCCCACTGCCCAGGAATCCCTGTCATGACCCAGACCGCTATCCGTAACGTACCGCTGCTGATCGACGGCCAGTTCGTCACCTCCACCAGCAGCGAGAGCCGCGAGGTGATCAATCCGGCCACCCAGGAAGTCTTGGCGCGGGTGCCCTTCGCCACCGCCGAGGAAGTGCAGCGCGCCGTCGCCAGCGCCAAGACGGCCTTCGCCAGCTGGCGCAAGACGCCCATAGGCACAAGGGCGCGGATCTTCCTGCGCTATCAGCAACTGATTCGCGAGCATATGACGGAGCTGGCCGCCCTGCTGACGGCCGAGCAGGGCAAGACCCTGGCGGACGCCGAGGGCGATGTCTTCCGTGGCCTGGAGGTGGTGGAGCACGCGGCGGGCATCGGCAATCTGCAACTGGGCGAGCTGGCCAACAATGTCGCCAGCGGGGTGGACACCTATACCCTGCTGCAACCCCTGGGCGTCTGCGCGGGCATCACCCCGTTCAACTTCCCGGCGATGATCCCGCTGTGGATGTTTCCCATGGCCATCGCCTGCGGTAATACCTTCGTGCTCAAGCCCTCGGAGCAGGATCCCTTGGTGACCATGCGTCTGGCCGAGCTGGCGCTGGAAGCCGGAGTGCCGCCCGGGGTGCTCAACGTGGTCCATGGCGGACCGGCGGTGGTGGACGCCCTCTGTGATCACCCGGACATCAAGGCGCTGTCCTTCGTCGGTTCCACCCGCGTCGGCACCCACGTCTATCGGCGCGCCAGCGAGGCCGGCAAGCGCGTGCAGTGCATGATGGGCGCCAAGAACCATGCGGTGGTCATGCCCGATGCGCCGCGCGAACAGACCCTGGCGAACCTGGTGGGCGCCGCCTTCGGCGCGGCCGGCCAGCGCTGCATGGCGGTCTCGGTGGTGGTGCTGGTGGGTGAAGCCAACAGCTGGGTGCCGGACCTGGTGGCCAAGGCCCGCAGCCTCAAGGTCGGCGCGGGCCACGAAACCGGTACCGATGTCGGCCCGCTGATCTCCTGCCAGGCGCTGGACCGGGTCAGTGGGCTGATCGAGCGCGGCGTGAGCGAAGGCGCAACGCTGGAACTGGATGGGCGCAACGTCCAGGTCGATCGCTACGAGCAAGGCAACTTCGTCGGCCCCACCCTGTTCACCGGGGTGACGCCAGAGATGACGCTGTATCGCGAAGAGCTGTTCGGCCCGGTGCTCTGCGTGATGCAGGCGGCCACCCTGGACGAGGCCATCGCCCTGATCAACGCCAATCCCAATGGCAACGGCGTCGCCCTCTTCACCCGTTCCGGCGCGGCGGCGCGGCGTTTCCAGGAAGACATCGACGTCGGCCAGGTGGGCATCAACGTGCCCATCCCGGTGCCAGTGCCGCTGTTCTCCTTCAGCGGCTCGCGCGCCTCCAAGCTCGGGGACCTCGGCCCCTACGGCAAGCAGGCGGTGCTGTTCTATACCCAGACCAAGACCATCACCACGCGCTGGCCGGACGAGCAGGATGTCGGCGGCGCGGTGAACACCACCATTACGCTCAAATAAGGGGACGCCAGCATGCATCTGGGATTTCTGGGACTGGGCAACATGGGCGCGCCCATGGCCCGCAATCTGCTCAAGGCCGGCCATCGGCTGACCGTCTATGACGTCTCCGCCGCCGCCCTCGCGGCGCTGCAGGCCGAGGGTGCCGAGGTGGCCGCTTCCCCTGCCGCGGTGGCGGACGGGGGTGCCGAGGTGATCATCACCATGCTGCCGGCGGCCGCTCATGTGAAGACGGTCTATCTGGGCGACGACGGTCTGATCGCCCACGCCCGGCCGGGTACCCTGCTGATCGATTCCTCCACCATAGACCCGCTCAGCGCCCGCGCCGTGGCCACGGCTGCCGCCGAGCGCGGGTTGGAATTGCTGGACGCACCGGTTTCGGGTGGCACCGGCGGCGCCGCGGCCGGCACCCTCACCTTCATGGTCGGGGGGAGCACGGCGGGTTTCCAGCGCGCCCAGCCACTGCTGGCCGCCATGGGTCGCAACCTGGTGCACTGTGGCGCCAGCGGCAACGGCCAGGTGGCCAAGGTGGCCAACAACCTGCTGCTCGGCATCTCCATGATCGGGGTGGCCGAGGCCATGGCCCTCGGCACCAGGCTGGGCATGGATGCCAAGACCCTGGCCGGGGTGATCAATACCAGCAGCGGCCGTTGCTGGAGCTCGGAGGTCAACAACCCCTACCCGGACGTGCTGCCCCAGGCGCCCGCCTCGCGCGGCTATCAGGGCGGTTTTGCCGCCGACCTGATGCTCAAGGACCTGGGCCTGGCCACCGAGGCGGCCCGCGCCGTGCGCCAGCCGGTGATCCTCGGCGCCGTGGCGCAGCAGCTCTACCAGAGGTTCAGCCAGACCGGTGGCGGTGGACTGGATTTCTCGGCCATCATCCAGGACTACCTGGACGAGGACGGTGCATGAGCGACGCCAAGGTGCTGTTGGAAAGACGCGGCGGGGTCGGCTACCTGACCCTCAATCGCCCGGCCGGGCTCAATGCCCTGGACCTGGAGATGGTGCGCAGCCTGCACGGCGCCCTGCGCGACTGGGAGCAAGACCCCGGCGTGCGGGTGGTGGTGCTGCGCGGCAACGGCCCCAAGGCCTTCTGCGCCGGCGGTGACGTGCGCGCGCTGTACGAGAGTTACCAGCGCGGCGACGACCTGCACCAGACCTTCTTCGCCGAGGAATACGCCCTGGACCTCGCCTTGCACCGCTATCCCAAGCCGGTGCTGGCGCTGGCCCATGGCCTGGTATTGGGCGGCGGCATGGGCCTGGTGCAGGCGGCGCGGCTGCGGATCGTCAGCGAGCGTACGCGCATGGCCATGCCGGAGACCGCCATCGGCTACTTTCCCGATGTCGGCGCCAGTCACTTCCTGCCGCGCCTGCCCGATCACCTGGGGTTCTACCTGGGGCTGACCGGGGTGCAGATCGGCCCGGCCGATGCCCTGGCTGCCGGCCTCGCCGATGCCTTCATTCCCGAAGCAGTCACCGAGGCGCTGGAACGACGCTTGGAAGAGACCACGGCCCAGGGTCCGACCGACCTGGCCGCCCTGCTCCAGGAATTCGCCACGGCACCAGGCGATGCCGCCCAACTGACCGAGCTGCGCCCGGCCATCGACCAGCACTTCGCTGCCGCTACGGTAGCCGAGCTGCGGGCCGGTCTCGAGCGGGAGGATCGTCCCGCCTATCGCGACTGGGCGCAGACAACCCTGGCCACCCTGGATGCCCGCTCGCCCTTGGCCGTGGCCACGGCACTGGAACTGCTGCGCCAGGGCAGCGGCCTGTCGCTGGAACAGTGCTTCGCCCTGGAGCTGCATCTGGATCGCCGCTGGTTCGAGAAGGGCGAGATCGTCGAAGGGGTACGCGCCATGCTGGTGGACAAGGACCGTACGCCGCACTGGAATCCAGCCCGCTGGCAGGAGCTGGACCCGCGTCGCGTCGCGGCCTTTTTCACCGATTTTCGCCATGCCTGAGCGAAGCCGCCCAGGCGAGTCGTCGGCTATCGAAATCGGCGAACGACTGGGCTCCCGATCTATGCAGATCCCTAGTGGTTGCGACTATTCACAGAACCCTCCGGTAGAACGCTACCACCGCTCTACGCGTCCTTCGAACCGACGAAGAATCCCCTGACATTCAGCTGCCGCTGGTCACCGGGACACTCGATCACCGAGAAATGTGAGGACGTCCGGGATGCTTGCCGTGACCTGCCCAGCAAAAGCCAAAGATGACATCTCCACGTCACCTGATCGTCGCCACACGGGTGCTACGCTCAGGGCTGGGGTCATCCGAAGCCCCGCCTCGCCAAGGACTACCGCTATGGCTTCCCTGCTCGCCTGCATCGATGGTTCCCCCCACGCCGAGAGCGTCTGCGATCACACCGCCTGGCTATCCCGGCGGCTGGACGCCCCGGTCACCTTGCTGCATGTGCAGGAGTCGGCAGCTAGCGGAAAAAAGGTTGCCAACGGCGCGCCGGTCTTCGTCGAGGACGACGAAGGCGCCGGGATGGCCAAGGCGTTGCTGCTCAACGCCCGCCAGCGATTGCTGCAACAGGGCCTGACCCTGCCCACGCAGATCCTGCGGCGGCCGGAGGGCCTGGTCGATACCCTGAAGACGCTGGAAGCGGACACCCGGCTGCTGGTGATCGGCAAACGCGGTGAGCGCTCCGGCGACAGCGGCATCGGTAGCCAGCTGGAAGACGTGGTGCGCGCCGTGCATCGGCCGATCCTGGTGTGCTCCGGCCCCTTCAAGCAGCCGCGGCAATTCACCATCGCCTACGACGGCCGGGAAGCCACTCACCAAGGCGTGCTGGCGCTGGCCCGCAGTCCGCTGCTGGCGGGCATGAGCGGTACGCTGCTGCGCGTCGGTGAAGACGATCCCACCCTGCGCAAACGCCTGGAAGATCTGGCCCTGCTGCTGCGCAGCGCCGGTTGCCGGGTGGATACCACGGTGGCCCATGGCGACGTGGAGCGTATCGTCCCCCGCCATCTCGACGAACGCCGCGCCGACCTGCTGATCATGGGCGCCTACAGCCACTCCTCGGTCTGGCGCTTCCTGCGCGGCAGTCGGACCACCCAGTTGCTGCACAAGACCGAGGTGCCGCTGCTGTTGTTGCGCTAGCACGCAGCCCATCCCTACCAGGCACGCTTCGTCGGCGATTCGTCGATGGGGCTCAAGCCGATCCAAAAGACGCCGAAGCAAGATACATAGAGCCTGGTCATCCGCCGGGCTCCCCGGCGCGTCGGTAGGCCCCATGAGCACCCATGTCATCCATTTCACCAGTCCCATCAACTCCAACAGCTGCGGCCAGCTGATCGCCCAGTGTTCCCAGGCGGTGCAGCAGGACGCCTCGCGCATCCTGCTCAAGATCGCCACCATGGGCGGCGATTGCAGCTATGGCTTCACCCTGTACAACTTCCTGCTGTCCCTGCCGCTGCCGGTGCACACCCACAACCTGGGCACCGTCGAATCCATGGGCAACATCCTCTTCCTGGCCGGCCAGCACCGCACGGCCAGCCGGCACAGCAAGTTCCTTTATCATTCCTTCTACTGGAACCTGAACAACTCGGTCGACCATGCCCGGATGGCGGAATACGCCATGTGCCTGGACTACGACCTGGATCTCTATGCCCGCATCGTCGCCGAGCGCACCGCTGGCGCCGCCGAGGCGCTGGACATCCATAGCTGCCTGAAGGCCAACGCCCGCCTGCTGAGCCCGGAAGCGGCCCTGACCACCGGGGTGATCCACGCCGTGGACGAGTGCCTGGTGCAACCGGGCGAGACCGTCAGCTTCATCCACCTCTAAACGAAAAAACCCGGTGGCCATGAGCCACCGGGTCGTCCCGTTCCAGCACCAGCCGCGATCAGCGGCTGAAGGACACCAGGGTGTTGGGATAGCCGACACTGGCATCCAGGCGGCTGGCGTCGAGGAACACGCCCAGGTTTTTCGCACCGTCCTGCACGTAGCTGATCTTGGCGACCTGGCCGTTGGCGAGGCGAACCGAGCCGCCCAGCTTGAAGGCCGAACGATTGGCATCGGTGGCCGGGATCGAGATGGCCGCCGCGCGGCGGTAGACGCCTCGATTCCAATCGGCGTTGGTGAAGTCGTTGATGGCACTGCTCACGCTGGCGGCGCTGCTCACGCCGGTGGGCGATACGGTGACGGTCTTCGGATAGCCCATGGCGTTGCCGTTCAGGGCGGCACCCTCGGTGAAGACGCCGAGATTGTTGCCCGCCTGTACGAAGGAAATCCGCCGTACCTGGCCGTCCGCGGTAGTCAGGTAGGCACCAGCCTTGAAAGCCGCTCGGTTAACGGCGGTTCCGGGTACCGACACGGCGGCCTTGTTACGGTAGACGCCCTTGAGCCAGTCCGCATTGGTGAAGTCGTTGAGCACCGAGGTCACGGTCCCGGCAGTCGCGCCACCGGTGGCCGGTACCTCTACCCCGGCGTTGCTGCCGCTGCTGCCGGTATTGCTGGAGCTGCCACCGTTGCTGCTGCCGGTGTTGCCCACGGCCCCGGCATTGCCACCGGTGGAGCCACTGCTGCCGGTACCACTGTTACCGGTCGACGGCGTGGTGCTGCCACTGGCGATCGGGCCGATGGCGGTGCAGCTGCTGTCATCCAGGTACTTGCGCAGGGTCGGCCACTGCGGACGCTCCTGGCCATTGATCGGCTCCACCGACATGAAGTAGCTGCCCCAGCCCGGCCCCGCCGCCCAGTAGGACGCCGGAATGCAGTTCTGCTTGAGATAGGCCAGCATGTTGTCCATCAGCAGGTTCCAGCGCGGATTGTTGTCCGGTACGCCGAATTCGCCGATGTAGCCGCGCTTGCCGTTCTTCTTCAGCCAGTCGACGAAGGGCTTGACGCGGGTCACGCCGTAATTGGCGTCGAGCTTGTTGACGTCGGTCTTGTCGTAGCTGCCGCCGGCGTTCTCGTCGAAGTAGGAATGCGCCGAGAAGATGATGTTGTTCGCCGGGTCCTTCAGGCCCAGCAGGGCGTCGTTGAATTCGGCCCAGCGGGTCGCGCTCGACCAGCCGTTGCCCTCGACGATGACCGGGCGGGTGCTGTCCACCGCGCGGACGCCATTGATGCCGTACTGGGCCGCGGTGGGCCAGTAGGCCATGGCGTCATGGGGCTCGTTCATGATGTCGTAGGCGTACAGCGATGACTGACCGCTCCACTGCCGCGCGATGTGGGTCATGATCTCCTGATAGCGGGCATAGGAGACGCCGCTGGTACCGATCACCTGGCCGCGATAGCGCGCATAGTTGTGCAGATCGAGGATGATCTTGATGCCATGCTTCTGCGCGTAGCCGAAGGTCTGGTTCACCAAGGCCACGTAGGCGCTGTCCAGCGGGCCGCCGAGCTTGGGTTGCAGGCGCTCCCAGATGATGGGGAAACGGATCAGCTTGACGCCCCGGGCGCTCCACTGCTGGAAGTAGGCTTCCACCGGGAAGATGTAGTTGGTGCCGTTGATGCCGGGCAGCACCTGGGGTGCGAAGCCCGCGCCGGAAAGGTTCAGACCCACCAGACTGACGGGTTCGGCCTGGGCGGCCCCTGCGGACAGGGCGAGAACGGCGGCGGCTGCAGCGAGCGGACGACGGAGGGCGGCGAGGGAGAGACGGATCGGAGTCATGGACAGGTACTGCTTTGGGAGGCGTGGCGTCGATATCCTTTGTGTACGAGCAAAGCCTGGGTTTAGGTAAGGCCACGAGGACGTGACAAAAAACGCGCTGCGTCCTGCAGTGACCTTTGCAATACAAGTCATATGCCAGCCAAATTATTAGTCAGGCTTAATTCCCTACCCCTCGCGCGCAGGCGGCTCCCAAACCACCAGGCTAGAGGTGTTGCAGGAAACGTAACCAAATGTGCGTGACATGAAGTCGCAGGGGTGGAAAGCTAGCTCTGACCAAAGGATTAATGCCTGAAGACGGAAATCTGACGCCAGTGATTGGCATTGTCTGGCACGGGGAATTTTCTGTTGCCACCGTTTTCCAAGGCACAGCAACGTCTTGTATATAAGGTCCAGTCATGCGCGCAGAACAGCCGGAAACCCCTGTCTTCCGACCCACTCTCCTGGTGGTGGACGACGAGCCACTGGTCGCGGATTTCGTCCGCGAGATCCTCGAACCGGAAGGCTTCAACATCATCGCCGCTGACTCCGCCGACACCGCCTTGCCGCTGTTGGAAAAGGAAGAGGCCAATATCGACATCCTGCTGACGGACATCCGTATGCCGGGGTCCATGGATGGCGCTCAACTGGCGAATACGGTGTGTCAACGCTGGCCGGATATGCCCATTATCGTCATGTCCGGCTATGAAACGCCTTCGACGGCGAGCATCAAGTGCAAGGTGCGCTTCCTGCCCAAGCCCTGGTCGATTGGTCAGCTGATCGATACCGTCAACGGCGTGGCCTATTCGGTGACGCCAAGCGCCTGACGGACGAGGAACTCGGGCAATGTGACTGATGTCACATTGCCACCTCGGCCGCTGCGTTTACCGTCATGCTCGCGCTTACCCATCAACTCGAATCCCGCCTACAGAACATCAGCTATCTATTCGGTCCCCTGGCGCCTGATGGCGCCTTGCCCATTCAATTCGGCGACTACTCTGGCGGACCGCGCTTGACCCTCATGCTGGACAGCGGCCAACTGCGCGATCCCAGCTATTGCGAGAGCCAGGTGGCCCAGATCCGCCGGTTACTCAAGCGCTAGCAGCTTACTTTGCTACAGCGGCGGTGCCGGCCTGAGCAACACGGCCTTGAGTGAAAATGCCGAGGTCACGCTGGCCACCCCCGGAATACAGGTCAGGGTTTCCGCCAGGAAATGCTGATAAGCCGTCAGATCCTGCACCACCACCCGCAATACGTAGTCCGCGTCCCCGGTCATCTGGAAACAGCTCATCACCTGGGGCGCCTTGACGATCTCACGCTCGAAGGCCTGCAGGTAGTCGGTGGACTGCTTCTCCAACCGCACCGAGACGAAGACACTGACGCTGCCGGCCAGGCGCGTTTCGTCGAGTTGGGCGTGATAGCCCTGGATGTATTTCTCGTCTTCCAGCCGCTTGACCCGCCGTAGCGTGGGGGTCAGCGACAGCCCGATCTTCTGGGCCAGATCGCGCCAGCTCAGACGGCCGTCGGCGGACAGGGCATTGAGGATACGTAGGTCGATACGGTCCAGACCAGCCATGGTGCAAAACCTCCACTGTTGTTCTTGTGAGAGGTTCAATAGCACCAAAGGCTGGCCTTGCCCACCCCGAAATTGCGGCAAAACGGCTAGCGATGCCGGCCTATACTCAAGTCACCCATAACAAGAATGCCGAGGCCTCCACCATGTGGCACCCTGCATCGCACCCGGACGGCCAACCCGTCCCGCGACCCGTCCGTACCCCCTACCTTCCGGAGGCACGGTCATGAGCGACTACCCTCCCCTGCAGTTGCACGTCCCCGAACCCAGCGGCCGACCGGGACGCGCCACCGACTTCAGCTACCTGCAACTCTGCCCGGCCGGCCGCGCCGAGAAACCGCCGGTGGACGTAGCGCCAGTAGATACCCGCGAGCTGGCTACCCAGTTGATCCGTATCCTCGACGACGACGGCAAGGCGGTCGGCCCCTGGGCCACGGAAGAAGCGCCCGAGTTGCTGCTGCGTGGACTGCGCGCCATGCTCAAGACGCGGCTGTTCGATGCGCGGATGCTCAAGGCGCAGCGGCAGAAGAAGCTCTCCTTCTATATGCAATGCCTGGGCGAGGAAGCCATCGCCGTGGGCCAGACCCTGGCCCTGCGCCCGGACGACATGCATTTCCCAACCTACCGCCAGCAGGGCATCCTCATCGCCCGCGAGGCGCCGCTGGAGGAGATGATCTGCCAGTTGCTGTCCAACGCCCGCGATCCCCTCAAGGGTCGCCAGTTGCCGGTGATGTATTCCTACCGCGACCTCGGCTTCTTCTCCATCTCCGGCAACCTGGGCACCCAGTACATCCAGGCGGTGGGCTGGGCCATGGCGTCGGCAATCAAGGGCGATACGCGCATCGCCGCCGGCTGGATTGGTGACGGCGCCACCGCCGAAGGCGACTTCCACGCCGCCCTCACCTTCGCCTACGTCTACCGGGCGCCGGTGATCCTCAATATCGTCAACAACCAGTGGGCCATCTCCACCTTCCAGGCCATCGCCGGGGGTGAAGGCATCACCCTGGCCACCCGTGGCCTCGGCTATGGCATCGCCGCGCTGCGGGTGGATGGCAATGACTTCCTCGCCGTACTGGCCGCTTCGCGCTGGGCCGCCGAACGCGCCCGGCGCAACCTGGGCCCGACCCTGATCGAGTGGGTCACCTATCGCGCCGGCCCCCACTCCACCTCGGACGATCCGTCCAAGTACCGGCCTGCCGACGACTGGATGCACTTCCCCCTGGGCGACCCCATCGACCGCCTCAAGGCGCATCTGGTCGGCCGGGGTCTTTGGTCGGACGAGCAGCACCAGGCGCTGACCGCCGAGCTGGAAGCCGAGGTGGCTGCTGCCCAGAAGGCTGCCGAGGCCCATGGCACCTTCGCCAGCGATCTCGCCCCCAGCGCCGCCGACATGTTCGAGGAGGTCTACCGGGACCTGCCGCCGCACCTGCGTCGCCAACGCCAACAGCTCGGGAAGTGATGCCATGACCATACAACAGGAAACCGACCTGCCGACCCAGGCCGGCAGCCGCAGCACCCTGACCATGATCCAGGCCATTCGCTCAGGGCTGGACGTGATGCTCGAACGCGACAGCAACGTGGTGGTATTCGGCGAGGACGTGGGTTACTTCGGCGGCGTCTTCCGTTGCACCGAGGGCCTGCAGGCCAAGTACGGCGCCTCGCGGGTGTTCGATGCGCCCATCTCGGAAAACGGCATCGCCGGTGCCGCGGTGGGCATGGGCGCCTATGGATTGCGGCCGGTGGCGGAGATCCAGTTCGCCGACTACGTCTATCCGGCCATCGACCAGATCGTCTCCGAGGCGGCACGCCTGCGCTATCGCTCGGTAGGCCAGTTCACCGCGCCGCTGGTGTTCCGCATGCCCTGCGGCGGCGGCATCTACGGCGGCCAGACCCACAGCCAGAGTCCCGAGGCCATGTTCACCCAGGTCTGCGGCCTGCGCACCGTGATGCCCTCCAACCCCTATGACGCCAAGGGCCTGCTGATCGCCTCCATCGAGAGCGACGATCCGGTGATCTTTCTCGAACCCAAGCGCCTCTATAACGGCCCCTTCGACGGCCACCACGACCGCCCGGTAACGCCCTGGTCGGGTCACCCCGCCAGCGCCGTGCCGGACGGCTACTACCGGGTCGAGCTGGAGCGTGCAGCGGTGGTGCGCCCCGGCAAGCAGGTCACGGTGCTGACCTATGGCACCACCGTCTGGGTGGCTCTGGCAGCGGCCGCCGAGACCGGCATCGACGCCGAGGTGATCGACATCCGCAGTCTCTGGCCGCTGGACCTGCAGACTCTCACCGATTCGGTGAACAAGACCGGCCGCTGCGTGGTGGTCCACGAGGCCACCCGCACCTGCGGCTATGGCGCCGAGCTGGTGTCCCTGATGCAGGAGCACTGCTTCCATCGCCTGGAGGCGCCCATCGAGCGGGTCACCGGCTGGGATACGCCCTATCCCCACGCCCAGGAGTGGGACTACTTCCCTGGTCCGGCGCGGGTCGGCGCCGCGCTCAAGCGCGTGATGGAGGTCTGAGATGGGTACCCATGTCATCAAGATGCCCGACATCGGTGAAGGCATCGCCGAGGTGGAACTGGTCAAGTGGTACGTGGCGGTGGGCGACGAGGTCAGCGAAGACCAGACCCTCGCCGACGTCATGACCGACAAGGCCATGGTGGAGATTCCCTCGCCGGTGGTGGGCCGGGTGCTGGCCCTCGGCGGCGAGCCCGGCCAGGTGCTGGCGGTCGGCGCCGAGTTGATCCGCCTGGAAGTGGCCGGCGACGGCAACCAGCGTGAGGCCAGTCGCCCCGCACCGGTGGAATCCGCTCCGGCACCCAATGCGGAAGCCCCCAAGCCTGAGCCGATACCGTCCGCCGTCCCGTCGCACCCTGCGCCCGCAGCCCAGCGCGACGACGACCGACCCACACCGCGCCCGGCCCCCGGTAGCCCACCGCTGGCCTCCCCGGCGGTACGCCAGCACGCCTGGGACCTGGGCATTGAGTTGCGATTCGTCACCGGCAGCGGCCAGGGCGGCCGTATCCTGCATGGCGATCTGGACGCCTATGTGCAGCAGCGTGACGCCGGATTGCCGCCGGCTACCGGCGGTAATGGGCTGGCCAAGCGCAGTGGCGAGGAACGCATTCCGCTGATCGGCCTGAGGCGCAAGATCGCCGAGAAGATGCAGACGGCCAAGCGCCACATTCCCCACTTCACCTATGTGGAAGAGCTGGATGTCACCGAGCTGGAAGCCTTGAGAGCCAGCCTCAACCAGCGCTGGCAAGGGCGTCGTGCCCACCTCACCCTGCTGCCCTTCCTGGCCCGCGCTCTGGTGGTGGCGGTGCGGGACTTCCCGCAGATGAACGCGCGCTTCGACGAGGAAAGCAGCACGGTAACGCGCTATGGCGCGGTGCACCTGGGCATCGCCACCCAGGGCGACCAGGGCCTGGCGGTGCCGGTGGTCCGCCACGCCGAGGCGCTGGATCTCTGGGGCTGCGCCCAGGAGGTGGCGCGCCTGGCCACCGCGGTGCGCGCCGGCAAGGCCAGTCGCGACGAGCTGGGCGGTTCCACCCTGACCATCAGCAGCCTCGGCCCGCTGGGCGGTATCGCCTCCACGCCGATCATCAACCATCCGGAAGTGGCCATTATCGGCGTCAACCGCATCGTCGAGCGCCCGGCCTTCCGTAATGGCCTGGTGGTGCCGCGCAAGCTGATGAATCTCTCCGCCTCCTTCGACCACCGGCTGATCGATGGCCAAGACGCCGCCAGTTTCATCCAGGCCATGCGCCAGCTGCTCGAACAACCCGCCACCCTCTTCCTGGAGTAGCCATGGACACCCGACTCCTCATCATCGGCGGCGGCCCCGGCGGTTACGTCGCCGCCCTGCGTGCCGCCCAGTTGGGCATCGCCACCACCCTAGTGGAGGGTGCCGCCCTGGGCGGAACCTGCCTCAACGTCGGCTGCATTCCTTCCAAGGCCATGATCCATGTCGCCGAGGAATACCATCGCGCCTGCGGGCGCGCCGACCAGGGCAGCCTGGGCATCCGCCACGGCCGCCCGGAGCTGGACCTCGGCCAGGCCATGGCCTGGAAGAACGGCATCGTCGATCGCCTCACCACCGGCGTCGCCGGCCTGCTGAAGAAGCAGGGGGTGACGGTGATCGAGGGTTGGGCCGAGATCCTCGACGGCAAGACCGTCGAGGTGCAGCGCGCGGGAGGCGAACGGCTGCGTATCCGCACCGAGCACCTGCTGCTGGCCATGGGCTCCACCTCGGTGGAATTGCCCAACCTGCCCTTTGGCGGCACTGTGATCTCGGCCACCGAGGCACTGTCGCCCACGGAAATCCCGCAGCACCTGGTGGTGGTGGGCGCCGGCTATATCGGCCTGGAATTGGGCATCGCCTATCGCAAGCTGGGTGCCAAGGTCGCCGTGGTCGAGGCCCAGTCGCGGCTGCTGCCAGGCTACGACGCCGAACTCACCGCGCCGCTGCGCCAGCGCCTGGAGCGGCTGGGCATCGAATTGCACCTGAATTGCCGGGTCGCTGGCTTGACGGAGGATGGCGCCGGACTGCGAATTACCACTGGCGATGGCCAGGAGCAGGTGCTGCCCGCCCAACGCATCCTGGTGGCTGCGGGGCGCCGCCCGCGCACCGAAGGCCTGGAGCACCTACCGCTGGACTACGACGGCCGCTTTATCCGCGTCGACGACGGGTGCCGTACCAGCATGACCGACGTCTGGGCCATCGGTGATCTCACCGGCGAGCCGCTGCTGGCCCATCGCGCCATGGCCCAGGGCGAGGTGGTGGCCGAGCTGATCGCCGGCAAGCGGCGCCGCTTCGCCCCAGTGGCCATCCCAGCGGTCTGCTACACCGATCCGGAGATCGTGGTGGTCGGCCTCACCCCCGAGCAGGCCAAGGCCCAGGGGCTGGAGATCAAGGTTGCCAGTTTTCCCTTCGCCGCCAATGGCCGCGCCCTGACCCTGGAAGCACCGGAAGGCTTCGTGCGGGTAGTGGCCCGTGTCGACGACCATCGCATCCTCGGCTGGCAGGCCACCGGGCAACAGGTGGCGGAATTGGCCACGGCCTTTGCCCATAGCCTGGAGATGGGCATGCAGCTGGAAGACGTGGCGGCCACTCTGCATCCACACCCCACCCTGGGTGAGGCGGTGCAGGAGGCGGCGTTGAAGGCGCTGGGTCGGGCGTTGCATCTGTAACGTGTGAGCCTGGCCGCAACGACATCGCGGCCAGGCGTTAGCCTCTTATTAGCCAAGCGATCGCCGTGCCCCATTACAACTGCGCGGCTATCGCCGCCCTGTCTATCACCGACCGCACCTCGCAGATGCGCCCCTTGGCAAAGCGATAGAACACATGCTCACTGAAGCGCACCCGACGGCCGTTCACCGGCAGACAGAACAACTCCCCATGCGGGGTGCAGTCGAAATCCAGCTGCGCCGCCAGCCAAGGCGGCTCCACCACCAGTAACCGGGCGACGAACTGCAGATCCGGGATGGCGGCGTGATCGCCTTCGAGCATGGCCCGGTAGCCGGCCAGGCCGAGGGGACGGCCGTTATGCTCGACCGCATCGTCGACATAGCGGCCTAGTTCAGCCCAGGCTTGGCGGTTGAGGCAGTCGAGATAGGCCTGGTAGTGGGTAGCGAGCGCGGCAGGTGCGAGAGGCATGGCGAGGTCTCCGTTGGCAGTGACTGCTAAGGGGACCTCGTCCAGCCGCCAAGGCTCCCTCAACCCAGGCGATTCTTCACCAGGCGGCCGCCCTGGAGGATGACGTCCAGTCGCTCGCCCTGCCCCACCAGGCAGCCGATGTCGGCCAGCGGATCGCCGTCCACCACCAGCAGATCCGCCAGGGCGCCGCTCGCGATGCAACCCAGCTCGCCCTCGCGTTGCAGGATGCGCGCGGCCACGCTGGTGGCGCTGCGCAGGGCTTCCAGATTACCCAGCACCTCGGCGCGGATGCGCAATTCCTGGGTCTGGTACTCGTGCATCTCGCCCAACAGATCGGAGCCGTAGCCCATGGGGACGCCCGCCTCGGCGAAGTATTCGAGGGCGCGGCGACCGGCCAGGCGCACGTCCTCGATCTTGGCCACGGAGTCCGCCGGCAGGCCATAGCGGGCGCCATGTTCGGCGAGCATCTCGTAGGTCACCTGGGTCGGCACCGCGAAGGCCCCCTGCTCGTGCATCAGTTGCGCCGTTTCCCGGTCCACCAGGTTGCCGTGCTCGATGGTGCGCACCCCGCACTCCACCGCACGGCGGATGGCCCGGGCGGTATAGGCATGGGCCATCACATAGGTATTGGCCGCCTCCGCTTCCTCGACGATGGCGCGGATCTCGGCCTCGCTGTACTGGGTATTGGCGATGGGATCGGTGGGCGAGGACACCCCGCCGGACGCCATGATCTTTATCTGGGTGGCACCCTGCTGCAGCTCTTCGCGCACTGCCTTGCGCACGTTGTCCACGCCGTCCACCACCCGGGCGATGGCGCCGGCGCGGAAGCAGCAACTGCAGGGTTCGTTCAGCAGCAATTCGCCGCGGGCGCGCATGTCACCATGGCCGCCGGTCTGCGACAGCGCCTTGCCGGAGGCGAAGATACGCGGCCCCGGCACCAGGCCGAGGGCGATGGAGCGCGCCAGGGCCCAATCCGCCCCGCCGGCATCCCGTACGGTGGTGAAGCCGCGGGCGAGCATGCCTTCGAGGATGGGCAGCGCGCGATACATGATGATGGCATTGGGCTGCAGGGCGTTGAAGCCCAGATTGGCGCTGGAGGCCAGCACATGCACATGGCAGTCGATCAGCCCCGGCATCAGGGTGCGACCGCCCAGGTCGATGACGGTGACGCCTTCCGGCGAGAGGGCGCTCTGGTCGCGCACGGCGCTGATGCGTTCACCCTCCACCAGGACTTCCTTACCGGTGATCAGGGTGCCGTTTTCGAGGTCGAGCAGCTTGCCGTTGCGCAGCAGCAGGGGGGTACTGTTAGTCATGCGGAGGCTTCCGATTGATGGCCGCTGGATGCGTCGCGGAACAGCGCGGCGCCCCCGGCACTGATGGCCGCGGCGAACATGATGTAGAAGGCCGGCGCCAGATGGCTGCCGGTGGCGGCGATCAGCCAGGTCACGGTGAAGGTGGCGAAGCCGCCGAACAGGGTCACCGCGAAGTTGTAGGCCACCGATAGCCCGGTGGAGAGCACCCGCGTCGGCAACAACTCGCCGAAGGCCGCCAGCAGCCCGCCGAGATAGCCGGAGATCAGCAGCCCCAGCACCAGCTGGAATACCAGCAGGGACGTCAGACCCGGCCAGCGATTGAGCATCCAGAACAGCGGCCAGGCGACGCAGAAGATGGCGAGGGCTGAACCCAGCAGCCAGCGGCGCTTGCCGTAGCGATCCGCCAGGCGTCCCACCAGGGGCGTCGCGACCAGCAGCACCAGGCCACCGAGCACGCCGGCGCTAAAACCCATCCCACTGGGCAGGCCCAGCACCCGGGTGGAATAGGACGGCAGGTAGAACAGCACGGCATAGGTGCACACCGTCCAGAGCACGATCATGGAAAAGCTGATCGTCGTCTGGCGCGGATAGATACGCAGCACCTCGCGCAGCGGCGACTGGGCGCGCTCGACGGTGGCATAGGCCGGGGTCTCGTCGATGCGGCTGCGGATGTAGAAACCGATGGGGCCGATCAGGGAGCCGAACAGGAACGGCAGGCGCCAGCCCCAGCTCTCCAGTTGCTCCGGGGTCAGCAGCGCCGAGAGCAGCGCGCCGAAACCCGCGCCCAGGGCCACCGCCACCCCGATGCTGGCCTGGATCCAGCTCGAGTAGTAGGCCTTTTGCCCGGCGGGCGCGTGCTCGGTGAGAAAGGCGGTGGCACTGCCCATTTCACCGCCGGCGGAAAAGCCCTGCAGCAAGCGGGCGAAGACGATCAGCGCCGGTGCGAACAAGCCCCACTGGGCGTAGCCAGGGGTCACGGCGATGAGCAGGGTGCCGACGGCCATCAGCAGGATGGTCAGCGACAGCGCGGCCTTGCGACCCCGGCGGTCGGAATAGATACCGAGCAGGATGCCCCCCACCGGACGCATGAAGAAACCAACGCCGAAGGTAGCCAGCGCCAAGAGATAGGAGGTGAGTTCGCTGGCGCTCGGAAAGAACACCTTGGCGATGATGACCGAAAAGAAGCTGTAGACGGTGAAATCGAACCACTCCAGACCGTTGCCGATCACGGTGGCGATGACCGCCTTGTTGGCCTGGCGGCGCTGGACGAGGGACGGTTGCCCCGGGAGAGTCGTGCTGCTCTGCATTGTTGGCTCCTGAATGCTGCTGGCGCAGGAAGCCCAGGCCTCCTACTACGGCGACGGCAGTTTCAATGGGAAACAGGACGAGGATCTCTGCCCTCTGCTGCCGAGCTTAAGAGGCCATCACGAGCGGTGAAAACGCTGATTGCAGGGGTTTGCATGCGCCAGGCGCATGCAAAAGGCGCTAGCCCGGCGCCGCCAAGTTTTCGTTCAGCCAGGCTTCGAAGCGGCGTGCCGCCAGGCCTGGCAGACGATCGCCGGGCCACAGCAGGTAGTAGCCGCCCTGCCCCTGCACGTATTCCGCGCAGGCCGGCACCAGGGTGCCCGCGCGCAGATGACCGTCGATCATGGGTCGCCAGCCCAGCACCACGCCATGGCCGGCCACGGCCAGGTCGACCAGGATGGGATACTGGCTCACCGTCAACCGCTGGCGGATCCGAGTTGCGGGGTGGCCCAGGCGGGAAAACCATTCCTCCCAGGACAGCCAGCGGCGCTGCCCGTCCTCGATCATCAGCAGGCGCTGGTCGAGCAATGCCGCAGGAGCCAGCTGACGACCACCTAGATAGTCGGGCGCACAATAGGCACCGACCCACTCGGGAAACAGCTGGCGTCCGGCCAGCCCCGGCGGCGGCAGTTCACGCAGGAAGTAGAGCGCCAGATCGAATTCCGGCTTGAGCAGGGTATCGAGGTTATCGAGCACCCGCAGGCGTACGTCGATGGAGGGAAAGGCCTTGATGAACTGGCCGATCAGCGGCCCCAGCCAGAGCGCCGCGACCCCTGACGAGCAAGCCAGCACCAGTTGCTGCTCGCCGCTGTGGTCCATGACCTCGGCGGTGGATTCCGCGAGCCCCGCCAGCAACTGCTGGACCCGCTCGGCGTAGCGCTGCCCGGACACCGTCAGGTGCAGACGCTTGTGTTCCCGGCGGAACAGCGCGCGACCGAGAAAGGCCTCCAACTGCGCCACCTGGCGGCTGATGGCGCTTTGCGTGAGATTGAGCTCCAGCGCGGCACGGGTGAAGCTGCCGAGCCGCACCGTCGCCTCGAAGGCGATCAGGTTGGTCAGCGGCGGTAAGGGATCGATACGCATCCGAAGGCTCTGGGCGCTAGCTGGAACGGCCAGTCTAGCGCCTCTGGCAGGTGCCAGGCGCTCTCAACGATGCTCGAATTTCGCCGGACGCTTCTCGACGAAGGCGGCCATGCCTTCCTTCTGGTCGGCGCCGGCGAACAGCGAATGGAAGACCCGGCGCTCGAAGCGAATGCCCTCGGCCAGGCTGGTCTCGAAGGCGCGGTTGACGCTTTCCTTGAGCAGCAGGGTCGCCGGCAGGGAACGGCTGGCGATGCCGCGAGCGGTGTCCAGCGTACGCTCCAGCAGCTCGGCCGCGGGAAAGACCTGGGCGACCAGGCCGGCGCGCTCGGCCTCGGCGGCGTCCAGCTGCCGACCGGTGAGGCACAGCTCCATGGCCTTGGCCTTGCCCAGGGCGCGGGTCAGGCGCTGGGTACCGCCGATGCCGGGGATGACGCCGAGGGTGATCTCCGGCAGGCCGAAGCGCGCCGTGTCCGCGGCGTAGATGAAGTCGCACAGCAGCGCCAATTCGCAGCCGCCGCCCAGGGCGTAGCCCGCCACCGCGGCGATCAACGGCTTGCGTCGTTCGGCGAGGCGGTCGGCGACGCGGAAGTAGTCGTCCAGATAGATCTGCGGATAGCCCTGCCCGGCCATCTCCTTGATGTCGGCGCCCGCGGCGAAGGCCTTGGCCGACCCGGTGAGCACCACGCAACCCACCGCGGGATCGGCGTCCAGGCGCGCCAGCAGTGCATCCAGATCAGCGAGCAACTGGGCGTTGAGGGCGTTGAGCGCCTTGGGCCGATTGAGGGTGATGAGGGCGACGCGATCCTGGATGTCCAGCAGCAGGGTCGGTTCGGCAGCGGCTTCGCTCATGGTCTTGTCCTTCTAATCGTTGAGTTCCAGCGCCAGGGCGGTGGCTTCGCCGCCGCCGATGCAGATGGCTGCCACGCCCCTACGCAGCTGGCGCTGCCGCAGGGCATGGATCAGGGTCACCAGGATGCGCGCCCCGGAGGCGCCGATGGGATGGCCGAGGGCGCAGGCCCCACCGTGCACGTTCAGGCGCTGCGGGTCCAGCCCCAGGGCATCCTGGGCGGCCAGGGCCACCACGGCGAAGGCCTCGTTGATCTCGAACAGGTCGACATCCGCCAATTGCCAGTCGATGCGGTCCAGCAGCGTACGGATGGCACCTATGGGCGCGGTAGGGAAGTCGCCCGGTGCGCCGGCATGGGCGGCGTGGCCACGGATGGTCGCCAGCGGGGTCAGGCCCTCGCGCGCCGCCGTGCTGGCGCGCATCAGCAGCAATGCCGCGGCCCCGTCGGAAATGGAGCTGGAGTTGGCCGCCGTCACGCTGCCGCCTTCGCGAAAAGCCGGCCTGAGGGTAGGAATACGGGCGGGATCGGCGCGCCGGGGTTGCTCGTCGCTGTCGATGCGCTGGCTGTCCTTGCGCCCCACCACCTCGACCGGGACGATCTCGGCGGCGAAGGCACCACTGGCCTGAGCCTCGCGCGCCCGCTCCAGGGAACTCAGCGCATAGGCATCCTGGTGCTCGCGACCTATCCCCAACCGCGCCGCGCAATCCTCGGCGAAGGTGCCCATCAGCCGGCCGGGTTCGTAGGCATCTTCCAGGCCGTCGAGGAACATACTGTCGATCAGGGCACCATGGCCGAGGCGATAGCCACTGCGCGCCTTCTCCAATAGATAGGGTGCCCGGCTCATGCTCTCCATGCCCCCGGCCAGCACCACCTCGGCACTGTCGGCGCGCAACAGGTCATGGCCAAGGATGACCGCCTGCATACCCGAGCCGCACATCTTGTTCAGGGTGGTGCAACGGGTGCTCTGGGCCAGGCCAGCCCCCAAGGCGGCCTGGCGCGCTGGCGCCTGGCCGAGACCAGCGGGCAGGACGCAACCGAGCAGCACCTCGTCGACCCGTTCCGGCGACCAGCTACCCCGCTCCAGCACCGCGCGGACCACGGCGCTGCCCAGTTGCGGCGCCGCGAGCGCGGCCAGTTCGCCCCCCAGGGCACCCATGGGCGTGCGGGCGGCGGCGACGATGACGACCGGATCGTTCATGATTTCTCTCCTAGCGCGGGGCCATGCGCAGGGCGCCGTCGAGACGGATCACCTCGCCATTGAGCATGGGATTCTCGATGATGTGGCGGACCAGGGCGGCGAATTCCTCGCCGCGGCCAAGGCGCGGCGGAAAGGGCACGTTGGCGGACAGAGCCTCGCGCACCTCGGGGGTCATGCCGGCCATCATGGGCGTCTCGAACACCCCCGGTGCTATGGTCATGACGCGAATGCCCTGCCCCGCCAATTCACGGGCGGCAGGCAGGGTAAGGGCCGCGACCCCGCCCTTGGAGGCGGCATAGGCAGCCTGGCCGATCTGGCCATCGAAGGCGGCGATGGACGCGGTGTTGACGATCACGCCGCGCTCTCCGCCGGCGTCGGCCGCACCCCGCGCCATGGCCGCCGCCGCCAGCCGCAGCACATTGAAACTGCCCACCAGATTGACGGTGACGATGCGCGCGAAGGCGGCCAGGTCATGGGGACCGTTACGCCCGAGGATGCGCGCCCCGCCGACGATACCGGCGCAATTGATCGCGCCGTGCAAGCCGCCCCAGCGCTCCAGGAGGGCGTCGACGGCAACGGTCAGGGCCTCGGCATCGGTCACGTCCACCGGGAGCGCCAGCGCCTGGCTGCCGAGGCATTCGGCCTGGGCCTGCACCGCCTCGGCCTGCAGATCCAGCAGGGCCACCCGGGCGCCTGACTCGATCAACAGCTGTGCGGTAGCGGCGCCGAGGCCGGAACCGGCGCCGGTGACCAGGAAGATTCGATCGTCGATGCGCATGGGCTAGCTCCCCGAGATGATGCCGGCATCTTCGGACCCGAGCAGAGGTCGGACAAGGGCCGAATCGCTCACCTGCGCTGAGCGATTCGGCCCACTGTCACCAGGGCAACGACCTGCCCCGTTGGTCGAGAAAGGCACCGCCCGCCTGGCCACACGGGACTCGGAGGTGGTCACCTACGCCTCCCGACCCGTTACCTCCTCTTCAATCCACCAGCGCGATACGTAGATGTCTTTTCTTGCCCAGGCTCACCCGCCGCCCGGCGTCCGTCGCCGCCAAGCGAACATCCGGGTCCACCGGCTGTTCGTCCAGCCGCAGGCCGCCACCTTCCGCCAGGCGACGCACCGCACCGCGTGAGGGCTGCAAGCCAGCGTCCACCAGCAACTCGACCAGGCTGACGCCCGCCGCCAGCCGTGCGCGGCTCAGGATGAGCTCCGGCAGCTGGCCGGTGCCGTCCCGCTCGGCGAACACCGCGGCGGCTGCCGCTGCGGCTTCGCGCTGCGCAGCCTCGCCATGGGCGAGCCGGGTCGCCTCGTTGGCCAGCACCGTCTTGGCCAGATTGATTTCCGCGCCGCCCAGGGCGCCGAGCCGGCGCACCTCGTCCAGTGGCAGCTCGGTGAACAGCGCCAGGAACCGCTCGACGTCCCCATCGTCGCAATTGCGCCAGAACTGCCAGAAATCGAAGGCCGGCAACCGCTCCGCGTTCAGCCAGACCGCCCCCTGGGCCGACTTGCCCATCTTGCGTCCGTCGCGGGTGGCCAGCAGCGGTATGGTCAGGCCATACAGCTGAGGGCCGCCCTGGCGCCGCGACAACTCCACCCCATTGATGATGTTGGCCCACTGGTCGGCGCCACCCAGCTGCAAGGTGCAGCCATAGCGCCGCGACAGCTCGACGAAGTCGTAGGCCTGCAAGAGGGTGTAGCCGAATTCTTCGAAGGACAGCGAATGCTCGCGGTCGAGGCGACTCCTGATCGCATCGAAGGTCAGCAGTCGATTGATGGAAAAGTGCCGGCCCACGGCGCCGAGGAAGTCCAGGTAGCCGAGGCCGTCGAGCCATTCGGCGTTATCCACTACCTGGGCGCGACCGTGACCATCGCCGACCTCGAGATAGCGGTGGAAGGCCTTGGCGATGCCGGCCATGTTCAGGGCGATCTGGCCCTGGGTCAGCACCGGTCGGCTGCTGTCGCGAAAGCTCGGGTCGCCGATGCGGGTGGTGGCGCCGCCGATCAACAGCAGGATGGGATGGCCGGCGCGCTGCAGCCAGCGCATCAGCATCAGGCCCTGCAGGTGGCCGACGTGCAGGCTGTCGGCCGTGGCGTCGAATCCGAGGTAACCGGTCACCGGCCCGGCGGCGAAGGCGCGCGCGAGACCGTCACGGTCGGTGGTCTGATGGACGAAGCCGCGGGCTTCGAGGGTGGCGAGCAGGTCTTGGGTGGTGCTGTCCATGGGGTCTCCTGTAGCTGGACGGTGCCAGGGAGACCGGGAGGACTTGCCTTGACCGAGCCGCCCTAGGCGGTTCGGTCATGCAGCGCAGTCCCTACCACCCGATGTCGGTCAGGTAGTAGTAATAGGCGCTGATGGGGCAAAGGAAGGTTCGCATGGGTCGCCACGCTACCGGGTCGTCCATCGCTTGGCAACCGCAAGGCGCGCCAGCCGGGCAAACCGTTCGCGCCGCCGCTTCGACCAGACGTCGCACCTCCCCTGGTACCCGCTGAACGAACGGCGACAGTGACGTTCCGACAGCTGTCCTTTGCCAGCAGTATCGAGACGCAGAGATGAACCTATCCACTTCGACCATCGAGGTGTACCGCACCGTTTTCATCACGCCAGGCGTGCCTGGACAAGGAACAGGCCTTGAGTGAGAGGATCTCGCTGATGAAAAGAATCACCCCAGGCAGCTTGCTGTTCATCCTGCTCTGCCTCACCGTTCTCGCGTACGCCACCGATCTCATCGGTTAGCCGACGCCTTCACCGGCGACTCGCCCAGGCGCGAATGAAGGTTGCCCTCCGACGCGGCGTGGCCTAGCGTTCAGGGCTCGAACCGCTGCAGAGCCGCACTGCTATGCCTGATCAACATTCCAGCGCCGTCGAGAGCATCGACTTGCTGAATTCGCTCGACGCCGTCGCTACGCTGCTCAAGGTCGCCTGCGATCTCAGCGGCCTGAAGTTCGCCGCCGTGGCGGAAGTCTCCGCAGAGCGCTGGATCGCCTGCGCCGTACACGACCGGTTGGACTACGGCCTGACCGTGGGCACCGAGCTCGAACTCGAAGCCACCTTCTGCGACCACGTGCGCTCCTCCCACGATGCCGTGATCATCGCCGACGTGGCCCAGGACGCCACCTACTGTGACCATCCGCTGCCCCAACGCTACGGCTGGAAGAGCTATCTGTCGCTACCGGTGTTCCGCCCCAACGGGACCTTCTTCGGCACCCTGTGCGGATTCGATCGGCAGCCTGCTCCCCTGCTCGAGCAACCCGCGGTGATCGGCAGCCTGGAGGGTTTCGCCCGGCTGCTGGGCGAGTTGATCGCCCGCGAGGAACAGCGGCGCGACGAAGCCCCAGGTCCGCGTGGCGAGACCGACCTGCAGGCCTTGCATGACCAGTTGCTGGTGCTATTCGAACAGGACCTTCAACGACCGCTGCACGCCCTGGCGTCGGCGGCGACCGAGGGCATCGAGCAGCTTCCCGCCGCGCAACGCTGGCAGGCCGAGGCCCGGCGCCTGGCACGACGCAGCGCCGAGGCGGCCGATTTCGTTCGCGCACGGCTGGGCCATGGCCCGCTGTTGAAGCCGACGGCGGTCGAAGGGATGAACGGCCATATCGAAGCCCTGGTCGCCAGCCTGCGAGGACGCTATCCCGACCCGGTTTTCCACACCGCCCTACCGACCTTGCCCGCCACCGTGCGCCTGGATCTGCCGCGCCTGCTGCAGGCGTTGGAAGCGCTTCTGGATTACACTGCGAACCAGACGGCGTCGGGCCAGATCATTCACCTGAGCGGCGAAATCAGGGAGCGCGCCTATCTCCTCAAAGTGGAAGGCCCAGGTACGCCAATGCAACCTGACGCACCCGCCCAGAGCTTCCGGCCTGTGCTGGTCCCGTCCGCTACGGGCAGTCCGGCAGGTCTCGCCCTCGGGTTGTATCTGGCCCGGGAGATCGTTCGGGGCCACGGCGGCAGCCTCACCGCCCGCACGCTGGACGGTCGCCAGCACTTCACCCTGACCCTTCCCACCGCTCTGGACTGACGCCCTTGTCACTACCCTTCCCCTTGCTGGTGATCCGTCACGGCGAAACCGACTGGAACGCCAGCGGCCGCCTGCAGGGTCGCCAGGACATTCCGCTCAACGCCCGCGGACGCGCCCAGGCGCAGGCCGTCGGCCTTGCCCTGCGCGAGCGTTTCGACCTCACTACCTTCGCCTGCCTGAGCAGTCCTCTGATACGGGCGAGCGAGACGCTGGACCTGATCCTGGCGCAACACCCAAGCAGCCCCCGCTCCCGGGGAACCGACGCCCGCCTGGCGGAAAAAGCCTTTGGCGAATGGGAAGGCCTGGATGCCCAGACCATCGCCGCGCGCTATCCCCAGGAACATGCCCAGCGGGCCCGCGCGCCCTATGACTTCCGCGCGCCCGGCGGCGAAAGCTACGCGGATGCCGCTGAACGCGTGCGCCCGCTGCTGGCCAGCCTCGCGGGACCGACCCTGCTGGTCGCCCATGGCGGGCTGATCCGCAGCCTGCTGGTGGCAACCGGGCTAGCCGCACCGAGCGTAGCCACCCAGCTCGTCATCCACCAGGGTCGCTGGCTGGAACTCGATGAGAGCGGCTACCGCTGGTACAGCGCCGCGGACTGGGCCGACGACGCCAAGGATCCGGAAGCCCGCCTCAGTTAAGGCGCCGGGCGAACTGGCTGACAGCACCGACCACCTGGCGGGCGCCGTCCTGGATCTCGGTGATGCGCACCCCGGCATCGTTCGCCAGTTGCAACCCCTGCTCCGCCTGCTGCCGACTCGCCGCCATGTTGGCCACCGCGGTCTGCGCCAATTGCTGGTTCTGCTGCACCACGCCGACGATCTCCTCGGTCGCCTTGCTGGTACGCCCGGCCAACTGGCGCACCTCGTCGGCCACCACGGCGAAACCGCGCCCCTGCTCGCCGGCCCGCGCCGCCTCGATGGCGGCATTGAGCGCCAGCAGATTGGTCTGCTCGGCGATGCCGCTGATGGTCTTGACGATGGCGCTGATCACCAGGGACTGCTTGCCCAGATCCTCGATGCCATTGGCGGCGACCTGGATCTCGTCGGCGATGCGGGTCATGACCGCCACCGTGTCCTGCACCACCGCCGCTCCCTGACGAGCGCTTTCGTCGGTGGTCTGGGAAATGTCGAAGGCCACCCGCGCCGCCTCGGCCACGGCCAGCTCCTGCTCCACCTGATCGGTGATGACGGTGGCGAACTTGATGACCTTGTACAACTCGCCGCGGGTATTGAGCACCGGGTTATAGGAGGCTTCCAGCCAGACGGTGCGACCCTGGCTGTCGATCCGCTTGAAACGTCCGGCTACGTAGTCGCCGCGATTCAAGCGCTCCCAGAAGGCGCGGTAGTCGGCCGACTCCGCTTCGTCGCGGGTGCAGAACAGCCGATGATGCTTGCCGACGATCTGGCTCAGAGAGTAGCCCATCCCCTGCAGGAAGCGCTCGTTGGCGGTCAACACCTCGCCAGCCAGGTTGAATTCGATGACCGCGGTGGATCTCAGCAAGGCATTGATGATCCCCGAGTGCTCGGTGGAGGTTTCCACCTGCTCGGTACGGTCATAGGCATAGCAACGGATCTGCCGGATCTGACCCTGGGTATCCCGTACCGGCGTCCAGATCGCATAGAGCCAGGCCACGCCACCGGCGCCCCGCAGCAGGCGGTAGATACCGCTGGCCTGGCGCCCTTCGCTGAAACTGCGCTTGAGATCGCGGTAGCAGTCCATGCACTTCACGTAGTCGGGAATGATGTCATCGAGGGTGCGCCCGGTCAGGCTGCCCGGCGCGTAGCCCAGGCAGAGCGCGAAATTCTCGTTGAAATCCTCGATCCGTCCCTGAGCGTCCAACAGCACGTGCAGCGAATCCTGATGGAAGGCCGCTGAGACCTGCCGGTGCTCGGCGAGCTCAGCTTCCAGTTCGGCAATACGGCGTTTGAGCGAAGAGTTGAACATGGGATCACCCAGGAAAGTTGTGTCTTTCTCTGGTTCGACGCGCCAGGAAATTTCTTGACGTAGCTCCGGACGAGTTGTCTGACCATATCCTCGGATCCAGGCCATGCCGCCGCCGCCAGGAGCTGCCCGGGTCGAAACCGCGTCGGCTCTAGTCTGCGCCCGTGGCTTCGCTTGGCCGAAGCCACGGCTATTCCGGCGGCGCCGCTTCGCCTGCCACACAACCGTTCAGCGATCCGACGAACGGCTTTACCTAATCGGCTATGGCCAGACCCGCCACCGGCTGCCGAATCCCCTCTTCGAGGCGGCGAACCAGACCAGCGAGATCGACCAGCGTAGCCTGCCGGCTGTTCCCCGGCGTACCGACGCCCACCCAGCTCTGTGCCCGTTGCGCCGGCAACCCTCCGCCGTCCAGCGGCGGTTTCCAACTACGGGCCAGGGCATCCTCACGCAAACCGGTGAAGGTATCGATGGCCTCTACCTGCTGCACGACGAAGCCCAGGCGTCGTTGCTGCCCCTGCACCACGATGACCTGATCGCTGGTGGCAGACTCGACGCTCCGCTCGCCCGCCAGAGTCCGCAGGCATATCAGCGTGATCTGCTGGCCACGTACTTCCATCAGACCGAGCAACCGTGGATCGGCCTGTCCGAGGCGCAGATAGCGCGCCGGAAGCGGCAATACCTCGGCCACCTGCTCCAGGGGTACGGCAAACAGCAGTCCTGCCAGGAAGGTCAGACAAGGCTGGCGCTGCCCTTGGCGGTGCTGCTCGACCAGCAGATTGCGATCGGTTCGATAGATGCGCGCATAGGCCACCGTCGCCTCCAGACAGCCGAGCGCCCGATGATCGATCACCACGGCCGACTCGCCCGCGGGATCGGCGAACACTCCGTGCAGCAACTCCGGCTGCGCAAGGCCGAACCCGAGCAGCGGCGTGCAGTGCGCCGGATCGCGTCGCCACATGCCGAGCAGCCGCTCGAAGCCGAAAGCCACGCGATACTCGCCCTGGGTCCCCGCGGCCAGCACCAGCAGATGCTGGCGCCCCTCGCTCACCGGCGCGGCAAGACCCAACAGCCCGGACAACTCCAGCACCGGCAGCGTCTGCCCACGCAACTGCACCTCGTGACGGCAGGCATCGCTGGCGAACTCGCTGGCCGTCAACTGTGGCCGGTCTACCAACTCCTGTACCACCGCCGCATCCAGGCACAGGCGCTGGCCGTCGCACTCGAACAGCAGGTAAAGGCGCTCCTGGCCATTACCCGCGCCAACCAGTTCGCGTCTATCCCTGGGCGAGTCGGCGCTGAGTTCGAAGCCCGGCAGCCTCACCAACAGCTCCAGGTCGAGCAGATGCACCAGCCGCCCCGTGCGCGGCTCCAGATGGATCCGCCCCAACAGCCGGTCGGCAGTGCCCTGCAAGCGGTCGATCACCTCGTCCGCCAGTGTGAGGATATCCACCACGCCATCGATGCCCAGGCCGAAGCGACCGCCGCCGTGATGGATCACCGCGACACTGCGCGGTGTATCAGGCACGGGCAGGCCGAGCAAGGCATGGCCGTCTACCAAGGGCAGCGGTCGCCCGCTCAACTCGAACAATCCCAGCAGCCAGGGCGCAGCGCTGGGATGTGAGACCAGGCGCTCCGGCCAGGACACCACCCGCTCCAGGGCCTCGGCGGGAATGGCGACCTCCAGGGTGCCAATCCGCACCACGCCCTGAGCCAGGCTCACGAACGCGCTCCGACCGGAAGCGGGCTGGCCGCATTGGTCACCGCATCCAGCTCCTGGATCAGTTGGTTGACTCGCGCCGCATCGTCGAGCTGCTGCGCGGTAGAGCCATTGATGGCCTCGATGGATCTCTGGGTCTTACCCATCCCTTCCGCGATCAGACCGAACGCCTCGCCCACGCTGCGGGAAATCTCGCTGCCCTGGGCAATGCTCTTGACCGACTCCAAAATCAGCTTGTTGATCTCTTTGGTCGCCTGGGACGACTTCTCGGCCAACTTGCGTACCTCGTCGGCTACCACCGAGAAGCCCAACCCGTGCTCACCGGCACGAGCCGCCTCGATGGCGGCGTTGAAGGCCAGCATGTTGGTCTGGTTGGCGATATCGCTGATCACCTGAACGATATCCTGGATGCCTCCCGCGGTAGTGCCTATGGTCTCCATGGCGTCGAGCGAACGAGTAAGCGTCAGAGAGCCGCGCTCCGCTTCCTCCAACGTACGCCGGGCGATGCGGTTGGCATCGTCGGTGGTCTCGGCGATCTGATTGATGGACTGGGTCAGCGCCTGCAACGACAGATTCATCTGCTCGATCTTCTGCCGCACACGTTGCTCCATTTCCACCTGGCGGGTGATGTCGGTGGCGAACTTCACCACCTTGTGCACCTGGCCGTCGGCATCGAAGATCGGGTTGTAGGTGGCCTGGATCCAGATCCGCTGGCCGAATTTACTCAACCGCATGAACCGCCCACCGAACACCTCGCCCTGGGCCAGCCGCGCCCAGAACTCGCGGTACTCGCTCGAGGCCACGTACTCGTCCTCGCAGAAGATACGGTGATGCTGATGACGGATTTCCTCCAGGCGATAGCCCAGGGTCGCCAGGAAGTTGCGATTGGCATCGAGGATCTTGCCGGTGAGATCGAATTCGATCACCGCCTGGCCGCGATCGATGGCTGCCACCTTCCCGGCATAGTCACTGTTGCGGATCTGGCTTTCAGTGATGTCCACCGCGAACTTCACCACCTTGCACGGCTTGCCGTCGGCATCGAAGATCGGGTTATAGGTGGCCTGGATCCAGATCTCCTCACCCCGGCTGTTACGCCTCTTGTACACCCCGGCATCGAATTCGCCCCGTGCCAGTTTGTCCCAGAACAACCGGTATTCGGCCGAGCGCGCGTAGTCGTCGGGGCAGAAGATGCGGTGGTGCTTGCCCACTACCTCGTCGGCCTGGTAGCCCAGCGCCAGGAGGAAATTGCGGTTGGCGGTGAGCACCGTGCCGTCGACGGAAAACTCGGCGATGGCCTGGGAACGGTCGATGGCGGCGACCTTGCCCTCGTAATCGCTGTTGCGCAGCTGGCTTTCGGTCACGTCGCTGGCGAACTTCACCACCTTGTAGGGATGCCCCTCGGCATTGAGGATCGGATTGTAGGTCGCCTGGATCCACACCTGGCGACCATCACTGGCGCGGCGCTTGTACAGCCCGGTATCGAAGTCGCCACGTCCGAGCTTCTCCCAGAACAGCCGATAGGCCGGCGAGCGCGCATAGTCCGGCTCGCAAAAGATCCGGTGATGCTTGCCACGCACCTCTTCCAGACTGTAGCCAAGCGCGGACAGGAAATTCTCGTTGGCATCGAGAATATTGCCGTGCAGATCGAACTCGATCACCGCCTGGGCACGGTCGATGGCCGCCATCTTGCCTTGGAACTCGGCCGCCTGTATTTGCGCGGCGGTCACGTCGGTAGCGAACTTGACCACCTTGTAGGGTCGGCCGTCAGCATCCAGGATGGGGTTGTAGGTGGCCTGAATCCAGATCGGTCGACCATCGCGGCGGATGCGCTTGTACACGCCGGAGTCGAATTTCCCCTGTCCCAGCCGATTCCACAACAAGGCGTAATCTGCCGACCGTGCATAGTCGGCCGGGCACATCAGGCTGTGATGGCGACCGCGCAGCTCTTCCAGCGCATAACCCGTCATGTCGAGGAAGTTATCGTTGGCCCAGAGCACATTGCCCTGCAGATCGAACTCGATCACCGATTGCGACCTATGGATAGCCGCGATCTTGCCCTCGTACTCAACCGCCTTTAGACGACTCTCGGTGACGTCGGTGGCGAACTTGATGATGCGTACCGGTTGCCCCTCGGCATCGAGCAGCGGATTGTAGGTGGCGCGGATCCACACCACGCCGCCGTCCTTGCGCTGCCGACGATAGACGCCACTATGGAATTCGCCGCGTCCCAGCGTTTCCCAGAAGCTCTGGTAGTCGCCGCTCTCCACGACCTCTGCCGGGCAGAACAGCCGGTGGTGCCGACCGCGCACCTCGTCCAGGCTGTAGCCGAAGGTCTGCAGGAAGTTGTCGTTGGCCTGTAGCACCGTGCCTGCGAGATCGAATTCGATGATCGCGAGCGATTTGTCCAACGCCTGGCGCAAGGCGTGGTAAGCGGAAGCTACATCGACGGCAGCGGGCTCGGCGGGGGCGGAAAGCATGGGCAGCTCCAGAGATAGGTCTTGTCCTCCCGTTATCGGCAATCGCGATAACAAATTGAGCACTTCGCCATCCTAGAGCCGTAAATTTTTTTGCACCGAGCTAGAGCGAGCCCTATTGGGACGCCGGTCAGGCCACCAGCTTGGCGCCGATGAGCATCAACATGATGGCGAGACAGGGCCGGAGCACCGTATCCGGCACCCGGCCGGAGAGATGACTACCGACGAAGATACCCGGTAGCGAGCCCAGCAGCAGAAAGCCCAGCACCTGCCAATCCAGGTTACCCAGGCCGGCATGGCCCAACCCCGCGACCAAGGTCAGCGGCACCGCATGAGCGATTTCGGTCCCTACCAGGCGACGCGTCGCCATCAACGGATAAAGCAGAAACAGCGCCACCGTACCCAGGGCACCGGCACCGATGGAGGTCAGGGTGACCATGAAGCCCAGGATCGCCCCGGTCAGTACCGTCAGGGCGTTGAGGCGGCCAGCGCTCAGATGAAAGCCATCCCCGGCATGCTGACTGGCGAAGGCGAAGATCTGCTTCTTGAACAGAATGGCCGCTGCCGTCAGCAACAGCACAATGCCAAGCGCCTGCTTGATCAGCGCATTGGTGGCATGCTGATCACCGGGCAACAGGGCCAGCGCCAGCAGCGTCAGGGCAGCTGCCGGTACGCTACCCGCAGCTAGCCAACCGGTCACCTTCCAGTCGATGTTGCGATTGCGCTGGTGAACCCAGACACCCCCGGCCTTGGTGATGGCCGCATAGAGCAGATCGGTGCCAACGGCGGCAGCGGGATTGATACCGAACCAGAGCAGGATGGGAGTCATGAGCGATCCGCCGCCCACGCCAGTCATGCCAACGATGAAACCTACCACCAGCCCCGCGATGACGAAGCCTGCCGCCCCTACTTCCATTACCGTCCCAATTGCCGTTGCCGGCTCATTCAGAGGCGGAACAGCATAGCGGCTCTGTTTATGTCGGGATATACCTAAAAGCTCTTTGCTTATAACCTAAACACAAGCCTTCAGCTTACAACCTGGCACGAAAACACCTGCTCTTTTCTGCTACACCGGCTACTGCCCGCACCCGGCTCAAGGAGCACGGTGTGCCTCCAGATAAGCGCTCACCTCTTCCGGGCTATAGCCTGCGCGTCGTGCATGGGCCTCGACCGCATCCCGGCAGGCCACGTCCGTGATGGTCTTGGGCATGGGCGTAGGACAGGGCGTCAAACTCGATTGGGTGATAAAACTGTCCAGATCCTGCTTGTGTGCCTCGGCGACTGCATGCGTTCCCGTAGTCGGAGCGTGGGCCGCTACCGGAGGCGTGGTCGTGGCGACCACGGCAGGCTCGCTACTCTCGGAATCGGTCTTGTGCGTGGTCAGCAGAGCCGCCACCACCAACAGCGCGAACCCTGCACTGAGCACCAGTAACTTACGCGTCGAATTCCTGCTCATTTAACCTTTCTTCCTTACAACCGATAGCCCTCAAAGACTACCTAAGTCATCTGAGACCTTGAGTGATCGCGTTTTTTCAGTGAGGTCGTACAATATTTTCTCCAGCCATATCTGGAGTTGAGGCGCCCCACCCGACTTCCTCGCACAGGAACGAGAGCCTTCCAGGCAGTAGAGCTCGGTGATTCGGCGCTATGCCAACTCGTAGCGAACCTTTTACGCGCCAACGGCCTCGTGGAATCCGGTTGACTGGAATGAACCAACGTCGGGTTCGTGGGGTAGCGATAGCGCCCCGGGTCAAAGCGGACGCCTCCGCCAGGAGCCGTTACTTCGGCGATCTGAGTACAGGTAGTTGACGACGCCGGACCGCTCGCACAACGGCGAAATTCTGGGTGGCGCCCTGTTTCTGCTGATCGAAATGATCACTTGCATTGAGCACGGCCAACCAAAGCGAAACGCGGGCCCAGGCTTGACAACGCTCTGTTGCGAGCTATACCGAAGCAAGTGACTAAGCGAAACGCTCGACTGCGGTCCGCGACTGCCAATCGAACATCCATCAGTGCAGATGTTGAGGTACGTTCATGCGAACTCAACTGGCCCGTTCAATCACGCTGTTCGAGCCTGATGCGGCCTCCGCTCCTGGCAGCGATCCCAACAGCGCTACCGAAAAGTCGTCTAATCGAAGCGGTGCGGGGCGTACTTTGACCACGTTGCTGCTTGGCCTGTCGGTCTGCGTCACCGTGCTGGGTGCCATCCCGCTTTTTCCAATTCGTTATTGGCTTTAGCATCGCGCGGCCAACGCCCTAGCACTCGACTCAGCCAGACAGCCCGGATTGGTTGATCGCAGGGATCGCAGAAACGAAAAAACCGGCACTTGGCCGGTCTTTTTAGCGTACAACTTTGATTGGTGCGGACGGAGAGACTCGAACTCTCACACCTTGCGGCGCCAGAACCTAAATCTGGTGTGTCTACCAATTCCACCACGTCCGCGAGACGCTTGAAATACGAACGCCAGACACGAGGTCTGGCGTTCGCAGAATATGGGGTGGACGATGGGAATCGAACCCACGACACCAGGAGCCACAATCCTGTGCTCTACCAACTGAGCTACGCCCACCATATCTTTCATGCTTGCCGTCGCCGAACCGCCAATGGCGCGCCCGGCAGGACTCGAACCTGCGACCATCCGCTTAGAAGGCGGATGCTCTATCCAGCTGAGCTACGGGCGCCTGTTCGGCAGCTGCCCTTGCCGAGACTTCTTTGGTGTGAAGCCTCTGGCTTTGCCCTTCGTCAGTGACTTGGGCTGTGCTCGGCAAGCGGGGCGCATGTTATAAAGCTCCTGCCTGCCCGTCAACAAATTTCTTAAAAAATTTTAAGCAGAAGAATGAGTTAGCCCTTGCTGAGCGGTCGCTGTTGCCAGCGGGCCCGTCCGTGCGAAAATACGCGACCTTTTTCCTGTCACCACCAGAAATCGCCCATGACCGCTCAACTGATCGACGGCAAGTCCATTGCCGCCCGCCTGCGCCAGGATATTGCCCAGCGAGTCTCCCAACGTCGTAGCGCCGGACTGCGCGCCCCCGGCCTCGCCGTCATCCTGGTCGGCGACGATCCCGCTTCACGGGTGTATGTAGCGCACAAGCGCAAGGACTGCGAGGAGGTCGGCTTCGACTCCTATGCCCATGACCTACCGGCCACCACCAGCCAGGATGAGTTGGAAGCCCTGATCGATCGCCTGAACGAAGACTCCAGCGTCGACGGCATCCTGCTGCAGCTACCCCTCCCCGCGCACCTGGATGCCACCCAACTGCTTGAACGCATCCGCACCGACAAGGACGTGGATGGTTTCCACCCCTACAACCTGGGACGCCTGGCGCAACGCAACCCTCTGCTGCGCCCCTGCACCCCCAAGGGCATCATGACCCTGCTGCACAGCACCGGTGTCGATCTCTACGGCCTGGATGCCGTCGTCGTCGGCGCCTCCAATATCGTCGGACGCCCGATGGCCTTGGAACTGTTGCTGGCGGGCTGCACCGCAACGGTCACCCACCGCTTCACCCGCTCACTGGAGCACCACGTACGCCAAGCCGATCTGGTCGTGGTCGCCGTGGGCAAGCCGGATCTGGTCAAGGGTGAATGGATCAAGCCAGGCGCCATCGTCATTGACGTGGGCATCAACCGCCAAGCCGACGGCCGCCTGGTCGGCGACGTGGAGTACGAGAGCGCCCGCGAACGCGCCAGCTGGATCACGCCGGTGCCCGGTGGTGTGGGCCCCATGACGCGGGCCTGCCTGCTGGAAAACACTCTGTACGCTGCGGAGCAATTGCACAGCTGACGCAAAAACGGGCCCTAGGGCCCGTTATTTATTGCCTTGACTGTTACTGCACCCAGGACTTGACCTCTTCCGGATGGGCAGCGACCCAGGCCTTGGCGGCGGCTTCAGGCGTCTGGCCTTCTTCGATCGCCAGCATCACCTCGTTGACCTGACCCGGCTTCCAGGCGAATTTCTTCAGGAAGTCCCAGACCGGCTTGGCCTTGGCTTCCAGGGCAGGGTTGGCGACGGTATCCACATGCTCGGAACCACCGAAGACACCCTTGGGATCTTCAAGGAACTTGAGCTTCCACTTGGCGAACATCCAGTGCGGAATCCAGCCGGTGACCACGACCGGCTTCTGATCTTTCTCGGCACGGGTCAGTTCGGCGATCATGCCGCTACCCGAACTGGCGACCAGCTTGTAGTCCAGACCGTAGTCCTTGATCGCCTGATCGGCCTTGAGCATGACCCCGGCACCGGCATCGATACCGATAATGCGACCGCCGAACTCAGCTTTCTGAGCTTCCAGATCGGCGATGCTGTTGATCTTGACGTAGTCGGGCACGATCAGACCGATCTTTGCGTCAGGCGTGTTGACGTTCAGGTCGACCACCTGATCCTTCATCTTGTCGTAGTAAGCGCCATGGGTGACCGGCAGCCAGGCGGACAGCATGGCATCCAGCTTGCCGCGAGCGACGCCCTGCCACATGATGCCGGCCGCGACCGGCATCAGCTTGACTTCATAGCCCAGCTTCTCGCGAATCACAGTAGCCGCGGTGAACGTGGTAGCCACGCTGTCCGCCCAGCCGTCGACATAGCCGATGGTGATCTCGGGCTTGGCCGCCGCCTGGGCAATACCCACGGCCGTGGTGAGCGCAACACCGAGTCCAATCCCTAACAGTTTCTTCACCATGCTCATGCAGCAGTCCTCTCGCAGTGGAATTCGGGCGGTTGCCCTACCTCAATCATTCGGATTCCGGAAGATCGGCACTGCCATCCCCGCGACGTGTAGCGAACCCTTAGCGACAGGAACCGCTCTTATCGCGACAATGACTGTCGCTTGACGGCAGGCACGGAGCCCTCTGTAATCGACGCCTCGCGAAAAGCTCCGGCTGTCGATGCAACCTATCCACGGACCGTTGTCTTACTAACGCTCTCAGCCCCCTGAAAGGACTCTGTCCATGCGTCATCCGTTGCGCGTCGTCGCCCTGCTGGGCGCGCTCTTACCTGGTTTGCTCGGCGTCGCCCAGGCGGCGGATGTGGATGCCGCTACGTACGGCTACCCGCTGATCAATCCCTTCGAAGCGACCATCACCACCACGCCCGAAGCCCTGCGCCCGGAGCTGCCCAAGAACAGCAGCATCGACCAGGACGAATACACCATCAATCTGCGGCCCGAGCGCCAGTACCAGTTGCCGGATAACTTCTGGCCGGTGAAGAAATTCCATTACATCCTGGCCCGTCAGTCGCACCCGGCGCCGCTGATCTTCATCATCGCCGGTACCGGTGCCAATTACGCCGCCAGTACGGTGGACTACCTCAAGCGTCTCTACTACTCCGCCGGCTACCACGTGGTACAGGTGTCCTCACCGACCAGTTGGGACTTCATGGCCTCCGCCTCGCGTACCGCCACTCCGGGCTATACGCCGCAGGACGCCGAGGATCTCTACCGGGCCATGCAGGCGATCCGCGCCCAGCATCCCAAGCTGCCGGTGACCGAATACTTTCTCACCGGTTACAGCCTTGGCGGCCTGGATGCCGCCTTCGTCGCCCACCTCGACGAAAGCATGCGCAGCTTCAACTTCAAGCGGGTGCTGATGGTCAATCCGCCGGTCAACCTGCTGACCTCGGTACGCAACCTCGACCGCCTGGTGCAGACCGAGGTGAAGGGCGTGACCAACACCCGCACCTTCTACGAGCTGATCCTCGCCAAGCTGACGCGCTATTTCCGCGAAAAGGGCTATGTCGACTTCAACGATGCCGTGGTCCAGGACCTGCAGGACTCCCCGGAGCGTCTGAGCAACGAGGAGATGGCCATGCTGATCGGCTCGGTCTTCCGCTTCTCGGCAGCCGATATCTCCTTCACCGCGGATCTGATCAACCGTCGCGGCCTGATCACTCCCCCGAACTACCCCATCACCGAAGGCACCAGCCTGACGCCCTTCTTAGCCCGCTCGCTGCAGTGCGACTTCGACTGCTACATGACCGAGCAGGTACTACCCTTCTGGCAGAAGAACTTCAAGGGTAATGCCGTCAGCCAGCTGGCGTACCAGTCCAGTCTTCCGGCCCTGGAAGACTATCTACGCACCAGCACTAAGATCGGCGTCATGCACAATGCCGACGACATCATCCTCGGCCCCGGCGACCTCGGCTTCCTGCGCAGGACCTTCGGCGATCGCCTGACCGTCTATCCCTACGGCGGTCACTGCGGCAACCTCAACTACCGCGTCAATGCGAACGCCATGCTGGAGTTCTTCGCCCGTGGTTAGATCCCTTCTCGCCCTGCTGCTACTGGCTAGTGCCTCCGCCTTCGCCGCCGAGCCGAATGCCGCGTCCTCCTCCCTGACCGAATCCTCCACCACCATGCCGCCGGCACCGGTGGGCGCGGACGGCTTCACCAATCCGCTGTCGACCCTGAAGTACAACCCAGGTCTCGACCAGCGTGAATTCGAGCGCGCGTCCCTTGAGGCGTTGGATATCTACGACCCGCTGGAACCCTGGAACCGGCGCGTCTATCACTTCAACTACCGGCTGGACCAGTGGGTGCTGTTGCCGGTAGTCAACGGCTATCGCTACATCACCCCCGGCTTCGTCCGCTCTGGCGTGAGCAACTTCTTCGCCAACCTGGGCGACGTGACCAACCTGGTCAACAGCCTGCTGCAGTTCAAGGGCCGGCGCGCCCTGGATACCTCCGGCCGCCTGCTGATCAACACCACCCTCGGTGTCTTCGGCCTGTGGGACCCGGCCACCCGCATGGGTCTGGTGCGGCAGCCCGAGGATTTCGGCGAAACCCTTGGCTTCTATGGCATCGGCGCTGGCCCCTACCTGATGCTGCCAGTGCTCGGCCCGTCCAACCTGCGCGACACCACGGGCCTGGCCTTCGACTTCACCGCCGAGAGCCAGATCAACTTCCTCAACGTCAGCCAGGAAAGCGGTCGCCATCCGGAGATCATCCTGCTGCGTGCCGTCAACCTCAGGTATGTAAACAAGTTCCGCTACGGCCAATTCGACTCGCCCTTCGAGTACGAAAAGCTGCGCTACTTCTATACCAAGGCGCGCGAACTGCAAATCGCCGAATGAGGCTCAGGACGGCCTGAGGAAGGTGCGCAACTCCGCCAGCCGGAGTTGCGCATCGGCTCGCCCAAGGGCCATTAGCTCCTGGCAATACGCGGACTCGAACAGCAGATAGCTGAGCAGGGCACTACCCGAGGGTCGGTTGACGCCGACGCCCCGCAACAATTGCCGCAGGGCTGGCGGCAGGCGCTTGCGGTGCCTTGTAGCTATGTCCGCCAGCGGCTGGCTCGGCGAGATGACCAGCATCTCGACCGGGCGGCACAATCTTCCCGTGACCGGATCGCCCGCCGGCAGGGCACTGCTCAGTAGATTGAGCCGCCGCAATGCCTCGGTATCGCTGTCCAAGGCATCGACGAAGGTGCTGTTGAGCAGATGACCGCCAATCTGCGCGACGCTGGGGGGGCGTCCCAGCAAGGCGTGTTCATTGCCTCCTGGGGCACCTAGACCTATCACCAGTACTCGATCCGCACCCAGATGCAGCGCTGGGCTGATGGGCGCCGTCTGCCGCACCGAGCCGTCGCCGAGAAACTCTCGGCCCACCTTTACCGGCGGGAAGAACAGCGGAATGGCCGTACTGGCCATCAGGTGGTCGACCGCCAGCCGTGCCGGCACGCCAACCCGCCGATGGCGAAACCAGGGGTCGAGCGCGCCATGGCTTTGATAAAAGGTCATCGCCTGCCCGGACGCATAACCGAAGGCCGTGACCGCCACCGCCCGCAGTGCCCGGGCGCGCAACGCGGCGGTGATACCGGAGAAGTCCAGCTCGCGGGTCAGCAGCGCCCTTAGCGGAGCGTTGTCCAGCAGTGCCAGCGGCTCCTGGCGCCAGGCGCCAAACAAGGTCTGCAAGCCGAAACGACCGGCTTGCCGGGTCGCTCCGAGCCAATCGCTGCGATAGATCATCCCGGTTTCGAGACCAGACCACACCGCGGCCAGGCGCTCGACCGCGCGGCTGAAATCCAGGGCGCCACAGGCGAGCACCGCCGCATTGAGCGCGCCCGCCGAAGTCCCGACAAGAATGGGAAAGGGATTGTCCGCCCGCCGATCCAGGGCCGCTGCCACGGTTTGCAGCACCCCGACCTGATAGGCCGCCCGGGCGCCGCCGCCCGCCAGGATGAGTCCGGTACGTTGCTCGGGCGCTTCGCTCATCTAGCGCCTCTTCTTCGGATACAGCTTGGGCTCTCCCGGCGGCCGCGTCTTGAAGCGGCGATGCGCCCACAGGTATTGCTCCGGCAACTCGCTGACGCAGTGCTCCACCCACTGATTGATCCGCCGGCAATCGGCTTCCTCGCTCTCGCCGGGGAAATCGGCCAACGGCGGATGGATGACGAGCCGGTAGCCGGAGCCGTCGGCCAGGCGCTCCTGGGTGAAGGGCAATACCCGTGCCCGTCCCAGCCGGGCGAACTTGGTCGTCGCGGTCACGGTGGCCGCGGGAATGCCGAACAGCGGGACGAACAGACTCTGCTTGGCGCCATAGTCCTGATCCGGCGCATACCAGATAGCCCGCCCGGCGCGCAGTACCTTGAGCATGGCGCGCACGTCCTCACGCTCGATGGCGGTCGCGTCCCCGTTGTGCCGCTCGCGTCCCTGGCGCTGGACGAAATCGAAGACCGGATTCTTGTGCTGGCGGTACATGCCATCGATGGTGTGCCGCTGGCCGAGCAGCGCGGCACCGATTTCCAGGGTGGTGAAATGCAGCGCCATGAGAATCACGCCCTGCCCGTCGCGCTGGGCGGCCTGCAGGTGTTCCAGTCCTTCGATGTGGGCCAACCGGGCCAGCCGCTGGCGCGGCCACCACCAGCTCATGGCCATTTCCAGCAGCGCCATGGCACTGCTGGCGAAATTGCGCCTGAGCAGGAGCTCACGAGCCCGCTCGTCCAATTGGGGAAAACACAATTCGAGGTTACGACGGGCAATGGCCCGGCGCTGACCAGCCACTTGATAGAACACCCAGCCGAGGCCATCGGCGATCCGCAGCAGCACTCCATAGGGTAGTTGCACCAGCAGCCAGAGCAGGCCCAGCCCCAGCCAGAGCGGCCAGTAACGTGGATTGAGAAAGGCGAGGCGGAAAGACGGCCGCTCCATCGGAACTCCTGCATGAAAAAGTCACGCCATTCTACAGGCCTCGCACAGATTTCCCGTAGCCTTCACAGTCACGACCCGGATCGCCCGGCGAGGGTTGCGACACGCCGGGCATCCCGCTATAAGTCCCGCCATCCAAGCACAAGTACCCACCATGACCGCAGCCGACCCCTCCGAAAGCGACTCCGTCTTCCAGCTCAAGGGCAACATGCTCGCCGTGACCGTCCTGGAGCTTCTCCGCAACGACCTGGGTCGCCTGGACCGGCAACTGGCACAGAAGGTTGCCCAGGCACCGAACTTCTTCCAGGAAACCCCGCTGGTCCTGGCCCTGGACAAGCTGGGCGAGGATGCCGGCCGACTCGATCTCGGCGCCCTGCTCGACCTCTGCCGACGCCACGGCCTGCGTACCCTCGCCTTGCGCGCCAGTCGCGACGAGGACCTGGCCGCGGCCAACGATTACGACCTGCCGATCCTGCCGCCCAGCTCCGGGGGGCGCGAACGCCAGCTCGAAGTCCGCGACCGCGAGCCGGCCAAGCCGGTGGAGCCGCCCAAGCCAGCCGCGCCCTTGATCAACCCGACCAAGATCATCACCGCGCCGGTGCGCGGCGGCGTGCAACTCTACGCCCCGGCGGGCGATCTGGTGGTGCTGGCACCGGTCAGCCCGGGCGCCGAATTACTCGCCGATGGCAACATCCATGTCTACGGCCCCATGCGCGGCCGTGCCCTGGCCGGCGTCAAAGGTGATACTAAAGCGCGGATCTTCTGCCAGCAGTTGACCGCGGAACTGCTCTCCATCGCCGGCCAGTACAAGGTCGCCGAAGACCTGCGACGCCATCCACAATGGGGTAATCCGGTACAGGTCAGTTTGGTGGGAGATGTGTTGAACATCACCCGCCTTTAACGGATACTTCCGCGAATTTTTCGCACTTGGCGGCCGTGCCGCCAACGCTCGAACGAAGCGCGAACACGCCTGCAATCTCGTCATCGAGGGCGTCGAGTCGTTTCAGTTATTACTTTCGATCAAGGTGAATCAGTTTGGCCAAAGTACTCGTAGTCACCTCCGGCAAAGGCGGCGTCGGCAAGACCACCAGCAGCGCTGCCATCGGCACCGGCCTCGCCCTGCGTGGGCACAAGACCGTCATCGTCGACTTCGACGTCGGCCTGCGTAACCTCGACCTGATCATGGGTTGCGAGCGCCGGGTGGTGTACGACTTCGTCAACGTGATCAACAACGAGGCGACCCTGACCCAGGCCCTGATCAAGGACAAGCGTCTCGAGAACCTTTTCGTGCTCGCCGCCAGCCAGACCCGTGACAAGGACGCCCTAACCCAGGACGGCGTCGAGCGCGTGATCAACGAACTCAAGCAGACCTTCGACTTCATCGTCTGCGACTCCCCGGCCGGTATCGAGAAGGGTGCCCACCTGGCGATGTATTTCGCCGACGAGGCCATCGTGGTGACCAACCCCGAAGTCTCCTCGGTGCGTGACTCCGACCGCATGCTCGGCCTGCTGGCCAGCAAGTCGCGCCGCGCCGAAAAGGGCGAGGAAGCCATCAAGGAGCACCTGCTGCTGACCCGCTACAACCCCGAGCGCGTCACCAAGGGCGAAATGCTCGGCGTCGAAGACGTGGAAGAGATCCTGTCCATCCGTCTGCTCGGCGTGATCCCGGAATCCCAGGCGGTGCTCAAGGCGTCGAACCAGGGTATTCCGGTGATTCTCGACGAACAGAGCGATGCCGGCCAGGCGTACAGTGATACCGTGGAGCGACTGCTCGGCAAGGAAGTGGCCTACCGCTTCCTCGACGTGAAGAAGAAAGGCTTCCTGCAACGTCTGTTCGGGGGTGGTGGCGAATGAGCATCTTCGACTTCTTTCGCGATCGGAAGAAGCAGAACAGCGCTTCGATAGCCAAGGAACGGCTACAGATCATCGTCGCCCACGAGCGCGGTCGTCATGCCCAACCGGATTACCTGCCGCAGTTGCAGAAGGACTTGCTGGAAGTGATCCGCAAGTACGTGCCCATCGAGCAGGACCAGATCCAGGTGGAACTGGAAAACCAGGGCAGTTGCTCCATCCTGGAACTCAATATCACCCTGCCCGACCGCTGAGGCGCGAGGTGCAGGACAGCGGCGGCCCCAGGGCCGCCGTTGGCGTTTAGGAAAACCATGCCCCTCTCCAACATCCGCATCATTCATCAGGACGACGCCCTGCTGGTGGTGGACAAGCCCACCCTGCTGCTTTCGGTACCTGGCCGCGCCGAAGACAATCGCGACTGCCTGGTGACCCGCCTGCAGGAGAACGGCTATCCCGAAGCGCGCATCGTCCATCGCCTGGACTGGGAGACCTCCGGGGTCATAGTGCTGGCGCGGGATGCCGACAGCCATCGCGAGCTGTCGCGGCAATTCCATGACCGGGAGACGGAAAAGGCCTACACCGCCCTGTGCTGGGGCGAGCCGGAAGCCAACAGCGGCCGGATCGAATTGCCGCTGCGCTACGATCCGCCGACCAAACCTCGTCATGTGGTGGATCACGAACTGGGCCGCCATGCCCTGACCTTCTGGCAGGTGCTGGAACGTCATGGTCATTACAGCCGGGTGGAGCTCACACCCATCACCGGCCGCTCCCATCAGCTGCGGGTCCATATGTTGAGCATCGGCCATCCGCTGCTGGGCGATCAGCTCTATGCCCATCCCGCAGCGTTGGCTGCTCATTCGCGGCTGTGCCTGCACGCCAGCCTGCTGGTGCTCACCCACCCCACCTCGGGCGAACGGCTGAGATTCGAGAGCTCCGCGCCCTTCTGACGCCTGCGGCGCTGGCATACTGGCGGCACCTACCCTCGAGGAGCGTGTCTTGTCGAACTGGACGTCCTATTACGCCGCCACGGCGGGCGGCGCTCCGCGCGATACCCTGTTGCGGGGACTGTCGCTGTGGGAGGAGACGCCGGCGAGGGCGCTGGACCTGGGTTGTGGCACCGGCCGCGATACCCTGGTGCTGCTCGAACGGGGCTGGCAGGTGCTGGCGGTGGATGCAGAGGCCGCGGCGCTCGCCGAATTGCGCCAACGGGTGCCCAACGCCCTGAGCGACCGACTGGACACCCGCCAGGCACGCTTCGAGACGTTGGAACTGGATCGCTACGCGCTCGTCAATTCCAGCTTCGCCCTGCCCTTCTGCGAACCGGCCTGCTTTACCGAGCTGTGGGCACGGATCACCTCGGCAACCCGTTCGGGAGGGCTCTTCTGCGGACAACTGTTCGGTGAGCGGGATAGCTGGGCCCGCAAGGGCGTGACGGTCGTGAGCGAGGTCGGGCTGCAGCGGCTGCTCGAGGCCTGGGACGTCCTGCATCATCGGGAAGAAGAAGAGGATGGCCACACCCCCGTCGGCCGGCCCAAGCACTGGCATATCCACCACCTGGTGCTGCGCCGACGCTGAGCAGCCAGGGCACCACGCTCGACTCCTCCGGGCCTTAGAACCTAGACTGGACGCCTCGTCGTCCGGAGTCATTCATGAGTACCGATCAGATCCAAGGCCTCGTCGATTTCCTCTCCAGCTCCCCCACCCCCTTCCACGCCACTGCCAGCCTCGCCCCCCGCCTGGACGCGGCCGGCTACCAGCGGCTGGATGAGCGTGAGACCTGGTCCATTCAGCCCGGCGGCCGCTACTACGTCACCCGCAACGATTCCTCGCTGATCGCCGTGCGCCTGGGCGGCCAACCGCTGGAGCGCGGTCTGCGCCTGGTCGGCGCCCACACCGACAGCCCCTGCCTCAAGGTCAAGCCGCAGCCAGAACTCCATCGGCAGGGCTTCTGGCAACTCGGCGTCGAGGTCTACGGCGGTATGCTCATGGCCCCCTGGTTCGATCGTGACCTGTCGCTGGCCGGGCGGGTAACCTTCCGCGCCGAAGGGCGCGTACAGAGCCGCCTGGTCGATTTCCGCAAACCGCTGGCGATCATTCCCAACCTGGCGATCCACCTCAATCGCGAAGCCAACCAGGGCTGGGCCATCAATGCCCAGAACGAATTGCCACCGATCCTGGCCCAGGTACCTGCCGGCGAGCGGCGCGACTTCCGCGCCCTGCTGGCCACCCGCCTGCAACAGGAGCACGGCATCGGCGACGCCGAGGTACTGGATTTCGAGCTGAGCTTCTACGATGTCCAGCCGGCCGCCCTGGTCGGCCTGGAAGACGACTTCATCGCCGCGGCGCGCCTGGACAATCTGCTGTCCTGCTATGCCGGCCTGGAAGCCCTGCTGGCAAGCGAGGGTGACGAAAACGCCGTGCTGGTCTGCACTGATCATGAGGAAGTGGGCTCCACCTCCTGCTGCGGCGCCGACGGCCCCTTCCTCGAACAGGTGCTGCAGCGGCTGCTGCCCACCGGGGATGCCTTTACCCGCACCCTGCAACGCTCGCTGCTGATCTCGGCCGACAACGCCCATGGCGTGCACCCCAACTACGCCGACAAGCACGATGGCAACCACGGCCCGAAACTGAACGCCGGACCGGTCATCAAGGTGAATGCCAACCAGCGTTATGCCACCAGCAGCGAGACCGCCGCCTTCTTCCGCGACCTCTGCCAGCGCGAAGGGGTACCGGTGCAGAGCTTCGTGGTGCGCAGCGACATGGGTTGCGGCTCCACCATCGGCCCCATCACCGCCGGGCAACTGGGCGTGCGCACCGTGGACATCGGCCTGCCCACCTTCGCCATGCACTCCATCCGCGAACTGGCCGGCAGTCGTGACCTGGGCTATCTGATCAAGGTGTTGACGGCCTTCTACGCCAGCTCCGAGCTACCGCTCTGAGTCCCGGCTAGTCAGGCACCTCGACCCTCACCTGGATGGCGTCATGCCGCCAGAATTCCAGGTCGCAGTCGATCAGCCGACCCTGCTGGTCATGGTTGATGCGGGTGATGTGCAGGGCCGGACTGCCCTGGGCCACCCGCAGGGCTTGGGCTGCCTCCGGCAATAGTGCCGTGGGCAGGATCTCGAAACGCACCTCGCCGTAGCGGATGTCATAACGGTCGCGATACAGCTCGGTGAGGGAGCGCTGGAGGTCATGCTCCAGCAGACCGGGAAAATAGGCCGCATTGAGGTAGTGCTCGACATAGAGCACCAGGCGGCCATCGATGCGGCGCACGCGCCTGATCTGGTAGACGCTGGAGAGAGCCGGCAACTCCAGCAGTCGGCAGATCTCGGCTGAAGCCAACATCTGCCGCGCCGCCAGCACCTCGGTCGCCGGGCGACGTCCCTGAGCTTCCACCATGGCATGGAAGTGGGTCCGCGCGAGCGGGTTGTAGGCCAGCCGTGGCGGGGCGACGAACCAGCCGCGACGCTCCTCGCGATAGATCAGGCCCAGAGCTTCCAGCTGCAGCAGGGCTTCACGCAGGGTGATGCGGGTGGTGGCGAACAATTCGCTCAGTTGCCGCTCGGACGGCAACTTGCCCATGGCCGGCAGCAAACCATGAGCGATCTGCTCCTGAAGCGCCTGGCGGATCGCCCCGGCGCCGAGTGCACTTCTTTGGACTAGACCAGTTTCGGATTGGTGCACCCGGAGCTCCTCGGCTAGGGTTTTGCTTGAGACTAAGACGGCCAGATGACCGTCAGGTGACGACTGCAGAGCCCGTGCCACCGCTTGTCCACGGCACATTGCCATCAAAACGTCACACCTGGCTCCTAAATTGGCCTGTGTCTTGCTGACCTAGACCAAGCCCTCGACCCTGGAGCACCCGTATGACCCGTCTGCTTGCTTCCTTGTTGGCCACTGCCATTGCGGTACAAGCCGGTACCGCCTTCGCCGATACCGTCGATCTCAAAGCCCTCGAAGCCGCCGCCCGCAAGGAAGGCGAAGTGAACAGCGTCGGCATGCCCGACTCCTGGGCGAACTGGAAAGCCACCTGGCGCGATCTCGAGCAGAAGTACGGGCTCAAGCACCAGGATACCGACATGAGCTCGGCCCAGGAGATCGCCAAGTTCGCCGCCGAAGGCGAGAACGCCTCCGCCGATATCGGTGACGTGGGCGCTTCCTTCGGCCCCATCGCCGTACAGAAGGGTGTTACCCAGCCCTACAAACCCACTACCTGGGACCAGGTACCGGCTTGGGCCAAGGACAAGGACGGCAACTGGGCGCTGGCCTACACCGGCACCATCGCCTTCATCGTCAACAAGCAGACCGTCAAGGACGTGCCCCATTCCTGGGCCGATCTGCTCAAGGGCAAGTACAAGGTCACCATCGGCGACGTCAGCGCCTCTTCCCAGGCCGTCAGCGGCGTCCTGGCGGCAGCCTATGCCAACGGCGGCGACGAGAAGAACATCAAGCCGGCGCTGGACTTCTTCGCCAAGCTGGCCAAGCAGGGCCGCCTATCCTTCACCAACCCGGTGGTGGCCAACATCGAGAAGGGCGAAGTGGAGGTCGGCGTAGTCTGGGACTTCAACGCCCTGAACTATCGCGATCAGATCGACCGTAGTCGCTTCGACGTCTTGATTCCCTCCGATGGCTCGGTGACCTCCGGCTACACCACCATCATCAACAAGTACGCCAAGCACCCCAACGCCGCCAAGCTGACCCGTGAGTTCATCTTCTCCGACGCCGGCCAGATCAACCTGGCCGAGGGCTATGCCCGCCCGATCCGCGCCGAGCACCTGACGCTGCCGGCCGACGTCCAGGCCAAGTTGCTGCCCCAGGCGGAATACGCCAAAGCCCGGCCCATCGCCGACGCCAAGGCCTGGGAAGAGACCGCCAAGCGCCTGCCGCGGCTCTGGCAGGAGCACGTTCTGATCAACATGCAGCAGTGACGTCATGAAGGTCATCTTGGTCGTGCTGGACGGACTCGCCCTGCGAGTCGCCGAACACGGACTCGGCTTCCTCCAGGCCCTCTGCCTGGCCGGCCAGGGTCGCCTCTATCGGCTGGAGTGCGAGTTGCCCTCGCTCTCCCGCCCGCTCTACGAATGCCTGCTCACCGGCGTACCGCCGGTGCGCAGCGGCATCGTCCACAACGGCGTGAATCGCCTCTCCAACCAGACGAGTCTCTTCCATCTGGCCCAGGCCGCCGGGCTCACCACCGCCGCCGCGGCCTATCACTGGGTCAGTGAACTCTACAACCGCACCCCCTTCGAGCCGGCACGGGACAGGCACGTCAGCGACACCAGCCTGCCGATCCAGCACGGGCACTTCTACTACGCCGATCACTACCCGGATTCCCATCTGTTCGACGACGCCGAGCACCTGCGCCTGGCCCATGCCCCGGACCTCCTGCTGGTGCATCCGATGAACATCGATGACGCCGGCCACCGGCACGGTCTCTCCAGCCCCGAATACCGCAATGCCGCGCGGCGCGCCGATGGCCTGCTGTCCCACTACCTGCCCACCTGGCTGGACGCCGGCTACCAGGTGCTGGTGACCGCCGACCACGGCATGAACGACGACCGTAGCCATGGCGGCACCCTGGCCGAAGAGCGCGAGGTCCCGCTGTTCGTCTTTGGCGCTGGCTTTTCCCTGGGTGAGGCCACACCTCGCCAAGTGGAAATCTGCGGCACGGTCTGCACCCTGCTCGGCCTTGCCCACGACAAGCCCTGCTGCCGGGAGTTGCTGGCATGAAGCGCTCCTGGCTCGCCCTGTTGTTGTTGCTGCCCTTCCTGCTGGTGTTCGGCGCCTTCCAACTGGCACCCCTGGCCTGGATCGCCCTCAACAGCTTCCAGGCCAGCGACGGTAGCTGGGGCCTGGCCAACTACGGTGAAATCCTCGGCTCGCCCTTCTATCTCCAGGCCATCCGCCTTTCTTTGGAGATCTCGCTCTGGTCCAGCGTCTTGGGCCTGGTCATTTCACTGATCGGCGCCTATTCGCTGACGCGGGTGGAGTCGCGCCTGCGCGGCTTCGTGGTGGCCTTCACCAACATGACCAGCAACTTCGCCGGGGTCCCCCTGGCCTTCGCCTTCATCATCCTGCTGGGGATCAACGGCTGCCTGACCCTGGCGCTGCAGCGGCTGGGTCTGCTGGAAAGCTTCAATCTCTATAACAGAGGTGGGCTGATCCTCATCTACACCTATTTCCAGATTCCCCTGGGCGTCCTGCTGCTGCTCCCCGCCTTCGAAGCCCTCAAGCAGGACTGGCGCGAGGCAGCGGCGCTACTAGGCGCCGGTACCTGGCAATACTGGCGGCATATCGGGCTACCGGTGCTCAGCCCGGCGCTGATCGGTACCTTCATCATCCTGCTGGCCAACGCCCTGGGCGCCTATGCCACGGTCTACGCCCTCACCAGCGGCAACTTCAACGTGGTGCCGGTGCGCATCGCCGCCCTGGTGTCCGGTGACATCGACCTGGAGCCCAACCTGGCCGCAGCGCTGGCCATGCTACTGGTGGCCTTCATGACCCTGATCACCCTCGTCCACCAGTGGATGCTAAGGCGGAGTCGCCATGTCCAGAACTGAGCGTCTCTACCATCGCCTGGTGGTCTGGCTGCTGTTCCTGATCCTGTTCGCGCCCCTGGCCGCGACCCTGGTCTATTCCCTCGCCACCCAGTGGTCGGCGACCCTGCTGCCGGCCGGCTTCACCTTCAAGTGGTACCTGCAGCTGTGGAGCGATCCGCGCTTTCTCGCCGCCTTCGGCCGCTCCCTGGCGATCTGCTTCGGCGCCCTGGCGCTCTCCTGCGTGCTGATCCTGCCGGCCATGTTCGCCATCGCCTATCACTTCCCGCGGCTGGATGCGCTGATGAACGTGCTGATCCTGCTGCCCTTCGCCGTGCCCCCGGTGGTCTCGGCGGTCGGCCTGCTGCAGCTCTACGCCAGCGGACCGCTGCCGCTGACCGGCACCCCCTGGATCCTGGTGTTCTGCTACTTCACCATCGCCCTGCCCTTCATGTACCGGGCCATCAGCAACAATCTGCAAGCGCTCAATCTGCGCGACCTGATGGACGCGGCTCATCTGCTCGGCGCCAGCTCCTGGCGCGCCGCCCTGCTGGTGGTGCTGCCCAACCTGAGAACCGGACTGATGGTGGCACTGTTCCTGTCCTTCTCCTTCCTCATCGGCGAATTCGTGTTCGCCAACCTGCTGGTGGGCACCCGCTACGAAACGCTGCAGGTCTATCTCTACAACCTGCGCAACGGCAGCGGCCACCTCACCAGTGCCCTGGTCATCTCGTACTTCGTCGCGGTCCTGCTGATGACCTGGATCGCCAATTGCCTGAATCGGGAGCGGACATGAGCTATCTCGCGGTCAAGGGACTGCACAAGCGCTACGGCGCCGACACTTTGTTCACCGACATCGACTTCCATGCCGAACAAGGCGAACTGGTTACGCTGCTTGGCCCTTCGGGTTGCGGTAAGTCCACTCTGCTGCGCTGCCTGGCCGGTCTCACCGAGGTCGACCGCGGCAGCATAGTGCTGGCGGGCCAGGACATCACCGCCCTGTCCCCCCAGCGCCGCGGCATTGCCATGGTGTTCCAGAGCTACGCCCTGTTCCCCAACATGACCGTGGAGCAGAACGTCGCCTTCGGCCTGCGCATGCAGCGCCTGGCGCGGGACGAGGTCCGCCAGCGGGTCGTCGAGGCGCTGACGCTGGTGGAACTCGAAGGCTACGCCGAGCGCTACCCGCACCAACTCTCCGGCGGTCAGTGCCAGCGCGTGGCCCTGGCGCGCTCACTGATCGTCCGCCCTCGCCTGCTGCTGCTGGACGAGCCGCTCTCGGCGCTGGATGCGCGCATCCGCCGGCACCTGCGCGAGCAGATCCGCGCCATCCAGCAGGAACTGGGCCTGACCACGGTGTTCGTCACCCACGACCAGGAAGAAGCCCTCACCCTGTCCGACCGCATCGTGCTGATGCGCGATGGCCGCATCGTCCAGAGCGGTGACGCCGAGACGCTCTACACCGCTCCGGTGGACGTCTTCGCCGCCGGCTTCATCGGCAACTACAACCTGCTCGATGCCGACCAGGCCAGCCGGTTGTTCGGCCAGACCTTCAAGAGCCAGGTGGCGATTCGTCCCGAGGCCATTCGCCTCGGCGGTACCGGGGGTATCCCGGGCCGGATCGTCGGCCACAGCCTGCTGGGCAATGTGATCCGCTACCGGATCGCCACCGAAGCCTGCGAGCTCAACGTCGACGTGCTCAACCACGGGCCGGAAGCCTTGCACGCGAACGGCACGGCCGTCACCCTAACCGTCAATTCCGACAGCCTGAGAGAAGTAGCATGACCCTGGCGATTTTCGATCTCGACGAAACCCTCATCGACGGTGACTGTGCCAGCCTCTGGAGCCGCCAGATGGGCGTCCTCGGCTGGGTCGACCCCGAATCCTTCATCCAGCGCGACACCGAACTCATGGCCGCCTACGCCAAGGGCCAACTGGCCATGGAAGACTACATGGCCTTCCACCTCGAACCCCTGGTAGGCCGCACGCCGGAGGAAGTGGACTTCGAGGTCGGTCCCTGGGTCGAGGACGTCATCGAACCGATAATTTTCAGCGACGCCATGAAGTGCATCGCCGCCCACCGCGCCGCTGGCGACCGGGTGATCATCATCTCGGCCTCCGGCGTGCACCTGGTGCAGCCCATTGCCGAGCGGCTGGGCGTGGAAGAGGTATTGGCCATCGACCTGCAGGTCAGCCATGGCGTCTACAACGGCCAGGTGGAAGGGGTGCTGACCTATCGCGAGGGCAAGCTGACCCGGCTGCTGGAACTGCTCGACGGCGACCAGAGCCTGCTCGCCAGCGCCAGCTTCTATTCCGACTCACGTAACGACCTCCCGCTGCTGAAAGCCGTAGGCAAACCCCATGTGGTCAACCCCGACCCCGTGCTGCGTGAACACGCCGAACAGGCGGGCTGGCCGATTCTCAGCTGGCGGTAAGTCGCCTCATGGCCGCCCCTACGGGTTGCCGCTGTTTTCGGAGGTTGGGTTGAGACGCCTCTATCGTCGAAGCCCAACATTGGCGGATGCGAGCAGGACCTGTTGGGCTTCGCTACGCTCAACCCAACCTAAGCCCAACCTACGGCGGACCGCTCTGGCAGCGATCGATGGGGGATGACTCGCCCTATTCGAGCCCTTCGTCCAGCACCAACACCACCTTACCGTTCACTTCGTTGCTTTCCAGAGCGGCGAAGGCGGCTTCGGCGTTCTGGGCAGAGAAGCGCCGTTCGAGGTTGACATTCAGTTGCCCCTTGGCGAACAGCGGCCACACCTTTTCCTCCAGCGCCAGCATGGTCTTGGCCTTGAACTCGACGGACCTGTTGCGCAGCGTCGAGCCAATCAGGCGGATGCGTTTGCCGAGGACCTTGGCCAGATCCAGTTCGGCTTCGCGTCCGCCCATGAGTCCGATCAGCACCCAGCGACCATCCCGGCCCAGCAGGTCCAGATTGAGTGGCGCATAACCCGCACCGACCGGATCGAGGATCACATCGAAGGGGGCGAAGTCGCGCAGACCTTCCAGATCGGTCTTGCGCAATACCCCGCCCTCGGCGCCGAGACGCTCACAGTGGGCCAGGCGCTCCTGGGAACCCACGCTGACCCAGCAGGGATTGCCGAAGGCCTTGCACAACTGGATGGCCGCCGAGCCAACCCCACTGGCTCCAGCGTGCAGCAAGACCTTCTCGCCCGGCTGCAGAGCGGCCAAGTCGAAGAGGTTGCTCCAGGCGGTCGCCCAGACCTCGGGCAGCGCGGCGGCCTCGATCAGCGACACGCCCTCCGGTACGGCAGCGGCCTGACGGCCGTCCACCACCACCTCGCTGGCCATGCCACCCCCGGCGAGCAGCGCACAGACGCGATCACCGACCTGCCAGCGCGAATCCGCGGTGGTTTCGCTGACCACGCCCGAACACTCCAGGCCCAGGGTGGCCGGTGCGCCGGGCGGCGGCGGGTAGTTTCCCGCCAATTGCAGCAGATCGGCGCGATTGAGACCGGCAGCCGCCACGCGGATGCGGATTTCCCCAGGCGCCAGAGCGCGAGCGCTCAATGACTGCCATTCCAGTTGCCCTTCGATACCTTGCAATGCGTTCACGGTGCCTCCATAGTGGCTCAGGCTTTGACGAAAAGCGCCTGCGCCGGCGGGTTCTGCGGGAGTCGAGCGGACCTGAAGACGGAGGGCTGTCACAGCCGCGTCTGCTTGTCGCTCCCACCCTCAGACCGCCTCCAGACGACTTTCGTCAGCGCCCGTCATACTTCCCTTGGCCGCGGAACCGCCCGGGCCCGGGACGGCCTATAGCCTATTCCTTTCCGTGCATTAGTCGAATACACATGAAGCAGCTCTTGTCCCGTACCGCCCTCGTTGTAATGCTTGGCATCAGCGCAACCCCTCTTTTCGCCAAGTCCAACTCACCGGTTAGCGTCGACAAGCTGCAACCCGACCGCGACCAGGTCATCGCCAGCCTCAACATCGTCGAGCTGCTCAAGCGTCATCATTACAGCAAGCCGCCGCTCAACGATGCCCAGTCGATCAAGATCTACGACAGCTATCTGAAGATGCTTGATCCCGCGCGGCTGTATTTCACCGCCGCCGACATCCGCGAATTCGATGCGTCCCGCACCCGCTTCGATGATTACCTCAAGCAGGGCAACCTCGAACCGGGCTTCGCCATCTACCGCCGCTATGCCCAGCGTGTGGCCGAGCGACTCAACTATGGCCTGGGGCTGCTCGACGCCGGCATCGGCAAGCTCGACTTCAAGGTCGACGAGTCCTTCAACACCAATCGCGAGAAGGCGCCGTGGGCAGCGGACACCGCGGCCCTGGACGATCTCTGGCGGCGCAAGCTCAAGGACGAGGTGCTGCGGCTGCGCCTGTCCGGCAAGACCGACGCCCAGATCCAGCAGCAGTTGACCAAGAGATACAAGAATCAGCTGGCACGCCTCAACCAGATCCGCAGCGAAGACGTCTTCCAGACCTACATCAATGCCTTCGCCGAATCCTACGACCCGCACACCCAGTATCTCTCGCCGGAAAGCGCGGAGAACTTCGACATCAACATGAGCTTGTCGCTGGAAGGCATAGGTGCGGTGCTGCAGAACGACAACGACTACGTGCAGATCCTGCGCCTGGTGCCGGCTGGTCCGGCGGACAAGTCCAAGCAGGTCGCCCCCGGCGACAAGATCGTCGGCGTGGCCCAGGGCGACGGCGAGATGGTCGATGTGGTCGGCTGGCGCCTGGACGAGGTGGTCAAGTTGATCCGCGGGCCCAAGGGCTCCAAGGTGCGCCTGGAGATCATCCCGGCGAACAACGCACCGAACGACCAGAAGACCAAGATCGTCACCATCACCCGTGAAGCGGTCAAGCTCGAGGAGCAAGCCGCCCAGAAGCACGTGATCGACGTACTCCACGAAGGCAAGCACTACAAGCTGGGCGTGATCACCGTCCCGGCCTTTTACCTGGACTTCAAGGCCTATCGCGCCGGCGACCCGAACTACAAGAGCACCACGCGCGACGTGAAGAAGCTCATCGGCGAGCTACAGAAGGACAAGGTCGATGGCATCGTCATGGACCTGCGCAACAACGGCGGCGGCTCCCTGCAGGAAGCCACCGAGCTGACTGGCCTGTTCATCGACCAGGGTCCCACCGTGCTGGTGCGCAATGGCGACGGCAAGGTCGAGGTGCTGGCCGACGACGAAGGCGGTGCCTTCTACAAGGGGCCGCTGGCCGTCCTGGTCAACCGCCTCTCGGCGTCGGCCTCGGAGATCTTCGCCGGTGCCATGCAGGACTATCACCGCGCGCTCATCGTCGGCGGCCAGACCTTCGGCAAGGGCACGGTGCAAACCATCCAGCCGCTCAATCATGGTGAGCTCAAGCTGACTATCGCCAAGTTCTACCGCGTCTCCGGCCAAAGCACCCAGCACCAGGGCGTGCTGCCGGACATCGACTACCCGGCGGTGGTGGATACCAAGCAGATCGGCGAAAGCGCCCTGCCCGACTCCATGCCCTGGGACACCATCGCCCCGGCGGTCACCGGGCTGAGCAATCCCTTCGCCAACTATCTACCCGAGCTGATCAAGCGCCATGATGCCCGGGCGCAGAAGGATCCCGACTTCATCTTCGCTCGCGAGCGGTTGAAGCTGGCCGAGGAATTGGCGGCGGACACCACGGTGAGTCTCGACGAGCAGAAGCGGCGCGCCGAGCAGACCACATTGGACAATCGCCAACTGGCCATGGAAAACGAGCGTCGCAAAGCCAAGGGCGAGGCACCGCTCAAGGAGCTGAAGAAGATCGACGAAGACAATCCGGCAATCGATGACGACAAGACCAAGCCCCAGGACGATGCCTATCTGATGGAGTCCGGCCATGTACTGCTGGATTACCTGGACTTGAGCCATACCCCGCCCAAGCGCTGACATCAAAACGTCACAAGACTGTCGTGAAATGCCCGGGGGCCGCCACAAGTGGCCCCCGGGCATTTTCGTTATAGGGTTCTCGCAGGCTTAACCATGACACTGAACGACCAGGCTGGAGTGTTGGAGCGCATTCTTGCCAATCGGGAGCTGCATTCGCTCTTCCAACCCATAGTGTCCTTGAGCGAGCGCCGTATCCTGGGTTACGAGGCGCTCATCCGTGGCGCCTCCAACACCCCCTTGCACTCGCCCCTGCCGCTTTACGCCACGGCACGCCAGACGGGGCGCCTCTCCGAATTGGAGATCGCCGCCCGCCAGCAGTCCTGCCAGAGCTTTCGTGAACTGGGGCTGGAAGGGCTGCTGTTTCTCAATGTCTGCCCGGAAACCCTGCTGGAGCCCGCGCACCAGTCCGGTCAGACCCTCAAGCTGCTGCAGCGGCTGGGGCTCTCGCCGGCCCAGGTGGTGATCGAGCTGACCGAACAGGCCCCCATCGACGACTTCGCACTGTTGGCCACCGCCCTGCACCACTATCGCGCCATGGGCTTTTCCATTGCCCTGGACGACCTGGGCGCCGGCTATTCCAGCCTCAGGCGCTGGTCGGAACTGCGCCCCGATTTCGTCAAGATCGACCGCCATTTCATCGAGTCCATCCACCGCGACCAGGTGAAGCGCGAATTCGTCGGCTCCATCCTGAAGATGGCTGACGCCTCCCGGGCACGGGTGATCGCCGAAGGCATCGAGACCCATGAAGAACTGTCCACGCTGGCGAACATGGGCGTCGATCTGGTTCAGGGCTACTTGCTGAGTCGACCGAGCGCGACGCCGCCGCGGGAGATCCAGACCCTGTTGCCGGTCATCGTGACCCGCAGCCCCGAGCTCGCCGAGGAGTCGACCACCATCGCCAGCCTCAGGATCGAACAGGTGGCGGTCGGCCAGGACATGCTCATCCCTGAAGTACTGGAACGCTTTCGCCTGCAACCCAGCCTGAATACCCTGGCCGTGGTGGACGACGATGATCGACCGGTAGGCATCATCCATCACCATGAGCTGAGTTCGGCATTGCTCAAGCCCTTCGCCCACGAGGTGTTCGCCCGCAAGCCCATCGCGCGACTGATGAGCCAGGACTTCCTGGCCACCGAAACCACCCAGTCCCTGCAACAGGTCAGCCGCCTGCTCACCGCCCGTGCGCGCCAGCGTATCGAGGAAGACTTCATCATCACCGAAGGCGGTCGCTACGTCGGGGTCGGCCGGGTCATGGACCTGTTGCGGTTGATCACCGAACAGCGCATCCAGCAGGCCAAGCATGCCAACCCGCTCACCCAGCTGCCGGGCAACGTGCCCATCCAGCAGTGCCTGACCCGGTTGCTGGATCAACGACGTGAAGCCGTGGTGTGCTACGTCGACATCGATGGCTTCAAGCCCTTCAACGACCTATACGGCTACGCCAAGGGCGACGAGGTGTTGCTCTGCCTGGCGCAGACGCTGTCCGAGCGCCTGGACCCGCATCAGGACTTCGTTGGCCACATCGGTGGTGACGACTTCCTGGTGGTGCTGGGCTCCGCAGACTGGCGGCAACGCCTCAACGGCCTGATGGCGGCCTTTCAGGAGCGCTGCCGGTATTTCTATCGCAGCGAGCATCTGGAGGCCGGTTGCTTCCTGGCCTACGACCGAGACGGCCGCCGGCGGGAGTATCCGCTGTTGTCACTGTCGCTCGGAGTGGTGGAACTCGACCGGGATGCCGGCAAGCGGGTGGATGCCAGCGCCTTGGCAGGTCTGGCGTCGGAAGCCAAGCGCAATGCCAAGATGGTGCCTGGCTACAGCCTGCACCTGATGCGCGCCTGAGGTCTATGCCTGACGGTGATCGGGATAGCTATGTTCGAACACCCGGGTCACCTCGGCCGCATGCCAGGCAACCGCATCCGTCACCTGCGGCGAGCCGTCCAGGGCGCCCAGCCGAAGGGCGCAGTCGAAGAAACCCTCACGGGGAATGCGGGTGCCACTCTGGCTCACGACCAAAGCACTGCGCAGCGGCCTACCCTCGCGACGGTCGAGGGCGGCCAGGTACTCCAGAGCGGTGGTCAGGGTCACCATGGCGGGCTGGGGTAGCCCCAGCCGCTCGATCACCGAGCGGTAGGTCAAGAGGCTGCGGCTGCGTCGGGCGCTTTCCAACTCGTCCAGCAGGGCCAACCAATGCTGGCGGCTGATACGTACACTCAAGAGAACTCAATCCCGCAATTGGTCGAGCGCGACTCCCGGTGCGGGGCGCTCGTGCTTGTCCGGCAGCGCGGCCAAGGCGGCCTGCTGGGTGGCGGATCTATTGTCGCGCCAGGTGCGGAAGGCGTCGAGCTCGCCACTGCAGGCCTTGCCGATCCAGGCCAATACGGCGAGGTCGTCGAGCAGACCGAACATGGGCACCCAGTCGGGAATGAGATCGATGGGCAGCAGGAAATAGACCAGACCACCGGCCACCGTCAGCAGGGTCTTGCGGCTGATGCCACGGTACTGGCCGCGCCACCAGGCCAGCAGCAATTGATGGAACAGGTTCAGGGTATCGCGCGCATCACCCAGCTTGAGACCACGCTGGCGGGTCTTGCGCGCCACCCCCAGCAGCAAGGCGGGCAGGCGTCCACGAATCAGCAGGCGTTGGGCGATACCGAGATAGCGATCAAAATTCTTCGGCGGCTTCATGGGCACCTCGAAGGTTAGGGACACGAGCGGTGCGCGAACTCAGGCAGCACGGCACGCTAGAACTCTGATCGCAAAGGGCCGCGAGGGTTTCCAGTGCCCCAATGGAAAACGCCCTGCAAGCAGGGCGTTCGCGGGCTTGGTGCAGCCAGTTACTTCTTGGCCGGCGCCTTCTCGGTCGTAGCCGGTGCCGCATCGGTGGCCGGTGCAGCCGGGGCGTCTTCGGCGTCCGCGGCGCCATGATCCTTGATGCCGAGCAGTTCCAGGTCGAACACCAGTACGGAGTTGGCCGGAATCGCCGGGCTCGGGCTCTGGGCGCCGTAGGCCAGGTCGGCGGGGATGTACAGCTTGATCTTCTCGCCGACGTGCATCAGTTGCAGCGCCTCGACCCAACCCGGAATCACGCCGTTGACCGGCAGGTCGATCGGGGTACCGCGCTTGATGGAGCTGTCGAACACGGTACCGTCGACCAGCTTGCCTTCGTAGTTCACGGTGACCACGTCTGTGGGCTTGGGCTGCGGGCCGTCACCCTTCTTGACCACTTCGTACTGCAGGCCGGAAGCGGTGGTGATCACACCAGGCTTCTTGCCGTTCTCTTCGAGGAATTTCTTGCCGGCCTTGGCATTGTCTTCGCTGACCTTGGCCATCTTCTCTTCGGCACGCTTCTGCAGGGCGGCGAAGGCTTCGGTCAGTTGCTGATCGGTCAGCTTCTGGTCCTTCTTGCCGACGGCGTCTTCGATACCGAGGGCCACGGCCTTGGGATCCAGGTCATCGATACCTTCCTGGGCCAGGCTCTTGCCCATGTTCAGGCCGATACCGTAGGACGCCTTCTGGGCCGGGCTTTCCAGCTCGACCTTGGGCTTGGAGTCGCAGCCGCTCAGAACCAGACCCACCAGGGCCACCGCTGCTGCCAACCGATACTGTTTCATGTTGATTCCTTATCCGTGCGCATCGTGCGCGTTCAAATAACTGATCGAGCTTACAAGGAGACCTGCTCGCTTGCCATCGCCAGGCCTCTAAATGGCTGCAAAGGATAAGATTTCAAGCCTAGGTCTACCTGAACATCGGGTGAACGGAGTGCAGGCGGGTGCCACGCCGGATGGCGCCCGCCCTCCCGGCAGCAGGCGACCGGCGCGGCTGCAGGCGCTAAACTAGCGCCTTCCTCAGCGCTTGATAGAGACCTTCATGTTCGAGCCCAACGATTTGAACCGCCCGCCCCTCGACCTCGCCCGCGAATCGCGCAAGGCCGGCGGCTACGGCCTGCTCTACTCGGTGCTCCTGGGTATCGGCATCCTGCTCTACCACCATTGGGTACCCTCCGCCTTCCCTGGCGACCTGCTGCAGATGTCCATGGCCCTACCCGTCATCCTGTTCGCCGGCAGTGCCGTGTATTACCTCGCCATGGTCCGTAAATGCGAGCGCCTGCAGCGCGAGGCGGACGAGAAAGCCGGCAAGGCCAACTCGAAACGCCGCTAGCCGGACCGAACGACGCTGCCGGCGCCCGGTCGACTGTCCATGACGACCGGCGCGGGAGGCGCGATGCTGACCATCACCGATCTGCACAAGAGTTATCCGACGCCCCAGGGCCCGCTGCCGGTGCTGCGTGGCGTCGATCTCACCCTCGCCCAGGGAACCAGCCTGGCCCTGATGGGCGAATCCGGTAGTGGCAAGAGTACCCTGCTGCATCTGGTCGCCGGTCTCGACCGCCCCGATGGTGGCCGTATCGAGGTGGCAGGTCGTGAGCTGTCCCGCCTGAACGAAGGCGCCCTGGCTGCCTGGCGGCGCGAGGGCATCGGGCTGATCTTCCAGCAATTCAATCTGATCGCCAGCCTCACGGTGCAGGACAACCTCGCCTTCCAGGCGCGTCTGGCTGGCCGCCACGATCCGCACTGGCAGACCGAACTGGCCACCCGGCTGGGGCTCGCCGCCCTGCTGGATCGCTATCCCGAGCAATTGTCGGGCGGTCAGCAACAGCGTGTGGCCCTGGGACGGGCCCTCGCCTCGCGCCCACCGCTGCTGCTGGCGGACGAACCCACCGGCAACCTCGACGAAGCCAGCGGCGACCAGGCCCTGGCCCTGCTGCTGGAACTGGTGGCGGAGACCGGTAGCAGTCTGCTGATGGTCACCCACAGCGCTCGTATCGCCAGTCAGCTCGACCGTACCCTGCAGTTGGAACGGGGCCGCCTGAGCGGCGCGGCCTCCCTCTTCCCATGAGGCTGCTCTATTGGAGCCTGCACAGCCTCGCCAGTCATTGGCGGCGCCATCCGCTGCAACTCGCCGGGCTGGTGGCGGGACTCTGGCTGGCCACTACCCTGCTCATCGGCGTGCTGGCGCTCAACGCCCAGGCGCGGCAGAGCTATGCCCAGGCCAGTGCCCTGTTCGGCGCCAATCAGGCTGCCCTGGAGGTGCGCGACGGCGGTCGCTTCCCGCAGCAGGTGTTCGTCGACCTGCGCCGCCAAGGCTGGCCGGTCTCGCCCGTGCTGCAAGGACGGCTGGCCCTGGCGGGACGCGAGCGTCCGGTGCCCCTGCTGGGTATCGAGCCGGTCAGCCTGCCCAGCGATGGCGGCGTTGCGGCCAGCGCAGCGCCCGCGGCCCTGTTCGACTTCCTCAGCCCAGCGGGTACCACCTGGATCGCCCCGGAAACCCTGCGTGAATGGCAGCTGCGGGAAGGCGAGGTACTGCGGCGTACGGACGGCATGGTCTTGCCGCCACTCCAGCGCCGCCCAGGCCTGGCACCTGGAACGCTGGTGGTGGACATCGGTCAGGCGCAGCGCCTGCTGGATGCACCCGGCCAGCTGTCACGGCTGATCCTGCCCAAGGCCTTCCAACGCAAACTGCCGCCCCTGGACGGTACCCGCCTGCACCGGGTGGAGAACGACCAGGGTGCCGAACTGGGGCGCCTGACCGACAGCTTCCACCTCAATCTGCTGGCGCTCGGCCTGCTGGCCTTCGCCGTGGGTCTGTTCATCGTCCATGCCGCCATTGGCCTGGCCCTGGAGCAGCGTCGCCCACTACTGCGCACCCTGCGCGCCTGTGGCCTCGCGGCGGCGACCCTGGTCACGGCGCTGGCGCTGGAATTGGCCCTTATCGCCCTGCTGGCGGGTGCCTTGGGCGTAGCGAGTGGCTATGGCCTGGCGGCCGTGCTATTGCCGGACGTGGCGGCCAGCCTGCGCGGGCTCTATGGCGCAGAGGTGGCCGGCAGCCTGACCCTGAGCCCGGCTTGGTGGCTGGCCGGACTCGGGCTGAGTCTGGGCGGCGCCCTACTGGCCGGAGCTGACGGCCTCTGGCGCGCGGCACGGCTGCCCGTGCTGGCCCTGGCCCAGGGCGAAGCCTGGCGCGCCGCCCATGGCCGCTGGCTCAGGCGCCAGGCGCTGGCCGCGTTGCTGGTGGCGCTGCTGGGGCTGGGCCTGTTGCTGGGCGGCAACAGCCTGGCCAGCGGGCTCGCCCTGCTCGGCTGTCTGCTCCTGGCCGCGGCCCTGGCCCTGCCGCCGCTGCTGAGCGCCGTGCTGGACCTGCTACTGCAACGGGCGCAGCGGCCACTCGCCCGCTGGTTCCTCGCCGATGCACGGCAGCAGTTGCCTGGGCTGTCCCAGGCCCTGATGGCGCTGCTGCTGGCCCTGGCGGCCAATGTCGGCGCCGGCAGCATGACCGAAGGATTTCGCCGCACCTTCGACGGCTGGCTCGATCAGCGCCTGGCGGCCGAACTCTACCTGCGCCCGACCGACGCCAACCAGGCGGCTGACCTGCAAGCCTGGCTACCGAGTCAGCCCACCGTCCGGGCGGTCTTGCCCGTGTACGAGCAGGAGGTCACCTTGCAGGGACAACCGACGACCCTGAGCGGCGTAGTGGACGCTGAACTCTATCGCGAGCACTGGCCGCTGCTCGATGCCGGGGCCGCTGCCTGGACGCCCTTCTTCGCCGGTGAGGGGGTGATGCTCAGCGAACAGCTGGCACGGCGCCTGCGGGTGACCACCGGCCAACGGATCGACTTGCGGGGTAGCCAAGGCGCCTGGTCCGCGCCCATCCTCGCCACCTACGCCGACTACGGCAATCCGCGCGGTCATCTGCTGCTGTCCCAGGCGCGGCTACGCACCTTGTGGCCGGACGCGATTCCGGTCCGCATCGTGGTGCGCCTGGCACCGGCCCAGGTGGATGCCCTGCGTGACAGGCTGCAGCAGCAGTTCGGCCTGGACGCCAGTCGCTCCATCGACCAGGGTCAGCTGCGCCGCTATGCCGACCAGGTCTTCGAGCGCACCTTCAGCGCCACCGCCGCCCTCAACGCCCTGACCCTGGCAGTGGCCGGACTGGCGCTGTTCATCGCGCTGCTCGGTCAGGCGCAGCGCCGTCTCGGCCAACTCGCGCCGCTGTGGGCGCTGGGGATCGAACGGCCGCGGCTGATCCTGCTCAGCCTTGGGCAACTACTGGGCCTTGCCCTCCTCACCCTCGCACTGGCCATGCCGCTCGGTATCCTGCTCGCCTGGTGCCTGGTGGCCGTGGTGAACGTCCAGGCCTTTGGCTGGCGTCTACCCCTGCAAGTCTTCCCCGGTCAGTTGCTGGCGCTGGCCGGGATCGCCCTGCTGGCGACCCTGCTGGCCGCCGCCTGGCCCCTGCTGCGGCTCAGGCGCAGTCAACCGCTGGACCTGCTACGGGAGCTCGGCAATGAACGCTAGGGCGCTGTTGGTCGCACTTCTGCTGCTGACCGGCTGCGATGAAAAACCGGCCCCGGAAGGCTTCGCCGGACTGGGCCAAGGCAGCGAGAACTTCGCGGCGGTGGTGCCCGGCAAGGTGTTCAGCTTTCCGGCGGATCACGGTGCCCACCCGGATTTCCGCATCGAGTGGTGGTACGTCACGGCCAATCTCAGTGATGCCGAAGGCCATCGCTACGGTGTCCAGTGGACGCTGTTCCGTAGCGCCCTGCGCCCTGGCGCCGACCAGCCCGGTTGGAGCAATGGCAATCTCTGGTTGGGCCATGCCGGACTCACCACCGAAACCCGGCAATTCTCCGCCCAGACCCAGGGTCGTGGCGGCGTCGGCCAGGCCGGGGTGACGGCCAGCCCCTTCTCCGCCTGGATCGACGCGTGGCGTCTGCAAGGTGATCTGGCGAGCCAGGCCGAGGTCCAGGCCCAGGGCCCGGGCTTCGCCTATCGGCTGGACCTCGCCGCTACCGGCCCGCTGGTACTCCAGGGCGAAGGCGGCGTCAGTCGAAAATCCGCCAGCGGCCAGGCGTCCTACTACTACAGCCAGCCGTTCTTCCAGGCCCAGGGCGAACTGGAGATCGAGGGCCGGCGTATCCCGGTCAAGGGGCTGGCCTGGCTGGATCGCGAATGGAGCAGCCAGCACTTGGCGGCGGATCAACTGGGCTGGGATTGGTTTTCCCTGCACCTGGACGACGGTCGCCAGTTGATGCTCTATCGCCTGCGCCAGGCCGACGGCCAGCATTACCTGTTCGGTAACCTGATCGCCGCCGATGGCCACAACCAGCCCCTGCATCCCGGCGACATCCGCCTCGCGCCCCTGGCCACGCACCCGGTAGCCGGCCGTGAGGTGCCGGTGCGCTGGTCCATCGCCCTGCCGGGACGAGACGTCGACCTGCGCATCAGTGCGCTCAACCCCAACGCCTGGATGGCCTTGGGCACACCCTACTGGGAGGGTCCGGTCAGCGTGGAGGGTAGCGCCAAGGGGGTGGGCTATTTGGAGATGACGGGCTACTAGGCTCTGTCCGAAAAATGCCTGCGCTCGGTGATGCTTCGTTGAAAAAGGCTTCGGAATGCTCATTTACCATTTGTAAACTCCGCTTCCTCAGCTTTTTTCGTGGGGCCGCCTAGGCCTCGCCTAACCTTCGCTCGGCGACTTTTCGTACAGAGCCTAGTGCAACACATTGGCGAGAAACTGTCGGGTGCGATCTTGCTGCGGGGTCCCGAACAGTTGCGCCGGCGGGCCGCTTTCGAGGATGCGGCCCGCGTCGAAGAACAGCACCCGGTCCGCCACCTCGCGGGCGAAGCCCATCTCGTGAGTTACGACGATCATGGTCATGCCCTCGCGGGCCAGGTCCTTCATGATCGCCAGCACCTCGTTGACCGTCTCCGGGTCCAGTGCGGAGGTCGGCTCGTCGAACAACAGCAGTTGCGGTTGCAGGGCCAGCGCCCGGACGATGGCCACCCGCTGCTGCTGGCCGCCTGAAAGCTCGGCCGGATAGGCATCGGCCTTGTGCGCCAGCCCGACCCGCGCCAGCAGCGCCCGCGCCTGGCGCTCGGCCTCGGTGGCGCTCAGCCGCCCGAGCTTGACCGGCGCCAGGGTCAGGTTGCGCAGCACCGAGAGGTGCGGGAACAGGGTGTAGTCCTGAAACACCATGCCGACCTTCTGCCGCAGCGTCGCCAGGGCGCGGCGGTCGCCGGCATGCACCGGGACGCCGTCCAGCTCCACGGTGCCGGCCGACGGCTCTTCCAGGCTGTTGAGGCAGCGGATGAGGGTCGACTTGCCCGAGCCGCTGGGTCCTATCACCACCACCACCTCACCGGCAGCGACGTCCAGGTCCACGCCGCGGACGATCTGCTGTTCGCCGAAGCTCTTGCTCAGGCCGCGCACCTTCAGCAGTGCGCTCATTGGATCAACGCCCTGAGATTGGCATCCAGGCGCGCCTGGCTCTGCACCTGCCGTTCGCGCCTTGCCTCCTGGCGCTGCCGCTCCAGGGTGAGACGCGCCCGGGCGGCCGCCAGGGTCCGGGCCAGGGCTGGGGCAGCGGGTCCGCCGGGCGAGCGCCGTGAGGCAACGTTGGCGGTGGGGTCCAGGCTTTCGCCGACGCGCGCGGCGTCCAGCCCCAGGGGGCGACCGATCACCGCCTGGGCGGCCTGGTCGAGCATGGCGCTGTCGATGGCGTGAGCGGGCAGCCCCGCGTCCAACGCCTGGCGCACCACGGCGCCCACCACATGGTGCGCCTCGCGGAACGACAGCCCGCCCTCGCGCACGATGAGATCGGCCAGGCCCGTGGCGGTGGAGAAATCCCGGGCGCTGCGCTCCAGCCCGCGCGCGGCCTCGGGCTCTGCCGTACGCAGCACCAGGTCCAGCAGCCGCAGGCAGCGCAGGCTTTCCTCCGCGGCCTCCCAGAAGCCGCGGGTGCCTTCGCGATTGGCATCGCCACTGTGGCTGAAGTGGGTACCCTTGACCGTCATGGTGGCGGCCATCAGCAATCCGGCGATGTGGCCGCTGCGGCCCTTGAGGTACTCCAGCACCACCGGATTCTTCTTCTGCGGCATGATGCTGGAGGTGCCGGCGACGCTGTCGGGAAACTCCACCAGGCCGAATTCATGGGTGGCCCAGACGAAATAGTCCTGGGCCACCCGGCTCCAGAACACCGCCAGCAGGCTCAGGTGCGACAGGCCTTCGAGAATGAAGTCGCGGGAGGCCACGGCGTCCAGGGCATTGTCCAGGTAGCCGTCGAAGCCGAGCAGCTCGGCGGTACGCGCCCGGTCGATGGCGAAGGGCGTGCCGGCGAAGGCCGCTGCCCCAAGCGGACTCTGATTCATGCTGTCGAGGGTAGCAGCCAGGCGCAGGCTGTCGCGCTCCAAGGCCTGGGCCACGCCAGCGAGATAGAAGCCATAGGTGATCGGCTGCGCCGGCTGCAGATGGGTATGCCCCGGCATCACCGTGGCGGCATGCCGCTCGGCCCCTTCCAGGGCCGTGGCGCGCACCTGCTGCAGCGTCTCCAGCACCTCGGCGAGGACATCCCGAGCGCGCAGGCGATCCAGGGTGGCGAGGATGTCGTTGCGGCTGCGGCCGATGTGCAGCCGCCCGCCGACGTCCGTGCCCAGGCGTTCGATCAGCGCCGCCTCGTAGTTGAAATAGGCATCCTCGCGCAGCGGGTCGAGGGGTACCGCGCCAGGACCGGCGGCTTCCAGGTCGAGGATGCCGCGCGCCAGGGCGGCAGCCTGGGCGCGGTCGATCAGGCCCTGTTCGGCGAGCATCACCACATGGGCCTTGTTGACGTCACCCAGATAGGGAAAGCCCTCGGCGAAGCCGGCCAGGCGCGGGGCGTAGATGAAGTCGCAGACTTCGGGCGCGGTGGCCTCCCGGAGCCGACGGCTGACCTTGGATTCTTGCATGGGATGCCTCTCTAGGACGGATTGCGGGTCAGCGGACGACCCAGGCGCCGCTCGAGGTAGCGGCTGAGCCAGCTGAGCAGCGAGCAGATGACGAAGTAGACGAGCAGCACCGTGCCGTAGACGGCGAAGGCCGGACTGGCGCCGGTCATCATGGTGGTGCGCTCGATCAGGGTCTGGCCGGTCTTGAGGAATTCGCCCACCCCGACCAGGGCGCCCAGGGAGGTGGCCTGGACCAGCAGGGTGAGCAGTCCGGTATAGGCCGGCAGGATGGCCTTGAGCGACTGGGGCCCGACGATGTGCAGGTAGATGCGCCAGCGCGGCAGGCCCAGCGCCCAGGCGCTCTTCCACTGGTGCCGGGGCACCGCCTGCAAGCCGCCGCGGACGATCTCGATGCCGTTGGCGCTGCCCCAGAGGGTCAGGCCGGTGGTGACCGCGGCGAAGGGCGACAGGTCCAGCCCCAGCAGCGGGGCGCCGAAGAAGATGAAGAAGACGTTGACGATCAGCGGGATGGAACGGAACAGCTCGACGTAGCCGTGGATCAGCCAACCCAGCCAACGCTGCGGCAAGGTGGCCAGCACCCCGAACACCGCCGAGACCAGGGTGGTGAAGAGCAGCACCACCAGCGCCAACTGCAGGGTCATCAGCAGGCCCTTGATCACGAAAGTCCAGTTTTCCAGAAACAGGCTCATGCTCGCCTCACTGCCGAAACGGTCGTTGCAGATGGGCGGACAGGCGCTGCGTCGCCAGGGCCAGCACCGCCACCAGTCCCAGGTAGAGCACGCAGATGGCGCTGAACATCTCCAGGGCGCGAAAATCCGTGGCGATGCGATCCACCGCGACGAAGGTCAGCTCGGCCAGGCCGATGGCCTGCAGGTAGGAAGAGTTCTTCAGCAGCGAGATGGCGGTGTTGAGCACCGCCGGCAAGGCGGTGCGCACGGCGATGGGCAAGGCGATCAGGCAGAAGAATTGCCAGGGCTGGAGATTCAGCGCCAGGCTCGCCTCGCGCATGCCCCGCTCCACCGTCGCCAGGCCGCCGCGCAGATTCTCGATCTGGTAGGCACCCGCCCACAGCGACAGGCAGACCACCCCGGACCAGAACAGCGACAGCCCCAGGCCCACCGCCGGCAGGCCGTAGAAGATGAAGAACAGCTGCACCAGGATCGGCGTATTGCGGATCACCTCGACATAGACGGCGGCCAGTTGCGCCAGCACCGGCACGCGAAACAGCCGAACCGCGCCGCCGACGACGCCGATGACCAGCGACAGTGCGATCGCCAGCAGCGAGACCCTGAGCGTCATCAGCAGGCCGTCGAGCAGCGCCGGCCACTGGGCGATTAGATAGTCGAGGTCGAAGTCCATGACCGTGCTCCTAGTGCCTTTCTGCGGGACGCGGCTCTTCGAATACGCTCAGGTAGTAGCTGCGAATGTTTTCCGGCACCAGGCGCTCCACCCAGGGGCGAAACAGATGCTCCTCGTGCATCCGCGCCACTGCGGCGCTGAGATAGTCACGCCACTGCGCCTCGTTCTTGCGCACGCCAATGGCCGCATCGGAAATCTGGAAAGGCTCACCCACCAGCCGGACGCCATCGTCATGGGCGGTCACCACCACCAGGGTGGCGGCGTCATGGGTATAGGCGTCCACCCTGCCCTGGCGAAAGGTCTGCAGGGCATCGGCGGCGCTGTTCATGCGCAGGGTCTTGATCTCCGGCTCGTGGTCTTCGAACCACTTGGCCTGTACCGAACCCTTGAGGGTGGCCAGGGTCTTGCCACGCAGGGCGGCGATGGAATCGATGCCGCTGTCCTTGCGCACCAGCACATCGCTCGCGCCCCAGCGATAGGGGGTGGTGAAGTCGATCACCCGCTGCCGCTCCGGCGTCACCCCGAGGGTGGCGATCAGCATGTCCACTTTGCGGCCGAGCAGTTGCGGCACCCGATTCTCGGCGGTGACGCAGGTAAAGCTCACCTTGTCCCGCGAGCCCAGGGCCCACTTGGCGATCTGCCGGGACATCTCCACTTCCACGCCGGCGAAATCGCCGTTGCTGTCCTGGTAGCCATAGGGTGGCTGGTCGCAGCGCACCCCGGCGCGCAGCATGCCGGCTTCGGTGAGGGCGGGCGGGACGGGGGGCAAGGCTGCAGCCTGCACCAGGCTGGCCAGACCCAGCGCCAGGACGGCACCGGTAAACGCGCGATACGACATGTTGCCTCCTAGAAGAGCGGTGACAGCCGCCGGGCCGGTGGCCGGCGGCAGGGCTACGAGGGCAGATCGAAGGGTGCAGCGGGGGTCGTCTATAGCTGGCGTTCATGGCGCCTTGGGTCTTTTGTAAGACTTATGGCGTCATGCTGGCAAATGCCAATACGCTAGGCAGCCATACGGATCTGATATGGGGTGAGCGGATGAACATGAAGCAGGTGGAAGCCTTTCGCGCGACGATGCTGTCTGGCTCCATGACCGCAGCCGCCGAGGCCCTGCATACCTCGCAGCCCAACATCAGCCGACTCATCGGCCAATTGGAGCGCAATTGCGGTTTCCGGCTGTTCGAGCGGATCGCCGGGCGTCTGCTGCCCACCGAGGAAGGGGCCGCGCTGTTCCGCGACGTGGAACGCGCCTTCGTCGGCCTGGACAGCCTGCAGGCCTCGGCCCGCGCCATCGCCCAGGGCGGCACCGGACGGCTGCGCCTCGCCGCGGTGCCTTCGTTGTCGCTCACCCTGCTGCCGCGGGTGGTGCAACGTTTTCGCGAGCGGTATCCGCAGGTGGCCATCACCATTCACACCAGCGACTCCCCCACGGTGGCGCACTGGGCAGCCTCGCAGTTCTGCGACCTGGGCCTGGCCTCCTATGTGGGTGAGCAACTGCCTGGCGTAGCGGCGGAACTGCTCAGCGACGTACCCGGCGTCTGCGTCTTTCCCCGCGGACATCGCCTGAGCGAGCTGGAAGAGGTGACGCCCGCGGACCTGGCTGGCGAGGAATTCATCTCCCTGGTGCAGGGCGACAGCACCCGCACGCGCATCGACCGCCATTTCCAGGAACTGACCGAGCGCCGTCGGCTGAGTCTGGAGACGCCCTATGCCGCCACCATTTGCGCCATGGTCGGCCTGGGCCTGGGCGTCAGTATCGTCAGTCCGCTGGTGGCGCTGGATTACCTGCACGCCGGACTGGAAATGCGCCCGTTCCGGCCGGCGATTCGCTTCACCAGCTATCTGCTGCTGGCCGATCACAAGCCCGCCGGCAACCTCACCCTCGCCTTCGCCGCCGAGATCCGCGCCACTTTGCAAGAAGCGGTACGGCGATGGCAGTGACCGGAACTCCAGGCGCCGCTCCCACCTCGAATCGGTAATGTCTCCCTTGCCGCTGCGCAAGGCTCGTTAGCGTGATAACCGAGGTGTCTCGATGAATGTCAAAGAGCTGAATCAGCAGGTCAAGGCCGGTGCGGTCAAGGAAGTCAATCTGGTGTCCATGGAGGGCGGCTCCTACGTCATCCATGCGCTGGTGGAGGGCACCTCGGTTCCGGTCGCCGACGACAAGGGCGCGACCCTGCACGTGGCCTCGGTGGAAGAAGCGCGCCGGATCCTCGACGGCGTCAAGGACGTCCGCCTGTTCATCGCCCAACCGGCGGTCTACGAAGAGATGGTCGGTCAGCCCGAGACCCAGACCGATTCCCGCGAAGAGATCCCGCTGCGGTCCAAGGTGGAGAATCGCTGATCCGCTGCCTATCTCCGCGGACGCCGCGCGACGGCGATCGCTCCCCCTGCCACTAGCGCCTATCGAGCGGTGATTGCCACGAACTAAAAGATGATGGATCGTTATATTATAACAATCCATCATCTTTTGAGGATCATCGCATGTCAGACGCTAGTCCCGCCCCGGCGCCCGCCCGCTCTAACGAAGAAATCGCCTGCCTGGCGGGTGCCAAGGCCGCCCTGCATACCTGGGCCGCGACCGTCGCCACCCGCAATGTGGAAGCCATCCTCGCCCTCTATGCGCCGGACGCCATCCTGGTGCCGACCCTGTCCAACGAGGTGCGGGATTGCCAGGACAGTCGCCGCGAATACTTCCGCAACTTCCTCGCCAACGAAGGCCTGGTGTGCGACGTGCAGATCTTCAAGAAGAGGGTCAGCAGCAAGCTCAGCACCGTGGTAGTGGGTGGTCTCTACGTCTTTCATTATCGCGAGGGCGATGCCGTCGTCAGCGTCCCCGCGCGCTTTCTTTTCACCTTCGAGCAGATCGATGGTCGCTGGCTGATCACCGGCCACCACTCCTCCCGGGAGGCCTGAGCTAGAGCGGTTGCATTTTGTAAAGATGCAACCCTTGCCGAATGTGCGTCAGTTCTAAATCCTGTCTGGGTGACCCGGGCCCCTCTGACGGCTTAAGCCGCCATGTCGAGTCATAGTCTTGAAACTTGACTAAGGAGGGGCTCATGAACGCCCTGCATGCATTCTTCTTCGCCGACTTCCTCGGCACCGCCACCTGGATGTGGCTCACCTTCTTCGCCGTCGTCATCGCCCTGCTGGCCTTCGACCTGGGTGTGCTCCACAAGGAGAACAAACCCATCGAGGTGAAGGAGAGCCTGTTGCTCTCCGCCGGCTACATCAGTGCGGGGCTGCTGTTCGCCCTCTTCGTCTGGCAGCTCAAGGGCGCCGACGCCAGCCTCGACTACGTCACCGGCTTTCTCATCGAGAAGTCGCTGTCCATGGACAACGTCTTCCTGATGGCGGTGATCTTCGGCTTCTTCGCCATCCCCCGCGAATACCAGCACCGGGTGCTGTTCTGGGGCATCCTCGGGGTGATCGTGCTGCGCGCCATCATGATCGGCCTGGGTGCTGCGCTGATCCACCAGTTCGACTGGATCCTCTATATCTTCGGCGCCTTCCTGGTGATCACCGGGGTCAAGATGCTGTTCGCCAAGGTGGATGAAGAGCCCAACCTCGACGACAACGTCTTCATCAAATTCCTGCGCAAGAAACTGCGCGTCACCGACGAACTGCATGGCGATCATTTCTTCGTGCGCCAGCCCGACGCCAGCGGCAAGGCGGTGCTCTGGGTGACGCCGATGTTCCTCACACTGATCGTGATCGAATGTGCCGACCTGGTGTTCGCCGTGGACAGCGTGCCGGCGATCTTCGCCATCACCCAGGACCCCTTCATCGTCTACACCTCGAACGTCTTCGCCATCCTCGGCCTGCGCGCCCTGTACTTCGCCCTGGCGGCGATGATCCACCGCTTCGCCTACCTCAAGTACGCCCTGGCGCTGGTGCTGGTGTTCATCGGCTGCAAGATCTTCCTGGTGGGCATCATCGGCAAGATCCCGCCGGCGATCTCCCTGAGCGTGACCCTGGGCCTGCTAGCCGGTGGTGTGCTGGTGTCGCTGTACAAGACCCGCGGCGAGGCCAAGAACGCCTCTGCGGGTCATACCGCGCACGACTCGCTGAAGAAACCTTCGTGAGTGACGGGAGAGGATCATGATGCTCAAGACCAGTCTCGGCCTCGCCAGCATCCTCCTGCTGCTCGGCATCGGCGGCTGTGACAGCGCCGAAAAAGCTGCGGACAGCTTCGCCACCAAGGTGGAACAGGCCGCCCGGGAACAGGCCAGGGAAACCCTGGGCGGCACCCTCGACGAACTCAACAAGAAGGTCGACGAAGCCCAGAAGCAGAGCCGTGCTTGGTTGGAACAGCAGAGGCCGAAGGAGAAAAAAGAAGCGTCACCGGCCAGGGCGGGCAAGACGGTGGAGGGTGTGGAGACGTGAGGGCTTGAACGCCATTATCGCGACCATGGCGGTGCGCCGTAGCGACCGCTCCTACGGTTAGCGCGGAGCCTGTAGGAGCACCTGTCTTATCGCCACAGCGATACCTTGAGTAGCGTGGAAAACGGCGCAGCCTTTTCCACTGGGCTTCGTGGCGAGGGGTGCCCTCTCCCCAACCCTCTCCCGAAGGGAGAGGGGGCTATCAGAGCAGGCGTTCAGCCCCATTGGGCCTCGCCTGATCGCGACAAACTGTCAGGCCTGCACCCGTAGGAGCGGTCGTCACGGCGTACCGGCATGGCCGCGATAGCCTACCAACAGAGAAGTCGCCATCAGAGCACCGCCACGATCTCCTGCCGGTGCACCTTGCCCTCCACCGTCACTGCGACTTCATCCCCCTCTTCCCGTCCGAGCAGTGCCTGCCCCAGGGGCGCCCGCGGCGAGATCACCAGCACTTCCTGGTCATCAAACCTGACCTTCAGACCCGCCGCATCCGGGCCGAGGAACAACCAGCGACTACCCGTTGGCGTGGCCAACTCGATCAGGGCGCCGACGCGGATGCCTTCTTCCATTGCTACCGGCGTCAACGCCCGGTAGGCAGCCAAGGCCAACTCGATCTCATGCAGACGGCGGCGCTGGCCGTCGGCCAGATAGGCCGCTTCCAGGCCGCGGGTGTCGTATTTGTTCTCGGCCTTGCTTTCGCTGTGGGTGGCCGCTTCGTGGCTAGCCGCCAGTTGCTGGCGAATCACGTCGCGGTCGCCTTCCAAGGCCTGGAGGATGAGAGAGAGCAGTCGCGCTTTGTCCATGAAGCCATCGCCGGGGCAAAGGGTGCGAGCCTAAGCCCAAAACCTTCGCCCCGCCAGCCTGCGCGAAGCGTCCGTCCGCTGATCAGAACCCGTAGGCGAGCCGCCGGTCAGTACAAGGCAAGATGTAACAGGATCAAACAGATGCGCACCCGTACCGGACTCACCCTGCTCGCCCGGAGCGGCTACGCCGCCCGTGGCCTCGTCTACCTGATCATCGGGGTGCTCGCCCTGCTCGCCGCCCGGGGCTCCGGTCAACCGGCAGACAGCCACGACAGCCTGGAAGCCCTGCTCACCCAGCCCTTCGGCCATTTCCTGGTCGGCCTGGTGGTGGTGGGCCTGGTGGCCTTCGCGGCCTGGCGCATCCTGCAGGCGCTACGCGACGTCGACAACCATGGCCGCAAGCCCAAGGGTCTGGTGATCCGCGCTGGCCTGCTGGTGGGCGGTATCACCTATGGTGCCCTCGCCTTCTTTGCCCTCGGCCTACTGGTCAGCGGCCTGCGCCAGAGCAGCGGCTCGGGCGGCAATACCAACGACTTCCTGCAGTTGCTGCTCAGCTGGCGCTATTCCAACCTGCTGGTGTACGTCGCCGCGCTCATTCCCCTGGGGGTGGGCCTGGCGCATTTCGTGAAGGGCTGGAAAGCCAGCTTCGAGCGTTATCTCGAAACCAGCCCCGCACAACTCCGCGTCATTCGCCCCATTGGCCGTTTTGGTCTGATCGCCCGCGGCGTGGCCTTCGTCGAGATCGCCGTGCTGCTGATGGTCAGTGGCTCGCGCTACCAGGCGCTGCATCCGCCGGGCATGAAGGATGCGCTGAACGGCCTGCAGAACCTGCCCTTCGGCACCCTCATCCTGTCGGTGGTCGGTCTCGGCCTGATCGCCTTCGCCCTCTACAGCTTCGCCGAGGCCTATTGGCGGCGCATCGAGATGGATCTGCCGGACGTTGGCGGGTCGTTGCGCCAGGTGCTGCCGCGCTAGACCAGCGTCAGCCGTTGGCGCATGGCCTGCCAATGGCTCCCCTCCCAGAACACCTTGTCGCACTGGGGGCAGTAGAGAAAATGCCGATGACGCTACCTCTGGGAGTCGATCAACAATCTCAGCAAGGGTCACCTTCTACAAGGCGGAATACGGCCAAGGCAATAGAAAACGACGCGGCTCGGGTGCGTATATTAGGGCGCTCGTAGAGTTAGCGCAGTAGCGTCTCCGGGTATAGGGCACTGACGCACAGCCATAGAATAACTGCCGCTTGAGCAGCTTACGATCCTATATTCTAGCAGTGTAATTCTTCTAGCCATAAATTAGTCAGAAGAACACCCATCCAACTGCAGCAAGGAACTAGGTTTTCTTTCGCAAAAGAGCAAGGACATCTTGTGCAATTTTTTCAGGATTTCCCTCCCACTTCTTATAAAGCTTGTCACTCATTAAAAAGTTTTTCCCAAGGATGATCTCAGCATCACCATGAATCAGCGGAAGCAACTTACTTTTATCATGCTTTATCTCACTACTCAAAACAGCATTAATCTCCTTTTGAGGCCATTTCTTATCGACAGAATTTTCAGTCATAACAGCTATTACATACTTCGACCTATGTAAAGCCTTATTAATAATATCAACAAGAGAATCACCCCACCCTATCTCTTCGTCATCAAGAAACACATTCAAGCCTAATCTTTTTAGCTCATCATAAAGAGGCTTGACAATTGCATCCTTATCTTCAGAAGCGTGACACAAAAAGACGTCATACATATTATGCTCACCTTCTATCTTTTTTATAAACTTTGGGGGATGAGTATCATGTCTAGCCATTTTTAACGCAAGGTTTATATAAGTCGGATCATCACAACCCTTAACCATTGAAACAAAAGAAAGACGCCCATATATATTATCTCTAAGACGACGCCCGCCTTCAATCACTTTAAATGTCTCAGGATCTTCGCCCTTTATATCAATGTAAAAATTTCGCTCAGCCGCTTCGGGATCTAGAGCCCACTGCTTTATTGCCGCTCGCAGCTTTTGTTTATATTCTATTGGAACATTAAGTTTTTTGTTAACTATAATCCCTGTAATCTCTTGCCGGCTATTTTTTGCCTGTAGTCTACTTTTCTGAGGGTTAATAGAAAAACGAGACCTCTCGAAAACCAACCTCAATTCTTCCCCGACGAACGTACGCCCATCCAACAATTTTGCCACTTCGCCCGGAAAGCTTCTTAAAGACGAGAGAGTTATATCGTCCGCATACCTCGAATATCGCAAACGGTGTTTTTGCGCTAGACGTAGAATTTTATTATCCAGCATACTTGCAATGATGTTTGCAACTACCGGTGACGTCGGAGCACCTTGTGGCAAATGGTTTTCGAATGTACATATTTGGGCGACAACTGAAGCGACTTCACTTGACATCTCAAAAGGTTTAGCAAGAAAAGCCGCCCTTACTCGACCAAAGTTTATCGACCCAAAGAAATCTTGAATATCGACATTCAAAACCCATTTAGACTTCTTGTGCACCAATGCATTACTGCAAATGCTTTCTCCAGTCACGAAACCTTTGACGCAAGGCTTGAATTCGATCCACTCCGAAAGCAACTTACACAATCGCTTTTGAACAACTGCAAGCCCCTTTTGCGGGACCTCAATTTTCCTAACCCCACCCCGTTTCTTTTTCACTTCAAAAGAATCGTACTTGGCTTTATTGGAGCGTTGATAACAAATATATAAGAGCTGCCCCTTTTTTACATTTAGCAACGCACAAAGCGCATCGAGGGATGACAGTTTGACAAGAGGATTTTTGTCGGATTCAACTAGCCTCAAGATAAGCTCCTAGCCAATAGAGCTCCTGATAAAAGGGGCTCCTCCCTTGCCTTTTACCTTACGCCCTTGTCGACCACTACAATCGAAAGGCCGCCGCATAGCGATACCGCGAGTGCAGCGTATGGGTGTACATGAAAGATTTTTGCAGTAGGTAGCACTGCATAGTTAAAGCTGTAGGGAGGAGCCCCTACCCAGAGTATGCCCTATGAACTGGATGAATTCTACAAGCTCAGATCATGCCGTATGGAAACTAAAAGGCATAAATAATGATTCTATTGCCCCTCCCCGATGGGCAGGGGCAATGAAGCAATCGAGCCTGCTATGGAAGCGAAAACTGGCCTGGGTCATGGCCTCACTATGCCAGGGGCCGCCCCAGGCCGGCGCCGCTTCCGATGGATGACCCTGGTCAGGCCTCCACCTGGCTCCACTGCTTGTTCAAGCGCTTGTCCGATACCGGCATCCGCGTCCCCAGTTGCTGGGCCCAGAGCGAGACCCGGTATTCCTCCAGCATCCAGCGATAGAGTTCCAGGTTGGCGTCGCGCTTGCCCTCCTGGCCATGCTTGGCGGCGCGGGCGCGATACTGCTCCCAGAGCCCGGCCAGTTCGCCGCTCCAGACGCGATCCCGCTGCACCTGGCCGCCGAGCTTGTCGAAGCGTTGCTCGATGGCCTTGAGGTAACGCGGATACTCCTTCAGCCACTCCAGTGGCGTAGCTCGGACGAAGCCGGGATAGACCAGGCTGGCCAGTTGCGCCTTGATGTCGTTCAGCGCTACCGCCTGAGCCAGGTCGATGCGGCCCTTGAACTTCTTTTGCAGGCCATGCCAGAGCTTGAGGATATCCAGGGTCAGGCGCGCTATCCGTTCGGCCTGTTCGGTCCAGCCTCCCTTGCGCCGCTCGGCCAGGGAGGCCAGGCCAGCGCCATCCCGCGGCAGCTCGGACTCATCGGCAAGGATGGCGGCGTCCAGGCTGGCCAGCAGAATATCTTCCACCAGGGCTTCCGGTCGGCCCAGCTCGCGGTGCAGCAGGCCCAGCTCGGTGAGGCCGGGCAGCTTGCCGCGCAGGAACTTGGCCTGCTCCGCCAGTTGCTGCAACAACAACCGTTGCAGCGCCCGCCGGTGCTGGTAGGCGGCCTCGGCCTGGGTGGCGAAACGACCTTCGCGCACCGTGCCCTGCTCGTCCACCAACGCCGGATAGACCGTCATCGACAGCCCTGCCACCTGCTGCTGGGTCTTGGCCGCCACCTCGGCGAAGGCCTTGGCCTCCACCGGGCGCTGCTCCTGGCGTTTCTGCGTTGGCAAGGCCAGCGCCGCCTGGCTTTCCTCGGCGAAACGCGCCGTCACCTCGGCCAGATCGCGGCCCTCGCCCAGGGGCTTGCCTTGGGCATCGACGACTTCGAGATTCATGCGCAGGTGGCGGTCGAGCCCCGCCTCGGCTTCCGGCCAGACTTCCTCGGGGATGCGCGCGCCGGTCATGCGTTGCAGCTCGCGCCCGAGGGCCTCGTGCAGCGAGCCCTCGCCGAAGGGGATTTTGTCCAACGCCGCGCGGACGAAATCCGGCACCGGCACGAAGTTCTTGCGCAACGCCTTGGGCAGGTTGCGCACCAGGGCCACGCAGCGGTCATAGAGCAGACCCGGTACCAGCCAGTCCAGCCGCTGCGGCGGCAACTGCGGCAACAGGGGCGCCGGCACCCGCAGGGTGACGCCATCGCGCGGATGAGTCGGGTCGAATTCGTAGGACAGCGGCAGCGTCAGCTCGCCCAGGCGCAGGGTGTCCGGGTACTGGGCGGCGGTGACCTCGCTGGCCTCACGGGCGAGGACGTCTTCCTCGCGCATGATCAGCAGGTCCGGCTGCTTGGCGCTTTCGCGGCGGTACCAGCTATCGAAGGTGGCGGTCTGGTAGACGTCGGCTGGCAGCCGTGCGGCGTAGTAGTCGAACAGCGTCTCCTCGTCAGCGAGGATGTCGCGGCGACGCGCCTTGGCCTCTAGCTCGTCCAGGCGTTCCAGCAGGGCGCGGTTGGCCGCCAGGCACTTGGCGCGGCTGTTGATCTCACTGCGCACCAGGCCCTCGCGGATGAACAGCTCGCGGGCGGCAGGCGGATCGATGGGACCGAAGTGCACCGGCCGCCGGCCGACGATGATCAGGCCATAGAGGGTGACCTGCTCGTAAGCCACCACCTGACCGCGCTTCTTCTCCCAGTGGGGTTCCAGATGGGTCTTCTTGACCAGGTGCCCGGCCACCGGCTCGATCCAGTCCGGTTCGATCTTGGCGACCATGCGGGCGAACAGCTTGGTGGTCTCCACCAGTTCGGCGGCCATGATCCACGTCGGCTTCTTGCGACCGATGACGCTGCTGGGATGAATCCAGAAGCGCCGCTGGCGAGCCCCAAGGTAGTCGCCGTCTTCGCTCTTCTGGCCGATCTGGCTGAGCAGGCCGGCGAGAATCGCCTTGTGCAAGGCCGCATAGCCCCGGGCACGCAGCGCCGCCTCGCTGGCCTCGGCCTGTTGCTGGGCCTTGGCATTGACTCTCTTGTCGGTGGTGAGCACCGGCTTGTCGCTGGCGGGCGCCGGCTGTTCGGCCTCGGCCTTGCGCGTCTTGAGTCCGAGCTCGCGGCACAGCAGGGTGAGTTGGCGGTGGGCGTCGCGCCACTCACGCAGCCGCAGGTAGTTGAGGAAGTTCTTGCGACACCAGCTGCGCAAGGCATTGGAACCCAGCGCCTGGCGCTGCTCTTCGAAACCGTGCCAGAGATTGACCAGGGCGGCGAAGTCCGAATCCGGGTCCTTCCACTGGGCGTGGGCCTGATCGGCCTGGGTCTGGCGATCCGCCGGCCGCTCGCGCGGGTCCTGCACCGAGAGGGCGCTGGTGACGATCAGCACCTCGGCCAGACTGCCCTGCTCGGTGGCCTCCAGCAGCATGCGCCCCAGCCGTGGATCGATGGGCAGCCGCGCCAGTTGCCGACCCAGGGGCAGCAGCCGTCCCTCGACGTCCACTGCCGAGAGCTCTTGCAACAGGGTGAAGCCGTCCTTGATCGCCTTGCCATCCGGCGGCTCGATGAAGGGAAAATCCTCGATGCGGCCCAGGCGCAGATGCAGCATCTGCAGGATCACCGCCGCCAGGTTGGTGCGCAGGATCTCCGGATCGGTGAAGGTCGGCCGACCGAGGAAGTCTTCTTCGCTGTACAGGCGGATGCAGATGCCCGGCTCGACCCGGCCGCAGCGGCCCTTGCGTTGGTTGGCGCTGGCCTGGGAGATGGCTTCGATGGGCAGCCGCTGGACCTTGGCCCTGTAGCTGTAGCGGCTGATGCGCGCCGTGCCGCTGTCGATCACGTAGCGGATACCCGGTACGGTCAGCGAGGTCTCGGCGACGTTGGTGGCCAGCACGATCTTGCGCCCGGGGCGGGGCTGGAAGATCTTCTGCTGCTCGGCCGGGGTCAGCCGCGCATAGAGCGGCAGGACCTCGGTGAATTTCAGCTGGGCCTTGCGCAGCACCTCGGCGCAATCGCGGATCTCGCGCTCGCCGGGCAGGAACACCAGCACATCGCCCGGGCGCTGGCCGACGCTACGCTCGTGGGCCTCGATCTCGTCCAGGGCCTGGAGAATGCCCTGGTCCACCGAGAGGTCGTCCACCAGGCGCTCGCCGTCTTCGTCCACCTCCGAGCTGAGGGGGCGATACCAGGTTTCCACCGGATAGGTGCGGCCGGACACCTCGACGATGGGCGCACCGTCGAAGTGCTTCGAGAAGCGCTCCAGGTCGATGGTCGCCGAGGTGATGATCAGCTTGAGATCGGGCCGGCGCGGCAGCAGGGTCTTGAGGAAACCCAGCAGGAAATCGATGTTGAGACTGCGCTCGTGGGCCTCGTCGACGATGATGGTGTCGTAGCGTTCGAGGAAGCGGTCGTGCTGGGTCTCGGCCAGCAGGATACCGTCGGTCATCAGCTTGATCAGGCTGGCGTCGGTGCTCTGGTCTTCGAAGCGCACCTGGTAGCCCACCAGCTCGCCCAGCGGCGACGCCAGCTCCTCCGCCACCCGCGCCGCCACGCTACGTGCCGCCAGTCGCCGCGGCTGGGTATGGCCGATCAGGCCGTGTACCCCTCTGCCCAATTCCAGACAGATCTTGGGCAACTGGGTGGTCTTGCCCGAACCGGTCTCGCCGGCGATCACCACCACCTGGTGCCCGGCGATGGCGCGCTTGATCTCCTCGCGCTTAGCGGCGATGGGCAGGGCGTCGTCGTAGCGGATGGTCGGCACGCTGGCACGCCGCGCCTCGACCTTGGCGCAAGAGGCCTGGAACCGCTCCAGCCACTGGGCCTCGCGGGCCGGGTCGGGTTGTTTCTGCAAGGCCTGGAGCTGGCGTCTCAGGCGATGGCGATCGGCATTGAAGGCCTGATCCAGGTTGGCGGCAAGACGGGCAACGGAGGGGGTATCGGTCATGAAACTCTTTCGACGGCGGTCGCTTGGACCGGTAAGTGTAAAAGAGTTGGGGGGTGCGGCGGGGCTTTACAAGAAGACGGCGGGGAAAAGAACCGCGGGAGGAGGCCCTGCGCGACGGACGTCGCGCAGGGCTGGGGGGCATCAGCGTTTGGCTTGAGCGCTGGCCATGTTCAGGGCCGCCGGCGGCGTGCGCAGGGCCAGGTCCAGGGACTGCAGGGCCTTCCAGGCATCCTGTTGCAGATCGGCCGGATCGGCGTGATCGAACTTGATCTTTTCAGCATCGGCGGGCAGCGGCGGACGGCTGCCATAGATCAGCGCATAGAACACCGAGGCGGTCAGGTAGGTGCCGGTAAAGGACGGATGGCTGCCATCGGGCAGGAACAGACCGGGTTGCGGCTGCTCGGCCAGGGCCTTCTGCCAGGCCTGGCCCACCGGTGCCAGCAGCGCACCGGTTTCCTTGGCAAGGGGGGTGTAGACGCTGTCCAGCTGCGCCTGCATGGTCGGGTTGTTCTGCCGAGCCCAGGTCAGGTAGAGGATCGGCTGGGCGCCGTCCTTACGAGCGAGGTCGGCGATGAGACGCACGTACTGGCGGGTGAGATCCGGATTCTTCACCGGCATCATGCTGTGATCCTGGATCACCACGTAGTCGTAATTGGCCTTGGCCAATTCGTCCTGCACATCGTGGCGCTTCCAATGCTCTTCGAGACTGGCACCACTGAAGGTCACGTGCTTGACCTCCAGCGGGCGCGGCTGACCGGCATCGACGGACATTTGACGAACCATCGCCGGCAGATCGTTGACGAAGGTGTAGCTGTTGCCCACGAACAGGACGCGGATGGGCTCACCGGCCCAGGCCTGGCCGAGCGCGCTGGAGCCCAGCAGCAAGAGACCCAGCAAGGCCTGGCGTACGCGAATTCGCATGGTGTGTCCTCAGCAAGAGAGGTCGGATGAATGACGGCAAAATGCCGCCTGCGGTTTATACCCGAACCTCCTGCGAAAACCATGCTCGCGCCCTCGGTGTAGCGCTACCAGTCGACGAGAGGTAGCGATACCGGGTGCCGGATGATGCGCGGTTACGCCTTCTTGAGCTCCGCGTCACGCAGTTCACGACGTAGGATCTTGCCGACGTTGGTCGTGGGCAGGCTGTCGCGGAATTCCACCAGCTTCGGTCGCTTGTAGCCGGTGACATGGTCGTGCATGTGCTTGAGTACCTGCTCGGTGGTCAAGGAAGCACCAGGTTTGGGCACCACGAACACCTTGATCTTCTCCCCTGCCACCTCGTCGGGGATGCCGATGGCGGCGCACTGCAATACGCCCGGCAGTTGGGAGAGTACCTCTTCCAGTTCGTTGGGATAGACGTTGAAGCCGGACACCAGAATCATGTCTTTCTTGCGGTCAACGATGCGCAGGTAGCCGTCCGGCTCGATCACGGCGATATCACCGGTACGCAGCCATCCTTCCGCATCCAGCACCTCGGCGGTAGCCTCGGGCCGCTGCCAGTAGCCCTTCATGACCTGCGGGCCCTTGACGCACAGCTCGCCAGGGGTATCGAAGCCCAGCGCCACGCCATCGGCGTCCACCACCTTGCAGTCGGTACCCGGCACCGGCATCCCGATGGTGCCCAGGCGGAGGCGCTCCAGGGGATTGAAGCTCACCACCGGGCTGGTCTCGGTCATGCCGTAGCCTTCGCAGATGCCGCAACCGGTCACCTCTTGCCAACGCTGAGCCACGGATTGCTGCAGGGCCATACCGCCGGAGAAGGTTACCCGCAGCCCCGAGAAATCCAGCTGGCGGAAGTCTTCGTTGTTGCACAGCGCGGCGAACAGGGTGTTGAGCCCGACGAAGCCATTGAAGCGCCACTGCTTGAGTTCCTTGACCAGCGCCGGCAGATCGCGCGGATTGGTGATCAGAACGTTGTGATGGCCCTGGATCAGCATGGCCATGCAGTGAATGGTGAAGGCGTAGATGTGATAGAGCGGCAGCGGCGCGATCATCACCTGGGCACCCTCGCCCAGGTACTTGGTCATCAGCATCTGGCATTGCAGCATGTTGGCCACCAGGTTGCGGTGGGTCAGCATGGCGCCCTTGGCGATGCCGGTGGTACCGCCGGTGTATTGCAGGACGGCGACGTCCTCGCTGGCCGGATCGGCATCGACGAATTCGACGTGTTCGCCCTTGGTCATGGCATCGACGAAGCGGATGGCCTGGGGAATGCGGTAGGCCGGCACCATCTTCTTGACATGGCGCACCACGGCGTTGACCAGTAGCCGCTTGAAGGTCGGCAGCAGGTCACCGACCTCGGTGATGATGACGTGACGGATGTCGGTCTGTGGCAGCACCTGCTCGGCCAGGTGGGCCATGTTGGCGAGGCACACCAGCGCCCGGGCGCCGGAATCCTTGAACTGATGCTGCATCTCGCGCGCGGTGTACAGCGGATTGGTGTTCACGACCATCAGCCCGGCACGCATGGCGCCAAAGACCACCACGGGGTACTGCAGCACGTTGGGCATCTGCACGGCGATGCGGTCACCCGGTTGCAGGTCGGTGTGTTTCTGCAGGTAGGCGGCGAACTGGCCTGACAGTTCATAGAGCTCGCGATAGCTCAGGGTACGACCCAGGTTGCTGAAGGCCGGACGCTCGGCATAGGTCTGGCAGGCCTCGCGAAATACCGCCAGGACGTTGCGATAACGGCCCAGGTCTATGTCTGCCTGGATGCCCTCGGGATATTTGTCACTCCAGAAATTCGGCATCATGCAGCCCGCTCCCGCTCTATGGTTATTGTTCGTTGGAGTGCCGTGATCAGCGCTGAACCGGCCCTGCGAGCCTAGCAGCTTTGCCAAGGCCGCAACAGCATCAAAATCCGCCCTTCACGCCACTTAATGACCAATAAGTCATTATCAGTCACGCAACCGGTACTTTTCACCGTCGCGATTAGCCTCAGGGCCCCGGCATGCGTAGAATGCCCCGCTTCGCGGCGTTCGCCGCCTCGCCACTGTTGCCGGAGCGCGTCATGAGCCTGACCGAAAATATCCCTTATGAAGCCCTCGAGATCGGCCAGAAGGTGACGGTCACCCGCACCATCGAGCAGCGCGATGTCCTGCTGTTCGCCGCCGTCTCCGGCGACTGCAATCCGCTGCATCTGGACGCCGATTTCGCCGCCAAGACGCTGTTCCGCGAGCCCATCGCCCACGGCATGCTCAGTGGCGCCCTGATCAGCGCCGCGGTGGCCTGCAACCTGCCGGGTCCGGGCACCCTGTACGTCGACCAGACCATGACTTTCGAGAAGCCGGTGAAGCTGGGCGATACCCTTACCGTGGAAATCGAGGTGCTGGAGAAGCTGCCGAAGTTTCGCGTGAACCTGGCCACCCGCGTCTTCAACCAGCACGGCGACAAGGTGGTGGATGGCGTCGCCAAGGTCGTCGCGCCGCGCAAGACCGTACAGGTGCAGCAGGTAGAGCTGCCCCCCGTCACCGTCGGCTGAGACCGCCCTCCCCGCCTCAGCTCAGATCGGCCAGTCCTCGCAGCAGCGGGGGCTGCAGGCTGAAGTCGCTGAAGGCCACCTCCATGCCCCCACGCTCGGGCGTGCCGCAGACCGGACCCACTCGATACTCGGCGGCCACGGGCAGACTCGCCAGCCGCAGCAGCGGCCAGCGCTGACCGTCCAGGGACGCCTGCACCCGCAAGGTCCCCTGGCTTAGGGTGACGCGCAGCCAGATGTCCTCGCGCTCGCCCAGCGGCAGGCCCACGGCGAGATCCGAACGCCCCAGGGTCAGGACGCTCAGCAACTGGGGCGTGTCGTCGAAATAGCCGATACCGGCGCGCAACCAGTGCTGTCCGTCGAGGTGGACCATGAGCCCGGCGTGGTCGCCCTGGTTCTTGCAGCGCGCCACTACCCTGACCTGGGCGGTGAAACCGCTGGTGACCCGGGCGCCGAAGAAATGCCCACTGTGACGTTCCGTGCCGTCGTGGGTATGGCACCAGAAATCGCTGTGGCGATCGGTGATGACTCTCAGCCGATCGGCCTCGGCCAGCCAAGTCTCGGGCTCGTTGAGCCAATGGCAGATGTCGAACATGGGGGCTCTCCTCGCCTGGTGGCGCTTGGAGTCTAGGGAGCCCCGCAAGTTCGTCTAGTAGCCTGCCTTGAGGATCGCCTTAGCGATCTGGCCGAGGCCAATTTCCTGCTCCACAGCGCCGAGCTTCATGGCTTCCTTGGGCATGCCGTAGACCACGCAGCTGTCCTCGTCCTGGCCGAGGGTACGGCCACCGGCGTCGCGCAATTCCTTCAGACCGCGGGCACCATCGTCGCCCATGCCGGTCATGATGATGCCCAGGGCATTGCTGCCCGCCGCGCGAGCCACCGAGCGGAACAGCACGTCCACCGAGGGGCGATGCCGACTCACCGGCGGACCGTCGACGACGTCCACCTGGTACTGAGCACCATTGCGCTTGAGCAGCATGTGGCGACCGCCCGGCGCGATGAGTACCCGTCCGGGCAGGACGCGGTCGCCATGGCGGGCTTCACGCACCTCCAACTCGCAGAGCCGGTCCAGGCGCTCGGCGAAGGCGGCGGTGAAACGCTCGGGCATGTGCTGGACCACCACGATACCGGGACAGACCCGCGGCAGCATGGTGAGGACGGCTTCCAGTGCCTGGGTGCCACCCGTGGAGGTACCCAGGGCGACGATTCGCTCCGTGGTGCGGGCCATGGCACCGCCGCCCCCGGCGGGCAGGATGGCATCGGCACTGAGCCTGGGCGGCGGGACGAGAGGTGCAGCGCGCGGCGCCAGGCGCTTGAGGTTGGCTCGCGCGGCGGCCTTGACCGCGCTGGTCAGGTCATCCGAGGCATCCTTGAGGAATTGCTTGAGGTTGGCCTGGGGCTTGGTGACGATGCTGACCGCGCCGGCCGCCATGGCCTGCAGGGTCGTCGCAGCGCCCTTCTCGGTCAGCGTCGAACAGATCACCACCGGCGTGGGCCGTTCGGCCATGATCTTCTTGAGGAAGGTAATGCCGTCCATGCGCGGCATTTCCACGTCCAAGACCAGCACGTCCGGCCACTGCTTGCGCATCTTCTCCTGAGCGAATACCGGATCGGCGGCGACGCCCATGACCTCGATGGCGGGGTCCTCGGCGAGACTCTGGGCGAGGACCTGACGCACCACCGCGGAGTCGTCGACGATAAGGACCTTGATCTTGTTCATGGAGTACGTCTCGTAAGCGGCGGAGTGTGGGTGACCTCCACCTGTTGTATGAGTATCCGGCCATCGGCAAGGTCGAAGGAAAGTTTGCGATGGCCTTCGCCCCTGACATGGGTGCGAATGGAGCGTAAACCTGCGCGGGCGAGTTGTGCCAACGCGGTATCGACGTTGACGTCACCGATGTTCTTGACCCGCCCACGCAGGATCTGCGGAAACATGTTGCCACCGCCATAGAGGTGCACCTGATAGCCCGACAGATCGCCACCATGGCGGGCGATGGCGTTGAGCATCAGCTCCAAGGCTTCATCGACGTAGTGACCGTCGAGCGGGGCGCCCGGCGCGGGACGCTGCCGCGATGGCAGCAAGGCATGGGTCATGCCACCCAGGCGTCGACCCGGATGCCAGAACACGAAGGATACGCAGGAGCCCAGGATGGTACGGATACGCCGATCACCCTGACCGAAGTACCAGTCGCCAGGACGCAGGAAGAGCTCCGGCTGGCTAGACATCATTATTAGAGTGGTCGCTGGTAGATGGAAGGATTGACCATCTTCAGAGCATCGGTCACACCATTCAAGCTCTCCGAATGGCTGATGAAGAAATAGCCACCTGGCCGCAAGTGGCGAACCAGCCGCTCCACCACCTGACGCTTGGTCGGCAGGTCGAAGTAGATCATCACGTTGCGCAGGAAGATGATGTCGAAGAGCCCCACATCCGGCAGGGTGCTGTTCAGGTTGATCTGCCGGAAGGAAATCCGTGCGGCCAGCTTCGGATCGACCAGGAAGGTGCCCTCGTTATCGCCCACGCCCTTGAAACAATAGCGCCGCAACAAGGCGGTCGGGATGCCTTCGGCTTCCGTCAAGGGATACTGACCCTGACGGGCTTTGGCCAGTACCCGAGTGCTGAGGTCGGACGCGACCATTTCCCAGGGCCGCTCGCCGAGGCCTTCGGCGAGGGTCATCGCCAAGGTATAGGGCTCCTCGCCCGAGGAGCAGGCGCCACTCCAGAGTCGTAACGGCTGTCGCCGGTCCCACTGCGGTAGCACCTTGTCACGCAGGAAATCGAAGTGCTTGGGCTCGCGAAAGAAATAGGTCTCGTTGGTGGTCAAGAGATCCACCGCCATCTGGCACTCGGCCTGATCGCGCTGGATCAGCTGGAAGTAGGCCTCGTAGCTGGGCGTTCCGCGCTGCCTCACGCGCTTGGCCAGGCGACCGCTCACCAAGGGGCGCTTGGCATCGGACATGCTGATGCCAGCGACCTTGAAAATGAAGCTACGAAATTGACGGAATTCGCTGTCGGTCAGCGCGGGAAGCTCCATTACGTCCCCACTCAGGCGGCCGACAGGTCGGCGAGCTGGGCGAGGTCGTCCTCGCCCAAGACGCGATCCATATCGAGCAGGATGACGAAACCCTGGCCCTGCTTGGCCATGCCCAGGATGAAGTCGGTGCGAACCGAGGCGCCAAACCGCGGCGCCGGCTCGATGGCCTCGGCGGCGATCTCCAGGACTTCGCACACGGCGTCGACCACCACGCCGAAGACCTGGGCACCCTCGCCGACCTGGGTCTCCAGCACCACGATGCAGCTGCGGCGGGAGGTCTCGGTCAGTTGGTTGCGAAATCTCATGCCGAGATCCATCACCGGCACGGCGGCGCCGCGCAGGTTGATGACGCCGAGCAGCATCGGCGGCAGCATGGGTACCGCCGTGACCGCACCATATTCGATGATCTCGCGGACGCAGCCGGTGTTCACGCCGTAGAGGTCGCCCGCCAGTTGGAAGGTCAGGAACTGCCGGGACAGCTCTGCATTACCCATCACACCTGCTCCTCGAAGCGGGCGAACCCTTCCGGTACGTTATTAGTCCGCGATCTGCGATGCGAGGTGGCCCCTACCAGCGATGAGGCGCGTTCGACCAGAGCCGAAGCCGACTTCCTGGCGGTCGCGCGAGGAATGCCCTGGGTGGCCCCCTCACTGCCGTTCACGGTGAAGTACTCCATCAGTTGCTGCAGCTGTTCGGCCTGGCCGCTCATCTCTTCGGAGGTGGCGGCCAGCTCTTCGGAGGCCGAGGCATTCTGCTGGGTGATCTGGCTCAGCTGCATCATGGCGCTGTTGATCTGCTCGACGCCGGCGGTCTGCTCTTCGGAGGCGGCGGTGATCTCCTGGACCAGATCCGACGTCTTGTTGATGGAGGGCACCATTTCGTCCAGCAACGTCCCGGCGCGCTCGGCCAGGGCGACACTGCTCTTGGCCACGGTGCCGATCTCCTGGGCCGCCACCTGACTGCGTTCGGCCAGCTTGCGCACCTCGGCGGCCACTACGGCGAAACCCTTGCCGTGCTCACCGGCACGGGCGGCTTCGATGGCGGCGTTGAGCGCCAGTAGGTTGGTCTGGTAGGCGATGTCGTCGACGATGCCGATCTTGTCGGCGATGGTCTTCATGGCCACCAGGGTCTCGCGCACCGCTTGACCGCCTTCCACCGCTTCGCGGGCGGCCTTGCCGGCCATGCCGTCGGTGACCTTGGCGTTCTCGGTGTTCTGGGCGATGGAGGCCGACATCTCTTCGATGCTGGCGCTGGTCTCTTCGACGGAAGCCGCCTGCTCGGTGCTCGCCTGGCTCATGCTCTGGGCGGTGGCCGATACCTCTTCGGAGGCACTGGCCAGGCCGTCGGCCGAGCTGCGGACATCACTGATGATCTGGGCCAGGGTCGTGGTCATGATGCGTACCGACGCTAGCATGCTAGTGGTATCGCCCTCGCGGGTCACCACCTCGACGGTCAGGTCGCCTTTGGCGACGCGCTGCACCACCTCGGCGGCATAGGCCGGCTCGCCGCCCAGTTGCCGGATCAGGCTGCGGGTAATGAGATAGCCCAGCAGGATGGAAATCAACAGTGCAGCTGCGCCGATGATGATCATTAGGTTGCGAGCGTCGAAATAGGCTGCGGTTGCGCTCTCACCCGACTCGACCACGCGCTGCGCCTGATGCTCGTTGAACGCATTGGCAGCGTCTACCAACTCGTTGTTGTTCGGGGCGAAGACGTTGAGCAGGTAGTCACGTGCCTGATTGCGATCCACATCCACGAGACGAAAGAATTCGGTGTACTTGTCCTGCAGTCGCTGACGGCTTTCCAGTACGGCGTTGAGCTTACGCTTGCCTTCGTCGCTGCGCACCTTCTTGCCCAGATCGGCCAAAATGTCGCTGTTCTCGGTGCGAACCCGCGCGATGGCGTCGCGGGTTTTGGCCAGCGCATCAGCGTTCTCCAGCAGCAACAGGTTGCGCATCAGGCGACCGGAATCGAGGGTATTGCGGGCCAGCGTATTGGTCTGGACCGTCATCGGGAAGTCACGCTGTGACATGCCGTCGGCGGCCTCCTTCATCTTTTCCATGTTCAGGATGGCGACGCCGATGGTCAGCATGAGCATCACAATGGCGATGCCGAAACCGATCGCCAGTTTGGTCGAGACTCGAAGATTATTGAGCATGTCTGGTACGCCTCCGGCGCGAGTACTACTTCTTTTTGATGACGTCGCCTTGTGGAAACGCCGCTGACATTGCGTATTGCTAAAGCGCTAGGCGGTCGCCTGGGCCAGACTCGCCAATTCACTAACGTCCAGTACCCGGGCGACATCCAGTACCACGATGAATCCCTCGTCAAACTTGACCATGCCGGCAATGAAATGCGGTGCCAGGCGACTGCCGAAGGCCGGCGCCGGACGGATCTGCGCCGGCTCGATCTCCAGCACCTCGCTCACCGCATCCACCACGACGCCCAGCACCTGGGTGTCTTCGGCATCGAACACTTCGAGGATGACGATGCAGGTCCGCGGACCGACCCGGGTCGGCGTCCCGCCGAAGCGCGCCTCCAAGTCGATCACGGGCACCACGGCGCCACGCAGATTGATCACCCCACGGATACAGGCCGGCATCAGCGGCACCTGGGTCAACTGGCCGAATTCGATGATTTCGCGGACGGCCAGGGTATCCACCGCATAGGTCTCACCGTCCACAATGAAGGTCAGGTGCTGGTGGCCGATGGATTCCTGGAAGGCGTCGGTAAGGGTCAGGGCGGTCATAAATTGCTCACTCCGGGAAACGGACGTAACCGTCCGGAAAATTGCCTACGCTCAGCTGGCCGGTCCGCGCAAACGACTGCGGCGCACGCCCCGTGGCGGGTCTAACCTGCTCGAAAGCGCGATCCAGATGCTGAACGGCCCGAGCTTCGGCGTTGTTGAAGAAGCCCATCAGCCGCTGCAGCTGCTCGGCCTGGCCGCTCATTTCCTCCGCGGTGGCCGCGAGTTGCTCGGAGGCAGAGGCATTCTGCTGAGTGATCTGGTTGAGTTGCGTCATGGCGCTATTGATCTGGTTGACCCCACTACTCTGTTCTTCGGACGCAGCGGCGATTTCCTGCACTAGATCGGAGGTTTTAGTGATGGACGGTACTATTTCGTCGAGCAATGACCCGGCTCGCTCGGCCAAGGCCACGCTGGTCTTGGCCACGGAGCCGATTTCCTGGGCCGCGACCTGGCTGCGCTCGGCTAGCTTGCGCACTTCGGCGGCCACCACGGCGAAGCCCTTGCCGTGCTCGCCGGCACGGGCGGCTTCGATGGCGGCGTTGAGCGCCAGCAGGTTGGTCTGGTAGGCGATGTCGTCGACGATGCTGATCTTGTCGGCGATGGTCTTCATCGCCACCAGGGTCTCGCCCACGGCCTGACCGCCCTCGTCCGCTTCGCGGGCGGCCTTGCCGGCCATGCCGTCGGTGATCTTGGCGTTCTCGGTGTTCTGGGCGATGGAAGCCGACATCTGCTCGATGCTGGCACTGGTCTCGTCGACGGACGCCGCCTGCTCGGTGCTCGCCTGGCTCATGCTCTGGGAGGTGGCCGAGACTTCTTCGGCGGCACTGGCCAGGGCATCAGCCGCTTCCCGTACGTCACCGATGATCTGGCTCAGCTTGTCGACCGTGTCATTGATGGAGGTTTTCAGCTCCAGCAACTGGCCGTGATAGTCGCCCGTCACCTTGAGACTGAGATCGCCCCGGGATAGACCCGCCATGACGTCCATGGCTTCGCTCAGCGGTGCCACGATGGCGTCCAGGGTGCCATTGATGCCGGCGACGATGCGGCGGAAGTCGCCTTGATGGGCATTGGCATCGGCGCGCGTATCCAGGCGACCGGCAATGGCGGCCTCGCTCAACTGCTGAGCATCGTCGATCAGTCGCTGGATGTTGCCGCGCACCTGCTCGACGTTGTCGTTGATGAAGGCTTTCTTGCCGGGGAAGCGCTCCAGCGGCGCGGACAGGTCACCCTCGCCGAACGCCTTGATGCAGGCCATGGCCTTTTTCTTGACCGCGATATGGCCGGCTACCATGGCGTTGATGCCATGGGCGATCTCTTGGTAGGAGCCTTGGAAGCGCGCCGCATCGATGAAGACGTCGATGTCCCCGGCGTCGTGTTCGTGGGACATGTGCTGCATTTCGCTCATCAGCCCCTGGATGTTGCTGCGCAGCCGTTCGATGTTGTCATTGATGAAGGCTTTCTTGCCGGGGAAGCGCTCCAGCGGCGCGGACAGGTCGCCCGCGCCAAAGGCCTCGATACAGGCCATGGCCTTTTTCTTGACCGCGATATGGCCGGCCACCATGGCATTGATGCCATGGGCGATCTCCTGGTAAGAGCCTTGGAAGCGCGCCGCGTCGATGACGACATCGATATCCCCGGCGTCGTGCTCGCGGGACATGCGTTGCATCTCGTCGATCAGCGCCTGGATGTTGCCGCGCAAGAGTTCGACGTTGTCATTGATGAAAGCCTTCTTGCCGGGGAAACGCTCCAGGGGTGCAGACAGATCGCCCTCGCCGATGGCCTTGACGCAAACCATGACCTTCTTCTTGACTGCGATATGGCTCGCCACCAGGGCATTGATGCCCGTAGCCTGCTCGCGAAAGAGCCCCTCGAAGCGCTCGGCATCGATAGTGACATCGATGTCGCCGGCATCGTGTTCGCGGGACATCCGCTGCAGCTCTTTGGACAGCGTCAGGACCGTGGTCCGCAGCCGCTCGACCGTATCGCCCAATGCCGCCATGCTGCCCGGCAAGGGCGCCAGCGGATGCTGGAAGTCCCCCTGGCTGAAGGCGTGCAGGCAAGCCCTGATCTTGTCCTGATCGGCGAGACTCTGGTCCTGGGTGGCGCGCATGCCGCGCAGGGTCAGCACGCCGCCCACCGCTATCATGACCAGCACCAAGGCACCGATCGCGCCTATCTCGCCTTCGGCCGCCAAGGCGCCACTGCCCAGGATACTGAGTTGGTAGCAGGAGATTCCCAGCAAGAGCAGTACGCCCACGGCCAGGCCGATGAAGAGCATGCGAACGGCAGTGAAATTGTTGAAAGACCTAACCATGCATATCTCCGGAGTTGTAGTTTGGTGCCAGGCGTAGAGGCTTGGCATTTCTTAATTGCGGGTATCCGCCGAGCAGGAGAATTCGCCGGCTTCCATCACGCGCGCCACCTAGAGCTGTGTTATGGAACCCTCGATCGACTCGACCCTGCGGGCGACGAACCCAGGCGGCATACGACTGCCGAAAGCCCGCGCCGGTAAAACCGGAGCGGGCCTTACTGCCAGCACCTCATTTACTGCATCACCACGACACCCACTTCCTGGGTATCCGCAGCGTCGCCCACCTCGTGAAAGACGACGTGGGTACGCAGCCCGCCGGGGAATCGGCGGACCACCGAAGCGCATCTACAGATCGATGACGGGCACCACGGCGCCGCTCAGTTCGATCACCCCGCGCATGCAGGCAGGCATACGCGGGCCCCGGGTCAACTGGCCGAGCACGATGAACTCGCGCTCGGCGTAGGTATCCACCACCAGGGTTTCACCCTTCATCTTTGAGGTCAGAGGCTAGAGCTCGCCTGCATTCAGCAGCCGAGCCGCCACTCCTCGTCACTCCGAAAAGCGCACGTAGCCGTCCGGCGTGGCACCAACAGCGGTCTTGGGCCGTCGTGCTGCCACAGCAGGCTCCGCACGAGCGGGACGGGCCTGCTCGATGGCGCGCTCGAGATGCTGGACGACGCGCGCTTCGCCGGTGTGGAAGAAGCCCATCAGGCGCTGCAGTTGCTCGGCCTGGCCGCTCATTTCCTCGGCAGTGGCCGCCAGTTCCTCGGACGCCGAGGCGTTCTGCTGGGTGATCTGGCTCAGTTGCATCATGGCGCCGTTGATCTGCTCGACACCGGAGCTCTGCTCTTCCGAGGCGGACGCGATCTCCTGCACCAGATCGGAGGTTTTGGCGATGGAGGGCACCATCTCGTCCAGCAGCGAACCCGCACGCTCGGCCAGGGCGACGCTGCTCTTGGCCACGGTGCCGATCTCCTGGGCCGCTACCTGGCTGCGCTCGGCCAGCTTGCGCACCTCGGCGGCGACCACGGCGAAGCCTTTGCCGTGCTCACCGGCACGGGCGGCTTCGATGGCGGCGTTGAGCGCCAGCAGGTTGGTCTGGTAGGCGATGTCATCGACGATGCCGATCTTGTCGGCGATGGTCTTCATCGCCACTAGGGTCTCACCCACGGCCTGACCGCCTTCATCCGCTTCACGCGCCGCCTTGCCGGCCATGCCATCGGTGACCTTGGCATTCTCGGTGTTCTGCGCGATGGAGGCCGACATCTCTTCGATACTGGCGCTGGTTTCCTCGACGGAAGCCGCCTGCTCGGTGCTGGCCTGACTCATGCTCTGGGCGGTGGCGGAGATTTCCTCCGAGGCGCTGGCCAGGGCATCGGCCGACACCCGTACCTCCCCGATGATTTCGTTCAGCTTGCCGACGGTACCGTTGATGGAGTTCTTCAGCTCCAGCAGTTGGCCCTGGTAGTCGCCCTGCACGGTGCGGCTCAGGTCGCCTTGCGACAGCCCGCCCATCACGCCCATGGCTTCGCTCAGCGGCGCCACGATGGCATCCAGGGTGCCGTTGATGCCGGCGACGATGCGGCGGAAGTCGCCCTGGTGAGCGGAGGCATCGGCACGGGCATCCAGGCGCCCGACCATGGCGGCCTGGCTCAGTTGGTTGGCATCCTCGACCAGGCGCTGGATGTTGCCACGTACCTGCTCGAGGTTGTCGTTGATCACTGCCTTCTGGCCGGGGAAACGCTCCAGGGCGACGGACAGATCACCCTCGCCGAAGCTCTTGACGCAGGCCATGGCCTTGCTGGAATCGCTGAGGTGCCCGGCAACCATGCCATTGACCCCTTCCGCCATGTTGCGATAGGCACCCTGGAACCGCTCAGCCGGGATGCGTACCGCGGTTTCGCCGCGGTCATGGGCCGCGGACATGCTGCTCATTTCGCTGATCAGGCCACGCAGGGTGGTGACCATGTTCTGCATGGCCGCCATCAGGCTGGTCTTGTCGTCGGCGCGCAGCTTGATGTCGTCGGGCAGGTCGCCAGCGGCCACGCGGCCGGCCAGGGTGGCGACCGCGGCGGGTTCACCGCCCAGCTGACGCAGCAGGTTGCGGGTGATGAAGAACCCCAGCAGACCGACGGCCAAGAGGGTGGCCAGGGCGATGCTCATCGCCAACCAGGTGGCCTGGACCTTGGTCTTCAAGGCGACCTGGACACCCTGCTGGGCCAGGCTCTGGTTGTAGGCAACGTGCTCATCCAGTGCCTTGTTGACCGCATTGAGCACATCGGCCTTGTTGCGCAGCAAGGCCTGGGCCTCTTCATTGCGATTCTGGCGCGACAGCGACACCACCTGATCGCCCAGGGCGAACAGCGCGCTGATGCCGGCGCGATCGGCGGCCAGCAGTTCGCGGTCGCGATTATCCGATAACAGGCCTTCGTACTTGCTCAGACTCTGATCGGCACGCTGTTTGGCCGCGGCCAGGTCCTGCTCGACCTCCGTCATGCCCTGGGCATCGGTCGACAGCACGTGGCGATAGAGCGAGGCCACGTAATCGGAACGGCTGTCGTTGATCTCACCGAGTGCCTTCAGGCTGGGCACGGTATTGTCGTTACCGTAGTTGGCCGCCTCGAAGACCTGGTCTATTTCGTACTGGCCCACGCCCGCCAGCAGCAGGATGCCCAGTAACGCGGAAAGCACCAGCAACAGCATTTTTTTTACGACAGTCATATCGGCATTCTCGAAGAGGCCGTTCGGTGGCGGCCGGGATAAAGGATCAGGAGTCGAAGGAGGTGAAGCCTTCGGGGACATTCGAATGAGTGGCGCTACGCAACGGCTTGCCCGGTAGGCGGGACGCCTTGGGCCGTGAGGCCTCCAGTGCTCGCTCCAGGTCCTTCACCACCCTGCCCTCCCCGGTATGGAAGAAGCCCATCAGGCGCTGCAGTTGCTCGGCCTGGCCGCTCATTTCCTCGGCAGTGGCCGCCAGTTCCTCGGACGCCGAGGCGTTCTGCTGGGTGATCTGGCTCAGTTGCATCATGGCGCCGTTGATCTGGCCCGCCCCGCTGCTCTGCTCTTCGCTGGCCGCCGCGATTTCCTGGACCAGCTCCGAGGTCTTGCCGATGGAGGGTACGATCTGGTCCAGCAGCGTCCCGGCGCGCTCGGCCAGCGCCACACTGCCTTTGGCCACGGTGCCGATCTCCTGGGCCGCGACCTGGCTGCGCTCGGCCAGCTTGCGCACTTCAGCGGCGACCACGGCGAAGCCCTTGCCATGCTCACCGGCACGGGCGGCTTCGATGGCGGCGTTGAGCGCCAGCAGGTTGGTCTGGTAGGCGATGTCGTCGACGATGCCGATCTTGTCGGCGATGGTCTTCATCGCCACCAGGGTCTCGCCCACGGCCTGACCGCCCTCATGCGCCTCACGGGCAGCCTTGCCGGCCATGCCGTCGGTGACCTTGGCGTTCTCGGTGTTCTGGGCGATGGAAGCGGACATCTGCTCGACGCTGGCGCTGGTTTCCTCCACCGAAGCGGCCTGCTCGGTGCTCGCCTGGCTCATGCTCTGGGCGGTGGCGGAGATTTCCTCCGAAGCGCTGGCCAGAGCATCGGCCGAGAGGCGGACATCACCGATGATCTGGTTCAGCTTGCCGACGGTACCGTTGATGGAGTTCTTCAGCTCCAGCAGTTGGCCCTGGTAGTCGCCCTGCACGGTGCGGCTCAGGTCGCCTTGCGACAGCCCGCCCATCACGCCCATGGCTTCGCTCAGCGGCGCCACGATGGCATCCAGGGTGCCGTTGATGCCGGCGACGATGCGGCGGAAGTCGCCCTGGTGAGCGGAGGCATCGGCACGGGCGTCCAGGCGCCCGACCATGGCAGCTTGGCTCAGTTGGTTGGCGTCTTCGACCAGGCGCTGGATGTTGCCGCGCACCTGCTCGAGGTTGTCGTTGATCACCGCCTTCTGGCCGGGGAAGCGTTCCAGGGCGACGGACAGATCACCCTCGCCGAAGCTTTTCACACAGGCCATGGCCTTGCGCGAATCCTCCAGGTGACCGGCCACCATGGCGTTGACACCCTCGGCCATGCTGCGGAAGGTACCCTGGAAGCGTTCCGCCGGAATACGCACGTCGGTTTCGCCGCGATCATGGGCTTGCGACACGAGGTTCATTTCGGCCACCAGCGTCTGGATGTTGCCGCGTACCTGTTCGAGGTTGTCGTTGATCACCGCCTTCTTGCCGGGGAAGCGTTCCAGCGTGGCATCCAGATCGCCTTCGCCGAAGCTCTTCACGCAGGCCATGGCCTTGCGCGAATCCTCCAGGTGGCCAGCCACCATGCCATTGACCCCTTCGGCCATGTTGCGGAAGGTGCCCTGGAAGCGCTCCGCCGGGATGCGGGCATCGGTCTCGCCGCGATCATGCTCGGCCGCCATGGAGGTCATGTCCGCCACCAGGCCGCGCAGGGTCAGTACCATGCGCTGCATGGCGGCCATCAGGCTTGCGTCGTCCCCTTCGCGCAGGCGCAGGTCGTCGGGCAGATCGCCTGCTGCTACCCGATTGGCCACGGTCGCGACCGCCGCCGGTTCTCCGCCAAGCTGGCGTAGTAGATTGCGGGTGATGAAGAGGCCCAGCAGACCGATCGCCAACAGGGTAGCCAGCGAAATGCCGATGGACATCACGGTCGCCTGATGGCTGGTCTGGGCAGCGACATTAGCCTCGGTGGCACCGAGCTTCTGGTTATAGGCCCGGTGGGCATCGAGCACGTCGCCGACATGGACGATGACGTTGCGATTCTCTTCCAGGAGCTGCTTGACCTCCTCGTCCCGGCTCGCCCGCGACAGGGGCAGCACCTTGGCCGCGAGTTGGTTCAGCGCCGCGATGGCCTGGGTATCGTCCGCCAGCATGCGCCGGTCGGTGTCATCGGAGATCAAGGGTTCATAGGCCTTGAGCGCTTCCGCGGTGAGCTGCTGGTCCTCGGCCAGTTCCTTCTCGACGGCGGCGGTAGCGACCTCGCCGGTCGCCGCCAGATGCCGATAGAGGTCGGTGATGATGTCGGCCGAATGGGCATCGATGGCATCGATGCCGAGGATCGACGGCACGGTATTGTCGTTGCCGTAGTTGGCCCGGTTGTACACCTCCCCGAGCTGGTAGTAGGCCAGGCCGGAGAGCAGAAGGATCCCCAGGATTGCGGAGAGAACCAGCAGGGACATGCGTTTGGTGACGGTCATAGCGATCGGCTTCCAGAAAGAGGTCAGGCAACGGCAGGCGCGGACGCCGGCAGTGTGGTCAGGGATGCCTCGCTGATCAGGCCTCCAACGCTCAGGATCAAGGCCACGGCGCCACTGCCGAGGATGGTGAAGCCACCCAGGCTGCGGTTATGGCCGAACAGCGGACCGAGCGGCTTGATCACGGTCTGGAACTCGCCGAACAGCTGGTCGACCACCAGGCCGGCACGCCGCCCCGCGTAGCTCACCACCACCACGTTCTGGCGCCGCGGCGGCGCCTCTTCGATGGCGAACAGCTGGCGCAGCCGCAGCACGGGCAGTACCTCGCCACGCAGATCCAGGTAATCGTTGCCGCGTACCTCGGCGCTCGCCGATTCGCTGAGTTCGATGCACTCCTCCACCGTGTCCAGCGGGACGACGTAGGTCGCCTTGCCGACCCCGATGAGGAAGCCGTCGATGATCGCCAGGGTCAGCGGCAGGCGGATGGTCACCGTGGTACCGCGGCCCTCCTCGCTGGTGAGGTCGACGCTGCCGCGCAGGGCGGTGATGTTCCGCTTCACCACGTCCATGCCGACGCCGCGACCGGAGAGGTTGCTGATCTGCTCGGCGGTGGAGAAGCCGGGTTCGAAGATGAGGTTGAACACCTCCTTGTCCGGAAGCACCTGGCCCTCGGCGATCAGGCCACGCTCGGTCGCCTTGCGCAGGATGCGCTCGCGGGAGAGGCCGCCGCCGTCGTCGGTGACCTGGATGACGATGCTGCTGGACTCGTGATAGGCATTCAGGCTCACGGTGCCCTGCGCCGGCTTGCCACGGGCGAGGCGCAACTCCGCCGATTCGATGCCGTGATCCATGGCGTTGCGGATCAGATGGGTCAAGGGATCGCCGATCTTTTCCACCACGGTCTTGTCCAGCTCGGTCTCGCCGCCGCTGATGCGCAGGGCGATGTCCTTGCCGATTTCCTTGGACACGTCGCGCACCACCCGCTGGAAGCGGTTGAAGGTGGTACCGATCTGCACCATGCGCAGGGTCAGGGCGGTATCGCGCACCTCCTCCACCAGGCGCGAGAGCACGCCGGTGGACTCCACCAGCGCGGCCAGGCCACTCTGCTGGGCGATCAGTTGGGTGCCAGCACCGGCGATGATGAGTTCACCGATCAGGTCGATGAGTTGGTCGAGCTTGGTCGCGTCGATGCGGATCAGTTGGCCGTCACCCGCTGGCGCGCCGCGCTGCTCCTTGACCTGGCGTTGCTTGTTCAACGCCGCATCCACCACCGGCGGATTCACTAGATTCGCTTCCACCAGCACTTCGCCGATGGGCTGCCGTGGCAGTGCCGGATCGGACTGGCGCCGCAGGACCTCTTCCAGCTCGGTGGCGGTCAGGGTACCGCAACGCACCAGGATCTCGCCCAGACGCAGGTCTTCTTCGGGCAGCGCTTCGATCAGTTGGCAGTAATCGCTGCTGCGGCTGTGCGGCGGCAGGATGCGGATCTGGCTGTCTTCACGGACGAACTCGAAGGCGGATTCGATGGTTTCCTTGTCGGCGTCGCTGTCGAAGGCCACTTCGAAACCCAGGTAGCAGGTTTCCGGATCCATCTCGTCGACCGCGGGAATGGCGTCGGTCAGGGTGACGATCTTGACGATACGCCCAAAGCTGCCCAAGTAACGCACGAAGGCCAGCGGGTCCATACCGTTGCGCAGCATGTCGGGGCCGAAACGCAGCGACAGGTGCCAATGGCTGGCTTCCACGCCGTCCAGGCGCAGCTTGGTAGCGCCAGGTGCGGCCAGCACGTCGGCCGCCTTCTTGGCTTGGGGCTGCAGATAAAGCTCCAGGCGCTGCACCAGCGCGGCACCGTTTGCCTGGAAATCGGCATCGGGAGCGCTACCGGAAGCCACCTGAGCGATCAAGCCATTGAGGTGATCGCAGACCTCCAGAAACAGCGCCGAAAGGGTTTCGTCGAACGCCAGCTCACCGCTACGGATGCGATCGAGCACGCTTTCGGCGACGTGGGTGAAGGCCACGATATGGTCCAGACCGAACAGTCCGGCCGAACCCTTGATGGTATGGGCGGCGCGGAAGATGGCGTTGATCAGCTCGGAGTCTTCCGGCGCCTGCTCGATCTGCAGCAGCGCGGCCTCCATCTGCTGCAACAGCTCCTCGCTCTCGGCGATGAACGTCTTGAGGATCTCATCCATGTTCATACGGCGACTTCCTCACTATTGGGGGTGGACAGGAAGAAGTTCGCCAGTCCCGCCAACTCCAGCAACTCAGTCACTGCCGGGCTGGGATCGACCAGCTCCAGGCCGCCACCCAGACGTCGTGCCTCCCGGTGGGCCAACAGCAACAGCTGCAATCCAGCCGAGTCGAATTCATCGACCTCGGCCAGCTCCAGCGCTACGGTGACACCGGCGCTCAGGGGTTCCATCAGCAGCGGCTTGCTGTCCGCTGCGGTGTAGATGGTCAGCGGCCCTGCGAAGGGCAACCGGGTGCGAACGACGTCGTTCATGGCTAGCCTCCAGGGGCTATCAGGGCATGATCAGCTTGGAAACGGCAGCCAGCATCTGGGCCGGCTGGAAGGGTTTCACCATCCAGGCTTTGGCACCCGCGGCCTGACCGGCGGCCTTCTTGGCCGCATCGGATTCGGTGGTGAGCATGATCACGGGAGTGAATTTGTAGGCCGGCAGCTTCTTGGCCGCCGCGACGAAGGTGATGCCATCCATGTTGGGCATGTTCACGTCGCTGATGATCAGGTGAATCTTGCGACCATCCAGCTTGGCGAGGGCATCGCGGCCGTCGCAGCCCTCGATGACGTCGTAGCCAGCGCCCTTGAGGGTCATGGCCACCACCTGGCGAATGGAGATGGAGTCGTCGACGATCATGATGGTTTTGTTGCTCATAAAAACTTCCCTGCTAGAAGAAGGTGATATCGGATTCGGCAGCCGCCGCGGGTCGTTTGCCGTGATGCACGGCGACCTGCTCGGCCATGGTGTAGGTACGGGCCAGGTCGGCGAGCCAGGCTTGGGTGTCGAGTGGCGGTAGCGGCTGACCCCTGGCAGCAAGCGTACGACGCTCCACCACCAGGCGCTCCAGCCGGCCCTGGTCGTCACGGATATGCCCGAGCATCTGGCTGACGCGGTCTTGGAACTGCAGCGCCACCAGTACCTCGGCGATGGCACCGCCCACGGCGGAGGCGTTATTGGCCAGAGCGTCACTGCGCTCGACGACGTCCCGGGTGGTGCCACCGAAGGCACCGATGACCTGCTCGATGGTTTGGCCGGAATCGTTGAGGGTGCCGGTATCGCGCTCGGCGTGCAGGTGTGACAGCTCCAGCGTGCGGGCGATGGCGCCGTTCACCGTTTCCACGGTTTCGCCGATCTTCTGCCCGGTATTGCCGGACAGCGTGGACAGCTTGCGGACCTCGTCGGCGACCACCGCGAAGCCACGCCCGGCTTCACCGGCGCGAGCCGCTTCGATAGCGGCGTTGAGCGCCAGCAGGTTGGTCTGCCGAGCCACATCGCCGACATCCTTGGCCATGCTCTTGAGCTCTTCGGTGAGCGCGGCGAGGCCATTGATCTCGTTGAGCAGAGCCCCCTTGCTGGACAGCGCTTCGCGCAGCGATTGCAGGATGCCATCCAGTTGATTCTGGCTGGTGGCCATCAGGTTCACCAGGCGATCGCCACTGCCCTGATCGGTGCCCGCCACGCTTTCGATGCGCCCCGCCAGCTCGGCGAAGCGACTGGTCAGGCTGACGATTTCCTGCTCGGTGTGGGAACGCGCCGCCTCGATCTGTTCGGACCAGACCGGCAATATGGCAACGCAGAGGTTTTCGAGGGCTTCGTCGCGGCCGGCCATGGAGTCCGCCTCAACGGTCTGCAAGGCGTGGATTTCACGCTGCAGCGTCTGGGACTGCTTGACCTGCCAAACACCCAGCCCGGTTGCGAGGCCAGCCTGCACCAGCGCTGCGACGGCCGTGAGGGTAGTGAATCCGCCGATGCCGAACAGCGCTACGACCGAGGTCGTACCTAGCAGAACGGGCGCCAGCGGAAAGGCGGAAACGGAAAGTTCAGAGGAAAGTTTGGCCACTGTCGAATACCGGTCTAGACGCCCTCAGGCGGGATAGTGTGACCGGGTTATCAGCTTAAAACAGCAAAAACTTTAATTTACTTAGGCAAAAAAATCGGAGCATCTCAAAAACCCATTACAAATGATGGCAAAAAGGCATCATCAATTTATATTGCTTGTTAGATGATCAGAACTCTTCCCGGCGTCTAGCACGGGCCAATCGGTGAGCCACCGCCCCAGCCTCCGCCAACACCTCCTGAACGTAGTCCAGGTGCCGATTGGCGGCTTCCCGCGCGCCATCGGCGCGACCCTCGACGATGGCTTCGTAGAGGGCACGATGCTGTTCGATCAGACGATCACGGGTTTCCTCCCGATGAGCATGCATACCCCCGATATTGGTCACCATATGGTGCCGCAGTAGTTCAAACAGACTACGAATACTGTGCAGATAAACGGCGTTATGACTGGCCTCGGCGATGGCCATGTGAAAGGCCGCGTCGGCATCACCCTCCTCTTCCCGACTAATGGTTTCGCGGCGCCGATAACAATCTTCCAACCGCTCCCAAGCCAAGGTGAGTCGTGCCAGATCCGGCTGGGTAGCGCGTTGGGCGGCGTAATAGGCGCAGGCGCCTTCCAACGTGTGGCGAAACTCCAGGAGATCGCGACGGGTTTCTTCGCGGCTTTCCAACAAGGGCAGCAAGGGGTCGGTAAAGGCACTGTTGAGGGCTTCGGTCACGTAGGTCCCGCCCCCCTGACGACTGAGCAACAGACCCCGGGCGGTCAATTTCTGGATCGCTTCGCGCAGCGACGGTCGGGAGACGCCGAAGCGTTCGGCCAGCGCACGCTCGGCGGGCAGCCGCTCGCCGGGCCGCAGCGAACCCTCGGCGATCAGCGCTTCCAGGTGCTTGACGATGTCGTCGGACAGACGACGTTGCTTGACCGGTTCGAAACTCATGGGGCACCTGAAATGACGCATGGCAGAGCCTGGGACCCGGCCAGCGAGAAACGTCAAAGACTAAAGTCGCAAAACAACGCGTTTGACAGCAGCAAAGACCCCGCTTACCGTGCGTGAAGTCGCCCTTGTAAATTGGTCTTACCAATTTTTGCCACAAGCCGCGATGCGATGCAACCCCGTCCTGCCGCCTCCCTACAAAAACAATCAAGGAGCACCCGATGGAAACCTGGCAACAAATATACCTCCCCCTTGGCAGCCTGGGCCTTTCGGCCTTCGTCGCCGCGCTGCCCATCCTGTTTTTCTTCGTCGCCCTCGCCGGTCTGCGCCTGAAAGGGCACGTGGCGGGCGCCCTGACCCTGGGGATCGCCCTGGTCATCGCGCTGTTCGTCTACCACATGCCCGTGGACAAGGCATTGGCCGCGGCCGGCTACGGTTTCCTCTACGGACTTTGGCCCATTGCCTGGATCATCGTGACGGCGGTGTTTCTCTACAAGCTGACGGTCAAGTGCGGTCAGTTCGACATCATCCGCAGCTCCGTCCTCTCCATTACCGACGACCAGCGCCTGCAGGTGCTGCTGATCGGCTTCTGCTTCGGCGCCTTCCTGGAAGGCGCGGCCGGCTTCGGCGCCCCGGTGGCCATCACCGCCGCCCTGCTGGTGGGCCTGGGCCATAACCCACTGAAAGCAGCCGGTCTCTGCCTGATCGCCAACACCGCACCGGTAGCCTTTGGCGCGTTGGGCATTCCGACCATCGTCGCCGGCCAGGTGACCGGTATCGACGCCTTCAAGATCGGCGCCATGACCGGTCGCCAGCTACCCTTGCTGTCGCTGCTGGTACCGCTGTGGCTGATGTTCATGATGGACGGCCTGCGTGGCCTGCGGGAAACCTGGAAGCCGGCGCTGATCTGCGGTGGCACCTTTGCCGTGTTCCAGTACCTGACCTCCAACTTCATCGGTCCGGAACTGCCCGACATCACCTCGTCGCTGGCCGCCATGATCGCCCTCACCGGCTACCTCAAGCTGCGCCAGCCACAACACGCCACCGCGGGTGCCACCACCGTGGTCGGCAGCGGCGGTGGTGCCGCCATGCTGGGCGGCGGCGCCGGCTTTGGCCAAGGCGGTCGGCTGCCGCCGGAGCACTCGCTGGGTACCGTGATCAAGGCCTGGTCGCCCTTCCTGATCCTCACCGTGGTCGTCACCATCTGGACCACCAAGGCCTTCAAGGCACTGTTCGCCAGCGGCGGCGCCCTCTACGCCCTGGTAATCAACGTACCTGTGCCCTACCTGGACAAGCTGGTGCTCAAGGTAGCGCCCATCGTGGCTACGCCCACGCCCATGCCGGCGGTCTACAAGCTCGACCTGCTGTCGGCCTCGGGCACCGCCATCCTGATCTCGGCGCTGATCTCCATGGCCATCTTCCGCATCAAGCCCTCGACTGCCCTGGGCGTGTTCAAGGAAACCCTGGTGGAGCTGCGCAAGCCGATCCTGTCCATCGGACTGGTGTTGGCCTTCGCCTTCGTCGTCAACTACTCGGGGATGTCCACCACCCTGGCGCTGCTGCTGGCCGGCACCGGCGCGCTGTTCCCCTTCTTCTCGCCGCTGCTGGGCTGGCTGGGGGTGTTCCTGACCGGTTCGGATACCTCGTCCAACGCCCTGTTCGGCTCGCTGCAGGCCACCACCGCGCACCAGATCGGCGTGTCCGACACCCTGCTGGTGGCCGCCAATAGCTCCGGCGGCGTGACCGGCAAGATGATCTCGCCGCAGTCCATCGCCGTGGCCTGCGCCGCCACCGGCATGGTGGGCAAGGAGTCCGACCTGTTCCGCTTCACCGTGCGCCACAGCATCGGCTTCGCCGTGCTGGTCGGGTTGATCACCCTGGCGCAGGCCTATGTGTTCACCGGCATGCTGGTGCACTGATCGCGCGGTTCCCGGCGGCGGCTCAGGCCGTCGCCGGTCTTCTTATTACCGGGCTAACCCGGAGTGACGCCTGATGAACGATCTTTTCTACAACGCCGCCCCCAACGCCACCCGTACCGCGCCGCCGCTGGCACCCCCGCGGACCTATCCGCACGAGAAGCCGGCACAGGTCTATCTGTTCGGCACCTGCGTGGTCGACCTCTTCTATCCCGAAGCCGGCATGGACAGCATCCGTCTGCTGGAGCGCGAAGGCATCCGCGTGCATTTTCCCCAGGCGCAGAGTTGCTGCGGCCAGCCGGCCTACACCTCGGGCTACACCGAGGAAGCCCGCGCCGTGGCCCGCACCCAGCTGGCGCTGTTCGCCGAGCCCTGGCCGGTGGTGGTGCCCTCCGGCTCTTGCGCCGGGATGCTGCGCCATCACTATGCCGAGCTGTTCGCCGATGAGCCCGAGACCTTGCGGCAGGTGCAGGACCTGGCCGCGCGCACCTACGAGCTGGCGGAATTCCTCCTGCACGTCTGCCAGGTGGACTACCAGGACCGCGGCGCCCCGACCAAGGTGGCGCTGCACACCTCCTGCAGCGCCCGCCGCGAGATGCAGACCCACCTGCACGGCCGCGCCCTGCTCGGCCAGCTGCAGGCCGTGGAGCGCGTCGATCACGACCACGAAAGCGAATGCTGTGGCTTCGGCGGCACCTTCTCGGTACGGATGCCGGACATCTCCGGCGCCATGGTGGCGGACAAGACCCGTGCCCTGCAGGACAGTGGCGCGGCCCAGGTGCTCACCGCCGACTGCGGGTGCCTGATGAACATCAACGGCGCGCTGGAAAAGCAGCGTGCCGCCCTGCGTGGCGAACACCTGGCCAGCTTCCTCTGGCGCCGTATCGGAGGTGCCGTATGAACGAGATGCTGAAGATTCCCCTGACCGACGTCAGCGAAGCCCCGCCGTTCAAGATCCGGGCGCGCAAGGCCCTGGGCGACGACCAGTTGCGGCGCAATTTCCGCACCGCCATGGATTCGCTGATGACCAAGCGCCTGGCCAGCATGAGCGATGCCGATGAGCGTGAGCGGCTGCGCGAGCTGGGCAATCGCATCCGCGCCCGGGCGCTGTCCAAGCTGCCCGAGCTGCTGGAGCGCCTGGAGGCGAACCTGACCCGCAATGGCGTCCAGGTGCACTGGGCCGAGACCACGGCCGAGGCTAACGCCATCGTCCAGGGGATCGCCGAGCGCCACGAGGCCAAACTGCTGATCAAGGGCAAGTCCATGGTCAGCGAAGAGATGGACATGAACCACGTCCTCGGCGCCCAGGGCATCGACTGCCTGGAATCGGACATGGGCGAGTACATCATCCAGCTCGCCGGGGAGAAGCCGTCGCACATCATCATGCCGGCCATCCACCTCAACCGGCAGCAGGTGGGCACCCTCTTCCACGAACACCTGGCCGAGCCCTACACCACCGACGTCGACGAACTCATCCAGACCGGCCGGCGGGTGCTGCGGCGGAAATTCTTCGAGGCCGACATCGGCATCTCCGGGGTCAACTTCGCGGTGGCCGAGACCGGTACCCTGCTGCTGGTGGAAAACGAGGGCAACGGGCGGATGTCCACCACGGTACCGCCGGTGCACATCGCCGTGACCGGCATCGAGAAGGTGGTGGAGAATCTGCGCGACGTGGTGCCCCTGCTGTCGCTGCTGACCCGCTCGGCCCTGGGCCAGCCCATCACCACCTACGTCAATATGATCTCCGGGCCACGCAAGGCCGAGGAACTGGACGGCCCGCGCGAGGTGCACCTGGTCTTGCTGGACAACGGCCGCAGCCAAGCCTTCGCCGACAGCGAATTGCGCCAGACCCTCAACTGCATCCGCTGCGGCGCCTGCATGAACCACTGCCCGGTCTATACCCGCATCGGTGGCCACGCCTATGGCGAGGTCTATCCCGGTCCCATCGGCGCCATCATCACCCCGCACCTGGTCGGCCTGGAGCGGGCGCCCGATCATCCCAGCGCTTCGTCGCTGTGCGGTGCCTGCGGCGAGGTCTGCCCGGTGAAGATTCCCATTCCGGCACTCCTGCGCAGACTGCGGGAGGAAAACGTCAAGGCGCCAGAGGCAGAGCCGCACCTCCTGCGCGGCCAGGGCAGCAAGTTTTCCGCCCGCGAACGCTGGACCTGGCACGCCTGGCAGAACCTCTATACCTCGCCGCTGCTCTATCGCGGCTTCAGCTACCTGGCCACCCGCTTCGGCCGCTTCACCCCTGGCCAGCTCGGCCCCTGGACGGAGCACCACAGCGCGCCCAAACCGGCGCGCCGCTCGCTGCACGAACTGGCCCGCGAACACCTGGAGAGACGCCCATGAGCGCCCGCGACAACATCCTCGCCAAGCTGCGCGGCAGTCTCCAAGGCACCCAGCCATTGGCCGACGACTTCGACGAAGCCCTGGTGACCGAGCCCTGGAGCTATCCGCCCGAGGAACGCATCGCCCGCCTGCGCACCCTGATGGAGACGGTGCACACCGAAACCCACCTGACCACCACGGCGGACTGGCCGGCATTGGTAGAGCGCCTGCTTGCCGAGCGCGGCCTGGATCAGCTGTTGATCGCCCCCGGCACACCCCACGGCGCGCGGCTGGTAGAGCGCTGGCAGGGCGAAGGCCAGCCGCGCTGGAAAGCCTATGACCGCCCGGTGGAAGAATGGAAAGCCGAGCTGTTCGACGACACCCCCGCCAGTCTCACCGGCACCCTCGGCGCCCTGGCTTCCACCGGCAGCCTGGTGCTCTGGCCGGATCGCCAGGAGCCGCGACTGATGAGCCTGGTGCCACCGCTGCACATCGCCCTGCTCAGGGCCAGCACCGTGGTCGACAACTTCTACGAGTTGCAGCAACGGCACGATTGGCGCAGCGGCATGCCGACCAATGCGCTGCTGATCTCCGGGCCGTCGAAGACCGCTGATATCGAGCAGGTCCTGGCCTACGGTGCCCATGGGCCGAAAGACCTGGTGGTGTTGATCGTCGAGGATGAGTGAGCGCTGTGCCCCCTCACCCCAGCCCTCTCCCTCAGGGAGAGGGGGCGGTCAACCGCACGATCGTAGCTTTCGTAGGTTGGGCTGAGCGCAGCGAAGCCCAACAGCGCTTCGGCGTCAGGATCTCGCAGGGAAAGATACTGGCTCCTAACTCCATCGTAGGTTGGGCTGAGCAACGCGAAGCCCAACAAACCCAGGCCACCCTTTGCGCTACAAGAGCAGGGAGCGGTCCCATACGACACACCAGACCGGACTGAGCAGCAAAGCCCAACAAACCCAGGCCACCCTCACTCCACCTGCCCGATCCGCGCCTTATCCGGCCAGAACAACGCCGCCTGTCCCAGACGCTGGCCCTCGCTGTCGAGCAGGTTCCACACCACCCCGGCGTGGATCATGAAGGCCCTTCCCGCCCGGTCCACGCGCCACCCCTCGTAATCGCCGGCATAGCCCTGACGCCCAACCGTCTCCATCAATACCTGACGCGCTGCCCGGTCCTTCGGTGAGGCGCTGAACCGGGATGGCATGCCCAGAAATTCCGCGCGTGGATAGCCAAAGCAGCGCAGGGCCTGCTCGTTGGCGTAACAGAACAGCGGATCGCTTTCGTTGCCGTGGGCCAGCAAGGCGTAGGGCGCTCGCTCGTGCAGCCAGGTCAAGGCCTCAGCCTGGGGTAACCCGGCGGGACGCGGCAGACACTGGCCGAGCCAGTGGCGATAGGAGGCTTCCAACAGGGGAAGCAGGGTGAGATCGGTGGCGGACAAGCGTGCTCTCCTCGAAGACCGCGACAGGCGTCGTCGCATTCAAGAGCACGCCGGCGGGCTTGGGAAGCCCTGTCCGCCCTCGGGCGGTCCGCAGCGCGCGGCGGACCGCCGCCAGGCAGGTCTTACTTGATCGCGGTCAGGTCGATGCGCACCACGCTTTCCGGCGCGGTGTTCATGTATTCCTTGTCGAAGGGCGTCTTCACCGTCGCGTAGAGCGTCTGGCCGTCGGGGCTGACCAGCAGGCTGTTGGGATTGGGCTTGAGGTCGTAGGCTTTCTTCTCGGCGTAGGTGGTGGCATCGAGGATCAGCAGGCGGCCGGTCTCACGCTGGGTGATGTACAGCTCGTTGCGCTGGGTATTGAGCTTGATGGCCAGGGCGTCGCCCACCGGCAGGCGCTTGATGACCTTGCCGGTGCGGATATCGAAGACCAGCACGGTCTTGGCCTCGGAGTTGTCGGTGACGAACAGCTGGTGGTTCGCGCGATCCTCGGCCAGGTTCAGCAGCAGGTACTTGCCACCGTCGCCCGGGGTCCAGCGGTGCTCGATCTTGCGGGTACGGGGATTGATCACCAGCACCTCGCCGCTGCCATTGGCGGCATAGAGACGACCGGTGTCCTCGGAGTACAGCAGCCCGGTCACCCACTTGCCGGCGTTGGGGATGCGCGCCTTGAGGGTCAGGGTCTTGGCATCCACCACCCAGATCACCCCCGGATCGCCGACGCCGCCGACGTACAGCAGACCATCGTGCAGGATCACCTGACGCGGATTGACCGGATGGCCATCGCGGCCCATCTCGTTGAACAGGAGGCGCTTCTCGACCTTGCCGGTACGCAGGTCGATACGGCTCAGGCCGCCGTCCAGGGAGTTGGTGACGAACAGCGTCTCGCCACTGGCATCGGTGGTCAGGGCGAAGTTCTTCAGATCGGTATGGATCTGCCCGGTGATGGCCAGGGTAGTCGGATCGAGTTGGTAGATGACTCCGCCGGTGACGCCCTTGGTCAACTGGGCGGTCGCCGCATAGACCGACTGCTTGGCCGGGCTGTAGGCCAGTTCGTAGACGCCGTAGCCCAGGTCGATGCGCTTGAGTTCGGCGGGTGCCTGGGGCGCCGCGGGTTGGGCGGCGACCGGCGCCGGCGCGGGAGGGGGTGGCGGTGGCGCCTCCGCGTGGGTGGAGCAGGCAGCCACTGCCAGCGACAGCAGCGCCACGGCGCCCAGCGTCGAGACCTTGTTGAAAGACACCGCCATTTGCTTCTCCTAGGGTCGAGGTGCGAGGGATCGACGTGATCCTGAAATGATAAACGTTCGCACTATGCCCAAGGAGAACAGGTCAGACAAGGTCGAAAAACCGGGCCCTTCCAGGCCGGATTTGGCCACGCGCCCTACCCGCCGCTCTAGTCCAGGGCTTTGAGCTGGCCCTGGCGATCCAGGCGGAAACGCGAAAAATCCTCGGCCAGGTGCAATTCACCGTGGAAGAGTGCCGCAGCCTCCTGACGCAGCTCCTCGATGGACGGTGAGCGCCCTGGATCGGCCTGATAGCGCGGACTGAAATGAGTCAGCAGCAGGGCTGGTAGCTGCTCCGCCTGGGCGAAACGGGCGATGCCGGCGGCGCTGCTGTGGCCCCAGCTCTGGCCGGTCTTGTCGATATGCGCCTGGGCATAGGTCGCCTCATGGACCAGCACCTGGGCACCACGACAGGCCTCGGCGAGGAGTTCAGGACGGTCGTTGTCCCCCGCGACCACCAGCCGCCGCTCCCCATAGGCGGCCTGCAGGAAGTCGGCACTGCGCAGCAGCCGCCCCTCGTGTAGCACGTCTTCGCCGGCATGCAGGCGCCCCCACAGCGGCCCGCGCGGCACCCCGGCCGCGGCCAGGGCCAGAGCGTCCAGGCGCTGCGGCCGGCGGGTCTCGCGAAAGCGGAAGGCGTGGCTGGGGACCCGATGGGACAGCGCGAAAACGTCGATATCCCAGGCGCCCAGCGACAGGCCCGTGAAGGTTTCCAGGGCGTGGAACTGGAGTTCGAATGGCAGGTGCAGCGCCGTCAGCGCCTGGGTGGCGGTGAGCCAATCCTGCACGGCCCGCGGCGCGATCAGCGCCAAGGGCCCGCTACGGCCGGTCATGGCAGCGCTGGCCAGCAGTCCGGGCAGGCCATAGCAATGATCGCCGTGCACATGGGTGATGCAGATACCCCGCAGATCCGCTGCCGACAGCGGGGTGCGCTGGAGCTGATGCTGGGTGGCCTCGCCGCAATCGATCAGGAACCAGCCCTTGCCCTGGTCCTCGATCAAGGCGAGGGCCGCGACGTTGCGCCGCCGAGTCGGCACCCCGGCCGAGGTGCCGAGAAAAAGAATGTCCATGGGCGCTCCGCAAAAGCGCCAGTCTAGCGCGCCCCGCCCAGGTGTTGCTGGCACGACACTGATCGGGCAGCCCTGCTGTGCCACGGGCAGCACAAGAACCAAAAGTCCGCCAAATCAGGGCTTTGGCGGGCTGGCAACGCTCTTGCAATGGCTCCGTCGTCGACCTTTCAGCCACCGAGGATTGCCATGAATCTGCCCGCTCGCCACCTGCCCACCGTCCATTCCGCAGCGCCCGACTACGAACAACTGGCCGCCCGCTTCCGGCCGATCTTCGCCCGTATCGCCGAGGGTGCCCTGGAGCGCGAACGTACCCGCACCCTGCCCTATGCCCCGGTTGCCTGGCTCAAGGAGGCCGGCTTCGGCGCCGTGCGAGTGCCGGTGGAGTTCGGCGGTAGCGGCGCCAGCCTGCCGCAACTGGTGCGGCTGCTGATCGAGCTGGCGGCGGCAGACAGCAACCTCCCCCAGGCCCTGCGTGGCCATTTCGCCTTCGTCGAGGATCGTCTCAACGCCCATGCCAGTGCCTCCCAGCAGGTCTGGTTCGAGCGCTTTGTCGCTGGGGAGTTGGTGGGCAATGCCTGGACCGAGGTCGGCGCCGTCAAGCTCGGCGAGGTCATCACCCGCGTCAGCCAGCGTGACGGCCAGTGGCGCCTCAACGGCACCAAGTACTACAGCACCGGCAGCCTGTTCGCCGACTGGATCGATGTCTATGCCCAGCGCGACGACACCGGCGGCGATGTCATCGCCGCCATCCGCACCGACCAGCCGGGCGTACGCCAATCGGACGACTGGGACGGCTTCGGCCAGCGCACCACCGCCAGTGGCACCTCGGTGTTCGAAGACGTAACCGTAGAGCCGGAAAATCTCATCGACTTCGCCACCCGCTTCAAGTACCAGACCGCCTTCTACCAACTGGTGCTGCTTGCCGTGGTCACGGGTAGTGGCCGGGCTGCGGTACGGGACTTTTCCCAAGAAGTACGAGCGCGCAAAAGGGTCTACAGCCACGGCAACGCCAGCGCGGCCAGCGCCGATCCCCAGGTGCAGCAGGTGGTGGGCAAGGCCTCGGCCTTCGTCTACGCCGCCGAGGCGGCCAGCCTGAGTGCCGCCGCCGCGGCCCAGGCCGCCTTCGAGGCCCGCTATGCCGGGGATGACGCCGCCGAGCACCAGGCCAACGTGGCGGCGGAGCTGGAGTCCGCCCAGGCACAGGCGGCGGTGGCCGAGCTGGTGCTGCGCGCCACCAGCGATCTGTTCAACGCCCTGGGCGCCTCGGGCACCAGCCAGGCCAAGGGCCTCGACCGGCACTGGCGCAATGCCCGCACCGCCGCCTCGCACAACCCGCTGATCTACAAGGAGCGCATCGTCGGCGCCTGGGAGATCGAGGGCACCGAGCCGCCCTATGTGTGGCAGATCGGCGGCGGCAGCAAGCAAGGCTAGTCGCGCCTTTCGCAGCAGCGCCAAACGCGAAACGGCAACCCCAGGGTTGCCGTTTCGTCGTTCGCCGCCCGAAAAAACGGGGATCAGGTAGACAGCTGCCGGGCGAAGCGCCCCACCGCGCCGACCACCCGCTGGGCACCGTCCTGGATTTCAACGATCACCTGCCCGGCCTGGCCAGCCAACTCCAGCCCCTGCTCGGCCTGGAGCCGACCGTTCTCGATCACCGTCACCGCCTCGCTCGCCAGTTGCTGGTTCTGCTGCACCACTCCGACGATCTCCTCGGTCGCCTTACTGGTCCGCGAGGCCAGTTGCCGGACCTCGTCGGCCACCACGGCGAACCCCCGCCCTTGCTCACCGGCCCGCGCCGCCTCGATGGCGGCGTTGAGCGCCAGCAGGTTGGTCTGCGCGGCGATGCCGCTGATGGTCTTGATGATGGTGCCGATCACCTGGGACTGGTTGTCCAGCGCCTCGATACCCTTCACCGCCTCCTGCATCTGATTGGCCAGGGCGCGCATGACATCCACCGTCTGTTGCGCCACCGCCGCCCCCCGGCGCGCCGTGTCGTCGGTCTGTTGCGAGGTCTCGAAGGCCACGCTGGCGGCTTCGGACACCGCCCGCTCCTGTTCGACCTGCTCGGTGATCACGGTGGCGAATTTCACCACCTTGTACAGCCGGTCATGGGCATCGATCACCGGGTTGTAGGAGGCCTCCAGCCAGACATCCCGGCCGTGGGCGTCCACCCGCTTGAAGCGATCGACGACGAATTCGCCACGCCGCAGTCGTGCCCAGAATTGCTGATAGGCCTCGGAGCTGGCCTCGGCGGAATCACAGAACAACCGATGATGCTTGCCCTTGATCTGCGCCAGGGAGTAACCCATGGCCTGCAGGAATCTGTCGTTGGCATCGAGCACCTCGCCGTCGAGATTGAACTCGATGACCGCCGTGGAGCGGCGCAGCGCCTTGAGCAGGCTTTCATGCTCCCGTGACGTTTCGATGGTGCGGGTCAGGTTGTTGCAGAACAGCTGGAAGCGATTCACCTGGCCCTGACTGTCGTGGAAGGGATGGAGGATGCCGCGCAACCAGGCTTCGCGCCCGTCGCCGCGTACCAGGCGCAAGGCACCGCTGAAGTGTTCGCCACGACTCAGACTCTGCTGCAGCCGGCGACTGTAGTCTTCACCCCTGATATACGCGGGGATGAGGTCCGATAGGGAGCGGCCCAGCAGGTCCGCTGCGTGCAGGCCCATTTCCTTTTCGAAATTGGCGTTCACCGCAGTGATGCAGCCCTTGCCGTCCATTTCGACGCCCATCATCTCTTCGTCCAATTCGGCCTTCAGCCGCTTGAAGGAATCGACCTGCTCTTGCAGGCGCTGTAGTTCTTGTTTTAGCCCTTTATTGAACATGACTATTCCAGCCAGGCGGTTGAATTACACCTATAGCGCCAGGCACCAACCGCTCTTCAGTCCGATAACCAATTTTCCGGCCAGCCGGTTAAATATCGAGACGAACGGGACATTGCCATTAGCTAATAACCAATAAATATTTATTACTGATTTTTTAGCGGTATTAAGTTCTAACAAATCAGCCTACTCGAAGAGTCCCTATGCCCTATCCCCGATTGGATCCTCTTATCCCTCTCTTATCCACGTTGGCCGCCACAGCTGCGGAGCGCGACCGCAAAGGCGGAACGCCCAAGGCAGAACGAGACGCCTTGCGCCACAGCGGCCTGCTGGCCTTGAGCATTCCACGGGAACTGGGTGGCCTGGGGGCGCCCTGGGACGAAACCTTGGAGGCGGTACGCCGACTTGCCCGTGTCGACAGCTCTGTGGCCCACGTCTTCGGCTTCCACCATCTGCTACTCGCCACCGCCCAGTTGTTCGGTCGTCCCGAGCAGTGGCAGCCCTGGCTGGAACGCACCGCCCGGGAGGCGCTGTTCTGGGGCAATGCCCTCAACCCACTGGATCGCCGGACCGTGGCGCGGCGCCAGGGCGACGCCTGGCAGGTGGACGGCCAGAAGAGCTTCTGCAGCGGCGCCCTGGACTCCGACCTGCTGCTGCTCTCGGCGCTGGAGAACGATGACCAGGGCCGACTGCTGATCGCCGTGGTGCCCACCGGGCGCGCCGGTATCCAGCTATTCGATGACTGGGACAACAACGGGCAACGCCAGACCGATAGCGGCAGCGCCCGTTTCGACGCCGTGCGTGTCGAACAGCAGGAATGGCTGCTCGACCCCGGTCCGCTGAGTACGCCCTTCGCCTGCCTGCGCCCGCTGCTGGCGCAACTGATCTTCGCCAACATCTTCCTGGGGCTGGCCGAAGGCGCCTTCGCCGAGGCACGGCGCTATACCAGTACCCAGGCCCGCCCCTGGTTCAAGTCGCCGGCCAGCACCGCCAGCGGCGACCCCTACGTCCTGCGGCACTACGGTGAATTCTGGGTGGCGCTGGAAAGTACGCGCCTGCTGGTCGAGCGCGCCAACGGCGCCTTCGCCCAGGCCTGGGGCCAGGGCACGGCCCTCAGCGAACAAGCGCGAGGTGAGTTGGCCATCGCCATCGCCACCGCCAAGGTCGCCGCCAGCCGGCACGGCCTCGATCTGGCCAGTCGGCTGTTCGAAGTCGGCGGCGCCCGCGCCACCGCCGGGGCCCTGCGCCTGGATCGCTACTGGCGCAACCTGCGCACCCAGACCCTGCACGATCCGGTCGACTACAAGCTGCACGAACTGGGCGATTGGGCCCTGAACGACACCCTGCCCACGCCCAGCTTCTATTCCTGACGAGGACCCCGCATGACCCTGCTGACCCTGACGCGCACCCCCGCGGTCCCCCGCTACCGGGCCACCGCCCAGGTCTTCGCCGACCCGCGTTCGCGCGAGCTGCTGGCCCATCTGGAAAAGATCGCCCCCAGCGAGGCCAGCGTCCTGGTGATCGGTGAGACGGGCACCGGCAAGGAGCTGATCGCCCGCCATATCCATGCGCTGAGCCAGCGCCATGCCGGGCCCTTCGTCGCGGTCAACTGCGGCGCCTTCGCCGAAAGCCTGGTCGAGGCCGAGCTGTTCGGCCATGAGAAAGGCGCCTTCACCGGCGCCCAGGGCGCCCGCGCCGGCTGGTTCGAAGAGGCCAATGGCGGCACTCTGTTTCTCGACGAGATCGGCGACCTGCCGCTCCCGGTGCAGGTCAAGCTGCTGCGGGTGCTGCAGGAACGCGAGGTGGTGCGCCTCGGATCGCGACGCAGCATCCCGCTGGACGTCCGTATCGTCGCCGCCACCAACGTCGCATTGGAGCGGGCCGTGGCCGCAGGGACCTTCCGCGAAGACCTCTGGTATCGGCTCAACGTGGTCAGCCTGCCGCTGCTACCCCTGCGGCAGCGTCCGGGCGATATCCTGCCGCTGGCCCGGCATTTCCTCCACGCCTACGCCCAGGCACCGGTTTCCCTGAGTCCGGCGGCGGAGCAGCGGCTGCTGGAGCACCCCTGGCCCGGCAATATCCGGGAGCTGGAAAACACCCTGCAGCACGCCCTGCTGCTCAAGCCCCAGGGGGTGCTGGACGCCGAAGATCTGGTCTTCGTCCAGCGCCCTACCCTGGTCACACCCAAGCCCCGTTCCGCCGAGGCGGCACCGACCGATGCCTTGCTGACCGAGGCCTTCGCCCAGCTCTTCGAGGAACAGCCCGAGGCTCTGCACGAGCGCGTCGAGGATGCCCTGATGCGCGCCGCCTACCGCTTCTGCCATCGCAACCAGGTCCATACCGCACGCCTGCTGGGGCTCAGCCGCAACGTCACCCGTGCCCACCTGATCCGCATTGGCGAACTAGTGGTCAATCACCGTCGCCCCATCGCCCAGCGGCCGGAACGGGAGGTGCGATTTTCCATCTGACGATGCCAGGGGTACCCGCGTCGCGAGGGTCGCCCTACACTGGGGTTTTCGCCTCCCGAGGTCCCGCATGAGCGCCCGTACCCTGCTGCATCGTCATCCCGCCCAGCGCGACGATATCGGCGAACTCCACACCCGCCGCCCCCTGCCCGGTCCCGGCCTGCCCCATCTCGACCCCTTCCTCTTTCTCAACCACCACGGGCCGCAGGTCTATCCACCGCACAACGCCGGCCTGCCCTTCGGGCCCCATCCCCATCGCGGTTTCGAGACGGTGACCTTCATCCTCGCCGGCTCCCTCGCCCATCGCGACAGCGGCGGCCACGAGAGCGTCATCGAAGCGGGCGGTATCCAGTGGATGACCGCCGGCAGTGGCCTGGTGCATGCCGAGCTGTCGCCGGCCGCCTTCAAGCGCGACGGTGGCGACCTGGAGATCCTCCAGCTGTGGGTCAACCTCCCCGCCCGGCTCAAATTCACGCCGCCGGCCTACCATGGCGTCACCGCCGAGGCCATGCCGCTGATCGAAGCGGACGAGGGCCGGGTGCGCATCCGGTTGGCCTCCGGCACTTACCAAGGCGTTCAGGGCGCCGTCCAGACGCCGACCCCGATCACCCTGATGACCGTCGAACTCGCCCCTGGCGGCACGGCCAGGCTACCGGCCCCAGCCGGGACGACGGTGTTCTGCTATGGCGTCCGCGGCACCCTGCAGATCGCCGGGCGCGACGAAGCACCCTGGCAACTGTTCCAATTCGCCGACGATGGCGACCAGGTCGAGATCGCCAGCCGCGACGGCGCCGTGCTGCTCTATGGCCATGCCGCCCCCTTCGCCGAACCCATCGTGGCCCATGGGCCCTTCGTCATGAACAGCGCCGAGGAAATCCGCCAGGCGATCCGTGACTACCAGGCGGGGCTCTTCGGCGACGTGCCGGATTGAACGGCCGGCCTAGGTTCTGTACGAGCAATGCTTGTGCTCGATGATGCTGCGTACAGAACCTAGGACGCGGTGAACAGGCCGCGTACCTGGCGCTCCGCGCCTTGCAGGATCTCGAAGGCGGCGTAGCGGCGGCGATGCACCTCGGCCAGCCTACCCGTCACCGGAGTGAACGCACGATCCAGCCGCGCCATGCGCGCCATGGCGTCCAACAGCCCAGCGCCCTCCGCCGCCGCCACGGCGCCCAGCATAGCGGCGCCCCGCAGTACCGGTTCTTCGGTATCGCTGATCGCCACCGGCACGCCCGTGGCATCGGCCAGCAGTTGCCGGACGAAATCGCTCTGGGCCGCGCCACCGCTGGCGACGATCAACTCGATGCGGATACCGTCCCGCGCCAGGGCTTCGAGCAACTGGCGCAGGCCATAGGCGATGCCGCAGAGGCCAGCGACGTAAAGGGCCGGCAATCCGTCCACCTCACGGTCGAGGGTCAATCCGGCGATGACCGCCCGGGCGTCCGGATCGGCAAAGGGTGAGCGGTTACCGAGAAATTCGGGCACCACATGCAGTCCTTCGGCCAGGGCTACCGCGGCGCTGCCCTGGGCCGCCACCTGGGCTTCGAGCCAGGGGAGCAGTGCCTGACCCTGTCGCTCGGCTACCTCACGTACCGCCGCCGCGGCGGGGTGCAGGGCAACCAGATGGTCGATGGCCGACCCCGCCGCCGACTGGCCACCCTCGGTGAGCCAGAGTCCGGGCAGCATGGCCGAGTAATAGGGCCCCCAGACGCCGTCCACATAGGCGGGCTGCGCGCTGGACGCCATGGAACAAGCCGAGGTACCGAAGATGTAGGCTAGGCGCTGGGTCACCGCCGTCCGCCCCTGGGTGTCCGTGCCACCGAGGGAGCCGACGCCCCCGGCGTGGGCATCGATCAGCGCCGCCCCCACTGGCGTACCGGGCAGCAAGCCCAGGTCGGCCGCGGCGGCGGTGCCGAGTCCCTGGCCCAGTGGCGTACCCGGCTCGACGATGCGCGTGCCGATCCGGGCGAAACCCTCGGCGGCCAACTCGCCCAGGCCGATGGTCTCGAAATAGGAGGCGTCCCAGCGCTGCTCGTGGGCCAGATAGGTCCATTTGCAGGTGACGGTACAGGCCGAGCGGGCCAGATCGCCGGTGGCGCGCCAGGTCAGGTAGTCGGCGAGGTCGAAGAAGTGCCCGGCCCGGGCGAAGGCCGCGGGCAGATGGCGCTTGAGCCAGAGCAGCTTGGGCGTTTCCATCTCCGGCGAAATGCGCCCGCCCACGTAGCGCAGCACCGGATGGCCGCTGGCGGTGATCTCGTTGGCTTCCTCGGTGGCCCGGTGGTCCATCCAGACCATGACGTTGCGCTGGTCGTCGCCGGAGTCACCGATGCCGACCGGGCTGCCGTCGGCGGCCACCGCCACCAGCGAGCAGGTGGCGTCGAAGCCCAGGCCTCCGATGGTCTCCGGCGCCACCGCCGCCTCGGCCAGGGCGCCACGTACGCTGCTGGCGATGGCCTGCCAGATCTGCTCGCCGGACTGCTCGACCCGCTGCCCTGGCGCGTGCCAGGTTTCCACCGGCGCCTTGGCCGCACCCAGCAGGCGCCCCTTGGCGTCGAACACCCCCGCTCGGGCGCTGCCGGTTCCCACGTCGACTCCTATGAAATGCCGGCCCATGGCGTTACAGGTCCACGCTGGTGGGCATGATGATCAGATCGCGGATCACCACGTTGCGCGGCCGGGTCAGCATGAACACCACCGCCTCGGCGACCTCGCTGGCTTCCATCAGCGCGCCGGATGCCATGGCTTCGTCGAGCTTGGATTGCGGCCAGTCGCTGATCAGCGCCGTGACCACCGGCCCGGGCGCCACCGCCCCGACGCGGATATCGTGCTTGATCAACTGTCGGCGCAGGCTGTGGGTGAAGGCCTGGATGGCGTGCTTAGAGGCGGTGTAGATTGGCTCCCAGACCACCGGGATCAGCCCGGCGATGGAGCTGGTCAGGAGGATGTCGCCACTGCCGCGCTCGACCATGTGCGGCAGCACGGCATGCACCGAGCGAAAGGCAGCGTTGATGTTGAGATTGAGCATGAAATCCCACTGATCCGGATTGCCCTCCACTACCTCGCCGCCGATATAGGCGCCGGCGTTGGCGTGGAAGATGTCCAGGCGACCGAAGCGATCGAGGATCTGCGGCAGCATGGTCTTGACGCTGGCCGGATCGAGCAGGTCGATCACCACCGGAAAGGCATCGGGGCCCAGTTCGGCGCAGACCTTTTCCAGGTTCTCGCGGGAGCGGTCGACCAGCGCCACCTGGGCACCGGCGGCGAGCATTTCCTTGGCGCAGGCCAGACCGATGCCGGAGGCGCCCCCGGTGATGGCGGCGACTTTCTGGGACAGTTTCTTGTTCATGTGTTCACCCCTGAATTCGAAAGAAAGACTGCAGGCCTCAGGCCCGCCCATGGGAAGCGCGCGAGCGACGCGCCAGGGCGTCGATGATCACCGCCAGGGCCAGCACGGCACCGGTGATCATGTAGCGCAGCGCGGACGACAGATCGAGCATGGTCAGGCCGCTGGCGATGGACTGGATGACGATCACCCCGAGCAGTGCGGAATAGGCACTGCCACGCCCACCGAACAGGCTGGTGCCACCGATCACCGCCGCGGCGATGGCATTGAGGTTGACGTCGCCGGTCCCCGCCTGCTGGCTGGCCGAGGCCAGCCGCGCCGCGGCGAGGATGCCGCCCAGGGCAGCGAAACTGGCGCACAGTACGAAGGCCGAGGTGTAGATACGCCGTACGTTGATGCCGGCGCGACGGGCCGCTTCGCGGTTGCCACCCACCGCGGCCAGGCTGCGCCCCCACCGGGTACGGGTGAAGGCGTAATGCATCGCCACCACCAGTCCCATGAAGAAGACGAAGATCCACGGCACCCCGCGGTCCTGGTTGAGGTAGTAGGCGACGAAGCCCAGCAGCGCCGTGAGCGCCAAGGATTGCAGGGCCACCCCGGCCAGCGCAGGCGTCGACAGCTGGGCCTGACGCCGCCGCTGATGGGCGCGATACCCCAGCAGCAGGCGCACCACGCCACTGGCTCCGGCGAGCAGATAGGCCAACAGCGGCGGCAGGGTATCGAGCTGGCCGAAGCTCACCAGGAAGGAGTCGTACGGCAGGTTGATGGAGCCGGCGTTGCCTAGCAGATAGAGCTGCAACCCCAGCACCGCCAGCAACCCGGCCAGGGAGGCGACGAAGCTGGGCATGCCCAGGCGGGTGAACAGCAGCGAATAGAGGCTGCCGATCAGCGCACCGGCCGCCAGGGCGGCCAGGATAGCCGCGGCCACTGGCCAGCCCTGGTTGACCCAAAGGATTCCCACCAGGGCCGAGGCGAAGCCGCTGATGGAGCCGACCGAGAGATCGATCTCCCCGACCATCAAGACGCAGACCACGCCGAGGGAAATGATGCCCACGGTGGCAGCGTCGAACAGCAGGTTGGCCAGATTGGCGCTGGACAGGAACACCGGGTTGAGAATGCCGAACACCGTCCAGATCACCACCAGGCCGATCACTACCGGCAGCGGGCCCAGGTCGCCGGAACGGATGCGGTCGGCGGTGGCCTTGAGGCTGGCGGCCAGGCCCACGGTCTGGTTGACGCGGCTGTCGCTGCGGTCGAGCAAGGCGGCCGATTCGTGGGGCTGGCTCATAGCGGCTGCTCCTGGGAGGCGTCGAGGGAGGCGGCCTGGCGCCGACGGGCGCGCCGCGAGACCGAATTGTCATCGGCACCGGTGATGGCGCCGATCAGCTCCTGGGCGCTCACGTCCGGGGCGAAGATGCCGTTGTTGCGGCCGAGGCGCAACACGGCAATCCGGTCGGCCACCGCCCGCACGTCTTCCATGTTGTGGCTGATCACCACCACGGCCAGGCCGCGGTCGCGCACCCGTTCGATGAGGTTGAGCACCTCGGCGGTCTGGGCCACGCCCAGGGCGGCGGTGGGTTCGTCGAGCAGGATGACCTTGGGTTCGAGCAGCAGCGACCGGGCGATAGCCACGGTTTGACGCTGACCGCCGGACAGCGCGGCGATGGGCAGCCGCACGCTGGGGATGCGCGCCGACAGCTCGCTGAGCAGCGTCCAGGTGCGGACCTCCATGGTGGTCTCGTCCAGCGCCCAGGGCTGCAATTCCCGACCGAGGAACATGTTGGCGACCACGTCGAGGTTCTCGCACAGCGCCAGGTCCTGGAACACCGTGGCGATACCCAGCGCCTGGGCCGCAGCGGGACTCGCCAGGCTCACCTCCTGCCCCGCCACCTTGAGCGAGCCGGAGGTCGGCTGGTGCACGCCGGAGATGATCTTGACCAGGGTGGACTTGCCGGCGCCGTTGTCGCCCACCAGGGCCACCACCTCGCCGGGGTAGAGATCCAGATCGATATCGGCGAGCACCGAGATCGCACCGAAGCTCTTGCAGATGCCACGCAAGCTCAGCACGGGTTCGCGCGGGGCCGTCGGGCCGGACTGTTCAGCCATGTTCGACTCTCTATTGTTGTTGTGGGCGCCCGAAGGCGCCGGTCGTCAAAAGGTCCAGCAAGCGAACGACCCAGGCAGACGCGACCTACCGCATGCCCTACCCTGGCCGTTCGCTTCGACTCAGGGCTGGATACCGAGCTGCTTGCAACCCTCGGCATAACGGTCGGTGCAGAGCTGGGCCGCGGTCTGGATCGGTTGGCCGGCGACCTTCTGATCGATGATCTCCGCCTTGAGATTCTTGGCGGTGACCAGATTCGGCACGAACAACCGCGAAGGCGCGTCGTACAGCGTGGTCTCGGGCTTGGGTGTCTTGCCGGCAAGGAAGTCGCCGGCCACATCCGCCGCCGCGCTGGCGACGATCTCGCTGGGCTTGGAGATGGTGTTGTACTGGTCGCCAGCGATGATCAGTTGCAGGCCCGCCACCGTGGCATCGTTGCCGGTGATCGGCGGTACCGGATTGACGCCAGCCGCCTTGAACGCCGCCACCGCGCCGCCGGCGGTGCCATCGTTGGCCGCCACCACGCCGAGGATGCGCTTGCCGAAACGGGTGATCTGGCCGCTGGTCCACTGCTGGGCCTTGGACGGCGCCCACTCGGGCGTGTCGTACTCCGCCAGGATCGCATAGCCACTGTTGGCCAGCCCCGCCAGCATGCCCTTCTTGATCAGCCCCGCCGCCGCGTCGGTGGGCGAGCCGCCGATCACCAGCAAGCCACCGCTCTTGGGATCGATCTTCTCCGCTTGCAGATGCTCGACCAGGGAGGTGGCGATGGACTTGCCGATGGCTTCGTTGTCGAAGGAGACGTAGTAATCCACCGGCACCGAGGTCACCGGACGGTCATAGGCGATCACCTTGACACCCTTGGCATGGGCCATGCGCACCAGCGAACCGGCAGCCTTGGAGTCCACCGGGTCCAGGACGATCACCTTGGCGCCCTGGGCCAAGGCAGCGTTGAATTGCTGCTGCTGCCGTGATGCATCGCCGTTGGCATTCTGATAGATCACCCGGCATTCCGCGCAGACCGTCTTCATCTGCCGTTGGAAGCCCGGCAGGTCGTGCTCTTCGTAGCGGGTGGAGCTCTGATCGGGCATCAGAAAGGCCACCGGCGCCGCGGTGAGCGTCGCGGCCTGCAGACCGGAGACGGCCAGACCGGTGCCGACGGTCGCGGCCAGGAGGGTGCGGGTGAACCGGGATAGCTTGGAGATTCGCGCCATTTTCTTGTTTTCCTTGGATAGGGCTTCGAACCGGACACTTCACCGACCGCCGCTCCGCCGATGGGCGGAACAGCTGCGGTGGGGATTACCTGGATCGCTATACTCCCCACCGACAGCGCGCACCCAACCGGCGCCGATCACGAGACCCGACGACTGATGGATACGGCCAGCGGCACAGCCTTGCAGACCGGATTGCAATCCCCTCGACGATGCTACACAGCTTGCACAATCGATGGTGCAAATAGAATTACTCTGCGAAATCCACTACTGTCAAGTGGCTCGACGACCAATGGAAAGCTCTAGCATGGCCCCTGCTGGCAAGAAAAAAGCGACGATCTACGATCTCTCCCAGCTATCGGGCAGCTCCGCGTCCACGGTCAGCGCCGTGCTGAACGGCTCCTGGCGCAAACGGCGAATTAAGGAAGCCACCGCCCAGCTCATCCAATCCCTGGCCGAAGAACATGGCTACAGCACCAATCTGCAGGCACGTGGACTGCGCCAGTCGCGCTCCGGCTTGGTGGGGCTGATGCTGCCGCTGTACGACAACCGCTTCTTCTCGGCCCTGGCCCAGGGTTTCGAGGCGCGGGTACGCGCGCGCGGGCTTTGCCCGCTGGTGGTCAGCGGCTGCCGCGATCCGGAGCTGGAGCGCAGCACCGTGGAATCGCTGTTGGCCTATTCGATCGACGAATTGTTCATCGCCGGCGCCACCGATCCCGACAGCATCCACAGCGCGTGCGAACGCGCCGGGGTGCGACATCTCAATCTCGATCTGCCCGGCACCCTGGCCACCTCGGTGACCAGCGACAACTACGCCGGCGCCTTCGAGCTGACTCAGGCGATCCTGAACGTGCTGCTGCCCTTCCACGATCTTCTCCCAGGGGATCTCTGCCTGTTCGGCGGCTACTCCGACTATGCCAGCCGTGAGCGGATCGGTGGTTTCCTCGCCGCCAAGAAAGCGCATTTCGGCAACGCGGCGAGCGACGACGTCTTCAGCGCGCCGGGCTATTCGCCGGCCCTGACCCAGCAGGCTCTGACGGCCTACATCCAGCGGCACGGCCGTCTGCCGAAAGGCCTGTTCATCAATTCCACCATCAACCTGGAAGGTCTGCTCGGCGTGTTGCCCCAGCCGTCCAGCGCGCCGGTCACCGACTTGGTGGTCGGCTGTTTCGACTACGACCCTTTTGCCTCCTTCCTGCCCTTTCCGATCTACATGATGCAGCAGAACGTCGATCGCATCCTGGAACTGGCGTTCGAACTCATGGACCGACCCGAGTCCGAGGTCCGGCTACACAAGGTCGCGCCCCTGCTGGTGCCACCGCGTACGGCGCTGCCCAGTTTGCTGGATGCTCCCGAGCCCCGCTGAGCAGCGGGATTCTCCCTGCAGGCGCAGGCCAGGCTCACTAGAATCGGCATTTTTTCCGAGGACGACTGATGGAAAACGGCTTGAAGATCCAGGACCTGCAAGAAGGCGACGGCAAGGCCGTGGTCAAGGGGGCCCTGATCACCACCCACTACGAAGGCTGGCTGGACGACGGCACCCTGTTCGACTCCTCCCGCGCCAAGGGCCGCCCGTTCCAGTGCGTGATCGGCACCGGACGGGTGATCAAGGGCTGGGATCTGGGGCTAATGGGGATGCGGGTGGGCGGCAAACGGCGGCTGGAAGTCCCGGCAGCACTGGCCTATGGCGAACGCCAGATGGGTGCGCTGATCAAGCCGCACTCCAATCTGACCTTCGAAATCGAGCTGCTGGAAGTCCTGACACGGGACGATTGAGCCATGGCGCCGCTGCACGTCAGCTCGACTTGGCGTTATTGCGTACCAGCTCGAGCTGGGCTTCGAGCACGCTCAGACGAGCATGCTTCTTGGTATAGATGACGAATTGCTCCTGGAAGCTTTGCCGACTCCGAGCAAGATCCTGACGATGATTCAGGATCTGTTCTTCCAAGGTTTGCAGCCGTTGCTGGGTGGTTTGCGTCATGGCACCTACTCCCTGTGCTTGAGGTGACAACTCGACTCTAACCGCGAGCCAATAAGTCGAGCTATAGCCGTTCGTCGTCCGCCTAAGACCTGTCCCAGAGCCGTTTCGCTAAGCTTTTCAGCGCTATGTGACAGAATAAAGTCTGACTCTCGTAATGACCCAAAACGAAAACGGCGGCGAATGCCCCAGGGAATCCGCCGCCGCTCCGGCTAACCGACTGGCCTTCAGCGTGGCCCTATGGCCGTACAGCTGTTGCTGGCATCCACGTATTTCTTCAGGGTCGGCCACTGGGGTCGTTCGGCACCGTTCACCGGCTCCACGGCGAGGGCATAGCTTCCCCAGCCCGGTCCCGCGGCCCAATAGGTCAGCGGCATGCAGTTCTGCTGCAGGTAGGCCAGAAGATTGTCGGTGGCCGTCAGCCAGCGGCTGTCCCCGGCCGGCACGCCGAACTCGGCGATCATCCCACGCTTGCCGTTGCGCTTGAGCCACTCGACGAAGGGCTTGACGCGATTGACCCCGACCTGCGGATCGACGCTGTTCATGTCCTGCGCCGCGTAGTTGCCACTGCCGTCCTGGTCCAGATACACGTTGGCCGCATAGATCAGGTTGTTCGCCGGATCCTTGAGGCCCAGCAAGGCGTTGCTGGCGCCCGGCCAGTTCACCGCGCTGCCCCAGGCATTCCCCTGGACGATCACCGGGTGAGTCCGGTCCATGGTGCGCACGCCGTCGATACCGGACTGCGCCGTCACCGGCCAGCTGCTGTCCGCCCCGTTGGGCTTGCCCATGATGTCGTAGCCATAGAGCGCCGCATGGTTGCCCCACTGGTAGGCCAGACGATACGTCAGGTCCCAGTAGTTGAAGTTGGTGACGTTGCCGGTACCGATCACGGTGCCCTTGTAGCGACCACCGTTATCCAGCGCCAGAATCACCTTCATGTTGTACTTCTTGGCCAGCTCCAGCACCTGGGTGACCTGCCGGGTGTATTCCGCCTCCAGGCTGCCGAAGAAACGGGTCTGCAGGCGCTCCCAGATCACCGGGAAGCGGATCAGGCGCACACCCTTGGCGCTCCACTGCTGGAAATGCGCCTCGACCGGCATGATGTAGTTGACGTTGAGCACGCCCGGCAGAGTTTGCGGAGCGAAGGCCGCGCCCGAGAAATTCAGCCCGACCAGATTGAGCTTGGCCGTGTTCGCCGCGGTTCCCGTCGAACCCGTGGTGGACCCCGAGGGCGTGGTGGCGCTACCCGTCGTGGTGCTGCCCGTCGACGTCGAGGCGCCGGTTCCACTGCTGGACGTACCCGACCCGGACGGTACCGTCACGACAGGCGTCGCACTGCCCGAACTGGCATTCGAGCCGGAGCTGCCACTGCTAGCCGTCGAACCGGTCGATGCAGCCGGCGCAGCGGTGCTCGACCCGGACGTGGTGGTTCCGGTGCGCAAGGTCTTGGGATACCCGAAGACATTGCCATCCAACTGCGGGCTTTCGATGAAGACACTCAGGTTGCTGCCCACTACCTGGGCGTAGGTCACCTTGTAGCTCTTGCCATCGGCTGGCGTGAGCAGCGCACCGACCTTGAAGGCCCCTACGTTCGCGGCGGAAGCCGGAATCGAGAAACCCGCAGCCTTGCGATAGACGCCATGCAACCAGTCCTCATTGGTGAAATCGTTGATCGAGGTAGTCACCCCGGTGGTAGTCGTCGAGCCGCCGGCACTACCGGTGCCCGTGGAGCTACCCGTTCCCGCGGTACCACCCGTGGCCGAGCCGCTGCTACCACTGCTGCTGCCAGCACCGCCGGTACTGCCGCTTGAACCGCTCGAGGCCCCCGTTCCACTGCCGGCCGACGAATTGCTCGTCCCGCTGGCGATGGGCCCGATCGCGGTACAGCTGCTGTCATCGATGTATTTGCGCAGCGTCGGCCACTGCGGTCGGTCGACGCCATTGATCGGCTCCACCGACAGGAAGTAATTACCCCAGCCCGGGCCCGCCGCCCAATAGGTCGAGGGAATGCAGTTCTGCTTGAGATAGGCCAGCATGCGGTCCATCAGCGGCAGCCAGCGGGGATCGTTGTCCGGCACACCGAACTCGCCGATCATCCCCTTCTTGTTGTGCTTCTTCAGCCATTCCACGAAGGGCCGTACGCGTTCGACGCCATAGTCCTGGCTCAGCTTGCCCACGTCGATGCCGGTGTAGTTGCCGCCAGCGCTTTCGTCGAAATAGGAATGCGCCTGGAAGACCAGGTTGTCGGACGGGTCCTTAAGCGCCAGCAGGGCGTCGTTCCACAGCGGCCAGCGGGTCGCCTCCGACCAGCCATTGCCCTCGATCATGATGATGCGGGTCTTGTCGACCGCCCGCACGCCATTGATGCCGTATTGGGCGGCGATCGGCCACTGCGCCATCGAGTCGTGCGGCTCGTTCATGATGTCGTAGGCATAGAGCGACGGCTGGTTGCTCCAGCGCTGGGCGATGCGCGTCATGATCTCCTGGTAGCGGTCATAGGGAACCGCGGCACTGCCAATGACCGACCCGCGATAGAAGGTGTAGTTGTGCAGGTCGAGGATGATGCGCATGCCGTATTTCTGCGCATTGGCGAAGGTCTGGTCGATCAGGGCCGCATAGGTGGCATCCAGCGGGCCGCCCAAGGTCGGTTGCAGGCGTTCCCAGATGACCGGGAAGCGGATCAGCTTGATCCCCTTGGCACTCCACTGTTTGAAGTAAGCCTCCACGGGGAAGATGTAGTGAGTACCGTTCACGCCTGGCAGTACCTGGCCGGCAAAGCCGGCACCGGACAGATTGAGACCTACCAGATTGACCTGTTCAGCCTCGGCACTGGGAGCGAGTGCCAAGGCGGCGATGAAGGGTAACGTCTGCGCGACCCCACGGGAAAACTTCAGGATGGTTTGTTTCATCATCACCAACTGCGCTAAATCGACACGTGAACGCTCTCCTTGAACACTCGCCGATATGAAGTGAGAGAAGGACTTCGCTGACAGAGTGCAGCGAAGCAATGCCTCCAGGCCTATCGATCTATACAAGCGATATGCCAACTTCTGCGCCTTATTGTGGTAGCCACTATTTAGCCATTACCGCACACTTATACAAGCAACTGATTTTTATAGGTATTTTATAATTACCGCTCGTCGTCTCGCTTGATGAGACATCCTCAAATCAAAGTCTGAAACAGAGATTTCATCTTCATCGTCAATTTTTCTTTGCAGAAATCTCGGCGGGCGACCAAAAGTTCCCGAAGGTGCCAAAAAAAGTTAGTCATTAATTAAAGTGAACTGCATCACATAAATTATGACAAGGAACCGAGTGACCGCCTGACGGGTCAGGTTCGATACATCCTGCAGGAGCCCACAATGGCTGGCCTGACTCTCGCGACCTACAACGTCAATGGCATCCGCGCCCGGCTGCCCATCCTGCTGCAATGGCTGGAGCGGGAACGCCCGGACATCGTCTGTCTGCAGGAACTCAAGGCCAAGGCGACCGATTTCCCTCAGGCGGAACTGGAAGCGGCAGGCTACGGTGCGCTCTGGGATGGCCAACCCTCCTGGAACGGGGTGGCCATCCTGGCGCGCGACGATCAACCGCTGGAGATCCGCCGCGGCCTACCTGGGATGGAGAATGACCCTCAGCGTCGCTATCTCGAAGCGGCGGTGAAAGGCGTGATCGTGGCCTGCCTCTACCTACCCAACGGCAACCCCTGGCCGGGACCCAAATTCGATTACAAGCTGGCCTGGTTCGAACACTTCATCGAGCATGCCCAGGGGTTGCTCGACAGTGGCCATCCCGTGGTGCTCGCGGGTGACTACAACGTAGTGCCCACCGACCGCGACATCTACGATCCCAAGTCCTGGCGCAAGGACGCCCTGCTGCAACCCGAGAGTCGCGCCTGTTTCCAACGCCTGCTCGACCAGGGTTGGCTGGATGCCCTGCGCGCGCGACACCCGGATGAGGCGATCTACACCTATTGGGACTATTTTCGGCAGCGCTGGCAACGCAATGCGGGGCTGCGCATCGACCATCTGCTATTGAGCCCCGCGCTGGCACCCCACCTCAAGGACGCCGGCGTGCACCGCTGGGTACGGGACCTGGAGAAAACCAGCGATCACTCCCCTACCTGGATTGGCATCGCGGCGCCGACCTAGAAGCCGCTCAGGCGTCACGTAGCAGGTCGTTGGCGTTGAGCAGCTCGTAAAGGATCTCCGGCCGTTGCGTGAGCCCACGGCGAATGGCTGCGGGTATCGACTGATGCAGCTTGCGACACAGCCCGGGACGGGGTTGCAGCTCGATCACCAGGCCTCGCGCGCTACGCACCTCACCCAGCCCCGGGGCGATCTCCAGACGGATACCCAGTTGCTCCAGTAACCGCTGCTGCAAGCGCTGCAAGTCGGCAAGACTGGCGACGCCCTCCAAGCGTGCCAGCAGCCGCTGCTCCTCCGTGCGGTTGAGCAGCAGCGCCCGCGCATCGAGGTGCGGATCGGCCAGTACGCGCTCACGCTCGCAGGTACAGACAGCAGGAGGACAGGGCGTACGCAGAACGGCCATCAGACATCACCTCGGCGCTAGGCGCGCTAGATCCCATCTACCAGCGCGCTTCCCAAGGCGCCGCCTACGACTTCTGCCAACAGAGGAAAAAACCAAAACAGGCCTCCTGTAATCAAGCTGGTGCCATCCAGCGGGTTTCAAGGTTCTGAGTGAAAAGGCCTGCGCTCGATGAGGCCTCGTAGAAAACCTTAGGCATGCCGGCGGATCGAGGGCCAAACCGCAGCATCTTATTCCCATAAAATAACCAACAAATCTAAAAACATAGTTAATTCTTATTTTTAGATATAAATCTGGGCCTTCATGCTGAGTACCTTGCCCGCCTGTGACGTCGACATGCCTACCCTCTCCCATGATCTGCTGATCGTACCCGCGGATCAGCAGAATACCCTCACCATTCGCGCCAAGGCGCTGGCCTTCGCCGATCCTCGTTCGCGCCAGTTGCTCGACCAGCTCGATGGCTTCGCCCCTCATCCGCATCCGGTCCTGCTTTCCGGCGAATGGGGCACCGGCCGGGAGCTGTTGGCGCGGCGTCTCCACGAGCGCAGCGGCCGTTCCGGCCTGTTCAGCAGTCTCAGTTGCACCTCGCTGAGCCGTCGCCACGCCGGCGCCGAATTATTCGGCTATCTGCCCCGCGCCTACGCGGGCACCTCGGGTAGTCGCATGGGTTGGTTCGGTACGGCCCAGCATGGCACCCTTTATCTGGATGAAATTGCCGATCTGCCGCACGCCTTACAGCAGGAACTGGCCCAGGTTCTCCAAGAGGGCAGCATCCTGCGCGAAGGGAGCAACCAGCGTACCGCCGTGGACGTGCGCTTGGTCGCCGGTTCCAGTGTGGACCTCGAGCGTACGGTGGCGGCAGGCAATTTCGACGCGGGACTCTGGCGGCTGCTAAATCCCGGGCAGCTACCAGTGCCCGCCTTGCGGGAGCGTCCGGCCGATCTACTGCCGCTCGCTCGGTATTTCCTCAAGCAACACGCCGAGCGTCTCGGTCGCTCGCCGCCTGTCTTGACGCCCCAGGACGAAGCCGCCCTGCTCGCCTATGCCTGGCCCGGCAACATCCGCGAACTTGAACAGGTTCTCCATACCGCTGTGCTAACCGCCTCGACGGCAGGTCTAGAGCTTGGCAAGCTGCTGGCATCGCTGTCCCGTCCAAGCTGAACTCACACCGATGGATGGCAGTCCTAGCCGCGTATCCTTTTCGAGTCGCACCATGACCCTCTCGTCCAACCAGTCGATGCTCACTCCGCCATAGCCAGCGGCTGCCATCTTTCTCGCGAAAGATGACCGGAAATCCAAGCTTGTCGCCCCGTGCGACCGGTTGGCTTTAGTGCGGGAAAAGCCTTGGGCTTTTCAGGAATCGATTTTCAGGACGTACGCCTTCGCAGGAAGGCGCTCAGGTATGGTTTCATGAATATTGTGATCATCGGTCGCTCCGGCCAGGTTTCGCGTGCCTTGCAGCGCGAGTTCGCCAGTACCCATCGGCTCACCGTCATCGGCCAGGCGGAGCTGGATCTCGCCAAGACCTCACAGCTGCGCGTGGCGCTCGAAACTCTCACTGCCGATCTCATCATCAATGCGGCGGCCTATACCGCGGTCGATCAGGCAGAGGACGACGCCGAGATCGCCACCGCGATCAACACCGAGGCGCCGCGGATCCTGGCCGAATGGGCACGTGACCGCGACATCCCCTTCGTCCACTACTCCACCGATTACGTCTTCGACGGCACCGGTCGCCAGCCCTACACCGAAGCCTGCGCCCCAGCGCCGTTGAGCGTCTATGGACGTTCCAAGCTGGCCGGCGAGCAGGCGGTACTGGCCAGCGGAGGTCGCGCCCTGGTCCTGCGCACCTCCTGGGTCTACTCCCACGATGGCCAGTGCTTCTTCAATACCATGCGCCGCCTGCTCGCGGAGCGTGACGAACTGCATGTGGTGGACGACCAGCAAGGTGCTCCAACCTGGGCACCGACGATCGCCCGGGCGACCCGTCACCTGGTCAAACGCCTCGGTGAACAACCCGAACTGGGCGGTCTGTACCACCTGACCAATGCCGGCCAGACCTCCTGGTACGGCTTCGCCGAAGCCATCGCCGAGTGCTTGGCCAACCGTGGCGAATTACGTGCCCGTCTCTATCCGACCAACACGCGCAACTATCCCACCCCGGCCACTCGTCCACTCTATTCCCGACTGGATTGCAGCAAGGCCCAGGCGGTGCTGCCGTTCACCCTGCCCGACTGGCGCGAGGATTTCGACCGCTGCTGGACGCTCTTCGAACGGGACGAATCGACTCGCTGAGCACCGGCGACGCCGACGGCACCTATCCGTCGGCTCATGGCCAAGTCAGGCAGGCTGCCCAGGCGTACCAGGCTTCGGTGCCTCTCGCTCACCGCCCTGGTAGGTCGCGCCCGGCACATCCTCGTTGGGCGCCGGATGCCCTGGCAGATTCGGCAAGGCCTTGGCCCTCTCCAGGTCGATGCCGGCGCCTTGGGCCACGCGGGTTCCATAGTCCGGATCGCAGTGCCAGAAATGCCAGACCATCCGCAGTTGGATGTTCTCGGGACACGCCTTCATGTCGGCGACCAGATTGGCGATGAGGTCGTCTCGCTCCCACTCCTCGAAGGAACGGTAACGCGCGCCGGTCTGCTGATAGTCCGCTGCGGTCTTGCGCGACTGATAGCGGCCCAGGTGCCCCTCGATCCACTGGCGATACTCGTGTTGCGGCCGCGGTGCCTCGCTCAGGCCGCCCTCGGAACTCGGCTCGTAATTGACATGGGGATTGCTGCCGCTGCGATCCACTTGCAGGGCCATCTGGCCATCGCGCTGGTTGGTCGCATAGGGACACTTGGGCGCATTGATCGGCAACTGCAGGTAATTGGCACCGACCCGATAGCGCTGGGTATCGGAATAGGACAGTGTCCGCCCCTGCAGCATCTTGTCGTCGGAAAAGTCGATCCCTTCCACCAGGACCCCCGTCCCGAAGGCTGCCTGCTCGGTTTCGGCGAAGACATTCGCGGGATTGCGATCCAGCACCAGCCGGCCCACTGGCAGCAAGGGAAACTGATCCTCGGGCCAGCGCTTGGTGTCATCCAGGGGGTCGAAGGGCAACTCGTCGTGGGCCTCGTCCGTCATGATCTGCACGCACATCTCCCATTCGGGATAGTCGCCGCGGTCGATGGCGTCGTAGAGATCCCGGGTGGCATGGCCCACATCGTATTTCTGGATGTCGGCCGCCTGTTCGCTGGTAAGGTTCTTGATGCCCTGCTTGGGTTCGAAAGAGAACTTGCACAGCACCGCAACGCCTTGGTCATTGACCAGCTTGTAGGTGTTCACGCTCGATCCCTGCATGTGCCGGTAGTCCGCGGGAATACCCCAGGGGCTCTTCACCCAGGTCACCATGTGCAGGGCTTCCGGATGGTGCTGGACGAAGTCGTAGAAGCGCCATGGCTCCTGGCGGTTGGTGATGGGATCGGGCTTGAAGGCATGGATCATATCGGGAAACTTGATGGCGTCGCGGATGAAGAACACCTTCAGGTTGTTCCCCACCAGATCCCAGTTGCCGTCCTCGGTATAGAACTTGATCGCGAAGCCGCGGGGATCCCGCGCGGTCTCGGGGGATTCCTTGGCGCCGATCACCGTGGAAAAGCGCAGGAAAACCGGCGTCCTTACCCCGGTCTTGGTCAGCACCTTGGCGCAGGTGTAACGACTCGCCGGCTCATCGCCGATGGTGCCATAGGCCTCGAACCAACCATGGGCGGCGGTGCCCCGGGCATGCACGACCCGTTCGGGTACCCGCTCCCGGTCGAAGTGGGTGATCTTCTCGATGAACTGATAGTTTTCCAGCGTCGCCGGGCCGCGCTCCCCCACACTTCTCAGGCTCTGATTGTCCCGTACAGGGTGGCCTTGGCGGGTGGTAAGAGTGATCTTGTCGTCGCTCATGATGGTCTCCAGGCTGCTCACATCGAACACAGCAGTGACCGGTCCTTTTCTTCAGCAGTTGTCTGCCGTCAGACGAGCTGTCATGCAGCGAAACGGCACCTCGACCGCTTCCGATGACCATCCATGGCTCTAGCGAGTACCTCTGGTCCGCTCAGCGGAAAAAATTGCTGATCGCGCTATCGCTCCCATCCAGACTGCTCATAAGCAGTCGATAAGACGCTTGGCGATAATCTCAAACAAGAAGCACGCCGGAGCTGCCCATGCTGGAAGAAGACTACGAAAACGAACCGCTCCCCGCCGCGAGGCGAGCACCGGCTTCGGACTTGAATGAAATGGCCGTCGCCGTCGCGTCGGCGATCTCGATGTGGGCACTCGCGACCCTGGTTGCCTTTGCCGCTGGCTATCACGGCAGTGGTCCCACCGACCGAGTAAATCTGCTGACGATTTCTGCCGGCCTGCTAGGGTTCGTCATCCGGCGTTGGCAACTGAAACCGCGGCAATGGCGGCTAAATAGGCGCAGATTCCCGTCCTAGAGCGAATAATCTGCGGACTTGTTCTCATACTCAGCAGAACTGGCTATCATCTGAGCCTCGAAATCATGGCAGGGATGCTCATGTCTTATCTGGTCTTGACGCGCCGCACCGACGAAATCATCAACCTATCCCTGAAACCGGGTGCTGATGAGGAAAAGGTGCTGGATCAGCTGTTCAATGGCGGCATCAACATCCGCATCATCAAGGTGCAGGGGGAGCGGGTACAGGTGGGTATCCAGGCGCCCGCCGACATCAGCATCATGCGCCAGGAACTCCTACCCTTCTAGGCTCCCCCAACTTGGCTCGATGGTCAGAGCGGTCTGGGATTGCGCGCGTATTCGAAGCGCCCTTCCAGGTTCCGCCATTCCACGCCCTGCCATAACTCGGGATCGAGCGTCCCCTCCGGCTGAAGGTCGGCGCGGTAATGGGCGAAGAAGGGCTGGCCGTCCCGTAGCACTATGATGTTGTGGCGCTCCTCGATCTGCGCGATGAGATCCAGGATGGCTTCGGACGTTCGGCCACCGCTCAGGCAGTAGCAGCTCCCATACTGGTGAAGCATGCTCTGAAAACGATAGCGATACAGGGTGCAGCGATCGGTCTCGAGGTGGATACGCTGTCCCTTGGCATCCAGCAGCGCATGATGCACGCAATGATCGCAGTCCTCGAACTCCTGACGCGACTCGACCCACTCGCCGAGAAATTGTTTCTTCCACCGCCAGACCAATAGCCCACGATCTTCCGGCCGTGAATACACGCTGACCTTATAGAACATCGCTCGACTCCTCTCTTATTTTTATTCGCCGAAGCCACTCGCCCTGGCTAGGCACTGCTGGGCCTCACCAGGGGATCGTCCCCTCCGCAGCGGACGTTTTCAGCATCGCTCCAATTAGACAGCGCGTCCAGCCATCTGCCGCGATCCCCACTACCGCTCGACGGCTGTGCCGGCATTGATCGGCAGCTACAGCCGATCAATGGAGCACGACCGTACCCGCGGCTTCGTCCAACTTCGATACAGATTTTATCTTTATACCCGGTTCTTTTAATAGGCGAAAGCCTTTGAAACAGCCGATTTAGAGCTCGATATAAATCGAGTACAAGTTAATGGACCGCTTATCACTAAGTCTGGAAAAGCCACCAGAAGGGATACCAATCCGGCTAGGCTCCAAACATCATCGACTCCAGCCTTCAGCGGCCCGATGAGCGGAGCGTACCGCGGGAATCGCGCGCTGACAGGAGTTTGCGTACCGATCATGGCCGCTGAGGAGCAGCCATGGATGCCTAAGGGGCCGAGAAGGAACTCCGGCCAGTTGAACGGCAACAGGAGGGTCGAGATATAAAACAACCACTATGGATAAGCATCAATACATCACTGCTTATCGAAGGCCTAATTAGGACGCGTCATGCCCGGCTTGGATAGCGATTATAAAGAAGCCCTTCACTACGCCATTAAAAACTGCCCTGCACGTACGATTGGGCAACTGGCAGCCATAGAAATCGCTGAGCGAGCGATTAGAGAAGATTTATCGGTGCTTACCGCGCTGGAGCGCAAGACGCTTACCTTGGAACTGGGCCTCTGGCTGACCCGCTATCAGCGCATCAGGGAATTCTCCGCATCCTCCGAGGCGCTCGCCCCCACTGACTCGGCAGCACCTGGAGAATGACCCTACTGCAGCAAGACTTCGCCAAACGAGGCCAGCCAGGTTAAAGCCAGCGCGCTGAAAACCCAAAGCGTTAGACGGTGGCGTGGTGGACGATGCGGGCTGATCAGGCTCCAAAGTGGTCCCTGCATATCCTCCAGAAACGACGAAGCCCCTGGAAATTTCAACATTTCCAGGGGCTTCAGCGACTTGCGATATGGCGGAGAGATAGGGATTTGAACCCTAGGAGCCATTGCTGACTCAACGGATTTCGAATCCGTCCCGTTCGACCACTCCGGCATCTCTCCAACGCGGCGCATGATACCAGCCATGAGTGCAAAAGCGAACAAGCAATTGCAAAAAAAGCTCTGGTATCAGCGGCTTGCGTTTAGAGCGGAACGCCCAGGCGCTGGGCGACCTCTTCATAGGCCTCGATCACGCCACCCAGACCCTGGCGGAAGCGATCCTTGTCCATCTTCTTGCGGGTTGCCTTGTCCCACAGGCGGCTGCCGTCCGGGCTGAATTCGTCGCCCAGCACCACCTTGCCGTGGAACAGGCCGAATTCCAGCTTGAAGTCCACCAGCAGCAGGCCGGCGTCGTCGAACAGCTGCTTGAGGATGTCGTTGATGCGGAAGGTCAGCGCCTTCATCTCGGCCAGTTGGTCGAGGGTGGCCCAGCCGAAGGCCTGGGCGTGGCTTTCGTTGACCATGGGGTCGTGCAGAGCATCGTTCTTCAGGAAGAGTTCGAAGGTCGGCGGGGTCAGCTCCAGGCCCTCCTCCACGCCCAGACGGCGCACCAGGCTACCGGCGGCGAAGTTGCGAACCACGCATTCCACCGGAATCATGTCGAGCTTCTTGACCAGGCATTCGTTGTCGCCCAGCAGTTGCTCGAACTGGGTCGGAATGCCGGCGTCTTCCAGCTTCTGCATGATGAAGGCGTTGAACTTGTTGTTCACCATGCCTTTGCGGTCGAGTTGCTCGATGCGCTCGCCATCGAAGGCAGAGGTGTCGTTGCGGAACAACAGGACCAGGCGATCGGGATCGTCGGTGGTGAATACCGACTTGGCCTTGCCACGGTAGAGTTCTGCGCGTTTTTCCATCTTGGACTCCGGTTCGAATGGCTTGCAGGCTGTGGACGAACCAGATGAGGCGAGCGGTTCGGGATGAGTACAGCCGGGAAGCGCAGTTTACATAGGATCTTGGATCTTTTGGCCGCGCGGCGAGGCGTGGCCCTCAAAGAAACTCGGTGGAGGCTGTTTCAGGCGATCGCTCGCCACTCCAGCCCCTGCTGTTGATCGGCGATCTGCAGCCAATCCGCCTCGCAGCCGAGGACGTTGGTGAAGCAGGCCCGCGCCAGCCAGGGGTTGTTGTTCTTCTCGCTCAAATGGGCGAGCACCAGGTGTTGCAGGCCAGGGCAGGCCAGCTCCGCCACCAAGTCAGCCGACTGACGGTTGTTCAGATGCCCACGAACACCGCCGACGCGCGCCTTGAGATGGTATGGATAGGGCCCCGAAGCGAGCATCGCGCTGTCGTGGTTGGCTTCGATCACCAAGGCATCCAGTCCGCGATAGTGGGTCAAGACGCCTGGCGTAGCCTCGCCGAGATCGGTGAGCACGCCCAGGCGCTTGCGGCCATCGTCGAAGACGAACTGCGTCGGCTCCAGGGCATCGTGAGACACCTGCACGACGGTGACCTCCAGTGCATCCAACACCAGCCGCTCACCATCCACCAGCAGCCCCTGGGCCGCCACCGGTTTGCGCAGGCCACGACCGGTACCGGCGCTGTAGTAGACCGGCACGCCGTGCTTGCGCGCCAGCAGCTCTACGCCTTGGACGTGATCGGAATGTTCGTGGGTGACCAGGACGGCGTCCAGCTGGGCAGGTACCACACCCAGCCGGGCCAACCGACGCTCGGCTTCTCGCAGGGAGAAGCCGCAGTCGATCAGGATGTAGCTGTTATGGCTGTGCACCAGGGTCGAGTTGCCCCGACTGCCGCTGCCCAGGATTGCGAAGCGCATACTGCATGCTCGTCTGAAGCTTTTTCAGCACGCCCTCGGCGATATCGTTGGGGGCTGCGGTATTGATGGTCTTGTCCAGGGTGACCTGAACGGCATTGCCGACCTGAGTGAGACGGACCTGGAAGCGCCGTGCGCGGGCGTCTTCCTCTTCCTTGGTCTCACCCTTGCCGAACAGCCGACCGAAGAAGCCCGGCTTGCGCTCTTCGGGCTTCTGCGCGCCCTCGGCCAGGTTCACGTAGTAAACGCCCAGACTGCGATCCATGTCGTCGACGCGGATGTCGGCCCCTTCGATGGCGCGGCCAACGCTGGACCAGGCGCGATTCAGGTCGCTGTCCAGCACCAGCATGGGCACGCCACTGCCGTCGAGTTCGTAGGTCACGCGCTCGGGGGTATCGTAAGCGCCCGTAGCGAGCAGAGAAACCGAGCTACCGCCTTCGGCGCTGCGATCCAGACCGGCCAGTACCTGGTTCAGCAGGGCATCGTCGAGCGCCGAGCTGTCCTGGCTGCTGGACCAGGCCGGATCGCTGGTGCTGCCCTGGCTGCGAGTCTGGGTCTGAACGAAGATCTCGCTGCTACCGGAGGCTACGCCCGGCTCGATACGCATCCGGGCCCGCACCTCGTTGCCCGGCTTCAGGCGACCATTGGTGCTCAGGCTGCGCGCCAGCGGCGTGGACAACTCCGTGGGCGACTGCCAGGCGGTGATGATCTCACCGGTCTGCGGGCGCTCTTCGGCGATGCGGAAGCCGTTTTCGGTCAAATACTGGCGCGCCGTCGGCCAGACCGAGGCCGGGACCTTCTGCGCCGCCAGCCAGCGAGCATTGCCACTGCGCTGCACGCTGTACTGCTCGTTGCCACTGCCCTGGACGCTCAGCGCCGGAGGGGGCGGCACCTGGTAGCCATAGGCGCGGTTCTGGGTGTCCGGCACATTGTTCGGGATCGGCAGCAGCGGATCGAGCGGCTTGGTGTGCAGATCCGGCGGGATCTGCATGGGAGGCGTCTCGCGGGCTTCGAGGTAGTCGTTGCTGCGATCGCGGAAGTAACCGTGCTCACCCCACAGCCAACTGCAACCACTCGCAGTCGCCACGGCCAGGCCCAGCGTCGTCATACCCAGGATACGTTTCATCGCCTGCTTCCTAATCACGCCAGCACTCCTGCCTGACGCAGGGCCTGACGTACCACTTCATGGCAGCGTGAGCTGAGCCAGGTCAGAGGCAGGCGGATACCGGCGTCAATCATGCCCATTTCGTGCAGGGCCCACTTCACCGGGATCGGGTTCGATTCGATGAACAGATTCTTGTGCAGCGGCATCAGCTTTTCGTTCAGCGCGCGTGCCGTATCGGCATCGCCACGCATGGCGGCGGCGCACAGCTCGCTCATCGCCTTGGGGGCGACGTTGGCGGTCACCGAGATGTTGCCCTTGCCGCCCAGCAGCATGAGCTCGGCCGCGGTGGCGTCGTCACCGGAATAGACCAGGAAATCCTTGCTGACCCGGGAGAGGATGTCTCTTGCCCGAGCCAGATCACCGGTCGCTTCCTTGATGCCGATGATGTTCGGTACGTTGGCCAGGCGCTCGACGGTCTCGGCCAGCATGTCGCAAGCGGTACGGCCTGGCACGTTGTAGAGGATCTGCGGAATGGCGACGGTTTCGGCGATCATGCGGAAGTGCTGATACAGCCCTTCCTGGGTCGGCTTGTTGTAATAAGGCACGACCAACAGGCAGGCATCGGCCCCGGCGTCCTTGGCCGCGCGGGTCAGATCGATCGCTTCGCGAGTGGAATTGCCACCCGTGCCGGCGATGACCGGAATGCGGCCCTTGACCTGCTCGACCACATGACGGATCACGGCGACGTGCTCGTCCACATCGACCGTGGCGGATTCACCCGAGGTGCCCACCGCGACGATGGCGTCGGTGCCTTCGGCGAGATGGAAGTCCACCAGCTTGGTCAGGCTATCCCAGTCGATACGCCCCTGGGCGTCCATGGGGGTGACCAGCGCCACCATACTCCCCGCAATCATGCAACCGCTCCTGCCGGAAAAAGAGAGCGGTAATGGTACTGACGCCTCTGCGCCAGCACAAGCAACGGACCCCGACGGGCATTCCCCCCGCGAGCGCTTTTCGCTACCCTTTCGCCTTTGCTAGTCGTATCTCCCCTGCCAGGAACCCCAATGTCCGTTACCCCCCCGATTCGCGAACAATTTCTCGTCATCAGTGCCATGGGCCCCAATCCCATGGAGCTGACCAACGTGCTCTTTCGCAGCTGCATGGACAATCGCTGCGCCGTGGTCAGCAGCCGCCTGAGCCGGCACGGAGAATACAGCGCGTTGATCCTGCAGGTCTCCGGCAACTGGGATGGCCTGGCGCGCCTCGAAGGCGGCCTCGCCGGCCTCGGCAAACGCCATGGTTTCACCGTGGGGGTCACCCGTAGCGCCGCGCTGGAGAATCGTCCCCAGGCCCTGCCGTACGTCGTTTATGTCAGTGCCGCCTATCGCCCCGACATCCTCAACGAGCTTTGCCAGTTCTTCGCCGACCACAAGATCGAGGTGGAAAACCTGGTGTGCGATTCCTACCAGGCGCCGCAGACCGGCGGTACCATGCTCAACGCCACCATCACCGTCACCCTGCCGGCCGGCACCCAGATCAGTTGGCTACGCGATCAGTTCCTGGATTTCGCCGATGCCTTGAATCTCGATGCCCTGATCGAGCCCTGGCGGCCGCAGAGCAACTAATCGCCTAGCAGCCAGAGGACCTGTCCATGAGCGTGACCCTCGACCAATCGCTTCCCGCCTTTCAGGCCCAGGCCACCAGCGGCCTCGAGGTCTCGCCCGACAGCCTGCGCGGTCGCCAGACGGTGCTGTACTTCTATCCCAAGGACAACACTCCGGGCTGTACCACCCAGGGTCAGGGCTTCCGCGATCTGCACGAGCAGTTCGTCGCCGCCAACACCCAGGTCCTGGGCATCTCGCGCGACAGCCTGCGCACCCACGAGAACTTCCGCGCCAAGCAGGGCTTTCCCTTCGAGCTGATCAGCGACAAGGATGAAACCCTGTGCCATCTGTTCGAGGTGCTGCAACCGAAGAAGCTCTATGGCAAGGAGTACATCGGCGTCGATCGCAGCACCTTCCTCATCGATCGCGACGGCGTAGTGCGCAAGATCTGGCGCAATGTGAAGGTGCCCGGGCACGTCGACGAGGTGCTCGCCGCCGCCCAGGCGCTCAACGAGGCCTGATCAGGCCTTGCGCAGCCAGTAGCGGAAGGTTTCTCCCGCCACCTCTTCGCCGACCAGGGCGTGTCCCGAGAGCTTGGCGAAGGTGCGGAAGTCACGCTGCGAGCCGGCGTCGGTAGCCACCACGGCAAGCACCTCGCCCGTGGCCAGTCGGTTGAGCTCGAGCTTGGCCTTGAGCAACGGCATGGGGCAACTTAGCCCGCTGGCGTCGAGATGGGCGGTCACAGCGCCGGTATAGGGTTGGCTCATATCAGCCATGGGATTCTCCGGTACGGGATACGACAGTGCCTGCGCTTGCTAGGCACTCGGACGACGGGCCGCTAAAGTAACGACTTTGCGTTCACGAGTCATGCCATGAAAGCTCTGCGCCCCGCCCTGCTGTCCCTGGCGCTGTTCACCGCGCCGCTTCTGGCGCATGGTGCGAACGATCTGCCTTCGCTGGGCGATGCCAGCTCTTCGATCGTCTCGCCCGAGCAGGAGTTTCAGATGGGCCGCGCCTGGCTGAGCATGCTGCGCGGCCAGGTACCGACCATCAACGATCCGCAGCTCAAGCAGTTCGTCGAGCAAACCGTCTACAAGCTGGCTGAGACCAGCGACCTGCAGGACCACCGCCTGGTCTTCATCCTGATCAAGGACCCCGAGATCAACGCCTTCGCCGCTCCCGGTGGAGTGATCGGGGTGAATGGCGGACTGTTCCTCAAGTCGGAGACCGAAGCCGAGTACGCGGCGGTCATGGCCCATGAGCTGGGTCACCTGATCCAGCGCCACTTCGCCCGCGGGGTGGAAAACCAGCAGCGCATGCAGCTGCCGCTGATGGCGGCCTTGCTCGCCGGGATCGTGGCAGCCGCGGCGGGCGGTGGCGATGCGGGAATCGCCGCCATCGCCTCGACCCAGGCGGCGGCGATCCAGAGCCAGTTGCGTTTTTCCCGGCTCAACGAGCAGGAGGCCGACCGCGTCGGCATCGTCAATCTGGAGCGCGCCGGCTACGATCCACGCGCCATGCCGGAGATGTTCGGTCGGCTCGCCCGCCAGTATCGCTATGACCGTACCCCGCCGGAATTCCTACTGACGCACCCGGTCACCGACAGCCGGATCGCCGATACCCAGGCGCGCGCCGAGCGCTTTCCCAAGGGCGGCGTCGAGGACAGCAAGCGCTTCCAGCTGATGAAGGTGCGGGCTCAGATGTATTTCGAGGAAACCGCCGGCCTGCTGGTGAAGCGCTATCGAGCCCAGTTGCAGGAAAATCCGGACAACGACGCCGTCCGCTACGGCCTGGCCATGGGCCTGACCCGCCAGGGCCAGCTCAACGAGGCGCGCGAAATCCTGGCCCCCTTGCTGCGCAAGGCACCGGACGACGTCAGCTATAACCTTGCCCAGGTCGACCTGGACATCACCGCCAATCGCCTGCCCGACGCCCAGAAACGCGCCCAGCGGCTGATGGAACTCTACCCGGACGACCTGGCCGTCGCCCTGGCCCAAGTAGATCTACTCAACAGGACCAAACAGGCCAAGGCGGCCAGCCAACTACTGGACAAGCTGCTCAAGCAGCGGCCGATCGATCCGGATCTGTGGAACCTGGCAGCGGATATTCGTGGCCAGGCGGGTGATCTGGTGGGCGTGCACCAGGCACGCGCCGAGTACTTCGCCCTGACCGGCGACTACAACCAGGCCATCCAGCAACTGGGCTTCGCCAAGCAGCGGGCAGCCAACAACTATCAGCTCGCCGCACGAATAGACGCCCGTCAGCAAGAGATGATCGCCCAGCGCAAGCTGAGCGAAGAGATCCTGCGCTGACCGCTAGGCAGCGCCCTTAGGCGTTGCCTTTGACCCGCAACTGCAGCGCCTGGGTGAAGTCCAGCATCCGCTTGAGTGGTTTGACCGCCCTGGGAATGAGCGCTGGATCGACCAGCACCTCGCCGGAGCCATCGAGCAGGCAGTTGAGGGTGCGCTCCAGGGTATTCATCGCCATCCAGGGGCAGTGGGCGCAACTGCGGCAAGCGGCGCCGTTGCCAGCGGTGGGTGCCTCGATGAAGACCTTGTCCGGGCAGGCCTGCTGCATCTTGTAGAAGATGCCGCGGTCGGTGGCGACGATGAACTGCTGGTTGGGCAGGGTCTGGGCGGCCTTGATCATCTGGCTGGTGGAGCCGACATGGTCGGCCAGCTCGATCACCGCCTCGGGCGACTCCGGATGGACAAGGATGGCGGCCTCCGGGTAGAGCCGCTTGAGGTCTTCCAACTGGCTGGCCTTGAATTCCTCGTGGACGATGCAGGAGCCTTCCCACAGGAGCATGTCCGCCCCGGTCTCGCGCTGGATGTAACGACCCAGGTGCCGATCGGGCGCCCAGAGGATGGTCTCGTCGTTGTCCATCAGGTGCTCGACGATATCCAGGGCGCAACCGGAAGTGACCACCCAGTCCGCCCGGGCCTTCACGGCGGCGGAGGTGTTGGCATAGACCACCACGGTGCGTTCGGGATGCTGGTCGCAGAAGGCGGAGAACTCATCCACCGGGCAACCCAGGTCCAGCGAGCAGGTAGCCTCCAGGGTCGGCATCAGCACCCGCTTTTCCGGGTTGAGGATCTTGGCCGTCTCGCCCATGAACTTGACCCCGGCGACCACTACGGTCGAGGCCGGGTGGCGATTGCCGAAGCGAGCCATTTCCAGGGAATCAGCGACGCAACCGCCGGTTTCCTCGGCCAGGGCCTGGATCAACGGATCGGTGTAGTAGTGGGCCAGCAGCACCGCATTCTGCGCCTTGAGCTCGCGGGCGATGGCGGTCTTGTAGGCCGCGATCTCGTCCGGCCCGAGCGCCTTGGGCTGCTTGGCGGCCAGATGGGCCTGGACCAGGAGACGTTCGGAAATCTGCGCCATGGCGGGTACCTGAAAACGAGGGTCGGCAAGGTCGCGAATCATAGCAGCATCCTGGCGACCAGACATCCGCACGCCCTGTCAGCCAACCCTGGTCAGGCGCGGACCTGCGGGTCGCATAGCCAACTGGCTCGACGACGGCAACGTCGGCTACCAAGAGGCGGCGATCCCAAAGCCCCAGGCGATGCCAGGCTCGAGGGCGAGCAGGTTCGAGTTCGCTAGAGCACCTGGAGGCGGCCTGCTTCCAACCGCACCCGAGCGCCATAGGGCCAGGCGTGATTCGCCGGACCATGGCCGCTGGGCAGACCGCGATAGAGGGCGATGCCGCGCGGCTCCAGCCACTCGGCGAAGATCTCTTCCAGCGACTGTTCGACATTGCGCCGCGGACAATCGGTAAAGGTGCCCAGGCAGACCGCCCCGATGCGGTGCTCGGTAAGCCCCCCCAGCAACTGGCAGAGGCTGCGCTCCAGCCGGTAGTAGGGTTCGCCGACGTCTTCCAGCATGAGGATGGCGCCATCGTGGGGCCGCAGGGCGGCAGAGGTACCGACCACGCTGGCCAAGGTGGTGAGGTTGCCGCCAATCAACTCACCTGCCGGGACCTGGGCAGGACCGGCCAGCCGCTCCAGACTCCAGGCCGGTCGTGCACCGGCGCACAGCTCAAGCGCCGATTCCAGCGAGCGAGTCCGCGCCGCCTGAGCGTCGGGATCTTCGTCACGACGCCCCCAGTCCAGGGCGCCGGGCCCATGGATGGCGGTCAGCCCACGGCGATGGAAGGCCTCCAGCAACACCGTCAGGTCGGAATAGCCGATCAAGGGCCGCCCCTTGCTGCTGGAGAGGCGCGACCAGTCCAGCCAGGGCAGCAACTGGGCGGACCCATAGCCGCCCCGCAAGCACCAGACCGCATCGACGTCAGCCTGACTGAAAGCCCAGTGCAGATCCGCCGCCCGCTCTTGCGCCGTACCGGCCAGATAGCGATGCCGGCTGAGCGCCTGCTCGCCGAGCAGCGGTTCGATACCAACAGCCCGTAGCTGCGCCATCGCCGCCATGACCAACTCTTCCTTGACCGCACCCGCCGGACTGACCAGCGCCACTCGGCGCAACGGGCTCATTCCAGCAACTCCACCGGCATGCCGACCTCGATGACACCTTGACCCAAGGGAATGACATTCATGCCGAACAGCATGCGATTGTCCTCGAAGCGGTATTCGCGCAGGGCGGTGAGCGGTTGCCGATCAGGGTCCTTCTCGCCGGTCAGCGGGTCCTGGGTGGTGACGATGCAGCGCGAACAGGGGCAGGCCACGGCGAAGTCCAGGGTGCCGATGCGCAGGCGCTTCCAGCCGTCCTCGGCATAGGCGGAGGTACCCTCCACCACCAGATTGGGCCGAAAGCGCAGCATTTCCAACGGCTTGCCTACCCGAGCCACCAGATCGGCCAAGGAGGCTTCGCTGGTCAGCAGCAGCGGAAAGCCATCAGCGAAATGCACCTTCTGGCCGGGTTCGGCGAAGTCGGTGTTGATCTGGCGAGCGTGGCTTTCGGCGATGTGCACCAGACGGCAGCGACGGCCGAGGAAGTCGCTCAGCCAGGCATCGGCCGCGGCGGCCACCGGCGCCTGCAGGGTATCGCGCCAGATGGTGACGCCCAGCCGCTCGGCCTGGGCATCGGGTACCGCGACCTCGAGCGGTTCGCGGTCGGGCGCGCTCAGGCGTAGGCGATCGGCGGCCAGCCAGCGCGCTTCGAGGCGATTCATCTGCGCCAGTTGGCGCAGGGTCAGGAAGCGACCGGTATCGGCGTCCACCACCATCCAGCGCCGGTCACCGACCAGGCCCAGGGCGTCCACCTCGGCGCGCGACAGGGTTTCCACGGCCGTCGATTTGACGGGATAACGGTAGAGGGCACTGAGGTGCGGCATGAACGCGGCTTCCTGGCAGCTGACGAGGGCCGCCAGTGTAAGGGAGGTGCCGGACCGGCGAAACCGCGGGAATCAGCTCTCTTCGGCCAGCGCCAGGCGCCGCCGCACTTCCTCGACCAATAGATCCGGTTGGAATTTGGACAGGAAAGCGTTGCAGCCGACCTTCTTCACCATGGCTTCGTTGAAGCTGCCGGACAAGGACGTGTGCAACACGACATAGAGATCGGCGAGGCGCGGATCCTGGCGGATCTCGGTGGTCAGCCGGTAGCCATCCATTTCCGGCATCTCGGCATCGGTGACCACCATCAGCAACTTTTCGGTCAGTACCAGCCCCTCGTCAGCCCAAGCCTTGAGCTTGCGCAACGCCTGCAGGCCGTCGGTAGCGATATGGAACTTCAGATCCAACTGCACCAGGGTGTCGCGCAGCTGGCCGATGGCGGTACTGGAGTCGTCCACCAGCAGCACCTCGCGACCGCGGGCCTTGGCCAGCAGCGGATCGGCCAGGCGCTCCTGGGATACCTTGACGTTGTAGGGCGCGATCTCGGCCAGCACCTTCTCCACGTCGATCACCTCCACCAGCTTGTCTTCGATGCGGGTGATGGCGGTCAGGTAGTGCTGGCGCCCGGCGCCGCCAGGCGGCGGCTGGATGCTGTCCCAGTTCAGGTTGATGATGCGGTCGACGCTGCCCACCAGGAAGGCCTGCACCGAGCGGTTGTACTCGGTGACGATGATGGTGCTGTTCTCATCGGGAGTGATGGCGCGCATGCCGATGGCGGCGGCCAGATCGATCACCGGCAGGGTCTGGCCGCGCAGGTGAACCACCCCGCAGACCACCGGATGGCGCTTGGGCATCAGCGTCAGGCGCGGCAGCTTGAGCACCTCCTGCACCTTGAACACGTTGATGGCGAACATCTGCCGGCTGGACAGCTGGAACATGAGAATTTCCAGGCGGTTCTCGCCAACCAACTGGGTACGTTGATCGACGGTATCGAGAATGCTGGCCATGGAAAATCCGCTCCAAAGATAGTTCAGGTGAAAGGCTATCGGCCGCAGTCGCCAGGTCTTGAGGGCCGGGAAAAGACAAAGCCGCCCAATAAGGCGGCTTTGTCGGCCCACATGCGGATCAGGCGCGCGGCAGGGTCACGCCACGCTGGCCTTGGTACTTGCCGCCACGATCCTTGTAGGAGACTTCGCAAGCCTCGTCGGATTGCAGGAACAGCATCTGGGCCACGCCCTCGTTGGCGTAGATCTTCGCCGGCAAGGTGGTGGTGTTGGAGAACTCCAGGGTCACGTGCCCTTCCCACTCAGGTTCCAGCGGGGTGACGTTGACGATGATGCCGCAGCGGGCATAGGTGCTCTTGCCCAGGCAGATGGTCAGCACATCGCGCGGGATGCGGAAGTATTCCACGGTGCGCGCCAGGGCGAAGGAGTTCGGCGGAATGATGCAGACGTCGCTGACCACGTCGACGAAGCTTTTGTCGTCGAAGTTCTTCGGGTCCACCACCGCGGAATGGATGTTGGTGAACACCTTGAATTCGTTGGCGCAGCGCACGTCGTAGCCGTAGCTGGACACCCCGTAGGAGATCACCCGACTGTCGTCCGCGCCGCGCATCTGGCGCTCGACGAAGGGCTCGATCATGCCGTGCTCCTGGGCCATGCGGCGAATCCACTTGTCCGATTTGATGCTCATGGCAGGTCTAGCTCCGGGGCGAAAAAATTGACCGCGCATTCTAGTGGATAGCCGCGCGGTCTCAAAGGCGAACGGACGAAATCAGTCGTCGCTGACGGTAATGGTGGGCATCCCGCCACCGGCCTGGCCGCCCTGAGCGATGCGTGCTCCGACCTTGCGCGCCAGTTCCTGGTAGATCAGCGCGATCTGGCTGTCGGGATCGGCGATGGCCGTGGGGCGACCGGCGTCGGCCTGCTCACGGATGGCCATGGCCAGCGGTAGCGAGGCCAGCAGATCCACGCCGTACTGCTCGGCCAGCTTGCTGCCACCGCCCTCGCCGAACAGGTGCTCGGCATGGCCGCAATTGGAGCAGATGTGCACGGCCATGTTCTCCACCACCCCGAGCACCGGGATGTTGACCTTCTGGAACATTTCCACGCCCTTCCTGGCGTCCAGCAGAGCAAGGTCCTGGGGCGTTGTAACGATCACCGCGCCGGCCACCGGTACCTTCTGCGCCAGGGTCAGCTGGATATCGCCGGTACCGGGCGGCATGTCGATCACCAGGTAGTCGAGGTCATTCCAGGCAGTTTGCGTGATCAGCTGGATCAGCGCACCGGAGACCATCGGCCCGCGCCAGGCCACCGGGGTCTTGTCGTTGGTCAGGAAGGCCATGGAGATGACCTCGACGCCATGGGCCTGCAGCGGGATGAACCACTTCTCGTCGCGCACCTCGGGACGAGTGCCTTCGGCGAAACCGAACATGATGCCCTGGCTGGGGCCATAGATGTCGGCGTCCAGCACCCCGACCCGAGCGCCTTCGCGGGCCAGTGCCAGGGCCAGGTTGGCGGCGGTGGTGGACTTGCCCACCCCGCCCTTGCCCGAGGCCACGGCGATGATGTTCTTGACGTTGCCCATGGCCTCCAGCTGCGGCTGGACCGCATGGGGCGCTATATGGCAGTCGATCTGGATCTCGGCGGTTTCGACCCCGGGTACGTTCTCCAGGGCGGTCTTGAGCACCTGGGCCAGACCACCCTTGAACAGCCCGGCGGCATAGCCCAGCTCGAAGCGGGCCCGCACACGGCCACCATCCAGCGCGAGGTCGCGCAGGGCGCCGGCACTGAGCAGGTCTTGTTCGAGATAGGGATCGTGGTACTGGCGCAGCGCGGCCTCGATGGCCTCGCGGGTCGGAGCGGTCATGCAGACTCCCGGAAACGGCGGATGAGAAGAATGAGCTGCGGCCTATGCTACCCACTGTCCTTGGTAAAGCCTATCCGCGCGGCGCTACACTTCCGGCTTATTTCCCTTGCGTGGAGCCTTGCGTGAACGCCCCTTCCCTGCACATCAGTTCCACCTTCGACAGCGGCGCCGTGGAGGTGCTGTCCCTGGCCAACCCCGCCGACATCCGCTTGCGCATCCGCCCCGACAGCGCCTCGCCCTTCACCCAGTGGTTCCATTTCCGCCTGGAAGGTGCCCGCGGCCTGTCCTGTCGGCTGACCTTCGAGAACGCCGGTGACTGTGCCTACCCCGAAGGTTGGCGCGACTACGGGGTGGTAGCCAGCTACGACGGCCAGGACTGGTTTCGCATTCCCACCCGCTACGATGGCAAGACCCTGAGCTGGGATGTCACCCCCGACCACGACAGTCTGTTCTTCGTCTATTTCGAGCCCTATCCGGAGAGCCGTCACCTGGCCTTTATGGGCGAAGCGCAGCGCCATCCCGCCGTCCGTCTGGAAACCGTCGGCCGTTCGCTGCTGGGGCGCTCGCTGGACCTGCTGCACATCGGCACGCCGGGCGCCGAGAAGAAAAATATCTGGATCATCGCCCGCCAGCATCCCGGCGAACCCATGGCCGAGTGGTTCGTCGAAGGCCTGCTGAGACGCCTGCTCGGCCTGGGCGATCACCTAGGCGATCCGGTCGGTGCCAAGCTCTTGGAGCACGCGGTGCTGCACGTGGTGCCGAACATGAATCCCGACGGCTCGGCGCTGGGCAACCTGAGAACCAACGCCGCCGGCGCCAACCTCAACCGCGAATGGCTGGAGCCGGACGAGCAGCGCAGTCCCGAAGTCCTGGCGGTCCGCCGCGCCATCGCCGCGACCGGCTGCGATCTGTTCCTCGACATCCATGGCGACGAAGCCCTGCCCTATGTCTTCGTCGATGGCTGCAACGGCCTGCCCAACTTCGGTGAACGCGAAGAGGCGGAGCAGCAGGCCTTCCTGCAACGCTTCCTGCGCGCCAGCCCGGACTTCCAGACCCGCTACGGCTACCCGCGTGGTCACTTCGGCAGCGAGACGCTCAAGCTCGCCACCAAGTACGTCGGCCACACCTACGGCTGCCTGGCCCTGACCCTGGAATTGCCGTTCAAGGACAACGCCAACGACCCGCGTCCGGACGTCGGTTGGAACGGTGCCCGCAGCGCCGCCCTGGGTGCGGCCATGGTCAGCGCCCTGTACTGGCAGTTGGCGGATATCTGAGTCCAGACCTGCCCCTGCCCATCCCCCGCGGATGAAACCGACCGGCCATTTCGCTATGATGGTCGGTCACCTTATCAGCGTCGCGATCCAGCCAAGACCATGACCGAGCCCCGCAAGATTCTCGTCACCAGCGCCCTGCCCTACGCCAACGGCTCCATTCACCTCGGCCACATGGTCGAGTACATCCAGACCGACATCTGGGCCCGCTTCCAGCGGCTGCGCGGCAACCAATGTCTCTACGTCTGCGCCGACGACGCCCATGGCTCGGCCATCATGTTGCGCGCCGAGCGCGAGGGCATCACGCCCGAACAGCTGATCGACAACGTCAAGCGCGAGCACAGCGCCGACTTCGCCGATTTCGGCGTGGCCTTCGACAACTTCCACTCCACCCATGCGGAAGAGAATCGTGAGCTGTCGCGCGCCATCTACCTGAAGCTGCGCGAGAACGGCCACATCGCCACCCGTCCGGTCACCCAGTACTTCGACCCGGACAAGCAGATGTTCCTGGCCGACCGCTTCATCAAGGGCACCTGCCCTAAATGTGGCGCTGCCGACCAGTACGGCGACAACTGCGAGAAGTGCGGCGCCACCTATGCGCCCACCGAGTTGAAGGACCCCAAGTCGGCCATCTCCGGCGCGACCCCGGTGCTGCGCGAATCCGAGCACTTCTTCTTCAAGCTTCCCGACTTCAGCGACATGCTCAAGGGCTGGACCCGCAGCGGCGCCCTGCAGGAATCGGTGGCCAACAAGATCGCCGAATGGCTGGATGCCGGTCTCCAGCAGTGGGACATCTCCCGCGATGCGCCCTACTTCGGCTTCGAGATCCCCGACGCCCCGGGCAAGTACTTCTACGTCTGGCTGGACGCCCCCATCGGCTACATGGCCAGCTTCAAGAACCTCTGCGACCGCCGCGACGACCTCGACTTCGACGCCTTCTGGAACAAGGACAGCACCGCCGAGCTGTACCACTTCATCGGCAAGGACATCGTCAATTTCCACGCGTTGTTCTGGCCGGCCATGCTCGAAGGCGCCGGCTACCGCAAGCCGACCGCGCTCAACGTCCACGGCTTCCTCACCGTCGACGGCCAGAAGATGTCCAAGTCCCGTGGCACCTTCATCAAGGCGCGCACCTACCTGGATCACCTGAATCCCGAGTACCTGCGCTATTACTTCGCCGCCAAGCTCTCGCGCCATGTCGAAGACATCGACCTGAACCTCGAGGACTTCGTGCAGAAGGTCAATTCCGACCTGGTGGGCAAGGTGGTCAACATCGCCAGTCGCTGCGCCGGCTTCATCCACAAGGGCAATGCCGGCCTGCTGGTGGACGCCCAGGCCGCCCCCGAGCTGGAAGCCGCCTTCCGTGCCGCCGCGCCGAGCATCGCCGAGGCCTACGAGACCCGTGACTTCGGCCGCGCCATGCGCGAGACCATGGCGCTGGCCGACCGCGCCAACGCCTGGATCGCCGACAAGGCGCCCTGGAGCCTGGCCAAGCAGGACGGCAAGGCCGACGAGGTCCAGGCCATCTGCGCCCAGGGCGTCGAGCTGTTCCGCCAGCTGGCGATCCTGCTCAAGCCCGTGCTACCCAACCTGGTCGCCGCCGCCGAGAGCTTCCTCAATGTCGCGCCCCTGACCTGGGCCGACCTCGACACCCGCCTGGCCAATCATCAGCTCAACGCCTTCCAGCCCCTGCTCACCCGCATCGAACCCGCCAAGGTGCAGACCATGATCGACGCTTCCAAGGAAGACCTGGCCGCCCAGGCCGCGCCCCAACCCGCCGGCAATGGCGAACTGACCAAGGCCCCGCTGGCCGAGACCATCGACTTCGATACCTTTTCCAAGGTCGACCTGCGCATCGCCCTGATCGAGAAGGCCGAATTCGTCGAGGGCGCCGACAAGCTGCTGCGCCTGACCCTGGACATCGGCGATGCCAAGCGCAACGTCTTCTCCGGCATCAAGAGCGCCTACCCCGAGCCGAGCCAGCTCGAAGGCCGCCTGACCCTCTACGTCGCCAACCTGGCGCCGCGCAAGATGAAGTTCGGCATCTCCGAAGGCATGGTGCTGGCTGCCGGCCCCGGCGGCAGCGAGATCTATCTGCTCAGCCCCGACAGCGGCGCCAAGCCCGGCCAGCGGGTGATGTGATAGCTACGGCGCCCCAGGGCGCCGTTCTTCTCCCTGTCATGACCATGAACGCCCAAGCCAACCTCATCACCGCCATCGACGCCTTGCTGCCCCAGACCCAATGCGGCAAGTGCGGCCATCCCGGTTGCCAGCCCTATGCGGCGGGCATCGCCGCGGGCGAAGCGCACAACAAGTGTCCGCCCGGCGGCACGGCCACTATTCTCGAGCTGTCGGCTCTGCTCCAGCGCCCGGCGCTGCCGCTGGATTCGCCCTATCCGGTGACACCCAGCCAACGCGCGGTGATCCGCGAGGCCGAGTGCATCGGCTGCACCAAGTGCATCCAGGTCTGCCCCACCGACGCCATCCTCGGCGCGGCCAAGCTGATGCACACGGTCATCGAGAGCGAATGCAGTGGCTGCGAACTCTGCCTCGCGCCCTGTCCGGTGGACTGCATCGATCTGGTGGCCGTGGCGGAACCGGTCGACCGCGAAGCGGCGCGCCAGCGTGCCCGTTACTATCGTCGCCGTTTCGACGCCCGCCAGGCGCGCCTGCAGCGGGATCGCGAGCGGCTGGAGGCCGAGCGGCAACGTCGCCAGGCACCCGCCGCAGCCGTGGCGCCCCCAGTGGCCTCTGCCACGACGGAGCCTGCGCTCAAGCCGCTGAAGATCGCCGCCGCCATGGCCCGGGTCGCTCTGCAGAAGGCCGAGCGGCAACTCGCTCAATACGGTACGCCCGCTCTGGAGGCTCAGGTACGACAGCTGCGCGAAGCCGCCTTGCAGGCCCAACGAGCCTTGGAGGCTGCACAGCAGCCAGAGGCAGAAGGGACCGCCGCGACCGTGGCGCCGAATCCCGCCGCGCTCAAGCAGGCGCGCATCGCCGCCACCCTGGCCCGTGCCCAGCTGACCAAGGCCGAACGGGCCTTTGGTGCCACCCCCGCGCCAGAGCAGGCCCAGCAGCTGGACGCCCTGCGCAGCGCTGCTCAGCAGGCCGCCCGACACCTTGCCGCTCTGGAAGAACAGACCACGCCATGAACGCCGCCAAACGCCTGGAGATCTTCCGTCGCCTGCACGAGGACAACCCCGATCCCAAGACGGAGTTGTCCTACGCCTCGCCGTTCGAATTGCTGATCGCCGTGATCCTCTCCGCCCAGGCCACCGACGTCAGCGTCAACAAGGCCACCGCTCGCCTCTATCCGGTGGCCAATACGCCCCAGGCCATCTTCGACCTGGGTGTGGAGGGGCTGTCGGAGTACATCAAGACCATAGGGCTCTACAACAGCAAGGCCAAGAACGTCATCGAGACCTGCCGGCTGCTGCTGGAGCGCCACGGCGGCGAGGTACCCCAGACACGCGAAGAACTGGAGGCCCTACCCGGCGTCGGCCGCAAGACCGCCAACGTGGTTCTCAACACCGCCTTCCGGCAGCTCGCCATGGCCGTGGATACCCACATCTTCCGGGTCAGCAACAGGACCAACCTGGCACCTGGCAAGAACGTGGTGGAAGTGGAGCTGAAGCTGCTCAAGGTGGTGCCGAAGGATTATCTGCTGGACGCCCACCACTGGCTCATCCTCCATGGCCGCTACGTCTGCCAAGCGCGTAAGCCGCGTTGCGGCAGCTGTCGCATCGAAGACCTTTGTGAGTACAAGGCGAAAACCTCCGACGATTGAAAAAGGGCTGATGAAGGCCCTCTGGCGATTGAAAAAATCTTTTTTACCGGCCCCTGCTTTGTCGTTATAAGGTGCGCGAAAAGGTCCCGCAGTTCTGTCGATGACGGGCGTGTGACCCTGTTCAGCCTTGCAGGAGTTACCAATGGCCGAAGACAAAAGCGATATCGATGTAGACGAAGATTTCGAGACCGAGGGTGAGGCGCCCGATACCGTCGAACCCGTCGTCAGCAAGACCAACCTGACCAAGCGGCGACTGATCGACAACATGCTCGAAGAGCGCCGCCTGAAAAAGCAGATCTCCGAATACGATTTCGATCTGTAGCCCATAAAAAACCCCAGCCGAGGCTGGGGTTTTGCGTTTCCAGGTGACCCTTACAACAGGGTACGACCCTTGCCTGCGGCAATGCGCATGCGCAGCGCATTGAGCTTGATGAAGCCAGCCGCATCCGCCTGGTTGTAGGCGCCGCCATCTTCCTCGAAGGTGGCGATGTTGGCATCGAACAGCGACTCGTCGGACTTGCGGCCAACGACGATGACATTGCCCTTGTACAGTTTCAGACGCACCATGCCATTCACGTTGGCCTGGGAGGCGTCGATCATCTGCTGCAGCATCAGCCGCTCGGGGCTCCACCAGTAGCCGGTGTAGATCAGACTGGCGTACTTGGGCATCAGCTCGTCCTTGAGGTGTGCCACTTCGCGGTCGAGGGTGATGGACTCGATGGCGCGGTGGGCCTTGAGCATGATGGTGCCGCCGGGGGTCTCGTAGCAACCACGGGACTTCATGCCCACGTAGCGGTTCTCGACGATGTCCAGGCGACCGATGCCGTTCTCGCCGCCGATGCGGTTCAGTTCGGCCAGCACGGTGGCCGGGCTCAGCTCCTTGCCGTCGATGGCGACGATGTCACCGGCGCGGTAGGTCAGCTCGAGATAGGTCGGGGTATCCGGCGCGGCTTCCGGGGACTTGGTCCAACGCCACATGTCTTCTTCGTGCTCGGTCCAGGTGTCTTCCAGCACACCGCCCTCGTAGGAGATGTGCAGCAGGTTGGCGTCCATGGAGTACGGCGACTTCTTCTTGCCGTGGCGCTCGATCGGGATCTGGTGCTTCTCGGCATAATCCATCAGCTTCTCGCGGGAGAGCAGGTCCCACTCGCGCCAGGGTGCGATCACCTTGACGCCCGGCTTGAGCGCATAGGCGCCCAGCTCGAAGCGCACCTGATCGTTGCCCTTGCCGGTGGCGCCGTGGGAGATGGCATCGGCGCCGGTCTCGTTGGCGATCTCGATCAGGCGCTTGGCGATCAGCGGACGGGCGATGGAGGTACCCAGCAGGTACTCACCTTCGTAGACGGTGTTGGCACGGAACATTGGGAAGACGAAATCACGAACGAACTCTTCGCGCAGGTCGTCGATGTAGATTTCCTTGACGCCCATGGCCTGGGCCTTGGCACGCGCCGGCTCGACTTCCTCGCCCTGGCCGAGGTCAGCGGTGAAGGTCACCACTTCGCAGTTATAGGTGTCCTGCAGCCACTTGAGGATCACCGAGGTGTCCAGGCCGCCGGAATACGCCAGGACTACCTTCTTCACATCCGCCATGCCATTTGCTCCCGTGCGTCGCGTTGAATCGGAAAGGCGCCGATTCTACCGATCACGGCGGGGGTTTTATAGAGGCGCGACGCAGCCGGATGTCGAGGCGACACCTAGTGTGGCGCTTAATAAGTTGACTGCACAATTTTGGCGGCGCTTTTTGTCCGCATCGGCGGACCGCCTGGGCAGTGTTGCCACTCCTCGCCATAGCCCTGCTATGACTCGTCCCGGCGCCTAGCCCATTCGGGGCGCCGAACCGTCGGAGCGCCGAACCGTCAAAAATCACTCGCTAATTCTTGTGCGAACTTCCAAAGCACCACACTAGCCCTTGGGCTTGGCCGGCGGTGCCGGGGTGGGTGCGGGCGGTTCGGCAGGATTGGCCGCGGTGGCGGTCGGCGCGGTGGTGGGCTGGGGCGGCGTGGCCGGTCCCTGGGAGAACACCAGGGTCACCCGACGATTGCGCGCACGGTTGGCCTTGCTGGTGTTGGGAACCAGCGGATACTGCTCGCCGAAGAAGCGCAGCTCGATCTGCTCGGCCGGAAAGCCCTTGGCCTTGAGGTATTCCATGACCGCCAGGGCGCGCAGCCGCGACTCCTGGCGATTGTCCAGCCGGGTGCCGTGATTGTCGCTATAGCCGGAGACCACCACGTGATTCACGCGCGGATCAGCCTTGAGGTAATCGTCGATGAGGTCGAGCTTGGCCTTGGCCACGTCATCCAGGGCATCGCCGCCATCCGGGAAGTTGATCTGCGAGTGGCGGATCTGGTCGAAGTTAACTGCCAGCAGCTTGCGGGTACAGGCCTCGAAGTCCTGGTAGGCCTTGTCGAAGCGCATCGGTAATAGCCGCACCTCGACCCGTTGGGCCAGACCGTCGCGCCCGGTCACCAACGGCGTCCGCCCTTCCCGCAGGCCGGTGAGCAGGCGCACGGCCTGTTGTGCCGAAGAGGACAGCGGCTGGTCACCCGCGACCAATTGCACCGTGCCGAGGTTGACGTCGCCCAGACCAGGGCGCCAGGGCGCCGCCGCCGCTTGCAGGCTGGCGCTGCCGATGGCCAGCCAGGGACCGGTGGTGCGCAGCTCGAAGACCGTCGCCTCGCCGGCACGCTTGAGGAAGCCACCGCTGCCGAAACGCGGGACCGGCTGCAGCAGGCGACAGGCGAAGATGTCGCCCTCCACTTTCCATTCGGCACTCTCAAGCCGGTCCTGGAAGGTCATCCCCCAAACCGGCGCATTGAGCAGCAGAACGGAAAGCAGCAGGTGACGCGGGCGCACGGTGGGCTCCAAGGGATATGACTGACTCCAGAGCTATCGGTCAACCGGGCGGAAAACTTGAGCGCGGGTGCCGGTGACCAGGCTTTTCCGGTAGCATTTCCGCACTTTCCCGCTGCCTGGAATCCTGTATGACCGACCGGATCACCCTTGCCCGTCCCGATGACTGGCACATTCACCTGCGCGACGGCGCCGCCCTGCAACAGACCGTCGCCGACGCCGCCCGCGAATTCGGTCGCGCCATCGTCATGCCCAACCTGGTGCCGCCGGTGCGCAACGCCGAGCAGGCCGCCGCCTATCGCGAGCGCATCCTTGCCGCCCGTCCAGCCGGCAGCCACTTCGAACCCCTGATGGTGCTCTACCTCACCGACCGTACCAGCCCGGAAGATGTTCGCACCGCCAAGGCCAGCGGCTTCGTGCATGCCGCCAAGCTCTATCCGGCCGGCGCCACCACCAACTCCGACTCCGGCGTCACCTCGCTGGACAACCTCTTCCCCACCCTCGAAGCCATGGCCGAGGTCGGCCTGCCGCTTCTGGTGCACGGCGAGGTCACCCATGCCGAGGTGGACGTCTTCGACCGCGAGAAGAAATTCATCGACGAGCACCTGGTGCGTATCGTCCAGCGCTTCCCGACGCTGAAGGTGGTGTTCGAACACATCACCACCGGTGACGCCGCTGCATTCGTCCGCGAAGCCCCGGCCAATGTCGGCGCCACCATCACCGCCCATCACCTGCTCTACAACCGCAACCACATGCTGGTGGGCGGTATCCGGCCGCACTTCTATTGCCTGCCGATCCTCAAGCGCAACACCCACCAGAGCGCTCTGCTGGACGCCGCCACCAGTGGCAATCCCAAGTTCTTCCTCGGTACCGACTCGGCGCCCCACGCCCGCCACGCCAAGGAAGCGGCCTGCGGCTGCGCCGGCTGCTACACCGCCTACGGCGCGCTGGAGCTCTACGCCGAGGCCTTCGAGAGCCGCAACGCCCTGGATCGCCTGGAAGGCTTCGCCAGCCACTTCGGTCCGGATTTCTACGGCCTACCGCGCAACACCGAGACCGTCACCCTGGTACGCGAAGACTGGCAGGCGCCTGCCTCCCTGCCCTTCGGCGACCATGACGTAGTGCCGCTGCGCGCTGGCGAAACCCTGCGCTGGCGCCTGGAGGTAGGCGCATGAGCATGGACGAGACCTTCAGCGACGAGCTGGACGCCAGCCAGCCGATGTCCGACTCGCGCATCCCCATGGCGCGACGTTTTCGTGGCTACCTACCGGTGGTGGTGGACGTGGAGACCGGTGGCTTCAACGCCGCCACCGACGCCCTGCTGGAAATCGCCGCCACCACCGTGGCCATGGACGATGAAGGGGTGCTCTACCCGGATCACACCTACTTCTTCCGCGTCGAGCCCTTTGCCGGAGCCAACATCGAGCCGGCGGCCCTGGAATTCACCGGCATCAAGCTCGACCATCCGTTGCGCATGGCGGTCAGCGAAGAACACGCCCTCAGCGAGATCTTCAAGGGCGTGCGCAAGTCGCTCAAATCCAGCGGCTGCAAGAGAGCCATCCTGGTCGGCCATAACAGCAGCTTCGACCTGGGCTTCCTCAATGCCGCGGTGCTGCGCTGTGGCCTGAAGCGCAATCCCTTCCACCCCTTCTCCAGCTTCGATACCGCCACCCTCGCCGGCCTGGCCTATGGCCAGACGGTACTGGCCAAGGCCTGTCAGGCCGCCGGGATCGAGTTCGACAATCGTGAAGCCCACTCGGCCCGCTACGACACCGAGAAGACCGCCGAGCTGTTCTGCGGCATCGTCAATCGCTGGCGGGAAATGGGTGGCTGGGTCGATCTCGACTGAGAGTGATCGACAAGACCGCTGCGCGTCCACCAGGTGAGGACGTGCAGTGCTCGGACGCTTCCTATGCCCGCATGCGCCTGGCTCGCTTCCAGCGTGGTGAGTGAGTCACCTGGCGCCTCTCGCTACCCGTTGTTAGCCGCTCCAGCTGATCGACCGTTCGTCGCCCAGGTCACCTTTAATGAGATTTTGCCGCCTACAACTTTGACAATCATTCTCATTGTCATTAGCTTTGGCGGCACCTCCACTCATACAGCAGGCGATCCATGTACGTGTGTCTTTGCCGTGGCGTGACCGACAAGCAGATCCGCGAAGCAATCTATGACGGCTGCTGCAGTTATCGGGAAGTTCGGGAAAGCACCGGTTGCGCCACCCAGTGCGGCAAGTGTGCCTGCCTCGCCAAGCAGGTGGTCAAGGAGACGCTTGGTGAATTGCACGGTGCCCAGCAACTCGCCTATGCCCTGGACGTACCGCGCGTCTAAGCAAAATCTTTTTCGAAGAGCCGGACCCTGGGTCCGGCTTTTTTATTGGCTAATCAAAAGCTTACGCGAAGGATGGAAAAGCTTTCGATTACCGTTCGATTTTCGTCGATTTTTCAACGACTTAAGCTTTTGACAAAGGGCTTTTCGGCGCTCAGACTGCCGGCAATCCCACCCCATTCGCAGGTCAGGCCATGAAAGGCGATATCACCGTCATCCAGCATTTGAACAAGATCCTCGGCAACGAACTGGTGGCCATCAACCAGTACTTCCTGCACTCGCGCATGTACAACGACTGGGGCATCCGCAAGCTGGGCCACCACGAGTACAAGGAATCCATCGACGAGATGAAGCACGCCGATCGCCTGATCGAGCGCATCCTGTTCCTGGAAGGTCTGCCCAACCTGCAGGATCTGGGCAAGCTGATGATTGGTGAGAACACCCAGGAAATGATCCAGTGCGACCTGCGCCTGGAGATCAGCGCCGTGGCCGACCTGCGCGAAGCCATCACCTACTGCGAGACGGTCCGCGACTACGTCAGCCGCGATATGCTCAAGGACATTCTCGAGTCCGAAGAAGAGCACATCGACTGGCTGGAAACTCAGCTGACCCTGATCGCCAGCGTCGGCATCGAGAACTACATTCAGTCGCAGATGCACGACGACGACGATTGATCGAATCGCGCCCATGAAAAAGCCCGCCTAGTGCGGGCTTTTTCATGGGCCAAGGACTCAGGCGTCCTTGGTTTCCACGGCTTGCTTGATCAGGGTCTGCAGCTCGCCCTTCTCGTACAGCTCGGCCAGGATGTCGCTGCCGCCAACCAGTTCGCCACCGACCCACAGCTGGGGGAAGGTCGGCCAGTTGGCGTACTTGGGCAGATTGGCGCGGATTTCCGGATTCTGCAGGATATCGACGTAGGCGAATTTCTCGCCACAGGCCATCAGCACCTGAGCGGCACGGGACGAAAAACCGCACTGGGGTGCGTTCGGCGAGCCCTTCATGTAGAGCAGCACGGGATTGTTGGCAATCTGGTCTTTGATGGTATCGATGATGTCCACGATGCACCTCGCTAATACGGTGGGACGATTGTAACGGAAAGGCCAGTCACACGCCGGAATTTCCATGCTGGCGGGCCAGAGCCGACGCGCCATGAGTCTGCCAATCGACCACACGCCCGTCAGGCCGTTCGCGGCAAGGGAGTGATCATCGATCAGCAAACTTTGGCGTCATACCTGTGGTCAGGTTAAGGGCAGGCGCCGCTTGGTGCCTCTTTTCCCCAGACCCAGGAGAACTCCATGAGCCTGTTCAGCAAGATTCTATCCAAGCTCGGCATCGGTGAGGCCCAGGCGGACAATACCGCCGCCGCGCCTAGCACCAGCGCTACCGATAACACCGCACCGGCTGGCAGTAGCGCTCCGGCCGCCGGCGTGGCGCCCATTAGCCAAGTGGACGTTACCGCCAAACTGGATGCCCTAGCCGCCCAGAAGGGTGAACAGCTCAATTGGAAGACCTCCATCGTCGACTTGCTCAAGTTGCTCGACCTGGACAGCAGCCTGGCCGCTCGCCAGGAACTGGCCAAGGAGCTGCACTGCCCCGAGGACAAGCTGAACGACTCCGCCCAGATGAACATGTGGCTGCACAAGGCCGTCCTGCAAAAGCTTGCCGACAATGGCGGCAATGTACCGGCCGAACTGCTGTGATCTCCATTTAGCGCCCGCTGGGGTGCTAGAGCACCGTACGCTCATCGCAGGTGAGGCCTCGCGGTAAAGGCCACGCCTGCGATGGTGGTAAAATGCGACATGAACTTATACCATTTCGCCTTTGGTCTTTCCGCCGTTCGAAACGGCATGGTCTCAGGTTCGCCGCGCCCCTGATGGGCGGCCGTTACCGGGATGGGACGCTAGGGTAGCGAAATGACGGCTCGGCACTTTCTTTCTTTCATGGATTGTTCCCCTGCGGAACTTCGGCAACTCATCAAACGCGGCATCGAACTCAAGGCCTTGCGTAATCAGGGCCTGCTGCACGAACCCCTGCGCAATCGCGTGCTGGGGATGATCTTCGAAAAAGCCTCCACCCGCACCCGCCTCTCTTTCGAGGCCGGCATGATCCAACTCGGCGGCCAGGCCATCTTTCTCTCGTCCCGCGATACCCAGTTGGGCCGTGGTGAGCCGGTGCCGGACAGCGCCCGGGTCATGGCGAGCATGCTGGACGGGGTGATGATCCGCACCTTCGCCCACGAAATGCTCACCACCTTCGCCGCCAACTCCAAGGTGCCGGTGATCAATGGGTTGTCCGACGATCTGCATCCCTGCCAGCTGCTGGCTGACATGCAGACCTTCTTCGAGCATCGCGGCGACATCCAGGGCAAGACCGTGGCCTGGATCGGCGATGGCAACAACATGTGCAACAGCTATATCGAAGCGGCCGAACAGCTGGACTTCAACCTGCGCATCGCCTGCCCCGAAGGCTACGAGCCCAATCAGCGCTTCCTGGAGCGGGCGGGTGATCGCGTTCAGTTGGTTAGGGATCCGCGCGAGGCGGTGGCCCAGGCGCACCTGGTCAGTACCGACGTCTGGACCTCCATGGGCCAGGAAGAGGAAACCCGCCTGCGCCTGGCGGCCTTCAAGCCCTATCAGGTCACTGCCGAATTGCTCGACGGCGCAGCTCCGGACGTCCTGTTCATGCACTGCCTGCCGGCCCATCGCGGCGAGGAGATCAGCCACACGCTGCTGGACGATCCCCGCGCCGTGGTCTGGGACGAAGCCGAGAACCGGCTGCACGCGCAGAAGGCACTGCTCGAATTCCTCATCAAGCCACCGCTACACGCCTGATGAGCGGCCCTGGCCGGGCGCTCAAGACGCCCGGCCAAGCGGTCAAAGCAGCAGACGTCCGCTGAAGACCGTCACCGCCCTCCCCGCGATACTCACGCGATCCCCGTCCAGACGACACCAGAGCTGGCCACCACGGGCGGACAGCTGCTGGGCGGTGAGCATCCGCTTGGCCAGGCGGCGCGACCAGTAGGGAATCAGGCTGCAGTGCGCCGAGCCAGTGACGGGGTCTTCATCGATGCCTACGCCGGGCGCGAAGAAGCGTGAGACGAAATCGACCTCCCGGCCCCGTGCGGTCACGATGACGCCTTGCCAGGGCAAACGCGCAATGGCGGCCAGGTCCGGCTTGCAGTCGCGCACTGCCTGCTCCGACTCCAGCAGCACCAGCAGCTTGTCCGCCGCCAGGGCGTCCACTGGCGACAGCCGCAGCGCCCGTTCCAGTTCCGGCGTCACCCCCAGCTCCGTCGGCACCAGCGCCGGGAAATCCAGCGCCAGCAGCCCTTCCGGCTCGCGAAACACCCGCAAGCTGCCCGCCTGACTGATGAATTCCAGGCGATCACCGGGTTCACCTTGGATCTCGAACAGCACATGGGCCGCCGCCAGGGTCGCATGACCGCAGAGGGGGACCTCCACCCGAGGTGTGAACCAGCGAATGCGCCAAGTATCGGCCTCGCGTACCACGAAGGCGGTTTCCGAGAGATTGTGTTCGGTGGCGATGCGCTGCAGCAGCTCGTCGGCAGGCCAGCTTTCCAGGCAATAGACAGCCGCTGGGTTACCGCGGAAAGGTTGATCGGTGAAGGAGTCGACCTGGTGGAATTCAAAGGGCATGCGCGCTACCTGAGCTGGGAGAGAAACCAACGAACGTCGACCGCCTTGGCAACGCCGTGTCCAACATCAGACCGGGCAACGTATGCATCGTCTCGCGGATCTTCCTGACCAAGGTAGCAGGCAGTGTCGCCTTGGCAATGAATCGTCGAACGTCATCACTGTTTTTGCGCTCAGAGCCTTTGACAGTTTTCATATTTGAAATTAGATTTTCGGTTGCGAACAAATGGCTCAACGGCCACCTATAAATACAACAACCTCGAGGCTCCCCATGAGTACTCCTCTCGCTCCAACGTTACGCGGTCAATGTATCGCCGAGTTCCTCGGCACCGCCCTGCTCATCTTCTTCGGTACCGGTTGCGTCGCGGCGGCGAAGGTCGGCGGCGCCACGCTTGGCTTGTGGGAAATCAGCATCATCTGGGGCGTCGGTGTGAGCATGGCCGTGTACCTGTCGGCCGGGGTCTCGGGCGCCCATCTGAGCCCGGCCGTTACCATCGCCCTCTGGCTGTTCGGCGGCTTCGAAAGACGCAAGGTACCCGCCTACATCCTGGCCCAGGTGGCTGGCGCCTTCTGCGGCGCAGCACTGGTCTACGGCCTCTACAGCAGTCTCTTTTTCGATTACGAACAGACTCACCATATCGTCCGCGGCAGTCAGGCGAGCCTGGAGCTGGCCGGCGTCTTCTCCACCTACGCCAATCCCGCACTGTCCATCGGTCAGGCCTTCCTGGTCGAAGCCGTCATCACCGCCATCCTGCTAGCCATGATCATGGCGCTCACCGACGACGGCAACGGCCTGCCCCGTGGCCCCTTGGCTCCCCTGCTGATCGGCCTGCTGATCGCCGTGATCGGCGGCTCCATGGGCCCGCTGACCGGCTTCGCCATGAACCCTGCCCGGGATTTCGGGCCAAAGCTGATGACCTTCTTCGCCGGCTGGGGCCAGATCGCCTTCACCGGCGGTCGGGAGATCCCCTACTTCCTGGTACCGATCTTCGCACCCATCGTCGGGGCCTGCCTGGGCGCCGCCGGTTATAAAGCATTGATCTGCCGCCACCTGCCCGGCCTGGGTTCGGGGGCCTGCGACGTGCCGGCCAAAACCGAGGAAAGCGCCCGTAGCGAAGTGACTCCCGTTTCCAAAGCGTCCTGATCGCCGCGAATCACAATAAGGAATACGACCATGACCGACCAGAACAAGCAGTACATCGTCGCACTCGACCAGGGCACCACCAGTTCCCGCGCCATCGTGCTCGACCGCAATGCCAACGTGGTGACCATCGCCCAGCGTGAATTCGCGCAGATCTACCCCCAAGCGGGCTGGGTGGAACATGATCCGATGGAAATCTGGGCCACCCAGAGCGCCGTTTTCGTCGAGGCGCTGGCCCAGGCCAGCATCACCAACGAACAGGTGGCCGCCATCGGCATCACCAACCAGCGGGAAACCGCCATCGTCTGGGACAAGACCACCGGCCGCCCGATCTACAACGCCATCGTCTGGCAAAGCCGCCAGAGCACCGCGATCTGCGACCAGCTCAAGCGCGACGGCATGGAAGACCACATCCGCAAGACCACCGGCCTGGTGATCGATCCCTACTTCTCGGGCACCAAGATCAAGTGGATTCTCGACCACGTCGAAGGCAGCCGGGAACGTGCCCGTCGCGGTGAGTTGCTGTTCGGCACCGTGGACACCTGGCTGATCTGGAAGATGACCCAGGGCCAGGCCCATGTGACCGACTACACCAACGCCTCGCGCACCCTGCTGTTCGATATCCACAAGCGCGAGTGGGATGCCACCCTGCTCGAGGTACTGGACATTCCCCGCGAGATGCTGCCGGAAGTGAAGTCTTCTTCCGAGGTCTATGGCCAGGCGCACCTGGGCAGCGGCCAGACCACCGGCATCCCCATCGCCGGTATCGCCGGCGACCAGCAGGCGGCGCTGTTCGGCCAGATGTGCGTGGAACCGGGCCTGGCCAAGAACACCTACGGCACCGGCTGCTTCCTGTTGATGAATACCGGCGAGAAGGCCGTGCAATCGCAGCATGGTCTGCTGACCACCATCGCCTGCGGTCCTCGCGGCGAGGTCAACTACGCCCTGGAAGGCGCCATCTTCAATGGCGGCTCCACCGTGCAGTGGCTGCGCGACGAGCTCAAGGTGATCAATGACTCCCTGGACTCCGAGTATTTCGCCACCAAGGTTGCCGACAGCAATGGCGTCTACCTGGTGCCGGCCTTCACCGGCCTGGGCGCGCCCTACTGGGACCCCTATGCCCGTGGCGCCCTGTTCGGGCTGACCCGTGGCGTCAAGGTCGACCACATCATCCGCGCCACCCTGGAATCCATCGCCTTCCAGACCCGCGATGTGCTGGAAGCCATGCAGCAGGACGCCGGCGAAGCCTTGAAGTCCCTGCGCGTGGACGGCGGCGCCACCGCCAACAACTTCCTCATGCAATTCCAGTCGGACGTGCTCGGCACCCGCGTCGAGCGGCCGGAAATGAAGGAGACCACCGCCCTGGGTGCGGCCTACCTGGCAGGCCTCGCCACCGGCTTCTGGAGCAGCCTGGACGAGTTGCGCAGCAAGAGCACCATCGAGCGCGTCTTCGAACCGGCTTGCGACAACGCCAAGCGTGATGCGCTGTACAAAGGTTGGAAGAAGGCAGTGGAGCGGACCCGCGGCTGGGCGCTCGATTGACCCAGGCCCGGCCTGAAACGCCCCCGCTCTGGCTGGGTGGTTGCTCAGCCAAGCCCTAGCCAAGACCGGCGTCTCCCCGACGCCGGTCTTGCTTTGCGCGACAAGCGCTTTTCAGTCTCGATCACCTACGGCATCCTCTGCGGGTTTAGTCGAACATCCAAGGAAGCCGCAATGAGCCTGGCGCCTCGCCAACAGCAGATTCTCGAATTGGTCCGTGAGCGTGGCTACGTCAGTATCGAAGAACTGGCCCAACACTTCTCCGTTACCCCCCAGACGATCCGCCGCGACATCAATCAGCTCGCCGAAGCCGGACTGCTGCGCCGCTACCATGGCGGTGCCGCCCACGACTCCAGCGTGGAGAACACCGAATACAGCATGAGAGCCGGCCAGATGCGCGAGGAAAAGCGCCTGATCGCCGAAGCCGTCGCCGCCGCGGTACCGGATCACGCCTCCTTGTTCATCAACATAGGCACCACCACCGAGGCCATCGCCCATGCACTGCTCGGGCACCGCAGTCTCAAGGTGATCACCAACAACCTGCACGTGGCGAACATCCTCAGTGCCAAGGACGATTTCGATGTCCTGATCGCCAGCGGCAAGGTGCGCAGCGACGGCGGCGTGGTTGGCCAGGCCACCGCTGACTTCATCAAGCAGTTCAAGGTCGACTATGCCCTGGTCGGCATCAGCGGCATCGACGAGGACGGCACCCTGCTGGACTTCGACTATCAGGAAGTCTGCGTCTCCCAGGCCATCATCCATAACGCCCGCCAGGTGTTCCTCGCCGCCGATTCGAGCAAGTTCGGTCGCAACGCCATGATTCGCCTGGGCAGCCTCGAACAGATCGATCAGCTGTTCACCGAGCGCGACCCCTCGCCCGCCTTTGCCCGCTGCCTCAAGGAATGGCAGGTCAAGGTGGAGATTGCCCGGCCACGCTGACTCCTGGGTACCGACCACTCGTCGGGCAACCTTCGTAAATATTCGTTTTTGTTCGTTTTGGCGGTCTCAAAAGGGGAGCCCTGCTGGAAGCTGGATTTTTACTGGGCTATCATGTTCGAAACCGAATAATTATGTTCGTTTCAAAGGAGGCACCATGGCCCAGGCACCTACCGCAACCTCTTTTACCTACGATCTCGCCGTCATCGGCGGTGGCATCAACGGCGTAGGCATCGCAGCCGACGCCGCGGGCCGGGGGCTGTCGGTGTTCCTTTGCGAACGCGACGATCTGGCCAGCCATACCTCGTCCGCCAGCAGCAAGCTGATCCACGGTGGCCTGCGCTATCTGGAGCATCATGAGTTTCGCCTGGTGCGCGAAGCCCTCGCCGAGCGCGAAGTGCTCCTGGCCAAGGCACCTCATATCGTCAAGCCGATGCGTTTCGTGCTGCCGCACCGTCCGCATCTGCGTCCTGCCTGGATGATCCGTGCCGGTCTCTTCCTTTATGACCACCTGGGCAAGCGTGAAAAGCTGCCGGGCTCGCGCAGCCTGAAGTTCGATGCCCATGGCCCGCTGAAGGCCGAGATCAAGAAAGGGTTCGAGTATTCGGATTGCTGGGTGGACGATGCCCGCCTGGTGGTACTCAATGCCATGCAGGCCCGGGAAAAAGGTGCCGAGATCGTCACCCGTACCCGCTGCCTGAGCGCCCGCCGGGTAGAAGGTCAGTGGGAAGTCGAACTCGAAGGCCCGCAGGGTCGTCGGCAGATTCGCGCCAAGGCGCTGGTCAATGCCGCCGGCCCCTGGGTGGCCAGCTTCATCCGCCAGGATCTGCAGCAGAAATCGCCCTATGGCATTCGCCTGATCCAGGGCAGCCATGTCATCGTGCCCAAGCTGTACGAAGGCGAGCAGGCCTACATCATGCAGAACGAAGACCGCCGCATCGTCTTCGCCATCCCCTATCTGGGGCGCTACACCATTATTGGCACCACGGATCGCGAATATCAGGGCGATCCGGCCAAGGTGAGCATCACCGAGCAGGAAATGGACTACGTCCTTGGCGTGGCCAACGTCCATTTCCGCAAGCAGCTCAGCCGAGACGATGTGCTGCACAGTTTTTCCGGTGTGCGTCCGCTGTGCGACGACGAATCGGACAATCCTTCGGCCATCACTCGCGACTACACCCTGTCGCTGGCCGAGGAACAGGGAGCGCCGCTGCTGTCGGTGTTCGGCGGCAAGCTGACCACCTATCGCAAGCTGGCCGAGTCGGCGATGGCGCAGCTGCAGCCCTACTTCCCCACACTCGGGGGTAGCTGGACCGCTGCCGCACCGCTACCCGGCGGCGAAGACATGAGTACCCCACAGGCGCTGACCCGGGAACTGCTGGAGAAGGTCAGCGGCCTGACCCCGGCTTTGGCCCAGCGCTGGGCCACCACCTATGGCAGCCGCGTGTGGAAGCTGCTGGGCGAAGCCCGCTCCGTAGAAGAGCTGGGAGCGCTGATAGGTGCGGACCTGCATGAGCGTGAAGTGGACTATCTGCAGCGCCAGGAATGGGCGACCAGCGTCGATGACATTATCTGGCGGCGGACCAAGCTGGGCCTGGTGTTCAGCGAGGCCGAGCGGATCGCCCTGGAAAACGTTCTGGCCCAAGCCGAAACCCAGGCTGCGAAAGGCAGCAACGCAGCCTGAGCCTACCAAGCCCTGGGTACCTAACGTGCCCAGGGCTACCTTCTTGCTAGAGAAAGGCGCTCGACGTGTGGTTGGGGTTTACCGTAGCCAGCCCCTTCAGATAGGCCTGGGCGTAGGCAGCTCTATGAAATACGTTCATGATGGACTTTTCTTGCCAGTGTCCGCTCCATGTTCGAACTCCGCCATCTCAAGACCCTGCATGCCCTCCGCGAATCCTCCAGCTTGGTGGAAGCCGCGGAACGCCTGCATCTGACCCAGTCCGCCCTCTCCCATCAGTTCAAGGAGCTGGAAGAACGCCTGGGTACTCCGCTGTTCATCCGCAAGACCAAACCCATTCGCTTCACCAGCGCCGGCCTGCGCCTGTTGCAAACCGCGGATGCGGTGCTGCCGCATCTGCGCAGTGCCGAGCGGGATCTGGCGCGGCTGGTGGGCGGAACAGCCGGCCGGCTGCACATGGCCATCGAATGCCACAGCTGTTTCCAGTGGCTGATGCCCACCATCGATCAATTTCGCGATTCCTGGCCGGAGGTGGAGTTGGACCTGGCGTCCGGCTTCTCCTTCGCGCCGCTGCCGGCGCTGGCCCGTGGTGATCTGGACCTGGTGGTGACGGCCGATCCGGTGGAGCTCTCGGGGGTCACCTATGTGCCTTTGTTCACCTATGAAGCCCTGTTGGCCGTGGCCAACCAGCATCCGTTGGCACAACGTCCTTTCATCGTGCCCCAGGACCTGGCCGCGGAAACCCAGATCACCTATCCGGTGGAGCGTGATCGCCTGGATATCTTCACCCGCTTCCTCGACCCGGCCGATGTCGAGCCACTGTCGATACGCACGGCGGAGATGACGGTGATGATGCTGCAGCTGGTGGCGTCGGGCCGCGGCGTTTGTTGCCTGCCCAACTGGGCGATCCACGAATACAGCTCGCGCGGCTATGTCACCGCGCGCAGGCTGGGTGAAAAAGGGCTCTATGCCACGCTTTATGCGGCCATCCGCGAAGACATGCTCGAGGCGCCCTTCATGCAGGACTTCCTGCTGACCGCCAAGGACACCTCGTTCGCCACCCTCGAAGGGGTCAGCAGCGCGCGCTGAGCCGGCGCGCTGCTCTCGGGGGGCTTACTTGCTGTTGCCGCCCGGGAAGCCGGCGAACTTCTTGTTGAAGCTTGACACGCGACCTTCCACCTTCATTTGGCGCTGCTCGCCGGTGTAGATGGGGTGCGAGGCGCTGGACACGTCGAGGCTGATGTAGGGGTAAACCTGCCCTTCGTATTCCTGGGTACGGTCGCTCTCGGCAGTGGAGCGGATCAGAAAGTAGGTGTCCGAGGTGGTGTCATGGAACAGCACCGGTCGGTAGTTCGGGTGGATACCGGGTTTCATGTTGCGTCTCCTGCTCTGGGCACCTATGACGAAATGTCCATCGGCGCGCTCGATAAAGATACATTATAACATATAAGCAAGGCTCTTGCAGCCCTGGCTGTGACGTCAGCGACAGCTCTGGGCCTCGCCATGGAACCATCCGCCGCGCTTGGGGCTCGTAACCTGAGGCCCTGATTGGCGGCATCTCCATGTTTCATGAGACCCGTAGCCGATCGATGCGTGCGGCCAGGCCGATGAGCTCCGGCAGACGAGCTGCCCTCCTCCGCGCCCTACCCGTACGCAAAGCGCCCTGCATTGGCTTCTCAAGGACTCCGGGAAGTCCACACGCATTGGATGCGCACGCCGGGTTCAGGACTGAACTCCCCGCGCCGCATCCCAAGGATTCAAGAGGCACCCAACCATGTGCGGCATCGCCGGCGAGCTTCGTTTCGATAGACAACCCGCATCCATTAGTGCGGTGGAGCGCATCACCCACCGCCTGGAACAGCGTGGCCCCGATGCCTGGGGCTTCCACAGCCAGGGGCCGGTCGCCCTGGGCCATCGGCGGCTGAAGATCATGGATCTGGCGGAGGCTTCGGGCCAACCCATGATCGAGCCGGAGCTGGGTCTCTCCATGGTGTTCAACGGCGCCATCTACAACTATCCGGAACTGCGCACCGAGCTGGAGGCCAAGGGCTACCGCTTCCATTCGGGCGGCGACACCGAGATCCTGCTCAAGGCCTACCATGCCTGGGGCAAGGACATGCTGCCCAAGCTCAATGGCATGTTCGCCTTCGCCATCTGGGAGCGTGACAGCGGCCGCCTGTTCATCGCCCGCGATCGCCTGGGCATCAAGCCGCTCTACTTGTCCTTCACCGACAAGCGCCTGAGATTCGCCTCCAGCCTGCCCGCCCTGCTGGAAGCCGGGGACATCGATACCCGCATCGACCCAGTCGCCCTCAACCATTACCTGAACTTCCACGCCGTGGTCCCGGCGCCCCGGACCATCCTGCAGGGCGTACAGAAACTGCCCCCAGCGACCTGGATGAGCGTGGACGCCTCCGGCAAGCAGCACCAGGAGACCTGGTGGACCCTGGACTATGGCCCCCACGAAGACGAACGCCGCTTCACCCTGGACGACTGGGCTGAGCGCGTCCTGCACGGCCTGAAAGATGCAGTGGCGATCCGCCAGCGCGCCGCGCGTGAGGTGGGCGTGCTGCTGTCGGGCGGCGTGGATTCCAGCCTGCTGGTCGGGCTGCTGCACGACTCGGGGGTCAAGGACCTGCTGACCTTCTCCATCGGCTTCGAGGATGCCGGCGGCGAGCGCGGCGACGAATTCCAGTATTCCGACCTGATCGCCAACCACTACGGCACCCGCCACCAGCAGTTGCGCATCGCCGAAGACGAGATCATCCAGCAGTTGCCGCGGGCCTTTTCCGCCATGAGCGAGCCCATGGTGAGCCATGACTGCATCGCCTTCTATTTGCTGTCGCGCGAGGTCTCCCAGCACTGCAAGGTGGTGCAGAGCGGCCAGGGTGCCGACGAGCTGTTCGCCGGCTACCACTGGTATCCCCAGGTGCATGGCGCGGCCGATCCCTTCGCGGCCTACCGCGCCGCCTTTTTCGACCGGGATTACGCCCAGTATGCCGCCACCGTGCAGGCCGGCGTGCGCCTGGAGGAAGATGCTGCCGAGGCCTTCGTCCGCCAGCACTTCGCCCAACCGGGTGCCAGCGCCGGGGTCGACAAGGCCCTGCGCCTGGATAGCACCGTGATGCTGGTGGACGACCCGGTCAAGCGGGTCGACAACATGACCATGGCCTGGGGCCTGGAAGCCCGGGTGCCCTTCCTCGACTATCGCCTGGCCGAACTCTCGGCGCGCATCCCCGCCGAATTCAAACTGGGCGACGGTGGCAAGCAGGTGCTGAAAGCGGCGGCGCGCAAGGTCATCCCCCATGAGGTGATCGACCGGCCCAAGGGCTATTTCCCGGTGCCGGGCCTCAAGCACCTGGAAGGCAACACCTTGACCTGGGTGCGTGAGCTGCTGCTGGACCCGAGCCAGGACCGTGGCCTGTTCGAGACCGCCGAGATCGATCGCCTGCTGACCAATCCAGCCGACCGCATCACCCCTTTGCGGGGTTCCAAGCTCTGGCAACTGGCGGCGCTCAACCTCTGGCTGAGCGAGCACGGACTGTGAGGGTGCAAGACGCATGAAAGCGACCAGCTACAACCAGCGTCTTCAGCGTGCCCAGACGCCCTCCTACGAGCGGTTGCAAGCGCGCCTGGCGGAAGGCGACTACCCCACCTCCCAGCCCCTTTGCCTGCATTGCGGTTGGGGGCGCCTGCTCATCGGCCATACCTATCCCGATCCGGCCAGCCTGGCCAAGGAGCTGCTCGCAGAAACCCCGGGCGAACGTGACATCGCTCTCTATGTCGCCGCGCCGCATCAGGTGCTGGCCCAGGCGCCGCAGCAACTGTTCCTCGACCCCTCGGATACCCTGCGCCTCTGGTTCAGCGATTACCGCCCCGCGCGCCGGATCTATCGTGGCTTTCGCATCCGTAGGGCCTGCTCGGCCCAGGACTGGAGCGAGATCAACCGCCTCTACCAGCAGCGCCACATGCTGCCCGTCGATACCGAGCGCCTCACGCCCCGCCACAAGGGCGGCCCGGTCTACTGGCTGGCGGAGGACGACGACAGCGGCGCCATCATCGGTTCGGTGATGGGACTCAACCACGTCAAGGCCTTTCAGGACCCCGACGGTGGCTCCTCGCTCTGGTGCCTGGCCGTCTCGCCAGAGTGCAGTCGTCCCGGCGTCGGCGAAGCCTTGGTGCGCCACCTGGTCGAGCACTACGCCAGCCGTGGCCTGGCCTACCTGGACCTGTCGGTGCTGCACGACAACCAGCAGGCCAAGCGGCTCTACGACAAGCTGGGTTTCCGGCCGCTGCAGACCTTCGCCATCAAGTGCAAGAACGGCATCAACCAGACGCTGTTCCTCGGCCCCGGTCCGGCCGCCGACCTCAATCCCTATGCGCGAATCATCGTCGACGAAGCCCTTAGACGTGGTATCGAGGTGCAGGTGGACGATGCCGAAGGTGGTCTCTTCACCCTGATCCAGGGCAACCGGCGCATTCGCTGCCGCGAGTCTCTGACCGACCTCACCTCCGCGGTGACCATGACCCTCTGTGCCGACAAGGTGCTGACCAGTCGCACCCTGGCCCGCGCCGGCCTGCGGGTACCGGAGCAGTGCCTGGCAGGCAGTGACGAAGACAATGCCGCCTTCCTGCAAAAGCATGGCGCCCTGGTGGTCAAGCCAGTCAATGGTGAACAGGGCAAGGGCGTGGCGGTGGATATCCGTGATGCCGAGCACCTCGCCGCGGCCATCCAAGCCGCCCGCCGTTATGACGATCGCGTCCTGCTGGAGAGCTTCCACCAGGGGCTCGACCTGCGCGTGGTGGTCATCGGCCACGAGGTGGTAGCCGCAGCCATTCGGCGGCCGGCGGAAATCGTCGGCGACGGCCAGCACAGTGTCAGGGAGCTGATCGAGGCCCAGAGTCGTAGGCGCCAGGCGGCTACCGGTGGCGAGTCGCGCATTCCGCTCGACGAAGAAACCGAACGCGTGATCCGGGGCGCCGGCTACGACTGGGACAGCGTGCTGCCCACTGGCACCCACCTGGAGGTACGCAAGACCGCCAACCTGCACACCGGTGGCATCCTCGAAGATGTCACGGGCATCCTCCACCCGGTACTGGCCGATGCGGCCATCCAGGCGGCGCGGGCGCTGGACATTCCGGTGACCGGCATGGACCTGCTGGTCAGCGCTGCCGATGCACCCGACTACGTCATCATCGAAGCCAACGAGCGCCCGGGCCTGGCCAATCATGAGCCACACCCGACCGCCGAACGCTTCATCGACCTGCTGTTCCCGCTCTCCCGGGAGGTTCCGCTATGACTCGATTACCCGAACCCGATCTGGATTACCTGCGCAAGGTCCTGCTGGACCTGCTGGCGATCCCCAGTCCCACGGGCTTCACCGATACCATCGTCATGTATGTGGCCGAACGGCTGAACGAACTGGACATCCCCTTCGAGCTGACCCGCCGCGGCACCATCCGCGCCACGATCAAGGGCCACAAGGAGAGCCCGGATCGCGCGGTCTCGGCGCACCTGGACACCATCGGCGCCATCGTCCGCGAGATCAAGGACAACGGCCGCCTGGGCCTGGCGGCGGTCGGCCACTGGTCGAGCCGCTTCGCCGAGGGCAGCCGCGTCAGCCTGTTCACCGACGATGGCACCCTGAGGGGCAGCGTGCTGCCATTGCTGGCCTCGGGTCATGCCTTCAACACCGAGATCGACAAGATGCCGGTGAGTTGGGATCACATCGAACTGCGCCTGGATGCCGTGACCAAGAGCCGTCACGAGACGGAGCAACTGGGCGTGCAGATCGGCGATTTCGTCGCCTTCGATCCGCTGCCCGAATTCACCGACAGTGGCTACATCAGCTCGCGCCATCTGGACGACAAGGCTGGCGTCGCCGCCCTGCTTACCGCGCTCAAGATGCTCAAGGAAAGCGGCCAGACACCGCCCATCGACTGCCATCCGCTGTTCACCATCACCGAAGAGGTCGGCTCGGGGGCCGCCGGCGCCCTGCCCTGGGACGTCAGCGAATTCGTCGGCATCGACATCGCCCCGGTCGCCCCGGGTCAGCGTTCCGACGAGCATCGCGTCAGCGTGGCCATGCAGGATTCGGCGGGCCCTTACGACTATCACCTGTCGCGGCACCTGCTGCGCCTGGCCGAACGTAATGACATCCCGGTACGGCGCGATCTGTTCCGCTACTACTACAGCGATGCCCATTCGGCGATCAGCTCCGGGCAGGACGTGCGGGTCGCCCTGCTGGCCTTCGGTTGCGATGCGACCCATGGCTACGAGCGTACCCATATCGTCAGCCTGGCCGCGCTTAGCCAGTTGCTGACCGGCTACATCCTCAGTCCGCCGGTGTTCGACAGCGATGCCCAGCCCGCCGATAGCTCCCTAGAACGCTTCGGCCACCAGTTGCTGCCCGAGGACACGCATCTGGATAACCAGACGCAGTTGCCACCCCTGGAAGAAGTGGTCGGCGACGGCAGTAAATAAGAGCCATGATCTGCGCCTGGGGTATCCTGGGCGCTTTTTTCCAGGCACCACACCATGATCATTCCCCACGACCAACTCGCCGCCGCCACGCTCGACAATCTGCTGGAGGACTTCGTCACCCGCGAAGGCACCGACAACGGCGACGACACGCCCCTGGCGACCCGTACCCAGCGCGCGCGCCGGGCGCTGGAAACCGGTGAGGCGGTCATTCTCTTCGATCCGGACAGCACCCTCTGCCAGTTGGTGCTGCGCCGCGACGTACCTCGCGAGCTGCTGGACGACTAGGCCGCCCCTCCGGCAAGCTTGCTGGTCTTTCCAGCCAGCAGCCGCCTATGCGCCTAGACGACCTCGGCCCGCGGTTATGCATCCTGGGGCCTTCCAACAGCGGCAAATCCACCCTGGCCGATGCTATCGGCCGGGCGCGCGGCCTGCCGGTGGTGCATCTCGATCAGCTCTATTACCTGCCCCATACCGATTGGCAACCACGGCCGACGGCTGAGTTCATCGCCCTTCACGATGCCGCGATTCAGGGCCCTCACTGGGTCGTGGACGGCAACTACAGTCTGTGCCTGCCGCAACGCCTGTCACGGGCTACCGGCCTGATCCTGTTGGACGCTCCTACACCGGTCAGCCTGCTGCGCTATCTAAGACGGTGCTGGTTCGAGAGGAACAGACGTGGCGCCCTGGAGGGTGGCCAGGACAGCGTCAAGTGGCAGATGCTGCGCTATATCGTCGGCACCGCCCGCCTCAATCGGCGTCGCTACTGGCAGCTGTACAACAGCCTGGAGCTGCCGCGCCTGGCGCTGATGGGACCAGCCGAACTCAAGGCCTTCTATCAACGCGAAGGCCTGAAGCGCTAGGGCGCAGCCCGCGGTGCCAAGAGGATCACCAGCGCCCCTGCCACGCAGAGCAAGCCACCGGCCAGGTCCGCCCAGGTCGGCCGGGTGCGTTCGACCAGCGCCAGCCAGCCCAGGGACGCCACTACATAGATGCCACCATAGGCCGCGTAGGCCCGACCGGCGTAGGCGGCCTCGATGCGGGTCAGCAGCAGAGCGAAGAGCACCAGGCTGGCCAGCCCCGGCGCGATCCACCAGGGGCTGCGATCCAGCCGCAGCCACAGCCAGAAGGCGTAGCAGCCGGCGATCTCGAACAGTGCGGCCAGCAGGAACCAGAGGTAGTTCAGCATGGCGCCGTACCGTCCTCCTGGCGATAGGGCAAGGCCTCGGCCGCCTGGCGTGCATAGGCCTGGACCCCCGCCCTCTCCTGCTCGAGAAAGTCCGCTACCGCCGCTCTCAGGCCCGGATGCACCAGGTAATGCCAGGAGTGCGTAAGGGTCGGTTCGAAACCGCGGATCAGCTTGTGCTCACCCTGGGCGCCGGCATCGAAGCGCTGCAGCCCCTCGGCAATGGCGTGTTCGATACCCTGGTAGAAGCAGGTCTCGAAATGCAGCTGGTCGAATTCCTGCAAACAGCCCCAGTAGCGACCATAGAGGGTAGTGCCGTCCTGCAGGTAGAAGGCCATGGCCACCGGCCGGCTGCCCTGGCGAACGAGCACCACTCGAATGGCTTCGGGTAGTCGTTCGGCCAGCAGGCTGAAGAAAGTACGGGTGAGATAAGGGTCCTGGCCGCGCACCTCGTAGGTATTGGCGTAGCAGGCATAGACGAAGTCCCACTCCGCCTCGCTCAGCTCGCCGCCCTTGCGCCACTCGAAGCTCACTCCGAGCCCGGCGACCTGATCGCGTTCCTTGCGCAGTTGCTTGCGCTTGCGCGAGGTCAGGGCGGCGAGGAAGTCTCCGTAATCCCGGTAGCCACGGTTATGCCAATGGAACTGGCAGCCGATCCTGGCCAGCCAACCATCGCGGTCCTGCAGCAGGGCGTCGGCCTTGGGATCGGTGAAGTTGACGTGCAGACTGGAGAGTTCGAGGCCCGCCAGGCTGCCGGTAGTCGCATCGAGCAAGGTGGCACAGGCCGCCGGATCGCCCAGCAGGCGCGCGCCCTGCACCGGCGAGAAGGGTACGGCGGCCAGCAACTTGGGATAGTAGTCGATGCCCGCCCGCCGACAGGCATCGGCCCAGGCCCAATCGAAGACGTATTCACCATAGGAGTGCATCTTGAGATACGCCGGCATCGCCGCCAGCAACTGGCCCTGGGCATCCTTGAGGACCTGATGCGCCGGTTGCCAACCGGTACCCTTGCCGAGGCTACCGCTGTCTTCCAGGGTGGCGAGGAACTCATGGCGCAGAAAGGGCTGGTCGTCCGCCAGCAAGCCGTTCCATTGCGCCGCAGGTACCTGGGCCAGGCTGTAGAGATACTCGACGATCATCCCACTCCCCTTGCTTGGCTTTGTCTGAAAAGAGCCTGCGCTCGTGGTACAGGTCTAACACAGATGGACGCCGAAACGGCATCTGTGCAGAGACCCTGGCGAATGGCTTTCGTGCAGGCGAAAAAAAACCGCCGTAAGGCGGTTTTCTTCGATATGGCGTCCCCTAGGGGACTCGAACCCCTGTTACCGCCGTGAAAGGGCGGTGTCCTAGGCCACTAGACGAAGGGGACGTTACCCGGGTGCGATCCTTGCGGATCACGAATTTGGTGGAGCTAGACGGGATCGAACCGTCGACCTCTTGCATGCCATGCAAGCGCTCTCCCAGCTGAGCTATAGCCCCGCGTACAACGTTCGCCACGTCTGGGATACGTGACTGATATGGCGTCCCCTAGGGGACTCGAACCCCTGTTACCGCCGTGAAAGGGCGGTGTCCTAGGCCACTAGACGAAGGGGACGAAACCTTCTACCGATTTCCCCCGCAGGCGAAACCGAAATTTGGTGGAGCTAGACGGGATCGAACCGTCGACCTCTTGCATGCCATGCAAGCGCTCTCCCAGCTGAGCTATAGCCCCGTCGGTCAGGACGGGGCGCATGTTAAGAGGCCTCGCCCTCACTGTCAACACCAAAAAGCAAAAAAGCTGCTAGTAACAGTCACTTATGCCCCGCTCCGCTCAAATCGCCCGGGACAGTGCCGTGCGCTGGGCACGCGCCGCCAGCAGATAGGCGAACTTGCCATCGCTCGCGGCGAGCTTGCGCAAGACCTTCTTGTCCAGCGACCGATAGCCACCCATCTCCAGCGCGGTGCGCCCGGAACTGCCGATCAGCATGTTGGGATTGGCCACCATCAGCTTGGCAGCCTGTTCCACGGCCTTGGCGTAGCTCTTGCGATCGTTCAGATCGTAATTCTGCAGGGGCAGCAGCATGCGCAGCCACTCGGCCCAGTAGAACTCGAGGAACTCGGACGGTAGTACCCGGCCATCCGGGGTACGCGGCTTGTCGTAACCGATCTGCCGCGTGAAATACACCAGTGCGCGGTAGGGATCGTTGGCCATCGCGGTGAGCCCCAGGCACTCCGGCAATTGCTCGGGCAGGATCGGGCGACCTTGGGGATCCTTGAGCCAGGCCTTGCGCTCGTCGAGTAGTCGGATCCAGAACTCCGCCATGCTGGCGGACGCACTGAAATCGTCGGTCACCCGTACACAGACGAAGGTTTCGGGCCCACCGCCGGGGTGCTCCCAGAAGGCGGAAAAGGTGTGGTGACCATCGGTGAGATAAAGTTGCTGTCCCGGCCCTATGACGACGGTCTTCATCTCGTCCGGGCAACTGCCGGGCGGCCGCACGCCCAGGCCATCCCCCGCCGAACGCAGCGTGGTACTCGGCTGGAATCCCTTGCTCAGGTGTTGACCATTGGCCTCGCAATAGTCATCGAACAGCTTGCGCCGGTCGCTGGCGTACTTGCCGAGCTTGTACAGCACCTGGTCGTGGCCGATGGCGGGCTGGGTGGGGCGCAGCTCTCGCAGCTGTACCCGAAGCAGGCGTCCTGGCTGCACATGGCCTCCCCTGTCTGAAATTGCCTTCCCAAGTCGGACAACAGTCGACTCGGGAAGACTCCTGCCGTCGATCAGACCTTGCGCAGCACCACGCTGCCGATGGAGTAACCCGCACCGAAGGAGCTGAGTACACCCAGACTACCGCTGGCCAGGTCTTCGTGGTGCAGGTGCAGCGCGATGACCGAGCCGGCGGAGCTGGTGTTGCCGTAGGTATCCAGGATCACCGGAGCCTCGTTGGGCTCGGGTTCGCGACCCAGCAGGCGCTTGACGATGAGGTGGTTCATCGCCAGGTTGGCCTGGTGCAGCCAGAAGCGTGAGACCCGCTGGACCGGGATATCGAGTTCGGTGAGGTGATCCGCGATCAGTTCGGCCACCAGCGGGCAGACTTCCTTGAACACCTTGCGCCCTTCCTGGACGAACAGCTTGTCCGGATGGCTCATGCCCTCCTCCGCCGCCCGGTTGAGGAAGCCGAAGTTGTTGCGGATGTTGTTGGAGAACTGGGTGAACAGCCGGGTACCGAGGATCTCGAAACGATGCGCCGAGGTTGCCTGGTCGGCGCGCTCCACCACCAGGGCGGTGGCGGCATCGCCGAAGATGAAGTGGCTGTCGCGGTCGCGGAAATTCAAATGACCGGTGCAGATTTCCGGATCTATCACCAGCACCGCCCGGGCCTGGCCGAGCTGTACGGCGTTGGCTGCGGTCTGCAGACCGAAGGTTGCCGAGGAGCAGGCGACGTTCATGTCGAACCCATAGCCCTGGATGCCCAGCGCGGCCTGGACTTCGATGGCCACTGCCGGATAGGGACGTTGCAGGTTCGAGCAGGCGACGATGACGCCATCGATGTCGGCGGCGGTCCGTCCGGCGCGCGCCAAGGCTTCGCGGGCGGCGGCAACGCCCATCTCGCAGAGAATCGACGGCTCGTCGTTGGAGCGCTCGGGAATGCGCGGCACCATGCGCGCCGGATCGAGGATACCGGCCTTGTCGACCACGTGTCGGCTACGAATGCCCGAGGCCTTCTCGATGAAGGCGGCACTGGACTCCGGCTGGGGCGCCAGGCTGCCCTGGGCGATGGCTTCGGCATGCTCAGCATTCCACTGGCTGGCCCACTGATTGAAGGACGCAACCAGTTCGTCGTTGGAAATGCTCTCGGGCGGCGTATAGAGCCCACTACCGCTGATGACCGCGTGCTGCACGGCTATTCCTCTTGTGATCAGGATTCAAGCCGTGCCAGTTTGCCGCAAATCCGGAAGGGACGCCCGCGCAATCTCAGCGGCGATTGGCGGCCTCGGCAGCGCGCAGGACATCACTGCCCACCTCGCTCTCATACCTCTTGATCAAGGGCGCTACGGCCGCACGCCAGGCCTCGCGCTCGGCCGGGGTCTGCACCAGGATCTTGCTGGTATTGGCTGCCACCACCCGCTCGCGAGCCTTGGCATTGATGGCTTCGGCATCGCGGTTCACCGACTGCGTCACCTCGTCGAGAATGGCCTCCAGCTCGCTACGGAGCTCGAAGGGCAGACTGTTCCAGAAGCTGGTGTTGGTGATGAGCATGTAGGTCAGGAAGCTGTGGTTGTCCTCGAGGATATAGGGCTGCACGGTATTGATCTTCTGCCCCAGCAGGTTCGACCAGGGATTCTCCGCACCCTGCACCTTACCCGTCCGCAGGGCCTCGTAAACCTGGGCGAACGGCAGTTTGACCGGCTGGGCACCCAGCAGTTGATAGTAGGCGGCCAGGACATCGGACGATTCGACGCGAACGGTAAGCCCCTTGAGATCCGCGGGACTACGGATGTCCCGCGTGGCGGATAGCTGGCGGCCGCCGTTATTCCAGTAGGCCAGGCCGGTAAAGCCATGGGTCACCAGACTGCCCAGCAACTCGCGGCTCTTGTCGCGGTGCTGGAAACGCTTCACCGCTTCCAGGCTGTCGAACAGATAGGGCAGATCGTAGACCTGCAAAGGTTTGGACAGGGCATTCAACTTGGACACGGAGGGCGCCAGCATCTGCACCTTGTTGGTTCGCAAGGCTTCCAATTCGTTCGAATCCCCTACCAGGGTGGAATTCGGATAGATCTCGACCTTTACCTTGCCTGCCAGGCGCTCGTCGACCAGCTTCTGGAACAGTAGCGCACCACGGCCCTTGGGCGTTTCGTCCGTCACCACGTGAGCAAACTTGATGACCACGGGGTCGGCCAGCGCTAGGGGGGCGGCGGTAGCCAGCAGCACGCCTACCAAAGTGGCAAAGAAGGTTCTGATCATTGGAATCCCTGCGAATGAACTGTCCGTTGAATCGCCGAAGCGACTTTGCGTCGCAGCGCCATGGCGACGCGATGAACCTTAGCAGGCGAATGATCGCCAGCTTGGTAGGCCAAACGGTCCAGACGACGAGTGTGCAGGAAAACAGGATCAAGGGTAGAAAAAAGCGCCGCTGAAACGGCGCCTGAAAAGCGTTATGGAGAGATGGGATCGCTGGCGGGAAAGGTCTCCTCGATGGATTCATCGAGCTGATCTTCGCTCACTTCCTCTTCATCGTCAGCGACGGGCGGGTCCTGTGGCTGTTGCTGGGCGTAGACGGCGTTCATGGCAGTTCTCCGGGTATAGCGGTAGCCGATAGGGGCGTCGGATCAATCCGGCCCTAGCGTTAGTCTCGCTTATGCAGACGGACGTTCAGCTCGTCGACAATCGGTGCCCAATCGGCGTCTTCCATGATTTCGTCCTTGAGAAAGGCTTTCTGCGCGGAAGACCAGAATTCGGCCTCGGAGACCTTCACCCCATCGGGCAATGGTGAGTGACGGGCGATGAAGGCGTCGATGCTGGCAGGGTCCGAATCCAGTCCCAGCTGCTCGAAAAGGGTGGTCAGGTCGTGAACGGGCAGTTCCATGGCGGTCTCCAGGCGAATGCCTAACGGTAATGTCCTTCATCTAGAAAGGCCTTGGACGCACCGGGTTCCCTCGTCTTAAGGGATCCTTCAGCGTTGCGCCTTAAGGTTACAACCACGTTCACCCCAACCAGGGCTATCGCCATGCCGCTTTCCGCTTCGTCCAGCTCCTCGATCCACTTCTCCCCTACCCCACGCCGCATTCTCGTCACGGGTGCCACTGGCTTCCTCGGCGGGGCTGTGACCTTGCGTCTGATGGAGCTGGGACATGTCGAGGGGCTGAGATTCCTGGTCCGTGCCGCCAACCAGGCTGAAGGGCTGGAGCGCCTGCTGCATAACCTGCGGGTACACGATATCGATGAGCGCGTGGCCGAACGGCTGACGCCTGAGCAGATCCTCTGTGGTGACCTGCTGGATACCCAGTGGATCGAGGCGGCGCTACCGCAATTGACGGCGCTGGACGAGGTCATCAACTGTGCGGCCGTGGCCTCCTTCTCGCGTAATCCGAAGATCTGGCCGGTCAACGTCGACGGCACCTTCGCCCTCGCCCAGGCCTGTGCCCAGTCCAAGCGCCTGAAACGCTTCCTGCACGTGAGCACGGCCATGGCCTGTGGCCCGCAGCGTCAGTCACCGGTCGCCGAGACCTGGGATTTCCCGGAGCCAGAAGAGCAACTGGTGGACTACACCGCCTCCAAGGCAGCCATCGAGCTGAAGTTGCGCAACGAGCTGCCGCAGCTGCCGCTGGTGGTCGCGCGTCCATCCATCGTGGTGGGCCATCGCCGTTCCGGCTGCAAGGCGTCGGGCAGTATCTTCTGGGTGTTCCGCATGGGCTTCGCCCTGGAGCGTTTCACCTGCGGACTGGACGAGCAGATCGACGTGATCCCGGTGGACTACTGTGCCGAGGCGCTGGTGGAGCTGGCGCTCAAGCCCTCGCTCAACTACAGCCTGTACCACATCTCCGCGGGCCATGCCGGGGCCTGTACCTTCGGCGAAATCGACCAGGCCTATGCCGGTGCCATGGGTGACGCCCCTGTCGGCGAGCGCTATCGGCAGGTTGACAGTGCCGATCTCAAGGAGCTGGCGGCGGATTTCAACGAACGCATCGGCCCGGCGAATCCGCGCCTGGTGCTGCGCGCACTGAAACTCTATGGCGGCTTCGCCGACCTGAACTACCTGTTCGACAACCAGCGCCTGCTGGAAGAAGGCATCTCCGCCCCGCCGCGCTTTACCGACTATCTGGACGTCTGCGTGCATTCCTCGCGGGACATCAGCATCCCCACGCAGATGCAATGGGACTTCAAATAGATCGCCCTCGCGAAATATTTTGTAAACTTTTCTAAAGCCTGCGCCAGGGTTGCCGATAGCCTGGCAGCGGGTTGGCAGATCGTGCCAAGGGTAGGTCGAGGGAAGCGACTGTAGCCGTTTCCGCGACCCGCCCCATCCCGCGGACCTTTCAATCCGGGGATACAATAATGACAATCCTGCAACGCGTGGTCGGCGGTTTCGGCCTGCTGCTGTTGGTACTGCTCGGCATCGTCGCGGTCAGCTACCGCAGCACCTCTTCGATCCAGGAGCGCCTGGCGGTCATCACCGATCAGTCCGCCCCCCTCGGCCATGCCAGCAGCGAGCTTGGCGTGCGCATCCTCAGCGCCAACCAGGCCATTCTCAGCCTGCTGGCCGCCAAGGACGAGGCGCAGGTAACCACCTTCCTCAAGACCTTCAACGAGCAAATCAAGAGCTACGACGAGGCGCTCGGCCAGATTCCGGCGCTGCTCGACGGCTATCCACAGCTGGCTTCCACCCTGCAGCAGGAGCGCGAGCTGGGCCAGAGCTACGCGACTCAGGGCCGTCAATTGGCGCAGCTCCAACAAGAGGACCTGGCCAAACAAGACGCCGTCGCGACGCTGCAAGGCTATGCCACGCCCGAAGGCAATCGCCTGGTGCGCTATCTGCAAACCTACGCCGCCCAACAGAAGGCCAACAATGCCGCCGAGGCGGCGCGTCTCGCCGATCTGCTGCAGCTGGAAGTGACCAAGGCCTACGGCGGTTTCGCCAGCCAGGCGGTCAAACCGGAGCTGGCCCAACTGGATCGCACCCTCAAGGGTCAAGCCGAGGTGATCCAAGACCGTCTCAAGGCGCTGGCTGCTGTCGATGCCCAGACCGCCCGCCATGCCGGCGTGATGGTCACCGCCCTGCTGCATGACCTGGAGGCACCGGACGGCCTCTATCAGGCCTACCGCCAGCAAGACGCCCTGCAGACGCGACTGAACGCCCAGCGCCAGACCACCGACCAGGCACTGACGGCGGTGCTGGCCAAACTGGACGAACTCAGCAGTCAGGCCGTGGACATGGCGCGCCAGAGCAAGCAGGACACCGATGCCACGGTGCACACCAGCCGCCTGGTGCTGCTGCTCGCCAGCGCCGTCGCGGTTGCCGCCGCCCTGCTGATCGGTTTCTGGGTGGCGCGCGGACTGCGCGGCCCACTCCGGCGGTTCCGCGAGGCACTGCGCCAGGTCACCGCCGGCGACCTGCGGGTCCGTTTCGATACCGGTAACAGAGACGAATTCGGTGAATTGGGCGGCTATCTCAACGAACTCACCCAGATGCTGCGCACCACCTTCGGCCAACTCACCCAATCCGCCGACGACCTGGCACGGACCGCCGACGAGAACGCTGCGGTCAGCAGCCGTACCACCGCCGCGGTGGAGGCCCAGACCCAGCATCTGGAGTCGACATCCTCAGCGATGACCCAGATGGAGAGCACGGTCCAGGAAGTCGCCCGGCGCGCACACGAGACCCGCGAAGCCGTCGACCAGACGATCACCCTCACCCAGCGGGTGCATACGACGGTGAGTGACACCATCAGCGGCATCCAGCAGCAGGCCGAACAGATCCAGCGCGCGGCCGGCGCGACCCATGAGTTGCAGGGCTATGGCCAGAGCATCGACGGGATCGTCGATGCCATCCGCACCATCGCCGAACAGACCAATCTGCTGGCCCTCAACGCCGCTATCGAGGCGGCGCGGGCCGGTGAGCAGGGCCGTGGCTTCGCGGTGGTGGCCGATGAGGTGCGTTCCCTGGCCAGCCGCACCCAGGGCTCCACTGGCGAGATCCAGCAGATGATCGAGCAGATGCAGCAGAAGATCCAATCGGTGGTCAGCGTCATGGGCACCAGCCAGACGCTGTCGGACGACTGCGTGCAACGTGCCTCCGGCTCCCAGCAGGCGTTGCAGGTGATGAGCGAGGCGGTGGCGACCATCCGCGAGATGAACGTGCAGATCGCTACCGCGACCGAGCAGCAGAGCGCCACGGTGCAGGAAACCAATCGCATGATGGTGCATATCAGCACCGCCGCCACCCAGGTGGCCCAGGGCGCGGAGGACACCGCGCGCAGCAGCGATGACCTGGCGCAGATGGCCCAGGGGCAACGTCAACTCCTGCATCGCTTCAGCGTGTGAAGGACCTAGCCATGACTCACATCCGTTTCAGCTCCCTGCTCGTCACCTTGCTCGCCACTGCCTGGTTGACCCCAGCTTTCGCGACCACGCCCCTGATCGGGATCGCCACCGCCAAAAGCGACAACTTCCAGAATCTGCTGCGCAGCAGCATGGAACAGCACGCCAGCCAGCTCGGGGTGGACACCTTCGTGGAGGACGCCAACAATGACCCGGTCCTGCAGCAGCGCCAGGTGAAGAATCTGATCGCCGCCAAGGTCGATGCCATCATCGTGCTGCCCACCGACATCAAGGCCGCACCGGAGCTACTGCGCGAGGCGACCGCCGCCGGCATTCCCATCGTGCTGCTAAATCGTCAGTACATACCCGAGCAATGGCCGCCCAAGGCTGCCTATGTCGGCTCCAACGAGCTGGAATCCGGCACCTTGCAAATGGAAGAGCTGGCGCGGCGGGCCCACTACCGCGGCAAGGTGGCCATCCTGGTGGGCGACCCCAACAATCCCTCCTCGCGGATGCGTACCGAGGATGTGGAAAAGGTGGTCGCCAAGTATCCCGACATGCAGGTGGTGCAGAAGACCACCGCCAACTGGGAGCGCAGCCAGGCGACCGACGCCGTCGCCGACTGGCTGAAGAAGGGGGTGGACTTCAACATCATCGCCGCCAACAACGACGAGATGGCCATTGGCGCCATTCGCGGGTTGGAGAAGGCGGGCAAGGACCCCAAGGCTTATCTCATCGGCGGCATCGATGCCACGCCGGAGGCCTTGCAGGAGATGCGCGCCGGCAAGCTGCAGGTGACCGTGCTGCAGGATGCCAAGGGCCAGGGCGGCACGGCCATCGACGTGGCCCTGGCGATGTTCCAGGGCCAGCCGGTGCAGTCGGTCAGCTGGATTCCTTTTCGTCTGATAACGCCCGACAGTCTTGAACAATCTCGCTGACCGAGGCATAGCCACTGCGCGCATCCCGCAGCATGGTGCGCAGGTTACCTTCGATGGTGCTACAGATGGTGCCCATGGTGATCTGGTGCCGGCTGCGCTGGAAGGGACTCTGCAGATCGGTCCCGACCTTCTCCAGGGCCAGGAACATGAAGCCAACCACGGTGGAGGCCAGCGGGGTATACCACTCCAGGCTCTCCACCAAGCCGATGGGCATCAGCACGCAGAACAGGAAGATGAACAGCCGGGGAAAATTGACGTAGGGATAGGGCAAGGGCGTATTGGCGATCCGCTCCATTCCGCCTTGCCAGTTCGACATGTCGACGAAGGTGGCTTCCAGGCGCTCCAGGCGAATGCTGTCCAGCCGCCTTGCGCGGTACTCGATGGCGATGAGGTTGGCCGATCCGCTCAGGATGGCGTTGGCGAAATTATTGGTTTCCTTGCGCATCGCCCACTCTTCCTTGCCCAGGTAGTTCTTCACTTCCTTGGGCAAGGAATCGCCGCTGAGCTGGCAGGCCAGGCAGCGTACATAGGCCAGATGACGCTCGATGAGCACCGTCTTGATACTGTTGAAGCGCTCGTCGCCGTCATCGATCAGCGTCAACACCTGGCGGCCGAAGCTGCGTGAGCTGTTGACCATGCCGCCCCAGAGGGTACGTGCCTCCCACCAGCGCTGATAGGCGCTGGTGTTGCGAAAGCTGGTCAGCACGATGAGCGCCGAGCCGATCAAGGTAAGCGGGATACTGGGCAACTGGGCCCGGTGGTCGACGAAGATCATGTAGTCGACCGTCACGGCGATGTCCCACAACAACAGCCAGAAGACCGACCAGCCGACGTAGGAAAAGGTTTGCCGAAGGAAGGTCAGTTTGCGCTCGATAAAACCCACGGTGTCAGCCCTTATCGCCTGAAAGGAGGTGCTGGCATACGAACCCCGAGCGCGACGCAGGTTCAGCGCAGGCCTCTGGAACGAGGCTCGCCACGCATTTCTGGCAAGGCGGTGGCCTCTTTGGTTTCCAGATGTGAAGCCTTGGCTGACGGGCGCAGGCAAGGCGCGCTCACAGCCTGCTGTACAGCCCCTGCTCCGGTAATAGGTGCTTCAAGCGAACATCCACGGCCAATGGTGGTCCGACGGTCACCATGCCCTTCCGGAGCACTGCCATGACCGCCTCCCCGCGCGTTCGTCTGGATGTCTGGAGCGATTACGTCTGCCCCTTCTGTTATCTGGCACTGCCTCAGCTGGTGCGATTGCAGAAGGAATTCGGCGACCGCCTGGCGATCGAGTGGCACGCCTTCGAATTGCGGCCGGACCCCACCCCTACCCTCGATCCGGCGGGTGACTATCTGCGGCGCACCTGGGACCGGGCCGTCTATCCGCTGGCGGCCGAATACGGCATGACGCTACGGCTGCCACCGGTGCAACCGCGTAGCCGGCTGGCCCTGGAGGCGGCGGAATTCGCGCGTGAGCATGACCACTTCGAGCCCTTCCACCTGGCGGTGTTCCAGGCGTTCTTCGAGGATGGCCGCGACATCGGTGACCTGGCCGTACTCAGCGAGCTGGCCCGGCGCAGCGGTCTCGATGCCCAGGCGCTGGAAAGCAGCCTGAGCCGTGGCGACTACACCGACCTGGTCCTGCATGCCGAGGACCGCGCCGAAGCCCTGGGAATCACCGCGGTACCGACCCTATTGCTACGACCCGCAGCGGCGCCCATCGAAGCGGCCCAGGCTCTGGATGGTGCCGTACCCTTCGCTCAGTTGGCGGCAGCGGTACGGGCCCAACTCGAGGCCTAGCGTTGCGCCGCGGGTTCCAACTCGGGAAACAGCACCTCGCTGAAGCCAAAGCGGGCGAAGTCCTGGATGCGCGAGGGATAGAGACGACCGATCAGGTGATCGTATTCGTGCAGCACCACCCGGGCATGGAAGCCCTCGGCCTCCTGCTCCACCGGTCGACCCTCGCCATCCACACCCCGGTAACGAATGCGCCGCGCCCGGGGTACCTCGCCACGTAGTCCGGGAATGGACAGGCAACCCTCCCAGCCCAGTTCCTCGGTGGCATCCAGCACCTCGATCCGCGGATTGATCAGGACTTGCAGAGGTACCGGCGCCGCGTGCGGATAGCGTGCATTGCGCTCGAAGCCGAACACCATGAGCTGCAGGTCTTCGCCGATCTGCGGCGCGGCAAGGCCCACGCCAGAGGCGGCGGCCATGGTCTCGAACAGGTCCTGGATCAGCGCCTTTAGCTCAGGCGAGCCCAGGCGTTCGGCCGCAACCGGCGGTGCTACGCGCAGCAGGCGTGGATCACCCATCTTCAAAATGTCGCGAATCATGCGAGGATTCCTCCTTTGGCTGGTCTGCCAGTATCGGCAAGGAGCTTAAACCAGATGTCTTCCCTACTGCTCGCCAGTGCGCTCGGCCTCGGCCTGGGTGCCCCCCTCGCCCAGACCCAAGACGCCGAACTGGCCGCGCGCCTGGATCCGATCCTGGAGCGCGCCGTCGCCCAACAGCGCATCGTCGGTACCGTGGTCATGGTCGCTCGCCAGGGACGGCTGGTGTATCACCGGGCGGCAGGTTTCGCCGATCGGGAAGCGGGACGCGCGATGCAAGAGGATCAGTTGTTCCGCTTCGCCTCCCTGACCAAACCCCTGGTGGCCGTCACCGCGCTGCGTCTCGCCGATCAGGGCCGTCTGGACCTGCACGCCCCAGTCAGCCGTTACCTGCCCTATTTCACCACGCGGCTGGCCGATGGCACTCCGGCAGTGCCTACCCTGGCGCAATTGCTGAGCCACACCGCCGGTCTGCATTACGGCTTCAGTGAAGACGCGGACGGCCCTTACCATCGCGCCGGGGTATCCGACGGCCTCGATGGCGCCCCCCTGACCCTGGACGAGAACCTGCGCCGCCTGGCCGGGGTTCCGCTGGACTTCCCGCCAGGCAGTGCCTGGTGCTATTCCCTCGGGTTGGATGTGCTGGGCGGTGTCCTGCAGGCCGCTACCGGCCTGCCGCTGCCCGAGGTGGTGAACTCTGAGGTGGCGATCCCGCTCGGGCTGAGCGACCTTTCCTTCCAGGTGACCGATCCCGGGCGTCTCGCCACGGCCTATCGCGACGGCTATCCCCGCCCCGAGCCCATGAGCGAACCCTATCTGCTGCCCATGCCGACGGGCGGCATCCTCTATTCGCCGGCACGGGCCTTCTCGGCGGACGCCTTTCCTTCCGGTGGCGGCGGCATGCAAGGCAGCGCGGGGGACTATCTGACCTTTCTGGAGGGCGTGCGGCAGGGCCTGCTGCTATCGCCGGCCAGCCAGCGGCTGTTCGTGGAAGACCAGATACCCGGGCTGCAACGCGACGATGCGCCGGGCTGGGGCTTCAGCCTTGGCGCCGCCGTGCTGCGCGATGCGCAGTTGGCGACGACCCCGCAGACGCCAGGTACCTTGCGCTGGGGTGGCGTCTACGGCAACGCCTGGTTCATCGATCCCGCCCGCGAGCTGAGCGTGGTGATCCTGACCAACACGGCCATCGCCGGCATGGCCGGTCCCTTCCCCGATGCCATACGCGATGCCCTCTACGCCGACTGACTGGTCTCCAACCTGGCCTGCAGGAGCTGCAACTGCTCCCGCAGCGCAGCGTGTTCGCGCTGCAAGGCCTGGTAGTCGTCGGTGACGGCATCGGTATCGATATACACCTGCTCGATGAACTGCTTTTCCACCAGGGTACGCGACAGCTTGGCGCGCTCTTCCTCCAGGCTTTCGCGCAGGGTTTCCAGCTCGTGCTTGACCTCCTCGTCCACCTCGGACGCCGCTACTTCCACGGGTACATTGTGCTGCCGCCGCAGTTGCGCAAGCTCGATACCCAACCGCTCCACGGTCGCCTTTAGTCCGTCGCGCTCCTGGCGCGTCTCGATCAGTTGGTCTTGCAAGCGATCATGCCTTTGGGTCATGCGCCGCAAGTTGGCTTCGGCACCACGCATCTCGCGATTTTGACTGTGCAGATTGGTGACCAGCTTGTGCGCCCGATCGAGCTTGGCCTTGAGATCGCCCAGCTTGAATTCGAACTCTTCACGATTGGAGAGCAGGTCATCGATCTGCGGCTGATTGGTCTTCTTCCAATCGGGATAGGCGGCGCCATCGACCTCGTCGAGCCGGCCGACCAGATCGAGGCTGTCGGTCATGGTCTGCCCCAGCGGCACGACGTTCTGCCGTTGCGCCGACTCGATCAATCCCGCGGCGACCTGGGCCGGCGCATCGGACGTGGAAGCTTCGTTGGCTTCACCGGCCTCGGCGATGACAACCGGGGCAGCACGCGGGAAAAGCCGCTGCCAGAGCAAGCTCAAGACCAACGCGATCAGCAGGACGTTGGACGCGGTAACCAGCAGAAAACCCCACTCGACGAACCGCGAGTCGGCCATGGCGCTCAGCTCAACAGCAAGGCAATGAAGCCGTCACCCAGTCCTGGGAAGGACAGGCTGAAATCGGCACGTCCGTTGTTCTGCCGCCAGAGACTGTAGAGTTTCTCGAAGGGCTTCTGGACCAGATGGCTGGTGCTGAGGACGAGCGGCGCGCCGCCCTTGCCCGCGGAAATCATCCCATTGAGATCAGCCAGGAAGGCCGCGGCATTCTCGTAGATTTCCCGGCTCAAGGTGGCACTGGCGATAGCGGAGTGAATGACCGCTGGCGAGAATCCGGCGAGCGAGCCGCCCAGGATACAGGCCGCATTGAGGTCCAGCAGGCACACCGCTTCCAATGCCTTGCTCTGCGGATGACTGTAGATACCGATCAGATAAGGCAAGCTGAGGCGATCGACCGGAATAGGCGCCATGGGCTCGATATGACAGACGATCGACGACAGCCCCAGCAGCTTGTGGATGACCTGCGGATCGGGATTGAAGCGTACCGGTACCGACAGGCTTTCCCGTCCCGAAGACTCGATGGCCTTCTCGGCACTGGCGCCATCCTGCAGCACCGTGAGCACCGCCTGCTGCAAGGTTTCCTGGGTGAAGGGCTTGGTGACGACGAAAGAGGCACCATTGCGATAGGCCTCCTCGACATGGCGCGCCGAGGACTCGGTGGTGACGAAGCCGACATGGATATCGGTACTGAAGCTTTGGCGGATCGCCTGGAGCAATTCGAGGCCAGTCATGCCGGGCATGTGCCAGTCGGTCAACACCAGGTTGGGCGTCCAGGCTTGCAACAATGTCAGGGCTTCCTCTCCGGTGGAAGCCACCCGCAGCTCGGCATCCTTGTAACCGGTATTCGCGAGGATGCGCTTGATGATGGTCTGCACCGCCTTGCTGTCGTCTACCACGAGGAACTTCATGACCCTTCCTTGCTTTGAGAACCGGTTATCACCGCGGCGAGCATACGCCACGGCGGCCAACTTAAATCGATATCACTTAGCCACTAATCGCCAGAAGGTTGCCTTTTGGCGATATCAAGTCATCGGTTGGCGGAACTTTATCTTCGATCAGCAAAAACGGCAGTTCAAGTACGGTACAGAACAGTCCCAACAGCTCTAACTCGGCGCTTTTCACCTTGCTATCCGCTTCGATCAGCGAGATCAAGCCTTCCAGGACCAGCGTACGTGCCTGGGGTGTCAATGACCCCAATTGGCACAGGGAATGCTCCAGTGCCGGGCGCTAGGGTCGTGGCGTCTCTGCGACTTCGCCGACATTCAATCCGGCTTGCGAACGTGCTGGACTTCCACCATCAGGGCATCACGCTCCTGGCGGATCTGGCTCAGGGTGGTCTGGGTCCGAGTCAACTCTTCCTGCAGACGCTGGGCGTGGGCTTCGGAAGCGCGCAGCTCGCGATTCTGGGCACGCAGCCCGGTCACCACCTTGTGGGCGCGGGCGAGCTTCGCGACCATGTTGTCCACCTTGAGCTCCAAGGCTTCGCGATGCGACAGCAACTCCGCGACATAGGGATCGTCGCTCTTCTTCCAGGTGGGATAGTTTTCGTCGTAAACCTCTTCCGGACCTTCGTCGAAAATGTCGAGGCTACGGTTCGCAGCTGGGCGGCTGGGTGGCGGCTCCTGCTGGGTATCGGCAGGCAGGCTGCCAACCTCCTCCGGGACGGCAGGGGCCTGCTCCTCGCTGGCAGGTTCGATCTTGGGCGTGGCGTCGCTGGGGAAGTAGCGCTGCCAGAGGAGGAACACGACCAGGGCGATCAGCAATATGTTGCACAGGGTAATCAGGAAGAATCCCCAATCCATCAGCCGTGCATGATCCATCTGCTGCTCCGTTCGCTACACCGGTAACGCCGCCTGGTAGGTCTTGAAATCAATCTCGAGAGCTAGCCCCAGTGGCTGGCCGGCACCTTTCAGCGGGATGGGATCCACGCCGGGACGCTCAGCCCGAAAGAAAGTGATTTGAATACAAATCATCACCTTAGATCATCTCCAGCAGCCAAGCGGCAGATTTGCAGGGACGATTCGCCTGTAAAGGGCCTGAGCGAGGGCTTTTCCAGCGGAGGGGCGACGCAGAGGACAGCGTCAACTCGGCGTAACAGCCGCTACTGGCAACCCGCCAAAGCCGCTCGCTAGAGCACCGGGCGGTGATGAGTACTGCAGAAGGCAGCAGGAAAACGCGGGAGGGAGATAGTGCAACTGAAGCTGTTGGCCTGCGGCGCGCACCGCAGACCAACGCTCGGTCAGGCCGTATTACGCCAGGCTCTTGCTCACCACCTCGTAGACATCGCTGGACAGCTCGCCGCTGGCCAGGATGCGTTCCAGCTCGGCACGCATCAGCGCCTGGCGTTCCGGTGTGTACTTCTTCCAACGGGTCAGGGGCGTGAGCAGGCGCGAGGCGATCTGCGGGTTGAGGCGATTGAGGGTGATGATCTGGTCGGCCAGGAAACGATAGCCGCTGCCGTCCTCGGCGTGGAAGTTGACCAGGTTGGCGTTGGCGAAGGCGCCGATCAGGGCCCGGACCTTGTTGGGGTTCTTCAGGGTGAAGACCGGGTTTTCCATCAGCGCCTGGACGCGCGCCAGGCCGCCTGGCAGCGGGCTGGATGCCTGGACGCTGAGCCAGGTGTCCATCACCAGCGGATCGGCCTTGAACTCTTCGAAGAAGCGCGCCAGGACGTCGGCCTTTTCCTGTTCGAAGCCGGAATTGACCAGGGCGCTCAGGGCGGCCAGGCGCTCGGTCATGTTGTCGGCGTTATCGAATTGCTCCAGGGCGGCGTCGCGGGCTTCCGGCTCTTCCAGCAGCATCAGGTAGCCGAGGGCGGCGTTCTGCAGACTGCGGCGGGCGATGTGGTCGGCACTGGCCTGGTAAGGCGTGGCGCGCGACTCCTCGCGGGCACGGCGATAGCGCTGCCAGAGCACGTCACGCAGGGCCTCGGCGATGGCGCGGCGGGCCTGGCGGCGGGCGCCGTGGATGGCACTCGGATCGGCCTGTTCGGCCAGTTCCACCAGGTAGGCCTCGGCCGGCAGCGAGAGCATCTCGGCGACCATGGCCGGATCCAGGGACTCGTCCGCGGCGACGGTGCGCAGGGCCTCCACCAGGCGGGTATCCAGCGGCTGGCCGGCGATCATGTCTTGCAGTACCTGCACGGCCAGCTGCTGACCGGCGTCCCAGCGGTTGAAGCCGTCGCTGTCGTGCTGCATGAGGAAGGTCAGCTGCTCGCGGCTGTAGGGGAAGCTGAGCTTGACCGGCGCGGAGAAGCCGCGCAGCAGCGAAGGCAGCGGCCGCTCGGGCACGTCGACGAAGGTGAAGGTCTGCTCGGCCTGGGTGACCGACAGGACCCGGTCGGTGCCCTGGGCCGCGCCCTCGCCTGCCAGGCGCAGCGGCAGCTCGCGACCCTGACCATCGAGCAGGCCCAACTGGACCGGAATGACGAAGGGTTCCTTGGTCGGCTGGCCCGGGGTGGGCGGGCAGCTCTGGCGGAAGGTCAGGCTGTAGGTCTTGGCCGCGGCATCGTAGCTGTCGCTGACCGCCAGGCGCGGGGTACCGGATTGGCTGTACCAGCGCTTGAATTGGCTGAAGTCGGCGCCGTTGGCATCTTCCAGGGCCTTGACGAAGTCGTCGCAGGTGACCGCCTGGCCATCATGGCGCTCGAAGTAGAGATCGGTGCCCTTGCGGAAGCCGTCCGGGCCCAGCAGGGTGTGCAGCATGCGCACCACCTCGGCGCCCTTCTCGTACACCGTCAGGGTGTAGAAGTTGGAGATCTCGATGAAGTGATCCGGGCGCACCGGGTGGGCCATGGGGCCGGCGTCTTCGGCGAACTGGTTGGTGCGCAGGAAGGCGACGTCCTCGATGCGCTTGACCGTCGGCGAGTTCATGTCGGAGCTGAAGCCGGCGTCGCGGAACACCGTGAAGCCTTCCTTGAGCGATAGCTGGAACCAGTCGCGGCAGGTCACGCGATTGCCCGACCAGTTGTGGAAGTACTCGTGGGCGACGATGGCCTCGACGCGCTGGTGGGCGGCGTCGGTAGCGGTGCGCGGGCTGGCCAGCACGGCGCTGGAGTTGAAGATGTTGAGGCCCTTGTTCTCCATGGCGCCCATGTTGAAGTCGTTCACCGCGACGATCATGAAGATGTCCAGATCGTATTCGCGGCCATAGACCTCTTCGTCCCAGCGCATGGACTTCTTCAGGCTGTCCATGGCGTGCTGCAGCTTGCCGATGTTTTCCGGCTCGACATAGATGCGCAGGGCTACGTCGCGGCCGCTGCCGGTGCGATAGCTGTCTTCCACGCACCAGAGGTCACCGGCGACCAGGGCGAACAGGTAGGCCGGCTTGGGGAAGGGATCTTCCCAGGTGGCCCAGTGGCGACCGCCCTCGACATCGCCGCTGGCAACGGGGTTGCCGTTGGAGAGCAGGATCGGGTACTTGGCCTTGTCGGCCTCCACCGTGGTGGTGAAGACGCTCATCACGTCCGGCCGGTCCAGGTAGTAGGTGATCTTGCGGAAGCCTTCGGCCTCGCACTGGGTGCAGAACATCTTGCCGGACACGTACAGCCCTTCGAGGGCGGTATTGCTCTCGGGATGGATGCGTACCGAGGTCTTGAGCACGAAGGCGTCACCCTGCGGGTGCAGGGTCAGGCTGCCGGCCTCGACCTGGTAGTCACCGGCCGCCAGAGCCTGGTCATCGAGGGCCACCGCCAGCAGTTCCAGTTCCTCACCGTGCAGGACCAGCGGCGGCAGGCCGGCGCCACGCGCCGGGTTGCGCTGCAGCCGCAATTCGGCATGCACTAGGGTCTGGTCGTCGTGCAACTCGAATCTCAGCCGGGTTTCCTCGATGAGGTACTCGGGCGCCTGGTAGTCCTTGAGGTAGATGGTCTGGGGCTGGTCGGTGCGCATGGGCTTACATCCTTACTCGGAAACGGACACGGCCAGCTGGTAGGCCGTGTACTTGCGAATGTTGATCACGCCGGTGTCGAACATCAGGTATTGACCCTTGATGCCCAAGAGCGTGCCTTCCACCACGGGGGTCTTTTCCAGATCCTGGCTGACCACCTTGGTGGGATAGACCGTCACCGGATAATGAATCTCGATGGGTGCCATGTCGACCACCGGCTGGATCGCCTGCAGGCCGAAGCGGCCCTGGAGGTCGTCGAGACCCTGGGCACAGGCGTCGAAAATGCGCTCGCGCACCGCCACCAGGTCTTCCGGTGCGGCGACGCCCTTGAGCATGGCGCGCCAGTTGGTACGGTCGCCCACCTGGCTACGCAGCAGGTCTTCCACCAGACCGGACTGCTGGCGGGTGGCGACCCTCAGGATCGGCAGCGCCTGGTAGGCGCCCTGGTCGATCCAGCGGGTGGGCAGCTGGGTGGCGCGGGTGATGCCCACCTTGAGGCCCGAGGAATTGGCTAGGTAGACCACGTGGGGCACCATGCAATGGGCCTCGCCCCATTCCGGTTCGCGGCAGGTGCCGTGTTCGTAGTGGCACTTCTCCGGGCTGACGATGCAGCTGTCGCACTGGGCCAGGGCGGTGAAGCAGGGATAGCAGTAGCCCTGGCTGAAGCTCTTGCGGGTCTTGCGGCCGCAGTGGGTGCAATGGATGGCGCCCAGGTATTCGAGTCGCACGCGGCGGCCGATCAGCGGATTGACCGGCACCTCCTGGTCATCAAGGCGGAAGGCGTAGTTCACGGGGTCGGCCAGGGTCACGGCCATCTTGCGCAGGGCGCCACGGCCCAGTTCGGTCATCACGGTGATGTTTCTCGATTCTTCAAAATGCGCGAGGTGCCTCTTCGCTGAGCGAAGGGCACCTCGTCGGGCAACGCGCGGACGCTCAGTGAATGGCGTCGGACTTGAACAGGATGTTCTCGATGGGCGCCGACTTGGAGGCGCACTCCTGGGGCCCCATGTAGCCGGTGCGCTGGTCCTCGGGCAGGTGCTTGGCCTCGTAGGCGATCACCGCCTGCAGGCACAGCTCCACCTGGTCGCGGCTCAGCTTGCGGCCATCGGGCCATTTGCCGATTTCCACGGCCAGCTTGAGGCCCTCGTAGATATCGGGGGTGATGTTTTCCAGCATCTGGGCGAAGGATGTCGACATGGGTCGCTCCGGACTCTAGTGAACGGCCAGTTTACCGGGCTACCGGCGGCGGCGCACCTTGCGTGGCTCAATGGTGGTCATAGGTTGTCTCGCCGTTGCCAGGATCGTGGCCAGGGGCCGCTGTAGGTTGGTTGAGACGGCTCCATCGTCGAAGCCCAACGGTGCGATAAGGGGCAGGTCCGTTGGGCTTCGCTGCGCTCAGCCCAACCTACGCGGGTGCCTATCCCGTGGCGTGGAAAACGGCGCAGCCTTTTCCACTGGGGACTTCGTGGCGAGGGGCGCCCTCACCCCAACCCTCTCCCGAGGGGAGAGGGAGCTCGGCGAGCGGGCGTTCGTTTCCATCACCCGGCGAGAACCTGATCGAGCATCGCGCCGCTGCCTTGGTGACGACTGTCCTGACACGGCCATGCAGCCTAGCGAAGGTTCGCCGTAGCGACCACTCCTACAAGAACTCCAGACTCCCGCAGGAGCGGCCCATGGCCGCGATGATCCCTGCCCACCTCAGCGCTCGGCGAATTCCAGGATGACGTTGCCACAGTGCTCAGGCGCCACCTGCAAGCAACCGCCCCGCTCCATGCCTTCGATACCACTGGCGTTCAGCACCTCGCGCACCCGCGCCAGGCTCGCCACCGCCACGCGGATGGCGATGGCATGGGGCCGCTCGGCCCGCGCCTGCGGCAGGCCGACCGCGTCATACTCGGCGGCCGCCTGCTCAGGCGTAAGGGCCCGCAAGAGGCCGCAGCCGCTGTCGACCTGGATCGAGTCGCCGTTGTGCACTACTGCCGTCTCGCCATAGAGCAGGCGCCAGCGCGTGGCCAAAAGCCCGGGCTCGGCGGCCACGTAGGTCAGGGCGTCGATGCCCAGGGCGCCATTGGGATGCTGCTGCCAACCGGGTACCCAGATGAGTTCCGGGCGGTGCTGGTGGCAGATGAAATTGGATACGTCCGGCAACTGGTCGTCGAGGAACAGGCCGAGGGAGACCACCGCCTCGCCGGGGCTGCCATCGGGCAGGCGCATGGCCCGACGGAAATCGATGCGCCCCTGGCTGGCGAGGCCGCGCGCGACCAGCTCGGCATGGTCGCCGTCGCAATCGGTGCTGTGCAGCGCCACCAGGGACACGCCCTCCTCCCGCGCGAGGAATTCGCCAAGGCGCCGACCGAAGCAGAAGCCGTCCACCGCGCCGGTGCCGAATTTGGCGGGATCGGCCACACCGATCAATTCGATGAAGTTGCTGGGAAACATCATCAGGCTGGTGACGGTGCCCCAGGGGTGGTAGCTGATGGGCGAAGGGGCAAAGCCTAGGCGTTGATAGTTGGCCAAGGCGGCGGCGTGGTCTCGCACGCTGACCAGGGGATGATCGATACCGAAACGTCGTTGGGCCAGGGCCATTACAGTTCCTCCGCTGCTTGCAGCGCACCCAGCGCCGCGGGAACCGGCCCCAGGTCGCGTGCCGGTACGCCGCCTACTACCCGCCCTGGGGGCACGGGTCGGGTCACCACGGCGCCGGCCGCCACCAGGGCACCGGCACCTACCTCGATATTGCCGAGTACCGTGGCTCCGGCGCAGATCAGGGCGTCCCGGCGAATCTTCGGATGGCGATCACCGCTCTCGTTGAGGGTGCTGCCCAGGGTAACGCCGTGCCAGAGGCTGACCTCGTCTTCCACCACGGCTGTCTCGCCGATCACCAGGCCCAGGCCATGATCGACGAACAGGCCCTTGCCCAATTGGGCTGCCGGGTGCAGATCCAGGCCCCAGGCCGTGGCGCTCCAGTTTTGCAGCAGCACCGCCGCGTGACGCTCGCCGGCCAACCATAGCCGATGCGCCAACCGTTGGGCCTGGACGGCGAGGAAGCCACGGAATTCGAGAAAGCCGCAGAGTTCGTCCGGGCAGGCGGGATTGATGCGGGCCAGCCGCTCGAGATCGGCGCTCGCCGCGGCGAGAATGTCTGGATCGAGCAGTTCGGCGAACCAGCCCTGCAGCTCGACACCGGCGGCGGGTTGCGCCAGTCCCTGGGCCAGGCGATCGGCCAGGGCGGCGGCGAAGCAGTCGTGGCGCAATACCCGGGTTTCGAGATAGCCGGCCAGTCGCGGCATGCGCGCCGCCTGCTCTTGTGCCTGCTGGTACAGCCGTGTCCACAGTGCCGTCATAGACTCCGCTCCGGGTTGGGTCCTGGATTCCTTCGCTTGGAGTATGGTTTGCCCTTAGGCCCCCAACCAATAAGGAATCGCGGCGCCTGTGTTGCGCTAGACGCAACGCTGCTGAACCCTGAGCGCCTTGCATCATCAGAAGGGAAGTCAATCGTCGGATCCATCATGCCTGCCCATCACGTCCTTACTCTCGCCACTGTCGAACTCTGGCTGCTCGCGGAAAAAGCCATCTATTGGCCGGCGCGCCAGGCGCTGCTCGTAGCGGATATCCACTTCGGCAAGGCAGCGGCCTTTCGCGCCCTGGGCCAGCCGGTGCCCCATGGCACCACGGCAGGCAACATCGCCCGTTTGGACGGCTTGTTGGAGCGCTACGACTGTCGCGAGATCATCTTCCTCGGCGACTTCCTCCATGCCCCCGAATCCCGCGCGCCCCTGACCCTGGACACCCTGGAGCGCTGGCGCGAGCGCCAGTCTCGCCTGCGCATGCTGCTGATCCGCGGCAACCACGATAGGCGCGCGGGCGATCCGCCGGCGGCGCTGGGCATCGACGTGGTCGGTGAGCCGCTGGAGCTGGATGGTCTGTCGCTGCAACACGAGCCCGATCCCCACCCGCGCTTGCCGGTGTTGGCCGGGCATATCCATCCGGCGTTTCGCCTGCAGGGTCGCGGGCGCCAGGCGTTGCGCCTGCCCTGCTTCTGCCTGGAGAACGAAGAGGTGCTGATCCTGCCGGCCTTCGGCGATTTCACCGGTGGGTACCTGCTGGCGCCGGACCCGGCGCGCAAGATCTTTGTGGTGGGGGATGGCGGCATCTGGCCCCTGCGCTAGGGCCAGATGCCACGAGGATTAGCCTTCTTCGGTGATCCCGGTGATGGTGATCCCGTGGCGTTCCAGCAGGGCTACGGTGGGCTCGTCGTAGTCCCGCGGTACTTCGCTGTCGTCGTACTCTTCCAACGCATCGTCGCGCACGATCTGGGCAACGCGCTCCATGTCAGGTTTCTGGTCGGCTTCGATGGAAACCACCGAGGTGTTGCCATCAGTGTTGCTGTAGGCAATCTTCCACTTCGACATCTCAACGCTCCTCTCGAAAAAAGGCTATCGAGGGGTTAGACGATCCAAGCCTGGAGAATTCGCCTCAACGAGGACGAAAGACGATATCGAGCAACCCCGCCAGAGCCCCAGCAGCGCAACCGGCCTCGGCCAGGGCCTCGTGGGCCTGCCGCAGATGGCTCTGCAATTGGCGCTGGGCATGCTCGCGGCCGAGCAGGCTGACCAGGGTGGACTTGTCGCCATCCTTACCGGCGTCCTTGCCCAGGCCCTTGCCGTCGTCGAGATCGTCGAGCAGTTGGAAGGCCAGGCCCAGTTGGCAAGCGAAGACGTGGAAGGCCTCGCGCTGCTGGGCGGTGGTCACCAGGGTGGCACCGGCCATGCCCAGGGCGGCGGAGAACAGCGCGCCGGTCTTGAGCTGGTTGGTCAGGGCGATGGCATCGGCCGGACGTGCCTGGCGACCACCGTGCAGGTCGTGATACTGGCCGCAGACCAGCCCCGCCGTGCCGACCGCATCGGCCAATTGGCAGACCATCTGGGTGCGGGTCTCCGCGGGTACGCCGTCCAGCCCGGCGACCAAGCGCAGGGCATGGCTGAGCAGCGCCACTGCGGCCAGCATGGTGACGTCCTCGCCGTACTGGACATGCAGCGTGGGGCGGCCGCGGCGCAGGCGGGCGTTGTCCATGCAGGGCATGTCATCGAGGAACAACGACGCCGCATGCACCATTTCCACCGCACAGCCCAGGTCCAACACGGCCTCGTCCGGCTGCCCCAGGTCCTCGGCGGCCAGGATCATCAACAGCGGACGCAGCCGCTTGCCGGGCGCGAGGACGCCATCGCGAATGGCGGCAGCGACCGGATCATCACCGGCCGGTAATAGCTCTGCCAGGCGCTCGTCAATACGGGTACGCTGCCACTGCAAGGTAGCGGCAAAATTGTCTGTCGCGTTTGGCACTAATACGGTCGCCATGAGTCGAGATACTCCAGGTGAGGAACCGACGAACGGTCGACCCTCGGTGGATAGGTCCTTCGCGAAGCGAACCCGTTGTCCCCTACCAGACCACAACGACCGACGAAAGGTCATTCAGGGCGGACTCTAGAAGACATGGTGGATTGGGAACTGGCAAGTCGCAAGAACGACCATCTGGACATCGTGCTGGATCCCCACAAGGCGCGGAGCGCCGTCACCACGGGCTTCGATGACTATCGCTTCAGCCATTGCGCCCTGCCCGAACTGGACCTGGATCAGGTGGACCTGCGCAGCCGGCTGTTCGACCGCCCCCTGGCGGCGCCCCTGCTGATCAGCTCCATGACCGGCGGTCCAGAGCGGGCCGCGCTGATCAATCGCCATCTCGCCGAGGCGGCCCAGACCCTGGGCATCGCCCTGGCCGTCGGCTCCCAGCGCATCGCGCTGCAACAGGGCGGCGATCAGGGTTTGACCGGCGAATTGCGTCGGCTGGCCCCTGGCGTACCCTTGCTGGCCAACTTCGGCGCCGCGCAACTGGTGGCCGGCTATGGACTCGACGAAGCCCGCCGCGCCGTGGAGATGATCGAGGCGGATGCCCTCATCGTGCACCTCAATCCTTTGCAGGAAGCCGTGCAAGCCGGCGGTGACCGCGAATGGCGGGGCATCCTGGCAGCCCTGGAAAACCTGGTTACACATCTCGCCGTGCCGATCGTCGTCAAGGAGGTAGGCGCGGGCCTTTCGGGCCGCGTCGCTCGTCAATTGGCGGATGTCGGCGTAGCCGTGCTCGACGTGGCCGGTGCTGGCGGTACCAGCTGGGCCGCGGTGGAAGCCGAGCGTGCCCGTGACGATGGTCAGCGCGCCATTGCCCGCGCCTTCGCCGACTGGGGCATTCCCACCGCCGAAAGCCTGCGCCAGGTACGTGCGGCCTGCCCACAGGCGACGGTGATTGCCTCGGGCGGCATTCGCGATGGCATCGACGTGGCCAAGGCCATCCGTCTCGGCGCGGACCTCGCCGGGCAAGCCGCCGCCGCCCTTCCCGGCGCGACCCAGTCGAGCGAGGCGGTGATCGCGCATTTCCGCGTGGTGATCGAGCAACTGCGCATCGCCTGCTTCTGCACCGGCTCGGCCAATCTGGCCCAGTTGCGCCAGGCCGAGTTGCTGGACGCCACCGCGTCCCGGCGCCCATAGTGGCCGACACCCGACCGGACGCCGCCATGCATGTCGCTCTGATCTCGCCGCCGCTGCCGAGCCACCTGTCTACCCACCTGGTCCTGGGTGAGGCCCTCGTCGCGCTGGGCCATCGGGTCACCCTGCTGCACCAGGCGGACGTCGGCGAGCGGACACGCCCGGCCGGTATCGACTTCCAGGCCATAGGCGCGGATAGCCATCCACGCGGCAGCCTGGCACCAATCCTGGCCCGCACCGCCAGCCGCCAACCCTGGGCGGTATTCGGGGTGATCGCCGACATGGCGCGCAATACCGAGCTGTTTTGCCGCGAAGGCCCGGCCGCGCTGCGCGACCTGGGCGTCGACTGCCTGATCGCCGACCAGATGGAGCCCGCCGGCGGCCTGCTCGGCGAGCACCTCGGCCTGCCCTATGCGTCGCTGGCCTGCGCCGTGCCAATGAATCGCGAGCCCCATCTGCCCTTGCCCACCCTGCCCTTCGCCTATCCCAGCACCGAGCGGGACCGGCAGATCGTCCAGGGCGCGACCCAGGTGTTCGACCTGATGATGCGCGCCCAGGGCAAGGTCATCCAGCGCCACGCCCAGGCCTTCGGCCTCGGTGACCGGCGGACACTGGACGATTGCTTCTCGCCCCTTCTGCAACTGAGCCAGTGCCTGCCGGGTTTCGATTTCCCGCGGCGTGCGCCGCCGCCGAATTTCCATGAGGTCGGCCCCCTGCGCTCGCCCCGGGTCCAGCAGCAACGGTTGGCACTGGACATCGATCCGCGCCGGCCCTTCGTCTTCGCTTCCTTCGGCACCCTGCAGGGCGGACGCCTGCCGCTGTTCCGCCGCATCGCCCAGGCCTGTCGCCAACTGGACGTGCAGGTGCTGATCGCCCATTGCGGTCGCCTCGATGCCAACGCCGAGCGTCGCCTGCTGGACGACGGCGCGACCTGGGTCACCGATTTCGCCCCCCAGGAAGCCGCCATCGCCCGCGCCGACGCCGTCATCACCCACGGCGGCTTCAATACCGTGCTGGACGCCCTGGCCGCCGGCAAACCCATGCTGGCGCTGCCCATGGTGTTCGACCAACCCGGCATCGCCCGTCGCCTGGAGCGGGTTGGCGCCGGCCTGTGCCTGGCGCCGCGGCTGGCCAGCCGGGCACGAATCATTCAGGCACTCGGCGTGGTGCTGGCCGATCCCGATTATCGCCGGGCCGCCGAACGCTTCGTGCCCATCGCCGCAGCCGCCGGTGGCGTCGCCGCGGCGGCGCGCCTAGTCGATGGCCTGGCGCAACGAGGAGCTGACCGTGCGTCCTGAGCTGCTGATCGTCGGCGGCGGCCTGGCCGGCGGCTTGCTCGCCCTGCGCCTGGCCGAGACCCGTCCGGAAGTGGACTGGCGACTGGTGGAAGCCGAGCCACGCTTGGGCGGCAACCATACCTGGTCCTTCCACCAGCCGGACCTGACGCCGGCGCAACATGCCTGGATCGCGCCGCTGGTCGCCCATCGCTGGCCCGGCTACGAGGTGCGCTTCCCCCATCGCCGCCGTCACCTCGGCAGCGGCTATGCCAGCATCAGTGCCGAGCGTTTCGACGAGGTCCTGCGCACGCGGCTGCCGGCCGAGCGCCTGCTGCTGGGGCGCGCGGTGGCACGCCTGGAAGACGACGGCGTGGTCTTCGCCGATGGCTCAGCCATGCAGGCCAGCACGGTGATCGATGCGCGTGGGCCGCGCAGCGACCCGGCGCTCTGGCTGGGCTACCAGAAATTCCTCGGCCAGGAGGTGCGCCTCGCCCGTCCCCACGGCCTCGCCGAACCCATAGTGATGGACGCCACGGTCAACCAGCTGGATGGCTATCGCTTCGTCTACAGCCTGCCCCTGGCGCCGGATCGGCTGCTCATCGAAGACACCTACTACGCCGATGGCGAGAGTCTGCCGGTCGAGCGCCTGCGCCAACACCTCCGTGACTACGCCGATCACCAAGGCTGGGAAATCGCCGAGGTGCTGCGCGAAGAACAGGGCGTCCTGCCCATCACCCTCGGCGGCGACCTCGAACACTATTGGCGCAACGTCGAGGCCGGCGCCCCCATAGGGCTGGCAGCCGGCCTGTTCCACCCCACCACCGGCTACTCGCTGCCCGAAGCGGTGCAATTGGCCGAACACCTGGCCGCCCAAGCCTTCACCTCGACCGAGGCGCTGCGCCACAGCCTGCACGCCTACGCGCGGCGACGCTGGCAGCGCCAGGGCTTCTTCCGCCTGCTCAACCGCATGCTCTTCCTGGCCGGCCGCCCCGAGCATCGGGTGCGCGTCATGCAACGTTTCTATGGCCTCGCCGAACCGCTGATCCAGCGCTTCTATGCGGGTCGCCTCACTTCGTTCGATCGGCTGCGCATCCTCTCCGGCAAACCGCCGGTACCGCTGAAACCGGCGCTGGATGCCGCCCTGGCTCGTCCTCCTCAGTTCAAGGAAGCACCATGACCCAAGGTAACGCGCCCAAGCGGGCCATCGTCATCGGCGCTGGCTTTGGCGGTATCGCCCTGGCGATTCGCCTGCAATCCGCCGGCATCGCCACCACCCTCATCGAGGGCCGCGACAAGCCGGGCGGTCGCGCCTACGTCTATCACGACGCCGGCTTCACCTTCGACGCCGGCCCCACCGTCATCACCGATCCTTCGGCGCTGGAGGAACTCTTCGCGCTGAGTGGCAGGAAGATGAGCGACTACGTCGAGTTGCTGCCGGTCAGCCCCTTCTATCAGCTGTGCTGGGAAGACGGCACCCGCTTCGACTACGTCAACGACCAGGCCCGGCTGGACGAACAGATCCGCGCCCTGGAGCCGGACGACGTCGCCGGCTACCAGCGCTTCCTCGCCTATTCCCAGGCGGTCTTCGAAGAAGGCTATCTGCGCCTCGGTGCCAAGCCCTTTCTCAAGGTCGGCGACATGCTCGCCGCCGCGCCCAAGCTCGCCCAGCTCACCGCCTGGCGCAGCGTCTATACCCAGGTCTCGGGTTTCGTGAAGAACGAAAAACTGCGCCAGACCCTGTCGTTCCACACCTTGCTGGTGGGCGGCAATCCCTTCGCCACCTCCTCGATCTACGCGCTGATCCATGCGCTGGAGCGCAAGTGGGGGGTCTGGTTCGCCAAAGGCGGCACCCATCAACTGGTCCTGGGACTGCTGAAGCTCTTCGCCGACCTGGGCGGTGAGTTGCGGCTGAACGCACCGGTGGAGCGCATCCTCACCGAGGGCAATCGCGCCACCGGTGTCTGCCTGGCGGATGGCAGCCGGCTCGACGCCGACCTGGTGGCCTCCAACGCCGATGTGGTGCATACCTATCGCAAGCTGCTCGGCCATCACACCCATGGGGTGGTCGAGAGCAACAGGCTCAAGCGCAAGAGACACAGCATGTCGCTGTTCGTCATCCACTTTGGCCTCAACCAGCCGCCGGTGGGCCTGGAGCACCACATGGTCTGCTTCGGCCAGCGCTATCGCGGACTGATCGACGAGCTGTTCAAGGGCCCCGGCGTGCCCGACGACTTCTCGCTCTACCTGCACTCGCCCTGCGTCACCGACCCCTCCCTGGCGCCACCCGGCCAGAGCTCTCACTACGTCTTGGCGCCGGTGCCACACCTGGGCAATGCCGACGTCGACTGGAGCGTCGAAGGCCCGCGCCTGAGAGACAAGATCCTCGCCTACCTGGAAGAACGCTACATGCCGGGCCTGCGCGAGCACCTGGTCACCTCGCGCATCTTCACCCCGGCCGATTTCCGCCAGGAGCTGAACGCCCACCTCGGTTCGGCCTTTTCCCTGGAACCCATCCTCACCCAGAGCGCCTGGTTCCGGCCGCACAATCGCGATACTGTCATTCCCAACCTCTACCTGGTCGGTGCGGGCACCCATCCCGGCGCCGGCGTACCGGGCGTGGTGGGGTCGGCCAAGGCCACCGCCAGCGTCATCCTCGAGGAGCACGGCCAGCCATGACCGCCACGAACGACGTCGTCGACCACGCCGAACAGAGCATCGCCGTCGGCTCCAAGAGTTTTGCCGCCGCCGCCAAGCTGTTCGCCCCCGAGACCCGCGAGAGCGCGGTGCTGCTCTATGCCTGGTGCCGCCATTGCGACGACGTCATCGACGGCCAGGAACTGGGCCATGGCCAGGTCGACGGCGACCGGCGCGCCGGCCAGGCACGGCTGGCCGAGCTGGAACGCCTGACCCGGGCCGCCTACACCGACGAGCCCCTGAGCGACCCGGCCTTCGCCGCCTTCCAGCGCGTGGTCAAGCGCCACGGCATCCCCCTGGCGTTGCCGCTGGACCATCTGGCCGGCTTTCGCATGGACGTGGAAGAGCGAGTCTATGTGGAGCTGGAAGACACCCTGGAGTATTGCTACCACGTCGCCGGGGTGGTGGGCGTGATGATGGCGCGCATCATGGGCGCCACAGACGAGGAAACCCTGGATCGCGCCTGCGACCTGGGCCTGGCCTTCCAACTCACCAACATCGCCCGCGACATCGTCGAGGACGCCCGCATCGGCCGCATCTACCTACCCCGGCAGTGGCTCGACGAACTCGGCGTGCCGGCTGCCGAGCTGGCGGAACCCCAGCACCGCGCGGCCGTGGCGCAACTGGCCGAACGCCTGGTGCGACTCGCCGAGCCCTACTACGACTCGGCGCGCCAGGGCATCGCCGCCCTCCCCCTGCGCTCGGCCTGGGCCATCGCCACCGCCCGCGGCGTCTATCGCGAGATCGGCGTACACGTACTGCAACTAGGTGCCCATGCCTGGGACCAGCGGGTCAGCACCAGCACCGCCGACAAGCTGCGGCTGGTCTGTCGCGGTGCGGCCCGCGCCATGCTCTCCCGGCACCAGCGCAACGAGCCGCGCCCAACCGAACTCTGGACCCGACCGCGCCGCTGACGTCGGCCGTCGCGTGGCAGTCACATTTGTGCGCACCTTGGGGGTGCACGCCAGCAAACTTTTATGCGATAAACGGGTCAGATTAAAGCGACCCCACGCGGGACGCGGATGGATGGATGCCTGAGCCAGAGGGCCGCATCCGGTAGTCAGCCTAAGAGTATGGGATTTGCACATGCACAAGACGGAAACGGCTGTTTCGCACGCTAGCTTCGCTGCCTCCTCTTCAGTACTTGCCCTTGGCCTTTCCGGTAACGCGCAGTCCGGCTACAAACCCGAATTCTTCAACGCCACCCAGTGGCGTACCCTGGTCGCCCTATGCGTCCACCTGCAGGCCGACAGCGAGCAGGCCGATACCCGCCTGCCCGAATTCATCGACCGCCACATGCTCACCCCCTATGCCCATGGTGATCGCTCCAACATCGTCGATCCCTTCGACGAGCAGGCCCAGGTCCAGCAGGGCGCCAACCTGCGCGATCTGCTGCGCGATGGCCTGGCCGTGGTGGATGCCTATTGCCTGGACCGCCTGGGCGTCGGCTTCGCCGAGCTGGCCGCGGGTGAACAGGCCGAGGTGGTGAGCGCCGCCGCTGCGGGCACCCTGAATCCGCCGGCCAAGGAATTCATCGACCTGCTGCGCAACGAAAGCGAGCGCAGCCAGTACGCCCATTCGCTGTTCGCCGCCTACGACACTCCCGCCGTCGCCTGATCCTTCGGTAGCGCCTCTACGGAGGCGCGCCCTCTTCTATTCCAACCCCTCTTTCACTGGCTCACGGGCCTTGCGTTCGCGCGAGGAATCCAGGGCGCCACCGTGAATCTCGCGCAGCTGTCGCTTGAGTCTCTGGGTGGAAGGCGCCAGCAGAAAGCCGAACGATACACAGCCCTCGCGCCCATCGACCGCGTGATGCATGCGGTGCGCCTGATAGAGCCGCTTGAGATAGCCGCTGCGGGGCACGTAGCGGAACGGCCAGCGCTGATGCACCAGGCCGTCGTGGGCGATGAAGTACAGCAAGCCATAGAGCGTCATGCCCGCGCCTATCCATTCCAGGCGCCAATAGCCGGCGTTGCCCAGGGCGATCAGCAGGATCGCCAGGCCAGCGAAGACGACGGCGTAGAGATCGTTCTTCTCGAACCAGCCCGTGCGCGGCCGATGGTGCGACTCATGCCAGCCCCAGCCCCAGCCGTGCATGATGTACTTGTGCGACCACCAGGCGAAGCCCTCCATGCCCGCCACGGTCGCCAGCACGATTCCCGCATTGATCAGTAGCTCCAACGTTACCTCCGCGGGCGCTTGGTCAGGATGTCACCGCCGGTTCGGTCAAGGTGCCGGCGGTGGCGCCCAGCAGAGGCGAATCCACCGGCAGGTGGACTTGCAGGATACCCGGACGCACTTCGAATCTCACCCGGTCGCGCTTGACCGGCTCGCCGTCGAGATTCATGTCCAGCCCCTCGGCCGCTTCCAGCTCGACCCAGGGCAGACGCGCCCGGATGAACATCTCCTCGGTGCTGAACCCCTTGCTGAGAAACTCTCCGAGGGTGCCGAGTACATCCTGGGACGCCGGTAGGATACCGACGTCGAGCAGACCGTCGTTGACCAGGGCGGTGGGACAGAGCACATGGCCGCCGCCAGCCTGGCGACCATTGCCGATGCCAAGGGCGAGGAATTCGCCTTCCCATTCGAAACCCGGACCGCGGAAACGGCCATTGGCCGAGTGCACCTCGGCGAAGCGGGTCAGGCCGGTGAGCAGATAAGCGGCGCCGCCGAGCAGGCGCTTGAGTTCACCCGGCGTGTTGGCGGTGACCTGGGAGCCGAAGCCACCGGTCGCCATGTTGAGGAACAGCTGGCCGTCGGCCGCCACCAGATCGATGGTACTGACCGGCCCGTCGAGCAGCGCCAGCGCGGCCGCCGGCTCCAGCGGTACCCCGGCGGCATTGGCGAAGTCATTGGCGGTGCCCAGCGGCAACAGGCCGAGGCGCGCCTGAGAGTGATTCTGAGCCATGGCCTCGGCGACCGCGCGCAGGGTGCCATCGCCACCCGCCGCGACCAGGGTGCCATAGCCTTCCCGGGTGGCCTGCTCGACGAAACGGGCCGCATCCTGTTCTTCCCAGGTCACCCGCACGTCGATGCGATGACCGGCTTCGCGCCGTTCGAGGATCGCGGCGCGGACCTCTTCGTTACCGGTTTCCTTGCCATTGAGGATGACCAGGGCTGCGTCAGCCAGGGTGCCTGTAGTCGTCATGAGCGTCGTCCAAGGTTGGCTCTGCGCGGCGAGATGCCACGTCAGGCGCCGGGCAGCGCCCGGCATGCGATTCTGCAGACTAGGACTGTGGGCCGCCGGCCACGGTTCAGTCGCGCCGGCCGGCTCGCTGGGCTTTGGCGGAAAAGTGTCGCCGCGCGGCAACTTTTCCGCCGGGCGCTAGGCCTTGAACAACTCCGCCAGCGGTATGAAGCGCACCGGATCGCCGACGCCGAAGGTGCGATCCTCGCGGATCTCCACCAAGCCGTGGGCCCAGGCCGCCGTCTGCAGCACATTGGAACCCTGGTTGCGATGGGGCACCGCGCGCCCCTCTTCGAGACGCGCCCGCTGGTATTCGCGGCGGGCCCCGCCGCGGGGCCAGTCGAAACCGGCCGGCACCTCGATACTCAAGGGCGCTACGTCGATCTTGCCGGCCCGGCGCAGCAGGTAGGGCCGCGCCAGCAAGCCGAAGGTCACCAGGGTCGACGCCGGGTTACCCGGTAGGCCGATCACCGGCATGCCGCGGAAGCGCCCGCAGGTCAGCGGCTTGCCCGGCTTGAGCGCCAGCTTCCAGAGGGTCAGCTCGCCCGCTTCGCGCAACGCCTGGCCGAGAAAATCGGCCTCGCCCACCGAAACGCCACCAGTGGAGAGGATGAGATCGGCCTGCAGCGACGCCAGCCGGGTACGGGTCTGCTCCAGGTCATCCGGCAGGATGCCCTGGTCCGACACCTCGCAGCCCAGGCGCTTCAGCCAACTGATTAGCAGGGCCCGATTGCTGTTGTAGATCTGCCCCGGCCCCAAGGGCTGGCCGGGCACGACCAGTTCGTCACCGGTCGAGAGTACCGCGACCCTGGGACGCCGATAGACGTCGAGCCGGGCGCGACCGAGGGAGGCGGCGACACCCAGTTCAACCGGCCCAAGGGCCGTACCGGCCGACAGCACCTCGTCCCCGACCTTCACCTCGTTGCCACGGCGCCGGATGTTGCGCGCCGGACGCAAGGCTTCGAGGAAACGCACCCGACCATCGTCCTGTACCTCGGTGTTTTCCTGCATCTCCACGCAGTCGGCACCCGCCGGTATCGGCGCGCCGGTAAAGATCCGCGCGCAGGTGCCCGGCTCCAGCGGCGCGGGCGCCTGGCCGGCGAAGATACGCTGGGAGACCCGCAGCGGCTCGCCTTGCCAGTCGTCCAGCCGCAGGGCGTAGCCGTCCATGGCACTGTTGTCCCAGGGCGGCAGATCCAGGTCGGCGATCAGCGGCGCGGCCAGGATGCGGCCGTCGGCCTCTTCCAGGGCGACGCGCTCCTGGGGCAAGGGGCCGTCTTCGGCGGCCATGGCCAGTAGCCGGGCCAGCGCCTCTTCGAGGGACAGCAGGCTCATCCGCGCGGCCCGCAAGGCTCGGCCTGCTTGAGATGGGGCACGAAGTTGCACGGGCGATGACGGTTATCCAGCTGCTCGCCGAGGATGCCGTCCCAGGCGGTGCGGCAGGCATTGGTGGAACCGGGCAGGCAGCAGACCAGGGTGCCGTTGGCGAGCCCGGCCAGGGCGCGGGACTGCACCGTGGAGGTGCCGATGTCGGCCACGGAAATCTGCCGGAACAGCTCGCCGAAGCCATCCACCTGCTTGTCCAGCAGGCAGGCCACGGCTTCGGGAGTGCTGTCGCGGCCGGTGAAGCCGGTGCCGCCGGTGATCAGCACCACCTGGACCTGCTCATCGGCGATCCACTGGGCGACCTGGGCGCGGATCTTGTAGAGATCGTCCTTGAGCAGCACGCGCGCGGCGAGGAAGTGGCCGGCGGACTCCAGGCGGTCGACGAACAGCTGACCCGAGGTATCGTTGTCGAAGGTACGGGTGTCACTGACCGTCAACACGGCGATGTTCAGCGGTACGAAAACCGCCTCGGCTTTGTGGCTCATCTGATCGATCCAAGGCTAGGATTAAAGGTCGTGTTATAGCACAGGCCCCGCCTGCCCTCCGTCGACCTCTCCGCTTGCCACAGGTTCGCCATGCCCCCGTTGCCCGATACATCCATCCTCATCCTCGCCGGTGGCCGCGGGCAGCGCATGGGTGGGCGCGACAAGGGCCTGGTGGAATGGCAGGGCCAGCCCTTGGTCGCCCATGTGCAGCGCGCGGTACGGACGCTCACCGACGATCTGGTCATCTCCTGCAACCGCAACGCCGAGCGCTACGCCCAGTGGGCCGACCAGATAGTGGCCGACGAGGAACCGGACTATCCCGGCCCCCTGGCCGGCATCCTGGCTGGACTGGCCGCGAGCCGGCATGCCTGGGTTCTACTGCTGCCCTGCGATGCGCCCCGTCTCGATGCCGCCCTCGCCCAGCAACTGCTGGCGGCCGCCCAGGCGAGCCAGGGGCCGGTCATGGCCTGCCAGGGCGGCTACTGGCAGCCGTTGTTCACCGCCCTGCCCCGGCAGCTGCTGCCCGCGCTGCGCAGCGCCTGGGCCCAGGGTGAACGCAGCCCGCGCGGCGCGCTGCTGCCCCTGGGGCTCACTGCCGTCGACTTCGCCGAGGACGATCCACGCCTGGCCAACTTCAACGATCCCACGGCGCTGGAAAGACCCATCTAAAGGCTCGCGCCGTCATCTGGGCGCAGGTGGGTCCGTTCCACCGTGGTTGCGTGACCGCGCGGTTCCGGGACGAACTCACCCCCTCACCCGCGGTCCTAAGCCCGCTTGGTTGCCAAGAAAGGAGACCGCCCCATGAACAAGCATCTGCTCCCCGCCGCCCTGCTGGTCGTTGCCAGCGCCCTGCTCGCCGGCTGCTCCACGCCCAGCGTCATCACCCTCAACGATGGCCGCGAGATCCAGGCCACCGACACGCCGAAATACGACGAAGACTCGGGCTTCTATACCTTCAAGCAGCTCGACGGCAAGCCGACCCGCATCAACAAGGACCAGATCCGTACCATCAAGGAACTGTGATTCCCGCCCGGCGCGTTTTTTTCGCCTAACCCCTTGTGCTTGCATGAGTTTTAGGTAGAATGCGCGCCATCCATTACGGAGCGTAGCGCAGTTTGGTAGCGCGTCTCGTTCGGGACGAGAAGGTCGCTGGTTCGAATCCAGTCGCTCCGACCAAATCCGATCCACCAGGATCACCCCAAGGCCCGCCTAGTGCGGGCCTTGTCGTTTCTGGGTGTTTTCTACGGGTGCCGGTCTTTCCGAGCCTTGATCCCTGCAATCGGAAACCTGGACCAAAGCCAGGTAACGGAAAGGCAAACAGCAGGCGCCCTCGCCTCTTACATCCTCCTCTTCATCGATGGACGCGATTACCGTCTGCCCTGTTTTGACGGAGGCGTTCTGCACTTCCTATTGCGGACTGAACCGCAAGCGAGCCGAGGCATTGGCGCTATTAAGAGCGGCAAGGCCAGCAGCACAACGCCTAGCTGTTCCTGGCCGGCGACAGGCCGCCTACGGGCGGCCTTTTCGTACCCGGCCACCGAGGGCCACGTCGATGCGCTGCGCGCCTTGCAAGGAGTCTGATCAGATCAGACTCCTTGCCTGCTGGATGCAGAGCTGCGCCTGTGGAGCGTCACAGGCTGCGGAGCCAACTGGCTGCACCGATCAGCCCTGCCCTGGCCAGCGAAAGGCTGACGGCGGCGACGCGTGGAGGAGTCAGGGCGGCCAGTCCCACACCTTGGCCGCCAGAGGCCGCGCCGGAGGGCTCTGCACCCGGCGCGCGCCGTTGTCCCCCCGCCACACCTGCGGGCTAAATAGGTCACTTTTTCTGCACCCCCTGCAGTCAGCGGAAGCCACTTGTGGCATAGCATAAGGGGTAGCTTGATAAGGCTAAAATTACCTGCAAAACCCTGCAGCAAAGGTCTTTTTTGCAGGCAGCTACTTAGAAGCAGCGACTAGACGTCAACAGAAACATCTGACACGCGACAACCGGCAGCATAAATTTCCGAGATCTGCTTGCAACCGCGGCGCCATCCAGCTGTAGTTTGAAAGCAACGCCATGCCTGAAAAGAAAGGTTAAGTGCGCAGTGCGTCAACACTCGAAGAATCTAGCAAACCAAAAGGTTTAAATCTGAAAATGGAAGCACTATGGAAATTGCTCGAAAAGCCAATAAGCTGCTTATTTAATCTAGGAAACTTACTAGAAGAATGGGTGAAAGAGAATGGATTCTGGTATCAACTTACACTATCTTTGTTTTCAGCCACCATTTTCTTCATAGCATTCAACTGGCTGCCAAATCATATCAGACTGAAAAAAATTCGACCTATTATAAATCAAGAACTCTATCATCTGAAGAATGAAATTTTCTTTATCTATGACACTATTTTGCGCGACAACAGGCATAGCCCTAGCAACCTACAAGATCTGATAGTATCGGGTGAATTAAAAAGGAAAGATCTAAAGATAGGAGTCCAAAACAAGTGTTTTTCCGAGCATTATCTATACGACGCCAATGTTGCACAGCATCTAGTGCCAATAGGTAAATTTTTGAAAGAAGCGATTTATACTTGTGAATTAAAAATTGACAAGATACTAGGGCTTCATGAATTTTCCACACCAACAGAATTGATCTTACTAGAGAATATCAGATCCCACCTTCGCACTTACAGAATTGAGCTGACCCCTCCGGAATATAGGCCTGTTGTTTCAAGCTGTTATTATCTAGAAGGGTCGCTATATCTTCTTTATAGCGAATTCACAAGATTACAAAAGTTAGTCTATTCTATAGACCCCCAAAATGACCAAATGGCGATTTCGAAAGCCACTTACCTATTGCACACAAGAAAATATGAAAAGTGTATAAAGAACTCAAAGAAATTCTCCAAAGAGCACCCTGACTGGACCGAATATTATGAGCTATTAATAGCTGAATGCTACTACAAGCTTGGTAAGATAAAAAAATGCAAAAGCATATTAACCAAAACATACGCTCGAATATCGAAAAATGGTTCGAACCTTGTCTCATATAGAAACTACTTAAAAGTATACTCACGCAACGCTGAGCTACGCCATGCTATCGAAAAAAACTTTTCATCTGCGAACATAGCAGAGTGCCTGGCCGTATTTAATAATGAGCAAGCAGCATTCGACAACTACATAAAGAGAAACATTGAGCTGTCAAAATATTTCGCATCTATAACTACTAGTGTCACGGCTGTCGCAGACTAGCCTTGGACTTCAATCGGGTAAATTTTCTGTGACTGGAAGAGAGTATGGCAATCTAGATAAACCTCCGAGATCATGCTCAATCTTTCTCACTTGATCTATAGGTATCTCTAGGAAACCTTTATCTGGCGATAAATAAACGATAAACGATTCATTACTACGTATCATCAACCCACCTGCTATAGTTTCTGTTTTTTCACCGTATCCAGAAGTTGTAATTCGCACGTTTAGCCCACCACCATAACCTAGAAACCTCAAAGCTTCAGCGTACTTCGCAGGGTTAAATATCAAACTAGCGACATACAAAAAATAAGCAACAATAAAGGCGACCGCGAACCACCACACTGCTTGCGGATTAAAAACCGAGTACGAGACTCCCAACGCTATTAAGATCGCCGGGACGTAGTACCCGTACCAAGACCAAAACTCATCAGTAGAATCATTTAAATATATAATCACTGAGAGATACAATAGGGAGATTACGCTTAGCAAAGTTCCACGCCAAAGAAAAGCTTTAAAGGTGCGCGCCTTCAGAAAATCTCTCTGGCGCTTTGCAATAGCTTTGAATTCAATAGTTTCAAAAAGCTTTAGAGCATACTCCGAAAATATAAATTTAAGTACCGACCTAATTACCAAAACAACAGAGCCAAACAGCAAAGAGCAAGTCAACAAAAATACAAAACTACCGAAAGCTACTGCTGGTTTCAGATAAGGGATACCCTCGAGCGGAGGCCTAAACCCGTAATGCACTGCATAGTAATATGTGCCGTACTCACTCAAATATCCGATCAACCCCGAACTACCAATCGCCCCAGCCAGTGCAGCAATTAAGAATTTTAAAGGCAAAGACCAAAAGGCCCATTTTTTTACCTTATCAATTAAACCTTCACTCAATCCCTCGACTCCTAAAAAAGCACGACACTTGGCCTGCCAATTTTGCCAGCAAAATTACTAAGCGGCTGACCCCTTCGATTTAGATATTACAGAATTTTGGAGCGGCTAGAGACGCCTTGGTCAAGGCTTTGCCCTAACACGTTTTTGGAAAACACGGCAAAGCCAAAACCCGCATTCCCGACCACATGTCTCTGGACGCCGTGTATGCCAGCGTGTATGCCATACCCTTTCAGCCAATATAAAACCCAGAAAAAATGCAGCCTCCAGCCGATAGTATTGACGTAGTCGCTCGACCAAATCTGACCCGCTAGGATCACACCCAAGGCCTACCCCGTGCAGGCCTTGTCGTTTCTGATAGTTTCCCCTAACGCTCCTGACAAAAGCCCAGCCCTCCCCTACCTCCTACTCACCACCAACCGCACCGCAAACACCAGAAAGACCACACCTGCCGTCCGATCCAGCCAGCGGATCACCGTCGCCTTGCGCAGCACCTCCCCTAGCGAACGCGTAGCGCCGATCAGGGTGAGGGACCAGAGCAGCCCCAGCACCACATGGATGGCGACCAGGCCGAAGGTCCAGGCGATCAGTGGTTGGTCCTGGGGAATGAATTGCGGGAGGAAGGAGACGTAGAAGATGCCGACCTTGGGATTGAGCACGTTGCCGAGCATGCCCCTGAGCAACCAGTTAGCAGCGGTGCCCTGCTCCGCCGAGGCGCTGGTGAAGGTGGTGCGCGGGCGCAGCAGCAGGTTCAGGCCCAGCCAGCAGAGGTAGGCGGCGCCGCAGTACTTGAGCAGGGTGTAGGCCAGCTCCGATACGGCCAACAGCGCGCCCAGGCCGAAAGCCACGGCGGCGCCCCAGAGCAGGCAGCCTAGGTTGATGCCCAGGGCCGCGCGCCAGGCCTGGGCGCGGCCTTCGACGGCGGCGGTGCGCAGTACCAGCGCGGTATCCAGGCCCGGCGTGAGGGTGAGCAGCGCGGCCGCGAGGGTGAAGGCGAGGAGATTGTCGGCGATGGACATGGCGGGGCTCGTTGCGGCGGTGGCGCCGCAACGGTAGCACGGGATAACAGCAGGATTGGCCTTGAGCCTAGCCATCAGGCCGCCCGGAGGCGGCCTGGCGGTCGCTTCAACCCGCGGCGCGGAAGGCGAGCTCGTTCTCGGCGATGTAACGGGCAGCGGCCCGGCGCGCTTCGGGTTCGAACGCCTGGGGATGGCGGTCGACGAGGCGCTCCAGGGTGCCACGTGGGATGCCATCGGCTTCGAAGTCGGTGCGGCAGAGCAAGGCGCCGGCATGGCAGACATTGCGCTCGACCGCCTCGATCAGGCCACTCAGGCGCACGCTCTTGACGATGTTGTGCGGCAACCGGCGACTGCGGCGGAGGGCTGCGGTGGCGGTGGTCAGAACGTCGAGGATTTCATCTTCGACCGGACTGAAGGGACCGTTGCCGAGCTTACACTTCTGTTGCAGGTAACGCCGGGAGAGCAGATGCCCTTGGCGTTCCAGGGCTTCGCGTGCCGCCAGGTCCAGGCGCCCACGGCTTTCCAGGCTGCGCTCCAGCGCAATGAGAAATTCCCAATCGGTAATCTGACTAATCTGGGTGATGACTGCGTCCATGAAGCGCTCCTTGCCAGTCGGGAATAGATGGCAAATTGATAGTGTTCAGGACATTTGGTTCCAGGCTCGAACGACTTGCCGACGAACGTCATATCATCTGGCCATTGTTGCCCCGGTGTAGCGCACCAAAGGCACCGGAACGGGGCGATCGCGCCGTTTTGCGAGGAGGTAATCGCGGGGAAAAGACGTCTGTTGGCGGTAGGAGGTTAGCGACGCGGCAGCAGGCTCTCGACCAGTTGGCGCAGATCGGCCACACCCCAGGGCTTGGGCAGGAAGGCAGCGCGGCGCGGCAGGACGGCAAGGTCCTGGTCGATGTAGCCGGAGATGATGATGAAGGGCACCGTCGGCCAGCTGGCGGCGGCCAGTTGCGCAAAGGCCAGGCCATCCAGGATGCCCGGTACGTTCACATCAGCGATGACCAGCTTGGTATCGCCGCTGTGGGTGTCCATATGAGCCAGGGCCTCGTCGCTGGAGGCGACGGCGACGACGTCCAGCCCCTGTTCGGTGAGGACTTCGGTCAGCAGCTCACGCTGCCCCGGATCGTCTTCCAGAACAAGGATTTGTCTTTGTACGTCAGGGCTTCTCGGCTTCATGGCAGCTCTGACATCGGATGAGTGCAAGATTCTCCGTGGACTTCCCTAACGGTCGCCTGGGACGAGTGAGCGGTACGCTGGCAACTGGCCGGCAAAGCCTCGCGCCGCCTGGCTTTCAGCCCGACAAGGGCGACCTAGAGGCGCTCGAGCGCGACGTCGATGAAGTTTTTTGGCCGCCGGGTTGTCTCACGGCCAAGACGCCCATTTGCCGCGCAAGGATCCCGCATACGTGAGCCAGATGCCCAAGTCCCGCAAGGCGCGGGTCGACAATTCAGCGACAGGCGATATTTCGCACCAGGGCAAGAACATTTTCTTCGCCGCCGTGGAAACCACGCGGATGCCGATGCTGGTGACCGACCCGTCGCAGCCGGACAATCCGATCATCTTCGCCAACAACGCCTTCATCGAGATGACCGGCTACCAAGTGGACGAACTGATCGGGCAGAACTGCCGCTTTCTGCAGGGTCCTGAGACCGATCGCGCGGTGGTCAGCCAGATTCGCGAGGCGGTGGAGCAGAAGCGCGAGTTGTCGGTGGAGATCATCAACTACCGCAAGGATGGCTCGACCTTCTGGAACGCGCTGTTCATCTCGCCGGTGTACAACGATGCGGGCGAGCTGATCTACTTCTTCGCCTCCCAACTCGACGTCAGCCGGCGCCGCGATGCCGAGGATGCCTTGCGCCAGGCGCAGAAGATGGAGGCCCTGGGGCAGCTCACCGGTGGTATCGCCCACGACTTCAACAATCTGCTGCAGGTGATGATGGGCTACATCGACATCATCCAGCGTACCGCCGAGAAGCCCAGCTTCGATCAGGAGCGCATCCTGCGCAGCGCCACCCATGCCAAGTCGGCCGCCGAACGGGCCAGCACCCTCACCCAGCAGTTGCTCGCCTTCTCGCGCAAGCAGAAGCTGGAGGGTCGGGTGCTTAATCTGAACAACCTGATCCGTACCTCCCACGAGCTGGCCGAACGCACCCTGGGCGACGTGGAAATCCGCACCCAGCTGGACCCCCACCTGTGGAACTGCCGGATCGACCCGACCCAGGCCGAGGTCGCGCTACTCAACATCCTGATCAACGCCCGCGATGCCCTGGCGGATCGTCCCAAACCCAGCGTGGGGATCGAGACGCGCAACGTCGAGGTCCGCGAGCTGGCCAATATGTCCTATGACGGCCTGATGCCCGGTCGCTACGTCAGCCTGGCCGTCACCGACAATGGGCATGGCATGCCGGCCAGCATCCGGGATCGGGTGATGGACCCCTTCTTCACCACCAAGGAGGAAGGCAAGGGTTCGGGCCTGGGGCTGTCGATGGTCTATGGCTTCGCCAAGCAATCCGGCGGTACGGTGCGCATCTATTCGGAAGAAGACGTCGGCACCACCCTGCGCCTGTATTTCCCGGTGGACGATAGCCACATCACCTATCAGCAACAGGAACAGCGCTCCGACCGCCGCAGCGGCACCGAACGCATCCTGGTGGTGGAAGATCGGCCGGATGTCGCCGACCTGGCCAAGCTGGTGCTGGAAGACTATGGCTACACCGCGCAGATCGCCAGCAATGCCAGCGAAGCCTTGCGCATCCTGCGCGAGAGCGAGCAGCCGTTCGACCTGGTGTTCACCGACCTGATCATGCCGGGAGGCATGAATGGCGTGATGCTGGCCCGCGAGGTCAAGCGACTGTACCCGGACACCAAGGTGCTGCTCACCACCGGCTACGCGGAAAATTCCCTGGAGCGTACCGATATTGGCGGCTCGGAATTCGAGGTGATCTCCAAGCCCTACATTCCCAACGATCTGGCGCGCAAGGTACGGCGAGTGTTGGACGGCCCGAACGGCGTTACCTGAACCGAGCGGTGGCTGTCGCGGATGACGGAGGATATCGGCACAGTCAGCGCCGGTGGGAAAGTGGCCTGGCGCGACTTGTCGTATTAGACTGACAATTAGCACGCCGCGGGTCCTGTCGCCGTCGCCTGTTGCGAGTCGGGACCCACGTTCTCGCCCCAGGTGTGTCCTGCCCCTTCGTTTCCGCTGCCGCGAGGTCCGCTCATCCATGAAGTCCCCCAGCCAGTCAATTATCGCGACCGGCAATCCCGGTCTGGACGGGGTGTTGCGTGGCGGCCTGCCGAAAGATCGCCTTTACCTGTTGGAAGGCACCCCGGGCTCGGGCAAGACGACCCTGGGCCTGCAGTTTCTCTTCGAAGGGGTGCGCCAGGGGGAGTCGGTACTCTACATCACCCTCTCGGAAACCAGCGAAGAACTGCAGAGCGTGGCCGAATCCCACGGCTGCAGCCTGGAGGGCGTGCACCTGTTCGAATTGTCCGCCGCCGACGCGGTACTCGGCGGCGCGCAGGAGCAGACCATCCTGCATCCCTGGGAGTCGGAACTGGGCGATACCATCGAGTTGATCCAGGCCCGGGTGGACGAAATCAAGCCCAGCCGCCTGGTATTCGATAGCCTGTCCGAGATGCGCCTGCTGGCGCAGGACCCACTGCGCTATCGGCGCCAGGTGCTGGCTCTCAAGCACTTCTTCACCGGGCGTGGCCTTACCGTCTTGCTGGTGGATGACCTGACCACCAGCAGCGGCGAGCGGGACAATCACTTGCATAGCCTCTGCCATGGGGTCCTGACCCTGGAGCGCCTGACCCTGGACTTCGGCGCCGCCCGCCGGCGCCTGCAGGTGCAGAAACTGCGCGGTGTGGACTTCATCGCCGGCTATCACGACTTCACCATCCGCCGCGGGGGCTTGGAGGTCTATCCGCGCATGATCGCGGCGGGACGCCACCAGGACTTCGCCGACGAACCCGTACCCAGCGAAATTCCCGACCTGGACGCCCTGCTGCATGGCGGACCGCTGCGCGGCACCAGCACCCTGATCAGCGGCCCGGCCGGTACCGGCAAGACCACCCTGGCCCTGCAGTACGTGATGGCCGCCTGCGCCCGGGGCGAGCGTTGCGCCGTCTATGAATTCGACGAGCGCATCGGCACCCTGTTGAAGCGGGCGGAAAGCATGGGGATGCCACTGCCTCGCTATATCGAGGAAGGCCTGCTGGTGGTCCACCAGATAGCGCCCGCCGAGCTCTCTCCCGGTGAATTCGCCTGGCGCGTACGGCGGGACGTCGAGGAACACGACTGCCGCATGCTGGTGCTGGACAGTCTCAACGGCTACCTCGCCGCCATGCCGCAGGAACAGCAGCTGATCCTGCAGATGCACGAACTGCTCTCCTACCTCAGCCAATCCGGGGTAGTGACCTTTCTCATCAATCCCCAGCACGGCCTGGTCGGTTCGATGACCTCCAGTCTCGATATCTCCTACATCGCCGACACCGTGGTGCTGATCCGCTTCTTCGAAGCCCATGGGCGCCTGCGCAAGGCGATTTCCATCCTCAAGCACCGCGGTGGCGGTCACGAGGATGCGATCCGGGAATTGCGCATCGATACCCGGGGTATCCGGGTGGGCCAACCCCTGACGGACTTCCGCGGTGTCCTGACCGGTACGCCGGAATACTTCGGTGCCACGCAACCCCTGATGGAACAGCGCGATTGACCGAGACAGCGGCGCCGTCCTGCGAGCTCATCATCTGCGCACCGCTGCGAGGTGACGCAGCCAGCCTGCAGCGGCTATTCACCCAGGGTTACCACACCCGTTACCTGAGCAGCCTCGACGAGGTGGCGGCCGCCCTGGGCGACGAGACCGGGATCATCGTGTTCACCGAGGAAGCCCTGCGGCAGAACATGGGCGCCCTGACGGGTGCGCTGGAGCGGCAGCCGACCTGGTCGGACATCCCGCTGGTGCTGCTGGCCTCCGACGCCAAACGCTCGGGCCGGGGCAATGATCTGCTGCGCCAGCAGTTGCCCGCGGCGGCGACCAACGTGGTGATTCTGGAACGCCCCTTGAGCGGCGCTTCCCTGCTCAGCAGCGTCGCCGCCGCCTGGCGCTCGCGCCTGCGCCAGTTCGAGATGCGCGATCGCCTCAGCGAACTCGCCCAGGAGCGCGAGCGCATGCAGACGCTGCTGGAGAATCTGCCGGTCGGGGTATGCTTCATGGACCGAGAGGGCCGCACGCTGGTCAGCAATCCCTTCTACGAGCAGCATGTACCCGGTCAGCGTATCCCCTCCCGGCAACCCCAGGAAGCGGCGCGCTGGGCAGCGCTCGACAGTACCGGGCAACTGCTGCCGCCCGATCAATTTCCGGGCGCGCGGGCCTTGCGCGGGGAGCGCGTCCGGGGCCAGGACTTCTATCACACCACGGCCGACGGGGCGGAATCCTGGCTGCGCGTGAGCGCGGTGCCCTTGCATGACGACGCCCAGCGGATCATCGGGGCGACCACGGTGATCGCCGACATCAGCGACGAGAAGCGCGCGGAACTGGCCTTGCGGCGCTTCAACGAAGAGCTGGAGGTCCAGGTACAGGAGCGCACCCGGACCCTGGCGCTCACGCTCAGCGAGCTGCAACGGGAAACCGCCGAGCGCAGCCGCGCCGAAGAGCAGTTGCGCCAGTCGCTGAAGATGGAAGCGGTCGGTCAGCTCACCGGGGGTATCGCCCACGACTTCAACAACATGCTGACCGGTGTGCTGGGTGCCCTGGATCTGATGAGGATCAAGGGCAAGGGCCAGTTGGCAGGGCTGGAGCGCTACATGGAGGCAGCCCAGCACTCGGCGCACCGGGCGGCGGCCCTCACCCAGCGCTTGCTGGCCTTCTCGCGTCGGCAGTCGCTGGAATCGCGGCCGATGTCCGCCAACGAACTGATCCTGGCGCTGCAGGAGCTGCTGCAACGCACCGTGAGCGAACAGATTTCGGTGACGCTGGAATTGGGCGCCGACCTGCCCTGGATCCTGGCCGATGCCAATCAGCTGGAGAACGCCCTCCTCAACCTGGTGATCAATGCCCGTGATGCCATGCCGGACGGCGGGATCATCACCCTCGCGACCGCCCTGGTGACCTGCACCGAACAGGGTCCCGAGGACGATGCCCTGGCGCCGGGCGACTATGTCTGCATCGAGGTCCGGGATACCGGGACGGGCATCCCGGAGCGCTTGCTGGACAAGGTGCTCGAACCCTTCTTCACCACCAAGCCCCAGGGCCAGGGGACCGGCCTGGGCCTGTCGATGGTCTATGGCTTCGCCCGGCAGAGCAACGGCCGCCTGACCATCGCCAGCGATGCGACGGGGACGCGGATCCGCGTCTACCTGCCGACGGCGGAGCAGCGCCGCGAGGCGCCACGAGCCGCGCCTAGCGAATTCACCCAGGGCGCCGGGGAGACCATTCTGTTGGTCGAAGACGACGATGCCGTGCGCCTGGTCAACCAGGAGGCGCTGGAAGCCCTGGGCTATCAGGTCTGGAGTGCGGCCGAAGGCAAGGCCGCACTGCGCCTGGTGGAGCAGCTACCCCAGCTGGACTTGCTGGTGACCGATGTCGGCCTGCCGGGCCTGAATGGCCGCCAGTTGGCGGAGGTGATCCAGCAGCTCAGGCCACGCTTGCCGGTGCTGTTCCTGACCGGCTACGCCGAGGGCGCCCTGAGTAGGACGGCTTTCCTGGGTGGTAACATGGAGCTCATGACCAAGCCATTCACCCTGGACCAGCTGGCCGCGCAGGTGGCCGCCATGCTGTCCGGGTCAGCCCGGCGGGTGACGGCGCCCTCCTGAGGTTCTGTACGAAAAATCGCCGAGCGAAGGTCAGGCGAGGCCTAGGCGGCCCCGCGAAAAAGGCTGAGGAAGCGGACCGGGCTCGCGAACGAGTTTACGAGCGGTAAATGAGCATTGCGACGGGGCCGCCTAGGCCGGGCTGGCGATCCAGACCTTTTTCAACGAAGCATCACCGAGCGCAGGCATTTTTCGTGCAGAACCTAGGTCGCCCGCGCGCCATCGACTCAGCAAGGAACCTATGACTTCCCAGATTCGCCCCGCCCGTCGCGCAGACGCGGCCCGTATCCATGCCCTCATCGTCGAACTGGCCGACTACGAGAAGGCCGTTCATGAAGTGCTGGCCAGTCCGGCGCAGATCGAGGCGACGCTGTTCGCCGCCGCTACGCCGACCCGCGCCCTGGTCGCCGAGCACGACGGCCAGGTGGTGGGCTACGCCGTGTATTTCTACAGCTATTCCACCTGGCTGGGCCGCAACGGCATCTACCTGGAAGACCTCTATGTGAGCCCCAGCGCCCGCGGCACCGGCCTGGGCAAGGGCCTGCTGCGCGAACTGGCGCGCGAGGCAGTGGCCAATGACTGCGGCCGCCTGGAATGGAGCGTGCTGGACTGGAACACCCCGGCCATCGACTTTTATGAAAGCCTGGGCGCGAAGGCGCAGGATGAATGGGTGCGCTATCGCCTGGATGGCGCGGCGTTGAGGGATTTCGCGGAAAGCGGCCGTTAGGCCCTGGTAGGCTGGGTTGAGCGTTAGCGAAGCCCAACGCGGCTGGACCCAGCATGGCCACTGTTGGGCTTCGACGATGGAGCCGTCTCAACCCAACCTACGTTGATCGCCGCCACCCAGGGCACATGGTAGGTTGGGTTGAGCGTTAGCGAAGCCCAACGCGGCTGGACCCGGCATGGCCACTGTTGGGCTTCGACGATGGAGCCGTCTCAACCCAACCTACGCTGATCGCGGCCACTCAGAGCACACGGTAGGTTGGGTTGAGCGCAAGCGAAGCCCAACGCGGCTGGACCCGGCATGGCCACTGTTGGGCTTCGACGATGGAGCCGTCTCAACCCAACCTACGCTGATCGCGGCCACTCAGGGCACACGGTAGGTTGGGTTGAGCGCAAGCGAAGCCCAACGGGGCTGGACCCAGCATGGCGACTGTTGGGCTTCGACGATGGAGCCGTCTCAACCCAACCTACGCTGATCGCGGCCACTCAGGGCACATGGTAGGTTGGGTTGAGCGCAAGCGAAGCCCAACGGGTGGGACGCGACCTGTGTAGTGTTGGGCTTATCGCGGCCGTGGGCCGCTCCTACGGGGTCGTCACGGCTTGGTGGGAGTGGCTGTATCGGCGGACCGGAGCGCCATGGCCGCGAGCTGGCCCGTAGGACCCAGAGGTGCGCAGGGCAACCCAACGACTTGCCCCTTGCCCCATCTCGCGGCCTGCAGGAGGGATGGCCATCTGTCATCACATCGGTGCCGAACATCCCTCGCCTGTCAAAGTTGACTAAATTTTCACATTTCTATTGTCAGATTAATCCTGACCGCTCCGCCGTATCTTTCGTGGGCACAGCGCTATCGACCCGTTTGATGTAGGCCCTTCAACCACGCCTTCCAGAAGCCGCTGATAGAGCACTGCCATCCTCTTCCGAGAGGTCATGGGCGCGGAATCACGAATAAAAACGTATTGCGATAATGACAACTGCTTGCGCTGCAGGCAGCTGCCGCTCGCCCTCGAAATCTTCTATCCAGGTAGTCCCCATGCAACACAACGGCTGGAATCTCCTTAGCAACATCAGCGTTCGGGCCAAGCTCACGCTCGGCTTTTCCCTACTCCTCGGCATGATCCTGCTGGTGGCCTATACCGGCTGGCAGGCCACCGACACCCTCCGTAATCGTAGCGAGCGGGCAAGTGACATCTCCGGCTTCAGCACCCTGGCGCGGGACATGCGCATCGAGCGGCTGCTGTACTTCGTCAAGGCCGATGACAGCCAGGCGGGCAAGTGGCTCGCGGCACTGGATAAGACGGAGAAGCAGCTGCTGGCGATTCAGCCCAACTTCAAGTCACCCGTTAACCTGGCCCTGCTCGCGGATACGGAAGCCACCCTCAAAAGGTACCGTGAGTTCTACGAGCAAGCCGTGGCCGCCACCCGCGCGCGCGAAGCGACGCGCAAGGTCGCGTCCGCTGCCGCCGAGGTGGCCAACGAGCAACTCCAGGCCCTGTCCAAGGCGGCCAGCGCGGAAAGCGGTCGCTACGAAGATCGCCAACTGGTCGCCGATCTGTTCCTCAACGTGCAACGGATGCGAATCAACTTCCGCGCCTATGCCTCCCTGCCGAGCCAGGAAACCGAAGAGGCCGCCCGTAGCGCTATCGCCGCGGTGCTGGCGCAAATCAAGGGGCTCGAGTCGACGGACCTGCCGAGTAATGCCGTTCAGAAGCTCGCTGGCGAGATCAATAACTATCAGCAAGAGCTGCAGCACCTGATCGCCGAGCAGGCGGAAGTGGATAAGGCGCAGGGCGCTATCTCGACGTCCATCACGGCCATTCTCACCACGGCCGACAAAATGACCGCGATTCAAAACGATCTCCAGGTCGCCGATGTTGCCGGGGCACGGCAGATGCTCCTGCTTTGGCTCGGCGTGGCCATCGTCCTGGGGCTGCTGAGCGCCTGGCTGATCACCCGCTCCATCGTGAAACCGCTGCAGGAAACCGTTGCCCTGGCCGAGACCGTCGCCACCGGCGACTTCACGCACCAGCAGCCGGTCACGCGCAAAGACGAGCTGGGGGCGCTCCAGGCCAGCATGCAACGGATGACCATCAATTTGCGTGGGTTGATCGGCGAGATGAAGGACGGCGTGGTGCAGGTCGCCAGCGCGGCTGAGGAGTTGTCGGCCGTGACCGAGCAGACCAGCGCCGGCGTGCAGTCGCAGAAGGTCGAGACCGATCAGATCGCCACCGCCATGCAGGAAATGACCGCCACCACCCACGAAGTCGCGCGCAATGCCGGCGAAGCCGCCAAATCCGCTCTGGAAGCCAGCCAGCAAGCCGTGCAGGGCGACGAGGCGGTCAGCAAGGCGGTCGCGCAGATCGAGCTGCTGGCCAGCGAAATGGATGCGACCAAGACCGCCATGACCACGCTGCGTAGCCATGCCGACAGCATCGGCGGGGTACTGGATGTGATCAAGGCGGTGGCCGAGCAGACCAATCTGCTGGCGCTGAATGCGGCCATCGAGGCGGCTCGGGCGGGCGAGGCGGGTCGCGGTTTCGCCGTGGTGGCCGACGAGGTCCGCGGGCTGGCCCAGCGCACCCGTTCTTCGACCGACGAGATCGCGCAGCTCATCACCGGCTTGGGCCAGAGTACCGACCGGATGGCGGCGGTTCTCGAACAGAACGTGCTGCTGACCGACAGCAGCGTGGAACTGTCGCGGGAGGCTGGCGAGATGCTCAAACGCATCACCCAGTCGGTACGCAACATCGAGTCCATGAACGAGCAGATCGCCTGCGCCGCGGAGCAGCAGAGCGCGGTGGGCGAAGAGATCAGCCGCGGCGTGACCAACGTCCGCGACATTTCCGACCAGACCGCCTCCGCCAGTGAAGAAACCGCCTCGTCGAGCATGGAGCTGGCGCGCATTGGCGTTCGCCTGCAAGAAATGACCAGCCGCTTCAAGGTATAGGGCCATTTATCTGACCTGCCCGATCGAGCAGACCGCCCCCTGAAGTGGGCCATTGTCGTGAAGCGGAGCGGTGGGAGCTCCAGTGCTGGGGCTCCCTGATCAGCAGCGGTTAGAGACGACCGCCAGCTCCGGCAGCCTCCTCTGGCCGATATAGAGATGAAGAGCGCTTCATTTAAATAAGAAATTCTTGAACATAACCTCTGGTACGCAAGGGGGCACTCGTGGACAAGTCCCGGAAGGACAAGATAAAGATGCTGGGGATGACGCTCGCCGTGATGATAGTCGGCCTGATCGCCCTATTTTTGGAAGTTATGTTCGAGCTGTCCACGCCGGGAGCTGGATAGGTTGAACACCTGAAGGCTCTCGGGCGCTAGCGTGTTCAGTTATAGGCTGGGTTAAGCGCAGCGAAGCCCAACGGATCGTGCCTTGACGCCGGCCATGCCGGTGCGCCGTAGCGACCGCTCCTACGGTGCCGCGACCTCGTCAGCCGTAGCGTGGAAAACGGCGCAGCCTTTTCCGCTGGGCTTCGTGGCGAGGCGCGCCCTCACCCCGGCCCTCTCCCAGGGGGAGAGGGGGTTGAACGAGCAGGCCTCCAGCCCCCCCCCGCTCCGGCAAGATCGCCGGAATCAGGGTGCGTCCCATGCAGCGGGGCGGTTGCACCCAACTTCTTACAAATCCGCCAACTCCACCTGCGCCGGTCGGCGCTGCATCAACACCTTGCCGTGGCGGATGGAATACAGCGGCAGGCCCTGGCTGCGGACCATCTCGTAGTCGCTGTCGGCGGAGAGCACCAGCAGGTTGGCCAGGCGGCCCTCCTCCAGGCCATAGCGGTCGCCCAAAGACAGCGCCTTGGCGCTGTTGACGGTGACCAGGTCCAGGGCCGATTGCAGGTTGCGATAGCCGAGCATGTGGCAGATGTGCAGGCCCGCTTCCAGCACCCGCAGGATGTTGCCGTTGCCCAGCGGATACCAGGGATCGACGATGGAATCCTGGGCGAAGCAGACGTTGAGGCCGGCTTCCAGCAACTCGTTGACCCGGGTCACGCCGCGGCGCTTGGGAAAGGTGTCGAAGCGGCCCTGCAGGTGGATGCTCTCGGTCGGGCAGGAGATGAAGTTGATGCCGGCGTGGGTCAGCAGGCGGAACAGCTTGGCGCAGTAGGCGTTGTCGTAGGAGCCCATGGCCGTAGTGTGGCTGGCGGTGACCCGCGAGCCCATGCCGCGGCTGCGCGCCTCTTCGGCGAGTACCTCCAGGAAGCGCGAATGGGGATCGTCGGTCTCGTCGCAATGGACGTCCACCAGGCAGCCGGTGCGCTCGGCCAGGTCCATGAGGAATTTCACCGAACTCACGCCCTGGTCGCGGGTGTACTCGAAGTGCGGGATGCCGCCGACCACGTCGGCGCCCAACCGGATGGATTCCTCCATCAGCTCGCGCCCGTTCTTGAAGGACTCGATGCCCTCCTGGGGAAAGGCGACGATCTGCAGGTCGATCAGGTGGCCGGTCTCCTCGCGCACCTCCAGCATGGCCTTGAGCGCGGCGAGGGACGGATCGGTAACGTCCACATGGGTACGCACGTGCTGGATGCCATGGGCGGCCAGGGCGCGGATGGTGCGCGTGGCGCGGGTCTTGGTGTCTTCCTGGGTGATGGTGGCCTTGCGTTCGCCCCAGCATTCGATGCCTTCGAACAGGGTGCCGCTCATGTTCCAGCGCGGCTCGCCGGCGGTGAGGGTGGCGTCGAGGTGGATGTGCGGCTCGACGAAGGGCGGCACCACCAGGTTGCCAGCGGCGTCGATGTCGTCGGGACCCACCGCGGGCGGCATCAGTTGCTCGGCGATGGCGGCGATGCGCCCTCCCTCCAGGCGGATGTCGTACAAGCCTTCGCGGTCACGCAGGCGGGCGTTGAGGATGCGCATGGTCGTTCTCCCTAGAGCGAGGCAGGGGCGGTAGTGCGCCCCCGAGTCAGCCCATTGAACACGCCATAGCCGAGCGCCGCCACCCCGATGCCCACCAGGGGTGCCACCCAGGGTGAGCCGAAGGCGGCGACGGTACCCAGGCCGTAGGCGGCCAGCCCCGGCCAGTTGTAGCGCGGCAGCCGGGCCTCGGCGAGTAGCGGATAGCGGCCGCGATGGCGCAGCCAGTAGTCGGCGACGATCACCCCACCGATGGGCGGGATCACGGTGCCGAGCAGCACCAGATAGGGCACCAGCAGATCGTACATGCCCAGCAGCGCCAGGGCGGTGCCGATCAGGGCGCCGGCCAGGGTCACCGTCTTGCGCCGGTCGGTCCGCACCAGGTTGCAGCCGGCCACGGCGAAGTTGTAGATGGTGTTGTCCTGGGTGCTCCAGATATTGAGCAGCAGCATGGCCAGGGCGGCGGTGGCGAAGCCCTGCAGCATCAGTACCTCCACCACGTCAGGTTGCTGGTAGACGATGGCGCCATAGGCGCCGATCAGCACCATCAGGCCATTGCCGATGAAGAAGCCGATCAGGCTGGCGAGCACCGCCACCCGCGTCGAGCGGGCGAAGCGCGTCCAGTTGGTGGCCTGGGTAGCACCGCTGACGAAGGTGCCGAACACCAGGGTGATGGCGGTGGACAGGTCCAGGCTGGCGCTAGGCTGGATCGCCAGCAAGCCGGCCAGGCCACCGGCCTTGGCGGTGGTCACGCTCATGGACAGGATCAGCAGCAGCGCCATGGCCGGTACGGCGATCCAGGAGAGGATCTCCAGGCCGCGGTAGCCGATATAGGCCGTGGCGCAGAAGCCCAGGCCGAACACGGCCATCAGTGCCAACACCGCGCCCTGCTCCAGGCCGAAGTACTTGCCCAGCACCACCGCGGCGGTGGCGGTGCCCCAGGCGTACCAGCCGACCTGGGTGAAGCCGAGGATGAGGTCGCACAGCTTGCTGCCACGCTCGCCGAAGGCGAAACGCCCCATGAGCACCGAATTGAGGCCACTGCGACAGGCGATATGGCCGAGGGCAGCGGCATAGAGACCCAGCAGCAGGTTGCCGATGGCGATGACCAGCAGCAGGTCGGCGAAGCCGAAGGCCACGCCCAGCTTGCCGCCGGCGAACATGGTGGCGGTGAAGAAGGTGAACCCCAGCAGCACCATGGCCAGGGAGGCCAGGCCCTTGCGGGCATGGGGCGGGACTTCGCTCAGGGGATAGTCGTTGCCGGCGGCGTTGCTCATGACGGACTCCTCGGGATGGGCGTGGCTGTGCTGTAGCAGTGCCCGTGCCAGGGAGCGCCGAAGGGCTTTGCAGAGCCTTCCGCCCGATGGTGACCCGACCGCCGGGGCACGCCCCTGGTGCACCGCCGCGCCCCGTGCCTTGGCCGGGGGCGGTCAAGTGTGAGACGGTTGCCGCGGCTGTCTCACAAGGAAAAGATCATGACCATGCCACGCCTCGCCGTCCTGGGTTCCGGTCTCATGGGCATCGGCATCGCCGTCCATCTCGCGCGCCACGGCCACGCCGTGCGCTTGCAGGACGTCGACCCCGCCCGCCTCGCCGAGGTGCCGGCCACGGCCCGTACCCTGCTCGCCGAACTGGTCGAGGCCGGGATCGCGGTGGACACCGAGGCCGTCATCGACCGTCTGACTACCACCACTGAGCTTAGCGACCTCGCCGACTGCGATCTGCTGTTCGAAGCCGTGCCCGAACGCCTGGAACTCAAGCACCGCCTCTATGCCCAGCTTGAAGACCTGCTGCGACCCGACGCCCTGATCGCCAGCAACACCAGTGGCCTGCCACCGGACGAACTGGCCGCCCACCTGCGCCATCCCGAGCGCCTGCTGATCGCGCACTTCTGGAATCCGCCGCATTTCATTCCCCTGGTGGAGCTGGTCCCCGGCAGCGCCACCCTGCCCGCCCATCTGGAGTCCGTGCGCCTACTGCTGGAAGCCGCCGAACTGGAAGCCGTGGTGTTGCAGCGGGCCATTCCCGGCTTCGTCGGCAATCGCCTGCAATTCGCCCTGCTGCGCGAGGCCCTGCACATCGTGCAGAGCGGCGCGGCCGATGCCGAGACGGTGGACCGGGTGATGCGCGCCTCCCTGGGCCGGCGCTATGCCATGGTCGGTCCGCTGGAAGCGGCGGACATGGGCGGGCTGGATACCTTTCGCGACATCGCCAGCCATCTTTGGCCGACCCTGGCGCGGGATGAAACCCCGCTACAACTGCTGGAGGACCAGGTGGCCGCCGGCCGTACCGGACTGCGCAGCGGCCATGGCTTCTACGACTGGGATGCGGCGCGCCGCGAGCGTATCGTCCAGCGGCGCCTGCACCAGCTGCGCCATGCGCTGAAGCCATGAGCGCCACGCCACCCGGACTGCCGGGCCTGGAAGACTATGCCGGCATCCGCCAGCGGGCGATCCGCTCGCTGTTCGAGATCATCGAGCAGACCAGCAACGGCACGGTGATCGTCGACCGCGAGGCGCGCATCGTCTGGATCAACCAGAGATACGCCCAGCACTTCGGCCTGCCGGATGCCGCCGCGGCCATCGGCCAGCCGGTGGAACAGATCATCCCCCACAGCCTGCTGCGCGAGGTGGCGCGCAATGGCCAGCCGATCCTGCTGGACATGCTGGAGACCCGCAGCGGCCCCCTGGTGGTGATGCGCCTGCCAATCCATACCGACGAGGGCGAATTGATCGGCGCCATCGGCTTTGCCCTGTTCGATCAGTTGCAGCAGTTGGCGCCCCTGGTGACCCGCTACCTGCGCATCCAGGAGGAACTGGCCACCACCCGGCGCTCGTTGCAGCATGCGCGCACCGCCAAATACGGCTTCGGCCATTTCGTCGGCAGCGGTCCGGCCAGCCTGGAGGTCAAGCGGCGTGCTCGCCGCGCCGCCGCCAGCGCGGCCGCGGTACTGCTGTTGGGCGAGACCGGCACCGGCAAGGAGTTGCTGGCCCATGCCATCCACGGCGCCTCGCCACGGGCCGGGCGGCCCTTCGTCAGCATCAACGCCGCCGCCATTCCCGAGAGTCTGCTGGAGGCGGAATTCTTCGGCACCGCACCGGGCGCCTTCACCGGCGCCGAGCGCCGGGCGCGCCCGGGCAAGCTGCAGATCGCCCAGGGCGGCACGCTGTTTCTCGACGAGATCGGCGACATGCCCCTGGCGCTGCAGGCCAAGCTGTTGCGTGTACTGCAGGAGAAGGAGTACGAGCCACTGGGCTCCAACGAGGTACTGGCCTGCGACGTGCGGATGATCGCCGCCACCTCCCGCGACCTGGAAGTCGCGGTCGCCGAGGGGCGCTTCCGCGCCGACCTCTACTACCGGCTCAACGTGCTGCCGATCCGCATCCCGCCCTTGCGTGAGCGCCTGGACGACCTGGGAGTACTGGCCGAAGCCATCCTCGATGGCCTACCCGCCGTGGCTGGGCAGCCAACACCTGAACTCACCGCCGACGGCCTGGCCCTGCTGCAACACCAAGCCTGGCCGGGCAACGTGCGCGAATTGCGCAACGTGCTGGAACGCGCCGTGCTGCTGGGTGACGACAGCCAGTTGGATGCCACGGCGCTGGCGGAGGCCCTGGGCGTTTCTGCCGAACCGCCAGCCAGGCAGCCCGTGGCGAGCGCTACCGGCGAAACCTATGCCGAGGCCCGCCAACGCTTCGACCGGGAATTGTTCCAGGCGACCCTGGCCGCCTGCGGTGGCAGGGTGGACGAAGCCGCGCGGCGCCTGGGTCTGGGGCGGTCTACGCTGTACAAGAAGTTGGTGGCGCTGGGGCTGACTTCTCATACATGAGACAAGTCTCTATGTAGAGACATGCCCGTACGAGAGGCCTACGGCCGCGATAGATCGTCAATCGCGGCCATGGGCCGCTCCTACAGTGTCGAGCCGTAGGTTGCGTTGAGACGGCTCCATCGTCGAAGCCCAACATTGCCGGCATGGGAGCGCTGTTGGGCTTCGCTTCGCTCAACCCAACCTACGGTGTCCCGCTTTTGAGAAAATTTGCCGGCAATTAGCTATCGCTAAAATAAAAGCCCATATAAAACAATGACTTGAGAATCTGGCACGGTTCTGGCTCCTGGTTTGAGGCGATCCCTGTATCGCCCCTATAACAACAAGAACCGCTTCGCCGCAGGCGAAGCTCTAGGAGAAGCCATGAGTGTCCTGATCGCACTCGCCGCCCTGGCGCTGCTGATGTTCGCCGCCTACCGGGGTTTCAGTGTCATCCTCTTCGCCCCTCTCGCCGCCCTCGGCGCCGTCCTGCTCACCGACCCGTCCGCCGTGGCACCCGCCTTCACCGGGGTGTTCATGGACAAGATGGTGGGCTTTCTCAAGCTGTACTTTCCGGTCTTCATGCTCGGTGCCCTGTTCGGCAAGCTGATCGAACTGTCGGGCTTCTCCCGCGCCATCGTCGCCGCGGCCATTCGCCTGCTCGGTCGCGAGCGGGCCATCCCGGTGATCGTCGCGGTCTGCGCCCTGCTCACCTATGGCGGCGTCTCGCTGTTCGTGGTGGTCTTCGCCGTCTATCCCTTCGCCGCCGAGATGTTCCGCCAGAGCGACATCCCCAAGCGGCTGATCCCGGCCACCATCGCCCTGGGCGCCTTCTCCTTCACCATGGATGCCCTGCCCGGCACGCCGCAGATCCAGAACATCATCCCCACCAGCTTCTTCCAGACCACCGCCTGGGCCGCACCCTGGCTGGGCCTGGCCGGTTCGCTGTTCGTCATCGCCGTGGGCCTGACCTACCTTGAGCGCGCCCGGCGCAAGGCCCGGCGCGAGCAGGAAGGCTACGCCAGCGTGCCGCTGCGCAACGAACCCGAGACCGCCGCCGACCTGCCGCTGCCCAATGCCTGGCTGGCCCTGGCGCCACTGGTGCTGGTAGGCGTGCTCAACGGGCTGCTGACCCGCTGGATTCCCGACTGGTATGGCGCCACCAGTACCCTGGCGCTGCCCGGCATGGCCAAGCCCATCACCCAGGAAGTCGCCAAACTCACCGGCATCTGGGCAGTGGAAGGGGCACTGCTGGCGGGCATCCTGCTGGTGCTGGCCACCGGTTTCGGCGCCATCCGCGGCCGGCTGGCCGAGGGCAGCAAGACCGCCGTGTCCGGCGCCCTGCTGGCCGGCATGAACACGGCCTCGGAATACGGCTTCGGCGCGGTGATCGCCGCCCTGCCCGGCTTCGTGCTGTTCGCCCAGGGCCTCAAGGCCATCCCCGATCCGCTGATCAACGAGGCGGTGAGTGTGACCCTGCTGGCCGGTATCACCGGCTCGGCGTCCGGTGGCATGAGCATCGCCCTGGCCGCCATGAGCGACACCTTCATCGCCGCCGCCAACGCGGCCGGCATCCCCCTGGAGGTGCTGCACCGGGTGGCGGCCATGGCCAGCGGCGGCATGGACACCCTGCCGCACAACGGCGCGGTCATCACCCTGCTGGCGGTGACCGGCCTGACCCACCGCGAAGCCTATGGCGGCGTATTCAAGATCACCCTGATCAAGACCGTGGCGGTGTTCTTCGTCATCGGCCTCTACTACCTGACCGGACTCGTCTAAGGAGACAGCCATGGACCTCACCGGCAAGACCGCCCTGGTCACCGGCTCCACCAGCGGCATCGGCCTGGGCATCGCCCAGCGCCTGGCCGCCGCCGGTGCCACCCTCATCCTCAATGGCTTCGGCGATCCCGCGCCGGCCCAGGCTAGCCTGTCCGGCCGCAGCGGCTTCCACGATGCCGACCTGTCCCAGCCGGAAGAAATCGAAGACCTCTTCGCCTATGCGCAGCGCGACTTCGGCGGCGTCGACATCCTGGTCAACAACGCCGGCATCCAGCACGTGGCGCCGGTGGAAGACTTCCCGGTGGAGCGTTGGGACGCGGTGATCGCCCTCAACCTCTCGGCGGTATTCCACACCACCCGCCTGGCCTTGCCAGGCATGCGCGAGCGCGACTGGGGCCGCATCGTCAACATCTCCTCGGTGCACGGCCTAGTGGCCTCCACCGGCAAGGCCGCCTACGTCGCCGCCAAGCACGGGGTGGTGGGCCTGACCAAGGTCACCGCCCTGGAGACCGCCCGCACCGGCATCACCTGCAACGCCCTCTGTCCGGGTTTCGTGCTCACCCCGCTGATCCAGCAGCAGCTGGACAGCCGCGGCAGCGACCCGGACCAGGCCCGTCGCGACCTGCTCAGCGAGAAGCAGCCGTCGCAGGAATTCGTCACCACCGCGCAACTGGGCGAACTGGCGCTGTTCCTCTGCAGCGACGCCGCCGCCCAGGTGCGCGGCGCCGCCTGGACCATGGACGGCGGCTGGACCGCTCAATAATCGACCCGAGGATCTACGCCATGAACAAGCTCTATCCCAACGCCGCGGCCGCCCTCGACGGGCTGGTGCGCGACGGCATCACCCTGGCCGTGGGCGGCTTCGGCCTCTGTGGCATCCCCGAGGCGCTGATCGCCGCGCTACGCGACACCGGCGCCCGCGAGCTGACCGCCATCAGCAACAATGCCGGGGTGGATGGCTTCGGTCTTGGCCAACTGCTAGAGACCCGGCAGATCCGCAAGATGATTTCCTCCTACGTGGGCGAGAACAAGGAATTCGAGCGCCAGTACCTGGCCGGCGAACTGGAGCTGGAATTCACCCCCCAGGGCACCCTGGCCGAGAAGCTGCGCGCCGGGGGCGCCGGCATCCCGGCGTTCTACACCCGCACCGGCTACGGCACCCTGGTGGCCGAGGGCAAGGAAACCCGTGACTTCAACGGCCAGCCCCATGTGCTGGAACTGGCGCTGACCGCCGACGTGGCCCTGGTCAAGGCGCAGCGCGCCGACAAGGCCGGCAACCTGGTGTTCAACAAGACCGCGCGCAACTTCAATCCGCTGTGCGCCATGGCCGGTCGCGTCTGCGTGGCCGAGGTGGAAGAGCTGGTGGAGACCGGTGAGCTGGACCCCGACCAGATCCATCTGCCCGGCATCTTCGTGCAGCGCCTGATCGTCAATGCCAGCCCCGAGAAACGCATCGAGAAACGCACCCTGAGCGAGGAGAAGTAAGATGGCCTGGACCCGCGAACAGATGGCGCAACGCGCCGCCCGGGAGCTGCAGGACGGCTTCTACGTCAACCTCGGGATCGGCCTGCCGACCCTGGTGGCCAACTACATCCCCGCCGGCATGGACGTCTGGCTGCAGTCGGAAAATGGCCTGCTCGGCATCGGCCCCTTCCCCACCGCCGCGACGGTCGATCCGGACCTGATCAACGCCGGCAAGCAGACCGTCACCGCCCTGCCCGGCAGCAGCTATTTCGACAGCGCGACGAGCTTCGGCATGATCCGTGGCGGCCACGTGAACCTGGCTATCCTCGGCGCCATGCAGGTGTCCGAGAAAGGCGACCTGGCCAACTGGATGATCCCCGGCAAGATGGTCAAGGGCATGGGCGGCGCCATGGACCTGGTGGCCGGCGTGCAGCGCGTGGTGGTGCTGATGGAGCACACCGCCAAGGGTGCGCACAAGATCCTGCCAGCCTGCGACCTGCCGCTGACCGGGGTCGGCGTGGTCGACCTGATCATCACCGACCTGGCCGTGCTGGAGGTGACCGACGCGGGCCTGAGGCTAGTGGAACTGGCCGAAGGCGTCAGCCTCGATGAACTGCGCGCCGCCACCGGCGCCGCCATCCAGGCCTGAAGGGAGACCCCAACCATGCAAGACGTCGTCATCGTCGCTGCCACCCGTACCGCGGTCGGCAGCTTCCAGGGCTCCCTGGCCACTGTGCCCGCGATCGAACTGGGCGCCACCGTCATCCGCGCCCTGCTGGAGCAGACCGGTGTGGCGCCCAATCAGGTCGATGAGGTCATCCTCGGCCAGGTGCTCACCGCCGGCGCCGGCCAGAATCCGGCGCGCCAGGCCGCGGTCAAGGCCGGCCTGCCCCATGAGGTGCCGGCCCTGACCCTGAACAAGGTCTGCGGCTCCGGCCTCAAGGCGGTGCAACTGGCCGCCCAGGCGATCCGCTGCGGCGACGCCGAGATCGTCGTCGCCGGTGGCATGGAGAACATGAGCCTGGCGCCCTATGTGCTGCCCAAGGTGCGCAGCGGCCTGCGCCTGGGCCATGCCGAGCTGGTCGACTCCATGATCAGCGACGGCCTCTGGGATGCCTTCAACGATTACCACATGGGCCAGACCGCGGAGAATTTGGTGCAGAAATACCAGCTCAGCCGCGAGGCCCAGGACGCCTTTGCCGCCCGCTCCCAGCAGCGCGCCGCGGCAGCGGTGGAATCCGGGCGTTTCCGCGCGGAGATCACCCCGGTGGCCATCCCCCAGCGCAAGGGCGAGCCGCTGCTGTTCGACACCGACGAAGGCATCCGCGCCGATACCACCGCCGAGGGCCTGGCGCGGTTGCGCCCGGCTTTCGCCAAGGACGGCAGCGTCACCGCCGGCAACGCCTCCAGCCTCAACGACGGCGCTGCCGCGGTGCTGGTGATGAGCGCGGCCAAGGCCGCTGCTCTGGGCCTCACGCCGCTCGCGCATATCGCCGCCTATGCCAGCGACGGGGTAGATCCGGCGATCATGGGCATCGGCCCGGTCTCGGCCACCCGCAAGACCCTGGAAAAGGCCGGCTGGCAACTGGCCGACCTGGACCTGATCGAGGCCAACGAAGCCTTCGCCGCCCAGGCCCTGGCCGTGGGCCAGGAGCTGGGTTGGGACGACGAGAAGGTCAACGTCAACGGCGGCGCCATCGCCCTGGGCCATCCCATCGGCGCCTCGGGGTGTCGGGTGCTGGTGACCCTGTTACATGAGTTGCGGCGACGCGACGGGCGGCGTGGCCTGGCGACCCTGTGTATCGGCGGTGGCCAGGGTGTGGCCCTGGCGGTGGAGCGGCGCTAGCCACCCGTAGGTTGGGCTGAGCGCAGCGAAGCCCAACGGTGCCACATCGAAGCGCTGTTGTTGGGCTTCGACGATGGAGCCGTCTCAACCCAACCTACGTCCCGATGCGCGAGGCCGTAGGGTGGGTAACGGCGTAGCCTTACCCACCTGTCCTAAACGCGTGGAAAAGGTTGCGCCGTTTTCCACCCTACGCCTGATGTCTCTATCCAAAACAACAACAAAAGGATCTCCCATGACCTCCACCCCCTCCCGCGATTCGCGTAGCGCGCGGTTCGCCCTGGCCTGCTCCAACTGGGCCGAGCGCTGGTTTCCCGATTCCTGGGTGTTCGCCGTGCTCGCCGTGGCCGTGGTGGCCCTGGCCGCCCTCGGTATGGGTGCGCCGGCGGCCAAGACCGCCAAGGCCTTTGGCGACGGTTTCTGGAGTCTGATTCCCTTCACCATGCAGATGGCCTTCGTGGTCATCGGCGGCTACGTGGTGGCCAGCTCCGGGCCGGCGGCGCGACTGATCGAGCGCTTGGCGCGGGTGCCGCGCACCGGGCGTGGCGCGGTGTGCTGGGTGGCCCTGGTGGCCATGCTCGCCTCGCTGCTCAACTGGGGCCTGAGCCTGGTATTCGGCGGCCTGTTGGTGCGCGCCCTGGCCCGCCGCGAAGAACTCAAGATGGACTATCGCGCCGCCGGGGCCGCCGCCTACCTGGGCCTGGGCGCGGTCTGGGCGCTGGGGCTGTCATCCTCGGCGGCGCAGTTGCAGGCCAATCCTGCCAGCCTGCCGCCGTCGATCCTGGCCATCACCGGGGTGATTCCCTTCAGCCAGACACTGTTCCTCTGGCAATCCGGCGCCCTGCTGCTGGTGCTGCTGATGGTCTCGGCGGTGATCGCCTATGTCACCGCGCCGGGGCCGGACAGCGCGCGCGATGCCCGCGCCTGCGGCGTCGACCTCACTCCGGCGCCCAAGCCTGCGGCCACACCGGCCCGTCCGGGCGAATGGCTGGAATACAGCCCGGTACTGATCGTGCTGTTGGTCCTGCTGGCCGCCGGGTGGCTGATCCAGGAATTCGCCAGCAAGCCGGCCATCGAGGCCATCTCCGGGCTGAACACCTACAACCTGTTGTTCCTCAGCCTGGGCGCCTTGCTGCACTGGCGGCCGCGGCACTTTCTCGACGCCGTGGCCCGCGCCGTGCCGGCCACCACCGGAGTGCTGATCCAGTTTCCGCTGTACGGCTCCATCGCCGCCATCCTGACCAAGGTCAACGGCGCCGATGGCCAGACCCTGGCGCACCATATTGCAGCGTTCTTCACCCAGATCGCCACACATGACACCTTCGCCCTGCTGATGGGCGTCTATTCGGCGCTGCTGGGGTTCTTCATCCCCTCGGGCGGGGGCAAATGGATCATCGAGGCGCCCTATGTGATGCAGGTGGCCAACGACCTGCAATATCACCTGGGCTGGGCGGTGCAGATCTACAACGCCGCCGAGGCGCTGCCGAATCTGATCAATCCCTTCTACATGCTGCCGCTACTGGGCGTGCTGGGGCTGAAGGCGCGCGATCTGGTCGGCTTTTCCTTCGTGCAGCTGCTGGTCCATGCACCTCTGGTGCTGGTGCTGCTGTGGCTGTTGGGGGGAACCTTGGCCTATCTGCCGCCGGTACACCCGTAGCTCGGGTGGGGCGCAGACGGTAAAGCGGGAGGGGTGAAGCGGGAGCCGGCTGGATCTCAGCCGGCGATGGCCAGACGGGTGCTGTCGATGATGGCCTGCAGGCGGCTCGGGTTGCTGTATTCGTCGCGATAGATCCGGCGGGTGTGCTTGGCCACGCCATGCTCGTTGACGACGATGAAGGAGAAACCACGCTTGCTGGGGGCGTCGATGACGCAGCTCATCGGCGCGAAGGCGGCGCTGAGGGCATGCATGGCGTTTTGGGCTTGGGTTTGAATGTTCATGACTGCAGTTGTAAACCTCGCGTATGACGCTGCTATGACAAGGGCCTTGACCGATAGTGCCTAGACTCACCAGGAATTGTTAGCAATAGACGTGCCGGAATGTAACAAAGCCTTTTCCGGCACGCCCCGCCCTTACTTGCCCGCCGCCTGCTGGCGCCGCTTGGCGCGTCGCGACAGCATGTTCAGGCCCTCGATCAGCGCCGAGAAGGCCATGGCGGCGTAGATATAGCCCTTGGGCACATGAGCGCCGAAGCCTTCGGCGATCAGGGTCATGCCGATCATGATCAGGAAACCCAACGCCAGCATCACGACGGTGGGGTTGTTATTGATGAAGTTGGCCAGGGGATTGGCCGCCAGCAACATGACGGTCACCGCCACCACCACCGCGATCACCATCACCGGCAGGTGCTCGGTCATGCCCACGGCGGTGATGATGCTGTCCACCGAGAACACCAGGTCCAGCAACAGGATCTGCACGATGGCCGAGCCGAACGCCAGGGTCGCCGTTTCGCCGCCCTTGGTCAGGGCGCTGTCCGGCTCGGGATCGACGTTGTGGTGGATCTCCTTGGTCGCCTTCCACAAGAGGAACAGGCCACCGGCGATGAGAATGATGTCCTTCCAGGAAAAGCCCTTGCCGAAGAGCTCGACGATGGGCTCGGTGAGCTGGACGATCCAGGCCACGGTGCCAAGCAGACCCAGGCGCATGACCAACGCCAGGCCGATGCCTAGGCGGCGGGCCTTCTGCTGTTGGTGGGCGGGCAGCTTGTTGGTGAGGATGGAGATGAAGATCAGGTTGTCGATGCCGAGCACCACCTCCATGACGATCAGGGTGGCCAGGGCGATCCAGACGGTGGGGTCGGCGGCGAGTTGCAGCAGATAGTCCATTGCGGCGCGGTTCCAGTAGGAGAAAAAAGGCCTGGCTCAAGGTCAGGCCACAGGTCTCACCATCAGAGCCTCGGCCCTGTGAAATGCTCGTGAAGGGCCCTGCCGCAATTGTTTCAAACTGTCGCAACGCTCCGCCGCTGGACGAAGCGCGCCACGTAGTCGTCGGTTGGCTGGCCGAGAATGTCTGCCGGCGTGCCCACCTGCACCAGGCGGCCGTCGCGCAGGATGGCGATGCGATTGCCCAGGCGCAGCGCCTCGTCCAGGTCATGGGTGATGAAGACGATGGTCTTGTGCAGGCGCTGTTGCAGTTCCAACAGCTGGTCCTGCATCTCGGCGCGGATCAGCGGATCGAGAGCGGAAAAGGCCTCGTCCATCAGGATGATCTCGGTATCCGCCGCCAGGGCCCGTGCCAGGCCAACGCGCTGGCGCATACCCCCGGAGAGCTGGTGCGGCCACTTGCGCTCGTAACCGCTCAGGCCGACCACCTCCAGCCAGTGCAGCGCACGCTCACGGCAGACCGCCTTGGGCTCGCCGCGCACCTTGAGGCCGTAGGCGACGTTATCCAGCACCCGCCGATGCGGCAACAGGCCAAAACTCTGGAATACCATGCTGATGCGCTGGCGGCGCAGTTCGCGCAGGGCCGGCAGCGGCAGTTGGAGGATGTCCTGGCCATCGATGAGGATGCGCCCTCTGCTGGGGTCGATCAGCCGGTTGAGGTGGCGCACCAGGGTCGATTTGCCGGAACCGGACAGGCCCATGATGACGAAGATCTCGCCCTCGGCGATCTCCAGGGAGAGATCGTCCACCCCTACCACGCAACCGGTGCGGGCGAGGATCTCGGCCTTGTCGTGCCCTTCGCGCAGCAGCGCCAGGGCCGCCTGCTCGCGCTTGCCGAAGATCTTGGAAACCCGCTCGACGACGATCTTCATCGCTCCACCTCGTGGCGCTGGCGCCCATAGGCCTGGGTGATGCGGTCGATGACCACGGCGAGGATGACGATGGCCAGGCCCGCCTGCAGGCCCTTGCCCACGTCCAGGGTCTGGATGCCCACCAGCACCTCCTCACCGAGGCCGCGGGCGCCGATCATGGAGGCGATCACCACCATGGACAGCGCCATCATGGTGGTCTGGTTGATGCCAGCCATGATGCTCGGCAGCGCCAGCGGCAGTTGCACGCCGAACAACTGCTGCCAGCGACTGGCGCCGAAGGCGTTGACCGCCTCCATCACCTCGCGGTCGACCTGGCGGATACCGAGGTCGGTGAGGCGGATCAAGGGTGGCGCGGCATAGATCACCGTGGCGAAGATCGCCGGCACCTTGCCCAGGCCGAACAGCATCAGCACCGGGATCAGGTAAACGAAGCTGGGCATGGTCTGCATGATGTCCAGGAGCGGCATCAGCACCAGACGCAGCCGCGCGCTGCGGGCGCAGAGGATGCCCAGGGGTATGCCGATGATCACGGCGATGGCGGTGGCCACCAGCACCAGGGCCAGGGTCTGCATCAGCTTGTCCCACAGCCCCAGGGCGCCGACCAGGAACAGCAGGCCGGTGATCACCAGCGTCGGCACTACCCGGCGGGTGGCGTGACCGGCCAGGGCCGCGACGATCAGCAGGATGGCCCACCAGGGCGTGCCGCGCAGCAGGCCTTCGAGCCAGACGATGGCCTGCAGCAGGGTGTCGGAGATGGCGCGGAAGACGTCGCCGTAGCGGGTCACCAGCCAGTCGACGCCGCGATTCACGGCATCGGCGAAGGAAAAGGTCAGGCCTTCGGGAAACATCCTAGAGCGCCGCCTGGATCTTGCTGCGCGCCGCGGCGTCGGTCACCCAGGCCTGCCACAGCTCGGGATGGGCCTTGAGCAGCGCCTTGGCGGTGGTGGGCGCGTCCTGCTTGGCTTCGGCCTGCTCGGCCAGGGTGCGGTTGAGCAGCTCGATGGGCACGTTGACCCGACTCAGCACGGCGACCAGCTCGGGGGCGCCGTCGTGGAAGGCCTTGGACAGGCCAGCCTGCACCTGGATGCGCTTGGCTTCGCCGTCACGGGGCTTGAGCTGCACCATGTCGACCCGGCCCAGCAGCGGTGTCGGCGACCAGTAGTAGGTGAGGATCGGCTGCTTGCGCTTGGTGGCCGAGACGATGGCCGCATCCAGCGCCGGACCGGTGCCGGGGCGGAAGTTGGTGTATTTGTCGCTCAGGCCGTAGCTCTGCAGCATCTGAGTATTTTCCAGTTCGCAGGTCCAGCCGGCCGGGCAATTGTAGAAGCGGCCCTTGCCCGGCTCTTCCGGGTCGCGGAACAGCTCGGCGTATTGACCGAGGTCGGCGATGGTCTTGAGGTTGGGGGCCTTGGCGCCCTCGCCTTCCACCAGGTAGCGCGGCACGTACCAGCCTTCGGTGGCGCCTTCGATGGGCGCGCCCACCCCGACCACCTTGCCGGCCGCGGCGGCCTTGTTCCAGGCCTCGCTGCGGCCGATCCATTCCTCGGCGAACACCTGGATGTCGTTGTTGGCCAGCGCCTGTTCCAGAGTGATGGAGTTGCCGGGGATGCTATCCACCTTGCAGTCGTAGCCATGCTGCAGGACGAAGCCCATCAGCTCGGTGAGCAGCATGCCGCTTTCCCAGTTCACCCCGGCGAACTTCACGGGCTTGCTGGCGCACCAGTCGGCTGCCTGGGCGGAGCCGGCGGCGAGCAGGCCAAGGGACAGGCCAGCGGCCAGGAGGGAACGGCGGGGAAAGGTTATGGGCATGGAAGGCTCCGTCTGCACTGGGCGGGCCAGGGTGGCAGAGCCGGTCCGCTGGCGATCCTAGCTTGGTCAGCACGGAAGGCCTGGGGTTCAGCCGACCACCACAGGCCGTGCTCAAGAATGGGCCTGGCGCAAAAACTCTTCACCCTTGGCCGCTGCCGTCTCCGGCATTGGCCGCTGAACAATTCGCCAGCAATGACTACCGGCAGGCATCCACGATAGCCGCCGCTACGCTCGAACTTTGCCCGCCCTCGCCTCTTCTACCGCAGGACACCCACGCGGAGTCCACCATGCGTATCCATCACCTCAATTGCGGCTGCATGTGCCCCCTGGGCGGGTCGCTGTATGACGGTTTCAGCCGCGGTCTCGCCGCCCACCTGGCCTGCCATTGCCTGCTGGTGGAGACCGACCATTCCGGGCTGGTGCTGGTGGACACCGGCTTCGGCGAACGTGATCTGCAGGAGCGGGGTCGGCGGCTGAGTCCCTTCTTCCGGATGATGAATCGTATCCAGTACGATCCCGAGCTCAGCGCCCTGGCGCAGATCCGCCGGCTGGGCTTTCGACCGGGTGACGTGCGCCATATCGTGCTGACCCATCTGGATTTCGATCATGCCGGCGGACTGGACGACTTTCCCCAGGCCCAGGTCCATGTGCTGCAGCGGGAATGGGAGGCCCAGCGGCAGCGCCACGGCTTCATCGGCCGCCGGCGCTACAGCCCGGCGCAGTGGCAAGGCATCCGCCACTGGCGGTTCCATGAGCCGCAGGGCGAAGCCTGGCAGGGCTTCGCCAGCGTCCGCGACCTGCCCGGCCTGCCATCGGAAATCCTGATGATCCCCCTGCCCGGCCATACTCCCGGCCATGCTGGCATTGCCATCCAGCATGACGGCGGCTGGCTGCTGCACGCAGGCGACGCCTATTTATACCGTGAGGAGATGGGCCACCTTGAGCGCCGCTGTACCCCAGGGCTGAGGTTCTACCAGCGGCTGATGGAAGCGGACCGCACCAGCCGCCTGGACAACCAGGCCCGGCTACGCGAACTCTCCCTACGCCAGGACCTGGGGCTGACGCTGTTCTGCAGCCACGATCTGGTGGAGCTCAAGCGATTACAGGAGGCAGGCACCCGTAGGTTGGGCTGAGCGCAGCGAAGCCCAACGGTGCGACGCTGAGCCCTCCTGCTGGGCTTCGACGATGAAACCGTCTCAACCCAACCTACGCTACGGCTAGGACCCGTAGGTTGGGCTGAGCGCGGCGAAGCCCAACAAGGCAAGGCTGAGCCCTCATGTTGGGCTTCGACGATAAAGCCGTTCCAACCCAACCTACGCCAGGGCTAGGACCCGTAGGTTGGGCTGAGCGCAGCGAAGCCCAACAAGGCAAGGCTGAGCCCCTCATGTGGGGCTTCGACGATGGAGTCGCCTCAGCCCAAACTAGGCAATCACTGGATAACCCTGCTCCACCGCTTCACGGCGCCAGTCCAGCAGCGGCAGATAGGTGCTCTCATCCACCGCCGCGAAACCCTCGATGGCCAAGCTGCCACCCAGCTCGGGCTCGGCGGCGAGGCTGGCGTTCAAGGCCGCACGCAAGGCATCCACCTCGGCATCGGATCGGCTGGCCGCGGTGATGAAGGGCAGCGTCGGGCTCGGTCGGGTGCGTTGCAGCAGCCGCAGACCGGCGACGCGCCCAGGCTCGGCGCGTTGCAGATAGCCATAGGTCACGGCATCCACCGCGGCGACATCGGCATGCCCCTGCTGCAACAGGGCCAGGCTATTGGCGTGGCTCTCACTGACGATCACCTCGCCGAAGAAACGCCCCCGCTCGGCCAGGGGTGCCACGGCGTGGCGCAGCAGGTTCATGCCGGTGTTGGAGTCCAGGCCATTGAGGGCCACTCGCTTGCCGCGCAGGTCGGCTAGGCTCTGGGCCTCCAGCGTTTCCGGCACCAGGATGAAGGCGCAGTGCTCGGCTCCTGCGCAGCCCTCGAAGCCATACCGCGGCGCGGCGACCAGACGGACCTGACCGCGCAGGCGGGTCGCCCAGGGATAGCCGCAGGTCTGGGCCAGCAGCAGATCGGGATGGGTCCAAAGCGTCGACAGCTCCGCGGGTGCGGGCGCGAGTTCGACATCCAACCGCCGCGCCACGGCCTCGGCCAGCTGGCGATAGGCGTCGCGGACCTCGGCAGGTTCGACGTACATGGTGAGGGCAGCGACGGTCATGGGCGGCTCCAACACGGAAAACCGCCATTATCCCTCATGCCGCCCTCAGAGCCTGTTTAAAATCTAGCGAGCTAGAGCCAAACAAGGCCTAGGCGGCCCCACGAAAAGGGCTGAGGAAGCGGAGTTTACAAGTGGTAAATGAGCATTCCGAAGCCATTTTCAACGCAGTTTGGCCGACGCGCAGCAGATTTTGAAAAGGCTCTCAGAGCGCCGCCTTCACCCGCTCGGCGTTTTCCGCCGGCAACCAGGACGTCCAGACCTCCGGATGCTCCTTGAGAAAACGCTTGGCCACCACCGGGGCGTCTTCGTGCTTCTCGGCCATCTCGGCGAGAATGCCGTTGAACTGGTCGAGGGGGAATTGCACCTTCTCGAACAGTGCCACCAGGGCCGGTGCCTTGTCGTGCAGGTCACGCGAAACGCCGATGGTGATCTTGGCCGGCAGCGACCGCGAGGGCAGCGGATTGGGATTCTTCGGGTCCGACAGCGTCTCCCAGGCTTTTTCGCTGAAGGGCGGCTCTTCCAGCTGAACCAGCTTGTAGCGCCCCATCAGCGGGGTCGGCGACCAGTAGTAGAAGAGTACCGGTTCGCCCCGACGCATGGCGGTGGCGATGGCGGCATCCAGCGCCGGACCGGTGCCGGTACGGAAGTTGGTGTAGCTGTCGGTCAGCTTATAGGCCTTGAGCTTCTGGGTGTTGACGATCTCGCAGGTCCAGCCGGTGGGGCAATTGAGGAAACGGCCCTTGCCCGGTTCTTCCGGATCGCGGAACAGCTCCTTGTAGCGCGGCAGGTCGGCCACGCTCTTGAGGTCCGGCGCCTTGGCCGCGATACCCCGCGCAGGGTCGCCCTTGACCAGGTATTCCGGCACCCACCAGCCCTCGGTGGCGCCCTTGACCGTCTCGCCCACGGCGAACACCTTGCCGGCCTTCTCCGCCGCGCGCCAGGCCGGGCTACGACCCGCCCACTGCTCGCCGGTGACCTGGATGTCGTTCTGCGCCAGGGCGTTCTCCAGGGTCACAGTGTTACCGGGCACCGCGTCGGTCTGGCAGCCATAGCCCTTCTCCACCAACAGGCGCAGGACCTCGGTGGTGAACATGCCGCTCTCCCAGTTGGGTCCGGCGAACTTCACCGTCTGCGGATAAGGGCAGCCAGGCTCGGCGGCGAAGGCCAGCGGAGCCAGGGCGAAGGAACTGGCGAGGGTCAGGGCGAGACGCAGGCGCATGGGCGATTCTCCAACGAGGGCTTGGGCGACGAGAGACGTGGGCCTTTCGACCCCCGGCGCCGCCATTCGTCCCGCTCGCCTGGCCATTTCAAAGCCGGTTATTTCACAGCGGGCCACCATCCGCGGTCTTGCGCAAGCCGGCGATCACCGTCTCGCCGGTTTCCTCGGCCAGCTCGGCGTACCAGGCGCGGGTGGCTTCGGGAGCCTGGCCATGGGTGATCTCGCAGCGCTTGCGCGCCCGCTCGACGATGCCGGCGACCCGCTCGACGCGGGCCTGCTCGTAGGCCTGCAAGGCTGCCAGTGGATCGGCGTCGGCTTCCAGGCAACGCGCCAGCACCCAGGCATCCTCCATGGCCTGGCAACCACCCTGCCCCAGGTCCGGCGCCATGGAATGGGCCGAATCGCCCAGCAGGGCCACTCGCCCGCGCACCAGGGTGGTCAGCGGTCGGGTATCGTGGATCTCGACCCGGGCGACCCCCTGGGGATCCAGGCGCTCGATGAGGCGCTGCACCGGCGGTGCCCAGCCGGCGAAATGCCCGGCCAGCTCCTCGCGGTAGCGGCTACGGTCGTTGGGCGTCCCCTTGGGCAGCGGCACATCGAAGAAGAAGTAGAATTCATCGCCGCCCATGGGCATCAGCGAGACGCGCTGGTGATTACCCACGAACTGCGCCCACTCATGTTCTTCGGCCAGATCCGGGGCGATCTTCACCCGCCCGTTCCAGTTCACGTAACCACAGTAGTCGCGGGTGATCGACTGCCCCACCACCCGATCTCGCAGCCGCGAGTGGGTCCCGTCGGCGGCGATCAGCAGGTCGGCCCGCTCCTGGCGACCGTCGCTGAGTGTTACCGTCACCCCCTGCTCATCTTGCGCGAACCCCTCGCAGCCAACACCAAGCGTTACCCGCTCCGCGCCCACCGCGTCCAGCAACAGGCGCTGTAGCTGGGCCCGGGCGATGGGCTGCGCAGGGCGGCCGACGGCGTCATAGAACGGCAGCAGGCTGAAGCGCGTGAGCAATTGCCCCTGTTGATCGTGGTAGCTCATGGTGCGCATGTCGCCGCTCACGGCGGCGATGGCTGGACCCAGGCCCAGGCGGTCCAGCACCTTCACGCCATTGGGCCAGATGGAGATGGCCGCGCCGATGGGCGCCAGCTCCACGGCACGCTCGAACAGCCGTACGCGGTGGCCGGCTTGCTGGAGTGCCAGGGCGGCGCTGAGCCCGCCCATGCCGGCACCGGCGATGATGATGTCGAGAGTTGGCATGACAGGCCTCGTTGGCGGTAACAGATGCCCTGACCAAGCAAAAACCTGTCCAAGTGGTCAGGTATTGGCAAATCCTCATAAAGCCGGGTAAAGCTCGGCAGAAAACGCACCAGGCTGGTGCCCGGGCGCCGCTGGTCGCTTCGTTTCGAAGCAAGCGACCCTTCGTCGGCTCGCATGACGCATTCCAGAGCCCTTCTATACTCATAAGGAAGTCGCCAGATGCGTTAGTCCAGCGTTCGCCATCACCTAGAGGCCCGCTTGCGGCGACCACAGCGGGTGAGGAGCAGAATCATGATCAATCATGTCTGGGGCCTGCTGGCCCATCCCGATCGCGAATGGCAACAGATTCGCCGTGAGGGAGAAACCGTCGGGCATTTCTTCGCCCACCACGTCGCCTTCCTGGCCGCTATTCCCGTGGTGGCCTCCCTGGTCGGCACCACCACCTTCGGCTGGCGCTTCGGTGGCGGTGAAGCCCATGTGCTGGATCTCCCAACCGCGGTGGTACTGGCGGTCATCAGCTATGCGCTGATCATGGCCGCGGTGGTGGCCATGGGTCATGTGATCCACTGGCTGGCGCGGCGTTATCCGGATCGACCCAGTGCCAATCGCTGCATCCTGTTCGCCGGCTACGTGGCCACCCCCATGCTGCTGAGCGGGCTGGTGGGGTTCTATCCGCTGGTGTGGCTGTGTGCTATCGCTGGCATCGTCGGCCTGGCCTATTCGGCCTACCTGCTCTACACCGGCATTCCATCCTTCCTCAATATCGACCAGCGCGAAGGCTTCATCATGTCCGGCTCGACGCTGGCCATTGGGGTCTTGGTACTGGAAGTGCTGATGGCCACGACGGTACTGATGTGGGGCTACGGTCCGCAGCTGTTCGGCTGAGGCCGGATGTTCCCCTGAAAAAGGCCCGGCTCACCAAGTGAGCCGGGCCTTCGCTTTGCATCAGTGGCGGGAAAAACCGTAGAGATCCATCGCCAGGATGCGATGGGCGATGCCGTCGTGATGGATGGCGAAATCCCCTTCCGGGTCGGCGGCGCCCAGGGCGACGAACAGGGGCAGTAGGTGCTCGTCGGTGGGATGCGCCTGGCGGGCACTGGGTGCCTGGCGGCGGTAATCCAGCAGGGCTGCCAGATCACGCGCCTGCAGACGGTCCTGCATCCACTGCTGGAACTCCGCCACATAGGCGGGCGACTCGCTGCCACCCCGGCGGAAATCACCCAGGTTGTGGGTGAGGCTACCCGAGCCGATCAGCAGGGTGTCCGCCGGTAGCAGGGGTGCCAATGCCTGGCCCAGGGCGAAGTGATACTCCGGCCCGCGCGCCGCGCTCATCGACAGGGGCACCACCGGAATCCCTGCCGCGGGATAGAGATAGCGTAGCGGCACCCAGGCACCATGATCCAGCCCCTGCTCGCCGGTACGCGCCTCCCAGCCCTGGTCACGCAGTCCTTGAGCCAGTTGCTCGGCCAGTGCCGGGGCACCGGGCGCGGGATAGTCCAGTTGGTAGAGGGCGTCGGGAAAGCCGTAGAAGTCATGGATGGTGGCCGGTCGCTCGGCGCGGCCGAACACCGGCACCTGGGTATCGAAATGCGCCGACACCACGACGATGGCTGCAGGCGTGGGCAACGTCTGCCCCAGACGCCGCCAAGCCTCTCCCGCCGCGCCGGCGTCGAGTGCCTCCATGGGCGAGCCGTGGGAAACGAACAAGGTGGGAAGTGACATGGCGGTTACCTCATGAAGGGAGAATCAGGCGCGCTTGCGGGCATCCCAGGCTGGCCGACCGGCGCCCAGCAGGGCCAGCGCCGCAGCGGTCACGGCGAGGAAGACCGGATACTCCCAGCCACCATGGGGATTGGTGAACGACCAGCCATTGCCGAAATGCACGGTCGCGGCGACGAACAACTGGACGGCAGCGACCGCCGCCACCGGACGGACCCAGGCACCCAGGAGCAACAGGATAGCGGCCGCCAGCTCGAAAAAGGTGACCGGATAGGCCAGCCAACCGGGAAAACCCACCGAGGCGAAGAAGGCAGCGGTACCTGGCAGGGTAAAGACCAGCAGTTTGGTCAGGCCGTGGGCCAGGAACATCACGCCCAAGGCGATGCGCAGTAAAAGGGCGGCGTAAGGAGCGGTACGGTCGTTCATGATGGCACTCGTTCAGGGAAGATAGGCTCATTGTCCTGTTTCCATAACGCGAATAAAGCCGCAAACTGCGAATGCACTGTGCACGAAGAGGAAACAAGGTATGGATACCCTGCGCGCGCTGGAGGCCTTCGTCAGGATCGTCGAACTGGGTAGCCTCACTGCCGCGGCCGAGCGTCTGGAACTGTCTCGCTCGGCCCTCACCAAATACCTGGCGGCGCTGGAGCGGCATTACGGTACCCGGCTGTTGCAGCGCACCACCCGAACCCTGAGCCTGACCGAGGCCGGCCGTACCCTCTACGAAGGCATCGTGCCCCTGCTGGGTGATCTGGATGCCCTCGAACAGCGTCTGCAGGAAGGCCACGAGCGACCCCGGGGCCGATTGCGGGTCAGCGCCCCCCTTACCTTCGGCGTACGCCACCTGGCACCGCTGGTGAGCAGCTTCCTGCAGGAATACCCGGACGTTTCCATCGACCTGGAACTCAGCGATCGCCAGGTACGGCTGGTCGAGGAAGGCTTCGATCTCGCCGTGCGCATCGGCGAGCTGAGCGACTCCAGCCTGGTGGCGCAGCCATTGGGGGCGGTGGAGTTGTTCGTCTGCGCGGCGCCCGCCTACTTGCAGTTGCACGGCCGCCCGGAGCATCCAAGCGAGTTGCGGCAGCACCGCTGCCTGCTCTACAGCTATGCCAGCGACGGCGATGACTGGGAATTCCAGCGTGGCACCGAACGCCTGCAGGTCAAGGTCGGCGGCCCCTTGCGCGCCAACAACGGCAGCGTGCTGCACCGGGCGGCGCTGGACGGACACGGCATCATCCGCCAGCCGGATTTCCTGGTCGGCGAAGACATCGCCAGCGGCCGCCTGGCGCGACTGTTCGCCTCTTGGCACACCCAGGCCATCGCCATCCATGCGGTCTATCCGCACCGCCGACTGGTGCCGGCCAAGGTCAGGGTGTTCATCGCCTGGCTACAGCGGCATCTGGTCACTCCCGATCCCGGAGCGAGAGTGCCGTAGGTCGCCGCCGAACGGTCGTTGCCGGGGGCTTCGCAGGCTGCTGGGGCTTGCCTAGAATCCGCCCTTGTCCCGCCGGCGCCGCCGGTTTCTGCGATGGCCTTCGTGCATGTCGACCGAGAATCCTTGCCTGAGTTGTGGCGCCTGCTGCGCCTATTTCCGCGTGTCTTTCTACTGGGGCGAATGCCAATCGGCAGGCGGCCTGGTCCCCGATAACCTGACCTTGGCCATCACGCCCCACCTGGTGGCGATGCAGGGCACGGAGCAGAAGCCCGCGCGCTGTACGGCGCTCTTGGGCGAGGTCGGTTGCGGCACCCGCTGCACCATCTATGAGAATCGTTCCAGTACCTGCCGTGAATTCATGGCCGCCTGGGAAAACGGCGAGCCCAATCCCCATTGCGATGCCGCCCGTGCGGCCCATGGCCTGCCGCCGCTGACACCGCCGCTGCAGCCTCATCTTTCGCCGGACCGAGTCGCCTAAAGGAAACCAAACGGTCCCTGCCGCTGCCCAAAAAGGCGACGGTTGGGCTGTAAAGCGTGGAAAATGCAGTACGGATCAGGTTTTCACGCCCCTGCATCATGGAATACCCTATCGCTCTTTCGCCCGCTATGCGTATCCTGTAGCGCCGAACAACTAGGCTGCTTCAACCGGCCACGTAGAGGCTCACAAAGGCTCTACGCAAGGCAAAGCTGCCGCTATACTGCCTGGCCAATACTCACACATGGAGTTTTTACATGAATAAAGCTGAGCTGATCGACGCCATTGCCGCGTCTGCCGACCTGCCCAAGGCCACCGCTGCCAAAGCCCTGGACGCCTTCACCACTGCGGTGACCGACGCCCTGAAGCAAGGCGACAGCGTTAGCCTGGTCGGTTTCGGAACTTTCGCAGTGAAAGAGCGCGCTGCTCGCGAAGGCCGCAACCCGCAGACCGGTGCCACCATCAAGATCGCCGCTGCCAAGCTGCCCGGCTTCAAGCCCGGCAAAGGCCTGAAAGACGCCGTCAGCTAAGGCTGTCTGGTCGATTCTTGTCTTCCGGGCGCTCTCGAGCGCTTCGGAAGACAGCCCTCCCGCTGCACCCTTCCCCTTCTTCCCCGTACGCCCTTAGTGAAAATCCCGACTCGACACCATGAGTTCGTCGAGCAGCGGAGTCAGATCGGTCAACCGACCGGCGATCAGGTGCTGTACCCCCGCTTCCCGCTCCAGATGCCCTTCGACCTGTAACAGCCGTGCCTGCAACAAGGGCCTTCGCTGCTGCTCGCCCACGGCGCGCCAGACCACCACATTGAGCATGCCGTGCTCGTCTTCCAGGGTCACGAAGATGACGCCACTAGCCGTGCCCGGTCGCTGCCGTCCCCGCACCAGTCCGGCGACCCGGACCAAGGCCCCCGGTCGGACTTCGCTCAGTTGGCTGAAATCCCGGCAACGCCGCGTCTGTAGTTCACCGCGCAACAGGGTCAACGGGTGTGGACCCAGGGTAGTGCCCAGGGTGCGATAGTCAGCGTGAACTTCTTCCGCGACGCTGGGGGCGGGCAATTCCGGGCGCTCTTCGGCGGCCGTGCTAGCCGCCGCGAACAGCGGTAGCTGGCGCTCCACGCCGGCCATGGCCCAGCGCGCCTGGTGGCGATCACCAGCGAGATCCGCCAGGGCTCCGGCATCGGCCAGTTGCCCACGGGCGCGATTATCCAAGTCGGCCCGCCGGCACAGGTCTTCCACATCCTCGAAGCGACTCGCGCCCCGGGCCGCCACCAGGCGCCGTCCGATCGCTTCCGCCAGGCCCTGCACCAGGCGTAGCCCGAGGCGAATCGCCGGCTGCGGACCAGCGCTCGCTTCCAACCGGCAGTCCCAGTCGCTGCATTGCACATCCACGGCGCGCACCTCGATGCCATGGCGACGGGCGTCCTGCAGCACCTGGTCCGGGCTGTAGAAGCCCATCGGCCAGCTGTTCACCAGGGCGCAGGCGAAGGCGGCCGGTTCATGGCATTTGAGCCAGGAACTAGCATAGGTCAGCAGGGCGAAGCTGGCGGCATGGGATTCGGGAAAGCCGTAGCTGCCGAAACCCTTGATCTGCTCGAAGAGTCGCGCGGCGAATTCCGGTTTATAGCCGCGCTCGACCATCCGATCGTGCAGCCGCTGGCGATGGGGCTCCAGGCCGCCATGACGCTTCCAGGCGGCCATGGAGCGCCGCAACTGATCGGCCTCGCCCGGTGTGTACTCGGCGGCGATCATGGCGATCTGCATCACCTGCTCCTGGAACAGCGGCACCCCCAGGGTGCGCTGCAACGCCGGGCGCAACTCGTCATGGGGGTAGTCGGCCTCTTCTTCCTTGTTACGGCGGCGCAGGTAGGGATGCACCATGTCACCCTGGATGGGACCGGGCCGGACGATGGCCACCTCGATCACCAGGTCGTAGAGGGTCCGGGGTCTGAGGCGCGGCAACATGGCCATCTGGGCGCGGGATTCGATCTGGAACACCCCGACCGTATCGGCGCGGGAGATCATCCTATAGGTGGATTTATCCTCCTGGGGCAGGCTGGCCAGGGTCCAGCGCTGGCCACGCCAGTCGGCGACCAGGTCGAAGCAGCGGCGCAAGGCGCTGAGCATGCCCAGGGCGAGGATATCGACCTTGAGCAGGCCCACGGCATCGAGGTCGTCCTTGTCCCACTGGATCAGGGTGCGCTCGGCCATGGCAGCGTTCTCCACCGGCACCAGCGTCGCCAGGGGCGCCTCGGAGATGACGAAACCACCGGGATGCTGGGAAAGATGCCGGGGAAAGCCGATCAATTGGCCGGCGAGGATGAGTACCCGCTGCAACAGTGGGCTGTCCGGATCGAAGCCCGCCTCGCGCAGACGCTGCGGGCCGGGAATCTCATCGGTCCAGCGCCCGGCGCAGCCGGACAGGGCATTGAGCTGGTCGCCCGGCAGGCCCAGGGCCTTGCCGACATCGCGCAGGGCACCGGCGGCATGGTAGGTGCTGACCACCGCGGTGAGCGCGGCCCGCTCGCGACCGTAGCGGCGAAAGACGTACTGGATGACCTCTTCACGCCGCTCATGCTCGAAATCCACGTCGATGTCCGGCGGCTCGTTGCGCTCACGGGAGATGAAGCGTTCGAACAACAGGTTGCCGGTCAGGGGACTCAACTCGGTGATGCCCAGGGCGTAGCAGACCACCGAATTGGCCGCCGAGCCGCGCCCCTGGCAGAGGATATGCTGGCGACGGGCGTAGTCGACGATGTCGTGCACGGTGAGAAAGTAGTTCTCGTAGCCCTTCTCGGCGATCAGCGCCAACTCCAGCGCCACCCTGCTGGCGACCGTGTCCGGTACGCCTTCCGGCCAGCGCCAGGCCAGCCCACGACGGGTCAATTCGGCGAGCCAGGAGGTAGCCGTCTCACCGGCGGGCACCACCTCATGGGGGTACTGATAGCGCAGCTCGGCCAGATCGAAGCGACAACGGGCGGCGATCTCCAGGGTTGCGGCGCGCAACGCCACGGGATACAGCTCTTCGAGCACAGCCAGGGGGCGCAGGTGGCGTTCGCCATTGGGGTGCAGGCGATAGCCGGCCTCGGCCACCGGCAGATGATGGCGAATGGCGGTGAGCACGTCCTGCAAGGCACGGCGACCGCGGCTGTGCATGTGCACGTCGCCACAGGCCACGCCGGGCAGGCCGAGGCGTTCGCCCAGGGCTTGGAGCTGGGCGAGCCGAGCACTGTCGTCGACGCTGCGCAGCAATTCCACGCCGATCCAGAGGCGCTCGCCGAAGGCGCTCTTGAGCCAGGCACCCTCCTCGTCGGCCGGTTCGCTACCCGGCAGCCAGATCGCCAGCAGGCCCGGCAGGGGCTGGGCCAGATCCGCCCGGGTCAGCTGATAGCGGCCCTTGGGCGCGCGGCGCCGGGCGCGGGTGATCAGCGCGCAGAGGCGCTCATAGCCCGCTAGATTTTCCACCAGCAGTACCAGGCGCAGGCCGTCGTCCAGGGTCAGTTCGCTGCCGACGAGCAGCGGCAGGCCGACCTGCCGCGCGGCCTGCCAGGCCCGCACGATACCGCTCAGGGTGCATTCGTCGGTGATGGCCAGCGCCGCGTAGCCCAGCGCCTTGGCCCGCTCGAACAACTCGAGGGCGCTGGAGGCACCGCGCTGGAAACTGAAGTTCGACAGGCAGTGCAATTCGGCATAGCCGCTCATGCGAACCAGCCCTGGACCCACCAGGGCGCCTCTTCACCATAGTGGCGGAAGGCCCAGGCCTGGCGCCCGTCGGCCACCTCGATGCGATAGTAGTCACGCCGCTGATCACCGCCATCCCACCAGCCGCTTTCGATACGCTCGGGTCCGGCGAGGATGCGGCGCGGCTGGCCGTCGAGCGGACGCGGTTCGCTCAGCAGCCAGCCCGGACGGACCGCGGGCAGCCTGGTCTCCAGCCGTCGCTCGTGCCGCCAGACCAGGGCCCGTTCGGGGCGATGATCGGCCTGGATGCCGAGACCGAGCACCGCCTCCTCGCCCAGGCGCGCGCGTAGACGCTCGCGCAGCACCTCCCAGCCCACGGCCTGAGCCGGACGCTCGTCGAACAGGCCATGGCGTTCGGGTACGAACAGCGGCAACTCTTCGCTTTCCAGGCGCAGCGCCAGGACCGGAGCCACCACCTGCAACTGTTCGAGTCGGCCACGGGCGAATTCGAACAGCAAGGCGGCATCGCGCTCGGGGGCCAGCAGCCCTATTGTGAGCGCGGTAGCCGGGCCCTGGCGGTGCTCCAACCAGAGCAGGAAACGCTGCACGCCCCGGTCGCGACTGGCCAGCCAGACGGCCAGGTCGGCGGTGAGACGGCGCAAGGGAAACAGCAGGGCCTGGTGCGATTCCACCTCGAAGTTGAGCTCCACCCGCGTGACGAAGCGATCCGGCGGCCGGTAGAACTCCAGCGCCAGGTTGCGGCTGCCGCGCAACAGATCCAGCTGCTGCAGCAACTCCGGGGTGAAGCGCCGCGCCAGGGCGGCCCTGGGCAAGGCCAGTAGTTGCTCCAACCGCCGGATGCCCATGCGTGCCAGGGCCTGGGCCTGTTGTGGAGCGAAGCCTGCACGGTCCACGGGCAGCCGGGCGAGCAGCTGCGGCAGGTCTTCGAGGGAGGCGACCAGGCCATCGGCGACGTTGGTCAGCATCCGCGCCGCGATCGGATTGGGCGCCAGGGCCAGGCGATGGCGAAAGCCCAACGCCTGGAGTTCGTCGCGCAGGCGTCGCTCGAGGCGCGGCCAGGGCCCCAGCAGCGGCAGGCTGGACTGCACCTCCAGCAGCAGCGCCCGGGGATAGTGGCGACTGACCTGGGAACTGAAGCCGTAGCCCCAGGCCGCCAGCAGCGCCTCGGCGGCCTCGATGAGGGCAGGATCGTGTTCCTGCTGTTCGAAGTCGCGACTCAGGGCCTGGGCGGCGGCAAGCGTCAGGCCAGGACGCAGCCCCAGGGCTCGCGCGGCTGGATTGACCGCCTGCAACACCCGTCGCTGCGGCGGCCCGGCAAGCAGCACCAGGGGTCGCTCCGGCTCCGGATGGCGCCGCAAGACGGCATCCAGCGCCAGTTGCGGAAAGAGGATGCAGGCCCAGCGCATGGCCCGCTCAAACGCCGCCGGCCAGACTGAGGAGGTCGGGTTGACCGCCCCGACACTTGCGGATGTGCACCCGTTCGAGGGGCGCCTTGAGTTCCAGGCGCAAGGCCGCCGGTGAGGGATTGTCCAGGGCCGCGGCTGGCCGCAGGGCGAAGGCCAGGGTACGACCGCTCTCGGCGGCGACCTGCAGGCGCCGCAATTGGCGATCGTCGGCCCGCTCGGGCCAGCAGAGCACCGCGCCGAAGCAGCCAGACCTCAGGCATTGCTCGGCCGCCCAGAGCACCTCGGCGCCCTGGGCGCGGATCACCACCAGGGCTTCCAGCGCCACCCCGGCAGCCTGCCAGGCCAGTGGATAGGGCAATAGCGGCGGAGCGATCAGGGCGATGCGCTCGGCGGCCTGGCTCAGCCGGGCCAGCGTCGGCCAGAGCAGCCGTAGTTCACCGTGGCCGGGCCCCGCCAGCAGCAATTCGGTCAGGGCCGCTTCCGGCCACCCGCCGCCAGGCAGATGGGCATCGAGCGCCGCGACGCCCGTGGGCTGCCGGCTACGTCGGGCCTCGGGGCTGGTCTGCCCCTTCCAGAGGCGCCGCTCCTCGAACAGCCGAGCCAGACTGGCGCCGCCGCTCATGCCGCCGAACTCGCAAGGATGTTGTCCATGGCCATCGCCCTAATCTGTATATTTATACAGTATTAGTATTGGCGGTGATCCCGGCTGGGGTCAAGTCGAACTTCAAAGTCGACTGACGAGCGTCGTCCGTTCAGATCCAGATGATCACGCCGACCAGTACCGCCAGCAGCAGCCATTGTTCGAGGTAGTAGCGGAAGCGATTGCGCTTCTTCAGCGCCTTGCCACGCTGGCGGATGCGATAGAGATACTTGAAGGCGCGATTGAGCCCGCCGGTTTTGTCGCCAGCGTCATTGGGCGAGGCAGCCGAGGCCAGCAGGGTACCGCTGACCCAGCGGTTGAAGGCGCCGGCCCAGCGATAACGCAAGGGCCGCTCGACGTCGCAGAACAGGATGATGCGATCCTGGTCGGTGGTGTTCTCGGCGTAGTGGATGAAGGTTTCGTCGAACACCACCGCCTGGCCATCCCGCCAGTGATAGCGCTGGCCGTCCACCTCGATGAAGCAGCGCGGATCGTTGGGGGTGACCAGGCCCAGGTGGTAGCGCAACGAACCGCCATAGGGATCACGATGCCGGACCAGGCGCGAACCAGGCGGCAGCTCGGCGAACATGGCCGCCTTGACCGTGCCGATGCCCTTGAGCAATTCGGTGGTACGCGGGCAGAGCTGCATGGCGGAGGGATGGCTGTCGCCGTACCACTTCAGATAGAAGCGCTTCCAGCCGCTCTTGAAGAAGGAGTTGAAGCCAGCGTCGTTGTGCTCGGCGGATTTCTTGATCTGGCCGGCGCGCAGCAGATTCAGGGCTTCGTCACGGATGAGCTGCCAATTGTCCTGCAGCACCTGCAGCTCAGGAAAGCGCTCGACCTCGTGATAGGGCGCGTTGGGCACCCGCGAGGTGAGGAACATGAAGGTATTGAGCGGCGCCAGGAAGGTCGAATGATCACTGAGCTGGCGCAGGAAACGATGGCGCACCCGACCGCGGAAATGCACATAGAGAACACACAGAAAAAACAGTGCCAGTACGAGCCACTTCACGTGTCGCGATCCCGAAAGTAAATGTATCCGGGTGTTATACGCTTCCCTCAAGGCGAGGCCCAGTCTTTACAGCCCGCCTTTTTGCTGAGCGGTAGCTATTCTATCCAGTCAGAAAAGGCCGGACCTTGGGAATGGAACCACGGCTCTTGTATGCTGCAATCACGCGAACAATGCGCTGGAGTCACCCTGCCATGCGGTCCCTGCTGTGTTGTCTACTGCTCGTCACCACCGGGACCGCCATGGCCCAGGACGTCTTCAAGTGCGTGGACGCCCAGGGCCAGACCACCTACACCCTGGGTGCCTGTCCCGCGGGTAGCCAGGTCACCGTCATTCCGCTGCAATCCTCTGCCAACGGCTTCACCCCGGCAACGCCTGCGCCCAATCCGCCACCGGCAGCCGTGGCACCCCAGCAGCAGAACATCATCATCATTCCCCCAGCGCCCCGTCCGGCCGACGGCATCACCATCGTTGGCGGGTCATCTTCCTCCTCCTCCTCTTCTGCCTACTCGACTTCGCACCATCAAGGGATAACGACGCAGGGGCCCAGGGTGATCTACCAGCCCTACCCGGTGTACATCGAACGGCCGCGCCACGAGACCTGGCACATGGTGCCCCATCCGCAGGCCATGCAACCCCCGCCCCCGCCGCCGAGCCCGGGTATCCCGATCGACCGCTGAGACTTGGTCGACCGGGTCTGCCGTCGTTACAGCTTATGCAAGAAGTTAATGACGAACTTGCGTCCCTCGGTGCGGTTTTCGGCGTCCTGCTCGAAGTAGCTGTTGAAGGTGACCAGGTTCTGCTTGGAGAAGGCGTAGGTGAGGCCCGGCCCCCAGGCCCAGACCCTCTCGCGGCGGCCACTGACGTCATGCCCATCCACCTGGGTATCGGTGATCTGCCTGAGCCAATAGCCGTTCAGGCCGAGGCTGAGGCGGTCGTTCAGGGCGTACTGGGTGGTCAGGTTGGCATGCAGCGCCTGGCCGGCCTGGGTGTCGGAGACATCGCCGAAGCTGCGTAGCGGCTGGTCGTTCTTGCCATTCCACAGATAGTAGAAACGCCCCGATAGCGACCACTGGGGGGTCAGCCAATAGGTCGCCGCATAGTAGGGATTGAACGACCAGAAGTTGCTGCCCGGATTGATCGCCCGGTCCCGGTCGTAGCGGCCGGTGGGCGCCAGGATGTCGACCTCCACACGCTGGGCCAGGCGCGGCCCGCCGTCTGGCCGCAGGCTGGTGGGCAATTGCAGGAAGGCGCCCAGGGTCAGGTCGCCCACCCCTTGGCGTGAACTCAGCGCCCGGCCGCCGAGACCGTCGTCGACATCGGCCTTGGCCAGCCAGGGCAGGATGGCGGTGAAACCGGGCATGGCGCCATTGGCCAACGGCTGGCCGACATAGATCAGTTGGGTCACCGGGGCGAAGGTGGTGAGGTCCTGCTTGGGCAGCGGCAGCTTGCGGCCGTCCTGGTCGTTGAAGCGACTGGTCTTGCCATAGAGCAGGTATTCCGCCAGGTACCAGCCGGGGCCGTCCGGCGCGGGGGCGCCATCGTAGAAACTGGTGGAGCCGAGGTTGAGACCGGGCAGGTCGTAGGCCTGGGCCAGGGTGGAACAGAGACTGGCGGCAGCCAGCAGAGCGAGGCTAAGGACTTTGCGCATGACGTCATCCTGGGATTGTTCTTGTTGTGGGAGAACGTGATCGCCGCGCCAGACCAGCGCGGCGATCGGGGTCAGACGTAACTGGCGGCCAGGCCGCCATCCACCGGCAGGTTGGCGCCGTTGATCCAGCGCGAGGCGTCGCTGCAGAGGAAGGCGATCACCTCGGCCACCTCGTCGGCCAAGGCGGGGCGCAGCATGCGCTGGCTGTCGCGGGCGACGCGCTCCTCGCCGAGCATGCTGACGAAGTCGCCGAGGATGGGGGTGAACACCGGCCCCGGTGCCACGCAATTCAGCCGCACGCCGAATTCGCGCAGCCAGGTCTGGGATTGCACGAAGCTCCAGACGATCAGCGCCTCCTTGAAATACTGGTAGCAGGTCGCCTGCTCCACCGGGTGCGCCGCCAGCCAGGCCTGGGCCTCGGCGAAGTCGGCGATCCGCGCCAGCGTGCGGTGCTGCTCCAGGCGCTGCGGCCATTCGGCGCCAAGGATGGAGGCGACGTTGACGATGGCGCCGCCCTGCCCCAGCCGCTCGACCAGTTGCTGGCTGAGCAGCCGCAGCCCGAGGTAGTTGACCCGCGCCACCGTCGTCGCCGGCGCCGTGCCTGGGACCCCGGCGATGTTGCAGAGGCCGTGCAGGCGCTCCGGTAGGCGGTCGACCAGGGTGGCGATGCTGTCCGGGTCGCCCAGGTCGGCCTGGTGGAATTCATCCAGACTGAGCTGGGGCTGATTGCGGTCGACACCGATCACATGGGCGCCGTGGAAACGGGCCAGGCGCGCCAGTTCGGCACCGATACCGGAGGCCACACCGGTGATCACCAGCGTCTTGCCATTCAGAGTCATGGGATTTTCCTCTTGTTGTTATTGATGGAATGAAGCGGGCTAGAAGGGATAGCGCGGCGGCTCCTCGTGCTCCGTCACCCACTGCCACTGGCTGTAGTCGTCCCAGTTGCACAGGCCGCCGACGCTGCCGCCATTGCCGGACTGGCCGCGGCCGCCGAAGGGGTTGACCACCTCGTCGTTCACCGTCTGGTCGTTGAGGTGCAGCATCCCGCAGTTCAGCCGCTCACCCAGGGCGCGGGCGCGAGCCAGGGAACCGGAGAGCACCCCGGCGGTCAGGCCGTAGGGGGTGCGGTTGGCCAGGGCGATGGCTTCGGCCTCGTCGGTGAAGGTGACCACGCTGGCCACCGGCCCGAAGATCTCTTCATCGAAGGCGCGCATGCCGGGGCGTACGCCGCTCAGCACGGTCGGGGCATAGAACAGGCCTTCATGGCTACCGCCCTGCTCCAGCCGGGCACCAGCGGCCAGGCTGTCCGCGACGATGGCCTGCACGCGCTGCAATTGCCGGGCGTTGATCAGCGGACCGAGTTGGGTACCGGGGCTGAGCGGATCGCCCACCCGCAGGCCCGCGGCGCGGAGCGCCAGGCGCTCGGTGAAGGCCGCGGCGATCTCCTGCTGGACCAGGATCAGCCCGGTGGCCATGCAGATCTGGCCTTGGTGCAGGAAGCTGCCCCAGGCGGCGCAGCCCACCGCGCGGTCGAGATCGGCGTCGTCCAGCACGATCAGCGGATTCTTGCCGCCCAGTTCCAAGGCCACCTTCTTCAAATGCCGCCCGGCGGTTTCGGCCACCTGGCGCCCAGCCTGGGTCGACCCGGTGAAGGCGATCATGCGCACCTGGGGATGGGCGCAGAGGGCCGCGCCCGCCTCGGCCTGCCCCGGCACCAGTTGCAGCACGCCCTGGGGCAGGCCGACCGCTTCGAACAGCCGGGCGATGAGCACCCCGCCACTTACCGGCGTCTGGTGATCCGGTTTGAGCACCACGGCATTGCCACAGGCCAGCGCCGGCGCCACGGCGCGTAGCGAGAGGATCAGCGGGAAATTGAAGGGTGAGATCACGCCCACCACGCCATGGGGCAGTCGGCGGGCATAGGACAGGGCACCACGTTCGCTGGGCAAGACCACGCCATGGGGCTGCAACAGCTGGCCGGCGACCTGCTGCAGGATGACTCCGGCCTCGCGCAGTTCCAGCTCGGCCTTGGGCAGGATGCCGCCAGTCTCGCGAGCGATCAGCGGGGCCAGCTCGGCGCGGTGCCGTTCGAGCCGGTCGGCGGCGGCGAGAAACAGCGCCGCCCGCCGCCGCGCGGTCCACCCTGCCCAATCGGGTTGCGCCTGGGCGGCCTTGCTGCAGGCCTGGTCGATGTCGGCGGCATTGGCCAGTCCCGTGCGATGCAACAGCCGCCCGGTAGCGGGTTCGGTGACCTCCAGGATGCCGCCCTGGGCGGCGATCCACTCGCCATCGAAGATTCGCTCGCGCCAGGGCGCGTCATCCAGGAAGGGCGTCGGGTGTTCGCTCATAGCCTTCTCCTTATTGTTGTAGGGCCTCAAGGGCAACAGCAGCGGAGCAAGGCCTGTGCCCAAGCGCGCCAACGTGGAGAAAGACCTGTCTGGTCAGGTAGTTAGGGCCGAGACCGGGGCAGCACCGGTCGCCCGCGTCGCGAAAGCCCTGCTCAAAAGATAAAGTTATGAGGTATAACCATTTTCTCGATTGCGCATTTGCGCACCTCGCGGAGTCGTGCCATGGCCGAGCGCCTGTCTCTCACCGATCTGCAACAGGGCACGCCGGGTTGGCACAGTGGCGACAGCCGGGCCTGGGACGGCAGTGCCACCCCGACCCAGGCGGAACTGGCCGAGTGCCTGTTCTTCTCCCCCGGCGATGGGCGCATCTGGCTCCATGACCAGCGCATGCTGCTGATGCACGCCTCTTCCTTCGGCGCCCTGCGCCGCGAACTGATCGGCGCCCTGGGTCAGGAGCGTGCCCGCGGTCTCCTGACCCGGGTCGGCTATCTCTCCGGGGTGCGCGATGCCGAGCTGGTACGCAAGCGCTGGCCGCAGGCCGATGCCGCGGCCATCTTCGCCGCCGGCACCCGCCTGCATGGGCTGGAAGGCCTGGTGCGGGTCGAGCCGCTGCATTTCGAATTCGATGTCGACCAGGGTCGCTACGGCGGCGAATTCCTCTGGCACCATTCCGCCGAATGCGACGAGCACCAGATCGCCCATGGCCAGGGCAGCGATCCCGCCTGCTGGATGGAAACCGGCTATGCCATCGGCTACGTCAGCAGCCTGTTCGGCCGCCTGGTGATCTTTCGCGAGGTGGAATGCCGCGCCATGGGCCATGGCGTGTGTCGGGTCGAAGGCCGCAACGCCGAGCGCTGGCCCGACGTGGCGGAGGACCTGCGCTATCTCAATACCGCCGGTGACAGCACTCCCCAAGCCAGCCTCAGGGAACGCCTACCCGCGCCCCTGCCCCCGGCCACCGAGGGCCAGCAACCGCTGGTGGGCGCCTCGGCCGCCTTCAACAGCGCCTTCCAGGCGCTGCAACGGGTCGCGCCCACGCCGGCCACGGTGCTGCTCACCGGCGAATCCGGGGTGGGCAAGGAGTTGTTCGCCAGCCATCTGCACCGCCTGAGCCAGCGTGCCGACGGCCCCTTCGTTGCGCTGAACTGCGCGGCCATCCCCGAAAACCTCATCGAGGCCGAACTGTTCGGCGTGGAGCGCGGCGCCTTCACCGGTGCCAATCAGTCCCGTGCCGGACGCTTCGAACGGGCCCAGGGCGGCACCCTGTTCCTCGACGAGATCGCCTGCCTGAGCCTGCCCGGCCAGGGCAAGCTGCTGCGCGCCCTGCAAGAGCGTGAGATCGAGCGGGTCGGCGGTAGCCGCACCCTCAAGGTGGACGTGCGGGTGATCGCCGCCACCAACCTGGACCTGCGCGAGGCGGTACGCCGCGGTGACTTTCGCGAAGACCTCTTCTATCGCCTCAACGTCTACCCCATCGGCATCCCGCCGCTGCGTGATCGCCGTGACGACGTCCCGCTGCTGGTGGACCTGTTCCTGCGGCGCTTCTGCGCGGCCTACGACCGGCCGCCGGTGGGCCTGACCATGCGCGCCCTCAAGGCGCTGCTGCGCTACGACTTCCCCGGTAACGTGCGCGAATTGCAGAATCTGGTGGAGCGCGGGGTGATCGCCAGCGACCCCGGCGAACTCATCGACCTGCCCCACCTGTTTCGTGGCGAACCGCTACCGATCGATGTGGTGGAGCCGGAGGCGGCAGGCTGGCTGGAACGCCTGGGCGTGGACGTCGAGCGCCCTTTGCACCTGGGAACGCTGGAAGCCGAGCTGCTGGACGAAGCCCTGGCACTCAGCCGCGGCAACGTCGCCGCTGCGGCGCGGCTGCTGGGCCTGAGCCGCGCCCAATTCGCCTATCGTCATCAGCGCGCCAAACGGGATCTGGACTAGAATGAGGGCTCAGAGCCCTACTCCCGCCCGATCCGACGGAAGCCTTCCCCGCCGATGATTTCACCTAACGACGCTGTGCCCCTGGACACCGCCACCACCCCCTGGCTGGATACCGCCGTAGGCTATGCCCTGCGCCGCGCCCAGATGAAGATGTTCCAGCACCTGGTGGATAGCCTGGCCGAATATGACCTGCGCCCCGCCCAATTCACCGCCCTGGTGATCCTCGAACAGGAGCCGGGCCTGATGCAGGCCGACCTGGCGCGCCGCCTGGCCATCGAGCCGCCACAACTGGTGCTGCTGCTGAACAAGCTCGAAAGCCAGGGCCTGGCCGCCCGCGTACGGGATACCCAGGACCGCCGCGCCTACGCCCTGCACCTCACCGACCAGGGTCGCGCCCTGGTGGGCGAACTCAAGGTACGCGCCGCCGCCAGCGACCGCGCCGCCAGCGCTCCGCTGGACGACACTGAACGCGCCGAGCTGCTGCGCCTGCTGCGCAAGCTCAATGGGGATCTAGGCTGAAAGGCTGACAGTTGATAGCTGAGTGTGGTGTTGGGCTTCGCTGCGCTCAGCCGCAACCTACGAAGCCAGCCGCAACTCAATGCCCTGCCTGAACGCCCCCTCTCCCGTTGGGAGAGGGCCGGGGTGAGGGATACTCGCAGCCGCCGGGATACGCCCTCAAAAGCCGTACAGACTGACCGGATTGTCGCGCAGGATGGCGGTGCGCACCTTTTCATCGGGCGCCCAGTCGGCCAGCAGGTCGAAGATGTGGCCATCGTCCGGCTTGTTGCCGCTGACCACCGTGGGATGCGGCCAGTCGCTGCCCCACAGCAGCCGTTCCGGATGGCGACGCACCAGCTCCCGCGCTACGGCGCCCACATCAGCGTAGTCCGGCGCACCGCTGCGCGATTTGATGTAAGGGCCCGACAGCTTCACCCAGGTGCGCTCGGCGTCCAGTAGGCGGGCCACGACGGCGAAGGCTGCCGAATTGATCCCCTCCGGTTGCGGCACATGGCCCATGTGGTCGATCACCAGCGGCGTAGGTAGCCGCTGCAGGCGGCTTTCCAGCTCCACCAACTGATTGCCCGGAGCGACCACCTGGACATTCCAGCCCAGTTCGGCGATCCGCGCCGCCAGGGGCTCGAGATCGTCCAGATCGGCACCGCCGAAGCTGAGGTTGAAGCGGATACCGCGTACGCCGGCCTTGTGCAGCTCCTGTAGCTCGGCATCCGTGATGTGCCGGTCGATGACCGCTACGCCCCGGGCCTGCCCTCCGCTGCGCGCCAGGCCATCGAGCATGCAGCGATTGTCGGTGCCATAGGTGGAAGGGGTGACGATGACCATCCGCTGCAACCCCAACAACTCCTGGAGCTGGCGATAGTCGTCCAGCGACGCATTGGGCGGTAGCAACTTGGCACCCGGGACGGCCGGGTAGCGGTCATCGTAGAGATGCATGTGGCAGTCGACGCTACCAGCCGGAGCCTTGAGCTTGGGTGCCATCTGGATACTGGAGAACGGGGTGGCAGCCTGGACGCCGAGGGCGTCGAACAGGCACAGGGCGGCACTCGCCTGGGCGCTCGCTTTCAGGAAGCGCCGACGATTGAAGGTCATGGAGAAATCCTCGATAGACTGCCGGCCGCTGGGGCCGGCAGTGAGCAGTGCTTGGCTGAGTCGTGAAGCCGCCGACGTGCGGTCGGCAGCCTTTGCAGCGGAGCCGCTAACCGGCGTTGGTCGCTACGGTCTGGGCTTCTGCCTTGGCCCGCGCGGCCTTGCGGCCCATGACCAGCACCAGCAGGCCACTGATGGCGCACAGGGTAGCCAGCGGCAGTACCGCCAGGGCGTGGCTGTGGGTCGCGCCATGGATGGCGCCATAGACGTTGACCATCACCCCGCCCCCGATCAGGTTGGCCAGGGCACCGATGGCGGCCAGGCCGGCGGCGGCGGTGGACGACGACAGCCAGCCCGACGCCAGCGCCCAGAACGGGCCCTTCATCGAGTAAGCCCCGATCAGTACCAGGCTCAGCAGGATCACCGTGGAGGTCAGGGACGAGGTGAACATGCCCAAGAACAATCCCACGGAGATCAGCAGCAGGGTGACCGAGGTGTGCCAGCGGCGCTCGCCACTCCGATCCGAGCTACGGCCCCAGAGGATCATCGCCACGGACGCCAAGCCATAGGGAATGGCATTGGTCAGGCCGATCTGCAGGTTGGACAGGCCGAAGGTCTTGAGCAGTTGCGGTGCCCAGACGCTCATGGTGGTACCGGCCGCCGACGCACCGGAATAGATCAGCGCCATGACCCAGATGTCCTTGTGTTTGAGCAGTTGCCACAGGGAAATATGGCCAATGCTGGTCTTGCGCCCGCGCTCCTCGGCCAGCTTGAGGGTCAGCCAGTTGCGCTGTTCGTCGCTCAGCCACTTGGCCTGTTCCGGGCGATCGGTGAGCACGAACAGACAGGCCACGCCCAGCAGCACCGCCGGGATGCCTTCCAGGATGAACAGCCAGTGCCAGCCGCGCATGCCCATCCAGCCATCCAGGCTCAGCAGCAGGCCCGAGAGCGGTGAACCGAGGAAGTTGGCGCCCGGGATCGCCACCATGAACAGGGCGACCATGCGCGCTCTATAGTTGGAGGGCAGCCAGTAGGTGAGGTACAGCAACACGCCGGGGAAGAAGCCAGCTTCCGCGGCGCCCAGCAGGAAGCGCATCACATACAGGGAGTTGGCCCCCTGGACGAAGGCGGTGCCGGCCGAGATCAGGCCCCAGGTGATCATGATCCGGGCGATCCAGATGCGCGCGCCGAAGCGTTGCAGCGCCAGATTGCTCGGCACCTCAACCAGGAAATAGGAAAAGAAGAACAGGCTGCTGGCGAAACCGAAGATCGCCGGCGTCAGGCCGAGATCCTTGTTCATCTCCAGCGAGGCCATGCCGATGTTGCCGCGGTCGATGATGGCGATGAGGTAGCAGACGATCAGGAACGGCAGGATGCGCCAGGCAACGCGGCGCATGGTGCTGCGTTCCAGTTCGCTGATCTCGGGCGTGGAAGAGGTCATTCAGGCTCTCCGTCTTATTGTTGTGGAGATAGACGTGGCGGGCGGTTCCGGGAGGAAGACCGCCCGCCCTGAAGCGAGAATCAGGCCGCGATGAGGTGACGATTGACCACGGCGCGCGATTCTACGTTCTTACCGTTCCAGTGATCGAGCACCTGCTGCACCGCCACCAGACCGACCCGGTCGCGGGCTTCGGTGGTGTTGGCGCCCACGTGGGGGGTCGCCACCAGGTTGGTGAGGCCCCACAGAGCGCTATCCGCTGGCGGCGGCTCGGGATGGAAGGTATCCAGGCCGGCACCGGCGATCTGGCCGTCGCGCAACGCGGCTACCAGCGCCTGGGTATCGATCAGCTCACCGCGGGCGGTGTTGATCAGCAGGCTGCCGGGACGCATGCGAGCGAACTGGGCGGCGCCGAACAGGTGGCGGTTGGCCTCCGTCAGCGGGCAATGCAGGCTGATGACGTCGCACTCGGCCAACAGGTTATCGAAGCTCTCCTCGCGCTGCACGTGATCCCGCACCGGCAGGCTCTGGAGATAGGGATCGTAGACCCGCACCTGCATCCGCAGGGGCGCCACCAGGTCCATCAGCACGCTGCCGATGGAACCCAGGCCCACCAGGCCGAGGGTCTTGCCGAACAGCTCGGTGCCATTGGACTGGGCCTTGTCCCAGTGCCCGGCGTGCATCCGTGCATTCAGCCAAGGCGTTTGCCGAGCGACGCTGAACATCAGGGCGAAGGCGTGCTCAGCCACCGACTGGGCATTGGCGCCCAGGGCGATGGTGACCGGAATGCCCCGGTCGGCGGCCGCCTGCAGGTCGATGGTGTCGTAGCCGACGCCATGCTTGGCAATGATCTCGAGTTTGGCCGAGGCCTCGATCATCTCGCGGGTCAGCTTGCCCTGGCGGACGATGATGGCGTCGGGCTGTTCCTTGCGGATCAGCGCGACCAGTTCGTCTGCGGGCATGTAGGGCTGGGTCGGCACGACGCGGATGCCATGGGCGGCAGCCAGGGCCATGGCGTCGGGAGCGAGTTCAGGGCCGGTGAGGAGCAGGGTGCGGGTCATGTGGGTAGTCCCTTGTTGTTATGACGTCGTCCGTCGAGCGGACAGCCAGAAAGGCAGGCTTTGACCTTAGCATAATGGAACAGCGTTGCAATACTAGACGTAACGAGGAATTTATTAACGAGCATCCGGCCATTGAATGTTTAAAAAAGAAATGCCATTCTGAAATTCAACACCCGCTCCAGCGGCATCCAACAAAGCCCACAAGAGAAATGCCCATGACCATCGGATTCAGAGTTCTCAATGCCCAACGCAAGGTCGCAGCCGAATGGGTCGCGCGTTACCGTGAGGTTCCGGTCGCCAACGTCAGCGACTCCATGAACCGCATGACCGCCGGCGGCTCGCGCCTGCGCCCCATGCACCGCCAGGGCGTGCTGGCCGGCCCGGCGCTGACCGTGAAGGCGCGCCCGGGCGACAACCTGATGCTGCACTACGCCCTGGACATCGCTCAGCCGGGTGACGTGATCGTGGCCGATGCCGGCGGCGACCTGACCAATGCCCTGATCGGCGAGATGATGGTGGCCTATGCGATCAAGCGCGGCGTGGCCGGCATCGTCATCAATGGCGCCATCCGCGATGCCGCCAACATCGGCGCGGGCGATTTCCCCATGTTCGCTGCCGGCATCTCCCACCGCGGCCCCTACAAGGATGGTCCGGGCGAGATCAACGTCCCCATCGCCATCGATGGCATGGTCATCGAGCCGGGTGATCTGATCATCGGCGACGACGATGGCCTGCTCTGCGTGCCCTACGATCAGGTCGCCGAGGTCTATGACCGCGCCGCCGCCAAGCACGCCGCCGAAGAGAAGCAGATGCGGCAGATCGCCGAAGGCACCAATGACCGCAGCTGGGTCCTGGAATCGCTCAAGAAGAAAGGCTGCGCCCTGCCCTAGTCGTCTTCCTGTCCAGCCCGTATAGCTTGGGCTGGACCGCTGCCCCCCGAAACGCCCGCTGCCCGCAGCGGGCGTTTTGCATTCAGGAGCGGTAACGTCACGCGGGGCGGTCGCCGCGCCCCAACTCCCTTACCTATTGGCGAGTGCCTGGATAGCCTGACTGGACCAGAGCGTTCGAGCGGTCGCGCATGTCCTCTTCAGCGAGCGACAGCGGCCCCTCTTCTTCGTGAGTGATGACTACAGGAGCACCCGTCGCGCCTGGCGCCGGCCACAGCATCCAGGAGACCGGTGCCAGACCCGCACAAGCAGAAGGCGGCTCCTGGCCGCCTTCTTTTTCGCTCAATCCAGACTCAGGTGCGCAGCGGCACCTCGCCGCCGGTCTTGACCGGTGCCCGCCGACTCGGATCGCCCAGCCAGAGCATCAGCACCATACCCAGCACCATCACCGAGGCCACCACATAGAAGGGACCGGAGTAACTCTGGGTCGCATCCTTGACCAGGCCGATGGCGAAGGGCCCGACGAAGCCACCCAGGTTGCCGATGGAGACGATCATCGCCAAGCCACCCGCCGCGGCTCGACCGGTCAGGAAGCTGGAGGGAATGGCCCAGAAGGTCGCCTGGAAGGACAGGATGCTGGCCACCGCCACGCTCAGGCAGCTCATGCGCAGCAGCGGATCGGCCGACAGCGCGGCGCCTATCAGGCCGCAGGCAGCCAACCCCAGGGCGCCGGCCACATAGGGCAAGCGCTGGCTGCTCAGGTTGGCCTGGCGGGCCCAGAGCGTCATGGCGATGGCGCCGAGCACATAGGGGATGGTAGCCACCAGCCCCACGGTGGTGTTCTGCATGCCCAGGCTCTTGATGATCTGCGGCATCCAGATGCCGATGCCCACGGAGCCGACGATGCCGCAGAAGTTGATGGCGGCCAGCACGAAGACCTTGGGATTGGTCAGGGCAGCGCGCAGCGTGGAGCCATGGGCCGCGCCGATCTCGCGCTGTTCGCGGGCCAGTCGCTCGGTCAGCCAGGTGCGCTCGCGGGTCGACAGCCAGCGCGCCTTGGCGGGCGAATCCACCAGCACGAACAGGCAGAGGATACCCAGCAACACCGCCGGCAGGGCTTCCACTATCAGCAGGAATTGCCAGTTCTTCAGCCCCATGAAGTCGTGGATGTCCAGCAGCAAGCCCGACAGCGGCGAGCCGATGATGTTGGCGGTCGGGATGCCCAGCAGGAAGGCGGCGGTCGCCTTGGCGCGCCATTTCCCGGGGAACCAGTAGGTGAAGTAGAGGTAGACCCCCGGGGTGAAGCCGGCCTCGGCCACCCCCAGCAGGAAGCGCAGGATACTGAAGCTGACCGGGCCGGTGGCGAAGGCCGTGGCCATGGAGATCAGGCCCCAGGTGATCATGATCCGGGCGATCCAGATCCGCGCGCCGAAGCGCTGCATGAGCAGGTTGCTGGGAATCTCGAAGATGAAATAACCGAAGAAGAACAGACCCGCTGCCCAGCCGAACATGGTCGCCGTGAGGCCCAGGTCCTTGTTCATGCTGATGGCGGCGAAGCCGACGTTGGTGCGATCCAGGTAGCTGATCACGTAGCAGGCAAAGATGAAGGGCAGGATGCGCCACAGGACACGCCCGAGCAGTTGTTCGCCTTCCGCATCGGTCAAGGGCGGCTGTGCCCCCGGATAGGTCTGACTCATGGATAACCTCTGTTGTAATTATTGTGGTGCTGATAGGGGCGCCGGAGCGCCGTTTACAGGTGCGAGAACAGGGGTAGGCCCCGTACGCCGGTCTCCACCCGCAGGATGCTGCCGGTCTCGGATTCGGTGATGAACAGGCTGCGCCCCTCGGGGCCGCCGAAGGCCAGGTTGGTGTTGCTGATGCCGGCGCAGGATTTCAGCCGGGCCAGCGGCTCGGCCACCGGCGACAACTGCCAGACCGAGCCGAAGCCGGTATGGGCGATATAGAGATTGCTCTCCTCATCCAAGGCCAGACCGTCCGGACCAGCGAGCCCACCATGCAGCTGGGCGAAGACGCCGACCTTGCCGATCAGCGGACCATTGCCCAGCGGGATGCGCCAGATCTGCTGCGCTCGGGTCACCGCCAGCAACAGGTGGTTGAACCGCGGATCGAAGACGATGCCATTGGGGCTGGGCACGGTGCCCAGTAGGCAACTGAGCTGGCCGTCGGCGCCCAGGCGATAGACCCGACCGCTGGCGTCCTGCAAGCCGGTCTGGCCCTGATCGGTGAAGTAGAGATCCCCAGCCGGCGAGAACACCAGATCGTTCACGCCCTTGAAGCCTTCCGAGCCGGCGCTGCCCAGCAGCGTTTCCACCTCGCCGCGCAGCGGATCGAGCAGCAGGATCCCGCGCTTGTAGTCGGCGATGAAGATGCGGCCGTCACGATGGATCTTCAGGCCATTGGGCCAGCCGTCGTATTCGCAGACCAGCTCCCACTCACCCTGGGGGTCGATGCGGAAGATGCGCCCATTGGGGATATCGGTGACGTAGAGATTGCCCTGACGATCGAAGGACGGCCCTTCCAGGAAGGAGTCGATGGCCCGCCCCTGGCGGTTGGCATCGGCCCAGGCCGTGCGCTTCGCCTGGCGATAGCGATCGGGTAGGCGGGTGAAGACGGTGGTTTCCAGCGTCGGCGGCGCGGCGAAGAAGCTCATGAACAAGCACCTGAGAGAGCTCGAAGTCTCCCCGAGGAAACCGAGGCTTCGAGATATTGTTATTTGCGGAATAGCGTTCCAAAAATAAAACAGCCGAAGCCAATTGCAAGCGAAAATTTCGCAAAAACACAGCACCCCTTGACAGGACTGGCTTTTACTCATACCAATAAAAGAAATGGCATTTCAAAAATAACAAGGAGAACGCCATGCTGCAGCCGTCCGGCCGCTCGTCCCGTCCCGCCCTGCGCCAGTTCGCCCGCGTCCTGGGCCTGGCCGCCAGCCTCACCCTCGGTAGCGTCTTGCCCGCCCAGGCGCAGACCGAACAGACCCAGGTCACCCTGGCCATCCAGTACGGCTACGCCTATCTACCCGTGACCATCGCCGACAAGCTGGGCTTCTTCCGCGAGCAGGCCAAGGCCGCCGGCCAGCCCGACACCCAGTTCGAGATCAAGCGCATCAGCGGCTCGCCGGCGATCAACGACGCCCTGATCAGCGGCAACATCGACATCGGTGGCTACGGCCTGCCCGGCACCCTGGTGGCCTGGCAGAAGACGCAGAAGTCCCTCGACATCCGCGCGCTCTGCGCCCTGGTCGCCGGCGATAATGCGCTGTTCGTCAACGACCCCTCGATCAAGTCGCTCAAGGACTTCAAGCCCGACCAGAAGATCGCCGTGAGCTCCCCCACCGGCCAGCAAGCCCTGCTGCTGCAGATGGCCGCCGAACGCACCTTCGGCCCCGGCCAGGCGCACCGGCTGGACAACCTGATGGTGGCCCTGCCCCATCCCGACGCCACCGCCAGCCTGCTCAACAAGGCCGGGATCACCGGTTACATCGGCCCCAACCCCTATAGCTACCTACTGGCCCGGGACGCCAAGGTCACCAAGCTGTTCGACTTCTCCAAGGAACTCGACCTGCGCATGACCAGCGGGGTGCTGACCACCACCGGCAAGTTCGTCAAGCGCAACCCGGCGCTCAGCGCCGCGGTGGTCGCCGCCATCGGCCAAGCCCAGGACTTCATCAAGGCCGAGCCGCGCAAGGCCGCCGAACTCTTCCTGCAGTCCGAGCCCTCCAGCCTGAGCCTCGATCAGGTGGAAGAGATGCTGCGCGGCGTCAGTGGCGAATGGTCGGTGCAGCCCATCGGCGTCATGACCCTGGCCGACTTCATGGTCCGCAGTGGTGCCCTCAAGGAAGCACCGCAACGCTGGCAGCAGGTCTTCTTCGATCCCGTGGCCAGCGGCGAGGGCAACTGAGATGAATGCCGTACCGACCTCCGCTCCCACCGCCGTACCGGATGCCGCTGCCTGCCTGCTGCAGGTCGACAACGTGACCCTGCAATACAAGACCCGCGAGCAGCTGATCACCGCGACCCACCAGGTCTCCTTCGCGGTCCGCGAATATGATCGTTTCATCCTGCTCGGCCCCTCGGGCTGCGGCAAATCCAGCCTGCTCAAGAGCGTCGCCGGCTTTCTCGAGCCGGCGGCGGGCCACATCCGCCTCCAGGGCAAGGACGTGCGCGAGCCCGGCCCGGATCGCATGATGGTGTTCCAGGAATTCGACCAGTTGATGCCCTGGAAGACCGTGCTGGGCAACATCCTCTTCCCGCTCCAGGAAACCCGGCGCTTCCCCGCCGCCGAATTGCGCGACCGCGCTCGGGCTGCGGCGGTCAAGGTGGGCCTGGAGAAGTTCGTCGACGCCTATCCGCACCAGCTCTCCGGTGGCATGAAGCAGCGCGTGGCCATCGCCCGCGCCCTGGCCATGGAGCCGGCGATCCTGCTGATGGACGAACCCTTCGCCGCCCTCGATGCCCTCACCCGGCGGCGCATGCAGGAGGAATTGCTCGGGCTGTGGGAGCAGTCACCCTTCACCCTGATGTTCGTCACCCACTCCATCGAGGAGGCCATCCTGCTCGGCTCGCGCATCCTGGTGCTCAGCCCCCATCCCGGCCAGGTCCGTGCCGAGCTGGATGCCAGCCAGTACGGCTTCCGCCAGCAGGGCGCGGCCGGCTTCACCGCCTTCCACCAGCGCATCAGCCAGATGCTGTTCGGCCCCAGCGCCAGCGAGACCACCCATGACTAAGCCCGCCGTCGTTCTGCAGCCGCGCCCAGACTTCGAGTACACCCCGGTCGCCCCCGGCCAGGTCGGCGATATCGCCCGCCGCCTGGGTCTGGCGGAGCGCCTGTTCGCCCAGGCAGCGGTGCGCCGCACCCTGGTGCTGATCGCCCTGGCCATCATCTGGGAGGTCTATGCCCGCTACCTAGACAACCCGCTGATGTTCCCGACCTTCAGCGACACCGTGGTGGCGCTGTGGACCGACCTGGTCAATGGCGCCCTGCCGCTGGCGGTGCTCAGCTCGCTCAAGGTGCTGATGGTGAGCTATGGCCTGGCCATCGCCCTGGCCATGCTGCTGACCACCCTGGCCGTGTCGACCCGGGTGGGCACCGACATCCTCGCCACCCTCACCGCCATGTTCAATCCGCTGCCGGCCATCGCCATCCTGCCGCTGGCCATGCTCTGGTTCGGCCTCGGTGTGCAGAGCCTGATGCTGGTCATCGTCCATTCGGTGCTCTGGGCGGTGGCGCTCAACACCTACTCGGGCTTTCTGTCGGTCAGCCAGACCCAACGCATGGCCGGGCGCAACTACGGCCTGCGCGGCATCCGCCTGGTGGCCAAGGTGCTGATCCCGGCGGCGGTCCCCTCGATCCTCGCCGGCCTGAAGATCGGCTGGGCCTTCGCCTGGCGTACCCTGATCGCTGCCGAGCTGGTGTTCGGCGTCTCCGGCAACTCGGGTGGCCTGGGTTGGTACGTCTTCCAGCACCGCAATGCCCTGGAGACCTCCAACGTCTTCGCCGGCCTGCTGATGGTCATCATCATCGGCCTGGTGGTGGAAGGCCTGGTGTTCCGCAGCATCGAGGTGCTCACGGTACGCCGCTGGGGCATGCAGAATTGAGCGGCAGCGTGCCAGCCATCAAGGGGAGTCATCGCCATGACTGACGCCCCGCCCTCCCCCCACGCCCCGGTCCGCGAGGCCTGGCTGGCCCAGGTCCAGGAGCCGATCCTGGAGCCCGAGCTGCCCATCGTCGACGCCCACCATCACCTCTGGGACCGCCCCGGCCAGCGCTACCTGCTGCCCGAGTACCTGGCGGATACCAACGGGGGGCATCGCATCCTGGCCTCGGTCTATGTGCAGTGCCGCTCGATGTACAGCGCGGATCGCGCGGCGCCCTTCGACGCCGTGGGTGAAGTGGAATTCGCCGCCGGCATCGCGGCCCAGAGCGCCAGCGGTCTCTACGGCGAGAGCCGGCTATGCGCCGCCATCGTCGCCGGCGCCGATCTTTGCCAGGGCGAGGGGGTCGTCCCGGTCCTGGAAGAGATGCAGGCCCGCAGCGGCGGACGCCTGCGCGGCATCCGCAACGCCACCGCCTGGCATGCCGATCCACGGCTGGTGTCCAATCCACGGCCACCGCCGGCGGGCATCCTCATGGCGGACCGCTTCCACGAAGGCGTGGCCTGTCTCGCCCGCCATGACCTGTCGCTGGATATCTGGGCGTACCACACCCAGCTGGACGAGGTGCTCGCCCTCGCCCGGAAATTCCCCGACCAGCCCATGGTGCTCAATCATTTCGGCGGCCCCCTGGGCGCCGGCCCCTATGCGCAGCAGCGCCAGGCGGTGTTCCAGAGTTGGTCTCGCGCCATCCGGGAGCTGTCCCGCTGCAGCAATCTGCGCCTGAAGCTGGGTGGCCTGGGCATGAAGGTCGGCGGTTTCGCCTTCGATGAAAGGGCCACGCCACCCAGCTCAGCGGAGCTGGCGGAGCTGTGGCGGCCCTATGTACTGACCTGCGTGGAAGCCTTCGGCGCCGAGCGCTGTCTGTTCGAAAGCAACTTCCCCGTGGACAAGGGCATGTTCTCCTACGGGGTGCTGTGGAACGCCTTCAAGCGCCTGACCCAGGGGTGGAACAAGGATGACCGGGCAGCGCTGTTCAGCGGCACGGCCAAGGCTATCTACCGGATTTCCTGAGCCGCCCCTGCTGGCGAATGGCGGCTGTTAGCGAAGGATCCGCAGGCTGTCCCGCCGGACGTCGCTGGGTTGCTGGATCCCCAGCAGCGCCATATTGCGCGCCACCTCTGTCGCCAGGATGCCGATCGCATGCTTGATGCCGGGTTGGCCGCCCACGGCGCCCGCGTAGTTCATCGGCCGGCCGATGAAGACGAATTTCGCCCCCAGCGCGAGCGCCATGAGGACGTCATGGCCTCGACGAAAGCCGCTGTCGATCATCACCGGGTAGTCCGGCCCGACCGCCTTGACCACCTGCGGCAGGATGACGAGAGGAGCGAGGCTGCCGTCCAACTGGCGCCCGCCATGGTTGGAGACGATGACGCCATCCGCACCGGACTCCCGGGCGCGCACGGCATCTTCCGGCGCGAGGATGCCCTTGACCACCAGAGTGCCCGGCCAGTGGCGGCGGATCAGCTCCAGGTGGCGCCAACTCAGGTGATCGCGGGCGCCGAAATCGCGCAGCACATTGGCCGATACGATGGGCGCGCCGCGGCCGACGCCGGAGTTCTCGAAGTGCGGCATGCCCCGCCGGAGCAGAGTGCGCAAGGCGGTACCCAGCAGCCAGCGCGGATGGGTGATGCCTTCCCACGCCAGGTGCAGATCCGGCTTCAGCGGCGTGGAAAAGCACGCGCGAATCAGATTCTCCCGATTGGCCGACACCGGCACGTCGGCGGTGACCACCAGCGTCTTGAAACCCGCCGCCTGCACGCGCTCGACGAGGGCCAGGATCTTGGCATCCTCGCCCGGTACATAGGCCTGGAACCAGGCGTCGGGATTTTCCCGGATCACCTCCTCCATCGGCAGCAGAGAGGAACCGCTCATGATCGCCGGGATGTTGGCCTCCCTCGCCGCCCGGGTCTGGATCAGGTCGCCCTCGAAGGCGGTCAGGGCGCTGATGCCCATGGGCGCGATGCCGAAGGGCGCGCTGTAGCGCCGCCCCAGGAGGGCGGTTTCCAGGCTGCGCGCGGAGGTATCGGTGAAGGCGCGCGGAACCCAGGCATAGCGGTCGAATCCGGCGCGATTGCCGCGCAGCGATTTCTCCTGCTCGGCGCCGCCGCTGACATAGGCGAACAGCGGCTTGGGCAGAAGGCGCCGCGCGGCCACCTCGAAGTCATCCAGCGAGAGGATGGCGTGCAGGCGCCGGGGTATTCGATAGGCGCTGCTGCCCTTGGGCAGGGTATGGGAAGCCAAGGGGTAGTCTTGCAGTCGGCTGGTCTGAGTCATGGGCGGGCCCTGTCGTTTTGGCCAGCATAGGCGCCGTACCCGCGAAGAAAAGTTATTCTTTGTCGCGCCAAAGACGAGAAAATCTCATGAAACTCGAAGCCTTCATGACCCTGCGGGCGGTGCTGGAGCGCGGTTCCTTCGCGGCGGCCGCGGAAGCGGTGAATCTGACGCCCAGCGCGGTCAGCCTGCAGATCAAGCAGCTGGAGGCCTACTTCGGCCAGGCGCTGTTCGACCGCTCGGGACGCGCGGTCCAGCCCACCCCCTTCGCGCTCCAGCTACTGGATACAGTGGCTCGGCCCCTGGTGGAGATCGAGAATCTACGCAACCAGCGCGCCCTGCCCTTGACCGGTCGTGTCCGCCTGGGGGTGACGGGGTCGATCCTGACGACGCTGCTGCCGAAGGCGGTCGCCGACCTGCACAGGCGTGCACCGGGCATCACCCTGCAGCTGGAGAGGAACGACACGCCCGAGCTGATCGCGGCGCTGAAGGCGGATCGCCTGGATGCGGCCATCCTGGTCCGGCCACCGGGCGGCGGCTCGGCTCGCCTGCATTGGCAGGATCTGCTCCAGGAGCCCCTGGTGCTGGTCGTGCCGGCGCAGCTGGAGCCCCAGGCGCCCGAGCATTATCTGCAGCGGTATCCCTGGATTCGGCTGGATCGCAAACTGGTGGTCGGCCGGCTGGCGGCCCGCTTCGTCGACGGCCTGGTGCCGCAGCGCGAGGCGCTGCTGGACGTGCCCAGCGCCGATGCCATCATCGCCATGGTCGGCCTGGGTCTGGGCGTCTCGGTACTGCCCCGGCTGCGCCCGGAACACCTGGGCACCTATCCGGTACGCGAGGTCTCCCTCGGCGCAGCGGCCCCCAGGCGCCAGCTGTCCATGGCGCGGCGCAAGCAGGATTCCGAGAATGCCCTGCTCGATACCATCGCCCAGGCCTTCGCCGTCGCCTGCCGCTAGCGCCGTAACAAGGGGGGGCGAGCACAGCGCGTCGCCCCCTCCCCACTCAGGCCTCTTCCTCCTGGAAGGCTTCTTCCCGCTTCCGGCGAAAGGCCGGCAACACCATCATCACCAGCAGGATGGCCGAGGCGGCGAACAGGGTGGCACTGATCGGCCGCTGGACCAGTACGGCCGGGTCACCCTGGGAGATCAGCAGGGCGCGTCTCAGGTTGGTTTCCAGCAAGGGGCCGAGGACGAAGCCCAGCAACAGCGGACCCGGCTCGCACCTGGCCTTGCGGAACAGGTAGCCCAGCAGGCCGAAGATGATCACCAGGGCCACGTCGAAGCCACGGTTGTTGACGCTGTACACCCCAACGCAGCAGAACAGCAGGATGGCCGGGAACAGCAGCCGATACGGTACCTGCAGCAGCCGCACCCAGACGCCGATGAGCGGCAGGTTGATGACCAGCAGCATCAGGTTGCCGATCCACATGCTGGCGATCAGGCCCCAGAACAGCGCCGGCTGGTTGGTGATCACCGAAGGACCGGGAGTGATGCCGTGGATCATCATGGCGCCGAGCATCATGGCCATGATCGAGTTGGACGGGATGCCCAGGGTCAGCAGCGGAATGAAGGACGACTGGGCCCCGGCGTTGTTGGCCGACTCCGGCGCGGCAACGCCCTCCACCATTCCAGTACCGAACTGCTCCGGCGTCTTCGACACCTTCTTTTCCAGCGAATAGGCACTGAAGGCGCTCAGGGTCGCACCGCCGCCCGGCAGTACGCCGAGGAAGGTGCCCAGGGCAGTACCGCGCAGGGTGGCCGGCCAGGCCCTGCGGAAGTCCTCGCGGGTGGGCCACAGGCGGGTGATCTTGCCGGCGAGGGAGCCGCGGGCTTCGCGGGATTCCAGGTTGACGGCGATCTCGGCGATGCCGAACAGACCCACCGCGATCACCACGAAATCGATGCCGTCGTAGAGATCGGTGGAACCGAAGGTCAGGCGCGTGGTGCCGCTGCTCACGTCCATGCCCACCATGCCGAGCAGCAGCCCCAGGCAGACCATGCCGACCGCCTTGATCACCGAGCCACTGGCCAGGATGGTCGCCGCCAACAGGCCGAAGACGGTGAGCGCCACGTATTCCGCCGGCCCGAAGGACAGGGCGAAACGCGACAGCACCGGCCCGGCCACCGCCAGGGCCACGGTGGCGACGGTACCGGCGAAGAAGGACGCCAGGGCGGCAGTGGCGAGCGCTGCACCCGCGCGCCCCCGCTTGGCCATGGCATGGCCGTCCAGCGCCGTGACCACCGCCGAGGCCTCGCCCGGCAGATTGACCAGGATCGCCGTGGTCGAGCCACCGTACTGGGCGCCGTAGAAGATGCCCGCCAGCATGATCAGGGCCGCGAGCGGCGGCAGGAAATAGGTAATCGGCAGCAGGATCGCCACCGTCGCCGTGGGGCCGATGCCGGGCAGCACGCCGATGAGGGTCCCCAGCAGGGCGCCGATCAGGCAGAAGGCCAGGTTGGTCGGACTCATGGCTTCGGAGAAGCCCAGGTAGAGCGCGTCGAAGAACTCCATCAGAAAGGCCCCACACGCATTTGGACATCCAGTCCATAGATGAAGACCAGCACGCCGAATACCGTCAGCACCACGCTGGAGATCAACACTTCACGCAGCCGCCACTCGCGGTCGGCCATGCTGCCGAAGATCACCAGCCCAGCGGCCGCGACGATGAAGCCGGCGTACTCGGCGGCCAGGGCGAAGCCACCGACCGACGCCAGCAGGATCAGCAAGGGCCGGAGCTGCACGGCGCCGATGGGCTCCGCGTGCTGCCACAAACCCAGCAGGCCGATGACGACGCCGAGGATGATCACCAGCGAGCCGACCAGGACCGGTAGATAGCCCGGCCCCATCATGGCCGCACTGCCGAACGGCAGGTCCTTCGACGACCAGAGCACCAGCGCCCCCAGGCCGATGAAGATGGCACTGGCGAGCAAGTCGGGGCGGCTGCCGCGCGCTTCGCGCTTCACTGCACCCATGGCGAGACGCTCCACAGCTTCTGGTAGCCCTCGAGCTGCGCGGGCATCTGGGCCGTCCAATCCTCACCGGACAGGTAGGCGAGCGGTAGCGACAGATCCTGGGCCTGCTTGACGAAGGCCGGATCCTCGATGACCTCCTTCACCGCCTGGGCCATCCGCTGCTCGATAGCCTCGGGCACGCCGGACGGTGCGGCGATGCCCCGCTCCGAAGTCATGACCAGGTCCACACCCTGTTCCTTGGCGGTGGGCAGGTTGGGCTGCTGCGGCATGCGCTCGGTGGCGAATTGCGCCAGCACGCGGAAGTCGTCGTCGGCATTCATCTCGCTGATGTTCTGGCCGGCCGCGCTGATATGGCCACCCATCAGCGCCGTGCGCGACTCGGACGCGCCACTGAAAGGCACGTGGGTGAGCTTGATGTCGGTCAGCTGCTGCAGCTCCACCATCATCAGGTGGTCATCCGTGCCGACGCCGGAGGTGCCGACCGAGAACTTCCCGGGCGCCGCCTTGGCGGCCGCGGTGAAGTCGGCCAGGGTCTTGTAGGGGGAATCCTTGGGTACCGCCAGCACGGTGGGATCATCGACGATGCGCGCCACGGGGCGAATCTTCGCCGGATCGTAGCCGACCTTGCGCTGCACGCGGGTGCTCAGGAAGCCGGGGGTATTGATGAAGGCGAAGGTGTAGCCGTCGGGCTTGGCCTTGCTCAGCATGGTGTAGGCGATCTCGCCCGCCGCGCCGGGGCGGTTGACGATGACGATCTTCGCGCCCAGGCGCTTCTCCAGGTAGGGCTGCATCGCCCGGGCCATGACATCGGTGCTGCCACCAGGGGCATAGGCGACCAGAAACTCGATGGGCCGATCTTCCGGCCAGGCGGCCTGGGCGCTGAAGGAGCTGAGGGACAGCGCCAGGAAGGAGGCAAGCACACCACTCGCGGTCTTGGTCATAGATAGCTCTCTATTGTTTTTGTTGGAATTGACGTGACCAGGCAGCAAGCGCGACATCGGCTAGGGCGACGCTGCCAATGTCGGCGTGAGGTGATCACGGGATAGCGCTTCCGGCCGTACTGAAAAACCCTCCAGCCGGTCGCCATGAAACCAAGATAATGGAATGCCATTTCGTAAACGAGGCAAAGAAGGGACTACTTTGCCGAAAATTCGTAACCAAAAAAGACATACTCGCCCCCATAGGACCTTGCCAAGGGGGCGAGTCGGACCCCTGCGACAGCCAAAAAAATCCATTTTGAAATGACATTTCTTTTTAAAAGATCGATCATAAGTGCCTCTGGCTTTACCCAATAGCCTGGAACGCCCTTCCCCATCTCGACAAGGAATACAAGACTCATGATGAAGGCCTCCGACCTGGTCGTTCGCTGCCTGGAAAACGAGGGTGTGGAATACATCTTCGGCATCCCCGGCGAAGAGAACCTGGACCTGCTGGAATCCCTGCGCAACTCCTCGCAGATCAAGCTGAT
>NZ_SULM01000039.1 GCF_005250615.1 Pseudomonas rhizoryzae | reverse complement strand
GAGGGGGCGAACAGTGGCATCAGGGCGACCAGCCGCAGGAAGCCCTTGCCCTTGACCAGGGTGCGCTGCAGGCCGTAGGCGTAGCCATAGGCCAGGACGATCACCAGTACCGTGGTGAGCCCGGCCATGCCGACGCTGTTGCCGATCAGCCCCCAGAAGCGGGCGCTGGCGAAGGCATTGGTGAAGTTGGCCAGGCCCGTCCCGGTCGGGGTTTCGGTACTGCGGATCAGGATGGTGGCGATCGGCATCACCAGGAACAGCAGCAGGCCGGCCAGCACCGCCCCGGTCAGCGTCCAGCGCACCAGGCGGTCTTCGCCGGCGCGCTTCACCGGCAGCCCGGCGGTACTGGCCCGTTCGGACAGGTTGACGGCACTCATGACAGCCTCCGCAGCGACAGCATCGGCAGGTGCATGGAGATGGGGTCGTCCAGCCGGACCGGCGCGCGGCGGCCGTGCAGTTCGGCCACCACGGGGGAGCCACCGGTGGCCGGCTGCATGGTGATCCGGGTGAGGTTGCCCAGGTAGGAGATGTCGGTGACGCGGCCGGCTACGACGTTCTCGCCGGTGCGCTCGGCTGAGCCGAGTTCGACATGCTCGGGGCGCAGGCAAACGCGCGAACCGCCCTGGGGCCCTACCTCGCGTAAGCGCAAGGGCGCTTGACCCAACCAGCTGCGCCCTTGGTCATCGGTTTCGACGTCGAGGAAATTCATGCGGCCGATGAATTCCGCGACGAAGGCCGTACGGGGTCGTTCATAGAGTTCGTCCGGCGTACCGGCCTGCTCGATCCGCCCATTGCGCATCAGCACCACCAAGTCAGCCATGGCCAGGGCTTCTTCCTGGTCGTGGGTCACCATGATGGTGGTGATGCCGAGCTTTTCCTGCACGGCCTTGATCTCGGTGCGCAATTCCTCGCGCACCTTGGCATCCAGCGCGGACAAGGGCTCGTCGAGCAGCAGCAAGGAGGGTTGGGGAGCGATCGCCCGCGCCAGGGCGATACGCTGTTGCTGACCACCGGAGAGCTGGTGTGGCAGCTTCTTCGCGTGAGCGTCGAGGTGCACCATCTTCAGCATGGCGGCGACCCGTTGCTGGGTCTCCGCCTTCTTCCAGCTTCGGCATTCCAGGCCATAGGCGACGTTTTGCGCCGCCGTCAGGGTCGGGAACAGCGAATAGGATTGGAAGACGATGCCGAAGTTGCGCTCCTTGGCGGTGGTGCTGAGCACGTCCTTGCCATCGACCTCGATGCGGCCAGCGCTGGCCTCATCGAGGCCGGCGATGATCCGCAGCAAGGTGGTCTTGCCACAGCCGGACGGACCAAGGAAGCAGACGAACTTGCCCGAGGGAATCTCCAGGGAGACGTTATCCAGAGCCGTCACGCTATCGAAGCGCTTGGTCACACCACTGATGGTCAGTTTCATGCTATCTCCTGAAGCCCTTGCTTACCGCTCGTACTTCTTCTGCCAGGTCGCGATGGTCTCGGCACGATCAGCACTCGCCTTGGCGAAGTCCACCGGATAGAGCACCTTGGACACATCGGCCGGCAGCCCCGCATCGCGGAAGTTCTTCGGCATCTCGCCGCCCGGGATGGTCACGATGGCCTTCCACTTGTAGTAGGCGTTGGCGGCGGCGGGACTGACCGTCCAATCCAGGAAGCGCTTGGCGGCTTCCTGGTGTTTGGAGGCGGCGACCAGGCCATTGGTCTCCAGCTCGTTACCGGCGCCTTCGGATGGAATCACCATGGTGATCGGATAGCCTTCGGCGATGTTCTTGATGGCGCGCAGGTCGAAGGACAGGCCAACGGTATATTCACCGGACGAGGCCACGTTGCACGGCCGCGAGCCGGACTTGATGTACTGGGCGACGTTCTTGTCCAGCGCGTCGAGGAAACTCCAACCCTTTTCCGGGCCCATCATCTGCAGCAGCGAGGCGATCTGCACGTAGCCGGTCCCCGAGCTGGCCGGGTTGGGCATCACCACCTCGCCCTTGAACCCGGGTGCGGTCAGGTCCTTCCAGGAGGTGGGCATCGGCAGCCCCTTCTGCTTGAGGCGCTCATTGTTGACGCAGAAGGCGGCCATGTAGCCGGTCACGGCGAACCACTTGTTGTTCGGATCACGGAATTGCTTGGGCACCGCGTCGATGCCCTTGGGCTGGTAGGGCTCCAGGGTGGCGGAGATGCGCGGATCGACCATGGAGGACGCCGCCATGCCCCAGATCACGTCATGCCGCGGATTGGCCTGCTCGGAGAG
>NZ_SULM01000038.1 GCF_005250615.1 Pseudomonas rhizoryzae | reverse complement strand
GAGGGGGCGAACAGTGGCATCAGGGCGACCAGCCGCAGGAAGCCCTTGCCCTTGACCAGGGTGCGCTGCAGGCCGTAGGCGTAGCCATAGGCCAGGACGATCACCAGTACCGTGGTGAGCCCGGCCATGCCGACGCTGTTGCCGATCAGGCCCCAGAAGCGGGCGCTGGCGAAGGCATTGGTGAAGTTGGCCAGGCCCGTCCCGGTCGGGGTTTCGGTACTGCGGATCAGGATGGTGGCGATCGGCATGACCAGAAACAGCAGCAGGCCGGCCAGCACCACCCCGGTCAGCGTCCAGCGCACCAGGCGGTCTTCGCCGGCGCGCTTCACCGGCAGCCCGGCGGTACTGGCGCGTTCGGACAGGTTGACGGCACTCATGACAGCCTCCGCAGCGACAGCATCGGCAGGTGCATGGAGATGGGATCGTCCAGCCGGACCGGCGCGCGGCGGCCGTGCAGTTCAGCCACCACGGGGGAGCCACCGGTGGCCGGCTGCATGGTGATCCGGGTGAGGTTGCCCAGGTAGGAGATGTCGGTGACGCGGCCGGCCACGACGTTCTCGCCGGTGCGCTCGGCTGAGCCGAGTTCTACGTGTTCAGGCCTGAGACAGACTTTCGAAGGCCCCTTGCCAGCGGCATCACGCAGCCGCAGCGGCGTCTGACCCAACCAGCTACGACCCGCCTCGTCGGTCTCCACCTCGAGGAAGTTCATGCGCCCGATGAACTCGGCAACGAAGGGCGTTTTGGGTCGCTCGTAGAGTTCATCCGGCGTACCGGCCTGCTCGATTTTCCCGTTGCGCATCAGCACTACCAGGTCGGCCATGGCCAGGGCTTCTTCCTGGTCGTGGGTCACCATGATGGTGGTGATGCCGAGCTTTTCCTGCACGGCCTTGATCTCGGTGCGCAATTCCTCGCGCACCTTGGCATCCAGCGCCGACAAGGGCTCGTCGAGCAGCAGCAGCGAAGGCCGCGGCGCGATCGCCCGTGCCAGGGCGATGCGCTGTTGCTGACCGCCGGAGAGTTGGTGCGGCAGCTTCTTCGCGTGAGCGTCGAGGTGCACCATCTTGAGCATGGCGGCGACCCGCTCGGCCATTTCCGTTTTCTTCCAGCTTCGGCATTCCAGGCCATAGGCGACGTTTTCGGCATTCCAGGCCATAGGCGACGTTTTGCGCCGCCGTCAGGGTCGGGAACAGCGAATAGGATTGGAAGACGATGCCGAAGTTGCGCTCCTTGGCGGTGGTGCTGAGCACGTCCTTGCCATCGACCTCGATGCGGCCAGCGCTGGCCTCATCGAGGCCGGCGATGATCCGCAGCAGGGTGGTCTTGCCACAGCCGGATGGTCCGAGAAAACAAACGAACTTGCCTGACGGGATGTCGAGCGACACCTCGTCCAAGGCGGTGAGAGAGCCGAAGCGCTTGGTCACGCCGCTAATCGATAGTTTCATGCTGCCTCCAGAAAGCCCTTGCTTACCGCTCGTACTTCTTCTGCCAGGTCGAAATGATCTCGGCCCGCTCGGCTCCCGCCTTGGCGAAGTCCACCGGATAGAGCACCTTGGACACATCGGCCGGCAGCCCCGCATCGCGGAAGTTCTTCGGCATCTCGCCGCCCGGGATGGTCACGATGGCCTTCCATTTGTAGTAGGCGTTGGCGGCGGCCGGACTGACCGTCCAATCCAAGAAGCGCTTGGCGGCTTCCTGGTGCTTGGAGGCGGCGACCAGACCATTGGCCTCCAGCTCGTTACCGGCGCCCTCCGACGGAATCACCATGGTGATCGGATAGCCTTCGGCGATGTTCTTGATGGCGCGCAGGTCGTAGGAGACACCGACGGTGTATTCGCCTGAGGAGGCCACGTTGCACGGCCGCGAACCGGACTTGATGTACTGGGCGACGTTCTTGTCCAGCGCGTCGAGGAAGCTCCAGCCCTTTTCCGGGCCCATCATCTGCAGCAGCGAGGCGATCTGCACGTAGCCGGTCCCCGAGCTGGCCGGGTTGGGCATCACCACCTCGCCCTTGAATGCGGGGGCGGTCAGGTCCTTCCAGGAGGTGGGCATCGGCAGCCCCTTCTGCTTGAGGCGCTCGTTGTTGACGCAGAAGGCGGCCATGTAACCGGTCACGGCGAACCATTTGTTGTTCGGATCACGGAATTGCTTGGGCACCGCGTCGATGCCCTTGGGCTGGTAGGGCTCCAGGGTGGCGGAGATGCGCGGATCGACCATGGAGGACGCCGCCATGCCCCAGATCACGTCATGCCGCGGATTGGCCTGCTCGGAGAG
>NZ_SULM01000037.1 GCF_005250615.1 Pseudomonas rhizoryzae | reverse complement strand
TTCGCTCGTCTGGAGCGGCTGACGGCGCTGGAGCTGCGCGATCATGCCGACGAGCACGTGGCGATATCCGGCGCGGCCGCTCAGTTGGCAGCCAAACGCGCAGGAGCCGATCAGCATCGGCGCCTAGCGCGGCTGTTGGCGGAGTTCGCCGTGGAGGTGGACGTGAAGCGGCAGCGACAACTGGATGCACGCTTTCACATCGAGATCGCGGTAGCCGCCCAATCGGTTCGGCTGACCCATAACGAGGTACGGCTACAGGCCGAGCTGGGTGAGTTGCTGTGGCTGCCCTATCGCGGCCAGCCGGATATCGCAGCGATGCGGGTTGAGCATCAGGCGATTCTCGAAGCCATAGTCAGCAACGACGCCAACCTTGCCGGAGCCCTCGCTCAGGCACATGTCAGTCGAGAACTGCGCAGGCTGACCGCTCTGAAGCTTGAGGTCATGGCCGCCGACTGATTGTTGGAGCGGAACTTGCTTCGCAGAAGCGAGATAGCCTCTATCTCACTCACTGAAGGTGAGGGGGATAACGAGTTGAGGAGTTCGATATGAAAGATTCTGCAACCCAGGCCCCGGAACTGTTGAAATTTGCTGCGCAAATCAACGTTTCGATCAGTAACGTTTTCGCCGGGTTACGTAACCTTGAAGTCGCTGTCGGCGGGCTTTGGCCTGAGCGCCCTGGCGCTGTACAGGTGCTCGATTCGAACGAGCTCGCGGTGTTGCAACAGGACGTTCTCCGCCTGCTGGCGGTCAAGGACGTCCGGCTGCATGGTGCGGGAATCGTCTTCGCACCCGGTCAGGTACGCGATCGGGAAATGCATCTGGAGTGGTGGTGTCGCGGCGCTGAAGGGGATATTCGCCCGCTCAACCTGAACTTCAATCGCCTCAGCGAGCGTTTTTACGATTACGAGTCCATGCCCTGGTATGTCCAGGCTCGGCATTCCGGCAAGCCCTGCGTAGCGGGTCCCTTCGTCGATCTTTACGGCACGGAAGAGTACATTGTCGCCTTCTCCGTACCGATCTTCGTGCGCGAAAGATTCATCGGAGTGGCGGCGGCTGACGTGTGTCTGGAATCTCTCGAGCCGTTGTTGATCAAGGGCCTAATGAAGATGAAGAACGAGGCGCTGGTCTTGAATGCCGAGGGCCGGGTTCTCGCTGCCAATACGGTGAGCTGGTCGGCCGGCGACCTGGTTGCCCTTAACGAAGAGAGTCAGGCAGCGAATTCCTGCCGACTCGGGCTGGAAGCCAATCCGTTCTGGACCGTGGTCGAGCGTGCGATACCCCGCTCTGAGAGTCTGGCTTTCTAAATCAACGATCTTTGTATCGTCCTGTGAGTTAACCGACTGAACCGCTAGGGAGCATTTCTGCCCCGTAGCGGTTCGCGGATGCACTCTTCTGATTCGATTCCGATCTAGCGATCAAGGCCCATGCAGAGATACTTGATTTCCAGATAGTCGTCGATACCGTACTTGGAGCCTTCGCGGCCGACACCGGAGGCCTTGATGCCGCCGAACGGCGCGACCTCAGTGGAGATGATCCCGGTGTTGATGCCGACGATGCCATACTCCAGCGCTTCCGCAACACGAAAGACCCGGCTCAGGTCGCGAGCGTAAAAGTAGGCGGCCAAGCCATACTCGGTATCGTTGGCTCTTTCAATCACTTCATCTTCGCTGGTGAAACGAAACACCGGCGCCAGCGGGCCAAAGGTCTCTTCGCGGGCGACCTGAGCTGTAGCGGGAACATCTGCCAGCACCGTGGGCTGGAAAAAGGTGCCCCCCAGCGCATGAGGCTTGCCACCGCTTACCAGACGAGCCCCCTTACTCAAGGCGTCGGCAATGTGCTCGCTGACCTTGGCCACAGCCCTGCTGTCGATCAGCGGGCCGGTGGTGACGCCTACCTGGGTACCATCGCCCAGCACCAGAGAGCCGACGGCCTGGGCCAGTCGAGCCACAAAGCTGTCGTAAACGCCAGCCTGTACGTACAGGCGGTTAGCGCAGACGCAGGTCTGACCGTTGTTACGAAACTTCGAGATCAATGCTCCCTCGACGGCAGCCTCCACATCGGCGTCGTCGAAAACGATGAAAGGCGCGTTGCCACCTAGCTCCAGGGATACCTTCTTGATGTCCTGCGCGCATTCAGCCATCAACTGACGGCCGATTTCAGTGGAGCCCGTGAAACTGAGTTTGCGCACCAGCGGATTACTGGTCAGTTCGCTGCCGACTTCGCCCGCAGAACCGGTCACGACGCTGAGCACTCCGGGCGGAATGCCTGCCCTTTCGGCCAGCTCTGCCAACGCCAGGGCGGAATAGGGCGTCTGACTTGCTGGTTTGAGCACCATGGTGCAGCCTGCCGCCAGGGCGGGGCCAGCCTTGCGGGTGATCATGGCCGAAGGGAAGTTCCAGGGCGTGATGGCTGCGGTGACGCCGATAGGCTGCTTGATGACCAGCAGACGCTTGTCGGGTTGGTGGCCCGGAATCACATCGCCATAGACACGTTTGGCTTCTTCGGCGAACCATTCCAGGAAGGACGCCGCATAGGC
>NZ_SULM01000036.1 GCF_005250615.1 Pseudomonas rhizoryzae | reverse complement strand
TCTGGTCTTTGATCAGAACTGTTCTTTAAAAAATTGGGAAAGTGATAGAAGTAGACACATTGATTGTTTTCACTGGCAATCGATGTCGTCAAGGTAAAATCTTGCGAACTCAAGCGCAAGTTTTCGGCGAAATGTCGTCTTCACTCATCTAACGCCTGCAGATCGGTAGCGTCCTTGGACGCCAGCGAGATTGCTTGGGGTTATATGGTCAAGTGAAGAAGCGCATACGGTGGATGCCTTGGCAGTCAGAGGCGATGAAAGACGTGATAGCCTGCGATAAGCTTCGGTGAGGTGGCAAATGACCTGTGACCCGGAGATCTCTGAATGGGGGAACCCACCTAGGATAACCTAGGTATCTTAACCTGAATCCATAGGGTTAAGAGGCGAACCAGGGGAACTGAAACATCTAAGTACCCTGAGGAACAGAAATCAACCGAGATTCCCTTAGTAGTGGCGAGCGAACGGGGACCAGCCCTTAAGTTGGTTTGAGAGTAGCGGAACGCTCTGGAAAGTGCGGCCATAGTGGGTGATAGCCCTGTACGCGAAACGCTCTTATCAATGAAATCGAGTAGGACGGGGCACGAGAAACCCTGTCTGAATATGGGGGGACCATCCTCCAAGGCTAAATACTCCTGACTGACCGATAGTGAACCAGTACCGTGAGGGAAAGGCGAAAAGAACCCCGGAGAGGGGAGTGAAATAGAACCTGAAACCGTATGCGTACAAGCAGTGGGAGCCTACTTTGTTAGGTGACTGCGTACCTTTTGTATAATGGGTCAGCGACTTATTTTCAGTGGCGAGCTTAACCGAATAGGGGAGGCGTAGCGAAAGCGAGTCTTAATAGGGCGTCTAGTCGCTGGGAATAGACCCGAAACCGGGCGATCTATCCATGAGCAGGTTGAAGGTTAGGTAACACTGACTGGAGGACCGAACCCACTCCCGTTGAAAAGGTAGGGGATGACTTGTGGATCGGAGTGAAAGGCTAATCAAGCTCGGAGATAGCTGGTTCTCCTCGAAAGCTATTTAGGTAGCGCCTCATGTATCACTCTGGGGGGTAGAGCACTGTTTCGGCTAGGGGGTCATCCCGACTTACCAAACCGATGCAAACTCCGAATACCCAGAAGTGCCGAGCATGGGAGACACACGGCGGGTGCTAACGTCCGTCGTGAAAAGGGAAACAACCCAGACCGTCAGCTAAGGTCCCAAAGTCCTGGTTAAGTGGTAAACGATGTGGGAAGGCTTAGACAGCTAGGAGGTTGGCTTAGAAGCAGCCACCCTTTAAAGAAAGCGTAATAGCTCACTAGTCGAGTCGGCCTGCGCGGAAGATGTAACGGGGCTCAAACCAGGCACCGAAGCTACGGGTATCACCTTTGGTGATGCGGTAGAGGAGCGTTCTGTAAGCCTGTGAAGGTGAGTTGAGAAGCTTGCTGGAGGTATCAGAAGTGCGAATGCTGACATGAGTAACGACAATGCGAGTGAAAAACTCGCACGCCGAAAGACCAAGGGTTCCTGCGCAACGTTAATCGACGCAGGGTGAGTCGGTCCCTAAGGCGAGGCTGAAAGGCGTAGTCGATGGGAAACGGGTTAATATTCCCGTACTTCTAGTTACTGCGATGGGGGGACGGAGAAGGCTAGGCCAGCTTGGCGTTGGTTGTCCAAGTTTAAGGTGGTAGGCTGACTGTTTAGGTAAATCCGGACGGTCAAGGCCGAGAGCTGATGACGACCCTTCTTTTAGAAGGGGAAGTGGTTGATGCCATGCTTCCAGGAAAAGCCTCTAAGCTTCAGGTAACTAGGAACCGTACCCCAAACCGACACAGGTGGTCGGGTAGAGAATACCAAGGCGCTTGAGAGAACTCGGGTGAAGGAACTAGGCAAAATGGCACCGTAACTTCGGGAGAAGGTGCGCCGGTGAGGGTGAAGGGTTTACCCCGTAAGCTCATGCCGGTCGAAGATACCAGGCCGCTGCGACTGTTTATTAAAAACACAGCACTCTGCAAACACGAAAGTGGACGTATAGGGTGTGACGCCTGCCCGGTGCCGGAAGGTTAATTGATGGGGTTAGCGCAAGCGAAGCTCTTGATCGAAGCCCCGGTAAACGGCGGCCGTAACTATAACGGTCCTAAGGTAGCGAAATTCCTTGTCGGGTAAGTTCCGACCTGCACGAATGGCGTAACGATGGCGGCGCTGTCTCCACCCGAGACTCAGTGAAATTGAAATCGCTGTGAAGATGCAGTGTATCCGCGGCTAGACGGAAAGACCCCGTGAACCTTTACTGTAGCTTTGCACTGGACTTTGAGCTTGCTTGTGTAGGATAGGTGGGAGGCTTTGAAGGGGGGACGCCAGTTCCCCTGGAGCCATCCTTGAAATACCACCCTGGCAACCTTGAGGTTCTAACTCTGGTCCGTCATCCGGATCGAGGACAGTGTATGGTGGGCAGTTTGACTGGGGCGGTCTCCTCCTAAAGAGTAACGGAGGAGTACGAAGGTGCGCTCAGACCGGTCGGAAATCGGTCGCAGAGTATAAAGGCAAAAGCGCGCTTGACTGCGAGACAGACACGTCGAGCAGGTACGAAAGTAGGTCTTAGTGATCCGGTGGTTCTGTATGGAAGGGCCATCGCTCAACGGATAAAAGGTACTCCGGGGATAACAGGCTGATACCGCCCAAGAGTTCATATCGACGGCGGTGTTTGGCACCTCGATGTCGGCTCATCACATCCTGGGGCTGAAGCCGGTCCCAAGGGTATGGCTGTTCGCCATTTAAAGTGGTACGCGAGCTGGGTTTAGAACGTCGTGAGACAGTTCGGTCCCTATCTGCCGTGGACGTTTGAGATTTGAGAGGGGCTGCTCCTAGTACGAGAGGACCGGAGTGGACGAACCTCTGGTGTTCCGGTTGTCACGCCAGTGGCATTGCCGGGTAGCTATGTTCGGAAGAGATAACCGCTGAAAGCATCTAAGCGGGAAACTTGCCTCAAGATGAGATCTCACTGGAGCCTTGAGCTTCCTGAAGGGCCGTCGAAGACTACGACGTTGATAGGTCGGGTGTGTAAGCGCTGTGAGGCGTTGAGCTAACCGATACTAATTGCCCGTGAGGCTTGACCATATAACACCCAAACAATCTGACCGCGTGTCAGAGCGTGAGGAAGACGACGCCGAAAACGGCGCGTGGGTTCGCAAGACCC
>NZ_SULM01000035.1 GCF_005250615.1 Pseudomonas rhizoryzae | reverse complement strand
TTCGCTCGTCTGGAGCGGCTGACGGCGCTGGAGCTGCGCGATCATGCCGACGAGCACGTGGCGATATCCGGCGCGGCCGCTCAGTTGGCAGCCAAACGCGCAGGAGCCGATCAGCATCGGCGCCTAGCGCGGCTGTTGGCGGAGTTCGCTACGGAGGTGGACGTGAAGCGGCAGAGACAACTGGATGCGCGCTTCCACATCGAGATCGCGGTAGCCGCCCAATCGGTGCGGCTGACCCATAACGAGGTACGGTTGCAGGCCGAATTGGGTGAGTTGCTGTGGCTGCCCTATCGCGGCCAGCCGGATATCGCAGCGATGCGGGTTGAGCATCAGGCGATTCTCGAAGCCATAGTCAGCAACGACGCCAACCTTGCCGGAGCCCTCGCTCAGGCACATGTCAGTCGAGAACTACGCAGGCTGACCGCTCTGAAGCTTGAGGTCATGGCCGCCGACTGATTGTTGGAGCGGAACTTGCTTCGCTGAAGCGAGACGGCCTCTGTCTCACTCACTGACGGTGAGGGGAAAACGAGGTGAGGAGTTCGATATGAAAGATTCTACAACCCAGGCCCCAGAACTGTTGAAATTTGCTGCGCAAATCAACGTTTCGATCAGTAACGTTTTCGCCGGGTTACGTAACCTTGAGGTCGCTGTCGGCGGGCTTTGGCGTGAGCGCCCTGGCGCTGTACAGGTGCTCGATTCCAAGGAGCTCGCGGTGTTGCAACAGGACGTTCTCCGCCTGCTGGCGGTCAAGGACGTCCGGCTGCATGGTGCGGGGATCGTCTTCGCACCCGGTCAGGTACGCGATCGAGAGATGCATCTGGAGTGGTGGTGTCGCGGCGCTGAAGGGGATATTCGCCCGCTCAACCTGAACTTCAATCGCCTCAGCGAGCGTTTCTACGATTACGAATCCATGCCCTGGTATGTCCAGGCTCGGCAGTCCGGCAAGCCCTGCGCAGCGGGCCCCTTCGTCGATCTCTACGGTACGGAAGAGTACATCGTCGCCTTTTCCGTGCCGATCTTCGTGCGCGAAAGATTCATCGGGGTGGCGGCGGCTGACGTGTGTCTGGAATCTCTCGAGCCGTTGTTGATCAAGGGCCTGATGAAGATGAAGAACGAGGCGCTGGTCTTGAATGCCGAGGGCCGGGTTCTCGCTGCCAATACGGTGAGCTGGTCGGCCGGCGACCTGGTTGCCCTGAACGAAGAGAGTCAGGCGGCGAATTCCTGCCGACTCGGGCTGGAAGCCAATCCGTTCTGGACCGTGGTCGAGCGTGGGATACCCCGTTCTCAGAGTCTGGCTTTCTGAAACGACGGCCTTTGTATCGTCCGGTGAGCTAACCGGCTGAACCGCTAGGGAGCCTTTCTGCCCCGTAGCGGTTCGCGGATGCACTCTTCTGGTTCGATTCCGATCTAGCGATCAAGGCCCATGCAGAGGTACTTGATTTCCAGATAGTCGTCGATACCGTACCTGGAGCCTTCGCGGCCGACACCGGAGGCCTTGATGCCGCCGAACGGCGCGACCTCGGTGGAGATGATCCCGGTGTTGATGCCGACGATGCCATACTCCAGCGCTTCCGCAACGCGAAAGACCCGGCTTAGGTCGCGCGCGTAAAAGTAGGCGGCCAAGCCATACTCGGTATCGTTGGCTCTTTCGATCACCTCATCTTCGCTGGTGAAACGAAACACCGGCGCCAGCGGGCCAAAGGTCTCTTCGTGGGCGACCAGAGCTGTAGCGGGGACATCCGCCAGTACCGTGGGCTGGAAAAAGGTGCCCCCCAGCGCATGAGGCTTGCCGCCGCTTACCAGACGAGCCCCCTTACTCAAGGCGTCGGCAATGTGCTCGCCGACCTTGGCCACAGCCTTGCCGTCGATCAGCGGGCCGGTGGTGACGCCTACTTGGGTACCATCGCCCAGCACCAAAGAGCCGACGGCCTGGGCCAGTCGCGCCACAAAGTTGTCGTACACGCCAGCCTGTACGTACAGGCGGTTGGCGCAGACGCAGGTTTGACCGTTGTTACGAAACTTTGAGATCAACGCTCCCTCGACGGCAGCCTCCACATCGGCGTCGTCGAAAACGATGAAAGGCGCGTTGCCACCTAGCTCCAGGGATACCTTCTTGATGTCCTGCGCGCATTCAGCCATCAGTTGGCGGCCAATCTCAGTGGAGCCCGTGAAACTGAGTTTGCGCACCAGCGGATTACTGGTCAGTTCGCCGCCCACTTCGCCCGCAGAACCGGTCACGACGCTGAGCACACCGGGCGGAATGCCTGCCCTTTCGGCCAGCTCTGCCAGCGCCAGGGCGGAATAGGGCGTCTGGCTGGCTGGTTTGAGCACCATGGTGCAGCCTGCCGCCAGGGCCGGGCCAGCCTTGCGGGTGATCATGGCCGAAGGAAAGTTCCAGGGCGTGATGGCTGCGGTGACGCCGATAGGCTGCTTGATGACCAGCAGACGCTTGTCGGGTTGGTGGCCCGGAATCACATCGCCATAGACACGTTTGGCTTCTTCGGCGAACCATTCCAGGAAGGACGCCGCATAGGCGATCTCCCCGCGCGACTCACTCAGTGGCTTGCCCTGCTCCCAAGTCATCAGGAGCGCGAGATCGTCCTGATTTTCCAGCATCAGCTCGAACCAGCGACGCAGGCGCTGGGCTCGCTCCTTCGCGGTGAGGGCGCGCCAGCCGGGAAGGGCTCGTTCGGCGGCCTGGATGGCTCGGCGGGTTTCTACCGCTCCCAGTTTCGGTACGCTACCGATGATTTCACCGTTGGCCGGGTTGGTCACGGTGAGGGTCTGGCCGCTGTCGGCCGCGACCCAATTGCCATCGAGGTAGGCCTGCTGACGAAGCAGGCGGGGATCTTTTAGTTGCACGCTATTCATCCTTGCACTTGTCCGGGGCGGCTCAGCCGTGTACCCGTTGATTCACTGGGCTTTTGCTGCGGCCACTGTCGGCGTCCCGGTCGCCGAGCAGCGTCCGGACCTGGTCGACGATATGGCCGCCAATGGGAATGGCTGACGTGGCTGCGGGCGAAGGGGCATTGCACACGTTGATGCTGCGGGGCGTTTTGACGAACAGGAAGTCGTCGATGAGCTTGCCTTGACGAGAGACGGCTTGAGCTCTCACCCCGGCTGGATAAGGTTTGAGGTCCTCTGTGGTCAGGCTCGGGCAATATTTCTGCACCTGCTTGAGATAGCCGCCCTTGAACAGCGAATTCTTCATCTCGATCAGACCAGGACGCAGATTTTTCGCCAAGACTTTGAGCACACCTGGGCAGGTCAGCGTTTCCCAGAGGTCGCGCCCTGACACATCGCGCTTGCGATAGCCTTCCCGCTTGAGCGCCAGTACGGCATTGGGACCTACCGTCACGCTGCCATCGATCATCCGGGTCAAATGCACCCCAAGGAAGGGCATAGCCGGGTCCGGAATGGGATAGATCAGGTGATTGACGATCTGGTTATGTTGCTGGGGCAGCAAATAGTATTCGCCGCGGAAGGGGCAGATCACGAAGTCAGGCGTGAGTCCCAGCATCCGCACCACGCGATCCGCCATCAATCCAGAGCAGGTGATCAGGTAGCGACTTTGGATTTCATCCTGACGTGTCCGGATCACGACCTCGCTTGCACGTTCTTCCAGGCACACTACTTCCGAGTTGAAGCGAATTTCGCCACCGGCTGCTATGAAGGCGCGCCCCATGGCGGCGGTCACTTCGGCGTAGTTCACGATGGCGCTGGAGGGGACGAAGATCCCCCCCTCCCCCACGATATTGGGTTCCCGCTCGCGCAATTCGGCCGCCGAAACCCAGTGACGCTCCAGGCCATTGGCCGCGGTACGCTCCCATAGCGCCTTCATGCGCGCCATTTCCAGGTCGTTGGTAGCGACCAGGAGCTTGCCGCATTCATCGAAGCGAATACCCTGTTCCTGGCAGAACGCCTTGGTGGCCCGGTTGCCCTCCAAGCAGAAGCGCGCCTTGAGGCTGCCGGGGGTGTAGTACACCCCCGCGTGGATGACTCCGCTGTTATGACCGGTTTGATGCTGAGCCGGACCGGACTCCTTTTCCAGCAGCAGTATGCGAGCGTCCGGGTATACCTGGATCAGCTGCATGGCCGTGGACATCCCCACGATGCCACCGCCGATAATTACGAAATCGTGCACAGGATCACCTCGCGCACCTGATTGTCTTGAATCGAGTACCGCGGGAAACGACTGCTTCCCGCAGCGTCCCTTACTGACCGCGCTGATAGGCGACTTTCGGATAGGAGACATAGCCGCGCTGGCGCATCAGCTCGCGGCGCAGGCCCTCGTGCGGGGTAAAGCGATCCCGACCGTGCAGCCAGAAGAGATTGTTGATCAGCAGCAGGCTGCCGACCGGTACTGGTATGGACAGCTTGCGCTCGCTACCTTCCAGGGATTCCGACAGCGCATTCAGCCAGATGCCTTCCTC
>NZ_SULM01000034.1 GCF_005250615.1 Pseudomonas rhizoryzae | reverse complement strand
CCCGCGAGAGGCAAATCAAAACCGCGCTGGTTGGCAGGCAACCCGGTAAGGCTCGCGCTGATGGTGGTGATGCCGTGATAGGCGCTCTTACGGCTGATGATCTTCTTCTTGGCGAACTTGCCAAGGGCGTTATTGCGGTACCACAGCATTTTGACGACGGTATCGTTAGCTTCGGAACCTGAATTGGTGAAGAAGACCTTGCTCATGGGCACCGGCGCGATCTCGATCAGCTTCTCTGCCAATTCGATGCTGGGCGCATGGGCCTTGTGGCTGAACAGGTGATAAAAAGGTAGCTGCTGCAACTGAGCGGTTGCCGCATCGATCAAACGTTGATTATTGAATCCCAAGGCGACCGACCATAGGCCTGACATGGCTTCGATATATTGTTTGCCCTGGGTGTCATAGACATGCACCCCTTCACCCCGCTCGATAATCATGGGCCCCGTGTCCTGGTGCAGGCGGGCATTGGTATAGGGATGCAGGTGATGCTGGATATCTGCCTGATGCAGTTTTGACGACGTCGAATTCATGAAGGAAAACTCTGGTAGGAGAGAGCTGACTGATAGGTAGGGCCACTACCAGCCGAGTTGTCGGTTGAAGCCGAGGGCATCGTAGTAGTCGTGCTGACTGACGATCTTGCCGTCCTTCAAGCGGATGAGGCTGACGCCATTGAATTTCAGCGGCTTGTTGGTCGCCGGTAGCTCCGTACTCCAGGGACCCGTATTTTTCCCATCGAATTGCCATTCGAAGGCGACGCTATCGCCTTGTACGACTGGGGTACCAACGAGTTGCCAACGCAGGTCAGGCACTGCGGTCATGAAGACCTTGATCACGTTGTCCCGAGCGGCATCCCTTCCCTTTTGCGGCGTGCCAACCGAAGAGTCGAGAAATTCACCATCCTCGGCGAAGAAGCTGGCGGCCTTTTCGGCATCGTGGTCATTCCAGGCGGCCATGTAGGCGTGGATGGTTGGAAGAGAGTCTTGCGCAGGTTTGGCAAAGCAGAGCTGCGTAGCCAGTGCAAGGATCATCCCTAGGATCAGACGCTGCATGTGATGCTTCAGCATGGCGTAACTCCGGTGGTCAGAGGTTATGGGGCCCCATCAATCAGGGGGCCGCGTAGAGTCAGTTCTTCCAGGCATCGCCGGCAGGTGCCGAACTCCGCGCATGTGGGCGGAACAGCAGCATGTAGGCCATGCCGATGGCCAGGGTGATCCCGCCCACCAGGGGTATGCCGTAGTTGACGTACCAGGCCGCTTCAGGGGTCCGCGGCCAGGACATGTTCAGGATCGCGAAGAGGCCGTAGCAAAGAGCCGCGATGTTCACCAGCCAGCCCCAACGGCCCAGAGTGAATTGTCCTTTGGGCTTCCAGCCGCGAAGCCTTGCGTACAGCGCAGCCAAGACGATCATCTGGAAGGCGAGATAGATACCCACGGCAGCGAAGCTCACTACTAGGGCGACCGCGTTCTGCAGATAGAAACCCACGCAGACGATTAGCGCGGGAAGCACACCACAGACCACCAGGGCAGCAGTGGGTACGTGGGTGGCGGGTGAGAGCTTCTTGAGCAGTCCGCTGCCCATCACCATCTCGTCGCGGGCGTAAGAGTAGAGCAGGCGGCTGGCCGAGGCCTGCAGGCTCAAAACGCAGGACACGAACGAGACGGTAATGATCGCCATTACGACACGAGCGCCGGTCGGGCCGAAGGCCGAGCTGAAGATCGTCGTCATCGGATCCTTGTCGGCGCCGGTGATGACCGCGCGAACGTCCGGTACCGCGAGAATCAGGGCTATCGCCGCGAACATGGAGGCCGCCCCGCCGATCCAGATGGTCATGCGCATGGCCTTGGGGACCTGCCGACTCGGATTGGGCGTTTCCTCGGCGACGTCACCGCAGGCCTCGAAGCCGTAGTACAGGAACATACCGGCGAGGGCGGCGGTCAGGAAGGCCGGCCAGTAGGCGCCATCTATGGAAATGTCAAAGGTATCGAAAAGCACCCAGATCGATTGGTGTCGTTCGAATATCAACAGGTAGCCGCCAATGGCGATGGCGCCTACAAGTTCGCAGATGAAGCCGAACATGGCGACCCTGGCCAGCAACTGAGTACCGCTCAGATTCAGCAGCGTGGCGATTGCGGTCAGCGTCAGGGCCACCAAGGTGTTGGTGATAGGTGTCGATTCGAAGCCCAACAGGTTGGCGATGTAAGGTCCCGCTCCCAAGGCGACGGCGGCTACCGTTACGCACAGGGAGATGGCATATATCCAACCCACCATCCAAGCCCATTTCTTGCCGACTAGCCGACGCGCCCAGGGATAAACGCCGCCCGAAATCGGATATTGCGAGACGACCTCGCAGAACACGAGGCACACCAGCATCTGTCCCATTCCGACCAGCAAATAAGACCAGAACATTGGCGGCCCCCCAGCCGCCAAACAGAGACCGAACAGCGTGTACACCCCAACCACGGGCGAAAGGTAGGTGAAGCCAAGCGCGAAGTTCTGCCAGAGACTCATGCTACGGTCGAAATTGGACGTGTAGCCTAGCGCCTTCAGTTGCTCAGCATCCGCATCCAATGCTGCAGACTTATCAAGAGAGCTGTTCATTGCGAGCCTTCAATCCTTTACTTTATTGATTGTTCAGTGCGGCAGTGCAGCGGGATCAGAGCTTGATCCAAGTCGCCTTGATTTCCGTGTATTTGTCGAAGGCATGCAGCGATTTGTCGCGACCGTTTCCGGACTGCTTGAAGCCGCCGAAGGGCGCAGTCATGTCTCCGCCGTCGTACTGATTGACCCAGACGCTACCGGCCCTCAAGGCCTTCGCGGTTTGGTGTGCCTTGCTGATATCACGCGTCCAGAGTGCGGCCGCCAGTCCGTAGGGGGTGTCGTTGGCGATTGCGATGGCCTCTGCCGGGGTGTCGAATTCAATGACCGACAGCACCGGACCGAAGATTTCTTCCTGGGCAATGCGCATGGCGTTGTTCACCCCGGCGAAGAGCGTGGGCGCAACGTAGACGCCGCCGGTTTCTTCCAGCACGCGCACGCCACCAGTGAGGACCTGGGCGCCTTCGGCCTTACCCGACTCGATGTAGCCCAGCACTTGCTCAAGATGACGGGAGTCCACCACCGCTCCGACATTGGTCCCCGGGTCGAGTGGGTTGCCTGGTTTCCAGGCTTCCAGCGCCGCTGCAACCAAGGGCAAAAATTCGCTCTTGATGCTCGTCTCCACCAACAGGCGTGATCCGGCGGTGCAGACTTCACCCTGGTTAAAGGCGATGGCACCGGCGGCCGCTTCGGCGGCAGCATGCAGATCAGGGGCATCGGCGAAAACGATGTTGGGACTCTTGCCGCCCGCTTCGAGCCAGACACGCTTCATGTTCGACCGACCCGAGCAGGTCAACAGATGCTTGGCGATCTTGGTCGAGCCGGTGAAAACCACAGTGTCCACATCCATGTGCAGAGCCAGGGCCTCGCCTACGGTATGTCCATAGCCGGGCAATACGTTTAGTACACCAGCAGGCAGACCAGCCTGGATCGCCAGGTCAGCGATTCTGATAGCGCTCAACGGCGAGCGCTCCGATGGCTTGAGGATGACCGAGTTCCCCGTCGCCAGTGCCGGCCCGAGCTTCCACGCGGCCATCATCAGTGGGAAGTTCCAGGGCACGATGGCGGCTACCACTCCGACCGGCTCGCGGGTGACGAGTCCAAGTTGGTCGGGGGCCGTGGGGGCGACTTCATCGTAGACCTTATCGATCGCTTCCGCGCTCCAGCGAATCGCATCGATCGAGCCCGGCAGATCCACCGCCAGGCTGTCACCGATGGGTTTGCCCATGTCCAGGGTATCCAGCAATGCCAGCTCTTCCTGGTGCTCCTCCAGCAGGTTGGCGAAACGCAGCAGAGTAGCCTTGCGCTCGGCCGGAGGGCACTTCGACCAGGTGCCGGCATTGAAAACGGCACGAGCATTGGCTACGGCCAGGTTGGCGTCGGCCAAGGCACAGCTGGCGACCTCGGCCAGCTGACGGCCGTCTATGGGGCTATGGCAGGGGAAGCTGCCGCCCTCTACGGCGGGCACGTATTGACCATTGATGAAGGCCCGCCCTTCGATGTTCAGGCTCTTGGCTTTTGCTTCCCAATCGGCGCGTGTCTGCAGGCTCATAACAGGTTCTCCTATGAATAACGTGGGCACTCGCTTAAACATATGGAACCATATCTTTAAGAGCCTGAGAAGCTTACTCATGGTCCTGAAAATGAAAAAACTGCCGATTTTTAGGTCGATTTTGCCTAACGGAGCCTGCGAAAATGACGTGATCAGAATATAAAATATGGTTTGGCAACCTTTTCGGTGCAGCTCACTGCCATGTCTGGAAAATCGTAAGCAGAGGGGTTCATGAGTCAGTTTTCGAGCTTGATACGCCTCAACCAAGAGGGCAAAACGGAGGCTGTCACTCGCCATTTGATCGAGATGGTGGAGGTGGGTCTTCTGGCCGAGGGCGAGCAGTTGCCAAACGAGACAACCCTGGCCGCACAACTGGGCGTCGCTCCGGTCACCTTGAGGGATGCGCTAGCCAACCTACGTTCTCAGGGCATCATCGAAACTCGCCGCGGACGCGGCGGCGGGAGTTTCGTGCGTGCGCGTCCGGCGATAGCGGACGCAGAACTCTTCGCTCGTCTGGAGCGGCTGACGGCGCTGGAGCTGCGCGATCATGCCGACGAGCACGTGGCGATATCCGGCGCGGCCGCTCAGTTGGCAGCCAAACGCGCAGGAGCCGATCAGCATCGGCGCCTAGCGCGGCTGTTGGCGGA
>NZ_SULM01000033.1 GCF_005250615.1 Pseudomonas rhizoryzae | reverse complement strand
CCCGCGAGAGGCAAATCAAAACCGCGCTGGTTGGCAGGCAACCCGGTAAGGCTCGCGCTGATGGTGGTGATGCCGTGATAGGCGCTCTTACGGCTGATGATCTTCTTCTTGGCGAACTTGCCAAGGGCGTTATTGCGGTACCACAGCATCTTGACGACGGTATCGTTAGCTTCGGAACCTGAATTGGTGAAGAACACCTTGCTCATGGGTACCGGCGCGATCTCGATCAGCTTCTCTGCCAACTCGATGCTGGGCGCATGGGCCTTGTGGCTGAACAGGTGATAAAAAGGCAGCTGCTGCAACTGAGCGGTTGCCGCATCGATCAGGCGTTGATTATTGAACCCCAAGGCGACCGACCATAGGCCCGACATGGCTTCGATGTATTGTTTGCCCTGGGTGTCATAGACATGCACCCCTTCACCCCGCTCGATAATCATGGGCCCCGTGTCCTGGTGCAGGCGGGCATTGGTATAGGGATGCAGGTGATGCTGGATATCTGCCTGATGCAGTTTTGACGACGTGGAATTCATGAAGGAAAACTCTGGTAGGAGAGAGCTGACTGGTAGGCAGGACCACTACCAGCCTTCGCTTGTATATCTGGAAGAGTTACCAGCCGAGTTGTCGGTTGAAACCGAGGGCATCGTAGTAGTCGTGCTGACTGACGATCTTGCCGCCCTTCAAGCGGATGAGGCTGACGCCATTGAATTTCAGCGGCTTGTTGGTCGCCGGTAGCTCGGCGCTCCAGGGACCCGTATTTTTCCCGTCGAATTGCCATTCGAAGGCGACGCTATCGCCTTGTACGACCGGGGTACCAACGAGTTGCCAACGCAGGTCAGGCACTGCGGTCATGAAGACCTTGATCACGTTGTCCCGAGCGGCATCCCTTCCCTTTTGCGGTGTGCCAACCGAAGAGTCGAGAAATTCGCCATCTTCGGCGAAGAAGCTGGCGGCCTTTTCGGCATCGTGTTCGTTCCAGGCGGCCATGTAGGCGTGGATGGTTGAAAGAGGGTCTTGCGCAGATTTGGCAAAGCAGAGCTGCGTAGCCAGTGCAAGGATTATCCCTAGAATCAGACGCTGCATGTGATGCTTCAGCATGGCGTAACTCCGGTGGTCAGAGGTTATGGGGCCCCGATCAATCAGGGGCCTGCGTAAAGTCAGTTCTTCCAGGCATCGCCGGCAGGTGCCGAACTCCGCGTATGTGGGCGGAACAGCAGCATGTAGGCCATGCCGATGGCCAGGGTGATCCCGCCCACCAGGGGTATGCCGTAGTTGACGTACCAGGCCGCTTCAGGGGTCCGCGGCCAGGACATGTTCAGGATCGCGAAGACGCCGTAGCAAAGAGCCGCGATGTTCACCAGCCAGCCCCAACGGCCCAGAGTGAATTGTCCTTTGGGTTTCCAGCCGCGAAGCCTTGCGTACAGCGCAGCCAAGACGATCATCTGGAAGGCGAGATAGATACCCACGGCAGCGAAGCTCACTACGAGGGCGACCGCGTTCTGCAGATAGAAACCCACGCAGACGATCAGCGCGGGAAGCACACCACAGACCACCAGGGCAGCAGTGGGTACGTGGGTGGCGGGTGAGAGCTTCTTGAGCAGTCCGCTGCCCATCACCATCTCGTCGCGAGCGTAGGAGTAGAGCAGGCGGCTGGCCGAGGCCTGCAGACTCAAGACGCAGGACACGAACGAGACGGTAATGATCGCCATCACGATACGAGCGCCAGTCGGGCCGAAGGCCGAGCTGAAGATCGTCGTCATCGGATCCTTGTCGGCGCCGGTGATGACCGCGCGAACGTCCGGTACCGCGAGAATCAAGGCGATCGCCGCGAACATGGAGGCCGCCCCGCCGATCCAGATGGTCATGCGCATGGCCTTGGGGACCTGCCGACTCGGATTGGGCGTTTCCTCGGCGACGTCGCCGCAGGCCTCGAAGCCGTAGTACAGGAACATACCGGCGAGGGCGGCGGTCAAGAAAGCCGGCCAGTAGGCACCATCTATGGAAATGTCGAAGGTGTCGAAAAGTACCCAGATCGATTGGTGCCGTTCGAAGATCAACAGGTAGCCACCAATGGCGATAGCGCCTACTAGTTCGCAGATGAAGCCGAACATGGCGACTCTGGCCAGCAACTGGGTACCACTCAGATTCAGCAGCGTGGCGATTGCGGTCAGCACCAGGGCCACCAAGGTGTTGGTGATAGGTGTCGATTCGAAGCCCAACAGGTTGGCGATGTAAGGTCCCGCTCCCAAGGCGACGGCGGCTACCGTCACGCACAGTGAGATGGCATATATCCAACCCACCATCCAGGCCCATTTCTTGCCGACTAGCCGACGCGCCCAGGGATAAACGCCGCCCGAAATCGGATATTGCGAGACGACCTCGCAGAACACCAGGCACACCAGCATCTGTCCCATTCCGACCAGCAGATAAGACCAGAACATCGGCGGCCCCCCAGCCGCCAAACAGAGACCAAATAGCGTGTACACCCCAACCACGGGCGAAAGGTAGGTAAAGCCAAGCGCGAAGTTCTGCCAGAGACTCATGCTACGGTCGAAATTGGACGTGTAGCCTAGCGCCTTCAGTTGCTCGGCATCCGCATCCAATGCTGCAGACTTATCAAGAGAGCTGTTCATTGCGAGCCTTCAATCCTTTACTTTATTGATTGTTCAATGCGGCAGTGCAGCGGGATCAGAGCTTGATCCAGGTCGCCTTGATTTCCGTGTATTTGTCGAAGGCATGCAGCGACTTGTCGCGACCGTTGCCGGACTGCTTGAAGCCGCCGAAGGGCGCAGTCATGTCTCCGCCGTCGTACTGATTGACCCAAACGCTACCAGCCCTCAGGGCCTGCGCGGTTTGGTGCGCCTTGCTGAGATCACGCGTCCAGAGTGCGGCCGCCAGTCCGTAGGGGGTGTCGTTGGCGATTGCGATGGCCTCTGCCGGGGTGTCGAATTCGATGACCGACAGCACCGGACCGAAGATTTCTTCCTGGGCAATGCGCATGGCGTTATTCACCCCGGCGAAGAGCGTGGGCGCAACGTAGACGCCGCCGGTTTCTTCCAGCACTCGCACGCCGCCGGTGAGGACCTGGGCGCCTTCGGCCTTACCCGACTCGATGTAGCCCAGCACCTGCTCAAGATGACGGGAGTCCACCACCGCGCCGACATTGGTCGCCGGGTCGAGTGGGTTGCCTGGTTTCCAGGCTTCCAGCGCCGCTGCAACCAAGGGCAGAAATTCGCTCTTGATGCTCGTTTCCACCAACAGGCGTGATCCGGCAGTGCAGACTTCACCCTGGTTGAAGGCGATGGCACCGGCGGCCGCTTCGGCGGCCGCATGCAGATCAGGGGCATCAGCGAAAACGATGTTGGGACTCTTGCCGCCCGCTTCGAGCCAGACCCGCTTCATGTTCGACCGACCCGAGCAGGTCAATAGATGCTTGGCGATCTTGGTCGAGCCGGTGAACACCACAGTGTCCACATCCATGTGCAATGCCAGGGCCTCGCCTACGGTATGTCCATAGCCGGGCAATACGTTTAGTACGCCAGCGGGCAGACCAGCCTGGATCGCGAGGTCAGCGATTCTGATAGCGCTCAACGGCGAGCGCTCCGATGGCTTGAGGATGACCGAGTTACCCGTCGCCAGTGCCGGCCCGAGCTTCCACGCGGCCATCATCAGCGGAAAGTTCCAAGGCACGATGGCGGCTACCACTCCGACCGGCTCGCGGGTGACGAGTCCAAGTTGGTCGGGGGCCGTGGGGGCGACTTCATCGTAGACCTTATCGATCGCCTCCGCGCTCCAGCGAATCGCATCGATCGAACCCGGCAGGTCCACCGCCAGGCTGTCACCGATGGGTTTGCCCATGTCCAGGGTATCCAGCAATGCCAGCTCTTCCTGGTGTTCCTCCAGCAGGTTGGCGAAACGCAGCAGAGTAGCCTTGCGCTCGGCCGGAGGGCACTTCGACCAGGTGCCGGCATTGAAGACGGCACGAGCATTGGCTACGGCCAGGTTGGCGTCGGCCAGGGCACAGCTGGCGACCTCCGCCAACTGACGGCCATCTATGGGGCTATGGCAGGGGAAGCTACCGCCCTCTACGGCGGGCACGTACTGACCATTGATGAAGGCCCGCCCTTCGATGTTCAGGCTCTTGGCTTTTGCTTCCCAATCGGCGCGTGTCTGCAGGCTCATGTCAGGTTCTCCTATGAATAACGTGGGCACTCGCTTAAACATATGGAACCATATCTTTAAGGACCTGAGAAGCTTGAGCATGACCTTGAAAATGAAAAAATCGCCGATTATTAGGTCGATTTTGCCTAACGAAGCCTGCGAAAATGGCGTGAACAGAATATAAAATATGGTTTGGTAGCCTTTTCGGTGCAGCTCACTGCCGTATCTGGAAAATCGTAAGCAGAGGGGTTCATGAGTCCGTTTTCGAGCTTGATACGCCTTAACCAAGAGGGCAAAACGGAGGCTGTCACTCGCCACTTGATCGAGATGGTGGAGGTGGGTCTTCTGGCCGAGGGCGAGCAGTTGCCAAACGAGACAACCCTGGCCGCACAACTGGGCGTCGCTCCGGTTACCTTGAGGGATGCGCTAGCCAACCTACGTTCGCAGGGCATCATCGAAACTCGCCGTGGACGCGGGGGCGGTAGTTTCGTGCGTGCGCGTCCGGCGATAGCGGACGCCGAACTCTTCGCTCGTCTGGAGCGGCTGACGGCGCTGGAGCTGCGCGATCATGCCGACGAGCACGTGGCGATATCCGGCGCGGCCGCTCAGTTGGCAGCCAAACGCGCAGGAGCCGATCAGCATCGGCGCCTAGCGCGGCTGTTGGCGGA
>NZ_SULM01000032.1 GCF_005250615.1 Pseudomonas rhizoryzae | reverse complement strand
TAGTGGAGGCCGGTTTCGGGGTCGTGGTATTGGCCCTGGAAGCGCAGGGGTTGGGCGATCTGCTCGACGTCTAGGCGGGCCAGGTTGCCGTAGGCGCGATAGCGGGCGGACCAGGCGAGGGTGCCGCTGGCGTCGGTGAGTTCCTGGGGTGTACCGAGGTGGTTGAGATGGTAGTGGTAGGGCGTTACCGCCTGGGGGCCCTCGCCGACCAGTAGGGCCAGGGGGCGGAAGGTGCCGGGTTCGTAGAGGTAACTGCAGTAGCCGTCCGGCCCGCTTTCGGCGACCAGGCGGTCGCCTTGCCAGAGGAATTCGGTGGTGCGTCCGACGACGGTCTTTGCGATGCGGCGGCCGAAGGCGTCGTAGCGGTAGTGGGTGGCCAGGGCCAGGGCTTGGGCGCGGCTACGGTGTTCGCGGACGAGTCTTCCCTGACGCTGCCGGCCTCGCGACTGCCCGGCAGGACGTTGACAGGATTCTCTTAAAGCATCAGATATCGAATCTCTGCCAAGATGGTCTCAAGGTGAAGTTCCTAAAAGTTCTATGTTTGATCGCACCTTCTTAGTTTTTTCTCTTGCGGAAATAAGATAGCCATTTTTTAAAGAATTCGACTTGAATGTCAGGGTCTATGGCTTCATCTACCTGCGCTGGTGCGAATATATTAACGATGTCATCGCGTCGTGCCGGCTTTCCCAGCTGCAGCTCATAAGCGGCTAGTCCGTTAGACATTTGGCTGGACATGCTTGAAGGATGAACATTCAATTGAGCACCTTTACATTGGAAGATAAACTCAGGGAGTTTTTTCCTGATTTTCATGAAGGCATCAAAAATGGTGCTGCCTTCACTGGTAATCTCCTTGCCGTCGCTAAGCCTTAAGTTCACAGTAGGAGGGTGTGTGATATAAAAAATAGTTAGCTTCTCCCGCTTTCCATCTTTTATAGCATCTACTTCGATCTTATCCATTACGGTTTCCTGTTAGGGTTTAGGACGGAGTATCCTACAGGGCTGCCGTCTTTATTTAGAGGGGTGGCCCCTAGAATCTCATGTTTTTTGACTCCGCCCTTAATCGCTATTTCCTGTTCCTCAGGGAAAGGTACTAGCCCTTCAAGTTCTCTATTTATGTCTTTTCCCTCGATTTTTCTTATCGTGTATAGGTATCCCTTTTTTGTCCTATAACTAGTGCCGAAATCAATTGCTACTTCTTGGTTTTTAGATGTGCTAACAAATATGCTCGGTGGGTTTTGAGCGTCAAATGTATGTGCCAATAGGTCTTCACTGGTGCCCCATGGTTGAAAGCCTTCATTAAAAACTATTTCTGGCTTTCTCGTATCGCCACGGTACAAATACTCACTATTTCCTGCGCCATGTGATGGCACCCTAGGCTCGCCGGTATTAACCGCTGGTGGAGTGTCCTGTCTTCCGTTTTCACCACTAGGACACTGCCCCTGAACATTCGCCAACCCCAGCGGATCCACCCAGCCGGTGGGATTGGGCGCATAGCGATAGCTGTTCAACCCACCCGCCAACCGGATGGGGTCAGGGGTGATGAAGCTCCCCGTCTCCGGATGATAGTAGCGGTGGCGGTTGTAGTGGAGGCCGGTTTCGGGGTCGTGGTATTGGCCCTGGAAGCGCAGGGGTTGGGCGATCTGCTCGATGTCCAGGCGGGCGAGGTTGCCGTGGGCGTCGTAGTCCAGGTGGCGATCACCGTGCAGCACCGGGCGGTTACCCTGGATGCTGCTGGCCTCGCCGCCGCCCAGCAGGTGCCGGCCGGGTCATGGGCGAAGGATTCCGGCAGTTCGCCGTTCAAGGCGAACAAGCGATTCGCTAAGAGCCCGTTGATCTATTTCTTTTCGAATTTTAAAGAACGAAGTAGAACTTTTTGTTATTTTAGTCTATTCGTTATTGTGTCCTGAAGAGAAACAAAGTTTCCATTATGAATTATGATCCCTGCGAATAGCTCTATGTCGATATGCTTAATTCGCGGTGGCATAGACAGCCAACGGTCCCAGTATCATCGGCAGGTCCACCGATGGAAGTCGGTTCCTACATTGACAAGTACGCCTACTACAAATCCGGCCCTTCCTTAATTTGGTGCGACGTCCAGACGATGGAAAGGAATGAACCGCTAAATAGCTGAGTCCTGGCTTTGGTAGGACTGACTCAGCGTTTTGATCATTATTGGTTTTGGGTTTTAACTGTTTCTTATTTTTGTGGGGTGATGTCCGTCCTGAGCTTTCACCAAGTGGTAGGGTCCTCGGATGCGGCTTTTTGGAGGTCTTCCTTCCATTCCTCCCATGCATATCTATAGATGTCTTCGAAGAAGCTGCGCGGAGAATCTATTTCGTTGTTGTCCCAGGCGATGGAGGTATGATCTTCGCAAGTTATATAAGGGTCAAAAAAACGTTCGAAGTCATAGTCTGATTGCTGTAGGCATGATTTTAATTCTTCTATGAGTAAAAATCTGTGCCTATAAGAAAGGTGTTCTTTTTCTGGTAGGATATATTTTTTTATTATTTCCTCTCTGTCTTTTTTATCGTTTGGATTGTATTTGCAGAGTTCCTCGCCAAGAGTCTCCTCTCTGTAATAGATTTCTATTCCTGCTAATAGCCAACTTACAGTTGGCTGGTAAGGTATATCAAGGTCTGGGTCTTTTAGCATTTTTATAACTTTAGTCGCTAGGAAATGCGGTGAAGGGGCGGTCAGGATTTTTGGAGTCAAATTTTACTTCTGTGCTGTTCATTGTTTCGTTAAGTGAAGGGTTTTGAATGTCCTTTTTGTTTGGCCTGTAACTTCTTCCGGAGTTGGGGTATTCCATTTTTAATATTGGATTTTGGTTTGAGTCTTTCCCGTTGCTTGTGGCTAAATTCCTGGTTTTTCTTGTTAGGGCTTCATTAAGTGTGTTCAGCTGAATTTTCCATGAATGGAATTGAGAGCTTTTGTTGATTTTTGATTTTTTCCCAGTAATAGGGTCAGTTCCATCAATTGCACGTTGTCTCATCACAACATCAGGAATCTCAGGCCCGTGCTTGCCAATGGTATGCATGTTGTACTTCTTCTCAATCTCATACACCCGCCGTTTAGCATTTTGTTCGGATAGTTCCTCGATCCGGGCGCGACGTTGCTCAGCGGTGAGCTGCGGGTCGGGTGCTCCAGGCTCGCCGGTGTTAACCGCTGGTGGAGTGTCCTGTCTTCCGGTTTCACCACCCGGACACTGCCCCTTAACATTCGCCAACCCCAGCGGATCCACCCAGCCGGTGGGGTTGGGCGCATAGCGATAGCTGTTCAACCCGCCCGCCAACCGGATGGGATCAGGGGTGATGAAGCTCCCCGTCTCTGGATGATAGTAGCGGTGGCGGTTGTAGTGGAGGCCGGTTTCGGGGTCGTGGTATTGGCCCTGGAAGCGCAGGGGTTGGGCGATCTGCTCGATGTCCAGGCGGGCCAGGTTGCCGTAGGCGCGATAGCGGGCGGACCAGGCGAGGGTGCCGCTGGCGTCGGTGAGTTCCTGGGGAGTGCCGAGGTGGTCGAGGTGGTAGTGGTAGGGCGTTACCGCCTCGGGGCCTTCGCCGACCAGTAGGGCCAGGGGACGGGAGGTGCCGGGTTCGTAGAGGTAACTGCGGTAGCCGTTCGGACCGCTTTCGGCGACCAGGCGGTCGCCTTGCCAGAGGAATTCGGTGGTGCGTCCGGCGACGGTCTTGGCGATGCGGCGGCCGAAGGCGTCGTAGCGTTAGTGGGCTTCGCTGCTATCGGGCAGGGTGGCCAGGATAAGGCGGTGCTGGCTGTCGTAGCGGTAGTGAGTGATTAGCGCCTGAGCGCGGACGAGGTTGCCCTGAATGCTTATGGTCAATCCGTCTAGGCCGCCAGCTCTTCGAGCACTTGGCTAAGCTGCTGACAGGAGCTTGTGGTGATTGGGAGTTATTTAATGAATTTGCTAGCAGCTACATTGCCGAATAGTATTTCTATGGATTATTTAATGTCAATTCATTCATTGCCTTCTTCATAGCCTTCAATTTTCGCTAATAGCAACTCTTCGTACTGAATTTTTAAGCTGCACTTCGAGCTGCTTTCAAGGCTTATTCGGTTTTTTTCCAATAAAAAGCTGATACAACCATTGGCAGGAAGGTTTTCTATTTTTATGCTTTTTGTTCTTACTAGGTAGATTCTAAATCTAAAGTAATCATAGCTTTTTTCCAGCCACCTTTTGGGGGTTTTCATGCCTTTAAGGGGGGCGTAAAAATCGAGGTAAGTGGAGGTTTTTTTTACGTAAATATTTTCTAGATATATAGTCGAAGGATAGCTTTCTCCGAATATGCTTTCGTATTCTTTCGATGCCGCGACTGTAATTAGCTCTTTAAATTCATTTGAAGACATAGTGTTTGGCGATGGCTTCCAGTTTAAGGGTTTTGGTTCTATAGCCGTTTCCAGTTGCTGGGTTGTACTCTCTTACATTAAAGTGCGGCTGTCCAGCGGCCGTTTCAGCAGGGAACTCTATGTGGCCCCTAGAATGTTCTTGAATTACAACATTTTCACCATGGATGTTTTGATAGTGATACTCACGGGTTAAGACGGGTCTGTGGTTCTCGTAAACTGTTTCGCCCGCGCGCTCTAATTCTACTCTGCCTATTTTTAAGGGTGGGGCTGTCACAGGAATGCCGGCATCTTGTTTTGCTTTTCGAAACGCCTCTCTCCTTGAGTCGTAGTACTTGTCCTCTCTTTTACCGCTATCGAGCCCCGGACACTGCCCCCTGACATTCGCCAACCCCAGTGGATCCACCCAGCCGGTGGGGTTGGGCGCATAGCGATAGCTGTTCAACCCACCCGCCAACCGGATGGGGTCAGGGGTGATGAAGCTACCTGTCTCTGGATGATAGTAGCGGTGGCGGTTGTAGTGGAGGCCGGTTTCGGGGTCGTGGTATTGGCCCTGGAAGCGCAGGGGTTGGGCGATCTGCTCGACGTCTAGGCGGGCCAGGTTGCCGTAGGCGCGATAGCGGGCGGACCAGGCGAGGGTGCCGCTGGCGTCGGTGAGTTCCTGGGG
>NZ_SULM01000031.1 GCF_005250615.1 Pseudomonas rhizoryzae | reverse complement strand
TACGTCACTGGCGCGGTCGCGGTCGACGAGCTGCGCGGCTGGCTGCGCGAAGCACTGCCGGACTTCATGGTGCCGGCGCAGTTGCTGGTGCTGGCGGCCATGCCGCTGTCGGCCAACGGCAAGCTGGATCGCAAGGCCCTGCCGGAGCCCAGCTGGCAACCGCGGGTACATCAGCCACCGCGTACCGAATTGGAAGCCCGCCTGGTGGCGATCTGGGAAGAGGTCTTCGCCAGCGCGCCCATTGGCATCACCGACGATTTCTTCGAATTGGGCGGGCACTCCCTGCTACTGACCCGGATCGGCCTGGCCATCCGCGAGCGCCTGGGGGTCGAGCTGCCGTTCCAGCGGTTGTTCGAGGCCACCACCATCGAGCGTCTCGCCCTTGAACTGAGTACCGAATCCGACAGCGCGGCCCGCGACGAGCTGGCCCTGATGGATGACCTGCTGGACGAGCTGGAGAACCTGCAATGACCGATCTACCCACGCCAGCTGAGCAACTGCGTGCTATTGCCGAGCGGCTCGCGGCGCTGCCCGAGGCGCGCCAACTCGATTTCCTGCGCCAGTTACGGCAGAAGGGCGTGCGTCTGGAGCGGCTGCCCATCGTGCGCCAGGCGGCGACCCGCGCGCCGCTGTCGGCCGCCCAGCGCCGGCTCTGGTTCCTGTGGCAGCTCGATCCCCAGAGCCCGGCCTACAACTTGCCTAGCGCCCTGCGCCTGCGCGGCCGCCTGGATAGCGTCGCGCTCGCCCGCACCTTCGCCGCCCTGGAGCGCCAGCACCCCAGCCTGAGGACCCTGTTCGAGACGGACGGCAACCAGGTCTGGCAGCGCATCCGGCCACCGGCGGAAGTAGCCATCCACAAGGTGCCGCTGGTGGCCGCGGAAGGCGCGGCGCGAGAGCGCGAAGCCCGCGAGCAGCTGCTGGCCGCCGCCCTGCAACCCTTCGACTTGGCCCGGGGCCCGCTGTTGCGGGTGAGCCTGGCGCGCCTGGCTGCCGACGACCACCTGTTGCTGATCAACGTGCACCACAGCATCGCCGATGGCTGGTCGCTGGACCTGCTGCAACGGGATTTCGCCACCCTCTATGCGGGCTATGCCATGGGCGCGGAACCGCACTTGGCGACACCGCCCATCGACTACAGCGACCATGCGCGCTGGCAAGCCCTGTGGCTGGCGGCGGGCGAGGGCGAGCGGCAATTGGCCTTCTGGCGCGAGCACCTGGGCGACGACGACCGCCCCCTTGCGCTGCTCACCGATCGACCGCGGCCGCCGCAGCAGAGTTACCGTGGCGCCAGCCGCACACTGACGCTGAGCGCCGCCGAGGTGACGGCGCTGCGCGAACTGGCCCGCAGTGCCGATGCCAGCCTGTTCATGGTGCTGCTGGCCGGCTTCAAGGCGGTGCTGGCGCGTTTCAGCGGCCAGGGCGACATCCGGGTTGGCATCCCGGTGGCCGGGCGTACCCGTAGCGAAACCCGCGAGGTGGTGGGCCTGTTCGTCAACACCCAGGTGCTGCACAGCGACCTGGCGCCGCGGCAGTCCTTCGCCGAATTGCTGGCCGCGCTCCGGCGCAACGTGTTGGCCGCCCAGGATCATCAGGATCTGCCGTTCGAGCAGGTGGTGGACGCGCTGCGCCCAGAGCGAAGCCTGGCGCACAATCCGCTGTTCCAGGTGGCCTACAATCACCTGGCGCGCCAGGCACCGGCCAGCTCCCTGGGCGAGCTACGCCTGGAGCCGCTGCACCTTGAGGGCGAAATCGCCAAGTTCGACCTGCTGCTCACCACCGAGGAGCAGGGCGCGGACGTCCGCCTGGTACTGGCCTATGCCACCGACCTGTTCGAGGCCGCTACCGCCGAGCGCCTGCTGGAGCACTTGCGGCGCCTGCTGGCGGCCGCCTGTCGCACCCCGCAACGGGCGCTCGCCGATCTGGCGGAATTGCCGGCTGCCGAATGGACGCTTCTGCAGGGTTGGAACGCCACCGCCGAGCCGTTGCCCGACTGGACCCTGACCCGGGCCTTCGAGGCCCAGGTCCGACGCACCCCGACGGCCATCGCCGTGGTCGCCGGTGATGCTGCCCTGGATTACGCCACCCTCAACCAGCGGGCCAATCGCCTGGCGCGTCTGCTGCGCGCCCGTGGCGTGGGCCCGGAGGTAGCGGTCGGGGTCGCCCTGGAGCGGACCCCCGAGCTGCTGGTGGCGCTGTTGGCGGTGCTCAAGGCCGGCGGCGCCTATGTCCCGCTGGACCCGGAATTCCCGACCGAGCGCCTGCGCCTGATGCTGGAGGACAGCCAGGCCGCGCTGCTGCTCACCCAGACGACCTTGCTGGCGGAGCTGCCGGCGACGGCGACGCCGACCTGGTGCCTGGATCGCGAAGCCGCCGCGCTGGACGACCAGGCTGATAGCGATCTGGAGTGGGCGCCCCGGGCCGAGGATCTCGCCTACGTCATCTACACCTCCGGCTCCACCGGCACGCCCAAGGGCGTGGCGGTGCGCCATGGCGGACTGGCCAACTTCCTTGCCAGCATGGCCCGGACGCCGGGCCTGGCGGCCAGTGATCGGTTGCTGGGTCTGACCTCGCTGTCCTTCGACATCGCCGGTCTGGAGCTGTACCTGCCGCTGCTGGTGGGCGCGCGAGTGGTGTTGGTCTCGCGGCTCCAGGCCCGCGATCCGGAATTATTGCTGGGCGAGATCCGCCGGCAGGGCGTCAATGTGATCCAGGCAACGCCCTCGACCTGGCGCCTGCTACTCGAACATCCGGATTTCGCTCGCCTCGACGGCTGTCGCCTGCTCTGCGGCGGAGAGGCCCTGACCACCGAGCTCGCTACCCGCCTGGGCCGCCAGGGCACGGCGCTGTGGAATCTCTATGGGCCGACCGAGACCACCATCTGGTCGGCGGCCTGCGCGGTGACCCCGAACGCCCCGCCGAATCTCGGCCAGCCGCTAGCCAACACCAGCCTCTGGGTGTTGGACGCGGCGCTCAATCCGGTGCCCCTGGGCGCTGCTGGCGAACTCTACATCGGTGGTGCCGGCCTGGCTCGCGGCTACCTGGGTCGCCCCGGCCTGACCGCCGAGCGCTTCGTCGCCGATCCCTTCGGCCCGCCCGGCGCCCGTTTGTATCGCACCGGTGATCTGGCGCGCTGGCGTGCGGATGGCCGCCTCGACTACCTGGGGCGACTGGACCAGCAGGTCAAGATTCGCGGTCTGCGCATCGAGCTGGGCGAGATCGAAGCCTGCCTCGGCGCCTTGCCGGGCGTGCGCGAAGCCGCCGTGGTGGTGCGGCGCCAAGGACAGGGCCAGCACCTGGTGGGGTACTGGGTGGATGCGGCGGAAGTCGATGACACCCGCCGCCTGGCAGTCAGGGCGGCCCTCGCCGAGCGCCTGCCGGACTACATGGTGCCCGCGCAACTGGTGGCCCTGGAGCGCCTGCCGCGCACGCCCAACGGCAAGCTTGACCGCAAGGCCCTGCCGGAGCCGGAGTGGCAGACGCGTGCCCTCCGGGTCCCTGCCACTCAAGCGGAAATCGTCCTCGCCGGCATCTGGCAAAGGGTGCTGGGGCTGGCGCAGGTCGGCCTGGACGACAATTTCTTCGAAAGTGGCGGCGATTCCATCGTCTCCATCCAGGTGGTCAGCCAGGCCCGCGAGGCCGGCTGGCAACTGACGCCACGCCAGGTGTTCCAGCACCAGACGCTGGCGGCCCTGGCCGTGGCGGCGCAGCCGCTGGCCCCGGCGCAGGAGCTGCCGGTAGCGGAGCGGGACGAAGACACCTCGGTAGAGTCCGCCGGACTGGACCCGGCGCTGTTCGAACGCGCCGAGCCCCTTAGTCCGTTGCAGCTCGGGCTGCTCTACCAGGCACTGCTGGTGGGCGACGGGACCTACGTCAACCAGCTGCGCCTGGACGTCAAGGGGCTGGACGTGGCGGCTTTCACCGCCGCCTGGCAGGCGGCCCTGGAGCGCCACGCCAGCCTGCGCACGGCCTTCTTCTGGGAAGGGCGCGAGACGCCGCTACAGGCCCAGCGGCGCGAGGTGCGCCTGCCGCTGACCCTGCTCGACTGGCGCGACCGTCCCACCGGCGCCGCGGATCTGGAGCAACTCGCCGCCGACGACCGCCAGCGTGGCTTCGCCCTGGCCGAGGCGCCCTTGTTACGGCTGACCCTGGTGCGCTGCGGCGACGACGCCCATCACCTGATCTATACCAACCACCACCTGCTGCTGGACGGCTGGAGCAATGCCCAACTGCTCGCCGAGGTGCTCGAACAATACGCCGGTGGTCAGCCCGCCGCGCCCCAGGGCCAGGCGGCCTACCGCGCCTGGCGCGCCGGCTATGCGCCCGCCGCCGGGGAAGCCTTCTGGCGCGCGCAACTGGCCGGCCTGCCGGCGCCTACCCGGCTCGCCGCCAGCGCGCCCACGGTGGCGGGCGAGGGCGCTGCCCAACTGCGCCTGGAACTGCCCGCCGCGGCCACCGCAGCCCTGGTGGCCTGCGCCCGTCACCGGCGGGTTACCCTCAACACCCTGCTGCAGGCCGCCTGGACCCTGTTGCTGCAACGTCACACCGGACAGGCGGCGGTCGCCTGCGGTGTGGTGCTGTCCGGCCGGCCGGCCGAGGTACCGGGCATCCAGCGCCAGCTCGGATTGTTCATCAATACCTTGCCGCTGATCGTCAATCCGCCGCCGGTCCAGACCCTTGGCGAGTGGTTACCGGCGCTGCAGGAACTCAACCTGGCGCTACGCGAACACGAGCAGGTGCCCTTGCAGGACATCCAGCGCTGGGCCGGGCAGGGCAGCGATGGGCTATTCGATACCCTGCTGGTATTCGAGAACTATCCGATCGCCGCCGCCCTGGCCCAGGCGCCCGACACCCTGAGCTTCTCCGGGGTGCGTAGCGCCGAACTCAACCATTACCCCCTGACCCTGATGGTCGGCCAGGGGGAAACCCTCCGGCTGAGATTCGACTATCGCCTCAGCCACTTCACTACAGCGCAAGTCGAGGGCTTCGCGCGGCAACTGGACGGCCTGCTGCAACGCCTGCCTGGGCTGGTCGACCAGCCGCTGGGCGAGTTGTGCCTGCTGGATGCCACCGAGTGCCAGGCCCAGGTCGCGGCGCGCAACCAGACCGCCGTAGCCTATCCGCGCACGCCGCTGCTGCCGACGCTGCTGGCCGAGCAGGCGCGGCGCACTCCCG
>NZ_SULM01000030.1 GCF_005250615.1 Pseudomonas rhizoryzae | reverse complement strand
TGCCGGCGCCAAAGACGTGAAACTGATCCGATGAAAACGACCACGCCCATCAGAGCCATCCTGTTCGACAAGGACGGGACCTTGATCGACTACCACCAATCCTGGGGCCCGACCAATCGCCGGGCGGCCAAGATCGCCGCCGCGGGAGACACGAAACTCGAGGCGCGCCTGCTCGCCATCGCGGGATTCGACAGTGCTACCGGCTTGACCTCTGCCGACAGCCTGTTCGCGGCCGGCAATACCGAGGAAATCGCTCACACCTGGGTAAAGGCAGGCTGCTCCTATCCTCTGACGGCCCTGACCCAAGCACTGGATGAGCTGTTTCAGCAAAGTGCCAAACACGCGGTGCCGGTCAGCGACCTGTTCGCCTTGTTCAAAGAGCTGAATGCGCGTGGCATCGCCATCGGCATCGCCAGTAGCGACAGCGAAACCGCCATCAGGTTGATGTTGGAGGTGTTTGGCATCAGCGATTTCGTCGCCTTCGTCGCGGGTTATGACAGTGGTTATGGCTGGAAACCTGAACCAGGCATGCTCCTGCAATTCTCTGCAGTGGTGGGGATTCCGACCAGTGAGATCGCGGTGGTAGGAGACAACCTGCACGACATGGCCATGGCCGAGGCCGGCGGTGCCGGTCTGCGTGTAGGCGTCTTGAGCGGGACGGGGACTCTCGAAACGCTCACGCCCGCTGCCGATTTTTGCCTGCCCAGTATTGCCAGCTTGAATCTGGATCAACTGGTTTCGCGACCTTAGCCCCAATTCTGGGGCAGCGCGGCTGCCATCGCAGTGGAACGGCCGCGCTTTTTTATCAGCAGTAACGGATCAGTCCAGGTTGCAACTTCCGGAATCTGAAACCGTTCGCCTGCTGTTTCAAATGGAGATACCGCTACAGAACCCTGGTGAATACATCGATTTGCAGGAAGGAGGGGAAATCATGAAGTTTTCTCAGCTGACACTCGCGAAAAAGCTTCTCGTTGCATTTTCCTGCTGTGCCCTGATGACGTTGTTTGTCGGAGGGCTGGGGCTACTGGGCGCGGAAAATCTGGGGCGCCAGTTGACGTTGGTATTCGCCGATCTAGGCAAGATCAATCAACTGAGCACTATTCAAAAAAGTGCGATCGAACACAACCGCGATCTGTATCGACTGCTGGCGACGTCTGGATTTGGCAGTGATCCGAAGGTTCGCGAGACGATCCTTTCCGACCTTGCGGCGAACAAGGAGGCAATGGGGCATTTCATCCAGTCCTATGGTGAGGCTGCCACTGCCAATCCCCAGGAAAGAGCCGGTGTGGAACAGTTGAGTAGGGTATTGCCTGCCTATTTGCAGAGCGCGGCAAAGCTCGAAGAGAATCTTGGGCGCAATGATCTGTTCGCCGCCAGAAACCTGATGGTCACCGACAGCTTTCCCAAGTACCAACAGGTGATGGCGGCGTTGAAGGTACTCACCGACCAGAGTGCGGCATCATCGGCTGCCAGTGTGGCTGCGGCCAAGGATGGCTTGAGATCCCTCAAATGGCAGCTGGGTTCGGTGGGACTGCTGGCTCTAGGCCTGGCGCTGGCTTTTGGCACGCTCATCGCTCGGGTTATCTCGGTCCCGCTGCGTCGTGCGGTCCAGAGTGCGCAACGCATCGCTGCCGGTGACCTGACGCATACGCTGCAAGGCGATACTGCCGACGAGGTCGGTCAGTTGCTGGTCGCGCTTTCAAGCATGCAGAGAAGTCTGCATGGCACGCTCCAAGCTATCGGCAGTGCTTCCGGACAGTTAACGGACGCGGCCAATAGTCTTAGCCTGGAGACGGACCGAAGTAATGCCTCTCTGGCACAGCAGAAAGAAGAGGTTCAGCAGGCGGCCACCGCCGTCACGCAAATGACCGTCGCCGTGGAAGAGGTAGCCCATAATGCGGCCTCGACCCTGAAAGCCTCGACCTCTGCCCGTGAGCAAAGTAGCCGCGGCCTGGCGCAGGCGAAAGAGTCCATCATGACGATCAACTCGATGGCGGAGGTGGTGGCCGTCTCTTCGGAGAAGGTCAATGGCCTCGCTGGGCACATCCAAGGCATAGGCGATGTGCTTGAAGTGATCCGCAGTATCGCCAAGCAAACCAATCTACTCGCCTTGAATGCCGCGATCGAAGCCGCGCGTGCCGGCGAACAGGGCAGGGGGTTTGCAGTAGTAGCGGATGAAGTTCGGGCGCTCGCGCATCGAACTCAGAATTCCACTGGTGAAATCGAAACCATGATCATGGCCACTCAAGCCAGCGCTGAAGAGGCTGTAGGTGCGATGGCACAAAGCGCGGTCTTGGCGAAAGTATCTCAGCAGTCCACTACTGAGGCCAGTAAGGCACTGGAGTTGATCGCAGAAAGCATCGCGGCGATCAATGATCAGAATGTGATCATAGCCAGTGCCGCCGAGGAGCAGACCCAAGTCGCTCGAGAAGTGGATCGCAATCTCCTCAATATTCAAGATGCCACGCTCAAGGCGGCGGAAGGCGCCGTAAGTATTCATCAATCCAGCCAAGGCCTGAAAAATCTTGCCGGCCAACTCAATCAGATGGTGGGTCAGTTCAAGTTCTGATTGCGGGCGGCTGCTCTCGGTATCGTGATCGGATGAGGGTAGTCAGTTGGGTATTGGATCGCGTTCAGGTTTGTACGTTAAATCGCCAAGCGAGGGTCAGGCAAAGCCTAGGCGGCCCCACGAAAACACCAGAGGACCGGGCTCGTGAACGAGTTTACCAACGGTAGCTGAGCATTGCGCTAGAGCTGCCTAGGCCGGGCTGACGATCCAGGCGTTTTTCAACGGCGCCTACCGAGCGCAGGCACTTTTCGTAAGGAAACTAGGTAGGGCTATCTGCGGTATGCAGGCTGCGGATCTCATTAGTGTGTATCTCGGATGAGTCTGCTTTCTCAGGGCTAACGATGTGGAGGTGTTTCATGTTGCTAAGATTCTTTTGCCTGCTCGGTGTTGCTCTGTTCGCTTCCTGGGCATCCGCAGCTACTGAACCCGAGGATTGTCGGGTCGTTAGATTTTCCGATACTGGCTGGACTGACGTTCAGGTCACCACTGCCAGCGCGCGCTACGTGCTGAGTGCCCTGGGCTATCAGGTTGAGGTTCAACGCCTATCCGTGCCTGATACGCTGCAGGCGCTGGCCGATGGTGACGTCGATGTTTTTCTGGGCACCTGGATGCCAAGTATGGAAAGTCGCATCAAGCCCTACTTGGACAGTAATAAAATCCAACAGGTGCGGGTGAACCTGGAGGGTGCCAGATACACCTTGGGTGTACTGCAAAATGTTTATGATGCGGGTGTGAAAAGTTTTGCCGATTTGTCGAAATACGCCGACAAGTTCGACCATGAGATCTATGGCTTGCAGCCAGGAGGTAATGGGAACAAGCGTATTCAAAATATGATAAGCCAGAATGCCTATGGTCTTGGCGGGTTCAAGCTCATAGAGTCCAGTGAAGCTGCCATGCTGGCTAATGTGAAGCGGAAAGAACTCTTGAATCAGTGGGTCGTGTTCCTGGCTTGGGAGCCGCACCCGATGAATACCCAGTTCAAGATCGCCTATCTCTCTGGAGGGGAGGATGTCTGGGGCCCGAACTTTGGTGCTTCCTCTGTCTATACGAGCACGCGCAAGGACTATGCGCGAAAATGCCCCAACGTTGGACGATTCTTGGCTAACCTCTATTTTACGATCGATATGGAAAACAAGCTGTCATCTCAGGTGCTGGATGAGAAGACCAATCCCCGTCGGGCGGTACGAGATTTTCTCAGAGAAAATAACCCCATCTTGGATAAATGGCTGGAGGGTGTGCAGTCCGTTTCCGGTGCGCCTGGTTTGGCGACGGTGAAAGCAGCGTTAGCACGCTGAGGCTGGCGTAAGTCGAGGGCGATCGTCAGAGACCGACTCTCCAGCGGCCATGACGCAGCTGGGTCGTGTCCTAGAAACGCACCGCGAACTCACCGACACAGACAAAAACGCCCCGACCTCACGGCCGGGGCGTTTGCTTATCCAGCTTGGCTACCGAATCAAACCGCCGCGCTGCGCTCCTTGATCTCCTGGTGCAGGATGCGGTCGTTCTCGGAGTAGTCCACCGGGCAGTCGATGACGTGGACGCCGGGGGTGTCCAGGCACTTTTGCACCAGCGGGGCGAAGGCGGCGGCGCTGTCCACGCGGTGGCCCTGGGCACCGTAGCTCTCGGCGTAGCGAACGAAGTCCGGGTTGCCGTAGTCCAGGCCGAAGTCCTCGAAGCCCATCTGCGCCTGCTTCCAACGGATCATGCCGTAGCCGTCGTCGCGCAGGATGATGACCACGAGGTTCATCTTCAGGCGCACCGCGGTCTCCAGCTCCTGGCTGTTCATCATGAAGCCGCCGTCGCCGCACACCGCCACGATGGGGGTGTTGGGATGCACCAGGCGCGCGGCCATGGCCGAGGGCAGGCCGGCGCCCATGGTGGCCAGGGCGTTGTCCAGCAGCACCGTGTTGGGCATGTAGGCCTTGTAGTTGCGGGCGAACCAGATCTTGTAGATGCCGTTGTCCAGGGCGACGATGCCGTCGGAGGGCAGCACGTTGCGCAGGTCGGCCACCAGACGCTGGGGATAGACCGGGAAGCGGTCGTCGGTGGCGCCTTCGGCGACGTGGGCCTCGTTGGCTTCGCGGATGGTCAGCAGGCGGTCGAAGTCCCAGGTCGGCTGGACCTCGATGCGCTCCTTGATCTCCCAGATGGCGTTGGCGATGTCGCCGATCACCTCGACCTGGGGGAAGTACACCGGATCGACTTCGGCGGAGCGGAAGTTGATGTGGATGACTTCGGTACCGCCACGGACCATGAAGAACGGCGGCTTCTCGATGACGTCGTGACCGATGTTGACGATCAGATCGGCCGACTCCAGGGCGCGGTGGACGAAGTCCCCGGCGGAGAGGGCGGCGTTGCCGAGGAAGCGCGGGTGGCGCTCGTCGACCACGCCCTTGCCGAGCTGGGTGGTGACGAAGGGAATGCCGGTCTTCTCGATCAGCTGGCGCAGCACGCGGGCGGTCATCTTGCGGTTGGTGCCGGCGCCCAGCACCAGGACCGGGCTGCGGGCGTTCTCCAGCTTGGAGACGGCGGCGGCGATGGCCTTGGCCTCGGCCACCGGGCGGCGGCTCAGGCTCGGCGGGACCGGCAGGCTTTCGGTGGATTCGTCGGCGATGTCTTCCGGCAGTTCCAGGTGCACGGAGCCGGGCTTTTCTTCCTCGGCGAGGCGGAAGGCCTCGCGGATGCGCGACGGGATGGTGTCGGCGGAGGCGAACTGGTGGGTGTACTTGGTGAGCGGCGCCATCATGCGGCACACGTCGAGAATCTGGAAACGGCCCTGCTTGGATTTCTTGATCGGCTTCTGGCCGGTCAGCATCAGCATGGGCATGCCGCCCAGGTAGGCGTAGGCGCCGGCGGTGACCAGGTTGGTGGCACCGGGGCCGAGGGTGGAGAGGCAGACCCCGGTCTTGCCGGTGAAGCGGCCGTAGGTGGCGGCCATGAAGCCGGCGGACTGCTCGTGGCGAGTCAGGATCAGCTTGATCTGCGAGGAGTTGCGCAGGGATTCCAGCAGGTCCAGGTTCTCTTCGCCGGGGATGCCGAAGATGTATTCCACACCCTCGTTTTCCAGGCAGCGAACGACCAGGTCGGAGGCCTTCATCATGAGTCTTGTATTCCTTGT
>NZ_SULM01000003.1 GCF_005250615.1 Pseudomonas rhizoryzae | reverse complement strand
ACCCCCGCTCAGTTCATTCTGACGGGGGTGTTGTCTTTGGGGCGGGAAAAGTTTGGCTGGGGCGCTGAGAGCGCTTGGGGCCGAAGCCGGCAGGTCAGGTAGCTCGGGTTGCCCTCACCCCAGCCCTCTCCCCGAGGGAGAGGGGGCTAGGCGCGATGCAAATGGCTAGCTTGAGTGCGGCCTGTCAGGAAAGGTGCTGCTTGGCGCCCATCAAAAATCAAGAGTAGCAACAGCCCGGCTGTGCCGGGCTGTTGTGGCCATGGCTGCGATCAGCGCAATCAAATCGCTGTAGGTGGGGCTGAGCTTGCGAAGCCCAACCCTAGGGCGCTATGCGTGGGCGCCGCGTTTTGGGTGGAGGCTGGGTGTTGGGCTTCGCTGTGCTCAGTCCAACCTACCCAAACGAAGACATGAAAAAGCCCGGCATTGGCCGGGCTTTTTGCGTTTAGGGTTTGCGCGCTATGAGGGTAGCGCGCAAGGGAGCGGGGAGGCCTTCGACGGTGAGGCTGGGATCCTCCGGGTGGAGGAAGTCCGGCAGCGACTGGAAGCCCATCCACTCGGTGGAACGTTGTTCGTCTACCGTTGTGGGAGTGAGATCTACAAGCTGGATGTCCCGATAGCCGGCGCGGCGTAGCCAGAGTTGCAGGGCGTCGGTGGAGGGGAGGAACCAGACGTTGCGCATCTGGGCGTAGCGGTCTTCCGGGACCAGGACAGTGGTCGCGTCGCCTGCGACGACCAGGGTTTCCAGGACCAGCTCACCGCCGCTGTCGAGGCAGTTTTTGAGATCCAGCAGATGATCGATGGGGGAGCGGCGGTGATAGAGCACTCCCATGGAGAAGACGGTATCGAAGCCGCCTTGCAGTGCAGGCAATTCTTCCAGTGTAAGGGGCAGGTGCCAGGTGGGCAGGTCGGGTAGATAGTGGCGCAGGGCCTGGAACTGGCAGTGGAACAGCCAGTTGGGGTCGACGCCGATCACAGCGCTGGCTCCAGCGCCGAGCATGCGCCACTGGTAGTAGCCATTGCCGCTACCGACATCAAGGACACGCTTACCCTGCAGGTCGAGGTGCGCAGATACCCGATCCCATTTCCAGTCGGAACGCCATTCGGTGTCCAGATGCAGGTCGAACAGTTGGAACGGGCCTTTGCGCCAGGGACGCAGTTGCAACAGGGCATCGCGCAGTGCCTGGTGTTGGTCGGGGGAAAGACTGCCGTCGAGGCGCAACCTGTCGCGCAATTCCACATGCTCGACGACGAGATCGGGCAGGACATCAAGGCCGGCTTGCCAACGCTGGAGGTCGCCATGGCCGCGGGCGTACTTGGCGGCCAGTACGGCTTCGAGGGCGTGGGACCAACTGGCGAGTGGGGTGTCCGCAAGGGCCTGTTGCAGTTCAGCGATATAAGCCGGCAGGGTCATGGCAGGGCGATCAGGGAGGCGAAGTTCAGGCATTGGAACCAGGGGACGACGGTGGAGAAGCCAGCGGCCTGTAAGCGGGCGCGGTGTTCGTCCAAGGTGTCGGTTAGCATGACGTTTTCCAGTGCGGTGCGTTTCTGGGCGATTTCCAGCTCGCTGTAGCCATTGGCGCGTTTGAAGTCCAGGTGCAGGCCGTTGAGCAGTTCCTGGGTCTGGTCATCCGGGAAGCGGATCTTTTCCGATAACAGCAAGGCGCCACCGGGGAGCAGACTGGAACGCAGTCGGCCGAGTAGGGGCAGACGGTGTTCCGGTGCGATGAACTGCAGGGTGAAGTTGAGGGCGATGACCGAGGCCGGCTCAAGCGACGCTTCGAGGATATCGGCTTCCACGACCTCTACCGGCAGCAGCTCCTCATGCATGGAGTCCTGGGCACTCAGGTATTCGCGACAGCGGGTGACCATGGCCGTGGAGTTGTCGATGGCCACCACGCGGGCACCTTGAACGCGGACGTGGCGTCGCAGGGCCTGGGTGACGGCACCCAGCGAGCAGCCAAGGTCATAGAGGCGGCTGTTGGGCTGGGCGAAACGGGCGGCGATGACGCCGAGGTTTTCGACGATGGTGGGATAGCCCGGCACGGATCTCTTGATCATGTCGGGAAAGACGCGCACCACGTCTTCGTTGAAGGTGAAGTCGGCAGGAGGCTGCGGCGACGCGAACAGGCGGTCGGCTTCGCTCATGGGCGGTACCTGGAAAATCGAAAGGGGGCATTGTACCCCCGGCCGGTGGCGCAGAACGCGGCTTCAGCGGATTTCGATGCGGCAGTCGAAGCGTGCCTGGGGCTCGGCTTCGGCATCCCAGGGTTGGCGGGCCTGGAGTTCGAGATGGGCCGTGCCGGCACTCTGAGCGCGGAAGCGCCAGAGGGATTGGCCGGCGCTGCCGACGCCGCCTTGATCCTGGCGTTGTTCGCGGAAGACTTCCGGGCCGAGTTGCTTGAGGTTGTCGCTGCGCTGGAGGATGGTCCAGCGGTAGCCGCTGGTGGGGTCGCTGGGCAGGGTCAGCGTCAGCTCCTGGCCGGTGTGCATGGCCAGCGGGGTGCATTCGCTGTCGTCACCGAGGATGAGGTTGCCGCTCGGCTGGGTGCTGCTGCAACCGGCCAGCAACAGGCAGCTCCAGAACAGGTGGCGGGGGGACATGGAAACCTCCGGGGTATGCGGCAAAACGCAGAGCATACCCCAAGAGGTCGGAGGGTCGGCTTAGAAGAGCACCTTGGCCACGTCGGCGAAGCGCCGGGCGAAATGGACGGTCAGGCCTTCCTTGAGGTAGGCGGGTAGTTCTTCGAAGTCACCGCGATTCGGCTCCGGCAGGATCAGTTCGTTGATCTTCTGGCGCCGCGCGGCGATGACCTTCTCCCGGACCCCACCGATGGGCAGTACCTGGCCGGTGAGGGTCAGCTCGCCGGTCATGGCCACGTTCTTCTTCGGTGCCTGGTTGCGTGCCAGCGACAGCAGGGCGGAGGCCATGGTGATGCCGGCGCTGGGGCCGTCCTTGGGCGTGGCGCCTTCGGGAACGTGCAGGTGCACGAAGGCCTGGTCGAAGAAGTTCGGGTCGCCCTTGAATTCCTTGAGATGGGCAGTGACGTAGCTATAGGCGATCTCGGCCGATTCCTTCATGACATCGCCGAGTTGGCCGGTGAGCTTGAAGCCGCGGTTCAGGGTATGGATGCGGGTCGCCTCCACCGGCAGGGTGGCGCCGCCCATGCTGGTCCAGGCCAGGCCGGTGATGATGCCGGCGCCGGAGAGCACCTGCTCCTTGCGGAAGGTGGGCTTGCCCAGGTAGTCCTCGAGATCCGAGGCGCCGATCTTGATCTTGAGTTCGGGTGCCTCGATGAGCTTGACCACGGCCTTGCGTACCAGCTTGCCCAGCTGCTTTTCCAACTGCCGCACGCCGGCTTCGCGAGCGTAGCCTTCCACCAGGGCCTTGAGGGCGCTGTCGGTCAAGGTCAGGCGGTCCTTGGGCACACCGGCCTTGTCCAGTTGCTTGGGCCAGAGGTGGCGCTTGGCGATGGCCTGCTTCTCCTCGGCGATGTAGCCGGAGAGACGGATGATTTCCATACGATCCAGCAGCGGACCGGGGATGGAGTCCAGGGTGTTGGCGGTACAGACGAACAGCACCTTGGACAGGTCCAGACGCAGGTCCAGGTAGTGGTCGAGGAAGTCGACGTTCTGTTCCGGGTCCAAGGTTTCCAACAGCGCCGAGGCCGGGTCGCCCTGGTAGCTCTGGCCCATCTTGTCGATCTCGTCGAGCATGATGACCGGGTTCATCACCTTGACGTCGCGCAGGGCCTGGACGAGTTTGCCGGGCATGGCGCCGATGTAGGTGCGGCGGTGGCCCTTGATCTCGGCCTCGTCTCTCATCCCACCGACGCTGAAGCGATAGAAGGGGCGGCCGAGGGATTCGGCGATGGACTTGCCGATGCTGGTCTTGCCCACGCCGGGCGGACCTACCAGCAGCACGATGGAGCCGGCCACCTCGCCCTTGAAGGCCCCCACGGCGAGGAATTCGAGGATGCGATTCTTGATGTCATCAAGCCCGGCATGGTGACGGTCGAGCACCTTGCGCGCGCGCTTGAGGTCGAGCTTGTCCTGGCCGTGGATGCCCCAGGGCAGGTCGGTGGCCCAGTCCAGGTAGTTGCGGGTGACGCCATACTCGGGCGAGCCGGTTTCGAGGATGGAGAGCTTGTTGAGTTCGTCGTCGATGCGCTTCTGCGCCGCCTCGGGCAGGCTTTTGCCTTCCAGGCGTTGGCGGAAGCTTTCGATATCGCTGCTGCGGTCGTCCTTGGTGATACCCAGTTCCTGCTGGATCAGCTTGAGCTGTTCCCTGAGGAAGAATTCGCGCTGGCGCTCGTTGATCTTGCGATTGACCTCGGCGGAGAGCTCCTTCTGCAGGCGCGCGACCTCCACTTCCTTGCGCAGCAGCGGCAGGACTTTCTCCATGCGCTGCAGCATGGGCACGGTATCGAGCACCTGCTGCAATTCATCGCCCGGAGCGGTGGTCAGGGCAGCGGCGAAGTCGGTCAGCGGCGAAGGATCGTTGGGGCTGAAGCGGTTGAGGTAGTTCTTCAGTTCTTCGCTATAGAGCGGGTTGAGCGGCAACAGCTCCTTGATGGCGTTGATCAGCGCCATGCCGTAGGCCTTCACCTCATCGCTGGGATCGGGGCTGGGGCGCAGGTGTTCGACTTCCACCAGGTAGGGCGGACGCTGGCGGCGCAGCCAGCCGCGGATACGCACCCGGGAGAGGCCCTGGGCGACGAACTGCAGCTTGCCATCCTGACGGCTGGCGTGGTGGATACGCACCAGGGTGCCGTGCTGCGGGAGCTGATCGGGATCGAAGTCGTTAGCGTCCGCGGGTTGCTGGTCCATGTAGAACAGCGCGAGACAGTGGTGATCGGTCTTGGCCACCAGCTCCAGGGTTTCCGCCCAGGGCTCTTCGTTGACGATGACGGGCAGGACCTGCGCCGGAAAGAACGGCCGGTTATGGATGGGAATGATGTAGAGCTTGTCGGGAAGATTCTGGCCGGGCAGCACCAGGCCAGTCTGGCCGGCTTCCTCGCTGAGAATTTCCGCTTGATTATCCTGATCGCTCATTGGCGTACCTTGGGCTTGGATGTGAGGCCAACATGGGGCGAGCCCGTGGTTTTTTCAACGCAGGGAGACTCTTGTCTCTCTTGACCGCCGCTGGTTGGGCGAAGTGCGACCGCTGGGGTAATGAGGGATCGCTTGTCTGATAAAGAATCCCCGACTATTGCCGCTAAAGCAGAGGTCACGCCGAATAGCCGGCGTTGAGTCCGACAGGCGCGTGGTGGGGTGGGCAGTGAACAATAAGCAGGTGATGGTGGGATTGCTGGCGTTGGGGCTGGGTTTGGGGACCGCGCAAGCCGCAGAGATCGCGGTTCAGGTGGTCGATAGCCAGGGCGCGCCGCTGGCCGATGCGGTGGTGATGTTGTCCGGACAGGGGTTGCAGCCCGAGCGGCATCCAGCGGCTATCGACCAGCAGAATCGCCGTTTCGTCCCTCACGTCCTGGTCGTGCCCACGGGGACGGCGGTGAGTTTTCCCAACACCGACGACATCCGCCACCAGGTGTATTCCTTTTCCGCCGCCAAGCATTTCGAGCTGCCGCTCTATCACGGCATTCCCAGCACGCCAGTGGTGTTCGACCAGCCCGGCGTGGTGGTGGTGGGCTGCAACATTCACGATTGGATGGTCGGCTACGTCTATGTCACGGCCGCCGGGCGCTCTGTGGTGACCGATGGTCAGGGCCGTGCCCGGCTGGAGGTGCCGGACGGCCATTATACGATGGCACTTTGGCATCCCGATCTGAGCGATAAGCGCGAGATCGCCCAGCCCGACCTGAACGTGGCGGGCAAGCCGGTGACGCTCAGGCTCCAACTGGCGGTGCAGCCGAAACCGCAACCCGCGGAGCCAGCCAGCTCGGCCTTCGAGGACGCCTTCCACAAGGCGGCACACGATGAAACTCATCCATAGTTTTCAGACTCGCATCGCCGGCAGTCTCTTCCTGCTGATGCTGGTGGTGATTGCGCTGGTCTATCTCACGGTCAAGGCCGCGACCGAGGCCAGTGTGGTGCGGCAGTCCTACGATCAGCTCGATACCGGGGCGCGGGTCTTCCGCCAGGTGCTGGATAGCCGCTGTCGCCGGTTGAATGACGCGGTGCGGGTGCTGGCGGCCGATTTCGGCTTTCGCGATGCCGTGGCCAATGGCGATGTGCCGACCCTGAGGTCGGTGCTGGCCAACCACGGGGCGCGGGTAGGCGCCGGCGATACCTATCTGCTGGATCTGGACGGTCGGCTGATCGCCAGTACCGTGGCGGCTCATAGCCAGGGCGAGCGCCTGCCCACGCCGACGGCCGCAGGCAACGATGGCAGTTGCGTGGTGGCAGGGGCGGGCTTGCCGCTGCTACGGGTAACCGTGCCGGTACGGGCACCGTTACCCATCGCCCAGGTGGTGATGACCTTCGCCATGGATCAGGCCATGGCGGAGGAATTTCGCTCGCTGATCAATCTGGACGTGGTGTTCCTGGGCGGTGCGTCGGCCATGGCCAGCACGCTGCCAAGCGAGCAGGGGCGCCTGCTGGTGCAGGCGACTGCCGGGCCGCCGACAGTGGGCGACACCTGGCAGGTGACCCTCGCGGGTCATCTCTATCAGGTCAAGCGGCTGACGCTGGGCGCGAGCGACAGTCCGGTATACATCTATCTGCTGCGCTCGCTCGACGTCGCTCTGGCCGAGTTCGAGCCCTTGCTACGGCAGCTCGGGCTGATTGCCGGCGGCGCGCTGTTGGCAGCGCTGCTGGGTGCCCTGTGGCTGGCACGTAACCTGGCGCAGCCGCTGCGCCAGCTGGCGGTGGTGTCCTGGCGGATCGGCCAGGGTGATTATTCGGTACAGGTCGATGTGCAGCGCCGCGATGAGTTCGGGCGGCTGGCACGCATGATCGAGGGGATGCGTGAGGGCATCGCCGATCGCGAGCAGCGCCTCAATCACAGTGCGCTGCACGATCCCCTGACCGGTTTGCCCAATCGGATTCTGGCCGAGGAGCGACTGCGGGTGTTCATGGCGACCCAGTCCCAGGTATCGCTGTTGTATGTGGGGCTGGACGGCTTCCAAGCGATCAACGAGACCGCCGGGGTAGCCGGTGGCGACCAGATTCTGAAGGTGGTGGCCGAGCGTGCCCAGGTTCTACTCGCGGGGCGTGGCTGCGTCTCGCGTCCGGTCGGCGACGAATTCCTCGTGCAGGTGTGCCGCATGAGCTTCGAAGGCGCGGTGGGTCTGGCGGATGAGTGGCGTCTGCTGCTGTCCGAACCCATCCTCTGGGAGGGGCAGGTGTTCCGGCTCCGCTGTCGGGTCGGCGTAGCCGAATATCCGCGCCATGGTGAGGATCCCACGGTGCTGATCGAGCGTGCCCGCGGCGCGATGCTCGATGCCGGCCAACTGCCGGATCGGTTGCGCGTCTATGACGAAGGACGCGATGCGGCTCAGCAGCGACGGCTGCAATTGGTCCACGACCTGCCCTTGGCGGGTGAGCGTGGCGAGTTGATGTTGGTGTTCCAGCCCAAGGTGGCCTTGCGTGCCGGGGGCGTGCCCCAGGCGGAAGTCTTGCTGCGCTGGCGCCATGCCGAGCTGGGCATGATCTCGCCGGGTGAATTCATCCCCTTGGCCGAGCGCAGTGGCAGTATGAGTGGGCTCACCCGCTGGGTGATCCAGGCGGCCATTCGTCAGCTGGCGCTCTGGCAGGCCGAGGGGCGCGAGGTGAAGGTGTCGCTGAACGTCTCCGCGGTGGATCTGGCCGACAACCAATTGCCGGAGCGGGTGATCCGCTGGCTCGACGAGGCGGGGGTGTCGGCGCGACAGTTGACCTTCGAGATCACCGAGAGCGCCATCATGGCCGATCCCGAGGCTGCCATTGCCCTGCTCAAGCGCCTCTCCAGCCTGGGCATCCGGTTGTCGGTGGACGATTACGGCACCGGCCAGGCCTCGCTCGCGCATCTCAAGCGCCTGCCAGTGGACGAGCTGAAGATCGATCAGTCCTTCATCAGGGAGTTGGAGCCGGGCAACGATGATGCCGTCATCGTGCGCTCGACCATCGAGATGGGGCATAACCTGGGTCTGGAAGTCGTCGCCGAGGGCGTCGAGGAAGGTCGCACCCTGGCGCTGTTGCGCAGCTGGGGTTGCGACGTGATCCAGGGCTACTACATCAGCCGCCCGGTTCCGGCCGGAGAGTTCGCAGCCTGGATGGAACGGCAGGCCGAGCCAGCGGTAGAGGAGCTTTCATGACGCGGTGGTGGTTGATGGGCCTGGCGCTGCTGGCGACGGGGGTGCAGGCCGAGGGTGGCAAGTTGTTGGCCACCGGCGGAGCCAGCAGTGTGGAAGGAGCCGCGGGCGGCGGTATCACGCCCTGGGCGGTGATTGGCGGCTATGGCGAGAGTGGTCAGCCCGGCGCGACGGCCTTCGTCACCCGCGTGTGGACCGGCGATTACCGTCTGGATGCGGCCGGCGCCGCGGTGGCCTACGACAATCGGGTGGAGTTGTCCTACGCCCGGCAGCGACTGGACATGTCGACCCTGCGCCGATTGATGAATCTCGAAGAAGAGAGTCTCAGCCAGGACATCGTCGGCGCCAAGGTTCGCCTCGCCGGTGATCTGATCTACGACCGCATGCCGCAGGTGAGCCTGGGTATCCAGTACAAGCATCAACGCGACTTCGCCATTCCCGCCGCGGTGGGCGCTCGGCGCGACAGCGACGTGGAAGGTTATCTGGGCGCCAGTCGACTGTTCCTCGGTGGGGCCTTCGGCTACAAACTGCTGGTGAACGTGGGGCTGCGCTACAGCCGTGCCAACGAGATGGGACTGCTCGGCTTCGGCGGCGATCGCAATGACAGTCGCCAGTGGCTCAAAGAGGGCTCGGCGGCGGTGTTCTTCAATCCGCGCTGGGCGGTGGGGATGGAGTACCGACAGAAGCCGCAGAATCTGTCCTTCACCCATGAAAGCGACTGGATGGATACCTTCGTCGGCTATTTCCCCAACAAGCACCTGTCGCTGGTGCTGGCCTACGCCTGGCTGGGTGAGATCGCCACCCTCGATGACCAGCAAGGCCTCTACCTGTCGCTGCAGGGGAGCTACTGATGAAGCTGAAGTCTCTGCTGCTGGCAACCCTGCTGACGACCCTGCTCGGCTGCACGACCCAGCCGCCTGCGGATGACCGGCTCTACCAGGAGTTGGGCGGCCAACCGGGGATCACCCGGATCGTCGAGGGCATGTTGCTCAATATCGCGCGCGATGAGCGTATTCGGCACTACTTCGCCAATGTCGATATTGGCCGTCTGCGCAGACTGCTCATCCAGCAATTCTGTGCCGAGACGGGCGGTCCATGTCGCTACCAGGGCGCGAGCATGGCGGAGAGCCATCGCGGTCTGAATCTGCAACCGGCCGACTTCAATGCCTTGGTAGAGGATCTGCAACTAGCGATGCAGCAAGAGGGCGTACCGGAGCGGGCACAGAACGGCCTGCTGGCGCGGCTCGCACCGCAACGTGGTGCGGTGATCCGCCAGTAGGCCACCGGTCGTCGCCCTGGTCGAACCGCTGCCGTTCGAGATCATCCCTAGGCAAGACGCCTTCAGGAGGGATGACCCTTGCGCAAGACCACTTCGGCTGCCGATCTCGGCTTGACCCTCGCGGCGGATGACGAGCAGGCGCTGTTCGGCTGGTTCCTGGCGAGCTATCTGTTCGGCAAGCGCATCTCCCAGCGCATCGCCGCCCAGACCTGGGCCGTGATCTATCGCAAGCATGGACGCGATACCCCACGCAAACTACTCAATCTGAGCTGGCAACAGCTGGTCGACCAGCTCGGCGAAGGCCATTACCGGCGCTACGACGAAAGCACGGCGACGCTCTTACTGGACGCCTGTCGCCACTTGCAGGAGGAGTACCAGGGGCGTTTCGCCAGGCTGCGCGACGCCAGCGCCGACCGGGCGGATTTCGAGCGGCGCCTGCAGACGCTGAAGGGCGTCGGCCCCAAGACCTGCGAGATCTTCATGCGAGAGGCGGGACCTCTGTTATACCCAGGCTGACCGCCTAGCGCTGGCCTGTTCAAGAAGGCCCCGGCGATCCCTTGGCTAGGCTATAAGTACCCGAGGTGTAGAGGAAGGCTGGCGGCTTGCCGCGAGCCATGCCTCGCCTCGGCAATGGTAGGCTGTTGGCTTGCTGGGCGTCTTGGCATGGGGCGCGCGCTTTTCCGCAGCGCGCAACCGATCCAGGCGAGGCCGGCATCGACTAGGGCCAAGACGAGGAGACTGCTTTGCTGCGCAGAGCGGAAGGCATCCGGGAGGAGAGCCGGTGCAAGGACCAGAGGCTGATCCGCAAATCCTCAGGGCCGGCACAGGGGGCTCGCAGGCTGCTGGCCGTCGCCATGCTGGGGTTGCTGGTGAAGGGCGCCTTCGCCGAGCCGGCGGCCTACTGGCGCTGGCGCAGTACCAGCAATGGCCAGGAGTTCTGTACCCAGATCCCGCCGGGACCGGGCTGGACCCGGGTCGCCGGGCCGTTCCGCGATCTCCAGTGCCGTGAGCCGGGCAGCGTACCCTTGCGGCGTTGGGCCGAGCCGCCGCAGCGGCGGTTCTAGTTCGAGGTCTCCGCCGCCTTGAGCAGCGCGGCGCCGATCTCGCCTTCATAGTGCCGCCACACCGGCCGCATGGCCTCGCGCCAGCGAGCACGCTGCTCGGGGGTGAGCGTCAGGATCTCACTGCCGCCAGTGGCCGCGATGCGGGCACGGTCACGTTGATTCTCGGCTTCGGATTGCTTCTTCACCTCGAAGGTCACCTGGTCGATGATCTCTTCCAGGGTGCTGCGCACGGCGAAGGGCAGGGTGCGCCAACGGTCGGCCCTGACGATCAACAGGTAGTCCAGGGCGCCGTGGTTGGTCTCGGTGAAGTAGCGCTGCTGCTGGTCGAGACGCTGGCTCCAGTAGTTGGACCAGGTGTTCTCGGTGGCATTGACGGTGCCGTTGGCGAGTGCCTGCAGGGTCTGGTTGAAGGGCAGCTTGACGGCGGTGGCGCCGAGGGTTTCGAACTGGGTCTGGAGTACGTCCGAATTCTGGATACGAAACACCAGGCCCTTGGCATCGCCGGGTTCGCGCAGCGGCTTGCGCGCCGACAATTGCTTGAGACCGTTGGGCCAGTAGGCCAGGCCGATGATATTCGCCTTCTCCAGGCTGAGTAGCAGTTGCTTGCCGCTGGGACGGGTCTGGAAATGATCCAGCGCGGCACGGCTCTCGAACAGGAACGGCAGATCGAACAGCTTCAATTTTGGGCTGAGGGCGGTGAGCTTGCTGATGGCCGGAGCGAGGATGTCCACCTTGCCATCCTGTAGTGCTTGCAACTCGCTGGCATCGTCGAAGGCCGCGCCATTGGGCAGCACTTCCACCTGGACCCGGCCAGCGAGCCGCTGCGCCACCAGTTGTTGGAACAGCAGTGCGCCCTTGCCCTTGGGCGTATCGGGTGCAACGACATGGGAAAATCTCAGTGTTATGACGTCGGCCTTGGCGTTGAGCAGGGGCAGGGTAGTGAGCAGCAGGGTGCATAGGCCAAGGGCAGGTGACTTCATGGGGGCTCCTAGATTGTTATTTTGGATTCCTTATAGCTTTACTTTACCAGTGCGACCCTGAGTCGCAGCCCCTGCCAGAGGGCCTTTACTGCCGTTTGGCGGAAGGCGGGGAGAATCGGCGTCACGCTGGCGTTCTAAAGGGCTACACCCAAGAGAAGGATGCGCCCATGAATACCGCTCAAACCGTTCGTTTGCCCGATGGCACTACCGTTCCGGCGCTGGGGCAGGGCACCTGGCGCATGGGCGAGAATCCCGATCTGCACCGCCAGGAGGTCAGTGCGTTGCGGCAGGGACTGGATCTCGGTCTGACCCTGATCGATACCGCGGAGATGTACGCCGACGGCCGCGCCGAGGAGCTGGTCGGTGAGGCCATCGCCGGACGGCGTGACGAGGTTTTCCTGGTGAGCAAGTTCTATCCGAAGAACGCCACCGAAGCCGGCGTACCCCTGGCGTGCGAGCGCAGCCTCAAGCGGCTGGGCACCGACGTCATCGATCTCTATCTGCTGCACTGGCGGGGACAGGTGCCGCTGATCGAGACGGTGATGGCCCTGGAGAAGCTGCGCGACGAGGGCAAGATCCGCCACTGGGGCGTTTCCAACTTCGATACCAACGACATGCTCGAATTGGCGGATGATCGCTGTAGCGCCAACCAGGTGCTCTATAACCTGGAGCAACGCGGTATCGAGCATGATCTGCTGCCCTGGTGCCAGCGTCAGCAACTGCCGCTGATGGCCTACTGCCCCCTGGGGCAGGGCGGCGACCTGCTGCGTCATCCCACCCTGGCGACCCTGGCCGAGCGGCATCAGGCCACGCCGGCGCAAATCGCCCTGGCCTGGGTACTGCGCCAGCCCGGCGTCATCGCCATTCCCAAGGCCGGCGATGCCGGACACCTGGAAGAAAATGCCCGCGCCCTGGACCTGCGCCTGGGTGAAGAGGATTTCGCCCTGCTCGACGGCGCCTTTCCGCCGCCGCAGAGCAAGACGCCCCTGGCCATCGTCTAACCCTGGCCGCGGATCAGCCGGCGCAGGGGGAAACGATTGGGGTGACAGGCCTCGGCGACCCGCCGCGCCACTGGCAGGGGTTCGTCCTCCAGCCAGGCCGCCAGCAGTTCGGCGGCCAGGGGCGTGGTGACCAGGCCGCGTGAACCATGGGCCAGGTTCAGGTAGAGACCGGGACGCCAGGGCGCCGGCAGATCGGGTATCTGACGCGCGTCCTGGCCGAGTACCTGATAACGCTGGGCGAACAGGGCTTCGTCCACCACCGGGCCAACCAATGGCAGGTAGTCCGGCGAGGTACAGCGAAAGGCCACTCTACCGTCGAGGTCTGCGGCGCTATAGCTGGCGGCCAACTCGGGCGAAAGCTCGGCGAGCAGTTGCAGGTTGCTGGCGTGCTCCGCCTGGCTGGGCTCGGTATCTTCACGGTCGAAGACGAAGCTGGCACCCAGGCAATGCCGACCCTCGCGCGCCGGGGCCAGGTAGCCTTCGCCACAGACCACGGTGCTCAACGCCTGACTGCGCGGGGTTTCCGGCAGATTGGACAGTTGCCCGCGAATGGCCTTGAGCGGCAGTTCGGGGAGCAAGCTCTTGGCCTGGGCGGCGCTGGCCACCACGACCACCGTCGCCTCGAAGGCCGCAGCGCGGGTCCCGAGACGCCAGCCTGCCGGGATTGGCTGCAGGTCGACGACCTCCACGCCGGTGACCAGCTCGATGTTCGGGTGGGCCAGCCAGTGCGCGCACAGCGCGGGCGGATGGACCCAGCCCCCTTCCGGAAAGAACAGGCCGCCCGCCGCAAGACCAAGACCGGCACGCTGGCTGGCGGCGTCCTGCGCCAGTGGCTGCAGCAGGCCGGCAGGAAAGTGCGCGACCAGCTGTGCCTGGCGCGCGGCGTCCTTGGCGTCCAGTGCCAGTTGCAAGACCCCGCAGGGCGACCAGGCCGATCCCGGCGGCAGGGCCTGCAATTCGCGCAGCGTCAGGCCGAAGCCGTCCAGGATCAGCCGGCTGAGCGGGGTGTCGTGGGCCGACAGCTTGAGATAGAGCACGCCCTGGGGATTGCCGGAGGCTTCCTGCGCCGGGGCGGCATGCCGTTCGAGCACCCGTACCTGCCAGCCGCGCCGGGCAAGGCTGGCGGCGGTGGCGCAGCCGGCGAGCCCCGCGCCTATCACCACGGCGGTGCGTGGGCCCGTGGGGCGGGGCGGGCGGGCATACCAGGGGGGCGTCACCGTGGTGACTGGGCGCTCCAGCACGCCGGCCAGCATCTCCCGCTTATGGCCGAAGCCGGGCACCTTGCCCATGGCGAAGCCAGCTTCGTTCAGCCCGCGCCGCACGAAGCCGGCGCAGGTAAAGGTGGCGAGGGTGGTGCCGGGGCCGGATAGCCGCGCCAATTCGGTGAACAGCGCGGGCGTCCACATCTCGGGATTCTTGGCCGGGGCGAAGCCATCGAGGAACCAGGCATCGCAGCGGGCGTCCAGCTCCGGCAGGCGCTCCAGCACATCGCCCACCAGCAGGGTGAGGGTGATCCGGCCATCACCCAGGATCAGGCGCTGGAAGCCGGGATGGATGGCCTGGTACTGCCGTTGCAGCGCGGCGCTATAGGCCGCCAGCTCCGGCCACAGCGCCAGCGCCTGGGCCAGATCGGCGGCGGTGAGCGGAAAACGCTCGACGCTGACGAAGTGCAGGCGGGCATCCTGGGGCGCCAGGGCCTCGAACAGCTGCCAGGCGCAAAGGAAATTGAGGCCGGTGCCGAAGCCGGTTTCGCCGATGCAGAAGACCTCGCCGGCCTGCAGCGCGGCGAAGCGTTCGGGCAGGCGATTCTGTTGCAGGAAGACGTAGCGGGTCTCTTCCAGGCCGCTGGCGCGGGAGAAGTACACATCGCCATAGGTGCGGGACAGGGGTTGCCCGGTGGGGTCCCAGTCGAGCTGGGCGTGCTGGAAGTCGGTCATGGACGGCGCGGCCTGGGGAACAGGGCGCGCAGTCTAAAGGATCGGCGCAGAGCGGTCAGGCGTCGCTGACGGAGTGGCGCATGAGGTCCTTTGCGGTCTGCAGTCGCTCCAGGTAGCGATCAATCTGCTGCTGGGCATCGTCGCGGCTGAAGAACGGACCTTCCAGGGTGCCCTCGCGGGTGGTGAAGAAGAATTGGCCATTGACCACGCTGATGCGCTCGCTGCGAAAGTGCGTGGAGGCGTTGGGGTCGTTGCTGCGCTTGTCGAACATTGACGATTCTCCTGCTGTCTTGGCAACTGACCACGAAGCCTAGCGCAGGTTGCCGACGGTGCCTGCGCCGGCGACGGGCGTCAGGAAATGACCGCTGCCGGGCGGGCCGCCAAGGCGCGGGCCACCTTCGAGCCGTTGTCACGACCCAGGGCGGCGCAGATCCGCTGGCCAGCTTGGCAGAGCGGCTCCAGCGCCACGCCGGTCTCGATGCCCAGCCCCTGGAGCAGATAGAGCAGGTCTTCGCTGGCGACATTGCCGGTGGCGCCCGGTGCATAGGGGCAGCCGCCCAGGCCGGCCACCGCGCCATCGAACACGGCGACGCCCTCCAGCAGGCTGGCGTAGACATTGGTCAGGGCCTGGCCATAGGTGTCGTGGAAGTGGCCGGCGAGGCGTTCACGGGGGACCCGGGCGCCGACCTGCTCGATCAGCGCGCGAGTGGCGCCGGCGGTGCCCAGGCCGAGGGTGTCGCCGAGGGAAATCTCGTAGCAGCCCAGCGCCAGCAATTCACCGGCCACGGCGGCAACCTCCACGGGTGCCACCGGCCCCTGGTAGGGGCAGCCGAGCACGCAGGACACATAGCCGCGCACGCGCAGGCCCGCCTGGCGCGCGGCGTCGAGCAGGGGCACGAAGCGCTGCAGGCTTTCGGCGATGCTGCAATTGATGTTGCGCTGGGAAAAGGCCTCCGAGGCCGCGGCGAACACCGCCACCTCGCTGGCACCGGCCGCCAGGGCCGCTTCGAAGCCGCGCAGATTGGGCGTCAGGGCGGCATAGACGATCCCGGGGCGCCGGGCGATGCCCTGGAATACCGCGGCGCTGTCGGCCATCTGCGGCACCCAGCGCGGCGAGACGAAGCTGCCCACCTCGATATGGGCCAGGCCGCTGGCGGTGAGGTCATCGACCAGTTGCACGCGGCTGGCCACCGTCAGCGGCCGGCATTCGTTCTGCAGGCCGTCACGCGGGCCCACTTCCACCAGTCGCACCCGGGGCGGCAGCATCAGGCGTCCTCCCCGGGCTCGGCGATGGGGTCCAGGGCGACCAGGATCTGGCCTTCGCTGACCAGGTCGCCTTCCCGGCAGTGCAGGGCGCTCAGGATACCGGCCTGGGGCGCGCGGATGCCGTGTTCCATCTTCATCGCCTCCAGCACCACCAGGAGTTCACCGGCGGCGACCTGTTGTCCGGGCGCGACCGGCAAGCGCACGATGCTGCCGTTCATGGGCGCCGTCAGGCCTCCGGCGACCGCGGCCTGCTGCGCCGCCAGGGCCAGGGCATCCACTCGTTCGACCTCGTAGCTGTCCCCCGCCCAGTCGAGGAACAGCCGCTCACCACGGCGCCGGGCGGGATAGCGCTGGCGCAGACCCTGGTGCTCCAGCACTAAGGCGTCGCCTTCCCAGCTGGCGGCCTGCGCCTGCCCCAGGGCGACCGGTCGCCGTTCGCCCTGGCAGCTCAGTTCCAGTTCGCTCGCCGCCGGCAGGCCCAGGCGCCAACCGTCCTGCCGGCTCCAGGGCGACGCGGGATCATCGGCGCGCTGGCGCCTGGGTTCGCTCTGGCGGAAGGCCGCGGCGGCCGCCTGCCAGAAGGCGTCCGGCAGGGGCTGGGGAGCGGGCAACAGCCGCTCCCGGTGACGCTCGATGAAACCGGTGTCCAGCTCGGCGGCGGCGAAGGCCGGATGAGCCAGGACCCGCCGCAGGAAGGCCAGATTGGTCGCGCAGCCACCTACGGCCGTCTCGTCGAGCATGGCCAGCAGGCGCAGGCGGGCTTCCTCGCGGGTCTCGCCCGAGGCGATCAGCTTGGCCAGCAGTGGATCGTAGAAGGGCGAGATCTCGTCGCCCTCGACCACCCCGCTGTCCACCCGCCGTCCCGGCCCCGCGGCCGGTTCGCGATAGAGCAGTAGCCGGCCGCTGGCGGGCAGGAAGTCCTGGGCCGGATTCTCCGCATAGAGGCGGACCTCCAGGGCATGGCCGTGGCGCGGGACCTGGTGCTGTTCGAGGGGCAGCGGCTCGCCCGCCGCCACCTTGAGTTGCCAGGCCACCAGATCGAGGCCGGTGATGGCCTCGGTGACCGGGTGCTCGACCTGCAGGCGGGCGTTCATTTCCATGAAGAAGAAGTCGCCGCGCTCGTCCAGCAGGAATTCCACGGTGCCAGCGCCCACGTAGCCGATGGCCAGGGCCGCGCGGACGGCGGCTTCGCCCATGGCGCGGCGCAGTTCCGCTGCCAGCCCCGGCGCCGGCGCCTCTTCCAGGACCTTCTGGTGGCGGCGCTGGATGGAGCAGTCGCGCTCGTGCAGGTAGAGGCAGTGGCCGTGCTGGTCGGCGAACACCTGGATCTCCACGTGGCGCGGCCGCAGCAGGTATTTCTCCACCAGCATGAGGTCGTCGCCGAAGGCCGCGCGTGCCTCGCGTTGCGCCGAGGCCAGGGCGTCGGCCAGCTCGGCGGGGCCTTGCACCACCTTCATGCCCTTGCCGCCGCCGCCCGCGGCCGCCTTGAGCAGCACCGGATAACCGATGCGTTCGGCGGCGGCCTGGAAGGTCGCCAGGTCCTGGGCCGTGCCGTGGTAGCCCGGCACCAGGGGTACCCCGGCCGCCTCCATCAGCGCCTTGGCCGCGGACTTGCTGCCCATGGCTTCGATGGCGGCCACCGGGGGGCCGATCAGGAGCAGACCGGCCGCGGCGACCTGGCGGGCGAAGTCGGGATTTTCCGAGAGAAAGCCATAGCCGGGATGGATGGCCTGGGCACCGCTGGCCAGGGCCGCCGCGACGATCAGGTCGCCGCGCAGATAGCTGTCGGCCGGCTTGCTGCCGCCCAGGTCGACGGCCAGGTCGGCTTCGCGCACGTGGCGGGCCTGGCGGTCGACGGCGCTGTGTACCGCCACGCCGCGTAGCCCCAGGGCCTTGGCGGTGCGCAGGATGCGGCAGGCGATCTCGCCGCGGTTGGCGACCAGCAGGGTGGTGATCATGGCTGCCGCTCCTGCCAGCTGGGCTGGCGCTTGTCGAGGAAGGCGTGCAGGCCCTCCTGGCCTTCGGCACTGACCCTCAGGCGGGCGATGGTGGTTTCGGTCAGTTCGCGCAGCGCGACGGCGGTGAGCGCGGGATCGCCGCAGGCCCGCAGCAGGGCCTTGGTCGCGCGCATGGCCTGGGGCCCGTTGGCCAGGAGCCGGGCGATCCAGGCCTCGACGCCGGCCTCCAGCTGATCCGCTGGCAGGCAGTCGCTGAGCAGGCCCAGGGCCAGGGCGCGCTGGCCGTCGAAGCGTTCGGCGCTGAGGGCGTAGCGCTGGGCCTGGCGCGGACCGAGGGCACGAGCCACGAAGGGACTGATGACCGCCGGCGCCAGGCCCAGGCGGACCTCCGACAGGCAGAACAGGGCGTCGGTGCTGCCCAGGGCCAGGTCGCAGGCGCTGATCAGGCCGAGGGCACCGCCGAAGGCCGCGCCCTGGACCACCGCCAGGGTCGGCAGGGGCAGGGCGTCGAGACGGTAGAGCAACTCGCCGAGGGCCTGGGCATCGGCCAAGTTGGCGGCGTAGTCCAGTTGCGCCGCGGCCTGCATCCAGGCCAGGTCGGCGCCGGCACTGAAGTGCTCGCCGCGCCCGCGCAGCAGCAGGAAGCGCAGGTGCGGCCGGGCGGCCACGGCCTGCAGGTGGGTGTTGAGTTCGTCGATCAGGGCGGCGTCCAGGGCGTTGCGGCGCTCCGGGCGATCCAGCCAGAGGGTGGCGAAGCCACGCGGATCCTCGATCAGTTGGGCACAGGGCATGGCGTCACATCCGGAAGAGGCCGAAGCGGGTCGGCGGGATGGCGGCGTTGAGGCTGGCGGACAGCGCCAGGCCGAGCACGTCGCGGGTCTGGGCGGGATCTATCACGCCGTCGTCCCACAGGCGGGCGCTGGCGTAGACGGCCTGGGCCTGGCGCTCGTACTGCTCGACCAGGGGCGCGGCCAGCGCGGCCTCGTCGGCGGTGCTCAAGGCCTGGCCGGCGCGCTCCGCCTGCTCGCGCTTGACCTGCACCAGCACCCCGGCGGCCTGCTGGGCGCCCATGACGCCGATGCGCGCATTGGGCCACATCCACAGGAAGCGCGGATCGTAGGCGCGCCCGCACATGCCGTAATTACCGGCGCCGAAGCTGCCACCGATGACCACGGTGAACTTGGGCACCTCGGCGCAGGCCACCGCGGTGACCAGCTTGGCGCCGTGCTTGGCGATGCCGCCGGCCTCGTACTTCTGGCCGACCATGAAGCCGGTGATGTTCTGCAGGAACACCAGGGGAATGCCGCGCTGGCAGGCCAGCTCGATGAAGTGCGCGCCCTTTTGCGCGGCCTCGGCGAAGAGGATGCCGTTGTTGGCGAGGATAGCCACCGGATAGCCGTGCAGGTGGGCGAAACCGCACACCAGGGTGGTGCCGAACAGCGCCTTGAATTCGTCGAATTCCGAATCGTCCACCAGGCGCGCGATGACCTCGCGTACGTCGTAGGGCTGCTTGGTGTCGGCCGGGATCACGCCGTAGAGCTCCTCGGCGGGCAGCCGCGGCGGTCGCGCCGGGCGCTGGGCCAACTGGCCGAGCTTGTGCCAGTTGAGATTGGCCACGCAGCGGCGCGCCAGGGCCAGGGCGTGGGCGTCGTCCTCGGCCAGGTGGTCGGCCACGCCGGAGGTGCGGCAATGCAGGTCGGCGCCGCCCAGGGCCTCGGCGCTCACCACCTCGCCGGTAGCGGCCTTCACCAGCGGCGGACCGGCGAGGAAGATGGTGGCCTGGTCGCGCACCATGATGGTCTCGTCGCTCATGGCCGGCACATAGGCGCCGCCGGCGGTGCAGGAGCCCATCACCACGGCGATCTGGGGGATGCCCTGGGCGCTCAGCCGCGCCTGGTTGAAGAAGATCCGCCCGAAGTGCTCGCGGTCGGGAAACACCTCGTCCTGGCGCGGCAGGTTGGCACCGCCGGAATCCACCAGGTAGAGGCAGGGCAGGCGATTCTGCTCGGCGATGGCCTGGGCGCGCAGGTGTTTCTTCACCGTCAGTGGATAGTAGCTGCCGCCTTTCACCGTGGCGTCGTTGGCCACGATCATGCACTCCACGCCCTCGACGCGCCCGATGCCGGCGATGAGTCCGGCGGCCGGCACCTCTTCGCCATAGACCTCATGGGCGGCCAACTGGCCGATCTCCAGGAAGGGCGAGCCCAGGTCCAGCAGGCGATCGATGCGCTGGCGCGGCAGCAGCTTGCCGCGGGCACTGTGCCGCGCCTGGGCCTGGGGGCCGCCGCCGGCCTGGATGCGCAGCAGCAGCTCGCGCAATTGTTGCACCTGGGCGAGCAGGGCCGCGCGATTGGCGGCGAAATCCGCCGAGCGGGGGTCCAGCTGGGTGGTCAGGATGGCCATCGACACTCTCCTCCATAGTTGGCCTCGACAGGTGGCCTCGACAAGCGGCGCCGGGCGCGCTCAGCGGGTTTCCTTGAACAGTTCGCGACCGATCAGCATGCGGCGGATCTCGCTGGTGCCGGCGCCGATCTCGTAGAGCTTGGCGTCGCGCAGCAGGCGCCCGGTGGGGAAGTCGTTGACGTAGCCGTTGCCGCCGAGGATCTGGATGGCTTCCAGGGCCATCCGCGTGGCACGTTCGGCGCTGTAGAGGATCACCCCGGCGGCGTCCTTGCGCGTGGTCTCGCCGCGGTCGCAGGCCTGGGCCACGGCATAGAGGTAGGCGCGGCAGGCATTGAGCTCGGTGTACATGTCGGCCACCTTGCCCTGGATCAGCTGGAATTCGCCGATGCTCTGGCCGAATTGCTGGCGCTCGTGGATATAGGGCAGCACCACGTCCAGGCAGGCTTGCATCAGCCCGGTGGGCCCGCCGGCGAGCACTACCCGCTCGTAGTCCAGGCCGCTCATCAGCACCCGCACCCCACCGTCCAGCTCGCCTAGCACGTTTTCCAGCGGCACCTCGACGTCGTCGAAGAACAACTCGCCGGTGTTGGAGCCGCGCATGCCCAGCTTGTCGAACTTGGGACCACGGCTGAAACCGGCCCAGTCGCGCTCGACGATGAAGGCGGTGATGCCATGGGCCCCCTGGTCCGGCTGGGTCTTGGCATAGACCACGTAGACCTGGGCGTCGGGTCCGTTGGTGATCCAGGTCTTGCTGCCGTTGAGTACGAAGCGATCGCCCCGCCGCTCGGCGCGCAGGCGCATGGACACCACGTCGGAGCCGGCGTTGGGCTCGCTCATGGCCAGGGCGCCGATGTGCTCGCCGCTGAGGAGTTTGGGCAGGTAGCGGCGCTTCTGTTCCGCGCTGCCGTTGCGGTTGATCTGGTTGACGCACAGGTTGGAGTGGGCGCCGTAGGACAGCGCCACGGCGCCAGAGCCGCGGCTGAGTTCTTCCATCACCACCACGTGGGCCAGGTAGCCGAGGCCGGCACCGCCGTCGGCCTCGGGGACAGTGACCCCGAGCAGGCCCAGGTCGCCGAATTGACGCCAGAGGTCGTTGGGGAAGGCGTTGTCGCGGTCGATGGCGGCGGCGCGGGGCGCCACCTGGGTGGCGACGAACTGGCGGACCTGGTCACGCAAGAGATCCAGGGTCTCGCCGAGGGCGAAGTTCAGGCTGGGATAGTACAAGGGGCGCCTCCATCATTGTTGTTGTCGGTCGGCGAGGGCGGGTAGGTGGCTAGGACTGGCCCACCACCCCGCGTTCGGTATCGGCCAGGGCCGCCAGGCAGCGCTCCTCGGCGGTATCCAGTTCCAGCTGCATCTGCTGGATGTCGAGCAACTGCTGCTGGAGTTGGGCACGGCGCGCGGTGATCTTCTGCATGAAGGTCTCCAGCTGCCGGCGATTGCCGCTGCTGGGGTCGTAGAGGTCGATCAGTTCCTTGCACTCGCCCAGGGAGAAGCCCAGGCGCTTGCCCCTGAGGATCAGCTTGAGTGCCACCCGGTCCTTGGCGCTGAAGATGCGCTCCAGGCCACGCCGTTCGGGAAAAAGCATCTGCTGCTCCTCGTAGAAGCGAATGGTGCGGGTGGTGATGTCGAGCTCGCGGGCGAGTTCGGAAATGCTGTAGGTCTTGGCCATCGACGACTCTGGTTGCTTTACCTTTACGTAAAGGTAGGCTTGCCGTTCACGGGCCGTCAAGGGGACTTGGCTGGCACTGGCAGACCGATCGGCACGCGCTGCCCAGGGCTGGACAGTCAGCAGCGACTGTTTTACGTTTCCGTAAAGGTAATTCCGTGCGCCGTCTCTGCGGAGGTCGGCGGCACCCTGGCGCAAAACAACGACAAGAGGCGACCATGGAACACCTGAGCTATACCTGCGGCAGCCGCGAGCCTGAGCTGTTGGCCATGACCCTGGGCGCGGCCTTCGATGCCACCGCGCGGCGCTTTGCCCAGGGCGAGGCGCTGGTGGTCCGCCACCAGGGGCTCAGATTCACCTGGGCGGAACTGGCCGAGGCGGTGGAGCGCACCGCCCGTGGCCTGTTGGCCCTGGGCCTGCAGCGCGGCGATCGCCTGGGCCTCTGGGCACCCAACTGCGCGGAGTGGTGCATCACCCAATTCGCCTGTGCCAAGGTCGGTGCCATCCTGGTCAACCTCAATCCGGCCTATCGCCGCAGCGAGCTGGAATTCAGCCTGCGCCAGTCCGGCTGCCGTTGGCTGGTCTGCGCCGCCGCCTTCAAGACCTCCGACTACCAAGGGATGCTGCAGGAGCTGCTCCCCGAACTGGCCACGACGCCGCTGGGCGAATTGCGCAACGCCGACCTGCCCGAGTTGCGCGGGGTGATCAGCCTGGCCACCGACCCGCCGGCGGGTTTCCTGTCCTGGCCAGCCTTGCAGGCGCGGGCCGCCGAGGTAGCGGCCGCCGCCCTGGCCGAGCGCGAGGCGACCCTGGAATTCGACGATCCCGCCAATATCCAGTACACCTCGGGCACCACCGGGCTGCCCAAGGGCGCCACCCTCAGCCACTACAACCTGCTCAACAACGGCTACCTGGTCGGGGAGAGCCTGGGCCTTTCCGCGCGTGACCGGCTGGTGGTGCCGGTGCCGCTGTACCACTGCTTCGGCATGGTCATGGGCAATCTCGGCGCCCTGACCCACGGCACCACCCTGGTCTATCCGGAGGCGGCCTTCGATCCCCTGGCGACCCTGGCGGCGGTGGCCGAGGAGCGCGCCACCGCGCTCTATGGGGTGCCCACCATGTTCATCGCCCTGCTCGATCATCCGCGCCGGGGCGACTTCGATCTGTCCAGTCTGAGGACCGGGATCATGGCCGGCTCGACCTGTCCCATCGAGGTCATGCGCCGGGTCATCGCCGAGTTGCACCTGCGCGAAGTGCAGATCGCCTACGGCATGACCGAGACCAGCCCGGTATCCCTGCAGACCGGTCCGGACGACGACCTGGAGCGGCGCGTGACCAGTGTCGGGCGCACCCAGCCGCACCTGGAGACCAAGCTGGTCGACGCCGCCGGCCGCATCGTGCCGCGGGGCGCCATCGGTGAACTCTGCACCCGGGGCTACAGCCTGATGCTGGGCTACTGGAACCAGCCCGAGGCCACCGCCCAGATCCTCGACGCCAGCCGCTGGCTGCACAGCGGCGACCTGGCAGCCATGGATGCCGAGGGCTACGTGCGCATCCTCGGGCGCAGCAAGGACATGATCATCCGCGGCGGGGAGAACATCTATCCGCGCGAACTGGAGGAATTCTTCTTCACCCATCCGGCCATCGCCGATGTCCAGGTGATCGGCATTCCCTGCTCGCGCTATGGCGAGCAAGTGGTGGCCTGGGTGCGCCTGCATCCCGACCAGGCGGTGAGTGGCGCGGACCTGCGCGACTGGGCGCGCGAGCGCATCGCCCATTTCAAGGTGCCGCGGCATTTCCATCGCGCCGAGGCCTTTCCGCTAACGGTGACCGGCAAGATCCAGAAATTCCGCATGCGCGAACTCAGCCTGGCGCTGTTGGCCGAGGGGCGCCTGGACAACTTCTGATAGCCTGTTCAAAGTCTGCTGCGCGTCGGCCAAACGGCGTTGAAAATGCCCTGGAAGGCCAGCCCCGTCGGAATGCTCATTTACTACCCGTAAACTCCGCTTCCTCAGGCATTTTCGCCTTGTTTGTCTTTAGCTCGCGAGACTTTGAACAGGCTCTGGGCGGGGAGGGCGGGAGTCTGGCGGCCTGGGCGTGGTCCGATAGGCGAGGGGGCGTCCCCCAGGGGTCGGCCTGCTCGGTCTTTCGCGTTATAACCACAGCGCGATCCGATCTTTCCCGCCGTGCGCGGCGGGCGGCATAGTGCCTTCATCCCTACCTGTATCAGGAGAACTGCCAATGAGTATCCGTCTGGGCGACATCGCCCCCGATTTCGAACAGGATTCCAGCCTGGGCCGCATCCGCTTCCACGAGTGGCTGGGCGACAGCTGGGGTGTGCTCTTCTCCCATCCGGCCGACTTCACCCCGGTATGCACCACCGAGCTGGGCCTGACCGCCAAGCTCAAGGACGAATTCGCCAAGCGCGACGTCAAGGTCATCGCCCTGTCGGTGGACGGCCTGGAATCCCACCAGGGCTGGATCAAGGACATCGAGGAGACCCAGGCCACCTCCGTGGGCTTCCCCATCCTGGCCGATGCCGACCGTAAAGTGGCGGGCCTCTACGACATGATCCATCCCAATGCCAACGACACCCTGACGGTGCGTTCGCTGTTCGTCATCGATCCGCAGAAGAAGGTGCGCCTGTCCATCACCTATCCGGCCAGTACCGGGCGCAACTTCGACGAGATCCTGCGGGTGATCGATTCCCTGCAGCTCACCGACAACCACAAGGTGGCCACTCCGGGTAACTGGAAGGATGGCGACGACGTGGTCATCGTGCCCTCGCTCAAGGACGAGGAAGAGCTCAAGCGGCGCTTTCCCAAGGGCTACACCGCGGTCAAACCCTATCTGCGCCTGACGCCGCAGCCCAATCGCTGAAATATTCCGTGACAAGCAACCCCGGCCCAGGCCGGGGTTTTGTTTTTCTGGTTATAACCAAGTGCCTAAAGGGTATTTTTAGGGAATAAACACCCACTGCTAAGGTCCGCTCATTCCTTTTTCGAGCGGCGCGACACCGCTCTTTTTATCCAGGAGACGGCGATGCAGGTGGTGACTTTGGCAGGCAGTCCGGCAGCGCGATCGCGCTCCAGCGGCGTCCTTGATCTGGCGGCGAACTGGCTGCAGGCGCGTGGCGTGGAGTTGTCGCGCTGGCGCATCCAGGACTTTCCCGCTGCCGATCTCATCGGTGCCCGTTTCGACAGTCCGCCGGTGGTGGAGCTGATCGCCCAGTTGCAGGCCGCCGATGGCCTGGTGATCGCCACCCCGGTGTACAAGGCCTCCCTGGCCGGCGCCCTCAAGACCCTGCTGGACCTGCTGCCCGAGCGCGCCCTGACCCATAAGGTGGTGCTACCCCTGGCCACCGCCGGCTCCAGCGGCCACCTCTTGGCCATCGACTATGCGCTCAAGCCGGTGCTCTCGGCACTCAAGGCCCAGGAAATCCTCAATGGCGTCTTCGCCGACGACAGCCAGGTCAGCTACACCGAGACCGGCGTGGCCCTGGTCCCGGCGCTGGAGCAACGCCTCTACGAATCCCTCGAACAATTCCACGCCGCCCTGGCGCGACGTCCCCAGCCCCTGACCCCCGAGCTGCTGGCCGATCGCATCGGCCAGGCACGCTGGGGTATCTGATCGGAGCGTTATCCATGCAGTTTTCGTTCAAGCGTTCAGTTCTCGCGGTCACCCTGCTGACCCTGGCCGCGGGCCTCGCCCAGGCGGAAGAGGTGGTGCGTATCGGCTACCAGAAATACGGCACCCTCATCACCCTGAAAGCCCGCGGCACCCTGGAGAAGCGCCTGGCCAAGGATGGCGTCAAGGTGCAGTGGACCGAGTTTCCCGGCGGTCCGCAGCTGCTCGAAGGCCTCAACGTCGGCAGCATCGACTTCGGCGTGACCGGCGAGACGCCGCCGGTATTCGCCCAGGCGGCCGGTGCCGATCTGGTCTATGTGGCCAACGAACCGCCGGCGCCCACCAGCGAGGCCATCCTGGTGCCCAAGGATTCGCCGATCCATTCCCTGTCCGATCTCAAGGGCAAGAAGATCGCCCTGAACAAGGGTTCCAACGTCCACTACCTGCTGGTGCAGGCACTGGCCAAGGCCGGTATCGACTACAAGGACATCCAGCCGGTGTACCTGCCGCCCGCCGATGCCCGCGCTGCCTTCGAACGCGGCGCGGTGGATGCCTGGGTGATCTGGGATCCCTACCAGGCCGCCGCCGAGACCCAGCTGCATGCCCGTACCCTGACCGATGCCACGGGCCTGGCCGACAACCACCAGTTCTATCTGGCTACCCGCAGTTTCGCCAAGGCCCATCCCGAGCAGGTCGGCGCCATCGTCGACGAGGTGCGTTCGGTGGGCGACTGGGCCAAGGCCCACCCGGACGAGGTGGCCGCCCAGGTGGCGCCGCTGCTCAACCTGCCGCTGGATACCGCCCTGACCGTGGTCAAGCGCCAGGGCTACGGCGCGCGCTTCATCACCCCCGAGGTGACCGCGCAGCAGCAGAAGATCGCCGACGCCTTCACTGCCCTCAAGTTGATTCCCAAGCCGCTGGTCATCCGCGACGTGGTGTGGACCCCGCCCGCCAGTCTGCAGACCGTCGCCGCCAAACCCTGATTTCGCTTAGCTGGAGAACGCCCCATGAGTCTCGATATCTTCTGGTTCCTGCCGACCCACGGCGATGGCCATTACCTGGGCACCGCCGAAGGCGCCCGCGCGGTCGACCACGGCTACCTGACCCAGATCGCCCAGGCCGCCGACCGCCTGGGCTTCGGCGGGGTACTGATCCCCACCGGTCGCAGCTGCGAGGACTCCTGGCTGGTGGCCGCCTCGCTGATCCCGGTCACCCAGAAACTCAAGTTCCTGGTGGCCCTGCGCCCGGGAATCATCTCGCCCACGGTGGCGGCACGGCAGGCGGCGACCCTGGATCGCCTCTCCGGCGGCCGGGCGCTGTTCAACCTGGTCACCGGCGGAGATCCGGACGAACTGGCCGGCGACGGCCTGCACCTGTCCCACAGCGAAAGATACGAAGCCTCGGTGGAGTTCACCCGCATCTGGCGCCGCGTGCTGGAAGGCGAGCAGGTGGACTACGAAGGCAAGCACATCCAGGTCAAGGGCGCCAAACTGCTCTATCCGCCGCTGCAGCAACCGCGTCCGCCGCTGTATTTCGGCGGTTCCTCCGATGCTGCCCAGGATCTCGCCGCCGAGCAGGTGGAGCTGTACCTGACCTGGGGCGAGCCGCTCGACGCGGTGCGCGAGAAGATCGAGGCGGTCAAGGCCAAGGCGGCCGCCCTGGGGCGTACCGTGCGCTTCGGCATCCGCCTGCACGTGATCGTCCGCGAGACCAACGAAGAGGCCTGGAAGGCCGCCGACCGCCTGATCGCCAACCTGGACGACGCCACCATCGAGAAGGCCCAGGCCGCCTTCGCGCGCTTCGATTCGGTCGGCCAGCAGCGCATGGCCGCCCTGCACCAGGGCCGCCGCGACAACCTGGAAATCGCTCCCAACCTCTGGGCCGGGGTCGGCCTGGTCCGTGGTGGTGCCGGTACCGCCCTGGTCGGCGACGGCCCCACCGTGGCCGAGCGGGTCAAGGAATATGCCGCCCTGGGCATCGACACCTTCATCTTCTCCGGCTATCCGCACCTGGAAGAGTCCTACCGGGTAGCCGAGTTGCTGTTCCCGCACCTGCCGGTCAAGCGGCCGACCCAGGTGGAGGGGGCCAACTACGTGAGTCCCTTCGGCGAGATGGTGGCCAACGACATCCTGCCGCAGAAAGCGTCGCAGAGCTGAGGGAGGCCGGGCATGAACAGCACCCTCGAACGTCAATTGCAGCGCCTGGCACCCTGGGTGGTGCCGGTGGCCCTGATCGTCGCCTGGCAGGTGTCGGTGAGCAGCGGTGTACTGTCCAGTCGCATCCTGCCGTCCCCGGCGGCGGTGCTGGAAGCGGGCTGGGCCTTGGTCAAGAGCGGCGAGCTATGGCAAAACCTGGCCATCAGCGGCTGGCGCGCCGGCATCGGCTTCGCCATCGGCGGCAGCATCGGCCTGGCGCTGGGCTTCATCACCGGCCTGTCGAAATGGGGCGAACGCCTGCTCGACAGTACCCTGCAGATGGTCCGTAACGTGCCGCACCTGGCGTTGATCCCGCTGGTTATCCTCTGGTTCGGCATCGATGAGTCGGCCAAGCTGTTCCTGGTGGCCCTGGGGGTGTTCTTCCCCATCTACCTGAATACCTACCACGGCATCCGCAACGTCGATCCGGCGCTGGTGGAGATGGCCCGCAGCTACGGTCTCTCCGGGGCGCGGCTGTTCTGGCACGTGGTCCTGCCCGGCGCGCTGCCGTCCATCCTGGTTGGGGTGCGCTTCGCCCTCGGCCTGATGTGGCTGACGCTGATCGTCGCCGAGACCATTTCCGCCAGCTCCGGCATCGGTTACCTGGCGATGAACGCCCGGGAATTCCTGCAAACCGACGTCGTGGTGCTGGCCATCCTGCTCTACGCCGTACTCGGCAAACTGGCGGATCTCGCCGCCCGCGGCCTGGAGCGCGCCTGGCTGCGCTGGCATCCGGCCTATCAGCAGGGAGCCCACGCATGACCAATCTCCAAGCCATCCCGCCGCTGGCGCGGGGTATCGCCCTCAAGCTGCAACAGGTGGTGAAGACCTTCGGCGAGCGCACCGTGTTGCACGGGATCGACCTGAATATCCCGGCCGGCCAGTTCGTCGCCGTGGTGGGCCGCAGTGGTTGCGGCAAGAGTACCCTGCTGCGTCTGGTGGCCGGTCTCGACCAGGCCAGCGGCGGCGACCTGCTGGGCCAGGACGAGCCCCTGGCGCAGCACCGCGAAGACACCCGACTGATGTTCCAGGACGCGCGCCTGCTGCCCTGGAAACGCATCATCGACAACGTCGGCCTGGGCCTCAAGGGCGATTGGAAGCCCAAGGCGCTGGAAGCCCTGGAGGCGGTCGGCCTGGCCGATCGGGCGGGTGAATGGCCCTCGGCGCTCTCCGGTGGCCAGAAGCAGCGCGTGGCCCTGGCCCGGGCGCTGATCCACCAGCCGCGCCTGCTGCTGCTGGACGAGCCGCTGGGCGCCCTGGATGCCCTGACCCGCATCGAGATGCAGCAACTCATCGAGCGCCTCTGGCAGCGCCACGGCTTCACCGTGCTGCTGGTCACCCACGACGTGGGCGAGGCGGTGGCTCTGGCCGACCGCGTGGTGCTCATCGAAGACGGCCACGTCGGCCTGGATCTCGACGTCAACCTGCCGCGTCCCCGCGCCGCGGGCGACGCCAATCTGGCCCGCCTGGAGGCCGAGGTACTCGCCCGGGTGCTGCAGCAGCCGCTCAATCCCGATCTACCGGAAATCGTGCAACCCCTGCCCACGCAACTGCGCTGGGCCTACTGATCGTTCATCCGAGGAGTTTTGCCATGACCATCAAGGCCATCAACGTTCGCAACCAGTTCAAGGGCACCATCAAGGAAATCATCGAAGGCTCGGTGCTCTCCGAGATCGATGTCCAGACCGCCGCCGGCATCGTCACCTCCGTCATCACCACCCGCTCGGTCAAGGAGCTGGAGCTGCAGGTGGGCAGCGAGGTGATCGCCTTCGTAAAATCCACCGAGGTGTCCATCGCCAAGCTGTGAGGCGGCCTTGGTCGTGACGAAACCCGCCCTGGTGGCGGGTTTTTTATGGGGTTTGGGGGTTCTTGGCCTGTAGGTTGGCGCTGAGCGCAGCGAAGCCCAACGGATTCGAGGTGCTGTAGCTTCGAGTCGGCTAGCGTTTCAACGTGCGGGGGGCATTGCCGATTCAGGCGGGCGGCTGCGGCGCTTGAGAACGCAGCCAGTCCAGTAACAGCTGTGGTGGCGTGCCCGGAGCAATCGGCTTGGCGCTGAGCAGGTGGTAATGCGAGCCGTCCTGGAGGAAGCCTTGGGGAGCGACCAACAGGCCGCTGGCGAGATCGTCGCCCACCAGTGCCCAGGGACCTATGGCCACCCCCAAACCGGCGACGGCGGCTTGCAGACTGAAATAGAAGTGCTCGAAGGTGAGCTCCGGGGCCTCAGGTAGCCTCAGTCCGCCTGCCGTCGCCCAGCACTCCCAGGCGGTGGGGCGGGTGCGGGTATGCAGACGTGGCGCTACCTCAAGAGTTGCGGCGGGCTCGGCGAACCAGAGCGGCGCCCGATCAGGGCGGCAGACCGGCCCGACCCATTCGGCGAACAGCGGTTGCGCCTGGACGGTGGCGGGCCAGATGAAGTCGTCGCGGCGGATAGCCAGGTCGATTCCTTCGCTGAAGGTGCAGGGGCCACCCCCCGCGACCAGCAGCACCTCGAGTTCGGGATGCCGCGCCTGGAAATCCGGCCAGCGCGGGATCAGCCAACGCATCAGCAGCGTGGGTTCGCAAGAGAGCACCCATTGCCGCTGCTGACGTGCCTGGGCCCTGAGTTCACTGACCGCCTCGCGGATCACCTCGAGGCCTTGCTGGACCGCCTGGGCCAATTGGCGACCGGCGTCGGTCAGGAAAACCCGTCGACTCCGTCGTTCGAACAAGGCCAGGCCGAGGTCGTCTTCCAGGCCGCGAACCGCTCGGCTGACGGCGCCGTGGGTCAGGTGCAGCTCCGCTGCTGCCCGAGTGAAATTCTCCTGACGCGCAGCCGCCTCGAAGCAGCGCAGGGCTAGTAACGAGGGCAGGCGATTGTCGGGTTTCGGTGAGTTCAACTCACCATCTCGGTCAGTAATCATCGTTATTTTTTCCGTCTCCAGCCCTCTACCCTGAGCGCTTCTCTCATAGAGCTGCGGAGTACCAGCATGACGGAAATGCTAGCCGTGATCACCATCACCTTGCTGGCCGTGATCAGCCCCGGCGCGGACTTCGCGCTGGTATCACGCAACAGTCTGCTGCTGTCGCGACGTGCCGGACTGTGGACCGCCGTGGGCATCGGCCTGGGCACCTGGATTCACCTGGGCGGTGTGTTGCTCGGCCTGGGCGTGGTGCTGCAGCGGACGCCCTGGTTGTTCGCGACCTTGAAACTCTGCGGCGCGGGCTACCTGCTCTGGCTCGGGGTAGGCATGTTGCGCGGTGCCGGTGCCCACGCCATCCGCGAGATGGAGGCGAGGCCAACCTCCAGCCGGGCGGCCTTGCGTATGGGCTTGCTGAGCAATGCCCTGAATCCCAAGACCACGATGTTTATCCTCAGCCTGTTCCTGCAGGTGATCGAGCCGACTACCCCTTGGGTCGTGCAACTGGGCTATGGCCTGTTCATCTCCGGTGCCCACGTGGCCTGGTTCGCGCTCGTGGCGCTCGGCTTTTCGGAGGCGCGGGTACGGGCTCGCGTGCTCTCGCTAAGACCCTGGCTCGAACGGCTAAGTGGCGGCGTGCTGATAGGGTTCGGCCTGCTGCTCATGCGGGAAGCTCGCTAGCGACTAGGCCAGGCTGGGCTCCGCTAGGCAGCGAGGTTGCGTTGGCGTTCAGCGTTTCGTTCGGTCCAGGACACTGAGCCGTCGATCTTCAAGGGCTCAGGCGACGCGCAATCCCTGGGGCGAACCCAGCTTGGCCAGATAGACCAGGCCTTCTTCCCACTGCCGGTGGCCGGAACGGGTATTGATGTGCCCGGCACCCGGCAGGATGTCCAGCTCGCTGCCCCAGTCCTGCGCCAGGGCTTCGGCCCGCGGCAAGCTGATGGCGTGGTCGTTGTCCGAGGTCACCACCCGTGAGGGGAAGGGCAGCGGTTGCCGGGGCAGTGGGGCGAAACCCACTAGTTCCGCCGGGCAGCCGGGGCGCTCCACATCGGCCGGCGCCACCAGCAGCGCGGCCAGCACCCGTTGCCGCCGCGCGAGCGTGGCGCTGGCCGCCCAGTGCGCTACCGTCACGCAGCCCAGGCTATGGGCGATCAGCACCACAGGAGTGGTGGCCTGGGCAATGGCCTGGTCGAGAGCGGCCACCCAGCGCTGCGGGTCGGGGTGTTGCCAGTCGTCCTGCTCGACGCGACGGGCATCCGGCAGGCGGCGTTGCCAGTGGGTCTGCCAATGATCGGGGCCGGAGCCTTGCCAGCCGGGCAGGATGAGATAGCGGGTCATGGCGGGTCTCCGCGGACGAAAGGGGAGAGCCGATAGTGACGGCGGATGATCCGCAGGAGAAAGAATAAAAGGCGCTTTGGTTATGCCGAAGTCTCAGGCCGTAGGTTGGGCTGAGACGGCTCCACCGTCGAAGCCCAACATTGCCGGCAGCAAGGAGTCCGCTCCGTTGGGCTTCGCTGCGCTCAGCCCAACCTACGAGGGTCTCGGTGCGCTAGCGTACCTACTCGTTCCGCCCCAACCGTTCCACCTCTTGCAACCAGCGTAAGCGCTGCTCCTCGTCGGCCGCCCGTACCGGTGAGTATTCGTGCACCTGCAGCACCTGGATGCCGCAGGCTTCGAGGCCTTCCTGGATGCCCTGGCGGTGGGGTGCCTGGTTGCGCAGGCGTTGCCAGGGGGAGGGTGGGGTATCGGAGGTGACCAGCAATTCGGCGCTGCGCCCGGTCAGCAGGGGCTCGCCGCCCCAGGTCTGGTCGCGTTGGGCGAAGGCGAAGCCCGGTTGCAGGACGCGTTCGAGAAAGCCCGCTAGCAGGGCGGGCAGGCCGTTCCACCACACCGGATAGACGAACACCAGGTGCTCGGCCCAGTGGATCTGCCGCTGGGCTTCCAACAGATCCGGCTCCAGTGTCTGCGAGAGGTCGTAGCCCTCGCGCAGCACCGGGTCGAACTGGGCCTCGGCCAGCTTGAGCTGGCGCACCACCTGGCCACTGGCCTGGGCGCCCTGGACATAGGCGTCGGCCAGCGACTGGCAGAAGCTGGTGCGCTTGGGATTGCCCTGGATGACCAGCAGGCGCCGGCCATCCCCTTCCAGCGGCGTGGCGCCGCGGGCTTCAGCCACGGCCACCGGCTTCCAGCATGGTTTCCGGGCGTACCCACTCGTCGAACTGCGCATCGGTCAGGTGGCCGAGTTCCAGCGCGGCGGCGCGCAGGGTCTTGTTCTCGGCATAGGCCTTCTTGGCGATCTCGGCGGCCTTGTCGTAGCCGATGTGCGGATTGAGCGCGGTCACCAGCATCAGCCCCTGTTCCAGGTGCTCGGCCATCTTGTGCTCGTCCGGCTCCATGCCGGTGACGCAATGGGTGTTGAAGTTGCGGCAGCCATCGGCCAACAGGCGGATGGATTCGAGCACGTTGTGGGCGATCACCGGCTTGTAGACGTTGAGCTGCAGATGGCCCTGGCTGGCGGCGAAGCCGACGGTGACGTCGTTGCCGATCACCTGGCAGGCCAGCATCGACAAGGCCTCGCACTGGGTCGGATTGACCTTGCCCGGCATGATGGAGCTGCCCGGTTCGTTGGCCGGCAGCTTCACCTCGGCGAAGCCCGCACGCGGCCCGGAGCCCAGCAGGCGCAGGTCGTTGGCGATCTTCATCAGGGCTACGGCCAGGGTCTTGAGGCCGCCGTGCAGGGCCACCAGTGGCTCATGGCCGGCGAGGGCGGCGAATTTGTTCGGCGCGGTGACGAAGGGCAGGCCGGTGAGTTCGGCGATTTCCTTGGCGATGGCCTCGTCGAAGCCCTTGGGCGCGTTCAGACCGGTACCCACGGCGGTGCCGCCCTGAGCCAATTCCATGACCGCCGGCAGGGCATTGCGGATGGCGCGTTCGGCGAGGTCGAGCTGGGCGACGAAGGCCGACAGCTCCTGGCCGAAGGTCACCGGGGTGGCATCCATCATATGGGTGCGGCCGGTCTTGACCAGGTTCTGGTAACGCGCCGACTGCAGCGCCAGGCCGCCGGACAGTTCGGCGATGGCGGGCAGCAGGTCGTTCTGCACCGCCAGGGCGGTGGCGATGTGCATGGCGGTAGGGAAGCAGTCGTTGGAGCTCTGGCCGCGATTGACGTGGTCGTTGGGGTGGACCGGCTTCTTGCCGCCCTTGCCGTTGCCGGCCAGCTCGTTGCTGCGCCCGGCGATGACCTCGTTGACGTTCATGTTGCTCTGGGTGCCGCTGCCGGTTTGCCAGACCACCAGGGGGAACTGGTCGTCGTGGAAGCCGTCGAGGATCTCGCTGCTGGCCTTCTCGATCAGGGTGGCGACGTCTTCCGGCAGTTCGCCCAGGGAGAGGTTCACCCGCGCGGCCGCCTTCTTCACCGTGGCCAGGGCATGCACCACCGCCAGCGGCATCTGCTGGTTGCCGATGGCGAAGTTCTCCAGCGATCTTTGGGTCTGGGCGCCCCAGTAGACGTCGTCGGCCACTTCGATGGGGCCGATGCTATCGGTTTCGGTACGGCTCATGGCGGTCTCCAGGTATCAGGTGTGGGTCCAGCAAGGTTAGGCAGCAGGTTAGCGCCAGGGTTCACAAATAGGAAGTCTTCTCAAATAACGGTGCGTCCTTGATAAATTCAGGCCAGGTTCAGCCGCTCTATGGCACACTCGCGGTCCATTTTCAGCATCCTGAAGGACGCCCATGAAGAAGACCCTCCGTACGCTCGGCGCTGTAGTCCTGCTCGCCAGCGCCAGCAGCTTCGCCCTGGCCGATGCCAAGAGCCACGCGGCCGACGCGGAGCGCTTCCTGCAGTTGGCCAATGCCGACAAGCTGACCGCCCCGGTCTATGGTCAGGTACAGCAGCTGTTCGCCCAGCACTTCGCCCAGGCCAAGGAGCCCGGCAAGAAAGCCGTGCTGGAAAGCTACACGGCCCGTGCCAACCAGGCGCTGGACAGCACCATCGGCTGGGACAAGATCAAGCCCGATCTGGTCAAGCTCTACACCGACACCTTCAGCGACGAAGAACTGAAAGAACTGATCAAGTTCTACCAGTCGGATCTGGGCAAGAAGATGCTGGCCAATCTGCCGCGCCTGTCGGCCCAGTCCGCCGAGCTGACCCAGGCCAAGCTGGAGCAGGCGGTGCCCAAGGTCAACGCCATTCTCGCCGAGATGGACAAGCAGCTGGGTGTCAAGCCGCCGGCTGGCGAGGCTCCGCCCGCCAAGCGCTGAGTAACCAGTTCTACGCGAAGCCCGGACCTGTTCCGGGCTTCTTCGTTTCCTGGCCGACGGCGGCGATTCCGGCCGGTGGCCGCGCTCGTTAGAATGACGGCTCTTACAGTCGAGGTATCCCCATGAGCATGCGCGAACGTATCCAGTCCAGCCTGGGCCTGTTGCAACCCGAGCACCTGGAGGTGCTGGACGAAAGCCACATGCACAGCCGCGGCCAGGAGACCCACTATAAGGCGGTGGTGGTCAGCGAGCATTTCGCCGGACTCAACGCGGTGAAGCGCCACCAGAAGGTCTACGGCACCCTGGGCGAACTCATGGGCCAGTTCCATGCCCTGGCGCTGCACACCTATACGCCGGAGGAGTGGGCGAGCCAGGGCCAGGCGCCGGATTCGCCCACCTGCCGGGGCGGCAGCAAGCACGACCTGGCGGGCTGATCTCAAGGCGCCATTGTTCGGCGCCCAGCCATTTGGTTAAAATTTGACCGGCGCCGGCATTCTTGCCGGCGTTTTCGTCTAACCGGTCCGCCCTTTGCGCGGGCGACCCCTGGGAAATCGAAGATGAGCGACACTATCGTCGTGGCGGCCTTGTACAAGTTCGTCACCCTGGACGACTACGTCCAATTACGTGAACCCCTGTTGCAGACCCTGCTGGCGAACGACGTCAAGGGCACCCTGCTGCTGGCCGAGGAAGGCATCAATGGCACCGTCTCCGGCAGCCGTGCAGGCATCGATGCGGTGCTCGCCTGGCTGCGCGCCGATCCGCGCCTGGTCGATATCGACCACAAGGAATCCTACTGCGCCGAACAGCCGTTCTATCGCACCAAGGTGAAGCTGAAGAAGGAGATCGTCACCCTGGGCGTGCCGGGCGTCGATCCCAACCAGCGCGTCGGCACCTATGTCGAGCCGCAGGACTGGAATGCCCTGGTGGACGACCCCGAGGTGCTGGTGATCGATACCCGCAACGACTACGAGGTGGGCATCGGCAGCTTCAAGGGCGCCATCGATCCCAAGACCAAGAGCTTCCGGGATTTTCCCGCCTACATCCGCGAGCATTTCGATCCCGCCCGGCACAAGAAGGTCGCCATGTTCTGCACCGGCGGCATCCGCTGCGAGAAGGCCTCCAGTTTCATGCTGCAGGAAGGCTTCCCCGAGGTGTTCCACCTCAAGGGTGGCATTCTCAAATACTTGGAAGAGGTGCCGGCGGCCGAGTCGCGTTGGGAAGGTGAGTGCTTCGTCTTCGACAACCGGGTGACCGTGACCCATGAATTGGCTGAAGGCGCCTATGACCAGTGCCACGCCTGCCGTAACCCGGTCTCGCCGCAGGACATGCAGTCGCCGCACTACAGCCCCGGTATCAGTTGCCCGCACTGCTGGGATTCGCTGTCGGAGAAGACCCGCGCCGGAGCGCGCGAGCGACAGAAGCAGATCGAACTCGCCCGGCTGCGTAACGAGCCCCATCCCATCGGCCGCGATCCGCGGCTGAGCGCTACACCCCACCCCGAGGAGGTTTAGGATGCCCGGTCGCCTGCTCTATGTGATGGACCCCATGTGCTCCTGGTGCTGGGGCTTCGCCCCGGTGGTGGATCGCCTGGCCGAGCGGGCGGCCGCCCAGGGCATTGCCCTGCGCCTGGTGGTCGGTGGCCTGCGCCGCGAGCGGGTCGCCCAGGACACCGCCAGCCGGGTGCGTACCCTGGCCTATTGGCAGGCGGTACAGGAAACCACCGGCCAGCCCTTCGCCCTGGATGTGGGACCGCCGGAAGGCCTGGTGTATGACACCGAGCCGGCCTGTCGCGCCCTGGTCGCCGCGCGCCAACTCGACGAAGACGCGGTCTGGGGGCTGGCCAAGCGTATCCAGCAGGCCTTCTATGTCGAGGCGCGCGATGTCACTCAGCCGGCGCTGCTGGTGGAGCTGGCCGAGGCCAGCGGCCTGCCGCGCATCGAATTCGCCCCGCTGTTCGATGGCGAAGCCGCGCACCAGGCCACCCAGGCGGACTTCGACTGGGCGCTGAATCTGGGCATCGCCGGGTTCCCGACCCTGCTGGCCGAACGCGACGGCCAACTGGCCCTGATCACCAACGGCTACCAACCGCTGGATGAACTGGAGCCGCTGCTGGACGCCTGGCTGAGCCGCGGCGCGCAACCGGCGTGACCCTGGTCATCGACGAACGCCTGACGCTGCCCGAGCAGGAGATCCAGCTCACCGCGGTGCGCGCCCAGGGCGCCGGCGGCCAGAACGTCAACAAGGTCTCCAGCGCCGTCCATCTGCGTTTCGACATCGCCGCGTCCTCGCTTCCGGAGGCGCTCAAGGAGCGCCTGTTGGCGCTACGCGACCAGCGCATCAGCCGTGATGGCGTGGTGGTGATCAAGGCGCAGCAGTACCGCACCCAGGAACAGAATCGCGCCGACGCCCTGGAGCGCCTGGCCGCGCTGATCGCCGCTGCCAACGTCCCGGAAAAGCCCCGGCGCCCCACCAAGCCGACCTACGGTTCCAAGCAGCGCCGCCTGGAAGGCAAGTCCCGTCGCAGCGGGCTCAAGGCCAGTCGTGGGCGGGTGGATTTCTAGAGCGCGATCGATCCTCTCCTAGCGCACCACGATCAGCGCACTGCCGGCCGTTTCCAGCATGTTGCGGGTGTTGCTGCCCATGAAGAAGTGGCGCAGCCGGGAATGGCCGAAGGCGCCCATCACCACCAGTTCCAGGCCATGCTGCTTGCGATAGCGTTCCAGCCCCAGTTCCACGTCGCCGTCGGTGAGGGCGGTAGTGACCTGGCGACCGCCGGCGCGGAGTTCGTCGGCGGCGCGGGCGAGGGCCACGCGGCGTTCTTCGCGCTCGCGGCCGACGGTCACCAGATGGCAGGCCAGGCCATCGAACAGCCGGCAGTTGGCCACCCAGGTCACTGCCTTGCGCGCACTGCTGCTGTCGTCATAGGCCAGCAGCACGCCCTGGGGTTTGACGAAGGTGTGGCCGGCCACCAGCAGGGGTCGCTGCAAGAGGCGGATGGCGCTTTCCAGATGGCGACCGATCAGCCGCTTGGGCGGGCTGTCCTCGCCCTGACGCCCCAGCACGATCAGATCGAAATCCTCCTGCAGGCTTTCCAGGGAGTCCATCAGGTCGCCATGTTGCAGCACGGCGCCGGCGCAACGGGCCTGCTGTTCCTCGACCCGCAATTGCGCCGCATCCAGCAGCAGCCGGCCCTGGTCTTCCGCGAGGCTGCCACGGCGGGCGTCCAGCGCCGCCAGCTCGGTGAGCAGGTGTTCGCGGTTGACCAGCAGGGGCGGCGGGGTGCCGTGACCGGGGCGGGGAAAGCGCCGCTGGTCCAGCACGTGCAGCAAGGTCAGCGGGGCATCCAGGGCGGTGCCGGCCCAGGCGCCGAAGTCGCAGACGGCGGCGCTGACGGCCGAGCCGTCGAGGCAGGCGAGGATCTTGGACATGGCCGCGGGTCTCCGAGAGCAAGGCGTTGCTGCGACAGACCCGACGGCGACGCCCTGGGTTCAATCGCCGAGGGCGAGGTCGTCCGCCATACCGCCCCGGCGCAAGAGCTGCTTGCATCGAGCGGACAGGTGCAGCACCCGTACCCGCTTGCCGGCCTTGGCGTAGCGCTCGTGCAGGGTGCGCAACGCCGCCACGGCGGAGTAGTCGACGAAACTCAAATGGCTACAGTCCACCACCACCTTGGCGGGGTCGCCGGCCGGATCGAACTGGTTGAGAAAGGTGGCGGTGGAGGCGAAGAACAGGGTGCCGTGCACCTGGTACCTCTTGCTGCCATCGGCCTCCAGGTGGCTGTCGGCATAGAGCCGGCGGGCGTGCTGCCAGGCGAAGTTGAGCGCTGCCAGGACGATGCCGCAGAGCACCGCGGTGGCGAGGTCGGCGAACACGGTGATGACGGTGACCGCGACGATCATCAGCATGTCGCTGCGCGGTACCCGGTGCAGCACCCGCAGCGAGGCCCAGGCGAAGGTCTGCTGGGCGACCACGAACATGGTGCCCACCAATGCGGCCAGCGGGATACGTTCGATCAGCGGCGAGAGGAACAGCACGAAGAGCAGCATCAGCACCCCGGCGACCAGGCCGGATAGCCGCCCGCGCCCACCCGAACTCAGGTTGATCATGGTCTGGCCGATCATGGCGCAGCCACCCATGCCACCGAACAGTCCCGAGGCCAGGTTGGCCGCGCCGAGGGCCACGCATTCGCGGTTGGGATAGCCGCGGCTCTCGGTGATCTCGTCGGTGAGATTCAGCGTCAGCAGGGTTTCCAGCAGGCCGACCATGGCCATCAGCACCGCATAGGGCAGGATGATCTGCAGAGTGTCGAGGTTCCAGGGGATGTCGGGCAGCGCCAGCTGCGGCAGGCCGCCGGCGATATGGGCCATGTCGCCCAGGGTACGGGTCGGCAGGTCGAGGCAGTAGACCGCCAGGCCCACGCCGAGGATGGCGGCCAGGGCCGGCGGCACGGCGCGGGTCAGCCGTGGCAAGAGCCAGATGATGAGCATGGTCGCCAGGGTCAGGCCGAGCATCAGGTACAGCGGCGTGCCGCTGAGCCAGGCCTCGCCCTGTTTGAAATGTTCCAGCTGGGCCAGGGCGATGACGATGGCCAGGCCGTTGACGAAACCGAGCATCACCGGGTGCGGCACCATGCGGATCAACTTGCCCAGGCGCAACAGGCCGAAGGCGATCATCAGCAGCCCGCCGAGCACCACCGTGGCCAGCAGGTACTGCACGCCGTGCTGCACCACCAGGGCGACGATGACCACCGCCATGGAGCCGGCGGCGCCGGAGATCATGCCCGGGCGGCCACCGAAGAGGGCGGTGAGGGTACAGATGAAGAAGGCGCCATAGAGCCCCATCAGCGGATTGAGATGGGCGACCAGGGCGAAGGCGATGCACTCGGGCACCAGGGCGAAGGACGTGGTGAGGCCGGCCAGGATGTCGGCGCGGGGCGAAACGTTTTTCATGGCGTATCCAAAACAGGCGATGGCGCGGCACGGCGCGATCGCGGAGAGACGACAGGGTAGTACGACGTAAGCACACGCCGCAGGGGCGATTAGCGGAGGAAGGGTAGTGCTATGGCGGCGTCAGCAGGCGCTTGGACATGGTGAAGGGGTCCGAGGGCATCGCGAGGAAAGTTGGCGAGATTAACATGACTTTCCGGCGCTGCCGAATCGACAGGATCGACGGACCGCTCTATCGAAAGCCTTACGCGTCCATCAGCCGTTCGCGCCTGGTCGGCGTGTGGCGGGTGGCAGGGCGAGAAGGCGCGGCCGGCGGAGGGCGCGCTGGTTGGGTTGGCGCATGAGGCGATCGGCAGGCGTCGTCGGGTCAGGGGACGGAAGGTGGCCTTCCATTGATCGGCGACCTGAGCGCAGCGCTCGATAAGCCAGACGGTTGGGTTACTCTTGCCTCAGGACCCGGCTATGTACCGGGTCCAGCCTGAAACGAGGATAAGAACGTGGACATGAACCGTCGGCAATTCTTCAAGGTCGCTGGAGTCGGCCTTGCGGGATCCAGCCTGGCGGCGCTAGGCATGGCTCCCACAGCTGCCTTCGCCGATCAGGTGCGCCATTTCAAACTGGCGCACACCGTGGAAACCCGCAACACCTGCCCCTACTGCTCGGTCGGCTGCGGCCTGATCATGTACAGCATGGGCGACCGGGCCAAGAACGTGGCCCAGAACATCATTCACATCGAGGGCGACGCCGACCATCCGGTCAACCGCGGCACCCTCTGCCCGAAAGGCGCCGGCCTGCTGGATTTCATCCACAGCCCCAATCGCCTCAAGTACCCCGAAGTCCGCAAGCCCGGCAGCAACGAATGGACCCGCATCAGTTGGGACGAGGCGCTCGGGCGCATCGCCACCCTGATGAAGGAAGACCGCGACGCCAACTTCATCGCCACCAACGACAAGGGCCAGACGGTCAATCGCTGGTTGACCACGGGCTTTTTGGCCGCTTCGGCGTCCTCCAATGAAACCGGTTATCTGACGCACAAGATCGCGCGGAGTCTGGGCCTGCTGGCCTTCGACAACCAAGCGCGCGTCTGACACGGCCCGACGGTGGCAGGTCTTGCCCCGACGTTTGGCCGTGGTGCCATGACCAACCATTGGAGTGACATCAAGAACGCCAATCTCGTCCTCATCATGGGCGGCAATGCCGCCGAAGCGCATCCGTGCGGCTTCAAGTGGGTCACCGAGGCCAAGGCGCACAACAACGCCCGGCTGATCGTGGTCGATCCGCGCTTCACTCGTTCCGCCTCGGTCGCCGACTACTACGCACCGATCCGGACCGGTAGCGACATCGCCTTCCTGGGCGGCTTGATCAACTACCTGATCAGCAGCGACAAGATCCAGCAGGAGTACGTCCGCAACTACACCGACGCCAGTTTCCTGGTGAAGGAAGGCTTCACCTTCGAGGATGGCCTCTACAACGGCTATGACGCCGAGAAGCGCGTCTACACCGACAAGGTGAACTGGGGCTACCAGATCGGCGAGGACGGCTTCGTCAAGGTCGACCCGACCCTGCAGGACCCGCGCTGCGTCTTCCAGCTGATGAAGCAGCACTACAGCCGCTACACCCTGGAGGTGGCCAGCCAGACCTGCGGCACGCCGCCCGAGGCGATCCAGAAAGTCTGGGCGGAAATCGCCGAGACCGCGGCGCCCGGCCGGACCATGACCATCCTCTACGCCCTGGGCTGGACCCAGCATTCCATTGGCGCGCAGATCATCCGCTGCGGGGCCATGGTGCAGTTGCTGCTGGGCAACATCGGCATGCCCGGTGGCGGGATGAACGCCTTGCGCGGTCACTCCAACATCCAGGGCCTCACCGACCTGGGTCTGCTGTCGATCCAGTTGCCCGGCTACCTGACCATCGGCGGCGACGGCGAGCAGGACTACAACGCCTTCATCACCAAGCGCGCCAGCAAGCCGCTGCGCCCGGGGCAACTGAGCTACTGGCAGAACTACGGCAAGTTCCACGTCAGCCTGATGAAGGCCTGGTACGGCGACAAGGCCACCAAGGACAACGACTGGTGCTACCACTGGTTGCCCAAGGTCGATGTCACCGGCGCCGGCTACGACGTGCTGCGTTACTTCGACATGATGGGCAAGGGCCAGGTCAACGGCTACGTCTGCCAGGGCTTCAACCCCATCGCCGCCTTCCCCAACAAGGGCAAGATCCTGCGTGGGCTGTCCAAGCTCAAGTGGCTGGTGATCATGGACCCGCTGGCCACCGAGACCTCCGAGTTCTGGCGCAACCACGGCGATCACAACGAGGTGAACACCGCGCAAATCCAGACCGAGGTGTTCCGCCTGCCCACCACCTGCTTCGCCGAGGAAGACGGCTCCCTGGTCAACTCCAGCCGCTGGCTGCAGTGGCACTACAAGGGCGCCGAGGCACCCGGCGAAGGGCGCAGCGACATCGCCATCATGTCCGAGTTGTTCCTCAAGCTGCGCGAGGCCTACGCCAAGGAGGGCGGGGCCTTCCCCGATCCGATCCTGGGGCTGTCCTGGCCCTACGCCAAGCCCGAGGAACCGGCGCCCGAGGAGCTCGCCAAGGAGTTCAACGGCTACGCCATCACCGACGTCCTGGATGCCAAGGGCAACGTCTCGGCCAAGGCCGGCCAGCAGCTCGCCGGTTTCGGTCAGCTGATGGACGACGGCAGTACCGCCTCGGGTTGCTGGATTTTCTGCGGCTCCTGGACCGAGCAGGGCAACCAGATGGCGCGGCGCGACAACAGCGATCCCTTCCACATGGGGCAGACCCTGGGCTGGGCCTGGTCGTGGCCGAACAACAGACGCATCCTCTACAACCGCGCTTCCGCGGATCTGCAGGGCAAACCCTGGGGCCCGACCAAGAAGCTGGTGTGGTGGAACGACAAGGCGCAGAAGTGGGGCGGCACCGACGTGCCCGACTTCAAGATCGACGCCAAGCCCGCCGACGGCATGAGTCCCTTCATCATGAACCCGGAAGGGGTGGCGCGCTTCTTCGCCCTGGACAAGCTGGCCGAAGGGCCCTTCCCGGAGCACTACGAGCCGTTCGAGACGCCCATCGGCGTCAACCCGCTGCACCCGAACAACCGCAAGGCGCTGAACAGTCCGGCGGCGCGGGTGCTCAAGGACGACTGGGCGGATTTCGGCGATCGCAAGGACTTCCCCTATGCGGCCACCACCTACCGCCTGACCGAGCACTTCCACTACTGGAGCAAGCACTGTCGTCTCAACGCCATCATCCAGCCGGAGCAATTCGTCGAGATCGGTGAGGTGCTGGCCAAGCAGAAGGGCATCGCCGCCGGGGATCTGGTGCGCGTCACCTCCAAGCGTGGCCACATCGTCTGCAAGGCGGTGGTGACCAAGCGGATTCGCCCGTTGCAGGTCAATGGCGAGACGGTGCACCACGTTGGTATCCCCATCCACTGGGGCTTCTCCGGCGTGGCGCGCATGGGTTATCTGGCCAACACCCTGACCCCCTTCGTGGGTGACGGGAACACCCAGACGCCCGAGTTCAAGTCCTTCCTGGTCAACGTGGAGAAAGCGTGATGGCAAGCCAAGATATCTATGCCCGCTCCGCGACCACCACGGCCTACTCGTCGGTGCGCACCCAGGCGGAAGTGGCCAAGCTGATCGACGTGTCCAAGTGCATCGGCTGCAAGGCCTGCCAGGTCGCCTGCTCGGAATGGAACGAGCTGCGCGACGAGGTGGGCCACACCCACGGCACCTACGACAACCCGGCGGACCTCACCGCGGATTCCTGGACCCTCATGAGGTTCACGGAATACGAGGACGAGGCCGGCAAGCTGGAGTGGCTGATCCGCAAGGATGGCTGCATGCACTGCGCCGAGCCGGGCTGCCTGAAGGCCTGTCCGAGTCCGGGGGCCATCGTCAAGTACGCCAACGGCATCGTCGACTTCAACCAGGACCACTGCATCGGCTGCGGCTACTGCATCGCCGGTTGCCCCTTCGATATCCCGCGGATCTCGAAGAAGGACAACAAGGCCTACAAGTGCTCGCTGTGTTCGGATCGGGTCGGCGTGGGCCTGGAACCCGCCTGCGTGAAGACCTGCCCGACCGGCGCCATCACCTTCGGCACCAAGGACGCCATGAAGGAGCACGCCGCCGAGCGTATCGTCGATCTCAAGAGCCGTGGCTACGAGAACGCCGGTCTGTACGACCCGGCCGGGGTAGGGGGCACCCACGTCATGTACGTGCTGCACCATGCCGACCAGCCGCAGCTGTACAACCACCTGCCCAAGGACCCGACCATCAGCCCCAGCGTGGGCCTGTGGAAGGGCATCACCAAGCCCCTGGCGCTGTTCGCCATGGGCGCGGCGGTGCTGGCCGGCTTCTTCCACTACGTGCGCGTCGGCCCCAACCGGACCGATGACGACGACGAGGTGGTCGAGGCGCCGCCCTCCACCCCGGGCGATGCGCCCAAGGGCGAGGTCAAGCAGCTGAGTCCGTCCGTGCAGATCTTCGATCCGCACGACAAGCAGCCCTAGCAGGCGTACGCCCCCGGTCCTGCCGGGGGCGTCCTGGGAGATCGAGATGAAACCTGAAATCCAGCGTTACAACGCCAATGAGCGGACCAACCACTGGATCGTGGCGATCCTGTTCTTCATGGCCGGGCTGTCGGGGCTGGCGCTGTTCCACCCCGCGCTGTTCTGGCTGTCCAACCTGTTCGGCGGCGGCACCTGGACGCGCATCCTGCATCCCTTCATGGGTGTGGCGATGTTCGTCTTCTTCGCCTTTCTGGTGATCCGCTTCTGGCGGCACAACAAGATAGGTCGCGAAGACGCCCAGTGGCTCAAGCAGATCAACGATGTGCTGAACAACCGCGAGGAGAAGCTCCCGCCGATCGACAAGTACAACCCTGGGCAGAAGATCCTGTTCTGGGTGCTCCTGGCCTGCATGCTGATCCTGCTGGTCAGCGGGGTGATCATCTGGCGGCAATACTTCGCTCACCTGTTCCCCATCCCGGTGATCCGCCTGGGCGCCCTGGCCCATGCCTTCGCGGCCTTCGTGCTGGTGCTGTCGATCATCGTGCACATCTATGCGGGAATCTGGATCAAGGGCTCGGTGAGCGCGATGCTGACCGGCTGGGTGAGCCGCGCCTGGGCCAAGAAGCACCACTCGCTGTGGTACGAGAAGGTCACCCGCGAGAAGGAGTGAGTCCATTACCGAATGAGGTGCGCGGTGATCTCCGTGCGTGCCGATTCAACCCCCTCTCCCTCTGGGAGAGGGTTGGGGTGAGGGTAGCGGAGTCCGACCACCCAACCCACCCGCTATCCTGAATCCTTTCTCTCCCACCGCTTTGCTAAGGAGCCCTGCCATGGCGGGCCAGATCCTCGAACCCGGCGAAATCGAAGCCGCGGCCGTCAATCCCGATTTCATCCTGCTGCCCGGTGGCGAGCTGTTCGGCTATCGCGCCGACCGCCTGCGGCTGCTGGCCGCCGGCAATGCCCTGGGCGACTACCTGCTGCTGATGGCCGACCTCTGCGAGGCCCAGCAGCAGGTCTTCGCTACCCTCGCGCCGCTAGCGCTGAACGAATCACGCAGTGCCCAGAGCCTGCAGCACGGCCTGCCGCCGCTCGGCTACGACACCCTGGTCCGCGAAGGCGCCTGGTTGCCGGCGCTGGACGCCCTGCTGGAGATCTTCAAGGGCGGTCCGGCACCGGTCCAGTCCGCCCTGGACGAGCTGCGCGCTGCCGATGTCGGCCAGCGCAAGGCCTGGGCCATCGCCCTGCTGGCCGGCAGCTACGAGCTGGTGCCGGCCGCCGTGGTGCCCTTCCTCGGCGGCGCCCTGCAACTGGCCTGGACCCACTGGCTGCAGCGCAGTGACTTCAGCGCCCTGCGCGAACAGGGCAGCCAGACGGCCTGCCCCTGCTGCGGTGCGCCGCCCATGGCCGGCGTCATCCATCACCTGGGCAAGGCCAATGGCCTGAGGTACCTCACCTGCTCGCTATGCGCCTGCGAATGGCACTTCGTACGGGTCAAGTGCAGCCACTGCGAGACCGGCAAGGGCCTCGGCTACTACTCCCTGGGCACCGACGACGCCAACGCCCAACAGGCGCCGCTGCGCGCCGAGACCTGCGCCCACTGCAAGACCTACCTCAAGCACCTCTATCGCGACCACGATGCCCGTAGCGAGCCGCTGTCCGCCGACCTCGCCAGCCTGGCGCTGGACGTGCGCCTGGCGGAAGAGGGCTATGAGCGCCACGCCCCCAATCTGCTGTTCGCCCCGGGCTGAAGGCTAGCGACCGCCCGCCCGATGCAGGGCGGTCGCCTGTCATCCCATCCTCTTCTGTTTCCGCATGTGAGCGTTTTCGGGGTGCCAACACCCGCGCGATCTCAACCGCCTCCCATTTCTTGAGGCCAAGCTGCACGAATCTCGGCGAAGCCGTCGCCATCTATCGTTATCGCGCAAAGGATGAGGCGGCGAGGGCCTGTCACCAAGAGGTCATCTTGCAGAGTGAGTCTATCGAGCAGCGAAAAACCTTCTATCACACGCGCTCGATAAGCCGTCTAGTATGGTCATCACGTCGCTTCGTCGGCGTACCCATCGTGATGAGGGGATAACAATGAACGCAACGTCCGCTTTGCCCGTGGTGGGGCTCTCACTGAAGCCGGCTCGAATCCGGCGCCCGTGTCTGCCGGTTCGCTAGAGCGATCCAGCCGGAACCACGACTCCAGAGCGCCGCGCGCCGTCGCGGCTGACCAACCGGATGAACAAGACCTAAGGTAGCCAAGAAGATGTCGACCGAATCCAAGTGCCCGTTCAATCACGCCGCCGGCGGTGGTACCACCAACAAGGATTGGTGGCCCAACCAGCTAAATCTCAACTTCCTGCACCAGCACTCGTCGCTGTCCGATCCCATGGGCGAGGAGTTCGACTACGCCAAGGAATTCAAGAGTCTTGACCTGGAAGCGGTGAAAGCCGACCTGCGCGCCGTGATGACCGACTCCCAGGACTGGTGGCCCGCCGACTTCGGCCACTACGGTCCGCTGTTCGTGCGCATGGCCTGGCACAGTGCCGGTACCTATCGCGTCGCTGACGGCCGCGGCGGCGCCGGCCAGGGTCAGCAGCGCTTCGCCCCGCTCAACAGCTGGCCGGACAACGTCAGCCTGGACAAGGCGCGGCGGTTGATCTGGCCGATCAAGCAAAAGTACGGCCGCAAGATTTCCTGGGCCGACCTGATCGTCCTCACCGGTAACGTCGCCCTGGAATCCATGGGCTTCAAGACCTTCGGCTTCTCCGGCGGTCGTCAGGACGTCTGGGAGCCGGATGATGCCGTGTTCTGGGGTTCGGAAACCGTCTGGCTGGGTGGTGATGTCCGCTACGGCGAGCACAAGCAGATGGAGCAGCCCGGCGATGGCGTGCTGACCGCGCAGCCTGAACAGCATCCGGTCGAGCAGAGCCGCAACCTGGGTTCCAGCCGCGTGCTGGAGAACCCGCTGGCTGCCGTGCAGATGGGCTTGATCTACGTGAACCCCGAGGGTCCGAACGGTAACCCCGATCCGGTGGCCTCGGCCCACGACATCCGCGAAACCTTCGGCCGCATGGCCATGAACGACGAAGAAACCGTCGCCCTGATCGCCGGCGGTCATGCCTTCGGCAAGACCCACGGCGCCGGTCCGGCCACCAACGTGGGCGCCGAGCCGGAAGCCGCCGACCTGGAACAGCAGGGTTTCGGCTGGCAGAACAGCTACGGCACCGGTAAGGGCGCCGACACCATCACCAGCGGCCTCGAAGTGACCTGGACCTCCACGCCGACCCGCTGGAGCAATGAATACTTCGAGAACATGTTCAAGTTCGAGTGGGAGCTGTTCAAGAGCCCGGCCGGTGCCCACCAATGGCGGCCGAAGGACGGTGCCGGCGCCGGCGCCGTGCCCGATGCCCACGATCCGAGCAAGCGTCACCAGCCGACCATGCTGACGTCTGACCTAGCGCTGCGCTTCGATCCGGCCTACGAGAAGATCTCCCGGCGCTTCCTGGAGAACCCGGACCAACTGGCCGACGCCTTCGCCCGCGCCTGGTTCAAGCTGACCCACCGCGACATGGGCCCGCTGGCCCGCTACCTGGGCCCGGAAACCCCGGCCGAGGAACTGCTGTGGCAAGACCCACTGCCGAAGGCCGAAGGCGCGCCGCTGGGCGAAGCCGAGGTCAAGGCACTCAAGGACAAGCTGGCCGCCTCCGGTCTGAGCGTGTCCGAACTGGTCGGTACCGCTTGGGCGGCCGCCTCCAGCTTCCGCGGCTCCGACAAGCGCGGCGGGGCCAACGGCGGCCGTCTGCGCCTGGCGCCGCAAAAGGACTGGGAAGTGAATCAGCCGGCGCAACTGGCCAAGGTGCTGGGCGTGCTGGAAGGCATTCAGCGTGACTTCGAAGGTCAGGGCAAAAAGGTCTCCATCGCCGACCTGATCGTGTTGGCCGGTAGCGTCGGGGTGGAAAAGGCCGCCCAGGCAGCCGGTCACTCGATCACCGTACCCTTCACCCCGGGCCGCGTGGACGCCTCCCAGGAGCAGACCGACGTCGAGTCCTTCGGGCATCTGGAACCCTGGGCCGATGGCTTCCGCAACTACGTCGGCGATCAGTTCAAGGTGAAGTCCGAGTTCCTGCTGGTGGACAAGGCGCATCTGCTGAACCTGACCGCGCCGGAGTTGACGGTGCTGCTGGGCGGCCTGCGCGTGCTGGACATCAACGTGGGCGGCGCCAAGCACGGCGTCTTCACCCAGCGGCCGCAGACCCTGACCAACGACTTCTTCGTCAACCTGCTGGACATGGGCACCGAGTGGAAGGCCACCGGTCCGGACAAGACCACCTTCGAAGGCCGCGATCGCAAGACCGGTGCCGTGAAGTGGACGGGTACCCGGGTCGACCTGGTGTTCGGCTCCCACGCCCAACTGCGGGCGCTGAGCGAGGTCTACGGCAGTGCCGACGCCCAGGAGAAGTTCGTCAAGGACTTCGTCAAGGTCTGGACCAAGGTGATGGAACTGGATCGCTTCGATCTGCGTTGATCATCGCGCGGTAGTCAAAACGCCTCCTTCGGGAGGCGTTTTTTTTTGCGCCGTACCACCGCCCCTCCGTTCATCGGCGATCAATGGTGGGTCCAGTGAAAGTCGCATTCCAGAAGGGTTTATTCCTGAGTGGCAGCAGCCTTAAGCAAACCCTAATGCCACCTTAAGGAGCGCGTAACCGGAGAAATACACACTGCGCTAAACAACCAGAGGCTGTCCCCATGGAAGCGCTTGCCGAACTCTCCCTCAGTCTGGTCGAGGGCGCTGCCCGTCCCGACCTGTGCCGCGATGAAGTCCTCGCCGATCTGTTCGAGGCCACCGCGGCGCGGTCGCCGGAACGGCCCGCCCTGCTCGAAGGCGAGCGCAGTCTGAGCTACGGCGAGCTGGACGCCTGGGCCGACCGCGCCGCCTCGCGACTGCTGGCGGCCGGTGCCGGACCCGGTCGGGTGATCGGCCTCTGGTTGCCACGCGGGATGGAGCTGCTGGTGATGCAACTGGCCATCGCCAAGACCGGCGCGGCCTGGTTGCCCTGCGATGCCGAGACCCCGGCCGACCGCGTGGCCCTCTGCCTGGAGGACGCCCAGGCGGTGGGCGTGATCACCGGGGCGACCTTCGCCGACCTGCTGGCGCGCCCGGGGCTGCAGTGCTGGACCCCCGACGGGCTGGGCGCCCCCCTGGCGCCCGACGAGACCCTGCGCCGTCGCGGTCAGGTCTCGCCGGACAATCTGGCCTACCTCATCTACACCTCCGGCTCCACCGGCAAGCCCAAGGGCATCGGTATCCGCCAGGACAGCATCTGCCACTTCCTGCGCAGCGAGAATTCGCTGCTTGGCATCGAGGCCGGCGACCGGGTTTACCAGGGCTTCTCGGTGGCCTTCGACATGTCCTTCGAAGAGATCTGGATCAGCTACCTGGTGGGCGCCACCCTCTGGCTGGCCCCGCGGGAAATCACCGCCGATCCCGAGGCCCTGGCCCAGGCGTTGACCGCCAATCGCATCAGCGTGCTGCACGTGGTGCCGACCCTGCTGGCGCTGCTGCCGGAAGACGTGCCCAGCCTGCGCCTGATCAACCTCGGCGGCGAGATGTGTCCCGAGCCGCTGGTGGCGCGCTGGAGCCGACCCCAGCGACGGCTGTTCAACACCTATGGGCCGAGCGAGGCCACCGTCTCGGCGAGCCTGGCGCAATTGCAGCCGGGCGAGCCGGTGACCATCGGTCGTCCCTTGCCCAACTACAGCCTGCTGGTGGTGCCTGCCGATGCCAGTAAGCCCCTGGCGCTGCTGCCGCGCGAGCAGGTGGGCGAACTCTGCATCACCGGGCCGGGCGTGGCCGACGGCTACCTGGGCCGCCCAGAACTGACCGCCGAGAAATTCCTGCCCAACCCCTGGAGCACCGGCAGTCACGATCTCACGCTCTATCGCACCGGCGACCTGGCGCGGGTCGACGAACACGGCCAGGTGCACTGCCTGGGTCGGGTCGACGACCAGGTGAAGATCCGCGGCTATCGCGTCGAGCTGGGCGAGATCGAAGCCACCCTGGCGCGGCAACCCGGCGTCGGCACCGTGGCCGTGGTGCTCCGCGAAGAGGCCGGCGTGGAGCAACTGGTGGCCTTCATGGTCGGCGATGGCGGTGCGGTACCGCGCAGCGATCTCTTGCGGACCGAGCTGGCCGGCTGCCTGCCGCTGTACATGGTGCCCAGCCGCTTCGAGTGGCTCAGCGAGATGCCGCGGCTGAATTCCGGCAAGATCGACCGCAAGCAGTTGCGTGCTCGTCCGCTGACCATCGCCGCCGTGGCCCCGGTTGCCGCGGCCAGCGGCGCGCTGGGCGCGGTCCTGGCGGCCACCGCCGAGCTGTTTCCCGGCCAGCCCCTGCAGGCCGAACTGGACTTCTTCGATGACCTGGGTGGCCACTCGCTGTTCGCCGCCCGCCTGGTCTCGCGGCTGCGCCAGGACCCGCGCTATGCCAGCGCCACGGTCAAGGCGGTCTATGCCGGCCGCACCCTGGGCGCCATCGCCGAGGCCCTGGAGGCGGACGCCGCCGCGGCCGGCCAGGCCACCGCCACCGAGGCCTGGGCACCGCCCAGTCGCTGGCGCCGCTGGCGTTGCGGGCTGGCCCAGGCGGTGGCCCTGCCGCCGCTTCTGACCCTGCGCCTGGGCCGCTGGCTAGCCCCTTTCCTGGCCTTCCCGTTGTTGATCCATGCGGGTACGACGCTGCCGCTGGCCATGCTGACCGCCCTGAGTCTGTTCATCCTGGCCATCGGCCTGGAATTCGCCGTGGCCCTGGTCGGCAAGCGCCTGACCGGTCGCCTGGAGGCCGGGCGTTATCCGCTGTGGGGCCTGACCTACTACCGCTGGTGGCTCGGGGAACGCTTCCTGGCCATGGCGCCGGCCTATCTGCTCAGCGGCTCGCCATTGGCGCGTGGCTGGCTGCGCTTGCTGGGCGCCCGCGTCGGCGACCAGGCGTTCATCGGTACCATCACCCTGCGCGTGCCCGAGTTGCTGACCCTGGGGCAGGGCGTCAGCCTGGGCAACGGCGTCAACTTCGAGAACGCCCGGGTGCTGCGCGGCGAGCTGCTGCTCGGCGCCGTGACCCTCGGCGAGGAAGCCCAGGTCGGCTCCTATGCCATCCTCGAAGGCGACACCGCCATCGGTGCCAGTGGTCGCCTGCAGGCCCAGTCGGCGCTACGCGCCGGGCAGCGTGTCCCGGCGGGGCGCAACTGGGGCGGTGCCCCGGCCCACGACCAAGGTGCAGTAGGCACGCGCATCGTCCCGCCAGCGCCCAGCTCCCGCGCCAAGCGCAGTCTGCTGAACGGGCTCTATGCGGTGAGCGGCCTGGCGGTGTCCGTGCTGTTCTTCATGCCGCTATTCCCCCTGGCGCTGCTGATCGACGAGCTGGAAAGCCTCGGCGGCCTGCCCTGGTGGCACACCTCTTCGCTGGTGCTCGATGCCCTGCAGTACGGCGTGCTGGCCCTGCCACTGGGCGTGGTCAGCGTTGCCCTGACCCTGCTCGGCTGCGCCCTGGCCCGCCGGCTGATCATGCCGCGCCTGGAAGAAGGCCAGTGGTCGGTCGACAGTCTCTTCTACTGGCGCAAGTGGCTGGCCAACCTGATCCAGGAGTCGGCGTTGCAGAGTCTGCAAGGGCTCTATGCCACGGTGTATTCGGCGCTCTGGTACCGCCTGCTGGGCGCACGGGTAGGGCGTGACGCGGAGATTTCCACCGCCGCAGGGCCGGTGTCCTCGCTGCTGGAGCTGGGTGACGAGACCTTCATCGCCGACGCCGTGATGCTGGGGGACGAGCAGATCGCCCAGGGCTGGATCACCCTCAAGAGAACCTCCGTCGCCCGCCGTAGCTTCGTCGGCAATGGCGCCTACGTGGCCGATGGCTGCCATATCCCCGAGGATGCCCTGGTCGGTGTGCTGGGACGCCTCGACGAAGGCGTGCCCCTGCGCCAGGGTGAGACCTGGCTCGGCTCGCCGGCGGTGCGGCTGCCGGCGCGGGAAACCCTCACCGGCTACCCGGAAAGCCTGACCTTCCGCCCGGCGCCCTGGCGCCGCCTGGTCCGCGGCCTGATCGAGGCCCTGCGGATCGTGCTGCCCACCGGTTTCACCGTGGCCGCCGGCTGCGCCATTGCCGAAGCCCTGGTACCCCTGTGGCAGCAGGGCGATTGGCTGAGTCTGCTGGGCGAGACCCTGGTGGCTGGTAGTCTCTTCGCCCTGGCCAGCTTCGGGGTGGTGCTGGCGCTCAAGTGGCTGGTGGTGGGGCGCTATCGTCCGCGCTCGGCGCCCATGTGGACCTTCTTCGTCTGGCGCAGCGAGGCCATCACCAGCCTCTACGAAACCCTGGCGGTGCCCAACCTGCTCGGTACCCTGCGCGGTACGCCCTGGCTGCCGCTGGCCCTGCGCCTGCTCGGCGCGCGCCTGGGCCGCGGCACCTATCTGGATACCACCGACCTTACCGAGTTCGACTGCGTGCGCCTCGGCGACCATGGCGAACTCAACGCCCTGGCCGGTCCCCAGACCCACCTGTTCGAAGACCGGGTGATGAAGGTCGGCGAAGTGGAGCTGGGGGCTGGCGTCAACCTGGCGCCGCGCAGCGTGGTGCTCTATGGCGCCCAGGTCGGCGACAACGTGGAGCTGGGTCCGCTGTCGCTGGTGATGAAGGGCGAAACCCTGCCGGCGCGGTCGCGCTGGGAGGGTAACCCGGTCCAGCCACGGCGCTAGGCGTCGTCCGATCACTCAAGCCCCGGTAGCTGTCATACAACTATAAAGACAGCCCTGGATACTCCGCCCCGTACAACAATGACGGGGCTTAGGCGATGACGGCATGGGGAAGGCGGATCAGGATTGGTCGAGCGGGTTGGCTACTGGGCCTGGCCCTGCTGCTGGCGCTGGGGCTCACCCAAGGGCTGCGCAGCAGCCACCTGGATAGTCAACTGCTGTTCTGGCTCGGCCAGCAATGGCAGAGCCAGCCCCGTACTTCATTGGAACTCGGCCGCTACCGGGTGGCGGTGGAGGCCAAGCCGGTGGCCGGCGTCACGGAGAATCTCTCCGATGTCAGCTACGACCCGGTGCGCGATCGGCTCTGGGCGGTAGTCAACAATCCGCCGGAACTGCTGGCCCTGAGTCGCGACGGCAATCTGCTGGAGCGTCATCGCCTGGAAGGCTTCGACGACGTCGAGGGCGTGACCTATCTCGGCGATGATCGCCTGCTGCTGGCGGAAGAGGGCGCCAATGCCCTGACCCTGGTGAACATCCCCGAAGGTGACGACGTCCTGCACCGCAGCGACTATCGCAGCCTGACCCTGGATCTCTTCCCCCGCGGCAACCAGGGTTTCGAAGGGCTGGACTACGACGCGGCCCGGGATCGTCTTTACGTGGTCAAGGAGCATTCACCACGCAAGCTCTATGAAATCCGCGGCCTGCTCAAGAGCTTCGATGGCGACTTCGCCCTGCGCATCATCGATCGCCAGGCCTGGCTGGACCAGGCGCCAACCACCGGCGATCTGTCCGCCATCCATGTCGATCGCCGTACCGGCCACCTGCTGCTGCTCAGCGACGAATCGCGCATGCTGATCGAACTCGACGATGAAGGCCGTACCCTGGATACCCGCTCCCTGCTGGCGCCCTTCGGCGGCCTGTCGCGGCGCATCCGCCAACCCGAAGGGGTCACCCTGGATACCGCGGGCAACCTCTATGTGGTCAGTGAACCCAATCTCTTTTATCGCTACGAAAAGCACTGATCAGGCGCCGCCGAGGCGTTCCAACACCGCCGGCGTGTCCTGGGCGCCCATGGCCCGGGCCACGCTCAGCGCCGTGTTGCCAGAGGCGTCACGTGCCTGTGGATCGGCGCCGCGGGCGACCAGCAGCTCCACCATCTGCACATGATTGAACATGGCCGCCATCATCAGCGCGGTCTTGCCGTCTGGCATGGCGCCTTCCACGGCAGCGCCCTGGTCCAGCAGCAATTCGGCCATGGCCAGGTTGTTCTTGAAGGCCGCCCCGGCCAGCGGCGATTGGCCCATGTCGTTGGCCAGGTTCGGGTCGGCCTGGTGCTCCAGCAGCACGCGACTGGCCTCCAGATGACCGTGGTAGCTGGCCAGCATCAGCAGGCTGTCGCCCTTGTGATTGCGCAGGTTAGGCGTCAGCCCTTTTTCCAGCACCAGGGCCAGTACCTCGGCATTGCCGGTACGGGCGAGGTTGAACACCTCGGTGGCGAATTCCTGGGCTTCTTCATCGGTCATGCGCTGGGGGCCGTTGTCGGTCATGGCTCTCTCCTCATCGATACGGGCAGCAGGGCCCTGAGGGCCCCGGGCGATAGGGAGGCAGACCCGAGCGATACGCCGGAAGTTTCCTTCCGCCGGAGCTCAGAGCGGTTAACAAAACGTAGCGAGCGGCTGTCAGGCGGGTGCGCGCGGCGCGCAGGAACCGCAGTGTACAAGTGGTACATGAGGATTCAGAGCACTGCACGCGCCCGCATGGCAGACGCGCAGTAGTTTTGTTAGTCGCTCTCAGCCGAAGGTCGCGTGGGTCTCGGCGTAGGCCTGCAGTTCCGCCACGCTGTAGTTGCCGACCATCAGCACCGGCCCATGGGCCGTGCCGATATGGGCCGGCAGGGTGTCGAGGAAGCCGCCGGTGGGCGTCACCCCCAGGTTGGTGTATTCGGCGGCTGGCAGGTGGAATTCGGCGATCAGTCGCGCCGCCTCGGCCAGCCCGGCGGCGACGCTTACCGGATGCAAGGCGGCGCCTAGCGGATCGACCTGGCCGCCGTTGTTGCCGTTGAACAGATGGCCCACCTTGGCCGCCGCCTGGGCCAGATCCTGCTGATCGGACTGGGCACCGATCAAAAACAGCGAGCCATAGTGTGGCAGGCTGCCACCGCCCTCGGCCTGGCTGACGAAGGTAGGGGCGAAAGGCTGTTCGCCCCGGATGTCGGAGCTGTAGTTGGCCACCGGATCACCGAGGGTGACCACATTGACGAAGTTGCCGCCGTGGCCCGCCGCCTGGGCATCGCGGGGAATGCCCGAGGCCTCGAAGCTGATGCCGCCGAGCCCGGTCTGCTGGGCAACGTATTCCGCCGAGATGCCGCCCAGGGAATGACCGGTGACGAAGATGTCCTGGGTACCGTAGCCCTGCTTGGCCGCCGCTTCGATCACCTGATGAGCGAAGTCGAGCGACTGCCGCTGCGCGCTGGAGACGTGCTGGCTGAGGATCTGCAGGTCGCTGAGCAGGCCACCCGCGGTGGCCAGGGGATCGATCAGCAGATTCTCGCCTCTCGTGGTACCGGCGTAGGTGATGAGGATCTGGTTTTCGGCGGTGATCCAGGTATGGGCCACCGCGCCGTTGAGCGAGTTGTGCAGCGTCATCTGGTGGCCATCGACCAGGAACGGCCGCATGCCGTCCGGGGTGCCACCCAGCACGTATTCGCTGATGGCACCGTTGAGGAATTCGCTCACCGTTGGCGTGGCGGCCAGGGCAGTCTGCTGGGTCGGTTGCGCGGCGGAGGCCTTCAGCGCGTGCAGATAGGTGAAGTTGCCAAGGCTGACGATGTCGCTGTTGTCGAACAGGGTATCGCTCGCCCAGAGGGAGGCTTTCTTGGACATGACGGCACCTTTGTTGTTGTCGTGGACGGTGGGCATGGCGTTGCCAAGCCTTCGACTGCCGGGGGCGTGAGAGGCTTGAAAATCCATCCTAGGACGGGCTCTGGCGCGCGGCAAACCGGGAACCCGGGGGTCATTTCCAGACGTGGGAGGTCTGGCGCCGCGCCGTTTCGGCCAAGGCGGGCGGGCGACGGGAGGCCGGGTCGACCCGCCGCGGGTTCGGGCTACACTGGGGATCGACTCGACCCAAGAGGCCTTCATGACCGCCATCCGCCTGCCCTCCATCGACCGCCTGCTGCGCCATCCCGCTTCGCGTCCGCTGGAGGAGCGCCATGGCCGCGAGCGGGTACTCGGTGGCTATCGCTCGCTGCTGGACGATCTGCGCGAAGCCCTGAGAGCCGGCACCCTCACCGCCGTGGAAGTGGAGGAGGGCGTACTGGCCGGGCGGCTGGGCGAGCGCCTGGCCCTGAGCAGCCGGCCGCGGGTGCGCCGGGTGTTCAACCTGACCGGGACGGTATTGCACACCAACCTGGGCCGGGCGCTATTGGCGGAAGAGGCCATCGCCGCGGTAAGCGAAGCGGCGCGCCAGCCGATGAATCTGGAATTCGACCTGGCCACCGGCAAGCGCGGTGATCGCGACGACCTGGTGGCCGAGCTGGTGCGCGAACTCACCGGTGCCGAAGCGGTGACCGTGGTCAACAACAACGCCGCCGCCGTGCTGCTGGCGCTGCACGCCATCGGCGCGCGCAAGGAAGGGGTGCTGTCCCGCGGCGAGCTGATCGAGATCGGCGGTGCCTTCCGCATCCCCGACATCATGGCCCGCGCCGGGGTCAAGCTGGTCGAGGTGGGCACCACCAATCGCACCCATGCCCGCGACTACGAAGCGGCCATCGGCCCGCGTACCGCGCTGCTGATGCGGGTGCACACCAGCAACTACAGCGTCCAGGGCTTCACCGCCAGCGTCGCCACCCCCGAACTGGCCGCCATTGCCCGCGCCCACCAGGTACCCCTGCTGGAAGACCTGGGCAGTGGCACTCTGGTGGACCTGACCCGTTGGGGCCTGCCCGCCGAACCCACGGTGCAGCAGGCCCTGCGCGACGGTGCGGACCTGGTCACCTTCAGTGGCGACAAGCTGCTCGGCGGGCCCCAGTGCGGCCTCATCGTCGGCCGCCGCGACCTCATCGAGCGCATCAAGAAGAATCCGCTCAAGCGCGCCCTGCGGGTGGACAAGCTGACCCTGGCCGCCCTGGAGGCGACCCTGGCGCTCTATCGCGACCCGGATCGGCTAGCCGAGCGACTGCCCAGCCTGCGCCTGCTGTCGCGCCCGGCGGACGACATCACCGCCCAGGCCCAGCGGCTGTTGCCGACCTTCGCCGCCGTGCTGGGCGAGACCTATAGGGTCAGCGTGGAGCCGGTGCTGGGCATGATCGGCAGCGGCGCCCAGCCGGTGGCGCGCCTGCCCGGCGCGGCCCTGTGCTGTCGCCCCCAGGTCAGCAAGCGCCTGCGTGGGCGTGCCCTGCGCCAGTTGGAAGAGGGCCTGCGCAAGCTCCCCATTCCGGTGGTAGGCCGCATCGACGCCGATGCCCTCTGGCTGGACCTGCGCCAACTCGACGACGAAGCCGCCTTCCTGGCCCAGTTGCCGGAGTTGCTGCTGCCGGAGATCCGCTCGCCAGGCGTCTAACGGACGACCCAACGCTGCCGGGCCCAGTTGCTCAGCCCATCCACGCCTAGCACCAATACCAGCATGCCGAGGATCACGGTGGCGGCCTGGGCCTGCTGGAACAGGCTCAGGCTGAAATACAGCTGCTGCCCCAGGCCGCCAGCACCGACGAAGCCGAGGATGCTGGCCATGCGGATGTTGTTTTCCCAGCGATAGAGCAGATAGGCCAGCAACTGCGGCCAGACCGCCGGCAGGGTGCCGTAGAGAAAGGCTGCCAGCGCTCCGCCCCCGGCCAGGCGGATGGCCTCGGCCGGTGCCTTGGGGGTGTTTTCCAGGGCCTCGGCGAACAATCGCCCGAGCACCCCGGCGGTATGCAGGGCGAGCGCCAGGGTCCCGGCGTTGGGCCCCAGTCCTGCCGCCAGCACCATCAGCGCCGCCCAGACCAACTCGGGCACGGCGCGCAGGGCGTTGAGTAGCAGGCGCGCCAGCGCCAGGGCGGCCAGACCGCAGCGACCAGCCGCCGGCAGCGCCAGCAGCAAGCCCAGCAACCCGGCGAGCAGGGTGCCCAGGGCCGACATCGCCAGGGTCTCCACGGCGCCGCGGGCCACGGCAGTCAGTTGGCCAAGGGAAAAGTCGGGCCTCAGGAAATCGGCGAGGAAGCTGCCCATCTGGCCCAGGGCGCGGGCGCTCAGCAACTCACCGAAGGCGGTGCCCAGGTAGCCGGCGGACGCCACCAGGGCGGCGCCCAGCGCCAGTACCGTCAGCGCGCCCCGACCCCGGCTCTGCCCGCGCTCCACCTGGCGCAGCAGGCGGCTCAGCACATCGGCCAGCAGCACCAGCATCAGGAAGGTCAGCAGCAGGCTGGCCACTTCGCCGCCGGCGAACATGCGCAACGACAGGTCGACCTGCTGGCCGAGGCCGCCGGCGCCGACGAAGCCCATCACCACCGAGGCGCGGATGGCGCATTCCCAGCGGTAGACGCTGTAGGAAATCATCTCGCTGGCGGCATTGGGCAGCACGCCATAGACGAAGGCTTGTAGGCGCCCCGCGCCTTGCAGCAGCAGGGCGCGCGCCGGGCGCGGATCGACCGATTCGAAGATCTCCGCATAGACCTTGCCGAGCATGCCGCCATAGGTGATGGCGATGGCCAGTACCCCGGCGGTGGGGCCCAGGCCCACGGCGCGGACGAACAGCAGCGCCCAGACGATCTCCGGCACGCTGCGCAAGACGATCAGCACGCCGCGGATCAGGCCGCGCAGTAGCCGCGGCAGCCGCCCCGGCCGACCGGCGCGGGGCAGGGCGGAGATCGACAGGGCGCGGGTGGCGAGCAGGGCGGCGGGCAAGGCGATGAGCGCGGCCAGGGCCATGCCCAGGGTGGCGATGGCCAGGGTCTCCAAGGTGGCGCGGCCCAGCACGGCGAGAAAGTCGGCGTCGTGGGCGGGTGGCCAGAAGCCGGCGAGGAAGTGGCCCATGGTGCGGGCATTGTCGCCGCTGAAAAGGCCGAGCAGATCGAATTCCGCCAGGTGCAGGGTCGGCCAGGCCAACAGCAGTGCCAGCAGGGTCAGCAGCAGGCGGGGCCGGGCGGCGGGGTCCCGATAGCGCGGATTCAGCATCGCGGCAGGTCGAGGGGTGTCTCGGCCGCAGCGGCTGTCGCCTGCGGCAGGGCGGTGCTGAGCCCCTCGTTGGCATAGAGCTCGGCGAGATCGGCGGCGCTCACCGCACTGGCGGGCTTGTCCCACAGCAGCCGGCCGGCGCGCAGGCCGAGGATGCGCGGAAAGCGCTGCAGCGCCAGCTCGACATTGTGCAGGCTGGTGACCAGGGTGGTGCCCTGGCGTGTCGCGGCGTCGCGCAAGACGTCCAGGGTATGGCCGGCCAGCACCGGGTCCATCGCCGAGACGGGTTCGTCGGCGAGCAGCAGCTGCGGTTGCTGATAGAGCGCCCGGGCAATGCCGATGCGCTGCAATTGGCCACCGGAGAGCTGGTCGCACGAGGCGTAGAGCCGATCGGCCAGATCCAGCGGTGCCAGGACCGCGGCGGCGCCGGCTGCGTCCAGCGGATGCACCAGGCTGACCAGGCTGCGCGCCAGCGACCACTGGCCGAGGCGCCCGGCAAGCACCGCGGTGATGACTCTCTGGCGCGCCGGCAGTGGCGGGGCCTGGTGGATCAGGCCGATGCGCGCGCGCAACTGGCGCCGCGCCCCGTTGCCCAGGCCCCAGGGCTCCTGGCCGAGCACCTGCAACTGCCCGGCAGCCGGACGCAGCCCGGTGGCCAGCAGCCGCAGCAGGCTGGTCTTGCCCGCGCCGGAGGGACCGATCAGGGCGACCTGTTCACCCTGTTCCAGGTGCAGGTCGACATCGGCCAGGGCGGGCGAGCCGTCGGCGTGGACCAGCGTCACGCCCCTGAGGGCGAGACTCACTTGAGCAGGCCGGCCGCCACGGCGGAAGCCTCGATGCCCTTGTAGTTGTCCGGCGAGGTCGGCACGAAGCGCGTGGCCGCCTGCAGATCGAGAATGGCCTTGTCCGCCGGCTTGGCCGGGTCCAGGTCGAGGAAGGCCTGCTTGATCTTGGCCGCCAGCTGCGGGTCCAGGTTGCCGCGCACCGTCCAGTTGTAGTCGTAGTAGGGCGGGGTGGTGGCGATCACCCGTACCTTGCTGGTGTCGACCTTGCCGGCATCGACCAGCTTCTGCCACACCGAGGCGTTGAGCACCCCGGCGTCGGCCTTGCCGGCGGCGACCCAGGCGACGGTGGCGTCATGGGCGCCGGAATAGGCCACCCGTGAGAAGAATTGCTCAGGGACGATGCCGTCCTGCTGCAGGAAATAGCGCGGCATCAGGCTGCCCGAGGTGGACGAGACCGAACCGAAGGCGAAGGTCTTGCCCTTGAGATCCTGCAGGGTCTTCACGGCCGGGTCGGCGGTGATGAATTTGCTGGTGAACTTCTGATCTTCCTCGCGCTGCACCAGGGGGATCATCGGTGCCTTGCGCTGCGCCTGGACGAAGGTGAAACCGCCGAACCAGGCCAGGTCCAGGCGATCCGCGGCCATGGCTTCCACCACGCCGGCATAGTCGGACACCGGAATGAATTTCACCGGCATGCCCAGGCGCTGTTCCAGGTATTCACCCAGTGGCTTGAACTTGCGGATCAGCTCGGTGGGCGCCTCGTCGGGAATGGCCGAGACGCGCAGCTCGTCGGTGGCATGGGAGAGCAGGGAAGTGAGGGACAGGGCCAGGCCTGCTGCCAGGGCCAGCGAGCGCTTGAGCATGGTTTCTCCGGTTCAATAGCGGAAAAAAAGGGGCTGCAGTATAGGGGGTGACGGGGCTTTGCGCAGCCCGTCACGCGGGTCGCGTGGCAGCTGGAGGTCAGGCAGCAGGGGCAAGGCGCTCTGCGGTGCGGCTCCGCAGGGAAACGCCGCTTCTGGCGCAGCGGACTCGCCCCGGCGTTCGAATCCGCGGCGGTGCGCCGGCATCGGCCGGCAGGGGCTCAGGTCTCGTCGAAGAAGCGCTCGTTCCACTCCACCAGCGGCTGCGGCGCATTGAGCTTCTGGCCATAGATCACCGCATAGGCCAGCACGTTCTGCACGTATTGCCGCGTTTCGTCGAAGGGGATGGTCTCCACCCAGACATCGAAGGCCAGATGACGCGCGCCGGTCAGCCAGCGCTTCACCCGGCCGGGGCCGGCGTTATAGGCCGCCGAGGCCAGTACCCGATTGCCGTTGAACTGGGCGTTGACCATGGACAGGTAGGCGGTACCCAGCTCGATGTTCTTCTCCGGGGCCAGCGCCTGTTGCGGCGAAGCCAGGGGAATGGCGAACTTGCTGGCGGTGTGGCTGGCGGTGGCCGGCATCAGCTGCATCAGGCCCATGGCCCCCACCCCGGAGCGCGCATCGGCCATGAAGCCGCTCTCCTGTCGGGTGATGGCGAACACCCAGCTGCTGTGCAGGCCGCGGGCCTGGGCTTCGCGCAGGAAGCTTTCGCGGTAGGCGATGGGGAAGCGCACGTCCAGGTCATCCCAGTACTTGGCCAGGCTGATGGTGCGGATCGCCGGGAAGTACCACTGCATGTCATAGGCCAGGCGCGCCTGGGCGACCAACTCGTCGCGATTGAAATGCCGGCTGACGTAGAACCACTCGCGGCGGGCATTGATCGGCTCGCCGCGGGCGATGAATTCCAGGGCGCGCTGCACGCCGGGGGTGTTGCGTACCTTGCGCTTGAGCGCTTCGCTCAGCACCAGCGGCCGGTTGTTGAGCTGGTAGGGCGCCTTGCTGCGGTCGGCGGCGAGGAAGCCGTAGTAGTCGCGCTCGCGACTGACCTCGGCGTATTCGTGCAACGCCGTGGGGCTTTGCGGCTGCATCAGCTCCAGGGTACGGGCACGCCAGTATTCCCAGCGGTTGGCCTTGGCCAGACTCGGCGGAAAGCGCTCGATCAGCGCATGGGCATCGCTCCAGCGACCCAGGCGCAGCAGCAACCGGGCGCGCCATTCGCTGACGTCGTCGTCACGCAGTTCGGGGTCGTAGCGCTCCATCAGCGGCAGGGCACGCGGATCGAAATTCTTCGCCAGGGTCAGGCCGATCTGCCGGGCGATGGCGACCTTCTCGTCGCGGGTGAAGGGCATGCGCTGGCTGTAGATCTCGAGCAAGGGCATGGCCTGCTCCGGGTCCTGGCGCGCCAGCTTGCGCAGGCCCAGGCCGACCACGTCGGCGAGGCTTTCGCTGGCCGGAGTGAAGGCCTGGACATTGGTGATCAGCTGCGGCTTCTGCGCCACCTCGATCAGGCGCTGGGCCTGGCTGGCGAGGGTGGGCAACTGCGGCATCAGGGCGCGCACCAGACCGTACTCGCCCTTGTCGGCGGCCCGCTTGGCGCGTTCCCACACCCGCTCCTCGGTGAGCTGCCCACGAGCCGCCCAGGCCTGGAACAGACCATCGCAGGTGGTCGGTTGGGGCTTGCCCGCCAGCCAGAGCTTTTCCGCCAGCTTGAAGCCCTCGCTGGCATTGCCCTGGGCGATCAGGTACTGGCCGTGCAGGCAATCCAATTCGGTGAAGTTGTAGTCGGGCGAATAGTACTTCTCGAAGCGTGTCCAGTCGCCGCGGTCGGCCAGGCTGCGCAGCCAACGCAGGCGCAGCCAGTTGGATTGCGGCAGGTCGCCGTGCTCGGCGAGAAAGGTCTCGATCTCGGCGTCGCTGGCGCCAGGGACGCGCTTGATCAGCTCGTCATAGGCCAGGTAGGGCTCCAGCGGATAGGTGCGCAATTCGCCGCGATTGGCCAGGTAGACGCTGGCGTCACCCTTGTCCAGCGCCGCCTTGGCCTGGTCGTAGAGTTGCCGCTGCTGCTCCAGGGGAGCGGCCTGCGAGGTGGTGGAGGCGATCAGAGGAGCGAGCAGCAGGGGCAGGAGACAGAGCAGGCGACCGCGCATGGGAATTCCGTAAAAGCTGGATGCGGAGGGGGCGGCGTGCAAAGCGCAAGGCCAGCGGCCGACCGTCACGGGGCAGTCTAGCTTACGTGTCGGCGCCAGCCGGCGAAAGCGGCGGATATGGCCTGCCGTCGGGCGGCGTGGATGTTTCGCCGGCCGGCGACGAACGCCGGGTAGGTGGCTGTCTCTGCTAGACTGGTCGCCATTTTTCGCGGAGAAACCCATGGCGCTGCTCAAGTTCACCAACGTATCCCTGGCCTTTGGCGTCACCCCCTTGCTGGACGGGGTGTCCTGGCAGATCGAACGGGGCGAGCGGGTATGCATCATTGGCCGCAACGGCACCGGCAAATCCAGCCTGCTGCGTATCGTCAAGGGTGAGCAGCAGGCCGACGATGGCGAAGTCTGGCGCGCCCCGGCGCTGAAGATCGGCGAACTGCCGCAGGAATTGCCGCGCGCCGACGACCGCACGGTGTTCGACGTGGTGGCCGCGGGCCTGGCCGGCGTCGGCGAACTGCTCGCCGAGTACCACCACCTGACCCAGGACACCAGCGGCGAGCTGGACATGGACCACCTCATGCGCGTCCAGCAGGAGCTGGAAGCCCGCGATGGCTGGCGCCTGCAGCAACTGGTGGAAAGCACCCTGAGCCGCCTGCAGTTGCCGGCCGAGAAGACCCTGGCCGAACTCTCCGGTGGCTGGCGTCGCCGCGTGCTGCTGGCCCAGGCGCTGGTGGCCGAGCCCGATCTGCTGTTGCTCGACGAACCCACCAACCACCTGGACATCGGCGCCATCGCCTGGCTGGAAGAGGCCTTGCGTGGCTATCCCGGCGCCGTGCTGTTCATCACCCACGACCGCGCCTTCCTGCAGGCCCTGGCCACCCGCATCCTCGAACTGGATCGCGGCAACCTGATCGACTGGCAGGGCGACTACGCCAGCTTCCTGGTGCACAAGGAGCAGCAGCTGGCAGCGGAAGAGACCGCCAACGCTCTGTTCGACAAGCGCCTGGCCCAGGAAGAGGTGTGGATCCGCCAGGGCATCAAGGCCCGGCGCACCCGCAACGAAGGCCGCGTCCGCGCCCTCAAGGCCATGCGCAACGAACGCAGCGAGCGGCGTGAACGCCAGGGCAAGGCCAACCTCACACTGGAGACGGCGGACAAGTCCGGCAAGCAGGTGATCCTCGCCGAGCACATGAGCTATGCCCATCCCGGCGGCGAGCCGCTGATCCGCGACCTGACCCTGCTGATCCAGCGCGGCGACCGCATCGGCCTGCTCGGCCCCAACGGCTCCGGCAAGACCACCCTGCTCAAGCTGCTGCTGGGCGACCTGCAACCCACTACCGGCACCATCCAGTACGGCACCAAGCTGGAGATCGCTTATTTCGACCAATTGCGCCTGCAACTGGAGCCGGAGAAGACGGTGATCGACAACCTCGCCGAAGGCCGCGAATTCATCACCATCAACGGCCAGGATCGCCATGTGCTGAGCTACCTCGGCGATTTCCTATTCAGCCCCCAGCGCGCCCGTACTCCGGTCAAGGCGCTGTCCGGCGGTGAACGCGCGCGCCTGCTGCTGGCCAAGCTGTTCAGCAAGCCGGCCAACCTGCTGGTGCTGGACGAACCCACCAACGACCTCGACGTCGAGACCCTGGAGCTGCTGGAAGAGGTGCTGCTGAGTTTCGAGGGCACCGTGCTGATGGTCAGCCACGACCGGGCCTTCCTCGACAACGTGGTGACAAGCACCCTGGTGTTCGAGGGGGAAGGGCGGGTCCAGGAATACGTCGGCGGCTACCAGGACTGGCTGCGCCAGGGCGGCTCGCCGCGCCTGCTCGGTGTGGCGACCCGTGAAGACAAGCCGGCAGCGCCTGCCGCCAAGGTCGACCCTGCCCCGGTCGCGGCGCCCGTGGCTGCGGCAGTGGCACCGGCCAAGCGCAAGCTCAGCTACAAGGAGCAGCGCGAACTCGACGCCATGCCGGCCGCCATCGAAACCGCGGAAATCGAGCTGGAAGCCTTGCAGACCGCCATCGCCGCGCCGGATTTCTATCAACTGCCGGCCGAGGTCACCCGCGCCAAGCTGGCCCGCATGGATGAACTGCAGGCCGAGCTGGATCGCCTTATCGAGCGCTGGGCCGAGCTGGAGTAAGCCAGCCTGGCTTGCGGGATCAGGCTTTGTCTTTCTTCAGGGCTACCGCCAGGGTATCGCAGGGCGCGCCGTGCAGCAGATCGTTGGACGTCGAGCCCAGCAGCAGCGCCAGGCCGTGACGACCATGGCTGCCGACCACGATGAGGTCGCAGCCCTGCTCCTTGGCCATGCGGTGGATTTCCTGGCGCGGCTGCCCATAGGCCAGCACGCAATTACCCGCCAGCTCCGCATACTGGGTGGTGAAACCGTCCAGTCGCTCGCGGGCCTGCTCGATCTGCTGCTGCTGCAGCGACGACAGATCCATGGGCACGTCGCCGCCAAAGGCCATGGCCATGGGCTCGACGACATGCACCAGCGACACCTTGCTGCCGCAGCACTGACCCAGGGCAACCGCGCGGCGGATCACCGGCTGGCAATCGTCGGTCAGGTCGACGGCGACCAATATGTGTTGGTAGGCCATACACATCTCTCCTTCATGATGGGGCGCCAGGCCGTACCGTGGCTGGCGCTCGATTCGCAGGCTTCAGGCACTGACTGAATAGCACCGGCTTGCGCTCAACTGTTCAGGCAGACGCTCGCCCACTTGTAGTTTCGACTCCAGGAGTCGGGGATAGCTCCACGGCTATCTTGCACAGAAGCGCGACAAGCTCAAGCGTCGGCCGTTGGAACCCTCGGCCGCGCTTTCCCCGTGCGTCCCAATTGACAAGCGCCCGCTTTTGCCAGAAGGTTGTGCGAGCCGTTCAAACGGTTGTATGAATTTTCGCCCCGGCCCGGCCGGTGCCCTCCACAGAACAATATCGGGGCTGGCGATTCTCGGCTTCCACCTGAAGCCGCCGCCCGCTTCGCGACCAGGACTCAAGGGAGACCCGCTGATGATTTTCGAAGGCAAAGCCCTTTCGGTGCGCGACGTGGAGGACGGCATCGCCGAACTTCGCTTCGACCTCCAAGGCGAATCGGTCAACAAGTTCAGCGCCATCACCCTGCGCGAATTCCGCCAGGCCGTGGATGCCCTGAAAGCCCACGCCGGCCTGCGCGGCGTCATCGTCACCAGCGGCAAGGACGTCTTCATCGTCGGCGCCGACATCACCGAATTCGTCGAGATGTTCAGCCGGCCGACCGAAGAGCTGCAGGCCGGCATCGCCGAGATCAACCGTATCTTCAACGACTTCGAAGACCTGCCGGTCCCCACCGTGGCCGCCGTGGGTGGCATCGCCCTGGGTGGCGGTTGCGAGATGACCCTGGCCGCCGACTACCGGGTGCTGAGCACCGCCGCGCGCATCGGCCTGCCGGAAGTCAAGCTGGGCATCTATCCCGGCTGGGGTGGTACCGTCCGCCTGCCGCGCCTGATCGGCAGCGACAACGCCATCGAGTGGATCGCCTCCGGCAAGGAAAACGACGCCGCCACCGCCCTCAAGGTCGGCGTGGCCGATGCCGTGGTGGCTCCTGAGCACCTGTTCGACGCCGCGCTGGACCTGGTCCGTCGCGCCGCCGCCGGCGAGCTGGATTACCGCGCCAAGCGCAAGCCCAAGCTGGAGAAACTGCAGCTCAACGCCATCGAAGCCATGATGGCCTTCGAATCGGCCAAGGGCTTCGTCGCCAGCCAAGCCGGTCCGCATTACCCGGCGCCGCTGGAGGCCATCAAGGCCATCCAGAAATCCGCCAACTACGGCCGCGACAAGGCCCTGGAAGTGGAAGGCGCCGGCTTCGCCAAGATGGCCCAGACCTCGGTCTCCGCCAGCCTGGTGGGGCTGTTCCTCAACGACCAGGCGCTCAAGCGCAAGGCCAAGGGGCTGGAGAAGCTGGCCGCGCCGGTCAAGCTGGCCAGCGTGCTGGGCGCCGGCATCATGGGTGGCGGTATCGCCTACCAGTCCGCGCTCAAGGGCACGCCGATCCTGATGAAGGACATCCGCGACGAAGCCCTGGAGCTGGGCCTGAGCGAAGCCAGCAAGCTGCTCAACAAGCGCGTCGAGAAGGGCCGCCTGGAGCCGGTGAAGATGGCCGAAGCGCTCAATCGCATTCGCCCGACCCTGTCCTATGGCGACTTCAAGAGCGTCGACCTGGTGGTCGAGGCCGTGGTTGAGAATCCCAAGGTCAAGCAGGCCGTGCTGGCCGAAGTCGAAGGCCAGGTGCGCGAAGACGCCATCCTCACCTCCAATACCTCCACCATCTCCATCAGCCTGCTGGCCCAGGCGCTCAAGCGCCCGGAAAACTTCTGCGGCATGCACTTCTTCAACCCGGTGCACATGATGCCCCTGGTCGAGGTGATCCGCGGCGAGAAGACCAGCGAGAAGGCCATCGCCACCACCGTGGCCTATGCCCGGCAGATGGGCAAGAACCCCATCGTGGTCAACGACTGCCCCGGCTTCCTGGTCAACCGTATCCTCTTCCCCTACTTCGGCGGCTTCGCCGCGCTGCTGGCCCAGGGGGCCGATTTCCAGCGTGTCGATAAGCTGATGGAGAAATTCGGCTGGCCCATGGGCCCGGCCTACCTGATGGACGTGGTCGGCATGGACACCGCCCACCACGCCCGTGACGTCATGGCCGAGGGCTTCCCCGAGCGCATGAAGGAAAGCCGCAAGACCGCGGTGGATGCCCTCTACGAAGCCCAGCGCTTCGGCCAGAAGAACGGCAAGGGCTTCTATGTCTACGAGACCGACAAAAAGGGTAAGCCGAAGAAGGTCGCCGATCCGGCCGTGGCCGAGGTGCTGGCACCGGTCACCTACGAACAGCGTGAATTCACCGATGAGGAGATCGTCGAGCGGATGATGGCGCCGCTGTGCCTGGAGGCCGTGCGCTGCCTGGAAGACGGTATCGTCGACAGCGCCGCCGAAGCCGACATGGGCCTGATCTACGGCATCGGCTTCCCACCCTTCCGTGGCGGCGCGCTGCGCTACATCGACAGCCTCGGTGTGGCCGAATTCGTCGCCATGGCCGACAAGTATGCCGATCTCGGGCCGCTGTACCACCCGACCCCCAAACTCCGCGAAATGGCCGCCGCCGGCCAACGCTTCTTCGGTTGAGCCAGGAGCCAGAACAAGATGAGCCTTAATCCGAGAGACGTCGTCATCGTCGACTTCGCCCGCACGCCCATGGGCCGTTCCAAGGGCGGCATGCACCGCAACACCCGCGCCGAGACCCTGTCCGCGCGGCTGATCGACGCGGTCCTCGACCGCAATCCCCAGGTCAATCCGGCCGAGGTGGAAGACGTGATCTGGGGCTGCGTCAACCAGACCCTGGAGCAGGGCTGGAACATCGCCCGCATGGCGTCGCTGCTGACCCGTATCCCCCATACCAGCGGTGCCCAGACGGTCAGTCGCCTGTGCGGTTCCTCCATGAGCGCCCTGCATACCGCCGCCCAGGCGATCCAGACCGGTAACGGTGACGTCTTCGTCGTCGGCGGGGTGGAGCACATGGGCCACGTCGGCATGATGCACGGCGTCGACCCGAATCCCCAGCTGTCGCTGCACGCCGCCAAGGCCTCCGGCATGATGGGCCTGACCGCCGAGATGCTGGGCAAGATGCACGGCATCACCCGCGAGGCCCAGGACCAGTTCGGCTATCGCTCGCACCAGCTGGCCTGGAAGGCCACCCAGGAAGGCAAGTTCAAGGACGAGATCATTCCCCTGGAAGGTCACGACGAAAACGGCTTCCTCAAGGTCTTCGATTTCGACGAGACCATTCGCCCGGAAACCACCCTCGAGGGCCTGGCCGCGCTGAAGCCGGCGTTCAACCCCAAGGGCGGTACCGTGACCGCGGGCACCTCTTCGCAGATCACCGACGGCGCCTCCTGCATGCTGGTCATGTCCGCCCAGCGCGCCCAGGACCTCGGCCTGCAGCCGCTGGCCAAGATCCGCTCCATGGCGGTTGCCGGCGTCGACCCGGCGATCATGGGCTACGGTCCGGTACCGGCGTCGCAGAAGGCGCTCAAGCGCGCCGGCCTGACCATCGCCGACATCGACTTCATCGAGCTCAACGAAGCCTTCGCCGCTCAGGCCCTGCCGGTGCTGAAGGACCTCAAGGTGCTCGACAAGATGGACGAGAAGGTCAACCTGCACGGCGGCGCCATCGCCCTGGGTCACCCCTTCGGTTGCTCTGGCGCCCGGATTTCAGGCACGCTGTTAAATGTCATGAAACAGAATGACGGCACCTTCGGCCTGGCCACCATGTGCGTGGGTCTCGGCCAGGGCATCACCACGGTGTTCGAACGCCTGCGCTGATCCGCGGCGTGCGTCATCCGACCGGGGCGCCCCCAGGGCTGCCCCGGTTTTCTTTTTTCGAGGTGGAACATGGCATTGCAGACGGGACTCTACCGGCACTACAAGGGTCAGCAGTATCGGGTACTGGGCCTTGCCCGGCATTCGGAGACCGAGGAAGAGCTGGTCATCTATCAGGCGCTGTACGGTGAATATGGTCTCTGGGCCCGGCCCTTGAGCATGTTTCGCGAGAGCGTCCAGGTGGACGGCGAGCAGGTGCCGCGCTTCGCGCTGATCAGCGCCGAAGTCGATCCCTTGGGGCTGGATGCCAAGACCCAGCCTTGACCTTGCCGACATCGCCACTATATATAGCGGTGCCGCGTAGGCCGACCGCCCCGGCGCACCAGACGAAGACGTGCTGGTCCTTCATCCGCCGCTACGGCGCTCGCTCTCCGCTCGCTCATCGCTTTCAAGCAGGAATCTGACTCTCCCATGGGTAAATCGCTGGTCATCGTGGAATCCCCGGCCAAGGCCAAGACCATCAACAAGTACCTGGGCAACCAGTACGTGGTGAAGTCGAGCATCGGCCACATCCGCGACCTTCCCACCAGCGGCGCCGGCACCGCCAAGGAGCCCGCCGCCAAGACGCGCAAGACCGCCGCCGAGGCGCCTGCGCTGTCACCCAAGGAAAAGGCCCGGCGCCAGCTGTTCGCCCGCATGGGCGTCGATCCCGAGCACGGCTGGAAGGCGCACTATGAGATCCTGCCCGGCAAGGAAAAGGTGATCGAGGAACTGCGCCGCCTGGCCAAGGACGCCGACACCGTCTATCTCGCAACCGACTTGGACCGCGAAGGGGAGGCCATCGCCTGGCACCTGCGGGAAGCCATCGGTGGCGACGACTCGCGCTACAAGCGCGTGGTCTTCAACGAAATCACCAAGAAGGCCATCCAGGATGCCTTCTCCCAGCCCGGCGAGCTGGACATCAATCGCGTCAATGCCCAGCAGGCCCGTCGCTTCCTCGACCGTGTGGTCGGCTACATGGTCTCGCCGCTGCTGTGGGCGAAGATCGCCCGTGGCCTGTCCGCTGGTCGGGTACAGTCCGTTGCGGTCAAGCTGGTGGTGGAGCGCGAGCGCGAGATCCGCGCCTTCGTCCCCGAGGAATACTGGGAAATCCACGCCGACCTGGCCACGCCGAAAAAGGACCAGGTGCGTTTCGAGGTGGTGCGCGAGAAGGGTGAAGCCTTCAAGCCGCTCAACGAAGCCCAGGCCAAGGCGGCCCTGGCCAAGCTGGAGAAAGCCGGCTATCGCATCGCCAAGCGCGAGGACAAGCCGACCAGCAGCAAGCCTTCGGCGCCCTTCATCACCTCCACCCTGCAGCAGGCGGCGAGCAATCGCCTGGGCTTCGGAGTGAAGAAGACCATGATGATGGCCCAGCGTCTCTACGAGGCCGGCTACATCACCTACATGCGTACCGACTCGACCAACCTCTCGGGCGATGCCATCGCCATGGCCCGCGGCTACATCGAGAGCGAGTTCGGCAAGAAATATCTGCCGGAAAAGGCCAACGTCTACGGCAGCCGCGAAGGCGCCCAGGAAGCCCACGAGGCCATCCGCCCGTCCGACGTCAACGTCAAGCCCAACAGCCTGTCGGGCATGGAGCGCGACGCCGAGCGCCTGTACGAGCTGATCTGGCGTCAGTTCCTGGCCTGCCAGATGCCGCCGGCCGAATACCTGTCCACCACGGTGACCGCCGTGGCCGGTGACTTCGAGCTGCGTGCCCGTGGCCGCATCCTCAAGTTCGATGGCTACACCCGCGTCCTGCCGCAGCAGAGCAAGCCGGGTGACGACGATGTCCTGCCCGAGATGAAGCAGGGTGAAGACCTTGGCCTGATCAAGCTCGATCCGAGCCAGCACTTCACCAAGCCGCCGGCGCGCTTTTCCGAAGCCAGCCTGGTCAAGGAATTGGAGAAGCGCGGCATCGGTCGGCCGTCCACCTATGCCGCCATCATCTCCACCATCCAGGATCGCGGCTACGTGACGGTGCACAATCGCCGTTTCTATGCCGAGAAGATGGGCGACATCGTCACCGACAGACTCAACGAAAGCTTTGCCAACCTGATGGACTTCGGCTTCACCGCCAGCATGGAAGGCAACCTGGACGACGTTGCCCAGGGCGAGCGGGACTGGAAGAATCTGCTCGACGAATTCTACGGCGACTTCAAGCAGAAGCTGGAAACCGCCGAGGCCGGCGAAAAGGGCATGCGAGCCAACCAGCCGACCCTGACCGACATTCCCTGCCAGGTCTGCGGCCGGCCGATGATGATCCGTACCGCCTCCACTGGCGTCTTCCTCGGCTGCTCCGGCTATGCCCTGCCGCCCAAGGAGCGCTGCAAGGCCACCATTAACCTGGTGCCGGGCGACGAGATCGCCGAAGACGACGAGGGCGAGTCGGAATCCCTGGTGCTGCGCGGCAAGCATCGTTGCCCCATCTGCAGCACGGCGATGGACGCCTACCTGATCGACGAGCACCGCAAGCTGCACGTCTGTGGCAACAACCCGGACTGCCCGGGCTACGAGATCGAAGAGGGCAGCTATCGCATCAAGGGCTACGAAGGCCCCTCGCTGGAATGCGACAAGTGCGGCAGCGAGATGCAGCTCAAGACCGGTCGCTTCGGCAAGTTCTTCGGCTGTACCAATCCGGCCTGCAAGAACACCCGCAAGCTGCTCAAGAATGGCGAGCCGGCTCCGCCGAAGATGGACGCCGTGCCGATGCCGGAGCTGCGCTGCGAGAAGGTCGATGACACCTATGTGCTGCGCGACGGCGCCTCGGGGCTGTTCCTGGCCGCCAGCGGTTTCCCGAAGAATCGCGAGACCCGTGCACCGTTGGTCAGCGAACTGCTGCCCCATCGCGACGAGATCGATCCCAAGTACCATTATCTGCTCAGCGCTCCGGTGAAAGATTCCGAAGGTCGCCCGGCAGTGATCCGCTTCAGTCGCAAGACCAAGGAGCAGTACGTACAGACCGAGGTCGAGGGCAAGCCCACCGGCTGGAAGGCCTTCTACGACGGCAAGAAGTGGCAGGTGGAAGAAAAGCGCTAGGGCCTGATCGGCGCTAGCGGGAGACAAGCCGACCGGTGCGCCGGTCGCAGGAGAAGGGCATGGCCAACGAGCGTTACACCCGGACCAACCAGAAGCTCTATTTCGCCGGCCTGGCGCTGGAAAGCTGGCGCTCGGCCCTGGCCGCGCCCTCGGCGCAAAGCCAGGGACGCATCATGGCCGAACGCGAAGCCTGCCTGTTCCATTTGCACGGCGCGCTGCTCGGTCTCTGCCAGGAAGTGGCGGGTTTCTACCGGCACCCCACCATGGAGGCCACCTCGCTGGCGGTGCTGCTCGCGCCCGCCGCCCTGGATGAGGCACCCAGCCCGGAAATGGGCGAGTTGGCCGAACTGGCCGGCAATCCGGAGACCTGGCTGGCGCGACTGATCGCCGAGTACCAGCGTCTGCTGCAGCCGCCCCAGGCGCCGCGGCGGCCCAAGCAGGACCCGACGCTGCCGCTGATCGAAGCGGTGAGCCTGGAGCCCGCGGAGCCGGAATTGAGCCTCGAAGAGGTGGAAGCCTGGCGAGAAAGCCTCAAGCAGACGGCACTCAGATTTCGCGGTGCCATGACGGAGTGGTAGCGCGAGCAACCCCGAAGCAGTCGTTGAATGGCCGTCAGGGAAGACAGCCCTGCAGACCGTCGAAAAAGGTCAAGGCAAGTCAGCCTCTCAGACCCCACGCTGTTACACTATCCGCTTAGCTGTGGAGATACTGAATGACTACTGCCTACCTGGAAATCGTTGAACTCTCCGATGGTCGCATCGTATTGCGCCGCGCGGACGACGAGGAAGCCCTCGTCACCCTGGAGTTCTCCAACGATGCCAAGGATTTCCTGCACGGACAGCAGATAGAAGTGGCCAAGGCCATGTTCAACCTGGGCGTGCAGATGGCTGGCCGACTGGCCGAAGGCGATAGCCTCCAGCGCGACGATCAACCGCGCGTCCTGCACTGATCCTCTGAAAGTCCGGCATTCTGTCCTGGAATGCCGCCCTACTCTTCGTCCCGCCCGCGCTCTATCACGCGAATCTGACGTTCAGACTCTGGCTGTTGCCTTGCGCTGCCGCACGCGCCAGTTGCTGCTTGCCGGCATCGCTCAGGTCGTGCAGCCAACTGATCACCGTATGACTTTGTCCTTTGCGTAGCACTTCGCAGGCCAGTTGCAGGGTCTTGGCGGAACTCGGTGTCTGCAGTAGCAACACCCGCTCCTTGTTCAGATGGGTACTGCGCAGCCAGGCGTTGCTCAGCAGCGAAGGCGGGGTGACCAGGGTCAGCCAGCGGGCATCGTCCTTCTCGCTGAGCTGCCGCAGGATAGGGGCCAGCAGTTGCAGGCACTGCTCCTGGCTGCCATGCAGGGACATCTCGCTGAAGGTATCCGGCAGTGGAGCGGCCGGCAGCTCTCGCGCAGGCTTGCCGGGCTTGGGTAGCAAGGCGGTCAGTTCCTGCAGCAGGACCGTGGGTGCCAGATCCAGCTCTTGAACGGACGAGCGCGGTGCATCGAACATCAGGGGAAATTGCATGGTGACCTCCTGGAGGCGACTCGATCAATCCACTCGACGTCCGTAACCGATACGGGACGTCACTGTTCTCCGGCCTGGTCTTGAGCGCTTTCTGGAGCGCGAACCTATCCCCCCGATCAAGACTTCGGCGTTAGTGTGTGTTGGTAGCGAGGGCTGACATGGTCAGCCCTAGAGGTTAGCGGCGGATGACGCCGACGCTTAACCCTTCGATGGCGAATTCCTGACTGGAAAGATCGACCTCGATAGGGGCGAACTCGGGGTTCTCGGCCAGCAGGGTGACCTGATTGCCCGAACGCTTGAATCTCTTAACGGTGACTTCATCGCCGACCCGGGCCACGACGATCTGGCCGTTGTGTACCTCGCGGGTGACGTGCACAGCCAGGAGGTCGCCATCGAGGATACCGACGTCCTTCATGCTCATGCCCTTGACCTTGAGTAGGTAGTCGGCACGGGGCTGGAAGAAGGCCGGATTGATGGCGCAGTTCTCTTCGACGTTCTGCTCCGCCAGGATGGGCGCGCCTGCGGCGACCCGCCCGATGACCGGCAGGCTTTCGTCGGCCTTGCGCGTGGTATCCAGGCCCGGAATACGGATGCCCCGGGAAGCGCCCGGCGTCATCTCGATAGCGCCCTTGCGCGCCAGGGCCTTCAAATGCTCCTCGGCTGCGTTCGGCGATTTGAAACCAAGCTCCTGCGCGATCTCGGCGCGGGTAGGCGGAAAGCCATTGGCTTCTAGGCAACGCTTGATGAAGGCCAGGATCTCGGCTTGTCGCGGTGTCAGTTTCAGCATGATGCACGTCGCGTCGTCTAATGATGCTGTGATTATATACAGTAACTTTGGGTGGCAGGCAAGGCTGTCGCGACCGGCAGCGGATGATAGGTTCCATCCACCACTGCCCAGATCATTCGACTGATGGAGCCCGCTCGGCTTGCCACTCTTTCATCTCATCTGCAGGAGCGCGATTGACGCGGATAGCGTTTGAAACATATGTTTCAAACAGAAAACGTCTATCGAGGAAGGTCATGGCGCAGTCGGATACCGTAGAGCGCATTCTGGATGCGGCCGAGCAGCTGTTCGCCGAGCGTGGGTTCGCCGAAACCTCGTTGCGGCTCATCACCACCCGGGCCGGGGTGAACCTGGCAGCGGTCAATTACCACTTCGGCTCCAAGAAGGCGCTGATCCAGGCAGTGTTCTCGCGCTTTCTCGATCCCTTCTGCTTCAATCTGGAGCGAGATCTGGATCAGTGGCAGCCCAAGACCGGGGAGGAGGTGAGCCTTGAGGCGCTGCTGAATCTACTGGTGGATCACTCCCTGGCCATCAAACCACGCCACGGCAACGACCTTTCGGTGTTCATGCGCCTACTCGGCCTGGCCTTCAGCCAGAGCCAGGGGCATTTGCGCAAGTACCTCGAGCAGACCTACGGGCGGGCGTTCCGCCGCTTCCTGCTGCTGGTGAATCGCGCCGTGCCCGAGATCCCGCCCCTGGAGCTGTTCTGGCGGGCGCATTTCATGCTGGGCGCCGCGGTGTTCAGCATGTCCGGCATCAAGGCATTGCGGGCCATCGGCGAGAACGATTTCGGCGTGGATACCCACACCGATCAGGTGCTGCGCCTGATGGTGCCCTTCCTGGCCACTGGCATGCGTGCACCCAGTGCCATGCACGAGCCGGAACTGGTGCAGGCCCAGTATCGGCCGCGGCGTCCGGTCGCGGTTGAAGTCGCCGAGACCTACTAGGCTGCGGGGCCGGCGGCGCCTGGGTTAAGCTTGCGTCCCTTTCACGGCGCCGTGCGCCGGAGCATTCGGACGAGGTACCCATGCAAGGCTCCCTGATGGTCGATATCGCTGGCACCTGGCTCACCGCCGAGGATCGGCAGTTGCTGCGCCAGCCGGAGGTGGGTGGACTGATCCTGTTCGCCCGCAACATCGAAACCCCGGGACAGGTCCGCGAACTCTGTCGGGCGATTCGCGCGGTGCGGCCGGAGCTGCTGCTGGCAGTGGATCAGGAGGGCGGCCGTGTCCAGCGCCTGCGGCGCGACGTGGTACGCCTGCCGGCCATGGGGCAGTTGGCCGGGCGCGCGGACAGCGTCGAGCTGGCGCGCCTATGCGGTTGGCTGATGGCGACCGAGATCCTGGCGGTAGGACTGGATTTCAGCTTCGCCCCGGTGCTGGACGTCGACCATAAACGCAGCCAGGTCATAGGCCTGCGTTCCTTCGGCAGCGCCGAGCAGGTGATCGAACTGGGCGGCGCCTTCATCGCCGGCATGAACGAGGCCGGCATGGCCGCCACTGGCAAGCACTTCCCCGGGCATGGCTGGGCCGAAGCCGATTCCCACTACGCCATTCCCACCGACGAGCGCGATCTGGACACCCTGCAGCGCACCGACCTGCGCCCGTTCCAGGCGCTGCTGCCCAGGCTGGGCGGGGTCATGCCCGCCCATGTCATCTACCCGGCGGTGGATCCCCAGCCGGCCGGTTTCTCCCGGCGTTGGCTGCAGGACATACTGCGTGGCGAGCTGGGTTACCAGGGCGTCATCTTCAGCGATGACCTGTCGATGGCCGGCGCCCACGTCGCCGGCGATGCCGGTCAGCGTGTCGAGGCGGCGCTCACCGCCGGCTGCGACATGGGTCTGGTCTGCAATGACCGCGCCGCGGCCGAGCTGGCCCTGACCCGGGTCCAGCAGCTGGGCATCGCGCCTGCGCCACGGCTGGCCAGCATGAGGGCCCGGCGCCACGTGGATCTCGATTACCGGCAGCAGCCGCAGTGGAGCCAGGCTCTGCAACGGTTGCGCCAGGCTGAACTCATCTAAGAGTCTATTCAAAGCCTGCTGCGCGTCGGCCAAACCGCGTTAAAAATGCCTTCGGAATGCTCATTTACCACACGTAAACTCGAGCGCGAGTCCGATCCTCTTCCTCAGGCATTTTCGCCTTGTTTGTCTCTAGCTCGCGAGCCTTTGAACAGGCTCTAAGGACCTTCCCATGACTACCTACGCCATCATCGGCGGCACCGGCCTCACCGCGCTCGCCGGTCTGGAGCTGGACCAGGCCCAGACCTTCGACACTCCCTGGGGCGAACCCTCGGCGCCGGTGCAGCGCGGCCAGTATGCCGGGCGCCCCGTGCTGTTCCTGGCCCGCCATGGCCATCCCCATCGTCTGCCGCCGCACCAGGTGAACTACCGCGCCAACCTCTGGGCATTAAAGGAAGCCGGGGCCGAGGCCATCCTCGCGGTGAACGCCGTGGGTGGCATCCACGCCGCCATGGGCAGCGGCCACCTGTGCGTGCCCCATCAACTGGTGGACTACACCTGGGGTCGCGGCCACACCTTCTTCGAAGGGGCGGACCTCGAGCATGTCACCCATATCGACTTCAGCTTTCCCTACGACGAGCCCTTGCGGCAACGACTGCTCGGCGCACTACGCACGCTGCAGCTGCCGCACAGCGACCATGGCGTCTATGCCGCCACCCAGGGGCCGCGGCTGGAGACGGCCGGGGAGATCGTCCGCCTGGAACGCGATGGCTGCGACATCGTCGGCATGACCGGGATGCCGGAAGCGGCCCTGGCCCGCGAGCTGGGCCTGCCCTATGCCTGCCTGGCGCTGGTGGTGAATCCGGCGGCCGGCAAGGTGCAGCGGGAGATCACCATGGCCGAGATCGAGGCCGTCCTGGCCAGCGGTATCGACCAGGTGCGCCAGGTGCTGGCCGAGGTGCTGATAGCGGACTGATCGGCTCCTGCGCCGCTCCCGAGCGGATCTCGGGAGCGACACGGGCTTCAGGTCGCAGCCGGCGTCAGGCGATCGAACAGGGCTTCCAGCACGTTGAAGCGTTCCTCGGCGCGCTCCATCGGCACCTGGAACTTGAACATCGTGGCACCTTCCAGCCGGTACTTCTTCGGCTGCGCCTGGATCATCTTCACCAGCACCAGCGGATCCACCTGGGTGTCGGCGGCGAATTCCAGCCGTCCGCCCTGAGGCCCGGCATCCACCTTGACGATGCCCAGGCCTTCCGCACGCAGCTTGAGCAGCGTCAGCCGTACCAGGTTCTTGGTTGGCTCGGGTAGCAGGCCGAAGCGGTCGATCATTTCCACCTGTAGTTCCTTGAGAGCTTCCTCGTCCGCCGCCGAGGCGATGCGCTTGTAGAGGATCAGTCGCGCATGGACGTCGGGCAGGTAGTCCTCCGGAATCAGCGCGGGGACACGCAGATTGATGTCCGGCCCACCGCCCAGGGGTTGCTCCAGGTTGGGCTGCTCGCCCTTGCGGATGGCCTTGACCGCGCGCTCGAGCATTTCCATGTAGAGGGTGAAGCCGACTGCCTGGATCTGGCCGCTCTGGCCTTCGCCGAGCAGTTCGCCGGCACCACGGATCTCCAAATCGTGGGTGGCCAGGATGAAGCCTGCCCCCAGGTCCTGGGCGCCAGCGATGGCCTCCAGGCGCTTCTCGGCGTCCGGGGTCATGCCCTTGCGCGGCGGGGTGAGCAGGTAGGCGTAGGCCTGGTGGTGGCTACGGCCGACCCGGCCGCGCAACTGGTGCAGCTGGGCCAGGCCGAACTTGTCGGCGCGCTCGATGATGATGGTGTTGGCATTGGGCACGTCGATGCCGGTCTCGATGATGGTCGAGGCCACCAGCACGTTGAATCTCTTGTGGTAGAAGTCGCTCATCACCTGTTCGAGTTCGCGCTCACGCATCTGCCCGTGGCCGATGCCGATGCGCGCCTCGGGCACCAGTTCCGCCAGCTCGCGGGCGCGCTTCTCGATGGTCTTGACCTCGTTGTGCAGGAAGTACACCTGGCCGCCGCGCAGGAGTTCGCGCAGCAGGGCTTCCTTGATCACCGCGTTCTGCTCCTCCATGACGAAGGTGCGCACCGACAGGCGCCGCGCCGGCGGCGTGGCGATGATGGACAGGTCGCGCATGCCCGACACGGCCATGTTAAGGGTGCGCGGAATCGGCGTGGCGGTGAGGGTGAGGATGTCCACCTCGCTGCGCAGCGACTTGAGCTGTTCCTTCTGGCGCACCCCGAAGCGGTGTTCCTCGTCGATGATGGCCAGGCCCAGGTCCTTGAACTTCACATCACCCTGCAACAGCTTGTGGGTGCCGATGATGATGTCGATCTTGCCTTCGGCCAGCTCGCGCGCCGCGGCAGCGACCTCCTGGGTCGACTTGAAGCGGCTCATCACCTCGACGCGCACCGGCCAGTCGGCGAAGCGGTCGCGGAAGCTGTTGTAGTGCTGCTGGGCGAGCAGGGTGGTGGGCACCAGCACCGCCACCTGGCGTCCACCGTGCACGGCGATGAAGGCCGCGCGCATGGCTACCTCGGTCTTGCCGAAGCCGACGTCGCCGCAGACCAGGCGATCCATGGGCGTGCCGGCCAGCATGTCCTTGCGTACCGCCTCGATGGCGGCCTGCTGGTCCGGGGTCTCCTCGAAGGGGAAGCCGGCGGAGAAGGTGGCGTAGTCGACCGCCGGGTCCTTGAAGGCATAGCCCTTGCGCGCGGCGCGACGGGCATAGATGTCGAGCAGTTCGGCGGCGACGTCGCGGACCTGCTCGGCGGCCTTGCGCTTGGCCTTCTGCCAGGCTTCCGAACCCAGCTTGTGCAGCGGCGCCAGGGCGTCGTCGGTACCCGAGTAGCGGGCGATCAGGTGCAGGTTGGCCACCGGCACATAGAGCTTGGCGTCGTCGGCGTATTCGAGCAGCAGGAATTCCTGGGGCTGGTCGTCCAACTCCAGGGTGATCAGGCCCATGTAGCGGCCGACGCCGTGATCGATGTGCACCACCGGCGCACCTTCGCGCAGCTCGGTGAGGTTCTTGATGACGTTATCGCCGGCGTCGCGGCCTTTCTCGCGCCGGCGGCGCTGCATGATGCGCTGGCCGAACAGCGGATTTTCCGGGATCAGGGCGACGCCGGCGTCATCCAGTACCAGGCCTTCGTCCAGCGGCGCCAAGGCGATGGCGATGCGCTCGCCACTGGCCTGGAAGGCCGCCCAGCCCTCGACCTGGCCGGGGCGCAGATTCAGGCGGGCCAGCAATTCCAGCAGCACCTCACGGCGGCCGGCGCTCTCGGCGGTGAACAGCACGCGACCGGGGAAGTCGGTGATGAAGTGTTCCAGGGCCGCCAATGGCTGGCTGGCCTTGGCGTCGATGGCCAGGTCCGGCAGCGCCCGCGCCTGGAAGCGCTCGCGGCCCACACCGGACTCCAGATCCTCCGCGCCTATCACCACCCGTGGCCAATTCTTCAGCCGGGCGAAGCAGTCTTCCACCGGCAGAAAGACTTCGGCCGGCGGCAGCAGTGGGCGCTCCGGATCGACCCGCCGGTCCTCGTAGCGGGCACGGACGTCGGTCCAGAATTGCTCGGCCGCCTGCTCGATGCCCGGCAGGGAAAACACCTGGGTGTTGGCCGGCAGGTAGTCGAAGAGGGTGGAGGTCTCCTCGAAGAACAGCGGCAGATAGTACTCGATGCCCGCCGGGGTGATGCCGCTGGCCAGATCCTGGTAGATAGGGCAACGGCGATAGTCCACGTCGAACCTCTCGCGAAAGCGCGCCCGGAAGCCGGTCACGGCCTCCTTGTGCAGCGGGAACTCCCGCGCGGGCAACAGGCGGATGCTGTCGACCTTGTCGATGGACCTCTGCGTCTCCGGATCGAAGGTGCGCAGCGTCTCGATCTCGTCGTCGAACAGATCGATCCGGTAGGGCAGGCTGCTGCCCATGGGGAAGAGATCGATCAGGGCGCCGCGTACGGCGAACTCGCCGTGTTCGTACACCGTATCCACATATCGATAGCCGGCCGCTTCCAGGCGCGAGCGGGTGGCGTCCACGTCCAGCCGCTGGCCGACGTCCAGCACCAGGCTGCTGCCGAGCAGGAAACGGGTCGGCGCCAAGCGGTGTAGGGCGGTCGCCAGAGGGACTACCAAAATGCCGTGGGACAGCTCCGGCAAGCGATAAAGGGTGGCGACGCGCTGGGAAATGATGTCTTGGTGAGGGGAGAAGACATCGTAGGGCAGCGTCTCCCAATCGGGAAAATTCAGCACCGGCAGTTCCGGGGCGAAGAAGCGCAATTCCTGCTCCAGGCGGTCGGCGGTCTGACTGTCCTGGGTGATCAGCAGGGTAAAGCGGCGCGTCGCGGCCTTGGCGGCTTCAGCGATGGCAAGGGCTAGCGCGGCGCCGGGCAAATTGCCCCACTGCTGGCGGCCGGCGGTTTCAGGAATTGACGGGGTACGCAAAACTGACACGCGGGCGGAACTCCGGTGGATTTCGGGAGGGTTGGGATTGTAACGACCGGCCTTTCACGCTGTCAGTGCAGCGACGCGCGTTGATTGCCTGGGAGAGGCGGCGCGGTCATAATGTAGTTCCTTTTTTCAGCTCCTACATAGGGAAGGATTTGTCGTGAGTCAGAAGCCTGAGCAGTGCCTTGAAGAATGGATCGATCGCGAAGCGCTCGCCGAGGCCATGATTCCCCTGATTGGTCAGCTGTACCGTAACAACAATGTTGTGACCTCCATTTACGGTCGCGGTTTGGTCAACCGTTCGGTGATCTCCATTCTCAAGGCCCATCGTTTCGCGCGCCAGATCGACAACGTCGAGCTGTCGGTGCAGGACACCTTCCCGCTGGTGAAGGCCCTGAGCGAGCTGGAACTGGGTGCCGCCTCCATCGACCTGGCCCGCCTGAGCCTGAAATTCAAGGCCGAGGGTGCCGGTCGCGACCTCAAGGACTTCCTGCGTAGCGAGCTGTCCGCCGTGGTCGGCAAGCAGGGTGTCGAGCAGCGTAAGGGTACCGACGTCGTCCTGTACGGTTTCGGTCGCATCGGTCGCCTGCTGGCCCGCATCCTCATCGAGCACCAGGGTAGCGGCGACGGCCTGCGCCTGCGCGCCATCGTCGTGCGCAAGGGCGCCGACAACGACCTGGTCAAGCGTGCCAGCCTGCTGCGTCGCGATTCCGTGCACGGTTCCTTCGACGGCACCATCACCGTCGACGAGGCCAACAGCACCCTGTGTGCCAACGGTACCCTGATCAAGGTGATCTACTCCAACGATCCCACCAGCGTCGACTACACCCAGTACGGCATCCAGGATGCCATCGTGGTCGACAACACCGGCAAATGGCGCGATGCCGAAGGCCTGGGCCAGCACCTCAAGTGCAAGGGTGTTTCCCGCGTGGTGCTGACCGCGCCGGGCAAGGGCAACCTGAAGAACATCGTGCATGGCATCAACCATGACACCATCACCGCCGAAGACACCATCGTCACCGCGGCGTCCTGCACCACCAACGCCATCGTGCCGATCCTCAAGGCGGTCAACGACAAGTACGGCATCGTCAACGGTCACGTCGAGACCGTGCACTCGTACACCAACGACCAGAACCTGATCGACAACTTCCACAAGGGCGATCGCCGTGGCCGCAGCGCCGCGCTGAACATGGTGATCACTGAGACCGGCGCCGCCAAGGCCGTGGCCAAGGCGCTGCCGGAACTGGCTGGCAAGCTGACCGGCAACGCCATCCGCGTACCGACGCCCAACGTCTCCATGGCGATCCTCAACCTGAACCTGGAGAACGCTACCAGCAAGGACGAGATCAACGAGTACCTGCGCAACATGGCGCTGCATTCGCCGCTGCACAAGCAGATCGATTTCGTGAATTCGCCGGAAGTGGTGTCCAGCGACTTCGTCGGCTCCCGCCATGCGGGCGTGGTCGATGCCGGGGCCACCATCGTCAGCGACAACCGGGTCGTGCTCTATGTCTGGTACGACAACGAATTCGGCTACAGCTGCCAGGTCGTCCGGGTGCTGGAAGAAATCGCGGGCGTGAATCCGCCGGCCTTCCCGGCCTGAGTCTTGCGTCCTAAGCAAGGCTGACTTGCGAGAAAAAACGGGAGCCCACACGGCTCCCGTTTTCGTTTTGTATGGGTTTTGCGCCACAATAGCCACCCGTGACAAGAGGTCGCAGCCCTGGGCTTGCGTCTCACGTCGGACGGCCTCGCGAGGCTGCCCGGCTCCAGCCGTCGCCTGCGGACGGCTAACCTTCTGAGGAGAAAGCATGGCGGTCTATAGCTACGATGTGGTGGTACTGGGTTCGGGACCGGCAGGCGAGGGCGCGGCGATGAACGCCGCCAAGAATGGTCGGCGGGTGGCGGTGGTGGACAATCGCCAGGTGGTCGGCGGCAACTGCACCCACCTGGGCACCATTCCGTCCAAGGCGCTGCGCCATTCGGTCAAGCAGATCATCCAGTTCAACACCAACGAGATGTTCCGCTCCATTGGCGAGCCGCGCTGGTTCTCCTTTCCCGACGTGCTGCGCAGCGCCGAGCGGGTGATCGCCCGTCAGGTGTCCTCGCGCACCAGCTATTACGCGCGTAACCGCGTCGACCTGTTCTTCGGCACCGCCAGCTTCGCCGACGAGAACACCATCGAGATCGTCAACCTGCGCGGCGACCTGGAGCGCCTGGTGGCCAAGCAGGTCATCATCGCCACCGGCTCGCGTCCCTATCGCCCGGTGGACGTGGACTTCAGCCATCCGCGCATCTACGACAGCGACACCATCCTGTCCCTGACCCATACCCCGCGCCGGTTGATCATCTACGGTGCCGGGGTGATCGGCAGCGAATACGCCTCCATCTTCAGCGGCCTCGGCGTGCTGGTGGACCTGATCGACAACCGCGACCAGTTGCTCAGCTTCCTCGACGACGAGATCTCCGACGCCCTGAGCTACCACTTGCAGAACAACAATGTGCTCATTCGCCACAACGAAGAGTACGAGCGCATCGAAGGCCAGGAACATGGCGTGGTCCTGCACCTGAAGTCGGGCAAGAAGCTGCGCGCCGATGCCCTGCTCTGGTGTAACGGCCGGACCGGCAATACCGATCACCTGGGGCTGACCAACGTGGGTATCTCGGTGAACAGCCGCGGCCAGGTCAGCGTCGACGAGAACTACCGGACCTCGGTGCCCAACATCTACGCCGCGGGCGACGTCATCGGCTGGCCGAGCCTGGCCAGCGCCGCCTACGACCAGGGTCGTTCGGCCTCGGACAACATCCTGCACGACAACAACGGGCGGGTAGTTAACGACATCCCCACCGGCATCTACACCATTCCGGAGATCAGCTCGCTGGGCAAGACCGAGCGCGAGCTGACCCAGGAAAAGGTGCCCTACGAGGTGGGCAAGGCCTTCTTCAAGAGCATGGCTCGGGCGCAGATTTCCGGCGAACCGGTGGGCATGCTGAAGATCCTCTTCCACCGCGAAACCCTGCAGGTGCTCGGCGTGCACTGCTTCGGCGACCAGGCCTCGGAGATCCTGCACATCGGCCAGGCGATCATGAACCAGGAAGGCGAGGCGAACAGCATCCGCTACTTCGTCAACACCACCTTCAACTACCCGACAATGGCCGAAGCCTACCGGGTAGCGGCGTTCGATGGTTTGAATCGGTTGTTCTGAGTCGGCCTGTGTCGGGCGCACGGCGATGAGCGCCCGCTCGGATAGCCCCCTCTCCCTCTGGGAGAGGGCTGGGGTGAGGGTGTCCCTGCAGCAGCCTTTCAGTGGAAAAGGCTCCGCCGTTTTCCACGCTACGGTTTTCGCGACCGCATCGGCGGACCGCCATGGCCGCGATGTCAGGTAGGTTGGGTTGAGCGCAGCGAAGCCCTACACGTCCCGGGCTTTGACCTGCGCCAGCGCCTACCCCAACGTCCGCCGCGCCAAACTCGGAAAATCGGTGATCAGGCTATCCGCGCCGAAATCGGCCAGGCGGCGCATCAGGTTGGCGTCGTTCACCGTCCACACCGAGACGTGCAGGCCCTGGCGCTGGGCCTTGAGCAGCCGCTCCGGGGTGCACAGCGTCCAATTCAGCGCCAGCAGGTGGCAACCATAGTGGGCCGCGACCTTGAGCGGATCCAGCCAGGCGTATTCCGCTACCAGCCCGCGCGCCAGGTGCGGTGTATCCCGCTGCAGGGCGCGCAGGACTTCGCGCGAGGAGCTGGTGACGGTCACCTTGTCCTGCAGGCCGAATTCCTCGACCAGGTGGGCGATGGCTTTGACGGTCTGCGCCGCCCGGACCCGCGAGGCGCTCTTCACCTCCAGTTGCCAATGCTCGAAGCGGCACTTCTCGAAGAGTTCGCGCAAGGTCGGGATGGGGCAGGGGCGCGGCCAGACCGGGCCACCCTGGCGGGCGTCCAGGGCCACCAGGTCGGCGACGAGCTTCTCGCTGACCTTGCCGCCGCGACCCGTGGTGCGCTTCAGGGTCGGGTCGTGGATCACCACCAGCTCACCATCCCGCGACAGATGCAGGTCCAGCTCGCAACGGTGGACGCCCAGTTCCAGGCACAGCTCGAAGCCAGCCAGGGTGTTTTCCGGGGCTTCGCCGCGGGCGCCGCGGTGTCCGTAGATAAGGGTCATGAAGGCTCCTAGGGTGAGGGGGACGGGCGACGCGGTTCGCGGACCGTATCCAGAACCCGATCGTTGTCGAAATAGACACTGAAGTCACGATAGTCCCAGCGGCGAATGGGCTGGTGACCAACCGGAGGATGCTCTTCGTCGGGCAGGCCGAAGCGCTCCAGGACCTGGCTGCGGGTCTCGCCGCGAGCGGGCACGGGTATGCTCGAATCGCCCTGTTGGCCGAGCGGAATCCTCAGGGTCTCGGCCCAGCCGGGGAGGGCGGCGCCGAGCAGCAGGAACGCCAGCCAGGGACCTTTCACGCCTCGTCTCCGCGGTCGGCGCGGCGTACCCGTGCCTGCTGGCGCAAGACGTGGCGCGCCAGCAGTTGGCGCTGGGCGTCTTCCAACGCGATGAAGCTGGTGCCGATTTCATGGCCGCCGGCCACCGCCTGGCAACTGGTCACCTCGGCCAGCACCTGGAGTCCCAGTCCCTGCGGCGGCAGGGCCATGCGCAGATCGAGCCGGGTGCCCAGGGCATAGGGCTCGGCATCGACGAACGCCAGGCCGCCTTCGGAGAGCACCACCTCGCGGGTGGCGCCGCTGTCGTGCAGCAGATTCCAGGTGAAGGCCTGGCCAAGCAGGTCGAGGCGCTTGTGTACCAGCCGCAGGCAGGCGGTGACGGCGCGGTCGCGGTCGCGGTCATCCAGATTGCGCAGCAGGTGACGGGATTCGAATTCCAGCTGGTGCAATTCGCTCAAGAGTGCGAACAGGGGGGCGGTCTCGCCGGGGACGCCGTCGGCAGGGCTGATTTGCAGTGCGATGCGGTCGGTGATGCGATAGTATTCCCGCCGTTCACGCGCGTCTGGGGTGGTCATGTGGGCCGCTCCGTGGGTGATGGCCCCGAGTGTAGCCGGCGAGCCGGCACGGTGTCGCCGTCCAACCCGCAGGGCGCCTACGTCTTTCCGCCGTGCAAGCGAGCCTATGTTCAGACCCCTGCCGATCTACCTTGGCCTGCGTTACGTCCGCGCCAAGCGCCGCAATCATTTCGTCTCCTTCATCTCGCTCACCTCCATGATCGGCCTGGCCCTCGGCGTCATCGTCATGATCGTGGTGCTATCGGTCATGAATGGATTCGACCGCGAGATGCGCGAGCGCGTCCTGGGCATGATTCCCCACGCCACCGTCGAGTCCTACCAGCCGGTGCTCGATTGGCGCAGTGTCCGCGACAAGGCATTGCAGAACAGCCAGGTCGCCGCGGTGGCGCCCTTTACCCAGTTACAGGGCATGCTGGCCCGCGGCAAGGCGGTGCAGTCCGTGCTGCTCAACGCCATAGATCCAACCGAGGAACCCAAGGTCTCGATCATCGGCGGCTTCATGCGCCAGGGTCAGCTCGACGACCTCAAGCCGGGCGAGTTCGGCATTATCATCGGTTCGCTGGCGGCCGAGAAACTCGGGGTCAAGGTGGGCGACAAGGTCACCTATATCGCCCCCGAAGTGGCCGTGACCCCCGCCGGGGTGTTCCCGCGCATGAAGAGATTCACCGTGGTGGGCATCTTCAGCGTCGGCGCCGGCGAACTGGACGGTTCGGTGGGTCTCATCAACATCGAGGACGCCGCGCGGCTGCAACGTTGGCCGACTGGCGCGGTACAGGGCGTGCGCCTGAAGCTGCACGACCTATTCCAGGCGCCCGACGTGTCCTGGAGTATCGCCCGCCAACTGCCCGGCAACGACTGGTACGCCCGCGACTGGACGCGCACCCACGGCAATCTCTACCAGGCCATCGGCATGGAAAAGACCATGATCGGCCTGCTGCTGCTGCTGATCGTCGCCGTGGCCGCCTTCAACATCGTCTCCACCCTGGTGATGGTGGTGACCGACAAGAAATCCGACATCGCCATCCTGCGCACCCTGGGCGCCACGCCCAAGCAGATCATGGCGGTGTTCATGGTCCAGGGGACCTTCATCGGCGTCATCGGCACCGCCATCGGCTGTGTGCTGGGCGTGATCGCCGCGCTCAACGTCAGCGCCGTGCTGGCCTGGGTGCAGCAGGTGACCGGTCACCAGTTCCTCAATGCCGAGGTGTACTTCATCGACTACCTGCCGGCGCAATTGCAGCTGCACGACGTCCTGCTGGTCTGTGGCGCTTCCTTCGCCCTGAGCTTCCTGGCCACGCTCTATCCCTCCTGGAGCGCCGCCCGTACCCAACCCGCCGAGGCCCTGCGTTATGAATGATCGAGCCGTTTTGCGTTGCCAGGACCTGGGCAAGCGCTACGAGGAAGGCCCCCAGACCGTCGAGGTGCTGAGCAACGTGCAACTGGCCCTGCAACCGGGCGAGCGCGTCTCCATCGTCGGCAGTTCGGGGTCGGGCAAGACCACCCTGTTGAACCTGCTGGGCGGCCTCGATACCCCCAGCAGTGGCAGTGTCTGGCTCGACGGCGAAGAGCTCTCGGCGCTGAACGAGAAGGCCCGCGGCCTCTTGCGCAACCGCGCCATGGGCTTCGTCTATCAGTTCCACCACCTGCTGCCCGAATTCAGCGCCCTGGAAAACGTCTGCATGCCCTTGCTGATCGGCAAGGCCTCCATCGGCGAGGCCCGCGAGCGGGCCGCCAAGCTGCTGGAGCGGGTCGGCCTCGGTCATCGCCTGGGGCACAAGCCGGCTGAGCTGTCCGGTGGTGAGCGCCAGCGCGTGGCCATCGCCCGCGCCCTGGTCAACCAGCCCAAGCTGGTGCTGCTCGACGAGCCCACCGGCAACCTCGACCAGCACACCGCCCATGGCATCAAGGAGTTGATGCTGGAGCTCTCCACTTCGCTGCGCACGGCCTTCCTGGTGGTGACCCACGACCAGACCCTGGCCGGCCAGATGGACCGGATGCTGCGCCTGGACGAAGGCCATCTGGTCGACGCCACCCCAGCCCGGCAGTTCTGAGGTCGTTATGTTCAGACCGCTCTCCCTCTTCATCGGCCTGAGATACACCCGCGCCAAGCGGCGCAAGTCGTTCATCTCCTTCTTCTCGCTGGTCTCCATGTGCGGCCTGGCCCTGGGCGTGCTGGCCATGATCCTGGTGCTGTCGGTGATGAACGGCTTCCAGGCGGAAATGCGTAGTCGCATCCTAGGCATGGTGCCCCATGCCTTCATCAGCGCCGCTCAGCCGCTGGACGACTGGCACCCCGTGGCGGCCAAGGCCGAGCAACAGCCCCATGTGTTGGCGGCGGTACCCTACACCCAGTTGCAGGGCATGCTCTCGGTGCGCGGGCGCATGCAGCCACTGCTGGTGGACGGCATCGATCCGACCCAGGAAGAGCGGGTGTCCAGCGTCGGTCAACATATGGTCCAGGGCAACCTGGCAGCCCTTAAGCCTGGTAGCTTCGGCATAGTGCTCGGCGAGATCGCCGCCCGTCGCTTCAACCTGGAGCTGGGCAGCGAGGTGACCCTGATCATCCCCGAGGTGACCTCGGACACCGGCAGCATCACCCCGCGACTGAGACGTTTCACCGTGGTGGGCATCTTCCGCGTCGGCGCCGACCTGGACGCTTCCCTGGCCCTGATCGACGTGGCCGATGCCGCAGTGCTCAAGGGCTGGCAGCCGAACCAGGTGGAAAGCGTGCGGCTGGGGCTGGACGATCTGTTCCAGGCACCGCAGATCTCCCGTGAGGTGGCCAAGGCGCTGGGCCCGGGCTACCAGGCGCGCGACTGGACGATCACCCAGGGCAGCCTGTTCCAGGCCATGCAGATGGAGAAGACCATGATCGGCTTGCTGCTCTTGCTGATCGTCGCCGTGGCCGCCTTCAACATCATCGCCACTCTGATCATGGTGGTGGCCGACAAGAAGGCCGACATCGCCATCCTGCGCACCCTCGGCGCCACCCCTGGGCAGATCATGGCGGTGTTCATGGTGCAGGGGACGGTGATCGGCCTGGTCGGCACCCTGATCGGCGGCATCCTGGGCATCATCGCGGCGCTCAACGTCAGCGACTGGATCGCCGCCCTGGAGCGCCTGGTCGGCCACAAGCTGTTCGGCGGCGACATGTACTTCATCAGCAACCTGCCATCGCGGCTGGAGCTGGAAGACGTGGTGCTCATCGCCGTGGCGGCCCTGGGCATGAGCTTCCTGGCGACCCTCTATCCCGCCTGGCGCGCCTCGCGGACCTCGCCCGCCGAAGCCCTGCGCTACGATTGATCCCCTTGCCGGGCTACAGCGGCGTTCACGCCGGTAGCCCTGGCTCTCCTGCTGCCGAACTGCTCTAATCCGCGCATTCAAGACCTTTATGGTTCTCCAAGGATGGAGTCCTGATGCGCGCCGCTCTGCTCGCATTCGCCCTGGGTGTGCTGGTCCTACGCGCCTTGCCGGCGTTGCCTTCGCTGCCCTTACTGGCCGCCCTCGGCGCGGTCGCCGCCGTGCTGATCTGGACGCGCCTGTTCGTGCTGGGTGCCTTTGGCCTTGGCCTGGCCTGGGCGGTGCTCAATGGCCACTGGGCCCTGCAAGATCGCCTCGATCCCGCTTTGGAACAGCGGGTGCTGTGGATCGAAGGCCAGGTGAGCGGCCTGCCGGTGGTGGGGGCCGATTCGGTCGGCTTCGTGCTCAGCCAGCCGACCAGCCGTCGTGAGCTGAAACTCCCGGCGCGGCTACGCCTGAATTGGTATGGCGGCCCGCGACCCCTGGCTGGCGAGCGCTGGCGACTGGCCGTGGAGTTGCGCAGTCCGGCCGGCCTGAGCAATGCTCTGGGGCAGGATCGCGAAGCCTGGCTGCTGGCCCAGGGCATCGGCGCCACCGGCAGCGTCAAGGACGGCCAGCGACTCAGCGCCGCCAGTGGTTTTGCCACCTGGCGCGACGGCATTCGGCAATACCTGCACACCCGCGATCCGGTCGGGCAGGGCGGGCTGCTCGCGGCCCTGGTGGTGGGCGATGCCTCGGGCATCACCGACGCCCAGTGGCAGTTGTTCCAGGACACCGGCACCGTGCACCTGATGGTGATTTCCGGGCAGCACATCGGCCTGGTCGCCCTGGGTGTCTATGCCTTGGTGGTCACCCTGGTACGGCGCGGCCACTGGCCGAATCGGCTGCCGTGGCGACTATCCGCAGTCGTCCTGACTATCGCCACCGCCCTGGGCTATGGCCTGCTGGCCGGCTTCGAGGTGCCGGTCCAGCGCGCCTGCGTCATGGTCACCCTGGGGCTGCTCTGGCAACTGGGTCGCCAGCAGGTCCGGCTGGGCGATGCCGTGCTGCTGGCCTTGGTATTGATCCTCGCGGCCAATCCGCTGGTCAGTCTGCTGCCCGGCTTCTGGCTGTCCTTCGGCGCCGTGCTGTTGCTGCTGTGGAGCTTCGCCGGGCGTCTGGGGCGGCTGCCCTGGTGGATCACCCTGGGGCGCGCCCAGTGGTGCATGGCCGTGGGCCTGGCGCCCCTGCTGCTGGCGCTGGGACTGCCACTGAGTATCAGTGGTCCCCTGGCCAACGCCATCGCCGTACCGCTGATGGATATGGCCATCGTGCCGCTGGCGCTGGTGGGTACCTTGCTGTCCCTGCTGTGGTCGCCACTGGGCGAGCCCGCGCTGCTGCTGGCTGGCGGCTTGCTGCATGTCCTGCTCTGGCTACTGGCGTGGCTGGCGCAGCTCGCTACAGCCTGGCAGCCGGCGATTGCGCCGACGTGGGCGCTCTGGCTGGCGGGCCTGGGTGCCTTGCTCGCCCTGTTACCCGCGGGTGTGCCGCTGCGTGGTTGCGGGGTGCTGCTCATGCTGCCGGCGCTGTTTCCGCCGATCCCGTTGCCCGCGCCGGGCCAGGCGCGGATCACCGTGCTGGACGTGGGGCAGGGTCTGGCCGTGCTGGTACGCACCCGGGATCACACCCTGCTCTACGACGCCGGTCCGCGCCAGGGCAGCTACGACAGCGGGGCCCGCGTGGTCTTGCCCAATCTGCGCGGCGCCGGTGTTCAGGCGCTTGACGTCTTGCTGCTCAGCCATGCCGATGCCGACCATGCCGGCGGTGCGCCGACCGTGGCCAAGGGGTTGCCTCCGGGTCAGGTACTCAGCGGCGAGGCAGATCGCCTGCAACCGGGCTTAGGGGCACGGGACTGCGAGGATGGCGCCAACTGGCGCTGGAACGAGGTCAGCTTCACCACCTGGTGGCACGCCAGCGCGGATTCCAATGCCTCCTCATGCGTGCTCAGGGTCGAAGCCCAGGGCGAGCGCCTGCTGCTGACCGGCGACATCGACGAGCGCCGCGAAGCCGAATTGGTGGCCAGCGGCTTGCCGCTCGCGGCGGAATGGCTCAGCGCTCCGCACCATGGCAGTCGCAGCGGCTCCAGCGCCTGCTTCATCGACGCCGTGCAGCCACGTGGCGTGCTGATCTCCCGCGGCCAGCACAATCGCTATGGGCATCCGCATCCGCTAGTGGTTGAGCGCTATCGCGAGCGCGGGGTGCTGGCCTACGATACGGCCGAGCTCGGCGCGCTGACCTGGACCCTTGGTAAGTGGGAGGCACCGCGCGGTCAACGTGAGGTAGCGCGTTGGTGGCGGACACCTCCGCCAACACCCTGAAGCGTTCGTGCTAGAGTGGCGGCATTTTGCGGCGGGGGTAACGGTCTCGTGTTCGAAATGGTCAAAGCAGGCGGCTGGATGATGCTGCCGATCATCCTCAGTTCCATCCTGGCCACGGCCATCATCGCCGAGCGGCTGTGGACCCTCAGACGCAGCCGGGTCGCGCCGTCCGACCTGCTCGCCCAGGTCTGGCGCTGGATCCAGGACAAGCAGCTCAATAATGAACGCCTGCGCGAGCTGCGCGCCGGTTCGCCGCTGGGCGATATCCTCGCCGCAGGGCTGACCAATTCCCGCCATGGCCGCGACATCATGAAAGAGGCCATCGAGGAGGCCGGTAGCCGGGTGGTGCACGACCTCGAGCGCTATCTCAATACCCTGGGCAGCATCGCCGCCCTGGCACCGCTGATGGGGCTGCTGGGTACGGTGTTCGGCATGATCGACATCTTCAGCGCCTTCATGAACGACGGCATGGCCAATGCGCCCATCCTCGCCGGCGGCATCTCCAAGGCGCTGGTCACCACCGCCACTGGCCTGCTGGTGGCGATTCCCGCGGTGTTCTTCCATCGCTACCTGCTGCGCCGGGTGGACGAGTTGGTGGTGAGCATGGAGCAGGAAGCGGTCAAGCTGGTGGACATCATCCACGGCGATCGCGAGGTGGAATTCCGCGAAGGAGCCGCCGCGTGAAATTCCGTCGTCGCGCCGGGGGCGCCGCTCGCGAAGAGGTATACATCAACCTGGCGTCCTTCATCGACGTCATCTTCGTCCTGCTGCTGTTCTTCGTGGTGACCGCCACCTTCAGCCGGCCCAGCCAACTGAAGATCGAATTGCCCGAGGCCGACAGCGCCGCCGCGGCGGCCAACCAGGGCAAGACCCTGGAAATCAGCATCACCGCCGATGGCCAGATGGCGCTGAACGGCCAGACCCTGGCGCGCAACGACCTGACCGGCCTGACCACTGCCCTGCAGCGTGAATCCGGTGGCGACAACAGCCTGCCGCTGGTGATCACCGCCGATGGCCGCGCCACCCACCAATCGGTGGTCATGGCCATGGACGCCGCCGGCAAGCTGGGCTTCAGCCAGCTGCGCATCACCACCCTCGAGGCCCAGGCGAAACGCCCGTGAGCCTGGGCGACCGCCTGGTCCGCGCCTGGTATCAGGGCCATCCCGCCCTGCGCCTGCTGGCGCCGCTGGAAGCCCTCTATCGCCGGGTCGCCCGGCGCAAGCGCCAACGCTTCCTGGCGGGGCAGGGCAGCATCCATCGCGCGCCGGTCCCGGTCATCGTGGTGGGTAATCTCACCGTCGGCGGCACCGGCAAGACGCCCATGATCCTCTGGCTGATCGGCCATCTGCGCGCCCGTGGCCTCACCGTCGGCGTGGTCAGCCGCGGCTATGGCGCTCAGCCGCCGAGCCTGCCCTGGCGGGTGCGGGCCAGCGACAGCGCGGCCAGCGCCGGGGACGAGCCGCTGCTCATCGTGCAGCGCACCGGCGTTCCTTTGGTGATAGATCCCGACCGCGGCCGCGCCGTCGAGCGCCTGCTCGCCGAGGAACAGATCGATGTGGTTCTCAGCGACGACGGCCTGCAGCACTACCGCCTGGCGCGGGATCTGGAACTGGTCATGGTCGATGCGACGCGTGGCTTCGGCAATGGCCGCTGCCTGCCGGCGGGCCCCCTGCGTGAACCCCTGGAACGCCTGGCTGAGGTAGATGCCGTGATCCATAACGGCGCCACCCAAGACCCCCCCAGTGGCTATGGCCTGACCCTGAGCCCCAGTGCCCTGATCAACCTGCGCAGCGGCGAAGCCCAGCCCCTGGATTTCTTCCCGCCCGGGCAGCGCCTGCATGCCTTGGCCGGCATCGGCAACCCCGGGCGTTTCTTCGCCACCCTCGAAGGACTACACTGGCAGCCGTTGCCCCATGCCTTCGCCGATCATGCCGCCTACAGCGCCGCGGACCTGGCCTTCACGCCCGACCTGCCGCTGGTGATGACCGAGAAGGACGCGGTCAAGTGCCGGCCCTTCGCCGCCGCCGACTGGTGGTACCTGGCGGTGGACGCCCAGCCCTCGGCCGCCTTCGTCGCCTGGCTGGATGGGCGTCTCGACCGCCTCCTGCCCGAACATTCTCACTGACGGAACCCTCGCCCATGGACCTCAAGCTGCTGGACATCCTCGCCTGCCCCCTGACCAAGAGCCCGCTGATCCTGAGCGACGACAAGACCGAGCTCATCAGCAAGGCCGCCGGTCTGGCCTTTCCGATTCGCGATGGCATCCCGGTGATGCTGGAAAGCGAGGCGCGCATCATCACCACGGACGAGCGCCTGGATAAATGAGCACCGCCTTCACCGTCGTCATCCCGGCGCGACTCGCCAGTACCCGGCTGCCCAACAAGCCGCTGCTCGACATCGCCGGCAAGCCGATGATCCAGCACGTCTGGGAGCAGGCCCGGCGCAGTGGCGCCGAGCGGGTAGTGGTGGCGACCGACCACGACGACATCCTGCGCGCCTGCGAAGGCTTTGGCGCCCAGGTGTTGCTGACCCGCGCCGACCATGCGTCGGGTACCGATCGCCTGGCCGAGGTGGCCGAGCTGCTCGGCCTGGCCGACGACGCCCTGGTGGTCAATGTGCAGGGCGACGAACCCCTGATTCCACCGGCGGTGATCGATCAGGTGGCGACCAATCTCGCCGCCCACCCCGAGGCGGGCGTGGCCACCCTGGCCGAGCCCATCCACGAGGTCGACAGCCTGTTCAATCCCAACGTGGTCAAGGTGACCACCGACGTGAACGGCCTGGCGCTGACCTTCAGCCGGGCACCGCTGCCCTGGGCGCGCAATGCCTTTGCCGGCGACCGCTCGCAACTGCCCCAGGGCTTTCCCTATCGTCGCCACATCGGCATCTACGCCTATCGCGCGGGCTTTCTCGCCGATTTCGTCGGCTGGGGCCCCTGTGCCCTGGAAGAGACCGAGGCCCTGGAGCAGTTGCGCGCCCTCTGGCACGGTGTGCGCATCCATGTCGCCGACGCCCTGGAAGCGCCCCAGGCTGGGGTGGACACCGCCGAAGACCTCGAGCGCGTGCGGCGCCTGCTAGGAGCCTAGATGACCCTGCGCATCCTGTTCGTCTGCATGGGCAACATCTGCCGCTCGCCCACCGCCGAAGGCATCCTGAGACACAAGCTCGAAGCCGCTGGTTTGGCCGAGGCGGTAGAGCTGGATTCGGCTGGCACCGGTGACTGGCACCGCGGCAAGGCGCCGGATTCCCGTGCCATCCAGGCCGCCGCTGGACGCGGTTATGACATCAGTGGCCTGCGCGCACGCCAGGTCACGGCCGAGGACTTCCAGCGCTTCGACCTGATCCTGGCCATGGATCACGAAAACCTCGGCTGGCTGGAGCAGTTGCGTCCTGCCGAGGGCGCGGCACCGGAGCTGTTCCTGGCCCGTCAGGGCCTGGCGGTGGACGAGGTGCCCGATCCCTATTACGGCGGCGCGGCCGGTTTCGAGCGGGTGCTCGACCTGCTCGAAAGCGCCTGTGACGGCCTGGTCGCCGAGGTGGCTGCCCGTCATGGTCGCTGAGCTGCAACAGCGGGTCCCGCTACAAGGACTCAACACCTTCGGCCTGGTCGCCGAAGCCGATCGTTACCTGGAAGCCGCCAGCGACGCCGAGGTCCAGGAGGCCTTGGCGTTGGCCCGTGAGCTGAGCGTGCCGCTACGGGTACTGGGTGGCGGCAGCAACCTGGTCCTGCCCGAACGGGTCGAGGGCCTGGTGCTGCGGCTAACCTCGCGCGGCATCCGCCTGCTGGCGGAAGAGGGCGACGCCCTGCTGGTGGAAGCCGAAGCCGGCGAACCCTGGCATCCCTTCGTCATGACCACCCTGGCCAACGGCTGGTACGGGCTGGAAAACCTCAGCCTGATCCCGGGCACCGTGGGCGCCTCGCCGATCCAGAACATCGGCGCCTATGGCGTCGAGCTGAAGGACAGGTGCGCCGGGGTGACGGTGCTCGACCGCCACAGCGGCGAGCTCCAGGACCTCGCGCCGGAGGACTGCGCCTTCGCCTATCGTGAGAGCCGCTTCAAGGCCGAAGCCGGGCGCTGGATCGTGCTGCGGGTGCGCTTTCATCTGAGTCGCCAGCCGCACCTGGTGCTGGACTACGGTCCGGTGCGCCAGGCGCTGGCCGAGGCCGGCGTCGCGCAACCGACACCCGCGGCCGTCAGCGCGGCGATCTGCGCCATCCGCCGCAGCAAGCTGCCCGATCCCGCGGTACTGGGCAATGCCGGCAGCTTTTTCAAGAATCCGGTGGTCACCGCCGCCGCCGCTGCCGCACTCAAGGAAGGCCATCCGGGGCTGCCGACCTATCCTCAGGCCGATGGCTCGGTCAAGCTGGCCGCCGGCTGGCTGATCGACCAGGCCGGTTGGCGCGGTTATCGCGAAGGCGCCGTCGGGGTGCATGCCGACCAGGCGCTGGTGCTGGTCAACTTCGGCGGCGCCAGCAGCCGAGATGTCCTGGCCCTGGCGGAACGCATCCGCGCCTCGGTGCGGGAGCGCTTCGGCGTGATGCTGGAGATGGAGCCGGGAACCCTGACGTGACCGACGATGCGCCCGATGCCCAGCGCCGCCGCCTGCTGATCGCCACCACCTCCGCCGTTGGCGGCCTGGGCTTGGTGGCGGGCAGCGTGCCCTTCGTCTGCGCCCTGCGGCCCAGTCGCTCGGCGCAGGTGGCGGCGGAACCGGTGCAGGTCGATCTCTCCGCCTTGCGCGAAGACGAACAGCTCACGGTGCAGTGGCGGGGACAGCCGGTCTGCGTGCTGCGGCGCAGCGCGGCGGATCAGGCGCACCTGCTGGCCGACCAGGCCGGCCTCGCCGATCCAGACTCCAAGGAATCCAGCCAGCCGCCCTATGTCGATCCACGGCTGAGATCGCGGCGGCCGGACATCTTCGTGGTCACCGCCATCTGCACCCACCTGGGCTGTATTCCCTCGCTGGACACCGCCGCGACGAACAAAGGCTATCTCTGCCCCTGCCATGGCTCCCATTTCGATCTCGCCGGGCGCGTCTATCGCGATCAGCCAGCACCCCTGAATCTGGCCGTGCCTCCCTATCACTTCAAAGGCGAGAACCTGCTGGTAATCGGCAGTGACGGGGAGGGGGCGGCGTGAAAGACCGCGAGCGCGACTGGCTGGAGCGCCGCCTGCCACTGCGCGCCTTCTGGCGCCGGCACATCAGCGACTACCGGGTGCCCCGCAATCTCAACGGCTTCTATCTGTTCGGCTCCCTGCTGCTCTTTATCCTGGCGCTGCAGGTACTGACCGGGCTCTGGCTGCTGTTCGGTTACGAGCCGACCGTCGAGGGCGCCTTTGCCTCGGTGCAGTTGTTCATGCGCGAGGTGCCCTTCGGCTGGCTGATCCGCTATCTGCACGCCGTGGGTGCTTCGGCGCTGTTCGTCTGCCTCTATCTGCATATGCTGCGGGGCCTGCTGTACGGCTCCTACCGCGCCCCGCGCGAGCTGGTCTGGAGCTTCGGCGTGCTGCTCTACGTATTGCTGCTGGCCCAGGCCTTCTTCGGCTATCTGCTGCCCTGGGGACAACTGTCCTACTGGGGCGCCCAGGTGTCCCTCAGCGCCGTCGAGGCCGTGCCCCTGATCGGCCCGACCCTGGCCGACCTGCTGCGCGGCGGGGTGGTGCTGTCCGATGCCAGCCTGCGCCGCTTCCAGGCCCTGCATGTGGTCGGGCTGCCCCTGTTGCTGCTCATGCTGGTGACCCTGCATGTCATTGCCCTGCGCCAGACCGGCTCGAACAATCCCGAGGGCGATGATTGTGATCTGAGTGGCGCGGCCGGGGTGCCTTTCCATCCCTACCTGACCGTCAAGGATCTCTGCGGCCTGGCCGTCTTCCTGCTGGTCTTTGTCGGTGTGGTGCTGCTGGCACCGTCCCTGGGCGGTCTGGTGCTGGAGCCGGCCAATCAGCAGGTGGCCAATCCGCTGGTCACCCCCGCGCACATCGCCCCGCCCTGGTACCTGGCGCCCTTCTATGCCTTGCTGCGCGCGGTACCGAGCAAGGCCGGTGGGCTGGGCCTGGCGGCCCTGGCCATCGCCCTGTTGTTCGTGTTGCCCTGGCTGGATCGCAGCGCGGTCCGCTCGGTGCGTCACAAGGCCTGGCCGGCGCGGCTGGGGCTGTACGCTGGTTGCCTGGCCTTTGCCGCCCTGGGGGTACTGGGTGTGGTGGCCCTTACCGATGAACGTCTGCTGCTGGCCCGGCTGGCCGCTGGCGTGTATTTCGCCAGCCTGCTGGGCATGCCCTGGTACAGCCGCCTCGGTCGCCCGCGAACGCTGCCGGAGTCCCGGTTTTGAGGCGCTGGTGGCTGGCGAGCCTCCTGCTGCTCTGCGCCGGCCTGGCCGTCGCGGCCGAGCGGGGCGATCCCCAGGCGGGCGCCATCACCTTCGGCCGCTACTGCCTGGCCTGTCATGGCCAGGAGTACCAACGTTTCGACCGCGTCGCCCGGGATCTCCACCTGGATCTCGCGCGCTGGGCGCCCGGACGCACCCCCAGCGCGCCCATGCTCAGCCTGCTCAAGGCCGAGGATGCCCGCCGCGCCTTCGGCAGCGTGCCGCCCGACCTCACCCTCATCGCCGCGGTGCGGGGCGACGCCTGGCTGCGTGCCTTCCTGCAGGACTTCTATGTGGCGCCTGGCCGTCCCCTCGGCGTGGATAACCTCATGGCACCCGGTACCCGCATGCCGGACGTCCTGGCTGCCCTGCGCGGGCGCCAACTGCGCGACTGCAGCCAGGGGCGCTGCGTGCTGCGGCTGGAGCCGGGCAGCGGCATCCAGACCGCCGAGCAATTCGCCCGCACGGTTGACGATCTGGTGGCCTATCTGAACTATTCGGCCGCCCCCGAGCGTAGCCTGGCCTGGCGTCTCGCGCCTTGGGTGCTGGGCTATCTGGTGCTGTTCGCCGGCCTGGCCTTCTGGCTCAAGCGCGAATTCTGGCGGCGATTGCCCGACGATGAGCAATGAGGCGAAGGCTTGTCTGAAAAGTCGCCGAGCGAAGGTGAGGCAAGGCGCAACGACCCACGGGAGTAACAGCCGAAGGGTGAGCGCCAGCGAATCAAATCAGCGAGGAAGCGGACCGGGCTCGCGAGCGAGTTTACAAATTGTAAATGAGCATTCCGATCGGACTGGCGATCCAGCTGATTTTTAACGCAGCATCACCGATGCGCAGGCAGTTTTCAGACAAAGCCTAGGTGTCGGATGGCAAGGTGCGAGATAATCCCCTTTTACAGCTTCGCCCCCGCCGGGGGAGGGACCCATGGGCGCCATAACCCGCCTGACCTGTTTCCATGATCCAGAGGATCACTACAGCCACAGAATCCGTCTGATCCTGGCGGAAAAGAGCGTCGAGTGCGACCTGGTCGCCGTGCGCCGTGGCGAGTGCCCGCGGCAACTGGCCGAGCACAATCCCTATGGCACCGTGCCGACGCTGATGGATCGCGATCTGGTGCTCTATGGTACCGAGGTGCTCATGGAGTACCTGGAAGAGCGCTATCCGCATCCGCCGCTGTTGCCGGCCTATCCGGTCAGTCGCGGCCAATCACGGCTGCTGATGCACCGCATCGGGCGCGACTGGTGCACCCTGGCAGACAGCATCCTGCAGGCGGCACCGGGCGCCGACCTGGCGGTTGCGCGCAAGGAACTGCGGGAAAGCCTGACCGGCGTCGCGCCGATCTTCGCGGAGAAGCCCTTCTTCCTGAGCGACGACTTTTCCCTGGTGGACTGTTGCCTGCTTCCCCTCCTGTGGCGACTGCCGCGCCTGGGCATCGAACTGCCCCGGGCGGCCAAGCCGTTGCAGGACTACATGGATCGTATGTTCGCCCGCGACAGTTTCCGATCCAGTCTTTCGGTCACCGAGCGTGAGATGCGCTAGAGGAGAACCCCATGAATTCCAGTCGCCCCTACCTGGTCCGCGCACTCTACGAGTGGATCGTGGACAACGACTGTACCCCCCATCTGCTGGTCAACGCCGACTACGCCGAGGTGCGCGTACCGCCGGGCTATGCCAACGATGGCCAGATCGTGCTCAATGCCTCGCCCAGCGCCGTGCGTGACCTGCACATGGACAACGAAGCCGTGAGCTTCAACGGGCGCTTCGGCGGCGTGGCCTACAACCTCTACATTCCAGTGGGCGCCATCCTGGCGATCTATGCCCGGGAGAACGGCCAGGGCATGGTCTTCGACAGCGAGCCCAGCCCGCCGGATGGCCAGGGGCCGGATACCGGCGGCAGCAAGCCCGAGGCAGCCAAGCCGGCGCCGGCGCGGCCGAGCCTGAAAGTGGTCAAGTAACCCTGCTGAACCTGCTGCGGAGGCTTCTGCAGCAGGCATGAAAAAGCCCCTGTCGGCAGCACCGACAGGGGCTTTTGCGTTACCGGGATGGACTCAGCGCTTGAGCGAGGCCGGCAGGTGCGGTTGGATCTGGGTCAGCAGGCCGCGGAAGCACTTGGGGTTGCCGGCGACGATATGGCCCTTCTCGAGGAAGTCATGGCCACCGTTGAAATCGCCCACCAGGCCGCCGGCTTCCTGTACCAGCAGGGCGCCTGCGGCCATGTCCCACTCCGACAGGCCCATTTCCCAGAAGCCGTCGAAGCGGCCGGCGGCCACGTAGGCCAGGTCCAGGGCGGCGGAACCGGCGCGGCGGATGCCGGCGGTCTGGCCGATCAGGCTGCGGAACATGCCCAGGTAGTTGTCCAGATGGTCGACGTCGTTGGCGCGGAAGGGGAAGCCAGTGCCCAGCAGGGCGCCGTCCAGGCTGCGGCGGTTGGTGACGCGGATACGGCGACCGTTCACCGCGGCGCCACGACCACGGCTGGCGGTGAATTCTTCCTGGCGCACCGGATCCAGAACCACGGCGTGCTCCAGGCGGCCCTTGTACTTGCAGGCGATGCTCACCGAGAAGTGCGGGACGCCACGGAGGAAATTGGTGGTGCCATCCAGCGGGTCGACGATCCAGACGTAATCGGCGCCTTCGCCTTCACCGGCCAGGTAGCCGGATTCCTCACCGTAGAAACCATGGGTGGGGTAGGCCTTGCGCAGGGTGGCGAGAATGGTCTGCTCGGCGGCACGGTCCACTTCGGAGACGAAGTCGTTGGCGCCTTTTTCGTCGACTGTGATCACGTCCAGGCGCTCAATCGAACGGAAAATCAGTTCACCGGCGCTGCGGGCCGCGCGCAGGGCGATGTTCAGCATGGGCTGCATGGATAGATCACCTGGGTTGTATAAGGAAAGCCGGCAATGATAGCAGACTTCGCGGCACTGGAAGGGGTATTCGTGGTCAGCGGACGCCGGTGGGCGTAGTATACGGCGCCGATTTCCCGCGTCCGCTCGAGGATAGTCACGTGCTGCACAACATCCGCGTCGTTCTGGTCAACACCAGCCACCCCGGCAACATCGGCGGTGCCGCCCGGGCCATGAAGAACATGGGCCTGTCGCGCCTCTATCTGGTCGATCCCGAGGACTTTCCCAGCGGCGAGGCCAACGCCCGCGCCTCCGGTGCCAATGACGTGCTCGACGCCGCCATCGTCGTCGGTACCTTGGAAGAAGCCCTGACCGGCTGCAGCCTGGTGCTGGGCACCAGCGCTCGCGACCGGCGGATTCCCTGGCCGCTGCTCGATCCGCGCGAATGCGCCACCACCTCGCTGGCCCAGGTGGAGCAGGGCGGCGAAGTGGCCCTGGTGTTCGGTCGCGAATACGCCGGCCTCACCAACGAAGAGCTGCAGCGCTGCCACTATCACGTGCACATCCCCTCGGATCCGGCCTTCGGTTCGCTCAACCTCGCCGCGGCGGTCCAGGTGCTGGTGTACGAGGTGCGCATGGCCTGGCTCGCCGCACAGAACCAGCCGACCAAGATGAACAAGGTCGAAGCCACCGCCATGCTCAACACCCAGCCGGTGACGGTGGAAGAACTGGAGCTCTACTACCAGCACCTGGAAGAGACCCTGGTGGAGATCGGCTTCCTCGATCCGGCCAAGCCGCGCCACCTGATGAGTCGCTTGCGCCGGCTCTATGGGCGCGCCGGCATCAGCAAGCTGGAGATGAACATCCTGCGCGGCATCCTGACCGAAACCCAGAAGGCCGCTCGTGGCGAATCCCATCCGCGGACTATCCCCCCGATAGATAATGCCTGAGTGATTTGCTCGGTTTTAAAGTTGACCTTTTTTGTCGGGAATCCGATAATCGAGCTCATCCGCTGCAACCCGCTCGAGTTCGTCATGAGACTGACCACCAAAGGCCGCTATGCCGTAACCGCCATGCTCGACCTGGCGCTGCATGCCCAGCGGGGCCCGGTGTCGCTGGCCGACATTTCCGAGCGGCAGGGCATCTCGCTGTCCTATCTGGAACAGCTGTTCGCCCGGCTGCGCCGCGGCTCGCTGGTCAACAGCGTGCGCGGCCCGGGCGGCGGCTATCAGCTGGCGCGTGACATGGGCGGTATCCATGTGGCCCAGGTGATCGACGCCGTCAACGAATCCGTGGACGCCACCCGCTGCCAGGGCAGCGGCGGCTGTCACCAGGGCGATACCTGCCTGACCCACCACCTCTGGTGCGATCTGAGCGATCAGATCCACACCTTCCTGAGCGGCATCACCCTGGCCGATCTGGTCGCCCGCAACGAGATCCAGCAGGTTGCCAAGCGTCAGGACAACAAGGTTTGTGCCAGCAAGCAATCGCCCCTTGCGGTCGAAAAAATCGAAGCGTCCACCATCGACTGAGCAGAGACGCCCGTCTGATTAGGAGTAACCGATGAAATTGCCGATCTACCTAGACTATTCCGCCACCACGCCCGTCGATCCGCGCGTCGCTCAGAAGATGAGCGAGTGCCTGCTGGTGGACGGCAACTTTGGCAACCCCGCATCGCGCTCCCACCTGTTCGGCTGGAAGGCCGAGGAAGCCGTGGAAAACGCCCGTCGCCAGGTCGCCGAGCTGGTCAATGCCGATCCGCGCGAGATCGTCTGGACCTCCGGTGCCACCGAGTCCGACAACCTGGCCATCAAGGGTGCCGCGCACTTCTACCAGAACAAGGGCAAGCACCTCATCACCTCCAAGATCGAGCACAAGGCGGTGTTGGATACCACCCGTCAGCTCGAGCGCGAAGGCTTCGAGGTGACCTACCTCGAGCCGGGCGAAGACGGCCTGATCACTCCCGAGATGGTCGAGGCGGCCCTGCGTGAAGACACCATCCTGGTGTCCGTCATGCACGTCAACAACGAGATCGGCACCATCAACGACATCGCCGCCATCGGTGAGCTGACCCGCTCCCGCGGCGTGCTCTTCCACGTCGACGCCGCCCAGTCCACCGGCAAGGTCGAGATCGACCTGGAAAAGCTCAAGGTCGACATGATGTCCTTTTCGGCGCACAAGACCTACGGTCCCAAGGGCATCGGCGCCCTTTACGTCCGCCGCAAGCCGCGCGTGCGTATCGAAGCCCAGACCCATGGCGGTGGCCATGAGCGCGGCATGAGGTCCGGCACCCTGGCGACCCACCAGATCGTCGGCATGGGCGAAGCCTTCCGCATCGCCAAGGAAGAGATGGCCCAGGAAAATGCTCGCATCAAGGCACTGAGCGACCGTTTCTACCGCCAGTTCGAAGGCCTGGAAGAGGTCTACCTGAACGGCAGCCTGGTGCACCGCGTACCGCACAACCTGAACCTGAGCTTCAACTATGTCGAAGGCGAGTCGCTGATCATGGCACTCAAGGACCTGGCGGTTTCCTCCGGTTCGGCCTGTACCTCGGCCTCCCTGGAGCCGTCCTACGTCCTGCGCGCCCTGGGCCGCAACGACGAACTGGCGCACAGCTCCATCCGCTTCACCTTCGGTCGCTTCACCACCGAAGAAGATGTCGACTATGCCGCGAGCAAGGTCGCCGAGGCCGTAACCAAGCTACGCGAGCTGTCTCCGCTGTGGGATATGTTTAAAGAAGGCGTAGACCTGAGTCAGGTCGAGTGGCAAGCCCACTGACCACCCCCTGATGAGCGAGGATTGAACCATGGCATACAGTGAAAAGGTCATCGACCACTACGAAAACCCGCGCAACGTCGGCAAGTTCGACGCGGCCGATCCGGATGTCGGCACCGGCATGGTCGGCGCCCCGGCCTGCGGCGACGTCATGCGTCTGCAGATCAAGGTCAACGAGCAGGGCATCATCGAAGACGCCAAGTTCAAGACCTACGGCTGCGGTTCCGCCATCGCTTCCAGCTCCCTGGCCACCGAGTGGATGAAGGGCAAGAGCATCGAGGAAGCGGCGTCGATCAAGAACAGCATGATCGCCGAAGAACTGGCCCTGCCGCCGGTGAAGATCCACTGCTCGGTCCTCGCCGAAGACGCCATCAAGGCGGCGGTGAACGACTACAAGCAGAAGAAAGGCCTGCTCTAAGGAGGAACCATGGCGATCAGCATGACCGAGTCCGCCGCCCGTCACGTGCAGCGCTCCATCGACGGGCGCGGCAAGGGTGCCGGTATCCGCCTGGGCGTTCGTACCACGGGTTGCTCGGGACTGGCCTACGTACTCGAATTCGTTGACGAACTCGCGGCCGAGGATCAGGTGTTCGAAAGCCATGGCGTCAAGGTCATCATCGACCCCAAGAGCCTGGTTTACCTGGACGGCACCGAGCTGGATTTCGTGCGTGAAGGCCTCAACGAGGGCTTCAAGTTCAACAATCCCAACGTGCGTGGCGAGTGCGGCTGCGGCGAAAGCTTCAACATCTGAGGCCTTGCATGGGTAAGCCCTGTCACTTCGCCCTGTTCGAGCTCGTGCCTGCCTTCGAGATCGACCAGGCGGGCCTGGCGTCGCGCTACCGCGATCTGGCCCGTACGGTCCATCCGGATCGCTTCGCCGATGCGCCCGAGCGCGAAAGACGCCAGGCGCTGGAGCGGTCGGCCGAACTCAACGAGGCCTACCACGTGCTGCGGGCGCCCTCGCGCCGGGCACGCTACCTGTTGGAGCTCGAAGGGCACGAGATGCCGCTCGAGGCGACCATCCAGGACACCGACTTCCTCATGCAGCAATTGCAGTGGCGTGAGGAGTTGGAAGACCTGCAAGACGCCGGCGACAGCGCGGGCATTCCCGCCTTCCGCCAGCGGCTCAAGGATGCGCAGCGCGACATCGAGCAGGCCTTCGCGGCGATCTGGAAGGATCCCGCCCAGCGCGAGCACGCCGAACGCCTGGTCCGTCGCATGCAGTTTCTCGACAAGCTGGCCAGCGAGATCCGCCAGCTCGAAGAGCGTCTGGACGATTAATCACAGGTGTCGCTCAGGCACCGACAACCATAAGCCGACTAGCCAATGGCTCTATTGCAGATAGCCGAACCCGGGATGGCGCCTAAGCCGCATCAGCGCAAGCTGGCGGTAGGTATTGACCTGGGCACCACCAATTCCCTCGTGGCCGCCGTGCGCAGTGGCGTGGCCGAGACCCTGCCGGACCTGCAGGGCGAGGTGATCCTGCCTTCCGCCGTGCGCTATGCCGCCGACGGCGTGGAAGTGGGTGCGAACGCCAAGGCCGCCGCCGCCCAGGATCCCTTCAATACCATCCTCTCCGTCAAGCGCCTCATGGGGCGTGGCATCGCCGACGTCAAGCAGCTGGGCGAGCAGTTGCCCTATCGCTTCGTCGCCGGTGAGTCGGAAATGCCTTTCATCGATACCGCTGCCGGGCGCAAGAGCCCGGTAGAGGTGTCTGCCGACATCCTGCGCGTCTTGCGCGAGCGCGCCGAGGCGACCCTCGGCGGTGAACTGGTCGGCGCCGTCATCACCGTGCCGGCCTATTTCGACGATGCCCAGCGCCAGGCCACCAAGGATGCCGCGCGCTTCGCCGGGCTGAACGTGCTGCGCCTGCTCAACGAGCCCACCGCCGCGGCCGTGGCCTACGGCCTGGACCGGGGCGAGGAGGGCGTGGTCGCCATCTACGACCTGGGCGGCGGTACCTTCGACATTTCCATCCTGCGCCTGACCCGTGGCGTCTTCGAAGTCATGGCCACCGGGGGCGACAGCGCCTTGGGCGGTGACGACTTCGACCATGCCATCGCCGGCTGGATCGTCCAGCAGGCCGGGTTGTCCAGTGACCTGGATCCTGGCACTCAGCGGCGTCTGCTGCAAAGTGCCTGTGCCGCCAAGGAGGCCCTCTCTGCCGCCGAGCGCGTCGAGGTCAGCCATGGCGACTGGTCGGGCATGCTCGAACGCAGCGCCTTCCAGGAACTCATCGCCCCGCTGGTCGCGCGCAGCCTCAAGGCCTGCCGCCGCGCCCTGCGCGACGCCGAGGTGGAGCCGGCGGACATCGCCGCCGTGGTCATGGTCGGCGGTTCCACCCGCGTCCCCTATGTCCGCGAAGCCGTGGGCGAATTATTCGACTGCACGCCGCTCACCGACATCGACCCGGATCGCGTGGTCGCCATCGGCGCCGCCCTGCAGGCCGACTCCTTGGCCGGCAATCGCGGTGGCGAAGAGTTGCTGCTGCTGGACGTCATCCCGCTGTCCCTGGGTCTCGAGACCATGGGCGGGTTGATGGAGAAGATCATCCCGCGCAACACCACCATTCCGGTGGCCCGCGCCCAGGACTTCACCACCTATCGCGACGGCCAGACCGCCATGCTGGTGCACGTGCTGCAGGGCGAGCGCGAACTGGTCAAGGACGCTCGCTCCCTGGCCCGCTTCGAGCTGCGCGGTTTTCCGCCCATGGTCGCCGGGGCGGCCAAGATCCGCGTCACCTTCCAGGTCGATGCCGACGGCCTGCTCGGCGTCAGCGCCCGCGAGCTGTCCAGCGGCGTGGAAGCCAGTGTCCAGGTCAAGCCCTCCTATGGCCTGACCGACGGCGAGATCGCCAACATGCTGCAGGATTCTTTCCGCCACGCCGGCGACGACATGCAGGCCCGCGCCCTGCGCGAGCAGCAGGTCGAGGCCCGCCGGTTGATCGAAGCGGTCACCGCTGCCGTCGCCGCCGATGGCGACCGCCTGCTGGACGCCGACGAGCGCCAGGTGATCGAGCTGGAAATCGGTCGCTTGGCCGAGCTGCTGGAAGCCACCGACGTCCAGGCGCTCGAAGAGCAGACCAAGCGTCTTTCTCAGGTGACCGATGCCTTCGCCGCCCGGCGGATGAACGCCTCGGTCAAGGCGGCCCTGGCGGGTCGCCGTCTCAACGATATCGAGGAGTAGTTCCATCATGCCGCAGATCACCCTGCTGCCCCACGCCGAGCACTGCCCCGAGGGCGCGGTCTTCGAAGCCAGCGAAGGCGAAACCATCATCGCCGCCGCCCTGCGCAACGGCATCGACATCGAGCACGCCTGCGAGATGTCCTGTGCCTGCACCACCTGCCACGTAGTCATCCAGGAAGGCTTCGATTCCCTCGAACCTTCCGACGAGCTCGAGGACGACATGCTGGACAAGGCCTGGGGCCTGGAAATGCGTTCGCGCCTGTCCTGCCAGGCGGTCGTCGGCAGCGAAGACCTGGTGGTGGAAATTCCGCGCTATACCATCAACCAGGTTTCCGAAGGTCACTGAGGACAGCTGTCATGGCACTGAAATGGACCGATGTGCTGGATATCGCCATCGAACTCAACGATGCCCATCCCGACGTGGATCCGCGCTACGTGAACTTCGTCAAGCTGCGCAACTGGGTCGTCGAGCTACCCGACTTCGACGACGATCCCCAGCGTGGTGGCGAGAAGGTGCTCGAGGCCATCCAGGCTGCCTGGATCGAAGAGTCCGCCTGACGCCTCGCCCGTACCGCGCTACGCTTTTCACCGGGACCCGCGTATAATCCGCGGGTTTCGTTTTTGCTCTATACCCACCTTTGGAGTTCACATGTCCGTTCAACGTACCCTGTCGATCATCAAGCCCGATGCCGTATCCAAGAATGTCGTCGGTGAGATCGTCACCCGCTTCGAGAAAGCTGGCCTGCGCGTCGTCGCTGCCAAGATGGTCCAGCTGTCCGAGCGCGAAGCCGGTGGCTTCTACGCCGAACACAAAGAGCGCCCCTTCTTCAAGGACCTGGTCTCCTTCATGACCTCCGGTCCGGTCGTCGTCCAGGTGCTGGAAGGCGAGAACGCCATCGCCAAGAACCGTGAGCTGATGGGCGCCACCGATCCCAAGAAAGCCGACGCCGGTACCATCCGCGCCGATTTCGCCGTGTCCATCGACGAAAACGCCGTCCATGGCTCGGACTCCGAAGCGTCCGCCGCTCGCGAGATCTCCTACTTCTTCGCAGCTACCGAAGTCTGCGAGCGCATCCGCTAAGGATGAGCGCCGGCCAGGGAAGCGGCCAGCCCGCCTTCCTGGCATCGCCCGCGCCCTGCGCGGGCTTCAAACAGATTTCGTCGAGGTGATCCCATGACCACAGCCACCGATAAGGTCAATCTGCTGGGCCTGACCCAGCCGCAACTCGAGTCGTTCTTCGAGTCCATCGGGGAGAAGCGCTTTCGCGCCGGCCAGGTCATGAAGTGGATCCATCACTTCGGCATCGACGATTTCGACGCCATGAGCAACCTGGGCAAGGCGCTCAAGGAAAAGCTCAAGGCCACCGCGGAAATCCGCGGACCCGAGATCGTCAGCGAAGACATCTCCCGTGACGGCACCCGCAAGTGGGTGATCCGCGTCGCCTCCGGCAGCTGCGTCGAGACCGTCTACATCCCGCAGAACGGCCGCGGCACCCTGTGCGTGTCGTCCCAGGCCGGTTGCGCCCTGGATTGCAGCTTCTGCTCCACCGGCAAGCAGGGCTTCAACAGCAACCTCACCGCCGCCGAGGTGATCGGCCAGGTGTGGATCGCCAACAAGTCCTTTGGCACCGTGCCGGCCAAGATCGACCGCGCCATCACCAACGTGGTGATGATGGGCATGGGCGAGCCGCTGCTGAACTTCGACAACGTCGTCTCCGCCATGCGCATCATGATGGACGACCTGGGCTATGGCATTTCCAAGCGCAAGGTCACCCTGTCCACCTCGGGCGTGGTGCCGATGATCGAAGAGCTGGCCAAGCACGTCGACGTCTCCCTGGCGTTGTCGCTGCACGCGCCCAACGACGAGCTGCGCAACGAGCTGGTGCCGATCAACCGCAAGTATCCGCTGGCCATGCTGCTCGACGCCTGCCAGAGATACATCGGGCAACTGGGCGAGAAGCGCGTCCTGACCATCGAGTACACCCTGCTCAAGGACGTCAACGACCTGCCCGAGCATGCCCATCAGATGATCGAGTTGCTGCGCAACGTGCCCTGCAAGATCAACCTGATTCCCTTCAATCCCTTCCCGCACTCCGGCTACGAGCGGCCGAGCAAGAACGCCACGCGCCGCTTCCAGGAGCTGCTGCAGCAGGCCGGTTTCAACGTCACCGTGCGTACCACCCGTGGCGACGACATCGACGCTGCCTGCGGCCAGTTGGTCGGCCAGGTCATGGACCGCACTCGCCGCAGCCAGCGTTACATCGCCGTTCGCCAGCTCGACGGTGCCGAAACCGTAACGCCGCTCCAGGGCTGAGGGCGCGACCATGGCGATCACGCGCTTTGCGGCTGTCGCGCTCGCCCTGGTGGTCAGCGGCCTGGCCGGCTGCGTGACCGAGGGTGATCGCAACCCCATGGATACCCGCGAGGGACGGATGCAGGCGCGTGATGCCTACATCCAGCTCGGCCTCGGCTATGTCCAGCAGGGCAATACCGAACAGGCCAAGGTGCCGCTGAAAAAGGCCCTGGAGCTGGATTCCTCCAGCGCCGATGCCCATGCCGCCCTGGCGCTGGTGTTCCAGGCTCAAGGGGAGGCGCAGCTGGCGGACCAGGAATATCGCCTGGCCCTGCGCGAGCGCCCCAAGGATGCCCGTATCCTCAACAATTACGGCAGCTTCCTCTATGAGCAGGGGCGCTACAAGGATGCCTACGAACGCTTCACCCAGGCCGCCGAAGATACCCTCTATCCCGAGCGCGCCCGGGTGTTCGAGAATCTTGGCCTGACCGCCCTGCGACTCAATCAGGTCGACTTGGGCAAGGAAAATCTGGAAAAATCCCTGCGGCTGGATCGTAACCAGCCCAGGGCATTGTTCGAATTGGCTCAACTGGCCTACCAGTCGCGCGATTACGTGCCGTCTCGTAGCTATTACCAGGCCTTCAGCCAGCTCAGTCCCCAGGATGCCCGGAGCCTGTTGCTCGGGATCCGTCTCGCCGAGGTGTTCAATGATCGCAACACCGCGGCGAGCTATGCCTTGCAGCTGAAGCGCCTGTACCCGAACTCACCTGAATATCGTCAACTTCAGTCGGAGCAGAAATGACCGCAGTGCAATCCGAAGCGGTACACGCCGGACGGGGCAATCCCGGTGAGATCTTGCGGCAGAAGCGTCTTGAGCTTGGCTGGAGCCAGGCCCAGGTTGCCCAGAGTCTCAATCTCAGCGCGCGCATCATCGATCAGCTCGAAGCGGGCAACTATCAGCAGATGCCGGGGCATACCTTCACCCGGGGTTACATCAAGGCCTATGGCAAGCTGCTCGGCCTGGACCAGGTGGAGCTGGTGCGCGCCTTCGATAGCTACACCGGTACCGATGCCAAGGGCAGTACCGTGCACAGCCTGGGGCGGCTCGACGAGCCGGTACGGCTGTCGCGCAACATCCTGAGATTCGTCAGTTTCATCCTGGTGGTACTGATCATCGCCATGGGCCTGTTCTGGTGGCAGGAGCGCAGCCGCCAGGCCTCCGTCGGCAGCGCCGTGAGCATGGAGCACGTCGAGGTGGAGGGGGCCGACGGCAAGACCGAAATCCACCCCATCGACGAACCCGAAGAGCAGCAGCCTCCAGCCGGGGCCCAGAGCCCGGCGGCCAGCCTGCCGTCACCGGTGGGAACGCCCGTGCCCGACGCCAACACCGTGGCCAACATGCCCGCGCCGGCCGCTACGCCAGCGCCGCCCGCCGCCGCATCCGTCCCGGGTACGCCGAGCACTGCCGCACCTGCTACCGCCACTACGGCGGCACCTACCATTACGCCGAGCGCGCCGGCGGCGCCAGCCGCTACCGGTGCCGACAGCCTGGCTATCCGTTTCTCCGCCAACTGCTGGGTGCAGGTCAGCGACGGTACCGGCAAGATCCTGTTCAGCGGCCTGAAGAAGGGCGGCGAGAGCCTCGACTACGCCTCGATCAAGGCGCCGGTCAATATCCGGCTCGGCTACGCCCGCGGGGCGCAGATCACCTACAACGGCCAGATCGTCGATCTCGCGCCGTTCACCAAGGGCGAAACCGCCCGTATCAAACTCGGTCAGGCCGGACAATGACGTCCGGCGACCCCATGGGAAACCAGCATGCATAGCGAATCGCCCATCAAACGTCGGCTATCCCGCAAGATCTGGGTTGGCTCGGTGCCGGTCGGCGGCGATGCCCCCATCGCCGTGCAGAGCATGACCAATACCGAAACCTGCGATGTCGATGCCACCGTGGCGCAGATCCAGCGTCTGCAGGACGCCGGTGCCGACATCGTGCGCGTCTCCGTGCCCGACATGGATGCCGCCGAGGCCTTCGGTCGCATCAAGCAGCGGGTCAGCCTGCCGCTGGTGGCCGACATCCACTTCGACTACAAGATCGCCCTGCGCGTCGCCGAACTGGGCGTGGATTGCCTGCGCATCAACCCCGGCAACATCGGGCGTGAAGACCGCGTGAAGGCGGTGGTCGACGCCGCCCGCGAGCGTGGCATCCCGATCCGCATCGGCGTCAACGCCGGCTCCCTGGAAAAGGACTTGCAGAAGAAGTACGGCGAGCCCACCCCGGAAGCCCTGGTGGAATCGGCCATGCGCCACGTCGATCACCTGGAGAAGCTGGACTATCCGGACTTCAAGGTCAGCGTGAAGGCCAGCGACGTCTTCATGGCCGTGGCGGCCTACCGCCAGCTGGCGACCCGTATCGAGCAGCCGCTGCACCTGGGTATCACCGAAGCCGGCGGTCTGCGCTCGGGTACGGTGAAGTCCGCGGTCGGTCTGGGCATGCTGTTGGCCGAGGGCATCGGCGATACCATCCGTATCTCGCTGGCGGCCGATCCGGTCGAGGAGATCAAGGTCGGTTTCGATATCCTCAAGTCCCTGCGCCTGAGATCCCGTGGCATCAACTTCATCGCCTGCCCGAGCTGTTCGCGGCAGAACTTCGATGTGGTCAAGACCATGAACGAGCTGGAAGGGCGCCTGGAAGACCTGCTGGTCCCCCTGGACGTCGCGGTGATCGGCTGCGTGGTCAATGGTCCCGGCGAAGCCAAGGAAGCCCACGTGGGCCTGACCGGGGGTACGCCGAACAACCTGGTGTACATCGACGGCAAGCCGGCCTCCAAGCTGAACAACGACAATCTGGTGGACGAGCTTGAAGGGCTCATTCGCCGCAAGGCGGCCGAAAAGGCCGAAGCGGATGCCGCGCTCATCGCGCGCAGCTGAAAGATCAAGGAATAAGGCCCTTTCGTGAGCAAGTCCCTGCAAGCCATCCGTGGCATGAACGATATCCTGCCGGAGCAGACTCCGGCCTGGCGCTACCTGGAACGTACCTTCGCGACGTTGCTCGACGGCTATGGCTACCACGAGATCCGCCTGCCCATCATGGAGTTCACCGAACTCTTCGCCCGTGGTATCGGCGAGGGCACCGACGTGGTGGACAAGGAGATGTACACCTTCCTCGACCGTAACGAGGAATCCCTGACCCTGAGACCCGAAGGCACCGCGGGTTGCGTGCGGGCCGTACTCGAACACGGCATGACCGGCGGTGGCCAGGTGCAGAAGCTCTGGTACGCCGGCCCGATGTTCCGCTACGAGAAGCCGCAGAAGGGTCGTTATCGGCAGTTCCATCAGATCGGCGTGGAGGTGTTCAACCTGCCCGGGCCGGACATCGATGCCGAGCTGATCGTGCTCACCGCACGCCTCTGGCAGCGTCTGGGCCTGACCGACGCCGTCACCCTGCAGCTCAACAGCCTGGGCTCCAGTGCCGATCGCGGGCGTTATCGCGAGGCCCTGGTGGCCTATCTGCAGGAGCGCTTCACGCAGCTCGACGAAGACAGCCAGCGCCGCCTGACCACCAATCCGCTGCGCATCCTCGACAGCAAGAACGCCCAGACCCAGGCGCTGCTGGTCGGGGCTCCGACCCTGGCCGACTATCTGGACGACGAGTCCCGGGCCCATTTCGACGGCCTCAAGGCGCGCCTGGATGCCGCCGGGATCCGCTACGAGATCAATCCCAAGCTGGTGCGTGGCCTGGATTACTATGGCCGCACCGTGTTCGAGTGGGTCACCGACAAGCTTGGCGCCCAGGGCACCGTGTGCGCCGGTGGCCGCTACGACGGCCTGATCACCCAATTCGGCGGCAAGCCCACCCCTGGTGTCGGTTTCGCCATGGGCGTCGAGCGCCTGGTATTGCTGCTGGAAACCCTGGAGCGCCTGCCGAGCGATCTCATGCGCCCGGCCGATCTCTACCTCTGCGCCTTTGGCGAGGCGGCCGAGCTGGCCGGCCTGAGCCTGGCGGAAAAGCTGCGTGACGCGCGCCCCGACCTGCGCCTGCTGGTCAATGCCGGCGGCGGCAGCTTCAAGAGCCAGTTCAAGAAGGCCGACAAGAGCGGTGCGCTCTGGGCCATGATCCTGGGCGAGGACGAACTGGCCGCGCAACAGGTGGCGCTCAAGCCGCTGCGTGGCGATGCGCCCCAGGAAAAGGTCGATTTCGCGGCGCTGGCCGCACGTCTGGACGAGATTTTGCCCCCGGCCGCTGCCGGTCGCGGGAATTGAGGAGAACGGATTTGAGTTCCATCGACGACGACAATCTGGTGGTCGCCAAGGCCTGGTGGCAGCGTAATGGCAAGCCGCTGGTAGCCGGTGGTGTCATCGCCCTGGTAGCGGTACTCGGCTGGCAGGGCTGGCAGCGTTACCAGAACAACCAGGCGCAAGGCGCCTCGGTGCTCTATCAGCAACTGGTGGAAGCGGCTCTCGCCCCCGGCGGCAAGGTGGACACGGCCCGCGTCACCGACACCTTCGGCAAGCTCAAGCAGGATTATTCCGGTACCGCCTATGCGCAGTACGGTAGCCTCTTCGTCGCCAAGGTGGCGGCGGACAGCAATCGCCTGGACGATGCGGCCAACGAATTGAAGACGGTGCTGGCCAAGCCTTATGACGAAGAGCTCGGCGAGCTGGCGCGTGAGCGTCTGGCCCGGGTGCTGGCGGCCCAGGGCAAGGTCGAAGAGGGCTTGAAGCTACTCGACGGCCAGGCGCCCAAGGCCTATGTCGCCAATCGTGAGGAATTGCGTGGTGACCTGCTGGTCGCGCTGAAGAAGCCGGCCGAGGCGCGGCTGGCCTATGAGAAGGCGCGTGCCGCGCTGCCCAACGATGCAGCCGAAGGCGTGCTGCAGATGAAACTCGATGATCTCGCCAAAGGAGACGCCTGATGTTGCGCTGGAAGCCTATCGCGGTACTGGGCCTCGCCCTTGCGGTCGTCGGTTGCAGCAGCACCGGCAAGAAAGAGCTGCCCCCGGCCGAGCTGAAGGACATCAAGGCGGAAGTCCGGCTGGATGAAGTCTGGAGTCGCTCCATCGGCGACGGCCAGGGCAAGGAATACAACCGCCTGGTACCGGCGGTAGAGGGTCAGACGATCTTCGCCGCCGATGCCGATGGCCGGGTCATGGCGATGAATCGCGAGACCGGCGCGGTACTCTGGAAGAAGGACCTGGACCTGCCGGTTTCCGGTGGTGTCGGGGTCGGCGCAGGGCTGGTGGTGGTCGGTACCCTGCGTGGGCAGGTGATCGCCCTGGATGCCAGCGACGGTAGCGAGAAGTGGCGCGCCCAGGTGTCCAGCGAGGTGCTGTCGGCGCCGGTCGTTCATAACGACGTGGTGGTGGTGCAGTCCCAGGATGCCAAGCTGTATGCCTTCGAAGCGGGCAGCGGTTCGCGTCGCTGGGTCTACGAAGACAGCCTGCCCGTGTTGAGCCTGCGCGGCACCGGTGCTCCGCTGGTCACCGACCAGGTGGCCATGGCCGGTTTCGCCAATGGCAAGGTCGTCGCCGTGGACGTGCAGCGCGGCCTGCCGCTGTGGGAGCAACAGATCGCCGTGCCCAAGGGCCGCTCCGAGCTGGAGCGCATCGTCGACGTCGACGGTGGTCTGTCGCTGTCGGGCGATACCCTCTATGTGGTCAGCTACAACGGTCGGGTGGCGGCACTCAATCCGGCCAACGGCCAGATCCTCTGGCAGCGCGATGCGTCCAGCTACGACGGCGTGACCGAAGGCTTCGGCAACGTCTACCTGAGCCTGGACAACGGTACCGTCGAGGCGGTCGAGGAATCCTCCACCTCCACGCTGTGGAGCAACGCCGATCTGGCCCGCCGCCAGCTCTCCGGTCCGGTGGTCTGGTCGAGCAACGTGGTGGTGGGCGACTACGCCGGCTACATCCACCTGCTGAGTCAGGTCGATGGCCGTTTCGTCGGTCGGACCAAGGTCGATGGCGACGGTATCCGGGTAAGACCGCTGGTCGTCGGCGACATGCTCTACGTTTACGGCAATGGCGGTACACTCGCCGCCTATCGCCTGCGCTAGAACTTTTATCCTCAACCGATGGCCGCTACCGTGAAGCTCGGTAGCGGCCATCGTGTTTTCTGCTCTGGGAGAGCCGCATGGTTCCCGTAATTGCCCTGGTGGGGCGGCCGAACGTCGGCAAATCCACGCTTTTCAACCGTCTGACCAAGACGCGCGACGCCATCGTCGCCGACTTCGCCGGCCTGACCCGCGATCGTAAGTACGGCGAGGCCAAGTGGCAGGGACGGACCTATATCGTGGTGGATACCGGCGGTATCTCCGGTGACGAGGAAGGCATCGACCTGAAGATGGCCGAGCAGTCGCTGCAGGCCATCGAAGAATCCGATGCCGTGCTGTTCCTGGTGGACTCGCGCGACGGCCTGACCGTGGCCGACCAGATGATCGCCGAGCACCTGCGCAAGCGAAACAAGCGCACCTTCCTGGTGGCCAACAAGGTCGATACCGTCGATCCGGACATCGCCCGGGCGGAGTTCAGCCCGCTGGCCATCGGCGACGCCTATCCCATCGCCGCGGCCCACGGTCGTGGCGTGAACAACCTGCTGGAAGCCGCCCTGGGTGTCTTTCCCAAGGACGAGGCACCGGTCGAGGAAGAGCTCACCGAGGACGAGGTCCGGGCTGCTGCGGAGGAGGGCGGTGACGTCTTCCGCCGGGTGCAGGGCATCGACGAGACCACCGGCATCAAGATCGCCGTCATCGGCCGGCCCAATGTCGGCAAGTCGACCCTGGTCAACCGCATGCTCGGCGAGGAGCGGGTCATCGTCTATGACCAGGCCGGCACCACGCGCGACAGCATCTACATCCCCTTCGAGCGCAACGAAGAACGCTACACCCTGATCGATACGGCCGGGGTGCGCCGCCGCGGCAAGATCTTCGAGGCGGTCGAGAAATTCTCGGTGGTCAAGACGCTGCAGGCGATCCAGGACGCCAACGTGGTGATCTTCGTCATGGACGCCCGCGAGGGGGTGGTCGAGCACGACCTCAACCTGCTCGGTTTCGTGCTGGAGACCGGTCGCGCCCTGGTGATCGCCCTGAACAAGTGGGACGGCATGGAGTCCGGCGAGCGCGACTACGTCAAGACCGAGCTGGAACGCCGCCTGCTGTTCGTCGACTTCGCCGACATCCACTTCATCTCGGCGCTGCATGGCACCGGCGTGGGCCACCTGTACAAGTCGGTGCAGCAGTCCTTCGCCTCGGCCACCACCCGCTGGCCGACCAGCCGCCTGACCCAGATCCTCGAGGACGCGGTGCAGGAGCACCAGCCGCCGATGATCAGTGGCCGCCGCATCAAGCTGCGCTATGCCCACCTGGGCGGTGCCAACCCGCCGCTGATCGTCATCCACGGCAACCAAACGGAAGCGGTGCCCAAGTCCTATACCCGCTACCTGGAAAAGACCTATCGCCGGGTGCTCAAGCTGGTGGGGACGCCGATCCGCATCGAATACCGCGGTGGCGAAAACCCCTTCGAGGGCAAGAAGAACACCCTCACCGAGCGCCAGGTCAACAAGAAGCGCCGGTTGATGAGCCACCACAAGAAGGCCGAGAAGAAGCGCAAGGACAAGCGCCGGTAAGCCGGTCGGGCGTTGTGCAGGGAAGGGGCTCAGAAGAGCCCCTTTTTTTGGAAAATTTTCTTTGCAGCATGCTCTCCAGTGGAAAAGGCTGCGCCGTTTTCCACGCTACGGTGGTTGCCTGCCTCGCGGCCGAAGCGGTACACCGAACCACTCCCTCTCCCTCCGGGAGAGGGTTGGGGTGAGGGTGATCCCTGCGCCGGTTCCTCAAGGAGCAGACCACGCGCTTACCCTAACCCTGGTCCCCTCCCACGGGGAGAGGAGATGCCTGAATTGACCGCTGCGTCCAGGCGTTGGCCCGGCAAGACTTGCCCTTAGCCACAAAAAATCGCAGTCTGCCGATCTCCTTCCAGCCAGACCTGTGCCCGCGCGATGATCCAGAGCAAGCTTCCCGACCTCGCCGTCACCATCTTCACCCGCATGTCCCAGCTCGCCGCCGAAACCGGGGCGCTGAATCTCTCCCAGGGCTTTCCCGATTTCGACGGTCCCGCCGAGCTGTTGGCGGCGGTCGGTCGGCATGTGGCGGCCGGCCATAACCAGTACGCGCCCATGACCGGCCTGCCGGCGCTGCGCCAGCAGGTGGCGGCCAAGGTCGCGGCCTTCTATGGCCGGGAGGTGAGCGCCGATACCGAGGTCACCATCGTACCCGGCGCCACCCAGGGCCTGTTCTGCGCGATCCAGACGCTGGTGCGGCCGGGTGACGAGGTGATCGTCTTCGACCCCTGCTACGACAGCTACGAGCCTTCGGTACAGCTGGCCGGTGGGCGCTGTGTGCACGTGCCCCTGGCGCTGCCGGGTTTCGGCATCGACTGGACGGCACTGGAAGCGGCGCTGAGCCCGCGTACCCGCGCCATCGTGCTCAATACCCCGCACAACCCCAGTGGTGCCCTGATCGGTGCCGCCGAGCTGGAGCGCCTGGCCGCCTTGATCCGCGGGCGTGATCTCTATCTGGTCAGTGACGAGGTCTATGAGCACCTGGTCTACGACGGCCAGCGCCATGCCAGCGTCATCGCCCATGACGAACTCTATGCCCGCGCCTTCGTGGTCAGCTCCTTCGGCAAGACCTATCACGTCACCGGTTGGAAGACCGGCTACGTGGTGGCGCCGCCGGCGCTCACCGCCGAGTTGCGCAAGGTGCACCAGTACGTCAGCTTCTGCGGAGTGACGCCGATCCAGTGCGCCCTGGCCGATTTCATGGCCGCCCATCCCGAGCATCTGAGTGAGTTGCCCGCCTTCTATCAGGCCAAGCGCGATCTCTTCTGCGATCTGCTGGGCAATTCGCGCTTCACCTTCCAGCGCGCCGCCGGTACCTATTTCCAGGTGGTGGATTACTCCGCCATCCGCCCGGATCTGGACGACGTGGCCATGGCTGAATGGCTGACCCGCGAGCACGGCGTCGCGGCCATCCCGCTGTCGGTGTTCTATCAGCAGCCTCCTGCAGAGCTGCGCCTGGTGCGCTTCTGCTTCGCCAAGCGCGAGGAGACCCTGCGCCAGGCAGCGGAGCGGCTATGCGCGATCTGAGCCCCACCCAGGACCTGCACCTGGCCTTGTTGCAGAGTGACTTGGCCTGGCATGACCCGGCGGCCAATCGCGCTCATTTCGAGCGTCAGTTGGCGGAGGTGGGAGCGGTCGACCTGATCATCCTGCCGGAGATGTTCACCACCGGCTTCTCCATGGATTCGGCAACCCTCGCCGAACCTACCGACGGCCCCACCTCGGCCTGGATGCGCGCCCAGGCGCAGCGCAGCGGCGCCGTGGTGAGCGGCAGCCTGATCGTGCAGGACGAGCACGGCCAGTATCGCAATCGCCTGCTGTGGGCGACGCCGGACGGCGAATTGCTGCACTACGACAAGCGCCATCTGTTTCGCATGGCCGGCGAGCACCAGCACTACGCCCCCGGCACGGAGCGGCGACTGGTCACCCTCAAGGGCTGGCGCATCCGTCCGCTGGTCTGCTACGACCTGAGATTCCCGGTGTGGAGCCGGGCGCAGGACGACACCGATCTGCTGCTCTATGTGGCCAACTGGCCAGCGCCCCGGCGTGGCCATTGGAATCGCCTGCTGCCGGCGCGGGCCATCGAGAATCTCTGCTACGTCGCCGCCGTGAATCGGATCGGCAGCGACGGCAATGGCCATCCTTACGCCGGCGACAGCCAGGTGCTGGACTTCCAGGGCGAACCCCTGGTCGAGGCCGGCGCGGCGGCCGGTATCTTCCGGGTCACCCTGTCGGCCACGGAACTGGCCGCCTATCGCCAGCGCTTCCCGGCGCAGCGCGATGCCGATGCCTTCAGCCTGAGCTGATCAGGCCCAGAAGGGCTTCGGTTGGGCGGTATGGGTCTGGATCAAGGCGATAGCCTGATCCACGTCCTGCTCGGTGGTGTAGCGTCCCAGGCTGAATCTGTAGCTGCGCGCCGCCTGGTCTGCGTCCAGACCCAGCCCCAACAGGACATGGGAGGGCGCCGCCTTGGCCGAGCTGCAGGCCGAGGTGGTGGAGAAGGCCAGCTGGCGTTGCAGGGCGACGGTGTCCAGCGCGGTGGCGAAGGTCAGGTTCAGGGTGTGGGGAATTCGCTGCTGGGCGCAGCCGTTCAGGCGCGTACCGGGCAGGCCTTGCACGCCGGCCAGAAAGCGATCGCGCAGGGCCGTGAGTCTTGCGTTTTCCCGCACCATGGCCTGGCCGGCGAGGACGAAGGCCGTGCCCATGCCGACGATCTGGTGGGTGGCGAGGGTTCCCGAGCGCAGCCCGCGCTCATGGCCGCCGCCATGGATCTGCGCCTGGAGCGCTCCTTCCGCGTGCGGGCCGACATAGAGCGCGCCGATGCCCTTGGGCCCATAGGTCTTGTGCGCGGAAAAGGACATGAGGTCGACGTCCAGCCGGGCGAGATCGATGGCGACCTTGCCGGTGGCCTGGGCGGCGTCCACGTGGAACAGCGCGCCGCGGGCGCGGACCAGGGTACCAATTTCGGCGATGTCGGTCAGGGTGCCCAGCTCGTTGTTCACCCGCATCAGCGAGACCAGGAAGGTGTCGTCGCGCCAGGCCTGCGCCACGGCGTCCGCGGTGATGAGACCCTGCTCGTTCGGCGTCAGGTAGGTGACGGCGAAGCCCTCGGCCTCCAGCTGCGCGGCGGTATCCAGAATCGCGCGGTGCTCCAGGCAACTGGTGATGAGATGGCCTTTGCCGCGACGGCGGGCCACGCCGAGCAGGGCGAGGTTGTTGGATTCGGTGGCGCCCGAGGTCCAGATCAGTTGCCCAGGCTGGGCGCCGACCAGCTTGGCGACCTCTTGGCGGGCCTTATCCACGGCGCGCTGGGCATCGTTGCCGAAAGCATGGCCGCGCGAGGCGGGATTACCGAACACGCTCTGGCGCCCCAGGCAGCCGAGCATGGCTTCGATGACGGCGTCATCGACCGGAGTGGTGGCGGCGTAATCGAAATACAGCGGAAGAGCGTCCATGGCGGGGCCTCAGGCGTTTGGATGGCATCAGGTTAACGCCGTCGCCGGTGAAGGAATTTGCTTTTTACTCGCTAGGCTGCGATTGAATTCGAATATGATTCTGCCAATAGGCAATTAAAGAGAAAATTTTCCCGTGGACCGTTTCGACCGCGCCATTCTCGACCTCTTGCAGCAGGACAGCACCCAACCGGTGGCCGATATTGCCGAGCGTATCGGCCTGGGCACCACCGCCTGTTGGCGGCGTATCCAGAAGCTGGAAGAGCAGGGGGTCATCCGCGCGCGGGTCGCGCTGCTCGATCCTCGCCAGCTCAATGTCGGGGTGACGGTGTTCGTCTCGGTGCGCACCAACCAGCATGCACTGGACTGGTTGCAGCGCTTCCATGCGGCGGTAGCGGCCATCCCGGAAGTGGTGGAGCTCTATCGCATGGCCGGCAACACCGACTACCTGATGCGCATCGTCGTCCCGGACATCGCCGCCTATGACGGCGTGTACAAGCGACTGATCCAGGTGCCGGGGCTGTTGGACGTCAGCTCCAGCTTCGCCATGGAGCAGATCAAGTACAGCACGGCCTTGCCGTTGGATTATGTGCGGTGAGGAGCACCCTCACCCCAACCCTCTCCCGGAGGGAGAGGGAGCTGTCCGAGCGAGCGCTCGGTTTTATCAGCTACCAAGGGCCATGCCTGACGTAGCGTGGAAAACGACGCAGCCTTTTCCACTTGGGAATCCGCTGTGAGGCGTGCCCTCACCCCAACCCTCTCCCGGAGGGAGAGGGAGCTGTCTGAGCGAGCGCTCGGCTTTATCAGCTACTGAGGGCCATGCCTGACGTAGCGTGGAAAACGGCGCAGCCTTTTCCACTTGGGAATCCGCTGTGAGGCGTGCCCTCACCCCGGCCCTCTCCCGAAGGGAGAGGGAGCTGTCCGAGCGAGCGCTCGGTTTTATCAGCTACCAAGGGCCATGCCTGACGTAGCGTGGAAAACGGCGCAGCCTGTTCCACTTGGGAATCCGCTGTGAGGCGTGCCCTCACCCCAACCCTCTCCCGGAGGGAGAGGGAGCTGTCCGAGCGAGCGCTCGGTTTTATCAGCTACCGAGGGCCATGCCTGACGTAGCGTGGAAAACGGCGCAGCCTTTTCCACTTGGGAATCCGCTGTGAGGCGTGCCCTCACCCCAACCCTCTCCCGGAGGGAGAGGGAGCTGTCCGAGCGAGCGCTCGGTTTTATCAGCTACCAAGGGCCATGCCTGACGTAGCGTGGAAAACGGCGCAGCCTTTTCCACTTGGGAATCCGCTGTGAGGCGTGCCCTCACCCCGGCCCTCTCCCGAAGGGAGAGGGGGGGCCGAGCACAGGGGCGTTTCCATAAGCTCAGGCCTGATCGCGGCCGCATCGGCGGACCGCGATGCCTCAGTGATAGGCGCTGACCTGATCCAGCAGGGTGATGTCGTCGGCCGGTAGTTGCAGCCGGGTAGCGGCGACCAGGTCGTCGAGTTGGGCTTGGGAGGTGGCGCTGACGATGGGTGCGGTGATGCTGGGTCGGGCGATCAGCCAGGCCAGGGCGACCTGGCCCGGGGTGGCGTCGTGCTTTTCGGCGATCTCGTCGAGGCCGGCCAGGATGGCCATGCCGCGTTCGTCCATGTAGCGCTTGGCCATTTCCGCGCGTGAACCCTTGAGGTCGTCCTTGGTGCGGTACTTGCCGGTGAGGAAGCCGCTGGCCAGGGAGAAATAGCTGATCACGCCCAGGCCGAGTTCCTGGACCACCGGTTCCAGATCGGTCTCGTAGTCCTTGCGGGCATGCAGGTTGTAGTGCGGTTGCAGGCTCTGGTACGTCGGCACGCCCAGGCGTTCGGCGACCTGGGCCGCTTCGCGCAGGCGCTGGCCGCCGTAGTTGGAGGCACCGATCACCCGCACCTTGCCCTGTTCGACCAACTTGGCGAAGGCGCCCAGGGTTTCTTCCAGTGGGGTGTGCTCGTCGTCGCAGTGCGCCTGGTAGAGATCGATACGGTCGGTCTGCAGGCGCTTGAGCGAGGCTTCCACCGCCTGCTGCACATAGCTGGCCTTGAGGCCCTTGCGGCCTTCGCCCATGTCCATGCCCAGTTTGGTGGCCAGGATCACCCGGTCACGCTTGCCGCTCTTGGCGAACCACTTGCCGAGCAGGATTTCGGATTCGCCGCCCTGGTTGCCGGGTGCCCAGCGTGAATAGACGTCGGCGGTGTCGATGAAGTCGAGTCCGGCGTCGAGCAGGGCGTCCAGCATGCGAAAGGACTGGGCTTCGTCGAGGGTCCAGCCGAAGACGTTGCCACCGAAGCAGAGCGGCGGGATCTGTAGCTCGGAATGGCCAAGGGGACGTTTTTGCATGGGATCCTCATCCAGATAGGTGGAGATATCCAGGTTACGACCGGCGGCCAGGGCTCAAGGTTCGCGGTGTGGCATCCCCTGCCAGTCCTTCAGCGGGATCGGCTTGCCAAGGGCGTAGCCCTGGGCGTAGTCCACGCCAATGCTGCCGAGTAGCTCGAAGGTGGCGCGGGATTCGACGAATTCGGCGATGGTCTCGGCGCCCAGGTGGTGGGCGACCTGGTTGATGGACTCGACGATGGCGCGATCCAGCGGGTCCTGATCGAGGTTGCGGACGAAGCTGCCGTCGATCTTCACGTAGTCGACGCGGAAGTTCTTCAGGTAGGTGAAGGAGCTGAGGCCGGCGCCGAAGTCGTCCAGGGCGATGCGGCAGCCACGTTCGCGGACCTGGCTGATGAGCTGGGAAGCCACCGACAGCTTGTTGATCACTGCGGTCTCGGTCAGTTCGAAGAGCAGGCGCTGCGGGTCCAGCGGCGAGGCGGCGATCAGTTCCAGCAATTCGGGCAGGAATTCCGGATCGCTCAGGCTGTTGCCCGAAAGATTGATACCCACCCGCAACTGGGGTCTTTCTTGCAGCCAGGGCACCAGCTCGACCAGTACCTGGCGTACCACCCAACGGTCGATGCTGCTCATCAGGCCGAAGCGTTCGGCGGCCGGGATGAAGGTCGCCGGCGAGATCAACTGGCCCTGGACATCGCGCAGCCGCAGCAGCAGTTCGACGTGCTGCTCATCGCTGCCGCTGTCGCGGGTGGCGACGATGGGCTGGGCGTGCAGTTCGAAACGATGCTGCTCCAGAGCCTCGCGCAGGCCGCTGGCCATGAGGATCTCCCGATGCTGGCGCTCGACGTCCTCGCTGCCCGCCCGATAAAGGGCCGCGCGATTGCGCCCGGCGTGCTTGGCGGTGTAGCAGGCGACGTCGGCCTGGCTCATCAATTCGGCCGGGCTGAGGGTCTCGGCGGTGATGGCGACGATCCCGGCACTGGCACCGACGTCATAGACCCGGTCTTGCCAGTTGAAGCGCACCGCACCGATGCTGGCGATGAGTTTTTCGGCCACGGCCTCGGCCTGCACCAGGTCGCAGTCGCGCAGTAGCAGGGCGAATTCGTCGCCGCCGATCCGCGCCACGGCGTCGGAGCCGCGCAGCGAATCGCGCAGCAGGGTGCCCAGTTCGCGCAGCAGTAGATCGCCCGCGGCGTGGCCGGCGGAGTCGTTGACCACCTTGAAGCGATCCAGGTCGATGAAGCACAGTGCATGTTGCGTGGTGCCGGCCTGGACCTGCTGCCAGGCATCCTCGAGCTCCTGTTCGAACTTGAGGCGGTTGTAGAGCCCAGTCAGGGCATCGTGGGAGGCGTTGTAGCTCAGCTCGCGCTGCAGATTGCGGGCGTGGGTGACGTTCTGGAACACCAGCACCGCACCGATGATGCGGCCATCGACCGTGCGCACCGGGGCGGCGGAATCCTGGACTTCGTGACGTTCGCCCTGGCGACTGAGCAGCACCGCCCCTTCGTCCAGCGAGGTGATGGTCTGCTCCTGCAGGCAGCGGGTCACCGGACTGGGTAGCTTGGCGTCGCTCTGGCTATCGTGGATGCGGAAGACTTCTTCGTGGGGCCGGCCCTGGGCGTCCGCCAGCGTCCAGCCGGTCAACTGCTCGGCGACCGGGTTGAGGAAGAGGATGCGACCCTCGACATCGGTGGTCAGTACGGCGTCGGCGATGGAGGCGAGGGTGACCTGCAGCCGCTCCTTTTCCTCGTACAGCGCCGTGGTCAGCTGGTGATGCTCGGTGACGTCGCGATTGCTGCCGACGAGGCGGACGTTGCCGTCGGCTTCGACCTCCGAGATCAGCTCGGAGCGGATGTGGCGCACTTCGCCACCCGGACCACCGCGAGTGATGCGGAAATTGAAGGTATAGAACATCGATTCGCTGGCGACCTTGTCGAAGACCTCCAGCGAGCGCGCCTTGTCGTCGGGATGGATGAAGGTGAGCCAGAAATCCATGTCCCGGCTCTGGTTGCGGGGATCTATGCCGTAGAGGTCGCGCAGCCGGGCGTCGGCTTGGAAACCCGGCGTACGGGTGTCCCATTCCCAGATGCCCAGGTTACTGGCGCGGACGGCCAGTTGTAGCCGTTCGCGCAGGCGTGCGTTGGTTTCCTCGGCACGTCGCTGGGCGTCGATGTCGCGTGCCTGCAGCAGATAACCGGTGAGCAGGTCCTGGTCGTCGTGATCCGGCGACAGGGCGAGTTGGATCCACAGCGCCTGCCCTCCGTAGTGCAGCAGTCGCCGGGTCTGCTCGCCTTCCTGCAGCGTCAACTGCTCTTCGGGATCGGCAATCAACTCCTTGAGTAAGCGGCCGTCCAAGGCATGCCGTGGATAGCCGAGCATGGCCTCCAGCGCCGGATTCACCTGGCTCAGGCGACCCTGGATCGTCACCAACGCCATGCCATAGGGCGCGGCACTCAAGGTATGGCGAAAACGTGCTTCGTTGCGCGCCAGCCGCTGGGTGTGGTGACGACTCTGCTGCACCGCGGCGGCCAGTAGCAACGGTGGTATCTGCATCAGGGCGACGGGAATGTAGGTCAGGGCACCTTTTAGTAGGGAATCGCCCTGGGCGGTAAGCAGATCGCCGTGGGCCACCAGGTAGGCGAAGATCAGCACGTTCAGGCCGCCCACCACCGCTGTGCCCAGGGCGGTCAGCCGCAGGGTCATCAGCAACAGCAGGGTGGAGACGTAGACGAAGGGATAGTGCACGTAGATCAGTAGCGCGAGTACCAGCAAGGGATTGATCAGGGCCAGGAAGAGAAATTCCTGGGCGCCCTTGCGACTGAACTGTTCCCATTGCAGGGGGAGGCGCACGAAGGCCAGTGGCATCACGATCAGCAGGCCGAGGGCATCTCCCAGGTACCAGTGCAGAACCACTAGCAGAAGGTCGGGGCTGTTCTGGTACGCGGCTATCAGGGTGCCGAGGGCGGCACCGGCCAGGGGCGTGGTCAGCACGCCGTAGAGCAGCAGTCGTCCCATGGCTGCCACGTTGCGCTCGGGATGTACGATTCGTCCGTGCAACAGCCAAGCGCCGAAGAGGATTTCCGCCAGGTTGGGCAGGGAGTAGAGCGCCCCGATGTGCCAGTCACCGCTAAATGGCAACTCCGCCAGGATGCCGGCTAGCCAGATGACCAGGAGGTGCGAAGGCCAACGGGTCTTGGACGACCGTAGCATCCAGGCGATTGCCAGCCCATTGGGTAGCCAGAGCGTGGCGATGGAACTGGAAGCCTGCCGGGTAAGAAGGATGCACAGTACCGAACTGAGCAGGAATAAGAGGAACAGACCGATGGCGTCGCGTAGCGGCGTAGCGTTTCTCGACAGAGTGGAAGTCATTGCCTATCCAGACAAGCTGCTCGGCCGGCGGACACCTGTGCCGGGCAAACGAGACGGTCCCGAAGAAGCTGGAAGTATCGGCGCTGCTCGACCATAAAAAAAGGGAACGCCGACGGGCATTCCCTTTCGTTTGACGAATGTCAGTATCAGGCGGCCTTGGCCTGCGCCTGGGTGACCGCGCGGTTCAGGGCGCTGAGCAGCGCGCGGAAGCTGGCGGTAGTGATGTTCTCATCGATGCCGATGCCGTGCAGCGGACGCTGGCCTTCCAGGCGGATCTCGATGTAGGAGGCGGCCTTGGCGTTGGTGCCGGCGCCGATGGAGTGCTCATGGTAGTCCATGATTTCCACCGCCTCGGGCAGGCTGGCCACCAGGGCTTCCAGCGGCCCCTTACCGGTACCGTGCCAGTGCTCAGTACGGCCTTCGACGGCCACCTGGATGTCGACGGTGGAGGTGCCGTCTTCCTCGCGCAGCTTGTGGCTGACCAGGGCGTAGGGGCTCTTGGCCTGCAGGTATTCCTGTTCGAGCAGCCCGTGGATCTGGGCGGCGGTCATCTCCAGGCCCAGGCGGTCGGTCTCGCGCTGCACCACCTGGCTGAATTCGATCTGCATGCGGCGCGGCAGGCTGATGCCGTACTCCTGCTCCAGCAGGAAGGTGATACCACCCTTGCCCGACTGGCTGTTGACGCGGATGACCGCCTCGTAGTCGCGACCGATGTCGGCTGGGTCGATGGGCAGGTAGGGCACCTCCCAGAGGGCGTCCGGCTTTTGCTGAGCGAAGCCCTTGCGGATGGCGTCCTGGTGGGAGCCGGAGAAGGCGGTGTGGACCAGGTCGCCGACATAGGGATGACGCGGATGCACCGGCAACTGGTTGCATTCCTCGACGGTCTTGCGCACGGCATCGATGTCGGAGAAGTCCAGCTCGGGGTCGACGCCCTGGGTGTAGAGGTTGAGGGCCAGGGTCACCAGGCAGACGTTGCCGGTGCGCTCGCCGTTGCCGAACAGGCAGCCTTCGACGCGATCAGCGCCGGCCATCACCGCCAGTTCCGAGGCAGCCACGCCGGTGCCGCGGTCGTTATGGGTGTGGACGCTGATCAGCACGCTGTCGCGGCGGTCGATGTGGCGGCCGAACCACTCGATCTGGTCGGCGTAGTTGTTCGGCGTGGCGCACTCGATGGTGGCTGGCAGGTTGAGGATCAACTTGTTGGCCGGGGTCGGCGCGAACACCTCGATCACCGCGTTGCACACCTCGACGGCGAAGTCGGTCTCGGTGGAGCTGAACACCTCGGGGGAATACTCGAAGCCCCACTGGGTCTCCGGGCGCTCGGCGGCCAGGCGCACGATGGTCTGGCCGGCGGCCACGGCGATGGCTTTCACGCCAGCCTTGTCCTGGTTGAAGACGATGCGGCGGAAGCTCGGCGCGCAGGCGTTGTAGTAGTGAACGATGGCGCGCTTGGCACCCTTGAGCGATTCGAAGGTGCGCTCGATGAGGTCGTCGCGGGCCTGGGTCAGCACCTGGATGGTGACGTCGTCAGGGATATGACCGCCTTCGATCAACTCGCGGACGAAGTCGAAGTCGGTCTGGGAGGCGGAGGGGAAGCCCACTTCGATCTCTTTCAGGCCCACGGCGACCAGGCACTTGAAGAAGGCCATCTTCTTCTCCGCGTCCATCGGCTCGATCAGCGACTGGTTGCCGTCGCGCAGATCGGTGGACAGCCAGATCGGCGCCTTGTCGATGATCTTGTCCGGCCAGGTGCGGTCGGGCAGGGCGACGGGGGTGAAGGGACGGTATTTATTCGAGGGATCTTTGAGCATGGTCATGGCAATTCTTTCCTTGGGCGTGGTCGGGACTTACGAGGCGAACGCGGTCGAGCGTCGCAGTCGTGGACTGACCAATCGCAGGCAGCGGTGCTGCCGGAGGAGGATGAGGGTCTGGGCGTTGTGCATGGCGCTACGTTAGTCGCCCAGGGTAGGGCTCGCAATGTTCTTTTTAAAATTGGCAGACTTGGACGCTTGGCATTCTTTATTGGTGATTTATTGCGTGTTCGCGGAGGATTTTGGTGATTCCTGAAAAGGTCGGGCGATCTTCTTTCTGTAACGGGAAGTCGCCGGGGCGATCCGTATCCCTTGTCTGAGGTCAAGGCTAGAGAGTGGGACTCAAGTGTCCTGGAGGAAAGCAGCCATGAAGATCCTGTCCCTGGTCGGGGTGGCGACCACCTTGCTCGCCTGTCTGGTAGCCACGGCCCAGGCCGCTGACAACCCCCTCGACGCCGAGCGCTGGAAGACCCGTCCCTTGATCCTGGTCGCGCCCACGGCGAACGATCCCCAGGTGACGCAGCTGCGCGCCGAACTGGCGCAGCCGGCCAATCGCGAAGCCTTCGTCGAGCGGGAAATGGTGCTCTATACCGTGGTGGGCGATGCCGGCAGCCGCAACGACGAGCCACTGCGGCCGGAGCAGACCCGCGCGCTGCTCAAGGCGCTCGACGCCCGCGCCGGGCAGCCGACCACGCTCTATCTGGTGGGCAAGGACGGTGGGGTCAAGGTGCGCGAAGAGCAGGGGTGGTCGCTCAAGGCGCTGTTCGGCACCATCGACAGGATGCCGATGCGGCGGTAGCGGCTTTGCCCTCACCCCAGCCTTCTCCCAGGGGGAGAGGGGGCCGGTCGAGGTAGCCGGATAGTCGGGGGGTTCGGTGCGTAGGTTGGATCGAGCTTCGTAGGGCGGACAACGGCGTAGCCTTGTCCGCGCGGGTCGGTGCAGGATCACCAGTGGAAAACGCTGCGCGGTTTTCCACGCTACAGTGCGCTTGCCCTCACCCCAAGGTACTCTGACGCGACGTAGGTTGGGTTGAGCGCAGCGAAGCCCAACAGGCCCTCAGGCGTACACGTAGGGCCCGCCCTGCTGCAGCGCCCGCTGGTAGGCCGGGCGGGCGTGTATGCGCTGGAGGAAGTCCACCAGCTTGGGCCGCTTGCCGTTGTCCAGGCCGGCGCGGGCATTGGCGGCTTCCAGGGGGAAGCTGAGCTGGATGTCGGCCGCGCTGAAGCTATCACCGACGAACCAGCCGCTGGCGCCCAACTGGCTTTCCAAGTAGTCCAGGTGCAGGTCCAGCTGCGGCTGGATGAAGCTGGCCGTGGCCTTGGCTGCTATGCCCTTGGCGATGGGTTTGGCGAAGAAGGGCATCGGCGAGGTGGCGATGCGGTCGAACACCAGCTTGAGCAGCAGCGGCGTCATGGCCGAGCCCTCGGCGTAGTGCAGCCAGTAGGTGTAGCGGACGAACTCCGGGCTGTCCTGTGCCGGCAGCAACTGCTGGCCGTAGCGCCGCGCCAGATAGTCGACGATGGCGCCGGACTCTGCCAGGGTCAGGTCGCCGTCGACGATCACCGGCGACTTGCCCAGGGGATGCACCTTGCGCAATTCCGGCGGCGCGAACAGACCGCCGGCGGCGCGCTCGTAGCGCTGCACCCGATAATCGATGCCAAGCTCTTCGAGCAGCCAGAGCACCCGCTGGGAGCGGGAGTTGTTCAGGTGGTGGACGATGATCATGGTCTTTCCTTGAGCATGGGGCGGGGGTCAGGGCGCCGGGTTGCCCTGTTCGCCCAGGGAGGTCATGGCGTCCCGCGCGTCGAGCCGCCCGCGGAAGTCATGTCCGCTCGGATGCTGGAACACGTGGAGACCGAATTCCGGGAGGATGGCGAGCAGGTGGTCGAAGATGTCCCCCTGGATGCCTTCATATTGCCCCCACACCGTGGTGTTGGTGAAGCAATAGACCTCGATGGGCAGGCCCTCGGCGGAGAGCGGCATCTGCCGCACCAGCAGGGTCATGTCCTGGCGCACGCCGGGATGGGCGCGCAGGTAGCGTTCCACGTAGGCGCGGAAGGTTCCCAGGTTGGTCACCCGCCGGGTATTGACCGGTTCCTGGCCGCGCTTTTCCAGCTTGAGATTCCAGTCGGCCAGTTCCTCTTCCTTGGCGGTGAGGTAGTCGTCCAGCAGGTTGAAGCGGTGCAGGTGCTCGCGCTCGGCGTCGCTGAGGAAGTGCACGCTGTTCTGGTCGATGTTCAGTGAGCGCTTGATCCGTCGGCCGCCGGCTTCCTGCATGCCGCGGTAGTTGCGGAAGGAGTCGGTGATGAATCTCTTGGTGGGAATGGTGGTGATGGTCTTGTCGAAATTCTGCACCTTCACCGTGTGCAGGGCGATGTCGATGACGTCGCCGTCGGCGTTGAGCTGGGGCATCTCGATCCAGTCGCCGACGCGAATGATGTCGTTGCTGGAGATCTGCACGCTGGCCACCAGGGAGAGCAGGGTATCCTGGAAGATCAACAGCAGCACCGCGGCCATGGCTCCCAGGCCGGAGAGCAGGATCAGCGGCGAACGGTCGATCAGGGTGGCGATCATCAGGATGACCGCGATGGCGTAGATGACGATCTTGCTGACCTGGACATAGCCCTTGATCGGCTTGAGCCGCGCCGAGGGCCGCCGGGAGTAGAGCACGTTGATCACGTTGAGGGCGCTGCCCAGGGCCAGGGCGATGGTCAGCACGATGAAGGCGCTGCAGACGTTCTGCACCACGGTGACCAGGGCCTTGGGCAAGCCGGGGATCAGCCCCACGCCGCCCGCCAGCACCAGCGCCGGGACGATATTGGCCAACCGGCCGATGACCCGGTGATGGTGCAATTCCTGGTCCTGGCCGAAGGAGGTGCTGCGCAGCAGGCGATAGAAGCCACGCACCAGGATGCGCTTGACGATCCAGTTCAGCAGCCAGGCGCCTAGTAGCAGACCCAGGCAGGCGAGGAGGGTGGTGAGTTGCGGGTGGGTGTCGAGTTCGGCGATGAGGTTGGTCAGGGCCGTGGGCATATGAGGTCTCTTGGCGGGATACTACGGGCGCCACGCTAGTGTGGTGTTTCAGAAGTTATCTACACAATTTTGGCGGCGCTTTTCGTCCCTGGGCGGCGTTGCCACTCCTCGCCATAGCCCTGCTATGACTCGTCCCGGCGCCTGGCCCATGAACAAAAATCACTCGCCAATTCTTGCGCGAACTTCTGAAACACCACACTAGCAAAGCTGCGCCCTGGTTGCCGTATTGGTCGCCAGCGGCTGGTCCAAGGTTCAGCCCCTTCAGGAAAATTCTCATGCGTGTCCTTTCTACCTGGCTACTCCTGGCCGCCGCCGTGTTGCTCGCCGGCTGCGCGGCGCGTCCCTTCGGGCCAGCGACCCTGGATGACCGGCTGGCCGAGTTGGGTTATCGCCAGGGCGCGCCAGTGGACACCATCCTCGGCTTCGATCTGTCTGGTTGGAGCTACCTGGATAGCCGCCACCTGGCGTTGGGAACCGGCCTGGGCCGGGCCTATCTGGTGGACTTTGCCGTGCCCTGCGGTAACCTCGCCGCAGGCAATCGCCTGGGCTATCGCTCGCGCGCCGCTGGATTGCGACCGGGCGATTTCCTGGTCTCCACCGATGCCCGGGGCAGTCGGCTGGACTGCCCCATTGGCGGCCTGTACCGCCTTGATCCGCTGCGTTGAGCCGCCATGATCCTGACCCTCGGGCATTCCAACCACCCATTGGCACGCTATGTCGAGCTGCTCCAGGCCCAGGACGTGACGGCCGTGGCCGATGTGCGCTCCCAGCCCTATAGCCGCCATGTGCCGCAGTTTTGCCGCGAGGCCTTGCGCGAAGGGCTGGCGGCTGCCGGGATCGCCTATGTCTTCCTCGGGGCAGAGCTGGGCGCGCGCAGCCCCGACCCGGCGCATTACCAGGACGGTCGACTTCGTTACGACCGTCTGGCCGCCAGTGAGCTATTCCAGCAGGGGCTGATGCGCCTGGAGCAGGGCCAGGCCCGTTGGCGCATCGCCCTGCTGTGCGCTGAGCGCGATCCCCTGACCTGTCATCGCGGCCTGTTGGTAGCGCCTTGCCTGGTGCGACGGGGCTTGGCGGTGATGCATATCCATCCGGACGGTCGCCTGGAAAGCCAGGCCGAATTGGAAGACCGACTCCTGGCCGAGAGCGGCCTGGCGGATGGCGATCTGTTCAGTTCGCGGGAGGAGCGGTTGGGGCGGGCCTATTCCCGCCATGGCTGGGGCTAGCGCTCGACCGGTTCGCGCTTCTTCCACCAGCCGGCGAACAGGCCGACCGGGTAAACCGTCACCAACACGGCATAGACCACCCAGGTGCGCCAGGACCAGGCCGACAGCACGAAGCCCTGGGAAAAGCCCACCAGCAGATAACAGGCCGCGGCGACCAGCAGGATGCTGCCGAGGGCGCTACCGAGGCGGGGTTTTGGCGTCATGGCGGATCATTCCAGGGCTGGGCGGATGGGGCGTTCCTTTTAAGCCGAAGCGCGCCGCCTGGCAATGCCCCGAACTGCAACCAAGTATGAGCCGCCCGCTCAGGGCTTGAAGGCGCCGATGAAGATGCTGGGGTCCACCCGCACGTCGTTGAGGCTGACGTTCCAGTGCAGGTGCGGACCGGTGGCGCGCCCGGTGCTGCCGACGCGGCCGACCACGCCGCCGCGGGGCACTTGCTGACCGACCTGGACGTCGATCCGCGAGAGGTGGCAGAACATGCTGATGAAGCCCTGGCCGTGGTCGACGAACACCGTCTTGCCGTTGAAGAAGTAGTCGCCCACCAACACCACCTTGCCGGCGGCGGGCGCCTTGACCGGGGTGCCCGCGGGTACGGCGAAGTCCAGGCCCGAGTGGGGATTGCGCTCCTGGCCATTGAAGAAGCGGCGCAGGCCGAAGGGGCTGGAGAGCGGACCGTCCACCGGCTTGTCCAACAGCAGATTGCTTGGCTGGTTCGGCGAGAACAGTCGGTAGGCGGCCTGCTGCTCGGCCAGCTCGCGCTCGAACCTCTTGAGGTCTTCGGGATTGGGGGTGACCTGGCGCTGGTTCTTCAGGGTGATGCGCTGTTCGGCGTAATGCCGGCTACCAACGTTGAACGCCAGGGGCGCAGCGCCGGCGACTTGCAGCTGCTGGCGGCCGGTTGCCGTACCCAAGGGGATGCCGACGATGGCCACCCAGCCGTTGCCGTCCTTGACCACCAGCACCGGCTTGCCCTGGTAGCTCACCCGCGGCGCCTGGTCGCCGGGAACCGGCACCACGGCCACGCCACCCGGCACGGGCTTGTCCAGCAGGCGTTGCAGATAGGTACCGGCGTGGGCGGGAAGGGTCAGCAGCAGGCAGCAGAGCAGGGCGAACAGGCGGGACATGGGCGCTTCCGGTGGCGAAAACGCTCATGCTGGGGCAGGCGGAGGCCGCAGGGCAAGGCGCCCGCCGTCCGCTTCGTCAATTGGGTACGATCTTGTAGAGCACGGTTTCCAGGGCTGGCCCCTGCTTGGGATCGAAGAAACTCATCTCGGGAATGCGCGAATCCGTGACATAGACGGTACCGTCCGGACCGCGGCCGAAGGTGTCGGGCCAGCTCAATTTCTTGTCCTGGACCAGGGTGGTGAGCTGGCCGTTCTCCCGGACCTTGACCGCATGCTCTTCCACCGCGCTGACATAGAGGCGCCCTTGCGGGTCCATCAGCAGACCATCAGCCGGGCCGTTCTCGCCGACCTTTTCCACCTTGGCCGGCAGGCTGGCGAGGTCGTCGCTCTGCAGGGCGGCGGTGGCAATGCGGTAGAGGGTGTTGCCCTTGACCGCCTGCCAGTAGAGGTAGTCGCCGGTCGGGGAGAGGGCGATACCGTCGGCGGCGAATTCCACGCCACGGCCGTCGGGACGCATCAGTGGCTTGCCATCGGCCTTGACCTTGACGCCCTTCTCGGCCTGGGTGCTGGGGTCGCCATCCAGGGCACGGCGGGCCTTGCCGCTCTCAAGATCCAGTACCACCAGGGCGCCTCGGGCGCCGGAGTCGGTGATGTAGGCATGGCGGCCGTCCGGGCTGAATCTCACGTCGTTGAGATAGCTACCCTGGGGCGCCACGCTCTCGTCCAGCGCATAGACCTTGCTGACCTGGTTGCTGGCCAGGTCGATCTTCACCAGCTTGGGCGCGCCGGGCACCACCAGCGCCTGGGCGGGGGCGCCCGGGTCGATCACCCAGAGGCTACCCCGGCCATCGGCTACTACCGATTGCACGCACACCCAGCGGTCGCCCGGCGTCAGCTCGTCGCGCTTGGCATTGCGCCAGCCGTTCCAAGCGGCGTTGGGATAGGGCACCAGACTGCCATCGGGCTTGAGCTCGGCGACCGAGACCTCGCTGTCTTCAGTCCAGCGCGGGAAGTTGACGAAGATCCGCCCGCTCTCGCTGACGGTGACGCCGGTCACCTGGTGATCGAAGCTGGCGACCTTTTCCAGTTTGGCACTGGGTTCGGCGGCGAAGGCGCTGGGCGCCAGGGGGAGGGCGGCCAGCAGGGTGGCCAAGGCGAGGCGATTGAGGGCGAGATTAGGCATGGCAGTGTCCTTGTCGGGTCACCGGACAACTCCGGTGCTACAGGTACGACTGCGCCGCGCGCGGCGAAGATCGCCAGGGCCGACGACCGGCCGGGCGGGCCTTGGCGGGGAACGCGACTGGGAATCCGACAGTCCTCCTTGAAACCCAGAGGAGAAGACCATGCCCCGTTTCGTTACCCGTAGCCTGACCCTGCTGACCTTGGGCGCCCTGCTCGCCGGCTGCGACAAGCCACCGGAAACCCCGCCACCCCAGCGCAGCGAGGTGGTGCAGAAGAGCGCGCCGGGCAGCGATCCCGCTACCCAATCGCCCGGGCGCACCGTGGAACAGACCAACAAGGAGATGCTGGCGCCACGGGCGCCGGACACCGCCAATCCGTCCCAGGCGACGCCGCAGGGGACGGAGCGGGCTCAGTAAGGCTTAGGTGGCCGGAACGCCCTTCTGCCAGACATCCCAGTGCTCGACGATCTCCTGCACCAGCGGATTGCCGGTGCGATAGAGATTCTCCAGCGCCGGGACGAAACCGCCCTGCTTGGCGTAGTCGAGCAGGTTGTCCACCTCGGAGGCGCCCTTGGCCGGGCGGTCGAAGTCCGAACCGGCGCGGACCACCGCCAGGCGTTGCAGGTCGACCTTGCCCAGGCGGCTGGCGCGCAGCAGCGCTTCGTAGGTGGCGTTGTCTTCCTGCTGGGTGGTGCAGTAGCGGCCCTGGCCATCGGTGAGCAGGCGGGTCCATTCTTCGGCCCGCTCGGAGAGGCGGGTGCCCGAATACCAGGTGTCGCCGGCCAGGGTGTCGCAACGGGTCACCACCGGCGGCTGGTTGGCCGGCGCGTAGTCGTAGCGTTGGCGCCAGGCCTTGGATTCCGCGCTCTCGGTTAGCTGGGCCTGGCGCGACAGGGCATAGGCCTTGTCTCTCAGGCGCACATTGAGTTCGAACACCTCGGTCTTGTAGTCCAGCGGCGGCTTCTCGCCAGGACCGCGGGTGTTGATGCCCAGGTAGCCGGTTGGCCAATCCTTGGGGACGTCACGCGAATCGATTTCCCACTGGATACCGAAGTCCACCAGGTAACGGGCCCAGGCGGTGGTGCCCAGGGTGCCTTCCTTGGGGCTGATTCCGGCGATGCCGGCGATCAGGAAGTAGGTCTGTTTGAGGTCGAACTTGGGCGACAGGGTCAGCGCCAGGGTCGAGGCGGCGGCGTTGGCATGCCCCATTCCGGTGGTCATCAGGCACACCCGTGCTTCATTGCAGAGCACATTGGGGTAGTCGGCGGAAAGGCCATCGACGGCGACCTTGCGGGTGAGCTTGAGGCGATCGATCCAGGTCTGGGCCTCGGGACCGAACATCGCCACGATCATGACCTTGGGTTGCAGCGGTGCAGGCGCGGTGGCGGCGTGGGCGGTACCGGCCAGCAGGGTGGCGGCGAGGGGCAACAGGGAAGCGCGTAGAAGGGCGTGCATGAGGGGCCTCGGTAGGGGGAAATCCTGACCGAGGGTTCAAGATGCGTGCCACCATCGGTCCGGGTTGGACCAATTAGTCCAACAAAGACAGAGTGGTTGGTTCCTGATGATTGTCCAGTACCCGCACCGCCAATTCACCCTGGGCGAGCCGGGCGGTGAGCTTCTGCCCATTGGCGACCTCGGCGGCGGAGCGCACGGCGTGACCGCGCTCGTCGAGCAGGATGCTGTAGCCGCGACCCAGGGTGGCCAGGGGGCTGACGATCTGCAGGGTCTGCACCGTGCCGGCCAGGCGTTGCTGGCGCTCCTTCAACTGTCGCTGCATGACCCGTGGCAGTTGCTCGGCCAGGAGCTCCAGGCGTTGGCGCAACTGGGCCAGTTGGCGTCCGGGATGCTGGCCGGCCAGGCGGGTGTCTAGGTGGGCCAGGCGATCACGGCGGCGATTCTGGGCGATGACATAGGCACGCCGCAGACGCAGGTCCAGGTCGTCCAGGCGCTGGGCCTGCTGGCGTAGCCGCTCGCCGGGATGACGCAGGCGGCGGCTGCAGGCTTCCAGGCGCAGGCGCTCGCGGGCCAGGCGCTCTCTCATGCGCAGGAGTAGCTGGCGGTGCAGGCCGTCCAGGCGCTGGCGCAGATCGGCGCTGTGGGGCGCCAGCAATTCCGCCGCCGCCGACGGGGTCGGTGCGCGGACATCGGCGACGAAGTCGGCGATGGAAACGTCGGTCTCATGGCCCACGGCGCTCACCACCGGGGTCTGGCAGGCGGCCAGGGCGCGGGCCACGGGTTCTTCGTTGAAGCACCAGAGATCTTCCAGGGAGCCGCCGCCCCGGGCCAGGATCAGCGCATCGAAACCCTGGCGATCGGCCAACTGCAGGGCGCGGACGATCTGGGCGGTCGCCTCGCGACCCTGGACGGCGGTGGGGATCAGCGTCAGCTCCACCTGGGGCGCGCGTCTCTTGAACACGCTGACGATGTCGCGGATCACCGCGCCGGTGGGCGAGGAGACGATGCCGATGCGTTGGGGATGGGCGGGCAGCGGTCGCTTGCGCTCGGCGGCGAACAGGCCCTCGGCGGCCAGCCGTTCCTTGAGCGCCTCGAAGGCCAGGCGCAGGGCGCCGTCGCCGGCCGGTTCGACGCTGTCGAGGATCAACTGGTAGTCGCCACGGCCTTCGAACAGCGAGACCTTGCCGCGCACCTTGACCGCCAGGCCGTCACGCAGCGCCTGGCGCACCCGGCTGGCATGTTGGCGGAACAGCGCGCAACGCACCTGGGCCTGGCCGTCCTTGAGGGTGAAATAGAGGTGGCCCGAGGCGGGCTTGGCCAGGTTGGAGATCTCGCCCTCGACCCAGACCTGGGCGAAGACGTCCTCCAACAGCACCCGGGCGCGGCTATTGAGCTGGCTGACGCTGAGCACCTCGCGGTCGAGACCGAGGCGGGCGAAGGGGTCCTTGAACATGGGGCGCTTTCTGTGGCTTTCGTCGGCCTCACCTTAGCAGCTATGGGCGCGGGGCGAGCAGCGGATTAAGCTGCGCGCCCCATTCTTCGAGACCCGCGTTCCATGACCCTGCGCCAGACCATCCTCGCACCCCGCATCTCCAGCCATCCGCGGGTGGAGCGTACGGCGGTGGAAATCCTTGGCTGGCTGGCCGCCTCCGGCGTGGTCGCGGCCGAGGCCTCGCCCTGCCTGCCCAGCCGCGGCCGACGCGGCCATGCGCCGGGGCCGCGGCTGACCGAGGTGCTGCGCCTGACGCCAGGCATGGACGACCCACGCGACTATGCCGACGGCGGCCTGGAGATCGTCACCGAACGCTGCATCTTCACCCCGCTGGACGGCTTCGCAGGGCGCGCCCGCTGCCCCGCCTGTCGCCGCGAGATCGGCGAGGCGCTGTTCGAGCACCTGGAGGTGTGGATGCCGGCAGAGACCGATAACTTCACCTGCCCGGAATGCGATCACGAAGACGACATCAACGGCTTCGACTTCCCTCAGCCCTGCGCCTTTTCCGACCTGGGCTTCATCTTCAACCACTGGCCGGCGCGAGCCTTCGCCCCGGCCTTCCTGGAGGAATTCCGGAGGCGGCTGGGGCAGCCGTTGGCGGTGGTGGAGGTGTAGACGTTTTTAGCGCGGTCATGGCGGTCCGCGATAGATACGTAGCGTGGAAAACCGCGCAGCGTTTTCCACTGGGCCTAGGTGCCTGGCGGTGGACAAGGCTACGCCGTTGTCCACCCTACAAGTCTGATCGTAGGTTGGGTTGAGACGGCTTCATCGTCGAAGCCCAACAGGGGGGACGCGGCGGGAAGGGTGCGGTGTTGGGCTTCGCGTTGCTCAGCCCAACCTACGAATTCGCGGGTTTACGCCTGCAGCTTACGCAACCACTCCAACCCGGCCGAGGTATCGCCCCGCGGGCGGTACTCGCAGCCGATCCAGCCGTCGTAGCCCAGGGCGTCGAAGCGCTCGAACAGGTAGGGGTAATGGAGCTCGCCCAGGTCCGGTTCGTGGCGGTCGGGGACGCCGGCGATCTGCACGTGGCCGATGCCGGCGAAGTCGCGCTCGAAGGTCTTGCTGACGTCACCCTCGACGATCTGGCAGTGGTAGCAGTCGAACTGCACCTTGAGATTGTCAGCGCCTATGGCCTGGCGGATGGCCTGGGCGTCGTCCTGGCGGTTGAGGAAGTAGCCGGGCATGTCGCGCGGGTTGATCGGCTCGATGAGGATGGTCACCCCGGCCTTGGCCGCCTGCTCGGCGGCATGGGCCAGGTTGCCCAGGTAGGTGTCGCGGGCGCGGGCCCGGTCGACCCCGGCCGGCAGCAAGCCGGCCATGACGTGGACCAGGCGATTGCCCAGCACCGCGGCGTAGTCCAGGGCGCGGTCGATGCCGGCGCGGCATTCGGCCTCGCGGCCGGGCAGGGCGGCCAGGCCGCGTTCGCCGGCCGCCCAGTCACCGGGCGGCGCGTTGAACAGCACCTGGGTCAGGCCGGCACCGTCCAGGCGGGCCTTGATCTCGGCGGCGGAGTGCTCGTAGGGAAAGAGGTATTCCACGGCTTGGAAGCCGTCCGCCGCGGCAGCGGCGAAGCGGTCGAGGAAGGCATGCTCGGGATAGAGCATGCTGAGGTTGGCGGCGAAACGGGGCATGGCGATTTCCTAAGTCAGACGAAGGGCCAGAGCAGCAGGGTGATGGCGAAGCCCAGGACACCCAACAGCGTGGTCAAGACGGTCCAGGTACGCAAGCCATCGGCGACGCTCAGGCCGACCAGCTTGGTGAAGATCCAGTAGCCGGCGTCGTTGATGTGCGACACGGCCAGGCCTCCAGCACCCATGGCCAGGCACAGCAGAGCCATGTGGTTGGCCGAGAGGTCCAGGGTGGCGATCAGCGGGCCGAGGATGCCGGCGGTGGTGACCAGGGCCACGGTGGTGGAGCCCTGGACCGCGCGCAGCAGCAGGGTCAGCACGAAGCCCAGCGCCAGCACCGGCAGGCCGGTGGCACGCAGCAGTTCCGAGACCACCGCACCAATGCCGGTGTCCACCAGCACCTTGCCAAAGACCCCGCCGGCACCGGCGATGAGGATTACCATGGCGACGCCGGGCAGTGCCGAGCCGATGACCTCCGACACCTGTTCGCGCGACCAGCCGCGGCGGAAGCCCAGCACATAGGCGCAGAGCAGGGTGTCGATCAGCAGGGCCACCAGGGGCGCGCCGACCACGGTGAGAATGTCGCGCAACAGGTTACCGGCCGGCAGCCAACTGGTGGCCAGGGTGCCCAGCAGGATCAGCACGATGGGCAGCAGGATCAGGGTCACCACCAGGCCGAAGCCGGGGGCCGGGGCGGGCGGCAGACCGGCGGCGAGGCCGGCCGGGGTCTCGTCCATCTTGACCGCGGCGGCGCCGAGGCTGGGCAGGCCGGGAGCCATGTCCTGGCCGCGGCCCCACTGTTGCAGATGGGTATCGGTGATCTGAGCGCCGTAGACATCGCTGCGGATGTCGTCGGTCATGGGGTAGTGACGACGGGTCATGCGCCCGGCCACCCACCAGCCGATCAGCGCCAGCACGCCGGTGATCGGCAGGCCGAATAGCAGCACCCGACCGAGGTCGGCGCCCAGTTGGCCGGCGGCGGCCACGGCGCCCGGGTGGGGCGGCAGCATGGCGTGCACGGTGAGCATGGTGGCGCACATGGGCAGGGCGAAGACGATCAGCGGCTTGCGCGCGGTACGGGCGATGCCATAGGCCAGCGGCATCAGCACGATCACGCCGACCTCGAAGAACACCGGGATACCGACCAGGAAGCCGGCCAGGGTCAGGGCTAGCGGCGTACGGCGATTACCGAAACGCTCGATCAAGGTCTTGGCCAGGGCCTCGGCGCCCCCGGACAGCTCGATGATGCGACCGATCATGGCGCCCAGGGCGATGATGATGGCGATGTGGCCGAGTATCTTGCCCATGCCGCCCTCGATGGTGGCCACCAGCTTGGACGGCTCCACCCCGGCGGCCAGGGCCACCAGGATGCTCACCAGCATCAGCGCCACGAAGGGCTGGAACTTGTACTTCAACACCAGGAACAGCAGCAGGGCGATGCCCGCCGCGGCGATGAGGACCAGCAGCAACGGACTCATGAGCGACGCTCCGAGCGGATGGGGCTGACGACGTAGGGCATGGCACTTTCCTCGCTATTGTTTTTTTCAGGGCAAGCCGATCTTGCGACGGCCGACAAGGGCCATCGTGGGGGGTATTGCGTTGGTGCGGGCTTCAGGTCACCAGACGGCGCCGAAGGTCTCCGCCAGTTCGGCCAGGGCGGCGGCATCGAGCGGCGCCGGGCGCGGCTCGGTCAGCAGCCACAGCCGCGCGGTTTCTTCCAGCTCCTCCAGGGCGAAGCTGGCCTTGCTCACGCTGCTTTCCCAGACCACCGGGCCGAGGCGTTCGAGCATTACCCCGCGCACCCGGTTGGCCAGTTGCGCCACCTGCTCGGCGACGCTGGCGGCGCCGGGGCGGGCGTAGGGAATCAGCGGGATATGACCGACCTTCATCACCTGGTAGGGCGTGATCGGCGGGAGGATGTCGTCCGAGCGCCAGACGCCGGCCAGGGTCAGGGCCACCAGGTGGGTGGAGTGGGTGTGTACCACGCCGCCCACACCGGGATTACGGTCATAGACCTGGCGATGCAAGGCCAGCGTCTTGGACGGCTTGTCACCGGAGACCCAGTCGCCGTCCAGACCGACCTTGGCGATGGCCGCCGGATCCAGGCGACCCAGGCAGGCATCGGTGGGGGTGATCAGCCAGCCGTCTTCCAGGCGGGCGCTGATGTTGCCGGCGCTGCCCACGGTGTAGCCGCGGGCATAGAGGCTGGCGCCGACGGTGCAGATCTCTTCGCGTAGCCGGGCTTCGTTGCTCATGCTTTTGCTCCTGCCAGCTGGCGCAGGGCCTTGGCGAAGAAGTCGCGACTGCCGAAGTTGCCGGACTTGAGCGCCAGGGCCAGGGGTTCGCCCTGCACCTGGCCGAGGGTGGCCGGTACGCCCGGATCGATCTGGGCGCCGATGCGCAGGGTCCGCACGCCCAGGGCCTGGACCACGGCGCCGGAGGTCTCGCCACCGGCCACCACCAGGCGGCGCACGCCGCTGTCGAACAGGCCACGGGCGATCAGGCCCAGGGCACGTTCCACCAGCTCACCGGCGCGCGCCACGCCCAGCTCGCGCTGGATGGCCTTGACCTCGTCGGCGGGGCTGGTGGCGTAGATCAGTACGGCCTGGCCCTGCTCGCGCGCCCAAACGAGGGCGGCATCGATGGTGTCGTCACCCTGGGCCAGCGCCAGCGGATCCAGGCGCAGGGCCGGGCGGCCGCTTTCCAGCCAGGCGGCGACCTGGCCGTTGGTGGCCTGGGACGCGCTGCCGGCCAGTACCGCCTCGCCACCGGCGGGCAGGTCGAGGGCTGCGGCGTCGTGCTTGTCCAGCAGGCCGGCGCGGCGGAAATTCTCCGGCAGGCCCTGGGCGATGCCCGAACCACCGGTGACCAGCGGCAGCTCGGCACAGGCCGCGCCCAGGGTGTGCAGGTCGGCATCGGACAGGGCATCGGCGATGGCCAGGCGGTGACCCGACTCGCGCAGCTTGGCGATGGCCTGGCGCACGGCTGCGGAGCCCTGGGCGACTTGGTCATAGCGGACTAGGCCGACCTTGCCGCGGCTCTGGGCCTGCAGCACCCGCACCAGGTTGGCATCGCCCATGGGCGTCAGCGGGTGGTGCTGCATGCCGGATTCACTGAGCAACTGGTCCTGCACGAACAAATGGCCGCGGAACAGGGTGCGGCCGGTCTCCGGGAAAGCCGGGCAGGCCAGGGTGAAGTCGCAGTCCAGCGCCTCTTGCAGGGCTTCGGCCACCGGACCGATGTTGCCTTCCGCGGTGGAGTCGAAGGTGGAGCAGTACTTGAAGAAGAACTGCCGGCAGCCGCGCTGGCGTAGCCAGGCGAGGGCGGCCAGGGATTCGCTCACCGCCTCGGCAGCCGGCGTGGTGCGGGATTTCAGCGCCACTACCACGGCGTCGGCGGCGTCCAGTTCGGCGTCGGCGGCGGGCACGCCGATCACCTGCACGGTACGCATGCCGCCGCGCACCAGCATGTTGGCGAGATCGGTGGCGCCGGTGAAGTCGTCGGCGATGCAGCCCAGCAGCGGGCGGGTCTCGGTCGGGCTCATCGGGCTCACTCCGTGGCCTTGGGCAGCTCGATGCCCGGGAAGATCTTGATCACCGCCGAGTCGTCTTCACGACCGTAGCCGGCGGTGGAGGCCTGCATGAACATCTGGTGGGCGGTGGCCGACAGCGGCAGCGGGAATTTCGAGGTGCGCGCGGTATCCAGCACCAGGCCCAGGTCCTTGACGAAGATGTCCACGGCGGACAGCGGGGTGTAGTCGGCCTTGAGGATGTGCGGCACGCGGTTCTCGAACATCCAGGAATTGCCGGCGCTGTGGGTGATCACCTCGTACAGCGCCTCCGGGTCGACCCCCTCGCGCAGGCCCAGGGCCATGGCCTCGGCAGAGGCGGCGATGTGCACCCCGGCCAAGAGCTGGTTGATGATCTTGACCTTGGAACCCTGGCCGGGGGCATCGCCCAGGCGATAGACCTTGCCGGCCATGGCGGCCAATACCGCCTCGCCCTTGGCATAGGCTTCCGCGCTGCCGGAGGTCATCATGGTCATCTCGCCGCTGGCGGCCTTGGCCGCACCGCCGGAGAGCGGGGCGTCCAGCAGCAGGATGCCGCGCTCGGCCAGGCGTTCGCCCAGCTCCACGGCATAGGCCGGGGCCACGGTGGCGCAGGCGATCACCAGGCTGCCCGGACGCAGGGCGGCGACCGCGCCACCCTCACCGAACAACACGGCTTCGGTCTGCTCGGCGTTCACCACCACGGTGATGAGGATGTCGCAGCTATCGGCCAGGGCGGCGGGCGAGGTACAGGCCACCCCGCCTTCGCTGGCGAAGGACTCCAGCACGCTGGCGCGCACGTCGCAGGCATGCACGGCGAAACCCGCGCGCAGCAGCGACCGGGCGACGCCCAGACCCATGGCCCCGAGGCCGATGACACCGACGTTGTCTTGCATCTTGTTGTTCTCCGAAAAGGTCAGGCGAAGCCGGACTGCCGCAGGCGGCGGGCGGCGTTGTAGATGTGCTGGCGGGCGGCGTTGGCGGCGGCCAGGGGATCGCCCAGGCGAATGGCGGCGACGATGGCCTGGTGTTCTTCATGCACCTGCCGGGAGAAGTCCTCGCGCTGCGCCTCGTTGGTGCGGGTGATGCGCGTGGCCGTCTCCAGATACTGGCTGATGAATTCCAGGGTCTTGATGAAGTAGGGATTGCCGGTGGCCTGGGCGATGGTGCGGTGGAAGGCGACGTCGGCACGGACACCGTCACGGCCGTCGGCCACGTCTTCGTCGATGGCGGCCAGGGCTTCGTCGATGGCGACCAGATCGGCTTCGCTGCGGTTGATGGCCGCCTCGGAGGCGATCTCCGCCTCGATGGCGCGACGCAGGGCCAACAGGTGGAAGACGCTGCCGGGCAGGCTGGCTTCGTCGGCATCGATGCGCAGCGGGCGGATGGTGGCGTGGGCGGTGACGAAGATGCCGCGGCCTTGCTGGGGCTGCAGCACGCCTTCGTTCTTCAGCCGCGAAATGGCTTCGCGCACCACGGTACGGCTGACGCCGAAGGCTTCGGAGAGCAGGGCTTCGCTGGGGATCTTGGTGCCGGGGGCGAAGACACCGGCTTCGATCTTGTCCAGCAGCTGCTGAGCGACGTTGTCGCTCAGGACATTGGCGGGGACCTTGGCGAACATAGGGACCTGCTTATGTGGTTGTAAGGTTGTCATACAGGTTGTGACGTTACTTTCGCATAGGCTTTTGGCTTTGTGTAGTGGTTTTGGCTGGAGCACTACGGAATTTTTCGTGACGGGTTCTACGGGTAGCAGGCGCAAGCCAGAGCCATTGTCGGGTGTTATAATATAACATTTAGCAATGGAGAGCCGTCCCATGACCCCTGAAGAGCTCCTGGCCCAACCCGCTACGGACTACATGAACGAGGCCCAGCGCGGTTTCTTTCGCGACTTGCTGCTGGCCCAGCGCGGTGATCTGCAGCGGCTGATCGATGAGCAGGTGGAGGATCTGCGCGGCATGGATGCCCATGGCGATCCGGCCGACATCGGCAATGCCGAACAGCAGCGCCAATGGCAACTGCGCCAGCTGGAGCGCGAGAAGAAGCTGCTGGACAAGATCGACGAGGCCTTGGAGCGCCTGGCTCGTGATGACTACGGCTGGTGCGCGGAGACCGGCGAGCCCATAGGCCTGGCGCGCCTGTTGCTAAGGCCCACCGCGACCCTGAGCGTGGAAGCCAAGGAGCGCCAGGAGCAGCGTGAACGGCATATGCAGTCGTCGTGATAGATGGGTGATTGGATTTCCCTCACCCCAGCCCTCTCCCTGAGGGAGAGGGGGCGAAGCGGTGCGAGAGGGGACTCTGGAGCAGGCGTAGGGTGGAAAGCCGCGTAGCGTTTTCCACCTGAAAGATGCTGATTCGTAAGTTGGGCTGAGACGGCTCCATCGTCGAAGCCCAGCAGGGCGTGGCACCGTTGGGCTTCGCTACGCTCAACCCAACCTACGCCAGCCGCTGCGCCTCGACCCCTTCGCCATAGGCAGCGGACCCGTAGGTTGGGCTGAGACGGCTCCATCGTCGAAGCCCAACAGGGCGGGGCACCGTTGGGCTTCGCTACGCTCAACCCAACCTACGCCAGCCGCTGCGCCTCGAACAGCTCACCCGGCCGCACGATCTGCTCGCGGGCCGCGATCAGCGGCAGGTCGCGGCTGCCGGGGGCGGTGCGGGCGACCAGGGCGTAGAGGGCGCTGACCGCATGGGAGGCGGCAGCGGGGGTGGACTGGCCGTTGAGCAACTTGCCGAGCAGCACGGCGGAGAAGACGTCGCCCATGCCGTTGGGCAGCGGCTGCAGATCCAGATAGGGCGTCTGCACCAGCCAGGCATCGTTCGTCTCCACCACCAGGGTGCTGAGGACGTCGGCCGGCAGGTCCGGGGTGCGCAGGCTGGTGATGACGATGGTCTTAGGACCCGGTTGGCAGGGACGACCGAGCAGCAGGCGGGCGGCGGCCACGGCATCGGCGGTGTCGGTCAGCGGCTGGCCGTGCAGCAGTTCGAATTCGTACTGGTTGGGGGTGATCAGGCTGGCCTGCTCGATGGCTCGGCGGCGCAGGAAGTCGGGGATGCCGGGACGGACGAAGATGCCGCGGCCGACGTCGCCCATCACCGGGTCGCAGAGATACTGCAGGTCACCGCGTTGGCGGCGGATCTCCTGCACCACGCCAAGGATCACCTCGCCGATGGCGGCGTCGCCCAGGTAGCCGGACAGCACCGCCACGCAGCGCTCCAGCACACCGCGGGCGCGCAGGCCGTCGAGCACGTCGTGGATATGCTCGGGCGGAAAGACCTGGCCCTTGAATTCGCCGTAGCCGGTGTGATTGGAAAACTGCACCGTGTTGACCACCACCGGCTGCAGGCCGAGCAGTTGCAGCGGCAGGGTGGCGGCGGCATTGCCGACGTGGCCATAGGCGACATGGGACTGGATGGACAGCACCAGCGGCGGTTGGATGGGCAGGGCGGCGGGCATGGCGATCTCTCGGGCGGCGGGCTCCTGGTCGGGAGCCGAAAGGGCTGATTCCTGCAGCTTAACCCAGCCCTCCGGGCGAACCCTACCCCGCTGGGGCGGTCTGCATCGGCAATGCGGATCGCTACCTGCGCCGGGTGCTCTGCCTGGCTACACTGGAGCGGCTGTCATCCACCCACGACCCCAAGGAGAAACGGGGAATGTCCGAGCTTCGCTTCGCACGTCTGGTGTTGGGTCTGCAGGCCCTGGTCTGGTTTGGACTCGCCCTGGCGCACTGGTTCTATCCCTACGAGATGGCCAACGCCCGCGGCATGGTGCTGATGGATTCGGCGTCGGTCGCCGAGGCGCGGGTCTGGTATGGCGGCATGCAATTCGCCCTGGCGCTGTTCGCCGTGTTGGCCTTCCGCCGGGCGGAATGGTTGTCGGCCGGTTTGCTGCTGGTGGCCTTCGTGCAACTGACCCTGTTCGTGGTGCGGCTGATCAGCGGCGTGCTGGGCGAGTCGGCCACCGCCGAGCTGGATCTCTACTCCCAGGGCTATCGCCTGCTGATCGGCGTCCTCGCCCTGCTGGCGCTGCGCGCCCACCGCCGCCATGAGCAGCGGGTGCTGGAGAACCAGCGGGTCTACGACGGCCAGTGATCACCGGGCGGGTAGCGGCCGCGCGGTGTCGATCTGATCGCTGCGGGCGAGGCCCAGGGTGAGCTGGCGGCAAAGTTCGAGGAATTCGACCATGGCGCCGGTCTGGTACTTCTGCTTGTGCCAGATGAAGCAGAACTGGCGGCGCAGATCCAGGGTCGGGGTGTCGATGGGCACCAGGGTGCCGCGGGCGAAGGCGTCGCGCAGGGCCAGGCGCGACAGGCAGCCGATGCCCAGTCCCGACTCCACCGCCCGCAGGATGGCCTCGGTGTGCTCCAGCTCCAGCCGCACATCCAGCGGTTGGGCGTGATGCCGCATGGCCTGGTCGAAGGTCAGGCGGGTGCCCGAGCCCTGTTCGCGCAGGATCCAGGCCTGGGCTTCCAGCTCGGCCTGGTCCGCCGTGACCCTCGCGAGGGGATGTCCGGGGGCGCAGAACACCACCAGTTCGTCCTCGATCCAGGGCTGCACCTCCAGATCCGGATGCTGGCAGTCACCTTCGATCAGGCCGAGGTCGATGTCATGGTTGGCGATACGCTGCACCACGCTGGCGGTGTTGTGCACATGCAGCCGCACCCGGCAATCGGGATGGCGCTGCATGAAGTCGCCCAGCAGCAGGGTGGCCAGGTAGTTGCCGATGGTGAGGGTGGCGCCCACCTCCAGCGAGCCGAAGCCGGTCTTGCCGCGCAGCAGGTTTTCCACCTCGGCGCTACGGTCGAGCAGGGCCACCGCCTTGGGCAGCAGTTGCCGGCCGAGGGCGTTGAGCGTCAAACGCTTGCCCGCGCGGTCGAATACCCGGCAGTCGAATTGCCGTTCCAGTTCGCCCAGGGCGGTACTGGTGGCCGACTGCGACAGATTGAGCGCCTCGGCGGCCCGGGAAACGCTTTCCTGGCGCGCCACGGCGACGAACACCTCGAGTTGACGCAACGTGAATCTCATATCTGCCTTTTGGATAACCGATATTCGAATTATTCATTTCACGGATATTTTCCTCCTCTATAAACTGTCGCGCAATTTCTATCCAGCCCCGGGCTGTACCGATTTTTCCTGGAGTCATCGATGAGCAACCTGTACACCGAGCGCGTCCTGAGCGTTCATCACTGGAACGACACCCTGTTCAGCTTCAAGACCACCCGTAATCCGGGCCTGCGTTTCGAGAACGGTCAGTTCGTGATGATCGGCCTGGAAACCGAGGGCGGTCGCCCGCTGATGCGCGCCTACAGCATCGCCAGCCCGAACTACGAAGAACACCTGGAGTTCTTCAGCATCAAGGTGCCGGACGGCCCCCTGACCTCGCGCCTGCAGCACCTCAAGGAAGGCGACAACCTGATGGTCAGCCGCAAGCCCACCGGCACCCTGATCCTCAGCGACCTGAAGCCCGCCAAGCACCTCTATCTGCTGAGCACCGGCACCGGCATGGCGCCCTTCCTGAGCACCATCCAGGACCCGGAGACCTACGAACGCTTCGAGAAGGTCATCCTGGTCCACGGCGTGCGCTACGTGAACGAGCTGGCCTATGCCGACTTCATCACCAAGACCCTGCCGGAGCACGAGTTCATCGGCGATCTGGTGCGCGAGAAGCTGATCTACTACCCCCTGGTCACCCGCGAGGAATTCCGCAACCAGGGTCGTCAGACCGACCTGATGCGCAGCGGCAAGCTGTTCGAGGACATCGGCCTGCCGCCGATCAATCCGCAGGACGACCGCGCCATGATCTGCGGCAGCCCGAGCATGCTGGACGAGACCAGCGCCGTGCTGAACGAATTCGGCCTGACCATCTCCCCGCGCATGGGCGATCCGGGCGACTACCTGATCGAGCGCGCCTTCGTCGAGAAGTAAGGCTGGTACGCGCGCGGAAGATATTCTCTGCCGTGCGAGAGATGGCCGAGGCTCATTGCAGCCTCGGCCATTTTTTATGGGTGGCTCATGCAAAACGTAGTGCTGTTCGGACTTCTCTTAGTTGCTCTATGCGGACCGTCGCTGTTGCTACGTCGGCCTGCTGAACTGACTTGGTCGTGCCGCTACGGACTGGCTTTGTGCCCGTTCGGATTGACCCTAACAGGCTATTTACTTGCTCGAGCGGTTTTCAATCCGCTCGGTTGTATATTCATCGGGAGTAAGGGCCTGCAAGGTTGCCAGTGGGCGGGTATCGACGTTACAGCCTGGGTGGGTTTTGGCTTGTTCCTGGTCATTCCCCTGTTGTACCTCGCCTTGCCTCTCAGTCTTTGGCTACTCGGCAAGACTGCCTTGGCTCAGCTGAGAACCTCGCAGAACCAACGTACTGGTCGATCTCACTGAACTCCCAGCGCTTCTGACCGGTCGGTTCCTGCAAGGCGTGTCATGGCGACGCGCCATAGCCGGGAGCCCCCATGAAGCCCTATGTGATCTGCCATATGATGTCGTCGGTCGACGGCCATGCCCTCACCGATGGCTGGGATCGTGCCGTCAAGAAACAGGCCGACGCCACCTACGAGCGCCTGGCCGAGCGCTTCGAGTTCGACGCCTGGGCCTGCGGCCGGGTGACCATGGAAGAGATCGCCCATGGCGAGGGCTATCCCACCGGTGTGGCCCAGGCGCCAATCCCCCGTACTCATCACTTCGCCCAACGCGACGCCGCCAAGTACGCCATCGCCATCGACCCCCAGGGCAAGGTGGCCTGGAAGAAGAACGAGGCGCTGGATTCCCATGTGGTCGCCGTGTTGACCGAGGGCGTGAGCGACGACTACCTGGCCCACCTGCAGAACATCGGCGCGTCCTATGTCTTCGGTGGCCAGCAGGAACTGGATTTGGCCGCGGTGCTGGAACTGCTGAATGCCGAACTGGGCATCGAGCGGCTGGTGGTGGAGGGTGGTCCCCACGTCAGCGGCTCCTTCGTCGCCGCCGGGCTGGTGGACGAGATCAGTGTCCTGATCATCCCCTTGGTGGATGGTCGCGGTGCTCATCCGGCGTCCTTCGAGATCGCCGAACAGGCCTGGCAGCAGCCGCTCTATCTTACGCTGGATTCGGCCGACGCCCAGGATGACGGCAGCGTCTGGCTGCGTTATCGCCGCCGCTAACCGAGCGCCTTGGCCATGGCCAGGGCATTGGCGTCGAGCTTTGCCTGGGCCTGCAGCGGACAGACTCCACTGGCATAGCGGGCGATCACCTCGGGCACCTGGGACAGCGGCACCGGCCGGCTGATGTGATAGCCCTGGATGAAGTCGCATCCCAGGTCGCACAGCAGGCGCAGCTGTTCCAGGTGCTCGACGCCCTCGGCGGTGACCTTGAGCTTGAGCGGCCGGGCCATGCCGATGATGGCCTGGACGATCTGGTGGTCGGCATTGCCCTCGGCCAAGCCGGTGACAAAGGAGCGGTCGATCTTCACCGTATCGATGGGCAGGCGCTTGAGATAGGCCAGCGACGAATAGCCGGTGCCGAAGTCGTCGATGGAGACGGTCACCCCCAGGTCGCGGATACGCTGCAGCAATTCGGCGGTGGGCTGCACGTTCTTGACCAGGGCGTTCTCGGTGACCTCCAGTTCCAGCCGCCGCGGCGACAGTTGGTGATCGTCCAGGCGCCAGGCGATCTGGCTCGGCAGGGCCTCGTTGCTCAGGCTCAGGGCCGAGCAGTTGACGGCCACGCGCAGGTCCGCAAGGCCAGCGGCGGTCATTTCGGCGAGATCGCGACAGGCCCGCTTGAGCACCCAGGCATCCAGTTCTTCGATGAAACCATTGGCCTCGGCGACGCCGAGGAAGAAGTTGGGTGCGAGCAGGCCGAGCCGTGGATGGTCCCAGCGGATCAGCGCCTCGGCCTTGTCCAGCTTACCGCTGGCCACGTCGAGGATCGGTTGGTAGTAGAGCTGCAGGCCGCGCTCCTCGACCAGGGCCTCGCGCAGTTCCGCTTCCAGCTCCAGCTGCAGCGAAATCTTCTCGCGCAGGGTCTCGTCGAAGAAACTGAAGGTGTTGCGGCCATTGCCCTTGGATAGATAGAGCGCGAGGTCGGCGCTCTTGAGCAGTTCTTCGCAGCAGCCGCCGTCGCGGGGATAGAGGCTGATGCCGATGCTGGTGGTCATCATCAGGGTGCGGTTGCCGATGGTGATCGGATTGCGCACCCGCTCAAGGATACGCTGGGCCAGGTGACGCGCCTCGTCGGGACCGGCGAGGCTGGCCAGGATGCAGAATTCATCGCCGCCGAAGCGTGATACCAGATCGCCTTCGCGTACCGCTTCGCGGATGGTCTTGGCGATGGCAACCAGCAACTGGTCGCCGGCATCGTGGCCGAGGCTGTCGTTGATGCGCTTGAAGTGATCGATGTCGAGGAACATCACCGCCAGGTTGAGTCCCTGGTGGGCATGCCGGGCCAGGATGTCGGCGAAGGCCTGGTTGAAGGCGCGGCGGTTGTGCAGGTTGGTCAGCGGATCGTAATGCGCCGCCTGCTGCAGCGAGGCGCGGGCTTCGTCGAGCTGGCCGACCAGGGAATTGACCCGTTCCAGGTCGTTTTCCTTGCGCTGCAGTTGACGATCCGCCCAGGCCGCACCCAGGCCGCCCAGCACCAGCAGCAGCGCGATGATGGCGATGCCCACGCCGAGTTGCCAGGCGTTGCTGGCGCCCTGCAGCGCCGGGGCGGATTGGGCTGGCGCGATCAGCACCATGGCCCACATGCCGGTGAAGTGCATGGCGGCGATGGCCAGCCCCATCACCAGAGCGGTGGCCATGCGCAGCCAGCGATAGATGCCAGTGTAATGGCGGCGAAAGATCTGGATCAGTTGCAGGGCGGCGAAGCTCGCCACCACGGCGATGACGATGGACAGCAGGAAGGGTGCCGGAAGATAGCGCACCACGGCTTCGGTATGCACCGCAGCCATGCCGGTGTAGTGCATGAGCACGATGCCGACGCTGAGCACCAGGCCGGCCTTGAGCCGCTGCCCCAGGGTGAGGTCGGGTTGGCTCAGTGCCGGCATGGCCATGAGGCCGGCCAGCACCACGATGAGCAGCGAGGCCAGGGTGATAAGGAGGTCGTAGTGCATCCGCGCGGGCACGGTATAGGCCAGCATGGCGATGAAGTGCATGCCCCAGACGCCGAAGCCGAAGCTCAGGGCGCCCATCAGACTCCAGGCCCGCCGCCGCGCCAGGGTACGGGTCTGGCCGATGCGCTCGGCGAAGACCAGGGTGACGTAGCAGGCACTCACGGCGACCAGGTAGGCGAGCGCCACCAGCCAACTATCGTGCTGACCGTGCAGGTGCACCTGGTTGTGGGAAACGGAGTCGACGAAAAAGTCGAGTTCCAGCCAATTGTTCATTCCGTGGCCTCGGCAGGAAGTCCGGCGCGGCTGGTGAAATGCCCGGCGGGGTCTTCGGCCCTGGTGGCTTTCACGACTGCAGTCTGCGCTCTTGGTTTAGCTTGCCTTGCCCTATCGGCGACGTGAAGGGGGGCTTTAGCACGGACCTGAGCACTTAGCGCGCGAGGCTTTTAGACAACAGAATAGAGACAGAAAGTTCACCGAACAAGATGGTAAGCGAGGCGCTCTAGATAGCTAGCTAGCGACCTTATGATGGCGCCTTGCTATGAGTATGACCGTTCGTCGAGCAAGACTCGGAACGAACGGTCAGCGGCAGGAACAATCGGCCCCCGGAGGCCGATTGACTAGGTTTCAGCTCACGACGCGATAGCAGGGCTCATAGGCCGCGCCACCGGGCAGCTTCATGCGGTGCTGCTCGACGAAGGCCTGCAGCAGCCGATCCAGCGGGCGCATGATGTCGGGATCGCCATGGATCTCGTAGGGGCCGTGCTCTTCGATCAACTGGATGCCCTTGGCCTTGACGTTACCGGCGACGATGCCGGAGAAGGCCCGGCGCAGATTGGCGGCCAGTTCATGGGGCGGCACGGCATGGGTCAGCTGGAGCGCGGCCATGTTGGCGTGGGTGGGATCGAAGGGCCGCTGGAAGCCTTCCTCGATGCGCAGCAGCCAGTTGAAGTGGAAGGCGTCGTGGCGCTCGCGGCGGAACTGCTTGACCGCCTTGAGGCCCTGGGCCATCTGCCGGGCCACCTCGACCGGATCGTTGACCACGATCTGGTAGTGACGCTGGGCGGCTTCGCCCAGGGTGGCGCCGATGAAGGCGTGCAACTGCTCGAGGTAGGGCGCGGCGCTCTGCGGACCGGTGAGGATCACCGGGAAGGGGATGTCCTTGTTATCCGGGTGCATGAGGATGCCCAGCAGGTAGAGGAATTCCTCCGCCGTGCCGGCGCCGCCTGGGAAGATGATGATGCCGTGGCCGACGCGGACGAAGGCCTCCAGGCGCTTCTCGATGTCCGGCAGGATCACCAGTTCGTTGACGATGGGGTTGGGCGCCTCGGCGGCGATGATGCCCGGCTCGGTGAGGCCCAGGTAGCGACCGTGCTGGATACGTTGCTTGGCGTGGGCGATGGTGGCGCCCTTCATCGGGCCCTTCATCACGCCCGGACCGCAGCCGGTGCAGATGTCCAGGCTGCGCAGGCCCAGTTCGTGGCCGACCTTCTTGGTGTACTTGTATTCCTCGGTGCTGATGGAGTGGCCGCCCCAGCAGACCACCATCTTGGGCTCCATGCCAGCGCGCAGGGTGCGGGCGTTGCGCAGGAGGTGGAAGACGTAGTCGGTGATGCCTTCGGAGCTCTCCAGGTCGATGCGCAGGCTGCTCTGCTCGCTCTCGGTGTAGACGATGTCGCGCAGGGCGCTGAACAGCATCTCGCGGGTGCTGGCGATCATCTCGCCGTCGACGAAGGCATCGGCCGGGGCGTTGATCAGTTCCAGGCGGACGCCGCGATCCTGCTGGTGGATGAGGATCTCGAAGTCCTGGTAGGCCTCGAGGATGGTCTTGGCGTTGTCGCTGTGGGCGCCGGTGTTGAGGATGGCCAGGGCGCACTGGCGAAAGAGCTGGTAGAGGTTGCCGGAGCCGGCGGCGCTGAGCTGCTGCACTTCGCGCTGGGAGAGGGTCTCCAGACTGCCCTTGGGGCTGACCTGAGCGTTGATGACCTGTCTGCTTGGAGCCATAGCTGCTTCCCTATCGGTGATACGGTCGAACGGCGACCGTAGCCAGGTGCGACTCGCCAGGTGCGAGCCGCGGCAGCTCCATTGTCGGGGTCTGGCGATACGGATTGCAAACGGGTCGGTGTCAGGGCGCGACGGTCACGTCCAGGACACGGATGCATTCGACGGTCGGATAATGCCACTGCACCTCCACGTCCCACAGGCGAACGCCATAGCGACGCTCGGGGGCCGGTTGCTGGTAGGCCGGACGCGGATCCTGGGCCAGGCATTGCTCGATCAGCTCGACCAGCGGCTCGCCCAGGCGCTGGCCATGGGCTGCGGCCTGCTGCCGGGCGGCGGCCTCCCAGCTCACCGGCAGGGCCGGCGGCGGTGCCTCGGCGATGGCGTTGTGGGCGCCCAGGGGGCTGTCGGCATAGGGGACATAGGGTTTGATGTCCAGCACCGGGGTGCCGTCCAGCAGGTCGAGGCCCGAGAGCAGCAAGCGCCCTGGTTCGATTCCGTCCAGCCGGACCACCGATTGGCCGATGCCGTTGGGTCTGTGGGTCGCGCGCGTGGCGAACACGCCCAGGTAGCGATTGCCGCCCAGTCTTGGTGGCCGCACCCGCAGACGGGGTTCGCTCTCCAGCGCCTGGTGGAAGAGGAACAGCAGCCAGACATGGCTGACCTGCTCCAGGCCCTGGACGGCTTCGGGTCGGTCGAAGGGCGGCAAGAGTTCCAGCACGCCGCGGGCGGCCGGCGCCAGGGCGGGCTGCCGGGGGATGGCGAATTTCTCCTTGAAGCAGGAGCGGACATGGCCGATGGGGGTGACGCTGTGCTGCATGGCGCTGGGCTGTCGGACGTGGGGTCGGCCATTATGCCTGGCCGGAGCCCTCGGGTAGCGTCGCCGCGTCGTTCGCGTTGCGCCGCACGCCGCGCAGATTCATCGCCGCCAGGCCCAGTTGCAGCACGATCAGCGCATAGGCCTCGGCCTGCAGGCCCCAGGCGATCCACAGGGCGTTGCTCAGGAGAAACACCCAGAAGCCCAGGTTGCGCCGGCCCTGGCGCTGGGAGGCCACTAGCCAGGCGGCGAGCAGGGTGATGGCCATGGCCGGCCATTGCAGCAGATCGAGGACTTCCATGAATAACCTTCAATAGAATGACTAATGAAGGTGAGCCTGATCCTGGGCTCCGAGTTCCGAGCGCGGGATTCAGGACGCCGGATGGCGTGCCCGGGCGTAGGCGATGAAGCCGTCGATATCGGCACTGCACAGGCGTTCGCCGGCGGCGAGGATGTCCGCTTCGGGCCAGTCCCACCAGGCGATGTCGAGCAGCGCCTGGCAGATGGCTTCGGGAAAACGCCACCTGATGAAACGCGCCGGGTTGCCGCCGACCACTGCATAGGGCGGCACGTCGCGGGTGACCACGGCACCGGCGGCCACCACGGCGCCATGGCCGACGGTGACCCCGGAAAGAATCAGCGCATCGGTGCAGATCCAGCAATCGCTGCCGATCACCACGTCGCCGCGGGTACCGCCGTAGTCGGTGATATGGGCCAGGTCGTCGACGAAGGCGGGAAAGGGATAGGTGGTCACCCAATCCAGGCGGTGCAGGCCGCCGAGCAGGATGCGTACCCCTTCGGCGATGGAGGTATAGCGCCCCAGGCGTAGGGTGGCGCCTTCCTTGAGATCGAATACCCGCGGGGCACCATAGGTACCGGCGCCGATCTCGTAGTCGGGCAGCTCGCGGCGCAGGCGAGCGGTACGCTGGTGCAGGCGCGGCAGGGCGGCCAGCGCCTGGCGTTCACGTTTCTTACGCAGCTTGTCGAGAAAACCCATGGCAGTGCCCTGACGAAAAGTATCCGGCAGGATACAGAAGCGCCCGGACACCTCTCAATCGGTGGCTCGGTCGCGCGTGGCGTCTTCAGCGGCCATGGAAGACATTCCCAACTGGTCGGCCAGGTCCTGCAGATCGCTGGCCTCCAGATCCCAGCCACCGTTCGACACCTCGCCCCCCGCAGGCCCCTTTTCCCGTGGCCGTTGGATGAAGGCGGTGGCCAGGCCCAGTTCCTGGGCGGCCTGCAGGTCACCGTTGTGGGCGGCGCAGAGCATCACCTGTTCGGGTTGCAGATCGAGCAGGGCGCAGGCGCCCAGGTAGACCTCCGCTGCCGGCTTGTAGCGCTGGAAGAGATCGGCGCCGAACAGCATGTCCCAGGGCAGCCCGGCGTGACGCGCCATCGCCAGCAGCAGGCTGACATTGCCATTGGACAGGGCGCACACCGGGTAGCCCTGACGCAGGCGGTGCAGGCCGGGCACGGCATCGGGCCAGGGCTGCAGCTGGTGCCAACGACGGTTGATCCAAGTCACCTCGGCCTCGGTCAGTCCGACCAGGCCGTGGCGCGGCAGCAATTCGTCCAACGCCAGGCGGTGTACCTCATCGAGGGGCAGCCAGGGCAGGGTGCGGGCCGCGATCTGCGGCAGGATGGCCTCGTAGGCCTCGGCCCGCCAGGCATCGGCCAGGGCGCCCCAGTCGGCCTGCACGCCGTGCTTGGCGGACAGCCCCTGAAGTTGCTCGACCAGGCTGCCGCGCCAGTCCACCACGGTGCCGAAGACATCGAAAAGCAGCGCCCGCACGGTCGTCGTCATGGGTAGACTCCACAAGATAGGTATTTCCACCAGACGGAGCGCGCGGGACCAGGGTTCCCCCCGCGCGTCCGGAGGTCGTCCTTCATCCCCACAGGATCTTGCCATGACGTTGCGCCACCTCACCCATTGGGTGTTCGACCTGGACGGCACCCTGACCCTGGCCGTCCACGACTTCGCCGCCATTCGCCGGCACCTGGACATTCCCGAGCAGGCGGACATCCTGCATCACCTGGCCGACCTGCCGGCCACCGAGCGCGAGGCCAAGCATGCCTGGCTGTTCGAACACGAACGCGAACTGGCCGTGGCGGCCCGTCCGGCGCCGGGGGCGGTGGCCCTGGTGCGTACCCTGCATGAGCAGGGCCGGCACCTGGGCATCCTGACCCGCAATGCCCGCGACCTGGCGCTGCTGACCCTGGCAGCCATCGGACTGGAAGACTGCTTCGAGCCGGCCGCCGTGCTCGGGCGGGACGAAGCGGCGCCCAAGCCCGATCCGGGTGGTCTGCTGCATCTCGCCGACCTCTGGCAGGTGGCGCCTGGGAGTCTGGTGATGGTCGGCGATCACCGCTATGACCTGGAGTGCGGACGGGCGGCCGGGTGCCGCACCTTGCAGGTCAACCAGCCCGGCGATCCCTGGCCAGCGGCGCGTGACCAGCGCTTCGAGGACTGCCAGGAGCTCCTGTCGGCTCTTTGACGCTATAAAAACGTCCTTTGGGCTCCAGGGAGTATGTCGTTCGCTGGCGGGATGGCTAATATGCAGGTTTTGGATCAGCCTGGGGCCAGTCGTATGAGCCTTGCTTCCGCCAGTGATCGGCCGCCTTCAGGCGACCTGCGCCAGTACGAGCGGCAGGCGCTGGAAAGTCTCGCCACCGGCCTGCCGCTGGCCCGGGTGCTGCAGTCCCTGATGCAGCGGGTGGAGCGCCTGGCACAGGTGCGGCTGCATGCCTGCATCCTGTTGCTCAGCGACGATGGCCGCTTTCTGGAGAATGGTATCGCGCCGAGTCTGCCGGAGGCTTACAGCCAGGCGCTGGGCCGACTGGAGATAGGTCCTCAGGCCGGTTCCTGCGGTACCGCCGCCTATCGGCGCGAGCCGGTCTACGTCGAGGACATCGCGACCGATCCGCTGTGGGACAACGCGCGCGAGCTGGCCTTGAAATACGGCCTGCGCGCCTGCTGGTCGATGCCGATCCTGGCCCTCGATGGCCGGCTGCTGGGCACCTTCGCCAACTACTACCGGGAACCGCGGCGCCCCTCGGCCGCCGAGCGTGATGCCTTCCGTCTGGTCACCGAGACCGCCGCCCTGGCCATCGAGCGCCATCAGGCGGATCGCCAGTTGCGCGAGAGCGAAGACCACTATCGGCACCTGGTGGAGCTCAATCCGCAATACACCTGGACCTGCGATCCTGCCGGTGGCGATCTGGTCTTGTCGCCGCGCTGGCAGCAGCTGACCGGCCGAGTTGAGCTGGATGCCGAGACCTTCTGGACGCTCCTGCATCCGGACGATCGCGTGCTGACCCGGCAGACGTGGGCGGCGGCCCTTGGCACTGGCCAGGCCTATGACCAGGAACATCGCGTGCGGGTGGCGGACGGCAGTCATTGCTGGATGCGCACCCGCGCCTATCCCCGCCGCGACGAACGCGGCGCGGTGATCCGCTGGTATGGCACCACCGAAGACATCGACGATCGCCATGAAGCCGAGGAGGCCCTGCGTCGCGAGCGTGCCACCCTGGAAGTCCAGGTGCAGGCGCGCACCGCCGAACTGGAGGCGGCCAATCGGCAACTGCGCGAAGAGATGCAGAGTCGGGCGCAGACCGAGGACCTGCTGCGCCAGGCGCAGAAGATGGAAGCGGTCGGTCAGCTCACCGGCGGCATCGCCCACGATTTCAACAACCTGCTGGCCGGCATCCAGGCCAGCCTGGACCTCTTGCGCCGTCGGCTCGCCCCGGACGGCCTCGCGGCGGTCGCCGGTCTGCTGGACACCGCGACCCAGTCAGTGAACCGCGGCGCCAGTCTCACCCATCGCCTGCTGGCCTTTTCCCGCCGGCAAACGCTACTGCCCCAGGCCGTCGACGTGGCCAACTTGATCGGCGATTTCCAGGAAATCCTCCTGCACAGCCTGGGGCCGCAGATTCACTGCCGGCTGGAGCTGGAGGAGGGACTCTGGCAGGTGGACGCCGATCCCCACCAACTGGAGAACGCGCTGCTGAACCTGGCGATCAACAGTCGCGATGCCATGCCCGCGGGCGGCACCCTCACCATCAGCGCCCGTAACTGGGGGCAGCACAGTGTTGGGTCGGCGCTGCCGGTGGGCGACTATCTGCTGATCGAAGTGGGCGACGATGGCGTCGGTATGGCGCCGGAGGTCCTGGAGCGCGTCTTCGAACCCTTCTTCACCACCAAGCCGGTGGGCCAGGGATCGGGCCTGGGCCTGTCGATGATCTATGGCTTCGTCCAGCAGTCCCGCGGCCAGGTGACGGTGACCAGCGCACCCGGCCAGGGCTGCCGCGTCAGTCTGTACCTGCCACGCCATCCTGGTACGCCGGTCCTGGCGCCGGTGAGCGTCGTTGCTGCCAAGGCGGCGCGCGAGCTACCCAGCGCCCGGGTGCTGCTGGTGGAAGACGATACGGTGGTCCGCAGTCTGTTGGTGCAACTGTTCGACGAATTGGGCTGGCGCTATCGCGATGCCAGCGATGCCGAGGCGGCGCTGGCGGCCCTGCGCGAGGGTGAGGGCTTCGACCTGCTGATCACCGATGTCGGCCTGCCCGGCTTGAACGGTCGCCTGCTGGCCAACGCCGCCCGCGCCCTGCGGCCCAGTCTGCCGGTGCTGTTCATCACCGGCTACGTGAACGACGCCGAGCCGCAATCCTGGCTGGTGGCCGAGGGTATGCAGGTACTGGCCAAGCCCTTCACCCTGGATACCTTCGTCGCCAAGGTCCAGGGGCTACTGGGGACGCACCCGGCGCTCAGCCTTTGACTCCTTAGCGGCCCGCGCCGAACAGGGCCTGCCGGCCTTGGAGCGAGGTGAAGATCGCATCGCCGTTGTGCCCCACCCCTGGTACCTCGACCAGTTGCTGGGTCAATCCGGGGTGACGGCCCTGCAGGTATTGGTAGTAGTTCAGCCCACGCGCCAGGCGATAGGGGCCCTGGGCCTCGGCGGCGCAGCTCTTGTCCAGCGCCGGATGGTTGGGGTCGGTGTCCTGGGCACCCAACAGATAGGTGATGGCGAGACCTGCGTAGTGCCGCTCCAGCGTGGCGGCGTCGCGGCCCTCTGCGTAGGCCGGCAGGCCTTGCAGACCGTATTTCCAGGTATTGAAGTCCGGGCAGGTCGCGGCGCCGGCGAAGGGCCCGAAACGGCCCTGGGTATCGGGCCGACTGGCGTCGAAATAGACATAGGACGAGGGATTGGCCACCACGAATCTCAAGCGGATGCCGCTGCCCGCCAACGGGCCCTCGCCCCGACCGAGTACGGCGTAGCGCTGCACCACCTGGCCGCCGCCGGAATGGCCGGCGATCACCACCTCTTGCAGATTGGGCAACAGGCGCCGATCCGCCAGATGGGCGAGGAGGGCGTCGAACACCGCGAAGCTGCTCAGCGGGCGCGGCCCCAACGCCGGCTCGCCGCCCATCCAGGCATTGCCCTGCCAACGCAGCAGGTCATCCGGCAGGTGATGGCGTTCGACGTCCTGTTCGTTGAGGAATTGCGGCGCGATCACCAGGGTGTCGGCGCTGGCGCCCGCCGCCTGGGTGGCGGTCTCGCCGGAGCGGAAATAGGTGGCGGCGTTGCGCAAGCGGCCGTGGACGATCACCAGGGCGCGACGGATTTCCGGATGTGGCTGATTCCAGTCGGTGGAGAGCTGCAGCGCGGCCTGGGCCGCGCCGATCGGCAAGCGGTCGTCGACGATGCGGGCGACGCCCTCGTGTGGCGCCGCCAGTGCCGAGCCGAAGACCAGGGACAGGCACAGCGCGAGCAGCGGAGGCATCGACGGACTCCCGGCAGGTCAGAGCGCCTGCGTGGCGAAGGTATTGCAGCTCTCCACCTTGCCACTGTCGAAGCCGGTGCGGAACCACTTCACCCGCTGCGCCGAGCTGCCATGGGTGAAGGAGTCCGGCACCACGCGACCCTGGGCCTGGCGTTGCAGGCGATCGTCGCCGATGGCGTTGGCCGCGTTCAAGGCCTTTTCCAGATCCCCCGGTTCCAGCCAGTTCAGGCGTTTCTGGGCGTCGTTGGCCCAGACCCCGGCATAGCAGTCGGCCTGCAGTTCCAGCCGGACCGAAAGGCCCGTGGCACCCTCGGTGGGGATGCCGCGGCGGCGCGCCGCCTCCATCTTGCTGGTGGTGCCGGTGAGATTCTGCACGTGATGGCCGACCTCGTGGGCGATGACGTAGGCACGGGCGAAGTCGCCGTCGGCGCCGAAGCGCTGCTGCAATTCCTGGAAGAAGGAGAGGTCCAGGTAGACCTTGCCGTCCACCGGGCAATAGAAGGGGCCGGTGGCCGCGGTGGCGCCGCCGCAGCCGGATTGCACCTGGCCATTGAACAGCACCAGCTTGGGCGGCTGATACTGCTCGCCGTGGGCCTGGAAGATGCGTGTCCAGGTATTCTCGGTCTCGCCCAGCACCACCCGGACGAAGTCCACCTGGCGGTTGTCCGCTGGCGCGGTGGTCTGCTGCTGGGTCGGCGCGCCCTGGCCACTGAGGCTGATCAGGTTGCCGAGGATCTGCGTCGGGCTCTGGCCGCTGAGCAGGCCGAACACCACCACCAGCGCCACGCCACCCAGGCCCAGGCCGCCACCGATCTTCAGCCCGCGTCCGCCGCTGGCCTGTTCCACGTTGTCGCTACGTTGTCCCTTGTCCCATTGCATGGCGGCTATCTCTTGAATTGTCGTCATCGCTAGGACCGCGCAGCACCGCGAAAATGCATTACCGGAAATGACAACGCCCGCGACGGGCGCGGGCGTTGTGAAGTAGGCGACGAACGCGGATCAGGCCGCGGTCTGGCCCTGCTTGAGGCTCTGCATGTCGATCACGAAGCGGTATTTCACGTCGCTCTTGAGCATGCGCTCATAGGCCTGGTTGATGTCCTGGATGGCGATCTGTTCGATGTCCGAGACGATGCCGTGCTTGGCGCAGAAGTCCAGCATCTCCTGGGTCTCGCGGATGCCGCCGATGAGCGAGCCGGCCAGTTGGCGGCGCTTCATCACCAGGTTGAACACGCTGGGCGCCGGGTGCGGCTCGGCGGGTACGCCGACCAGGGTCATGGTGCCGTCCCACTTGAGCAGGGTGAGGAAGGCGTCCAGGTTGTGCGGCGCGGCCACGGTGTTGAGGATGAAGTCGAAGCTGCCTACGTGGGCGGCCATCTCGTCTTCGTTCTTCGACACCACCACCTCGTCGGCGCCCAGGCGCAGGGCGTCGTCCTTCTTGCCCGCGCTGGTGGTGAAGAGCACCACGTGGGCACCCATGGCATGGGCGATCTTCACGCCCATGTGGCCGAGGCCACCCAGGCCGACGATGCCGACCTTCTTGCCCGGGCTGACCTTCCAGTGGGCCAGCGGCGAATAGGTGGTGATGCCGGCGCACAGCAGCGGCGCCACGGCGGCCAGGTTCTCGGTGTGGCTCACCTTGAGCACGAACTTCTCGTTGACCACGATGTGGTCGGAGTAGCCACCCTGGGTGTTTTCGCTACCACCGTAGAGGTTGCCGTTGTAGGTACCAATGAAGCCGTTCTCGCAGTAGGACTCTTCGCCGGCGTCACAGGGGGCGCAGTGCTGGCAGCTGTCGACCATGCAGCCGACGCCGACGGTGTCGCCGACCTTGAAGTTCTTCACGTGGGCACCGACCGCGGTCACGGTGCCGACGATCTCGTGGCCCGGTACCGAAGGATAGAGGGTGTTGTTCCACTCGTTGCGGGCGGTGTGCAGGTCCGAATGGCAGACGCCGCAGAAGAGGATGTCGATCTGCACGTCGTGGGCACCCGGTTCGCGCCGCTCGAAAGAGTAGGGCGCCAGGGGTTGGTCGGCGGACTGGGCAGCGTAGCCTTGGGCTTGGCTCATGAAATACCTCATTCAGATGGGTGGAACGGGGCGGCCAGGTTGGCCTGGCCGAATGACAAACCGTCGATCCTGCGCAGCGCAGGTCTGCGGCACCAATCGATCGTCTCGATATTCGTCATGCCGCCCATCGATGGAACTCGGGCGGCAGGAGTACGACGTTTTACGACTAGGGTTCCCCTGGCGATGTTCCCGCACCGATCCGTCTGCCTCTGGGCATCCGTCGCTCTCAGCGCGCCAGCCGTGGCGCCACCGTGGACAGCAGCCGGGTGGCCAGGTGGTCGAGCAGCACGCGAACCCGCGGCAGCGTCTCGCGACTGCGCGGCCACACCAGATTGATCGGCAGCCCGTCGACGGCGAGCTCCGGCAAGACATCCACCAAGGCGCCACTGGCCAGGTGCTCGGCGATCAGCCAGGTCGGCAACTGGGCGATGCCATGGCCGGCCAGGGCCGCCAGCACCTCACCTTCGCCGTCGCCCACCGCCAGGCGTGGACTGAACACCCAGCGTTCGAGATCGCCCGGCTGCTCGCCGCGCAGGTGCCAGGGGCTGACTAGGCCGTCGGCTTGCCGGAAGCCGATGCACTGGTGCTCGGAGAGGTCAGCGGCGCGCTGTGGACGACCCCGGCGAGCCAGATAGGCCGGGGCGGCGCAGAACACCTGACGCTGGGTGCCTAAATAGCGATGCCCCAGGCTGGCCGGCCAGGCGTCGGAACCGCCGATGCGCACCAGGATATCGATGCCCTCGTGGACGGGATCGACGAAGCGATCCGAGAAGGACAGATCCGGTTGCAGCAGGGGATAACGATGCAGCGCCTCCAGCAGCACCGGCAGCACGTGCAGGCGGCCGTAGGAGGCGGGCAGGTCGATGCGGACCCGGCCATGGGGCTCGCCGTCCTGGGTGGTCAGGCCCAGCTCGGCCTGTTCCAGTTCGGCCAGCACCGCCGTGCAGGTGCGATAGAAGCTCGCCCCGGCCTCGGTCAGCGTCAGCCGGCGGGTGGTGCGCTGGAACAGCCGTACGCCGAGGCGTTCCTCCAGCCGGGCCACGCTCTTGCCGATGGCCGAGCCGGTGAGATTGAGTCGCTCACCGGCGGCGGTGAAGCTGCCGAGATCGGCCACGGTGACGAAGACGTCGAGTCCCTTGAGGCGTTCGGAGGAATACAAGACGGGCTCCTGATTAAAGAATTTAATTCCCGTCAGAGGGGAATTTTTACCCAGGATACGCCGTTAATTCTTCAATAGGCTGGAGTCATCCATCCCTCGCGACACTCCCTTATTCATACGCCCGCACTTCCTGCGGGCCGTCGCCCATTTCTCTTGGAGGCTTCATGCGTAAAGGCACCGCTCTCATCGTCGGCGTGACCGGCATTTCCGGCTACAACCTGGCCCTCACCCTGGTCGCCTCCGGCTGGACCGTCTACGGCCTGGCGCGCAAACCGGTGGAGCAAGAGGGCGTCATCCCGGTCGCCGCCGATCTGCTGGACGCCGACGCCACCCGCCAGGCGCTGGCCGGTCTGCCGATCAGCCATGTGTTCTTCTGCACCTGGACCCGGCGCGCCACCGAGAAGGAAAACGTCGAGGCCAACGGCGCCATGATGGACAACCTCTGTCAGGCCCTGGACGGCGCGCCGCTCCAGCATATGGCCCTGGTCACCGGCACCAAGCACTACCTGGGTTCCTTCGAGGAATACGGCAGCGGCAAGGCCGAGACGCCCTTCCGTGAAAGCGAGCCGCGCCAGGCCGGCGCCAACTTCTACTACACCCTGGAAGACCTCCTCTTCGCCGCCGCCGAGCGCCATGGCTTCGGCTGGAGCGTGCACCGCTCGCACAGCATGATCGGCCAGGCCAAGGGCACCAACGCCATGAACATGGGCCTGACCCTGGCGGTCTATGCCTCGCTGTGCAAGGCCACCGGCCAGCCTTTCGTCTTCCCCGGTTCCCGTACCCAGTGGGATGGCCTCACCGACGTCACCGACGCCGGCCTGCTCGCCGAGCAGTTGGAATGGGCGGCCCTGGCACCGGCGGCGCGCAACCAGGCGTTCAATACCGTCAATGGCGACGTCTTCCGCTGGCGCTGGCTGTGGGGCGAGATCGCCGCCTTCTTCGAGCTGGAGCCGGCGCCCTATCCCGAGCAGCCCATGCCGCTGGAAGCGCGGATGAAGGACGTCGCGCCGGCGCAATGGCGCAAACTGGCCGAGGAACACGGCCTGGTGGAGCACGACGTCGACAAGCTCGCCTCCTGGTGGCACAGCGACGCCGACCTGGGCCGCGAAATCGAGTGCCTCAACGACATGACCAAGAGCCGCGACCTGGGCTTCTTCGGCTATCGCGACACCCGGGCGAGCTTCCTCGACCTCTTCACCCGGCTGCGGGCGCAACGCCTGATTCCCTGAGCCGCTCTGGTCCGCCCGTTTGCTTGAATCCAGGCAACGGGCGGTTTTCAGTCCTGCACTCGGGGCGCAGAATGCGGCATCTCGTCGCAGGATGCGCCCCATGCTCGAAACCCTCGCCACCTTCCTTCCCGCCTTCAGCCCGCTCGACTGGCTGTGCGTCGAAGCCATCCTGGTGCTGGCCTATCTGATCTTCGGCGTCGCGGGTTTCGGCAGCGCCCTGGTCGCGGGCCCCTTGCTCACCAGTTGGCTGCCGCTGTCGCGTATCGTGCCCTTGCTGGTGCTGCTGGATTTCCTCGCCTCCTTCCACAACTGGCTGCCGGATCGTCGCGCCATCGCTGGGCGCGAACTCCAGCGCCTGCTGCCCATGCTGCTGCTCGGCGCGGCTTTGGGTACCTATCTGCTGCTGCGTACCGATGCCCGGTTGCTGATGCTGTGGCTCGGGCTGTTCGTGGTGGCCTATTCCACCTACAGCCTGCTGTCGCCCAAGGGCTTCCGCCAACTGGCACCGGCCTGGTCGATTCCCGCGGGTAGCGTCGGCGGTCTGTGCGGAGCCCTGTTCGGCAGCGGTGGCTTTCTCTATGCGCTCTATCTGAACGGTCGCCTGCAGGACAAGAACGCCATCCGCGGCACCCAGAGCTTTCTCATCGGCTGCAGCGCCGCCATCCGCATCACCCTGCTGTTGATCGCTGGCGCCTACAGCGACGGCAGCCTCTTGCTGCTCGCCGTCTGCCTGCTACCGGCCATGCTGCTCGGCGGCTGGATCGGCCGCCACCTACAGCGCCGCCTGTCCCGCGAACGTTTTACCCGGCTGGTGACCTGGTTGGTGTTGGTGTCGGGCGTCACGCTGATCGGGCGGTATCTGGCGGGATAGCCAGTGAGGCCGGACGCTCTGTGTTGGGCTTCGCGCGCTCAACCCAACCTACCGCACCAGCCCCCTCTCCCTTAGGGAGAGGGTTGGGGTGAGGGCAACGTTGGGCTTAACCCTTGCCCAACACTTCCGGATTGGCCAGCCCGGTCGGTTCGCCGCTGAAGAAATTCACCAGATTGGCGAAGGCCTCGCCGAAATAGAGTTCGTAGCTGTGCTTTTCCACGTAACCCAGGTGTGGCGTGCAGAGCACCTGCGGGTGGGCGAGCAGGGGATCGTCCGGCGCCACGGGTTCCTGCTCGAAGACGTCCAGCGCCGCCTGGCCGGGATGACCCAGCTCCAGCGCCGTGAGCAGGGCGCCGGGTTCGATCAGGCCGGCGCGGGCGGTGTTGACCAGCAGGGCGCTCTTCTTCATCCGCGCCAGGTCCTCGGCGCGCACGCAGCCGCGGCTGCGCTCGCTGTATCTCAGATGCAGGCTAATGACGTCCGCCTCGGCGAAGAAGGATTCCTGGCTGACCGCGGCGCGATGACCGTCGGCCTCGGCGCGAGCGCGCGACGCCTCGCTGCCCCAGACCAGCACCGGCATGCCGAAGGCGTGACCGTAGCTGGCCAGGCGCTGGCCGATCTTGCCGTAACCCCAGATGCCGAGGATCTGGCCATCCAGCCGCTCACCGAGGTTGACCTGCCAGCGTCCGGCATAGAGGGCGTCGATGGCTGGCTTGAGGCGGCGGCGCGCCATGAGGATCAGCGTCCAGGTCAGCTCGGCGGTGGAGACCGGCGAACCGCTGCCTTCGCAAACCGCCACCCCGCGGTGGGTACAGGCCGCCACGTCGAGGTGGGCGGTGGCCTTGCCGGTTTGGCTAATCAGCTTGAGCTGTGGCAGGTGCGCCAGCAGGTCAGCGTCGACGCGGGTGCGCTCGCGGGTCAGCACCAGGGCGTCGGCGTCTCGGAAGCGCTCCACCAGCACCTTGGGATCGCGCTCGGCATCGTGATAGAGCGTCACCTGGTGCCCGGCGCGCTGGAGCAGGGGATAGCAGTCCAGGGTTTCGACGACGTGCTGGTAGTCGTCGGGGATGACGATGTGCATGGCGGGCTCCGTTGTTGTTCTCTACAACCAGTGGAGCACTTGCCGGGTCGTCCGACAAGATGGCCAGCGCAGCGGTGGACCAGGCCGCGCCGTTGTCCACCCCACCCGTAGCCTGGAAAACCGCGCAGCGTTTTCCAGGACGAGCGCTAGTAGGGAATCACCAGCGGCGTACCCGCCAGCGGATTCTCGATCACCGCACATTTGAGGCCGTACAGCGCCTCGATCAGTTCGGGGGTGACGATCTCCGCCGGCGGTCCTTCGGCGAGGATGCGTCCGGCGCGCAGGGCGATGATGTGGTCGGCGTAGCGACAGGCCTGGTTGAGGTCGTGCAGCACCGCCACCAAGGTCCGACCGCCCTCGCGATTGAGCCGGCAGAGCAGCTCCATCAGTTCCACCTGGTGGGCGATGTCGAGGTAGGTGGTGGGTTCGTCGAGCAGCAGCAGCGGGGTCTCCTGGGCCAGCGCCAGGGCGATCCATACCCGCTGGCGCTGGCCGCCGGACAGGCTGTCCACCGCCCGCTCGGCGAGGTCCAGGGTATTGGTGGCTTCCAGGGCGTGCAGCACCGCGCGCTCGTCGGCATCGGTCCAGCCGGCGAAGGCCTGCCGATGGGGGTGGCGCCCGCGCGCCACCAGATCGCTGACCAGGATGTCGTCCGGCGCCACGGCGCTCTGCGGTAGCAGGCCGATGCGGCGCGCCACCTCGCGGGTGGGCAACTCCTGGATCAACCGGCCGTCCAGGCGCACCTCGCCGGCACTGGGGCGGATCAGCCGCGCCAGGCTGCGCAGCAGGGTCGACTTGCCGCAGCCGTTGGGGCCGATGATGACGGTGAAGCGGCCATCGGGCAGTTGCACGTCGAGGTCGCTGCAGATCGGCTGGCCGCCGTAGCCCACGGTCAGGCCGCGAGCGGCGAGGCGGCTGGAGGAAGCGTCTTGGCTCATGAGGTCCGCCGCCATTCGCGGCTCAGCAGGAAGATCAGATAGAAGCCACCCAGGGCACCGGTGAGCAGCCCGACCGGAATCTGGAAGGGCGCGAGCAGCCGCTGGGCCAGCAGATCGGCCAGGGCAGTGAGGCAGGCGCCGAGCAGGGCGGGCGCCAGGATGCCGAGATCGGCGCTGCGGGTCAGGCGTCGCGCCAGTTGCGGCGCCGCCAGGGCGACGAAACCGATGGGGCCGGCGGTAGCGATGGCCAGGGCCGCCAGGGCCACCGCCACCGCCAGCAGCAGATTCTGGCTGCGCAGCACCGGCAGGCCCAGGGCGCGGGCCAGGTCGTCGCCCAGCTCCAGCAGGCGCAGGCGCCGGGCCAGGAGGGCGGCCAGCGGCAGAAGCAGCAGGCAGCCGGCGAGCAGGGTGAGGGTACGGCTCCAGGTCATCAGGTCCAGACTGCCGAACAGCCAGAGCCGAGCTTCCTGGGCCTGGTCCAGCTCGGCGCGGGTCAGCAGGTATTCATTGAGCGAGGCGAGCAGGGCGCTGATGGCGATGCCGAGCAGGATCAGCCGCTCGCCGCGAATGCCGGCCAGGGCGGCGAGCCCGGCCACCAGCACGGCGGCCAGCAGGCCCCCGGTGAGGGCGCCAAGCATCAAGGCCGCGCCGCCCAGTTGCAGCCAGAGCAGGGTGATGAGGGCGCCACTGGCCGAGCCGACGGTGAAGCCCACCAGGTCCGGGCTGGCCAGGGGATTGCGTGCCAGCCGTTGGAAGATGGCGCCACTGGCACCCAGCGCCGCGCCAACCCCAAAGGCCGCCAGCAGGCGTGGCAGGCGCAGGTCCAGGATGATCAGGCTGGCCAGCGGATCGCCCTGACCGAGCAGGGTGGTCAGCACGCGATGGGGCGCCGGGGCGAAGGCACCGCCGCTGAGGGTGAGGGCGCAGAGGCCGATGGCGGCCAGCATGAGCAGCAGCAGGCAGGCCTTGAAGCGCGCCGAGCGGCGTGGCGCGAAGCGATGACGGCTCACGAGCGCACCCGGCGAGCGGAGCGGATGACCAATATCAGCAACACCGGGGTACCGAGCAGGGCGCAGACGATCCCGGCCTCCAGCTCGCCTGGCAGGGCCACGCGGCGCCCCAGGGTATCGGCGAGCAACAGCAGGTCGGCGCCAGCCAGGGGGGCCAGCGCCAGAATCCAGCGCCAGTCCGCGCCTACCAGCAGGCGCAGGGCATGGGGTACCACCAGGCCGAGGAAGCCGATGGGGCCAGCCACCGCGGTGGCGGCGCCGCATAGCAGCACGATGGCGACGAAGGCCAGCAGCCGGACCTGTCCCGGCTGTGCGCCGAGGGCGCGACCGAGGTCGTCGCCCAGGGCCAAGGCATTGAGCCGGCCACCCAGTGGCAGGCCCAGCAGCAGGCCGATCAGCAGCAACGGCAGGATGGCCAGGGCGCCGCCCGGGGTCTGCCCACTCAGGGCGCCCACCGCCCAGAAGCGGTAGCTGTCGAACACGGCGCTGTCGAACAGGGTGATGATGCCGGTGCCGGCGTGCAGGCTGGCGCTCAGGGCGATACCGGCAAGGATCAACCGCAGCGGCTGCCCCCGCGCCGGGGCGCTGCCGCCCAGCAGATAGACCAGACCAGCAGCCAGGGTCGCGCCCAGCAGGGCACAGGCCAACCGCGTCGGCGCGCTGTCCAGCCCCACCAACGATAGCCCGGCCACCACCGCGAAGGCCGCGCCGGCATTGATTCCCAGCAGACCGGGGTCGGCCAGGGGATTGCGCGTCAGCGCCTGCATCAGCGCACCGGCGAGGCCCAGGGCGGCGCCCACCAGCACCCCGAGCAGGGTGCGCGGTAGGCGCAGATCCCAGAGCACCACGGCTTCCGTCGAGCCATCGGGGGCGAACAGCAACTGGAGGATGCGCGCCGCCGACAGCGGCCGGGCGCCGATGCCGAGACTCGCCATCACCGCCAGCGCCAGGGCGATCAGCAGCAGGACCAGCACCAGCCCGCCTCGGGCGAAGGAGGTGCGGCGGATGACGGGCGCGGAGCAGGCCGGCGGGGTCATGCCACCCCCAGGGCGCTGGCCACGCTGGTCACCACCTGACGCGCGGCCACGGGGCCGGCGTTGAGATAGAAGGCGTCGGTATCTACACGGATGGCCCTGGCTTGGTTCACGGCCTCCAGCCGAGGCCACAACGGCTGCCGCGCCAGGCTGGCCAGGGCGGTGCCCTGCTCGGCATAGAACAGCCAGTCGGCGTCGGCCAGGTCCAGCAACTCGGCGCTGACATCCCGCGAGGTGCCCTTGAAACGCTGCGCAGCCGGGCGGGTCATGCCCATGGCCTGCAGCAGGCCGCCGGCAAAGGAGTCCACCCCCATCAGCCGCAGGCGGGCACCGCTGGAAAACAGCAGGGAGGCGGAGGGCGGTTGGGCGCCGAGACGTTGGGCGATACCGGCGATGTCCCGGTCCAGCGCCGCGAGCTGCCCCTCCGCCTGTTGGCGTCGCCCCAGGGCTCCGGCCAGCAGCAGGAAGTCCGGCCGCCAGTTGCCGCCGGTACCGCGGGCCACGACGGTCGGCGCGATGCGTGAGAACAGCTCGAAGCCCCCGCCACGCAGGACGGTACGATTGAGCACGATGAGATCCGGCGCCAGCCGCGCCAGGGCCTCCAGGTCGGGCGCCTGGCGACTGCCCAGGTCGACCATGGCCGCCAACTCACCGGCGCGATCGGCATAGGCCGCGCGCAGGTAGGGCGGCGCCAGTTCGCGATTGTCCACCCGGGTGGTACCGGCCGGGATGATGCCCAGGCACAGGGCCGCGTCCAACTGACCGGTGGAAATCACCGCCACACGCCGGGGCTCCCGCAGCAGGGTGGTGCTACCCGCCACATGCTCCACCTGCCGTGGGAATTCGCCATCCGCAGCCGAGGCACGTGCGCACACCCGACCCGGCAGCCCGGCGAGCAGGGCGGTACCAGCGGCGAATTGCAAAAGGGCGCGGCGATCGAGCATGGCGGGGACTGACTGGGGAAGGAAAGAGGCCCGCCAGGCGGGCCAAGGCCCCGCGACGGGGCGGCTAGGATAGAGCATCTCCGTTGGGCTGGCATCCGCAAAGCGGTATCAGGCCGAGCGTCGCGCCCTCCGCTCGGCACCGTTCGCCCCCTCTCCCCTTGGGAGAGGGCTGGGGTGAGGGCTGGCTGCCTTGCTCAGAAGCTCACGCTGGCACTCAGCCGCGCCGTCCGCGGCTCACCCACCGCCACCTGCAGCGGACTGTTGGCGCTCGACGGGTAGTACTCCTTGTCGAACAGGTTATCCACGTTCAGCTGCAGTCGCGCCTGGTAGCCGGTCACCGGCAGGTCCCAGCGCAGGAAGGCGTCGGCTACGGTGTAGCTGTCCATATAGAAGCTATTGGCCGGATCGCCGGCGCGTTCGCCCACGTAGCGGGCGCCACCGCCGACGTGCCAGCTGCCTAGGTTGGAAGGCACCAGCAGGTGATGGGTCAGGTAGAGGCTGCCGCTGTGCTTGGGCGCCTGGGGCAGGCGCTTGCCCTCGTTGGCCGGGTCGTCGAGCACCTCGGTGTGATCGTAGGCATAGGTGGCGATCACGTCCCAGCGCTCGGCCAGGCGACCGGTGAGGTCGACTTCCAGCCCCTGAGAACCGACCTTGCCGGCCGCCTGGCTGATGCTCACACCGCCAACGCTGCTGGTGGTCACCACGTTCTTCTTCTCGATGTCGTAGAGCGCCACGTTCAGATTCAGCCCTGGCGTCAGGTCGTACTTGGCGCCCACCTCGAAGCTGCGGCCCTCTTCGGGATCGAAGGTGTTGCCGCGGTCGTCCACGGTGGTGTTCGGCACGAAGGAGCGACTGTAGTTGCCGTACAGCGACAGGCTGTCGGTGGCCTGGAACACCACGCCCGCCAGCGGCACGGCGGCATGATCGCGCTTGTCCAGATTGACCACGTGGTTTCTGCCCAGACCCTGGTCAGCGTATTGATCGAAGGACTGGTAGCGGCCGCCGAGCACCAGAATCCAGCGGTCGTCGAGATGCCAGTTGTCCTTGATGTACAGCGAGGTGGACTTCAGGTTGCTGTCCTGGTCGCTCTGGGTCGCGCTCAGCAGACTCGGCGGCGCCAGGTTGCCGTACACCGGCGCATTGATGTTGATGTTACGGCGCGAGGCATTGTTGTTGCGGTAGGTGTTGCCGCGGAATTGGTCGTTGTCCTCGTGATCGAGGCCTACCAGCAGGTCATGGCGTTGGCCGAAGAGCTCCTGGCGACCGATGAAGTCCCAGCTCGCGTACGTCGTCTCATAGTCGTAGTCGGCGCCGTTGGCGACCCGCAGCAGATTGCCATTCGCCGCCAGGGACACCGGCTGGGCGAAGTCCAGGCTGTAGCGGTCGTTGTTCCAGGCATAGGTCAGGCGCGTCTTCCAGTCGTCGCTGAGCTGGTACTCGAAACGGGCGCTGGCGGTTTCGGTGATGCCTTCGCTCTTCGCCCACTTCTCGTCGAGACGCTTGCCGTAGCTGGCGCTGCTCGGATGCCCATTGACGAACACCGTCCCGCGATCCACCGGGCCGGTGTAGTCGTTGTAGGAATAGGCCAGGGTCAGGCTGGCGCGCTCGCCGGTCCAGGACAGCGACGGCGCCACCAGGGTGTGCTGGTCCACGCCATAGTTGCGCCAGTAGTCCTCGCTCTGGCGCTCGGCGATGAGTCGATAGGCGAAGCCGCTGTCGCCCAGGGGGCCGGTAGTGTCCAGACCCAGGTTGCCGCCGCCCTCGCTGTAGGCCGAGCCGCTCAGGGTGGTGCGCTGCTGGTATTGCGGCTGCTTGCTGACCACGTTGATCAACCCGCCCGGCTCCAGGGCGCCATATAGCAGCGAGGCCGGGCCCTTGAGCACCTCGACACGCTCGACGGTGGCATCGAAGTTGTGCGACAGACTCGAACGCACCCCATCGCGGAAGATGGAGCCGTCGTTGTTGCTGCCGAAGCCGCGTTTGACGAAGGCATCCTTGGTGCCGGCCAGGGTATTGCCCTGGCTGACGCCGCTGACGAACTGCATGGCGTCGTCCAGGCTGCGCACCTCGAAATCGCTGAGGGTTTGCGGCGTCACCACCTGCACCGACTGGGCTTCCTCCTTGACCGGCACCTCGCTCTTGCTCGCAGTGGACGCCTTGCTCGCCCGATAGCCCGTGTCCGCGTCACTGGCCGTGGTGGAGATGTCCATCGGGGCGAGGGTGGTGCTCTCCGCCGCCAGCAGGCCGGAACTGGTCGCCAGGGCCAGGGTGCTGAGGGCGAAAGGAGCGAAGCGACGAAGGGCTCTGGGCTGGGTGTTCAAGGGCGGTCTCGGTGGCTGGGAAGGGGAGGGTCGGCGATTCTAAGTTGATAGCCATTCTCAAGTAAATCGATTCCCGAACCGTTGGTGTCCTGGCGCGTTGCCGCCCATCACAAAGCGCAGGTATAATGTCGCGCTCCTAAATTTTCCCGCCCGGGAGCGCCCGCCATGCTGCGCATCAGCCAAGAAGCCCTGACGTTCGACGATGTTCTCCTCATCCCCGGCTATTCGGATGTCCTGCCGAAAGACGTCAGTCTCAAGACCCGCCTGACCCGTGGCATCGAGCTGAACATTCCCCTGGTGTCCGCCGCCATGGACACCGTGACCGAATCCCGTCTGGCCATCGCCATGGCCCAGGAAGGCGGCATCGGCATCATCCACAAGAACATGACCGTCGAGCAGCAGGCCGCGGAAGTCCGCAAGGTCAAGCGCTTCGAGGCCGGCGTGGTGAAGGACCCCATCACCATCGACGCCGACGCCAGCGTGCGTGACCTGTTCGACCTGACCCGCCAGCACAACATCTCCGGTGTACCGGTACTCTCCGGCCGTGACCTGGTGGGCATCGTCACCTCCCGCGACGTGCGCTTCGAGACCCGCCTGGACATCCCGGTGCGCGACGTCATGACTCCCAAGGATCGCCTGGTGACCGTGCGCGAAGGCGCCGACAAGCAGGAAGTCCGCGAGCTGCTGCACAAGCACCGCATCGAGAAGGTGCTGATCGTCGACGCCGCCTTCGCCCTCAAGGGCATGATGACCGTCAAGGACATCGAAAAGGCCAAGGCTTACCCCAACGCCAGCAAGGACGACGCCGGTAGCCTGCGCGTCGGCGCGGCCGTCGGTACCGGCGCCGAGACTCCCGAGCGCGTCGCCGCCCTGGTCGCCGCCGGCGTCGACGTCATCGTGGTCGATACCGCCCACGGTCACTCCAAGGGTGTGATCGACCGCGTACGCTGGGTCAAGGAAACCTATCCCCAGGTCCAGGTGATCGGCGGCAACATCGCCACCGCCGAAGCCGCCAAGGCCCTGGCCGACGCCGGCGCCGATGCGGTCAAGGTCGGCATCGGCCCGGGCTCCATCTGCACCACCCGCATCGTCGCCGGTGTCGGCGTGCCGCAGATCTCCGCCATCGCCAACGTCGCCGCCGCCCTCGAAGGCACCGGCGTTCCCCTGATCGCCGACGGTGGCATCCGCTTCTCCGGTGACCTGTCCAAGGCCATCGTCGCCGGTGGCTACTGCGTGATGATGGGCTCCATGTTCGCCGGTACCGAAGAGGCTCCTGGCGAGGTCGAGCTGTTCCAGGGCCGCTCCTACAAGTCCTACCGTGGCATGGGCTCCCTCGGCGCCATGGCCCAGACCCAGGGCTCCAGCGACCGCTACTTTCAGGACTCCGCCTCCGGCGCCGAGAAACTGGTCCCCGAAGGCATCGAAGGCCGCGTTCCCTACAAGGGCCCGCTGGCGGCGATCATCCACCAGCTGATGGGCGGCCTGCGTGCCTCCATGGGCTACACCGGTTGCGCCACCGTCGAGCAGATGCGCACCAAGCCGCAATTCGTGCGCATCACCGGCGCCGGCATGGCCGAATCCCACGTCCACGACGTGCAGATCACCAAGGAAGCGCCCAACTACCGCGTGGGCTGATTCCTAAACTGTTTGTACTTCTACGTTGCGATTCGGGGCTGTCTAGACAGCCCCGAATCGTCTGAACCTAGCGCTCACCGAGACCTGGCCATGTCCCAAGACATCCACGCCCACCGCATCCTCATCCTCGACTTCGGTTCCCAGTACACCCAGCTCATCGCCCGCCGCGTGCGCGAGCTGGGCGTCTACTGCGAACTGCACCCTTTCGACATGGACGACGCCGACATCCGCGCCTTCGCTCCGCGCGGCATCATCCTCGCCGGTGGTCCCGAGTCGGTCCACGAGGTCGGCAGCCCCCGCGCACCCAAGGCCGTGTTCGACCTGGGCGTCCCGCTGCTGGGCATCTGCTACGGCATGCAGACCATGGCCGAGCAGCTCGGCGGCAAGGTCGAAGGCTCCAATGTCCGTGAATTCGGCTACGCCAAGGTCGACGTGGTCGGCAAGAGCCGCTTGCTCGAAGGCATCGAAGACCACATCGACGACGACGGCGTACTCGGCCTGGACGTCTGGATGAGCCACGGCGACAAGGTCGGCAAGCTCCCGGAAGGCTTCCACATCGTCGCTAGCACCCCCAGCTGCGCCATCGCCGCCATGGGCGACGACGAGCGCGCCTGGTACGGCGTGCAGTTCCACCCCGAGGTGACCCACACCAAGCAGGGCGGCCGCATCCTCTCGCGTTTCCTCAAGGACATTTGCGGCTGCGAAGCCCTCTGGACCCCGGCCAACATCGTCGAGGACGCCATTGCCCAGGTGCGCGCCCAGGTCGGCGGTGCCAACGTGCTGCTGGGCCTCTCCGGCGGCGTCGACTCCTCAGTGGTCGCAGCCTTGCTGCACAAGGCCATCGGCGAGCAACTGACCTGCGTCTTCGTCGACAACGGCCTCTTGCGCCTGCACGAGGGTGACCAGGTGATGGCCATGTTCGCCGAGAACATGGGCGTCAAGGTGATCCGCGCCAACGCCGAACAGCGCTTCCTGACCAACCTGGAAGGCGAAGCCGACCCGGAGAAGAAGCGCAAGATCATCGGCCGCACCTTCATCGACGTCTTCGACGCCGAAGCCAGCAAGCTCGACAACATCAAGTTCCTGGCCCAGGGCACCATCTACCCCGACGTCATCGAGTCGGCTGGCGCCAAGACCGGCAAGGCCCATGTCATCAAGTCCCACCACAACGTCGGCGGCCTGCCCGAGGAGATGAACCTCAAGCTGGTCGAGCCGCTGCGCGAACTGTTCAAGGACGAGGTGCGCAAGATCGGCCTGGAACTGGGCCTGCCCTACGACATGGTCTACCGCCATCCCTTCCCCGGCCCTGGCCTGGGCGTGCGCATCCTCGGCGAAGTGAAGAAGGAATACGCCGACCTGCTGCGCCGTGCTGACGACATCTTCATCACCGAACTGCGCAAGGCCGACTGGTATCACAAGGTCAGCCAGGCCTTCGTCGTCTTCCAGCCGGTGAAATCCGTCGGCGTGGTCGGCGACGGCCGCCGCTACGCCTGGGTCGTCGCCCTGCGCGCCGTGGAAACCATCGACTTCATGACCGCCCGCTGGGCCCATCTGCCCTACGAGCTGCTGGAAAAGGTCTCCAACCGCATCATCAACGAAATCGACGGCATCTCCCGCGTCACCTACGACGTCTCGAGCAAGCCGCCGGCGACGATTGAGTGGGAGTGATGGCTAGAGCCAATAATCCCTGGCTCTAGCTTGTGCGGTAAAACAATAAGGCCCGGATCGCATCCGGGCCTTATTGTTTTGAGGTTGTCAGCGCTCTTTAGCATGCTCGCGGCTGGCTAGGTCGAAAATTGGTCTAGAGCTCGAGGTTCTTCCCGCTAGACCGATAGTCTTTCGATCCTTTACCAGACGGCGACTAGATAGATATTGTGATCGGCATCGCATTAGGTGTGGTGTCGAATCGCCCGCAGAAATGATCCCCGCACCTGTTACTTTCGCTGTCCGGTCTGGCAAAGGACGGTCGTTCGATTTCGCGTAAGGCTGAAGCATGGATAAGAAAGCGCTTTCCGAAAGGGATATCTGCAGCAAGTTCATTTCCCCCGCTATTGGCAAGGCCGGCTGGGATCTGCACAGACAGGTTCGAGAGGAAGTCACCTTCACCAAGGGGCGCATCATCGTCCGCGGTAAGCTGCACAGTCGGGGTGAGTCGCGACGGGCCGACTACATCCTCTACCACCAGCCGAACCTGCCCATCGCAGTCATCGAAGCCAAGGACAACAAACACTCGCTGGGCTCCGGTATGCAGCAGGCACTCGGTTACGCCGAGGCGCTGGATGTTCCCTTCGTATTCTCCAGTAATGGCGATGGCTTTCTGTTCCACGACCGCAGTGGGACCGGAGCTCAAGTGGAAACCGAGTTGAGTCTAGACCAGTTTCCTAGCCCTCAAGAGCTCTGGCAGCGCTATTGCCAATGGAAGGGATTGAGCGGCGAGGCTCAACAGAAGATTGCAGCGCCCTATTACGACGATGGCTCCGGGCGGATGCCGCGTTACTACCAAACCAACGCTATCAATCGGACGGTAGAGGCGGTAGCCAGAGGCCAGGATCGCGTCTTGTTGGTAATGGCGACAGGAACGGGTAAGACCTATACGGCCTTCCAAATCATCTGGCGACTCTGGAAATCGAAGCAGAAGAAACGAATCCTCTTCTTGGCTGACCGCAATATCCTGGTCGATCAGACCAAGAATAACGACTTCAAACCCTTTGGCCAGGCGATGACCAAGATCGCCAAGCGCCAGATCGATACGTCCTACGAGATCTATCTTTCGCTCTACCAGGCGGTGACGGGCTCCGAAGAGGAGCGGAACGTCTACAAACAGTTTTCCCGCGACTTTTTCGATCTGATCGTGATCGACGAGTGCCACCGCGGCAGCGCAGCCGAAGACTCCGCCTGGCGTGAAATTCTCGAATATTTTTCGGGGGCTACCCATATCGGCCTAACGGCGACACCTAAGGAAACCCGAGAGATATCAAGCATCACCTACTTTGGTGAGCCGGTTTATAGCTACACCTTGAAGCAAGGTATCGAAGACGGCTTCCTCGCGCCCTACAAGGTGGTGCGCATCGACTTCGACAAGGACCTGCAGGGTTGGCGTCCGCCCAAGGGCATGCGCGACAAGAATGGCGAACTGATCGAAGACCGGATCTACAACCTCAAGGATATGGATCGCCAGTTGGTGATCGAGGCGCGTACGCAATTGGTTGCCCAGAAGGTGACCGAGTTTCTCCGGGCAACCGATCCGTACCAGAAGACCATCGTCTTCTGCGACGACATCGATCATGCCGAGCGCATGCGGCAGGCGCTGGTCAATCTCAACAAGGACCACGTAGCGCAAAGCCGTAAGTACGTCATGCGAATCACGGGAGATGACAAGGAGGGTAAGGCCGAACTGGATAATTTCATCAATCCAGAACAGCGTTATCCGGTCATTGCCACCACCAGCAAGTTGATGACTACCGGCGTCGATGCCCAAACCTGCAAACTCGTGGTGCTCGATCAGCACATCAAGTCCATGACCGAGTTCAAGCAGATCATCGGTCGGGGCACGCGCATCAACGAAGAGTATGGCAAGTACTGGTTCACCATCCTGGACTTCAAGAAAGCTACCGAGCTCTTCGCTGATCCCGCATTCGACGGTGAGCCCGTGGTGATCTATGCACCGGAAGGTGGCGAATCTCCCGTACCGCCGGACAATCCATCAGCGGAGGAAGACGGCATCATCGATGGTGACGGGTGGCTACCCGACGAGGAGGAAGAAGGCGAGGGCCAGCAGGGTAGTAGAAGGCGTATCAGATATGTTATCGACAACCTGCCCATCTCCGTCATCGCCGAACGAGTGCAGTACTATGGGCCGGATGGCAAGCTGATCACCGAATCCTTGCGTGACTACACCCGTACCTGCGTGCAGAAGCAGTTCGCGTCGCTGGACGACTTCCTCAAGCGCTGGAGCGCTACGCAGCAGAAGAAAGCCATCATCGACGAGATGGCTGCCCAAGGCGTGATGTGGGAGGCATTGGCGGAAGAGATCGAAGCCAAGCGCGGGCAGACGCTCGATCCTTTCGACCTGGTCTGCCATATCGCCTTCGATCAGCCACCCTTGACCCGCAAGGAGCGGGCCGAACAGGTGAAGAAGCGCAACTACTTCGCCAAGTATTCGGGTGCTGCACGGCAGGTCCTGGAGGCTCTGCTCGACAAGTACGCAGACACCGGTATCGAGCACATCGAAGACATCAAGATCCTGCAGCTCGATCCTTTCAATCGGATCGGCGCACCTGTGGAGCTGGTCAAGGCCTTCGGTGGCAAGCCGGGCTATCAGCAGGCGATCAAGGAGTTGGAGCAGGAGCTTTACGGCTAAATCCGCCCAAGGGGCTGGTATCCTGTAAGGCAGTTACCTGGTCTGGCGGCAGGCTCCCGTTTGAACGGGAGTTGATCGGCCAGCGGGTAGTACCCAAGCCTGTCGCTAGACCCTGATCTCATCGCTCGGGTGCCCCTAGATCCAGCATTACGCCTAATCCTGGCCGAGCGGTGTCGCCGCAGTGGTCTGGCGCGGCATTGATATCCGTTCAGGAAATACGCATGTCCATCAGCAGCACCATCAAATCCATCCAGGACATCATGCGCAAGGACGTGGGTGTCGACGGCGACGCCCAGCGCATCGGCCAGCTCGTTTGGATGCTCTTTCTCAAGATCTTCGACGACCGCGAGCAGGAGTGGGAACTGCTCGACGACAGCTATCGCTCGCCACTGCCGGCCAGCTGCCGTTGGCGAACCTGGGCGGCCGATCCTGAGGGCATGACGGGTGAGGACCTCAAAGGCTTCATCGACAACAACCTGTTCCCGCAGCTGCAGAATCTTCATGAGTACAGCACCAGCCCGGCCGCGTTCGTGGTGCGTGGCGTCTTCGAGGACGCCTACAACTACATGAAGTCCGGCCACCTCATCCGCCAAGTGATCAACAAGATCCAGGAGGGTGTGGATTTCAACAAGGCGCAGGAACGGCATGCCTTTGGCGACATGTACGAGCAGCTACTGCGGGATCTGCAGAACGCTGGAAATGCGGGCGAGTTCTACACGCCGCGCCCGGTCACCGAGTTCATGGTGCGTATGGTCGATCCCAAGCTGCACGAGAAGGTCATGGATCCGGCCTGTGGCACCGGTGGCTTCCTTACCTGCACCATCGAGCACAAGCGCAGCCGCTATGTGAAAACCGCCGAGGATGAACGCGCACTGCAGGCCAGCATCTTCGGTGTTGAGAAAAAGCCGCTGCCGCACCTGCTGGCCACCACCAATATGATCCTGCACGGCATCGAAGTGCCCAGCCAGATCAAGCATGACAACACCCTGAGCCGCCCACTGATCAGTTGGGGGCCGAGCGAACGGGTCGACTGCATCGTCGCCAACCCGCCATTCGGTGGCATGGAAGAGGACGGCATCGAAAGCAATTTCCCCGCAGCCTTCCGCACCCGCGAAACTGCCGATTTGTTTCTGGTGCTGATCATGCACCTGCTCAAAGACGGTGGCCGCGCCGCCGTGGTGCTGCCGGATGGCTTCCTCTTCGGTGAAGGCATCAAGAGCCGTATCAAGGAAAAGCTGCTCACCGAATGCAACCTGCACAGCATCGTTCGCCTGCCCAATGGCGTGTTCAACCCTTACACCGGCATCAAGACCAATCTGCTGTTCTTCACCAAGGGCACGCCTACAAAGGACGTCTGGTTCTACGAACACCAATATCCGGCGGGCTATAAGAGCTACTCCAAGACCAAGCCCATGCGCATCGAGGAGTTCGCCGTCGAGGAGACTTGGTGGGGCAGTGAAGCCGATGGCTTTGCCGCGCGGGTGGAGAATGAGTTCGCCTGGAAGGTCGGCTTTGAAGAGCTAAAAGCCCGCAACTGGAATCTGGACTGCAAGAACCCGTACGTCGGTGAGCAGATCAGCCACGACCCGGACGAGCTGCTGCGTAATTACGCCACGCTGCTAGGCGAAATCGGTGAGTTGCGTGACCAGCTCAAGGCCGTGCTGAACGAAGCGCTGACTCGGGCTTAGCCTTCACGGAGGAAGACCATGAACAGTGAGATCGTGATTTACCAAAGCGACAGCGGTAGCATCAGCGTCAAGCTGGAGCGAGAAACCGTCTGGCTCAGCCTGCAACAGATGGCCGAGCTCTTCGCCAGGGACAAATCCGTGATTTCCCGCCACCTGCGCAACGTATTCGCCGAAGGGGAATTGGAGCGCGCCGCAGTGGTTGCAAAAAATGCAACAACTGCCGCCGATGGCAAAACCTATCAGGTCGAGTTCTTCAACCTCGATGCCGTGCTGTCGGTGGGCTATCGGGTCAACTCCAAGCAAGGCACGCGCTTCCGCCAATGGGCCAGCCAGGTACTCAAGCAACACCTGACCCAAGGCTACACCCTCAACCGCGAACGCTTCGAGGCCAACGCCCGCGAGCTGGAAGCGGCGCTGGAGCTGGTGCGCAAGACGGCACGCGCCCCCGAGCTAGATAGCGAGGGTGGCCGTGGGCTGGTGGAAATCGTCAGCCGCTACACCCAGACCTTTCTCTGGTTGCAACGCTATGATGAAGGCCTGCTTAGCGAACCCGCCGGCAGCCCCGGTGGCGAGTTGCCCAGCCTGGCCAGTGCGCGCCAGCACCTGCAGGAGCTGAAAGCCCAGTTGATGGCCCGTGGCGAAGCCAGCGAACTGTTCGCCCGCGAACGCGGCGAAGGCCTGGCCGCGCTGCTCGGCAACCTGCAGCAGAGTGTATTCGGCGAGCCGGCCTACCCCAGCCTGGAAAGCAAGGCCGCGCATCTGCTGTATTTCGTGGTCAAGAACCACCCCTTCGCCGATGGCAACAAACGCAGCGGCGCCTACCTGTTCGTCGATTTCCTGCACCGTAACGGTCGCCTGCTCGATGCCCAGGGCAACCCGCTGATCAACGACACCGGCCTGGCCGCGCTGACCCTGCTGGTTGCCGAATCCGCCCCGGCGCAGAAAGACACTTTGATTCGCCTGATCATGAACATGCTCGCCCCGGAACCCCGCCCATGACCGCCTTGCTCACCGATAACCTGCCGCTGCTGGCCGGCGCGCCCAATGGCATCAAGAAACTGCGTGAGCTGATTCTGGAACTGGCGGTGCGCGGCAAACTGGTGCCGCAAGATCCGAATGACGAGCCGGCCATTGAGTTGCTCAAGCGGATTGCCGAGGAAAAGGCGCGGTTGGTGGCTGAGGGGAAGATTAAGAAGCAGAAGCCGTTGCCCGAGGTTTGCGACGCTTCAAAACACTTTGACCTTCCTGCCAACTGGGCATGGGCTCGGCTTGGCAGCCAAGTACTGGAAAGTGGCGCAGGCTGGAGTCCTAGCTGTGAGTCGAGTCCAAGATCAGGCAGTGAGTGGGGGGTGCTCAAAGTCAGCGCTGTTTCATGGGGCGTTTTCCGACCAGAAGAAAACAAAGCGCTACCAGCCAATCTGGATGCCCGGCCTGAGCACGAAGTAAGAGAAGGTGACTTTCTGGTATCTCGTGCAAATACGGCAGAGCTTGTTGCTAGAAGTGTGGTAGTCGAGGCCGCTCCGTCGAATTTGATGCTTAGCGACAAGATCGTTCGACTAAAGCTAACTTTTCTCTGTGAACGACGTTACGTGAACTTGGTAAACAGCGCTCCATTGGCCAGGGCCTATTACAGCCAAGTTGCTGGTGGCACTAGCAGCTCCATGAAGAATGTCTCACGCGAGCAAATCCTCAACTTGCCGTTGGCACTTCCCCCACTCGCCGAGCAACACCGCATCGTCGCCAAAGTCGATGAGCTGATGGCCCTATGCGACCGGCTAGAAGCCCGGCAGACCGATGCCGACAGCGCCCATGCCCAACTGGTGCAGGCGCTGCTGGACAGCCTGACCCAGGCCCGCGATGCCGAAGACTTTGCGCAAAGCTGGCAGCGCCTGGCCGAGCACTTCCATACCCTGTTCATCACCGAATCCAGTATTGATATCCTGAAGCGAACCTTATTGCAACTGGCGGTGATGGGAAAATTGGTGCCCCAAGACCCTAATGATGAGCCGGCGAATAAGTTGCTTAAGCGGATTGCAGAAGAAAAAGCGCGACTTATCTCTAGAGAAGGCTTAAGGACGACTGCGAGAGAGGACGTTCCAGAGGCTGAGCAATACTTCCCGCTACGTCCCGGCTGGCGGTGCTGCCGGCTTGGTAACCTTGCTCGTTTCATTGACTATCGAGGCAGAACGCCTACAAAAACTTCATCTGGCATTCCACTCATCACTGCCAAAAATGTGCGCCAAGGGTTTATCGGTAGAGAGCCTCAGGAATTCATTGCTAACGAGGAATACTTATCTTGGATGACAAGGGGGATTCCTCGGGTTGGTGACATGCTCTTCACAACTGAAGCTCCGATGGGGAATGTTGCAATAATTGATATCGTAGAGCAATTTGCATTGGCTCAGCGCGTAATTTGTTTTCAGCTTCATGAATTGAAAATTGGTCCATTTTTGAGATTGGTAATGATGTCCTGTGGCTTTCAAACGCAGCTTTCAGGTGCTGCCACAGGTATGACTGCAACTGGTATCAAATCTTCTCGCCTCAAGGAAATACCCGTTCCAATACCCCCACTTGCCGAACAACATCGCATCGTTGCTAAAGTCGATCAACTGATGGCCCTATGCGACCAACTCAAAGCTCGCTTCAACCAAGCCCGTCAGGTACAAGAGCAGTTGGCTGATGCCTTGGTCGAGCAAGCCGTAGCCTAGGCTCTGTACGAAAAATGCCTGCGCTCGGTGATGCTTCGTTGAAAAAGGCTTCGGAATGCTCATTTACCACTCGTAAGCTCCGCTTCCTCAGCCTTTTTCGCCTCGCCTGACCTTCGCTCGGCGACTTTTCGTACAAAGCCTAAAAAGGAATGCAAGGATGCCTATCCGTACCCAAATCTGGACCGTCGGCGCGCAACCCGCCCCGCTCAAGAGCGCGATACTGCCCAGCGAGCAGTTTCTCGAAAACATGATCGTCAGCGCCCCGGCGTTGCTATCCGAGGATTGGCTGCTGATCGGTCGGCAGGAAAGCACCGGGCAGGGTGGGCGCATCGACCTCCTGGCCTTGGCGCCGGATGCCTCGCTGGTGCTGATCGAACTCAAACGTGAGCGTACCCCGCGTGAGGTGGTGGCCCAGGCATTGGACTATGCCGTGTGGGTGGAGCGGCTGCAGGCCAACGAGATCGAGGCCATCTACCAACGCTTCAAGCCTGACGCCAATCTGGCTGCGGACTTCCAGGCCCACTTCGGCGCTCCTCTGGATGCCGAAGCCTTGAACCAGAACCATCAGATCGTCATCGTCGCCGCCGAGCTGGATGCCAGTAGCGAGCGTATCGTCGGCTATCTGAGCGAGCGGGATATCGCCATCAATGTGTTGTGCTTCCAGGTGTTCCAGTTGGGTGAGCAGCAACTGATCAGCCGCGCCTGGCTGTTCGATCCCGTCGACGCGCCCCAGGCGAGCAGTGCCACCAAGCCGGGTACGCCCGCCGAGCCGTGGAATGGCGAGTTCTATTGTTCCTTCGGGCATGGCCAAAGTCGCTCCTGGTCCGAGGCGCGGCAATACGGTTTCGTCTGTGGTGGTGGTGGCAGCTGGTACAGCAACAGCCTCAAGATGGTGGCGCCCGGATACCGGTTGTGGGTCAACGTGCCGGGCGCAGGCTACGTTGGGGTTGCCAGAGTGGTAGGCCATGCCACACCTGCGGCTGATTTCCGCGTGCTGCACAACGGCGAGGAACGCCCGGGCCTGGAGGTATTGCAGGCTGATTATCATCGCGAGTTGGTGGATGATCCCGAGCGCTGCGAGTACTTCGTCTCGGTTGAATGGCTCTATAGCCTGCCACTCAACGAGGCGGTGAAGGAGATTGGCCTCTTCGGCAATCAGAACACCATTTGCCGTCCCACGACGCCCAAATGGCGCTGGACCGTCGAGCGGCTAAAGGAGCGTTTCAAGTGGGACGATGCTGAACAAGGCCATAGCGTGGAGCCCTTGGCGTAAGGCCTACGCTTTGTCTGAAAACAGCCTGCGCCTCGGTGAGGCTGCGTTAAAAATCATCTCGGAATGCTCGTTTACCATTCGTAAACTCCGCTTCCTCGGTCTTTTTCGCCTTGCTTTCCCTTCGCTCGGCGACTTTTCAACACACCATAAGCCCCGTATTCATCGGGTTGACCTGAGTTACTCGAAAATTCTCGATGGAGCGCCGGGAAGACCTGCTCAGGCCCGAGTGGGGCAAGGTGTTTCGGGATTGCAGTCGCGAGGAGACAGGGTTGAATCAGGGTTTGTCGACGAGACATAAGTGCAAATTGCACCTCGCCCCCTCGACAGCTCAAACCGCCAACACCTCAGCCAAATGCTCCCCCTCCAACCACCCCCTAATTTCACTCGCCCGCATGGGCTTGGCGAACAGATAACCCTGCGCCCTGGTACAACCAAGACTCTTCAAAGCACCCAGTTCTGCTGCGGTCTCCACTCCCTCCACGATGCATTCCAACTCCATGTCTTGGCACAGGGCGATCAGGGATCTGACGATCTTCACGCTGGCCGGGTCGAGGTGGAGGTTGGTGACGAAGGTGCGGTCTACCTTGAGTTTAGTTAGCGAGAGCGCGTGGATCTGGCTCAGGCTGGAGTAGCCAGTGCCGAAGTCGTCGAGGGAGATGCCGCAGCCCAGTTCGCGGAAGCGACTGATGGCGCGTTGGGTCTGGGGCAGGTCCTGGATGGCGGCGGTTTCGGTGATTTCCAGGTCGAGGCAGGCGGGGTCGAAAGGGCTGCGCTTGATGAGTTCGACGATCTGCTGGGCGGCGTCTTCCGAGCCACAGTCGTGGGCGGACAGGTTGAAGGCCAGGCGGATGCCCTTGGGCCAGCGCGCGGCGGCGTTCAGGGCCTTGTTCAGCAAGGGGAGGGTGAGGCGATTGACCATGCCGATGCGCTCGGCAATGGGGATGAAATCAGCCGGCGAGACGTGGCCCAACTCCGGGCTTTCCCAGCGGGCCAGGGCTTCGAAGGCCACGGTTCTCTTGCTGTGAATGTCCACGATGGGCTGGAACACCATGTAGAACTCACGCTCAAGATCGGCCCGGCGCAGGGCCTGTTCGGTCAGTCCTGCGCGACTGAGCTGCTGGCGGTGGCTGGCACTGAACAGGCAAGCCGTGCCGGGACGGTGGCGCTTGCTCTGGTACAGGGCGTAGTCGGCGTATTCATAGACGTCCGTGGCGGAGGATGCCTGGTCCGGGAAGGTGGCGATGCCCAGAGATCCGCTGATCTGAATGGGAATGTCCACCAGCAGGAAGGGCTCGCGCAGGCTGGCGCAGATTTTTTCGCCGAACGCCTGCAGTTGGTCATCGTCCAGGGCCTTGGTGATGATCAGGCTGAATTCGTCGCCGCCCAGTCGGGCCAGGTGCACCTCGTCGTCCAGCAGCCCGGTCAGGCGCTGGCCTACCTGATAGAGCAACCGGTCGCCCACGCTATGGCCATAGAGGTCGTTGACCGGCTTGAAGCCATCCAGGTCGATCAGCCCCACGGCCAGGCGAGTCTCCTGCTCGCGGGCACGGGCCAGCAGCGTATCGAGGCGGGAGAAGAATTGCCGCCGATTGGCCAGCCCGGTCAGGCTGTCCTGGTTGGCCAGCTTGAGATTTTCCTCGCTGAGCTTCGCCGTCTGCGCCTGCATGTTCACCAGCCGGGTGAAGTCGGCGTACTGCGCCTTGAGGATGACGAGCATGGCGATGGACACCAGCAGGACGTCGATCGCCGTGGCCACGAAGGTGACGATGGTGGTGGAGGCGAAGAACACCACGAACGCCGTGTTGACCACGGCAGCGGTAGCCAGGGCCGCGGGCAGCAGATGCATCATGCAGAAAATGCAGCCGATGACGGTGATCGCCATGTAGAAGGCGACATGCGCCTGGCTATAGCTGTCGCCATAGGGAAACAGCGCCAGCGACCAGGCGGTGAAAGCCACGGCCACGATGGGCGCGAGCCTATTGGTGCGCTTCAGCGCCGTCAGCATCTGTGCCGGAGTGCGCGGCTGTCCGCGTGTGCGTATCCATAGCGTTGCCCGGATCACGCCGAACAGCGTCATGAGCAAGGGGCAATAGACCACTAGCCAGCGCGGTGCGACTTCATAGTGGGTGCCCGCCAGCATCAGGGTGTTGATCAGCAGGATGAAGTACATCATGGGCAACTGGCGAGCCAGCGCGATGTACTGCGCCTTGACCAGGCCGGGATTGTCCTGGGGCACGGATAGCAAGGCTCGCACGCCGAGCAAGGTTTTTTTCATCAGGCGATGCTCTGAAAATACGACGAGGTAGATCACCGAACGGCTTGTCCATCCAGCCTGGGTGGAGCAGTGGCTAGACGCTGCGCTTATGGCACGGTGTCGGCTGATCTTCAGATTTCTGCAATCTTTACGACTGCTGGCACTTTGCTTTCTTTGGCTGGGCCGCTCGTAATAGGGCTGAGGAAGGCGAGCAGCGTCGAGCTATGGTAGTTGGCCTCTGTGGCGCGTCGGGCACGACCCCGAGCGGGAGTGATTCCATGTGGCACCTGACGCGGATCCTCTAGGTTCTGTACGAAAAATGCCTGGGTCGCCAGCCCGGCCTAGGCGGCCCCGTCGCAATGCTCATTTACCGCTCGTAAACTCGTTCGCGAGCCCGGTCCGCTTCCTCAGCCTTTTTCGCGGGGCCGCCTAGGCCTCGCCTGACCGTCGCTCGGCGACTTTTCGTACAGAACCTAGAAAGCCTGCCAATCGGTGTAATGCTGTTCACTTAAGAAAAACGCCACGGACTCCATGAGAGCCGTGGCGTTTTTCGTGGCCTGATTTCTATCCTTTGCGGGGTGACTTAGGCGTCGGAGCCCCACTCAAGGGACAAAAGCATACAAAAATCGCCGCCTGGGGGCTGGCAGCTATTTTTGAAGGACTCCTGTCAGAGCTCAAATGCTTAAGTGAACAGCATGACGCCAATAGGCGGGCTTTTTCATGTCTGGGTGCCGACGGTGGGAATACCCGCCACCCCGCGGATCTCTTGCGCCATGCAAGTACAGGACAGGCGCGATGAGTCTGGAGGCAAGGCCACACGTGCTGGAGTTCATGCCGTCACCTCTGGGCCCTGGAGTGAAAGGTAGGTCTTCGCGCCGTTAGACGGCTGCAGTCGATCACCAAGATCACGGTATTTGGTAGGTTTTAATGATTTAGAAGGATTGAATTTATTTAGTCTATATATTAAAAGTTGAATAGGGTTCATTTCTTAATTCCCTATATTTGATGTTTATTATTTTGGCCTTATGTGTTGACTCGGCTTTTTTCCTGGATTAAAAAATAACCGTGACCTGGCTATCTAATTGTCCGCAATATTCTTCACCGATATGTGGAGGTTGTGGGGATGCCTACTTTTGTCTGTTCGTTTATTGAAAAGTTTTTAAGTCGACGAATATCTAATGCAGGGTGCTTTTGGGTTGGAGCGTCTAGGCAGGGGATTTCGCGGCTTGGGTGCGCCTATGCTCACTATCCTGGGTCGTGAGTTCTCTAGTGTGCCCAAGGTTGATCGGGCTTTAGCTGATATGGCTTTTTTAGTCCGGATAAGTTTCTGGGCTGCCCATTAAAAGTTAATCGTAGGCGGGCTGTGTTCAACTTTCTTGAATATGCAAAGCGGTTCTAAGTTCGTTTTTTCGTTGTTGCCAGGCGATAGAGCGTCTTTAGCTATCTGTAACTTCTGAGGATTCGTTCGATGAATGAAGACAACGTAGTACCAGTCAGCGATGTGGTCGTAGTGGGCGCGGGGATCGTTGGGTTGACCAATGCCCTGCAACTCGCCAAGCGTGGCCTGCGGGTCACGCTGGTCGACCGGGTGCGTGAGCGCCGCGCCAGCTATAAGGTGGGGGAGTCGTTCCTGGTCTTCACCAGTGCCTTCCTGCGTACCATCGGCGAGCTGGATCGCTTCATCAGTGAAGAGTCCTTCATCAAGCTCGGGGTTTGGTTCACGGTCGGCGCCGAGCGGCGTGAAGATTTCTCCGGGACCACCGAGTGGGCAGTCAACGCCGATCCCCATCCGCCGCATTACCTCTATGACGTGGCGCCGGACAAGAAGTGGTTTCGCTGCATGTTCCTCGATATGCAGATCGTGCGGCCGGATGCGGAAGCGGTACTGCGCGACGCCGTGCGTGCCCAGCCGAATATCCGCTTCATCGACAACCAGCGGGTGAAGGACATCCAGCTGGGCGAGGGTGAGTCGCCCCATAACCTGCTGCTGAGCGAGGTCGAAGGAGCGGGCGAGGGGGAGCGGGCCTTGGCCGCGCGCTGGATACTGGACTGTTCCGGGCGCAATCGCCTGCTGGCGCGCCAGCTCGGTCACGCCGCCGAGCAACGGGAGAATACCGATGGCTTCCAGACTACCGCCGTCTGGGCGCAATTCGGCGAGGTCGATGATGCCTGCTTCGACGAACGCTGGAAGGTCCTGCTCAGCACCGGCCAGACGATGGCGCGGGATCTCTACACGGTCCATCTCTGGGGCCATGGTTACTGGATCTGGGTGATACGGCTGTCGCAGAACCGGATCAGCCTAGGCGCGACCTTCGATCAGCGCCTGGCACCGCCTGGCAGCAAGCCCCGCGAGCAATTCTGGAATCTGATCCGCCGCTATCCCCCGCTCGAGGGGGTGGTCAGCGAGGACAAGCTGCTGGAGTTCCAGTCCTTCCGTAACGTGCAGCACTGGACCGACACCTTCGTCCATCCGCGCCGCTACGCCATGGTCGGCGACTCGGCGAGCATCATCGACGCCTATTACAGCCAGGGCATCGCCCTGGCCCTGGTGACCAGTTGGCACCTGGCCAACGTGATGGAAAAGGATGTGCGGGGCGAGGGGCTGGATCAGGCCTATATCGCGCGGATCAACGAGGCGACGCGCCAGGACTGGCACATGCTGCGCAACATGGTGCGTGAGAAGTACACGGAAGCCATCGAGGATTCACGCTTCTTCCTGCTCTCGCACATTCTCGATATGGCCATCTTCTGGTGCATGGGCAGCACCCGGGCGCAGCTGACCCATTGGCTGGTGCAGACCGAGGGCTACACCGACCGCGAAACCCCGGAACTGCGCAAGGCCCGCGAGCGGGTCAGCCGGCAACTCTTCTATTCACGCTCGCCCTATTGGCTGGGCCTGTCGCCGGAGCGGGTGCAGCGGCTGCAGCGCTACCTGCAGGGCAAGCTGGCGGCCCGGGCGCGCTGGCGGCTCGAACAGGGCGTACAGCCAGCGCCCCTGATCAGCGTGCTGAGCGTCACGGCGCCCCTGCCACGTTTCTGGCGGCTGCTCTCTGCCCGGCGTGGGCAGCAAACCGATCTCACCGCCCGTGATCTGGTGCAGCCCGCCGCCCTCCGTCCGGCGGGGACGGCCAACTGGTTCGATCGGCTGCCGCTGGCCATCAATACCAAGATGGACTGGGTCATCCGGCTACGTCCCCTGGGCTTGCTGCTGGCTTTCGCCTGTGGCTATGCCTTCGATGTCGTGGATACCGCCCGGCTACGGCTGAAGGTTGCGCTGCGGGGCAAGCCCCGTAACACCCGGACGCCGTCTTCCGGCACCTCTTCGCTCTGAGCCCTGGGGATCATCATGCGTAAAGTCATCTATCTGAGCCTTGGAGCACCGCATCTGGAGTATCCCCTGGTGGAGGCGGCTCTGCGTGCCGAGGGCGTGGAAGCCCGGATGGTGCATCTCGACGAGTGGGCCACCCTCGATCTAACGGACATCGAGCTGGTCAACCTGCGGATGTGCCGCTGGTACCACAAGCTGCCGGATTTCCAGCAACGGGTGGAAGCCTTCCATGAGCGTCTGCAAAGGGCGCCCGGTGGACCCATTCCCCTGGCCAATCCACTGCCTCTGGTGCTGGATGCCCTGGACAAGGGCCGCTATCTACGCAAGTTGGCCGAGGATGGCATCGAACTCATTCCGACGCGCTGGATCGCCGCGGGCAGCCCTTTGCCGCTGGCTCAGCTGATGGCGGAGCAGGGCTGGGACGATGTGGTGATCAAGCCCACGGTGTCTTCGGGCTCCTGGAACACCATTCGGGTGTCGCGTCAGGGACCGTCCACCAGCGACAGCCATTTCGTCCTGACGGGCGACGGCTTCGCCCAGGAAGCGGCGCTCAAGACGCTGGTACAGACCCATGACCTCTGCGTGCAGCCCTTTCAACCCGCCGTAATGGCCTTCGGTGAGTTGTCCTTCGTGTTTCTCGGGGGTGAGCTGAGCCATGTGGTACGCAAGACGGTCGACGGCCAGGGCGGCTGGTGGGCGCACGAGCGTCTGGGAGGGCACAACTTTCGCTGGCAGGCGACCGCCGAGGAGCGGCGCTGGGCCGAGGGCGTCTATGCCGCTCTGGAGCGGCGTTATGGGCGCCTCTGGTTCGGTCGGGTCGACGGCCTGCACGCCGAGGACGGTCGCTTGCGCCTGCTGGAGTGTGAGTTGGCGATACCGCGCTTGCTGTTGCCGGAGGGCCAGGCCTTTCAACGCTATGCCAGGGTGATTGCCGAGGGTTTGGGGGCGGGCGTTGCGGCTCCGGTCTTGGCCAACTGCCCTTGAGTGGGGTGCCATGCCGTTGCCATGGGGCGACGGCGTCACCTTAGGGATAGAGGAGGGCGTAGCGGATAGCTTGGCAATACCAGGAAGTACGTCGTGGCTGACATCCACCTCGGCGGAACTCCCCCTTCTCGCCGAGCGACGAGGATTGGCGGTTGACCGTTGGCCCCGTCGTCCTCGCCCCAGCGATTGCTGGAAAAGGCTCATCCCAACTTGATCAACAAGGCATCCGCCGCATCTTCCGAACTCGCCGGATTCTGGCCCGTCACCAGGTTACCGTCCTCGACCACATAGCTGCCCCAATCCGGGCCTTTCTCGTAGCGGGCGCCAAGCTTTTTCAGTTCGTCTTCCACCAGGAAGGGCACCACGTCGGTGAGTTGCACGCCGGCTTCTTCGCTGTTGCTGAAGCCGGTGACGGTGCGGCCCCTGACCAGCGGGGTGCCGTCGGCGGCCTTGACGTGGCGCAGCACGCCGGGGGCGTGGCAGACCAGGCCGAAGGGTTTGTTGGCCTGGGCGAAGGCTTCGAGCAGGGCGATGGAGTCGCGGGATTCGGCGAGGTCCCAGAGCGGGCCGTGGCCGCCGGGGTAGAAGAGGCCGTCGTAGGCGTCGGCCTGCACCTCGGCGAGCTTGACGGTGTTGGCCAGCGCCTGTTGCGCCTCGGGATCGTTCTTGAAGCGTTCGGTGGACTCGGTCTGGGCGTCGGGGGCGTCGCTCTTGGGATCCAGCGGCGGTTGGCCGCCGGCCGGGGAGGCGAGGGTGATCTGGGCGCCGGCGTCCTTGAAGACGTAATAGGGCGCGGCGAATTCTTCCAGCCAGAAGCCGGTTTTCTTACCGGTGTCGCCGAGTTGGTCGTGGGAGGTCAGGACCATCAGGATCTTCATCGCGCGTTCCTCGAAGTCGGAAGGGTATCGGTAGACAGACCCCCAGGAGAGCGGACAAGTGCCAACGGCCTGTACCAGCGGTAGCTCGACCTTGGGCGTGCCAGGGGCGGCGCGAGGGTAGTGGAGCCCTGCCCGCGGTGGCGGCAGGCAGGACTCGGGGGCGGTGCGGTCAGCCCCAGCTACCGACGCCGCGTTCGCCAGCGGCAACGGTGCTGGCCACGTCGTTCAGGTCGTGCACGCCGACCAGTTGGATGAGCGAGTCCGCGCTCTTGATCTCGGTGCCGCCGCCACCGATGTCGTAGTAGATGTAGGTGTCCTGGCCGTAGTGGAAGACCGCGGCATGGACCTTGTTGGTGGTGACCTGGGCTGCCTGCTGCAGGGCGTCATAGAGGCTGGTGGCGCCCTTGAGGGTCACATCCGCCAGGGTGGTGACCGCTTCTTCCTTGAAGAACGCTTGCTGGAAAATGATCTGGTCGTCCTTGGCGTTGTAGTCGGTGACCGTCACGTGGTTCGCGATCAGCGAGCGATTGGCCGCGGCGGTGCTGCTGCCGTCGAAGTTGACCAGGGTCGAGGTGAGCACGTCGAGGGTATCGCGACCTTCGCCCAGGGTGACGGTGGCGCCATGGCCGTAGTTGCCGCGCACGGTGGCGTTATGGGCGGCGACGCCGGCCGTGAACAGCAGGGCGACGTCGTCGTTGCCGGTGCCGGCGTTGATGATCACATCGGCCTGCTGGATATGGACGCCGATGTCGTCGTTGCCGGCGCCGGTATCCACGGTGATGGGTTTGACCCGCGAGTGGCTGAGCGAGGCGACTTCATTGAGCTCGGGGGCGGTGAGGGTGCTGACTTGGATATAGTCGCCACCACTGCCGGTGATCACGGACTTGAGCAAGGCGCTCTGGCTGGCATAGGTGTATTCCACGCCGTCGCGGTAGCCATGGAGGAAGTCGATGGACAGGCCGACCGTCGACTTGGAGCCATCGAAGGTCTGCAGGCTATCGAAGTTGTCCAGGGTGATGATGTCGCTTTCGTGGAATTCGTTGGTCGGCACGTCGGTGAGGCTGACGGTGAGCTTGGCGATGCTCGAATCCAGGGTATCTATGCCGGTGGTGGCGCCGCGGGTATGGCCGTCGAGACGCGTCAGCTGGCCTTCGTAATGGCCGGTCAGATTGAGTTCGGTCAGCGTCGAGCCGGCGCTGTAGTGCGGTCCCTTGGCATCGAAGGTCTTGGCGAAGCCGACGTATTCGGGGGTGGCGTTGATGTCGAGGGTGAGGCTGGGCTTGCTCTGGAAGGCGTAGTAGGTCACGCCATCGAAGGTGCCGGCGGGCTTGGCCGGCGTGGCTACCAGAGGCGCCTTGGCGAAGGTCGGCAGCGCAGCGAGGGTTTGGGTGAAGAGGGGGTGGTCGGAATCCAGTGGCTGTTTCTTGTAGGTCATGACGGTCATCCTTAATGCATGCAGGCCGAGCGTTCGCTGGACGGACTCGCACACCGCGAGGCGTCTTCGCAGCCGAACGTCGCGCAGACAGTGCCCACCTTTTCGCAGGCGGACCGCGAACCACCCCGCAATTTCATCGGGCCACTAGTGGCACGCCGCCAAACGGTAGTTCGCTAAAAGTTCAGGCAAATGCGGATGAGGACGACGAGCAGCGCGACCGCCAGGGGAGACCAGGCCGTTTTCAGCAGCAGGGCAAGGGCGATCAGGGCCAGCACGACGTCGGCGAGACCCTGGATGGCGCCCGTCCAGACCGGATCGTAAAGGGCGGCGAGCAGGATGCCGACGACGCCGGCGTTGAGTCCGCTCAGGGCGCGTTGCCAGCCGTGGTGTTGGCGCAGGCCCTGCCAGAAGGGCAGGGCCGCCAGCAGGACGAGGGCGCCGGGCAGGAAGATCAGCACCGTCCACAGCAGGCCGTTGAGCCAGGCGGGCAGCGCGCCGGGGACCAGGGCGCCGAGATAGGCGGCGAAGGTGAACAGCGGGCCGGGCACCGCCTGAGCGAGGCCATAGCCGGCCAGCACCTGGGCATCGCCGACCAGCCCGCCGGGCGCCACGACCCCTTGCAGCAGCGGCAGCACCACATGGCCGCCGCCGAACACCAGGGCGCCGGCGCGGTAGACGCCCGCTGCCAGGGCGAGGCCGGGCGCGTTGGTCAGCGCATGCCAGAGCGGTAGGAGCAGCAACGGCAGGACGAAGCACACCAGCGCCAGGCCACCGCGGCGACGGGACAGACCCGGGTGCAGGCTCAGGCCTGGCGGCGTCGCGGGCGGCGTGAGCAGGAGGTACCCGGCCAGGGCGGCCAGCCCGAGCCCCAGCAGTTGTCCGGCCGGACCGGGTAGCCCGAGCGCCAGGCCGGCGACGAGGAGGGCGAGCAGACGGCGGCGGACGTCCGGGCACAGTGTCCGCCCCATGCCCCACACTGCCTGGGCCACTACCGCCACGGCGAACACCTTGAGGCCGTGGATGACGGCCGAGTCGGCCAGCTGCGGATAGCGGGCGAGGCCCAGGGCGCAGAGGATCAGCAGCAGCGCGGAGGGCAGGGTGAAGCCCAGCCAGGCCGCCAGCAGGCCCCAACCGCCGGCACGACCCAGGCCGAGGGCCATGCCGACCTGACTGCTGGTGGGGCCGGGCAGCAACTGGCAGAGGGCGACCAACTCGGCGTAGGCCGACTCGTCCAGCCAGCGCCGCCGGGTGACGAAGGCCTGGCGGAAATAGCCCAGGTGGGCGATGGGGCCGCCGAAGCTGGTGCAGCCCAGGCGCAGGAAGATCAGGAAGACCTGCCAGGGGCTATCCTGGCCGCGGACGGTTTCGCGCATGACGGCTCGCTCAGGTGCGCGGCGGTGCCGGGGGGACGACCACCTCGCCATCCTCCTTGACGAAGGGCCCGCGCTGCGGCTCGGGTAGGATCTCCAGCACCCGTTCCGAAGGCCGGCATAGCCGGGTGCCCAGGGGCGTCACCACGATGGGGCGGTTGATCAGGATGGGATGGCGCAGCATGGCGGCGATCAACTCGGCATCGCTCAGCTGCGGATCGTCCAGGCCCAGCTCGGCATAGGGCGTGCCCTTCTGGCGCAGTAGCTCACGCACCGGGAGGCCCAGGGCGGCGATCAGCCCTTCCAGTTGCGCCTGGTCGGGCGGGGTCTCCAGGTAGTGGATGACCGTCGGTTCGACGCCGCTGTTGCGGATCAGGCCCAGGGTGTTGCGCGAGGTGCCGCAGGCGGGGTTGTGATAGATGGTGATGGCGCTGCTCATGGACGGTCTCGACGGAGGGCAGGGGAACCGCGTTCGTACCAGGCGCGCGAGCCGTTCACCAGGCGCACGACCAGTAGCATCAGCGGGACTTCGATGAGGACGCCCACCACGGTAGCCAGGGCGGCGCCGGAGTGGAAGCCGAATAGGCTGATGGCGGCGGCCACGGCCAGCTCGAAGAAGTTGCTGGCGCCGATCAGTGCCGAGGGGCAGGCCACGTTGTGGCTCTCGCCCACCAGGCGATTCAGCCAGTAGGCCAGCGCCGAATTGAACAGCACCTGGAGCAGGATGGGCACGGCCAGCAGGGCGATCACCAGCGGCTGCGCCAGGATGGCCTCGCCCTGGAAGGCGAACAGCAGCACCAGGGTGGCCAGCAGGGCCGCCATCGACAGTGGCCCGAGGCGGGCCAGGGTCAGCTCGAAGGCGGCCTGGCCGCGGCGCAGCAGGGCGCGGCGCCAGAGCTGGGCGAGGATCACCGGCAGCACCAGGTAGAGGATCACCGAGAGCAGCAGGGTGGCCCAGGGCACCGCGATGGACGACAGCCCCAACAGCAGGCCAACGATGGGGGCGAAGGCGAACACCATGAGGGTGTCGTTCAGCGCCACCTGGGACAGGGTGAACAGCGGATCGCCCTGGGTGAGGCGACTCCAGACGAAGACCATGGCGGTGCAGGGCGCCGCCGCCAGGAGGATGAGGCCGGCGATGTAGCTGTCCAGTTGGTCCGTCGGGAGCCAAGGAGCGAACAGCTGGCGGATGAACAGCCAGGCCAGCAGCGCCATGGAGAAGGGCTTGACCGCCCAGTTGACGAAGAGGGTGACGCCGATCCCGCGCCAATGCTGGCGTACCTGGCCGAGGGCGCCGAAATCCACCTTGAGCAGCATGGGTACGATCATGACCCAGATCAGCAGGCCGACCGGCAGGTTGACCTGGGCCACTTCGAGCCGCCCGATGACGCGGAAGACCTCGGGCGCCAGTTGGCCGAGGCCGATCCCGGCCAGGATGCAGAGCGCGACCCAGAGACTCAGGTAGCGCTCGAAGGTGTTCATGGGCGGAGCGGCCGGTGGGCAGGCGGGTACGGTCGTCATGGCGAATTCAGGCGGGTTCGGTTGGTGGATGGGTATTGGGCGGAAATCAACAGGCGCAGCGCGGGGGAGCGGTGACGGCGCAGTCGGCGCCGGCGCAACAGTGTTCGGTGAGATAGCCGAGCAGGGCGTTCATCTGGTCGTAGGCGGCGCGATAGATGAGGTTGCGCCCCTGCTGTTCCACCGTGACCAGGCCGGCGGTGGCCAGCTCCTTGAGGTGGAAAGAGAGATTGCTGCGCGCCACCTCGAGCTGGTCGGCCAACTGGCTGGGCATCAGGCCATCCGCACCGACGACCACCAGGGCGCGAAAGACCCGCAGGCGCTGGGCATGGGCAAGGGCGGCGAGGGCGGATACGGCAGTTTCTTCGTGCATGATTCGATAATACAAGGATCGTTGAATCATTGAATGATAAGGCGTCATCGGCGCCGGGTCCAGTCCCGCTCACTTGCGCAACTGGCGCAGCGCCTCCAGCACCTGCTGCAGGGCGCGGCTCAGGGGTTTGTCGCGGCGCAGCACCAGCGCCAGTGTACGGCTCAGCGGCGGGGCCAGCGGTTGGACGCGCAGGCCGTGGCGATGGTGGGCGGTAGCTACCGCGATGCCGGGCACCAGGCTGTAGCCGAGGCCGGCGGCCACCAGTTCCTTGAGCGCCTCGATGCTGCCCAGCTCCATCACCGGGCGGCTGGCCTGGCCGGCGCGGCGGAACCAGTCGTCGATCAGCAACCGGGTGCTGCTGCCGGTCTCGAAGGCCAGCAGCGGCGTCTCGGCCAGGTCCGCCGGGGCGAGCGGGCGCTGCGGCAGCGGACTGGCCGGCGGCAGCAGGGCGACGAAGGCGTCGTCCAGCAGCGGTTCCACCTGCAGATTGCGCCCGCTGGCTGGCAGGGTGACCAGGCCCAGGTCGAGGCGGTTGTCTTCCACCGCGCGCAGCACGTCCAGGGTGTTGCCGGTGCTGACGCGCACGTCCAGCTGGGGAAAGCGCTGGCGCAACTGGCCCAGCAGCGGCGGTAGCAGATGGATGCAGGCGGTGGCCCCGGTGCCGATGGCGACCTGCCCGGTGACCGTCTCGCCGTGGCTGGCCAGCGCCTGCAGCGCCAGGTCCACCTCGGACTGGATGCGCGCGGCGTGATCGAGCAGCAGGCTGCCGGCGGCGGTGGGCTTGAGGCTGCGGCCGAGGCGCTCCAGCAGCTTGAGGCCCAGGCGCCGTTCCAGTTGGCGGATCTGCAAGCTCACCGCCGGCTGGCTCAGCCCCAGGCGATCGGCCGCGGCGGAAAAGCTGCCGGTGGCGACCACCTGAACGAAGGTCTGGAGTTGCGTGAGGTTGAGGTCGGCCATGCCAAGGTTTCGCTTATACCTGGGATAACCGAGCATAGCTTTATCTTTGCCTGGCCGTCCCGGCATGATCTCGCCATCGAACCCTAGGCTGGATAGAACCCGTGAACACCACCCTGCAGTTGCGTGACGCCACCCCTGAGGATCTGCCGGCCATCCAGGCCATCTATGCCCAGCATGTGCTGCACGGCTCCGCCAGCTTCGAAGTGGAGCCGCCCGATGTGGCTGAGTTGGGGCGTCGCCTCGCCGCCGTGCGCCAGGCGGGGCTGCCTTACCGAGTGGCCGAGCTGGAGGGCGAGGTGGTGGGCTATGCCTATGCGGTGCTCTACCGGCCGCGACCGGCCTATCGCCATACCGCGGAAGATTCGGTGTACGTGCGTGACGGCCTGGGTGGCCGGGGCATCGGTCGGCGGCTGCTGGAGGATGTGATCGAGGGCTGCACGGCGGCGGGCTTTCGCCAACTGGTGGCGGTGATCGGTGACAGCGCCAATGCCGGGTCCATCGCGCTCCATGGGCGCCTGGGTTTTCGCGCGGTGGGCACCCTGGAGGCGGTCGGTTTCAAGCATGGGCGCTGGCTGGACTCGGTATTGATGCAACGCAGCCTCGGCGAAGGCGACCGTACGCCCGGTAGCCGTTGATGACGCCGCTGCCGAGCGACCGTGCCATCTGGCAACTGGGCCTGATGCAGTTGCTGGCCTGGGGCCTGGCCTTCTATCTGCCCGGGGTCTATGGCCCGGCGATGGCCGCGGGGCTGGGCTGGGATGCGCGCTGGGTCTACGGCGGTTTCTCCCTGGCGATGCTGACCATGGGGTTGGTGTCGCCCTTCAGTGGCGCGGTGATCGAGCGCCTGGGGGGGTGCCGGACCCTGCAACTCGGCCTGGTGCTGGATGCCCTGGGTTGCCTGGGGCTGGCCGCCGCGCACTCGGCGCCTTTCTTCTATCTGGCCTGGGTGATCCTGGGCGTGGGCATGCGCCTATCGCTGTACGACGCCGCCTTCGCCACCCTGGCAAGGCTGGCCGGCGACAGATCGCGGGCGGTGATGGTGCGCATCACCCTGCTCGGTGGCCTGGCCTCGGCGGTGTTCTGGCCGCTGGGGCATTGGTTGCTGGAGCTCCTCGGCTGGCGGCTGGGGCTGGTGGTCTATGCCGCCATCGCCCTGGTTGGATTGCTGCTCCTGCTGCCGTTGCCCAATGTGCGGGGTCGGCTGCCCAGTAGCGAGTTGCCGACGCTGACGGGCGGCGCCTCGCCGCGCCTGGCGGGTGTGCTGTTCGCCACCGGCATGGCGTTGATCGGCTTTCTGTCGGCGGGATTGTCGGCGCATCTGCCGGCGCTGCTGGCCGAGCGGGGGGTGCCGGTGGAGGTGGCCGCGCTCTGGGGCATCGGCCAGGTCTGCGCGCGCCTGGCGGAGCTGGCCTCCGGACAGCGGCTGTCGGCGCGCCAGCTCAATCTGCTGCTCGGCCTGGGGTTGCCCCTGAGTTTCGCCCTGGCGTTGGCGAGCGAAGGTCATCTGCTGCTCACCGCCGGCTTCGTCTTTCTCTATGGCGCGCTCAACGGCCTGGTGGCGGTGCTGCGCGCCAGCCTGCCGCTGGAGCTGTTCGACCGTGCCCTCTATGCCCGGCTGACCGGCAAGCTGCTGGCGCCGAGCTTCCTGCTCTCGGCGGCGGCGCCCTGGTGCTATGCCCTGGCGCGGGAGCACTGGGGAGACCGCGGCCTGCTCGGCCTGTGCCTGCTGGTCAGCCTGGGGGTAACCCTGGCGGCGGTGGGCCTGTTGGGGCAGCGGCACGCGAGGGTGGCGAGCTAGCGACACCAGTCCTGACGCTGCGCCTCGATCAGCGACAGGGCCGCTTGCCAGGCCAGGTCGATCAGGCCCTCGGCACCGTCGGCCTGGAATTGCGCCGCGGTGTGCTGGCAGACGGCTTCGCTGGGATAGTGCAGCGCCACGCCGCCCGCCAGGGCCTGGACCTGCGCCTGGCAGGCGCGCTCCAGGAAGTAGATCTCGTGGAAGGCTTCCGCCGGGGTGGCGCCGCCCACCAGCAGGCCATGATTGCGCAGGATCATGGCCTTGTGCGGCCCGAGGTCGGCCACCAGCCGGGCGCGCTCGTCCAGCGACAGGGCGATGCCTTCGTAGGTGTGGTAGGCCAGGTGACCATGGAACTTCAGGGCGTGCTGGGTCAGGGGCAGCAGGCCGTCGCGCTGGGCGGCCACCGCCATGCCGGCGGCGGTATGGGTGTGGATCACACAGTGCAGGTCGGGGCGGGCGGCGTGGATCGCCGAGTGGATGACGAAGCCGGCGGCATTCACCCGCTGTTCGCCAAAGGGACCGGGCTGGGGTTGGCCGTCCAGGTCGATCAGCACCAGGGTGCTGGCGGTCATGCGCTCGAAGGGCACGCCGTACTCATTGATCAGGAACAACCCGCTCGTGCCCGGCAGGCGCAGGGTGATATGGGTATCGATCAGGTCGGTCATGCGGTAGTGGGCGATCAGCCGGTACAGCGCGGCCAGCTCGCAGCGCGCCTGCCATTCACCGGGACGCAGATCGGCGGTGCTCATGGGGTGATCTCCTCGGCGACAGGGGTGGCGGCGGGGGCGGTCAGACCCATGAACTGGCGGATGCGCGGATCGCAGTGACCCTGGCGGATCGCCTGGGGTGCGGCGTCGGTATGGATCACGCCGTTCTCCATGAAGATCACTCGGTCGGCGATGGACAGGGCGAAGTCCATCTCGTGGGTGACGATCAGCAGGGTCATGCCTTCGTCGGCCAGGGTGCGGATCACCTTGAGCACCTCGCCCACCAGTTCGGGGTCCAGCGCCGAGGTGGGTTCGTCGAACAGCATGATGTCCGGCGCCATGGCCAGGGCGCGGGCGATGGCGACCCGCTGCTGCTGACCGCCGGAGAGCTGGTGCGGATATTTGTGGGCGTGGGCCAGCAGGCCGACCTTGTCCAGCAGCGCCAGGGCGCGCTGGCGCAGCTCGCCGGCCTGGGCGTCACGCTGCTGGCGCGGCGCCAGGGTGACGTTGCCCAGCAGGGTCAGGTGCGGAAAGAGGTTGAAGCCCTGGAACACCATGCCCAGGTGCCGCAGTCCTTCGCGCAGCCGGCGCCGTGGCGTGCGCTCGCCAGCGCGGATGAAGCCCTCGCCGAACAGCAGGATCTCGCCGGCGTCCAGGCTTTCCAGGCCGTTGAGGGTGCGGATCAGCGAGGTCTTGCCGGAGCCCGAGGGGCCGATCAGCGCCAGGACTTCACCCCGGTCGACCTTGAGGTCGATGCCCTTGAGCACTTCCTGGGCGCCATAGCGCTTGCGCACGCCGCGCAGCTCCAGTGCCGGCGGATCGCCCGCGCGCGGGGTGGGAAAGCGCGGGCCGGCGTCCTTGGGCAGGTCCGCTCTGAGGGCGGCCTCGGCGGGGCCGTCGAGGGTGCCCGGCCGGCGTCTGCTCAGGTCGAGTCGACGCTCCAGCGCCTGCAGCAGCCAGCCGAACAGGGTGACGATGAGCACGTAGTAGACGGCCACCGCGGCCAGGGTCTCCAGCACCAGGAAGTTGGCGGCATAGAGTTGCTGGCCGACCTTGAGGATCTCGGTCAGGGAGATCACCGAGATCAGGGAAGTCAGCTTGACCACGGTGATGTATTCGTTGATCAGGGTGGGCAGGGCGATGCGCAGGGCCTGGGGAATGACGATCAGCCGCTGGATGCTCAGGGTGCCCAGGGCCAGGGCGCGCCCGGCTTCACGCTGCCCCTTGGCCACCGCCAGCAGGCCGCCGCGATGGATCTCGGCCATGTAGGCGGTTTCGGTGAGCACCAGGGCGAACAACCCGGAAATGAAGGGATTCGACAGCAGCGGGCCACTCATCGGCAGCAGTTGCGGCAGGTTGTAGACGAACACCACCAGCACCAGCAGGGGCACGCTGCGAAAGAACCAGATGTAGCCGCCCAGCGGCCAGCGCAGCCAGGCCGGTCCGTGCAGCCGCGCCGAGGCCACCAGGAAGCCCAGCGCCAGGCCGATCAGCCAGGCCAGGCCGCTGAGCTCGACCACGGTGACGCAGGCCTTCCAGAACGCCGGCAGGGAGAACAGCGAGAAGAAATAGGGCCAATCGAATTGCATGGGGATCACCAGGCGTCGCCGCCACGGCCGGAGCCGCGGCGGTTCGGCTCCTCGCTCAGTTCGCCGGGACGTCTTCCAGGTTGTACTTCTTCAGCAGGGCGGCGTAGTCGCCGGAGGCCCGGACCTTGGCGAAGGCTTCTTCGAGGGCCTGCTTCAGGGCCTCGTTGTCCTTGCGCAGGTAGATGCCGAGGGTCTCCTTGTACACCAGCTCCGGCGAGGTGATGCGCACCCGGCCGCGGGAACGCTCGACGATCTGGCTGGCCGCGCCGCCGATCTCCATCTGGGCATCCACGTTGCCGGCCAGCATGGCCTGGGTCGCCTCGGGCGCGGAGGGGAATTCGCTGACGGCAATGGCGCCCTTGCCCTGGGCCACGCAGTAGTCGGCGGAGAGCTTCTGCAACTTGGCGACCCAGGTGGTGCCGCGCTGCAGACCGACCTTCAGGCCGCAGAGATCCTCCGGCACCTTGGGTTCTTTGGCCGCGCCGGCCTTGGTCATGATCGCCGCGCCAGTGCGGGCGTAGGGGATGGCCAGGGCCTGGGCGGTGCGCTCCGGGGTGATGTACATGCCGGAGATCACGGTATCGAAGTGGTTGGATTTGAGCCCCAGGATCAGCCCGGCGAACTCGGTATTGACGAAGTCGGCCTTGAGTCCCAGTTGCTTGGCCAGGTCGCTGGCGAAGTCCGGATCGGAGCCCACCACCTTGTCGCCGTCGAAGGATTCGAAGGGCGGATAGGTGATGTCCATGCCGACCTTCAGCACGCCGGGGGTGATGGTCTTGACCTCGGCCTGGGCCGCGCAGGCCAGGCTGCCCAGCAGGATGACGCTCAGGGATTTGCGCAGGATGTTCATGGGGATGCTCCGGGGTTGTCGTTATGGTCAGACGTGATTTTTCAGATGGCCGAAGCTGGACGTCTTGCGCGCCCGCTCCGGCAGCGCCAGCTCGCCGGCGGCGACCTTGGCGCGTAGATAGCGATAGGTCTGCAGCGCCTGGCTCCACATGTGCTCACCGATGGCCAGGGCCTCGTAGCCTTCGGCGCCCGCGGCGAACTGCGGCAGCGGCTCGATGAGGGTGTGGTAGTCGCAGGCGTAGAACAGAGGGAAGGAATAGCGCTCGGCCTTGACCTTGCGCACCCGGTGGGCGGTGGCGACGAAGGCACCGGCGGTCATCACCTCCAGCATGTCGCCGATGTTCACCACCAGGGCGCCCTCCAGCGGCGGGGCGTCGATCCACTGGCCGGCTTCGTTCATCACCTCCAGACCCGGCTGGTCGGCCAGCAGGATGGTGAAGCACTCGTAGTCGGTGTGGGCGCCGATGCCGGGGGCGTCCTCGGCGCTGGCGTCGAAGGGGTAGTGGATCAGCCGCAGCTTGGACGGCGGCCGGCTGACCAGGGGATCGAAGGTGTCTTCCGGCAGCTCCAGCGCCAGGGCGAAGCCGCGGAACAGCTGGCGGCCGAGGGCGAAGGCCGCCGCGTAATAGGCCTGCACCCGCTCGCGAAAGCCGGGCAGGGTCGGCCAGGCATTGGGGCCGAGCAGCGGGGTGCCGGCGAGCACCAGGGGATCGTCCGCCGCCACCTCGAAACCGACGTCGAAGGCCTCCTTGTGATCGGGCTTGCCGCTGCCGTAGATCTCCTCGCCCTCGGGCACGAAGCCCTTGTGCGAGGCCGAGCTGCCGATGTAGTGGCCCATCTTGGCCGCCAGCGGCTGGGCGAAGTAATCCCGCGCCGCCTGGCGCAGGCCCTCGATCAACGCGGGGTCCAGGCCATGGTTGCGGACGTAGAGAAAGCCCACCTCGCGGGCGGCACGTCCCAGCTCGTCGGCCACCGCCTGGCGCGCCGCCAGGTCGGGGCTGAACAGACCGGCGATGTCCACCACCGGGATGGACTGAAAGGCGGTGTCTTGGACGTCTGGCATGGCGGGCTCCTTAGCGGTCCTGGAGAAAGCGTTGGAACTGGTCGCGCTGGGTGTCGGCCATCCAGCGATTGAGGTCCCAGAGATCGGCGATGGGCATGCCGGTGAAGGGCAGGCGGAAGGTGTAGCCGTCGGGACCGAATTCGGGGGTGAGGGTGGTGACCGGATAGCCGCGCTCGCGCTGGCTGTGCCAGACGGCGGCCCAGTGGCGCTGGTGGAAGGCCAGTTCGCGGGCGTATTCCGGGGCAGCGGGGTGGGGCACCTGGGGGCCCTGGTCGTAACCCACCCGGGCCTGGATGTGATGGACGCGGCTGACGAAGTCGCCGAGGTCGTCGGCGGGATCGTCCAGCAGGCGTTCACAGCCCACCACCCAGTGGCTGATATCGGTGGTGAACAGCAGCTCCGGCAGTTGGCGGGCGATCTCCAGGGTGACCCAGGGCGTGGCCAGGCAGCGCGCGCGATGGGTCTCGAAGCTGCACAGATGGCCGCCACGGCGGGCGATTTCCTGGGCCTGGCCGAGGAAATCCAGTTGCTGCGTGGTGGACCAGCGATCGTTGCCGGCCAGCACGTTGACGAAGCGCGGTTCCAGTTCCGCGGAGGCGTCCAACTGGCGTTCCAGGTCGCGCAGGTGCTCGGTCGGGGTCAGGCCCTGGTCGGGCAGCACGGCGCCGCCGGTGAAAAGGATGGCGATGTAGGCCAGGCCTTCGCCTTCGAGCAGGGCGCCGAGTTCGCGGCGCTCGGCCGGGGTCTGCGGCAACCGCGCCTCGATGCCGGTGAAGCCGGCGCCGCGGGCCTCGCGACAGGCGTTGGCACGCTGTTCGGCGTAGCCCCAGAGGCTGCGGAAGAGCTCGAGTTTCATGCGGGCAACGGCCTCCCAGGGGTGGGTTCGGATGAGGGCAGTTGCAAGGAAAAGCGGAGGCCGCAGCTCTATTGGCCAGGTGCCGAGAGCCATCTTGCGGGGGGCGGGACCGCCATTGAATAGGCGGCGGCAAAAACTTACTTCAGAGATTTCACAACTGAAGGCGGCGACGGCAAGGAATCCGCCACCGCTTCTGCAGGGCGCAACTCAGCTCAAGCGTTGGGCGAACTGACCCACCGCGCCGACCACCCGTTGGGCGCCATCCTGGATCTCGGTGATGCGGTTGCCGGCGGCGTTGGCCAGTTCCAGGCCCTGTTCCGCCTGGTGCTTGCTCGCCGCCATGTTGGCCACGGCGGTCTGCGCCAGTTGCTGGTTCTGCTGCACCACCCCGACGATCTCCTCGGTGGCCTTGCTGGTGCGGCCGGCCAGTTGGCGGACCTCATCGGCCACCACGGCGAAGCCGCGACCCTGCTCGCCGGCCCGCGCGGCCTCGATGGCGGCGTTGAGCGCCAGCAGGTTGGTCTGTTCGGCGATACCGCTGATGGTCTTGACGATGGTGCTGATCACCAGCGACTGCTCGCCCAGCGCCTCGATGCCATTGGAGGCCACCTGCAGTTCCTCGGCGATCTTGCGCATCACCGCCACGGTGTCCTGCACCACGGCCGCGCCCTGGCGGGCGCTCTCGTCGGTCTGCTGGGAGATGTCGAAGGCCACCTTGGCGGCCTCGGCCACCGCCTGCTCCTGCTCGACCTGCTCGGTGATGACGGTGGCGAACTTGACCACCTTGTACAGCTCGCCGCGGGTGTTGAGTACGGGGTTGTAGGAGGCTTCCAGCCAGACCGTGCGGCCATGGCTGTCCAGGCGCTTGAAGCGGCTGGCGATGAATTCGCCACGGTTCAGCTGGGCCCAGAACGCCTGGTACTCGGCGGAGCTGGCTTCCTCGGGGGTGCAGAACAGCCGGTGGTGCTTGCCCTGGATCTGCGCCAGGGAATAACCCATGCCCTGCAGGAAGCGATCGTTGGCGGTGAGCACCTCGCCCTTGAGGTTGAATTCGATCACGGCGGTGGATCTCAACAGGGCATGGATCAGGCCGGAATGCTCGGTGGAGGTCTCCACCTGTTCGGTGCGGTCGTTGGCGTAGCAGATGGTCTTGTGGATGTCGCCCTGGGCATCGCGCAGCGGTTGCCAGGTGGCATAGAGCCAGGCTTCTTGGCCGTTCGCTCGAAGTAGCCGGTACATGCCACTGGTCTGGGTGCCCTGGGCGAGGGCGCTCTTGAGTTCCCGATAACAGGGCAACTGTTTGACGTAGTCGGGGATCAAGTCATCCAGTGGACGGCCGGTAACGGACTCCGCTCGATAGCCCATCTCTCGGCAGAAGCGCTCGTTGACCTGAGCGACATTGCCCCGATCATCCAGGGTGAGACTGAGTGCCTGGCTTTCGAAGCCGGCGTGCAGTTGACGCAATTCGGCGACCTCAGCGCGCAACTGGGCGAGTTCGGTCTTCAGGTGGCGATTGAACATGGCAGGGCACCGACAGGAAGTAAGAGGTGTGACCTCCATTACTTCGACGGTGCCGCGATTTTCTGAAGGGAAGCGCAGCGACTTCGGTGGAAATTCAGCCCTGCTGGCTGGCGATGAAACGCCGGAAGGCGGCGAGGGTGGCTTCGCTGACGTGGTGCTCCATGCCTTCGGCGTCGCGCCGTGCGGTATCGGCATCCACGCCCAGGCACAGCAGGAAGGTTTCCACCACGTGGTGGCGCGCCCGGCTGGCTTCGGCCAGGGCCTCGCCCTCGGGCGTGAGGAAGACGCCGCGATAGGGCCGTTGCACGATCAGCCCGGCGGTGGCCAGGCGCTTGAGCATCTTGGCCACGGTCGGCTGGGCCACGCCGATGCGTGCGGCGATGTCGACCTGGCGCGCTTCGCCACCGTCGCGGATGAGATCCGAGATGAGCTCGACGTAGTCTTCGATCAGCTCCTGGCGATGTGCCTCGCGGACCTGTTGAAAACCTTCCATGTGAATGGATGGATCGACCAACCGATTCAGCAGTTCGTCGTCCTTAGTCATGTTGCCCACCTGAATGACCTTCTCCGCAAGACCTGTGGCGCTTCGACGGGAAGCGCCCGGGCGCCATTTTGACCGAGTTACGGGCGAATACCAAAGTTTCCTTTACCAATGGGCGTTATCGACGGATGAGATAGAGATTTTTTATTGCCTGGTGTGTGAATTTTAGCCTAGGCTAAATTCTCCAAAGGATAGTCCTATCCAGCTGCACGAGCCCGCCATGAAAGAATCCGCCCACTACGTCGAGCCTGCCTGGCAGGAGCCCGCGGCCCCCGTCCGGCCCAGTCTGGGGCGGATGAATGCCAGTGTGCCGGTGCCCAAGGATGGCTCCTGGTTCCGTCGCCTGCTGGCCTTCCTCGGGCCGGGCTACATGATCTCGGTGGGCTATATGGACCCGGGCAACTGGGCCACGGACCTGGCCGGCGGCTCGCAATTCGGCTATCTGCTGTTGTCGGTGATCCTGCTGTCGAATCTGATGGCCATCCTGCTGCAGGCACTGGCCGCGCGGCTGGGCATCGCCACCGGGTTGGACCTGGCCCAGGCGTGCCGGGCGCGCTATTCGCGGCCGGTGAGCTTTCTGCTGTGGATCGCCTGCGAAATCGCGATCATCGCCTGCGATCTGGCCGAGGTGATCGGTACCGCCATCGCCCTCAACCTGCTGTTCGGTATCCCCTTGATGTGGGGCGCCATCCTCACCGCGCTGGACGTCTTTCTCATCCTGCTGCTGATGAATCGGGGGTTCCGCTGGCTGGAAGCCTTCGTCATCGCCCTGTTGACGCTGATCTTCGTCTGCTTCGGGGTACAGATGGTGCTGGCGCAGCCGCCCATCGCCGCCGTGCTGGATGGCTTCCTGCCCAAGGCGGAGATCGTCACCAATCCGGCGGCGCTGTACCTGGCCATCGGCATCATCGGGGCCACGGTGATGCCGCATAACCTCTACCTGCATTCGTCCATCGTGCAGACCCGCGCCTATCCCCGCACCGAGGAAGGGCGGCGCATGGGGCTGCGCTGGGCGGTGGCCGACAGCACCCTGGCGCTGATGCTGGCGCTGTTCGTCAACGCCGCCATCCTCATCACCGCGGCGGCGGTGTTCCACAGCGCCGGGCGTACCGATGTGGCCGAGATCCAGGATGCCTACCACCTGCTGTCGCCGATGCTGGGGGTGGGTATCGCGTCCTTGCTGTTCGCCGTGGCGCTGCTGGCCTCGGGCATCAACTCCACCGTGACCGCCACCCTGGCCGGGCAGATCGTCATGGAAGGCTTCCTGTCGCTGCGCATTCCCGACTGGGCGCGGCGACTGATCACCCGGGGCATCGCCGTCGTGCCGGTGGTGGTGGTGACCGGTTTCTACGGCGAAAGCGGCACGGCCAAGTTGCTGGTGCTGAGCCAGGTGGTGCTGTCCATGCAACTGCCCTTCGCGGTGATTCCGCTGGTGCGCTTCGTCTCCGATCGCCAGCTGATGGGCTCTTTTGTCATCGGTCGAGTCACGGCAGTCCTGGCCTGGGCCGTGGCCGGAGTGATCGTGGTGCTTAACGTGAAACTGCTGATGGATACCCTGCTGGGTAACTGAAAAAAACCAGGCGCAAAGCTCTGGCATGGTGATTCGGGAACTTGGGGCAGCGAGACGGAATCAATCCGTTACCACAATAAGTTCTCGCTAATCCCCTGACGGAGCACTTGCCATGTCCTACGACAACCACACCTCTGCCGCCTACGTTGCCCCTGGCACCGCCACCGCGCCGCTGCTCAAGCGCATTTCCTGGAGTTCGATCATCGCCGGGGTGGTGATCGCCCTGACCGTGTCGCTGCTGCTCAGCCTGCTCGGCACCGCCATCGGCTCGGCCTCCATCGATCCGCAACAGGAAGCCAATCCGCTGTCCGGTCTGGGCACCGGTACCGGTATCTGGGTCGGTGTCAGCGCCGTCATCTCGGTGTTCGTCGGTGCTTGGATCGCCGGTCGCCTGGCGCAGCGCGAAGGCGCCCTGCACGGCATCCTGGTCTGGGCCAGTGTGACCCTGGTCAGCGTTTACCTGGTATCCAGCGCCGTGAGCAGCGTAGTGCGCACCGGTCTCAACGTGGCGGGCAGTGGCCTGTCGATGATCGGCAGCGGCATTTCCCAGGCCGCGCCGGCGCTGACCAATCAGGTCCAGGACCAGCTGCGTCAGCAGGGCATCCAGTTCGACCTGAGCGATCTGCAGAACGAGCTGGAAACCGCGCTGCGCCAGACCGGCAAGCCCGCGCTGCAGCCGGAGAATCTGAAGCAGCAGGCCCAGGGCGCCGAGCAGGATGCCAAGAACACCGCCGAGAACAGCGCCAACAATCCGCAGCAGGCCGATGATCAGCTGAGCGCGCTGCTGGATCGTCTCAAGCAGCGTGGCGACCAAGCCTGGAACGCCGCCGACCGTCAGGCGCTGGTCAACCTGATCAAGGCCCGTACCGGCAAGAGCGACGCCGAGGCCAATGCCATCGTCGACAAGGCTCAGCAGACCTATCAGCAGGCCTATGCCAAGTACCAGGAGCTCAAGGCCCAGGCCGAGCAGAAGGCCCGTGAAGCCGCTGACGTAGCCGCGCGCAAGGTCTCCCAGGCTAGCTGGGTACTGTTGATCAGCCTGATCGTCGGCGGTGTGGTCGGTGCCATCGGTGGTGCCCTGGGTCGTCGTACCCAGCCGGCCAACAAGGTGGTCGCCGTCTAACCGAGCTGTTCAGCAAGGCTGAAAGATCGACGCGAGGCCCGAACCGGAAGGTTCGGGCCTCGTTGTTTGTGAGAAGCCGGTTAGTCGTCCAGGCGCAATGCCCGCGCGAGCAGGCTCTGGCACAGTTGGCTATCGGGGCGCTGGGCGCGAAACAGCGTCCGATAGACCAAGGGGGCGACCAGGCCGTCCAGCAAGACCTCCAGGCTGGGCGCCGGCTCGCCGCGCGCCTGGGCGCGTTCGAGCATGAGTTCCAGGCGCTCCCGGGTCGGTTCGGTGCAGCGTACCGCGCAACCGGGATCGGTGGCCGCCAGGGCGTCCCTGAGCATGGCCTGGCCGGGTGTCGAGGCCAGGTCGTCGACATAGTGTTCGAGCCAACGTTCGAGATCGCCTCTCAGGCTGCCGGTATCCTCCGGCGGCTGGTCCGGGAGCAGGCGCTGCAACTCGACGTCGGCCAGCAGACTGGGCAGGTTGCCCCAGCGGCGGTAGAGCGTGGAGGGGGTGACCCCGGCGCGCGCGGCGATCAGGGGGACGGTCAGGGAGTCACGCGGCTGTTCCTGCAACAGTGCCAGGACGGCGTCGTGGATGGCTTGCTGGACGCGGGCGCTACGGCCGCCGGGACGGGCTTGCTTGGTGGTCATGCCAACAGGATACCCGCCCGTTAACGCAAACGCATTGCTTTTGCTGCTGGAAAGGCTCAGGCTTTAAAGCAATTAATTAGCTTTAAGGTAAAGGCCATGACTTTAGCGACAGCCTCCTCCGGGGCACGCCTGACCCTGCTCGGTGCCTTGCTCCTCAGCTTTCTGGCCGCCTCCAGTGCGCCGACGCCACTCTATGCCAGCTACCAGCACGCCTGGGGTTTCTCGACCTTCTGGCTGACCTGGGTGTTCGCGGTCTATGCCTTCACCCTACTGGCCGCCCTGCTGGTGGGTGGGCGGCTGTCCGACCACCTGGGCCGCCGTCCGGTGATCCTGGGGGCCTTGGTGCTGGAAGCCGGGTCGATGCTGTTGTTCCACCAGGCGCAGGGCCTGGCGGATCTGGTGGTCGCCCGGGCCGTACAGGGGCTGGCGACCGGGATCGCCACCAGTGCCTTGGGCGCCGCCTTGCTCGACGTGGATCGCGAGCGCGGGCCCTGGCTGAACAGCTTGGCGCCACTGCTGGGCATGGCCGTCGGTGCGCTGGGTTGTGGCCTGCTGGTGGAATTCGCCCCCGCGCCACTGCAACTGGTCTATCGGTTGTTCCTGGCGTTCTTCGTGGTGCAGGGACTGTTGCTGTTGCGGCTACCCGACACCCTGGCGCGGCGGCCCGGATTGCTCGCCGCCTTGCGTCCGCAACTGGCGGTCCCGCCCCAGGCGCGGGCCATGCTGTGGCGGGTGTTGCCGCTGGAGCTGGCGGTCTGGGCGGTGGGTGGTTTCTATCTGTCGCTGATGCCGGGACTGATCAAGGCGGCCACCGGCAGCTCCTCGATCCTGGTCGGCGGCGGGGTGGTGGCCGGCCTGACCCTGACCGGCGCCGCCTGTCTGCATGGCCTGCGGCTCTGGCCGGCGCCACGCTTGCTGCGCCTCGGCGCGTTCACCCTGGTCCTTGGCCCGGCGCTGCTCTGGCTGGCCGTGGTGAGTGGTCAACTCGGGCTGTTCGCCCTGGGCACCCTGGTGACCGGCGTCGGCTTTGGCAGTGGCTTTCTAGGTGCCACCCGCAGCCTGTTGCCCCTGGCCGAACCGGATCAGCGCGCCGGCCTGCTGGCGGCCTTCTATGTCCTGAGCTACCTGGCGTTTTGCGTACCGGCCCTGGCGGTCAGCGCCCTGGTGCCCTGGCTGGGACTCAAGGGCGCCGCTCAGCTGTACCTGGCCGGGTTGATCCTGTTGGCGCTGCTGGGGCTGCGCAATAGCCAGCCCCGCGCCTGCGTCCAGCCAGGTTAAAGGCGGATATCGGCCGGGCCGAAAATGGCTCGTTCGACTGGCGTGCCGGTGGCGCGTTCCTCGTTGGAGAAACCGTCGTAGTCGGCTAGCGTGCCGAAGTCGATGCCGGTCAGTTGCTCGATGCTCAGCACGCTGCACTGGTAGGTGCGCAGGCGGCCGAAGGCGATGGACAGCTCGTCCAGCTCGCGGCGCTGATCGATCAGATAGGCGCTGGCGGAGGGTTTGCCGTCGTCGCCGAGAAAGGCCACCACCTTCCAGAAGGCTTCGGGAATCCGGGCGTCGCGATAGACCAGGTCGTCGGCGCGCAGCACCGGTCCGCTGAAGACGGTCACCCGCGCCTGCCAGCGCTGGGTGTTGTCGAGGATGTAGCCCTCCAGCTCCAGCCAGGTCTTCTGGTTGAAGGCGGCCATCTGCGGCGCACAGTTGGTGAAGTGGAAGGTATCCCGGTTGGCCTGGGCGGCGGCGGGGCCCCAGTTGGGGTCCTGGCGGCGCACCAGGTGGCCGCGATCGAGCAGGTTGTCGGCGTAGAGCGCCTCGCCCAACTGGGCCTCCAGCGGCACCCGACCATCGTAGGCCCAGGCATCGCGGCTGCGCGGCACCTCCACCGCCTGGCCGCCGTCGATGTTGACGCCCACCCAGAGCGCCATCCGCCGGCTACTCGACAGGGTCACGGAAAAATGGGTGTAGTCGAGGCGATCCGCGGAGCCGGGCAGGGGATAGACGTCGCTGGCGAGGGCAGCGCTTGGCGTGGGCCAGGGCACCTGGAAGTCGCCAAGGAAGTCGGCGTCATAGCCCTGGCGATCCGCCAAGTCGGCAGCGGGGGTGATTCTTGGACCGCCGCGCAGTCCGCTGGCCGCGTCGTGCACCAGCGGACGCAGATCGGCGAGGCGGGGGCGATAGGCGAGATCGACGACGAAAGGCTGAGCGGACATGAGCACTCCCTGGAGGTGAGCCTGAAGTCTCAGCGCAGCATAGCGGCATTGCCAAATGATGACAGTCGTCATTCAAGTTGCGGATAAAAGCTGGCAAACTCATTCGCTACCTAACGATTTTGGCCCTGAAAATCCTTGAGTGAGATGCCCATGACGCTAGCGCTGTTTTCCCCGTTCGCCCGCCCGCGGGCCTGGCTGCTGACCATGCCTGGTTTGCTCCTCACCGGCGCTGCCCTGGCCAGTCAGCAGTCCGACGCCAAGGGCTTCGTCGAGGACGGCGACCTGACCCTGCTGCTGCGCAACTACTATTACCTGCGCCAGAACGAGGGCGACGGCCACGGTGCCGAACCGCGCAACAGCCGTGATCCGCGTAGCTGGACCCAGGCCTTCCTGCTCAACTACACCTCGGGCTTCACCCAGGGCACCGTCGGCGTCGGCGTGGATGCCTTCGGCTATCTGGGGCTCAAGCTGGACGGCGGCAATGGCCACGCCAATACGCCCAACCTGCCGGTGGACAGCGACGGCAGCCAGCGTAACGAATTCAGCCGGGGCGGAGCGGCGGTCAAGCTGCGCGTTTCCAACACCGTACTCAAGTACGGCGACCAGCAACCCACCGCGCCGGTGCTGGCAGCGGGTGGCAACTGGCTGTTTCCCCAGACCGCCCGCGGCTGGAGCCTGGTGAGCCAGGAGGTCGATCATCTGCTGCTGGAAGGCGGCCATTTCACCGCCGGCACGGCACCCCGCCTGACCGGTTCGGACGGCGGCATCTACGCCGGCTATGCCGGGGTCGAGACCTCTTCCGCCAGCTATGCCGGGGGCGTCTACAAATTCAGCGATCACTTCAGTACCTCGCTCTATGCCGGGCACTTCGAAGACGTCTGGGACCAGTACTACGGCAACCTCAACTACGTGCTGCCGCTGGCCGCCGAGCAGAGTCTGACCTTCGACGGCAACCTCTACCGCACCCTGGATGCCGGCAGCGCCAAGGCCGGCAGCATCGACAACACCGCCTGGTCGCTGGCCGCCGCCTTCAAGACCGGTGCCCATACCTTCACCCTGATCCACCAGCGCGTGCACGGCGACGAACCCTTCGACTACGCCGTCTTCGGCGCGCCGGTGCCGGGTTCCTTCGGTGATTCCATCCTGCTCGGCAACTCCATGCAGTTCTCCGACTTCAACGGTCCGGGCGAACGCAGCTGGCAGGCCCGCTACGACCTGGACCTGGAAAGCTACGGCGTGCCGGGTTTGAGCCTGATGGTGCGCCATACCCGCGGCAGCGGCATCGACGGCACCCATCTGCCCGCTGATTCGGCCTACGCCGGTCTCTATGGCGATGGCGAGAAGGAACACGAGACTGATCTGGAAGCCAAGTACGTCCTGCAGAACGGCCCGGCCAAGAACCTCAGCTTCCGCCTACGCCAAGCCTGGCATTCCGGCAGCCAGAGCACCGGCGGCACCGTGGCCGAGACGCGGCTGATCACCGAGTATCCGTTGAATATTCTCTGATGCTGGGCAGGTTGGGCTGAGCGTAGCGAAGCCCAACGTTGCCAAGCTCATGCCCGGTTTGTTGGGCTTCGGCGATAAAGCCGCCTCAACCCAACCTACGCCACTGGGCTTTGTAGGTTGGGTTGAGCGTTAGCGAAGCCCAACAGTCCATTGGCCATCGGCATATCCGGGAATGCCCTCACCCCAACCCTCTCCCAAGGGGAGAGGGGGCAGTTCGGTGTGATCGGGCGCCGTGTAGGTTGGGTTGAGCGCAGCGAAGCCCAACACCCCTCACCTCAGGCCTCCGCCCGCGAGGCCTCCAGCAGCTTCTCGATCTCCCCATGCAGCCGCTCGGTCGCCCCCGCGCGATCAATCCACCACTCGGTGGACCAGACGCGCAGCAGTGTCCAGCCGAGGCCCTGGAGTATGGCGCTGCGGGTCTTGTCGCGGTCGCGGGCGGTGGCGGCGCTGTGGTAGGTGGCGCCGTCGCATTCGATGCCGACCAGGTAGTCGCCTGGGCGGTCGGGGTGGACGATGCCCAGGTCGATGCGGAAACGCGATACGCCGATCTGCGGCACCACCTGCCAGCCCTTGGCCTGCAGCGCCTGGGCCACGGCTTCCTCGAAGGGCGAATCGTGGCCGCCCAGGGAGCCTTTGACCGCGGCGGCCAGGGCCTGGGGGCCGCGCTGGGCAAATTCCAGGAACAGCTTGAGATCGCGCACCGCGCGGGCATTGGTGCGGTTGAGGTCGATCAGCCCCGGATCGAAGGAGGAGAACACCAGCATCTCCCGCCGCGCGCGAGTCACGGCGACGTTTAGCCGGCGCCAGCCGCCGTCCTTGTTCAGCGGGCCGAAGTTCATCGACATGCTGTTGGCACCCGGTTCGGTGGGACCGAAGCCGATGCCAAGCATGATCAGGTCGCGCTCGTCGCCCTGCACCGTTTCCAGGTTCTTCACCACCACTGGCTCGGGCAGGTCCTCGGCGAAGTGCGCCTCGATCTCCGGGTGCTGCTGGCGCGCCCGGTCGAGCAGGTCGGTGACCAGCCGCTGCTGTTCGCTGTTGAGGGTGATGATGCCCAGGCTGAGCCCGGCGAAGGCCGGATCGAGCAGGCGCTTGACCGCCTCGGCGACCATGGCCTGGGCCTCCAGGGCATTGTGACGCCCCTTGCCCTTGGCGTAGACGCCCTCCACCCGCCGCCATTCCACCGCGCTCGGACGGATCTCCGGGGCGGGGAAGGTGATCAGCTTGCCGTCATAGTAGTGATGGTTGGAGAAGGCGATCAGGCTCTCGTGGCGACTACGGTAGTGCCAGTTGAGGCTGTGGCTGTAGATGCCGGCGCCCAGGCATTCGTCGAGGATGCTTTCCAGGTCCTCGGCGGTGTCGTCCTCGCCGGCGGCGCGGTCGAAGAAACGGGTCGGCGGCATCTGCCGGGGGTCGCCGGCGATCACCACCTGCACGCCGCGGGCGATGGCGCCCACCGCGTCCCAGGGCGCGATCTGCGAGGCTTCGTCGAAGATCACCAGGTCGAACAGACCGCCATCCGGCGGCAGGTACTGGGCGATGGACAGCGGACTCATCAGCATGCAGGGCGCCAACCGCGCCAGGGCATCGCCCATTTCCAGGGCCAGCTGGCGCAGTGGCTTGTGCCGGCGCTGCTTCTGCAATTCGTGCTTGAGCACGGCGAAGCCGCCACCCTGGCGGGCCGCATCGTTCTTCGGCGGCAGCTCGCCGCAGAGACGGGCGCGGATATGGCGTACGGCGAGCTGCTGCAGGCGGTCGTCGAGTCGGCGATAGGCCTGGATGTCACTCTCATGCTCGGCGGGGACGAAGTCGCGCAGCAAGGGCTCGGCGTCCAGGGCGGTGGCGGCAAACCAGCGCGCATAGGCAGTCTCGAAGACGGCCGCGAGGTCCTCGGTGGAGCCGAGCGTGAGCCGGGAAATCAGCGGCACGAGGCCCAGGGCCTCCGCCTCTTCGCGGACGCGCTGCCAGTCGCACCAGGCCTTGAGTCGGCCGGGCTGGCGCAAGAGGGTCGCGGCGGTGCGCACCAGGTCGGCAGCCGGGGTGTCCTCCGCCAATCCCGCCTGCTCGGCGAAGGCCTGGCGGGCGGCTTCGGCCGCCGCGAGGGCCTGGGCGAAGGCATGGCTGGCCGGGGCCAGGGTGGTGTCTTCCGGCTGGTCCTCGGGATGCTGCAAGCGGCGCGCCGCGGCCTGGCGCAGGGCCAGCAACTGCTCCGGGGTGTCCGCCAGGGTCGGCAGGGCCGCGTTGAGTTTTTCCGCCAGGGCACGGCGGGCGAGCAGGGCGTCGAGCTCGCTGCCCACCCCCTGCCAGCCGGCGATGCCGGAGAGCGTCGGCGCCAGGTCGTCCAGTTCGGTGACCAGGGTGCGCTGGCGACGCAGCCGCGGCAGGTCGGCGGCCACGTCGGGCTGGCCCTGGGTTTCGCCCTGGCGGGCGAGGTCCTGGGTGACCTGGCGCTGGGCGCGGGTGGCGAAGATCCAGAAGCGCTGGCCGGCGGCGTCCCAGGCGCCCTCCAACTGGGTGAGGGCGATGCGGCGACAGGCTTCGGCGGCATAGGGCACCGACAGCTCGCGCTCCAGGGCCTGGTAGTCCCGCAGCAGCTCCAGGGCGCGGCCGAACTGGCGCTGGCGCTCCCCGGCACCGGGGCCGAAGGCGAACCCCAGGTCCTGGCCAGCGGCGCTCTGCAGCAACTCGGCGAAATCCAGCAGGCGCCTGGGCGCCACCTGGTCGGCCAGCGGCAGGCCGAGTACGTCACGCAGGTTCTGTCGCGCCTGCTGCAGGGCTTGCTGGGTCTCGCGCAGCCGTTCGGCGGTACCGACCAGTCCATCCTGCCAGGCGTTGGACCAGGGGTGCGCCGGCAAGAGGGCGAAATCCGCCGCCAGGCTGCGTCCGGTCTCGGCGTGCAGCGCCAGGCGGCGCACGGCAGTGCGCAGCTCGGCCAGGGCTTCGGCGTCATGGGCGTCGGCATTGGGCCAGGCCAGGCGCGGGGTGTCGGGGGCGGCATCGCGCAGCACGCGGCCGATGCTCTGTTGCAGGGTCAGGCCATTGGGCCAGCGGCGATGCAGGCGCTCGACCACGGCATTGAGGCGATCGCGCAGGCGCTCCACCTCGGCGGCCTCGGCCAGCCATTCCTCTTCGTCGAGACCGTCGCGGGTGTCCCAGGCGCGCTCCAGTTGCTTGAGCACCTCGGCCTTGGACGCCTTGCTGGAATGCAGCTCCAGGCAGAATTCGCCCAGGCCCTGGGCTTCCAGGCGGCGATAGACCACGTCCAGCGCCGCGCGCTTCTCGGCGACGAACAGCACCCGGCGGCCGAGCGCCAGGTTGTGGGCGATCGTGTTGGCGATGGTCTGGGACTTGCCGGTGCCGGGCGGGCCGTCGAGCACGAAGTCCTGGCCACCGGCCGAGGCTAGTACCGCGGCCAGCTGCGAGGAATCCGCCGGTAGCGGGGTGAAGAGTTCGGCCGGGGTGACCTGGCGATCCAGCTCGCGTTCGCGGGGAAAGCTGCCGCCACTGAGATAGGCCCCGGACTCCGTGGTGCGCTCCAGCAAGTGGCGCACCAGCGGGCTTTCCATGAGCTGGTCGCTGCGCTCGGTGAGGTCCTTCCACATCAGGTACTTGGCGAAGGAGAACTGGCCGAGCAGCAAGTCGCCGCTGACCTCGAAACCGGGCAAGTCGCGCACCGCACGGCGCACTTTATTCCACACCCCGTTCACGTCGATGCCGTTGCCATCGCCGGGCAGTGGGCCGTCGAGTCCGGGGATGTCCAGGTCGAAGTCGTGACGCAAGAGCTCCAGCAGGGTCAGGTTGAAGCGCGGTTCGTCCTCGAACAGGTGCAGGGTGATGCCGCTGGCGGCGCTCTGGCGTTCCAGACGCACCGGCAGCAGGATCAGCGGCGCCCGGTAGTGCTTGGGATCGTCGGCCGCCTTCTTCCAGCGCAGGAAGCCCAGCGCCAGGTAGAGGGTATTGGCGCCGCCTTCGTCGAGATCGCTGCGCGCGCGGCGATAGAGTTCCACCAGCGCCGCGTCCAGCTTGGTCGCGTCCAGCGGGGCGACCACCTCGCCACGGCCCAGGGCGCCGCGGGCGTATTCGTCCTGCAGATTCTCGTGTTCGCGGGCCTCGTGCAGTACGGCGTCGCGTCCACTCACCGCCAGGTCCGGCAGCGGCACCAGGCGCAGCGCCCGGCCCTCGGCCAGGCGATCTTCCAAGGCGGCCGGCTCGGGGCAGAGCAGGGGCACGCTGCGGGCATTGTCCGGCACGTGCAGCAGGCGATTGCGGGTGGTGAGGTCGAGCAGCTTGCGCTGCCACAGCGCCAGGCGGCCGACCGGAGTGGTGGGCGCCGCCTCGACGTCCACGTCGAAGGCCGGCAGCGGCGGGGCTTCTTCCAGGGCTTCGCCTGGCAGCAGCAGGCCGTCCGCTGTGGCAGCGAGTTGGCCGGGCACCGCCAGTGGGCGGATGCGTTGCAGCCGGGCGCGGCGGATGTCCAGGGCCAGCACGAAGGTCTCGTCGTCCAACTGGCGCTCGGCCAATTGCACCGCCTGGCTGAAGGAGGGCGGCGGCGAGGCGGTGGCCTGGGTGGTCTCGAACACCAGCAGGTCCTTGAGCGCCACCCGCTTGCGCACCGGTTCGGCCTCGTCGGTGAGCAGCTGGGCGAATTCCTGGGGCTGCAGCCAGACGCCGGCGAAGGCATGGCCGCGGGTGATGACCAGCAGCGGATTGAGCCCCGCCTGTTCCAGCGCCGCGCAGGCGAGCAGGGCGAGATCCAGACAGGTGGCCAGGCCGCCGTCGAGAATGGCGCCGGGGGTGCGGATCTTCTGGCCCTGGCGCTCGAAGCTGGCCGGCGGCACCGCATAGGTCAGCTGCAGGCCGCACAGCGCCGACCAGAGCGCCGAACTCAGCTCCCAGACGCGACGCCGCGAACCGCCTTCATAGCCATCCAGCGCCGTGGGCTTGCCGGCGCGGCGCAGCACCTCGGCCGCCGCGCCCAGCAGCCGATCCACCGCCGGGTCGTTGGGCATGACGAAGGCCGCCGCCAGTTCCGGCATGCTGTCCACGCCGCCCCACTGGTTGCGCGCCAGCAACTCGACCGGATAGCGCCGCGTCCGCAGGATCGTCTCGCCCTGGCGCACGGTGAAGGTCAGCTGGGCGACCAGGCTTTCCTGCAGGCTGCCGAGCAGGGCGGCGTCGAATTCGAGGTCGCGATCATCGAGATAGAGGGTGCCCTGGGGATCGAGGCGCTCCAGGTGCCAGGTACGCGGCACCACGAAAGCGGGCTCCGCCGTCACCGTCAGGCTGAGGTCGGCCAGGGGGTCGGCGCCACTGTGGGTGAGGCGCAATTCACGCAGCACGGGCACCGCGTTCTGGTGCGCCGCGAAACCGATCTTGCCGGCCAGCACCAGTTCGACATCCACGCTCATCGCCTACCACCCTTGCTTATTGCCTAAGGTAGATGAATGTACAGTAGTGGGCCTGTCGATGCAGCCCATAGCCGGCCTGGGCAAGCGGAAAAAGTCCTTTGGTGACGGGTGGTTGCGTGGTTTGAGCGATAGGTCGCGGTTCAGGCCACCGCGGTCGGGAAGACCAGGCTGAAATGAATGCCCCGCGCGTCCTGCTCGACCTCGGCGCGGCCGCCGTGCAGGCGCATGATGGCGGCGACGATGGCCAGGCCCAGGCCGTTGGAATCATGGGGCTGATGGCGCGAGGGATCGGCGCGGTAGAAACGGTCGAACAGCCGCTGCAGGTGCTCCGGTGCCAGGCTGGGACCGGCATTGCTGACGCGGATGCGCCCGCCGTCCGCCTGCAGGCGGATCTCGCCGTCCGGCTCGGCATAGCGGATGGCATTGGCCACCAGGTTGCTCAGGGCGCGGCGCAAGAGCAGCGGATCGGCGACCACCTGGCCGCTGCCGGCGACGACGATCCTCAGGCCGCGCTCGTCGGCCGGGCCTTCGAAGTAGTCGGCGATGCGGGCCAGTTCCTCGGCCAGCGCCAATGGTTGGGGCGCGAGTACCGCCTGGGCGTCGTCGGCGCGGGCCAGGAAGAGGATGCTCTCCACCAGCCGCGAGATGCGTTCCAGCTCCTCCAGGTTGGATTCCAGCAGCGTCTGGTATTCCTCGGTGCCGCGCACCTGACGCAGGGCGACCTCGGTGTGGCCCATGAGGGCATTGATCGGGGTGCGAATCTCGTGGGCGAGGTCGGCGGAGAATTGCACCAGCCGGCCATAGCCGTCGGCCAGTCGCGCCAGCATGGCGTTGTAGTTCTCCACCAGGGGCTGCAACTCGCGCGGCGCATCGGCCAGCTCCAGGGGGGCGGCCAGGCGGGTCGGGGTGATGCCGCCGGCATGCCGGGCGATGCGCCGCAACGGTGCCAGCCCGCGACGCAGCAGCAGATAGCCGAGCCCGGCGGTAGCCAGGAAGGCCAGGGTCACGGCGCCGATCAAGCCCAGACGGAAATCAGCCAGGGTGGTGTCTTCGTTGCGCAGCACATGGGCGGCGGTGAGTTCCACCGGGCCTTCGGGGGTGTTCACCGCGACCCGGGCGGCGCGCCAGCGGGTGCCGTCGGCCAGTTGGCCTTCGCGCAGATCGGCGCGGGTCGGCCGCCGAGTCTGGGGAATGACGGGGAGGTCGGGAAGGGCGATCTGCAGCGGATTGGAGGCGATCACCGGCTTGGCGCCCGGCGCGCCGATGAGAAAGACGTCCTGCTCGTTGCCCAGCATGTTGGCGAACAGCTGCGGACTGTGGCCCAGCGTCTCCAGCGACAGATCGGTACTGAGCAGGCTGCGAAAATGCGCCAGGCGACCGAGCAGGGCGTAGTCGGCGCGCTCCAGCACGGTACGTTCCAGACTGTGGTAGAGAAAGGCGCCCGCACCGCCCACGGCCAGCAGCGCCACCAGGGCGAAACCCAGGGTGGCGCGCAGGATCAGCGAGGGCGCCCTGGCGCTCACGGCCGAACCTCGCAGACGTAGCCGATACCGCGCACCGTGTGGATCAGCTTGACCGGGTAGGGGTTGTCGACCTTGGCCCGCAGCCGCTTGATGGCCACGTCCACCACGTTGGTATCGCTGTCGAAGTTCATGTCCCAGACCTCGGCGGCGATCAGGGTGCGCGACAGCACTTCGCCTTCGCGGCGCAGCAGCAGGTGCAGCAGGGCGAATTCCTTGTTGGTCAGGACGATGAGCTCGTCGCCGCGGGTCACCCGCCGGCGCAGGAGGTCCAGTTGCAGATCGGCCAGGTGGAAGTGCTCGGGTTCGCGCACCACGCCGCGGCGCAGCAGGGTGCGGATGCGCAGCAGCAACTCGACGAAGGAGAAGGGTTTGACCAGGTAGTCGTCGGCGCCCAGCTCCAGGCCGCGGATGCGATCCTGCAGGCCGTCGCGGGCGGTGAGGAAGAGCACCGGCACGTCGAGCTTCTTGCGCAGCACTTCCATGATCTGCCAGCCGTCGATGCCGGGCAGCATGACGTCGAGGATGACCAGGTCGTAGCGGCCGTCGAGGGCCAGGTGCAGGCCGTCGGCACCGTGCTGGGTCCAGTCGACCGTGTAGCCGGATTCGCCGAGGCCCTTCTTCAGGTACTCGCCGGTCTTCTGGTCGTCTTCGATGAGGAGGATGTGCATGGCGTCATGGTAGGGCTTTGGTTGTCGGATAGGGGTGACATTTTTGTCATTCGGCGGTCATCTTCGCGACCCGCACCGGGGCGCAAGGTGGCCTGGCGATTACCTATCCCAGGAGGCTCCATGCGTACCCAGACCTTGCTTCGCGGTTCCCTTGCCCTGCTGCTCGCCAGCAGTGCCCTGTTGGCCCAGGCCGCGCCCATGCCCACCGTCAAGCCGCTGCGTGGCACCGTGGACAGCGTCCAGGGCGACACCCTGGACGTCACCACCCGCGGCGGTGCCCATCAGTCCCTGATGCTGGACGACAAGACCAGCTACCGCGCCGTGTCCAAGGCCAACCTGGACCGCATCGAGGCCAACAGCTTCATCGGTTCGGCCGCCACGCCCCAGCCCGACGGCACCCTCAAGGCGCTGGAAGTGACGGTCTTCGAAGCCAGCCTGCGCGGCTCCGGCGAAGGCCACTATGGCTGGGAAAACGCCGACGGCAGCACCGGCACCATGACCAACGGCACCGTGGGCGAACTCAAGAAAGCCAACGGCCGCACCCTGACCGTGCAATACAAGGGCGGCGAGAAGCAGCTGGTGGTGCCGGAAGACGTACCCATCGCCTACGTCGAGAAAGGCGACCGCAGCCTGCTCAAGCCCGGTGCCAAGGTGGTGCTGTTCCCCGCCGAAGATGGCAAGCATGTGAAGGGCGTGGCCATCGGTAAGGACGGTTTCACGCCGCCCATGTAAGCCGCTGCGCGGTCGCCTGGCGACCGCGTCCAACTTTCTATGGAGGGGAACCCCATGACCACCTCGCGACGGCGCCTGGTGCACCGCTGGCCGGTGCGCCTCACCCACTGGCTCAACGCCCTGGCGATGCCCTGCATGTTCATGAGCGGCTGGGCGATTTACAACGCCTCGCCGTTGTTCCCCTTCACCTTTCCCGCCTGGGCGACCCTTGGCGGTTGGCTGGGCGGCGCCATCGCCTGGCACCTGGCGGTGTTCTGGCTGCTGCTGGTGAATGGCCTGATCTATCTGCTCTATGGCCTGTTCAGCGGGCATTTCCGGCGGGATTTTTTACCGCTGTCGCCGCGCGCCATCGGCCGGGATTTCATGGCCGCCGCACGGCTACGGCTTGGCCACCAACTGGGCACCTACAACGCCGTGCAGCGGCTGCTCTATTGGGGCGTGCTGGCCCTCGGGGTACTGGTGGTGCTCTCGGGGCTGGCCATCTGGAAGCCGGTACAGCTGCAAGGGCTGGCCGCGCTGCTGGGCGGCTTCGACACCGCCCGCTACGTGCATTTCTTCGCCATGGCCGGCATCGGCGCCTTCGTCGTCGTGCACCTGGCCCTGGTCATCCTGGTCCCCCGCACCCTGCCGCCGATGATCACCGGCCGGGCGCACGAGGAGGTGAACGATGAGTCGGCGTGAACGACTGCGCCTGGAGCCGGCGCAACAGCGCCAGGTAGAGAACCTGCAGCGGCGCCTGCTGCTCAAGCAGGGCCTCACCGTGGGCGCCCTGGCCATGCTCAGCGGCTGCAACCTGCAGGACGGCGACAGCGTCGACAAGGTGCTCTGGTCCATGTCGCGCTTCAATGACCGGGTGCAGGCCTGGCTGTTCGGCCGCGAGCGCCTGGCGCCGACCTATGCCGCCAGCCAGATCACCAACCCCTTTCCCTTCAATGCCTTCTATCCCGAATACAACGTTCCGGAAATCGACCTCAGCGACTATCGCCTGGAGGTCTCCGGGCTGGTCGCCAACAAGCAGACCTGGACCCTCGAAGACCTGCGCCGCCTGCCGCAACGGGCCGACATCACCCGCTTCATCTGCATCGAAGGCTGGAGCGCCATCGGCCAATGGGGTGGGGTGCCGCTGCGCACCTTCCTCGAACGCATCGGCGCCGACACCAGTGCCAAGTACGTCGGCTTCAAGTGCGCCGACCGCTACTACTCCAGCATCGACATGGCCTCGGCGCTGCATCCCCAGACCCTCTTGGCGCTGGACTTCGGCCAGGTGGCCCTGCCGCCCGACTACGGCTATCCCCTGCGCCTGCGGGTACCGACCAAGCTCGGCTTCAAGAATCCCAAGCACATCCAGGCGCTGTTCGTGACCAACGACTATCCCGGTGGGTACTGGGAAGACCAGGGCTACAACTGGTTCAGCGGGATCTAGATCCCACTCAACGTCTGCTGCGCGTCGGCCAAACTGCGTTGAAAAGACCCTGGGTCGCCAGCCCGGTCGGAATGCTCATTTACCACTCGTAAACTGCGCTTCCTCAGGTCTTTGATTCGCTGGCGCTCACCCTTCGGGACAGCCTTTGGCTGTTCCTCCCGTTGGTCGTTGCGCCTTGTCTGTCTCTAGCTCGCGAGACGTTGAGCGGGATCTAGCCCGCGGAACCCCCGTCTTCGGGGACAGTCGAGATACCACCCATCCTTTACCCAGGAGTCTCGCCATGTCCGCCCATCCCTCGATCGGTTTCATCGGCTTCGGTGCCATGGCCCAGCGCATGGGCGCCAATCTGCGCGAGGCTGGTTATCCCGTCCGTGCCTATGCCGAGCATCAGCAGGACGGCGAGCGCCACGGCACGCCCATGGAACCGCTGGCGACGCTGTTGCCCCAGGCCGAGGTAGTGATCGTCTCGCTGCCCAACGACGCCATCCTCGAACAGGTCTTGCTCGGGCCCGATGGCGTGCTGGCCCGGCTGGAAGCCGGTCGCCTGCTGATCAACACCAGCACCAACTCGCCGGCCCTGGCCCTGCGTCTGGAGGAAGCCGGTCGTGCCCGCGGCATCGCCGTGGTCGAGGCGCCAGTGTCCGGCAGCACGCCGGAGGCGGAAAAGGCGCAACTAGTGGTGCTGGCCGGTGGCGAACCCGAGGCGGTGGAGCGGGCGCGGCCGATCCTCGAAACCCTGGGCAAGACGGTGCACCACGTCGGCCCGACCGGGCAGGGCGCCGCCATCAAGCTGGCCATTAACGGCCTGATGGGCGCCGGTCTCGCCGCCCTGGCCGAAGCCCTGGCCTATGCCACCCGTGCCGGTTTGGATGCCGAGGTGCTGTTCGAGGTCTTCGGCGACCTGGCGGTGCTCTCGCCCCATCACCAGCGCAAGCTGGCGGCCCTGCGCGACGGCGACTTCGCCCCGCAATTCCCGGCGGCGCTGATGCACAAGGACATGGGCCTCTTGCTGGCCGAACTCAACGCCACCTACCAGGGTGCCCCGACCCTGGCCGCCGCCGCCCAGCAACTGGCCCTGGGCGCCGAACTGCATCCGGACGCCGACTACCTCATCACTGCCGATGTGCTGCTGGAAGAGGCCGAGGACGCTGCTACCCGGTGAGCCGCGGCTTCCCCCTATCCGGGACGACGTCTAGACTGATCTGGCCCGTCGTCCTGGAAGTCCCTGCCGTATGATCACCACCGGCACCACTCCTCATTTCTGGCGCGATCCCGCGCTGCCCTTTCTCGAAGCTCGCTCCATCCAGGACGGCCGCGCGCTCTGCTACGCCCCGCATTCCCACGAGACCTTTTCCATCGGCACGGTGTTGGGTGGCCGCAGTCGCTATCACAATGGCCCGACCCGCGAACTGGTGGGAGCCGGCACCCTGGTGCTGATGAATCCCGGTGACGTCCATGCCTGCAACCCCCAGGGCGCAGAGGCCTGGCGCTATCGCATGCTGCACGTGGATGCCCGCTGGCTGGCCGGTTTGCAACGCGAGGGCGCGGACGACTTCCAGCCGCTGGCCGTGCAACTGTCCCAGGACGCCCAGCTCTACCAAGGGCTGGAGGCGCTCCATGCCTGCCTGGTCGATCCCGACGGTGCCACGTTGCAACGCCAGAGCCAGACGCTGTTGTATTTCGAGATGGTGCTGGCGCGTCTCGGTCGCACGCCTAAGGCGGCGATCCTGATCCGCGAAGACCGCCGCCTGCGCCGCGCCGCCGACTTTCTCGATGCCCATTGTGGCGAGGGCGTCAGCCTCGACCAACTGAGCGAGGTCGCGGATCTGTCGCCCACCCAACTGATCCGCAGCTTCAAGCGCCGCTACGGACTCACCCCCCATGCCTACCTGATCGACTGCCGCATCCGCCTGGCGCGGCAGCGCCTGCGCCAGGGCGAAGAGCTGGCCGAGGTCGCCCAAGCCACCGGCTTCGCCGACCAGGCCCACCTGCAGCGCACCTTCAAGCGCCTGGTGGCGGCTACGCCCGGCCAGTACCGGGCGGCCTCAGCTCTCCCACAGCAATGAGACGGCACAGAGCACCAGCAACAGGGCGAGCAGGCGATTGAGCAGGCGCAGCCGCGCCGGCGTAAGGGATCGCCCGCGCAACAATTCGCCCGCCACCGCCCAGCAGGCGAGGGAGGCGAAGCAGATCACCAGGTAGAGTCCGGCGAACAGCGCCAGACGCCCGCGATCCTCGCCGACGAACAAGGCCACGCCCGCTGCTGCGGCCAACCAGGCCTTGGGATTGAGCCATTGCAACAGGGCGCCGTCGCGAAAGCCTGGGCACTGCGGAAGGTCGCCCGTCCCCAGATCGCCCGAGGCCCGCGCCAGTTTCCACGCCAGATAGAGCAGGAACAGGGCGCCGGCCACCCGCAAGACGTCGAGCAGCACCGGCCAGGTCGCCAGCACCTCGTGCAGCCCGAGACCGACCGCCAGCAGCAGGGCGACGAAGCCCAGGGTCGCACCGGCGACATGCCGTAGCGCCGTGCGCCAGCCGTGGGTGAGGCCGGTATTGAAGCCCACCAGATTGACCGGGCCGGGGGAGAGGGAGGCCACCAGGGCAAAGGCGGCCATGGACAGGATCAGCGTCATCGCGAGGTCTCGTCAGTGAAGGAGACCCGCACCCTAGCGAGGACGCCCACCGGGCGTATTGAAGAAAATGACCCTTTTATAGCCGACGAAAGGTGGGAATTCGTAGCGCTGCGCTGGCGTCCATTACCCTGAGCCCAGCGCTCCCCCGGTGGTTTCAACGTCGCTGTCGGCCACCGGGGATTTCCCCTTTACGCGCCCTTGAGCGCAAGCGGCAGGGTAAAGGTGAAGGTACTGCCCTGGCCCAAGCCGCTAACGACACTCAACTGGCCACCATGGGCCTCGACGATACCCTTGGCGATATACAACCCCAGGCCATGCCCTGTGGGATTGTCTTCCTGCACATGCCAGAAGCGTTCGAAAACCCGCGCCTGCTGCGCCAGGGTCATGCCACGGCCATTATCGGTCACGCTGATCTCGGCCATGTCACCGCTCCGTCGCATGCTGAGCTGTACTAGACCACCTGGCGCGGTGAACTTGATGGCATTCCCCAGCAAGTTCATCAGCACCTGGAAGATACGCTCGGCCTCCACCTGCACCTGGATATCCAGGTCGGCGGCGTACTCCAGACTTATTGCCTTGCTCTCTGCCAGCGGGCGCGACAGTAGGATGGGCTGGGCACAGACGTCCGCCAGACGCGTGGGTTTCAGATCCAGCAGCAGGCGTTCGGATTCGATCTTCGACAAATCCAGCAGATCGCTGATCAAGGCGTTCATGCGCTGGGCTGCCGTCTCTATCACCTCGAGCGAACTGGTCAGCCGCTCATCGCCCAACGTCAGTTTTTCCAGGAGGCGCTGCAGCATTCCCACCTTCAGCAGGATGATGCTGATGGGACTGCGCAGGTCGTGCGACACCGCCGCGACGATCTCGTCGCGCAGTCGCACCGCTTGGCGCTCGCGCTCCACCTGCCGGGCCAGGTCGATCTCGATGGCCGAGCGCCGTAAATCCTTGGCGGCGAACAAGTCGGAATGCCGCCAGCGCTCCGAGCGCAAGCGGACCAATTCCTTCCAGGCATCGAAAGAGCGCCGCGGATGGGGATAATTGAGATTCGAATCCGGGGTGGGTTCGAGCTTGGTCGGATTGCCGCTCCAGACCACGGTGGTCACGATCTCGGGGCGGAACCAGAGCACCAGGTTGCGTACCGGCTTGGGCAGCGCCAAGGCCAGCAGGCCACTGGCCCGGTCGCTGTAGCGGCGCGCATCGGGCAACTCGTCGGCCAGGCAGCGGGTCGAATACAGCCCCGAGGCATCCATCTCGGCGGTGACCCAGCCGGCGAGCAGACGGATGTCCTCCGGACTCGGGCATTCGCCCAGGGTGCAGAGCTCGTCCTCCACCAGCACCGCCGCGCCGCGCGCCTCGACCAGCTCCAGCAGGTCCGTCGCCCGTTCGCACAGACCGCTCAAGACCTCGCCGCGGCTATCGCACATGCTCTGGATCAGCGCCGCGAGTTGCGCTTCCCGGGCATCGATCTCGCGTTGGACTTGCCGATTTTCCAGCGCCCTGATCATCAGCGAGACCAGCACCCCTATCGAGCGACAGGCCATCCGCGTGCGGAAAGGCAGGAACAGCGGTTCGCGATGACCGCAACTGATCAGCCCCCAGAGCTTGTCATCGCTGATCAGCGACACGCTCATGGACGCCCGCAGGCCTTGGTTGCGCACGTACTGGCAATGGATGGGCGAGACACTGCGCAATACCGCATGGGTCAAATCTATGGGGTCGTAGGCGGTACCGTGCAGGTAGGCGGGTACCAGCGGCACGGGCGCATAGTCGGCATCCGGAATGCTGCGGATCCAGTTCTCGTGGTACAGGGCACGCGCCTGGGCCGGAATGTCGCTCGCCGGAAAATGCATGCCCAGATAGCTGTCGATGTCTTCGACGCGGTCTTCAGCGACCACCTGGCCGTCGCCGCCATCGTCGAAACGATAGACCACTACCCGGTCGAAACCGGTCAAGGCGCGCACCTCGCGTACCGCGCCTGCGCACAACTCGGTCAGGTTCCTGGCCTGCTGCAGACGCGCCAGGGCCCGCGCCAGGCCGGCCGGCTCCACGCCACCATGGTCATCCGGCTCGAACTCCATGAACACCAGGCCATGGCTGCGATGCAGGATCACGTCCATGTCCCGGGTCGGGCGAATCCAACCGAGAGGGTTGGCTTCTTCCAGGTGTTCGAGAGTGAGTGCCTGCAGCACCTGTTCATGCAACTCGGGTGGCAGCACCTGTTCCAGCGGGCGGTCCAGCAGCTCCGGCTCCGGCCGGCCCAGTAGCTCCGGCAAATTGCGGCTGATGTGTTTGATCAGGCGCTCCGCCTCGTCGAAGGCGAGCAGGTAACCATGGGCCTGGATCGAGCCGGGGATACGGATCGGCTCGCTTTCGCAGCGTTGCAGAGACTGGCCGGAGGGTGCAGCAATCATGCGAATCTCTCAGATGAACTCTTGAATAGGACCACTGGCCGTCTCGCCCGTTGAAGTTGTGACGTCGAATAACCGTGAATGTGATCAAGATCACGTTTTATAGCGCCCGCTCGCACTCATTCTTTCATTTGGTTTTTCCAATAACCATTGGTGCAATTCGTTTTCTGACGAAGCGATGTTTTGGCCGGTGTCAGGCCCGTCTTGCGCTTCTCCAGCGTTATCATGGGCTTTTGTCCGAGTTCAGCCATGGCCCGTTTTCGTTCCCCGCCCATCATCGACCGCAGTCGGGATGACCTCTTCATGCGCGAAGCCCTCGCGCTGGCGGAGCAAGGAGCCGCCCAGGGTGAGGTACCCGTCGGCGCCGTGGTGGTACTCGAAGGGGAGATCATCGGGCGGGGCTTCAATCGACCCATCGGTGCCCACGATCCCAGCGCCCATGCCGAGATGGAGGCCATTCGCGCCGCGTCTGCGTGCCTGGCCAACTACCGGCTGCCGGGGGCGACCCTCTACGTCACCCTGGAGCCCTGCAGCATGTGCGCTGGTCTCATCGTCCACAGTCGTATCCAGCGGCTGGTCTATGGCGCCAGCGAGCCCCGTGCCGGCATGGCCCAGAGTCGCGGACGCTTCTTCGAGCAGGACTTTCTCAACCACCGGGTGCTGGTGGAGGGGGGCGTGCTGGCCGACGCCTGCGGCCAGGTCCTGACCGATTTCTTCCGGGCCCGGCGCCAGCCGACATCAGGCGAGACCTAGCCGGCCAGTTCGCGCATCCTGGCCAGCACCGCAGTCAGCCCATTGCTGCGCGACTGCGACAGTTGCCGCTCCAGGCCAAGCTCGGTGAGCCAGCCATGGATGTCGAGCCGGCCCAGTTCCTCGCGAGTGAGCCCATTGGCGCGGACCAGCACCACGGCGAGCAGCCCCTTGAGCACCCGGGATTCGCTGCTGGCGCGGAAATAGTGGCGGTCGCCCTGGGCGTCATGGGTCAGGCGTACCCGGCTTTCGCAGCCTTGCACCAGGTCTTCGTCGCGCTCCTCCAGCACCGCGGGCAGGCGCTCGGCCCATTGCAGCAAGAGCCGCGAGCGCGCCTCCCAGCCCTTGGCGATGACGAAGGCGCGGCGGGCTTCGGCCGCATCGGGAAGCAGATTCATCGGAGCAGCTCCAGGGCGTTGTCCAGCGCGGTGAAGAAGCGCTGCAGATCCTCGGCGTCGTTGTACAGCCCCAGGGATACCCGCAACGCGCCGGTCAGCTGCAAGGTCTGGAACAGCGGCATGGCGCAGTGCTGACCGGCGCGCACGGCGATGCCCTGTTCACCCAGCAGATGGGACAGATCGCCGACATTCACCCCGGCGACCTGGAAACTGGCCAGGGCGATCTGCGGTTCGCCCAGTACCCGCACGCCATCGCGGGCGGCAAGCCCGGCCAGGAGCTTGAGACTCAGGGCCTGTTCGTGACCACGGATGAGACTTTCGTCCTGTCCCTGCAGCCAGTCGACCGCCGCGCCCAGGGCGATGGTGGCGCCGATGGGTGGCGTCCCCGCCTCGAAGCCCATGGGCGCGGTATGGAACTGGGCTTCGCCGAAGGTGGTGTGCCGCACCATCTCCCCACCGAATTGCCAGGGCTTGAGCTGCGCCAGGCACTCGGCCTTGCCCCAGAGCACGCCGATGGCCTCGGGCGCATAGAGCTTGTGACCGGAGAAGACATAGAAATCGGCATCGAAGTCGGCCGGGCGATGCCGGCCATGGACCGCGCCCTGGGCGCCGTCCACCACCAGCCAGGCCGGCGAGCGGGCCCGTACGAGGGCCGCAAGCTCCGCCAGCGGTTGCCAGGTACCGAGCACGTTGGACAGCTGGCTGACGGCGACCAGCCGGGTCCTGGGCCCCAGCAGCGCCTCGGCGGCGTCCAGGTCCAGATGGCCGCTGGGCGTCAGGGGAATCACCCGCAACTGCAGACCGCGCCGTTGCGCCAGCTGCTGCCAGGGCAGCAGGTTGGCATGGTGCTCCAGGGCACTGATCAGGATCTCGTCGCCGGGGCTGAAGGCCTCTTCCAAGCCATAGGCCAGCAGGTTGAGCGCCTCGGTCGCCCCACGGGTCAGCACCACTTCTTGCGGCGAGGCAGCGCCCAGCCAGGCGGCGATCCGCCCCCGGGCGCCTTCGTAGGCGGCGGTGGTGCGCTCGGCCGCCCAGTGCTGGGCACGGTGCACATTGGCCGCGCCCAGGCTATAACTGGCCAGCAGCGCATCCAGCACCACCTGGGGCTTTTGCGCAGTGGCGGCGCTGTCGAGGTAGGTGATGCCGTCGGCGGCGAAGGCGGTGAAAGCCGGAAATTCGGCTCGCCAGGGAGAGGGTAGCGACATGGCGACAGCTCCGGGGTAGCCCGCGCGTGGCGGGCTGCCCGGTAGTGGACTCAGTTGTGCGCGTGCAGCGCTTCGTTGAGTTCGATGGCGGTCTTGTTGGTCTTGCATTCGACCGCGCCGGTTTCCGAATTGCGGCGCAGCAGCAGATCGCTCTGACCGGCCAGTTCGCGCGCCTTGACCACCCGCACCAGTTGATTCTGGTCGTCCAGCACGGCGACCTTGCTACCGGCGGTCACATAGAGACCGGACTCCACGGTGCAGCGATCGCCCAGCGGGATGCCGATGCCGGCGTTGGCACCGATCAGGCAGCCTTCGCCGACGCTGATGATGATGTTGCCGCCGCCCGACAGGGTGCCCATGGTGGAGCAACCGCCGCCCAGGTCCGAACCCTTGCCGACGAAGACGCCCGCGGACACGCGGCCTTCGATCATGCCGGGGCCGGCGGTGCCGGCGTTGAAGTTGACGAAGCCTTCGTGCATCACCGTGGTGCCTTCACCCACGTAGGCGCCTAGGCGCACGCGGGCGGTATCGGCGATGCGCACGCCAGCCGGCACCACGTAGTCGGTCATCTTGGGGAATTTGTCCACCGAGAAGACTTCCAGCAGCTTGCCACGCAGGCGCGCTTCCAGCTGCTCGGCCGGCAGTTCGGCCAGGTCCACGGCGCCCTGGTTGGTCCAGGCCACGTTGGGCAGCAGGGCGAAGATGCCGCTCAGGTTCAGACCGTGGGGCTTGACCAGGCGGTGGGACAGCAGATGCAGCTTCAGGTAGGCCTCGGGGGTGGAGGCGGGGGCGGCATCTTCGGCCAGCAGGGTCGCCACCAGCGGCTTGGTGCTTTCCGCCAGGCGGGTCAGCAGCGCCGATTGCACCGCGTCGATGCCCTTGAGCGCCTCGGCCAGACCGCGAGCCTGGGCCGGGGCGAAGGCGATGGCCTGGTTGCCACCCTCGTAGCCAAGCAGGGGCGCGACCGCCGCGACCAGCTCGGGCGCCGGATTCAACAGGGGCTGCGCATAGAAGACTTCCAGCCAGGCGTCCTGGCGATTCTGGGTGCCGACACCGAAGGCGATACTGAAGAGGGCATGCGACATAAGACTGTTCCTTTGCAAAGGCACCGATCCGGTCGGTGCAAGATGTGCGGTAGTGAGGGCGGTGGCCGCAGGGCTCAGTTCAGGGCCGCGGCATAGAGCTCGGGCTTGAAGCCCAGCAGGGTACGGTCGCCAAGATCGAGTACGGGTCGCTTGATCATCGAAGGCTGCGCCAGCATCAGGTCGATGGCCTTGGCGGTATCGAGGTCGGCCTTCTGGGCGTCGTCGAGCTTGCGGAAGGTGGTGCCGGCGCGATTGAGCACCTTGTCCCAGCCGTGCTCCGCGCACCAGGCGGCCAGCCGCTCGCGGTCGATGCCGCTCTGCTTGTAATCATGGAAGTGATAGGCCTGGCCGTGCTCGTCGAGCCATAGGCGGGCCTTCTTCATGGTGTCACAAGCCTTGATGCCGTAGAGGCTCAGGCCACTGGCCGCTGCGGGCATGGCGTTCTCCTGCGAAAGACTAGGAGCCTGTTCAAAGTCTGCTGCGCGTCGGCCAAACGGTGTTAAAAATGGCTTCGGAATGCTCATTTACCACTCGTAAACTCCGCTTCCTCAGCCATTCTTGCCTTGTTTGGCTCTAGCTCGCGAGCCTTTGAACAGGCTCTAACAACCGCGGATTATGCCATGTCGGGCCGGAAAAGGGCCGGGCGTCACGCCCAGAGTGGAAAGGCGACGCAGGAAAGAAAAAGGCCGGGACAGTGCCCGGCCTTGGCGATCAACCGCGGCTCTTCACGCCGTAGGTTTCGTCGAGGGTGCCCGGGGTGCCGTCACCCTTGGGCGCATAGTCCCGCGGCGCTTCGGTCGGACCGTCGATCCGCTCGCGGCTGGTGGGATAGCGCTGTTCGGCGCTGTGCAGCGAAGCCAGCAGGTGCTGGCGGGTCAACTCGTCCTGGGCCAGGCGCTCGGCGCCTTCGGACAGATGCGTCTGCATGTCCTGGTAGGTCTGGGTGAGCTTGCGCACCAGGCCGGCGGTGGTGCTGAAGTGGCTGGTGACCTCGTGCTGGTAGTCGTCGAACTTCTTCTGTAGGTCATCCAACTGGCGCTGCACCCTGTTCGGCGCGGCACCCGGCACCAGGCGCGCCAGCAGAAAACCTATCCCGACCCCGATCAGCAGCGCGACCAGGGGCAACAACCAGGTAGTGAGCGACTGTTCCACGAAACTTCCTCTATGAGCGGCTTTGCTTTACGGTAACGGCAGACCCGCGAGCCTGTACACTGGGTTGCGTCATCTGCCATTCGCTTGACGCCATCATACCCCGCACTCAGGCATCGCGCAGGATCGACCCTATCAAAATCAACTCCTTGGATGAGCACTGTTCGTCCGGGGTCACGGAGTCAAGCGTGTCAGCCCGTGAAGAATCCCTGCTGCTGGAGGGCCCCGCGGGCACTCTGGAAGCCCTGTACCAGAGCCCGGCCGAACCCACCGGCGCGGTGCTGCTCTGCCATCCCCATCCGCTCCACGGCGGCGCCATGCAGAACAAGGTGGTCGCCACCCTGCAGCGCATCGCCCGCGATGCGGGTCAGGCCACCCTCAGATTCAACTTCCGCGGCGTCGGTGCCAGCACCGGTACGCATGCCGGCGGCGAAGGCGAGATCGACGACGCCGCGGCGGCCGTGGCCTGGTTGCGCGAACGCCATCCCGACCTGCCGCTGATCCTCTGCGGCTTCTCCTTTGGCTCCTGCGTGGCCGCCTGCCTGGGTGGTCGACTCGAAGCCGAAGGTGTGTCGGTGGCGAGCCTGTTCATGCTGGCGCCCCCGGTGGAGCGCTTTTCGGTCGATGGGCGTCTGCCCACCCAGGCGCGTCTCACTGTCATCCAACCCGAGGCCGACGAGGTGGTGACTCCCGAGCGGGTCTACGCCTGGTCCGCCGCCCTCGAACAGCCTCACGAACTACTCCGCGTTCCCGAGTGTAGCCATTTCTTTCATGGCAAACTCGTCGAACTCAAAGATCTGGTCCTGCCCCGCCTGCAGGCCTGACCCTCGTTAGTCTCTCGGATTCCCAGCGCCTCCATGACCACTCGCATCCTCACTGGCATCACCACCACCGGTACCCCGCACCTGGGCAACTACGCCGGGGCCATCCGTCCCGCCATCCGTGCCAGCCTGGCCCCTGACGCCGACTCCTTCTATTTCCTCGCCGACTACCACGCCCTGATCAAGTGCGACGACCCCGCGCGCATCCAGCGCTCGCGCCTGGAGATCGCCGCCACCTGGCTGGCGAGCGGCCTGGATCCGGAGCGGGTGACCTTCTATCGCCAGTCCGACATCCCCGAGATTCCCGAGCTGACCTGGCTGCTCACCTGCGTTGCCGGCAAGGGCCTGCTCAACCGAGCCCACGCCTACAAGGCTGCGGTCGACCGCAACCTCGAGCAGGGCGAGGATCCCGATGCCGGGGTCACCATGGGTCTCTACAGCTACCCGGTCCTGATGGCGGCGGACATCCTCATGTTCAACGCCCTGCGCGTGCCGGTCGGTCGTGACCAGATCCAGCACGTGGAAATGGCCCGCGACATCGGCCAGCGCTTCAACCACCTGTTCGGCAATGGCCGCGACTACTTCGCCCTGCCCGAGGCGGTCATCGAGGAAAGCGTCTCCACCTTGCCCGGCCTCGACGGCCGCAAGATGTCCAAGAGCTACGACAACACCATCCCGTTGTTCGGCAGTGCCAAGCAGCTCAAGGACGCCATCGCCCGGATCGTCACCGACTCGCGCCTGCCCGGTGAGCCCAAGGACCCGGACAGCGCCCATCTCTTCACCCTCTACCAGGCCTTCGCCACGCCCGAGCAGAGCGCGGCCTTCCGCGAAGCCCTGCTTGGCGGCCTGGCCTGGGGCGAGGCCAAGGGCCAGCTCTTCGAGTTGCTCGACGCCGAACTGGGCGAAGCCCGCGAGCGCTATGCCGCGCTGATCGCCCGTCCCGATGACCTGGAAGACATCCTGCTGGCCGGCGCCGCCAAGGCCCGCCGCTACGCCACGCCCTTCCTCGGCGAACTGCGCGAAGCCGTGGGCCTGCGCTCGCTCAAGACCCAGGTCGCTACCGGTGCCACCAAGAAAAAGGCCAGCAAGACCGCTCGATTCGTCAGCTTCCGCGAGAACGATGGCAGCTTCCGCTTCCGCCTGCTCGATGGCGACGGCACCGAACTGGCGCTCTCGATCCCCTTCGCCGAGGCCAAGACCGCCGGTATCACCAGCAAGCAGTTGGTCACCACGCCGGCCAGTGTCGTGGCGGGAGAGGGCAATGGCTTCCAGCTGCTGCTGGACGATCAGGTCGTCGCCGAGGGCGTCCCTGGCGACTCGCCCGCCGCGCGCGATGCCTTGATCGAGCGCACTCGCATCGCTCTGGCGCAATTAGCCGAAGGCTGACGGCACCTGCGGTCCCCGGCGTTGTCAACGCCAGGGACCGCCATTACAGTGACCACCCTTTTTTCCACCCGACCAGAAGCCGCCATGACCCCCCTCGAGCGTTACCAGGCCGACCTCAAGCGCCCGGAGTTTTTCTACGATGCCGCCCAGGAAGAGGCCGTCCGCCATCTGCAGCGGCTCTATGACGACTTGCTCGCCGAGCCCGCCGCCAAGGGCGGCCTGTTCGGCAAACTGCTCGGGCGCAAGACGGTCACGCCGATCAAGGGACTGTATTTCTGGGGCGGGGTAGGGCGTGGCAAGACCTATCTGGTCGATACCTTCTACGACGCCCTGCCGTTCAAGCAGAAGATGCGCACCCACTTCCACCGCTTCATGAAGCGGGTCCACGAAGAGCTGCGGACCCTCAAGGGCGAGAAGAATCCCCTGACCATCATCGCCCGGCGCTTCGCCGACGAGGCGCGGGTGATCTGCTTCGACGAATTCTTCGTCTCCGACATCACCGACGCCATGATCCTGGCGACTCTGCTCGAAGAGCTGTTCAAGAACGGCGTGAGCTTGGTCGCTACCTCCAACATCGTGCCCGACGGCCTCTACAAGGACGGTCTGCAGCGCGCGCGCTTCCTGCCGGCCATCGCCCTGCTCAAGGAGCACACCGAGATCGTCAACGTCGACAGCGGCGTCGACTATCGCCTGCGCGCCCTGGAACAGGCGCAGCTCTACCACTATCCGTTGAGCGACGAAGTCGAGGCGGCGATGGCCAAGAGCTTCCGCTCGCTCACCGTCGAGTGCACCGATCTGTGCGAAGACGTACCGCTGATGATCGAGAATCGCGAGATCCGCGCCCGCCGCACCTGCGAGGACGTCGCCTGGTTCGACTTCCGCGCGCTCTGCGACGGCCCGCGCAGCCAGAACGACTACATCGAGCTGGGCAAGATCTTCCAGACCGTGCTGGTTTCCAATGTCGAGCGGATGGATGCGCTCAAGGACGACATGGCGCGACGTTTCATCAACCTGGTCGACGAATTCTACGATCGCCAGGTCAAGCTGATCCTGTCCGCCGAAGTCGAGCTCAAGGATCTCTATTCCGGTGGCCGCCTGGAGTTCGAATTCCAGCGCACCCTCAGCCGCCTGCTGGAAATGCAGTCCCACGAATACCTGGCCCGTCCGCACAAGCCCTGAACCCTGCCCGGGTTGAAGGATCAATCCTTTGACCCAGGTTTTCGGGAGGTACGTGTGAATTCCGATCCCTTCGCCGAATGGGACGGCTCGCCCGCCCAGGCGCGCATCCTGCAAAAGCAACTGGCCAAGCAAGTTCTCTTGGACGACGACTTCGGCGCGCCACGGCACTACGCCGGCGTCGACGTAGGCTTCGAGGAGGGCGGCGCGATCACCCGCGCGGTGGCCGTCTTGCTGGATGCCGACACCTTGCAGCCGTTGGCCCACGCCATCGCCCGCATCCCCACCGTGATGCCCTATGTGCCGGGCCTGCTGTCCTTTCGCGAACTACCGGCGCTGCTCCAAGCCCTGGAAGAATTGCCGGAAACCCCCGATCTGGTGTTCTGCGATGGCCATGGCATCGCCCACCCTCGGCGACTGGGCATCGCCGCCCATCTGGGCGTGGTCACCGGTCTGCCGACCATCGGTGTCGCCAAGAAAATACTCACCGGTCATCACGCCGATCTGGCCGAAACCCGTGGCAGCCAGGTCGACCTGCTGGATCGTGAGGGTTCGGTGATCGGCACGGTGCTACGCAGCAAGGACAGGGTGAAGCCACTGATCGTCTCGCCCGGTCACCGGGTCAGCCTGGTCAGCGCGCCCAGGCTGGTCATGGCATGCGTCAAGCGCCATCGCCTGCCTGAGCCGACTCGTCTGGCAGATCACCTGGCCTCGCGTCGCCAGGGTTCGGTGGCCACCCAGGCGCTGTTTTCTTTCTAGTTTTCGGTTGCTTTTTCGTCCTGAGCGGGTATCATGCCGCAGCTTTCTTGGCGGGGGATGCCTAAGCCTGCCGAGATCGCCGTAGCGGACGCCGACCCGAGCCCCCGAAGAGCGTCTGTTTCCGGCTGCCCCTGACTTGTCTGGGGTTGCACTGTTGTGTAGAATTTGCCGTCTTTTTACCAGGGCGGCCTCTGAGGCCATAGAGAATGAAAACTTTCACCGCAAAACCGGAAACCGTTAAGCGCGACTGGTACGTCGTCGACGCTGCTGGCCAGACTCTGGGTCGTCTGGCTACTGAAATCGCCACTCGCCTGCGTGGCAAGCACAAGCCCGAATACACCCCTCACGTTGACACCGGCGACTACATCGTCGTCATCAACGCCGAGCAGGTTCGGGTGACCGGTGCCAAGACTACCGACAAAATGTACTACCATCACTCCGGTTTCCCGGGTGGCATCAAGTCGATCAACTTCGAAAAGCTGATCGCCCGTGCTCCCGAGCGCGTCATCGAGACCGCCGTCAAGGGTATGCTGCCGAAGAACCCGCTGGGCCGCGACATGTATCGCAAGCTCAAGGTGTACAAGGGTGCGAACCATCCGCACACCGCTCAGCAGCCCCAAGAACTCAAGTTTTAATCGGGATAGTAGAACATGTCGGCAACTCAAAATTACGGTACCGGCCGTCGTAAGACTGCCACCGCTCGTGTCTTCCTCCGTCCGGGCACTGGCAAGATCTCCATCAACGATCGCACCCTGGATACCTTCTTCGGCCGCGAAACCGCGCGCATGGTCGTCCGTCAGCCCCTCGAGCTGACCGAGACCCTGGAGAAGTTCGACGTCTACGTTACCGTCGCTGGCGGTGGTGTAAGCGGCCAGGCCGGTGCCATCCGTCACGGCATCACCCGCGCTCTGATCGAGTACGACGAAGGCTACCGCAGCTCCCTGCGCAAAGCCGGTTACGTCACTCGTGACGCCCGTGAAGTCGAGCGTAAGAAAGTCGGTCTGCGCAAAGCGCGTAAGCGTCCGCAGTACTCCAAGCGTTAATCCTTCGGGATACGCTCGAAAAACCCAGCCAAATGGCTGGGTTTTTTTATGCCTGTGATTTTTCAGCACGAGCCGCATAGATTGGGTCGAGGCGGCCCCATCGTCACAGGCAGTTCACGCCTGGGGCTGCTGGGCTTCGCTGCGCTCAGCGCCAACCCAGGGTGTTTAACCTGGGCCGCGTAGGTTGGGTTGAGGCAGCTCCACCGCCGAAGCCCAACAGGCAGTCCGCACCTGGGGCTGTTGGGCTTCGCTGCGCTCAGCACCAACCCAGGGTGTTTCACCTGGGCCGCGTAGGTTGGGTTGAGGCAGCTCCACCGCCGAAGCCCAACAGGTAGTCCACACTGGGGGCTGTTGGGCTTCGCGTTGCTCAGCGCCAACCTACGGTATTGCACCTAGGTCACGTAGGTTGGGTTGAGGCAGCTCTACCGCCGAAGCCCAACGGGCAGTCTCTGCACTGGGGACTGCTGCTTCGCTGTGCTCAGCGCCGGCTCCTGGCGTCAATGAGCTTGGGGTGCCAGGGGAGGGCATGGGCCCGCTTGATAGTGCCGTTGAGGGCGAGACGCCACCGCGAATTCCGGGTATGAAAAAGGGCGCCGAAGCGCCCTTTTTAATTCGCGTCAGGAATCAGCGGGGATGGTTTTCCCGCGACTCTTCACGCTTGCGGTCGAACTCGGACTGAGCGAGCTCGTCCTCTTTCACTGCGTCGGGCTTGTGGGTCTCGTCGGTTGCGAGCTCCGTGCTGGCAGGAGCGGCAGGGGCTGCTTCTTCCTGCACAACGCTCTGTGCGAGCTCGGCAGGTTGCTCGACCACGATGGGTGCCGATTCCGCTTCGACCGCAGGCGTTGCCTCTGCTACCGGGGCGGGCTCGGACTCGACGACTACCGGCTGCGGCTCGACGGTGCCAACCGCTGCGGTCGCGAAGGTTTCCTCGGTTTCAGCGATGGCGCCCAGGGCGGGTGCCTGAGCTGCCTGCTCGGCCTGCTTGGCGCGGGCGGCTTCGGCTTCACGTTCCAGTCGCTCACGACGACGACGCTCGCGCGGGTCGTTGGAGGCACGACCTACGGCCGGCTCTGCTGCTTCCGCTTCGACCGGAGCTGCAGGGATGGCGGCAGTCGCTGCAACGGGTGCGGTCTGCTCGGCGGCTGGAGCGGCGATCTCGACTTCCTGGTGCGGTGCGCGCTCATCCTGCAGCTGGCTCACGTTGGGCGTGAGGATTTCCGGTTGGGCAGGAGCTTCGCCAGCGGGTTGCACTGCGGCAGTTTCCTGAGCGGCTTCGGCAGCAGGGGTGTCGGCAGTGGGGGCCGGTTCCTGGTGGCGAGTTTCACGTACCTCTTCCTGGGTGGCGATGGCAGTCACGCTCTCGCTGACCACCACGGCGGTGCCCAGGGCAACGGCTGCTGGCGCAACAGAGGAATCGGTGCCCGCTTCGCTCTGCTCGTCGCCTTCGATGAAGTTGCCATTGGCATCACGCTGACGCTCACGGCGGTTGCTGCGACGGCGCTGACCGCGGGAACGGCGACGCGGACGCTCTTCGCCTTCTTCCAGCTCGTCGTTACCTTCCAGTACTTCTTCTTCGTTCAGCTCTTCGGCGCTGGCCGCTGCCTGACGCTCTTCGCGGGCCTTGCGCTCTTCACGCGGCTGACGCTCTTCGCGGGGCTTACGCTCCTCACGCGGCTGACGCTCCTCGCGAGCCGGACGCTCTTCGGCGCTCAGACGTTCTTCGCTGGGTTGACGTTCTTCACGGGGCTGACGCTCTTCGCGAACGGCGCGCTCCTCACGGGGTTGACGCTCTTCGCGCGGCTGGCGCTCTTCACGGCTAGCACGCTCTTCGCGGGGTTGACGCTCCTCACGCGGCTGGCGTTCTTCGCGATTGGCGCGCTCTTCACGGGGCTGGCGCTCCTCGCGAGGTTGACGCTCTTCGCGGGAGGCACGCTCTTCACGCGGTTGACGGTCTTCGCGAGGCTGACGCTCTTCACGCGGCTTGCGCTCTTCACGCGCCGGGCGTTCGCTACGCTCACCACGTTCGGCGCGGGGCTGACGCTCTTCGCGCGGCTTGCGCTCGTCATCGCGACGGCCTTCGCGGCGGCGATTCTGCTGGCGACCGTTACGGCGCTCGTCCTGACGGCGTTGCTCGTCGCTGCTCTTGGTGGTTTCCGGCGTGGTCGCGGTCTTGTTGGCCAGGGGCTGCTCTTCGGTCTTGCCGGCGAACAGGCTGACCAGGGACTTGACCAGGCCCTTGAACAGGTTGGGTTCCGCTGCGGGTTTGGCGGCCACGGGCGCTGCCGGGGTCACGACTTCGGCGGTGGTGGACACGGGAGCCGGTGCACGCTCGGGCGCTACCTTCACTGCCGCTTCCTGGCGTACCAGGGTGCGGGTGGAGCTGACCGGCAGCACCTCTTCGGCTTCGGTGTTGGCCATCTCGTAGCTGGACTGGCTGTTGAGCAGCTCGGGGTTGTCATCGCGCAGGCGCTGCACTTCGAAGTGCGGGGTCTCGATGTGGTCGTCCGGCAGGATGATGATGCGGACGCGGGTGCGCAGCTCGATCTTGGTGATGCTGTTGCGCTTCTCGTTGAGCAGGAAGGACGCTACCTGGATCGGCACATGGGCACGCACCTCGGCGGTGCGATCCTTCAGGGCTTCTTCTTCGATCAGGCGCAGGATGGCCAGCGACAGGGATTCCACGTCGCGGATGATGCCCTGGCCGTTGCAGCGCGGGCAGACGATGCCGCTGGTTTCGCGCAGGGAAGGGCGCAGGCGCTGGCGGGACATTTCCAGCAGGCCGAAGCGCGAGATGCGGCCGATCTGCACGCGGGCGCGGTCGGCTTCCAGGGCCTCGCGGACGCGGTCTTCCACGGCGCGCTGGTTCTTCACCGGGGTCATGTCGATGAAGTCGATGACGATCAGGCCGCCGATGTCACGCAGGCGCAGCTGGCGGGCGATTTCCTCGGCCGCTTCCAGGTTGGTCTGCAGGGCGGTTTCCTCGATGTCGCCGCCCTTGGTGGCGCGCGCCGAGTTGATGTCGATGGAGACCAGGGCTTCGGTGGGGTCGATGACGATGGAGCCGCCCGACGGCAGCTTCACTTCGCGCTGGAAGGCGGTCTCGATCTGGCTTTCGATCTGGAAGCGATTGAACAGCGGGACACTGTCCTGGTACAGCTTGATCTTGCTGGCGTACTGCGGCATCACCTGGCGGATGAAGCTCAGGGCTTCTTCCTGGGCTTCGACGCTGTCGATCAAGACCTCGCCGATGTCCTGGCGCAGGTAGTCGCGGATGGCGCGGATGATGACGTTGCTTTCCTGATAGATCAGGAAGGGGCCCTTGCGCTCGCCCGAGGCTTCGGTGATGGCGGACCAGAGTTGCAGCAGGTAGTCGAGGTCCCACTGCAGTTCTTCGGTGCTACGACCCAGGCCGGCGGTGCGGACGATCAGGCCCATGTCGCCGGGAGCGTCGAGGCCGTTCAGGGCTTCACGCAGTTCGTTGCGCTCTTCGCCCTCGATGCGGCGAGAGATACCGCCGGCACGGGGATTGTTGGGCATCAGCACCAGGTAGCGGCCGGCGAGGCTGATGAAGGTAGTCAGGGCGGCGCCCTTGTTGCCACGCTCTTCCTTTTCGACCTGGACGACTACTTCCTGGCCTTCGGAGAGCACTTCCTTGATGTTGACGCGACCTTCCGGGTTCTTCTTGAAGTACTCCCGGGAAATTTCCTTCAACGGGAGGAAGCCGTGGCGGTCGGCGCCGAAGTCGACGAAGGCGGCTTCCAGGCTGGGTTCGATGCGGGTGATGCGGCCTTTATAGATGTTGGCCTTCTTCTGTTCGCGGGCGCCGGACTCGATGTCCAGGTCGAACAGACGTTGACCGTCGACCAAGGCAACCCGCAATTCCTCGGGCTGGGTCGCATTGATGAGCATTCTTTTCATGTAATACCACTACGTTCCGGGCTCTCGGCCCGCGTGGTGGCAACAGGATTCAAGAGAAGGGTGCACGGGGTCGTATCGAAGCCGGTATGGATCCGGCCTTCGTGTCCAGCAGCGAGGTCAGAGCCACGCCGCGACTACGTCTCCTGCAGGCGCTTGAGCGACTGCCTTTGCAGCTCCGCAGAAGGAGGAATCAACCAGGTACGGTGCGGGCGTGACAGCCGAAAGGCTCGTGCAGCCGGGTCGTCGCGGGATTCGTGTCAGGTGTCGCTGGGTTGGAGCATCGGCCGTTGGCCATGAGGCTTCCACCTGCGATCGTCACCTTGGCCGAAGCTTGGCGCGAAGCGGGCTGCAGGCGTACTGTCAGGCTACGCGATACGCTGGTTGTGCATCTCCATCCTGCACACAATCTTCAGGAATCAGGTGCCGCCCGCAAGGTCCGGAGCGGTTGTCGTTTTACAGCTGACACCCTGGGTGCCGCTGCCTTTGGTTACCAGGCGGATCGCGGATCGCCACTCACCCCCTTGGGTCGAATCGGCGGTCCGCTGGACGGCCAGACGTCCAGTAACTATTGCGTTTGCAGCTCTTGTTTCGCGGACCGAACCGACAGGCCTCGCGAGCGGCGCCATCCAGACAGGACGAATAACCGCCTCCGGACTATAGCAGCAAGCTTTAAGTGCTTCAAATAAGGGAAAATTGGTATCATTCGCCGATGACTAAACCTCCCTCTCCCAGCACCGGCGTTCAGCTGTTCGACGTGCCAGCCGACTATGCCGGCCAGCGCATCGACAACTTCCTGCGTACCCAACTCAAGGGCGCACCCAAGACCCTCATCTATCGCATCCTGCGCAAGGGCGAAGTGCGGGTGAACAAGGGGCGCATCAAGCCCGACTACCGTTTGCAGGCCGGTGACCAGGTGCGGGTGCCGCCCCTGCGACTCTCCGAGCCCGACGAGCCGGCACCCCTGGCCAAGGGCTTGCTCGAACGCCTGGAGGCCTCCATCGTCCATGAGGACAAGGCCCTCATCGTCATCAACAAGCCGGCCGGCATCGCCGTGCACGGCGGCAGCGGCCTGTCCGGCGGGGTCATCGAGGTCTTTCGCCAGTTGCGCCCCGAAGCCCGCGATATCGAGCTGGTCCATCGCCTGGATCGGGATACCTCCGGGCTGCTGATGATCGCCAAGAAGCGCAGCATGCTGCGTTTTCTGCACGAGGCACTGCGCGGTGACGGCGTGGACAAGCGCTATCACGCCCTGGTGCGTGGCCACTGGCCGGCGGCCAAGAAGAAGATCAGCGCGCCGCTGCTGAAGAACACCCTCAGGTCCGGTGAGCGGATGGTCGAGGTCAACGATGAGGGCAAGGAAGCACTCACCGAGTTTCGCGTGCTGCGTCGCTATGGCGAGTTCGCCACCCTGGTCGAGGCGCGACCGGTGACCGGGCGGACCCATCAGATCCGCGTCCATGCCCGTCATGCCGGGCATGCCATCGCCGGCGACCCCAAGTACGGCGACGAAGACTTCTCCCAGGAGATCCGCGACCTGGGTGGCAAGCGGCTGTTCCTGCATTCGGCGAGTCTGGTGATTCCGCTGCCCGAAGGCGGCGAGTTGCGTCTCGAGGCACCGGTCGACAGCACCTGGAGTCAGACGCTGGAGCGGCTGGATGCCTGATTACCAACTGCTGATCTTCGACTGGGACGGCACCCTGGCGGACTCCATTGGCCGGATCGTCGAGGTGATGCACGTGGCTGCCGAGACGCTGGGTCTGCCGCCCCGCAGCGACGTGGCGATCAAGGGCATCATCGGGCTGGAGCTGGTGGCCGCGATCCAGACCCTCTATCCGCACCTGGTCACCCAGGAGCAGATCGAAGGCTTCCGCGACGCCTACAGTGCCGAGTTCGTGCGTCGCGAGCAGGAGGCTTCGCCCCTGTTTCCTGGTGTGCTGAGCGCGCTGCAGCGATTTCGCGCGCTGGGCTATCAACTGGCCGTGGCGACCGGAAAGAGTCGCCGTGGGCTGGCGCGTTCGCTGCAACAGCATGGTCTGACCGAGTTCTTCGATGTCACCCGCTGTGCGGATGAGGCGGCCGGCAAGCCCGATCCGCAGATGGTGCAGGAAATCCTCGCCCATTGCCGCGTGGCGCCGGAGCGGGCGCTGCTGGTGGGGGATGCGGTGTTCGACCTGGAAATGGCGCGCCGCGCCGGGGTCGATGCGGTCGGCGCGAGCTATGGTGCCCAGCCAGCGGAAGTCCTCAGGGATTTCGCGCCGCGCTTGATGATCGAAGCCTTCACGGACCTGGCGCTATGGCTAGGTGACAACGATGTGGTCAGGAGAGAGGTCGGGCATGGCTGACGAGTGGAAGGAAGACAGCGGGCGTGTGCGCCCGGCGGACGACAAGACCTGGGCCCTGATCGAGAAGACCCTGCTCGCCAGCGTGCAGGAGCAGCGGCGGGCACGGCGCTGGGGCATCTTTTTCAAGCTGCTGACCTTCGCCTACCTGATCCTCATGCTGGTGCTGTTCACGCCCCTGCTATCGCTGGGCAAGAAGGGTGGGGTGACCGAGTCGGGGCCTCATACCGCGCTCATCGAACTCAAGGGCGTGATCGCCGATGACGAGAAGGCCAGTGCCGACAACGTGGTGACGGCGCTGCGCAAGGCCTTTGACGACAGCAATACCCGCGGTTTGATACTGCGCATCAACAGTCCGGGTGGCAGCCCGGTGCAGTCCGGCTATATCTATGATGAGATCAAGCGCCTGCGTGGCCTGCATCCGGATATCAAGCTGTACGCGGTCATCTCTGACCTCGGGGCCTCGGGCGCCTACTACGTGGCCAGCGCGGCCGATGCCATCTATGCCGACAAGGCCAGCCTGGTCGGCTCCATCGGCGTCACGGCGGCGTCCTTCGGCTTCGTCGGTACCATGGAGAAGCTGGGTGTGGAGCGCCGGGTCTATACCTCCGGCGAGCACAAGACCTTCCTCGACCCCTTCCAGCCGCAAAAGCCCGACGAGACGCGCTTCTGGCAGCAGGTGCTGGATGTCACTCACCAGCAGTTCATCGACAGCGTCAAGAAGGGGCGGGGCGATCGCCTCAAGGTCGAGGGGCATCCCGAGCTGTTCTCCGGCCTGGTCTGGTCTGGTGAGCAGGCGTTGCCGCTGGGCTTGATCGATGGTTTTGGCAGTGCCAGCTACGTGGCGCGGGACGTGATCAAGGAAGAGCACATGGTGGACTACACCCAGCAAGACTCGCCCTTCGATCGCTTCGCCAAGCGCCTGGGCGCCAGCGTCGCCGAGCGCCTCGCTCTCTATATGGGCTGGCAGGGACCGACGCTGCGCTGACGTTTGACTACTGCAGGGCTCTAGGGCACCTGTAGGCCTGTTTCGCGCAGCAGTGCGGCCAGGCGGATGAGGGGGAGGCCGATCAGGCTGGTCGGGTCATCCCCTTGCATCGCTTCGAACAGGGCAATGCCCAGTCCCTCGGCCTTGAAGCTGCCAGCGCAATCGTAGGGCCTTTCGACCAACAGGTAGCGGTCGATGGTCGCAGCGTCCAGTTGGCGAAAGCGCACCTGGAAATCCACGACCTCGCTTCGGCATTGCCCGGTTCGGCTGTCCAGCACGGCCAGTCCGGTATGGAATACCAGGGTGCGGCCACTGGCTCGTGCCAGTTGCCTATGAGCCCGTTCGTGACTCAAGGGCTTGCCGATGATCTCGCCGTCGATGGCGGTGGTCTGGTCCGAACCTATGATGAGGGTGGCTTCCGGCTGCTCGCCGAGGGCTGTGGCCTTGGCCCTGGCCAGGCGCTCCACCAGCGCCCGTGGCTGCTCGCCGGGCAGGGGCGTTTCGTCGATATCGGGCGACTGGTGGGCGAAGGGCAGCTGCAGTCTTTCCAGCAATTGGCGGCGGTAAGGCGAGCTGGAAGCGAGTAGAATACGGGGCATCAGTTTGTTCTCGGGCGAGGCCGACCAGAGGTCGGTCGGAGTCGCTTCGGGGTTAATTTCCTTTGACAGCCGTAAGGCCGTCCCTATAATGGCGCGCTTATGTTGAATGGGCCAATTCCACCTCAGGTCGATCCTCGCAAATTGGCGGATCGCGGCGTAACCCTCAAGGGTGAGCTGCCTCTCGCGAACATGCGGCGTGTCGGCGAGCAGCTCGTGAAGTCCGAAGGCGCGGTAGCCGTCGTCCTCGACTTCGGGCGTGATCAACAGCGGCAGTTCGTCATCCACGGTGTCCTCGATGCCGCGGTCGAGATGATTTGCCAGCGTTGTCTGGAGCCGGCAGTGCTTCCCATCCACAGCGAATTCGATTTCGCCGTGGTCTGGGAAGGGCAGTCGGCCGATGCCTTGCCACAGGGTTACGATGCCCTGGAGGTTGGCGAAGATCCTTTGGATCTGCATGGGCTGGTCGAAGACGAGCTGTTGCTCGCGCTGCCGATCATTCCCGCGCATCCCGCAGGAGCTTGCCAGCATCCGGAAGGTTTCGAGGCGCCCGAAGAGCCGGCGGACGAGGAAAAGCGACCCAACCCGTTCAGTGTACTTGCGCAGTTGAAGCGTGACCCAAACGTTTAGGAGTTAAATCATGGCTGTTCAGCAGAACAAAAAGTCCCGTTCCGCTCGCGACATGCGTCGTTCGCACGACGCCCTCGAAGCGAACGCCCTGTCCGTGGAAAAGAGCACCGGTGAAGTTCACCTGCGCCACCACGTGTCGCCCGACGGTTTCTACCGCGGTCGCAAAGTGATCGACAAGGGTTCCGACGAGTAATCCTCGATCGAAACCGTCATCGCGATCGATGCAATGGGCGGGGACTTCGGTCCCCGCTGCATTGTTCCTGCTTCAATAAGCGCTCTCGAGCGTTTTCCCGCCTTAAGTCTTCTCCTCTGTGGTCAGCGCGACGCCTTGTCGGCCTGGTCACCACCTGCTTCCCTCGCTACTCGCCTGCACTTCGACTACGTCGATTCCGCCGTTGGGCCCGATGAGCGTCCCGCCAGCGTCGTGCGCAGTCGCGCTCGCACGTCCATGCATGCCGCCTTGGAGGCCGTCCAGCAAGGGCGTGCCCAGGGGTGCCTGAGTGCCGGCAATACCGGCGCCTGGATGGCACTGGCGCGGCTGCTGCTCGGCACGCTACCGGAGATCGATAGACCCGCCATGATGTCGGCGCTGCCGGGGCTGGGAGAGCATCAGACGCTGCTGCTCGATCTCGGCGCGAATCTCGACACCACCGCCGAACAGCTGGTGCAATTCGCCTATCTGGGCGCGGGAGCGGCCCAGGCGCGCGGCCTGGAGCGGCCACGGGTGGCCTTGCTCAACGTCGGTCGCGAGCCCGGCAAGGGGACGCCGGTGATCCAGGAGGCGGCGCGGCGCCTGGCCCAGAGTCAGGCCTTCGACTTCACCGGCTTCGTCGAGGGCAGCGATCTCTATGCCGCCGTCGCGGATGTAGTGGTCTGTGACGGCTTTACCGGCAATGCGGTGCTCAAGTCTGGCGAAGCCCTGCTGCGCCTGCTGGTCGAGCGCAGCGGCACGACCTCCTGGCTCGAACGTCGGCTGTTGCAGCCCTGGCTGGCCCGGCGTTTTCGCCAATGGGACCCGGAGCTGCGCAATGGCGCGAGCTTTCTTGGCCTGAATGCGGTGGTGGTGAAAAGTCATGGCGCCGCAGGCGAAGTCGGTCTCGTTCAGGCCATCGAGCGCGCCCTGCATGATGTAGAGACTGATCTCCCCGGGCGTATCCGGTTAAACTTGGCGGCTCTGAAAGCGGTGTGACCGACCGGTCGACACCGACATCTCAGTCTATCCGTGGCGGAACAGAGCTTTCGCCAGCAATGGACCCACAAGAGACCTGCCTATGTCTGCCTCTCTCGCTTTCGTCTTTCCCGGCCAGGGTTCCCAAGCCTTGGGCATGCTGGGTGAGCTGGCCACGCACCATGCGCTGATCGGCGAAACCTTCGCGGAAGCCTCCGCCGTGCTCGGCTACGACCTCTGGGCGCTGACCCAGCAGGGCCCGCAGGAGTCGCTCAACCAGACCGACCGTACTCAGCCCGCCATCCTGACCGCGTCCATCGCGCTGTGGCGTCTGTGGCTCGCCGAAGGGGGCGCCAAGCCCGCCTACGTCGCCGGCCATAGCCTGGGCGAGTACTCGGCGCTGGTGGCCGCCGGCAGCCTGCCGTTCGCCGAAGCCGTGCGTTTGGTGGCTCGCCGTGGCGAGCTGATGCAGCAGGCCGTACCGGCCGGGCAGGGCGGTATGGCCGCCATCCTCGGTCTGGAAGATGCCCAGGTGCTGGCGGCCTGCGCCGAAGCTGCCCAGGGTGACGTCGTGAGTGCGGTCAATTTCAACGCCCCGGGCCAGGTGGTCATCGCCGGTTCCGCCGCCGCCGTGGAGCGCGCCATCGAGGCCTGCAAGGCCATGGGCGCCAAGCGCGCCGTGGCCCTGCCGGTGAGCGTGCCTTCGCACTGCGAGCTGATGCGTCCGGCGGCCGAACGCTTCGCCGAAGACGTCCGTGGCTGCACCTGGAGCGCGCCGTCGATTCCAGTGGTACAGAACGTCAATGCTGGCGTGAACACCGATCTGGACAGCCTGCAGCAGGATCTGCTGGCCCAGCTGTACAGTCCGGTACGCTGGGTCGAGTCCGTGCAGTACCTGGCGGCCCAGGGCGTCACCCACTTGGTGGAGTGCGGCCCGGGCAAGGTGCTGGCCGGTCTGAACAAGAGATGCGTCAAGGGCGTGGAAACCCTGTCCCTGGACACCCCCGACGCCTTCGCCGCCGCCCGCGCGGCTTTTTGAATCGAGGAACACGAGATGAGTCTGCAAGGTAAGGTCGCCCTGGTCACGGGCGCCACGCGTGGTATTGGCCAAGCCATCGCCCTGGAACTGGGTCGGCTGGGCGCCACCGTGATCGGCACCGCGACCAGCGAGGCGGGCGCCCAGCGCATCGCCGAGTCGCTCAAGGCCAACGGCATCGAAGGCACCGGCCTGGTGCTCAACGTCTCCGACAACGCCTCCGTCGCGGCCGCCCTCGAGCAGGTCCAGGCGCAATTCGGCGCCCCGTCGATCCTGGTCAACAACGCCGGCATCACCCGCGACAACCTGATGCTGCGGATGAAGGACGATGAGTGGTTCGACGTGATCGATACCAACCTCAACAGCCTGTTCCGGCTGTCCAAGGCCGTGCTCAAGGGCATGACCAAGGGCCGCTGGGGCCGCATCGTCAGCATCGGCTCGGTGGTCGGCGCCATGGGTAACGCCGGGCAGGCCAACTACGCCGCCGCCAAGGCCGGTCTCGAAGGCTTCACCCGGGCCCTGGCCCGCGAGGTGGGTTCGCGCAACATCACCGTCAACGCGGTAGCCCCCGGCTTCATCGACACCGACATGACCCGTGAGCTGCCGGAAGCCCAGCGCGCAGCGCTGCTGACCCAGATCCCGGCCGGTCGCCTCGGGCAAGCCGATGAAATCGCCAAGGTGGTAGGCTTCCTGGCGGGTGAGGGCGCGGCCTATGTGACCGGCGCCACGATCCCCGTGAACGGCGGAATGTACATGAGCTGACCGGCGTTACCCCGCGCGGCTATTGCGCTAAGCTGGTAAACTGTCGCACCAGCAATGGCCGCGCATACGTCTTGATGTCGCGTCAGCTTGAAATACGGAAATCCCTTTCTATACACTTACGCGCAATCCGTTGTGCGGATTTTTCCTTTAGGAGTGAGAACACGGTATGAGCACCATCGAAGAACGCGTTAAGAAGATCGTCGCTGAGCAGCTCGGCGTGAAGGAAGAGGAAGTTACCAACAGCGCTTCCTTCGTCGAGGATCTGGGCGCCGACTCCCTTGACACCGTCGAACTGGTGATGGCTCTGGAAGAGGAATTCGAGACCGAAATCCCGGACGAGCAGGCTGAGAAGATCACCACCGTCCAGGAAGCTATCGACTACATCGTTGCCCACCAGCAATAAGTAGCCGTCAGTTTCGGACATCGAAAGCCGCACGTCCTGCAGGGCGTGCGGCTTTTCTTTAGGTCCAGTATTAAGCTCGTTGAAATCGGCTTTTTTTAAGTGGGGTGGCCGCCCCGGAAGGACAAGAGGAGTTGGGTGTGTCGCGTAGACGTGTCGTGATCACGGGTATGGGCATGGTATCGCCGCTTGGCGCGGACGTAGCCAGCAGCTGGGAAGGCATCCTTGCCGGCCGCAGTGGCATTGCGCCGATCGAGCATATGGACGTCTCTGCCTTCAGCACGCGGATCGGCGGATCGGTCAAGGGATTCGACGTGGAGCAATATCTGTCCGCGAAAGAAGCCCGCAAGCTGGATCTGTTCATCCAATACGGTCTCGCTGCCAGCTTCCAGGCCATGCGCGACAGCGGTATCGAGGTCAACGATGACAACCGTGAGCGCATTGGTGTCGCCATGGGGTCGGGCATCGGTGGCTTGACCAATATCGAGGCGAATTGCCAATCGCTGCTCGAACAGGGCCCGCGCCGTATTTCCCCCTTTTTCGTACCGGGTTCCATCATCAACATGGTGTCCGGTTTCCTGTCGATCCACCTGGGTCTGCAGGGCCCCAACTATGCCATCGCCACCGCCTGCACCACGGCCACGCATTGCATCGGCATGGCGGCGCGCAACATCGCCTACGGTGAAGCCGACGTCATGGTCGCCGGTGGCTCGGAGATGGCGACCTCGGGTCTGGGCCTGGGCGGCTTCGGTGCCGCCCGTGCGCTGTCGACGCGCAATGACGATCCGACCCGTGCCAGCCGTCCCTGGGATCGCGATCGCGATGGCTTCGTGCTGTCCGATGGCGCTGGCGCCCTGGTACTCGAAGAGTACGAGCACGCCAAGGCGCGTGGCGCGCGCATCTATGCCGAGTTGATCGGCTTTGGCATGAGTGCGGATGCCTATCATATGACCGCACCCTCGGAAAACGGCGCCGGCGCGGCCCGTTGCATGCTCGCCACCCTCAAGGATGCCGGCATCACTCCCGACGCGGTGGATTATGTCAACGCCCACGGCACCTCCACGCCAGCGGGCGATCTGGCTGAGGTTGCCGCGCTCAAGCAGGTGTTCGGTGATCAGGCCAAGCGCCTGAGCGTCAGTTCCACCAAGTCCATGACCGGTCACCTGTTGGGTGCCGCCGGCGCGGTGGAAGCCATCTTCACGGTGTTGGCGCTGCGTGACCAGGTGGCTCCGCCCACCATCAACCTGGACAATCCCAGCGACGGCTGTGATCTGGATTTCGTGCCCCACGAGGCACGTCAGCGGTCCATCGAGGTGGCCTTGTCCAACTCGTTCGGCTTCGGCGGCACCAACGGCAGTCTGGTGTTCCGGCGCGTCGACGCTTGATCCAGGACTGGCTCAACGGCCAGCCGCTGGGCGCCGGGCTGCAACGTGACCGGGGCCTGGCCTATGGCGATGGGCTGTTCGAGACCATCGCCGTACGCCGCGGCCAGCCGTGCTTGCTGGAACGCCATCTGCAACGGCTGGCCCTGGGTTGCCAGCGGCTGGATATCCCTTGCGATATTGCCCAGGTAGGTGACGAGATCCAGGCCTATGCGGCGCTGCTGGGGGAGGGCGTGGCCAAGCTGCTGCTCACCCGCGGCGATGGCTTGCGCGGTTACGCGCCGCCGGCCGAACCCGAGGTACGCCGTCTGCTGCTGGGATCGCCAGTGCCCGCCTACCCCGAGGCCAATAGAGTCGAGGGTATCGCCCTCTATCCCTGCGCGACGCGCCTGGCCCGGCAACCCCTGTTGGCCGGCCTCAAGCACCTGAATCGTCTGGAGCAGGTGCTGGCCCGGGCTGAATGGAGCGTTGCGGAGTACGCCGAAGGCCTGATGCTCGACCAGGACGGTCGGCCAATCGAAGGGGTATTCAGCAATCTGTTTCTGATCCGCGCCGGCGAGTTGCTGACCCCGGCACTCGATCACTGTGGTGTGGCGGGGGTGATGCGCGGTCTGCTCCTCGATATCGCCGCCCGGAACGGCATAAGGGTACGGGTGTCGTCGCTGACACTGGATGACCTGCAGCGGGCCGATGAGGTTTTCCTCTGCAATAGCCAATACGGTATCTGGCCCGTGCGCCGGTACGCAGCCGCGAACTGGTCGGTAGGGCCGCTGACCCGTAAACTGCAAGGTTCGATAAACGAGATTCTGGAATAGCCGATGCGCAAGGCGAGAGCTCTGCTGACGGCGCTGCTGGCAGCCGGCGGCCTGCTGCTGGTCTTGGCTGGCTGGCGCCAGCACCAAGCGCTGATTCAGCCGCTGAAGATCGACGGCGAGCAACTGTTCGAGATCGACAAGGGTGCCACTCCGGGTGGCAGTCTGTTGCGTCTGCAGGACGAGGGTGTGCTGGATGGCGCCTTCTGGCTGCGGCTGTATTGGCGTTTCAACCTCGCCGGGCAGACCCTGCACAGCGGTGAATATCGCCTGACGCCGGGGATGACCGTGCAGGAGTTGTTCGCGCTCTGGCGCAAGGGCGAGGTGGTGCAATACAACCTCACCCTGGTGGAAGGCTGGAACTTCCGCCAGGTCCGGGCCGCCCTGGCGCGGCAACCCAAGCTGGAGCATGACACCGAAGGTCTCGACGATGCTGCCCTGATGAAGCGCCTGGGCTTGGATGGCGAGTACCCCGAGGGTCGCTTCTTTCCCGATACCTATCGCTATGTGAAGGGCCAGCGCGAGTCGGAGCTGCTGCGCCAGGCCAACCAGCGCCTGCAGGCGGTGCTCGACCAGGAATGGCAGGAACGCGATCCCACCGTCCCTTACAAGGATCCCTACCAGGCGCTGATCATGGCGTCGCTGGTGGAGAAGGAGACCGGCGTACCCGAGGAGCGTGATGAGATCGCCGGGGTGTTCGTGCGCCGCCTGGCCGCTGGCATGCTGTTGCAGACCGATCCCACGGTGATCTACGGCATGGGCGAGCGCTATACCGGGCGCATTACCCGTGCGGATCTGCGTGAGCCTTCGCCCTATAACACCTATCTCAACCCGGGATTGCCGCCCACGCCGATCGCCATGCCGGGACGCGAAGCCATCCACGCGGCCCTGCACCCCAAGGACGGCGACAGCCTGTACTTCGTCGCCCGCGGCGACGGCAGCCACGTCTTCTCCAAGGATCTCGAGGCGCACAACCAGGCGGTGCGGGAGTTCCAACTCAAGCGGCGCGCCGACTATCGCTCGAGTCCTGCGCCGCAGGCACCCGAAACCAAGGACACACCATGACCGGAAACGGCCTCTTCATTACCCTCGAAGGCCCCGAGGGCGCCGGCAAGAGCACCAACCGCGACTATCTCGCCGAATTGCTGGGTGGCGCCGGGCGTGAGGTGGTGCTGACCCGTGAACCGGGCGGCACGCCCCTCGCGGAGCGGATCCGCGAGATCCTGCTGACGCCGGCTGCTGAACCCATGGCCGTGGATACCGAATTGCTGTTGATGTTCGCGGCGCGCGCCCAGCACCTGGCCCAGGTCGTCCGGCCGGCCCTGGCGCGGGGCGCCCTGGTGCTCTGCGACCGCTTCGTCGATGCCACCTACGCCTATCAGGGCGGTGGTCGCGGCGTGCCGGTCGAGCGCATCGCCACCCTGGAAGCCTTCGTGCTGGGCGATCTGCAACCCGATCTGACCCTGGTGTTCGATCTGCCGGTGGAAATCGGCCTGGCCCGGGCCGCCCGACGCGGTGCCCTGGACCGCTTCGAGCAGGAACAGCGGGCCTTCTTCGAGGCGGTGCGCCAGACCTATCTGCAGCGCGCCCAGGCCAGGCCTGAGCGCTACAGCATCATCGATGCCTCGCGCACCCTGGCCGAGGTGCAAGCGAACCTGCGCGCGCTGGTCGCCCGGTTGGAGTCGCGCCTCGGTGGCTGACGTCTATCCTTGGCAGGCAGAGCTCTGGGCGCGGATCTGGCCCCGGCAACAGCATCCGCATGCCTATCTGCTGCACGGTCCCCGCGGGATCGGCAAGCGCGATCTGGCCGAACGGCTGGCCAGCCTGCTGCTGTGCCAGGCGCCCCAGGGCGAAGCCGCCTGTGGGCAGTGCAAGGCCTGCGCGCTGCTGAAGGCGGGAACCCATCCCGATTACTGCGTGGTCCAGCCGGAAGAGGCCGAGAAGCCCATTCGCGTCGACCAGATCCGCGCGCTGGTGGACTTCGTCACCCAGACCGCGCAATTGGGGGGGCGCAAGCTGATCCTGCTGGAGCCGGTCGAGGCGATGAACCTCAACGCCGCCAACGCCCTGCTCAAGAGTCTGGAAGAGCCCTCGGGTGCTACCGTGCTGTTATTGGTCAGTCATCAACCGAGTCGCCTGTTGCCGACCGTGCGCAGTCGTTGCGTGCAGCAGGCCTGCCCGGTGCCCACGCGGGCGGAAAGCCTTACCTGGCTGGGCGAGCGCCTGCCGGAGCTCGACGAGGAGGTCCGTACGCAATTGCTGGTGCTGGCCGGTGGTTCGCCCTTGGCGGCGCTGCGCCTGCACGGCGAAGACGTGCTCGCCCGGCGGGCCCAGGTGGTGGAGGGGGTGAAACGCCTGCTGAAGCGCCAGGCGGCGCCCAGCCAACTGGCCGAGAGCTGGAACGCCGTGCCCTTGCCGCTGTTGCTCGACTGGTTCTGCGAGTGGACCCACGGTGTGTTGCGCCAGCAGTGGGGCGGCGCCGACGGGGAAGCCGCGCCGGACATGGCCAAGGTGCTGGGTTATCTGGCCGAGAAAAGCGCGCCACACGAGGTACTGGCCCTGCAGGAATGGCTGCATGCCGAGCGGCAGAAGGTGCTGGGCAAAGCCAACCTCAACCGCGTATTGTTGCTGGAATCGCTGTTGATCCGCTGGGCCGGCCTGGTGCCTGGACGCTAGCGATCCGCTCGCATCGCCTGTTTCGAGAGAATCTCATGAGTCTGCCGCAGAACCTGGGCCCCCGTAATGGCATCCTGTCGCTCACCATCAAGGACAAGTCGGTGCTCTACGCCGCCTACATGCCCTTCATCCGCAACGGCGGGCTGTTCATCCCGACGGGCAAGACCTACAAGCTGGGCGACGAGGTCTTCATGCTGCTGAACCTGATGGACGAACCGGACAAGATCCCGGTCGCCGGCAAGGTGGTGTGGATCACGCCCAAGGGCGCCCAGGGCAATCGTGCCGCGGGCGTTGGCGTGCAGTTCAACGATGGCGACAATACCGCCCGCAACAAGATCGAAACCTATCTGGCCGGCTCACTGAAGTCGGACCGTCCCACCCATACCATGTGATGCGCCGCCGTCCCGCTCGGGGCGGGGCGTCTCCCGATTCAAGGCTGGTTTTCCGTGCATTTCGTCGACTCCCACTGTCACCTGGATCGACTCGATCTTTCCCTGCATGACGGCTCCCTGGACGCCGCGCTGGACGCTGCGCGCGCGCGAGGCGTCAGCCAGTTCCTCTGTATCGGCGTCGATGCCGGCAACGCGCCCACGGTGCAGGCCCTGGCCGAGCGCTATGCGGACGTTCACTGCGCGGTGGGCATCCATCCGCTGGATGCCGCCCAGGGCAGCGCCATCGATCTCGACTGGCTGCTGGAACGGCTGGCCCATCCCCGCGTTGCGGCCATCGGCGAGACCGGACTGGATTACCACTACCAGCCGGATACCGCCGAGATCCAGCAGCGCTCCTTCGCCCTGCATCTGGAGGCTGCCCGGCGTACTGGGTTGCCGCTGGTGATCCATACCCGTGAGGCGCGGGCGGATACCCTGGCCATGCTGGCCGCCGCCGAGCTGCCGGGCGCCGGAGTGCTGCACTGCTTCACCGAGGACTGGGCGACGGCCAAGGCAGCCCTGGATCTGGGCTTCTACATTTCCTTTTCCGGCATCCTGACCTTCCGTAACGCCGCCGATCTGCGCGAGGTGGCGCGCCAGGTGCCGGCCGATCGCCTGTTGGTGGAAACGGATTCGCCTTATCTCGCGCCCGTGCCTCATAGAGGCAAGGCCAACCTGCCGCAATTCGTGGTGGAGGTCGCCCAGTGCCTGGCCGATGTCCGTGGTGTCAGCCTGGAAACCCTCGCCGAGCAGACGACGACCAACTTCCGCCGACTGTTTCCCCGCGCCGTCCTTTGACCCGCAAAAAAATGGCCCGGGTATCCTCGGATACCCGGGCCGGACCAGCGGTTCGCCGGATGGGCGGACTGCCTGCCTGGATCTCGCCGCGGGGGTCGGCGCGACCAGTCACTTGAGTATTGGTCAGCCTGGGCAAAGGTCCAGCCTGGGCTGGACATTTTTTAAACAGTTTTGGAATAGCGCCGCTCTGGCACTGGGCTTATCTGGCTGGTTCTTGGCTTAGAAGCGCGCCAGCGCCCGGATCAGGTCCAGGGTCTGTTCCAGCACGTGCTCGCTGGTATAGAAGTGCGGCGACAACCGAATGCCCGGTCCGCGCTGGGCGCAGACCACATCGGCGGTCTTGAGGCGCTCGAACAGTTGGCGGTTGTCCCAACCTTCCAGGGAGAAGGTGAGGATGCCGGAGCGGCGCTGCGGATCGAGTGGCGAATGCAGGACGGCACCGGGCAGCTGGCGGATCTGGCTGTCCAGCAGTTCGACCCGCGCCAACACCTCCTGGCCCACCTGGGTCATGCCAGCGTCTTCCAGCAGCGACAGGCTGGCCTCCAGGGCCACGGCGCCGAGCATGTTGGGGCTACCGCATTCGAATCTCATGGCGGTCTTCGCCGGTTGCCACTCACGCTGGCTGTAGTCGCCGGCGTTGTCCAGCATATGCCAGCCGTACTCGTGCAGCTTCAGTTGCTCGCGCAGATCGGCGCGGCAGTAGAAGACCCCCAGGCCTTCCGGGCCGAGTAGCCACTTGTGACCGTCGGCCATGGCGAAGGCGCAGTTGCAGGCCTGCACATCGAAGGGCAGGGCGCCCAGTTGCTGGATGGCGTCGACGCACAGCAGCACGCCCTTGCTCTCGCACCCCTGGCCTAGGGTGGGCAGGTCAAGACGCAGGCCGCTGGCGTACTGCACGGCGCTGATGGCCATCAGCCGGGTACGAGGACCACAGGCGGCCAGCAGATTGGCCTCGGGCGTCTCCCCGAGGGTCACTTCCACCACCTCGACGCCAAAACGCGACAGTGCCTCCCAGACCACTCGATTGGACGGGAACTCCTCGTCGCTGATCACCACCTGGTCACCGCTCTGCCAATCCAGGCCGAAGGCGACGAAGGACAGGGCCTCGGAGGTGTTCTTGACCAGGGCGATGTCGCTGCTCGCCGGGGCGTTGAGCAGGCGCATCAGGCGCTCGCGCAGCCGCTGCTCCAGGCCCAGCCAGGTCGGGTAATTGCGCGCACCGTACTGGCAGTTCTCGGCGGCGAATTCGGTGACGGCCTGCGCGGCGCGTTTGGGCCAGGGGGCTACCGCCGCATGGTTGAGATAGCGCATGGCGTAGGCCTGAGGGAATTCGTGCTTCCAGGAAGACATTGACTCGATCCGTACAATCTGGGTGTGATGGGGCATAATAAGGGGCGCGCCCGCGCGGTTCACCGATCCTGTCGGTCGAGCTCGCCCAAGGTGTGACGAAGTGCCGGTAAGCCGAGGGGAGGCCGGTAGTTCGAGGCCCTATCCCTTTTCAAAAACAACAAGTGGGCTGCCATGCAGAAAGAATCCCGCAAGGTCCGCGAGTTCCGTCGCCGTGAGCAGGAAATCCTCGACACCGCGCTGCAACTCTTCCTCTCCGAAGGAGAAGACAGCGTCACCGTCGAGATGATCGCCGAGGCGGTCGGTATCGGCAAAGGCACCATCTACAAGCATTTCAATTCGAAGGCCGAGATCTACCTGCGGCTGATGCTGGATTACGAAAGGGATCTCGCCGAGCTGTTCCAGTCGGACAACGTCGCCCGGGACCGCGAAGCCCTCTCGCGCGCCTATTTCGAATTCCGCATGAGCGATCCGCAGCGTTACCGGCTGTTCGACCGGCTCGAGGAAAAGGTGGTCAAGACGCGGCAGGTGCCCGAACTGGTCGAGCAGTTGCACAGCATCCGCACCTCCAACTTCCAACGGCTGACCAGCCTGATCGAAGGCCGCATCGACGAAGGCAAGCTCGAGGACGTGCCACCCTATTTCCATTACTGCGCGGCCTGGGCGCTGGTGCATGGAGCCGTGGCCCTTTACCATTCGCCGTTCTGGCGCGACGTGCTGGAGGATCAGGAGGGCTTCTTCCAGTTCCTCATGGATATTGGCGTCCGCATGGGCAATCGCCGCAAGCGGGACGTCGAAACGCCTGTCCGATCCTAGGGTCCGATAGAGGCAAGGGATGCCGTGCCATCCCTTTTCTCTTGTTCTAGTGGAGTGCCCAAGATGATCGTCGACCGCCAGGGTAGGGCGTTTCGCAACTTGCGGATCAGCCTCACGGCGGCCTGCAACTATGCCTGTACGTATTGTGTGCCCAATGGCAAGCGACTCGTGGCTGCGCAGGACGAACTCAGTGCCGAGACCATGGCGCGTGGGGTGGAATACCTGATCGATGCCGCCGGCATCGAGCGGCTGCGCATCACCGGGGGCGAGCCCCTGGTCACGCCGCGGCTGGAGCCGTTCCTCGCCCGCGTGGCGCAGCTCGGCCTCAAGGACATCAGCCTGACCACCAATGGCCAGCTGCTGTCGCGCAAACTCGAATTCCTCATCGATCACGGCATCCGTCGGCTGAACGTGTCCCTCGACACCCTCGATGCCGAGGCCTTTCCGCGCCTGGCGCGCGGTGGTGACCTGGCCACGGTGCTGGCCGGTCTCGAAGAGGCGCGCGCGGCCGGGCTGAAGATCAAGCTCAACATGGTGCCCCTGCGCGGCCAGAATCTCGACCAGGTGCTGCCGCTACTGGACTACTGCCTGGAGCGCGGCTTCGAACTCAGGTTCATCGAACTCATGCGCATGGGCCATCTGGCCAAGGACCCGGTGAGCTTCAACAACCAGTTGGTGCCCTTGGCCGAGTTGCTGGAGATCGTCGGCTCGCGCCATGCCTATGTGCAGGCCGATGCGCCGGTGGATTCCACCGCCTTGCGCTACCGGGTGGAAGGAGGCGGCCACTTCGGCATCATCGCCAACGAAAGCGTACCCTTCTGCCGGACCTGCTCGCGCCTGCGGCTGTCGTCCACCGGCTGGCTGCACGGCTGCCTGTCGTCGAGCAATCGCCACTATGTCGGCGATCTGCTGGACAAGCCCCGCCACCTGGCGCTGCCCGCCTTGCAGCGACTGCTGGTCAAGGCCCTGGGCGACAAGCAAGACCTCGCCTTCTCCGGTGGCGTGACGGTGATGAAGATCATCGGCGGTTGAGTCCAGAGCTGGCGCGAAAGCTGCTAAAGCCTCTGCATCGACGGCATCTTGGCGCCGGGCAGGGGCTTTTCATGATCCAGGGTTTGCGTTTTCTCGGAGTGGCTGCGCTGGCGCTCGGCCTCGGCGGCTGCATGAGCGTCAGCGACATGGCATCGGGTGTGGAATACCAGATGCGCGACGCCGGGCTGCTGGATTACAGCCATACCCAGCGGCTGAACAACTTCCGTTTGCAGGCCGATTCCTTCATCTACATCGCCCAGGGGCCCTTCGTCCCGCCGGGCTATCCCTACGCCCGCCCCAACGTGGTCGCGGAAGAGGCCTTCGATGGCTTCGTCGAGTACTTCCCGCGGGTGCGCCGGGCGCCCAAGCCGGAAGGCTTCGACCAGGCCATGGCCGAGGCGCGCCAGTTCGGTGCCCACTACCTCCTCTATACCCGCTTTGCCGCGGCGGATGACCGCATCGGAACCTGGGAGGAAATGGAGGATCAGGATGATATCGGTCGCGTCGGGCGCGATCGTAGCGTGGTCCAGATGATGCTGGTGGAGGTCGCCACCTTCCGCTTGGTGGATACCGCCCGCATTCGTAGCCGCGGCGGCTTCTTGACGTTCTACGACGAACGCCCGGAAAACCTCTTGGCGCCGGCGCTGCAGCAATACGCCCAACGTCTGCTCGGGTTGGGCCCCAGGTAGAGGAGCGGGACGTGAGCCAGGGTGACGTGACACGCAATCTGTTGGCGCAATTGCCGGCGGTGCAGGAGGGTAGCTTGCCGCCGGTGCACCTCTGGCATCCACCCTTCTGCGGCGACATCGACATGCGTATCGCCCGGGACGGCACCTGGTATCACCAGGGCACGCCCATCACCCGTCCGGCCATGGTGCGCCTCTTCTCTACCATCCTGCGCCGTGACCCCGAACGCTACGTGCTGGTGACGCCGGTGGAGTGCGTGGGCATCCAGGTGGAGGACGTGCCCTTTCTCGCGGTGGACGTCGAGTGGCGCGGTAGCGGACAAGAACAGGAGCTGGATTTTCTGACCAACGTGGGCGATCGGGTTGCCGCAGGTGCCGAGCATCCGCTGCGGTTTGCCGAGCAGGATGGCCAGCCGGCGCCCTATGTGCAGGTGCGTGGTGGCCTGGAAGCCCGACTCAATAGAGCGGTCTTCTACCAGTTGATGGAGCGCGTCGAGCAGGGGCAGCGTGAAGGGCAGGATTGGCTCGGGGTCTGGAGTCGCGGCGTCTTCTTTCCCGTCGCTCCCGCCGAATGAAGAAAGGGCCCCGAGGGGCCCTTTCTTCATTCGCTTACATGTTGGGATAGTTGGGGCCGCCGCTGCCTTCTGGCGCCACCCAGGTGATGTTCTGCGCCGGGTCCTTGATGTCGCAGGTCTTGCAGTGGACGCAGTTCTGGGCATTGATCTGGAAGCGCGGCTCGCCGCCATCGCGGACTACCTCGTAGACCCCGGCCGGGCAATAGCGCTGTGCCGGCTCGTCGTACAGCGGCAGGTTCTGCGCGATGGGAATCGACGGGTCCTTGAGCTTCAGGTGAACCGGCTGGTCTTCTTCGTGGTTGGTGTTGGAGAGGAACACTGAGGAGAGCTTGTCGAAACTCAACTTGCCGTCCGGCTTGGGATAGCTGATGCGCGGGGCCTCGTCGGCCTTCTTCAGGCAGGTGTGGTCCATACGCCGGTCGTGCAGGGTGAAGGGCAGGGCGCCACCCAGCAGGTTGTGTTCGACGAAGGCGAAGGCCGGGCCAAGTAGCGGGCCGAACTTGTGCATGGCCGGGCCGAAGTTGCGGCTGGCATGGAGTTCTTCCTGCAGCCAACTGCCCTTGAAGCCGTCCACGTAGCCCTGGAGTTCGTCGCCTTCGCGGCCGGCGGCCAGGGCGGTGACGATGGCGTCGGCGGCGAGCATGCCGGACTTCATGGCGGTGTGGCTGCCCTTGATCTTGGCCGGGTTCAGGGTGCCCAAGTCGCAACCGATCAGGGCGCCACCGGGGAAGACCATCTTCGGTAGGGAATTCAGGCCGCCCTTGACCAGGGCGCGGGCGCCGTAGGAGACGCGCTTGCCGCCTTCCAGGTACTGGGCCACCACCGGGTGGTGCTTGTAGCGCTGGAATTCGTCATAGGGCGACAGGTGCGGATTGCTGTAGGCCAGGTCGACGATGAGGCCGACCACCACCTGGTTGTCTTCCAGATGATAGAGGAAGGAGCCGCCTGGATTTTCCTTGTCCAGCGGCCAGCCGGAGGTGTGGATCACCAGACCCTGCTCGTGCTTGGCCGGATCTATCTCCCACAATTCCTTGATGCCGATACCATAGTGCTGCGGATCGGCGCCTTCGCCGAGCTTGAATCTCTGGCCGAGCTGCTTGCCCAGGTGGCCACGGCAGCCTTCGGCGAACAGGGTGTACTTGCCGCGCAGTTCCATGCCGGGGGTGTAGACGCCCTCCTTGGGCTGGCCTTCGCGATCCACCCCGAGGTCGCCGGTGATGATGCCGCGCACCACGCCCTGCTCATCGATCAGCGGTTCCTGGGCGGCGAAGCCGGGATAGATCTCCACGCCCAGGGCTTCGGCCTGCTGGCCCAGCCAGCGACAGAGATTGCCCAGGGAGATGATGTAGTTGCCCTCGTTGTGCATGGGCTTGGGCACGAAGAAGTTGGGCACCTTGGTGGCCTGGCGCTCGTCCTTGAGCAGGTAGATGTCGTCGCGCTTGACCGGGGTGTTCAGCGGCGCACCCAGCTCCTTCCAGTTGGGGAAGAGCTCGTCCAGCGCCCGGGGTTCGAAGACCGCACCGGAGAGAATGTGGGCGCCCACTTCGGAGCCTTTCTCGACCACGCAGACGCTGATCTCCTGGCCCTTCTCGGTGGCCTGCTGCTTGAGGCGACAGGCCGCGGACAGGCCCGCGGGGCCGGCCCCGACGATCACCACGTCGAATTCCATGTATTCGCGTTCCACGGCTCACTTCTCCTCAGGCAAAACTCACGATCTGGTTATTTATGTAGGGGTACAACAAAAGACTTCATTATATCTGTGGCGCTCCCTGGCACCCATTCAAACGTTTGTTTAAATTTTCTGCAAGCCTGTTAGACTCGGGAGCGACTGACCCCTGACGGACTGTCGCGTTGACCCCTGCTGCCGTGGAGGTCAACATAGGAAGAATTTGCAACAAGAGCGGCTGACAAAACGTCGCGAGCGGCTGTCAGGTGGGTGTGTGCGGCGCGCAGGAACCGCAGTGTACGAGCGGTACATGAGGATTCCGAGCACCGCACGCACCCGCATGGCGGACGCGCAGTAGGTTTGTCAGCCGCGTGAAGTGTTGGACCGACAGGGGTCGTATCTAACGCAAGGCCGCCTTGGCGTCCTGTTTATTCACCAGAATAAATCGAGGGATTCATGAAGGTTCTCGTAGCTGTCAAACGCGTGGTGGACTACAACGTAAAGGTCCGCGTCAAGGCCGACCAGACCGGTGTCGACCTGGCCAACGTCAAGATGTCCATGAACCCCTTCTGCGAAATCGCCGTGGAAGAAGCGGTGCGCCTGAAGGAAAAGGGCATTGCCAGCGAGATCGTGGTGGTGACCGCCGGTCCCGCCCAGGCGCAGGAGCAACTGCGTACCGCCCTGGCCCTGGGCGCCGATCGCGCCGTGCTGATCGACACCGGCACTGCCGAACTGTCGTCGCTGACCACCGCCAAGCTGCTCAAGGCCGTGGTGGACAAGGAACAGCCGCAGCTGGTGATCCTCGGCAAGCAGGCCATCGACAGCGACAACAACCAGACTGGCCAGATGCTGGCCGCCTTGACCGGCTTCGCCCAGGGCACCTTCGCCTCCAAGGTGGAGCAGGCCGGTGACGGCCTCAACGTGACCCGCGAGATCGATGGCGGTCTGCAGACCGTGGCGCTCAAGCTGCCGGCGGTGGTGACCACCGACCTGCGCCTGAACGAGCCGCGCTATGCCTCGCTGCCCAACATCATGAAGGCCAAGAAGAAGCCGCTGGAAACCCTGACCCCCGACGCCCTGGGCGTGGCGGTCAAGGCCTCCTACGAGGTGGTCAAGGTGGAAGCGCCGGCCGGCCGCCAGGCGGGCATCAAGGTCAAGTCCGTGGCCGAATTGGTCGAAAAACTCAAGAACGAAGCTAAGGTGATCTGATGGCCATTCTCGTCATTGCCGACCACGACAACGCCAACCTCTTCGGCGCCACCCTGAACACCGTCGCCGCGGCCCAGGCCATCGGTGGCGACATCCATGTGCTGGTCGCCGGCCAGAACGCCCAGCCGGTCGCCGAGGCCGCCGCCAAGGTCGCCGGCGTCAGCAAGGTGCTCTTGGCCGACAACACCGCCTATGCCCACCAGCTGCCGGAAAACATCGCCCCGCTGGTGGTCGAACTGGCCGGCAACTACAGCCACGTGCTGGCCGCCGCCAGCACCAACGGCAAGAACTTCCTGCCGCGCGTCGCGGCCCTGCTGGACGTCGACCAGATCTCCGAGATCATCGCCGTCGAATCCGCCGATACCTTCAAGCGGCCGATCTATGCCGGCAACGCTATCGCTACCGTGCGTTCCACCGCCCCGATCAAGGTGATCACCGTGCGCGCCACCGGTTTCGATCCGGTCGCCGCCGAGGGTGGTTCCGCCGCCATCGAGGCCGTGAGCGCGGTCAAGGACGCCGGCATCTCCAGCTTCGTCGGCGAAGAGCTGGCCAAGTCCGACCGTCCCGAGCTGGGCGCCGCCAAGGTGGTGGTCTCCGGTGGCCGCGGTCTGCAGAACGGTGACAACTTCAAGATCCTCTACGCCCTGGCCGACAAGCTGGGCGCGGCGGTGGGTGCCTCGCGCGCCGCGGTGGACGCCGGCTTCGTGCCCAACGACATGCAGGTCGGCCAGACCGGCAAGATCGTCGCCCCGCAGCTGTACATCGCCGTGGGCATCTCCGGTGCCATCCAGCACCTGGCGGGCATGAAGGACTCCAAGGTGATCGTCGCGATCAACAAGGACGAGGAGGCACCGATCTTCCAAGTGGCCGACTACGGCCTGGTGGGCGATCTGTTCGAGCTGGTGCCGGAGCTGGAAAAGGCTATCTAAGGCTCTTCCGCTCGCAAAAGCCCGCCCTTTGGCGGGCTTTTTCATGGGCGCGCCAATGCTTAGCGTAGAGCCTCTGGCACCGAGCAGGAGCCTTCCGCTGCTTTGTCGTTTTTGGACATTGCCGCGTTGGGAATGGAAGCGTTAAGGTCAGTACCAGCTGTACCGGTATACCTTCAGGGTAGCCTGCTACTGTTCCGCTCTCGTCCAGGAAGACGCCATGACCAACCTGTTGCTCTACCAGCGCATCGCCCAGCAACTGGCGAACGACATCCGCACCGGGGTCTACAAGCCCGGTGAGCGGGTGCCTTCGGTGCGCAAGTTGAGCCAGCAACTGGGGGTGAGCCATGCCAGCGTCCTGCAGGCCTACGCGACCCTGGAAGACCAGGGCCTGATCCGCGCGCGGCCACAGTCGGGTTTCTACGTGCATCAGACCCCCGCCCTGACCGCGCCGACGCCGGACATCGCCACCGTGGAGCGGCCGAGCCTGGTGACCCGTGCCGGGATCATCAACCAGGTGCTGGCCGAATCGCGCCGCGAGGGCGTGGTGCCCCTGGGCATGGCGGTGCCCCAGCCCGACTATCTGCCGCTGCGCGCGTTGCACCAGCAGCTGTCCAAGGTGACCCGCTTCCAGGCCCGGGCAGCCTTTTCCTATCTACACAGTCCGGGCTTCGAGCCCTTGCGCCGCCAGGTGGCGATTCGCCTGCGCGATGCGGGGGTGGTGGTGGGCCCGGAAGAGGTGGTGATTACCCATGGCTGCGTGGATGCCCTGCAGATGTCGTTGCGGGTGCTGACCAAGCCGGGCGATCTGATCGCCACCGAGTCACCGTCCTATTACGGGCTGCTGCAATTGGCCGAGGTGCTGGGCCTCAAGGTGATCGAGATTCCCTGTGATCCCGACACCGGGCTCAGCGTGGAGGCGTTGCAACTGGCGGCTAGCCAATGGCCGGTCAAGGCCCTGGTGGTGGCCGCCCGCCTGAGCAACCCGCTGGGTGGCAGCATGCCGGAGGCGCGGCAGAAGCAGCTGCTCCGGCTGGCGGCGGAGCGCAACATCGCCATCGTCGAAGACGACATCTATGGCGAGCTAACCTATGACAGTGGCTCCAAGGCGCTCAAGGCCCTCGATAAGCAGGGGCGCGTCATCTATTGCTCGAGCTTTTCCAAGACCATCTCGCCGGGGGTGCGCATCGGTTGGGTGGTGGCCGGTCCCTACCAGGACGACATCTGCCGGCTGCAGACCTTTACCACCCACTCCGCTTGCAGCGTGACCCAGATGGGGGTGTCCGCCTACCTGGAAAACGGCGGCTATGACCGCCACCTGCGCGCCATCCGCCAGGAATACCGGCGCAACATGACCGCCTTCCAGCTGGCGATCCAGGAACATTTCCCCGAGGGCACCCAGATGAGTCGCCCCAATGGCGGCTTCATCCTCTGGGTCAGCCTGCCGGTGCGGGTGGATACGCGCCTGCTGCACCAGCGAGCGCTGGATCAGGGGGTAAGCATCGCGCCGGGCATGATCTTCAGCAACACCGACCAGTTCAACCACTGCATTCGCCTCAACTGCGGGCTGCCCTGGGGCCGCGATGCCCAGCGGGCGCTGATGACCCTCGGCCTGCTCGCTCGTCAGCTCTGCCAGGAAACCCTGGCCGCCTAGCGGAATAGCTGGAACCCGCTCCACAACGCTCGGGTCGGTTGTAGTGACTGATCCTGCCGCGCTCCCGGTCGAGGCGCGGCGCCTAGTGGACGGTGAACCTATGCGCGGATACGGGGCTGTGCCGGTGGTGGCGTTGCTGTTGCTCATGTCGGGTTGCGATAACGACTCGCCGCCTGCAACGGCCAAGGCACCTTCGGCTGTCGATTCCCCTGCTGCGACCGCGCCGCCGCCTGTGGTGAGCGAACGGCAGAACAGCGCCGCCGACCTGCGTGCCCTGCGCCTGGATCCGCTGCCGGCAAAGGCTTTCGACTTGCCTGCGCCGCCACCGAAGAAAAAGGACTTGGCCAAGAACACCCAGCTGAAAAAGCCTGCTTCGACCAAAGAGGTCCCCGTCGTCCAGCGCCCCCTGGATCTCAGCGTTCCCAGCGAGGCCGCCAAGCCGCAAACCCTGATGTCGCGGCAAGTCACGCCAAAGCAATCCGAGAAGGCCCTTGCCGAAGCCGGCCTACTGCCGGAAATGTTCCATCGGGATGACAACGCCGGGCGTTTCGAGCTAGGTGGACGCGTGATCAGCCGTGATCGCAGCGACGATTTCGAAGGAGCGGAAGTCGAGCTGCGCTTTCGTCGCTAGTTATCCGCGACCGGGCGCCGCTGCTGAACATGGCCTCGGAACTTCATCGCCCTTCCGCTTGCCGACAGTTCAGGTGGCGGACAGCTCGTCTGCCTGAATTCGGGAGCTTTCCATGCCCAGTGCGACAGGCAAGATTCGTTATGCAGTGGTAGGTGGCGGTTGGATTTCCCAGGGCGCCTTCATGCCCGGGGTGGGCCAGACCGACAATTCGGAGATGACCGCCCTGGTCACCGGCGACCCCATCAAGGCGCGGGACCTGGCGGCCAAGTACGGACTCAAGAGCTATACCTACGAGGAATTCCCGACCCTGCTCAAGTCGGGCGAGATCGATGCGATCTACTTGGCGACTCCCAATTTTCGCCATCTGGAATTCGCGGTACCGGCGCTGGAAGCCGGCATTCACGTCTTGCTGGAAAAGCCGATGGCGATCAGCGAAGCGGAGTGCCGCGCGATCAACGCCGCGGCCGAACGCTCCGGTGCCAAGCTGATGATCGCCTATCGGCTGCATTGCGAGCCGGGTACGGTGGAGATGATCGAACGGGTGCGCAATGGCGAGATCGGCGATCCGCGGCTGTTCACCTCGACCTTCGCCCAACCGCTCGACACCGCCAATCACCGCGCCCAGCATGGTTTCTGGGCGGGCCCGGTCACCGACATGGGGCCCTATCCGCTCAATGCCGTGCGCTCGCTATTCGCCGACGAGCCCATCGAGGTCACTGCGGTCGGCGCGCGGACGCCCGGGCGCGATGTCACTACCTGGGACGCTGTAACCGTGACGCTGCGTTTTCCCGAAGAGCGGCTGGCCAGTTTCACCGTCAGTTTCAGCGGGCCCAATACCGAGCGCTTCCAACTGGTCGGCAGCAAGGGCGAGATCGAGGCCTCGCCGTGCTTCGGTTTCGGTGAGGGCGTCGCCATCGGCTATCGCCTGACGGTGGGCGGCGAAACCTCGGAGCACAAGGCGCCGGTGGTCGATCACTTCGGCGGCGAGACGGCCTATTTTTCCGACTGCATCCTCAAGGATCGCCAACCGGAGATGGATGGCGAAGAGGGTTGGCGGGACGTGCGGGTACTGGCAGCTATCGAGCGGGCCCTGGAGAGCGGTGAGACGCAGCGCCTGGAGCCCTTGCCCAAGCGCCAGGGGCCGACCCGTGAGCAGGTAAGAAGCCTACCGCTGGCCAAGGTGCCCGAGTACGTCAATACCAAGGAGCCGCTGGAGTCCTGATGCAACGAGGCCCTGCCACACGCGGGTGTAACAGGGCCTCTTCTGCTGGAGCCTGGACGCACGATCAGCGGTCTTGGGCCTCCTTGGCGTCCATCTCGGCATTGCGCTGCCGGATCTTGGCTTTTTGTTCTTCGGTCAGGGGCACCTTACGGGCGGTGTCCTTGAGCATCAGTAGGCTGCCGACCACGGAGCCTACGGCGATCAGCAGGATCAACCAGGCGTACCAGGGCATCTGTCTTCTCCTTGAGTGGCTATACGACTTCGACCACGGCAAAGCTTATCAGTGCGCCTGGCATGGGGTGTTCGTGCGTTTGCGCCAGGCGGCGTAACCCAGGTCGTAGAGCCAGTTGAAGGCCAGGGTGTAGGGCAAGAAGAACAGCAGCAGCCCCAGGTCCAGCAGCAAGGCTTCCCAGAGACCGATGGACAGCCACCAGGCGGCGAGCGGTACCAGCATCACCACCAGTCCGCCTTCGAAGCAAAAGGCGTGCAGCAGGCGGATGGACAGGCCACGAGTGAAGCCCAGGCGGCGCTGCAGATGGTCGAAGGCCAGGTTGAAGACCAGATTCCAGAGCATGGCGACGGCGGAGAAGGCCGCGGTGAGCAGACCCAGGTGTACCAGGGGTTTTTCCAGCAGCCAGGCCAGGGTCGGCGCGCAGAGCAGGATGGCGATGCCTTCGAACAGCACGGCATGCAGCAGGCGGGCGCCGGAGGAACGCTGGGTGAGAGCGATGGACATAGGGCATCTCCCAAGTGGACAGGCTGCTAGTCTCATCGGCTAAGCTTGGGGGATCAAAGTGGATTCCATAGGCTGAGCCGATATGTATCCCAATGCCGAAGCCCTGGAAGCCTTCGTCGAAGCGGCTGCCGCAGGCTCTTTCAGTGCTGCCGCGCGGACGCTGGGCAAGCGGCAGTCCAGCATCAGCGAGAGCATCGCCCGCCTGGAGGACGAGCTGGGGGTGGTGCTGTTCGATCGCCAGGGACGCTATCCGGTGCTCACGGTGGCAGGTGAGCAACTGCTCGACCAGGCCCGCGCCGTGCTGTCGGCCCACGACCGGCTGGCCAATCGGGCTACCCAACTGGCCGCGGGGGTGGAGCCGCGGCTGACCCTGGTGATCTCCGATACCTATCAGCCCACCCGTTACGAGGCGCTGTTGGTGGAGTTGGACCAGCGCTATCCGGATCTCGAATTCGAATGCCTGATCGCCGAGGACGCCGATGTGCTCAGCCTGGTGCAAGGGCGGGCGGATCTGGGCCTTCTGGCCGCGCAGCCGCCCTATCCTGCGGACATCGAGTTCGCCACCCTGGATGGCCTGGTGGCGCTGGGGCTCTATGTGGCGACCAAGCATCCCTTGGCGGGGCGGCAGGGGCTCACCCAGGCGGATCTCGCGCCCTATCGGCTGTTGCGCCTGAGTACCGTGACCGAGGCGCCGTCCCAGCCCTGTCGCCTGCCGGATACCCGTGGCCGTTGCTGGTCCGCGCCCGACTACCTGCTGCTGCTAGACATGGCGGTGCAGGGCTTCGGCTGGGCCGAACTGCCGCACTGGGTCGTGGCGGGATTCGGCCAGGAGCGCCTGGTGGAGCTGGCGGTGCCGGGCTGGCCGCAACGGGTAGCGGTGGATGTGGTCTGGTCGCGCCGCAGGCCGCTGGGGCCGGCGGGCAATTGGTTGCGGGAACGGCTGCTACGGCCGAATTGAGGCAACTTGGGCAGCTGCCAAGTGCCCGCGCGGCGCTTTTCTGCGAAAATGCCGGCCTTTGCCGTTTTACCGAGAGCCCCCATGTCCGCCTGTTCGTCTCCGATCATCGTCGCCCTGGATTTCCCTTCGTCGTCCGCCGCCCTGGCCCTGGCCGACCGGCTCGACCCCGCCACCTGCCGGGTCAAGGTCGGCAAGGAGCTGTTCACCGCCAGCGCCGCCGGGGTGGTGGAGGCGCTGCGTAAGCGCGGCTTCGAGGTCTTTCTCGATCTGAAATTCCATGACATTCCCAACACCACTGCCATGGCGGTCAAGGCCGCGGCGGAAATGGGCGTCTGGATGGTCAACGTCCACTGCTCGGGCGGCCTGCGCATGATGACCGCCTGTCGCGAGACCCTGGAAGCCTTCCAGGGACCCAAGCCGTTGCTGATCGGCGTGACCGTGCTGACCAGCATGGAGCGCGAGGACCTGGCCGACATCGGCCTGGACGTGGATCCCCAGGAGCAGGTCCTGCGCCTGGCCGGCCTGGCCGCGCGTGCCGGTCTGGACGGCCTGGTGTGCTCGGCCCAGGAAGCGCCGGCGCTCAAGGCCGCGCAACCGGCGCTGCAACTGGTCACCCCCGGCATCCGCCCGGCCGGCAGTGCCCTGGACGACCAGCGCCGCATCCTCACCCCACGCGAAGCCCTGGATGCCGGCTCCGACTACCTGGTGATCGGTCGCCCCATCGCCCGAGCGGCCGATCCGGCGCGGGCGGTGGAAGAGATTCTCGCCAGCCTGAAATAAGCGCTAAAACTCCTCGCCTGCGGGTATCGGCAAAAGGTGCTGCTATTCTCGTCTTGCAGGCCGGCGCCTTCTCGCGCCGGCACAAGGCGAGAGACCTCAGGGCATGCACGATAGGTTGAACGCCTGTCTCAAGGCGGTAGACGGCGTTTTGTTGGGCAAGGAAACCCAGGTACGGCTGGCGCTGACCTGCTTGCTGGCGCGGGGACACCTGCTGATCGAGGACCTGCCCGGCATGGGCAAGACCACCCTCAGCCATGCCCTGGCCAGGGTGCTGGGGCTGTCCTTCCAACGCATCCAGTTCACCTCGGATCTGTTGCCCGGCGATATCCTCGGCACCTCGGTGTTCGATCGCGACAGCGGCCAGTTCGTCTTCCATCCCGGACCGGTGTTCGCCGAGTTGCTGCTGGCCGACGAGATCAACCGGGCCACGCCGAAGAGCCAGAGTGCACTGCTCGAAGCCATGGAAGAGGGGCAGGTGACCATCGAGGGTGCCACCCGGCCGCTGCCCGAGCCCTTCTTCGTCATCGCCACCCAGAATCCGGTCTCCCAGGGCGGTACCTTCGCCCTGCCGGAATCCCAGCTCGACCGCTTCCTGATGCGGCTGTCGCTCGGCTATCCGGGCCGCGCCGCGGAGCGGGCGCTGCTGCTCGGCGGCTCCGGGCGCGAGCAGCTGCCGCGGCTGGAGCCGCTGTTGGATCATGCCCAGCTGCGGCTGATCCAGGCCGAGGTGCCGCGCATCCATGCCAGCGACGCGGTGGTGGACTATGTGCTGCGCCTGGTGGAGGCGACCCGTACCCAGGCCTCCTTCGCCCTGGGGCTGTCACCCCGCGGCAGCCTGGCGCTGCTGGCGGCGGCGCGGGCCTGGGCGCTGCTGGCCGGCCGCGACCATGTGCTGCCCGAGGATGTCCAGACGGTGCTGCCGGCGGTGGCGGGGCATCGCCTGCGCGATATCGCCGACCCGGCCGGGCACGGCGGCGGCGCCCTGGTGCAATGGCTGCTGCGCGAAGTCCCGGCGCTGTGACCGGCAGTGCCTGGCAGCGCTATCGAGACGGTTGGCTGGCGCGGCGGATACCGCCGGCCAATCGCATCACCCTCGATCAGCGCCGGATCTTCATCCTGCCAACCCGCCAGGGAGCGGCGTTCGCCGTGGCCTTGCTGCTGATGCTGCTGGCCGGTATCAACTATCAGAACAGCCTGGCCTATGGCCTGACCTTCCTGCTGTTCTCCCTGGCCCTGGTGGCCATGCTGCACACCTATCGCAACCTGGCCGGTCTGCAACTGGCCGGTGGCGGCGCCAGCCCGGTGTTCGCCGGGGAGGCGGCGGGCTTTCGCCTGCGCCTGGAAAGCGATCGGCGCGCGCACCAGGCCATCGCCCTGGGCTGGCCCGGCGAACCGCTGATCCAGAGCGATGTGCCGACGGGGGAGAGCGTGGCGCTACAGGTCTTTCATCCGGCGCCGAAGCGGGGTTGGCTCAGGCCCGAACGCCTGCGGGTAGAGAGCCGCTTTCCCCTGGGCCTGTTCGTCGCCTGGAGTTGGCTGGATCTGGACGTGCGCGCCCTGGTCTATCCGCGACCGCTGGAGGCAGCGCCGCCGCCGCGCAGTGGCGAGGACAGGGGCGGCGAGGAAGGCCAGCGCCAGGCGGGGCAGGGCGCCGATGACTTCCAGGGGCTGCGGCCCTATCAGCCGGGTGATTCGCGGCGGCGGCTGGACTGGAAAGCCTTTTCCCGCGGCCAGGGATTGCTGGTGAAGGACTTCACCGCCCTGGCGGGCAGCGAACTCTGGCTGGATTTCAGCGTGCTCGATGGCGATACCGAGACGCGGCTGTCCTGGCTGTGCCAGGCGGTGCTGGACTGCAGCGCGCGGCAATTGAGATTCGGCCTGCGGTTACCTGGCGTCGAACTGAGCCCGGCGAGCGGTGACAACCAGCGCGACGCGGCGCTCCAGGCCCTGGCCCTGTTCGGGCGTCCGGTATGAGCGCCAGCATCCCGCAACCCATCCCGCGTATCGCCCTGGTCTGGCTGCTGGTGGCCCAGGCGCTGGTGATCCTGCCGCACCTCACCCATCTGCCGCCCTGGGTCGGGCTGCTCTGGGCCTTCTGTGCCGGTTGGCGGGTACTGCTGTTCCGCATGAAGATCCGGGCGCCCACGCGGATCGAGAAAGGTGGGCTGCTGCTGTTGACCATGGGCGGCATCTGGCTGTCGCGCGGCTCCTTCATCGGCCTGGATGCCGGCGCCGTGTTGCTGCTGGTGACCTTCGCGCTCAAGCTGATCGAGATGCACAGCCGGCGCGATGCGCTGGTGGTGATCTACCTGGGCTTCTTCGCCGTGGTGATCGCCTATCTGTTCGAGGACGGCCTGCTCGCCGCGCTCTACAGCCTGTTGCCGGTGACCGCCCTGGTGGCGGCGCTGATCGGCCTGCAGCAGAGTGCCCTGGCCAGCCGCCCGCTGGCCACCCTGAAGGTCGCCGGCTCCCTGCTGTTGCAGGCGGTGCCGCTGATGCTCCTGCTGTTCCTGGTGTTTCCGCGGATCGGTCCGTTGTGGTCGCTACCGCAACCCGGTGACCAGGCGCGTACCGGGCTGGGCGACAGCATGGCGCCCGGAGAGATTGCCCAGCTCTCGCAATCCGCCGAGCGGGTGTTCCGCGTCAGCTTCGACGGCGAACGGCCGGCGCAGCGCGACCTCTATTGGCGCGCCACCACCTACGAACATTTCGATGGCACGCGCTGGTCGGTCGATCCAGATACGGCCTGGAGCCCGGAGCCGGCCTGGACGCCCCGCGGGCCGAGCCTTGCGTACCAGGTGATCATGGAACCCAGCGGGCGGCCCTGGCTCTATGGGCTGGATGTGGCGCGCAGTGACCAGCGCGACGTGCGCCTGGCCAGCGATTTCCATCTGCAACGCCGACGGCCGGTGGACCAGGCGCTGCTCTATCGGGCGACCAGTTGGCCCCAGGCACTGCGCGAGCCCGGCCGGCTATCCGCCTCCAGCCAGCGCCGTGCGCTGCAACTCCCCAGCGGGGGCGAACCCCGAACCCGCGCCTGGGTCGCCCAGCTCAAGGCGCGCTATCCGGCGCCCGAGGCCCTGGCCGGGGCGATCCTGGCTTATTTCCGCCAGCAGCCCTTCGTCTACACCCTGCAACCGCCCACGGCGAGCGTCGATGCCATCGACGCCTTCCTGTTCTACAACCGTCGCGGCTTCTGCGCCCACTATGCCGGCGCCATGACCTTCGCGCTGCGGGTGGCAGGCATACCCGCGCGGGTAGTGGCCGGCTACCAGGGCGGTGAATTCAACGCGGCCGGCGGTTACCTGCTGGTGCGGCAATTCGATGCCCATGCCTGGGTGGAATACTGGCTGCCCGAGCGCGGCTGGGTCAGCGTCGATCCCACCGCCCAGGTGGCGCCCGAGCGGGTCGAGCGTGGCTTGCAGGAGGCGCTGGCGGCCCAGGGCGCGGCCAACGAATTCCTCGCCGACAATCCCTTCGCCGCCGATCGCTATCGGAATCTGGCGTGGCTCACCAGCCTGCGGCTGAGCTGGGACAGGATCAACTATGGCTGGCAGCGCTGGGTGCTCAACTACGAAGGGGATACCCAGGGCGAGGTGTTCAAGCGCCTGCTGGGCGAGGGCTCGCTGCAACGCCTGGGGCTGTTGCTGGCGGCGGCGGTGTTGGGGCTGCTCGGCGTGATGGCGCTGCTGGTGCTCAAGCCCTGGCAGCGGCAACGGGATCCGCTGCTGGCGCGCTTCGCCCAGTTCGAGCGACTGCTGGCGCGCCAGGGGGTGATTCGCCACAGCGGCGAGCCCGCCGGTCGCTTCGCCCAGCGGGCGATAGTGGCCCTGCCCGCGGCGCGGGCGGAGATCGCCGCCTTCGCCGAGGAATTCCAGGCCCAGCGCTATGCCGGTCGGCAGCCGGACCCGGCCGCGCTCAGGCGAGCATTGCAACAGCTGAGAAGCGGTCTGCGGGGGCGTCAGGCGCGCAGCGACTGAGGACCGGGCAGGACCTCGGGCTCCTGCAGCGCGAAGGCGGCCAGGCAGACCACGGCGGCCAGGATCAGCGGCTGGGGATGTTGGCTGCCCAGGGCCAGGGCCACGCAGCCGAGGCCGAGCAGCAACAGGACGACAGACGTGAGGGCGTTGACCGAGCGCATGGCGGTTCTCCGAAAAAGTGCGGGCATCTTGCCGCCTGTCGGGCAACCGCGCGAATGCGCTCTCGCTATGGAGCCTATAGGCGCAACTGACGGATCGCCTGATTCAGGGTGCCAGCAAGGGCGGCCAATTCGGTACTGGTGCTGGCCGAGTCTTGCGTGAGCAGCATGGTCCTTTCCGTGACATCGCGGATGCCTACCACCGACCTGCTCATCTCTTCCGCCACCTGGGCCTGCTGTTCCGCCGCCACGGCGATCTGGGTGTTGCTGTCGCGCATCAGGGTCACCGCGGCGGTGATGTCGGCCAGGGCCTGCCCGGCGGCGCCGGCCTGGACCACGCAGTCGTCGGCCTTGAGCGAACTCTCGCGCATGAATTCCACCGCATCGCGGGTGCCGGCCTGAAGGCTGTCGACCATGCGGGTGATTTCATCGGTGGAGCCCTGGACGCGCTTGGCCAGGTTGCGCACCTCGTCGGCCACCACGGCGAAACCCCGCCCGGCTTCGCCCGCCCGGGCGGCTTCGATGGCGGCGTTGAGTGCCAGCAGGTTGGTCTGCTCGGCGATGCCGTGGATGACGTTGACCACGCTGGTGATGCGTTCGCTGTTCTCGGCCAGCTCCTGGATCATCACGGCGGTCTGCTGCACGCCTTGCGACAGGTCGGCGATGGAATGACTGACCAGATCCACCGCCTGCTGACCGGCACCGGCCAGGCGGTCGGCTTCCCGGGACTGGTCGCGGGTACCGGCGGCGTGCTCGGCGATCTGCTGCACGGTGGCACTCATCTCGTTGATCGCCGTGGCGGTCTGGTCGGTCTCGTGCTGTTGATCCTGCATGCCGCCGCGCACGCCCTGCATGCCGCTGGCCAGGCGCCCGGCGCCTTCGTCCAGGCGCGCGGCGCTGGCGGCCACGGTGCCGACGACGCGGGTGTAGCTGTCCTGCATGGCATTGAAGGCCTGGGTCATCTGCCCGACCTCGTCGCGGCCGCGCACCTCGACGCGGGCGGTGAGATCGCCATCGCGCTCCACCCGCAGCATGGTGTCCTTGAGGCGCTGCAGATTGCCGAGAATGAAGCGGATCAAGAGTTGCGAGGCCACCAGCAGCACCAGCATGAGCACCCCCACGGCCAGGGCGTATTCCGGAGCGCGGGCCAGGAAGATCTCGCCGAAGGTCGGGGCGCTCAGGTGGGCGGCCGTCTCACCCAGGGCGCTCTTGACTGCCTTGAGCTGGTCAGCGCGACCCGAGACTTCCAATTGCATGGCGAACAGCACCAGCAAGAGGCTGGTGACGAAGGCGACGGCATTGACCGCCCAGAATTTGTACTTGAGGGAGATATCGCGCAGCCAGGCGAACATAGGGGGCATCCAGTCGGCGGGGCCGTCCAGCCTGACAGGCCGCGGCAACCCGGATCTTGACTGACGTCAACGTCTTGCGAGAAGGCGTCTGACGCCGTGGAATAAGCCCAAAGGTTAACGGCTTGCACTGGTCTGACTTTAGCAAAACGGCACCCGCGTCTTAGTCGAATTCCTCGGTCCGCTCTGGCATGCGGACTTCCGGCAGCTCGAAGAAGGCGCGGGCGGTGGCGGTGGTGTGCAGGGCGGTCTGCTCGGGCGTCTCATTGCGTAGCCGGGCCACGGTACGCAGGATCTCCGGCAGGAAGGCCGGCTCGTTGTGGCCATGGCGTGGCTTGGGTCTGAGGGTGCGCGGCAGCAGATAGGGCGCATCGGTCTCCAGCATCAGGCGACCGACCGGGATCTGGCCGACCAGCTCGTGCAGGTGCAGGCCGCGGCGTTCGTCGCAGATCCAGCCGGTGATGCCCAGATGCAGGTCGAGATCCAGATAGCCATAGAGCGCCTTGCGCTCGCCGGTGAAGCAATGCACCACGGCGGCCGGCAGGTGGTCGCGATAGTCGCGCAGGATCGCCAGCATCCGTTCGCTGGCGTCGCGCTCGTGGAGGAATACCGGCCGGCGCAACTCGGCGGCCAGCGCCAGTTGCTCTTCGAAGCAACGCTCCTGCTGGGGACGCGGGGTGAAGTCGCGATTGAAGTCCAGCCCGCATTCGCCCAGGGCGCGGACCTTGGGTTGGCTGGCCAGGTCGCGCAGGGCCTTGGCGGCACTGGCGTTCCAGGTCGAGGCTTCGTGGGGATGGACGCCGGCGGTGCTGAACAGCGCCTCGCCGGCGTCCAGGCGCAGGCAGAGATTGAGGGCGTTCTCACTGTCGTCCAGGGTGGTGCCGGTGAGCACCAGTTGCACCACGCCAGCGGCCTGGGCCCGCTCGACCACCGCGTCCACCTCCTTGAGCAGACTGGGATGGGTGAGGTTGACGCCGATGTCGATCAATTGCATGGTGCGGACCTTCAATTAGAGTCTGTTCAGGATCTCGCGAGCTAGAGCCAAACAAGGCGAAAAGGCCTGAGGAAGCGGAGTTTACAATTAGTAAATGAGCATTCCGAAGGCGTTTTCAACGCAGTTTGGCCGACGCGCAGCAGATTATGAACAGACTCTATCCCACCATTCTATCCGTAGTCCGGGTGCTGTCGGCGTTGTCCCGGCCAGGTCAGGAGTCCTGGATGCCGTTTCGATTCACGCTTGCCGTCCTGGGCTGCGTGCTCGCCTGTTCCGCCCAGGCCCGCCTGGGCGCCTTGCCGCCCGAGGCGCCCCGCCACGTCGCGGCGCGCGATCTGGCCGCCATCGAGCGCGCCGGTGAGTTGCGCGTATTGGTCAACCAGAGTCGCCACAGCTCGGGCGAATGGAATGGTCAGGCGCTGGGCGTCGAATATCGCCGGCTACAGGCCTTCGCCCGTTATCTGCAGCACCAGCCGGGCGGACGGCACCTGCGCCTGGTGTTCGTCCCCAAGGCCAAGGCGGACTTGCTGTCGGCTCTGCAAAGAGGCGAGGGCGATCTGGTGGCACCGGGGGAAACCCTGCTGCCGCCCGCGCACTCGGCGCTGATCGCCGCCGCGGTGGCGGCGCCGGCTAACCTGGTGGTGGTCGGCGGTCGTGGTCAGCACCTGCCGCGGCACCTGGAGCAACTGGCGGGGCGCCGGATAGTGCTGCCCCAGGGTAGCGCAGCCGGTCCGGCCCTGGCGCGGCTCAACGCCCAGCTGGAAAGGCGCAAGTTGCGACCGGTGCAGATCCAATGGGCCGATCCGACCCTGGCGGTGGAAGATGTCCTAGAGTTGACCCAGGCCGGCATCTATCCGCTCACCGTCGTCGAAGCCGGGCTGGCCCACCGCTGGGCGCGGGTGCTGCCCCGGCTGCGGGTGGCCGACCGGGTAGTGGTGGCCCATGACCAGGCGCAGCTCTGGTACCTGCGTGCTCCGGCGCAGCAGCTCGCCCAAAGGGTACGCGCCTTCGCCCGGCAGCCCCAGGCGCGGGATGACGACCAGGCCTTTCGCCAGGCCTCCGCGCGCCGCTATCAGGTGCGTAACCCCTTGCTGGGCAACGAACGGCGCCGCCTGGCCAAGATCCGGCCGCTGTTGCAGCGCTACGCCAAGGCCTACGACTTCGACTGGCTGACCCTGGCCGCCATGGCCTACAAGGAATCCGGGCTCGACCCTCACGCCCGCGGCGCCGGGCGCGCGACGGGGCTGCTGCAGATCACCCCGCAGGCGGCGCGCAGCGTTGGGGTGCGCGACTTCCGTTCCGCCGAGGGCAACGTCAAGGCCGCCACCCGCTATCTCGCCCAGCTGCGCCGGGAGTTCTTCTCCAGCCCACGGCTCGCCGAGCGTGAGCGCCGAGCCTTTACCCTGGCGGCCTACAACCTAGGCCCGGAACGGGTCCAGGCGCTACGCGCCAAGGCACGCCAGCAGGGGCTGGACGGCGACCGCTGGTTCTTCCAGGTCGAGCGCGTTGCCGCCGAAGAGGTGGGCATCGGGGTGGTCAACTACGTCGACAGTGTCAACAAATATCGGGTGGCCTTCAGTCTCGAGCGTACTCGGCTCGAAGCCCCCACGGTGGCCGCCACGACGACCACCGTGGGGCGTGGCGATGACGGCTGAAACCGGCTTGACAGGGCAAGTGGGGCCTCCCTAGGATGATCCCGCGCCGATTTAAACAGCAACTTGCGGGGCGCTCCCAAATACCGCTAAAGCGCTGGACGGAACAGGCCTCGTACTACCGCCCAGCTGGACCTACGAGGCGGAATCCTGTCCATGCTTCCTCTCCCGCTACGCCTTACCCCGCTGACCCAGGGCAAGCTCGCCTGTCATCCCGCCATCCTGCTCGGCGGCCCCGACCAGCCCACCCTGCTGCGCTATCTCGAAGGCTGGCCCAAGCGCTGGCCCCATAGCCGTACCCTGCAGATCCGTTTCGCCGACCAGGCCGAGCAATTGCGCGGCTTCGGTAACGACAGCTTCGACTTCGCCGTGGTGCAGTCGCCCGGTAGGGCCGGTCTCGAACCTCTGGTGCGGGAGCTGACCCGAGTGGCGCGGCAAGGCGTGATCACCCGGCGGCGCTAGCCGTCACTCGTCCGGATAGGCGATCTCGACGATATACCAGCGCTGTTCGCCGGCCGGCGTCTGCAAGCGGACCTCGGCGTCCAGCGCCTTGCCGACCAGCGCCCGCGCCAAGGGCGAGTCGATGCTGATGAGGTTCTGCCGGAGGTCGAGTTCGTCCGGGCCGACGATGCGATAGCGCTTCTCGGCGCCTTCCTCGTCTTCCAGGGTGACCCAGGCACCGAAATAGACCTTGGTCGGATCGGCCGGGCGTTCGCGGATCACCTTGAGATTCTCCAGGCGCTTGCGCAGGAAGCGCACCCGGCTGTCGATCTCGCGCAGCATCTTCTTGCCGTAGATGTACTCGGCGTTTTCCGAGCGATCGCCCAGGGCCGCCGCCTCGCTCACCGCCTGGGTGACCTGGGGGCGGCGCACGTTCCACAGCTCATGCAGTTCGGCGCGCAGCCGGGCTTCGCCAGCGGGCGTGATCAGGGGCGTGCCGGCGGTGCGCGGCGGACGGTAACGGCTCATGGATCAGCTTTCTCTCAGGATCAGTAACGGACTGGCGGTGAGGGCCCGCCGCGTGCCCAGTAGCCCGGCCGTACTGACCAGGAGGGCACCCAACACCGGCAGGAGCAGGAGCCAGGGATGGGGTTGCCAGTCGAGGTCGAAGGCCAGCCGGTAGAGCAGGGCGCTGACGATCTCGCAACCGAGCGCCGCGAGCAAGCCGCTGGCGCCGCCGAGCAGGATGAATTCGGTGCGCCGCGCCCGTTGCAGCAGTTCGCGCCGGGCGCCCAGGGCGCGCAGCAGGGCACCCTGGCGGATGCGCTCGTCCAGGGTGGCCTGCAAGCCGGCCAGCAGCACGGCGATACCGGCGGCCAGCACGAACAGCAGCACGAATTCCACCGCCACGCTGACCTGGCGCAGGATGCTGCGCAGCTGATCGAGCAGGGCGTCGATGGGCAGCAGCGTCACCGCCGGAAATTGGCGGGCCAGAGCCAGCAGTTCGCGATCATGGCCGGGCGGCAGGTAGAAGCTGCCCAAATAGGTGACCGGTACCCCTTCCAGGGCGCCCGGCGCGAAGATGACGAAGAAGTTGGGCTGGAAATTGTCCCAACTCACCTGGCGCAGGCTGGTGACCCGCGCCTCGATCTGCCGATCGCCAATGACGAAGCCGAGGGGGTCGCCCAGGCCGACGCCGAGACTGCGCGCCAGCTCGCCCTCCAGCGAAACGCCGGGCAGGTCACCGGCTGGCACGGCATTCCACCAGTGGCCGGCTTCCAGGCGATTGCCGTCCGGCAACTCAGCCGACCAGGTCAGGTTGAGGTCGCGCCGGGTCGCCCGTCCGCCGCGGGAGTCATCTTCCAGGCCTTCCCGGGCCGGGTGCCCCTTCACCGTGACCAGGCGCCCCTGGACGATGGGGTAGAGCGGACTGGCATGGGGTGAGAGAGCCGCGACCGCCTGGGCAAAGGCCTGGCGTTCATCCGGCAACACATTGAGGGCGAAATGATTGGGCGCCTCGGCCGGCAGTTGCGCCTGCCAGCGCTCCAGCAACTCGCCGCGCAGCAGCACTACCAGGCTCATGGCCAAGAGGATCAGGCCGAAGGCCAGCGTCTGGCCCACCGCCGCCAGCGGATGCCGCAGCAACTGGCCCAGGCCCAGCCGCCAGGCCAGGGGCGCTCCTTGTAGCGCCTGGCGCAGACCGCGCAGGGCCAGGTAGAGCAGGCTGCCGAACAGCAAGCCGGCGACCAGGCCACCGACCAGCAGGGCCAGGGTCAGGCGTAGATCCAGCGATAGCCGCCACATGATCAGCCCCAGGGCGAGCAGAGCGCAGCCATAGACCAGCCAGGTGCGCAGGGGCACCGGTTGCAGATCGCTGCGCAGCACCCGCAAGGGCGGTACCCGGCCCAGGGCGGCCAGCGGTGGCAAGGCGAAGCCGGCCAGGGCGACCAGGCCGGTACCCATGCCGGCCAGGGCTGGCCCGATCCCGGCCGCGGGCAGGCGCGCCGGCAGCAGGCCATGCAACAGCTGGAACAGCACCAACTGCGCCAGCCAACCGAGGAGGGCGCCGAGCAGGCTGGCGGCCAGGCCCAGCAGCCCCAGCTGCAGACCATAGAGCAGCAGGGCATCGCGCCGGGTCAGGCCGAGGCAGCGGAGCAGGGCGCTGGCATCGAAACGCCGCGCGGCGAAGCGATTGGCCGAGAGCGCCACGGCCACGCCGGCCAGCAACACCGCCACCAGGCTGGCCAGGCCGAGATAACGCTGGGCCCGCTCCAGGGCATTGCCCAGTTGCCGATTGCCGTCGCCCGGTCCTTCGAAACGCTGGTTGGCGGCGAGGTCGGGCGTGAGCGCCTGGCGATAGCTGGCAAGCGCCGCCGGTTCTCCGCGCCAGAGTTCGCGGTAGCGTACCCGGCTGCCGGGCTGGATGACCCCGGTGGCGGCCACGTCGTCGAGATTGATCAGCACCCGCGGCGTCAGGCTGTAGAAGTCGCCGGCCCGATCCGGTTCGGCGGTGAGCACCCGGGTGATGGTGAGCGGCTTGCGGCCGATGTCGAGTCGATCACCGACCCGCGCATCCAGCGCCAGCAACAGCCGTGGCTCGACCCAGGCCTCGCCGGGGGCCGGCGCGCCGCCCGCCTGGTCGGGCGCAGCGGGCGCCGCCGCGCTACGTACCTCGCCGCGCAACGGAAAGTTCTTCTGCACCGCCTTGACGCTGGCCAGTTGCAGGGCCTCGGCGCCCGCCGCCATGGTGCTGAATGTCAGGGTACGGCTGTGGGTGAGGCCGAGCCGCAGACCGGCCGCCACCTGTTCGGGGCGGGCCGGTTCGCTGCCCAGCAACACCAGGTCGGCGGCGAGGAATTCGCTGGCGCGCGTCTGCATGCCGGCTCCCAGGCGGGCGGTGAAATAGCCGATGGCGACGCTGGCCGCCACGGCCACCACCAATGCCAGGCAGAGCATGCGGATCTCCCCCGCGCGCAGCTCGCGCAGGGTCTGGCGCCAGGCCAACAGGAACAGCCGCGTAAGCGGTAGGCCGGCACCCCTCATGCCGCGACCCGCCGACCGCCTTCCAGGCGCAATTGCCGGGCACAGCGGGCTGCCAGGCGCTCGTCGTGGGTCACCAGGACCAATGTGGTACCCCGTTCCCGGTTGAGTTCGAACAACAGGTCGCTGATGTGGGCACCGGTGCGGCTGTCGAGATTGCCGGTCGGTTCGTCGGCGAAGAGGATGCTTGGCCGCGGCGCGAAGGCCCGGGCCAGGGCCACCCGCTGTTGCTCACCGCCGGAGAGCTGGCGGGGGTAGTGGCGTAGCCGTTCGCCGAGGCCGACCCGCTCCAACAAAGCCGTCGCCTGCTCACGGGCCTGACGAGCGCCCTCCAGCTCCAGTGGCAGCATCACGTTCTCCAGTGCCGTGAGGCTGTCGAGCAACTGGAAGGATTGGAAAACGAACCCCACCCGTTCCGCCCGCAGGCGGGCCCGGGCATCTTCGTCGAGGGCGCCCAGGCGCTGGCCGGCGAGTTCCACCTCGCCGGAGCTGGGCAGATCGAGACCGGCCAGCAGGCCGAGCAAGGTGGATTTGCCGGAACCTGAGCTGCCGACGATGGCCAAACTGTCGCCGGCCTGGAGTTCCAGGTCCAGCGCCTGGAGGATCGGCAAGGCGCCTTCCGCGCCGGTGACGACCTTGCTAAGGTCGCGTGCCCGCAAAATGACTTCGCTCATGAGGTATCCAATGCCGTATCCGAAGGGCCCGCAGGCGGGCTGCTGTGGCGAGTTAGAGTCAAAAACCGCGCCGAAGTCCAGCGCGCCTTTGCGGCAAGGCATTGCCTGGTTGCTGGCGGTGGCCTGTCTGCTGCTGACGCCCCTGGCGATGGCGCGCACCCTGCTGGTGGTGGGTGACAGCATCAGCGCCGGCTACGGCCTCGCCGACGGCCAAGGATGGGTGCGGTTGCTCGAAAACCGCCTGCAGGAGCAGCAGAGCCCCTACCAGGTGGTGAACGCCTCCATCAGTGGCGACACCACGGCGGGCGGCCTGGCACGACTGCCGCAGCTGTTGGCCGCGCACCGCCCCGAGGTGGTGGCCATCGAGTTGGGCGGCAACGATGGCCTGCGTGGCCAGCCGCTGGCCCAATTCGAGCGCAATCTCACCGCCCTGGTGCAGCAGGCCAAGGCCAAGGGCGCCCGCGTTCTGCTGTTGGGGATGCGCCTGCCGCCCAACTACGGGCCGCGCTACACCGAGGGCTTCGCCCAGGTCTACCAGGACGTGGCCAAGGCCCAGCAGGTGGCCCTGGTACCCTTCCTGCTCGAAGGGGTAGGGGGCGATCCCGCCTTCATGCAGCCGGATGGCATCCACCCACGGGCCAATGCCCAGCAGCGTCTGCTGGATAACGCCTGGCCGGAACTGCAGCGCGTGCTGCGCGACTGAACGCCGGACTTTTCCCCGGCAAGGCTTTCCGCTAAGGTTGCGCGCCCCGCCGGTCCGGTCAATCGACCGCCTGGCGGAACCGCCCCTGGAGTATCCCGATGTCCCGCCTTACCCGGTCCATGCACGGCTATCAGCTGATCCAGCCCGATGCCCAGCTCGACCTGTTCGCCTGCCGCGAGGGGCGGGTCCATATCGTCGCCCGGCAGCTGGAGCTGGGCTCGCCCACCGACCGCACCCTGTGCGGCACCTTCCTGCCGGCGCGGCCCGCGTTACGCCCGCTGGACCGCCAGGCGTTGCGCCAGAAGGCGCTGTGTCCCGCCTGCATGCAGCGTTTGCAGGGCGCCCGCCGCGGCTTGCCCAATCCGTTACAGGCTCTGTGAGCCTCTGCCAGAGGGGCGAGTGGACGTGTACAATTCGCGCCTCCAACCTCTCTCGTTCCTTGCAAGGATTCACTCCATGTCGCCGCGTCTTTCGACCCTGGTCGGTTCCCTTTCGCTGTTAGGTCTGCTGGGCGCGGGTTCGGCGCGGGCACTGGAGTTGCCCCTGCCGCCCCCCGGCGATGATGTGGTCGGTCAGGTGCAGGTCATCAAGGCCGCTTACGAAGACACCTTCGCCGACCTCGGGGTGAAGTACGATCTGGGTTACAACGAGATGGTCGCCGCCAACCCCGGCGTGGACGCCTGGTTGCCGGGCGCCGGTACCGAGATCGTGTTGCCGACGCGCTTCATCCTGCCGCCCGGCCCGCGTGAAGGTATTGTCATCAACATCGCCGAATACCGTATGTACTACTACCCCAAGGGTGGGCACTCGGTCTTCACCTATCCGTTGGGCATCGGTCGCGAAGGCTGGGGCTCGCCGGTCGGGGTGGCCAAGGTGGTGGACAAGATCAAGGATCCGGCCTGGTATCCGCCGGAGTCCATTCGCGCCGAGCACGCCGCCGAAGGCGATCCGCTGCCCAAGGTGGTCCCGCCCGGCCCGGATAACCCGCTCGGCCCCTACAAGATCCGCCTGACCATGCCGGGCTACCTGATCCACGGCTCGGACCGGAAGTTCGGTATCGGCACCCAGACCAGCCATGGTTGCTTCCGCATGTACAACTTCAACGTGACCGAGCTGGTGGGCATGCTGCCGATCGGTACCCCGGTGCGGATCATCGACGAGCCCTACAAGTTCGGCGTGAGCCAGGGCAAGCTCTATCTGGAAGCGCACCAGCCGGTCAACATGAAGGGTGATCCGACCGAGATCGACCGCCAAGCGGCGGTGGTCAACGCCCTGATCAAGCGTGACGATCTGCTGCAAGCCAACAGCCTGGTGAACTGGGACACGGTGCGTGACACCGTGCAGCAACAGGACGGCCTGCCGGTGGAAATCGCCGAGCTGCCGGCCGGGGTCGCTCCTGGTACCGTGGCCAAGGCGCCCGCCAAGGCACTGTGATCCGTGGGGATGGCGCCCGCAGGGCGCCATCCTTCAGACAAACAAAAAGCCCGCCATCGAAATGGCAGGCTTTTTGTTTGCTCCGAGAAAGGCGACTGTTGCCACTCGCCTTCCTAGCCGAGGCGCATTACTTGCGGCTGGCTTTTTCCAGCATACGCAGGGCGCGCTCGTTGGCTTCGTCAGCGGTCTGCTGAGCTTTCTGAGCGGCGGCCAGAGCCTCGTCAGCGTGACGGTAGGCTTCGTCAGCACGAGCCTGAGCGCGGGCAGCGGCGTCTTCGGTAGCGGTCAGGCGAGCTTCGCTTTCCTTGTTAGCGGTGCTGCAACCAGTGGCCAGAGCAGCGGCCAGAGCCAGAGCGGCGAATTTCAGAGCGTTGTTCATCGTAAACCCCTTGAGGTAGACATCCTGTTTTAAGGTCAATTTCCCAGTTGGAAAATTGCGGCTACATACTACTCATTACCGGTCGTAAGTAAACTAAGCGAACCCATTGCAGCAAAGAATTTTTGCGGAAATTCCGCTCCTTTGCCCTGTGAGCGCACTCAGAATGGCTCCACCGGTGACGGCAACTGCTTGGATGGCCGAAAGTGTCGAACGTTTCAAAACGTTAGAGAATGGGTGAAAGATGTCAAGTGCAGCCTGTGGCTGCGTACGCCTGACGAGCCCTGATATAGTGTCTTTTTACGGTGCGACGGCTGGTTAGAACCTGCCTTCTCCCTCGGGGTCTCACGCGCTGAGGCTTAATCCCGCACAGGAAGGTTGTGTTCCCGTCTTCGGGTAGCATCGATAACAATGGATAAGGCGGAGCCAAACCGCCAAGGAGTAGTCATGAACGAATCCCTGCGCGTGGAACACGATGAAGCCAATCATCAATTCCACCTCTCCGTCGATGGGCAGCGCGCCTATCTCGCCTACATGGATCTGGGCAAGCAGACCATGGATTTCTACCGCACCTTCGTACCCGATGCCCTGCGTGGACGCGGCCTGGCCGCGCGGCTGACCGAGCACGCGCTGAACTATGCCGAGAGCCGCGGCTATAGCGTCATTCCCTCCTGCTCCTACGTGGAGCACTATCTGGAGCGCCGCGGGCAGGTGACCCCGCTGGCCTGACGGGCCGCACCATGAAAAACGCCGGGCTGAGCCCGGCGTTTTCGTTTGCCTGTGACGGTCAGTCGCGACTGCGGCGCGGCAGGACATCCTTGAGCTTGCGGTGCATGTCGAGAATGCTCTTCTCGGTCATGGCCCAGTCGATGCAGGCATCGGTCACCGAGACGCCGTATTGCAGTTGCGACAGGTCCGCCGGAATCGGCTGGTTGCCGAAGCCCAGGTGACTCTCCACCATCAGGCCGACGATGGAATTATTGCCTTCGACGATCTGGTTGGCGACGTTGTCCATCACCAGCGGCTGCAGGGCGGCGTCCTTGTTGGAGTTGGCGTGGCTGCAGTCGACCATGATGTTCGGCTTGATCTTGGCCTTGACCAGCGCCTGCTCGCAGAGGGTGACGCTGACCGAGTCGTAGTTGGGTTTGCCGTTACCGCCGCGCAGTACCACGTGGCCGTAGGCGTTGCCCTTGGTCATCACCACCGAGACCTGGCCGCGCTGGTCGATACCCAGGAAGCGGTGCGGGCTGGAGACCGACTGCAGGGCGTTGATGGCCACGGTCAGGCTGCCATCGGTGCCGTTCTTGAAGCCGACCGCGGAAGACAGGCCCGAGGCCATTTCGCGGTGGGTCTGGGACTCGGTGGTGCGCGCGCCGATGGCCGACCAGCTGATCAGGTCCTGCAGGTACTGCGGCGAGATCGGGTCCAGGGCTTCGGTGGCGGTGGGCAGGCCTTTTTCCGCCAGGTCCAGCAGCAGTTGGCGACCGATGTGCAAGCCGTCCTGGATCTTGAAGGAGTCATCCAGGTAGGGGTCGTTGATCAAGCCCTTCCAACCGACGGTGGTGCGGGGCTTTTCGAAGTAGACGCGCATCACCAGGTACAGGGTGTCGCTCACCTGGGCAGCCAGGGTCTTGAGCCGCTCGGCATATTCGTGGGCGGCCTTGATGTCATGGATGGAGCAGGGGCCGATCACCACGAACAGGCGATGGTCCTTGCCGTCGAGGATGTCGCGGATGACCTGGCGGCCGTTGGCGACGGTGTCGGCGGCGAGATCGCTCAGCGGGATCTCCTGCTTGAGCTGCTCGGGCGTGATGAGCGGCTCGTTGGCTTCGATGTTCAGGTCATTAAGGCGGGGCTGTGCGGCCATGGTGCTACTCGTCGGTCACGGCACTGCGACAGGTCGGAGCCCGTGCAGGCAAAATACGGTGGAGAGGGTGGGGCACCTTAGCGCGTGTACCGCCCGCTCACAATGGCCGCGACGCTATTGGCGACCCGGATGGCGCTCTTTGCCGATGATCGAGACGAGGGACGGATGGAATTGGACGATGGGACGGCGGATGCCGTGCTGCTAGCGGCGGCGGGACGTTCGCTGCTGATCTTCACCAGTGCCGGCTGCAGCACCTGCCGCCTGGCCCGTGAGGTACTGCCCAAGGCATTGCTACCCGTGGACCGGCTGTACTGGGTGGATGCCGAGCGCAGCGGCGGCCTGGTACAGCGTTATGGCGTCTTCCACCTGCCCGCGCTGTTCCTGGTGCGCGATGGGGAGTTCTTCGGCGCCGTGCACGCGCCGCTGCGGGAGGCACCGCTGGCGGCGGCGATCCTGGATGCGCAGGAACGCGAGTCCGAGGAACTGCCCTAGGACGCGGCTCGCGGCGAAACTGGCAATCCGCTGCTACGCTGAAAGAGCTATCCCGCGGCACACCGGCCAGATCGGGTGATCTGGCCAGGAGGAGTTGTGATCCGTTCCTTGCTCTACGCCACTGACCTGGGCCTGTGTTCATCCTACGTCTTCCAGCATGCCCTGAATCTGGCGCGCATCCACCAGGCGCGGCTGTATGTCGTCCACGTCGTCGAGCCGCTCGGTCTGCTGGCTTCCACCCTGTTGCAACAGCACCTCGATGGCGAATCCCTGGACCGCCTGCGCAATGGTGGACTGGATCAGGTGCTCGAGACCATCGAGCAACAGGTCTTCGAATCCCTGCGCGAGGAATTGCTGGAAACCCCGGCGACCGTGGGCCTGGTGCGGGCGGTACGGGTCCTGCAGGGCGATCCGCCGCCGGTGATCCTCAAGCAGGCCGAGGAATTCGCGGCGGACCTGCTGGTGATCGGCAGCCGCAGCCAGGGCGATGCCCAGGCTTCACCCCTGGGGCGCACTGCCAGCCGTCTGCTGGAGACCGCGCCCATCCCGATCTATCTGGTGCCGCTGCGTCAGGGCTGAGCGGTGGGCCATGCCTATCCGCGACTTAATTCGATTTCGGTCTAGAAAAACCTGAAGGGCTGCATTACTGTTATATGCTTGCGCACGGGCTAGCGAGGAGCAGGCATGAAGCTGCAACAGTTGCGGTACATCTGGGAAGTCGCCCACCACGATCTGAACGTGTCCGCCACCGCCCAGAGTCTCTATACCTCGCAGCCTGGCATCAGCAAGCAGATCCGCCTGCTCGAGGACGAGCTGGGCGTCGAGGTCTTCGCTCGCAGCGGCAAGCACCTGACGCGGGTGACGCCCGCGGGTGAGCGGATCATCCAGACCGCTGGCGAGATCCTGCGCAAGTGCGAGAGCATCAAGCAGATCGCCCAGGAGTTTTCCAACGAGCGCAAGGGCACCCTGTCCATCGCCACCACCCACACCCAGGCGCGTTACGCCCTGCCGGACGTGATCAGCGAATTCATCAAGCAGTATCCGGACGTGGCGCTGCACATGCACCAGGGCTCGCCGACCCAGATCGCCGAGATGGCGGCCGATGGCACCGTCGACTTCGCCATCGCCACCGAAGGCCTGGAGCGCTTCAACGACCTGGTGATGATGCCCTGCTATCGCTGGAACCGTTGCGTCATCGTGCCCCAGGGGCATCCCTTGGCGAAGGTCGAGAATCTCACCCTGGAGCAATTGGCGGAGCAACCGCTGGTGACCTACGTCTTCGGCTTCACCGGCCGTTCCAAGCTCGACGAGGCCTTTGCCCGCCAAGGACTGGAGCCCAACGTGGTACTGACCGCCGCGGATGCCGACGTGATCAAGACCTATGTACGCCTGGGGCTAGGCGTGGGGATCGTGGCCGACATGGCGGTGGATCACAAGGCCGATGCCGACCTGGTCTGCCTGGACGCCAGCCACCTGTTCGAAGCCAGCGTGACCAAGATCGGCCTGCGCCGCGGCACCTTCCTGCGCGGCTTCATGTGCGACTTCATCGGCCGCTTCGCGCCGCACCTGACCCGGGATGTGCTCACCGAAGCCATGCAGACGCCGTCACGCCAGGAGCTGGAGACGCTGTTCCATGGGGTGACGTTGCCGACGTATTGAGGTGTTCTTCGGCTGACGCTATCGCGGCCATGGCGATCCGCCGATGCTGCCGTTCCTGCTGGCTGCCGTAGGTTGGGTTGAGCGCAGCGAAGCCCAACGAATCTTGTCTCGGTGCTGGCGCTGTTGGGCTTCGACGATGGAGCCGTCTCAGCCCAACCTACGGCTTATCGCGCCCATGGCGATGCCTTGGTCACCCTTCCATCCGCCACTGCTCCAACAACAACTGCGCCGCTGCCGATAGCCCCGTGCCCTGGCGCACCAGCAGCGAATAGGGTTCGTTGCGCGTCCGTTGCGCCACTGGCAGGCGCCTGAGCAGACCATGGCGCTCGCCGAACTGGGCGATATCGCTGGGCAGCATGGCGACCTGGTTGGCCTCTTCCTGCAGCAGCCCGAGCAGGGTGAAGGTCGAGGAGGTTTCCACCGGATAGCGCGGAAACTCCAACTCTGCCGCGCGGAATTCCCGCTCCAGGGTCAGGCGCATGGGCAGGTTGGCCGGATAGACGATCCAGCGGCTGTCGACCAGGTCGGCCAGGGTCACCATCGGTGCCTGGGCTAAGGGATGCTGCGGATGGCAAACGATCTCCAGGCGCTCCTCGCGTATCTCCAGGCAGTGGTAGGCATCCGGCCGGCGGCTGACGCTGCTGCGGCAGATGGCCAGTTCGATGCGACCGGCGTCGAGCAGGTCGAGCAGGCGCACGCTGGTGTCCTCGATGATCTCGATCCCCAACTGGGGCTGCGCCGCACCCAGGCGCGACACCGCGGCGATCAGCCGGGGCACGGCGCCCATGATCACCCCCACCGCCAGGCGACCGCCTTCGCCCTGGAGGATGCCGAGCATCTCTTCGCGCAGATGGGCGAGATCGCTTTCGATCAGCCGCGCATAGCGGATCACGCAACGGCCCAGGTCGTTGGGTTGCAGGCCCTGGTGGGTGCGCAGGAAGAGCGTGGTGCCCAAGGTGCTCTCGATCTCGTGCAGCGCCTTGGTGGCACCGGGCTGCGAAATGGCGATGCGCTCGGCGGCCTTGTGCAGCGAGCCTTCCTCGTCGAGGGCGATCAGCAGGCGCAGCTGACGCAGGCGTAGGCGGGAGGCGATGGAGCCCAGGGATGGCAGCATGGGAATAACCATTGGTTATTGCGGTATAGGGAGCTCTCATTAGGCAGCGCCCGTAGCGCCGAGTAAAGTCCGGTCCAGGCGATAACTAACAAGGAGAATGCCATGCACCTGATTCAGTTCGAAGACCAACAGGGCCAGCGCCGGGTAGGAGTGGTCGAACGTGGCGAGGTCCAACAGGTCAAGGGGGCGACCAGTACTCGCGCCCTGGCGCTCGACGCCATCCGCGCCGGTATCTCGTTGGAGTCTCAGGTGCAGAGCCTGGGCCTGGAACCCGGGCCGGCCTATACGGAGCTGCTGTCCAGTGGCCGCCTGTTGCCGCCGCTGGACCATGAAGACCCGGCGCACTGCCTGGTCACCGGGACCGGTCTGACCCACCTGGGCAGCGCCGCCACCCGCGACAAGATGCACCAGCAGAACAGCCAGGAAGAGGCCAAGCTGACTGACTCCATGCGCATGTTCAAATGGGGCGTGGAGGGCGGTCGTCCGGTAGCCGGTACTGCCGGGGCCCAGCCGGAATGGTTCTACAAAGGCGATGGCGGCATCCTGGTCCGCCCCGGTGGCGACATTCCGCTGCCGGAATTCGCCGAGGATGCCGGCGAAGAGCCGGAGTTGACCGGTCTCTACGTGATCGGTGACGACGGCAAGCCCTATCGCCTGGGTTATGCGGTGGGCAACGAATTCTCCGACCACGTGATGGAGCGTAAGAACTATCTCTACCTGGCCCATTCCAAACTGCGCTATTGCAGCTTCGGGCCGGCCTTGCGTACCGGTGAACTGCCGCGCCATCTGGTAGGTACCAGCCGTATCCGCCGCGGTGAGCAGGTGGTCTGGGAGAAGGAATTCCTCTCCGGCGAAGACAACATGTGCCACAGCCTGGAGAATCTGGAGTATCACCACTTCAAGTATGCGCAGTTCCTCAGGCCGGGCGATGTCCATGTGCATTTCTTCGGCACGGCGACGCTGTCTTTCGCCGACGGTATCCGCGTCGAGCCGGGCGATCGCTTCGAGATCGCGGTGCCGGAATTCGGTGAGCCCCTGAGCAATGGCGTCAAGGCCGGCACGGCGGCCTTCCAACCCGGGCAGGTCCGCCAGCTCTGATAGTTGTATGATGACTGCTGACTAAGCCAGTGCTAGAGTCGGTAGCGAACACTCGGATCGCGGTGATCGGACATTGATCGCCGCGGCCTGTCGAAGACCTCCTACGGGCGGTTTTTGCATGAACCCCTAGGTATAAGGAGTCGAGAACAATGCAGATCCAAGGTAAGAACTACATCGGTGGCGCGCGCAGTGGCGAAGGCGAGGTGCGGGTCTACAGCATCGACGCCAGCACGGGCGAAAAGCTGCCCTACGAATTCTTCCAGGCTTCGCCAGCCGAGGTTGATGCCGCCGCTCGTGCTGCCGAGCAGGCGGCGCCGCTGTATCGCAAGCTGAGCGCCGAAAAACGCGCCACCTTCCTCGAGGCCATCGCCGATGAGCTGGACGCCCTGGGCGATGATTTCGTCCAACTGGTCTGCCAGGAAACCGCGTTGCCGGCCGGGCGTATCCAGGGCGAGCGCGGCCGTACCAGCGGCCAGATGCGCCTGTTCGCCAAGGTGCTGCGCCGCGGTGACTTCCATGGTGCGCGCATCGATACCGCGCTGCCTGACCGCAAGCCGCTGCCGCGCCCTGACCTGCGTCAGTACCGCATCGGTCTGGGCCCGGTGGCCGTGTTCGGCGCCAGCAACTTCCCGCTGGCCTTCTCCACCGCCGGTGGCGACACCGCCGCGGCCCTGGCCGCTGGTTGTCCGGTGGTGTTCAAGGCCCACAGTGGGCACATGGTCACCGCCGAATACGTGGCCGACGCGGTGATTCGCGCCGCCGAGAAGACTGGCATGCCCAAGGGCGTGTTCAACATGATCTATGGCGGTGGCGTGGGCGAGCAGCTGGTCAAGCACCCGGCCATCCAGGCGGTGGGCTTCACCGGTTCCCTGCGTGGCGGTCGCGCCCTGTGCGACATGGCCGCGGCCCGTCCGCAGCCCATCCCGGTATTCGCCGAGATGTCCAGCATCAACCCGGTGGTGGTCCTACCCGAGGCGCTCAAGGCGCGTGGTGAGACCATCGCCACCGAGCTCACCGCGTCCGTGGTGCTGGGCTGTGGTCAGTTCTGCACCAATCCGGGCCTGGTCATCGGCGTGCGTTCGCCGGAGTTCAGCAGCTTCCTCGAGCACCTGGCCGGGGCCATGAACGAGCAGGGTCCCCAGACCATGCTCAACCCCGGCACCCTGAAGAGCTACGAAAAGGGCGTCGCCGCGCTGCTGGCCCATTCCGGGGTGCAGCACCTGGCAGGCGCCAACCAGGAAGGCAACCAGGCGCGTCCACAGCTGTTCAAGGCTGATGTGAGCCTGCTGCTGGAAAGCGACGAACTGTTGCAGGAAGAAGTCTTCGGCCCGACCACCGTGGTGGTCGAGGTGGCCGACGAAGCCGAGCTGCACCAGGCGCTGCAAGGCCTGCATGGCCAGCTGACCGCCACGCTGCTGGCTGAGCCGGCCGATCTGCAACGCTTCGAGGCCATCATCGGCCTGCTGGAGCAGAAAGCCGGGCGCCTGCTGCTTAACGGTTATCCGACTGGTGTGGAAGTCTGCGATGCCATGGTCCATGGCGGTCCTTACCCTGCGACCTCCGATGCCCGTGGCACCTCGGTCGGCACCCTGGCCATCGATCGCTTCCTGCGCCCGGTGTGCTACCAGAACTACCCGGATGCCTTCCTGCCGGAAGCCCTGCAGAACGCCAACCCGTTGGGTATCCAGCGCCTGGTGAACGGCGAGAACACCAAGGCCGCGATCTGATCGTAGTGCTTTGAGGTGGTAACAAACCCGGCGTCGCGAGACGCCGGGTTTTTTATTGGGCGGTGGAAGGGGATGGTGGCCTGGATGGATGTTGAGTGGCAAAGGCGAGTGCAAGTGGAAAAGGCTGCGCCGTTTTCCACGCTACGGGGCGCGGAGGCGAGAGGCGCTCCGCTCTTGCCCCCTCTCCCTCCGGGAGAGGGCTGGGGTGAGGGGATCACCAAAGAAAAGGCCGCTCCTGAGGGCGGCCTTGCTTACACCAAAAACAACCTTACTTGGCGGCGAACTTGAAGATCGTCGTCTGGGTGTAGGTCTGGCCGGGGTCCAGGCGGGTGGTGGGGAAGTTCGGCTGGTTGGGCGCGTCCGGGTAATGCTGGGTTTCCAGGGTGAAAGCGCCCCAGTGGTCGTAGGTCTTACCGCCCTTGCCCTTGATATTTCCTTCCAAGAAGTTGCCCGTGTAGAACTGCACACCGGGCTCGGTGGTGTAGAGGGTGAGGGTGCGTCCCGAGGCCGGATCGGTCACCACGGCGGCGGCCTTCTCCAGGTCGCCATTGGTGTTGAGTACCCAGTTGAAGTCATAGCCACCCTGCTTGGGTTCGGCGTATTTCAGCTGCTGGTTGTCGTCATGGATGTGCTTGCCGATGGCCACCGGCTTGCGGAAGTCCAGCGGGGTGCCGGCTACCGGGGGCAGTTCGCCGGTGGGGATCAGCTTGGCGGTCACCGGGGTGTACTTGTCGGCGTTGAGCATCGCCACCTGCTTGAGCACGTTGCCACTGCCGGCGCCGGCCAGGTTGAAGTAGCTGTGGTTGGTCAGGTTGAGCACCGTCGGCTTGTCGGTGGTGGCGCGGTACTTGAGGGTCAGTTGGTTGTGTTCGTCCAGCTGATAGGTGACCTGGGTGGTGAGGGTGCCGGGAAAGCCCATCTCGCCATCGGGAGAGACGTAGCTCAGGGTCACGCCGACCCAGCCGTCACCCTTGGCCGGCTCGGCCTTCCACACCTTGGTGTTGAAGCCCTGGGGGCCGCCGTGCAGGGCGTTGGTCTTGTCGTTCTGCGGGATCTGGTAGCTCTTGCCGTCGAGGCTGAAGCGACCATCGGCGATGCGGTTGCCGAAGCGGCCGATGGTGGCGCCGAAGAATACCGTGGGGTTGTCGAGATAGCCCTGGACGTCATCGAAGCCCAGCACCACGTCTTCGCTGTGGCCCTTGCGGTCCGGCACCTTGAGCGCCTGCAGCACGCCACCGTAGGTGATGACGGTGGCCTGCATGCCGTGGCTGTTGGTCAGGACGAACTTCTCGATGGGCGTGCCGTCGGGCAGCTTGCCAAAGCTCGACTGCTGACTGGTGAGGCCGGCCGCCTGGGCGGTGAGGGTGCTGATCATGAGTGACAGTCCTAGTCCAGTGAGGGCTAACGTGCGTTTCATCTCGACCACCTTTTCGGTTTGTTGTTGTGCAGGGGTGGGTCAGGCGACCCGGGAACCGGAGGAGGGGCGGTAAAGCCCCCTCACCCCAACCCTCTCCCTGAGGGAGAGGGGGTAGAAGCCGATCAATGCGAGTGGCGGGGTACCTCCGCGCCACGGCAGCCGACCAGGAAGTCGAAGTCGCAGCCTTCGTCGGCCTGGAGGACGTGGTTGACGTAGAGGCGGCGATAGCCGCCGGCCAGCAGCTGTTCCGCCGGCGGTTGCCAATCGGCCAGGCGCGCGGCCAGTTCCTCGTCGGGGATGTCCAGGTGCAGGCGGCCGGAGGCGCAGTCCAGCTCGATCATGTCGCCTTCGCGCACCACTGCCAGCGGGCCGCCGGCCGAGGCTTCGGGCGCCACGTGCAGCACCACGGTGCCGTAGGCGGTGCCGCTCATGCGGGCGTCGGAGATGCGCACCATGTCGGTGATGCCCTTGGCCAGCAGCTTGGGCGGCAGGCCCATGTTGCCCACCTCGGCCATGCCCGGATAACCCTTGGGTCCGCAGTTCTTCAGCACCATCACGCAGGTTTCGTCGATATCCAGATCCGGGTCGACGATGCGCGCCTTGTAGTCTTCCAGGTTCTCGAACACCACGGCGCGGCCGCGGTGTTGCATCAGTTCAGGGGTCGCGGCGGAGGGCTTGAGCACCGCGCCCTTGGGCGCCAGGTTGCCGCGCAGCACGCAGATGCCGCCGTCGGCGCGCAGGGGGTTGTCCAGTGCGCGGATGACCTCGTCCTGACCGTAGATGGGCGCCTCGGCGCAGTTGGCCCAGAGGCTCTTGCCGTTGGCGGTCAGGGCTTCGGGATTGGGCAGCAGGTTGGCTTCGCCCAGGCGACGGATCACCGCTGGCAGGCCGCCGGAATAGTAGAACTCCTCCATCAGGAAGCGCCCGGACGGTTGCAGGTCGACGATGGTGGGGGTGCCGCGACCGACACGGGTCCAGTCGTCCAGGTCCAGCTCCACGCCGATGCGGCCGGCGATGGCCTTGAGGTGGATCACCGCGTTGGTTGACCCGCCGATGGCGGCGTTGACGCGGATGGCGTTCTCGAAGGCCTCCTTGGTGAGGATCTTCGACAGCCGCAGGTCTTCTTCCACCATCTCGACGATACGCATGCCGGAGAGGTGTGCCAGCACGTAGCGGCGCGAATCCACCGCCGGAATGGCGGCGTTGTGCGGCAGCGAGGTGCCCAGGGCTTCGGCCATGCAGGCCATGGTGGAGGCGGTACCCATGGTGTTGCAGGTGCCGGCCGAGCGCGACATCCCGGCTTCGGCGGAAAGGAATTCGTTGAGGTCGATGGCGCCGGCTTTATAGGCCTCGTGCATCTGCCAGACGATGGTGCCGGCACCGATGTCGCGGCCATGGTGCTTGCCGTTGAGCATGGGGCCGCCGGTGACGACGATGGCCGGCACGTCGCAGCTGGCGGCACCCATCAGCAGCGCCGGGGTAGTCTTGTCGCAGCCGGTGAGCAGCACCACGGCGTCCACCGGGTTGCCGCGGATGGCTTCTTCCACGTCCATGCTGGCCAGGTTGCGGGTCAGCATGGCGGTGGGTCTCAGGTTGGACTCGCCATTGGAGAACACCGGGAATTCCACCGGGAAGCCGCCGGCTTCGTAGACGCCGCGCTTGACGTGCTCGGCGATCTTGCGGAAGTGGGCGTTGCAGGGGGTCAGCTCGGACCAGGTGTTGCAGATGCCGATGACGGGCTTGCCCTGGAACTCGTGATCCGGGATGCCCTGGTTCTTCATCCAGCTCCGGTACATGAAGCCGTTCTTGTCGTTGCTGCCGAACCATTGGGCGGAGCGCAGCGGGCGTTTGGGCGTGGTCATTGTTTTGTCCTCGGGCATTTCACGGGCAAAGCGGTCCCCGGCACGGCGCCCGTGGCGCCGCGGGGGAGGGCAGAGTCTGGGTTTAGCGCTGCTTGAAGCGGTCGATGACCACCGCCAGCAGCAGGATGGTTCCGCGGATGACGTACTGGTAGAAGGTGTCGATGTTCTTTAGATTCATGGCGTTCTCGATGATCGCCAGGATCAGCACGCCGGCGATCACGTGGCGGATCATGCCGATGCCGCCGGCCAGGGAAACCCCGCCCAGCACGCAGGCGGAGATCACCGTGAGTTCGAAGCCCTGGCCGATCATCGGCTGGCCGGAAGTCATGCGCGAGGCCAGTACCACACCGGCCAGGGCGCCGATCACCCCGTGCATGGCGAAGATGATGATCTTGGTGCGGTCGACGTGGACGCCGGCCAGCAGCGCCGCTTCCTCGTTGCCGCCGATGGCCATGGTGTTGCGGCCGAAGGTGGTGTAGTTGAGCAGCCAGCCGAAGAACAGGATGCACAGCAGGGTGATGACGATGGGCACCGGCAGGCCGAACAGCTGGCCATTGCCGAACACGAAGAACTGCTCCTGGGACACGCCCACGGCCTTGCCGTTGGAGAAGATGTAGCCCAGGCCGCGCACGATCTGCATGGTCGCAAGCGTCGTGATCAGGGCGTTGATCTTGAGCTTGGCGATCACCAGGCCGTTGATCAGGCCCACCACCAGGCCCAGCGCCAGGGCGGCGGCCACGCCGAGGAAGACGCTGTGGAAATCGCGCATCACCACCGCCGCTACCACGCCGGCACAGGCGATGACCGAACCCACCGAGAGGTCGAAGTGACCGGAGGCCAGGCAGAACAGCATGGTGCAGGCGGCGATGCCGACGGTGGAGATCGCCAGCCCCAGGCCGCGGATGTTCAGCGGCGAGAGGAAGTTCTGCACAAACAGCGCGCAGAGCAGGAACAGGGCGACGGCGGCCAGCATCATGGCCCAGTCGTCGAGGAAGCGGCGCATGTCGAAGCCGCGACGCGGCGGGGTCAGGCTGTGGGGTTGGGCGGACATAGACGGGACCTCTTTATTGTTTTCTCGAGCGCATTCATGATCGGCTGCGCGTCGGCCACACTGCGTTGAAAAGACCTTCGGAATGCTCATTTACACTTTGTAAACTCCGCTTCCTCAGGTCTTTTCGCCTTGTTTGTCTCTAGCTCGCTCGACCATGAATGCACTCTTTTTATTTACGCACGGGTACGGGGCAGGGCGAGCTGCAGCAGCCGCTCGTCGTTGAAATCGGCGCGGGCCACCTCGCCGGTCAGGGCGCCTTCGCTCATCACCAGGATGCGATCGGCCACGCCCATGACTTCCATCAGGTCGCTGGAGACCACCACCACGGCGATGCCACGGGCGGCCAGGTCGTGGATGATCGAATAGATCTCCGACTTGGCACCGACGTCGATGCCGCGGGTGGGCTCGTCGAGCAGCAGGACCTGCATGGGCATCGACAGCCAGCGACCGAGGATGGCCTTCTGCTGGTTGCCGCCGGAGAGATTCTTGATCCGTTGCCCGGCGTGGGGCGTCTTCACGTTGAGCGCGCGGATCTGCTTCTCGGCATTGGCCTTTTCCCAGCGGCCCTGGATCAGGCAGCCGAGGCTGGCATGCTGGGCGCGGGCGCTGATGTTGATGTTCTCGGCCACGCTGGCCAGGGGCACGATGCCTTCCTTCTTGCGGTCTTCCGGGCAGAGCAGGATGCCGGCGGCGATGGCGTCGCGTGGGGATTTCAAGCTGACCGGCGCGCCCTTGAGGCTCAGGCTGCCGGCCTTGTGCTTGTCCAGCCCGGCCAACAGGCGCAGCAACTCGGTGCGGCCGGCGCCGACCAGGCCGAACAGGCCGAGGATCTCGCCCTGGCAGACCTCGAAGCTCACCGGTTGCTGCAGGCCCGGGCCGAGCAGGCCCTCGACCTTGAGGCAGCCGCCGCCGATCTCGCGCGGGCGATAGTCATAGATGTCGGCCAGGTCACGGCCCACCATCAGGCTGATCAGCCCTTCGGGGGTGATGTCGGTCAGGCGGTCGATGGTGCGCACATGGCGGCCATCCTTGAACACCGTCACCGCGTCGCAGATACGGAAGACTTCCTCCATGCGGTGGGACACATAGAGCACCACCCGGCCTTCGTCGCGCAGCCGGGCGATGATGGTCATCAGCCGATCGGTCTCACGGGCGGAGAGGGAGCTGGTGGGTTCGTCGAAGGCGATGACGCGAGCGCCGCGGGAGAGGGCCTTGGCGATCTCCACCAGTTGGCGCTGGCCGAGCGACAGGCGCCCGACCTTGGTATGGGGGTCGATCTCGTCGGCCAGGCCCTTGAGCAGCTCCAATGCCTGGCGGCGCAGGTGACCGCGATTGACCACGCCGTAGCGCGCCGGCAGGTGGCCGAGAAAGAGATTTTCGGCGACGGTCATCTCCGGCACCAGCTGCAGTTCCTGCTGGATCACGGCGACGCCGGCGCGGATGGCTTCGGCGGTGCTCTTGAACACCAGCTCCTGGCCGTCGATGATGAGATGGCCGCTGCTGGGGGCGTGGTAGCCGCTGAGGATCTTCAGCAGGGTCGACTTGCCGGCGCCGTTCTCGCCCATGAGGGCATGCACCGAGCCGGGGCGGACGTTGAAGGAGATGTCGGCGAGCGCCTTGACGCCGGGAAAGGTCTTGCCGATGCCGACGAAGCCGAGGCTGTCGGCGCCGCGCGCGGCGGTTTGTTCCAAAGCTGCCATGGGGCCACTCCTGTCACAACCTTTTAACGATCTGCTGCGCGTCGGCCAAACTGCGTTGAAAAGACTCTGGAGGGCCAGCCCCGTCGGAATGCTCATTTACTATTCGTAAACTGCGCTTCCTCAAGTCTTTTCGCCTTGTTTGTCGCTAGCTCGCTAGATCGTAAAAAGGCTCCAGAATTAAAGAGGGCAGCGGCGCCCGCGTGGGCGCCGCCGGGGTCATCACTTCCAGAGGCCGATCTTCTCCAGCTCTTGCTTGAAGTTGGCGCGGGTGATGAGGGTGACCTTGTCCATGGCGGTGTACTTGGGCGGTTCCTTACCGGTAGTGACCCAGTCGTACATCATGCTGGCGGTCTGGTAGCCCTCTTCGTGGGGGCTGGGCAGCATGGAGCCGAAGAAGCCGCTGTCGGGTTTCTTCAGTTCGTCGATGGCGTCGGTGCCGTTGATGCCGATGCCGATCACCTGGCTAGCCGGGAAGCCGGCGCTCTCGGTGGCGCGCACGCCGCCGAGCACGGTGTTGTCGTTCATGCCACCGATGATCAGGTGCTTGGCATTGGACGGCAGCTTGACCAGCGCCGAGTTGGTGGCGTCCATGCTACCGGGCACGTCCAGGGTCTTCTGCGGGGCGTAGATGATGTGGTCGGCGGGCAGGCCGGCCTTCTCCAGGGCATCCACCGAACCATCGGTGCGTTTCTTGCCGGTGTCCAGTTCGTTGTAGGTGTTGATCACCGCATAGGTGTCATCCCATTTCCAGCCACGCTTCTTGGCTTCCGCCGCCATGGCCGCGCCCTGCTGCTGGCCGACCTCGAAGGCGGCCATGCCCAGGTAGGGCACGTCTTCCATGAACTTGCCGTCGGCGTCGACGAAGCGATCATCCACCGCCATCACCTTGAGGCCGTCGCGCTTGGCCTTGGCGACGATGGCTGGGCCGAGGGAGACGTCGGGCGGGCAGATGACGAAGCCCTTGGCGCCATTGGCGGCCAGGCTGTCGATGGCGGCGAGGGTCTTCTCGCCGTCGGGCACGGCGATCTTGAGCAGGGTGAAGCCCTTGTCCTTGGCGGCTTTTTCGGCGAAGGCCCACTCGGTCTGAAACCAGGGTTCCTCGGGTTGCTTGACCAGGAAACCGATCTTGACCGGATCGGCAGCGAAGGCGGATAGCGACAGGCTGACAGCGCCGGCAGTGAGGGCGGCACGCAGCAGGGAACGAACTCCCGGGACACGGAACATAGCTGGAACTCCTTGTTTTTATTGGTGTGGCCAGGCAATGCGAGGCGACAGGCACGCGCTCTGGAGAAGGAGCGGTGTCACTGCTCATTGATAGTATGATTGGATGAGGGCGGGCGCAAGAAAAAGGTGACGAAGTTTTTCGTCGCCTTTGTCACGGCGCTGTTACAAAGCGCCCGGGGCTGGGAGGCTGTTGGTTGCCCCGGACGAGGTAGGATGAATCAACCGGCGAAACGGTGACAGGGCATGCCGGAAACCGGGGCGGTGGCCATCAGGACGGCGCCGTCGAGAGCGCCATCGGCCGCAGCGCTGGTGACGAACAGGGTGCGCAGATCCGCGCCGCCGAAGACGCAACTGGTGGGTCGCTGGACCGGCAGCTCGACGATCTCCAGCAACTCGCCCTCCGGCGAAAAGCGCAGCAGGCAATTGCCGTCCCAGCGCGCGTTCCACACGCAGCCTTCGCTGTCGATGGCCGAGCCGTCCGGCGAGCCGCGTTCGTGGGGGCCGGCCCAGGCGATGGGTTCGCCCAGATTGCCGGCTGCATCCAGGGGGTAGCGATAGAGGGTGTCCTTCAGCGTATCGGCGCTGATGACGTGGTTTTCCGCTGCGCTCCAGACCAGGGTATTGGCGATGCCGAGGTTGCTGGCGTGGCGGGTGACGCTGCCGTCCGGATCGATGCGGAACAGGCCGCCCGAATGCCGCTCGATGGGGACGTCGCCTCCCTTAGCGTCGAGGTTGTTCTGCATGGTGCCCAGCCAGAGACGACCACGGGCGTCGCAACGGGCTTCGTTGCCGCGGTTGCCCGGATCGGGATCGGCGACGCAGAAGAGTTCCAGGCGCGGCCGGTCCTCGGGCGAGTCGAGATCCAGGCGGAAGACGCCGTCCGGCAGGGTCACCAGGGCATCGCCGCGCACCGTGGGCACGAAGGCCGAGCAGGGGCGATCCAGTTGCCATTCCTGATAATGCTCGCCGTGCAGGCGGCAGGCCTTGAAACCGGCGATGTCCACCCAGTAGAGCGCCTTGGTCTGTTGATCCCAGAAGGGACCCTCGGCCAATTTGAAGCGCTGGGGAAGCAGCGGCTGCCAGTCCATCGTTCACCTCTCTTGTTGTGGCGGTGCAGGAAAATCCAGGCATAGGAACCTGAACGAACGGGGAGGTTGCGTCGGGCGGGATGTCAGTCGGTGTAGCGCGCCAGGGTCACGGCGGCACTGTCGATCAGCATCATGCAGGCCCAGACGGCACGCGCGGCATCGCGGGAAGCGATCCCGTCGGCGAGGGTCTTGTGCAGGGGGAGGGTGCGGCGCAATTCGTCGGGATCGGCCGACGACAGGGTGAAGGAGGCGGCCAGCAGCGCGCCCAGGGCGGGCACCATCTGCTCGATGAACTGATTATGGCTGGCAGCCAGGACGCATTCGTGGAAGCGCTGGTCGGCGGTATTGTAGTCACCGCCGTTGAGCGAAGCTTCCAGGTGCTGATAGGCGACCTGGATCGCCTGGACCTGCTCGGGCGTGGCTCTTTCGCAAGCCCAGCGCACCGCCGCCGGTTCGATGGCATGGCGCAGGTCGAGCAGGTCCTTGACGAAGTGGGCGGGCAGGCCGCCGATGGCCAACCAGCCCACCACCTGGGTATCGAACAGATTCCAACGACTGAGCGGCAGCACGCGAGTGCCGACCTTGGGCCCGACTTCCAGCATGCCCTTGGCCGCCAGGGTCTTGATCGCCTCGCGCAGGATGGTGCGGCTAACGCCCAGCTCCTGGCAGAGATCCGCCTCTACCTTGAGCGCACTTCCGGGAGGAAACTGGCCAGCGGCGAGGCGTTGGCCGAGCTGTTCTACGGTCGAGGCATGGTAGCTGCTGGACATGAGGTCGTACCACTAGTGGGTTCTTCTCTCAATGATCATATGAAACATCGGCGGTGGACAAGGGCTCGGTCCGAAAGGACTCCGTCACCAGGTCATCGACGCCAGACAACTGGGCAATGGCGGCATGCCTGGCACTGAGCGGATCACGATGCTGAATGGCGGTCAGGATCGCCTTGTGGCGAGACACCAGTAGTGCCAGGCCGTCTCCGTTGAACAGTGCCGAGGAGCGTTCGAGATACTCGCGTACCGGCAGCAGCATGATGCTGTAGAGGTGGATCAGCAGCTCGTTGTGGGTGGCATTGGCGATGGACAGATGGAATTCCATGTCCGGCTCGGCCATGCCGGCGATGCCCTCTGCCTGCTCCATGCGAATGTAGGCATCTTCGATCGCGGCTATATCCTCGGGTAGGGCATTGGCCGCAGCCATGGCCGCCACCTCTGGCTCGATGATATTCCGCACCTTGATCAAGGTTTCGTAGAAGCCGTGCCGCGAGTCGCTCTGTAGCAGCCAATGCAGTACATCGGGATCGAACAGGTGCCACTCACGGCGTGGCCGCACTACGGTACCGACTTTGGGCTTGGAGCGGACCAGCCCCTTGGCGACCAGCACCCGGGTTGCTTCTCGGAGTACTGGACGACTGACATCGTAGTCTTCGCACAATTGAGCCTCGGGCGGCAGACGCTGCTCGGGTCGAAAATGACCTGAGACGATCTGAGTTCCGAGTTCATTGACGATACGGGCGTGTCGGCTTTTTCGCGGCAACGGGGTCTGGTAATTCATCGAAAGGCATCCGATTCGTCGTGCCATCATTGTAACACTGTCAGCGCAATAACCGTTGTAGAAGACGGCCCGACGGCTCTGGAATGGGGATTAGCGGAAAGCAAGATGTAGGATTTCCTACTTCGTGTCTTTATTTTTATAATACCAAATAGATAAATTTTGCCGATAAATGGCATTTTTTAGCTAATTGTCGTTTCAATGATAATATGTCAACCTTTTTATGCTTCGCGCTCAAATGGCACAAAAACAACAATCGGAGACCGCCATGCATCCTGATTCCGTCCTCATCCGCCGGATCACCCGGAAGCTAATTCCCTTCCTCGTTCTGCTCTATCTCGTGGCCTACATCGACCGCTCCGCGGTGGGGTTCGCCAAGCTGCACATGGGGGCCGACGTCGGTATCGGCGACGCCGCCTATGGCCTCGGTGCCGGACTGTTCTTCATCGGCTACTTCCTCTTCGAAGTGCCCAGCAACCTGCTGCTGGAGCGTTTCGGCGCGCGGCGCTGGTTCGCTCGCATCCTGGTGACCTGGGGTGCCATCACCATGGGCATGGCCTTCGTCCAGGGGCCCACCAGCTTCTATGTCATGCGCTTCTTGCTGGGGGTGGCCGAGGCCGGCTTCTTCCCGGGGGTGCTCTACTACCTCACCCAGTGGTTCCCGGTACGGCATCGCGGCAAGATCATGGGCCTGTTCATCCTTTCCCAGCCCATCGCCATGCTGGTGACCGGGCCGTTGTCAGGCCTGTTGCTGCAACTGGATGGCGCGCTCGGCCTGCACGGCTGGCAGTGGCTGTTCCTCTGCATCGGTGCGCCGGCGGTACTGCTCGCCTGGCCGACCCTGACCCGACTGCCGGACGGTCCGCAGCAGGTGGCCTGGCTGAATGCGGAGGAGAAGCGCTGGCTCGCCACGGAGCTGGAAAAGGACCTGCACCTGTTCGACCAGACCCGCCATGGCAACCCGCTGCAGGCACTCAAGGATCGTCGGGTGCTGCTCCTGGCGCTCTACTATCTGCCGGTGACCCTGAGCATCTATGGCCTGGGGCTGTGGCTACCAACGCTGATCCACCAATTCGGCGGCAGCGACCTCACCACCGGCTTCGTTTCGGCCATTCCCTATGCCTTCGGCATCCTCGGCCTGCTCATCGTGCCGCGCAGTTCGGATCGGCTGGGTGATCGCTACGGGCACCTGGCGGTGCTCTATACAGTGGGCGCCCTGGCCATGGCCGGTAGCGCCTGGTTCGACACCGCCGTGTTGCAACTCGCGGCGCTGTCGGTGGTTGCCTTCTGCCTGTTTTCCCTCACGGCGTTGTTCTGGACCCTGCCGGGACGGTTCTTCGCCGGGGCCAGTGCCGCCGCCGGCATCGCCCTGATCAATTCGGTGGGCAACCTCGGCGGCTATCTAGGTCCCTATGGCATAGGCGCGCTCAAGGCAGCGACCGGTACCCTGGCTTCCGGACTCTATCTGCTGGCGGGGGTGCTGGTGTTCGGCCTGCTGCTCACCGGCATCGTCTACACCCGCCTGGAGCGCAAGCACCGCCGCGCAGAGGGTTACGCCGTGGAGCGCTCCGCCGGCTGACGATTCGGGCAGGTCTCGGCGGCGAACCAGGCGGCGCCGAGGCACACCAGATTGGCGATCAGCAGGTAGGCACCCGGTGCCATGCGATCCCCGGTGGCACCGAGCAGCCAGGTCACCACGATCTGGGCGGTGCCGCCGAAGGCTGCCACGCCCACCGCATAGACCAGCGAAAAGCCGGTGGCCCGCACGCGCTGCGGAAAGCTTTCCACCAGCAGCACGATCAGCGCGGCGCCGCTCATGCCGTGCAGGCCGGAGAGCACCGCCAGGGTCAGCAAGAAGACGCCGGCTCCGGGGGCCCGGACGATCAGTTCCAGGGCCGGATAGAGCAGCACCAGTAGCAGCAGGCGCGGCAGGATCAGCACGATGCGCCGGCCATAGCGATCACTGAGCACGCCACCGACGATCGAGCAGACCGCCATGGCCGCGCCCGTTACCAGGGTGGCGAGCATGGCGATGTCGGCCGGCAGCTTGAGTTCGACCAGGGCGAAGGTGGTCATGTAGTTGAGGAAATACTGGGTGATGGTGCTGCCGGAGAGGATCAGCAGGCCCAGTACCAGGGGGCGGCGCTGGGTCGCCAGCACGTCGCCCAGTACCGCGCCGGTGCCCCGGGTTTCACCGACGTGGGTATCCACCAGGCCGCGACGGATATAGAGACCGATGGGCAGGATCACAAGGCCGAGCAGGAAGGGCAGACGCCAGCCCCAGGCCAGCAGTTGCTCCGGTGTCAGCCAGAGGGTCAGGCCGTAGCCGATCAGTCCGGCCGCCACCGCCGCCAGGCCCTGGGCCACCACCTGCCAGCAGGCGTAGGTGCCGCGCTTGTGCAGCGGCGCCGCTTCGAGGATGTAGGTGGTGGCGGGACCGGCTTCGCCGCCCCAGGCCAGGCCCTGCAGCAGGCGCGTCACCACCAGCAGGATGGGCGCGGCGATGCCGATCTGTTCGTAGCCGGGCAGTATGGCGATGCCACCGGTGCCCAGGGCCATCAGCACCATGGTCAACAGCATGGCTGGCTTGCGGCCGACGCGGTCGGCCCAGGCACCGATGAAGAGGGCGCCCAGTGGCCGGACGACGAAGCCGACACCGAAGGTAACGACGCTGGCCATCAGGCTGGCGAAGGCATTCTGCGAGGGAAAGAACACCTGGCCGATGAGCACGGCGAAGGTGGCATAGACGCCGAAGTCGAAGAACTCCACGGCGTTGCCGAGCACCACGGCGAAGACGCCCTTGCGGGAGTGGGTAGGGCTGGAAGCGTTCATGGGCAGAGGTTCAGCAGAGCAGGGCGCGCCCGAATCGAGCGCGCGAAAGACGTCGACTCAGTGGGCGAGGTGCAGGCCGCACTCGCGATTCTCGTCGCCCTTGGTGGGATCGAAGTAGTCGAATTCGTTGGGCAGGTCGTGGGCGGTCAGGTACTGGTAGAGGTCCTTGGAGGTCCAGTGCAGCAGCGGCGCGACCTTGATCAGGCCATCCGGATTGACGCTGACCGGGTCCATCTGGGCGCGCACGGCGGTGTCGGTGGCGCGCAGGGCAGTGAACCAGACCTCCGGGGCGGTCTCGCGCAGGGCGCGGGCGAAGGGTTCGAGCTTGACCTCTTCGGTGAAGGCGGCGTGACGCGGATCGTCCAGCCCCGGCACCGGACCGTCGATGGCCTCGCGGTGGGCGCGGGAGCGCTTGGGCAGGTAGGTCACCAGGTTGAGATTGAGCTTGCGCACGATCTCGTCGGCGCAGCGATAGGTGGCGGGGGTGTTGTAGCCACTGTCCATCCAGACCACCGGGATATCCGGCTTGACCTGGCTGACCAGGTGCAGGATCACCGCCTCGAAGGGACGGAAGTTGGTGGTGACGATGGCGCTTTTACCCAGCCCCAGGGCCCAGGCGACGAGCTTTTCGGGGTCGCGGCCGAGGTCGGCGTTGATGCGGGCGAGATCGAGAGACATGGCGGGCTCCAGGCAGGGAGAAGATGACGTCATGGTAACAAAGCTCGATCAGCTGTGGGCTTCCAGCGTCTCCAGCAGCACCCGCACCTTGGCCAGGGACTCGGCGTACTCGTCGGCCCAGTGGGAATCCATGACGATGCCGCCGCCGCCCCAGCAGCTGAGCACGCCGTCTTCGGCGAGCAGGCTGCGGATCAGGATGGAGCTGTCGCTCTCGCCGCGCACGTCCAGGTAGAGCAGCGAACCGCAGTAGGGGCCGCGGCGGGTCTCTTCCAGCTCGTCGATGATCTGCATGGCACGGATCTTCGGTGCGCCGGTGATGGAGCCGCCGGGAAAGCTGCCGGCCAAGAGGTCCAGGGCGTCCAACCCGGCGGCCAGTTCACCGGTGACGGCGCTGACCAGGTGGTGGACGTTGGGATAGCTCTCCAGGGCGAACAACTCGGGCACCCGTACCGAGCCGATGCGGCAACTGCGCCCCAGGTCGTTGCGCAGCAGGTCGACGATCATCAGATTCTCGGCGCGATCCTTGGGGCTGGCCAGCAGGGCCTCGGCCTCGGCGGCATCGGCGGCGAGATCGGCGCGGCGTGGCCGGGTGCCCTTGATTGGCCGGGTTTCCACCTGGCCGCGGCTCACCCGCAAAAAGCGCTCGGGCGAATGGCTGAGCAGGGCGCCCCTGTCCAGTGCCAGGTAGCCGGAGAAGGGCGTCGGGCAGGCCGCGCGCAGGGCGAGGTAGGCGGCCCAGGGCGAACCCTGGAAGGGGGCGCGAAAGCGCTGGGCGAAGTTGACCTGGTAGCAATCGCCCGCGGCGATATAGGCCTGGATGGCCTCGATGCGCTGGCGATAGGTATCGCGGTCGATGTCGGCGGCGAAGGGCGCGGTGAGGCTGAAGTCCGAGGTCTCGGGCGTTGCCTCGGCTTCGAACAGGGCGATCAGCCGCTGCCGTTCGCCTGCGTCCAGTGCCGGATGGCAGACCAGTTGGCTGGTCCGCGCCTGGTGATCGGTGGTGAGCGCCCAGGCATAGAGCCCCAGGCGGGCATCGGGCAGTTGCAGATCGGCGCGGGCACCCTCCTGCAGCCGTTCCAGGCGCCGGCCGAAGTCATAGCCGAGATAGCCCAGCAGGCCACCGGCGAAGGGGAGCTCCACTTGGTCCGGCAATTCCGCTCGGCCTAGTGTGCCCAAGGCGGCACGCGCCCGGGCGAAGAAGGCGCGGCCATCTTCGTCGGCTGCCGGTTGCAGCACCGCCAGCGGCCAGGCCGCCATGAGGTCGTAACGACCGCGCTCGGCCACCGGCCGCCCGGAATCCAGCAGCACCGCGCCGGGCTCGCCCTGCAGCAGGGCGAAACGCGCCGTGGGCTCGGCGTGGTAGGGCAGCGGATGCAGGTGGCAGAAGGGCATGGCGAGGTCGGCTGGGTAGATGGCGCGCTAGTGTAGCGAACCCGCTCAGGGGGAGGGGAGATACAGACTGTCACAGCTGGATTGTCGACAAAGATTGACGGGAAAGGCGTTCAGGCGTAGTTATTCAGCCCATAAACACAAAAGGTGTCGACAATGATCGATAGCCCCCTCCAGGCCGAAGCGCCCGAGACCGACAGCGGGACCCTCTCCGAGCAGGTCTTCCGGCGCATTCGCGAGGCCATCGTCCGCGGCGACGTGGCGCCGGGCAGCAAGATTTCCGAGCCCGAGCTGGCCCGTACCTATGGCATCAGCCGCGGTCCGCTGCGCGAAGCCATCCATCGCCTGGAAGGCCAACGGCTGGTGGTGCGGGTGCCCCATGCCGGCGCCCGGGTCGCCGCCCTGAGCCTGGCCGAACTGGTCGAACTCTACGAGATCCGCGAATCCCTCGAAGGCATGGCCTGCCGCCTGGCGGCGGAGCGCCTCACGCCCCAGGGCATCGACGAACTGCGTCAGTTGCTGGATACCCACGAGCGCGACCCGGCGTTCCAGGCCGGCACCGGCTATTACCTGCAGGAAGGCGACCACGACTTCCACTACCGCATCATCCAGGCCAGCGGCAACGGCATGCTGGTGCGGCTGCTGTGCGGCGAGCTCTATCACCTGGTGCGCATGTACCGGCTCAAGGTCTCCGCCACCCCCAACCGGCCGCGCCAGGCTTTCGCCGAGCACCATCGCATCCTCGATGCCCTGGCCGAGGGCGACGGCGAACTGGCCGAACTGCTGATGCGCCGCCACATCGCCGCGTCCAAGCGCAATCTGCAGCACCATCCCCTAGTCCAAGCTCAGTCGAGGTAACGCCATGCCTGCCGTCAGTCCCGGCCAGAAATTCCGCGCCGCCGTCGCCGCCGAACGCCCGCTGCAGGTGGTCGGCACCCTCAACGCCAATCATGCGCTGCTGGCCAAGCGTGCCGGCTTCCAGGCCATCTACCTGTCCGGCGGCGGCGTCGCGGCCGGTTCCCTGGGGCTGCCGGACCTGGGCATCAGCGGCCTGGAAGACGTCTTGATCGACGTGCGCCGCATCACCGACGTCTGCGACCTGCCGCTGCTGGTGGACGTCGACACCGGCTTCGGCGCCTCGGCCTTCAACGTGGCCCGCACCGTCCGGTCGCTGATCAAGGCCGGCGCGGCGGCCATGCATATCGAGGATCAGGTGGGTGCCAAGCGCTGTGGTCATCGGCCGGGCAAGGAGATCGTCAGCCAGCAGGAGATGGTCGACCGCATCAAGGCCGCGGTGGACGCCCGTACCGATCCCGACTTCGTCATCATGGCCCGCACCGACGCCCTGGCGGTGGAGGGCCTGCAGGCCGCCATCGACCGCGCCTGCGCCTGCGTCGAGGCCGGCGCCGACATGATCTTTCCCGAGGCCATGACCGAGTTGCCCATGTACCGCCAGTTCGCCCAGGCGGTGAAGGTGCCGATCCTGGCCAACATCACTGAATTCGGCGCCACGCCGCTGTTCACCACCGAGGAGCTGGCCGGGGCCGAGGTCAGCCTGGTGCTCTATCCGCTGTCGGCCTTCCGCGCCGCCAACCGCGCCGCCGAGCACGTCTACACGGCGATCCGCCGCGATGGCAGCCAGCAGGCGGTGGTCGACACCATGCAGACCCGCGCCGAGCTCTACGACCGCATCGACTATCACAGGTACGAAGATCAGCTGGATCGCCTGTTCCAGCAACACAAGCACTGAGGCTCCACCCTGAACGCCCGCTTTTTCGCATAACAACTCCAAGAGGAGCGAGACGATGGCAGACAGCAAAACCCTTGGCGGCGCCGGCCTGCGTGGCCAGGTCGCCGGCCGGACCGCGCTATGCACCGTCGGCAAGACCGGCGCCGGCCTCACCTACCGGGGCTACGACATCCGCGAACTGGCCGCTGAGGCCGACTTCGAGGAAGTCGCCCACCTGTTGCTCCATGGCGAGCTGCCGACCCAGGCGCAACTGGACGCCTACCGCCAGCGCCTGGCCGCGCTGCGCGACCTGCCGCAGCCACTCAAGGAAGGCCTGGAGCGCATTCCCGCCAGCGCCCATCCCATGGATGTGATGCGCACCGGCGCCTCGCTGCTGGGCACCCTGGAGCCGGAGCGCAGCTTCGCCGACCAGCAGCTGGTGGCCGACCGCCTGCTCGGTGCCTTTCCGGCGATCCTGCTCTATTGGCATCACTTCAGCCAGAGCGGCACCCGCATCGACTGCAGCAGCGACGCCCCAGACATCGCCAGCCACTTCCTAACCCTGCTGCACGGTAAGGCGCCCAGCGAGTTGCACGCCCGGGTGATGAACGTTTCGCTGATCCTCTATGCCGAGCACGAATTCAACGCCTCCACCTTTACCGCCCGGGTCTGCGCCTCGACGCTGTCCGACCTCTATTCCTGCGTCACCGGTGCCATCGGCTCCCTGCGCGGGCCGCTGCATGGCGGTGCCAACGAGGCGGCCATGGCGCTGATCGAGCGCTTCGCCTCGCCGGAGGACGCGGTCGCGGGTCTCAAGCAGATGCTCGAACGCAAGGAAAAGGTGATGGGCTTCGGCCACGCCATCTACCGCGACAGCGATCCGCGCAACGAGGTGATCAAGGACTACGCCCGGCAATTGGCGGCGGAAGTGGGCGACCGGGTGCTGTTCCCGGTTTCGGAAGCCATCGACCGCACCATGAAGGAAGAGAAGGGGCTGTTTCCCAACGCCGACTTCTACCACGCCTCGGCCTACCACTTCCTCGGCATCCCGACGCCGCTGTTCACGCCGATCTTCGTCTGCTCGCGTACAGCCGGCTGGTGCGCCCACGTCTTCGAGCAGCGCGCCGACAACCGCATCATCCGCCCCAGCGCGGATTACATCGGTGTGGAGCAGCGGCCGTTCACGCCCATCGCCAATCGGTGAATGTTTGATCGCGGCCATGGGCCGCTCCTACGGGAGCGGCCTCGGCAGCCAACCCCCGTAGGAGCGGCCGCATCGGCGGACCGCCACGGCCACGATATAAAGGAAATCTCATGAGCGCCAACGTCGATCTCAACAACCGACCCGATTACGACCAGGTCATCCAGGACCTGGCCGACTACGTGCTGACCTACCAGGTCACCTCTCGCGAGGCCCTGGACACCGCCCGCAATTGCCTGATGGACACCCTCGGCTGCGGCCTGCTGTCCCTGCGCTTCCCCGAGTGCACCAAGCTGCTCGGCCCCCAGGTGGAGGGTACCGTGGTACCCCAGGGCGCGCGGGTGCCGGGTACCAGCTATCGCCTGGACCCGGTCAAGGCGGCCTGGGACATCGGCTGCATCATTCGCTGGCTGGACTACAACGACACCTGGCTGGCCGCCGAGTGGGGGCATCCCTCCGACAACCTCGGCGCCATCCTGGCGGTGGCCGACCACCTCTCCCAGCGCCGCGTGGCTCAGGGCGAGGCGCCCCTGACCATGCGTGAGGTGCTGGAAGCCATGGTCATGGCCCATGAGATCCAGGGGGTGTTCGCACTAGAGAACTCCTTCAATCGCGTTGGCCTGGACCATGTTTTCCTGGTCAAGCTGGCCTCCACCGCGGTCAGCGCCAAGCTGATGGGCGCCAACCGCGAGCAACTGCTGGCGGCCCTGTCCCACGCCTTCGTCGATGGCCAGGCGCTGCGCACCTATCGCCATGCGCCCAACGCCGGCAGCCGCAAGTCCTGGGCCGCGGGTGACGCCTCCAGCCGCGGCGTGCGCCTGGCCGACATCGCCCTGCGTGGCGAGATGGGCATTCCCGGGGTGCTCAGCGCGCCTCAGTGGGGCTTCTATGACGTGCTGTTCAGCCATACCAACAAGGACCTGGCCACCAAGCCGGCCGACCAGCGCCAATTCCGCTTTCCCCAGGGCTTCGGCAGCTACGTGATGGAAAACGTGTTGTTCAAGATCAGCTTCCCGGCGGAATTCCATGCCCAGACCGCCGCCGAGGCCGCGGTGCTCCTGCATCCCCAGGTGCGTGATCGCGTCGATCAGATCGAGAAGATCGTGGTGACCACCCACGAATCGGCCATCCGCATCATCTCCAAGCAGGGTCCCATGGCCAATGCCGCCGACCGCGACCACTGCCTGCAATACATGATCGCCGTGCCGCTGCTGTTCGGTGATCTGGTCGCCGAGCACTACGAGGACGCCTTCCACCAGGCCCATCCGCGCATCGACCAGCTGCGCGAGAAGATGGTGATCGTCGAGGACGAGCGCTACAGCCGCGAGTACCTGGAAGCCGACAAGAGATCCATCGCCAACGCCCTGCAGGTGTTCTTCACCGACGGCAGCAGCACCGAGAAGATCGCCGTGGAATACCCCATCGGCCATCGCCGGCGTCGCGAAGAGGGCATTCCGCTCTTGGAGCGCAAATTCCAGAACAACCTGGCCACGCGCTTCCCGGCCGGTCGCTGCGCTCAGATCTTCGAGCTGTGCAAGGATCAGGCAGGACTGGAAGCGACGCCGGTGCACCGCTTCGTGGATCTATTCGTGTTGTAAACAGAAGAGGCGACTCGCTCGATCCAAGAGGGCCATCCAGGATCAGGCGAGTCGCCTCGAAGGTTGGGGCAGGGCGCGATGGGTGACTAAGCACCCATCGCGCCCTTTTTCATGGCTTAGTAGTAACGATCCACATAGGCCGGCTGTTGCTGCCGACCGGCCAGGCGCCAGTGTTCCTGCAGGGCAGCGTGGACGCTTCGGATGAAGTTGTCGTCCGCCGCCGCCGACTTGCCAACGTAGCCGCCGCCCTTGTTGTAGGTCTTGAAGCGGATGCGCAGGCTGGGATGGCGCTCTTCGAACTGCTCGGGCGTCTCGCCGCCGGGCAGGCGGTCGACGTGCACCGCGCCGCTCTCGCAGACCCAGAGGATGTGGTTGTGGTTCTTGTCCTTGAGCCGGGCGAACAGTTGCTTGAGATCGTCCAGGCTGGGGTTGTCGTTCAGGTTCATGAGCGTGTCCTCCGCAGTGGCCGTGATCAATGGAACTGGTTCATGGTGTTGTCCTTGCCCGCCGCCTTGAGCGCGGCTTCCCCGGCAAAGTATTCCTTGTGGTCGTCGCCCATGTCCGAGCCGGCCATGTTCTGGTGCTTGACGCAGGCGATGCCCTGGCGGATCTCCTGGCGCTGCACGCCCTTGACGTAGGCCAGCATGCCTTCCTCGGCGAAGTAGCCCTTGGCCAGGTTGTCGGTGGACAGGGCCGCGGTGTGGTAGGTGGGCAGGGTGATCAGGTGGTGGAAGATGCCTGCCTCCCGCGCCGCGTCGCGCTGGAAGCTCTGGATGCGCGCGTCGGCCAGGCGACCCAGTTCGGTGTCGTCGTAGTCCACGCTCATCAGCTTGGCGCGGTCGTAGGCGGAGACGTCCTTGCCCTCGGCCTGCAGGGCGTCGAACACCTGCTGGCGGAAGCTCAGCGTCCAGTTGAACGACGGGCTGTTGTTGTAGACCAGCTTGGCGTTGGGCACGACCTCGCGGATGCGGTCGACCATGGCCTTGATCTGGCCTACGTGGGGCTTCTCGGTCTCGATCCACAGCAGGTCGGCGCCGTTCTGCAGCGAGGTGATGCAGTCCAGCACCACCCGGTCCACGCCGCTGCCGGCACGGAACTGGAACAGGCCGCTGGCCAGGCGCTTGGGCCGCAGCAGCTTGCCGCCGCGGCTGATGAGGACATCGCCGTTGCCCAGCTGGCTGGCGTCCACCTCGTCGCAGTCGAGGAAGCCGTTGTACTGGTCGCCCAGGTCGCCCGGCTGCTTGCTCACGGCGATCTGCTTGGTCAGGCCGGCGCCCAGGGAGTCGGTACGGGCGACGATGACGCCCTCGTCCACGCCCAACTCGAGGAAGGCGTAGCGCACGGCGTTGATCTTGGCCAGGAAGTCCTCGTGGGGCACCGTGACCTTGCCGTCCTGGTGGCCGCACTGCTTCTCGTCGGAGACCTGGTTTTCCAGCTGGATGCAGCAGGCCCCGGCTTCGATCATCTTCTTGGCCAAGAGGTAGGTGGCTTCGGCGTTGCCGAAACCGGCGTCGATGTCGGCGATGATCGGCACCACGTGGGTTTCGTGGTTATCGATCTTGGCCTGGATGGCGGCGGCCTTGGCGTTCTCGTCGGCGGCGCGGGCGGCGTCCAGCTCGCGGAACAGCATGCCCAGTTCGCGGGCATCGGCCTGGCGCAGGAAGGTGTAGAGCTCTTCGATCAGCGCCGGCACGCTGGTCTTCTCGTGCATGGACTGATCGGGCAGCGGGCCGAATTCCGAGCGCAGCGCGGCGATCATCCAGCCGGACAGATAGAGGTAGCGGCCTTGGGTGCTGCCCAGGTGCTTCTTGATGGCGATCAGCTTCTGCTGGCCGATGAAGCCGTGCCAGCAGCCCAGGGACTGGGTGTAGGCGCTGCTGTCGGCGTCGTAGGCGGCCATGTCCCGGCGCATGATGGCCGCGCAGTGGCGGGCGATGTCGAGACCGGTCTTGAAGCGATTCTGCAAGCGCATCCGGGCGGCGTATTCCGGATTGATGGCGCTCCAGTGATTGCCGGTGCTGTTCTTGAGGGCGGCGATGGCCTGAACGTCGTTCTCGTAAGCGGACATGAGTCGATCCTTCCTGATGAGGGTTGCTTGGGTACCAGTCTTTTCCCAACGCCTGGCAGGGGGATGGCGGTTGCCATCTGGCTGCCAGTCGCGAAGGCGAGAGGTGGGCCCAGCTGTCGAGTCATGTCGCCGTGCGTGCCTGCATGGATCCGGACGTCACCTCTGGCGACGCTGCCTCGAGCAGCGTGGCGTTCCAGTCGTCTTCTCTTGTAGTGCCTCTTGAGCATCACTACGCAAGACGGCCCGAGGGTCACCCGGAGCCCAGGCGCGACCCGCATGGATAGGGGGTTCGCGTCCGGTGCACTTAGAGATTTGCAGGAGATCAGGGCGTCGTCAACTAGGTTTTGTAGTGCTTTCGTATAGTCACTACAAAAGTCGTAGAGCAGGTGTGCAGTGGGTTTCAGGCGTCTATTGGTGACCAACGGGTCGCGGCTCGGGGCGAAACAGGGCCGTAAGCCAAGGCCTAGGCCGTGACCCTGCGGTCATAGCAGAGGGGGTTGAGCGGACTTTGGTATCCGGCCTTGGCCGCTGCCCAGGGGAGGGAGCGGAGGGAGGACTCGCCAGTCAGTACCGACGAACGGTAGCGACACCCCGGCTTGGTAGTCACTCATGTGGGGTGATCCGTCCGCTACGGCGAGCGAGGGCGCAGCAGCACGGCGCTAGGTCGGGTCGGACGGGTCCTGTTCGGCGAACAGCTGCGCACCGGTCAACTGGCGGGTCTGGTTGCTGAAGCAGTACCAGGCGGGTTTCTCGTCGATGAAGACTTCGCTGGTCAGGGTCCAATCCGGGCCATCGCCGAGCAGGCCGACGGGGATGGCGTAGTAGGGTTTGGCCTTGAGTCGGTAGAACAGATGGGTGCCGCAGTGGCGGCAGAAGCCACGCTCCGCCCAGTCGGACGAGGCGTGGATGGCCAGGGCGTCACCGCCGCCAATGAGGGGCTGCTGCGCGCATTCCGCGACCAGCAGCGGGCCTCCGCCCCAGCGGCGGCAGGTCTGGCAGTGGCAGGCCGATACCTCGGTGCTGTCGGGGCGGCAATCGAGCTGGACGGCGCCGCACAGGCACTGGCCGTGGCAGGAGAGGGGAGTGGACAAGGCGCTATCCTCGCAAGGGGCAGGGGAATCTGCAGGATAGCCGGGAACGCGGAGGGAGAGGGAACGACGCTCCCGCGCAGGGCGGGAGCGCCCGCGGGATCAATCCTCGCGGCTGGTGACTTCCACCAGGTGATAACCGAACTGGGTCTTCACCGGACCCTGGACCTGGTGCAGCGGAGCGCTGAACACCACGGTGTCGAATTCCTTGACCATCTGGCCCGGGCGGAAGGTGCCCAGGTCACCGCCTTGGCGGCTGGAGGGGCAGCTGGAGTTGTCCTTGGCCACCTGGGCGAAATCGGCGCCCCCTTCGATGGCGGCTTTGAGTTCGTTGCACTTGGCTTCGCTGGAAACCAGGATGTGGCGGGCAGAGGCTTTGGCCATGGGATGACTCCTGTTGAATTGACCGGCGAGCCTACCCCAATCGCCCTGGCAAGCAAACTGCCGTCCGTTCCTCGGCTGGCGCAGCGGCTGGCTTGCACCCTGCGCCCAGGCCGGGTACATAGCGCTTCCCTGTTTCCGGATCGGTTCGCGCATGTCTCGTCTTCTCGCTGTCTCCCTGTCGCTCACCGCTGGCCTGCTGGCCAATGTCGCCCTGGCGGCGACACCCGAGGAAACCCAACTGCTCGGCCTGATCAACGCCTACCGCGCCGCCCCCCAGGGCTGTGCCGGGGCACGCGCTGCCGCGCCATTGGCTGCCGATAGCCGCCTGGCCGCGGTGCGCCTGACGGGTCGCGACCGCTTGCAGAGCGACCTGCGCGCCGCGGGCTACCAGGCCGCCGCCGTGCAGGTGATCCTGCTGGCCGGCGCCCCCACCGCCCAGGCGGCCATGGCCGGCTTGCGTCAGCAGTATTGCCGTCCGCTGGCCAGCGGCGACTTTGCCCAGATCGGCGTGAGCCAACAGGGGCCGCGCTGGCAACTGGTGCTGGCGCGCCCGGTGGTGAGTGCGGGCTTGGGGGATTGGCAGGTCGCTGGCCAGGCGGTGCTGGCCGAGGTCAATCGCGCCCGCGCTCAGGCACGCACCTGTGGTACCCGGCGTTTCGCGGCGACCACGCCGCTGCGCTGGAATCCGGCGCTGGCCAAGGCCGCCCTGGCCCATAGCCAGGACATGGCCAGCCATGACTTCTTCTCCCACACGGCGCCCGGTGGCGGCACCGTGGCCGAGCGCGTGGCCAAGCAGGGCTATGGCTGGACCCGCATCGGCGAGAACATCGCCGCCGGTGCCGGCTCGGTGGCCCAGGCCATGCAGGGCTGGCTGGCCAGTCCGGGACACTGCGCCAACCTGATGAATCCCGAGTTCACCGAGATGGGCGCGGCCTACGCGCTCAATCCGCGCAGCACCCATAGTCTCTACTGGACCCAGGTGTTCGGTCGGCCGCGCTAGGCCTGGTATTCGGCGATCTCGATCAGGTTGAGATCCGGATCGCGTACATAGACCGAGCGGATCGGCCCCGTGGCACCGGTACGGTCCACCGGGCCTTCCAGGATCGGCCAGCCTTCGCGCTGCAAATGGGCGATCACCGCCTCTAGCGGCTGGGAGGCGATGAAGCAGAGATCGAGCGCGCCTGGCACTGGCAGGTGTGCCTTGGGCTCGAATTCCCGGCCGCGCTCGTGCAGGTTGATCTTCTGGTTGCCGTATCTCAGCGCCTTGCGCCCGGCACCGAACGCCTCCAGGCGCATGCCCAGCACCCGGGTGTAGAAGTCTTCGCAGGCGGTGAGGTCCACGGTGGTCAGGACCAGGTGATCCAGGTGGTCGATCAGCATGATGACGATCTCCGTGACAGGGCTGGCCTTGCACTGTGCCAGTGCCGCGCGTGCTCGGCCATCGGTAGCCTGGAGCCGGCTTGGCTGTCGCTCTTGGCCCGGCTGGACGTCTTCGACCTTCCCTAGCGTCTCGTACTGGTCAGTTGTGGGGTCAGGAAGGACTGGCGGAAATATTCGCGGAAGGCCTGCATGGCGGGCGTCAGCTCACGCTCCCGGTGCCAGGCCAAGCCCACGCTCATCGAGGGGACCGGGTCGAGCAGGCTCAGCGTCTCGATGCGTTTACCCTCCAGCGACCAGGGGCGGTAGACCAGGTCGGATAGGATGGCGACGCCGGAGCCATTGGCGACCATGCTGCGAACGGCTTCCACTGAACTGGTGCGCAAGATCACCCGCGGCTCCTGCCCACTGGCGCGCCAGTAACGCATGGAGGACTCACCGGCTTCGTCGACCGTGAGCATGATGTACGGCTGAGCGGCGACATCGGCCAGGTTCACCGCGGGTTGCTCGACCAGGGGATGGCGCGCGGGCAGCCAGAGCCGGCGCGTCGAGCTGAAAAGGGTTTCCGCGGCGATTTGCGGCTCGGTCAGGTTGCCGGTAAGCACGACGGCCATATCGTAGCGGCCGCCGAGCAGCCCCTGCTCGATATCCACCCGTTCCCGTTCGTGTAGGTGCATGCGCAGGTCCGGATACCACTGCGCCAGGCGTTGCAGGTGGTGCGGCAGGAAGTAGCCCATCACGGTGTAACTGGCGGCCACGTTCAGGCTGCCGTTGAACTGGGTGTCCGGCAACGGGCTGTTCAGCGCGTCATCGACGCTGCGCAGGATCGAATAGGCGTGGTTGAGGAAGTGCCGACCGTTATCGGTCAGCGTCATGCCCTGGGCCGTGCGCGTGAACAAGGCGGCGCCGAGCAGTTGCTCCAGTTCCTGGATCGCGCTGGTGATCGCCGATTGCGAGATGTGCAGGTTCGCCGCCGCTTGGGAAATCTGTCCGAGTTCGGCGGTGGCGACGAAGTAACGCACCTGACGCAGAGTGAAGGCCATAGGACTGCTCGGGTAGGTATCGATTTTTCCGAAACTACTCTATCGGATAATAAATCTACCCAATACCACCCCTGCGACTTAACGTCACTGCACTGACCTTGCACCTTCGAAGACAGAGGCCACGCGGTGATGAAGACAGTCGATCTCAATTCCGACATGGGTGAAGGTTTCGGCCCCTGGACCATCGGCGATGGCGTGGATGAGGCGATCATGCCGCTGATCAGCAGTGCCAACATCGCCACCGGTTTCCACGCCGGTGATCCGAACATCATGCGCCGTACCGTCGAGCGGGCCCTCGAACTCGGCGTAGGTATCGGTGCCCACCCCGGCTTCCGTGACCTGGTCGGCTTCGGCCGTCGGTACCTCGACGCACCCGTCACCGAGCTGATCAACGACATGCTCTACCAGCTCGGCGCCCTGCGTGAGTTCGCGCGCCTGCACGGCGCGGCGCTGCAGCACATCAAGCCGCACGGCGCCTTGTACATGCACCTGGCGCGAGACGAGCGGGCCGCCCGCGAATTCGTCGAGACGCTGCAGCGGGTCGATCCGCAGCTCCTGCTGTTCTGCATGCCCGGTTCGGCCACCTGGCGCGTCGCCCAGGCGTTGGGCCAGCCGACGGTACGCGAGTTCTACGCCGATCGCGATTACGACAACAGCGGCTCCATCGTCTTCATCCGCCGAGTCAAGGCGCTCGATCCTCAGGAGGTGGCCGCCAAGGTGCTGCGGGCCTGCCAGGAGGGATGCGTGCACACGGTCGAGGGCGACGACATCGAAATCGCCTTCGATTCGATCTGTATCCACAGTGACACCCCCGGCGCACTGGCGCTGGTCCAGGCGATCCGAGCGGCCTTGCAGGACGCGGGCATCACCATCAAGGCGCCGCGCTGAGCGCCCCCCGCACGCCGGGATCCCCTTTTTTGAATCTGCCATCCACACATTCGAATAATGAGGAACAGCCGTGGCCGAACATAATGTGCAGTCGCCCTTGCCGGGCACCTTCTACCGCAAGTCGGCGCCGGACGCCCCGGTCTATGTGGAGGTGGGCCAGTGGGTCGAACCCGGCAGGGTGATCGGACTGATCGAGGTGATGAAGCAGTTCTCCGAAGTGCTCGCCGAGCGTGCCGGTACCCTGCAGGCCTTCTTGGTGGAAGACGGCGATCCGGTCGAGCCGGGGCAGGCACTCGCGACCATCAGCGTCGACGCCTGAGGGCCTGAGCATGCTGAAGAAACTGCTGATCGCCAATCGTGGCGAGATCGCCGTACGCATCATCCGCGCGGCGCGAGCCCTGGGGATTCCCACCGTTGCGGCCTGCAGCGAAGCGGATGCCGATTCACTGGCGGCGCGCCAGGCCGACGAAGTACGGATCATCGGTCCGGCCCGTGCCGACCGCAGCTACCTCAATGCCGAGGCCTTGCTGCAGGCGGCGCGGGATAGCGGTGCGGACTCGATCCACCCCGGCTATGGCTTCCTCTCCGAGAACGCCGCTTTCGCCCAGGCGGTGGTCGATGCCGGACTGATCTTCGTCGGTCCGGATGCGCAGACCATCCGCCGCATGGGCGACAAGGCCGAGGCGCGGCGTACCGCGAGGGAAGCCGGTGTGCCGGTGGTGCCGGGCTCGCCGGGTGAGCTGGAGGACCTCGAGTCGGCATTGCGCTGTGCGCAGGAGGTCGGCTATCCGTTGTTGATCAAGGCGTCTGCCGGTGGCGGCGGGCGTGGTATCCGCATCGCCCAGGATGCCGATGAACTGCGCCGCGAATTTCCGGTTGCTCAGCGCGAGGCGCAGGCGGCGTTCGGCTCCGGTGCGGTGTATCTGGAGCGCTTCATCCACCGGGCGCGACACATCGAAGTGCAGGTCCTTGGTGACGGTGAGCGTGTCGTGCACCTGTTCGAGCGCGAGTGTTCGCTGCAGCGGCGCCGGCAGAAGGTCTTCGAGGAAGCGCCCTCGGCCGCGCTGAATGAAAGCCAGCGCGAAGCCCTCTGCGCGAGTGCGGTACGCCTGGCGCAGCGCCTGGGCTATCGCGGCGCCGGTACCCTGGAATACCTGTTCGATGAGCACAGCGGCGAATTCTTCTTCATCGAGATGAATACCCGCATCCAGGTCGAGCACCCGGTCAGCGAGATGATCACCGGCATCGACTTGGTGCAGGCCATGCTGCGCATCGCGGGTGGCGAGCCCCTGACGCTGTGCCAGGGCGATATCCGTTTACAGGGTGCGGCACTCGAGATGCGCATCAATGCCGAGGATCCGGCGCGCAACTTCTTTCCCTGTCCGGGCGTTGTGGAAAGTCTGGGTTGGCCGCAGGGCGAGGGCGTGCGGGTGGACAGCCACCTGTACCCCGGCTATCGCGTGCCGCCGTACTACGACTCGCTGTTGGCGAAGATCATCGTCCATGGCCGGGATCGCGCGGAAGCCTTCGCCCGAGCCCGGCAAGCGTTGGCGGACACCGAGCTGACCGGCATGGCGACCACCCTGTCGCTGCACCGCTGGCTGCTGGCCGATGCGCGCGTTCAGGCGGCGCGGTTCGATACCGGTACCTTGGAAACCTGGCTGGCCGAGCGTTCGGCTACCGCGGAGGTGTGAGATGCATGAGCAGATCCGTTACAGCTTCGGCGGCGACGAGCACCTGTTCGCCGAGGTCGCCGAGTCCATGTCGCTGGCGGCGTTCTTTCGTGGCATGGCCGTTACCCGCGCTATCGAGCAGCAGCGGATTCCCGGTGTGCTGGACGTCTGCCTGGCCAATGCCTCGTTCCAGGTGCGTTTCAATCCCGACCTGATCGCTCCGCAGGCGCTGCTCGACCAGGTACGCGAACTGGAAGCGCTGGCCACTACCGAGCGGCGCATCCAGACGCGGATCATCGAGATCCCGGTGCTGTACAACGACCCCTGGACCCACGAGACGCTGATGCGCTTCCGTGACCGCCATCAGGACCCTGACTCCACCGACCTGGAATACGCGACGCGGATCAACGGCTACCGAGACACCCAGGCGTTCATCGAGGCGCACAGCGGCACGCCGTGGTTCGTCTCCATGGTCGGCTTCGTCGCCGGCCTGCCGTTCATGTACCAGATGGTCGAGCGCGAGCGGCAGTTGCAGGTGCCCAAGTACCTGCGGCCGCGCACCGACACGCCGAAACTGACCCTCGGTCACGGCGGCTGCTTCGGTTGTATCTACTCGGTACGGGGCGCCGGCGGCTACCAGATGTTCGGCATCACCCCGGCGCCGATCTACGACCCGCAGCAGCGCCTGGGCTACCTGAAGGCTTCCATGGTGTTCTTCCGCGCCGGCGACATCGTCCAGTTCAAGCCGATCGATCGTGCCGAGTACGACCAGGCGAGCGCCGCCGTGGAGGCGGGTAGTTTCGACCTGCGTATTCGTCCGGTCGAGTTCGACCTCGACGCTTTCCTCAACGATCCCCAGGGCTGCACGCAGCGCCTGCAGGAGGTGCTCCATGTCGCTTAAGGTACTCAAGCCCGGACTTGCGACCTCGGTGCAGGATGGCGGCCGCGAGGGTTACTACCACCTGGGCATCCCGCCGTCCGGGGCGCTCGACCAGTATGCGTTGCGCGCCGCCAACCTGCTGGTGGGGAATCCGGCCATGGCGGCGGTGCTCGAATGCACGCTGCTCGGCCCGCAGTTCGAAGTCCAGCGCGACGCCTTGGTAGCCATCTGCGGCGCGGCCATGACCCCGCGCCTGGATGGCGCCGAGATGCCGCTGGACACCGCCTTCCGGGTGCGTGCCGGGCAGGTGCTGGGCTTCGACTTCATCAAGGCGGGCGCCCGCGGCTATATCGCCATCGATGGCGGCATTGCCGTGCCGCCAGTGCTGGACAGCCGCTCGACCTATGGCCTGGGGGCCATCGGGGGATTCAACGGGCGGCGCCTACAGGCTGGCGATGAGCTGCCGTTGGGCGAACCGAACACTCGTGGGCAGGAAGGACTGGTGTTGCCGCGTTCGCTGCAGATCGACGTCGGCGGTGAGGTCAGTCTACGGGTGCTGCCTGGCCTTTATCACCACCGCCTGACGGCGCAGGCCGCTGAGCGCTTCTTCGCCGACACCTGGACCGTCGGTTCCGAGGCGGATCGCACCGGCTACCGCTTCAAAGGCGGCACCCCACTGGTGTTCGAGCCGCGCGAGCAGCCGTTCGGCGCCGGCTCCGATCCGTCGAACATCGTCGACGCCTGTTACCCGATCGGCTCGATCCAGGTACCCGGCGGACTGGAGCCGATCATCCTGCACCGCGATGCGGTGTCCGGCGGCGGCTACGCCACCATCGGCACGGTGATCAGTCCGGATCTCAATCTCATGGCCCAGATGCAACCCAACCAGAAGGCCCGCTTCGTCGCCATCACCCTGGAGGAGGCCCTGGCGGCGCGCCGTCGATACAACCAACAACTCGAAAAACTCCATCGCTTCTTTCTTGCCTAGCCAATAAAACGCCGCGGCGGTACGACACCGGGTGGTTCCCCTGAGGGCGCCGCCAGGGCGTCCTGCTGCCGCTCGCCACCCCTAAATTCTGTACGAAAAATGCCTGCGCTCGGTGATGCTTCGTTGAAAAGCGCTTCGCCTGACCGTCGCTCGGCGACTTTTCGTACAGAACCCAATCTTGCGGAGCAACCAAGATGGCAAGTCTGTCGCAACATCCCGAGGTCGACTCTTCCGTTCCCCATCTTCCCAGCCATGCCCGAATGGGCCGGCTTTCCCTGAGCATGGCCTGGTGGGCCGTATGCAGCGCCATGTTCTACATCGTCGTTGGCGCCTCGCTGGCGCTGGCCTACGGCGCTCGCAACGCCATCTTCGGCATGGTGCTGTCGGTGCTCTGCTACGGACTGATCAACGCGGTGATCAGCCGCTATGCCATGCGTACCGGACTCTCCGTGGCCTTGTTCTCACGCGTGCTGTTCGGTTCGCTGGGCGCCTCGCTGGCGACCTTGATCTTCTTCTCCACCGCCATCTACTACGCCATATTCGAAGGCTCGGTGATCGCGGTGGCGCTCAATCACCTGTATCCCGGGGTTTCCTACTCGCTGGCAGCGCTGCTGGTGGTGGTGTACAGCGTCCCGCTGATCTTCGGCGGCGTACAGCACTGGCTGGATCGCTTCAACGGCGTGCTGCTGCCGTTCTACCTGTTCGGCCTGCTGGCAGCGGTGGCCTTGTCCATCGGCAAGTATGGTTACCAGCCCCAGTGGCTGGACTTCGGCCCGGCGCAGCCGCCGGCAGGGGGCTGGTGGAACTGCTTCAGTGCCTACATGGGGGTCTGGGTACTGATGATGTTCACCTTCGATTACGCCCGCTTCGGCAGGCCGGAAGACGCTGCCTGGCACGGTCGCTGGAACTTCGGCATGCCGTTCTATCTGGTGACCTTTCTACTCAACGGCATGGCCGGCATCTACCTGGCCAGCAGCATTCCGCGGGATGGCGCGCTCAGCGAGGTCACCGTGTTGCTGGCGATCCTCAAGCTGATGGGGCTGTGGGGCTTGCTGTTCGTCTGGGTGACGCAGACGCGGATCAACACCGCCAACTACTATCTGGCAACGGAGAACATGCAGGCGTTCTTCGGCGAGGTGTTCCATTTGCGCGCGTCCAGACTGGTCTGGGCCCTGGTTGTCGGGGCGGTGGTCTATGCCCTGATGCTGGCCGATGTCTTCGCCTGGCTGCTCAAGGCCTTGGCCTGGCAGGGCGTCTTCGTGGTGGCCTGGGTCGGCGTTGCCCTGGCGCACATACTGGGCAAGGTGCCGTCATCGTCAGATGAGCCGGCCCGGCTGAATGGCGTCGGCCTTGCCGCCTGGTTCTGCGGTGCGCTGCTGGGTTTCGCGCTGATGGAAGGGGGCCAGAGCCTGCAACCGTTTTCCGCGCCTTTGACGTTCTTGCTGTCGGCGGGAATGTACGCCCTGTTGCGCCGGAGACGCGTGGCGTTGCCCGCCACTACGTCGGGCTCATGAAAACCCAGCTTGATTGATGGTTTCGACCAAGGAGTGGCGGCGTCATAGCTCTATGTTCGCCGCCTCAGTCATCACGCGTCATCGCGAAGCTATGGCGAAAAGTAGTGACGCCGCCCGCGCTGAAAAGCGCCAGCAAGAGATTGTCCAGTCGACTTAGAACTACCTCCCCAGCACCGGGGTGTAGCAATCCTCGCAGGCGGCGAAGTCCACGGTGGTCAGGACCAGGTGATCCAGATGGTCGATCAGCATGGTGGTCTCCGCGACGGGACTGGCCTTGCCCTGTGCCAGTCCCGCGCGTGCCCGGTCATCACTTGCCATGGGCCTGGATCCAGCGTTTGAGCTGGTCGATCTCCTTTTGCTGGGCCTGGATGATGTCTTCGGCCAGCTTGCGCATTTCCGGGTCCTTGCCATGCTGGAGTTCGTAGCGGGCCATGTCGAGGGCGCCCTCATGGTGAGCCAGCATGCCCTTGGCGAAGCCGAGATCCGGGTTCTTGGCCTTGAGGCCTTCCTCCATGCCCTGGTGCATGGCGTCCATGCTCTTCTGCATGTCCTGATGAGCCTGGTGAGTCTCCTCGGCGGCACTGGCGGCACCGCTTACCAGCAGGGTGAGGGCGAGCAGGGTAGTGGGCAGGGCGATACGCATGAGGGAAGCTCCTGGAGAAAGGGGGCGAGGCTGAGGCTAGAGCTTGCCCTCGGGGCAAGGTCAACCGCTGCGCCTCGTCAATTCGAAGCCTGGCGACGCCGAAAGGTTTCGCGATGTTTTGTCGCACTGAACACGGCTCGAACTGATGCGAAAAACCTGGCTGAACAAGGAGTTGGCGTCAGGCTTGGGCTGAACGCCAGGGTCGGCGGGCGGTGGGGGCGGTTGTGGTCGTCCGAAACAACGGCGTAGAATTTTTACTACATTCAAGAAAATCCTGACCTACGACGACCTTCTCGCTCGCGATCCTTTCGGCGCAGGCGGGCAGCGGTTTTGCTCGTGGGTTTTCGTCGTCGGGCCCCGCTCGGGGCCACGATCCATCCACCCGCTCGGGAGTAGAAGATCTTTGATGGATGCTAACGCCGAAGCCCGGAAATCCACGTGGTCCGGTGTCATCGCCTTGGCCCTGGCCGCCTTCATCTTCAATACCACGGAGTTCGTCCCGGTGGCGTTGCTCAGCGACATCGGGCGCAGCTTCGACATGCGCGCCTCCCAGGTCGGGCTGATGCTGACCATCTATGCCTGGGTGGTCGCCTTGATGTCCCTGCCGATGATGCTCGCCACCCGTTCCATCGAGCGGCGGCGCCTGTTGGTGTTCGTCTTCATCGTCTTCATCGCCTGTCATGCCCTGTCAGGCGTGGCCTGGAGCTTCGAGGCGCTGGTGGCCAGCCGGGTCGGCATCGCCTTCGCCCACGCGGTGTTCTGGTCGATAACCGCCTCGCTCGCCGTGCGCATCGCTCCCCCCGGCAAGCAGACCCAGGCCCTTGGGTTGTTGGCCACCGGCACCTGCCTGGCCATGGTGCTGGGTATCCCGCTGGGCCGGGTGCTCGGTGAGTTGCTCGGCTGGCGCTACACCTTCCTCGCCATCGCCGCCGTGGCGGTGGGGACGGTACTCTGGCTGGCACGCAACCTGCCACTGTTGCCCAGCGAGAACTCGGGTTCCCTGGCCAGCCTGCCGGTATTGTTCAAGCGGCCGGCGCTGCTGTGCGTGTACCTGCTCACGGTGCTGGTGGTGACGGCCCACTTCACCGGCTATAGCTACATCGAGCCCTTCGCCGTGGAAGTGGCGGGCATGGGCGGTATGCAGATCACCGCCCTGTTGCTGCTGTTCGGCGGCTCCGGAGTGATCGGCTCGCTGTTGTTCAGTCGCTACAGCCTGAGATTTCCCAACGGCTTCCTGATCCTCGCCATCGGCGGTATCGCCCTGTCGCTGCTGTTGTTGCTGCCCTTCGCCTGGAAGGGCTTCCTGCTCGAAGGCCTCAGCGTGGTGTGGGGCGTCGCCATCATGAGCTTCGGCCTGGCGCTGCAGGCCAAGGTGCTGGCCCTGGCCAAGGACGCCACCGACGTGGCCATGGCGCTGTTCTCCGGTATCTACAATGTCGGCATCGGCGGCGGCGCCTTGCTGGGCAGCGTGGTGGGTACCCATGTCGGCATGTCCTATATCGGCCTGGTCGGCGGCGGCCTGGCGGTGGCCGGCGTGGCCTTCGCCGTCTTCATGACTCGCCGCTACGCCGAGCAACTGCGGGCCAATCCGCTGTAGGGGCGCGGTTGCCCGGGGAGCCGTCGCGCTCCCCGGGCCTGCGACCCATGGGTCGCGAACTGTCTGCGCGGCCGCTCGCCGTGCGGATGGAGCGCCCGCAGGCAGCGCGCTAAGCTGCCCGGCACCTGGCGCTCCTGCCGGGGCTCGCGGGACGGGATGCGCTGCCCATGAATCGACTGCTGTTCAATCTCTTCGTCTGGGCCAAGGTGCCCATCGCCAAGCTCGCCGGGCTGCGCCTGCGCCAGCTCGATACCGCCGGCTGCCAGATCCAGGTGACCCTTGGCTGGCTGAACCAGAATCCCTTCAAGAGCATGTTCTGGGCGGTGGAGGGCATGGCGGCGGAATTCTCCACCGGCATCCTCGCCGACCTGCACATCCGCCGCTCCGGCAGTCGCTACGCCATGCTGGTGGTGGCCATGAATGCCCGCTTCACCAAGAAGGCGGTGGGTACCGTCGTCTTTCGCTGCGACCAGGGCGAGGCCATCGCCGCCGCCTTGCGCCTGGCGCGGGAGACCGGCGAGCCGCAGGAGGTGCAACTGCGCAGCCTCGGCACCGACGAGAGTGGCGATCAGGTCGCCGAATTCTGCTTTACCTGGAGCTTCAAGGCGCGGTCGCCGCTAGGGGCGTCCCAGTAGCAGCGGCCGCATCGGCGGACCGCCATGGTTACGATAGGTTGGGTGAAAACACGCGTGGCGTCGCCCACGGGCAGGGCGCTGCGAAGGGTGGATAAGGCTTCGCCGTTATCCACGCTACCTGGCTGCCGGCTTCAGGCGGCGAATCCCGTGCGGCCTAGCGCCCGAACCGCCCCCCGCGCCGCTCGCCGCGGCCCTGGCGCCGTCCACCCTTGCCCTGACCCTTTTCCTGGCCACGCGGCCGGCGGCGGCGCGACAGCTCACGGGTGATGGCCTCGTTGAGCAGGCTGCGGTGCTCCTCGCCGCGCGCCAGGGCGGGAAACAGCTCCGGTAGGCTGCGCGCCAGGTGCAGATAGGTCTCCACCACGTGCAGGGCGCTTTCCAGACCGGCCAGATCCGTCCCCAGGGGGATGCGGGGCAGGTCGACCGGTTCGCCGCGGGCGACGATCCTAAGCCAGCGTTGGGCCTGACCACTGGCCGGACCCTCCAGCCCGCCGCGAATCGGGGTGCAGGCGAAGATCCAGCGTAGCTGGAAGTCGATGCCGGGCAGGTCGATCAGCTTGATCCATTCGGCCAGTTCGTCGGGCAGTACCGAGACGAAGGCGTCGCCGTAGTTGATGTTGCGGTTGAAGGTCAGCCAGGTGCGCAGCAGGCTGGGTTCCTGCATGAAGTCCGAGAGCGCACGCAGGTGTTCCAGGCTCGGCCGCACCTGGAATTGGTGCAGGTCCACCGGATCGTCCGGGCTGTGGAACAGCCGCTTGATGTTGCGCAGCACATGGGGCGCCAGCGCCGTGATCTCGCCCTCGGCATGATGACCGAAGCGCCCGGCGCGGCCGCCGATCTGCTTGACCTCCTGCACCCGTAGCGGGCGATTCTCCACGCCGTCGAATTTTTCGTCGGTGTAGAAGCACAGGGTGTGAGCCGGCAGGTTGAGGCCCATGCCCACCGCATCGGTGGCCACCATGATTTCGGTCTCGCCTTCGCGAAAGCGCCGCGCCTGTTCCCGGCGCACCTCCGGCGACAGGGCGCCGTAGACCACCGAGACCCGCCGCCCGGCCATCTCCAGCAGGCCCTTGAGTTCCAGCACCACCCGGCGGCTGAAGGCCACCAGCAGCGAGCCCGGCTCCAGTCGCTCCAGGGTGGTGGCGTGGCGGGCCACCGTGACCGGCGACAGGCGCTTGGTGGGCTTGATCTCCAGGCGGTCCTCGCACAGCTCGCAGAGGGTGCGGAGCGAGGGTTCGATCAATGCCGGACCGGTCATCAGCAAGCGTTTGGTCTGGGCACTGACCAGGGCGTCGACCCAGGCCCAGCCGCGTTGCGGATCGGCCAGCATCTGCACCTCGTCGACCACTACCACCTCCCATTGCTGGCGGCGGAAGCGGGCGAATTCCTCGACGGTGCAGCAGAAGTGGGTGGCGCCTGGCCGAATGATCTCTTCCTCGCCGGTGACCAGGGAGCAGGGCACCCCGAGGGACTCCAGGCGTTCCTGGTTTTCCAGCGCCATCAGCCGCAGCGGCGAGAGGTAGATGGCGTGGGTGACCGCGGCCATGGCCTCGATGGACCTGTGGGTCTTGCCGCTGTTGGTCGGGCCGAGCAGGGCGGTCCAGGTGCGGGTCAGGCGCCGCGCCGGGTAGTTCTGGTGGTACTGGGCGAAACGCGGGTTGTGTTCCAGCAGCACGGCGAAGGCCATCTTCTCGCGCTGCTGCTCCACCGCGTGGCGCAGCGCCCGCCGCAGCTTGTCGGTCTCCTGGCGCATCAGCTCCTGCAGCCGTGGCGTGCCGAGCTGGTGCAGATCGAAATCCAGGGCATCGGCCTCGCCCACCAGCACGGCGAAGCGCTGGCGCAGGTCGTCTTCCGCCTCGGCCTTGAGCGCGATGACATCGGCGTCACTGAGCAGGCGCCCCTGGTTCGCTGCCAGGCGCCGGGGGATTTCCAGGCGGATGTCTTCGTGGCTGAGCACCACATTGAACCTGAGCTCGTGCCGCGTCTCGTTGAGGACCTCCACCGCCCGCGGCAGGAAATCGTCCAGGCGGATCAGCGCCTGGGGCACCCGTTCCAGCACGCGCTGGCGATCTTCCGCCGCCATCTCGGCGAAGGGCCCGGCCAGCAGCGCGAGCCGCTCCCGTACCGCCGCGCCCAGGCGCTCGCCCACCGCCGCTTCGAAGCCGGCCGCCGAGTCGCTGTCGGCCAGATTCAGCGCCCAATGGGCTTCGAGCAATTCGCTCGCCGCGCCGCCGGTGAAGAGTTTCTCGCTGCCGAAGACGTCTACCGGATAGCCGAAGGTCTTGCTGGCGCTGAGCAAAGCCTGGCCGAGCAAGGTCTCCGGCTCGGGCGTCGTGCCGTTGGCCGCCGCCGCGGACGCGTCGAGGCCCAGCCAGAAGGCCTTGGCGATCCGCCCCAGGTGGGGAAAGGGATAGCCCACATAGGGCTTGAACCACTGCTCCTGGTGCTGTTGCTTGGCGACGAAGTCAGGATGGGTACGGCTGGCCCAGTCGAGAAAACGCTGCAGGCGTTCGAGGCGGCGGTGCTTGCGGAGGCGATGGTCGCTCATGCGAGAAGAGGCCTTCCGTGGAGGACTATGGAACATGGGACCCCGGCTGCGGGCTTGGGGTCACCTGGGTGCGCGCCATTCGGCAGACCGGCGGCACCGCGGCTACGTTGGCGCAGTCTCCATCAGAGGACGGTCGCCCGTCACCCGCTCTCGTTCTTCAGTTCTGGATCACGCTACCCCTATGACTTTTCTCGTCTGGGTCGGGGTGTTGGGATCGTTGTTGATGATCCTGGCCCTGACCTCCGCCTACCTGCGCTGGCTGCCGGTGACCACCTCGGTGGTCTGCCTGGCCTTTGGCATGCTCATCAGTCCGATTGGCTTGGGCCTGGCCGAGGTCGACTTCCAGGAATCCGCGACCTGGATCGGTCATCTGACCGAGGTGGCCGTGCTGTTCTCGCTGTTCGTCAGCGGCCTCAAGCTACGGCTGTCGTTCCACCGTTCTTCCTGGCATGGCGCCTATCTGCTGGCCGGACCGGTGATGATCCTCAGCATCGCCGGGGTCTGCCTGGTGGCGCACTACCTGCTGGGCCTGCCCTGGGGCGTGGCCCTGCTGATCGGCGCCATCCTCGCGCCCACCGATCCGGTGTTGGCCGGGTTGGTGCAGGTCAACCATGCGCAGGATTTCGACCTGGTACGCTTCGGGCTCTCCGGCGAGGCGGGGCTCAACGACGGCACTGCCTTCCCCTTCGTGCTGCTCGGTCTGCTGCTGTTGCACCATGGCGAATTGCAGTGGGACTGGACGCTGGCCTGGTTCCTCAAGAGCGTGGTCTGGGGCGTGCCGGCGGGCCTGCTGCTGGGCTACGCCATGGGCAAGGGGGTGGGCCGGCTGATGATCTTTCTGCGCACCCGGCACGGCGACAGCACCCTTTCGCCCAACGATTTCCTCGCCCTGGCGCTGATCGCGCTGTCCTATGTGCTGGCCGACGAGATCGGCGCGTTCGGCTTTCTCGCGGTATTCGCCGCCGGCCTGGGCCTGCGCCAGGCCGAGGTGCAGACCTCCGGCAATGCGGAAACGCCCTCCGAGCAGCTGGCGCAACCGGTGATCGGCCACCTGACCGGGGCACCGGAGCGCGCCACGGTGGCCAATGCCGAGGACATCGAAGAACCCCGGATGGCCGCCGGCGTGATGATGGGCGACATGCTCGCCTTCGGTAGCCTGGTGGAGCGCTCCTTCGAGGTGCTGCTGGTGACCTTGCTCGGCGTGGTGCTCATCACCCACTGGGACAGCCGGGCCTTGCTGTTGGGCGCCCTACTGTTCGTGGTGATCCGCCCGCTTGGCGTGGCGACCATGCTGCCTTTCACCCGCATCGATCGCCATCAGGGTGGGCTGATCGGCTGGTTCGGCATCCGCGGGATTGGTAGCCTGTATTACCTGTGCTACGCGCTCACGCACCAGGTCACGGCCGATTGGGCCGGGACCATCGTCGACCTGACCCTGTCGGTGGTCGCCCTGAGCATCGCGGTTCATGGCATCTCCATCCAGCCGCTGCTCGATCGTTATGAGCGCCTTACCGCCCGTCGCGAGGGCTCGGCCAAGCCTTGAGCCAGTCCTCGCGTGCTTAGCTACGGAGGACGCATGTACCACGGCGAACGCCTCAATGCCTGGACCCATCTCATCGGCGCCTTGCTGGCCCTGGCCGGGGCCATCACCCTGGTGGTGCTGGCCAGCCTGCAGGGCGATCCCTGGCGGATCGTCAGCGTCGCCATCTACGGCGTGGCGCTGGTGATCCTCTATAGCGTGTCCACCCTCTATCACAGCGTGAAGGGACGGGCGAAGCGCCTGTTGCAAAAGCTCGATCACCTGTCGATCTATCTGCTCATCGCCGGTAGCTACACGCCATTCTGCCTGGTGACGCTGCGCGGCCCCTGGGGCTGGACGCTGTTCGGCATCGTCTGGGGGTTGGCCGTGATCGGCATGCTGCAGGAGCTCAAGCCGCGCTCGGAGGCGCGCGTCCTGTCGTTGGTGATCTACGCCACCATGGGCTGGATCGTGCTGGTGGCGGTAGGGCCGCTCAAGGCCGCCCTGGGCGAGGCCGGCTTCGGCTGGCTGGTCGCTGGCGGGGTGCTCTACACCGTCGGTATCCTGTTCTTCGTCTTCGACGACCGCTTCCGCCACTGGCACGGTATCTGGCACGGCTTCGTGATGGCCGGTAGCGTCCTGCATTTCGTCGCCATCCTCAGGTACGTGCTGCCGGCGCGCTAGCCTGCGGAGCCCGTCACAGACAGGGCGGCCCAGCGCCCTCCCGGGCGAACCTCCCCAGGCTGGGTCGGTTCATAGCTAGCTGAATCGAGCCCTCCTGTACCGCTTTCCCAGAACCAAGAAGAAGAGGAAGGTGAAACGTGTTCATCCGTCCCAGAACCCTCGTATTGCTCCTGGTGCTCGCCTGTACCGCCTGCCAGGAAAAGGATGCCAAGACCGTCGCGGCGCCAGTCAAGAAGGAAGCGAGCTTCGAACAGCGTGGCAAGGCTTCCTTCTATGCGCGCAAGTTCCATGGCAAGGAAACCGCCAGCGGCGAGACCTTCGACAACAATGAACTGGTCGCCGCCCACAAGACCCTGCCGCTCGGCACCAAGGTCAAGGTGACCAACCTGGAGAACGATCGCGCCGTCATCGTGCGCATCAACGACCGAGGCCCCTATATCCGCGGCCGCATCATCGACCTGTCCCGCGCCGCGGCCCGGCGGGTGGACATGGTCGAGGACGGCACCACCCCGGTGAAGGTGGAGAAGCTGGAGTAGGGCGTCAGGACGACCAGACGACCCTGTCCTTGCCCTGGCGTTTGGCCAGATAGAGGGCTTCGTCGACGCGTCGCAAGAGGTCGCTCAGGGACTCGCCTAGTTGCATCCGTATCGCGCCGGCGCTGAAGGTGATCGGCTGGAGCGGGTGGCACGCGAGACCGGTGCGCAAGCGCTCCAGGAGTTCATCTAGTCGGGCGTTGCTCAGCCCTTGCGCCAGGATGCCGAATTCTTCGCCGCCGAGGCGTCCGACACTGAGCGCCGGGTCGAGAGTGCGCATTGCGGTGGCCAGGGCGATCAGTACTTCATCCCCGCCCTGATGCCCGTGGCGATCGTTGATGCTCTTGAAGTCATCCACATCGAGCATGACGAAATGACAGGGCCTTTCGCTGCTGGAATCTATGAGGGCTTCCAGCTCCACCAGCAGTTTGCGCCGGTTGGCGATCCCGGTGAGGGCATCGGTTTCCGCCAGGATGCGATAACGCTCCTTCATGCTGAAGGTGCGCCGCATCCAGTGGCTGTTGACGTAGTTGTAGGCGATACCGATGGCCAGGGTCGTAACGACCAGCATCCATACCAACTGCCTGGGCATCGTGGCGGGAGCAAGCTGCTCCTGGCCGACGAAGAGGATGAACCAGGCTCCGGAAAGCGTGATGAGGTAGTCCTTGAGCCTATAGGTCATGCCACAGGTACCCAGGGTGATCAGGATGGCGATCGGTAGATTCCAGTAAAGCCCCAGCTCCCCGGAATCGTTCATCTCCAGCCGAAAGGCGAAGGCGAGCGCCCAGATGTTGCCAGTGAAGGCGATATTCATCATACGCGCGCTACGCGCCAGGCAGAGCAGCGCGGTCACGGCCAGCAGCAGCACCAATACGGCGAGATAGCGTGGTTGGTAGGGGGTGTCGATCAGCGGATTGTTCAGCAGGCTCAAGGGCCAGATCAACAGAATCAGCGGCTGCAGTACCAGTAGAGGAAGCCGGAATATCCGTTTGACATGCCGCTCGTAACGAATTTCATCGTTCATCGTGATCTCTGAACTACTTGCGGGCTGTCGGTAAAGGCAGAGTGGGGGAGTTAGAACAACATATCGACTCGGAGCTACAATACTTTAGTGGCTAGATGCCATTATCGTAAAACTAGAACCCCAGGCCAGAGCGGCTGGCCTGTACGTGGCATGGACTGTATGGTTGGCTGGCCTGAGCGCTGTATCTGGCCGGGTTCGAGAGGGGGCATGAGAATGGGAAACCTCCCGATATCGAGCAGCGCCCCATGCACCTCGCCATCCTCACCTTCGACGGCTTCAACGAACTCGACTCCCTGATCGCCCTGGGCATCCTCAACCGCATCAAGCGTCCGGACTGGCGGGTATCGCTGATGGCGCGCACGCCCTGGGTGACCTCCATGAACGGCGTGCGCCTGGAGCGCCAGGCCGGCTTCGAGGACCTTGCGGATTGTGCTGCGGTGCTGGTGGGCAGTGGCATCCGCACCCGCGAGATCGCCCAGGACGCGGCGTTGCTGGCACAACTCGCCGTGCTCGACCCGGCCCGCCAACTGATCGGCGCCCAGTGTTCCGGCACCCTGCTGCTGGCCCGGCTCGGCCTGCTGGATGGCGTGCCCGGCTGTACCGACCTCACCACCAAGCCCTGGGTGCAGGAAGCCGGCATCGAGGTGCTGGAACAGCCCTTCTTCGCCCGCGGCAACCTGGCCACGGCCGGCGGTTGCCTGGCCTCCAGCTATCTGGCGGCTTGGGCCATCGCCCGCTTGGTGGGACGCGACGCGGCGGTCGAGGCCCTGCACTATGTGGCGCCGGTGGGGGAAAAGTCAGACTATGTGGCTCGGGCACTCGGCAACATCGATCCCTATCTCAGCCGCCAACCCCTGGAGGTCGCCGCCTCATGCTGAAGATCCTCGGACGGGTTTCGTCCATCAACGTGCGCAAGGTGCTCTGGTGCCTCGACGAACTTGGCCTCGCCTATGAGCGCGAGGACTGGGGTGCCGGCTTTCGCTCGGCGCAGTCCGCCGAGTACCTGCAGTGGAATCCCAATGGGCAGATACCGGTGCTACTGGACGGCGACTTCGTGCTCTGGGAGTCCAACAGCATCCTGCGCTATCTCGCCAATGCCCATGGTGGCGAGGCGCTTTATCCAACCGCACCGCGCGCTCGGGCGCAGGTCGATCAGTGGCTCGACTGGCAGGCCAGCGAACTCAATCCGGCCTGGAGCTATGCCTATCTGGCGTTGGTGAAGCAGCAGCCGCCAGAACCCGATCCGCAGCGCCTGGCGGAGGGGATAGCCGCCTGGAACGGCCGGGTCGCCATTCTGGAAGCCCATCTGGCGCAGCATGGTCCCTATGTGGCGGGCGAGCAGTTCAGCCTGGCCGACATCGCCCTGGGCCTGTCGCTGCACCGCTGGCGCAGCACCCCGCTGGAGCGGATCGCGGCACCGGCGGTCGGGGCCTATCTGCAGCGCCTGGCCACGCGACCGGCCTGGGCCTGCTATGCCAGCGAGGCCACTCCCTAGGCCACCTGCGCTCTAGGACTTCGACTCTTGCGACGGGCTCTGCTCTTGCCGGGGAAACAGCGGACTGCCGCAGCGGCTGCAAAAGGATGAGTCGGGTTCGTGGGTGGGCTTCTGGCAGTGCGGACAGTCGCGTTGCAGGGTGGCGCTGCGCATGGCGTTGGCTAGCTCCGCGGTAAAGATCCCGGTGGGCACGGCGATGATCGAATAACCGGTGATCATGATCATGCCCGCCAGGGTTTGCCCTAGGGCCGTCTTGGGCACCATGTCGCCGAAACCCACGGTGGTCAGGGTCACCACCGCCCAATAGATGCTGCGCGGGATGCTGGTGAAACCGTTGGCCGGTCCTTCGATGACATACATGAAGGTGCCGAACATGGTCACCAGGGTGCAGATGGCCAGCAGGAAGACCGTGATCTTCTGGCGGCTGCTGCTCAGCGCCACCATGAGGAAATCCGCCTGGCTCAGGTAGGGCGTCAGCTTGAGCACCCGGAACACCCGCATCATCCGCAGTACCCGGATGACCAGCAGATACTGGGCGTCGGGCACCAGCAGGGCGATGAAGGCCGGCAGCACGGCCAGCAGATCGATCAGGCCATAGAAGCTGAAAACGTAGTCCCGTGGCCGGGGCGCGCAGAACACCCGCAGCAGGTATTCCAGGGCGAAGAGGGCGGTGAAGATCCATTCCAGCCCATAGAGCCAGCTGCCGTAGCGCAGGTGGATGGCCTGGATGCTGTCCAGCATCACGACTGTCAGACTGGCCATGATGACCGCCAGCAGCAGGGTATCGAAGAGTTTTCCCGCCGGGGTATGGGTGTGGAAGATGATGATGTACAGGCGCTCTCGCCAGGTGCCAGGGCGAGGGTAGGGATCCATGGGAGCTCCTTAGCAGGGATAGCCAACGGACTAGCATAGCAAGGTGAGTCCGGCGCACGGGGGCTAGGGCGGGGGCTGCAATCGCAAGCTGCCGATGCCCCCTGGTTCTTCCGAAACGGATTTCTTCGCCCGGCTGGAGGGGTCGCGGCGGCGCCGGACGTACTGGTGCTGTCCCTTGGCTTCGACAGCTACGAAAACGATCCCCAGTCCAAGGTAGCGGTGACCGGGCGGGGTTCGGCGTGCTGGGCGAAGGATTCAAGGCCCTGGGCTGAACGCCGAGCGCTTCTTCCGCGGCGTCGACGGTCGCCGAGGCGTGGCCCCCGGCGTTAGCGCCGGGGGCTGGCAGGATCAGGCAAAGACGAAATACTTGCGCACCGTCTCGACCACTTCCCAGGTGCCCTTCATACCGGGTTCGACGACGAAGATGTCGCCGGCCTTCAGGTGGATGGGCTCCTGGCCGTCCGGGGTGATGATGCAATAACCCTCCTGGAAGTGGCAGTACTCCCACTTGACGTACTCGACGCGCCACTTGCCAGGGGTGCAGATCCAGGTGCCCATGATCTTGCTGCCGTCATCGGAGGTGTAGGCATTGAGGTTGACGGTATGGGGCTCGCCTTCGATGCGCTCCCACTTGCAGGCATCGACCACGGGCAGGGGTTGGGTATCGCGCAGAACGGTGATGGGCGGGTTGGCCATGGCGGCTCTCCTGAGGATGGAAGCCGCCAAGGGTGAAGGGTCGCCCCGAAGCCGAGTTGTCCAGGGTCGACCTCCACCGGTGCGTTTGCGCTGTTCGAGCGACTAGCGCTCCACCTGCCGATTCCAGCGGGCGTTCCACTGCGGCCGTACCTTGTTGACCTCGTCCCAGTCGATGGTCACGGCGGTCTTCAGGTAGTTCTGCATGGCCTCCACCTGGCCGCGGGTCTTGTCGGTGGTGGGGGTGTTGGGGTTGGACGGGATCTGGTCGCCGAGTTCCAGCGCCGGCGCCTGGGCCTCGGGGGTCAGCAGGTATTCCGCCAGTTGCTGGGCCAGCTCCGGCTGGTCGTTGTTGGCGGTCACGCATTCGGCGACGTTGAGCACCACGGCGCCTTCCTTGGGCGGCGCGTATTCCACCGGGATACCCTTGAGCTTGAGCGCGGTGACCTGGGTGGGCGTCAGCGGGAACAGCGCCGCCTCGTCGGTCTGCACCATCTCCGACAGCTTGGCCGAGCTGGGGATGTACTCCAGCACATTGGGGCCGACGGTGGTGGGCCAGGCCTTGAAGCCCGGATCGACGTCCTGCTCGGTGCCGCCTTGCAGGCGGTTGAACATCAAAAAGCCGTGCAGCCCGAAGGTGGACGAGGACAGCGACTGGAACACCACCTTGCCCTTGTACTTGGGATCGGCCAGGTCCGCCCAGGAGGTCGGCGCCGCCCAGCCCTTTTCCTTGAACAGCCGGCTGTTATAGGCCAGGCCGGTCACGCCCAGGCTGACGGCCGCCGCCTGGTCCTTGATCTTGGCCTTGTCGGGAATCTGCGCCAGGGCCGCGCTGGGCTTGAGCGGGCTGCACAGATTCATGCCGATGGCGCGGTACATGATGCCGTCGTCGAGGAACATCACATGGATCGGCGGCTTCTGCGGACTGGCCTGGACCTTGGCGAGGATGTCCGCCGAGGTGCCGGGCACGATCACCACCTTGACGTTGTGCGCCTTCTCGAAGGCGGGCAGCACGCTGTCGGCATAGAGGCGCTCCATGGTGCCGCCATTCATGCCGAGGTAGAGCGTCGGTTCGGCCAGGGCGGCCAGGGGCAGGCCGGCGAGGGCCACGAGCAGGGCAGAGGTCAGGCGCATGATTGAGAACTCCTGGGCTGGGAAGGAAAACGGGCGATGGAAAAGGCCTGCAGGCTATGCCGGGGCGCGCCCTGCAGGATGCATTCGGCCAGGGCTTCACCCGCCGCCGGCCCGATCTGGAAGCCCGCGCCGGCAAAGCCGAAGCCGTGCAGCAGGCCGGGGGTGGTGCGGCTGGGACCGAGCACCGGCTGGTGATCCGGCAGATAGCCTTCGACGCCGCTCCAGGTGCGGATGGCCTGGGCGCCGCTCAGGGCCGGATAGAGTTCGGCGGCGTTCCTCAGGATGTCGAGGATGGCCAGCTGGCCGGGGCGGGCGCGATCGGCGTCGAGGGCGAAACCGCGCCCGCCGCCCAGCACGCAATTGCCCCGCGCCACCTGGCGGGCATAGATGCCGCCGCCTTCCACGCCAGTGCTGGCGGTCATGAACAGGGGCAGGGGTTCGGTCACCAGCATGGCCGGATGGGCCGCGGTGAGGGGCACCGGCTCGCCGAAGCGGGCGGCCAGCTCCGCCGCCCAGGCGCCGGCGCAATTGAGCAGCCAGGGGGCGCTCAGGGTCAGGCCGCTGTCGGTGCGGAGCTGGAAGCGCTGGCCGTCGTGCTCGACCTGCGTCACGGCGGTGCGCTCGAAGACCTGGGCACCGGCACGGGCGGCCGCCTGGGCGAAGGCCGGGGAGACCAGTCGTGGATTGGCATGGCCGTCTTCCGGGCAAAAGGAGGCGCCCACGGCGATATCGCCGACCCAGGGAAAGCGCCGGCGCAATTCGCTCCGGTCGAGCAACTGCAAGTCCAACCCGAAGCCCTGGCTGGACCGCTCATAGGCCTGCAGGGCGGCGAAGTCGGACTCGCTACGCGCCAGTTTGAGGTGGCCGGATCTCAGGTATTCGCCATCGGTACCCAGCAATTCCCTCAGGCCGCCCCAGATCTGGTGCGCACGACTGGACAGCGGCAACTGCACCAGCGGCCGCCCCTGGCGGCGCACCCCGCCGTAGTTGACGCCACTGGCCTGGGCACCGCAGAAGTTGCGTTCCAGCAGGGCGACGCGCTGGCCGCCCTGGGCCAGGAACAGCGCCGCGCTGCTGCCGACGATGCCGCCACCGATGATCAGGACATCCACGTCCAGCCGGCTCATGGCGCCAGCTCCACGCCGAAGGGCAGTGGCTTGATCGGCGCCTGGGCGCGCAGCCGGCCGATCTGGTCCAGCGGGCGACCACTGGCGCAGGCGATCAACTCGGCCGCCGCGGCGCCACAGATGCGCCCCTGACAGCGCCCCATACCGACCCGGCAGGTGGCCTTGACCCTGTTGATCTCCCAATGGCCCTGGGCCACGGCCGCGCGGATCTCGCCGGCGCTGATCTGCTCGCAGCGGCAGACCACGAGTGCGTCCGGCGCCTTGGCCGCCCAGTCGGCGGGAAAGGGAAAGGCCCGCTCCAGGCCCTGGCGAAAGACCTCGAAGCGCGCCAGGCGCCCTTGCAGGGTTTCGACTCGCGCCGCGTCCACCGCCACACCGCGATCTGCCAGCAGACTCAGGGCCGCCAGCTCGCCTGCCAATTCGGCGGCGTCGGCGCCTTGGATACCGGCACCGTCGCCGGCCAGGTAGACCCCGGCCTGACTGCTGCGGCCGCCGTTGTCGTGTACCGGCAGCCAGGCGCGATTGAGGGCACTCCAGGCGAAGTCGCAGCCCAGCAGGTCGGCCAGTTGCGTCTCGCTGCGTAGCGTCTGGCCGAAGCCCAGGGCGTCGCACTCCAGTCGGTGCGCTTCGCCATCGGCGGCGCGCCAGCGCACGGCAGCCACCCGGCGTTCGCCTTCGATCGCCAGGAGCTCGGCGCCCTGCTGCACAGGTACGCCGTGCAGCGCCAGCCAGCTGCGGTAGTAGAGGCCCTTGGCGAAGGTGGCCGGTTGACCCAGCAGGGCCGGGGTAGCGGCGGCCTGGGCGTGGAAGGGCGCGCTGTCCAGCACCGCCAGTGGCTTGGCCCCGGCCTTGGCGTATTGATAGGCCACCAGATAGAGCAGGGGCCCGGTACCGGCCAGCACCGGACGGCTGCCGATGGCGCAGCCCTGGAATTTGAGCGCCACCTGGGCGGCGCCCAGGCTGTAGACGCCGGGCAGGGTCCAACCGGGCACCGGCAGGATGCGGTCGGTGGCGCCGGTGGCGACGATCACCTGGTCAAAGGCCAGGCGATCGACAGTGCGGCCCTGGCTCAGGGTATCCAGGGCGCTCTGCTCGGCATTCCACACCAGGGTGTCAGGCCTGTAGTCCAGCACCGTTTGCATTTCTTCCAGCGCGCCGTGCAGCGCCTGGGCCTTACCCGCTTCGAAGCCGTACAGCGCCTTGATCGGGCGCTGGAAATTGCCCGGTTGCTGGCGATAGATCTGGCCGCCGCCGCGCGCGCTTTCGTCCAGTAGCACCGGCTTGAGGCCGTGGGCGACCAGGGTCTGGGCCGCGCGAATGCCGGCCGGTCCGGCGCCCACCACCACGACGGCGCTCACAGCGACCGCCCCGGATCGCGGCTGACCTGCTGGCCCGCTTCGAGAAAGGTGGCGCAGGCGCGCACCCGGCGACCATCGGCCAGGCGCACCCAACAGTCCTGGCAGGCGCCCATCAGGCAGAAACCGGCGCGGGGTTCGCCGCCGAAGTCGCTGCCGCGCAGGTGATCGCTCTGGGTGAGGATGGCGGTGAGCAGGGTATCGCCCTGCAGGCCCTCGGCCGGTTGGCCATCGAGGGTGAAGGCCAGGGTCGGGCGGTCGCGTTCGGCCACCCGCTTGAGCAGTGCCATGGAGGGGTCTCGGTCGTTCATTGTTTGCCCACCAGCACGCGATCCAGGCCATAGATGCGGTCGAGCAGGATCATGGTGGCCGCGGTGAGGGCGATCACCAGGGCCGACACCGCCGCCATCATCGGGTCGATGGATTCGGTGGCGTAGACGTACATCCGCACCGGCAGGGTCTGGGTCGCCGGGGAGGTGACGAAGATCGACAGGGTCACCTCGTCGAAACTGTTGATGAAGGCCAGCAGCCAGCCGCCGGCCACCCCGGGCAGGATCATTGGCAGGGTGATGCGGCAGAACAGCGTGGTGCGGCTGGCGCCCAGGCTCTCGGCAGCCTGCTCGGCGCTGCGGTCGATGCCGATGGCGGCGGCGATCACCAGGCGCAGCACATAGGGGGTGATCACCACCACGTGGGCCAGCACCAGCCAGCTGAAGCTGCCGTTCACCCCCAGCAGGGCGAACAACCGCAGCATGGCCACACCCAGCACCAGGTGCGGGATGATGATCGGCGAGAGGAACAGGCCGTTGAGCAAGCCCTGGCCGGGAAAGCGATAGCGGGTGATGGCCAGCCCCGCCGGCACCGCGATCAGCGTCGCCAGGCTGGCCGACAGCGCCGCCAGTTGCAGGCTGTTGTAGAAGGCGGTGAGGAAGTCCGCCCGCTCGAACACCGCGGCGAACCAGCGCAGCGAGAAGCCGGCGGTGGGCAGGCTGAGGGTGTTCTCCGGGGTGAAGGCCACCAGGCAGACCACCACCAGCGGCGCCAGCATGAAGACCATCACCAGGGTATGGAAGGCGAGCCCGAGCGGGCCGTTGCGGGTCATGGGTCAGACTCCCAGGGCACGTTGGTAGCGGCGTTCCACCAGGCGATTCCAGCCCAGCATCACCAGCAGATTGAGCAGCAGCAGGGCCACCGCCAGGGTGGCGCCCATCGGCCAGTTGAGTTCGGCCAGGTACTGGTCGTAGATCAGGGTGGCGACCATTTTCAGCCGGCGTCCGCCGAGCAGGCCGGGAATGGCGAAGGAACTGGCGGCCAGGCCGAAGACGATCAGGGTTCCGGAGAGCACCCCGGGCATCACCTGGGGCAGCACGATGCGCCGCAGCACCGTCAGGTGGCTGGCGCCCAGGGACAGCGCGGCCTGTTCGGCGGCGGGGTCGAGTTTCTGCAGCGAGGTCCACACCGGGATGATCATGAAGGGCAGCATCACGTGGGCCAGGCCGACGACTACCGCGAAGGGGGTGTAGAGCAGCTTCAGCGGCCGCCCGCCCAGGGCCACGATGGCCTGGTTGACCAGGCCATCGGCGCCCAGGAGCAGACTCCAGCCGAAGGCGCGCACCACCACCGAGATCAGCAGCGGCGTCAGCACCAGGATCAGGAAGATCGAGCGCCAGGGCGCGCCCATGCGACTGAGGACGATGGCCTCCGGCACCCCGATCAGCACGCAGAGCAGGGTGACCAGGGCGCTGATCCAGAAGGTGCGCAGGAAGATCTCGTAGTAGTAGGGGTCGCTCAGCAGCGCCAGGTAGTGGGCCAGGGTGTAGCTACCTTCCTTCACCCCGGTCTCGTAGTCGAAGACGTTGAACGACAGCACCAGGGTCAGCGCCAAGGGCAACAACAGCAGTACGCTGAACAGCACCAGCGCCGGTGCGCTGAGCAGATAGGCGCGACCGGTGCCGCGCAGCAGGGTGCTCATGCGGCGGCCTCCGCGGCTTCCAGGCGGCGCAGCAGAGCGTCGTCCCAGTGCAGCCCGACGTCCTGGCCCTCGTCCAGCGGCGGCTGGCCATCGTTGCTGCGCAATACCGACAGCTCGCCAAGGGTGGTCTCCAGGCGGTACAGCCACTGGCTGCCAAGGAAGAAGCGGGTCAGCACCCGCCCTTGTAGACGCCCCTCACCAGCAGGGCGCAGCTCGATCTTTTCCGGCCGCAGCGAGATCGCCAGGGTGCCACCGGCGGCGATCTGCGGCAGGCCTTGGGCATCCAGGCTGCCGGGCAGCAGGTTGGCCTTGCCGACGAAGTCGGAGATGAATCTGTTGCGCGGGTGCTCGTAGAGCCGATAGGGCGCATCCACCTGGGTGATGCGCCCGGCCTCCATCACCACCACCCGGTCGCTGATGGACAGCGCCTCGGACTGGTCGTGGGTCACCATCAGGGTGGTGATGCCCACCTCGCGCTGGATGCGGCGGATCTCGAACTGCATCTCTTCGCGCAGATGGGCGTCCAGGTTGGACAGCGGCTCGTCCAAGAGCAGCACCGGCGGGGCTATCACCAGCGCCCGCGCCAGGGCCACCCGCTGGCGCTGGCCACCGGAGAGTTCGCGCGGATAGCGCTCGGCGTGCTGGCCCAGGTGCACCAGGCCGAGAGCTTCCTCGACGCGCCGCGCCAATTCGGCGCCCGCCACCTTGCGCATGCGCAGGCCGAAGGCGACGTTGTCGCGCACCGTCATGTGCGGAAACAGCGCATAGCTCTGGAAGACCACCCCCAGACCACGGCTGGCCGGCTTGGCGTGGGTGATGTCCTGGCCGTCGAGCAGGATGCGTCCGCTGCTGACGTCGACGAACCCGGCGATCATCTGCAGGGTGGTGGTCTTGCCGCAGCCGGAGGGGCCGAGCAGGGAGACGAATTCGCCGCGCTCGATGGCCAGGGTCGAACCGGTCACCGCGTAGCTGTCGCCGTAGCGCTTGCTGAGATTGTCGAGAGTCAGGAAAGCCATGGCCGCAATGCTCCTCCGGTCGCGCCCACGCAGACGGCGGGCAGGGTGTGGGCAGGGCGAAAGACAGCCTGGAACTGGACGTTGGCGCTCGCTCGAATGGCGGCGTCCGGTGATTGTGAGTATCGCCCTATGGACCCGAAGGTAAGGGCGATCTAGGATGCCGGACAAGCAGGTTTTTCACTGATCGAACTATTTTTCTGAATTTATTCACTCAGTGAAATTTAAAGGAATTATCGAGATGGAAAATTCCACAGAGAGTAAGGCTACCTCAGGCGAAGCAGGTGTCGGCGCCATCAGCCGGGTGTTCGCCGTGGTGCGCGCCCTGAGTGAGGGCGATCCCGAAGGCGAGAAGGTCACCCGCCTGGCCGAGCGCGTGGGGCTGTCGCAACCCACCACCCACCGGCTGCTGCGTGGCCTGGTGGAAGAGGGCATGGTCGAGCAGTGCGCCCGCAGTAAGAGGTATCGGCTGAGCCTGGACTTCTTCGCCCTGGCGGCGCGCGCCGGCCAGGTCGGCAATCTGCGCGACCTGGCGCGGCCGAGTCTGCTGCGGCTATCGGCCTCCCTGGGCGACTCGCTGTTCCTGCTGGCACGCAGCGGCTTCGACGCCATGTGCTTGGATCGCAGCGAAGGGCCCTATCCCATCCGCACCTTCACCGGCGACATTGGCGGACGCGTGCCCCTCGGTGGCGGCCAGGGCGCCCTGGCGATCCTGGCCTTCCTGCCCGAGGAAGAGCGCGAAGAGGTGATTCGCTACAACCTGCCGCGCCTGCGCGACGCCCATCACTACGACGAGGTGTTGCTGCGCGCCGAGATCGATAACGTCCGCCGCCTGGGTTACGCCGCGCGCAACACCGGGGTGCTGGAAGGCATGGCGGGGCTGGCCGTCCCCATCCTCGACCGCAACGGCCGGGCGGTGGCGGCCCTGAGCGTGGGCACCCTGAGCGAGCGTCTCAACGCCCAGCGCCTGCCCACGGTGATCGAATTGCTCAAACGCGAGGCGGGCGTGATCGCCGCACGCATCAACCCCTTCGATCCGGTGCTGCGCCGGCCGACTCAGGGGTTTGGTTGAAAAATCTTAGAACAGTGGACCGGAGCGGGTGTTATTGCCCTTCGCCAGCCGGTCATAGAGCACCACGTTGACCGTGGCCGCGAGATTCATGCAGCCCTGGGTGGGGATGTACACCACGTCCTCGCACCAGTCGCGCAGCTCCTGGCTCAGCGAACCGTCCTCGGCACCGAACAGATAGAGGGCACGATCGGGATGAGTGTACTCGGGCAATGGCCGGGCGCCGTCCACCAGCTCCACCGCCACCGGCACGCAACCCAGCGGCAGGATGCGGCGCAGGTCGTCGATGTTGATCAGCGGGATGTCCTGGTGGACCTTCTTGGTGTCGGTGACGAAGTCCTTGGCACGGTCGTAGCGGGTGCCGGTATAGAACACCGAGGCCACCCCATAGCAGCCTGCCGCCCTCATGATGGACCCGACGTTGGACGGCGACTTGGGGTTGCTCAGGCCGATGCAGGCATATCTCTTGTTGCTCACGTCAGGGGACTCTGGTTAAAACGCCAGTATAAGGGTTCGGCCATTACGAAAACCGACTAAGATGCGCGCCCGCGTCCCCCGCCCCGAGCCCCTGCGATGTCCGCCACCGCCCTCTACACCGACCTCTCGGCCTACTACGACCTGCTCTGCGCCGACATCGACTACGGGGCCCAGAGCCAGGCGGTACTGCGCCTGCAGCGGCTGTTCGGCAACGGCGGCACCCGCCATCTGGATCTCGCCTGCGGCACCGGGCCCCATGTCAGGCATTTCCTCGATGCCGGCTTTCAGAGCAGCGGTCTGGACCTCAATCCGCCGATGCTGGCCCAGGCCGCACTGCGCTGCCCGGAAGCGCAGTTCTCCTGCCAGGACATGTGCGCCTTCGAGCTGGAGCAGCCGGTCGATCTGATCACCTGCTTTCTCTACTCCCTGCACTACAGCGGCAGCCTGGCACGGCTCCAGGCTTGCCTGGCGCGGGTCCAGGCGGCCCTGACCCCGGGCGGCCTGTTCTGCTTCAACGCCGTCGACAAGCGCCGTATCGACAATGGCTCCAGCGTCGGCCACAGCGTCGAGCGGGCGGATGGTCACTTCAATTTCGCCTCTGCCTGGCACTACCCAGGCGAGGGCGAGCGCCAGCAGCTCCGCCTGCGCATCGAGCGCCACCACGCGGGTGAGCGCCAGACCTGGCAGGACGAACACCCCATGGTGGCGGTGGACTTCCCCGAACTGCTGGCGCTGCTGGAGCCGCGCTTCGAGGTCCAGGTGCTGGAGCACGACTACCAGCGCATCGAACCCTGGGACGGCGAGACGGGCAATGCCCTGTTCGCCTGCGTCAAACGCTAGAGGGCGTTAGTGGGCGTAGGCGTGCATCCCGCCATCCACCGCGATCACTTCACCGGTGAGATAGCGCGCCAGTGGCGAGGCGAGAAAGGCCACCAGATAGCCTACGTCCTCCGGCTCGCCGAAATAGCCGATGGGGATATGGCGGTCGATAAAGGCCTGGCGCGCCGCGGGCGTCGGGTGCAGCCGCTGCAGGATCTGCTCGGAGTTGATCCGCCCCGGGGCGATGGTGTTGACCGTGATGCCCTCAGCCGCCAACTGACTCGCCAGGCCCTTGGACCAGAATTGGATCGCGGCCTTGGCCGCTCCTGAAGCCCCGACTTCCCGGGGTTCCATCGAGCCGCTGAAATTGACGATGCGTCCCCAGCGCCTTTCGCGCATCCCGCCTAGCAGCGCCTGGGTCAGACGGCGGGCGGAAGCGAAGTTCAGATCGAAAGCCTCCTGCCAGAGATCGTCCCCCGCATCCAGGGGCAAATTGCGGTGGCCACCAGCGGTATTGACCAGGATGTCTACCCGGCCCAATCCCTGTTCGGCTTCCCGCGCCAGGCGCTGGATGCCTTCGGCGTCGGTGATATCCGCAACGATCACCAGCGGCTTGGGATGCCCCGCTGCGGCTATCTCCTCGGCCAGTTCCTCCAGGGCCTCACGCCGCCGCGCGGTAATGGCCAGCCGAACGCCTTCCGCCGCCAGGACCCGGGCGACACCAACGCCTATGCCCATGCTGGCGCCGGTGACCAGCGCGGTACGCTCGTGCAGTTGCAGATCCATGATCGATTCTCCAGAAGTTAGGGCTTTCGTAGGTTGGGCTGAGCACAGCGAAGCCCAACAGTCGTGTAGGGTGGAAAACGGCGCAGCCTTTTCCACGCGGCTGGCTGAGCACCGCAGTCCAACAAGGTCATCGCCGCTCAGCACACGGCTAGCCTCACCTAGCACCCAGATGAGATAAACGCCGCTAAAGTGCGAGGATTCCTCATCAGGAGTGTGGAATGGATCTGCTCGACAGCATGCAGGTGTTCGTCGCCGTGGTGGAACGCGGCAGCCTGGCCGCCGCCGCCCAAGCCCAGGGCATCTCACCGACCATGGCCGGCAATCACCTACGCGCCCTGGAAAAGCGCCTCGGCCTGCAATTGCTGGTGCGCACCACCCGGCGGCAGCGGCTGACCGCCTTCGGCGAGGGCTACTACGCCCGCTGCCGCGAGATTCTCGCCCTGGTCGCCGACACCGACCGCCAGGCCGAAACCCAGCGCCTGGCCCCGGCTGGCATCCTGTGTGTCTCCGCACCAGTATCCTTCGGCACCTACGGCCTCACGCCACGACTCGGGGATTACCTGGAGCGCCATCCCCAGGTCACCCTCGACCTGACGTTGAGCGACAGGGTGCAGGACTTGGTAGAAGAGGGCATCGACATCGCCATCCGCATCGGCGAACTGGCCGACTCCTCCCTGGTGGCGCGATCGCTGGCACCCTATGTGGTGTGGTGCTGCGCCGCACCGGCTTACCTGGCGCGCCGCGGCACTCCGGAGCGACTGGCCGATCTGGAAGCTCACGACTGCCTTGGCATGGACCCCCGCGCCCTGGCCCAATGGCGCACCCAGACCGGCGCCACCTTCGGCCCACTACCACCCGGCCGCCTGCACCTGAGCAACGGCCCCGCCCTGCGCCTCGCCGCCTTGCAGGGCCTCGGCATCATCCTCCAGCCGGCTTTTCTGCTACAGGACGACGTCGCCGAGGGTCGCCTGGTACGCCTGTTCCAGGGGCAGGAACTCACCCGCCCGCTGAATGCGCTCTATCCCCAGACGAGATGGCGGTCGGTGACAGTGAGGAGTTTCGTGGAGTTTCTAGTGGCGGAGTTCACTCCGTAGCCTGGAAAACGGCGCAGCCTTTTCCCCTGGTCGCCAGCAACCCTGACCCCAAGATCCGCGTGGACAAGCTTCGCGTTGTCCACCCTACCGCCCAGGCTCCGTAGCGTGGAAAACGGCGCAGCCTTTTCCACTGATCACACCCCTGTGTGACCCCAAGACCCCGCGTGGACAAGCTTCGCGTTGTCCACCCTACCGCCCGGACCCCGTAGCGTGGAAAACGGCGCAGCCTTTTCCACTCTCACCGATTCATCGTCAGCCTTATGGCTCCATCGTCACCAACCGCTTCTCCATAAACACACTCAACGGATCATCCCGATACCCACCAAAAGGCCCGCACCGCTCGTAGCCCGCCGCGGCATACAACGCCAACGCCTCGGGTTGGTAAGGACCGGTCTCCAGCATCGCCCGCTCGCATCCTGTCGTGACCGCTTCAGCCTCCAGTCGAGCGAGCAAACGCCTACCCAATCCCTGGCCCCGCGCTGCCGGGCTCACATACATCCGCTTGATCTCACCATAACCGTCATGCAACACCATGGCCCCACAACCTAAGGCGCAGCCGCTCTCGTCACGCGCCACCATGAACAACACGTTCGGTTGCAGCAGCGATGCGAGATCCAGGGCGTAGCGACTCTCCGGCGGATAAAGCCCGTCCTGATAGGCGTCCAGCTCGGCGATCAGGGCGATCACCTCAGGTTGATCGGGGGATTCGAGGGCGATGGGCATGGCGACTCCGCTCGGTAAGTCGCTCAAGCCTAAGCGATTATCCCGCCGTCACCCATCACCCCGCACTGATCCGCAGGCCATCCCGCCCGCCACGCTTGGCTTCGTAGAGCGCCCCATCACCGCGCTCCAGCAAAGTCGCCAGGCTCTCCGGCGGCTGGTCGAACAGTACGGCACCAATGCTCAGGGTGATCGGCTCGGGCGTGTCGCAGCGTTGTGCAGCCAGGGGATTGAAGGCTGTGCGCAGCGTTTCCGCTAGGCGCATCACCTCGGCCTCGCTCGTCTCGGCCAGCATCACCACGAATTCGTCACCTCCCAGCCGCGCCGCCAAGGCGTACTGGGGCAGGGTGGTGCGCAGGAGGTCACTCGTGGCGATCAGCAGCTCATCACCCGCCGCGTGGCCGTGCAGGTCGTTCGCCAGCTTGAAGTTGTCCAGATCGATCAGCAACAGGGCGCCTGGGCACTCGGGTGTCGCCTGGCCGAACAACGAGGGTGCTTCCGCCTCCAGGGCACGGCGATTGTAGAGTCCGGTGAGAGGATCGCTGCCGGCCAGCTGCTCGATACGGCGCTCGCGGCGATAGCGCACCGTGCCAGTCATCGATAAGGCGATCAGCATCACCGCCATCACGCCTTCCACCAGGGAAATCTGGATGATCGCGCCGCGATAGGATTCCAGATTGATCAGGGTCCCGGGCGTCAGCGGCGGAATCGTCTTGGCGAAGTAGAAGAGTCCGTGGGCCAGCAGGACCAGGCGCAGTTGTCGCTCGCCCGCATGACGCCGCCGCAGCAGCAGGCTCGCCCGCACCGCCAGGACGCCGACCATCAGCGATTGCGCCACCAGCATTACCTTGGACCACCAGGGCTGGCTGGGCAGTAGCAACAACCCCAGCCAGATCAGCGCGAAGGCCCACCAGCCCAGGCTCAGGCGACGCCCGGTAAAGCGGGCCACGCCAAGCAAGAAGAGACCGTGCACGAAGATCAGCAGACCATTGGCGAACCAGATTCCTACCAGCACCTGCCCCTGGCTGCGCAATAGGGCGAGCGTGCTGCCTACGGAAATGAGGGCGAAACCCGTGCTCCAGTACAACAACGCCGACTCGCGCACCGCCCGCCACTCGACGGCCAGATAGCCGGCCGCAGCGGCCGCCAGGGCGATGGTGAGGGTCAGCATGGTAGGGGCATCGAGTGCCATGGGCGGGGCGAACCTTTGCAACGGGCAAGAGCGGTCAATCACTGACTGGAACGGTGCCAGGCGACCTCAGACCGAACGAAACCTGACGGATAAAGCCAGTTTAACCCCTGTGAGCGCTCCGTCTGACGTCTGATATGCTGCGTGCGCTATGGAGTCTCTGGGAAAGCTGCCCCGCCGATAGCGACAGGCTGAGTATATCTATCGGCTGAAAAGACAGGCTCTTGAAGAGATTCGCTGGAGACGGGCTGACCCGCCAGGCGTGAGGTGACGAAGCTGAAGGTGCTGGCTACCGCAGCCTGTTCAACTCGGCCGGCCGAGGCGCAAGCGCGGCCCGAGCGCCTCGGCGACGTCGGACAGCTTCACCCAGTACTGGTCGCGCCAGCAGAGACGGATGAGTGGCTGGGCGTCGACCGTTACCTGGCCTTCGCTAGGCAGCAGGAGACGGCAGAAGAAGCGGTTCAGGCAATCGTGTCGCAGCCATTCCTCGAAGCGTTCGGCGTGTTCGCTGGAGCTGCCGATCAGCAGACGCATCGTGTTGGGGAGGTCGATCAGCATAGTGGGCCGATCGCCGCTACCCAAGTGGATGCCGTTGCGGTTGCAGTGGACACGCATGGCCTCGAGCGCATCCGGATAACCCAACACCTTGGCCACGTCGCGGCAATCGAACCAGAGCTGGCCATCGAAGAACTGGTAGATGCGCAGGGGACGACCGGCGAAGTGCATGAGATGAGACGTAGGCATTCCATTACCTCCGTAGCCAAGATAAGGCGGAAGACTATCCGCTTGCACGTGGGAGATCCCCGGTCTAGACGCTGGGAAAGCACCTCTGTGAGCTCGAATGAAATCATGAATTTCATTTTTTGCGCAATCGAATGTTCAATGTGGAGCTGAAGCGGACCTTAACGTCCGCCTCCATGAACGATAAAGCCGACTTCGCCCAGCGCCTGCGCAACGCCATGCTCGCGGCCGGTTACCCCGACCGCCCCGCGGTCCTGGAGCGCGAATTCAACTCCCGTTACTGGGGGCGCTCCGTCACCTTCCAGGCGGTCTCCCGCTGGCTGCGCGGCAAGTCCATCCCCGCCCAGGACAAGCTCCAGGTCCTGGCCCAGTGGCTGCAGATCGAACCCCAGGTCCTGCGCTTCGGCGAACAGGCGCAGACCGCGATTCGCGAAACCCGGGGCAACTGGGAAACCCCCGAACTCTATCCCGAACGCGAGGCCATCGAGGCCTTCCTCAAACTGCCGGCGGAGCAGCGCAAGGTCGTGCGCGACGTCATCCTGGCCTTCGTCAAGGCCGGCCCCTCCCAGCCCGTCGCCAAGGGTGGCAAAGGGAAGGCGTGATTTCGGCCAAACGGGGCGCAGCGGGGTACTAAGGGCTCAGTGCCTTCCGCAGCAGGATCTTGCCAGAGCACCTCTCGCCACCATGGGGCCATCCGCAAATTACGGCATGCCAGCCTTGCGTAGGGTGGAAAACGGCGCAGCCTTTTCCACGTAGACGCTCCGATCGAGCACCCCTGGCGGACAAGCTTCGCGTTGTCCCTCCTACGCACATTCAGGCGCTCGCTATGGTCTTGCCCGCGACTAGCCGTGGACCGAGGTATGGCGAAGGCTGAACCTCATCTTCGCCTAGGGCTTCACCAACGCCCGAATCGCCGACGCCGGCAACCGCGCCGTACTGCCATCCGCCAGCCGCAGCACGAAGGCCTCACCCAACGACCAGACCACCTCCACATCCTGCAGCACGCACTGCTCGTTGGTGGGCAGCAACTTGGGCTGCTCCTTGGCGCAATAGGAGGCATCCAGCACGATGGCCTTGGCCTGGTAGTTACCCAGGCCTAGCGTCTTCACCATGGTCTCGGGCAGGGTGGTGAGCACACCGCCATAGCCGGCCAGAAAGAGCGCGAAGAACAGGGAAAACATCAGTGCTGCATTCCAGCCGGCGATGAACACCATGGACGTCATCGTCACGACGAAGCTGATAATGAAGGGGGCGATGGCCAGAGCGCCCCACTTGAGCAGCGGCTGCCAATCGCTCACCAGCGGATAGGCCTGGGCCAGCATCCAGACAATGAATAGGCCGACGACCATCGTTGACAGGTAAGCCTCCCAGACGAACTTCAGGAAGCTGAAGCGGCGCAAGTCGAACAGGCCTTGTACGGCAATGCCCGCCAGTAGCGTGATGGGAATAGGCGCAAGAAAGGCAACGCTGGTGAACAGCTCAGGATCGACGAAGAGGATGACCGCATCGCTGAACCCCGCCAGCAGATAGGGTACGAAGAACACCAGCGTCATCAACAGCATGATCTTGCGAAAGCGCCCCTCGCCGCGATAGGGCAGGGCGTAGGTGATGTCTTCCTTGATCGCCGGCGTATTGATGAAGCGGTAATAAACCCAGGCCCCAGGCAGGAACAGCGCGGCAACGAAGGCGCCAATGGTCAGAAAGCCCAGGCAGGCAGCCGCCAGCAATAGCGACGAAAACTGAAAGAGATCGAAGCTGGGATAGAAGTGATTACGGGCGAAATAGGCCAGGAACATCCCGAAGCCCAGGGCCGGCGGCAGTACCTTGGCCAGGAGCGAAGCATGACGCCGCAAGACGGTGCCGGAGAATTGGAGGATGAAGTCGAAGACGGCATCCGTATCAGTGGCGGGTTGGTCGGTCCAGCGGGGCATGGGTTCGTCCTTGACGACTATGGCGCTGCATTAGGCTTTCATGTGTAGAAAATGGTGACGTTTTTTCGAGATAATAGATGCTAGCACGTAGTGACGAAACAACCTTTGAATTAAACTTGTCGATGGGAAAGGCTTGTACTGTTTGCTCTATCTATATTTATATGGGTGTTGGGTGTTGGGTGTTGGGTGTTAGGTTTTTAGATTTGCTATTGGTTAAATTTTTAAAGGAGTGACATCGATAGCAAGGCGTTCTCAAAGTTCATGGAGCCTATGTGGTGATACATGCTTTGAAGTATTTTGTCTTTATCTTCTTTTCCTTTTAAGACATCTAAGGCAATTGTTTTGAAAGCTTTTATGTAAGTTTCTATGTAGGTGGATGGGTCTGCTTCAATTTGGCCTGCAAGAGATGTTATTCCCTTTTTCAGTTCGCTGTAACTCTCAAAGCGTCTGTCCCTTTTTTCAAGGGAGCTAAATATCGCAAGCAAAGCTACAAATGCCCTATACGAAGGCTTGTCTTCTCGCCAGAATCTTCTGAATAAGTCGGTTATTTCAGGCTTTAAAAGCCCGTCTTTTAGTGTTTCCATTGCGTTGGAGGATTTGTTGTGGAGTATGAAAAGGGACTCAAGGAAGCTCGACTTTTCAGGGTCTCTTTCAAAGCTTTGCAGTAAGTCGATTCTTAGCTCTGTGTAGTTTGGAGATATTGCGTTGTTTGCGGAGCGAGAAAATAGACCTATAAATATGGATTTTAATTCATCGTAGCAGATTTCATCTTTGTAAACTTGGTCAAGTAGGGAGAATGCTGATTTCCCTCCTGTTGCTACTTGGTTGTCAAATTTGAAATTATTTTCAGCGCCGACAGCTCTTGCTAGTTGGGGTCTAAGGTATCTGGCAAGCTCTAGCTCGATCCTTTCAATCTCGGTTTGGAAGTTTGCTGCTTTTGCTATTTCCCAAGAGTCTTCGGTCTCTACTATTTTTGTAAGAACATGTCCCGAGCTTGGGTTAACGAAGAAAATGCTCATCGTAGTCTGACAGCCATTTACAATGCTGGCTTGTTCGAGGTTTAGTGAAAAGCCGGAAGTTTCGTTTACTTTGGATGCTCGGATTACAATGCCATTATTGCGTTCGAGCATTTTCTCCGGCGACTCTTCCAGTGTGGATGCAATAGCTTCGTTAACTGTCTCGCGAACGCCACCAGATTTGACTTTTTTACCTTGGAATCCTAGCCATTCCCTAATGTTTTCAAAAAATATAGCGTCTCCAGATTCTTCATAAATCTTTCTGAGCTCGCTACAAGGTAGTGCACCTATATAGACGTTATTGATCTTTATATATGCATTGTCGAAAGAAATAGACGTGCTCTGTGGTCGAATATACACACTTTTGTAAATGGACTGAATAGTGTGAAGAATTTCCAGTCCATCTATTATTGAAAATCTTTTTTCTTTTTTTATTTTTTCGAGAAAAAATTTTGAAGGGCGCAGGCTCTTCGAAAATTTTTCAATTAAGGTTGAGGCTTTAGATGCCGTTATTATTAGGTAGCAATCCTTTGGAGGATGATTCGAGTGCTCTATTCCACTAAGATCCAACTCCCCTTGTGAGCTGTTGTTTCTATTTGATTCATACTCTTGAAATTTACTAAAAATTATATCTAAGTCATCAATTCCTGATATTGTATATTTTGCTTGGACTCTTAATTCTATTTCGCTATTTTCTTTGTTTTGAAAAATTAAATCGACACCTTTGTCCCAGCTTTTTTTGGACTTTGTGGCTCGCTCAAAATCTGCGCCTGGTTCCGTGTGTGGTATTAGGTGCTCCGCTAGTTCGGCGAACTTATCGCCCATTTCAACGGTATTTAGTCCTTCCATTTGTCCTTGGAAATGGCTTAGTAGAGAGCCGTAGTCTTGAAGAAACTCTGGCAGGCCATCATTTTTAGTTTGCATTTGATTTCCTCCATGGGCACTTCTTGATCGTAGCGGTGTAGCCAAAGGCTTGCAAGTACAGGCTTTTGTGGTGTTATAAAAGAAAAACCCTCGCTATAGCGAGGGTTCTATTTGTCATAGGAGTTGTGTGCTCTGCCTGGAGCTCAATCCCAGCTCAACGCCCCACCCGTCTGATACTCGATCACCCGCGTCTCGAAGAAGTTCTTCTCCTTCTTGAGATCCATGATCTCGCTCATCCAGGGGAAGGGGTTGGTGGCGCCCGGGTATTCTTCCTTGAGGCCGATTTGGGTCAGGCGGCGGTTGGCGATGAACTTGAGGTAGTCCTCCATCATCGCCGCGTTCATGCCCAGCACGCCGCGGGGCATGGTGTCGCGGGCGTATTCGATCTCCAGCTGGGTACCCTGGAGGATCATCTGGGTGGCTTCGTCCTTCATCTGAGCATCCCACAGATGGGGGTTCTCGATCTTGATCTGGTTGATCATGTCGATGCCGAAGTTCAGGTGCATGGACTCGTCGCGCAGGATGTATTGGAACTGCTCGGCGGTGCCGGTCATCTTGTTGCGGCGGCCCATGGAGAGGATCTGGGTGAAGCCGCAGTAGAAGAAGATGCCTTCCAGTACGCAGTAGTAGGCGATCAGGTTCTTGAGGAACTGGCGATCGGTCTCCGGGGTGCCGGTCTTGAACTCGGGGTCGGAGATGGAGCGGGTGTACTTCAGGCCCCAGCTCGCCTTCTTCGCGACGCTCGGGATCTCGTGGTACATGTTGAAGATCTCGCCTTCATCCATGCCCAGCGATTCGATGCAGTACTGGTAGGCGTGGGTGTGGATCGCCTCTTCGAAGGCCTGGCGCAGGATGTACTGGCGGCACTCGGGGTTGGTGATCAGGCGGTAGACGGCCAGCACCAGGTTGTTGGCGACCAGGGAGTCGGCGGTGGAGAAGAAGCCGAGGTTACGCTTGACGATGCGGCGCTCGTCCTCGGTGAGGCCGTCCGCGCTCTTCCAGGTCGCGATGTCGGCGTTCATGTTCACTTCCTGGGGCATCCAGTGGTTGGCGCAACCATCCAGATACTTCTGCCAGGCCCAGTCGTACTTGAAGGGCACGAGCTGGTTGAGGTCGGCGCGGGCGTTGATCATCTGCTTGTCGCCGACGTGCACGCGGGCGGAGGAGCCTTCCAGATCGTCCAGGCCTTCCTGGATGTCCAGCTCGTTCAGCGCGGCCTTGGCGCGGGCCACGGCATCGGAGTCATCGGCGGACAGGGCACGGGCGTCATGGACCAGGGCGTCGCCTTCGGAATCCAGGCGCTCGGTCTGGGCCGGGGCTTGCTGGCCAGCGGCCTGGGCGGGCTTGGCGGTGGTGGTGTCGTCGTCTTTGTCGAATTCTTCCCAGTTCAGCATGGGGTGTCTCCTGGGTGGCTGTGTGGTGGGGGCGGGGCGGCGTGGCCCTCGCCCTAGCCCTCTCCCGGGGGAGAGGGGATCTGGAGCTTTGGGTGTGGGGTGGCCCTCACCCTAGCCCTCTCCCTGAGGGAGAGGGGATGGAGAGCGGCCCTCTGCTAGAGAGGGCTGGGTGTTACTGGCAGGCTTCGCACTCGGGGTCGTCGAGGCTGCAGGCCTTGGGCACCGGAGCCGGTGCGGGGGCCGGAGCGGCTTCGACCTTCTGGGCCGGGGCGGGCGCTGCGCTGGCCTGGACGCCGGTGATGGGGTCGGCGCTCACGGCGTTCAGCTTGCCGGTGTTGATGGTCGACTTCTCGGTGCTGGTGGCGGCCAGGGCACGGAGGTAGTAGGTGGTCTTCAGACCGCGGAACCAGGCCATGCGGTAGGTCACGTCGAGCTTCTTGCCCGAGGCGCCGGCGATGTACAGGTTCAGCGACTGGGCCTGGTCGATCCACTTCTGGCGACGGCTGGCGGCCTCGACGATCCACTTGGTCTCCACTTCGAAGGCGGTGGCGTACAGGTCCTTCAGATCCTGCGGGATGCGCTCGATCTGCTGCACGGAGCCGTCGTAGTACTTGAGGTCGTTGACCATCACCGAGTCCCACAGGCCGCGGGCCTTGAGGTCGCGTACCAGGTAGGGGTTGATGACGGTGAATTCGCCCGAGAGGTTCGACTTCACATAGAGGTTCTGGTAGGTCGGCTCGATCGACTGGGACACGCCGGTGATGTTGGCGATGGTCGCGGTCGGCGCGATGGCCATGATGTTGGAGTTGCGGATGCCCTTCTTGGCACGCTCGCGCAGCGGGGCCCAGTCCAGGGTCTCGGACAGGTCGACCTCGATGTACTTGGCGCCGCGCTCTTCGATCAGGCGCTTCTCGGAGTCGATCGGCAGGATGCCCTGGGACCACAGCGAACCCTGGAAGCTGGAGTAGCTGCCACGCTCTTCGGCCAGGTCACAGGAGGCCTGGATGGCGTAGTAGCTGATCACTTCCATGGAGGTGTCGGCGAACTGTACGGCGGCATCCGAACCGTAGGCGATGTGCTGCAGATACAGCGCATCCTGGAAGCCCATGATGCCCATGCCGACCGGACGGTGCTTGAGGTTGGAGTTCTCCGCCTGGGGCACCGAGTAGTAGTTGATGTCGATGACGTTGTCGAGCATGCGCACGGCGGTTTTGACGGTGCGGGCGACCTTGGCGGTGTCCAGCTTGCCGTCGACGATGTGGTTCACCAGGTTCACCGAACCCAGGTTGCACACGGCGATCTCGTCCTTGTTGGTGTTCAGGGTGATCTCGGTGCAGAGGTTGGAGCTGTGCACCACGCCCACGTGCTGCTGCGGGCTGCGCAGGTTGCACGGGTCCTTGAAGGTCAGCCACGGGTGGCCGGTCTCGAACAGCATGGACAGCATCTTGCGCCAGAGGTCCTTGGCCTTGATGGTCTTGTGCAGCTTGAGCTTGCCGTACTCGGTCAGGGCTTCGTAGTACTCGTAGCGCTCTTCGAAGGCCTTGCCGTAGAGATCGTGCAGATCGGGCACGTCGGCGGGGGAGAACAGAGTCCAGTTGCCGTCCTCGAAGACACGCTTCATGAACAGGTCGGGGATCCAGTTGGCGGTGTTCATGTCGTGGGTACGCCGACGGTCGTCACCGGTGTTCTTGCGCAGCTCGAGGAATTCCTCGATGTCCAGGTGCCAGGTTTCCAGGTAGGCGCAGACCGCGCCCTTGCGCTTGCCGCCCTGGTTGACCGCCACGGCGGTGTCATTGACCACCTTGAGGAAGGGCACGACGCCCTGGCTCTTGCCGTTGGTACCCTTGATGTAGGAGCCCAGCGCGCGCACCGGAGTCCAGTCGTTGCCCAGGCCGCCAGCGAACTTGGAGAGCATGGCGTTATCGTGGATGGCGCCATAGATGCCGGACAGGTCGTCGGGCACGGTGGTCAGGTAGCAGCTGGACAGCTGCGGACGCAGGGTGCCGGCGTTGAACAGGGTCGGGGTGGACGCCATGTAGTCGAAGCTGGCCAGCAGGTTGTAGAACTCGATGGCGCGGGCTTCCTTGTCCTTCTCCATGTGCGCCAGGCCCATGGCCACGCGCATGAAGAACAGCTGCGGCAGCTCGAAGCGGGTGCCGTGGCTGTGCAGGAAGTAGCGGTCGTACAGGGTCTGCAGACCCAGGTAGGTGAACTGCTGGTCACGCTCGTGATCGATGGCGGCGCCCAGCTTGGCCAGGTCGAAGGTGGCCAGTTTCGGGTCCAGCAGCTCCAGCTCCACGCCTTTGGCGACGTAGGCGGGCAGGGCCTTGGCGTAGAGGTCGGCCATCTCGTGGTGGGTGGCGGATTCGGCCACGCCAAGGAAGCTCAGGCCTTCGGCGCGCAGGCTGTCCAGCAGTAGGCGGGCGGTGACGTAGGAGTAGTTGGGCTCGCGCTCGACCAGGGTACGGGCGGTCATCACCAGGGCGGTGTTGACGTCCTTCTCGGCCACGCCGTCGTACAGGTTCTTCAGGGTTTCCTTCTGGATCAGCTCGCCGTTCACCTCTTCGAGGCCTTCGCAGGCTTCGCTGATGATGGTGTTCAGGCGGCCCATGTCCAGCGGCTGGGTGGTGCCGTCGGCCTTGGTCACGCGGATGCTCGGGTGCGGCTCGGCGATGTCGCTGGCGGCGCCTTGCTTGCGCTCCTGGCTGCGGGCTTCACGGTAGATCACGTAGCTGCGGGCGACCTTTTGCTCGCCAGCGCGCATCAGGGCCAGTTCGACCTGGTCCTGGATCTCTTCGATGTGGATGGTGCCACCGGACGGCATGCGGCGCTTGAAGGTGCTGCTGACCTGGTCGGTGAGCTGCTTGACGGTGGTGTGGATGCGCGAAGAGGCCGCGGCGGTACCGCCTTCCACGGCGAGGAAAGCCTTGCTGATGGCCACGGTGATCTTGTCGTCGGTGTAGGGGACGACGGTACCGTTGCGCTTGATGACGCGCAGTTGACCGGGGGCGGTGGCGCCCAGGTCCTGGCTGTCGTCTTGCGCCGGGCGGCCCTGCTGGGCTTGCTCGCGGGTCAGGTCGGTGTGCATGCGGATCTCCCTTGATCTGAAAGAGGGGACCGACGGCGAGCCGGCGGTCCGGAATAGGGTTGGCCCAGGGCCTGCGCGACGACTGCCTGTCGCGCCTTTACCAATGAAGATTCCAACGAAAAGCCGTGCCGACGCCGGCTCCCGAAAGAACGGCGGGCGGGGTTAACGACCCTGGAAATTCACAATTCGGGCGACAGGATAAGCCCTCCTCGCAAGGAGAGACAGTCTTGACAGAGGGGTGTTTCACCGTCCCAGCCCTCACCGACGAACTGCTATATATGGTGGTGTGAGGCTCTATTGGCCACTAGATGTCGCGTTTATCACATTTCGGTCTGTGGATAAGACGTGGATAAGCTGTTTGGAGCTGGGGGGTATCCTGGGGGCGATGCCGAGTCGTTGCGCATGAGCGCTGGGCTCCGAGGGGGGTGGTCAAATAACGTACAGCTCACCCGGTTGTCGCCTTGGGAAGGGTCAAGGGATATACCGGTTCGCTATGAGGATTTTCTTCACCATAAGAAAACGGTAGATAGCGACTGCGACGTTCTGCCCCGGTCAGGCTATCGGCTATCTCCGCGGCCCATCTTCCAGCGCGGAAGGTAAGAAGCTCTCCTTTAATAAGGCAGCAGTCGCCGTGCTCAGGCCTTGGGCGCCAGTAGCGTCAGCAGGCGGTTTTCCTCGTCCAGGCGAAAATAGCCCTCCAACTGCGTACCGGCCTGCCAGCGCGGCGAGAGGTCGAGCAGCAGGCGGATGCCGAAGCTGCCGGTCGGTCGATGGCTGAGGATCTCGGCATCCTGGAAGAAGAACATCTGCCGCACCTGTGGATACAAGGCCTTGAACAGGCTCTCCTTGGCGGAGAAGGCCAGGGTGATGGCAAAGGCCTGTTCGGTTTCGTCCAGCGGATCGAGCCGCTCCAGTTCGGTCGGGGTGAGGATCTGCTCGGCCAGGCGCAGGGCCTTGGTGGGCTCGAGCAGGGATTCCACATCCAAGCCGAGCCCCAGATAGTCCTGCTGACGGCCGGCCACCGCGGCGGCCCAACCGTGGCTGTGGGTGATGGCGCCGACATGGTCGCTCGGCCAGACCGGGCCCCGGTGCTCGCTGGTATGACCTGGCACGGCGTCGATGCCGCTCAAGCGGCGCAGGGCTTCCCGGGCGCACAGGCGGCCGGCGAGGTATTCGGCCTGGCGCTTGGCCACGGCGCGGCGGATGGTGTCTGGAGGCTCTATGCCCAGGCGCAGGGCATCACGCTCAAGGTTCACCTGGGTGGGGTCGAACCGGCAGCAGAGGATTTCCAGCGTCGCCAGCTCCGGGTTCAGGGGCGGCAATTCGCTGGGAGCGCTGCAGCAGCCCGGCAGGTCATTCAGTGACGGGCGAGGCATGACGACCAGGCGATCCCGAGCAGGCAAGAGCGGTTACCAACAACCACGACGGACTCCATCAACAAGGCGCTAAAGGATAGCCGACTACCGGCTCATGCTGGCGGAAAACCGCCTAGGGCGGTGGGGGATTTCCGCCCATTTCGGTCGGATGGCGAGGTTCCGCCATCATCCACTCACCAGACTCTTGGCTGAAAGGTGCATGAAAGCTGGCCTTTTGCTTGCGTAATAAAAGTGGAACGACGCTTGCTTATATTCCAGCCAGATACTGGTGCTGCCGTCAGCGCGGCCATCGGATCCACAACAAAAAGCTCTCAGGATGAGAGAGCCACTTTCAGTCAGGTGCCCACTCAGACAGGACGTCAGCCAGTGGCCACAAGGGAACGAGCCATGACAGCAACCGTCGACACAACAACTACTACTGCTCCCGCGCCCAAGCGAAACGTCAAGCAACCCCTCTACAAGAGCCTGTACTTCCAGGTGATCGTGGCGATCGTGCTGGGTGTTCTGCTCGGCCACTTCTATCCCCAGACCGGCGCTGCCATGAAGCCGCTGGGCGACGGTTTCATCAAGCTGATCAAGATGGTCATCGCGCCCATCATCTTCTGCACCGTGGTCACCGGTATCGCCGGTATGCAGAACATGAAGGCCGTGGGCAAGACCGGCGGCATGGCGCTGCTGTACTTCGAGATCTTCTCCACCATCGCGCTGCTGATCGGCCTGGTCGTGGTCAACATCGTCCAGCCCGGCGCTGGCATGAACGTCGACGTCAGCACCCTGGACACCAAGGGCATCGCTGCCTACGCCGCGGCTGGCGAGAAGCAGAGCACCATCGACTTCCTGCTCAACATCATCCCGTCGACGGTGGTCAACGCCTTCGCCACCGGTGAGATCCTCCAGGTGCTGTTCTTCGCCGTGCTGTTCGGCTATGCCCTGCACCGTCTGGGCGAGACCGGTCAACTGGTGTTCAACTTCATCGACCGTATCTCCCACGTCTTCTTCAACATCATCAACGTCATCATGAAGCTCGCCCCCATCGGCGCCTTCGGTGCCATGGCGTTCACCATCGGCAAATACGGCGTCGGCACCCTGGTGCAGCTGGGCTACCTGATGGCGTGCTTCTACATCACCTGCTTGCTGTTCGTACTGGTGGTGCTGGGCGCGGTGTGCCGTATGCACGGCTTCAGCATCCTCAAGTTCATCAAGTACATCCGTGAAGAACTGCTGATCGTGCTGGGCACCTCGTCTTCCGAGTCCGCCCTGCCGCGCATGCTGACCAAGATGCAGAAGCTGGGCGCCGAGAAGTCGGTGGTTGGTCTGGTGATCCCCACCGGCTACTCCTTCAACCTCGACGGCACCTCCATCTACCTGACCATGGCCGCCGTGTTCATCGCCCAGGCCACCAACACCCAGATGGACATCACCCACCAGATCACCCTGCTGCTGGTGCTGCTGATCTCCTCCAAGGGTGCTGCGGGCGTCACCGGTAGCGGCTTCATCGTGCTGGCCGCCACCCTGTCCGCCGTCGGTCACGTACCGGTCGCCGGCCTGGCACTGATCCTGGGTATCGACCGCTTCATGTCCGAAGCCCGCGCCCTGACCAACCTGGTCGGTAACGGCGTGGCCTCCATCGTGGTCGCCAAGTGGTGCGGCCAGCTGGACGAGCAGACCCTGAAGACCGAACTCGCCCGCGGCCCGAACGCCGTCGAGATCGAGGAAGCGCGTCAGACTGCCTGAGCCTAGCAAAAGGGCCGCTCCTGGAGCGGTCCCTGCGGTAACGACGAACGCCCGTATCGAAAGATGCGGGCGTTTTCTTTTGCCCAGGATCTGGCCAGGGCAGGGTGGTCGCGCCGCGTCAGGCAGTGATGTCGAGTCCTTCGATTGGCAGGTAGGGGAGCCCGCCGAGCCGTCTTGCCTACGCCGAGAGCTAAAGGGCAAGGCAGGGCGCTCCGGGCGGCCTCTGTCGATGCTGCATAGCGGGAGGAGCAGGGATGGCGCAGGGTGGACCGGATGGCTCGCGTAGGGTCGCACAGCCCGCTAGCTGGCAGGGGCGCGGGTCGGTCAGGCGCGAGAGAAGGAGGGGGGGAGGAGCGGAGGGGTAGCAGAGGGGACGAAGCGCTGGCAGGCCGCCAGCGCTTCGGAGGGTGGATCAGCGACGCAGGCTGGGGCGATAGCCCATCACGCCGTAGAACAGGATGTAGACGTAGCAGATCAGCGGGATCACGAAGGAGGGCAGCAGGCCGATGGTGTCGGCGAAGTAGCCCTGGATGGCCGGCACCAGCGCGCCACCGACGATACCCATGCACAGCAGGCCCGAACCCTTGGAGGTGAACTTGCCCAGGCCCTTGAGCGCCAGGGAGAAGATGGTCGGGAACATGATGGAGTTGAAGAAGCCGATGGCCAGCAGGGCCCACATGGCGATCTTGCCGCCCTGCAGCACGGCCACGGCCAGCAGCACACCAATGGCGATGGCGTTGAAGGTCAGCACCAGGTTCGGGCGCACCTTGGTCATGATCACGCCGCCGATGAAGCGACCGACCATGGCGCCACCCCAGTACAGGGACAGGTACTTGGCGGCGGTGGCGGCGTCCAGACCGGCCACGTCCGGGCTTTCCATCAGGCTCACCAGGTAGCTGCCGATGGAGACTTCGGCACCCACGTACATGAAGATGCCGACCACGCCGAGCAGCAGGTGGCGATAGGCCCAGACGCTGTTGGCGGTCAGGGCGTTCTCGTCGGTGGCGTTGTCCTGTTCGGTGTCCTTGATCTGCGGCAGGCGGAACAGGCCGATGATCACCGCCAGGGCGACCAGCATGCCGGCCAGGATCAGGTAGGGCAGCTGCACCGAATGGGCGGCGGAATCTTCACCGACCAGCGCCAGGATGGTCACGGCGCCCACCAGCGGGCCGACGGTGGTACCCAGGGAGTTGAAGGCCTGGGTCAGGTTGAGGCGCGAGGCGGCGGTTTCCGGCTTGCCGAGGATGGTGACGTAGGGATTCGCCGCCACCTGCAGCACGGTGATACCGGCCGCCAGCACGAACAGGGCGGTCAGGAAGAAGCCGTAGGAGTGAGCGCCGGCTGCCGGGTAGAAGAGCACGCAACCGACGCCGGCGGTGAGCAGGCCGACGATGATGCCCTTCTTGTAGCCCAGGCTTTCCACCAGGCGACCGGCCGGGAAGGAGACGATGAAGTAGGCGGTGAAGAAGCAGAACTGGATCAGCGAGGCCTGCAGATAGCTGAGAGTGAAGACCGCCTTGAGGTGGGGAATCAGGATGTCGTTCAGCGAGGTGATCAGACCCCACATGAAGAACAGCATGGTGAGGACGATCAAGGGTCCGCGGTAGCTCTGGTTTTGATTGTGCATTGGGGCTCCAGGGGAAAACGATTTCTTGTCTCTGCCCAGGTTTCTGGACAGCGCTGTCTATGGCAGATGCGCAGGCACAGCGAGGCGGCGCGAGATTAAGCTATTCGCGCTGCTGAATCCATTCTTCCGAGAGGTTCGCAGGCGAAGTGCTGGCGCCTTCGACCGCCAAGGGCATGGCCGGTTCAGCCGGGCAGGGAAGCGGAAATGAAAAACGGCGCCAGAGGCGCCGTTTTCATCGAGCGAGGTGGGGGCTATCAGCCCTGCCAGCGCTTGAGTACCAGGGTGGCGTTGGTGCCGCCGAAGCCGAAGCTGTTGCTCATGACGAGGTCCAGCTTGGCGCCTTCCTTGGTCTCGCGCAGGATCGGCATGTCGGCGACTTCCGGATCCAATTCGTCGATGTTGGCCGAGGCGGCGATGAAGTTGCCTTCCATCATCAGCATGCAGTAGATGGCTTCATGCACGCCGGCAGCGCCCAGGGAGTGACCGGACAGGCTCTTGGTGGAGCTGATGGTCGGGGCCTTGTCGCCGAACACGGCGCGTACGCCCTTGATCTCGGCCACGTCGCCCACCGGGGTGGAGGTGCCGTGGGTGTTCAGGTAGTCGATCTCGCCGTCGACGGTGGACAGCGCCTGCTGCATGCAGCGGATGGCGCCTTCGCCGCTCGGAGCGACCATGTCGTAGCCATCGGAGGTCGCGCCGTAGCCGACGATCTCGGCATAGATCTTGGCGCCACGGGCCAGGGCGTGTTCGAGTTCCTCGACCACCACCATGCCGCCACCGCCAGCGATGACGAAGCCGTCACGCTTGCTGTCGTAGGCACGGGAGGCCTTTTCCGGGGTCTCGTTGTAGTCGCTGGAGAGCGCGCCCATGGCATCGAACAGCATGCTCTGGGTCCAGTGCTCTTCCTCGCCGCCGCCGGCGAAGACCACGTCCTGCTTGCCGAGCTGGATCTGCTCCATGGCCAGGCCAATGCAGTGGGCGCTGGTGGCGCAGGCCGAGGCCACGGAGTAGTTCAGGCCCTTGATCTTGAAGGGGGTGGCCAGGCAGGCGGATACCGTGCTGCTCATGGTCCGGGTCACGCGGTAGGGGCCGACGCGCTTGACGCCCTTCTCGCGCAGGATGTCCAGGGCTTCCATCTGGTTGAAGGTGGAAGCGCCACCGGAACCGGCGATCAGGCCGGTGCGGGGGTTGGAGACCTGCTCTTCGGACAGACCGGAATCCTTGATGGCCTGCTCCATGGCCAGATAGGCGTAGGCGGCGGCATCGCCGACGAAACGCTTGACCTTGCGGTCGATCAATTCTTCGAGGTTCAGGTCGATGGAGCCGGACACCTGGCTACGCAGACCCATTTCGGCATATTCCGGGTTGTGACGGATGCCGGCGCGGCCCGCGCGCAGGTTGGCGGAAACGGTGTCTTTATCATTGCCCAGGCACGAAACGATACCCAGACCGGTAATGACGACGCGACGCATGCGAAAAGCCCTTAGAAGCTGTCGGTGGAAGTGAACAGGCCGACGCGCAGACCTTCGGCGGAATAGATCTCGCGGCCGTCCACGCTAACGGTGCCATCGGCGATGGCCAGAATGAGCGACCTGTTGATGGTGCGCTTGATATGGATATTGTAGGTGACCTTCTTGGCGGTCGGCAGTACCTGGCCGAAGAACTTGACTTCGCCGGAGCCCAGGGCGCGACCGCGACCCGGATTGCCCTGCCAGCCAAGGTAGAAACCGACCAGCTGCCACATGGCGTCCAGGCCCAGGCAGCCCGGCATCACCGGATCGCCTTCGAAGTGGCAACCGAAGAACCAGAGGTCGGGACGGATGTCGAGTTCCGCCACCAGTTCGCCCTTGCCGTATTTCCCGCCTACCTCGCTGATATGCACGATCCGATCGATCATCAGCATGTTCGGCGCGGGCAGTTGGGCGTTGCCCGGCCCGAAGAGCTCGCCACGGCTGCAGCGCAGCAAGTCTTCGTAGGTAAAGGCGTGTTGTTTGGTCATGCAAGCTCCTGTAGCTGGCCTAGATCCAGGCTCTGGCGACTCCAAAGGTCGCTCTGGGTATGGCTTCGTGTAGCAGTAGACTGCCGGGGCATCGGGAAAGTCACAGGCCAGCGCCCCGCTCGTTAACGGACCATTGTGCACTTTCCGCAGTCAATTCTCCATCCTGAGCGCCTGTTCATGATCGCGCAGGCTAGTGCCAAACGAGGCTGGCAGGCCTGAGGACGCCGAGTTTACGCTGGGTACATGAGCCTTCCGCAGGCGTTTTCAACGCCGTTCGGCCGATCGAGAACGGGCTCTGAGACGTGCGAGCGGCTACCGTATAATGGTGACAAGGCCGCGCGACCGCGGTGAAGACGAGAGTTTCGATGACAGTCCAATCCCCTATCGCCGTGCTGGGTGGCGGCAGTTTCGGTACCGCCCTGGCCAATCTGGTCGCCGAGAACGGGCTGCCGGTACGCCTGTGGATGCGCGATCCGCAACAGGCCGAGACCATCCGCCGCGAGCGCGAGAATCCGCGCTATCTGAAAGGCATCAAGGTACACGCCGCGGTCGAGGCGACCAGTGATCTGCCGGCCGCCATCGCCGGCTGCGAACTGGTACTGGTAGCCCTGCCGTCGAGTGCCTTGCGCCAGGCCCTGGCGCCCATCGCCAGCCAACTGGAAGGGCGCTTCCTGGTCAGCACCACCAAGGGTATCGAAGCGCACTCCTTCATGCTGATGAGCGAGATCCTCGCGGAGATCGTGCCGCGGGCGCGCATCGGCATCATTTCCGGGCCCAATCTCGCTCGCGAGATCGCCGAGCATCAACTCACCGCCACCGTGGTGGCCAGCGAGGACGAAGCCGTCTGCCGCCAGGTCCAGGCCGCGCTGCATGGCCGGACCTTCCGCGTCTACGCCAGCGCCGACCGCCTCGGCGTGGAGCTGGCCGGGGCGCTGAAGAACGTCTACGCCATCATCGCCGGCATGGCCGCGGCGCTGGAAATGGGCGAGAACACCCGCAGCATGCTGATCACCCGCGCCCTGGCGGAGATGACCCGCTTCGCCGTGCAGCGTGGTGCCAATCCCATCACCTACCTGGGCCTGGCCGGGGTAGGGGACCTGATCGTCACCTGCTCGTCGGAAAAGAGCCGTAACTACCGGGTAGGCCATGCGCTCGGCCGGGGCCTTAGCCTGGAAGAGGCGGTGGCGCAGATCGGCGAGACCGCCGAGGGCGTCAATACCCTCAAGGTGCTCAAGGAAAAGGCGGATGAGCTGGGCGTCTACATGCCACTGGTCAATGGCCTCCATGCGATCCTGTTCCAGGGTCGTAGCCTGGGCCAGGTGATCGAGGCCCTGATGGGCGGAGAGCCCAAGACCGATGTCGATGTCGCGGACGCCACCTTTATCTGAGCCGCTACACTGTCCAAAAAGAGGAATTCTCATGTCCGAACCCACGCATTCCCGCGAGCTGCTTGGCCTGCGCCTGATCTGGATGCTGCTGTTCCTGTTCGTCTGGCTGGGCGCGCAATACGTGCTGGCGGTGGTGGTGCTGCTGCAACTGGTCGTACGCTTGGTCAAGGGTGAAGCCAACCCTGGCCTGACCGATTTCGGCGCGGCGCTGGCGACTTACCTGGCGCAGATCGTGCGTTTCGGCACCTTTGCCAGTGAGGCGAAACCCTGGCCCTTCGCCGACTGGCCGGCCGAGGGCCGCTCCGCCACCGCGCCATGAAGCTCTGGCTGCTACGACACGGCGAAGCCGAGGCGCGGGCGCCCAGCGACGAGTTGCGTGAGCTGACCGTGGCCGGTCGCGCCGCCGTCTTGCGCAGCGCTGCGCAGTTGCAGGACGCTGACCTGCAACTCATCCTGGCCAGTCCCTATGTGCGAGCGCGCCAGACCGCCGCCCTGGTGCAGCAGCACCTGGCCTGGGCCGGCGAGCTGCATACCGCCGCCTGGGCGACGCCCGACGGTGAACCCGAGCGGGCCTTGGCGGAGCTGGAGCGGCAGGGGGTGGAGCGGTTGCTGCTGGTGACCCACAATCCCTTCGTCGGCGACTTGGCCGGCTGGCTACTGCATGGCCATCGTCAGGCGCCGGTGCCCATGGGTACCGCTTGCCTACTATGTCTGGAAGCACCGCTGCCATTGGCGGGTGGTTTCGATCTGGTCAGTCGTTTCGACGCCTGACGCCTCTTCTAAGGAAGCGACATGAGCATCTGGCAGACCCCTCCCGATCCCGCGGCCCTGACCGGCCTGCTCGACGATACCCTTGGCCAGCACCTGGACATGCGTATCGAAGCCTGGGACGACGACAGCCTCACCGCCAGCATGGTGGTGGATCGCCGTACCCATCAACCGATGGGCCTGCTGCACGGCGGCGCCTCGGTGGCCCTGGCCGAGACGGTGGGTTCGGTCGCCAGCATGCTGTGCGTGGATAGAGCGCGTTACTACTGCGTGGGCCAGGAAATCAATGCCAACCACCTGCGCGGCGTGCGTTCCGGGCGGGTGACGGCGGTCGCCCGGCCGCTGCATCTGGGACGCAGCAGTCACGTCTGGGACATCCGCTTGAGCGACGACGAAGGGCGGCTGACCTGTGTGTCGCGGCTGACCGTCGCCGTGGTTCCCCTGCAGCGAGACGCCTCTTGAGCATGACGGCGCACGTTCAGGAGTTGCGGCTGGAGCTGCCCCATGTGGAGCTGAGCGCGCGGGTGTCTGGCCCCGAGGACGGCTATCCGGTGCTGGCACTGCACGGCTGGCTGGACAACGCCATGACCTTCGCCCAGCTCGCGCCGCGGCTGACCGGACTGCGCATCGTCGCCCTGGATCTGCCCGGCCATGGGCTGTCGGCGCATCGGCCGGCTGGCGGTGGCTATGCGATCCAGGATTATGTGCTGGACGTGCTGGCCGCCGCCGAGCAACTGGGTTGGACGCGTTTCGGGCTGCTCGGACACTCCATGGGTGCCATCGTCGGTGTCATCGCCGCCGCGGCCTTGCCGGAGCGGATCGAGCGTCTGGCCCTGATCGACGGCTTGCTGCCCTACACCACGCCCGCGGACGAGGTGCCCGAGAAACTGGGCAAGGCACTGCTCGCTGAACTGGAGCTGCCCAACCGGCGCAAGCCCGTCTATGCCAGTGTCGAAGACGCCGTGGCGGCGCGCTTGAAAGGCGCCCTGACGGTGAGCCGGGAAGCGGCCGAACTCCTGGCCGAGCGTGGCCTCATGGCCGTGCCTGGCGGCTACACCTGGCGCTCCGATCCCCGTCTGCGGCTGCCCAGTCGTATGAGATTCACCCCGCAGCAGGCGCAGGCCTGCGTGCGCGCCGTAAGCTGTCCTACCGCGTTGGTGATTGCCGCCGACGGATTGCTGGCGCCGCATCCAGAGGCCATGGCGCTGGCCCGGGAGCAGCCGTGCTTCACCCTCCATGAGCTGCCGGGCGGGCATCATCTGCATCTGGATGACGCCCAGGGCGCCCAGGCCGTCGCAGATTGTTTCAATGCCTTCTTTGCCGCCGAGGTCGGACGCAACGAATAATGCGGCATGCCTAGCCGTCCGCTCCTTCCTCGCGCTGTATCCACTCGCCGCTTCCTGCTGATCGGTCTGCTGCTGTCCGCTGGTTGGGCGCAAGGGGCGGTGCTGGCGGAAATCGCCCCCCTGGACCATGCGCAACTCGTTCGCGAGACGGGACCCGCGACGGTCGAGCGACTCTATCCGCTGGGACCGGTCAATCGCATCGGTGGCCGGTTGCGCTTGGAGGCGTCCTTGCGGGTCGAGGGCGAATTGCAGACCCAGACCTTCGAACTGGCCAGTGGTCATCCACCGCTCGCACGCCTCGACAGCGAACGCCAGCGCCTGCAGCAACGGGGCGCGACCCTGCTCTATTGGTGCGAAGGGCGCGACTGCGGCGCCAGCAACGTCATCGCCAACAACCTTCTCGGCGAGGCCATGCTCTATGGTCCCGACGACCAGCAGGGCCTGGTCGTGCTGCAATTACAAGAACCGCAAACCGTATTGATGCTCTACGGCATAGTGCGCGGCAATCGGCGCGGCTATCTGCACGCCGAACGCCTGCAGGCGGCGCAGCCCTTGCCGGAGCTGTTACCGACGGCGGGTACCCTGCTCAAGGAGCTGCAGCGTGACGGTCAACTGTTGCTGCCGGCCCTGGGTGAGGCTCCGGAACAACCCTGGGTCGAGCTTCTCGCGGCGGCCCTGGCGCTCAATCGCGACGTCGCCGTGACCCTGGGCGGCGCCCAGGCCGAAGCCTGGCAGAGCGCCTTACTCGAGGCCGGTACTCGCGCGCCGCGATTGCAGACCGATGGTGATCGCGCGGCTGGTCTCTATCGACGCTAGTGTGGTGTTTCAGAAGTTAACTGCACAATTTTGGCGGCGCTTTTTGGGCTTGGGCGGCGTTGCCGTTCCTCGCCATAGCCCTGCTATGACTCGTCGCGGCGCCTGGCCCATACCCAAAAATCACTCGCCAATTCTTGCGCGAACTTCTGAAACACCACACTAGACGTCGTTGACGTAGCGGGTACGCCCCGCGGCTAGGCCAAACAGCGTGGCCAGGACGGCGATCAGGGTGAAGAGCGCGCCCATGGGCGCCCAACTGTGGGTGGCGTCGTGAAGGATGCCAACCAGCAGTGGCCCGAGCGACGCCAGGCTGTAGCCCGCGCCCTGGGCCATGCCCGACAGGCGTCCGGCGGTCTCCGCATCGCGCGAACGCAATACAAGCAGGGCGAGGGCCAGGCTGAAGGTGCCGCCCTGACCCAGGCCCAACACCACCGCCCACAGCCAAAGGCTATCCACGGGCGCATACAGGCAGCCCAGCAGGCCGGCCAGGGTGGCGGCCATCACCACGACGATGGCCAGGCGTTGATCGCGACCACGGGTGGCCAGCCAGGGCGCGGTCAGGGCGCTGATCAGCTGCGTCAGCACCGACCCCGACAGCATCAGACCAGCCTCCACGACGCCCAGGCCACGGTCGACCAGCAGTGTGGGCAGCCAGCCGAACACGATGTAGGCCAGGGACGACTGCAAGCCCATGTAGAGGGTGATCTGCCAGGCCAGGCGGTTGCGCCACAGCGAACCGCCCGCGCCTCGCGGCGGCGCCATGGTTGGAGGCTGGCGCAGTTGCGGCAGCCAGATCAGCAAGGCCAGCAGCGCAACCCCTGCCCAGGCGGCGAGGGCGGGTTGCCAGTGGCCGTCGAAGGCCGCGGCCAGCGGCGCGGTCGCCCCGGCCGCTATGGCTGCGCCGATGCACAGCATCATGGTGTAGAGCCCCATCAACTGGCCGGCCTGGGCGGGAAAATCACGCTTGACCAGCGCTGGCAGCAGCACGCCAAGGATGCCGATACAGGCACCGGCGATCAGGCTGCCGAGGAACAGGCCCAAAGGTGGCCACAGGCTGCGCAGCACTATACCCACCGCCAGTAGGGCCAGGATGGCGCCGAGGGTGCGTTCGCTGCCCCAGCGGCGGGCCAGGCGCGGCGCCAGGGGGGCGAAGAGACCCAGACAGAGCACCGGCAGGGTGGTCAGCAGGCCGATGGCGCTGCTGGAAAGGCCGGTACTGCTCTCGATCTGGCGCAGTAGTGGCGCCAGGCTGGAAAGCGCGGGGCGCAGGTTGAGGGCGATGAGCATGAGGCTGGCGAGCAGCCAGCCGCGTTGCAAAGCGGTGAGACGGGTGGTGGCGAGAGAAGACATGAGCACGGCAATGGCAGGGAAACCAGCAATGCTAGCGCACCTTGGCCATAACGCACGGCGCTGTCTTATGCCAGCCTTGGCGTAGAAAAAATAGTTTGGCGGGCCGGCTAAAAAATCACCAGTTCGACCACTGCCGCACTGCCGCTCGCTTGTCCGCGGCCAGCTTAAGGTTTTCCACGTGGTTATCCACAGCAACTGTGGATTACCGCCAGAAATAGGCCCTTTTGCTTTGGTTGACGATCTGTTAGGCGCCTCGATCACCGCCCCGGAACGGGCTTTTGCTACTATTAGCGCCCCTCGCGCTGCCTGTCGAACGAGCGGCGCCGCTGATCCGGAGTTTCGATGACCAATCCCATTCGCCTCACCCAATACAGCCACGGCGCCGGTTGTGGTTGCAAGATCGCACCCAAGACCCTGGAGACCATCCTGGCGGGGAGTGGCGCCCAGCATCTGGATCCGCGGCTGTGGGTGGGTAACGCCTCGCGCGACGACGCGGCGGTCTATGGCCTGGACGAGGAGCGCGGGGTGGTTTCGACCACCGATTTCTTCATGCCCATCGTCGACGATCCGTTCGACTTCGGCCGGATCGCCGCCACCAATGCCATCAGCGACATCTACGCCATGGGCGGCGATCCGCTGCTGGCCATCGCCATCCTTGGCTGGCCGGTGAATGTCCTGCCGCCCGAAGTGGCCCGGGAGGTCATCGCTGGCGGGCGGCGGGTGTGCGACGAGGCCGGCATTCCCCTGGCCGGGGGGCACTCCATCGACGCCCCCGAGCCGATCTTCGGTCTGGCGGTGACCGGCATCGTGGAAAAGCGCCATCTCAAGCGCAACGACACGGCGACTCTCGGCAGCCGCCTCTATCTGACCAAGCCCCTGGGTATCGGCATCCTCACCACCGCCGAGAAGCGCGCGCTGCTGCGCCCGCAGGACCAGCACCTGGCGCGGGACACCATGTGCCAGCTCAATCGCCCCGGCAGTCGTTTCGGTCGTCTGGCGGGGGTCACGGCGATGACCGACGTCACCGGTTTCGGCCTGCTCGGGCACCTGGTGGAAATGGCCGACGGCAGTGGTCTGACCGCCGAACTGGACTTCGCCGCCATTCCCACCCTCGAAGGGGTGGATTTCTACCTCGAGCAGGGCTGCGTGCCGGGTGGCACGGAGCGCAACTTCGACAGTTATGGCCACCGCATCGCCGCGCTGGACGAGCGGCGTCGCCAACTGCTGTGCGATCCCCAGACCAGTGGCGGTCTGCTCGTTGCGGTGGCGCCGGAAGGGGAGGCGGAGTTCCTCGCGGTGGCGGCGGAGCAGGGCCTGGCCCTGCAAGCCATTGGCCGACTGGTAGCGCGGCGCGCCCATGCGGTCGAGGTGGCCTGATGACCCAGCGTGAGGATGCCCGCGACCTGCGGGCGCTGTTCCTGAGCGATATTCCCCTGATCGATGTCCGGGCGCCCGTGGAGTTCGCCAAGGGGGCCTTTCCCCAGGCGACCAACCTGCCCTTGATGAACGATCTGGAGCGGCAGCGGGTGGGCACCCGCTACAAGCAGCAGGGCCAGCAGGCCGCCGTGCAACTGGGCCATCAGCTGGTATCGGGCACCATCAAGCACGAGCGGATCCAGGCCTGGGCCGATTTCGCCCAGGCGCACCCGGAGGGCTATCTTTATTGCTTCCGTGGCGGTCTGCGCTCCCAGATCAGCCAGGAGTGGCTACGCAGCGAAGCGGGCGTTGCCTATCCCCGCGTAGTGGGCGGCTACAAGGCCATGCGGACCTTTCTCATCGAGACGCTGCAACAGGCCCTCGCCGAGTGTCGCTTCGTCATCGTCGGCGGCATGACCGGTACCGGCAAGACCGAGGTGGTGGCGCAACTCGACAACGCCGTGGATCTCGAAGGCCATGCCAATCACCGGGGCTCCAGCTTCGGCAAGCGCGCCACGCCGCAACCGGGGCAGATCGATTTCGAGAATCGCCTGGCCATCGATCTGCTGCGCCGTCGTCACGCCGGGCAGGCGCAGTTCGTTCTGGAGGACGAATCGCGGCTGGTCGGTCGCTGCTCCTTGCCCTTGGAGCTGCACCAGGGCATGCAGCAGTTCCCCCTGGTCTGGCTGGAAGACAGCCGGGAAAACCGCATCGAGCGCATCCTGCGCGACTACGTCATCGACCTGGCGGCGGAATTCGTCGCCCTCCATGGCCAGGAGCAGGGCTTCGCGCTGTTCGCCGAGCAGTTGCGCAAGAGTCTCGCCGGCATCGCCAAGCGACTCGGTGGCGAGCGGTTCCAGCGGCTGTCGGCCGTTCTCGATGCCGCCCTGCAGGAGCAGGAGCGCTCGGGTGATGTCGCGGCGCATCGTGGCTGGATCGAAGGTCTGCTCGCCGAGTACTACGACCCCATGTACGCCTATCAGCGTGAGAGCAAGGCAGCGCGGGTGATCTTCAGCGGCGACCAGGCCGCCGTCGTCGATTATCTTCGCCAGCCTCGCTGAACAGCTCCGCAAGCTGGTGGTCTACGCTGCGGTTATCCGGCCTTTTCGCCGGTCATAAGGAGAAGAAGATGAAGTCGAAACTGGTCCCCGTCGTAGCGGTCACGCTGGCCCTGGTCGTGCTCGCCGGTTGTTCGGGTAAGGTGGTCAATCGTGACAACTGCGCCGACCAGACCCGTTCCGCCTGGCAGGAGCTGGACCTCGCCAAGGCCGAGGGCTTTTCCGGTACCGTGAGTTATTCCAAGGCCCTGGCGCTGCTCTCGACGGCCAAGACGCAGCAGCAGGTCGAGGCTTACAGCGGTTGCGTGAAGAACGCCGAGAAGGCGCGCTTCTATATCCGTGAATCCCGTGCCGGACGCTAGGTCAACCTGCCTGCGCCGACATCCAAAGCGACCCCTATATAACCGTCTGCGACGGGTGATAGCACTTCGGTCATAAGACCATTAAGAATCCGGTTCCGTGGACGACAGCTTTCCACGGAACCGGATCTTTTGAGGGCCTTATGAACGGGATCGCGAAATTTCGCCTGGCTAATTGGCTGACCGCGACCAAATTGGCCGTCGGTTTTGGTTTGGTTCTATTGCTTACCCTGGGTGTCGCCATCCAAGGTGGACTGGCGCTGAAGGACGTCGAGCATCGCTTCGGCTCGCTTAAGGAAGTGGCTGCCGTCAATCGGCAAGTCATGCAGATCCGTGCGTTGGAACAGGGATTCCGCCTCACCGGTGATGCCGCTCAGGCGGAGCACCTAAGACAGGCGCTGCCCAAGGTGCTCGAGGGCCTGAACCAGCTCACCGAGCAACTCGGTAGCGCCAACGTCGCCGCGGTCAAGGACGCCATGGAGGCCATCAAGGCCTATGGCGCCGCCTTCACCGAATACGAGCGCCTCAACACCTCGCGGCAGTTGGCCATGGACGGTGCGACCTTCCTGGTGGGAGGCGCTGCCAATAGCCTCGATATCCTACAATCCGGCCTGTTGGATGATGGTGCCTATGCGCTACGCGAGTCGGGTGGCAAGCAGGGCTCGGAACTGCTGACACTGTCCCAACAGATGGGTGAACTCTATCGGCTGATGCTCAAGAGTCTCGACGAAGTCCAGGCACGCGCCAGCAAGAACACTCTGGACAATCAGCCGCTGCCGTCGGCCGTCGCTGCCCTTGCGCTGCTGGCCAAGGTGGAGCCGCAATTGAGCGACCCAGCCTATGCGTCCGTCATCCAGGACGTTTCGACCAATATCAAGGAGTTCACCAAACGGCTGAGTGACTACGCCGCTGCGCTGGCCAATCAACAGGCCGCGGGTAAGCGCATGACGACCCTCGCCGAAGCCGCCGTGCAACGGGTCGATGCGCTCTATGGGCAGCAGGAAGCCGAAATGCAGGCGATGATCACCAAGCGCATCTTCGCCATCGGCAGCATTGCACTGCTCGCCTTGGTCGTCGGGGCTTTGGCTGCGCTGTTCATTACCCTGGCCATCGTTCGCCCGCTGCGCAAGGTGATCGCCGCCGCCGAACGCATCGCCGAGGGCGAGCTGGACGTCGAACTCAAGGTGGACCGTGGCGACGAGATCGGCCAGCTGCAGCGATCCAGTGCCAGTATGGTGGCGGCGCTGCGCAGCATGGTGCTGCAATTGCAGAGTGGTATCGGTCGTCTTGGCCAGGCCGCGGAGGCCTTGGCCGAGCAGGCACGGGAAGCCCAGGTAGGAGTGGCGCGTCAGCGAGAGGAAACCGACCAGGTCGCCGCCGCCATGGCGGAATTGGCGGCGACCGCCCATGGGGTGGCCGAGGACGCCGAGGCCGCTGCTGGAGCGGTGGATCAGGCCGAGCGCCAGGTGAGCGATGGTCAGGCGGTGATCGGCCGGAGTCTGGCGGGGATCGACACCCTGGGCCTGGACGTACGCGCCGCGGCGGAGAGTTTGCAGGGGGTCTCGCGCGATAGCCAGGCGATCAGCGCCGTGCTCGACGTGATCAAGGCGGTCGCCGAGCAGACCAACTTGCTGGCGCTCAACGCCGCCATCGAGGCCGCTCGCGCGGGCGATCAGGGGCGCGGCTTTGCCGTGGTGGCGGACGAGGTCCGCGCCCTGGCGCGTCGTACCCAGCAGTCCAGCGTCGAGATCGAGCAGCTCATCGCCGTACTCCAGCGTGGCAGTGGTGAGGCGGTCGGGCGGATGCAGCAGAGTGAGCAGTTGCTGTCCGGTACCGTGACCAACGCGGGGGATACCCGCCTGGCCTTCGACGAAATCGCCACGGCGGTCGCCAGCATCCAGCAAAAGAACCAGCAGATCGCCGCGGCGGCCGTGCAACAGAGCGCGGTGGCCGAGGAGGTCGCGGTCAATGTGACGCGCATCCGCGACGGGGCCGATCAGACCAGCCAAGTCATGGCGAAGACGGCTTCGGCCAGTCGGGAATTGGTCGACCTGGGTGAAGAACTCACCAAATTGGTCCGCCGCTTCCGCGTCTAGCGGCGGGGCATCACTGGGCGTTGAGTGCCTGACCCGTGGTGCCCCGGCTTTCGGGGCCGAGCAGGTAGAGATAGACCGGCAGGATGGCCTCCGGCACGGGAACCCGTGCCGGGTCTTCTTCGGGATAGGCCGCGGCGCGCATGGCGGTGCGAGTGCCGCCCGGGTTGACGCTGTTGACCCGGATGGCCGCCTCCGCCAGTTCCTCGGCCCAGACTTGCATCAGCCCTTCGGTGGCGAACTTGGATACCGAATAGGCGCCCCAGCCGGCGCGACCCTTGCGCCCGACGCTGCTGGAGGTGAAGACCACCGAGGCATCGCCCGAGGCCTTGAGCAGGGGCAGCAGCGCCTGGGTCAAGGCGAAGCCGGCCAGCACGTTGACCTGCATGACCTGGGCCAGCGCCTCGGCCGGAGTCCATTCCAGCAGTACCCGTGGTCCGAGCAGACCGGCGTTGTGCACCAGCCCATCGAGACGGCCGAATTCCTGCTGTAGGCGTTCTGCGGCGGCGGCATAGGCGGCTTCGTCAGCGTTTTCCAGATTCAGGGCCAGAGGCTCGGCTGCCTGGCCGCCGCTGGCCTGAATCTCGGCGCGTACCTGGTCAAGAGCCGCGGCATCGCGACCTTGCAAAATCATCTGAGCACCGAGAGCCGCGCAGCCCTTGGCCAGGGCGGCGCCGATGCCGCGGTTGGCACCGGTGACGAGGATGACGCGGTCTTTGAGCAGCTCGGCGGGGGCCTGGTAATCGAACATGGGATTTCCTAGCAGCCGCACAGTGCGCGGTCGAGCAGGGCGCGCAATTCCAGCGGGTGGTCGATGATGGCGTCGGCGCCCCAGTGGTCGGGGCGATCATCGGGGTGGATGTAGCCATAACGCGCCGCCACCGTCTTGCTGCCGGCGGCGCGGCCGGATTCGATGTCGCGCAGGTCGTCGCCGATGAACAGGGCGACCTGGGGATCGACACCTAGTTGCCGACAGGCCAGCAGCACCATTTCCGGGTCGGGCTTGCTGCGGGAGACGTGATCGGGGCAGACCAGGCAGGCCGAGCGCTCGGCCAGGCCCAGGCGCTGCATGATCGGCTCGGCGAAGCGCACTGGCTTGTTGGTCACCACGCCCCAGCGCAGCCGGGCGGCGTCGAGATCGCGCAGGATCTCGTCCATGCCGTCGAACAGCCGGGTGTGGACCGCGCAATGCTCCTGGTAGCGCTCGAGGAATTCCAGGCGCAGGGGCTCCAGCTCGTGGCCGAGCGGGTCGACGTCGAAGCCGGCCAGGATCATGGCCTTGGCACCCCCGGAGATGACCCCGCGCAGGCGGGCTTCATCGGCAGGTGGGAGACCCTGGTCCTGGCGCATGGCCTGGACGATGGCGATGAAGTCCGGCGCCGTGTCCAGCAAGGTGCCGTCCATGTCGAAGAGGACCGCTTGCAGACGCATGGATCAATCCTCGCGCTGGGTGCGCACCATGTAGTTCACCGTCACGTCGCCTTCCAGCTTGTATCTCTTGGTCAGCGGGTTGTAGGTGAGGCCGATGATGTCGCGCACGTTGAGGCCAGCCGCGCGCGCCCAGGCGCCCAGTTCCGAAGGGCGGATGAACTTGCGGAAGTCGTGGGTACCGCGCGGCAAGAGGCGCAGCACGTACTCGGCGCCGACGATGGCGAACAGGTAGGCCTTGGGATTGCGGTTGATGGTGGAGAAGAACACCTGGCCGCCCGGCTTGACCAGGTCGTGGCAGGCCTTGATCACCGAGGAGGGGTCCGGCACGTGTTCGAGCATCTCCAGGCAGGTCACCACGTCGTAGGTGCCGGCATGCTTGCGCGCATGGTCCTCGGTGGTCTCCTGGATGTATTCCACCGGCACGCCGGATTCCAGCTGGTGCAGGCGGGCCACCGCCAGCGGTGCCTCGGCCATGTCGATGCCGGTCACCTGGGCACCACGTTGGGCCATGGCTTCGCTGAGGATGCCGCCGCCGCAACCGACGTCCAGCACCTTCTTGCCGGCGAGGCCCGCGTGCTGGTCGATCCAGTTGACGCGCAGCGGATTGATGTCGTGCAGCGGCTTGAATTCGCTCTCGCGGTCCCACCAGCGGTAGGCCAGGGCCTCGAACTTGGCGATCTCGGCGTTATCGACGTTGGACATGGAATTCTCCAGAGGTAAGGGGAGCGGGACGCGTCAAGCGCCCTGCTGGATACGGGTGGCCCACTGCTGCGCATTGGCTATGAGTTCGGCCTCGTCCAGGCGCACGAGTTCGCTCTGGCGCAGCAGCGGCACGCCGCCGACCCAGACGTCGCTGACGCGATCCCGACCGGTGGCGTAGATGAGTTGCGAAACGGGATCGTAGAGCGGCTGTTGGGCGAGGCCGCTGAGGTCGACGGCGGTCAGGTCGGCCGCCTTGCCCACTTCCAGCGAACCCAGGCACTTCTCCAGGCCCAGGGCGCGAGCGCCGTTGAGGGTCGCCATGCGTAGGGCGCGGTGAGCGTCGAGGGCGGTGGCCGAGCCGGCGACGGCCTTGGCCAACAGCGCTGCGGTGCGGGTCTCGCCGAGCAGGTCGAGGTCGTTGTTGCTGGCGGCGCCGTCGGTGCCGATGGCGACGTTGACGCCGGCCTGCCAGAGGCGCTCCACCGGGCAGAAGCCGCTGGCCAGCTTGAGGTTGGATTCCGGGCTGTGGATGACGTGGCTGTTGGTCTCGACCAGGTTTTCCAGATCCTCGCCATCCACCTGGGTCATGTGCACCGCCTGGAAGCGTGGGCCGAGCAGGCCTAGGCGACGCAGGCGGGTTAGGGGCCGCTCACCGGTCTGCTGCAGCGCCTGCTCGACCTCGAAGGCGGTCTCGTGCACGTGCATCTGGATCGGCGCCTGCAATTGTTCGGCGAGCACCAGGATCTCTTCGAGCTTGGCGTCGGCCACGGTGTAGGGCGCATGGGGGCCGAAGGCCACGCTGATGCGCTCGTGCAGCTTCATGTCGTCGAACAGCTCCAGGCCGCGGCGGATCATGTCGTCCGCGGTGCGCGCGCCGGGGATCGGGAAGTCGAGGATTGGCAGGCAGACCTGGGCGCGCACGCCGGTGCGATGGATCGCCTCGCAGGCCACCTGGGGATAGAAGTACATGTCCGAGAAGCAGGTGATGCCGCCGCGAATCTGCTCGGCGATGGCCAGAGTGGTGCCATCGCGGACGAAGTCCTCGTCGACCCAGCGACCCTCGGCGGGCCAGATGTGGTCTTGCAGCCAGGTCTGCAGCGGCAGGTCGTCCGCCAGGCCACGAAACAGCGTCATGGCGGCGTGGCCATGGGCGTTGATCAGGCCCGGGATCAAGACTTTGCCCGGCAGCTCCAGGGTCTCCTTGGCCGGATGGCGCAAGGCGTCGCCGCGTGGGGCGAGCAGGGCGATGCAGCCGTCGCGCACGCCCAGGGCGTAGTCGCGCAGGACCACCCCGGCCGGCTCCACCGGCACGATCCAGCTGGGGAGCAACAAGAGGTCCAGGGGCGCGGGGGTGGGCATCTGCGGCGGTTCCGAAAGGGGCGAGCCGGCAGTATAGCGGTCCTTGCGGCGCTACCGCTAAATCCGCGCGCCGATGCCGGTATACTGGCGGGCTACGGATTCAGGTCGAGGAGAAATCATGCGAGAGCGTCTGCTGGCGGCGGAAAAGGTCAAGGCGATCGACTGGCGAGACGGTGCACTGCACCTGCTCGACCAGCGCCTGTTGCCGCTGCGCGAACTCTGGGTCGCCTGTCAGAGTGCCGCCGAGGTGGCCCAGGCCATTCGTGACATGCTGGTGCGCGGAGCCCCGGCCATCGGCATCAGCGCGGCCTACGGCGTGGTGCTGGGCGCACGGCAGCGCGCGGCGGCGGGTGAAGACTGGGAAGAGACCCTGAGCGCCGATTTCGACTTACTGGCCGCTTCGCGCCCCACCGCGGTCAATCTGTTCTGGGCCCTCAACCGCATGCGGGAGCGATTGGCGCGTGCCTCCGGCGAGGGCGCCCTGGCGGCGCTGGAGGCGGAAGCCGTGGCCATCCATTTGAGCGACCGCGAAGCCAATCTGACCATGGCGCAACTGGGCGTCGAGCTGATCCGCAAGCACGACACCAGCAAGCAGACCTTCCTGACCCATTGCAACACCGGCGCCCTGGCCACCGGTGGCTTCGGCACCGCCCTTGGCGTGCTGCGCGCCGCTCATCTGGACGGCCTGGTGGAGTGCGTGCATGCCGACGAGACGCGTCCCTGGCTGCAGGGTTCGCGCCTCACCGCCTGGGAGCTGGCCGGGGAGGGCATCCCCGTCAGCCTCAATGCCGACGCGGCTGCGGCGCACCTGATGAAGACGCGTAACGTCGCCTGGGTGATCGTCGGCGCTGATCGCATCACCGCCAATGGTGACGTCGCCAACAAGATCGGCACCTACAACCTGGCGGTCATCGCCATGCACCATGGCGTGCGTTTCATGGTGGTGGCGCCCAGTTCCACCATCGACATGAATCTCGCCTCGGGCGATGACATTCCCATCGAGGAGCGCGCCGGCCATGAATTGCTGGAGGTTGGCGGTAAGCGTTTCGCCGCCGAGGTAGAAGCCTTCAATCCAGTATTCGACGTGACCCCGGCCGATCTCATCGACGCCATCGTCACCGAGCGCGGTGTGGTGGAACGACCGGACGCCAAGAAGATGGCCGAGTTGATGAATCGTCGGCGCCTGCATTGAGGCGATCCGCAAGCGGCGGATACGTCCCTGAATGTGTTAGAATTTCGCTCTTTGCATAGCGCTTCTCAGATCAGAAGGAACCAGGCTTCTCATGGGTGAACTGGCCAAAGAAATCCTCCCGGTCAATATCGAAGACGAACTGCGACAGTCGTATCTCGACTACGCGATGAGCGTCATCGTCGGCCGGGCCCTGCCGGATGTACGCGACGGTCTCAAGCCGGTGCACCGGCGCGTGCTCTACGCCATGAGCGAACTGGGCAACGACTGGAACAAGCCGTACAAGAAATCCGCCCGTGTGGTGGGTGACGTCATCGGTAAATACCACCCCCACGGCGACACCGCCGTCTACGACACCATCGTCCGGATGGCGCAGCCTTTCTCGCTGCGCTACATGCTGGTGGACGGCCAGGGCAACTTCGGTTCGGTGGACGGCGACAACGCCGCCGCCATGCGTTACACCGAAGTGCGGATGTCCAAGCTCGCCCACGAGCTGCTCGCCGACCTGGATAAAGAGACCGTCGATTGGGTGCCCAACTACGACGGCACCGAGCAGATCCCGGCGGTGATGCCCACGCGTATCCCCAACCTGCTGGTCAACGGCTCCAGCGGTATCGCGGTCGGCATGGCCACCAACATCCCGCCGCACAACCTGGGCGAGGTGATCGATGGCTGCCTGGCGCTGATCGAGAACAGCGAGCTGACCGTCGACGACCTGATGCAGTACATCCCCGGTCCGGACTTCCCGACCGCGGGCATCATCAACGGTCGCGCCGGCATCATCGAGGCCTATCGCACCGGTCGTGGCCGCATCTATGTGCGGGCCCGCGCCGAGGTCGAGGACATCGACAAGAGCGCCAATCGCCAGCAGATCGTCATCACCGAGCTGCCCTACCAGCTCAACAAGGCGCGGCTGATCGAGAAGATCGCCGAGCTGGTGAAAGAGAAGAAGATCGAAGGCATCACCGAGCTGCGCGACGAGTCCGACAAGGACGGCATGCGCGTGGTCATCGAGCTGCGCCGCGGCGAAACCCCCGAGGTGGTGCTCAACAACCTCTACGCCCAGACCCAGCTGCAGACGGTGTTCGGCATCAACGTGGTGGCCCTGCTCGACGGCCAGCCGCGCACCCTGAACCTCAAGGAGCTGCTGGAAGCCTTCATTCGCCATCGTCGCGAAGTCGTTACCCGGCGCACCGTCTATGAACTGCGCAAGGCGCGCGAGCGTGGTCACATCCTCGAAGGCCAGGCGGTCGCCCTGTCCAACATCGATCCGGTCATCGAGCTGATCAAGACGTCGCCGACCCCGGCCGAAGCCAAGGAACGCCTGATCGCCACGCCTTGGGAGTCCAGCGCGGTACGCGAGATGGTCGAGCGCGCCGGGGCCGACTCCTGCCGTCCGGACGACCTGCCCGAGCAATACGGCCTGCACGAGGGCAAGTACCACCTCTCGCCCGAACAGGCCCAGGCCATCCTCGATCTGCGCCTGCACCGCCTGACCGGCCTGGAGCACGAAAAGCTCATCGCCGAGTACCAGGAGATCCTGCAGCAGATCGGCGAGCTGATCCGCATCCTCACCAACCCCGAACGGCTGATGGAAGTCATCCGCGAAGAGCTGGAGAAGGTCAAGGCCGAGTTCGGCGACAAGCGTCGTACCGAGATCGTCGCCTCCCAGGTGGACCTGACCATCGCCGACCTCATCACCGAGGAAGACCGCGTCGTCACCATTTCCCATGGCGGCTACGCCAAGTCCCAGCCGCTGCACGCCTACCAGGCGCAGCGCCGTGGCGGTCGCGGCCGCTCGGCTTCGGCGGTCAAGGATGAGGACTACATCGAACACCTGCTGGTCGCCAACAGCCATACGACCCTGCTGCTGTTCTCCAGCCTAGGCAAGGTCTACTGGAAGCGTACCTACGAGATCCCCGAGGCCTCCCGCGCCGCCCGTGGCCGTCCGCTGGTGAACCTCTTGCCGCTGGCCGAGGGCGAGCGCATCACCGCCATGCTGCCGGTCGATTTGGAAGCCGTGCGCCAGCAGGCGCCCCTCGGTGACGAGGACCTGGGCGAGCAGGACGACAACCTGGACATCGAAGACGCCGTGCTGGTGGAAGACGACGTCGAGAGCGAAGGCGAGGAGGGCGAGGTCGTCGATGCCGGCCAGGACGAGCCCACCGGTGCCTACATCTTCATGGCCACCCGCAACGGCACCGTGAAGAAGACCCCGCTGGTGCAATTCAGCCGTCCGCGCAGCAACGGCCTGATCGCGCTGAAGCTGGAAGAGGGCGACAGCCTGATCGCCGCCGCCATCACCGATGGCGCCCGCGAAGTCATGCTGTTCTCCGACGGCGGCAAGGTCATCCGTTTCAAGGAACGTCACGTGCGCACCATGGGCCGTACCGCCCGCGGCGTGCGCGGCATGCGCCTGGCCGAAGGCCAGCGCCTGATCTCCATGCTGATCCCCGAGCCGGGCGCCGAGATACTCACCGCCAGCCTCAACGGCTTCGGCAAGCGCACCGCCATGGCCGAATACCCGCAGCGTGGTCGCGGTGGCCAGGGCGTGATCGCCATGGTCATCAACGAGCGTAACGGTCCCCTGATCGGCGCCATCCAGGTGCTGGACGGCGAAGAGATCATGCTGATCTCCGACCAAGGCACCCTGGTGCGCACCCCGGTGGAAGGCATCTCCCGGACCGGTCGTAACACCCAGGGTGTCACCTTGATCAAGCTTGGCAAGGGCGAGAAGCTGGTGGGCCTGGAGCGGGTGCAGGAGCCTTCGGTGGACGAAGAGCTGCTGGACCACGAGGCCGAACTGGACGGTGAGGTGCTCGACAAGGAATTGCCGGTCGACAGCCACGAACCGGACCAGGACGATGTGCTACCCGGCGCCAGCGACGTGCCGAGCGATGACCTTCCCGACGAGGATGACGAGCGATGAGCAAGCGTGCCTACAACTTCTGCGCCGGCCCGGCGGCCCTGCCCGAAGCGGTGCTGCGCCAGGCCCAGGCCGATCTGCTGGATTGGCAGGGGCGTGGCCTGTCGGTGATGGAGATGAGCCACCGCGGTGAAGACTTCACCGCCATCTCCAGCCAGGCCGAAGCCGATCTGCGCGAGTTGCTGGTCATCCCCAACAACTACAAGGTGTTGTTCCTGCAGGGCGGCGCCAGCCTGCAATTCGCCCAGCTGGCGATGAACCTGATGCCCGAGGGCGGCAAGGCCGACTACATAGACACCGGCATCTGGTCGCGCAAGGCCATCGAGCAGGCGCAGCACTATGGCGCCGTCAACGTCGCCGCGAGCGCCAAGCAGTACGATTACTTCGCCATCCCCGGGCAGAACGAGTGGCAGCTGTCCAAGGACGCCGCCTACGTCCACTACACGCCCAACGAAACCATCGGCGGCCTGGAGTTCGACTGGATTCCCGAAGTCGGCGATGTGCCCCTGGTGGCGGATGCCTCTTCCGACATCCTCTCGCGTCCGCTGGACGTCTCGCGCTTCGGCCTGATCTACGCCGGCGCCCAGAAGAACATCGGGCCCAGCGGCCTGGTGGTGGTGATCGTCCGCGAAGACCTCCTGGGTCGCGCCCGCGCCGCCTGCCCGACGCTGCTGGACTACAAGGTCGAGGCCGACAACGGCTCCATGTACAACACCCCGGCGACCTTCTCCTGGTACCTCTCGGGCCTAGTGTTCAAGTGGCTCAAGGAGCAGGGCGGCCTGCCCGCCATGGAGCGGCTGAATCGCCAGAAGAAGGACCTGTTGTACGGCTTCATCGACAACAGCGACTTCTACAGCAACCCCATCGCCAAGAACGATCGCTCCTGGATGAACGTGCCCTTCCGCCTGGCCGACGAGCGCTTGGACAAGGCCTTCCTCAAGGGCGCCGACGAGCGTGGGTTGCTGTATCTTCAGGGGCACCGTTCGGTGGGCGGCATGCGCGCCTCCATCTACAACGCCGTCACCCTGGAGGCCGTCCAGGCCCTGGTGACCTACCTGGCCGAATTCGAGAAGGAGCACGGCTAACCATGTCGGAACACGAGCTCAAGGCCCTGCGCCTGCGCATCGACAGCCTGGACGAACGCATCCAGGAGCTGATCAGCGAACGCGCCCGCTGCGCCCAGGACGTGGCGCGGGTCAAGATGAAGACGCTGGCGGAGGGCGAGAAGCCCGTGTTCTATCGACCCGAGCGCGAGGCCCAGGTGCTCAAGCGCGTGATGGAGCGCAATGGTGGTCCGGTGGGCAACGAAGACATGGCGCGGCTGTTCCGCGAGATCATGTCCTGCTGCCTGGCTCTGGAAGAGCCGCTGCACGTGGCCTATCTAGGCCCGGAAGGCACCTTCTCCCAGGCCGCCGCGCTCAAGCACTTCGGCAAGGCCGTGGTGACGCGGCCCATGGCGGCCATCGACGAGGTGTTCCGCGAGGTTGCCGCCGGCGCCTCCAACTTCGGCGTGGTGCCGGTGGAAAACTCCACCGAGGGTGCGGTCAACCACACCCTGGACAGCTTCCTCGAGCACAACCTGTCGATCTGTGGCGAGGTGGAGCTGCGTATCCACCACCACCTGCTGATCGGCGAGAACACCAAGGCCGACAGCATCACCCGCATCTATTCCCATGCCCAATCCCTGGCCCAGTGCCGCAAGTGGCTGGACTCCTACTATCCCAGCGTCGAGCGCGTGGCGGTGGCCAGCAACGCCGAGGCGGCGCGGCGGGTGAAAGGGGAGTGGAACAGCGCGGCCATCGCCGGCGACATGGCCGCCTCGCTCTATGGGCTCACCCCGGTACAGCAGAAGATCGAGGACCGGCCGGACAATTCCACCCGCTTCCTCATCATCGGCAACCAGGACGTGCCACCCAGTGGCGACGACAAGACATCCATCATCGTCTCCATGCAGAACAAACCGGGTGCCCTGCACGAACTGCTGCTGCCGTTCCATGCCAACAACATCGACCTCAGCCGGATCGAGACGCGACCCTCGCGCAGCGGCAAGTGGACCTACGTCTTCTTCATCGACTTCGTCGGCCATCAGGCCGATCCGCTGATCCGCGATGTCCTGGAGCGGCTGTCCAGCAGCGCCGTGGCGCTGAAGGTGTTAGGTTCCTATCCGCGCGCCGTGCTCTAAGAACCTGTCCAAAGTCTGCTGCGCGTCGGCCAAACGGCGTTGAAAATGGCTTCGGAATGCTCATTTACTATTTGTAAACTCCGCTTCCTCAGCCACTTTCGCCTTGTTTGTCTCTAGCTCGCGAGACTTTGAACAGGCTCTAATTGGGAGCTGCGTGCGTCAACGCTTGCGCACGCAGCCGTTCTCGTCGAAGGTCACCAGGCGGGCGCGCTCCTGCCGGTTGCGCGCATCGTAGTGATAACGGGTGACGGTATCCAGCTGCGAAATCCGCCGCGGCTGGCCCAGGGCGTTCTCCACATCCGCTCGATTCATGCCGGCCTTGACCTGGCCACGAATGATCGCCTGACGCCTTTCGCTGGCGGTGAGCAGGTCGCCACAGCCATCCGCCTTGCTGCCGACCACCGTCGGTTCGCGCGGGGTCGCTCGGTGCGCACCCGCCTTCGGCTTGGCCATCACGGTCGGTTTGGCCCCACCCGGACGCGCGTTTTCCGCAGCCTGTAGGCTGCTTTCGCTATCGAGGGCGCAGCCGGTGGCGGAAAAGGTGAGATGGCCGCTGGCATCCTCGCAGCGATAGACCGTGGCGGCCTGGGCAGCGAGGCAGCCCAGCGAAAGGCCGAGCGCGAGCAACTTCTTCATGGAACGTCCTCCCTGACGTATCTGCCTAAAGCTTAGCGAAGTATTGGTTGCCAGACGACGGTCGGATGAGCGCTTTTCCAAAATCCGAAAAAGCCTTGCAAATAGCTGTTTTGAAAACCTTTTGCCTTCGCGCCCGCCAGCGCTCCGGTGTATCATCCCCGCCGTCAGCCCCGCCGGGGCAGTGGTCACCCCCTCATGGACTTACCCAGTCAACACCTAATCGTCGTTTTCGTCCCGTTGTTGAAATAGGGTCCGTCGGTGCGCTCCGCCGGCAGGCCGGAGCGCGCTATGAACGTAGTGAACGAAGCAGAAGTCAGAAAACCCCACGAGACGCTGCAAGAGCGACTCGCCCAGGTCGTGGAATTGCTGGAGCGCTACGACCTCGCCGTCGAGGCGCGTGAAGCCCAGGACCTGGGCCCGGTTTCTCCCTCCGATATTCCCGAAGAAGGCCTCGAAGAACTGCGCGCTCGGCTGGACGAGCTGCACCCCGCAGACGTCGCCTTCATCCTCGAGGCCTTGCCGCAAGAGGATCGCCTGACCGTCTGGGGGCTGGTCAAGACGGAGCGCGATGGCGAGATCCTGCTCGAGGTCTCGGACGCTGTCCGCGAAACCCTGATCGCCGACATGGACGATCAGGAAATCCTGGCGGTGGCCGGTCAGCTTGATGCTGACGAACTCGCGGATCTGGCGCCTGATCTGCCGCGCGATGTCGTGCATGAGCTCATGGAAGCGCTCGACGCCCAGCAGCGCGAGCGGGTGCGTTCCGCTCTGTCCTACGAAGAGGATCAGGTCGGCGCCCTGATGGACTTCGAGATGGTCACCATCCGTGATGATGTCGCCTTGGAAGTGGTGTTGCGCTATCTGCGTCGGCTCAAGGAGCTGCCCGACCACACCGACAAGCTCTTCGTGGTCGATACCGACAGCATTCTCAAGGGCGTGCTACCCATCAAGCGCCTGCTGGTCAACGACCCGGAGAAGCTGGTGGCCGAGGTCATGGCCAAGGAAGCGGTGGCCTTCCATCCCGATGGCGACGCCTATGACGCGGCCCAGGCCTTCGAACGCTACGACCTGGTCTCGGCACCGGTGGTGGACAAGAACGGCAAGCTGATCGGCCGTCTCACCATCGACGAGATGGTCGACCTGATCCGTGAGGAGAGCGAAAGCGAAGTCCTGAACATGGCCGGTCTGCGCGAGGACGAAGACGTCTTCGCCTCGGTCTGGAAATCGGTGGGCAACCGTTGGACCTGGCTGGCGACCAACCTCATCACCGCCTTCATCGCTTCGCGAGTGATCGGGCTGTTCGAGGGTTCGATCGAAAAGCTGGTGGCCTTGGCCGCGCTCATGCCCATTGTCGCCGGGATCGGCGGCAACTCGGGTAATCAGGCCATCACCATGATCGTACGGGCCATGGCGCTGGGTCAGATCAGCGTCACCAATACCGCCAGATTGCTGCGCAAGGAGATGGGCGTGGCCCTGTGCAATGGGGTCATCTGGGGGGGCGTGATCGGCCTGGTAGCCTTCTATCTGTACAACAGCTGGTCGCTCGGCCTGGTCATGATGGGGGCCATGACGCTGAACCTGCTGCTCGCGGCTTTCATGGGTGTGCTCATTCCCATGACATTGCAACGCTTCGGTCGCGATCCGGCAATGGGCTCGAGCGTGCTGATCACCGCGGTGACGGACAGCGGTGGCTTCTTCATCTTCCTGGGGCTCGCCACCCTGTTCCTCATGTAGCTGAGGTGGCGCTACGGCGAAAGGCTGCCCAAGACCAGGGCAGCCTGGATGTCACTAGGAAGCGGCGTCGATGTCGTGGGCGATCAAAGAGATCAGTGCGTTCTGCTGCCGACCAGACAACTGGCGAAACCGCTGCAACAATTCTCGCTCGTTGGCGGTGATCTCGGGGCTGTCCAGGCGTAGCCCGGGTTCGTCGCCCAGGGCGCCTTCTTGCTGCAGACTCTGTTCGAGGCGCGCAATGATTTCGGAGTTCATGCTGCGGTGATGGTTGCGGGCCACATCCGCGATGCGCTCTCGCATGCCTTCGGGTAGACGCACGACGAACTTGTCAGCGGTACGGCTTGAGTAGGATCTAATGGCCTGGGTCATTGAGGTACTTCATCTGGAGTCAAAATCAGTGAAGGCGTAAGCCCTCGTCTCGTTCCGCTAGCGATCACGGGCACCTTGGACGCTGCAACGATACCGTCCTTAGCTTTACTTTTTGTTGACGTCAATTTACCGACGTGCCGCCGAAATTGCAAAGCCGCCTCGCGATCATGCCGCCTTTTTCACAGTGTCGGCCTGTTAAGCTCTGTACGAAAAATGCCTGCGCTCGGTGATGCCTCGTTGAAAAAGGCTTCGCCTGACCTTCGCTCGGCGACTTTTCGTACAGAGCCCAGGGCCGCTTTCAACCGGAACATGACAAAATTCTCGCTGCCCATTACCATGGGCGCCCCTCCATGTCCCAGTAGCTCAATTGGATAGAGCATCCCCCTCCTAAGGGGAAGGTTGGTGGTTCGACCCCACTCTGGGACACCAGATTCAATTCTGTCTTCCGCATTTCCTTCCTGCGTCCTTCGTCGTGCCTTAGTTCTTGCCGAACCGTTACAGCAGTTCTGAAGGATAGGGTAAAAACAGCGACCTTGTTTGACTTCCACGCTCTTCCAATAGCGATTTGTGGCTGTGATCACAGCGTAGCGCAGCCGAAATAAACCTGACGAATTTATCTGTACTCTCCGATGGCTAACCGTCTGCATTGCATGAATCTGGCACGCCTCTGGAGGTTCGCGTCATGGCCTTTTATCCCGTCCTACTTTCAGTCGTGTTCGTCGTTCGTAATCAAGCAACCGAGCTGCAAGGCGCCTTGGAGCGTGCCGCAGCGGTAGTCGGTCCAGTGGTGAGTGACTACGAACTTATCATCGTCGACAACGCCTCCGCTGATGACAGCGTAGCCTGCTTAAAGCAATTGACCAGCATCAATGGACTGCCCAATCTCCAAGTATATGCTCTGACTAAGGAAGTGGATTCCGATACTGCGGCCTGGGTGGGCCTGGAAAATGCGCTGGGCGACTTCGCGGTAGTTATCGACCCCGAAACAGACGACATCGCCTTCTTGCCGGAGATGCTGAGGCACGCGGCCGAGGGCGCCGACGTCGTGTTCGCCAACAACCGGCAGAAAGTTCGCCAGACATTTTCGTACAGCCTGTTCGCCAAGGGCTTCAACTCTCTCTACAAGCGTTTCAACGGGGTGGACCTCGCCAAGGATGCGCCCCAGTACCGGATGCTCAGCAAGAAGGTCATCAACTACATCCTGCGCCATCCGGCGCCGGCCTTGACCTATCGACATCTACCGGCCACGGCAGGGTTTTCCCGCAGTAACCTGGAATACAGCGCGCAACCGCGCAGTAATAGGACCAAGCGGCTGTCCGGCAACTTCGACAAGGGGGCGCGCCTGCTGGTGTCGTCCACGCGCAAGCCGATGCGGATGGTCAGTTTCCTGTCCATCGTCGGCGCCTTGTCGAACCTGCTCTATTCCCTCTACGTCATTGCGGTAGGACTGTTCAAAGATGATGTGGCGCCTGGCTGGGTGACCATTTCATTACAGCAGTCCGGCATGTTCTTTCTGATATCGCTGGTACTGCTGGTACTGGGTGAATATGTCCTGCAGTTGACCCATAGAGCCAATGAAGGCCCGCTGTATCACGTGGCCCAAGAGTTCACCAGCGCGGTCATGACGCGCCGGGACAAGCTCAATGTCGAAGTGGTCCAGGGCGGCAGTGCGAGGCCGGCAACTCAAACTGGCGTGGCCTGAGGACGATCATGAAAGATGCGATCGTCATTGGGGGTGGCTTCTATGGCGCCATGACGGCCCTTTATCTGATGCGGGTAAGGGGCTTCGCCAAGGTCACCTTGATAGAGCGGGAAGACGGCTTGCTCAAACGTGCTTCCTATCACAATCAGGCCCGTGTCCATAACGGTTATCACTATCCGCGTAGTTTCGTCACCGCCTTTCGCAGTCGCGTGAACTTGCCGAGATTCCTGCGTGATTATCCTGATGTCGTGGTGCGGGATTTCACCAAGTTGTATGCCATCGCCCGCAACAACTCGAAGGTAACCGCCAAGCAGTTCGAGCGCTTCTGCCAGGGTATCGAGGCCTCTCTACAGCCGGCCCCCGAAGAGTTTTCCCGGCTCTTCGACAATCGTCTCATCGAGGCGGTTTATCTCACCGAAGAGTACGCCTTCAATTCCGCCGTGCTCGCCGGCGAGGTGAGTCGCGAACTCGATGCGGTCGGAGTCGAGTTGCTGTTCAACAGCAGGGTCACCGCGATTCACGGTACCTCGGATGGCTTGAGCGTCGAGGTCGTAGGGGACGCGGGGCAACAAGAAATGCAGTGCCGCTATCTGTTCAATTGCACCTATAGCGGCCTCAACCAGTACACCGGGGACTTCCCGGGTACGACCACGCGCTTGCGGCACGAAATCACCGAGATGGCGCTGGTCGAGATGCCGCCGGAGCTGCGTAACCTCGGGGTCACGGTGATGGATGGTCCCTTCTTCTCGATGATGCCCTTCCCGGCGCGGGGCCTGCATACCCTGTCGCACGTGCGCTACACCCCGCATCTGAACTGGGAGGACGCCAACGGCACGGATCCCTACGCCCGCCTCGACGACTACGATCGCGCTTCCCGTGCCGATTGGATGGTCCGCGACGTGGCGCGCTACATGGCGGATGCGGCCCGGGTGGAGTACCGGGATTCGCTGTTCGAGGTGAAGACCATCCTGATGAAGAACGAAGGTGACGACGGCCGCCCCATTCTCTTCGAGCAGCATGCCGAACTGCCCGGCTGCTATTCGATGCTGGGCGGCAAGATCGACAACATTTTCGATGCCCTGGAGCGCCTCGATGCCGAACCCTTCCACTGAAGCGACACCCAGGGGGGTGTCCGGCGTCGCCGGCTTCATCAGCGTTCTGGTCTTTTCCGTCATCAACTTCTTCCTGTTCGGCAAGGGCGTCATCCTCGATCCCTTCCATCAGGGAGAGTATTTCGCCACGCTGCCGACGCTGCTGCACAGTCAGCCGGGCGCCCATGCCTTCACCATCCATGGTGGACTGGATTTCATCCCGGTATGGCTGGCCCAGACCTGGTTCGGCGCCCAGCACACCTTTCTGGTGACCCAGATCCTCTATGGCCTGTGCAACACCGGTGCGGCACTGCTGCTCTGGGGAACGGCCGTGTTGCTGTGCCCGGTGCCCAAGGGCCGCGCGCGCCTGATCCTGCTGGTCGCCGTGGGAGCCGTGGCCACCCAGGTGGTGGGCTATCGCGATCTGTTCCTGCTGCTGTCCCTGTTTCTCTTCTGCCTGCATCGCAAGGTGGAGACCACACCACGGCGACTGGTCTGTGAGGTGCTGCTGGGCCTGGCGGCGGGCTTCAATGTGTTCTGGTCCTATGATCGCGGCATCGCCGGGGTGCTGGCCATCGGCTCGGCGGTATTGCTCACGCTGCTGCTGCAGCGGCGGCATGTCCTGTCGCTGCTGAGCTTCGTGGTGACCGTCGGCTGGCTTGGCTTTGGTACCGATTTCTTCGCCCTGACCGATTACGTCAAGAACCTGACCTTCCTCCTGGAGACTTCGTCCCAGTGGGGCTACGGCCTCAGTGCCCGTCCGCTGGCGCTGAGCCTGCTGCTGGCGGTGCCCACGGCTCTGGCGGGTTTCGCCCTGATCCGGTGTCTGCCCTGGCCGTGGCGCTGGAGCGAGGATCTGCCATTAATCGGCGCTCTGGCGGCGCTGCTCGCGATCTTCTTCAAGATCGGGATCAATCGCGCGGACTTCCAGCACATCCAGATGGGCTTCTGGGTGCCTCTGCTGAGTCTGCTCTATGCGGCCCGGCGGCAGCGCCTCGCGCGTAACGGCGGCTGGGATATCTCGGCCCACCCGCGCGCGGCCGCCGCGGCCATTGCCGCTGCCGTGCTGCTGGGGCTGGTCGGACTTAATCCTTCGCCGTTCTTCGCGGTGCTGCTGGCGGGGGCACTGCTGGCCTTCAGTCGGCGGTTGCTGGTGCCGGCTCTGGCGGCGCTGCTGGTGCTGCTCGCCGCCTTCAACCTCTACAAGTCACCGGTGGAACGGGTGTGGGCTCAGGGACTCGCCTGGGTACCAGAGCTGACCGCCTTGCCGGATGACGCGGCCCTGGCGACGCCCGGGGTGCAATGGGCATCGCGACGCCTGCTGGAAAGCGGCGCCCACTGCGTCTTCGATCTGGCCAATAACGGGGTCATCAATGGGGTGACCGATCTACCGGCCTGCACCAAGTACATCTATCCGGTGTACGCCACGCCGCCTTACGAGGCGGACCTGCTCAGCGATCTGCAGCATGCCGATCCACCGGCGGTGGTGTATTCGACGACGTTCTGGTCATTCAACCTGAACAACCTCTCCATGCACGACAAGTTTCCACGACTCAAGGCCTACCTGGACGCCCATTATCCCGTCGAGGAGTGCCAAACGGACTATTGCCTTAGATTCAAGACCAAGGGGTGAGCAACATGAAGACCGACGCATTGATAGGGTACAGCGGCTTCGTAGGGTCGACGCTGCTCAAGCAGAAGGCCTTCGGTGCACTGTTCCGCTCCACCAATATCGAGCAGATCGGCGATCGGCCCTATGGCCAGGTGATCTGCGCCGGAGCGCCCGCACAGAAGTGGATCGCCAACCGCGATCCCGCGGCCGATCGCCAGAAGATCGATGGCCTGATCAGCCATCTTTCTCGTATCGAGTGTGACTCCTTCGTGCTGATCAGCACCGTGGACGTGTTCAAGCAGCCGATCGGCGTGGATGAAACCACCGCGGTGAACGAAGAGGGGCTGCATGCCTATGGCGCCAATCGCTATCGCCTGGAGCAGTTCGTGCGCGAGCACTTCGCCAAGGCGCTGATCGTCCGGCTGCCTGGGCTGGTGGGCCCGGGGCTGCGCAAGAACGTGATCTACGATCTGCTCAACGACAACAACCTGCAGGCGGTGGAAAGCCGCGGCGTCTTCCAGTTCTATCCCATGGTCAATCTCGGCTACGACATCCAGACCGCCCAGGCGGCCGGCCTGGACCTGGTCCATCTGACCGCCGAGCCCATCAGTGTGGCGGACATCGCCAGCCAGGGCTTCGGCCGGGAGTTCGGCAACACCCTGGAAGGCACTCCCGCGCGCTACGATTTCCGTAGTGTCCACGCGGAGGTCTTCGGCGGTCGCGATGGCTACCAGTACAGTGCCCGCGACACCTTGCTGGCGGTGCGGGCCTATGCACAGTCGGAACCTCCGGTGATCAAGGCGGAGGGGCAGTGATGCGCATCGCCATTTCCAATATCGCCTGGGACGTCCCCGACGACGCCATGGTCGCCGAGATCCTGCAGCAGTATCGGGTGGATGCCATCGATATCGCCCCCGGCAAGTATTTCGCCGATCCCAAGGCGGCAACGACTCAGGAGATCCAGACGGTACGCCAGCAGTGGCAGGCCCGGGGCATCGAGATCACCGGCATGCAGGCGCTGCTGTTCGGTACCACTGGGCTCAATGTCTTCGGTGACGGGGACGTCCAGCAGGCGTTGCTCGCACAACTGGAAGGTGTCTGCCGGGTCGCCCAAGGGCTGGGCGCCACCCGGCTGGTGTTCGGCTCGCCGCGCAATCGCGACCGCTCGAGCTTGAGCGATGACCAGGCGCTGGCGCAGGCCCGCGAGTTCTTCCTGCGTCTGGGCGATGTCGCCGCTGCCCATGGGGTGCTGATCTGCCTGGAGCCCAATCCGCCGCGCTATGGCGCCAATTTCATGATCGACAGCGACTCCACCGCCGCAGTCGTCCGGGCGGTGGCTCATCCGGCGATCCGCATGCAGCTCGATACCGGCGCCCTGACCATCAACGAGGAAGATGCCGCCCGGGTGCTGGAAGAGCACGCCGAGCTGATCGGTCATGTGCATGCCAGCGAGCCGGACCTGGTGACCCTGGGGGAGGGTGGGACCAATCACGAGGGTATCGCCTTCGCCCTGACCCGGCGGCTGTCCGAGCAGGTGGTCAGCATCGAGATGCTACCGGCCAAGCAGGGCTCCAACCTGGCCGCGCTGGAGCGCGGGGTACAGGTTGCCATCCGCGCCTATCGCGATCTGCCGGAGACCGCCGCATGAAATGGCTGATTCTGATCCTGGGTATCGCCTCCAATGCGTCGGCGAGCGTACTGGTGAAGATGGCGATGCTGCCACCGCGGCGTTTTCCCAGTCCTGCCGATCCCATGGCCGCCCTGACCAACTGGCCGTTCTGGCTGGGTCTCTTCATGTACGGTCTGGCGTTCCTGCTCTATGCCGCCGCCCTGGCCAAGCTGCCGTTGAACGTGGCGCATCCGGTGCTGACGGCCGGGGCCATCGCCAGCGTCGCGCTGCTGTCGGTGGCGATCTTTCGCGAAGCCTTTCCCTGGACCACGGCGGCAGGCATCGTCCTGATCATCGCCGGTGTCGCCCTCATCACGGCCCGTGTCGGTTGACCCTGGAGGATCTATGACCACTGCAATTCCCACCGCCGAGCGTGCCCTCTGGCAGGTACCCAGCTACACGACGACCTTCTGGAACGGCCGCAGCCGTCCGCATTGCGTGGTGATTCCGGTCATCAACGAAGGCGAGCGTATTCTCAGTCTGCTGCGACGCATGGCGGCGTTGAAGATCGCCGATATCGCCGATGTCATCATCGTCGACGGTGGCAGCACGGATGGTTCGCTGGAGTCGCAACGGCTGCAAGAGCTGGGCGTTCGCGGGCTGCTGGTCAAGACGGCACCGGGCAAGCTCAGTGCTCAGTTGCGCTGCGCCTATGCCTTCGTGCTCGACGAAGGCTACACCGGCATCGTCACCATCGATGGCAACGACAAGGACGATCCCGATGCCATCCCGCGCTTCATCGAAGCCATCGAGCAGGGCTACGACTTCGTCCAGGCGTCGCGCTTTCTCGCGGGTGGCGTGGCGGAGAACACGCCCAAGTCCCGCGACTTCGCCATTCGCTTCATCCATGCGCCCATGCTGAGCCTGGCCTCCGGTTTCCACTGGACGGATACCACCCAGGGTTTTCGCGCCTATAGCCGAGCCATGTTGCTGGATCCGCGGGTCGCGCCGTTCCGTGATGAGTTCAGTACCTATGAATTGCTGGCCTATCTGTCCTATCGCGTGCCTAAATTGGGCTATCGCTGCGTGGAACTCCCCACGGTGAGACGCTATCCGAAGGGCGAGGTGCCCACCAAGATCAGCAGCGTAAGAGGTAATCTTTCGGTGCTACAGGTACTGATGAAGGCCTGTGCAGGGCACTACAATCCACGCTTGGGTGAGGATACCCAACTGGCGGCGCAACGACGAAGCTGAGTCCGTCGCGCTCGCCTGGTGCGTAAGAAGCTGTTCACGATCTGCTACGCGTCGGCCAAACGCCGTTGAAAAGGCCTTCGAAATGCTCATTTACCACTTGTAAACTGCGCTTTCTCAGGCCTTTTCGCCTTGTTTGGCTCTAGCTCGCGAGATCGTAAACAGCTTCTAAGAGAGGACGGAGTAGGCAATGGGGCGTGTGCTGTCGGCGTTTCGCGGGCTTTATTTCGCGACGCTGTTGATGTTGATCGGGACCGGGTTGCTGAGCACCTATCTGGGGCTGCGCCTGGCAGCAGAACAGGTGCAAGGGATTTGGGTCGGTGCCCTGACCGCCGCCTATTACCTGGGGCTGGTGATCGGCGGCAAGCTGGGGCATCGGCTGATCGCCAGGGTGGGTCATATTCGCGCCTACGTGACCTGTGCCGGCATCGCCGGCGCGGCCGTGCTCGGCATCGGCCTACTGCCTTGGTTGCCGGTGTGGCTGGGCCTGCGACTGCTCATCGGGATGAGCATGATGTGCCAGTACATGGTCCTGGAGAGCTGGCTCAACGAGCAGGCCGGTCCGGGCGAGCGGGGCAAGGTCTTTTCCGGCTACATGACCGCTTCCTACCTTGGTCTCGCCCTGGGCCAGACGGTGCTGGTAGCCTCGCCCGATCTGGATGTCGACAAGCTGATGCTGGTCGCCATCTGCTACGCCCTGTGCCTGGTGCCCGTGGCAGTGACCGGCAAGATTCACCCGGCGCCGCTCAAGCCGGCATCCTTGGAGCCCACCTTCTTCATCCAGCGGGTTCCGCAGTCGCTGACCACTACCCTGGTCGCCGGCCTGGTGATCGGCTCCTTCTACGGTCTGGCACCGCTCTATGCCAGCGCCCAGGGCCTGCCAACCGAGCGCATCGGTCTGTTCATGGCCTGTTGCATCTTCGCCGGTCTGATCGCCCAATGGCCGATCGGCTGGCTGTCGGATCGGCATGATCGCAGTGGCTTGATCCGGACGATCGCCATAGCGCTCACCATCGCGGCCCTGCCACTGGCCGTATTGCCACATGTTCCACCGGTGGTGCTGTTGCCCTTGGGCTTGATCGTCAGTCTGCTGCAGTTCGTGCTCTATCCTCTGGCGGTCGCGCTCTCCAACGATCACATCGAAGGAGAGCACCGCGTTTCCCTGAGCGCCATGCTGCTGGTCACCTTTGGTCTGGGGGCCTGTATCGGTCCGCTGGCGGTGGGGGCCCTGATGAATCTGATCGGGCCCAATATGCTCTACGCTTTTGTCGTCCTGTGCGGTGGCGTCCTCATCTGGCGGATCCGGCCCGATGCGGTAACCGGTAAACATCTGGTCGACGAGGCGCCGCTCAATCATGTGCCCATGCCCGAGGGGTCTACCAGTTCGCCCCTGGCAGCGGCCCTCGATCCGCGGGTCGACAGTCAGGTCGTCCAGGAGCAAATGCACAGCGAGCCGCCGGCCGAGACAGTCGTCGCCGCGGAGGAAGCGCCGGCTGAGGTAGCAAAGGCGCCCGCCGAAGCATCTTCGAAAGCAGGAGGGCCGTGAGCCCGAGGTGGGCTCGCGGCGCTGGTTATTCGAAGCGACGGTTTTCCCGCTGCAGCTGGTAGACGAAGCGCTCTATCTGCCGCTGGGCAGCGCCGTTGAGATTGTGGAAGCTCACGCCGACGTCGCTTTGCTCGAGACGATCCAGGCAGGTCACATGGCGAATGTTCACCGCCGTGGTGATGGCGCCCATGGGCAATTCGGCAGTGAAGCTCTGCACCAGCTGGCCGGGTTGCAGTAGGTGGGTGACATTGCCGGGAAAGCGCAGCTTGCAGCCCGTTGCCGACAGGTCGATCAATTGGCCGCGCAGCTGAATCTGCCGAGTGGCCTGAAGTAACTCCGCCGTAGCTGGCCGGTTCAGTAGAAGCTTGACGCGGAAGGCATTGCGTCTCTGGTGGTAGGTGAGTTCCGCGGGCAAACCGACCCAGTAGCAGCGGTGGCCATCGAGCTCGCTGAACTGGACCGGGCGGTCGATCTGCCAACTGACCAGGATACCTTCATGCAGGCTGTCCACCCGAAAGGGCTGGCCCTGTTCCAGTAGCCGCTCCGCTTCACGAGGGATGAATTCGTCCAGCGCGATCAACCCCTTGGCCTCGTCGATTGCCACGACAAAGCTCTGGAACTGCTGATTCTGGCGAACGAAGGTGATCCGCAATGGAATGTGATGTTGCAGTGCCGGACGCAGAGCGCCCACGATCTCGCCGACGGAGCGGTACACCTTGGGCGGCTGGGGCGCATTATCGCTGGCGAAAGATCCTGACACCTTGCTACTCCTGTAAATTGCGGTGCGCAAGAATAATGGCTAACAGCCAGCCATGCAGCTCTATCGCGATCTTTAGGGGAGGGGTGGTCGTCAGGCTGAGCTGAGCGGTCGTTGGTAACCACTACGAGTTTGGCTGCCGCGGCTGTCGTAAAGGGTGGGTGCAGCCGTACCCTGCAACACGTTGAGCAGCTTACCTACCACGAAACGATTGGCCTGGATGACTTGACCGTTACGCGTGTTATGCACCTTGCACTCTTCCATGAGCTGCGCCAGGCGTGTAGAGGCGGCCAACAGTTCTGCGCCGTTCGACTGAGTGGCCGCGTAGGCCTGAAGGCCTTGCAGGTCGGTCGGTAATCCGTGATGGCGGAGCAGGGCGCTGCGCTGTTGGGCATGCTGATCCAGTTGCTTGAGCAGGATCTGCTTGTTATCCAGCAAGGATTCCAGCGTCTCGAGCTTACGCTCGGTCAAGGCCTGGAATTCTTGGTCGATCAAGGCCAGCAGTTGCTCGCTCAGGTCGATGTCGTGACGGGTGATCTCGAGCAGGGTGGCATTGGCCATGGCATGGTTTTCCTTCGAACGTTAGCTGCGATCGTCAGGAAGGCCATGCCGAAACCGGGCGTCAGGACTCGAACGCCAGCAGTTTGTCGGCCACCTTCTGGCTGTCGACCTTGTAAGAGCCATCGGCGATGGCCTGTTTCAGGCGGTTGACCTTGTCGCTGTCGACCACCGGCAAATCCTTCAGCCCGGCAGTGAGGGAACTCAGTTGCTTGGCCTCGGCGCTCAGGCTGACCGATTCGCCTGAGACGCTGCTGACAGTCGTCTTGGCATCGTTGGTTTGTGCCGGTGCCGACTCTTTGTTCGTGGCGGCCTTAGTGCCGCCCATGCCTGAAGTAGAGGACGAATTCAGGCGATTGATATCTAGAGCCATGAGTGAAAATCCTCGTGTAGTCTCATTCGCATACCCGGCTTATCGGCCTGATAGACCAAAACTTTAGCCATAGACCTGTGCGGCGGTTCACATCCTTCGACAGGATGGCGCGCGGAGGTTTCAGGTTGCGGAGACTTAAAGGTACTCCTTTTGACTCTTCGACTAAAGCGCCACCTCCACCTGTCCCTGATCGACCACGCGGGCGTGGATCACCCGGTTCGAGCTCAGGTTGCGTACGCGGATCTCTTCGTCCTTGGCGCCATCGGCCAAGGCTTGCCCCTGCATACGGATATCGAAGGAAGCGCTGCGCGCACTGATGACCACCTGTTCACCCTTGCGGACCAACTCCGCCTGTTCGAGAGAGGCAGGGGTCAGCACCTGTTCATTGACGACCTGGCGCTTGAGCTGTGCGCCCACCACCTGTTCCAGACTGGTCAGATAGCCCTGGGTGAGAGTTCCGACATCCCGTTCCATGAGCGCCACGTTCTGGGTATCCAGCACCGTTCCTCGCAATAACGGCTGGACGGCGACCACCACAGGACGGTATAGCTTTACCTGTACCGGCACGAACACCGTCCAGGGACTACTGCCTTCGCAGCGCACCTTGATGCTGATCCGGCCCACCGGTGTAGGCGCGCCCTGTTGCGAAAGTGTCAGAGGCTTGTCGCAGGCGGCGAGGCGCAGACGGGGATCCAGGGAGTTGATCTGGTTTTCGTGACGCGCATTGAAGCCCGCTTCCAGCAAATATTCCTGCACACGTTCCTCAAGAAAACTTTCGACAGCGCCGATAAGTTCGTCAGATGAGGTGTAGTCGCCTTCCGCAAAGGCCTTTCCGCCCAGGCACGTCAGGATCAACACGAGATTGGCAGCCCACCGGCAAGAGGTTTTCATAGGTCGGAAACACGTCGCTTCGGTCTTCATGATTCATACCTAAGCAAGCTGTGTGCCGAGTTTCTTTACCGGCTCGTGGCAACGAGAGGAGTCACCAAATGGCTGGTGTATTGGACGCAGTCAACCAACGTACCCAACTGGTGGGCCAGAACCGTCTGGAGCTGCTGCTGTTCCGTCTGGACGGCTCGCAGCTCTATGGCATCAACGTGTTCAAGGTGAAGGAGGTACTCCAGTGCCCCAAGCTCACCGTGATGCCGAAGTCGAGTCCGGTGGTACGGGGCGTGGCCAGCATTCGTGGCGGCACCTTTCCCATCATCGACCTGTCGATGGCCACGGGCCGTCGCGGCCTGGATGACATCAACAACTGCTTCGTGATCATCACCGAGTACAACACCAAGGTGCAGGGCTTCCTGGTGCGGTCGGTGGAGCGCATCGTCAACATGAACTGGGAAGGCATCAACCCGCCGCCCAAGGGTACCGGCCGCGACCATTATCTGACGGCAGTCACCCGGGTCGATAACCAACTGGTCGAGATCATCGACGTCGAGAAGATCCTTTCCGAGGTGGCCCCTTCCGTCGAGACCGTATCGGCCGGGGTGATCAGTGAAGTGGTGCAAGCCAAGGCTGTCACCAAGCGCGTCTTGATCGTCGACGACTCGTCGGTGGCGCGCAAGCAGGTGAGTCGCTGCCTGGAGACGGTGGGGGTGGAGGTCATCGCACTCAACGATGGACGACAGGCACTGAACTATCTGCAGGCCATGGTAGGGGAAGGCAAGCGCCCGGAAGACGAATTGCTGATGATCATTTCCGACATCGAGATGCCGGAAATGGACGGCTACACCCTCACGGCGGAAATCCGTCATGATTCGCGGATGCAGAAAGTGCATATACTGCTGCATACCTCCTTGTCCGGCGTGTTCAACCAAGCCATGGTCAAGAAGGTCGGCGCGGATGACTTCCTGGCCAAGTTCCGCCCCGATGATCTCGCCTCTCGAGTGGTCGAGCGCATCAATGCGGTCGACGGTCACTAGTGAAGGCGTCTTTACCTCGGTATCCAGAAGGCGGAGCGGCAGTGTCAGCAGTCAACGCGGATTTTGTGCTTTTTCGCGATTTCCTCGAGAAGTCCAGCGGGATTCTGCTCGGTGACAATAAGCAGTACCTCGTCTCCAGTCGGCTGAACAAGCTCATGGAGACCGAGGGGATCAAGACCTTGTCGGAGTTGGTACAGCGCATCCAGATGCAGCCCCGTGGCGGTTTGCGGGAGAAGGTGATCGATGCGATGACGACCAACGAAACCCTCTGGTTTCGTGATACCTACCCCTTCGAGGTGCTCAAGAATCGCCTGCTGCCGGAGTTGACCAAGAACACCTTCGGCCAACGGCTGCGGGTATGGTCGGCCGCCTGTTCCTCAGGGCAGGAGCCCTATTCACTGTCCATGACCATGGACGAATTCGAGCGTAGCGCGGTAGGGCAGGGGCGGGGCGGTATGCAGATCGTGGCGACCGACCTGTCCGGCGCCATTCTCACCGCGGCGAAGTCAGGTGAGTACGACTCGCTGGCGATAGGCCGGGGTTTGTCTCAAGAGCGTCTGCAGCGTTATTTCGACGTGCTCCAGCCAGGGCGCTGGGCGGTCAAGCCGGCGATCCGTAGCCGGATCGAGTTCCGCGCGCTGAATCTGTTGGACAGCTACGCCAGCCTCGGCAAGTTCGACATGGTGTTCTGCCGCAACGTGCTGATCTATTTTTCCGCCGAGGTGAAGAAAGACATCCTCACCCGTATCCATGCCACCCTCAAACCGGGCGGTTATCTCTTTCTGGGCGCGTCCGAGGCGCTCAATGGCTTGCCGGATCTCTATCAGATGGTGCAGTGCAATCCGGGCATCATCTACAAAGCCAAGTAAACCAAGCAGGGCTATCGAGGGCAGACCAAGGTCTGCCCTTTCTTTTGCGCCAAACTTTTGCCGCGCTCGGCGGCGGGGCCGGCAAGGGCGGCGGAAAAACCTTGCCGCTTGCGGTCGTTACAATGGCCGCGCTGGGCTAAACCCTTGATTTAGAGGGATGCTGGAGACTGGCACGGGCCTTGCTAAATCGCTAGCAAGCCACGTCAAAGGTCTCTCGACATGAGCATCAGTTTCGATAAGGCACTCGGGTTGCACGAGCAGGCGCTGAACTTCCGTTCGCAGCGCGCCGAGGTGTTGGGCAACAACATCGCCAACGCCGATACCCCCGGCTACAAGGCGCGGGATCTGGATTTCAGTGCGGTGCTGGCAGAGCAGGCGGCCAAGGGCACCTCTGGTGCCACGCATCACTACGAGTTGGAAACCACTAATAGCCGGCACATTCATGCCGAGGGCTTCGACATGGGCATGGGCGATGCGGCGCTCAAGTACCGTATCCCCACCCAGCCGTCGGTGGACCAGAACACCGTGGATGCCCAGGTCGAGCAGGCCAACTATGCCGAGAACGCCATGAATTTCCAGGCCAGCTTCACCCTGCTCAATAGCAAGTTCAAGGGGCTGATGTCGGCCCTGCGCGGAGAATAGCCATGTCCTTGAGTTCGCTGTTCAACATCGCCGGTAGCGGGATGAGCGCCCAGAACGTTCGCCTCAATACCGTGGCCAGCAACATGGCCAACGCCGATTCCGTCTCCTCCAGTGTCGACAAGACCTACAAAGCACGGCATCCGGTGTTCGCCACCCAGCTCAATGCCGCCCAGGGCGGCGACTCGCTGTTCGACGACCAAGGACAGGCCGGGGTCGGGGTGGAGGTGAAAGGGATCGTCGAGGATCCGAGCGAGGTGCAGAAACGCTATGAGCCCAACCACCCCATGGCGGACAAGGACGGCTACGTCTACTACCCGAACGTGAACGTGGTGGAAGAGATGGCCGACATGATCTCCGCCAGCCGCGCCTTCCAGACCAATGCGGAAATGATGAATACCGCCAAACAGATGATGCAGAAGGTACTGACCCTGGGTCAGTAAGGAACCGGCGCCATGGCTATCAGCTCCACCAACTCCACCGCTCAGTCGGTACTGGATAAGTACTCGCTCAACAAGACGAGTACGACGTCCGACAGCAGTACCGGTACCAGCGATACCAAGAAGACCAGCCAGCTCGGCAAGGACGAGTTCCTCAAGCTGATGGTCGCGCAGATGAACAACCAGAATCCGCTGGAACCCCAGGGCAACGGCGAATTCATCGCCCAGCTGGCGCAGTTCAGTACCGTCGAGGGCATCACCAACCTCAATACGAGTGTGAATTCGATCCTGTCCGGCAGCCAGTCGTCCCAGGCGTTGCAGGCTTCCACCCTGGTCGGGCGCAAGGTGATCGTCGATACCGACAAGGTAAAGGTAGATACCAGCGCGGACTTCAAGGGCGCGATGAACCTGACCGCCTCCAGTCCCAACGTCTGGGTCAACGTGTACAACGAGAGCGGCAGCCAGGTGAATCGCTTGAATCTGGGGCAACAGTCCAGCGGCCTGGTGAATTTCACCTGGGACGGTACCGATGCCAATGGCACCAAGCTGGCCGCCGGCACCTATCGCTTCGAGGCCCAGGCCAGCGTGGATGGCAAGACCGAGGCCATGAAGACCAGTTTGCCGGCCAACGTCGACAGCGTGACGCTGGGCCAGAACGGCGGCGAAATGACGCTCAACCTTGCCGGCGTTGGCAGCATCGGCATCTCCAAAGTCCAGGCGGTCGGCCAGTAAGGCGCGGCGCAAGAGAGGAATCCAGCATGTCTTTCAATATTGGTTTGAGTGGCATCAAAGCCGCGTCCAGTGACCTCAACATCACCGGCAACAACATCGCCAACGCCAGCACTGTGGGCTTCAAGCAGTCGCGCGCCGAGTTCCAGGATCTCTATGCCGCCTCGGTACTGGGTACCGGCAGGAACGCCCAGGGCAGTGGCGTGCTGCTCGGCAACGTCGGCCAGCTGTTCAACCAGGGCACCATCGATTACACCCAGAATGCGCTGGACATGGGGGTCAATGGCAACGGCTTCTTCATGACCAGCAATAACGGGGCTGTCCAATACACCCGGGCGGGTTATTTCGGTACAGACAAAGACGGTTACATCGTCGATAACAACAACTATCGGCTGCAGGGTTACACCACTAATGCCGAGGGTCTGCTGCAGCCGGGTGTACGAAGTGATCTGCGGGTAGAGACGGCGAGCCAAGCGCCCAAGCCCACTAGCTCCATGAAGCAGACGGTGAACCTGAACTCGACCAATACGACCCCTACTACGACACCATTCAACCCGACTGATCCGACCAGCTACAACTCTTCCACCTCGGTGAGTATTTACGACAGCCAGGGTAATGCCCACGTGCTTTCGCAATATTTCGTCAAGGACAGCAACAACAGCTGGACCATGAACGTACTGATCGATGGGCGTAATCCAGGGGATCCGACCAAGGAGGATGCCACCACCAAGATTGCTACGCCTTATACGGTGAAGCTGCCCTTCACCAGTAGTGGAGCCTTGGATGGCGCCAATATCGATTCTACCGATCTGACCAAGGTCAACAATGCGTCCTCGGGAGCCTTCGAAGGGGTGCTCAACCTGAAGGACTGGGTTCCGGCGATCTCCAATGGGGGTACGCCCGCAGTCTGGTCGTCCAATGGTGCCACGGCTAACGCTGCGGGTATCACGATCGATATGCGCGGGTCCACCCAATACAGCAGCTCCTTTGCTGTGACCAGCGTCAATCAGGATGGTTATACCACTGGCCAGCTGTCTGGCTTGGAGGTCGATGATACCGGGCAGATCTTCGCCCGCTACACCAATGGCCAATCCAAGGTGCAGGGCCAAGTCATTCTGGCCAACTTCGCCAATGTCCAGGGTTTGACACCGGTGGGTAAGACCTCCTGGGTCGAGTCCTCGGAGTCGGGCCAGCCTGTGGTAGGAACGCCACGGTCTGGCACCCTGGGTGCTTTGCAGGCAGGCGCCTTGGAGTCTTCCAACGTCGATATCTCCAGCCAGTTGGTCAACATGATCGTGGCGCAGCGCAACTATCAGGCAAACGCCAAGACCATCGAGACCGAGAACGCCATCACCCAGACGATCATTAACCTGCGTTGATGTCGTTTCTCTGACGGCGGTGCGACCCGCTGCCAGAAAAAGCCTCCTTCGGGAGGCTTTTTAATTTTCAAATTACTGTTTTATAAAGATTTTATTTTTCTGGAACGGCGCTTGCTAAAGACCCTCCGAACGTAGGTTTTGGCGGCAATCTGCCGCCGTCGGAGGATCAGATGGACAAGCTGCTGTACGTCGCCATGACCGGCGCCAGCCAGAACGAGATGGCCCAGCGCGCCCACGCCAACAACCTGGCCAACGTCTCGACGTCGGGCTTTCGCAAGGATCTCGAGCAGGCGCGCTCGATGCAGGTGTTCGGCGAGACCATGCCCTCGCGCGTCTACTCCATGAGCGAGCGGCCGGCGACGGACTTCACCCCCGGCGCGCTGCAGGAGACCGGGCGTGACCTGGACGTTGCCATCCAGGGGCCGGGCTTCGTTGCCGTCCAGGATCCCTCCGGCAAGGAAGCCTATGTGCGCACCTCCAGCCTGCAGATCGACCCCCTGGGCATGTTGCGCACCGGCAACGGTTTGCCGGTGCTCGGCAATGGCGGTCCGATTGCCGTGCCGCCCGCCTCCAAGGTGGAGATCGGCCAGGACGGCAGCATCACCATCCGCGGCATGGGCCAGGCGCCCAATGCGCTGGCGCAGGTCGACCGCATCAAGCTGGTCAATCCCGATACCAAGCAGATGGAGAAGGGGCTCGATGGCCTGCTGCACATGAAGCAGGGGCAGGCCGCCCCGCCCGCGGATGCCAACGTCTCCTTGGTCTCCGGCTTCGTCGAGTCGAGCAACGTCAATGCGGCTGAGGAGATGACCTCGATCCTGTCGCTGTCTCGCCAGTTCGAGCTGCAAGTGAAGATGATGCGCAGCGCGGAAGACAACGACGCGGCGATGGCAAAGGTTTTGCAATTCTCCTGATAACGGCTAGCGCCGACGTAAAACCGGCACTTCGAGGAATACCATCATGATGTCGTCTCTGTGGGTCGCCAAGACCGGTCTGTCCGCCCAGGACATGAACCTCACCACCATTTCCAACAACCTGGCCAACGTCTCCACCACCGGCTTCAAGCGCGATCGTGCCGAGTTCCAGGACCTGCTGTACCAGATCCGTCGCCAGCCGGGCGCCCAGTCCACCCAGGACAATCAGTTGCCCTCCGGCCTGCAGCTGGGTACCGGTGTGCGCATCGTCGGCACCCAGAAGAACTTTACCGAAGGTTCGCTGCAGACCACCGACCAGCCACTGGACATGGCCATCAACGGCGATGGTTTCTTCCAGGTGACCATGCCCGACGGGACCATCAACTACACCCGTGACGGTACCTTCCACCTGAACGCCGATGGCCAGCTCGTCACCGCCAATGGCTTCGCGCTGCAGCCCGCCATAGTGCTGCCGGCCGACACCAAGACCTTTACCGTCGGCGAGGACGGCACCGTGTCGGTCACTACCGCTGGCCAGGCCGCACCGCAGGTCATCGGCAACCTGCAGATCGCCCAGTTCGTCAACCCGGGCGGTCTCCAGGCCGTGGGCCAGAACCTGTTCAGCGAGACCGCTTCCAGCGGTGCGCCCCAGGTCGGCACGCCGGGTCTGAACGGCCTCGGCACCGTGCTGCAGAGCACCTTGGAAAACTCCAACGTGAGCACCGTCGAGGAGTTGGTGAACATGATCACCACCCAGCGCGCCTACGAGATGAATTCCAAGGTCATTTCCACTGCCGATCAGATGCTCGGCTTCGTTACCCAGCAGCTTTAATCCCCTGTGAGGAAGCGCTCCATGAAACCTCTGTTCGCCGTCGCCCCGCTTTTCGGAGCGCTCGTACTCGCAGGATGCGTAGCCCCGGCCGCCAAGCCGGACGATCCCTACTACGCGCCGGTCCTGCCGCGCACGCCGGTGCCGGCGGCGCAGAACAACGGTGCCATCTTCCAATCGGGGTTCGAGCAGAACCTCTATACCGATCGCAAGGCCTTCCGCGTGGGTGACATCATCACCGTGACCCTGCAGGAGAAGACCCAGGCCAGCAAGAACGCCAGCTCCGACGTCGCCAAGAACAGCAAGGCGACCCTTGGGCTGACCTCGCTGTTCGGTGCAAAGCCATCGGTACCCAATCCCCTGGGCGACGGCGATCTTAGCCTGGACGCCGGTTTCTCCGGCAACCGCTCCAACACCGGCAAGTCCACGGCGGCCCAGGGCAACAGCCTGTCCGGTTCGTTGACCGTGACCATCGCCGAGGTGCTGCCCAACGGCATCCTAGTGGTCCGCGGTGAGAAGTGGCTGACCCTCAACACCGGCAACGAACTGATGCGCATCCAGGGCATGGTTCGCGCCGACGACATCGCCACTGACAACACCGTCTCGTCCACCCGCGTGGCCGATGCGCGGATCACCTATTCGGGGACCGGTGCCTTCGCCGACGCCAGCCAGCCCGGCTGGTTGAGCCAGTTCTTCGGCAGCCCGTTGATGCCGTTCTAAGGATGAGCGCCATGTTCAAGACTCTCATCGTCGCTGCCGCCCTGGCCCTGGTCATGCCCCTGGCCCAGGCGGATCGTCTCAAGGACATCGCCGACATCCAGGGCGTCCGGACCAACCAACTGATCGGCTATGGCCTGGTGGTGGGCTTGCCGGGTACCGGTGACCAGACCACCCAGACGCCGTTCACCGTCCAGACCTTCAACAACATGCTCGCCCAGTTCGGCATCAAGGTGCCGCCGGGTACCACGGCGCAGCTCAAGAACGTGGCGGCGGTCTCCATCCATGCCGACCTGCCGGCCTTCGCCAAGCCGGGCCAGACCATCGACATCACGGTGTCCTCCATCGGCAATGCCAAGAGCCTGCGCGGCGGCAGTCTGCTGCTGTCGCCGCTCAAGGGCATCGACGGCCAGATCTATGCCGTCGCTCAAGGCAACCTGGTGGTAGGGGGTTTTGACGCCGAAGGCCGCGATGGCTCGAAGATCACCGTCAACGTTCCGTCGTCTGGGCGCATTCCAAACGGCGCGACCGTCGAGCGGCCGGTGCCGAGCGGTTTCGATCAGGGCAATAGCATCGTCCTAGACCTCAAGCGCAGTGACTTCACCACGGCCAAGCGGGTCGTCGACAAGATCAACGAGACACTTGGCGCGGGCGTTGCATCCGCTATCGATGCCGGGTCGATTCGCGTCACGGCACCGGTGGATCCCAGCCAGCGCGTCGACTACATGTCGATCCTGGAGAACATGGAAGTGGACCCGGGGCAGGCGGTGGCCAAGGTCATCGTCAACTCCCGTACCGGGACCATCGTCATCGGCCAGAACGTCAAGGTCTCGCCGGCCGCGGTGACTCAGGGCAGCCTGACCGTGACCATCAGCGAGGACCCCCAGGTGAGCCAGCCCAACCCCTTGTCGGGTGGTCAGACCGTGGTAACGCCGCAGTCGACCGTCAAGGCCAAACAGGAGGCGAAGCCGATGTTCAAGTTCGGGCCGGGTACCACGTTGGATGAGATCGTGAGGGCGGTGAATCAGGTGGGCGCAGCGCCCAGCGACCTGGTCGCCATTCTCGAAGCGTTGAAACAGGCCGGCGCCTTGCAGGCTGATCTGATCGTAATTTAAGGAGAGCGGGCGATGGAATCTCGTCTGGGTGGCAACTACGGTAACGTCAAGGATTCGGGGGCCTTCACCGACCTGAATCGGTTGGCCCAGATGAAGGGTAAGGATCGCGACAGCGCGGAAAACGTCAAGAAGGTCGCGGGCGAATTCGAGTCGCTGTTCCTGAACCAGATGCTCAAGTCCATGCGCAGCGCCAACCAGGCACTGGCGGACAAGGACAGCCCCTTTTCCAGCGAGACCACCAAACAATACCAGGACATGTACGACCAGCAATTGGCCGTGTCGCTGTCGCGTGACGGCGGCGGCATCGGCCTGGCCAATGTCCTGGAGCGGCAGCTGAGCAAGACCACGCAACCCTCGGCCCGTCCCAATCCCTTCGCCCAGGTGGGTCAGGCCGCGCCGACCGAAAGCCAGCTGGCCGCTGGCCGCAACGCCAAGCTGAACGAGGCCGGCAGTCGCGGTCTGACGCCAGCTGCCACCGCGGCTTCCGGGCGTGACGAATCCGCTGCGCTCAACGCCCGCCGTCTGGCTTTGCCCGGGCGCCTGGCCGAGCGCACTGCTGCCAACATTTCTGGTGCGGCGGAGCAGGGCGCCGCTCTCAAGCAGAGTTACCAGGACGTGGTCGCTGCGCAGAGCGCCTGGCGCCAGAACGCTACCCAGTCAACCGGTAAGGCGGCTGCCGCGAACGATGCCGTGGCCGGTCTCGATAGCACCCCGGCCGCCACCGGCAAGACGCGCTTTCGTACCCGCCAGGAGTTCGTCGACACCATGATGCCGATGGCCGAAGCCGCGGCGAAGCGCCTGGGCGTCGATCCCAAGTACCTGGTGGCCCAGGCCGCGCTGGAAACCGGGTGGGGTAAGCACATGGTCAAGCAGGCCGATGGCAGCAACAGCAACAACCTGTTCGGCATCAAGTCCCACGGCTGGGATGGCGGTAGCGCCACGGCCGTGACCCAGGAGTTCGTCAATGGCAAGGCGGTGAAGGAAAGCGAGAAATTCCGCACCTACGATTCCTTCGCCGACAGCTTCCACGATTACGTGAACTTCCTGCAGAGCAACGACCGCTACGACAAGGCGCTCTCCACCAACGGCAACTCCGAGCGCTTCATGCAGGGGCTGCAACAGGCCGGTTACGCCACCGATCCGCAATACGCCCGCAAGGTGATCCAGATCGCTCGCAACATGAATACCTACCAAACGGTCGCCTCCCTGGGCGGGCCGTCGTCGCGGGGCTGAGGAGTGACCCATGGCTGATCTACTTTCCATCGGTTTGTCTGGCCTGCGTTCGACGCAGAATTCCCTGACGGTCACCGGTCACAACATCGCCAACGTCAATACCCCGGGGTATTCGCGCCAGGAAGCTGTCCAACAAACCAATATCGCCCAGTTCAGTGGCTCGGGCTATATCGGCTCCGGCTCCCAGACGGTCGATGTGCGCCGTCTCGCCAGCGATTTCCTCACCAGCCAGGTACGCACCGCCAATAGCCAGAACAGCGAGTTGCAGAGCTTCAAGACGCAGATTTCCCAGCTCGATGGCCTGCTCTCGGACAGCACCACCGGGATCACCCCGGCGATGCAGAAGTTCTTCGCCACGCTACAGACCGCCGCCCAGGATCCGTCTTCGGTGCCCGCGCGCGAGGCCGTGTTGGCCCAGGCGCAGGGCCTGGCCAAGTCGTTCAATACGCTGTACGACCAGATCGACAAGCAGAACGGCCAGATCAATGACCAGCTGTCGGCCCTCAGTGGCCAGATCAATTCGCTGGCCAAGACCGTCGGCAGCCTGAACGACGCCATCGCCCGTTCCAAGGCAGCGGGCGCGGCACCCAACGATCTCATCGATTCTCGCGAGCAGGCCATCAAGCAGCTGTCCAGCATGGTCGGTCTGCAGGTGGTCAGCCAGGATGACGGCTCCCTGAATCTCTTCGTGGGTACCGGCCAACCGCTGGTGGTGGGTAGCAATGTCTCGACCCTGAGCGCGCAGCCGGGCACCGATGATCCGTCGCGCTACCAGGTGACTCTGACGGCTGGTAGTACCTCGCAAATCGTCACCTCGCAGCTCAATGGCGGTGAGATGGGTGGCCTTTTGTCCTACCGGGATACCGCCCTGGATCATGCCTACAATAGCCTGGGGCAATTGGCGCTCACGCTGACCGACACCGTGAATAAACAGCTCGGGCAGGGCTTGGACTTGGCGGGCAATGCCGGTTCGCCGCTGTTCAGTGACATCAATGGCGGTCAAAGCACCGGCCTGCGGGTGATGGGTCGCTCGACCAACTTCGGTTCGGCTACCGCCACGCTGAACATCACCGATACCTCCAAGCTCAATCCCAGCGACTATCGCCTGGATTTCGACGGTACCAACTTCAAGGCGCTGCGCGTCAGCGACAGCACCAACATCACGGTCACCCGCAGCGGTACCGACCCGGTTACTCTGACCTTCGCCGATGCCAGCGGCACCGACCAGGGTTTCAAGGTGCAATTCACCGCTGCCGAACTGGCCAAGGCCCAGGCGGGTGACGTCTTCAGCCTACAGCCGACCCGCCGTGGGGCGGCGCAGATGAGCGTTGATCTCGCCCAGTCCAGTCAGCTGGGCTTCGCCGGTACCGCCAAGGCCGCCAGCACCACCAACAACCGTGGCACCGGTGCCATCACCCAGCCTGATCTCAAGAGTGCCCCTTCGCCGGTGAGCACCGCCGACCTGGGCCGCTTGTTCGGCAGCAGCGGCATCAAGCTGAGTTTCGATTCCACCGCCGGCACCCTGACGGGGACCCTGCCCACGGGGGCCACCCTGAGCTACGTCTCACCGTCCACTACTGGGCTGACCTCCGGACAGACCAATACGCTCAGGCTGCAATACACCGACCCGACCACCAACAACAGCTACAGCTACGAATTCAACATCAGTGGTGTGCCGCAGGACGGTGACAGCTTCACCCTCGGTACCAACAACGGCGCCGTGTCCGATAACCGCAACGCCCTGAATCTGGTCGCCCTGCAAACCAAGAACACCATGGGCGGCTATGGCACTACCGGTACCACCTACAACAATGCCTATGGCGGCTTGGTGGAGCGGGTCGGCACCCTGACCGCCCAGGTGCGGGTGGACTCCGCCGCCAGTGAGACCGTGCTCAAGCAGTCGGAGGACAATCGTGACTCCCTGTCCGCGGTGAACCTGGACGAAGAAGCGGCCAAGCTCGTCCAGTTCCAGCAGTACTATGGCGCCTCTGCGCAGGTCATCAAGATCGCCCAGTCGCTGTTCGATACCCTGATCGGCGCCTTCAGATAAGGAACCCGCCCATGCGCATTTCCACTGTCCAGGCTTTCAACAACGGCATCACCGGCCTGCAGAGCAACTATGGCGATGTCAGCCGTACCCAGGAGCAGATCAGCACCGGCAAGAAGATCCTCACCCCAGCGGACGATCCCGTCGCCTCGGTGAAGCTCTTGCAACTGAGCCAGGAAAACTCGCTCAACGATCAGTACAACACCGGCATGACCGCGGCCAAGAACAGCCTGAACACCGAGGAGGCCATGCTGACCTCGGTGGAAACCGTGCTGACCCGTATCCGCGAGATCGCTGTCCAGGCCGGCAACGGTGCTCTCGATCCGACCGATCGGGCCTCTCTGGCCAAGGAGGTCGGCGAGCGCGAAGACGAATTGATGAATCTGCTCAACAGCAAGGATGCCAGTGGCAAGTACCTGTTCTCCGGCTCCATGGGCGATACCCAGCCCTATGTGCGCAATGCCGATGGCACCTACAGCTATAACGGCGACGAAGGGCAGCGCAGTGTGCAGATCGCCAGCTCCACCTTCGTGCCGATCAGCGACAGCGGCAAGGACGCCTTCGAGAACAACTTCAACGCCAACCGCGTGGACACCGCCAAGTCGGCGACCAACACCGGTACCGGGCGGATTTCGCTGGGGCTGGTGGAAGACAAGGGCGCCTACGACTCCACCTTCCCGGCCAGTTCGCCGCCGGCCAGTACCGATGGGATAGGCATCCATTTTCTGGATGACAAGAAGTACGTCATTTACGATCTCAAGAACGCGCCAACCGCCGCGCAATGGGCTGCCTACGATCCGGCCAACCCACCCGCTGGCCAGCTCAAGGCCGACAGCCTGAGCAGCACTCAGGAAACCAGTCGGTTCGTGACCTATGGTGGGGTCAAGGTGCAATTGGATGGCGCCCCGGCTGCCGGGGACGAATTCAAGATCACCCGCGACACCGCCAACGAAAAGCGCAGCCTGCTCAACGTGGTCTCCGACCTGCGCAAGGCCCTGGAGAACGGCGACAGCAGCAACGAGGGGGGCTACCAGATCCGCGACAGCGCCGCCGTGGCCTTGAGCAACCTGGACACGGCCTACACCCAGGTCGATAGCATCCGCGGCAAGGTCGGGGCACGCTTGAACGTCATCGACTCCACCAGCGACTTCATCGCCAACGTCACGCTGGTGAACAAGTCGGTCCAGTCGGACCTCGAGGATCTCGACTATCCTGAAGCCCTGTCGCGCTACGCCTTGCAGAACACCGTGCTGCAGGCGTCGCAGCAGAGCTTCGTGAAGATCGCCCAGCTGAGCCTGTTCAAGTACCTGTAACGGGCTCAAGCCCAGGCTGAATTGGCCGATTTTTTGCTGCTACTCTTCCGGTAAGCTTGCCGTGACGGTTTTTCGCCAGGTTGACCGCTCGACTCATCGCGAAGGGATAGCAAAATGTTTGATGGCATGTCGATCTTCATTTCGGGTGGTACCGGCTCCTTCGGCAGGGCGTTCGTCAAGCGCCTCTTGAGCGATTACCGACCCAAGCGGGTAGTGGTGTTCTCCCGCGATGAGCTCAAGCAGTACGAAATGAGCCAGGAGTTCGATGCCCCCTGCATGCGCTATTTCCTCGGCGACGTACGTGACGAGCAGCGACTCCAGCAGGCCATGCGCGGGATCGATCTGGTGGTGCACGCTGCTGCTCTCAAGCAGGTGCCGGCGGCTGAATACAATCCCACCGAGTGCATCCGTACCAACGTCAACGGCGCGGAAAACATCATTGCCGCGGCGCTGCAGAATGGCGTTAAGAAAGTCATCGCCCTGTCCACCGACAAGGCGGCCAGCCCGATCAACCTCTATGGCGCCACCAAGCTGCTGTCGGACAAGCTGTTCGTCGCGGCCAACAACATCGCTGGCAGTCGTGACACCTCCTTTGCCGTGGTGCGCTATGGCAATGTGGTGGGGTCGCGCGGCTCGGTGTTGCCGCTGTTCCGCAAGCTGATCGCCGGCGGCACTACTGACCTGCCCATCACCGATGCGCGTATGACGCGCTTCTGGATCACGCTCGACGAGGGTGTGGATTTCGTGATGCGTAGCTTCGAGCGGATGCAGGGCGGCGAGCTGTTCGTGCCCAAGATTCCCTCTGCCCGTATCGTCGACCTGGCGACGGCCTTGGCACCTGAGTTGGCGCAGCGCCAGGTGGGTATCCGGCCGGGCGAGAAGCTGCACGAGATGATGATCTCCCGCGATGACAGTCCCCATACCCTGGAATTCGCGCGGCACTACGTCATCACGCCGGCGATGAGCTTCAGTCAGCCGAATGACTATTCCCGCGATGGTCTGGGCGAGCAGGGTAGGCCGGTCGAGCCCGGCTTCGAGTACCTGTCGGACAGCAATCCGGACTATCTGGACGTCGAGGCCCTGCGGCAGCTGGTCGAGCGCTGCCCATGAGTTTCATTCCCTACGGCCGGCAATCCATCAGCGAAGAGGACATTGCCGCAGTCACCGCCGTGCTGCGTTCCGACTGGCTGACCCAGGGGCCAATGATCGAACGTTTCGAGCAGGAGGTGGCCCAGCGTTGCGAGGCCGCCCATGGCGTGGCCGTGTGTAATGCCACGGCCGCCCTGCATATCGCCTGTCTCGCCCTCGACCTGGGACCGGGCGATCTCCTCTGGACTTCGCCCAATACCTTCGTCGCCAGTGCCAACTGCGCACGTTACTGTGGCGCCGACGTCGACTTCGTCGACATAGATCCGCTTACCCTGAACCTGAGTGTCACAGCGCTGGCCGCCAAGCTCGAGCGTGCCGAACGGGCAGGGCGCCTGCCGAAGATCCTGGTGCCGGTGGCCTTCGCCGGCCAGAGCTGCGACATGGGCGCTGTCCAGGCCCTTGCGCGTCGCTATGGCTTCAAGGTGATCGAGGACGCCTCCCATGCCATCGGCGCGCGCTATGCCGGCCGACCGGTCGGTTGCGGCGAGCAGGCCGACATCACCGTGTTCAGCTTCCATCCGGTCAAGATCGTCACGACTGGCGAAGGCGGTCTGCTCACCACCAACGACGCCGCGCTGGCGGAGCGCCTGCGGCGGTTGCGTAGCCACGGCATCACGCGGGATCCGGCGTTGATGCACGAGCCGGGGCAGGGCGCCTGGTACTACGAGCAACTGGAACTGGGCTTCAATTACCGCATGACCGACATCCAGGCCGCGCTTGGCGTGTCCCAGCTCGAGCGGCTGGAAGTCTTCATCGAGCGCAGACGAGGCCTGGTCGAGCGCTACCGCGATCTCCTAGCGGACGTGCCGGTCGGTTTCATCGGTGATCAAGCTCAGGCCCAGTCGGCCTGGCATCTGTTTCCCATTCGGGTGGACGAGGGCCGGCGTGATCAGGTCTTCGTCGGGATGCGCGCCGCGGGCATAGGCGTCAATCTGCACTACATTCCGGTGCATCTGCAGCCCTACTACCGCAACCTGGGCTTCATGCCTGGTGCCTTCCCCGAAGCCGAGCGCTACTACGCCCAGGCCCTGAGCCTGCCGCTGTATGCCGACTTGGGCGACGAGCAGCAGGCTAGGGTGGTACAGACCCTGGCTGCCCTGTTGGACTAGAGGAGAAACCCCGATGCGAGAAATGACCGCACAGGAGCGCTTCTGGCAAGGCGAGTTCGGCGATGCCTACGCCGACCGAAATGCCGGCGCCGCGGCCGTGGCCAGCAACCTGGCCTTCTTCGGTCGCGCCTTGGCCCGCGCGGGCGGCCTGGACAGCGTGCTCGAACTGGGTACCAATCGCGGCCTCAACCTGCAGGCCTTGCGAGCCCTGTTGCCCGCTGCCCAGCTGCAGGGCGTGGAGCTCAACGCCAAGGCTTGTGCCCTGGCGCGTGAGCTGGGCGTGGCCGAGGTCTGGGAAGGCTCGTTGTTCGACTATCCGCTGACGCAGTGTTTCGACCTGGCCTTCACCAAGGGCGTGCTCATCCATTTGCCGCCCGAGACGCTGGCCGCTGCCTACGACAAGCTCCATCAGGCCAGCCGGCGCTTCATCCTGGTGGCCGAATACTACAATCCAACGCCGGTGGAAGTGAGCTACCGCGGTCATGCCGAGCGGCTGTTCAAGCGCGATTTCGCCGGTGAATTGCTCGATCGCCATGCCGATCTGCGCCTGCTCGACTACGGCTTCGTCTATCACCGCGACCCTCTGTTCCCAGCCGATGACCTCACCTGGTTCCTGTTGGAGAAACAGCCGTGAGCGCCGTCGCCATCATTCCGGCCCGCGGCGGCAGCAAGCGTATCCCGCGCAAGAACATCAAGCCATTCCACGGTCGGCCCATGCTCGCCCACTCCATCCAGGCCGCTCTGGACAGCGGGTTGTTCGCTCGGGTGGTGGTCAGCACCGACGACGCCGAAATCGCCGCGGTGGCCCGGGACTACGGCGCCGAAGTGCCCTTCCTGCGGCCTGCTGCGCTGGCCGATGACCATACCGGTACCGTCGAGGTGATTCAGCACGCGGTGGCTTTCCTGCGCGAGCAGGGCGAGGTCTTCGCCTACGCCTGCTGCCTGTACGCCACTGCGCCCTTCGTCACGGCGGCGGATCTGACCCGCGGGCTGGAGCTGCTCGCGGCTCAGCCCGACAAGGCCTACGCCTTCAGCGTCACCGACTATGCCGCGCCGGTGCAGCGGGCCTTGCGTCTGAGACCGGATGGCGGGGTCGAATCGCTCTATCCGCAATTCTACGAAACCCGCTCCCAGGATCTGGAACCGGCCTTCCACGACGCCGGGCAGTTCTATTGGGGGCGTGTCGCCGCCTGGGGGCAGGGTGCTCCCCTGCACGCGCCGCATTCGCTGCCAGTACGCCTGCCACGCCATCGGGTGCAGGACATCGATACACCGGAGGACTGGCAGCGCGCGGAAGCGCTCTACGGGGCGTTCCTGGCCGGTACGGGACGCCCATGCGTATCCTGATCAGGTGCGATGCCTCGACCACGATCGGCTCGGGGCATGTGATGCGCTGCCTGACCCTGGCGGATGCCCTGGTGGCGGCCGGTTGCCAGGTGCATTTCGCCTGCCGCTCCGGCCCGGGTGATCTGCTGACGTTGATTGCCGATCGTGGTCATGAGGTGCATGCCCTGCCACTGGCGGACACGCGCGAGGCTTGTGAAGCGGCGCTACCCTGGCAGGACGATATCGCGGCGCTCTGGAGGGCACTACCCGAGGGCTTGACCTTCGCCTGGTGCCTGGTGGACCACTACGGACTCGGTCACGAATGGGAGGTCGCGGTACGGCCGCGGGCGCAGCGCGTCCTGGCCATCGACGACCTGGATAACCGCCGGCATGCCGTCGAGGTGTTGCTGGACCAGAATCTGACCGCCGCGGCGCGGCTGCTTCCACTGCCGGACGAGACCAGCGTGCTCGCGGGTCCGCGATTCGCCCTGTTGCGGCCAGCCTTCGCGGATCCTCGTCCCGCGCTCCAGGATTCGATCCGGCGTGTGCTGGTGAGCTTCGGCGGCGTGGATGCCGCGGGAGAGACGTTCAAGGTGTTGACCGCCTTGAGCGAGTTTTCCGACCTTCAGGTGGATGTCGTCGCCGGCCAGGCCAATCCGCATTGGGCCTTGCTGGAGGCGCGCTGCCGCGAGCAACCCACCTGGCGGCTCCGGCGACAGGTAAATGACTTCGCCGGCCTGCTGCGGGAGGCGGACCTCGCCATAGGCGCCGGCGGTGGCACGGCCTGGGAGCGGGCGAGTGTGGGCGTGCCCAGCCTTTGCGTGGCCCTGGCGCCCAACCAGCGCGCCAATGCCGAAGCCCTGGCCGTGGCCGGCGCGCACCTGTATCTGGGGGACGCGGCGCAGGTGAGCGTTGCGGACTATCGCGCCGCCGTGCAGACGCTGCAGGCGAGCCTGGGCCTCAGGCGTAGCCTCGTGGCTCACGGCAGAGCGCTGGTGGATGGTCGAGGCACCGCACGCGTAGTGGCGGCGCTGCTCGGACCGGAGCTGCGTCTGCGCCCGGCTAGCCTCGACGATGCGCAGTTGCTCTGGCGTGGCCGCAATGCCGAACGGGTACGGCAGGCCTCCGTCAATACCGATCCCATCGGCTGGACGCAGCATCAAGGCTGGCTCCAGCAGGTGCTGGCCCAACCCGAGCGCAGGTTGCTGCTGATCGCCGAGACCCTGGATGGCCCGGTGGGCGTGCTGCGCTTTGATCGCCAGGCCGACGCGAGCGCCGACGTTTCGCTCTATCTGCTACCCGAACGGCTTGGCCAGGGCTGGGGTGAACACCTCCTGCGCCTCGGCGAACGCGCGGTATCGCGTCACTGGAGCGACTTGCACAGCCTGCAGGCGCGGGTGCGTCCAGGCAACGGGGCGTCCTTGCGCCTGTTCCAACGCGCCGGCTTCCTGCTGCGAGATCATCATCTTCAGCTTTCCCTGCCGAGAAATCCGTCATGAGTACCTTCCACATCGGTCGCCGCCTGGTGGGACGCGACGCTCCGCCCTTGGTGATCGCCGAAATGAGCGGCAACCACAACCAATCCCTGGAGCGGGCGCTGGCGCTGGTCGAGGCCGCCGCTGACGCCGGGGCCCATGCCCTCAAGCTGCAGACCTATACCCCCGATACCATGACCCTGGATCTGGACGAGGGCGAGTTTCATATCGGCGATCCCGCCAGCCTCTGGGCCGGCACCTCGCTCTATCGGCTGTACGGCGAGGCCCATACGCCCTGGGAATGGCACGAGCCCATCTTCCAGCGTGCCCGTGAGCGAGGCCTGGAGGTCTTCTCCACGCCATTCGATGCCTCGTCGGTCGACTTCCTCGAGTCCCTCGGCGTTCCGGCCTACAAGATCGCCAGCTTCGAGAACGTCGATCTGCCGCTGATCCGGCGCGTCGCCGCGACCGGCAAACCGCTGATCATCTCCACCGGCATGGCCAGCCTCGCTGAGCTGGAGGAATGCGTGGACGCCGCACGCTCGGCCGGGTGTCGCGATCTGGTTCTGCTCAAGTGCACCAGTACCTATCCCGCCAGTCCGGCCAACACCCACCTGCGCAGCATCCCCCACATGCGGGAGTTGTTCGGGTGCGAAATCGGACTCAGCGATCACACGCCGGGGGTGGGGGCCGCAGTGGCGGCGGTCGCGCTGGGCGCGAGCGTGGTCGAGAAGCACTTCACCCTGTCTCGGGCGGAAGGCGGGGTGGATGCGAGTTTTTCGCTGGAGCCCGACGAACTCAAGGCCCTCGTCCTGGAGACCGAGCGGGCTTGGCAGGCGCTGGGACAGGTGCATTACGGACCGACGCCCGAGGAGCGCAAGTCGCTGGTCTTCCGACGCTCGCTCTATGTGGTCCGGGACATGGCCGCGGGCGAAGCCTTCAGCGAGGCCAACGTCCGCGCCATTCGGCCTGGCCTGGGGCTTGCGCCCAAGCACCTCGAACGGGTCCTGCGCGGTACCGCGCGTGAGCCGCTGCGGCGCGGACAGGCGCTGGCCTGGCACCATGTCCAGGAGGCGGGGCAGTGACCCGCGTCTGCGTGCTGGATTACGGCGCGGGCAACGTCCGCTCGGTGGTCAACCTGTTCAGCAGCCTGGCGCCGACCCAGCTTTCCAACGACCCTGACGTGATCGCCGCTGCCAGCCACCTGGTGCTGCCAGGCGTAGGGGCCTTCGGGGCGGCCATGGCCAAGGTGGAAGCGACGCTACCCCTGCCGCTGCTCAGGCGCCTGGTGCTGGAGGAGGGCAGGCCCTTCCTCGGCATCTGCGTCGGCATGCAACTGCTCGCCGAGGAGGGCCTGGAATTCGGTCGCCACCGCGGCCTCGGCTGGATCCCCGGAACCGTGGAACGGCTCGCCAGTGGCGATCTGCCGCTGCCCCATGTCGGCTGGAACGACGTCCGTCCGGAGCGCGAGCATCCGCTGCTGCAGGGACTGGACGATCACCCGGATTTCTACTTCGTGCACAGCTATGGTTTCCAGACGACCGAGCCGGCCGACGTGCTGGCGAGCGTGGACTACGGCCAGCGCTTCGCCGCCATGATCGGGCGCGGCAATGTCCTGGGTGTCCAGTTCCATCCCGAAAAGAGCCAGGGGCCCGGACGCCGGCTGCTGCGGAATTTCCTGGAGCTGGCATGAAGAAAAAACGCCTGATTCCCGTCCTGCTGCTCAAGAACGGCCAGCTGGTGCAGAGCAAGGGCTTCACCCGCCACCCGGTGCTGGGTAATCCGGCCACCGCCGTCCAACGGCTGAGCGACTGGGCCGCCGACGAGCTGATCTACCTCGATATCAGCCGCGAGGCCCACTACGACTTGGGGCGTGATGACCTCGGCCATCGCAATCTACAGGACTTCGAAGCCATCGTCGGCGAGATCGCCCGTCAGGCGCAGATGCCCGTCACCCTCGGCGGTCGGATTCGTTCGCTCGACGACATCGCCCGTCGCCTGGCCATCGGCGCCGACAAGATCAGTCTCAACACCGCCGCGCTGGACGATCCCGGACTGATCGAGGCCGCCAGTCGCGAACATGGCGCCCAGTGCGTGGTGGTGTCGGTGGACGTGACCTTGCAGGATGGCCGCTATCGCGTACTGGCCGAGGGCGGCCGGCGTGATAGCGGCCGCGACGTGGTGGACTGGGTGGGGGAGGTCCAGGCGCGTGGCGCGGGTGAGCTGCTGATCAACGTCGTCGAACGCGACGGGGCGCGCCAGGGCTACGATCTCGAACTGTTGAACCGGGTTTGTCAGGTCGCACGCATTCCCGTGATCGCCCTGGGCGGGGTGGGCGAGTGGGCGCATCTGGCCGAGGCGCTGGAGCAGACCGACGTCGACGCGGTAGCGGCGGCGAACATCTTTCATCATCTCGATCAGAGCGTCTATTTGGCGCGGCAATACCTGTTCGAGCGTGGGCTGAACGTGCGCAGCCCCCAGTTACTGAGCCGCTAGGAGGCTTCCATGAGGTACTGCAGCCGCTGTGTCTATCCCCAGGCCAGTGTCAACCTGACGCTTGACGACGACCTGGTCTGCTCGGCCTGCCAGGTGGCGGAGCAATTCGCGCAACTGCCGGCGAACTTCTGGGATGAACGCCGCAAGCGCTTCGAGCGGGTGCTGGAGGAGACCGGGGCAGGCAAGCGCAACGACAACTACGACTGCATCATCCCGGTCAGCGGCGGCAAGGACAGCTACTACCAGGCCCACGTCATCGCCAGCCAATACGGCCTCAAGCCGCTGCTGGTCACCTACCACGGCAACAACTACCTGCCGGAGGGCGACTACAACCGCGACCGCATGCGCCAGGTGTTCGATGCCGACCACCAGGTGTTCGGCCCTAGCGTCGAGGTGCTCAAGCGTCTGAATCGCCTGTGCTTCCGCAAGATGGGCGACATGAACTGGCATGCCCACTGTGGGATCATGACCTATCCGATCCAGGTGGCGGTGAAGTTCGACATCCCCTTGATCATCTGGGGCGAGACGGCCTGGGACATCTCCGGCATGTTCGATCCGGACGATTACGTGGAATTCAGCGCCCGGGTCCGCCACGAGCACGCCCTGCGCGGCTTCGAATGGCACGACATGCTCGGCGATCCCCGGGAACCGCTGCGCGAGAAGGACCTGCTCTGGGCGCGCTACCCCAGCGATGCCGACATCCTCAAGACCGGGGTACGCGGGATTTATATCGGCAACTTCTTCCCCTGGGACCCCAATCAGCACACCCGGCTGGTACAACAGGAGTACGGCTGGAAGATGGCGGACAAGCCGTTCGAGCGCACCTACCGGCAGATGTCCAACCTGGACGACCGCTACGAGAACGGCGTCCACGATCTGCTCAAGTTCATCAAGTTCGGCTACGGCCGGGCGTCGGACCATGCCTCCAAGGACATCCGGGCGGGTTATCTGAGCCGCGAGGAAGGCGTGGAGATCGTCCGCCGCATGGACCACGTGGTCTCCAGCGATCTACAGCACTGGCTGGACTACGTAGGGCTCAGCGAAGACGAGTTCTGGCAGACCGCCGATACCTTCCGCTCGCCGCGGGTCTGGTGGATCGAAGATGGCCAGTGGTGGAAGGACAATCTCTGGGGTGAGCCCAGCGCCTACGGCCCCGTTCACCTGCCGCTGGACCAGCAGCAGAAATACCGGCGTTGAGGGGCGTAGCCATGAAAGAAGACGACATCCGTCCCGCCGCGCTGCTCGATGGGCAGCGCCAGGCCCTGTTGCACGACATAGCGCTCTTGTTGGCCCGCGCCGACGAGTTCGTCGAGGCGGCCTGTCCGGCCTGCGGTAGCCGCGACGAGCGCTTCAAGTTCGAGAAGAACGGCTTTCGCTACGTCGATTGCCGGGCCTGCGCTACCTTCTACGTCAATCCGCGCCCGAGCGAGCAATTGCTCGGCGACTTCTATCGGCAGAGCCAGAACTACGCCTACTGGGCCGAGCATATCTATCCGGCCTCGGCCAAGGCGCGTCATGCCTCGGTCATAGTGCCTCGGGTGGAGCGCTCCCTGGAGTTGTGCCGGCGCACGGCGCTGCCGTTCGGCGAACTCCTGGAGGTAGGGGCGGGCTATGGCTCCTTCTGCCAAGAGATGGTGACGCGCGGCCTCTGGGACAAGGTGGTCGGCATCGAGCCGACGCCTGCCCTCGCGGAGATTTGCCGGCAGCAGGGATTCGAAGTGGTGGAGCAGCGCGTCGAAGATTATGCGGCGACCACCGCGCGCCGTTTCGATCTGATCGTTGCCTTCGAAGTGATAGAGCACCTGTTCGCCCCGCGACGGGTGATCGACAGCCTGTGCCAGCTCCTGCGGCCAGGCGGCGCGCTCATCCTGACCTGTCCCAATGGCGAGGGTTTCGACGTCCAGCAGCTCGGGCGCGACAGTCCCTGCGTCGACCACGAACACCTCAACTACTTCAACACGAGGTCCCTGCCACAGCTGTTGCAGCGTTGCGGACTACAGGTGCTGGACTGCTTCACCCCCGGTCGCCTGGATGTGGAGTTGGTCGCCAAGGGACTGGCCGCCAGGGCGGCGGAAAAGCAGCTGGACCCCTTCCTGCACGAGGTGTTGTTCACCCGTAGAGCCGAGGTGGGCGAGGCCTTCCAGGACTTCCTGGCCCGCTCGGGAATGTCGTCCCACATGTGGGTGATGGCGCGCAAGCCCATGCCCGAGGAGATCGTTCGCCATGTCTGAGTACGAAGACTTCGCCTGCTCCCTGCGGCAGAGTTACCAGCGCAACGGTTTCGCCCTGATCAAGGAATTGTTGCCGCGCGAGGAGATTTCCGGCCTGCGCAACGAGATGGGCGCCCTGTTCGATCATCAGCCGCGCTACGAGGGGGATATCTACGAGCATCCCCGCCTGGGGGACATCCGGATCGATGTCTTCAATCGCTATCCGGTGGTCTGGCAGAGGCTGTTCGAGTCGCAGATGGTCGCCGTCCTGCAGATCCTCCTGGGCGAGGATTTTATCCTGTTGCCGGAATCGGCCATGCATCGGCGTGGCTATGGCACCTGGCACAAGGACACCGACTCCCAGCAGAAGGCCGGACACAGCTTCCACTGGGAGCCGGACTGCGACATCGTCCAGATCGCCTGGTACTTTCAGACCAACTCCCCTGAATACGGTGGCGGCGTCGAAGTCATCCCCGGCTCCCATCAGGTCGACATGCGCTGGTACGACGAAAGCCAGCAAGGCTATCGGGTACCGAGCGAGGCGGGCGACCTGGTGATCTTCAATACCCGCCTGGATCACAAGGCCTGCTGGCCCACCGTGCCGGTGCCCAAGACCCATGACAAGTACGGGGTCTTCTTCATGGCCTCTCGCAACAACGGCCATGCGCGGTCCTATCTCGATTTCATTCGCGGGCGCTCGGGCTATCTCTTCATGCAGGGCTTTCGCTTTCCCGACAGGGTTCAGCAATTGGCCCAGCAGGCGGGATTCAAGCTGCTGGTGTGAATCTTGCTCCGCGACCGGATCCGTCAACTTTCTGTACGGCATCGCCTTGGGCGCCGGACAGTCGTCACGCAGGTAGTCTATGGTCGGCTTCGTTCTTCCTTCCTCCATGCAGTCCAGGCCCGTCTGGCGGCCTTTGCTGCCTCCTGGGTTCGAGGCGTTCGAGCCTACCCAGTCCTGCGGTTACTGGCCCTCACTGTGGCGGCGGTGGCTTGGCTATCGCCAGACCGATCCGGAATTCGCCGATTTCCTGGCCTTTCTCGAGACGCTACCGGGGCAGCCCGCGCTGACTCAGGCGGAGCTGATCGCGGGGCTGCGCCCGCATCTGCAAGCACCCCGCAATCGCTTTTTCCTGTTCATCCTCTGGTTCTTCCGGGAGGGACCGCAGCCCACGTCACTGGCCAGCCTACCCGATCTGACGCCTCTGCTCGGCGCGGCCTATTGGTCTGACTTTACCCGCTGGCATCGCAAGTACCATGCGGATTTCAGCGTTCTCCAGTGCTTGCAGGCGTGGCAGCGGCAACCGGATGTCAGAGCGGCCTGCCACTACAAGGGCGTCGACCTCGGCGCGATCGTGGATTACCAGGCCGTTCCGCAGCTGTTGAACGCTCTCTTCAATGCTTTCCTGGCCGAATGAGTCCCATGTCTAAGCCAACCCGCGCCTTGATCACCCAATTCTGGCCCAAGAACCTGCCGCTGCTGGAGCGCTATCTCAACGCCGCTGGTCCGCGGGTAGTGATTACCTTCCGGGGCTTCGTCGTTCCCGAGCTGGAAGACCTCCTGAAATGCCACGGCAGCGAGCTGCTGGTGCTCGACTCCTTGCTCGAGGGTGGTCTCGCGGCGGCTAGAGAGGAATTCGAGAAGCGGATACCCGCGGCATTTTCCAGTGCAGTGGAGCAGGGCATGCAGCGCGAGCTCGATGCTGCCGGCGGTTCTTGGCAGCAGCTGGCCGAGCCTCTCTGGGATGTCACCGCCGCCACCTTGCCGACCGCCTTTGCGCTGGTCGAAGCCCTGGATCGACTGGCCGCCAGCTACGAGATCGAGCTGGTTGCCGTCAACGAAGACTGGATGTTCGCCTCCAAGACCTGCGTGGCCTGGGCCAAGGCCCGGGGCATTCCCTCGCTGCACCTGGAGCACAATCCGACCTTGTGCTACCCCTACACGGTGCATGACCAGCAGAACTCCGAGCAGATGGTGGTCTGGTCGGAGGATAGCCGGCAGCTCTACGGTGATGCGGGCTTCGCCGCCGAGCGCCTGCATGTGCTCGGCCTACCTCAATTCGACCAACTGCTCGAACAGCGCGGCGAGCGCGCCAGGATGCGGGCCAGCCTCTGCCTGGAATTGGGCTTGCAGCCGGATCGTCCGCTCGTGGTCCTGGGCACCACCCTGGTGTCCGAGCACTGGCTGCCGCCCGAGTTGAGCCTGGACGAGCAGGTGCTGCGCGCCTATCTGCAAACGATTCGTGAGTTGGGCCATGAGGTTCAGGTCATCATCAAGGGGCGCCGTCCCCAGGGCCGCTTCGGTATCGAACAGGTGCAAGCGCTGGCCGCCGACTATGCCCTGGCACAAGATGCCTTCAGGTATGCCGACGGTGATCCGTTGCCGTTCCTGCTCGCTGCCGACGTCGTGGTGGCGGTGGAGTCGGGTCTACAGGTGGAGGCTCTGCTGGTAGGAACGCCAGTGCTCAATCTCATGACCGAGACCGGCTTCTTCTACGGTCCTGGTTTGGTTCCCGCTCAGGGGGTGGATACCGTAGCCGCCAACGACCTGGTCAACGCCATTCGCCGCCTGCTGTTCGATGAAGCCCACCGACAAACCATGCTAGCGCGCGGCACCGCCTTCGTCGCGGGCTTGCCGGTGGATTCGACGAGTCAGGTGGCGCAGCTGATGCAGCGCCTGGCGCTCGCGGAGCCGCAGCGGCTGGTGATGGGTGACCGGTTGGAAACCTGGCTGGAGTCCGGTACGCCACGGGGTAGGGTATTGGCGCGGATTCTCGAGGATCTCGATCGTCAACAACCTCGGCCGCCGCGCCTGGCGACCCTGGTGCTGGATCGAGGGGCAGGGATGCCGGCGTTACAGGCGACTCTGGCCAGTCTCGAGGCCAATCTCTATCCGTACCGCCTGACCCTGGTGGTGAGTGCCCTGGCGGCGCCAGCGCATGCCACCGTGGAATGGCTGTGCGTACCCGAAGCCGAGCAGCTGTCCGCGATCAATACCTGGGCTGCCGCCGCTTCGGCGGATTGGCTGCAATTGGTGGATGCCGGCGTCGAGTTCACCCCTGGCGGCCTGCTCGCGGTGGCCCGGACATTGGCGACGCGGCCAGACTGTCGAGCCCTTTACGCCGATGAGTTCCAGCGCTCGGCGAGCGGTGTCCGGGGCGCCTGTTTCAAACCCGATTTCAATTTGGATCTGCTGCTCGGCTTTCCGCTGAGCCTGAGTCAGCGCTGGTTCTTCAAGCGCGAGATATTCCTCGCCGCAGGTGGCTTCGATCCGGTATTCGTCGGGGCCGCTGAACTGGATCTGATCCTGCGCTTGGTGGAGCAGGAAGGCCTGGTCGGCCTGGAACATCTCGACGAGGTACTGCTGACGGCCGCGGCGCCGTCGCTGCAGTTCAATCCCCATGAACAGGTGGCGCTGGAGCGGCACCTGCAGGCACGAGGCTTCCAGGCCGAGGTACAGTTGACGCTGCCGGGCCGCTATCGTATCGACTACGGTCATCCGGAGCGCCCCAAGGTCTCCATTGTCGTGGCGGTGCGCGATCATCTGGACGCCATTCAGCGTCTGTTGGATAGCCTACTGGCCCAGACCCGCTACCCCTGCTACGAGATCCTGCTGGTGGATTGCGAAAGCCAGGATGCGGCAACGCAACAGTGGTTGCAGGGAATCGAGGAGCTGCAGAGCGAAGAGGTTAAGGTCTGGCGCTTTGCCGGTCCGTTCAATTACTCGGCCCTGGTCAACGCCGTGGCCCAGGCGATCGAAAGCCCCTATCTGCTGCTGCTCGCCCAGGATGCGGAAATCATCCAGCCGGAGTGGCTCGACGAATTGGTCAACCAGGCCCAACGACCCGAGGTGGGCGCCGTCGGCGGCAAGATTCTTGATCGGCACGAGACGGTCGAACAGGCAGGTCTCGTGCTGGGACTCGATCAGGTCGCGGGACGGGTCTTCGCCGGTGAACCCGCTCCCAGTACCGGCTATCTCAATCGCCTGCAGGTCACTCAGAACTACAGTGCCTTGGGCAAGGCTTGCCTGTTGCTGCGGCGTGAGGCCTACCTGGCGGTAGGTGGACTGGATGAGGCACAACTCACCTCCTTCCATGGTGAGGTCGACCTTTGTTTGAGATTGCGCGCAGCCGGTTGGCTGAACGTCTGGACGCCCCATAGCCTGATTAGGCGCGAAGGGGTCGAACTCGCCGTTCTGGCGCTCGAAGAAGCCGATCGCCAGGCCAGACTCGATGCGGAGCGCGATGAAATGCAGCGGCGCTGGCTGCCGCTGCTGGCCAAGGATCCCAGCTATAACCGTCATCTGTCATTGGAGGGCACGGGGTTTACCTTCGGATATGGCGGACGTCGTGTGCAGGACCCGGCATTGCCGCAGATCTTCGTCTGTCCCGCCGACGAGGCAGGCTGTGGTCACTATCGGATTCGTCAGCCGCTGGTCGCTCTTCGCGAGGCCGGTCTGGTCGAAGGACAGGTGTGTAACCAGCATCCCGATCCGCTGGAGCTGGAGCGCTTCGATGTCGAAACGCTCGTGCTTCAACGCCAGCTCACCGATGACCAACGGGAAAGTTTGCAGCGTCTACGTACGCTGTCGCGCACGTTCATGGTGTCCGAGCTGGACGATTACCTTCCCAACCTACCGCTCAAGAGTATCTATCGCGCCTCCATTCCAAAAGACATCCTCAAGGCGCTGCGCCAGTCTGTATCCCTCTGCCATCGACTGGTGGTCTCCACACCGGCCCTAGGTGCGGCGTTGGCGGGCATGAACGAGGATATCCGCGTGGTGCCGAACTTCCTTCCACCGCGTTGGTGGGCCGGACGTCAGAGCCAGCGGCGCCAGGGCCGCAAGCCGAGGGTCGGTTGGGGCGGCGGCATCAGCCATACCGGCGATCTAGAACTGGTGGCGGACGTCGTAATGGCGCTAGCCGACGAGGTGGAATGGGTTTTCTTCGGCATGTGCCCGGAGCGGCTCAGGCCTTTCGTTCACGAGTTCCATGCGGGTGTTCCCATCGAACGCTACCCGGCGAAGCTCGCTAGCCTTAACTTGGACTTGGCCATAGCCCCCCTGGAAGACAACCTCTTCAACCGCTGCAAGACCAATCTGCGATTGCTCGAGTACGGTGCCTGTGGCTTTCCGGTGATCTGTTCTGACCTGGAACCCTACCAGGGTGATCTGCCGGTCATTCGGGTACGCAACAGGTTCAAGGATTGGTGCGACGCCATCGGAGGACAGCTGGCGGATCTCGACGCCACGGCGCGGCAAGGCGATCTCCTGCGTCAGCAGGTGCTCGGCCAGTGGATGCTGGAGGGTGAGAACCTGCTGGCGTGGCGAGCCGCCTGGCTACCTGACTGACTTTAGGCAGTACGTCGCCCTGGCGTTATTACTGCCCAGCTAGCTCATAGGCGCCCCTTAGCGGGCGCTTTTTATTTTGCCAAGGCGTTAAACGATGACCGCCGTAGAGCGCTGCGTCAGTCGCCCGCTAAATCCTTTCGGTAGGGCTAAATAAATCGCTACGTCTGTCGATAACCCTTTTGCACGAATCGGTATGTTGCTTGCTGTCAAGCTTCTAGCGAAGAAAATTCGCTAAAAACTCTAAAGGTTTGACGATAAGCACCGATAAACCTCTTGAATGCGAATTACAGGGGTGCCTGAGCAAGCAGGCCCCGCTCGCATGCTCAGGCACACAAGGTTCTACTGGAGGACGCCACCATGGCCCTTACCGTCAATACCAACATCCCGTCTCTGAACACCCAGCGTAACCTGCAGAACGCGTCCAGCTCCCTGGCCACTTCCATGCAGCGTCTGTCCACCGGTAGCCGTATCAACAGCGCCAAGGACGATGCCGCCGGCCTGCAGATTTCCAACCGTCTGACCAACCAGATCAACGGTTTGAACCAGGCGACCCGCAACGCCAACGACGGTATCTCCCTGTCGCAGACCGCTGAAGGCGCCATGCAGCAGTCCACCAACATCCTGCAGCGTATCCGCGACCTGGCCGTGCAGTCCGCCAACGGCTCCAACAG
>NZ_SULM01000029.1 GCF_005250615.1 Pseudomonas rhizoryzae | reverse complement strand
CTAAACTTGGCTCAGCAATCGCAAAAAACTCATGAATTCACGAGTTACTTGTGTTGCTGATAATCTTGCGACATCAGACTTATCTCACAAGCACCCACACGAATTGCTTGATTCAACTTGTTAAAGAGCAGTTGGTTGCGACCGTGTCGCTAACCGAGGCGCGCATTCTACGCTAGCCTCACATCCTGTCAAGCGTTGATTTGAACTTTTTCGTTTCAACTCAACCATTTGCACCGCCTTGACCAGACCAACCGATCGCGGCAGCGGGAGGCGAATCCTACAGCATCCTAAGACGCTGTCAACCCCTCCCCTTCACTTCGTCATTACCCGAAGGAGCTGACCAAGCGGCGAGGACTCCGTAGACCCCTCGCCCGACTCAGACCTAAGTGCTTGATTTTCAAGCCCTTCAGCGTCTGCGCCGGAAGTGGGGCGCATTATAGGGGAGTTTCGGAACAGGTCAACAGGTTATTTCAGAAATATTCAATAAAGCGGGATAGGTGCCAGGCGATAGCCGGCTTCGGTCGCGATGATCCGGTATTGCTTGATCTCGCCAGGCGTCAAGAGGATGGACTGAGAGACAGCGCTGGCCATGGGGGCGGCACAGGCGCCAGGACCGGAAGAGGTAAGACTCACCGAGACTTCGCCAGGAGGGAGATTAAAGGAGGCACTCTGGCCGGCCATGAGGGTAGTGGCCAGGCGCCCTTGAATAATCAGGCCGATATCGCAACCCGAACCTGAATAGGCATCGCCGCGCGTGATCATGAGGATACCCGGTTGCCCTGTACCGACCTGGGGGGCCTGGGCAAATACAGAGGCGCTACAGAGCAGAGTCGCGAAAACACCAGCAAGCCACTTCATGAGGGTCTCCTCCAGGTCGTTACGAACCTTAGCACCGGCCAGCCGGAACCGCGCTCTCTTTCGAAGCACTCCTCTCAAACGAACGCCTGTCACGCACAAAAATTGAGCGACTGGTCAGGTTAAAGAGCCAACCAACTCGCTGCTCACTCACCAAGACCATTCTTAACCAATTGAAATAACTAAAATTATTAAAATAAACAACTATTGGCTTCGATCTTGCTAACCACGGCGATACCTGACCACAAGGACAGGAATCCATAATGAGCAAGTCATCTGGGAAGTCGAAATGCAAAAAACCGTTATCGCCACGCTACTGACGAGCAGTCTGATGGCCGCTGGCGCGGCCAACGCCGCCGACAGTCCGCTGCTGTGGCATGGCGAAAGCCTCACCTATCTATATGGCAAGGATTTCCGGGTCGACCCGCACATCCAGCAGACGGTCACCTTCGAACACGCCAGTTCCTGGACCTGGGGCGATCTCTTCTTGTTCGTCGATAGCATCTGGTTCAACGGCGCGAGCAATCCCAGCGATGGGCACCAAGGCTTCTATGGCGAAGTCAGCCCACGGCTGTCGTTTGGCAAGCTGTCCGGCAAGGATCTCTCCTTTGGTCCCGTCAGCGATGTCCTGCTGGCCACGACCCTGGAATACGACCAGAACGATGGCAGGGGCGCCGGCCGTGATCAGCGCAACTACTTGATCGGCCCGGGCTTCGATCTCAAGGTGCCTGGCTTCGACTACTTTCAGCTGAATCTCTACTACCGCAAACCCGATGGCGGCAGTGTGCCCTCGGGTGCTTGGCAGCTGACGCCGGTATGGGCCTACACCCTGCCCCTGGGCAATTCGGATCTGCTCATCGATGGCTATATGGATTGGGTGATGAACAACAAGGGCAGCTATCACGCCAACCTGCACTTCAATCCACAGATCAAGTACGACCTGGGCAAGGCCCTGGGCTACGACGCCAAGCATCTTTATGTAGGTACCGAGTACGACTACTGGTCGGATAAGTACGGCATCAAGGACAGCGAGGGTTTCCGTACCGATCAGAGCGTCTTCAGCTTTTTGGTGAAGTATCAATTCTAAATCGTCCAGGGCCCTCTGCGGTCCTGCCGCTGCCGTCCATGCCGGCAGCGCCGATGCGAGGTAACCACTCCATGACCACTCCCCTTCAGGATGATCTTCTCTATGGCCTGGAAGAACGCCCAGCGCCCCTTGCCGCCTTTTGCGCCGCGCTGCAGCACGTGCTGGCAAGCTTCGTCGGCATCATCACGCCGCCGCTGATCATCGCTGGCGTGCTGGGGCTGAATGAGCACCTGCCCTATCTGATCAGCATGGGCCTAATGGTGTCGGGCGTCGGCACCTTCTTGCAGGCCCGGGGGGCTGGCGGTCTAGGGGCTGGCATGATTTGCCTGCAGGGCACCAGCTTCGCCTTTCTATCGGCCGTGCTGGCGGCGGGAATGCTGGTCAAGCAGCGCGGTGGCACGCCAGAGGACATTCTGGCGATGATCTTCGGGGTGTGCTTCTTCGGTGCCTTCGTCCAGATCGGCCTGAGTCGCTGCCTGGGGCTGTTGCGTCGGGTGATCACGCCTCTGGTGACGGGCATCGTGATCACGCTGATCGGTGTCAGCCTGATCAGGGTTGGCATCACCGACCTCGGGGGCGGCGCCAAGGCAACCAACTTCGGTGCACCGGCCAATCTGGCGCTGGGTGGCCTGGTCTTGGTCATCATCATCTCCCTGAATCTGTCGCGGCGGCCCTGGCTAAGGCTATCGGCTGTGGTGATCGGTCTGTTGGTAGGGTCATTGGCTGCCTGGGCCTGTGGCCTGCTGAAGCCGCAACCCTTGCCGCCACTACCCCTGGTAAGCGTGCCCCTCCCCTTTCACTTCGGTTTCGCCTTCGATTGGTCGGCCTTTCTGCCAGTGGCGCTGATCTATGTGATCAGCACCATAGAGACCACCGGCGACCTGACCGCCAACTGCCTGATCTCGCGGCAGCCCATCGAGGGACCGGCCTATATAAGGCGCCTCCGGGGTGGGGTATTGGGTGATGGTGTCGCCTGTCTGTTGGCGGCGACCTTCAATACCTTTCCCAGCACCACCTTCGCGCAGAACAACGGGGTGATCCAACTGACCGGCGTGGCCAGCCGCTACGTGGGCTATTGGATCGGCGGCATCCTGCTGCTGTTGGGGCTGTTCCCGGTGCTGGGCGCGGTCTTGCAGCAGATCCCCAAGCCGGTACTGGGTGGCGCCACCCTGGTGCTGTTCGGCAGTGTGGCGGCAGCAGGTATTCGCCTACTGGCGCAATGCCGCCTGGATCGCCGCAGCCTGCTGATCATCGCCACCTCGCTGGGCGTGGGGCTGGGCATTGCCAGTCAGCCGACCTTGCTGGATCAGTTGCCACCCCTGGTGAAGAATCTCTTCGATACCGCGATCACCAGCGGCGGTATCACCGCCATCCTGCTCAACCTGTTGCTGCCCGAGGAGAGAACCGTTCAGGCGACAGAATGCAGCACGCCAGCGTCACACCCTTGAGTCGAGGCTTGTGTCCGAGGCGGGGGGTGCGCTATTGATGCCAGCCTCGCCTTCGGACCCTGCAGTTGTCATGACCCTACTCGTACCCGCACATCATGCCGGCCAGGACAAGCCAGCCGGACGGATTCGGCAGAAGAATGAGGAGTCGATCCTGATCGCGGCGGAGGAGGAATTCGCCCGCCACGGTTTCAAGGGCACCAGCATGAATACCATCGCCCAGCGCGTTGGGCTGCCCAAGGCCAACCTCCATTACTATTTCAACAACAAGCTCGGCCTCTACATGGCGGTGCTGGGCAACATCCTCGAGTTGTGGGACAGCACCTTCAACCACCTGACCGTGGATGACGACCCGGCCGAGGCGCTGGCCCGCTATATCCGCGCCAAGCTGGAATTCTCCCGACGCCAGCCGCTGGCGTCGCGGATCTTCGCCATGGAGATCATCGGCGGCGGGACCTGCCTGTACGAGTACTTCAACCAGGACTACCAGACCTGGTTCCGCAGCCGGGCCGCGGTGTTCGACGCCTGGATCGCCGCGGGGAAGATGGACCCGGTGGACCCGGTCCATCTCATCTTCCTGCTATGGAGCAGCACCCAGCACTATGCCGACTTCGCCAGCCAGATCTGTCGGGTGACGGGGCGTACCCGGTTGACCCGTCAGGATTTCGAGGAAGCGGCCCAGACGCTCACCCATGTCATCCTCAAGGGTCTCGGGCTCAAGACAGCCGCAACCGCATGACCTTCACCCTCACTAGCGAAGCCTCCTGCGAAGAAGAGGTGCGCAAGAGTCGTTTCCTCGCGCTCGCCGCTCCGGTCACCAGCGTGGAGGCCGCCATGGCCTTCATCGAACGAGTGAGCGTGCCCACCGCGACGCACAATTGCTGGGCCTGGAAGCTCGGTAATCAATACCGCTTCAACGATGACGGCGAGCCTGGCGGCACCGCAGGGAGGCCGATCCTGGCGGCCATCGAGGGGCAGGAGTGTGATCAGGTCGTGGTGGTAGTCATCCGCTGGTACGGCGGGATCAAGCTGGGGACGGGTGGATTGGTGCGGGCCTATGGCGGTTGCGCTGCCCGTTGTCTGCAGCAGGCGGACAAGCAACCCCTGGTGGTGCGCGAAACCCTTGGCTTCGCCTGCACCTATGCGGAATGGCCGCTGATCAAGGCGCGGCTGACGACGCTGGCGGTGGTGGTGCTCGCCGAAGACTACCAAGCACTGGAAATCGCGCTGCAGATCGCCGTGGAGCCACAGCGCCGGCATGAGCTGGCGACGCTGCTAGCCAATGTCAGCAGCGGCCGTATCGTTCTGCGCGCTATTTAGCGGCACGACCTTTGCTTTTTGGCGGTGCACGCCCTCACGACTCGCACCGCCTTGGCGCAACACTGCGCTAGCCTGGCCCTGCATCGCGTTTGGCGGCAAGACTGAACCTGCCAAAGAGCTGCGTATCGCACCAAAAGCGATCAAAAAGCAGCCGAAAGGCATGTTTTTGGTGCAACCCTTTTAGACGACTGCCTCGATGAACGAACTGCCTTCCGCCGTGGCCACCCTGGTCCACAGTGCCAATACCCTATTCCTGCTGCTCGGCGCCGTGATGGTGCTGGCCATGCACGCCGGCTTCGCCTTTCTCGAGGCGGGTACGGTCAGACACAAGAATCAAGTGAATGCGCTGTCCAAGATCCTCGCCGATTTCGCCATCTCGACCCTGGTGTATTTCTTCGTTGGGTACTGGATCGCCTATGGCGTGACCTTCTTCGCCCCGGCCCAGGTACTGACCGCCGACAGTGGCTATGGACTGGTGAAGTTCTTTTTCCTGGCGACGTTCGCCGCGGCCATTCCGGCGATCATCTCCGGGGGGATCGCCGAGCGCGCCCGCTTCGTCCCGCAACTATGCGCCACCGCGTTGATCGTGGCCTTCGTCTATCCCAGCTTCGAGGGCCTGATGTGGAACAACAACCTGGGCCTGCAGGATGGCTTCGAAGCGTTGTTCGGGGCGCGCTTCCACGACTTCGCCGGCTCGGTGGTGGTCCATGCGGTGGGCGGCTGGCTGGCGCTGGCCGCGGTGCTGCTGCTGGGCCCGCGGCAGGGTCGTTATCGCGAGGGTCGCCTGGTGGCCTTTCCGCCGTCGAACATTCCCTTCCTGGCGCTGGGCTCCTGGATCCTGATCGTTGGCTGGTTCGGCTTCAACGTGATGAGCGCCCAGAGCCTGGCGGGCGTCAGCGGCCTGGTGGCGCTGAATTCGCTGATGGCCATGGTCGGGGGGACGGCCGCTGCCCTGCTGCTGGGACGCAACGACCCGGGCTTCTTGCACAACGGCCCCTTGGCCGGACTGGTCGCCGTCTGCGCTGGCTCCGACCTGATGCATCCCATCGCCGCACTGGTCACGGGGCTGGTGGCAGGCGCCCTGTTCGTCTGGGCCTTCACCGCCGTGCAGACGCGCTGGAAGCTGGATGACGTCCTGGGGGTCTGGCCGCTGCACGGACTCTGCGGTGCCTGGGGTGGTATCGCTTGCGGTTTGTTCGGCCAGACGGCGCTCGGCGGGCTGGGCGGTGTGAGCCTCATGGCACAGCTGGCCGGGACGGCGCTGGGCATCGCCATCGCACTGGTCGGGGGGCTGGCGGTGTACGGTCTGCTCAAGGCGCTGCTGGGGCTGCGCCTGAGTCAGGAAGAGGAATACCAGGGCGCCGATCTATCGATCCATCGCATCGCCGCCAACAGCCACGACGGCTGACCGCTAGGGTTACCCACAGGGCGCGTGCACAGGGATGTGGATAACCCGTGCATGAAGCCACGAGAACGCCATCCAGACAGCTTCGCCGGCGACTGGCGAAGAAATGAACACAGGGACAAGGAGCAGGAGTCGTCCCTAGCCCTGTCGCGAGGACGATCGTGGAAGGCGGGACATCGATAGCCTGCTGACAGCCGGAGTCGGTAGAGTGGGTGACCCCTTTTCCAGGAGCGCCCCATGCCCGCCCTTTCCACCCTGCTGCCCTGGCTCCGCGAGGTGGACCGCACCAGCCTGAGGGCGGACCTCGGCGCAGGCCTGCTGGGCGCGGTGCTGGCCCTGCCCCAGGGCGTGGCCTTCGCTACCCTGGCCGGATTGCCGCCGCAATATGGGGTCTACGGGGCGGTGGTGCCCTGCATCGTCGCGGCCCTGGCGGGCTCCAGCCGGCATGTGGTGACCGGACCGACCAACGCCAACTCCCTGGCCTTGCTGGCGGCACTGTCGCCCTTGGCACTGGCCGGCTCCGGTCCCTATATCGACCTGGCGCTGGCGGTGACCCTGCTGGTCGGCCTGCTGCAACTGCTGGTGGGGGGGCTCCGGCTGGGCGCGGTGGCCAACTTCATCTCGCCGTCGGTGCTGCTCGGTTTCATGAGCGGCGCCGCCGTGCTCATCGGACTCTATTCGCTCAAGGATCTGTTCGGCCTGTCGCCGCCCCTGGGCACCTCGGCGTTCGGCGTGCTTGGCTACTTGCTCGCCCATCCCCTGGCGATCCACTGGCCGTCGCTGGTCATCGGCGCGGTGACCTTGGCTGCCACCCTGCTGCTGCGTCGGCTGCGGCCGCGCTGGCCGACCATGCTGCTCGGCCTGCTGGCCGGTTGCCTCTGCGCCTGGGTGCTGGAACGCGGCCTGCCCGGTGCGGCCCAGGGCATCGCCACGGTCGGCCGCATTCCTTCGGCCTTGCCGCCCTTTCACCTGCCCGATGTCACCCTTCAGGACCTGGGCAATCTTTCCGGGATCGCGGTGGCCCTGACGTTGGTGGCGCTGGGGCAGTCGCTGTCGATCGCCAAGGCGGTGGCCCAACGTTCCGGGCAGCGGCTGGACATCAATCGCGAATTCATCGGCCAGGGTCTGGCCAATCTCGCCGGCGGCTGCTTCTCGGCCTATGTCTCCTGCGGCTCGCTGAATCGCTCCATGCCCAATCTGGAGGCGGGTGCCCGCACGCCTCTGGCCGCGGTATTCGCGGCGCTATTGGTGGTCGCCCTGGTGGCCTTTGGCGGTGCCCTGATCGCCGCCATTCCGCTGGCGGCGATCTCCGCCACCCTGCTGCTGGTGGCGCGGGGTCTGCTGGACCTGGGACGCTGGCGCGAGGTGCTGCAGGTCAGCCGTACCGAGGCGCTGGTCGCCGGGGTGACCTTCCTGGCGACCCTGACCATTCCGCTGGACCGCGCCGTGCTGCTGGGCACCCTGGTGTCTCTGGTGGCCTATCTCTATCGCACCTCCCATCCGGCGATCCGCCCGCTGGTACCGGATGCGAGCACACCCGAACGCCGCTTCACCCCATTGGACGAACTGGGCCATCGGGCGCAGGAATGCCCACAGCTCAAGCTGGTGCGCGTGGAGGGCTCGGTGTTCTTCGGCGCCGTCCAGCATGTCACCGATCAACTGGATGGCTTTCGCCGTACCCAACCCGGCCAGAAGCACGCGCTGTTCATGACCAAGAGCATGAATTTCATCGATCTGGCGGGTAACGATCTCTGGCGCCGGGAATGGCGCGAGCGACGGGGCCTGGGCGGCGACCTGTATTTCCATCGACCGCGCACTCCGGTGCTGCAATTGTTCGCCAAGACCGGCTTCCTCAAGGAGCTGGGCGAAGGACACGTGTTTTCGTCCAAGGACCAAGCCCTGCGCAGCATCTATCCGCGCCTGGACCCGGAGGTGTGTCGGACCTGCACCGCGCGCACCTTCGTGGAGTGCGCGGCGCGGGCGGCGGAGCAGCTTAAGGACGAGCCCAGAACGGACTGCTAAGCTGGCGGTTTTACCCTGCCGCTGGAGAAGCTCATGCCTGCCGTCCTGTCTCGCGCCCGTTCGCTCGCCCTGGCCTGTCTGTTGTTACCGGGTCTGGCACTGGCCCATGGTCATCTCAAGAGCGCCGAGCCGGCGCCCGACAGCACCGTCAGCCCGGCACCGAAGCAGCTGAGCCTGAGCTTTTCCGAAGGCATCGAGGCGTCGCTGAGCCAGGTGCAGTTGCAACGCCTGGATGGCCAGGCCAGCACGGCGATCACCACCGGCAAGGTCATTTCCGGTACCGATGCCAGGACCCTGGAAGTCCCGCTGGAAGCGCCGCTGCCGGCCGGCCGTTATCAGGTGAAGTGGCGGGTACTGGCCAAGGATGGGCACAAGACCCAGGGCGACTACCGCTTCACCGTCCAATAAGCCTTCCCGTGTTGGAGGTCGGACTGGCGACGCCCGAGGCCTGGCGTCCGCTCACCCGCGCCCTGCTCCTGCTGCCGCTGCTGCTGACCTGGGGTTACCTGGCGCTCGCGCGCTGGCTGGCTCGGCCCGGGCTGCGTAACTGGCTACTGGAGCGGGCGCGAGGTAGCGCGCGGGCGTTGGGTGCCCTACTGCTGCTCGGCGTAGTCGCGCAATTACCCGTGCAGGCTGCGCTGGTGGGCGATGGCTGGACAGATGCCTTCAACCTGGCCGTCTGGCAACTCTTCCTGGCCACCGACGCGGGACAGGCCTGGCGCTGGCAACTACCCCTAGGGGCGCTGGTGGCACTGTGGCTGCTGGCCGGACCCTTCAACCGGGGCTGTGCTGTGCTCTGGGGCCTGAGTGGCGCGCTGCTGGCCAGCCTGGCGCTGGGCGGCCATGCGGCGGCAACCGGGGGCGCCCTGGGTATCGCGCACCAGCTGAATCAAGGGCTGCACCTGCTGAGCGCCGGTCTCTGGCTGGGCAGTCTGCCCGGCGTGCTGCTCTGCCTGCAGCGGCCACCCGCGATGCTGAAGGCCGAGGTCCGCGACCTGTTGCGTGGTTACTCGCTGCCGGGTCAGGTGTGCGTGGCGCTGGCGCTGCTCAGTGGCGCGCTCAACAGCCTGTTGATTCTCGGGCCTGCAGGCCTCTTCCAACTGACGCCCTACTCGGGGCTGCTGCTGGGCAAGGTGCTGGTGGTGGCGGGGATGGTCGGGCTGGCGCTGCTCAATCGTTATGTGCTGGTGCCGCGACTGGCTCATGGACCCTGGGCGCTGCAGTGGCTGCGACGGGCCACCGCCGTGGAGATCGCCTTGGGCGTGCTCGCCGTCGCCCTGGTGGCGGGCTTTTCCGGTCTCGATCCCTACAGCTAGCAGGTGGGGCGGCTCGCACCGCCCCGGTAAGCCTTAGAAATAGACGTTCATACCCAGGTAGATTTCCTTGGTGCTGTCGAGTTGGGTCGAGCCGAGCTTGGTGCCGTCTTCGTCGATGTCCGGCTTGGCGTTGCTGCGCAGGTAGCGATAGCCGGCTTCCAGGGAGGTGCGGTCGTTGACCTGCTGCAGGATGCCCGCCTGGACGCCGGCCAGGTAGCCGGTATCGCCGTTGTGGCTGTAGCTGGAGCCATCCTGGGTGACTCGTGTCAGGCCCAGGGTGCCGCCGCCGAACAGCTTGGTGCTGTTGCTCAGCGGGTAGAAGGCGTCGTAGCTGCCGGTGAGGTCTTGCTGGCGGAGCTTGATGCCATCGCTGCTGCCGCTGACCTGGTCGAGGGTAGCGTAGTAGCGACCGGCATCGTTCTGCTGACCGAGGCGCAGGCCCCAGGTGTTGTTGCCGTCGATGGCACCGTCGGTGTCGGGGCTATTCAGGTTGCTATTGAGCGCGTGACTGTTGTTGAAGTTGTCGTAGCTCCTGCCGTAGGTGAGGCCGGCAAAGTTCTGCGTATCGGCGGCGAAGACCGAGTGGCTGGCCAGGGCCAACAGACCAAAGAGGACGACACGGGATTTCAGGGCGTTCATCTAACTAAGCTCCTCACGCAATTCAGATACAGCCCGACCGGCTGCGCCACCATCTTCACTGGACGCAGGTTATCGACGGATTAACGGTGCTGAATCGGAGCTGAACGGCATGAGGCGGGAAGCGACCGGACCGCCCGTTGCAGGCGGTCCGGCAGAAGCATCAACGCTGACGGTGGTACTCGGTCACGCGCAGGACTTCTTCCTTGGAGCCCAGGAACACCGCGACCCGCTGGTGCAGGGCATCCGGCTGGACGTCGAGGATGCGCTGGTGACCATTGGTGGCGGCACCACCGGCCTGCTCGACCAGCATGGCCATGGGGTTGGCCTCGTACATCAGGCGCAGCTTGCCGGGTTTTTCGGGCTCGCGGGCATCGCGGGGGTACATGAAGATGCCACCGCGGGTGAGGATGCGATGGACGTCGGCCACCATGGAGGCGATCCAGCGCATGTTGTAGTTCTTGCCCAGAGGGCCTTCCTTGCCGGCCAGCATCTCGTCGACGTAGCGCTTGACCGGGGCATCCCAGTGGCGCTGGTTGGACATGTTGATGGCGAATTCGGCGGTGCTTTCCGGGATGGAGATGTCTTCGTGGGTGAGCACGAAGCTGCCCAGCTCGCGATCCAGGGTGAAGCCCTTGACGCCGTCGCCCAGGGTCAGCACCAGCATGGTCTGGGGGCCATAGATGGCATAGCCGGCGGCGACCTGCTCGGTGCCCTTCTGCATGAAGGCTTCTTCGGTCACGTCGCCAGTGGTGCTGCTGACGAAGTCCTTGCGCAGAATGGAGAAGATGGTGCCCACGGAGACGTTGACGTCGATGTTGGACGAGCCGTCCAGCGGGTCGAACATCAGCAGATAGGCGCCCTTGGGGTAGTGACCGGGGATCTGGTGAACCTGGTCCATTTCCTCGGAGGCCATGCCAGCCAGGGTGCCGCCCCACTCGTTGGCTTCCAACAGAATTTCGTTGGACAGCACGTCCAGCTTCTTCTGCACCTCGCCCTGGACGTTCTCGGTGCCCATGCTGCCGAGTACGCCACCCAGCGCTCCCTTGGACACCTCGTAGCTGATGCGCTTGCACGCCCGCGCCACGACTTCGATGAGGAAGCGCAGGTCGGCCGGGGTCTTGTGGCTGCGGGTCTGCTCGATGAGGTAACGACTGAGGGATATCCGGGACATCGCGGTGCTCCTTGTAATGATGGGCGCGAGTGTAGCGCCAAAGCTCAAGCTCCGTCTCAAGCAGAGCGGACAGACCAGCCGAGTCGGGACGCGCTGCACGCTGCACGGCAACACCGGCCCAGGGCGGGCGTTGCCATTATCACCGTTGGCGACAGCAGGCGTCAGGGCACGTCCGGAGTCTCCACGGCCAGCAGTACGCCTCGGCCAACACGGAGATTTTCGGCGCTGGGATAGACTGCCCCGTCCGGTTCCAGTTCAGGCTGGCTGCTGTCCAGCTGTATCACCCAGTGATGTCCGTCACGTGACGGCGGCAGACGCAGCTCGATTTGCTCGCGCCGTGGCTGGAAAGCCAGCCAGATGCGCGCGCCCTGGGCCTGGTCTTCGCCATCGAGGGGTTCGAGGGTGAGACTCAGCGGCAGGCTGCCCGGGGCCTGCCAGCGACCCGCGTCCATTGGCGTGCCGTCGGCGTCGAGCCAGTCGATCCTCACCCAGCCGTTGGCGTCGGGCCGCCCCAGCAGGCGCTGGGCCTGCAAGGCCGGATGGGCGCGGCGCAGCGCCATGAGCCTACCGACGAAGGCGCTCTGCCGTTGCCCGGCGGGGCTGGCGGCCTGCTGCCAATCCAGCCAGGAGAGTTCGTTGTCCTGCACATAGGCATTGTTGTTGCCCTGCTGGGTACGGCCGAATTCGTCGCCCGCGGTGAGCATGGGTTCGCCACCGGCGAGGATCAGGGTCGCCAGCAGGGCGCGCCGGTCGGCGGCGCGGACTTCCTGCACTGCGGGGTCGTCGCTCGGCCCCTCCACCCCGTTGTTCCAGCTCTTGTTGTCGGTGGTGCCGTCGCGATTGCCTTCGCCGTTGGCCTCGTTGTGCTTCTCGGCGTAGCTGACCAGGTCAGCCAGGGTGAAGCCATCATGGGCGGTGATGAAGTTGACGCTGGTGCGCAGCAGACGATCGCCCGTGCCGAAGAGGTCGGCGCTGCCCGCCAGCCGGGTAGCCAGGGCGCCGCGCAGGCCTTCGTCGCCGCGCCAGAAGCGGCGCACGTCGTCACGGAAGGCATCGTTCCATTCCTGCCAAGGCGCGCGGAAGGCGCCGACCTGATGACCACCGGGGCCGATGTCCCAGGGTTCGGCCACCAGTCGTACCTGGCGCAGCACCGGGTCCTGCGCCATGGCCTGGAGCAGCGGCGCATCGCGGTCGAAGCCGCTTTCCAGGCGACCCAGGGCCGGCGCCAGGTCGAAGCGGAAGCCATCGACGCCCGCGGCGGTGACCCAGTGGCGCAGGCTGTCCAGGGTCAGGCGCAAAGCGGGCGGACTGTAGAGTGCCAGGCAATTACCGCAGCCCATATCGTTGATGTAGCGCGCCGGATCGTCCGGCTGCAGCCGGTAATAGCCGGCATTGTCCAGGCCGCGCAGGTTGAAGGTGGGGCCGAGTTCGTCGCCTTCGCCGGTATGGTTGAAGACCACGTCGAGCAGCACTTCGAAGCCAGCGGCTTGCAGGGCGGCGACCGTCTCGCGCAATTCGCCCAGGGCATCGGCGCCCGCCAGACGCGGATCGACGGCCGCCATGACCACCGGGTTGTAGCCCCAGTAATTGGCCAGCCCGAGGGCCGGCAGATGGCGATCGTCGGCCCAGGCGGCGATGGGCAGCAGCTCCAGGGTGGTGACGCCGAGGCGCTGCCAGTGCTCGATCAGCGCCGGATGCCGCAGCGCGGCCAGGGTCCCGCGCTGACGGGCCGGGACCTTGGGATGCAGCTTGGTCTGGCCGCGGACGTGCAGTTCGTAGATCAGCCCGGCGTCGCGGCGCTTGGGGCTGGGTGCGAGAGTGTCCAGCGGGGGCAGGACGATGGCCTTGGGGACGTGGGGGCCGCTGTCGCGTTCGTCCGGGCGGTTGGGATCGTCGGGATGGAAGCCGTAGGTGCTGGGGTGGAGTTGGAAGGGCCGATCCACCGCCAGGGCCCAGGGGTCCACCAGCAGTTTGTGGGCATTGAATCTGAGGCCGTCCTGGGGCCAATAGGCGCCCTGGGCACGCAGGCCGTATCTCAGTCCCGGCTTGGCGCCAGGCAGGAAGCCGTGCCAGACGCCGCCTTCGTGCTCGCGAAAGACCAGGCGCTGGGTCTCGGCTTCACCCTTGGCATCGTAGAGGCAGAGTTCGATGGCCTCGGCCGCGGGCGACCAGACGGCGAAGTTGATCCCGTCGGCGACGACGGTGGCACCGTAATGGGCGGGGCTGCCCGCCTCGAGGCGGGTGAAGGTACGGGGCATGGGGACTCCAGGTGAAAGGCTGGCGGGGCGGATTCTTCTGGAATGTAGACGTTGAGAGTGGCGGGGGTTCTCAGTTGGGGGCCACTAATCGCGGCCGCTCCTACCGGCCTCCGTAGATACCATCTCTCCCACCAATCACAACAGGTCTTCTAAAGGGCCTGTCGTGGTTGATATGGTCGCTGCGTCTTGAGCACGCCATAGGCGATCTGCAGCAGCTTACGCATGGCCGCGCCTAGGGCACTCATCCGGGGTTTACCG
>NZ_SULM01000028.1 GCF_005250615.1 Pseudomonas rhizoryzae | reverse complement strand
TCTTCCGGCGCGTTGTCGATCTGGTCGAAACCACGAGCGGAACCGCCCCAGGTGTCGGCACAGACTTTGGTCAGCGCTGCGGTCAGAGTGGTCTTGCCATGGTCAACGTGACCGATGGTGCCCACGTTCAGGTGCGGTTTGTTACGTTCGAATTTTTCTTTAGCCACGAGATAAAACCTCTAGTCAAAGCGCTGATTAAGCTTGTTTCTTGATGATGGCTTCGGCGATGTTCGACGGAGCTTCGGCGTACTTGGAGAACTCCATGGAGTAGCTTGCGCGACCCTGAGACATGGAGCGGACATCCGTAGCGTAGCCAAACATCTCGCCCAGCGGAACCTCGGCACGGATGACCTTGCCGGTCACGGTGTCTTCCATACCCTGGATCAGGCCACGACGACGGTTCAGGTCGCCCATGACGTCACCCATGTAGTCTTCCGGGGTCACGACCTCGACCTTCATGATCGGCTCGAGCAGCACGGCACCACCCTTCTGGGTGAGCTGCTTGGTCGCCATGGAGGCAGCGATCTTGAACGCCATCTCGTTGGAGTCGACATCGTGGTAGGAACCATCGAATACCGCGGCCTTCAGGCCCAGCAGCGGATAGCCGGCGACGACGCCGTTCTTCATCTGCTCTTCGATACCCTTCTGGATCGCCGGGATGTATTCCTTCGGAATCACACCGCCCACGACTTCGCTGGTGAACTCCAGACCTTCCTGACCTTCGTCAGCCGGCGCGAAGCGGATCCAGCAGTGACCGAACTGACCACGACCACCCGACTGGCGAACGAACTTGCCTTCGATCTCGCAAGTGTTGCGGATGGTTTCGCGGTAGGCGACCTGGGGCTTACCGATGTTCGCTTCCACGCCGAACTCGCGCTTCATGCGGTCCACCAGGATGTCCAGGTGCAGCTCGCCCATACCGGAGATGATGGTCTGACCGGACTCTTCGTCGGTCTTGACGCGGAACGAGGGGTCTTCCTGGGCCAGCTTGCCCAGCGCGATACCCATCTTCTCCTGGTCGGCCTTGGTCTTCGGCTCGACGGCGACCGAGATCACCGGCTCCGGGAAGTCCATGCGCTCAAGGATGATCGGCTTCTCAATCGAGCACAGGGTGTCACCGGTGGTGACGTCCTTCATGCCGATCAGAGCAGCGATGTCGCCAGCGCGAACTTCCTTGATCTCTTCACGGGTGTTGGCATGCATCTGCACCATACGGCCGACGCGCTCTTTCTTGCCCTTCACCGAGTTGATGACGGAGTCACCGGAACTCAGCACGCCCGAGTAAACGCGCGCGAAGGTCAGGGTACCGACGAAGGGGTCGGTAGCGATCTTGAACGCCAGAGCCGAGAAGGGCTCGTCGTCGTCCGCATGACGCTCGTCGGTGATTTCCTCGTTGTCCGGGTTGACACCCTTGATCGCGGGAATCTCGATCGGCGCCGGCAGGAAGTCGATCACGGCGTCCAGAACCAGGGGCACGCCCTTGTTCTTGAAGGACGAACCGCAAACGGCCGGGACGATTTCGCAGGCGATGGTACGCTGGCGCAGACCGGCCTTGATCTCTTCGATCGACAGCTCGCCTTCTTCCAGGTACTTGTTCATCAGCTCTTCGTTGGCTTCGGCAGCTGCCTCGACCATGTTGGAGCGCCACTGCTCGGCATCGGCCAGCATGTCCGCAGGAATATCTTCCTCGCGGTAGGTCATGCCCTGGTCGTCTTCGTTCCAGAAGATCGCCTTCATCTTCAGCAGGTCGATCTGGCCCTGGAAGTTTTCTTCCGCGCCAATGGCCAGCTGAACCGGGACCGGAGTGTGGCCCAGACGCTTCTTGATCTGCTCGACGACGCGCAGGAAGTTGGCACCGGCACGGTCCATCTTGTTGACGTAGACGATGCGCGGTACGCCGTACTTGTTGGCCTGACGCCATACGGTTTCGGACTGGGGCTCGACACCGGAGGTGCCGCAGAACACCACTACCGCACCATCCAGCACGCGCAGGGAACGCTCCACCTCAATGGTGAAGTCCACGTGGCCGGGGGTGTCGATGATGTTCACGCGGTACTTGTCGTACTGCTTGGTCGAACCGGACCAGAACGCGGTGGTGGCAGCGGAGGTGATGGTGATACCACGCTCCTGCTCCTGCACCATCCAGTCCATGGTCGCAGCGCCGTCGTGAACCTCACCCATTTTGTGGTTCACGCCGGTGTAGAACAGAATCCGCTCGGTAGTAGTCGTCTTACCTGCGTCCACGTGGGCGCAGATACCGATGTTCCGGTAGCGGTTAATAGCGGTTGTACGAGCCATAAGGTCCTCGCTTGATTGGAAGCGCTAGGCTTAGAAGCGGTAGTGCGAGAAGGCCTTGTTGGCTTCTGCCATGCGATGCACGTCTTCGCGCTTCTTGACTGCGGCACCCTTGCCTTCAAAAGCGTCCATGAGTTCACCCGCCAGGCGCAGAGCCATGGACTTCTCACCACGCTTGCGCGCGGAGTCCACCAGCCAGCGCATGGCCAGGGCATTACGACGGGAAGGACGAACCTCAACCGGCACCTGGTAGGTAGCACCGCCGACACGGCGGGACTTCACTTCGACCAGCGGAGCGATGGCGTCGAGCGCTTTTTCGAAAACTTCCAGGGGTTCGGCGTTCTTGGAACGCTCTTTGACCTTGTCCAGAGCACCATAAACGATACGCTCGGCAACGGCTTTCTTGCCGCTTTCCATCACGTGGTTCATGAACTTGGCCAGGATCTGGCTTCCGTATTTCGGATCGTCAAGTATTTCGCGCTTGGCCGCTACACGACGTCTTGGCATTGATAAGCCCTCAAAACGGTCTTCAGGTTAGCTCGGGACCGATTGCCCGACCTTACTCTTATCGACTCGAACAAAAAGAATAGGTGATTACTTCGGACGCTTGGTGCCGTACTTGGAACGGCCCTGCTTGCGGTCCTTCACACCGGTGGTGTCCAGCGAGCCGCGCACGGTGTGATAACGCACACCCGGCAGATCCTTGACCCGACCACCGCGGATCAGCACGACGCTGTGTTCCTGGAGGTTGTGACCTTCACCGCCGATGTAGGAGGTGACTTCGAAGCCGTTGGTCAGACGCACACGGCAGACCTTCCGCAGTGCGGAGTTCGGCTTCTTGGGAGTGGTGGTGTACACGCGAGTGCACACGCCACGGCGTTGCGGGCAGTTTTGCAGCGCAGGCACGTCGGATTTCTCGACGAGACGCTTGCGTGCACTACGCACCAGCTGGTTGATAGTTGCCATCTATAGCTCCACTGATTGTCTTGCGACATAAACGAAATGACAGAACGTTAGTCCTGCCCATTTTCGGGGAACGAAAGTCTAAAGAGCTTGCAAGCTCCAGTCAAGACAAAGCCCCCGGACGCCTGGGGCGCCGGGGGCTTGGTCAAGCGACGTCGGCTACCGAACTCAGCTGGCGCTGGAGTTCAGCGCTTCGGTCAGGGCGGCTTCGGCTTCGCTGGCACTGACGCGCTGCGGCTTGCCGAGTTCGCGCTGGCGCTTGCGCTCGCTGTGGTAGGCCAGACCGGTACCGGCCGGGATCAGACGACCCACTACCACGTTCTCCTTCAGGCCGCGCAGGAAGTCGCGCTTGCCGGTCACGGCGGCTTCGGTCAGGACACGGGTGGTCTCCTGGAAGGAAGCGGCCGAGATGAAGGACTCGGTGGACAGCGAGGCCTTGGTGATACCCAGCAGCACGCGCTCGTACTTGGCGACGAAGCGATCGTTGGCGACCAGTTGCTCGTTCTCTTCCAGGACATGGGTCAGTTCGACCTGATCGCCCTTGATGAAGCTCGAGTCACCGGTATCGCTCACTTCGACCTTGCGCAGCATCTGCCGCAGGATGGTCTCGATGTGCTTGTCGTTGATCTTCACGCCCTGCAGGCGGTACACGTCCTGGATCTCGTTGACGATGTACTTGGCCAGCGCGCTGACACCCAGCAGGCGCAGGATGTCGTGCGGGTTGCTCGGACCGTCGGAGATGACTTCACCGCGGCTGACCTGTTCGCCTTCGAAGACGTTCAGGTGGCGCCACTTCGGAATCAGCTCCTCGTAGGGATCGGTGCCGTCGGTCGGGGTGATGACCAGGCGACGCTTGCCCTTGGTTTCCTTGCCGAAGGAGATGGTACCGCTGATCTCCGCCAGGATGGCCGGCTCCTTGGGACGACGCGCTTCGAAGAGGTCGGCCACGCGGGGCAGACCACCGGTGATGTCGCGGGTCTTGGAGGTTTCCTGGGGGATACGGGCGATAACGTCACCCACATGCACCTTGGCACCGTCGCTCAGGTTGACCAGCGCGTTCGGCGGCAGGAAGTACTGAGCCGGTACGTCGGTACCCGGCAACAGCAGGTCCTTGCCGTTGGCGTCGATCAGCTTGACCGCCGGACGGATGTCCTTGCCGGAAGTCGGACGATCCTTGGCGTCGAGCACCTCGATGTTGGTCAGACCGGTGAGTTCGTCGGTCTGGCGCTTGATGGTAATGCCCTCCTCCATGCCGACGAAGGCCACGGTACCGTCCATCTCGGTGACGATGGGGTGGGTGTGCGGGTCCCACTTGGCGACGATGGCACCAGCGTCGACCTTGTCGCCTTCCTTGACCGAAATCACCGCACCGTAGGGCAGCTTGTAGCGCTCGCGCTCACGACCGAAGTCGTCGGCGATGGCCAGCTCACCGGAACGGGACACGGCAACCAGGGCGCCATCGGCACGTTCGACGTGCTTCAGGTTGTGCAGGCGGATGGCACCGCCATTCTTGACCTGGACGCTGTCGGCGGCGGAAGTACGGCTGGCCGCACCACCGATGTGGAAGGTACGCATGGTCAGCTGGGTACCCGGCTCACCGATGGACTGGGCAGCAATGACGCCGACCGCTTCACCGATGTTGACCTGGTGACCGCGGGCCAGATCGCGACCGTAGCACTTGGCGCAGATGCCATGACGGGTTTCGCAGGTGATCGGCGAACGCACCACGACTTCGTCGACGCTGTTGAGTTCGAGGAACTCGACCCAGCGCTCGTCGACCAGGGTGCCGGCCGGCACGATGATCTCTTCGGTACCCGGCTTGGGCACGTCACGGGCAATGACTCGACCCAGCACGCGCTCACCCAGGGGCTCGACCACGTCGCCGCCTTCGATGTGCGGGGTCATGATCAGACCACGCTCGGTACCGCAATCGACCTCGGTCACCACCAGGTCCTGGGCCACGTCGACGAGACGACGGGTCAGGTAACCGGAGTTCGCGGTCTTCAGGGCGGTATCCGCCAGGCCCTTACGGGCACCGTGGGTGGAGATGAAGTACTGGAGTACGTTCAGGCCTTCACGGAAGTTGGCGGTAATGGGCGTCTCGATGATGGAGCCGTCCGGCTTGGCCATCAGGCCACGCATGCCGGCGAGCTGACGAATCTGGGCCGCGGAACCCCGGGCGCCGGAATCGGCCATCATGTACATGGAGTTGAAGGACTCCTGATCGACTTCCTTGCCCTCGCGGTCGATGACCTTCTCTTTCGAGAGGTTGGTCATCATCGCCTTGGACACTTCGTCGTTGGCCTTCGACCAGAGGTCGATCACCTTGTTGTACTTCTCGCCCTGGGTCACCAGGCCGGAGGCGTACTGGCTCTCGATCTCCTTCACTTCGGCGGTGGCGGCATCGATGATGCGGGCCTTCTCGTCCGGGATGACGAAGTCGTTGACGCCAATGGAGACGCCGGACAGGGTCGAATAGGCGAAACCGGTGTACATCAGCTGGTCGGCGAAGATGACGGTGTCCTTCAGACCCACCACGCGGTAGCAGTGGTTGATCAGCTTGGAGATGGCCTTCTTCTTCATCGACTGATTGACCACGTCGTACGGCAGACCGGCGGGCACGACCTGGAACAGCAGCGCGCGGCCGACGGTGGTGTCGACGATGCGGGTGTTCTTGGTCAGGCTGCCGTCCTTGTGACGGATGGTCTCGTTGATGCGCACCTTGACCTTGGCATGCAGGGCGGCCTCGCCGGCACGGAAGACGCGATCGACTTCCTGCAGGTCGGCGAACACGCGGCCTTCGCCCTTGGCGTTGATGGCTTCACGGGTCATGTAGTACAGACCCAGGACCACGTCCTGCGACGGCACGATGATCGGCTCGCCGTTGGCGGGCGACAGGATGTTGTTGGTCGACATCATCAGGGCGCGCGCTTCCAGCTGGGCTTCCAGCGTCAGCGGCACGTGCACGGCCATCTGGTCACCGTCGAAGTCGGCGTTGTACGCGGCGCAGACCAGCGGGTGCAGCTGGATGGCCTTGCCTTCGATGAGGACCGGCTCGAACGCCTGGATACCCAGACGGTGCAGGGTCGGGGCGCGGTTGAGCAGCACGGGGTGTTCGCGGATGACTTCGGCGAGAACGTCCCAGACCTCGGGCAGTTCGCGCTCGACCATCTTCTTGGCGGCCTTGATGGTGGTCGCCATGCCGCGGGCTTCCAGCTTGCCGAAGATGAAGGGCTTGAACAGCTCCAGGGCCATCTTCTTGGGCAGACCGCACTGATGCAGACGCAGGGTCGGGCCCACGGTGATCACGGAACGACCGGAGTAGTCGACGCGCTTGCCCAGCAGGTTCTGACGGAAACGACCCTGCTTGCCCTTGATCATGTCGGCCAGGGACTTCAGCGGGCGCTTGTTGGAACCGGTGATGGCACGACCACGACGGCCGTTGTCCAGCAGGGCGTCAACGGCTTCCTGCAGCATGCGCTTCTCGTTGCGCACGATGATGTCGGGCGCGGCGAGGTCGAGCAGCCGCTTGAGGCGGTTGTTCCGGTTGATGACGCGACGATAGAGGTCGTTCAGATCGGAAGTCGCGAAGCGGCCGCCATCCAGCGGTACCAGCGGACGCAGGTCCGGCGGCAGCACGGGCAGCACGGTCATGACCATCCACTCCGGCTTGTTGCCGGAACCCTGGAAGGCTTCCATCAGCTTCAGGCGCTTGGACAGCTTCTTGATCTTGGTCTCGGAGTTGGTCTGCGGAATCTCTTCGCGCAGGCGGCCGATCTCGTGCTCCAGATCAATGGCGCCGAGCAGCTGGAATACGGCTTCTGCACCCATGCGGGCATCGAAGTCGTCGCCGAATTCTTCCAGTGCCTCGAAGTACTGCTCGTCGTTGAGCAGCTGGTACTTCTCGAGGGTGGTCATGCCCGGATCGATCACCACGTAGCTCTCGAAATAGAGCACGCGCTCGATGTCACGCAGGGTCATGTCCAGCAGCAAGCCGATACGGGACGGCAGCGACTTCAGGAACCAGATGTGGGCGACGGGCGAAGCCAGCTCGATGTGACCCATGCGCTCGCGGCGCACCTTGGCCAGGGCGACTTCCACGCCGCACTTCTCGCAGATCACGCCGCGGTGCTTGAGGCGCTTGTACTTGCCGCACAGGCACTCGTAGTCCTTGACCGGGCCAAAGATCTTGGCACAGAACAGACCATCGCGCTCCGGCTTGAAGGTACGGTAGTTGATGGTCTCCGGCTTCTTCACTTCACCGAACGACCAGGAACGAATCATCTCGGGCGAGGCCAGACCGATACGGATGGCATCGAACTCTTCGAGTTGACCCTGGTTTTTCAACAGATTGAGCAAGTCTTTCAAGGCCTTTCCTCCTCACGGACCGGAGGTGACCGCCGCGCGGCCACCTCCTCTAGGGTCTCGTGTTATTCGGTTTCCAGTTCGATATCGATGCCGAGCGAGCGGATTTCCTTGATCAGTACGTTGAAGGACTCGGGCATGCCGGCCTCCATGCGGTGATCCCCGTCCACGATGTTCTTGTACATCTTGGTCCGGCCGTTCACATCGTCCGACTTCACCGTCAGCATTTCCTGCAGGGTGTAAGCCGCGCCATAGGCCTCCAGTGCCCAGACCTCCATCTCCCCGAAACGCTGACCACCGAACTGCGCCTTACCACCCAGCGGCTGCTGGGTGACCAGGCTGTAGGAACCGGTGGAACGGGCGTGCATCTTGTCGTCCACCAGGTGGTTCAGCTTGAGCATGTACATGTAGCCAACGGTGGTGGTGCGCTCGAAGGCGTTGCCGGTGCGGCCGTCGTACAGACGCATCTGGCCGCTCTCGGGCAGATCGGCCAGCTTCAGCATAGCCTTGATCTCGCGCTCCTTGGCACCGTCGAAGACCGGCGTGGCCATGGGGACACCACCGCGCAGGTTCTTCGCCAGGTCGAGGATTTCCTGATCGCTCAGGTCATCCAGCTTCTCCTGACGGCCACCGATCTCGTTGTAGATCTCGTGCAGGAAGCCACGCAGTTCGGCGACCTTGCGCTGCTCTTCGATCATCACGTTGATCTTCTCGCCCAGACCCTTGGCCGCGAGGCCCAGGTGGGTTTCGAGGATCTGACCGACGTTCATCCGCGAGGGTACGCCCAGCGGGTTGAGCACGATGTCCACCGGCGTGCCGTTGGCGTCGTAGGGCATGTCTTCGACCGGCATGATCACCGAGACCACACCCTTGTTACCGTGACGACCGGCCATCTTGTCGCCCGGCTGGATGCGACGCTTGATGGCGAGGTAGACCTTGACGATCTTCAGTACGCCCGGCGCCAGGTCATCGCCCTGCTGCAGCTTGCGCTTCTTGTCTTCGAACTTGTCGTCCAACAGCTGGCGACGGTCGGACAGGTAGGCTTGGGCTTTTTCCAGCTGCTCGTTGTGAGCATCTTCCGCCATGCGCAGCTTGAACCACTGACCGCGCTCGAGGCCGTTCAGGTACTCGTCGGTGATGACGGCACCCTTCTTGACCGCCGGGCCACCTTCGGCGACCTGACCGACCAGCGCCTGACGCAGACGCTCGAAGGTCGCGCCTTCGACGATGCGGAACTCTTCGTTCAGATCCTTACGGATCTCGTCGAGCTGGGACTTCTCGATGGCCAGGGCGCGGGAGTCGCGCTCGACACCGTCACGGGTGAAGACCTGGACGTCGATGACGGTACCCTTGGTGCCGGTGGGCACGCGCAGGGAGGTGTCCTTCACGTCGCTGGCCTTCTCGCCGAAGATGGCGCGCAGCAGCTTCTCTTCCGGAGTCAGCTGGGTTTCGCCCTTGGGCGTGACCTTGCCGACCAGGATGTCACCGGCACCGACTTCGGCACCGACGTAGACGATACCGGCCTCGTCCAGCTTGTTCAGCGCAGCCTCACCCACGTTCGGGATGTCGGAGGTGATTTCCTCCGGGCCGAGCTTGGTGTCACGGGCCACACAGGTCAGTTCCTGGATGTGGATGGTGGTGAAGCGGTCTTCCTGAACCACGCGCTCCGACAGACAGATGGAGTCTTCGAAGTTGAAGCCGTTCCAGGGCATGAAGGCCACGCGCATGTTCTGACCCAGTGCCAGCTCGCCCATGTCGGTCGAGGGGCCATCGGCCAGGATGTCGAACTTGGCCACCTGATCACCCTTGCTCACCAGCGGACGCTGGTTGATGCAGGTGTTCTGGTTGGAACGGGTGTACTTGGTCAGGTTGTAGATGTCGACGCCGGCTTCACCGGTCTCGACTTCGTCATCATTGACGCGTACCACGATACGGCTGGCGTCGACGGAGTCGATCACACCGCCACGACGGGCGACGACGCAGACGCCGGAGTCACGGGCGACGTTGCGCTCCATGCCGGTACCCACGAGCGGCTTGTCCGAACGCAGGGTCGGCACGGCCTGACGCTGCATGTTGGAACCCATCAGCGCGCGGTTGGCGTCGTCGTGCTCGAGGAACGGAATCAACGAGGCGGCGACGGAGACGACCTGCTTGGGCGACACGTCCATCAGGGTGACGTCTTCGGGCGCCTTCACGGTGAATTCGTTCAGGTGACGCACGGCGACCAGCTCGTCGATCAGCCGGTTGTTCTCGTCCAGGGCCGCGGAGGCCTGGGCGATCACGTGGTTGGCTTCTTCGATGGCCGACAGGAAGACGATCTCGTCGGTGGCCACGCCGTCCTTGACCATGCGGTACGGGCTTTCGAGGAAGCCGTACTGGTTGGTGCGGGCGTAGGCAGCCAGGGAGTTGATCAGGCCGATGTTCGGACCTTCCGGGGTTTCGATCGGGCAGACACGACCGTAGTGGGTCGGGTGCACGTCACGGACTTCGAAGCCGGCGCGCTCACGGGTCAGACCGCCCGGGCCGAGTGCGGAAACGCGGCGCTTGTGGGTGATCTCCGACAGCGGGTTGTTCTGGTCCATGAACTGGGACAGCTGGCTGGAACCGAAGAATTCCTTGATCGCGGCAGCCACCGGCTTGGCGTTGATCAGGTCCTGCGGCATCAGGCCTTCGCTTTCGGCCATGGACAGGCGTTCCTTGACGGCGCGCTCTACCCGCACCAGGCCCACGCGGAACTGGTTCTCGGCCATTTCACCGACGCAACGGACACGACGGTTACCCAGGTGGTCGATGTCGTCGACGATGCCCTTGCCGTTACGGATGTCGACCAGGGTCTTGAGCACGTCGACGATGTCTTCGCGACTCAGCACGCCCGAGCCTTCGATGGCATCGCGACCGATACGGCGGTTGAACTTCATGCGGCCGACGGCGGACAGGTCGTAACGCTCGGCGCTGAAGAACAGGTTGTTGAACAGGGTCTCGGCCGCTTCCTTGGTTGGCGGCTCGCCAGGACGCATCATCCGATAGATCTCGACCAGGGCTTCCAGCTGGTTGCCGGTGGAGTCGATCTTCAGGGTATCGGAGATGAACGGACCGCAGTCGATGTCGTTGGTGTACAGCGTCTCGAGACGCACGACATTGGCCTTGGCGATCTTGGCCAGCATGTCCAGGGTCAGTTCGGTGTTGCACTCGGCGATGATCTCGCCAGTAGCCGGGTGCACGATGGCCTTGGCAGTGGTACGGCCAATGACGTAGTCGAAGGGCACTTCCAGCTCGGTGATACCGGCCTTTTCCAGCTGATTGATGTGGCGAGCGGTGACACGACGGCCCTGCTCCACGATCACCTTGCCGGTGTTGTCCTTGATGTCGAAGCTGGCGATATCACCACGCAGACGCTGGGGCACCAGCTCCAGATTCAGGGTCTCGCCCTTGATGTGGAAGACGTTGGTGTCATAGAAGGCATCCAGCACTTCTTCGGTGCTGTAGCCGAGCGCGCGCAGCAGTACCGAGGCCGGCAGCTTGCGGCGACGGTCGATACGAACGAAGACGGCGTCCTTGGGATCGAACTCGAAGTCCAGCCAGGAGCCGCGGTAAGGAATGATGCGCGCCGAGTACAGCAGCTTGCCCGAGCTGTGAGTCTTGCCGCGGTCGTGATCGAAGAACACGCCCGGGCTGCGGTGCAGCTGGGACACGATGACGCGCTCGGTACCGTTGATGATGAAGGTACCGTTCTCGGTCATCAGGGGGATTTCCCCCATGTAGACTTCCTGCTCCTTGATGTCCTTGATCGCCTTGTTCGACGACTCACGGTCGAAAATGATCAGGCGAACCTTGACCCGCAGCGGGACCGCGAAGGTCACGCCGCGCAGGACGCATTCCTTCACGTCGAAGGCAGGATCGCCCAGGCGATAGCCGACGTATTCCAGGGCAGCGTTGCCGGAATAGCTGATAATCGGGAAAACGGACTTGAAGGCCGCATGCAGGCCGATATCGCGGAACTGGTCTTTGCCTGCGCCCGCCTGCAGGAATTCGCGGTACGAATCCAGTTGGATAGCCAGCAAATAGGGCACGTCCATGACGTGCGGCAACTTGCTAAAGTCCTTGCGGATACGTTTTTTCTCAGTGTATGAGTAAGCCATCAGCGTTCCCCAGCTTGGTCACCAGCTTGTTTGGCCTCTCCGACGGGAGCAGCCGGAAAATCGTGCAAACCCTTGGTCTGCCGCACCCCGAGAGCGAGGTGGATACAGCGCGTTTTGGTAGGCGGATATGCTCGCCCTGCACAAAACGGCAAAAGGCCGGTGGCGTTCGCCACCAGCCATCAGCCGAACGTGAGACGTTCTGGCTGTAGACGCAAGAACCGAACTTACTTGAGCTCGACCTTGGCGCCTGCTTCTTCCAGAGACTTCTTGGCAGCCTCGGCTTCCTCTTTGGAAACGCCTTCCTTGACCACGCCCGGGGCGCCGTCAACGACAGCCTTGGCTTCTTTCAGGCCCAGGCCGGTCAGTTCACGAACGACCTTGATGACGTTCACTTTCTTGTCGCCGGCTTCGGTCAACATGATGGTGAATTCGGTCTGCTCTTCGACGGCAGCAGCGGCAACAGCCGGGCCAGCGGCCACAGCGGCAGCGGCGGTCACGCCGAACTTCTCTTCCATCGCCTTGATCAGTTCCACCACTTGCATGACGGACATTTCGGATACGGCGTTGATGATGTCTTCGTTGGTCAGAGCCATGACTCTAAATTCCTATAACAGGGTGCGGCTTCAGGCCGCAAATAATAAGAAAGACTTCGGGAAAGCGCAGCACGCACGATTAGGCGGCGGCAGCTTCCTTTTGGTCGCGAATGGCGGCGAGGGTACGAGCCAGCTTGCTGGTAGCGCCCTGGATAACACTCATCAGCTGGGACACAGCTTCGTCGTAGGTCGGCAGCGATGCCAGTACGTCGATCTGGTTAGCCGGGATGAGCTTGCCTTCGAACGCGGCGGCCTTGATCTCGAACTTGTCCTGACCCTTGGCGAAATCCTTGAAGATACGGGCGGCAGCGCCCGGATGCTCTTGGGAGAACGCGATCAGGGTCGGGCCCTTGAAGGTGTCGTTGAGGACGTCGAAAGACGTACCTTCAACGGCACGACGCAGCAGGGTGTTACGTACGACACGCACATAGACACCGGCCGCGCGGGCCTCTTTACGGAGTCCGGTCATGGCACCCACGGTCACGCCACGGGCATCAGCCACGACAGCGGACAGGGCACCTTGGGCAGCCTCGTTGACTTCAGCGACGATAGCCTTCTTGTCTTCGAGTTTGATTGCCACGGGTTCAACTCCTGGATGTTACCGTTTCGCCCGATGGTCTGGGCGGCGTTTTGGTGTCTGACTCGGTAACCGAATCGGGAGCACCATCTGCGTAGGCTAGGGTTTCCCCAGTTTAAGACCTGCGTCCCCTACGGTCTTGGACAGCCCCCGCCAGGCAGGGACCCCAATCTTGGCGCCGTGCCCGAGGGCACGGCGACTTCTAACTTGCTTAGGCTTCCAGGGAAGCCTGGTCGATCTGCAGACCCGGGCCCATGGTGGAGCTCAGGGTGATGCGCTTGACGTAGATGCCCTTGGAGGTCGAGGGCTTCAGGCGCTTCAGGTCGGCCAGCAGGGCTTCGACGTTCTGCTTCAGCTTGACGGGCTCGAAATCGATCTTGCCAACGGAAGCATGGATGATGCCGTTCTTGTCGGTACGGAAACGCACCTGACCAGCCTTGGCATTCTTGACGGCGGTAGCGACGTCCGGGGTCACGGTGCCAACCTTGGGGTTGGGCATCAGACCGCGCGGGCCGAGGATCTGGCCCAGCTGACCGACGACGCGCATGGCGTCCGGCGAAGCGATGACCACGTCGTAGTTCAGATCGCCAGCTTTCATCTCGGCAGCCAGTTCGTCCATGCCGACTTTCTCGGCACCAGCGGCCAGCGCGGCTTCGGCGTTGGCACCCTGGGTGAACACGGCAACGCGAACCGACTTGCCAGTACCGTTGGGCAGCACGGTGGCGCCACGGACGACCTGATCGGATTTACGCGGATCCACGCCCAGGTTCACGGAGACGTCAACGGACTCCTTGAACTTGATGGTGGACAGCTCGGCCAGCAGGGCCGCAGCTTCTTCGAAGCCGTACTGCTTGCCGGCCTGGATTTTTTCGGCGATCGACTTTTGACGCTTAGTGAGCTTGGCCATTACACGCCCTCCACATTCAGACCCATGCTACGAGCGGAACCGGCGATGGTGCGCACGGCGGCGTCCATATCGGCGGCGGTGAGATCGGCATTCTTGGTCTTGGCGATCTCTTCCAGCTGGGCGCGGGTAACGGTACCGACCTTCTGGGTGTTGGGGCGGGGCGAGCCGCTCTGGATGCCAGCAGCCTTCTTGAGCAGCACGGAGGCCGGGGTGCTCTTGATTTCGAAGGTGAAGCTACGGTCGCTGTACACGGTGATGATCACCGGGGTGGGCAGACCAGGCTCCATGCCCTGAGTGCGGGCATTGAACGCCTTACAGAATTCCATGATGTTGACGCCGTGCTGACCCAGAGCCGGACCGACTGGCGGGCTCGGGTTGGCTTGAGCGGCCTTAACTTGCAGCTTGATGTAAGCCTGAATCTTCTTAGCCATGTGCTACTCCAATGATGGGTTCAGCGCCCCACGGGGCTCCCCAATTACTTGCTATATCCCAGTGACGACAAAACCCCGCAGCCTTGGCTACGGGGTGAGGGATGCGGACAACCTAGACCTTTTCGACCTGGCTGAACTCGAGCTCCACAGGGGTGGACCGACCAAAGATCAGTACCGCCACGTGGATGCGGCTCTTTTCGTAATTCACTTCTTCGACGACACCATTGAAGTCGGCGAACGGACCATCAACCACACGAACCGTCTCACCTGCCTCGAACAGCGTCTTCGGCTTGGGCTTGTCGCTACTGTCGGAAACACGACGCAGAATGGCGTCCGCTTCACGATCAGTGATGGGCGCAGGCTTGTCGGCAGTACCACCGATGAAGCCCATGACCCGCGGGGTGTCCTTGACCAAGTGCCAGGTCCCCTCGTTCATTTCCATCTGCACCAGGACGTAGCCCGGGAAAAACTTACGCTCGCTCTTGCGCTTCTGGCCGTTGCGCATTTCCACCACTTCCTCGGTGGGCACGAGAATATCGCCGAACTGGTCTTCCATTTCGTGCAGCTTGACGCGCTCGATCAACGAACGCATGACATGCTTCTCGTAACCCGAGTAGGCATGCACGACGTACCAACGCTTAGCCACGGCGAACCCTTTCAACCAACGATCGTGGAAACCAGCCAACCGAGCAGGGAGTCAAGCCCCCACAACAACAAAGCCATCACGAGCACCACGGCAACCACGATCAGCGTGGTCTGAGTGGTCTCTTGCCGAGTAGGCCAGACAACCTTGCGAATCTCGGTACGGGCGTCTTTCAGCAAGCCGAAGAAGGCTTGCCCCTTGACAGTCTGCAGTGCGATAAAGGCAGCAATCGCAGCCAACACCAACAGACCTATGACTCGATACAGGATGGACTGAGCAGCGAAGTAGTGATTGGCAACCACACCGATCACGACCAGAACGACAACCACCAGCCACTTCAGCGCATCGAAGCGCGACTCTTTGGCTTCCGCCTTGATGCTCATTGCATGAATCCTGTAAGGAGTGCCAGATCAGAATCTGGCAGGCCAGGAGGGAATCGAACCCCCAACCTGCGGTTTTGGAGACCGCCGCTCTGCCAATTGAGCTACTGGCCTGTAACTTGAATCAGGCCGGCCATTATGCCGACCTGAAAGCCCAAGATCAATCGATTACTCGATGATCTTGGCAACCACACCAGCGCCGACGGTACGACCGCCTTCACGGATGGCGAAACGCAGACCGTCTTCCATGGCGATCGGAGCGATCAGGGTGACAACCATCTTGATGTTGTCGCCCGGCATCACCATCTCGACGCCTTCCGGCAGTTCGCAGTTACCGGTCACGTCGGTGGTCCGGAAGTAGAACTGCGGACGGTAGCCCTTGAAGAACGGGGTGTGACGACCACCTTCTTCCTTGGACAGCACGTACACTTCGCACTCGAACTTGGTGTGCGGCTTGATGGTGCCCGGCTTGGCCAGAACCTGGCCACGCTCCAC
>NZ_SULM01000027.1 GCF_005250615.1 Pseudomonas rhizoryzae | reverse complement strand
TGTGGTACCGCAATAACGCCCTTGGCAAGTTCGCCAAGAAGAAGATCATCAGCCGTAAGAGCGCCTATCACGGCATCACCACCATCAGCGCGAGCCTTACCGGGTTGCCTGCCAACCAGCGCGGTTTTGATTTGCCTCTCGCGGGTTTTCACCATGTCAGCTGCCCACATCACTATCGCTATGGCCTTCCAGGGGAAAGTGAAGAGCAGTTCGCCGACCGTCTCGCCAATGAGCTGGAGGTCCTCATCCAGCGAGAAGGCGCCGAGACCATCGCCGCCTTCTATGGCGAACCGCTCATGGGCGCTGGTGGCGTCATCATCCCGCCCCGTACTTACTGGCAAAAGATCCAGGCGGTTTGCCGCAGGCATGACATCCTCATCGTGGCGGACGAGGTCATCACTGGTTTCGGGCGTACCGGCAAGCTGTTCGGTTGCGAAACCTTCGACATAAAGCCCGACATTCTGGTGCTTTCCAAGCAGCTGTCGTCTTCCTATCAGCCCATCGCCGCCATCCTGCTCAACGAGGACGTGTACCAAGGCATCGCCGATCATAGCGGCGCCCTGGGTACCTTCGGTCATGGCTTCACCGGCGGCGGTCACCCCGTGGCGACCGCCGTGGCCCTGGAAAACGTGAAGATTATCCAGGAAGAGCGTCTGGTGGCTCATGCTGCCGAGATAGGCGAGTTGCTGCTCGGCAAACTCCGAGCTTTTGAAAGTCATCCCCTGGTAGGTGAAGTGCGAGGCGTAGGTCTGATCGCCGCTGTGGAGGTGGTGGCAGACAAGGCTAGCAAAGCCCCGCTGAACGGTACGCCCGGGCGACTCGGGAAATACCTCGTCGATCGTATGCAAGAAAATGGCGTGATCAACAGAGCGATAGGCGACGCCCTGGCGTTCTGCCCGCCTCTGATCACCACCCCGAGCGATATCGCTCGCCTCCTGTCCAGCCTGGAAAGGTCCCTTGAGCAGACCTATTCCTGGAGTCTTCAGCACTGAGAACGTGCTTACCGAACCGCCAGATAACGCCAATGGCGACACTCGGCAAGCGACGTCCAACGCTATGACCGGCGGGTCATAGCGTTTCGATGCAAGCAGCGACGTGGTCTCGCCAAAGGCCTTACGTGGATGCATTCATCACGCAAATCAGTGATCGCCGAAAGGACTCTGTGCGGTCGTAGACACGACAAAAAAATCCGCGGCCAAGCGCCAAGGACCCGCCATCACAAGAAATAAAACTCGCCTGCCAATAATCATCGTCAATGTGCCTTCGAAGAAACTGGCTTTCTATCGAAGCTGATTTTTCTGAACGTTTTAGTTGGCAAGCGCCACAGGTAATCCACTATGCCCATACGCTCCGTTCGGACAACCATAAGTCTTTATGCCGGCGGCAGCGTGCTAGCCGTAGTCGCCGCCTTGACGAGCTATGTTCTATACGCCGGATCGCAGACGCAAATTCTGATCGAGACGTATACTACTGAACTTGCGACTAAAAATGCTCAAGAGCTCTTGGGGGCCCAGGCTCGGGCGACGGCAAACCAAATCGGTCAGAAACTCGAAGAGCCTTTGTTGGTGGTATCGAACCTCGCACAACTGAATGCGCAGCTAGGTCGATCCGACGATGCAAAATTGGATCTGGATCGAAATGCCATTTCGCTCATACTCAGAGACACCCTCGCTAATAACCCCAATCTGCTCGACATCTATGCAGGCTGGGAGCGCGATGCTTTCGAAGGAGAGGATAGCCAGTATGCCGGGCTCACTGCACAAGGCTACGATTCGACTGGGCGTTTCATGCCATGGTGGTATCGGAAACCAGACGGAGGCTTCAAGTTAACGCCGTTGGGCGAAATACTCGATAGCCAAACGATACTTTCCACGGGCGTCCGCGAAAATGTCTTCTATACCTGTCCGCAACAAGGTCTGAAAGCCTGCGTGATCGACCCCGCTCCCTATGAAATAAATGGGCAGCAGATATTGATGTCGTCCTTCAATGCTCCAATTGTTGTCGACGGCGCCTTTCGCGGAGTGATCGGTGCGGACCTATCCTTGGACTTCATTCAAAAACTGTTGATAGAGGCAAACAAACAGCTATATGGCGGTGCCGGAAACATTGCCTTGATCGCCAGCCAGGGAACGATAGTCGCTAACACCGCCAACTCCGAGAGCCTCGGTAAACAGGCCAAGGAGGTACTCGGTGACGCCGCCAATGAGCTTGGCCAACTGGGGGACGGTCTTACCAGTCGTTTCGACGAAAACCATGATCTCTACCAAGTTTATCTACCGCTGCACCTGGGTAAGAGCGCTACCGTCTGGATACTGCTCGTACAACTTCCTCGCAACGCGGTTCTGGCAGATCTTCAACACCTGCAACAGGCCCTGACCCAGCAGCGCCAGAACGATATCGTCGGCATGCTGCTGGTGGGTATGGGTGTTGCCGCCATCGGTTTACTGTTGCTCTGGATCATCAGTGGCCATATCGCTCGTCCCTTGCGCAGCCTGGTCGTGATGCTGGATGCCATCGCCCAGGGCGAGGGAAATCTGACGCAGCGGTTGCAGGTCAATCGCCGCGACGAATTGGGTGCTATCGCTAGCAGCTTCAATGCCTTCTTTGCCTCCCTGCAGCATCTGATCAAGCAACTGGTGCAGTCGATAGGGGAAGTAAGCGATGGTGCCCAACGCACCTCTGATATCGCACGCCGAGTCCGCGATGGGGTGCATCTACAGTTACAGGAAATCAATCAAGTGGCGACTGCCATGCGGGAGATGACCGCAACGGCGCAAGATGTCGCCCGCAATGCCGGAAACGCTGCCAAGGCAACTCAAAAGGCGACCGCTGCGGTGGACGACGGACAGCAAGTGGTTCAGCAAAGCGTACAGGAAAGCAGCAGGCTGGCTCAGGAGATCGAGCTGGCCGTGCAGCAGGTTCAGCGGGTAGCACACGACAGTGTCGGGATCGGTTCTATTCTCACCACCATCAACGGTATCGCCGCCCAGACCAGTCTGCTGGCGCTTAACGCCGCCATCGAGGCCGCTCGCGCGGGCGATCAAGGACGCGGCTTCGCCGTGGTAGCAGACGAAGTGCGGAGTCTGGCCCAGAAGACCCAGGTGGCTACAGGCGAGATTCAGGACATGATCCAAAAGCTGCAGTCTGGTGCCCGTGAAGCGGTGGACGTGATGCAAAGCAGTCGTGGGCAGACCATTCAGCACGTAGAGCAAGCCGAAATTGCCCGTGTTGCACTTCAAGCGATACTCGCCGAAGTACAGGAGATTAGCGATATGAATCTGCAGATTGCCAGCGCTGCCGAAGAGCAAAGTGCCGTGGCCGAGGACATCAATCGCAATATGGTCAACATTGGGCAGGTGGCGCAGTCAGTAAATAAACAAGCCGAAGAGGCCTCAAGTGCTGGCAATCACCTTAGCGATTTGGCATGGAAGCAAGCTCAACTGTCTGAGCGCTTCAAGGTGTAGGTGTGTGATTCATTTCTATGTGATTGGAATTTTTATGATTTATTTTTGCTTTTAAAGGCGAAGTGCTTTTTTGTACAAGGCTCTAACATTGGGCGCAATTATAAAGGCATCGAGTTATAGGTTTCCGAACTCGAAGCGCGTCTTAACGTAAAACGGGTCATGATGGTCATCGCCTCGACGCGATAAGGGGCACTCGACTTTCTCGGTCTTTTTTTGAGTATCTGGCTGGGTCACGCTGCGTTAGACGCCTCTGGATCGCCAGCCTGGCCGAAATTACCGCTTTGAAAGTGATTCAAGAGGCCGGCCACAAGTCGTTTGTTTTCTGTGCGGCAGATTTATTGACTGCGGGGCCTCTCGCATAAGGATTCAGGCGTTGCTGCCAACCTAACGATACTCGCCGTTCCTATGGCTGTATTAGATTTCAAGCTTTTTGAAGGTGCCGCTACATGTTGCCCCTGCCTCCATTCATGTCGCCGACGATAAACTCAGCGCGAATCCTAGAGTTTTCATCCGAGCACAGGATGAACAGAGCCAGAGGCGCGAGGAGTGCGATTTCTTTAGGCAACAAAAAAGCCGGCTTGTGGCCGGCTTTCTATGAGAATAAGTTATTGATTTATATGATTTTTTATAAATGATCCGATTTTAACCCACATATCCACCCACACCTCGGTGTGATGTATGACCGGGGGGGTGGAATCACGCAGTAGAGGGATGTGGTACGTCTTTCACCTCGACAGTGGCTTCGGTAGATGCCTCGATGATTCATTCAAGTCACCTTTGATATCGTTTAAGAAGCGGGTGCAGCGCAGGCAGAGGCGAGGTGTCGCAATTGGGTGTCTACTTCAAGCAGCCCTTTACGATTTTGGCAGGCATTGCTGATGCAAAAAACTTTCGGCAAAACGTGCGATCAATCTGGCTGCGGTGAAATCGCGGTATTGATCTTCGATAAAAGCAAATATATCTCTTGGTTGAACTAGGTGCAGCGAGTCATAGGGTGTGAAAGGCTCTGCCAAGTACAGGCCAGCTCTTGGCTGGAGAAGCTCTATTTTATCATTATGTGTTTGCGGTTTATTTATATTTTCTAGAGTGGGCTGAAGGGTGTTGGCATCTTGCGAAGAGCTGGGCTTTCAGTAAATACTTAAGAATCTATTTTTTAATAAAAACTAAACCCACTTCAGTTTCCATCGCTATAAGAGCTTCGACTATCTGCGCTCGTTTCAATCCGTGCTTTTGGGATAGTGCATCAAGCTGATCTATCGCTTCTTTGGAAAGCAGGAGGTTGACCTGCTTCTTGTCGGCAGTACGCTCGCCAAATTGCTTACGATTCCACCGCCTCTTGATCTCTCGAATCATGGCTGTCCGTTCGTGACGGCCTACATCCCCTTGATCGAAGAACATTAGCAGCTCTTGGTAGTTGCTAATGGGCGTTTGCCTGGTAATAGGTGAAAGGTGATTCTTTTGAAGCCACTCCCAGGCGCAGACACAGCGCTTTTCACTCTCTTTCTTATCGGTGAACCATTCGAACTCACTGTCCTTCGCCTTGTGCCTGAGCCAGTTCCTGTGAAGCTGATCCACCTCAGATGCCTTGTCGGCAATATCGACATCCCAAAGGTCGATCATGCCGATGAGGCGATCTCTGCCGGTGAGGTGGACTAGAGCGCGAGGTAGGTGCAAGTCAGTCATTTTCTCGATCTCATGGATCAGCCATCGATGCTGTCGTTCATCCTCTTCGATCCACCCCAGCTTTTCGTTTGGAAGCAGGAGTCGATCCTTCTCTTGGGGGATGCGGGACTGGAAGAGCCTATGGTTCTTCAGGGCTTTGGCTATCTCGTCACGCATGGTTAGGCCGTTGCAGGATCTAAGGTCAAGCCTCGCCTCTTTGTAGTGGTAGAGGTGCAACCACAGCCAGATGTCGTGGCGATTGCTTCGATGAGGTTCCTGGAGCAGCTCGCTCAGCCTGTCCGCATCCTTGCTGCGTGCGCGATCGTTAGTTTTCACGTCATTTCAATCCAGGTCTAAGGGGAATCTTGGCGCAAAAAGCACCCGATTCTATAGTCACTCTGTGGATGTTAAGAATATATTCTTAGGAGATTCTATTAGGATTCTATGGAGATTCTATAATAATATTTTCTTTACAGATCTCATTTTTACTGGGTTTTAGCGGGTCTATGCCAGTTTTTCAGCATTTTTCCCATACGAACCAACCTTTGCGCGAGATGAGAGCGCTACGGGACGCCGGTCCGGAAGCGCGGCTGTGCTAGCCGCGTTCAGAAGGCGACTAGATGATTTGGATTGGGGCTAAATTGGCCCAACCGTCAAAGCGGCTATCCGGATGACCTGCTGATAGTGGTGTGAGCCGACTGGCGTTCGCGGAATGTAGTCGGCTAGTCACGAGGAGGGAGATTTGCCCTAGTCGATGTGCAGGCGCAGAAAGCCGTAGGTTCACTGCTTGGCTATGTCTAAGGATGGGGGCCATGGAGGGGCACCTGCGGACCAGTCCTTCAGTGTTTTTTTACCGGCTTTGCCAATCCTCTGAACGAATACGAGGAGCCCGTTCATGAGGATCGTCCGTCTAAAAGAAGTCATCGACTCGACCGGTCTTGCCCGATCGACCATCTACAAATACATAGCGGAAGGAACCTTCCCGAAACCGGTCTCGCTGGGAGACCGCTGTGTCGGTTGGGTTGATAGCGAGGTGCATGACTGGATCCTGGCCAGGATCGAGGAGCGTGACCAGGCTGAGCGAGGCGTTGCGCGCCCAATCGGCCATCTGAGTATGGCCAGCTAGAGCACTGCCATCTGCGCCATGACCGGCATTGGCTGGTCATGGCGCTTATGCCGCCGTTCAGTCCCTGACTGTTCGGCTCCGCATGGCAAGTCGTGGCAGTATTACTCCCGCCGTCCCGACAGCCTCAGTTCCGATATCTGGCTCGGGCCTCTTCGGCTTGATTTATTTCCGAAATCCGAACTCGGCAATAATTGCCGCTATGGCGGGACGATTGAGGTGGCTTAGCCCGAGCAGCTCGGCGAAGGAAATTGCGGTGCGGGTATTATGCTTTTACTAGCTATTACCACCTGAAGGGTTCACGCCTAACTGAGTAGCAACCTTCACTGACCTATACAGGGAGTCGGACCCTGAGCCACCACCTGAAGGGCTAACACTACAACGGATGCACAGAGACCAAGCAACTGGCCAGCGAGCAAGGTAGCGGTTAAAAAATACACAGCAGGCACAGGTTATGAAACTCAACCAACGAGAGGTCATAACCATGCTCAACCATATCGAACCTACCCAGCGCTACCCACTCCGTCATCCTGATAATCCCAACCTCCATCTGCACTATGGGGATACCTTCGAGGGCTTTCCCTTACAGAGCCAGATAGGCCCCTTTATTCGGGAGTACCTGTCTGATCTTAAGCACACCATCGAACTGGCATTGGCTGAGTATCCGAGGGTCTTGGCCTTCAGGGTGGATCTGCGCTTGCCTCAGGGCGTTGAACTACCCGACTACGCCTATACGAATCGGATCATCAGCAGGTTCTTTGAGTCATTCACGAAGAAGATCGAGTACCACCAAGAGCGGGTGGCTGAGCGAGGCAACTCGCGTGGATGCAAGGTCAGGTACGTTTGGGCAAGAGAGGTGGGTCACGCGGGGCGGCAGCACTACCATCTGCTGATTCTGTTAAACCGAGATGCCTACTACACGATGGGACGGCTACGTTCAAAGCGTGTGAACATGATAAGCCGAATGCAAGAGTCCTGGGCAAGTGCGCTGGACATATCGGTCGAGAAAGCGAAGGGGCTTTTAGAGGTTCCTAAGAATGCCGAGTATTTTGTTGATCGGGAGGTTCGTCGAGGAGATGTCGATGAGCTGCCAGATCTTTTCTATCGAGCAAGCTACTTGTGTAAGAGTGCTACCAAGACCTATGGGGATCGACAGCGTGGGTTCGGCACCAGTCGGGGCTAGCTACCACGCTGGCCTTCCAGTTCCAGCGGGTGATCCTGCTGATGTCCTGGATGCCCTTGGCGGTGACGGTTATGGGGGAGGAGACGAGCCCCTCTAATTCCTGTAGGCGTTCACTGCGGTCTGGCCCGAGCATGTGGCGAGTGATTGCTTCGGCGAGGCAGCAGAGCCGGAAACGACGGGTCGCGGTGAGGTGGTGCTTGTTGTGGAGTATGAGCCCGTGCTGCGGATGTTGACGACTGAGATCCTGGGCTACACCGCTTGAGGCGTCGGGAAGCGGGGAGGGTTGGAGATTTTGAACGCCGATGGCCGGATCGATCTGCTGATTACGGATGTCAGCCTTCCGGGTGTTATAAATGGTCGGCAGCTGGTCGAGACGGCTTGGGCAGTGCGCCCAGGGCTCAAGGCGCTCTTTATCACCGGCTACGCCGATACTGCCTTCAAGGATGAAGGGCTGCTCGGGTCAGACATAGCGGTGCTGACCACGCCATTCTCCATGGATGCCTTTGCCGCCCGCGTGGATAGGCTGTTGGACTCCTGGGTGTATAGCCCTGCTCAACGTAGCGCCTGACTTACTGCCGACTCCAGGGCGTCTGGCATCCAGGTTTTCTGGAGATAGGCCACGTTGGCTGGGAGATCGGCTTGGGCCTTATAGCCATAGCCTGTGGGTATGCCTAATTTTCCTATTTTATTATTTGGTTTATTGAGCTGTTCCGGACAGATTGGGAATAAATTCGTTGTTGTTCGGTATATCTGTCAGTAAAGCGGCCACCCGTGAAGCTAGTATGAATGAAAAGCGGCGTAGCTCAGGTACGGCAGTGGCTTCCCAATATTGAGCTTTTAGCATAGGCCCTAAGTAACTCAGCCAAGATAACGGTTGCTGATGTTGATCTAACACTCGAAGCTGCTCGTCTACGAGAATCCCTACATTGCAAGGGCTTGCGCTAACAAGTCCTTGCGTCAGCAAACTACGGATCAAAGGAGCATTGATTCGCTGGATGTTAAGGTTTGGACCTGTACAGTTGATTATCCTGCTAACCTGGATTGAATCCATTGCCTGATCTTTGCGGCGGCGAAAATCGACAACTACATTTTTCCCTTGTATGGTTACATTGGTTAAACGACCTGCATGAATGGAAAATTGTTTAGTGCCTACGTGATGTCGAAAGCGCTCATAAGTTGTAGGTGCCAGGCGGTGACGATGGAGGTCCCACCAAGGTTGAACATGCCGTATAAATTGTCTCTGTTGCTTGGTGTCCATTGCTGCCCAGAGTTTTTGCACCGCTGGACGCAGGCTATCGACTACTGCTCGCCAATCGCCGCCTTGCCGCTGATGTTCTCTCACTAGTTCACGCAGCGCCGCCATTAGCTGCCGAGGAGAGCCGCCTCTTAGGCGTGCAGGGTTAGGAAAGGGCCCAATTGCTGTGGGTAGGTGCCCTAAAGGTAAAAGACCACGCCGCGAGAGCAGATGGATTGGGCCGCTATGGCCCTCATGAACTAGCTTCAAAGCCATATCGACCGCAGTTAGGCCCGTTCCGATTAATAGTACTGCTGCATCTGGATTGGAAGAGAGTCGGGCGGGGGAATTCCAAGGATCATTGGTATATATTTCTGATTTTAGGTTGTGTTTCAAGTTAAGGCAGTCTGATGGGGGAAAGTTGCCGAAGGCAAGGATGACATGGTCCGCCTTTAGGATTGTTCCATCCGACAGTTTGAGTCGGGCGCCTTCGCCGTAGGGACGAATATGCGTAACTTGTGCAACGACCCGAGACAATTGTACGCTTGGGTTGGATAGTTCGGCTCTTTCCAAAGCGCTGTTCAGATAATTCCCATAAAGGTTGCGGCTGACGTACGATGTGTGTTCGACAGGGTGTTTTAGATCTCTGCAGAACCTCAAGAAATCATCCGGATCATCGTCTAGTGCGCTCATTTTTCCGGCAGTGGTGTTCAAAAGATGAATGGGGCTATTGGTGCCGTATGCCAGCCCTCTAGCCATGGTGCGCGTACTATTGATTAATATTATCTGTATGTTAGTACAGTCACCGCGTAAGATATGCGCTGCTGTCGATACTCCGCTGAAGCCAGCCCCAATGATAACAAGCGTCTTCATAATGGTTGTCCCGTAATGGTTGTATCGTCTAGCTCCAGTACTGGCGGTGGCGCAAAAAATTATCGATGATGAAAGCTGCCTGTTCAATAGAAGTTGTAGCGCTGTCGATGACGATGTCGGGGTGTGAGGGGCGCTCGTAGGGAGAGTCGATTCCGGTGAAATTTTTGATCAGCCCTCTGCGTGCTTTTGCATACAAACCTTTGGGATCGCGCCGCTCCAATACAGCCAGGGGCGCATCGATAAATATTTCAATAAAGTCATCGTCACCGAATAAAGCTCTAGCCATGCGCCGTTCCTGCTCAAACGGGGAAATAAGGCACACCAAGGTGATCACGCCTGAGTCTACTAAAAGTTTTCCTACCTCGGCTGTACGCCTGATATTTTCCTTTCGATCGTAATCAGTAAAGCTGAGATCTGACGTTAGACCTTGTCGAAGCCGATCACCGTCCAACAGACAGGTGTGCAGCCGATGCTCGTGTAGTTTCGCTTGGACTTGGTTAGCTATGCACGACTTACCTGCGCCGGACATTCCAGTGAACCACAGCAGGAGCGAGCGATGACCTTTCAAATTGGAATGGTCCTGACGTCCGATGGCGAAGTCGTGCGCGACAATATCCGAATGCGCATGGACGGTTGGCGGTAAAGCCAGCGAATAGGGCATGGGAGTATCTCCACAACGATAGTGTGTCAGAGCTCGATTACGGCGCGATAGCGCACCTGGTTATTGCGTAGCGCATCTAAGGCTTTATTAATTTGGTTCGCAGGAAAGGTTTCAACCAAAGGCCAAATGCGATGCTCGGCAGCAAAGGACAGCATCTGCAGCATGTCGTGACGTCCACCCACATTGGCTGTGGAAACAGTAAGGGTTTTATAGGTCATGGCGGCAATATCCAGCGTGACTGGATTTGGCATGCCTGCAAAGCACAAGGTGCCACGAGGCCGTAGCAAGGCAATTGCCCTAGACCAGTCTTGGTCGTTAGAGGCGGTCACTAGCAAGAAGTCCAGACTGTTTTCTTGAGAGTGCAGGGTGGCGGGGTCAAGGGTATAGAAGTGACGAGCTCCTAGCTCCAAAGCCTGCTCTTTCTTATCACTAGAACTTGAAAGGGCGGTTACGATGCATCCAAACTTGGTGGCGAATTGAATGGCAAGGTGGCCTAACCCTCCGATTCCCAAAACGCCAACCCGCATGTCTGGACGTGTACCACGTATCAGCGCGGTATATACCGTTTGGCCTGCACAAAACAAAGGTGCAGCCATAGGTGAAGGTAGTGCATCGGGGATAGCGAAGACGAATCTTGCGTCACATGTCAGGAAGTCCGCGAACCCTCCGTGGTGTCCGTTACTGCACGTGGGAATTACGTTCGGGCAGTGTTGCTCCTCACCTTTTAAACACCATTCGCAATTTAGACATGCCCCTTTGTACCAGCCGACACCGACTCGTTGACCTTGATTAAGCCCTACAACCGATGACCCTATGCGGACTACTTTTCCAACTACTTCATGACCACATACCTGCGGGTACTGAGATGCTTCGCCCCAGTTTCCTTCGATCAGATGCAGGTCGCTAGTACAGGCACCACAATGCGTTACCTGTAGCTCGACCTCATTAGGTCCCGGAGCCAGCCGTTTATAAGTGAATGGTTCCAGGATTGAGCCAGGGCTATAGGCCGCCCAGCCAGTTGTGTTTTGCATCATTGGTCCTCTCCTGTGTATAGGTGGAGCGCCGTGAGGTACCGCTGTGTCCATTCGGCATCAATGACCGGACACTTCAGGTTATCGAGTTCCAGCGGAGCCGGGTGGCTGAAGTGTTCGAAGTCTTCGATGATCATCGGAAGAATCAGCAATGTGCGTTGGAGTAACGCACTGTTAGGGGCATTGGCTTCGAGTCTGGATTGCCAATCGCTTAGGGGAAGCGCCGTGAATTTAGCCGGTCCCACGAGTGTTTGGATCCAAGAGCAGATCTGCACCCAACGCGAGTTGGCAGGGTTGTAGAGGTGATCTATAGACGTCAAGCGGAGCGCTGGCTTGCTTAGTGCGTAATGCACGAAGACTCGAGCGACATAATCTACAGGCGCGAGGTTCAGCGACCATTCGGTTTCCGCTGGCCAAGCTTCAAGCATTAGACAGCTACGAATCAGCAATCCGATATAGTCATCGGGATTGATTCGGTCGCTTGCGTTTGCCTTAGTAGGAGCGCTGATGTCTCCGCATCTCAGGATTTTTAGATATATTCCGTTCTGTTTGCAGAATGTAGTCGCTACGCGTTCAGCAACGATCTTCGAACGATTGTAGCCGGTAGTTGGGGGGGTTTCAGGCAAGGTTGAGGCGAAGACAACACCGGCGCCGCCAAGTTTAGCTATGCGCAATACCTCTATTAGGCTACCTACGTTAGTCTCAGCCAAGAGTTCGTAACGTTTTAGCCAGTTTACCTGTGCACCACAATGAACGATACAATCGACCTCCCTTAATAGTCGAAGATAATCCTCCGCTGATAGGCCTAGCTGAGGTTGACTCAGGTCTGCAGCCACTGCCTCTACGGGTTCTAAATCCACAACTCGTTGCTGAGCATGAATTGAGGTATCTGCACGCACTAGGCAAATAATGCGTTCGACGCCCGGCTCACTCTGTAATTGGCGCACGATCATCCGTCCTAGATAACCTGTAGCACCTGTGACCAGAATAGTCCGGCGTGTCGCCCGCTGAGGTATTTGCGAAGTAGTCGCGCTTAGCCTCGATAGGTAGCGTTCGGCTTCGGCCTGAATTGAGAACGGAGCTTCTTGTACGCGTTCGTCGTGTAGTTGAAAGGCGAGTACCTGTGTTATTCCTGCCAGTGTAGAGTCGCGGGCTATGTCGGCGATAGATAGACCGGAATGGAAGGTTTTGTTGATCGAGTTCACTAACTCCAACAACAATAGGCTGCCACCTAGCTCGAGAAAGTCGCTTTCAGGTCCCAACGTGATTCCGTCAAGGTGGAGACAATTAGCCCATAGGGCCGCGACCTGTGACTGCAGTGGTGTTAATGGTACGTCGTCATCCGGTAGAGGGATCAAGGGCTTTTGCAATAGTGCTTGCGCGCTTAGTCTTTTCTGGCTTGCGCTAGCCGGGAGTGCAAGGCTAAGAAAATACGCCACTGGTACACTGAAGGCTGGTAAATGCTGACTAGCCCATTTGCGCAGTTGGTTTGCGTGTGGGGGAGTTTTGGCATTTAATGGTGTAATAAAGGCAATCAATTGGATTTCGAGTCCATCACCACGTGTGGTGACCAAAGCCGTACGTACCTCGGGATGAGCAATCAAAATTCGCTCGACGTCGGCGCTAAATATCTTGAATCCCCGTACTTTCAAATGCGTAGTACTACGGCCCAGTAACTGGATCCCGTCTTCGGTAATTTTTACCACATCACCGGTACGCAGCAGCCTTTTGGCCAGGTTCGATTGAGACTCTGCCATAGGGTTCGTAATGAACGCAGCTTGGTCCGCCGCCTCATCTTTGAGATAGCCCGGAGTCAGCCCAGGAGTATGGATGTAGAGTTCCCCGACAGTGTATAGTCGAGTGCATTCGAGCATTGAATCCAGCACGTAGGCCTCTGTGTCAGGCGTGAAGTGCAACTTGCCTCCGGGGCCTACAAGTGCAACGTCTCCAGCTTCGTTAGAGCCATACAGATCGAGTATTTGGCAATTGGGCAAACAGCGCCTGAGGTCTGCAAGGAGCGTGTCGGGTAGCAGTTCTCCACTCAACCAAAGGGTATGCACAGTGATAAATGCTTGCTGGAATGCCTGCTCATCATTCAGCAAGCCGGATATCAGGCTGGGCGTTGTCATCAGTTGGGAGAGGCGATTGCGTCGGATAAAGCTTCTAAGGGCGATTGGATCCAACACCACGGAGTCTGGAATTGGACAGGCAATTGCATTGCTGAAGATTGGATAATAAACGTAGCCGGTCATCCATGCGTTAAACCCAACTCTGTCACCGGGCCGGAGATACCGTTGCCAAAAATCGAGGGAGTCTAGACGACCACTTTCGGCAATGGTGACCACCTTTGCTGTACCCGTGGTACCAGAGGTCAGCAATCCGTAAGCGATGTCACCGTACGGGAGGGGCTGTACGTCAGAGGACTCGTCGCAGCCAAATGGCAAGTGATCAAATAGTAGTGTCTGATAGCGATTTCCTAGAGACTTTAGAGTATGGGTATCTCCCACCACGACCGCTGGATCTAGTTTTTCTAAGACGTCAGCAATGGCATCTGCACCATACCAGCGAGGAATGTCTAGATACGGCCAGCGGAGTAGGCTGCATGCGGTCATTGTCACTAGCGAACGTAGGTCTTTATCCAGGCGAATAGCGATCCAGCCGCCACTAGGCGACACTTGGCAAAGACGCTTAGCCAAGTTGCAGGCTTGAGCATTTAGCTCTCTAGCGCTCAAGCTATATTGTGAGGTGGCCGCGACAACGCTGTTTGGAGCGTCGTGCAGCAATGTATGAAAACGCTCGTGCCATGAAGGGACCGACGCGTGAGTTGATCTACCGGAGTGTTGGGTCTTTATCTGGTGCTGTCGGCTATATAGTACAGACGCTCGTTGAAGTTTTGCAATTCGGGTGGATATTTCTTCTATCGCCGGATGGCGGGGGTCTATAGTGAGCAACTTGATCCCGGTTAGACATGCATGCGTGCTTTCAGGGCAAATTAGACAAAGTTGGCGATCTCCTATAAGTTTTAAAAAGTCGACGATGATGGGGTCTTCTGCTGTCGTAAGCGATACTAATGGCAAGTCTTGTAGTTGTTCGACTTCGCGAATTGCCTCATGGTCGTGCTGTTTGGGGGCTTTTAATAGCCAAACAGCATAGTCATCGGGTAATAGCGATGCCCACTGTAGGGCATGCAGATGCTGCTGCCGTGTCGCTGATAACAGCACTACCCGTAGTCGTACCTCTGTGGGTTCATAAAGACAAATAAGTTGTTCCGCTGTGGAGCGTGCACGTTGAAAGGCGGCTGCTAAGTAGAAAAATCTATAAATAGGTCGTTTTTCTAGTGCTACGCGTTCGACTATATCTGGAAACGTGGTTTCTGGATGCTTGATTTCAGCAAACCCACTAGACTGTTCGGCGTCGTTATGCCAGCCCTGGAAAAATTGCCACTGTTCGACTTTTTTTGGCTCCCAACTTAAAAGGCGAGGCGAAAAGTCGATACCTACAAAACTGCAAAAGCGTGCCAGGGTGGCGCGTGTATCACCCATCAGGTCAGCTTCACTATCCAGATACAATATCTGGCCGGCCTCACACCTTTCGACCACAAGGTCATGGATACGAGCCAACTCATCGAAACCTGACTCATCGGCGTCAAAATAGGTAGTGCCGCCACTTTGGCTAACACGATACAGAGATCGCATCACATCCGATGGCTTACGGACCAAAAAGACATGCTTGAACTGTGACAGCCACGCACTATCAATTTTATCGAAGTCGACGAAGTAGGCGATCTCTTTGGAGAATTGCAGCCGGTACGGCGGTGTTGGTGGCTCGCCGAGCAATGCCATCGCATCGGCATAATTGCGGACCCCGGGAGGTCCATTAGTAATCCGACGAGTGTGTTCGATAAGAGCGTGTTTTTCGGGGAAATGTCTGGCCAAGAACGGCTCGGAAAGCCTTTCATGTAATACTTTGACGTCAGGATGCTGCATCACAGCCCTTTCTAAGGCGGTAGATCGGCTACGGGAAACCGCCCATAGGATTACATTGGGTAGGACGATATTTGACGTCAGCATAAGCAGCTCCTTGTTAGGGCCGTGCATGTGCGGCGTTCAGCGATTGGTGATGGGTTTTTTTAGTAAAATGAAGCCAGAAAACAGGATAAGTACTAGACCCGCTGTAGTCCGGCTGGTGAGCACTTCATTGAAGAGAAGAGCCCCCCAGGCAATAGCGAAGATCAGGTAGGTGTAATCAAATGCGCCGATTACCGACGTTTCCCCAGTTTGATAAGCACGAGCGATACCTGTACTAACCAGTACCATCAGGAGCGCCAGTAGCACCATTACTCCCCAGTCGCTGATCGTCATTTTTGACCAACCGCCGATGAGGAATCGTAAGCCCTCATTGTCTGGTAGATGAGGGCCGGTCGTTGCGACAACGAAGCTTCCGAGCAAACCTATCAATAGCAAAGTGATATTGAGCGCCAGTGCTAGATGCATAGGCACCTCGTTAGCGCACTTACCCTTGGTTACTACTGCCGCGAGCGCATAAAAAATGGCAGCGAGCACTGGCAGCAGCGTCCATAGGTTAAAATCATCCTGGCTGGGTCCGAGTGTGATCAGCACCCCGAAAAACCCTATTAGGATGGCTAACCATTTTCTAGGTGTGACATGCTCCTTAAGGGTAACTGCCGAAAACAGCGCTATGAATAGAGGTGTCGTATAGATGGCTAATGCGGCTATAGTCAGACTGATGAAAGGTAGCGAACTGTAAAATGCTATCCACATCAGTGCGAGCAGAAGGCTCCTAGCGCTCACCCATACAGGAGAAATTGGCCACCAATGCGTTCTGCCTCGGCGATAAACCAACACGGCGATGAGCATACTGATCGCAAGAAGCGAGCGGATCACGTAAAGCTGCCACATTGATGTCTCTGTGCTGGTAGCCTTGATGAGGGCGTCTGAGACTGACAATAGGAACACCGAGCCCACGATGATAAGGATGCTCTGTCGGTTTTCGGCAGGTACAACTGTTGTTGCAGGCATGATGGATTCTCGTGCGGTGGTCCTGAGGTATTTTGATCCGGCTATGTGGTCGGTAAAAGCGAATTATTGTTAAACGGGAGGAATAAAATTTATGGATAACTTCAAACGTTCACTTCCACCACTTTCCAGTTTGGTTCCCTTTGAAGCGGCGGCTCGTTTGGAAAGCTTCTCTAAAGCATCGGAGGAGCTGCATCTCACCCAGGCCGCGATCAGTAAACAAATAAAAGCTCTAGAGGATTTTCTCGGGGTCGCGTTATTCAATCGTAGAAATAGAGCGGTATTTCTAACTGAAGCGGGTGCTGAGTTTCGTGACGCTGTTCGTACCGCATTCTTAGGCATTGCTTCGCGCGCTGAGGAGCTGAAATCGGGCCGAGTTAACAATGAGGTCGTTCTAGCTACCCAGTTGTGCGAAGCTTTCTACTGGTTAACGCCAAATATTTCACTCCTTCACGAAAAATACCCAGATTTGGAGGTTCGCCTTAATGCGTCCCTCCAGCCTATTACTGAAACCGTCGAAAAATTTGATGTTGCTATCCAAACCACTGGCAGGCCATCCGGTGATCACACATTAATGTTTACCTTAAGTGATGATGTTTTTCCCGTATGTAGTCCTCGGTACTTGGATTCATTAGACTGTCGCAGTATCGCTTTGCAGGATTTAACAGATTTAAGCTTGTTGCATCACGTTGCTATACCCCAGTGCTGGAGCACCTGGGGGGACTGGTTAGCAGAATTTCACATTACGCCTAGGGAACTTAAGGGGCGCTTCTATGATAGTTATCCGGTCATGATGCAAGCTTGCGTCGAAGGCATGGGTTTTGCTCTTGGTTGGCGACGGACCACAGAAAGAATGCTCGCTAGCGGTGACCTAGTGAGACCTTTTTCTGAATATGTTCATCTCCCTGAAGCGCTAAGCGTGTACAAGTGGCGTAATGAAAATCCAAGCCCGCCTGTTCGTCAGGTTCTGGAGTGGCTGACGTTATCTTTCAGAGACTGAGTGCCTACGAGTTGAGTATAGCTGTTCCAGCGCCACTATCGTTTTTTTCTGGATATCATGTACGGCATGTTCACTATTGGCACCCATTGCCGGATCGACAACAAACCGGCCTTGCTGATAACCATTGCTGTTAAGTCCTCGTTGAACGCTAGCGCATAGTGGAATATCTTCTTCGCGAATAACGGCAACGAAATCTATGACTTCTTGTTCTTCCTTGGATGGCGTATCTCTTACGCAAAACCACTCAACTACCTGTATGGTCTTCTCAACGCTAACTGGTAGATGGTGTAGTACGTTCATATATCCTCCTGGATAAACTTCAAGGCAAAAGTTTGGCCAGAGGTACCAAGCACCAAACTCTCGGGACCTGGCCGAATTCTCCTTCATCGTATACCCTTGATTGATACCACTGTCGCTGCTCACATGAGCGTGATAATGGTCGTGTATTGAAAGGTGGTAACTTTTCAAGTCTAAAGTGGCTGTCGAAAGTGTAGGGTGACACGTTGGGCAGTGGTAGCACTCCGAATAATTTTCTACGGAGACTTTCCAGTTTGAGTTTACGTCATACTCTTTGGAATAGGCGTGAAAAAGCCTCTCTGGTGTGGGTGAAAAAGTTCTAATTGATGATTCGAGGCCCGGCAGTAAAATCTGCATGGGCTGCGCGTTCGGGTCGAAATTGATAAAGACAAAGCCGCAAAACACATCAAGGCGCACTGGTTGGAGTTTAATCAGGTCTGCCTTAAAGTCTTTGAGATGCTCGGATTTGCGCGCGCTGATTAACTGTCCGTGGGTGTCGTATGCCCACGCATGATAGGGACAGGTTAGCAAACCAGGGACACGCCCTGAGCCTTCGACTAATCGATGCGCACGATGTTGGCAAACATTATGAAAGGCCTGTAGGGTACCGTCTTTACCACGGACTATTAGCGCGCTTTGGCGACCAAGATCGCGTACACGATAGTCTCCCGCTTTAGGCAATGCTGAAATGTGGCATACATACTGCCATGTTTTGGCAAAAATCGCCTCCATTTCGCAGTCGAACAACTCACCGTCAACGTAATGTTTTTTGGGCAATGTAAATGAGGCGAAAGGATCAATGTCAAACCCGTGAGCCAGGTTCGCCGGTGCAGTGGCGCTGGTCATGGAACCTCCATGGATTAGTTTAAGAAGCAGTGAGAATTATCCATATTGGGCGACAGGGTGCTCAAAATGTTGTGGGTCAAGTGTTAGGCCCAGGCCAGGACGCTCATGTAAATAAGCACGGCCTTGAGTTATTTCGAAATCTACCTCAGCCAATTGAACCTCGTGATGTCTGCAGCAATTCCAACTGGCGCGGTGCAGTCGGCTAGGGGTTGAAATTGCAAGGTGCATCACTGCGCTATCGCTGACCTGCGTTCCGCCGACATCTTCGATATTCATCCGGATGCCGTGGTAGATACAGTAATCACGAAGTCGCCGGGCTTTCGTCAAGCCACCGACGCGGCTAATCTTCAATCCAATTAGCTGAGCGATGTTTTGACGCTGGCTTTGTACCAGGTCACCCAGGGTTACAATAGATTCGTCCAGTATGATCGGATTGCGTGTCAACATACGCACTGCTTCGCACTGTTCCAGCGATTCGCAGGGTTGCTCAAAGCACACCGTTGGGTCTTGGACGCTGTTCATCACAGCAACGGCCTCAGCAACAGTCCAGGCACGATTAACATCAAAGGTAATAACCTCGCCTGCTAAGCGGTGTTCAAGCAAATGCTTGATCTGAGCCGTATCTTCTTCCACCCCGATACCGACCTTGCAGGAGTGAGTTCTGTAGCCCTCGCTACGCGCTAATGCCAGATAGGAAGACATCTGCTCTGTATCATCTGTGGGAATGCTGCTTTGCAGAGCTATTGACGGCTGAAGCTGTCCTCCAAGTAAGGCGTAAACCGGAAGTTGACAGTGCTTCCCAAGAATGTCCCAGCATGCTATGTCAATGGCGGTTTTTACATAGGGATGGCCCGGTAGCATCACATCCATAAGTGCATTAATTTGATCAAGGTGCAACGGATTTTCACCGATCAGGTGTGGCGCTAATTCTTCGATGCCCGCCCGAACACCTTTAGCGTAGGCTGGTAGATAGGTGGCGCCCCAAGGACAACTCTCGCCAACACCGACTAGTCCGTTGTCGGTAGTTATAAGTACTATCGTGGTATCGAGTGTCTCATAGTGAAGTCGTCCGCCGCTGAGGCTGTATTTGCTTTTGAGCGGTACATCCAGCTGATAGACCTTAATCGAGGAGATCTTCATGGTGCGGCCACTCCATCTCGTATGCGATTGCCAATCGGGTACGTAGGCGACGGATTGCTAAGGAGCGACTGTTGGAAGATTTTTTCTATAACGGGCAAATGTAATTTTTGCTGGAGTTTTTCAATCACCGCGATGCTGTCGAAGCAAGGTTCATAAATATTTAAATTCTCCGCGATCCAACTGGGCCCACAGCTCCAGTTTACAACTTGCTCTATGAGCGAGTCCGAAAGCCCCATTGCTCTGCCAATTTGCCAAGCTTCCACAAGAATCGTTTTGTTGATACAGGCTAAAAACTCTACCAAGTGTGATGCGAGCTTAATTTTGCTGCTGTCTGTAAGTGTGGAGTTTGACTGGAATTTTGGTGCCAGTTTCGGCGTGATACGTCCCATAGCGTCTTCAACTAAATCGCCGCTATGGCGATAGGCGCGGTTAGCACCATAGGGAGACGGCGCGTAAAAGCCGGGGATGTTTAATCTAATATTGTTTTCTCTTTCACTTAAAGCGGCTACCTTTACGTGATTTTCTTGGCTGTCAAATAATAGTCCTGCTTGGTTGTAGCGCTGGGCAATAATGCGCCCCAGCGGAATTTCTACCCCTAGTTCATCAGCTAAGGCCACGGTTAGACTCATATCTTTAACAGTGATCTCTAGCGTACAAGAATGATCGTAGCTGCCGTCAAGCATGAATGGGGTTAGTTGGCTGCTAACAAAGCAATTGCCTCGTGAGGTTTTTACGAAATCCCAAAGCCAGTGCAGCGGGATGTCGTTCGCTTTGGCCATCACTAGTAATTCAGCCCATACTGCGGTAGCTGCATAGAATAGAAGATTGGTCAGAAGTTTTACCGACTGACCGTAACCTATTTTTCCTACATAGAAAGACTTGCGACCCATGGTTTCGAGCATGGTTTGACTCAGCCGGTAGCCAGGCTCATCACCACCGATGTAGAAGCAAACATTTGCGAAATCGACGCCCATGTGCGATAGGTTGCTTACTGGGGCTTCCAAGCTGAAGATATTCTTCTGCTTGGCCAGTTTGGCGATATGTAGGGTGTTGTGATAGTCGGTAGTGGACGTATCGATCCAAACGGACCCCTCCGACATTCCTGACAAAGCACCATTATCACCAGTCATATTTTCTAGCACATGGTGAGGAAGCGGTAGACATGTCACCACTATCTGACATGTGCTTGCGCAAAGGGCAGGGGTGTCCTTCCATGACGCTCCTAACACAACCACCGAGCTAGCATGTTCGGGATTAATGTCATGAGCCTGAACCTCGTAACCTGCTTTTAATAGACGTTCTATCAGAGGGCGGCCCATATTACCGGTACCTACGAAACCAATTTTAGGCTTAGCAGATTGCATATCGATTCCTCTCGATCCCAATGGTGAGTTCAAACGAGCTCGCGTGCTCTGCCAGCGCCTTGGCGGGTTACCCAGATTGAGTTGAAGTTATCGAGCATTACTTGCTGACACGACACCGTTTGCTCAGTACCCATAGGAACAAAATTTGCGTCGATGTTGGGGTAAACAAAAAAAGGGAGCGAGACTCTACCGCTTTCACCACGATGCAACACTTGGTGCGGTGTGCTGATAAACAGACCATTGCTCCACTTCATTAACATATCGCCTAGATTAACCACTATGTCGTTTCCACGAGGTGGTACGTCAATCCAGCGCCCTTTAGAAAATGCACTGAGTGCGCACGCGTCAGCGGCGCTCTGAAATAAGAGGGTGAATATACCGTTGTCTGTGTGTTTTCCGGCCCCACTGCAATGGGGTGGGTAATATAGAGCACGCTGGATCAATACGGGGTCAGAAAAAAAGGGATCGAAAAAATTTCTATCTAGCCCCATAGCCAGCGCGAGTGCACGGAGTAATCTCGGTACCACCTGATGCATGACCTGTTTCTGTAAGGCTAGCATCGAGTTGGCAAAACCAGGGGCTGTTTGCTCGTCGGGTAGGAGGTTTGGTCCAGTGAAAGGTTTCTCACAAAGCGGAGCTTCCCTACCCATATCAAAGTGCTGCTTACAGTCCGGTCCAGTTGGGGCGTGCAGCGTTTCACCAAATATATTGACATAGCCTCGGCAAGTTTTGGGACTAACTTTTTGATGATCTTGAGAGAATTTCTGCTTGATCTCTATAGGTAGTGCAAAAAAAATTTGTGTTGCTGAAAACGCCTCGTCAATTATATATGGGCTAATGCCATGGTCACTTAGATAAAAAAATCCGTCTTCTATACAGGCTTCTCGTAGACGCTGTACTTCTTGCGAGGTGTCTGTAGTGTCAAGCAAGCTGAGTGAGATGCTATCTAGGGTATGCATACTTAAGCACTCTATTTAATGACTGCGAAAGCGAGGTAGTGGGCATGCACGCCATCTAAATAGGGAGCTTCCATAAGGGACTGGAGAGGTGCCATTTTTTGCTCGGCAACCAAACTATCCAGTAAGCTGGAAAAGCCTTCCGCCTCATAAAACGAACAGCGTGTACTAAATAGTAGGATTCCGCCAGGGGCTGTGATGCGAATAAGTTCGTGAATGGCATCTATCGGTAAGTGGCCTTCTATAAAGGCGCCGCAGCATACCGTTGCATCGTATTGGTTTTCAGCAATCGAGTTATTGCGCTCAGTTAAGTCTACCCCGCCGTACAGTTCTTTGTAGGACTGAGTTTTACGCGCCAGCTCTGTCATTGCTGGAGACAAGTCACAGCCGTCTATGATACTAAAACCTCGCTTACTCAACTCTTTACCCACCAAGCCGGTCCCGCAGCAGGCATCCATAATGCGTACCGGATTATGAAATTTTCGGCTGGCGATCTGTGCATTTCCTAGCAGCGCTGTAAGGAGATTGCTGATAATTTTCGGGCCGCAGTAGTTTTCCTCTGAGACGTCATTGTCGTAGTCAGATGACCAAGTCTCGTAGTAATCTCTAAGGCGAAAGTAGTCGCGATTGAAGTTTAATGCTCGATTAACCGATGTTGCGGAATAAGGGCTATTACTTCTCGTCTCGCGGTTTTCGCTAGCCATTCTGTATTCTCCGGAAAATTGATTTTCAGGTTGAATGAAACAGTTTTGACGTGATGGCGGGTTTCATTTTTATTCTGTGATTGCTCGATGTAAAGACCTAATAGATGAATTATTTTTCTATTTTTCTCGAAAGGTTAACTAAATGTTATATATGGTTGGGCGTGACGCATACCCTGATTGTGATAGGGGTGTACTGCCATTTCGAAGTTTGAAGATGCATTGATAGTAGAGGTGCGGGAACCTCATGCAATTCTTTGCGGTGGCTTAAATTCTTATCAGGGGGCCGAATTGCAGATCGCGTAGGTTCGAGTATTTGTATGCTAAAGGGCATCGAACAGAAAAATTAAAATACTGTTTGGTCTTAATGAGGAACGGCTGCTCAAGGCAGCCGTTCCTCATTAAAGTTTTGAGTGTCTGAACTTAAGCTACGTAGGCTAATTTCTTATTAAGGGATAGCAGATTTTAATTAGTTATACTGCACACGGCACGCTTGCGCTGATTGAAAGGCCTCCCGTAGGAAGGATTCAGGCGGCGCGGCTAGACGATTAATCCCTCGCAGTTCTGCTGGGCTGTACTTCGTTTCGAGCTTCTCAAATGTGCAAGAACATACGGCCTTGCTTGAGCCCCCATTCATGCAGCCCGCGATAAACTCACCGCGGATCTTGGAGTTTTCATCCGAGCACGCGGTGATCAGCAGCAGAGAGGCGAGAAGTGCCAGGTACTTTTTCATATCCAAGTCCTCTCAGCGCAGCACCAGTGCGCAGCCCACCATCACGCCGGCCACCAGGCCAATCAGTTGCGGCCCTACTCGCCAGAAGATCTTGATCCACAGCAGTCTGAGCAGCCCGCCGCTGGTAAAGACAGCATCAGGATGAGCGAACTTGCGGATCGCATCGCCGACCACCGCGCCGATCCAGCCCAGTACGGTGCCTACCACGACCGCGAAGCATTTGGCCAGTAAGCCAGCGCCCAAGACCATGGCCGAGGT
>NZ_SULM01000026.1 GCF_005250615.1 Pseudomonas rhizoryzae | reverse complement strand
CGGTAAACCCCGGATGAGTGCCCTAGGCGCGGCCATGCGTAAGCTGCTGCAGATCGCCTATGGCGTGCTCAAGACGCAGCGACCATATCAACCACGACAGGCCCTTTAGAAGACCTGTTGTGATTGGTGGGAGAGATGGTATCTACGGAAGCTCCGAAGCGTAGGTTGGGTTGAGCGCCAGCGAAGCCCAACGCAGGCAGCGCGTCCTTTTGTTGGGCTTCGACGATGAGACCGTCTCAACCCAACCTACGGAAGCTCCGAAGCGTAGGTTGGGTTGAGCGTCAGCGAAGCCCAACAACCCAACCACGCACTACTCAGATCGCCTTGAGCTTTTTCGCCGGCAGGTAATCCCGGTGCACGCGCTCTTCCACCAGATACAGCCAGCAGGGGCCTTCCACCTGGGGGAACAGGCGTACTTCCTGGATGCTGCTGGGCTTGAGGGCACCGTTGCCCAGTTGCACGGCCACTTCCTGGCCCAGGCGGAAGCGCGGAATGACGCCACTGTCCACCACGGCCTGCTCGGCCTTGGTGGCCGGGCGGCCGAGGTATTCGGCCAGATCCACCGGGCCGGACGGGCCTTCGGCGACGGTGTCCACGTGGAAGCTGTAGGCGGTGGCCAAGCCTTCGTCGCCGCCGTGCGTCTCACCCTGCTTGATACGGGACACCGCCTGGTCGAGGGCGGCGTCGAGCGTCAGCTCGTTGTTCGATTGCAGGGTGATGACGATGCGGCGTTCGAAGGGGTACTGGCTCATGGTTTCGACTTTTTCGGCAGAAGAAGAAAAGAAGGGACATCTTGTGCCCCCTTTGGCCGGCGCCTGTCCAGCCGGGGGCGCCCGATCGGTGACTTCGTTTGCAACCCCGGGTGTCCAGGGGCCAGGCGGTCACCCGCGGCGATGGCGCTCACCGCCGCGTTCAAGTCAGTCCTTGCGCCGCTTGAGCTGGTCCTTGAGCTGGCTGGGCACCTCGCGAATGATCAGCACGTCCTGGCCTTCGTCGTACTCGATGCGCGAACCCAGGAGGTGCGCCTCGAAGCTGATCGACAGCCCCTCGGCGCGCCCGGTGAAGCGGCGGAATTGGTTGAGGGTGCGCTTGTCCGCCGGGATTTCCGGCGCCAGGCCGTAGTCCTTGTTGCGGATGTAATCGTAGAAGGCGCGCGGAGCCTGGTCGTCCATCAGCTCGGAGAGGGCATCCAGCGCCATGGGCTCGCCGCGCTTGGCCTGGCTGCTGGCGTAGTCCACCAGGGTGTCGGTCTTTTCCTTGGCGGCTTCCTCGGGCAGATCCTCGCTTTCCACGTAGTCGCTGAAGGCCTTGAGCAGGGTGCGGGTCTCGCCCTTGGCGTCGACGCCTTCCTGGCAGCCGATGAAGTCGCGGAAGTAGTCCGAGACCTTCTTGCCGCCCTTGCCGCGGATGAAGGAAATGTACTGGCGCGACTGCTTGTTGTTGCGCCATTCCGAGAGATTGATGCGCGCCGCCAGGTGCAGCTGGCCCAGGTCCAGGTGCTTGGCCGGGGCCACGTCCAGGCTTTCGGTGACGGTCACCCCTTCGCTGTGGTGCAGCAAGGCGATGGTCAGGTAGTCGGTCATGCCCTGCTGGTACTGGGCGAACAGCACGTGGCCGCCGGTGGAGAGGTTGCTGCTCTCCATCAGGCCCTTGAGGTGTTCCACCGCCTGGCGGCTAAAGGCGACGAAATCCTGCTCGCCTTCCAGGTAGGCGCTGAGCCAGCCGCTGAAGGGATAGGCGCCGGATTCCTCGTGGAACAGGCCCCAGGCCTTGTTGGGCTTGGCGTTGTAGCTGTCGTTGAGATCGGCCAGCAGGTTTTCGATGGCCTGGGAGTCGGTAAGGGCGGCGTCCCGCGCGTGCAGGGTCGCGGGCTGGCCGTCGGGCTTCTTGTCGATCAGATGGACGATGGCGTGACGGATCGGCATGGCGGACTCGGATAACGGGAAAAGTCCGCCAGTCTAACGCCCAGGCGCGGCGACGGGCAGGCCCCTGACGCCGCAGCTTCAGGGCGCGGCCGGCTCCTGCTTTTCCTCGGCGGCATTGCTTAGATGGCGGATCATGAAGAGCGCCGCCTCTTCGCGGCGGTTCTCCAGCAGCAGGTCGATGAGCTGCAGGTGCTCCTGGCAGCGACGCTGGGCTTGCTGCCGATCCACCGACTTCTGGTATTCGATCAGCCGGCGCAGGCGATTGAGCCGGCGCAGGGCGTCGAGGATGAAGGCATTGCCCGAGCAGCGGGCGATGGTCTCGTGCAGGCGGGTGTTTGCGTCGAAGATCTCCGCGGGCGAGGCCTCGAACACCTGCCCGCTGGCCAGTAGCTCTTGCTCGTCGCGGCAGCGGCGCAGTGCTTCGGCATCCAGGATGAAGTCGGCTTCGCGGATGCCGGCCGGCTCGATCAGCAGACGGAAGCGATAGCTCTGGGCGTAGGCGGCAGGGGAGGTGAGGCCCTCGACGAAACTCCAGCCATAGCCCGGCAGGCGCTCGGCCCAGCCCTCCTGGACGATACGCCGGAGGATATCGGTCAGTTGGCCACGGGTGATCGGGTAGCGGCGGAGCAGCTCGTTTTCCGAGACCTTCAGCGGCAACTCGCCCTCGATGCGGTCGCGGGCGATGGCCAGGTACAGGCGTTCGCTGGCGGAGACCTCCTCGCGTGCCGGAGGCGTGGCGGCCAGGGCCCCGGCGGCGACGGCGAAACCGCCTTCGGGATGGCGCATGAGCAGGGTCTGGTCGGCCATCTGCTGCAGGGCGCTGCGCACCGGCGAGCGCGACACCCGCAGCCGTTCGGCCAGGGCCCGCTCGGGCAGTCGCGTACCCACCGCCAATTGATGGGAGGCGATGTAGGTGAGGATGTCGGGAATCAGGCGGGAGGCGAGGGTGTTGCCCATGGCAGCGCTGAGCGGATCGGCCGGAAAGCCTGAAATGCTAGCACGAGAGCCTCCGGGCGTAGCCCGCCCGGAGGGTGTCTGCCGGGATCGATCAATCCCCGCTCGGCCTGACGTCCATCTCCTGCAGCTTCACCAGCCGGCTGCCGTGCTTGAATCTATAGCCCAGCCAGACGGCGAGAAACAGCGGCAGGCTGATATAGGTGGCGGCCAGGCCCAGCCAGTCGACGCCCTGGGGGCCGAACAGGGCGGCGTAGTTCTGCCCCAAGGTAATCACCAGGCAGAGGGCGAAGGCTAGCAGCGGGCCGAAGGGGAACAGTCGGGCGCGGTAGGGCAGGTCTTCCAGGCGACGGCCCTGGGCCAGGTAGCCTTTACGGAAGCGATAGTGGGACACGGCGATACCCAGCCAGGCGATGAAGCCGCACATGCCCGAGGTATTGAGCAGCCAGCCGTAGAGAGCCTTGTCGCCCACCAGCGAGGTGAAGAAGCACAGGGCGCCCACCGCCGTGGTGGCCAGCAGGGCGTTGCGCGGCACGCCGTTGCGGGCGACTCGGGCGAACAGCTGCGGCGCCTTGCCCTGTTCGGCCAGGCTGTGCAGCATCCGCGTCGAGGCGTACATGCCCGAAGTACCCGCGGAGAGTACCGCCGAGAGGATCACCGCGTTCATCAGGCTGGCGGCGAAGGCCAGGCCGGCGCGCTCGAACAGCAGGGTGAAGGGCGAGACGGAGACGTCGGTGGCATCGTTCTGTAACAGGCGCGGATCGGTGTAGGGGATCAGCATGCCGATGACGAAGATCGCCAGCACATAGAACATCAGGATGCGCCAGAACACCTGGCGGATGGCGATGGGCACGTTCTTGCGCGGATTCTCCGATTCGCCCGCGGCGATACCGATCAATTCGGTGCCCTGGAAGGAGAAGCCGGCGATCATGGCCACCCCGACCATGGCCTGCAGGCCGCCGACGAAGGGCGCCTCGCCCTGGGTGAAGATGGCCAGCCCCGGCGGCTCTATGCCGCTGAAGATGCCGAGGATGGCGGCCAGGCCCAGGCCGATGAAGACCACCACGGTGGCCACCTTGATCGCGGCGAACCAGAATTCGCTCTCGCCGAAGCCGCGCACCGAGACGGCGTTGAGCAGGAACATCAGGCCGAGGAACAGCGCGCTCCAGATCAGCCCTGGCACCTCGGGAAACCAGAAGCCCATCACCAGTTGCGCGGCCACCAGTTCGGCGGCGATGGTCACCGCCCAGTTGTACCAGTAGTTCCAGCCGAGGGCGAAGCCGAAGCCGTCTTCGACGAAACGGCTGCCATAGATGGAGAAGGAGCCCGACACCGGCTGGTAGGCGGCCATCTCGCCCAGGCTGGTCATCAGGAAGTAGACCATCAGGCCGATCAGGGCATAGGCCGCCAGGGCACCGCCCGGACCGGCCGTGGCCACGGTGGCGCCGGAGGCGACGAACAGCCCGGTGCCGATGGAGCCGCCGATGGCGATCATGTTGAGGTGACGGGGCTTGAGCCGGCGCTGCAGGCTCGGGGAGGGGGTGGACATGGAATTTCCAGCTGGCAGTTGAACGGGGTCCGGACGCTGGCTCTGGCGGCCACTCTCGGTAGTCGGGGCGATTCGCTCGGCGCGAATGGCCGCCTGCACGGGCAGGCGGCAAAAAAGCGGCGAAGCTTAGCAGGCTAAGGGCAGCGGTGGGATGGCGGTCGTCGGTGCGGCGCTGTCGCAGCGTGATCAGTGCCAGGCTCCGCTTCGGCTAGCATGGACCCAGGGTCGTATAGGGCAGCGTAACGTGATCGATTCGAGAACCTTCGGCAGCGGTATCCAGGGCAAGAATTACCTCCAGTTGCAGTCGACGCGGCCGCGCCCGGAGTTTTCCCGGCTGGTCGGTTTCATCCTGCTCGACCACTTTTCCCTGCCGTCCTTCACCCAGGCGCTGGATACCCTGGTCACCGCCAATCTGCTCTCCGCCGGCACCTTCGCCACCCGCACCTACAGTCCGACCGGAGCCGAGGTGATGAGCGACCTGGGCATCGTCATCCGTCCGGATGGCGACTACCGCGCTGTGGAGGGTGCACGCTTCGACCTGCTGGTGGTCTGCGGCGGCCTGCGCACCCCGCTGGAGCTGGAGCCCCGCCTCAAGGCGCTGCTGGTACGCGCGGCCAAGCAGCAGGTGTCCCTCTGCGGGCTGTGGAACGGCGCCTGGCAACTGGGCCAGGCCGGAGTGCTGGACGGCTATCGCTGCGCCATCCATCCCGAGCAGCGCAGCGCCTTCAGCGAGCGGGTGCGCGGTTGCAAGACCTCGGCGGAAAGCCATGTGCTCGATCGCGACCGCTTGACCGCTGCCAGCCCCAGCGGCGCCTTCCACCTGTTCCTCGAATGGATCGGCACCCAGTGCGGCAGCGCCCTCGCCGATGGCTTGGTCAACATCCTGGCCTTCGAGGAATCGCGCTTTCGCCAGGTCAACCCGACGCTCAAGGTGCAGATGACTCCACCGCTGCGCGAGGTGGTGTCCCTGATGGAAGCCAACATCGAAGAGCCCCTGACCATCGAGCAACTCTGCGACTACGCCGGCCGTTCGCGACGGCAGGTCGAGCGACTGTTCCGCGAGCAACTTGACACCGCGCCCATGCGCTACTACCTGGAACTGCGCATCACCGAAGGGCGCCGCCTGCTGCAGCACTCCACCCTGTCGGTACTGGAAGTGGCGGTGGCCTGCGGCTTCACCTCGGTCACCCACTTCAGCAAGAGGTATTCGGCTTACTTCGGCTATCCGCCGTCCAAGGAGCGGCGGTTGAAGTACTGATGGCTGTCTACCATTTGCGGGGCGGGTGCCTTTGGTCAGGGAGGTGATTCGCTTTTCAGTACCCCATCAACCCGGAACCGGGATGGCTTCCTTGCTCGGCCGCTAGGACTTCTGCCGCCACGGCATCAATCGTACCGGTACCGCTCGATTTGCCAGGCAAAGTCGCCGACCCTTTTTATTAGCGGTCACGAAGAGACCAGCAAAATCAATGGCTTGGGAAACTACAGAAAATAGGGTTGGAGAGGGGGAAATGGAGCGAAAGCGTATTGCAGTAAGAACTTAGGCGGGAAATACTCTAGTTCACTGCCGTGTAGGCAGCTTAGAAATCATCGAGCACGGCGGGCCGATCGGTGATGAGATTCACGGCCGTATAGGCAGCTTAGAAATTCATCAACCATGGGCAGCAGATATCCGGCGCCTTCACTGCCGTGTAGGCAGCATTTTCCGACGGCTTTTCCTAGGCGGCTTCGATGTACAGGCGAATAGCCCCTTCATCTTGTAGGTACTCGGCAGCGTCGCAGAGGCAGGTTTCGATAGCCTCACTAGGCTTGACTTCAATTCGTTGCCAGTTCATTGGCCAGCTCAGGATGCTTCGCTATCAAGCGCATCAGGCAGAGCACGCCGCCAGGTGGAGCGAACCGACCCTGCTCCCAATCGCGTAGCGTTGCCACAGGGGTGGCGATCCGCTCTGCGAAAAGGGCCTGGGTCAAGCCAGAGCGCTCACGGGCTTGCCGGACGAGAATTTGTTCGGCAGTGGTGACACGCCCTACGAGACCTGCCTTGGCTTCCTGCAAAGCTTGACGAATATCGGGTAGCGCTTCGCCTGCATCCGCCTCGATAGCCTGGGCAACGTTTTCCAGATCAATGTCGCGCATGTTATTTCACCTTGCTGATTTCGGACGGGCTGATAGTTGCCTGGTCCGCCTTGGCATAGAGCGTGATCAGCAGAATCACCTCGTCTTCCGTGAGGTTGAAATAGATCACCCTCACGCCACCCGACTTACCTGTACCAGCACGTGTCCAGCGAACCTTGCGAGCGCCTTCCGCACCGGGGATGACGTCACCTGCGAGTGGGTTCGCAGCGATCCAATCGATAAACGCCAGGCGTTCCGCATCGGACCACACCTTGTCGGCCTGCTTTTGAAAAGTAGGGGTTTCGATGACGGTTCGCATGAATCGATTGTGCGGATATCCCGTAGTTTGCGCAAGGTGGCAGGCAGCGGCGGAGGGTGGCCCGCCGGGTAGGCGGTTAGTCTTTCATCACCTTTTCCGTATGGTTCTCACGCCAAGCCCTCCTGATCACGGCTGCTGCCCGCAACTGGCCGGCACCGCCTGGCCTCGATCAGCATCGCGCTCCGCCGCATTCAGGCACAACAATCCAGCCAGGGCGAACAGCAAGCCGAGCAACATGCCTCCTGCCAGGGGTTCGGCGAAGCAGGCCCAGGCCCACAGCAGCGCCACCGGCGGGCTCAGATAGAGGGCACCGCTCACCGCCTGGGGGCTGCCTTGGCGCAGGCACAGCCAGTAGAGGCCGTAGCCGAGCAGCGTCGGGATCAGCAGCCAGAGCACCGCCAGGGCGAAACCGGGGGTCAAGGGCGGGCGCAACGGGCCTTCCAGACCGGCGGCTACGGTCATCACCAAGCTGCTGGCCGCGAGCTGGATGAACAACAGTGTCGGCAGCGCCAGGTTGCTGGGCGGTAGGCGACTCTGCACCAGGGTCGCCAGGGCCAGTGCCAGGGCGCCACTCAGGGGCAGGGCATAGGCCCAGCCGGGCGCGACGCCCAGGCTCAGTCCCGCGCCGGTGGCGAGCAGCACCCCGGTCAGCCCCAGGCCCAGCCCGAGCCACTGGCGCCCGCTGGTACGTTGTCCGGGCAAGAGGCAGCAACCCAGGGCCACCAGCAGCGGCGACAGATCGGAGAGCAGCGCGGCCAGCCCCGGCGAGACGCCCAGTTCGATGGCCTTGGCAGAGGGGGCGATGCAGCCGGCGAAGGCGAGGGCACCGATGGCCGCCTGCTGGGCGATGCTCCGCAGCGGCAGCCGCCGCAATTCAGCCCAGGCGAAGGGCAACAGCAGCAGGGCGGCCAGGGCGAAGCGCCAGAGCGTGACCAACAGGGTGGGGGCCTGGTCCGCGGCGTAGCGATAGCCGACGAAGCCGGCACTCCAGCACAACACCAGGGCGAACTGACGCAACAACGCGGAAGACAGGATGGCAGGCATGACCAGACTCCGGTGAGGGGATGCCTTGAGCCTGGCGCAGGGTGGTAATACACTCAAACGACATTATCTGTAGCTATGGTTCGATAAAAACGCATCATGCCCGCACCCCTCGATATCGACGTCCTGCGCACCTTCCACACCATCGTCCGGCTGGGGCAATTTCGTGCGGCCTCGTTGCAGCTCAATCGCAGCCCCTCGGCGGTGAGCAGCCAGATCCGCCGGCTGGAAGAGCAGACCGGTGGGCGGCTGTTCGAGCGTGACAACCAAGCGGTGACCCTGACCCCGCTCGGACGCCGGGTCTTGCTGGAAACCGCTGAGCTTTTGCAGGCCCATGACCGCATCCTCGCCGGGCTCAGCGGCCAGCCGGTGGTGGGCGAGGTGCGCCTGGGCGTGGCCGAGGACTACGCCGCCCGGCTGCTCAAGGAAGTGCTGCCACGACTGCAGGGCGAGCACCCCGGCATCGTCCTGGAGGTACTCACCGGCAACAGCGGCCAGCTCCGGCGCTGGCTCGGCCAGGGTCTGCTGGACCTGGCGCTGCTGGTGGGGCCACCCGGCGCGGGCCAGGTGGAAGGCCAGGTGTTCGGCCATACCCAACCGGTCTGGGTCGCCGGCCCCGGCCTGCTGCTCACCCCGGACACCAGCGTGCCCCTGGCCCTGCACGGCGAGGGCTGCAGCTATCGCGAGTTGGGCATCGACCTGCTGAGCCGGCAGAACCGTCGCTGGCAGGCGGTGATGACCAGCGCGGCCTCTTCGGCGCTGGAAGCGGCGGTCGAACTGGGCCAGGCGGTGACCATCATCGACCGGGCGCGGATGACGGCGCCGATGCGCGAATTGCTGCCGGACGAGGGCTTTCCCGCCTTGCCGTTGCACGAACTGCGGCTGGCTTCGCCGCCTGGCGAGCGTAGTCCGGCTTGCGCTCATCTGGCGTCGCTGATCGCCGAAGACTTTCGACTCTGAACAGCTCTACAGCTGGGCTTTCCTTAAGGCTTGGCGCAAATCGCCCGCTGTAGCCTTGCTGTCATCTTGCCCTGGCATGTTGCCTTGCGAACATGAGAGGCGCGTTTTCGCGCCTCTTGCCATCGGACGATCAGCAAGGGTGCAGACATGCAGGCTTCGCTTCGCGGTATGACGTTGGGGTTGGTTCTCGGGCTGATGAGTGGCGGCCAGGCGCTGGCGGCGACGCCCATTCCCTTCTGGCATGCCATGGATGCTGAGCTCGGCAAGGAGGTCGACTCCCTGGCCCAGCGCTTCAACCAGGCGCACCCGGAGTTCCAGGTCCAGCCGGTGTACAAGGGCAACTACGATCAGACGCTGGCTGCGGGTATCGCTGCCTTCCGCAACGGCCAGCCACCGGCCATCCTGCAGGTCTATGAAGTCGGCACCGCGACCATGATGGCCTCCAAGGCCATCGAGCCGGTCTACCAGGTATTCAAGGATGCCGGCCTGAAACTGGACGATGCGCGCTTCGTACCTACCATCGCCAGCTACTACAGCGATGCCAAGACCGGCCAACTGCTGTCCATGCCGTTCAACAGCTCCACCCCGGTGCTCTACTACAACAAGGATGCCTTCAAGAAGGCCGGCCTGAATCCCGATGCGCCGCCCAAGACCTGGCAGGAACTGGCCGAGGACAGCGCCAAGCTGCGCGCGGCCGGCATGCAGTGTGGCTACGCCAGCGGCTGGCAGAGCTGGATCCAGCTGGAGAATTTCAGTGCCTGGAATGGCCTGCCGTTCGCCAGCCTCGACAACGGCTTCGGCGGCACCGGTGCGGTGCTGGAATTCAATAAGGCGCCCCAGGTGAGGCACATCGCCCTGCTGCAGGCGATGGGCAAGAAGGGTGACTTCACCTACGTCGGGCGCAAGGACGAACCTACCGAGAAGTTCTACAACGGCGACTGCGGCCTGCTGACCACCTCGTCCGGTTCGCTGGCCAATATCAGCCACTACGCCAAGTTCGATTTCGGCGTGGGCATGATGCCCTATGACGCCGACCTCAAGGGCGCGCCGCAGAACGCCATCATCGGCGGCGCCAGCCTCTGGGTGTTCAAGGGCCAGGACCCGGCGGTGAAGCGCGGCGTGGCCGAGTTCATGGCCTTCCTGGCGCAGCCGGAGATCGCCGCCGAATGGCACCAGAAGACCGGCTACCTGCCGATCACCACGGCGGCCTACGACCTGACTCGCGAGCAGGGCTTCTATGCCAAGCATCCGGGGGCCGACGTGGCCATCCGCCAGATGCTCAACAAGCCGCCGCTGCCGTTCACCAAGGGCCTGCGCCTGGGCAACATGCCGCAGATCCGCACCGTGATCGACGAGGAACTGGAAAGCGTCTGGACTGGCAAGCAGACCGCGCAACAGGCGTTGGATGCCGCCGTGCAGCGCGGTGATGTGCTGCTGCGGCGCTTCGAGAAATCCACCCAGTGATGAGCTTCGGCTGAACCTCGGCGACGCCCGCGTAAGCGCGTGGGCGTCGCCGGGACGGTCCCTTTCACTCCAGGCTCTCCTTCGCCCATGTCTGCATCCCGTCAGGTGTTCCCCTCCGGTTGGCTGCCCTATGCGCTACTGGCGCCGCAACTGGCGATCACCGCCGTGTTCTTTCTCTGGCCGGCCGGCAAGACCCTCTGGTATTCGCTGCAGAGCCTCGATCCGTTCGGGCTGAACAGCCAGTTCGTCGGCCTGGACAATTTCCAGCAGCTATTCCACGACCCCCTGTACCTGGCCTCTTTCTGGACCACCCTGACCTTCAGCGCCCTGGTGGCCGGCTGCGGCCTGTTGGTGTCGCTGGTCTTCGCCGCTCTAGTCGACCTGGTGGCGCGCGGCAGCCGGATCTACCAGACCCTGCTGTTGCTGCCCTATGCGGTGGCCCCGGCCGTGGCCGCGGTGCTGTGGATGTTCCTGTTCAATCCCGGGCTCGGCTTGATCACCGTGGCCTTGGAGCATTACGGCTATGCCTGGAATCAGGCCCAGAATCCCGGCCAGGCCATGTTCCTGGTGGTGCTCGCCTCGGTGTGGAAGCAGATCAGCTACAACTTCCTGTTCTTCTTCGCCGCGCTGCAGTCCATCCCGCGCTCGCTGATGGAGGCGGCCGCCATCGACGGCGCCGGGCCGGTGCGGCGGTTCCTGCAGATCTCCCTGCCACTGATCGCCCCGGTGAGCTTCTTCCTGCTGGTGGTCAACCTGATCTACGCCTTCTTCGACACCTTCCCGGTGATCGATGCGGCCACCGGCGGCGGGCCGGTGCAGGCCACCACCACCCTGATCTACAAGATCTACCGCGAGGGCTATACCGGCCTCGACCTGTCGGCTTCCGCCGCCCAGTCGGTGGTGCTGATGCTGCTGGTGATAGGGCTCACGGTGGTGCAATTCCGCTACGTCGAACGCCGGGTGCGCTACCAATGATCGAAAATCGCCGCGCGCTGACGCTGTTCAGCCACCTGATGCTGATCCTGGGCATCGGCGTCATCCTGTTTCCGCTCTATGTGGCGGTCGTCGCCGCCACCCTCGATGACCGGGCGGTGTTCGCCGCGCCCATGACCCTGGTGCCGGGTCGCCACCTCTGGGACAACCTGAGCCTGATATGGACCCAGGGCGTGGGCAACAACACCGCCCCCTTCTGGCGGCTGCTGCTCAACAGCTTCCTCATGGCGCTGGGCATCACCCTGGGCAAGCTCTCGGTGTCCATCCTCTCGGCCTTCGCCATCGTCTGGTTTCGCTTTCCGCTGCGCACCCTGGCCTTCTGGCTGATCTTCATCACCCTGATGTTGCCGGTGGAGGTGCGCATCTTTCCCACCGTCGATACCATCGGCCAACTGGGGATGATGGACAGCTACGCCGGCCTGACCCTGCCGCTGATGGCCTCGGCCACCGCCACCTTCCTGTTCCGCCAGTTCTTCCTGACCCTGCCCGACGAATTGCTGGAAGCCGCGCGCATCGATGGCGCCTCGCCTCTGCGCTTCTTTCGCGACATCGTGCTGCCGCTGTCGCGGACCAATATCGCGGCGCTGTTCGTCATCACCTTCATCTACGGCTGGAACCAGTATCTCTGGCCGCTCCTGATCGTCAGCAACCCCGACCTCGGCACTGCCGTGGCGGGCATCCGCGGCATGCTCTCGCTCGGCGAGCGGGCGCCGCAGTGGAACCAGGTGATGGCGGCCATGCTGCTCACCCTGATTCCGCCAGTGGCGGTGGTGCTGGTCATGCAACGCGCCTTCGTGCGCGGTCTGGTGGATAGCGAAAAGTAACCATGGCAGAACTCGAACTGAAGGCCGTTGCCAAGAGCTGGAACGGTGGCAAGACCCAGGTGATCCAGCCCCTCGACCTGCAGGTCGGCGATGGCGAATTCATCGTGCTGGTAGGGCCTTCCGGCTGCGGCAAGTCCACCCTGCTGCGGTTGGTTGCCGGCTTGGAGCCGGTGAGCGCCGGCAGCATCCATATCGGCGGCCGCGACGTGACCGCGCTGGAGCCCAAGGCGCGCGGCATCGCCATGGTGTTCCAGAACTATGCGCTCTATCCGCACATGAGCGTGGCCGAGAACCTGGCCTGGGGGCTGAAGATCGCCGGCCTCGGCCGGGCCGAGATCGCCACCCGGGTCAAGGAGGCGGCGCGCATCCTGGAACTCGACGGCCTGTTGGAGCGCCGGCCACGGGAACTGTCCGGCGGCCAGCGCCAGCGGGTGGCCATGGGCCGCGCCATGGTGCGCGATCCGGCGGTGTTCCTGTTCGACGAGCCGCTGTCCAACCTGGATGCCAAGCTGCGCGTGCAGATGCGCCTGGAGCTGCAGCAACTGCACCAGCGGCTCAAGACCACCAGCCTCTATGTCACCCACGACCAGGTGGAGGCCATGACCCTGGCCCAGCGCGTGGTGGTCATGCAGGGTGGGGTGGTCGAGCAGCTCGGCACCCCGGTGCAAGTCTACGAGCGCCCGGCGAGCCGCTTCGTCGCCAGCTTCATCGGCAGTCCGGCAATGAACCTGCTGGAGGGCCAGGTCGACGCCACTGGCAGTCACTGCGAACTGGTGGGTGGCCTGGCGCTACCCCTGGGCAGGGGCTATCGCCACCTGGCCGGGCGCTCGGTCAGCCTGGGCATTCGCCCTGAGCATCTGCAACCGGTTGGCAGTCTGGAGCAGGGCCTGCCCCTGGTGGTCCAGACCCTGGAAATCCTCGGCGCCGACAACCTGGCCCATGGCCGCTGGGGCGAGCAACCACTGGTGGTGCGGCTGCCCCACCAACAGCGCCCAGGGCCGGGTAGCCTGCTACACCTCTGGGCGCCGGAGGAACACCTGCACCTGTTCGATGCTGTTTCCGGACAGCGACTCGACGCCCGTTACTGAGCACGCCGGTCCGATCAGGGCGCGGCGCGGTTTCCCTCCAGCGCCCGGGGAGGGGATACTGCGCCTCTTCGCCGCTTCGACCCCAGGCCCATGGAAAACCTCTCGCTGTTCGATCTGCCCCCCGCCGCCCCGACCGAAAAGCCCACCGCCAAGCGTGCCCGCAAGCCGGTCGCCCGCGCCGGTCTGCGGCTGCTGCACACCTCCGACTGGCATCTGGGGCAGCACTTCCTCGGGCGTACCCGCGAGGCCGAGCATCGTGCCTTTCTGGCCTGGCTGGTCGCCCAGGTGGAGGAACAGCAGGTGGACGTGGTGCTGGTGGCGGGGGACATCTTCGATACCGCGACCCCGCCGAGCTATGCCCGCGAGCTGTACAACGGCTTCATCGTCGCCCTGCGCGGCACGGGCGCCAGCCTGGTGGTGCTGGGGGGCAACCATGATTCCGCAGCGGTCCTGGCGGAATCCCGCGAGTTGCTGGCCTGCCTGGATACCCGGGTCATCCCCTGTGTCAGCGCGACGCCGGCGGATCAGCTGCTGGAACTGCGCCGGCGTGACGGCGAGATCGGCGCGCTGCTCTGCGGCATTCCCTTCGTCCGCCCGCGTGACGTGGTGCAGAGCCAGGCGGGGCAGAGCGCCGATGAGAAGCGCCAGGCGCTGCAACAGGCCATCCAGGGCCATTACGCCGAACTGCACGGCCTGGCCGAGGCGCGGCGCGCCGAGCTGGGTGGCGGCCTGCCGATCATCGCCACCGGGCACCTGACCACCGTGGGTGCCAGCGCCAGCGAGTCGGTGCGGGAGATCTACGTCGGCAGTCTCGATGCCTTTCCCACCAGTGCCTTCCCGCCGGCGGACTACATCGCCCTCGGCCATATCCACCGACCCCAGAGGGTCGGCGGCCTGGAGCACGTGCGCTATAGCGGCTCGCCGCTGTGCCTGAGTTTCGACGAGGAGCGCGCCAAGGAGGTCCTGCTGGTGGAGTTCGATAAGGGCCTGGAGCGGGTGACGACCCTGGCGGTGCCCTGTTTCCAACCGCTGGCGGTGGTGCAGGGCAACCTGGAAACCCTGGGCACGGCCCTGGCCCAGGCGGCGGTCGACGGCAGTGCTGAGTGCCCGGTATGGGCCGAGGTGGTGGTGGCCGGCGATGACTACCTGGCCGATCTGCAACCGCGCATCAGTGCGCTGGTCGCCGAATTGCCGCTGGAAGTACTGCGGGTGCGCCGGGCGCGCAGCGTGGCGGCGCCTACCCTGCAAGGCACCCAGCGCGAGACGCTGGAAGAACTCAGCCCGCTGGACGTCTTCCAGCAGCGCCTGGCCGATGAGCAACTGGACGACGAACTGCGCATCCGGCTGGAAGGGCTTTACCGCGAGGTTCTCGGCGAGATGCCGGCCTGATCGCAGCGAAACGCTTCCATCGGACCGATTTTCTCCACAGGAACAACGCCCGTTTAACCGGGGTCACCCTCCTAAGCACCCGCCATAGGAGGAGACCTGATGAACGACCTATCCCAACCCCTCGCCGCCACGCGCCATGCGCATTCGACGCGACAGGTACCCAACGTCCAGGGCAGCGAGCGCGTCATCTCCCTGCTGGGCGGCGGCCTGCTCATCCTCGGCGGTCTGCGCCGCGGCGGCCTGACCGGCTGCGTGAAGATGGCCCTGGGCGCCATGGCGCTCAGCCGCGGGGTACGCCAGCGCTGCGAACTCAAGGCCGCGCTGCAACCCTCGCCCTTCGAGCAGGCCCTGGCCGAGCGCTGGGGCTGGCGCAATCCCACCGCCATCCAGCGCAGTGTCACCATCGCCAAACCACGCGAAGAGGTGTTCGCCTACTGCACCGACCTGCAGCACCTGCGTGAGCTGCTGCCCTTCGTCGACCGCATCGAGCCGGGCGCCGATGGCGACAGCCACTGGCACGCCTCCGGCCCCCTGGGTCGTACCCTCACCTGGACCCTGGAGCAGAGCGAGCGGCGCGACAACGAATTCCTGCTCTGGAGCACCGTGCCCGGCACGGTGATGGCGCACAAGGCCAGCCTGACCTTCAGCGACGCGCCCCAGGGCCGCGGCACCCTGGTCCAGGCCGTCCTGGCCTGCGAAGCCCCCGCCGGGCTGCTTGGCCATGCCGTCACCGAAGGCATCAGTCGCTTCACCGGCAAGGCGGTCAACCTCGCTCTGCGCCGGCTCAAGCAGCAATTGGAGACCGGTGAGGTCGCCACCCCCGAGATCACCCGCAGCGGCCGCCCGCTGGCGCCTTCCCATCCGCCGGTCAGCCGGCCGGCCGACGAACCCCGTGCCGATCTCGATGCCGGCCTGGGCACTCCCGAGAGGACCGAATGATGCGCGCTCTTACCTGGCAAGCCCCCAATCGTCTGCAGGTGGAAACCGTTCCAGACCCGGAAATCCTTAATCCGCGCGATGCCATCGTGCGCGTCATCATGTCCTCGGTATGTGGCTCGGACCTGCACCTGCTGGGCGGCTACGTCCCGGCGATGAAGCCCGGCGACATCATCGGCCACGAATTCCTCGCCGAGGTCGTCGAGCTGGGCAGCGGCCTGCGCAATGGCGACCTGGCCATCGGCGACCGGGTGATCACCATCTCCATCATCGGCTGCGGTGACTGCGAACACTGCCAGCGCGAAGACTACAACTGCTGCGACAACAGCAATCCCAAGCCCGAATTGACCGACCTGGCCTATGGGCAGCCCTGCACCGGCATCTTCGGCTACAGCCACGCCTTCGGCGGCTATGCCGGCAGCCACGCCACCTACGTGCGGGTGCCCTATGCCGACGTCAACCTGTTCAAGGTGCCCGATGGCGTCAGCGACGCCCAGGCGGTGTTCGTCTCCGATGCGGTGCCCACCGGCTACTACGCGGCTGACCTGGCCGACATCCAGCCCGGCGACACCGTGGCCGTCTGGGGTTGCGGCGGGGTAGGGCAGATGGCCATTCGCAGCGCCTACCTGCTGGGCGCCGAGCGGGTCATCGCCATCGACCGCTTCAGCGATCGCCTGCAACTGGCGGCGCAGAAGGCCGGCGCCATCACCCTCGACTACGAGACCACCAACATCCACGAAGCCCTGCTGGAACTGACCGGTGGCCGCGGCCCGGATCGTTGCCTGGATTGCGTCGGCATGGAGGCCCACGGCACCCAGCTCGACTACACCTACGACAAGACCAAGCAACTGCTGCGGTTGCATACCGAGCGCGGTTCGGCCCTGCGCCAGGCCATCCGCGCCTGCCGCAAGGGCGGCACGGTCTCGGTGATCGGCGTCTACGGCGGGGTGATCGACAAATTCCCCATGGGCGCCATCGTCAACAAGGCGCTGACGATGAAGTCCGGCCAGCAACCGGGGCAGCGCTATGTGGAGCGGTTGTTCGAGCACATCAAGAAAGGCGAACTGGACCCTTCCTACCTGCTCACCCACCCGATGAGCCTGGAGGAATCGCCCTATGGCTACGAGTTGTTCAAGTCCAAGGACAAGAACTGCATGAGGGCGGTGTTCATGCCTTGAGGGGCAGCCCGGCGACCTCGGAGGCGCCGGGTTTTTTACCCGTCATACCAGCCAGGCGGCCAACGGCTGCACCAGCGTGGCGACCTTGTGTCCGCCGCTGCAACTGACCAACGCCAGGGTGCCCAGGCCGATCAGGATGGGCATGCCGAGAAAATCGAAGGGGGATAGAGGCGAGCGCACGACGAATCCTCCCGGGATACGTAGTTGCAGAGCGATACCTTGCAGTTGAGAGCGGGGGCGGGGGCAAGTTCAGCAGTAGGGGCGACCATAGGTCGAATGGTCGTTTGGCATGGGCGAGCGCGTCCAACAATGCCAGAATCGGCGGTTCGCCGAGTCGTCCTGGAAAAGCCCGATGAAGATCCTCACCCTGCGCCTGAAGAACCTCAATTCCCTCAAGGGTGAGTGGAAGATCGACTTCACCGCCGAGCCCTTCGCCAGCAGTGGCCTGTTCGCCATCACCGGGCCGACCGGGGCGGGCAAGACCACCCTGCTGGACGCCATCTGCCTGGCGCTCTATCACCGCACGCCGCGCATGAGTCGCGTGAGTGCAGAAGTGAACGAACTCATGACCCGTCACACCGGCGACTGCCTCGCCGAGGTGGAATTCGCCGTGCGTGGCGAGCGCTACCGGGCGTTCTGGAGCCAGCGCCGGGCACGGGACCAGGCCAACGGCGCCCTGCAACCGCCCAAGGTCGAATTGGCCAAGCTGGACGGCAGCATCCTCGCCGAAAAGACCGGCGACAAGCTACGCCTCACCGAAGAACTCACCGGCCTCGATTTCGAGCGCTTCACCCGTTCCATGTTGTTGGCCCAGGGCGGCTTCGCGGCCTTCCTGGAGGCCAGTGCCAGCCAGCGTGCCGAACTGCTGGAAGAGCTGACCGGCACGGCGGTGTACGGGCAGATCTCCCAGCGGGTGTTCGAGCGCGCGCGGGAGGCCAAGGTGGTACTGGAGGGCCTGCGCCAGCGCGTCGCCGGCGTCGAGGTACTGGACGACGAACGCCGCCAGGCGCTGACCGCCGAAGGCGCCAGCCTGGCGGCGCGCGAGGCGCTTTTGGGCGAAGAACTCAAGACCTGGCAGGCACAGCGGCAATGGCTGACCGAATTGGCACAGGCGGCGACCGCCGAGCAGCAGGCGCAAGCCCGCCTGGCCGCGGCGCAACAGGCCTGGGATGCCGCCGAACCGCAACGCCAGCGGCTGGCCCTGGCCGAACCCGCGGCGCGCCTGCTGCCTCTCGAACAGGCCTGGCGCGAGGCTCAGGCGCGCGAACAGCGCAGCCGAGCGGAACTGACCCAGCTCGACCAGCGTATCCAGGCCCTGGCCGGCCAGCGTGACGCCGCTCTGGCCCAGGCCCTGGGCGCCAGTCTCGAACAGCTGCGCCAGGCCGAGACGGAGCAGGCCGATACCCTGGCGGAGCAACAGCGCCTGGACGCCAGCCTGGCCGAGCGCCCGACCCATGCCGAGCTGGGCGAACGCCTGGGCGAATGGCGCAGCCAACTGGCACTGCGTGATGAGCGCGGCGAAGCCCTGGCCCGACTCACGCGGCGCCAGCAGGAGCAGACCCGCCAGTTGCACCTGCTCGCCGAGGAGCGCGATGCCCTGACGGTCGCGGTGGCCCGGGCACGCGACCAGGCGGGCGCCGCCCAGGCAGCGGAGCAGGCGCACCTTGAGCGCTGGCAGACCGCCCTGGATGGCCGCGACGAAAAGGCCTGGCGCGCCCTCTGGCAGGCGGCGCTGGGGCGCGTCAACGAAGTGGACCAACTGGATCAGTTGGTCGAACGGCAGCGGCAGCTACACACCCAGCTGGAGCGCCTGGCGCGTACCCAGGGCGAGCGCCAGCGTCAGCACGACGAGCACCAGGTGCGGCTGGACGCCCTGCGTGGTCGCTATCGCGAGGTGGCCCAGCAGGTGCGCGAGCGCGACAAGCTGCTCGAGCAGGAAAGGGTCATCCGCAGCCTTGAAGCCCAGCGCGCCGAATTGCAGCCCCATGAACCCTGTCCGCTCTGCGGTTCGCGCGAGCACCCGGCGGTGGCCGACTACGCCGCGCTGGACGTCTCGGCGACCCAGACGGCGCTGCAGGAAGCCAAGGCCGAACTGGAACGCCTGACCCAGGAAGGCAAGGAACTCAGCGAAGCCCTGGCCGCGCTCAAGGCGCAGCTGGAGCAGCTCGCCGAACAGCAGACCGAGGCCAACCAGCAACTGGAGCAACTGGGCGAGCTCTGGCGCCAGCGCTGCACGGCCCTGGGCGCCGATCCCGCGGCGCCCGGCGCGGTGGCCGAGCTGCGGCGCCGCCAGGATGCCGAGCTGGCCCGTATCCAGCAGGTGCTCGCCACCCTGGATGGCCTGCGCCAGCAGGGCGAGGAGAGCCGCGCCGAGGCGCAGCGCATGGCCCGCCAGCAGGCCGATGCCGAACAGCGCTTGGCGCTGGCCGAGGCGGCCTGGGAGCGGGCCCGCCAGAGTCTGGCCGAGGGCGCGGACGAGCAGCGGGCGGCCGAGGCGCAACAGGCCCAGGCGGAGCGCCAGCTGGCCGCGGAGCTCGAGCGCTGGGGCTTTGAGGTGCCCAGTCGCGCGGCCGAGTGGCTGGCCAAGCGCGACCAGGAGTGGCGCGCCTGGCAGGCCGACAGCCAGCGTGCCTTGGCCTTGCGGCAGAGCCTGAAAGACCTCGAGCAGCGCCTGGCCACCCTAGCGCCCTTGGTGGAGCAATGGCGCAGCCGGGCGGCGGCAACCGCACCTGCCAAGGTGGCGCCGGAGGCCGCGGCTGCCGTCCTCGCCGAGGCCACCCAGGCCTGGGACGACTGCCGTGAGCAAGGCGCAGCCTTGCAGGGCACCCGGCAGTCGTTGCAGACACGACTCGACACTGAAACTCAGACCGCAGCCGAGGCCGGCGAACGCTGGGCGACGGCCCTCGCCGCTAGCGCCTTCGCCGATGCCGACGCCTGGCGCGCCGCGCAGCTGGACGAAACCGAGCGCAGCGCCCTGAACGCCGAGCGGGCCAATCTCGATACCGCTCTGACCGAGGCCCGCGCCCTGGCCGGGGCGGCCCACGAGCGCCATGCCGCGCTACGCGCCGAGCCCCGTACCGAACGGAGCGCCGCGGAGCTGGATGCCGACCTCGCGGCCGGCGCCGCCGAGTTGCGCACCCTCGGTCAGCGCCAGGGCGAAGTTGGGGCCGCCCTGCGCGAAGACGAGCGTCGTCGCGTGGGCTTGCAGGCGCTGCTGGTCGAGATCGCCGCCCAGGAGCGCGACCACGACCTCTGGCAGCACCTTAATGGCCTGATCGGCTCGGCCGATGGCGCCAAGTTCCGCAAGTTCGCCCAGGGGCTGACCTTGGATCACCTGGTGCACCTGGCCAACGGCCAATTGCAGCGGCTGCACGGCCGCTACCAGCTGATTCGGCGCCAGGCAGCGGAGCTGGAATTGCAGATCCTCGACACCTGGCAGGCCGATGCCCTACGCGACATCCGCACCCTGTCGGGCGGCGAAAGCTTCCTGGTCAGCCTGGCCCTTGCCCTGGCGCTGTCCGACCTGGTCAGCCAGCGTACCGGCATCGATTCGCTGTTTCTCGACGAAGGTTTCGGCACCCTGGACGGCGAGACCCTGGAGGTCGCCCTCGATGCCCTGGACCAGCTCAACGCGGGTGGCAAGACCATCGGCATCATCAGCCACGTGGAAGCGCTCAAGGAGCGAATTCCCGTGCAGCTCAAGGTGCGCAAGGGCGTTGGCCTGGGTCATAGCGGCCTGGAACGACGCTATGCGGTGGAGCGTGGCGTAGCCGATTGAGCATTTCGCCACCATTGTGGTCGAAGGGCGGCACGAGCGAAACGCCGAAACTGTTAAGGTAGACAGGTTTGGCGTGCTCAGTGCTTTTTGGCGCTGTCTCCTTTCTCTATCGGCGATTTCCCATGTCCCAGTTCCTTGCCGTCGGGCTGTTCGAATACGACTCCTGCAGCGCCCTGTGGCGCGCAGACGCCGCCTGTGCGGCCATGCTGGACCAGCCGGTCGCGGACCTCGCTCGTGGGATACCCCTGGCGGACCTGCTCGCCGGGCTGCGCAGCGCCAGCGCTGCGCCCCCAGGCTTGCTGCCGGTGGCAGGTGAGGTCTGGGAGGCCTGGCGGCAGGGGGCGGACGGTCAGCGCCGCCACCTGCAATTCCAACGGCGCGAGGGCGGCGGGACGTTGCTCGACGTCACCGCGCAGCGTCGTCGTGAAGCCGAGCTTTGGCAGGGCGAGGCCTTCAAGCGCAGCGTCATGGTCTGCAGTGTCGATTGCATCAAGCTGATCGACCTGGAGGGTCGCCTGGAATACATGAATCCGGGCGGCTTGATGGTCATGGAAATCGACGATTTCATTCCGTTCCAGGGCCGCCATTGGGCCGAACTCTGGCCCGAGGAGCAGCGTCACGAGGTGCACGCCGCCATCGAGGCGGCGCGCCACGGTGGTATCGGTCGCTTCACCGGCCTGGCGCCCACGGCCAAGGGCACGCGCCGTTGGTGGGACGTGGTGGTCACGCCGATCCTCGGTGATGACGGCCAACCCCAGCAGTTCCTGTCCATTTCCCGTGACGTCAGCGAGACGGTGAGGGCGCGCGAGGCGCTGGACGAACTCAATCGCAACCTCGAAGAACGCATCGAGGCCCGCAGCCAGGAACTGGTGGCGCTGGAGGACGAGCTGCGCCAGGCGCAGAAGATGGAAGCCATCGGCCAACTCACCGGGGGTATCGCCCACGACTTCAACAACCTCCTGACCGGCATCGTCGGCTCCCTCGACCTGATGCGCCGTCGGGTGCAGCAGGGCCGCGTCCAAGAGTTGGAGCGCTATCTGGACACTGCCACGCGCTCAGCCGAGAACGCCGCGGCCCTCACCCAGCGGCTGTTGGCCTTCGCCCGTCGCCAGGTGCTCGAACCCCGTCCGGTGGATGCCGGCCAACTGGTGCAGGGTATGCAGGAGTTGCTGCGCCACAGCCTGGGCAAGAAGGTTCGCAAGGACGTCCACCTGGCCGAGGATCTTTGGCTGCTGCACTGCGATCCGCACCAGCTGGAAAACGCCATCCTCAACCTCGCCATCAACGCCCGCGACGCCATGCCCGAGGGCGGTAGTCTGAGCATTCGCGTGGAGAACGTCAGCGGGCCCCTGAGCATCGGCTTGTCCGCCGAGACGCTGGAAGGCGATTTCATCCGTATCCAGGTCTGCGACACCGGCACCGGCATGGACGCCGATACCTTGAAACGTGCCTGCGAACCCTTCTTCACCACCAAGCCCAGCGGCCGTGGTACCGGGCTGGGGCTGTCGATGATCTACGGCTTCGTGCGGCAATCGGGTGGTCAGGTGGAAATCCATTCGGTGGTGGGCGAGGGCACCTGCATCAGCCTCTATCTGCCGCGCCTGCTGGCCCAGCCCGCTGCGGAAACCACGGCCAACGACGCCGAAGGTCCGGTGCTGCCGGAGGTCTCCGGCGATTGCGCGCTGATCGTCGAAGAGGAACGCGAGGTCCGGGTGATCATCAGCGATGCCCTGGCCGAACTGGGCTATACCCCCTTGGCGGTAAGCGATAGCGCCACGGCTGTCGCCCTCATCGGCTCGGGCAGTCTGCGCATCGACCTCCTGGTGACCAGCCTCGGCCTGTCCGGGCTGGATGGTCGGCAACTGGCCGAACAGGCGCGCTCCACCACCCCCGGTTTGCCGGTGCTCTATCTGTCCGGACAGGCCGATCCAGCGTCCTTGCCAGAGCTGGCCGAGGAGGGTGTCGAACTCATCGGCAAGCCCTTCGGGCTGGAAGAGCTGGCACGCTGCGTGAGGCGTTTGCGCCCAGGCGTCTAAGGCTGTCGCGGCGAACTGTCGCGGCGGTCGGGGGTCGATCCTTTCGTGTCGTGACGTCCGTTGCGGCTGCTGTCGTATCGACAAGAAAAGGAGCGCTTCATGAAACGCCTGCCACCTGCGCCACCCGCGCGGATGCTTGCCCTATCCCTGTCCATCGCCTTTCTCGCTGCCTGCGCCCATAACGGCGACAAGCCGGAAACCGCCACCTGGAGTTGGCGCGACGCCAGCAGTGCGCGCGCCGTAACACCGGACCAGGCCTATCCCGAGCTGTTCGTCGCGGTACAGCAGGGCAAGCTGTTCAGCGACCAGAAGCATTTCGTCGATGCGCTGCCCAAGCGTGATCCTGCCGCCATCCGCCGGGACTACCTGGCCCAACGCAACCAGCCCGGCTTCGACCTCAAGGCCTTCGTCGCGGCCAACTTCGAGGAGTCCGGGCAGGTCACCTCGCCGCCGCCACGGGCCAACGTCGACCTGGCCACCCATATCAAGGACCTCTGGCCGGTGCTCACCCGCAATGCCGAGGAAGTCCCCGCCTACAGCAGCCTGCTGCCGCTGCCCAAGCCCTACGTGGTGCCCGGTGGCCGCTTCCGCGAGGTCTACTACTGGGATTCCTACTTCACCATGCTCGGCCTGGCCAAGGATGGTGAACGCGGTCGGGTGCGCGATATGGTGGATAACTTCGCCTACGAGATCGATACCTACGGGCACATCCCCAACGGTAACCGCAGCTACTACCTGAGTCGCTCGCAGCCGCCGTTCTTCGCCTACATGGTCGACCTGCAGGCCAGCCTGGAGGGTGATTCCGCCTATCGCCGCTACCTGCCGGAACTACAGAAGGAGTATGCCTACTGGATGGCGGGCGCCCAGGGGCTGCAAGCGGGCCAGGCCAAGGCGCACGTGGTCAAGCTGGCCGATGGCACCCTGCTCAATCGCTACTGGGATGCCAACGACACTCCACGCCAGGAATCCTATATGGAAGACCTGGCCACCGCTGCCCAGGCCAAGGGCCGTCCGGCTGGCGAGGTCTATCGCGATCTGCGCGCCGGCGCCGAGAGCGGCTGGGACTTCTCCTCGCGCTGGCTCGGCGACGGCAAGACCCTGGCGACCATCCGCACCACGGCGATCGCCCCGGTGGACCTGAACAGCCTGCTCTATCACCTGGAGCGGACCATCGCCAAGGCCTGCGAGAAGACCGGCGACGCCACTTGCGTCCAGGCCTACAGCCAGAAGGCCAAGACTCGCCAGCAGGCCATCGACCGCTACCTGTGGAATCCGGCCGGTTACTACACCGACTTCGACTGGCAGGCCAAGCGTCGTACCGACACCGTCACCGCCGCTACCCTGTTCCCCTTGTTCGTCGGTCTCGCCAGCCAGAGCAGCGCTGACCAGACCGCGGCCACGGTAGCCAACCAGCTGCTGCGTCCCGGCGGCCTCGCCACCACCACGGTCAAGACCGGCCAGCAATGGGACGAGCCCAACGGCTGGGCGCCGCTGCAATGGGTCGCCGTGGACGGGCTGCGCCGTTACCAGCAGAACAAGCTGGCGGCGGACATCGGCACGCGCTTCCTCACCCAGGTGCAGAATCTCTACAACCGTGAGCAGAAGCTGGTGGAGAAATACGATCTCACCGGTGGTCAGGGTGGTGGTGGGGGTGAGTACCAGCTGCAGGACGGCTTCGGCTGGACCAATGGCGTGACCCTCAAGCTGCTGGAGCTCTACAAGCCGCAACCCGGCGCGCAGTAAGGCAGAAGACAAGGTCCGCCATGGCGGACCTTTCAAGGTGTGGAAGAGCAATCCGTAGATACCATCTCTCCCACCAATCACAACAGGTCTTCTAAAGGGCCTGTCGTGGTTGATATGGTCGCTGCGTCTTGAGCACGCCATAGGCGATCTGCAGCAGCTTACGCATGGCCGCGCCTAGGGCACTCATCCGGGGTTTACCG
>NZ_SULM01000025.1 GCF_005250615.1 Pseudomonas rhizoryzae | reverse complement strand
TAGTGGAGGCCGGTTTCGGGGTCGTGGTATTGGCCCTGGAAGCGCAGGGGTTGGGCGATCTGCTCGACGTCTAGGCGGGCCAGGTTGCCGTAGGCGCGATAGCGGGCGGACCAGGCGAGGGTGCCGCTGGCGTCGGTGAGTTCCTGGGGGGGGCCGAGATGGCCGAGGTGGTAGTGGTAGGGCGTTACCGCCTGGGGGCCCTCGCCGACCAGCAGGGCCAAGGGCCGGAAGGTGCCGGGTTCGTAAAGGTAGCTGCGGTAGCCATCCGGCCCGCTTTCGGCGACCAGGCGGTCGCCTTGCCAGAGGAATTCGGTAGTGCGTCCGGCGACGGTCTTGGCGATGCGGCGGCCGAAGGCGTCATAGCGGTAGTGGGCTTCGCTGCCATCGTGCAGGGTGGCCTAGAGCAGACAGCGAGAGTGTTGTAGGCGCGACCGTGTTGGGTATTTGCGTCCACGTAGACAAACGATAAGTCTGTACTGGCCTGCTTTGCTATCTAGACTTAGAAAGTGACTGAAAACTGCCCGAAGAGGACGTTCTATTACATAGTCTAAGGACTAGGGTTCTGATGATTGGCGCTGTCAGCGCTTTCTGTTAGTGGGAATTGGAGCATGTGTTACTCATTTCCTTCTTTGTAGCCTTCAATATTCGATAGGAATATCTTCTGATAGCTAAATTCAATCCTGCAGTGACTGTTGCTTAGAATTTTTAGTTCTTGATCTCTGATCATGAAGTTTACAGGGCCATCAGCAGGAAGGTTTTCCATGCTCACGTTACTTGTTTTTATCAGGTAGATCCTGAATCTGAAATGATCGTAGCCCTTTCGCTTCCACTTTTCAGGGATGTTCATTTCTTTTAGAGGGGCAAAAAAATCAAGATCTATAGAGCTTTTTCTGATATTTATCTGGTCTATGAATATCTGTTCTGCATAGCTTTCTCCAAAGATTTTAATATAATCTTGTGGGTTTGTGGCTTTTATGATTTCTTCAAATTTATTCGAAAACATAGTGTTTTGCTATCGCTCTCAGGTTTAAGGTTTTAGTCCTGTGACCGTTTCCTGTTTCTGGGTTGAATTCTCTGACGTTAAAGTGAGGCTTTCCACTTGCGGTGTCTTGAGGAAATTCCGAATGCCCATGGGAGTGCTCTTGAATTACTACTCTGTCGCCATAAATGTTATTGTAATGATATTCTCTTGTTAGGACTGGGCCGCCACTGTTATAGACGGTTTCTCCGGCGCTAGTTAATTTGACTCTGCCAATCTTTGTTGGATTTTCGGATGCGGGAATAGCTGCATCCTGCTTTGCTTGTCGGAACGCCGCTCTGCGAGACTCATAGTACTTATCGGGCCTTTTGTCATTTTCACCACCCGGACACTGCCCCTTAACATTCGCCAACCCCAGCGGATCCACCCAGCCGGTGGGGTTGGGCGCATACCGGTAGCTGTTCAACCCACCCGCCAACCGGATGGGGTCGGGGGTGATGAAGCTCCCCGTCTCTGGATGATAGTAGCGGTGGCGGTTGTAGTGGAGGCCGGTTTCGGGGTCGTGGTATTGGCCCTGGAAGCGCAGGGGTTGGGCGATCTGCTCGATGTCCAGGCGTGCCAGGTTGCCGTAGGCGCGATAGCGGGCGGACCAGGCGAGGGTGCCGCTGGCGTCGGTGAGTTCCTGGGGTGTGCCGAGGTGGTCGAGGTGGTAGTGGTAGGGCGTTACCGCCTGGGGGCCCTCGCCGACCAGTAGGGCCAGGGGGCGGAAGGTGCCGGGTTCGTAGAGGTAGCTGCGGTAGCCATCCGGACCGCTTTCGGCGACCAAGCGGTCGCCTTGCCAGAGGAATTCGGTGGTGCGTCCGGCGACGGTCTTGGCGATGCGGCGGCCGAAGGCGTCGTAGCGGTAGTGGGCTTCGCTGCCATCGGGCAGGGTGGCCAGGATAAGGCGGTGCTGACTGTCGTAGCGGTAGTGGGTGACCAGTGCCTGGGCGCGGCCGCGGCGCTCGCGGACGAGGTTGCCGTGGGCGTCGTAGTCCAGGTGGCGATCCCCGTGCAGCAGCGGGCGGTTACCCTGGATGCTGCCGGCCTCGCCACCGCCCAGCAGGGTGCCGGCCGGGTCGTGGGCGAAGGATTCCGGCAGTTCGCCGCGCACGGCGACCAGGCGATCCAAGGGATCGTAGAGGTAGCGGGTCTGGCCTTTGCGGGAGTCGTCGATGCCCAGCAGGTTGCCGCTGGCATCGTAGTGGTAGCGGCGTTCGAGCAGGCGCTCGGCACGGTTTTCCAGGCGATGGGCGAGCAGGCGGCCCTGGTCGTCGTGGCGATAGTGGCTGGACAGGGCGCCTTGCTGGCGTTGGAGCTCCAGGCCGCCGGGGGCGTGCTGATGGCGGGTTAGCGGCTGGCCGTTGAGGTCGATGCCGGCCAGCGCGCCACCGGCGCCGTGGTAGTAGTGCAGTCGGTTGCCATCGGGCAGGCGGCTGTGGCTGAGCTGGCCGCAGGCGTCGTAGCCGTAGGTGAAGGAGGCCCAGCCCTGGTGCTCTTCGATCAGGCGATCCTGAAGGTCGTAGCGATAGGCGAGCGGCCACTGGCCGTCGTCGACGCCGATCAGCCGGCCGAGGTCGTCGTAGGCGTAGTCCACCTGGCTGCCATCGGGCAGGACCTTTCGCTGCAGGCGACCTTCGCGGTCGCGCTCGTAGCGGGTGGTCAGGGTGCTGCCGTCGCTGCCGTGCTCGGTCTTTTCGCTGAGGTTGCCGGCGAGGTCGTAGGCGTAGCTGCAGGTGCGGCCATCGAAGCCGGTTTCGCTGCGGATCAGGCCGTTGGGGTGGTAGTCCAGCTGGTAGTGTTCGCCGCGCTCGTTCTCGATATCGGTGAGCAACAGGCGGGCGTGGTCGTAGCGATAGCTGAGGGTGCTGCCGTCCGGATTGAGTCGACGGGTCACCAGGTGTAGGCCGTTGGCGTATTCGTAGCGCGTTATCCGCCCCAGTTCGTCGCGTTCGGCGGTGACCTTGCCATAGGCGTTGTAGTTAAAGGCGCGGCTGGCGCCGCCGGGCAGCTTGAGCTGGCGCAGGCGGCCGAGGGCATCCCACTCGTAGTGGGTGATGGCGCCGTTTTCCTGCTGGTGATAGGTCTGACGACCGAGGGCGTCGTAGCGATAACGCCGTATGCCGCCGTCGGGTAACTGTTCTTCGATGAGCTGGCCGGCGACGTTCCAGGTGAAGCTATGGCAACTGCCGTCGGGGTGCTCGATGGCGGCGAGGCGGCCCTGGGCGGTGTAGCGATAGCGCGTGGTGTGGCCGTCCGGGTCGGTACGGGCGGTGAGGTCGCCCAGGGCGTTGTGTTCGAAGCGCCAAGTGGCGTCGCCGCGGGTCAGGCTGAGCAGTTGACCATCGCAGTAGCTGTAATAGGTCGGTTCGTCCTGGGCGGGGTAACGTGCGAGCAACTGGCCAGCGGCGTCGTATTCGTAGCGCACCAGGGCGCCAAGGGGATCGCGCTCGCTGAGCAACTGGCCTTGGGCGTCGTAGGTTTTCTGGGTTTCCGCACCATCCGGGTCGACCTGGCGCACCAGACGGGCGTTGGCGTCGTGGGTGTAGTGCTGCTGGCTGCCGTCGCTGAAGGTGATCTGCACGGAGCCGTCGTCCGTCCAGGTGTAGCGGCTGTCCAGTTGGCCGAGGCTGGACCAGTGGCGCACGCAGCGGGCATCGCGGCCCTCGCCCTGCCATTCCCAGAAGAAGGCCGCGCCGCCCGCCAGGTGGCGCTCGAGGATGACATGGCGATCGTCGTAGACGTAGCGCTCGGTTTCGTCGAGGGCATTGCTCGCCGCCAGCAACTGGCCATTGGCGGCGTAGCGGTAGCGCACCAGGGTCTGCAGGCTGTGCCAGGAGGCTTCGTGGTGATCGCCCGGCTGGCGCACCTGATAGTCCACCGCCGCGATGCGACCCTGCCGATAGTCCAGTCGCAGGGCGCGCAGGCCGTTGCCCAGGCGCTGGATGCGCCCCTGGGCATCGCGCTCGACGGTCAGGCGATTGCCGTAGGCGTCGCTGATGGCGATCAGTTCGAGGCGGCGGAAGTGATAGAAGCGCGGGCTGTCGCCGGCCTGGGCGAGGATGAGTTCGTCCGGCTGCTCGCCGAGATAGAGGGCGGCGCGGGCCAGGCGGTTGCTGATGGCCGGACGCTGCTGGCTGGGCAGGGGGAAGGGGGTCCGACGATTTTCCTGGTCGATCCAGACCAACTGTTCACCCTGGCGCTCCAGGCGGTGGGCCAGGGCATGGCTCCAGCCGGGGCCCAGGCCGAGATCGCTGTCGCAGGCACTGCTGCGGTAGAGGCGGGTCCAGGCGAAGGGCAGGGGGCCGTCCAGCTCGGCGTCGGTGAGGGTGAGCAACTCCTCGCCGGTCACCATGGAGACGGGGCAGCCGTCGGTGCAGGTCAGGGCGGCCGGCTCGGCGGGTTTGCCGCTGGGGGTGCGCGCCGGGATGGAGACGTCGTCGACCCGCGACTCCTGGCTGAGGCGGGTGGCCTTGCGTCTTTTGCCGCGGGCGTAGGGCGCCGCATCGGCGCGGATCTGCTCCACCGCGGCGCCGTTCTTGAGTTCCACGGTGGCCTTGCGCGAGGCGTCGAGGTCGGCGCTACCCTGGGCCAGGATCGGCTTGGCGGCTTCGCTGTGGGGTTTGGCGTGGCGGGCGCAGCGTTGCATCAGGGCTTCGGCGAGTTCCTGGAGCAGGCCCAGGGCGCGGCCGCCTTCGGCGACCTGCGCCAGCTTGCCACCGAGGCGGACGGCGAGGCCGAGGCCGCCGGTGAGCACCACGCCGATCAGTACGTTGAGCAGCACCTCGCCGGTAAGGGCGCCCACCACTTCCGCCGCGGTAGTGGGCGGCAGCAGCTTGACCCAGGCGATCAGGGCGCAGAGGAAGATCCACAGCAAGGGCTCGTCGCTGGCGATGAGCAGGGCGGTATGCAACTGCTCCTTGCCGGCGTTGTAGAGCTGTTCGAGGACCTGGGGATCGAGCAGGCCCTGGAGTTTGGCCAGATGCTTGCGCGGGTGGGCGATGACGTCGAACAGCTGGGTGATGTCGTTCCACAGATTGAGGATGGAGCGCAGCAGGCCGTTCCAGGCAGCTTCCAGTTGTAGGCCGACCTTGCCGCCGGCACTGGCGCTGCGATAGGTCGCCCAGGAGGGCTGGTGTTTCTGCGTCCACTCCTGCTGCAGCCAAGCCTGGAGATCGTCGATCACACCCTGGTAGGAGCCGTAGAGGGTTTCCAGCTGGGCGCCGGTGACGTTGGGGAAGAAGGTGACCCGATAGCGCTGGTAGGGGGTGCAGCCGGCGAAGGTGTAGGTGCCGTCGGCACCGATCACGGCGCTCTGGGCGGCGCCCGCCGGGGCCGCTCCGCTACGCCGGGGGCCCTGTCCTTCGTTCACCGGGACGATGCTCACCGGAGTATTGCCGATGGGCACGAAGCGCGCCGCTTCGAAGCAGTGGATGAGGGTCAGCTTGCCGTCGACTGGGCAGGTGGCGTAGAGGCTGACTTGGCGCTTGCTGTCCTTGGCGCGGGTGACCACTTCCTGGCCCACGGTGAATTTCTGTTCGACGTCCAGCACCCCGCCGTACCAGGCCTCGGCGAAACCGCGGTAGTCGACCAGGCAGGTGCGGAAGTCCTGCACGACGGCGCGGATGTCCGGTTGGGTGGCCGCAAGGGTGATGGGCAGGGTACCCAGGGGTGGGCGGGGCGTGGTCATCGGGCGAACTCATCCTTGAGAAAGGCCTTGAGCCGCTGGGGATCGCGAGCGTCCGCTGGCGTCGAGCGGCGGACGAAACGGTCGATCTTGAGGCGCAGGTTGGCGGCGGGTAGTTGGAAATACAGGGGGGCTTCCTCCTGCTTGAGCCACTGCAGGAGGTTGTCGACCAGCGGCGCCGGATTGGCGGTGCCCAGGTCTTCCAGGAGGTCGGCGGGGACTCGCCACCAGGGAAAGTCCCGCGCGGGACCGGCGTCCATGACAGGCAGGGCGAGGGCATGGCCCTGGATCAGGTAGCGGGTGAAAACCGGCAATACCGGCGCGAAGGCGTCGCCCAGGCGCTGCAGCAGCGGCAGCAGATGACGGCCATCCCAGAAGCGAAAGAAGGTGGCCTGGCCATCGGGCATCCACACCTGGGTCAGGCTGCGTAGGTGGGTATGAATCAAGGTTTTGGGCTGAGCCGAGACCGCCAGCCAGCCCCAATCGTCCTCGCTCTGGTCCGCGATCCAGTCGAGAAAGGGATCGTCCGGGCTGAGCGGGGCGAGGTAAGGCATAACAGCCTGCCAGCGGGCATAGGGCGTGCCTTGCCACAGCGGCAGGGCATCGGCCGCCGGGCTGCGCTGGTAGTAGTGCCTGAGCGGCGCGGCGGCGCTGGCATTGCCCAGCACGGCGTACAGCCGTTCGCCCGGGCGGAGCGGCTGGGCGGCGAGCCAGTCGCGCGGGGTGAGGGCGTCACACCTCACAGTGGCCGTCCTTGCAGGGCTGGCATTCCTCGCAGAAGGCGGCGTTGCGCGTGAGGGTGTTGAGCTGGGCCGGACTCAGCAGGGCACCGGCCTGGCCGTCGATCAGGGCCCGGGCGATGCCAGGCAGCAGCGGCGCGGCGGCCTTGCCACTGCCCGGACTGCCGCCGCTGTTGAGCTTGATGTTCGGCCCCACCAGGGTGAGGCCCCCGGCATCCAGGGTGACGAAGCTGCCGCCGGCCTTGAGGGTGAGGCTGGCACCGGCTTCCATGACGATCTTCTGTCCGGCGTAGAGATGGATCTCCTGGCCGGCCTCGACGAATTGGCCGGTGCCCAGTTTGAGGTGCTGGCTGTCGGCGATGCTCAGGTGGTCGTCGGCACGCACCTCGGTGCGGCGCTCGCCGTGGGTGATGCGGTGCTCCTCGGCGTGGAATTCGCTGTAGCTGTTGGCACGGATGCGCTGGTGGCGTTCGTTGCCGATCTCGCTGCGATGATCGTGGCGGATGTATTCGTCCCAGTCGCGTTGGGCGTGGACGTGGATCTCCTCCTGGCCCTGGCGATCCTCGATGCGCAGCTCGTTGTAACCACCGCCGCCGGGGCTGCTCAGGCTCTTGAAGCTGCTGCGGGTCTTGTCCTTGGGCAGCTCCAGCGGCGGACGGTGCTCGGCGTGGTACAGGCAGCCGGTGACCAGGGGCTGGTCGGGATCGCCTTCGAGAAAGCCCACCAGCACCTCCATGCCGATGCGCGGCACGGCCAGGGCGCCGTAGCCGTGGCCCGCCCAGCCGCTGGCGACGCGTAGCCAGCAACTGGTGCGCTCATCCGCCTGGCCTTCGCGATCCCAGTGAAATTGCACCTTGACCCGGCCCAGGGCGTCGCAGTGGATCTCTTCGCCGGCCGGCCCGGTAACCACGGCGCTCTGGGCGCCGAACAACCGTGGCTTGGGATGGCGCAGGGGCAGTCGGAAGGGCACCGTCCAGGGGATGGCGGCGAAGGTGTTGCGATAGCCTTGGCGGAAGCCGTCGTCCGTCGGGTGGCTGTCGTCACTGGTGATGCTCTCTTCGAGCACCTGGGGCTGCCGACCCTGGTGATGGATTTCGGTCAGCAGCCAGAGCTGGTTCCAGTCGCCGCGGGGATGCTGTTCCAGGGGCAGGAAATGTCCGCTCACCAGGCTGGGCTGGTCGCTCTTGCCGTGGGCCTGCTGGGCGTCGACCCTCAGGCTTTCCAGGCGCCGGCCGCTCAGGCGCTTGCCGGTGGCGCGGTCGGTGAAGTGACCGGGGAAGCCGTAATGCTCCAAGGTGGGCGGCGTAGCGGCGTCCGTGCCGCTTTCCAGGCGTAGGCGCGGTTGCAGGAAGTCGTAATCGCGCAGGGTGGTGGCGCTGCTGCGGGTCTGCAGACCGACGTCGAAGCGCCGCACCACGGGTTCGTCCGCCACCAGGCCGCTGCCGGGCAGGTAGCGGGTGGCGCCCAGCCGGGGAAAGCCGGTGGCGTCGTCGCCGAACACCAGCACATGGCCGTCGGGGCGGTGTTCGTGGTGATAGTGCAGGCCCTCTTCTTCGCAGAGGCGATTGAGGAAGGCGAGATCACTTTCGCCGTACTGCACGCAGTAGTCGCGGGGCGGATAGACCGTCGGCCCGAGGGCGAATCTGTGGTCGCCTTCGAGGATGCCGTGTTCTTCGAGGAGCTGGGCGAGGATCTGCGGCACGCTGCGCTGCTGGAAGATGCGCGCGTTGACGCGGTGGGCCAGGTAGGCGAGCCGCGGCACGAGCTCCAGGCGATAGCGGGTGAGGCGCTGACCGGAATCGCCCTGGGCGACGGCGGCGATCTGGCCATGGATGCCCGAGCCGTCTGCGGACAGGCTGAGAAAGGCGCGGCGGTGGAGCAGTTGTTCCAGCGGCCAGTCGGGGCGCTCGCTGACCAGCTCTAGCTGAAAGCGATAGGGCTGGCCGATGGCCTCGGTGCCGTCGAAGGCGAGGATCTGGAAATCGTGGGCGACGCCTTCCAGCGTCAGGGTGAACTGCGGGGCATTGGCCGGGCTGAACATCGCATCGCGTCCTTGCGAATCGAAAGCCCGGATTCTGTTCGGCGGCTGTGCGCCGGTTCAAGCGCTGTATCCCGCATTTTAGAGCGGTTTCACAGGCGAATTTTTGCGCAGTTCCGCGCTAGAGCGCGGCGAAAAGGTCGCGCGGAGGCGGCAGGGCGCCTTCCAGTTCGAGCAGGAATTGCTTGGTCGGCAGGCCGCCGCCGAAACCGGTGAGGGCGCCGGATGCCCCTATCACCCGATGACAGGGCAGCACGATGGGCAGCGGATTGCGGCCATTGGCAGCGCCCACCGCACGCATCGCCTGGGGGCGGCCGAGGTGACTGGCCAGCCGACCGTAGCTCCAGGTCTGGCCGTGGGGGATCTCGGCCAGCGCGCGCCAGACCTCCAGCTGGAAGGGCGTGCCGCGGGGCGCCAGGGGCAGATCGAAGGTCTGACGGCGTCCGGCGAAGTACTCACCGAGTTGGCGGCGCGCGTCCGCCAGCACGGGATGCTCGGCTGCGACCCAACTCCCGTCGCGCTTGGCCGGATGGCGATTCTCGGGAAACTCCACCACGCGTAGGCCGCTGTCGTCGGCGGCCAGGGTGAGCGGACCGATGGGGCTGTCCAGCAGGCAGTAGGCGATCATCGCGATGACTCCTTGGCGAGGCGGGTGGGGATGGGCTCGGCGGGGGCGTCGGCAGGTGCCTTCCAGGTAGCCTCGCGCCAGACCTGCATCACCCCGTAGGCGCGCCAGGGCCGCCAGGCTTCGGCGCGGGCGTAGAGGGCCTTGGCGGTGAGGCGCTCGCCCGGTGGCGCCAGGCGCTTCTGCAATACCAGGTCTTCCACTGGGCAGGCGTCGGGATGGGCCAGGGCGCGCAGGGCGATGTACTGGGCGGTCCAGGGACCGATGCCCTTCAAGGCAACCCAGCGGCGGGTGAAGTCGTCCAGGGTGCGACCGCCGTCGAAGTCCACCTCGCCCGCGCGCAAGGCCCGGGCCACGGTGCCCAGGGTACCGGCGCGGGCGCGGATCAGGCCGACGCCGGTGAGCTCTTCCAGGGCGGCGTCGGCGAGGGCGTCGACCGTGGGGAAGAAGTGATGCAGGCCAGCGGGGGGCTGGCTGGCGTCTTGGGCCGGTTCGCCCCAGGGGCGCCCGAAGCGCTGCACGACCCGAGCGGTCATGGTGGTGGCGGCCACCACGCTGACCTGTTGGCCGATGACGGCGCGCACGGCGATCTCGAAGCCGTCCCAACCGCTGGGCAGACGCAGGCCGGGGCGCCGGGCCACCAGTTCGGCCAGGGTCGGATCGACGACGAGGCCCTGGGCGATGGCCTGGGGATCGGCGTCCAGGTCGAACATGCGGCGAATGCGCGCGACCGCCGCCTGCAGCTCGCCGGAGGCGGCGCCGTGGAGTTCCAGGCGCAGTGCCGGGCTGCTGGCGTCCCAGGCCGAAAGGCGCAGCCAGCCGGGGCGTTCGGGCGTGCCTATCACCCGGGCGTAGCTGACGTCGTCCACCACCTCGACACCGGGCAGCGCATGGCCACGGAGGAAATCCAGCTGGGCGGCGAAGTCGTAGGGTGGTCGGTAGGCCAGGCGCAGGACCAAGACGGGCGAAGCGGCGGCATGGCCCTTGCGGAGTTGGCTGGGGGCCAAGCCGTAGGCGCGGCGGAAGGCATCGTTGAAGCGTCGCAGACTGCCGAAGCCGGCGGCCAGGGCCACTTCGGTGATGGGTAGCCGGGTCTCGCTGAGCAACTGTTTGGCGAACAGCAGCCGGCGGGTGGTGAGCACTGCCAGGGGCGCGGCGCCCAGGCGTTCGACGAACAGCCGGCGCAGCTGGCGTTCGCTGAGATCGAGGCGAGCGGCGAGGATGGGTAGGCCGCCGTCGTCCAGGCCTTCGTCCATCAGCCGCAGGGCACGGGCCAGGATGGCGTCGCCGCGCTGCCAATGGCCGCCGGCGGGGGAGAGTTCCGGGCGGCACCTGAGGCAGGGCCGATAGCCGGCGGCTTCGGCGGCCGCGGCGCTGGGGTAGTAGCTGACGTTCTCCGGACGCGGTGGCTGGGCCGGGCACACCGGCCGGCAATAGATGCCGGTGGTGAGCACCGCGGTGTAGAACAGGCCGTCGAAACGCGGGTCCCGCGCCAGGCGGGCGCGTTCGAAGGCGGGAATATCGGGGAAGGCGTTCATGGCGGCAGGTTAGCACCGCCGGGGAGGGGTGACTGGCCGTTTTCGGACGGGGTCGCTGAGGTGGGCACGATCAGGAATCAGTGCCGTAGCGTGGAAAACAGCGCAGCCTTTTCCACTGGGGGCTTCGTCGCGGGGGCGCCCTCACCCCAACCCTCTCCCAAGGGGAGAGGGGGCTTGTCAGAGCAGGGGGCTGGCTCAGCGCCGTAGCGTGGAAACGGCGCAGCCTTTTCTACTGGGGATCGGGTACGGGATCTCCCTCACCCCAACCCTCTCCCGAGGGGAGAGGGGGCTTGTCGGAGCAGGCGATTGGGATCAGCACCGTAGCGTGGAAAACGGCGCAGCCTTTTCCACTGGGGACTTCGCGGCGAGGGGCGCCCTCTCCCCAACCCTCTCCCAGCGGGAGAGGGGGCTGACCAGCAGGGGCGATTGGGCTCAGAAATCCCAATCCTCGTCCTCGGTGCTCACCGCCTTGCCGATGACATAGGACGAACCCGAGCCGGAGAAGAAGTCGTGGTTCTCGTCGGCGCTGGGCGACAGGGCGGCCAGGATCGCCGGGCTGACGTCGGTCATGCCGCTGGGGAACAGCGCCTCGAAGCCCAGGTTCATCAGCGCCTTGTTGGCGTTGTAATGAAGGAATTTCTTCACGTCCTCGCTCCAGCCGACACTGTCGTAGAGGTCCTCGGTGTAGGCCACCTCGTTGTCGTAGAGGTCTTGCAGCAGCTCGTAGGCGAAGTCCTTGACCTGCTGGCGGCGCTCCGGACTTTCCTTGGCCAGGGCCTGCTGGAATTTGTAGCCGATGTAATAGCCGTGCACCGCCTCGTCGCGAATGATCAGGCGGATCAGGTCGGCGGTATTGGTCAGCTTGGCTCGGCTGGACCAGTACATCGGCAGGTAGAAGCCCGAATAGAAGAGGAAGGATTCCAGGAAGACACTGGCCACCTTGCGCAGCAGCGGGTCCTCGGCGTGGTAACGCTCAAGGATCAGGTCGGCCTTGGTCTGTAGATAGGGATTCTCTTCGCTCCAGCGATAGGCCTCGTCCACGTCCGGCGTCGAGCAGAGGGTGGAGAAGATCGAGCTGTAGGAGCGTGCATGCACCGCCTCCATGAAGCCGATGTTGGCGATCACCGCTTCCTCGTGGGGAGTGACGGCGTCGGCCAGCAGGGTCGGAGCGCCCACGGCGTTCTGGATGGTGTCCAGCAGGGTCAGGCCGGTGAAGACGCGGATGGTCAGCTGCTGTTCCTTGGGCGTCAGGGTCGCCCAGGAGGGGATGTCGTTGGACAGCGGGATCTTTTCCGGCAGCCAGAAGTTGCCGGTCAGGCGATTCCACACCTCCAGGTCTTTCTCGTCCTGGATTCGGTTCCAATTGATGGCGTTGATGCGGTTCAGGCGCGGCGCTTTGACGGATGCGTTCATGGCGATTTCCTCACAGGCTGCAGGACACGCAGCCCTGCACCTCGGTGCCTTCCAGGGCGGCCTGGCGCAGGCGGATGTAATAGAGCGTCTTGATGCCCTTCTTCCAGGCGTAGATCTGCGCCCGGTTGATGTCGCGGGTGGTGGCGGTGTCGCGGAAGAACAGCGTCAGCGACAGCCCCTGGTCGACATGGCGGGTGGCCTCGGCATAGGTGTCGATGATCTTTTCCGGGCCGATCTCGTAGGCGTCCTGGTAGAACTCCTGGTTATCGTCGGCCAGGTAGGGCGCCGGGTAGTAGACGCGGCCCAGCTTGCCTTCCTTGCGGATCTCCACCTTGGCGACGATGGGATGGATGCTCGAGGTGGAGTGGTTGATGTAGGAGATCGAACCGGTCGGCGGGATGGCCTGGAGGTTGCGGTTGAACAGGCCGTGCTGCATCACCGAGGCCTTGAGCTCCTGCCAGTCTTCCCGGGTCGGCAGACGGATGCCGGCGACCTCGAACAGCTCGGCCACCCGCGGGGTGCGCGGAGTGAAGTCGCCCTCGGTGTACTGGTCGAAGTATTCGCCGCTGGCGTACTTGGAGTCAGCGAAGCCCTGGAAGCTCTGGCCGCGTTCGATGGCCAGGCGATTGGAGGCGCGCACCGCATGGTAGGTGATGGTGTAGAAGTACAGGTTGGTAAAATCCAGGCCTTCCGCCGAGCCATAGTGGATGCGCTCGCGGGCCAGGTAGCCGTGCAGATTCATCTGCCCCAGACCGATGGCATGGGAGGCGGCGTTGCCGGCGGCCACCGAGGGTACGCAGCGGATGTCGCTCATCTCCGAGACCGCGGTGAGGCCGCGGATGGAGGTCTCCACGGTGCGCCCCAGGTCCGGCGAATCCATAGTGCGGGCGATGTTCAGCGAACCCAGGTTGCAGGAGATGTCCTGGCCGACGTGCCCGTAACCCAGGTCTTCGTCGAAGCGGCTGGGGGTGTTGACCTGCAGGATCTCCGAGCAGAGGTTGCTCATGTTGATGCGCCCGGCGATGGGGTTGGCGCGGTTCACCGTGTCTTCGAACATCAGGTACGGGTAGCCGGATTCGAACTGGATCTCCGCCAGGGTCTGGAAGAATTCCCGGGCGTTGATCTTGCGCTTGCGGATGCGCGCATCGGCCACCATCTCGGCGTACTTGTCGCTGACGCTGATGTCGGCGAAGGGCACGCCATAGACCCGCTCCACGTCGTAGGGCGAGAACAGGTACATGTCGGCGTTGCGCTTGGCCAACTCGAAGGTGATGTCGGGGATGACCACGCCGAGGGAGAGGGTCTTGATGCGGATCTTCTCGTCGGCGTTCTCGCGCTTGGTGTCGAGGAATCTCAGGATGTCCGGGTGGTGGGCATTGAGATAGACGGCCCCGGCGCCCTGGCGCGAGCCCAGCTGGTTGGCGTAGGAGAAGGCGTCTTCCAAGAGCTTCATGATCGGGATGATGCCGGAGGACTGGTTCTCGATGCGCTTGATCGGCGCCCCCACCTCGCGCACGTTGCTCAGCAGGAAGGCCACGCCGCCGCCGCGCTTGGAGAGTTGCAGCGCCGAATTCACCGCGCGGCCGATGGACTCCATGTTGTCCTCGATGCGCAATAGGAAGCAGGACACCAGCTCGCCGCGCTGGCGCTTGCCGGCGTTGAGGAAGGTCGGCGTGGCCGGCTGGAAACGCCCGCTGATCATCTCGTCCACCAGGGACTCGGCCAGGCGTTCGTCGCCGCGCGCCAGGCTCAGGGCGACCATGCATACCCGGTCTTCGTAGCGTTCCAGGTAGCGCTGGCCGTCGAAGGTCTTCAAGGTGTAGCTGGTGTAGTACTTGAAGGCGCCGAGGAAGCTCTGGAAGCGGAATTTGTAGGCGTAGGCGCGCTCGAACAGCGCCTTGACGAAGGCCGGCGCGTATTGCTCCAGCACCGCCGCCTCGTAGTAGCCCTTGTCCACCAGGTAGCCGAGTTTCTCGTCCAGGTTATGGAAGAACACGGTGTTCTGGTTGACGTGCTGCAGGAAGTACTGCCGCGCCGCCTGACGGTCCTTGTCGAGTTGCAGCTCACCGTTGGGACCGTAGAGATTAAGCATGGCGTTGAGCGCGTGGTAGTCCGCCTCGCTGCCGGTCGGGGTCAGGCCTGACGTTGCCAAAAGTCGTTCACTCCCATGCGTACCCGGTCGACGTCCTCCGTCGTCCCGAGCAATTCGAATTGGTAGAGCAGGGGCACCGCGCATTTCTGGGCGACGATGCGTCCGCCCAGGCAGTAGCCCTCGCCGAAGTTGGTGTTGCCCGCGGCGATGACGCCGCGGATCAGGGCGCGGTTATGCGGATCGTTGAGAAAATGGATGACCGGCTTGGGCACCGCGCCCTTGCTGCCACCGCCACCATAGGTCGGCAAGACCAGGATGTAGGGCTCGCGGGCCTTGAGCGGTTCGGCGGTGGGATCCTGGGGGATGCGCCGCGCCGGCAGCCCGAGCTTCTCGACGAATCTGTGGGTGTTCTCCGAGGTGCTGGAGAAATACAGCAGCTCGCCCATGGCCCTGGCCTCAGGCCACCAGTTGGCCGAGCTTGTCCGGGCGGAAGCCGGCCCAGTGGTCGTCACCGGCCACCACCACCGGCACCTGGCGATAGCCCAGGGATTCCACGGTCTGGCGCGCCTGGGCGTCCTGCTCGATGTCCACCACCTGGTAGGCGATCCCCTGGCGATCCAGGGCGCGATAGGTGGCGTTGCACTGCACGCAGGCGGGCTTGCTGTAGATGGTGATGGTCATGGCTGACTCCTGTCCGTAGTGGGGCGAACGCAAAGGAAAAGCCTCTCGCCAAGCGGCATTTGCCGGGGCGGCGTGGGTCCTTTTCTTTGAGTTCGACTTGGGCTTCAAGTTCGGCCTAGATACTACATATAGTGATTTTCTGTTTCTACAACACAATAAGTGGGGTTTTTGATCCAGGTCATGGCTCTGGCCTATCACCCTTGGCTGACCCCTTCTCCAAGTGAGGTCGCGCCTGTCGCGGCGTGCAGGGCAGTAGCCCTGAAGGCCTTGGTACTACCTCCGGCCCTTCCAGTGCAGACCGGGACTTCTCGCCGATACCGCAGCACGCCCAAGCCAGACGGCATAAATTTCTTTCGTCTGCCAAGGCGGGCACCTTTTTGTAGTGAGAACGGCAGGCCGGCTACGGCGGCGACTCCCATTCGTCGCCGAACGCCCGCATAATCGGCCTTTCGCTAGCGCTCGAGTCCGGCCCCGCATGAGTTCTGCCCGCTATCGCCTCGCTCTCAACGGCTACGGTCGCATCGGCCGTTGTGTCCTGCGTGCCCTGCACGAACGCGGTGCGGCAACGGACTTGACCATCGTCGCCCTCAATGACCTGGCCGACCGCCCCAGCCTCGAATACCTGACCCGCTTCGATTCCACCCATGGCCGCTTCCCCGGGCGGGTGGCCTTGGAGGGCGAGCGGCTGCGCATTGGTGACCAGGCGCTGGAGATCCGCCGCGAGGCGGAGCCGGAGCGGGTGGACTGGCAGGCGCTGGACGTCGATCTGGTGCTGGAATGCTCCGGCGCCTTCAGCACCCGCGCCGAGGCCGGGCGCTTTCTCGCCGGTGGCGCGCCGCGGGTGCTGTTTTCCCAGCCCATGGTCAGCGAAGCGGACGTCGACGCCACCGTGGTCTATGGCGTCAATCAGCAGAGTCTGAGTGGCGACGAGACCCTGGTCTCGAATGCGTCCTGTACCACCAACTGCAGTGTCCCGGTGCTGAAACTTTTGCATGAGACCTTGGGTCTGGAATACGTCTCTATCACCACGATCCACTCGGCCATGAACGACCAGCCCGTGATCGACGCCTACCATGCCGAAGATCTGCGGCGGACTCGCTCGGCGTTCCAGTCGATCATCCCGGTGGCGACCGGTCTGGCCCGGGGCATCGAGCGGCTGCTGCCGGAACTGAGCGGGCGCATCCAGGCCCGTGCCGTGCGCGTCCCCACGGTCAATGTCTCCTGCCTGGACATCACCTGTATCGTCGGCCAGGACACCGCGGCCCCCGCGCTCAACACCCTGTTGCGCGACGCGGCCCAGAGCGGGCCCCTGGCCGGGCTGATCGACTACACCGAGTTGCCCCACGCTTCCTGCGATTTCAACCACGATCCCCATTCGGCCATCGTCGATGGCAGCCAGACCCGCGTCTCCGGCCCTCGGCTGGTCAATCTGCTGGTCTGGTTCGACAATGAATGGGGCTTCGCCAACCGCATGCTCGACGTCGCCGGCCATTGGCTGCGCATCGCCAAGCCCACCTGAAACAAGCACAACGAAGGGATTGCCTGTATGTCCGTGTTGAAAATGAGCGACCTCGATCTGAAGGGTAAGCGCGTTCTGATCCGCGAAGACCTCAACGTTCCGGTGAAGGAAGGCCAGATCAAGAGTGACGCCCGTCTGGTCGCTGCCCTGCCGACCCTCAAGCTGGCCTTGGAAAAGGGTGCCGCGGTGATCGTCTGCTCGCACCTGGGCCGTCCTACCGAAGGCGAATTCAGCGAAGAGAACAGCCTGGCACCGGTGGCCGCCTACCTGAGCAAGGCCCTGGGCCGCGAGGTGCCGCTGGTGAAGGACTACCTGGATGGCGTGCAGGTCGAGCCGGGCCAACTGGTGCTGCTGGAGAACGTGCGCTTCAACGCGGGCGAGAAAAAGAACGCCGATGAGCTGGCGAAGAAGTACGCCGCCCTGTGCGACATCTTCGTCATGGACGCCTTCGGCACCGCCCACCGCGCCGAGGGCTCGACCCATGGCGTGGCCAAGTTCGCCAAGGTCGCCGCGGCCGGTCCGCTGCTGGCCGCCGAGCTGGACGCCCTGGGCAAGGCGCTGGGTAACCCGGCCCGCCCGATGGCGGCCATCGTCGCCGGCTCCAAGGTCTCCACCAAGCTCGACGTCCTGAATTCCCTGGCGCAGATCTGTGACCAATTGATCGTCGGCGGCGGCATCGCCAACACCTTCCTCGCCGCGGCCGGCTACAAGGTCGGCAAGTCGCTGTACGAAGCCGACCTGGTGGACACCGCCAAGGCCATCGCCGCCAAGGTCAGCGTGCCGCTGCCGGTGGACGTGGTGGTTGCCAAGGAATTCGCCGAGACCGCCCAGGCCACCACCAAGTCGATCAACGACGTGGCCGACGACGACATGATCCTCGACATCGGCCCGGTCAGCGCCCAGCAATTCGCCGACCTGCTGAAATCGGCCAAGACCATCCTCTGGAACGGTCCGGTGGGCGTCTTCGAATTCGACCAGTTCGGCGAGGGCACCCGCACCCTGGCCCAGGCCATCGCCGACAGCGATGCCTTCTCCATCGCCGGCGGTGGCGACACCCTGGCCGCCATCGACAAGTACGGCATCGGTGAAAAGGTCTCCTACATCTCCACCGGTGGCGGCGCCTTCCTCGAATTCGTCGAGGGCAAGGTACTGCCGGCCGTGGAAGTTCTCCAGCAACGCGCCCAGGAGTGATCGCCATGCGTACGCCGCTGCTCGTCTGTTCCGCTGTCCTGATGTTGGCCGGTTGCGCCGGTGGCAATGCCGACAAGGCCTGCGCGGTCTTCGCGCCGCCACCCGCGGCGGCGGCCACGCCCACGGCGCAGAACAACGAGCGCGTCGATACGCTCACCGGCAATCCCAGTCGTCCCACCAGCGGCTGTGTCCAATGAAGGGGCGTGCCCTTGTCCTGGGCCTGCTGAGCGCCGCGCTGCTGGCCGGCTGTGCCGGTCAGGGCGCGCGACAGACCGGTGGCTGGACCCATTGGGTCTGCGATTCCAAGGCGGCCTTCGACTGGCGCTACGTGGATCGCAGTCAGTCCATCGTCGACCTCAAGCTGGAAAGCGACGGCCTGATCCGCCACCTCAATCGCGAGCCCGCCACCGACGGCCAGTCCTACACCGACGGGCTGGTGGCTTTCCATATCCGCGGCGATCAAGGGCTCGTCTACTGGATCGCCGGCAATGACCTCATCGGTCGTGGCTGCCGGGCGCCGTGAACCGGCGAATGTCAGCTGAACCGATTAATCCACGGCGGCCAGGGGTCGGCCGCTTGAACCCAGCCAGCCGCTCATGCAGGCTGGCGCCACCACCGCCTTTGTTAGGGAGATAATCACCAATGGCACTCGTCAGCATGCGTCAGCTGCTGGATCACGCCGCCGAATTCGGCTACGGCGTCCCGGCCTTCAACGTCAACAACCTCGAGCAGATGCGCGCCATCATGGAAGCCGCCGACAAGACCGATTCGCCGGTCATCGTCCAGGCCTCCGCCGGTGCCCGCAAGTACGCCGGCGCTCCCTTCCTGCGTCACCTGATCCTGGCTGCGGTGGAAGAATTCCCGCACATCCCGGTGGTCATGCACCAGGACCACGGCACCAGCCCCGACGTCTGCCAGCGCTCCATCCAGCTGGGCTTCTCCTCGGTGATGATGGACGGCTCGCTCAAGGCCGATGGCAAGACCCCGTCCGACTACGACTACAACGTGCGCGTCACCCAGCAGACCGTGGCCTTCGCCCATGCCTGCGGCGTGTCCGTGGAAGGCGAGCTGGGTTGCCTGGGCAGCCTGGAAACCGGCATGGCCGGTGAAGAAGACGGCGTTGGCGCCGAGGGCACCCTGGATCACAGCCAACTGCTGACCGATCCGGAAGAAGCCGCCCAGTTCGTCAAGGCCACCAAGGTCGATGCCCTGGCCATCGCCATCGGCACCAGCCACGGCGCCTACAAGTTCACCAAGCCGCCGACCGGGGACACCCTGTCGATCCAGCGCATCAAGGAAATCCATGCGCGCATCCCGGACACCCACCTGGTCATGCACGGCTCCAGCTCGGTGCCCCAGGAGTGGCTGAAGATCATCAACGAGTACGGTGGTGACATCAAGGAAACCTACGGCGTGCCGGTCGAGGAGATCGTCGAAGGCATCAAGTACGGCGTGCGCAAGGTCAACATCGACACCGACCTGCGGCTGGCGTCCACCGGTGCCATCCGCGAGTTCATGGCCAAGAACCCCGCCGAGTTCGACCCGCGTAAGTACCTGGCCAAGACCGTGACCGCCATGCGCGACATCTGCATCGCCCGTTACGAAGCCTTCGGCACCGCCGGCCAGGCCTCCAAGATCAAGCCGATCTCCCTGGATGCCATGTTCGAGCGCTATGCCCGCGGCGAGCTGGACCCCAAGGTCAACTGATCCCGGCTGTAGAAGGCCCCCTACGGGGCCTTTTTTATTGCTGGCGGAAAGCTCAGGCAGTCCGGCTCAGCGAGGCGGCGTCGACCTTGGCTTCGGCGGATAGGCACCAGCGCGCCAGATGCAGCCAGGCGCGCTGGTGCAGTTCGTTCAGGGCGGGCAGCAGGCCAGGCGTATGCCGGTAAACGGCGGAAGACGAGTCTTCAGCGGGATTCAGCTGGGGGCAATGGCGTTGCAGGTGCTCGCCTAGGCTAACGTCGGCGATGGCGGGCGGAAGCGACAGGGGGGAATTCAGCCAAAGTGCCACTCGGCGTTGGTAATCCTGCTTGGCGAAGTCGCAGAGTTCGTTGATGCGGGGGGAGCCCTGGAGCTGCCGTTGCAGTGTCCGGTACTCCTTGACCAGCAGGCGGGCTTCGCGCAGTCGCTCTACCTCTGGATAGAGTTCGGCCAGTTTGACGATCAACCGATAGCAGTCGCGCGCCTGTTCGCGACCCGGGAGCGGCCGAGCGAGGGCCAATTCGATCCTTTGCCGGTAGAGGGGCGCTATGGCCAACAACTGTTGCCGAGCGGGTGTTTGCCAGGTGTCGATGGCGCGAAACTCCAGCGGATGCTGCTGATTGAATTCGCCCTCACCCTGTATGGCTCGCGCGAGACCATGGATATGCAGCTCTTCGTAGAAGGCCAGCAAGCAACGGCGTTGGGCCTCTTTCTCGGCTTCCTGCCAGGCGCGTCCGGTACCTCTGGCCAACATCTGGATTCGCTCGCAGACGGCACCGGCATCCAGGGCGCGGGTCATGCGGTCCAGCGGCAGATGCAGGGGTAGCCAGGGTGATTCGGGCCAGGCATGGCCGCTCCACTGCTGCAGTTCTTCTTCCGCATCGCGGAACAGCTCCGGGAGCAGATCGACCACGGTCAGGCCCGCTTCCTCTCGCGGTTGACGTCCCGCCAGACGATAGACCGCGCGGGTCAGGGCCAGGCTGCGGCGGCCATAGTGGTCCAGCAAGACGGTGGCGGGACGCTGATCGTCGAGTAGCCCAGGCAGCTCGAGTCGCTCGACCCAGGCGACCCGTTGCCGATCGGCAGGATGCCGGCTCCAGTAGCGGCTGCTATGGCAGGGACTCAGTGTCGGCGCATCCGCCTGCCTGGCCAGCAGGGCCTCGACGAGGTCCAGCAGATTGCTGGCGAGGCCTTGCTCCTTCGACGCGGCGAGGCTGCGGCGTTTGGCTTCACGCCAGGCCTTGCTGAGGCTGCGACGTCGCAGTGCGGTCGCGCGAAAATTCGCACTGCCGCCGAGCATTGCCTCGTAATGATCGGCCCGTGCTTCCCGGCGTTGGCTGGCGGACCGGGTCAGTCGACAGCCGGCGACGAACAGCAGGCGGGCCCAGGCCCGTGAGACGCGAGTGAGCGACGCTAGACGTGCAGCCGAGGTACGCCCTTGGGCGAGTTGTTCAAGCCGAGCCAGAGTGGCGTTGATAGATCCCCCGCCCAAGCGGTCCAACACGCTTACCTGGTGTCCCAATACATGAGCAAGGCTGGCCAGAAACTGCTGGGTGGTGAGCGCCGTCATCAGCGGCAGGCCCAGGACTAGCGTCCGGGTCGCGGTATCGAGGTGGATGTCCGCTATGGCCGCCAGTACCAGGCGGCGTGGTGGTCGTACCTGCATGGCCCGGCAGAGCGACTCGACCAACCGATACAGGCCCGGCTCCTGTTCCACGCCAAGACTCACCTTGGCGGTTGCCGGCTCCTTTTGGCGCCACAGGGGTAGCAGAAAGCCAAGGCCGAGCCAGGCCCCCAGGACGGTCGTCGGCAAGGCGAGGGCGCAGGCGATCACGACATCCTGATGCAAAAGCGTAGCGAAGGCGTACAGCGCGGCGCCGGCCAGCGACAGTCCGGCCAGGCCGGGCAACAGATAGAGCAGGGTGAGTGCCAGGCTGGTACCCATGGACATCAGCAGGTGCAGCCGCTGACCGAGTCCGAAGGCGGGGCGCGCTAGCACCGAAGTCTCCAGGGTCGCTAGCTGGGCCTGTAGATCGAGCTCCCGAGCGATGGGCGGCGCGGCGGGTCGTTCGACGAGGTGGACCCCGAGTCCGGCATCGGTCAGCCGCTCGACCCAGCCCAGCGCCTCCTCGGCGGGCAGGTCTCGCTTGAGAACCCCGGTGGCCGGGGGCAGCAGACGCTCCACCTGCTTTGGCGTCAGTCGCAGGTGATACAGCAGGTTGACCCTCAGGGCGTCGGTGGAAACGTCATCGCGGCAGCTGCCGCTCAACAGGAGGTCGTAGCGAACCATGGGCAATCCTTTGCACGGTCGTCCGGGATAGAAAATACCGGGGATTTCTACCTGAGCGTCGCAACAACTTTGCGTGCATGGTTCACACTTTTTGAACGGCGAAAGGCTCTAGAAAGCCACTTTCGCCTATTCGTGACCGATTAGGCGTTCGCCGCGGTCAGCACTTCTTCCATCCAGGCGACCATTGCCGCGCCGTCCATGTCGAGACAGACCGTCACCAGCGGATTGCCGGACCAGCGGCCATCCTGATAGACACGTCCCTCCGGCGCAAAGAAGGTCTGGCCCTCCGCCAGGCCCTCGGTGCCGACGCTGAGATGGCCCCGGGCGGTGCGGAACAGCTCCGGACGGCGCAGGAAGGCCAGGGCGCAGCTGTCATGGGGATGGCAGCCGTCGATGTCCTTCACGCTGCGGTAGAAGTCCGCATAGAAGTCATAGCTGCGCGCCAGCACCTCACCCAGGGCGCCCTGGTGCGCGGCGATCCGCTGCAGGCGTGGCGGGTCCAGCACCGCGCGGTGGGTAGCGTCCAGTCCCACCAGGGTCAGCGGCCAGGGCGCGGCGAATACCCGCGCCGCCGCATGGGGATCGGAAAAGATGTTGGCTTCCGCCACCGGCGTGACGTTGCCCGGCTCGACGATGGCGCCGCCCATGACCACCACCTGGCGAACCCGCTGGGCGACCTCGGGGTCCAGCGCCAGGGCGAGCGCCAGGTTGCCGAGCGGCCCCACCGCCACCAGGGTGATCTCACCCGGGCGCAGACGCGTCTGCTCGACGATGAAGCGTGCGGCATCAAGGGCATGGGGCGTCTGGCTTGGCGCGGGGAGTGCCTGATTGCCCAGGCCATCCTGGCCATGCACATGCAGGGCATGGTTGCCCGCTGGCTTCACCAGCGGCTCGGCCACGCCGGCGGCCACCGGTGTATCGCGCCCCGCCAGCTCGGTGAGCAGCAGGGCATTGCGGGTCGCGGTGGCCACCGGCACGTTGCCGAAGGTAGTGGTCAGGCCGATCACCTCGAAGGCGGGATCGGCGAACAGCAGGGCGATGGCCTGGGCGTCGTCCACGCCAGGATCGGTATCGAAGATGATGGGAAGGGACAAGAGGCTTTCTCCAGCTTGGATCTCGTCCCAGGCTACCCGACGGGCAGGCGAACCTGCTAGTCAGGCAGATCCAGCTCGCCTAGCGCATCCGGCTGGTTACGGAAGGCACGGGCGAAGACTTCCCGGTTGCGGGCCATGAACAGGCCCAGGTCTTCACACTGTTTCTCGGCAAGACCGGGAACGGCCTTATCCAACACGCTGGCGAGGGACTCGGCCAGCTCCAGCATCTTGTCGTGACGATCGGCTTCGGCTTTATCCATGAACAGGCGCTCCGGATCTCGGCTGCTGCGATACAACACTTCGACGGCCATGCGTCACCTCGTAATCTGTATCTGGTTATATATACAGTATTCGGCTTTTGCCTCGAATGCAATCACTACCGCTCGGCGGCTAATGCCTGGCCAGTTATGGCAATTTGCCAATCGTTCGACATTTCTACGAGGGCCGCAAATTGAGTCAGGAAACTTAAGAGCGGAAGGTGTTCTCTGAGTCTGCACTGAGCGCGCCTTGCTGCTCGTCTTTTGCAGATCGTCCTCGGCTCACGGAACGAGACCCCAATGCCCATCACCTTCACCTGTCTGCTTATTAGCCCGCTTGGCCGCTCCGTGCCGACCGAGGTGCAGGCGTGAATTCCACCCTCGTCATCCTCGCCATCACCGTCGCCAGCTTTCTGCTGGGGTTCCTGCGCGACCTGCTGATCGCCCGGCAATTCGGCGTGAGCTGGGAGGCGGATCTCATCTTCGTCGCGCTGATCCTGCCGGTGTTCTTCGAGAGTTTCTTCGGCCTAGCCCTGCGCGATGCCATGATTCCCTATCTGCAACGCATCCGCGACCGGTGCAACAACCAATACGAGCAGGTGGGTCGCTGGCTGTACTGGCGCATCGGGCTATTCGGGTTGTTGCTGTCGGTGATCGGCGTGCTGGCCAGTCCCTGGCTGATGCATGCCCTGGCGCCTGGCTGGAGCGATGAGCAGGTCGAGGCGGGCAAGCTGGTGTTCGCGGTGGGCACGCTGTTGATCTGCGTGCAGGCCATCCTTTACTGCCAGGGCGCGCTGCTCAATCTGGATCGAATCTTCATCCTGCCGATGACCCGGACGCTGATGCTCAATCTCGGCGCCATTCTGGCCATCGTCATCCTGCAGCCGAGCGGGATCAGCCTGTTCATCGGCATGTTGCTGCCCCAGGTCTTGCTGATCGTCATCCAGCATCGGCGCCTGGGCTATCTCGGCCAGCGCTCGGTCGCCTTCGAGAAGCCGGAAGGCAGTCCCTTCGCCCTGACCTTTGCCCCGGTCCTCCTCGCCGCCGGCGCACAGCAGGGCTGCATGCTGGCGGAGCGTTTCTTCGCCTCGCTGCTGGCCGAGGGCAACATCACCATGCTGTCGTTTTCCTACCGCATCGTGACCATCCCGCTCACTCTCTATGCCCTATCCATCCTGGCGATGATCTTCCCCGAGCTGACGCGCAGCTGGAACGAAGGCAATGCCGACACCTATGGGGCCTTGATGCGCAAGGCCCTGCTGGGGACCCTGTTGTTCCTCGTCCCGGCGGCGGTGGTGCTGTTCGGCTACTCCGAGCCGGTGGTCAAGGTCTTGCTGGAGCGGGGCGCCTTCGGTGCCGAGCAGAGCGCCGCAACGGCCACCCTGGTCGTGGCCTATGCCCTGGGCCTGCCCTGGATGGGCCTGGCCCTGCTCTGGGGGCGGGCGCTGCTGTCCCAGCAAAGAGCCAAGACCTTTCTCTATGCCACCCTGGCCAGTTCGCTGATCACCGTGGCGCTGGATGCCTGCCTCTATCGGCCCTTCGGTGCCCAGGGACTGGCCTACTCCTTCACGACCGGCGCCGTGCTGCAGGCCCTGTTCATGGCTGCGGCGCTGTATCGCCATTCGCTCGGCGGTCTGCATCTTTCGCTGCTGCTGCGCTGGTTCGGGGCAGGCAGTGCCGTGGCCCTCTTGAGCTTCTGGTTGCCCAAGCCCGTCGGCCTGGTGGAGCTGATCGTCAGCATCAGCGTGGCGATGCTGGGCTTCGCCGTCTTGCTGCTCGTATTGGGCGAGCGTGACTTGTTCCGCCGTGCCTATTGGGCGCGGGGTGGTGTCGGCACGGAGCGTCCAGAGCCGACGAGTTGAAAGCGCCGTCGATGAACGGCGAGGAAAAAGGTAGCGATCTGCGTCCATTGGTCGCTATCTATCGCGAAGTCATGAATTTTTGAGTTGGCTTCGAGTCGCACGGAAAGATTGATCCCAGTCAATAGAATTTCTGATGGAAGAGGTTTTCCATTTGCAAGAGATCAGACGCGTAGTTGGGGTCGGCACTTCGCCTGGTGGTCTTGGTCGCCACCGCCATTCTCTTTGAAAGGAATCGATCCTATGTCATCCCAACCCCCCGTCACTCGCATCGGTATCGTCGGTACCGGCATGATCTCTCGCTGCCTGGCTCGTCTGATCAGCCGTCACTACGACGACATGACCGTCTCGCGCGTCCTGACCCGCCGGCCCATCGCCACGGTCACCGACTATCCCCTACCCGAGCTGCTCACCCAGTCGGTGGCCGATCTGGTCGACCATTGCGACCTGCTGGTGGAGTGCAGCGGCGATCCCTACCATGGCACCGAGATCATCGAGCGCGCCTTCGAGGCGGGCATCAAGGTGGTCACCATCAATGCCGAGCTGCAGGTGACGACGGGTTCCTATCTGGCCGGCAAGGGCTTCCTCACCGAGGCCGAGGGTGACCAGCCGGGTTCGCTGGCCGCGCTGCACGAAGAGGCCGTGCAGATGGGCTTCAAGCCGCTGGTCTACGGCAACATGAAGGGCTATCTGAACCACAACCCGACGCCGGAAGACATGGCCTACTGGTCCGCCCGCCAGGGCACCAGCGTCGACCAGACCACCTCCTTCACCGATGGCACCAAGGTGCAGATCGAGCAGGTGGTGGTGGGTAACCACTATGGCGCCACCATCACCCGCCAGGGGCTGGAGGGGCTGAATTCGACCAATCTGCAGGATAGCGCGAACATCCTGGGGCAGATGGCCGAGCAATTGGGCAAGCCCATCGTCGACTACGTGATCCCAAGCGGTTACTCGGCGGGCGGGGTCTTCGTGGTCGGTCGGCATGACGAAGACCAGGCGGGCGCCATCGAATACTTCAAGCTGGGCAAGGGGCCGTACTACGTGTTGGTACGCCCCTTCCACCTCTGCTCCCTGGAGGTCGGCAAGACCCTGCGTCGCGTCATCGCCGGCGGCAAGATCCTGCTGAACAACTCCACCACGCCGACCCTGAGCGTGGCCGCGATCATGAAGAAACCCATGGCGGCCGGCGACATCATCGAGCGCGGTATCGGTGGCTACAGTGTGCGCGGCGAAGCCGTGAAGATCGCCGAGTGCCCGGATCACCTGCCGATCGGCCTGCTCAAGCACAGCGTGCTCAAGCGGGCCGTGGAGCCCGGCCAGATCCTCACCTTCGATGACGTGGAACTGCTGCCCAGTCGCGCGCTGGACATCGTGCTGCAACAGCACCGCGAGGCGATTCATCGCCAGTTGCTGGAAACCCAGCTCAGCGACCGGGCCTGGAATGCCGTGGCCGGTCTGCCGCCGGTGGCACTGCCCAAGGTGGCCGGCTCGGTTCTTTCCTGAGTCGCGGTTCTGTTGGAAAAGGGGCCTTGCGGCTAATGCCAGTCAGTTAAGAGTTCGGCCTTGACGCCTGACTGGCAGCGCACAGAATCCGGTGCTTGATTCCAAGCACCGGATTTTTTATGCGTATTGCTCAAGCCCTGGAAATGACTCGCGAGTTGTCTTCGACCACGACGACACTC
>NZ_SULM01000024.1 GCF_005250615.1 Pseudomonas rhizoryzae | reverse complement strand
TGCCGGCGCCAAAGACGTGAAACTGATCCGATGAAAACGACCACGCCCATCAGAGCCATCCTGTTCGACAAGGACGGGACCTTGATCGACTACCACCAATCCTGGGGCCCGACCAATCGCCGGGCGGCCAAGATCGCCGCCGCGGGAGATGCGACGTTGGAGGAGCGGCTGCTGGAGTTGGGTGGGATGGATGCCGACAGTGGGCTCACCCAGGCCGACAGCCTGTTCGCGGCCGGCAATACCCGGGAAATTGCCGAAGCCTGGATCGCCGCCGGTAGTCCCTTCGAGCTGGAGGCCCTCATCCAAGCGCTGGATACCCTGTTTCAGGGAGTCGCCAGCGCAGCGGTACCGGTCACCGACCTGCGCGATTTCTTCGAGCGCCTCAAGGAGCGGGGCCTGGCCATCGGTATTGCCAGCAGCGACAGCGAGGCGGCCATTCGGCTGATGCTGCGAACCTTCGGCGTGGAGGAACTGGTCAGCTACGTGGCGGGTTATGACAGCGGTTACGGCTGGAAACCCGAAGCGGGCATGCTGCTGGGTTTCGCCAAGGCGCTGGCCATCCCGCCCACGCAAATCGCCGTAGTGGGCGACAACCTGCACGACATGGCCATGGCCATCGCGGGCGGCGCTGGATTGCGGGTCGGGGTGCTCAGTGGCACCGGGCGGCGCGAAACCCTGGCGCCGGTCGCCGACCTCTGCCTGCCCAGCATCGCCGCGCTGGATCTGGACCAACTCGTACCGCTGCCCTAGCCACGGGGGAGGGCAGCGCGACCGGCATCCCACTGGCGGTCGCGCTTTTTTTTGCCTGTGATGTGCTCCCTTCCTTCCTAATGTATATACCTTTTTCGGGATTATCCGATCTTTCGGCGTAACGCTTTCAAATCCCGGTACTTGACCTGACGGCCTTATCTCGATAAATGTATATACATTAGCGAGGCAGCTTGTCATGCCCGCGGTAATCGCAACGCTCCAGCTCTGGCGCAACGTTATCCTGCCCGATGGCCGGCAGACCCCCACCGCTTCGCCGGCGGTACGGATGGAGGCCGTTTGGTCGGAGTAGTCCTTCTGCGCCGAGCCGCTAGGAATGCGTGGAGTGCTGTACAACGATCCGGCCACCGGGTGCTGCGTCACGCCGCCGCCGGCTAGGAAATCGCCATCGATTGCGCCCGGGAGCAGGGGCTGACGCTGCCCATGATCGACACTGGAGTCCACCCATGAACACCCTGACCCTGCAACCCGGCCACCTGACCCTGGCCCACCTGCGCGAGATCCATCGCCAACCCGTCACCCTGGTCCTGGCCGAGGATGCTGCGGCAGCCATCGATGCCAGCGTCGGTTGCGTCGAGCGCATCCTCGCCGAGGGCCGCACCGCCTATGGCATCAACACCGGTTTCGGCCTGCTGGCCTCGACCCGTATCGCGCCCCATGACCTGGAGAAGCTGCAGCGCTCCCTGGTGCTGTCCCACGCCGCCGGTATCGGTGAGCCGCTGGACGACGCCCTGGTGCGGCTGATCCTCTGGCTCAAGGTCAACAGCCTGGCCCGCGGCTTCTCCGGTATCCGCCGCCAGGTGATCGACGCCCTGGTGGCGCTGATCAACGCCGAGGTCTATCCGCACATTCCGCTCAAGGGTTCGGTAGGTGCCTCGGGGGATCTCGCGCCCCTGGCCCATCTGTCCCTGGTCCTGCTGGGCGAGGGCAAGGCGCGCCATCGTGGCCAGTGGCTGCCGGCCAGCGAGGCCCTGGCGATCGCCGGGCTGGAACCCCTGACCCTGGCGGCCAAGGAAGGCCTGGCGCTGCTCAACGGCACCCAGGTCTCCACCGCCTATGCCTTGCGCGGCCTGTTCGAGGCCGAGGATCTCTATGCCGCCGCCACCGTCTGCGGTGGTCTGAGCGTGGAAGCCATGCTCGGCTCGCGGGCGCCTTTCGATGCGCGCATCCATGCCGCCCGCGGGCAGCGCGGCCAGATAGATGCCGCGGCGGCCTACCGTGCACTGCTCACCGAGACCAGCGAGATCGCTCAGTCCCACCGCGATTGCGACAAGGTGCAGGATCCTTACTCGCTGCGCTGCCAGCCACAGGTGATGGGCGCCTGCCTGACCCAGCTGCGCCAGGCCGCCGAGGTGCTGGAGGTGGAGTCCAATGCTGTCTCCGATAACCCGCTGGTGTTCGCCGAGGAATTCGAGGTGATCTCCGGCGGCAACTTCCACGCCGAGCCGGTGGCCATGGCCGCCGACAACCTGGCCTTGGCCCTGGCCGAGATCGGTGCGCTGTCCGAGCGGCGCATCTCGCTGATGATGGACCGGCACATGTCCCAGCTGCCGCCCTTCCTGGTGGAGAACGGCGGGGTCAACTCCGGCTTCATGATCGCCCAGGTCACCGCCGCCGCCCTGGCCAGCGACAACAAGGCCCTGGCCCATCCGGCCAGCGTCGACAGCCTGCCCACCTCGGCCAACCAGGAAGATCACGTGTCCATGGCACCCAACGCCGGCAAGCGCCTCTGGGCCATGGCCGACAATGTGCGCGGCATCCTCGCCATCGAATGGCTGGGGGCCTGCCAGGGCCTGGACTTCCGCACCGGGCTCAAGACCAGCCCGGCGCTGGAGCGGGCGCGCGGTCTGTTGCGCGCCGAGGTGCCCTATTACCAGGAGGACCGCTTCTTCGCCCCGGACATCGAGCGCGCCGTGGCTCTGCTGGCGGGTGGTTGCCTGAACGACTTGGTGCCGGCGAAACTGTTGCCGAGTCTCTGATCGCACCATGGTCGGCCCGGCAGGCACGCCGTCGGGCCGCGCGTTATCATTCGCGGCTTCCTTTCCTGCCCCTGGAGTTCGCGTGAGCAGCACGACACCCCCACGCTACAAGGTGATCGAAGCCTTCCTGCTCGAGCGCATCCAGAACGGTGTCTATCCGGTGCATCACCAGATTCCCACCGAGGAACAGCTGGCGCGGGATTTCGCCGTCAGCCGCATGACCGCCAACAAGGCCATCACCCACCTGGTGCAGCAGGGCTATCTGACGCGCCAGGCGGGGCTCGGCACCTTCGTCATCGAGCGCAAGGCGGAATCCTCGCTGCACGAGGTGATGAATATCGCCGCCGAAGTGCGTGCCCGCGGGCGGGCCTACAGCAACCGGGTGCTGCGTTGCGAGGCGGTGGCTGCCGATGACGAGGTGGCCTTGCGCCTGGGGCTGCGCCTGGGTGCCGAGGTGTTCCATAGCATCCTGGTGCATTTCGAGGACGGTGTGGCTATCCAGCTGGAGGATCGCTACGTCAATCCGCGCTGGGTGCCGCATTACCTGCAGAGCGACTTCAGTCGCCAGACGCCCAACGAGGTGCTGGTAGCCAGTTGCCCGATCAGCGACGTCGAGCACATCGTCGAGGCGGTGCTGGCAACGGCCGATACCGCCTGCTGGCTGGGCATCGCCGAGGGCGCCGCCTGCCTGTCGATGATCCGCCGTACCTGGTCGGACGAGCATCTGGTGAGTTACGTCCGGCTGCTGCATCCGGGCGATAGATACAAGCTGAGTTCGACCACCCGGCATCGCTGAGGGGGCGTGTTTTGGGATGTTGGGCTTCGCTGCGCTCAACCCAACCTACGCGAGTTCCTGCTCGCTCCCGACCGCTCCCTCTGGGAGAGGGCTGGGGTGAGGGTGGCTCCGGTTCTGCCGTGGGTGTTGGGCTTCGCTGCGCTCAACCCAACCTACGCGAGTTCCTGCTTGCTCCGACTGCCCCCTCTCCCTGTGGGAGAGGGCTGGGGTGAGGGTGGCTCCGGTTCTGCCGTGGGTGTTGGGCTTCGCTGCGCTCAACCCAACCTACGTAAGTTCCTGCTTGCTCCGACTGCCCCCTCTCCCTTTGGGAGAGGGCTGGGGTGAGGGTGGCTCCGGTTCTGCCATGGGTGTTGGGCTTCGTCGCGTTCAACGCAATCTACAGGGTAGGGATCAGAGCCTGTCCACCAGCGCCACGACCTCTTGGCTGGCCTGGTCGCGCGAGGCTTGGTCGACCTCGGGACCGAACAGGGTCTTTTCCAGTACCACGGTGTGCATCCGGTCGATGCCGACCATCTCGCACCAGGTACGCAGATAGGATTCCTGATGCTCCTGGCGATCCAGGGCGGCGCCGCGTGCGGCGATCACCAGCGCCTGGCGGCCGCCGAGCAGGCCGTTGAGGCCGCGGTCGTCGAAGGTGAACAGCAGGTCCTTCTGGCTGACCACGTCGAACAGCTGCTTGAGCTTGTAGGGAATGCCGAAATTCCAGCAGGGCACGCCGAACAGCAATACATCGGCGGCATGGAAGCGTTGCGCCAGCTGCTTGATCTGGCTCCAGGCCTGCTCCTGTGCGGGACTCAGCGACTGGCCTTGGATGCCGGCGTACTTGGCATCCAGCACGGGACCGTCGAATTCCGGCAGGTCGCAATGCCAGACGTCGAGGGTATCGACCTCGCTGTCCGGATGCTTCCGTTGCCAGGCCTGGATGAAGGCGTTGGCGACTTCCAGAGACGCGGAACGGTCCTGGCGGGGCGAACCTATCACGTGTAGCAGACGGGGCATGGCTAGCTCCTTGGGTTGATGGAGATCGCGATAACTATAGGTGCAAGGACAATTCTCGTCAGCTTGAGGGAGGCTGGGCCGATGGGTGGTCTGGAATGAGGTTCTCGCGCTGTTGAGAGCAGCGGGAGCACCCTCACCCCGGCCCTCTCCTGGAGGGAGAGGGGGTTGGTCTGGAGCAGGCAGGAATCACCGTGGGCTGGGCAGAGCGCCGTGAAGCCCAACACCTACGGCCGAGCCTGAGCCACCCTCACCCCAACCCTCTCCCAGAGTGAGAGGGGCAAGCCGGAGTGGGGAGGATTTTCGGTAGGTTGGGTTGAGCGTTAGCGAAGCCCAACATGCAACGCGCCTATCCTCATCCTAGCCCTCTCCCACAGGGAGAGGGCAGCTTGGCGCAGCTGACCGGGTCAGGCTGGTCCGGCCTGCGCGTTTAGTACCGGTCGGCGCAGGCCGAGCAAGGCGTCCACCACCAAGAGCAACAGCAGACTACCGCCCAGCACCGGCAGGCACAGGCCCAGCAGCAGGGCCACCAGGGGTACCAGCACGCGCGACGGCAGTGGCAGCTGACGCCAAAGAGCGATCAGGCCAGGTTGCGCCGGATTGCGGGTGGGGCGGCGGCGCCACCAGAGCAGGTAGCCCCAGACCGTCATCACCAGCAGGCCCAGGGCGATGGCCGCCAGCACCAGTTGATTGGGCAGGCCGAAGAGCACGCCCATGTGGGCGTCGATGCCCCAGCGGGTCAGCTTGGCCGGCAGCGAGTATTGGGCGAAATGCACCTGGTCGACCACCCGCAGATCCTTGGGATCGATGGCTACGGCATCCACCTGAGTGGGCCAGCGGCGGTCGATCTCGGTCACCGTCCAGGCCTTGTCGGCGCTGCGGGCCGGGCGGATCTCCACTTTTCCGGCAGCGATACCGGCTGCCCGCGCGGTCGCCAGTACCCGGTCGAAGGTAGCCAGATCCAGGGGCGCGGCCGGTGTGGCGGGCAGGGCGCCATGGTCATGATGGCCGGCGTGTTCGTCATGGGTCATGGCTGGCATGGCAGCATTGCCCAGGGCGGTTTTCACGCTGGGGGTGGACCAGCCGTAGTGGGCGCGCAGCAGGCCGATGTTGGCGCCGGCATAGTTCGACCAGGTCAGGCCGGTAGCGGAGAGGAACAAGAACCCGCCCAGCAGCCAGAGCCCGGTGCTGGCGTGCAGGCCGCGCAGTCCTCGAGCCGGACGGCGCTGGTGGCGGCGTACCAGCCAGAGCGTCAACCCACCGAGCGCGGCGATCCACAGCCAGGAAGCGGCCAGTTCGCTGTAGAGACGACCGACAGCGCCCAGCAACAGGCTGCGATGGAACTGATCGATCTCGGTACGTAGTGGCAGGATGCCGCTGGTGCCATAGACCGCCATATCACCGCGGATAGCGCCGGTGACCGGGTCGATGAACAGCGCTCGATGGGTCGATTCGCCCAGGGATGGATCATTGAACATCACCCGGGTGGTGTCGCCCTCGGCAGGCGCCGGGCGGACCGCGCCCAGGGTCAGGGCGGGGCCTACCGCGGCCTGGGCGATGTGGATCTGTTCGGCCAGGGGCAGGGGCTTGCCGCGGCTGGAGGTATGCAGCGCCTCGGCATAGAGGTGCGCCTCGAGTTGCGGTGTGAGGGCATAGAGCAGGCCGCTGGCGGCGGCCACCAGCAGGAAGGGGCCGACACACAGGCCGATCAGGAAATGCAACCGCGCCAGCAGCTGCAGCAGTGGCCCCGGCGCCTGGGCGGCCGGAGCGGAGGGGTGCGAAGTCATAGCGTTCACCACGGAGCGACACGCGGCCGAAGGCTGACCGCGCGCAGGATTACGGAAAAAGAGGACAGCAGCTTTCCGCGACCGGGGTGTCAGGGGGCCTGGGGATGGAGGGTGGAGCGACTCGCGCGCGGCGGTGGCGGCAGGGCGCCGTGGTAGCGACGGCGATGGGGATCGCCGGGGCGCAGCAGCCATTGCAGGACGACGAAGATCAGGGTGGCCAGCAATAGCGTGGCGGCGAAGACGCAATCGCCGGTGGGGGAGAGGGTCGTCGCGCTGCCGGCCGGTAGGTTGGCGTGCATGCCGGCCATGTCCGCCTGGGCGTGCAGGGGCTGCGCGTCGTGATGGTGATGAGCGTGCGCCGCGCTGGCGGCGGGAGGCAGCGGCAGCGTGAAGCGGGCGAGCATCTGGCCGTGCCCCAGGGCGCAGACGAGTCCGTTCAACAGGATGCAGGCGAGCAGCATCCAGGCGAGCGAGGTGCGCGGGGAACGGAGGGTTTTCATGGCTGCGGACTGTATCATCGTCCCGGACGACGTACAGCCCTGCGTGACCGGAAGGGCTCTGACCTGCGCCAAAAGGTCGCGCCCATTGATAGAAAAGGAACGATGAGCTTGAGCGAAGCACCAGCCATTACCCTGGAGCGGGTGACCTCAGCCAATGAAGGGGTAACAGCTTTTCTGCTGGCGAGCGCGCGCGGGCTGTTCGCCGGTCGGCTCGATCCCTCGCGCGTCCCGACGGATCTGACCGGCTTCGCCGACCACTATGGAGTCGGCCGTGGCTATCTGCTGATCGCTCGTGATGCCGCTGGCGACCCCGTGGGCAGCATCGCCTACCGCCCTTATGACCGGCGCTTTGCGCAGCTGGCCTATCCAGGGGAACGGGTGATGGAGGTGGTCCGGCTGTTCGTGGCGCCGCATTGCCGCCGCCAAGGCCTGGCGCGGCGGCTGTTCCACGAATTGCTGGTGCAGGCCGAACGCGAGGCGGTGCAGCGCCTTTATTTGCACACCCATCCCTTCCTGCCCGGCGCCGAAACCTTCTGGACCGCCCAGGGCTTCCAGGTGGTCGAGCGGGAAACGGCCTTGCCTTGGCAGACCATCCATCTGGATCGGCGGCTGACGAAGTAGAGCTCAGGCGTCCGCCGGCCCCCGACAGAGCAGATAGGTATCCATGATCCAGCCGTGCTCTTCGCGGGCGGCGCTGCGCACCCGGTGGATCTCCTCGGCCACTTCCACCAGGCGTCCGGCGATGAGGATCTCGTCCGCCGTGCCCACATAGGCGCCCCAGTAGATGTACAGCTGCGGATCGTCCAGGTGGCGATAGGCCTCGTGTGAATCGAGCATCACCACCAGGCTGTCCAGATGCTCGGGGAAGCGCTGCAGGCGTCGGCCGGGAGTGATCTCCAGGGCCTGGCCGATGCGATTGAGCGGCACCCGATGGCGCGCGGCCAGGGCCTGGACGCTGGAGATGCCGGGGATCACCTCGTAGTCGAAGTCCAGCCGGCCCTCGCGCTTGATCGCCGCCAGGATGCGCAGGGTGCTGTCGTACAGCGCCGGATCGCCCCAGACCAGGAAGGCGCCGCATTCGTCGTCCGCCAGCTCCTGCTCGATCATCTCTACCATCAGCGCCTGCTTGGCGGCATTGAGGTCGTCCACCGCCTGGCGGTAGTCGCCCTCGCGGCGGCGCTCGGGGATAGGCGCGGTGACGAAGCGATAGTCCCCCTGGATGTGGCGGGCGCAGATGGTTTCGCGCAGATGGATCAGGCTGTCCTTTTCCGTGCCCTTGTCGAACAGGAAGAAGGTACTGGCGCGATTGAGGGCGGCGATGGCCTGGAGGGTGAGGTAGTCGGGATCGCCGGCGCCGATGCCGATGACCAGCAGGGTTTTCATGAGATTGTCTCAGCGGTGGACGTGGCCACCAGTGTAACCAGGGATGTCGCGTCGGTAGAGCTGTCTTGAGTCGTGATGCTAGTTTCGACCGGTTTGCCTACTACCAGGCAGAAGACAGGAGGGAGCCGAGTGGCGATGACGGCGAGCTGGCGACGGATACCCCGCGGGGTCTGGATTCTAGGTGGGGTCAGCCTGTTCATGGACATCTCTTCGGAGATGATCCACAGCCTGTTGCCGCTGTTCCTCGCCACCGGCCTGGGCCTGAGCGTGCTCTATATCGGTATCCTCGAAGGGGTGGCCGAGGCGACCGCGCTCATCACCAAGATCTTTTCCGGGGTGCTCAGCGACTACCTGGGCCGGCGCAAGGGCCTGGCGGTGCTGGGCTATGGCCTGGGCGCCCTGAGCAAGCCGCTGTTCGCCCTGGCCAGTGGCGCCGGGCTGGTGTTCGGTGCGCGCTTCCTGGATCGCATCGGTAAGGGCATTCGCGGCGCCCCGCGCGATGCCCTGGTGGCCGACGTGACGCCACCGGAGATCCGTGGCGCCGCCTATGGCCTGCGCCAATCGCTGGATACCCTCGGTGCCTTTCTCGGGCCGCTGCTGGCGGTGGGGTTAATGCTGCTCTGGGCCAACGATTTCCGCGCGGTGTTCTGGGTGGCGGTGATCCCGGCCTTCATCGCGGTGGCCCTGTTGTATTTCGGCTTGGACGAGCCCAAGGCAGCCATCGTCAAGGCACGCACCAATCCGCTCACCCGCAGCCAGCTGCGCAAGCTGCCGGCGGCCTTCTGGCAAGTGGCCCTGCTCGGTGGCGTCTTCACCCTGGCGCGCTTCAGCGAAGCCTTCCTGGTGCTCAAGGCCGAGCAGGTGGGGGTGCCCCTGGCGCTGGTACCGTTGGTGATGGTGGGCATGCACCTGGTGTTCTCGCTGTCGGCCTATCCGCTGGGGGCGCTGTCCGACCGGGTTAGCCATCGCGCGCTGCTGGCCTGGGGCCTGGTGCTGCTGATCCTGGCCGATCTGGTACTGGCGTTCAGCGGCGGCTGGATCGGCTTGGCCCTGGGTGTCGTGCTTTGGGGCCTGCACATGGGCATGACCCAGGGCTTGCTCGCCGCCATGGTCGCCAAGACCGCCCCGGCCGAGTTGCGCGGCACCGCCTTCGGCCTGTTCAACCTGGTCAGCGGCATCGCCCTGTTGCTCGCCAGCAGCATTGCCGGCGCGCTCTGGCACTTCCTCGGCTCCGCTGCCACCTTCCAATTCGGCGCCCTGGCGGCGGTGGCTTCCCTGCTGGTGCTGGCGGCCTGTCGGCGCAGCGTCGCACCGCTGGCAGACTAGTCGAACAGCGGCCGCAGATAGGGCGCCGTGGGGCTGGCGGGATCGTCCGCTACCGCGCGGGGCGTGCCGCAGGCGACGATGCGGCCGCCCGCCGCGCCGGCACCGGGGCCGATGTCGATCAGCCAGTCGCTGCCGGCCACCACCTGCAGGTTGTGCTCCACCAGCACCACGGTATTGCCTTCCTCGACCAGGCCGTGCAGCTGGCGCATCAGCCGTTCCACGTCGGCCGGGTGCAGGCCGGTGGTGGGTTCGTCCAGCACATAGAGGGTGGTGCCACGGCTGGTGCGTTGCAGTTCGGTGGCCAGCTTGATGCGCTGGGCCTCGCCACCGGAGAGTTCGGTGGCCGGTTGGCCGAGCCGCAGGTAGCCCAGGCCGATGTCGGCCAGCACCCGCAGCGCCCGCGCCACCGCGGCTTCCTCGGCGAAGAAGGCCAGGGCCTCGTCCACCGTCAGGCCCAGCACCTCGGCGATGGTCTTGCCCTGCCAGCGTACCTCCAGGGTCTCGGGGTTGTAGCGCGCGCCCTGGCAGGTGGGGCAGGCGGCGTAGACGCTGGGCATGAACAGTAGCTCGACGCTGACGAAGCCTTCGCCTTCGCAAGTCGGGCAGCGGCCCTTGGCGACGTTGAAGGAAAAGCGTCCGGCGTCGAAGCCGCGTTCCTGGGCTTCCGGGGTGGCGGCGAACAGCTTGCGCACCCCGTCGAACAGCCCGGTATAGGTGGCGAGGTTGGAGCGTGGGGTACGGCCGATGGGTTTCTGGTCCACCGGCACCAGGCGACGAATGCCGCCGAGGCCACCGACCACCTGGCCGGTGGTGGCGGGCAGGGCATCGGCATCCAGCTCCACCCCTTCGTCGCCATCTTCGGCAGCGCGCTGGCCCAGCTCGGCGCCCACCAGTTCCAACAGCGCCTGGCTGACCAGGCTGGACTTGCCCGAGCCGGACACGCCGGTCACCGCGGTCAGGCAGCCCAGCGGAAAGGCGGCATCCAGCCCCTGCAGGTTATTGCGGCTGACCCCGGCCAAGCGCAGCCAGCCCTGGGGTTCGCGGGGTGGCCGGGTCTCGCGCTGCGGCGCGGCGAACAGATAGCGCGCCGTCACCGATTCCTTGACCTCGGCAAGACCTGCAGGCGGACCGCTGTAGAGCACCCGGCCACCGCCTTCGCCGGCTGCGGGGCCGACGTCCACCAGCCAGTCGGCCCGCTGCATGGTGGCCAGGTCGTGCTCCACCACGAACAGCGAGTTGCCCTGGGCCTTGAGGCCGTCGAGGGCTTCTAGGAGGGATTCGCCATCGGCCGGATGCAGACCGGCGGAGGGCTCGTCCAGCACATAGACCACGCCGAACAACTGGGACACCAGTTGAGTGGCCAGGCGCAGGCGCTGCAATTCGCCGGAAGAGAGGGTGGTGGTGCTGCGCTCTAGCGCCAGGTAGCCGAGGCCCAGGCGGGTAAGGGTCTGCAAGCGCTCCAGCAATTCGGTGGCCATGCGCTGGGCGGCCAGGCGCTTCTCCGGCGAAAGATCGGGCGTGCGGCGCACGTCCGGCGCGCCGGCATGGTCGCTGCCACCAGCGGCCTTGCGGCGAGCGCGGTCCTGCTGGCCGGTTTTGGCGTCCAGCACGCGGGCATCTTTCGCCTCGTCGAAATCGCCGGCGGCCACCCGGCGCAACAGCACGCTCAGGTCATCCAGCGGCAGCCGCGACAGCTCGCCGATGTCCAGCCCGGCGAAGGTCACCGAGAGCGCCGCGCGGGTCAGCCGCTTGCCGTGGCACAGCGGGCAGGTCTGGCCGATCATGAAGCGCGCCGCGCGCTGCTTCATCTTAGCGCTCTGGGAATTGGCGAAGGTGTGCAGCACATGGCGCCGAGCGCCGGTGTAGGTGCCCTGGTAGCTGGGCTCGGCCTTGCGCTTGAGCGCGGCGCGGGTCTGCTCGGGGGTGAGGCCGGCATAGACCGGCACCGTGGGCTGCTCCTCGGTGAAGAGAATCCAGTCGCGCTGCTCTTGCGGCAGGTCGCGCCAGGGGACGTCGACGTCATAGCCCAGGGTCACCAGGATGTCCCTCAGGTTCTGCCCGCCCCAGGCGGTGGGCCAGGCGGCGATGGCACGCTGGCGGATGGTCAGCGAGGGGTCCGGCACCATGGAGGCTTCCGTCACCTCGTAGACCCGGCCCAGGCCGTGGCACTGGGGGCAGGCGCCTTGGGGAGTATTGGGCGAGAAGTCCTCGGCATAGAGCATCGGCTGGTCGGCCGGATAACGGCCGGCGCGGGAATAGAGCATCCGCACCAGGCTGGAGAGGCCGGTCACGCTGCCCATGGACGAACGACTGCTCGGTTGGCCGCGCTGCTGCTGCAGGGCCACCGCTGGCGGCAGGCCTTCGATGGCCTCCACCTGGGGCACTCCCACCTGGTCGATCAGCCGCCGCGCATAGGGCGCCACCGATTCGAAGTAGCGGCGCTGGGCCTCGGCATAGAGGGTGCCGAAGGCCAGCGACGACTTGCCCGAGCCGGACACCCCGGTGAACACCACCAGGGCGTCGCGGGGAATGTCCACGTCGACGTTCTTCAGGTTGTGCTCGCGGGCACCGCGGACGGAGACGAAACCGGGGCGGGTAGAAGAGGGCATGGCGGATGGGTCACTTATGACGGGCGTAGGGGTGAGACCTTACCAAAAAGCCACCAGTGCCCTTCCCGCGCCGCGCCGACGATGTCAGTCCTGCGCATGCTCCAGCGCATAGCGCCGGCAATGCTCCAGGTAGCCCATTTCGTGGGCGCCCACCAGTTGCACCACGCTGCTCCATAGCCAGGAGGGGGCGTCCAGGGTACGGGTGCGGTTGCGCTGCAGATCGCTCATCCACTCCACCCGGGTGGCCAGATCCATCTGCCGGGCGTGGGCACGACCCACCACCCGCGCCAGGTAGGCCGCCGCGCCCATGGCCTCGCGGGCGCTGAGTTCGTCCAGCTCCAGCTTGAGATCCTGGGGCAGGAGTTCGCGGATGAAAAAGGAGTGGTCCAGCAGCCGCACCGCCAGCATGCGATTGCCCAGCGCTGGCGAGAGGTGGCGCGCCCCGTCGACTACCCGCTTGCCATTGTCCTTGGGCATGGCGGCGTGGGCGGCACGGGGCGCGGCGGCGGCGATGGCCTGCTTGATGTCGATCAGGCAATAGTCCTGGTCGTCGCCATCGTCCACGCCCAGCAGCACGGCATAGCGCCGCAGGCCCAGGGAGCTGCAGCCCTTGACCCAGTAAGCGCTGTCGAGCAGCTCAACGCGGCTGTCGTGGCTGCGGCCCTTGAGCGAGGTCACCAGGGCATGGATCCCGGGTGTCTCGCACAGCTCGGCAATGGCCTTGCGTTCGTCCTTGCTCAGCTGCCAGAAATGCTTGCCCAGTGGCAGCTTGGGTCGGGTATGTTCCATGCGCTCCTTGGCCAGGTGCTTCCAGGTGCGTTGCACCGCGCTGCGCATGCCGGCCTTGACCTGGGCGGGCCGCGGTACCTCGCGTTCGAGGTCATCCTCGAAGGCGATCTCGTAGCCGCGCATCATCTCTTCCAGCATTCGCGCGGTGGTCACTCCCGGCAGGTCGGAGCCGCGCGCCGCGGTAGCCAGCGACAGCGCCAGGCGCACCAGGTCATGGGCCGGATTGCCGACCACGGTCTGGTCCAGGTCGCGAATGTTGACGTCGGTGGCGCCCTTGAGATCCCCGGTAGGCCCCAGGTTACCGGCGTGGCAGTCCCCGCAGATCCACACCGCCGGCCCATTGGGCAGGCTGCGCCCTGGCTGGCTGTGCAGCCACTCGTAGAACTGCACCGTGCTGCCACGCACATAGGCGTGGGCGGAACGGGCCATCTTCAGATTGCGCAACTGATTGAGGCGGGGCAGGCGATCGGCGGGGCGAGGAGTGGTCATGCGGGTCAGCGCCAGAAGGAGAAGTCCTTCTGACCGCTTCGCTAGGGGCAATGTTTCAAACTGTTTCCAGGTCGCTGCCGCTGGGCAGATCCGTCACTAGGTGCATCCTAGAGCATCGCAGGCGGAGTCCCTTGCGGGGAGGGCTCCGCCGATACGGCGACTTACAGCTGGAATTGGGCCACCTGGCGATCGAGCGCCCGCGCCAGTTGCTGGATATCCAGCGCATTGCGCGACGCCGCCTGGCTGGAATGGCTGTTGGTCTCGGCCATCTGGGCGATGCGCTCGACGCTGCGCGCCACGTCCTGGCTGGCCACGGATTGCTCGCGCAGCGACAGGGAGATCTGGTCGACCACCGAGATGATCCGATCCGCGCCCTCGCGAATCTCGTCGATCGCCTGGCTGGCCGAGCCGGCCAGTTCCACCCCCTGTTTCACCTGGCTCACGCCGACATTCATGCTGCTGACGGCCTCTTGGGTACTGGTCTGAATCTTCTTGATCATGTCGCCGATCTCCTGGGTGGAGGTGCCGGTGCGCTGCGCCAGCAGGCGGACCTCGTCGGCCACCACAGCGAAGCCACGACCCTGATCCCCGGCCCGGGCCGCTTCGATGGCGGCGTTCAGCGCGAGCAGGTTGGTCTGTTCGGCGATCTCGCTGATGACGTTGACGATCGAGGTGATCTGCTCGGCATGGCGGTCCAGTTCCGCGATCTGTTCGGCGGAGTTCTGCACCGTACCGGCGATCTCGGTCATGCTGTCCAGGGTGCGGCGGATCACCTTGCCGCCCTCGAGGGAGCGCTGCCCGGACTCCGTGGAAATGCCGTGGGCTTCGCTGGCGTTGGTCGACACATGGCCGATGCTCACCGTCAGTTCTTCGACCGTCGCGGCCATGGAGGCCGCCGACGCCGACTGATCGCGCGCGGCCGTGGCCAGCCGCTCCGAGGTATTGGAGATGTCATTGGCCGCGTCGAGCAGCCGGGCGGTCCCGTCCTTGATCTCGACGATCATTTCGCGCAAGCGCTGCTGCATGGCGCCGAAGGCCTTGAGCAGGCTGCCGATCTCGTCGCTACCGCTGTCCTGGATGGCGAGGTCCAGACGTCCGGCGGCGATCGACTGGGCGAAGGCGATCGCCGCGTTCAGACGGCGCTTGATGGAACGTGACAATCCCAGGGCGATGACCAGGGCCATGATCGCCGCCAGGATGCCACCGCCGCTCAGCGTCCAGAGGGCATTGTGTTCCGCTGCCTGCATGGCCGCGGTCCGTACGCCCAGCAGCTTGGCTTCGTCTTGACTGAAGTCCTCGATGATCTGCCGCATGCGATCCATCTTGGCCTTGTCCTGGCGATCCACGATGCGCTTGATCAGCTCCTCCATGCTGGCGACACCCTGGACGATGGCCCGCCGCAGTTCGATGAATCTTTCGATGTCCTCGCTCAACCAACGCTGCTTGAGCGCATCCAGATCGTCCAGGCGCGCCTGCTGGGTGGCATTGTCCGCGGTCAGCGCCTTGAGCTGCTTCCAGGAGGCTTCAAAGGCGCTACGGCCGGCGTTGTAGGGGGCGAGGAAGTCGTCCTGGCCACTGAGCGCGAAGCCGCGCATGCCGGTCTCGATGTTGGTGAGGTTGATCAACAACTCGTTGGCGCCGTCCAGGGTCTGGTAGGTGTGGATGTTCCAATTGACGGATTCGTCGACCTTGGAAAAGCCGTGGCGGGCGACCAGCACCAGCAGGCAGATGATGGCGATGATCAAGCCGAAGCCGGCCAGCAGCTTCTTGGAAATGGACAGGTTGGACAGCATGGGTACTCCGCGGGGAGGTTGAGCTTTGCTTCAACCTCCTTATCGCTACCTGTTTTCAAAGCTTTATAGGCAGCTGGAGTTTTCCGACTAATGTCTAAGAGCCTGTTCAAAATCTGCTGCGCGTCGGCCAAACCGCGTTGAAAATGCCCTGGGTGGCCAGCCCCGCCTGGGCGGCCCCGTCGCAATGCTCATTTACCACTCGTAAACTCGTTCGCGAGCCCGGTCGTTCGCGAGTCCGATCCGCTTCCTCAGCCATTTTCGTGGGGCCGCCTAGGCCTTGTTTGGCTCTAGCTCGCGCGATTTTGAGCAGGCTCTAAGGTCCAGTCACGAGTTGCCGTGGTTTCCGTCGTTTCCTCTCTTTGGCGCGGAATCCTGGCTAGTGGTTTCTAGGTTGTCTGCCTTGATCGTCGCTGTGGCTGGCACGGCGAGGGCCGCCGCCGTGCCTTGCGTCTCAGCATTGGAACTGCCCGATCTGCCGATTCAGGTCCTTGGCCAGGGCATCGAGCGAGACGGCGGTCTGCACCGTCTCACCGATGGCCTCGCTATTCTGCTGGGCCATCTGGGCGATGCGTTCCACGGTGCGGGCCACGTCCTGGCTGGCGGCGGTCTGCTCACGCAGGGCCAGGGAGATCTGGTTGACCACCCGGACCACATTGTCCGAAGAGGTATTGATGCTGACCACCGCCTCGCCGGCCTGGTTGGCCAGGTCAACGCCGCTACTGACCTGACGCACGCCCACGTCCATGTCGGCCATGGCCGCATGGGTGGCGGCCTGGATCTTCTCGATCATGGCGGCGATTTCCTGGGTGGAGTTGGCGGTGCGTTGCGCCAGTTGGCGCACCTCGTCGGCCACCACGGCGAAGCCGCGACCCTGTTCGCCGGCCCGGGCCGCCTCGATGGCGGCATTGAGCGCCAGCAGGTTGGTCTGGTCGGCGATACCCTTGATCACGCTGACGATGGACGAGACATGCTCGGAATGTTCACCCAATTCGCCGATGCGTTCGGCCGAGGACTGCACGGTGCCGGCGATGGATCTCATGCTGTCCACCGACGCCTGGATGGTCTTGCCGCCGTCCTGCGCCAGGCGGCCGGACTGGCTGGACAGGTCGTGGGCTTCGTGGGCGTTGTCCGACACATGGTTGATGCTCACGGTCAGTTCCTCCACCGTGGCGGCCATGCTGGAGGCAGCGCTGGATTGCTCCTGGGCGGCAGCGGAGAGTTGCTGCGAGTTGGCGGAAATACTGTGGGAGGCGGCGACCAGTTGATCGGTACCCTGCTTGATGCGCTGGATCATCTCCCGCAGCTTTTCCTGCATCAGGCCGAAGGCACCCAGCAACTGGCCCACCTCATCCTGCCCGCCTGCCGGAATCGGCGAATCCAGGCGCCCGTCGGCGATATTGCGGGCCACGGCGATGGCCTGGTTCAGCCGGCCAATGATGGTGCGCGACAGCGACCAGGCGATGCCCAGCGCCAGCAGGGCGGCGAGAATGCCCCCGCTGATCAGGATCACCATGGCGTCCTGCTTGGCGTCCTGCATCGTCTGGGTGCGGTTTTCCAGCAGCTGGTTCTCACGGGTCTTGATCTGCGCCAGCAGGCTGCGCATGGCATCCATCTTGCCCTTGTCCTGGGCCGTCGCGATGCGCGCGGTGAGGGCGTCCAGCGGTAGGCTGCCGGCATTGACCTGCCGGCGCAGGGCGAGGATCTGCTGTACCGACTCACTGTTCCACTGCGTCTTGGCTGCCGCCAGCTGGTTCAGATCGCTCTGTTGCGCGGGATTGTCACGGGTGAGCTGGATCAGCTCTTGCACCTGCTCGGCGAAATCGCGATCCCCCTGGTTCAGGGGAGCAAGGAACTCCTCCTTGCCGGTCAGGGCGAAGCCGCGCATGCCGGTCTCCATGTTGACCAGCGCCAGCAGGGCGGCGTCGGCATCCTGCAACACATGGTAGGAATGGATGTTCTGCTTGACTGCCGAGTTGACCTGGCTGAAGCCCTGGCTCGCCGCCAGGATCAGCGCCAGGATGATGACCAGGATCGCACCGAAGCCGAGGTTGAGTTTTTTCGATATGTTCAGGCGGTTCAGCATGGAAATCCTTGCGCGATGGCGGTGTGACGGTGCGGGCTGCCCCAAACCGACGGACAAGGCAAGCACAGGGCTCCCTGGCAAATTCGGCTCGCGAGAGCGTCTTTGTCCTATCAGCGGTCCAGGCGTGATCGAGGTAAAGGGTGGTGATGAAGGCGACGTCTAGCCAGCGGATGCTGCTAGAGCCGCAGAACCCGTTTTTTGAGAGGGTTGCCTGGAAAAAGTTTTATGTGACGCAATAGGCATTTTTGCGGTAACTGAGCGCAAGCCAGGGCAGGGCGTGCAGCGAAGCCTTGTCCAACGCTTGATGCGCAATGCATCCCATAACCGCCGTGCCAGAGCGGACGGCGATCGATGGTTGTCTTGAAGGGATGAGCGGTAGGTAGCCATGACGCCACCTGGCAACGCCAAGCAAGGCGGATCAGGGCTTCAGCTGTGCCAGCCGCCTGGCCAAGGCCAGCGCCTCGTCGTTACTGGCCACATTGGTGAACCCCACCAGCAACCCCCGCTGCTCTGGCTCTGCCAGATACCAGCGCGACAGTGCCTGTGCCGCTAGCCCCTCGGCCTGGGCGGCATCGGCCCAGGCCTGGTCGTCGCCCTGTGCCAGCCGGGCCAGCAGATGCAGGCCGCCGGCCTGGAGTTCGATCCGTACCCCTGCGCCCAAGGCGGTCGCCAGGGCCTCGGCCAGCCACTGGCGGCGTTGCCGATAGAGGGTACGCATTCGATTCAGATGGCGGGCGAAGTGACCTTCGCTGAGAAAGCTCGTCACCGTGGCTTGCAGCAAGAGGGGCGCGTGGTTGTGCAGGCGGTCGGCGCTGGCGGCGAAGGCCGCCACCTGGGCCGGCGGGACCACCAGATAGGCCAGGCGCAGCCCGGGAAACAGCACCTTGCTGAAGGTGCCGGCGTAGAGTACCCGGCCCTGCTCATCCAGGCTCTTCAGCGCCGGCAACGGCTTGCCCTGATAGCGATACTCGCTGTCGTAGTCGTCCTCGATGATCCAGGCGTCTTCGCGCTGCGCCCAGTCCAGCAGTGCCAGGCGCCGGTGTAGGGACAGCGACACACCCAACGGACTCTGGTGACTCGGGGTGACCAGCGCACAGCGGGCATGGGGGGCCTGGGCCAGGCCAGCGGCGACGTCCAGCCCCTCGCCATCCACCGGTACCGGGATCAACGCCAGGCCTGCCGCCTGCAGGGCGCGGCGGGCGATGAAGTAGCCCGGCTCCTCGAACCAGCAGGCATCGCCGGGCGCCAGCAGCGTTTGGACGATCAGATCCAGCCCCGCACGATAGCCGGCGCAGACGAACACCTGCTCGGGACTGCAGGCGATGCCGCGCGCCAGCCCCAGGTAGGTGGCGATGGCGGCGCGCAGGCCGGCATGACCGCGGGCAGCGGGATAGACCAGCCCCTCCAGCCCGGCACCGCGCAATTGCCGCGCGGCCAGGCGGGTCCAGAGTTTGCGCGGAAAGGCATCCAGCGCCGGCAAGCCCAATTGCAAAGGCAGGGGTGGACCGCCGGCGTGGATCGCCTCGACCGGGGCAGGCGGCGAGGTGATCGCCCCGCTAGGCGCCGACCGGTTCCATTGCGGCGAGACGAAGGTGCCTGCCGGGCCACGGGAAATCAGAAAGCCCTCGGCGATCAGCTGCTGATAGGCGGCCTCTACCGTGCCCCGGGCCACGTTCAACTCCGCTGCCAGCGCGCGCACCGCCGGCACCCGGTCCCCGGGGCGCAGCCGGCCCTGGTCCAGCGCCTGGCGAAAGCGCAGGTACAGCTGCCGGTAGAGGGGCAGGGCGAGGTGGGCATCGAGGGCGGCGGTCAGGATCATGGCCTAGTCTTTTAGCTCTTTCTTGGCCCTATAGCCTAGGTCATCGACCGCCTAAAGTGTGGCCTCCATTCACGCAGACCGCTCGCCTTGCGCCGAGGCCCGAGCACCCGCGCGCTGCCTTTCGCCGAACGCCCACAGGCGCATCTTTCACCAACCACTCTGGAGTAGCCCGTGAGCCAACTACGCTTGCCGTTTTCCACCCTGTCGCCCGTTGCCTACCAGGGGCTGATCGCTACCAGCCAGGCGTTGGCGCACAGTCCCCTTGGCCTGGAGCTGGTAGAACTGGTCTATCTGCGCATTTCCCAGATCAATGGCTGCGCCTTCTGCCTGGGCAAGCATGCGCATACCCTGCGTGAGCAGGGCGTCGCCCAGGCCAAGCTCGACCGCCTGGCCGGCTGGCGTCTCAGCGAGCTGTTCGACGCTCGCGAACGCGCTGCCCTGGAGTGGGCCGAGACCCTGACCTCAGTCGCCGAAAAGGGCGCGCCCGATGCTCTCTACGAACCGCTCAAGGCGCACTTCAGCGACGCCGAGATCTCCGACCTGACCCTGGCGGCAGCGCTGATGAATGCCTTCAACCGGCTGGCGGTAGGGATGCAGCTCTAGGGCGAGGCGGTTGCTAGCGATAGCCAGGACCGAAAGGCCGGCCATGCCGCTCTCAGGCGTCATGAGGTGGAACCCGACGAGCGGACCGCCTCTGTACCGGGCTGTTCAAGCAGGTAAGGAGCGCCGCCGCGACGACCTGCCTCGAGCCGGCGCAATCCGAGTGACAGCGGGCGCTCGGGCCCTTATCGACTACGGCCGAGAGACGCCCTTGGTGTCCGGATTCCAGGGCTGAAAGCCCCCTGTGCACGGTCCGAATTCGCCACGGCTGCGCTTTTGACAGCTCTGGAATGCTGTGCTTAGGTTCCTTGGGCCCTGCTGAGTTATGTCTTCTTATGACATGACTATTTCCGGCAGGCCGCCCTCGTGGTCAGGAACATCCTGCAGGGCACAGGCAGCGTACCAGGTGGAACGTGGTTCTCCCGGCAGCTCAAGTGTCAGGCCAGACGCCCGCTTCACCTTCTTCCGCTTTCAGCTCCCGGTCGAAGGTAGCCCCATGGAATACGTCCACCAGATCTTGAATCAGGCCCCGGAACTGGCCCTGTTCCTCTCCTTGGCCATCGGTTACTGGGTGGGAAGTATCCAGTTCGGCAAATTCCAATTGGGCGGCGTCGCCGGCTCGCTGCTGGTGGCGGTGGTCATCAGCCAGGTCGGCATCAGCATCGACAACGGCATCAAGTCGGTGCTCTTCGCGCTGTTCATCTATGCCGTCGGCTTCGAGAGCGGGCCGCAGTTCTTTCGCTCCCTTGGGCGGCAGTCGCTGCGCGAGATCGTCCTGGCGGCGGTGATGGCGCTCAGCGGTCTCCTGACCATCATCGCCTGCGCCCGGCTGTTCGGCCTTGACAAGGGCATCGCCGCGGGGATCGCCGCCGGCTCCATGACCCAGTCTGCCATCATCGGCACCGCCAGCGCGGCCATCGCCAAGCTCGACCTGCCGCTGGAACAGATCCAGCTGCTGCAGGGCAACGTCGCCGTGGGCTATGCCGTGACCTACATCTTCGGGTCCTTCGGCGCCATCATCCTCTGCGTCAATGTGCTGCCCTGGTTCATGCAGCGCAGTATCCGCGACGATGCGACCCAGGCCGAGGCCGAGTTGCTGGCCGGCGCCAAGGTCTATGGGCCGGGTGAATTACCGGCCATCCCGCCGCTGGTAGGGCGCCTCTATCGCATCGACCAGGCGGCTGGCCAGACCGTGGCGCAACTGGAGGTCAGCGGCCAGGGTGATCCCCAGGCGGCCCTGACCATCGAGCGCATCAAGCGTGGCGGCGCCCTGGTCGGGGTGACCCCGACGACGGTACTGGAGGCCGGCGACGTGGTGCTGGTGGTGGGGCGGCGTGCCGGGGTGGTAGCCATCGCCGCGCGCCTGGGCGCCGAATTGCAGTCCTCGCCCGATATGGACGTGGTGGTGGTGCAACGCGACGTCACCCTCGACAACCCCGCTTTCATCGGCCGCAGCGTGGCCGAGATCCGCCAGGCCGCCAACCAGGCCCTGCGCCACGGCGTCTACGTGGTCGGAGTGAAACGCGGCGGGCGGCCGCTGGCGCTGGAGCCCGAAACCGTCATCGCGGCGGGCGACCTGGTCACCCTCTATGGCACCCCGGACGACATCCAGAGAGTCGCCCAGCAGGTCGGCTCCCTCGTCGTCCCCAGCGACAAGACCGACTTCGTCTTCCATGGCTTCGGCCTGGCGGTGGGCCTGCTCATCGGCCTGATCGTGATCCGCCTGGGCGCCATCCCCCTGACCCTGGGCAGTGGCGGCGGGGCACTGATCGCCGGTCTGGTGTTCGGCTGGTACCGCAGTCGCCACCTGACCCGCGGCAACCTGCCGCTACCGGCCTCGACCCTGCTGCGCGACCTCGGCCTGGCCGGCTTCGTGGCGGTAGTGGGGCTGCAATCCGGGCGGCAGGCGGTGGAGACCATCGCCACCCAGGGCCTGTCCATCTTCCTGATCGGGGTAGTGATCTGCGTGGTTCCCATCGTCATCACCATCCTCGTCGGCCGCTACCTGCTGCGCTATCGCAACCTGGCGCTGTTCGCCGGGGCCGTCGCCGGCGCGCGCAGTGCCAACCCGGCCTTCGGCGAGGTGCTGGACAAGGCCGGCAATTCCATCCCCACGGTGCCCTTCGCCGTCACCTACGCCCTGGCCAATGTGTTTCTCACCCTGCTCGGGCCACTGGTGGTGGCCTTCGCCTAACGAAGGAGGCAAGTCATGAGCGACGCCCAAGACGATTACGCCCAATACGCCAAGCTGAGTCCGTTCGAACTCAAGGACGAACTAATCAAGCTCGCCTCGGGCAGCGAAAACCGCCTGATGCTCAATGCCGGGCGCGGCAACCCCAACTTCCTGGCGACCCTGCCGCGGCGAGCCTTCTTCCGCCTCGGGCTGTTCGCCACCAGCGAGGCCGAGCTGTCCTATTCCTACATGCCCCATGGGGTCGGCGGGCTGCCGCAGATCGATGGCATCGAGGCCCGCTTCGAACGCTACACCGCCGAACACCGCGACCAGCCCGGCGTTTTGTTCCTGGCCAGGAGCCTGAGCTATGTGCGCGACCAACTGGGCCTATCGGCCTCGGCCTTCCTGCACGAGATGGTGGAGGGCATCCTCGGCGCCAACTACCCGGTGCCACCGCGCATGCTCAAGGTCTCCGAGCAGGTGGTCAGCCACTACATCGTCAAGGAGATGATCGGCGGCTACGTGCCGGCGGGCTCCGTCGACCTCTTCGCCGTGGAAGGGGGCACGGCGGCCATGACCTACATCTTCCATTCCCTGCAGCAGAACGGCCTGGTCAGCCGGGGCGACAAGGTGGCCATCGGCATGCCGGCCTTCACCCCCTACATCGAGATCCCGGAGCTGGAGGAATTCGGCCTGGAGCAGGTGCACATCCATGCCGATCCCCAGGCCAACTGGCAGTACCCCGACAGCGAACTGGACAAGCTACGCGATCCGGCGATCAAGATCTTCTTCTGCATCAACCCCAGCAATCCGGCCTCGGTGAAGATGGACGACCGCAGCCTCACCACCGTCGCCCGCATCGTCGCCGAGGCGCGCCCGGACCTCTTCATCCTCACCGATGACGTCTATGGCACCTTCGCCGACGACTTCCGCTCGCTGTTCGCCACCTGCCCACGCAACACCCTGCTGGTGTATTCCTTCTCCAAGTACTTCGGCGCCACCGGCTGGCGGCTGGGGTTAATAGGCGCGCACAAGGACAGCGTCTTCGACCAGGCCCTGGCCGATTTGCCGGAAGCAACGAAGGCAGCGCTGGACCGCCGCTACGGCACCCTGCTGCCCGACGTGCGCAGCCTCAAGTTCCTCGACCGCCTGGTGGCCGACAGCCGCACCGTGGCGCTCAACCACACCGCTGGGCTCTCCACTCCGCAACAGGTGCAGATGGTGCTGTTCTCCCTGTTCGCCCTGATGGACGAGAGCGATGGCTACAAGGCCGAGCTGAAGAAACTGGTGCGCCGCCGCGAAGCCGCGCTCTATCGCGAACTGGGCGTCGCCCCCGAGAACGATCCCAACGCCGTCGACTACTACACCCTGCTGGATCTCGAAGATCTGGCACGCAAACTCCATGGCGATGCCTTCGCCACCTGGGTGAAGGCCAAGTTCAGCAGCGGCGACCTGCTGTTCCGCATCGCCAAGGAAACCGGCATCGTGCTCCTGCCCGGCAAGGGCTTCGGCACCCAGCAACCGGCGGCGCGGGTCTCGCTCGCCAATCTCAACGAATACGAATACGCCAACATCGGCCGCTCGCTGCGCGCCATGGCGGAGCAGTATTTCGCCGAATTCGAGAGGGAGGGCGCCCAGACCGCGCCATCGAGCTGACCGGCGCGCTCCGCCCAGCGCCCGACGCTTCAGGCGATCCGGTACTCGACCGTCAGGTGCGTGACCTCGTGCACCGGCTGCAAGCGGCGACGAATGTCATCGGCATCCTGCTCCGCCGGACCGCTCACGCTGACGATGGCGGCGCGGGCTTCGGGCCCTACGCGCCAGACGTGCAGGTCGGTGATCACCAGTTGGTCGCGGTCGGCGAGCAGTTCGCGGATTTCATCGGCGACGTGGGCGTCGGTCCGATCCACTAGCACCGCGGCGGTATCCTTGAGCAGTAGCCAGGCCCAGCGAGCGATCACCAGGGCGCCGACGATGCCCATCACCGGGTCCAGCCAGACCCAGCCGAGCAGCTTGCCAGCCAGCAGGGCGACGATGGCCAGCACCGAGGTCACGGCATCCGCCAGCACGTGGAAATAGGCCGATCTCAGGTTGTTGTCTTCGCCATGGCCATGGCTGTGACCGTGAGAATGATCATGATGGTGGTGATGGCCGTGTCCATGCGCCTGTCCCGAGCCGCCCATCAGCAGCAGGGCGCTGATCACGTTGACGATGAGGCCGATGATGGCAACCAGGGTGGCCATGCCGAATTGCACCTGGATCGGCTCGAACAGCCGGATCACCGACTCGACACCGATGCCCAGCGCGACGAGACCCAGGATCAGCGCCGAGGCAAAGCCCCCGAGATCGCCCACCTTGCCGGTGCCGAAACTAAAGGCCCCATCTTCCGCATGGCGCCGGGCGAAGGCGTAGGCCGCGGCAGCGATGCTCAGGGCGCCCGCATGGGTCGCCATGTGGAAACCGTCGGCCAGCAACGCCATGGAACCGGTCAGATAGCCGGCGACGATCTCGCCCACCATCATCACCAGGGTCAGAGCTACCACCCCGAGCGTACGGCGGGCGTTGCGATCATGGTCGGCACCCAGGAAGTTGTGACTATGCTCCAGGCTGTTCATCTGCACCTCACTTGCCATAGCGGCGAATGGCTTCGAGCAGCTGCTCCACCCCTTCGGCCCGCTCCTGATCCGTCAGCGCGGGATGGGCGACATGCTCCCGCGCATGCTCTTCGACGATCTCCTCGAGCAGCCCATTCAGGGCGCCGCGGGTCGCCGCCACCAGGTGCAGGGTCTTGGCGCAGTCGGCTTCCTCCTCCAACGCCCGCTCGATGGCCTGTACCTGACCGGCGATCCGCTTCACCCGCTTGAGCAGGTCGTCCTTGCTGGCTTTCATGTGTGACATAGCATACCCCCCTATCCTATGGCGCTCACTATAGAAGGTCTTGGCCGGGCAGTGGAAGAGGGGGCTGTACCGTCGACAGCGGTGAGCGGCAGCGCTAAAAAAACGCGTAGCCGACTGTGCAAGCGGCATAGAGAAAAGCAGACTACAGTTCCTGCCAACCTTGTCGGAAAGCTTCCTTGACGATCAGATCGACAGCCTCCGCCAGCGCCGAAGTGAGCGCTGAATCCGTTGCTCTAGGGGTCTTGTTGCAAGCCTGCGGCCAAGGAAACCGGCTGGCCTTCGAAACGCTTTATCGCGTTACGTCGGGCAGGTTGTTCGGCATCTGCCTGCGCTATCTGAATAATCGCGCGGAGGCCGAGGAGGTATTGCAGGAGGTCTATACCGCCGTTTGGTTGAAGGCGAAAACGTTCGACCCGACGCTGTCTGGCGCTATGACGTGGTTGGCGACCATTGCGCGGCACAAGGCCATTGATCGACGTCGGGCGCAACATCGACACGAGCCGCTCGACAGCCTTGACGAGTGGCCGGCGCAGGAGTCAGTTGCCGAGGCTTTTGAAGCCCATCGGCAACGTCGCCAAATAGATCGTTGCCTGGAAACCCTGGGGCAGGATCAACAGACCTACATCCGCGTCGCCTTCTTCGAAGGCTACTCCTACGCAGAGCTAGCCGCTCGACACAGCATCGCGCTGGGCACGATGAAAAGCTGGATTCGGCGGGGACTCTTACAACTGCGAGCGTGCCTGGGATTATGAGCGATCACGATCTTCCACCTGACGATGACCACTCGCTGCTGATCGCGGAGTACGCACTGGGGGTGTTGTCCGCCGAAGAGCGCGTGGAGGTGGAGGAGCTGCTACGTGAGGATCCTGCTCTTCGAGAGCTGCTAGCGATCTGGCAGCGCCATTTCGACCCCTGGCTCGCGGAGTTTCCCCCGGTCGAGCCACCTCCTCGTGTCTGGCTGGGTATCCAAGAGCAGCTATTCCCGGCAGACAAGTTGTCACCCAAGCCCACACGGCAGTGGAACAATCCGCTTCTGTGGCGCTGGACGACCGCCATGGCACTGGCCGCTACGCTGGTATTGGCGCTATTCGTGGCCTGGCGCCCGCTACAGATCCAGGCGCCAACCATGCTCGCGCGCCTGGAACAGCGCGACGGCAACCTGTTGTTCAGCGCCACGGTGCAGGACGACGGGCGCCAGGTTCTGTTCGTGCCAACCAGCAAGGCCAGTTGGCATGACAAGAGTGCCCAGGCCTGGATCATCGCCGCCGACGGCAAACCTCACTCGCTGGGCTTGCTACCGGTCGATTCCGCGGTGGTGCTAGCGGTGCCCGCAGAACTCTCGGCGGTCGTCACCCGTGGCGCGGTACTGGCGGTGTCGCTTGAGCCCCCCACCGGCTCCCCCACCGGCGCTCCCACAGGACCGGTCATCGCCCAAGGAAAAATAGTTACGCTGTGATGCATCCGTTTCCTGGATCTCTCCGTACCTTCATCACCCTCATCCGGAGGGTCGAAGAACTCAGGAGATGAACCATGCACGCCTTTCTGCAACGAGTTGCCGCGGTAGCTAGTCTCGTCCTGCTCTGCACCACCGCTTCCGTCAGCTTCGCCGCCGATACGGTGATGGTTGGCGGGGCACCTATGTATCCCTCCAAGACCATCGTCGAAAATGCGGTCAACTCAAAGGATCACACCACGTTGGTTGCTGCCGTCAAGGCAGCGGGCCTGGTGGATACCCTCAACGGCCCGGGGCCGTTCACGGTCTTCGCACCGACCAATGAAGCCTTCGCCAAGCTACCGGCAGGCACCGTCGATACCCTGGTCAAACCCGAGCACAAGGCCGACCTGACCAAGATCCTGACCTACCACGTAGTGGCTGGCACCTACACCGCCAAGCAGTTGATGGCCGACGCCAAGAAGCATGGCGGCATGATGATGCTGAAAACGGTCCAAGGGGAACCTCTGACCCTCAAGCTGCACGACGGCAAGCTCTGGGTGGTCGACGCCAAGGGCGGCAAGGCGGCCATCACCATCGCCGACGTGATGCAGTCGAACGGGGTGATCCACGTGATCGATACCGTACTCATGCCGAAGTAGCCTCTCCAGCCATACGGACACTCGCCCAGGGTGTCCGTCACGGGGGCGGCCGCCCCCCAACGGCGAAGTGGTCGGCAGGTAGGCCGCGCCACTTCGTGCTCATCGAGCGCCGTGAGTAACGCCTGCGGTGGAGCGGCATCCATCATAGGCGTGGAAACGGACGCGCAAGTCGTGCCGCCATCCCGCCAGATCGCGCCCTGGAAATTGTCGCGCCGGTCACGACAACGAGCACTGTCGCTGCCGCGACCAGCAGATCGTCCTCGGCGCACGCTAGTTAGGCTTAAGAGGACCTTAAGCCGAGCGTCCTAGGCTGTGAAAATCGGGTCGGTTGAACGGCCTGCGGCCCGGGAGACGCGCATGAGCAGCGGATGTTCGAAGACAAGCAAAGGGTTGAGGCGAGGGGGCTTGGCCTTGTTGGCCTGCACTTGCATGAGCAGTTCCTTCGCTGAGATGACGGTAATCAAGGGGGAGGGGAGTGCTGCGAACGCCACTTCCGCATCGGTGTATTTCAATGCCGGTGTGAACGATCGCTCGATCAGTTCTTTACTGGCTGCCCTGAGTGACATCTCCGCGAAGTACCCCGGTACCCAAAACGTCAATCTCTATATCAATAGCGGCGGCGGCAGCATGGAAGCGGGTTACGTCGCCTATGAATTCATGCGCCGCTATCCCCTTCATGTGAATGCCATCAATACGGCTTTCACGGACTCTGCCGCAACACTGCTCTATTGCGCCGCGCCAAGCCGCTATTCCGAACCGCTTTCGAGTTTCCTCCTGCATCCCGCTGCGGTTAGCGTTCCCTTGAATGGCTACTTGAAACCTGACCAGGCCAAACAGGCGTTCGAGGATGCGGAGCGGGAGAACCTCAAGTTCAGCGAAATCTACAAAGGCTGTCTCAAACTATCGCCAAGCGACCTCACCATGCTGCTTTCCTCCGAAAGCAACAGGAAGCGCCTGGGCTACGAGGAGGCCAAGAAGCTGGGCTTGATTACCCAGGAGCGCGATCAGCTACCCCGCACGCCCGACCAGGCCACCTACTTCATCACCGATGGCGCCAGCAGATGACTTCAGGTCGGGCGGTGAGGCCAGCCGCTCAGTGGTCGGCGCCAAGCAGGGCCTGCAAGGTCCGGGTCAGTTCGGTCGAAGCCCCATAAAGCGGCACCTGGCCGCGCATCAGGATCTGGGCGCTACGCCGATAGGCTGCGGCCTGGATGTCGAGCCCCGCGTCGCCTTGCCGGGCGGTGACCAGGGTGTCCAATAGGCCGGCCGGATTCTCGAGGCTGACCGGTATATCGGTATAGGTTTGAGTAGGGGCGGGGACGCCCACAGCCACCTGAAACGCCGTGCTACCCGGCAGCAGGCAGGCCGCCGCCAGGCAGCAGCCACCGGAAACCGCCATCGAGCCATGACCGGTCTGGGGCGTGAAATAGCGCACCGCGAGATGGCCGCCGTGCCGCGGCGCCCCGACGATGCAGACCTTGGGGATGGTCTCGCTACGGGCCAGCTCCTCGCGGGTCAGCAATTTCCCGTCGCGTCGTCGCAATTGCATCCGCAGTCCGGCTTCGATCCACAGCTGCCGCAGCCGCGCCATGAAGACGGCATCGCCTTCCAGCTCGGCGATGGGTTCATGAGCGGTCTTGCCCAGACTCGCGGCGGCGATGATGACCATGGGTACGGCCACATCCACGCAGGACACCGCGACACCCTCGATCTCGTCCACCACGGCACCGGTGGGCAGCAGCGCGCCGGTCTTGCTGCCCACCGGTGACTGCAGGAACAGATCCACCTGGGGGAAGGCCCCCATCACTCCTGGAATTTCCGCCAGGACAAAGCGCCCCTCTGTATCCCTTGCCATACGGCTGACCGTGAGCACCCCGGTATTGGTATTGCGGATCTCGATGTCGAAAGCCCCACTCGCCGGTATCTCGATCAGCCCACTGTCCACCGCCCACAGTGGTAGGGCCGCCGACATATTCCCGCAATTCACGCTCCAGTCGATCTCGCCATGCTCATTGGCCAGTTGCGCCAGGGTGCTGACGATCCGCCGCCCCGCAGCCGTCTCCTCGATACGCGCCAGGAACACCTTGTTGCTGGTTGCCGGCCCCCGTCCCAACCCGGTGATCTGCCGATTCCCCGGCGCCTGACCGGTATGGGGAACACCCATCAGGTGCCGCAGCAACTCCGCCCGCAGGTGTTCCTCCTTTGGTACCAAGGGCTCCCAGATCACCACCCCAGTGGAGGTGCCGCCTCTCATGTAGTGGACAGGAAGTTCGGGGACGGGAGAGGCGAGCGGAGAGGGCTTGGCGTGCATGGACTGCTCCTTTGAACGGAATGAGGCGACCGGCTGAGGCAGAGACTTCGCTCATCTTCGCGCAGGCGGTAGCTCAAGCAGTATGACCATTTCCAGCGCACGCCTGAGCCCGTGCAGGCTCAGCCGCGGCGGTGATCCTGAACAGCAGGCGAAGGGTCAGCAGGTATGCAGCGCCACGTCGTTTTCATTGAGCGCCGTGAGTAACTCCTGCGGTGGGACGGCGTCCGTAATGAGCATGGATACACCCTCCAGGGTACCCAGCTCCACAAGCCCACTACGCCCGAACTTATAGGCATCCACGGCCAACACCACCTTGTGGGAGATACCGATGGCGACGCGGGCGAGCGCCATCTCCTGGTAGTCATCGTCGGCGAGACGTCCGTCCAGCTCCACGCCACTCACTGAAATGATCGACAGATCGAAGCGGAAACGTCTGATGAACTCCGCGGCATCCTCACCGAAGACGCTGCCGTCGGCGTTACGGACGAAGCCACCGGGTACGGCAATGGTGAAGTCGGTCTGGTCGCCCAGCAGCGAGGCGGCGCGCAGATTACAGGTCACTATCTTCAGTCCCGAACGCTGGGTCAGGGCTTCCGCGATGGCCTCGCACGTCGTGCCGCAATCCAGGTAGATCGCCGCGCCATCCTGGACGACCGAGGCCACCCGTTGCGCTATCCGGCGTTTGGCCTCGATCCGGTCGATACGACGCTGACGATAGGTGACGACATCGATGGCCGTGGCAAGGGCCACACCGCCATGGTGACGACGCACGCGCCCGGTAGCCGAGAGGTCGGCGATATCGCGGCGGGCCGTTTGCGTCGTCACCTGAAACCTATCCGAGATCTCCTCTACCGAGACATACCCGGTCGTTTCCAGCAATTGCAGTAGCGCCTGCTGACGCCGAGCCTTCTTGCCGGAGTCGGCAGCCTCGGCTGGCTGGGAAGGCATGGGGAGAAAGGCAGGCATGGTTTACCTCGGTTTAGGACCGAATCGCTCGCGGAAAATACCCGTGGATCGGTAGGCGTTCTGAAGCCTTGGTCGCTTCCAGATAGAAAGGCGGAAGTTTTATCCAAAAGCGACAAGCGAGCAAAAAAAAATTCCTCACTAGTCGTTAATGTCTTAAAAACAACAAAACAGAGCAAATTAAGTTTCATAAAACTACGTTCAAATAACTGCCTCGTCCATACGCCAACACCAATAAACACTCTGGAGAGACACCATGCGCTACCTCGTAAGCCTTCGCCGCACCGCGTTGTCCCTGGCCCTGCTGACCTTTGCTGGCTCTGCCCTGGCCGAAACCATCACGGTGTACACCGCCTACGAGGAGGACGAGGCCGCGGCCTTCCTGGCCGAGGCGAAGAAGGCCATGCCGGATCTGGATATCCAGATGCTGCGGCTGTCC
>NZ_SULM01000023.1 GCF_005250615.1 Pseudomonas rhizoryzae | reverse complement strand
CGCGGCAGCGGGAGGCGAATCCTACAGCATCCTAAGACGCTGTCAACCCCTCCCCTTTCACTTCGTCATCGCCGAAGACGTTGACCAAGCGGCGAGGACTCCGTTGACCCCTCGCCCGACTCAGACCTAAGTGCTTGATTTTCAAGCCCCTTCAGCGTCTGCGCCGGAAGTGGGGCGCATTATAGGGGAGTTTCGGAGCAGGTCAACAGGTTATTTTAAGAATCTTTCAAAGCGCACTCGAAAGGCTCGGAAAGGACGGGTTGTCATTCATGCAGGGTAAGATGCCGGAAGACGATGTTTCGAGGATTGCATGACTTCCATCCTGGCCCGCTATCGACAACACCTGGCGAAAACCCTGGGCGACTGGTTTCCGCGCACCGCGCTCTTCCTTAAAGGAGAGCCCGCGCCCAACCACCGGAAGAAAACAGCCGAGTCGAAGCCTCAAAAGGTACCGCGGGCGTCAAAGGCATTACGGCAGGCAGGCAACAATAAGAAGGAGCCTATCGCTCAACCCACCATGACTGCTGCGCCCTCCCCTATACAGATCTATGGCCCTGCGCTCACGGTAAAGCGCTCGCAGGAGCAGCGGATGAGGAATCGGGTCGAGCAAGCCGTAGCCCAAGGCATCATCCAGTCACCTTCGCCAGAGCAGTGGAAGATGATCCTGGCTCGCACTGCTGCGACACGGATCTTTGCCGGAGCCGGTTCGGGTAAAACTACGACGCTGGTGCTGCGGGTAGTGTTCATGCTTTGTCACCTGGATATTCCACGGGAACGGTTGACGGTCATCTCCTTTACCAAGGCGTCCTGTGAAGAGCTGCGCAGCCAGCTGAAGCGCGTCCTAGCATTCTGGGACATGCCCCTTGACGACGAGGCGACAAAAGAACTGGTGCGAACCTTTCATTCTGCGATGGCGCAACTGGCTCGCCTGGAGTTGCGGGCTACGCAGTGGTTCGAGCAACTATCTACGAATGCCAAATCGGACGACGAGCCTGACAATGCCCTGCTAGCGGGTGCGACGCTGAATGACGGTCAGCGTGAATTGCTGTTGCAGGCTTACGAGAAGTGTTATCGCGAAGAAGCCGGATTTCGCCGACGCATTCATCTACTGCTGGAGCTGGCGGCACCGGACGAAGGAGCCCCTCCGACCGATGCTCCACTGCAGCCCTTCGTACTCAATGGCGAACGACAGCCACAACCGCTGTTCGAGCTCTTCTACAGCCAGGCGTCGTTCGCCGAAACCCTGGGAATACGCGTCGGCTCGCTCAAGAGCAGTCAGCTGGAATGCTCGACACGAGATCGAATCTTCCTGGAAGCCATGCAGCAGTTTTGGCGGCATTTCGGCAAGCTGTTGAAGGAGCAGCGACTCGTCACCTTCAACACCGCCTTCGCCGTCCTGACGGATCGCCTGGAAAAGAAGCCCAGCCGTGCCCTGATTGGCCGTCTGGAGCCCTTTACCCATTTGCTGATCGATGAATTCCAAGACATCTCGCCGCAGATCGCTCTGTGGCTCCAACAGGTCCAACGAAGGCTTGCCGAAGAAAAGGTCGCGCCGTCCTTGATGGCCATCGGCGATGACTGGCAATCCATCTATGGCTGGCGTGGCAGCTCACCGGAATTGTTCATTCATTTCGATCACTGGTTTCCTGGTCAAAAACCGAGCCAGACATTGATGCTGGGCACCAACTATAGGTCTTCGCCGCAGATCGTGGCGGATGGTGAGCGTATCCTGGCGCAGGTGCGCCACAAACAGCCCAAGCGTACCCAAGCTTTCCGTACTGCAGATGAGCAAGGGCATGGCGTGAAGGTCGTACCGCAATTCGATATCGGTCGGCAGTTGCCCTCGCTGCTGAATGAGATTGAGGTACAGCGGCGCTATGCGGCGGAACGTGAACGGCCGGAGCGTTGCGCGGTGATGGTGATGAGCCGTCTGAATGCACCTCTGAAAGCCCTGAACGAACAGTTGGGACGCCAGCCTGGCGTGCGAACCTGCACCATCCACCGAGCCAAGGGCTTGCAGGCAGAGGTAGCGATCGTGCTGGACGATGGCCAGCCCCAGCAGACGCACCCCCTGCGGAACGCGCTTTATGCAGTCAGTGGGCATTTCCAACAAAGCTACGACGAAGCCATGGCCGACGAGGCGCTGCGTCTGAGTTATGTGGCAGTGACCCGGGGCGTGAGCCGGGTGCTGTGGTACACGCGGCAGCCGCGCGGAGCGGCGGCGATCCTGGCAGGTTGAGTCAAGCGTCGTGCCGACGAGCTTTCTCATCTATCCTCGCAAGGCTTCTGCAACTGCATCGCCTAGCGCCTGCAACTGCCGCGAACGCGGTGATTCGCCCTCCAGCCGAGGCCGTAATAGAACGAATTGCACTTTGGGCAGGGAAGGCAGAGCGTCTTCGTCGAGCAAGCGCAATCCTTGCCCTGCGACAGCCGACGCATTCAGACAGGCAATTCCAAGGCCGGCAGATACCGCCGCCTGAAGGCCCGTGACGCCAGAGGCGATGTGGTTGACGACGTAGGGAATACCTTCGGCTTCCAGTCGGGCGCAGGCCAGGCGGTGCAAGGAGCAGCTCTCTGGCAACAGGGCCAAGGGTACCGGCCGCCCTGCCTGAAGCAGGTCCTCACTCAAGGAGCCAACCCAGGCTAATGCCTCCCGGTGCAAGAGACTGGCCGCCGCTGGCACGGCTCGCTCGCCAGCCTCCAGATGCATGACTATGGCAAGATCCAGATCGCCCTGACGCTGGGCAATTTCTAGTTCGTCGCTTCTACCTATACGAGTGCGTAGGCGTAGTCGGGGAAGCTGTCGATGCAGGCGTGCCAAGAGGCGCGCCAGATCCGCCGGACGAAAGTAGTCCGTCACGCCGAGGCTGGCCTCACCTTCGAGGGGAACCCCGTGCAAGTCGCGCCAGGCTGCATCGGCCATGGCCAACAGCGGTCTGGCATGTTGCAGCAGACGCTCGCCCGCAGCGGTAGGCCTGACCCCGGTCTTACTGCGAATCAGCAATGGCTGGCCGGCGCGCTCTTCCAGCTTTCTCAGTTGCTCGCTCAGCGCTGACTGGGACAGGCAACGCAGAGGTACCGCAGCCGAAAGGCTACCCGTATCTACTGCCGTCACCAGGGTGCGAAGGTGTTCGAGATCGAAGCCCTGCATAAGCATCCATTCCAAAAACCGATGGATACCATTTTATCTTCCCGCTTTTCCGCTGAAAAGGAGTTACTCAGACTGGCCAACACCATCCAATGAGGAATTAGCCATGCCCCATATCGTTCTTCAATTGTCCGGCGAGCGAGATGAAGCGCTCGGCCAACAGGCAGTGGAAGTGATCAACCGCCTAGTGGAGGAGCATTTAGGCAAGCGCCCTGAGCTGATGGCGACAACTGTTCAGTACATACCCGTCGCAGACTGGTTCCTGGGCGGCCAGTCACTGGCGACGCTAGGCCGTAGTGCCTTCCATCTCGACATCAGCATCACCGACGAGACGAATACCAAAGGTGAGAAGGCGCGCTTTCTGCGTGAGGTCCAGGCCGCCATGGCGACGCTAAGGCCCGATCTGCACGACTTATGCTACGTGCATCTGATCGATACACGAGCGGCGGCCTATGGCTATGGAGGTCGCACTCAGGAGTGGCGACACCAGCAGGCTGAGGTCTAAGAAAGGTATCCGCACCTACCATCGCCAGGAAAAGCAGGTGCGGATAGGAACCTTCACTCGATCACAGTGAAATCCTTGAGATGCTCTTCCGAGAGCTCAAGCCCGAGACCGGGTTTGTCATCGTCCAGTTGCAGGTAGCCACCGACTGGCTGGGGTTCGCCCTTGAACACGTAGTAGAAGAGTTCGTTGCCCACTTCCACGTCGAATACCGGGAAGAATTCGGCCATGGGTGAGGCGGTGCTGGCCATGGTCAGGTGGTAGTTATGCATCTGGCCGGCATGGGGGATGACCGGGACCGACCAGGCCTCCGCGAGTGCGTTGACCTTGCGTGCGGCAGTGATGCCGCCGACGCGGTTGGTGTCGTACTGGATGACGTCAACGGCGCGGCGCTCGAGGAGGTCCTTGAAGCCGTAGGAGGTGAATTCGTGCTCGCCGCCGGAGATGGGCATGATGCCCATCTTCTTGAGTTCGACGTAGCCTTCGATGTCGTCGGCGATGACCGGCTCTTCCAGCCAGCGCGGTTCGAACTCGGCCAGCTTGGGCAGCATGCGGCGGGCATATTCCAGGGTCCAGCCCATGTAGCACTCCAGCATGATGTCCACATCGGGACCGGCCAGCTCGCGCAGGGCACGCACCTGCTCGATGTTGCGTCTCATGCCAGCGGGGCCGTCCTTGGGACCGTAGCCGAATCTCATCTTGAGGGCACTGAAGCCCTGGCTGAGATAGCCCTGGGCCTCTTCCAGGAATAGATCCAGGTTGTCGTTGGCATAGAGCTTGGAGGCGTAGCAGGGGATTTTTTCCTTGGTGCGACCGCCGAGGAGCTTGAACACCGGCTTGTTCACGGCCTTGCCCATCAGGTCCCAGAGCGCCAGGTCCACCGCGGAGATGGCGGCCATGCCGATGCCCTTGCGACCCCAGGCGTGGGTACGGCGGTACATCTTCTGCCAGAGGTATTCGTTGTCGAAGGGGTCCTGGCCCAGGACGATGGGCGTCAGGTAGAGGTCGATGATTTCCTTGGCCACCCGTGGTGCCAGGGCGCAGTTGCCAAGGCCGACCAAACCACTATCGGTCTCGATTTCCACCACCAGCCAGCCGTGGAAGCGGAAGGAGCCCATGGCGTCCCCGCGCTCGTAGAGGATATCGGTGGCATTGGTGCAGAAGTGCGCTTGGGGCGGGACAACCTTGCCTTTCCATTCGAAGACGCGGGTACGGACGCTGGTGATTTTCACGATATAGCTCCTGGATTCTTAGAGGTTCACGCCACGGCGTGTAGTCGACTGTAGGAACAAGGCGACACCGGCACTAATCAATTCCTCGCATGCATCGATAACCTGAGGAAATGGCGAGTCCGTAATACCTGCGAGAGCTGTTATGGCATCGGAATGGTCAGGGGAATGCGGTATACCCGCTGGGCCGTACGCCAGAAGAAGGCTTCACGCTGGGCGGGTGTGTCCTGGGCGAGGAAGGCTTCGAAGTGGGCGACCAGTTCGGCGTAGCCGATGCGCAGGCCGGCGACGGGGAAGTTGCTGGCGAACAGGCAGCGCTCGTGACCGAAGAGCTCCAGAGTGTCGCGTACCAGGCGGCGGTTCTGCTCCACGTCCCAGCCAGGTTCGGGCAGGCCGAACTCCGAGACCTTGACCGCGACGTGCGGCAGCCGTGCCAAGGCTTGCATGCCCCTTCGCCAGAGCGCCAAGCCCGTGGGGCTACGATCCCAGGGCAAACCCGTGTGATTGAGGACGACAGTCAGTTCGGGGTGGGCTTCGAGCAAGGCCGCCGCCTCCTCCAGGTGCCACCCGGGCACGCGCAGGTCCCAGCTCAGGCCCAGTCGCTGCAGGAGGGCCAGCGCCGCGTGCCACGCCGGGTCTTGCAGGCTGCCCGGTTGGCCGCGTACCCGCTGGATTTCGGCAGGCGTACGGGCCGTCAGGGGCTTGTAGCGGATGCCCCGTAATAGCGGCGACTGCAGGTGGGCTTCGAGGATCCCTTCCGCAGCGGGCGACAGGAGCGGCGCCCAGGCCACCAGCACCGTGGGCAGGCCGGTACGGGCTTGTTGCTCGGTCAGCCACTGCGTTTCGGCCAGTGGATTGCCGCGCGCCTGCTCGGCTTCGCAATGCACCGAGGCCAGTAGCCGGACACTAGCGGTATCGCGCCGGAAATCCTCGGGCAGATAGTTACGGCGCAGCGCCCGGTAGTCGCCGAGGAAGAAGCCGGGCTCGCCCTCCCCTTGCAGCCAAGGATAGTCGAGCCGGCCAAGGTCCCAGAGGTGGTGATGGGCATCGATCAGGGCCCGCTGCGTCATGCCACTATGACCTGGGACACGTCGGGCTCCAGCAGGGTCTTGAAGTAGCGGCGCATCTGCCAGGTCTCCAGGTCGAGCATGCCCACGCGTTGGTCCTTGAGGGTGACGAAGGCCAGGTCACGGGTAGGATGCAGGCTCATGGCGATGGCGGTGCTCTCCAGCTCGATGCGCCCGAGCGGTTGTAGACGCTCGTCGAACACCGACAGCGAGGTTTCGCCGTAATTGGTGACATAGAGACGGTCGCGGCGGTCACGATAGATGCGCGTTGGGTCACGACCGGTGCGGCCGCGGGCGACGATGTCCAGGCTCTGGGTATCGATGGCGACGATGCCGTCGTCACCGCGGGTGCTGACATAGAGCAGGCGCTCGTCGCGGCTGAAGCAGTTGCCTTCCGGACGGCTGCCGGGCTGCAACGGTTCGGGAGCGCGGGTCGGATCCTGGGGTGCGAGACGGGTGACGGTGTTGCTCAGCAGGTTGAGGGCGAAGGCCGTGGCACCATCGCGACTCAGGGCGACCAGGTGGCTCTTGTAGCCGCCCGAGGGTACGGCACGATCAGGGACGTCGCGGCGCTCCGGCTCGTCGAAGATCAGCAGAGTGGAATCGGCTTCACTGAGTACGTAGAGGCGGCCCTGGTCATCCAGCGCCAGGCCGTGGGGACGTCGATAGGGCCAGATATCCAGGGTGCGTACGTGCTTGCGCGCCTGCAGGTCGATGACGAACACCGAGCAGCCGCCCTCGCCCTTGTGGCTCGACGTCTCGATACCGTAGTGACCGACATAGGCGTAGCGATTGGCGGCATCCACCACGAATTCGTGGGGAAACTCGGGTAGCGGGATGTGTTCGAGGGCATCGCCACTGTCGACGTCGTAGAAGCTGAAGGTGTGGGCGCACTTCTCGACCAGCAAGAGAATTTCACGACTCATGGGTTCACTCCAGAGCAATTGAGGGGATCAGCGTTCGCAACGCCGGGGTAGCAGCAAGGCCAGCATCGCCGCGGTCGCCAGGGAAATCGCCAGGCAGTACACGCCGGTACCCTGGTCGTAGCGGACGATGAGTACGCCGACCAGGTAGGGTCCGCAGAAGCCGCCCAGGTTGCCCAAGGCATTGATCAGGCCGCGGGCGCCGCCGGCGGCTTCGGCGCTGAACAGCCGTGGCGGGATGGTCCAGAAGACGCCTGCCGCGGACTGCAGGAAGAAGCCGCAGCCGACCAGGGCCGCATAGGCCAGCCACAGGTGCTCGTGCAGGGTGACGGACAGGAACAGGCAGGCAGCGAAGCCGGCCAACGGCAGGCAGACGAAGAGACGCCGACGGCCAGTGCGATCCGACAGGTTGGAGAAAAGGAACATGCCGGCCAAGGCGGCGAGATACGGCAGGATGGTCAGCATGCCGACCAGGCCCATGCCACTGTGGGTGAGTTCCTTGAGGATGCTCGGCAGCCACAGGGTGTAGCCGTAGATGCCGAATTGATAGAAGAAGTTGACGGCGATGAGGTGCCAGAGCGTGCGCTCGGGCAGGATCTGGCGCAGGGACTGCTTGGCCTCGCCCTGGGCACGCAGCCGCTGCTGTTCGGCGCTAAGGGTGTGCACCAGGTAGTCGCGCTCGGCTGCGGATAGCCACTTGGCTTCCTGCGGGCGGTCGCTCACCGTCAACCACCAGAGCACCATGACCAGCGCCGAGCCGATCCCGGCACTGATGAACAGCACGCGCCAGTCGAAGACGGCGATGATCCAGCCGGACAGCGGCGCGCTGATGATGCCCGCCAGGGGAACGAACATGATGACGATGGCGTTGGCCCGGCCCCGTTCGTGGTCTGGGAACCAGTTGGCGATCATGGTCAGCACCACCGGCAGCATGCCGCCCTCGGCCACGCCCAGGGCGAAGCGCAGGAACAGCAGCTCGTACTCGTTGCGCACCAGACCGGTGAGCACCGAGATGATCGCCCAGGCCAGCAACGACCAGCCGATGAAGGCCTTGCCGCTGCCGTGCACGGCGATCTTGCCGCCGGGAATCTGCAGGAACAGATAGCCGATGAAGAAGATGCCGCCGGCGAAGCCGACCATGCTGGCCGATACGCCCAGGTCGCTGGCCATGCCGCCGGGCATGGCGAAGGCGATGCTGATGCGGTCGACGTAGGACATGATGCAGGCGATGAGGATCGGCGGAATGACCCGCAACCAGCGCTGCTGGGTGACCTGCGCCTGGATGTGCGTGGACGCGGGCAAGCCGGACTCTTCGATGAGGCTGCTCATGAGCGGGCCTCCACGCTCAGCGAGACGGCCAAACGACGGGCGATGACAGCCATGGTGACGCTCCTTTGTTGTTGTTATGGAGGAAAGGCTCTTCAGTGTTTCGCACGCCCCAGGCGGCAGGCGATTTCGAAGGCCTGGCGCGTAGCACCGACGTTGGCGCGACCCTGGCCGGCGATGTCGAAGGCGGTGCCGTGGGCCGGGGTGGTGATGGGAATGGGCAAGCCACCCTGCACCGTCACGCCGCGGGAGAAGTCCATCAGCTTGATCGCGATCTGGCCCTGGTCGTGGTACATGGTGACCACCGCATCGAAGGCGCGGGCATCGCCCTGGACCTTGAGAAAGATGGTATCGGCCGGATAGGGGCCGTCGGCGGCGATGCCCAGCGCCTTGGCACGCTCCACCGCGGGGCCGATCAGATCCAGCTCCTCGCGTCCGAAGCTGCCGTTGTCGCCATTGTGCGGATTGAGGCCGCAGACACCGATGCGCGGCCGGGCGAGACCACTGCGCTTGAGTTCGTTGTCGATCAGTTGGATGGCCTCGATCACCCGCTCCTGGCTGAGCAGACCGGGGACTTCCTTGAGGGCGACGTGGGAGGTCACCCGCGAGGTCCAGAGGTCGTCCAGCACGTTGAATTCGCAGAAGGGGCCCTGGTAGCCCAGGTGCTCGGCGAACCAGTGCAGCTCGTCGTTGTGGCCCATCCCGGCCAGGTGCAGCGAGGTCTTGTTCAGCGGGCCGAAGAGGATGGCATCGGTGCGGCCGGCCTGGGTCAGATCCAGGGCGATAGCCAGGGTATCCAGGCTGTAGCGCCCCCCGACGACACTGGCCTCGCTGCGCGGAAAGGGGCCCTCGGCCGTGCCGCGATAGGGATAGAGCAAGGGCACGTCGTCGTGGAAGTCGAGGGCATCCAGGCGGTCGATGCGCCGATACGGATACTCGCAACCGGCGATGCGCATGCCGGTACGGGCTTCTTCCTCATCGGCGATCAGCACCAGGCGAGCGCGGCTGCGCACCTCGGGATCGGTGAGCAGCCGGGCGATGAGTTCCGGGCCGATGCCGGCGGGATCGCCTAGTACCACGGCCAGGCGGGGAAGCGTTGGGGTGCTCATAGAGGAATCCTCAGGACAGGGAGGGAGGCACGGAGGCAGGAGGCTCCGTGGTGAGAGTCGCAAGCTTCGGCCAGCCATATCCGGTCGATAACCTTGGGATATGGCACAGGGAAAGGAATTCGCATGAGGTGAAGGGCATCGAGGCGCTGCTGGCCGACATGCCGTGGAGAAAGGAGCTCATGGCGAGGCTCTGCGTTGTTGTTTTCATGAGTCCGACTATCGCCAGTGGCTGCTATAACCGTCCAATCAAAGCTGCTCATAGGTGCATAGCCTGAGGTTATGTCTAGGTTCTGTACGAAAAATGCCTACGCTCGGTGATGCTTCGTTGAAAAAGGCTTCGGAATGCTCATTTACCACTCGTAAACTCCGCTTCCTCAGCCTTTTTCGCGGGGCCGCCTAGGCCTCGCCTGACCTTCGCTCGGCGACTTTTCGTACAGAACCTACCCCGGGCCTCAGCCGCGCTAGGCAGCCTGGAAAAAGCCGGCGCATACTCGACGGACAGCCGCGATAACAAGAAGCCCGCCGATGATCGATTTGCGTCAGATGCGCCAGTACGTGGCCGTGGCCGAGACCCTCAACTTCCGGCGCGCAGCCGAGCGTCTCAACATGGCCCAGCCACCGCTGAGTGCGGCGATTCGCCGACTCGAAGAAGATCTGGGGGTGGTCTTGCTGGAGCGCGACAATCGCTCTACGCGGCTCACGGCAGCCGGTAGCCTGTTCCTGTTGGAAGCCCGGCGCACCCTGGCCCAGGCCGAACGCGCGTGCAACGCGGCGCGCCAGGCGGCTGCGGGCTTGACCGGGTCGCTGCGGATCGGCTGCGTCGACAGTCAGGTCGGTGGCCTGCTGCCCCGCCTGTTGCGCCACTATCGGGCGCACCATCCTTCCGTCGACATCCAGTTGTGGGAGGCGACACCACCGGAGCAACTGGAGCTGCTGCGTCAGGATCGCCTCGATGCCGGGGTGCTGGTCTTGCCCGTCGCCGATGCCGGAGACATCCAGTTCGATCCGCTGTTCGAGGACCGCCTGGTGGTAGCGCTGCCCCTGGGGCATCACCTCGCCGCGCGCCCTACCCTGAACCTCACCGATTGCGCCGCAGAGCCCTGGATCCTCTTCGCCCCCCATGATGGCCCGGGCATGTATGCACGTATCCTGCTCGGCTGCGCCGAGGCGGGCTTCGTACCGCGCGTGGCCCAGCATTCGCGGCAGATGCAGACCACCGCCGGCCTGGTCGCCGCGGGCCTCGGCATCGCCCTGATGCCCCGCCAGTACGCCCGGCGCCAAGCCGCGGAACTGGCCTGGCGCGAGCTGGAAGGCCCCGGTTCCCCCCTGCCCTATGCACTGGCGCTGGCCTATCGCGAGCCCTCGCCTTGCGTGCAGGCGCTGCGCGAAGAGACACAGGTCCTGCTGGCGCCCTCGCACGAGCCGGATCAGGTCGAAGCGGTCGCCGTTCATCCCAGTGAGTGCGCGGGCCGGTCGAAGGCCAGCCGATAGAGCGAGGTGGTAGCCAGGATGTAGAGCGCCCGCTCGTGCTCGTCGAAGGTCAGGTTGCCGACCATCTCGGGTACCGGGATGAGCGCCAGCCGGGTGCCGTCGGGATGATAGAGCTGCACACCGCAGGCGCTACTGGTATAGAGCCAGCCATTGCGCGACACCCGGAAGCCATCCGGCAGGCCAGGCTCCACCTCGGCGAAAAGCCAGGGATTGGCCAGGGAACGCCCACCTATGACGTCGAAGGCGACGATGCGGTGGTGCCCATCAGCGCGCCGGGCGGCCGAGGTGTCGGAGACGTAGAGGATGCGCTCGTCCGGTGAAAAGGCCAGACCGTTGGGGTCCTCGACGAAGTCGCTGACCACATCCAGCTGGCCGTCCGCGGGGTCGTAGCGGAAGACGTACTGGTGACGTTGTTCCTGGGGCGCGACCTGGCCTTCGCGGTCGGAGAGGATGCCGTAGGGCGGATCGCTGAACCAGATCGTCCCATCGCGCTTCACCACCAGGTCATTGGGCGAGTTGAGGCGCCGGCCCTGGTAGCGGTCGACCAGGACTTCTTCAGTCGCGGCCAGGCGGCCGTTCCGGCACGGCGTGCGTAGGATCGCCCGGTGGCCGTGTGAGCAGTGCAGGACCGAACCGTCCGCCGCCAGGGCATGGCCATTGCTGAAGCCGACCGATTCGCGCCAGACGCTCAGGCCAGCGGCCTCGCTCCAACGCAGCATGCGGTTGTTGGGGATATCGCTCCAGAGCAGCGCCTGCTCGGCGGGCAGCCAGACCGGCCCTTCGCTCCAGAGGGCACCACTGGCGAGACGCTCCAGGGGGCTGCAGGCGTATTGCAGCGCCGCGGCTCGGTCATCGAACAGAATGATGGTGGCTTCCGACATCGGGAACACTCCTTGATCGATCAAACGAAAGGCCAGAGGCAAGAGATGCAGCCCAGGGCGAACAGGCTGGCCAGGGTGGTGAGCAGGGTCCAGCTGCGCAGGCCGTCGGCGACGCTGAGGCCCAGCAGACGGGTGACGATCCAGAAGCCGGCATCGTTGACGTGGGACAGACCGATACCACCCGCCCCCATGGCCAGCCCGACTAGCGCGGTCTGGTTAGGGCTCAGCCCCAGGGTCTGGGTCATCGGCAGGACGATACCGGCGGTGGTCATCAGGGCGACGGTAGTGGGGCCCTGGGCGGCTCTGATCATCAGGGTGATGAGGTAGGCCAGCAGCAGGATCGGCAGCCCCGTGGCCTGCATGGCCTTGGCCAGCGCCGCGCCGATGCCGGTCTGCACCATGATGTTGGCGAAGGCGCCGCCGGCACCGGTGATGAGGATGATCATGGCGATGCCGGGAATGGCGGCGGCCAGTTGCGTCGACACCTCCCGCAGCGCCAGGCCCCGTGCCAACCCCAGCAACCACAGGGCGAGAAAGACGTCCACGAGCAGGGCCACATAGGGTACTCCCAGGACCTCCAGGGTGGCGCGCAGCGCCGGTGGCACCGGCAGGCTGGGGGCCAATACGCCCAGCAGGATCAACAGGATGGGGCAGATGATCACCAGCACCACCCGCCCCGGCCCCGCCGCGGGTCGCTCTTCCAGCGGTCCGGCAAGCGGACCCTGGGGCTCGCTGGCCGGCGCGGTGACCCGGCAGGCACGTTCGAACAGGCGTCGGCCAGTGATCAGCAGCAGCACACAGGTGACGGCGGCGATCGGCAAACCGAAGGCGAGCACCCGGCCCACCTCCACACCGAACGCCGTGGCGACGGCGACCGCGCCCGGGTGAGGTGGCAGCAGGGCATGTACCACCAGCAGGACGCCACACATGGGCAAGCCGAGGCGATACAGCGGCCAGTGCCGTTCAGTGGCCAGCCCCATCGCCAGCGGCATGAGCATGATGACGCCCACCTCGAAGAACACCGGCACGCCGACGGCGAAGGCTGCCAGGCCCAGCGCCAGCAATACGCGATGACTACCCAGGCGGATGACCAATAGCCGCGACAGTACCGTGGCGCCACCGGAGATTTCGATCATCCGGCCCACCATGGCCCCCAACGCGATGATCACGGCGATGTGTCCCAGCGTCTTGCCCAGGCCGCCCTCCACGGCTTGAGCCAGTTGCGCCGGCGCGACGCCGGAGACCAGGGCGGTCGCCGTGGCCACACTGATCAAGGCGATGAAGGGTGGCAACTTCAGGGGAATGATCAATATCAACAGCGAGAGGATCGATAATAAGCCGATCAACAGCAAAATAGTCGTCGTCATGGCACGCTCTTTTTATTGTAGTAGAAGGGCAAAACAGCGAATCGAACACTTAATTGCTTCGAACGAATTTGGTACGACACTGAGTTTTCGTGGGAATGAACGTCTCAGGTTCAGCGTGGCGGAATACGCCCCAGCCTATGGGCCTCAGGCGATTACCGGGATGACAGTCGGCCGGTCCCCAGATGGCCTGGTAGGTATCCAGGCAACACCGCCGCCGCTGCAAGGTGATGACCAGAACGATCAAGGCGGTCCACCAAAGGATCAACAGCAGGAACATCCAGCGCGGCGCATCGGCCACTATGAGGCCAGCGAGGACGACCGGCACGGACAGCACCAGGGCCAACCAGCCCAGGGTCTTGTGGACGTATTCGAAGACCAGGCGGCGGCGGGTCATGAGGTAGTGGTCGCCCGGGATACCCGGTCCACCCTTGCTGCCTCTCAGACGGCCGCCGACGACCTGGATGACGACGCCGGCGACCAGGCTCCAGCCGCCCAGCGCATGCCAGCGCGCCAGGCTCGTCGCGCCCTGGGCGACAACCAGGATGAGCCCAAGCGCCAGCAACATCAGCAGGCTGCCGAGGCTTTGCAACAGCAGATGCAGACGCCACCAGAGCTTGTTATCCAGTTGCTCGGGCCAGCGTTGCCGCGGCGTGACCTTGGCATAGCGAGCGATCAGGATGCCGGCGGGAAACAGCAGCCCCCAGGCCATTACCATGAGGCGTCCATGCCAGGCGGCGAGCAGACTCAGGTGATGTTCGCCGGCTCCCGACAGGGGCTGCCACAGCCAAGCCTGACCAGCCCAGGGGATACTCAGTGCAAGCGTTGCCAGCGCACAGCCCGCGGCAGCACAGAGAAACGGATGAATACGGGTCACCATCGTTCACCTCGGTGGCGGCTAGGCAGGCCCTGAATGTCGGGCGTAAGCCTAATCACCATCACGGGATGTCTCCCGCGATAGCCATTGTTTTTATTCTTTGCCGAAGATCGACGTCATCGCGGCAGATATAAGACAGAGAAGTTATCCCTGCCGCGTTGAGCATCAAATAAAACGGGCGACCTGCCTAATACTTTTGAACAGGTGCAGAGATACTAAAAAAGTATCAAAGTCGACGAGCGAAAGTGGCGGAAAGACCGCAAAAAGGCATCCAGCCGACAACCTTAAAATAAAAAAAGGCAAACTTCAGCCGCGACGTTATATCGCGACGGAAGTTTGCCTTATAACGAGCCACAGCGACTGTTCAGGCCGTCGGTACGCTCAGCGAAGGCGCGGCGGTCAGGGGGCGATAGAGACGCTGGGCGGTGTCGTGGAACAGCTGGCGTTGACTGGCAGCGGGTAGCTCGGCCACCAGGCGCTTGAAACCGCTGAAGATGGTATCGAAGCTACCGCAGAGCCGATCCACCGGGAAGTTGCTGGCGAACATGGCGCGTTCAGGGCCGAAGATGGCGATGGCCTCGCGGACGATCCAGGCGTTGTCCTCGGCGCGCCAGGGCTGACCGGCCAGGCCCAGACCGGAGATCTTCAGTGCCACGTTGGGCCACTCGGCCAGCCGGGCCAAGGCGGCGCGCCAGGCGGCCAAGCCTTCGGCGCTACGATCGGAAGGTAGCCCCGTATGGTTGAGGATCAACCGGATGGCCGGGAAGTCCCGCGCCAGGTGGCAGGCCTCGTCGAGATTCCACCAGGGCGTCTGCAGATCGAAGTGCAGGCCGTGCCGCTGCAATTCGGCATAGCCACGCCGCCAACGCTCGTCGCTCATCAGGGTGCGCTGGCGACCCACCTCCTCCGGACGGCAGGGGCCACCGGGCTTGTGTCTCACGCTGCGTACCCGCGCGAAGGCGGCCTGGGCGGCGAGCAACTCGGCGGCGTCTTCGGCGTCCAGCCAGGCCTGGGCGACCACCGCATTGGGTACGCCGTGACGGCTGGCCAACTGGTGGATGTAACGGGTCTCGCCGAAGGGATCGCGCGGGTCCCACTCGGCCTCGACGTAGACGGTCTGGACCACGTCGTGGCCAGCGGCGTCGGCGAAGTACTGCTCGGGCAGGTAGTCGCCCTTGATAGCGCTGTAGTCACCGTAGCGGAACGGGATGGTCTCCGCGCCGGACAGCCAGGGATGGAAGTTGCGCCCCGGCTCCCAGAAATGGTGATGGGCGTCGATGATGGGTCCGTTGTAGCGCTCAGCCATGGGCCACCTCCCGGTCGTCCAGGCCGATCAGCAGGGTGCCGAGGATGAACAGACCCGAGCAGAGGGCGAAGAAGCCCAGCACCGCCGGATAGCCGCCCAGGTGCTGCAGCAGCAAGCCGACCATGATGGGCACGGCGATACCACCGAGGCTGCCGGCCAAATTCATCACCCCGCCGATCAGCCCGACCCGCGCCGGTGCCGCCAGCAAGGCCGGGAAGCTCCAGTAGAGGCTGCCCCACATGAGGAAGAAGGCGGTCAGCGACAGCAGCCCCACCGCGGCATAGGGATTGGTCAGCAGCGGCAGCAGCAGGAAGGCCGCCAGCGCCACCAGGCCGGAACAGGACAGCAGTCCCTTGGCGGCGAGCCCACGACGCACGCCCTGGCGGACCAGCAGGTCGCAGAGGAAGCCGCCGACCAGGGAGCCGGCCGCACCGCAGAGAAAGATGACGAAGGTAGCGGCGCCTATGCCCTTGATGTCGAAGCCGCGAGCCTGGGCCAGGTAGCTGGGCCCCCAGGTCAGCAGGCCGAAGAAGACCATGGCCCAGCTGGCGCGGCCGAGCAGGATGCCGGCCAGGGAACGCCGGGCGATGCCGAGGCCCTGGGCGCCGGCCTTGGCGGCCTGGGCCATGGAGGTGGTGCGGCCCTCGTTGATGCGCGCGAGTTCGGCAGCGTTGACCCCCGGATGGATTGCCGGATCGTCGCGCAGGTAGCGCCAGGCGAGCCAGGCCATGGCCAGGGTGGCGATACCGGCGACGAAGAAGGCGGTGCGCCAGGAGCCGAAGACGGCGATCAAATAGGCGATGAGCAGGCCGCCCAGGGCCACGCCCAGCGGACCGCCGCAATCCATCAGCACCGCACCGCGCCCCCGCTCGCTGGAGGCCAGCCACAGGGAATTGAGCTTGCCACCGGCAGGAAACAGCGGTGCCTCGGCGGCGCCCAGGGCGACCCGGGCGAAGATCAGCGACAACCCGCCGGTGGCGAAGGCGGCGAGGGTCTGGAAGACACCCCAGAGCCCGGTGGACCAGCCGATCACCCGGCGCGGGCCGTAGCGGTCGATCAGCCAGCCGCCGGGAATCTGCAGCAGGGCGTAGGCCCAGAAGAAGCTGCTGAGGATCAGCCCCTGGACGGCCGGCGTCAGCTGGAATTCGCGGGCGATGGTGGGCATGGCGATGGACAGGGACACCCGGTCCACCAGGTTGATGACGGTCAGGCCGAAGATGATGGCGAAGATGCGCCAGCGAACCCTGGAGGGCTGTGCTGCCGCTGATACGACAGCGCCATCCACGAGGCGTGAGGAACGGGAGGTAGAGAGCATGGCGGTGATCCCTGGAATTGTTGTTATGGGCATTCGGTGATCGACTGACGAGCTCGACTATCCGGCGCAAGGTGATAACCGTCCAATGCAAATCCGAGGATAAGGGTATAAGCCCAGGAAATAGGTCCGTCCGGTCAGGAGCCAGCAAACCCTCTGCCACGCGGTATCCAGCGAAGCGCCCTTTTCAGGCATAACTCCAGGCTATCGAGGCATGTCTATTTTTGAGTGGTCAGTTCCGGCAAGGGCTGCGCAGACTCGACCTCACTAAAACAACGACAAGAAAGAGGAAATCCCATGCGCAGCCCCTCCCTGCTCGCCGCCCTCCCCCTAGGCTTTCTCGCCGTGACCGCGCCAATGGCGCACGCGGCGTGGCAACCGGAGGGCAAGGTAGAGATCGTGGTCGCCGGCGGCCCCGGTGGCGGCACCGACCAGCTCGGCCGGCTGATCCAGTCGATCATCACCCAGCACAAACTGCTCGATGCCAGCACCGTGGTGATGAACAAAGGGGGCGGCAACGGCGCCGAGGCCTTCCTGGAGATGAAGCTGGCCAAGGGCGAGGCGGACAAGCTGGTCATCGCCACCAACAACGTCTATCTGCTGCCGCTAACCGCCAAGCTCGGCTACCAGCTCGCCGACCTGACTCCGGTGGCGGCCATCGCCGAGGATGACTTCATCCTCTGGACCTACGCCGACGCGCCCTGGAAGGACGCCCGCGGCTATGTCGACGCCATCAAGCAGGACCCGGCCGGCAAGCGTATGGGCGGCAGCCAGTCCAAGGATGTCGACCAGACCCTGACCCTGCTGCTCAATCGCACCGAGGGCACCAAGCTCACCTATATCCCCTTCAAGAGCGGCAGCGAGGCAGCCACCCAGCTGGCCGGCAAGCACATCACCTCCAACGTCAACAATCCCAGCGAGAGCCTGAGCCAATGGCGCGGCGGCCAGGTGGAGCCGCTGTGCGTGTTCAGTCAGAACCGCATGGCCTATACCGCCAAGGTCACCGAGACCCGCGCCTGGTCGGACGTACCCACCTGCAAGGAACAGGGCCTGGGCATCGACCAGTACCGCTTCCCGCGCACCGTGCTGTTGCCGGGCGGGGTCAGCGAGGAACAGCGGGCCTTCTACGTGGCGCTGCTGCGCAAGGTCAGCCAGACCCCGGAGTTCAAGGCCTACATCGAGCGCAACGCCCTGGTGCCAACCTTCCTCGAAGGCCAGGCGCTGCAGGACTACATCGCCCAGGACACCGCCCGGGTCACCCCGGTGTTCGAGGAAGCGGGCTGGCTCAAGCGCTGATCGGCGCGCATCGACACAGGAGAGACGGCCATGGCCGGAGATTCCCTGATCGCCACCCGGTGGGTGGAACTCGGCCTGGCGGCTTTCACCGCCGGGCTCGGCGGCATCGTGATGTTCGGCAGTCTGGAACAGGGTATCGGCTGGGGAGATGCCGGTCCGGAACCGGGCTACTTTCCCTTCTACATCGGCCTGCTGCTCACCCTGGCCAGCCTGGCCACGGCGTTGCAGACGCTGTGGCGCTGGCAGGCGTTGCGCACGGCCTTCGTCGAGCGTGCCGCCTTCGGCCAGGTGCTGCGGGTATTCCTGCCGATGCTGGCCTTCGTCGCCGCCCTGCCCCTGCTCGGTCTCTATCTCACGGCCTTCCTGTTCATCGCCTGGTTCATGGCACGGGACCGCCAGCGGCAGCGCCGCTATGGCGTGCTGCAGATCGTGGGCACCGCCGGCGGGGTGAGCCTGGCCAGCTATCTGATCTTCGCCCTCTGGTTCAAGGTGCCGCTGGATGCCGGGCCCCTGGCCGACCTCGCCCGCCTGCTGAGGACCCTGTCATGAGCGAATTTGACTCCCTGATGCACGGGATGGGCCTGATCCTGTCCTTCCACCATATCGCGCTGATGGTGGTCGGCGTGTTGCTCGGCATCCTGGTCGGGGTATTGCCCGGCCTGGGCGCGCCCAATGGCGTCGCCCTGCTGCTGCCGCTGACCTTCACCATGAGCCCCACCTCGGCCATCATCCTGCTCTCCTGCATGTACTGGGGCGCGCTGTTCGGCGGTTCCATCACCTCCATCCTGTTCAACATCCCGGGCGAACCCTCGTCGGTGGCCACCACCTTCGATGGCTACCCCCTGGCGCGCCAGGGGCGTGCCGGCGAGGCCCTGACGGCGGCCTTCACCTCGGCGCTGCTGGGGGCCCTGGTCGGGGTGCTGTTGCTGACCTTCCTCTCCAGCCGCATCGCCGCCTTCGCCATGGAGTTCAGCTCGCCGGAATTCTTCGCCGTCTACCTGCTGGCCTTCTGTACCTTCATCGGCATGAGCAAGAATCCGCCGCTGAAGACGGTGGCGGCCATGATGATCGGCTTCGCCATGGCGGCGGTGGGCATGGATACGGTGTCCGGCAACCTGCGCCTGACCTTCGACCAGCCGGCGCTGCTCTCGGGCATCAGCTTCGAGGTGGCGGTGATCGGCCTGTTCGGCATCGGCGAGATCCTCTGCACCGTGGAGGAAGGCCTGGTCTTTCGCGGCGAGCAGGCGCGCATCACCCTGAGGACCGTGCTCGGCACCTGGAAGCAACTGCCGCGCTACTGGCTCACCTGGCTGCGCAGCGCCCTGGTAGGCTGCTGGATGGGCGTGACGCCGGGCGGCCCTACGGCGGCCTCCTTCATGAGCTACAGCCTGGCCCGGCGCTTCTCGAAGAATCGCGACGGCTTCGGCAAGGGCGAACTGGAAGGGGTGATCGCCCCGGAGACCGCCGATCACAGCGCCGGCACCAGCGCCCTGCTGCCCATGCTGACCCTGGGCATTCCCGGTTCGGCCACCGCAGCGGTGATGCTCGGCGGCCTGATGATCTGGGGCCTGCACCCCGGCCCGACCCTGTTCGCCGAACAGCACGACTTCGTCTGGAGCCTGATCGCCAGCATGTACCTGGGCAATGTGGTCAGCCTGATCGTGGTGCTGGCGACGGTACCGCTGTTCGCCGCCATCCTGCGCATCCCCTTCTGCATCATCGCGCCCATCATCTTCACCGTCTGCGTGATCGGCGCCTACTCGGTGCACAACAGCCTGTTCGACGTCTGGCTGATGCTCGGCTTCGGCCTGCTCGGCTATGCCTTCAAGAAGCTCGGCTATCCCATCGCCCCGCTGGTGCTGGCGGCGGTACTGGGCGACAAGGCCGAGGACGCCTTTCGCCAATCGATGCTGTTCTCCGATGGCCAGCTGGGCATCTTCTGGTCCAACCCCCTGGTGGGCAGCCTGACCACCGCCGCGCTGCTGATGCTCTGCTGGCCGCTGCTGGTACGGCTGCTGCAAGCGCTGCGCCGGGGACAACCGCAAGCCAAGGTACGCCCCTCGTGAACGCGCCGGCCTGGCGGACGCGCGCCGCGCTCACGCCAGGCACCAGCTTCTGCGCTACCCTAGCCGTCTCCCCTGCCCCACGGCGCGCCCGCATGACCCGCATTCCCGACGCCCACACCATCCATAGCCGCCTGCGTCTGCGCCAGTTGCGCCTGGTGCTGGCCCTCGCCGAATTCGGCTCGCTGCGCCGCGCCGCCGACGACATCGGCATGACCCAACCGGCGGCCACCAAGATGCTCCACGAGATCGAGAGCCTGCTGGGTGTCGAACTGTTCGAGCGCTTGCCGCGCGGCATGCGCGCCACGGCCTTCGGCGAGACGGTGATCTACTACGCGCGAATGGTCTTCGCCGAACTCTCGGGCATGCGCGAAGAACTGGTTGCCCTGGAATCGGGCAATCTCGGCCGCGTCGCGGTGGGTGCCATCCCGGCGCTGGCCTCGGGGCTGCTGACCCGCACCATCGCCACGCTCAAGCAGAGCCATCCGCGGCTGTCCATGTCGATCCAGGTGGATACCAGCGATGTGCTGGTGCAGGCGCTCCTGCAGGACCAACTGGACGTAGTGCTCGGCCGCATCCCCACCGGCACTCGCGCCGAGGAGCTGCTGTTCGACAGCCTCGGCGAAGAGGTGCTCTGCGTAATCGCGGGCGCCCAGAATCCGCTGGCGCAGGCAACCCATCTCACCTGGGGCGAATTGCAGGAGCACACCTGGGTGCTACAACAGCATCCCAGTCCGATGCGCGCCATCATCAATCAGGCCTTCCACAATGCCCGGGTCGACATCCCCGGCAGCATCGTCGAGACCACCTCCATCATGACCCTGCTGGCGCTGGTCCAGCAGACCGACATGCTCGGGGTCACGCCGCTTTCGGTGGTCAATGACTATCCCGGCCGCCACCTGCTGGCGATATTGCCCATCGCCTTCGAGCCGCGACTGCCGCCCTATGGCCTGATCCGTCGCCGGCACCGAGTGCAGTCCTCGGCCATGCAGACCTTCATGGCGGCGGTACGCAGCGAGCATGGGCGGCTGCGCCACGACGAGGGCTAGACGCAGGCAATCGGAATGACCGCTGATCGCCCTGAAAGCCGCGCTAGACGGCTCGCTTGGCCCGTGCATTGCAGAACCCTGCTCAGAGCCGTCCAACAGCGGCCAAGAACGAGCTCCGTTACCCGATGACTATCCGCTGGCTGCAGTGACTATCCGCATACTGCAGCGGGAGGGGAACAAAAGGGTGCAGGGGGCCACGCCTGTGTGCAAGGAGGTAACAATGCTCCACGAGTCCGCACCTTCCGAGAGCGGTGAGCGCTTTCGCCAGACCAGCCTGTTCTGTTCGAACAGCCTGCAATTCCTGGTCGCCGATCGCGAGGCGGCCTGCCAGGGTGTCAGCAAGGTGTTCAAGCCCCACGAGCTGAAGCCGGTGCACCGCGGCGACAGCGTCAGCGCCAGCCTGCACCATGTCAGCCGCGGGCGGCTGTCGCTCAATCGCCTGGAATACGGCACCGATGTCGACATCGATCCACAGTGCCTGCAGGACTTCTATCTCATCCAGATCCCCCTCGCCGGTGGCGCCGACATCCACTGCGGGGTGACGGACTTCCAGTCCTCACCGCACCTTGCCGCCCTGCTCTCGCCGGAATTGCCGGTGCGCATGAGGTGGTACGCCGGCGCCGCCCAGTTGGTGCTGCGCCTGGAGCGGGCCGACCTGGAACATCATTGCGCCCAGCACCTGCCCCAGCAGGGCCGCCTGCCGCAATTCGATCCGCGCCTGGACCTGCGCCAAGCCGGCGGCAGCTACTTCCTTCAGTTGCTCGGCCTGCTCATGGAAGGCCTGGCAGACCCGGCGCATCCGATCCACCAGCCGCTGGTACTCAAGCAATTCGAATCCTCGCTGCTCAACGCCCTGCTCTATGGCCAGCCGCATTCGCTGCATGGCCAGCTGGAAGGCACACGGGAGCGTAATGTCTCGCCCTACTTCATCAAGCGCATCGAGGCCTATATCGCCGAGCACCTGCACGAGCCGCTCAGCGTGGAAACCCTGGCCGAGCACGGCGGCGTCAGCGTCCGCACCCTGTTCGCCGGTTTCCGCACCTACCGCAGCACCACGCCGATGCACTATTTGCGTGACCTGCGCCTGGAGCGGGTGCATGAAGAGCTGCGCAGCGGGCGCGTCGAATCGGTGACGGACACCGCCTACAAGTGGGGCTTCGCGCACCTCGGCCGGTTCGCTCAGGAATACAAGCGCCGCTACGGCGAGTCTCCCTCGGAAACCCGCCGCTTTCGCGGGGCGCTCTCCGGCTAGTTGAGACGCCGCCCCGCCAGGGTCTGCGACGGCGTCTCGCCGAACGCCTGGCGGTAGTCGCTGGCGAAGCGCCCCAGGTGCTCGAAGCCCCAATCCAGGGCGATGCGCGAGACGCTGGCGCCCTCACGACGCGCCAGCAGCAGGCGCCGCACCTCTTCCAGTCGCAGCCGCTTGAGATAGGCCATGGGCGGCTGGCCGTGATAGCGGCGGAAGCTGGCGTAGAGCTTGGCGCGGGACACCCCGGCCACGTGCTCCAGGCTCTCCAGCGAGGGATTCTCCCGCGCATGGGCTTCGAGATAACGCCGCGCCCGCAGGAGAAACTCGGGATAGCCGGTCCCCACGCCTTCTTCCAGAGCCGCGGAATAGTTATGCGGCTGGGCCAGCAGTAGGCCCTTGAGCAGCATCACTTCCAGGTCATTGGCCAGTGCCGGCTGGCCGTAGAGCGCCTGGACAGCGCTCCAGCCGTCCAGCAATTGGCGCACACCCTGCCACCAGGCCGCGACCGCCGGGCGCGCCAGTTCCATCTCGCCGGCAAAGCTCAGGGGCGCCGCCAGTGGCCGGCCTAGTAGGCCCTCCGCCACCTCCTGCAGGGCTTCGCGGCGGATCACCACCTGCAGCTTGAGGCAGTCGGCTGCCATGTCCAGCCGCTGCCATTCATGGGGTGCGACGACCATTCCGCACTGGCTATCGGAACGTACGCGCGCACCGCGGCTGGCCAGGGACTGACGGCCCTGCAGCGGCAGGCTGAGGCTGTAGGCATCCAGGGCGTCGATGCCGATCTGCACCGCGGCACCATAGCCGATCCGCCCCAGTACCGTGGCCCGGCCCGGCAGTCGCAGTCCTTGGTGATGGAAACTCAACTCGGCGCCGCTACGGGTTTCCAGGCGGTGCGGACCAGCCATTGCGCTCATCCAGCGACAGGCCTCGGCGACCTGGCCACTGTGCGTCTGCACCTCGATATTCGTCTGCTGCATGCTGGGCTCCTCCGCTGGCTGGTTCCATGCTGCACGCCGCGTGCCGCCGCCACTATCCGCAGAGTGCAGGCCAGTCCGGCGAGTGAAAAAATCCGGCTAGCGATCAGCGAAAAAGCGGATAGAGGGGTTGGGGTGGCGGGGCTTCAATCGAGGCGAGTCTCACCCTAGAGGACACCCCTGATGAGCATCCGCAGCATTGCCCAATGGCAGGACTACATCCAAGGTTGCCTGGACTTCCGTCCGGCCGACGGCGTCTACCGAATCGCCCGCGATCTCTTCACCGAACCCGAGCTGTTCGAGCTGGAAATGGAGCTGATCTTCGAGAAGGTCTGGATCTATGCCTGTCACGAAAGCGAGATCGCCAAGCCCCACGACTTCGTCACGCTGCGCGCCGGTCGCCAACCGCTGATCATCACCCGCGATGGCAACGGCGAGCTGCATGCACTGATCAACGCCTGCCAGCACCGCGGCGCCACCCTCACCCGCGTGGCGCGCGGCAACCAGTCCACCTTCACCTGTCCGTTCCACGCCTGGTGCTACAAGAGCGACGGCCGCCTGGTGAAGGTCAAGGCACCGGGCGAATACCCCGATGGCTTCGACAAGGCCACCCGCGGCCTGAAGAAGGCGCGCATCCAGAGCTACAAGGGCTTCGTCTTCGTCAGCCTGGATACCCAGGGCAGTGACTCCCTGGAAGACTACCTGGGCGATGCCAAGGTGTTCTTCGACATGATGGTGGCTCAGTCCCCCACCGGTGAGCTGGAGATCCTGCCGGGCAAGTCCACCTACACCTACGACGGCAACTGGAAGCTGCAGAACGAGAACGGTCTCGACGGTTATCACGTCAGCACCGTGCACTACAACTACGTCTCCACCGTGCAGCACCGCCAGCAGGTCAATGCCGAGAAAGGCAGCGCCAGCAGCACCCTGGACTACAGCAAGCTCGGCGCCGGCGATGCCGAGACCGACGATGGCTGGTTCTCCTTCAAGAACGGCCACAGCCTGCTGTTCAGCGACATGCCCAACCCCACCGTGCGCCCCGGCTATGCCAGCGTCATGCCGCGCCTGGTGGAGGAATACGGCCAGGCCCGCGCCGAATGGATGATGCATCGCCTGCGCAACCTCAACATCTACCCCAGCCTGTTCTTCATGGACCAGATCAGCTCCCAGCTGCGCATCGTGCGGCCGCTGGCCTGGAACAAGACCGAGATCATCAGCCAGTGCATCGGCGTCAAGGGCGAGGCCCCGGCCGACCGCACCAATCGCATCCGCCAGTTCGAGGACTTCTTCAACGTCTCGGGCATGGGCACGCCCGACGATCTGGTGGAATTCCGCGAGGCCCAGCGTGGCTTCCAGGCCCGCCTGGAGCGCTGGAACGACATCTCTCGCGGCCATCACCGCTGGACCGCCGGCCCCACCGTGAACAGCGAGGCCCTGGGCATCCAGCCGGTGCTCACCGGTACCGAATTCACCCATGAAGGCCTCTATGTGAACCAGCACGGCGCCTGGCAGCGCTTCCTGCTCGATGGCCTGGCGCTCAAGGCCCTGCAACCGACGGAGGTGTCGGCATGAACCCGACTCTGCAATACGCCGTGGAACAGTTCCTCTATCGCAAGGCCGCGCTCTGCGATGCCCAGGACTGGGACGCCTACCTGGAGTTGTTCGAGGCCGGCAGCGTCTTCCACCTGCCGCAGTGGGTCAGCGAACACGAGTACGTGCAGGACCCCACCCAGGGCCTCTCCTACATCTACTACGCCGATAGATCGGGCCTGGAGGATCGGGTGTTCCGCCTGCGCACCGGCAAGTCGGCAGCCTCCACGCCGCTGCCGCGCACCCTGCACCAGATCAGCAATGTGCGCGTCGCCCACCGTGACGACGGGCAATTGGAAGTCCGCGCCGGCTGGCAGACGCTCTATACCCGGCATGGCGTCTCCGAGCAGTTCCATGGCCAGGTGACCTATCACCTGCGCGAGGTGGGCGGCGATTTCCGCATTACCCGCAAGCACGTGCTGCTGCTCAACGACACCATCAACTCCGTGCTCGACTTCTACCACCTCTGAGGCCACCGCCATGAGCCACAACGTCGCTCTGAGCTTCGCCGACGGCAAGACGCTGTTCATCGCGGTGAAGCCCAACGAACTGCTGCTGGACGCTGCCCTGCGCCAGGGCATCAGCCTGCCGCTGGACTGCCGCGAAGGCGTCTGCGGCACCTGCCAGGGGCGCTGCGAAGCCGGCGCCTACAGCCAGGATTACGTCGACGAGGAAGCCCTCTCCGAGCGGGACCTGGCGCAACGCAAGGTGCTCGCCTGCCAGACCCGGGTGACCTCCGACGCCGCCTTCTACTTCGACCACGACTCCAGCCTCTGCCACGCCGCCGACCCAGAGCGCATCAGTGCCCAGGTGACCTCGGTGGAGCTGGTCTCGGCCACCACCGCCATCCTGCACCTCGACGCCAGCTCTGCTTCCCGGCAGCTGCAATTCCTGCCGGGCCAGTACGCGCGGCTGCGCATCCCCGGCACCGATGACTGGCGCGCCTACTCATTCGCCAACCGGCCCAATGCGCAGAACCAGCTGCAATTCCTCATCCGCCTGCTGCCGGACGGGGTGATGAGCAACTTCCTACGCGAGCGCTGCCAGCCGGGGCTGACCCTGGAGCTGGAGGCGCCCCTGGGCAGCTTCTACCTGCGCCAGGTGGAACGGCCGCTGGTCCTGGTGGCCGGCGGCACCGGCCTCTCGGCCTTCCTCGGCATGCTCGACGAGATGGCCGAAAAAGGCGGCTGCGGCCAGCCGGTGCGGCTGTTCTATGGCGTCACCCAGGAACAGGATCTCTGCGAAGGCGCCCGCCTGGAGGCCTATCGCGCGCGCATCGCCGACTTCGACTACCAACCGGTGGTCAGCCAGCCGAGCCCGGCCTGGCAGGGCCTGAGCGGCTACATCCCTGAGCATTTCGACCGCCGCTTCCTCACCGACCAGGCCTGCGACCTCTACCTCTGCGGCCCGCCGCCCATGGTCGAGGCGGTCAAGACCTGGCTCGACCAGCAGGGGTTGGGCGAGGAGACGCGGCTGTATAGCGAGAAGTTTTTGCAGAGTGCGTCTACGCGTTAACCCCGCACCACGTTATACAAGAAGCCCGACAGCTCGCCTGCCGGGCTTCGCTTTTGCAGGTTGGGCTGAGGCTGATTTACCGTCGGAGCCCAACAACCTTCTCTTCCAGCGCTACACCAATAGATGGCCTGATCGCCTGGTGGGACTTCTCTGTTGGGCTTCGCTGCGCTCAACCCAACCTACACCTCAACCCTGCCGTAGGTTGGGCTGAGACGGCTCCACCGTGGAAGCCCAACAGCCCCCACTTCCAGCGACATCAATCGATCTCCACCGCTTGGCCTGGGTCGCCTGGCGGATCCTCTCTGTGGGGCTTCGTTGAGCTCAACCCAACCCACCGCTGCCCATGACAATCACTACTCCATTGCGGCCGCTCCTACGGATAGAGCGAGCGCGGCCACGGTAGCCCTAGGACAGTTGTTACCAAGGTGATGGCTTAAGTTTGATCAGGATCTTACCGGGACTGAGGGAGCCGAATGCCTGCTCGGATAGCCCGCTCTCCCCTCGGGAGAGGGTTGGGGTGAGGGCACGCCTCGCAGGGGTTCCCAGTGGAAAAGGCTACGCCGTTTTCCACGCTACGGTTAGCGCGAGTTCTACCTAGGCGAGAGCGGCCGCAACGGCGGACCGCCATGGTCGCGATGGATCGGAGTTCAGAATGAGACGGCGCAAACTTTTAATACCAACATGACCCATGCCTTAGGCGTCATCCCGCATTGTCTTTCGCTACGTCTGCATCGCCCGGAAGGGCCCATTGTTGGGCTTCGCTGCGCTCAGCCCAACCTACGCAGAATGCTCCCGCCCAAACGCCGGGCAAAAAGAAGCCTGCCATCCCCGGCAGGCTTGAAAAGGACGAAGGGAGCTGAACTCCGTCCGGTCAGAAGTGATGGATGTAGCGCACCTGCACCCGGCTGCCCTCCGGACGGTTCTGCGCGTCCTGCTCGAAATAGGCGTTGGCCACCAGATGGTCGTTCTTGGAGAAGCTGTACATGGCGCCGGGGCCGATGGCCCAGACCTTCTCCCGGCGCCCGGAGACGTCGTGGCCGTCGATCTGGGTGTCGGTGATCTGCTTGAGCCAATAGCCGTTGATGCCCAGGCGCAGTTGCGGGGTGACGGCGTATTCGGTGGCGAAGTTGGCGTGCAGCGCCTGACCGGCCTGGATGTCGGAGACGTCGCCGAAGGCATAGCCCGGCTTGTCGTTCTTGAAGTTGTAGAGGTAGTGGGCGCGCACCGAGACAGTCCAGTTCGGGGTGAACCAGTAGGTGGCGGCCCAATAGGGGTCCAGCGACCAGGCATGGTTGCCGGGATTGATGTCCTTGTCGCGGTCGTACTCGCCGGTGGGTACGTTGATCTGGAATTCCACCCGCTGGACGAACCGCGGGCCATTGGCGCCCATCACCGGATCGAACTGGATGAAGGGCCCTATCAGCAGGTCGCCCACGCCACCCTGGTCCTTGAGCGCCGCGTTGTTCAGGCCGTCGTCGACCTTCATCCGCGTCACCACCGGCAGCAACATGTTCAGACCCAGGTTGCCGTTGCCCAGGCGCAGGTCCGATACGTAGCTGAGCTGGGTCACCGATACCTGGTAGTCCAGCTTGGTCTTCGGCAGCCCCAGCTTGTCGCCGTTTTGATCGGTCAGCCGATGGCTGCTGTAGTTCTGGAAATACTGCTGCAGGTACCAGCCGTTGCCCGCAGGCAGGCCGCCGTCGAGAAAGCTGGTGAGGCCGAGGTTGACCACCGGCAGGTCATAGGCCTGGGCGGTCCCGGCGACCAGAGCGCCGGCGAGGGAAAGATAGCGAATCCGGGTCATGCAAGGCTCCTTGAATACGGCTGTTCGTGCTCGCGAAAGGCAGATTCGAAAGGGCAGCGCCCGCCGATCGAGTGGCATCGACGGGCGCTGCCGAGGCTCAGGCGCTCAGCGCCGGATGCGCGCTGGCGACCCGGTATTGGCCGGCGTGGAAGACCAGCGGTTCTCCGCCGCTGTGTCGGTAGTGCTCGATCTCGCCGAGGAAGATCAGGTGGTCGCCGCCCTCGTACTGGACGTGGTTGCGGCAGATCAGGGTGGCCACCGCCTCCTCCAGCAGCGGTACCCCGGCGGTGCCCTCGAGGTGGGCGATGCCGGCGAACTTGTCCTCCGCCGGCCGGGCGAAGTGCCCGGATAGCTGGTGCTGATCGCTGCCCAGCACGTGGATGGCGAAGTGGCTGGCGGCGAGGAAGTCCGGCAGGCTCGGCGCCTGGCGCGCCAGGCTCCAGAGCACCAACGGCGGCTCCAGGGACACCGAGGAGAAGGAGTTGGCGGTCATGCCCACCTTGCGGCCATCGCGACCGCGGGTGGTGATCACGGTGACGCCGGTGGCGAATTGCCCCAGCAGGTTGCGCAAGGCGCGCGGATTGGTCGGGTCGGCGGCGATGAGTTCGAGTGCGTCTAGGGTCATGGCGGGTTCCTCAGGCGGCCTGGCTCAGGCGTTCACGGATGAAGGTCTGGCAGGCATCCGCCTCGAACCACCAGGGCGCGAAGCGCCGGGGATCGTCGAAGGCGTTGACGATGTTCGCGGCGATGGCCTGGGACTGGCTGGCGGCGCCGAGCAGGTCGAGGATGTGCGGTGGTGGTGGGGTCAGCAGGCTGTTGGTCCACTTCACCACTTGGCCGGCGTAGTCCCAGTAGCGCTCGAAGGTCTGGTGCATCCAGTCGGGGGTGAAGGCCGCATCGCCCTGGGCGAGGATGGCCTCCAGGTAGACCTTGCTGCACTTGGCGGCATTGTTGGAGCCCTGGCCGGTGATGGGATCGTTGACCACCAGGGCATCGGCCATGCCGAACACCGGCCGGCCCGAGGGTAGGCGCAGCACTGGCTTGCGCACCATGGGCGTGAAGCGCCCGGCCAGCACACCGCCGGCGTCGGTCAGCTCCAGGTTCTGGCAGCGCTCGGCCTCCCAGGGCGCGAAGCGGCGGACGATCTCCAGGCTGCGCTCCAGGTGCTGCTCCGGCGAGGTGACGTCCTGCCAGCAGTCCATGGGGCCGCCGGGGATGCCTTCGAAGACCATGATCTCGCAGGGTCCGCTCAGGGTCAGGGCGGGGAAGACGAAGTACTCGCCCACGCCGGGGATGAGATTGAAGGCCACCCGCGAATAGGGCGACATGGGCGTCATGCCCTTCACGTAGGTCAGCGCCAGGGCGCGTTGCGGCTGCTGGAAGACGGTGCGCTCGGTATCCCGGGCGAAGAGGTTGACCACCTCGCCCTTGCCGGCGGCCAGCAAGGTCAGGTCGTGGCTGGCACTCAGGGTTTCCAGCTCGGCCAGGCCGACGTCCTGGATGATCAGCTCACCCCCGCGGCGCTCGAATTCGTCCATCCAGGCCGGCATCTTCAGGCGCTGGTCCACCGCCTGGGCATAGCGCTCCAGGCGGGCGCTCCACTGGAAGGCCGGGCGGTCCGGATGCACGGGATCCGGGACGGCCAGGCCGATGCCTTCCACCGCGGGGCACTGGTCTTCCCAGAAATTCAGCCCCAGGTCGCGCTCGGTCTGCAACGAGGTGTTGAACATGCACTGGCTGGACATCACCTTGCCGGCGCGCACCTGCTCGCCGGTGCGGTTGGTGGTGAGGGTGACATGGTAGCCCTGGGCGAGCAGGCCCAGGCCTAGTTGCAGGCCGGCCTGGCCGGCCCCGACGATGGCGATACGACGCATGGAGGTTCTCCGGGGAGTCGAGTTGCGGGTGGGGGTGAAGCCGTTGAACAGGCGCCAGAAGGGGTTCTGCATGGCATCACTCCCGTTCGGCGAGGCGTGGAATGGCCGGCTGGTTGCGCTCCGGTCCCATGACCGAATAACCGCCGTCCACGGCATAGTCGGCCCCGGTGACGAAACTCGCCGCCGGCGACAAGAGGAAGGCGACCACCTGGGCCACCTCCGCCGGCTCGCCGAGGCGACCGAGCAGATGGAAGTCGGCGGCGACGCGGTCGGCATGGGCGCGATCGCCGCCGCTGACCTCGGCGATCACCCGCGACCAGGTCCAGCCCGGCGACACTGAGTTGACGCGGATGCCATCCGGTGCCAGGTCCAGCGCCATGCAACGGGTCAGCTGCTTGAGCGCCGCCTTGGAGACCGGGTAGAGCCAGCGCCCGGTCTGGGCGCAGTCGGCGGAGATGGAGGTGAAGTTGACCACCGCCCCGCGCTGAGCCTTGAGGTCGGGGTGCAGCACCTTGGCCAGCATCACCGCCGACACCAGGTTCACGTCCAGCGCCTTGAGCCAGTCGCCGCGCGGCGAGCCCAGGCCGTCGTCGAGATAGGTGCAGGCCAGGTTGACCAGGCCAGCCACCGCGCCGAAGCGTTCGCGGATGGCGGCTACCGCGAGCGCCAAGGCCGCGTCATCGGTCAGGTCCACGGTCTGGAAGAAGGCCGCTTCGCCGAGCACCTCGGCACCGGCCGCGCCATTCGGGTCGATGTCCAGCAGGGCTACCCGGGCGCCCGCCGCGACCAGTGCCTCGGCCACCGCCTGGCCGATCAGGGTGGCGCTGCCGCTGATGACCACCGTCTTGCCGTCGAGGGAATGCAGACTCATGGCCTCACTCCTCGATGGACTTGCCGGCGCTGGAAGCCCAGCTCGGCATCAGGGTATTGGACGGCAGGGTCTCGTTGAGCAGCTTGTGCGCGGTCTCGGCGCCCGCCACCGGCAGGCCCTCGGGGTCGAGCAGGCCGATCTGCACCAGCACGCTGGCCTGATCCCAATAGATGTGCTCGTGGTAGAGCTTGGGCCCGCGGAACTTCACCACCCCCAGCATGGGGATCTCGACATAGCGACCAGTGGGCGCCACGCCCGGCAGCATCCAGTCGATGGCCTCGTCGTGGGTGAAACTCATGACGAATTCGTCGACGATCTGCGAGGCACCCACGGTGCGCGAGATCGGCGTGAGCTTCATGTCCTTGGGATTGCCATGCACGAAGTGATAGCGATAGAAGCGCGCCAGCTCGCGATAGCCGACCCCGCCGGTCATGGTCGGGATATGGTTGACGTAGGGCTCGGGCACCATGGTGGCCATGGTTGCCGGCACGTCGCGGGTATCGAATTCGTGGCGGATGTGCTCTTCCCACAGCGCAGACAGGTTGTAGTCGGGGCCAAGGGTGCGGCGCAGCGCGGCGATGGTGCGCTCATGGGCCAGCAGCGCGGCGGGCTTGTCGTAGTGATGGCCGGCGGGCCGGGCGAAGGCATGGTCGACGCCGGGGTAAACGTAACCCTCGGTACCCGGCCGCTCGGCCAGGGCCGCCAGGATGGCTTCCCGCGCGGGCGCCGGACAGAATTGGTCGGCCTCGGCGAAATGCAGCACCAGGCGCCCACTCAGGCCTTCCAACTCGCCCAGGGCCTTTTCGATACCGACTCCGTAGTAGCCGACGGCGCAAGCCACCTGACGCAAGCGGCAGGCGGCCAGGTAGGCCAGCTTGCCGCCCAGGCAGTAACCCACCACGCCGAGCCCGGCTTCGTTCACTTCGGGCAGGGTACGCAAATGGTCGAGGGCGGCACCGATGTCCACCACCCCCAGGTGCTCGTCGAAGGCCTGGTAATGGCCGTAGGCCTTTTCGAAATCCTCGGGGGTGTAACCCAGTTCGATGCGCGGCGCCTGGCGCCAATAAAGATCGGGCACCAGCACGCTGTAGCCCTCTTCGGCCAGGTGATCGGCGACGGCCCGCATGGCGGCGTTGACGCCGAAGATCTCCTGGCACAACACGATGCCCGGACCGCGACCATCGATGGAAGGCACGAAGTAGGCGTCGAAGGCGCCGGCGGGCGTCGGCACATGGATATAGGATCCGCTCATCGCAAGAGACTCCAGGTTGCTCAGGTCTGGAATCATCTTCGGCGCGTGGTGGCTTGCAGGCTGTCCGCAGACTGCCACGACCATCCCCTCGGCGCAGCTAATTCAACGCGAAGGGTCGCAGCATGAGCGACGCGGATCAGGGCCACTCGATTGCCCCATCCTCCTGGCCTGGGCCATAGTGAAACCCCGCCCGTCCTCGTCAGGAGCCTTCATGACCCAACGCACCATGCTGCTCACCGGCGCCAGCCGCGGTATTGGCCACGCCACGGTCAAGCTGTTCCGCAACCTGGGCTGGCGCCTGCTCACCGTCTCCCGGCACCCCTTTTCCGAAGAATGCGCCTGGCCGGAAGCACGCGACGCCCACATCCAGGCCGACCTCGCCGACCTCTCCCAGATCGACCGTCTGGTGGCCACCGTGCGCGAACGCCTGCCCAGCGGCAAGCTGGATGCCCTGGTCAATAACGCCGGCATCTCGCCCAAGGGACCGGATGGCAGCCGCCTCGGAGTAGCCGCCTCCGACGCCGAAACCTGGACCCACGTGCTCAACGTCAACCTGGTCTCCACCGCCCTGCTCGCCCGTGCGCTGCTGCCGGAACTGGAAGCGGCCAAAGGCAGCATCGTCAACGTCACCTCCATCGCCGGCTCGCGCGTCCATCCCTTCGCCGGGGTGGCCTACGCAGCGTCCAAGGCCGGACTGGCCGCCCTCACCCGCGAACTGGCCCATGAATTCGGCCCACGCGGCGTACGCGCCAACGCCATCGCACCGGGCGAGATCGCCACCTCCATCCTCTCGCCCGGCACCGACGGCCTGGTGGAAGCCGAGGTCCCGCTCAAGCGCCTGGGCACCCCCGACGAAGTCGCCGAGACCATCTATTTCCTCTGCAGCGAACGCTCCTGCTACATCAATGGCGCCGAAATACATATCAACGGTGGGCAGCACGTTTGAGGGGCGCTCCCGCATCCCATACGCGTGCACACGCGGGTCAGGCGCCCGGCGGACAGGCCTCAACAGTGGAGACCTCTGCGCGATCGTACTATCCAAACCACATAGAGATGCCGCTGGGATAGCCGAGTAAAGACGTCCTCGTATGGCCCAGGACTTACTGCCGCAAGGAAAGGATCCCCGCCCCAATAATCATCACCATGCCCAAAGTAGAAACACTATCAGGCACCTCTCCAAAAAAGACGAACCCCCAAATTACCGCAAAGCCGACGTAGGCGAAATCAAACGTATCTACCATAGCCGGGGGTCCATTTTGATAGGCAATAGCCGCACCGACACTGCCAATCAGCAATGCTATCGCTAACAGTCCTATGGAAAGCCACTCTGCTTTTCCCATGGGGCTCCAGGCGGAAAACAGGAAGCCATGGCGTAACTCCGCAGGAAGCAAAAACAGTATTAAGCTAACAGCCACGCCGACAATAAGGAACCCAAGATTCAGATACAAAGACAGCGTTAACGGATGCTGTTCCCGGCACTTCTGACGAGTGATTATCATTGCGCCGGCATATAGCATTGCTGACCCCAAAGGCAGAGTAGTATACAAATTGAAGTCTTCGGCACTCGGCCGGAGAATCAATAAAACACCTGCAAACCCTACAGCTACTGCTAGCCAACCCGCAATACCGATGCGATCTCCAGAGAACAATGCGGAGAAGAGCGTAATGAAGATTGGCAAGGTGTAATAAGCCGCTGCGGCAGCGGATAGTGTTACATTCGGGAGAGAAAGGTAGTAAAGCACCCACATTCCAATGAGCATGATGCTGCGCAAAGCAATCCAAAAAATCCCGCTGGGTAATTTTTTTATTCCCGCGACACCTATCAGCAGGAGCAAAACCGGAAGCAGCATCAAAGATCTAAGTACCAATATCTGCCATATGACAAAGCTGCCGCTCGCCAGCTTGATCAGAGCGTCTCCCAGGGACAGGACAAACACCGTCACGACAATAGCGATAATTGCCAGAGGAATATTGTCAACAGATTTATTCAGCTCGATCCTAAACATAAGTACTTCGTACCCTATCGCCGGAGTTCAGAGCGAAGCTGCTTAGGTTCTGTACGAAAAATGCCTGCGCTCGGTGATGCTTCGTTGAAAAAGGCTTCGGAATGCTCATTTACCGCTCGTAAACTCGTTCGCGAGCCCGGTCCGCTTCCTCAGCCTTTTTCGCCTCGCCTGACCTTCGCTCGGCGACTTTTCGTACAGAACCTAGTGTGGTGTTTCAGAAATATCGATCATAAGTTGCGGGTCATGGCCTGAGCTGCCCGGGCTACGCTTGCCAGGATGTCTTCAGCCTTTTTGTACCAGCGAAAAGGGCGAGGATTGGCGTTATGGGTATCGAGATAATGCCTGATCGA
>NZ_SULM01000022.1 GCF_005250615.1 Pseudomonas rhizoryzae | reverse complement strand
TCTTCCGGCGCGTTGTCGATCTGGTCGAAACCACGAGCGGAACCGCCCCAGGTGTCGGCACAGACTTTGGTCAGCGCTGCGGTCAGAGTGGTCTTGCCATGGTCAACGTGACCGATGGTGCCCACGTTCAGGTGCGGTTTGTTACGTTCAAACTTTTCTTTAGCCATCGACACTCTCTCCCTTCACGAATTGAGCAAAGCAATGCCGCCATTAAAACAAAGGCAGATATTTTCATATCTGCCTTTTAAGATGGAGCTCATGAGCGGATTTGAACCGCTGACCTCACCCTTACCAAGGGTGTGCTCTACCAACTGAGCTACATGAGCGAAACATTTGCCAGTCAAACTGGAGCGGGTAGCGGGAATCGAACCCGCATCATCAGCTTGGAAGGCTGAGGTTCTACCACTGAACTATACCCGCAGAGCCTTAACGCTCTAGCAATCTGGTGGAGGGGGAAGGATTCGAACCTTCGAAGTCTGCGACGTCAGATTTACAGTCTGATCCCTTTGGCCACTCGGGAACCCCTCCAAAGTGAGGCGGCATTTTCTTCATCTGCCCTCCCCTTGTCAAGGATCTTTTTAAAATCTCCTTAACAATCAGTGCTTTCGCTTCGCACCTTGGCGTTATCAGCGAAAGCGGGCGCAGTTTATGCAACGACGCCCAAGCATGCAACCCCCAAATGCAAAAAAAGCTTAAAAAACAAAGGCCGCCTTGAAGGCGGCCTTTGTTTACAGGCGAACCCCTTGTTACAACTGGGGACCAGCCGCCCGGATGGCCTCGGAGATACCGGAGAACTTCTTGAAGTTCTCGACGAACTTGCCGGCCAGCTCACGCGCAGCCGCATCGTAGGCCTCGCCGTCCTGCCAGGTATCACGGGGATTGAGCAGGACGCTGTCCACGCCAGGCACGGCGACCGGAACGTCGAGGTTGATCACCGGCACGTGACGGGTTTCGGCCCCTATGAGCGCACCGCTCTGGATGGCAGCGATCACCGCACGGGTGGTCGGGATGTTGAAGCGCTTGCCTACGCCGTAGCCGCCACCGGTCCAGCCGGTATTGACCAGATAGACCTTGGAGCCGAAGCCCTGGATACGCTTGATCAGCAGATCGGCGTATTCAGCCGCGGGACGCGGGAAGAAGGGCGCACCGAAGCAGGTGGAGAAGGTGGACTTGATGCCGGGACCCGAGCCCATCTCGGTCGAACCGACCAGGGCGGTATAACCGGACAGGAAGTGGTAGGCCGCCTGCTCATTATTAAGGATGGAGACGGGAGGCAGCACGCCCGTGAGGTCGCAGGTCAGGAAGATGACGGCATTGGGCTCGCCACCCAGGTTGTGCTCGGCACGCTTGTCGATCAGCTCGCGCGGATAGGCGGCACGGCTGTTCTGGGTCAGGCTGTCGTCGGCGTAGTTCGGCTGACGGGTCTGCGGATCGAGGACCACGTTCTCCAGGACGGCGCCGAACTGGATGGCCTTCCAGATGACCGGTTCGTTCTTCTCGGACAGGTCGATGCACTTGGCGTAGCAGCCGCCTTCCATATTGAAGACGGTACCCACGCCCCAGCCGTGCTCGTCGTCACCGATGAGGTAGCGGCTCTGGTCGGCGGACAGGGTGGTCTTGCCGGTGCCGGACAGACCGAAGAACAGGGTGACATCCCCTTCTTCGCCCACGTTGGCAGCGCAATGCATCGGCAGCACGTCCTTTTCCGGCAGCAGGAAGTTCTGCACGGAAAACATGGCTTTCTTCATTTCGCCCGCGTAGCGCATGCCGGCGATCAGCACCTTGCGTGCCGCGAAGTTGATGATGACGGTACCGTCGGAATTGGTGCCGTCACGCTCGGGCTCGCAGACGAAATGCGGGGCGTTGATGATCTCCCAGGCCGGCTTGGACTGGGGATTGTATTCAGCCGGATTGATGAACAGGCAGCGACCGAACAGGTTATGCCAGGCCGTTTCGGTACGCATGATGACGGGCAGGTAGTGCTCGACATCGGCACCTACATGCACATGGGAAACGAATTGATCGCGCTCGTCCAGGTAAGCACTGACGCGTTCCCACAGCGGAGCGAACTTCTCCTCCGGAAAAGGCCGGTTGATCGGCCCCCAATGGATGGCAGCGCGCGTGGAGGCCTCTTCGACGATAAAGCGATCAACCGGCGAACGCCCCGTGCGATGCCCGGTCCTGACGACCAGCGAGCCGTTGTCGGCCAGCTCTCCCTCGCCGCGCCGCAGGGATTCTTCCACTAGCTGAGCGACGCTGATATCGGTATACACGTTGGCTTTCGTCATTTCGTTCCCCATGGCCCTGGGCCGTTCCTCATGCTTGTAGTTCTTACACGGCAGAACTACACGTTGCGGGATTATGCCAGAAAGCCTTTGGGCAATTGCAACGGTTAGTGGCGGGTATTTCCCGGCGTTTGCGTGCCGCCGCCCGCAAAAATCTGCGCGATATCGGCGGCGTCGAACACCTGCTGTTCATTGCAAAACTGACAATCGACCCGAATTTTGCCCTGCTGTTCGTCGAGCAGGGTCTCGACCTCCGGGCGGCCCATGCTGACCAAGGCATTGGCGGCGCGATCACGCGAGCAGCTGCAGTTGAATGCCACGCCCTGCTCGTCAAACAGGCGCACGGTTTCCTCATGAAACAGCCGATGCAGGATCACTTCGTTGTCCAGCCCCAGCAATTCTTCCGCGGTCAGGGTATCGGCCAGGGTAACCACATGCTCCCAGCTGTCCTGGCGCGCCTGGGCATCCTTGATGCGCGCTGGCGGAAGCTGCTGGAGCAGCAGACCACGCGCCCGACGGCCATCGGCGTTCAGCCAGAAGCGGGTGGGCAGTTGTTCGGAGGTGGCGAAATAGCCAGACAGGCATTCGGCGAGGTTGGCGCCTTCAAGAGGTACGATCCCCTGGTAGCGCTGGCCGTGACGCGGATCTATGGTCAAGGCCAGCACACCGTCCGGCATGAGTTCGCCAAGGGACGCGGAGGCGCTGATCGCCTCCTCTTCGTAACGGGCGATGCCGCGCACCTCGCGCTCACTGGAGCATTCGACCATCAGTAACGGGATGGGACCGCTGGAGCGCGCCTGGAGCACGAGCAGCCCTTCGAACTTGAGAGTGCCGCACAACAGCGCCGCTGCCGCCAGCATCTCGCCCAGCAATTGGGCGACCGGCTCGGGATAGGGATGCTTGGCCAGCACCTCGGCGTAGCTGCGATCCAAGGTGGCCAGTTCGCCGCGGACGTCGGTTTCGTCGAACAGGAAACGCTGGGTGAAATCGTGGGAAGTCATGAACTACCTATATAAAGAGGGAAGGACGCAGGCCTTGCCCGGGTGGCCCAGGGCAAGACGGAGGAGCGGGCCTTCGAAAGGATCCAGCGAGCGGCGCTCGACTCAGTCGTCGAACGGATGGACGTACTCGCGAAATTGGTGAATCTGGCGGCGTTGTTTCTTGGTCGGACGGCCGTCGGTTTGCAGGCCAAGGTTGCCGGCCTTGCGTTCCGCCGTCGCTTGCTCGCGCGCCTTGATGCTTTCTGGCGTTTCCGCATAGAGCTGCTGAGCCTCGGGGGCTCCCCGACGATCCTGGGACAGGGCGATGATCACTACGGTCTTTTCGTCATAGCCCTGGCGGATGGTGAGAATATCCCCTATGCGCGGCTCCTTGCTGGGCTTGCAGCGCTCGCCACGACATTGAACCTTGCCCCCCTCGAGCGCCGCCTTGGCCAGCGCACGGGTCTTGAAAAAACGCGCGGCCCATAGCCATTTATCAAGGCGCATCCGTTCTTCAGTGTGATCTACTGCATGCATCGAATAAAAAGTCCCCTGCTGGGTCTTAGACTCTTCTTTGAACTCTAAACCATCGGACCCACGCTGCAAGCGCGCCCCCGGAGAGCCATGACCACATTCTTTCCTGCCGATCTGACCGGCCAGACCCGCTGTGCGGGTTGCCAGCAATCGGAGCCCCTGGGATTCGAGTTCGACTTCGCCTACCAGCCGATCGTGGACCTGGGCAAAGGCGACGTCTTCGCCCGCGAAGCCCTGGTGCGCGGACCGAACGGCGAAGGTGCGCTCTCGGTACTCAATCAAGTGACCGACAGCAACAGGTATCGCTTCGACCAGCTCTGCCGCACCAAGGCGATTGCCACCGCGGCAACCCTGGGCCTGCAGGAGAGCCTGTCGATCAATTTCCTACCCAATGCCGTCTATCGCCCGGAACTCTGCATTCGCAGCACCCTGGCCGCCGCTCGTGAACATGCCTTTCCGCTGGAGCGGCTGATCTTCGAGACGGTGGAGACGGAGCATGTCGCCAGCAACCACCTGACGCACATCCTGCGCGAGTATCAGCAATTCGGTTTCAAGACCGCCATCGACGACTTCGGCGCCGGTCATTCCGGCCTGACGCTACTGGCCGACTTCCAGCCGGATCTGGTCAAGCTAGATATGGCGTTGATCCGCGCCATCGATCAGGATCGCATTCGCCGCACCATCGTGCGTAACGTCATCACCATGTGCAACGAACTGGGTACCCAGGTGGTGGCCGAAGGCGTGGAAACCATCGCGGAGCGCGACTGCCTGCGCGACCTCGGCATCGATCTGATGCAAGGCTATCTCTTCGCCAAACCGGCCTTCAAACAGCTCATTGATCCGCAACATTTAGGCGGAGGGCACTGATTTCAAGGAGCAGCGATGAGCAATTCTGCCGAACTGGCCATCATCGGACTGAGTGAATGGGTGGCGCTGCCAGATCTTGGCGTGGTAGGCCTCAGAGCCAAGATCGACACCGGAGCCGCCACCTCGGCCCTGCATGCGACGGAAGTTCAGCCGTTCATGCGCGGCAAGGAGCGTTGGGTGAGATTCACCGTGCACCTGGGCACCCTGGTCCAGTCGCGACACCGCCATTGCGAAGCGCCGCTCGTAGCGAAAAAGACCATTCGTAGCTCCAACGGCATCGCCCAGACCCGCTATGTCATCCGTACCCTGCTGGCCCTGGGCGAGCGGCAGTGGCCGGTGGAGTTCACTCTGGCCTGCCGCAAGAGCATGCGCTATCGCATGCTGCTCGGATCCAAGGCGCTGATCGAAGGTGGCTTGTTGGTGAATCCCGCCGTCTCCTATGCGCAAGCCAAACCCCTGTTGTCCCTTACTCCGGCCTCCGGTGCCCCATGAAAATCGCCGTTCTCTCGCGTAATCCCAATCTGTACTCCACCCGGCGCCTGGTCGAGGCCGGCGTCAACCGCGGTCACGAGGTGGTGGTGGTCGACACCTTGCGCGCGTACATGAACATCGCCAGCCACAAACCCCAGATCCACTATCGCGGCAAACCCCTGGAGGGCTTCGATGCGGTCATCCCGCGTATTGGCGCTTCGGTAACCTTCTACGGTTGCGCGGTGCTGCGCCAATTCGAGATGCAGGGGGTCTTCCCGCTTAACGAAAGCGTGGCCATCAGCCGCTCGCGGGACAAGCTGCGCTCGCTGCAACTGCTTTCGCGCAAGGGCATCGGCCTGCCGGTGACCGGCTTCGCCCATTCGCCGGACGATGTGCCGGACCTGATTCAAATGGTCAATGGCGCGCCGCTGGTGATCAAGGTGCTGGAGGGCACCCAGGGCATCGGGGTGGTGCTGTGCGAGACCGAAAAGGCCGCCGAGTCGGTGATCGAAGCCTTCATGGGACTCAAGCAGAACATCATGGTGCAGGAGTACATCCGTGAGGCGGGCGGCGCGGACATTCGCTGCTTCGTGGTGGGCGACAAGGTGATCGCGGCGATGAAGCGCCAGGCGGCGCCGGGCGAGTTTCGCTCGAACCTGCACCGGGGTGGAACGGCGAGTCTGATCAAGATTACCCCCGAAGAACGCATGACCGCCTTGCGCGCCGCCCGGGCCATGGGCCTGAGCGTGGCCGGGGTGGATATCCTGAGATCCAATCACGGGCCGCTGGTGATGGAGGTGAATTCCTCGCCCGGTCTGGAGGGTATCGAGCAGACCACCGGCAAGGACGTGGCCGGGATCATCATCGAGTACCTGGAAAAGAACGCCGAGCCGGGGCTGACGCGGACCAAGGGCAAGGGTTGAGGCTCTAGCTTGTTTGGTCGGGCTGCGCTGGTGGCTCGCCCAACCTACCTTCTGATAAATCGCATATGAGACCGATGCTGGAGTTGCTCAGCTAGGTCCCACTATCGCGGCCATGGGCCGCTCCTACAGAGTGCAAGCAGCATCCGGCGTCAGCTGGCGCTGCGGGGGAGCAGCAGCCCCAGGGGCAGCAGCACCCGGGCTTCCACCCCTCCCCCTTCGCGATTGCGCAGTTCGGCGCTGCCGCCGTGCTGCGCGGCAATGCGCTTGACGATGGCCAGCCCCAGACCCGAACCGCTGACGGTGCGGGCGCGATTGCCGCGGGTGAAGGGATTGAAGATTTCCTGCAGATCCTTGGGATCGATGCCGGGACCGCGATCCATCACGCTCAGGGCGACATAGGGTGCAGTGGCGGACCCCGCCACCTGGCCTACCACTTCGATACCGCCACCGCCGCCATGGCGCAGGGCGTTCTCCACCAGGTTGGTCAGCAAGCGCTTGAAGGAGATGCGGCGTACCGGCAGCGGTGGCAGGACATCCAGATTGAGTCTGACCCGCTCGGTCTCCTGGTTGTAGGGCGCGACCACCTGGCGGGCCAATTCGTTGATGTTGGTCAGCTCCTGGGGCTCGTCTCGGCCGTCACGAACGAAGGCGAGGAATTGGTCGAGGATGGCGTTCATGTCCTCGATGTCGCGGATCATGTCCTCGGCTTCTTCGCGCTCGGCGGGCGGCATCAGCTCCACCGCCAGGCGCAGTCGGGTCAGCGGCGTGCGCAGGTCGTGGGAGACGCCGGCGAGCATGAGTTCGCGCTCGCGCCCGGCCTGCTCGACGTCTTCGGCCATCTGGTTGAAGGCGTGGTAGACGTCCTGGATCTCACTGGGCGCATCGGTCTCGGGCAGGCGGACGCTGCGACCCTTGCCCAGTTCGCGCGCGGCGAGCACCAGACGGCGTAGCGGCTGGTTGAGTTGCCGGACGAAGACCCAGGCAGCGCCGGTGGACAATACGCCGATACCGAAGAACCAGCCGAGTACGCTCCAGATATGCTGGCCGCGCAGCGGATGGGCCATGAGCGGGATCTTGATCCAATCCGGGCCCAGGCTCGGCGCCAGCACCCACATGGCCGGGCCGTGCTGGACGCGCACCCGTACCTCGGTGTTTTCGCCCAGCTCCTGCTTCATCTGGCGCTCGAAAATCTCGCTGTAGGGCCAGTGGTACTCCCCTGCCGGTACGGTTTCCGGCGACTCGTAACGCAGCCCCGCGGCCTGGGCGATACGTGGCCGCTCGGCTTCCGGAGTTGCCCAGTAGGCCTTGAGCGTCAGGGCCGCACCGTGGCTGTACTGGCGGTCGACCAGGACATCTTCGTTGAGCAGCAGATAGACCAGGGTCAGCGCCTTGGAGAAGAGCACCGCGAGCAGGACCATCCACAGCGAGCGGGCGAAGAAACTCTGGGGAAACCAGCTGGGCGCCTTCATCGAGCAAAATTCCTTGGCGAAACGGCGCGAAAGCCATCACAACCTCTGGCGATGCGCGGTCCAGATAGACAACCAAACAGAGAAACATTCGGATACATTTGTTCGTCCATTCTTTCCCTTCAACCTGGAGTTTCTCTCGTGTCCGACATCTGCCAGACCGGCCTGGACATCGGCTTCGCCTCGCTCAGCTACGCCCAGATCGCCTTTCTCGGCGTGGTGCAGGGTATCACCGAGCTGCTACCCATATCGTCGACAGCGCACATGCGGGTGGTGCCCGCCCTGCTCGGCTGGCGCGATCCCGGCTCGGCCTTTTCCGCGGCCATGCAGATGGCGGCCCTGGCCGCGGTGATCAGCTATTTCTGGCGGGATGTCAGCGGGGTGACCCGCGGCAGCCTCGCCGCAGTGCGCCAGCGTGACTTCGACAGCCCGGACTTTCTCTTGGCCGTGATGATCGTGCTGGCGACCATTCCCATCTGTGTCGCCGGCTTACTGCTGGCCCCTCTGCTCAACGCCTGCGACTCGCCGCTACGCGGCCTCAGCGTCATCGGCTATGCCTGCCTGGGCATGGCGGTGTTGTTGGCCCTAGCGGAGCGCATCTGCCGGCACAACAGGGACATCTCGCAGATGCGTCTGCGCGATGCCTTGATCGTGGGGATTGCCCAGGTCGGCGCCTTGATCCCGGGCGTGTCCCGCTCCGGCTCGACGCTGACCGCGGCCATGTTCCTCAACCTGCGTCGCGAGGAAGCCGCGCGCTTTTCCTTCCTGCTGGGTCTGCCGGCCATTGCCCTGGCGGGACTGAAGGAGTTGGTGGTGCTCTGGCATGCGCACATCCCGACGCAGGCCTGGTCGCTGTTGCTGGTGGGACTGGTGGTGGCGAGCCTGTCGGCCTTCGCTGCGATCTGGGGCCTGATGCGTTTTCTCGAACGCTTCTCGACCTGGCCCTTCATCATCTATCGCGCGCTGCTGGGGATCTTCCTGCTGGTGGGCGTGCATCAGGGGCTATTCGCTTAAGCCTCTGCCCAGCCGGGGCGCAATGCCCCGGCTGCCCGCCCTATTTGCCGGCGCCGTCCGGCACGAAGACGTAGCCCACGCCCCAGACGGTCTGGATATAGCGCGGCTTGGACGGATCGGGTTCGATCATCCGCCGCAGGCGGGATATCTGGACGTCGATGGAGCGCTCCAGGGCATCCCACTCGCGGCCACGGGCCAGGTTCATCAGCTTGTCGCGGGTCAGCGGTTCGCGGGCGTGATCGACCAGCGCCTTGAGCACAGCGAATTCGCCGGTGGTGAGCATATGGGTCTCTTCGCCACGCTTGAGCTCGCGGGTGGCCAGGTGCAGGGCGTAATCGCCGAAGGTCACCACATCGTCGGTACCGGCGGGGGCACCGGGCACCACGGGGGCCTGGCGGCGCAACACGGCCTTGATGCGGGCCACCAGCTCCAGTGGATTGAACGGCTTGGCCAGGTAGTCGTCGGCGCCCTGGTCGAGGCCCTGAATCCGGCTGCCTTCGTCGCCCTTGGCGGTCAGCATGATGATGGGAATGCGATTGCCGCTTTCACGCAGGCGACCACAGGCGGAGAGGCCGTCTTCGCCGGGCATCATCAGATCGAGGACGACCAAATTGAAGACTTCGCGGGCCAGCAGGCGGTCCATCTGCTCGGCGCTTTCGACGGTGCGGACGCGATAACCCTGTTCGGCCAGAAAGCGCTCCAAAAGGCGGCGCAGCCGGGCGTCGTCGTCGACGACCAGGATCTTTTCACCTTCTGGGGCAGCGGTGGTGCTCATAACGTCTCCTTGTGATCTAGCACTGGATTATGCCGTAGGCCATTCGACCGCGGCGTTGGGCCATTGTTAGCAGATTTTGCCCGGCGACGGGCGACGGTGGCGGCGCAGGAAGCGGCGGCCCGACGGGCTCGGGTATACTGCCGCCCGCTTTTTCTCGTGCAAGCCAGGTAGCCCGATGGATATCAATAGCCGCATCGCCGAAGAGCTCGGCGCCCGCCCGCAACAGGTCGCCGCCGCCGTGGCCCTGCTCGACGAAGGGTCCACCGTGCCCTTCATCGCCCGTTACCGCAAGGAAGTCACCGGCAGCCTGGACGACACCCAGCTGCGTCATCTCGAAGAGCGCCTGCGCTATCTGCGCGAGCTGGAAGAGCGCCGCGCGGCGGTGCTGGCCAGCATTGAGGAACAGGGCAAGCTGACGCCCGAGCTGGCCCGCGAGATCAATCTGGCCGACACCAAGACGCGCCTGGAAGACCTCTACCTGCCCTACAAGCAGAAGCGTCGCACCAAGGGCCAGATCGCCCTGGAAGCCGGCCTCGGCCCGCTGGCCGAAGCGCTGCTGGGCGATCCGACGCTGACGCCGGAGACCGAAGCAGCCGCCTACGTCGACGCGGACAAGGGCGTAGCCGACGTCAAGGCCGCCCTGGAAGGCGCCAAGTACATCCTGATGGAGCGTTTCGCCGAGGACGCCGATCTGCTGGCGCGACTGCGTGGCGTGCTGCAGCAGGACGCCATCCTCAGCGCCCGCCTGATCCCCGGCAAGGAGACCGAGGGCGCCAAGTTCAGCGATTACTTCGAGCACGACGAGCCCTTCAAGGCGGTGCCCTCGCACCGCGCCCTGGCGATCTTCCGTGGGCGCAACGAAGGCATCCTCAGCGCCGCGCTCAAGCTCGGCGAAGAAGGCCCCGGTATTGCCCACCCCTGCGAAGGGCTGATCGCCGTGCACTTCGGGCTGAAGAACGCAGGCCGCGCCGCGGACAAGTGGCTGGCCGAGGTGGTACGCTGGACCTGGAAGGTCAAGCTCTACACCTCCCTGGAAACCGACCTGCTCGGTGAGTTGCGCGAAAAGGCCGAGGACGAGGCCATCGCGGTGTTCGCCCGCAACCTGCACGACCTGCTCTTGGCCGCGCCGGCCGGCCCGCGCACCACCCTGGCGCTGGATCCGGGTCTGCGCACCGGCTGCAAGGTGGCGGTGGTGGATGCCACCGGCAAGCTGCTGGCCACCGACACCGTCTACCCGCACGCACCGAAGAACCAGTGGGACCAGACCCTGGCCACCCTCGGCGTGCTCTGCACCAAGCACGGCGTCGACCTGATCGCCATCGGCAACGGCACCGCCAGCCGCGAGACCGACAAGCTGGCCGGCGAGCTGATCCGCAAGTATCCCGGCCTGGGGCTGACCAAGGTGATGGTCAGCGAGGCCGGCGCCTCGGTGTACTCCGCCTCGGAACTGGCCGCCCGGGAATTCCCCGAACTGGACGTGTCCCTGCGGGGCGCCGTATCCATCGCCCGGCGTCTGCAGGATCCGCTGGCCGAGCTGGTGAAGATCGAGCCCAAGTCCATCGGCGTCGGCCAGTACCAGCACGACGTCTCCCAGCTCAAGCTAGCGCGCAGCCTGGACGCCGTGGTGGAAGACTGCGTGAACGCCGTGGGCGTGGACGTGAACACCGCATCCGCCGCCCTGCTGGCGCGCATCTCCGGCCTGAACGCCACCCTGGCGCAGAACATCGTGCAGTTCCGCGATGCCAACGGCGCCTTCGCCACCCGTGACGCCCTGAAGAAGGTGCCGCGCCTGGGCGATAAGACCTTCGAGCAGGCCGCGGGCTTCCTACGCGTCATGAGCGGCGCCAATCCGCTGGACGCCTCGGCGGTGCACCCGGAGACCTATCCGCTGGTGCAACGCATCGCCGCCGACACTGGCCGCGACATCCGCTCGCTGATTGGCGACTCGGGCTTCCTCAAGCGGCTGGACCCGAAGACATTCACCGACGAGACCTTCGGCCTGCCGACGGTGACCGACATCCTCAAGGAACTGGACAAGCCCGGCCGCGACCCGCGCCCGGAGTTCAAGACCGCGGTGTTCCAGGATGGCGTGGAAAAGCTCTCCGACCTCAAGCCCGGCATGGTACTCGAGGGCGTCATCACCAACGTCACCAACTTCGGTGCCTTCGTCGACATCGGCGTGCACCAGGACGGCCTGGTGCACATCAGCGCCCTGTCGGAGAAGTTCGTCAAGGACCCCTACGAGGTGGTCAAGGCGGGGGACATCGTCAAGGTCAAGGTGATGGAAGTGGACGTGCCGCGTAATCGCGTGGGGCTGTCCATGCGCATGGGCGATACTCCCGGCGAGAAGGTCGAGGGCAAGCCCGGCGGCCAGGCCCGCACTGGCAGCGGCAAACCCCGCGCCGACAAGGGCGCGCCGCGGCAGACGCAACCGGCGCCGGCCAATAACGCCATGGCATCGCTGTTCGCCAATGCCAAGCAACTGAGGAAGTGAACATGAGTGGTTCTCCCGTAGGTAAGGACAGTGCCTTCAGCAGTCTGCTGGGCATGACCATCCACAAGGCCGAGCAGGGCGAATCCGAGGTGCGCATGAGCGTGCAGGACCAGCTCATCAATCTGCACGGCAAGCTGCACGGTGGCGCCCTTTTTTCGCTGATCGACACCGCCCTGGGCCAGGCCAGCCACAGCCTGTTCGACGGCCGGCCCGGTAGCGTGACCCTGGAGTGCAAGGTCAACTACGTGCGTGGCGTGAGCGAAGGTGAATTGGTCTGCCATGCCCGAGTGATCCATCCGGGCCGCAAGACCCATGTGTTGGAAGCCAAGGTGCATCAGGGCGACAAACTGATCGCCCTGGCCCAGGCGACCTTCGCCTGCCTGTGACCGGCTAGACCAGGCGCTGGCAGGGTGACGCATATCGCCCTTTGCCGGCGCCTGAGCTACGCTGGGAGCCAACTGAGCGGGTTGCGGTCTGAGGCTTGAACCCGGACCGCGGCAGTGACTGCTGCCGCCCCGCATCGGCCCTGGCCGAGCCCCCTATTTCAGTCGGTTTCTTCTACCCTGCCCGGGGCGAGTACCGCCAAAGGAAGTCAACTTGAGCGATATCCTGTCCCGCCGCCTGGCGCTGCTCGGCGCTGATCCCCGTCTTCTGGCCGAATGCCTGCACGGCATCGAACGTGAGGCCCTGCGCATCGACGCCCAGGGCGACCTGTCCCAACGTCCTCATCCGCGGGCACTGGGCTCGGCTCTGACCCATCCGCAGATCACCACGGACTATTCCGAGGCGCTGCTGGAATTCATCACCCCCACCGGCACCCATACCCCCGAGGTGCTGGAGGCGCTGGACCGGGTACACCGCGCCGCGGTGGCCCAGCTCGACGGCGAGCGGATCTGGAGCGGTTCGATGCCCTGCGCCCTGCCGGCCGAGGAGCAGATCCCCATCGCCGACTACGGCAGTTCCAACATTGGCCGGCTCAAGCACGTCTATCGCCGCGGCCTGGCGCTGCGCTACAGCCGCACCATGCAGTGCATCGCCGGCATCCACTACAACTTCTCCCTGCCGGAAGCGGCCTGGGAGTTGCTACGCCAGTCCGAAGGTGACGCCCGAGATGCCCGCGACTACCAGTCGGCGCGCTACATCGCCCTGATCCGTAACTTCCGCCGCTACAGCTGGCTGCTGATGTACCTGTTCGGCGCCTCGCCGGCGCTGGATATCGGCTTCCTACGGGGCCGGCCGCACCAGTTGCAGACCCTGGACGAGCGGACCCTGTACCTGCCCTATGCCACCAGCCTGCGCATGAGCGACCTGGGCTACCAGAGCAACGCCCAGGCCAGCCTGACGCCGGACTACAACGACCTGACCACCTACACCGAAAGCCTAAGGCGCGCGGTGGGTACGCCCTATCCGCCCTATGCGGAGATCGGCACCCACCAGGACGGCGAGTGGGTGCAGCTCAACACCAACATCCTGCAGATCGAGAACGAGTACTACGCCACCATCCGTCCGAAGCGGGTCACCCGCAGCGGCGAGCGCCCCGTGCAGGCGCTGATGGCCCGTGGCGTGCAGTACATCGAGGTGCGCTGCCTGGACATCGACCCCTTCCTGCCGCTGGGGATCGATACCACCACCGCGCTCTTCCTCGATGCCTTCCTGCTCTATTGCGCCCTGGAAGGTAGCCCACCGCTCAATGGCGAGTGCAGCGAATGCACCGACAACTTCGCCAGCGTGGTGCGCGAAGGCCGCAAGCCGGGTCTACGCCTGCAACGCCATGGCGCCTCGGTGGCCATGATCGACTGGGCGGCAGAATTGCTTGACCAGATCGAACAGTGCGCCAAGGTGCTGGATGCCGGTCATGGTGGCGATGCCCATCGCCAGGCGGTCGTGGCACAACAGCAAAAATTCGCCGACGTCCGCCTCACACCCTCGGCGCGGATGCTGCAGGAGCTGCGCGAACGCGGTGAGAGCTTTGCCGAATTCGGGCTGCGGCAGAGCGAGGCCCATGCGGCCTATTTCGCCAGTCATCCGCTGAGCGAAGGCGAGCGGGAGGGTTATGCCGAGATGGCACGCCAGTCGCTGGAAGAGCAGGCGGAGATCGAGGCGGCGCCCCAGGGGGATTTCGATACCTTCGTGGCGGCGTATCAGGCGAGTATTTTGGGGACGATTGGGGTGTAGACAGGTAGGTTGGGCTGAGACGGCTTCATCGTCGAAGCCCAACGTTGCGGGGCTTCAAATTTACACTTTAGGTGAATGCGGCCTAGCTGATTATCGTGTTTTGCTGATGGCCCTTGTTTCGCCTTGTCGGCGACTCACTTTTCTTTGCTTGTGCAAAGAAAAGTAAGCAAAAGAAAGCACACCCCACGTTTCGGCCCTTCGCTGCGCTCCGGGTCCCCTCGTTCCGGCGCCGCTCCGGGGGCACGGCACGAAGGGGCATCCTGCCCCTCGCGCCTTGCTCGGCGTCCTGCCTCGCATCCCCCTCCACGACGCCTGCACTCGGCCTCACTGACGGGGCGGGGCGCCAGCCTGGGAGTCGTGTTTTCAGGGAGAACCTATAGCGGTTCGTAGCGTGGAAAACCGCACAGCGTTTTCCACAGGCGGGCACCTAAACCATCAGTGGACAAGGCTTCGCCGTTGTCCACGCTACTGGCTACGGGTTCTTCAACCGAAACTTTCAGGCTGGCGAATCGCCCCGTTCAGGAGGGCGAGCGCCAGTGTCGTGGAGGGGTCGAGCCGCAGGGATGCGGCGAGAGGTCCAGTGGGCCATGGACGGCCCATCTGGACCGACCCCGGAACGGCTCTGGCGTGAGCGGACCCGGAGCGCAGCGTAGGGCCGGATGGTCGGGGCAAGCGTTTTTGGTTACTTTTGTCCGGGGCGCGTAGCCGCGACTGGCAAAAGTGAGTCGCCCGGGTGGGCGAAACAAGAGGTATCAGCAGAGCAAGATAATCAACTGGGGCAGCCGGGTGTTGGGCTTCGCTCTCGCTCAGCCCAACCTACGTCAGTTGCCCCTACAGGCTCTTCTCGAAGATCTTCGAATTACGCTGGTAGTTGTACAGTGACGCCCGCGCCGCGGGTAGGCGTTCCACGCCGCTGGGCTCGAAGCCGCGTTCGCGGAACCAGTGGGCGGTCTTGGTGGTGAGCACGAACAGGGTGCTCAGGCCACGCTCGCGGGCGCGCTGCTCGATGCGCGCCAGCAAGGCGTCGCCACGGCCACCGTGGCGGTAGTCGGGATTGACCGCCAGGCAGGCCAGCTCGCCTGCCGCCGAATCGGCGATGGGATAGAGCGCCGCGCAGGCGATGATCAGGCCTTCGCGCTCGACGATGCTGAATTGCTCGATCTCCCGCTCCAGCACCTCGCGCGAGCGACGCACTAGGATGCCCTGCTCTTCCAGCGGACGGATCAGTTCCATCAGGCCGCCGACGTCGGCGATGGTCGCCTCGCGCAGGGTTTCAAAGGGCTCCTGGGCTACCAGAGTACCGCTGCCAGCGCGGGTGAAGAGTTCGGTGAGCAGGGCGCCGTCTTCGGCGTAGCCGACGATGTGGCAGCGCCGCACGCCGCCACGGGTGGCCTGGGCGGCGGCGTCGAGCAGTTCGGCCTGGTAGGAGCTGCCCAGGCGCGCCAGGTGGGTGGGGATCTGCTGCGGGCCGATCTCGCGGATCAGGGCGCCGTGTTCGTCCAGGAGGCCCGGCTCGGCGCCGTAAAGCACCAGCTTGTCGGCGCCCAGGTCGATGGCGGCACGCATGGCCACGTCTTCGCAAGCCAGGTTGAAGGTCTCACCGGTGGGGGAATAGCCCAGCGGCGAGAGCAGCACGATGGTGCGTTCGTCGAGCAGCCGGCCGATGCCGCGCCGGTCGATGCGGCGGACTTCGCCGGTGTGGTGGAAGTCGACGCCGTCCTGCACCCCCACCGGGCGCGCGGTGACCAGGTTGCCGCTGGCGACTCTCAGCCGCGAGCCCTGCATGGGCGAGGCGGCCATGTCCATGGATAGCCGCGCCTCGATGGCGCTGCGCAGGCTGCCGACCGCGTCGATCACGGCTTCCAGGGTCGGGCCGTCGGTGATGCGCAGGTCGTTGTAGAAGCGCGGCTCGATGCCGCGGGCGGCCAGGCGCGATTCGATCTGCGGACGCGAGCCATGGACCAGCACCAGGCGCACGCCGAGGCTATGCAGCAGGACGAGGTCGTGGACGATGTTGCCGAAGTTGGGATGGGCGACGCCATCGCCAGGCAGCATGACGACGAAGGTGGCGTCGCGGTGGGCATTGATGTAGGGCGAAGCGTGGCGGAGCCAGTTGACGTAGTCGTGCATCGAGACGGAAACCCTTGGCGAATGGACATGCAGGTGAGCGAAGGCAGGCAGGGTGTTCAGCGTCGTCGCAGCACGGGGGTTCCTCGAAGCGGGGCGGATGGGCAGGTACCAGTAGACCCGAGAGAGTTTACAAAAAGTCGCGCCAAGCGGCCGGGTCTATTCATCAGACGGCGACCGCTTCCGCCAGGCAGTAGTGGCGGATCAGTTGCTGCAGGAGGCTCACGGTCGGCGCGATCCGGGCCAGGTCTAGGTGTTCCTCGGGCTGATGGGCACAGCTGATGTCGCCCGGACCGAGCACCAGCACCTCCTGGGCGACCGCCTGCAGGTAGGGCGCCTCGGTGGCGAAGGCCACGGCATCGGCCTGGTGGCCAGTGAGGCGTTCGGCCAGCCGCACCAGTTCCGCCTCGGCTACCTGCTCGAAAGGTGGCACGGCGGGAAACAGCGGCTGGTAATCGATCTGTACCCCGAAGCGCTCGGCCAGCGGCAGCAGGCGACCGCGAATGGCGGCGCGCAAGACCTCAGGCTGCATACCCGGCAGCGGGCGCAGGTCGAATTCCAGGGCGCACTGGCCGCAGATGCGGTTGGGGTTGTCGCCACCGTGGATGCAGCCGAGGTTGAGGGTCGGCTGGGGCACCAGGAACAGCGGATTGCGGTACTCGCGCTGCCACTGGGCGCGCAGCTCGAGCAATTCGCCCATCACTGCCTGCATGGCTTCCAGGGCGCTGTGACCCAGGGTCGGGTCGGAGGAATGGCCGCTCTGGCCGAGGATGTCGATGCGCTCCATGAGGATGCCCTTGTGCAGGCGGATCGGCCGCAGCCCGGTCGGCTCGCCGATCACCGCGGCACGCCCCAGCGGCCGTCCGGCCTCGGCCAGAGCCCGGGCACCGTCCATGGAGGACTCTTCGTCGCAGGTGGCCAGGACGATCAGCGGCTGGCGCAGCTGCTGCCGGTCCAGGTCGCGCACGGCTTCGAGGATCAGCGCGAAGAAGCCCTTCATGTCGCAGCTGCCGAGGCCGTACCAGCGGTCGTCGGCCTCGCGCAGCCGCAGTGGATCGCTCTGCCAGAGGGCTTCGTCGTAGGGCACGGTGTCGGTGTGGCCGGCCAGCACCAGGCCACCGGGACCACTGCCCAGGGTGGCGATGAGGTTGAACTTGCCAGGCGCCACTGCCTGGGTCTCGCAGGCGAAGCCCAGGGTGCCGAACCAGTCGGCCAGGCGGGCGATGACGCCAGCGTTGGACTGGTCCAGCGCCGGCTGGGTGCAGCTCACCGAGCTTTCGGCGATGAGGGCGGCGAACAGCGGTTTCAACGCGGGCAAGGTCATGAGTCTCTCCTGGTCACGATTCCATCATGGCGCCATCCGCCCTGGGATGAAACCTTCATGCGCCCGGGGGCCGGGACGGGCTAAACTAGCGCCCACGTTCTCGCCTTCCGTCGTCACGACGCGCTCGGCACGGAGCCGGACCGTTCTCTTCCGGCGCCAGGATGCTCCAATGGCCAAAGAAACCGAAATCAAGCTGCGCGCCAGTGCGGCGACCCTCGACGCCCTCCGCGCTCATCCCTTGCTCAAGAAGCGTTGCAAGGACGGCTGGCAGCGCCACGAGTTGTCCAACTGCTACTACGACACCGACACCCGCGACCTGGCCCATGCCAAGGTCGCCCTGCGCGTGCGCCGCGACGGCGACCGCTACATCCAGACGCTCAAGAGCCGCGGCCAGAGCGTGGCCGGGCTGTCCGAGCGCAACGAATGGGAGTGGCCGCTGACCGATGCCACCCTGGATACCACACTGTTCGACGACAGCTGCTGGCCCGCGGCCCTGGCCGACCTGGACCTGCGCCGGTTGCAGCCGGTGTTCGACACCGACTTCGTCCGCGACGCGGCGGAGATCGCCTGGGGGCGGGGCAAGGCCCGCACCATCATCGAGGTGGCCCTGGATCAGGGCGAGGTGCGCGCCGGTGACGGGCGCGAAGCCATCGCTGAGGTCGAGCTGGAGTTGCGCCAGGGCGAGCCGGCGGCGCTGCTGGAGCTGGCCGAGCAACTGGCCGCCGAGCTGCCGCTGATGCCTTGCGACATCAGTAAGGCCGAGCGCGGCTATCGCCTGCACGATGCATCGAGCTACACCCTTTATCTGCCCACCCCGGAACTGGACGCCGAGACGCCGCTGGACGAAGCCGTCGCCCGCCTCGGCTGGCATCTGCTGGCCGGCAGCCAGCGCCTGGCCGAGCAATATCGCTGGAACGGCCACTGGCGCCTACTGGTGGACTGGGTGCATCAACTGATCGACCTGCGGGCCCTGCTCGGCAGCCTCGGCCAGGCGGCGCCACGCGCCAGCAGCCGTGACCTGCGCCAGGCGCTCGACGAATTGCTCGCCGACTGGCGTCCGCTGGCCGCCATCGGCCAGGACGACGAAGAGGCGCGCCGCCAGGCGCCGCAGCGCTTCGCCGCCGAGCTGGAGCGCCCGCGCTGGGGTCTGTTCTCCCTGCGCACCGCCCGCTGGCTGCATGCCCGTGCCTGGACCGAGGGCCGTACCGGTCGTGGCGAGCGCCAGGGTGCCACGCCGCTGGGCCAGTGGTTGCCGCGCCTGCTGGCCCAGGAGGCCGCCGAGCTGCCGCTGCTGCGCGCCATCACCGAGCCGGAACTGATCGAGCAACAGCTGCCGCGCCTGGAGCGGATGCAGGTCTGGCTACACCTGGCGCGTGGCGCCCTGGACCTGCCCGAAGCCGACCGGCTGTATGGCGAGCTGGGCAAGCTGGCGCCGCTGAGTGCCCATGGCGATCTCGCCGGGGTGGCCGAGCAGGCCCGCCTGATCCACGGCCTGGCGCCATGGAAAGCCTTGGCTTGAGCCGCCGGACGGCAGGAACGATCCCCTGGCCACACCGTCCATCCTGATGGCACAAGGCCGCGAGCGATTCCGCAACGCAAAATCGCTATGCTGGAGAAAACCACCGCCCCAGTACCTATGGGGGCGGTAGTGGCGTCGCCCGCGGACAGGCTGTCGGATCCGGGCGACCAGCGTTCCTAGGAGTCCCGATGTCCGCCATAGCTTCCTCTTCCGCCGACCGTTGGCTCGACCTGGGCGACATCCTCCGCGAGCTGGTCAGCCAGCGGCGGATCGACCAGCAGACCGCCGAACAGTGCCTGCTGTTGCGCCGTGGCTCCGCCAATCCGCAACAGCATCCGCTGGAATTCCTCGCGGCGCAGAGCGTGGACGACCTCGCCCGGCCCGGGCGCAAGCTGGATCTGGACAGCCTGACCCGCTGGCTGGCCGAATATTCCGGCCAGCCCTTCTACCGCATCGATCCGCTCAAGGTGGACGTGGCTTCGATCACCCCGCTGATGTCCTACGCCTTCGCCCAGCGCAACAAGATCCTCGCCGTGGCGGTGAGCCCGGACGAGGTGACGGTGGCCAGCGCCCAGCCCTTCGTACACAGCTGGGAGAGCAACCTCACCCACGTGCTGCAGCGGCCGATCAAGCGCGTGGTGGCGAGCCCCGCCGATATCACCCGCTATACCCAGGAATTCTTCCGCCTGGCGCGCTCGGTGACCGGCGCCTCGGCGGTTGAGCAGAAGAGCAGCGGCGTCGGCAATTTCGAGCAGTTGGTCAACCTGGGCGCCAGCGACAGCGAGCCGGATGCCAACGACGCCCACATCGTCAACATCGTCGACTGGCTGTTCCAGTACGCCTTCCAGCAGCGCGCCAGCGATATCCACGTCGAGCCGCGGCGCGAACAGGGGGCGGTACGCTTTCGCATCGACGGGGTGCTGCACACCGTCTACCAGTTCCCGGCCCAGGTCACCCTGGCGGTGGTCAGCCGGATCAAGAACCTCGGGCGCATGAACGTCGCCGAGAAGCGCAAGCCCCAGGATGGCCGGATCAAGACCCGCATGGCCGGCGACAAGGAGGTAGAGCTGCGGCTGTCGACCATGCCCACCGCCTTCGGCGAAAAGCTGGTGATGCGGATCTTCGACCCGGACGTGCTGCTCAAGAGTTTCGACCAGCTCGGCTTCTCCGCCGATGACCTGAAACGCTGGGCCAGCATGACCGGCCAGCCCAACGGCATCATCCTGGTCACCGGCCCCACCGGCTCGGGCAAGACCACCACCCTCTACACCACCCTCAAGCAGCTGGCCACGCCCGAGGTGAACGTCTGCACCATCGAAGACCCCATCGAGATGGTGGAGGACGCCTTCAACCAGATGCAGGTGCAGCCCAACATCGAGGTGACCTTCGCCAGCGGCGTACGGGCGCTGATGCGCCAGGACCCGGACATCATCATGATCGGTGAGATCCGCGACCTGGAGACCGCCGAGATGGCCATCCAGGCGGCGCTGACCGGCCACCTGGTGCTCTCCACCCTGCACACCAACGACGCGCCCAGCTCGGTGAGCCGGCTGATCGAACTGGGCGTGCCCTACTACCTGATCCGCGCCACGGTGCTCGGCGTCATGGCCCAGCGTCTGGTGCGCACCCTGTGCCCGGTCTGCAAGGCGCCCACCGAGCTGGACCCGGCCGCCTGGCAGGAACTGACCAAGCCCTGGAACGCGCCGCTGCCCACCGGGGCCATGCAACCGGTGGGTTGCCCGGAATGCCGCGATACCGGTTACCGCGGGCGTGCCGGGGTCTACGAGATCCTTACCCTCTCGGATAGTCTGCGCGAATTGGTGACGGGCGATACCGACATCACCGCCCTGCGCCGCCAGGCGTTCAAGGAAGGTATGCGCAGCCTGCGGCTATCCGGGGCGCAAAAGATCGCCGCCGGCCAGACCACCATGGAAGAAGTGCTGCGCGTCACACCGCAGAGTGAACGTTAGCGCCCCGGCGCCCCACGAGCGGAACAAGGATAGCGAGCCGTGCAGACAACCGCCGTCACCCCTCCAGCGATGGGCGCCGAGGACGCCGAGCAGATTCGCCGCCGCCAGGAATGGCTGGCCGGCCATGGCCTGCTCGACGGCCAAGCGGACCCGGACCTCGACGACCTGGTCGAGCTGGCCGCCACGCTCTGCGAGACGCCCATCGCCGCGGTCAACCTGCTGGGTGAGCACCTGCAACTGTTCAAGGCCGAGCGCGGTCTGGGCGTCGCCGAAATGCCCTTGGCCCTGTCCTTCTGTCGCCACCTGCACGCGGCCAGCGAGGCGCGGCAGATCGAGGACCTCAGCCAGGACCCACGTTTCGCCGACAATCCGCTGGTCACCGATCCCGCGGGGCTGAGATTCTACGCCGGTGCGCCGCTGCGCACGGCCGCTGGGGTCTTTCTTGGCACCCTCTGCGTGTTCGACTGGCAGCCACGAGAGCTGAGCACGGCGCGCCTGACGGGGCTCGACCGCCTCGCCCGCCAGGTGCTACGCCTGCTCGAGAGCCGTCTGCCGACGACTGCGCCGACCCGCCACAGCGCCCTCGACGAGGCGCACTATCGCGCCCTGATGGACGTCAATCCGCAGATCATCTGGTTCGCCCGGCCCGACGGCACCTTCGAATACGCCAATCGCTACTGGTACGAATACAGCGGCCTGACCCCCGAACGTGCCGCCGCCGATCCCGAGCTCTGGGCCGCCACCATCCATCCCGACCAGCGCCAACTGCTGCTGCGCCGTTGGGGCGAGGTCCGCGCGCAGCGCATCGCCGGCAGTCTGGAATTGCAACTGCGCGATGCCCAGGGCCGCTATCGCTGGTTCGAGACGCGCACCATGCCGTTCACCAATGCCAGCGGTGAGATCGAGCACTGGGTAGGGGTGGCCCAGGACATCGACAGCCGCAAACGGGCCGAGACGGCGCTGCAGGAAAGCGAGGCCTTTGCCCGCCTGCTGCTCGAATCCACCCACGAGGGCTTCTGCGCGCTGGATCGCGAGGGCCGCACCACCCTGTGCAATCGCGCCTTCCGCCAGATGCTGGGGCTGGCCGAGGACCGCGACGGCCTGGACGAACCCCTGGAAACCCGCCTCGGTTCGGCGCGCAGCGAGGACGGCGCCCAAGCCATCCGCCGCGCCGCCCGCGACGGCACCATCCTGCATCTGTCCGCCGATGCGCTGCTGCGCGAAGACGGCAGCCTGCTGCCGGTGGAATGGCGGGCCCAGCCGCTCTGGCGTGACGGCGCGGTCCAGGGCGCCATCTGTACCTTCGTCGACCTCAGCGAGCGCATCCGCAGTCATGACCGCCAGCGCTTCCTGCTGGAGCTGGGCGATCTGCTGCATGGCGTCACCCATACCGGCGAGGTGGCCTCGGTGCTGGGTGACAGCCTCGGCCATCTGCTGGCCGTGCAGCGCATCGGCTACGCCCGGGTCGGCCGGGACGGCAGCCTGACCATCGACAGCGACTGGCTCGACCAGGGGCGAACGCGCCGCCTGAACCTGCCCAGCCTGGCCCATTGGCACACCTCGGCGGTGGAGGAATTGCGCCGCGGCGTCATCGTCAGCGTGGAAGACAGCGCCCAGGACCGCCGGCTGGGCCAGATGCGCGAGCGGCTGCTGGAACACGATGTCCGTGCCGGCCTGGTGGTGCCGCTGCTCGCCGAGGAGCAACTGGTCGGCCTGCTGTTCCTCTACACCGATACGCCCCGCCACTGGACCATCGGCGACGTGGCCCTGGTACGCGAGGTGGCCGAGCGCATCCGCATCGTCATCGAGCGCACCGCCGCGGCCGACGCCCTGCGCGTAGCCGAACAGCGGATCGCCCTGGCCATGGACGTGGCCGATCTGGGCGTCTGGGACTACGACATCGACCACGACCTGATCAGCTGGGATGTCCGCCTGGCCCATCTGGTCGGCGCGCCGGAGCGCCGCCGCAAGACCCGCGGGGCAGCCCTGCTGCGCGCCCTGCACCCGGCCGACGCCCCCCGGGTCCGCGCTTATGTCAGCGCGGCCATCCAGAGCCAGGGCAGCGCCTACGATCTGCGCCTGACCTTTCGCGTGCGCAGCTCGCGGCAGGAAGAGCCGGTCTGGCTGAGCATCCGCGGGCGCGAACGCCTGGAGCCGGGCGGACGGCGACGCCTGGTCGGCATCGCCCGGGACATCACCCGCGAACGCCACGACGCCGACCGCATCAGCGAGACCAATCGCCAGTTGCGGCAACAGATCGAAGAACGCCGCGAAGCGGCAGCCCGCCAGCACGCCCTCATCGAGCTGGGCGACCGCTTGCGCGAAGGCGATCCGGAAAGTGCCGGGGTGGCCGTCGCCCTGGAGCTGGTGGGCGTGCGCCTGGGCCTGCGTCGCGTCGGTTACGCCCGGCTCGACGAAGGCCGCGGCACCTTCGTCCTGCAGCAGGTCTGGACGCCCAATGGCAGCGCCGATCATGCCCTCGCCTGTCCGTTGCTCGCTCCTGACAGCCTGGGCACCCAGGAAGGCGAAGCGCCCCTGGTCATCGACGACGTCAGCCAGGATCCCCGCGCCCAGGCCAATGCCGAACGCCTGCTCGACCTGGAAATCGCCGCCTTGGTGGATATCCCACTCTACGAGGATGGTCGCCTGCGGGCCTTGTTCGTCGCCCACGACCAGCGCGCCCGGCTGTGGAAGGAAAGCGAGGTACAGTTCCTGCGCGATGTGACCGACCGACTCTGGTCGGCCATCTGCCGGCAGCGCTCCCAGGAGGCCCAGCGCGAAAGCGAGGGGCGCTTCCGCCTGATGGCCGACAGTGCCCCGGTACTGATCTGGGCCTGCGACGGCGAGGGCCAGCTGCAATTCGTCAACCAGCGCTTCGCCAGCGAATTCGACCTGCACGATGCCGACCTGCGCGACCAGGGCTGGAGCGCCCTGCTGCCGGAAGCGGAATGCCCGGCCTTCGAAGGGGCCTTCAAGCAGGCCATCGCCACCCATAGCGCGCTGCGCGCCGAGGTACGGGTGCGCAATGCCCAGGGCGAGTGGCGCTGGCTGCGTCTGGAAGGCACGCCGCGCCTGGAGGTCGACGGCGAATTCCACGGCCTGGTCGGCTGTGGCGTGGATATCACCGAGGCCCGCCAGACCACCGACCAGTTGGAACAGCGCATCGCCGAGCGGACCCAGGAGCTGGGCCGCAGCCATGCCCGGTTGATCGCCGAGATCTACGAGCGCGAGCGGACCGAAGAAGCCCTGCGGCAGTCGCAGAAGATGGAAGCCATCGGCCAACTCACCGGCGGTATCGCCCACGACTTCAACAACATGCTGACCGGTATCGTCGGCGCCCTCGACCTGATCCGCCTGCGCATCGCCAACGGCCGCACCCAGGACCTGGATCGCTACATCAACGCCGCGGTCAATTCGGCGGATCGCGCCGCGGCCCTCACCCATCGGCTGCTGGCCTTCGCCCGCCGGCAGACCCTCGATCCGCAGCCGGTGGACGTGCACCAACTGGTCGAATCCCTGCAGGATCTGCTGGTACGCACTGTAGGTGAGAACGTTGCCCTGCGGCTGGACCTCGCGCCCGTCGCCTGGCTCGCCCACAGCGATACCCATCAGCTGGAAAACGCCCTGCTCAACCTGGTGATCAATGGCCGCGACGCCATGCCCGCCGGTGGCGAGCTGTGCATCGCCACCACTACCCTCAGCCTGGACGCCGAGGCGGCCGCGCGCGAATCCCTCACCCCGGGCGACTATGTCCGCCTGAGCGTGACCGATACCGGCACCGGCATGCCGCCCGAGGTCAAGGCCAAGGCCTTCGAGCCCTTCTTCACCACCAAGCCGGCCGGCCAGGGCACGGGGCTCGGCTTGTCGATGATCTACGGCTTCGTCAAGCAGTCCGGCGGTACCGCGCGCATCGACACCGAGCAGGGCCAGGGCACCACCATCAGTCTCTATCTGCCCAGGCACGCCGAAGTCGCTGCGGCAGCCCAGGAGCAGTCGACCACCAAGGTCGCGCCACGCGCCGAAGCCGGCCAGACCGTCCTGGTCGTGGAAGACGAGTACGCCGTGCGCATGATCGTGCTGGAGGTACTCGCCGAACTGGGTTACACCGCGCTGGAGGCCAGCGATGCCGACGGCGCCCTGCCGATCATCGAGAGCGGCCAGCGGTTGGACCTGCTCATCAGCGATGTCGGCCTGCCCGGCATGAACGGTCGCCAGCTCGCCGAGATCGCCCGCGGCCGCCGGCCCGAACTCAAGGTGTTGTTCATCACCGGCTATGCCAAGAATGCCAAGGTACGCGGCGAGTTCCTCGGCGAGAACATGGACATGCTGATCAAGCCCTTCGACATCGACGCCCTGGCCGAACGCATCCACAGCATGATTCAGAGCTAGCAAGGGACTCGGAACTCGTCGGACCTCTCCGCTCTCTAACGGAGACCTCAAGAAGGAGATCTCATCCATGCGCCTGAAGAAGCTTGCTCTGGTTTCCCTGATCGGCCTGCCGCTGCTGGCCGCGACCACCGCCGCCAATGCGGATGCCCGGTTCTGGCGTCATGCCGCGACCCTGGGCGCGACCTCCGGCTCGTTCTATACCACCAGCCGTGACGACCACAAGATCGTCGCCGCCACCCAGGACGATGCCAGCTCCTACCTGGCCAGCAATGGTCAGATCCGCGGCCCGTATCTGGAAGCCGCGCTGCGCGACATGCGTGCGGCCCAGCCGGGCCTGCAGGCTAGCGACAGCGATCTGGCCATGCGTATCCTGACCCAGTAAGAAGCAGGCAAAAAAGAACCCCGCCGGTCACGCCGCGCGGGGTTCTTTTTTTGGTGGATTCGCGAAGCGCGAACGCAGCCCTTAGCTTTCGCTGGCCTGCCGATAGCCTTCGGCATCCAGCAGCTTGTCCAGCTCGGCCGCATCCTGCGGCTTGAGCTTGAAGAACCAGGCGCCATAGGGCTCGCCGTTCACCTGCTCGGGTGCATCGGCCAGCGCCTCGTTGATCGCGATCACCTCGCCGCCCACCGGCGCATAGATGTCCGAAGCGGCCTTGACCGACTCCACCACGCCAGCCTGATCGCCCGCGGCGAGGGTCTTGCCGACTTCCGGCAGTTCGATGAACACCACATCGCCCAGTGCCTCCTGGGCATGGTCGGAAATGCCGACGGTGACGCTACCATCGGCTTCCAGGCGCGCCCATTCGTGGCTGGCGGCATAACGCAGGTCGGCGGGAATCTGGCTCATGAGGGGTCCTCGGGACTGGCACGGTGAAAAGACTAGGGTAGCCTGCCAACCCTGACGACCGCCATGGTCACCCACGCTTAATTGGGGCCGATCCGCGTGCAGCTGGTGTTGTCGACGTACTTCTTCAGCGTCGCCCACTGCGGCCGATCCACGCCGTTGATGGGCTCCACCGCCAGGTTGTAATTACCCCAACCCGGGCCTGCGGCCCAGTAGCTGGCCGGAATGCAGTGCTGCTTGAGATAGGCCAGCATGTTGTCCATGGCCAGCAACCAGCGCGGATCGTCATCGGGCACGCCGAATTCGCCGATGTAGCCCTGCTTGCCGTTCTTCTTCAGCCAGTCGACGAAGGGCTTGACCCGGTTCACCCCGACCTGGGGATCGAAGCCGCTCATGTCCTTGCTGGCGTATTGGCCGCCGCCATCGTTGTCGAAATAGACATGGGCGGAGAAGATCAGCTTGTTCGCCGGATCCTTGAGCGCCAGCAGCGGATCGTTCCACTGCGGCCAACGGGCGGCGCTGGACCAACCGTTGCCCTCGACGATGATGGGATGCACGTTGTCCATGGTACGGATGCCGTTGATGCCGTGCTGAGCGGCGGTCGGCCAGAAGGCCACGGCGTCGTGGGGCTCGTTCATGATGTCGTAGCCATAGAGCGCCGGGTGCTTGCCGAAACGGAAGGCCAGACGGTAGGTCACGTCCCAGTAGTTGAAATAGGTGACCTTACCGGCACCGATCACCTCACCGCGATAACGCGCATAGTTGTGCAGATCGAGGATCACCTTCACCCCGTACTTCTGCGCGTAGTTGAGCGTCTGGGTGATCAGGGCGCCATAGTCCGGGTCCAGCATGGAATTCAGCTTGGGCTGGATGCGCTCCCAGATGATCGGAAAGCGCACCAGCGTGATGCCCTTGGCGCTCCAGTCCTTGAAGTGCTGTTCGCTGGGAAAGACGTAGTTGCGATTGTTCATGCCGGGCAGCACCTGGCTGGCGAAACCGGCACCGGAGAAGTTGAGACCGACCAGTTCGACCGCCTGGGCCGAAGGCAACCAGGTACTGGCCAGGGCCAGGGTGCCGGCGAGACACAGCGAAACGTGGCGCAAGCGCCGGGTAAGGGATTGCATGACTGCACCTGTGGGAAGAGCTATTTCCCGCCGCCCGCAAACTAGCGGGCTCTGGCGTGGACGAGTTCGGGCGGCCGCGTCCTCTTGCGGCGCCGTGTGGCGCGACTTCGTCGTCATTGTTGACACAGCTATCGGCCCTTCCAGGCACAGCTTGAGTAGATTTTTTCTTTCAAAAACAGATGCTTATAACGATCAGCGCGTCAGATTACCGGCACCTTGCGGGAGTTCGACCGGCCAGTCGTGCTAAGACCTTGAACCAGCACTACTTTCAGGCCCAAGACCTGGGCAAGCGAAACGGCTGCGTGCATAGCGAGAACCAGCTTATCCAATGCAGTCGATTTGTAACCTTGCCTGCCAACCGGGTCGCCCGCACCGGCTACGTTGTCCACTCGAGGCCCGCGACCAGGAACGTTATGCTCCAACCCGGCCTCTACCTTGCAACCTGCCGCGAGAACCCTTGCCATGCCCCTTTGCGCGACCCTTCCGTTTCGTACCCTGGCGCTGACCTGGGTAACCGCCACGCTGCTCGGTTGCGGCGAGACTGCCCTGTTACCCCGAGAAGCCAGCTATGGCCCCAGCCCCACGCTGCCGGCACCGCACCCGACCTTCATCCCCACGGTGAACGTGGCGTCTGCGGTGGGTTGGCCCCAGGGTGGCAAGCCCATCGCCGCGCCAGGCACCCAGGTCCAGGCCTTCGCCAGCGGCCTGGACCATCCGCGCTGGCTCTATGTGCTACCCAATGGCGACGTGCTGGTGGCAGAAAGCAATGCGCCCAAGCGCGACGGCTCCCCCGGCCTCAAAGGTTGGATCGCCGGCCTGTTCATGAAGAAGGCCGGGGCCGGCGTGCCCAGCGCCGACCGCATCACCCTGCTGCGTGACGCCAACGGCGACGGGGTGGCCGAAACCCGTACGGTATTCGCCGAGCATCTGCACTCGCCCTTCGGCATGGTGCTGGTGGGCAACGACTTCTATGTCGCCAATGCCGATGCCCTGGTGCGCTTCACCTATCGCCCCGGCGCCACCCGCCTGGACGGCCCGCCCACCCTGGTCACCGAGCTACCGGCGGGTATCAACCACCATTGGACCAAGAACGTCATCGCCAGTCGCGATGGCCAGAAGCTCTATATCACCGTCGGTTCCAACAGCAATGTCGGCGAAAATGGCCTAGACATCGAGCAGGGGCGAGCCGCCATCTGGGAGCTGGACCGCGCCAGTGGCCAGAAGCGCCTGTTCGCCACTGGCCTGCGCAACCCCAACGGCCTCGACTGGGAGCCCACCACCGGCAAGCTGTGGACGGTGGTCAACGAGCGCGACGAGATCGGCAGTGACCTGGTGCCCGACTATGCCACCTCGGTGCAGGACGGCGGCTTCTATGGCTGGCCGTACAGCTACTGGGGCCAGCATGTCGACAGCCGCGTCCAGCCGCCGCGCCCGGACCTGGTGGCCAAGGCGCTTACCCCCGACTACGCCCTCGGCACCCATACCGCCTCCCTGGGCCTCGCCTTCGCCAGCGCCGCTACCCAATTGCCAGAGGCCTTCCGCCAGGGCCTGTTCGTCGGCCAGCACGGCTCCTGGAACCGCGATCCGAAGAGCGGCTACAAGGTCGTCTTCATCCCCTTCCAGAACGGCACGCCCAGCGGTCCGCCGCGCGATGTGCTGACCGGTTTCCTCAATGCCAAGGAAGAAGCCCAGGGGCGCCCGGTCGGCGTGGTCATCGATGGACGCGGCGCCTTGTTGGTGGCGGACGACGTCGGTAACACGATCTGGCGGGTGAGCGCCCAACAGCCCTGAAGCTGTCTTTGTTAATGCCGTCTTAAGCGCCCCCGCCTAGGCTTGAGCCTGACCATCCTGGGGGATGGCCACCGCTCTTGCCGAGGCAGGCCCGGAGCGGTAAAAACCGTTCCACCGCCTGGGAAAATCCAATGAGAATATTACTGGCCGAAGACGACATGTTGCTGGGCGATGGCATCCGTGCCGGCCTGGCCCTGGAAGGCGATACCGTCGATTGGGTGACCGATGGCCAGGCCGCCCAGTCCGCCTTGGAAACCGACCCTTTCGATCTGGTGGTGCTCGACATCGGCCTGCCGCGGCGCTCAGGGCTCGAGGTGCTGTCCGCCCTGCGCAAGCGCGGCGATGGCACCCCGGTACTGATCCTGACCGCCCGTGACAAGGTCACCGACCGGGTCACCGGCCTGGACACCGGCGCCGACGACTATCTGACCAAACCCTTCGACCTCGACGAACTGCTCGCCCGCGTCCGTGCCCTGACCCGGCGCAGTACCGGTCGCGCCCAGCCACTCCTGGAGCACAACGAGCTGAGGGTCGATCCCGCTACCCACAGGGTCACCCTGGCGGGTCAACCGGTTGATCTGGCCCCGCGCGAATACGCCCTGCTGCGCCTGTTGCTGGAAAACATGGGCAAGGTGCTCTCGCGCAATCGCCTGGAGCAGGCGCTCTATGGCTGGGACGGCGATGTCGAAAGCAACGCCATCGAAGTCCACATCCACCACCTCAGACGCAAGCTTGGCAGCAGCCTGATCCGTACCGTGCGCGGCATCGGCTATGGTATCGACCAGCCCGAACGGCCGACCGCATGAGCGACAGCCCCGCCGCTTCCCTGCGCAAGAGGCTCTTGACCCTGCTGTTGTGCGGGATCTTCGCCTGCTGGCTGATCGCGGCGCTGGTGACCTATCAGTTGGTCTTGCGCCAGGTGAATCGCCTGGCTGACGAAGACATGCTCGACTTCGGCGCGGCGGCCCTGCATCTGGCCACCCTGACCGAAAGCAGCGAACAGGTCCTGTCGCCGGAGGCGCAGGTGCTGGAGCGCAGCCGCCTGGCCATCGCCGATCTGCCGCTGTTCAAGCGCCGCAACGCACTGGGCTATCTCCTGCAAGCCGGCAATCAGCAACTCGGCACTCCCGCTCCACCCCCGGGCCTGATCGACCAGCCCCCGGGCTTCAGCAGCCTGGTCGCCAACGGTCAGCGCTGGCGCGTGCTGCGCCTGATCAGTGGCGAAGGCAAGATCTGGATCTACGAGAACCTCGCCGACCGGCGTGGCGCCACCAACCTGCTGCTGCTCGGCTCGTTGTTTCCCCTGGGCCTGGCGCTGCCAGTGCTGGCGGCGCTCATCTGGTTCGGCGTCACCCGCGGTCTTGCGCCGCTGCGCCAGCTGGCGTCCCAGGTCAAGCAGCGCTCCGCCCAACGCCTGGAGCCCTTGCCGCTGACTCGGGTACCCCAGGAAGCGGCGGTCCTGGTGGCCGAGATCAACGCACTGCTGCAACGCCTGGACGGCGCCCTGGAGGCCGAGCGCCGGCTGACCAGCGATGCCGCCCACGAAATCCGTACGCCCCTCGCCAGCCTCCTGACCCACACCCAGGTAGCCCTGCGCTCGAGCGATCCTCAAGCCCATGCCCGCGGCCTGGTGCAGGTTCGCCGCAGTGCCGAACGTATCAGCCAGTTGATGGAGCAGATCCTGCTACTGGCCCGCCTGGACAGCGGTGCGCTACAGGAGCAATTCGTCACCGTGCACCTGGGCGGCCTGGCGGCGGATACCCTATCCGAGCTGGCACCGCTGGCCATCGACAAGAACATCGATCTGGTCCTGGAAGACCAGGACGTTCAACTTTCCGGCATCCCGACCTGGCTCGGCGTCCTGCTCACCAACCTGGTCGGCAACGCCATCCGCTACACCCCGAGCGGTGGCCAGGTGCTGGTGCGGGTCGCCGCGGGTGCGCCCGGCCGGGTGCGGATGGATATCTGCGACAGTGGCCCCGGCGTTTCGGCGGAAGAACGGGAGCGGATCTTCACCCGCTTCTACCGCAGCGAAAGCGCGGGGCAGAACACCGGCAGCGGACTCGGCCTGCCCATCGTCAAGCGTATCGTCGAAATCCATGGCGGCAGCCTGTACCTGGGCGAGGGTTTGCAGGGCCGCGGACTGGGCGTGCACATCGAGCTGCCCGGCATCGCCTGAAGTCGATGAGCGGGCCGGCGCCGACCGGCTAAGACCAAGGCCGGCTTTCAACCTGACCGGTCAAAGGCTTACAGTGACGGGATTCGCCATCGGCGACGTGCAGTCCCGCCACCTGGAGAGCCCGGCCCATGTCCATGATCCTGTACCACACTCCCGCCTCGCCCTTCGGTCGCAAAGTCGTAGTGATGCTCCACGAGACGGACCTGATCGAGCAGGTGGAAGTGGAAATCGTCCAGCAGACCCCGCTCAACCCCAATCGCGACGTCCTAGATACCAACCCCGCCGGCAAGATTCCGGCGCTGCGCCTGGCCGATGGCACCTGCCTGCACGACAGTCGCGTCATCCTCGACTACCTGGATACCCTGCACGGGCGCGCGTCCCTGATTCCCCGTGACGGCCCCGAGCGCTGGCGCCGACTGACCTTGGCCTCACTGTGCGACGCCATGATGGAAGCGGCCGTGCAGATCCGCTACGAAAGCTTCATGCGTCCGCCCGGCATGCAGTGGAAACTCTGGCTGGACAACCAGCAGGAAAAGATCGCCCGCGCCCTGGACTACTTCGAACGAGGCGCCATCGCCGAGTTGGAGGGGGAATTCGACGTAGCCGGCATCGGCATGGCCTGCCTGCTGGGCTACCTCGACTTCCGCATTCCCAGCTGGGCCTGGCGCAGCGACTGTCCGCGCATCGCCGCCTGGTACGCTCGCGTCAGCGAGCGTCCGTCACTGCAGGCGACCCGGCCCTGAGTGCGACTAGGCCTGCTGCCAGAGCTGCTCCAGGTTACGAAACCCCCAGTCCTCGGGCAGCTCCCGGCGTACGATGCGCTCGCCTGCACTCGCCTGCGCCAGGTCCAGCAGGCGCTGAGGCAACGGGGTACGCGAACGGGCGGAAAAGAACACTCTTACCTTGGGCGTCAGCAGACTTTGCGGATGCTGATCGACGACCACCGCCAGTTGCTCGTTGCTCAAGCGCACCAGGGAACCAATCGGATAGATGCCGATCGTTTTCACGAAGGCCTGGAATACCTGGGGATCGAAATGTCCGGTCCACTCCGCCATCCGGCGGATAGACTCGGCAGGACTCCAGGCCTGCTTATAGGGCCGGGTCGAGGAAATGGCATCGTAGACATCGCAGACCGCGGCGATGCGCGAGAGCAGGCTGATGTCCTTGCCCGCCCGCCCACTGGGATAGCCGCTACCATCGAATTTCTCGTGGTGATGCAGACAGACATCGATGACCTCGGCAGGTGCGCCCCAGGCCTGCAGCAGGGCGACTCCAAGCTCGGGATGCCGCTTCATCACGGCGAATTCCTTATCGGTCAGCTTGCCCGGCTTGTTGAGCACCTCGGGGGGCACCAGCATCTTGCCCACGTCGTGCATCAGACCGGCCTTACCGGCCAGCAAGACCTGCTCCGTGGGCAGCCCCATTTGCCGCGCCACGGCCGTCATCAGGGCACAGACCGACACCGAGTGGATATAGGTATATTCGTCCGCCGTACGCAGACGCGTCATACTGATCAACGCCGTGGGATGCCGCAGGACCGACGTCGAAATCTGCTCGACCACGTCGTCCACTTCGTTCAACTCGATGGCCTTGCCCAGACGGACGTCCTGGAACAGTCGCATCACCTCCTGCTTGGCGTGGTCGCTTATCGCGGCTGCCTGCGCCAACTCCTGCTGGCAACTGTCCGCCGGCTCCTGCTCGGCACTGGTGGACAGCGGCATCACCCTGGGCGACTCCAGAGGCGCTGGCGAGAGTGGCGGCATCTCGGCAAGGGGCGCCGCCGACGGTGGCACGACCACCGGCTCGTCCGCAGGCGGTTGTGGCAATCGATCCAGCCCCTTGGTGACATCGATCCACACCGCCGTCACCGCACTGTCCTGAATCTTCTGCAGATCGCGTGGACTCTGCAGCACGAACCGAGCCTTCCAGAAGGGGTGATCGATCCAGTTGCCTTCGAACTTGTGGATGTACATACCGAGTCGAATCTCGGCACTAGTAATCTTTTTCAGCATGGCGTTCACTTCGCAGCATCCCGGCAGCAGCCGCCCTAGAGCGGATCATGGCAAAACGTCATGTCACGCTAAAGACTATCGCCCCAAGTTACAGACGAGAGTATTCATGCATCTTCTGACCGGTATCACCGTCTCCCTGCTACTGTTGCTGAACACCCTCGTCCTGATCGGTCCGCTGTTGCTGTTCGCCTTGATCAAGCTGCTTCCGGTCATCCCATTGCGCGATTTCAGCTCCCGGATCGTCATGAACATCGCCGAGACCTGGGCGGAAATCAACAAACTGATCTTCGCCCGGCTCACGCCCACCCACTGGGATATCCGCGGCGCAGAGGTGCTCAGGCGGGATCGCTCCTATCTGGTCATCTGCAATCACCAATCCTGGGTCGACATTCCCGCGCTGATCGAGACCTTCAACCGCAAGGTGCCCTACTTCAAGTTCTTCCTGAAGAAGGAACTCATCTGGGTCCCCTTTCTCGGGCTCGCCTGGTGGGCATTGGACTATCCCTTCATGAAGCGTTACAGCAAGGAGCAACTCGCCCGGCGACCGGAACTCAAGGGCACGGATCTGGCCATTACCCGACGCGCCTGCGAAAAATTCCGCCGCCAGCCGGTCACCATCGTCAACTACCTGGAAGGCACCCGCTTCACCTCCGCCAAGCATGCCGAACAGGGTTCGCCCTATCGGCACCTGCTCAAGCCCAAGGCGGGCGGCATGGCCTTCGTCCTCGCCGCCATGGGCGATCAGCTGGATACGCTGCTGGACATCACCCTGGTCTATCCCGAAGGGCGGATACCCGGGTTCTGGGATCTGCTTTGCGGGCGGGTGAAACGCGTTATCATCGATATCCGCGCGCGACCGCTGGATCCAGCGCGCTGGGCGGGCGACTACAGCGAAGATGCGCAATTCCGCGCGCATTTCCAGCAGTGGGTCAGCGAGCTCTGGGCAGAAAAGGATCAGCGAATCGAGGCGTTGCAGCAGTCCCGCTGACATGGCGGGGCACCCCGCGGTCTGCCGAGAGTCAGAGTGCGGGTAGTCGGTTGTCTCGACAAGGACCTCCCAATGCCCACCCCGACGCTGGATTCCACTACGGCCCGCTGGCTTCCCTGGCTGATCGCCGTTGCCTTCTTCATGCAGTCGCTGGATGCGACCATCGTCAACACCGCCCTGCCACGCATGGCCGCCGATCTCGGCGAGAACCCCTTGCGCATGCAGGGGGTGGTGATCGCCTACCTGCTCACCGTCGCCCTGTTGATTCCGGCCTCGGGGTGGATTTCCGACCGTTTCGGCAGTCGCCGCGTCTTCTTCACCGCCATCGCCCTCTTCACCTTCGGCTCGCTGCTCTGCGCCCTGGCGCCCAGCCTCAATCTGCTGATCGCCGCCCGCGTCATCCAGGGCCTGGGCGGCTCCTTGATGCTGCCGGTTGGCCGCCTGGTGATCCTGCGCGTCTATCCGCGCAGCGAGTTGGTGCGCATCCTCAGCTTCATCACCATTCCCGGGCTGATCGGCCCGCTGGCGGGCCCGGCGTTGGGTGGCTGGCTGGTGGAGGCCGTCTCCTGGCACTGGATCTTCCTGATCAACCTGCCGGTGGGCATTCTTGGCTGCCTGATCACCCGCCGCCTGTTGCCGGACCTGCGCAGCCCGCTGCCGCAACGCTTCGATGGCCTGGGCTTCTTGCTGTTCGGCACCTCCATGGTGCTGATCAGCATCGCCCTGGAAGGCCTCGGCGATCTGCACCTGCCCCATGTGCGGGTGGTGCTGCTGCTAATGGGCGGCATGGCCTGCATGGTCGCCTACTGGCTTCGCGCCCTGCACCACGAGCAACCCTTGTTCTCGCCCGAGCTGTTCCGCATCCGCAGCTTCGCGGTGGGCATCTTCGGCAATCTCTTCGCCCGCCTCGGTAGCGGCGCCCTACCCTTCCTCATCCCGCTGCTATTCCAGGTGGGCCTCGGTTACTCGCCCGCCCAGGCCGGCCTGCTGATGATGCCCCTGGCGCTGTCGGCAATGCTCGCCAAGCCCATCGCCGGCCCCCTGATCGGCCGCCTCGGCTATCGGCGCCTGCTGGTAGGCAACACCCTGCTGCTGGGTTGCCTGATCGCCAGCCTCGCCCTGCTCGGGCCCACCACGCCCTTCGTCTGGCTGCTCATTCATCTGGGCATCTTGGGCGCGGTGAACTCCATGCAGTTCACCGCCATGAACACCATCACCCTCATCGACCTGCACGACCAGCAGGCCGCGAGCGGCAACAGCCTGCTGTCAGTGGTGATGCAATTGGCCATGAGCTTCGGCGTCGCCTGCGCGGCGGCCTTGCTGGGCGGCTTCCAGGACGACTACGGCGACGTCGAGGTGCTCTCCGCCTTCCGCGCTACCTTCGTCTGTGTCGGGGTGCTGTCGATGCTGGCCGCCGGGATCTTCCTGCAGGCCTCGCGCGAAACCGGTCGACGGGCCAAGCCGCTGGCGACGGAGCCGGAAAAGAGCGCGCAGAACGTGGAATGACGCCTACTGGCGCCTGGTCTTCTAGGAGTACCCAGGCGCCAGAAACGAAAAACCCCGGCAGCGCCAGGGTTTTTCGTGAGCTTCGGGCAACGTCAGGTGTCAGATGACCTGTACGTGCTCTGCCTGCATGCCCTTCTGGCCTTGCACGACTTCGAAGCTGACCTTCTGGCCTTCAGCCAGGGTTTTGAAACCTTTGCCTTCGATCGCGCGGAAGTGAACGAACACGTCCGGACCGCTCTCGGGAGTGATGAAGCCGTAGCCTTTGGTTTCGTTGAACCATTTGACGGTGCCGTTCTGACGATTCGACATGACGGGTGTTGCTCCTTGGAATAACGGGTTTGTTATGACACGTGCTGGCGCGGCTGTGCGTTGCATAGACCATGCGCCTGGGACTGAGTTGCAAGGAGTAACAAGAATCGCAGCAAGGGGTGGACATCGAGCCTACCGCCTCAGGTCACGATCGACGGCGACCCAAGCAAACACAGTTCTCGAACTCTACGCCATATCTTTCTGGAAAGCGATTACCCTCCGGAGGTCGAAATCGTTTTGGATACGAGGTCCTTTTGAGTCGGCTCAAAGCGGCTGGCGAGCCGGTTTTCGACCGCTTGGACAAGGCCTGCCAAGCCACTGAAACGAGGGCTTTCAGCGCTGCCATCACGGCTAAGCAGTGCCAGGTCGATCTCCACTCCTGAAATCTCCCCCTGCAAGGAATACCGATGAATGTCACCCCTGTGGAACTGCTGATCAGCGATTGCGATGGCGTGCTGGTCGACAGCGAAATCCTGGCCGAGCGCGTCGTCCTCGACGGCCTGGCCGCCTACGCCCCGCGCGCCGAATTGGAAGCCCTGTTGCATGGCACCTTCGGCCTGACCACCCGGGACATCTTCAACCTGGTCGAGCAACGCTTCGGCATCACCCTGCCCCCGGCCTTGTTCAGTGACCTGCGCGCCCAGGCTGAAGACCTGATCTCAACCAGCGTCGAGCCCATCCCCGGCGTGAAGCGGGCGTTGGAAAGCATCGATCTGCCCCTGGCCGTGGCCTCCAACAGCCTGAGGCACAGCGTCGAATCCTCGGTCCGGCGGGCGGGCCTGGTCGAGCGGGTGGCAGGCAACGTCTTCAGTGCCGACATGGTGGCAAAACCCAAACCGGCACCCGACGTCTATCTGCTCGCGGCCAAGACGATGGGCGTCGCACCAGAGCGCTGTCTAGTGATCGAAGACAGTGCCACCGGGGTCCGTGCAGCCCTGGCTGCAGGCATGAGAGTCATCGGCTTCACCGGCGCCAGCCACATCCCGCCGAGCCATGCCGACACCTTGAGCAAGTTGGGCGTGACCGCGCTGATCGCGCACATGGACGACTTGCCCGAGACCGTGGCCCGACTACGCGGCGCGGCCATCGGCGCGAAATGAAAAAGGGGCCGCAAGGCTAATGCCAGTCAGTTAAGCCTGACTGGCATTTTTCTTTCTGGTCGGATACTTCGAAGGCTTGGGCTTGATGACCCGCGGATAGGCACGGTAATCGCGCCTATGCGGCAGCACGAAATGCGGTGCCAAAGCATGCAGGTCGGCGAGA
>NZ_SULM01000021.1 GCF_005250615.1 Pseudomonas rhizoryzae | reverse complement strand
GATACCATTCAGGATGTGGAGAAAGGGAGCCGGCAGGCACATTCTACGAAACAGCATCGAGTGCTCAGGTTGGGTAGGTGCTCAGCCGGCTCCGGGTAATGAGGTAGCTAATCTCATTACCCAGGAGAGATACAAGGTTGGGTTGAGACAGCTCTATCGTCGAAGCCCAACAGCCGGAGTCGAACCCGCCGCGTTGGGCTTCGCTGGCGCTCAACCCAACCTACGAAAAACCCTCAGGCCGCCAGGGTCGCGCCGCCGTCCACCACGATGTCCTGCATGGTGATATGACTGGCCAGGTCCGAGGCCAGGAACAGGACGGTGTTGGCGATCTCGTCGGGCTGGGCGATCTTGCGCAGCGGGATGCCCAGCTTGAAGTCGTCCGGCAGACCGTCCACCAGGCGCTGGTAGCCCTCGGGCGAGCCGAGCATGCCGGCCAGCATGGGGGTCGCCGTCGATCCGGGCGAGACCACGTTGCAACGCACACCCGAGCCCGCCAGCTCCAGGGCCACACAGTGGCTCAGGGACACCAGCGCCGCCTTGGAGGTGCAGTAACCGGCCATCTGCAGCCGCGGCACATGGGCAGCATTGGAGGCGATGTTGACGATGGCGCCGCGGCCCTGGGCCTTGAACAGCGGTACCAGTTGGCGGAACAGGTAGAAGGGCCCGGAGACGTTGACGTCCAGCAGCGCCTGCCAGTCGTCCAGACTCAGGCTGTCGCTGGTGCCCAGGCGCAAGACGCCGGCGCCGTTGACCAACACGTCCAGGCGGCGCTCTTCCGCCAGCAGGGCCTGGCAAACTTCCTCCACCTGGGCCGCATCGGCGACATCCAACAATTGGGTGCGGAAGGGATAGCTACTCTCGGCGAATTGCCGGTCGAGGCCGATCACCTCGGCGCCCGCTTCCTGGAAGCGCCGCGCCACCTGCAGGCCGATGCCCTGCCCCGCGCCGGTCACCCAGACGCGCTTGCCGGTGAAATCCAATTGCGTCATCAGAGGCTCCCTAGGCGCGAGCGCGCAGCAGATCCAGCCAGCCCTGCAGGGTCGGCTGGGCGGCGAGATCGGCGAAGGTCACCGGTAGGCCACGTTTTTGCCATTCGCCCACCAGGGTCATGACCTGTACCGAATCCAGGCCGAAGTCGGTGAGATTGTCGTCCAGCGCCGGCTCTTCGTCGTCGGCGTCCAGCAGCGGCTGGACCTGGGCACGCAGCCAGGCTTCGTCCAGGGCTACCGCGCCGCCGGTGACCTGGGCGGTGCTGAGGGTGCTGCCGCAGCGGGTGGCCACGTAGCGCAGCGCCATGCGGTGCTCTTCTTCGCTGAAGTCGGCCACGGCGTCGCCGATCAGGAAGGCCTGGATATCCCTCATGAAGGCGTCGGTGCAGGTGGTCAGGCAACCGATGTGGGCGTAGACGCCGCAGACGATCAACTGGTCGCGACGCCACTCGGTCATCAGATCCTGCAGGTTGGAACGGTGGAAGGCGCTGTAACGCCACTTGGTCAGCACCACGTCGTCAGCCTTGGGCGCCAGCTCGTCCACCACCTGCTGCAGGGCGGGATCGGCCTGGGTCAGGCCCGGCCCCCACATGTCGTTGAGCAGCGCGCGATCGGCCGGCGGCTGGTCGGTGGGCTGGGCGGTGTAGACCACCGGCACGCCCTGAGCATCGGCCCAGGCGCGCAGGGCGGCGATGTTGGCCACCACCTGGGCGATCAGCGGACTGCTGTCGCCATAGAACTCGACGAAGTAGCGCTGCATGTCGTGGATCAGCAGCACGGCGCGATCAGCCACGGGTTTCCAGGCGACCTTGTTGGCGGGAAAGCCCTCGGGCTGGGGCAAGGGATAGGAGGCGAGACGGGGGATAGCCATGGGAAACCTTAGGAACGCTCGGTTGAGGGGGTCTGCAGCTGCTCGCGCAGGCGACGCTTGTCGATCTTGCCGACAGCGGTGAGCGGCAGCTGGTCGAGGAATTGGAAGCGGTCGGGCAGCTTGTAGTCGGCCACGCCCTGCTCGCGCAGATAGTGGCGCAGGGCCACCGGCTTGAGCGCCGGATCGCTGACCACCAGGCAGGCACAGCTCTTCTCGCCCATCAGCTCATCGGCGATGGCCACCAGGGCCGCATGGGTGATGCCGGGGTGGCGCAGCAGCAGGCCTTCGATCTCGGCGGCGGCGATCTTCTCGCCCCCGCGGTTGATCTGGTCCTTCACCCGGCCGACCACCTTGAGGTAGCCGGCGGCGTCGCGCTGGACCACGTCGCCGGAGAAGTAGAAGCCCTCGGCATCGAACACCTGGGCGTTGTGCTCGGGGCTGCGGTAGTAGCCGCGGAAGGTGTAAGGGCCGCGGGTGGACAGCAGGCCGGGTTCGCCATCGGGGACCGGGTTGCCGTCCTCATCGGTGATGCGCACCTCATCGTCCGGACTCATGGGGCAACCCTGGGTGGTGAAGATGCGCTCGGAGTCGTCATTCAGCCGGGTGTAGTTGACCAGCCCCTCGGCCATGCCGAACACCTGCTGCAACTGGCAACCCAGTTCACTGGGCACACGACGGGCCTGGGCCTCGGCGAAGCTGGCACCGCCCACCTGTACCATCCGCAGGCTGGCGAGTTTGGCGCGCTGCTCCGGCGCGGCTGCCGCCTGTAGCCAGAGCGCCACCGCTGGCGGCACCAGGGCTACCCAGTCCACCTGGTGCTGCTCGATCAGCGCGAAGCAGCGCAGCGGTTCGGGATCCCGCGCCATGACCACGCAGCCACCGGCGATGAAGACGCCCAGGGCGCCGGGCGAGCTGAGGGTGTAGTTGTGCCCCGCCGGCAGGGCGCAGAGAAAGCGCGTGGCTGGACTCAGCTGGCAGATTTCCACGCTGCGTCTGAGGCTGTAGTAGTAGTCGTTGTGGGTACGCGGGATCAGCTTGGGGGTACCGGTGCTGCCGCCGGAGAGCTGGAAGAAGGCGACTTCGCCACCGGCGGTGGGCGTCAGTTGATAGCCTTCGCGCGGGGTATCCAGCCGCTGCTGCAGGCTGCGCGCATCAGCTGCGCCATCCAGCAGTACTTCGCTAAGGCCCGGCACGACGTCACGCAGCTCGGCGAGGAAGTTGTCGTCGCGGAACAGGTTGTGCTCGGTGGAGGCGATCAGCAGCCTGGGCTGGATCTGTTTTGCATAGGCCAGCAGCTCCAGCTTCTGGTGGCTGAACAGCGCATTGACCGGGGCGATGCCGGCCTTGAGCAGCGCGAAGAACACCACATAGAACTCGGCCACGTTGGGCAGCTGTACCAATGCCGTGTCGTGACGGCGCAGCCCGGCGGCCTGCAGGTGGGCGGCCAGGCGACTGGAGCGTTCGTCCAGCTCGGCGTAGCTCAATTGGCGCTCGCCGCAGAGGATCGCCGGGGCCTCGGGCAAGGCCGCGCGGCTGCGAGCCAGGATCTCGGTCATCGGCAGATCGAGCCAGTAGCCGAGGGCGCGATAGCGGGCCGCCAGCTCTTCCGGCCAGGGGGTGAATTCCAGACTCACGCGGGGTTCTCCTCGTCGAGCAAACCACAGGCGGCACGCATGGTACCCAGTTTGGCGGTGACCTCGGCCCACTCCGCGGCCGGATCGGAGGCCTCGACGATGCCGGCACCGGCGAACAGCCGCAGCAGATCGCCCTGCACCGTGCCGCAGCGGATGGTCACCACCCACTCACCGTTGCCCTGGGCATCGCACCAGCCGACCATGCCGGTGAACAGGCCGCGATCGAAGGGTTCGATGCGCTGGATCAGCTGGCGCGCTGCCGCCGTGGGATAACCACAGACGGCCGGGGTGGGATGCAGGCGGCAGGCGAGTTGCAGCGCCGAGGTGCGGCTATCGGCCAGTTCGCCGTCGATGGCGGTGGACAGGTGCCACATGGCGTTGGTGCTGAGCAGCGAGGGCCCCTCGGGCACGTCCAAGCGGTTGCACAGCGGCGCCAGTTGCTGGCGGATGTCCTCGATCACCAGGCGGTGTTCGTAGTGATCCTTGCTGGAATCCAGCAGTTCGCGGGCGACCCTTTCGTCTTCCTGGGGATCGACGCGGCGCTTGGCCGAACCGGCCAGCGGATTGGTATGGACGCGGGCGCCCTGCTTGCGCACCAGCAACTCGGGACTGACCCCGACCAGCTCGCCGCCGTCGGCGGTGGGGATGCGGAATTGATAGCCGGTGGGATTTTGCCACGCCAGATTGGCGAGGATGGTCTCCACGTCGGCAGGCTCGGCCAGGCGGATCTCCTGGATGCGCGACAGCACCGCCTTGCTCAGCTCGCCACGGCGGAAGGCATCGATGGCCTCCTCGACCGCCAGGCAGAAGCCCTCGGCGCTGGGCAGATTGCGTACCTCGCGCACCAGGGCGGGCGCGATGGGCGCAGCGGCGACCGGGGCCGGTCGGGCCGCCCAGGCATGCTCCAGCGGCACGTACAGGCAGGAGGCCTTGGTGGTATCGAAAGGGATGGCACCCATGATCACCGGCTCGGCGATACCCGCCTGACGGGCGCGGGCGAAGGCCTGCTCCACGGCGTGCAGGAACAGGCTGTCGCCATGGGCCCCACCGCTGGCGGGTGTTTCGACCCGGGCACAGATGCCGCGTCCATGCAGGACGCGATCACCCGACTGGAACAGGAAGGCTGCCTGTTCCTGACGATCGGCGTCCAACTGCCCGACCGTGCCTGCCCTTTTGCTCGTCATCACTGCCAACCTCTACACGAATGATAATGCTTATCAATAATTTCAAGCTAACTTTTGTGTCTGGAAAAGTCAATTCGTTAGGGACCGAACGGTATCTCTACCGCACCGCCAACCCCTTGAAATCACTGACAGATTTCCACTGAGCGGCCTACTTGATCGTCCGGGCATGACGCCTGCCGGCGCAGAGACGCAGGCTTGAGCGGTTACCCGGAATAGCTTGCTGCCAAGGGAGGCTTCTTTGAAAATGAGAGTGATTATCTTACAACTGGAAGGCGTCCATGTTCAGCTTGTTGTTACCGTTTCGCATTCTCACCGCCTTGGCCATCCTGCTGGCAGTCGGTACCGCCCAGGCGGCGGACTGGCCGCGCGAAATCACCGGTGACGGCGCAGCCGTGACCCTGCCGGCGCCGCCGCAGCGCATCGTCTCCACCAGCGTCACCCTCACCGGCTCCCTGCTCGCCATCGGCGCACCCGTGGTCGCCAGTGGCGCCACCTCGCCCAATAACAGATTCGCCGACGACCAGGGCTTCCTGCGCCAATGGGGGGCAGTGGCCAAGCAGCGGGGGGTGAAGCGGCTGTACATCGGCGAAGCCAATGCCGAGGCCGTGGCCGCCGAGGCGCCGGACCTGATCCTGGTCAGTGCCGCGGGTAACGACTCGGCGCTGCGCCTGGTCGACCAGTTGAAGGCCATCGCCCCGGTGCTGGTGGTGAGCTACGACAACCACAGCTGGCAACAGGTGGTGGAGCTTCTTGGCCAGGCCACCGGGCGCGAGGCCGCGGCGAAGAAGGTGGTCGACGACTTCGCCCAACGCGTGGCCGACCTCAACGGGCGGCTGCAGCTGCCGCCGCAACCGGTCTCCGCCTTCGTCTACAACCCGGCGACGCGCCAGGCCAATCTCTGGACCGCCGCCTCTTCCCAAGGCCAGCTACTGGAAAGCCTGGGCTTCCAGCTGGCAGAGGTGCCGGCCGGTCTGAACACCAGCCACAGCCAGGGCCAGCGCCACGACATCCTCCAGCTGGCCGGCGAGAACGTCGCCACTGGTCTCAACGGCCAGACCTTCCTGCTGTTCGCCGCGGACGCCAAGGAAGCCGAGGCGGTGCGCAGCAATCCACTGCTGGCGCACCTGCCGGCGGTCAAGGACAACCGGGTGGAAGCCCTGGGCGCCGAGACCTTCCGCCTCGATCCCTACAGCGCCAACCTGCTGCTGGACCGGCTGGAAAAGCTGTACGCCAAGCCCCGATCGATCCGAAGCGTGGACAACGGCGCAGCCTTGTCCACCCCTCATCACCCTGAGTCAGTGGAAAACGCTGCGCGGTTTTCCACGCTACGCAAAAACGGCACTACGTTCTGATCAGGCGCCCAGCCGCTCCGCCCGGCGCAGACCAGTGGCCAGCGCCCAGCACAGCGCGGCCACCAGCATGGCGACCAGACCGAAGATCAGCGCGGCGTGAGCCGGCAGCACCAGGCTGGCCAGGCCGCCGAACAGCGCCGCACCGATGGCCTCGCCCCCGATATTCTGCGCGGTCCACAGCGCATTGATGCGCCCCAGCAGCCGATCCGGGGTTAGCCGCTGGATCAGCGCGTACTGCATCAGGGAATTCAGCGCCCCCAGGTAGCCGAACAGCACCAGGCAAGCTGCCGCCAGCCAGAAGCTGGGCAACAGGGCGAAGACCGCCACGGCCAGGAAGGTCGCCACCGCGGTCATCAGCAGGGTCCGCCCCGGTCGGGCCGCCTGGTTCAGCCGGCCGCTGGTCAGGGCACCAAGCGCGGCCCCCAGGGGCGCGGCGGCATAGAGCCAGCCCAGGTGCCCGGTATCCAGGCCCCAGCCCTCCCCCAGTGCCGGATAGAGCACCCGCACCGCATTGGCCATGGTCACCAGGGCACCGACCAGGGCCACGGCGCCAAGCAGCCGGTTCTCGAACAGGAAGGCGAAACCGCCACCGAGCGCCTGCCAGGGCGATTCGCGTGGCTGCTCCGGCGGCGGCAAGGGCGGCAGACGCAAGAGCACCAGCAGGGTGATGAGGGTGCCGAAGGCGGTCAGGCCATAGTTCCAGACCACGCCGCTCTGCGCGATCAGCAGCGTCCCCAGCGGCGGCGCGACGATAGCCGCCAGCCGCACGCTGAGCATGTTGAGGGCGCCGGCCTGCACCATAGATTCCCGCCCGACCAGGATCGGCGTCACCGCCAGCAGCGCGGTCACCCCCAGGGCACCGAAGAAGCCGTCCCACAGCGCCAACAGGTAGATGGCCACTAGCGACGGCTCGGGCAGGCTGGCATTGATGGCCAGGCCGATGAAGCCCAGGCCGCAGATGGAGCGCGCCGCCAGGATCAGCCGGCGGCGTTCCAGGCGGTCGGCCAGCACTCCGCCGGTGAGCAGGCCAACGAACATGCCGATGCCGGCCATGGTGAGGGCCAACCCCACCTTGAGCGGCGAGTCGGTCAGCGCCTGGACCTGGATGGGCACCGCCACGGCCAGCAGCCCGAGGGACAGCACGGAGACCAGGCGGGCGATGAACAGGGTGCGAAAGGCGGGGTGGGACCTGAGCAGGCCGAAGTCGAGCAGGAAGGACGTCTTGGACATGAATCACCGGAAAAACACAGGAGACGCTATCGAGCCGCCGAGGCAAGGCTGTTAGCATGTAATACAGACTAGCATGTGTTAATAAGCCTTGTTCTCATCTACTCCCCTTCTCGCCTGGCGTCGCGGATGATCATGCGCCGCTTCCTCCTTCTCGGCTGCGCCGCTTCGTTACTGCTCCTGGTGATGGCCGCGAGCCTGGCGCTCGGCTCCACCGCCATTCCGCTGTCCGAGGTCTGGCAGGCACTGGGGCAAGGCTGCGGCGATCCCGCCTGCCTCATCGTGCGCGAGGCGCGCTTGCCGCGGACCCTGGCCGGGCTGCTGGCCGGTGCGGCGCTGGGCGTAGCCGGCACCCTGATGCAGGCGCTGACGCGCAACCCCCTGGCCGACCCCGGCATCCTCGGCGTCAATGCCGGTGCCAGCTTCGCCGTGGTGCTGGGTATCGCCCTGTTCGGTGCCAGCGGCCCCGAGCAGTACCTGGGCTATGCCTTCGGCGGCGCCCTGCTGGCCAGCCTGGTGGTGCTGTTGGCCGGCGTCGCCGGTGGCGGCGGTTTCAATCCCATGCGCCTGGTGCTGGTGGGGGTGGCGCTGGGGGCCATGCTCGAAGGCGTCAGCTCCGGCATCGCCCTGCTCGATCCCCAGGTCTACGACCAGCTGAGATTCTGGCAATTCGGCTCCCTGGACGTGCGCCAGCTCGACCTGCTGCGTAGCGCCAGCCTGCCAGTGCTGGGCGGGGTGATCATCGCCCTGCTGCTGGCGCCGGCCTTGAACGCCCTGAGCCTGGGCACCGACCTCGCCGTCGCCCTCGGCACCCGGGTGCGCCAGACCCAGTTGTTCGGCCTGCTGGCCATCACCCTGCTCTGTGGCGCCGCCGCGGCGGCGGTCGGACCCATCGCCTTCGTCGGCCTCATGGTGCCGCACCTGGGTCGTTGGGCCATCGGCGAGGATCATCGCTGGCTGTTGCCTTTCGCCCTGCTGTTCACCCCCAGCCTGCTGCTGACCGCCGACATCGTCGGCCGGCTGCTGGTAACGGGTGAATTGCGCGTCTCGGTGGTGACCGCCTTCCTCGGCGCCCCCCTGCTGATCTGGCTGGCCCGCCGCCAACGCCAGGGAGTCCGCCCATGAGGCGCCCCGACAGCCTGCGCCTGCTCTGGGTGCTGCTGGCCTTGGGCGGCGCCGCCCTGCTGCTGGCGATATTCGCCCTAGGTAGCGGCAGCCTGGCCCTGAGTCCGTCCCAGGTGCTGGCCGCCCTGCTGGGCGAGGCGCCGCGGGGTATCGAGCTGGTGGTTACCCAATGGCGCCTGCCGCGAGTGGCCCTGGCGCTGCTGATCGGCGCCGCTCTGGGGCTCAGTGGCGCGCTGTTCCAGTCATTGCTGCGTAATCCCCTCGGCAGCCCGGACATCATGGGCTTCAATACCGGCGCCTACAGCGGGGTGCTGGTGGCCCTGGTGCTGTTCCAGGCCAGCATCCTCTGGAGCACTACCGCCGCCCTGATCGGCGGCCTGGCCAGCGCCGCCCTGGTCTATGTCCTCACCTGGCGCGGCAGCGGCGTGGATACCCTGAGACTCATCATCGTCGGCATCGGCGTGCGCGCCCTGCTGATGGCTCTCAACACCTGGCTGATCGTCCATGCCTCCCTGGAGGCCGCTTTCAGCGCCGGTCTGTGGAGTGCCGGCTCGCTCAATGGGCTGACCTGGGCCAAGGCCTGGCCGGCGGTGGTCTTCATCCTGCTGGCAGGCGCGGCCAGCCTGGCGCTCAGTCGCCGGCTATTCCTGCTGGAAATGGGCGACGACACTGCCTGCGCTCTGGGCGTGCCGGTGGAACGCACCCGGCTGTCGCTGCTCGGCCTGGGCGTGGTGCTCACCGCCGCCGGTACGGCGGTGGCTGGCCCCATCTCCTTCATCGCCCTGGCCGCACCGCAGATCGCCCGCCGCCTGACCGGCACCCAGCGCCTGGCGCTGCCTGCCGCCGCCCTCACTGGCGCGGTCCTGCTGCTGGGCGCGGATCTCATCGCCCAACGCCTGTTCCTACCCTATGTCCTGCCGGTAGGCCTGGTCACGGTGAGCCTCGGTGGGCTCTACCTGATCGGCCTGCTCATCTGGGAGTCCCGCCGCTCATGAACGACGCCCCCTCCTCGCGCCTGCGCGCCGACCGCCTGACCCTGGGCTATGGCCGCAAATTGATCGCCGAGGACCTCTCGCTGACCATTCCCGACGGCGAGCTGACGGTCATCATCGGCCCCAATGGCTGCGGCAAGTCGACCCTGCTGCGCACCCTGAGCCGGCTGCTGGCGCCCAGCAGTGGCCAGGTCTGGCTGGATGGCCAGGTGATCCAGAGCTATCGCACCAAAGAGGTCGCGCGCCGATTGGGGCTCTTGCCGCAGAGCTCCCAGGCGCCGGGCGATATCTGTGTCCGCGACCTGGTGGCACGCGGGCGCTATCCGCACCAGTCGCTGTTCGGCGGCGTGCGTGCCGATGACGAGCGCGCGGTGACCCAGGCCATGCAGGCCACCGGCGTCTTCGAACTGGCCGACCGCGCGGTGGACACCCTGTCCGGCGGCCAACGCCAGCGGGTATGGATCGCCATGGCCCTGGCCCAGGAGACCCCGCTGCTGCTGCTCGACGAGCCCACCACCTGGCTCGACATCACCCACCAGATCGACCTGCTGGAATTGCTGCAAGACCTCAACCGCCAGCAGGGGCACACCCTGGTCATGGTGCTGCATGACCTCAACCACGCCTGCCGCTACGCCACCCACCTGGTGGCCATGCGCGGCGGTAAGGTGCTGGCCAGCGGCCGCCCACGCGAGGTGGTCACCCCCGAGTTGATCAAGGCGGTCTACGACCTCGACTGCCTGATCATCGACGACCCGGTGGCCAGGACCCCCATGGTGGTGCCCCTGGCGCGGCGTTCGGCTAGCTAGAGCGCCTTTAGCGCCCGATTGAGCACCGGCCCGATCTGCGCCAGTTGGGCTGGAGCGATGATGTCGACGTGGGCGCAATCCACCTCGTGGGCCTGCAGCCGGGTGATCCAGGGCGCCCAGGTGGCCTTGACGTCCATTCCCGCCGGCAGGGTGCGCCGGGCGACGAACATCAGCGCCTCGCCGTCGAAGCGCGCGCTACGCGCGGTAGCCAGCAGCCGTACCGAATCGGCGTAGTTGCCCTCGATGGTGGCGAACAGCTCTGCGCCCTCCCCCAGTGCCGGATCGGCCAGGCCCTGCTGGGCAGCGAGGAAGGCCTCCCGCTCGCGATTCACCTCGGCCAGCACCTCCGGGTCCAGCTCGCGCTGGCCCTCGCGCTCCTGCCAGTTCTGCGTCTCCGGCGGATAGGTGTCGAGCAGGCCGAGGAAGGCGACCGTCTCCCCTGCTGCCTGCAGCCGCGCCGCCAGCCCCTGGGCCAGGGTGCCGCCCAGGGAATAGCCGAGCAGGTGATAGGGCCCGCGGGGCTGTACCTCGCGCAAGGTGCGCAGATGGCGCTGGATGACGGCTTCCAGGTCGACGCCCTGGGCCAGGGGGCCGTCGGGCCGCGGTGACTGGATGCCGAGCAGCGACCAACGCGGATCGAGATGGCGTTGCAGCACGCTGAATTGCCAGGCGAAGCCCGAGGCCGGATGGAAGCAGAACAGCGTCGGTCCTTCGCCCTGACGCAGAGGCAGCAGGGTCTCGAAACCGGCGCGGGTCTCGCGGGCGCCGTCCTGTTCGAGTTGCTGCGCCAGACGCGCCACGCTGGACGCCACCATGATCTGGCCGATGGATACCGGCCGCCCCAGGCGCCGCCGCAGGTTGGCCGCCAGGGTCATGGCCAGCAGCGAATGGCCGCCGAGGGCGAAGAAGTCATCGTCCGCGCCGACGATGGCGCAGCCGAGCACCTCGGAAAAAGCCGCCGCCAATTCGCTTTCCAGCCCCGGTACCAACGGCCGGCTCGCCGCGCGGGTGATGCCCTGAGGTGCCGGCAGCGCCTTGCGATCCAGCTTGCCAGTGGCGCCCAGGGGAAATTCTTCCAGCTCGACCAGGGCCACCGGCACCAGGTGCGGCGGCAGACTTTCGTTCAGGCGGGCGCGCAGGCGTTCCAGGTCCAGAGCGGCACCGGGTTGGGCGATCAGATAGCCCACCAGTTGGCGGCCATCGCCACCGCTGCGGGTGGCCGTCTCGCCCAGCACCCGGGCATGGGTGACCGCCTGGGCGACGCCCGGCAAAGCCAGCAAGGCGTGATCGATCTCCGCCAGTTCGATGCGCTGGCCGCGGATCTTCACCTGGTCGTCGCTACGGCCCAGGTATTCGACGACCCCCTCGGGCAGCCAGCGGGCAACGTCGCCGGTGCGATAGAGCCGCTCGCCCTGGCCGGCAGGCGCGGCGATGAAGCGCGCGGCGGTCAGCTCCGGGCGGCCCAGGTAACCGTCGGCCAGTTGCACCCCACTCAGATAGAGGTCGCCGGCCACGCCCGGTGGCACCGGACGCAGGCGTTCGTCGAGGATGTGCAGCCCGGTGTTCCACACCGGCTTGCCGATGGGCACGCTGCTGCCGCTGACAGCCGCCAGGTCGACGCCGTGGGCCGGATGATAGGAGACGTCCACCGCCGCCTCGGTAGGGCCATAGAGATTGTGCAACGGTGCGCCGACCCGGCGCTCCCAGGTGCGCGCCAGCTCGGTGGGCAGAGCCTCGCCGCTGCAGAACACCTGGCGCAGGCTGGCGCAGCGGGCCACCGCTTCCGGCTCGTCCAGGCTGGCAACGAAGGCCGCCAGCATCGAGGGCACGAAATGCACCGTGGTTACTCGCTCACGGGCGAACAACTCTTGCAGGGCTTCGGGATCGCGGTGGGCCTCGGGCGGCGCGAGATACAGCCGGGCGCCCACCAGCAGCGGCCAGAAGAATTCCCAGACCGAGACATCGAAGCTGCTCGGTGTTTTCTGCAGCACGGTATCGCCAGCGCCGATCGGATAGCTGTCCTGCATCCACAGCAGGCGATTGACGATGGCCGCGTGCCCCACCACCACGCCCTTGGGCCGCCCGGTGGAACCGGAGGTATAGAGCACATAGGCCGGATCGCTGGGGCGCGGTCCCGCGAAGCTTGGCTCTTCCTCCAACCCCGCCAGGGGCGCATCGAGGATCAGCACCTGGTCGTCGCCCAGTCCGGGGAAGCGTCCGCGTTGGCTGGCATCGGTTACCAGCACCCGTGGGCGGGCATCGTCGAGCATCAGCTGCAGGCGTTCGTCGGGATAACCGCTGTCCAAGGGTAGATAGGCCGCGCCCAGCTCCACCGTGGCCAGCAAGGCGAGAGACAGGAATACCGAACGAGGCAACGCCACCGCGACGATGTCGCCGCGCCCTACCCCGGCTGCACTCAGGCGCTGGGCCAGGGCCAGGACCTGCTGGCGCGTTTCCCGATAGCTGAAGGCATGGTGCAGATCGGCCAGCGCCGGCGCCGCGGGCGTCCGCGCCGCTTGCTCGGCCAGCAGCGCGGCCAGGGTGGTGGCGGGCAGAGTGCGCTCGGTGGCATTGATGGCGGCCAGCCAATGCCGGTCAGTGGGCGACAACAGATCGGCTTCGCCCAGGGTGAGCCCAGGCTGCGCGGCGAACTGCTGCGCCAGCAGGCCGAAGCGCTCGGCGTGCCCCTGCAGGAGATCGGCGGCATAGCGCTCGGCATTGCCCAGCAACTTGATGTCCAGGGCACCGCTCGCTTCTAGATAAAGAGCGATTTCCAGATCGCGCACCGGCCCCGAGGCCAGCTCGTGGGTGATACCGGGCACCCCGGCGAAATCCAGGGCGAAATCGAACAGCTTGAGATTGATCACCGGCCCGGTCAGGGGCTCGGCATCGCCTGGCCGACCCAGGTCGCGGGCGATCTGCTCGGCGTCGTAGCGCTGGTGGCGGCGGATCTTCTTGAGCTCGGCGGCGACCGCTGCGGCGAGTTGCGGCAGCGTTCGAGTCGGGTCGGCGTCGATGCCCAATGGCAGGACGTTGAGCGTCGCACCGCCCGACTTGAGCGCCACCGATCCCATACGCCGCATGAAGATGAAACCGGCACTGAAGGCTGGCTGGCCGCTCAGGCGGGCGAACCAGGTAGCACCCAGGGCCACGGCCAGATCGGCCGGCGTCACGCCCTGGGCCTTGCCCTGCTCGGCCAGAGACGCAAACACCCCGGCAGGCACGCGCGCGCGCGCCTCCACCACCCTTGGCGTGGGCGCCTGGCCAGCCAGCCCACCCGGCGCCAGGGAGGCCGCCGGTGGCAGGGCCGCGCCCCGCTCGCGCCAGAAGGCTGCATCGCGCTCGCGAACGGCGGACTGCTGGTAATCCTGGTATTCGCGCACCACCTCGGCGAAGGACACGAAGGGCGAGGCCTCGGCCGTCTCGCCGCGCACCCGGGCGCTGTAGAGCGCGGCGACCCGCTTGGCCAGGGCGGCGAAGCCATAGCCATCGATCAGCAGGTGGTGATAGCGCTGGTACCAATACAGATGGTCCTCGCCCAGCTGAAAGATCTGGTTGAGCCACAGAGGTCCGCCGCTGGTGGCGCGCAGGTCGCCCTCGAGATCAGCGCGGATGGCCGCCCGCGCCGCCGCTTCCGGATCGGCCGCCGTGCGCAGATCCAGCCACTCGGGCGCGGCGATCCCGGCGTCGGTGTCGATCCACTGCACCAACTCGCCCTCGCGCTCGGCGAAGTTGAGCCTCAGGCTGTCCAGCTCACCCAGCCCCTGGACGATGGCCGACACCAGCGCCTCAGCCTGCACAGGTCCGCGCAGCTCGACCAGGTGGGCCACGGCGAAGGCATTGGCATGGGGCGACAGTTGATCGGCCAGCCAGATGCCGGGCTGGGCAGCGACCAGGGGGAGTTCGACAGCGGCGGAACGGGCAGAGAAGGACACGATAACTCCTGTCAGGAATGCGGGGAGACGGCCGGGCGAATGTCACGCCAGTGGCTCGTCAACCAGTCGTCGCAGGCGGCACGCGGCGCCGGGCCGAATACCGGTTGCCAACCGGCGGGACAGGCCATGGCTTCCGGCCAGAGGCTGCATTGGCCGCTGGCGTTGCGCAGGATCAGCAACGTCTGCGCGGGATCGTCGAAGGGGTTGAGAGCGTCCATCGGACCTCCTGGCGGAAAGAATTAACGGTCGGGCGCGACCAAGGGTTGCCAGAGGCGGACCAGACCATCGAGCAAGCCGCCGCGCCACCAGAGGGCGTCATGGCCCCCATCGATCTCGCGATAGTCGAGTGCGTGACCCTGCTCGCGCAGACGCGGGACCAGGGCACGGGAAGCTTCGAGAATCGCCGGCTCACGCAGCCCGGCCTCGATGAACAATCGCAACGGTTGCCCGGCGCCCTTACCGGCCGCCAACGCCTCGAACAGCCGCCCCGGCGCGCCGCGCTGCGGCCACCAAAACGAGCCGGACTGGCTCAGGGCACAACCGAAGCGCTCCGGCCAGTGCAGCGCGGCATAGAGCGCCGCCAGCCCGCCAAAGCTCTGCCCGGCCACGACGGTCGAGGCTGGGCTCTGGGCATGGGGCGCGCAGGCCATAATCTGCGGCAGCAGCTCTTCCTGCACCGCGAGCCAGAACTCGGGATTGCAGGGCAGCTCGCTGCCCCGCAGGGCGCGATCGCTGTTATCGATCAACAGATAGACCGCCTCCGGCAAAAGGCCCCGCTCGGTGAGCTGTTGCAGTGGTCCGGCGATAGGCATCGCCTGCGCCCAGAACTGCCCATCCAGCAAGATAGCCAGGGGGCGCTCTTTAGGGGTGGTATTACCGATGGTCAGTACCCAGACGGGGCGACTATTGCCCAGCCGAGCGCTTTCCCAGCGGTATTGCCGAAGCTCGGGCGCCCCGGCTTCACGCCCGTCGAGCCCCTCGTCGAATGCCGTCCAAGCCGCTTGCGCCGGCGCGTCCGGCAGATGCACCCCCGAGACCGCCAGGCCCCGTCCGCCCTGCCAGGCACGGCGAGGATTGAGCCGGTCGGCCTGGGCCAGCGGAAAGACACTGCGCCACCACAGGCGAACGCGCTGCGGATCGACCTTGCCCTCACCTTCGAAAGGCGCCGGCTCCCCGCTGGGAATCAGGCAGTAGCTACCTCGCCAGCAACCGTCCAGTTCGGTCTCCCAGGCCCAGACATCGGTGCCTGGCACGCGCGTGAGACTCTGCGGCAGGCCCGGTTGATGGTGATCGGTCACGCCCGTGATATTGAGCCAGACCCGCTGGGTGCCGGACGCCGCTCCGGCGGGATCGCGCCAGAGAAAGGTCAGGCGGTAGCGCCCACCGTCGGTGGGCTCGATCAGCGGCGTGCCCCGGCTCGCCACCGCCTGCCACCAGGCTTCGCTGCCCACGTCGTCACGCTGGAAGAAAGAATCGTTCATTGCATTGCCGTGCATCGTGTTGGCAGCTCGTCGGAAGTCACGCGTTCTGCAACCGCTATCCGGGCGGCACGCCTACGGCGCCACCCGAATAGCGCGGCCGTCAGAAGTCGTAACGCGCCCCGACCATCACGCTGCGCGACGGCCCCTGGAAGTTGAAGGTGGAGACCGAACCTACGCGGGACCAATAATCCTTGTCGAGCAGGTTGTTGACGTCCAGGGTCGCGGTGAGCTGCTTGGTGACTGGATAGGCGAGCTTGGCATCGACCGTGGCATAGCCAGGGGCGGAGATGGTGACGCCGGAGGTCTGGTTGGTCTGGGAGAAATCGCTCATCGCGTTCACCCCGCCGCCGATGGTCAGGCCGGTCAGCGGGCCGCCTGCCAGGGTGTACTTGGTCCACAGCGAGGCCATGTGCTTGGGCATGGCTTCGAACAGGGTATTACTGTCGCCACTGAGACTCTGGGTATCCATGTAGGTGTAGCCGGCGAGCATTTCCCACTGCTCGGTGAGCTTGCCGCTGACCTCGATCTCGGCGCCTTTCACCCGTGTCTTGCCGGAATCCACGGAATAGCCGGTGATGGCCACGCCATTGGCGGTGAAAGGCGTGGACGCACGATGTTCATCGGTCAACTGGAAGACCGACAGGCGCGCGTTCATATCGCCGTTGAAGTAGCTGCCCTTGATGCCGACCTCATACTGGTCGCCCTCACGCGGATCGAGGGCCTTGCCCTGGGCATCCAGCTGGCTCTGCGGCTTATAGACCTTGGAATAGCTGGCATACAGCGAATGGTAGTCGTCCAGGTCGTAGACGGTACCGGCATAGGGAGTGACGAAGGCGTTGTGCTCCTGGCTCTCGCCGGCCTCGGCGCCGCTGGCCAGGGTGGTGGTGTAGGCATCGCCCTTGTACCAGGAGACACGCGCCCCGCCGATCAGCGCAAGGCGCTCGATGGGCCGGAAGGTCACCTTGGAGTAGAGGCCGAATTCACGATCCTCGCTGTCGAAGTCGGTCTGATAGACACGGGCCGGCTTGGCGAAGCGGCTGGGTGAATAGGTGTTTACGTTGACCGTGCCCAGCATGCCGTTGCCATTGCTGTAGTCGGTGTCGTAGTGCTTGTAGTCGGTCCCCACGACGAATTCACTGACCTGCCCCAGGGCCTCGAAGGGCTGGCTGTAACTGGCATCCAGCGAATAGGCGTCCTGCTCGAAATCGCGGGTGGTGGTACGGATACTGGTGTTGCCGTTGGCCTGCACCGCGCTACCCGTGAAGGCATAGAGGTAATCCGTCTCGCGACGCGAAGCCCGTGCTGCGATACGACCATAGCCGCCGTTATCAAATCTGTGGGTCAGTTCGAAGATGCCGTCGGTGGTCTGGCCATCGAAGTAGTTCCAGTCGGCGCCGAAGAAGCGTGAATGGCTGAAGTCGAGCAGTTGGCCCTGGGCATTGGTGGGGTAGCCATTGTTGGGCGTGATGTTCTTGACCTGATGGATCAGGCCGAAGGACACCTGGGTGGAATCGGATAGATCGATGTCCAGGTCGCCGTAGTAGCTCTCATTGGTGCTGGCGTTGTAGTCCACCTCACCATTGGTATCGGCCCGGGAGGCGACGAAGCGGCCGCGGACATTCTTGCTCTCGGTGAGCGGCCCGGCCAGGTCGATTTCCTGATAGTTGGTGTCCCAGGAGCCGTAGCGCCCGGTGATGTGTCCCTGGAAGTCTTCGGTACCGCGCTTGCGCACCATGTTGACGATGCCGCCCAACTCGCTGGTGCTGTTGAACAGCCCGGAGGGGCCACGCATGATCTCGACCCGGTCAAAGGGCGAGAGGATGGGCACGGTGCCAAAGATGCTGGTCATGGGCGCCGGCAGGCCGTCGATGTTGTACTCGTCGTACTCGTAGCCGCGCGAATAGATGGAGGAACGCCCGCTGTCGTTGGTCAGTACCCGCAATCCGGCGGTGGACTTGGCCAGGTCGTCCAGGGTGTTGAAGTTGCGATCCTTGATGTAATCGTTGGTGTACGAGGTGATCGACTGGGGAATGTCGCGCAAGGCCGCCGGCGTCTTCGTCCCTACGGTCGCCGAATCCACGGTGTAGCCGCCGGTCTGCTCCGAGGGCGCCATGTCATAGAGGCGATTGCCTTCGATGGTCAGGGTGTCCAGCTCGGTAGCGCTCTGCCCGGCGACCGAGGCGGCCAGGGCCGTCAGGGGAAAGGGAATCAGCGCTCCGAGCAGGAGCAGGTGACGAAGCCCCCCACGAGAGGCGCGGATGGGCTGACAGCGGGTTCCTTGGGTGTTCATGGTGATCCTTGTTACCGAGGCGTTGCAGCCGACGCCGTACACAAGAAGGCTGCTGCTCGCGGCGCATGCGCGAGGGCCAGCACTTTAAATGATAAAAACTCTCATTATCAAATGTTACGTTAAACTTTTGGCGGACAGCCGCGTGCCCCTGCCACATAGCCAAAGCAGCAGTTTGCGCAAACGGGAAGTAAATGACAGGAACGGCAGGACATCCTGCGCGAAGGCGCGAAGGATGCGAGGGCGCGGAAGGATTTGGGTGGTTATTGCCTGAGCAGGCAGGAGGGCAAAGGGGCGAGGTGGCTAGCTGTTAGACCGAGAACCGCTTAGAGACCGCTGACCGCGGGTGTCTTGTCCGTCACCTTACCCAGCACCGGACTAGGCAGACGGCAGACGATTTCGCCGATGGCGTTCATCCGTGCCAGCCCACCATCACCCTTGCAGGCGTGATAGTCAGCCAGGTGTTCGGCAGGCGAATTGCGCAATCCCAGTTCAAGGGCGACCACCAAGGCAATGACGCCAAAACCCAGGGCGACGATTTCGAGCGTAGTGCGGGCACGATACCAGTGGATCGGTCGCGAAGGGCTCATGGTTGCTCCATGGAAGATGGACGAATGATGGCTTGAGGGTTCCCTACTCTAATCGCCCTACCATGAATGTAAACAGCCATTGCTCGGTGGACGGGTGGCGTCGCTGGTGGCCTATGCCCTCCCCTGCCCTGGCGAGTCGGCCAGGCTAACGGAGGGCCTTGCCTTCTGCGCTGGCTTTTCCTTTCTCGAACGCTATAGCTGTTCTTTCTATTGCCTTCACAAAGAAGCGCGAGTTCATCCCTGATCTGCAATAGCGCTAATCTCCCATCGGTCGTCGAAGTTAGCTGGCCGAAGTTATTTATTTAAATAGCACTACCAATCAACTCGACCGAATCGCTGAAAACCTTGTCCTAAACACACCCACAGCACGAAACCCTTTGACGGAAGAAGTAAGAATCCGGATTCTTGGATGTGACTCATAGGTCAAAATCTGACACCCAGGCCTAGAGGAAATGCCTGGTACGACCCAACAAGGAAACGACCACAGCGGTAGAGGAACGGTCCAATGTTGATGTCTCCTGAACACGTTACCCAACATCCCTTGATCCAGTTGCTGGCTGACGACATCAATGACCGCGAGCTGCGTCAGTCACTACGGGTGGTGCGCCAGTACCTGGGGATGGATGTGGCCTTTCTGTCGCGCTTTCGAGACACGGATCGGATACTCGAGCATGTCGACAGCCCGCCGGACTGTCCGCTTCAGCAGGGGCAGATCATCCCTCTGGCGGAAGGCTATTGTCTGGGCATCATCAACGGGGAATTGCCGGAGCTGATTCCTGACACCTCTCAACTTCCCGCCGCTCAGCGTATTCCGGCGACCGCGTCCCTGCCCATCGGCTCGCATCTGAGCGTACCGGTCGAGGTGGGGGGCCAAGTCTATGGCACGCTGTGCTGCCTGGGTTTCGAGCCCAACAATCGGCTCGACGAGCGTGATATCAAGATGCTGCGCGCCTTTGCCGAGATCCTCGCGTTGCGCCTGCACGAGGTGGAGGTCAATCGCTCGGCACAGCGGAACATCATTGAGGAAATAGAAGGCGCCTTGATCCAAGGCGCGCCACGCATCGTCTTCCAGCCGGTGTTCCGGTTACCCGACCTGACGCTCCACGGCTTCGAGTGCCTGTCGCGCTTCGAAGTGGCGCCCCAGCGGTCGCCGGACCAATGGTTTCACCGTGCCTCCACCGCTGGCATCGGTATCAAGCTCGAGGAGCACGTTCTGTGCAAGACGTTCGCCTACCAGCGAGATTTCGTCGCGCCCCTGACGCTCAACGTCAACGTCTCACCGGAACTCGTCACCTCGGGTCAGCTGGAGCCGTTACTCCAGGCCGTACCGGATTTGTCCCGCTTGGCCCTGGAAATTACCGAGCATGCCATCGTCAAGGACTATGTCGCCCTTGCCGATGCCTTGACCCCATTGCGTCGTTTGGGTGTAAAGATCGCCGTGGACGATGCCGGTGCCGGCTACTCCAGCATGAGACATATCCTGCAGCTGCAACCGGACATCATCAAACTCGACATGAGCCTCACCCAACATATCCATGAGGATCGTAGTCGACGCGCTCTCGCCCGGGGCTTGGTCAACTTCGCGCACGAGATCGGTTCGCAGGTCGTCGCGGAAGGCGTGGAAGCCGCTGAAGAGCTCGTTTGCCTGCGCGATTTGCAAGTCGACTTCGCACAGGGTTATCACCTGGCAAGGCCCATGGCCGCCGCCGATGCTCTGGCACTCGCCCGCAAGACATAATGATCGGCTCAAGCAGCATCATGACGAACTGACCCGAAGTTGCCTCTGACCTTTCGGGCTCACCCGTTAAATCCTGGCCATCGGATCGGGGCCCGCGGCCCGGTCTCGAATAACGATTCTCAGCAGGGCCTATCGTCAAAAACGGGCGATCAGCACGACACCGGCAATCATCAATACCGCACCCAATAGCCGCCATCCATTGATCGCGTGCTGTTCCATCGCGAACAGGCCGAAATGGTCGATGACCAAACTAGCGATAAGATTTGCAGTAATGGTGACGCCATTGACGGGTGCCGCTCCGAGGCGCTGAATGAAAACAAGGCCAGCAAAGACCGCTACGGCACCGGCAATGCCTCCCAAGGGTGCCCACCATGGCATCTCACCGAGCTGGCTAACCGAGGGTAATGGCTTGGGCAGGCAAATCAGCAGGCCGATGGCCACGAAGGTGACCATCACAAAGGACACCGAGGTAGCCAGCCAAGGATTGACCAGGGCCTTATTGAGAGAACCATTCATTGCCGCTCCTGCGGCCTGCAAAAATCCAGCAACTATGATGAGACTGTAAGCCCAATTCGCTGTATTCATTGACGTTATCTCGGTGCGGAGCCTTGAGTAAGAAAGCCGGAGCGGTTCGCTGGCCCGATGGGGTCCGAGTTACGACTGGACAGCTACGCTAAAAGTGCCACTCACTCCCGCTGAACGGCTCTGCCACGTGGATTTAGCAGGCTACACAACAGACTTTCTTTTTCGTCTTCGCACCTGGTCGAGACCTGCGCTGATAGGGTGCTCGTCCGCGAAGGGTACACTTTGCCCCTTTGGGAAAGGACGTGTCGCCTAGATGCCACAAGACAAAAAGGCTCGCTCAGGTCCTGATCGAGCCGTACACCCTGGCTAGCTACCTGGGCTAGAAGACAGCCAGGCCGTCCATCACCAAGGAATAGATCTCGGTGCCATAGGTAAGGACGCCGAGCGGTATTCCCACGGCTGCACCTACGATCAAAGCGCAGCCCAGGATCGCCAGGACCGGTATTCCAAACAGCGGCTGTGTCAGGAAATGGCCGCGACTGGCCGCCGCAGGCACCGGCTTGGGAGATTCCCCGGAGCGGGAAACGGGTTCGGTCTGAGCGCGCGATGGCTGGCTGGGCTGCCGACGCGAGGGGTTGGCCTTGCCTTCCATCTCGACGAGATTGGCAATGTCGGCAAGGGTACCGCTGTTACGAGTGATCTGCTCATGAGCAGCGCGGAGTGAATCCGGGTTGGCCGTACGGCCTGTAGCGCGGGAGGGTCTTCGTGAGGCGGTCATAAAAACAGGCAACTGCTAACAAGACTCAGGAATGGTACATCCTGCAAGAATACATTATGAATGTTACCTGTTTGGAAGAGCCGATGCCTATGACTGCCAGTCTCCAGCGGCGGGAGACCTAAGAGGTGCCCTCATCAAGGCCATGATGCTCCACAAGGCCCTTCTGAGCGAATCAGACCAGGCGGCCGCCCATGATCAACGCCCGCGTCGAGACGGTGCCAACGAGCAAGCTGTTTCAGGGAGTCTGGCGCATCGCACGCGCCCTGGCGATCGCGGACGGCTGGTACGAATGGATCTGGAGAGCCCAAGCGCAAGCCGCCCTATTTCATCCGGTTGAAATCTGCGGAGCCTATGTTCTTCGCTGCCATCGGCCACTTCTGGGCTCCGAAGCCGGCATGATCGACCTCCATGACCGTCGACCCCTGGTTTTACCACCAGACGTCGCCCGCGAATGGATCGACCCAGAGCTTTGCGCAGATCGTGCCGCCGAAATCGGCCGCGAGGCAGCGACGCCCGTGGACGCTTTCGAGTGGTATCCCGTGAGCAAGGCCGTGGGCAACGTGAAAAACGACGGGCCCGACCTTCTGACCCTGATCGACAATCCCCTACTGTGAGCACAATGCCCAACGTCACCCCAGAGCGCGACCTGTCCTACTGCACGCTAGCCCTTCTACTGGCCGCCCGTATTCACGGCACCGATGAAGCGGTCCGCGCAACCGCGAGACGCTGCATCAAACAGTTGCCGAAGCGTCAGCGGGACCTCTTGCTCGACGTGATCCAGAGTCGCCAGCCCTTGCAGATGGTTCGTAGCATCGCCCGCAAGCTGGAATGACGGTCAAGGCTCACGATCATCGTCAGGTGACCCTGAGCCGCGCCCCCTTGCTCAGTACCTCGGCCAATGGCTACCCGAGGCACCGAGCTACTTTAGCCGCGCTTGCCAGCTCTCTTGAGCATGGGCTGGACGGTGCGTGAGCGCTGAAACACAGCCCTACCTTCACGCACCGAGCCGCAAAGGCCTTCAGCGCGCCGAATTTCCCTCAGGCACCCAGCTCCAGCTCACCAATGTAAGCGGTAAAAACAGAGTTCCCACAGGGTGCCCTAGTGCGGTGTTTCAAAAGTTCGTACAAGAATTGGCGAGTGATTTTTTGGCGGGTCGGCGCTCCGACCTGATCAGGCGCCGTGACGAGTCATAGCAGGGCTATGGCGAGGAGTGGCAACGCCGCCAGGGAGGTACCCCTCTGCGGCGAAAAGCCCCGCCAACATTGTGCAGGTAACTTCTGAAACACCTCACTAAGGGTCATTGCCACCTTGAGCGTCTATAGCCTGAAGTGTCCGATGTGCCGATTCAGCTCATTGGCCAGGGCATCCAGCGAGACCGCAGTCTGTACCGTCTCGCCGATGGCCTCGCTGTTCTGCTGCGCCATCTGAGCGATGCGTTCCACGGTGCGCGCCACGTCCTGGCTGGCGGCAGTTTGTTCGCGCAGGGCGAGGGAAATCTGATTGACTACGCGGACCACACTGCCCGAGGAATTGTTGATGCTGACCACTGCGTCACCGGCCTGGTTGGCCAGACTGACGCCACCGTTGACCTGGCGCACACCAACATCCATATCGTCCATGGCCGTCTGGGTGGCGACCTGGATCTTCTCGATCATGGTGGCGATCTCCTGGGTGGAATTGGCGGTGCGCTGCGCCAGCTGACGTACCTCGTCGGCCACCACGGCGAAGCCGCGACCCTGATCGCCTGCGCGAGCGGCCTCAATGGCGGCATTGAGTGCCAGCAGGTTGGTTTGGTCAGCGATGCCTTTGATCACACTGACGATGGAGGATACCCGCTCGGAATGCTCGCCTAGCTCGCCAATTCGCGCAGCCGAGGACTGCACCGCGCCGGCGATGGACTTCATGCTGTCCACCGAGGCCTGGATGGTCTTGCCACCGTCCTGGGCCAGGCGGCCTGATTCGCTAGACAGGCCATGGGCCTCATTGGCGTTGTCCGAAACGTGATTGATGCTCACCGTCAGTTCCTCGACGGTCGCCGCCATGCTGGAGGCGGCGCTAGATTGCTCCCGCGCTGCGGTAGACAGCTGCTGCGCGTTGGTGGAAATGCTATGGGAGGCGGCAACCAGTTGTTCAGTGCCCTGCTTGATGCGCTGGATCATCTCGCGCAGCTTCTCTTGCATCAGGCCGAAGGCGCCCAGTAGCTGGCCCACCTCGTCCTGCCCACTCGCAGGAATGGACGAATCCAGGCGCCCATCGGCGATGTTGCGTGCCACCACCACCGCCTGGGTCAGGCGACCGCTGATGGTCCGCGACAGCGACCAGGCGATGCCCAAGGCGAGAAGCGCTGCAAGCACACCGCCGATGATGAGCACCTGCAAGACTTGGCTTCTGGCATCGTCCATCGACTGAGTATGTTCGTTCAGGAGTTCGGTCTCGCGGGCCTTTAACTGGGCCACTAAGTCACGCATCACCGCCATCTTGGCCTTGTCTTGGGCCGTGGCGATGCGCGCGATAAGGTCGCTCAGTGGCACTGCTCCGGCATTCACCTGACGCCGCATGTCCAGTAGTGGCTGGATCGACTGGCTATTCCAATCCGCCTCAGCGGTACCCAGCTGGGTGACCCTACGCTGCTGCTCTGGGTCGCCAGACGTCAACTTCAGCAGTTCTTGGAATCGCTCGCCGAACTGTTGTCCACCTGCGATGAGCGGTCCCAGAAAGAGATCCTTACCGGTCAAAGCAAAGCCACGCATACCCGTCTCGATATTGACCAAGGCCAGCAATACGGCAGTGGTGTCCTGCAATATCTCATGCGATCGGAGGTTGGCTCGGAAGGCCTGGTTCACCTGTCTGAAGCCCCACACGGTAGACAGAATCAGCACCAGGATAATGGCCAGGATTGTACCGAAGCTGAGGCTGAGTTTTTTCGAGATAGTCAATCGTTGCAGCATGGGTTCCTCACGCGCTTTTGTCGTGGAAAAAAGGCCTGCCAGGCAGGACGCGGCGTACTTCGAGAACTTCGTGCAAGAGTAAGATTTAATGGATAGATAGCCGCTGGACATTGCGGACAGAATCGCAATCCACTCGGCCCCAATAAGAGATACATACGATGAGGCGCAGTCGGGTGTAGCTGCGCGGGATGAGCGCCAACGGAGCCCAGCGTTGCCTAGCCCTAATCCAGATGCTTCCATCTGCCGTACACGCCAGAGCCTGGAAAACCCGCGGAGACGCAACCTATTACGATGGAATTACGGCTTCCCGCTGACCGCTACGTCGACGCTTGCCATCCTCTGCCATGAATCATGGATCCGAGGCTTGCCATGAACATACAGACGCCAGCTCCTTCGAAATCATCCCTGTGAAGGTAACAGTCCAACGGCTAGGTGCGATTGACACCATTCCCATATCAAAATGACATCAAAACGCAACATACGTATCTCCTTTACGACCTCTACAAGCTCTAGAGCGAATGCTAACCATTCAGCCCGCGCTATTGAGCCGATGCACGTCGCCCTAGACGACAACCCTGGATCTAATATAGGGGTGGTATTAAGGCCTTGGGAGACTACTCGGCAATGACCGACGAGCAGGCAACCACCATCGTCTCGAATGCCTGCAAGCGACTAGGTTCTGTACGAAAAATGCCTGCACTTGCTGATGCTTCGTTGAAGAACGCCTGGATGGTTAGCCCCGCCTAGGCGGCCCCGTCGCAATGCTCATTTACCTACCGCTCGTGAACTCGTGCGCGAGTCCGATCCGCGTCCTCAGCGCTTTTCGCCTCGCCTGACCTTCGCTCGACGACTTTTCGTACCTAACCTAATCCCGGTAGTTGAGCCCTACCGAGGAGCGACAGTTGCGCTGCTCAAGGCTGCCAGACTTGAAAGGCCAGCAGGCCCGATCCTTCATGCTAGGCGTCTGCCGGACGATGGTGACTTTCATCCTTTGTGGGGGCGCTTCTGGAGGTGTGAGAGCCTGGGCAGGCTGGCTTAGCCGAAGCACGTTGTCAGCCCCTCTAGGGGTGAAGTTCTGATCGTTGAAGACGGTTTGCCTGCCATAGGTTACGGCAGGCCGCGGGTCTTCCTGACGCGCGGCGGTTGCAGCCGCCAAGGCTGGCTCCGCTGGCATTGGCGGAGTCCGGGTGACCATGCCGCTCGAGGCCGGTATTGAGCTCGGGGACTGGGGATCTAGTACTTCGACAGACGGATTTGGCTGTGCGGTTGTCTCGGTCACCCTGTGCTTGGGCAACGCTTTGCTGGCCAACTCAAGGGCGCCGACGGTAACCAGACTCCCGATCACCAGACAGGTAACGATACCCAGCGGACGCGCCTTGCTGCGTTTATGGACGAGCCAGTCAGGGGCATCGTCGGGCTCAGCATTCATTGCCATGTTCCTAATCCCTTAGTCTTTATCATCGTTACACCGCTCGGCGCCGGGGCGCTGCCCCGCTGCAGCACAGCAGGAGTGAGACACCCTAGCAGACGCCGATTATAGTGAGCACAGCGGGAGCAGCGAGGCTCCTCGACCAAGGCTCACCCAGCCCGCCATCGTTCGCCTGGGGTTGCTTAGGTATTCTGGATGTCGGCGGCCTACCGCCTAAGCAGCGGGTATCGAAAGCGTATTAGCCGGGCTGCATGCATCCCTACTCGATGATGACCAACCAAGCGCTCTACCCACGCTCTGGGTGAAGCGGTAGCGCCAGAGCCGCTGGCGAAAGCGTCGATTGCCATATTGGCGTGAAAGAGCACCTCTTGGGGCCGACCGCGCTGCTCGTAAGCCCTTTTCAAGGCCTGGATGACCAGGTCGGCATCGGGCGTGGCAGAGAGCGACCAACCCACGACACGACGGGCAAACCAATCAATGACCACCGCAACCTAATGCCAGCGGCCCTGCGCCCAGACATAGATCAGCTCGCCACACTTGGTTCGGTGACGAAGTCTCGAAAGGTCTAATGTCTTCGCCTAAAAAGGTGTCCGGGGTGAGTAGACCACTACAGAGCAGCCCTAACTCGAAGACATCGGCTGTGGATCTTTGAGAAGAGGACAGTTACTGCAGAGTTCTTCCCCAGGCAGCCGATAGCGGATGCAACAGACACGCCGCTGCCGCCATTGCCACGACGAGAGCTCCGCGCCATTTGCCAGCGGCAGATCAACGTAGATTACCGGTTTGAATAGCGGATTACGGCCACCCTGAGCGTCACTTGGCTGCTCAAGCCAGTGCTCGAAAGGCGGCAACAGATTCGGAGTGAATCCTGCTTTGCGCAACTCGCTTACGAACCATTCCAGATAGTTGCCCGCATTGCTCCAGAGCACCTTCGGAGAAAGCTTTATTTGCGCACAGGCCCTTTCGATGAACGGCCGTAGATTGTCCAGTACCAATGGCTGGAGAACGTCCAGGTGAGCCTCATCGAACGCAGCGCCGCCGTGGGGTAGCACGAAGGCTTCCGGCACCCCGGCCTCATTCAAGACTAGCCCCAACTGATCAACCGCGACTGGCAGCCGCCAGCGGCGCAGTAGCGAGGCCGCAACGACAGGAGGGATCAGCCGGGAGAAATAGAACTTGGTCCAGACCGAAAGCAGCGCCCGTTGGTCTAGATCCGGGCTGCCACCATAGCGTTGCAAGAGTTCCGGCAGACCTTCTTCCAGAAGGCGGCCGAGGGGAACCACATCCTTACCCGCTTCAGGCAAGCGCAGCATTGTGGATAGCGGTTCAAGAGGCCCCGTGAACAAGGTGGCAAGGGCGGGAATCATGGGCGCGGCGATCCGGCAAAAAGAAGATCAGGTTTCATCAGACTTGCCTTGGGTCAGGGTCGTGGCGTAGCGGCGCCCGAGGCCTGCTTGCGGTATCCAGGGGCTGACGCAGGCATGTCCGCCACCGGCTCGACTCGACACGGAGGCGGCTCCGACCAAGCAAGAGAACGGATACGTCGCCAGCATGTTGATAGACTCCAGAATCGTCTTCTGCCAAGTGGCACCTTGCCACCAGCAGCAACATTGATAAGCATTCTCGCTTGTTTTAGGCTGCCGGTTCTACTTTTCCATGCGGCTTTTTCCATGTTCGAACTCCAAGGCGCCTCCTTTACCCTCGGTGACCGCGTTCTGTTGCAGCCGCTCGATCTGCAATTGCCGGATGGCCAGGTCGTCGGCCTCATTGGCCACAACGGCTCAGGCAAATCGACACTTATCAAACTGCTCGCTCGTCAGCAGGAGCTCAGTGCTGGCGACATTAGCTTTGAGGGGGTCTCGCTGAGCCAGTGGAGTAATCGGGACTTCGCCCGTCGGGTAGCTTATCTGCCGCAGCAGCTGCCAGCTGCCGATGGCCTCACCGTGCGGGAGCTGATCAGCTTCGGCCGTTATCCCTGGCATGGCGCCCTGGGTCGCTTCGGCACGGCGGATCGCCAAGCCATCGAGCGTGCGCTGCAGCTCACCCATACCGAGGCATTCGCAGAACGGCTGGTAGACAGTCTGTCCGGCGGCGAGCGCCAACGCGTCTGGCTGGCCATGCTGCTTGCCCAGGAGACGAATTATCTGCTGCTGGACGAGCCGACCTCGGCGCTGGACATCGCGCACCAAGTCGAGGTCCTGCAGTTGATCCGCGAACTCAGTCATCGCTTTCAATTGGGCGTGGTGGTAGTGCTTCACGAGATCAACATGGCAGCGCGCTATTGCGACCATCTGGTGGCTTTGCACAGCGGCCGTCTGCTGGTCCAAGGCAGTCCACAAGCTCTGATGGACGGCCCAACGCTCGAGTCGATCTATGGCATTCCCATGGGCGTCATTCCGCATCCGGTGAGTGGCCAGCCCCTCAGTTTCCATCTCTGAGCGACTTCGGCTCCTACCCAGGCATCGGCTCAGGCCAACACGCAACGGTCAAAGAAGCGCTCGCGCTCCAAGAGCATCAGAGCAGCCCGCTTGTGAGGAAAATCGAAGTCTTTCTGTCGATAGAAGCCCTGTCGCTGCAAGTGAGCGATCATGCGCTCATTGTCGGCACGGGGCTCGCAAACCAGCCGCTGAGTACGAGGCTCGTCCAAGAATAGAAAGTGCGCCACGGCGGGCAGCCAACCGGCGACCTTGTGCGGTCCGCGGTGCGCCTCTTCACCGACCAGCATGTGCAGGCCGCGATCATGGTCACCGACACCATAGTAAGGGCCAATGCGGTCCTCCTTGGCCCAGTAGACTTCGAAGTAGGCGAAGGGCTCGTCGTCGAAGCAGCCGATCAGTGGCTGGACGTGAGGATCCTCGGCGAGTCGCTGTAGATAGGCACGATGTTGCTCCAAACTGCCCTCCTCCTGCCAGAAGGCAGCGACGCGCGCCGAATTCTGCCAGCGACTGAAGCGCGGCAGGTCGATCCTCAGATCCAGCGTCCGCAGGGAGATCCAGCTTGCTAAACGGGTATCGAAGCGCCGATAGACTTCGCCGTCCGGCTTGGGCGGCCGGCGAAGATGGCGGGTCGTGCCGCTCGATATCCAGGTCTGCGGCCAAGGGGTAGCGGCCGGCTGGCGCAACCATGGGGACGGTAATTGCCAGAACGCCGTGCGCTCGGTCACCAGGCTGCCGTCGGCACGGCGGATCATCAACCCACTACGATTCGCCAACTCCGGCGACACGCCTCGCCATTCAAGACTGTCAACGGTGCTGCGCAACAGCAGCCAATAGGCCAGGCACCAGAGACTGGACTCTTGATCGACCGCCAGTTCCTTGATCTGCCAACAACCCTCCGCGCCAGTCGCTGACGCTACAAAACGCCCGTTCAAGCTCAGGGTCAGCACAGCCTCCCTCCACTCTCCATGGAGGTCTTGGCCGGAAGGAAGCGACAGGGTAGTTGGGGTGGTCATGGCATTTTCTCCAAAGGGCAGCAGTTGGAAAGACGAAGCATGACCTCAAGAAATTACTACCCTGCCCCTCTGCCCTCTAACGACTGGGCAGGCGCGGGGTGGCGCATCGGATTGAGCAGAGCCTGACGCGTGGCCAGCAGGCAGGCTGCGGCAGCCGCCTGGGTATGTATCCGCAGCCCGTCCACCCCAGGCGGAATGCGCTCGTCCACATCCAGCAGCCGGACCGGCGCGCCGCGCGCCTTGAACGCTTGCGCAGCAGTGCGCGCGTTACGGAACTCAACCACCGTATCCCGCGTAGCGCCACATAGCAGCGTTGGGGCGCGCGGCGTCCAGTCCAGCAGGTCATTGCGCCGCAGGGCCTGGCGGAACGGCTGTTGCGGATTTTCAACGAACGCTCGGGTGAAGGCCGGCTGCCGCAAGCGGTCAAGGTGATCCGACGTGGGCAGGGCGTTGTCGCGCAGCAGCTTGAAAATAGTGTCCGCCCCGGGCAGAAGCCTCTCCACACGATCCGCCCACGGCTGCTGCAGAAGCTCATCAGGGCGGCGGTAGATATTCCCATAGACCCGCTGCATGGCGACCAAGGTATAGCTGAACAGATAAGGCGCCAGCACATTGGCCCCGGCGGGCGTACGCCCTGACCAGTTATCGAGGAAGGTCTGACTCAACGCATAGGGCCCGGACATAGGTGCACTGGCGACGAGATCGAATTCCTGGGCTTCGCGCTGCTCAATGGCCCGTTGCGCAGCCAAGGTGGCATGTCCACCTTGGGAATAGCCAGCCAACATGACCTGGCCAGACAGCGCCACGCCGTGGCGCGCCGTAACTCGACGTGCCGCCCGTAAAGAATCGATTACGGCGGTTGCTTCAGAGGGGGCGTGCAAATAGGGATGGAAGGGATAGCGGGAGCGGCCCAGTCCGAGATAGTCGGTAGCCACCACTACATAGCCCTGGGCAGCATAGAGCGCGATCAAGGGACTGCTGCCGGCCTGCGCCACGGCCTCCGCCTGGGCTGATGATCTCTGGGTCTCCGTCCCCCGCGCCCAGCCAAGCAACGGCTTCGGCTCTAAGCAGTGGGGCCCTTCGGGCAACAGGAGCATCGCGGAGGCATCAGCCAGCTCCTCGTGAACGCCGCGGGTGCGGTAGGTAATCTCGATCAGCCGAACGTCGCAGCGCGGCCGACCGACACTGCGGACCCGATCCCCAAGCCGCGCCGCCAGGGCATCGGCCTTGAATAGCCGCAGGGTGCTTTCATTCAGCACCTCGCCTGGTGGGGAGTCCGCACGTACCTCCATGGGTAGGATCAGACAGATAGAGAGCGAAACACGGCATAGCAAACGAAAAACAGGCACTCGTTCTCCCAACAATCCAAGGGGGACGATGGTGGCAACGCCTGGGCGCTGCCACCCGCGATCAGGCATGGGCCAACTCGACTCGCTGAGGGTGCTGCGCGGCAGCTTCGAGTGTCGCATGCAGCGCCTCGGCGATCTCACCGGCCCTGGCCGGTAGCACCGAGAGCAAGGTGTCGCTGAGTCCATGACTGTGCTGACAGAAGCCCTGCAGATAGATAGGTACCTGCAGGCGTTCGTCCGTTTGCAGACGGTACGCTCGATCCACATCGAACTCCTGCAACAGGGGCGATAGGGGTTCGAGCAAGTGACGATGGGACGTGCGCTCATAGCCGGTCGCCAGAATCACCGCATCGTAACGATGATTCTCCACCGTACCAGTCGCCACATCACGCAAGCGCAACTCCACCTTCTCCTCGACTCGATGAGCCGCCTCGATATTGCGACGGCACAGGAAACCATGACGCTGGCTCTTGGCAACTTTCTGCCGATAGAAGATGCCGTAGATGCGCTCGATGAGATCGAGGTCAACCACCGAATAGTTGGTGTTGTGATACTCGTTGATCAGCCTTTCACGCTCCTCGGGTGGCTGATTGAAAACGAGATCGGTGTACGCCGGGGCAAAGATCTCATTGACAAAGGGACTGTCGTCGGCGGGCTTGAGCACCGCGCCGCGGAGCACCATGTCGACCTGGACATGGGGATAGCTGTCATTCAGATCGATGAACGCCTCGGCGGCGCTCTGGCCACCACCAACGACCGCGATGCGCATCGCCTTACCTTGGGCGCAGGGCAGCGCAGCCACGCGCTCAAGGTACTGCGCATGGTGAAATACCTGTGGATACTGGCGTAGCGCACGGAAAACCTGCGGAATGCGTGGTGTACCTCCGGTACTCAATGCCAACGCGCGGGTCTGGTAGCGTCGCTCCCGTCCTTCAGCATCGCGCGCAACGACGGCTAGCTGACGGACAGTGCCATCTGCCTCCGCAGCAGCCGGCTCGACTCGCACCACCTCTTCACCATAGCGACTCAAGTCGGAAAAGTGTTCCGCCACCCAGCGTAGGTAGTCGTTGAACTCCAAGCGGCAGGGATAAAACGTACCCAGATTGATGAAATCGACCAGGCGCTCCTGGCTATGCAGGTAGTTGACGAAGCTAAAGGGACTGGTGGGATTACGTAGCGTCACCAGATCCTTCAGGAAGGAAATCTGCAGCTCGCTCTGGGTAACCAGCGTATTGCCATGCCAGCGATAGTCAGCCTGGCGATCAATGAATAACGAGCGCAGTGGCCGACCCGTGCGCTCCCCTTGTTCATGCAACGCAATAGCTAGCGCCAGATTGGAAGGGCCGAAGCCGACCCCAAGCAGATCGTAAGGTGTGCTCGATGCACTGTCGTGCTGTGCCATGAGTGCCGTCCTCTGGAAATCGGAAGACCCGAGGCGCCGGAGGCGTTCGGGGTGCACTAGGAGGGACGACAGGACGGAGCCAGGATTTAGCCTGAGTTGAACAACTGAGGGCTTCCGCCTAAGCCAATGCCGCTCTTTCGGCCAGGTGGGAGCCTGTTGAGAATCAGGCGTTCCAATCCAATAATCGCAGCCGACAGTGGCGCATGGCGTTGACGATGTGTTTTTCCACGGACGCCTTGGAAAGCCCTAACTGCTCAGCGATCTGGCCATGGCTAAGGCCTTCGAGCTTGCGTAAGAGAAAGGCCTCACGACAGGCCGGCGAAAGCTCATCGAGGGCCCGCTGCAGCAGGACGAGTTGCTGGTCGCGCGCCAAGCCTTCCTGGGGGCAGTCCTCGGTCGGCATGCCTTCAGCATCGAAGTCGGCCACCTCGTCCTGACGTACCCGCTCACGACGATGCAAATCAATGGAAAGGTTAATGGCGGTTCGATACAGCAGCGCTCGTGGCTCCTGAATCTCGGCAGTGGACGAACGGTCGAGAAGACGAAGATAGGCCGCCTGAACGAGGTCGGCCGCTGTATGGCGATCGCCGGTCGTGCGCGTCAGAAACTTGAGCAGTTCCTGGTAATAGCCTATCAATCCCTACCTCCGATACCACTTGATGTCGCCCAATGTTGCAGATTGCCACTATGCTTTACTCTGACGGTGTCGGCAACGTAGCTTGCCGCCCCCTTGCATTGCTGACTACGGACTCCCGCCTTTGACCTGGCCTGCAGAACAGAAGCGCCTGAGTGAAGAAGCTGCCACCTGGCATCTGCGCCTGCAGGCGGAAGACTGCTCCGTCGCCGAGCGCGAAGCCTTCAGCAGCTGGTGCGCCGAAGATCCACGCCACCTGGCGGAGTACCAGGCGATCGAAGCACTGTGGGGCCTGGCGGGGGACTTGCCACCCACTGCCGTAAAGGAAAGGCCCCGCCAGCGGCGCCTCGGCCTGATGCGCCTGGGCTGCGCGGTGGCCACCTGTTGCGGACTCTGGCTGGCCGGCTGGTATGGTGGCCTGCTACCCAGCGCGGTGCGGTATTATAGCGCCAAGGCCGAATTGCAAAGGATCAACCTCCCGGACGGTTCTCAGGTCAGCCTCAACACCCATACCGCGCTCTTTTACGGCGAGTTCATTGATCGCCGTGATGTTTACCTGCCTGGTGGCGAGGCCTTCTTCGACGTTCACCATGATCGACTTCATCCCTTCACGGTCAACACGCCACAGGGTGAAATTAGAGTTACCGGGACACGCTTCAACGTCTGGAATACCCGTCATGATCTCATTGTTACCGTCGCTGACGGCCGGGTACGGGTCACTCCAGAAGGTCAGGCTCAGGTTTTTGAGTTGACCGCTGGCATGCAGGCTCGCTACCTAGCTCAGCAGCGTCCCGAGATCCGCCAAGCCGATGTGCAGGCGCTGCTGGCGTGGCGTCAGGGCCAGTTTGTGCTGGATGGGCAATCGCTGGGTGAGGTACTCCCGTTGATTGGTCGCTACCTTCAGCGCGACGTGAGGGCGGCCGATGACCAGGCCGCCGCCATGCGTCCGGGGGGTATCTACGCCATAGGATCGCTGGAACGCCTGCTGTACCAGTTACCGAAAATACTGCCGGTAGAGGTGACCACCCAGGCGGATGGTAGCGTGCTCGTCGCGAGCCGCTACAAGACCTTGTGATGGCTCAGCCAGCGCATGCCACCACGCCTCGCGACTCCGTTAATTTTTCGCGCGCGCCATTCGTCACCTCCTGAGCCGTCCGTTGAACCAGGTTCCTCCTGGTCCGTCACTACAGGAATTCTTCATGCGCGCAAAACCCTCCACGGCCCTCGTCGAACTCCTGGGGCTGCTGCGGCCGTTCTGGCCGATCCTCCTCCTGTCCGTCCTGCTGGGCATCCTCGGTGGCTTGAGCATTACCGCGCTGCTGGCCACCATCAATCGCAGCCTGCATGCCGAGGGCATGGTGCCAAGCACCCTGCTGCTCGCCTTTGGCGGTTTCTGCCTGCTCGCGCTGGTCGGCTCCATCCTTTCTGACATCGGCACCAACTACGTGGGCCAGCATGTCATCGCCAGGCTCCGCAAGGAGCTGGGCCGCAAGATCATCAGCGCGCCGATGGACCAGCTGGAACGCTATCGGAGCCATCGGTTGATCCCGGTACTTACGCACGACGTGGATACCATCAGCGACTTCGCCTTCGCCTTCGCGCCTTTGGCGGTGTCCTTCACCATCTCGCTCAGCTGCCTGCTGTACATGGCCTTCCTGTCGTGGAGCATGTTCCTGGTCACTGCCGTGGCCATCATCATCGGCAGCGCCATCCAATACTTCGCGCGGAGCCGCGGCATCCGCGGCTTCTTCGCCGCACGCGAGCAGGAAGACGAGTTGCAGAAGCACTACCAGGCACTGATGGAGGGCGCCAAGGAACTACGCATCAACCGTCAGCGGCGGGAGCGCCACTACGATGGTCGACTCAAGGGGACCGCAGACAGGATTTGCTCCATCCAGCTCAGCGCCATCAACCTGTTTGTCATTGCCAAAGGCTTTGGCTCGACGCTCTTTTTCATCGTCATCGGTGTCGCCCTGACCTACGAGTCGCTCTGGCCGAGCACCGACAAAGGCACCTTGAGCGGCTTCATCCTGGTGCTGCTGTACATGAAAGGACCGCTGGAAAGTCTGATCGGTAATCTGCCTATCGTCAGTCGAGCCCAGGTAGCCTTCGGTCGCATCGCGGAGTTGTCCGCAGACTTCTCCACGCCGGAACCGTCGCTCCCGCTCCACGCCGTCGACGCGCCGCCCGCAGACCTACGCCAAGGCATCGAACTACGCGGCCTGGCCTACCGCTATCCCACCGCCGACCAGAGTTCGGGCTTTGCGCTGGGCCCTATCGACCTGCATCTTCGCCAAGGCGAGATCCTCTTCATCGCCGGCGAGAACGGCTGCGGTAAGACCACCTTGATCAAGGTGCTGCTGGGCCTGTACGAGGCCCGCGAGGGCGAGTTGCTGCACGATGGGATAGCGGTTACCGCAGCGAATCGCGATGCCTACCGCCAGCTGTTTACCACGGTATTCACCGATTATTACCTGTTCGATGACGTGCTCCAGGATTCCGCGACCCTTCCCGAGCAAGCCTTGAGCTACTTGGCGCGCCTGGAGATCGGGCACAAGGTGGATATCCGCGAGCAACGCTTTTCCACCACCGATCTTTCCACCGGCCAGCGCAAGCGCCTAGCCCTACTACAGGCCTGGCTCGAAGGGCGTCCGGTCCTGGTGTTCGACGAATGGGCGGCCGACCAAGACCCCGCCTTCCGGCGCATTTTTTACCGAGAGCTGCTCCCCGAATTCCAGCGCCTCGGCAAAACCATCGTGGTCATTTCCCACGATGACCGCTACTTCGATGCGGCTGATCGGGTCCTGCATCTGGAGCAGGGCCGCATCGTCTCCCAGACGGTCAAGGCGCCTGTCGAGCCCAGCCTGTCCGACTGAGTACGCTCTACCGCGCAGGTTTCCTAAAAATTTTCTTCCGGTTTTTCCGGCGTGATGCGTCTTATAAGACGAATAATTCACATTAACGATTGCCGTTTTGCAAGGAGCACTCGCCACATGGGCTTTACACCTCACCTCCCCCGTCCCCATCGGCTCGCCATGACCATCGCCCTGGCCACCCTAGGTGCCCTGAGTGGCAATGCTTGGGCGGTCCAGCTCGATATTCGGCCTCAGCCCCTTGCGCAAGCGCTGACCGACCTAGGACGCCAGGCGAACGTGCAGGTGCTCTTCGATGCCGCCCAGATCCGTGGTCTGCGCGCACCGGCGGTCCGGGGCGATCTGACGCCTCGCCAGGCCCTGGACCGCCTGCTGGGCGGCACGGGGATCCGCTACGAACTCGAAGGTGATCGCGTCACGCTGCTTGCCCGCGCAAGCGCCAGCGCGGCAGGCGACACCACTGCCCTGCCCGCCACCACCATCGCCACCACGACCCAGGACGAGCCCGAGGGCTTTGTCGCCAATAGCAGTCAGGCCGGCAGCAAGACCGGCGCACCGCTGCTGGAAACGCCTCAGTCCATCTCCGTGATCACCCGGCAGCAGATGGATGTCCAGAACGTCCAAAGCGTGACCCAGGCGCTGCGCTACGTACCCGGTGTAAAGACTGAGACCTATGGTGTCGATCCCAAGGGTTACGATTGGCTCTACATCCGCGGCTTCAACGCCCAGAGCACGAGCGACTATCGCGACGGCCTGCGTCAGCTGAACAACAGCTACAGCTTTTTCCGCAGTGAGCCCTACGGATTGGATAGCATAGAGGTGGTGCGCGGCCCGTCCTCCAGCCTGTTCGGTCTGGGCGATGCTGGCGGCATCATCAACCGGGTAAGCAAGCTGCCGACGGCCGCGGGCGTCCATGAGGTGGAGCTGGGCTACGGTAGCCATGATCGCACCCAGGCACGCTTCGATATCGGTGATCGGCTGACTGACGACGGCACCCTGCTCTATCGCGTGGTGGGCCTCGTGCGGAAAAGCGATACCCAATTCGAGTACTCCGATGGTCACGAGGTACCCGACGATCGCTTCTACATCGCGCCCTCCTTTACCTGGGCGCCAGATGACGATACCAGTCTGACCGTACTCGCGGACTTCCTGAAGGACGACAATGGCGGCACCGTGTCCGCCTACACGCCCTATTACCAGCACGTCGACGAAGACGTGCTGCTTGGCGATCATTCGTTCAACCATTCGTACCAGCGCCAGTTCACCCTGGGTTACCGCTTCCGCCATCGCTTCAACGACAACGTCGAATTCCGCCAAAACCTGCGCTATGGCCAGGTGGACTTCGTCCTCAACAATCTGCTCCCCCAGGGTACCGTGGCCGGCGTGGCACCGCTGCTTAGATTGCCAGCAGCCCAGACCTCAGCCTTGGTCAATGGCCCCCTGGCCAACTACGTCGTCCGCCAACCCCGTCGCTTCGACGAGCACCTCAATGCGCTCACCGTAGACAACCAGCTGCAGTTCGACTTCGCTACCGCAAGCCTCCAGCACACCTTGCTGACGGGGATCGACTATGCCCGCACTGAATCCGACGTTAAGCGCTATCAGACGCCGCTGACCACGCCCTACCTCGGCACCCTGCTGCCACTGCTGCTCAATCCGGCCAATCCCGTCTATGGCCTCAACATTGGCCGGCCAAATGCCTTGGCGGTCGATCAAAACCAAACCCAAGACCAGATCGGCTACTACCTCCAGGATCAGATCCATCTGGATGATCACTGGATCATGACCGTCGGCGGTCGCTACGACGAGGTACGCACCAGTACAGCCAACCATCTGACCAGTCGCGATGCCCTGGCGAAGGATCAGGACTTCACCGGTCGGGTCGGCCTGACCTACCTCACCGATTTCGGCCTGGCGCCCTATGTCAGCTATGCCGAATCCTTCGTCCCCAACAGCGGGACCGATATCCGTGGCGCCACCTTCGATCCGAGCAAGGCGCATCAGTGGGAAGCGGGCCTCAAGTACCAGCCCAACGATGGCCTGCTGCTGACCCTGGCCGCCTTCGATATCACCAAGACCAACGTCCTGACCAACCTTTTGGTGAACGGTGTTCCAACCGGCTTCAGCGAGGCCACTGGTGAAGTGCGTTCCAAGGGTATCGAGGCCGAGGCGAAGGCGCGTCTGAACGCCAACTGGGATCTGCTAGCCTCCTACACCTACACGGACACCGACATCACCAAAAGCAATAACGGCGACGAGGGCAACGAGTTTGCCAACGTCCCCAAACACATGGCGTCCGGATGGCTCAACTACACCTTCCGCGACGGCGCTCTACGCGGTTTGAGCCTAGGTGGCGGCCTGCGGTACGTCGGGTCTTTCTATGGCGACAACGCCAATGTCTACAAGATCGACCCCCATACCCTGTTCGATGCGGGCGTGAGCTATCCCATCAACCGCAACGTTACCGTCTCGCTCAACGGGCAAAACCTGGGGAATAAACACTATGTGGGCACCTGCGATGGTACGACTAGCTGTTATCCCGGCGAGACCCGCACCTTGCTCGGCTCGGTCAAATACAGCTGGTAAGCCTTGATCGGCAATCCACAGCCGCCTCACCTCGAAGCCCCTTATGGGGCTTCATCGTCTGCTGCGAGAACCTAGCGTCCATGGCTTTTGCTCGTCGTCAGTTGCTCCAAGCGTTACTCGGGGGCGCGTTGCTCACCAGGCTGCCGCCCCTGCTCGCCGCCAACGCCCAGAGCTCCGGTATCGTCGCCATCAACTGGGCGGCGCTGGAGACCCTGCTGGCGCTGGGCGTAACGCCCCTCGCCGGCTCGGACACCGGTTACTACCGGCGGCGCATGCCGACCTTCGCGCTGCCGCCGCAGGTACAGGACATCGGGCCCTTCTGGGAGCCCAACCTGGAATTGCTGCAGCGCCTGCAGCCGAGCCTGATCCTCACCGACCCGCTGGCGCCGGTGGTGGACCGGGCGCTACACAGCATCGCCCCTACCGAGATCGTCGACCTCTATCCCTCTGCCGACCCCTATGCGCGGGCCAGCGCTCTGCTGCTGGCCCTGGGTACCCGCCTCGACCGGGTCCGCACGGCCCAAGCCTATCTCGCCGGGGTCGACCGGCGCCTGAGCGAGCTGGCCGCGCGTCTGGCCAGTCGCCCACGGCCCGCCGTGCAGGTGGCCTTGGTCAACGCCGACGGCCGCCACGCCACCCTCTATGGGCGTGGCAGCCTGATCCAATCGGTGCTCGACCGCCTGGGCCTGCGCAACGGCTGGCAGGGCCGCAGCAACGCCATGGGCGTGACCCTGGTCGGTATCGAGCGGCTGGCCGAGGCGCCCGACGCCCTGCTGGTGTGCGTGGAGTTGCCAACCCGCCTGGCCGAACTGCAACGCCTGCGCCAGGAAGGGACGCTGTGGCAGGCGCTGCCCGCGGTGCGCGCCGGTCGCGTGCTGACGTTGCCACGCTTCTTTCCCTATGGCGGCGTGGCCTCGGCGCTGTTCCTCGCCGAGCAGCTGACCAGCCATCTCGAAGAGGGCGGGCATGTCTGAACCCCGGCGCTCTTCACCCTGGCCGCTGTTCGCGCTGCTTCTGGCCCTGGCGGCGTTGCTCACGGCCAAGGGGCTCCTGCCGTTGTGGCCGAGTGTCAGCGGCAGCGACCCCGCCGCCAGCCTGCAGGCGGTGCTGCTGCGCGACAGCTTCGCCCCGCGGGTGGTCATGGCCTGGCTAGCCGGCGCCGCCCTGGGCCTGGCCGGGGCGCTGTTCCAGCAAGTGCTGCGCAATCCACTGGCCGAACCTGGCACCCTGGGCGTCTCGGCGGGGGCCAACCTGGCCCTGTCGCTGTGCCTGATCTGGGCTCCAAGCCTGCTTGCCCACGGCCTGGAGGGCGTGGCCCTGGCCGGCGGCGCCCTCGCCACCCTGCTGCTGTTCGCCATCGCCTGGCAACGCACTCTGGTGCCCATGAACTTCATTCTCGCCGGCATGGTGATCAGTCTCTATTGCGGTGCGCTCAACTCGCTGCTGATCCTGTTCAACCATGACTACCTAAGCGATCTGTTTCTCTGGCAGGCCGGCTCCCTGAGCCAGAATGGCTGGGGCGGCGTCACCTATCTGCTGCCGCGCCTGCTCGGTCTGGCGCTGTTGGCAGCGCTCCTGACCCGGCCCCTGGCGACCCTCGGCCTGGCCGACGAGAGCGCCGCCAGCCTGGGAGTGAATCTGGCGCGCACCCGGGTTCTGGCCCTGGCCATCGCGGTGGCCCTCAGCGCCTGCGTGGTCGGCAGCGTCGGCCCGATCGGCTTCATCGGCCTGGCCGCTCCGGCCATCGCCCGCCTCAGCGGAGCCCGCCGCCTGCCCCAGCGGCTGCTCTGGGCGCCACTGTTCGGCGCGGCGCTGCTATGGCTGGTGGACCAGGGCGCGCGCGAACTCTCGGCGCTGGCCGGCGAGGTCCCCGCCGGCCTGCTGACTTCGGTGCTGAGCGTGCCGCTGCTGCTCTGGCTGCTGGGGCGCCAGCCGCGCGCTGCGCGCCTCCGGCCGGTACCGCCGCCACCGGCTCGGGCGGCACGGCGCGTCGCACCCTTGCTGTGGGGTGGCCTGCTGGTGCTGGCCGTGTTGCTGATACCGGCTCTGCTGTTGGGCCGCACGCCGCAGGGCTGGAGCCTCGGCGACAGCAGCCAGGTAGTGCTGCACTGGCGCCTGCCGCGGGTGGCCGGTGCCCTGGCCGCCGGAGCCATGCTGGCGGTGGCCGGCGCCCTGGTGCAGCGTCTCACCGGCAACCCCATGGCCAGCCCGGAGGTGCTCGGGGTGAGTTCCGGGGCCGCCCTGGCGGTGATGCTGCTGTTCCTGCTGGTGGCCACGCCCCAGCCCTACCTACTGCCGGCGGCCCTGCTCGGGGCGCTGCTCGCTCTGGGTGCGCTGTTGGCCATGGGGCGCCGCGATGGCTACGGCAGCGAGCGCATGCTGCTGACCGGCGTCTGCCTGACCACCCTGCTGGGCGCCCTGGGTACCCTGCTGCTGGCCAGTGGCGACCCCCGGGTAACCCAACTGCTCGGCTGGATGACCGGCTCGACCTATGCGGTGGATGGCCCCCGCGCCCTGCTCGCCAACGGGGTCATGCTGCTGGGCCTGGTGCTGGCGCTGGCCCTGGGGCGCCCCCTGGACCTGCTCGCGCTCGGCGCGCCGGCGGCCGCGGCGCTGGGGCTGCGCCTGGGCGCGGCGCGTCTGGCCCTGGTGCTGTGCGCCGCCCTGCTCACGGCCACCGCCACCCTGGTGGTGGGGCCGCTGAGCTTCGTCGGGCTGATCGCGCCCCACCTGGCACGCCAGTTGGGCATCCATCGCGCCCGCCCGCAACTGGCCCTGAGCGCCCTGGCCGGCGCCGGGCTGATGCTGGTGGCCGATTGGCTCGGCCGCAACCTGGCCTATCCCTGGCCGGTCTCGGCTGGCCTGCTGGCCGCCTTCATCGGCTGTCCCTACTTCCTCTGGCTGATGCGCCGGGATCAGAAGCCCGCGCGCGCCGCCAGGAAGGTACCGATCCGCGCATAGTGCTCGGCCACGTCCGGTACCAGACTAGCCAAGCGCAGGAAGTCATGTGTGAGGCCGGGGCAGACCGCCCAGTCGACGGGGGTCCCAGCCGCCAGCAGGTGGTCGACGTAGGCGCGGCCCTCGTCCAGCAGCGGGTCGAACTGCGCCAGGAGCACCAGCGCCGGTGCCAGGCCGTCCGGAACCGATCCGCGCAGCGGCGAGCAGCGCGGATCTGAGCGACGTTCGCGGTCTGGCAGGTACAGGTCGTAGAACCAGTCCAGGGTAGCGCTCTCCAGCAGGTAGCCGTCGGCGAAGAGCACGCGTGACTCGTAGTCGCCGAGGGCGTCGGCGGTGGGATAGCAGAGCACCTGGGCACGCGGCGCTGGACCACCACGGCGGGCGGTCGTGCTGGCGACCAGGCTGGCCAGGGCCGCCCCGGCGCTGTCGCCAGCGACCACCAGGCGCTGCGGATCGAGGCCGAGGTCGGTGGCCTTGGCGACCAACCAGTCCCAGGCATCCAGGGCGTCGTCCACCGGTCCCGGGAAGGGATGCTCGGGAGCGCGGCGATAGCCGACCGCCAGCACGGCGCCGTCGACGGCCACCGCCAGGCGCCGGCAGAGGGCATCGTGGGTCTCCAGATCGCCCACGCAGTAGCCGCCGCCATGGAAATACAGGATGGCGGGTGCCGGGCGCAGGGCCCGGGGCAGGTAGAGACGCGCGGGCAGCGTGGCGCCATCACGCGTCGGCAGGCTCAGGGGCTCATGGGCCAGCACGGGAGCGGCCGGATCGAGTCCCCGGGAGGCCTCGCGGAAGGTTTCGCGGGCCGCATCGATGGTCAGAGCGTGCAACGGCGGTCGGCCCGCCGCGCGGCCCTGGTCGACCAGGTCGAGAAAGGCTTCCAGGTCAGGGTGAAGGTTCATCGCGGATAACTCCCAGAACGGATGAAGGGGTTCAAGCCGGCAGCTCCTGGGCGACCCTGGTCGCCGTTGGCGCCAGGCAGTGCTCCAGCACCGCCAGCAGCTCCTCGCGATAGGCCTGCATCAGGCGCTCCACGGTGCTGTGGCGGAACATGCGGCGGCTGTACAGACAGCGCAGGCGCAGGCGTCCGCCATACACCTGGCCGACGATCTCGAGCCAGTTGCCGAGCGGCGCCTGGGGGCTGTAGACGTCTCCGGCACGCTCGGCCAGGGGCCGGAACGGGGCGTCGCTGGCGAAGCTCTGGTCGAACTGGCCGAGGTAGTTGAAGGTGATGCGGGCCTGGGGCTGGTCGCGCAGTTGCGCCTGCACCTCGGGCGCGCCGAGGTAGCGCAGCACGCCGAAGCCCAGGCCACGGTTGGGGATGGCGGCGAGTTGGTCGCGGATCGCCGGAATGGCCGTCGCCAGGCCGCCCGCCCCCGGGGTCAGGCGTACCGGGAACAGCGAGGTGAACCAACCCAGGGTACGCGACAGATCCAGGTCGCCGAACAGGTCTTCGCGGCCATGGCCCTCCAGGGCGATCAGCACCGATTCGCGGTCCAGCCAGCGGCACAGCACGCGACTCAGGGCGGCGAGCAGCAGGTCGTTGATCTGGGTGCCATGGGCCTGGGGTGCGCGCTTGAGCAGCGCCTGGGTCTGCTCGGCGGACAATTCCAGGCTGACAGTCTCCGCCTCGGCCACGCTGGCGCGACCTCGGGGATTGTCCCGCGGTGGCTCGCCCGCCTCGCCGGCGAGTTGAGCGAGCCAGTAGGGCAATTCCGCCGTCAGCTCGGCCCCTTGGGCCTGGCCGCCCAGGGCCTGCACCCAGTCCCGATAGCTGCTGCTGGGCGCCGGCAGCCGCGGCGTCTCGCCGCGGGCCAGGCCCAGGTAGAGGCGTTGCAGCTCGTCCAACAGGATGCGCCAGGACACCCCGTCCACCCCCAGGTGGTGGATGACCAGTAATAGCCGCTGCTCACGGTCAGCGGCGTCGATCAGTACGGCGCGCAGCAGGCGCCCGCTGGCCAGATCGAGGCTGCGCTGCGCCTGGTTGGCGATGGCCACGGCAGCGTCTTCGTCGGCGGCCTGACGCTGCCAGACCAGCGGTTCCTCGACGATGGTCGGGGCCAATTCGGTCATGCTGCGCTCACGTTGCACCCACTGGCCATTGGCGCGTTCGCGGAACGCCAGGCGCAGGCTGGCATGGCGTTCGAGCAACAGGCGCAGCGCCTGCTCCAGGCAGTCCGCCCGCAATGGCTCGCGACAGGCCAGCAGGACCGCCTGGTTGTAGTGGTCCGGCTCGGCGCGATTGTGCTCGAACAGCCACTGCTGGATCGGTAGCAGACCGAAGTCGACACCTTCAGGGCTCAGGTCGGCACGCGCCGCCTGGGTCTGCTCGGGCTGCCGCGCCAGCAGGCCGGCGATGGTCTGTTGCTGCAGCAGATCGCGCAGGCGCAGCGGCAGCCGCTCGCCGAGGGTCTCGCGAATGCGTGACACCAGTTGCAGACTGAGAATGGAGTCGCCGCCCAGTTCGAAGAAGTTATCGGTGATGCCCACGCGTTCCACCTGCAGTACCTCCTGCCAGAGCGCGGCCAACTGCCGTTCGAGCTCGTTGCGTGGGGCCTGGTAGGCGTCCTGGACCCGTTCGGGCTCCGGCAACGCACGCCGGTCGACCTTGCCGCCGGGGGTCAGCGGCAGGCGTTCGAGCGTCACCAATTGCGCCGGCACCAGGTGCTCGGGCAAGCGCTCGCGCAACCAACCCTTGAGCGCGCCGAGGTCCACCTCGCCCACCACATAGCCCATCAGTTGCCGACTGGAAAGACCGGCGCGGGCGTCCACCACCGCCTCTTGTACCTGCGGGTGCTCCAGCAGGCAGGCTTCGATCTCGCCCAGCTCGACCCGGAAGCCGCGGATCTTCACCTGGTGGTCCAGGCGGCCGACGTAGTCGATCAGCCCGTCCTCCCGGCCCCGCACCAGGTCGCCGGTGCGATAGAGACGCCCGCCCGGGGTGAAGGGATCGGCGACGAAGCGCTCGGCGGTGGCTGCCGGGCGGCCCAGGTAGCCCCGGGCCAGGCCGCGGCCGCCGATGTAGAGCTCCCCGGCCACGCCCAGGGGCACCGGCTCCAGGGCTTCGTCGAGGATGTACAGCCGGCGTTCGCCCACCGCCTGACCGATGGGGGCATAGGCCGCCCCGCAGGCGTCGTCTGGCGCGGCTTTCCACAACAGCGGCGTGACCACGGTTTCGGTGGGTCCATAGCCGTTGACCAGGTGCGCGGCACCGAGCACCCGCTGCGCCTCGCGGAAGCTGGCCTCGGGCACCGCCTCGCCGCCGAAGCAGTAGATGCGCATGGGCGGCGGATTGCCGCTGCGGGCTACCCGCGCCACCAGTTGCTGCAGGTAGACCGGCGGGAAGGCGGCCACGTCGATCGCTTCCTCGGCCAGTACCTCGAGGGTGCGTTCGGGCGTCCACAGCTCTTCGCCACGGATGAACAGCCGACCGCCGTGCATCAGCGGGGCGATCCAACGCTCGTGAGCCCCATCGAAGGCGAAGGACATGAACAGCAGCTCATGGGTACGTTCGTCGAGGGCATAGCGCTGGCCGATGGCGCGGCCATGCATGGCCAGGGCACCATGGGCCACGGCCACCCCCTTGGGCCGGCCGGTGGAACCGGAGGTATAGATGACGTAGGCCAGGTGCTCGGGACTCAGTTGCGGCGCCACCGGGCACGGCGAGCAGGTCGCCAGGTCCAGGAGGTCGAGGCAGACGCGCGGCGTACCGGCCACCTCCGGCAGGCGCTCGACCAGGGTGCTTTCGGTCAGCAACAGCGCGGCGCCGGCGTCTTCCAGCTGATAGCTCAGGCGTTCGGCCGGGTAGCTGGCGTCCAACGGCACATAGGCACCGCCGGCACGCCAGATGGCCAGCAGCGCCACCGGCCAATCGACGCCTCGGCGCAACGCCACCGCCACCCGGGATTCCGCACCGACGCCCTGCCCCTGCAACCAGCTCGCCAGCCGGCCGCTGCGCTCGTCCAGCTCGCCCCAGCTCAGGCGTCGCTCGGGATCGCCCAGTACCGGCACCGCCGGCCGGCGGCGCGCCTGGGCCAGGATCGCCTGGGGCGCCAGGCTGGTCGCCGAGTCGCGCCAGGGCTCGCCTTGCAGCCGCGCCAAGGCGGCCTGCTCGCCGGCGCCAAGGGCTTCGATCTCGCCCAGGGGGCGCTCGGCCGCCGTGGCCAGGGCGAACAGCAGGTGCTCCAGATTGGCACGGATGCGCTCCACCGCCGCCGCGGCGAAATGGCTGCGCAGGTACTGGTATTCGATCTCCAGGGTCTCACCCAGGCGTACGGCCAGGTCCATGGGCACGCTGGTCTCATCCTTGACCTGCAGGGGGCCGAAGCCTAACCCGGCCCCGGTGCGCTGGCGCAGGGCCACGTCCACCGGGTAGTTCTCGAACACGATGATGCTATCGAACAGGGCCTGTCCCCCCTGCCCGGCCCAGCGCTGGATGTCGTACAGCGGGCTGTGTTCGAAGTCGCGCAGGCGGGCGTTCTCCTGCTGCAGCTCGCGCAGCCAGTCGCCCACGCGGCGGTTTTCGTCCACCACCTGGGCCACCGGCAGGGTATTGATGAACAGGCCGAGCACCTCTTCCAGGCCCGGCAGCTCGGCCGGACGGCCGGCCACGGTGCTGCCGAAGATCACCCGGGAGCGGCCGGTGTAGCGTCGCAACAGCAGCAGCCAGGCGCCCTGGATCAGGGTGTTGAGGGTGATGCGCTCGGCCCGGGCGAAGCGTTGCAGCGCCTGGGTCGCCTGGGCGTCCAGGCGGGTGAAGGTCAAGCCGTGGCCCGTGCCGCCGAGCGGTCGCGGCAGGCTCTCGGCCAGCAGGGTCGGCGTGGTACCGGCCAGGCGCTGCTGCCAGAAGGCCTGGGCGGCGGCCGCATCCTGGCGCGCCAGCCAGGCCAGGTAGTCGGCATAGCGGCCGGTCACCTCCGGCAAGGCCTCGCCGGCATAGGCCTGGAGTACCTCGCTGATCAGGCGGGCGGCGCTCCAGCCATCCAGCAGCAGGTGATGGCTGGTCCAGATCAGTTGCTGGCGGTCCTCGTCCAGGCGCACCAGGGTCAGGCGCTGCAGCGGCGGCCGGCCCAGGTCGAACGGCCGGCCGCGGTCTTCGGCGGCGAGGGCGGCCAGGTCCGGGGCGTGGCGACGACCATCGATCTCGCGCAGCGCCAACCGCGCCTGGCGGCGGACCACCTGGAGGGGATCGCGCAGACCTTCCCAGACGAAGGCCGTGCGCAGGACCGCGTGGCGCGCCACCACGGCCTGCCAGGCGGCGGCGAAGCGGGCGTTGTCGAGGCCCTGGACGCAGACGCTGAGCTGGTTGACATAGAGCCCCGCCGTCGGTTCGTCGAGGACATGGAACAGCATGCCGCGCTGCATGGGCGACAGCGGATAGGCATCGTCCAGGGCGGCCGCGTCCAGGTCCGCCGGCAGCGGCTCCGTCAACAAGGCGAAGCGCTGGGCCGGCGCGGCCGCCGGAGTCTCTTGCGGCAAGGTGGCGGCCGCGGCCAGGGCGGCGAGTGTCGGCAGTTCGAAGACCTGACGCGGCGCGATTTCCAGTCCGGCCTGGCGGGCCTGGTTGACCAGTTGCAGGGACAGGATGGAATCTCCCCCCAGTTCGAAGAAGTTGTCGTCCAGGCCAACCCGCTCGACGCCCAGCAGCCGCTGCCAGAGCGGTGCCAGGGTGCGCTCCGCGGCGCTGGCCGGGGCCCGATAGGGCCTGAGACTCTGGCTCGGATCAGGCTCCGGCAGGGCCTTGCGATCCAGCTTGCCGTTGGCCGACAGCGGCATGGCCGCCAGCACCAGCAACTGCGCCGGCACCATGAAGTCCGGCAGTGCTTCGCGCAGCCAGCCGCGCAGCTCGTCGACCGCGACCGCGCCAGTGACGTA
>NZ_SULM01000020.1 GCF_005250615.1 Pseudomonas rhizoryzae | reverse complement strand
AGGCCCTCGTGCGGGGTAAAGCGATCCCGACCGTGCAGCCAGAAGAGATTGTTGATCAGCAGCAGGCTGCCGACCGGTACTGGTATGGACAGCTTGCGCTCGCTACCTTCCAGGGATTCCGACAGCGCATTCAGCCAGATGCCTTCCTCGAAATTGGCCGGTTGGACGAACTGATCGATGTAGCGCAGGGTAGGCCGACCCTCTGCATCGGTGTCGAATACCGAGTGAAAGACATCTTCGGTCACCTTCTTGCTCGGCGGGGCGGTCCAGCGCATGACGCGACGCGCCATGGGATGCTGAAAGAATTCCTCGCACTGCTCCCAATCATCCAGGTGCAGCAGCAGCGAGTTGCCACCCTCCATGTTGCGCTCATCGATTTTCATCATCAGCACATAGTCAGTGATCTGATCGACGAAGGTGCCGTCGTTGTGCAGCTCCATCACCCGGTGCGGTTGCCGCAGGTAGCTGTCGGAATTGTCTGTGTTCACCACGGCGAAGCGGGCATAGAACTGGCCGCTCATGGCGTCGTAGTTGGAGCGGCCTACCAGATGGGCGCAGGCGGTCGCGAACTTGACCATGTCATCTGCTTGGGCGACGTCATCCAGGCCCAGCGGCTTGATCAGCATGCCGCCGCTGTACCGACTGAGCAGCGTATTCAGCAGTACTGGACGCAGGGTACCGGCGCAGAGGTCATCCAGGATCTCGCCTACGCGAAAGCGTAGGAAGGACTTGTATTCCAGGGCCTGTACTGGCCACTGCGCGACTGCCTCTACGAAGGCAGTCACGGTTTCCTTGGCGAAGGTCAACTCCAGCAGCCGGGGCGACTGTGCCGAGGCGGCGAGGGTGTAGCCGCGGGTTTCCAGTGGCATCGGCATCACAAGGTCTTCGATCGGAGTGAAGGCGTTCATGGTCTTGTCCTGATAGCAAAGAGAAGGGGGATGCCGTTGGGTCAGGGCCCTTTTCCCGTCGGCAAGGCCAAATTATCGCCACAATGAAAAAATGTCTACATTTTTTGTTTTTGTATAAATTTACTATTTCCATCGATCATTAAGGATGAACATGAGGCTTTGCTATCATCCGTCGATGGACCTTCAGGAGCAGACATTTGGAAGCGCTCAACCCTCGACAGAACTCTTCCCTCAGTGGCTACGCTTGGTTGAAGCAAGACATCATTCGAGGCCTCTTCAAGCCAGGTGAAAAGCTGCTGATGAGTACGCTCAAGGAGCGCTACGAGCTCGGCGTCGGACCGTTACGGGAAGCTTTGTCGCAGCTGGTTGCCGAGCGACTGGTGGTGGCGATTAGCCAGAAGGGCTATCGCGTCGCCTCCATGTCGGTAGCTGAGCTGAACGACATCTACGACGCCCGAGCTCACCTGGAGGCGATGATCGTTACACTGGCTATCGCCCGTGGTGACGACGCCTGGGAAGCGGCCGTGCTAGCCAGTGCCCATACACTTGCCAAAGTGGTCGATGTGAAAACGCCCGAGCAGCGACTCAACCTGTGGGACGAACGGCACAAGGCTTTCCATACGGCGATTGCCACAGGCTGCGGGTCCAAACAGTTGCTACAAGCACGTAGCTATCTGTTCGACCAGGCCGAGCGTTATCGCCATCTCTGGCTGACGCAGACGGTGTTTTCCGATGAGGCGTTGGCTTTGAAGCGCCAGGAACACAGCGCTCTGGTCGAGGTTATCCTCGCCCGCGACGCCGTACGCGCGAGCGAGATGATGCGTCAGCACCTTATGACTCCCGTCCCCATTATTGGCGAGCTATTAAAGGAACAAGGGCTCAATGAGCGCTAATAAGCTTGCTCGGGATGTTGAGCTGGCAAGCGTGGCGCCCGACCAAGATTGCTGATCGCCAAAGCCAGAAGGCGCCCCTCGTAAGCACCATCCGGCTCGCGCCTCTCAAGACGGCCGGTGCCTCGTCAACGTATTGCCACGATTCATCCCAGCGACTGACCTCGGCAAAAAACCACTCGCTCCTGGAAACCCCTTACTCGCTTAACCATTAACGTTGACCACCACTCGTCCACGGACCTTCCCGTTCAACAGATCCTCAGAGACGGACACGGCGTCCTGCAGGGAGATCTCTCGACTGATCGCGAGCAACAGGTCGCTGTCGAGTTCTTCACCCAGTCGCCGCCAGGCTTCCACCCGCCGCTCATAGGGTTGGGTCACGCTGTTGACGCCGAGCAGGCTCACTCCGCGCAAGATGAAGGGCGCGACCGTCATGGGCAGGTCCATTCCCTGCGCCAGGCCACAGGCGGCGACCGCACCCTCGGCGGCGGTTCCCGCGCAGACGTTGGCCAGGGTATGGCTACCGACGGAATCGATGGCCGCCGCCCAGCGCTCCTTGCCGAGCGGTCGACCCGGCGCGCTGAGTTCTGCCCGATCCATCACGGACTCGGCGCCCAGGCGCTTGAGGTATTCCTCTTCCTGTTGCTTGCCGGTGACGGCGATCACCGAGTAACCGCGGCGGGCCAGCAGGGAAATGGCGAAGCTCCCCACCCCGCCCGTGGCCCCGGTGACCAGCACCTTGCCGCTTTGCGGGGTGAGTCCGTGACGCTCCAAGGCCATCAAGCACAGCATCGCGGTGTAGCCGGCCGTCCCCACGGCCATTGCCTGGAACTCCGACAGCGCAGGCGGGAGGGGAATCAGCCATTCGCCCTTCACCCTCGCCTGCTCCGCCAGGCCACCCCAGTGGTTCTCGCCCACGCCCCAGCCATTGAGCAAGACCCGGTCGCCGGGTTGGTACTGGGGATGCGAGCTCGCCTCGACCACGCCGGCGAAATCGATCCCGGGGACCATGGGGAACTGACGAACGACCGGGCCGCGCCCCGTGATGGCCAGTGCATCCTTGTAGTTGAGGGTGCTGTAGAGGACGCGAACCGTCACGTCGCCTTCCGGCAACTGCGTTTCGGCCAGTTCGGTGATGCCGACGCGAGGCGCCTCGTCGTGCTTCTCGATGAGCAGGGCTTTGAACATGGAGCCTCCTATTTAGACCGATCGTCTAAAAATGAACCAAAAGAAATCATCGTGTGATTCCGGCCAGGTAGCCGGCGGTGAAGATGTCCAGCGGCGCGACGTTTTGCGCCAGTCGCGCGCGGAGCACCGCCCCCTCCCAGCCGATCCAGAAAAAGGCCGCCTGGGTGTCACAGTCGGTGTCCGCAGGTAGCGTCCCGTCCTGCACGGCCGCCCTCAGGCACAGCGTCAGGCGCGCCTGCCAATCCAGCAGGATGGCCTCCAGTTGGGTGCGAAAACTCTCCGGGAGCACCAGGATCTCCTGACCGAGGTTGCCCACCAGACAACCGCGGCGGAAGCCATGCTTCGTCATGCCCGCCTTGGCGTCCTGGACGAAATTCCACAGCCGCTCGAGCGGAGGGACGTCACTCGCCAGAAACCACAGATCGAGCTTCTTGGCGAAATAGGTGGCGTAGCCCTGCAGGACCTCCTGACCAAAGGCTTCCTTGCTCGCGAAGTAGTGATAGAACGAGCCTTTGGGAACCTGGACCTGCTTGAGCACGGCGTCGATACCCGTCGCCGCAAAGCCCTGTTCGGTGAAGATCGCCATGCCGACGCGAAGCAAGGCTTCGCGGGTATCGGGATGAGTGCGCGCCACCTTGGGAGGGCGGCCACGGCGAGGGGGTGAGCTGAGGACGGTCATGGCCCCAGTATTTAGACCGACCGTCTCGAAAGTCAAAGCTTTCCGTCAGACGCCGTGCAACAGTGGCGCGGCACCCAAGAGTGACCAGGGCGGAAGCGCCGTTTGACTCCGGCTGGTGCCAACCGCCACTCCATCGAGCTAGCCATAAAAAAACGCCTGCCCCGCCGAACAGATCGGCCGCTTGCTGAAAACAGGCGCGATCAGCGAGAGCTGGAGTGCGGAGTACCTGCCCAGCTGAGGGCGGCGGCAACCACGCTTAGCTTGGCTGCCGAGGTGTTGAGTGAGGACACGGCGGTGGCGGACAGCCCCTCCACGATCTAACCGGGCAGCCTCTCATGGCACGCCGCTTCCGGTGGATCGCGTTGCACGCCAGGCGCGTGCTTCATGTGATACATCGCCCCATCGGCATGCTTGAGCAAGGCCGCGGCGTTCAGGCCATCGCGGGGATAGCAGGCCACGCCGAAGCTGCAGGACGGCATGGCGAACGACCACTCCGCCCCCTCCAACGGCTGGGCCAGCAGCGCCCGCAACTGGGCGAGTTTGGGGTCCAGGTCATCCGGCGACTGGAGCCCGGTCAGCAGCAAGACGAATTCGTCGCCGCCCAGGCGCGCCACCGTATCCGTCTCGCGAAGGCTCCCCCGCAGCCGCCGCGCGATCTCGCAGAGCACCCGATCACCCGCCGCGTGCCCATGGCGGTCGTTGATCCCCTTGAAGTCGTTCACGTCCAAGAAGACCAGCGCGAACGGGTGCTGATACCGCCGGGCGTTGCGCAACGCCGCGTCCAGCCGCTCATTGAACAGGGCCCGATTGCTCACCCGCGTCAGGGGATCGTGATGGGCGAGGAACCGCAATTGCGCTTCGGCCTCGGCCAGCGCCGTCACGTCACGCGCCACGCCGATACGCGCGCCCACTTCGGCGGACCAGAAGGCCGACCAGAGGATGTACACGGCGTGGCCATCCTTGTGCACGTATCTGTTGCGGAAATCTCGATGCGGCTGGCCATTCATGACCCGCTCGATGGACGCCCGCGTGGCCGCCAGATCGTCGGGATGCATGTAGTGGGTGATCAATGTCCCTATCATTTCGTCGGGACGATAGCCCAGCAGAGCCTCGCAGGCATCGCTCACGAACACGATGTGATCGGTCGGATCGACGACGAAGAGCGCATCGGGCATCAGCTGGATGAGCTTGGGATAGAGCGCCTGCAGATCGATGGCCATGAACTGATTGACGTCATAAAAGCCGCATACCCCGCTACTATGCGGCGAAACGCGGCCCAACGTAAGGCCAGGCGCCGACGAACCTCGCTCGACTTCCCGCGGTCGAGAAAGGAAATGCCCACGGTCCGCCTGTCATGTCTCAGCGACTGCGCCTCCCTGCCTATCTGTTGCTCGGCTTGTTGGTCGCGCTGCTCTGCCTGCACCTGGCCGCGCCCCTGCTGATCCGCCACTACCTCAACGAGAAACTAGCGGACATGGGCGACTATCGTGGCCAGATCGCCGATGTGGACCTGGCCTGGTGGCGCGGCGCCTATCGCCTAGAGGGACTGGAGATCGTCAAGGTCAACGGCAAGGTGCCGGTGCCCTTCCTCAAGGCGCCGGGCATCGATATCGCGGTGAGTTGGCGTTCGCTGTGGCGGGATCACGCCATCGTCGGTCGCATCCGCTTCGAGCACCCCGAACTCAACTTCGTCGACGGCGGTGCGCGCAAGGAGCAGTCGCAGACCGGTGAGGGCACCGACTGGCAAGCCCAGGTGGACAAGCTCATCTCCATCACCCTCGACGAGGTGCGGGTGGTGGACGGTCGAGTGACCTTCCGCAACTTCACCTCCACGCCCCCGGTGAATCTGGCGGCCACCGCCGTCAACGCCAGCCTCTACAACCTGACCAACGCCGCCGATGCCCAGGGCGAACGCATCGCCCACTTCGAGGGCAAGGCCGCCATCCTCGGCAGCGCGCCGCTGGAGGCCAGCGCCCACTTCGATCCTTTCAAGAACTTCACCGACTTCGATTTCCGCCTGCGAGTGACCGACATCGATCTGCCCAAGCTCAATGACTTCGCCCGCGCCTACGGCAAATTCGATTTCCGCGCCGGCACCGGTGACGTGGTGGTGGAAGCCAAGGCGGTGGACGGACAACTCAGTGGCTACGTGAAGCCGCTGATGCAGAACGTCGACATCTTCGACTGGCGGCAGGACGTCGAGAGCCGCAACAAGAACGCCCTGGAAAGCGCCTGGGAGGCGGTGGTCGGCACCGCCCAGACGCTGCTCAAGAACCAGCGGCGCGACCAATTCGCCACCCGGGTGGATCTCTCCGGCAGCGTGAAGAATCAGAGCATCAGCCCGCTGCAGGCGTTCTTCAATATCCTGCGCAATGCCTTCGTGCGGGCCTTCAGTGCGCGCTATGACGCGGATTGAGGCGGAGCGTGCCCGGCACGCCCGCTACTTCAGGTACTGAATCAAGACGACCGCCGATCACTCGCTGTCGAGTGGCCGACGGTGGCTGCGGGGCTAGGGGCGGGACTGTTGACCAGGTAATACAGCAGGCCCGCCAGCGCCAATCCCACCATCCAGCTGATGTCGGCGTTCAACCAGTTGGCGACGAAACCGGTGTAGAAGGACAGCTTCATGAAGGGCACGGTGCCGATGATCGACACGGCATAGACGCTAAGAGTGCGCCGGTTGAAGCGACCGTAGCGGCCCTTGGCGTCATACAGCTCGTTCACCTCGTAGTGGCCGTGGCAGATGAAGTAATAGTCGACCAGATTGATCGCACTCCAGGGAATCAGCAGATACAACTGGCCGATCAGGATGTCCGCGAAGAACACGTCGAAGCGATACTGCGTCACGATGGCGATCAGGGTCGCCGCGAGGGTCAATACCGCCATCACGCCGGCCTTGGCCCAGGGCGTCACCTGATGGAGCGCGCCAAAGGCACCGAAGATCGTCACGGACGACATATAGGCGCTGTACAGACAGAGCACGTTGTATTGAATGACGCCCAGTACGATCACGCCCAGGATCAACGGCGCCCAGGGACCGAACAGCCCGGCGATCACGGTGGCGGGGTCCTGCCCGAGCGCCGAGGGGATCTGTACCGCCAGCAGCGCGCCCAGCGCCATCATCGCGAAAGAGCCCAGGGCACAGCCGCAGTAGGTCATCAGGAAGGTGTTGCGGGTACTGACGGTGGCGGGAAGGTAGCGTGAGTAGTCGGCGACATAGGGGCCATACCCCAGGGTCCAGGACGCCGACTGAGCCACGACCAGATTGAAAGCCAGCCAGGAAAACCCGGCACTGGCGCTGACGGCGCCCGCCAACTCGTGGTGCCGCAGCAGGATCAGCAGCAAGGCAGCCGAGAACACCAGGGTGGACAACAGACTCATCCAGGCCCCGAGTCGGTGAATCAGTTCATAGCCGACGAAGCCTATGACGAAGGTCAGCACCCCCACCAGGATGATGGCGTGATCGTCGCTCATGGGTATCAGCGCCTTGAGCGCGTCACGCATGAGCACGCCGCTGGCGGCCAGGAACAGCACTGCCGCAACCACCATGACCAGCAGCGGCAGCGCCGCGCCACAGACGCCGAACTGCGCCCGACTCTGGATCATTTGCGGCACGCCCAGATGCGGCCCCTGAGCCGAGTGCGCCGCCATGAAAATGGTGCCGATCAGATTGCCGACCAGCAGGCCCAACAGGGTCCAGCCAAAGCCCAGGCCCGCGGAGATACCCAAGGTTCCCACCATCAGCGCCGTGATTTGAAAGTTGGAGCTGAACCAGATGGTGAACAGGCGCTTGGGGGTGCCATAACGCTCGGCGTGGGGCACGAACTCGATACTGCGTTTTTCCAGTTTCACGACTACATCCTGTTTTTTGCGCGATCCTCCTACAAGTGTCGACTGCACTCCGCCCCAGTCGCGAAGGCTCCATACCTGGTAGCGACGGCCGCAGCACCTTTAGCTAGAGCGGCTCGCCCAGGTCAGCGTCCGCAGGGGGATTAGCGACGAAAGCGGCTCGAGCGTGAGTGGAAACTTCCTACCGCCGCCGAGCACGGTTAGCCAGACCGACTCGACCTCGTCAGGCGATGAACAACCGATACGCCGGATTCTCCGTCTCGTCCCAATAGCGATAGCCGATGGCATCCAGCGTCGCCAGCAGCTCTTCGCGCTCGGCGTCATTGGCCTCCAGCGCCGCGAACACCCGGCCATCCGCCGCGCCGTGATTGCGGTAATGGAACATGCTGATGTTCCAACGCCCGCCCAGCCGTTCGAGAAAGTCGAACAGCGCTCCGGGCCGCTCGGGGAATTCGAAGCGGAACACCTGCTCCTGATCCACCCGCGCTGCATGGCCACCCACGGTGTGGCGGATGTGCAGCTTGGCCAGTTCGTTGTCGGTCAGGTCCAGCACCGGGAAACCCTGGTCGCGCAGCCCCTGCAGCAAAGCCTCGCGCGGATCGCGCTGGGGATGGGTCTGGACGCCGACGAAGATGTGGGCCTTCTCACCGGTGTGATAGCGGTAGTTGAACTCGGTGATCTGCCGCCGGCCCAGGGCTTCGCAGAAGGCGCGGAAGCTACCGGGTCGCTCGGGGATGGTCACGGCGATGATGGCTTCGCGCTGCTCGCCCAATTCGGCGCGCTCGGCCACGTGGCGCAGCCGGTCAAAGTTGACGTTGGCACCCGAATCGATGGCCACCAGCACCTGGCCGCTGGAGCCCACACGCTCCGCATATTTCTTGATCCCGGCCACGCCCAGGGCACCGGCCGGTTCGGTGATGGAGCGGGTGTCGTCGTAGATGTCCTTGATCGCCGCGCAGATCTCGTCGCTGCTGACGGTGATCACCTCGTCGACATAGCGCCGGCAGATCTCGAAGGTGTGATGGCCGATCTGGGCCACGGCCACGCCATCGGCGAATAGCCCTACCCGCGGCAGCACCACCCGCTCATCCGCGGCCATGGCCTGTTGCAGGCAATTGGAATCGTCCGGCTCGACGCCGATGACCTTGATCTCCGGGCGCAGGTATTTCACGTAGGCCGCGATACCGGCGATCAGACCGCCACCACCGACCGGGACGAAGATGGCGTCCAGACGACCGGGGTGCTGGCGCAGGATCTCCATGGCCACGGTGCCCTGGCCGGCGATGACGTCCGGGTCGTCGTAGGGCGGGACGAAGGTGTAGCCCTGCTCGTCGGCCAGGCGCAGCGCCTCGGCCAGGGCCTCGGGAAAGGCGTCGCCGTGCAGCACCACCTCGCCGCCACGCGATTGCACGCCGATGACCTTGAGCTCGGGCGTGGTCCGCGGCATCACGATGATCGCCCGCACACCCAGCTCACGGGCAGCCAGGGCCAGGCCCTGGGCATGGTTGCCGGCGCTGGCGGCGATCACCCCGCGAGCCTTTTCCTCGGTCGAAAGGCTGGCCAGCTTGGTGTAGGCGCCACGGATCTTGAAGGAGAACACCGGCTGCAGGTCTTCGCGCTTGAGCAGCACCTGGCAGCCCAGTCGCTCGGACAGCGCCCGCGCCGGTTGCAGGGGCGTTTCGATGGCTACGTCGTAGACAGGAGCTTCGAGGATCTTGCGGGCATAGCGCTGCAAGAGATCGGTGGCGGGTTCCTGAGAGGTCATGGCGCGACCTCCAGCTGGGCGTCCAACAGCCCAGTCCCATAGGAGTTATCTACCGCACAACGCCATTGGTCATCAGCTTCCCGTCGAAAGACATAGGTAGCCTGACGCCGCGCCACGGGCTGGTCTTCCGATCCCAGCGCCAAACGCGCGAGGACTAATGCCGTGTCACCCGTGGCCAGAACCTGAAAAGAGGATTGCCGCACCTGCAAGTCATCGCCGAAATGCGCGGCGATGCGCTCGAAGGCACCGATGATAGCCATACGGCCACTCACTTGGAGCCCTGGCTTGAGCACCAATAGGGCATCCTCGGTATAGAAGTCGGCCAGCGCCGCGAAATCGCGACTATTGATGAGGGCATCTGCTCTCTGGATTCGGGCACACAGCGCAACGGTAGACATGGAGCTCTCCTGGTCTTCGCATCGGGCCCAGGAGTCAGAAAGTACAAACCCGCCTCTTGGGCGGGTTTGGGTGCGCAGCTAACGCGGTCCCGCCATCAGGTAATGGCGGTAATAATGCTGGGGCGTTGGGGGCTGCGCGTTTTCATGACCGCTACCCTAGGGCCTGGCCGGGCACGGCGTCAAGCGGTGCCGATGGCTGTGGCACAATGGCTGACCTGTTGCTACCTTCCCGCGACCCGATCGCGTCTGCCGAGAATCACTATGGCCCGCAAGAAAGCTCCCGACTTCGAACAATCCCTGGCCGAATTGCAGACCCTGGTGGAACGCCTGGAAAGCGGCGAGCTGTCCCTGGAGGACTCCCTCGGCGCCTTCGAACAGGGCATCCGCCTGACCCGCGAATGCCAGGGCGCCCTGGCCCAGGCCGAGCAGAAGGTACAGATCCTGCTGGAAAAGGATGGCGAACTCAGCGCCGCGCCCTTCGCCCCGGCCGGGGACGACGCATGATCGAGGCCTACCAGCAACGCTGCCAGACCCGCGTCGACACCGCCCTCGCCCCGCTCTTCACCGCCCCGCGCGCCGAACTCGCCCGGCTCTATGCGGCCATGGCCTACAGCGTCATGGGCGGCGGCAAGCGGGTACGCCCATTGCTGGTCTACGCCGCCTGCGAAGCCCTGGGCGGCGATCCGGCCCGTGCCGATCAGGCCGCCTGCGCGGTGGAGCTGATCCACGCCTATTCCCTGGTCCATGACGACCTGCCAGCCATGGACGACGACGACCTGCGCCGCGGCCGCCCCACCACCCACAAGGCCTACGATGAAGCCTGCGCCATCCTCGCCGGTGATGGCCTGCAGACGCTGGCCTTCGAGACCCTGCTGGCGGCGCCCCAGGACGCCGCGGTGCGGCTGGAGATGGTCGCGGTGCTGGCCCGTGCCAGCGGTCCGGCGGGCATGGTCGGCGGCCAGGCCATCGATCTGGAATCGGTCGGCCGCCGCATCGACCAGCCGGCGCTGGAAACCATGCACCTGCACAAGACCGGCGCCCTGATCGCCGCCAGCGTGCAGCTCGGCGCCCTTGCCAGCGAAGCTGCCAGCCTGGCCGATCAGGACGCCCTGGCCCGCTACGCCCAGGCCATCGGCCTGGCCTTCCAGGTGTGGGACGACGTGCTCGACATCGAGAGCGATACCGCTACCCTGGGCAAGCGCCAGGGCGCCGACCTCGCCCGCGACAAACCCACCTACCCGGCGCTACTCGGCCTTGAGCCCGCCAAGGCCTATGCGCTGGAGCTACGCGACATGGCCCTGGCCGCCATCCACCACCTCGGCGAGCGCGCGGCGCCCCTGCGGGCCTTGGCCCGCTACATCGTCGAGCGGCGCAGTTGAACGACAGCACGCGGAAAAACTCGTGACCCGGGCCGCATTTGCCGCCTAGTCCGTTGTCACAGGGGCATGACAAGACGCCCTGCCCGCTGTTGGGATGCCACGCGGGCATCGGGTAAACTGCCGAATTCTCTGCGCAAAGTGATCAGCCAGATGCCCAAGACGTTTCACGAGATTCCCCGCCAGCGTCCCGCGACGCCCCTGCTCGACCGCATCGACTCGCCGGTCCAGCTGCGCCAGCTCGGTGACGCCGAGCTGGAAGCCGTCGCCGACGAACTGCGCGCCTTTCTCCTGTGGACCGTAGGCCAGACCGGCGGTCATTTCGGCGCCGGCCTGGGCGTCATCGAGCTGACCGTGGCCCTGCACTACGTCTTCAACACCCCGGAAGACCGACTGGTATGGGACGTCGGCCACCAGGCCTATCCGCACAAGATCCTCACCGGGCGCCGCGAGGGCATGGCCAGCCTGCGCCAGAAGGACGGCCTGGCCGCCTTCCCGCGGCGCAGCGAGAGCGAGTACGACACCTTTGGCGTCGGCCACTCCAGCACCTCCATCGGCGCCGCCCTGGGCATGGCCATCGCCGCCCAGTTGCAGGGCATCGAGCGCAAGTCGGTCGCGGTGATCGGCGACGGCGCCCTGACCGCCGGCATGGCCTTCGAGGCGCTCAATCACGCCTCGGACACCGGCGCCAACATGCTGGTGGTGCTCAACGACAACGACATGTCCATCTCGCGCAATGTCGGTGGCCTGTCCAACTACCTGGCGCGGCTGCTTTCCAGCCGCACCTACCAGCACCTGCGCGAGAACGGCAAGAAGGCGCTCTCCAAGCTGCCCGGTGCCTGGGAAATCGCCCGCCGCACCGAAGAAGCCGCCAAGGGCATGCTGGTACCCGGCACCCTCTTCGAGGAACTGGGCTGGAACTACATTGGCCCCATCGACGGCCACGACCTGCCAACCCTGGTCACCACCCTGAGCAACCTGCGCGACGCCAAGGGTCCGCAATTCCTCCATGTGATCACTCGCAAGGGCAAGGGCCTGTCCATCGCCGAAGCCGACCCCATCGGCTACCACGCCATCACCAAGCTGGAACCGTTGGACGCCAAGCCAAAGCGCCCCGGTGCACCCAAGTACTCCAACATCTTCGGCGACTGGCTGTGCGACATGGCCGCTGCCGATCCCAAGTTGGTGGGCATCACCCCGGCGATGAAGGAAGGCTCCGACCTGATCCGCTTCGCCGAGCGCTATCCCGAGCGCTACTTCGACGTGGCCATCGCCGAGCAGCACGCGGTGACCCTGGCCGCGGGCCTAGCCTGCGACGGCATGAAACCGGTGGTGGCCATCTATTCCACCTTCCTGCAGCGTGCCTACGACCAGTTGATCCATGACGTGGCGGTGCAGAACCTCGACGTGCTCTTCGCCATCGATCGCGCCGGTCTGGTGGGTGAAGACGGCCCGACCCACGCCGGCAGCTTCGATCTGGCTTATCTGCGCTGCATCCCCGGCATGGTGATCATGGCGCCCAGCGACGAGAACGAGCTGCGCCGCCTGCTGACCACCGGCTATCGCCACCGGGGTCCGGCCGCGGTGCGCTACCCGCGTGGCAACGGCCCCAATGCCGCTCTCGATGCGGGCCTGGAGCCCCTGCCCATCGGCCAGGGCGTGGTACGCCGCCGCAGCGGCCTGAAGAGCGGCACCAAGGTCGGCTTCCTGGTCTTCGGCGTGCAATTGGCCGAAGCCCTACAGGTCGCCGAGCGCCTGGACGCCAGCGTCGCCGACATGAGATTCGTCAAACCCCTGGACGAGACGCTGATCCGCCAGTTCGCCGCCGATCACGACCTGCTGGTCACCGTCGAGGAGAACAGCGTCATGGGCGGCGCCGGCAGTGCGGTCAACGAATTCCTGCAGGCTAACGCCCTGGTCCTGCCGGTGCTCAACCTGGGTCTGCCGGACAGCTACATCGAACACGCCAAGCCCACCGAGATGCTCGCCGAGTGCGGCCTGGATGTGGCCGGGATCGAACGCGCGGTGCGCGGACGCCTGGCGACCCTGGAAGCCGCCCAAGCCGCAGCCTCGCCGCGCCTGGCCGGTGGCGCCTCCGGCTGACCTGGCGCACCGCTGATCCGGCGGTGCCGACGCCTCGTCAAACCGCTCTAGCACGGGATTAAAGCCCGACCCATGCTGGCCGATGACCTGAATCATCTTGGCAGCAAGGATAGGTGTGATGAGCGATATGGATCTGAGCGGTCGAGAGCGCCGCTGGCTGCCCTGGCTGGGTCGCAATGGCAAAGTGGCCCGCAGTTGGGCCTGCTTGCGCAACGGCGGCCGCCAGGCGCGCCTGGAAAAGACCTTCGCAGGTCTGGCCAGTACCCGTCGTGACCTGTTATTGACCTGGACCCAGCGGCACTGGCAGCAGCTGGAACGCATCGCCAGGGTGCTGGAAATCGGCTGGCCCCAGCTGGACCCGCGCAGCCTGGACGAAGCGCTGCTCCATCTCGCCGATGCCTCAGAGCTTTTCGTGGTAGATACCCAGGGCCTGATCCTCGCGTCCACGGCGCGCCAGCGCCAGGGTAGCCGCCACGAGGCCGCCGCCCTGACCCGTGGTCTGCAAGCCCCCTTCCTGCAAGGCCCCTATCGCGATCCGGTCACCCTCGCCCTGGGCCCGACCACCTCGGCCTTCCACGACGCCGTCACCCTGATGTTCCACCAGCCGCTGCGCCAGGCCGGCAAGCCGCTGGGTTGCCTCTGCCTGCGCCTGCCCAACGACGTCCTCAGCGATCTCATCCAGCGCGAGGCCGGGCATGTCTTTCCGGATTCCGGCGACAACTACCTGTTCATGGTCAAGGCGGTCGCCGATCCCAGCATAGCGCCCGGCACCGCGCTGTCGCGCTCACGCTTCGAGGACACCACCTTCACCGCCGGCGACAACCTCAAGCAGGGCGTCGCTACCCCCTTCGGTACGGTACGGGTACGCGAGCACACCGAATTCGAGCTGAAATTCACCGCGCCGGCGACCAAGGAACTGCACCCCGGGGTGCGCGAGACCATTCGCAAGGGGCGCAATCTGTTCGTCGCCTATCCGGGCTATTCCGACTACCGCCACATCCCGGTGATCGGTGCCGGCCTCACCCTGCAGTTACCCGGCTCGCCGGATACCTGGGGGCTGCTCTGCGAAGCGGATCTGGAAGAAGCCTATCGCGGCGGCAGCCTGACTCAGCACCTGCTGCTCGGCGCCTTGCTGCTGGCCGGTGGTGCCTGGGGTCTGCAGGCGGCCCTGAGCCTCTGGCAACCGGCCTGGCAAGAGGCCTTCGGCCTGGGCAGCGCCGCCCTGGCATTGGCCCTGTACGCCGGCCTGGTGGTCGGACCCTGCACCCGACGTCTGCAACGCCTGGGCGATTTCTTTCTCGACATCGCCGAGTGCGGCGCCAGTCTCGACCAGCGGCTGGATCGCCAGGGCTTTCGCGCCGACGAGACCGGTGAGTTGGCCGTCTGGATCAACAGCTTCGTCGATCGCCTCGATACCTCGCTGCAGACCGTCAAGCAGGTCACCCGCGCCCTGAGCACGGATGCCGAAGGCCTCCAGCGCGGCGCCCAGCACGCCAGCCAGGAAGCCGAACAACAGCGCCAGGCGGCCGAGGCCAACGCCCAGGCCATGCAGGCGATGCTCCAGGGCAGCCAGGAGATGGCCATCCATGTGCGCGACAGCAGTGGCCTGTCGGTTCGCGCCCGCAGTGGCAGCGACCACGGCAACCTGCTGGTGAGCCAGGTCGCGCGGGATCTGGAGACCCTCGATGGCACCATAGGCGCCTCCGCCGGCACCATAGGCGCGCTGAACGAGCAGACCCACGCGGTACGCCATGTCACCGATACCATTCGCGGCATCGCCGAGCAGACCAACCTGCTGGCGCTCAACGCCGCCATCGAAGCGGCTCGCGCTGGCGATCAGGGACGTGGTTTCGCCGTGGTGGCCGACGAGGTGCGGCGCCTGGCCAATCACTCAGCGGACTCGACCCGAGAGATCGCCAGCATTCTCGACCAGATCCGCGCGCTGTCGGAGCAAGCGGTGGCCGCCATGCAACGCTGCAAGGAAGACGCCCAGACCTCGCGCAGTCGCTCGGACCAGGCCCAGCAAGCGCTCGGCGCCATCGACCGCGATGTCGGTGCCCTGCAGGAGCACCTGACCCACATCAGCCACACCCTGGCAGCACTGGACGCCAGTGGCAACCAGTTGCAGGTCCGCACCGAGGCCAGTCTGGACCAGGCCAGGCGTAGCGCCGAGCTGGCCCAGGCCACCCTCGGCGCCAGCCGCAACGTGGATCAGCAGGTACTGGAACTGCAAGAGGCCGCACAGCGCCTGGAGCCGGCGCGCACGGCCGGTTGATCAGGACTCGGCGGTCTCTTCGTTCTGATGCAGATTGCCGAGCATGTGGCCGAGCTTGCCGGCCTTGGTCAGTAGATAGCGGCGGTTATGTGGATTGAGACCTTCCTGCAGCGGCACCCGCTCGGCCACCGGGATGCCCAGGGCCTCGAGCGCCTTGACCTTGCGCGGATTGTTGGTCATCAGCCGCAGCGCGGTCACGCCGAGGTGGTCGAGCATCGGCTTGCACAGGGCGTAGGTGCGCTGGTCGGCACCGAAACCCAGGCGCTCGTTGGCTTCCACGGTATCGGCACCGGCATCCTGCAGTTCATAGGCGCGGATCTTGTTGAGCAGGCCGATGCCGCGCCCTTCCTGACGCAGATACAGCAACACGCCACGCCCGGCTTCGGCGATGGCACGCAGCGCCGCTTCCAGCTGGAAGCCACAGTCGCATCTCAGGCTGAACAGGGCGTCGCCGGTCAGACACTCGGAATGCAGCCGTCCTAGGACCGGTTCGCCATCGGCCACGTCACCGAAGGTCAGGGCGACGTGTTCCTTGCCATCGGTCTCGTCGAGGAAACCGTGCATGGTGAACAGGCCGAAGGGGGTGGGCAGTTGGGAGGCGGCGACAAAGACGACGGACACCTGCGGGCTCCTGGCGGGGAAAGACGTACATTGTAACCTTTTCCCCGCCCCCGGCGTCATCGCCAGGGGTTATGACGATGACACGTCGCGATCTATTAGAGCCTGTTTAAAATCTCGCGAGCTAGAGCCAAACAAGGCCTAGGCGGCCCCACGAAAAGGGCTGAGGAAGCGGACCGGGCTCGCGAACGAGTTTACGAGTGGTAAATGAGCATTCTGACCGGGCTGGCGACCCAGGCCATTTTCAACGCGGTTTGGCCGACGCGCAGCAGATTATGAACAGGCTCTCAGCGCGCCTGGACGTAGAGGACACCCTGAGCCTCGCGCCAACCGACCCGGTTGAGGAAGCTCATGCCCAGCAGGCCCTGGCTCGGATAGTTGCCCTCCAGCACCATGGCCTCCACGCCCACCACCTCGACGTCGCCCAGGCGGACCTGGGTGAGGGTGGTGCGCCAGGCGCGGGCATGGCCACTGGCGGTCTCCACCCAGCCCGGGGTGCCGTCGCGGTATCTGATCCCCAGTTGATCGGCCTGGGCGCCGCTCAGGGCGACGCTGGTGGCGCCGGTGTCCACCAGCAGCGCGACCGGTCGACCATTGATCGAGGCGGTGACCTGGTAATGGCCGTTGTTGCTGCGGGGGATGCTGAATTCCCGGCGCTGCGGGGTGCTGTAGCCGTCGCTGTATTCGCGGTCGAGGGTGAAGGTCTGGGTCCGACCGTCGATGCGCAGTACCGCTTGCTGGGCGTCCGCGCTGACCACCTCGACGTCATCCAGCCGTTGCCCGACCTTGAGCAGCTTGCGCTGGCCGTTGACGTTGACCACCGCCGCCCCATTGAACAAGCCCACCACCCTGACCTGGGGCTGCGCCCAGGCAAGGGTGCCGACGGCCAGCATGAGGCCGCACGCCCCCAATCTTTTCAAGCCCTGCTCCTTGGGCCTGTGTCTCGTCAGCCGACGAGATGACCCCAACCGAGATGTAATCCCTGAACCACCAGCCAGGCGATCACGCCGGCCAGCACATCGTCGACCATGATGCCGACGCCGCCGCGGACATTGACATCCAGCCAGCGGATTGGCCAGGGCTTGCAGATGTCTAGCACGCGGAAGGCGACGAAACCCACCAGCAGCCAGATCAACCCCGGTGGCACCAGCCAGAAGGTGATCCAGATGCCGACCATCTCGTCCCAGACGATGCCTTCGTGGTCATGCACGCCTAGCTCCCGGGCGACCTTGCCGCACAGCCAGCAGCCGAACAGCGTCAGGATCACCAGCAGCAGCGGATAGCTCCAGCCAGTGAGCAGTTGCCACAGCGGCACGAAGGGTAAGGCGATCAGCGAACCCCAGGTGCCGGGCGCCTTGGGCAGGGTGCCGGAGCCCAGGCCGAAGGCCAGGAAGTGCCAGGGATCGCGCCAGACCGAAGGGGGGGCCGGCTGGGCGGGGGCTTGCTGTTCGCTCAAGGAAAGGACTCCGCGCCAGGGCGCTAGAAATGTTGGAAACCGGCCTGCACCGCCGTTAGGAGCTGGCCTTGGGCATCGCGGACCTGCACACCCGAGCCTGCCTCGACCCGACCGATCACCTGCGCCTCGGGCCAGGCGGCGGCCAGGGCCGGCGCCTGCTCCGGCGGTAGGGTGAACACCAGTAGATAGTCGTCACCAGCGCCCAACGCCAGACGCAGCACCTCGTCGGCGGGAAAGAGTTCGGCCAGCGCGGAGCTGATCGGCAGGCGCGCCGTCTCCAGCACCAGCCGGACCCCGGACGCCGTGGCGATGTGGCCACAGTCGGCCACCAGGCCATCGGAGACATCCTGGGCCGCCGTCGCCCGGCCACGCAACCAGAGTCCGAGACCGAATTGCGGCTGTGGCGCCCAGTAGCGCGCCAGCAGATGCTCACTGGAAGATCCGGTCGGAGCACGCTGGCCCAGCACGAAGGGCAAGGCCCCGCCCGCCTCGCCAGGCGCACCACCCAGGCACAGCAGATCACCCGGCCGGGCGCCGCTGCGCAGCAGGGCCTGACCGACCGGCACCCGGCCAAAGACCGTGAGGGTAAGAGAGAGCGGCCCGCGGGTGGTATCACCGCCCACTAGGCGCAGGTCGCACCGCTCGGCCATGGCGCCGAGTCCCCTGGCCAGGTCTTCCAGCCAAGCCGGCTCGACGCTCGGCAGGGTCAGCGCCAGGGTGAAGCCCAGGGGGGCGGCGCCCATGGCGGCCAGGTCGCTGGCGCTCACCGCCAGGGCGCGCTGGCCGAGGCCGAAGGCATTCGGGCAGGGATCGGGAAAGTGCACCCCGGCGGTCAGGGTATCGGTGGAGACCGCCAGTTGTTCGCCGGGCGCGAGCGCCAGCAGGGCGCAGTCGTCACCAATGCCCAGGGCCACGCCGGGACCGCCACGGGCGCAGGGCGCCGCGGCGAAATAACGGCGGATGAGTTCGAATTCACCCATGCCGGCGCAGGCGACTCAGCGCTTGCCGCGCAACTCGGCGCTACGCAGTGTGGGCGCCAGCTTGTCCAGCACGCCATTGACGAACTTGTGGCCGTCGGTGGCGCCGAAGATCTTCGCCAGCTCGATGCCCTCGTTGATCACCACGCGATAGGGCACGTCGATGCGCTTGAGCAACTCGTAGCAGGACAGCCGCAGCACGGCCAGCTCGACCGGGTCGACCTCGTCCATGGCGCGATCCAGGCAGGGCAGGATCAGACCGTCGATCTCGCTCTTGTTGGCCGGTACGCCATGGATGATTTCATGGAAGTAGGCGCCGTCGACCTTGGCGAAATCATTATCGACGCGAAACTGCGCCTCGATCTCGTTGATCGCCTGGCCCGCCATGTGCCACTGGTACAGGGCCTGGACCAGCAGGCTGCGCGCTTCGCGACGCGCCGCCAGTTTGCCGGTGGGGGCTTTCTTGCCCGCGGGCTTGCCGGCCGCGGGCTGGTTCAGATCGCCGCTCACTTGGCCTCCAACTGCGCCAGCAGGCTGACCATTTCCAGGGCGGACAGCGCGGCTTCGGCGCCTTTGTTGCCGGCCTTGGTGCCGGAGCGCTCGATGGCCTGCTCGATGGAATCGACGGTCAGGACGCCGAAGGACACCGGGACGCCGAATTCCATGGAGACCTGGGCCAGGCCCTTGGTGCACTCGCCGGCCACGTATTCGAAGTGGGGGGTACCGCCACGGATCACCGCGCCGAGGGCGATGATGGCGTCGAATTCGTCGCGCTGGGCGATCTTCTGCACGGCCAGCGGGATCTCGAAGGCGCCGGGGACGCGGATGATGGTCAGGTCGTCCGGCTTGATGCCGTGACGCACCAGGGCGTCGATGGCGCCCTGCAGCAGGCTCTCGACGACGAAGCTGTTGAAGCGGCCGACCACCAGGGCGAAGCGGCCTTGGGGAGCGATGAAGGTGCCTTCAAAGGTCTTGATGTTCATGTGCGGGTCCAGTTGTCAAAGAGCCGGACGGCCGGCAATCGCCAGGCCGTCCGTGGAAATCCAGGTGAAGCGCGCCACACCACCTGGGCAGGCGCGCCAGGCGGAAGGGTCATTCTTCAGGAGGCAGATAGTCTACTACTTCCAGGTCGAAGCCGGATATGGCGTTGAACTTCATCGGCGAGCTGAGCAGGCGCATCTGACGAATGCCCAGGTCGCGCAGGATCTGCGAACCGGCACCGACGGTGCTGTAGGTGGACAGCGCCTTGGGTGCCGGCAGCGGCTCGCGCAGGTGCGCCAGCAGGTCGTCGCCTTCCAGCGAATGGCCAAGCAGCAGCACCACGCCGGCGCCTTCGCGGGCGACGCGCTCCATGGCGCTGCGCAGACTCCAGCGGCCCGGCTGGTGCACCTGCAGCAGGTCGCGCAGCGGATCCATGTTGTGCACCCGTACCAGCGGCAGCTCCTGGCTGGCCAGGTCGCCACGGATCAGCGCCAGGTGGACGTCGCCTTCCACCTCGTCGCGATAGGTCACCAGCTTGAAGGAGCCGAGTTCGGTTTCCAGCGGCTGCTCGTCGATACGCTTGACGGTGTGCTCATGGAGCAGGCGGTAATGGATCAGGTCGGCAATGGTGCCAACCTTGAGGCCGTGCTGCTCGGCGAAGGCTTCGAGTTCGTCGCGACGGGCCATGGTGCCGTCGTCGTTCATCACCTCGCAGATCACCCCGCTCTCGGCGAAGCCGGCCATGCGCGCCAGGTCGCAGGCGGCCTCGGTATGACCGGCGCGGGCCAGCACGCCACCGGGCTGGGCCATCAGCGGGAACATGTGGCCGGGGCTGACCACGTCGCCGGGCTTGGCGTCCTTGGCGATGGCGGCCTGCACGGTACGGGCGCGGTCGGCGGCGGAGATGCCGGTGCTGATGCCCTCGGCGGCCTCGATGGAAACGGTGAACTTGGTGCCGAAGCCGGAGGCGTTGCGGCTGGCCATCATCGGCAGGTTGAGACGCTCGCAGAGCGCCTTGCTCATGGGCATGCAGATCAGGCCACGGGCATGGCGGGCCATGAAGTTGATGTGCTCGGCGGTGACGCATTCGGAGGCGATGATGATGTCGCCTTCGTTCTCGCGGTCCTCGTCGTCCATGAGGATGACCATCTTGCCCGCGCGGATGTCCTGGATGATGTCTTCGATGCTGGAAAGTGCCACGGTGTTGTCCTTAGCGCTGCAGATAGCCGTGTTCGGCGAGGAAATGTTCGGTGACGCCGCCCTTGGCGGATTCGGCGGCCTTGTCGCCCAGCAGCAGGCGCTCCAGGTAGCGGGCCAGCAGGTCCACCTCCAGGTTTACCCGGCGTCCGGGGCGGTAGTCGGCCATGATGGTCTCGCTCAGGGTATGGGGCACGATGGTCAGCTCGAATTCGGCGCCATCCACCGCGTTCACCGTCAGGCTGACGCCATCCACGGTGATCGATCCCTTGAGGGCGATGTAGCGGGCCAGCTCGGCCGGCGCGCGCAGGCGGAACTGCACGGCGCGGGCGTTATCGGCGCGCGAGACCACTTCGCCCAAACCATCCACGTGGCCGCTGACCAGATGGCCACCGAGCCGGCTGGTGGGCATCAGCGCCTTTTCCAGGTTGACCTTGCTGCCGGGCTTGAGGGCGCCCAGGCTGGTGAGGCTCAGGGTTTCGCGACTGACGTCGGCCCAGAAGCCGTCGCCGGGCAGCTCCACGGCGGTGAGGCAGACCCCATTGACGGCGATGCTGTCGCCGAGCTTGACGTCGACAAGGTCCAGCTTGCCGGTGGCGACGTAGAGACGCACGTCGCCACCCTTGGGCGTGAGGGCGCGGATCTCGCCGAGGGCTTCGATGATTCCGGTGAACATCAGCTCAGGCCTCCTGGAGGCGGAGCCGAAAAGGCAGTGCAGCTAGACATCGACGAACTCCTGTTTCGGTGAAAAAACAGGGCGTACGGACAGAAGGGAAAATCAGACGGACAGGGGCTTGCACCCGAGCCAGGCGAGGCTATCCCGTTCTCTCTCATCCGGACTATGACCGTCGGCCCCGGAATCCAACCGGGTCTGCTGACCTCCTCCGCCACGGAGGACGAAGGAGCGCTCGCGGGCTCGTCCCGACTGATCGGGCATTACCGCCGGTGGGGAATTGCACCCCGCCCTGAGAACTTGCCACCCGCAAGGAGCAGCGCAGGTTTTGTAACACAGTTCACGGCCGGGAGGCCAGGGGCCTCAGGCGTCGCGTACTGGCCGCGCGATGAGGTGCAGATCCGCGCCTACGGGCGTGGCACTGAGGATCTCCAGCTGCGGTGCCTGGGCCAGGTGCTCCAGCGACCAGTCCAATAACGGCCGGGCGCTGGAACCAAGAAACTTGGGCGCCAGGAACAGGTGATATTCGTCGACCAGTCCGGCCTGGGCGAAGGCACCGGCGAGGCGCGGACCGGCCTCAACCAGGACATCGTTGACCTGCTCGCTGCCCAGCCGGCTGAGCAAGGCCGCCAGATCGACCTGACAGTTGGCCCCAGCCAGTGCCAGGTAGTCGTGACCCGCCGCGGCATAGCCGGGGTCGTCTGCGGCTATGCCTGCGACCCGCGCGGCGCCGGCCTGGAAAAAAGGCGCGTGCAGCGGCACCCGGCCACGGCCGTCCACCAGCAGCCGCTGCGGCGTACGCAAGGTGGCCAGTTCCAACGCCTCACCGCTCAAGCCCAGCTCGGCTTGACGCACGGTGAGCCGGGCACCGTCGGCCAGCACGGTGTCGGCCCCGGTGATCACCACCCCGGCTTCGGCGCGCAGCCGCTGCACGCTCTGCCGCGCCGCCGGTCCGGTGATCCACTGACTTTCGCCATTGGCCATGGCGGTACGGCCATCCAGACTCAGCGCCAGCTTGACCCGCACGAAGGGTCGGCCGGTCAGCATGCGCTGGATGAAGCCGGCATTGAGCGCTCGCGCCTCGTGTTCCAGCACGCCGGCGCGGGTGACGATGCCGGCGGCGGTAAGCCGCGCTAGGCCCCGCCCAGCCACCAGCGGATTGGGATCGGTCATGGCCGCCACCACTTCGGCCACCCCGGCGGCTACCAGGGCATCGGCACAAGGCGGGGTGCGGCCATGGTGGCTGCAGGGTTCCAGGGTGACATAGGCGGTGGCGCCGCGCGCGGCCTCCCCCGCCTGGCGCAGGGCATGCACCTCGGCATGGGGCCCGCCAGCCTGGCGATGCCAGCCCTCGCCCACCACCAGCCCATCACGAACGATGACGCAACCCACCCGCGGATTGGGCGCCGTGCTGTAGCGGCCGAGCGCGGCCAGCGCCAGGGCGCGGGCCATCCACTGTTCGTCGTTTACCGCAGTCGGGCCGCTCATACCGGTTGCTTGCCCGGATCCTGGGCCAGCCGCTCGATCTCGTCGCGGAATTCGGCCAGATCCTGGAATTGCCGATAGACCGAGGCGAAACGGATATAGGCCACCTGATCCAGCTTGCGCAGCTCGTCCATCACCAACTCGCCCACCACCCGCGAACGGATCTCCCGCTCGCCGGTGGCGCGCAACTTGTGCTTGATCAGGGCGATGGCCTCTTCCAGCCGCTCCACGCTCACCGGTCGCTTCTCCAGGGCGCGCTGCATGCCGGCGCGCAACTTGTCCTCGTCGAAGGGCTGACGGGTGCCGTCCTGCTTGATCAGCCGCGGCAGCACCAGCTCGGCGGTCTCGAAGGTGGTGAAGCGTTCCTGGCAGGCCAGACATTCACGTCGCCGGCGCACCTGCTCGCCGGCCGCAACCAGCCGGGAATCCGTGACCTTGGTGTCGTGGGCGCCGCAGAAGGGACAATGCATGGGAAGGACGATCGCTGGCAGGGAAAACCGTCATGGTAACCCATCACCCCGGAGCGGGAACCTCCGGGTGCCGGACGAATCGACAGCCAGGGGCCGCTGGGCTATAAGAGCGCGCTATATCCGCTGGCCTCCCACCCGGACACCCCAGCCTCCCGTGCGGCCCGCGCCGGCCGCGACCTACGGAATCCTGCCATGCCCCCACGCCTGCTCCTGCCGCTGCTGCTCACCGCCCTGCTCGCGGCCTGCTCCAGCCCATCCGACACCCCGCCGGCACAACCGACGGCCCCAGCCGTGGTTCCGAACCCGGTAGCCGAGGCGCCAACGCCGGCCAATATGCGCGAAGTCTCCGGCGTGCTGCGCAATAGCCAAGGGCTGGTCCCGGCTGGCGCCCAGGTGGAGATCGCCCTGCTGGCAGTCAACGCCAAGGGCCTGCCACAGCGGCTGCTGGCCAGCGAGACGGTGATCGGCAAGGGCGCGCCCCTGGCCTTTCGCCTGCCCTTCAATCCCGGTCTCTTCCCCACTCGCCCGGACCTCAAGGTGGAATTCCACGCCCGCCTGATCCAGGCAGGTCAACTGGCCAGCTACCTGCCGCCGGTGAACCTGGACGGACCGACCAGCCAGAACCTGGGCGAGCTGGTGCTGAACCAGACCCCGTGACGCCGCCCGCCAGCCTTACCGCTGCCCTGGCGGCACTGCTCGGCGACGCCCGCCTCAGGCTGCAGGCGCTGCCTAGCAGCGACCTGTCGCTATGGCTGATCGACCCCACCAACATGACCCGGGCCTTTTCCCCCTCGGAAACCCAGCGACTGCTAGAGGCGCCACCCTACTGGTGCTTCTGCTGGGCCAGCGGCCTGGCCCTGGCCCAGTGGATCGCGGCCCATCCCCAGGCAGTCGCCGGACGCCAGGTACTGGATTTCGGCAGCGGCTCGGGCATCGCCGGTCTGGCCGCCGCGCAGGCAGGTGCCGCGCGGGTGGTCTGCTGCGACCTCGATCCCCTAGCCCTGGCGGCCTGCCGCGCCAATGCCGCCGCCAACGACCTGCACGTCGAGACGCTAGAAGACCTCAACGCCAGTACCGAGCCCTTCGAGCTGATCCTCGCCGCCGACGTCCTCTACGACCGCGCCAACCTCCCCTTGCTGGCGCTTTTGCAGCAGCGTGCCGAGCGGGTACTGCTGGCCGACTCGCGCGTCCGCGACCTCGACCACCCCGGTTTCACCCGTCTCACCGAACTGCAGGCCTGCACCCTGCCGGATCTCGCCGAGCCGGACGAATTCCGCCGCGTGGCGCTCTATCAGGGCTGAACCGGGTCACCTTGTTTCCAAGGCCGGCGCCCCCACCTATAGTGCATCTTTCGTTTGCCGAGTCCGCCATGAGCCAGGTCCCCTACATTTTCGACGCCACCCTCGATAACTTCCAGCAACAGGTCATCGATGCCTCCTTCACGACCCCGGTGCTGGTGGACTTCTGGGCCGAGTGGTGCGCGCCCTGCAAGGTGCTGATGCCGCTGCTGGCCAAGATCACCGAGTCCTACGGCGGCGCCCTGCACCTCGCCAAGGTCAATTGCGACATCGAGCAAGAGCTGGTGATGAGATTCGGCATCCGCAGCCTGCCCACCGTGGTGCTGTTCAAGGACGGCCAGCCGGTGGATGGCTTCGCCGGCGCCCAGCCTGAATCGGCCATTCGCGCCCTGCTCGAACCCCATGTCCAGGCCCTGCCGCCGGCCGAAGAAGATCCGCTGGAGGCCGCCCAGGCGCTGTTCGCCGAGGGTCGTTTCGCCGAGGCCGAGGCGCTGCTCAAGGCCCTGCTGGAGCAGGACAACAGCAACGCCCTGGCGCTGATCCTCTATGCCCGCTGTCTGGCCGAGCGCAATGAACTGGATGACGCCCAGGCGGTGCTGGAGGCGGTCAAGGGCGACGAACACAAACAGGCCCTGGCCGGCGCGCGTGCTCAGTTGACCTTCCTGCGCCAGGCCGAAAGCCTGCCCGAGGTCGCCGACCTCAAGAGCCGCCTGGCCCGCGATGCCGGCGACGACGAAGCCGCCTACCAACTGGCCGTGCAGCAACTCGCCCGCCAGCAATACGAGCCGGCACTGGATGGTCTCTTGGAATTGTTCCGCCGCAATCGCGGCTATGGCGACGACCTACCGCGCAAGACCCTGGTGCAAGTCTTCGACCTACTGGGTAACGACCACCCCTTGGTCGCCACCTATCGCCGCCGCCTCTATCAGGCCCTGTACTAAGCGCTCAGTGATGACGGCTGCGTCGTTCCAGACGCAGCCTTATCCACAGTCCGCGCGCCGGCCACCCTGTGGATCAACCGTAGCGTGGAAAACCGCGCAGCGTTTTCCACTTCCCCGCCACAGTCTCAGCCACAGCCTCAGCCCTGCCAGATATAGAACTGCGCCTCCCCCACCCGCTCCATGCGCACCTGGGGGCTATGCCTCAGCCGTACCAGCAGTTGCTTGGCCACGCCCAGATTGCCGGTCAGCTTCTCCAGGGCCACGAGGATGTCCGGCCCGCTGAGCCGCCCGGCAGAGCTGAGCAGCTTCACCACCTGATCCCACAGCATATCGCCGCCCGACTTGGGCGCACTCGTTGGAGCCGCGGCGACCGTTGCTGCTTCCGTCGGCCGGAGCGCAGCGGCCAGGCGCTGCCAGTCGGCCTCTTCCAGCTCGACCGTGAGATCCACGGGCTGGCTGCCGATGGTTCCGCGGATGCGTACCATGGTGTTCTCCTCGTCTTGCAGAGTCCCATGCTCCCACAGCCATCGACCGGCGCCAAACCAAGGTTGCAGCCCAGAAAAGCAACAACATAACATAGCGCCTCACCATTTTTTGGAAGCCACCCATGCGCCTGCCTCTGCTGTCTCTCTGTCTGGCCACCCTCATCGTGCAACCGGTGTTCGCCCACGGCACCCAGGATGACCACGACGAGCACGAACATGGCGCCCTCGGTGCCCACGTGCATGGCGAGTCCCATCTCGACCTGGCCCAGACCGACACCGGCCTGGAGCTGCAGTGGAGCAGTCCGGCCGTCGACCTGCTGGGCTTCGAACATGCGCCGCACAGCCAGGCGGAAAAGGACGCCGTCGCCGCCCTCCAGCAGACCCTGGCACAACCCCAGGCGTTGGTGAAGCTGCCAGCCGCTGCGGGTTGCCAACTGGCCAAGGCCAGCGCCGAGAGCCCGCTGTTCGCCAAGGGCACCAAGGCCAGCGGCCATCTGGACGTGGACGCCAGCATGAGCTTTACCTGCAGCAAGCCTGCCGCCCTCGACAGCCTGGATCTCTCCGGCTGGTTCGCCCGCTTCCCCAACAGCCACAGCGTCGAAGTCCAGGCCATCCTCGCCAGCGGCCAAAAAGGTGCCGAACTGACGGCCAAGCAACCGCAGCTGAAATGGTAAGGCGCTCGTGACTACCGCCTCCCTGGTCGAGATCCAGGATCTCGGCTTCGCCTGGCCCGGTCAGGCAGAGTGCTTGGACATCCGGCATTTCAGCCTGGCGCCGGGCGAGACGCTGTTCCTCGAAGGCCCTTCGGGCAGCGGCAAGACCACCCTGCTCGCCCTGCTCGGCGGGGTGCAACGCCCCAGCCGCGGCCAGGTGCGACTGCTCGGCCAGAATCTCGGTCAACTCGCCACCGCCCGGCGCGACCGCTTTCGCGTCGACCACAGCGGCTTTCTCTTCCAGCAGTTCAATCTGCTGCCCTTTCTCTCGGTGTTGGACAACGTCCTGCTGCCCTGCCAGTTCTCGGCCCTACGCCGCGAACGCGCCCGCGCGCGCCACGGCGATCCCCAAAGCGCCGCGCTCACCCTGCTGCACACCCTGGGCCTGAATGATCCCAGTCTGCCCAAGCGGCCGGCCCGCGAACTGTCCATCGGCCAGCAGCAGCGCGTCGCCGCCGCCCGCGCCCTGATCGGCCAGCCGGAACTGGTGATCGCCGACGAGCCCACCTCGGCGCTGGACACCGATCACCGCGACGCCTTCCTGGACCTGTTGTTCGCCGAATGTGCCGCCGCCGGGGCCGGCCTGCTGTTCGTCAGCCACGACCGCAGCCTGGCCGGTCGCTTCGATCGCCACCTGACCCTGGCCCAGCTCAACGCCGCCCGGCCGGAGACCTAGGATGCCCCTCCTCACACTGGCCTGGGCCAGCTTGCGCAATCGCCGCGCCACCGCCCTGCTCACCGTCTTCACCATCGCCGTCTCGGTAGCCTTGCTGCTGGGCGTCGAACGCCTGCGCACCGAGGCCAAGGCCAGCTTCGCCAGCACCATCGCCGGCACCGACCTGGTGGTGGGCGCACGTTCCGGCGCGGTCAACCTGCTGCTCTATTCGGTGTTCCGCATCGGCAACGCCACCAACAACATCCGCTGGGAAAGCTACGAGAAACTCGCCGCCGACCCGCGCGTCGCCTGGACCATCCCGCTGTCCCTGGGCGACTCCCACCGCGGCTACCGGGTACTGGGCACCGACGGCAACTACTTCGCCCACTATCACTATGGCCGCAACCAGCCCCTGCGCCTGGCCCAGGGCCGGCCTTTCGCGGATGTCTTCGAGGTGGTGCTGGGCGCCGAGGTGGCCAAGGCGCTGCACTATCGGCTGGGCGACAAGCTCGTGCTGGCCCATGGCGTCGCCACCATCGCCCTGACCGAGCACAGCGACCACCCCTTCACCGTGGTCGGCATCCTGGCCCCCACCGGCACCCCGGTCGACCGCACCCTGCATATCCCCCTCACCGGCATGACCGCCCTACACCTGGACTGGCGCGGCGGCATGCCCGGTCCCTCGCTGAGCGACGCCGAGGTGCGCCAGCGCGATCTCACGCCCAAGGATCTCACCGCCGCCCTGGTCGGCCTCAAGAGCCGAGTGGCCACCTTCGCCCTCCAGCGCGCGATCAACAACTACAGCGGCGAACCCCTGATGGCCATCCTGCCCGGCGTGGCCCTGCAGGAACTCTGGGGCCTGCTCGGCACGGCGGAACAGGCGCTGCTGGTGATGTCGCTCTGCGTGGTGCTCACCGGCCTGGTGGGCATGCTTACCGCCCTGCTCGCCAGCCTCAACGAGCGGCGCCGGGAGATGGCCATCCTGCGCTCGGTGGGCGCCCAGCCACGTCATCTGTTCGCTCTGCTACTGGCCGAAGCGCTCGGCCTGACCCTGGCTGGCTGCCTGGGCGGCCTGGCTTTGCTCTACGGCGCCATCGCCCTGGGCCGGCCCTGGCTGCTGGCGGAATACGGCCTGGCATTGCCGCTGGACTGGCCTTCGCTCTACGATTGGCAACTGCTCGGCGGCATCCTGCTCGCGGCCCTGGTGCTCGGCTGCATCCCGGCTTGGCGTGGTTGTCGCCAGGCCCTCACGGACGGGTTGTCCGTGCGACTGTAGAACGAGGCTCCACCATGCGCCTGGCGCTCCTGTTGTTGCTGTGCTGGCTGTCCTGGGCGCAGGCCGAACCCCGCCAACTCGCCTGGCGCGAACTGGTGCCGGCCGATGCGCCGCGCTTCAATCCAGGCAGCATCGACCACGGCCTCGGCGAAGACGGCCCGGCCGCCAGCCAGCCCTGGCCGGACGCCCCCACGGTAGCCGCGCTGGACGGCCAGGACGTCCGCCTGCCCGGCTACGTGGTGCCGCTGATGGTCACCGAAGAGGGCGAAGTCACCGAATTCCTGCTGGTGCCCTACTACGGCGCCTGCATCCATGTCCCGCCCCCGCCGGGCAACCAGATCGTCTACGTCAAGGGCAGTCACGACCTCTGGCTGTCCAAGCTGCACCTGCCCTACTGGGTGGAGGGCCGCCTGGGCGTAGGCACCCAGCGCAGCGAGGTGGCCGTCGCCGGCTATTGGATGCAGGCGCAGCGCATCCTTCCCTACGTCATGAAAGGGGACGGCTCCTGAGGGGGACGTCATCTCCCTTGAGCGAGATCAAGAGTCCACCGCCCCGCCTTCGCTAGGCTGCTCCGAGCTTTTCTCAGCGTCTTCGGAGCCCTGCCATGCGTCCTCTCTTCCGTCTCAGCCTGCTCGCCCTCGCCCTGGTCACCCCCCTCGCCCAGGCCCACCAGGCGGGCGATATCATCCTGCGCGCCGGCGCCATCACCGTGGATCCCCACGAGCGTAGCTCCGACGTCAAGATCGACCGGGGCGCCCTGAGCGGCGCCAACCTCGGCGGCAAGGCGACCATGGACAGCGACACCCAACTGGGCCTCAACGTCGCCTACATGCTCACCGACCACCTGGGCATCGAGCTGCTGGCCGCCACCCCCTTCGAGCACCAGGTCAACATCAAGGGCACCGGGCTGGACGCCGCCAACGGCAAGCTGGGCAGCCTCAAGCACCTGCCTCCCACCCTGAGCCTGGTCTACTACCCGCTGGACGCCAAGGCGAGATTCCAACCCTATGTCGGCGCCGGTCTCAACTACACCTGGATCTATGACGAGCACGTCGGCAGCGAGGCCAGCGCGGCCGGCTTCGACAATTTCCGCGCCGACAATTCCTGGGGCTGGGCCGCCCAGGTCGGCGCCGATGTCATGCTCACCGATCGGGTGATGCTCAACGCCCAGATCCGCTACCTCGACATCTCGACCACCGCCCACGTCGATAACACCGCCCTCGGCGCCCGTGCCAAGGTCGATCTGGACGTGGATCCCTGGGTGTACATGGTCGGCCTGGGTTATCGCTTCTAGGCCCACTTCGTAGGTTGGCGCTGAGACAGCTCCACCGTCGAAGCCCAACGGGCCAGGGTGCGCCCCTGGCCCCAGTTGCTAGTCGCGCAACAACGCCGCTAGCCCCGCCCCCATGGCCGTGGGCCGACTGAAATCGAAGCGCTCGCGCAGGCGGCTGTTATCCGCCTTCGAATGACGGATGTCCCCCGCGCGCGCCGCGCCATGGGTCACCTCTGGCAGGCCACCGAGCACCTGGCCAATCTCGGTCAGCAGACCGTTCAGGCTGATGGTCTCACCCCGCCCCACATTCACCGCCCCGGCTGTCACCGCGGAGGCTTCCAGCGCCTGCACCAGGATGTCCACCAGATCGGCCACGTAGACGAAATCACGGGTCTGTTCGCCGTCGCCGAACACCGTGATCGGCGTCTTCCGCCGGGCGCGCTCGGTGAAGATGCTGATCACCCCCGAATAGGGCGAAGACGGATCCTGCCGCGGTCCGTAGATGTTGAAGAAGCGAAAGATCGCGGGCTCCAGACCGTGCTCGCGACGATAGAAATCGAAGTAGTACTCCCCAGCCAGCTTGTCCGCCGCATAGGGCGTCAGCGGCGCCTTGGGCAGCTCCTCGTCGATGGCCTGGCCCTGGCCGTTGGCGCCGTAGACCGCTGCGCTGGAGGCATAGACCACCCGCTTGATCCCGGCCTTGCGCATGGCTTCGCACAGATTCAGGGTGCCAATGAAGTTGGCTCTGTGGGTGCCCACCGGGTCCTCCACCGAGGCCTGCACCGAGGCTACCGCCGCCAGATGTACCACCGCCGCGCAGCCCGCTACTGCGGCTTCCAGCGTCGCGGCATCGGCCACGTCGCCCACTCGCAGCTCGAGTCGCTCATCGTCCAGGCGCAGATTCTCGCGCTTGCCGGTACTCAGATCGTCCAATATCCGCACGTGCTGGCCGCGGGCCAGCAGCGCATCTGCCAGGTGCGAGCCGATGAAACCGGCACCGCCAGTGATCAGAATGGGCGCATTACTCATCGAAACCTACCTCGTCCTGCCGAAAGCCCTGCAATAGCGCCGGCAACTCCTGCTGCCAGCGTCGCGCCTTGATCCCGAAGGTGTTGAGCAGCTTGCGGCTGATCAACACCCCATGTTGTGGCTCCTCCACGGCATCCGCGCGCTCTTGATGCGGCACGTCCTGCCATTCGCAATGCACCGGCCGGTCGAACTCCTGCCAGAGCGTGGCGAGGGTCTCGGCCAGGCCCAACTCCGAGACCGCTTCCTGGGCCCCGTAGTGATAGGTCCCCCACAGCGGCGCTCCGCAATCGAGCTGCTTGACGATGGCCAACAGCACCCGGGCGACATCGCTCACGGTGGTCGGATTGCCACGCCGATCGCCCGACTGCGCAACGACCTGCTCGTCATTCATCTGCCGCAGCAGGCGCCCCAGGCGGCCGTCTACCGACTCATCCAGCACCCAGCCCAGGCGCAGCAGGATGTGCATCGGGCAGAGTGCCCGCACCAATTGCTCGACCCGCCAGAGCGCCTCGCCGCGCGCGCCTGGAGGCCGCGGAAGGTCTTTTTCACTATAGCCGGCTACGCGCGAGCCATCGAAAAGCCGATAACTGGACGGTTGGATCAGTGGAATCTGGTAGTGCTGGCAGAGGCCGGCCAGCCGTTGCACCGCCAGCGCCTGACGTTGCATCGCGGCCGGATCGAAATCCGCCGCCTGCAACCAGTCGTGGTAATAGGCGAGATTGATCACCGCGCCCGGACGCACGCGGTCAAGCGCCTCGGTCAAGCCAGCGGCATACCAGCCTTCCGTTGGCATATCGGGAGCGATGAAGTCGATGCCCGCTTCGGCACCCGCGCTCAGCAGCGCCTTGCCCAGGGCGCTTTCCCCGCCCACTACTAGAAGACGCATACGCATGAGTCGGAACAGCCTTCAAACCAGCAGAAACAGACGTCGAGGGATTCGACGCACATCGGCCAACATAGCGCGTCGCGCCAGCCTTGCTCAAGCATCGACCGTACTCGCGGCGGGCTGTTCACGGGTTTGTTCGCGCAAGGTATGGTTGGCGGCGCTCTTGAGATTGGGTAGCAAGCGGCAGATCAAGGCCAGTTGGGTGCAGACCAGCCGATAGCCATCGTCATTGCCGTCTGCCGCGGCTTCCAGCTCATCGGCCAGGGTACTTTCTTCCTCGGCCGTCGGCGGCAGGCTGCGCCGCTCCGCCACTGCGGTGGCGATAGCCTCCATGCCCTCGGCGATCCGGGTCACGGCGCGCTCCACCAGGGCATCGTGCTCGGTCGCCTCCAGCTGACGCCGATGCGCACCCAGGGCCGACAGATAACCCAGCAGCGTGTTGGATAGCGCCAGATAGCGAAAACCGGCTTCCAGATTACGGCGGAAATGCCCGGGATCCCGCAGCATGTTGGCCAAGGCGGCGGACAGCGTCGCATCGGCGTTATGGGCATTACGGCGCGCCACGCGATAGTCGAGGTCGTCGCGCTTGCCGGTGCGGTACTGCTCGTGCAGACGGCGCAGGTATAGGGCATTGGTGCGCAGCGTATTGGCCATCACCTGATGCAGCCGTCGCCCCTGCCAGTCCGGCAGGATGAAGAACACCGCCAGTACCGCGATCAGACAACCCATGAGGGTGTCCAGCAGGCGTGGCCAGATCAGCATGAAACCGTTACCCACCTGGTTGAAGCAGAACAGCACCATCAGGGTGATGGCCGCAGTGGCGATGGTGTAGCGATCCGTACGGGTGATGAAGAACACCAGCCCACCGACCAGCGCCAGCAGCAGCTGGATCTCCGGCTGGGTGAACAACTCCAGCAGGGCACTGCCCAGCAGCAGCCCGATCACCGTGCCGACGATCCGCTGCACCAGCCGTACTCGGGTCGCCCCGTACTGTGGCCGGCACACGAACACCGTGGTGAGCAGGATCCAATAGCCGTTCACCGGATGGATCAGGTGCAACACGCCATAGCCGATCATCAGCGCCAGGGCCATGCGCAGGCCATGACGGAACAGCAGCGAGGTCGGCGTGAGCTGCAGACGGATGCGCCGGAAGACTTCCCGCAGCGAGCGCGCGGAAGGATCGAGCAGACTGGTATCGAGATCCGTCGCCCCCGAATCGCTGGTGCCCGCTTCGGAAAACTGCCGCTCCAGGGTCGAAAGGTTGTGGCCGAGCAGATCCAGCGAGCGCAGCAGACTGCGCCAGCGTGGATTCTGTTGCTGCTTGAGATATTCCAGAGAGGCCTGCAGATCGGTCAGGCCTTGCTGGCTTTGCTGCCCATACTCGAAGGGCTGACCGAGCCTGATCGCCTCGCCCAGGTTGAAGCAGGCACTGGCCTGCAACTTGAGCAGACGCTGGCAGCGAAACAGGATGTCGCTATGGAAGAAGGCCTCGGTGAGCGCGCTGTAGGGATAGTGCGACGAGCTGGCACGCTCGTGGATGTCCTGGGCCATGAAATACAGCCGGAAATAGCGGCCCGAGCGCGCACCGGGCCGCCCCGAACGGCCGAAGCGATTGAGAATGGTCGCCTTGGCCTGGTTCAGCGCCTGCACCACCTTGCCATTCTGCTGCGCCAGCAGCACGCGCCGCTGATGCAGGTCGACACCCCGTACCGGCTCGAGCATCTCGGCCTTGAGCTTCAGGAAGATGCCCAGCTCGCCATAGAGCGCGAACAGATTCTGGCGAACGGGCTGATGGGCGAACAACGCGCACCATAGTACCGATAGAAAGCCATACCACAGCGCACCAGCCAAGAGGTGTGCCGGCTCGTACCACAGCGGCATCTGGGTACCCAGCCGCTGATCCACCCCGATCATGGCGTAGATCGACAGGATCACCGTGGCTTGCGCGACCGAGGCATAGCGCTCGCCGATGGCGCCGAGCATGGTCAGGCTGAAGGTGGCGAGTCCCAATCCCACCACGAAGATCCAGGGATAGGGAAACAGCAACTCCACCGAGAAGGCCGCTACGGCAAAACACAGCAGCGTCACCACCAGCGACTTGAGCCGGCCCAGCCAGCTGTCGTCGGTCTCCGCCAAAGCACTGGCGATGATGCCCAGGAATACCGGCGACAGCGCACGCAGATCGCCCAGCGACCAGCAGACGGCCATGGCGCCACTCAGGGCGACAAAGACGCGCACGCCATAGCTGGCTTTTTCATGCGCCCACAATTGGCGCAAAGACACTCCGAACAGAGTCATGACGGCAGAGCTAGCCTCGAGTTTTCGCGCTTGATGCGAACCTTAGCATTGCGACGTCGCCCGAGGCGTCCGAGACAGCCTTTCCACGATTTTTTTAACGGACGAAAAAAAGCCCGGCATCGGCCGGGCCTTTTCCAAGCCTGTATCAGGCTACTTCGCTGGGATCTATCCCCAAGCCCTTGGCCACACCCAGGCCGTAGGCGGGATCGGCCTTGAGGAAATGACCGATCTGGCGCAGCTGGACGTCACGGGTCACCGAACCCAGGGCGCCGACGATATTGCCGATCAGCAAGGCCTGCTGGTCAGAGTTCATCAGGCGGAACAGGGCACCGGCCTGGCTGAAGTAGTCCTCATCGACGCGGTGGTCGTAGCGATCGGCCGGACCGGCGAAGTTCAGCGCCGGCTTGCGGTATTGCGGCGCCTGCTTGGGCGTATGGCCATAGCTGTTCGGCTCGTAGTTGGGCAGGGAGCCGCCATTGCCATCGAAACGCATGGCGCCGTCACGCTGGTTGTTGGCATAGGGGCAGCGCGGCGCGTTGACCGGCAGTTGCTGGTAGTTGGTCCCGACCCGATAGCGCTGGGCATCGGCATAGGCGAACACCCGGCCTTGCAACATGCGATCCGGCGACAGGCCTACGCCCGGCACCACGTTGCTCGGCGCAAAGGAGGCCTGCTCCACTTCGGCGAAGTAGTTCTGCGGATTGCGGTTGAGCTCCAGTACGCCGACTTCCTGCAGCGGATAATCCTTCTGCGACCACACCTTGGTCACGTCGAAGGGGTTCTCGGCGCGGCCGGCCGCTTCCTGCTCGCTCATCACCTGGATGCACATCGTCCAGCGTGGGAATTCGCCGCGCTCGATGGCCTGGAACAGGTCGCGCTGGCTGTAATCCGGATCGGTACCGGCCAGACGGGCCGCCTCGGCCGGCGCCAGGTTCTTGATACCCTGCTGGCTCTTGAAGTGGAACTTCACGAAGTGCCGCTCACCCTGGGCATTGATCAGGCTGAAGGTGTGGCTACCGAAGCCATGCATGAAGCGATAGCCATCCGGAATGCCGCGATCCGAGAACAGGATGGTGACCTGGTGCAGCGACTCCGGCGACAGCGACCAGAAATCCCACATCATCTGCGGACTCTTCAGGTTGCTCCAGGGATCGCGCTTCTGGGTATGGATGAAGTCGGGGAACTTGAGCGGATCGCGGATGAAGAACACCGGGGTGTTGTTGCCGACGATGTCCCAGTTGCCTTCTTCGGTATAGAACTTCAAGGCGAACCCCCGGGGATCGCGCTCGGTATCCGCCGATCCCCGCTCACCACCCACGGTGGAAAAACGCAGGATGGTTTCGGTCCGCTTACCCACGCTGGCGAACAGCTTGGCACTGGTCAGGTGCGTGATGTCCTGGGTCACAGTAAAGGTGCCATAGGCAGCGGAGCCCTTGGCATGAACGCGGCGCTCGGGAATGACTTCACGGTTGAAGTGCGCCAGCTTCTCGACCAGATGGAAATCGTCGAGCATCAGCGGGCCACGGGGGCCGGCAGTACGGGAATTCTGGTTATCGGCCACCGGAATGCCGCTGGCGGTGGTAAGGATCTTGGTATCGGTCACAGGCTGTCTCCCTCTGGATAGCGTTGGCTAATCGCGCCTGGGAGAAGTATCGCCAAGGCAATACTTTAGGACTAATTTATTGATCCTAGCGACCTAATAGAAAATAAACGAAACGCTTTCACTACGGTATCCAAGCCTTGGCCAAACGCCGGGCATGAAAAAGCCGGGCAGAAGCCCGGCTTTTTCCAGAACGCGGCTACTTACTCAGCAGCCTGTTCCACGGTACCGCCGACCGGACGGTCGATCAGCTCGACGTACGCCATGGGGGCGTTGTCGCCAGCGCGGAAACCGCACTTCAGGATACGCAGGTAGCCACCCGGACGGTTGGCGTAGCGCTTACCCAGGTCGTTGAACAGCTTGCCAACGGCAGCTTTCGAACGAGTACGGTCGAAAGCCAGGCGACGGTTGGCGACGCTGTCTTCCTTGGCCAAGGTGATCAGCGGCTCGGCAACGCGGCGCAGTTCCTTGGCTTTCGGCAGGGTAGTTTTGATCAGCTCGTGCTCGAACAGCGACACAGCCATGTTCTGGAACATGGCCTTGCGGTGTGCGCTCGTGCGGCTCAGATGACGACCACTTTTACGATGACGCATGATTGAAATTCCTTCCCAAACTAACGTTCGGTGAACAATGACGATCAGGCAGTAGCCTTGTCGTCCTTCTTAAGGCTTGCAGGGGGCCAGTTGTCCAGGCGCATACCGAGCGACAGACCACGGGAGGCCAAGACGTCCTTGATTTCGGTCAGGGACTTCTTACCCAGGTTCGGGGTCTTGAGCAGCTCCACTTCGGTACGCTGAATCAGGTCACCGATGTAGTAGATGTTCTCCGCCTTGAGGCAGTTAGCCGAACGAACGGTCAGTTCCAGATCGTCTACCGGACGCAACAGGATCGGATCGATCTCGTCTTCCTGTTCAACCACGACCGGCTCGCTGTCGCCCTTGAGGTCGACGAACGCAGCCAGCTGCTGTTGCAGGATGGTGGCAGCACGACGGATGGCTTCTTCCGGATCCAGAGTACCGTTGGTTTCCAGGTCAAGCACGAGCTTGTCCAGGTTGGTACGCTGCTCGACCCGAGCGTTTTCCACCACGTACGCCACACGACGCACCGGGCTGAACGAAGCGTCGAGCTGCAGACGACCGATGGCACGGGTTTCGTCTTCTTCGCTCTGACGTGCATCGGCGGGCTCATAGCCACGACCGCGCGCGATTTTCAGCTTCATGTTCAGCGAACCGTTGTCCGCCAGGTGAGCGATGACGTGATCGCCGTTGACGATCTCGACATCGTGATCGACCTGAATGTCGGAGGCCAGAACCGGCCCCTGACCTTTCTTGCTCAGGCTCAGGGTGACTTCGTCACGACCGTGCAACTTGATGGCCAGACCCTTGAGGTTGAGCAGGATCTCGATCACGTCTTCCTGCACGCCTTCGATGGCGCTGTATTCGTGCAGAACACCGTCGATCTCTGCTTCGACTACCGCGCAGCCAGGCATGGAGGACAACAGGATACGCCGCAGCGCGTTGCCCAAGGTATGGCCGAAACCACGCTCGAGAGGCTCGAGGGTGATCTTGGCACGGGTCTGACTAACCGCCTGCACATCGATATGGCGGGGGGTCAGGAACTCATTTACCGAACTCTGCATGGATGCACCTACTTTCTAGCCCTTACTTGGAGTAGAGCTCGACAATCAGGTTTTCGTTGATGTCGGCGGAGAGATCACCACGGGCCGGCACGCTCTTGAAGGTGCCTTCCTTTTTCTCGGTGCTCACTTCGACCCACTCAACACGGCCACGCTGGCCGCACAGCTCGAGAGCTTGAGCGATACGCAGCTGGTTTTTGGCCTTTTCACGGACAGCGACGACGTCACCGACCTTGACCTGATAGGAGGGAATGTTGACGGTCTGACCGTTAACGGTGATCGACTTGTGGGAGACCAGCTGGCGCGATTCGGCGCGAGTGGCGCCGAAGCCCATGCGATACACCACGTTGTCCAGACGGCACTCGAGCAGTTGCAGCAGGTTTTCACCGGTAGCGCCCTTACGACGGGCAGCTTCCTGATAGTAACCAGCGAACTGACGCTCGAGCACGCCATAGATACGGCGGACTTTCTGCTTTTCACGCAGCTGCAGACCGTAGTCGGACAGACGACCGCGACGCTGGCCGTGTTGACCAGGAACGGTTTCCAGCTTGCACTTCGAGTCGAGGGCACGAGCGCCGCTCTTCAAGAAGAGATCAGTGCCTTCGCGGCGGGACAGTTTGCACTTGGGACCAATGTAACGAGCCATTTCTCACTGTCTCCTATTACACGCGACGCTTCTTCGGCGGACGGCACCCGTTGTGCGGGATGGGCGTCACGTCGGTGATGCTGGCGATTTTGTAACCACAGGCGTTCAGGGCGCGAACAGCGGACTCACGGCCGGGGCCGGGACCTTTGACGTTCACGTCCAGATTCTTCAGACCATATTCCAGAGCGGCTTGGCCGGCACGTTCGGCTGCAATCTGGGCAGCGAACGGGGTGCTCTTACGGGAGCCACGGAAGCCGGAGCCACCGGAGGTCGCCCAGGACAAAGCGTTGCCCTGACGATCGGTGATGGTCACGATGGTGTTGTTGAAAGAGGCGTGGATATGGGCGATGCCATCAACCACTGTCTTTTTGACTTTCTTACGAGGACGAGCAGCAGGTTTTGCCATGACTAGATTCCTGTCGATTCGCGGATGCGATTACTTGCGGATCGGCTTGCGCGGGCCCTTACGGGTACGGGCATTGGTCTTGGTGCGCTGACCACGGACCGGCAGACCACGGCGGTGACGCAGACCGCGGTAGCAACCCAGATCCATCAGGCGCTTGATGTTCATGTTGATTTCGCGGCGCAGGTCACCCTCGGTGAGGATTTTGGCGACCTCGTTACGCAGCTGATCGACCTGCTCGTCGCTCAGTTCTTTGATCTTGGCGGTCGGCTCGATGCCGGTGGCCGCGCAGATCTTCTGAGAGGTGGTGCGACCGACACCATAGATGTAGGTCAGCGAGATAACAGTGTGCTTGTTATCTGGAATGTTGACGCCTGCAATACGGGCCATTCAGAAAAACTCCAATTGACAGCTACCGACGCCCCGGAAGCCAAGAAAAGGGCGCGCGATATTAACGCTGTAGGAACAAATGATCAACCCGGCAGCACACTAGCTGCCGGGTTAGACGCGTGATTCACACTCAGCCTTGGCGCTGCTTGTGACGCGGTTCAGCGCTGCAGATCACGCGCACGACACCTTCGCGGCGAATGATCTTGCAGTTACGGCACAGCTTCTTGACCGATGCACGAACTTTCATGACAACTCCTCTAACCTTACGGGTAACGGATCAGCGCATCATGCCGCTGCCATAGCCCTTCAGGTTGGCTTTCTTCATCAGGGACTCGTATTGATGAGATACGAGATGGGACTGGACCTGGGACATGAAGTCCATGACCACAACCACCACGATCAGCAACGAGGTCCCACCGAGATAGAACGGCACGTTCGCCGCGACCACCAGAAACTGGGGCAACAAGCACACCGCCGTCATGTACAGGGCACCAAACATGGTCAGCCGGGTCAGCACGCCGTCGATGTAGCGCGCGGACTGCTCACCTGGACGAATGCCCGGAATGAACGCCCCGGATTTCTTCAGGTTCTCGGCTACGTCCTTGGGGTTGAACATCAGCGCTGTATAGAAGAAGCAGAAGAAGATGATCCCTGCACTAAACAGCAAGATATTCAGCGGTTGGCCGGGCGCGATGGCCTGAGCCACGTCCTGCAACCAACCAAGCCCCTGGGACTGACCGAACCACGAACCGAGCGACGCCGGGAACAGCAGGATGCTACTGGCGAAGATCGCTGGGATGACCCCAGCCATGTTCACCTTGAGCGGCAGGTGGCTGTTCTGCGCAGCGAAGACCTTGCGGCCCTGCTGACGCTTGGCGTAGTGCACGGCAATACGACGCTGCCCGCGCTCGATGAACACCACGAAGGCGATGATGGCCACAGCCACCACACCAACGATGATCAGCGCGAAGATATTGATGTCGCCTTGACGTGCCGATTCGAAGGACTGACCGATGGCGCGAGGCAAGCCCGCGACGATACCAGCGAAGATCAGCATCGAGATGCCGTTGCCGATACCGCGCTCGGTGATCTGCTCACCGAGCCACATCATGAACAGAGCACCGGCGACAAAGGTGGTGACAGCGACGAAGTAGAAGCTGAAACCCACACTGAACGCCACGCCCTGACTGGCGAGCCCTACCGACATCCCGGTGGCCTGAACGAGCGCCAGAACCAGCGTGCCGTAACGGGTGTACTGGCTGATCTTGCGACGACCAGACTCACCCTCTTTCTTCAATTGCTCCAGCTGTGGGCTGATCGCGGTAAGCAGCTGCATGATGATCGATGCCGAGATGTACGGCATGATCCCCAGGGCAAAGATGCTCATCCGCTCCAGCGCACCGCCGGAGAACATGTTGAAGAGGCTAAGAATGGTCCCCTCGTTCTGCCTGAACAGTGCGGCCAGCTGATCGGGATTGATACCCGGAACAGGGATGTGCGCACCGATCCTGTAGACGATGATCGCCAGAAACAGGAATCGGAGGCGGGTCCACAGCTCGGACATACCACCGCTCTTGCTGAGCGCAGAGAGAGCACCTTGCTTAGCCATTTATTCCTCGATCTTGCCGCCAGCTGCTTCGATGGCTGCACGTGCGCCCTTGGTGGCACCAATGCCCTTCAGGGTGACGGCACGAGTGACGTCGCCGGACAGCACGACCTTGACACGCTTGATGTCACGGCTGATCACGTTGGCGTCTTTCAGCGCCTGCAGATCGACCACGTCGACATCGACCTTGGCCAGCTCGGAGGTACGAACCTCGGCACGGTCCAGGGCCTTCAGCGAAACGAAGCCGAACTTGGGCAGACGACGGTGCAGCGGCTGCTGACCGCCCTCGAAGCCGGGAGCGACCTTACCGCCGGAGCGGGAGGTCAGACCCTTGTGGCCGCGACCACCGGTCTTACCCAGGCCGCTACCGATACCACGACCGGGACGCAGCTTTTCACGGCGAGCGCCGGGAGCGGAACGCAGATCGTTCAATTTCATGACTTAACCCTCCACACGCAGAAGGTAGTAGGCCTTGTTGATCATGCCGCGATTTTCAGGGGTGTCCTGAACTTCGACGGTGTGACCGATGCGACGCAGGCCGAGACCCTTGACGCAAGCCTTGTGATTGGCCAGACGGCCGTGGACGCTCTTGATCAGCGTGACCTTGACGGTTGCATTAGCCATGATCAGAGAATCTCCTCGACGCTCTTGCCACGCTTGGCAGCAACAGCTTCCGGCGCCTGCATGTGCTTGAGACCTTCGAAGGTCGCGTACACTACGTTTACCGGGTTGGTGGAGCCGTAGCACTTGGCCAGGACGTTCTGGACACCTGCCACCTCCAGCACGGCGCGCATGGCACCGCCGGCGATGATGCCGGTACCTTCGGAAGCGGGCTGCATGTACACCTTGGAGGCGCCATGGGCGGCCTTGACCGGGTACTGCAGGGTGGTGCCGTTCAGATCCACCTGGATCATGTTGCGGCGAGCAGCTTCCATCGCTTTCTGGATGGCAGCAGGCACTTCGCGGGCCTTGCCACGGCCGAAGCCAACGCGGCCTTTGCCATCGCCAACCACGGTCAGAGCGGTGAAGGCGAAGATACGGCCGCCTTTCACGGTTTTGGCTACGCGGTTAACTTGAACCAGCTTCTCGATGTAGCCTTCGTCGCGCTTTTGATCGTTATTTGCCATGACTTAGAACTCCAGCCCGCCTTCACGAGCAGCGTCGGCCAGCGCCTTGACGCGACCATGGTACTTGAAGCCAGAACGATCAAAGGCTACCTGGGTAACACCAGCGGCCTTGGCACGCTCGGCGACCAGCAGACCAACTTTCTTGGCCGCCTCGACGTTGCTGGTAGCGCTCTCGCGCAGTTCTTTGTCCAGCGTAGAAGCGCTGGCCAGGACCTTGCTGCCGTCGGCCGCGATGACCTGGGCATAGATGTGCTGGGAAGAGCGGTACACGCACAGACGGACCGCTTCCAGTTCGCGCATCTTCAGGCGAGCCTTGCGAGCGCGACGCAGTCGGGTTTCTTTCTTGACGGTCATTTGCTATGCCCTACTTTTTCTTGGCTTCTTTACGGTGGACGACTTCGTCGGCGTACCGTACACCTTTGCCCTTGTAAGGCTCCGGCGGACGGAAACCACGAATCTCAGCCGCAACCTGACCTACCAGCTGCTTGTCGATACCCTTGATCAGGATGTCGGTCTGGTTGGGGGTTTCTGCGGTGATGCCTTGCGGCAGTTCGTAGTCCACAGGGTGAGAGAAGCCCAGAGCGAGGTTCAGCACCTGACCTTTGGCCTGGGCCTTGTAGCCCACACCGACCAGTTGCAGCTTGCGCTCGAAGCCCTGGCTAACGCCGATCACCATGTTGTTGACCAGGGCACGGGTGGTGCCGGCCATCGCACGGGTCTGCTGATCGCCATTGCGAGCAGCGAAACGCAGCTCACCGGACTCTTGGGTAACTTCTACGGACGGATGGACCTTCAGCTCCAGAGCGCCCTTGGCACCCTTGATCGAAAGAGCCTGACCGGCCAGATTCACTTCGACGCCCGCAGGCAGTCTTACGGGGTTTTTAGCAACGCGAGACATGCTGATTCCCCTTAGAAGACTGTGCAGAGCACTTCGCCGCCAACACCAGCAGCACGGGCTGCGCGATCAGTCATCACACCTTTGTTGGTGGAAACGATCGACACGCCCAGACCGCCACGCACTTTCGGCAGCTGATCAACGGCTTTGTACTGGCGCAGACCGGGACGGCTGCTACGCTTGAGTTCTTCGATGACAGGCTTGCCTTCGAAATACTTCAGCTCGATGGACAGCAACGGCTTGGCTTCCGCGCTGACCTGAAAATCCGCAATGTAACCTTCATCCTTGAGGACTTTGGCAACGGCTGCCTTCAGCTTGGAAGAAGGCATGCTCACGACGGTCTTTTCAGCCATCTGGGCATTACGGATACGAGTTAGCATGTCTGCTAACGGGTCCTGCATACTCATGGGCTATTAGCTCCTAATACAGAAACGAGCCTTCCGGCTCTCAAAATCACCCCTCGGCAATAGGCCGATTCGGGCGAGCCGAGCATTCTAGAGATCGGCCAGAAACGAATCAAGCCCCAAAAGGGGCTTGATTCAATTACCGCGATGAAAGGCGCTAGCTGTTACCAGCTGGCCTTCACCAGGCCGGGCACGTCACCGCGCATGGCTGCTTCACGCAGCTTGATGCGGGACAGACCGAACTTGCGGTAGACGCCGTGCGGACGACCGGTCAGGCGGCAGCGGTTACGCAGGCGGCTGGCGCTGGCGTCACGGGGCTGCTTCTGCAGGGCGACCTGGGCATTCCAACGCTCCTCGGGGGAGGCATTGACGTTACCGATGGTCGCCTTCAGCTCGGCGCGCTTCTTGGCGTACTTGGCAACCGTCTGCTGACGCTTCAGCTCGCGGTTAATCATGCTTTGCTTAGCCATCTGAAGACCTCAATCAGTTACGGAACGGGAAGTTGAACGCACGCAGCAGCGCACGGCCTTCCTCGTCGGTACGAGCGGTGGTGGTCAGTGTGATGTCCATACCACGCAGCGCATCGATCTTGTCGTAATCGATTTCCGGGAAGATGATCTGCTCTTTCACGCCCATGCTGTAGTTGCCACGACCATCGAAGGACTTGGCATTCAGGCCGCGGAAGTCACGTACGCGCGGCAGGGAGATGGACAGCAGACGATCCAGGAATTCGTACATGCGATCGCTACGCAGGGTCACCTTGACGCCGATCGGCCAGCCTTCGCGAATCTTGAAGCCAGCAATGGAATTGCGGGCATAAGTCACGACCGGCTTTTGACCAGCGATCTTTTCCAGGTCAGCTACAGCGTTGTCGATGATCTTCTTGTCACCGACCGCTTCGCCCAGACCCATGTTCAAGGTGATCTTGGTGATGCGCGGAACTTCCATCACGTTACCCAGCTGAAGCTGCTCTTTCAGCTTGGGCGCGATTTCCTTCCGATAAATCTCTTTCAATCGAGCCATGGTGATCTACCTAGCAGCTTCAGGCCTGGACCGCTTTTTGGGTCGACTTGAAGATACGAATCTTCTTGCCGTCTTCGACTTTGAAACCAACGCGGTCAGCCTTGTTGGTCTCGGAGTTGAAAATGGCAACGTTGGAGACATGCAGAGGGGCTTCTTTCTCTACGATGCCACCCTGAACGCCCAGCATGGGGTTGGGCTTGGTGTGGCGCTTGATCAGGTTGACCCCACCAACGACCAGACGGTCATCGGCGAGCACCTTCAGCACCTTGCCACGCTTGCCCTTGTCCTTGCCGGCAATGACGATTACCTCGTCGTCACGACGAATCTTTTGCATGTCGGCTACTCCTTACAGCACTTCGGGGGCAAGGGAGACGATCTTCATGAACTTCTCGGAGCGAAGTTCACGGGTCACCGGCCCAAAGATACGGGTGCCAATCGGCTCTTGCTTGTTGTTCAGCAGAACCGCGGCGTTACCGTCGAAGCGGATGATGGAACCGTCGGTGCGACGGACGCCGTGCTTGGTACGCACGACGACAGCAGTCATCACCTGACCTTTCTTCACCTTGCCGCGCGGAATTGCTTCCTTGACGGTGACCTTGATGATGTCGCCGATACCGGCGTAGCGGCGGTGGGAACCGCCAAGCACCTTGATGCACATCACGCGACGAGCGCCGCTGTTGTCGGCGACGTCAAGCATGGATTGAGTCTGGATCATGGCTCTCTACCCTTATACCTGAACGGCGCGCTCGACGACGTCAACCAGGGTCCACGCCTTGGTCTTGGCCAGCGGGCGGGTTTCGCGAATGGTGACCAGGTCACCAATGCGGCACTGATTGGTTTCGTCGTGAGCGTGCAGCTTGGTGGAACGCTTCACGTATTTACCGTAGATCGGGTGCTTGACGCGACGCTCGATCAGTACGGTCACGGTTTTGTCCATCTTGTCGCTGACCACTCGGCCGGTCAGCGTACGGACAGTTTTTTCAGCTTCAGCCATGATCACTTACCTGCTTGCTGGTTCAGCACAGTCTTGACGCGAGCGATGTCGCGCTTCACTTGCGAGAGCATGTGAGACTGACCCAACTGGCCAGTTGCCTTCTGCATACGCAGATTGAACTGGTCACGCAGCAGGTTGAGAAGCTGCTCGTTCAGCTCCTCTACGGATTTCTCACGCAAATCTTTCGCTTTCATCACATCACCGTCCGCTTAACAAAGGAGGTTTCGAGCGGAAGCTTGGCAGCGGCCAGGGCGAATGCCTGACGAGCCAGATCCTCGGAAACACCCTCGATCTCGTACAGGACCTTGCCCGGCTGGATCTGGGCTACCCAGTACTCGACACTACCCTTACCTTTACCCATCCGCACTTCGAGAGGCTTCTTGGTGACAGGCTTGTCAGGGAAGACGCGGATCCAGATCTTGCCGCCACGCTTCACGTGACGGGTCAGCGCACGACGTGCGGATTCGATCTGGCGAGCGGTCAGACGGCCACGGCCGACAGCCTTCAGCGCGTACTCGCCGAAGCTGACCTTGCTACCGCGATGAGCCAGACCACGGTTGTGGCCGGTCATCTGCTTGCGGAATTTTGTACGCTTGGGTTGCAGCATGTTGCGTACTCCTTACTTAGCAGCAGCTTTTTTGCGCGGAGCCGGGGCGACGGGCTTCAGTTCTTCCTGGCGGCCACCAATGACCTCGCCTTTGAAGATCCAGACCTTCACACCGATCACACCGTAGGTGGTGTGAGCTTCCGCAGTGGCGTAGTCGATATCGGCACGCAGGGTGTGCAGGGGCACACGACCTTCCCGATACCACTCGGTACGGGCGATTTCAGCACCGCCCAAACGACCGCTCACCTGAATCTTGATGCCTTTGGCACCAATGCGGATCGCATTCTGCACGGCGCGCTTCATGGCGCGACGGAACATCACACGACGCTCAAGCTGCTGCGCAACGCTCTGCGCAACCAGGGCACCGTCGAGCTCCGGCTTGCGGATCTCTTCGATGTTGATGTGCACGGGCACACCCATTCTTGCGGTCAGGTCCTGACGCAGCTTCTCGACATCCTCACCTTTCTTGCCGATCACGATACCGGGACGAGCGGTGTGGATGGTGATGCGTGCGGTTTGAGCCGGACGATGAATATCGATACGGCTTACGGACGCGCTTTTTAGTTTGTCCTGGAGGTACTCACGAACCTTCAGGTCGGCCAGCAGATAGTCCGCATAAGTGCGCTTATCCGCGTACCAGACCGAAGTGTGCTCCTTGACGATACCCAGGCGAATGCCATTGGGATGTACTTTCTGACCCATCTGATCGACTCCGTTACTTGTCCGCAACCTTGACCGTGATATGGCAAGACCGCTTCACGATGCGATCAGCACGACCTTTGGCACGCGGCATGATGCGCTTGAGCGAACGACCTTCGTTTACGAAGACGGTGGAAACCTTCAGGTCATCCACGTCGGCGCCTTCATTGTGCTCGGCGTTGGCCACGGCCGACTCCAGCACTTTCTTCATGATTTCAGCGGCTTTCTTGCTGCTGAAAGTCAACAGGTTGAGCGCTTCGCCCACCTTCTTCCCGCGAATCTGGTCGGCGACCAAGCGGGCTTTCTGGGCGGAGATACGAGCGCCCGACAGCTTAGCGGCTACTTCCATCTTCCTTACCCCTTAACGCTTGGCTTTCTTGTCAGCCGCATGACCGCGATAGGTGCGGGTAGCAGCGAACTCGCCGAGTTTGTGGCCGACCATGTCTTCGTTCACCAGAACGGGGACATGTTGACGACCGTTGTGCACAGCGATGGTCAGGCCGACCATTTGCGGCAGGATCATCGAACGACGCGACCAGGTCTTGATCGGCTTGCGCTCGTTTTTTTCCACCGCGACTTCGATCTTCTTCAACAGGTGAAGATCGATAAAAGGACCTTTCTTCAGAGAACGGGGCACAGTCGAATCCTCTACTGATTACTTGCCGCGACGGACAATCATCTTGTCGGTACGCTTGTTGGAGCGCGTCTTGAGACCCTTGGTCTTGACGCCCCACGGCGAAACCGGATGACGGCCACCGGAAGTACGACCCTCACCACCACCGTGCGGGTGATCGACCGGGTTCATGGCAACACCACGAACGGTCGGACGCACGCCACGCCAGCGGGTGGCACCGGCCTTACCCAGCGAACGCAGGCTGTGCTCACCGTTGGACACTTCGCCCAGAGTGGCACGGCACTCGGACAGCACCTTACGCATTTCACCGCTGCGCAGACGCACGGTGACGTAGGCGCCTTCGCGGGCGACCAGCTGAGCGGAGGTACCCGCGGAGCGAGCGATCTGAGCGCCTTTGCCAGGCTTCAGCTCGATACCGTGAACGGTGCTACCGACCGGGACGTTGCGCAGCGGCAGGTTGTTGCCGGCCTTGATGGGAGCGCCAGCGCCGGACATGAGCTGATCACCAGCAGCAACGCCCTTGGGGGCGATGATGTAGCGACGCTCGCCATCGGCGTACTTCAGCAGAGCGATGTGTGCAGTACGGTTCGGATCGTATTCGATACGCTCGACGACGGCAGGGATGCCATCCTTGTTGCGACGAAAATCGACCAGACGATAGTGCTGCTTGTGACCACCGCCGATGTGGCGAGTGGTGATACGACCGTTGTTGTTACGGCCGCCGGACTTGCTCTTCTTCTCCAGCAACGGAGCGTAAGGCGCGCCCTTGTGCAGATCAGCGTTGACCACCTTGACCACAAAGCGGCGGCCAGCGGAGGTCGGCTTGCATTTTACGATTGCCATGATGCCCCCTGATTACTCGGCGCTGCTGGAAAAGTCGAGATCCTGGCCCGGCTGGAGAGCGATGTACGCTTTTTTCCAGTCGTTACGCTTGCCCAGACCACGAGCGGTGCGCTTGGTCTTGCCCTGGACGTTCAGGGTGCTGACGCTGCGAACCTTGACCTCGAACAGTTGCTCGACGGCCTTCTTGATTTCCAGCTTGGTTGCATCGGTGGCAACCTTGAATACGAACTGCTTCTGGCTGTCCGCCAGCATGGTGGCCTTCTCGGAGATGTGCGGGCCAAGCAGCACTTTGAATACGCGTTCCTGGTTCATGCCAGCAGCTCCTCGAATTTCTTCACGGCGGACACAGTGACCAGCACCTTGTCGTAGGCGATCAGGCTGACCGGGTCGGAACCCTGGACATCACGCACGTCGACGAAAGGCAGGTTGCGGGCGGCCAGATACAGATTCTGGTCGACAGCGTCGGTCACGATCAGCACGTCGCTCAGGCCCAGGCCGTCCAGCTTGCTGACCAGGGTCTTGGTCTTGGGCGCGTCGACGGCGAAGTCGTCAACCACGACCAGACGGTCCAGACGGACCAGCTCGGCGAGGATGGAGCGCAGTGCAGCGCGGTACATCTTCTTGTTCAGCTTCTGGCTGTGATCCTGGGGCTTGGCTGCGAAAGCCACGCCACCGGAACGCCAGATGGGGCTGCGGATGGTACCGGCACGGGCACGACCGCTGCCCTTCTGACGCCAGGGCTTCTTGCCGCCACCACTGACTTCGGAACGGGTCTTCTGGGCACGGGTGCCCTGACGACCGCCAGCCATGTAGGCAACGACTGCCTGGTGAACCAGGGTCTCGTTGAATTCACCGCCGAAGGTGTGCTCGGAGACTTCGATAGCTTGAGAGCCATTCACATTGAGTTGCATGTTCTCTCTCCTCTCAACCACGGGCCTTGACAGCGGGACGCACGATCACGTCACCACCCGGCGCGCCGGGGACGGCACCCTTGACCAGCAGCAGGTTGCGCTCGGCGTCTACACGCACGACTTCCAGCGACTGAACGGTTACACGCTCCGCACCCAGGTGACCGGACATTTTCTTGCCCTTGAACACTCGACCAGGAGTCTGGCACTGGCCGATGGAACCAGGTGCACGGTGGGAAACGGAGTTGCCGTGGGTGTTGTCCTGACCACGGAAGTTCCAGCGCTTGATGGTACCGGCGTAGCCCTTACCTTTGGACTGGCCAGTGACATCAACCATCTGGCCGGCTTCGAACAGGGCCACAGTGACTTCGTCACCGGCCTTGTACTCACCGTCTTCCAGGCGGAATTCGAGGACGCTACGACCAGCAGCTACGCTGGCCTTGGCGAAGTGACCGGCTTGCGCCTTGGTCACGCGGGAGGCACGACGCTCACCCACGGTTACCTGAATGGCGCGATAGCCATCGGTTTCTTCGCTTTTGAATTGGGTTACGCGATTCGGCTCGATCTCGATGACCGTAACCGGAACGGAAACGCCTTCTTCGGTGAAAACGCGGGTCATGCCGCATTTACGACCGACTACACCAATCGTCATGTTGAGAACCTCTTGAGTGTACGGGGCTTTCACCCGCTATGGCCGCCCATTTCAGAGCGTTACACGACTGAAACCGAAAGGTTTCAGCCGAGGCTGATTTGCACTTCAACGCCAGCGGCGAGATCGAGCTTCATCAGCGCATCGACGGTCTTGTCGGTGGGCTGAACGATGTCGAGCACACGCTTGTGGGTACGAATTTCGTACTGGTCACGAGCGTCCTTGTTGACGTGCGGAGAAATCAGCACAGTGTAACGTTCCTTGCGGGTAGGCAGAGGAATCGGACCACGCACCTGAGCACCAGTACGTTTCGCGGTTTCCACGATTTCCTGGGTGGATTGATCGATCAGGCGATGATCAAAAGCCTTCAACCGAATACGGATTTGTTGATTTTGCATTTGACCTCAGACTCCAAGCTTTCCCCTCGGGCAAAAAGGTGCCCGATTAAAGGAGGCGCAATTCTAAGGATGTCGCTCACGACTGTCAAGAACGGCTCTTTTGCCATCTGTCAATTTCACGAGGCAAGAAAAAAGGCCCCGAAGGGCCTTTTTTCCGTTTCAGATCAATCGATTACTCGATGATCTTGGCAACCACGCCGGCGCCGACGGTACGACCGCCTTCACGGATGGCGAAACGCAGACCGTCTTCCATGGCGATCGGAGCGATCAGGGTGACAACCATTTTGATGTTGTCGCCCGGCATCACCATCTCGACGCCTTCCGGCAGTTCGCAGTTACCGGTCACGTCAGTGGTCCGGAAGTAGAACTGCGGACGGTAGCCCTTGAAGAACGGGGTGTGACGACCACCTTCTTCCTTGGACAGCACGTACACTTCGCACTCGAACTTGGTGTGCGGCTTGATGGTGCCCGGCTTGGCCAGAACCTGGCCACGCTCCAC
>NZ_SULM01000002.1 GCF_005250615.1 Pseudomonas rhizoryzae | reverse complement strand
GCAACCTATTAGGTTGGATTTCAACTTGTGACGCACTTCATGTCAACGAGTGGATACCCAACCATCCGGGTGGACGGTTGGAGCCTTGGCATGAGCGGTATCGATCAGAAGAATTTGGCGGAGTCGGTTGGGCGGGCGATCGCGCGTCACCGGCTGCGAGTGGGCCTGACGCAGGAGGAGGTCGCGGAGCGCCTGGGGATCGGCAACGAGGCCGTCTCCCGGATCGAGCGAGGCGTGGTCATTCCCAACATCGCCCGGCTCTACGACTTCGCGTCCATCTTTCACTGTGAGGCGGCAGAGCTACTCAGCGAGGCCAGCCCGCGTAGCGATGATCAGGCGCGCCAGATCAGCCGCCTGTTGGACGCCCTGACCGAGGCGGACCGGCAACTAGTGCTAGGTCTGGTGCAGGGGTTGGGTGAGCGCTTGCGCCAGGGATGACGGTTGGTCACCTACGATCAGGTCGCCGTCTCCTGGCCGGCAGACGTCGTTGGCTCGTCATACTTGGCGCCACAGCGTAGACACAGGCACTGATACTCCATGAACTGATGGCGGTTAACGTCCTTGATGAAGGCATGGGTATCGGGCCAGCTCGTGTGAACGGCGGACATGCCCTGAAGCATGCGATTGAACGCCTGTTCCAGCGGACCGCACTGTCCCTGTTGAGTGGGAGCCCCCGGCTCAGTCGGCAGCTGAATACCCCTTAGAAAGGCGTCCAAGCTGCCGATGAGGCTGGCGATCACCTGTGCGGCCTCCTTGGACAGCACGACCGATGAATTACAGATCAAGCAAGGTGTGGCATGGCTAAAGCTCCTGTCAGAAGAGAGGGGCAGAACGGCTATCAGGAATGAGAAAGGGCAGGCCAAGGGGCCTGCTTCTATGCCGTCGTGGATGGGGTGCTGAACGCGGTACCGGAACGGCGAAGCAGCTCGCCGAAGAGCGCCAAGGCCAGAGCGATGGCTAAGGCCAGCGGCCAGAAGCGCAGCATCAGTACCAAGAGGCCGACGGCGAGCAGGCTGCTGGCCAGTAGCCCGACGAACACGAATAGCGAGGCGAGAAAGCGCAAAAGCGGCATGGCGGAATCTCCAGTCGGTTATCGATTGGCCGAGCAACCAGGACGCGAGCGCGTGCCTTGGCGGTCGAGCCAATAGTCGTCATGAGGGAAGGGGAGGAAACGTGCTGGTAAAGCGCGGGGAGCGCCAGGTGTCAGCAGGGGAGGCTGTGAGGCGGGCGGAGCAGATCGAAGGCTAGACCAGGCCCAGTTCCGCCATCGAGACGCAGCCCTCGTGTCCCGCGATGATGTGGTCCAGGGTACGGGTACCCACCAGGTTCAGCAGCTCCTTGAGCGTCTGGGTGAGACGGCGATCCGCCTGGCTTGGCTCCGGATCTCCCGAAGGATGGTTGTGCACCAGGATCACCGCCGCCGCGTTGTGGCGCAGCACGGTTTTCACCACCTCACGTGGATAGACACTCGCCGCATCTAGGGTGCCTTGAAACAACTCCTCGTAGCAGATCACGCGATGCTTGCTGTCGAGCAGCAGAAGGGCGAAAACCTCTCGCTCCTGCTGGATAAGCAGCGTCTGCAGATGGGCAATGACCTGTTGGGGCTCGGTCAAACTGCTGCCCTTGCTCAATCGCTGGGCAGCGAGTTGCCTCGCGATACCGAGAATGTCGGCTTCAGTTACCGGAGAGTCGATGAGATAGCTGCCAGCGGTTTCGCCAGCCTTGAGTTTGCTCGCAATCATGAGAGGTCTCGCGACAAAGGTTAGGTTTCAAAAAGGGGAAGCTGAGGCGGAGAGGGCACGGCTGCCGACTTCAACTGATGAAGAACTGCCGCTCTCCTGGCAGGTGTTTGGCGTAGCGCTCCAGCAGCTCTGGCTGGTCCTGTAGCAGGCGCTCGACATCGAGCGCCGTGCGGTCCTGGCCCCGTTGCCATCGAATAGATCCATGCGGGAAATCCCCATAGGTGGCGTCGCCCAGGGCCTGCTGGAGACGCTGCTGGAGTTCTGCTGCTCGCGCTTGCTTGGCCTGGAGTGCTTGGCGCAACACCTTCAGCTCCAGATAGATGGCAAGGAGACCGGCTTGCTGGCGAAAGTCACGCCGCGCGCCTGAGTCCTGTGGATACAGGCGCGCGAGTGCCTTACCTGCAGAGGCGGAGCCATCGGCTGGCGGCGGACGATCCGTGTCCACGTAGTGCCAGAACTGCCGCTCTCCTTCGATCAGCTGCGCGATGCTATCTTCATCGCGTTCGATGCGGTGGATCTGCCACTGTTGACCACCCAGCAGTACGGCCACGTCGGCCGCGTGTTTGCCTGTCACTGCCAGTAGGTGCATGACCTGCAGACGCATGGCTACGGGCACGCCTTCCTGCCAGCGGTGGACTTCGCTGGCGCCCACGGCCCTGCACACGAGCAACTGGACCTCTTCGTCATCCAGCACTTCGCGTTCAACGCGGGCAACCATCCAGGGCAGATCAGACGAGGCATGGGACACCTCCCGGCTGTAGCGCCGAACCTTGCGGCCGGTGCTCCTGCTGTAACGCCAGGCGATAATGGGTTCGAGCACGCTTTGCCAGAATGCGGGCGTTCTTTCGTCCCGCGGATCGTTCTCCAGAGCGGCCGTTTGCCGTCCAGTTTTCTCGAGCCAGAGCTCCAGCTGAGATTTGTCCGGATCCAGCCCCAAGGCCGCTAAGGCGTCTTGGCTGAAGAGCCTCACAGGTCGAGCTTCAGGAGCTGCCAGGCGAGAAGCCGCAGCGGTGGTGACGAGGTGGAGGAGTGGACGAGGGTGTTGCTGTGTGGTGATCAGGGATGAACGACGCATGAGCAGTCTCCTGTGCGGCATAGAACGCTCAGCCGGCACGAAGCCGCCTGAGCGAGGTGTCAGAAAGTAGTAGTAGCGCTTCGAAGCTGGAGTGGCGTTGGCTCAGCCATAAGGAATGCCATGACCAGTAGCGAGGGGAGAATGCCGTCAGGCCACCAGGTCGAGTGCGGCCGACAGTGCCCGTTGCTTGAGCTGACTGCCTTGGCCAAACCAGGCCGAGTCGAGTCGATACTCAGCGCTCCGCGCCCGCCGTTCGTGATCAACGAACTCGGTGACTGCGTTGAGCAGGCCCCAGGCAGTCCCTTGTGCGGACTCAAGGACCGCGCCGCGACCTCGTCCCTCGTACAGGGCTTGCACCGTTCTCAGGGCCCGCTCATTGGGAAGCACGCCCTGGGTATGACCGCTCCCTGCTGAATCACAGAGCACCCGGATGAAGAAGCCCGTCGACTCGGCATCGCCTACCTTGCGATCGGCTAGCAGCCGCAGGCGATACATGAATTTATCCCAGCCAGCGACGGCAATGCCGAGCTGTTTCTTCACGGCTATAGGGTCGAATCGCGTGCTGTGGGGAACCTTGATCGCCTGAGTAGCGCCATTCACCGCAATGCTGAGCGTGTTGTTGCATACCACCCTGACCGTGGTGGGTGTCGCAGTCGTCGCCAGGGTGCCATCGCAAGAGGTGGCCAAGAGTAGATAGCCGTTGACTTGGTCATGGCCTTTCAGGGTCATACCTTGTCCCGTCCGCGCCAGGGCCCAGAACTTGCGGCCCTCTTTGAGCACGCCCGCAGTTTCCAACTGGTAGCCGGAGACTTCGGTCAGGTCGCGGTAGAACTCCAGAACCTCGCGCGGCTGCACCGTCTGATAGCGGTGGGAGACGACAGAGAGCGGCGCCTTGGTGTCGGAGCGGAACAGCACCTTCTGCTCGGGGAACGAGTGGATCGCACCCAGGTGACCGACCGCGTCCGATTTGAAGTGCACAGGGCTTTCGAGGATTTGCCAGTCCATGCCGGCTTCGCGTTGCCAGACTTCGATGGGCTGTTTTTGAGTGAGTGGGTTGCCCAGGCCATGCCACGGGGTGGTGCCAGCGTAGGCCATGGTGTCGACGAGATGTGCCATGTGAGCGATTCCTTTGGGTGCACGCCGGCATAAGGCGCTGCGCGAGGCGCAGCACCGACCGGGTTAGTGAGATGAAAGGGGAGAGCGCCGATCAGGTCGGCAGGTTGAAGCGGTGACCGCAGAGCAGGCAGAGGTTGTTGGCCAGGACGTGGCGATCGAGCGATTCACCGAGCTGGGCGCCAAGGGCACAGCCGCCTACGCCGGCAACGAGGCCGCCGAGGATGGCGCCTGATACGGAGCCAAGGGTGATACCGGCTGGCCCAGCAATAGCGCCCAGGGCTGCTCCTGTCTGGCCGCCGGCTAGGGCCGCGCTGACACCGCGTGCTACACCACCGACGGTGCCGATGGCAGCGCCGGCTTTCATGGCGGGATGGAGGGATGCGACTTTTGAGGAGTGACAGCGAGGGCACTGCAATGACATGGGGAGAACCTCCTTTGTAGTGGTGTCATGGCAGTTATGTAGGACTGAGATATTTTCGAGTTGACCTTCTTTCGGAGCTATTCGAGTGTTTTCTCCACCTTTAGTACCTGGGGGCGGCGTAGTAGATAATTGATTACCTGAATACCTTACTGTAGGCGTTTACCGTCTATGGCATTATCTAGCAGGAGGCATCGTGACTTGCTCGTCAGCGGTAGGGGCACCGATAATCGTCTTGCTGCCTTCGGGAAAGGCAAGTGCGTGATCCGCACTGACTGAGTTGATCTCTATTAGGTAATAGATCTTCCGTCTTAGCAGGTTCGTAAACGCGAGGTTCGTCGTACCTTAACACTGGTACACCATTCGTTCGCGTCCGAAATCTTTTTTCACTATCGGTTGGGGGGAGGAGCGTGGCGCAGTTCAACAATTGGTGCGATTCGCTCGATCAGCCAGTAGGGGGCCACTTCCGTCGAGTGATGACCGGCCAGCCCGCCAACCTTCACACAGGGGTCGAGGTAACGGCAGCTATCGTGCCGGGGCATTATGCTTCAGAGGAGCACGTCGCTCGTGCGCTCGCCCGTCTCGGCAAACCTGCAGCGGCCGCACTTATACAAGGCAAGTTACCGACCACCAAAACGATCCGATCCGGCGATCTGGGTGAGATCTTTGCGACGGAATGGATCGATGCGTGTAGCGGTGGATATCGCGCGCCGATTAAGCGTTTGCGCTGGAAGGACCACCGCAATATGGCAATGCGCGGAGACGATGTCATCGGTATTCGCCAAGATGCCCGTACTCAGCAGCTTCATTTTTTGAAGACCGAAGCCAAGAGCCGCGCCAAGCTCACCGCGCAAGTCTTTACTGAAGCCCGAGCCGGCTTGGATAAAGATGGAGGACTACCCTCGGCCCACGCGCTGACCTTCATCTCGGAGCGCCTGCTCGAGCTGAACGAATTGCCTCTCGCCGATGCGATCGATGACGCGCTGCTCAAGCACGGCATACCTGCGCAGAACGTGCAGCATCTGTTATTCACATTTTCAGGTAATGCGCCGGAGGCCCTGCTAACTGCCTCTCTCCAGACGTATGCAGGCACCATCATTCAATGGGGAATCGGCCTCCATGTGGATGACCACGCCGCCTTCATCGCCGCGGTCTATGATCGAGTAATTGACAATGTCAACAACGCCTGAAGCAATTGCTGCCGACATTGTAGATGCAGCGACCGCCGGTTTTCGTGGTCGCCTAATCGCTCGCGGACAAGCGCGCGCGATCATTTGGCGTGATGGTGAACTACCACCGGACGCGCCTGCGTTTGCGCCGCAGCTAAGCTATGACCTACATTCCTACGGCTACGCACTACTCGGGCTTGGCCTTCGCCTACGCGAAATCGGAGGCGATCCTGCACAGGCCCGTATCGCATTTGAGCAGGCAGGCACTGCTCTTGAGGCAGTCATTACCAAGGGAAATCGCCAGGAAGTCGATCGTGATTTCCATTTCATAATGGCTGCGGCGAGCTATCATCTCGCGCACCTCTCCGCTCGCGCATACTCACTCCTAGCGATTGTCGAAGCAGACGAAAATTTCTCGCTTACAGAGCGGGTGCTCGCTTTTTTAATGCGGCGAAACCTTAACGCGTTTCGCTCAGGTGTCCTCGACTATCGAGCCTCTGAGCAGGGTGGCGATGCTCGCATCGCTGCCGAAATCAAGGAGAATTTAGATCAAGGGGAGGCAGCGGAAGATTTCGACAACGGTGGAAACGACTTCCTATACAACGGGCTGGACACTGCGCTGACCGATGCCTTCATGGCAGCCATGTCAATGTTCCTCCTCGCACTAGAGCACGGCGAGCGAGCGCTACTCAACCAGGCGCTGGAACGGCTCCGGATAAGCCACTCCATTTGCAGTGAGCTGAATATGCTGCCGCAGTGGTGGGGGCATCGAGTTGCGATTCACCTCCTCACGGACTTCTGGTCGAACACCTTCCACGAAAAAGTACCGCTCCAACCCACTGGAGGCGAGGCAGCGGACTGGCCGCAGCTTCGTGAACTATTCATTGCGCTATTACAACGGCGTCCTAAAGCGGAGGTCGATTTGTGGCCATCTCAAATCGAGGCGGCGGCTCGCGCGGTAGATCAAACTGATGATCTTGTGGTTTCGTTACCCACCAGCGCCGGCAAGACGCGTATCGCCGAACTGTGCATCTTGCGCTGTTTAGCCAGCGGCAAGCGCGTAGCATTTATCACACCGTTGCGTGCGCTATCGGCCCAGACCGAAGCGACTCTGCAGAGGACTTTTGGTCCGCTTGGAAAGACGATCTCAGCGCTATACGGAAGCATTGGGGTAAGCGGTTTCGATGAGGACGCGATCCGAGAACGCGATATCGTCGTCGCAACACCGGAAAAGCTCGACTTTGCGCTACGCAATGATCCCTCCCTTCTCGATGACGTCGGTCTGCTCGTCTTTGACGAAGGACACATGATCGGTTCCAACGAACGCGAAGTTCGCTATGAAGTACAGATTCAGCGACTACTGCGTCGCCCTGATGCGCATGGGCGGCGAATCGTCTGTTTATCGGCCATCTTGCCAGATGGTGATCAACTCAATGACTTCGCTGGATGGCTGCGTCGGGATCATCCGGGTGGACTAATCAAACATGACTGGCGGCCTACACGGCTGCGGTTCGGCGAAGTTACGTGGTCTTCCGCCACGTCCACAGCGCGGCTTGACTTACGCATTGGCGATGAACGTCCCTGGGTTCAACGATTTCTCACAGGAGCAGTACCGCCTAACTGGGTGCCGCCAAAACGACGTCGAACCAAGCTGTTCCCGTGCGATCAGCGTGAGTTGTGTATCGCGACAGCATGGCGGCTTGTCGAGGACGGGCAAACTGTCCTGATATTCTGTCCTGAGCGTCGTAGTGTTGAGCCGTACGCAGATGTAATCGTCGATCTACATGAGCGAGGTGCGCTTCGCTCACTACTTGAAGCTGACCCCGTCGTTCTCAGCGTCGCTATCGCACTCGGCGAGGAATGGCTCGGACCAGACAGCACCATCCTCAAATGCCTTCGCATCGGTGTTGCCTTGCATCATGGGGCGTTACCAACCGCCTATCGCAAGGAGGTGGAGCGGCTACTTCGCGACAACATCCTAAAGGTCACTGTTTCGTCTCCAACGCTGGCGCAGGGTCTTAACCTATCAGCCACAGCTGTCGTCATGCACTCCCTTCACCGCGCAGGCGAAAGAATTGAAATTTCTGAGTTCAAGAACGTGATCGGACGTGCTGGGCGTGCCTACGTCGATGTCGAGGGGATTGTGCTTTTCCCCATTTTCGACAGCATCGCTAAAAAGCGACGTAATTGGGTAGAACTGATCAGCGACCTCGGTGCGCGTGATATGGAGAGCGGCCTAGTTCAGCTTGTCGGAGCGCTACTTTCGCGTATGCACGCCCATATTGGTGGCGATCTGAATCAGCTCACTGAATATGTCGTCAACAACGCCGTAGCGTGGACTTTCCCCGAGGTCACGAATGAAAAGCCCGCGGACCGCGAAATCGCCTTAGCCAACTGGGAACGTCACGTCGCGACGCTTGATACAGCCATCCTTAGCCTCATTGGGGAAAACGATATCCCCGACGACGATATTGAGGTGGCACTGGACAACATTCTTCAGTCCTCTCTCTGGCACCGTCGCCTACTTCGACAAAACGAGCCTGTTCAGTATGCGCTCAAGGCAGCACTACTTTCACGTACCCGACTCATTTGGAACCAATCTACGGCGGAGCAGCGTCGTGGGTACTTTCTTGCGGGTGTCGGATTGGCAACAGGTCACGCGCTCGATGCCATCGCAGCAGATGCAAACCTCCTGCTTGTGCGGGCGAATGGTGCAATTCTCTTGGATGAGCTGGAGGAGGCCATAGCTGCTATCACCGGCATCGCCGAGCGTGTTTTTGCTTTCTACCCATTTACCCCCGACCCCATACCTATGAATTGGCGCGATATTCTGCGCGCATGGCTCCTTGGTCAGCCTGTCGCTGATATCGTTACCGGACAGGCTTCGGAGACCCTACAGTTCATTGAGGGGGGCCTTGTTTATCGTCTGCCTTGGGCGATGGAGGCCATCCGCGTTCGTGCAGTTGCGAATGGTGACGCCATCGGTGATGTCTTGCTGGACGACTTCGATCTTGGCTTGGCTGCGTCCGCCGTTGAGACCGGAACACTGAGTCGTTCAGCGTCGATCCTCATCCAGGCGGGTTTCAACTCCAGGCTCGCAGCTATCAAGGTCGTGTCTGACACGGGGGCGGCGTTTCGAACTGGCCAGGAACTCAGGCTATGGCTTAATTCGGCAGACGTTACTGTATGGGGCGCTCAGAATGATTGGCCAACTGTCGAGACGAGGGAAATGTGGATGGAGTTCGTGCAGAGCTTCACTCCACTGGAGAACCGTACCTGGACAGAGCGCCGCTGCCAGGCAAGCGTGCAATGGCTTGGCGAACCACCGCATCCGGGCACCCCTATCCATATTCACGACTGGCTTGGTCAACCACGTGTGCTTGCGGCCGACGGTGCACCATTAGGCACGGTGCAGGCCAGGCTGAATATTGCACGAACTGGGTTGGTGCGGGCTCAGGTGGCCTGGGATGTCAGCAAAATCGATGTCGTCTATTTAGGGCCCGATGATCTAGCTGGGGCATGATTGCTTGGCCTCCGACGATGTGAGCATGCCAATGCTATCTAACAAATTTAGCGTTGAACTGACTCTTTCTTTTGTCCGCGGATGCTTCTCTGCCGGTCAAGTGGACCCTTGGATTCTGTTGTATCGTTTCGTTCATAATGGGCAGCATGCGGAGGCGATGTGTCCGAGTGTTCAAGGTGTGCGGCAGTCAAGCGGCTGGGATGCGACGATCTCGGCACAAGAAAAACCTATTTAACGAACTCTCAGTTCTGAGAACGACGAGCATCGTATCGTGGGGCAATCGCGAGGACGAGGAAGTGACGGTTTCTTCAAGTACGATCAGCGTAAGTGAGATCGGCGAGTTCATTCGGTTTCGGTCGTGTGAGCGCCGATTCAAGTTGGGCCTTTCTAATCGTGCGCTCGCTCGTTCCGTCCCATTTTCAGAGCGGCTATTTAATAGCCTGGATCCGGTGCTTCAAGAGGTGGGGCGCGAGGCCGAGAATGCCTGGGAGCGAGCGCTTGTTCAGAAGGGCGTTGCTCTGTTGGATGCGACAAAAGACGAAAAGGACGTCGTCTCCTGGGAGGAGTTCGAGCGCGCGCTGGCGGCTGCCACGCCCGGTCGGCCCGTATACTGCCGAGAGGTTCGAATTGACTACCGGATCGGATCTTTCGACCTCGGTGGACGGATGGATTTCGTCGTATTGCTCTGGGACGACGGTGTTCCCCGCCTAAGGATAATCGAGGGCAAGGCGAGTCGGAAGGATCGCACTTACCATCGCATTCAACTAGCCGCCTATGTGCTGCTCCTTCGCGCACGCATGGCGCTCAAACCGCTCGTAGTAGCCGGCCAGCCTCTCGATCTGGATTCGGTTGAAGGTGCCGTAGTTCGAATCGACGAGTGGACCAACGAGCCTCAAGACATGCTCGCCCGACCTGCTCTGAACCTTGACACCGAAATGGCCGACGTGGAGCGTCTGCTATCCGAAAATGGTCTCCTCGCCTCAGTGGTTGATCGTGATCTGGAACATCTGGAGTTTCAACTTGATTCCAAGTGTGACGGCTGCGTGTTTAGTGTCCACTGTTTGCCGGAAAGTGCTAGACAGCGCCGGCTTGAGTTGGTGGGTATCGCACCGACGACTTGTCGCATACTCCGGACGGCCGGGGTGGCCAACCTTGACGCTCTTGCGGACCTCGATCCAAGTTCACCGGAGGGGGAGTTGGTGCGCCGTGCTGCTGGCTTTGACGCGGACCTGGACCAACTAGTTGCTCTCGCAAGCGCGAGGCGGTCCACGCTGCCGCAGTATCTTGGCAATACGCCAGAGTTTCAGGTCCAGCCGCTGCCTCATTCTGGCCAAGGACAACTGCCTAATCATGTGATTAATGGGCAAAGACTAGTTCGGATCTACCTAGAGGTGGACTACGACTACACGGAGAACCGGATCGGAGCGTTAGTTGCGCATGTTACGAGCAGCGAATGGCTGCTGCGCACTCCGTTCGGCGATGACCGTAGACCGCTTTCCGGGATTGTCGAAATTGCGCCGGACGGGGCGGTTGAGGGCGGCATGCCAACTGAAAGAACCGTTGTGGGACGCGATGTAATGTCATTCCAAACGGCGGCCTGGTCTGGGATTGGCGAACAGGACACGGGGTCCGAGCGCCAGATGCTTCAGCAGTTCCTATTTGAAGTTATTGAGGCGATTGCGGAAGTAGCTGACGCTCCATCGGTACCGATCCACTTTTACGTCTACTCTCGCTCAGAAATGACACAGCTTGTTGAGGCCTGCACGCGTGCGGGATCCACGTTGCTGTCGTGTTTACGTGAGCTGCTTGGCTCCCGTCAGAATCTGGAGCAATTGATTTTCTCCTGTGTACAGGATGAGATCGATGATCGCTTTGCTCTCGGGTGGACGGGGAGGGGGCTGTGCGTTGCGACTTCGCTGACCTGGTTTGGACAGCGGTATCATTGGACCAGGCAAGTGGCAGGAAATACTGTCGAACTTGACCGAGAGTTCGAGCAGGACGTATTCGACTTCCGAAGCACGCTCGATGTCGATGCACAAGGCAACTGGACCGCCGCTAAGGCCCCTGGGTCGACTAGTCGTCGCTTTGAGATCCGCAGTCGCTTCCACGATACCTTAACCGCGCCATACTGGCGCGCTGTCTGGCGCTCGCTGCCTCGGAACGTCAAGGATCATCGGACTCGTGCTGCCATCGAACGGTACCGCAAAGCGGAAAAGCCAGGCGTGGTTCGTGCGTACCTCCATGCGCGCGTTCACGCGCTGAGGTGGTTGGAAGAGCGCATTCGGTTCAAGAATCTTGAGATTGAGAAATCGCCGCTGGTAGTCGCACAGCTCCAAGAGTTTGATCTCGGTGTCGATACCACAGCGCGTGCTGCAATCGATTTTCTGCGACTCGATCACCACGTTGGGCTGACCGATTGGCTCACATCGAACATAAAGCCACTAGCCTCCAGAGTCCAATCGGGCCGCACGATTCCCGTGCGGAATGTCCGCACAGATTCAGGGCGGACCATTGTGGCTGATTTCGACGTGGCGCCGTTCGGGCTTGCAGCTGAAGAGATTTCTCTGCGCACGTCGATCGACGAGGGATCTTTTGTCAGGCTGAGTCCGCGCTCGGGCGACATCACGCGAGGCCAGTCGCTACGCCAACTTACACATGGTGGATCGACATGCATCGTCAGAGACGTTGACTGGGGGGCAGGCGTTATCCGTCTTGATGCGATCTTCGGAAAAGAGGGAACGTATGTTCTTAGGAGCGGTTGCCCTGATCCGGAGGTTGATGTTTTCGACTTCGCATCGATCGACGAGAGTCCGTCTGACTTCGTTGCGGGAAATGTAGAAACGCGACTTGCGAGCACGAGGGGAAGCCATGTCTACGAATGGTTTGAGCCCTCTCGTCCGCGCATCCCTCCGATGCCTCCGATACCGCCAGCTAGAATGGGGCGGATCGCGGCTCTCCTGTCGTCGTGGCAGGTTCCACATGCTACGGCTGCTCAGTCGCTCATCAATGATCAGGCCCAAGCAGTGCTTGAGGGGCTCAGTACGCGAGTTCAATTGCTGAAGGGACCTCCCGGCACCGGGAAGACTGTAACTACCGCAGCGTCAATCTACGCAAGGATTGCGGCTCGATTGGGGCAAGGTGGAGTAGTTCTCGTTTCGGCGCATACCAATCTTGCTGTCGACACCTTGATGCAGCGCCTTCTCCGGTATCGGGACTCTTTCAGGGCCGAAGCGGCTCGACAGGGGCTCACTATGCCTGAGGTAGCTCTCACACGCGTCCATAGTGGGGGCGCGCCTTTAGACACCGATGGAATACGCAACTTCTCGTCGAAACCGTGTGCGACGGCCGTTAAGAAATGGAGAGCAGAGGGGGTTCTAGTCATCGGCGGAACCACAAATGCCATGCTAAAGATGGCTCGCGAGCTAACAGAACGCCAACCGTATAAAGATTCTACCGGGGGCTTTTTCGCTGACGCGCTCGTTGTGGACGAAGCAAGCATGATGGTATTGCCCCACTTCTTAGCGCTTGCGACATTGGTTAAGAACGATGGCGAGATCATGCTAGCAGGCGATAACCGGCAGTTGTCTCCAATCGTGGCCCACGATTGGGAGAACGAGGACCGACCGCCTGCCCAGCATTATCAGCCTTTTAAAAGCGCCTACGAAGCAATTCTCCGGATTGTTAACGAAAGCCGGCCAGGGCGCACAGAATGCCTTCAGTCTCCGCTGACGTACACCTTCCGCCTACCACCTATTATTCGCGAGCTAATTTCGCGGGTTTATAGTGACCTCGACGATATTGTCTTAGTGGGGCCCGACAACGAAGGCGTCGAGGAAGTCTCCGCTCTGCTCGGAAGTTGGGCGGACATTTGGCACCAGGGGGAGGGTTTGATCCTCGTGGTGCATGGAGAGCGTGGGTCTCGCCAGAGTAATTCGCTTGAGGCGGATATCGTCGAGAGTATTCTTCGTTCTCGACGTACTCTTGCAGACGATTCGGTGGCAGTAATCACACCGCATCGCGCCCAACGCGCTTTACTTAAGGCCCGCTTAGGCACAATGTCTCGGGCTGCGTCAATCATTGATACGGTGGAGAAGGTACAGGGCGGGGAGCGCCCGATTATCATCGTCTCTGGAACGGAGAGCGATCCGCACGCTATAGGAGCGGCTGCAAGCTTTATCCTGAACCTGAATAGGGCAAATGTTGCGTTTTCCAGGACGCAGGAGCGACTCATTGTTGTGTGTGCGGAAACACTATTGGACCACATCCCGTCTGAATTAGAAGATTATGAATCGGCAATGTTGTGGAAATCGCTCCGCAATCTATGTCGTCGTACAGTTTTCGTCACCGACGTAGACGGTGTGCGGGTACGTGTACTCGCACCCTCTCTACGCAGTTAACTGATCCACTGCAGCCCTGCGAATAGCTGCGGGCCCCTTCCCAGTGCCAGGATGTGAAGGGTGCTCTCCGACGAGCTGCCGGTAGCATTCCGGAACAATACCGGGCACCGTCGGAGGAGGTGGCTTTCCACGCGAGGAGATTGCGAGGCTTAGCTCTGGAGAGTAATCACGATTTAGAAGCGTGGCAGATATGCGTTTTGCGATAGCCTCTGCGAGAGCCGGTGGCACGGCGTTGCCAATCTGGCGCCGCGCGGCCCTATAGTCACCGGCGAAAAGGTAGTGCGTAGGGAAACTCTGTAGACGTGCCATCTCGGCAATGGAAAGAAGTCGGCTATCCCAGTGGAAAGGACCTGTGGCAGGTCCCGGATCTGCTTGAATTGTCCATGCGGGCCGATCCTTCGCTAACTTCAACAGGAAAGACCAGTAACGGGTTCGCCAGCCAAAGAGTGGCAGGCCTTCGCCACGATCAGTATGCCAGAGGTAATTTTGACCCTCTGGGATTGAGGCCAGCAGCTTGCCCCATTTACCCCGCGCCTTAAGCGCTGCAATTTCCTCGTTGCTTGGTTGCAGGTCCCCGATTGCATCCCATGCCGTAGCGTTTGATCGCGCTCCGTTCTCGCCAGTGATGGGAGTAGGCGCTTCGAAGCGCTGCCCATCACGGAATGACACAAGGAAGGCGCGCTCCCTAATTTGAGGAACTCCGAAGTCGGTTGCCTGCAGATAGGTGATTGTTGTCGTATAAGACGTGCCGTGGCGGTCATTTATTTCACTTAGACGCTGCTCGACGAGCTTCATTGCTTCATCTTTCTCGCGGTAGGCGATCCCTCGGACATTTTCGATAACGAGCACGCGCGGCAATATCTGTTCGGCGAAATCGAGCATTACCTCTAGCGTTCGTGCACGAGGGTCATTCAGGCGACGAGTGCTACCTGCTGCCCAAAAGGCAGATTTTGAGAAGGGTTGGCAGGGCGGGCCACCGATCAGTGCGTCGACCTCTCGCGATTTCATTCTGGCAAGTTCTAGTAGGTCGCTGGCCTTCAGTTTCAGCGTATCTCCCTCTTGGGGTTGCACCCAGTGCGGTCGGTTCTGAAAAAGGGTATTTCGAGCGTTCTTGTCCAGTTCGACGGCTACCTTCGTCTCGAAACCGGCTGCTTCAAAACCCAGATCCAGGCCACCAGCGCCTGTATACAGTGAAATCAAATTGAGAGAGCTGTCGTGTGTAGTTGTTTCATTCATTTAGTTTTAATTTCCCTTTTGTAGAACCTAACACACGACTTTCATAGGTGCGAATTCATCATCTGTTCTCGCTCCCGCTTAATTGGTATCTGCTTTCGATGTGTCAACGTCACTGATTTTCCACGTGTCAAGCATGTCAGCCCATTGCTGCATCATCTTGGCTCTATCAGTTAGGTACTCTGCATGGTTGTAAGTGCGGCGAACGGCATTCTGTTCGGTATGTGCCAATTGCCTTTCGATCCAGTCTGCTGAAAAGCCCATTTCATTGAGCCTGGTGCTACCTGTAGTCCGCGTGGCGTGTGGGCTGTACTTGCCACCCCAGCCCAAGGCATTGAGCATCTGACGGAAGGAAGCTGCGACCATCGGCCGAGTACGTACGTCTCGATGCGGAAAGACATGGGTGTGCTTGCCAGTGATGCCGTGTAGGGCCTGCAGCAATTCCACCGCCTGCCTGGGGAGCGGGACTGTGTGCTCCTTTCGCTTTTTCATCCGCTCGGCAGGAATGCGCCAGAGAGCTTTGCCCAGATCAAACTCCGACCATTGAGCTTCTACTGCTTCATTTGGCCGGCATAGAGTCAGCCACATGAGGCGGAATGCGCCTAGGGTTTCATAGCGTCCGCCATGGGACTCGATGTCTCGCAGGAGCTGGCCAATTTCATCGTTGGAAAGTGGTCGTTTGTGCTGTGTTTTGTTTGCAGGCAGCGCCTTGCGAACAGGGTGAACGGGGTCAATACTGGCACGTAGAGTGGAGATTGCCAGGTCGAAAACACCGGACATGCTTCGCTTGGCTTCAGCAGCCACTGATGGGCCATTGTCCTGAGCGGCTCCCTTCAGCACCTCAAGGATGTGGGCGGAGGTGATGGTCTTGATCGGCATCTTCCCGATTCTCGGAAACACAACCCGCTCCAGCATTTTTAGCCGCTTGGCCTTGGTGATTTCCTCCCAGTCCTTCAGTGCTAGCCACTCTTTGCTTACCGCTTCGAAAGTGATGGCTCTCTCGTGGTCACGTTTAACCCGCTCTTGCTGCCTATGATGGGCTGGATTGATGCCTTGCACGACGAGTGAGCGCGCTTTTACTCGCTCGTCACGAGCTTCCGAAAGGGTGAATCGACGTCCGTTGCGTCGCTCTTGGGCCTGCTCGGACGTCTCTCCCTTCGGGGCAACCACATAGTCCCCAATGGCGAAGATACTTTCCTTCCTAGCTTTGCCGTCGCTTAGCTCGAACCGATAGCGCCAGGCCTTAACACCATTAGGCTTCACCTCTAGGTAGAGGCCATTTCCATCCGTGAGCTTGTAGGGCCGTTCCTTGGGTTTTGCGGTGCGGCACTGGGTGTCGGTGAGTGGCATGGCAGCTCCTTGCTGGCTATACCCGGTTTTAGATCGGGTATGATTATGCTATACCCGGCAGCGTACCCGCTAAAGGTATGGATGGCAAAAAGACTTAATGGACATTGGTGGAAAAGAAAAACCCCCTGAAGCGGCTTTCTTCAAGGGGTTTTGTGTCCATTAGGATCCACGAGGATCCAAATTCTTGTTTAGACGTTGAAGCGGAAGTGCATGACGTCACCGTCCTTGACAATGTAGTCCTTGCCTTCCAGGCGCCATTTGCCGGCTTCCTTGGCGCCGTTCTCGCCCTTGAAGGCGATGAAGTCGTCATAGGCCACCACTTCGGCGCGGATGAAGCCTTTCTCGAAGTCGGTGTGGATGGCGGCGGCCGACTGGGGCGCGGTGGCGCCGACGCGGACGGTCCAGGCGCGGACTTCCTTCACCCCGGCGGTGAAGTAGGTCTGCAGGTTGAGCAGTTCATAGCCGGCGCGGATCACCCGGTTCAGGCCCGGCTCTTCCATGCCCATGGATTCGAGGAACATCTGCTTTTCCTCGTCGTCGTCCAGTTCGGCGATTTCCGCCTCGATCTTGTTGCACACCGGCACCACCACGGCACCTTCTTCTTCGGCGATGGCGCGGACCACGTCCAGGTGCGGGTTATTTTCGAAGCCGTCTTCGGCGACGTTGGCGATGTACATCACCGGCTTGCTGGTCAGCAGGTGGAAGCTGCGCACCAGGCGCTTTTGCTCGTCGTCCAGGCCCTTCATCAGGCTACGGGCGGGCTTGCCGGCCTCGAAGTGGGGGATGAGCTGTTCCAGCAGGGCCTTCTGCGCCAGGGCTTCCTTGTCGCCGCCCTTGGCGTTGCGGGTGACGCGCTGCAGTTGCTTCTCGCAGCTGTCGAGGTCGGCGAAGATCAGTTCCAGGTCGATGACCTCGATATCCCGCTTCGGGTCCACCGAGTTGGCCACGTGGATGACGTTCTCGTCTTCGAAGCAGCGCACCACGTGGGCGATGGCGTCGGTCTCGCGGATGTTGGCGAGGAACTTGTTGCCCAGGCCCTCACCCTTGGAGGCACCGGCCACTAGCCCTGCGATGTCGACGAATTCCATGGTGGTGGGGATCACCCGCTCGGGCTTGACGATCTCCGCCAGGGCATTCAGCCGCGCATCGGGCATGGGCACGATGCCGCTATTGGGCTCGATGGTGCAGAAAGGGAAGTTTTCCGCCGCGATACCGGATTGGGTCAGGGCATTGAACAGGGTGGACTTGCCAACGTTGGGCAGGCCGACGATGCCGCAATTGAATCCCATGGTGTGTGTCCTCGCGGAAGAAAAGGAAGAGAGTAGGGTGGATCAGGTCTTGCGACTGTGCAGGCGCTGCATGGCCCGGGTCAGGTCACCGGCCAGCAGCTCCGGTACCACTTCGAGCGCGGCGTCGATACTGTTGTCGAGCAGTTCCTGCTCACTGCGCGGCGCCCGACCCAGCACGAAATTGGAAACCAGGCTGGCATGCCCGGGATGGCCGATACCCAGGCGCAGGCGCTGGAAGCCGTTCTGATTGCCGAGTTGGGCGATGATGTCGCGCAGCCCGTTGTGACCGCCATGGCCGCCGCCGGTCTTGAGGCGCGCGGTGCCGGGTGGTAGGTCGAGTTCGTCGTGGGCCACCAGGATGGCCGCCGGCGGAATGCGGAAGAAGCCGGCGAGCGCCGCCACGGCCTGGCCGCTGCGGTTCATGTAGGTGGTGGGAATGAGCAGACGAACGTCGTTCCCCGCGTGGCGAAAACGCCCCACGAGGCCGTGATACTTGCGCTCGACCGCCAGGCTTGCGCCCTGGGCGGCGGCGAGTCGCTCAACGAAAAGGGCCCCTGCATTATGCCGGGTCTGGTCGTATTCGGGGCCTGGATTACCCAGGCCGACGATCAGTTGAACGGCAGTCATGTCAGGGGCCCTTCTCGGTCAGGCGTGCGCGAACTTACTCGGCAGCGCCTTCTTCACCGGCGGCTTCCTCACGGATGCGCGGCAGGTGGATGCTGGCAACCGGCAGATCGCTGCCGTGGGCCAGGGACACCAGCTCGACGCCAGCCGGGAGTTTCAGGTCGCTCAGGTGAACGATCTGGTCCAGCTCGACCTTGGTCATGTCGACTTCGATGAATTCCGGCAGGTCTTTCGGCAGGCAGGAAACTTCGACTTCGTTGATGGTGTGCAGGATCTCACCACCCTGCTGCTTCACGCCCACGGAGGTTTCCTGGTTCATGAAGTGCAGCGGAACATGGGCGGTCAGCTTCTGGCCGGCGACGACGCGCAGGAAGTCGGCGTGCAGGACGTAGCCCTTGGAGGGGTGACGCTGCAGGGCCTTGACCAGGACGCTCTCGTTGCTGCCATCGACCTTCAGGGTGATGACGCTGGAGTAGGCGGCTTCGCTTTCCAGCATCTTGGCCAGGTCTTTGCCGACCAGGGTGATGGAAGTCGGGGCCTTGTCGCCACCGTAGATCACGGCGGGAACGTTACCGGCATTACGACGCAGGCGGCGGCTCGCACCTTTCCCCAGGTCGGAACGCACTTCGGCATTCAGAGTGAAATCAACCATTGTGAATCTCCAGGATAAGGAATCGGTGGGAAGAGAACTTGCGACCAGTTCTGCGACCCTACCGACTAAAAAGCCCCGGTAGGCCTAAGGGGCCTTCCGGGGCGCTTCCAGAGCGTCTGTCCCTTAACGGAACATCGCGCTGATGGATTCTTCGTTACTGATCCGGCGTACGGCCTCGGCCACTACCGGCGCGATGTCCAGTTGGCGGATCCGGCTGCAGGCCTGGGCCGCGGCGGACAAAGGAATGGTGTTGGTCACCACCAGCTCGTCCAGCACGGAGTTGTCGATGTTCTCGATGGCCCGACCCGACAGCACCGGGTGGGTGCAATAGGCCAGTACCTTGGCGGCGCCATGTTCTTTCAGCGCCTTGGCCGCATGGCACAGGGTGCCGGCGGTATCGACCATGTCGTCGACCAGCACGCAGGTGCGGTCCTGGATGTCACCGATGATGTGCATCACTTCCGACTGGTTGGCCTTGGGGCGACGCTTGTCGATGATCGCCAGGTCCACGCCCAGGCTCTTGGCCACGGCACGCGCACGCACCACGCCGCCGATATCGGGGGAGACGATCATCAGATTTTCGAAACGCTGGTCTTCGATGTCATCCACCAGGGCGGGGGAGCCGTAGATGTTGTCCACGGGAATATCGAAGAAGCCTTGGATCTGGTCGGCGTGCAGATCGACGGTGAGCACCCGGTTGATGCCCACCACGGTCAGCATGTCGGCCACGACTTTGGCGCTGATGGCGACCCGCGCGGAACGCGGACGGCGATCCTGGCGCGCATAGCCGAAATAGGGGATGACTGCGGTGATACGGGTAGCCGAGGAGCGGCGGAAGGCATCGGCCATCACCACCAGTTCCATCAGGTTATCGTTGGTCGGCTCGCAGGTGGGCTGGATGATGAAGACATCCTTGCCGCGCACGTTCTCGTTGATTTCGACGCTGATCTCGCCATCGGAGAATTTTCCGACGGAGACGTCACCGAGAGGGATGTGCAGCTGGCGCACGATGCGCCGTGCCAGATCGGGGTTGGCGTTCCCCGTGAAGACCATCATCTTGGACACGCTGCAGTTCCTGCGGCTTGAGGTGGGTCTTGGAAGGAAAATGGCAGGGGCGGCTGGATTCGAACCAACGCATGGCAGGATCAAAACCTGCTGCCTTACCGCTTGGCGACGCCCCTGTATCTTGCAGAGTACTAGCTGTACTCATTCTCTGGTCAGACTTGCCAGCGCTCGGTGCAACATCGAAACGTTGCTGCCCTTGGCTACGAAGCCTGGAAGTGATGCTGGTAGCTGGCTCGCTACTGTATCAGCTTCGGTCTTATTTGGAAAGCTTCCAAATATGCAACCTCCAGTGCCGGTTAATCTAGCTGAAACAAATTTGTTTAGCAAGATCAAAGCGTTACGAATTTCTGGGTAACGCTTCTCGACCGTACTCTGGCAGTCGTTTCGACCTGACCACTCGAGAACGGCGCAAACTTTAATGGCGGGAGTGTCACGTGTCAACAGCGGATCGGAAAAAATTTCTGCTGTACTTACAGAGACTTGCGGCACGGCCACGAGATACCAGGGTTCCGGTGGCATAACCGGCGTGAGCTTTTCGCCCACGCCCTCGGCGAAGGCGGCCTGGCCGCGGACGAACACCGGGACGTCGGCGCCCAGGCGCAGGCCCAGGACCGCCAGGTCATCCAGACTGGCGCCGAGGCCCCAGAGATGGTTCAGGCCGAGCAGGGTGGTGGCAGCGTCCGAACTGCCGCCGCCGATCCCGCCACCCATGGGCAGGCGCTTGGTCAGCCAGAGGTCGGCGCCTTGCGCGGTACCGCTTTCCTGTTGCAGCAGGCGGGCGGCGCGCAGGATGAGATTCTGCTCGGGGGCGACGCCGGGCAGGCCATCGTGCAGGCTTAGAACGCCATCGTCACGCCGGGCGAAGCCCAGGTCGTCGCCCCAGTCGAGGAATTGAAAGAGCGTCTGCAGTTCGTGATAGCCGTCCGGCCGGCGACCGAGGATGTGCAGGAACAAGTTGAGCTTGGCCGGTGCCGGCAGGGTGAAGGCAGGCGTGGCGGTCATTTGCCCAGCTCGCGTGGCTGCCAGCTCTTCACCACCAGGATGACTTCCAGGTCCTTGCCGGTGAGTTTCAGGCGCTCGGGCAGGGCGAAGCCGTCCTGCTCGGTATAGCGGGTGTATTCGACGGTCCAGCCGTCCTGTACCAGGCGCGCCAGGTGGCTGTCGGCATCCAGGGTCAGTTGGCTGCGGCTGTCCGGCGCGGGCAGGCCGCGCACCCACCAGAACAGGTGGGAGACCGGCAGGCGCCAGCCGAGCTGCTGTTCCAGCAGGGCCTCGGGCGAGTCGGCCTCGTAGCGGCCCTGGCCGGAGACATCCAGGGTCACGGCGCCCGGGCGACCGGTGAGGCGGGTGGCGCCACGCCCCAGGGGGCCGGCGAGGCGGATATCGTAATAATCCTGGCGCTGCAGCCAGAACAGGGTGCCGCTGCCGGAATCGCGCGGGGAGCGGATGCCGACCTTGCCGTCGATCTGCCAGCCGTTGATGGCGGCGACGCGTTGCTTGTGGGCCTGCCACTGGGCGGCGTTGCCCTGGCCTTCCACGGCCTCCTGGCGAGAGGTGGCGCAACCGGCCAGCAGGGCGAGCAGGAACAGGGTGAAGAGAGTGCGCACGCGGATCATCTGAGGGTTTCGCTTCCGGTGAGGCGTTTGAGGGTACTGCGCAGGACGGGGTTGTCGGCATCGGCTTCGAGGCCGGCGCGCCAGACCTTGCGCGCTTCGCTGCGTTTGCCCTGGGCCCAGAGCACTTCGCCCAGGTGAGCCGCCACTTCCGCATCGGGAAAGCGTTCGAAGGCCTGGCGCAGGTAGCTTTCGGCATCGGCCAACTGGCCCTGGCGATAGCGGATCCAACCCATGCTGTCGAGGATGGCCGGATCGTCCGGGCTCAGTTGGTGAGCCTTGTCGATCAGTTGGCGTGCCTCGGCCAGGCGCGGCGTGCGATCGGCCAGGGTGTAGCCCAGGGCATTGAGCGCCATGGCGTTGTCGGGATCGTGGGCAATGATGTAGCGCAGGTCGCTTTCCAACTGGCCGAGATCGCCGCGCTTTTCCGCCAGCATGGAGCGGACGTAGAGCAAGTTGAGGTCGTTGGGATACTGCTGCAGCGCCTGTTGCACGGTCTGATCGGCGAGGGCGGTCTGGTCGACGGCGGCCAGGCCCTCGACCTCCAGCAGGTAGAGGGGCACGGCGTATTCGCTCTGGCGCTTGCGGGCCTCGGCCAGGCGCTGGCGCGCCTCGGCGGTGCGCCCGGCTTCCAGCAGGATTTCCGTCTGGCGCTGCTGGGCGGCCAGGTAGTCGGTGCCCGGACCGACCTGGGCGTATTCGGCCAGGGCCTGTTCGGGCTGGTCGAGTTCTTCGTAGCTGCGCCCCAGGTTGAGGTGGGCGGCGTCCACATGGCTGCCGCGGGCGATCAACTCCTTGAGATAGATCTGGGCTTCCTGCCAGGCCTGGGCTTCCAGGCAGACCAGTGCCAGGGAGAATCTGAGGTCGTCGTCATCCGGGAACTGGCTGACCAGTTCGGCGAATTCGCGCTTGGCCTGGTCCAGGCGATCCAGTTCGACCAGCAGGCGGGCGTGGGCCAGGCGCAGGCGACGGTCTTCCGGGTGCTGGCGGATGCCGGCTTCCAGCAAAGGCAGGGCCTCGACACTACGGTCCTGGCTTTGCAGCAGGCGTGCGCGCAGGAGCAGCGGGGCGACTTCGCGCTTGGCCGCCGGATTGCGCTCCAGCAATTTCAGCGCCTCGTCGGGGCGGCCGTCCTGCTGCAGGAGCAGCGCCTTGCCGAACAGCAACTGGCCGTTGTGCGGGTACTTGGTCAGCAGGCGGTCGAAACTCTTGAGCAGACCGGCGCGAGTGGTCTCGTCGGTCTCCGCGGCGGACAGGGCGAGGAAGTCGAAGTGGGTATCGCCCTGGCCCTGGAGCACCTTCTCCATATAGGCCATGGATTCGTCGTAGCGCCCGGCGCGGGCCAGCATGATGGCGGCGGCGCGCTGGGCATCGAGGTTGTCCGGCGCGTTGCGGGCCCAGATCTGCGCGGTTTCCAGCGCCGGGGTATCGGCGCCGAGGTACTCGGCGATGCGGAAGGCGCGCTCGGCGACGCCCGGGTCCTGGGTCGACTTGGCCTGTTCGACGTAGTTGGTCAGGGCGATGTCGAAGCGGTTGCGCTGGCCGGCGAGCTCGGCGACCAGCAGGTCGTAGAGGGTGTCTTCGCGGAAGGAGCCGGCCGGTTGCGGCGTGCTCGTCTTGGCGGTGGGCGGCGGGATGGCGGCGGCGGGCGTCGGTTGACGGCCGAGGTTCTGGCAGCCGGCGAGCAGCAGGGCGGTCGTCAGCAGCGCAAGGTATCTGGTCATAGGGTCGGGGCGGCCTTTTTACAGTCGGTCCATCATGCCACAAGAGTGGTCGTGGCCGCGTCTCGCAAGCGTCGCGACAGGCCACGCCGTGCGGTGGTCGAGGCTGTTGACGCCTTTTGTCCGGCAAGATTCATTTGCCCAGGCTATGAGCGCCATTGTCCGACGGCTCGTCGCTGCTGGTTGTCGCCACCGCGTGCGCGTAGGACAATGTCCGGCTTTCCCATTCGCTCGACTGCTTGCGTCCATGGCCTTTCTCGCGCTCGGCATCAATCACAAGACCGCCTCGGTTGAGGTGCGCGAACGCGTGGCTTTTACCCCGGAGCAAACGGTCGAGGCCCTGCGTCAGCTCGAGCAGGCGACCCACAGTCGCGAAGCGGCCATTCTCTCTACCTGCAATCGCAGCGAGCTCTATCTGGAGGTGGAGCCCAGTCTGGCGGAAGCGGTGCTGGCCTGGCTCGCCCAATACCATCGAGTGCCGCTGGAGGATCTGCGCGCCAGCATCTATCTGCACCAGGACGAGGCCGCGGTGCGGCACATGATGCGGGTGGCGGCGGGCCTGGATTCCATGGTGCTGGGCGAGCCGCAGATCCTCGGCCAGTTGAAGTCGGCCTACGCCGTGGCGCGCGAGGCGGGCACCGTCGGGCCGCTGCTGGGGCGGCTGTTCCAAGCCACCTTCAACACTGCCAAGGCGGTGCGCACCGACACGGCCATCGGCGAGAACCCGGTATCGGTGGCCTTCGCCGCGGTCAGCCTGGCCAAGCAGATCTTCAGTGACCTCAGCCGCAGCCAGGCGCTGCTGATCGGCGCCGGCGAGACCATCACCCTGGTCGCCCGTCATCTCCATGAGCAGGGCGTGCGGCGCATCGTCGTCGCCAACCGCACCCTGGAGCGGGCCAGCCATCTGGCCGAGGAATTCGGCGCCCATACCGTGCTGCTGGCCGATATTCCCGACGAACTGGTCAACAGCGACATCGTCATCAGCTCCACCGCCAGCCAGTTGCCCATCCTCGGCAAGGGCGCGGTGGAGCGCGCGCTCAAGCAGCGGCGGCACAAGCCCATCTTCATGGTCGACATCGCCGTACCGCGCGACATCGAGCCCGAGGTGAGCGAGCTGGAGGACGTCTACCTCTATACGGTGGACGACCTGCACGAGGTGGTGGCCGAGAATCTCAAGAGTCGCCAGGGCGCTGCCCAGGCCGCCGAAAAGCTGGTGCTGGCCGGGGTCGAGGACTTCATGCAGCGGCTGCGCGAGCGCGCCGCGGTCGACGTGGTGCGTGCCTATCGCCAGCAGGGCGAGCAGATCCGCGACGATGAACTGGCCCGCGCCCAGCGGCAACTGGCCAACGGTGCCGATCCCCAGGAGGCCCTGGCGGCCCTGGCGCGTAGCCTCACCAACAAGCTGATGCACGCCCCCAGCGTGCAGCTCAAGAAACTATCCGCCGAGGGGCGCGTCGATGCGCTGACCCTGGCCCAGGAACTCTTCGCCCTCGACGAGGGTTTGGACAAGACATGAAGACCTCTCTGTTGCACAAGCTCGATGGTCTGCAGGACCGCTTCGAGGAGCTGACCGCGCTGCTGGGCGACGCCGATGTCATCAGCGACCAGACCCAGTTCCGCGCCTATTCCAAGGAGTACGCCGAACTCGAGCCGGTGAGCCAGGCCTTTAGCGAATACCGCAAGGTGCAGGCCGACCTCGAGGGCGCCCAGGCGCTGCTCAAGGACAGCGATCCGGACCTGCGCGAGATGGCCGAGGAAGAGGTGGCCAGCGCCAAGGCACGCCTGCAGGAGCTGGAAGACGAGCTGCAGCGGATGATGCTGCCCAAGGACCCCAACGATGGGCGCAACGTCTTCCTGGAGATCCGCGCCGGCACCGGTGGCGACGAGGCGGCGATCTTCGCTGGCGATCTGTTCCGCATGTATTCGCGCTACGCCGAGCGCCAGGGCTGGCGCCTCGAGGTGCTCTCGGAGAACGAGGGTGAGCACGGCGGTTTCAAGGAAGTCATCGCCCGGGTCGAGGGCGACAACGTCTACGCCAAGCTCAAGTTCGAATCCGGTGCGCACCGGGTGCAGCGGGTCCCGGAGACCGAGTCCCAGGGCCGCATCCACACCTCGGCCTGTACCGTGGCGGTACTGCCCGAGCCCGATGAGCAGCAGACCATCGAGATCAATCCGGCCGATCTGCGCGTCGACACCTATCGCTCCTCCGGCGCGGGCGGTCAGCACGTCAACAAGACCGACTCCGCCGTGCGTATCACCCACCTGCCCACCGGCATCGTGGTGGAGTGCCAGGAAGAGCGCTCGCAGCACAAGAATCGCGCCAAGGCCATGGCCTGGCTGTCGGCCAAGCTCAACGACCAGCAGGAAGCGGCGGCGCACAAGGAAATGTCCGACACCCGCCGGTTGCTGGTGGGTTCCGGCGACCGCTCCGAGCGTATCCGGACCTACAACTTCCCCCAGGGCCGGGTGACCGATCACCGCATCAACCTGACCCTCTATTCCCTGGGCGAGGTGGTGAATGGCGATGTCCAGCAGGTGATAGATCCGCTGCTGCAGGAATACCAGGCCGATCAGTTGGCCGCGCTGGGAGACTGAGCCATGGCCACCATCGGCGCCCTGTTGCGCGAGACCCAGTTGCCGGATTCGCCCAGCGCGCGACTCGACGTGGAGTTGCTGCTGGCCGCCGCCCTGGACAAGCCGCGCAGCTACCTGCGCACCTGGCCGGAAAAGCTGGTGCCACGCGAGGCCTTGGCGCGCTTCCAGAGCGATCTCGAACGACGCCGCCAGGGCGAACCGGTGGCCTATATCCTCGGGTACCAGGGCTTCTGGTCGCTGGATCTGGAAGTGAGTCCCGACACCCTGATTCCCCGCCCCGACACCGAGGTCTTGGTGGAAACCGCCCTGGCGCTGCCCTTGGCCGAAGATGCGCAGGTCCTGGACCTGGGCACCGGCACCGGGGCCATCGCCCTGGCCCTGGCCCACGAGCGGCCGCGCTGGCAGGTCAGCGGCGTGGATCGCATCCCGGCGGCGGTAGCCCTGGCGCAGCGCAATGCCGAGCGGCTGCGCCTGGGCAATGTCCAGTTCGCCGAGAGTCACTGGTTCGCTACCCTCTCTGGGCAACGTTTCGCGCTGATCGTCAGCAATCCACCCTACATTGCCGGTAGCGATCATCATCTGGAGCAAGGTGACGTGCGCTTCGAACCGCGCAGCGCCCTGGTCGCCGGTGCCGACGGCCTGGACGACATCCGCGCACTGATCGCCGCTGCGCCTGAGCACCTGCAGCCCGGTGGCTGGTTGTGGCTGGAGCATGGCTTCGAGCAGGCCGCCGCGGTGCGCGAGTTGCTGGTGCGCCAGGGCTTCGCCGAGGTCGAGAGTCGCCAAGACCTGGGCGGCCACGAACGCATCAGCGGAGGTCGCTGGCCATGCTGAGCGACGGCGAACTGCTGCGTTACAGCCGGCAGATCCTGCTCGCCCAGGTGGACATCGCCGGGCAGTTGCGACTCAAGGAGTCCAGGGTGCTCATCGTTGGCCTCGGTGGTCTGGGCTCGCCGGTGGCGCTCTACCTGGCCGCTGCCGGGGTCGGCGAGTTGCACCTGGCCGACTTCGACCGCGTCGACCTGAGCAATCTGCAACGCCAGGTGCTGCACGATGAAACCCTGATCGGCCAGGGCAAGGTGGATTCGGCGCTGCAACGTCTGACGGCGCTCAATCCCGAGGTGCGCCTGGTGCCGCTGCGCGAGGCGCTGGATGCCGACAGCCTGGCGGCGCGGGTGGCGGCGGTCGATCTGGTGCTGGATTGCTCCGACAACTTCACCACCCGCGCCGCGGTGAACGCCGCCTGCGTTGCAATGGGACGCCCCCTGGTGAGTGGTGCGGCCATCCGCCTGGAAGGCCAACTCAGCGTCTTCGATCCACGCCGCGCCGATAGCCCCTGCTACCACTGCCTCTATGGCGAGGGTAGCGAGGCGGAACTCAGCTGCAGCGAAGCCGGGGTGCTCGGTCCTGTGGTGGGCCTGGTGGGCAGTCTGCAGGCGCTCGAAGCGTTGAAACTGCTGGCCGGATTCGGCGAGCCCCTGGTGGGCCGCCTGTTGTTGGTGGACGCAGCCGGCAGTCGCTTCCGCGAGTTGCGGGTCAGGCGCGATCCGGGCTGCCCGGTATGCGGCGCGCGCCATGGCTGACGAGGCACCGGTCGGGGTCTTCGACTCGGGCGTCGGCGGCCTGTCGGTGCTGGCGGAGATCCGGCAGCTGTTGCCGGCGGAAACCCTGCATTACGTGGCCGATTGCGGCCATATTCCCTATGGCGAGAAAACCCCCGCCTTCATTCGCGAGCGCTGCCAACTGATCGCAGCACGGCTGCGCGAGCAGGGTGCCAAAGCCTTGGTGGTGGCCTGCAATACCGCGACGGTGGCGGCGGTCGCCGATCTGCGCGAGCGCTATCCCAATTGGCCCATCGTCGGCATGGAGCCGGCGGTGAAACCGGCGGCGGCCGCTACGCGCAATGGCGTGGTAGGGGTGCTGGCGACCACCGGCACGCTGCAGAGCGCCAAGTTCGCCGCCCTGCTGGATCGCTTCGCCCTTGGCGTTCAGGTGCTCACCCAGCCCTGCCCGGGGCTAGTCGAGCAGGTCGAGCGCGGCGATCTGTACGGCCCCGAGACGCGCCTGTTGCTGCAGGGCTTTCTCGAACCGTTACTGGCTGCCGGCTGCGACACCCTCATCCTGGGCTGCACCCATTATCCTTTCCTGCGGCCGCTGCTGGCCGAATTGGTACCGCCCGAGGTCATCCTGGTCGACACCGGTGCCGCCGTGGCGCGGCGACTGCGCAGCCTGCTGGAGGCGAGCGAGCGCCTGGCGACGGGGCCAGCGGGATCGACGCGCTTCTGGACCTCGGGTGATCCCCAGGCCTTGGTCGCAGTGCTGCCCCAGCTGTGGCCGGCAGGTGCCGAGGTAAAGGCGTTCGTCTGACTTTTTTGGTAGGGTTTCGCTCGCCAAAGCCCTTGCCAGCGACTAGCATCCAACCCTGTAGGTAAAATGTCGAAGCCTGTGAACCCCTTCACGACTTCACGGTCAATGCTGGCAGTTCGTAAAAACTAGAAACACTCACAAGGGCACTCTCATGAACAAATTACTTTCCCTCGCAGTAGCCACCGCGCTTTCGCTGGGTGGAGTGGCGTCGGTACAGGCCGCCGAGATCACCGGCGCGGTCGGAGCGACCAGCCAGGGCGGCATGACCTACCGCATCGGTGCCGGCTGGAACTGGGACAAGAGCTGGTGGGAGAGCTCCACGGGCCGCCTGACCGGTTACTGGGATGCGGGCTACACCTATTGGGAAGGCAAGAGCGGCTACTCTTCCGGCGAAAGCTCGCTGTCCTTCGCTCCGGTCTTCGTCTACGAATTCGGCAAGGGTCACGTTAAGCCCTTCGTCGAGGCTGGCATCGGCGTCGCCCTGTTCTCCAGCACCAAGGTCGGCGAGCAGGACATGGGGTCGGCCTTCAACTTCGAGGACCGCATCGGCCTGGGTCTGAAGATCGGTGAGACCCAGCGCGTCGGCATCCGCGCCACTCACTATTCCAACGCAGGCATCAAGCAGCCCAACGATGGCATCGAGTCCTATGCGCTGTTCTACAGCCACAGCCTCTAAGCGAAGCTGGGACGAAGAAAGCCGGACTTAGTCCGGCTTTTTTGTATCTGCCCGCTTTGCCAGGCCGCGGTAGGCGGCCAGGGCGCGTTGGCGGCTTTCACCGAGATCCACCAGCGGCGTCAGGTAGCGCGCACCCGGGGTATGCACCGCCTTACCCTTGAGGTCGGCCAGCTCCGGTACCCAGGTCCGCACATAGTCGCCCCGAGCATCGATCTTCAAGGCCTGGGTGTGGGGGTTGAACACCCGGAAGTAGGGTACCGAATCGGTCCCGGTGGAGGCGCTCCACTGCCAGCCGCCATTGTTGGACGCCAGGTCGCCATCGATCAGGTGCCTCATGAACCAGCGTTCACCTTCGCGCCAGTCGATCAGCAGATTCTTGCAGAGGAACATGGCGGTCAGCATGCGCATACGGTTGTGCATCCAGCCGGTCTGCAACAGCTGGCGCATGGCCGCGTCGATGATGGGAATGCCGGTACGGCCCTGTTGCCAGGCTTCGAGGCCGGCGGAGTCGTCGCGCCAGGGCAGGGCGGCGAGTTCCCGGTTGAAGGGCTGATTGCGTGAGACCCAGGGATAACCCACCAGCACATGGCGATAGAATTCGCGCCAGAGCAATTCGGTGATCCAGGTGGTTGCCCCCTGGCTGCCGCCGCTGAGTTGCCCCTGATTGGCCTCGACCGCCGCGTGCAGGCATTGGCGTGGCGACAGCACACCAGCATTCAGGTAGGCCGATAGCTGGCTGGTCCCAGGCTCGGACGGGATGTCACGGGCCTGGTGGTAGTCGTCCAGGTCATCACGGATAAAGGCCTGTAGCCGCTCGCGTGCCGCCGTTTCACCGGCTGGCCAGCGTTTCTGCAGCTCGGCGCTGATCGCCGCAAAGCCGTCGATAGTGTCTGGCAGGGTGTCCGCCGGAGTGCTGGGTGATTTCTGTTTGCGCGGTGCCGGCAGGGGCGTGGGAAGACCCAGTTCCAAGCGGCTCAGGCAGGTCTTCTTGAACTGGCCGAAGACCTTGAAATAGCCGCCGCTCTTGGTCAGCACGGTACCCGGGGCGAACAGGGTCTGGTCCAGGTAGCGATGGACCTTCAGGCCGGCCTCGGCGAAGGCTTGAGCGGTGGCCTCGTCGCGCGCCGCTTCGTTCAGGCCGTATTCGTCGTTGAAATGCAGCTGGTCGAGGCTCAGTTCCTGGGCCAACTCGAGCAACACCTGGGGTGCCTGCGCCCAGCGCTCCGCGGTGCGGATCAGCAGTGGAATACCCAGGGCCTGTAGCGCCTTGCCCAGCTCGGCAAGGTTGCGCAGCCAGAAGTCGACCTTGACCGCTGCCTCATCGTGTTCCTGCCACTGCGCCGGGCTCAGCAGGAAGACGGCGGTCACCGGACCGTGTTCGGCGGCGGCATGGAGGGCGGGGTGGTCATGAATGCGCAGGTCGGTGCGAAACCAGACGAGCTGACTCATGCATAGCGTTCCTGACGCAACAGCCCCGCACTCTGCAGGCGATCGAAGGCTTCACCCGGACTGCGCGCCGGCGCGGCATCGGCGGTCAGGGACTCGCCCAGCGCGCCCAGGGTGAGGCAGGGCCGGGCATGCCGATTGGCGAATGCCTGCAGTTGGCGCCGCAGATCGCTGTCGGGACGGCTGTCGCGGCAGAGGACCAGGGCGCGGGGATCGAGTTGCTCGACCAGGCGATCCAGGTTGGCGGCCGGGATCGACCACTCCACTAGTTCGACCGGGCAATCCGCCGCGCTGATCAGCCAGGCGCACAGCCAGAGCGAGACGTTCATCGGCGTCTCGTCGAGGTTCAGCAGCACCAGCGGCGAGCCGCGCAGACTGTGCTGGCTGTGATAGATGCGGGCGCCCAGCTTGCTGCGCAGCCAGGAGTGGAAGAACACCTGTTGCAGACGACCATCGTCGGTGGCTTGGCAGAGGCGTTCCAGCTCCCGCAGCAGCGGTGATAGCAGCTGGTCCAGCAACACGCGGGGTGGATAGAGCGAGGCGGCACGGTTGTAGGCTTCGTCCAGGGCCCGGGAAGCGAGGCGGCCAATGGCGTCCATCATTTCCTGGTGGATGCCCTGCCAGGGCGTGTCACTGGGAATCACCGCGGGGCGTTGTTCGTCGAGCAGCCCCTTGACCTGGCTGACCGCCACCCCGCGAGCGATCCAGGCAAGGATCTGCTGCACCCGCACCACATGGGCTTCGCTGTACAGCCGATGGCCCTTGGGCGTGCGCTTGGGTACCAACAGGCCATAGCGGCGCTCCCAGGCGCGTAGGGTCACGGCGTTCACGCCGGTCCGCCGGGCAATCTCGCGAATGGGGAGCCATCCTTCGTGCAGGGCGGAGTCATAGTCCTGATCTTCACTGCCAGGCGGCGAAGACAAAGGGGTAGCACTAGATAGCATTTCGCAGACTCAAACGTTCGGGATGCGGTTGTAGATAGGCCTGCTCGTTCACGTAACGATCCGGATGCTGGCGGAAGTGATGCTTGAGCAGGGTCAAGGGGACGACCAGCGGGACGATCCCCTCGTGGTACTGCTCGATCAACTGTTGCATCTCCTGCTTCTCACTGTCGCTCAAGGCGCGGCGCAGGTAACCGAACAGATGATAGAGCACATTGCAGTGGGTGCCACGGGTCGCGCACTTTTTCAGGGCAGTCATCAGGCCACTGAAGTACTCCTGACCCAGCTCGTCCAGGTTGCGCTGGCCGAGGCTGCCGACCAACTGGCCGAGGGCTCGGGCCCGATGCGGATCATGGGCCATGAGCTGGTACTTGTAGCGGGAATGATAGGCCAGCAGCGCCCGTGGCGTCAGACCTTGTTGCTTCAGTTGCAACCAATGGGCATGGGCGAACACGCGGGTGACGAAGTTTTCCCGCAGCACGGGATCGTTGAGTCGACCGGCCTCTTCGACCGGCAGGTCCGGTCGTAGCCGCATGATGGCGGCGGCGAAGAGTCCGCGGCCATCGCTGTCGCTGCCCTGGCCGTTGGCGTGATAGACCTTGACCCGCTCCATACCGCAAGAGGGCGATTTCTGCATGAGGATGAAGCCGGACAGGTCGGTGAGTTCGGCGGCCATCTTCTCGCCATAGCCGGTGAGGGCGGCGGTCACGTCGAGACTGGGATCGACGGTGCCTACGGCGCGCGGCGCCTGGGCGTCCCCCACCAGGCGGATGGGTTCGCGCGGCGTGCCGAGACCCACGGCCATTTCCGGGCAGACGCGGACGAAGTCGAAGTGTTCGGCGAAGGTCTGGCTGCACAGACGGGATTCCTTGTGCCCACCGTTGTAGCGGACCTCGTCACCCAGCAGGCAAGCACTGATGCCCAGACGCGGACGCGGCAGGCTGGAAGGAGAGGTGTTGAGCATGGCAGTCCCCTGTCGTGGATTTTCTTGTACAAGGTTTGTCTATTTGTACAAGTTTCGTGAAACTTTCGACAGGGGTCTACACCAAAAGATTCGCCACAGATTACAGACGGCGTGCGCTTCGTCGTTTATTCCAGACTGCCCAGGAGCTGTTGCGCCGCCTCATGACCACTCAACCAGGCACCTTCCACGCGCCCACTGGAACACCAGTCGCCACAGGCGAAGACACCCATGTCGGGATCGGCCAGGGCGCCCCATTGATGGGGTTGCGCCGGGCGCGCATAGAGCCAGCGGTGCGCCAGGGTAAAGCTCGGGGCCGGCAGCGGGCAGCCGATCAGCTCGGCGAAGGCGCCGTGCAGCCGCTCGATCACTTCCTCCTTGGAGGCATCGATGTGCGCCTTGCTCCAGGCACTGGTGGCATGCAGCACCCAGGTGTCGAGGGTGGCGTCGCGCTCGGGTTTGCAGCGATTACGGGCCAGCCAGTCCAGCTCGCTGCCCTGCACGAAGCAACCTTCCACCGGCGTTTGCAGCGGCGTGGCGAAGGCCAGGGCCACCGACCAGGTCGGTTCCATGCCGACGCCGGCCACGGTCGCCGCCAACTTGGGCACGCTGGACAACAGCGCGGTCGCCTGGGGGGCCGGCACGGCGATGATCACCTGGGCGAAGGGACCATGGGTTTCGCCATTGGCATCCAGCAGGTGCCAGTGGCGCGCACCGCGAAAGACCTCAGTGATGCGGCAGTCGAAGGTGGCGGGCAGGTCGGCCACCAGGTGCCGGGTGATGGCGCTCATGCGCGGCACCCCGACCCAGCGCGGCTGCTCGTCCTGGGACGGACTCAGGCGGCCGTCGCGATACTGGTAGAGCAGCGGATTCCATTCGGCCACGCAACCGGCACGCCGCCATTCGTTGAGGGCGTCGATGAAGCGGCGATCGCGCGCCGTGAAATACTGGGCACCCAGATCGAGGGCACCGGCCTCGCTTCTCTTGCTGGCCATGCGGCCGCCGCTGCCGCGGCTCTTGTCGAAGATCTGGACCTGCTGCCCGGCGCGAATCAGCGTCTGGGCGGCGGAAAGTCCGGCTATTCCTGCGCCAACGATGGCGATAGGGGCAGTCATGATGGACCTCGCTTATCTGACGAATCGCCCTTGTCGAACGTTTGCTTGTGCAAGGGCTCTACGGCTACGACTGGCAACCGTTCTGGATCTTTCGACCCACGACCATACCAAACAATCCTCATCCCTTCGTTCAGTTGCCTACGAGCGGCGGGGCATTACGAGAAGGAAGTGACAACATGCATATCCTGCTGACGGGTGGCACCGGACTCATCGGCCGCGCCCTGTGCCACCAATGGGCGGCTGCCGGACACCAACTCACCGTCCTCAGTCGCGATCCGGCGCGGGTCGCCCGGGAATGCGGGCCCCAGGTGCGTGGCATTGCCCAACTGGAGGCGCTGGATAACGAGCATCTGGATGCCGTGGTCAACCTGGCCGGCGCCCCCATCGCCGACAAACCCTGGACCCGGGCGCGCAAGGCCGAACTCTGGCGCAGTCGGATCGGCACCACTGAGCGCCTGATCGAATGGCTGCGCGGGCGCAGCCAGAAACCTGCGGTACTGCTCTCCGGCTCGGCGACCGGCTTCTATGGCGACAGTGGCGAAAAACCGGTGAGCGAGATGGACAACCTTGCGGGTCCGGACTTCGCCGGCGAGCTGTGCCTGGCCTGGGAGCAGGTGGCCAACGAAGCCGAGGCCCTGGGTATCCGCGTGGTCAATCTGCGCACCGGGCTGGTCCTGGCCGCCGACGATGGCTTCTTGCTGCGCCTGCTGCCACCCTTCCGTTTCGGCCTGGGCGCGCGCCTGGGCAGTGGCCGCCAATGGATGCCCTGGATTCATTTGCAGGATCAAATCGGGGCCATCGATTTTCTTCTCAACCGCAGCGATGCCCAGGGTCCCTATAATCTCTGTGCCCCCCAGCCCGTGCGCAATAGAGACTTCACCGAGGCGCTGGGACGGGCCTTGCGGCGCCCGGCGCGGCTGCTGATTCCAGCCTTCGCCCTGCGCCTGATGGGAGAGCTGTCCATCCTGCTGCTGGGTGGCCAGCGCGCCCGCCCCGAGCGCCTGCTCGCGGCCGGGTACGTCTTTCGCTATCCCGAGCTGGATGCGGCCCTGGCCAATCTGCTCGCTGCCAAGGATTCACGATGACTGCCAACGCTCTGCTGCTCGCTAACCTGGGTTCGCCCGATTCGCCCCATGTCCCCGACGTGAAGCGCTACCTGAACCAGTTCCTGATGGACCCCTACGTGGTCGATCTGCCCTGGCCGCTGCGCCGGCTGCTGGTGTCGCTGGTGCTGATCAAGCGACCCGCCGCCTCGGCCGAGGCCTATGAGTCGATCTGGTGGGACGACGGCTCGCCGCTGATCGTGCTCAGCCGCCGGCTGCAGGAAGCGGTGCGACCGCACTGGCCGCATGGGCCGGTCGAGCTGTGCATGAGATACGGCGAGCCCTCGGTGGAATCGGTGCTCAAGCGCCTGGCCAGCCAGGGTATCCGTGAGGTGACCTACGCGCCGCTCTATCCGCAATTCGCCGACAGCACCACCACCACCGCCATCGTCGAGGCCCGGCGGGTGATCGAGGAACACCAGCTGCCGCTGACGCTGAAGATCCTGCCGCCCTTCTATGATCGTCCGGAATACCAGGCGGCGTTGGCGGCCAGCGTCGAGCCCTATCTGGCGGAACCCTACGATCACCTGCTGCTGTCCTTCCATGGCCTGCCCGAACGGCACATTCGCAAGCTGGTGAAGGATCGCAGCCACGACCTGCGCGCGCCCGACAGCAGCAAGGTCAGCGCCAAGGCCCTGGCGGTGTGCTATCGCAGCCAGTGCCAGCGCACCGCCGAATTGGTCGCCAAGCGGCTGGGTATTCCGGATGGCAAGTGGTCGGTGTCCTTCCAGTCACGGCTGGGCAAGGACAAGTGGATCGAGCCCTACACCGAGGCGCGGCTGGACGAACTCGCTAAGGCCGGGGTCAAGCGGCTACTGGTGATGTGCCCGGCCTTCGTCGCCGACTGCATCGAGACGCTGGAAGAGATCGGCGATCGCGGGCGCGAGCAATTCATCGAAGCAGGGGGCGAGGAATTGGTGCTGATCCCCTGCGTCAACGACCATCCGGCCTGGGTCGAGGCGCTGGTGGAGCTGTGCGAAGAGGTGGCGGAGCGGCCGCCACAGCCCATCGAGCAACCCAAGATGCCGGCCTAGACCGGCATCTTGAGCGGTGCCGTCAGAGTAGCGGACGCTCTGGCGGCTCGGCGTCCTTCTTCCAGGCATTGTGCCCGGGCAGGACCAGGTTGAGACCGATGGCGATCAGGCCGCAGAGGGAGATGCCCTTGAGGCCGATCTCGCCGTTGCCGAAGACGATGCCACCGATGCCGAACACCAGGGTCACCGAGACGATCACCAGGTTGCGCGCCTCGGACAGGTCCACCTGGTGGCGGATCAGGATGTTCAGGCCCACCACCGCGATGGAGCCGAACAACAGGCAGAGGATACCGCCCATCACCGGCACCGGGATGGTCTGCAGCGCCGCGCCGAACTTGCCGACGAAGGCCAGCACCATGGCGAAGCCCGCCGCCCACAGCATGACCCGCGGATTGTGGTTCTTGGTCAGCATCACCGCGCCGGTCACCTCGGCGTAGGTGGTGTTGGGCGGACCACCGAACAGCCCCGCGGAGGAGGTGGCCAGGCCGTCGCCCAGCAGGGTGCGGTGCAGACCGGGTTGCTTGAGGTAATTCTTACCGGTCACCCCGCCCACCGCGATCACCCCGCCGACGTGCTCGATGGCTGGTGCCAGGGCCACCGGGACCATAAACAGGATGGCGCCCCAGTGGAATTCCGGGGCGACGAAGGCCGGGATCGCCAGCCAGGGCGCGGCACCTATGCTCTCGGTATGGACGATGCCGAAGACGAAGGCCAGCGCGTAGCCGACGAACACCCCGGCGAGAATGGGCACCAGGCGGAACATGCCCTTGCCATAGATGGCCACCAGCAGGGTGGTGATCAGCGCCGGCATGGAGATCAGCATGGCGGTAGCGTAGGGCACCAGCTGGGCACTGCCGTCACCGGCCTTGCCCATGGCCATGTTGGCCGCCACCGGCGACAAGCCTAGGCCGATGGAGATGATCACCGGGGCGATCACCACCGGCGGCAGCAGCCGGTCGATGAAGCCCACGCCGCGTAGCTTCACCGCCAGGCCCAGGAAGGTGTAGACGAAGCCGGCCGCCACCACGCCGCCGAGCACCGCCGGCAGGCCGAATTCGGCCTTGGCGGCGATGATGGGGGCGATGAAGGCGAAGCTCGACGCCAGGAATACCGGTACCTGGCGCCCGGTGACCAGATGGAACAGCAGGGTGCCGAAGCCCGCGGTGAACAGCGCCACATTGGGATCCATGCCGGTGATCAGCGGCATCAGCACCAGGGCGCCGAAGGCCACGAAGAGCATCTGGGCGCCGACGAGGATTTCCCGCCAGAGGGGTTCTTTGGCGACCACGCTCAGGCGTCCTTCTGCTTGGTGCCGAAGATCTTGTCACCGGCATCGCCCAGCCCCGGCAGGATGTAGCCGTGCTCGTTGAGGCGTTCGTCGATGGAGGCGGTATAGAGGCGCACGTCTGGATGAGCCTGCTCGACCGCGGCGATGCCCTCGGGCGCGGCGACCAGCACCAGGGCGCGGATTTCCTTGGCGCCGGCCTTCTTCAGCAGATCGATGGTAGCGATCATGGAGCCGCCGGTGGCCAGCATCGGATCGATGATCATGGCCAGACGCTGGTCCAGTTCACCCACCAGCTTTTCCAGATAGGTGTGGGCCTGCAGGGTGGATTCGTTGCGGGCGAGGCCCACCACGCTGACCCGGGCACTGGGGATCAGGCTGAGCACGCCGTCGAGCATGCCGATACCGGCGCGTAGGATGGGCACCACGGTGACCTTCTTGCCGGAGATCTTTTCCACCTGCACGGTGCCGCACCAGCCTTCGATGTCCACTGTCTCCACCGGCAGATCCTGGGTCGCCTCGTAGGTAAGCAGGGCGCCCACTTCCTGGGCCAGCTCGCGGAAATTCTTGGTGCTGATGTCGGCGCGACGCATCAGACCCAGCTTGTGGCGGATGAGCGGATGGCGGATTTCATGGACGGGCATGGGGTTCTCCAAAGACGGTGGGGCAGCGGATCGCCGCGAACGAGGATGCAGGGGTACGACCGACGGCCCCAAGGGTGGCCGCCAAGGGGCGGGCCACAAAAAAATCGCGGTACATTAAAGCATCCGACCTCGACTGGGCAGTAGTCTGACCAGACTAGCCGCCTGGTGGCGCTTGAGATCGGCGGGCGGTGTCTGTACCTTTGCCGCCTTTTATCCGCGCCGCCCGCGAGGCTGGCGCCCCAATTCCCGGAGAAGCCCCATGTCCGCCGATCTCGCCCATATCCGCCAGGTCATGCAGGAGGCCGACTGCCTCTATGACGAAGCCCAGGTCGAAGCGGCCATTGACCAGGTCGCCGCGGCGATCACCGCTGATCTTGCCGAACGCAATCCGGTGGTGTTCTGCGTGATGAACGGCGGCCTGATCTTTACCGGCAAGCTGGCCACCCGGCTGAATTTCCCGCTGGAGATGTCCTACCTGCACGCCACCCGCTATCGCAACGAGACCACCGGCGGCGAGCTGTTCTGGAAGGCCAAGCCGGAGGTGTCCTTCATCGACCGCGATGTGCTGATCGTCGACGACATCTTCGACGAGGGCCATACCCTCAAGGCCATCATCGACTTCTGCCGCCACGCCGGCGCCCGCCAGGTGCATACCGCGGTGCTGATCGACAAGACCCATGACCGCAAGGTCAAGGGCCTGGAGGCCACCTACGTGGGCCTGCCCTGCATCGATCGCTACATCTTCGGCTACGGCATGGACTACAAGGGCTACTGGCGCAACGCGCCCGGCATCTATGCCGTGAAGGGCCTGTGAGCCTGAGGCTGTTCGATCAGGCGCTGTTCGCCGACCTGCTGCGGCAGGCGGCGCTCAGCCCACGGCGACGGGCCCATCACAACCTGCACGCCATGGACGAGCCCTGCCATCGCCTGGTGGTCGGCATGTGCGCAGACAGCTACGTGCCGCCCCATCGCCATCTGGACCCGCACAAGGCCGAGAGCCTGCTGGTCCTGCAAGGCCGGCTGGGCCTGCTGAGTTTCGATGAGCAGGGGGGCGTGCTGCAGCGCCAGGAGTTGTCCCAGGCAGCCGGCTGCCTGGGCGTCGATCTCGCGCCGGGGCACTACCACGCCCTGGTCGCCCTGGGCGGCGATTGCCTGTTCTTCGAATGCAAGGCCGGTCCTTTCGTCCCCCTGGGCGAAGGCGAGCGACCGGCGTGGGCGCCGCTGGAAGGGACGGCCGATGCCCCCCGCTATCACGCCTGGCTGCGCGCTCAATTCGATTGAACTTCCGGTCGGTTTCGCGGTATCGACACGGTATTGTCACTGGCTACCTGGCGAAGGGCGGAGTTAGAATCGGCCCTCGTCTTTTTTTCAAAAAATCCCCCAGCACAGGTAGCTAAAGGATGCGCAAGGATAAAAAGCAGGTCATCGGTGAAGAGATCAGCGACGAGCAGATCAAGCTGTTCCTCGATGTCGAGCCGGCCGACGATACCCCAGCGTCTCTGCACAAGCTGGTCAAGGCCTATCGCGGGCTGCGCCCCGATGACTTCGAGCGCTTCGTCGGCTTCTTCGTCGAAGCGGGCTATGACCTCGATGCGCGCAATGCCGACGGCGAAGATTTCATCGAACTGATCCGCAGCCATCGCCAGGCCGAGCCGTATATCGATGCCCTGCGCGCCGCTCATGCCTGAGTTCTGGCACTGTCTGAAAGGTGCCGGCCCTGGTCGGTGAGCTTTTCGACAGGGCAAAAATAAACCCCGCCATGGCGGGGTTTATTTTTGCCTGGAAAACGAGCCGCCGGAGCGGCCCGTGATCCATCAGGCTTCGCGGTTGCGCGTCAGCAGCGCGGGCTTCTCGCTGCGCGGACGGCTTGGCAGCTCTTCCAGCTGCTCCAGGGTCGGCAGGCGATCGGCGCGCGACGGCTTGTGCACGATCTTCGGCTGCGGCTTGCTCGGTGCCCGCTCCTCGGCGGCATAGGAGCGCGCCTCGTTCGGTGCCGCTTCGTAGGGACGCGCGGCACGGGGCTGACCGTTCTGGCCGCGGCGCTTGCCAGGCTGCTGCTGTTGCTGACCGCGAGGACCACGGGCGGCACCGGCACCCTGGCCTTGACCCTGGCGGGGCTGGCCGTTGCCGGCGGCAGCGGCCGGACGGGCGCCATTGCCGCTGTTGCCACGACGCTGACCGTTGCGGCCCTTGCCCTGGTAGGGGCTGACGTAGTCGACGCTGTTGCCGAAGTTGTCGTAATCGTCGTCCAGGAATTCTTCCGGATCACGATTGCGCGGCTGCTGGGCGACGGCCTGGCCGGGTTGCACGGCGGCCTTGTCCTGGCCCACGTCATCGCGGTCACGACGATTACGGCGGTTGCGGGTGCGGCCCTTGCGCTCGCCCTGGGGCTGCGCGGCGGCCTGGTCACCCTTGTTGCTGGGCTTGCCCTGGCCTACGCCCTGGCTCTGACCTTCGCTGCGCGCCGGCTTGTCAGCCTTCTTCTGGCGATTCTGCTGCGGCTTGCCACGGGGTTCGCGCGGCGCGCGCACTTCCGGTTGCTCCGGCGGCACGCTGGCGGGGTCGAAGCCCTGCATGTCGCCGTCGGGGATGCTCTGCTTGGTCAGGCGCTCGATGGCCTTGAGCAGCTTCTCTTCGTCCGGCGCCACCAGCGAGATGGCCTCGCCGTTACGGCCGGCCCGGCCGGTACGGCCGATGCGGTGCACGTAGTCTTCTTCGACGTTGGGCAGCTCGAAGTTGACCACATGGGGTAGCTGATCGATGTCCAGGCCGCGGGCGGCGATGTCGGTCGCCACCAGCACCCGGATGTCGTTGCTCTTGAAGTCGGCCAGGGCCTTGGTGCGCGCGTTCTGGCTCTTGTTGCCATGGATGGGCGCGGCCGGCAGGCCATGCTTGTTCAGGTACTCGGCCAGGCGGTTGGCACCGTGCTTGGTGCGGGTGAACACCAGCACCTGTTCCCAGGCACCCAGGGTGATCAGGTGAGCGAGCAGGGCCCGCTTCTGGTTGGCCGGAATGCGGAACAGCCGTTGCTCGATGCGCTCGACGGTGGTGTTCGGCGGGGTGACCTCGATTCGCTCGGGATCTTGCAGCAGCTTGCCGGCGAGGTCGGTGATGTCCTTGGAGAAGGTGGCCGAGAACAGCAGGTTCTGGCGCTGGGCCGGCAGGCGGGCCAGGACCTTTTTCACGTCATGGATGAAGCCCATGTCGAGCATGCGGTCGGCTTCGTCCAGCACCAGGATTTCCACGGCGGACAGATCGACGCTCTGTTGACCGGCGAGGTCCAGCAGGCGGCCCGGGCAGGCGACCAGGATGTCGACGCCCTTGGCCAGCGCGGTGACCTGCGGCTTGAGGCCGACGCCGCCGAAGACGCAGGCGCTGCGCATGGGCAGGTCGCGGGCATAGACCTTGAAGCTGTCATGGACCTGAGCGGCCAGTTCGCGGGTCGGCGTCAGCACCAGCACGCGAGGCTGCTTGGCGGCGTAGCCACGACCATCGGGATGGCCGTTGGGAAACAGTCGCTCGAGTACCGGCAGGGCGAAGCCGCCGGTCTTGCCGGTGCCGGTCTGGGCGGCCACCATCAGGTCACGACCCTGCAGGACGGCCGGGATGGCACGTTGCTGAACAGGGGTAGGCGTCACATAGCCGGCGTCTTCCACGGCGCGGGCAAGGGCCTCGGAGAGACCGAGGGAAATGAAGGACATGCGGGGTTCCTGTCTCTGTCGGCGTCCCGCCGACGTGGGGGCGCGGTTGCGCTCCTGGTTGACGCCCGGAAGATCCGAGCGTCTCGCCCGCACTCGTCATCCTGCGCTGGATGAAGAGCCGGGCGATGACCGGAAGCGGTAATCACGATTGGTTGAAGCCGCCACCCTTAGGTATGACGAGCCTCAAAAGCCAAGATTTCGCCAAATGGCGATACAAGGCTCCGCTTGGTTCAGGGTATAGAAGTGCACACCGGGTGCCCCGCCTTCGAGCAGACGCTCGCACAGGGCGGTCATGACTTCTTCGCCGAAGGCCTGGATGCTCTGGGTATCGTCCCCATAGGCTTCCAGTTGCTTCCGCAGCCAGCGAGGCAATTCTGCACCGCAGGCGTCGGAAAAACGTGCCAACTTGCTGTAGTTGGTGATCGGCATGATGCCAGGAATCACTGGAGCTTCGACTCCCAGTTTGCGGACACGTTCCACAAAATGGAAGTAGCAGTCGGCGTTGAAGAAATACTGGGTGACCGCACGGTCAGCACCGGCCTGCATCTTGTACACGAAATTGCGCACGTCGTCCGTAAAGCTGCGCGCCTGCGGATGGGTTTCCGGATAGGCGGCGACCTCGATATGGAAGTGATCGCCGGTTTCCTCGCGGATGAAGGCGACCAGGTCGCTGGCATGGCGCAACTCGCCACCGCCCGACAGGCCCATACCAGAGGGCAGATCGCCACGCAGGGCGACGATGCGGTTGATGCCGGCTTCGCGGTACTGCTGCAGCAGTTCACGCAGCTTGGCCTTGCTGTCACCCACGCAGGACAGGTGCGGCGCGGTCGGTACGCCGACCTCGTCGTTGAGCTGGCGCACGGTGCGATAGGTACCATCGCGAGTGGAGCCGCCAGCGCCGTAGGTGCAGGAGAAGAACTCCGGCCCATGGCCCGCCAGTTCCCGCGCCGTGGCGATCAGCTTCTCGTGCCCGGCCTCGGTCTTGCAGGGAAAGAATTCGAAACTCAGACTGGGTTTCACGTCGTCTCTCTCGTCAGCAGCCCCGCCCTCGCGGGCGGGGCTGGCCATCAGTAGCGGTAGCTGTCCGGCTTGAAGGGGCCGTCCTGGGTCACGCCGATGTAGCTGGCCTGGGCCGGGGTCAGACGGGTGACGACGCCACCGAAGCCTTTCACCATTTCCAGCGCCACTTCTTCGTCGAGCTTCTTCGGCAGGACCATGACGGTGACATTGGCGGTCTTCTCGGCGACCGGCAGGTCGGCGAACTTCTCCTGGTACAGGTGAATCTGCGCCAGCACCTGGTTGGCGAAGGAGCCGTCCATGATGCGGCTGGGGTGGCCAGTGGCGTTGCCCAGGTTCACCAGCCGGCCTTCGGCCAGCAGGATCAGGTAGTCGTCGTTGGCCGGATCGACGGTCACGCCGGTACGGTGGATCTTGTGTACCTGCGGCTTCACCTCTTCCCAGCCCCAGTGCTTGCGCATGAAGGCGGTGTCGATCTCGTTGTCGAAGTGACCGATGTTGCACACCACGGCGCGCTTCTTCAGCGCCTTGAGCATGTTGGCGTCGCAGACGTTGACGTTGCCGGTGGTGGTCACGATCAGGTCGATCTTGCCCAGCAGGGCGCGGTCGACGGAGGCTTCGCTGCCGTCGTTCAGGCCGTCGACGTAGGGCGAGACCAGCTCGTAGCCGTCCATGCAGGCCTGCATGGCGCAGATCGGGTCGACTTCCGAGACCTTGACGATCATGCCTTCCTGGCGCAGCGAGGCGGCCGAGCCCTTGCCCACGTCGCCGTAGCCGATCACCAGCGCCTGCTTGCCGGAGAGCAGGTGGTCGGTGGCGCGCTTGATGGCGTCGTTGAGGCTGTGGCGGCAGCCGTACTTGTTGTCGTTCTTGCTCTTGGTGACCGAGTCGTTGACGTTGATCGCCGGAACCTTCAGGGTACCGTCCTTGAGCATGTCCAGCAGGCGATGCACGCCGGTGGTGGTCTCTTCGGTGATGCCGTGCACGCGCTCCAGTACCTGGGGGTACTTGTCGTGCAGGATCTGGGTCAGGTCACCGCCGTCATCCAGCACCATGTTGGCGTCCCAGGGCTGGCCGTCCTTGAGGATGGTCTGCTCGATGCACCACTCGTACTCGGCCTCGGTCTCGCCCTTCCAGGCGAACACCGGGATGCCGGCGGCGGCGATGGCGGCGGCGGCCTGGTCCTGGGTGGAGAAGATGTTGCAGCTGGACCAGCGCACTTCCGCGCCCAGGGCCACCAGGGTCTCGATCAGCACGGCGGTCTGGATGGTCATGTGGATGCAGCCGAGGATCTTGGCGCCAGCCAGGGGCTGCTCGCCGGCGTACTTGCGGCGCAGGCCCATCAGGGCGGGCATTTCCGATTCGGCGATGATGACTTCGCGACGACCCCAGGCGGCCAGGGAGATGTCGGCGACCTTGAAATCGTTGAAAGCGGCAGGCGTGAGGACAGCGCTCATTGAAGAGTCTCCATTCGTTAGGTGCGAATGGGCGCCGTTGATGCGTTCTGATGACGCTCCGCTCGAGCCTGACAACGTCTGGCGTCATGCCCGCCGACTGTCCGCGCCTGCGGCGGGTCGGCTAGGATGGGATAACGCAGCGTGCTGCAGCGCCCCTCGAACGGAAGGCGGGGCGGCCTGGTGGCCGCGGTGCGCGGGCAGTATAACGAGGATCGCGATAAACCCAAAGGGTGGCGCTGTGCCTCATGTCGACCGGAATCTCCCGCGCGTACCCTGATCAGATGTTCCAACCGCTTGGATACTCAAGGAGTCCTGATGAACTTCCATACCCGCAAATGGGTGAAACCCGAGGACCTCAACGCCAATGGCACCCTGTTCGGTGGCAGCCTGCTGAAGTGGATCGACGAAGAGGCGGCGATCTACGCCATCGTCCAGCTGGAAAATCCCAAGGTGGTGACCAAGTACATCTCGGAGATCAACTTCATCAGCGCCTCGCGCCAGGGCGACATCATCGAACTGGGTATCACGGCCACCGAATTCGGGCGTACCTCCATCACCCTGAGGTGCGAGGTGCGCAACAAGATCACCCGCAAGAGCATCCTCACCATCGACAAGATCGTCTTCGTCAACCTGGACGAAGCGGGCAATCCCGTCCCGCATGGCAAGACGGAGATCACCTACGTCAAGGACAGGTTCAAGGATTCGCCCTGAGTCCCGTGGCGGTCACGTCCAGACGACGTCGCTCGGCCCAGTAGAGCAGTAGTTCGCGTAGTTGCGAGAGTTCGATCGGCTTGCCCATGTGGCCATCCATGCCGGCCTCCTGGGCGCGATCCTTGTGCTCGGCGAGGATGTGCGCGGTCAGGGCCACCACCGGGGTACGCGACCTGTGGTTCTGCTGCTCCCAGGCCCGCAACCGGCGGGTGGCGCCGAAGCCGTCCAGCAGGGGCATCTCGCAATCCATCAGGATGAGGTCGTAGCTGTTCTGCTGGATCTTCTCGAAGGCTTCCAGGCCATTGCTCACGGTGTCGGGGTCCACGCCAAGCTTCTTGAGCATGCCGCGGATCACCTTGACCGAGATGCTGTTGTCCTCGGCCACCAGCACCCGGAAATCGGCCGGGATGCCGCTGGGCTGTTCCTGGGGCTCTGGCTCGTTGATGCGCTGGCCGCGCCGGGACAGTTCGTCGGCGAGGGTCGCCCTCAGGGTATAGCCAGCCACGGGCTTGGCCAGGATGCGCTTGATGCCGGCGTTGCGGGCGATGACCTTGCTCGGGGCGTTGCTCAGGCCGGTGAGCATGATCAGCAAGAGGTCGTGGTTGAGATTCTCGTCTTCGTTGATGCGGGCAGCGAGCTGCATGCCGGTCATGCCCGGCATCTGTTGATCGAGCAGCACCACGTCGAAGTACTCGCGCAGGTGTGACTGGGTACGTAGCAGCGCCAGGGCCTCGCGACCCGAGGCCGCGGTGACCACCTGCATGCCCCAGGCGCTGCACTGCTGCTGCAAGACCTTGCGGCAGAGTTCATTGTCGTCCACCACCAGCACCCGCACGTCCTGCAGGGGATAGTCGCTGTCACCGCGGGAGAGCACCAGCGCCTGGGCCGGGATGGGCAGGCTGATCCAGAAGCTGGAACCCCCTTCGGAGTTGTTCTGGATACCGAATTCGCCCTGCATCAAGAGCACCAGCTGGCGGGCGATGATCAGGCCGAAGTCCAGGCTGTCGGTGTCGCCGGTGAGGAAGTCCCGGCTGTTGAGGTGACTGGACAGCAATTGACGACTCAGGGTCGCGTCCAATGGCGTACCGCTGTCCTGGACCGCGATGCGCAGCCGGGGCGCCTGGCCGGTGGCCTCTTCCAGGGACATCACCAGCAGGATCTCGCCTTCCTCGGTGCGTTGGAAGGCGTTCTCCAAGAGGTTGAGCAGGATCTGGCGCAGGCGCGTGGGATCGCCGATGAAGCGGCGGGGTACCTGGGGCTGGATGAAGCTGAGCAACTCGACCCGGTGCTCTTCGGCGCGGGGTCGGAAGATGTCCAGGCAGTCGTCGAGCAGGGCGTTGAGGTCGAAGGTCACCTCTTCGAGTTCGATCTGGCCGCTTTCCAGGCGGGTGATGTCGATGATCTCGTTGATCAGGTTGAGCAGTTCGGCGCCGGCGCTGTGGATGGTCTGCACGTAGTCGCGCTGCTTGGCCGACAGCGCCGTGCCCTGCAGCAATTCGGTCATGCCCAGCACGCCGTTCATGGGCGTGCGGATCTCGTGGCTGATGCGCGAGAGGAATTCGGCCTTGCCCTTGAGTTCGGCGTGGTTGGCAGCGCGATCGCGGGTCTTGGCGAAATGCTCTTCGCGCAGGTAACGGCGCCGTTCTTCCAGCGCCAGGGTCAGCAGGATGCCGCTGAGCATGCAGCTGCTGATCAGGGCGCGACCCAGCCAGATGGGGGCGTTGGCGTAGCCGGCCAGGATCGGCAGGGCGATCAGGCAGGACAGCCCCAGCAGGGCGCAGCTCGCCATCAGCAGGCGGGCATAGCGGGCCCCCTGGTGCCAGCGTTCGACGGCGATGACCAGGCAGGCGAGCAGGACCAGAGCATTGACCGCCATCAGCCAGTCGCCCAGGTAGACGTCGCCCGCGGCGATCCGCACCAGGGCGGCCAGACCGATCAGCACCAGCAACCCCTTGATCAGGCGGCGGGTCCAGACCGGTAGCCTTAGCCAGCCGAAGAAGGCACCGATCAGATTGAGGCCCGCGGCGCTACAGGCGAGGACGGACAGATCGGTCATCAGCGGCGCCTGTCCCTTGAAGGCACCGAGCAGGAATTTGCTCAGGCCGAACAGGTTCATGGCCACGCAGACCAGCATCACCAGCAGCAGGGTAAGGGCGCTGGTGGCTCGGCTGCGGTAGTAGAACAGCTGTACGCCGTTGTACAGCGCCAGCATGGCGAGACAGCCGAGCAGGACGCCGAACATCACCAGGCGATGGGTGACCTCGGCTTCGGCACTGTTGCTCAGCGTCAGCGAGATACGCATCGGCTGGGGCGATTCGAAGCGGAGGAACAGGTCCAGCGTCTCATTGCTGGGCGGCACGGGAAAGACGAAGTCGCGGCTGATCTGCTGGGGCGTCAGCAGCGGCCTGGCCAGGCCGTCGCGAATCTCACTGATGAGCTGATTGTCGCTGTAGGCGTAGAAGTCCAGATAGGCGACATTGGGCGAAACGATGCGCAGCAGGCGCTGCTGGGCGGCGGGCTGGATGCGGGTGTGCAGCCAGAGCGCACCAGGCCCGGCGGGGCGGTGGGTCTTGTTGGCGATCAGCGGCTTGAAGGCGGAGAGACGATCACGGACGTCGTCGAGCCGGAATTCGCCTGTGGCATCTTCGTATTGCGCCCAACCCGCATCCGGCGGACTCTCGGCTTGCACGGAATTGGCCACCAGCAGCAACGCTAGCCAGGTGACCACAAAGCCTAGGGCGATCCAAAGCCTGTGCACGAGAGTTCCCTTCGCGGATACAGATATCGAGTATAGAACAGACCGCCTGGGTCGTTAACGTTACGTCAAGGCGGCCTGCCGCTGGGCGAACGTCACTGTCGTTCGCGGGCGATGGCACGGTAGCCGATGTCGCTACGGAAGAAACAGCCATTCCAGGAAATTTCGTGAGCCAGGGCATAGGCGTTCTGCTGCGCAGCGGAAACCGTATCACCTAATGCCGTGGCGCACAGCACCCGACCGCCGGCGGTTACCACCTGACCGTCGCGCAGCGCGGTGCCCGCATGGAACACCTTGCCCGGCAAGGCCGCGGCGGCGTCGAGTCCGCCAATGGCATCGCCCTTGGCGTAGTCGCCCGGGTAGCCACCGGCCGCCAGGACGATGCCCAGGCTCGGTCGCGGATCCCAGCAGGCTTCGATCTTGTCCAGCGCCTCGGCCAGGGCGGCCTCCACCAGCAATACCAGGCTGGATTGCAGGCGCAGCATGACCGGCTGGGTCTCGGGATCGCCGAAACGGCAGTTGAATTCGATGACCTTGGGCGCACCGCTGGCATCGATCATCAGGCCGGCATAGAGGAAGCCGGTATAGACGTTGCCTTCGCTGGCCATGCCGGCCACGGTGGGCTCGATGATTTCGCGCATGACGCGGTCGTGGACTTCGGGGGTCACCACCGGCGCCGGCGAATAGGCGCCCATGCCGCCGGTGTTGGGGCCGCTGTCGCCGTCGCCGACGCGCTTGTGGTCCTGGCTGGTGGCCATGGGCAGCACATTCTTGCCGTCGACCATGACGATGAAGCTGGCTTCCTCGCCGTCGAGGAATTCCTCGATCACCACCCGCGCGCCGGCGTCGCCGAAGGCATTGCCGGAGAGCATGTCGCGTACCGCGTCCTCGGCTTCGGCCAGGGTCATGGCGACGATAACGCCCTTGCCGGCGGCCAGGCCGTCGGCCTTGATGACGATGGGCGCACCCTGTTCGCGCAGGTAGGCCAGGGCCGGCTCCACCTCGGTGAAGTTGGCATAGGCGGCGGTGGGGATGTTGTGGCGCGCCAGGAAATCCTTGGTGAAGGCCTTGGAGCCTTCCAATTGCGCGGCGGCGGCGGTGGGGCCGAAGCAGGGCAGACCGCGACTGCGGAACAGGTCGACCACCCCGGCCACCAGGGGCGCCTCGGGACCGACGATGGTCAGCTCGACGTTGGCGGCGGCGAAGTCGGCCAGTTGCTCCAGGGCCAGGACGTCGAGGGCGACGTTCTCGCACTTGGCTTCGGTGGCGGTGCCGGCGTTGCCGGGGGCAACATAGACCTTGGTGACCCGGGTGTCCTGGGCGACCTTCCAGGCCAGGGCGTGTTCACGACCACCGCTGCCGATGATGAGTACGTTCATGAGGCTTTCCTCTGGGCGGACACCAGGAGCATCCGCCACGCAAAGTGGTATCGACGGCGAAGACCCCCTGGCCCTCGCCGCGGCGGGCCTTAGTGGCGGAAGTGGCGCATGCCGGTGAAGACCATGGCGATGCCCGCTTCGTCGGCGGCGGCGATGACTTCGGCATCGCGCATGGAGCCGCCCGGCTGGATCACCGCAGTGATGCCGTTGGCCGCAGCGTTGTCGATACCGTCACGGAAGGGGAAGAAGGCGTCCGAGGCCATGACCGCACCGGCCACGGCGAGGCCGGCGTGCTCGGCCTTGATGGCGGCGATACGCGCCGAGTTGACGCGGCTCATCTGGCCGGCGCCGATGCCCACGGTCTGCTGGCCCTTGGCGTAGACGATGGCATTGGATTTGACGAACTTGGCCACCTTCCAGGCGAAGATCAGGTCCTGCAGCTCCTGCTCGCTGGGCGCGCGCTGGGTCACCACCTTGAGGTCGGCGGCGGTGATCATGGCGATGTCGCGGCTCTGCACCAGCAGACCGCCGTTGACGCGCTTGAGATCCAGGCCGGGCTTGCGCTCGGCGGGCCACTCGCCGCACTCCAGCAGACGGACGTTGGCCTTGGCCGCGACGACTTCACGGGCCTCGGCGCTGACGCGCGGGGCGATGATCACCTCGACGAACTGACGCTCGACGATGGCGCGGGCGGTCTCGGCGTCCAGCTCGCGGTTGAAGGCGATGATGCCGCCGAAGGCCGATTCGCTGTCGGTGGCATAGGCCAGCTCGTAGGCCTGGCGGAGGTCGCCGGCCACGGCCACGCCACAGGGGTTGGCGTGCTTGACGATGACGCAGGCCGGCTCCGCGTAGCTCTTCACGGTTTCCAGGGCGGCGTCGGTGTCGGCGACGTTGTTGAAGGACAGCTCCTTGCCCTGCAACTGGACGGCGGTGGCCACGCAGGCTTCGCTGGCGTGCTCGACGTAGAAGGCCGCCTGCTGGTGGGGGTTCTCGCCATAGCGCATGTCCTGCGCCTTGATGAACTGGGCGCTGAAGGTGCGCGGGAAGGCGGCGCGGCCCTCGGTGGACAGGGTCTCGGCCTGCTGGTCGATGCTGCCCAGGTAGTTGGCGATCATGCCGTCGTAGGCGGCGGTGTGCTCGAAGGCCTTGAGCGCCAGGTCGAAACGCTGGGCGTAGGTCAGGCCGCCGGCCTTGAGGTCGTCGATGATGGACGCGTAGTCGCTGGCATTGACCACGATGGCGACGTCCTTGTGGTTCTTGGCCGCGCTGCGGACCATGGTCGGACCGCCGATGTCGATGTTCTCGATGGCATCGGCCAGGCTACAACCGGGCTTGGCCACGGTGGCGGCGAAGGGGTAGAGGTTGACCGCGACCAGGTCGATGGGACGGATGCCGTGCTCGCTCATCACCTCATGGTCGACGCCACGCCGGCCGAGGATGCCGCCATGGATCTTCGGGTGCAGGGTCTTGACGCGACCGTCCATCATTTCCGGAAAGCCGGTGTAGTCGGCGACTTCCACGGCCGGGATGCCTTCGTCGCGCAGCAGCTTGTAGGTGCCGCCGGTGGACAGGATTTCCACGCCGATGGCCGCGAGTTCACGGGCGAAGTCGACGACGCCCGTCTTGTCGGACACGCTGATCAGCGCACGGCGGACGGGGAGGCGAGAGGTCTGGTCGGTCATGGTCATGTCCATCAGGAGAAGAGAGACCGCCGGTCGAGCCTCCTGGCCCGCCGGCGAGGAGGCGGATCAGAGCAGGTCGTACTGCTTGAGCTTCTTGCGCAGGGTGCCGCGATTGAGCCCGAGCATTTCCGAGGCCTTGGTCTGGTTGCCCTTGACGTAATTCATCACGCTTTCGAGCAGGGGTGCTTCCACTTCGCAGAGCACCATGTTGTAGACGTCGGTCACCGGCTGCCCATCGAGATGGGCGAAGTAGTTGCGCAGCGCCTTTTCCACGCTGTCGCGCAGCGTCTGGCCCTCCTGCAGGGGGGCGGTCAGATGCTGCTTGAGATCGCCGTTGTCGCTCACGGGCGCTATTCCAGTCAAAGAGGTCTCGGTCATCGAATTCATGCCACCTGCTTCCCGATCGGGGGCTGCGCGAAGAAGGCGCGAATGCTGGCGTGCTGCGCGTCCGCGTCTTGCAAACGATTGAACAGGGCGCGCGATTCCGCTGCGCCGGGACGATCGGCCAGGTACCAGCCGACGTGCTTGCGGGCGATGCGGACACCCATCTCCGGGCCATAGAAGGCGTGCAGGGCGTCCAGGTGCTCCAGCAGGATGGTTGCCACCTCGGCATCGCTGGGAGCCGGCAGGTGTTCGCCGGTCGCCAGGTAGTGGGCGATCTCGCGGAAGATCCAGGGGCGGCCCTGGGCCGCGCGGCCGATCAGCAGGCCGTCGCAGCGGGTATGCTCGAGCACCGCGCGGGCCTTTTCCGGGCTGTCGATGTCGCCATTGGCGAACACCGGGATGCCGACCGCCTGCTTGATGGCGGCGATGGTGTCGTACTCGGCCGTGCCGAGGAATCTATCGTCCCGGGTCCGGCCATGCACGGCCAGGGCCTGGATGCCGGCGGCTTCGGCCAGCTGCGCGATGCGCAGGCCATTGCGATTCTCGGGGTTCCAGCCGGTGCGGATCTTCAGCGTCACCGGCACGTCCACCGCGGCCACCACGGCGGCGAGGATCTCGGCCACCAGGGTCTCATCCTTCATCAGCGCCGAGCCGGCGGCCTTGTTGCAGACCTTCTTGGCCGGGCAGCCCATGTTGATGTCGATGATCTGGGCACCCAGTTCGACGTTGCGCTGGGCCGCTTCGGCCAGCATCGCCGGATCGCCGCCGGCGATCTGTACCGAGCGCGGCTCCTGCTCGCTGGCGTGGATCAGGCGCAGCCGGGATTTGCGGCTGTCGTAGAGACGCACGTCGCTGGTCACCATTTCCGACACGGCCATGCCTGCGCCGAGTGCCAGGCACAGTCGACGGAAGGGCAGGTCGGTGACCCCGGCCATGGGCGCGAGGATCAGCGGATTGGGCAAGGTATAAGGGCCGATGCGTACCATCGACATATCTTTTTCCCTGGCGAATAGGCGCCTGTTCCGCCTGCGCCGGGAACCGGCCGCGGACAGGGGCTGCTGTGCTTGAAAAGGGTTGGGAATGATACCCGCTCGCCGCCTCGGGATAAAGCGCGAGTTGGCTAGTTTATGAGCAATTCGCCCCTGGGCTCACTCCGGCGAGAAGAAGCTCAGGCTGTAGTTCACCGCTCGCGGACCGGGGTCGAGGATGTCCAGGGCGATGTGGATCGGCGTCTGCGGCGGCATCTCGTCCTGGCCCTTGAGCTCGCCGCTCAGGTATTCGCTCGGCTTGAAGCGGCGGCTGGCGATCAGTTGGCCATTGAGGTCGGCGAAGCGCAATTCGAGCAGCGGAAAGGGCTGCGAAAAGGGCGCCCGGTTGTAGAGGATGGCATCGACGCGCAGGGCGCCGGAGAATTGCGGATGACTGCGCACCACCAGGTTGCTGCTGCGGATCTGCGAGACATCGACCCTGGAGGGCACCTTGCAGCCCAGGCTGGCGCAGGCCTGGACGAACAGCGGTCGATAGTCGTCCTGCCGCGCCAGCTCGTCGAAGTGGTAGTAGACGTACTGGCCGGCCAGGGCGAGCAGCGCCAGCAGGCAGAGGAAGATCCACAGCAGGCGCCGGCCCCAGCGCGGGCGTTCGCGATACGTATCCAGCTGCAAGGGGTCGTCGTGCAGATCGACCAGGGGATCGTCCTGCCATTCCGGTTCGCTGCGCAGGGCGGCCGCCGGCTTGGCTGTCACGGTGTCATCTTCGCCGTCGCGATCGGCGCTGAGCGGCTCGACGGCGGGCTCCTGCCAGTCGTCCAGGCGCCCCAGTCCGGGCTCGGCCCGGTCATCTTCGTCGGCATCGACCCGTCCGAGCGCCGGCTCCTGGCGTTCGTGCGGCGGCGCGGTCAGGGGGGCAGGCGGTGGGGCGGGCGCAGGGCGCAAGGGGGCGCGAGGCGCGGCGAGTACTGCCGGTTCGGCGATTGGCTCGGGCGCCCCGATGGGTTCGCGCCGGGACTCGGTTTCGCGAGTGGCTTCGAAAGAGGGCTCGTCTGCGGGCAGTCGTTCGGGCTCCGCGTGCAGGCCCAGGGGTTCCGGTTCGGGCTCCCGCTCGGCGGTGACCGCACCCAGGGCGGGCAGCTCGAGCAGCTCTTCGTCGTCCTGCGGGCGCCGCGCGGCCAGGCCTGGCTCAGGCGCGGGCTCTTCCTGCGGGGTCGTCACGGCGGGTGCGGATGCGGGTGCTGGCTCGGCCGGAGGCGTCCGGCGTTGCTCCTCCAGCGCACCCAGGCGGGCGACCTCGGCGTCCAGTTCCAGATGGCTCAGGTCGAGTTCGTCGTGCGGCCAGTTGGCTTCGCGGGGGGAGGGTGCCGCCGTTGGCGCGGGCGTCGCCCCTCTGGCAGGCGTCGCTTCCGGCGCGGTCAGGGGCGCTGCTTGGTTGGTGGCGTTGAACACTTCCAGGCAGACGCCGCACCTCACGTCACCGTCCGCAGCGGCCAGATGTTCCTGGGTGACGCGGAAGCGAGTATGGCAATGCGGGCACTGGGCGACGAGAGAATCGGTCATGGCGAGGCGACAGCCAGGGAATTTAAGCGCGCTAGTGTACCCGAAGGCCCTGGCGAAAGAAGCGCCTCCGCCAGGCCGCCGGGTGAGCGGCTTGGCGGTGGGACAACCGCTTAGCGGCGGCGGGTACCGCTGATGCGCACCCAGCCGTCGAGGGTGGCGGTGGGCTCCAGGTCGAAGCAGCCGGCGTAGGCGGCGCGGACGTCCTCGGCCTGCTCGGCAAGGATGCCGGACAGAGCCAGGCGACCGCCGATGCGGGTGAGGCGGGTGATCTGCTCGGCCAGGCCGACCAGCGGACCGGCGAGGATATTGGCTACCACCACGTCGGCCGGTTCCGCCGGCAGGTCGGCGGGCAGATAGAGGGGGAAGCGTGCCGGATCGATGCCGTTGCGGTTGGCATTCTCCCGCGAGGCTTCCAAGGCTTGGACGTCGATGTCGGTGCCCACCGCGCGCTCGGCGCCCAGCAGCAGGGCGGCGATGGCGAGAATCCCCGAGCCGCAGCCGAAGTCCAGTACCTGGCGACCCGCGACCGGCTCGCCGTCCAGCCACTGCAGGCACAGCGCGGTGGTTGGATGGGTGCCGGTGCCGAAGGCCAGGCCCGGGTCCAGCAGCAGATTGACCGCGTCCGGCTCCGGTGCTTCGTGCCAGCTGGGCACGATCCACAGCCGCTGGCCGAAGCGCATGGGCTGGAAGTTGTCCATCCAGCTGCGTTCCCATTCCTGGTCTTCCAGGCGTTCCACTTCGTAGGTCAGGCCGTTGGCCAGTAGCTGCACGCGCTGCTCCAGGGCCGCGGCGTCGGTGTCGCCTTCGAACAGGGCCAGCAGATGGGTCTGGGACCACAGCGGCGTGGTGCCCAGGTCCGGCTCGAAGATCGGCTGATCCTCGGCGTCCATGAAGGTCACCGAGACAGCGCCCAGTTCGAGCATGAGGTCTTCGTAGGTTTCCGCCTGGGCGGGGGTGAGGGCGAGGCGGACTTGCAGCCAGGACATGGTGGGCTACCTGAATCGGATCAAAGCGGGGAGGGTAAATGAAAACGGGCTGCCCGAGGGCAGCCCGTCTTTTGGGTAAGAAGCCGGCGGGACGAGCAAGCTATAGGTCAGGCAAGGCGGAAATCGCCGAGGAAGCCCATTTCACCTAGGGTAAATGGGCATTCCGACCGGGCTGGCGATCCAGGCGGTTTCCAACGCAGCCTGGCCGACGCGCAGCCGTCACGTTTTTAGTGGCGCAGGCCGAGCTTCTTCTCCAGGTAGTGGATGTTCACGCCGCCCTGGCCGAAGGCCTGGTCGCGGGTCAGCATCCGGTGCAGATCGGCGTTGGTCTTGATGCCGTCGACGATCAGTTCGTCCAGGGCGTTGCGCATCCGGGCCATGGCCTCGTCGCGGGTCTTGCCCCAGGTGATCAGCTTGGCGATCAGCGAATCGTAGTTCGGCGGAACCTTGTAGCCGCTGTACAGGTGCGAATCCACCCGCACGCCATTGCCGCCCGGTGCATGGTAGTGCTTGACCAGGCCCGGGGAGGGCATGAAGGTCTTGGGATCTTCGGCATTGATCCGGCACTCGATGGCGTGACCGGTGATCTTGATGTCTTCCTGCTTGATCGACAGTTTGTTGCCCGCAGCGATGCTGAGCATCTCCTTGACGATGTCGACGCCCGTGATCATCTCGGTCACCGGATGCTCCACCTGCACGCGGGTGTTCATCTCGATGAAGTAGAAGCGGCCGTCTTCGTAGAGGAACTCGAAGGTGCCGGCGCCGCGGTAGCCGATGTCGATGCAGGCCTTGACGCAGCGGGCCAGGACTTCTTCGCGGGCCTTCTCGTCGATCTGGGGCGCAGGCGCCTCCTCGATGACCTTCTGGTGACGACGCTGCAGCGAGCAGTCGCGGTCGTAGAGGTGCACGGCGTTGCCCTGGCCGTCGGAGAGCACCTGGACTTCCACGTGACGCGGATTGCCGAGGAACTTCTCCATGTAGACCATGGAGTTGCCGAAGGCGGCGCCGGCTTCGGTCTGGGTCAGCTTGATCGACTTGATCAGCTCGGCCTCGTCCTCGACCACGCGCATGCCGCGACCACCACCGCCACCGGCGGCCTTGATGATCACCGGATAGCCGACTTCGCGGCCAATGCGCAGGCACTCGGCCTCGTCATCCGGCAGGGCGCCGTCGGAGCCCGGAACGGTGGGGACGCCGGCCTGCTTCATGGCGTTCTTGGCGGACACCTTGTCGCCCATCAGGCGAATCACGTCGGCGGTGGGGCCGACGAAGGCGAAACCAGACTGCTCCACCTGCTCGGCGAAGTCGGCGTTCTCGGCGAGGAAGCCGTAGCCGGGGTGGATGGCGGTGGCGCCGGTGACTTCCGCGGCACTGATGATGGCCGGGATGTTCAGGTAGGACTGGGGCGAGGGGGCCGGGCCGATGCACACCGATTCGTCGGCGAGGGACAGATGCATCAGTTCGCGGTCGGCGGTGGAATGAACCGCCACCGTCTTGATGCCCAGCTCCTTGCAGGCACGCACCACGCGCAGGGCGATTTCCCCGCGGTTGGCGATCAGGACTTTTTCCAGCATCGTGGGCTCCACGGGCTTAGACAATGGTGAACAGCGGCTGGTCGAATTCGACGGGCTGACCGTTCTCGACCAGCACCTGGCCGATGGTGCCGCTGGCTTCGGCTTCGATGTGGTTCATCATCTTCATGGCTTCGACGATGCACAGGATGTCGCCTTTCTTCACCTGCTGGCCGACTTCGACGAAGGGCGGGGTGGTGGGCGAGGAAGCACGGTAGAAGGTGCCGACCATGGGCGAACGCGCCACGTTACCGGTCAGTTGCGGAGCGGCGGCTTCGGCGGCGGGAGCAGCAGCGGCCGGAGCGGCAGCCGGAGCCGGGGCGGCGACCGGAGCGGGTGCGGCGGCGTAGACGGTCTGCATGCCCTGGCCACGGCCGGTGTTGCGGCTGATGCGGACGGATTCTTCGCCTTCGCGGATTTCTAGCTCGTCGATACCGGACTCTTCCAGCAGCTCGATCAGTTTCTTGACTTTACGGATGTCCATTGGCGTTGGCTCTCCCCTCGGGTTCTTGATGATGTTCTAGAGAATCAGGTCGCGCTCAGCTGCGGTTGGCGAGCTGTTCGCAGGCGGCTTCCAGCGCCAGGCGGTAGCCACTGGCGCCGAGCCCGCAGATGACCCCGACCGCCACGTCGGAAAAGTAGGAGTGGTGGCGGAAGGGTTCGCGCTTGTGCACGTTGGATAGGTGCACCTCGATGAATGGGATGCTCACCGCGAGCAAGGCGTCACGTAGGGCGACGCTGGTATGGGTGAAGGCGGCCGGATTGATCAGGATGAAATCCACCCCTTCGTCACGCGCGGCGTGGATGCGTTCGATCAGCAGGTGCTCGGCATTGCTTTGCAGGTACTGCAGACGATGCCCGGCGGCCTTGGCACGCGCCTCGAGATCGGCGTTGATCTCTGTCAGGGTGGTGGCCCCGTACACGCCCGGCTCCCGGGTGCCCAGCAGATTCAGGTTGGGCCCATGCAGTACCAGCAGATGCGCCATAGCCGCTCGCCTCACGTTTTCGCAACCAGATTGGCCGCGGACTATGCCGCAACCGGAGGTGACTGTCCAGTCGCTGGACGTTTGCCGGAAATGCCGGCACGTTGGGCGAAATTTATCTAATCGCTGGCGATCAGCCTTTTCGCCTGGTCCAGCCGGGCAAGAAAGGCGGCGGCATCGATTTCGCCGACGATACGACTCGCATAGGCTTCCTTGCCGTGCCGATCGTAGAACAGCACGGCGGGTGGACCGAACAGACCCTGGCGCTCCAGCCATTGCCGTTGTTCCCGGGTGCTTTGCGTCATATCGAAGCGAATCAGCGTGAAGTCGCGCAGTTGCGCCTGCACCGCCGGGTTATCGAAGACCTCGCGTTCGAGCAACTTGCAGCTGATGCACCAGTCGGCGTAGACATCGACCAGCACCGGACGACCCTGGCCGAGACTGGCGGCCAGCGCCTGCGGATCGCTCAGGGTACGCATGCCGTCCTGGCGTGCGGTTGCCGAAGGCGCGGCGGATTCGCCCAGTGGTCGCAGTGGATCGCTGGCACCGCGCAGGGCACCGATGCCACAGGTCACGCCGTACAGCAGCAAGGCCAGGCCGGCCAGTTGCAACAGCCGCTGGCGGGGGGGCTTGGGCACGAACTCCAGGGCGCCGAGGAAGAGACCGACACCGGCGGACAGCAGACCCCAGGCGGCCAGCGCCAAGGGTCCCGGCAGCAGGCGTTCGAGCAGCCAGAGCGCCACGGCCAGCAGGAGCACACCGAAGGCATTGCGCATGCCCACCAGCCAGGCGCCACTGCGCGGCAACAGGGCCCCGCCGCCCGCTGCGACCAGAATCAGCGGGGTACCCATGCCCAGGCCGAGGGCGAAGAGGGCAAGACCCCCACCCAGCCAATCGGCAGTGCTGCTGATATAGAGCAGCAGCCCTGCCAGGGGCGCCGATACGCAAGGCGAGACGATCAGGCTGGACAGCACGCCCAGCACCGCGGCGCCGCCGACCGAGCCGCCACGGGTACCGCTGGCCAGGTGTTCCAGGCGATCGCGCAAGGCGCCCGGCAGTCGCAGTTCGAAGAGGCCGAACATGGCCAGGGCGAATAGCAGGAACAGCAGGGCGAAGGGGATCAGCACCCAGGGCGATTGCAGTTGCGCTTGCAGGTTGAGACTGGCGCCGAAAACGCCCATGAGCGCGCCCAGGGAGGCAAAACTCAGGGCCATGGGCACCACATAGGCCAACGCCAACACTAGGCCACGTCCCGGGCGTGCCTTGCCGGCCAGCACCACCGCCGACACGATGGGCAACATCGGCAGTACGCAGGGCGTGAAGGTCAGCCCGAGTCCGGCGAGAAAGGCGAACAGGAGCCGCGTGCGCCAATCCTGCTCGGCGACGGAAGAGGATGCCTCTTGCGTGGCCGTCGGGGAGGCCGTCGCCCCCGCGATCTCCAGGACGCGGGTTTCCGGTGGATAGCAGAGTCCGCGATCGGCGCAACCTTGATAGGTGACCTTGATCTGGCCACCGCGGTTGGGAGCCAGGGGCAGGGGTATGTCCACTCCGGTGTGATAGACCTGGACGTCGCCGAACCATTCGTCGTGCTTGGGCTCGCCGGGTGGCAGCGGTACCGGGCCGGTCAGCAGGCCGGGAGTGGCGTCGAAGGCGAAGCGCTGACGATAGAGGTAGTAGCCTTCGGCGATGATGAAGCGCACCACCGTGCGCCCCTCGGCGTCGCGGCGCTGCTCCAGGCGAAAGGCCTGATCCACCGGCAGGAAGGCCTGACTGGCGCGCTGGCCGTTCAGCCCCAGCTCGGCGGCCGGTCGCGGCGCATCGAACAGGCCGGCCGTGGCGGGCGGGGTCAGCAGCAGGGTGAGCAGGGTGAGCAGGAGCAGCAGGACACGCATGGGCTTCTCAACGGTCGGCAGCGGCCGATCATAACAGAGGTGCCAGCAGCGTCCGGCTAGTCCTGGCCGTACTGGCGTACGCAATTGCGCCCGGCCCGTTTGGCACTGTAGAGCGCCTCGTCCGCCTGCTTGGCCAGCAGCGTGATCTCCTGGCCGGGCTGTAATTGCGCCAGTCCTGCGCTGAAGGTGCAACTGAGTTCCTTGGGCGGCGCGGGAAAGCAGATTTCAGCGAAGCGCTGGCGGATCTCTTCGATCAAGCGCATGGCGGTGGGCAGATCGGTATCCGGCAGCACCACGGCGAATTCCTCGCCACCGTAGCGGCCGATGTGATCGGATTTGCGCAGCCGCTGCTTGAGAAACAGCGCCAGACTCTTGATCACCCGATCCCCCATGGGATGACCATAGTGGTCGTTGACCTGCTTGAAATGGTCGATGTCGAGCATGGCGAAGGTGATCGGCCGCTGGGTACGCCGGGCGCGGAAGCAGGCGTCTTCCAGCAATTGCAAGGTATGGGTGTGGTTGTACAGACCGGTGAGGCTGTCCTGGACGATGCGTGCCTGGAGGCTGCGGGCGCGAGCGGCGCGGGTGCGCACGGTGGCGATCAGGTGGCGCGGCTTGATTGGCTTGGTGAGGAAGTCGTCGCCGCCTTCACTCATGGCGTCCAGCTGCTTGTCGAGATCGCCCTCGGCCGACAGATAGATGATGGGGACGCTGACATAGCGCTCGTGCTGGCGGATGACCTTGGCCAACTCGGTCCCGATGCACTCGGGCATGTACATGTCGAGGATGATCAGGTCGGGGGCGAATTCGGCTAGGTGGGCCATGACCGCGCCCGGTTGCATCAGGGTGCGGGTGACGATACCGGCACTGTTGAGTGCCATTTCCGTGGCCATGGCCTGGGCGCGGGAGTCGTCCACCACCAGGGCGCGGATCGGATCGTAATAGACGGTGCGGGTGAGGGTTTCGATCTTTTCCAACAGGCGCGCCGAATCCAGGGTGCCGGTGTAGAACTCCTGGCCACCAGCCCGGACCGCCGCCAGGCGAAACGGCGTATCGGCTTCCTGGTGGCTGTAAAACAGCACCGGCAGCTTGCGCTCCAGGCCGACCTGGGCTTCCAGGGCCAGCTGGATGCCGGCGCCCGTGCCACCGAAGTCCACATCCATGACGATCACTGCGGGGTGACGGCTGTCCATCATCTGGCGGAAGTCATCGGTATCGCGGCTGATCTGGATGATGACGCCGAAATACTCCATCTGCTGGGCCAGCCGCTCGGCGCGCTCGATATCGAGCAAGGCGATATAGATCGGCTTGCGTAGCGGCGGCAGGCTGGTGGTTTCCAGTTGATCGCCCTGGCGCAGCCCAGTGTGCGACAGGCTCTGCATGGCCTGGCTGAGTTCGGTGATGGCCTGACTGTTGAGCCGGCCCCGGTTGGCGACCACCTGGATCAGGGTGCCGCCAATGGCTTCGGCGAGGTCGGCATGCCCCTGCTGCTCGAAGCGCTTGGCGTATTGCAGCAGACGCGCGTTGGCGTCGGTCAGTTCGGCGAGGCTGCTGGCATTCCACTCGTTTCGTTGCAGCCGCTGCCAGATCTCCAGGACCTGACGCGATTGATGAATGACCCGCTGGGCGAAGTGCAGCTTGAGGCGGTCTCGATTCGGGTCGTCATGCTCGCTCACGAAATGATCCATCATTCTTGAGGTGGTGGCCCTATGCTACCAATTGCTGACTGGCAGGGGGGAGGCGGTACTCTGGTTAGCGGCGGCAATGCCGCGGGGACGGACACTGCCGGTCGCTTCTGGAGTAGCGTTCGTCGCTTGCTGCTCTAGTCTGGAAGGTGGCGGCTGACGCGGCCTTGGGCCTTTTCCTGGAAATCCCGGCGCAACCGGCGCCCTTGCCAGGAGTCCAAGCGCAAACCCTTTTGAAATCACGCAAGGAAATGTTCATGCGGTCGTGGAATGTGAGGTCGGGTTGGCTCCGGCTGGTGGCGGTGCTGGTGGCTATCTATCTGCTGGTCACCTTGGCGCTCGGCTGGTACTGGAGTCGCGAGCCGGACTTCTTCCCGGTACAGCAGCACGCCCAGGAAGCGGCCGCGGCCAGCGGGCGCAAGCTGGTGCTGGGCTACACCACCGTCGAGACGCTCAAGCAGGTGGCCTCCACCCTGCTCGACAAGCCGGGTGGCTACCTGTCCAACGACATCATGCCGCCGGGCGTCTGGCTCGACGACATGCCCTCCTGGGAATATGGCGTGCTGGTGCAGACCCGTGACCTGGCCCGCGCCTTGCGCAAGGACTTCGCCCGCTCCCAGTCGCAGTCCACCGAGGACGTCGACCTGGCTCAGGCCGAACCGCGCTTCAACTTCGACAACCATAGCTGGGCCATGCCCTCGTCCGAGTCGGAATACCGCGCCGGTATTGCCTCGCTGGATCGTTATCTCGCCCGCCTCGGCGGCCAGAACGTCCAGGGACAACCTACCGCCTACTTCTATTCGCGCGCCGACAACCTGCGTAACTGGCTGGGTGATGTCGAGACCCGCCTGGGTTCGCTGTCCCAGCGACTTTCCGCCAGTGTCGGCCGGGTGCGCCTGGATGCCGAGCTGCGGCCGAACCAGGACATCCCGGCCGGCCAGGTGCCGGAGGTGCACGAGCAGCGTGTCGAGACGCCCTGGCTGCAGATCGACAACGTCTTCTACGAGGCCCGCGGTCAGGCCTGGGCGCTGTCGCATATCCTGCGCGCCATCGAGGTGGACTTCGCCGATACCCTGGCGAAGAAGAACGCCACGGTGAACGTGCGCGAGATCATTCGCGAACTGGAAGCGGCGCAGCAGCCGGTCTGGAGTCCGATGATCCTCAACGGCAGCGGCTTCGGCATCCTGGCCAACCATTCGCTGGTGATCGCCAACTACATCTCTCGCGCCAATGCCGCCATCATCGACCTGCGTCAGTTGCTGGAGCAGGGCTGATGGCGGTCAGCGATCGGGAAGCGGCGCATCGCGCCGCGTCGGATCGCGAGCTCGTGGTCTGGGTAGATCGCGAGGATCGTGAACAGGGCAACCTGCCACGGGCCGAGTTGCGCGCCCGTGGCCTGATCGGTCGCTGCACCTTCATCCTGCTCTTCAATACCGCCGGAGAGTTGTGCGTGCACAGGCGTACCCTGAGCAAGGCACTCTATCCGGGCTACTGGGACGTGGCGGCCGGCGGCATGGTGGCGCCGGGGGAGAGCTATGCCGAGTCGGCCGCCCGGGAGCTGGCAGAAGAGCTGGGCGTGAGTGGCGTACCGCTGCGTGAGCATGGCACCTTCTATTACGAGGAACCGGGCAACCGCCTCTGGGGCGGGGTATTCAGCGCGTGCTGGGACGGCCCCTTGCGCTTGCAGCCGGAAGAGGTCCTGGAAGCGCGCTTCCTGCCGCCCGCGGTCGTTCTGCAGCAGGCTCGCACCCTGCCGTACTGCCCAGATTCGCTGGAAGCCCTGCGACTCGTCGTCAGTCATGCAGATGTCGCATCCCTGCCTTAATTTCTCGCATTCGTCCCTTAGCATCCGGCGGCGATGCTGCTACATTGCGCGGCCCCGGAATAGCGCGGCCCGTGCCGGCTGGCGCTACATCCAAGGTTTCCTCCAGGCGCCCGACGCCTGATGCCCGACGCCTGTCCCCACGCTGGGAGGACCGCCCCATGAGCAAGAAAACCGCATCCCTGTCGGACCTCAGCCGGCTGGTGTACGCAACCGATGTGGGGCGCATCCGCCCGGAAGAGCCCCAGGCTCCGGCACCGGCCGGCGATGGCATCGCCCGGGTCCGGCGCGAGACCAAGGGGCGTGGTGGCAAGACGGTGACCACTGTCACCGGCGTGCCATTGACGGGTGATGAACTCAAGGAGCTGGCCAGCGTGCTCAAGCGCCGCTGCGGAACCGGCGGCGCACTCAAGGATGGCGTCATCGAGATCCAGGGTGATCACGTCGACCTGTTGGTCGGCGAACTCGAGAAGCGCGGCTTCAAGACCAAGCGCTCAGGCGGCTAGGCCGTACCTTCGGGCCCCTGCGTACAACTTACCGCCCCTGCCGGCGGTCCATCCAAGCAAGATTCCTTACAGGAGATTCCCGCGAATGTCCCCACGACGCACGCGCAAAGACGATGGCAGCCAGTGGACCGTGGCGGACAGCCGCAGTGTCTATGGTATTCGCCACTGGGGCGCTGGCTATTTCGCCATCAGTGACGCTGGCAACGTGGAGGTCCGGCCCCATGGCCCGGACGGTCAAGCCATCGACCTGCACGTCCTGGTCGGCCAGTTGCGCGAGGCGGGGTTGTCCTTGCCGTTGCTGGTACGCTTCCCCGATATCCTGCAGGGCCAGGTGCGCCATCTGACGGGCGCCTTCGATCGCAACATCGAGCGACTCGACTACCAGGGCCGCTATACCGCGCTCTATCCGATCAAGGTCAACCAGCAGGAAGCGGTGGTGGAAAACATCATCGCCACCCGCGATGTCTCCATCGGCCTGGAAGCCGGCTCCAAGCCCGAGCTGATGGCGGTGCTGGCCTTGGCGCCCAAGGGTGGCACCATCGTCTGCAACGGCTACAAGGACCGCGAATTCATCCGCCTGGCCTTGATGGGCCAGAAGCTCGGCCATAGCGTCTTCATCGTCATCGAGAAGGAATCCGAGGTTCAGCTGGTGATCGAGGAGGCGGCCGAGCTCAAGGTCACGCCCCAGGTCGGCCTGCGGGTCCGGTTGTCGTCCCTGGCGTCGAGCAAGTGGGCCGATACCGGCGGCGAGAAATCCAAGTTCGGCCTTTCCGCCGCTCAGCTGCTGTCGGTGATCGAGCGCTTCCGCGCCGCCGGTCTGGAGCAGGGCGTGCGCCTGCTGCACTTCCACATGGGTTCGCAGATCGCCAACCTGGCCGACTACCGCCAGGGCTTCCGCGAAGCCATCCGTTACTACGCCGAGCTGCGCGCCCTGGGTCTGCCGCTGGATCACATCGACGTCGGCGGCGGTCTGGGTGTCGACTACGACGGTACCCATTCGCGCAACGCCAGCTCGATCAACTACGACATGGACGACTACGCCGGTACGGTGGTCGGCATGCTCAAGGAATTCTGCGACCAGCAGGAATTGCCGCATCCCAACATCTTTTCGGAAAGCGGCCGCGCCATGACTGCCCACCACGCCATGCTGGTGATGCAGGTCACCGACGTCGAGCGCCACAACGATGCCGTGCCGGCCATGGAGCGCTTCGAGGGCAAGGCCGAGGTGGTGCAGTGGTTGGCCGAGCTGCTCGGCGACACCGATCCGGAGATGGTCACCGAAACCTACTGGCGTGCCACCCAGTACGTCAGCGAGGCCGCCGCCCAGTACGCCGCCGGTACCCTGAATCTGAGCGACAAGGCCCTGGCCGAGCAGTGCTACTTCGCCATCTGCCGCCGCCTCTACAACCAGCTCAAGGCCCGCCAGCGCTCCCATCGCCAGGTGCTGGACGAACTCAACGACAAGCTGGCCGACAAGTACATCTGCAACTTCTCGGTATTCCAGAGCCTGCCCGACACCTGGGCCATCGACCAGATCCTGCCCATCGTGCCCCTGACCCGGCTGGATGAAGAGCCGGTGCGGCGCGCCGTGCTGCAGGACCTGACCTGCGACTCCGACGGCAAGATCAAGCAATACGTCGACGAGCAGAGCATCGAGACCAGCCTGCCGGTACACGAGGTGCGCGAAGGCGAGGACTACCTGCTGGCGGTGTTCCTGGTGGGTGCCTACCAGGAGATTCTCGGCGACATGCACAACCTGTTCGGCGACACCGACTCGGTGAACGTTTACCAGGACGCCGACGGCAGCGTGCGCCACGGGGGTATCGAGACCCACGACACCATCGAGGACATGCTCAGGTACGTGCACCTCTCGCCTGAGGAACTGATGACCTACTACCGCGACAAGGTCGCCAGTGCCCGTCTCACCGCTCGTGAGCGGACCCAGTTCCTCGACGCCATGCGCCTGGGGCTGACCCGCTCTTCCTATCTGGCTGGCTGACGAAGCGAACCCTGACGGCTGGGTGAGCTCTATAACCTTGCCGTCAGGATGGAGGAAAAAGGTATGAAGCTGCGCATGGCGCTTCTTCTGGCAGGCAGCCTGGCCTTGGTTGCCTGTGGCAAGGTCACCCAGGAGAACTATTCCCGGCTCAAGGCTGGGCAGACCAAGGCAGAAGTGGAGCATATCCTGGGCGCGCCTACCGAATGCGCGGGTGCCTTGGGCGTCACGACCTGCACCTGGGGGGATCGCGGTTCCTTCATCAGCGTGCAGTACCTCAATGACAAGGTGGCGATGTTTGCCGGGCAGGGCCTGCGATGAAAACCTCTACCAAGTTGTTGCTGCTAGTCGGCGCCGCGGGTCTGCTCGCGGCCTGCGCCAGTGGCCCGCGGCCGGTGCCGCCGCTCACGGCAGGTAATGTCGATCTGCAACGCTACCAGGGCCACTGGTACGAGATCGCCCGGCTGCCGATGTTCTTCCAGCGCAACTGCGCCCAGTCCGAGGCCAACTACCACGTCATGGCCGACGGCAAGCTGGCCGTGTTCAATCGCTGCCGTACTCTGGACGGCAAGGTCGAAGAAGCCACCGGCACCGCGGCACCGATCAAACCCGGTGTGACCGATCGTCTGGACGTGCGCTTCGACACCTGGTTCAGCGGCGTGCTGCCCAACATCGCCAAGGGTCCGTACTGGATCCTCTATGTCGATGACGACTACAAGACCGCCTTGGTCGGCAGTCCGGATCGCAAGTACCTCTGGGTGCTGGCCCGCAAGCCGACGATTTCTGCGGCGGAGCGTGAAAAGCTGCTGCGCATCGCCCGCGAGAAGGGCTACGACCTCAAGCGTCTCGTCTGGCGCGAGACCGACGCCAACATGCCCTGAACCCAGGAGCCTGCCCGTGAAACTCTGGACCGACGCCTTTACCGACAACGGCTTCATGCCCAAGCGCCACGAATTCGACGTCGCCGATTTCGGCGCCCACGGCGAGAACATCTCACCCGCCCTGCAGTGGTCGGATCTGCCGGCCGACACCAAGAGTCTGGCGCTGACCGTCTACGATCCCGATGCCCCCACCGGTAGCGGTTTCTGGCACTGGGTGGTGGTCAACCTTCCGGTGACCACCCAGGGCCTCGCGGAAAATGCCGGGCGCGCTGATGGTTCGGGCCTGCCGGCGGGCGCCCTGCAACTGATCAACGACTACGGCACCCGCGGCTTCGGCGGCGCGGCGCCACCCAAGGGCGACAAGCCGCACCGCTATATCTTCCAGCTGCATGCGCTCAAGGTCGAACACCTGCCGGTGCCGGCGGAAGCGACCAATGCGGTCGGCCGCTTCATGATCCACCTCAATCAACTGGCCTCGGCGACCTATACCGGACTCTACGAGATCAAGTGAGTCAGCGGACGGGCGGGCTAGGGCTTGTCCAAAAAGTCGCCGAGGGAAGGTCAGGCAAGGCAAAAATTCGTGAGGAAGCGGAGTTTACGAGTGGTAAATGAGCATTCCGAACGGATTTTTAACGCCGCATGACCGAGCGCAGGCACTTTTTGGACAAAGCCTAGAACAGCTCGTCCGTCGATGCCGCCAGCCGTACCCCGGCCGCACGCATCTCTTCCAAGAAGGCCGTGCCCTGGGCTTCGAAGCCGGGCACCGAATGACTGCAATCGGTCAGCAACACCAAATCCTGATGCCGACTCGCCGGCCAGAAACCCAGCAGGTCGCGCAGGGTGCTGGCCACGCAGTGTGACAGGGCCTCGCCGGCGACCAGCAGGGTCCCGGCCTGGGCCAGCCGCGCGATCAGTCCGGCATCCACCGAGGTCTTGGGGTCCTTCGGATCCGGCACCTCGGCACGGAGCGCCGAATAGTGCTCGGTATGGGGATTGCCGCCCTTGGCAACGAAGTCCACCAGCCGCCCGCAGGTACGGCCCCAGGCGTTGAGGGCCTGGTGCACGTCCTGCTGCACCCCATGTCCCCAGCCACCGACCAGGCAATGCTCCGGCCAGATCACCAGCCGATAGCGCCCGCCCACTTCCAGGGCCTGCACATACGCCAGGCCGCGGGCCCGTTCGGCTGGATCGCGGGTTTGCCAGCGTCCGCTGGCCACCTCGTCGGCACCTATCTGGGTGAAGGGCGCTGGCGGCTGGCCCGCAGCGTCCTGCCACCAGTGCGGGTGGGCGATGTGCAGCGGCTGGTGCGAATCCAGCGTTACATGGACCTGATCGAGTCGCGCGCCGAGGCGCTCGATCAGGCCGGCGACGCGCCTAAGGCCGGCGACCGCGCCGGGTACTGGCAGGGCAGCCCCCGGCAGATCGCAGAAATCGTTCTGGGGGTCGATCAGCAACAACTGCAGGGTGGAACGGGACATGGCGGGCTCCTCCGGCGATCAGGCAGATGGTGCGGCGCGAGCCGATACGAGGCAAGTCCAGGCGGCATGGAAACCCGGTAAGGTGCAGGTCTATGATGAAGGGGCAGACCTGCCTGTGGAGCGTGATATGTTGAATCTGTATCCGGAAATCAAGCCTTACGCCCGCCACGAGCTGGCCGTGGAAGCGCCCCACGTGCTCTACGCCGATGAGAGCGGCTCGCCCGACGGCCTGCCGGTGTTGTTCATCCACGGTGGGCCGGGTTCCGGATGCGATCGCCTCAGCCGGCGCTTCTTCGATCCCAACCTCTATCGCATCGTCACCTTCGACCAGCGCGGCTGTGGTCGCTCCACGCCCTATGCCAGCCTGGAAAACAACACCACCTGGCAGCTGGTCGAGGACATCGAGCGGCTGCGCGAGCACCTGGGCATCGAGCAGTGGGTACTGTTCGGCGGTTCCTGGGGCTCGACCCTGGCGCTGGCCTATGCCCAGCGCCATCCCGAGCGCGTCCGCGCGATGATCCTGCGCGGCATCTTTCTCTGCCGCCCGGTGGATCTGCACTGGTTCTACCAGGAGGGGGCGAGCCGGCTCTTTCCCGACTTCTGGCAGGACTACCTGCACCCCATCGCCGAAGAAGAGCGCGACGACCTGATCAACGCCTATTACCGGCGCCTGACCGGGCCGGACGAGCTGGCGCAGATGTCCGCCGCCCGCGCCTGGTCCTGCTGGGAGGGCCGCACCGCCACGCTGAGGCCCAATCCCGATGTTTTGGAGAAATTCAGCGAACATGCCCTGGCCATCGCCCGCATCGAATGCCATTACTTCGTGAACGATGCTTTCCTCGAGCCGGATCAGCTGTTGCGGGACATGCCGAAGATCGCCCATATCCCGGCGGTGATCATCCATGGCCGCTACGACATGATCTGTCCGCTGGACAACGCCTGGGCCCTGCACCAGGCCTGGCCCGGCAGCGAGCTGCAGATCATCCGCGATGCCGGCCATGCGGCGAGCGAACCCGGTATCTGCGATGCCTTGGTGCGGGCGACCGACCAGATCGCCCGGCAGTTGCTCGACCTGCCCCAGGAGGCCGAGTGAAGGCGCTGCTGCAGCGGGTCACCCGCGCCAGTGTCGAAGTCGAGGGTGCCACGGTCGGCGCCATCGGCCCCGGCCTGCTGGTGTTCGTCGGTATCGAGCCGCAGGATGACGAAGCAGCCTGTGCTCGGATGCTCAAGCGCCTGCTGGAGTACCGGGTGTTCGCCGATGGCGAGCAGCGCATGAATCTGTCGCTGCAGGACGTCGGCGGTGGGCTGTTGCTGGTCTCCCAGTTCACCCTGGCCGCCGATACCCGCAGCGGGCGGCGGCCGAGCTTTTCCACCGCCGCGCCACCCGCCCAGGGCGAGCGCCTGTTCGGGCACCTGGTGAGCCTCGCTCGCGATCTGCATCCCGAGGTTCAGACTGGCCGCTTCGGTGCCGATATGCAGGTTTCCCTGATCAACGATGGACCCGTGACATTTTTATTGTCGATTTAGTGAGGGCGCCCCTTACAGCGCCTTGCCAAGTGTCTATGATTGCGCAGTTCGAGTTTGAACGGTCGTCCAACCGGGGAATCATCCCGTCCCGGGGGAGTCGGACCACTGCCTATCCGTTTCGCGACCGCGGGTCGCCTAACGTATTCGTACGCTGATTTAGGAGGCTGCGTGTTATCCAATTCCAAAGTTAAGCTGGGCCAGCAGGGCTTTGCCCTCGTCGGGCTATCCGTCGCACTGGGCCTGTTCAGTGCTCAAGCCCTGGCTTTCAGCCTGGACGACGTGGCCGCCAAGGCCAAAGAACTCTCCGGCCAGAAATTCGTCGCGCCCAAGAGCAACCTGCCCGCATCCTTCAGCGGCATGAAGTACGCCGACTATCAGCAGATCACCTTCAATCAGGACAAGGCCTACTGGAAGGATGCCAAGACCCCCTTCCGCCTCAATTTCTATCACGAGGGTATGCAGTACAGCGTGCCGGTGAAGATCAACGAGGTCACCGCCACGGGCGTCGAGGAGATCAAGTACGATCCGTCGATGTTCAATTTCGGCAAGCTGCAGGTCGACCAGGCGCAACTCAAGGACCTCGGCTTCGCCGGCTTCAAGGTGCTCTATCCGCTGAACAAGGCGGGTAAACAAGACGAAGTCATGACCATGCTGGGCGCGAGTTACTTCCGCGTCATCGGCAAGAACCAGGTCTATGGCCTGTCCGCGCGTGGCCTGGCGATCGACACCGCGCTGCCGTCCGGCGAAGAATTCCCGCGCTTCACCGAATTCTGGATCGAGCAGCCCCAGCCGGACCGCCGCAACCTGGTGATCTACGCCCTGCTGGATTCGCCGCGGGCCACCGGCGCCTACCGCCTGGTGCTGACCCCCGGCTCGGACAGCACCGTCGATGTCGAGTCCAAGGTGTTCCTGCGTGACAACGTCAACAAGCTCGGCATCGCTCCGCTGACCAGCATGTACCTGTTCAGCCCGACCCAGCCGAGTCCCCAGGTCAACTACCGTCCGGCCCTGCACGACTCCGATGGCCTGGCCATCGCGGCGGGCAATGGCGAGTGGCTGTGGCGCCCGCTGAACAACCCCCGTCGCCTGTCGGTCAGCACCTATACCATCGAGAATCCCCGCGGCTTCGGCCTGCTGCAGCGCGGTCATCACTTCTATCAGTACGAAGACCTGGACGAGCGCTACGACAAGCGTCCCAGTGGCTGGGTAGAGCCCAAGGGCGACTGGGGCAAGGGCCGTATCGAACTGGTCGAGATCCCGACACCGGATGAGACCAACGACAACATCGTGGCCTTCTGGACGCCGGAAAAGTTGCCGGAGAAAGGCCAGTCGATCGATATGAACTATCGGATCAACTTCACCATCGACGAGCCGAAATTCCACACCAAGAATCTGGCCTGGGTGGCCCAGACCCGAATGTCCACTGGTGATGTGCGGCAGCCCAACCTGGTCCGCCAGGCCGATGGCAGCCTGGCCTATATCATCGACTTCGTCGGTCCGAATCTCGAAGATCTGCCGGACGATTCCCAAGTCGACTCCCAGGTCAGCCTGGACGCCAACGGTGAATTGGTCGATCACTCGGTGCGCTACAACCCGGTGACCAAGGGCTATCGCCTGACCTTGAAACTCAAGGTCAAGGACGCGACCAAGCCGGTGGAAATGCGCGCCAACCTCGCCCAAGGCGACAAGCCGCTCAGCGAAACCTGGACCTACCAGCTACCTGCCAATGAATAACAGTACCCGCGATACTTCGGTCGCCACTACCGGCGACTACCTCGAACACCTGCCGCTGCCCGCTGGGCAGCGGCAGGTGTTGGACACGCCGACCGACATCGAGACGCTGCACCGGCAATTGGCCGGCGCTCGGGGCGAGGGTGCCCGAGGCGCGGAAGCGGTGATCGCCTCCACCGAGGCCCGTCTCGCCGCTGGCTGGGACGATACCCTGGAAGACGGGGAACTCCTCGGCAGCGATGCCCAGGGGCGCGTCTTCATCAAGGCCACGCCGCCCATGACCCGCTCCATGATGGTGCCCGATCCTTGGCGCACCAATCCCGTGGCGCGGGGCTGGAAGCGCCTGCTCGGTCGCAAGGATCACAGCCGCTGGCAGCCCGATCCCGAGGCCGATGCCCATGCCAATTGGCGCAAGGTAGGCTCTTTCCGGCGCTTCATCCTGCTCATCCTGATGCTGGTGCAAACCGGCATCGCCACCTGGTACATGAAGGCCGTCCTGCCTTACCAGGGCTGGGCGCTGGTGGATCTCAGCGAGGTCTATCGCCAGGGCTGGGGCGAGTCCATCCGCCAGGTACTGCCCTATGTGGTGCAGACCAGCATCCTGTTGCTCTTCGCCCTGTTGTTCTGCTGGGTCTCCGCCGGCTTTTGGACCGCCCTCATGGGCTTCTGGCAACTGCTGAGCGGGCGCGACAAGTACAGCATCTCGGCCAGCTCCACCGGCACCGAGCCGATCGATCCGCAGTCCCGTACCGCCCTGGTGATGCCCATCGCCAACGAAGACGTGCCGCGGGTGTTCGCCGGTCTACGCGCCACCTATGAATCGGTCAGGGCCAGCGGCGAGCTGGAGCACTTTGACTTCTTCATCCTCAGCGACAGTAACGATCCGGACAAATGCGTGGCCGAGGAGAAGGCCTGGCTGGAGCTGTGCCGCGAGGTCGGTGGCTTCGGTCATATCTTCTACCGCCGTCGCCGCCGTCGGGTGAAGCGCAAGAGCGGCAACATCGACGACTTCTGCCGCCGCTGGGGCAGCCAGTACAAGTACATGGTGGTGCTCGACGCCGATAGCGTGATGAGCGGCGAATGCCTGGCCAGCCTGGTCCGGTTGATGGAGGCCAATCCGCGTGCCGGCATCATCCAGACCGCGCCCAAGGCGTCGGGCATGGACACCCTCTATGCCCGCCTGCAACAGTTCGCCACCCGGGTGTATGGACCGTTGTTCACCGCGGGCCTGCATTTCTGGCAGCTGGGTGAATCCCACTACTGGGGCCACAACGCCATCATCCGGGTCAAGCCGTTCATCGATCACTGCGCCCTGGCACCGCTGCCAGGCAAGGGTTCGTTCGCCGGTGCCATTCTTTCCCACGACTTCGTCGAAGCGGCGCTGATGCGGCGCTCCGGTTGGGGCGTGTGGATCGCCTACGACCTGCCGGGCAGCTACGAAGAACTGCCACCCAATCTGCTGGACGAGCTCAAGCGTGACCGCCGTTGGTGCCATGGCAACCTGATGAACTTCCGGCTGTTCCTGGTCAAGGGCATGCACCCGGTGCACCGTGCGGTGTTCCTCACCGGGGTGATGTCCTACCTGTCGGCGCCGCTGTGGTTCCTGTTCCTGGTGCTGTCCACGGCCTTGCTGGCGATCCACAAGCTGCTGGAACCCCAGTACTTCTTCCAGCCGCGGCAGTTGTTCCCGGTATGGCCGCAGTGGCATCCGGAACAGGCCATCGCCCTGTTCTCCACCACCCTGGTGCTGCTGTTCCTGCCCAAGCTGCTCAGCGTGGTGCTGATCGTCGCCAAGGGCGCCAAGGAGTTCGGCGGTGGCCTGCGGCTGTTCGTCTCCATGCTGCTGGAAATGCTCTTCTCGGTGCTCCTGGCACCGGTGCGGATGCTGTTCCACACCGTGTTCGTCACCGCCGCCTTCCTCGGCTGGTCGGTGCAGTGGAATTCGCCCCAGCGTGACGACGATGACACGCCTTGGAGCGAGGCCTTCCGCCGCCACGGCTCGCAGATGCTGCTCGGCTTGATCTGGACCGCAGGCGTGGCCTGGCTGGATCCGCGCTTCCTCTGGTGGCTGTCGCCCATCGTGGTGTCGCTGATCCTTTCGGCGCCGGTCTCGGTGATCTCCAGCCGGACCAACCTGGGCCTGGGTAGTCGTCGGCATCATCTGTTCCTGATTCCGGAAGAGTACGCCCCCCCGCGGGAGCTGGTAGCGACCGACGAGTACCTACACCTGAACAACCGCAATGCCCTGACCAAAGGCTTCCTGCGTGCCGCTGTCGATCCGGTGCTCAACGCCCTGGCCATCGGCATGGCCCGCGCACGCCACGGCAAGGTGGTGGAGCCGGCGCGACGCCTGCGCGAAGAGCGGGTGGCGCGGGTGCTGGCAGCGGGTCCGGACAAGACCAAGGGTGATGACCAGTGGCGTCTGCTCAGTGATCCGGACGGCATGGCGCAACTGCACCTGCAGGTCTGGAAGGCTGAAGAGCACCGCAATTGGCGCGAGGCCTATGCCACCCTCAGGCCGCGTTCCCACAGCGACTCGGCGGCGGATGCCGTGGCCAATCCGGCCAATCTGAATCCGCGGCCTGCCTCCTGACGAGCTAGTGTCGCGTCATGAAAAAGCCCCGCTGTCGCCAGACGCCGGGGCTTTTTCGTTAGCGCTACCGAATTCAGAAGAGGCGGGCGAGCAGGGCGGGTACGGCGTTCTCCACGCGCAGGATACGCTCACCCAGCTGGACAGGCTGCAGGCCGGCTTCCTGGAGCTTGGTGACCTCATAGGGAATCCAGCCGCCTTCCGGGCCAATCGCCAGGGTCACGGGCTCGTTCAGGGCGCGGGGGCAGGCCGGATAGTCGCCTGGATGGCCGACCAGGCCGCGCGTATTGGCGGCCAGAGCTGGTAGCCGATCCTCGACGAAGGGCTTGAAGCGTTTTTCGATCAGTACCTCCGGCAGCACCGTATCTCGTGCCTGTTCCAACCCCAGGCGCAACTGCTCCTCGATAGCAGCAGGTTCGAGAAAGGGCGTCTGCCAGAAACTCTTTTCCACCCGGTAGCTGTTGAGCAGCACCAGCCGCGCGACACCCATGGCAGCAACGGTCTGCAGTACGCGGCGCAGCATCTTGGGTCGGGGCAGGGCGAGCAGCAGGGTGAGCGGGAGCTTGGCCGGTGGCGGGTGGTCGAGGGTCACCAGCAGGCGGGCCTGAGTGGCATTGAGGGCCTCGAGCTGACCTGTGCCCATCAGCCCACCCAGCAGACCTACCCGCAGCCGATCTCCAGCCTCGGCCTGGTGCACTTCACGAAGGTGGGCGAGGCGGCGCTGATCGCGCAACAGGACCTCGCCAGCGGCCGTGAAATCGGCCGCCTCGAGCAGGATCAGATTCACGGGCGTTCGGCGGGCGGTTGTGGCTCGGGGTTGACGTCTTCAGCGTCCAAGGGGCGCTCGCGCTTCTGCACGAAGCGGCCGAACAGCAGGCCGATCTCGAACAGCATCCACATGGGCACGGCCAGCATGGTCTGGGAGAAGACGTCGGGCGGCGTCAGCAGCATGCCGACCACGAAGCAGCCGATGATGACGTAGGGTCGGATCTTCTTCAGGTAGGCGACGTCGACCACGCCGATCCAGATCAGCAGTACCGTGGCCACGGGGATCTCGAAGGCGACGCCAAAGGCGAAGAACAGCGTCAGGATGAAATCCAGGTAGGCGTTCAGATCCGGCATCATCATGGCGCCTTCCGGCGTGATGCTGCTGAAGAAGTGGAAGATGAGCGGGAACACCAGGTAGTAGGCGAAGGCCATGCCGGCATAGAACAGGATGATGCTGGAGATCAGCAGCGGGATGGCGATCTTCTTCTCGTGTCGGTACAGGCCGGGCGCCACGAAGCCCCAGACCTGGTGCAGGATCACCGGCATGGCGATGAACAGGGACACCACCAGGGTCAGCTTGAAGGGTGCCAGGAACGGCGAGGTAACGTCCGTGGAGATCATGGTCGCGCCTTCGGGCAACACGCGACGGATCGGCTCGGAGGCGAAGGCGTAGATCTTCTGGGCGAAGTAGAACAACCCGAGAAAGATCAGAAAGGTCGCCAGCACGCATCTCAGGATGCGCGTACGCAATTCGGTCAGGTGCGAGACCAGGGGCATTTCCTGGTCGTCGTGTTCGGAAGGCTTGTCGCTCATGGTGCTCTTGGCGGCGTCTGGGGCGGATCCTGCGGGCGTTCGGCAACCACGTCCTGGGGCATGGGCGGAGCAACGGTCGCAGGAGGCGTCGGGGCTTCCGGCGCGGCGGCGCTGGGCTTGGGCCGGTTGTCGCGCTGTTCCATGGAGAGGATATGCTCGTTGCGCAGTTGCTGGCGAATTTCGTCAGCACCTAGCTCCCGCTCGACCTCCTGGCGGATGTTGTTGAAGCTCCGCCGCAAGCGCCCGATCCATAGGCCCGCGGTGCGCGCCGCACCAGGCAGGCGCTCCGGACCCAGCACCAGCAGGGCGACGAACCCCACCAGCATCATCTCGGGAAAGCTGATTCCGAACATGTGGGGCCTTAGTCCTTGCGTACCACCGGCTCTTCGACCTTGCGGTGCTCGGCGTCGAAGGTCTGGGGGCGGCTCAGGGGCGCATTGGGATTGGTCGTGGTGGTGGACGGCTGCTCGGGCTTGTCGTCCTCATCGCTATGCATGGCCTTGCGGAAGCCCTTGATGGCTTCGCCGACGTCGGAGCCGAGGTGCTTCAAGCGCTTGGTGCCGAAGACGACCACCACGACGAGCAAGATGACGAGCCAGTGTTTCCAGTCGAAGATACCCATGGTTTTTCCTCGTTGCGAAGCTTGGGGTCAGGATTGAGTGCGGGCTGCCTTTTCGGCGTGCCCGGAGAGGCCGAAGCGGCGGTCCAGCTCGTCCAGCACGGCCTGCGGGTGCTGGCCGAGCGCCGAGAGCATGATCAGGCTGTGGAACCAGAGGTCGGCGGTCTCGTAGATGAGATCGTCGCACTGACCGCTGACGGCGGCATCCTTGGCGGCAAGAATGGTCTCGACGCTTTCCTCGCCGACCTTTTCCAGGATCTTGTTCAGACCCTTGTGGTAGAGGCTGGCCACGTAGGAGGAGTCCGGTGCGGCCTGCTTGCGTTCTTCCAGCACCTGCGCGAGGCGCGCGAGGGTGTCAGTCATGGCTGTGACCTCCGGCATAGATGGCGCTGGGGTCCTTGCGCACGGGATCGACGATTTCCCACTGGCCGTCGCGCAGTACGCGATAGAAGCAGCTTTCCCGGCCCGTGTGGCAGGCGATGCCACCGAGCTGTTCCACCTGCAGCACCACCACGTCGGCATCGCAATCCAGGCGCAGCTCCAGCACGCGCTGGATATGCCCGGATTCCTCGCCCTTGCGCCACAGTCGGTTGCGCGAGCGCGACCAGTAGACGGCACGCCCTTCGGCGGCGGTCAGGGCCAGGGATTCGCGGTTCATCCAGGCCATCATCAGGATACGCCCCGTGGCGGGGTCCTGGGCAATGGCCGGTACCAGGCCATCGCTGTTCCAGTGGATCTCGTCTAGCCAGTCGCTCATCGGTCTGTTCAGCACTACGAATTAGGGTACCAGCCTCGCACAAGACGCATCTCGAATACAGCGGCAGGGTACCAGTGGCAGAGGGCGTGTATTGCACCCAATGAATAGGCGGCGCGCAACAGCTTAAAGGAGTTCAGCGCCTGATCACCAGAACCAGGCCGCCGACCAGCATGGCCCAGGCGGGCCAGGCCTGAGCGTGGGGCTCCAGCCCTAGTTGGGTGGCGCCGACCAGCAGGACCGCGCCGATCACCCGGACGACCCAGTCGTCGTTGCGGCTGCCCCAGGGATTGGGCGGGTCCTTGCGGTGCGGCTGGGTGATCCGTTCCAGGGTATCGCGCGCCATCTGCGCCAGGTGCGGGATCTGCTCCAGTTGCTGCTGGATGTTGCGGGCGATCTGCGGCGGGCTGAGCCGCTTGCGCATCCACTTTTCCAGATAGGGCTTGGCGGTGGACCAGAGGTCCAGGTCCGGATAGAGCTGGCGACCCAGGCCTTCGATGTTGAGCAGGGTCTTCTGCAGGAGCACCAGTTGTGGCTGGATCTCCATGTTGAAGCGGCGGGCCACCTGGAACAGCCGCAGCAGCAGCTGGCCGAAGGAGATGTCCTTCAGTGGCTTCTCGAAGATGGGTTCGCAGACGGTACGGATGGCCGCCTCGAGTTCGTTGACCTGGGTGTTGGCCGGCACCCAGCCGGAGTCGATGTGCAGCTGGGCGACCTTGCGGTAGTCACGCTGGAAGAAGGCCCAGAGGTTACGCGCCAGGTAGTCCTGGTCCTCGGGGGTCAGGCTGCCGATGATGCCGCAGTCCACCGCGATGTAGAGCGGGTCCCAGGGCTTGGCGGTACTGACGAAGATGTTGCCGGGGTGCATGTCGGCATGGAAGAAGCTGTCGCGGAATACCTGGGTGAAGAAGATTTCCACCCCGCGCTCGGCCAGCAGCTTGAAGTCGGTCCCCTGGTCGCGCAGCGCGGCCAGATCGGTCACCGGAATGCCGTAGATGCGCTCCATGACCAGCACCCGCTCGCGGCACCAGTCCCAGTAGATCTGCGGCACATAGAGGCGCTCGGAGCCCTCGAAGTTGCGCCGCAGCTGGCTGGAGTTGGCGGCTTCGCGCAGCAGGTCGAGTTCGTCGTAGATGGTTTTTTCGTAGTCACTGACCACGTCCATCGGATGCAGCCGGCGCGCTTCCGCGGAGAGCTTTTCAGCGGTACGGGCCAGCAGGAACAGCCAGGCGATGTCCTGGCTGATGATGCCTTTCAAACCGGGGCGTACCACCTTGACCACCACTTCCTCGCCAGTGCGCAGCTGAGCGGCGTGCACCTGGGCCACCGAGGCCGAGGCCAGCGGCTGATGGTCGAAGCGGGCGAAGGCCTGTTGCAGTGGCACCCCGAGCTGGGACTCGATGAGCGCCACGGCCTTTTCCGGGGGAAAGGGTGGCACCTTGTCCTGCAGGAACATCAGCTCGTCGGCGATATCTTCGGGCATCAGGTCGCGCCGGGTGGAAAGGATCTGACCGAACTTGATGAACACCGGCCCCAGGCCTTCCAGGGCCAGGCGCAGCCGGGCGCCGCGCGGCAGGGTCTTGCTCGGGCGCGGCAGCCAGCGCCAGGGCATGAAGTAGCGGGTGGCGCGCAGGTACCAGGGCAGTGGCAGGGCGAAGACGATATCGTCGAGCCGATAGCGGATGACCACGAAGAGGATCCGCAGCAGGCGGCTGAGAGCAGCGAACAGCTTCATTCGTCGGGGTTATCCCTGGCGTTGCGGGCAGCGCCCAGGCGGTCGAGACGGGCTTCGAGGCGGTCCACGTCCAGGCGCAGGGCATCGATTTCGGCGAAGCGAGCTTCGCCTTCGAGACGACCGACGAGATGGCGGCTTTCCTCGTTCAGCCAGTTGGACAGCGTCAGTTGCAGACTGTCGCGACCCTGCTGGCCGAGTGCTTGACCACGGCGTGCCAGATCGCCCAGCAGGGCTGCCGGCAGCGGCCCCAGCCAACGGCTGACCTCGTGCTGCCAATCCAACTCCAGGTTTTGCAGGATGTCGGCCAGCTCGATCAGCAGGGTGCTGTCACCTTCCAGGCGTACGTCCGGCTGGTGCAATACGCGCTGCTTGTCACGGGCGAGAGCCAGCTCGGCCAGGCGCGTCGCCGGGGCACTCAGGGTGCAGTCGATGTCGCCCTCGTGATGGGCGGCAAAGTGCAGGCCGTCACCCGCCGGCAGGACATAGAGGCGCAGGCTGGGCTGCCGGGCCTGCACGGCTATGACGCGACCGGTCAGGCCTGCCAGGCGCGGCAGGGCCACCGGGTCGAGTGCCAGCAAGGGATTCAGGCCGCGCTCGAGCGCGGCCAGCAACGCCTGGGTGACGAGCGCCATCAGGGTTTGATACCCCGATGCAGGGCAACCACGCCGCCGGTCATGTTGTGGTAGGAGACACGGGCGAAGCCGGTTTCCTCCATCATGGCCTTGAGGGTCTGCTGGTCGGGGTGCATGCGGATGGATTCGGCCAGGTAGCGATAGCTGTCGGCGTCACCGGCCACCAGCTTGCCCATCAGCGGCAGGAAGCCGAAGGAGTAGGCGTCATAGGCCTTGGAGACCAGCGGATTGGTGGGCTTGGAGAATTCCAGCACCAGCAGCCGGCCACCGGGCTTGAGCACGCGCAGCATGGAGGCCAGGGCCTGGTCCTTGTGGGTGACGTTGCGCAGGCCGAAGGCGATGGTGATGCAGTCGAAGTGGTTGTCGGGGAAGGGTAGCTTCTCGGCGTCCGCCTGGACGAAGCGCACGTTGCTGGTTACGCCTTCGTCGAGCAGACGATCGCGGCCAACCTTGAGCATGGAGTCGTTGATGTCGGCCAGGACCACCTCGCCGGTGGGGCCGACCAGACGGGCGAACTGCTTGGTCAGGTCGCCGGTACCGCCGGCGATGTCCAGCACCCGATTGCCCCGGCGCACGCCGGAGAGTTCGATGGTGAATCTCTTCCACAGCCGGTGGATACCCGCCGACATCAGGTCGTTCATCACATCGTACTTGGCGGCCACCGAATGGAAGACTTCCGCGACCTTGTAAGCCTTCTGGCTTTCCGGAACGCTCTGGTAGCCGAAGTGGGTCTGGGATTCGGCCTCGGGGCCTTTGCGCGGATCGCTCATGGGGCTACACCTGGGACAGGGACAAGAGGGCATTCTAGCAGGCCGATCGCCCGGCTTGCCTGGCTAAAACCTGGCTGACCGCTCGGTTCTCGCGATTGGCGACGCAGCGGGCCCTCGCTATAGTCAGGGCCCCTTATCCGGAGTTCCCCGATGTCCCAGATCACCATCGAACGCAGCCACTCGCTCGGCCTGGAAAGCGTGCGCCAGAAGACCGACCAACTGGCCGAGAAACTCACGCGTGACTATGGCGTGGCCTGCACCTGGGAAGGCGACACCCTGAAGTTCGCCCGCAGTGGCGTGGATGGCCGGATCGAGGTGGCGGAAGACCGCGTGCGGGTCGCGGCCACCCTGGGGATGATGTTCTCGATGCTCAGCGGCCAGATCGAGAAGGAGATCGAGCGTAAGCTGGACAAGGCCCTGGCGAGCTGAGCCGGGGCGCGCTTTTTAGCGTGAGCTTTCAGCCAGTAGACGTGCGCCCACTAGACCTAGCACCGCGCCGGTAAAGCGATCGATCCCGCCTTTTGCGCGTAAGTAGAGCGCCTGCGGGCGCTGTGCGGAAAAAGCTAGCGCAATGACTGCGTACCACCCAGCTTCCAGCGCCATGACCAGCGGCGGCAGGACGAGCAGTACCCAATTGGGCGTCGAGGGTGGCACCAGGGAGGCGAAGACGCTGACATAGACGACAGCGGTCTTGGGATTGCTCAATTGAGTGAGCAGGCCCAGCCAAAGGGCTCGTCCCGAGCTCATCGAGGTGTTCGCCGCCGTGCCGGCAATTGCCAGTGGCCGGCTGGCTCCGCGCCAGATCCGCCAGCCCAGATACAGCAGGTAGAGACCGCCCGCGATGCGCAAGAGGCCATAGAGCCATTCGACACTTACCAGAAGGGCGGTCAAACCCAGCAGTGCCAGGGCCGCAAAGAGCGCGGCGCCAAGTCCCATGGCCAGGGCGGCTGCCAGGGCGCTACGGCGCGAAGACTCCAGGGCGATACGGGAAATCAGGATGAAGCTGGGACCAGGGCTCATGGCGCCGATCAGCAGCGTGCCCAGGACGGCGGCGAGAATCAGGCTCGATGACATGGGAAAGCCCTGTCAGGACGGACACTGGCACGTTAACGCGAGCACAGTCGGTCGGCAATGTTGTTCCAACTGCCTCAGAGCATCAGCTTGACCGCGCTGACATGCGGATCCCGCGTCTTGCCGGCGCGGGCCAGTTTTTCTAGGTAGTCGGCCCACAGTTGGTCGCGACGAGTGCCGAGTTCGTAGAGATAGTCCCAGCTGAACAGACCGCTGTCGTGGCCGTCGTCGAAGGTCAGCTTGATGGCGTAGCGTCCGGCCGGTTCCACGGCGGTGATACCGACGTTTTGTTTGCCGAATTGCAGCACCGGATTGCCGTGTCCCTGGACCTCCGCCGAAGGCGAGTGCACCCGCAGGAATTCGGCGGGCAGCTCGAAGGTTTCCGCACCATAGCTGACGCTGAGGGTCTTCGAGGCCTTGTGGAGCTGGATGGCGGTGGGGGTGCGCATGTTGTGTTCTCTGGGCGGCGTTTCAGTCTATACCTGAGGCCATCGCGGCCCTAACGGTCCGCCGCTGCGGCCGTTCCTACAGGCCGCCGTAGGTTGGGTTGAGCGCAGCGAAGCCCAACATTGGCTCGGGACACAGGCAATGTTGGGCTTCGACGATAGAGCTGTCTCAACCCAACCTACGGTCCATCGCGGCCATGGCTGCGATAGACCAGTTGCTCCTACAGGATATATCGGCACCTGTAGGGCGACCAGGCACCAAACCTACCGTCACAGTATATAGCGCGACAGGTCTTCGTCCTGGGCCAGTTCGCCGAGATGGCCATTCACATAGGCGGCGTCGATGACGATGGGCTCGCCATTCTGCTGGCCGGCCAGATCGGCGGCGCTGAAGGACACCTCTTCCAGCAGGCGCTCCAGCAGGGTGTGCAGGCGCCGGGCACCGATGTTCTCGGTTTTCTCGTTGACCTGCCAGGCGATCTCGGCGATGCGGGTGATGCCGTCGGCGGCGAAGTCCACGTGCAGCCCTTCGGTCTTGAGCAACTCACGATACTGCTCGGTCAGCGAGGCGTGCGGCTCGGTAAGGATGCGCTCGAAGTCCTGCGGGGTCAGCGCCTTGAGTTCGACGCGGATCGGCAGGCGGCCCTGCAGTTCCGGTACCAGGTCGCTGGGCTTGGACAGGTGGAAGGCGCCCGAGGCGATGAACAGGATATGGTCGGTCTTGACCATGCCCAGCTTGGTGTTGACGGTGCAGCCCTCGATCAGCGGCAGCAGGTCGCGCTGCACGCCCTCGCGGGACACGTCGGCACCACTGGTGTTGCCCCGCTTGGCCACCTTGTCGATCTCGTCGATGAAGACGATGCCGTGCTGCTCGACGGCCTCCAGGGCCCGGCCCTTGAGTTCTTCCTCGTTGACCAGGCGCGCGGCTTCTTCGTCGCGGACCAGCTTGAGGGCTTCCTTGACCTTGAGCTTGCGCTGCTTGGTCTTGCCCTTGTGCATGCCAGCGAAGAGATTCTGCAGCTGGCTGGTCATCTCCTCCATGCCGGGCGGGGTCATGATCTCGACGCCGGCCGGGGTATCGGCCACCTCGATCTCGATTTCCTTGTCGTCCAGCTGGCCTTCGCGCAGGCGCTTGCGGAACAGCTGACGGGTATTGCTATCGGTCGCGGCCGGCTGGGGTTCGTTGCTGAAGCCCACCGAGGGCCGGGCGGCGGGCAGCAGGGCATCGAGGATGCGCTCTTCGGCGGCGTCTTCGGCACGGTGGCGATTGCGCACCATTTCCTGCTCGCGCAGCATCTTCACGGCGGCATCGGCGAGGTCGCGGATGATGGACTCCACGTCACGGCCGACATAGCCGACCTCGGTGAACTTGGTGGCTTCCACCTTGAGGAAGGGCGCGTTGGCCAGCTTGGCCAGGCGCCGGGCGATCTCGGTCTTGCCCACACCCGTGGGGCCGATCATCAGGATGTTCTTGGGCGTCACCTCGGGGCGCAGCTCGGCGGGCAGCTGCATCCGCCGCCAGCGATTGCGCAGGGCGATGGCCACGGCGCGCTTGGCGTCGTCCTGGCCGATGATGTGGCGATTGAGTTCGTGGACGATCTCGCGGGGGGTCATGGACATGGTCGGTCTCTAAGCCGGATCACGCCTGGGGCGCGTCCAGCTCCTCGATGGTCAGGTTGCGGTTGGTGAACACGCAGATGTCACCGGCGATATTCAGGGCGGTCTCGGCGATCTCGCGGGCGCTCAGATCGGTGTGCATCAGCAGCGCGCGGGCGGCGGCCTGGGCGTAGGCGCCGCCGGAACCCATGGCGATGAGGCCTTCCTCGGGCTCCACCACGTCACCGTTGCCGGTGATGATCAGGGAGGCATCCTTGTTGGCGACCGCCAGCATGGCTTCCAGGCGGCGCAGGGCGCGGTCGGTGCGCCAGTCCTTGGCCAGCTCGACGGCGGCGCGGACCAGATGGCCCTGGTGCTTCTCGAGCTGCGCCTCGAAGCGCTCGAAGAGGGTGAAGGCATCGGCGGTACCGCCGGCGAAACCGGCCAGCACCTCGCCCCGGTACAGCCGCCGGACCTTCTTGGCGTTGCCTTTCATGACGGTATTGCCCAGGGAAACCTGGCCGTCGCCGCCGATCACGACCTTGCCGTTGCGGCGTACAGAAACGATGGTGGTCAAGGGAATCTCTCCGCGTTGCTTGGGGCGGTCAGCCCCGGTTACGCGGAGATATGGGGATGGCCGCGCCGCCCTTCAAGCGTCGCGGGGGTGATTCGCCGGGCCAGGGTCTTTTCAACGCCGTTTGGCCGACGCGCAGCAGGCCGTGGGCAGGCTCTCAGTGACCGCGGCGCTGTTGCAGCAACAGATTCTTGAAGCCGCTGCCGGCGAGTTGCTTCTGCGCCTGGGTCAGTTGGTCGCGATCGCTGTAGGGGCCCACCAGTACCCGGTACCAGGTGTCGTCCTTGACCTTGCCCGATTCCACGCGCACGTCCTGGCCGAGCATGATGATCTGGGCGCGGACCCGGTCGGCATCGGCCTGGGTGCGGAAGGAGCCGGCCTGCAGGAAGAACAGGGTCACCGGCGGCTGGGCCTTGGTGGTCGCTTCCTTGGCTGGGGTGGCGGTCTGGCCTGGGGCGGTACCCGGCGTGGCCGGGGTAGCGGTGGCGGGCTGGCCCGGCTGTCCGGGTTGGGCTGTCGCCGTCGCGGCATCCGGTTTGGCCGGGGTGGTCGGCTTGGCCGCCGGCGCGCGCGGCACGGCGTCCGGCGGCACTATCACCTCGGATTCCGGCAGCAGGGTATAGAAGTCGTACTTGGGCTTGATCGGCGTGGGCGGCGTGCCCTCGGTCTTGGCCGCGGCGGCCGGCGTCTTGCCATTGCCCGCGGTAGCTGCCGGGCGACCCTCTTCCGGCTTGGCGCGTTGCACTGCCTTGTTGCCCGGTTCGAGCTTCATCAAGAAGACCACGAAGGCACCGATGGCCAGTCCCGATGCGAGCCAGACCCAGCCGGGCAGGGGCTGCTTCTTGGGAGCCGAGGTATTGCGACTGGCGCCGCGCTTGGGTGGGGCTTTCTTGGTGGCCATCAGGCGGTGATCCGTCTCTTACATGCGTTCCAGGGTATGCAGGCCGAGCAGTTCCAGCCCCTGCTTGAGGGTGCGCCCGGTGAGCGTGGCCAGGCGCAGCCGGCTCTGGCGCAGCGCCTGATCCTCGGCGGTCAGGATCGGGCAGTTCTCGTAGAAGCTGGAGAACAGGCCGGCCAGGTCGTAGAGGTAGCTGCACAGCAGGTGTGGGGTCCCCTTGTCGCCGACGCTGCCGAGGATCTCGCCGAATTGCGCCAGGCGCGCGCCGAGGTCCTGCTCCTGGGGAGCGTCCAGGCGGATGCTGCCCGCGGGCTCGGCCTGCTCGGCCTTGCGCAGCACGCTGGCGACGCGGGTGTAGGCGTACAGCAGATAGGGCGCGGTGTTGCCCTCGAAGCTGAGCATCTGTTCGAAGTTGAAGCTGTAGTCGCTGGTGCGGTGCTTGGAGAGGTCGGCGTACTTGACCGAGGCGATGCCCACCACGCGGCCGATGTGGCGCAGTTCCTCTTCGCTGAACGGCGTCTCGCCACGCTCGGCGCGTCCGGCATTGCGCTCCTTGACCAGTTGGTAGGCGCGCTCCTCGGCTTCGTCGAGCAGGTCGACCAGCTTCACGGTGCCACCGTCACGGGTCTTGAACGGACGGCCGTCGGCGCCGTTCATGGTGCCGAAGCCCATGTGCTCGAGGTCCATGGCCGGGTCGACGAAACCCGCGCGGCGCGCGACTTCGAAGGCCATCTGGAAGTGCAGGGCCTGGCGCTGGTCGACGAAGTAGAGCGCGCGGTCGGCGTGCAGTTGGCGGCTGCGATAGCGCATGGCGGCGAGGTCGGTGGTGGAATAGAGGTAGCCGCCACCAGCCTTCTGCACGATCACCGGCAGGGGATTGCCCTCGGCGTTCTTGAATTCGTCGAGGAAGACGCAGCGGGCACCATCGCTCTCGGTGAGCAGCCCGGCGGCATCCAGATCGGTCACCACCTGGGCCAGGTCATCGTTGTAGGCGCTCTCGCCCTTGACGTCGGCCGGGGTCAGCTTGACGTTGAGGCGGTCGTAGACCTCCTGGCAGTGGGACAGGGAGACGGCGTTGAATCTCTCCCACAGGCGCAGGCAGTGGGCATCGCCCGCCTGCAGCGCCACCACCAGTTCACGGGCGCGGGCGGCGAATTCCGGCGAGGCGTCGAAGCGGCCCTTGGCGGCGCGATAGAACACCTCGAGGTCGGCCAGCTCGCCCTCGGCGGCCTGGGGCTGCTCTTCCATGTAGGCCAGCAGCATGCCGAACTGGGTACCCCAGTCGCCCACGTGGTTCTGGCGGATCACCTCGTCACCGAGGAATTCCAGCACCCGTGCCACGGCATCGCCGATGATGGTGGATCTCAGGTGGCCGACGTGCATCTCCTTGGCCAGGTTCGGCGAGGACAGGTCCACCACCACGCGCTGCCGCGGCTCGTGCTTGGGCACGCCCAGGTGCGAATCGGCAAAGGCGGCGTCCAGTCGCGCAGCCAGTTGCGCGTGATTCTGGAAGAAATTGAGGAAGCCGGGGCCGGCGATCTCCACCTTGCTCACCGCCGGATCGGCGGGCAGGGCGGCCAGCAGCTTCTCGGCCAGGTCGCGCGGCTTGGCCCGGGCCGGCTTGGCCAGCAGCAGGGCGACGTTGCTGGCGAAGTCGCCGTGGCTCTTGTCCTTGGTGTTCTCGACCTGGATGGCCGGGGCCACGTCGGCCGGCAGGGTGCCGTCGGCGATCAGGCGGTCGAGGGCGTGCTGGATGAGCTGGCGGATGCTGTCTTTCATGGTCGTTGGCCTTCGGCGTGCGCCGGGCGCGCACTGCGATGAAAACCCGGCATTATCCGTGGCTGGCCCGGCCTTGCCAATGGTAAGCCTATGCCACTAGAAGAGATCGATGGGGTCGACGTCCAGTGACCAGCGTACCTGGCGGGCCTCCGGCAGGCTTTCCAGCTGGACCACCCAGATCCCCAGCAGTCGATGCAAGGGCGCGCGGCTACTGCTTTGCAATAGTAGTTGGGCGCGATGACGACCGGCGCGTCTTTCCATCGGCGCCGGCACCGGACCGAGCAATTCCACCTGGGGCAGGGCGAGATTCACCGCCAGGCCTTCGGCGACGTGATAGGCCGCCTCCAGGAAATTCTCCACCTGGTCCTGGCGATGGGCGTCGGCACGCAGCAGGGCCAGATAGGCGAACGGCGGCAGTCCCGCGGACCGCCGCTCCTGCAGGGCCTGGCGAGCGAAGGCCGGATAGCCTTCCTCGGCCAGTTGCACCATCAGTGGATGATCGGCCAGGTGGGTCTGGATCAACACCAGGCCGGGTTCCTCGGCGCGACCCGCGCGACCGGCCACCTGGACGATCTGCTGCGCCATGCGCTCGCTGGCACGGAAGTCGGCGGAGAACAGCCCGCTGTCGGCATCGAGCACGGCCACCAGGGTCACCTTGGGGAAGTGGTGCCCCTTGGCGAGCATCTGGGTGCCGACCAGGATGCAGGGCGCGCCGCTGTGGATGGTGCGCAACAGTTTGCCCAGGGCGTCCTTGCGCGCCGTGGTGTCGCGGTCGATGCGCAGCACCGGAACGTCCGGGAACAGCAGCTGCAGTCGCTCCTCGGCACGCTCGGTGCCGGCACCCACCGGGCGCAGGTCGAGCTTGCCGCAAGACGGGCAGTGGCGTGGCGGCCTCTCGCGGTGATCGCAATGGTGGCAGCGCAACTCGCCGGAGCCGCGGTGATAGGTCATGCGCGCATCGCAACGCGGGCACTGGGCCAGCCAGCCGCAGTCGTGGCAGAGCAGGGTGGGTGCGAAGCCGCGGCGATTGAGGAACACCAGCACCTGTTGGCCGCGTTCCAGGGTCGCGCCCATGGCTTTGAGCAGCGGCTGCGACAGACCGCTGTCCAGCGGGCGGCTGCGTACGTCCAGCCGCTCGAAGCGCGGTGGCTGGGCCCCACCGGCACGCAGCGACAGCCGCAAGTGAGCGTAACGACCCTGCTCGGCGTTGTGCAGGCTCTCCAGCGAGGGTGTCGCCGACCCCAGCACCACCGGCAGATTTTCCAGCCGCGCGCGTACGACAGCCAGATCCCGGGCGTGATACCTCAGGCCTTCCTGCTGTTTATAGGAGGCGTCGTGTTCTTCGTCGACGATGATCAGGCCGGGGTGTTTGAGCGGAGTGAACAGTGCCGAGCGGGTGCCCACTACTATGTCCACCTCCCCATCGCGGGCGGCCAGCCAGATATCCATGCGCTCGCGATCGGTCAGCGCCGAATGCAGTAGGGCGATGCGGGCATTGAAGCGCTGCTCGAAGCGCCCCAGGGTCTGGGGCCCCAGGTTGATCTCGGGGATCAGCAGCAGCGCCTGACGGCCGGCTTCCAAGGTGGCGCGGATCAGTTGCAGATAGACCTCGGTCTTGCCGCTGCCCGTCACTCCTTCCAATAGATAGCAATGAAAGCCGCTGCCAGCGCGAACCGCCTCGTAGGCCAGGCGCTGTTCGCCGTTGAGCGGCAATTCGGCCTGGGCCAGCCAGGCACCCTGATGGCGAGTCGGCTGGTGATAGCGGGTCTCTACCTTGACCAGACCCTTGGCCTGCAGGAGATCGAGGCTGTCCTTGACCAGGCCGAGCTGGCCGAGCAATTCGTGCAGCACGCCGTGAGCATGCTGGCGCAGGGTCTTGAGCGCTTCGCGCTGGCGGGGCGCGCGGGCCAGGCGGGGGTCTTCCGGGCGAGCATCGGGCTGGGCGATCCAGAAACGCTGCAACCGCCGCTCCGCCGGCTCGCCCTGACGCAAAAGGGCAGGAAGTGCCCAGCTCAAGGTATCGCCGAGGCTGTGTTGATAATACTGGGCGGACCACTGGCAGAGTTCGAACAGGGCGCTCGGCAGCGGCGGGCGCTCGTCGAGCAATTGCAGGGCCTTGCGTAGCTTGTCCGGCGGTACCTCGCTTTCCTGGGCAACTTCGATCAGTACCCCGACCACCTCGCGGCGGCCGAAGGGCACCCGCAGGCGCACGCCCGGGCGCAGCTGCTCCTCGGCCACGCCCTTGGGTGGCAGGTAGTCGAACAGGCGACGCAGTGGGGAAGGCAGCGCCAGGCGCAGGATCAGGGGCACGGCAAGGCTCGCAGGCGGAAAGCCCGATGGTAGCAGACGGGCGGTGAGGGGGTTGCTTGCACGGCCTACCCGCTCTGGTATGATTCGCAGCCCAAATCTGTGCGGTATCCGGCAATGGCGCCGGGTGGCGGCACAGCTAGACCCCGAGGATAGCCCCATGAAAGCTGATATCCATCCGCAGTACGAAGCCATCGAAGCTACCTGCAGCTGTGGCAACGTCATCAAGACCCGCTCTACCCTGAGCAAGAACATTCACCTGGACGTCTGCTCCGAATGCCACCCGTTCTACACCGGCAAGCAGAAGGTCCTGGACGCTGGCGGCCGTATCGACCGCTTCAAGCAGCGCTTCGGCGTATTCGGCAGCAGCAAGTAATGCGCTGCCGTCGACCATCTCCGTATGGCTCGACACTGAAAAAGGCGTCCCTCTGGGGCGCCTTTTTCGTTTCGGCCCTGGTAACCGCGCCCTTGGCTCTGGCGGCCGCGGAGTGCCCTTTGCTGTCCGGTGGACAGGAGGTCGAGGTCCGGCAGGTGGTGGACGGCGATACCCTGCGCCTGGTCGATGGTCGCTCCGTACGCCTGATCGGGGTCAATGCTCCTGAGCTGGGCAAGTCCGGTGGTACCGCCCAGCCCTATGCCGAGGCTGCGCGCCGACGCCTGCAAGCCCTGGTCGAGGCCAGCGACGAGCGCCTGCGGCTGGTGCCGGGTAGCGAGGCGACCGACCACTACGGCCGTACCCTGGCGCATCTCTATGATCGCCAGGGTCACAATCTCGAAGCGCAGTTGATCGCCGAGGGCCTCGGTTACGCCGTCGCCATCGCGCCCAATACCCGGCTCGCCGCCTGTCAGGCTGCGGCGGAACGCCAGGCGCGCAAGAGTCGACTCGGCGTCTGGAAGCAGGATCCGACCCAGGCCTCCACGCGTATCGAGGAAGGTGGCTTCGCCGTGGTGCAAGGTCGTCTGCAGGAGGTCGAGCGCAATCGCGGCGGGCTCTGGCTGCAGTTCGAAGGCGATCTGGTCGTCAATGTGCCGGAGCGTTTCGCCGACGCCTTCGACGGGGTGCCGCTCCGGCAGTGGATCGGCCGCAACGTCGAGGCTCGGGGCTGGATTTCCGATCGCAGCAGGCGAAAAGAGGCGGGCAGAGCGCGCTGGCAGATGACCCTGAGCGACCCGCACATGCTGGGTTTGCGAGTTGAATCGTTTTAGCCGAAAGTCGTATTGCGATTGATTTCAGGTATATGGGTGATTGCTTGTGGCACCTTGAGTCTTTGCGTATTCTCGCCCGACCCAAGACCCACACCACGCGGATATACCAATAATGTCTGATCTCAAAACCGCTGCCCTCGAATACCACGCCCAGCCGCGTCCCGGCAAACTCAGCGTCGAGCTGACCAAGCCCACCGCGACCGCCCGTGACCTGTCCCTGGCCTACAGCCCCGGCGTCGCCGAACCGGTCCGCGAGATCGGCCGCGATCCGGAGCTGGCCTACCGCTACACCGGCAAGGGCAACTTGGTCGCCGTGATCTCCGATGGCACCGCTATTCTCGGTCTGGGTAACCTCGGCCCGCTGGCCTCCAAGCCGGTGATGGAAGGCAAGGGCGTACTGTTCAAGCGCTTCGCCGGTGTGGACGTCTTCGACATCGAGGTCGACGCCGAAAGCCCCCAGGCGTTCATCGATACCGTCAAGCGCATCTCCATCACCTTCGGCGGCATCAACCTGGAAGACATCAAGGCACCCGAGTGCTTCGAGATCGAACGCGCCCTGATCGAACAGTGCGACATTCCGGTGTTCCACGATGACCAGCACGGCACCGCCATCGTCACCGCCGCCGGCATGCTCAACGCGCTGGAAATCGCCGGCAAGCGCCTGGAAGAAGCCAAGATCGTCTGCCTGGGTGCCGGTGCTGCCGCCATATCCTGCATGCGCCTGCTGATCAGCATGGGTGCCAAGGTCGAGAACATCTACATGATCGACCGTCAGGGGGTGGTCCACAGCGGCCGCAACGACCTGAACCAGTACAAGGCGACCTTCGCCACCGAGACCAGCAAGCGCACCCTGGACGATGCCCTCGACGGCGCCGATGTCTTCGTCGGTCTGTCCGGCCCCAATCTGCTGTCGGCCGAAGGCCTCAAGCGCATGGCGGCCAATCCCATCGTCTTCGCCTGCTCCAACCCGGATCCGGAAATCACTCCCGAGCTGGCCCACGCCACCCGCGATGACGTGATCATGGCCACCGGTCGTTCGGACTATCCGAATCAGGTGAACAACGTGCTGGGCTTCCCCTTCATCTTCCGTGGTGCCCTGGACGTACGCGCCCGGGTCATCAACGAGGAGATGAAGATCGCCGCCGCCCTGGCCCTGCGTGACCTGGCCAAGCTGCCGGTACCCAAGGAAGTCTGCGAGGCCTACAAGGTCGACAGCCTGAGCTTCGGACGCGAGTACATCATTCCCAAGCCGATGGACGCGCGCCTGATCACCCTGGTATCCGATGCCGTGGCCAAGGCCGCCATCGAGACCGGCGTGGCCACGCTGCCCTATCCGGCGAACTACCCGCTGAAGTCGGTAGACGACGTCTTCGCCAAGTAAGGCGATGCCCAATAAAAAACCCCGCCGCGGCGGGGTTTTTTATTGGGCCGAGAATCTCAGAAGAGATCCATCGGCGCCGTCTCGCTCGAGGGCAACGGCGTGCCCGGGGCAGTGCCACGGGGCAGTTCGTCCAGACTCGGCGGGGTGTCCTCGCTCTTGAACAGTTCGAAGTAGGCGTTCGGCGTGCCGGGCGGTGCGGCGCGTCCGGTGACCGGATCGATCCGTACCGAGACGATGCCGTCCGGCTCCTTGAGCTGATGCGCCGGCTTGCCCTTGAGCGCAGCGCCCATGTACTTCATCCAGATCGGCAGGGCCACGGTGCCACCGAATTCCTGGCGGCCTAGGGTCTCCGGCTGGTCGAAGCCGGCCCAGACGGTGGTCACGTAGTCGCCGTTGTAGCCGGAGAACCAGGTGTCCTTGGATTCGTTGGTGGTACCGGTCTTGCCGGCCAGATCGGTCCGGCCCAGCTCCAGTGCCTTGCGGCCGGTGCCGCGCTTGATCACGTCCTGCAGCATGCTGTTCATGATGTAGGCATTGCGCGGGTCGATGATCTGGGGTGCGAACACTGGCGCGGGATTGGCCGGATCGGCATTGATGCCATCGGTGGTCGGCGCGGCGGAGACCTCGACACCAGCGTTGGACTTGGCCTCGGGCTGTTGCGGCACCCGCGGCGGATTGGCGCGATAGACCACCTTGCCGTCGCGGTCGACCACGTGATCCACCACATAGGGCGTGATCTTGTAGCCTTCGTTGGCGAACGCCGACCAGCCGGTAGCCACTTCCAGGGGCGTCAGGCCCGGGGTGCCCAGGGCCAGCGACAGATTGCGTGGCAGCTGATCGCGCTCGAAGCCGAAGCGGCTGACGTAGTCCAGCGCATAGTCGATGCCGATGGCCTGCAGCACCCGGATCGACACCAGGTTACGCGAACGATAGAGCGCCTCGCGCAGGCTGATGGGGCCGAGGAAGGTGTTGTTGTCGTTCTTCGGTCGCCAGGCTTCGTCCGGGTTCTCGTCCATGAACACGATGGGCGCGTCATTGACCAGGCTGGCGGCGGTGAAGCCCTTGTCCAGCGCCGCGCTGTAGATGAACGGCTTGAAGCTGGAGCCTGGCTGGCGTCGTGCCTGGGTGGCACGGTTGTAGTTGCTCTGCTCGAAGGAGAAACCGCCGACCAGGGCGCGGATAGCGCCGTCCTGCGGGTCCAGGGAGACCAGGGCGCTCTGGGCCTTGGGAATCTGCGAGAACTTCAGGCTGCCGTCGGCCTGGCGCTCGACGCGGATCAGATCGCCGACCTTGACCACGTCCGCCGGTCCGTTGGGGCGCGGCCCCATGCTGTTGGCGCTGAGGTAGGGGCGGGCCCACTTCATGCTGTCCCAGGGCACCGCTTCTTCCTTGCCATCGCGGGTCAGGACCAGGATGCCGCTCTTCTCCACCTGGGTGACGATGGCCGGGTCCTGGCCGCCGATGGTGCGCTGCTTCTGCAGCTCGGCGAGCCAGTCGCTGCGGCTGCGGCCGGGGAAGCGGGCTTCCGGGCCGCGATAGCCATGGCGCTGATCGTAGTCGGTCAGGCCGTCACGCACCGCCTCGAAGGCATCCGTCTGCAGATGGCTGTCGACGGTGGTGTAGACCTGGTAGCCGTCGGTATAGGCATCGCTGCCATAACGGCCGACCATCTCGGCACGGGCCATTTCGGCGATGTAGGGCGCGTTGAGCTCCGGCACGGCCACGTGGTGGTAGGCCTCCAGGGGCTCCTTGACGCTCTCCTGGTAGGTCGCCTGGTTGATATAGCCGAGCTTGAGCATGCGCTCGAGAATCCAGTTGCGTCTTTCCAGGCTGCGCTCGGGGTTGGCCACTGGGTTGTAGCGCGAGGGCGCCTTCGGCAGGCCGGCGATCATCGCCATCTGGGCTATGCTCAAGTCCTTGATGGACTTGCCGTAGTACACCTGGGCGGCGGCCTCGATGCCGTAGGCCCGGTTACCCAGGTAGATCTTGTTGACATAGAGCTCGAGGATCTCGTCCTTGGTCAGGTGGCGCTCTATTTGCAGGGCGAGCAGGATCTCGGTGAATTTGCGCGAGAAGCTGCGCTCGCTGGTGAGGAAGTAATTCTTGGCGACCTGCATGGTGATGGTGCTGCCGCCGGTCTGGATGTGCCCGGTGGTGACCAGCTGGCTCAGGGCGCGCGCCAGGCTTTTCAGATCCACGCCATAGTGATTGGCGAAGTTGTCGTCCTCGGCGGAGAGCAGGGCATGGATGAAATCAGGCGGAATTTCGTTGAAACGCAGCGGCGAGCGGCGCATTTCGCCAAATTCAGCGATGAGTTTGCCATCCGAGCTGTACACCCGCAGAGGGATCTGCAGTTGCACGTTACGCAGGGCATCGATGGAGGGCAGGCTGGGGCTGAGGTAGAGGAAGGTGCCGCTCAGGCCCAGCAACAGGCTGCAAATCAGGGCGACCAACGACCACCAGAAAAATTTCAGAACACGCATCAAGAGACTTTTCGAATGGAAAGAGGGAAAAGGCGACAGGTGACGGTCAGCCTACACGGCGTCGCCATTATAGGCGCGTTTGGCGGTTGGCCGCTATTTGCTCGGGTGTCAAGTCTGTTATCTAATGCCCGTCCGCGGAAAACCACCGTCGTTCATAGGGAACTGATGTGCTAGGGCTATTCAGAAAGAAGGCGAATACGCTGCTGGGTATCGACGTCAGTTCGACATCGGTGAAGCTCATCGAATTGAGCCGCGCAGGCGGGCGCTATCGCGTGGAGGCCTATGCGGTCGAGCCCCTGCCGGCCAATGCCGTGGTCGAGAAGAACATCGCCGAGCTCGAGGGCGTCGGGCTGGCCATCGGCCGGGTGCTGGTCAAGGCGCGTACTTCCGCGCGCAGCGCCGCCGTGGCGGTGTCCGGTTCGGCGGTGATCGCCAAGACCATCGAGATGGATGCCGGCCTGTCCGACGACGAGCTGGAAAACCAGATCAAGCTCGAGGCCGATCAATACATTCCCTATCCCCTCGACGAGGTCGCCATCGATTTCGAGGTGCAGGGCCCGTCGCCACGTAACGCCGAGCGCGTCGAGGTACTGCTGGCCGCCTGCCGGAAGGAAAACGTCGAGGTCCGTGAGGCGGCCCTGGCCCTGGCCGGGGTCTCGGCCAAGGTAGTCGATGTCGAGGCCTATGCGCTGGAGCGTGCCTATCAGTTGCTCGCCAATCAGCTGGGCGGGCACGTGGATGATCTGACCGTGGCGGTAGTCGACATCGGCGCCACCATGACCACGCTGAGCGTGCTGCACAATGGCAGGACCATCTACACCCGCGAGCAGCTGTTCGGCGGGCGTCAGCTCACCGAAGAGATCCAGCGTCGCTATGGCCTCTCGGTGGAAGAGGCTGGGCTCGCCAAGAAGCAGGGCGGTCTGCCGGACGATTACCAGAACGAGGTGCTGAGCCCCTTCCGTGAGGCCGTGGTACAGCAGGTCGCCCGTTCGCTGCAGTTCTTTTTCGCCGCTGGGCAATACAACGATGTGGACTACATCTTGCTTGCCGGAGGTACAGCGTCAATTTCCGGACTCGACCGTTTGATCCAACAGAAAATCGGCACCCCGACGGTCCTGGCCAATCCCTTCGCGGACATGACTGTCAGCAGCAAGGTCAATGCGGCGGCCCTGGCCGGCGACGCCCCGGCGTTGATGATCGCCTGTGGCCTGGCCATGAGGAGTTTCGACTAGATGGCCCGCATCAACCTCTTGCCCTGGCGGGAACAGCTGCGCGAAGAACGACGCAAGCAGTTCCTGGTGATCCTGGGAGGTGTCTTCGCGTTGTCGTGCGGCGCCGTGTTCCTGGGCGACCAGTACCTGTCCGGGGAAATTGCCCGCCAGGAGGCGCGTAACGCCTTCGTCCAGCAGAACATCGCCCAGCTGGACGTCCGCATCAAGGAAATCAGCGAACTCAAGACCCGGCGGCAACAGCTGCTGGCGCGGATGAAGATCATCCAGGACCTGCAGGCCAACCGGCCGGTCATCGGTCATGTGTTCGATCAACTGGTAAGGACGCTGCCGGATGGCGTGTATTTCCGGGAAGTGAAGATGCGGGGCGATACCCTGTCGATCAGCGGCGAGGCGGAATCCAACAACCGGGTCTCCAATCTGATGCGCAATCTGGATGCCTCGGATTGGTTTACTTCGCCTACGCTCATCGAGGTAAAGGCAACTACCGCTGGCGCCGTGGATCAGGCCAACACCTTTCAGCTCACCGTCAAACAGACCCAGCCCGGTGCGGCTGAGCCCGCGCCGCTCGCCAAGGGAGGCAAACCATGAGTCTCGCCGATTCCCTGGCCAGTCTGCGTAAGATCGATGTCAACGAGCTCAGTCTCGAGAACCTGGGCTCCTGGCCCAAACCAGTCAAGGTCATCGCCTGCCTGCTGATCGTGCTGGTGGTGCTGCTGCTCGGCTATCAGTTCCATCTCAGCGACATGCAGGCGCAGCTGGAGACGCAACGCGCCCAGGAAGAAACCCTCAAGCAGCAATACGCCAGCAAGGCCTTCCAGGCCGCTAATCTGGATGCCTACAAGCAGCAGATGGTAGAGATGGAAGAATCCTTCGGTGCGCTGTTGCGGCAATTGCCGGGCGATACCGAGGTGCCGGCGCTGCTCGAGGACATCACCCGCACCGGGCTCGGCAGTGGCCTGGAGTTCGAACAGATCAAGCTGCTGCCGGAGGTGACGCAGCAGTTCTATGTCGAGCTGCCGATCCAGATCACCGTGGTGGGTACCTACCATGACCTGGCAACCTTCGTCAGCAGCGTCTCCAGTCTGCCGCGGATCGTTACCCTGCACGACTTCGACCTCAAGCCGGTGGACGACAAGACAGGCAATGGCGCTGGCTTGGTATCCGGTGCCGGTGGCAAGCTGCGCATGAACGTACTGGCCAAGACCTACCGCTACAACGATAAGGGGCTCGGCAAATGAGTAAGCCCCTGCTGCTGTGCCTCCTGGCCACCGTGCTGGCCGGTTGTGGCTCCAGTGATACCAGCGACCTGCAGGCCTTCATGGACGAAACCCGGGCCAAGCCGCGCGGCTCCATCGAACCGCTGCCGCAGTTTCGAGCCTACGAGCCTTTTACCTATGCTGCGGCTGCGCTGCGTAGCCCCTTCCAGGCGCCGGTGCGGATCGATCCCACGGCGCGGCAGCGAGGTAATGGCAATATCAAGCCGGACTTGAATCGGCCCAAGCAGTTTCTCGAAGGCTTCAATATCGAAACCTTCAACATGGTCGGCACCCTGGCCAACGCCGAGGGGCGCTATGCGCTGGTCAGTGGCGCGGGCGGCGTGCATCGCGTCAAGGTGGGGGATTACCTGGGGCGTAACGACGGACGCATTACCAAGATCACCGACGGCGAGATCGACGTGATCGAAATCGTCCCGGATGGCGAGGGTGGCTGGCTGGAGCGGCCGCGCACCATCACCTTGAAGGAAAAGACTTAATGGGCAGGGCGAGCACTGTGAACACTACTATCGCGCGACTGGGGCTGGGTGTGGCCATGCTGCTGAGCAGTCTGGCCGGCCAGGCCATGGCCGCGGATCTGCAATCTTTGAACGTCGCCTCCCTGCCTGGCGATCGCGTCGAACTCAAGCTGACCTTCGATCAGCCGGTCGCTGCGCCCAAGGGCTATACCATCGAGCAGCCGGCGCGGATCGCGCTGGACCTGCCTGGAGTGGCCAACAAGCTGGGCACCAAGAGTCGCGAGCTGGGCAATGGCAATGCTCGTAGCGTGACGGTGGTCGAGGCGGGCAATCGGACCAGGCTGATCATCAATCTCACCTCCCTGGCCGATTACAGCACCCGTGTCGACGGGCGCAACCTTTTCGTCACCATCGGTGGGGCAGTGGCGCGCCAGGTGACCAGTGCCCAGGCCAACCTGACTCCGGATCTACCGCGTTCCCCCGCGCCCGCTACCGTGAGTGCGACGAACGTCATGTCCGGTAACACGGCGCGGACGGCTCTGCCACCTACCCCGGCCGCCTCGACCGTGGCAGCCATGACCGCAAGCCGTCCCCCATTGCGCGGCAAGGCGATCCGTCACATCGACTTCCAGCGTGGTCCCCAGGGCGAGGGCAACGTGGTCATCGACCTGAGTGAGACCGGCATCAACCCCGATATCCAGGAGCTGGGCGGCAAGATCCGCCTGGCCTTCGCCGGTACCCAACTGCCCGAAGAGCTGCGCGTACGGCTGGACGTCAAGGACTTCGCCACGCCGGTGCAGTTCGTCAATGCCTCGGCCGACAACGGCGGTGCGACCATCGTCATCGAGCCGACCGGTACCTACGACTATCTGGCCTACCAGACCAACAATCGGCTGACCTTGAGCGTCAAGCCGCTCACCACCGAAGAGAAGGAAAAGCGCGCGGCCGATCGCTTCACCTATACCGGTGAGAAGCTGTCGCTGAACTTCCAGGACATCGATGTCCGCTCGGTACTGCAGCTGATCGCCGATTTCACCAACCTCAATCTGGTGGCGAGCGACACCGTACAGGGCAACATCACCCTGCGCCTGCAGAACGTACCCTGGGACCAGGCGCTGGATCTCATCCTCAAGACCAAGGGCCTCGACAAGCGTCAGATCGGCAACGTGCTGCTGGTGGCACCGGCCGACGAGATCGCCGCCCGCGAACGTCAGGAACTGGAGTCGCAAAAGCAGATCCAGCAACTGGCCCCGCTGCGGCGTGACCTGATCCAGGTCAACTACGCCAAGGCCGCCGACATCGCCAAGCTGTTCCAGTCGGTGACCAGTGCCGACAAGACCGCCGACGAGCGCGGGTCCATCTCGGTGGACGAGCGGACCAACAGCATCATCGCCTACCAGACCCAGAATCGCCTGGACGAGCTGCGCCGTATCGTCTCGCAACTGGATATCCCGGTGCGCCAGGTGATGATCGAGGCGCGTCTGGTGGAAGCCAACGTCGACTACAGCAAGCAGTTGGGGGTGCGCTGGGGTGGCGCTACTCGCCAGGGCAATTTTTCGGTCTATGGCAAGGACGGCGCGACGACTGTGGATAGCACCACTAACCAAGCTTTCCTGCCCGGAACCAGCACCATCGGTAACTTTACCGCCGCCAGCGGCCTTGCGCCCACGCCCTTCGTCGACATGGGTGTCTCCGGCAGTACGTCGGGCATCGGTATCGGCTTCATGGCCGGCGGCAATATGCTCGACCTGCAGCTGTCTGCGCTGCAGTCCAGCGGCAACGGCGAGATCATCTCCCAGCCCAAGGTCGTCACCTCGGACAAGGAGACCGCCAAGATCCTGCGCGGTACCGAGATTCCCTACCAGGAAGCCAGCTCCAGTGGCGCCACCAGCACCAGCTTCAAGCAGGCGGCGCTGTCGCTGGAAGTTACGCCGCAGATCACGCCCGATAACCGCATCATCATGGAGGTCAAGGTCAACAAGGATGCGCCGGATTACCAGAACGCCCTGAATGGCGTACCGCCGATCAGCAAGAACGAGGTCAATGCCAAGGTGCTGGTGAGCGATGGCGAGACCATCGTGCTCGGTGGGGTGTTCTCCAACACCCAGACCAAGTCCACCACCAAGGTGCCGATGCTGGGCGATATTCCCTATGTCGGCCGGCTATTCCGCCGCGATTCGGTCACCGACAGCAAAGTCGAGCTGCTGATCTTCCTCACGCCGCGTATCATGAACAACCAGGCGATAGCGGTTGGTCGATGACATAAGTGCGTAATCTGTTTCTCGTAGGACCGATGGGCTCGGGCAAGAGCACCATCGGTCGGCTCCTGGCGAAGGAATTGCGGCTGCCGTTCAAGGATTCCGACAAGGTAATCGAAGAACGCACCGGCGCTGCTATTCCCTGGATCTTCGATATGGAAGGCGAACAAGGCTTTCGCGAGCGTGAACGCGCCGCGATAGCCGAGCTGTGCGCCGAGAACGGCCTGGTCATGGCGACCGGAGGCGGCGCTGTGCTGCGCGAAGACAATCGCCAGGCGCTCAAGCGCGGCGGACGGGTCATCTATCTGCATGCCTCCATCGAGCAGCAGATCGAACGGACCGCCCGGGATCGCAATCGGCCACTGTTGCAAACGGCCGATCCGGCCGCGGTGCTGCGCACGCTCATGGCGATGCGTGATCCCCTGTATCGCGAGATCGCCGACATCATCGTCGAAACCGACGAGCGGCCACCGCGGCTGGTGGTGTTGCAGATACTCGACCGTCTGAAAGCCCTGGCGCCGCATTAAAGCCTTTGGCGTTCTGCGCTATGCTAGGCGCCCTTTGAATCAAGGTGACGGCATGCGGACTCTTCACGTCGAGCTCGGTGAGCGCAGCTACCCTATCTATATAGGTCAAGGCCTTCTGGATCGGCCGGAATGCTTCCTGCCCCATCTCGCCGGGCGCAAGGTGGCCATCGTCACCAACGAAACCATCGCGCCGCTTTATCTGGAGCGTCTGATCAAGACACTGGGCGAGCGGTTCATCAGCACCATCGTGCTGCCCGATGGCGAGGCGCACAAGAATTGGGAAACCCTGCAACTGATCTTCGACGGGCTGCTGCAGGATCGTCATGATCGCAAGACCACCCTCATCGCCTTGGGCGGCGGGGTGATCGGCGACATGGGTGGTTTTGCCGCGGCCTGTTATCAGCGCGGGGTGGATTTCATCCAGGTGCCGACCACGCTGCTGTCCCAGGTGGATTCCTCGGTCGGTGGCAAGACGGGCATCAACCATCCCCTCGGCAAGAACATGATCGGTGCCTTCTACCAACCGCAGGCCGTGGTGATAGATACCGACAGCCTCGCCAGCTTGCCGCCCCGTGAGTTGTCGGCCGGGCTGGCCGAAGTCATCAAATACGGCTTGATCTGTGACGAGCCCTTCCTCGGCTGGCTCGAGGAGCACGTCGAGGCACTGCTGGCGCTGGATCAGGCGGCGCTCACCGAGGCAATCGAACGCTCCTGCGCGGCCAAGGCCCAGGTGGTGGGCAGCGACGAGCGGGAGTCTGGGTTGCGCGCCATCCTCAATCTGGGCCATACCTTCGGCCATGCCATCGAGACCCACCAGGGTTATGGCGTCTGGCTGCACGGCGAAGCCGTTTCCGCCGGAATGGTGATGGCGCTGCAGATGTCCCTGCTGCTTGGCTGGCTGAGCCTGGAGCAGCGTGATCGCGCGATACGGCTATTGGTGCGGGCCAAGCTGCCCGTGGTGCCGCCGGCGGATATGCTGCCGGCCGATTTCGAGCGCCTCATGGCGGTGGACAAGAAGGTCCTGGACGGACAACTCCGGCTGGTATTGCTCAGTGACCTGGGCCAGGCCGTGGTCACCGCCGACTTCGCCCGCGACATTCTCGAGCAGACGCTGCGTACCGATTACCAAGCGCTGATCGCCCAGTAAGGAGAGCAAGAGAGTCTCATGTCCAATCTGCACGCCGACGAAGCCTTTCTCGGCCACTATCAGTTCACCCACGATCCCTTCGCCCCGCGCGTTCCCGGCTTCAAGTTCTTCCCGGCGCAACGCAAGCCGGTACTGGGCCAGTTGCATCACCTAGCGCGTTACAGTCAGCTGCTGCTGGTGGTCACCGGCCCTGAGGGCAGTGGCAAGACGCTGCTGCGCCAGGCGCTGGCGGCCAGTACCAAGAAGGAAGCCGTGCACTGTGTGGTGATTTCCGCGCAGAACGGCGGCGATGCCCGTACCGTGCTGGCGCAAGTCGCCAAGGGCGTAGGGGCGAGCAGCCAGACGCCCGCCGCCATCCTCGAGCAGGCGGCGGAAGTACGCCTGGCGGGTCAGGAGGTCTACATCCTGGTCGATGACGCCGAGGCGTTGGCGACTCCTGCCCTGGAAGCCCTGCTGGAATTGGCCGGTGGCGCCGAGCGGGAGCGCCTGCACGTCTTCCTGTTCGGCGAGGCGGAAGTGGTCATGCGCCTCGAAGACATCGCCCAGGGCGAAGAGCGCTACCACGCCATCGAATTGCTGCCCTACAGCGAAAGCGAGGCCGAGGAGTATCTGGCCCAGCGTCTGGAAGGTGCCGGTCAGGGCTTGGAGATTTTCACCGACGAGCAGCTCGCGACCATTCATGAGCGCTCCGAAGGTTGGCCCGGCCGTCTCAACGAAGAGGCGCGCGACGTGCTGGTGGCGGGTATGAGCGCCCGCCGCAAGAAGGCGGCCGCTCCGGCGAAAGCCTCGCGCAATCTGCTGGCGGCCCTGCCGCGCAAGCACCTGGTCATCCTCGGCGTCGTGGTGCTGGCCGTAGGTGCTGCCGCCCTGTCGCTCAAGGGCGGCAAGAGCGAAGCGCCGGCCACCACCGCCAGTGGTCAGGATCTACCCATGAGTGGTCAGAACACCGCGGCCGCCGGCAAGGATGCCCAGAGCGCCCCTATTCAGTTCGATGGTTCTTCCAAGCCGTTGCCCTTGCCGTTGGTAGGGGAGTCGCAACCGGTGATCCGCGAACCGCTCGCCGAAGCGGCGGGTGGACGTCAGGCCGGTACGGCTACGGGTAATGATGCCGGCGCAGGCGGTGTGCCACCGACCGTCACGTCCGAGGCGCCACCCATCAGTGACGAAGACGAACTGCCCAGCCGCACGCCGTCCCGGGCGCCGGCGCCCAGCGCACCTGCCGTCGCGGCACCCGCCACCCGGCATACCGCGCCCGCTGCGACGCCGGCTCCGGTTCCGGCCAAGCCGGCGCCGGCTGCAGCCCCCACTCATGCTGCTGGGGGTTCCGGCTGGTACGGTACCCAGTCCGGTAGCAAGTATGCGTTGCAGGTGGTGGGGACCAGCACCGAGAAGGCCGCTCAAGCCTTCATCGCCGCCCAGTCCGACAGTGGCGAGTTCCATTACTTCAAGAAGATCCACCAGGGCAAACCCCTGTATGTGGTGACCTACGGCGACTTCGCCAGCCGCGCGGCGGCCGAGGCGGCGGCGAAGCGACTACCGGCCAAGGTACAGGCCAGCAAGCCCTGGCCGCGGACCTTCGCCAGCATCCAGCAGGACATAGCTACCAGCCGCTGATTGTTGTCTGGCAGGAAAAGAAAGCCCTGGTGCTATCACGAGAGTGACGCCGGGGCTTTCTGTTTTGCGTCATCGAATTTTCATCAGGTGTCATCGGTATTTGTCGCAAACGATTTTTTCGATACACTGGTCAGCCTTTGACTGTCCGAAAAAAGTTCAAATAAACGTACAGTTTTGTGATGCCTTCGCAATAACCTGATTGCCGGTGAGAGCGCTATGAAAGCAGGCCTGTTCAATCCCGATAGCTTCAAGGACAACTGCGGCTTCGGCCTGATCGCCCATATGCAGGGCGAGCCCAGCCATGACCTGCTGGAAACGGCCATCGAAGCCCTGACCTGCATGACCCACCGGGGCGGTATCAACGCCGACGGCAAGACCGGCGACGGTTGCGGTCTGCTCATGCAGAAACCGGATGCCTTCCTGCGGGCCATCGCCCAGGAGCAGTTCGGCGCCGAGCTGCCCGAGCAGTACGCTGCCGGTGTGGTGTTCTTCAACCAGGACGAAGCCCGCGCCGAGCAGGCTCGCGCCAATATGAACCTGGAGATCGAGGCCGCCGGCCTGACTCTGGTCGGCTGGCGCCAGGTGCCCATCGATACTTCCGTGCTGGGTGAGCTGGCCCTGGCGCGCCTGCCGCGCATCGAGCAGGTGTTCGTCGCCGGTCCCGGCCTCGATGACCAGCAATTCGCCGTCAAGCTGTTCTCCGCACGCCGCCGCTCCTCGGTGCGCAATGCCGACGACGCCGAGCACTACATCTGCAGCCTGTCGTCCCGGGTCATCGTCTATAAAGGCCTGATGATGCCGGCGGATCTCGCCGCCTTCTATCCGGACCTCGGCGATCCGCGCCTGGCCACCGCCATCTGCGTGTTCCACCAGCGCTTCTCCACCAACACCCTGCCGAAGTGGCCGCTGGCGCAGCCCTTCCGCTATCTCGCCCACAACGGCGAGATCAACACCATCACCGGCAACCGCAACTGGGCCCAGGCGCGGCGGACCAAGTTCGTCAACGAACTGATCCCGGACCTCGACCAGCTCGGTCCGCTGGTCAACCGGGTCGGTTCCGATTCCTCCAGCATGGACAACATGCTGGAACTGCTGGTGACCGGTGGCATGGACCTGTTCCGCGCCGTGCGCATGATCATTCCGCCGGCCTGGCAGAACGTCGAGACCATGGACGCCGATCTGCGCGCCTTCTACGAATTCAACTCCATGCACATGGAGCCGTGGGACGGCCCGGCCGGCGTGGTGCTGACCGAAGGTCGCTACGCCGTCTGCCTGCTCGACCGCAATGGCCTGCGGCCGGCGCGCTGGGTGACCACCAAGAACGGCTACATCACCCTGGCTTCGGAAGTCGGCGTCTGGAACTACCAGCCCGACGACGTCATCGCCAAGGGCCGGGTCGGCCCGGGCCAGATCCTCGCGGTGGACACCGAGACCGGCGAGGTCTTGCAGACCGACGACATCGATAACCGCCTCAAGGCGCGCCATCCCTACAAGCAGTGGCTGCGCAAGAACGCCATGCGCATCCAGGCGACCCTGGACGACAACGATCACGGTTCGGCCTTCTACGACCAGGATCAGCTGCGTCAGTACATGAAGATGTTCCAGGTCACCTTCGAAGAGCGTGACCAGGTCTTGCGTCCGCTGGGCGAGCAGGGCCAGGAAGCCGTCGGCTCCATGGGCGACGACACGCCCATGGCGGTGCTGTCGCGGCGCATCCGTTCGCCCTATGACTACTTCCGCCAGCAATTCGCCCAGGTCACCAACCCGCCGATCGACCCGCTGCGCGAGTCCATCGTCATGTCCCTGGAGACCTGCCTGGGTGCCGAGCGCAACGTCTTCGAGGAAACCGCCGAGCACGCCGATCGCGCCATCCTGAGTAGCCCGGTGATCTCGCCGGCCAAGTGGCGGACCATCCTCAACATGCCCAAGCCCGGCTTCGAGCATGTCAAGATCGACCTCAACTACCCCGAGTCCATGGGTCTCGAGGCGGCGCTGCGCAACATCGTCGAGCAGGCCGAGGAAGCCGTGCGCGCCGGCAAGGTGCTGCTGGTGCTGACCGACCGCCATATCGAGCCGGGCAAGCTGCCGGTGCATGCGGTGCTGGCCACCGGCGCCGTGCATCACCACCTGGTCAACCTGGGCCTGCGCACCAGCAGCAACATCCTGGTGGAGACCGCCACTGCCCGTGACCCGCACCACTTCGCCGTGCTGCTGGGCTTCGGTGCCACCGCGGTCTATCCGTTCCTGGCCTACGAGGTGCTGGGCGACCTGATCCGCACCGGCGAGGTGCTGGGTGACCTCTACGAGGTGTTCAAGTACTACCGCAAGGGCATCACCAAGGGCCTGCTCAAGGTGATCTCCAAGATGGGCATCTCCACCGTCGCATCCTACCGCGGCGCCCAGCTGTTCGAGGCCGTGGGCCTGGCGGACGAGGTTACCGACCTCTGCTTCCCTGGCGTCACCAGCCGCATCAAGGGTGCGCGCTTCGTCGATCTGGAGGCCGAGCAGAAGCTCCTGGCTGGCGAAGCCTGGAACAACCGCAAGCCGATCCAGCCGGGTGGCCTGCTCAAGTTCGTCTATGGCGGCGAGTACCACGCCTACAACCCGGACGTGGTCAATCTGCTGCAGGCGGCCGTGCAACAGGGCGACTACGCCAAGTTCCGCGAATACACCGCGCTGGTGGACCAGCGCCCGGTGGCCATGATCCGCGACCTGCTCAAGGTCAAGACCAGCGACCAGCCCCTGGCGCTGGAAGAGGTCGAGCCGCTGGCCAACATCTTCACCCGCTTCGATGCCGCCGGCATCTCCCTGGGTGCCCTGTCGCCGGAGGCCCACGAGGCCCTGGCCGAGGCCATGAACCGCCTGGGCGGTCGCTCCAACTCCGGTGAGGGCGGCGAAGACCCGGCGCGCTATGGCACCGTCAAGAGTTCCAAGATCAAGCAGGTGGCCACCGGCCGCTTCGGCGTCACCCCCGAGTACCTGGTCAACGCCGAAGTGCTGCAGATCAAGGTGGCCCAGGGCGCCAAGCCTGGCGAGGGCGGTCAGCTGCCCGGCGGCAAGGTCAACGGCCTGATCGCCAAGCTGCGCTACGCTGTGCCCGGCGTGACCCTGATCTCGCCGCCGCCGCACCACGACATTTACTCCATCGAAGACCTTGCCCAGTTGATCTTCGACCTCAAGCAGGTCAACCCCAAGGCGCTGGTGTCGGTCAAGCTGGTCTCCGAGCCCGGCGTGGGCACCGTGGCCGCCGGTGTGGCCAAGGCCTATGCCGACCTCATCACCATCTCCGGCTACGACGGCGGTACCGGTGCTTCGCCGGTCACCTCCATCAAATATGCCGGCTCGCCCTGGGAGCTGGGCCTGGCCGAGGCGCACCAGACGCTGCGCGGCAACGACCTGCGCGGCAAGGTGCGGGTGCAGACCGACGGCGGCCTGAAGACCGGCCTGGACGTGATCAAGGCGGCCATCCTCGGCGCCGAGAGCTTCGGCTTTGGCACCGCGCCGATGATCGCCCTGGGCTGCAAGTACCTGCGCATCTGCCACCTGAACAACTGCGCCACCGGCGTGGCCACCCAGAACGACCGACTGCGCAAGGAGCACTTCATCGGCACGGTGGAAATGGTGATGAATTTCTTCACCTTCATCGCCGAGGAAACCCGCGAGTGGCTGGCCAAGCTGGGCGTGCGCAGCCTGGGCGAGCTGATCGGCCGTACCGATCTGCTGGAAATCCTGCCGGGCGAGACCGCCAAGCAGCAGCATCTGGACCTGACCCCGCTGTTGGGCAGCGACCTCATTCCGGCCGAGAAGCCGCAGTTCTGCCAGGTGGAGAAGAATCCGCCGTTCGACCAGGGCCTGCTGGCCGAGGAAATGGTGCGGCTGGCGCTGCCGGGGATCGAACAGCTCGAAGGCGGTGAGTTCAGCCTGAGCATCGGCAACTGCGACCGCTCCATCGGGGCTCGCGTTTCCGGCGAAATCGCCCGGCGCCACGGCAACCAGGGCATGGTCAAGGCGCCGCTGACCTTCCGCTTCAAGGGCACCGCCGGCCAGAGCTTCGGTGTCTGGAACGCTGGCGGTCTCCATCTGTACCTGGAAGGCGATGCCAACGACTACGTGGGCAAGGGCATGACCGGCGGCAAGCTGGTCATCACCCCGCCCCAGGGCGCGGGCTTCAAGAGCCAGGAGTCGGCCATCATCGGCAACACCTGCCTCTACGGCGCCACCGGTGGCAAACTGTTCGCCGCCGGCACCGCCGGTGAGCGGTTCGGGGTGCGCAACTCCGGGGCCCACACCGTAGTGGAAGGCACCGGCGACCATTGCTGCGAGTACATGACCGGCGGCTTCGTCTGCGTGCTGGGCAAGACCGGCTACAACTTCGGCTCGGGCATGACTGGCGGCTTCGCCTATGTGCTGGACCTGGACAACGGTTTCTACGACCGGGTCAACCACGAACTGGTGGAAATCCAGCGCATCAACAGCGAGGCCATGGAGGCCTACCGTAGCCACCTGGAAGGGGTACTGGCCGAATACGTGCGCGAGACCGGCAGTGCCTGGGGCAGCCATCTCCATGAGAACCTGGACGACTACCTGCGCAAGTTCTGGCTGGTGAAGCCCAAGGCCGCAAGCCTGGCATCGCTGCTGGTCAGCACCCGCGCCCGTCCGGAATAACGACTTCGATGCCGGCTCCTGCGGGAGCCGGTTTCACCGTGCTAGCTCGTGGCGCCCAGCTGATGGGGCGTCGCTTCAAGAGGTTTGGAAATGGCTGAACGTCTGAACAACGACTTCCAGTTCATCGAGGTCGGTCGCAAGGATCCGAAGAAGAAGCTGCTGCGCCAGCGCAAGAAGGAATTCGTCGAGATCCACGATCCCTTCAAGCCGCAGCAGGCCGCCGAACAGGCGCACCGCTGCCTGGGCTGTGGCAACCCCTATTGCGAATGGAAGTGCCCGGTGCACAACTTCATTCCCAACTGGCTCAAGCTGGTGTCCGAAGGCAACATCCTGGCGGCGGCGGAATTGTCGCACCAGACCAACACCCTGCCCGAGGTCTGTGGCCGGGTCTGCCCTCAGGATCGTCTCTGCGAGGGTGCCTGCACCCTCAACGACGGCTTCGGCGCGGTGACCATCGGCTCGGTGGAGAAGTACATCACCGACACCGCCTTCGCCATGGGCTGGCGCCCGGACATGTCCAAGGTCAAGCCCACCGGCAAGCGCGTCGCCGTGATCGGTGCCGGCCCGGCCGGCCTGGGTTGCGCCGACATCCTGGTGCGCAACGGCGTGACCCCGGTGGTGTTCGACAAGCATCCCGAGATCGGCGGTCTGCTGACTTTCGGCATCCCCGAATTCAAGCTGGAAAAGACCGTGCTCAGCCGCCGGCGCGAAGTCTTCGGTGGCATGGGCGTGGAATTCCGCCTCAACACCGAGGTGGGCAAGGACGTGACCATGGACCAGCTGCTCGAGGAATTCGATGCGGTCTTTCTCGGCATGGGCACCTACACCTACATGAAGGGCGGCTTCCCGGGTGAAGACCTGCCCGGCGTGCACGATGCCCTGGATTTCCTGGTGGCCAACGTCAACCGCAACCTGGGCTTCGAGAAGGATGCGGCCGACTTCGTCGACATGAAGGGCAAGCGCGTAGTGGTCCTGGGTGGCGGCGACACCGCCATGGACTGCAACCGCACCTCCATTCGCCAGGGCGCCAAAAGCGTGACCTGCGCCTACCGCCGTGACGCCGCGAACATGCCGGGCTCGCGCAAGGAAGTGAAGAACGCCAAGGAAGAGGGGGTGAAATTCCTCTTCAACCGCCAGCCCATCGCCATCATCGGCGAAGACAAGGTGGAAGGCGTCAAGGTGGTGGAAACCCGACTCGGTGAGCCCGATGCCCGCGGCCGCCGCAGCCCTGAGCCGATTCCCGGTTCCGAGGAGATCCTGCCGGCCGAGGCGGTGGTCATCGCCTTCGGTTTCCGTCCGAGCCCGGCGCCCTGGTTCGAGCAGTTCGGCATCGACCTCGATAGCCAGGGCCGCGTCGTTGCGCCCGGTATGAGCGAGTTCAAGCACCAGACCAGCAACCCGAAGATCTTCGCCGGTGGCGACATGGTGCGCGGTTCGGACCTGGTGGTGACCGCCATCTTCGAAGGCCGCAATGCCGCCGAGGGTATCCTCGACTACCTGGGCGTCTAAGCCGTCCTGAGTGGACAAGAGCCGACCGGTGCCAAGCCGGTCGGCTTTTTTCTTGGGCGTCATTCAGGGGCGAGGCTGCCTTGTGGTGCAGTGAAAGGCGCAATGGCCGCGGCGAAGCCTGTGCCAGAGCCTTCGCCGCCGCTGGCACAGGGTCTGCAAAGATCCTGGCTCTCTCTTCCGAGGTACCGCCATGAACAAGCCCGAAATGACCGCCGCCATTCTCGCCGCCAAGCAGCGCCTCGGCCTGAGCTGGGCCGCGATCGCCGCCAGCCTGGAAATGTCGCCGGTCTGGACCACCTCCGCCTGCCTGGGCATGAACAGCATGGCGCCCGAGGTGGCGGAGCGCCTGTGCCAGGTACTGGAGTTGCCGGCCGAGGTCTCCCAGGCCCTGCAAGCCTTTCCGCACAAGCACTGGGACAAGGCCGTGCCGACCGATCCGCTGATCTATCGCTTCTACGAGATGATCAACGTCTACGGCGATACCATCAAAACCCTGATCCACGAAGAATTCGGCGACGGCATCATGAGCGCCATCGACTTCAGCATGGACATCTCGCGGGTGGCCGATCCCAAGGGCGACCGGGTGCAGATCGTCCTCAACGGCAAGTTCCTGCCCTACAAGAGCTGGTAAGCCGATCGCCGCGATAGACAAAAGGCACGCCCCGGCGCCGTGCCTTTTGCCAGCCGCTTTGCGACAATGCCGGCACTTTTGCTGCCGGATGTCGCCATGACTGCCCTGAAGAACGACCGTTTCCTGCGTGCCCTGCTCAAGCAGCCGGTGGATGTCACCCCGGTGTGGATGATGCGCCAGGCCGGGCGTTACCTGCCGGAGTACCGCGCCAGCCGGGCTCGCGCCGGTGACTTCATGAGCCTGTGCAAGAACCCGCAGTTCGCCTGCGAGGTGACTTTGCAGCCGCTGGAGCGCTATCCGCTGGATGCGGCCATTCTTTTCTCCGACATCCTCACCATTCCCGATGCCATGGGCCAGGGCCTCTACTTCGAGACCGGCGAAGGGCCGCGCTTTCGCAAGGTGATCGACACCCCGGCCGACATCGAAGCGCTGCCGATTCCCGATGCCGAAAAGGATCTGGGCTACGTGATGGATGCCGTGCGCACCATCCGCGCCGCGCTCGACGGCCGGGTGCCCTTGATCGGCTTTTCCGGCAGCCCCTGGACCCTGGCGACCTACATGATCGAAGGCGGCTCCAGCAAGGATTTCCGCAAGGCCAAGGCCATGCTCTACGACACCCCCGAGGCCCTGCACCTGCTGCTGGACAAGCTGGCCCAGGCAGTCACCGCCTACCTCAACGGCCAGATCCGCGCCGGCGCCCAGGCGGTGCAGATCTTCGATACCTGGGGCGGCAATCTCTCGGCGGCGGCCTACCAGGAGTTCTCCCTGGCTTACATGCGCAAGATCGTCGCCGGCCTGATCCGCGAGCACGAGGGGCGCCGGGTACCGGTCATTCTGTTCACCAAGAACGGCGGGCTCTGGCTGGAAAGCCTGGCGGATAGCGGCGCCGAGGCCCTGGGCCTGGACTGGACCTGCGATATCGGCGACGCCCGCCGGCGGGTGGGTGGTAAAGTCGCCCTGCAGGGCAACATGGACCCCAGCGTGCTCTACGCCAAGCCGGCGGCCATCCGCACCGAGGTCGGGCGCATCCTGGAAAGCTATGGCCAGGGCAGCGGCCATGTCTTCAACCTGGGCCACGGCATCACCCCCGAGGTGGATCCGGCCCACGCGGGCGCCTTTATCGAGGCGGTCCACGAACTGTCGGCACGCTACCACCAGGGTTGATTGTGCCGGGATCGGCGCTACCGCTCCCAGGTCGGGCAAGCGGGGCGCTAGCGATTGCGGCATAGTCGGGTTTTCTCGACGGAGCGCCGCCATGGCCCAGATGACCCCGGAAGACTTGCAGCACCTGGCTGAGGAGGTGCTCGCGGCCCATGGTTTCAGCCCGGCCCAGGGAGCGGCCATCGCCACTACCCTGGTGGCCGGCCAGCGCGACGACTGCGCCTCCCACGGCATCTATCGGCTGCTGGGCATCATCAAGACGCTCAAGGCCGGCAAGGTGGTGCCGGATGCCAAACCCCAGGTCGAGGACGTGGCCCCGGCCATCGTCCGCGTCGATGCCCATGGCGGCTTCTCGCCGCTGGCCTTCACAGCCGGCCTGCCACTGCTCGAAGCCAAGGCGCGTGCCTGCGGCCTGGCGGCGATGGCGATCAACCGTTGCGTCCACTTCTCGGCGCTCTGGGTGGAAATGGAAGCCCTCACTGCCCGCGGCCTGGTGGCCCTGGCCTGCAATCCGACCCAGGCCTATGTCGCTCCGGCGGGTGGCCGGCGACCGCTGTTCGGCACCAATCCCATCGCCTTCGGCTGGCCGCGACCGAAAGGACAACCCTTCGTCTTCGATTTTGCCACCAGTGCGGTAGCCCGCGGCGAGATCGAGCTGCACCGGCGCGCCGGCCAGGCGCTGCCGGAAGGCTGGGGGGTGGATGCCGAGGGTGCCCCCAGCACCCATGCCCAGACCGTGCTGGAGGAGGGGGCCATGCTCACCTTCGGTGGGCACAAGGGCTCGGCCCTGGCGGCCATGATCGAGTTGCTCGCCGGTCCGCTGATCGGCGATCTGACCAGCCCCGAATCCTCCGACTTCGACGCCGGGGCGGGAGGGCTGCCCTATCACGGCGAACTCATCCTGGCGTTCGATCCCCAGCGTTTTCTTGGCGGCGCGGTGGCCGAGTACCAGCAGCGCGCCGAAGCCCTGTTCGCCGGCATCGAGGCCCAGGGCGCACGCCTGCCCTCGCAGCGGCGCTACCAGGCGCGAGCGCGCAACGAGGCGCGCGGCTGGATGGACGTGCCGGATAGTCTGCTAAGCGATGTTCGGGCACTGCTGCCGAACTGACCGGCGGCAGCGATTCGGTTCACCTGCGCGACATCGCGATGCCTCGAGTGCTGAACCCGCCCCAGGCTCAGGGGTCCACGGCTGGCTACTTCCGTGCCAGTCTGGGTCTCCATGTACGCCGACGATACCGACCGCCCTCATCATCAAGGCCTGCTCCTGTTGAGCATCACCCTCATGGTGCTGGTGTATTTTCTCGACAATCTGTCCATCGCCCTGGCCAATCGCTACGTCTACGGCGGTCTGGGCATCGACCCGCGCAGCTATTCCCTGGCCACCGCCTGCTACAGCGTCGCGGTCATCCTGACCAGCGCTCCACACCAGTGGTTCGCCCAGCGTCTGGGCTATCGCAACCTGATCTTCGCCGCGGTCGGCATTCACCTCGTCGGCCAGGTGTGCTGCCTGATCGCCACCGATCTGCCGCTCTTCATCGCCGGCCGCGCGCTGATGGGCGCCGGTGCCGCCACCTTCTTCGCCGGCGCGCGGGTGCTGGTGCAGATGTACTTTTCCGGCCCTCAGCTACCGACCGGTATCCGGGCCTTCGCCTCGGGCGTGCCCCTGGGCGGTGCCCTGGCCTCTTTCACCACCGCGGAATTGCTGGAAGGGCATCAATGGCGCGCCATCTTCATGGTGCCGGCATTGGCGTGCCTGCTGGTGGCGGTGTGCGTCTGGCTGTCCCTGCCGCGGCGTTCCCATCCGCTGCAGAATTCCGGGGCGCCTTCATTGCTATCCATGGTGCTGCTCGCCGCCGGTAGCCTGCTGCTCACCACCACCACCCAACGGCTGGCCTTCGATTTCTTCAGCGATGGCCTGCGGCTGGCCCTGGAGCTGCTGCTGGGCGCGGCCATCCTCGGCCTGTACGTCTACTACGAACGTGGACTGGCGCGGCCGACCCTGGATTTCAAGAACGCCATCACCCCCGGCTTTCTCGCCGGCATGCTGTTCATGATGCTCAACTACTTCCTGTTGGGGGCCTACAACTTCGTCATCCCCCAGTACGTGGTCAACGGCCTGCAACTGCCGGTCCACACCGCCGGCGGCGTCATGGCGCTCGGCTGGCTGTGCGGCCTGGTACCGCTGTTGATGATCACCTCGGTCTGGCTGCGCGAGCGCTTTCCCTGGGGTGGCTTTCGTAAATACCTGGTGGCCGGCTACCTGTTGCTGGCCGGCTATGGCTTCTGGATGGTGCGCCAGCACGCCGACGTGCCTCTCCATCAGCAACTGGTCCCCGGCCTGATGATGCACGGCACCTACCTGATCGGTACCTTCGCGGTGATCATCATGTACACCTTCATGCGCGTGGAACCTGCCTATTTCAGCCAGGCCTACCAGATCAAGAACATGACCCAGCAACTGGTCATGCCCATGGGCATCGTGCTGTCCAATGTCTTCCTGCAGTGGCGTGACGCCTTTCACGCCGCGGTCCTCAGTGCTTCGGTCAATCCCTATGCCCAGGCCTACCAGGCCTACGGCGAGCGCTATCGGCAGGCCACCGGCGCGGACAGTGCCCTGGCGCAGATTTCCAGCCTGGTCACCCGGCAGAGTCAGGTGCTGGGCTATCTCGACTATTTCTGGCTGGTGGGCTGGATCGGTCTGGCCCTGGCCGGCTACATGGCGCTGCAGCGACATTTCCGCTAATCCGCGACGATTGCCGGGTCTTAAGCCGATGTTCAGCAAGGGCTCACCATAATGCGGACCTTTGCCGGCCCTATCGCGCTTCTGGAGACGGCGTCGGTCGGCCACGCCCCAGTCGGTCCGGAGCTTGCATTGCTGGGCTGTCGGGCTTTGTGGAACAATGCGGGCAACGATATTTTTCAAGGGTGGCAGCCGTGATCGACGCTGATGGTTTTCGCCCCAATGTCGGCATCATTCTCGCCAACGATGCCGGCCAAGTACTGTGGGCCCGTCGCATCAACCAAGATGCCTGGCAATTCCCCCAGGGTGGAATCGATGACCGGGAAACGCCGGAAGAGGCGCTGTACCGGGAGCTGAACGAAGAGGTGGGGCTGAGCCCCGATGACGTCCGTATCCTGGCCTGTACTCGGGGCTGGCTGCGCTATCGTCTACCGCAGCGCATGGTGCGCACGCACAGCCGTCCGCTGTGCATCGGCCAGAAGCAGAAGTGGTTCCTGCTGCGGCTGACGGCGGAAGAGCAGCGGGTACGGATGGATGTCACGGGCAAGCCGGAATTCGATGGCTGGCGTTGGGTGAGCTACTGGTATCCCCTGGGCCAGGTAGTGACCTTCAAACGCGAGGTCTATCGGCGGGCGCTCAAGGAGTTGGCACCCCGCTTGCTGGCCTGACTGCCGGCGCGGCCGGTGCGAAAGAGGTGAGGAGAAGCTGTGGTCATGCAGGATGAACGACACGTGATGCACGCCGGCGGACCCGCCGGGTGTCAACTGCGGAGGCTCTAGATGCTGGGAGTCCTGCGCAAGATCGTCCAGGAGGTCAATGCCGCCAAGGATCTGGGGTCGGCACTGTCCATCATCGTGCAGCGTGTCCGCGCGGCCATGCAGTCGCAGGTCTGCTCCGTCTATCTGCTCGACCCGGACACCAATCGTTTCGTGCTCATGGCCACCGAAGGCCTGAACAAGAAGTCCATCGGTCGGGTCAGCATGGCCCCCAACGAGGGCCTGGTCGGCTTGGTCGGCACGCGCGAAGAGCCGCTCAACCTCGAAGACGCCGCCAGCCACCCCCGCTTCCGTTATTTTGCCGAGACCGGAGAGGAGCGCTATGCGTCTTTCCTCGGTGCACCCATCATCCACCACCGCCGGGTCATGGGCGTACTGGTGGTGCAGCAGAAGGAACGTCGTCAGTTCGACGAAGGCGAGGAAGCCTTTCTGGTCACCATGAGCGCCCAGCTCGCCGGGGTGATCGCCCACGCCGAGGCCACCGGGACCATCCGGGGCTTGGATCGGCAGGGCAAGGGTATCCAGGAGGCGCGCTTCGTCGGCATTCCCGGTTCCCCGGGGGTCGGCGTCGGCAAGGCGGTGGTGGTGTTGCCGCCCGCCGATCTCGAGGTGGTTCCCGACAAGACCGTGACCGACATCGACGCCGAGCTGCAGCTGTTCCGCTCCGCGCTGGAAGGCGTGCGGGCGGACATGAAGGCGCTGTCCAAGCGGCTGTCCACCCAGTTGCGCAAGGAAGAGCGGGCGCTGTTCGACGTCTACCTGATGATGCTCGACGACGCCGCCCTCGGTAACGAGGTGACCACCATCATCAAGAGCGGCCAATGGGCCCAGGGTGCCCTGCGCCAGGTGGTGATGGAGCACGTCCAGCGCTTCGAGCTGATGGACGACGCCTATCTGCGCGAGCGCGCCGCCGATGTCCGCGACCTCGGCCGCCGGTTGCTGGCCTATCTGCAACAGGCCCACCAGGCCTGTCTGATCTATCCGGAAAACACCATCCTGGTCAGCGAGGAACTCTCGCCGGCCATGCTCGGCGAGGTGCCCGAGGGGCGCCTGGTCGGTCTGATCTCGGTGCTCGGCTCGGGCAACTCCCACGTCGCCATCCTGGCGCGCGCCATGGGCATCCCGACCGTCATGGGCGCGGTGGATCTGCCGTATTCCAAAGTAGACGGCATCGACCTCATCGTCGATGGCTACCACGGCGAGATCTTCACCAATCCGTCGGCGACGCTGATCAAGCAGTACGGCGACGTGGTGGAGGAGGAGCGCCAGCTCACCCAGGGCCTCGACGCCCTGCGCAGCCTGCCCTGCGAGACCCTCGACGGCCATCGCATGCCGCTGTGGGTCAACACCGGCCTCATGGCCGACGTGGCCCGCGCCCAGCAGCGCGGCGCCGAAGGGGTGGGGCTGTACCGCACCGAAGTGCCCTTCATGGTCAACGAGCGCTTCCCCAGCGAGAAGGAGCAGCTCTCCATCTATCGTGAGCAACTGGCGGCCTTCCATCCGGCGCCGGTGACCATGAGGACCCTGGACGTCGGCGGCGACAAGGCGCTGTCCTATTTCCCGATCAAGGAAGACAACCCCTTCCTCGGCTGGCGCGGCATCCGCGTCACCCTGGATCACCCGGAAATCTTCCTGGTGCAGACCCGCGCCATGCTCAAGGCCAGCGAAGGGCTGAACAACCTGCGCATCATGCTGCCGATGATCTCCGGCGTGCACGAGGTGGAGGAATCCCAACACCTGCTGCACCGCGCCTGGTGCGAGGTTCGCGACGAGGGCGTCGACATCCCTATGCCGCCGGTGGGCGTCATGGTCGAGGTGCCCTCGGCGGTCTACCAGGCCCGCGATCTGGCGCGCCAGGTGGATTTCATCTCGGTGGGCTCCAACGACCTCACCCAGTACCTGCTGGCAGTGGATCGCAACAACCCGCGGGTGGCCGACCTCTACGATTATTTCCATCCAGCGGTGCTGCAGGCTCTGCAGCAGGTGGTAGACGGGGCCCACGCCGAAGGGGTACCGGTCAGTATCTGCGGCGAGATGGCCGGCGATCCGGCGGCGGCGGTGCTGCTCATGGGCATGGGCTTCGATACCCTGTCGATGAACGCCACCAACCTGCCCAAGGTGAAGTGGCTGCTGCGCCAGGTCACCCTGGAAAAGGCCAAGGAACTGGTGCAGCAGATGCGCCAGATCGACAATCCCCAGGTCATCCATAGCGCCCTGCACCTGGCCTTGCGCAACCTCGGACTGGGCCGGGTGATCAATCCGGCAGCCAGCGTCCAGAGCTAGGGTTGTTGAAATCTATTGGGAGTTGATGACAGCCGCCGTAAGAAGAATGACCGTCGAAAGAATGAGGCGGCGGCACAAATTGAGTGCAACATCTGAGCTTGTTGAGTTTTGCCTTACGATGTCACCATGTCTTACAAAGAACTCACTCTCGAAGAACGCGTTATCCTTCAATTGGGCCAGGCTCAGGGCCTGAGCGTCCGAGCTATCGCCAGCCCATCCACCGTGATCCACGAGTGGCATCGTAACCGCGACGCAAACAGCCGATACCTGGCCGTCACTGCCCAAGATACAAGGCGGCGGCGCGCACGGTATGCCGGCCAGCACACAGGCTCGTGCCGGGCAACGAGCTGTTCGATCTTGTGGTCTATCCGTTGCGAAAACGCTTCTCTCCCAGCCAATTGCCGGCAAGCTCAGGTCCATGGAATTTTCGAGTTTTGAAGAGACGTTCGTCTGTCGCGAGACGATCTACAACGCGATCTATGCTCTGCCTGTTGGCTACGCATGGGAAGCGTTGATCGCCGAGGCTAGATCCCCGACCTGACATCAAGGGCAAAGCCAATGCGTCCGCTGTACGTACCCTGGTGGAGAGCAGCACATGCTACCTGATGCTGGTCAAGATGCATGACACCACCGCAACCTCGGCGGGGTTGAAGGCTTCAGTGTGGCCTTGAACCGCATGCCTCTGGCGGCTCGGAAACGTTGAGCTACGACTATTGCCGAGAGATGGCGCGTCATGCACAAGTCACGCAGCGAGCGGGCATGGCCATCTACATTCTGCGACCCACACAGCCCTTGGCAGCGTGGTAGCAAACGGACGACCGCCCCTCAATATCAACGGCCCAATTCGTCAGTACTTGCCCAAGGGCACTGACCTGTCGGTTTACAGTCAGGAGCCATTGGACGCCATTGCTTGAAAACTGAACATTTTTTCTCGCCAGCGCTTTGATTACAAGTGTCTGATCGAGATGATGACGCTGATGATGGCAAAGCATCATTAGAGCCCTTCCTTAACTCAATAAATAGTGTGATGTTTCAGAAATTACCTACACAATTGCGGCGGCGCTTTTGGCCTAGGCGGCGTTGCCACGCCTCGCCATAGCCCTCCTGCGCCTAGCCAGCACAAAAAAACACTCGCTAATTCTTGCACGAACTTCTAAAGCATCAGACTAGGTGTTGCAGTCAGCCCCTGAAGCCGCCGCGTCGCTATCCCGCCCAGGAGGCATTGTGGGTGTATTCAGCTAGCTCAAGAGAAGACTTCGGCAAAATAGCCCAGTTACCAAAACAATGCTGCCCAACTCATATAGTGAGATTTATTTAAATCATCTAAATGCTTGATCTGTAAAGTATGGTTTTTTATGGATTTTTTGGTTTTTTGTCGTCAGTTATTAGAGTTTTCTTGTGTAAAAGAAATACAATAGGTGATGGCTTTCTGTAAGTATATGCTTACAAAATTTTGAGAGCTTTGAGTGTTCGGAATTGTAGTTGTCTGAGGTAATTTGAGTTTTCTCGAGATCAGTCTATGTCATGATTTTGCTCATGCATTTCCACTTATCATAGTTTCAAAAGGTTTTACCAGGCACTGCTCTTAAGGGTGATATTTGTAAAGAATCTGTTTTAAGCAGGAGTTTTAGGGTGCAGCGGCAGCAACAGGTTGAAGCTCGATGGGTAAATGAATAACAAATTTTCTCAGTCTGTGTGATGCTGTAATTGGCTTGGCTTTTTTACGATCCTGTGGATCTTCTGGGTAATTAATTAATATAGATCGTTTGATCTCAAGCTTGAGTGAGTGGGGTGCAAGGTTTTAAAGGGAAGCCGAATATGCTTCCTAGATCGAAACTTCATAGGGATATGACATGGTGGAGCCATTAAGATTTACGGTGTATTTTGATGGAACAGGAAACAATAAAGATTTACATACTCCAATAGGAACGCAAACCAATGTTGCCCGGCTCTATGAGCTGGATATGGCTAAAGGTAATAACTTAGCCCGTAATTCTGGGCATGAGCCGTTGGAGTACGATGTCCACGACCGATCCGGGCAATCCGAAAAGGTCTATTTTGATGGTGTTGGTAGCCAGGCGGTTACTAGTCCTAGATCTGTGTTGGAGAGCGCTACCGGCTTGGGTAGCAGTTCCCGCATAGAACAGGCTTATAACGCTATCGTCGCCTTCCATAATAAATATCCTGAGCAGCCTGTCTCCGTAAGCATTGTTGGTTTCAGCCGCGGGGCCGCACAGGCGCGTGCCTTGGCTAATGAATTCATCGAGCGCGGAGTACCGAAATGGGATGCTGAAGGTAAGCCTAGTGGCGACTATCTAATCCAGCCTGGACAAGCTCATATAAAAAAATTAGGTCTCTTCGATACTGTTGCTTCCTACGGAAATGCCTTGGGAGATACACATCTAGGTAAAAATCTAGAAATAGGCAAAAATGTCGATTCTACTACTCATTTAGTAGCGATGAATGAGTACCGTGATACATTCCGTTTAACCAGCGCTCTCCGTGATGATGACAACTCGCGCATCGAGGAGCTAAAATTCGCTGGTGCTCATTCTCAGGTTGGCGGTGGATATCGCAATGATGTTTTGGCGGCGGGTCCTTTTGCGGTTATGTACGACCGACTACAAAGTGCCGGTATCCAGCTCAGACCCATGCAGCAGGAAGATATTCAATGGATTAAGCAGTATAACGAACTGATCAAAAGTCCTGAAAAAGTACAGGAGGCTCTAATAGATTCGCGGCTAAAGGCAGGCAATGAAGCCTTCATTCGCCGTGATGATGGAGCCTTTCAAGTCTTGGACAATTCGGCCTTTCCCTTGGAGCGAGGCTCACTAAACTTCTTGTCCAGACAAAGTCGGCCTTTCGAACATGAGGTCCAAGGCCGTAAGGTACTTTTTGAAACCGATGATTCTTTGAGTAAAAGTAGCATTCGCCGTGGAGCTGAAGTAGTAGGTGATTGGTTCGTTGGTGCGGCAGGAAAAATTAAAGATCAGTTTGCTGAGTTTTTTGGTAGATATAGTGTTCAGAACGAAGTTGATGAGCAAGATCAAAGTGAATATGATAATAAATTGAGGAATATGCAGGGGAAGGCTCTTAATAGTAGGATGGAGGGGCTAAAAATGCTAGCAGGTTACTCTCGTCCAGACTTTACGTATATTGAAAGTCTAAAGCTGGAATCTGTGCCTTTCCCTGCATTACCTGAAGGTAAAGATAACTTAAAAGTTGATAAGGTAGTAGTTGAAGAATCACTTTGCTTTATGGCGAAAAAAGCGCTTGCATTCAGTTCTTCAGTTAATGTTTTTGAAGCGTCGCAGAGTGAAAATAAGGTCTTTAGTGGTTTGGTGATATATATGGATGAAGATCATATATTGCAAAGGATAGGTCGGACTAGTGATTTTGTTATTCATAATCGTCGCGATCTTGATCCGGGAAAAATAGTCCAGATGGGGAGAAGTACAGCTATTATGAATGCCAAAGGTCCAAATGATTCTGTGGGCATTTTAAAGAATAACTTTGATCAAGGTGTCGATCTGAGTAAGGTAATTCGTCAATAGTGGCTTGTGGTTTTATAAATAGAAGCTTTAAAATGTGAGGAATGCCATGCTATCTCGTTTCAAAAAGATGGTTTTTTTATTTTCTATGTTTTTAATTGGAGGGGTCGCAAATGCAAAGGAGTCTGGCGTGAAAAATATGCAAGGTCACTATCAGCCATATATACCTGGTATGAAACTACCTGATGGCGTCTTTCCGCCTATGCTAGGTTATACCCATGGTGATTTACTTGCAGCTGCTGCCGTTCGCGTTGATGCTTTTTTAAAGTCCAAGCAAGTTGATCCCACGTTAATTCGCGAAGCTTTGATAGCGTTAGCCACATGCGTGAATGCAAAGTTTGAGGAAGAAGGAGCAGAGTATCAAATTTCGAGCTGGTATCAAAAGCCTTATGCTGACCGTGCCGCGCGGGCTCGTAGTGTCGAGAGAATGGCGGAGCATTTTGGAGGTTTAGCAGTACGTGGAGCGTCTGAGTCGATGGAAGGATCGCCGCTGTTATATGAAGGGCGAGATTTCTTCAAAGGACTGATCGGTGCAGCTGGCGAGGGGGTTCGTGATCTTATCTTAACTTTGAATAAGTCTGGGGTGTGACGTTGTAGATGATTACTCTTGAAAAAAAATAAGCTTTATGGAGGCATGGTATGGTCGACCATTTCGTACTATTGTAGGTCGTCGGTGATGCCTGCGATTACCTGAGCTTTCCGTATACACTTATATGATCTAAAAAGCCTTTCGCTGACCTGTACGCGCGAACTCGTAGTGACGATCAGTGTAGTGGGTCAGTTAAGGTCATTATTAAAATAAAGACTTTTAGGGGCTTTGTTGGAGTATTTTTTATTCGGGTAATCTTGTTTCATATCCGAATGCCGGATAAGAGCCCCTGACGTTTTTAACGTTAACTGCATACTAATTAATTTTTTGGGTGTAATGGTATAGGGGGTATTGGGTAGGTGCTTATGTTTTTCCGTACATGCAATTGTTAAGATATAATAATATTGCGTTGCTTCGTTTTTGCTTATTTGGTTCGGGTGATGCCGGTGTCTGGTGTTTTACTTGTTTTTTATATTTTGGTCTCTGGTGAAAGGGTGTTTTATGCTTCGTTTGGACGTATGTTTCAAAGGGCGTGGTTTTGATTGTTAGGGGGGGTAATTTTATGGATAACCTAGGTGAGTGGTGGTGTATGCTCCAATACTAATAAAAAGTTAGGTATTATTAATTTTTCCATAACTTGCATGTTTTGAATTTGCGTTTTTGGCTTGGTCTATTATTGGGTTGCGCTCGGTCTGTGCGGGTGCTGGGAATTCATTTGAGGCTTTGAGGCTTTGAGGCTTTGAGGCTTTGAGGCTTTGAGTGCTTGGCTTTATGTTATCAGTCTTTTTCTTTGTGCTTGAGGTAATGAGAGTCATCAAAGGAGATCTAAAATATGTGATGCAACATTGGTATAATGGTGAATAATTATGCTTAAAGTTTAGTCTGTGCTTGGTTTTTGGTATTTTGCTATTTGACAAGCTTTTTCTTAGGTACATTATGCTTCTGTGTTCTAAATGTCTGCAGTAGGAAAATTTTTATGGAGTATGATCATTTTGGTGGTTCGCGAAATAAAAAGGGCCGTAGTGTTTTTTTGCAAGTCAGCATGACGTTTTTTTTGAGCGCTTTTATCTTGGTTTTGGGTTTGATTGTTGCTACACAGTACTTCGCATACCTTTATGAATATCATCCGGCTCTCGGTGAAAATATCAATGGCATCTATGCTCCTTGGGCAATATTAGTATGGGCTGAAAGATGGTCTGGTAGTTATAGTGGTTCTCTAATTAAGGCGGGTGCTTTGGGTGTGCTGGTTACTGCCAGCGGCATGCTGGGATTGATGATTGCGCGGCGAATTCAGCGTAACAGTTCCACTGCAAATCAGTTTTTGCATGGCTCTGCTCGATGGGGGGAACGTAAAGATATTGAAGAAGCTGGTTTGTTTGCTGATGAAGGTGTTTATGTGGGGGGGTGGCTAGATAAACGTAATAAGCTGCGCTATTTACGTCACAATGGGCCTGAGCATATTTTGACTTTTGCACCAACGCGAAGTGGTAAGGGTGTAGGATTAGTTATACCTACATTACTCTCATGGAGACATAGTGCAGTCATCACTGATCTCAAAGGCGAACTATGGGCTTTGACAGCAGGTTGGAGACAGCGTCATGCGGGTAATAGAGTTCTTCGTTTTGAGCCAGCTACGGCGAGTGGTTGCGTAGGCTGGAATCCTCTGGAGGAAATACGCTTAGAAACCGAATACGAAGTAGGTGATGTTCAGAACTTGGCAACTTTGATCGTGGATCCGGACGGTAAGGGCCTAAACGATCATTGGCAAAAGACCTCGCAAGCTATGTTGGTGGGATGTATTTTGCACCTTTGTTATCGCTCTTTGGATGAGGGGCAGGTAGCAAGTTTGCCGGCTTTGGATTCAATGTTAGCGGATCCATCGCGGCCAATTGCTGATCTTTGGCAAGAAATGATGCACTATGGGCATTTCAATGGAGAAAACCACCCGCTTGTAGGCTCTACTGCCCGTGATATGCTTGATCGGCCCGCTGAGGAGGCCGGTTCAGTATTGTCAACGGCGAAGTCGTATTTGTCACTATTTCGCGATCCGATCGTGGCGCGCAATGTTAGTCGTTCGGAATTCAGAATCCGCGATCTAATGAATCATGATGATCCATTAAGTCTTTACATTATCACGCAGCCCAATGATAAAACGCGGCTTCGCCCGTTGGTGCGTATTTTGATAAATATGATTGTCAGGTTATCGGCTGGAAAAATGGAGTTCGAGGAAGGTCGACCTAAAGCTCACTACAAACATAGGCTTCTAATGATGCTTGACGAGTTTCCAAGTCTCGGAAAGCTCGATATCATGCAGGAGTCTCTGGCTTTCATTGCAGGTTACGGAATAAAATGTCACCTGGTTATTCAGGACTTGTCGCAATTGCACGAATTTTATGGTAAGGAAGAAAGTATAACTTCCAATTGCCATATCCAAAATGCGTTTCCACCGAATCGTGTGGAAACCGCAGAGCATCTGTCAAAATTAACAGGGCAGACTACTGTGGTGAAAGAGCAAGTTACTACCAGTGGCAAGCGGTCCAGTGCCTTGCTGGGTCATGTTTCGAGGACATTACAGGAAATTCAGCGTCCTCTTCTTACTGTGGACGAGGCATTGCGTATGCCAGGTCCGCGCAAGGATAGTCATGGTAACATTCAAAAGTCTGGGGACATGGTAATCTACTGTTCGGGCTTTCCAGCATTTTATGGGAAACAATTACTTTATTTTCAAGATCCTGTCTTTTTGGCTAGGGCTAAGATAATGCCTCCCGAAAATACTGATCGGACACTATAAACAGCCTGCTCTTGATTTTTAGTTGGGTTTTGCTTTTTTTCATGTTGGCGTACTATATTTAATAAGCTTTTAACGGTGTTCGCTTGGTTGTTTTGGTATTTAAAATAGTTGGCTTTTATTTGTTTCGTATCTTCTCGTTATCCTTTTCTCTAGGCGCGCAAACTTGTCTGATAATTCAGCTGCTCGTGGATTATGACTGTTCTCGAAGTAAAAATCTTGGATGACGTATCCTGACTCACCGCAGATTGGCTATTCCTTTTAAGTGTTCTTAGACTATTAGCCAAGACTCGAGGCGTCTGGATTTTCCTCACGCTAGCCGGGTGAAGTTGCGAATCCTTTTGGCATTATGGTCGAGTAAAAAGGAATGAAGGTTAGCTGAGCACTGCCGCAAGACGCCTGTTTTGGTTAACATGCCGTTTTGCCCGCTGGGGTTTCCCTTTTGGATCTCTTGCTCTTCCTGGTTCTCGGCGCCTGCGCCGGGGTATTGGCCGGTCTGTTCGGCGTCGGTGGTGGCCTGATCATCGTGCCGGCGTTGGTCTACAGCTTCACCGCCAAGGGGCTCGATCCGGACATTCTCACCCATCTGGCGGTGGGTACGTCGTTGGCCACCATCGTCTTCACCTCGCTCAATTCGGTCTGGGCCCATCACCGCCGCGGCGCCGTGCGCTGGCGGCTGTTCCTCTGGATGGCGCTGGGTATCGTCTTCGGCAGTGCCCTGGGCGCGGTGACCGCGGCGGCCATCCACGGTCCGCTGCTACAGAAGATCATCGGCACCTTCGCCATCCTGATCGCCATCCAGATGGCGCTGGAGCTGCGGCCCAAGGCCCAGACCCAGGAGCCGGGCAAGCCAACGCTGAGCATGGCGGGCGTGGTGATCGGCTGGGCTTCGGCCATTTTCGGTATCGGCGGCGGCTCGCTCACCGTGCCCTTCCTGGTCTGGCGCAGCGTGCCGATGCAGCAGGCGGTGGCTACCTCGGCGGCCTGTGGCCTGCCCATCGCGGTTTCCGGCGCACTGTCGTTCATCATCGTCGGCTGGCAGGAGCCCGGTCTACCGGCCTGGAGTCTGGGCTACGTCTATCTGCCAGCGCTGCTGGGCATCGCCCTGACCAGTACCTTTTTCGCCCCCCTCGGCGTCTGGCTGGCCCATCGCCTGTCGCCCCGGCTGCTCAAGCGGCTGTTCGCCCTGCTGCTGTTCGGCGTCGGGCTCAACTTCTTACTCTGACCCTCTTCAAGGAGGCACCATGCTGCCGTATCCGCAAATAGACCCAGTGGCCCTGTCACTGGGCCCGCTGAAGATCCACTGGTACGGCCTCATGTACCTGGTGGGGATCGGTGGCGCCTGGTGGCTGGCCAAGCGCCGGTTGAATCGCTTCGATCCGCGTTGGACCAGCGAGATCCTTTCCGATCTGGTGTTCTGGGTGGCGCTGGGGGTCATCGCCGGGGGACGGCTAGGCTATGTGCTGTTCTATAACCTGGAGGAGTACATCGCCAATCCGACGTTGATCTTCGAGGTCTGGAAGGGCGGCATGTCCTTCCACGGCGGCTTGCTCGGGGTGATCCTGGCGGTCTGGTGGTTCGGCAAGCGCCACAACAAGGGCTTCTTCGAGCTGATGGACTTCATCGCGCCGCTGGTACCCATCGGCCTCGGTGCGGGGCGTATCGGTAACTTCATCAACGCCGAACTCTGGGGCAAGCCCACCGATTTGCCCTGGGCCATGATCTTCCCGCCCTACAGCGATCCGGCCCAGCTGCCGCGCCATCCCTCGCAGCTTTATCAGTTCGCCCTGGAAGGGGTGGCACTGTTCGTCATCCTCTGGCTCTACTCGCGCAAGCCGCGGCCGACCATGGCCGTGTCCGGCCTGTTCGTGCTCTGCTACGGCATCTTCCGCTTCCTGGTGGAGTTCGTCCGGGTGCCCGATGCCCAGCTCGGTTATCTGGCCTGGGGTTGGCTGACCATGGGCCAGGTGCTTTGCGTACCCATGGTGGTAGGCGGTGTGGCGCTGATGGTCTACGCCTATCGTCGTGCGCCGCAGCCGGTCGTCCGCGCCGAATGACGTCTGGGGGCCGCCCGCATGACAAGTGCGGGCGGCCTGTTATAGTTCAGGGATCACCACTACAACCATCGCGCAAGGGATCAGCCGTATGAATCCGTTCCGTAGCCTGGCGGCCGTGCTGGCCCTGGCGCTGACCTTCCAGGTCTTGCCGGCGCAGGCGCAGCAGGCTCAGGGGGAAGTCACCGAGTATCAGACCGCCGACCAGGCGTTCGGTGAAGCCCAGGCACCAGAGGCCTTTTCCATGATCGGCGATCTGTTGATCGCGCGCCCGCTGCTAATCGCCGCCACGGTAATAGGGGCGGGTGCCTTCGTGGTGAGCCTGCCGTTCACCGCGGCGGGCGGCAATATCGGCAAGGCCGGCAAGGCGCTGGTGGTCGAGCCGGGCAAGGCGGCCTTCGTGCGCTGCCTGGGTTGCACCCAAAGCGGCTACGGCCGTACCAACGACTAGGACGTGAGGCTGGGTATCAGGCCTGGCCGCTGATCTTCAGATATTTCTCGTGCAACTGCTCCTTGGTCTCGACGTGGTTTTCGTCGAGGGGGATGCAGTCCACTGGGCAGACCTGCTGACACTGGGGTTCGTCGTAGTGGCCTACGCACTCGGTGCACAGGTTCGGATCGATCACGTAGATCTCCGCACCCTGGGAGATGGCGCCGTTCGGGCACTCGGGCTCGCACACGTCGCAGTTGATGCAATCGTCGGTAATGATGAGGGACATCGTCGGCTCCTCGCCACGCAGGCGCGCGGCGACTCAAAAGTCAGGCGCGCATTTTGCCCCATCCGCGCGCCCGCTGCACCCGACAGTCCTTGGGGTTAATCAGTCCGTCGGCGGAAAACGCTCCAGTAGCGCCTGGTGCACGGTGGGATGGACGAACTTGGTCACGTCGCCGCCGAGCGCCGCGATCTCTCGCACCAGGGTGGAGGAGAGGTAGGAGTAGTGTTCCGACGGGGTCAGGAACATGCTCTCCGCCTGGGGCGCCAGCACCCGATTCATGTTGGCCAGCTGGAATTCGAACTCGAAGTCCGACACCGCGCGCAGGCCGCGCAGGATGATGGTCGCCTGCTGCTGCTCTACCAGCTTGGCCAGCAGGCAGCTGAAGCCGATCACCTCGACATTGGGCAGGTGCGCCGTCACCGCCTTGGCCAGCTCCACCCGTCGCTCCAGGGGAAACAGCGGATTCTTCTTGGGGCTGGCGGCCACCGCCACCACGACTTCGTCGAACAGCCGCGAGGCGCGCTCCACCAGATCGCCATGGCCCTTGGTGATGGGGTCGAAGGTGCCGGGGTATAGCACTCGGTTCATGACGCTGTCCTGGGGGCGAAGCTATTGGGGCTTGGATGGTAGCTCAGGGGCGGGGAGAGGCCAAGGCGAGCACGGCCAGGATCGCCGACCCCTGGGCGTTTATCGGCCGGATGGCGGCGGCAGCTGGCTGACCAGCCAGTCGGGGATGCGCCGCTCCAGGTAGTAGTCCGGGTTGCGGAAGGCGCCACCGACGAAGCCGACGTGGCCGCCATGGGGCAGGCGCTCGAAGAGGGTCCCGGGGGCCAGTTCGGCCCGCGTCGGCAGGGCGTCCGGGCCGATGAAGGGATCGTCTTCGGCCTGGATCAGCAGGGTGGGGATACGGATGGCGCCCAGGTAGTAGCGGCTGGAGGCCTGGCGGTAATAGTCGCGGGCATCGCGAAAGCCGTGCAGCGGCGCGGTGTATCTGTCGTCGAAGTCCCAGAAGGTCTTGAGGCCTAGCGGCGGGCCCAGGCGCGCGAGAATCTCGTGCTGCTCGGGATGCCGCTCGCGGTCGAACAGCGCCTGCTTGTCGCGCACGTAGCGCGCCAGTTCGCGGATGAAGTGCCGCTGGTAGATACGCGAGAAGCCGATGCCGATACGATCGGCGCAGAGATCCAGACGAAAGGGCACCGAAACCGCCGCCGCGGCACTTAGGCCGCAGTCCGCGCCGCGCTCGCCCAGGTACTTGAGCAGCACGTTGCCGCCCAGGGAAAAGCCCACGGCGAACAGCGGGGCCTCCGGGCGACTGGCCTGCAGATGGCGGACCACCGCGGCCAGGTCGTCACTGACGCCGGAGTGATAGCCGCGCGGTAGGCGGTTGGGCTCACCGGAGCAGCCGCGCCAGTTGAGACCGACACTGGCCCAGCCGCGGGCGGCGAGGGCGAATTGCAGGCCGAGCACATAGTGCGAACCGGAGCTGCCGGTGAGGCCGTGGGCGATCAGCACCAGGGGCGCCCGCGGGTCCTCGGCGTGGTACCAGTCGAGATCGAGGAAGTCGCCATCCTCCAGCCACAGCCGTTCCCGCGGGCGGGTGATGGGGGGCAGCCGGCGCCACAGCGAACCCCAGAGGGTCTGCAGGTGCGGGCCGGGCAGCCAGCGTGCCGGCTTGAAGGGGGCGCTGGTCACGCCTGGCGGTGCCAGAGGGCGTAGTGGACGTTGCCGGTCTTCTTCTCGCGGTGCAGGTGCCAGGTCGCCGGCAGGGCCAGGCGCGAGGGCTGGGTTTCGCTCTCGGTGTAGATCCAGGCGTCCGCGGCCAGCCAGCCATGGTCTTCCAGCGCCTGGCAGGCCGGCTCCAGCAGCGCCTTGCCGAAGGGCGGGTCGAGAAAGACCAGGTCGAAGGTCGCCTCGATCGGCTTGGCCAGGGCCTGCAGGGCATCGGTCTGGCGCACCTCTGCGCGGGTGCAGTCGAGCGCCTGCAAATGGCTACGCAAGGCATTGCCCGCCTGGGCGTTGAGGTCGAAGGCTAGCGCCTGGCTGGCGCCGCGCGAGAGGGCTTCCAGCAACAGGGCGCCACTGCCGGCGAAGGGATCGAGCACCCGGGCGCCGGGGGTGACGGGGGCTAGCCAGTTGAACAGGGTCTCGCGGACCCGGTCCGGTGTGGGCCTCAGACCCAGGGCATCGGGAAAGACGAAGCGCCGGCTGCGCCAGTCGCCACCGATGATGCGCAATTGGTTGGCGGTCTTCTGGGCCATGCTAGTGCTCCGGAATGCCGCGGGGCGGCAGGGTGGAAAGAGGGCGAGGTGGCGGCAGCGGCTGCTGGGCGACCCGCGGGCCGGCGCTGACCACGACGAATGTCGCCGGGTCCAGGTGGCGCTGCAAGGCGCTGTGGACCTGGTCGACCGTCAGGCTGCGGACCTGCTGGAGGAAGTCGTCCAGGTAGCTGCTGGGCAGGTCGTAGAAGCCGATGTTGCCCAGTTGGGCGACGATGGCGCCGTTGCTGGCGTTGGCCAGCGGGAAGCTGCCTTCGATCTGCCGCTTGGCGCGGTCCAGTTCGGCCTGGGTGGGGCCCTGGGCCAGGTAGTCGCGCAGCAGTTCGCGCACCAGCGCAAGGGTGGCGTCGCCCAGTTCGGCGCGGGTCTGCAGGCTGATGGTGAAGGGGCCCGGTTGGCGCATAGGGGTGAAGCCCGAGCTGACGCCATAGGTGAGACCGCGGCGCTCGCGCAATTCGGTCATCAGGCGACTGCCGAAGCCACCGCCACCGAGGATCTGGTTGCCGACGAACAGCGCGGCGTAGTCGGGATCGCTGCGGGTGATGCCGAGCTGGCCGAGCAGCAGGCGCGTCTGCTGGGCCGGCACCTCCAGCTGCACGAGCTCCGGTGCGGCGGGGGTGGGCGCCGGCAATGGCGGCAGGGCCGGGCCGCGCGGCAGGGCGCGGGACAACTGGGCGGCGATGCGCTCGGCGCGGGCGCGATCCAGGTCGCCGGTGATGGCGATCACCGCGTTGCCGGCGGCATAGGCGCGAGCATGGAAGGCTTGGAGAGTCGCGGCATCGATGCGTGCCAGGCCGGCCGCCGTACCGCGCGGCGAGTGGGCATAGGGATGCTGGCCATACAGGCGTTCCTGCAGGGCGTCGCCGGCCAGGCTCGCCGGTTCGCGCCGACTGGCGGCGATCAGGGTCAGCAACTGGTCGCGGATGCGCTGGATGGCTTCGCCAGGAAAGGTGGGCCGGCCGACCACGTCGGCGAGCAGGGCCAGGGCGGGTTCGCTGATCGCCGGATCGGCGAGGGTACGCAGACCCACCACCGCTTGGTCGCGATAGGCGCCGTTGCTGAAGTCGGCGCCCAGGCGCTCGAAGCCGTCGGCGATGGCACCGGCATCGCGGCCCGGCGTGCCTTCGTTGAGCAGGCCGTTGGTCAGCATGGCCAGGCCCGGCGTGGCGCCATCCTGGCTGCTGCCGGCGGCGAAGATCAGGCGCACGTCGAACATCGTCAATTCCGGCGCCGGCACGAATAGCACCTGGGCACCCTCGGCGGTGCGCCAGCGCTGGATGTCCAGCTGGCGGCCCAGGGGTGGCGCGTTCTTGAGTGTTTTCAGGCTATCGACGGCGGGATAGGCGCGTGCCAGCTCATTGACCGGCGACGGGGACTGGCAGCCGGCGAGCAGGCACAGCGAGAGACAGAGCAGGCGCTTCATCGACTGGCCTCCGCAGCGGGTTCCGGCCGCAGCTGGGCCAGGGTCAGGCGCTCGCGAGTGAAGTAGCTGCGGGCCACGCGGCGCAGGTCGTCCGGGGTGACCTTGCCCAGCTCGTCGAGCAGCCGGTCGCCCTGGCGCCAGCCGAGGCCGATGCTTTCCAACTGACCGATGCTGCTGGCCTGGGCGGTGATGGAGTCGCGGCCGTAGACCAGGCCGGCCACCAGCAGGGCACGCACCCGGGCCAGTTCCGCGGCGCTGGGCGCCTCGCGCTTGAGCAGCTCGAGTTGCTCCCAGAAGGCCGCTTCCAGTTGTTCGAGGGTCTTGCCGCGCTGGGTGTTGGGAATGCCGCTGAGCAAGAAGAGGCTGTCGCCATTGGTATAGGCGCCGTAGGCGGCGCGGACGCTGGTGGCCAGTTCCTGGCCGCGTTCGAGACGACTGGGCAGGCGCGCCCCCGCGCCACCACCGAGCAGGGCGGCGAGCAGTTGCAGGGCGTAGGCGTCCCGGGGGCTCGCGGCAGTAGCCAGGCCCGGTACGTTGAAGCCCATCAACAGACTGGGCACTTCGCGGGCCTGCAGCGCCAGGCGGCGCTCACCCGGTGCGGGCAACTCCAGCGGCCGTTTGGACGCGGGCAGGTTACTGCGCGGGATGGCGCCGAACCAGCGCTGCACCTCGGCCTTGACCGCCTCGGGCGCGACATCGCCCACCACCACCAGGGTGGCGTTGTTGGGGGCGTACCAGGTCTGGTACCAGCGCTGGAGTTCTGCCGCACTCAGGCGCTGCAGATCCTGGGGCCAGCCGATGGTGGGGTTGCGATAGCCGCTGGCGGGATAGGCCGCCGCCTTGAAGCGCTCGAAGGACAGCGCCTCCGGCCTGTCGTCGGTGCGTAGCCGGCGTTCTTCCTTGATCACCTCCAGTTCGCGGGTGATCTCATCCGGCGCCAGGCGCAGATGGGCCATGCGATCGGCTTCCAGTTCCAAGGCCACCGGTAGGCGGTCGCGCGCCAGCAACTGGTAGTAGACGGTGTAGTCGTCGGTGGTGAAGGCGTTTTCCTCGGCACCCAGGTCGCGCAAGAGATGCGAGGCCTCACCGGCGCCGAGTTTGCGGCTGCCCTTGAACATCAGGTGCTCCAGGGCATGGGAGAGCCCGGTGGCACCCGGCGCCTCCTGACTCGAACCCACGCGATACCAGAGCTGCACCACGGCGACCGGCGCCCGGTGATCTTCACGGACCACCAGCTTCAGGCCGTTGTCGAGGGTGAACTCCTCGGTGTTCTGCCGGCTGGCCTCGGCCAGGACGACGGCGGGAAACAGGCAGAGCAGGCCGATCAGGGGGGCACGCAGGGAGCGGGGGGCGGGCATCGCGAGAGCAGGCCTTGGGACGCGGTTGGGGACGAAGCGGTGGCGTCCTGGGGACGGCCGCGCGTTTTTCGCCGACGGGGAGGTCTTCCGCCCGGCAGGCTGCTAGGATACGCATCCCTTTTCCCGACGGCCATGCCTGACGGTCGAGCGCCGCCTTGGCGGAGCTCCCGCAGTTGGCTCGTCCGTTCGATACAGAGTCCTGCATGTTTGGATCCGACGACAAGAAGTCTCCCGCCACGGAGAAGAAAGGCCTGTTCGGCTGGTTCCGCAAGAAGACCGCCGAACCCGTAGAGACGCCAACCGAAGTCCCGGCGGCTGCTCCTGAGGAGCGCACGCCCGAGCCGACGGCCAGCGAGCCGGTGCGGCATCCGGAACCGGTGCCCGAGCCGCCCGAGGCCATCCCCTCGCTGACGCCGGTACCGGCGCCCGAGGAAGAGGCGCCGTCGCCGGTCGCCCTCACGGCGCTGGTCGAGCCCGTGGTGATAGATCCCATCGTGCCGCCGGTCGAGATCGAACCCGTGGTGGCGCCCGAGCCGCACCCTGCTCCCGAGCCCGAGCCCGAGCCCGAGCCCGAGCCAGTCGCACCTGTCGCGCCCGTTGCTCCGGTCCGTCCAGAGCCGGTAGTGGCTGCGCCCACGCCCGAGCCCGCGCCGCAACCGGTCGCACCTGCTCCGGCCGAACCGGCCAAGCTGGGTTTCTTCGCCCGCCTGCGCCAGGGCCTGTCCAAGACCAGCGCCAGCCTCGGCGAGGGCATGGCCAGTCTGTTCCTCGGCAAGAAGGCCATCGATGACGACCTGCTCGAAGAGCTGGAAACCCGCCTGCTGACCGCCGACGTCGGCGTCGAAGCCACCGGCGTCATCATGCGCAACCTGACCCAGAAGGTGGCGCGCAAGCAGTTGGCCGATAGCGAGGCGCTGTACCAGGCCCTGCAGCAGGAACTCACCGAGATGCTGCTGCCAGTCGAGCAGCCGCTGGTGATAGATACCTCGCACAAGCCCTATGTCATCCTGGTGGTCGGCGTGAACGGCGCTGGCAAGACCACCACCATCGGCAAGCTGGCCAAGCGGCTGCAGAACGAAGGCAAGAAGGTCATGCTGGCCGCTGGCGATACCTTCCGCGCCGCGGCCGTGGAACAGCTGCAGGTCTGGGGCGAGCGCAACCGTATCCCGGTGATCGCCCAGCACACCGGCGCCGATTCCGCCTCGGTGATCTTCGATGCCGTCCAGGCCGCCAAGGCCCGTGGTATCGATGTGCTGATCGCCGACACCGCCGGCCGCCTGCATACCAAGGACAACCTCATGGAGGAGCTGCGCAAGGTGCGCCGGGTGATCGGCAAGCTGGACGAGGCGGCGCCTCACGAGACCCTGCTGGTACTGGACGCCGGTACCGGCCAGAACGCCCTCAACCAGGCCAAGCAGTTCCATAATGCGGTGCCCCTGACCGGCCTGGCCCTGACCAAGCTCGACGGTACCGCCAAGGGCGGGGTGATCTTCGCCCTGGCCAAGCAGAGCGCCCTGCCGATCCGCTACGTCGGCGTCGGCGAGAGCATCGACGACCTGCGGCCCTTCGAGGCGCGGCCCTTTGTTCAGGCCCTGTTCGCGGAGCGTGGCGTCTCATGATCCAGTTCGACCGCGTCTCCAAGCGCTATCCCAACGGTCACGTCGGCCTGCAGGAACTGAGCTTCCGCGCCGAACGCGGCGAGATCCTCTTCGTCACTGGGCATTCCGGTGCCGGCAAGAGCACCCTGATGCGGCTGATCCTGGCCATGGAAAGGCCCACCGGCGGCAAGCTGACCTTGGCCGGTCAGGACATCTCGCGCATCACCAATGCGCAGATTCCCTTCCTGCGCCGGCAGATCGGCGTGGTCTTCCAGAACCACCAACTGCTGTACGACCGCACCGTGTTCGACAACGTCGCTCTACCGCTGCAGATCCTCGGCCTGTCCAAGCCCGAGATCGCCAAGCGGGTGGCCGCGGCGCTGGAGCGCGTCAGCCTCAAGGACAAGCTCGACGACTACCCGGCCGAGCTGTCCACCGGCCAACAGCAGCGGGTCGGTATCGCCCGCGCCGTGGTGCATCGTCCGGCCCTGCTGCTGGCCGACGAACCCACCGGTAACCTCGATCCGCGGCTGGCCTCGGAGATCATGGGGGTCTTCGAAGACATCAATAGCCTCGGCACCACGGTGCTGATCGCCAGCCACGACCACGCCCTCATCGCCCGGCTGCGCCATCGCATGCTCACCCTGCAGCGTGGCCGCCTGATCGGCGACGAAGAAGAGAGCCAGCCATGAGCGCCAACGAACTCCCGCGCGGCCAGGAGCAGGGTGGCAAGCCCCAGCGTCCGCAACGCCAGGCCCCGAAGAAACCCAAGAGCGACTGGCGCAGCCCGCTGCATGCCTACCTCGAAGCCCATCGTACTGGCCTCCGGGACAGCCTCCGACGCATGGTGCAGCAACCCATAGGCACCTTCCTCACCTGCCTGGTGATGGGCATCGCCCTGGCGCTGCCCATGGGGGTATCGCTGCTGCTGAAGAACGTCGAGCGCCTCGGCGGCTCCTGGCAGCGTGCGGCGCAGATCTCGGTCTTCCTCGACCTGCGCACCGGCCAGGACCAGGCCGAGGTGCTGATGAGCCAGATCAAGGTCTTGCCCGACGTCGCCGAGGCGCGCTGGATCAGTCCGGACGATGCCCTGAAGGAATTGCAGCAGGACGCCGGCATCGGCGAGGCGCTGCGCGAGTTGCCGCAGAACCCCTTGCCCGGCGTCATCGCCGTGACGCCCAAGGAAATCGACAAGAGTCGCCTCGACATGCTGCGCAGCCAACTGGCCGAGATGAACGGCGTGCAGCAGGTGCAGCTGGACATGCAGTGGGTCGAGCGCCTCACCGCCATCCTCAAGTTGGGCGAGCACTTCGTCTTCGGCCTGACCGTGGTGCTGGTGATCGCCCTGCTGCTGGTGATCGGCAACACCATCCGCCTGGCCATCGAGAATCGGCGTACCGAGATCGAGGTGGTCAAGCTGGTAGGTGGCACCGATGGCTACGTGCGCCGACCCTTCCTCTACATGGGCGCGCTGTTCGGCCTGGGTGCCGGCGTCGCCGCCTGGGCACTGCTGGTTTTCGGCTTGAACTGGCTTAACGCCGCGGTGATCGACCTGGCCGGCCTCTACGGCAGTGATTTCGCCCTGGGTAGCGTCGCGGTGGAAGACGGTCTGCAACTGCTGATCGGCGCCGTGCTGCTCGGTTACATCGGCGCCTGGCTGGCGGTCGCTCGCCATTTGCGCGAACTGGCCCCGCGCTGACGAACGGCCGTTTCCGCAACGTTCGGAAACGGTCTAAACCCCTGATGAAACAAGCCTTTCACGGGCATTTTCAGCTGGGGTTAAGGGAACCTCGGCTAGTCTGGCGCTGTCCAAAAAATCAGTGTTAGACTGCCCAGTGCTTAGTGAATCGGAGGATTCGCATGACCACTTCGTTGCAACCTGTTCCTACATTGGTTCCTGGCGCCAGCCTGGAAGCCTATGTGCACTCGGTGAACAGCATTCCGCTGCTCACTCCGGAGCGGGAGCGTGAACTGGCCGAGCGCCTCTTCTATAAGGAAGACGTCGAGGCCGCCCGGCAGTTGGTACTCGCGCACCTGCGTTTCGTGGTGCATATCGCCAAGAGTTATTCCGGCTATGGCCTGGCCCAAGCCGACCTGATCCAAGAAGGCAACGTCGGCCTGATGAAGGCCGTCAAGCGCTTCAACCCCGAGATGGGCGTACGCCTGGTGTCCTTTGCCGTGCATTGGATCAAGGCCGAGATCCATGAATTCATCCTGCGCAACTGGCGCATCGTCAAGGTGGCCACCACCAAGGCCCAGCGCAAGCTGTTCTTCAACCTGCGCAGCCAGAAGAAGCGGCTGGCCTGGCTGAACAACGACGAAGTCCATCGCGTCGCCGAAACCCTGGGCGTCGAGCCGCGGGAAGTTCGCGAGATGGAAAGCCGCCTGACCGGTCAGGACATGGCCTTCGATCCGGCCAGCGACGCCGATGACGATACCGCCTACCAGTCGCCGGCCCAGTACCTGGAAGACAGCCGCTACGACCCGGCCCGCCAGTTGGAGGAAGCCGATTGGAGCGATAGTTCCACGGCCAATCTGCACGAGGCCCTGGAGCGTCTGGACGACCGCAGCCGCGACATCCTCTACCAGCGCTGGCTGGCCGAGGAAAAGGCCACGCTGCACGAGCTGGCGGCCAAGTACAACGTTTCGGCGGAGCGTATCCGTCAGCTGGAAAAGAACGCGATGAACAAGCTCAAGGGCAATATCGCCGCCTGATCCAGACGTTGACCGAAAAGCCGCGCCTTAGGGCGCGGTTTTTTATGCCTGTGATAATGACTATCGCGGTCGGCTGTCCGGGTGACGTGGAAAACCGCACAGCGTTTTCCACGTGCGATCCGTAGCACCAGACAACCTGCCTGAGCTGTACGCCTGCTGTGGAAAAGGCTGCGCCGTTTTCCACGCTACGCCGCTGATTCCGTCATGAGCTACGTCACGATCGCGGCCATGGCGGTCCGCCGATGTGGCCGCTCCAACGGATTACCGGTACCCGTAGGAGCGGCCCATGGCCGCGATAAATCACTGGTAGATGGAAAACTCACAGCGTCTTCCATGCGTGAGCTGTAGCGTCGCGTAGGCAGCAGGTAGGGTGGAAAACCGCGCAGCGTTTTCCACGCGCGAGCTCAGGCGTCGTCTGGGTAGCATGTTGGGCAATCGTCCCAGTGGAAAAGGCTGCGCCGTTTTCCACGCTACGTCGCCTCGCTCTACTGCCCGGTCATCCGCCGCAAATACTCGCTGCCGCCCAGCTGGCGTTCCTGCTGGCGGATCCAGGCGGCGCGTTCGGCGACGTAGGCGCTGGGGCGGCTCGGGCTCCATTCGCGCGGATTGGGCAGCACCGCGGCCAGCAGGCTGGCCTGGCGTTCCGATAGCGCATCGGCGTCCACGCCGAAATAGTGGCGTGCCGCGGCCTCGGCGCCGAACACGCCGTCGCCCCATTCCACGCTGTTGAGATAGACCTCGAGGATGCGCTGCTTGGACCAGAAGGTTTCCAGCAGCACGGTGAACCAGGCTTCGAAGGCCTTGCGCAGGTAGCTGCGGCCGCTCCAGAGAAAGAGATTCTTGGCGGTCTGCTGGCTGATGGTGCTGGCGCCGCGCAAGGAGCCGCCCGCCTCGTTGTGGTCGAAGGCCTGGCGGATCGCGGTGAAATCGAAGCCCCAGTGTTCGGCGAAATGCTGGTCTTCGCCGGCGATGACCGCCATCTTCAGATCGTCCGGCAGCTCCTTCCAGGGGCGCCAGTCGCGCTGCAGGTCGATGGGCTTGCCATCGATCCAGGATTCGATCTTGCGTTCCACCATCAGCATGCTGCCTGGTGGCGGCACCCAACGCAGGATCAGCACCACGGCGGCGCTGAGAGCGGCGAACCAGAGGGCAACACGCAGGAGACGGCGGAGGAGGGTACGCAGCATCGGCTTGGTCTTTGGCGGTTAGCGGGCCATTATAACCAGCGCTTACCCTCCATCGCCTGGGAAAACCCATGTTGCGTCTCTTTCTGCTGTTCGCGGCCCTGGCCGGCTTCACCGGTGTCGGCCTGGGCGCCTTCGCCGCCCATGGTCTCAAGGGGCGGCTGTCCGCCGATTACCTGGCGGTGTTCCAGACCGGCGTGCTCTACCAGCTCATCCATGCCCTGGCGCTGTTCGGCGTCGCGCTGCTGTCCCTGCATTTCCAGGGCCGGCTGGTGGCCTGGGCCGGTGGCTTCTTTATCGCCGGCATCCTGCTGTTTTCCGGCAGTCTCTATCTGCTGACGATGACCGGCATCTCGCGGCTCGGCATCATCACTCCCTTCGGCGGCTTGTGCTTTCTCGCCGGCTGGGGCTGCCTGGCGTTGCTCGCCTGGCGCCTGAGCAGCCTCTGAAGGCACGGCTCCAGATCGGGCGTCGCTGCAATGAACGCACGACCGGCGTAGAATGCCGGTTCACCCCGCGACGATGCTTTTTCCATGCAGATCCTGTTGAACGGCGAATCCCTAGAGTTGCCGGACGGTGCCACCGTCGCCGACCTGCTCGTGCGTCTCGAATTGACCGGGCGACGGGTAGCGGTGGAGCGCAACCTCGACATCGTGCCGCGCAGCCAGCACGCCACCACCGCCCTGGCGGACGGCGACCGGCTGGAAGTGGTCCACGCCATTGGCGGCGGCTAGCCGCGAAAGAGGAATCCAGATGAAAGACACTCCCTTCACCCTGGCCGGGCGCACCTATGAGTCGCGCCTGCTGGTCGGTACCGGCAAGTATCGTGACCTCGAAGAGACCCGCGTGGCCATCGAGGCCTCGGGTGCCGAGATCGTCACCGTGGCGGTGCGCCGTACCAACCTCGGCCAGAATCCCGGCGAGCCCAATCTGCTCGACGTGATCTCGCCCGAGCGCTACACCATCCTGCCCAACACCGCCGGCTGCTACGACGCCGTGGAGGCGGTACGTACCTGCCGTCTGGCCCGCGAACTGCTCGATGGTCACAACCTGGTCAAGCTGGAAGTCCTGGCCGACCAGAAGACCCTGTTCCCCAATGTCATCGAAACCCTCAAAGCCGCCGAGACGCTGGTGGCCGACGGCTTCGACGTCATGGTCTACACCAGCGACGACCCCATCGTCGCGCGTCAGCTGGAGGCCATCGGCTGCATCGCCGTGATGCCGCTGGCCGGCTTGATCGGCTCGGGCCTGGGTATCTGCAACCCCTACAACCTGCGCATCATCCTCGAAGAGGCCAAGGTGCCGGTGCTGGTGGATGCCGGGGTGGGTACCGCCTCGGACGCCACCATCGCCATGGAGCTGGGTTGCGAGGCGGTGCTGATGAACAGTGCCATCGCCCATGCCCGCGAGCCGGTATTGATGGCCGAGGCCATGAAGCACGCCATCGTCGCCGGCCGTCTGGCCTATCTGGCCGGCCGCATGCCGCGCAAGCTCTATGCGACCGCGTCGTCGCCGCTGGATGGCCTCGTCGGCTGAGGCTGCGGGCGATCCTCCATGCGCCCGGCTTTGCCGGGCGTCTCTTTTTCTCACTATCGATAACGCCATGACCGATCATCAAGACGACCAGACTCCCGACCGCCCCCTGCGCACCATCAAGAGTTTCGTGATGCGGGCCGGCCGCATGACCGAGGGCCAGCAACGCGGTCTCGACCAAGGCTGGCCGCGCTTCGGTCTGGAGTTGTCTGACGGCCCCCAGGATTTCGACCAAGTATTCGGGCGCCAGGCGCCGCGCACCTTCGAGATCGGTTTCGGCATGGGCCACTCCACCCTGGAAATGGCTGCCGCCGCGCCGGAGCAGGATTTCATCGGCGTCGAGGTGCATCGGCCGGGTGTGGGGGCGCTGCTCAATGGCGCCATGACCCAGGGGCTGACCAATCTGCGGGTCTACAGCTGCGATGCCCTGGAGGTGCTGCGCCAGTGCGTCGCCGATGCCAGTCTGGACCGGGTGCTGTTGTTCTTCCCCGATCCCTGGCACAAGAGCCGCCATCACAAACGCCGTATCGTCCAGCCGGCCTTCGCCGAACTGGTCCGGCAGAAGCTCAAGGTCGGCGGCGTGCTGCACATGGCCACCGATTGGCAGGCTTATGCCGAACACATGCTCGAGATCATGAACGCCGCGCCAGGTTACCGTAATCTGGGCGACGCGTCGGGCTACGTACCCCGTCCCGAAGAGCGCCCCATCACCAAGTTCGAGCGGCGTGGCGAACGTCTGGGACATGGCGTCTGGGATTTGAAATTCGAGCGGCTGGACTGACCGCGCGTCGCGGATGAGCAGTGGTTGAGCCGCAAATAGGCTGTTGGCATGATGGCGGCTTGCCATGATGAACCTTCATCTTCGGAGTACGTAGGAACGAGCAAGATGTCTGCCGACCACCACAGTGAACCAGGGCGCCGTTTGCCAGGTACCGCTCAGTGACTCTGGGCGCGGACAGCGAGCTGGACGCCCTACGTCAGCTGGAAGCCGAGCGTAGCGCTCGCCAGCGTACCGAGCGCTCGCTGGACCTGATGGCCTCGGCCTTCGCCCTGTGCCGCGATGCCATGGCCGTGTTGAGCGAAAACGGCCAGATCATCGAGGCCAACGAGGCGCTGTGCAAATTGATGCTGAGCGCTGGCAGGAGCGTTTCAGGTCAGTACCTGTCGCATTACATCAAGCTGCCGGAGGCGGCCATCCAGGCCTTCGAGCGCCACGGCTATGCCTTGTCCGAAGCCAGCTTCCACGTCTCGGCCAAGCGCGTGACGCCGATGGAGATCAGCCTTAGCCGCTTCGCCGGCGAAGGTGGCGCCGAGGGCTATGTCATCGCCAGCCTGCGCGACATCACCGACCGCAAGCGTGCCGAACAGGCGCTGGAGCGCCTGGCGTTGAGCGATGGCTTGACCCAGCTACCCAATCGCTCCGGTTTCTATCGCCGCTTCGAAGACTGCCTGCGAGAGCTCACCACGGGGCGCAACCTGGCCGTGCTGTTCATCGATGTCGATGGTTTCAAGGAGGTCAATGACTCCCTGGGCCACGAGGCGGGCGATGAACTGCTCAGGGTCCTGGCCGCGTCCCTGCAGGACAGTCTGGGCGAGGGCGAGCTCCTGGCGCGTTGGGGCGGCGATGAATTCGTTGCCGCCATCGTGGTGGACAGTCGCAGTCAGGCCCGCCAGATTGCCGAGCGCCTGTTGCAGGTGATCGGCCGGCCGCGACGTATCGCCGAGCACGATATCCGGGTATCCGCCAGCATCGGTCTGAGCCTGACCCCCGAGGATGGCCAGAACGCCGAGACCCTGCTCAGCAATGCCGATGCCGCCATGTACGCGGCCAAGAGCGCCGGCAAGAGTCGGGCGCGCTTCTACGATCCGGAATTCACTGCCGAGGCGCTGCGCAAGGTCACCCTGCTGGCCCACCTGCATGCCGCCATCGAGGCGGAAGACATCAAGTTCGTCCTGCAACCCAAGTTCGATGCCGAGCGCCGCCTGGTCAGTGCCGAACTGTTGGCGCGCTGGGAGTGCCCCAGCGTGGGAGCGGTGTTGCCCAGCGTTTTCGTCGCCCTGGCCGAGCAGAACGGCATGGCCTCGTCTTTGGGCCGCCTGGCGATTCGGCGCGCCGCCGCCTATGCCCGCGACTTGCAGCAGGCGGGGGTGAACATTCCGGTGGCGGTGAACATTTCCGCCCGTCAGGTGGCGGATGATGAGCTGAGCCTGGTGCTGGAGCGCGCCTGCACCGAGTTCGGCGTGCGGCCGCGGGCGCTGGAGCTGGAGGTAACCGAGTCGGTATTCCTGCAGCGCGGCGCGCCGGAACGGCGCCTGGGTCGACTACGTGACCAGGGCTTCCGGGTGGCCATGGACGACTTCGGTACCGGTTATTCGTCCTTGAGCTATCTGCATCGGCTGTCTTTCGACACCATCAAGATCGACCGCAGCTTCCTGTTGTCGGTGGACCGCGACGCCCGCTCACGGCAACTGTTGGCGGGGATCGTCAGCCTGTGCCGGGCGTTGAACATGCAGATCGTCGCCGAGGGGGTGGAAACCCAGGCGCAATTCGAACTGCTCAAGAGCCTGGGGGTGGATACCTTTCAGGGCTTCCTGCTCGGCCGGCCGCAATCGCTGGAAAGTCTGCTGCTGCTGGCCGGCGTCGTGGACTACGCGCCGCTCTAGCCGCGCCGCTCGGCCAGTACGCCGAGTAGACAAACACCGATCAGCAATACCGGCGCCAGGGCGTAGTTGTTGAACTGCGCCAGGCCCTTCACCACCCAGGGCGTGAGGAAGGTCATGGCGGCGCCGTAGATAGCCAGGCACGCCAGGGCGAAGGCCGGCACCCGGATGGCGGTGGGCAGGCTGCCCAGGCGCGCCTGGATGAAGGCGTTGACTTGGCTGCCGAACAGCACCAGCAGGGTAGCGGTGACCGCCAGGGCCACTTCGTCGAGATGGCTGCGGCTCCAGCGGGAGAGGTCGGCGATATGGTTGAGCACGAAGTCCAAGGCAGAGCTCCTCGTCAGTCAGGCAGAAAGGATTGCAAGAGGTCGTTCAGGAACAGCTGGCCACGGGCGGTGGGCCGCAGGCGCTCGGGGTCGTCCGCCAGCAGGCCGTCGCGCCGCGCCGCGGCCAGGGCGGGCGCCAATTCGTCCAGCGGCTGACCAGTCCGCTGCGGATACCAGGCGGCCGGTACCCCGTCCACCAGGCGCAGGGCGTTCATCATGAATTCGAAAGGCAGGTCGGCCGCTTCCAGGCGTTTCTCGCCGGCCTGGAAGGGTTTGGCCGGGTCGAGGTAATCCTTGGGCAGGCGGGTCTTCCAGCTGCGCAGCAGGCGGCCATCCGGCGCGCTGAGTTTGGCATGGGCGCCGGCGCCGATGCCGAGGAAGTCACCGAAGCCCCAATAGTTGAGATTGTGCCGCGCCTGGCGTCCGGGCTGGGCATAGGCGGAGGTCTCGTATTGCCGATAACCGGCGGCGGCCAGGCGGGCCTGGCCGGCTTCCTGGATGTCCCAGAGTACCTCGTCCTCGGGCAGTTCCGGCGGCTGGCTCCAGAACACCGTATTGGGCTCCATGGTGAGCTGATACCAGGACAGGTGCGTCGGCGCCAGGGCGATGGCCTGCTCCAGATCACCCAGGGCATCGGCCAGGCTCTGGTCGGGCAGGCCGTGCATGAGGTCCAGGTTGAAGTTGTCGAAGCCGGCGGCACGTGCCCGATCGGCGGCGCGGATGGCTTCGTCACGCCCATGGATGCGCCCCAGGGCCTTGAGTTTCTCGTCCTGGAAGCTCTGGATGCCGATGGACAGCCGATTGATGCCCAGCCCGCGATAGGCGACGAACTTGGCCTGCTCGAAGGTGCCCGGATTGGCTTCCAGGGTGATCTCGATATCGGGCGCGAAGTCCAGGCGCCTGGCCACGCCTTCCAGCAGCCGACCCAGGGCCGCGGCCGAGAACAGGCTGGGGGTGCCGCCACCGAAGAAGATCGAGGTCAGGGGCCGACCGTGGACGTGGACCAGGTCGTTATCCAGGTCCGCCAGCAGGGCGTCGACATACTCCACTTCCGGCAGGTTGGGGCCGGCGGCGTGGGAGTTGAAGTCGCAATAGGGGCACTTGCGCACGCACCAGGGAATATGGACGTAGAGCGCCAGCGGCGGCAGGACGAAGGTCTCGGTCACAGGCCGAGCCGTTGCTTGAGCAGGGCCATGGCGCGGGCGCGGTGGCTGCGTTGGTTCTTTTCCGCCGGGGCCAGTTCGGCGGCGGAGAGGCTTTCGCCATCGGGCTGGAACAGCGGGTCGTAGCCGAAGCCGTGCTCGCCCTGGGCGGCATGGAGGATCCGACCGGGCCAGATCCCTTCGCAGAGGATCGGCAGGGGATCGTCAGCGTGGCGTACCAGCGCCAGCACGCAGACGAACTGGCCGGTGCGTTCGGCGTCAGGCACGTCGCGCAGGGCGTCGAGCAGCTTGGCGTTGTTGGCCGCATCGCCTTTGCCATCGGCGTAGCGCGCGGAATAGATGCCGGGGGCGCCGCCGAGGGCGTCCACTGCCAGGCCCGAATCGTCGGCCAGCGCCGGCAGGCCGGACAGGCGTGCGGCGTTGCGTGCCTTGAGGATGGCGTTCTCGACGAAGGACAGGCCGGTCTCTTCCGGCTCCACCTGGCTGAACTCGCCCACCGAGCGCACCCGCACCTGGCCGCCGAGCATGGCCTGGAGTTCCTTGAGCTTGCCGGCGTTGTGGCTGGCGAGGACCAGTTCGGTAAGGTCGGACATGAGGACACCGCGTCTCGTTAGGGATGGCGGCGTATTGTACGCGAAGCCACGGCCAGGCTGGACGCGTCGCCCGTGCCTTACGTCATATGGCGACGCGATGTTCCTGCAGGCGCGGGGCGCTGACGCGGTAGATGCCGATCTCGCCGAGCAGGTTGGGCCACAGCTTGCTGGCCCAGCCATGGCGGTGCTGGCGGTCCACGGCGAGACGGTCCAGCACCTGGGCGCGCTGTTCGCGGCAGAGGCGCTCGAAGTCCTCGAAGGTGCAGAAGTGGATGTTCGGCGTGTTGTACCAGGTGTAGGGCAGGAAGTCCGAGACCGGCATGCGGCCCTTGGTACCCAGGTACAGCCGGCAACGCCAGTGGCCGAAGTTGGGGAAGGTGATGATGCACTGGCGCCCGACCCGCAGCATCTCCTGGAGGATGCGGTCGGGGTATTGCAGTGCCTGCAGCGATTGGGTCATGACCACCACGTCGAAGCTGTCGCTGGCGAAGTTGGCCAGGCCGCCGTCGAGGTCCTGCTCGATGACGTTGACGTCCTTGAGCAGGCATTCGGCGATCTTGTCGGGGTCGATCTCCAGGCCGTAGCCGGTGACCTGCTTGTGATCGCGCAGCCAGGCGAGCAATTCGCCGGTGCCGCAGCCGAGGTCGAGCACCCGGCTGCCGGCGGGGATCCATTCCTGAATGATGTCCAGATCGGCGCGCACGGCAGCTATACCTCGATACGGGTCATGTAGTGGGAGAAGGCCTGCAGATAGCGCGGGATGGGGATGAGGAAGGCGTCATGGCCCTGGGGGGCGTCCACTTCCAGGTAGCTGACGTCCTTGCGCGCGGCCATCAGGGCGTTGACGATCTCCTTGGAGCGCGCCGGCGAAAAGCGCCAGTCGGTGGTGAAGGAGACGATCAGGAAGCGCGCCTGCACCCCGGCCAGGGTCTTGGCCAGGTTGCCGCCATGGGCGTGGGCCGGATCGAAGTAGTCCAGCGCCTTGGTCATCAGCAGATAGGTGTTGGCGTCGAAGCGGCCGGAGAATTCCTCGCCCTGATAGCGCAGGTAGCTCTCCACCTGGAATTCGACGCTGTGGAAGTCGTAGTTGAGCTGGTCGGTCTTGAGCTCGCGACCGAATTTTTCGCCCATGGCTTCGTCGGAGAGGTAGGTGATGTGCCCGACCATGCGTGCCAGCATCAGGCCGCGCTTGGGGATCACGCCCTTTTCCTGGAAGTGGCCGGCATGGAAATCCGGGTCCGAGAGGATGGCCTGGCGCGCCACCTCGTTGAAGGCGATGTTTTCCGCCGACAGCTTGGGCGCCGAGGCGATGGCCAGGCAGTGGCGGATGCGCTCGGGGTAGCTGATGGCCCATTGCAGCGCCTGCATGCCACCCAGGCTGCCGCCGATCACCGCCGCCCACTGCGCGATGCCCAGGCGGTCCGCCAGGCGCGCCTGGCTGTGCACCCAGTCTTCCACGGTGAGTACCGGGAAGTCGGCGCCATAGGGGCGGCCGGTCGCGGGATTGGGGCTGCTGGGTCCGGTGGAGCCGTTGCAGCCGCCCAGGTTGTTGAGGGCGACGACGAAGAACTTGCGGGTATCGATGGGCTTGCCCGGGCCGATGCAGCTGTCCCACCAACCCGGTTTGCGATCTTCGAGACTGTGGTAACCCGCCGCGTGGTGATGGCCGGAGAGCGCGTGGCAGATCAGCACCGCGTTGCTGCGGCTGGCGTTGAGTTCGCCATAGGTCTCGACCATGAGGTCGTAGGCCGGCAGGGTGCGGCCGCAGGCCAGGGGCAGGGGCTCGCTGAAATGCAGCAGCTCGGGGGTGACCAGGCCGACGGAATCTTCGGGGATGACGCTGGGCATTGACGGCTCGTCCGGTGCGGGGCTCGCCAGTCTAAAGAGCACCGCGAGGAGCGGCAAGGGCAGGCGCGCCGGCGCCGCCCGCTAGGCTCAGCCCACCCGCGCGAGGGGTAGGGGCACCACGTTGTCGTGGCGCTGGGAGGGTGCTGGGCGCGCGATCTGCTTGAGCATGTCGCTGACTTCGCTGAGCTGCTTGTGCAGCACTTCCTCGTGCACCTGCAGGCGGCGCACCTGCTCCTGGCTGTTGAGGTTCTGCTGGGTGAGTTGCTTGAGCGCCAGCATGCTGGTTTCCAGCAACTGCTTCTGCTCGCGGGTGTGCTGGACCAGGGGGGTCAGGGCGCCGTCGTTCCAGCGCAGCACCTGGGCATGGGCGCCTTCCTGCAAGGCCTGGACTTCCTGGGCGACGGTGGCGAAGAAGCGGCGGGCCAGGGCGCTCTGCTCGGTGAGCAGGGTCTTGACCTGGCGCTGTACTTCCTCGGTCTTGAGCTGCAACTGGCGCAACTCGCGCACATAGGGGCGAATGCGCAGGCGCGGCGCCTCCAGCGGATGCAGGGGATTCTCGGCATTGTGCCGCTGGTAGACGGCGCTGAGCACCTTGTTGGCGCGGTCGGCCTCGTTGTCCAGGGCCAGCAGGTCATGCTCGACCATGCGGAAGAAGCGGGCGATGGACTGGTTGATGCCGACCGTGGTGAGACTGCTGCGGAATTCGCGGCGGGCGGTGTCCAGATGGGCGTCCAGGCGCTCCGGGGCGACCAGGTCGACGAGCAGCTTGCGCTGGCCGGCGAGCATGTTCTGGGTGGTGCGCAGGTCCAGCAGGCGGCGGTGGTACTGGTCGTACTCCTGGCGCGTGCGGGCGGTCTGCAATTCGAGTCCGGCGCCCGGCAGCTCTTCGTCCGCCAGTTGCGCGTACTGCGCCCGGATGGCTTCCAGGCGCTGTTCGATGAGGGTGCGACTGGCACCGAGCAAGCCGCTGGCTTGCTGCACGATGCGCTGTTGCAGCAGCCGCTCGCGAGCACCGACGATGCGCTCGGCGAGCAACTGCTCGAGGCTGTCCAGCTGGCTGCGGGCGAGCAGTTCCAGGTCGCCGCGCACCTTGCCCAGCAGCGCCTGCTTGGCCGACAGCGGCAGGATGTGCTCGGCGGGCAGGGCCAGTTGGCGAGCACTGGCCTGGCGGACGTTTTCCAGCGAATGGGCGACGTGGGCAGCGCCGCCGAGGTCGTCCCAGAGGCTGTCGATCTTGTTCATCACCGCGAACAGCCGCTCGGAGCTGTCGCCCAACGCTGGCTTGACGCATTGCTCCCAGAGCGCCAGGTCCGAGGCGGTCACCCCGGTGTCGGCGCCGATGAGAAAGAGCACGGCCTGGGCATGGGGCAGCAGCGACAGGGTCAACTCGGGCTCGGCGCCCAGGGCGTTGAGGCCGGGGGTGTCGAGGATGCGCAGGCCTTGGCGCAGCAGGGGGTGGTCGATGCTGATCAGCGCATGGCGCCAGGCCGGGACGCTGACCAGGCCGGCTTCCCCGGTCTGCTCCAGCTGCGCGGGATCGAAGCCCAGTTGCGCGGCGAAAGCCGGCTCGACGTCGCGGGTTTCGGTGACCTTGGCCAGCAGCGCGGCCATGGCGTCCGGTTGCCGTTCATCCAGGGGCAGGCGTTGCCAGGCCTCCGGTGTCTTACGCCAGGCGACCAGGCTGCGGTCGTCCAGGCGGCTGTCGATGGGCAGCAACTGCAGGTAGGGGCCGTCGGCCTGGGTGTCGAAGAAGATCTCGGTGGGGCACATGGTGGTGCGCCCGGCCTGGGACGGCAGCATGCGCTGGCCGTAGTCGGCGAAGAAGAGGGCGTTGATCAGCTCGGTCTTGCCACGGGAGAACTCGCCGGCGAAGGCCAGGGTGATGCCGTCGGCCTGCAACTCGCTCTGGCAACTGGCCAGGGCGGCGTCCAGGGCTGGGGAGGCTAGACGGTTACGCTGCAACCAGTCGCGGTAGCGGCCCAATTGGGTATCGAGCTCGGCTTTCCACGCGGCATAGGCATCGACGTGGCGGAACAGGCGTTCCATAGATGGACTTCCTTGACCTGAACAGCTAAAGGCAGGACGGTGCCCCAGCATCCAGAGGAGGTCAATGCCACCTCGGTCACGGCGCGGCGGGCGGTCGTGACTAAGGGGCGAGTGGTGCTAATGGTCGGACATCAGAGGAAGGGCGCGAGAATCTGCGGCATGCCGGTGGCCGCGGCCAGTTGGCCGATGACGAAGCGATCCAGCAGATTGATCACGATGAAGGCGAAGATCGGCGACAGATCCAGGCCACCGAGGCTGGGCAAGAGGCGGCGGAACGGCGCCAGCAGCGGCTCGCAGATCTGGTTGACCAGCTCGGCGGCGGGGTTGTGGCTCTGGGGGGCGACCCAGGAGAGGATGACGCTGATGATGAGGGCGAAGAAGAACACCTTCAGCAGCAGCGAGGCCACGCCCAGCAGGGCCCAGATCAGCAGAGCAGGGAACAGGCCGGCGATGCTGGCGCCGAGCAGCACCACCACGACCATCATCAGCGCCAATTGGACCAGGATCGCCAGCACCAGAGAGGCCAGATCCACACCGCCGAAGCCGGGGATGATGCGCCGCAGAGGCTTGAGCAGCGGCTGGGTGGCACGCACGGTGAATTGCGAGAGCGGGTTGTAGAAGTCGGCGCGGACCAGCTGCAGGATGAAGCGCAGCAGGATGATCAGCAGGTAGAGGCTGCCGAGGGTCTGGATGACGTAGACGAGAGCTTGCGCGAGAGCGGACATGGATACTCCTTATCGATCCGGCAACTGGGCCAGTTCCGCAGCCCGGTCGGCTGCGGCAGTGAGGGCTTCCTCGACCAGATCCTCGAAGGCCCCGGCTTGGAAGGTTTCGATGGCGCGCTCGGTGGTGCCCTTGGGGGACATCACCGAGCGGCGCAGTTGTTCGGGGGTGCGATCGCCCTGGCAGGCCATGGCGGCGGCGCCGCGGGCGGTGTGCAGGGTCAGTTGCTCGGCGACTTCGGCCGGCAGGCCCAGCTTGATGCCGGCCTGGGTCATGGCTTCCATCAGCAGGAAGAAATAGGCCGGACCGCTGCCGGAGACAGCGGTGACCGCATCCAGCTGCCGTTCTTCGTCGACCCAGAGCGCCAGGCCGACCGCGGCGAGGATCTCCTGGGCCCGGGCGCGCTGTTGGTCGTTGACCTGCGCGTTGGCGAACAGGCCGCTGGCACCCAGGCGCAGTTGCGAGGGCACGTTGGGCATGCAGCGCACCAGGGGGCGCTCCCCCAGCCAGCGCGTCAGGCTGGCGCAGGTGATGCCGGCAGCGACCGAGACGATCAGCTGGTCCGGACGCAGGTGCGGCGCCAGTTCCTGGCAGACTTCGCCCATCACCTGGGGCTTCACGCCCAGCACCACCACGTCGGCGTTATCCAGGACGGCGACATTGCTGGCTTCGACCCGGATGCCATGCGCCTGGGCCAGCGCCTCGCGCTTGGCCGGATTGCGATTGCTGGCGCTGAGCTGCTGGGCCGGTACGCCCTGGGCGAGCAGCCCGCCGATGATGGCGCCGGCCATGTTGCCGGCACCGATGAAGGCGATGCGGGTATCGTTCATCGAGACTTCCTAGGTTGAAGAGGCGGCGGCGCCATAGTCGCGGGCGCCGAAGAGAGCGGTACCGATGCGCACCCAGGTGGCGCCCTCGGCGATGGCGGCTTCCAGGTCCTGGCTCATGCCCATGGACAGGGTGTCCAGGTCCAGGTTCAGCGCTTCGCTCAAGGTCCGTAGCCGGGCGAAGGCGGCGCGCTGGCTGGCCGGGTCGTCGGTGGGTTCGGGAATGGCCATCAGGCCGCGCAGGCGCAGGTTGGGCAACTGGCTCACGAGGGTGGCCAAGGCCGGTAACTCGTCGGGGTGGCAGCCGGACTTGCTGGCCTCGCCACTGACGTTGACCTGCAGGCAGATGTTCAACGGGCCGCGCTCGGGCGGGCGCTGTTCGGCCAGGCGCTGGGCGATCTTCAGGCGATCCACCGAGTGCACCCAGTCGAAATGGCTGGCGATGGCGCGGGTCTTGTTGGACTGGATGGGGCCGATGAAATGCCACACCAGCGGCAGGTCGGTCAGTTCCGTCTGCTTGTCCAGCGCCTCTTGTAGATAGTTCTCGCCGAAGTCGCGCAGCCCGGCGGCGGCCGCTTCGCGCAAGGCCGCGGCGGGCTTGGTCTTGCTCACGGCCAGGAGGCCGACAGTCGCGGGATCGCGGCCTGCCGTCCGGCTGGCGGCGGCGATGCGTTCGAGTACGGTTGCGCTATTCTCGGCTATCGTGGACATTCAGCCCCTGCTTGCGTCGGCGCATCCGGCAGGCCTTGGCGTACCGGATGAATAAGTGGCGGTGACCAGGTCAGACCGCCAATGCTGCGCGGCATTCTACCTGCTTGCTCGACATCTGGGAGTCCCATGGATATCACCGAATTGCTGGCCTTTTCCGCGCGGCAAGGCGCCTCCGACCTGCACCTCTCCGCCGGCCTGCCGCCGATGATCCGCGTCGATGGCGACGTGCGCCGCATCAACCTGCCGGCCTTCGAGCACAAGCAGGTGCACGCGCTGATCTACGACATCATGAACGACAAGCAGCGCAAGGACTTCGAGGAATTCCTGGAGACCGACTTCTCCTTCGAGGTGCCCGGTGTGGCGCGCTTCCGGGTCAACGCCTTCAACCAGAACCGCGGCGCTGGCGCGGTATTCCGGACCATTCCCTCCAAGGTGCTGAGCATGGAGGAACTGGGCATGGGCGAGGTGTTCCGCAAGATCACCGACGTGCCCCGCGGCCTGGTGCTGGTGACCGGGCCGACTGGCTCGGGCAAGTCCACCACCCTGGCGGCCATGCTCGACTACCTCAATAACACCAAGTACCACCACATCCTCACCATCGAAGACCCCATCGAATTCGTCCACGAATCCAAGAAGTGCCTGGTCAACCAGCGCGAGGTACACCGCGACACCCTGGGCTTTTCCGAAGCCCTGCGCTCGGCGCTACGTGAAGACCCGGACATCATCCTGGTGGGCGAACTGCGTGACCTGGAGACCATCCGCCTGGCACTGACCGCGGCCGAGACCGGGCACCTGGTATTCGGCACCCTGCACACCACCTCGGCGGCCAAGACCATCGATCGGGTGGTGGACGTCTTTCCGGCGGAAGAGAAAGCCATGGTGCGTTCCATGTTGTCGGAATCCCTGCAGGCGGTGGTCTCCCAGACCCTGCTCAAGAAGGTCGGTGGCGGCCGGGTGGCGGCCCACGAGATCATGATCGGCACCCCGGCCATCCGTAACCTGATCCGCGAGGACAAGGTGGCGCAGATGTATTCGGCGATCCAGACCGGTGGTGGCCTGGGCATGCAGACCCTGGACATGTGCCTCAAGGCGCTGCTGTCCAAGGGGCTGATCAGCCGCGACGCGGCGCGCGAGAAGGCCAAGACGCCGGAGAATTTCTGATGGAGTTCGACAGATTCCTGCAACTGATGGTGGACAAGGGGGCCTCCGACCTCTTCATCACCACCGGTGTGCCGCCTTCGATGAAGATCAACGGCCGCATGATGCCGGTCACCAAGGACTCGCTTTCGCCGGACCAGTGCCGAGCCCTGGTGCTCGGGGTGATGAACGAGGAGCAGCGCCAGGAATTCCAGCAGAAGCGCGAGTGTAACTTCGCCATCAGCGCGCGTGGCATCGGCCGCTTCCGGGTCAGCGCCTTCTACCAGCGCAACCAGGTAGGCATGGTGCTACGCCGCATCGAGGTCAACATTCCCACCGTCGAGCAGTTGCGGCTGCCGGAGATCATCAAGAAGCTGGCCATGACCAAGCGCGGCCTGGTGATCTTCGTCGGCGCCACCGGCACCGGCAAGTCCACCTCGCTGGCCGCCATGATCGGCCATCGCAACAAGAACTCGGCGGGTCACATCATCTCCATCGAGGACCCCATCGAGTACATCCACCAACACCAGGGCTGCATCGTCACCCAGCGCGAGGTGGGTATCGACACCGAATCCTTCGAGGTGGCGCTGAAGAACACCCTGCGCCAGGCGCCGGACGTCATCATGATTGGTGAGATCCGCAGCCGCGATACCATGGAGCACGCGCTGGCCTTCGCCGAGACCGGCCACCTGTGCCTGGCTACCCTGCACGCCAACAACGCCAACCAGGCGCTGGATCGCATCATCCACTTTTTCCCGGCGGATCGGCACAGCCAGATCTGGATGGACCTCTCGCTCAATCTCAAGGGCATCGTCGCCCAGCAACTGGTACCCACCACCGATGGCCAGGGCCGCCGCGCGGTGATCGAGGTGCTGCTCAACACCCCGCTGGCCGCCGACCTGATCCGCAAGGGCGAGGTGCACGAACTCAAGGCCCTGATGAAGAAGTCCGTCGAGCTGGGGATGCAGACCTTCGACCAGTCGCTCTATGGCCTCTATAGCGAAGGCGAGATCAGCTATGAGGCCGCTCTGGCCCATGCCGATTCCGCCAACGACCTGCGGCTGATGATCAAGCTCGGCTCGGAGACGGATGCCGATCACCTCAACCAGGTTACCCGTACGCTGACGGTGGACATGGGCGACGATACCCCCAAGCGCTTTCGCTAGTCGCTGTCGGCCGCCAGGGCTTTGGCCTCGCGCAAGGCGGCAACCAGGGCCTGGCGGGCCTGTTCCTGCTGCCGGGCATCCGGGGTACGCAGGATGTAGGAGGGGTGATAGGTGGCGATGATCCAGCGCTCGTCCAGGCGCAGCGGCCGGCCCATGAATTGCGCGAGGCCTCTTGGCTTGCGCCGGAGCAGAGCTTCCAACGCCGTCGAGCCGAGCGCGACCACCACGGTCGGCTGGATATCGCGCAATTCCTGCTCCAGCCAGTAGCGACAGGGCGCGATTTCCGGTCCGGGGGTGACGTGCTTGCGTCTGAGCCCCTGGGGAATCCATTTGAAGTGCTTGACCGCATTGGTGAGGAATACCTCGCCCCGGTCGAGTCCCGCCTCGGCGAGTGCCGCCATCAACACCTGCCCGGCCGGACCGACGAAGGGGCGGCCGGACAGGTCTTCCTGGTCACCGGGCTGCTCGCCCAATAGCAGAATGCGCGCCGTACGCGGGCCTTCGCCGGCCACCGGCTGGGTGGCTTTTTCCCAGAGGTCGCAGCGCCGGCACTCGTCGAGGGTAGTGGGCAGCGGTCGCTCCGGCTGGGCGCGTTCGGCGGCGATCAGCACCTCGCGACCGCTCTGCCGACCGACGGCTTCGGCCTGGGCCAGGCGCTGGGCACCGGCGCGGGCCTCGCTGAGCAGCGCTGGGATCAGCGGGCCTTCCGGCAGGTCCTTCCAGAAGCGTGCCGGCATGTTGCCTCTCAGGGTGCGCGGATTGGCCCGGGCCGGATTGAAGGTGCTGCGATAGTAGGCGCGCCAGAGTTCGTCGCCGGCGTTACGGTCGTCATCCTCCGGCGTCTGGCGTGCCAGCTGCTGCAGGTCGGCGGGGCAGGGCTGCACGATATTGAGCGCCTGGCCGTCCCAGAGCGCGGCGGCTTCGGGCGTGGCGATCAGCCAACTGCTGTTGCCCATGCGGTCGCAGAAGTGCGGCGCCGCCAGGGCCAGCACATCGTGGGCCGGCTGGTGCCAGGCCACCCAGGCCGGCGGGCCGGCGCTTTCCGCACGCGGACGAAATCGGAGGAAGGCGTGTACATGATGGATCTCCCGGCGGATCGCCTTGACCCGGCGTTGCAATTCGCTGCCGTCCTCGTCGCCGGCCAGCATCGCCGCCCGCTCGCCCCGGGCGACCCGCCAGAGCACTTGGTAGAGCAGGGCCCAGCGGTCATCACTGCGGAAACAGGCGGCGTAGGTCAAGGCTTCGGCCAGTTGCGGCGGGATGCGCACGGCGCCGCTGGGTGGCGACGCCACGGCTTCGGCCGGCTCATCGAAGAGGTCACCCAGTCCGCGACTCTCCTGCCAGCTCACCTGGGCCGGGGCGATGCCGGCCTGGAGCAGCCGGCGCGCCTCCTGGCGCCAGCCGGCGAAGGTGCCGTCGAAACTGACCTTGTGCATCTAGAGCAGGGCGAGTTGGGCAGGCGGTTCGGCTAGCTGCCGCCGCAGGTCGAGGGATTCCGCCAGTCGCGGTTGCGGGCGGTAGTCCTGGGTGATGATGAAGGGCCGCGCCTTCTCGACGCTGCATTTCAGACGGATCAGATCGGCATAGCGGATGCGCCGCTCGCGCCGCAGCTCCACCAGCCGCCTGGCCGAGAGCACACCGATCCCCGGAACGCGGGCGATCAGCGCCTGATCGGCGCGATTGAGGTCCAGCGGGAAGATGGCGCGATTGTGCAGCGCCCAGGCGAGCTTCGGGTCCACGTCCAGCGGCAGCTGGCCGTCTTCGGTGGGGAGTTCCGCCGCCTGGAAGCCATAGCCGCGCATGAGGAAGTCGGCCTGGTACAGCCGGTGCTCGCGCAGCAGCGGCGGTGGTTGCAGCGGTACGGTGCCTGGGCTTTCCGGGATGGGGCTGAAGGCCGAGTAATAGACCCGCTTCAGGCGATAGGCGCCATAGAGCGTCTGGGCGGTATCGAGGATGGTGCGGTCGTCGGTAGCGTCGGCGCCGACGATCATCTGGGTGCTCTGCCCGGCCGGGGCGAAGCGCGGTGCCTTGGCTTCGGCCTCGGCCTCTTCCAGGCCCAGGCGGATGTTGCCCATGGTCTTGCGGATGCTGCTGCCGTTCTTTTCCGGCGCCAGCTTGACCAGGCTGCTCTCGGTGGGCAGCTCGATGTTCACCGACAGGCGATCGGCATAGAGACCGGCCTGGGCGATGATCTCGGGATCGGCGTCGGGAATGGTCTTGAGGTGGATGTAGCCGCGGAACTGGTGCTGTTCACGCAACAGCTGGGCCACCCGGGTCATCTGCTCCATGGTGTAGTTGGAGGAGCGGATGATGCCGGAGCTGAGAAACAGCCCGCTGATGACGTTGCGGCGGTAGAAGTCGAGGGTCAGCTGCACCACTTCCTCGGGCGTGAAGCGCGCCCGCGGCACGTTGCTGCTGCGGCGATTGACGCAGTACTGGCAGTCGTACTGGCAGAAGTTGGTCAGCAGCACCTTGAGCAGCGCCACGCAGCGGCCATCGGGGGTGAAGCTGTGGCAAATGCCCATGCCATCGGTCGAGCCCAGGCCGTCCTTGCCTTTCGAGCTGCGTTTGGGCGCGCCGCTGCTGGCGCAGGACACGTCGTACTTGGCGGCATCGGCGAGAATGATCAGCTTGTCGGCGAGCTCCATCGAGATCTCCTGGACTGTGATTGCATACAGTATCCAGGAAGCGGAGCGTCGTTCAATGGCTTTGCGCTGGGCGGCGCCGAGTGGAGCGACACTCCGCCGGGCGGTAGCGGGCCCGGCGGAGCGAAGGGGAGGGTCAGGACTTGCGGGTACGCTTGGTACGCGGCTTGTCGGCGATGGCAGCGCTTTCCGCGGCCAGGGTAGTGGGTTGCGGCAGCACCCGCTTGGCCGAGGCGAACCTCTTGGTCCAGTAGGGCTCGCTCAGATGGTCGACGCGGACGCTCTCGCCACTGCGCGGGGCGTGAACGAATCTATCGTTGCCCAGGTAGATGGCGACGTGGTCGATACCGCTGCGCTGACCGGTCTTGAAAAACACCAGGTCACCGGCCTTGAGATCGTGGCGGGCGACCTTGGGGCCCTTGAGCTGAGCCAGCTCACGCGAGGTCCGCGGCAGCTTGACGTTGTGCACGTCACGATAGACGTAGTTGACCAGGCCGCTGCAATCCAAACCGTTCTTCGGGCTGTTACCGCCATAGCGGTAGGGCGTACCTATCAGGTCCAGAGCGCGGGTGGCGACTTGAGCGCCAACATTGCGCGTTGCCGCCTGGGCGGTGGCCTGCTTACGGTGCAGAGCGCTGGTGGCCCGCGCCGCGCGCTTGGCGCGAGCATTGGAGGCGGCCTGGGTGGGGCTGTCCGCAGCGGCGCCATGCCGGGCTGCGGTCTTGTGAGTTGTAGCGACGGCGACGTGCCGGGCTGCAAGCTTGTGATGTGGAGCGGCGGTAACATGCCGTGCTGCGACCTTATGGACCGGAGCGGCAGTGCGCGCTGCAGAGTTCTCTTTCGCTTGCGCGGCCACTGGCAGCGCAAGACAGGCAGAGAGCCATGTCAGGAGAAATAGACGCATTGTCGTAGGGGTGTCTGAAGATCGAAGCGAAGGATTCTATACCAACCCTGTGGATATTTTGTGCACCTCTCATCAAGAAATTATGTAATTTTTAGCGGAAAGTGAGGTCCCTAGAGCGCCAACCAGTGAGACTCCCTGGGCATTCATCCAGTTCTCGACATAAACTCACGGTGAAGGTAAGGGTGTAGGTAAGCGGTCTTTTTCATTCCCGATGAGGTCTCAGGCATGCAGTATCAGGACACCCACAGCAAGGTCATGGGCTATCTGTTGTGGATCTTCGGTTTTCTCGGCGCTCATCGCTTCTACTATGGCAAGCCGGTCACCGGCACCCTTTGGTTCTGCACCTTCGGCCTGCTGGGCATCGGCTGGCTGATCGACCTCTTCCTGATCCCGGCCATGGATCGCGAAGCGGACCTGCGCTTCCAGGCAGGATCGATCAACTACAGCCTGGGCTGGATTCTGCTGACCTTCCTCGGCGTCTTCGGTGCCCATCGGCTGTACTTGGGCAAGTGGATCACCGCGGTCCTCTATTTCTTTACGGCGGGTTTCTTCCTGCTAGGTGTGCTCTATGACTTCTGGACGCTGAACTCGCAGATCTCCGAAGAGAATCGGCGGCGGCTGGTGCGCTAGAGCAGACTGTTCGGCAAAAGCAGAAGGGGCTCCGTGGAGCCCCTTTTTTCATGCATCGCGCCGGTAGGTCGCGCGACCGCCCACCAGGGTGCGCTCGACGCGCCCCGGTAGCGTCAGGCCTTGGAAGGGGCAATTGCGTCCGCGCGAGAGCCACGGCGTGTCTGCCTGCCTGGTCGCCTCCTGGGAGAACAGCACCAGGTCGGCTGGCTGGCCCTTGGCCAGGCGCCCGAAGGGCAAGCGCAGCGCGCGCGCCGGACCGGTGGTCAGGCGCGCCAGCAGGGTCGGCAGGTCCAGCAGGCCGTCGGCCACTAGGCTCAGGGCCAGCGGCAGCAGCAATTCAACGCTGCTGATGCCCGGCTCGGTGGCGGCGAAGGGCGCCAGCTTGGCGTCCGCCTCGTGGGGCTGGTGATGGCTGGAGATGGCGCCGATCACGCCGTCGCGCACCCCTTCGCGCAGGGCATCGCGGTCGCGTGCGGTGCGTAGCGGCGGCTTGACGTGATAGAGGCTGGAAAAGCCCTGCAGCGCCTCGTCGGTGAGCAGCAGCTGGTAGAGCGCCACGTCGGCGGTCACCGGCAGGCCACGGGCCTGGGCAGCGGCGATCATCTCCACGGCGCGGGCACTGGTCAGCTGAGCGAAGTGGGCCCGTACGCCGCTCTGTTCCACCAGCAGCAGGTCGCGGGACAGAGCGATGGTCTCGGCGGTCTCCGGGATGCCGGTGAGGCCGAGGAAGCTGGCGGTAGGACCCTCGTGGGCCAGGCCGCCCTCGGCCAGCTCGGCGTCCAGCGCGGTGAAGACCACGGTCAGGTCGAAGGTCGCCGCGTATTCCAGGGCCCGGCGTTGCACCCGCAGATTCTCGAACGGCTGTAGGCCATTGGTGAAGGCGACGCAGCCGGCGTCACGCAGCGCCATCAGTTCGGACAGCTGCTCGCCGCCCAGGCCCTTGGTCAGGGCGCCGATGGGATGGACCCGGACATGATCGGCGGTACGGGCACGGTCGAGGATGAGCTCGGCCACCGCCGTGGTATCCAGCACCGGGCGGGTGGTCGGCGGGCAACACAGGCTGGTGACGCCACCGGCCGCGGCAGCGCGGGTTTCGCTGTCGACGTTGCCCTTGCGGGTCAGGCCCGGTTCGCACAGGGCGACGTCCAGATCGACCAGGCCCGGGGCCAGGATCAGGCCGCGGGCGTCCAGCTGCTCGGCGGCCTGGAAGTTCTTGGGTGCCTCACCGAGCGCCAGGATGCGGCCCTCGTCGATATGGACGTCGCTGACCTGATCGAGGCCGGTGGCCGGGTCGATCACCCGGGCATTGCGGATGCTCAGGCTCACTGCGCATTCTCCTGTAGCTGACGCTGGGCCGTCTGCCCGCTCATGGCCATCGACAGCACCGCCATGCGGACCGCGATGCCGTAGGTGACCTGGTTCAAGATGACCGATTGCTCGCCGTCGGCGACCGCGGACTCGATCTCCACGCCACGGTTGATCGGGCCGGGGTGCATGACGATGGCGTCCGGCCGCGCCCGCGCCAGGCGCTGGCGGGTCAGGCCGAACAGCCGGTAGTACTCGCCCTCGCTGGGCAAGAGGCCACCCTGCATGCGCTCGCGCTGCAGGCGCAGCATGATCACCACGTCGACGCCTTCCAGGCCGTCGGCCAGATCGGTGTAGGTGCGTACGCCATAGAGTTCTTCGAGGCCGACCGGCAGCAGGGTACGCGGGGCGATGACGCGGATGTCGCGGCAGCCCAGGGTGCGCAGCGCCAGCATGTCGGAACGGGCGACCCGCGAGTGCAGGATGTCGCCGACGATGGCCACCGACAGGTTGGCGAAGTCGCCCTTGTGCCGGCGGATGGTCAGCATGTCGAGCATGCCCTGGGTGGGGTGGGCATGGCGCCCGTCGCCACCGTTGATGATGGCGACGTCGGGGCAGACGTGCTCGGCGATGAAATGGGCGGCGCCGGAGTCGGCGTGGCGCACCACGAACATGTCGGCGGCCATGGCCTCCAGGTTGCGCAGGGTGTCGAACAGCGTCTCGCCCTTGCTGGTGGAGGAGGTGGAGACGTTGAGGGTGATGACGTCCGCCGACAGCCGCTTGGCGGCCAGTTCGAAGGTGGTACGGGTACGGGTCGAGTTCTCGAAGAAGACGTTGCACACCGTCTTGCCGCGCAGCAGCGGCACCTTCTTCACCGCCCGGGCACCGACTTCGAGGAAGGAGTCGGCGGTATCGAGCAGTTCGGTCAAGAGTTCGGCGGGCAGGTCATCGAGTGACAGGAAATGGCGCAATTGGCCCTGAGCGTTGAGTTGCAGCGAACGCGTAGCGTCGGTCATGGCAGCGAATCCAGGTCAGGCGGCGGGGACGTCGCGGTATTCGAGGGCGAGCGGAGCGGGGCCGGTCAGCTTGACGCGTTGGGTGGGGGCGAGGGTCAGGGTGGCGCCCACCACGTCGGGCTGGATCGGCAATTCGCGGGCATTGACGTCGAGCAGGCAGACCAGGGTCACACTGGCGGGACGGCCATAGTCGAAGAGTTCGTTGAGCGCCGCGCGCACGGTGCGCCCGCTCATCAGCACGTCGTCCACCAGCACCAGGTGCCGGCCATCGATCTCGAAGGGCAGCGCCGAGGGGCGTACCTGGGGGTGCAGGCCCTTCTGGGTGAAGTCGTCGCGGTAGAAGGACACGTCCAGGCTACCCAGCGGGGTATCCAGGCCGAGTTCGGCCAAGAGGGCCTCGGCGACCCACAGGCCGCCGGTATGGATGCCGATGAAGCTGGGATCGGTGATGCCGCGACGATCCAGCGACAGGCGCAGGTCCGCGGCCAGCCGCGGCAGGAGCTCGGCGGGAGAGGGCAGGTGCATGGCTACTCCGATTGCGGGCGCGCGGCCCGTTCCAGTTGTTGGGTCAGCCAGCCTTCCAGCAGGAGGGCGGCCGCGAGGGCATCCACCGGACGCTCGCGATAGCCGTCGCGTTGGCCGCCCTGCAGGCGTTCGCCTTTGGCGGCATAGGTGGTGAGGCGTTCGTCATGGGTATGCACGGGCAGCGCATAGCGGCCATGCAGGCGGCGGGCGAAGCGCTCGGCCCGTTCGCTCATTTCGCTGGGGGTGCCGTCCATGTTCAAGGGCAGGCCGACCACCAGCGCCGTCGGGCGCCATTCGTCCAGCAAGCGCTGGATCTGCTGCCAGTCCGGCACGCCGTTCTGCGCCTTGAGGGTCAGCAGTTCGCGGGCCTGGCCGGTGACGGCCTGGCCGACGGCGACGCCGATCTGCCGGGTGCCGTAATCGAAACCCAGGTAGAGCCCCGTGGGCGCGCTCATGCGTGGCCCGCCTGGCGCGAGAGCAGGCGCAGGTCGATGCCCAGCAGGGCGGCGGCACCACCCAGGCGCTGCTCGGTCGGTGTCTCGAACAGCAGGGCGGTGGTCGCCGGAGTGGTGAGCCAGAGATTGGCGGCCAGCTCTTCTTCCAACTGACCGGGTCCCCAGCCGCTGTAGCCCAGGGTGATCAGGTGGCGTGCGGGGCCGCTGCCATCGGAGATGGCGAACAGTACGTCTGGCGAGGTGGTCAGGCTCAGCTCTTCGAGCTCCAGGGTGTTTTGGAAGGTCGGTCCGACGTCGTGCAGCACGAAGCCGCGGTCGGTCTGCACCGGACCACCGGCATAGAGGACGACCTGGGTATCTTCCAGGGTGGCGGGCACCTCGGGCCGCAGCTGCTCGAGCAGATCGTCGAGGTGCAGGCCGTTGGGGCGATTGATCACCAGGCCCATGGCACCGTCGGGACCGTGGTCGACCAGGTAGATCACCGTCTCGGCGAAATGGGGATCGTCCATCTGCGGCATGGCGATCAGGAGTTGGTGCTGTAGGGTGGTGCTGGGGGTCGGCTTCATGACCGGCAAGTTTCCCGGTTGCGTGGCCCGGCTTCAAGTGCAACGACGTGCGTGGCTATTGACTGGACAGGCGGTCGCCGCGCTCGAAGCGCCAGGTGCGGATGATCTCCAGCCGGTCGATGTCGGCGAGATCGCCACTGAAGGGCGCGAAGGGCGCTGCCAAGCGGACGATGCGCAGGGCGGCCTGGTCCAGTACTGGGCGCCCCGAGGACTCCAGCACCTGCACCTCGTAGAGCGAACCATCCTTGTTGATCGCCACCAGCAGCCGCAGGCTGCCATAAAGGCGATCACGCTTGGCCTGCTCGGGATAGTTGAGATTGCCGATCCGCTCGATCTTGCGCCGCCATTCTTCCTTGTAGCGGGCGCCCTTGTCCTTTTGTGTCGAGGCGGCATTGATCCGCCAGATCTTCGGGCGCTTGGCGTACTGCTGGCGCTCTTCGGCGAGCTGGGCTTCGAGGCTGGCGAGTTCGGCGGCCTGGCTGTCGGCCTCGGGGCTCGGGGCATCGCGCTGCTCTTGCTGGGGCGTCTCGCGGCTGGGCTCGGCCTTGGTCGGGCGCGCGGCGCGGGTGGTCACCGCCGCCTTGGGCGCCTGGGGCCGATCCGTGGCGGCCTGGCGGGCGGGCGGCGCGGCATCACGGATCTCGCTGTCGTGGAACGGCGCCTGCACCGGCGTGCTCGGCGCGGCCGCCTTGTCCAGGGTGCCGCTGCCCTGTTGGTTTTCCTGGGCCAGGAAATCCGCCTGCTTAGGGGCTTCATCGCTCTTGAAGCTGGCCAGTGTCACTTCCAGGGTGCGGCTGATCTGGGTGGGTTCGGGCAGCGCAAAGCCGACCCCCAGGATCAGCACGACGTGCAGGAGCGTCGCGATGAGCAGCGTGAAGCCCAGGCGGTCGGCGGAGCGAACCTGGGCGTTGCGAGAGGGGGCGGGACTGGGCATTGACTGGGTCGACAAGGGCAGAGGACGCGCGGCGGGGCTGGCGTCAGTCTGCGGATTGTGTCAGCGATTGTCCATGCCGCCCGGGGCGGCACGGCCGGCCGCTTCAGCTCGCGCGTTTCTGCGCGATCACCTCCATCAGCCGCTCGGCGATCCGGGTGTCGTAGGCCGCATCGATCTCGCGGATGCAGGTCGGGCTGGTGACGTTGATCTCGGTCAGGTGCTCGCCGATCACGTCGAGGCCAACGAACAGCAGGCCACGCTTGCGCAGCTCCGGACCCACCGTGGCCGCGATCTCGCGATCCCGCGCCGACAGCGGCTGGGCCACGCCCCGTCCACCGGCGGCCAGGTTGCCGCGCGTCTCGCCCTGCGCCGGAATCCGTGCCAGGCAATATTCCACCGGCTCGCCATCGACCATCAGGATGCGCTTGTCGCCGTCCTTGATGCCCGGCAGGTAACGCTGGGCGATGATCTGCTGGGTGCCGTGGGCCGTCAGGGTTTCCAGGATGACCGAGAGATTGGGGTCGCCTTCGCGATGACGGAACACCGAGCTGCCGCCCATGCCGTCGAGCGGCTTGAGGATGACGTCGCCGTGCTCGCGGGCGAATTCGCGAATGATGTCGGCGCGACGACTCACCAGCGTCGGCGGGGCGAGTTCGGGGAACAGGGTGGCGAAGAACTTCTCGTTGCAGTCGCGCAGGCTGGCGGGACGGTTGACCACCAGGGTGCCACCCCGCTCGGCCTGCTCCAGCAGGTAGGTGGCGTAGACGAATTCGTTGTCGAAGGGCGGATCCTTGCGCATCAGGATCACGTCCAGTTCGCGCAGCGGCAGATCGACGCTCTCACCGAAGGCGAACCAGCGCTCCGGATCCTGGAATACGTCCAGTTGCCGACCTCTACCACGGGCTTCGCCATCGACTTGGTACAAGTCCTGCATTTCGAAGTAATGCAGTGTCCAGCCGCGCGCCTTGGCCGCCCACAGCATGGCCATGGAGCTATCCTTCTTGTAGGAGATGCGTTCGATGGGATCCATGACGATCCCCAGGCGGATACTCATTGGCGCTAGACCTCGGCTATACGTGGGCAAGGCGCCAGGATAGCCCCTGGATCCCCTTGAGTGCCAATGCTTGCGCGATCGTCGCAGGCGGCGGGCCGATGGTCCGCGACCAGGGGATCTGCGTGGTAGGTCACGGTATTGTGTGCTACAAAGAGGCGCCGCCACGGTGCCCTCTGATCGACATTATTCACGTTTCATCGACGATGAGCCGGTAGCTTGAACATGGAACAGTATTCGGAAGGGCTCAAGGTCATGGTGATTGACGATTCGAAGACGATTCGTCGCACTGCCGAGACCTTGCTCAAGAAAGTTGGCTGCGAGGTCATCACCGCCATCGATGGCTTCGATGCCCTCGCCAAGATCGCCGACAGTCATCCGCACATCATCTTCGTGGACATCATGATGCCGCGACTGGATGGCTATCAGACCTGCGCGCTGATCAAGAACAACAGCGCCTTCCGCGCGACACCCGTCATCATGCTGTCATCGCGTGACGGCCTCTTCGACAAGGCCAAGGGTCGCATCGTCGGCTCTGACCAGTACCTCACCAAACCCTTCAGCAAAGAAGAGCTGATCGGTGCGATCAAGACCCACGTCCCCAGCTTCACACCGCTCGAACAAGCGTCCTGAGTGCCCTGGGACGGGTGATTCAATCTAGTAGGAAATTTTCATGGCTCGAATTCTGATCGTCGACGACTCTCCCACCGAGATGTACAAGCTCACCGCCATGCTCGAAAAGCATGGTCATCAGGTGCTCAAGGCCGAGAACGGCGCGGATGGCGTCGCCCTGGCGCGGCAGGAGAAACCGGATGCGGTGCTGATGGATATCGTCATGCCGGGTCTCAACGGCTTCCAGGCCACCCGTCAGTTGACCAAGGATGCCGAGACCAGCCACATCCCGGTGGTCATCGTCACCACCAAGGACCAGGAAACCGACAAGGTCTGGGGCAAGCGCCAGGGCGCCAAGGATTACCTGACCAAGCCGATCGACGAAGATACCTTGCTGCGCACCCTGGCTGGCGTATTGCAGGGCTGACGTCTTACGTCCGTTTTCCGCGGCTGCGCCCTGATGGGCAGGGAATCCTATGAGCGACGCCACCACCCCCTATGAACTCCTGCGCCTGATCGATCTCCGTTGCCGCGAGCGCGCGGCGGGCTTGCCGGCGCAGCAGGAAAACCAGCAGACCTGGAGTGGCATCGGCTTTCGGCTGGGTGAATTGCGCTTCGTGATCCCCATGGGAGAAGTCAGCGAAATCCTGCCGGAGCCGCGTTTCACGGCGCTGCCCGGGGTGAAACCCTGGCTCAAGGGCGTGGCCAACGTGCGTGGTCGTCTGCTGCCGATCGCCGATCTCGGCCAGTTTCTGGGGGTGAAGATCCAGGCGCTGCGCAAGCAACGGCGCATCCTGATCGTCGACCACGGCGATCTCTTCGTCGGATTGGCGGTTGACGAAGTCCTGGGCATGCAGCATTTCGACATCGGGGCCTATCGCGAGCACGACGACAGCGTGCCGCCGGGCCTGCAATTCTTTCTGGAAGGCATCTTCCAGCGCGACGTGCCATGGCTCGTGTGCAGCCCGCGGGCCCTGGTTGCGCATCCCGAATTCATGGACGTTGCAGCGTGAGGCCCAGGGCTTCACCTCGACCTAGGTAGGATCGGCATCGGGATGGCAGGAGCCATCACCGACGGATGGGGGTAGGGCGGCGCGGACTGGTTTCAAACGAAGCAGCGCGTCGGCCGACAAGGATAGAACTAAAGGAACCAAGGTCCAGGCGGGGGCCGCTGATGAACAAACTCAATACCGGGAAACTCAACGCGTGGGTCGCGGGCATGTTCGTGGTGCTGATCGTCGCGATCGTGCTGCTGTTCGCCAACTTCGCCTACCTCAGCACCCAGGCCGGCTACGACAGCCAATACCAGGCCCAGGCGACCGAGCTGCGGATTCTTTCGCAGCAGCTCGCCAAGAGCGCCAGCGAGGCCTCGACCGGCAAGGCCGATGCCTTCAAGGATCTGCGCGTGGCCCGGGCCGAGTTCGAGCGGCGCTGGAACATCCTGCGTAACGGCGATCCGCAGACGGGGCTGCCGCCGTCGCCAGCCTTGCTCGGCGCCCGCATGGACACCGTGGAAGGGCAATGGAGCGCCTTGCGTAGCCAGGTCGATACCATGCTGAAAAGCGAGCAGACGGTGCTGTCGCTGCACCAGCTCGCCAGCGCCCTGGCCGATACCATCCCCCAGCTACAGGTCGAGAACGAGGAAATCGTCGACATCCTGATCGAGCGGGGCGCCCCTGCCAGTCAGGTAGTGGTCGCTCAACGCCAATCGCTGCTCGCCGAACGTATCCTGGGCTCGATCAACAAGATCCTCACCGGCGACGAGGCCGCGGTACAGGCCGCCGACAGCTTTGGCCGCGACGCCAGCCTGTTTGGCCGGGTACTGAAGGCCATGCGTGAGGGCAATGCCTCCATGGGCATCGCCAAGGTCACCGACCCCGAGGCGGTCGGGCGGCTGAACGAGGCCAACAAGCTGTTCGAATTCGTCTCCGGTAACGTCGACGAGATCCTGGCCACCTCGCCCGAGCTGCTGCAGATCCGCTCCGCCGTGGGCCAGATCTACACCGGCTCCCAGGCGCTGCTCGGCTCCGTGTCCGAGCTGAACGCCGGCTACGCCGCCTTGGCCCAGAGCCGCAAGATCAACACCGTGGGCAGCTATCTGCTGGTGTTCATCGCCCTCGGCGCCATTCTGTGTATCGGCTATATCCTGGTGCGCGACACCCGCCGGCGCCTGGCCGAGACCGACGAGAAGAACCAGCGCAACCAGACCGCCATTCTGCGTTTGCTGGATGAAATCGCCGACCTGGCCGACGGTGACCTCACCGTGCAGGCCACGGTGACCGAGGACTTCACCGGCGCCATCGCCGACTCCATCAACTACTCCATCGACCAGCTGCGCGAACTGGTGGAAACCATCAACCAGACCGCCGTGCAGGTGGCTGCCGCCGCCCAGGAATCCCAGGACACCGCGACCGTGCTGGCCGAGGCCTCGGAACACCAGGCCCAGGAGATCGCCGGGGCTTCCGCGGCGATCAACGAGATGGCCGTGTCCATCGACCAGGTATCCACCAACGCCTCCGAATCCACCGCGGTGGCGGAGCGCTCCGTGGCCATCGCCAACAAGGGCAACCAGGTGGTGCACAACACCATCATCGGCATGGACAACATCCGCGAGCAGATCCAGGACACCGCCAAGCGGATCAAGCGCCTGGGTGAGTCGTCCCAGGAGATCGGCGACATCGTCGGCCTGATCAACGACATCGCCGACCAGACCAACATCCTGGCCCTCAACGCGGCGATCCAGGCCTCCATGGCCGGTGACGCTGGTCGTGGTTTCGCCGTGGTCGCCGACGAGGTGCAGCGACTGGCCGAGCGCTCCTCGGGCGCCACCAAGCAGATCGAGGCCCTGGTCAAGGCGATCCAGACCGATACCAACGAAGCGGTCATCTCCATGGAGCAGACCACTTCGGAAGTGGTGCGCGGTGCCGCTTTGGCGCAGGACGCCGGGGTGGCGCTGGAGGAGATCGAGAAGGTGTCCCAGATCCTCGCCGGCCTGATCCAGAACATCTCCAATGCCGCCCGGCAGCAATCCTCGTCCGCCAGCCACATCTCCAGCACCATGAACGTCATTCAGGAGATCACCTCGCAGACCTCGGCCGGTACCACCGCTACGGCGCGCAGCATCGGCGAGCTGGCCAAGCTGGCGAGCGAGATGCGGCGTTCGGTATCGGGTTTCAATCTGCCGAACGAGCAGCCGCTGGGCTGAGCGCATCAGCCACAGCGGTGCGTGGCGAGGGGGAGATGTGGGAAGGGAGTCGAGTTGGGCGTTGTGCCGTGCTCCCGAGCTGCCGGATGCGGATTTCCAGCGTTGGCGGGAACTGCTCGAATCGCGCGCCGGGATGGTGCTGGACGATCGCCAGCGCAGTTTCCTGCAGATCCACCTGGCCGCGCGCATGCGCGAGTTGGGGATCGCGGACTACGACGGCTACTACCGGATCGTCTGCGGCGGAGTCAGCGGCCGGATCGAGTGGGTTCGCCTGCTCGACCGGCTGACCATCCAGGCGACCCGTTTCTTTCGTCACCCGCCGTCGTTCGCCCTGTTGGAAGCCTACGTGAGTGAATTCGCCCAGGCTGCCGCAGGCGGCAGTCTGGCGCTGTGGAGTCTAGGCTGTGCCAGTGGAGAGGAAGCGTTTTCGATGGCCATCAGCACCGCCGAAGTATTATCCCGGCAGGAGCACCCCATGACGTTCGCGCTGACCGGTACGGACATCAGCAGCGAGGCCCTGCGTCAGGCCCGGCAGGGCACCTTCAGCCAACAGCGCCTGGATGGCGTGCCCGCTCCGTTGCGCGAGCGTTATTTCCGGGCCCGCGAAGACGGCGCCTTCGAGATTTGCCCCCGGCTGGCCGAGCGACTGTGTTTCGCCCGGCTCAATGTGCTGGAGCTGAGCCAGGCTCCGCTGCAGGGGCTCAATGTCATTTTTTGTCAGAACTTGCTGATTTATTTCCGCCGCTGGCTGCGTCGAGACCTGCTCAACCAGCTGGTCCAGCGGCTTGCACCGGGTGGGCTGTTGGTTCTGGGTGTCGGTGAGGTGAGCAATTGGAGCCATCCGCAACTGATACCCGTCGAGCATCCCGAGGTCCTGGCCTTTACCCGCCAGGCGGACTGCCCGGCATGACAGGAGCCGAGATGATCGATCGACACGACTACGTAGCTCTCGAGTGGGTCAAGGGAGAGATCGCCGAGACCTTGCAGCAGGCCCGCAAGGCGCTCGAGGCGTTCGTCGACAACCCGCAGGATCGTAGCCGCCTGGGCTTTTGCCGTACCTACGTGCACCAGGTCTACGGCACCCTGCAGATGGTGGAGTTCTACGGCGCCGCCCTGCTGGCCGAGGAAATGGAGCTGCTGCTGCAGGCGCTCTACGAAGAGCGCGTGACCAGTACCGACGAGGCGCTGGAAGTGCTGATGCAGGCCATCCTGCAGGTGCCGCCCTATCTCGAGCGGGTGCTGGAAGCCCGGCGCGACCTGCCGCTGGCCATTCTGCCGTTGCTCAACGACCTGCGTTCGGCGCGCGGCGAAAAGCTGCTGTCGGAAACCAGCCTGTTCTCGCCCGACCTGTCCGCCACCCCGCTGTCGCTGAGCGAGGCGGAGCTGGCCGACCGGGCGTCGCCGGATTGGCTGCCGCGGCTGCGCAAGTTGCGCCAGGCCCTGCAAGGCGCTCAGGTCGGGCTGTTCCGCGACCATGACGTCCCGCTGCACCTGGATTATCTGTCCCGGGTATTCGAACGCCTGGACCAGCTCTGCGCCGGCTCGCCCTTTGGTGCGCTCTGGCCGGTGGCCGCGGGGCTGACCGAGTTGCTCAAGGCCGGCGAGTTGGACAACAGCAGCTCGATCCGCGGCCTGTTGCGACAGCTCGATCGTGAGTTGAAGCGCCTCATCACGGATGGTGTGGTGACGCTCAATCAGCCGGCGCCGGCGGACCTGCTGAAGAATATGCTGTTCTATCTGGCCAAGGCGCCGGTACAGAGTCCGCGCATCGCCGCGCTCAAGGCCCATTATCGCCTGGACGAGGCACTGCCGGATGCCGAACTGGTGGGCTTCGAGCGTTCGCGCATCGTGGGACCGGATCGCGAGGCCATGCGTTCGGTGGTCACCGCGCTCTGCGAAGAACTGGTGCAGATCAAGGACAGCCTCGACCTCTTCGTGCGCAGCGACCGCGGCGAGAGCGCCACCCTGCGTGGCCTGCTGGCACCGCTCAAGCAGATCGCCGATACCCTGGCGGTGCTGGGTTTCGGTCAACCGCGCAAGGTGGTACTCGAGCAGTACGAGGCCGTCGGCGAATTGGCCGAGGGCATCCGCGATCCCAGTGATGCCGCGCTGATGGATATCGCCGGAGCGCTGCTCTATGTGGAGGCCACCCTGGCCGGCATGGTCAGTGGCAACGAGGCGGGGGATGCCGAGGAAAGCCGGCTGCCCACCACGGATATCGATCAGTTGCACCGGGTGGTGATTCGTGAGGCGCGCAATGGGCTGGAGCAGTCCAAGGACGCCATCATCGAATTCATCGCCTCCCAGTGGAACCATGTCCATCTGGAGCCGGTGCCGCTGTTGCTGACCCAGGTACGGGGTGGTCTGGCGATGATCCCCCTGGAGCGGGCCGCCGCTCAGGTGCAGGCCGCCAACGACTACATCGGTGAACAGCTGCTGGGCAAGCAGGCGGTGCCGGATTGGCAAAGCCTGGACACCCTGGCCGATGCCATCACCAGCGTCGAGTATTACCTGGAGCGGCTGGCCGAGGATCCCTCCACGCCCCACGACATGATTCTCGACATCGCCGACGAAAGCCTGATCGCGCTGGGCTATCCGCCCAGGACGGCGGCGGACGAATCGCCGCTGGAGCCTGCTCCCCCGGCGTCCAGTACGCTCGACGCGCCCTTGCCGGACGTCTCGGAGACCGGGGGCGAAGAGTCCTGGGAGTTCACCGAGTCGCCTGCCGCGGATGGCGAGGAGCGCCAGGAAGAAGGGCTGGAACCTCTCCCGCTCAGCGAGGCGGCGAGCGCCGAAGACGAGCCATTGATCCTCGACCTTCCGAGCGAGACGACGGTGCTCGACCATGAGCCGCCGGTCATCCACCACGCGGATAGCGAAGAGTCCGAAGAGTTGTTGGCCGGGCTCGAGCTGGAGGCCTTGGCACCGGCGAGTTCGGCGCCGGGCTCGGTCGCCGAGGTGTTGGCCGCCTCGGTCGATCCCATCAATCCGCCGGCGGCGCAGGTACCGCTTGCGCTGCTGCCGCCTCCTGCCGATGCCGAGCCGGTGGAGGAAGAACTACGCGAGGTCTTCATCGAAGAGGCCGGTGAAGTCCAGGCGGAGCTGGAGCATTGGTTACCCGTCTGGCACGCCGATCCCGAGGCCCGGCCCGCCCTCGCCGAATTGCGGCGCAACTTCCATACGCTCAAGGGCAGTGGCCGCATGGTGCAGGCGCTGGTCATCGGCGAGCTGGCCTGGGCGCTGGAGAATCTGCTCAATCGCCGGCTGGACCACAGTGTTGCCCATAGTCCCGCCGTGCAAAGGGTGGTGGACGATGTCTGTGCGCTGTTGCCGGAGTTGGTGACGGAGTACGCCGAGCAGCGTCAGCGCCAGCGTGACGACGTGGACTGGCTGGCCCATGCGGCCCATGCCCTGGCCCGCAACGAAGCGCTGCCCGAGCGCAGCAGTGCGGTGCCCGCCGTTGCCGAGCTGGCGGAGCTGCCCCTGGTCGAGGTGGAGCTTGCCGAGACCGAGGATGCTGCCCAGGCCCCGGACGAGGTCGTCAGTGAAGCTGATACCCAGTTGCTGGATATCTTCCGGACCGAAGCCGAGGCCCATCTCGAGACCGTTCGCCGCTATTTGGAACACGTCGAGGCCGATACCAGCCTACCGGTATCCGACAATCTCCTGCGGGCATTGCATACCTTGAAAGGCAGTGCCCACATGGCCGGTAGTTCGCCCGTGGCCGAGCTGGCCTCGGCACTCGAGCGGCTGGCCAGGGAGTACAAGGTCGCCCATGTGCCTTTCGCCGCGCCGGAGCAAGCAGTGCTGGACGGCGGTGCGACCCTGTTGGAAGGGCGACTGGCGACCCTCGAAGACGGCACCCTGGCCGAATCCCTGGCCGGGGCACCGGAACTGATCGCCGAATGCGAGACTTTGCTGGAGCAGCTGAATCTAGCCTTGCCGGTACCCGAGGCGCCAGTGCCGGAGCGTGGCGATACGCTACGCCTGGATGACTTCCTCATGCCAGCGATGGACCTGTTGCTGGAGGCGGACGAGCGTCTGAGCGCCTGGCGCCTGGCCGGTACGACCGAGGCCTGTGCGGATCTGCTGGCCGATCGCCTGAACACCTTCGCCGACCGCGCTGCACGGGTCGGCCTGGTCGATGTGGAGCAGCTCGCCGAAGCCTTGCAGGCGGTCTATGCCGCCGTGGCCAGCGGTTCGCTGCCCGCCGATGACGCCTTCTTCCGCGAGGCGGAAGACGCCCAGGAAGCCCTGATCAGCATGCTCAACCAATTGGCCGGTGGCATGCGGGCCACGCCCTATGGTGAGCGGATCGAGGCGCTGCGCGCCCTGCTGGTGGGTATCCTCGCCGACCTGCCCATCATGGCGACCGCGCTGCTGGCGGAGGCGGAGCCCGAATCCTCTTTCGACGCCGAAGCCGCCACACCGGTGGCACCGGCGCTCGATCTCGACGTCGATCCCGAAGCCGAAGCCGAAGCCGAAGCCGAAGCCGAAGCCGAAGCCGAAGCCGAAGCCGAAGCCGAAGCCGAGCCTGAGCCTGAAACCGAAGCCGGTCGCGAATCCGTAGAGCGGCACGATGCGGCTGAGGACGCTCCGGCAGCAGAGGCGTCGGAGCCGGCAGCGGACGCGCCGGAAGACTTTGATCATGAAATCCAGCTGATCTTCCTGGAAGAAGCCCTGGATCTGCTGGATAGCGCCGACCGCGCCTTGGAACGCTGGTTGGTGGAGCCGCAACAGCCTTTCCATCTCGGCACCCTGCAACGGGATCTGCATACCCTCAAGGGCGGTGCCCACCTCGCCGAGATTGCCCCGGTAGCCGCGCTGGCCGGGGAGCTGGATGCCATCTACGAAGGCCTGCTCGACGGTCGTCTCGCAGGTGGCGCCGAATTGAGCGCTCCACTGCGCGAGGCCCATGCCTGCCTGGCCGAACAACTCGAGGAATTGGCCGCAGACCAGCCGGTCAGCGACTGTGTCGAATGCATCGCCAGACTCCAGCGCATCCGGGCCGGACACCCCGAAGACCTGACGCCTGTAGTGGAGCAGCTTCCGGCGCCTCAAGAGACCGAGCCGAGCCCGGCCGAGGAAGCCAGTGCCGCCCTGCCTGAGGAGCCGGCCGCGGAGCCACCCTCTGAAGTGGCGGCCCTGCCCGATGAGGATGGGCCCGACGCCGAACTGCTGGCCATCTACATCGAGGAAAGCCGTGATCTGCTGGACAGCATGGCTGCCTCGCTGCGGGCCTGGGAAGCCGATCCGCGCAATAGCCTGGAGCTGGAATCCCTGTTGCGTGACCTGCATACCCTCAAAGGCGGTGCACGCCTGGCCGAAGTGGATGCTATCGGCGATCTCGCCCACGCCCTGGAAGCCTTCTACGAGGGGCTGGCCCGCGGCCGGATCAAGCCCGGGCCGAGCCTGGGGGGCCTGCTGCATCGTTGCCATGACCGCCTGCACGAGCAGCTCGAAGCGCTCGCCCAGGGCTTGCCGCCAGAATCCGCCGGGGACTTGATCGAGGCCTTGCGCGATTACCGTGAGCAGCCGGTCGCCGCCAGCGGAGCCGTCGCGGCCACTCCCGCTGCTCCCGCCGCTCCGGTCTTCGACGAAGACGCGGATGCGGAAATCCTCGAGATCTTCATCGAGGAGGCCCAGGACCTGCTGGCCAGCATGGACGGCGCCCTGAGTCGCTGGGCCAAGGCGCCCGACCTGGCGGTGGACGAACTGTTGCGTTGCCTGCACACCCTCAAGGGGGGGGCGCGCCTGGCGGGTCTGCATGAGTTGGGCGAGCAGGCCCACGGCCTCGAGCAGCAACTGGCCGAACTGCGTTCGCTCGCAGCGACGGTGGGTGAGGGTACCCAGGTTCGCGACCTGGCGGTGAAGGGCGTCGATCAGCTGCAAGCGGCCGTTGCCCGGCTATCGGCACCCGGTCAGGCCGCCGCAGCGGTTGCCGAGACGCCAAGCGAGCTCGAGGCGGATGATGACATCGCCGCGCTGCCGGCAGGTGAGACCCTGGGCGACGAGGCATCCGGCATGGCCAGTGCGGCCGCGCCCGAGAGCGTGGCCGCCGAGTCGATCGACGAAACCCCGCCCGAGACGGCACCCGAACCCGCCGCAACCACCGAGATCGCGCCGGTCATGGTCGCGCCGGAGCCACCCAGCGCTCCGCCCGCCGTCCTGCCCTTCGTCCAGCGCCTGCAGCAGGCCCGCCAGCAGGCGACGCAGCGGCGCGCCTCCCAGGAGTTGGTGCGCGTCCCGGCGGCACTGCTGGAGCAACTGGTCAACCTGGCGGGCGAGACGTCGATCTTCCGCGGTCGCGTCGAGCAGCAGGTGAGCGATATCGGCAGCACCCTGGGCGAGATGGAAGCCACCATCGAGCGGGTGCGCGACCAACTGCGGCGTCTGGATACCGAAACCCAGGCGCAGATCATCAGTCGTCACCACGAGGACGTCGACCGCGTTGGCTACGAGGATTTCGATCCGTTGGAGCTGGATCGCTACTCCCAGCTGCAGCAACTGTCCCGGGCGTTGTTCGAGTCCGCCTCCGACCTGCTGGATCTGAAGAACACCCTGGGCCAGCGCAACCGCGATGCCGAAACGCTGCTGCTGCAACAGGCACGGGTCAACACCGAGTTGCAGGAAAGCCTCATGCAGACGCGCATGGTGCCTTTCGAGCGCATGCTGCCGCGACTGCACCGGGTGGTCCGCCAGGTCAGCGGCGAACTGGACAAGCCGGTCGAGCTGCGGGTGGGCAACGCCGAGGGCGAGCTGGATCGCACGGTACTCGAGCGGATCATCCCGCCGCTGGAACACATGTTGCGCAACGCCATCGACCACGGCATCGAGGACGCCGCCGGACGCCAGCGCGCCGGCAAGCCGGCCGAGGGCGTCATCAGCCTGGATCTGCGGCGTGAAGGGGGGGACATCATCCTGACCCTGGCCGACGATGGTCGCGGAATCGATCTGGACGCCGTACGCCGCAAGGCGGTCGAGCGCGGCTTGATGGCGGAAGACGCGATGCTCGCCGATCAGGAGCTGCTGCAGTTCATCCTCGAGTCCGGCTTCTCCACGGCGCCGACGGTCACCCAGATTTCCGGGCGCGGTGTGGGCATGGACGTGGTGCACCAGGAGGTGAAGCAACTCGGCGGCAGCATGGATATCCATAGCGTGCCGGGCGAGGGGACGCGCTTCACCATTCGCCTGCCGTTCACCGTGTCGGTGAACCGGGCGCTCATGGTGCATGCCGGTGAGGATCTCTACGCCGTACCACTGAACACCATCGAGGGCATCGTGCGCATCACCGCCGCCGACCTCGAACGCTACTACCGTCCGGGGGCCGGCGCCTTCGAATACGGCGGCCAGCAATACGACCTGCGCTACCTCGGTCACCTGCTCGGCAATGGCCAGCATCCCAAGCTGACCGGCCAGAGCCTGCCGTTGCCGGTGGTACTGGTGCGCTCGGCCGAATACGCCGTGGCGGTGCAGGTGGATGCGGTGGCCGGCTCGCGCGAAATCGTGGTGAAGAGCCTGGGGCCGCAGTTCGCCGGGGTGCCGGGACTGTCCGGCGCCACCCTGCTCGGCGACGGTCGGGTGGTGGTGATTCTCGACCTGCTGGCCATGATCCGCAGCCAGCAAGGTGCCGACGAGGGCCCGCGGCTGGCGCTCAACCTGCCATCGACCACGCAGGCCGCCCGCCCGGCGTTGGTCATGGTAGTGGACGACTCGGTCACGGTGCGCAAGGTCACCAGCCGCCTGCTGGAGCGTCACGGCATGGAAGTCTTCACCGCCAAGGACGGGGTGGATGCCATCGCCCAGCTCCAGGAACGCCAACCGGACATCCTGCTGCTGGACATCGAGATGCCCCGCATGGATGGCTTCGAGGTCGCCACCCTGATCCGCCACGATGCGCGCCTGAAAAATCTGCCCATCGTGATGATTACCTCGCGTACCGGAGAAAAGCACCGGGAACGCGCCCTCAGCCTGGGCGTGGACGAGTACCTGGGCAAGCCTTACCAGGAGAGTGAACTCCTGGCTCATATTCATCGACTGGTCAGGGAACATGACTGAGATGCCTACCGCCCGCGTCGCCATCCTGGCCGACAGCCCGCTGCAGCGCCATGTGCTGCAACAGGTGCTGGCCGACAATGGCTATAACGTAGTCCTCAACAGCGATCCCGAGCGCTTCGACGAGGCCGAATGGCCCGGGGTAGAGACCGATCTGTGGTTGATCGACCTGAGCCAGACGGAGGAGTCGCCGTTGGTGGACATCCTGCTGGAGGAGGCCGAGGTGCCCATCCTGTTCGGTGAGGGACAGGCGCCGGAGCGCTTCACCGATCCCTTCACCCAGTGGGAAAAACGCCTGATCGGCAAACTCAAGCGGCTGATCGGCGATCCGGTCGCCGCGGTCGGGCCGGGGTTGGAGAGCCTGCTGCAGGATCAGCCACGCCCGCCACGCCTGACCCTGCCCGAGCCGCTGGCCAACCTGCCGCTGCCCGCTGGCGATCCGGCGCCCGAAGTCTGGTTGCTGGCCGCTTCCATCGGCGGTCCGGCCGCGGTGAAGGCGTTTCTCGATGCCTTGCCCGGTGGGCTACCGGTAGGCTTTCTCTATGCCCAGCACATTGGCGATGGCTTCGCCGCCAGCCTCTTGCGCGCGGTGGGTCGCCACAGCCAGTGGCATATCCAGGGCGTGCGTCCGGGGGAGCCGATACGCTGTGGCGAGGTGGTGGTGGTGCCGACGCAGCAGGAGCTCAATTTCAGCGCCAAGGGCAGCCTCGAGATCATCGAACGGGCCTGGCCAGAGCCCTATACCCCCTCGATCAGCCAGATGATGCTCAACCTGGCGCAACATTTCGGCGCGCGCTGTGGCGTCATCGTCTTCAGCGGCATGGGTAACGACGGCACCGCTTCGGCGCCCTACGTACGCCGTCGCGGCGGCACCCTGTGGACCCAGTCGGCGAGCACCTGCGTCGCCTCCAGCATGCCGGAAAGCCTGCGTGAATCCGGTCTTGCGACCTTTACCGCCGATCCCCGCGGCCTGGCCGAAGCGCTGGTGGCGCGACTGGCCGAGCAGCACAGCTGAAGGACATCGCCATGCCGACCGCCACTCCCGCCGCCGAACACCTGACCGGTCTGCTGTTGACCCTGGCCGATCGCACCCTGCTGCTGCCCAACGCCGCGGTGGCCGAACTGGTGCCGTGCCGCGAGATCCGTCCGCTACCGGTGCAACCCGAGTGGTGCCTGGGCCAGGTGGCCTGGCGCGACCTGCGGCTGCCGTTGATCAGCTTCGAGGCGCTGTCCAGTGGCAGTGCCGCGCAATTCGATGGTGACCGCCATGCCCGCGTGGCCATCCTCAATGCCCTGGGTGGGCGCGACCGGGTGCGGTTCCTCGCCCTGCTGATCCGCAGCATCCCGCGCTCGCTGCGCATCACTCCGGAGCTGGTCGCTGCCGAAGTACCCCTGGCCGCCCTGGAATTGGGCGCCGTCGCCTACGAAGGCGGCACGGCGCGCATCCCCGACCTGATCGGGGTGGAAGAGCGACTCGCGGCGGCGGGTGTGTTCTAGCCGCGCTGGGTGAGGCGCAGCTTGCCACCTTCATCCAGGGTGACGCTCACTCCGCGATAGTCCTCAAGGGTCGGCAGACCCAGGTCCAGCGGCTCGCGATGGGTCGCGGTAATGGCCACGGCATCGGCGCCAGCCGCCTTGGCCGCGGCGAAGCCGGCATGGGCATCCTCGAATACCAGGCAATCGCCAATGTCCACGCCCAGCTTGCGCGCACCCGCCTGGAAGCAATCCGGCGCGGGCTTGCCCTGGGTGACGTCTTCGGCGCAGATCATCACCGGTGGCAGGGCCATGCCGGCAGCGGCGAGACGCACCTCGGCCAGACGGCGCGAGGCGGAGGTCACTAGCGCCCAACGGCCGGCTGGCAGGCCGGCGAGGAAGGCCGCGGCGCCAGGGATTTCCTGGATGTCGGCGACATCGGCGATCTCCAGCTCGGTGATGGCCTGGACCTCGGCGGCGATATCGGCCCCCGCGGGCGCGAAGCGTTTTACCGTCTCCACCGCCCGCACGCCGTGCATGACGGCGAGGACGGCCGCCGGGTCTAGCCCGTGGCCGAGAGCCCAGGTGCTCCAGGCGCGTTCGGCGGAGGCCACGCTGGTGAGCAGGGTGCCGTCCATGTCGAAGAGGAAGGCGGCGTAGGGACGCGAGGGCAGGGTCATCCAAGGCTCCGAAACTATCCGTTGGGGAAGGGTTGGACCGCCGCACGGCAGCGATCGCTCGTACAGATCACGGGGTCTGGAAATCACCCCAAAGTTGCTGGGCCACGCTCAGGGCCACCACCGGGGCGGTCTCGGTGCGCAGCACCCGCGGCCCCAGGCGTGCGGGCTGGAAGCCAGCGGCGCGTGCCGCGGTGACCTCGGCATCGCTCAAGCCGCCTTCCGGGCCGATCAGCAGCGCCAGGCGGGTGGGGCGGGCATGGCTTTCCAGGGGTTCGGCCACCGGGTGCAGCACTAGTTTGAGGTCGGCGGCCACGCTGGCCTGCCAATCGCTCAGCAGTTGCGGCGGATGGATCAGCGGCACGCTGGAGCGCCCGCATTGCTCGCAGGCGCTGATGGCCACCTGGCGCCAGTGCTGCAGGCGCTTGTCGGCGCGTTCGTCCTTGAGGCGCACCTCGCAGCGTTCGCTGACCAGCGGGGTGATCTCGGCCACGCCCAGTTCGGTGGCCTTCTGGATCGCCCAGTCCATGCGCTCGCCACGGGACAGGCCCTGGCCGAGGTGGATCTGCAGCGGCGAATCGGGCTGGCCAGCCAGTTCTTCGGTGAGCTCCACGCTCAGGGTCTTCTTGCCCACCTCGGCGACCTGGCCGAGGTATTCGCGGCCGCTACCGTCGAAGAGTTGCACGGCATCCCCCGGCGCCAGGCGCAGCACGCGGCCCAGGTAGTGGGCCTGGGCTTCGGGCAGCTCCAGGCGGCCGAGGGCCAGGGGCAGGTCGAGATGGCAGCGGGTGAGACGCATGGCAGGCTCCAGATCAGCCGGGATCGCGGTGGTTGGGGTGCAGGTCGCTCAGGGCGACGCTGACCGAGGTACGGGTGGCCAGGTCGATGCCCTGGGTCGCCACCTCGGCGAGGAAATCGATCTGCTCCGGGGTGATCACATAGGGCGGCAGGAAGTAGACCACGTTGCCCAGTGGGCGCAACAGGGCGCCGCGGGAGAGGGCGTGCTGGTAGACGGCCAGGCCGCGTCTTTCCTGCCAGGGGTAGGGCGTGCGGCGGGCCTTGTCGGCGGTCATCTCGATGGCCAGGGCCATGCCGGTCTGACGCACCTCGCCGACCTGGGGGTGGTCGACCAGGTGCGCGGTGGCCTCGGCCATGCGCCGGGCCAGCGGCTGGTTGGCCACGATGACGTCGTCCTCGGCAAAGATGTCCAGGGTCGCCAGGGCGGCGGCGCAGGCCAGCGGATTGCCGGTGTAGCTATGGGAATGCAGGAAGGCGCGCAGGGTGTCGTAGTCGGCGTAGAAGGCCTGGTAGACCTCGTCGGTGGTCAGGCAGGCGGCCAGCGGCAGGTAGCCGCCGGTGAGGGCCTTGGACAGGCAGAGGAAATCCGGGCGGATGCCGGCCTGTTCGCAGGCGAACATCGTCCCGGTGCGGCCGAAGCCCACGGCGATCTCGTCGTGGATCAGGTGCACACCATAGCGGTCGCAGGCCTCGCGCAGGAGGCGCAGGTAGACCGGGTGGTACATGCGCATGCCGGTGGCGCCCTGGATCAGCGGCTCGACGATGACCGCGGCGACGTTCTGGTGATGCTCGGCCAGGGTGCGCTCCATGTGCGCGAACATCTGCCGCGAGTGCTCTTCCCAGCCCATGCCCTCGGGGCGCAGGTAGCAGTCCGGGCTCGGCACCTTGAGGGTATCCAGCAACAGGCCCTGGTAGGTCTCGGTGAACAGCGCCACGTCACCTACCGACATCGCCGCCACCGTCTCGCCGTGGTAGCTGTTGGTCAGGGTGACGAAGCGACGCTTCTCCGGCTGCCCCACGTTGCGCCAGTAGTGGTAGCTCATCTTCAGCGCCACCTCGATGCAGGAGGAGCCGTTGTCGGCATAGAACACCCGCTCGAGGCCAGCCGGGGTCAGGGCGACCAGGCGCTCGGACAGCTCGATCACCGGCTGGTGGCTGAAGCCGGCGAGGATGACGTGCTCCAGCTGGTCGACCTGGGCCTTGATGCGGTCGTTGATGCGCGGATTGGCGTGGCCGAAGACGTTGACCCACCAGGAGCTGACGGCGTCCAGGTAGCGGTTGCCGTCGAAGTCCTCCAGCCAGACGCCCTCACCGCGACGGATCGGGATCACCGGCAACTGCTCGTGATCCTTCATCTGGGTGCAGGGGTGCCAGAGCACCTCCAGGTCGCGGCGCATCCAGTCGTGATTGGTCATGGCGGTCTCCCGGCGCTGGCCCGGCTGCAAAAGGGGGCGCAAGCCTAAGTCAGGCCGCACGACCGGAGCAAGGCGCGGGCCGATTGCCGGTCGTGGCGGCGTCTGGTTGCTCCGAGGCCGCTCGCGTATGCTGCGCCACCGCTGTTTCCCGGTCCCAGGAGTCTAGAAAAGATGTCGTCGCGTTGGACAGGTTTTACCGTCTGCTTGGCAGCCGGCGTATTCGCCACCAGCCTGAGCGTAGGCGCCGCCGAGAAGGCGCATAAAGAAGCGCACAAAGAGGCACACAAGGCACCGGAAAAGACCGCTGCCGCCCCAGCCGCGCCCAGCGGTCCCTCGGTGATCGTGGTCGGCGGCGGCATGGCCGGTCTGGCCTCGGCCTATGAACTGCAGCAGGCCGGCTGGAACGTGACCCTGCTGGAAGCCGGTCCGCGGGTGGGCGGTCGCTCGGGCCTGGCCTCCAGCGAATGGATCGGCGACACCAAGGCCCAGCCGGTGCTCAACCATTACCTGGACACCTTCAAGCTCAAGACCGTGGACGCGCCGTCCTTCGTGCGTACCCCAGGCTACCTGATCGAAGGCCAGTACTTCTCCCAGGACGACCTGGCGCAGAAGCTGCCGGCCGTGGCCGATGCGCTCAAGCGCGTCGACAAGTCGCTGGACGACCTGGCCGCCGCCATCAGCGATCCGCTGCAGCCCATCGCCACCCCGACCCTGCACGCCCTCGACCAGATCAACGCCGCCACCTGGCTGGACAAGCAGAACCTGCCGCCGCTGGCGCGTCAGCTGATCAACCAGCGCATCCGTACCCGCTACGACGAGCCCTCGCGGCTGTCGTTGCTCTACCTGGCCCAGCAGACCCGCGTCTATCGCGGCGTCGACGACAAGGACCTGCGCGCCGCCCGCCTGCCCGGTGGCAGCGAGGTGCTGGCCCAGGCCTTCGCCAAGCAGATCAAGACGATCAAGACCGACAACAAGGTGTCGAGCATCGTCCAGGACAAGGACGGGGTGACGGTCAAGACCGGCAATAGTGGCTACAAGGCCGATTACGTGGTCATGGCGGTGCCGCTGCGCGCCCTCGGCCAGGTGCAGATGACCCCGGCGCTGGACGCCACCCAGCAGGCGGCGATCAAGGGCACCACCTACGGCTGGCGCGACCAGATCCTGCTCAAGTTCAAGACCCCGGTGTGGGACAGCAAGTCGCGCATGAGCGGCGAGATCTACAGCGACCAGGGCCTGGGCATGCTGTGGGTCGAGCCGGACGTGAAGGGCGGCGCCAATGTGCTGGTCAACCTGACCGGCGACAGCGCGCGGCTGGTGCAGGCCTTCGGTGACAAGCAGATGGTCGACCAGGTACTGATCCGCTTCCATGCCTTCTATCCCAAGGCGCGCGGCGCCTTCTCCGGCTACGAGGTACGCCGCTACAGCCGTGATCCGGGCGTGGGCGGGGCCTACCTGGCCTATGGTCCGGGGCAGATCACCCGCTACTGGCGGCTGTGGGAAAAGCCGGCTGGCCGGATGATCTTCGCTGGCGAGCACACCGATCCGCTGCACCCGGGCACCCTGGAAGGCGCGCTGGCCAGTGGCCAGCGCGCTGCGCAGCAGGTCCGCGACCTCAAGGCCGGCAAGGCCGTGGTTCCGCTGGTCGCCGGTGCCGATACCAAGGCGCCGGCGCAATCGGCGGCCGCTGCGCCCAAGGCCGCCGAGGCCGCGCCGGCCAAGGCCAGCAGCGAGCACGGCTTCTTCTGGAAGCTGTTCCACTGGTCGTTCTGATCCCCGCCTGACCGCAGGCGCCCGTCCCGCGGCGTCGCCGATGGATCGGGCGCCGCTCTGGGGTGGCGTCTGATCCATCGATTCCTTCGATATTGGGTCGATAGTTTTTCCGCTTTCATTCGATACGTTTGCCGCTAGTCTTAAGCCAGGCTTTTTCAGGAGAGAAAAGCGATGCACTGGCGCAACGACGGCCTCCGCTACGGTCTGGTCAGTCTGGTTCTGCATTGGGTCATGGCCCTGGCGATCATCGCCATGTTCGCCTCCGGCCTGTGGATGCGGACCCTGGACTACTACGACAGCTGGTATCACACCGCCCCCGAATTGCATAAGAGCGCCGGCATTCTGCTGCTGATCGCCCTGGTGCTGCGCCTGCTCTGGCGCCTGGTCAGTCCGCCGCCACCGGTCGAGGGCAGCCCCCTGGTGCGCCGCGCCGCGGGTGCCGGCCATTTGCTGCTCTATGGGCTGATGCTCACCGTGATGGTGGCCGGCTACCTGATTTCCACCGCCGATGGCGTGGCCATCGATGTGTTCGGCTGGTTCAGGGTTCCCGCCACCCTGAGCGGCCTGCAGGACCAGGCCGATATCGCCGGCAAGGTCCATCTCTGGTGTGCCTGGACGCTGATCGTCCTGGCCGGTCTGCACGTGCTGGCCGCGCTCAAGCATCACTTCGTCGACCGCGACGGCACCCTGGTCCGGATGCTCGGCCGGGTCCATACGCCACATTGATCGCCTCTTACCCCCACCACACGGAGCTTTATCCAATGCTGAAGAAAACCGTTGCCGCCCTGGCCCTGGGCGCCGCTCTGCTGGGCGCTGGCCAGGCCATGGCCGCCGATTACAAGATCGACAAGCAAGGCCAGCATGCCTTCATCCAGTTCCGTATCCAGCACCTGGGCTACAGCTGGCTGTACGGTACCTTCAAGGACTTCGACGGCTCCTTCACCTTCGATCCCAAGGATCCGGCTGCCGACAAGGTCAAGGTGACCATCAACACCGATAGCGTCGACACCAACCACGCCGAGCGCGACAAACACCTGCGCAGTGCCGACTTCCTCAACGTCGCCGCCCACCCGCAGGCCACCTTCGTATCGACCAAGGTCACCCCCACCGGCGAAGGCACCGCCGACGTCGCGGGCGACCTGACCCTGAACGGCGTGACCAAGCCGGTCGTCATCAAGGCTCACTTCCTGGGCGAAGGCAAGGATCCCTGGGGTGGCTACCGCGCTGGCTTCGAGGGCACCACCACCCTCAAGCTGAAGGACTTCAACATCCAGAAGGACCTCGGGCCGAAGTCCCAGGACGTGGAGCTGATGATGTCCTTCGAAGGTATTCGCCAGTAACACGGCGACTCCAGGCGGTACCCCAAGATGCCGGATTCGTCCGGCATTTTTCTGCGTGATCGTTTTTGCCGACCGGCTGGTCACCCGTGTGAACCCCGTAGCAGAACTCGCCTTCGGCCTCATGGTCTGCTACCGAGGTCGCTCGCTCGGAGCTGATCGTTCAATGTGTATCGAAAAACTGTCAAAAGCAGTCGGATCGCCGCGGCGGATACCCGAGCGGAGCGCTTGGGTTATTTACAAACAGTCGTGAACGTAAGTATATTGGTCTGATAATAACTTTCTACGTTCGAGCCGGTGCGAATCCACAAGGCGCGCTGCGCATGCTCATTACCCCGCTTTCAAGGACTTCTGATATGCAGATCAAGCCGGCGCATGCCTATTTCGCTCCCGCCCTGCTGGCCATTGCCTTGGCCCTGGGCGCCTGTGGCAAGCAGGAGAACAAGGAACAGCCACAACAGCAGCAGAAGCCGGTCGCAGTCGGCGTGGTCACCATCGAACCGCGCACCGTGACGCTGACCGACGAACTGCCCGGCCGCACCTCGGCCTTCCGTATCGCCGAGGTTCGCCCCCAGGTGAGCGGCATCCTGCTCAAGCGCAACTTCATCGAGGGCGGTGACGTCAAGGCCGGCCAGCAGCTCTATCAGATCGATCCGCGTACCTACGAGGCCAACGTCAACTCGGCCAAGGCCTCCCTGGCCCAGGCCCAGGCCACCCTGGCCTCCAACCGGCTCAAGGCGCAGCGCTACGCCGCCCTGGTCAAGGACCAGGCGATCAGCAAGCAGGAAGCCGACGACGCCCTGTCCGTGCAGCGGCAGAACGAGGCCCAGGTGGAATCGGCCAAGGCGGCCCTGCGCAACGCCGAGATCAATCTGGCCTACACCAAGGTCGCCGCGCCCATCTCCGGCCGTATCGGCCGTTCGATGATGACCGAAGGCGCCCTGGTCACCGCCGACCAGACCAGCGCCCTGACCAGCATCACCCAGCTCGATCCCATCTACGTCGACGTGACCCAGTCCGCCACCGATCTCTTGCGTCTGCGCCGCGAACTGGATAACGGCCAGCTGCAGCGGGTGCAGGGCGAAGAGGCCGCCCAGGTCAAGCTGGTGCTGGAAGACGGCAGTGCCTACAGCCGGCCCGGCAAGCTGAAATTCACCGAGGTCTCGGTGGACCCGAGCACCGGCTCGGTGGTGATTCGCGCCGAATTCCCCAACCCCGACAAGCTGCTGCTGCCCGGCATGTTCGTGCGCGCCCGGCTGCAGGCCGGGGTGCGTCAGGATGCCTTGCTGGTACCCCAGCAGGGCGTGACCCGCGACATCAAGGGCCAGCCCACCGCCATGGTGGTGAACGCCGAGGGCAAGGTGGAGCAGCGGGTGCTCAAGACCGAGCGTACCGTTGGCAGCGATTGGCTGGTCACCGAGGGCATCAAGCCGGGTGACAAGGTCATCACCGAAGGCCTGCAGAAGGTCCGCCCCGGTGCCACCGTCACCGCCACGCCGGCGAGCAATGTCGCCTCCGCCGGCCAGCCGCCGGCGGGTCAGGGTCAGTAAGGGGAGCGCCTGATGTCCAAGTTCTTCATCGACCGGCCCATCTTCGCCTGGGTAATCGCCCTGGTGATCATGCTCGCCGGCATCCTGTCGATCATCAATCTGCCGATCAACCAGTACCCGAACATCGCCGCTCCTGCGGTCTCGATCCAGGTGACCTACCCGGGCGCTTCGGCGCAGACGGTGCAGGACACCGTGGTCCAGGTCATCGAGCAGCAGATGAACGGGATCGACAACCTCAGGTACATCTCCTCGGAGTCCAACTCCGACGGCAGCATGACCATCATCGTGACCTTCAACCAGGGCACCAATCCCGACATCGCCCAGGTCCAGGTGCAGAACAAGCTGCAGCTGGCCACCCCGTTGCTGCCGCAGGAAGTGCAGCAGCAGGGCATGCGCGTGGCCAAGTACCAGCGCAACTTCATGATGGTGGTGGGCCTGGTGTCCATGGACGGCTCCATGACCAAGGAGGACCTGTCCAACTACATCGTTTCCAACCTGCGCGATCCCCTGGCGCGGACCAGCGGGGTCGGTGACTTCCAGGTGTTCGGCGCCCAGTACGCCATGCGTATCTGGCTGGATCCGGAGAAGCTGGTGAAGTACCAGTTGACCCCGACCGACGTGACCAGCGCCATCCAGAGCCAGAACGTGCAGATCGCCTCCGGTCAGCTCGGTGGCCTGCCGGCGGTCCCGGGTCAGCAGCTCAACGCCACCATCATCGGCAAGACCCGTCTGACCAGCGTGGAGGAATTCGGCAAGATCTTCCTCAAGGTCAACCAGGACGGCTCCCAGGTACGCCTGCGTGACGTGGCGCGGATCGAGCTGGGCGGCGAGAACTACGCCATCGATGCCCAGTTCGACGGCAAGCCGGCGTCCGGCATGGCCTTGCGCCTGGCCACCGGGGCCAACGCCCTGGACACCGCCAAGGCGGTACGCGCCACCATCGACCGGCTCAAGCCGTTCATGCCGGCCGGCATGGAGGTGGTCTATCCCTATGACACCACGCCAGTGGTGACCGCCTCCATCCACGAGGTGGTCAAGACCCTGGGCGAGGCCATCCTGCTGGTGTTCCTGGTGATGTTCCTGTTCCTGCAGAACTTCCGGGCCACCCTGATTCCCACCATCGCGGTACCCGTGGTCTTGCTGGGCACCTTCGCGGTGCTGCTGGCCGCCGGGTTCACCATCAACATCCTGACCATGTTCGGCATGGTGCTGGCCATCGGCTTGCTGGTGGACGACGCCATCGTGGTAGTGGAAAACGTCGAGCGGGTGATGGCCGAAGAGGGGCTGTCGCCCAAGGAGGCCACCCGCAAGTCCATGGGCCAGATCCAGGGCGCCCTGGTGGGTATCGCCCTGGTGCTGTCGGCGGTGTTCGTGCCCATGGCCTTCTTTGGTGGTTCCACCGGGGTGATCTATCGCCAGTTCTCCATCACCATCGTTTCGTCCATGGTGTTGTCGGTACTGGTGGCCTTGATCCTCACGCCGGCACTCTGCGCCACCTTGCTCAAGCCGGTGGAAAAGGGACATCACGAGAAGCGCGGCTTCTTCGGCTGGTTCAACCGTACCTTCGAGAAGGGCCAGCACCGTTACGAGCGTAGCGTGGCTGCGGTAGTCCGCCACAAGGTGCCCTTCCTGCTGATCTACCTGGCGATCGTCGCGGTGATGGCCTTCTTGTTCACCCGGGTGCAGACCTCCTTCCTGCCGGAAGAGGACCAGGGCGTGATCTTCGTCCAGGTCACCACGCCACCGGGTTCTTCGGCCGAGCGCACCCAGCAGGTGCTCGACACCATGCGCGAGACGATGATGAAGAACGATCCGGGCGCCATCAGCTCGATGTTCACCGTCAACGGCTTCAACTTCGCCGGTCGCGGCCAGAGTTCGGGCCTGGCGTTCGTCCAGCTCAAGCCTTGGGACCAGCGGACGGCAGCCAATGAGAGTGCCAGTGCCGTGGCCGGTCGGGCCATGGGCTATCTGTCGCAGATCAAGGACGCCATCATCTATGCCGTCGTTCCGCCGGCGGTGATGGAGTTGGGCAATGCCACCGGTTTCGACTTCTATCTGCAGGACCAGGGCGGCGTTGGCCACGAGGCCTTGATGGCCGCGCGCAATCAGTTGCTCGGCATGGCGGCGCAGAATCCCAAGCTCAGTCAGACCCGGCCCAACGGCCTCAACGACGAGCCGCAGTACCGGCTCATCGTCGACGACGAGAAGGTGCGGGCCCTGGGCGTGTCCCAGAGCGACGTCAACCAGACGCTGTCCATCGGCTGGGCCTCCAGCTACGTCAACGACTTCATCGACCGCGGTCGGGTGAAGAAGGTGTATGTCCAGGGTGAAGCCAGTTCGCGGATGAATCCCCAGGACTTCGACAAGTGGTACGTGCGCAATGGCTCGGGCCAGATGGTGCCGGTCTCGGCCTTCGTCCGGGGCGAGTGGACCTATGGCTCGCCCAAGCTGGAGCGCTACAACGGGGTCTCCTCGGTGGAAATCCTCGGCTCGGCCGCGCCGGGCTACAGTTCCGGCGATGCCATGGCCGAGATCGAGCGCATGGCCAAGGACCTGCCGCAGGGCGTCGGTGTCGCCTGGACCGGCCTGTCCTACGAGGAACGCCTGGCCGGCTCCCAGGAGCTCTACCTCTACATGCTCTCGATCCTGGTGGTGTTCCTCTGCCTGGCGGCGCTCTACGAGAGCTGGTCGATTCCGGTGGCGGTCATCCTGGTGGTACCGCTGGGGGTAGTGGGCGCCATCGCCGCCACCTATTTCCGCGGTCTGGGCAACGACGTCTTCTTCAAAGTGGGCCTGCTCACCACCATCGGCCTGGCCGCGAAGAACGCCATCCTCATCGTGGAATTCGCCAAGGAGCTGCACGAGAGCGGCAAGAGTGTCGTCGACGCCGCGGTGGAAGCCGCGCGGATGCGTTTGCGCCCCATCCTCATGACCTCCATGGCCTTCATCCTGGGCGTGGTACCGCTGGCGATCTCCTCGGGTGCCAGCTCGGGCAGCCAGCACGCGGTCGGTACCGGGGTGATCGGCGGCATGCTGACCGCCACGGTGCTGGCGATCTTCTGGATTCCGATGTTCTACGTGGTGGTCAGCAGTCTGTTCAAGGACCAGGCCACCAGGGAGCAGGAAGCCCATGACAAGGAAGGGCATTGATATGAAGAAGTCTGTCTTGGCGGTGATCATGGGTACGCTGGCCGTTTCCGGCTGCAGCCTGATCCCCGATTACCAACGACCCAACGCACCGGTCGAGAATGCCTGGCCCCACGGCCAGGCCTACGACGCCCTGACGGTGAACCGCGACCAGCAGGCCGCCGACATCGGCTGGCGCGACTTCTATCGCGACCCGGCCTTGCAGCGATTGATCCAGCTATCGCTGGACAACAACCGCGACCTGCGCCAGGCCGCGCTGAACGTGCGGCTATACCAGGCGCAGTACCGGGTGCAGCGCGCCGAACTCTTTCCCGACATCGGCGTGACGGGTACCGGTACCCGGACCCGCCAGCCGGAGGACCTGAGTCAGGTCTCCGCCATCCGCGAACTACTGGCCGGCAACAGCGGTAACGGTGCGGGCGGTGGCGGGGGTGGCAGCATCAGCAGCCAGTACAGCGTCACCCTGGGCTTCACCTCCTACGAACTGGACCTGTTCGGCCGCCTGCGTAGCCTCAGCGAGCAGGCGCTGTTCAACTATTTCGCCACCGCCGAAGGGCGCCGCAGCACCCAGATCTCGCTGGTGTCGGAAGTGGCCAATGCCTACTACGCCTGGCTTACCGACCAGCGCATGCTGCAACTGACCCGCGAGACCGTGGCGGCTTACCAGCGCTCCTACGACCTGACCCAACAGACCGTGGACAACGGTGTGGCCAGCGGCCTGGACCTGCGCCAGGCGCGTACCGCCCTGGAAGGGGCGCGGGCGAACCTGGCGCAATACACCCGCCAGGTGGCCCAGGATCGCAATGCCCTGACCCTGTTGCTGGGCACCTCGATTCCGGCGGACCTGCCGCAGGGCAAGGGCCTGGATGGCAACGATCTGCTCGCCGAACTACCGGCCAACCTGCCGTCGGATCTCTTGCAGAAGCGCCCGGACATCCTCCAGTCCGAGCTGCAATTGCGCGCCGCCAACGCCAATATCGGTGCGGCGCGGGCCGCCTTCTTCCCGCGCATCAGCCTGACCGCCCAGGGCGGTACCGCCAGCCGTGATCTGGATGGCCTGTTCAAGGGCGGCTCGGGCTATTGGACCTTCTCGCCGAGCATCAACATCCCGATCTTTACCGCCGGCAGCCTCAAGGCCAGCCTGGATGCGGCCAAGATCCAGAAGGACATCAACGTCGCCACCTACGAGAAGTCGATCCAGACCGCCTTCCGCGAAGTGGCCGATGCCCTGGCCGCGAAGGGGACCTATGACGATCAGCTCAAGGCCCAGCAGGACCTGGTACAGGCCAGTCAGGAGTACTACGACCTGGCCAACCTGCGCTATCGCCAGGGCATCGACAACTACCTCACGGTACTCGACGCCCAGCGCTCGCTGTACAGTTCCCAGCAGCAGTTGATCACCGATCGACTGAATCAGCTCAACAGCTCGGTCACCCTGTACAAGGCGCTCGGCGGTGGCTGGCTGGAGCACAGCCAGACGCGGCCGCCCCTGGCCGCCCAGCCTTAAGGCGATACCTGACGAACGCCGGCCTCGTGCCGGCGTTTCCTGGTCTATCGACGCCGGTAGGGGGCTGGGTATACTGCGCCCTGTCCCTTTCTTCCGGAGTCTTTGCATGCGCTATCGCCTGTTGCTTGGCCTGCTCGCCGCCGCTGGTCTGACCCTGGTCGGTTGTGCCAGCAGCCCCCAGCAATTGAGTCCGCAACCCCAGCTCACCGCGCCCATCGCTCCGGTTGGCCAGGGCCAGCCGGTCATGGTCCGGGTGGTCGACGGTCGCTCCTCCTTCACCCTGGGTACCCGCGGCGGTCTCTATCCCGACACCAGCGTGGTGGTGGTCCCAACGCAAAACGTGCTTCCCCAGCTGCAGGCCGCCGCCGACAAGGCCGTGCGTGAGATGGGCTTCACCCCCTCGCCCAACGCCGGACCGGGTGTACCCCGCTTGACCCTGACCCTGGCCGATCTGAGCTACCAGTCGCCCAAGGAGCTGTACGTCACCTCGTCCAATGTCGGGGCCACCTTCCAGGTGGATGTGGGCAACAGTCAGCGCAGCTACCGGGGCCGCTATAGCGCGAGCCTGGACCAGCGTTTCGGCATGGCGCCCAATGCCGAGGCCAACACCAAGCTGGTCAGCGACGTCCTGAGCGATGCCCTGACCCGGGTGTTCAAGGACCCGACCGTGGTGCAGGTGCTCAGCGGTCACTGAGTGCATCGCCCAAGAAAAAGCCCGGCCATGGCCGGGCTTTTTCTTGGGCGGCTAGCCGCTATTCCAGGCCGGCCGCTACCCGGTACTTGTTCAGCACCGGCTGGGCATATTGGCGCACCAGTTGGGCGCGGTATTCCGCCGGGCACTCGGCCAGGCGTCTTTCCCACTCGGCGCGGGCGACCTCGATCTCCTCGGCCGCGAACAGCGTCTCCACGGTGGGTACGGCGAGCGTCGGGTCCTGGCCGTCCCAGGCGGCATAGGCCAGGTAGCTGGCCGGGAACAGCCGGTAGTGGCCAAGAATCTGCCGATCCATCTCCTGGGCCAGCGCCTTGGCGTCTTCGAACTCGCCACTGACCGGCTCGCCGAAGGCCACGTGCACCCGGCCCTTGTAGCCGGTGATGCCCAGGGCGATGCTGACGTCGTCCTCGCCCGGTGCCTTGGTGTAGCTGCCGGTGGTGGCGCGGATGTGCAGTTCGCGGGCCTTGGCCTGGTCGCACGGGTCGAATTCGTAGCTGATGGACACCGGCACTATGTTCAGCGCCTTGACCAGCTCGGCGAAGGGCTCGTCCTTGCAGCTCATGTGGAACATCTTGAGGATGGCCGAATCGGTACGGTCGTCGCCGTCCTTGGCCCGGCCCTCGGCCTGGGCGATCCAGATGGACTGGCCGTCTTGGCGGATCGAATGATTGATGTAGGCGGACAGGGTCTGGTAGGCCGCCAGCTTCTCGCGCCGACCGCTGATGGAGCGGTGCACGATGAAACTCTTGTTCAGCCGCATCAGGTCGCTGACGAAGGGCTTCTGCAGGAGGTTGTCGCCGATGGCGATGCGCGGCGTTGGCAGACCGGCGTGGTAGACGGCATAGTTGACGAAAGCCGGGTCCATCACGATGTCGCGGTGGTTGGCCAGGAACAGATAGGCACGGCCACTGCGCAGGCGGTCGATGCCCGAGTAGGTCACGCCGTCCGAGGCCTTCTCGATGGCGCGATCCACATAGGGTTCGAGCTTGTCCTGCAGGGCCGCGACGCTGCGGATCTCGCCCAGCTCCTGACGCAGGCGGGTACGCAACATGGGGCGTACCAGCCAGCCGAGTCCCTTGGACAGCCGCGGGAAGCGGTAGCCGGCGAGGATGGAAATGAAGTGGTCGTCGTCGATCAGGCGGGCCAGAACCCCGGGGACTTCCGCGTCGTTATAGGGTCGAATGGCTTCGAACTCGCCCATGGTGTTCTCTTGTAGAAATTCCGGCGGCCATAGTAGAGCGCGTGACGCCAGATGCAAGCGCCAGGGGCTGGATGGGCGGTAGGTGATGGTCGAGGAGAGTCCGCAGATGCTGGAAAGCCAGGAATACGATTGCCCTTACTGTGGCGAACCCGGCGAGGTGGTGCTCGATCTCAGCGGCGGTGACCAGGACTACTACGAGGACTGCGCCGTCTGTTGCCGACCGATCCGCTTCGGCCTGCACACCGATGGTGAGGACTGGAGCCTCGAGGTTCGCCGGGAGGACGATTGATGCGGCGCATCTACGAGCCGGGCTCCCTGCACGAGGCCGAGTTGCTCTTGGCGGTGCTGGCCAGCGAAGGCATCAGCGGCTTCCTCGCCGGCCGCCACCTGCTGGGCGGCATCGGCGACCTGCCAGCGGTAGGCCTGCTCGGCCTGTTGGTCGAGGATGAGGAGGCCTCGCGGGCGCAGGCGCTGATCGCCGCGTACAATGCCGCCACGCCCCTGCCGGGAGAGGATACGTCGCCGGAGCAGGGCACCTTGGTCTGCTAGAAAGGTTTTCATGTCCGGACGCTACGCCCTGTTCCGCTGGCCCGCCGAATTCGCCGCTCTGCCGGGTTTCCCCGACAAGCACCCGCCGCGCTGGAACATCTCGCCCCACCAGCAGGTGCTCTTGCAGCGTCGCACGGCGGAGGGCGAGCGGGTCGACAGCGGCCGCTGGGGGCTGACGCCGCCCTGGCTCACCGATTTCTCTCGCACCCCCACTCATGCCCGCGCCGAAAGCCTGGCCAGCCAGCCAATGTTCCGCGAGGCCTTTCGTCTACGGCGCTGCCTGCTGCCGGCCAACGGCTTCTATGAATGGCGCGGTAACCATCGCAAGCGACCCTTCTGGATGCTCAACGGCGAGCCGCTGGCCTGGTTCGCCGCGCTCTGGGAAGCCTATCCGGCCGGAGACCAGGTGTGGCTGTCGGTGGCCATGGTCACCCAGGCGGCCGGACCGTTGCGGCGGCCGATCCTGCTCGATGCGGCCGCGCGGGAGCTCTGGCAGGACCCGGAGAGTCCGCCCGAGGCCTTGCAGGCCCTGCTGGCCGCGGGTGGCATGCCACTGCGCGAGCGGGTGCTGGCCGACATCGTCAACCGACCCGAGGTGGACGGGCCGGAGTGCCTGACGCCGCTGTAATCAGACCTTGAAGCGCGCCGCCAGCTGCCTTTGCCGCTCGGCCAGTTCGCTCAGGTGGCCACCGGCGCGAGAGGCCTGATCGGCCTGTTCGTGCACGCCGTTGGCGGCCTGGCCGATGTTGACCACGTTGCGGTTGATGTCTTCGGCCACGGCGCTCTGCTCCTCGGCCGCACTGGCGATCTGCAGGTTCATCTCGGTGATCTCACCGACGGCGGCGAGGATGGCCTCCAGCGCGCGGCTGGCCGCCTGGGTCTGTTCCACCTGCTTGCCGGTGTGGGCGCGACTGTTCTGCATCACCGCCACGGTCTCGCGGGTGCCGCTCTGCAGCCGCTGGATCATGGTCTGGATCTCGCCGGTGGCGACCTGGGTCTTTTGCGCCAGGCTGCGTACCTCATCGGCCACCACGGCGAAGCCGCGGCCCTGCTCGCCGGCCCGCGCCGCCTCGATGGCGGCGTTGAGCGCCAGCAGGTTGGTCTGTTCGGCGATACCGTTGATGGTGGTGAGGATGGAGCCGATGTTTTCGCTGTCGTCGGCCACCAGGCGCACCTGGGTCACCGCGCGCTCGATCTCCTGGGCGAGAGTGGCGCAGTCGTGCACGTTCTGCCGCACCACGCGCTGGCCTTCGCCGACGGCCTGATCGGCCTGGGTCGCGGCCTGGGCGGCGCGCCCGGCGTTGCTGGCGACGTCCTGGGCGGTGGCGGTCATCTCCTGCATGGCGGTGGCCACCTGGTCGATCTCCTGGAGCTGGCGCTGGACGCCGTCCCGGGTGCGCTGGGCGATGGCCGAGGTCTGGGTGGCGGCGGTATTCACCTCGCGGACCGAATTCACCAACTGACCGATGAGGCCCTGCAACGAATCCAGGAAGGCGTTGAAGCCTGCGGCGATGGCGCCGAGTTCGTCGCGGCGGTTCACCTGCAGGCGCCGGGTGAGGTCACCGTCACCCTGGGCGATGTCGTCCAGCATACCCACCATCTGCCGCAGGGGGCGGGCGATGCGCAGGCTGACCAGCCACAGCAGCAGCAGGCCTGCGCCCGCCACCGCCAGCCCGACCAGCAGCATGCCGACGAGATCGCTGCGTCGCTGCTCGGCGAGCGCCTGTTGCAACAGCTGCAGATCGCTGAGCACCGCTGCGCGGGGCAGTTGCAGGATCAGTGTCCAGGCGCTGGCGTCGCCACCCATGCGCAGCGGTAGATAGACCTGGTAGAGATCATGCTGGCTATCGAAGCGGTTGGTCACGCCGTCGCCGAGTTGAGTCAGGTCCTTGGCCGCGTCGCCGAGCACCTGGGCGGCAGGCTGTCCCAGGACCTGGCTATCCCGGGTATAGGCCACCAGGGTGCCGTGGCTGGCGACCAGCGCCATGCTGCCGGCGCCCTGGTAGAGGCCGGCATTGGCTTGCTTGAGTTGTTCCTGGATGAAGGCCAGGGAGAGATCGGCGCCGACCACGCCCTGGAAGGCCCCCTGCACCAGGATGGGCACGTTGAAGGACGACATCAGGATCTTCTGCCCATTCATTTCATAGGGCGCCGGGTCGACGATGCAGGGCTTGCGGCTCTGCCGCGGGCAGAGATAGTACTCACCCTCGCGGACCCCGGTGGGCAGGATGGTCTGGCTTTCCATGGTCGGCCCGAGGGGTTCCAACTTCAGGCCGCCCTCGGGTTTGCGGTACCACCAGGGCATGAAGCGGCCCGTCTCATCGTAGCCGGCCTCGCTGCGCCCGGCGTACCGGGCGTCCTGGCCGTCGAAGGCGTTGGGCTCCCAGCCGGCGTAGACGTCGAGCAGTTCCGGGTTGTCCAGCAGGGTCTGCTGCAGCAGGTTGGAGAGGCCGTCGCGGTCGATATGGAGCGGGCGCTCGGCCGTAGGGGACAGCTGGGCGTTGAGCTGGGCGATGCCGCGGGCGATGGTCAGCGGCAGTTCCAGTTTCTGTTTCAGGGCGCCAGCGATGGCCTGGGCCTGGGCGTCCAGCCGGGCCTGGGCGCCGCGTTCGGCGAGTGCCGTGGTATGGGTATCCACCAGCCGCTGGGTACGCATCCCGGCGAAGAGCCCGTAGCCCACCAGTGCCATGACGACGGCGAGGACGCAACTGCCAGACAACAACGTGATGCTCGTACGGACTGAGCGGAAGGACATATACAGCACTCCATTCGTGAAGGTGGCGCCATGCTATCGGCGTCGACGCTTGCCACCTGAGGTCTGCTCGTCCGGGACGGGTGGCACGTTGCCGGTCCCGCCGGGCCTCTCTATCCTGTAACCGCCTCGATACCTGGAGATTTCCATGCGCCGTATCCTTCCTCTCGCGGGCCTGTCCTTGAGCCTGCTGCTGGTCGCCTGCCAGACCGTCAACACCACTTCGGGTGGCGCGGTCGGGGTGCAGCGCAAGCAATACATGTTCAGCATGTTGTCCGAGCAACAAGTCAATCAGATGTACGCCCAGTCCTATGCCAAGACGGTGAGCGAGGCTAAGGCGGCCGGCAAGCTGGCCAATGACAGCGCCGACGGCAAGCGCGTCGCCGCCATCGCCAAGCGGCTGATCCCGCAGACCGCAGCCTTCCGCCCGGATGCGGTGAATTGGGACTGGCAGGTGAATCTGGTCGATAGCGATGAACTCAACGCCAACTGCGGTCCGGGCGGCAAGATCTTCGTCTACAGCGGCCTCATCGATCAGCTCAAGCTGACCGACGACGAACTGGCCGCGGTGATGGGCCACGAGATCGCCCACGCCTTGCGTGAGCATAGTCGCGAGCAGATGTCGCGGGCCTATGCCATCCAGATGGGCGAGAACCTCGGCGGTGCCCTGCTGGGGGTCGGCCAGGGCGGCATGCAACTGGCCGACCAGGTGTCCCAGGTAGCTCTCACCCTGCCGTTCAGTCGCGGCAACGAGAACGAGGCCGATCTGATCGGCTTGGAACTGGCGGCCCGCGCCGGCTACAACCCCAATGCCGCCATCACCCTCTGGCAGAAGATGGCCCAGGCTAGCCAGGGCCAGCAGCCGGCGGAATTCCTCAGCACCCACCCCTCGGACGCCAATCGCACCAAGGCCTTGCAGGCGGCGATTCCCAAGGTGATGCCGCTGTACGAGGCGGCGAAGAAGGGCTGAGGTCTTTTGCTCCTGGGGTAGGGGCTTCCCTCACCCCAACCCTCTCCCGGAGGGAGAGGGGGCCGCTGCTGTAGGTTGGGTTGAGCGCAGCGAAGCCCAACATTACCGGGTCGCGCCCGCTGTGTTGGGCTTCCAAGGTGATGCCGCTGTACGAGGCGGCGAAGAAGGGCTGAGGTCTTTTGCTTCTGGGGTGGGGCTTCCCTCACCCCAACCCTCTCCCGGAGGGAGAGGGAGCTGGTCCTGTCGGTTGGGCTGAGCGCAGCGAAGCCCAACATTGCCGGGTCGAGCCCCCTGTGTTGGGCTTCCAAGGTGACGCCGCTGTACGAGGCGGCGAAGAAGGCCTGAGGTCTTTCGCTTCTGGGGTGGAGCTTCCCTCACCCCAACCTTCTCCCAAGGGGAGAGGGAGCTGCTGCTGTAGGTTGGGTTGAGCGCAGCGAAGCCCAACATTGCCCGGGCTAGCGACGTCGCGCGCTATAGATCTTGAAGCCGTCGCGCTCGGCCAGGGTACGGCAATTGCCGAAGGCCGCCTCGATCAATGGCGGATAGCGCAGGAAGCTGTTGGCCACCAGGCGCAGCTCGCCGCCCGGTCGCAGGTGGTGTACGGCTTCGGCGAGCAAGGTCTCGGTGGTGCGGTAGTCGGTCTTCACACCGCTGTGGAAGGGCGGATTGCTGACGATGGCGGCCAGCCCGGTGGGCGCCGCGGCGATGCCATCCCCGGCGCTTACCGTTCCGGCCAGGCCATTGGCCGCCAGGGTCTGGCGACTGCTGGCGACGGCGAAGGCGTCCACGTCCAGGAGGTGCAGGGTGCTGGTGGGATAGCGCCGGGCCAGGGCCGCGCCGACCACGCCGGCGCCGCAACCGAAGTCCAGCACCGTGCCCTCGGGTAGATCCTCCAGATGCTCCAGCAGCAGCGCCGTGCCAACGTCCAGCCGGCCATGGCTGAATACGCCCGGCAGGCTGAGGATGTCCAATTCCAGGCCGCCTAGCGCCAGCTGCTGGCGTTGCAGCCAGGCCTCCGGATGCGGCTCGGCCGTGGTGTGCGGCCCCTGCACCAGCCATAGTTGGCAATGCCGGGCGCTGTCGAGCTTGCTGGCCGGGCCGAAGGCGCCCAGCTGACGTGCAGCTCGCTCGATGCCGGCTTTCTTCTCACCCACCAGATAGAGGTGGCCATCGGCGGGCAGCCGGCGGGTCAGGGCGGTGAGCAGGAAGTCGGTGGCTTCGCGGGATTTGGGCAGGAACAGCACGGCGCCAGCGAAGTCGCCCGGTGGCGGCTCGATGCCGAAGTGGCTGCGCCCCGGATAGCGCCTGGCCAGGTAGTCCGCCTCGCCGGCATGCCAACTCCAGCCCTGGGCCTTGGGCAGGGCGCCGAGCAGGTCGTCGGCCGGTAGCCCGGCCAGCAGCAGGGAGCCGTCGAAGCGCTCGGGGTGACGGAGAAGGACTTCGCTGCGCGGATCCATGGGGCTACCTGGCGAAAAAGCGCGAACTTTAGCAGACCACCCGCTGCGGTGTGCCGGCGAAATGGCCGTGGGCGTTTTCAGTGAGCTGGGCGACGATGCGCTGGCGCGCCTCGCGGCTGCCCCAGGCGTTGTGCGGCGTGACGATGAGCCGCGGAATGTCGCCCGCCAGTAGCGGATTGCCCTCGCGCGGGGGTTCCACCGTGAGCACGTCGGTGGCGGCGCCGCCCAGGTGGCCGCGTCTGAGGCAATCGGCCAGGGCCTGTTCGTCGACGATGCCGCCCCGCGCGGTATTGACCAGGAAGGCGGTGGGTTTCATCGCCGCCAGTTCGGCGGCCCCGAGCAGGCCACGGGTCTGCTCGGTGAGCGGGCAGTGCAGGGTCAGGGCGTCCACCTGCGGCAGCAATTCGGCCAGCGGCAGGCTACCCGGGCGCGCCGGCCGACCGGGCAACTGGCCCACCAGGGTCCGCATGCCGAAGGCTTCGGCCAGGCGCTGTACCGCGCTGCCCAATTCGCCCAGGCCGAGCAGGCCGAGGGTCTTGCCCTCCAGTTCGACGATGGGATGATCCAGCAGGCAGAAGCGACTAGCGCTCTGCCAACGGCCGGCGCGCACGTCCGCCTGGTAGTCCGGCAGTCGCGTCGCCAGCGCCAGCAGCAGGGCCAGGGTGTGCTGGGCGACGGAAGGGGTGCCATAACCCTGGCAATTGCAGACCCGCACGCCCTGGGCGCGGGCCGCTTCCAGGTCGATGTTGTTGGTGCCGGTAGCGGTCACCAGCACCAGTTTCAATTCCGGGCAGGCGGCGAACACGGCCGCATCCAGGGTGACCTTGTTGACGATGGCCACCTGCGCCCCGGCCAGTCGAGCGGCCACTTCCGCCGGTGCCGTGGCATCGTGCAGCGCCAGGTCATCGAACTCGGCGCGCAGCGGCGCCAGATCCAGATCACCCAGGTCGAGGGAGGCATAGTCGAGGAACACGGCGCGAACGGGCATGACGACTCCAGCGTGAGCGAACAGAAGGAGTCCGAGCCTAGCAGCCGCGGGTCGTCCAGGAAAACCGCCGGGGTTGGCCTGGGGTATGCTGGAGGGATGAATTATCTCGCTCATCTGCACCTCGGCGGTCCTGGCCGCGAGGATCGACTCGGCAGCCTCTATGGCGATTTCGTCAAGGGCTCGCCGGATGCCTGGCCGGCGGGCATCGCCGCCGGCATTCGTCTGCATCGGCGCATCGACGTCTATACCGATGACCATCCCCAGGTGGCCCAGGCCAAGGCGCGCCTGCCCGCGGCGCGGCGGCGGGTGGCCGGGCTGCTGGTGGATGTGTTCTTCGATCACTGCCTGGCGCGGCTCTGGCACGATTACGCCGACCAGCCCCTGCCGAGTTTCGTCGCGGACTGCTATCGGACTCTGCTCGACGAGCCGGAGCTACCGCCACGCCTGGCCCGCATCGCCCCCGTGATGGCGCGCCAGGACTGGCTCGGCAGCTACACGGATTTCGCCGTGTTGGAGCGGGTGGTGGAGGGCATGGCCCGGCGGCTGTCGCGGCCGGAGTTACTGGCCGGGGCCTTCGCCGAACTGGCGGCCGCCTATGACGGCCTGCTGGACGATTTCCGCCGCTTCTATCCGCAGTTGCAGGCCTTCGCCGCCGCCGAACGCGCGGCGGCGCGGCTGACCGGCTGAATCCCCAGCCGCTCGGCGATGGCCGCCTGGCACTGACCGGCCAGTACCTGGCGCGGTTGGTCCTGGGATGGCAGCGGCGGCAGGAATTCGATCCTCAGGGTGGTACCGCCGTTGTCCAGCAGCCGGCGCAGATGGCTGACCAGATCGTCGTCGCCGACGAAGGCCGCGGCCTGGTCGCGGATGCCGTCACGCCAGTAGCTCAGCGCCACGGGTTGCAGCGGGGTGCCGGTGGCGATGGCCGGGCTCAGCAGACGACCGTGAAAGGTCCTGAGCTGGCTGCCGTCGGTGGTGGTGCCCTCGGGAAAGAGCGCCATTGACAGCCCCGAGGTCAGCCGTTGCGTCAGGGCTTCGCTTAAGGCATCACCGCGTTCGGCACCCCGCTGGATAAACAGGGTGCCGGCCTGGCGGGTCAGCCAGCCGGCGAAGGGCCAGTCCGCCACCTCCGCCTTGGACAGGAAGCTCAGCGGCCGCAGACTGCCGAGGCCGACGATGTCGAGCCAGGAGACGTGGTTGGCCAGCCAGAGATGGGTGCCCTGGGACCACTGGCCATGGACTTCCAGACGCAGGCGCAGCGCCCTGGTTAGCGCCTGGAAGAACCGCCGGGTCAACTGCTGGCGCAGCACCAGGCAGGGACGACGGGTGAGCCCGCTCGCCAGCGCCACGACCAGGGCGAACAGCGCCCCGAGCAGCAGCGCGGCGAATACTGGCAGCAGGCGCAGGGCGAGGCGCACTGGCCTCATACCGCGGCCTTGAAGTGGCGAGCGTAGCGCGGGCAGAGGTCTTCGCGCTGCAGCAGGATGAAGACATCGGCCACACCGAACTCGGGGTCCCAGCAGGGTGCCCCGCAGACCTGGGCGCCGAGGCGCAGATAGGCCTTGAGCAGGGGCGGCAACTGCACCACCAGGTTGTCCGGCACGGCGACGAAGGGCAAGGGCCTGCGCGGCGTGGCGCGGATCGCCGGGGTACGCTCGTCACGCGCGGCCTGGCGCAGCAGGGCGGCGGCCTGCAAGCCACCGTCGGCCATGGGCACGCTGGCGCAACCCATCAGGTAGCGATAGCCGCCGCTATCCATGATCTCGGCCAATTCGGCCCAGAGCAGGGCGATGGCCGCGCCGGTACGGTGCCCGTTGGCGACGCAGGTGCGACCGATTTCCAGGATCGGCCCCTGCAGCTCGTCCAGGCCGTCCAGCTGGAATTCGCTTTCGCTGTAGAGTCTGCCGACCTGAGTCCGGCGGCGCCCGTCGAGCAGGCGCGTGGTGGCGATCAGCTCGCCGCTGCGCAGATCGCGCACGCCCAGGTGCAGGCAGTGGGAATCGAAGGCATCCTGGTCGAGGTTGTCGGCGAAATGCACCCCATAGGTACTGCCGAATACGGTTGCTCGCAGGCGCTGGGCGGCGCGGATGTCGGCCGCGGTCGACAGGCGTTCGGCGCGGAGAGCGGGCGGTGCGGACACGGGACTCGGCATGGCAGGGCTCCTGCAACGGTTGTGCAGCAAACCCTAGGTAGCCGGCATGACAGCGCCGTGAAGCCGCCATGGCGATTGTGTGACGAGCGGTCGGTCACGGTTGCAGGGGCGCCGTTCGGATGCCTCATCGCGCCACTGGGCTGACCGAACGCATTCGCAATTGCTAGGTTGGACGCGTAGACTGATGCGTCAATCCTATTTTTTCCCAGCATGAAGGTTCTGGCCATGCAGATCGCGGCGAACACGGCGGTATCCATCGACTACACCCTGACCAACGACGCCGGTGAAGTCATCGACAGCTCCGCTGGCGGTGCCCCGCTGGTCTACCTGCAAGGCGCGGGTAACATCATTCCGGGTCTTGAGCGCGCCCTCAGCGGCAAGCAGGCTGGTGACGAGCTCAAGGTCGCCATCGAGCCGGAAGACGCCTACGGCGAATACAGCCCCGAGCTGGTCGCCACCCTGGGCAAGGAAATGTTCGAAGGCGTGGACGAGCTGGAAGTGGGCATGCAGTTCCATGCCTCCGGCCCGGACGGCGCCATGCAGATCGTCACCGTGCGTGACATCGACGGCGACCAGGTCACCGTCGACGGCAACCATCCCCTGGCTGGCCAGCGCCTGAACTTCGCCGTCAAGGTGGTCAACGTGCGTGCCGCCAGCGACGAAGAGATCTCCCACGGCCATATCCATGGCGAAGGTGGTCACCACCACTAAGCCTGGCGACAGGCTTCCACGACGCCCGTGTCCGGCTTGGCCGGCACGGGCGTCGTCGTTTGTGGCGTCCGTGCGGCGTGGCCCTCACCCCAACCCCTCTCCGAGGGGGGAAAAGAGGCTGGCTGGGTGGTGTGGGCGGAACGCGTCGTAGGTTGGGTTGAGGCGGCTTCATCGCCGAAGCCCAACAGCCGGAAACCCTGGTGTCCGGTGTGATGGCCTGGAGTCGTTGGGCTTCGCTGCGCTCAACCCAACCTACGGTGGAAATCCCAGCGGGCGGGATTCAGGAACGCACCACCAGCGCCTTGTTACCTTCTTCCCGTACCCAGAACAGCGTCGCCCCAGCCACCGCGGCGGGCATGAACAGGGCGTTCAGGCCGGGTACCAGCAGCGCCAGGTAGGTCACCCCGCCGAAACCCAGGCAGCGCAGGCGACGGGTGCGCAGCCAGGAGAGCATGCTGCGGAAGTCCAGCTTGTGGTTGTCGGCGGGGAAGTCGATGTACTGCACCGCCATCATCCAGACGCCGAACAGGATCCATAGCGGCGCGGCGATCAGGTTGAGGCCGGGGATGAAGGTCAGCACCAGCAGACCCAGGGCGCGCGGCAGGTAGTAGCCCAGCTTGCGCAGTTCGCGCTGCAGGGTACGGGGCACCATGGTCAGCAGTTCGGTGAGGTTGAAGGGCGGGAAGTCATCCTGGCCGCGCACCAGCACCTCCACCTTTTCGGCGAGAAAGCCGTTGAAGGGGGCCGCCACCAGGTTGGCGAGCATCGTGAAGGTGAAGAAGATGATCGCCAGCAGCAACAGCACGAACAGCGGCCAGAGCAGCCATTCGACGAAGCCGGCCCAGTTCGGCAGGCTCGGCATCAGCTGCTCCAGCCAGCCCTCGAAGCCGCGTATGGCGAAGGTGAGGATGACGGCGTAGAGCAGCAGGTTGATGGTCAGCGGGATGACCACGAAGCGGCGCAGGCCGGGGCGGGTCACCAGGCGCAGACCTTCGGCGAAGTAGGCGGAGCCGGACAGCGGAGCGACAGCCATGGACTTTCCTGACGAGTGGCGGGAATGCACAGCTTACCTCAGGGCTCCATTGCCGCAGCGGTCGACATAGGCGCGTCCTATGGTCTGGATTTAGAATGGTCGCTTCTGTGGAGAGGCTGCGCCCGTTAGGCTGAGCATCATCCCTGGACCCGGCGACCCTCAAGACTGGCGCCGGTCGCGCTGCCGTGAGCTGCGGACAGCGCTGCGGAACGGCTCCGCACGAACCCCGGCCGGCGCGCTCGAGCAGCGCGCTGGCCATTTCACTCTTAGGTCTGCCGGAGACCCCGGCAGGGAGAATGTCATGTCAGAAGCCAGCACCTCGCGCCATTCGCGCCTCATCATCCTCGGTTCCGGTCCGGCCGGTTACACGGCCGCGGTCTATGCCGCCCGTGCCAACCTCAAGCCGCTGTTGATCACCGGCATGCAGATGGGCGGCCAGCTGACCACCACCACCGAAGTCGACAACTGGCCGGGCGATCCCCACGACCTGACCGGTCCGGCGCTGATGGAGCGCATGCGCGAGCACGCCGAGCGCTTCGAGACCGAGATCGTCTTCGATCACATCAATGCCGTGGACTTCGGCGGCAAGCCGTACACCCTCAAGGGTGACAGCGCCACCTACACCTGCGATGCCCTGATCATCGCCACCGGTGCCAGCGCCCGCTACCTGGGCCTGGCCAGCGAAGAGGCCTTCATGGGCAAGGGCGTCTCCGCCTGCGCCACCTGCGACGGCTTCTTCTATCGCAACCGTGAGGTGGCGGTGGTCGGCGGTGGCAACACCGCGGTCGAGGAAGCCCTGTACCTGGCCAACATCGCCAGCAAGGTGACCCTGATCCACCGCCGCGAGACCTTCCGCGCCGAGAAGATCCTGCAGGACAAGCTGCGCGCCCGCGTTGCCGAAGGCAAGATGGCGCTCAAGCTCAACGCCAGCGTCGACGAGGTGCTGGGCGACAACATGGGCGTCACTGGCGTACGCATCAAGAACAACGACGGCAGCACCGAAGAGCTGCAGGTGGCCGGCCTGTTCGTCGCCATCGGCCATACGCCCAACACCGGGCTGTTCGAAGGCCAGTTGGATACCCATGACGGCTATCTGGTGGTCAAGGGCGGGCGTGAGGCCAATGCCACCGCCACCAACGTGCCGGGCGTGTTCGCCGCCGGTGACGTAGCCGACCACACCTACCGCCAGGCCATCACCTCGGCCGGCGCCGGCTGCATGGCCGCGCTGGATGCTGAGCGCTACCTGGATGGATTGGGCGATCTGCAAGTGCTGTAAGGCGTTCGCGGCAAACGAAAAACCCCGGCACTGGCCGGGGTTTTTCGTTTTTGGGGGGACCCCGGGTGCGGCAAGCTCGGGCTTGGCTGCCTTGGTGACCCTTCTATTACATGCAAAGAGCCCCGGCCGATGGGTCGGGGCTCTTTGGTTTGGGCTTCCCTCACCCCGGCCCTCTCCCAGAGGGAGAGGGGGGACGACGTGCCTCTTACTTGCCGTACACCGGCAGGCGGGCGCAGACGGCCTGGACTTTGGCACGCACGGCGTCGATCACCGACTCGTCGCCCATGTTGCCGAGGATGTCGCAGATCCAGCCGGCCAGCTCGCGGCACTCGGCTTCCTTGAAGCCGCGCGTGGTAACGGCCGGGGTGCCGATGCGCAGGCCGGAGGTAACGAAGGGCGAGCGCGGATCGTTGGGCACCGAGTTCTTGTTCACGGTGATGAAGGCGCGACCCAGGGCGGCGTCCGCGTCCTTGCCGGTGATTTCCTGCTTGATCAGGCTGAGCAGGAACAGGTGGTTGTCGGTGCCACCGGAGACCACGTCGAAGCCGCGCTCGATGAAGACGCTGGCCATGGCCTGGGCGTTCTTGATCACCTGCTGCTGGTAGGTCTTGAACTCGGGCTGCAGGGCTTCCTTGAAGCACACGGCCTTGCCGGCGATGACGTGCATCAGCGGACCGCCCTGGGCGCCGGGGAAGACCGCCGAGTTGAGTTTCTTCTCGATGGCTTCGTTGGCCTTGGCCAGGATCAGGCCGCCGCGCGGACCGCGCAGGGTCTTGTGGGTGGTGCTGGTGACCACGTCGGCGAAGGGTACCGGGTTCGGGTAGACGCCTGCGGCGACCAGGCCGGCGAAGTGGGCCATGTCGACGAACAGGTAGGCACCCACGGCATCGGCGATGGCGCGGAAGCGGGCGAAGTCGAGGACCTGGGAGTAGGCGGAGTAGCCGGCGACGATGACCTTGGGCTTGTGCTCCAGGGCCAGGCGCTCGACCTCGGCGTAGTCGATCAGGCCTTGCTCGTCGATGCCGTACTGCACGGCGTTGTACAGCTTGCCGGAGGAGGAGACGGTGGCGCCGTGGGTCAGGTGGCCGCCGTGAGCCAGGCTCATGCCGAGGATGGTGTCGCCGGCTTCGATCAGTGCCAGGTACACGGCCGCGTTGGCCTGGGAGCCGGAGTGCGGCTGGACGTTGGCGTAGTCGGCGCCGAACAGCTCTTTGGCGCGGTCGATGGCCAGTTGCTCGACCACATCGACGTACTCGCAACCGCCATAGTAGCGCTTGTGGGGATAGCCTTCGGCGTACTTGTTGGTCAGCACCGAGCCTTGGGCTTCCATGACCGCCGGGCTGGTGTAGTTTTCCGAAGCGATCAGCTCGATGTGATCTTCCTGACGCTGGGCTTCCTGCTGCATGGCGGCATACAGGTCGGCGTCGAAGCGGGCGATGGTGGTTTCACGGCTGAACATGGCGGCAGGGTCCCCTGAGGCATGGCGAAGAGCGAGCCCGGTCCGGGCTCGTGAAGGGCGGCATTCTACCCCATCGCGGGAAGCCTGAGGTATGAGCGCCGGTCATGCAGCGGCGCCATCGGTCTCATGTCAGGACCGGAAACAGCCCTTGGTGCTCGACGCGCTTGCGCAGCTGGTCCGGCGGCAGCGGGCGGTCGAAGAGGAAGCCCTGGACCTCGTCGCAGCCATGGGTGCAGAGGAAATCCAGTTGTTCCTGCTGCTCCACGCCTTCGGCGATCACCGAGAGGTTGAGGCTATGGGCCATGGCGATGATGGCGCGGGCGATCTGGGCGTCCTGTTCGCCGTGGGGCAGGCCGTCGACGAAGCTGCGGTCGATCTTGAGGATGTCGATGGGGAATTGCTTGAGGTAGTTGAGCGAGGAATAGCCGGTACCGAAGTCATCGACCGCGATGCACAGGCCCAGGCCCTTGAGTTCACCCAGCAGTTGCAGGGCTTCGCCGACGTCGCGCATCAGAATGCTCTCGGTCAGTTCCAGCTCCAGACAAGCGGGGGGCAGGCCGGTCTCGGTGAGGATCTCGGCGATGCGCTGGCCGAGTTGGCCGTCGCTGAACTGGCGGGCGGAGAGGTTCACCGAGACCTTGGGAATGCGCACCTTGGCCGCGTGCCATTCGCGCATCTGGCGGCAGGCCTCGCGGATCACCCAGTCGCCCACCTGGACTACCAGGCCGATCTCCTCCAGCACCGGGATGAACTCGGCGGGGGACACATGGCCGCGCACCGGGTGTTCCCAGCGCAGCAGCGCCTCGACGCCGGTCAGGCGGCTGTTGTCGCAGCGGTATTGCGGCTGGTAGTGCAGGCGGAATTCGCCCTGCAGCAGGGCATGGCGCAGGTCGGCTTCCAACTCCAGGCGCTCCAGGGCGCGGGCGTTCATCTCGGCCTGGTAGAACTGGAAGTTGTTCTTGCCCATTTCCTTGGCGTGGTACATGGCCGTGTCGGCGTTCTTCATCAGCTGGCTGAGTTCATGGCCGTCCTGGGGGGACAGGGCGATACCGATGCTGGCGGAGACGAAGAATTCGCGGCCTTCGAGGATGAAGGCATCCGAGAGCTGGGCGAGGATCTGCTCACCGACGCGGATGGCCTGGGCCAGGGCGACCTCGCGGGTCTCCAGGCCGGACAGCAGCAGGGTGAACTCGTCGCCACCCATGCGCGCCACGCTGTCCTCGGTGCCGACGCAGGCGGTCAGGCGCATGGCCACTTCCTTGAGCATCCGATCGCCCGCGGCATGGCCCAGGGAGTCGTTGATCGGCTTGAAGCGGTCCAGGTCGAGGAACATCAGCACCACCCAGCTGTCGTTGTGCCGGCTCTGCTGCAGGGCATTGTGCAGGCGGTCCTGGAACAGGGTGCGGTTGGGCAGCAGGGTGAGGGCGTCGTAGTAGGCCAGGCGGTGGATGCGCCGCTCGCTGGCCTTGCGTTCGCTGATGTCGACGAAGAAGCAGACATAGCTCATCAGATCGCCGTCGTCGTCGCGGATGGCGGTGATGCCGACCCAGGAGGGATAGGGCTCGTTATCCTTGCGGCGCTGCCAGATTTCGCCTTCCCAGCTGTCCTCGGTGCGCAGCTGCTGCATCACGTGTTGCAGCTGGTTGGCTTCCTGCTTGTCGGCGCAGATCATCATCGGCTGCTGGTCGAGGACGTCCGCGGCAGCGAAGCCGGTGATGCGGCTGAAGGTGCGGTTGACGCGCACGATGTAGCCGGCCGGGTCGGTGACCAGGATGGCACCGGCGGAGTGATCGAACACCGTGGCCGCCATGCGCATGTCCTTTTCCGTACGGCGCTGGGCGGAGATGTCGCGGCAGACGCCGAGCAGGCCGGCGAAGCGCTCGTGGTCATCCCAGAGCGGCTTGAGGCGCAGCTCGATCTGCAGGGTATGACCCTCGGCGTGCAGGCAGTCGAGCACCAGGGGCGCGAAACGCTCGCGGCGTAAGGCGGAGAGCGCGCGAGGATTGTCGAGGCTGCGCAGCAGATGCTGCAGCGTACGGCGGAACTCCTGGAGCTGGCGCGAATGCACCACTAGGTCGGCCAGGGGACGCTGTTGCAGCTCGGCGACGGAATAGCCCAGCAATTCCTCGACGGAAGGACTGATGTAGCTGAGCACCAGTTGAGCATCGGTGGTGAAGATGACGTCGCTGATGCTTTCCGCCAGTTGCCGGTAGCGATTCTCGCTGTCGCGCAGGCGATCGCTGGCCAGCACCGTGTCGGTGACGTCCAGCGCCAGGCCGACGATGCTGGCGGCCGCGCCGTCCGGGTGTCGCTCCAGGCGCTGCTCGCGGATATCGAACCAGCGCCAGCTGCCGTTGCGGTGCTGCCAGCGCAAGAGGCTGCTGCTGGGCTGGTCGGACAGCGTCTGGCGCATGTTCACCACCCGCGCGTGCAGTTCGGCGTCGTCCGGATGCAGGCGTTCGGTGCCGAGGCTGGTGAAGGCCTCGGGGGGATAGCCGAGCTTGAGGGCCAGCGGATGGCTCTCGTAGGTCAGTTGGCCGCTGGCGACGTCGTAGGTGTAGAGGGTGTCGGGGGTGGCGCTGATCAGGTTGGACCAGAAGGCGTCGCGCTGGATCAGCCGTAGTTCGCCGAGCTTGAGCTGGGTGATGTCGTTGAGGCTGAGCAGGGTGGCGTCGAGGTGCTGGGAATCGGTCGGCAGGTGCATGCTCAACCAGAGGTGCCGCTCGCCCGTCGGGGTGGCGATGCAGGTTTCCAGCTCCAGCACCTGCTGGCCGGAAAGCAGGCCGGCCAGCAGGCGGTAACGCTTGCCGCCGAACTGGATGCGAGAGTCACCCACGAGGCGATCCCAGGCCTGGTCGAGCTGATCGATACCGAGCATCTCCAGGGCGCGCTGGTTGATTTCGGTGATCCGCACCTTGCGGCCCAGGTCGTCCAGCGCGTCGGGCTGGCTGGCGAGCAGCGCGGCGAGCTGCTCCGGTCGCTGCAGGCCGTGTGCGGTCATCGCCTCGTACAGGGGGCGCAGGTCGACCACGCAGATACCGGTGTGTACCCCGTTGAAGATGTTCTCGTAGCGTTGTCGGGTGGTCTGGATGGTTTCCAGGTTGCGCTGCTGCTCGGTGACATCGCGCAAGACCCAGACGAAGCCATCCTGCGTCTGGGTGCGGTCACGCAGCACGCGGGCGCTGGGCTGGCTGTCGGCCAGGGCATGACAGCTCACCGCGAAGAGACGGGGGCGATGCTCCACCATGAGGGAGATCAGGCCACGGTTGCCCTGTTCGGCGTGTGCCGGGGAGACCAGTTGCGGCAACAGGCTCGCCAGGAAATGGTGCGGGGCTTCGCTCGGGGCGATGCCGAGCAGGCGACTGGCAGTGGCGTTGACGTAGACCAGGCGGCCATCGGCCTGGGTCATGCAGACGAATTCTTCGATGCCGTTGAGGGCGGTTCCGGCCAGCCGCAGGCTGCGGCGCGAGGCCTGGGTGAGGGCGCGTAGGCCCTGTTCCTCCTGCAGCAGCAGGTGCAGCAGGACTCCGCTCATCAAGCCGAAGAGGGTGAACAGTGCCAGGCGCCCGAGCGCGCCCTGGATGGGCAGCCCGGGCGCGGCATCCGGTGGGTAGGAGCCGACCACCTGCCAGTCGCTGTGGGCGAGCGGCTGGCTGACCTGGTCCTGGGGGGGCGCCGCGTCCGCCGCGCGGGTGGCGAACAGCAGCGTACCTTGGTTGCGATCTTCCAGGCGCCAGTTGAGCCCTTCCAATACCTGGGTCTGTCGCCAGAGCGGCTCGACCAGTGGAGCGCTGGTCAGTAGCCACCAGCCCTGTTGCCGGTGCGGATCGCCTGCCAGCAAGACGTAGAGGGGGGCGTCGCTGGCCTTGGGCTGGTAGGCGTAGGTGAATTCCGCCTGGCCGGCCTGCTGGATCAGTTGCTGGACGAAGGCCGCGTCGGGCGCCTCGGCCAGGCGTGCGGCACGCTGCGTAGCGTCGGCGGGCAACCAGCGCACCTCGCGCAGGCCGGGAAAGAATTCCCTGAGGCTGAGCAGCCGTTCGCTGGTCAGGGGCAGGGAGGGATCGCTGGACCAACGCAGGGTACTGCGCACGGCCTGGGCCTTGAGCGCCATACCGAATTCGAGGGTATTGGCCAGTTGCCGGGTCATGCCCTCCAGCTGTTCGTGGCGCAGCGCCCGGCGCTCGGCCACTCCGGCGAAGGCCTGCCAGAACATCATCGCCAGCATCACCACCAGCGACAGGATCAGCAAGCCACGGGTGAAGCGCCGCGGTGAGGAGGCGAGCGACTCTTCCGGCAGGGTGGAGGGCGAGCTATTCACGACGGACTGCTTTCCTGCGGGAGCGTTGGCCATTCGGCTGCGCCCGATTCCGCGGGGCAGGGAAGGCCTATGATAATGTGCCAGGCGGTGCGCTTGCCTGCTTTTTCCGCGCCTTCACCCCTGGCGCTTTCGTCGCTCGGGGTTTCGACAGCGTTGCCCGCTGACGCCATACTGTGTGCCCTGTTTTTCATTCCGCTCCCAAGGTCCAACCATGGCTCAATACGTCTACACCATGCATCGGGTCGGCAAGGTCGTGCCGCCCAAGCGTGAAATCCTCAAGAACATCTCCCTGTCGTTCTTTCCCGGCGCCAAGATCGGCGTGCTCGGTCTGAACGGTGCGGGCAAGTCCACGCTGCTGCGCATCATGGCCGGCGTCGATACCGAGATCGAAGGTGAAGCGCGTCCGATGCCCGGTATCAATGTGGGTTATCTGCCGCAGGAGCCGAAACTTGACCCCGAGCAGACGGTTCGTGACGTAGTCGAAGAAGCCGTCGGTCAGATCAAGCAAGCCCAGGCGCGCCTGGACGAGGTCTATGCCGCCTACGCCGAGCCGGATGCCGATTTCGACGCCCTGGCCGCCGAGCAGGCCAAGCTGGAGGCCATCCTCCAGGCCGCCGATGGCCACAACCTGGAACGCCAGCTGGAAGTCGCCGCCGACGCCCTGCGCCTGCCGGCCTGGGACGCCAAGGTCGGCGTGCTCTCCGGTGGCGAGAAGCGCCGCGTGGCGCTGTGCCGCCTGCTGCTGTCGGCGCCCGACATGCTGCTGCTGGACGAACCCACCAACCACCTGGACGCCGACTCGGTGGCCTGGCTGGAGCACTTCCTCCACGACTTCCCCGGCACCGTGGTGGCCATCACCCACGACCGCTACTTCCTCGACAACGTCGCCGGCTGGATCCTGGAGCTGGACCGTGGCCAGGGCATCCCCTTCGAGGGCAACTACTCCGGCTGGCTGGAATCCAAGGCCGCGCGCCTGGCCCAGGAAGCCAAGCAGGAAGCCGCCCACGCCAAGGCCATGAAGGCGGAACTGGACTGGGTGCGTTCCGGCGCCAAGGCTCGCCAGTCGAAGTCCAAGGCCCGTCTGCAGCGCTTCGAGGAAATGCAGTCCCAGGAATTCCAGAAGCGCAGCGAGACCAACGAGATCTACATCCCCGCCGGCCAGCGCCTGGGCGACAAAGTCATCGAGTTCAAGAACGTCAGCAAGGGCTACGGCGATCGCCTGTTGATCGACGACCTGAGCTTCGTGGTGCCCAAGGGCGCCATCGTCGGCGTCATCGGCGGTAACGGTGCGGGCAAGTCGACCCTGTTCCGCATGATCATGGGCAAGGAGCAACCGGACTCGGGCACCATCGAGATCGGCGACACCGTGCAACTGGCCAGCGTCGACCAGAGCCGTGAGAACCTGTCCGACACCAAGACCGTCTGGGAACAGGTGTCCGATGGCTCGGACATCATCAAGATCGGCAACTACGAGGTGCCCTCGCGCAGCTACGTCGGCCGCTTCAACTTCAAGGGCGCCGACCAGCAGAAGTTCGTCAAGGATCTCTCCGGCGGTGAGCGCGGTCGCCTGCACCTGGCGCTGACTCTCAAGCAGGGCGGCAACGTGCTGCTGCTGGACGAACCCTCCAACGACCTGGACGTGGAAACCCTGCGTGCCCTGGAAGACGCCCTGCTGGACTTCCCCGGCGCGGCCATCGTGATCTCCCACGACCGCTGGTTCCTCGACCGCATCGCCACCCACATCCTCTCCTACGAGGATGATTCCCACGTGGTGTTCTTCGAAGGCAACTACACCGAGTACGAAGCCGATCGCAAGAAGCGCCTGGGTGAAGCGGCGGCCCAGCCCAAGCGGGTGAAGTACAAGAAGCTGGCCTAAGCGTCAGTCGCAACGCCGGCGGGGAAACCTGCCGGCGTTTTCTTTTGTCTCTCGCTATATACTCGATGCTATAACGCTATCTTTGCTGCCATCGCCAGGATCGGGCGGCACGCCGAGGATCACATGAGACGCCTTGAACACCGCCGTGGCGGCAACACCCGGAGCCAGCTGCAGCTCCCGTACCGCATCGCGGCTGACCAGGGCCACCACGCGTTCGTCGCCGGGCAGGGCGATGCAGACTTCCGCATGAATGGCGCCGTCGCGGATGGACTCCACGGTGCCGACCAAGCGATTGCGGGCCGACAGGTGCAGACCGCTGTTGGCCGCCATGACCATTACCCAGGGCGCCTTGACCAGGGCCATCACCGGCTTGCCCGGGGCCAGCGCGAGATGCCGCAGGCTTTCCCGGGAGATCACGGCCACCAGCTCGGTACCGCCGCGCAGCCGCAGCCGGACCTCGGCGTTCACGGGCCCGTCGCTCACGTCACTGACGATGCCCTGGAAGACAGTGCGGGCACTGATATTCATCGCGCTACGCTCCTGGGGGTCGATTCTCGCCACTCTAGGCGGCACCGCCGGGATCGTCCAATCCCCCTGTTGCAGAGAGCGGCATGAGCGCCTCGCCCTTCGTCGCCCATCTGTCCCTGGAAAGCAGTGTCGGCGCCGAGCTGACCCAGACCCGTATCCGCCTGCTGGAGGCCATCGCCGCGACCGGCTCCATCAGCCAGGCGGCCAAACGGGTGCCGCTGTCCTACAAGGCGGCCTGGGACGCGGTGGACCAGATCAACAACCTCTCCGCCCAGCCGTTGGTCGCCCGCAGCACCGGTGGCAGTGGCGGTGGCGGCACCCGGCTGACTGACTACGGCCAGCGCGTGGTGGCTTTCTACCGCGCCCTGGAGCAGCACTACCAGACCACCCTGGATCAGGTAGCGGCCGGTCTCGACGAAGCCAGCCGCACCGAGGTGGCCGATTTCCGCCAGTTGCTGCTCAACCTCAACTGGCGCAGCAGCGCCCGCAACCAATTTTCCGGCGAAGTGACAGCGCTCGAACACAGCGACGTGGAAAGCGCCGTGACCCTGCACCTGGACGACGCCACCGCGCTCACCGCGCTGGTGACCCGTGAAAGCGCCGAGCAATTGCGCCTGGCACCCGGACGCGCCGTGGTGGCCCTGGTGAAGGCCTCCGCGGTGTTGATCGGCACCGATCCGGGGCTGCGGCTGTCGGCGCAGAACCAGCTGTGGGGTACGGTCGAGCGGGTCCACGCAGGGCCGGTCAATCACGAGGTGGTGCTGGCGCTGCCCGCCGGTCGCCGGGTCACCGCCACCCTCACCGCCAATAGCAGCCGGCAGCTCGGGCTCGCGCCCGGGGTCACCGCCTGCGCCTGTTTCAGCGCTGCCAGCGTCTTGCTGATGAGCACGTCTTGAATCCCCCAACTCGAGAGAATCTGCGCATGACGTCCTGCCGTTTGCCCCTGCTCTGTGGCCTGGTATCCAGTGTCCTGGCCACCTCCGTCCTGGCCGATGAGGTCCAGGTGGCCGTGGCCGCCAACTTCAGCGCGCCGCTCAAGGCCATCGGTGAGACATTCGCCCGGGACACCGGCCATCAGTTGGTGATTTCCAGCGGCGCCACCGGCCAGCTCTATAGCCAGATCAAGAATGGCGCACCCTTCGAGGTTTTCCTTTCCGCCGACGACACCACCCCGGCCAAGCTCGAAGCCGAGGGCGCGGCGGTCAAGGGCTCGCGCTTCACCTATGCCATCGGCAGCCCGGCACTGTGGTCGCCCAAGACCGGTTACGTGGACGGGGAGGGCGCGGTACTCAAACGCAACGCCTTCACCCACCTGGCCGTCGCCAATCCCAAGACCGCGCCCTATGGCCTGGCGGCCACCCAGGTGCTGGCCAAGCTAGGGCTGACCGATGCCGTGCAGGCCAAGCTGGTCGAAGGCCAGAGCATCACCCAGGCCTACCAGTTCGTCGCCACCGGCAATGCCGAGCTGGGCTTCGTCGCGCTCTCGCAGATCTACCAGGACGGCAAGCTCAAGGAGGGCTCGGCCTGGATCGTGCCGGCCGACCTCTATCAGCCGATTCGCCAGGACGCCGTGTTGCTGGCGCCGGGCAAGGACCAGCCAGCGGCCAAGGCGCTGCTGGCCTATCTCAAGGGCCCCCAGGCGGCCGCGGTGCTCACCGCCTACGGCTACCGGCAGTGACGCCATGGGGCTGAGCGCGGCGGACTGGGCGGCGATCCGCCTGACCCTGGAATTGGCCAGCGTGACCACTCTGCTGCTCCTGCTGCTGGGTACGCCCCTCGCCTGGTGGCTGGCACGCACCCGCTCCTGGCTCAAGGGCCCCATCGGTGCCCTGGTCGCTCTGCCACTGGTGCTGCCGCCCACGGTGATCGGCTTCTATCTGCTCCTGGCCATGGGGCCGGAGGGTTGGGTGGGGCAGGCGACCGCTGCCCTGGGCCTGGGCCGGCTGCCCTTCACCTTCGCCGGGCTGGTGGTGGGCTCGCTGTGCTATTCGCTGCCCTTCGTGGTGCAACCGCTGCAGAACGCCTTCGAGGCCATCGGCCCGCGCCCGTTGGAGGCGGCGGCCACCCTCAGGGCCGGGCCGCTGGATACCTTTTTCCACGTGGTGCTGCCGCTGGCCCGTCCGGGCTTCATCACCGCCGCCATCCTCGGCTTCGCCCATACCGTGGGCGAATTCGGCGTGGTGCTGATGATCGGCGGCAACGTGCCGGGCCGCACCCAGGTGGTCTCCATCCAGATCTTCAACCATGTGGAAGCCATGGAATATCCCCAGGCGCACCTGTTGGCCGGCGGCATGCTGGTGTTCTCCTTCGTGATCCTGCTGCTGCTCTATGGTCGCCGCGGGCGGTCGGCCTGGACATGAGCCTCGCCGCCCGTTTCGCGCTGCGCCATCCCGGCTTCGTGCTGGACGTGGATCTCGCCCTGCCGGCCAGCGGCGTCACCGCGCTGTTCGGCCCCTCGGGCTCGGGCAAGACCAGTTGCCTGAGATGCGTGGCCGGGCTGGAGCCCACGGCCCGCGGTCGGCTGGTGGTCGCCGGGGACACCTGGCAGGACAGCGAGCGCGGTCTGTTCCTGCCACCGCACCGGCGCGCCCTGGGCTACGTCTTCCAGGACGCCAATCTGTTCGAGCACCTGGACGTGCGCCGCAACCTGCTGTTCGGCTGGCAGCGGGTGGCGCCAGGCGAGCGGCGGTTGCAGTTGGAGCAGGTCGTCGAATTGCTGGGCATCGAAGGGCTACTGGCTCGGATGCCGGCGCGCCTGTCCGGCGGCGAACGCCAGCGGGTCGGCATCGCCCGGGCGCTGCTGACCAGTCCGCGGCTGCTGCTGATGGACGAGCCTCTGGCGGCGCTGGACGCCGAGCGCAAGGCCGAGATCCTGCCCTATCTGGAGCGACTCACCCGCGAGCTGGCGCTGCCGATCCTCTACGTCAGCCATGCCCCCGACGAGGTGGCGCGGCTGGCCGATCACCTGGTACTGCTGGAGCAGGGGCGGGTACTGGCCAGCGGGCCGACGACCGAGGTGTTGGCGCGGCTCGATCTACCCATCGCCCTGGCCGAGGACGCCGGGGTAGTGCTGGAGGGCCGGGTGCTGGGCCACGACCCGGACTACGGCCTGCTCAGCCTGGGTCTGGCCGGTAACCAGCGGGTGCTGCTGGCCCATGCCCCGCTGCCCCCCGGCCAGGCGCTGCGCATCAAGGTGCTGGCGCGGGACGTCAGCCTGAGTCTGGAGCGCCAGCACAGCAGCATCCTCAATGTGCTGCCGGCCACCATCGCCGAGATCGCCCCGACCCGCTCGCCGGCCCAGGTGCTCTTGCGCCTGGACCTGGGCGGCACGGCGCTGCTGGCGCGGATCACCCGCTATTCGCTGGAGCGGCTGGGGCTACAAGCGGGGAGTCGGGTGTGGGCGCAGTTGAAGTCGGTGGCGGTGTTAGCTTGAACCTGGGGCTGGCCTGAGCCGCTCCACCAGAAAATCCACCAGCACCCTGACCGCCGCCGGCAGTTGGCGATCCGGTGGATAGAGCAGCCAGGCGGTGCCCTGGTAGGGGCCGAGGTATTGCCAGTCGGGCAAGACGCGCAGCAGGCGGCCTTCGGCCAGACCGGCTTCGGCGGCGAAGGCCGGCAGGCAGGCGATGCCCAGGTCGGCGAGGGTGGCCTCCAGGCGCACGCCGCTGTGGTTGCAGGCCAGGCGGCCACGCACCGTCACGCTTTCCACCTGATCGCCTTGACGCAGTTGCCAGCGCTGGTCGCCGGGGGTTTCGCCGAGGTAGAGGCACTCGTGCTCGGCCAACGCCTGGGGCCGCTGGGGCGTGCCACGGCGCTGCAGATAGGCCGGCGTGGCGCAGAGCACGAAATCCATCTGCCGCAGCGGGCGGCCGACGAAGCCGGCCGGCGGCTGCTCGGTGATGCGCACCAGCAGATCCTGGTCGTCGGCGATGGGATCCAGAGGACGGTCGTCCAGGCGCAGTTGTAGATCCACGTCGGGATAGCGCTGGAAGAAGTCCGGCAGCAGCGGAGCGATCAAGCGGTAGCCGACCGCCTTGGGCACGGCCAGGCGCACCTGGCCGCGGGGTTCCTCGCGATGCTGCTGACCGCTGTCCAGCGCCGCGCCCGCAGCGGCCAGCAGTTGCCGACAATGGCCGAGCACCTCGCGCCCGGCGTCACTCAGGCGCAACTGGCGAGTGGTGCGCTGCAGCAGGCGCACTCCCAGCTCCCGTTCCAGCCGGGCGACCTGGCGACTGACCGCCGAGGGTGTGGCGTCCAGCAGCCGGGCAGCGGCGGTGAAGCTGCCGGTCTCCACCACCTTGGCGAAGGCGACCATACAGGGCAGCAAGGGCAGGGCGCGGAGCAGATCCATGCCTGATTCCAGGGAAGCAATAGGGTCTCGGATGCTGGCATTGCTGCGCTGAGGGAACAAGAGCTATGCCGGCCGCTTGGCTTATGGTCAGGGACGATTCGGGGCACACTGACGCCCTGATTCGCGGAGAAGTCGTCATGTCGCACCGTTCCACCTTTGGCCTCGCCGAAGGCTTGCTGCTCGCCACCGCCATGGTCTGGGGTACCAGTTATGCCGTGGTCAAGGATGCCGTGCTGCTCTATCCGGTGCTGGGTTACCTGGCGCTACGCTTCTGCCTCACCGCGGTGCTGCTCGCGCCGACCCTGAGGGGCGAGGGACGCCGTGCCTGGGGCCCGGGGATAGCGACCGGTTTGCTGCTCTTGGCGATCTTTCTCTGCGAGACCTATGGGGTGGCCCTGACCACGGCCAGCAACGCCGCCTTTCTCATCAGCCTCTGCGTGGCCCTGACGCCCTTCGCCGAATGGTGGCTACTCGGCCAACGACCGGAAGCCCGTGCTCTGGGCGCAGCGGCCCTGGCGGTCGTTGGCGCTGGTTTGCTGACCCGCGGGGTGACCTTGAGCTTCAACCTGGGCGACGGCCTGATCCTGCTGGCGGCCGTGCTGCGCGCGATCAACGTTTGTGTGGTGCGGCGCCGCCTGCAGCAGGCCAGCGCGCCGGTACCGGCCCTGGCGCTGACCGCGGTGCAGACCGGGGTGGTGGGCCTGGTTTGTCTGCTGCTGTTCGCCCTGGGGCCAGGGCTGACGCCGCTGCCGGTGCAACCGGCCTTCTGGCTGAGCACCGGCTACCTGGTGCTGTTCTGCACCCTGGGCGCCTTCCTCGCCCAGAACTACGCCCTGGGGCGGACCAGCGCCACCCGGGTCGCCCTGCTGATGGGTGCCGAGCCCATGTTCGGCGCGCTGTTCGCCACCTTCTGGCTGGACGAACACCTGGGCCTCTGGGGCTGGCTGGGCGGCCTGCTGATCGTGATCGCCTCGCTGTGGGGAACGCTGCCGCGGCGGGCCCTGGCCGACGCCAGGGCCGTCAGCGGCTGACCGCTGCGGCTGTAGCCTAGCGGTCTGTGCCGTCCTCAGTGGACGGCGTCGTTGGCCTTGAATTCCACGGTCCGGCCGCTGACCTTGAGGAAGGCCAGCACGGCCAGGCCCAGCACCGTCCAGCAGGTGCCACCGACCTTGGCGTAGACGTCGGCATTGACCAGCACATAGGCGAGGATGATGAAGCCGACCAGTGGGACCAGACCGTAAAGCATGGGGCGACCGGCGCCACGATAATGCCAGGCCACTGCCACATGCAGGAGCAGGAAGGCGGTCAGTGCACCGAAATTGCACATGGACGCCAGCAGATTGATCTGGCCAACGAAGAACAGGCCCAGCACCAGACTCAACCCGGCTACCAGCAGAACCGCACGTTGGGGGATGCGGGTAACCGGATGGATGTGGCGCAGGAACTGCGGCAGCTGGCGGTCGCGGGCCATGGCGAACAGCAGGCGCGAGGTGGCGGCCTGGGCCACCAGGGCGTTGGCGATGGCGGCGCCGATGGCCACGGCGAGGGCGATCACCACCTGCAGCCAGGGACCGGCGATCAGCCGACCGATTTCGTAGAAGGCATTGTTGGAGGCGTCGGCGTCGGGGTACTGGATGAGGTTGGGCTGCAGCAGCGCGGCCAGCCAGGTCTGCACCATGAACAGCGCGGCCACCAGGGTCAGCGCCAGCAGGGTGGCGCGGCCCACCACGCGGTTACCCCCACGGGTCTCTTCGGAGAGGGTGGAAATGGCGTCGAAGCCGAGGAAGGACAGCACCGCCACCGAGAGGGCGCTGAAGATCAGCGGCAGCGAGAATTCCTGCGGGTTGTACAGCGGCTTCAGACTCCATTCAGCGCCATTGACGCCGCGGCTGATGGCCAGGGACGCCAGCACCACGAACACCAGCAACACCGCCAGTTGGCCGTAGAGGAACAGCCGGTTGGCGCGCGCGGTGGTCTCGATGCCGCGCAGGTTGACCAGGGTGTTGAGGCCGACGAAGAAGACGATCCACAGCGGCTGGGGAATGGCCGGGATGACGTTGGCCATGGCGGTGGCGCCGATCACATAGAGCAGGGTGGGCACCAGCAGGTAGTCCAGCAGGATGGCCCAGCCGGCGAGAAAGCCCAGCGCCGGGTGCAGGCCACGCCCAACATAGGTGTAGACCGAGCCGGCCATGGGAAAGGCGCGGGACATCTGCTGGTAGCTGACCGCGGTGAACAGCATGGCGACGAAGCCGATCAGGTAGGTGAGGGGCACCATGCCGTGGCTGGCGTCGAAGACCCCGCCAAAGATGGAGAAGGGTGCGATGGGCACCATGAACACCAGGCCGTAGATGAGCAGGTCCTTGAGCCCGAGCTGGCGCTTGAGTTCCTGGGTATAGCCGAAGCGGGCGAGGTCGGCGCTGTCGCCGGACGGAGCGTGCTGAGTCATGGGGGCATCCTCGAAGGGGCGGGGTGGACTCGACTCTAGGCCAGCGGCCAGACAGGCCCCATCCCTAAAAGTGCTAGGTTTGCAGGAGCGCGCCAGCGACTGGCAGAGGCTTTGCTTTCTTTCTCCCATCGCGACCCCCGAGGGAGTTCCAAGATGCATGCCGATCTGCTCACCGTCAGCGGCCGCCTCGCCGGCCTGGCCAGCCTCGATGCCTGTCTGGACGCCGTGCAGGCCACTGCCGAGGGCTTCGGCTGCAAGGCGCTGATCTACGACTATGCGCCGGTGCCGCTGAGCCACGATGGCGTGCTCATCACGCCGTCGGTGTTCAAGGCACGCAATGCGCCGGCCGACATGCAGGCCTTCTGGTGCGAGCGCGGCTACTACCAGATCGATCCCGTGCAACAGTGCGCCAGCCGGCGCGCCACGCCCTTCGTCTGGTCATTCCGCAGCGAAACCCGCAGTTCCCTGCGCGAATACCTGGGTGACAGCCATCGCCCGGTCACCCGCTACGTCTGCGACAGTGGCCTCGCCACCGGGGTGACGGTGCCCTTGCATCTGCCCGGTGGCGCCTTCGCCACCCTCACCGGCATCCTCGATGCCGAGACGCGCGACGCCGAGTCCACCGGCGAGGCCTGCCTGGGCGCCTTCCTGGTACTGGCCCATGCCTTCCAGGCCCGGGCCGACGAATTGCTGGCCCCGGCCGAACGTCGCTGCGGCCAGATCCACCTGACTCCGCGCGAGCGCGAGTGCCTGCAGTACTCGGCCAAGGGCCTGACCGCCAAGCGCATTGCCGCCACCCTCAACCGATCCACCGCCACGGTCAACCTGCACCTCAATTCCGCGGCGCGCAAACTGGGCGCGCGTAATAGGGTCGAGGCGGTGGTGCGGGGGCTGCACTATCGGCTGGTGGAGGTTTGAGGGCATGGCGCGATCTGTGGGCTCCTCGACCTTGCGACGACGCTAGTCCACGCCGACACTGGGGCTTCACCTCCCAAGGAGTGCCCCATGAGCGCTGCCCGTCCCCCGCTACCCCCCTTCACCCTGGAGACCGCCCGCCAGAAGGTCCGCGCCGCCGAAGACGGCTGGAACGGTCGCGATCCGGCCAAGGTGGCCCTGGCCTACACCCCCGACAGCCGCTGGCGTAACCGCGCTGAGTTTTTCCAGGGCCGCGCCGCCATCGAGGCCTTTCTCACCCGCAAGTGGCAACGTGAGCACGAGTACCGGCTGATCAAGGAGCTCTGGGCCCATGACGGCGCGCGCATCGCCGTGCGTTTTGCCTACGAATGGCACGACGAGAACGGCCAGTGGTATCGCTCGTATGGCAACGAGAATTGGCACTTCGACGACCAGGGCCTGATGGCCGAGCGCCACGCCAGCATCAACGACCTGCCCATCCTGGAGGCCGAGCGGCTGTTTCACTGGCCCCAGGGGCGGCGGCCGGACGACCACCCCGGCCTGAGCGACCTGGGGCTCTGATCGACGGCGGGCGGTTATCCTAGGCGGACCTGATCCTGTACAAGGACCGCTGGCCGCCAGGATTCCGAGACGATGCACTACCGCAATCTGCTCCGCCGCCTCGATCTCGTCTCGCTGCAGCTGCTGCTGGCGGTGCACGAGGAGGGCACCCTGACCCGCGCCGCCGAGCGCGAGATGATCGCCTTGTCGGCCGCCAGCAAGCGGCTGCACGACCTGGAGCGCTCGCTCGACAGCGAACTCTTCGAGCGCAATGCCAAGGGCATGACCCTGACCCCGGTCGGCGAGACGCTGCTGCATTACGCCAAGCGCATCCTCGCCGACGTCGAGCGGATCAGCATCGACGTCGGCGAGCACCTGCAAGGCGTGCGGGGCTACGTGCGGATGATGGCCAACATCTCCGCCATCATCGAATTCCTCCCCGAAGACCTGCAGGCGTTCGCGGTCGGCCATCCCCAGGTCAAGGTTAGCCTGGACGAGCGGCCCAGCGCCGGGGTGGTGAAGGGCGTGCTGGAAGGCGCCGCCGACCTGGGCATCTGCTCGTCGGATACCGATACCCGTGGCCTGCTGGCCGTGCCCTATCGCCAGGACACCCTGGTGGTGGTGATGCGCCCGGATCATCGCCTGGCCGGACGCGCGCGGCTGGACTTCGGGCAGACCCTGGACGACGACCACGTCGGCCTGCACGCCGACAGCTTCATCCACCTGCGCACCAAGGCCGCCGCGCGCAGCCACGGCAAGGCCTTGCGAATCAGGATTCATGTGCCCGGTTTCGACGCCGTCTGCCGCATGGTGCAGGCCGGCTTTGGCCTGGGGGTGCTGCCGTTGCAGGCCTTCGAGCTCATCGGCCGACCGCTCGGTCTCATCGCCGCCGCCCTCGACGACGACTGGGCGCAGCGCAGCCTGGCGCTGGTGGTGCGCGACGTGGACGCCTTGTCGCCGGTCAGCCGCCTGCTCTACGACCATCTGTTGCCGCGTTGACGCCAGGTCTTCGCGTTTCGCGAAGGCCCATTGCCGAAAGACGTTACCCCTTTGCCGCGCGATTCCCCTAGCATCGACCGTAGTCCAACAACAACGAGGCTAGCCCGCCATGACGGCCCTCACCGGATTGCGCGTCATCGAGATAGGTACGCTCATCGCCGCCCCCTTCGCCGCTCGCCTGCTGGCGGAGTTCGGCGCCGAAGTCATCAAGATCGAAGCCCTGGACAAGGGCGATCCCCTGCGCAAATGGCGCAAGCTGCACGAGGGCACCTCGCTCTGGTGGTATCTGCAATCGCGCAACAAGAAGTCCCTCGCCCTGAATCTGAGATCCGCCGAGGGCGTGGCCCTGGTCAAGCAACTGGTCGAGAGCGCCGATGTGCTCATCGAGAATCTGCGGCCGGGCGCCCTGGAAAAACTCGGGCTCGGCTGGGACGTGCTGCACGCCCTCAACCCCAAGCTGACCCTGGTACGTATCTCCGGCTACGGCCAGACCGGCCCCTATCGCGACCGCCCGGGCTTCGGCGCCATCGGCGAGGCCATGGGCGGCATCCGCTACACCACCGGCACCCCGGGCGTGCCGCCCGCACGGGTCGGTGTCAGCCTCGGCGATTCCCTGGCCTCCATGCATGCGGTGATCGGCGCCCTGATGTCGGTGCTGCGGGTCAAGACCGGCCAGGGTGATGGTCAGGTGGTGGATGTCTCCCTGGTGGAGAGCGTGTTCAACGTCATGGAAAGCCTGGTGCCCGAATACTCCATGCTCGGCCATGTGCGTGAGCGCAGCGGCGGGGCATTGCCGGGCATCGCGCCGTCCAACACCTATCCCACCGGCGACGGCGCCTATGTGGTGATCGCTGGCAACAGCGATCCGATCTATGTGCGGCTGATGCAGGCCATCGGCCGACCCGATCTCGCCGAGCGCCCGGACCTGGCGCAGAACGACGGCCGTGCCCGCCACAGCGAACTGATCGACGAGGCCATCGCCGCCTGGACCGGCAGCCACGGCATCGATGAGGTGCTGGCGATGCTGGAGCGCGCCGAGGTGCCGGCCGGGCGCATCTACTCGGTCGCCGACATCGTTGCCGATCCGCATTACCAGGCGCGCGACATGCTGCTGGACACCACCCTGCCCGATGGCGCGACCCTGAAGATGCCGGGCATCGTGCCCAAGCTGTCGGCGACGCCGGGCCAGGTGAACTGGCAGGGGCCGAGCCTCGGTCAGCACACTGATGGCCTGCTGACCGAACTGGGTCTGAGCGAGGCCGACATCCAGCGGCTCAAGGACGCCGGGGTGGTGCGATGAGCAACGAGCGTCTGATCGTCCAGGAGGTCGCACCCCGTGATGGCTTGCAGATCGAGCCGAGCTGGGTGGAAACCGCCGACAAGATCGCCCTGATCGACCAACTCTCCAGTCTGGGCTTCACGCGGATCGAAGCCGGTTCCTTCGTCTCGCCCAAGGCGGTGCCCATGCTGCGCGACGGCGAAGACGTCTTCCAGGGCATCGCCCGCCAGCCAGGGGTGACCTACGTCGCCCTGGTGCCCAATCTCAAGGGCGCCCAGCGCGCCCTGGCGGCGGGGGCCGATGAGTTGAACCTGGTGCTCTCCGCCAGCCAGACCCATAACCAGGCCAATATGCGCATGAGTTGCGAGCAGTCCCTGGCCAGCTTCGCCGAGGTGGTGCAGCTGGCCATGGGGCAGGCGGTCTCGCTCAACGGCACGGTGGCGACTACCTTCGGCTGTCCCTTCGAAGGGCGCATCGACGAAGCCTGGGTGTTCGAGCTGGTGCAGCGCTATCTGGCGCTGGGCATGACCGGCATCACCCTGGCCGACACCACCGGCATGGCCAATCCACGGCAGGTGACGCGGATCGTGCGCCAGGTGCTGGAGTTCGTGCCGGCGTCCGCTCTGACCCTGCACTTCCACAACACCCGCGGCCTCGGCCTGTGCAACGTGCTGGCGGCCTTTGAGGCCGGCGCCCGCCGCTTCGACGCCGCCCTCGGCGGCCTCGGCGGCTGCCCCTTCGCGCCAGGGGCCTCCGGCAACATCTGCACCGAGGACCTGGTGAATCTCTGCACCGAGATGGGCCTGGAGACCGGCATCGATCTCGCGCGGCTGATCGCGCTGTCGCGCACCCTGCCGGCGCTGCTCGGCCATGACACCCCCGGCCAGGTGGCCAAGGCCGGGCGCAACTGCGATCTGCATCCGCCACCCGCGGCCAGTGGCTGAGCCACCCGCATCCCACGTTCGCCCTGACTACAACAACAAAGGAGCGCCAGCCTGGCCGCTCCCGGGAGACCGCTATGCCTTCGTCCGCCCCCTCCGCCGTTTTCGAACAGGCCATCGTCCGCAAGGTCGCCTGGCGGCTCATGCCGCTGATCATGGTCTGCTACCTGTTCGCCTTCTTCGATCGCATCAACATCAGCTTCGCCAAGTTCCAGTTGCAGGCCGACCTGTCGCTGAGCAACACCGCCTATGGCCTGGGCGCCGGACTCTTCGTGGTCGGCTACGTGCTGTTCGAGGTGCCCAGCAACATGATGCTGTACAAGGTCGGGGCGCGGCGCTGGATCGCCCGCATCATGATCTCCTGGGGCATCGCTACGGCGCTGATGATGTTCGTCACCGCCGAGTGGCAGTTCTATGTCCTGCGCTTTCTGATCGGTGCCATGGAGGCCGGCTTCGCGCCGGGCATCCTCTACTACCTGACGCTATGGTTTCCGCAGAGCTATCGCGGCCGCATCACCTCGACGCTGTTTCTCGCCTCGGCCTTCGCCGGCCTGATCGGCGCGCCGGTTTCCGGCGTGATCCTTGGTCAGATGGATGGTTTGCTGGGCATGCGCGGCTGGCACTGGCTGTTCCTCCTCGGCGGCATCCCCTGCGTGTTATTGGGCGTGCTGGTGCTGCGGCTGCTGCACGACCGCATCGCCGATGCGCCCTGGCTCAGTGCCGACGAGAAAACCTTCCTGGCCAGCCGCATCGCCCGGCATGAACACAACAGCCACGGCTCGCTGCTGGCGGCGATTCGGCTGCCGGGCTTCCTGCTGCTCGGCCTGATCTACTTCCTCATCCAGGTCGCCTCCTATGGTCTCAATTTCTGGGCGCCGCAACTGATCCGCAGCGCCGGCACCGAAAGCCCAACGCTCATCGGCTTGCTGACCGCCGTGCCCTACGTCTTCGGCGCCATCAGCATGGTGGTGGTGGGGCGGCTGTCGGACGCTAGCGGCGAGCGACGCAAATTCGTCTGCGGCCTGGTGGTCGCCGGTGCCCTGGGCTTCTTCAGCGCAGGACTCTTCGCCGACCACACCACCTTGCTGATCCTCTCCCTGGCGCTGCTGGGCGCGGGCATCATCGCCTCGATCCCGGCCTTCTGGGCGCTGCCGCCGAAATTGCTGGCCGGCGCGGGGGCGGGTGCCGCGGGCGGCATCGCCCTGATCAACACCCTGGGGCAATTCGGCGGCATCGTCAGCCCAGTGCTGGTCGGCTACATCAAGGACGCCACCGGCAGCACCACCCCGGCGCTCTACCTCATCGGCTGCACCAGCCTGCTGGCCGCCGGCCTGCTGTTCTGGGCATTGCCGCAGAGCCTGCGGACTTCGGACCGGGTGGGTGCCCGGACGCCAACACCCGCTCCAGCCGAAGAGCCGCCGCTGCTGGGCGATAAGCGCCCTCACAACGCCTGAGGCTAGCGGTCCGGCGCGCGCCAGCGCCGGACCGTCCGCAGCACCAGCACGAAAAACACCGGTACGAAGATCAGCGCCAGGGTGGCGCTGAGCATGCCGCCGATCACCCCGGTGCCCACCGCCTGCTGGCTGGCCGAGCTGGCGCCGGTGGCCAGCGCCAGGGGCAGCACGCCGAGGATGAAGGCCAGGGAGGTCATGACGATGGGCCGCAGCCGTAGCCGCGCGGCGCGGCAGGTGGCTTCGTACAGATCCATACCGCCGTCGTGCAGGCGCTTGGCGAATTCGATGAGCAGGATGGCGTTCTTCGCCGTGAGGCCGATCACCGTGATCAGGCCGACCTTGAAGAAGACGTCGTTGGGCATCCCCCTCAGGGTCACCGCCAGCACCGCGCCGAGCACCCCCAGGGGCACCACCAGCAGCACCGCGGTGGGAATCGACCAGCTCTCGTAGAGCGCCGCCAGGCAGAGGAACACCACCAGCAGCGACAGGCCCAGCAGCAGGGGCGCCTGGCCGGCGGAGAGGCGTTCCTGCAGCGACAGCGCCGTCCACTCCAGGGCGAAGCCGCGCGGCAACTCGGCGGCCAGGCGCTCCAGTTCGGCCATGGCCTCGCCGGTGGTGTGACCGGGCAGCGGCTCGCCGGCCAGGCTGATGGCTGGGTAGCCGTTGTAGCGCGACAGCTGCGCCGGGCCCTGGGTCCAGTCGGCGCTGACGAAGGCAGACAGCGGCACCATGCGTCCGCGCTCGTTGCGCACTTCCAGCCGCAGCAGGTCGTCCACTTGGCTGCGCGTGCCCAGGTCGGCCTGGACGATCACCTGCTGCATCCGGCCGCGGTTGGGGAAGTCGTTGACATAGCTGGAGCCCAGGGCGATGCCGAGGGTCTCGCCGAGGGCGCTGAACCCTACCCCCAGGGCGGCGGCCTGGCGGCGATCCACCAGCAGTTGCACCTGGGCGCTGTCGGCCAGGGCGGTCTCGCGGAGGTAGGCAATGATCGGATTGCCCACCAGCTTGGCCTGCAACTCATCCCGTGCGGCCTTGAGTGCCGCCTGGCCGCGATTGGACCTGTCCTGCAGGCGTACCTCGAAACCGCTGGAGGTGCCCAGGCCTTCCACCGGCGGCGGCAGTACGGCGAAGCCCTGGGCCTCGCTCTCGCCGGCCAGGGCGGCATTGGCGCGCTCGGCGATGGCCGCGGCGGAGTCGGCCGGACCGCGGACGGACCAGTCCTTGAGGGTGGTGAAGGCCAGGGCGGCGTTCTGGCCGCTGCCGGAAAAGCTGAAGCCGAGCAGGACGAGATCGTTGGCCACACCCGGCTCCGCGGCGTAATGGCGTTCCAGGCGTTCGAGCACCTTGAGGGTACGTTCCTGAGTCGCTCCCGGCGGCAGCTGGATGTCGGTGATCAGATAGCCCTGGTCTTCGGTGGGCAGGAAGGCGCTGGGCAGGCGGCCATAGAGCGCCACCAGGGCCACCAGCAGGACGGCGAACAGCACCAGATTCGGCAGCAGGCGGCGGATGGCGCGGGCCACCCAGCTCTCGAAGCCGCCGGTCAGGCGGTCGAAACCCCGGTTGAAGGCGCCAAAGAAGCCGCCGCGGGCATGGGTGCCCTGGGGAATCGGCTTGAGTAGGGTGGCGCATAGGGCCGGGGTCAGGCTCAGGGCGAGAAAGGCGGAGAGGAGAATGGCCACCGCCATGGACGCCGAGAACTGGCGATAGATGACGCCGACCGAGCCGCTCATGAAGGCCATGGGCACGAAGACCGCGGTGAGCACCAGGGTGATGCCGACGATGGCGCCGGAGATCTCGCCCATGGCCTTGCGCGTGGCGGCGCGCGGAGCGAGGCCTTCCGTCGCCATGATTCGCTCGACGTTCTCCACCACCACGATGGCGTCGTCCACCAGGATGCCGATGGCCAGCACCATGCCGAACAGCGTCAACACGTTGATCGAGTAGCCCAGCGCCAGGAGCACGGCGCAGGTGCCCAGCAGCGCCACCGGCACCACCAGGGTCGGGATCAGGGTGTAGCGCAGCTTCTGCAGGAACAGGTACATCACCGCGAACACCAGCACCATGGCCTCCAGCAGGGTATGGATCACCTGGGTGATGGAGAGCTCGACGAAGGGCGCCGTGTCGTAGGGGATGTCGTATTTCATGCCCGGCGGAAAGTACCGGGACAGTTCGGCCAGCTTGGCGCGTACCGCCTTGGCAGTGGCCAGGGCATTGGCGGTGGGCGCCAGCTGCACTCCCACCGCGACCGAGGGCTGGCCGTCCAGCCGGGTGCCGAAGTTGTAGCTCTGGCTGCCCACCTCGATGCGGGCGACGTCGCCCAGGGTCACGCTGGAGCCATCGGCCCCGGCGCGCAGCAGGATGCCGGCGAATTCCGCCGGGTCGCTGAGCTGACCCTTGATCAGCACTGGCGCGGTCAGTTCCTGGCCAGCCGGAGCGGGCAATTCGCCGAGACTGCCGGCCGCCACCTGGACGTTCTGCTCGGCGATGGCGCGGGTCACGTCGGCGGGGGTCAGGCCGACCGCCACCAGGCGGCTGGGATCGAGCCAGACGCGCAGGGCGTGCTCGGCGCCGAACAGCTGGGCCTTGCCCACGCCGTCCAGCCGGCGCAGTTCGTTGACCACGTTGCGCGCCAGGTAGTCACTGAGGGCGGTGGTGTCGAGCCGCTCGTCGGTGGCCGTGAGAGTGACGAACAGCAGGTAACCGGCCGAGGTTTCCTCGATCTGGATGCCCTGCTGGGTGACCGCCCGCGGCAGGCGCGGCTCCACCACCTTGAGACGATTCTGGATGTCCACCTTGGCCAGCTCCGGATCGGTGCCGGGCTGGAAGGTCACGGTCAGGGTGGCGCTGCCCTGGCTGCTGCTGGACGAGAAATAGAGCAGGTGATTGACGCCATTGAGCTCCTGCTCGACGAGGCTGACCACGCTCTCGTCCAGGGTCTGCGGCGAGGCGCCCGGATAGCTCAGGGTCAGCTCGATCTGTGGCGGCGCCACGTTGGGATACTGGGCCACCGGCAACTGCGGAAGGGCCAGCAGGCCGGCGAGCAGGATGAACAGCGCCACCACCCAGGCGAACACCGGGCGGTCGATGAAGAAGTTGGCCATCAGTGCGCCTCCACCGCGGCGGTCTGGGCTTCCTGCGGCTCCACCACCAGGCCCGGCTGCGCCTGTTGCAGACCCGAGAGCAGTACCCGCTCACCGGCAGCGAGGCCGGACTCCACCACCCAGCGACCGTCCACCACCGGCCCCACTTGCACTTCACGCAGCGCGAGCTTGTTCTCAGCGTCCACCACCCAGACCTGGGCCTGGCCGCCGGCGCTACGCTGCACCGCGCGTTGCGGCAGGCTCAAACCCTGGTCGAGCCGTGCCTGTTCCAGGCGTACCCGCACGAAGCTACCGGGCAAGAGATCGCGCCGTGGATTGGGAAACTGGCTGCGCAAGGTGATCTGCCCGGTGGTGGCGTCCACCGCGAGATCGGCGAACAGCAGGCGGCCACTCTCCGGGTAGGGGCTGCCGTCTTCCTGCAGCAGGGTCACCCGTGCCTGGTCCGGTGCCACCTGTTGCAGCCGGCCGTCCCGTAGCGCATCGCGCAGCCTCTTGAGCTGGCGGGTGGACTGGGTGACATCGGCATGGATGGGGTCCAACTGCTGGATGATCGCCAGCGGCGTGGCGTCGCCCTGGCCGACCAGCGCACCTTCGCTGACCAATGCCTTGCCGATGCGCCCGGCGATGGGCGCGGTGACCGTGGCATAGCCCAGATTCAGCCGCGCCCGCCTGAGCGCCGCCTGGGCTGCGGCGACGTCCGCCTCGGCTTGCAGGCTGGCACCGCGGGCATTGTCCTGCGCCTGGCGACTGATCGCCTCGCTCTCCACCAGCGCCGCATAGCGCTCCGCCAGCCGGCGCGCCTGGAAGGCGCTGGCCTCGGCCTTGCGCAGGGCGGCGGTGGCGCTGTCCACCTCGGCCTGCAGCGGCGCCGGATCGATACGGAACAGCACCTCGCCCGCCTTGACCTCGCTGCCCTCGCGAAACACCCGCTGCAGCACGATCCCGGCGACCCGTGCGCGCACTTCCGCGGTACGGGGCGCCACCAGGCGGCCACTGAGTTCGCTGGCGATGGCCAGGGACGTGGCACGCAGCGTTTCTACCTGCACCCTGGGTACGGGCGGGACGGCGGCTTCCGTGGCCGGACGGTCGCAGGCGGCGAGCAACAGGCAAAGCAGCACGAGGCTGCCGAGGGCAGGGCGGGACAGGGACATCGGGGCTTCCTCCAGGACAGCGCCATGGTAGGCGTCCCGCTGGGGCCTCCCTGTAAACGTCTGTAGGTCTCTTGTGAAAGAGTGTTAAGCCCCGCGCTCGCCCACGCGGGGCTCGGCTATGCTCGGCACTTTCCCGCCGCGAAGACCTGCCGTGATCCCTTTGCTCATCGTCGAAGACGACACCGCCCTGGCCGAGCTCATCGCCACCTACCTGGGGCGCCAGGGCTATGCCGTGACCGTGATCGGCCGCGGCGACGAGGCCCTGGCCGCGGTGCAACGGCTGCGCCCGCAGCTGGTGGTGCTCGACGTCATGCTGCCCGGGCTGGATGGCCTGCAGGTCTGCCGTCAGCTACGCGCCGCCCAGCCGGGCCTGCCGATCCTGATGCTCACCGCCCTGGACGACAGCCACGACCAGGTGCTGGGCCTGGAGATCGGTGCCGACGACTACGTCAGCAAGCCCTGCGAACCGCGGGTGCTGCTGGCGCGCATCCGCACCCTGCTGCGCCGCTGCCAGTTGGGCGAAACGCCGGGCGAGGTGGATCAATTGAGTATCGGCCAGTTGCGCCTGTTGGCGAGCGAGCGCCAGGTCTGGTGGCGAGACCAACTGGTGGAGCTGTCGTCCACCGAATTCAACCTGTTGGCGATCCTCATGCGTCATGCCGGCGAGGTGCTCAGTCGCGATCAGTTGATCCAGCAACTGCGCGGCATCGAATTCAACGGTGTCGACCGTTCGGTGGACGTGGCCATCTCCAAGCTGCGCCGCCGCTTCGAGGAGCACCCCGGCGAAGCCCGGCGGATCAAGACCGTCTGGGGCAAGGGGTATCTCCTCAGTCGGGCCGAGTGGGAATAGATGCTCAAGATCCTCGTCCGGCTCTACCTCATCCTGCTGGTGACCTACGGTGCGGCCAGCTACCTGGTGCCCGAAGCGCTGCTTAGGGTGTTCGACGAGCGCTACAGCCGCTACACCCTGGAGCAACTGCACGGCCCGCTCGGCCTGGTGCAGCGTGCCTTCATCCAGGCGCCGCCGGAGCGCTGGCCGGCGTTGCAAGAGGAATTGACCGCCGAACTGGCGCCCATCAGCCTGCGGCTGGTCCCGCTTGAGGATCACGCCCTCAGTCCGGAGGAGCGCGCCGACCTGGCCGCCGGCCAGCGCCGGGTACGCCTGGGTGACTATGGCGAGCCCAGTGCGGCCCTGGTACCGCTGCCGACGGATCAGGTGCTCTGGGTCGGCATTCCCGAGGCACCCACCGACATCGCCCTGACCTACTGGGCGATGAACGCCCTGATCGGCGCGGCCTTGCTGGTCTGCCTCTATGTCTGGCTGCGCCCCCACTGGCGCGACCTGGAACGGCTGCGGCGTACCGCGGCGCGGCTGGGCAAGGGCCATCTCGGTGAACGCACCGCCATCTCGCCGCGCTCGGACATCGGCGAGCTGGCGCGGGCCTTCGATGACATGGCCCAGGAGCTGGAGGCGCTGATCGTCCAGCAGCGCGATCTGCTCAACGCCGTCTCCCACGAGCTGCGCACGCCGCTGTCGCGCCTGGAATTCGGCCTGGCGCTGCTGCAGGCCGATCCGCTACCGACCGAGACTCACCGCCAGTTGGAGCAACTGGTGCGCCACGTCCGCGAACTGGATGCCCTGGTCGACGAATTGCTGTCCTTTGCCCGCCTGCAGAGCAGCCAGCAGCCGCCCGAACGCCTGAGCCTGGAACTCGAAGCCTTTCTCGACAGCGTGCTGGCCGACTTCGCCGAAGAGCAGGAGCGCCGCGGCGTCGTGATGCACCTGGACCTGACGCAGGCGCCCAGGCGGGCCAAACTGGCGCCACGCCTCACCGCCCGCGCCCTGCAGAATCTCGTCGGCAACGCCCTGCGTTATTGCCAGCGCGAGGTCTGGGTAGCGGTCCGTGGCGACGGCGACGCGTTGCTGATCGCCGTCGAGGATGACGGCGAGGGGATTCCCGCGGCGGAGCGCGAGCGGGTCTTCGAACCCTTCTATCGCCTGGATCGCAGTCGTGACCGCGCCACCGGCGGCTTCGGCCTGGGCCTGGCCATCAGCCGGCGCGCGGTGGAAAACCAGGGTGGCCGGCTGGACCTGAGCGCCGGTGCCCAGGGTGGCGCTCGATTCGAGATCCGCCTGCCATTGCCGCCGCGCCAGGGGCTCGCCTGAGACCGGAACGGCCCCTACACTTGGCGCCCCCGCCCGCTTCGGACTCGTCATGCCAGAGCCCTTCGACCGCCGCCTGTTGCAACCCCTGCTTGACCGTATCGCCGCCGCCGCGCCGCGCCACTTCGGCGAAGGCAAGGTGGCCGACTACATCCCGGCCCTGGCCGAGGTAGCGCCGGATCGCTTCGGCATTGCCGTGTGCGACGTCCACGGCCAGGTATGGCAGGCGGGGGAGGCCGCTACCCCCTTCTCCATCCAGTCCATCTCCAAGGTGCTCAACCTGGTGATCGCCATGCAGCGCCTGGACGAGGCGGACATCTGGACTCGGGTCGGCCGCGAGCCTTCCGGCCAGGCCTTCAATTCCATGGTGCAGTTGGAAGAGGAGAAGGGCATCCCGCGCAATCCCTTCATCAACGCGGGGGCGGTGCTGATCTGCGAGTTGCTGGTGTCGCGCATCATGTCCATCCACTGGATGATGCGCGAACAGGCGCGGCGCCTGGCCGGTAATCCGGCGCTCAATTTCGACGACCGCGTGGCCCGCTCGGAGATGGAGCACAAGGCGCGCAACGCCGCCCTGGCCTATCTGATGAAGGCCTACGGCAACCTGCACAGCGAGGTCGACGACGTCCTCGACGTCTATTTCCACGGCTGCGCCCTGGCCATGAATTGCGTCGACGTGGCGCGGGCCTTCGCCTTCCTGGCCAACGGTGGGGTCAATCCCCAGGACGGCCAGGCGGTGGTCACGCCCCAGCAGACCCGCCAACTCAATGCCCTGCTGCTGACCTGCGGCCTCTACGACGCCGCCGGCGACTTCGCCTGGCGCGTCGGCCTGCCAGGCAAGAGCGGGGTCGGCGGCGGTATCGTCGCCATCGTGCCTGGGCAACTGAGCATCTGCGTCTGGTCGCCACGCCTGGACAGCTACGGCAACTCGGTGGCCGGCCTGCGTGCGCTGGAGGCGCTGGTGGAAGGGCTGGGCGTGGCGCCGCTGGGCTAAGAAGCTGTTTATGATCTGCTGCGCGTCGGCCAAACGGCGTTGAAAAGCCCCTGGAAGGCCAGCCCCGTCGGAGTGCGCATTTATGCTGAGTTAATTAGAGCGCGAGTCCGATCCGCTTCCTCAGGTCTTTTCGCGGGGCCGCCTAGGCCTTGTTTGGCTCTAGCTCGCGAGATCGTGAACAGCTTCTAATAGGCCATGGACAGGCTGAGGGTCACCTGGGGCACCACACCGTCGGTTTCACCCTCCGGGCCACTCAGCTCGCGCAGGGCGCCGTCGCGATAGAGCGCCAGGGCCTCGGCGCGGGCGCTCCAGCGTGTCTCGCCCCAGCGGAAGGGCTGCTCCAGGGCCAAGCCGGTGCGGGCATAGAGGCGATCGCCGGAGTCCGGGCCATAGAAGCCGTTCCAGCCCACCCCCAGGGCACTGGGGAAACTCAGACGCAGGCCACTGGCCGAGAGGTCCAGTCCGGGTTCCAGGCTGCCCTGGGTATAGAGGCCGCCATCGCCCTGGGTGCGGGTGGTCACCGCCAGGCCCGGTCGCCAGGCGCCCAGGCCCGAGTCGGCCTGGTAGGCCAGGGTCAGGCTGGCTTCCTGGGTCGTGGCCGCCACATCGTTGGGACTGGTCTTGACCGTATAGACGAAGCCGACCCGCAAACCCGCCGCCGGGGAGACCACCAGGCCCAGCAGGTTGTTGCTCTCGTACCAGCGCCGCGGGCTGACCCTTTCGTCGCTGGAAGGCGTATGGAAGCCATTGCTGCTGCTGAACACCAGCCAGGCATCGGTCGCGCCCGCGGGTGCCTGGTGCAGGTCCAGGGCGAAACCCACCTGGGCGTGCAGCGGGATGCGCTCGAGACTGGCCGCGTCGTCGTCGTAGTTGCCACGGGAAAAGTCGCCGTTGCGGACATCGAGGCCCAGCTGCGGATGGAAGCGTCTAGACGTCTCGCTGACGTCCACGCTGCCCAGGGTGGCGTCTTCGGTCTCGATGGAGGGGACGCTTCGGGATTCGGCGCTGGTGGCGCCCGCGGACAACAGCCCGCCAACGAGCGCGGTGGTGAATAGCAGGGAACGCATGAGATCGTCCTCGGCAGGGTGCCCGAACCGTGCTGGCCTGGCCGACCCAAGGGTGGGACCGGGCGGGCTGACGCGGGGTTCCTGCCAGGCTCGCTCAGGCCCGCGACGCTTCGCTGTCGCGCAACATCGCTAGCAGGCGGGCCCGTCGACTCTCCAGCTCCTCGATCTGCCGCTCCAGCGTCCGCAGCCGCTCGCGCTGGGCTGCCGAGGTTTCCGGACAGGCCAGGGCGCCCTCGATCAGCCGCATGCAGTCGGGAAAGCCGCGGATCTCCGCCAGGCTGAAACCGGCGCCGAGCAGCCGCTGCAACTGCCGGACCTGGGCCACGGCGCTGGCCGGAAAGTGGCGATAGCCATTGGCACCGCGACCCGCCACCAGCAGGCCCTGGGCTTCGTAGTGACGCAGCGAGCGCACGCTGACCCCGGTGGCGGTAGCGAGCTGACCGATGCTGAGGGAAGGCGAGGCTGCAGTCATGACGACGATCCGGCGCTAGGGGAAACAGGAGTGCCCGCCACTATCGCATGACGTACGGGGGCTTGACCCTCACATTGGTGTCAGCCTCGACACTGGCGGTTCCCCCCTCCCGGAGACCTGCCATGAGTCCGTTACGCCTGTTCTCGCTGATCCTGTTGTTGAGTCTGACCAGTCTGGCCGCCCAGGCCCGTGAATGGCGGGTGACCGCTCCCGACGGCATAGCGCTGGCCGTCCAGGAGCAGGGCAACCCCAGGGGTGTGCCCATCATCTTCATCCACGGCCTGCTGGGCAGCCGGTTGAATTGGCAGGCTCAGCTCGCCAGCCCCGAGTTGAGCCGCTTCCGCCTGATCACCTACGACCTGCGCGGCCACGGCCTGTCCGGCAAGCCAGTCGGCGCCGCGCCCTATCGCGAAGGCCGCCGCTGGGCCGACGACCTGGCGGCGGTCATCGCCGCCACCGGTGCCCACCGGCCCGTGCTGGTGGGCTGGTCGTTGGGCGCCACGGTGATCTCCAACTACCTGGCCCGGCATGGCGATGCCGATATCGCCGGTGTGGTCTACGTGGACGGCGTCATCGAACTGGCCTCGGCGCAGATCGTGCCGCATCCCGAGGTCTATCGGGATCTGGTCTCGCCCGATCTGCGCACCCATCTGGCGGCGATCCGCACCTTCCTCGCGCTGTGCTTCGCCACACCGCCCGCGCCGGAGCTGTTCCAGCAGCTGTATGCCACCGCTGCCATGGCCTCCTGGGACATGCAGCGCGCCGTGCAGCAACAGGATGTCGCCGCCGCCCAGGGGTTGGGCCAGATGCACGTACCGCTCTGGCTGCTCTATGGTGAGCAGGACGTCCTGGTGCGACCCGCGGCCTCCATCGCCCGGGCCCAGGCGCTGAATCCGCGTCTCACGGCCACGCGCTATGCTGCTTCCGGCCATGCGCCCTTCCTGGAAGAGGCACCTCGCTTCAATCATGATCTGGCCATCTTCGTCGACCACCTGGAGCGCCCCCAGCCATGAGCGACTTTCCTGGTTTCACCCCGCTCAACCAGGACACGGCCTCGGCCGCTTTCCACGGCATGATCGGCGGCCAGGGCCCTGCGGTCCTGCTGCTGCACGGCTATCCCCAGACCCACCTGGCCTGGCGCCATATCGCTCCGGTGCTGGCCCAGGACTATCGGGTCGTGGTGCCCGATCTGCCCGGTTACGGCGCCAGCCGCCAGCTCGACCACCGCTCGCGCTGGACCAAGCGGCGCGTGGCGGCCGCCTTGATCGAGTTGATGGACGCGCTCGGCTTGTCACGCTTCGCCGTGGTCGGCCATGACCGCGGCGCCCGTGTTGGCTACCGCCTGGCCCTGGATCATCCCGCGCGGATCGAGCGCTACGCCTCGCTCACCGTGGTGCCCACACCGGAGGTCTGGCAGGCCTTCGGCCGCGAGCGCAGCCTGGCGAATTTCCACTGGACCTTTCTCGCCCAGCCGGCGGACCTGCCCGAGCGACTGCTGGCGGCCGCTCCCGAGGCCTTCCTCGATCTGACCCTGGCACGCATGGCCGGTGGTTTGGAGCGGGTCGAACCCCCGGCCCTGGCAGCCTATCGCCAAGCCTTTCGCGATCCAGAGGTGCGCCGGGCCATCTGCGAGGACTATCGCGCCGGCGCCGCAGAGGATCTGGCCGACGATCTCGCTGACCAGGCTCAGGGGCAGCTCGTGCAGTGCCCGCTGCTGGTGCTCTGGTCGGCGGCCCAGGCCGGTAAGGAAACGCCGCTGGCCATCTGGCGCCGCTGGGCCCGCGACGTCCGCGGCTCGGCCCTGCCGGGCGGCCATCTGCAACCGGAGGAGTCACCAGCGGAGGTGTTAGCGGCGCTAGGGCCCTTCCTCGCTGGGTCCTAGTATGGTGTTTCAGGCGTTCACGCAAGAATTGGCGAGTGATTTTTGGGGCGGTTCGGCGCCCCGATTCGCTAGGCGCCGGGACGAGTCATAGCAGGGCCATGGCGAGGAGTGGCAACGTCGCCCCAGGGTGGTCCGCCGCTGCGGGCAAAAAGCGCCGCCAACATGGTGTAGATGACGTTTGAATCACGGCCCAGGTAGGGCAGCCGCCTGATCTGCCAGGCGGCTGCTGCAGGGCATACCTTCGAAAGCGCCGATCTCGCGGTGGGTCAGCGCTACCCTTTATCAAACCGCCTTGACGAGAGCGAAACCGATCTTATCGCCGTGGCCGAGGCCATAGCCGAGGTGGATCATCATCTCCGTCATGGGTTCGAGATAGCGAGCATTCGACAAGGCTCCGGCATTGATCACCGTGAATCCGAAGCTTCGCGCCAGCTCACCCGTGGTCGCCTTGGCTGTTGCATCGTCTCCGGCGACGAAGACCGGGATCGTGGTGATATCTCCCGCCGCATGCAACGCCAGGATCGAAGCTAAGACAGTATTGAAGGCCTTGACGATCTTGGCGTTCGGGAGCCGCTTGGCGATCTCCTCGGCGGCAGAGGTCGTATGGCCGACGGTCAGGCTCATGAAGTCTGGCGCCAACGGATTGGTGATGTCGACGACGACCTTGCCGGTCAGGACAGCTGAAATGCCCGGCGTTGCCGCGAAGTCGAGTGCTTGCTGATACTGCATGGCGAGGATCACCAGATCGGCGGTTTGCAGCGCTTGCTCTGGTGAGTCACTGCTGGTGAGCGTTACCACCGAATGGCCTGCTGCCACGGCGAGCTTGGCCAGCGGTGCGCCCATATTGCCTTGGCCTAGAATGACGATGTTCATGACATGCCTCCTGTTGTGCTGAAACAGAACAGAGACTAATCACGCCCGCATAGGTATTCTTGGCTGATCATGACAAAAAATATGGCCAGACAGACAAGGCGCGTGTTCATCGACCCCGATAGCACTCCGAGACCGGTGTTCGTGCTTGCGGAGCGGCATAGTGGCGTAAGGGTGCCCTGGCATGCGCATCGCCGTGCTCAACTCATCCATGTCAGCGCCGGTGTACTGACGGTATTGACGCGAAGCGCCCGCTACGTCGTGCCGCCGCAGCGGGCCGTCTGGATCGGGCCGGGCGTCGAGCACCGTATCCTGAGCCACGCGCCGTTCTGGCTGACGACCTGCTACATCGAACCGGAGCTCTTATCCTTGCCCGAGTCAGCGCAGGCGGTTGCGATTGATCGCCTGACCGATGCCTTGCTGATCGCCGCCGCCGAATTCGGCGGCGATTATCCCGAAGAGGGTGCCGAAGGGCGGCTGATCGCGGTGTTGCTCGATCGCCTGCACCTGCTGGCACCGAGAGACATCTATCTTCTCGAGCCGCAGGACGAAAGGCTTCGCCGAATCAGCCGCCTCCTGCATGCGAACCCTGCTTGCAACGACACGCTCGCTACCTTGGCCAGCCAAGCAGCCCTGACGGAAAGAACGGCGGCACGTTTGTTCGTCGCGCAGACGGGGCTGACTTTCGGAACATGGCGGCGGCATCTGAAACTCCAGGTCGCGCTCGAACGGCTGGCGACAGGTGCGAGCGTTACCGAGGCCGCCTTCGCCGTCGGCTATGCCGATGTGTCATCGTTCATCACCGCCTTCAAGCATCTGTTCGGACAGACGCCTGCCCGAATACTCGACAGTAACTATCCCGCTCCATAGCCGGCGACACGATCTCTGTACCAACGCGCTGCTCCGCAGTGGCTGCGGCTAAGGGGCGTCGGCAAGGAAGCATGAACGGCGTGTTACGCCTGGCACTGCCCAGTGCATGGACGGGGTGGCTGGTGTGGTGTTGCAGACGTTCGCGCAAGAATTGGCGAGTGATTTTGGTTCGGCTCGGCGCTCCAGCTGGGCCAGGCGCCGGGACGAGTCCTAGCAGGACTATGGCGAGGCGTGGCAACGCCGCCCAGGGCGGTCCGCCTCTGCGGCAAAAAGCGCCGCACAAAATTGTGCAGTTGACCTCTGCAACACTACGCTAGAGCACCGGTGAGAATACCCGCGCTACCCGCATGGCCACGCGCCGCCAGCGGCGCAGGGCATTGTTGTCCTCGGGGGTGAGTTCGCGCGAGCGGCTGAAGTCGTATTCCAGCATCTTGCGCACCTCCCAGGCGAACTGGACGTCCATCACCATCACCATGACCTCGAAATTGAGGCGGAAGGACCGGTTGTCCAGGTTGGCGCTGCCCACCGCGGCCACGTCCTCGTCGATCAGCACCACCTTCTGGTGCAGAAAGCCCGGGCCGTAGCGGAACACCCGGATGCCGGCGTGCACCGCCTCGAAGGCATAGAGGTAGGAGGCGGCATAGACCACCTTGTGGTCCGGCCGCGAGGGCAAGAGGATGCGCACGTCCACCCCGCGCAGGGCCGCCAGGCGCAGCGCCGCCGAAACGGCTTCGTCGGGGATGAAGTAGGGCGAGGTGATCCAGACGCGATGGCGGGCGGAGTGGATGGCCTCGACGAAGAACAGCGAACAGGTCTCCTGATCGTCCGCCGGGCCGCTGGGCACCACCTGGCAGAGCACCCCACCGTCCTCGTAGCGCTCCGGCAACAGCAGGCTGGGCAATTGCCGGGTCACCCAGTACCAGTCCTGGGCGAAGCACTCCTGCAGGGTCACCAGCGCCGGGCCGCGCAACTCCAGGTGGGTGTCGCGCCAGGGCGCCAGCGGCGGCTTGAGCCCCATGTATTCATCGCCGACGTTGAGTCCGCCGGTGAAGCCCACCTCGCCATCCACCACCACGATCTTGCGGTGGTTGCGGAAGTTGACCTGGAATCTGTTGATCAGCCCGCGTCTGTTGCTGAAGCCCTTCACCTCGCAGCCGGCTTCGCGCAGCTTGTCCACGTAGGCACGCGGCAGGGCGTGGCTGCCAATGGCGTCATAGAGCAGGAAAACCTTGACCCCGGCGCGGGCGCGGTCGAGCAGGGTGTTCTGCAGGGCGCGGCCCAGGGCATCGTCGTGGATGATGAAGAACTGCACCAGCACGACCTTCTGGGCACCGCGGATGGCGCCGAGAATGGCGGCGAAGGTCTCCTCGCCGTTGACCAGCAGCCGCACCTGGTTGTTGGCCACGCAGGGGGTGCCGGTGAGGGCGGTCATGGCCTTGAGCTTGCGGTTGGCCGCGCTGCACTGCTGGGCGGCCATGGCCTCGGCGATCCAGGGGCGCCAGTCCAGTTCGGCGGCTTGGCGCGCCATCTCCTCGTCGGCCTGGCGCCGCGCCTTCACGTAGCTGTCGAAGCGGCGCCGGCCGAACACCAGATAGGGAATCAGGCTGAGGAAGGGCATGAACACCAGTGCCATGGCCCAGGCCATGGCGCCCTGGGCCGTACGCACCGTGACGATGGCGTGCACCGCCGCGCTGATGCCGATCAGTTCGATGAACAGGGCGATGTAGTGGAGGTCGAGGGGTAGTTGCGGCACTCGGGTATCCTTCTCCGGGGCGGATCAGAGAGGTTGGACCGCCTTCAGCACCACGAATTTCGGCGTCGCGGCGATCTGTTCGACGCGCTTGAACAGCCGCTTGAGCTTGACGTGATACCCCAGGTGGCGATTGCCCACCAGCCAGAGTTCGCCCTGGGCATCCAGCGCGGCGCGCGCCTGCTGGAACATGCGCCAGGCGAGGAAGTCGCCCACCACCTGTTGTTGGTGGAAGGGCGGATTGCACAGGATCAGGTCCAGCGAGCGCGGCGGCTGGTCGGCCAGGCCATCGGCGGCCCGGATCGCTACCGGGCGCTCGCCGAAGGCCGCGGCCCAGTTCTCCCGCGCCGACTGCACCGCCATGTAGGACTCGTCCACCAGGGTGAATTGCGCCTCGGGGTTGGCCAGGGCGCAGGCCAGGGCCAACACGCCGTTGCCACAGCCGAGGTCTGCTACCCGTGCGTTCCCCAGCCCCTGGGGCAGGTGCGGCAGGAAGGCACGGGTGCCGATGTCCAGGCCTTCGCGGCAGAAGACGTTGGCGTGGTTGACCAGCGTCAGCGACGGTTCGTCGAGGCGATAGCGGCTGGGGTAGGGCGAGGCCACGGCTGGACGAGTTTCGGGAGTGGCGAAGAGCAGCCGCGCCTTCTTCACCGCCAGCGAGGCCTGCACCGGGCCGATATGGCGCTCCAGCAAATCCCCTGCAGCGCGCGGCAGGTGCTTGAGCATGCCGGCGGCGATCACCCGGGCGCCGGGCGCCAACTGACCGTGCAGGCGGATCAGTTGCTCTTCCAGCAGGGCCAGGGTCTTGGGCACCCGCACCAGCACCCAATCGAAAGGACCGCTGGTCACCTCACTGGCCGGGACGAAGGTCACCGCCTCGGCGGCGAGGCCATTGCGCGCCAGGTTTGCCTGCAGCGCCAGGGCCGCCAGGTGCGAGTCGCCACTGGAGGTCACCCGGGCATGGCCGGCGAGACTGGCGGCCAGGGCGCCAAAGCTGTCGTTGAGCACCAGCACCTGGGCGGCCGGGACCAGGCCACTTTCGGCGAGGTGCTGCAAGAGGTACTCGTCAGCAGCGTCAAAGGCCTGCAGGGGATCGTCGCGCCGCGGTGGCTGACGGTCGAGTTCGAGGGTGGCGAAGGGCGAGACGAGAGAAGGCATGGTATCTGTCGGTGTTTATCGGCGGCTCAGTGCGGGACAATGGCGCCAAGCAATCGGGAAAAAGAGGCCAGTATGACCGCCACCGAAGACAAGTTCACCCGCGAGACGATCACCGCCGTCTGGCCCTGGAGCGACAACCTCTTCAGCCTGAGGACCACCCGCGATCCGCGCTTTCGTTTCCGCGCCGGCCAGTTCGCCCGCCTGGGCGTGCGCAAGGCCGATGGCGACGTGGTCTGGCGCGCCTACTCCATGGTCTCGGCGCCCCATGATGAATTCCTCGAATTCTTCTCCATCGTAGTGCCCGGCGGCGCCTTCACCAGCGAGCTGAGCCGGTTGCGCGAGGGCGACGAGCTGCTGGTGGAAAAGCAGCCCTATGGCTATCTCACCCTGGAGCGCTTCGGCGGCGGCCGCGATCTCTGGCTGCTGGCCACCGGTACCGGTCTCGCCCCCTTCCTGTCGATGTTGCAGGAGCCCGACACCTGGGAGCGCTTCGAGCGCATCGTGCTGGTCTACAGCGTGCGCGAGGCCCGCGACCTGGCCTATCAGGACGTCATCCACGGCTACGACCAGGTGGAACATCTCGAAGGCCTCACCGACCGCCTGGTCTATGTGCCGGTGGTGACCCGCGAAGACCACCCCGGGGCCTTGCGTGGGCGCATCACCAGCCTGATCGAGAACGGCGAGCTGGAGCGCGCCGCCGGCGTCGAACTCTCGCCCGAGCACTCGCGCATCCTCATCTGCGGCAATCCGGAGATGGTCGACGACACCCGTCAGTTGCTCAAGACGCGCGATCTGCAACTGGCGCTGAGTCGCCGACCGGGACAGGTGGCCGTAGAAAACTACTGGTAACAAGGGCGCTACAACCCTTGGCAGCTCTGGAACTTGACGTTTTCTTCACAATTGGAAAAGGTTGCGCCTTTAGCTCTGGGCCGACCTTGCTCTAGGATCGAACGCTCCAAGACTACCTTTCGAGTCCCGATGAGCAGTGACAGATCCGAGCCGCCCCCGGCCCCCTGGCCAGGTGCGGCTGACACCCCCTCCCGCGTCATGACCTCCACGGCCGTTCGGCCTCTTCTGGCGGAGGTGCCCTGCTAATGGAATGGATCGCCGATCCCACCGCCTGGCTGGGCCTGCTCACCCTGATCGTCCTGGAAATCGTCCTGGGCATCGACAACCTGGTCTTCATCGCCATCCTCGCCGACAAGCTGCCGCCCGCGCAGCGCGACCGGGCACGCGTCATCGGCCTGTCGCTGGCGCTGGTCATGCGCCTGGGCCTGTTGGCCAGCATCTCCTGGATGGTGACCCTCACCGAGCCGTTGTTCGAGGTATTCGGCAAGGCCTTCTCCGGCCGCGACCTCATCATGCTGTTCGGCGGTATCTTCCTCTTGTTCAAGGCCACCACCGAACTGCACGAACGCATCGAAGGCCACACCCACAAGACCGGGGGCAGCCGCACCTACGCCGCCTTCTGGCCGGTGGTGGCGCAGATCGTGGTGCTCGACGCCGTGTTCTCGCTGGACGCCGTCATCACCGCCGTGGGCATGGTCGAGCACCTGAGCGTGATGATGATCGCCGTGATCATCTCCATCGGCCTGATGCTGGTGGCGAGCAAGCCGCTGACCGCCTTCGTCAACGCCCACCCCACGGTGATCATGCTGTGCCTGGGCTTTTTGATGATGATCGGCCTGAGCCTGACCGCCGAAGGCCTGGGTTTCCACATTCCCAAGGGCTACCTCTATGCCGCCATCGGCTTCTCGATCCTCATCGAGTTGGCCAACCAGGTGGTGCGCTGGAAGCGCAAACGCCAGCTGCACGAGCGACATGGCATGCGTGAGCGCACCTCCCAGGCCGTGCTGCGGCTGCTGGGCGGGCGCCTGCGTGAAGACGAGGTGGACGAGGACATCGCCGAGCTGATGGACGGCGAGCAGGGCGAAGGCCCGGTGTTCGATCGCCGTGAGCGGCTGATGATCAGCGGCGTGCTGCAACTGGGCGAGCGCCCGGTGCGTGCGGTGATGACTGCCCGCGCTGATGTCGACATCCTCGATGCCGACGCCGCCCCGGAGCGCCTGCGCGAGCAACTGCTGGCCTCGGCCCACTCGCGCCTGCCGCTGGTGGTCAACGGCAACATCGACGAACCCCTGGGCTACGTGCACAAGAAGGAGTTGTTCGCCGACATCCTGCAGGGCCAGACCCCCGACCTGCGCAACCGCGTGCGTACCCCCATCCACCTGCCGGCCCAGGCCACGGTGCTCAGTGCCCTGGAGCAATTGCGCGCGGCTTCGACCCACGTGGCCTTCGTGGTCAACGAATTCGGCGGCTTCGAGGGCCTGCTGACCCTCACCGACATCCTCGAGGCCATCGCCGGTGAATTGCCGGACGCCAGCGAAGACAGCCTGCCGGAGCTGGAAAAGGTGGAAAACGGCTATCGCGCCAGCGGCGGCCTGAATCTGCATCCCCTGGCCCAGCGCACGGGCTTCCAGGTGGAGGAAAACGAGGACTACCAGACCCTGGGCGGATTGGTGGTGGACCTGCTGGGACGTCTACCGACGGTGGGCGATCGTCTGGACTACCAGGGCTGGCAACTGACGGTCGAGTCGGTCAAGGATCGGCGGATCGGCTGGATCCGCCTGGAGCGACCCGCCTCCGAGTGAGGCGGGTGCTTTCTGTAAGCCTATTCAAAGGCCGCGAGCTAGAGCCAAACAAGGCCTAGGTGGCCCCGCGAAAAGCCCTGAGGAAGCGGATCGGACTCGCGCTCGAGTTTACGGCTGGTAAATGAGCATTCCGAAGGGCTTTTCAACGCCGTTTGGCGGACGCGCAGCCGCCTTTGAAAGGCTTACAGCGGGTTGATCGGCGGGTCCTGCTTGACCACGGGAGCCTCGGTCACCTTGCTGTTCTGCTCCTTGAGCAGATCGCGGATCTCGGTCAGCAGTACCTGATCCTTGGTCGGGCCGGCCGGTGCGGCGTCCTGATGCAGGCGCAGACGGTTGAGCACCTTGATCGCCATGAAGATGGCGAAGGCGATGATCACGAAGTCGAAAATGGTCTGCAGGAATTTGCCGTAGGACATCACCACCGCCGGCTTGTCGCCCACCGCCGCTCTCAGGGTGATCGCCAGCTGCGAGAAGTCCACGCCCCCCAGCAGCAGACCCAGCGGCGGCGTGATGATGTCGGCCACGAAGGACGACACTATCTTGCCGAAGGCGGCACCCAGGATGATACCGACCGCCAGGTCAACCACGTTGCCCCGCATGGCGAACTTCTTGAACTCGGCGAGAATACTCATGCTGCACTCCTGTGAAAGATTTCGGAAAAGAAGATAGCCGATTTTGACCGCTTCGCTCGGTTTTGGAACCTTGCTAACGGTCTTTGGGTTCCCCGGAAGCGGCAAATCCCCAGGAAATCGGTAGCTGGTCGTGGCTGTCGCACTTTGGCGAAGGGCTTGGGTCCACCCTTGTACGACGAGGGCGGTGGCCCTCGCGACCTCAACATTCAGAGCCCAGGAGCCTCAGATGGTTGCCAAACACGACCTGCACAAAGACTTTCCCGAATATGCCGAGCAGCTCGATAGCCGTCCGCAGTCCGATCCGGCGTTCGCCAAGCTACTCGAGGATTACCAGGAGCTCGACCAGCAGATCCTCGACCTGGAGGCGGTGGAGGAATCCAGCGGCGACGAAGAACTGGGACGGCTACGACGCGAGCGGGTACTGCTCAAGGACAAGATCGCCCAGCAGCTGAAATACCCAGCCTAGAAACCTGAGCCCGGCGCTTGCCGTCGGGCTTTGCTTATCGCGATTGGCAAGGGCCTTCGGCGTTGCCATGATGGCTCCTTCAGGAGAGGAGTCGATGACAGACGAAGAGGCGATGTACCAACAGTGGCACCTATGGATCACCGAAGCGGCCGTGGAAGAGCAACGCCGCCGAGTGCACCGGGAATTCGCGGAATACAGCCGCCTGCTGGCCTGCCAGCACCGCCTGGAGCAGGAGCGCTGGCAACGGGCACTGCCGAGCTGGCTGCGGAACAGCGCTACGGAGATCTCGATGCTAAAACACTGATGCTAGAGGCACTGGCTAAAAGCTTGGCCTTGAAGATTTGGTGATGAACGACGAGCGGTGCTTGGCGGTCAATGGATTACCCCAGACCAGTTTCGTGGGGTGAGCGAGGTTAATCCGGCCTACCTGGCCCCCTCAACGAGGATGTCCCATGAAGCGTACCGCCCTGATCGCCCTGATGATGTTCGCTGCTGCACCCGTGTTCGCCAAGGATCTGTGCAGCATCCAGCTGCAGAAACTGGATGACGCCAGCAAGATGAAAACCAACATGATCGGCCCGGGCAGCTCCCAGGCCCAGCAGATCGCCAACTTCCGCAAGAATGCCATGGAAGCCCATAAGGCCGGCGATGACAAAACCTGCATCGCCCAGGCCAACCAGGCACTGACCATGCTGCGTCAACCGGGTGGCGAAGGCCAATAAAGCCAGCGAATCCTCGGATTTCAAGGGCGCGCTCCGCGAGGATCGCGCCTTTTTACTGTCTATGTATCCAGTTGTGTTATGCTGGCGTTCTTCCTTTTTCGACTGGAGAACGTCGCCATGGCCAAGGCCAAGCGTCTCTACGGCTGCACCGAATGCGGCGCCACCTTTCCCAAGTGGGCAGGCCAGTGCGGCGAATGCGGCGCCTGGAATACCCTGGTGGAGACGGTGGTCGAGACCTCTGCCGTGCCCTCCGGGCGGGCCGGTTGGGCCGGTCAGCAGGCGACGATCAAGACCCTGGCCGAGGTCAGCGTCGAGGAAACCCCACGCTTCACCACCGATTCCACCGAGTTGGACCGCGTGCTTGGCGGTGGCCTCGTGGACGGCTCCGTGGTGCTGATCGGTGGCGATCCCGGCATCGGTAAGTCCACCATCCTCTTGCAGACCCTTTGCCATCTCGCCGCGCGCATGCCGGCGCTCTATGTCACCGGCGAAGAATCCCAGCAGCAGGTGGCCATGCGCGCTCGCCGCCTGGGTCTGCCGGAAGACAAGCTCAAGGTGATGACCGAGACCTGCATCGAGACCATCGTCGCCACCGCACGCCAGGAAAAGCCGCGGGTCATGGTGATCGACTCCATCCAGACCATCTTCACCGAGCAGCTGCAGTCCGCCCCCGGTGGCGTGGCCCAGGTGCGCGAGAGCGCGGCGCTGCTGGTGCGCTTCGCCAAGCAGACCGGCACCGCCATCTTCCTGGTCGGCCACGTCACCAAGGAAGGCGCCCTGGCGGGACCGCGGGTGCTGGAGCACATGGTCGATACCGTGCTCTATTTCGAGGGCGAATCCGACGGTCGCCTGCGCATGCTGCGGGCGGTGAAGAACCGCTTCGGCGCGGTCAACGAGCTGGGCGTGTTCGGCATGACCGACAAGGGCCTCAAGGAGGTCTCCAACCCGTCCGCGATCTTCCTCAACCGCGCCCAGGAAGCCGTGGCCGGCAGCGTGGTCATGGCCACCTGGGAGGGCTCGCGGCCCATGCTGGTCGAGGTGCAGGCGCTGGTCGACACCAGTCACCTGGCCAATCCGCGGCGGGTCACCGTGGGCCTGGACCAGAATCGCCTGGCCATGCTGCTGGCGGTGCTGCACCGCCATGGCAGCATCCCCACCTACGATCAGGACGTCTTCATCAACGTGGTCGGCGGGGTCAAGGTGCTGGAAACGGCGGTCGACCTGGCATTGATGTCCGCGGTGATCTCCAGCCTGAGGGATCGTGCCCTGCCGCACGACCTGCTGGTGTTCGGTGAGATCGGCCTATCCGGCGAGATCCGCCCGGTGCCCAGTGGCCAGGAGCGCTTGAAGGAAGCCGCCAAACACGGTTTCAAGCGCGCCATCGTGCCCAAGGGCAATGCGCCCAAGGACCCGCCGCCCGGCTTGCAGGTAGTGGCGGTGACCCGCCTGGAGCAGGCGCTGGATGCGCTGTTCGAATAGCCTGGCTTGGCATTTGTAATATTTTTTAAAACTCCAGGCGGGGCAGGGTGGTCTATCAGGCGCTTCCATGACCCTGGATATCCGCCATGCCTCGTCTGCTCCCGCTTTCCCTGCTCTTTGCTGGCCTTGCTACCAGTGCCCTGGTCCAGGCCGCCGATCCCAGTGGCTCCGCCCCGGCCAGTCTGGAAGTGGATCAGCTCGAATGGCAGCACGCCGACGAGGGCAGCGTCTTCAACTGGGACCTGGAAGGCTGGGCCTTCGGCGGGGGCGCCAACCGCCTGGATTTTCGCAGCCAGGGTGAACGCAGCAACGGCCATACCGAACAGGCCGAGGTGCAGGCACTCTGGGGACACGCGCTGACCAAGGGCTGGGGCAGCGTCGCCGGCATCCGCCAGGACTTCAAGCCCGGCTCACCGCAGACCTGGGCCGCCCTGGGTATCCAGGAGCACGACCCCGAGGATCTCGACATAGAGATCACCGCCTTCTTCGGCGAGAACAACCAGACGGCGCTACGCCTGGAGGCCGAATACGACTGGGTGTTGACCCAGCGGCTGATCCTCCAGCCCCATACCGAACTGAACTTCTATGGCCGCAACGACGAAGCCCGCGGGCAGGGCGCGGGTTTCGCCGACAGCGAAGCCGGGCTCCGGCTGAGATACCAGGTGATCCCCGAGGTCGCGCCCTACGTCGGCGTCTCCTGGAACGCTACCCACGGCAACACCGCGGCCATGGCGCGGGAAGAGGGCGAAGATACCCACGATGCCCGCCTGGTGGTGGGTCTGCATCTGGAGTTCTAGTGTCTAGGCACCCTTCGGCTTCGCTGCGCTCAACCCGAATTACGATGACCGTAGGTTGGGTTGAGACGGCTCCATCGTCGAAGCCCAACAGGCAGCGTTGAAACCTGGGCACCGTTGGGCTTCGCTAACGCTCAACCCAACCTACGGGTGCCGGCCCCGGGTGTAGGTTGGGTTGAGAAGGCTCCATCGTCGAAGCCCAACAGGCAGCGTTGAAGCCTGGGCACCGTTGGGCTTCGCTTTCGCTCAATCCAACCACCCATGTCCTGCTTAGCGCGCTCCCAGCGCCGCCAACTCGCGCTCCAGCAGCGTCTCGTCGCCGAGGTTCAGCTCTACCAGGCGCCGCAGGTGACTGATGGAATCCAGATCGATCTGCCGGCAGGCGAAGGCCAGTTGCGCCGACGTTTCCCGGACCAGTTCCACCTCCATGGTCACCTGGGTCTCGTCGTTCAGCAGGATCTTCAGGTGATAAGCCGCGCTCGCTTGGGGCTCCCACTCCGCGGGTCGGCTCAGCAGTACGCCCTTGAGCGAGATGTCGTCCACGGATACCGCCCACTGGCGCTCACCCTGGTGCAACTGTGCAGGGGCATCGAAGCTGAAGCGGGTAAAGCGGCGACGCTCGTTGGTGTCGTTCATGCGCTGACTTCCTGAGGTTTCCTGATCACTGTAGACGACCGTGGTCGTCCCGTTATCGACTTCGGGTACGAGGGTAGCGGGCCGCGCCCGGTGGAGCCATAGCGAGACGGCTCGCCGGTCGTCTGGATGCGAGTAGCGGCCATTGTCGTACGTTGTCCGTCTACTCCGCGCGCCAGCCGTATTGGCGGGCATGGCGGACCAGATCGGCCGGCTTCTGGATATCCAGCTTGCGCCGGATGCTCAGGCGATGGGTTTCCACCGTGCGCACGCTGAGCTGCAGGCGCTGGGCCATGGCCTTGTTGTTGAAGCCCTGGGCCATCAGCACCAGCACCTGGCGCTCGCGTGGCGTGAGTTCGTGTTCGCTGGCGGCCCCTTCGCCCAGGCGGGCGGCGATGGAGTCGCTGTAGAAACGTCCACCCACGGCCAGCGCCTCGACCGCGGCGATGATCTCTTCGGAGGGAGCGTCCTTGAGCACGTAGCCGGCCGCACCGACGCGTAGCGAGGTACTCACGTATTCGCGATTGTCATACATGCTTAGGATCAGCACCCGGGCGCGGGGCGCTCGCTCGGCGATCTGGGCGGTCAACTCCAGGCCGTTCATGTCCTTGAGGCCGATGTCGACCAGCAGAATGTCCGGATCCAGGCGCTCCAGCAGGTCGAGGGCCTCCTCGCCACTGCTGGCTTCACCCACCACGGCGAAGCGCTCGATGGTGCCGAGCAATGCCCGGACCCCGGCGCGGACCAGCGCATGGTCATCGACCAGGACGATGCGGATCGGCGTCATGTCGGACTCTCTTCGTCGGCGGGGAGGTCGGAGCGTAGCAGAACCACGTCCAGGGTCGTGCCGCCGGGTCCCGACTGGATGGCGCAGCGCCCACCGAACAATTCCACCCGCTCGCGGATGTTACGCAGGCCGATGCCGCCATTGAGGTGGTCCACCTGGCTGGTGTCGAAGCCGCGACCGTCATCGTGCACGGTCAGGCAGATCCAGCGGCCACGGCGCTGCAGATCGAGGATGACGTGCCGGGCCGCGGCGTGGCGTTCGATGTTGGTCAGGGCTTCTTGCACGATGCGGAACAGGGCGACGTCCAGGTCGCCACCGGGCGGGCTGCCCTCCAGGCGCTGCCGGTAGTCCACCGTCAGCCCGCTGCGTTGACGGAATTCCTCGACCAACTGACCGAGGGCAGCGGGCAGGCCGAGGGTATCCAGCAGCGAGGGATGCAGATCGTGGGAGATGCGGCGGATTTCGCCGATGGCCGCGGCCAGTCGCTGGGTGCCCTCGCGCAACGTCTCGCCCGCGCTGGCCTTGCCCGTGCCCACTTCGCGGCTGGCCAGTTCGAACTGGAACTTGATGGAGACCAGCAACTGGCTGATGCCGTCGTGCAACTCCCGCGACAGGCGCGAGCGTTCCTCCTCCTGGGAGGTGATGAGTCTCTGGGTCAGTTGCTTGAGCTTGCGATCGGCCAGGCGATGTTCGCTGACGTTGAGCGTCAGTCCACCGGCGAACACCAGTAGCACCGCCACCAAGGCCACCCCGGCGCTGGCCAGCAGAGTGGTGCGAATGCCCGCCGCCACGTCGTGACGTACCTGGGCGAGGGCGGCATCCACGTCGTCCAGGTAGAGACCGGTACCGAGCACCCAGCCCCAACGCTGCAGCTGGGTCACATAGGCCAGCTTTTCCGCCATCTGCCCGCTGGACGGCTTCTGCCAGCCATAGCGCTGGAAGCCATCGCCCTGGCTGGCACTGCGCAGCAGCGCCTGGATCACCAGCAGGCCATTGCCGTCGGTGAGCTGCCAGAGATCCTGGCCAACCAGCTCCGGCTGACGCGGATGCATGAGGTTGCGCCCGTGCTGGTCGTAGACGAAGAAATAGCCGTCGCTGCCGAAGTTCAGGCTGGCCAGCAGTGCCAGGACCTTGGCCTTGGTCTCCTCATCGTTGCGCCCGCTGCCATAGAGCGGTTGGATGGCGCTGACGCCCATCTCCACGTAGTTGCGCAGCTCCGCCTTCTTGCTGCTGAGAATGCTGTGCTCCAGCAGGCGCGCCTGCTGCTCGCCGAGGCGCTGGCTCTGTTCCAGCACTACCAGGCAGACCGCCGCCACCGCCAGCAGCAGGGGCAGGATACCGAGGGCGACCATCTTGTATTTGAGTTGCATCGGGACTCGCCTGAGGGGCTTCTACGTAGAACTACGTAGTGGGGCTTGGGTAGTTCTGCGAATTTCGCTGTCGCGTCGAGGCGCCGATAGTAATATGGCTCCGTAGTGGGCTCTCACAATAACAAGTATCGCCGCGGCCTCAGGTATGCGGCAGGAGAACAAGCATGACCCGAATGGCCAGCCATCTAGTCTGGTTCGCCGTCGCCGTACTGGGCGCCTTCGCGCTGGGTACTGTGGCGCTGAGTCGAGGCGAAGCGATCAACGCCCTCTGGATCGTGGTCGCCGCCGTGGCGATCTACCTCGTCGCCTATCGCTACTACAGCCTGTTCATCGCCACCAAGGTGATGGGGCTCGATGCCAAGCGTGCCACGCCCGCCGTGCTCAACAACGACGGCCTGGACTACGTGCCCACCAACAAGCACATCCTCTTCGGCCACCACTTCGCCGCCATCGCCGGTGCCGGTCCGCTGGTGGGCCCGGTGCTCGCCGCCCAGATGGGCTATCTGCCCGGCACCCTCTGGCTGATCGCCGGGGTGGTCTTCGCCGGCGCGGTGCAGGACTTCATGGTGCTGTTCCTCTCCACCCGCCGCAACGGCCGCTCCCTGGGCGACATGGTGCGCGAGGAGATGGGCCGCATTCCCGGCACCATCGCCCTGTTCGGCTGCTTCCTGATCATGATCATCATCCTCGCGGTGCTGGCGCTGATCGTGGTCAAGGCCCTGGCCGAGAGCCCCTGGGGCATGTTCACGGTGATCGCCACCCTGCCGATCGCCATGTTCATGGGCGTCTACATGAGATACATCCGCCCCGGTCGCATCGGCGAGATCTCGCTGATCGGCGTGGTGCTGCTGCTGGCCTCCATCTGGGTAGGGGGCCTGGTCGCCGCCGATCCGGTGTGGGGCCCGGCCTTCACCTTCACCGGCGTGCAGATCACCTGGATGCTGATCGGCTACGGCTTCGTCGCCGCCGTGCTGCCGGTCTGGCTGGTGCTGGCCCCGCGTGACTACCTCTCCACCTTCCTCAAGATCGGCACCATCATCGCCCTGGCCATCGGCATCCTGCTGACCATGCCGATGCTGAAGATGCCGGCCCTGACCCAGTTCGTCGACGGCACCGGTCCGGTGTGGAAGGGCACCCTGTTCCCCTTCCTGTTCATCACCATCGCCTGCGGCGCGGTGTCCGGCTTCCATGCGCTGATCAGCTCGGGCACCACGCCCAAGCTGTTGGCCAACGAAACCCACGCCCGCTACATCGGCTACGGTGCCATGCTGATGGAGTCCTTCGTCGCCATCATGGCCATGGTCGCCGCCTCGGTGATCGAGCCGGGCGTCTACTTCGCCATGAACAGCCCGGCCGCCGTGGTCGGTGCCGACGTGGCCTCCGTGGCCGCCAAGATCAGCACCTGGGGCTTCGTGGTGACGCCGGAGATGCTGCAGGCCACCGCCGCCCAGATCGGTGAACACACCATCCTGGCCCGTGCCGGGGGTGCGCCGACCCTGGCGGTGGGTATCGCCCAGATCATGCACAATGTGCTGCCGGGCGAGAACACCATGGCCTTCTGGTACCACTTCGCCATCCTGTTCGAGGCGCTGTTCATCCTCACCGCGGTGGACGCCGGTACCCGTGCCGGGCGCTTCATGCTGCAGGACCTGCTGGGCAGCTTCGTGCCGGCGCTCAAGCGCACCGATTCCTGGACCGCCAACGTCATCGGCACCGCCGGTTGCGTCGCCCTTTGGGGCTGGCTGCTGTACCAGGGCGTGGTCGATCCGCTGGGCGGCATCAACACCCTCTGGCCGCTGTTTGGCATCTCCAACCAGATGCTCGCCGGTATCGCCCTGATGCTCGGCTCGGTGGTCCTGATCAAGATGAAGCGCCAGCGCTACGTCTGGGTCACCCTGGTACCGGCCGTCTGGCTGCTGATCTGCACCACCACCGCCGGCCTGATCAAGCTGTTCGATGCCAACCCGGCGGTCGGCTTCCTGGCCCTAGCCAAGAAGTACAGCACCGCCATGGCCCAGGGTCAGGTGCTCGCGCCGGCCAAGAGCATGGAACAGATGCAGCACATCGTCTTCAACGCCTACACCAATGCCACCCTCTCGGTGCTGTTCCTGGTGGTGGTGATGAGCATCCTGTTCTTTTCAATCAAGGTCGGTCGCGCCGCCCTGGCCAAGCCCGAGCGTAGCGATCGCGAGACCCCCTTCCAGCCGGCAGCGGGTGTCTAAGGAGAATCCTCATGTTCAATGACCTGGGACGCATGGGCAAATACCTCGGGCAGGCCGCCAAGATGCTGGTGGGCATGCCCGACTACGATACCTACGTCGAACACATGCGCGGCAAGCACCCGGACCAGCCGGTGATGAGCTACGAAGCCTTCTTCCGCGAGCGCCAGGAAGCGCGCTACGGTGGTGGTAAGTCGGGCGCCATACGCTGCTGCTGACCCAGGTTCACCCAAGGCCGGGCTCCCACGCCCGGCCTCTTTCTGTCTGGAGTTTTCCATGCACGAACCCATCCCCGTCACCGTCCTGACCGGCTTTCTCGGCGCCGGCAAGACCACCCTGCTCAAGCACATCCTGCAAGCCGAGCACGGCCTCAAGATCGCCGTGATCGAAAACGAATTCAGCGCCCTGGACGTCGACGGCGAATTGCTTGAGGACGCCGGCGCCGTCCAGCTGATGAAGGTGTCCAACGGCTGCGTCTGTTGCACTGGCAGCAAGGATCTGGCCTACGCCCTGACCGTGCTGCTGGAGCGCCTGGACAATGGCGAGCTGGATTTCGAGCGTCTGGTGGTGGAATGCACCGGCCTCGCCGATCCCGGTCCGGTGGCCCAGACCTTTTTCACCGACGATCTCTTGCGCGAACGCTATCTGCTCGACGGCGTGCTGACCCTGGTGGATGCCGTCCACGCCAGCGAGCAACTGAGCGATCCGCTGTTGCAGGCGCAGATCGGCTTCGCCGATCGCCTGCTGCTGACCAAGCTCGACCTAGCCGAGCCGGCCGCCGTCGAGGCGCTGGAAAATCGCCTGCAGCGCATCAACCGCCGCGCGCCGATCCGTCACGTCGACCATGGCCGCATCGAGTTGGCCGAGTTGCTGGATATCCGCGGCTTCAACCTACACGACGAAGACCTGGCGCCGCCGACCCTGTTCCGCCCGCTACGCCCGGTGTCGGAAGCTGTCAGCCTCACCGAACGCATCCAGTCCATCGCCATCCGTGAGCCGCGTCCGTACGACCAGGACAAGATCGGCAAGGTGATGGAAATGTTGCTCGATACCCTCGGCTGCGACCTGCTGCGCTACAAGGGCCTGCTCAACATCGCCGGCGAAGATCGCCGCCTGCTGTTCCAGGGCGTGCAGCAGATCTACGCCGCTGACTGGGAGCGCGACTGGGCAGCGGACGAGGAGCGCGAAAGTCGCGTCGTGCTGATCGGCATGGACCTGCCGGAAGAGCGCATCCGCGCCGCTTTCGAGCGGGCGGTAGCCAAGTAGCCGTCAGTTGTCGGGCTGGCCGGTGCGACTGGCCAGTCGTTCCAGGGCAGCCTTGAGCTTGGGGTCGCGGATACCCGCGGCCACCTCGCGCAGACTGTCGGCGCCCACCTGGCTGACCTGGCGCACGGGACGTGGCCGCGTGGCGACGCCCGGGCTCGGCTGCATCTTGAATTGCACACGCATGAGGCCGGCGAATTCGGGCGCTTGTTGCAACAGGCGCAGCAGGCGGCGCTGCTGATAGCGCAGCCGCGTCGCCCAGTGGGCATCGTTGACCACCAGTAGCAGGGTGCCGTCGCGCCAGCTGGCGACCCGACAATGGGGGCGGGCAGCAGGCTGCAACTGCTCTTCCAGCAATTGCTGCAAGCGCCCCAGACGCTCGGCCTCGCGAAACAGCGCCTTGAGCGGTTTGGCCTGGCGGAGTAGGGCGGCGGGAGCGACAGCGGGAAGCGGACGAAAGGCCATGCGCAGGACTCGCGATGGGCGGAGGGAAGTCGTCGATGGTAACAGATCGCTCTGGCATCCTGGCGGCTGCTGCTGCCGTCGTTCTTTCCTCATCGGCATTTCCGAGTAGAATGCCCGATTACCATTGCGGGACACCGCGGGTTTCATCACCCGCGCAAAGGCGTCTGGCCAGGCTCTGCAGAGGCCTTGCCGCCCGTTTCGCGCCCCTCATTCCAGCGGAAGAATTCCAGTCGATATGTTTGCGCCTTTGTTGAAGAAATTCTTTGGAAGCAAGAACGAACGAGATGTCAAACGCCTAGGCAAGGTCGTCGTGGCCACCAATGCGTTGGAGTCCCAGATTGCCTCCTTGAGCGACGAGCAACTGCGCGCCAAGACCGAGGAATTCAAGCAACGCGTGGCCAAGGGCGAGTCCCTCGACGCCCTGATGCCCGAGGCCTTCGCCGTGGTCCGCGAGGCCGGCAAGCGGGTCATGGGCATGCGTCACTTCGATGTCCAGCTGATCGGCGGCGCCGCGCTGCACGAAGGCAAGATCGCCGAGATGCGTACCGGTGAGGGCAAGACCCTGGTGGGTACCCTGCCGGTCTACCTCAATGCCCTGTCCGGCAAGGGCGTGCACGTGGTCACGGTGAACGACTACCTGGCCCGCCGCGACGCCAACTGGATGCGGCCGCTGTATGAATTCCTCGGCCTGTCGGTCGGCATCATCCTGCCGTTCCAGCCGCCGGAAGAGAAACGCGCCGCCTACGCTTCGGACATCACCTACGGCACCAACAACGAATTCGGCTTCGACTACCTGCGCGACAACATGGCCTTCAGCCTGGCCGAGAAGTACCAGCGCGAGCTGAACTTCGCGGTGGTCGACGAAGTGGACTCCATCCTCATCGACGAAGCCCGGACCCCGCTGATCATCTCCGGCCAGGCCGAAGACAGCTCCGAGCTGTACCAGAAGATCAACCAGCTGATCCCGCGCCTCAAGCAGCACATCGAGGAAGAGGAAGGCAATCCCACCCAGGTCGGCCACTACACCATCGATGAAAAGACCCGCCAGGTGGAAATCACCGAGCTGGGTCATCAGTACATCGAGGAAATGCTCACCGACACCGGCCTGCTGGCCGAGGGCGAGAGCCTCTACTCCGCGCACAACCTGGGCCTGCTGACCCACGTGTTCGCCGGCCTGCGCGCCCACACCCTGTTCCATCGCAACGTCGAGTACATCGTCCAGCAGGACCAGGTGCTGCTGATCGACGAGCACACCGGCCGTACCATGCCGGGCCGGCGTCTTTCCGAGGGCCTGCACCAGGCCATCGAAGCCAAGGAAGGACTGCCGATCCAACCCGAGAGCCAGACCCTGGCCTCGACCACCTTCCAGAACTACTTCCGCCTCTACAACAAGCTCGGTGGCATGACCGGTACCGCCGACACCGAGGCCTTCGAGTTCCGCCAGATCTACAACCTCGACGTGCTGGTGATCCCGACCCACCGGGCCATCGCCCGGAAGGACTTCAACGACCTGGTCTACCTGACCCAGGCCGAGAAGTACCAGGCCATCATCGAGGACGTGAAGCAGTGCCAGGCCCAGGGCCGTCCGGTGCTGGTGGGTACCGCCTCCATCGAGAGCTCCGAGTACGTCGACCAGTTGCTGACCCAGGCCGGCATCGAGCACAAGGTGCTCAACGCCAAGTACCACGAGCGCGAAGCCGAGATCATCGCCCAGGCCGGTCGTCCGGGCGCCGTGACCATCGCCACCAACATGGCCGGTCGCGGGACCGACATCCTGCTCGGCGGCAACTGGGAAGTCGAAGTCGCCGCCCTGGAGAATCCCACCGAGGAGCAGGTCGCCGCGATCAAGGCTGCCTGGCAGGAACGCCACAAGCAGGTCATCGACGCCGGCGGCCTGCATGTGATCGCCTCCGAGCGCCATGAATCCCGCCGCATAGACAACCAGCTGCGCGGCCGTGCCGGTCGCCAGGGCGACCCGGGTTCCAGCCGCTTCTACCTGTCGCTGGAAGACAACCTGATGCGCATCTTCGCCTCCGACCGGGTGAAGAACTTCATGAAGGCCCTGGGCATGCAGGGTGGCGAGGCCATCGAGCATCGCATGGTCACCAACGCCATCGAGAAGGCGCAGCGCAAGGTCGAAGGCCGCAACTTCGACATCCGCAAGCAGCTGCTGGAATACGACGACGTGGCCAACGAGCAGCGCAAGGTGATCTATCACATGCGCGACACCCTGCTGGCCAACGAAGATGTCGGCGACACCATCCAGGGCTTCCGCGAGGAAACCCTGACCCAGGTGATCAACGAGCACATCCCGCCGCAATCGCTGCCCGAGCAGTGGGACATTCCCGGCCTGGAAGCCGAGATCTACAGCGTCTTCGGCCTGCAGCTGCCCATCGGCCAATGGCTGGACGAGGACGACAAGCTGTACGAGGACACCCTGCGGGTGAAGATCCTCCAGCAGCTCGAAGCCGCCTACATGGAGAAGGAAGACCTGGCCGGCCGCGAGGCGCTGCGCAACTTCGAGAAGCAGATGCTGCTGCGGGTGGTGGACGACCTCTGGAAGGACCACCTCACCACCATGGATCACCTGCGCCACGGTATCCATCTGCGCGGCTACGCCCAGAAGAACCCCAAGCAGGAGTACAAGCGCGAGTCCTTCACCCTGTTCCAGGAACTGCTGGACAGCATCAAGCGCGACACCATCCGCGTGCTCTCCCATGTCCAGGTGCGTCGCGAAGACCCGGCCGAGGAAGAGGAGCGCATGCGCCGCGAGGCCGAGGCCCTGGCGCAGCGCATGCAGTTCCAGCATGCCGAGGCGCCTTCGCTGGTCGATCCCGAGGTGACCGGCGAAGAGCCGGGCGAAGACACCGTGGTGCCCCTGCAGCCCCAGCGCAACGACCAGAAGATCGGGCGCAATGAGCCGTGCCCCTGTGGTTCCGGCAAGAAATACAAGCAGTGTCACGGTAAGCTCGACTGATCGCCCCGGATCGCCGTCGTCGCAGACGAGGACGGCGATCCGCAGCAGGCGGCAGCCCATCGGCAGCGTCGACGCCAGGCTGTAAACTCCGCCCGCTAGGCTGTCCGCTTCAGGTTCTTGGCGTCGTCGCAAGATGCGCCGGAAGCTTGGTTATCACGCCGCGACCGGCCGTCCGCTCGCGGCGTTTCCTTTTCTCTCACTGGAGTTTTTCCATGGCTGTCGGTCTCGGTCCGCTCTCCACGCTGCACCCGGTTCCCGGTTTCGAACTCGGTATCGCCTCCGCCGGCATCAAGCGCCCCGGGCGCAAGGATGTGGTGGTGATGCGCTGCGCCGAAGGCTCCAGCGTGGCCGGGGTCTTCACCCTCAACGCCTTCTGCGCGGCGCCGGTGATCATCGCCCGCCAGCGTTTCGCCGGTCCGGTGCGCTACTTGCTGACCAACACCGGCAATGCCAACGCCGGCACCGGCCAGCCGGGCCTGGCCGCCGCCGAGCGCACCACCAAGACCTTGGCCACCCTGGCCAGCGTTGGGGAGGAGGCGGTGCTGCCGTTCTCCACCGGCGTGATCGGCGAGCCGCTGCCGGTGGAGAAGATCGAAGCCGCGCTGCCAGCCGCCCTGGCCGATCTGGCCGAGGATAACTGGGCCGCCGCCGCCACCGGCATCATGACCACCGACACCCTGCCCAAGGGCGCCAGCCGCCAGTTCCTGGTGGACGGCGTGACCGTCACCGTGACCGGCATCAGCAAGGGCGCCGGCATGATCAAGCCGAACATGGCCACTATGCTCGGTTACGTCGCCACCGACGCCAAGGTCTCCCGCGAGTTGCTGCAGGACCTGCTGGCCGACGCCGCCAACCGTTCCTTCAACCGCATCACCATCGACGGCGACACCTCCACCAACGATTGTTGCATGCTGGTGGCCACCGGCCGCGCGGCCATGGCGGAAATTGCCCAGCCCAGTGGCGAAGCCTTCGAGCAACTGCGCGATGCGGTCTTCGCGGTGTTCGCCGAACTGGCCCAGGCCATCGTCCGCGACGGCGAGGGTGCCACCAAGTTCGTCACCGTGCAGGTCAACGGCGGCGCCAATGCCCAGGAGTGCCTGGACGTCGGCTACGCCGTCGCCCATTCGCCGCTGATCAAGACCGCGCTGTTCGCCTCCGATCCCAACTGGGGCCGTATCCTCGCCGCCGTCGGCCGCGCCGGGGTGCCCAACCTGGACGTCAGCCTGATCGACGTCTTCCTGGGGGGCGTGCAGATCTGCCAGCAGGGCGGTCGCGCGGCCACCTACACCGAAGAGCAGGGCGCACGGGTGATGGCCCAGGCGGAAATCGAGATCCGCATCGAGCTGGGTCGCGGTAGCCACCAGGAGACCATCTGGACCACCGACCTCTCCCACGACTATGTGAAGATCAACGCCGAGTACCGTACCTGATCGGCGCTATGGCGTGCGGCAGCCCCGCACGCCTGCTGTGGCCTTGATGGCTGCATCGTTTCGAGGAATCCCGCATGTCCCAGCTGCAACTCGTGATCGGCAACAAGAACTTCTCCTCCTGGTCGCTGCGTGCCTGGCTGGCCATGGAGCTGAGTGGCGCCTCCTATGAAGAGGTGGCTATCCCGCTCTACACCCCTAACAGCCGATCCCTGCTCAAGGCCCAGTCGCCCACCGGCAAGGTGCCGGTGCTCAAGCTGGCCGAGGGCACCATCTGGGATTCCCTGGCCATCGTCGAATACCTGGCCGAAGCCTATCCCGACGCCGGCCTCTGGCCCGCCGACACCCTGGCCCGCGCCCATGCCCGGGCGCTGTGCGCCGAGATGCACAGTGGCTTTCTCGCCCTGCGCCGCGAGCTGCCCATGGATCTGCGGCGGCGTCAGCGCCTGAAGTCGACCACGGCCGAGGCGGTGGAAGACATCCAGCGCATCCAACGGCTGTGGCGCGAATGCCGCGAGCGTTATGGTGAGCAGGGCCCCTATCTATTCGGCACCCCGACCATCGCCGATGCCTTCTATGCCCCGGTGGCGAGCCGCTTCCGCAGCTATGGCGTCGAGTTGTCGGCCGAGGCGGCCGCCTATGTCGAGACCATCTACGCCTGGCCGGCTTTCCAGCGCTGGCTGGCGGAGGCCGAAACGGAGGAACAGGACGCATGAGTCGTCTGCATGTCGTTGCCGCGGTGATCCGCAATCCCCAGGGCCAGATCCTCATTGCCCAGCGTCCGGCGCACAAGCACCAGGGCGGGTTGTGGGAATTTCCCGGTGGCAAGGTCGAAGCCGGCGAGGCCCCGGCCGCTGCCCTGGCGCGCGAGCTGGTCGAAGAGTTGGGCATCCAGGTGACGGCGGCCCGACCGCTGTTGCAGGTGCGCCATGACTATCCCGACCAGGCGGTGCTGCTGGACGTCTGGCAGGTGGACGCCTTCACCGGCGAAGCCCATGGCGCCGAAGGCCAGCCGCTGGCGTGGGTCGCCCCGCGCGAACTCGCCGGCTACGACTTCCCGGCGGCCAATAGACCCATCGTCCAGGCCGCGCGGCTGCCGGAGCGCTACCTCATCACCCCCGGCGAGCTGACCACCGCGGAATTGCTCAATGGCTTGCACCGGGCGCTGGATAACGGCATTCGCCTGGTCCAGTTGCGTACGCCGGATAACTTCGATCCGCAGTACCGCGACCTGGCGGGTGACGTCCAGGGCCTCTGCACCGGTCGTGCCCAATTGATGCTCAAGGGGCCGCTGGAATGGCTGGGCGACTTCCCCGCTGCCGGCTGGCACCTGACGGCGAAGCAACTGCGCCGCTATGCACCCAATGGCCGGCCGTTCCCGGAGCATCGCCTGCTAGCCGCTTCCTGCCACGACGCCGAGGAACTGGCGCTGGCCCAACAGATGGGCGTGGATTTCGTCACCCTGTCGCCGGTGATGCCCACCGCCAGCCATCCCGGTGCGCCGACCCTGGGCTGGGTGAAGGCCCAGCAATTGCTGGCCGACTGCAATCTGCCGGCTTACCTGCTAGGTGGTCTGGGCGACGAAGATCTCCAAGGCGCCTGGCAAGCCGGCGCCCAGGGAGTGGCCGCGATCCGGGCGTTCTGGCCCACCTCCGCGTAGGTTTGGTTGAGCGTAGCGAAGCCCAACAGGGATGCACCGTGCCCGTGATTGTTGGGCTTCGACGATGAAGCCGTTTCAACCCAACCTAGGGTTCTCGGCGTAGGTTGGCGCTGAGCGCAGCGAAGCCCAACATGGGGGGCCGTGCTCGGGACTGTTGGGCTTCGACGACGGAGCCGTCTCAACCCAGCCTACGTCGAGACGAAAGAAGCCCGCCAATCGGCGGGCTTCTTTTATCCACAGAAACCTACAGCCGCGGATAGTCGATATAGCCCACCGGGCCCTTGCTGTAGAAGGTGTCCGGGCGCGGCTCGTTCAGCTCGGTGTCCTGCTCCAGACGTTGCGGCAGGTCCGGGTTGGCGATGAAGGGCACGCCGAAGGCCACGGCATCGGCCTTGCCTTCCGCCAGCCAGGCATTGGCCTTGGCCTTGTCGAACTTCTCGTTGGCGATGTACACGCCACCGAAGGCCGCTTTGAGGTCCGGGCCGAGGCTATCGCTGCCAGCCGCTTCGCGGATGCAGATGAAGGCCACCTGGCGCTGGCCCAGTTCGCGCGCGACATGGCCGAAGGTGGCGGCCGGATCGCTGTCACCCATGGTGTGCATGTCGCCACGGGTGGACAGGTGCACGCCGACGCGAGCGGCGCCCCAGACCTCGATGCAGGCGTCGGTCACTTCCAGCAGCAGCCGGGCACGATTCTCGATGGAGCCGCCATAGTTGTCGGTACGCTGGTTAGTGTCGCTCTGCAGGAACTGGTCGAGCAGATAGCCGTTGGCCCCATGCACCTCGACGCCGTCGAAGCCGGCGCGCTTGGCGTTCTCGGCGCCATGGCGATAAGCGGCGACGATACCGGGCAGCTCACCGGTCTCCAGCGCCCGCGGGGTGACGTAGTCACGCTTGGGTCGCAGCAGGCTGACATGGCCTTGGGCAGGGATGGCGCTCGGCGCCACTGGCAGTTCGCCATCGAGGTAGCTGGGATCGGAGATACGACCCACGTGCCAGAGTTGCAGCACGATGCGGCCACCGGCCTTGTGCACGGCGGTGGTTACCCGCTGCCAGCCGGCCACCTGCTCGTCGGACCAGATGCCGGGGGTATCGGGATAACCCACGCCCATGGGGTCGACCGAGGTGGCCTCGGTGATGATCAGGCCGGCGGAAGCGCGTTGGGTGTAGTACTCCACCATCAGGTCGCCCGGGACGCGGCCCGGTTCGGCACGACAACGGGTGAGGGGCGCCATGATGACGCGGTTGGGCAGGTCCAGGGCGCCGATCTTGATCGGGTCGAACAACTGAGTCATGGCTAGCTCTCTTGGTTAGCTGGCGGTCGCCAGGCCGCTCTTGCGGGCCTGGCTGGCGGTCAGCAGGGTGGCGATGAGGGCCAGCAGGGCAAGCCCGCTGGCGGCAAGGGGTACCGCGGTAAGACCCAGGCCGTGGTCGATCACCAGGCCACCGACCCAGGCGCCGAGGGCGTTGCCCACGTTGAAGGCGCCGATATTGAGGGTCGAGACCAGGTTCGGTGCATCCTTGCCGAAGGTGACCACGTTGATCTGCAGGGCCGGCACGGCGGCGAAGGCGGCCGCGGCCCAGAGGAAGAGGGTGATCTCGGCCGGCAGGAAGGCCTGACCGGTCCAGCGCAGGGCGGCGGAGGTCAGCGCCAGGGCGACGAAGATGCCCACTAGGCTGGTGGCCAGCCGCCAATCGGCCAGGCGGCCACCGATGACGTTACCCAGGGTCAGCCCCAGGCCGATCAACAGCAGGGTGCCGGTCACGCCACGGGGCGAGACGCCGGTCACCTCCTGCAGCAGGGGCGCGACATAGGTGAAGAGGGCGAACATGGAGGCGGCGAAGAACACCGTCATCGACAGCGCCAGCCAGAAGCCCAGGCCGCGCAGGGCGAGCAATTCCTGGCGCAGGTCGGCGCGGGTCTGGTTGCGGTCGGCGGGCAGCACGCGCCAGAGACCGAACAGGGCCACCACACCGATGGCCGCCACCGCCCAGAAGGTCGAGCGCCAACCGGCGGCCTGGCCCAGGGCGGTGCCCAGGGGCACGCCCAGCACATTGGCCAGGGTCAAGTCGGTGAACATCAGGGCTACTGCCGAGGCGCGGCGATTCTCCGGCACCAGACTCGCCGCCACCACGGCGCCGATGCCGAAGAAGGCGCCATGGCAGAGCGCGGTAACGACCCGCGCCAGCATCAGCATGTCGTAGCCGCTGGCCACTGCGCAGAGCAGGTTGCCGACGATAAAGATGCCCATCAAGGCGAGCAGGGCGCGTTTACGTGGCCAGTGGGCGGTCGCCAGCGCCATGAAGGGCGCACCGATGGCCACGCCCAGGGCATAGCCGGTGACCAGCCAACCAGCGCTGGGGATGGAAACACCCAGGTCCGCGGCGACGTTGGGCAGCAGGCCCATGATGACGAATTCGGTGGTGCCGATGGCGAAAGCGCTCAGCGCCAGCACGATGAGAGAAGCGGGCATGAAATTTCCTTGCACGGCTAGAGTTCACGGGCGAGACGTTGCAGGAATGCCTGGATGGCCGCCTCGTCGCGTTGATAGAACACCCATTGACCGACCCGGCGGGTAGTCACCAGTCCGGCTCGGGACAGTACCGCCAGATGGGCCGAGACGGTGGACTGCGAGAGTCCGGCACGGGCTTCGATCTGGCCGGCGCAGACGCCCACGCTGGGGTCGTGATGCTGATGGGGAAAGTACTGCCCCGGATCGCGCAGCCAGCTCAGGATCTGACAGCGCAGCGGATTGGCCAGGGCCTTGAGGATCTCGTCCATCAGGGTCGTATCGTCATATTGGGTTCTTGCGAACGTTAGATCGTAAAAAATCGATATGCAAGCTATCGATATTCGAATCTGTCTATTGCGTAGTTAGAGAGTTGCTATCGCGATAAGTGTCCGGCGGGTGCGTCTCGTTCAGTTGCGATTCAGAACCGCTGGCTAGAATCTCAAGCTGCGGCCCTGTCCGCCGCAATGGATCTTCAAGGAGTAAAGACATGGCGCTGCCCACCCGTATCCTTCTCGCCAGCCTGGCCGTGGCTACCCTGGCCGGATGCGCATCCCCCAATCCCTACGAGAACCAGGGGCAGGCCAATGGCGGCATGTCCAATACCGCCAAGTACGGTGGCCTCGGAGCCTTGGCCGGTGCCGTCGCCGGTGCCGCCATCGACCACAACCATCGCGGCAAGGGCGCCTTGATCGGCGCCGCCGCGGTAGGGGCGGCGGCAGCGGGCTATGGCTACTACGCCGACCGCCAGGAAGCCGAGTTGCGCCAGCAGATGCAGAACACCGGCGTGCAGGTGCAACGCCAGGGTGACGACATCAAACTGATCATGCCGGGCAACATCACCTTCGCCACCGATTCGGCGAATATCGCCAGCAGCTTCTACAAGCCGCTCAACGATCTGGCCAATTCGTTCAAGCAATTCGACCAGAACAGCATCGAAATCGTCGGCTACACCGACAGCACCGGCAGCCTTGCCCACAACATGGAGCTGTCGCAGCGCCGGGCGCAGAGCGTGGCCAACTACCTGATCGCCCAGGGCGTTCCGGCGGCCCGCCTGAGCACCCGTGGGGCCGGCCCGGAAAATCCCATCGCCAGCAACGCTACCGCCGATGGTCGGGCGCAGAATCGCCGCGTCGAGGTCAATCTGCGCGCCCTGCCCGGAGCGACCGGTACCCCCGCCCAGTAACGACCGTTCGTCGCCCACGATCGAGAGTTTCCGCTGCTTAGTGAAGCGCGGCGGAAACTGCTTTTCCATTTTGCGCTCTGATGCACGTCGCGAGGCGCCCTGCCTGCCAACCGGCAGGCGGAAGCCGTGTGCATGGCTGCTAATCTAGGAAGGTTGGCGTGCTGCTTTTTACAAGGCTCACGACGGGAATGGCAGTCAGCCGCTTTCGATTGCTGCAGGGCGGCAGAGGCCGCGGGGAGAAGAGGCTTGATGGAGTGCCCGTTGCCGCAGACAGATCAAGGCCCGGTGTTGCTGGTCGTGGACGACCGCATGGAAAATCTGCTGGCCATGCAGGCGGTGCTGGAGGTTGGTAACTGGCGAGTGATCACCGCCGCCTCGGGCGAGCGCGCCCTGCAATACCTGCTCGATGAAACCGTGGATCTGGTCCTGCTGGATGTGCAGATGCCGATCATGGATGGCTTCGAAGTCGCCCGCATCATGCGCAGCAACCTGCGCACCCGCTTCACACCGATCATCTTCGTGTCCGCCGAAGCCCATTCCTATGAATCGGTCCTGCGCGGCTATGCGACCGGCGCCGTCGACTACCTGCTCAAGCCGGTCGATCCCAATATCCTCAGGCACAAGGTCCGCTCGCTGCTGGATCACGAGCGCAATCGCCGCGAGCTGTTGCAGGCCACCCAGCAGTTGGAACTGGCCAAGTCCTTCAGCGACTCGCTGCTCGACAACGCCGCCGAGGGCATCCTCACGGTCAACGAACAGGGCCGGGTGACCTTCGCCAACGCCGCCATCGCACGCATGCTCAGGTGCAGCGTGAGCGATCTGGTGCATGCCAATTTCCTCGATTTCCTCGAAGGGGGCAGTGGTCTGGACGACTGGCAGACCTCGCCCTTCATGGAGCATTACGACCGCCGCGAAACCTATCGCCTGCACGATGCCCGGTTGCGTACCAGTCGCGGCGACAGCCTGCCAGTGGCGCTCTCCTGCGCGCCCCTGCCGCGCATGCAGCGCGCCATGGTCATCATCGCGCTGGACATGTCGCGCATGCGCGAGCTGCAGGAGCAACTGGAATCCCAGGCGGTCACCGACGCCCTGACCGGTCTGCTCAACCGCCGCGGTTTCAACCAGACGCTGGAGGCGGCGTTGGCGCGCACCGGGCGTAACGGCAAGCGCATGGCGGTGCTCTACATCGACCTCGACGGCTTCAAGCGCATCAACGACTCCCTCGGCCATGAAGCTGGGGATCGGGTGCTGTGCATCGTCGCCGAGCAACTCAAGAGCTGCATGCGGCCCTATGACATCCTGGCGCGCATGGGCGGCGACGAATTCACCGCGCTGCTCGATTCCCTGGAGCATCCCGAGGACGCCGCGCGGGTCGCCGAGAAACTGCTGGAGCTGCTGGCCACGGTGCATCGCATCGACGGCATGGAAGTCAGCCTGGGCGCCAGCATCGGCATCGCCAGCTATCCCGATTGCGGCCACACGGTGGATGGGCTGCTGAGATCCGCCGACATCGCCATGTACGAGGCCAAGCGCGGTGGTCGTCAGCAGTACCGCTTCTTCTCGCCGGAGATGAACGGCCGCGCCCGTTCGCGGCTGATGCTCGAAGAGAGCGTGCGCAACGCCATCGACAACAAGGATTTCGTGCTCGCCTATCAGCCACAGGTCTATCTGCGCGACGGCCGGCTGCGTGGCTTCGAGGCGCTGCTGCGCTGGGAGCACACGGTGGCCGGCAAGGTCTCGCCCAGCGTGTTCATCCCGCTGCTGGAAGAGACGCGGCTGATCAATCGCATCGGCGACTGGATCTTCCGCGAAGGCGCGATGAAGTTGCAGACGCTGCAGGAGATCTACGGCGACGAGTTGCTGCTGAGCATCAACCTCAGCCCGGTGCAATTCGGCATGCCGCAACTGGCGGAAAGCCTGCGCCAGATCATCGAGACCTACCATCTGCGGCCTGAGCAGATGGAAATCGAGGTCACCGAATCAGCCCTGATGCACGACATCGACTACACCCGCGCGCAGCTGTCGCAATTGCGTGCCCTGGGCGTACGCATCGCGGTGGACGACTTCGGCACCGGCTATTCCTCGCTGGCCTATCTGCGCCATTTCGAGCTGGATACCCTCAAGATCGACCAGCTGTTCATCGCCAACATGCTGGATTCCTCCCGCGATGCGGCCATCGTCAGCACCATCCTCGAACTGGGCCGCAACCTGGATCTGGAAGTCATCGCCGAGGGGGTGGAAACCCTGGAACAGCGCGATTGGCTGATCGAGCATGGCTGCGAGATCATGCAGGGCTTCCTGGTCTCGCGGCCACTGAGTGCCGAGGTGACCGGCCGCTTCCCGCAGCAGGTGGACTGGGCCGCCCGCCGGCCCGAACCGACCCTGTAAGGGACCACTTGGCGGCAAGGGAGACCAATCCCCCCGCCGTTTGTCCGGCCGGCCTGGAGACTAGGCCAGGCGGGCCTGGCGCCAGACCCTCCGCCGTCTCTCTTAGTGGTTTTCTGGCCACGTGGCGTGGAAAATCACTGAACGAACCCTGGTCCGTGCCTTCTTATTGCAGTGGCCATTGGCACGGAGTAGCAAGCATGCGGGGCGCCGTCTTTCCATGGCGGGAAAACAATACCTTCGAATTGCTGGTGGACGGCGGGCGGTTCTTTCCGGCCATGCTCGAGTCCATCGCGGGCGCCCAGCGCCAGGTCGATGTCGAGCTCTATCTGGTGGAAGCCGGTAGCTGCTCCGAGCGCCTGCTGGTGGCTCTCACCGAGGCGGCTCGCCGGGGCGTGACCGTCCGCTGCCTGTTCGATGGCTTCGGCACCCTGCGCATGGACGCCGATCTGCGGCGACAGTTGGAGGATGCGGGCGCGGAGATCCGCATCTTCAACCCGGTGCGCTTCGGCCATGGGCTGCATAACCTGCACCGCGATCATCGCAAGATCTTCATCGTCGACGGCCACGAGGCCTTCGTCGGTGGCAGTGGCGCGACCGATGATTTCTGGAATCCAGCGGCCAGCGACTGCAATTGGCACGAGGTGATGGTGCGCGTCCAGGGCCCGCTGGTGGACGATTGGCTGGCGCTGTTCGAGCGGCAATGGGAGGCGGTACGCCGCCGCCGGTCCTGGAAGCCGCGGCCCCGCCGTGGCCGGGAGCGACCGCCGCCACCCCCTGCGGCCCAGGAGGGTCAGGGCCGGGTCGCCTATGCCGATGCCCGCCAACACCGCGACATCCTGCAAGCCCTGATCCGTGCCCTGGTGGGGGGGCGCGAGCGCATCTGGTTCGCTACGCCCTATTTCCTGCCGACTTGGCGGGTCCGCTGGGCCCTGCGTCGCGCGGCCCGCCGCGGTGTGGACGTACGGCTGCTGCTCACCGGTCGCCACACCGACAATCCGCCGGTGCGTTTCGCCGGACAGCGCTATTACCGCGGCCTGCTGCGTGCCGGGGTGCGGATCTACGAGTATCAGCCAAGATTCATCCACGCCAAGATGGTGCTCGTGGATAACTGGGTCAGTGTCGGCTCCTGCAACTTCGATCACTGGAATCTGAGATTCAATCTGGAGGCGAACGTCGAGGCGGTGGATCGTGGCTTGAGTCAGGCGGTCGCCGCCAGCTTCGTCAAGGATTTCGCCCAGAGCCGGGAGATCACCCTCGACTTCTGGCGCAGCCGGCCCTGGTGGCTGCGTGTCCGCGAATGGCTGTGGGGGTCGCTGGATCGGTTGGTGATCGGTGTACTGGGGCGCGGTTAGCAGCCCCGGCTGTCAGGTACGGGTAACATAACCGGCCCGGCGCCATGGGCCGGACCTAGCGTCCAGCGGACGAGGCCAGACGAGTAACGCCTTAGTGCAGACTTTAGATAAACACCGCTTCATCGGTCTGGAGTGGCTCAGGTTCCTGATGGGTTTCTATGTGGTGGTCTACCACACCATCCATTTCTACCCGGAGCGCAAGACCATCCCCCTGCTGGACGAGATCACCAGCATGGGCTTCTTCGCCACCAGTACCTTCTTCGTGCTTTCCGGCTTCCTGCTCGCCCACGTCTACTGTGGGCGCGGCAGCCTGCGCGAGCCGGCCCGTAGTTTCCTGATCAAGAGATTCGCCAACCTCTATCCGATCCATATCTTCGCGCTGTTGCTGTCGATGGCCGTGGTGACCTGGATCGGCAGCCTGGGCATTCAGCCGGAGGCGGCCACTGCCAGCGTGCGCTTCGTGGTGTTCGACACCAACGAGGCGTTGGCGCGGACCAATCCCGAGTTGTTCCAACATTTCATGGGCAACCTGGAGCTGGCCTTCAATGCGGTACTTCAGCTGTGCATGCTGCAGGCCTGGAATCCCTATTACCTGACCTTCAATGCGCCGCTGTGGTCGATCTCGGCGCTGTTCTTCTTCTATCTGACCTTTCCCAAGCTGGCCCCGCGGCTGATGACCAGCGAAAGACCCTGGCAGCTGTTGCTGTTGATCTGGGTGCTCTACCTGATCCCACCGCTGTTGGTGATCATCCACCAGAACTACGGCATGCCCTTCACCGGGCTGTTGCAGCGCGTACCGCTGCTGCGACTACCGGAATTCCTCGCCGGCATCCTGCTCTACGCCATTTTCCGGCGTCAGCACGAGCGAGGTTGGACGCCCTCCGAGCGGCAGCGGGTGCTGCTGGCGAGCTATCTGGTACTGAGCTTCGCCGTGGGGACGGCGCTCTTCACCCATGGGCCCAAGTTCTGGTATTTCCTCTTCCACAACGGCCTGTTCCTGCCCTCGCAGCTGATCCTGGTGTACCTGGCGGCGCTGGCCCAGGAGCCGGCCAACGCGCGCATCCGCCATTGGTCGCCCCGCCTGGGTGGGGCGTCGCTATCGATGTTCGCCCTGCACGTCCCCCTGTCGGGCATCTACATGACGCTGGAAAAACTGCTCGGCGGCGATCCCAAGGCCTGCTTGAGCGGCAATTGGCAGACCTGCATTGCCGCCGCCGGCGCCCAGACCAACTCTATCGAGTGGTACTGGCTATTCCTGTTGCTGGTGGTGGTGCTCTGCGTGCTGTTCCAGGAGCGGCTGGTGGTGCCGACCCGCAAGCGCATCCTCGCCGTGCTGCTGCCACGGTTGGCGCCGCCGCATAAGCCGTCCCAGGCTAGCGGCGGAAGCCTGCGGCCATGACGAAAAAGCGGGCGTTCAACGCCGCCAGAGGTTCGCGTAGCTGCTCGAGCTGATCGGCTGCACCGAACACCTCGAAGCGCTCCAGGGTGGCGATGGCCTGGGCCTGTTCGAGCAGATCGCCGACATTGTCCAGGTGCGCCAGCAGCGCCTGGGCATCGCGATAGCCCTCGCGGCAGCGCGCCGTGGTGCCGTCGTAGCAGAAGCCGTAGTAGAGGCAGCCGGGCTCGTTGCGAGTCCGCTGCAACATGGCCTCTCCCAGGCGCTTGAACGCCTCGAGCTGATCGGGCTGGATGGCGAACACGGGCGCCAGGCTGCAGACGGAATCACTGGGAAGGGTGGGCATGGAAGCCTCCGGAGTCAGGGATGGTCTGCATGCGACCCCGGACGCCACGCGGCGCTCCCGCCGGCTGACGGACGTCAGGCGCCGACCTGGGCGATCCAGTCGTTCAGGTTGTAGTAGTTGGTCACCCGCGCCACCTTGCCGTCGCGAATCTCGAAGAAGGCACCCACCGGCAGCTCGTAGGTCTGGCCCTTGGCCTCGGGCAGTCCCTCATCGGTGACCAGGTATTCACCGTGGATGATGAATTCGGCGGCCGCGCGCCGGCCACTGGGCTCGGCCATCACCACCAGATCGGTCAGGCGCTCGCGATAGCAGCGATTCATGTGCACCATGAAGGCGGCGAAGGCGGCCTTGCCTACCTGGCGCTCACCCTGATTGATGTCGTGGACCACATCCTCGGTGAGCAGATCCAGGAAGATGTCCATGTCGCCGGCGTTGAAGGCGGCGTAGTAGGCATCGATGAGGTCGGTCGTGGTCATGGCGGCTCCTGTCGTTGACGAAAAAACGCTGTTGCCGACGCATGGTAGGGTGCCGGCAGAGCTTCGACATAGCCATTCACGTCTCCCGCTTAACCAGAAGAGTCCATGGACATCCAACTCCTGCATGGCGGCGCCATTGCGCCGCTGATTCCCGAGCTCGCCGAGCTGCGCATCGCGGTCTTTCGCGAGTATCCCTATCTCTACGACGGCACCCTGGATTACGAGTCCCGCTATCTGCAGACCTATGCCGATACACCGGATAGCCTCTGCGTGCTGGTTCGCGACGGCGGACGGGTGGTGGGCGCGGCGACCGCCTTGCCACTGGCGGACGAGACGGCGGAATTCCAGCAGCCTTTCCGCGCGGGCGATTGGCCGGTGGAGCGGATCTATTATTTCGGTGAGTCGCTGTTGCTGCCGGCCTATCGCGGGCAGGGGCTGGGACGGCGTTTCTTCGCCGAGCGCGAGGCGCGGGCGCGTCAGCTGGGGCGTTTCAGCTGGTGCGCCTTCTGCGCCGTGCAACGCCCGGACGACCATCCGCGCCGTCCGCCCGGCTATCGCCCCCTGCACGGCCTCTGGCACAGCCAGGGCTTCGCCGAGCATCCGGAATTGACTACCCACTACCTGTGGCAGGATCTCGACGAGGTCGCCGAATCGCCCAAACCCATGACCTTCTGGCTCAAGGAATTGCCATGATCCGCCTGGCTGCTTGCCAATACGCCATCGAATTGCTGGAGACCTGGGACGCCTACGCCGCGCACCTGACCGAACTCTGCGAAGAGGCCGCCGCCGAGGGTAGCCAGCTCCTGCTGCTGCCGGAATACGCCGGCCTGGTGCTCAGCGGCCAGCTGCCGGCCGCCGAGCGCAGCGACCTGCAGGGCTCCATCGCCGGTATCCAGCCGTTGCTGCCAGCCTGGCGCGACCTCTGCGAGGGCCTGGCGCGCCGACTGCAGCTCTATCTGCAACCCGGTTCGCTGCCCGTCCTCGATGACGATGGCCGGTACCGCAACCGGGCTTGGCTGTTCGGTCCCGACGGCTGCCTGGGCCATCAGGACAAACTGATGATGACCCGCTTCGAGCGGGAGGAATGGAATATCGTGGGCGGCCGCGAAGGCTTGCGCGTCTTCGACACGCCCTTGGGCCGCCTCGGCATCCTGATCTGCTACGACAGTGAATTCCCCTTGCTGGCCCGCCATCTGGCCGAAGCCGGTGCCGACCTGATCCTGGTGCCGAGTTGCACCGATACCGTCGCCGGCTTCCACCGGGTGCGGGTGGGCGCCCAGGCGCGGGCGCTGGAAAACCAGCTCGCGGTGCTGCAGGCGCCAACGGTGGGGTTGGCGCCCTGGTCGCCCGCGCTGGACGAGAACGTCGGGCGGGCCGGGCTCTTCGTCCCACCGGATCGGGGCATGCCGGCTGACGGGGTGATCGCCCAGAGCGACGCACTCTGTCCTGAAGTCAGCCAGTGGCTGCATGCCGAGGTCGATCTGGACGAGGTGCGGCGGGTACGGACCAACGGCCAGGTGTTCATCCGGCGTGACTGGCCAGAGCAGTGGCAGGTACTGAAGCCGCAGGCCTGAACGAAAAAGCCCAGCACGAGGCTGGGCTTTTGCTGACAGCAGACGCTTAGATTTCGACGGCGAGACTGTCGGCGATCTTCTTCTGCCACACCTGCGGACCGGTGATGTGCACCGACTCGCCGCGGGTGTCCACCGCCACGGTCACCGGCATGTCCTTCACCTCGAACTCGTAGATGGCTTCCATCCCCAGTTCCGGGAAGGCCAGGACCTTGGCGCCCTTGATGGCCTGGGCCACCAGGTAGGCGGCGCCACCGACGGCCATCAGGTAGACGGCCTTGTGGTCCTTGATCGCCTCGATGGCGATGGGGCCGCGCTCGGACTTGCCGATCATGCCCAGCAGACCGGTCTGGTCGAGGATCTGGCGGGTGAACTTGTCCATGCGGGTCGCCGTGGTCGGGCCAGCCGGGCCGACCACCTCGTCGCCCACCGGATCGACCGGGCCGACGTAGTAGATGAAGCGGCCCTTGAGGTCCACCGGCAACGGCTCGCCCTTGTTGAGCATGTCGACCATGCGCTTGTGGGCGGCGTCGCGACCAGTGAGCATCTTGCCGTTGAGCAGGACGGTCTCGCCCGGCTGCCAGCTCTGGACTTCTTCCGGAGTCAGGGTGTCCAGGTCGACGCGGCGCGCACTCGGACCGGCTTCCCAGACGATTTCCGGATAGGCGTCCAGCGGCGGCGCCTCCAGGGCGGCGGGGCCGGAGCCGTCCAGCACGAAGTGGGCGTGGCGGGTGGCGGCGCAGTTGGGGATCATGCACACCGGCAGGGAGGCGGCGTGGGTCGGATAGTCCTTGATCTTGATGTCCAGCACCGTGGTCAGGCCGCCCAGGCCCTGGGCCCCGATGCCCAGTTGGTTGACCTTGTCGAAGATCTCCAGGCGCAGCTCTTCCAGACGATTCTGCGGCCCGCGAGCCTTCAGCTCATGGATGTCGATCTCGTCCATCAGCGATTCTTTCGCGAGTACCGCGGCCTTCTCGGCGGTGCCGCCGATGCCGATGCCCAGCATGCCCGGCGGGCACCAGCCGGCGCCCATGGTCGGCACGGTCTTGAGTACCCAGTCGACGATGGAGTCGGACGGGTTGAGCATGGCCATCTTCGACTTGTTCTCGGAGCCGCCGCCCTTGGCCGCGACGTCGATCTCCACGGTGTTGCCGGGGACGATCTGGTAGTGGATCACCGCCGGGGTGTTGTCCTTGGTGTTCTTGCGGGCCCCGGCCGGGTCGGCCAGGATCGAGGCGCGCAGGACGTTTTCCGGCAGGTTGTAGGCGCGGCGCACGCCCTCGTTGATCATCTCGTCCAGGCTCAGGGTGGCGCCGTCCCAGCGCACGTCCATGCCGACCTTGGCGAACACGGTGACGATACCGGTGTCCTGGCAGATCGGCCGGTGGCCGGTGGCGCACATCCGCGAGTTGATCAGGATCTGGGCGATGGAGTCGCGCGCGGCGGCGGATTCCTCGCGCAGATAGGCCTCGTGCATGGCCTGGATGAAGTCGACGGGGTGGTAATAGGAGATGAACTGCAGGGCGTCGGCGACGCTCTGGATCAGGTCATCCTGCTTGATCACGGTCATGTACGCGCTCCTCTTGGCGGTTTCTTGCGCCTCGCCCACGGGCGGTGGGGAGGCGGGCGCGCAATTCGGGTCGCACGGACCGGGCAGCGGAAGCGCCCGGTCGGAGGGGTGGCCTGGACACACTGAGAAAGGCCTACCCGGCCGGGGCGGCCGACCCGAGAGCGGCGCGGCAGTATAGCCTTTCAGGGGCCAGACGGCACGCCGTGCGGGACGGCTGTGGGCGATCAGCGCCTAGCGGCGTTCCAGGGCCGCGGGGTTGACCAGATCGGTCGGGCGCTCGCCGGTGAGCGCCGCGATCAGGTTGTCCACCGCCCGTTCCGCCATGGCGTAGCGCGTCTCGTGGGTGGCCGAGCCGATGTGCGGCAGGGTGACGACGCTCGGCAGTTCGAACAGCGGCGAGGCCTCCAGCGGCTCCTGGGTATAGACGTCGAGGCCCGCACCGCGGATCTGGCCGTTGCGCAGCGCCTCGATCAGTGCTGGCTCGTCGACCACCGCGCCGCGCGCCAGGTTGATCAGGATGGCGTTGGACTTCATCAGTCCCAGTTCGCGGGCGCCAATGAGCTTCTCCGTGGCGGCCGAGAGGGGCACCACCAGGCAGACGAAGTCGGCTTCCTGGAGCAACTCGTCCAGCTCGCGACGCTGGGCACCCATCTGCGCTTCAAGCTCAGGCTTGGCACTGTTGGCGGTATAGAGAATCGGCATGTCGAAGCCGAAGTGGCCACGCTTGGCGATGGCGGCGCCGATGCGGCCGGCACCGACGATGCCTAGGGTGCGGCCATGGATGTCGGTGCCGAAGTGTTCTTCGCCGATGCCCTTGCGCCAGAGACCGGCCTTGACGAAGGCATCCAGCTCCGGCACCCGCCGGGCAGCACTCATCAGCAGGGTGAAGCCGAGATCGGCGGTGGTTTCGGTGAGCACGTCCGGGGTGTTGGTGAGCAGGATGCCGCGCTCCGTCAGGTAGTCCACGTCATAGCTATCGTAGCCGACCGAGACGCTGGCGATGGCTTCCAGGGTGGTGGCCATCGCCAGCTCTTTCTCGCCCAGTGTGCGACTGGCGCCGATCAGGCCCTGGGCCTTGGCAGCGGAAGCGGCGAAGAGATCGAGGTTGGCACTGAAGGGAATCACCTCGACGGTGAAGTGTTCGCGCAGACGCTCCACCAGCTTTTCGGGCAGGCGGTTGTAGACCACTACGTGCTTCTTGCTCATCGATACCTCGACTCGTGAAAGGTCAGGCCAGGCCGGCCGCCGCGTAGCACGGGCGATCGGGATACTGGCTCAGCAGGGCCTCCAATCCCTCGCGGCTGGGCTCCTGGTTGAATTCCAGACCCAGGGCCTCGCGGTGAATCCCGGTCGCGGCCAGCCAAAGACAATCGATCTCCGCCGCCACCGCACCGGGCACGTCGGTCACCAGGGAGTCGCCGACGAACAGCAGTCGACTGGCGCCCCGTTCTGCCAGCTCCCGCGCCGCGCAGCGATAGGCATAGGGATCGGGTTTGCCATACCAGGTGACCGCGCCGCCCAGTTCGGCGAAGCGATCGGCCAACTTGCCAGCCGCATAGCAGGGTAGACCCCCGGACACCACGTTACGATCCGGATTGGCGCACAGGAAGGGCTTGTCGAGCGCGCCCGCCAGGGGGGCGAAGCGGGCCTCCAGCTCGTCTTCCGGGAAGCTGCCGACCCCCAGGATGATGGCCGCCTGGTCGATGTCGTCGACGAAGCGTTCGCGGATCACCGCGGGCCAGCCGACCTGGCCGGTACCGGGGCCGGACAGGTAGATACCGCCCTGGGTAAAGGTGGGATCCTTGAGGAAGGCATCGATGGCCAACTGGCCGGAAGTCGTCACGCCGGCGAAGAGGTGACGCGGCACACCCAGTTTGACCAGTTCCTCGGCCATGCCCTCGGCATCGCGTGAGGCGTTGCTGAGGAACCACACCGGCTTGCCCTCGGCCGCGCGGCGCTCCAGCCAGGCACGGGCGCCGGGAAAGGTCTCGTAGCCGTCGATCAGCACGCCCCAGAGATCGAGGATGAAGCCGTCGTAGCTGGCCAGGGCGTCGTCCAGTTGATCGAGGCGGAGCAGGGTGGGAGCGGTCATGCAGCGGAGTCCGATGGTGAAGGAGGGAAACGGCAAGCCTAACCGGTTTTGCCGATCGGCTGCCGAAAACACAGACACCGGCCTAGGCCGGTGTCTGTTTGTTGCTCTAGGCGAGGCTTAGCGCGTGGACGCCTTGCCCGCCTTGGCGACTTCCAGGGCCTGGGTGTCGACGCGGCCGTAGATGTCCTCGAAGCGGACGATGTCGTCCTCGCCCAGGTAGCCACCGGACTGCACCTCGATCAGCTCCAGCGGTACCTTGCCGGGGTTGGCCAGGCGGTGCACGGAGGTCATCGGCAGGTAGGTGGACTGGTTCTCGGTCAGCAGGAACACCTTGTCGTCGCAGGTGACCTCGGCGGTACCGGAAACCACGATCCAGTGCTCGGCACGGTGGTGGTGCATCTGCAGCGACAGCTGGGCGCCCGGCTTGACGGTGATGCGCTTGACCTGGAAGCGCTGGCCCATGTCGATGGAGTCGTAGGAACCCCAGGGACGGAAGACTTCCTGGTGCGCCTTGACCTCGTTGCGGTTCTGCTTCTCGAGGGCGTTGACCAGCTTCTTGACGTCCTGGACCTTGTCCTTGTGGGCGATCATGACGGCGTCCTTGGTTTCCACCACGACCACGTCATCCAGGCCGACCAGGGTCACCAGCTTGCCGTTGCCATGCACCAGGCAGTTGCGGCTGTCATGCAGGACGACGTCGCCCTTGAGCACGTTGCCGTTGCTGTCCTTGGCGTGCACGTCCCACAGGGCGGACCAGGAACCGACATCGTTCCAGCCAGCGCTCATGGGTACCACGCAGGCGCGGGTGGTCTTTTCCATGACCGCGTAGTCTATGGAGTTGTCCGGGCAGACGGCGAAGGTGGCGGCATCGATGCTGATGTTGATGCCGTCGATGCTGCTTCGCTCCAGCGCCAGCAGGCAGGTGTCGTAGATGTCGGTGTCGTGCTTCTTCAGCTCTTCCAGGAAACGGCTGGCGCGGAACAGGAAGATGCCGCTGTTCCAGCAGTAGTCGCCGGAGGCTACGTATTCGGTGGCGGTGACAGCATCGGGCTTCTCGACGAAGCGCTCGACACGGGCCACGCCCTCGGGCAGGCCGTCATTGGCGCCGGTCTTGATGTAGCCATAGCCGGTCTCGGGCGCGGTGGCCGGAATACCGAACAGCACCATCTCGCCCCGCTCGGCGGCGGCGGCGGCCTGCTGCAGGGCGGCCTTGAACTGGGCTTCGTCCTCGATCACGTGATCGGCAGGCAGCACCAGCATCAGGTCATCCTTGCCGTCGGCGACCAGTTGCATGGCGGCGATGGCCACGGCCGGTGCGGTGTTGCGGCCGAAGGGCTCCATGATCAGGGCCTGAGGTTTGCACTCCACGGCCTTGAGCTGCTCTTCCACCAGGTAACGGTGCTCGGCGTTGCAGACGATGATCGGGCAATCGATGCTGCCCTCGCAGCCCAGGCGGTTGATGGTCTCCTGGAACATGGTCTGTTCGCTGGTCAGGGCCAGGAACTGCTTGGGGTAGAGCTTGCGCGAGAGGGGCCAGAGTCGCGAGCCGCTACCACCGGACAGGATGACGGGAATCATGGGCGTTACTCCTTCAGCGTCTGCTGATTTATGGCCGCTGTCCCTAGGGTCGGGACGAAGCGTCCGTGCTTCGAAAGGTCAACCGTCCGGAAATCGTGACGGTACAACTTGAACAATGCGGACTGATTGCCATTGGCCATGATGGCCTCCAGCAAGGACCAGACAAAGACAGAATCAAATAGAGGTGGTTCTCAGCGAAGTTTCCTTTTTCCGGAATAACGACGATTTTGAGAGATCCGACAAGGTTTCTTGCCTGGAAAGCCGCCGCCGCGCTGCAACCTTTTTATTGGAGGGAGATGACAGTCTTTCACGGAAGTAGCCCAGGGGTTGTGATCGCCTAGCCACTTCGGACGTACAGGACATAAGGCCTTCTGCCATCCGTCGATTTGCCACTTTACTCATGAGGGGCGTCGCGGAGGAAGACCAGCTTATCGGCCGTCGAGCGATCACCTGCATAGGCATAGCCTTGGTCGGCAAAGTCCCGCAGGTCGTCCACCTGAGTGATGCGCTGCTTGATCACGTGCCGGGCCATCAGGCCACGCGCCTTCTTGGCGTAGAAACTGATGATCTTGTATTCGCCGTTCTTGAGGTCGCGAAATTCCACGTCGACCACCCGGGCCTGCAGGTGGGAGCGGCGCACGGCAGTGAAGTATTCGTTCGAGGCCAGGTTGAGCAGGACGTCATCGCCCTGGGCGGCCAGGTCCGCATTGAGCCACTGGCTGATGCGCTCGCCCCAGAAGGCGTAGAGGTCCTTGCCGCGCGGATTGGCGAACTTGGTGCCCATCTCCAGGCGATAGGGTTGCATCAGGTCCAGTGGGCGCAACAGGCCATAGAGCCCCGACAGCATGCGCAGGTGACGCTGGGCGAAGTCGAAATCGTCAGCCTGGAAATCGTCGGCGGCGAGTCCCGTGTAGACGTCGCCCTTGAAGGCCAGGATGGCCTGCTTGGCATTGGCCGGGGTGAAGTCTGGCGTCCAGCTGCCGAAGCGGGCGACGTTGAGCGCGGCGATCTTGTCGGAGACGCCCATCAGCTTGGCAACATCCGCTGGGGTGAGGTGCTTGAGACCGTCGATCAGCTCGCGGGAATGCTCCAGGTGTTGCGGCAACGTGTGGCGGGAAGTGCTGGGTGGTGTGTCGTAGTCCAGCGTCTTGGCGGGCGAAATCACCATCAGCATCGGGTCGGCTCCTCTTGGCGAGGCGCCATTCTAGAAGCCTGCGCTGCGCTACTCCAGTGCTCGTTGCGCATGGGATCGATAGGTATTGACCGCGCCACCAGGGCGACGTTGCCTGGGCAACCGACGATCGATACCGGTCTTGGAAAAAAACTCGGCGGCGCTAAAAAAAGCTTTTGTGCCCAAGGTCTTTTGCGTTATTACCGAAGTGTCCGTCGCATCTCTCGGGTCCCGTGCCCTCATGTTGGCCGGTCCGTGAACCCGTTGCTGGAGCGACGGCACCTTTCGCTGCGGAGCGTCGTCTTGGCGCTCCGTCGACTGGCTTGCGAGTCAAGCGTTTCTACGAGGTGACCGAGTATGGATGATCACGGACGTTCCCGCCCCACCCAGCCTACGCTCTATGTGCTCGACACCAACGTACTGATCCACGACCCCAACGCGCTGCTCAATTTCGAGGAGCATCACGTCGCCATTCCCATGACGGTCCTGGAGGAACTCGACAAGCTCAAGACGGGTAAACATAACGTTGCCGCCGAATGCCGACAGGCGATCCGGCTGATCGACAGTGTCCTGGCCGAGTCCTCCCCCGAGGACGTCGAGCGGGGCGTACCCATTCCCCGCGGCAAGGGCGAGGCCAAGGGGCGCCTGTCCATCCTCATGGGCCGTCGCGCCGGGCCCATGGCCTGCCTGCCCGACGACATCAACGACAACCGCATCATCAACCAGCTCGTCGAATTGCGGAATCTGCATCCCCAGGAGCGGGTGGTGCTGGTCACCAAGGACATCAACATGCGCCTCAAGGCGCGTGGCTGCGGTATCGCCGCGGAGGACTACCAGACTGACCAACTGCTGGACGACGTCTCCCTGCTGTCCCAGGGTTACCACAACCTGCCGGGGTCCTTCTGGGACAATGTCAGCAAGGTGGAAAGCCGTCAGGAGCTGGGCCGGGTCTGGCACCGGGTACAGCTTTCGGCCGAGTTGCCGCCGTTCAACGTCAACGACTTCGTGCTCGACGAACAGGGCTTCGTCGGCTGGGTCAAGGCGGTGCGCGATGGCGAGGTGATCCTGCTCGACATGCACCAGGAACCCTTGATGCACCAGGAAGCCTGGGGTCTCAAGCCGCGTGACATCTACCAGGCGCTGGCGCTGTTCGCCCTGCTGGAGCCGGACATCCATCTGGTCAACCTCACCGGCGCCGCCGGTTCGGGCAAGACCATCCTGGCGCTGGCGGCGGCCATCGAGCAGACCATGGTCACCAAGAGGTATCGCCGCATCATCGCCACCCGCAGCGTCCAGGGGCTGGACGAGGACATCGGCTTCCTGCCGGGCACCGAGGCCGAGAAGATGGAGCCCTGGCTGGGGGCCATCACCGACAACCTCGAAGCCCTGCACATGGATGATCACAACCCCCACGGCAGCGTGGACTACATCCTGAGCAAGGTGCCGCTGCAGTTCAAATCCCTCAACTACATCCGCGGGCGCAGTTTCCAGCAGAGTCTGATCCTCATCGACGAATGCCAGAACCTCACCCCGCACCAGATGAAGACCATCATCACCCGCGCCGGCAGCGGCTCCAAGGTGATCTGCCTGGGTAACCTGGCGCAGATCGATACGCCCTACCTCTCGGCCACCAGCTCGGGCCTCACCTACCTTTCCGAGCGCTTCAAAGGCTTCAACCACGGGGTCCACATCACCCTGCAGGGTGTACCGCGTTCCGTCCTGGCCGAATACGCCGAGGCTCATCTGTAACGCCCAAGATCCCCGTCCGGCCTCGGGCGGGGATCAAATCCCCGGTCACGGGTCTACAATGGCAGGTCCTTTCCAGGAGTCATGCCGTGCTGACCCATCTCGATTCCCAAGGCCGTGCCAACATGGTCGATGTCACCGACAAGCAGGTGACCTTCCGTGAAGCCACTGCCGAAGCCCGGGTGCGTATGCGTCCGGAAACGCTCGCGCTGATCCAGAGTGGCGGCCATCCCAAGGGCGACGTCTTCGCCGTGGCACGCATCGCCGGCATCCAGGCGGCCAAGAAGACCGCCGATCTCATCCCGCTGTGCCATCCGCTGATGCTGACCAGCGTCAAGGTCAACCTGACCGCCGAGGCGCCCGATGCGGTGCGGATCACCGCCACCTGCAAACTCTCCGGCCAGACCGGCGTGGAAATGGAGGCGCTTACTGCCGCCAGCGTGGCAGCGCTCACGCTCTATGACATGTGCAAGGCGGTCGACCGCGGCATGAGCATCGAGGCGGTGCGCCTGCTGGAAAAGAGCGGTGGCAAGAGCGGCCATTTCCGCGCCGAGGAGCAGCCGGCATGATTCGGGTGCAATTCTTCGCCCGCTATCGCGAGGTGCTGGGCTGTGCCGAAGAGAATCTACCCTGGGAGCCGGACCTGGCCACTGTCGGCGACCTCCGTGAACACCTGGTCCAACGCGGCGGTCTTTGGACCGAAACCCTGGGTGAGCGCGGCCTGATGTGCGCCCGCAATGAAGAACTCTGCGGACTGGCCGAGCCTTTGCGTGATGGTGACGAGGTCGCCTTCTTTCCCACCGTGACCGGAGGTTGACCATGGCCATCCGTGTTCAGGCGACAGCCTTCGACCCTGGCCAGGAGCTCAATGCCTTACACGCTGCCAACACCGGCATCGGCGCGGTAGTGGGGTTCGTGGGCTACGTACGCGACTTCAACGACGGGCGCGACGTGGGCGGCCTGTTCCTCGAGCATTTCCCCGGCATGACCGAGAAGGCCCTGGCGCGCATTGCCGAAGAAGCCCGTCAACGCTGGCCGCTGCTGGGCGTCGACATCCTGCATCGCATCGGCCGGTTGGAGCCGGGCGAGCCCATCGTCTTCGTCGGCACCGCCAGCGCCCACCGCCAGGCCGCCTTCGACGCCTGCAACTTCGTGATGGATTATCTCAAGACCCGCGCGCCCTTCTGGAAGAAGGAAGACACCGCCGAAGGCCCACGCTGGGTGGAAGGGCGAGCCAGCGACCAGGATGCTGCAGGGCGCTGGGCGAAGGACTGAAGAAGTAGGGTGGAAAACCGCGTAGCGTTTTCCACGCGGTGTGCAATGTGGCCGGTGGATAAGGCGAGGCCGTTATCCACCCTACACAAGTCCGGCTGCTCGGCCACCGGGCGGCGGTGGCGCGGGTTGCCTCAACGCTGCCGAGGCACCGGCTTGAGCAGTTCGGCCGGGGGCATTTCGCAGGCGATCTTGCGGCCCAGCAGGGTCTCGATGGGCGGCAGGGCGAAGGCGTCGTCTTCGCCAGCGAAGCTGATGGAGGTGCCGCTGGCCCCGGCGCGGCCGGTACGGCCGATGCGGTGCACGTAGTCGTCCGGGTCTTCCGGCAAGGTGAAGTTGATGACGTGACTGATGCCGTCGACGTGGATGCCGCGACCGGCCACGTCGGTGGCGACCAGCACGCGGATCTTGCCGGCGCGGAAGCCTTCCAGGGTCTTGATGCGCTTGTGTTGGGGCACGTCGCCGGACATCTGGGCGGCGCTGATGCCGTCCTTGGTCAGGCGTTCCTCGATGCGGCGCACCTCGTCGCGACGGTTGGCGAACACCATCACCCGTTCCCAGTTGTTCTGGGCCACCAGGTTATAGAGCAGCCGGTACTTGTCGCTGGAGGAGACGGCGTAGACGTGCTGCTCGACGGTGTCGCTGGCGACGTTCTCCGGCTCGATCTCGACGATGGCCGGGTTGGTGGTCCATTGCCGCGCCAGGTTCATCACGTCGTCGGTGAAGGTGGCGGAGAACAGCAGGGTCTGGCGTTCGCTCTTGGGCGGGGTCTGGCGGATGATTTGCCGTACCTGGGGGATGAAGCCCATGTCCAGCATGCGGTCGGCTTCGTCCAGCACCATGACCTCGACCATGTCCAGGTGGACCTCGCCACGCTGGTTGAAGTCCAGCAGGCGACCGGGAGTGGCCACCAGGATGTCGCAATAGCGGGCTTCGAGCTGCTTGAGCTGCTTGTCGAAGTCCATGCCGCCGACGAAGCTCATGACGTTAAGCCCCGTGTACTTGGCCAGGTCCAGGGCATCGTTGGCGATCTGCACCACCAGCTCGCGGGTCGGCGCGATGATCAGCGCCCGCGGCTCGCCCATGTAGCGCTCTTTGGGCGGCGGGGTGGTGAGCAGCTGGGTGATGGTGGAAATCAGGAAGGCCGCGGTCTTGCCGGTGCCGGTCTGGGCGCGGCCGATGGCGTCCTGGCCCTTGAGGGTGAAACCCAGCACCTGGGCCTGGATCGGCGTGCAATAGGGGAAGCCGAGATCATGGATGCCATGCATCAGGCGCGGATCCAGGTTGAAGTCGTGGAAGCGCGTCTTGCCTTCCTGGGGCTCGACCGCGAAGTCTTCCAGCTTCCAGGTATCGACCGGCTTGGGTTTACGCGGACTGCGCTCACGGCGCGGCTTGGCAGGCTTGTCCGTCTGGGCGCGAGGCTCCTGGGGGCGGGCTTCGTTCGGCTGCTTGGGCTTGCGTGGCGACCGCTCTACCTGAGGCTCGGGCGTGGCGACAGCGGTAGGCGAGGGGGCTGCGGAGGGAGCGCTGGGGATAGCCTGGGGCGCAGAGGGGGCGGTCGGCTGAGCGACGTCCTGGTCTTTGCCCAGAAATTTTTTGAGTGCCTTGAGCACGGAGGGTCTCGATCATGGAAAGCGGAATGAGACCGCAGTGTAAAGCAACCAACGTGCCCGGCAACAACTACCTGCCGAACAGGGGCAAGCTGGGCTCAGCCGCTGATCCGATTTCGCCCGGCGCCCTTGGCCTCGTACAGGGACTTGTCCGCCCGTCCGACCAGTTCGTCCAGGCTATCGGCCTTGCGCATCTGCGCCAGGCCGATGGAGACGGTCACGCCCGGCAGCTTGCCGCAGGGGGAATAGAAGTCCTTGATGTCTGCCAGGCTCTGGCGCAGGCGCTCCGCGATGGCCATGGCTTCGTCATGGTCGATTTCCGGCAACAGGATGACGAATTCTTCGCCGCCATAGCGAGCCATGCTGTCCTTGGGGCGTAACTGGTCCCTCAGGGTATTGGCGACCAGGCAGAGGGCATAGTCGCCCGCCAGGTGACCATGGGTGTCGTTGTAGCGCTTGAAGTGATCGACATCGAGCATCAGCAGGCTGAGGGGCTGCCGATTGAAGGCGCAACGGGTGCTCTCGCGTTCGAACAGTTGCTCGAGACGGCGACGATTGAACAGCCCGGTCAGGGTATCGACGTTGGCATTGCGTTCGGTGTCGACGATCAGTTGGTTACCACGCCGCATCCGCTCGCACAGGATGCCAAGCAGGTTGTGCATGGCCTTGGCCGAGCGCTCGATCAGATCGAGGACCAGATCGCGATGCAGGCAGAGGACCTGGGTATCGGCCTCGGCGATGACGTGGGCACTGGGTCGTTCGCTGTCGAGAAAGCTGATTTCGCCGGAACATTCCCCCGCACTCAATAGATAGATGGGCGGATTTTCCGGAGAGCCCAGATGGACGCGCAAGCGACCCTCCAGAATCAAGTACATGTACTGATTGGTCTGGGCGGGCGAGAGCAGGCACTCACCGGCCACCAGATTACGGGTGGTCGAGCGGGCGATCAGCGCCTCCAGTAGATGGATCTCCACGCCTTTGAACAGGCGCAGCTCTCTCAAGGAGGCAACCGGTACTTCGGCCAACCATAGCGACAAGGGGGCAGCCATCAAGAGATCACCCCACAGGCTGAAAGGAAAACTCGGGCCATAGCTGCTCCATGCACATCACGACCTTCAGGCACCCACACTGGACCGGTCGAGGCTGGCAAAGTTCTTGAGTTTTTCCCTTGCATTGGCTCCGTTAGTGGCCAGATGTCGCAAAGTGTCGACCGGTTGCCAAAATCCCCCGATCGCCGAGTGGGGTCGTTGTCGGCTAGTCGAAACGGTCTTGCAGCCAGGCCTGAATGTGTTGGATTTCCACCGGAATAACCTCATGGCGCATGGGATAGTCGTGCCAGACAGCTTCCACGCCTGTGGCGACCAGGGCCTCGTAGGCGGCACGACCGAGGGCTGGGGGCACGACATCGTCCTGGCTGCCGTGCAGGCACAAGGCTGGAGTGGCGCCGCCCTGGTTGGCGTGGTCGTCGGCGAAGCTGGGCGCATAGGTCGACAACGCTATTACGCCACCGAGCGTCGCGCAGGGGGTGTTATAGGCGGTATGTAGCACCACGGCGCCGCCTTGGGAAAAGCCCGCCAGCACGATCCGTTCGGCGGCAATGCCCAGGGCCCGCTGGTCGGCGATCAAGGCATGCACCGTGGCGGCCGATTCCTCGAGCTGGGCCCGATCGATGGCGCGGGCCGGGTTCATCGCCAGGATGTCGTACCAGGACGGCATGGCCCAGCCGCCATTGATGGTGACCGGACGGGTAGGGGCCTGGGGCAGGACGAAGCGGGTGTGCTTCAGCGTCCTTTGCAACAGTTCGGCGACGGGCTCGAAGTCGTGGCGTGAGGCGCCCAGTCCATGCAGCCAGATGACACAGCTATCGGCGGTAGCGCTGGTGGATTCCAGCACAAGGGGTGAGTTTTCCATGGTTTTGCTCCAATTTGGTGCTCTTAAAAAACGACGTGGTAACAGATGGTGCGCGTACGGCGTGTCGCATTTTCGTAACTTTTTCGAGCGATTTTTTGCTGAGAGTGCACAAACGGCTCGGTTTGCACGGAGAGTGAATTTGTCGCCTTCAGTGGTCCGCAAATTGCCTGAACTAGATTGCGACCAGGTAGTGCACTAACGGGTAACACTGACTCACTGCTTCGTCACGCCTTCTGGCTAGCGCTCATCCAGCCTTGGATGTTGCCTATACCCGTATCGGCGGTCAGGTCGCACGGCAATCAGGCGAGAGACATCGTGCTGCCGTGGGCTGGAATGTAATTCATAAATAATTTGGAGCTTATCGATGAAGATGGTGAAGTCTACCCTGGCAATTCTGACCACCGCCGCTGCTCTGGGCCTGTCCGGCATGGCTCATGCGGGCGCCACTCTGGATGCGGTGAAGAAAAAAGGTTTCGTGCAGTGCGGCGTCAGCGATGGTCTGCCGGGCTTCTCCTACACCGACTCCAAGGGTGATTACAAAGGTATCGACGTGGACGTCTGCCGCGCCGTGGCCGCAGCCGTGTTCGGCGATGCCAGCAAGGTTCGCTTCACGCCCCTGACCGCCAAGGAGCGCTTCACCGCGCTGCAATCCGGCGAAATCGACGTGCTGTCGCGCAACACCACCTGGACCAGCTCCCGTGACGGCGGCATGGGCCTGATGTTCACCGGTGTCACCTACTACGATGGCCAAGGCTTCCTGGTGAACAAGAAGCTGGGCGTGACCAGTGCCAAGCAACTGGACGGCGCCACCGTGTGCATCCAGGCCGGTACCACCACTGAACTCAACCTGGCCGACTACTTCCGTTCCAACGGCATGAAGTTCACCCCCATCACCTACAGCACCTCCGACGAGAGCGCCAAGTCCATGGAAGCCGGTCGTTGCGACGTGCTGACCTCCGACCAGTCGCAGCTGTATGCCCAGCGCATCAAGCTGGCCAAGCCCGACGACTACGTGGTACTGCCCGAGGTCATTTCCAAGGAGCCCCTGGCCCCGGCCGTGCGCCGTGGCGACGACGACTGGTTCACCATCGTCAAGTGGTCGCTGTTCGCCATGGTCAGCGCCGAAGAGCTGGGCCTGACGTCGGCCAACGTCGAAGCCCAGGCCAAGGACTCCAAGAACCCTGACGTCCGTCGCCTGCTGGGTACCGATGGCGAGTTCGGCAAGGACCTGAAGCTGCCGAACGACTGGGCGCTGAAAATCGTCAAGCAGGTCGGCAACTACGGCGAAGTGTTCGAGCGTAACGTCGGCATGGGCTCCGATCTGAAGATCAAGCGTGGTCTGAACGCCCTGTGGAATGCAGGCGGCCTGCAGTACTCCCCGCCGGTCCGTTGATTTCGGCGCCATCGTCGCCGACACCTTTCGGATGTGTAGATTCTCGCCCTGCAGCGCTCGCCGCGCTGCGGGGCGAGGGTTTAATGAGGCTTAGAGATGCAAAACGTTAGTAAAACCTCGCCACCGGTCCGCGGGTCCCTGCTCACCGATCCGCAGGCACGCTCCTGGCTGTTCCAGATCGTCGCCGTGGTCGCCGTGGTGGCCTTCGGCTGGTTCCTGTTCAACAACACCCAGACCAACCTGGCCCACCGGGGGATCACCTCCGGCTTCGGCTTTCTCAACAATTCCGCCGGCTTTGGCATTCCCCAGCACCTGATCCCCTACACCGAGGGCGATACCTACGGTCGGGTGTTCCTGGTCGGCCTGCTCAATACCCTGCTGGTTTCGGTGATCGGCATCGTCCTGGCCACCATCATCGGCTTCGCGGTGGGCGTGGCACGGCTGTCGAGCAACTGGCTGCTGCGCAAGGTCGCCACGGTCTACATCGAGATCTTCCGCAACATTCCGCCCCTGCTGTTGATCTTCTTCGTCTACTTCGCCGTGCTCGCGCCCCTACCGGGACCGCGCCAGAGCCTGAGCCTGGCCGAAGCCTTCTTCGTCAACAACCGCGGCCTGTACATGCCGGCGCCCATCGCTGACGTCGGCTTCGTGCCGGGGCTGATCGCCCTGTTGCTCGCCATCGTCGCCAGCGTGATCGTGGTGCGTTGGGCGCGCAAGCGGCGGCACGCCACCGGTGAGCGCTTCCCGGTGCTGTGGACGGTACTGGCGCTGGTGATCGCGCTGCCGCTGCTGGCGGCGCTGCTGTTCGGCAAGCCGCTGCACTGGGAACTGCCTGAGCTGCAGGGCTTCAACCTGCGCGGTGGCTGGGTGATCATCCCCGAGTTGGTCTCCCTGGCGGTGGCCCTATCGGTCTATACCGCGGCCTTCATCGGCGAAACGGTGCGCGGCGGTATCCAGGCGGTCAGCCATGGCCAGACCGAGGCGGCCAGTTCCCTGGGCCTGCGCCCGGGCCTGACCTTGCGGCTGGTGATCATTCCCCAGGCCATGCGGGTGATCATTCCGCCGCTGACCAACCAGTACCTGAACCTGATGAAGAACTCCTCGCTCGGCGCTGCGGTGGGTTATCCGGAGATGGTGGCGCTGTTCGCCGGTACCACCCTGAACCAGACCGGTCAGGCCATCGAGACCATGGCCATCACCATGAGCGTCTATCTGGCCATCAGCATCAGCATCAGCATCCTGATGAACTGGTACAACAAGCGCATCGCGCTGATCGAGCGTTAAGGAGCGCGTATGAGTAACCAGACCCATACCTTCAAACCGGACCTACCGCCGCCGCCTTCCAGCGTCGGCGCCTGGGCCTGGATCAGAAGCAACCTGTTCTCCAGCGTCGGTAATACCGTGCTGACGTTGTTCGGCCTCTACATCGTCTGGCTGATCGTGCCGCCGGTGGTGAACTGGGCTTTCCTGCATGCCACCTGGAGTGGCACGACCCGGGCCGACTGTGCGCCGGGCGGTGCCTGCTGGGTGTTCATCAAGGAGCGCTTCGGCCAGTTCATGTATGGCTTCTATCCCGATGAGCAGCGCTGGCGGGTCGATCTGACCGTCGTGCTCGCCGTGGTGGGCGCCATCCCATTGTTCCTCGACAGCTTAAAGCACAAGGCCCGCTACGGACTCACCCTGCTGGTGATCTATCCGCTGGTGGCCTTCTGGCTGCTGTACGGTAGCCTGGGCCTGCAGGTAGTGCCCACCAGCGAGTGGGGCGGCCTGATGTTGACGGTGGTCATCGCTGCGGTCGGCATCGTCGGCGCCTTGCCGCTGGGCATCCTGCTGGCCCTGGGGCGGCGCTCCAAGCTGCCGGCGATCAAGGTCATCTCCGTGACCATGATCGAGTTCTGGCGCGGGATCCCGCTGATCACGGTGCTGTTCCTGTCGTCGGTGATGCTGCCGCTGTTCCTGCCCGATGGCATGAATCTCGACAAGCTGCTGCGCGCCATCGTCATGGTGATCATCTTCGAGGCGGCCTACATCGCCGAGGTGGTCCGTGGCGGCATGCAGGCCATTCCCAAGGGGCAGTACGAGGCCGCCGCCGCCATGGGGCTGGGCTACTGGCGCACCATGGGCCTGGTGATCCTGCCCCAGGCGCTGAAGCTGGTCATCCCTGGCATCGTCAACACCTTCATCGCGCTGTTCAAGGATTCGAGCCTGGTGATCATCATCGGCCTGTTCGACCTGCTCAACAGCATCAAGCGCGCCACGTCCGACCCGGCCTGGCTGGGTATGTCCACGGAAGGCTACGTGTTCGCCGCGCTGGTCTACTGGATTTTCTGTTTCGCCATGTCCAGCTACTCCGCCCGTCTGGAGCGCAAGCTGAACACCGGCCACAAGCGTTAGGAGTCATCAGATGAACGTAAGCAACAAGCAGCCGGTCGACAGCAGCAAGGTCATGATCCAGCTCAAGGACGTGAACAAGTGGTACGGCCAGTTCCACGTGCTCAAGGACATCAACCTGACCGTGACCCAGGGCGAGCGCATCGTGCTGTGCGGGCCATCCGGTTCGGGCAAATCCACCACCATCCGCTGCATCAACCGCCTGGAAGAGCACCAGAAAGGCCAGATCATCGTCGACGGCACCGAATTGACCAACGATCTCAAGCAGATCGAGACCATTCGCAGCGAAGTCGGCATGGTGTTCCAGCACTTCAACCTCTTCCCGCACCTCACCGTGCTGCAGAACTGCACCCTGGCACCCATGTGGGTGCGCAAGATGCCGAAGAAGCAGGCCGAAGAGATCGCCATGCACTATCTGCAGCGGGTGCGCATCCCCGAGCAGGCCAACAAGTTTCCGGGGCAACTCTCCGGCGGCCAGCAGCAGCGGGTGGCCATCGCCCGGGCGCTGTGCATGCAGCCGCGCATCATGCTGTTCGATGAGCCGACCTCGGCCCTCGACCCGGAAATGGTGAAGGAAGTGCTGGATACCATGATCGGCCTGGCCCAGGACGGCATGACCATGCTCTGCGTGACCCATGAGATGGGCTTTGCCCGCACCGTGGCCAACCGGGTGATCTTCATGGACAAGGGTGAGATCGTCGAACAGGCCGCGCCGGACCAGTTCTTCGACAATCCGCAGAACGAGCGGACGCGGCTGTTCCTCGGCCAGATCCTGCATTAACGGGAGCGGGGGCGGACCTCGGTCCGCCCCGTCAGCCTGCGAACCCAATCACGGGCGTTCGGCGGGAAGGCGGGCAAAGCACCTCAAGGCGCGGTATCCTCGATATTTGGCGCCCGGTTTCCGGGGTCGGCGGCTAAGGCTCGCCCTGCCGTGCACAGGCTTCTTCGCCGATTTCGCGACGCATCGTTAGAACATGCGCTGCGCCGGGCAGTCGAAGCCGTCATTATAGAGAGACGCCCGTGAACTCCATTTCCCATCCGCTCATGCTGACAAAAGCCAAAGCCTGGAGCGCCCATGCGGTGACTTCCAGCGGTGTGATCCTGGCGCTCCTGGCGCTGCTCGCCCTGGTCGATGGCCAACCCAAGGGTTGCCTGATGTGGCTCGGCATCGCCCTGCTCGTCGATGGCCTCGACGGTACCCTGGCGCGCAAGTTCGAAGTGAAGCGGGTGCTGCCCCATTTCGACGGCTCCGCGCTGGACCTGGTGGTCGACTACCTGACCTATGTGTTCATACCGGCGATCTTCATCTATCGCTTCGTGCCCTTGCCCGTGCATTTCGAGTTGGTGGCGGTGGGCATCATCCTGCTGTCGTCGCTGTTCTGTTTCTGCAATGTGAACATGAAGAGCGCCGACAACTACTTCGTCGGCTTTCCCGCCGCCTGGAACGTGGTAGCCCTGTATTTCTATGTGTTGGACCTGGCGCCCTGGTTCAGCATGGCCGTGGTGCTGGTACTGGCGGCCCTGACCCTGACCCGGGTCAAGTTCCTGCATCCCTTCCGCGTCCGGCAACTGATGGCGGTGAACATCACCGTCACCTCCATCTGGCTGCTCAGCAGCGCCCTGATGGTGTTCATGCATCCCGACAAGCCGCTGTGGCTGATGGTGCTCTGGTTCGCCAGCGGCATCTACTTCGTCGGCGTCTGCGTCTGGCGCACCGCCCGGGAGTGGTTCGCCTGACGGTGAGCGACACTCTCCCACCGCCCCCGCGCGCCTGGTACGTCTACCTGGTGCGCGCCGAGAACCAGGCGCTCTATTGCGGGATCAGCGATGATCCCGAACGCCGCTTCGCCCAGCATCGCAGCGGCCGGGGTGCCCGTTTCTTCGCTTCGAGTCCGGCTCAGGCGCTGGTGTACGTAGAGGCCTGCGCCGACAAGTCGACCGCCCTGCGGCGGGAAATCCAGATCAAGAAACTACCCAAACGAGCCAAGGAAGCGCTGGTGCTGGCCAGCTCCTGCCCGCTGTCCGCGGCTGCCTCAGGAGTGCTGTCATGTCTGAGTTGATTCTGCACCACTATTGGCAATCACCCTTCGCCGAAAAGGCGCGTCTGTTGTTGGGCTTCAAGGGGCTCGCCTGGCGCTCGGTAGTCATCCCGCGCATGTTGCCCAAGCCCGATCTGACGGCCCTGACCGGCGGCTATCGCAAGACGCCGGTGCTGCAAGTGGGCGCCGATGTCTATTGCGACACGGCGCTGATCGCTCGCCGTCTGGATGCGGAAAAAGCGGTGCCTGCGCTGTTTCCGCAAGGGCAGGAGGCAGTCGTTGCCGCCTTCGCCGGTTGGGCCGATTCGGTGGTGTTCCAGCACGCGGTGGCGCTGATTTTCCAGCCGGAAATCATGGGGCCGCGCCTGGCAACGCTGCCGCCGGAGCAGGCCCAGGCCTTCATGGATGATCGCAAGGCGCTGTTCAGTGGCGGCAGCCTGACCCGCTTGACGCCGGAGCAGGCCCGGCAACAATTGCCGACCATCCTGACGCGACTGGAAACGCAACTGCAGCGCAGCGCAGGCGACTATCTGTTTGGTGCTCCGTCGGTCGCCGATATCGCTCTGGCGCATAACTTCTGGTTCCTCAAGACCACGCCGCAACTGGCGCCGCTGATCGACGAGCGACCGGAAATCGCCGCCTGGTATGCACGGGTACTGGGGTTCGGGCATGGAACCCATGAAGAACTGAGCGCTGAACAGGCGCTGGAAATCGCTGAGAGGGCCGAACCGGTAGCCTTGCCGCTCGAACAGGCCGTACCCGTCGAGGGCATTGCCTGGGGCACCCGGGTGACCGTGGCCGCGACCGATTATGGCGTCGATCCGGTCGTGGGCGAGCTGGTCTTTGCCGACAGCGAATGCCTGGTGGTGAAGCGTATTGACGAGCGACTGGGCGTGATCCAGGTGCATTTCCCGCGGCTGAATTTCCGCGTCAGCGCTGCAAGTTAGAGCAGGCGATAGAGCAACGGCGCCCAAGGGCGCCGTTTTGCATTCTGGAATAAGGCGGGCCGATCAGTCGGGACGACGCATGCGGAACAGTGCGGCTTCGGTGATCTCGAAATAGTCGGCCGGTCCACCGCCACGCACGATGGGGCGGGCAGCGGCGGTCTGGTAGATACCGTCCTTGAGCAGGCGCTTGTCGATATGGGCGGCCACCACCTCGCCCAGCACCAGCCATTGGTCCAGTTCGTCACCCGCGGCGGTCTTGAGGCGTATGACTTGGCTCAGCTTGCATTCGAAGGCCACCTGGGCGCGGGCGACCCTCGGTACCTTGACGATGCTGGAGGCGGCGGGCTCCAGACCGGTCAGGGCGAATTCGTCCACTTCCGGCGCCACCGGGGCGCTGCTGGCGTTCATTTCCTCGGCCAGTTCACGGGTGGCCAGGTTCCAGACGAATTCGCCGGTGCGCTCGATATTGGCCACGCTGTCCTTGTAGCCCTGGCTGGAAAAGCCGATCAGCGGTGGCTTGTAGTTGAAGGCATTGAAGAAGCTATAGGGCGCAAGGTTCAGGACGCCGGCTTCGCTGTGGGAAGAAATCCAGCCGATGGGGCGCGGCGCGACGATGGCGTTGAAGGGGTCGTGGGGCAGTCCGTGGCCCTGGCTGGGTTCGTAGGAGTGGTAGTCGATGGTCATCGGGATTCCTTCAGGAGGTGAGTTCCAAGATTTCAGCCTGGACCTGGCCGGCATCGAGGGTCAGGCGGCCGACGCTGATCGGCAGGCGAAAACGCCGCGGACCGGCGCTGCCGGGATTGACGTAGAGTACGCCATCGCGCTCTTCGATCAGCGGCTTGTGCGAGTGCCCGCTGATCACCACCCGTACCGGGGCGTCCACGGCTGCCAGGTCCAGTTCCGGCAGGATGTGCAGCATATGGATGCCAACCCCTGCCAGGATCAGGGTGACGCGCTCGGGGATGTCCTCGGCCCAGGGCAGGTCGTCGTTGTTGCCGCGGACGACCGCCAGGGGGGCGATCGCTCGAAGATCGTCGAGGATCTCGGGCTTGCCAATGTCGCCGGCATGCAGGATGAAATCGCTGCCGGCCAGGGCGGCCACGGCCTCGGGTCTGAGCAGGCCGTGGGTGTCGGCGATGAGGCCGATGCGATAGGGATTGGCCATGGTAGTTCCTCAGTTGGCCTGGACGATGTCCAGGGCCTCGGCGCGTCCCAGCGGCTGACGCAGACGTTGGGCCAGGATGGCGGTGGCGCGCTCTCGCTGGCAGGCCACCACGCCCACTACAAGCTCCTCGGCCAGCAACAGGGCGACGAAGGTCTGGTCGCCGAGACTGCCATCGAGGTGCATGGCATCCCACTGGCGCGGATGACCAAGGTATTCGTATCTCTTGCCGTGATGCAGCGTCCAGAAGAAGGGTACGTCGGCATAGGCTTCGGCGTGACCGAGCAGGTTACGGGCCGCCAGGCGACCGTGTTGCTGGGCCAGGCGCCAGTGTTCGATCCGGGTCGGCTGACCGGTGAAGGGGAAGGTGGCCAGATCGCCCACGGCATAGAGTCCCTCGGCGGCCCTGAGCTGGGCATCCACCGGGACGCTGCCGTCCTCGGCTAGCGGCAGATTGGCCAGGAAGCCGGTCGCCGGGGTGATCCCGGTGCCGACCAGGACCAGGTCGGCGGGCAGGCGGGTGCCGTCCTTGAGTCTGACCTGTTGGACATGCCCGTCACCTTCGAAACCCACCACCTCGTTGGGTGCGTGGAAGGTCACGCCATTGGCTTCGTGCAGGGTCTTGAAGTGCTGACCCAGGGTCTCGCCCATCTGCTTGACGAAGGGCAGGGAGGCGGGAGCGACCACGTCCACGGCCAGGCCCTGCTTGCGCAGGGCAGAGGCGGCTTCCAGGCCGATGAAGCTGGCGCCGACGATCACCGCCCGGCCTTCCTCAAGCAGGTCCGCAAGAATGGCGGCGGCATCGGCTCGGGTCCGCAGCAGGTGCACGCCCTTGAGCGCGGCGCCGGGCACGGCGAGGGGCTTGGGCTCGCCACCGGTGGCCAGTACGCAGCCGTCGTAGTTCAGGATTTGGCCATTGGCCACTTCCACCTGCTGGCTTTCGGCATCCAGCCGCACCACCTCGGTGTGCAGGCGCTCGATGCGCTGCTGGCGGAAGAAGTCCGCGTCACGCAGCGCCGGTGCTTCCTCGGGGGCCTTGTCACCTTGGAGGACGAATTTGGAGAGGGCGGTGCGATCATAGGGCTCGCCCGCTTCACGACCGATCAGCAGGATGCGCCCGCCATAGCCGAATTCACGCAGGGCGGCTGCCGCTGCCGTACCCGCTGCGCCGGCTCCGACTATGACGAACAGCCGCTCGTCGTGTGGGGTTGTCGATGTCGGCGCTGGCAGGGGCTCGGTACCCACCAGCACCTCGCCATCGCGGACTTCCACGGGATAGCGCTGCAGGGCGTCCAGCGCCGGAGGCTCGCAGAGGCTGCCGTCCGCCACGGCAAAGCTCGCCTTGTGCCAGGGGCAGACCAGCCGGCCTTGACAGACGGCGCCGTCCTTCAACGGAGCGCCGGCATGGGGGCAGTTGGCCTGGAAGGCACGCACCTCATCGCCTACGCGCAGCAACAGGATTTCGGTGTCTTCGATCTCGACGGCGGTACCGCGGTCTTCACGCAGGTCGGCGAGGCGCGCGACCGGGTGCAGGGTGGTCATGGGGGTCTCCCGGCCCCTTCTAGGGGGCTCTCTGAATCAGGCTTAGAGCCTGTTCATAACCTCGCGAGCTAGAGCCAAACAAGGCGAAAATGGCTGAGGAAGCGGAGTTTACGAGTGGTAAATGAGCATTCCGAAGCCATTTTCAACGCGGTTTGGCCGACGCGCAGCAGGTTATGAACAGGCTCTTAGGGGATTCGAGAGAGCGTAGCGGCGCCAGGTTCCGCTCAGGTGGCGGGCGGCAGGGGATGGCGGTGGGGGATGTCCGGGGCATCCAGCGGATCGGCGTGGACCAGCACCTCGGCGCGGGGATACTCGGCGCGGATGGCGGCTTCGGCCTCGTCGCACAGCACGTGGGCGCGCGACAGGCTCATCTCGCCCGGCAGCTCCAGGTGCAGTTGCACGAACCAGTGGTTGCCGGAAATGCGGGTGCGCAGGTCGTGAGCGCCCTCGACGCCGGGGACCTGGCAGGCCAGCTGCAGCATGTGTTCGCTGATGTCGGTGGGCAGTTCCTGGTCCATCAGCACGCCGAAGGAATCGCGGGCGATGCCGTAGGCGCTCCAGAGGATGTACAGCGCGATGGCCAGGCCGAACAGCGGGTCCAGCCAGTACCAGCCGAAGCCGGTCAGCGCCAGGGCGATGAGGATGCCCAGGTTGAGCAGCAAGTCGGAGCGGTAGTGCAGGGCATCGGCGCGGACCACGGTGGAATCGGTCTGGCGGATGACGTGTTGCTGGTAGGCCACCAGCAGGCCGGTCAGCACCAGCGAAAAGAGAGTGACGGCGATACCCAGGGCCTGGGCACCCAGCGGTTCGGGCTGTTGCAGGCGACCCACCGCCTGCCAGGCGATGAGCACGGCGCTCACGCCGATGAACACCGCCTGGGCGATGCCGGCCAGGGATTCGGCCTTGCCATGGCCGTAGCGATGGTCGTCGTCCGCCGGCTTGAGGGCGTAGCGCACCGCCAGCAGATTGAACACCGAGGCGAGGCCGTCGAGCAGCGAATCGGTAAGACCGGCGAGCAGGCTGACCGAGCCACTGAACCACCAGGCGACGGCCTTGGCCAGGATCAGCGTCGTCGCCACCGCCACCGAAGCAGCGGTGGCGCGACGCAGGAGCTGCTCGGTACGGTGCGGATCGCTCATCAGGCGCGCGGTGCGAGGCCCAGGCTGGCGAGCTGCTCGCTGCTGCCGCTGCGTTGCAGCAGGCGCGGGTCGTCCAGCGGCAGGGTGCGGCCGGTGGCCTGCTGGATGATGGCCTTCAGGCGCATACGGTCGACGCTGCCGTCGGGGTTCACCGCCTTGTGCAGCTCGGCCGGGTCCACTTCGGCGCGCTTGTTGTCGGGCAGGTAGATGGCGCCGCTGGCGAAGTCCACGCCAAAGGCGATCAGGCCCGGGATGATGTAGAACAGCAGGCCGATGGCATCCAGGGCGACGATGCCCGGATCGATACGACCGCTGCCGGTGATCTGACCACGCCGGTCGGGATAGAACAGGGTGCCGCAGGCGGTCAATTGGGTGAACAGGGCGGCGGCGAGGACGCCACACACCGCACGGGTACGCATCGACATAGACAACCTCCTGTTGGATGAGGCCGACACTATAGCGGCCGGAATCACGGCGGGCGAGACGCTTTATACCGCCCGCCCCGTTGAGACCACCGGCCGTGCCAAATGACGCCCTTGCCCATCGATGTTGTTCTGCCCGCCTTGCGTGATGCCCTCGCCAGCCGCGATGACTGCGTGTTGGAGGTTGCTTGCCCTGCCTTGCCGATCAAGGTCGGTTCCTTTTGAGGGGAGCTAAGTGGGACTGAGTCTGTATAGCACCGCGTACGTGAGTTTAGTCTTAGCTAGAATCTGTTGAGAGTACTTAAGGATTATGTTTTAGCTGTGCCAGCAATTCGTCAGCTCTGAGTCACCCTTTCATAACCGATTAAGTCTCGTCAGAGAGCCGAGATGGGCGACTCCTAATCCTTTCTACAGCCTCGGTGACATGCTTTGGATACTTACCATTGAAGTACTCGAAGGTGAGCGGGTTTGCGGCATAGAAGTGGCAGCAGAACTCGACCCAGTCTTTTGTTTTTAAGGGGCCGTTGATCTTGAAGACTTTGGTCGATCGAGCCTTGACGTGTGTAGGGTTCTTCATCGTCATGTTGAAGTCGGAATCTCGCCGCTGAAAATATTCTTCCTCTGTGAAAAGCTGGATTGCACCGTCGAAGTGTCTGAAGCAATTGGTTGCGAGATCGAACTCGGCATGCAGGTAGCGAGCAGGGAAATATTGCTGTCCTTCAATTTTAATTTGGACATCCTCCGCCTTAATCTCTAGGGCTTGAAAAGATTTTATGCCGTCCGACTCGCTCCATTTGACGTCTAGACAGTACGTGTTGGCAAAAAATATTGAAATGTGCCAGGCTTCGAGGTCCATAGGCGGGCGTAGCTTGACGATTCCAGTTTTGATATTTGCTATGTCCTCATCGAACGGGGCTCCATACCAAGTATCGGCCTCCATATAGCCCAGGCCATCAACGTCTATTCGGACCCGATTTTCGTCAAGGGCAATGTACTTTTCTATACCAGGTCCATCGAATCGCCAGAATAGGTCTATAAACCTTGGCGCCCAGTTGTTAATTGGGTGCATTTCGCGCCGGTAGCAAGGGTGCGCCATTAAAATAAAATCGGGCCCGGCAAAGCACCCTTCGTAATGGTGGCTAGGCGGGAATCGACTCGCGATCTCATTGAAATCCAGCAGTCCGTCGCGCTGTGCCCTTATTGGTCCTAGTAGCACTCTTGCGAGGCCGGGTGCCTTCGCAACGATACCGATAGTCTGAATGTACTCAAATGATTCTGTATCTAGGGATACACCCTTCGATTTGGCAAGCGTGGTGAACGCTGCAATTAGGTCGGTCGCTTTTGTAAGCCGCTCGCGGGCATATTTTTCCATATCCGCTAAATAATGGGTCATTATCTCGTCGTATTTCTGGTCAGTCATATGACTTAGCTCGATTCGTTGATTAATCTTGCTAATGTACGTGAATGGTTCTTGGCTCGGATTGCTGTCTTTACATAAAAGGTACCAGGTCGTTGCCTTAGGGCTGAAGGTGGAGATTTCCTGCCGCTACTGTTTCTAGCAAAAACTGCTGTTGGTCAAAGAGGTGGGCTAATAATAAACGCTTTCTTTCCTGTAACTGTTTTGCTCTCGAAAATTGTTACCGATTCTGTCGTTGCATAATATCTGTTTATGCGTGGATGAATTTCGCATGCCATAACTACCTCTCTTGTCTATATAATCGTTGGCTCAGGCTAGGAGCCATCATGAGTTTGTTGCCGATTGAATCTGTTTTGCCCGATCTGCGCCTTGCCCTGGCGGCCAGGGATGACTGCGTGCTGGAGGCGCCGCCCGGCGCGGGCAAGACCACCCGGGTGCCCCTGGCGTTGCTCGGCGAACCCTGGCTGGTCGGCCAGCGCATCCTGCTGCTCGAACCCCGGCGGCTGGCGGCCCGCGCCGCCGCCGAGCGCCTGGCCGCGGAGCTGGGCGAGGGCGTCGGCGAGACCGTGGGCTATCGCATTCGCCTGGAGAGCAAGGTAGGCCCCCGCACCCGCATCGAGGTGGTCACCGAGGGCATCCTGACCCGGCGTTTGCAGGACGACCCGGCGCTGGAGGGCGTCGGCCTGGTGATCTTCGACGAATTCCACGAGCGCAGCCTGGACGCCGACCTGGCCCTGGCGCTGACCCTGAGCGGCCGCGAGCTGCTGCGCGATACGCCGCTCAAGGTGCTGGTGATGTCCGCCACCCTGGAGGGCGAACGCCTGGCGGCCCTGCTCGGCGGCGCGCCGGTGGTGCGCAGCGAGGGGCGGATGTTTCCGGTCACGACCCGCTGGGGCCGGCCGCTCGGCCAGGACGAACGCCTGGAAGCGCGGGTGGCCGCCACGGTACTGCAGGCGCTGGACGAAGAGACCGGCAGCCTGCTGGTGTTCCTGCCCGGCCAGGCGGAGATCCGTCGCACCGCCGAGCGCCTGGCCGACCAACTGCCGGCCGGAGTGCTGCTCTGTCCGCTGCATGGCGAGTTGGAGCTGGCCGCCCAGCGCGCCGCCATCGAACCGGCGCCGGCCGGCCTGCGCAAGGTGGTGCTGGCCACCAATATCGCCGAGACCAGCCTGACCATCGAGGGCGTACGGGTGGTGGTGGACGCCGGTCTGGCACGGGTGCCGGCTTTCGATCCCGGCAGTGGCATGACCCGGCTGACCACCCGGCGCATCTCGCGCGCCTCGGCCACCCAGCGCCAGGGTCGCGCCGGGCGTCTGGAGCCGGGCGTCTGCTATCGACTCTGGTCGGAAGAGCTGCACCAGCAGTTGCCGGCCTACGACAGCGCCGAGATCCTCCAGGCCGATCTGGCCGGGCTGGCCCTGCAACTGGCGCGCTGGGGCATGAGTGCCGAGGAACTGGCCTGGCTCGATCCGCCGCCCGCCGCCGCCCTGGCCCAGGCTCGCGACCTGTTGGTTCGCCTGGGCGCCCTGGACGAACAGGGCAGCTTCACCGCTCACGGCCAGGCCATGAGTGGCCTGCCGGCACATCCGCGCCTGGCGCACCTGCTCCTGCGTGGGCAGAGCTGGGGCCTGGCTGAGCGTGCCTGCGAGATCGCGGCATTGCTGGGCGAGCGCGACCTGGCGCCGGGGCAGGGCGCCGACCTGCACACCCGTTTGCTGCTCCTGGCCGGCGAAGGTCGCGGTCCGCGTGGCGGTGTGGCGCGCATCCGCCAACTGGTCCGCCAGTACCGCGGCCTGTTGAGAGGCAAGGCCACTGAGCCGGTAGCCGATCCTGAGCACCCGCGCTGGACCGGTGCCCTGCTGGCCTGCGCCTATCCGGATCGAATCGCCCAGCAACGCAAGGCCGGCGGCCAGGACTATCGCCTGGCCAACGGTCGGGCCGCCAGCTTCGCCGAGCCGGATGCGCTGATGAAGTCGCCCTGGCTGGTGGTGGCCGACCTGGGCAGTCGCCAGGGGCAGCGCGAGGAGCGTATCTACCTGGCTGCCGAGTTGGAGCCAGGGCTGTTCGATGGACCCTTGGCCGAGCAGGTCGTAAGCCACGACGAACTGGACTGGGATGAACGTGAAGGCGTCCTGCGCGCCGAGCGCCAGCGGCGGGTAGGTCAACTGGTGCTGAGTCGCGAGCCACTGAAGCAACTGGACGCCGCCGCCCGCAGCCGCGCCCTGCTCGGCCTGGTGCGGCGCAAGGGCCTGGAACTGCTGCCCTGGACGCCCGAGTTGCGCCAGTGGCAGGCGCGGGTCGGCTTACTGCGTCAGTTGGATCTACAACAGGCAGACACGAGCGACTGGCCGGATGTCAGCGATGCCGCCCTGCTCGATAGCCTGGAAGCCTGGCTGTTGCCCTACCTGGATCGCGTCACCCGCCTGGCCCATTTCGCCAACCTGGACCTGGCCGCCATGCTCCAGGGCTTGCTGCCCTGGCCGCTGCCGCGCCAGCTCGACGAACTGGCACCACGCAGCCTGGAGGTGCCCTCGGGTTCCAGCATTCGCCTGGATTACGGCGAGTATCCCCCGGTGCTGGCGGTACGCCTGCAGGAACTGTTCGGCCTGGCCGACACCCCGCGCATCGCCGGTGGCCGCCTGGCGGTCAAGCTGCACCTGCTCTCGCCGGCGCGGCGCCCGGTGCAGGTCACCCAGGACCTGGCCAGTTTCTGGGCCAATACCTATGTGGAGGTGAAGAAGGATCTCAAGGGGCGCTATCCCAAGCACTACTGGCCGGACGATCCGCTGATCGCCGAACCGACCGCGCGGGCCAAGCCGCGCGGTCAGTGAGCCAGTGCCAAACAAGCGCAGCGCTAGTCGGTCTTCCAGGCCTTCTGCAGGTTGGACCAGAAGGCGCCGTTATCCTTGAAGGGCACGCTGGCCGCGCCGAAGTCGTAGCTGTTCAGGGTGTTCTTGGCGGGCACCGGCATCCGGCTCCAACTGATCAGGGACTGGCTGCGCCCGGTGTCGTTGGTCCAGTCGAGCGAATGGTCGGCGAAGCCATCGTAGGTGGCGTGGTAGCCGACTTTGGGATGTACGCCGTTGACTAGATAGCCGTCCCGGCCACGCCAGAGTGGCGGGTTGTAATTGACCCGGTACTTGCCATGGGTCGAGTAATCGATCTTCAGGATGGGCGAGCCGACCTTGCACTCGTTGGTCCAGACCACGATGTTTTCCCAATCATGGCGATGACCGCCCACCGCGCCCAGATAGTTCGGCGGTTGATCCTTGGGAAAGTAATAGGAATACATGATCGCGCAGTGATCATAGTATTCGGCCATGCGCGAATAGACCTGGCCATTGGTGCCGCGACAATGACCATCCGGGGCGCCCGAGGGATGCAATCCACCGCTGACGTTGCCGGCCGAATCCACGGCAGGATAGTTATTGCAGGAGTCCGGGCCGTCGGCAATCATCGGCTGGTAATAGAACTCCACATCGGTGGCGTTGGCGGGGATAGGTTGCACCTGGTCATGGGCGATGACCGCCGCGAAGGCCGGGGTCGCCATGGATAAGGCGGAGGCGGCCATGCATAGCGAGATCTTACGGCTCATAAAGATCCTCTCCATGAAGTAGTAGAATTTATGTTCGTTTGGATCCTCGTCGAGATGAAACCGGGTAAGGCCCGGTTCGGCGCTAACTCTAGGCGCGGTTCTTGTTGGTTATATTTAATAAGGATGACGTTTGGGTGGCAGGTGTGGCCTGGGCAGTATCCCTATCGTGGCGTTTGGCCCCGGCGGGGCTGGCCTGACCTAGGGACGCGAGCCGCGCCACGGGCTTTCGGGGCCCGGCCTCGAGGTTGAGAGGATTAGGCAAGACCCCCAGACGATCCGGCAGCGGGTACAAGGCGCACCCGCGTTAGCCTGGCCGCTCCCTTGCAATGACAGGAGCAGGTCATGAACGATCACCAGACCCTTTTTATCACCGGCGTGAGCAGCGGCTTCGGCCAGGCCCTGGCGCGCGAAGCCCTGGCGGCTGGCCATCGCGTCATCGGCACGGTGCGCCGGGAAGCCGATCGGCAGGCGTTCGCCGCCTTGTCGACCAATGCCCATGGCGTGCTGCTGGATGTAACGGACTACGCTCGCCTGGCGACGGTGGTGGCCGAGGTCCAGGCCGAGCACGGGCCGGTGGATGTCCTGGTGAACAACGCCGGCTACGGCCATGAGGGCATTCTCGAGGAATCGCCGCTGGAGGAGCTGCGTCAGCAATTCGAGGTCAACGTCTTCGCGGCGGTGGCCGTGATCAAGGCCTTTTTACCGGCGTTCCGCCAGCGCCGCCGTGGCCATATCATCAATATCACCTCCATGGGCGGCACCATCACGCTGCCGGGCATCTCCTACTATTGCGGCAGCAAGTTCGCCCTCGAAGGCATCTCCGCGGCGCTGGGCCAGGAGCTGGAACCCTTCGGGGTGCAGGTTACCGCCGTGGCGCCGGGTTCCTTCCGCACCGACTGGGCAGGCCGTTCGATGCGCCGCACCCCGCGCAGCATTCCCGACTACGATGAGAGCTTCGCGCCGATCCGCGCCGCGCGCGAGGCCAAGAGTGGCAAGCAGCTGGGCGATCCACGCAAGGCCGCCCAGGCGATGTTGCAACTCATCGCCATGCCGGCGCCGCCCAGGCACCTATTGCTGGGTAGCGATGCCTTGCAACTGGTGCGCGAGCGACTGGCCGAGGCCACGCGGGAGATCGAGCGCTGGGAGACCCTGACGCGCTCCACCGATGGTTGAAGAGGATGCTCCATGATCCAAGGTGATCCGGTCACCGCACGGCTGGTGACGCTGATGCGTGAGCTGTCGCCACAGGAGGGCTACAACCTCAGCGCCCTGGAAGACGTACGCTTCCTGCGCTCGGATCGCCCACTCCGTGGGGTTCCGGTGCTCTATGACCCCGGCATCGTCATCGTCTGCCAGGGCGGCAAGCGCGGCTATTTCGGGGAGCGCGTCTATCGCTACGACGCCCAGCACTATCTAGTGGTCTCGGTGCCCGTGCCCTTCACCATGGAAACCGATGCCAGTCCGGAGGAGCCGCTCTTGGCCATCTACCTGCGGCTGGATTTTCGCTTGCTCGGCGAGCTGGTCCTGCAACTCGATAGCGAGCTGGGGCCGGCGGTCGAGCCGCCCCGCGGACTCTATGCCTCGCCGCTCGACGAGCCGCTACGGGTCTCGACGCTACGCTTCCTGGAGGTGCTGAGCGCACCCACGGACGCCCGGCTACTGGGGCCGGCGCTGCTGCGCGAGGTCTATTATCGAATCCTGACCGGGGCTCAAGGTGGTTCCTTGCGCGCGGCCCTGGATCGCCAGGGACATTTCGGCCGCATCGCCCGGTCGTTGCGCACCCTGCATGCCCGCTATGCCGAGCGCCTGGACGTGGCGGCGTTGGCGCAGGAGGCGCGCATGAGTCAACCCAGCTTTCACCGGCATTTCCGCGAGGTGACGGGCACCACGCCGATGCAGTACCTGAAATCGACCCGCCTGCACCAGGCGCGGCTGCTGATGCTGCGCGACGCCCTACCGGCGGCGAACGCGGCCTTCGCGGTGGGCTACGAAAGCGCTTCGCAATTCAGCCGCGAATTCAAGCGGCTGTTCGGTCGCACACCCCTGGCGGAGATCGACTGGATGAAGGCCACCTATGCACTGCCGGCACCGCCTGCCTCGGCGTTCTACATCTCCTCGCATTGACGCTGTCCGTCTGAAAGACCGAGTGAGCCATCCCCATCCGGAACCAAGCGGCATCGGCCCCTGGTCTGAATTCAGACTGGGCACTGCCTGCCCATCCACCGGAGCGACCCCCATGGCCGACAAGACCCTGCACGACCTTTCCAAAGCGATGCGCGACCTGGATTTCTGCATGCTGACCACCGGCAGCGGGCGCTTGACCAGCCGGCCGATGAGCAACAACGGCGACGTCGAATACGACGGGGACTCCTGGTTCTATGCCTACGAGGACTCGGCCAAGATCCGCGACATCGAGCAGGACCCGGCGGTGGGCCTGACCTTCACCGAAGGCAAGAGCCTGCTGGGCAAGCCTGGTCTCTTCGTCGCCATCGAAGGCCGGGCCGAACTGATCCGCGATAAGGCGCAATTCGAGGCGCACTGGACCAAGAGCCTGGAGCTCTGGTTTCCCCAGGGCACCGACACACCCGGCATGATCCTCATCAAGGTGCATGCCGAGCGCATCCGTTACTGGGATGGGGAGGAACAGGGCGAGCTGCGGCCTTAGAGCCTAGAAGCAGGTCGCGAAGGTCTCCACCACCCGCAGGTCTTCATCCACCAGGCAGCCCTGGCGCCACTTGTCGAAGGTCAGGCAGGGGTGCGAGGTGCCCAGGGCGACGATATCGCCGATGGCCAGCTCGGTGCCCGGGGCGACGACCATGAAGGCGTGCTGGTCCATTATGGCGGTGACGGTGCAGCCGCTGACATCGACGGCTTCGGCAGCGGTTTGACCTGGCTGGTAGCGGCGTAGCGGCAGTGGCAGGCCGGCGTCGTGGGCGACATCGCGCTTGCCCAGGGCGAGGATGGCGAAGCCGGGTTCGGGCAGGGACTGCACAAGTGCCCAGACCTCCAGCGCTGGGCGCAGGCCCTCGGCCAGGCCGGTGCGGGCCAGCACGCCGCCCTGGGCGTCGCGGTAGATGCCGTGGTCGTGCACCACGTAGCTGCCGGGGCGCAGCACGGCGAGAAAGCGCTCACGCACCTCCAGCCGATCGAAGGCGGCGGCAATCAGGTCGTACCAGGCCGAACCCGAAGCGGTGACGATGGGGCGTTCCAGGGCAAAGGCGCCCTGGCCGCGCAGTTCTTCGGCCAGGCGTACCAGGGAGTCGGCGAAGGAGCGGATGTCCGTCGCGGCTTCGGCGCCATGGATGACCCCCTCATAGCCCTCGATACCGGTCAGGCGCAGGGCGGGCTGGGTGGCGATGGCCTTGGCCAGTTCCCTTACCTCGGATTCGCTGCGGCAACCGCAGCGACCACCGGGCACGCCGTATTCGATCATCACCTGCAGCGCCAGGCCGCGTTCGCCGAACAAGGCGCCCAGGGCGGTGACCTGGGCAGGGTGGTCCACCAGGCAATGGAAGTCGAAATCCGGGTCGGCCCTGAGCAACTCGGCGATCAGCGCCATGTTCGGCGCGCCGACCAACTGGTTGGCCATCAGCACCCGGCGCACGCCTTGGGCCTGAGCGGCGCGGGTCTGCACCGCGGTGGCCAGGGTCATGCCCCAGGCACCGGCGGCGAGCTGCCGCTGGAACAGCGCCGGCGCCATGCTGGTCTTGCCATGGGGCGCCAGTTCGGCGCCTCGGTCAGCGGTGAAGGCCTGCATCCAGGCGATGTTGTGGTCGAGGGCCTGCTGGTGGACGACCAGGGCAGGCAGGGCGACGTCATTGAGCAGGCTATCGCCCAGGTTGGCGGCGCCTTTCTCGGGGGCGGTGAGGATGGTCATGAATTCTCCTGGCCGCCGAGGCGCTGGGACAGGCGACGGGCGCTGTCGACCAGCACCTGGCGGTACTCGGCATGGTGGGCCTGGGCATCGGCGCGGGGCGCCACGATGCACAGGGTGGCGATGCACAGGCCGCTGGCGTCGAGCACCGGGGCGGCGAAGCAGTGGGTGTAGGTGTCGGCGATGCTATCGAAGGAAAAGAAGCCGGCGGCGCTGGCGCTACGGATCTCGGCGATGAAGGCCTCGGGTGGCAGGCGACTGCCGTCGGGCAGGATGAAGTCATCCGCGTCGATCAGGGCGAGGATCTCGGCGTCGCTCAGGTGACCCAGCAGCAGCCGGCCGGAAGCGGTCCAGGGAATGGGCGCGTCCTCGCCGACATTGGACGAGATGCGAAAGGCGCGGGCGCCTTCCTTCATCAGCGAGACGGTGTACTTGCGGCCATTGAGCTGGCACAGCTGGGCGGTCTCGCGGGTCTGGGCGACGATGTCGTCCAGCAGCAGCCCGGCCTCGCGGGCCAGGTCGAAGTGGCGCAGGTGCGCCTGGCCGAGAAAGTACAGCTCGCGCCCCAGGTAGACCTGGCCGTCGCGGCCCACGGCGTCGAGCATGTGCCGCTCCAGCAAGAGGCCGACCAGGTCGTAGACGGTGGACTTGGGAATACCCAGGCCGGCGGCGATCTCGTTGGGGCGCAGCGGCCGACCCACCCGCTTGAGGTGATCGAGGATGTCGAAGGCGCGGTCCAGGCCGCGGGCTCGTTGGCGGGTAGGTTCGGTCATCTGTGTGGGTTGTCTCAGGCCTTGGGTTTGTAGGCGATGCAGTCGATCTCGACCTTGCAGTCCACCATCATGGAGGATTGCACACAGGCACGCGCCGGGGCGTGGCCGGCGAAGTACTCGGCGAACACCTTGTTGAAGCTCCAGAAGTCGCGCGGATCGTCCAGCCAGACGCCAGCGCGCACCACGTGCTCCAGACCGTAGCCGGCTTCGTGCAGGATGGCGATCAGATTCTGCATGGTCTTGTGGGTCTGGGCGACGATGCCGCCGTCGATGATCTCGCCGTTCTCCATGGCCACCTGGCCGGAGACGTGCAGCCAGCCATCGGCTTCCACCGCGCGGGCGAAGGGCAGGGGTTGGCCACCTGCGCCGCGTTCGCCGGCGCCGTAACGGGTGATGCTCATAGGGTTGCTCCTGTAACGAGAGGGGGATTCAAAAGGAGGTCCGGCCGAGGAATTCGGCGAGACGGGTGGATTTCGGCTGCTCGAACAGCTCGCGCGGCGGGCCCTGTTCCTCGATGCGGCCCTGGCTCATGAAGACGATGCGATCGGACACCTCGTAGGCGAATCTCATCTCGTGGGTCACCAGCAGCATGGTCATGCCGTCCTGGGCGAGGTCCTTGATCACCGCCAGCACCTCGCCAACCAGTTCCGGGTCCAGCGCCGAGGTGGGTTCGTCGAACAGCATCAGGCTGGGATTCATGGCGATGGCGCGGGCGATGGCCACCCGCTGCTGCTGGCCGCCGGACAGTTGGCCGGGATGATGGTCGCGCCGCTCGATCAGGCCGACCCGGCGCAGCCACTGCTCGCCGAGGGCGATGGCTTCGTCCTTGGCCATCTTCTTGACCTTGCGCAGGCCGAGGGTGACGTTTTCCAGGGCGGTGAGGTGGGGAAAGAGGTTGAACTGCTGGAAAGCCATGCCGGTGAGCGAGCGCTGACGGGCGATCTCGCGCTCCGGCAGGCGCTGGCGGCGACCGCCGTCCTCACGATAGCCGATGGCCTCGCCGGCCAAGCGGATGCTGCCGCCCTGGAAGTCTTCCAGCAGGTTGACGCAGCGCAACAGGGTGGTCTTGCCCGAGCCGCTGGAGCCGATCAGGGTGACCACGTCACCGCGGTCGAGGGTCAGGTCGATGCCCTTGAGCACCTCGGTGGCGCCGAAGCTCTTGTGCAGGCCGTTGATGCTCAATAGCGGATCGGTCATGGCAGGGTCACCCGTTTTTCCAGGTAGCGGCCGAGCCGCTCGATGGCGAAGTTGATGAGAAAGAACAGCAGGCCGGCGAACAGATAGAACTGCAGGGTCATGAAGGTGCGGGCGATGACCTGTTGGCTGCTCAGCAGCAACTCGGCCACGCCGATCACCGAGAGCAGGGTGGAGGCCTTGACGATCTCGGTGGAGGCGTTGACCCAGGTCGGCAGGATCTGGCGCAGCGCCTGGGGCAGGAGCACCTCCTTGAGACTCTGGGTGAAGGTCAGGCCGATGGCCTTGGCCGCTTCGTGCTGGCCGCGCGGGATGGCTTGCAGGGCGCCACGGACGATCTCCGCCACGTGGGAGCCGCAGAACAGCAGCAGGGCCGCGGTGCCAGCCTGGAAGGGCGTGGGCTTGAGACCCAGGGCCGGTGCCATGTAGTAGCAGGCCAGCACCAGCACGAACACCGGGGTGCCGCGGATCAGGTCGGCATAGACGCGAAAGGGCAGGCGTAGCGGCCAGCGGCCGTAGGTCAGCGCCAGCCCGCCGAGGGTGCCGAGCAGGGTGCCGCCGAGCACGGCCAGCACGGAGCAGGCCAGGGTGGTGGCGAACCCGGCGGCCAGGGTCTGGCGGGCGTTCCACAATTCCAGGAAACAGGAGGGGGCTTCGTACACGATCGGGCTCCTAGCGGGCGAGGCTCAGCCGCCGCTCCAGCTGGCGCAGCAGCAGGGCGATGGCGTAGCAGGTGAGGATGTAGAGGCCGCTGGTCACCAGCCAGGTCTCGATGACCCGGTAGCTTTCCAGGTTGATCTTGCGCGCCTGGTAGGTCAGCTCCGGCACGGCGATGGCCGCCGCCAGGGAGGTGTCCTTGAACAGCGAGATGAAGCTGTTGGAAAGCGACGGCAGCACGTTGCGCAGCATCACCGGGATGATGACGTAGGCCTTGATCTGCCATTCGCGCAGGCCGATGGCCAGGCCCGCCTCGCGCTGGCCCTTGGGAATGGCCATGAGCCCACCGCGGAACACCTCGGCCAGGTAGGCCCCGGCATAGAGCGCCAGGGTGATGAGAAAGGAACTGAGCTTGTCCAGGCGGATGCCGACGCTGGGCAGGGCGAAGTACAGCAGCAGGATCAGCACCAGGATCGGCGTGTTGCGCACCAGGGTGACATAGCCCCCCGCCAGCCAGCGCAGCGCCCGCACCGGCGAGAGCAGGGCGAAGGCGGTGGCCAGGCCGATCAGGCAGCCGATGGCGATGCCGATCAGTGCCAGCTGCAGGCCGAGGGCGAGCCCGGCCAGCAAATGGTCCAGGTTCTGCCACACAGGGGCGAAGTTGAGGGTGTAGTCCATGTACGGCATCCACCTAGAGGGCGCGGACGGGCCGCGCCGGGGCCAGGGTCACTTGAACTCGACGGGGAAGCCGATCGCCGGGGAGGGCAGCTCGACGCCGAACCACTTCTTGAAGGACGCCTGATAGGTGGGGAATTCCACGCCGGTCATGGCCTCGTGCAGAGCGGTGTTGACGAAGTTCAGCCAGTCCTGGTCGCCACGCTTGACCGCGCAGGCGTAGGTCTGGGGACTCCAGGCGTAGTCGGGCGAGCGGTAGCGGCCGGGATTCTGGGTCATCAGGTACTTGACCGACGACTGGTCGGTGGCCACGGCGTCGGCGCGACCGGTGCCGAGGGCCTGGTAGAGCAGGTCGACGCTGTCGTACTGGTCGACCTTGGCCTGGGGCAGCGCCTGGTGCACCAGTTCCTCGGCATAGACGTTCTGCAGCACGGCCACCGTCAGGTCGCCCTTGGCCGCCTTGAGGTCGTCGATCTGCTGGTAGCGGCTGTTGGCCGGCAGGAGCAGGGCCACGCCTTCGCGGTAGTAGGGCAGGGTGAAGGCCACCTGCTGGGCGCGGCTGGCGGTCACGGTGATGAACTGGCAGCTGATGTCGACCTTGTCGGTGAGCAGGTTGGGGATGCGCGCATCCGAGCCCTGGACGACGAATTCGACCTTTTCCGGATCGTTGAACAGGCCCTTGGCGATGACCTTGGAGATATCGATATCGAAGCCCTGCAACTTGCCGTCGGCGCCCTGGAAGTGCCAGGGCGCATTGGTGCTGCCGGTGCCCACGACCAGATGGCCGCGCTTGAGCACGTCATCCAGCTTGGCCGCCTGGGCGCCGGTCATGGCGACCAGGCCGACCAGCAGCGCCAGCGTTTTCCACCCCTTCGTCTTGCCTGTCATCGCGTCCTTCTCCTTTTCCGTTATAGCGGAAGTGTGTTCGTAACAACGGAATAGATTGCAGCGACTGTGCCAGCTATTCGCCCGGCGTTGCAAATCAAGGGCTTGGCTTGAGTGACAGGCAGCAGAGAGTGCTCCCGGTGCGCCAGAGGGCACCGGGAGGTGGCGGAAGGTAACGGATGTGCACCAGCGCGAGGCGTTACTCGGTAGCGCTTAGCGTGGGCGTGGGAAGCCGAGCCGCAGATCGCCGGCGCGAGGCAGGAAACGGCCATGGCGCGCTTCGATGGCCTGGTCAGGGGCGTAGGCCAGGCGGCCATTGACCCAGATGGCGTGGATACCTTCGGCAGGCCGTTGCGGCTCGCTGAAGTCGGCCACGTCGCGGATGCGGGCGGGGTCGAACAGCACCAGATCGGCCTGGGCGCCCGGCTCGATCAGGCCGCGACCCGCCAAGCCGAAGCGGGCGGCGGAGAGGCCGGTCATCTTGTGCACGGCGGTGTGCAGCGGGAAGAGGCCGAGGTCGCGGCTGAAGTGGCCGAGCACCCGCGGGAAGGCGCCCCAGAGCCGTGGATGAGGGAAGGGATCCTCGGGCAGGCCATCGGAGCCGATCATGCTCAGCGGATGAGCGAGGATGAGGCGCACATCGGCTTCGCTCATGCCGTAGTAGACGGCGCCGGCCGGCTGCAGGCGGCGGGCGGTGGCCTGCAGGTCCAGGCCCCAGTCGGCGGCGATGGCGGCCAGATCGCGGCCGCCGCATTCGGGATGCGGGGTGGACCAGGTGATGGTGATGCGGTGGCGGTCGGTGACCTGCTTGAGATCCAAGGTGGAGGAACTGGCGGCATAGGGATAGCAGTCGCAGCCGACCGGCTGGCTGCTGGCGGCCTGCTCCAGGGCGCCGAGCAATTCCGGCGCGCGGCCCCAGTTGTCCACCCCGGCGCACTTGAGGTGGGAGACCACCACCGGGGCGCGGGCCTGGCGGCCGATGCCCAGGGCTTCGGCCAGCGCCTCGTGCACCGCGGCGAATTCGCTGCGCAGATGGGTGGCATAAAGTCCGCCCACGGCATCGAGCTCGGCGGCCAGTTGGGCCACTTCGCTGGTCGGAGCCGCGGCAGCGGAGGCATAGGCCAGGCCGCTGGAGAGCCCCAGGGCACCGGCAGCAAGGCTGTCGCGCAATTCAGCGCGCATGGCGGCGATCTCCGCTGGCGTGGCGGCGCGCTGGAGATCGTCCAGATGATTGCTGCGCAGCGCCGTATGGCCAACCAGGGCGGCGACGTTGACCCCGGGGCGGGCCTGCTCCACCGCCGCGCGATAGGCGGCAAAGGTGGGATAGCCGAAGGCCGCCGCCGGGCCGAGCAAATTCAAGGGGTCCGGCGGCTCACCGCGCAGCCGCACCGGGGCAGCGCTGATGCCGCAGTTACCGACCACCACGGTGGTCACCCCCTGGCTGAGCTTGGGCAACTGCTCGGGGCGGCGGATGACCATGGTGTCATCGTGGGTATGGACATCGATGAAGCCGGGGGCCAGCACCAGGCCGCGGCCGTCACGGACCTCTTGCGCCAGTTGACCGGCAAGCTCGCCCAGGGCGACGATACGCCCCGCCTTGACGGCCAGGTCGGCCATCCGGCCGGCGTGGTTGCGACCGTCCAGAACGAAGGCGTCGCGAATGAGCAGGTCATGCATGAGCGGACCTCGCATTACCTCGCACCACATCAAGCCAACCGTTTGGCGCCAACTTTTGACCGTATGGTGGCAAATAGCCATGCAAATTAGTTATCGCGCATACGGGCAGTGCACTATCTATGAAAAAATCTGTCCATTCGCCCGTCCAGACCGTGACCAAACACGGCTTCCAACGCCTTTCCCTTTTTGAGTCTGCCATGAATCTTCTCACCCCCGTCGTTGCCGTAATGAATCGTCTGAGGTTTTCCGCCAAGTTCGCCTGTCTCGCGACCATCGTGCTGATCCCCTTGCTGTTGCTCAGCTACTACCTCTACCAGGACATCCAGGAGCAACGCGCCAGCCTGGAATTGGAAATTCAGGGGCAGCGCTACCTAGTGCAACTGACGCCGATCGCCCGCCTGAGCATGCTGCAGCGGGCGCTGACCAAGCGCCTCCAGGACGGGGATGCATCCGCCCAACAGGATTGGCAGAACAACCGCGATGCCCTGCTCAGGGCCTATGACGAGCTGGGCCGCCTGGATCGGGAACTTGGTGGCCAACTGGAGACCGGGAGTCGCGTCGCCCAACTGCGGCAGAACGCCGAGCGGCTGTTGCAGGGCGTACCGGGAACCCCCCTGGAGGTGTTCGAGGCCTGGAGCGAGCAACTGACGCAGACCCTGAACCTCTTCTATTACGTCTCGGCTACCTCGGGTCTGGTACTGGATTCCGACTATGCCAGCCTCTTTCTCATCGATATCTCCTCGCTGCGCTTGCCGCGGGAGATCAACCTCATCGGTCAGCTACGCGGCCTGGCCTCCGGGCTGAGCGCCACCAATAGCTTCGATCCGGCCAGTCTCAACGTGGCGCGTAGTGTCATGCGCCAGGAACGCCAGGCTGCCGAAGAATTGGAGCAAGCTCTGGGGCTGCTGGCACGCCAGATGCCTGAGCTGGCCCAACGGCTCAAGACGTCGCTAGGACAGGCCCAGGACGACTATGGCAATTTCCGGCAGGGCATGCTGGCCGTGATGAAGGGTGAGGGCACGGTCTCCGGAAAGACCCTGGGGACCCAGGGCAACGCCGTGGTCGCGCGTTACTACAAGGTGCAGGAAGAGGCCCAGGGCATGCTCTCCCAGTTGCTGGTCGAGCGCCTGGCCCATGAGACCCTGGTGCGCGATTTGGTGCTGGGCATGATTGCGGCCGCTCTGTTGCTGCTGAGCTATACCTTCGCCGGTATCTACCAGGCGCTACGCCTGGGGATCGCCGAGCTGGTCGGCGTGACTGCTGCCGCCGCCCAGGGCGATCTGAGTCGCCGGGCCGCCTTGCCCGGTCGCGACGAGATCGCCGACATCGGCCGCAGCCTGGATGCCATGCTGGCAGCCTTCGGCCGCTCGCTGCGCGAGGTCGATCAGGCCTCCGATGCGGTCGCCCAGGCCTCCGGTGACCTGGCCAGTTCCATCGGTCAGGCACGCTCTACCATGCAGACGCAACAGGGCGAGACCGATCAGGTGGCCACCGCCATCACCGAGATGACCGCCAGTGTGGCGGACGTCGCCAACAACACTGAGGGCGCGGTAGCGGCTGCCCAGCAGGCCGATCAGGCCACGCGAGAAGGCACCCGGGTGATGCAACAGACGCAACAGGCCATCGAGGCCCTGGCCGCCGAGGTGGATCTGAGCGCCAACAAGGTCGCTGCCCTGGAAAGCCATAGCCAGGCCATTGGTGGGGTCATCGCGGTGATTCGTACCATCGCCGAGCAGACCAATCTGCTGGCGCTCAACGCCGCCATCGAGGCCGCCCGGGCCGGTGAGCAGGGGCGCGGCTTCGCCGTGGTAGCCGACGAGGTCCGCACCCTGGCCTCGCGTACCCAGACCTCCACCGAGGAGATCCGCCGCATCATCGAGCAACTGCAGTCGGCGACCGGCGATGCCGTGGCCCAGATGCAGGCCAGTCGCGGTCATGCCCTGAATGGCGTGGCGGCCGCCGAGCAGGCCAGCGTCAGTCTGAACAGCATCGGCTCCGCCGTGGAGCGCATCGTCGACGTCAACGTCCAGATCGCCAGCGCGGCGGAACAGCAGGCCGCGGTCTCCGAAGACATCAACCGCAACACCACAGGCATCCGCGCCAGTACCGTGCAGGTGCTGAGCGGGATCGAGTCCGACGCCGCTACCGCGGAGCAACTGGCGGGGCTGTCCCAAGAGCTGCGTAGCGTCGTTTCACGTTTCCGCTTCAGCGCCTGATCGCGCCACTCATCGGCCGGTCCCGAGCGGCGCTTTACAGGCTTGGCTCCTGTGGATAACTGTATATATAGACAGTTATTTGCAGGAGCGCCTTGTCATGTCCGTTACCGTCCTGGGTCCGCTGGAATCTTCGGCGATCCAGTTGCCGCTCTACGATTTCCGCCTGCCGTGTGGCTTCCCCTCGCCGGCCCAGGATCATCTGGAGCGCCAGGTATCGCTGGACGAACTGGTCGACCTGCGCGCGCCCCACACCTACGTCATTCAGGTCAGTGGCGACAGCATGACCGGCGTGGGCATCTTTCCCGGTGACCTGGTCATCGTCGACCGGGCGCGGCCAGCGCGGGTCGGCGACATCGTGGTGGCGGTGCGCGACCGCGAGCCCACCCTCAAGCGCCTGGGCCGGCGTGGCGCGAATTTCGTCCTGCTGGCGGAGAACCCGGCTTACGCGCCCCTGGTCATCGGCGAGGGTAACGACTTCGAGGTCTGGGGCGTGGCCACCCACAGTCTGCGGCGCTTCGGCCATGGCTGAGTCGATCCTGGCGCTGATCGACTGCAACTCCTTCTATTGCAGCTGCGAACGGGTCTTCCGTCCGGATTTGGCCGAGCGGGCGGTGGTGGTGCTCTCCAACAACGACGGTTGCGTGATCGCCCGTTCGCCCGAGGCCAAGCGCCTGGGCATCGCCATGGCCGCGCCCTGGTTCCAGGTACGGGAGCTGGCGCAGCGGGGGCAGGTGACGGCCTTTAGCTCCAACTACGCCCTCTATGGCGACCTCAGCGACCGGGTCATGCGCACCCTGGCGACCCTGGTGCCGCGCCTGGAGCGCTACAGCATCGACGAGGTGTTCGCCGATCTGAGCGGCCTACCCGAACCCCTGGACGCCCTCGGCCAGCGGCTGCGGGCACGGGTGCAGCAATGGACGGGCATCCCGGTCAGTGTCGGCATCGCCGGGACCAAGACCCTGGCCAAGCTCGCCAATGCCGCGGCCAAGCGCTGGCCCGAGCGGACCGGCGGGGTGCTCGATCTGCGCGAGCCGACGGTGCGGGACTGGGTGCTGCGGCATTCGCCGGTGGACGATGTCTGGGGCGTCGGCCGGCGCCTGGCGGCGCGGCTGCGGGTGGACGGGATGACCACCGCCTGGGCGCTGGCGCAGCAGGATGCCTGGTCGCTGCGCCAGAGATACAGCGTGGTGCTGGAAAAGACGGCCCGGGAGCTGCGCGGGCTGGCCTGCCTGAGTCTGGAAGAGACGGAGGCGCCGCGGCAGACGATCTGCAGCAGCCGCATGTTCGGCCGACGGCAATACCAGTTCGGCGCCCTGGCCGAGGCGGTGGCCAGCTACACCGCCCGCGCCGCGGAAAAGCTGCGCGCCCAGGGTTCGCTGTGCCGGGCGCTGAGGGTCAGTATCCAGACCGGCATGCACGGCGCCGACGAGGGGCGTTACGCCAATGCCGCCCTGCTCAATCTGCCCGCGCCCAGCGACGACACCCGGGTGCTCAACGACTACGCCCAGTCGGGCCTGCGCGAGATCTTTCGCGACGGCTTCGGCTACGCCAAGGCGGAAGTCTTGCTGCTCGATCTCTGCCCGCGAGGGGCGCTGGCCGGTGACCTCTTCGCCGCCACCCCGGACCCCGCCGCGACCCGGCTGATGGCAACCCTGGACGCCATCAACGGCAAGTTCGGCCGCGAAACGCTGAGACCGGCGCGCATCCCGCGCGATCCCGCCTGGCAGATGCGCCGCGACCTGCTCAGTCCGCGCTACACCACCCGCCTGGATGAGCTTTGGCGGGTGGGGTGAGCGCGGGAGCGCCCTTTACCAGTCGATGGCATAGGCCAGACTGAAGGTACGCCCCTGGCCCTCGGGATAGGGCGCCCGACCGCTGGCCTGAGCCAGCAGCGTCTGGTAGCTGCGATTGGTCAGGTTGTAGATCCCGCCTTCCAGCCGGCCCTTGGGTAGTTTGACGCTACCCAGCAGGTCGAACAGCGTATAGCCCTCGATGCGCCGACCGTTGTTGTCCTGGTAGGCGGCATCGTAGTTGGCCAGGCGCATGCCCTGCAGTCGTAGTTTGTAGGCGTCCTGGGTGTAGCCGAGGAACAGTGTGGTCTTGGCCGGCGAGATGCGGGTGGCGGGCAGGTCGATCCACTGGCCGTCCTGGCGCGTCTCACCCTTGGACCAGGCGTAGGTACCGCCCAGCGACCAGTTGTCGTCGAGGTTCCAGGTCAGGCTGCTTTCCAGGCCGCGTACCCGCTCGCGCTGATCGATCAGCCGCAGCACCCGATCGGTGGCGTCGTAGAACTGGGTGACGTCCGAGGTGTTCTGGTAGACCGTCACCTGCGCCTGGATCGGGTGCCAGTTGCCACGCCAGCCCAACTCGTAGCTGTCGACCTTGATGGCCTGGGCGTTGAGATTCTGGATGTCGTAGGAGCTTCTGACGTCACGCAGGAAGCGCTGGATGTCCGGGAGCGAGAAGCCCTGGCTGAAATTGGCGAACAGGTCCTGGTGCGCCGACAGGTGATACACCGCGCCGAGGTTATACAGCGTGGCGGCGTACTTCAGCGTGCCGCCCGGCAGGACACCGCCACGCCCGGTGCTGACGATGTCGCCGAAGGCGATGCTGTCCGCCACCTCGCTGTCGATCCATTCATGCCGGATACCGCCGCGAAGGGTCCAGTCGCCGATGTCCCAGGCGGTCTGGGCGAACAAGGCCTTGGTCGAGGTCTGCAATTCCGGACCGAGATCGTAGGTCACGCCAGTCTTGCGATAGTTCAGGCCGTTGACCGCGTACTGGTCACCCGTCTGCTCGGCGCGCTCATGACTGTAGTCCAGGCCCCAGACCAGGTCTCCCGTGGCCTGGCCGATCTGCGGCAGCGGCGTATCGACCGCGGTGCGCAGGCCATAGACGGTCTGCCGGCTGTCGGTGGCCGAATAGCCGGCACGACCGCGGGAGATGTCGGGGAAGAACAGCGCATCGGCCTTGCGCCAGTAGCTTTCGACGTTCAGCGTCTGGCCGAAGAAGGCCGCATCGCTGTAGTTGAGGTTGATCGCCTGGTTGGTGGTTGCCGGCTGATCGTCCAGCCGTAGTCCCTTGACCGCCACCGCCTCGCGCGTATTGCGCGGGTCCTTGGTGTAATCGGTGTCCTGCTGGTCCCGGTAATCCTGCAGACCCAGGGTCAGCTTGCGGTCCTCGTCCAGGGCATAGCCGAAGCGCCCCTGCAGATCATGGGTGTCGGTGTCCATGTTGCTGCCCTGGGAGGTGTCCTGGGGAATGCGATGGCCCTGGGCGTCGAATTGGTCGTTGCGCTGGGTGTAGGCGCCCGACAGGTACCAGTCGAAAGCCCCCTGGCGCCCGGTGGCGCTCTGGAAGCCCTCGTAGGCGAAGCCCTTGTGGTTGAAATCCTTGCCGGCGGTGAGGCCCAGCTTGCTGCTGAAAGCCAGCGCCTGGCCCTGGTTGCGCTTGGTGATGATGTTGATGATGCCGCCGGAGGCACCCGCCCCATAGATGCTGCTGGCGCCGGAGATCACCTCGATGCGCTCGATGCTATCCGGCGAGAGGCTGTTGAGCTGACGGAAGTTGTCGCGGCTGGCGTTCTGCGACACCCCGTCGATCAGCACCAGGGTATTGCGTCCGCGCAGGGTCTGGCCGTAGTTGCTCATGCCGCCGCTGGACGGCGCCATGCCGGGGATCAATTCGCCGAGGATATCGGAGATGCGGCGACCCGCGCCGGTCTGCTCGCGGATCTGGGCGGAATCTATCACCTGGACCGAGCCGGGGATGGAGGCGATGGTGCTTTCCGAGCGGGTGGCCGAGACCACCGTGGGTTGCAGATCGACAACGTCGTCGGTGCTGGCGTCCGTGGCCCAAACGGCTGGGCCGAACAGGGCGGTGGCGATGAGTACAGCGAGTCGAGTGGGATGCATGACAATACTTCTTATCGAGTCATTGAGGGGTTGGGGTGGGAGGTAGTTGACGCCGGGGTCAACTGGGATTGGCGGATCAGCCTTATGCCCAGGGCGGCGGCGAGATACAGGGCAGCGACGGGCCAGAACGCCTGGTCCAGACCGGTCACGGCCATGGCGGCACCGCCCAGCAGAGTGCCCAGCAGGGCACCCGCCTTGGCGGCGCTATTGCCGAGGCCAAGGGCGAAGCCTTGCTGCTGGGGGCAGAGGGTGTTGGCGATCAGGGCATAGGCCACCGGCAGCAGGGCGCCCTGCCAGAGTCCCCAGAGCAGGCGGGTGGCGAGAAAGCCCGGCCAGCTCCCGGCCAGGGCGGTGGCGGCCAGGGTCGCGGCGCAGGCCCAGGCCACGCCCTCGATGAGGGCAAGGGTGCGCGCGGGTGACCAGCGATCGAACAGCCGTGCCCAGAGCGGCGCGGACAGCGCCAGGCTCAGGGCGCTGGCGCCGTAGGTGGCACCGATCAGCCAGCCGGGCGCCTGGAGCACCTGGGCGACGTAGAGGGCATAGAAGGGCTGCGGCATGAGCTTGGCCGCCTGCACCAGCACGATCACCAGCAGGATGCCGGCCAGCCAGCCACGCGGCAGGGGCTGTGCCTGGCCGGTCTGGCGGGTCCGCGGGTGGGGACGATCCCGCGGCAGCCACAGCGCTGCCAGGGCGCACAGCAGGCAGCTGGCCATGGCGCTGAGGCACAGCAGCCGGAAGCCCGCCGCATCCAGCAACCAGCCGCCCAGGACCGGACCGAGCAGCGAGCCGAGGGCGGTGACCGATTGCAACTGGGCGAGGGTGCGGCCACGGCTGGCGCCCTGGCACCAGATCAGCGCATAGGCCTGGGCCGCTGCCAGAAAACCAGCCAGCGCGCCCTGGGCCACCCGTACCGCGACCAATGCCCAGGCGTTGCTGACCACCGCCGCCAGCCCCTGGCAGAGCGCCAGGGCCAACAGGGCGCGCAGGATCATCGGCTTGTGCCCGGTGCGGTCGCCGAGGCGGCCCCACAGCGGGGTGAGCAGCATGGCTGCCAGCAGCGGTCCAGCGTAGACCGCCGAGGACAGCAGCGCGGTGTGCTGCGCGCCAGCGGGTCCGAGCAGGGCGGCGATCTGCAATGGCCAGAAGGGCCCGCTCAACTCCATGGCGCCCATCGACAGCAGCTGGATGACCATCAGCAGCCGCAGGCTGCGGGCCTCAGCGGTCATCCCGGGGCGTCCGTAACGGATTGGCCAGGCGTCCGACGACATCGTTCTGACAGTCGAGCAGCCGCATGCGCAGGAAGGCCTTCGCTGGCCAGGGTGCTTCCAGCAGGGCCGTCCGCTCGCTGTGCCAGCGTTGCGGCTCGACCATGGGGCGCAGCTCCTCGAAGCAGCGCGCGACGGTGTCGGCCAGCAACTGCCACGCCTGGGCCTCGGGCAGTTGCCAGAAACGCGTCCCGAGCAGGGCGAGTTCGCCCAGGTGGCACATGAAGGTCGTGTGCAGCAGCTTGTCGCGTACGAAGGACGCATCGTCGAACAGCGTCAGTGTTGGATCGTGCAGTTCCAGGTCCAGCCCCTGGCGATGCAGGGTGGCGCGGTCGATGCGGATGTCGCCGAAGTCCCGCAGCAGCAGGCGGACGGGGCGTCCGCTGGCGCCCATGACCATGAAGCTGTTCTGCTGGTGCGCCTCGAAGGCCACGCCGTACTGGAGATAGATGCCCAGCAGGGCCGGTACGGCGACCGCCAGATAGTCGGCGAAGAAGGCCAGGAAGGCGGCGCCGTCGTCACGCCCGGTCGCCAGCGCGACCCACTCGCGCAGCAGCGGGCGCTGCTGCTCGTCCCGCGCGAACAGGCTACCGACCGGCACGGCCAGTTCGCCCGGCGCGAGTCGGCTCCAGGGATTGTCGCGGTAGAGCAAGCCTAGGTGCCGGGCGCGCTCGTCGTCCGCCGGCTGCGGCTGGTAATGCAGGCCGAGGCGCTCGGGAATGATGTCCAGTTGGCGATGCAGCGCCGGCTCGCGCTGCAGGATCCGCAACAGCAGTTCGCTGACCCTTGGCCCCATGCGGGCCGAGCGCGGCGAAACGGTCCGCTGCACGCTGGTCAGTCGCAGCGACACCGGCAATTTCAGCATGGGCGCGGTGCGGCTCGCCGCGGGCAGCACGGTGCGGAACGACATGGTGGGCGCCGCCTCGCAGGCGGGAATGTCGGTCAGGACCAGCAGGCGGTCGGCGATCTCGGCGGCGAAGTCCCGTGGCAGGACATCCGCGGCCTGCCACGGATGGACCGGGAGCGGCCAGTAGTCGTCGCTGTTCAGGCCCCGTTCGCGCAGATGCTGCCGCAGACGCGTCGCGGCCTCGGGGAACAGCTCGTCCCACCAGGCCTGGTACTCGGGCGTGCCCGGCAGACGTTGCACATGGGCATATTGGCGATGCAGGGCACAGAGCCGGACCTCGATGCGGGCGGCGAATTCGGGCGCGTAGTCGATCAGGCGGGCGGTATCGAGGCCGAGCTTGGTCTTGTAGTTCGGATGCCAGGGATGGCCCAGGGTCCCCCACTGTTCCAGCTGAAGCGTCGGGTTGGCCGGCGCCGTGGCGGCGCGCATCCCGGCCAGCACGCCCTGTCCGGGATGCTGCGTCTGGAGCGCCTGGCTCCAGTGGGCGTTGAAGGCTAGACACAGGGTGTCGTTGATGAAGCTGTCGTCCAGCTCCTCGGCCAGACGCTGCAACGCTTCATGACCTGGACGCTCGGCGAAGTGTTCGCTCAGGCGGGCGAGCAGTTGCGAAGGCCATTGGATTTCTTCGATGGGCGCCGCTGGTCGCTGCAGCCGGACGCTGCCGCACAGATCCCAGCTGTCCATTCGCCCGGGCGTTAGCTGATCGACGAGCAGTTGGCTGCCGTCAGGTAGCAGCAGGCGAGCGGGGCCTGATCCGTCGCTCTGGAATTCGAACTCGACCAGCGTCTCGCGCAGTACGGCTTGCAGCAGGCGCTGCAGGCTGCGTGCACGAGCGGGCAGCAGGGTGGCACGCAACTGCTCGAAATCTATTCCGGCGTCTTGGAAGGCGCGCGTGGTGAGCGCCTGTTGCCAACGGACGTGAAGACGATCTTCCTGGGATAGAACGGGATTCGACACGCAAAGCTCCTCTGTGCCCGGCTGAAAGGTGCGGGCTAGAGCTTATGCAGATAGTCCTTTTCTGTAAATAAGAATTAATATCAAAAGATATTGACTATCAAGTAATACTATTTCTTGTTGGCTGCCGGTGGATGCAGGCGTCGTCCGCGCCACCAGTAGCCCACCCCCAGCAGCAGGAACCACAGCGGGCTGGCCAGCAGCGCCTGGCGGGTATCCGCCTGCAGGGTCAGCAGCACCAGCACCCCGGCGAAGAAGGCCAGCACGGCATAGCACACCCAGCGCCCGCCCGGCAGGCGGAAGGTCGAGACGGCATGCCGTTCCGGGCGTTTGCGTCGATAAGCCAGCCAGGCCAGCAGGATCAGCGACCAGACGAACATGAACAGCACCGCCGCCAGGGTGGTGACCAGGGTGAAGGCGGTGACCAGGTTGGGGATCAGGTAGATCAGCAGCGTGCCCAGCAACAGGCACAGGCAGGACAGCAGCAGTCCGCGCGCCGGCACCGCCGCCCGGGACAGACGGGTGAGGCCGCGCGGCGCATGGCCTTCGCGGGCCAGGCCATAGAGCATCCGGCTGGTGGAGAAGATGCCGCTGTTGGCCGAGGAGGTGGCCGAGGTCAGCACCACGAAATTGATCAGGCTGGCGGCCATGGGCACCCCGGCCAGCACGAAGAGTTCGACGAAGGGACTCTTGTCCGGCACCACCTGGCGCCAGGGTGTGACCGCCATGATCACCACCAGCGCCAGCACGTAGAACACCAGGATGCGCAGCGGAATGGAGTTGATGGCACGCGGCAGGTTGCGCCGGGGATCGGCGGTCTCGGCGGCGGTGGTGCCCACCAGCTCGATGCCAACGAAGGCGAACACCGCGATCTGGAAGCCAGCGAAGAAACCGCCCAGCCCCATGGGAAAGAAGCCACCGTCGTTCCACAGATTGGCCAGGCTCGCGACGTTGCCGGAGGGCGACTGGAAACCCCAGGCCACCAGCCCGAAGCCGGTGACGATCAGGGCGCAGATGGCGACGATCTTGATCAGCGCGAACCAGAATTCCAGTTCGCCGAACAGCCGTACCGTGACCAGGTTGAGGCCCAGCAGGAGCAGCACGCAGAGCAGCGCCGGTATCCAGGGTGCCAGGCTGGGAAACCAGAACTGGGCATAGGCGGCGATGGCGATGACATCGGCGATGGCGGTGACGATCCAGCAGAACCAGTAGGTCCAGCCGCAGAAGAAACCGGCCCAGGGCCCGAGCAGATCGCCGCAGAAGTCGATGAAGGACTTGTAGTCCAGATCCGACAGCAGCAATTCGCCCAGGGCGCGCATGACGAAGAACAGCGCGCTGCCGATGATCAGGTAGACCAGCAGGATGGAGGGGCCCGCGAGGGCAATGGTCTTCCCCGAGCCCATGAACAGGCCGGTGCCGATGGCGCCGCCGATGGCGATCAGTTGTAGATGACGGTTGGACAGGCTGCGTTGCAGCCCCTCGGGCGGGGTGGGTGACGCGGACATGACGAGAGTTACCTGGAAACGCGGGGGCCACAAGGTAAGAGAAGCATCGCGGGGGTGCCAGAGGTTTGGCTGTGGCAGGATGCTGCAGGTTGCCAGCGGGACGACCGCTCGTCCGGTTGCGCTGAGCCGCTACCAGGCTTGCCAGGGCCATCGGCGCAGTCCAAAGTGACGGTTCAACCGCTGGGCTGACGGGAGTCCGGCAGCCCCAGCTGGCCAGCAGGGTCTGCTCGCGACCGGTGACGTCTCGTCCGAGCGCGGTCTGCCTTTGGCGAACGACCGGGCGGCCGATCAATCGAAACGGCCGAGGCAGTCTGCCCGGGACCGCTGAACCTTGAGCAGTAGCATGTCAGACTTCGCAACCTTCGATTGGGCGAGCACACCGTTGGGGCCTAGGTCTGGCTGGTCTGCGGCCTTGCGTACCACCTACGACCTGCTGATGGCGTCACCCTTCGCCATGTGCGCCATGTGGGGGCCGCGGCGGACCTTCTTCTACAACGCCGCCTATGCGCCCTTTCTCGGGCAGCGCCACCCGAGCGCACTGGGCCAGCCCATCGAGCAGGTGTGGGCGGAGCTCTGGGATGAGATTGCCCCCTTGATCGATCAGGCCATGGCGGGCGAGCCGGTACGTTTCGTCGACAAGCAGCTGGTGATGACCCGCAATGGTTATCCCGAAGAGACCTACTGGACCTTTTCCTACAGTCCTCTGTACGAAGACGAGACGGTAGTAGGCTTTCTCAACATCACCACCGAGACCACGGCGAGTGTGCTCGCCCATCGCCAGCGCGACGCTGCCGAGGCCGCGCTACGGCGACATAACCTGTCGCTGGAGCAGGAACTGAGCGTTCGCATCGATGAACGCGACAGCGCTCGAGAGGCCGAAAGCAATGCCCGGGTCAATGCCGAGCGTGTTCGCCTCGCCCTGGCCGCTGGCGCCATCATCGGCACCTGGTACTGGGACCTGCCCACCGACAGATTCACCGTCGACGAAGCCTTCGCCACCAGTTTCGGCCTGGACCCGGCACTCGGTCGCATCGGCCTGAGCCTGGCCCAGGTGGGCGCCAACGTCCACCCGGACGATCAGGCCGGGCTCGCCGCCGCCATCGCCGAGGTGATCGGCCGCGGTGGGCGCTATGCCCACCAGTACCGGGTGCGCCGTCGCGACGGCCGCTACTACTGGCTGGAGGCCAACGGCCATGTCGAGCTGGCCCCGGACGGCACTCCGCTGCGCTTTCCCGGCGTGCTGCTGGACGTGGACGCCCGCCGCGCGCTGGCCGACGAACGCGATCGTGCTCTAGCCGACCTGCGTGACCTCACCGCGACCCTGGAGCAACGCGTCGAGCAGCGTACCCAGGAACTGCGGCGTTCTGAAGAGGCGCTGCGCCAGTCGCAGAAGATGGAGGCCGTCGGCCAGCTCACCGGCGGAATCGCCCACGACTTCAATAACTTGCTGGCGGGGATCTCCGGCAGCCTCGACCTGATGAGCCTGCGCATCGGCCAGGGGCGCTTCACCGAACTGGAAAAGTACCTGCTGGCGGCCCAGGGCAGCGCCAAGCGGGCGGCGGCCCTGACCCATCGGCTGCTGGCCTTCGCCCGCCGCCAGACCCTGGCGCCGGAGCCCACCGACGTCAACCAGCTGATAGGCGGCATGCTCGACCTGGTACAGCGCACCGTGGGGCCGGCCATCCAGGTCCAGTTCGACAGCCTGCCGGACGACCAGCCGCTGCTGGTGGACCAGTCCCAACTGGAGAACGCCCTGCTCAATCTGTGCATCAACGCGCGCGACGCCATGCCCGCCGGTGGCCGTATCCTCATCGCCGCCAGCGAGCGACTTATCGACGAGCAGGGTACCCACGGCTTCGACCTGGTTCCCGGGCGCTATCTGCACCTGAGCGTGACCGACACCGGCAGCGGCATGACCCCGGAGGTGGCGGCCAAGGCCTGCGAGCCCTTCTTCACCACTAAGCCGATGGGGCAGGGCACCGGGCTGGGGCTGTCGATGATCTACGGCTTCGCCCGCCAGTCGGGCGGCCAGCTGCGGTTGCGTTCCGTCCCCGGCGAAGGCACCACGGTCTGCCTCTACCTGCCGCTGCGCCTGGCGGAGCGACTGCAGACGGTGCCCTTGGCGGAGGGTGTCCTTGGCACCCTGGAAGGCACCAACGCGACCATCCTGGTGGTCGACGACGAACCCACGGTGCGCATGCTGGTGACCGACCTGCTACGCGAACTGGGCTACCTCATCGTCGAAGCCGCCGACGGCGCCGCTGGCTTGGAAATGCTGCAGTCCGATGCCCGCATCGACCTGCTGATCACCGACGTCGGCCTGCCCGGCGGCATGAACGGCCGCCAACTCGCCGACGCCGCTCGCGTCCATCGCCCGGCGCTCAAGGTGCTCTTCATCACCGGCTTCGCTGAAACCTCGCTGCTCAGCGACGGCCACCTGGAGACCGGCATGGCCGTGCTGACCAAGCCCTTCGCAGTGGAGGCGCTGGCGTTGCGGGTGAAGGGGTTGGTGGAGGGGTAGGGACGGCCGCGGGAGAGCCCAGACATGCAGCTGTCCCCTATCACGCTCCGCGGTGCCTTTGGCGGGGGATGGACCTGCCTTTTTCGTTCTGGATTAGTATCGGTCCTTTAGCTCTGGGCGCGCAGACCATGACGGACCGTCAGTTGATCATTCCGACCGGCATGCACGTGCTTGTCGAACGTGCGGGATATGTCCCGGCAGTAAAGGTCGGTAAGACCCTCTATTGCGCGGGCCAGGTGGGGCGCACGCCGGAGCTGGAGGTCATCCACGACCCCGAGCAACAATTCCTCGCCGCCTGGGAGAACCTGCGACTTGTCCTGGCCGCGGGTGGCTGCGGATTCGAAGATGTCGTTGAGATGACGACCTACCATGTAGAGATGCAACGGCACCTACCCCTGTTCAGGCGAGTGAAGGATGACGTCTTTCCCCGGGGCACTTGCGCCTGGACATGCATAGGCGTAGCCGAACTGGCTCGCCCTGGCCTACTCGTCGAGATCAAGTGCATCGCCGTGCAACGCTAGATTCTGTACGAAAATGCCTGCGCTCGGTGATGCTTCGTTGAAAAAGGCTTCGGAATGCTCATTTACCACTCGTAAACTCCGCTTCCTCAGCCTTTTTCGCCTCGCCTGACCTTCGCTCGGCGACTTTTCGTACAGAACCTAGGCCTCGCTGCCGCCAGGTTCATCCGGTCACGCCAGGCCGTGATCCCAGCAGCCGTCGTATCAGCCGATGACGTCGAGCCCGGCGTGTCCGCTCTGTGGGGTGTAGGGAGCTCGGGCATGAACACCGACCGAGCGAGTAGGTGATGATGTCAGTCGCGCTTCCAACCGGCGCGGGGAGCCATCCAGTATCTGGTAAGGGCGAAGGGAATCGAACCCTCGTCATGAGCTTGGGAAACTCTACCTCCTGCTATCTCAATCCATCTCTCTAGATTCCAGCCTGGCTCCAAACCCTTGTAGAATGCGGTCTTCATGCAAGGTCGCGGGTCCGGGGTCGTCTCAGCGGGTCTCACCTTGTTTCAGGCCAACTGTCACCGGAAACTGTCACCAGATGCTCACTGAACGGCAGATCCGCGCGCTCAAGCCGCGCGAGAAGGACTATGTCACCTCCGACGGACGCGGCGCGCGGGGGGAGGGGGTGTTGGTGCTCAAGGTGCGGCCCAGTGGCACCAAGGAGTTCTATTTCCAGCGCCACGTGGGTGGGGCGAAGAAGCTGACCAAACTGGGCAACTGGCCGGACTTGTCCCTGACCCAGGCGCGGGACAGGTGCCGGACGGAGGCCGAGGTGGTGGTGAGCGCCGGGACCTTCCAGGAGTTGCTGTCGGCCTATGTGGCCAAGCTGGAGGGGGAGGGCGCGGCCTCGGCCGGTAACGTGGCCTGGTCGTTTCGCCATTACGTCAGCGAGCCCTTTCCGGAGTTGGTGCGGCGGCCGGCGGCGCTGGTGGGGCCGGCGCAGATTCGTGACATCCTCAGCCGGATGATCGACCAGGGCGTGACCACCTATTGCAACCGGCTGAGATCCCAGTTGCATGCGGCCTTCCAGGTGGGCCTGGAGCAGGAGTACAACCCGCGCAGCTATCTGCAGGTGAAGGTGCGTTTCGGCTTGCAGAGCAATCCAGTGGCGAGCATTCCGGTGCAGGAGGATTGGGAGCAGCCGGGCGACCGGGCCCTGTCGAAGGCGGAGTTGCGTACCCTGTGGCAGCTGTTGCCGGAGCAGCTGTCCCTGACCACCGCCGAGCTGATCCGCTTTCTGATCGCCGCCGGCGGGCAGCGGCCGGAGCAGTTACTGGCCTCGGAGCGGGCGCTGTACCAGGACGATCACCTGGTGATCCGCAGCACCAAGGGCCGGGTGCAGGGTGAGCGGCAATTACACGTGGTGCCCTTCAATGCGCCGATGCGCCAGGTGTTGCAGACCATGGCGGAGATCGATGCCAACGGCGCCTATCCGTTCCAGGGCCGTGTGCCGGGCCAGCCGCTAAATGTGCAGTCGTTGTCGCGGGCGGTGACCAACCTCTATCGCCGCCATGCCGCGGAGTTCACCGCGCCCTTCACCCTGCGCGACCTGCGACGGACCTGCAAGACACTGATGGCCAGCGCGGGCCTGAGCAAGGAATTGCGCGATCGCATCCAGGGCCATGCCTTCAACGATGTCTCTTCCAAGCACTATGACCGCTACGACTATTTCGCCGAGAAGCGCGCCGGGCTGGAGACCTGGGCGGACTGGTTAGAGAAACACATCATCCACTGAACGCTGCTTCAGGCCGCACCGTCGGCACTCCAGCGCATGGGGTCGACCTGCCAGGCGGCGATCGCCGATTCGCGCCAGCCGACGCGCCCGGCGCTGAGGTTCACCGGGCTGGGAAACTGCTTGGCCTTGATCGCCCGCCACAGGGTGGCGCGCGACAGGGAGGTGACCCGCAGCACCTCGTCCTCGCGCAGGAATCTATCCAGTTGGGCCATGGTGCTCTATCTCCTCGGGTGGCCGGCGCGGCCGGCGGCGGTCGGGGTACGCGACGGCTGCCGCGGGGTGCGTGGCGTGGCGTGCTTCATGCCGGACTCCGGCTGGCCGGGCGGCCATGCTCGGCGGGGCTGTAGTGGGGGTTGGCGAACACCCAGCAGCGCACCTTGTCCGGACGGTCTTCCAACGGATTGCGCTGCCGCTGCAGGGCGCGGATGCGGCTGGTGACCACCTTGTTGTCGATGAATCTGAACTGGCGGCTGTCCTTGAGCAGTTCTCTCAGGGTGCCCAGGTCGGCCAGGCGCTGGCGGTGCTCGGCGGCGCGCTCGACGAATTCGTTGAGGTTTATGGCGATCTCCCACCCGTGGAGGCTGTGGTTGACCACCGGGTCGCCGCTGAGCGACTGCAGGTAGTCGTAGACCTGCCAGAACTCGACGACCGCCGGGTGATCGGCGCTGATGGCGGCCTGGCGCTCCAGGGCGATGCGCACCAGGGCGCGCTGGGTCTCGGCCACCATGCCCGGTGGCAGTTCCACCACCAGGCCCAGGCCGTCGAGCAGGGCCAGCAGCATGGCGTGGTTCTTGACGATACGTTCGATGCGCAGATGGCCGACCAGCTCGTTCTGGCAACTGCGGCAGCGGTGGTCGTTGGCCGCGAGCGGGGCGCCGCAAGAGAAGCAGTTGTCGCCCAGGCGGCGCAGCTTGGTCTCGTAGCGAGGAAAGGCCTCGTGGAACAGCGCCAGGACCTCGGCCTCGCGGCGAGTGGCCAGCAGCAGGAAGTGGCTGAGGGCGGCGCCGTCCATGCGGCTCAGGCTGTCGGCGGCGGCGCGGCTGGCGTCGGTCAGTACCGGGCGGGTGAAGTGCAGCTTGACGATCCGCGTGAGGATGGCCTCGGAGGCGCTCACCGGGGCGTTCTGGCTGATGGCGATGGTGCCGCGGAACGGCGGTTCGTAGGTCTCGTTGCCGGCGGTCTTCATGCCGCGGGTACGCAGGGTGCCGCCGCCGAAGAAGTCCTTGAGTTCATCCCAGTCGAAGCTTTTGGCGTGGGCCTTCTCCGGGTCGTTGCGGTCGCCCTCGATGAGCACGATGGGCATGCCGGCAACCTGGCCCATGGCGCGGCTACGGCCAGCGGTGGAGGACTTGGATGGGTCGAAGCCTTCGTAGCCCGCCCGGCCGAACAGCTTCCAGAGGAAGGTCAGCAGGGTGGTCTTGCCGGCGCCGGCTTCGCCGGTGGCTTCCAGGAAGGGGAAGGACTGGTAGCGGGCACGCAGCTGCTCGGCGAACAGCGAGCCGAACCAGAAGGTGAGGGCGGTCAGGCCATTGCTGCCGAAGCAGGTCCACAGCAGCGGCAGCCAGTCGTGGCGGTAGTCGCCGGCGGCCGGATTGGGCCTGAGGCCGATGGTTTTCTGCAGGGTCTTGAGGCGCAGCCGGCCGAAGTCGAAATAGTCCTCGTCGTTGACCCGGTGCAGCTGGCCATCGCGCACCGCCAGGTCGCCGAAGACGTAGCAGCCGTGCTCGCGGCTATAGCCGACGTAGTCGATGGTCTCCACGGTCTTCAGGCCGAACAGCTGGTCCTTCATGATCTTGTCCAGCTGGGTGCCGCTGCCGGTGAAGACGGCGCCGGCGGCCATGCCCAGCAGGCGCTTCTTGAATTCGCTGGCGGCGGCGACCTGGGCGCCGGTGAAGGTGTTCTTCACCGCCGGGCCGTCGTGGGGGAAGTCGACGCGGAAGTAGTACCAGGATTCGTCGGTGATCTCGTTGCGCTGGAAGTAGAGGGCCTGGGGCGCGCAGTTGGCGATCTCCACCACGTTGCCGGCCAGGCGCATGGCCTTGTCGCGCTGCTGCTGGCTGGTGAGCTGGCGATCCTCGTCGCGCTCGGATTCCTCGAGGTGGGTGAGGGCCTTGTTGTACTTGTCCAGGTCGAGCTTGAACCAGTAGAGGCGATTGTCGAAGGTGAAGTGGAATTCGTGGCGCTCGCGCCATTCGTAGAGCAGCACGGCCTTTTCGCTGGCGGTCTCGGCCAGCAGCAGGGCCCCGTGATGACGGGCTTCGGCCAGGTCGCGGTCACGCTGTTCGGTACGCGTCGCCGCCTCGGGCTCGAAGGCCCAGCGCTGGTGCAGGTCGTTCCAGTCGACCTTGCGCCCCGGCTGGGGGATCTGCGCGGCGGTGCAGGGGTAGCCCAGCGCCCGGGCCTGGCGCACCCAGCGCCGGGTGTAGCGCTGGGCGCCGGGTTCGTTGTCCAGCGCCCAGACCAGCCGCGGCAGGCGACCGCCGCGTAGCCGCGCCAGCTCCTGCAGCGATTCTTCCGGATAGGCGTTGCTGCTCATGGCCGAAACCGCGGCGAGGCCGTGGTGGCGCAGGGCGATGGCGTCGAAGATGCCCTCGACGATCCACAATTCCTCGACCTGCAGCAGATCCAGGTCCGGTGGGCACCACCAGACGCCCCTGTAGCTGGCGCCGGGCTGGAAGCGGGCCTTCTGCTTGCCGAAGCGCGCCGGCCGGTCGATCAGCCGTTCCCAGTAGCCGCCCTTGGCCAACGGGAAGCGCACCGTGGCCGAGCCGATGCCCTGGGCGCGGTCCCAGTAGGTTTCCTGGCTGTACCAGCCCTTGATCAGGCCCAGGTCGAAGCCGCGGGCGAATTGCAGGTAGCCGTCGGCGCTGGCGGCCGGGGCCGCCGCGCTGGGCTTGAAGCGCTCCGACCAGTCGTCGAAGAGGTCGGCGAACAGCTCCTTGACGTGCCAGCTCTGGCCGCACTTGGCCTCGCGACCGCATTTCACCACCCAGGGGGCGTCGTAGTCGGTGAACAGCTCGCGCTGGTGGCAGGCCGGGCATTCGCCCTTGCGCAGGTAGTGGGTACCGGGGCTGAGCTTGAGCCCGAGTTCGCGTTCGAGGCGTGGCAGTAGGTCGGCGCGCAGTTGCGGATCCATGGGGTAGCGGCTCAAGGGTTCACCTGTGCATCCGCAGTGAGCTCCCGCACCAGGCGCAGCTCGCCTTGGGGCTGGCGCTCGGCATCGTGGGCGAGGATCTGGAAGCTGCGGGCGATTTCGCGCAACTGGGCGCAGCTGTAGGCCTGCTGCACCTGCAGGAGCGGCAGATTGAAGACGATCCGCGGTGGCTGCTGGGAATCGCATGACAGGGTGACATCGAGGCACAGCTTCACGGACGCTGCTCCAGGTTGCGTAGTTCGGCGCGCAGGGCGCGGGCGGTATCGGCCACGGCGGCCAGGGCCGGGTGGTCGTGGTGGATGCGCCAGCGGCGCAGGGGGCCGGCCGGGACCGTGCGATAGCGGTCGTCCCACCAGTGCTCCTGCAGGCCGGCGCGATACTGGGCGGCCAGCCAGCGCAGATAGGCGCGGGCTTGCGTGGGGGTGAGCTGGAGCGGGATGCAGAGCTCGGCAGGCATGGTCTCTCCCCTCTTCAGGGCGCAACTCGCCCCTACCCACGCAAGGCGGGCATGGCGCGGCGTCAAGGTGGGTGGTTTAGCGGCGGGAAGGGCGCGCGGGCGCTTCGATCAGGGCGGCGGAGATGTCCGCCACCGGGATGCGATAGCGCTGGCCGTGCGGGTCGACCAGTACCAGGTGGTCGGCGCTGCTGGCGGCCAGGTCGAGCCAGGGGCCCTGCGCTTGGGCGTCACGCCGGCGACGGAAGCCGGCTGGGACCAGGTCGTGGCGGGTCATGGCGTGGGCTCCTCGAGCGGATCCAGCAGGTCCTTCTGGTTGCTGGTCATGCGGCTGGCCTGGGTGGCGGCGCGCTTGATCTTCGAGGGTGCCAGTGGCAGCACCAGGCGCGGCGCCTGTAGTCCCGAGGGGCTGAGCTGGTAGTCGATGGTCTGGGTACCGCCGAAGGTGGCACCACAGGCCAGGTTCTTGCACTGGTACCACAGCGAGCGGAAGCAGGGGGTTTCACCCTTGCTGCAACGGATCACCAAGGGACCGTTGCAGGCGGGGCAGACCAGACGGAATTCACTCATGATGGGCGGACCTCCGGGAGGCAGGGCTGACGGGGTGGTTCAGGGCGACGCTCACGTCTGGGGCGCATCGGTGGCCGTGGCTGGCGTCGGCTTGATGCCGAGCAACACGGCGCTGCGGTGGGCCTCGCCGCGCAGGCATTTCTTCTGGCCATTGAGCACCGCATAGACGGTGCTGGGATTGAGTTGGTGGCGCAACGCGAACTCCTTTACGGAAATACCCTGGAGTTCCAGGCGCGTTCGCGCCTCTTTGCAGGCTTGCTCGGTGGCATAGGTGTCGGCCATAGTTAACATTCGTGTGATTTGAAGTAATTGAGGTGAACGATATTCAACAAATGTTGAATAGTCAATCGCCGAGGGAGACTTTTGTTGAAAATTGGCGACCGGTTGCGTTTGGAGCGTTTGCGGCTGGGCATGAACCAAGCCGATTTCGCGGCCCTGGCGGGAGTGACCAAGACCAGCCAGTTCAATTACGAGAAGGGCGACCGCAGCCCGGATGCCAACTACCTGGCGGCGCTGCGTCCGCATGGCGTGGACATTCACTTCGTGGTGACCGGCGAGGCACTGCCGGTGACCGAGTCGGCACTGTCTACCGTGGAGGCGGAGCTGCTCGGCTATTTCCGCGGGATGTCGGACGCCAGCCGGGACGCGGTGCGACGCATGGCCTTCGCCATGGCCGTGGCCGACGGCGCCCTGGATGCGGGGCAGTGAGCTACAGGGCCTAATTCGGGGTTTCCGCACGCCTGGCAAGCTTTTGCGCAACTACGACGAGAAGCACTTGGCGATCCGTATCACAAAAATGTACTGTATCTGCATACAGTATTTTTGGAGGCGGCGACCGATGGATCAGGCGCGTTTGACACCCCTATGGCACGAGCGACAACCGGTGCTGCTCCCCACTCGTTTCGAGTTGGAGCTGGTACAGGCCTTTCGTCAGCTGTCCTGCAGCGATCAAATGACCCTCTGTCGCCTGGCTAATAGCCTGCTGCAGGTGCAGGGGCCGTTGCCACCCCGGGCCGACCAGCCGACCGTCGCCCCGCGCTTTCTGCCCCGCCCGCACTGAGTTCTCCCGGACTCGCCAGGCCACCCTTGCGGGTGATATCGGCCCCTGGCCAACGGCTCTACGGATCCGCGTCCTGCTGCCGCGCCTGACCTCAGGTCGACTTCTTGGCCGACCCCTGGCGCTCCTCGATCTTCTTGGCTTCGCGCTCCACGGCCTTGAGCGCCGCTTCCTTGCTGGAATAGAGAAAGCGCAGATGATAGGGATTGCCCTGGTCGCCCCGGGTGAGGCTGACCTGCTTGCCGGTCGCCGGGTCCCGGTAATAGGCCAGCACACCGCTGTATTTGGGCGGCACCTCGGTGACCAGATCCGCGACCAGATCCTCCGGCTGCCTGGCCTGCAAGCCGCTGAGCTCGGTGACGAAGCCGCCGTCCACGTTGAGGGTGTGCTTGATATCGCCGCCGTACCAGATGATGTCATCGATCTCCGGCTTGATGCCCGTCAGGGTATAGCTGAGTTCCGGGATGAGATCGGCGCAGCCGAGGGCCAGGTGGTAGGAGAGGGTGGCGGCGCCGCGCTGCAGGCTCTGCCATTCCGTCTCGGCCGCCTGGTGCGCCTGGGTTTTGTTGGCATAGGTGTGGCGCAGGTCGCGCGGGTTCTTGCCATCGCCGACCACCTCTTCCAGCCGCTTGCCCTGGTCCACGTCGTAGTAATAGGCGCGTACGCCATCGTTGGGGACGGTGAGCAGGTACTGGTGTTGATCGCCGTCCTGGCGGCTGAGGATGATGTGGGGCAGGTCCTTGCCGCTGGCCGTCTTGCCCTGGCCCTTGAGCATGAACAGCAGGCGCCCGGCCTTGACCGTGGCGACGGCATCGTATTCTTCACCGAGGCGGGTCAGCAGGTTGGCGTCGGATTCCCGCGCCTGGTCCAGCTGGAGAATCGGTTTCGCCTCCAGGTTGGCATCCACGGCGGCGGTAAGGCCCTGGCGAGCGGCCAGGATGCGCAGCACCTCGCCCAGGGTGGTGTTGCTGTAGCTCTGGTCGCGCTGGGTCTTGAAACTCTTGCTCAGGTCGGCGCTGCGGGCGCGCAGCTTGAGCAGATCCGGCGCGCCGTTATGGGTGATCTCGGCGATCAGGTAGGTGCCCTTGTCGACCAGGCCGGTATTACTCCAGCCCAGCTCCAGCTGGAGGGTGCCCCCGAGCGGCGGCAGGGGTAGGCGGCCATCGTGGTCGGACAGGGTCAGGGTCAGCTCGTCCACCTCCAGGCCGCGCTTGTCGGTCAACTCCAGGCTGACCAGGCGTGGCGCCAGGCGATCACTGATGTCCTTGCCATCGAGCCGCAGGCGATAGATCGGCTGGGGATAGTCGCCGTGGTTCGGCCCGCGCAGGGAGGTTCGGCGCAGTTGGCCGGTGGTGGGGTCCAGGACTTCGCTGATCATAGGAGCTTCCGCAGCAGGCCATTGGTGGCGGCCAGCGCGGTCCCGAGGAATTCGGCGGCCTGGTTGTCGTCGATGCGCTTGAGGGTGAGCGTGAAGCCAATGCGCCGTGGTGTGCCGTCCGAGAAGAAGATCGTCTTGGTCTCGTTGAGACTCTCGATCACCCAGAGACCGTAGATCCGGCCGGAGCCCTCGATCAATGGCCAGGCGCTGCCGGTACTGGCCATGAGCCGCAGCAAGTCGAGGCTGGTGGGCGAGCCGGCCAGTTCGGGGGCGAGCCAGCCGGGCAGGGTGATGGAGTCGTCGCCCTTGCCAACGAACTGGCGGGCCGGCTGGGCGCCGACGCGCTTGGTCACGGCGTGGGTGTAGGCCGTAGTACGGTTGAGCTCGTTGTAGGCCAGGGTATGAAGGCTGAAGACGAAGGTGCCAAGGGCCATCATCATGGTAGTCAACTCAAGTCTAGGAGGCTGCTGCGGTTACGCGCGGCCTGTTCGGTTTTCTCGCGGGCGATCTCGCTACGTACCAAGGTGGCGATTTGTAGGGCGTCCGCATTGGCCGGGGCGTTGATGGTGATGTTGAAGAGATCGTTGCCGGCCGGTGGCGTGGCAGCAGGGCTGGTCAGGGGTGGGCGGCTGTCGATGGTCAGGGGCGCGCTTATCCCGGGTAGCGGGGCGGTGGCCGGGCTGGTCAGCAAGACGTTGCTGCCGGCGAGGCGTTGCGCGCTGGCCAGTTGCGGTAGCGTTGTGTCGACACCGCTGACTAGTTTCGCCGGAGCGGGGCTAGTCAGCGGTGGTCGCTCGCTGACGGGCAACGGTGCGGCGATCCCTGGGAACGAGGCCGTCGCCGTGCCCATAGCCACGGCCGCGGTGAAGCCCTTGCCAGTCTGGAGCTTTGTCAAGAGACTACTGTTATCAGCACCGCCACTGGCCCGATCGGCGAGTAGGCTGATAGGGGCGGTGTTCGCTTGCGGGCTCAAGGTGTTCTTGAGCTTCTCCCAGCCACTAGAGGCGGCTTTCTTCAGTTCGCCCCACATCCCGACGACTTTGTCCCAGTTGGTATAGATCACGGCACCGACCCCTGCCAGAGCAGCGACCCAGCCCAAAACCGTACCGAGTGGCAGGGCAATCAGAAAACGTAGCCCATTGGCGACAATCGATAGGGCGCCGCTACCTATGGTACCCAGAGCTTCCAGGCTGCCAGTGAGCAGCGGGAGCGCTCGGGTGCCCAGATTGGCTAGTCCTTGCAAGCCGGTGCCGACCACACTGAGCGCGCCACTACCCAGGCTGCTCAAGGCGCCGAACGTCCCGGAAAAGGCCGCGCCGGCCATGCTGAGCACGCCCCTGACCATCAGGAAGGGCGTGATGATCCCGACCAGGCCCATGGCCAGCGCTCCGAAGGCAGCGGACAACAGGCTCGCGCCCGCTGCGAGAGTGATCAGGAGGCCGCCTGCGGTGGGGTTGTCCTGTAGCCACCCGTTAACCTTTTCCAGGACCTGGGCGACGATTTCCAGCGCCTTGACGTAGGTGGGCAGGATGGTATCGCCCATTTGCCGGTACAGATCGGCCTTGCGTGCCTGAAGGTTGAGCTCTGCCCCCTCGGGGGATTGCTGTGCCTGGGTAAATAGGCCATCGATACCCGCGGTTCCCCGCGTCTTGGCGGAGCTTTTGTCGAGTTGCTCGCGCTGCTGATAGATCTGGGTGAAGAGTTCGGCACCGGCCTGATCGGGCAGGATGGTGCGGATGGCGGCGAGGGTCTGGCGATCACCGGTGATACCCTTGGCCTTGAGCGCAGGCAGCAGGACTTGTTGCAGCCAGGCAGCCTGGTCCTTGGCGAACAGTTCGCTGCCTTTGAGCGCGCCGGCGTCCAGGTTGGCGTGGGTGCCATTGGTCTTGACCCGCCCCGGATCGACCAGGCCAAGGCTCTGCAGCTTGCTTGCCGCCGCGGCGGTGGTAGTGCCTTGGTAAAGATTGCGATAGCTGGCCGATAGGCCATTACCCACCTTTTCGCCACCCAGCTGTTGTACCAGCGGCTCGAGACGGTTGTAGAAGGCGTCGGCGCTCAAGCCGCGTGCGGCTTGCCCGCCTTTTTCCACCACCTTTTGCCATTCCGGTGGCGCGACTCGCCCCTGGGTATTGGCCAGAGTCTTTTGGACGGCGTCGGCCTGCTCGTTGAAGCTGGCCGCGTCCTTCAGACCGCCGCGGTCGGCGATGACCGGCAGCATGGCGGTGAATTGAGTGGACTTCGCTGCCCCGTCGTCCTTGCCATAAAGAGCCTGGTTGGCGACCTGGAGTTTGGCCAGGGTGGGCGCGGCCAGCTTGGCCTGGCTGATGTCGCCGAGGGCGGCCAGGGCTTGACGCATGGCGCGCAGTTTATCAGTGGTACTGGCGCCATAGACCTGCATGGTCTTGGCTTGCGCGACGGCCTCGTTGGGAACCTGGTCGCCAAGGTTGAGAACCGCGATGCGGTTGGCTTCCTGGTTGAAGCGTTTGGCTTCTCCTATAACGGGCGTCAGTATGCCGAGGCTCTGCTCGACGGTATCAGAACCCATCTCGCGCAAGGCGGACAGTCGCTCTACGCGTTTGTCGAAATCCTCGCGGCGTTTCTCAGCGGCTGTCTGAGTAGTCGCCTGGGAAGCTCCCAGGCGCTGGTCGATGCGCTTGATGGCAGCCAGGATCTCTCTCAAGTCGGCTGGCATGCTGCGGGTCTGGGGATCATTCGCCATCGGGAGCGGCTCTCATACGGGCGCGTTCGCGCCAGTCCATCAATTCGGCCAGGCCCATTGCATCGAGCTGGTCCAGCGGCCAGTGGAAGGTGATGGCGAGATCCGCCATGGCATCCTCTACGTGGCGGGGAAGAGCGCCGCCTTGTCGGACTTCTTCAGCAAAAAACCGACGATCTTCCCGCCCAGGTCGACCAGATCGGCCGGGTCCAGGGCGCGCACCTCGGCTTCGCTCAGGCTGGGCTGGCTGATGCGCGGGACGATGCGGACGATGGCGTCGACGTTGAGGTTGAGCAGTTCGGAGAGCGATACGCCGCGCAGTTCGCCGGCAGTGGGCTTGCGCAGGCTGAGCTCTTCGATGCGGGTCTCGCCGCGCTGTACGGGCTGGTCGAGCACCACGAGGTTGTCTTGGGTGGTAGCGGTCATGGGGAGATTCCTTGAAGGGTGGACCGGACCCGCCGCAGCGGGCCCGGGCGGGGTCAGATGCCGAGGGCGGCGCGTTGCTGGGCCAGACGATCCTTGCCGTCGACCTTCTCGACGAAGGCCAGCAGATCGATTTCGATGACGGTGACGCCATCCACGGTCAGCTTGTAGTAGCTGCAGGTGGTGGTGATCTTGTGCTCGGTGGTGCCGCCGGCACTGGCTTCGCCCATCTCGATGGACTCGTGGCGACCGCGCACGACGATCTCCACGGCGGTGACGTCGCCGCTGTCGTCCTGCTGGTAGGCGCCGGCGAAGCGCAGCGGCACGGCGTCGGCGCCGACCGCGCCGAATTGCTTGAGCGCCGTCAGGTCCAGACCGCCGAGGGTCCAGTCCAGCTGGATACCGTCGTCGCTGAGGCCCATGTCGGCCTTGACCGGGCCGCTCATGCCGGCGCCGCGGAAGGCTTCCATCTTGCGCGCCAGCTTGGGCAGGGTGCAGGACTTGGCAACGCCCAGGTAGCTGTTGCCGTCGTTGAACAGGTTGAGGTTCTTGAGGGTGCGGGGCAGGGCCATGGGATGCTCTCCAGAGGCGCGCCGGGGGGCGCGCCGGATCAGGTTCAGGCGTTGACGCGGGCGGCGAAGTCGACCAGGAAGCGGTCGGTGATGCGCTGGCGCAGGGTGAGGTCTTCCAGCGGCGGCACTGGGGTGTAGTCGTAGTCGAGGAACAGCTTGCCGGCCTTGAGCGACTCCTTCTCGTTGCCGTCGGCGTCGTACCAGCACTCGCCACCCAGCAGGTAGCCCTGGCGGGTCAGCTCGCGGAACTTGGCGTTGATGCCTTCGACGATGTCGCGCACCAGGCTCGGGTGCATGGGCCGATCGTTGGCCCAGAAATGCGCCTCGGCCATGGTGTCGGCCAGCACCTGGGCGGTGCGGGTGTAGTTCTCGAAGGCGAACAGCGGATCGGCGCTGGTGGTGCGCGAGCCCCAGAAGCGGTAGCCGTCGTGGTTGATCAGGGTGGTGACCTGCTTGCCGTTGAGGTAGTCGCTGTCGGTGGCGGTGTTCTGCAGATCCCAGAACACGTCCTTGCTTATGCCGGTGACGCCGTCGACGGCTACGTTGGACAGGGTCTTGTGCCAGCCGATGCTCTGGTCCAGTTGGGCGCGCAGGCCCAGGGCGCGGGCGGTGGCGTTGGCGGTGACGGTGGTGTTGGTGGTGGTGGACCAGGCCAGGAAGTCCGGCCAGTGCAGCATCAGCTCGCGGGCACCGAACTTGCCGCGGTAGGTGACCGCGTCTTCCTTGGTGGCGCAGCCGTTGCAGCTGGCGTAGACGAAGCCGCGCAGCTGCTTGGCGATGGCCACCAGGGCGGTGGTCACTTCCAGGGTGTCCAGGCCGGGCACGCCGAGGATGCGCGGGGTCACGCCGAGCTGGGCCTTGGCGGCCAGCAGGGCCTTCATGCCAGTGTACTTGCCGTTGGCCGCACCGCCGATGATGTTGGTCGTCAATTCGGCGGCGTTGGCGCCGTCGGCGACCCGCACCACCACCACGAGCGGCTGGGACTGGTCGGCGATCGCCTGCAGCGAAGCCGCCAGGGTGCCCTTGGTGCCGGCCTTGGCGACCGCCGCCTGGACGTTGGTGAGCAGGACGGGAGTGTCCAGCGGGAAAGCGGTGGCGTCGGCGTCGCTGGCGGTGCAGACCATGCCGATGACCGCGGTGGAAACGGTGGAGATGGAGCGGGTGCCTTCGTTGATTTCGAGGACACGGACGCCGTGATGATAGTCAGCCATGAGGGTTTGCCTGCGCAGATGGTTAGGTGACGTTGCACAGGCTGGCGCAATCGCTTACGACTGTCGTGGTGGTGGGGTTGTGGGGGTTGGGGCTACAAGGCGCCAGGTCGCAAGGCTGGTTTGGGACGGAAATGAAAAGCCCCCGGTGCGGGGGCTTTTCGATGCGGGGTGAGCTAGCCGGGCATCAGTACTTGATGCAGGCGAGCAGGGCGATGTTGCGTGGGCGGGACTCGTTGCCGCCGGAGCTCGAGATCGAGACGGAGTGAGTGTGGTTGCCCGCAGTACTTGTCGTCAGGGTGACCGCGCCATAGCGGTTTTCGTCTCCAAAGACGGAGTTATCGTTCGTACCGAGCTGAGCGCCGTCATTGAACCAGCTCATGGTGTGGCTGTGAGCTCCGGCCGAGCCCGTAGTCGCACTATGGTCGTGCGCCAGGTTCTGACTTGCTTGGCTACTACCGAAGGCTCTTCCGCCATCCACCCCGCGAGTGTCATCCCAGCCGCGGATGAACTCACCGCGCAGGTCGGGCAGGTTGAAGGTGGTGGAACCGTCGCCGGCCCCGAAGGTGGTGCCGATGGCGGCGAACAACGTCGCATAGGTGGTACGGCTGACTGCCGCGCCGTTGGCCTTGAGGTAGCCGTTCGGGGCGCTGCTGCGGGCGAAATATTCTATGGCGCCGGCACGATCACCAATGGCGTTAAGCACATAGGCGGTGGAGGCCGCGTTGTTGCTGCGGTCGCCGTAGGCGACGGTCAAGGTCTCCAGGCCGGAGGACATGGCTACCCGACCGGTCGCCAGATTCACGGCAAAGGGCCGCAGGTCGTTCCAGGTACCGTAGGCATCGCCCTTGGCGGTAAGCAGTAGGTAGAGGGCGGTGCCATCGTTGCGCCAGAAGGAGCCGTAGTCGCTGCTCACGTGGCGCCAGCAGTTGGCGTTGGTCGTCTGGACCTCGCCATTGAAACGCTTGGTACCGTTGACCGCCTGCTCGCCCTCGCTGGTGAGGATCTGGCCGGTACGGCCGGCAGGCAAGGTAGCGCCGCCAAGCTTCACTACGCCATCCGTGTAGACGGAAAGCCACTCGACCCGGCGGTCCTTGGCGGTATCTCCCGGGGGCGTATAGAAAAGTCGTTGCGACCAGCCGCCGTTCCCATCCTGAACGCCTTGAATAGAGCCGACGATCCAACCCCCTGCGTTGGCCATCTCCAGGGCAAGGTTACCGGTGGGCTCCAGGTTTTGCAGATAGGTGCTCTTCCAGCCATTGGCGGCGGATTTTCCGGCGAGCCAATGCTGCACTTCATTGGGTAGATCGGCGAAGCGGCCGCCGATGGCGACCTTGGCCAGGGACTCCGCCATGCTCACAGTCGTCCAGGCACTCCAGTCGCTCAGATTCACGCTATTACGGAAGCTGACCTTGCCTTTAGTGCCGAAGAATAATTGGTTGGCCCAGTTGCTGTTGGATGTGCCAGCGGATTGACTGGCGATCAAGACCACGCCGAAGGTGTCAGGTGCAGTGCCCTTGCTACCATTGCCAAATAGATAGAGACCGGGGACCAGGGTCTTATCATCTAGGTCGCTGAGGGTCGCTAGATTGCGTGCCCCGATGCCGAAGGCCGCCAGTTGCGCCAGCACGCCAGCGGCAGTCTGTACTTGGTCGCTGGTGGTGCCCGGCACCGGGCGAGGGGCGGTGGGTTTGCCGGTCAGTACGGGCGAGTCGAGCAGGCCGTCCAGGCGCGTCTTGAGCCAGCGGGTGCGGTTGGCCAACTGGTTGGCCTGGCGGTTGGAGATGCCGTCCGCACCGCCGACCACCGGGTCGCTTTTCTCGATCTGGTAGATCCCGTCTTCGTACTGGTTTTGTTCGGTGAGATTGGCCATCAGGCGACTCCGTAGGTGAAGCTTGCGTCGTAGTGGAAGGTGCCGCTGTGGTCATTGAGCGCGGCGGTGAAGTTGAGCGACAGCAGCTCGCAGCGCGCTGGGGCCACATCGGCCAGGGTGCTGCGGATCAGCGCCGCCTGGGCGACGCTGATGGGTTGCCGGACGTACAGACGGTACTGGGCCCAGTGCTCGGCATGGCCGTGGAAGCGCTCCCCGTCATAGGCGTAGCGGGCGTCGTAATGACCGCCCTGGGCGCCTTCGAGCAGGGTGAAGTCCTGGTTACCGAGCAGGTTGGCCAGCGCCCGGCGCACCGCGCCACGGGTACCCTTGTGGCGATGGATGCGTACCGAGTCGGCGATGACCTGGCGTTTCCTGTCCTCGCCCCAGTTGGCGTCCCAGTCATCCACCGAGACGGCCCAGGCCAGCCAGGGCAGCAGGCCGGCCGGGCACCGCCAGGCATTCCAGAGATCGCGCAAGGGCACCGGCAGTGCCGCGAGGTCGGCGCCGGCCGCGGCCAGGGCCGTCTCGAGGTGGGTACGGTTGGGTGGTAGCAGCGACTCAGGCGTCATCGAGGATCTCCGTGGTCAGGCTGATGGCGCTGCAATAGGCCGCCTGATCGGCGGTTACCGCGAGGTCGCTCGCCGGGCTGGCCAGGCGCACGTTGTGCACGCCGCTCTGGTGCAGCGCGGCGAACAGGCCGGAGCGGGTGACGTCCTTGCCCAGGGCATGGCGCTCGGCGACATAGGTCTGGGCCTTGGCCAGGGCGTTCTGCCGCACCACGGTCTGTTCGGGGCCGGGATAGAGCTGCAGGGTGGCCTTGACCTCGTAGGTGAGGACCGTGGCGGCACCGACCTCGACGGTGTCGCACAGCGGGCGCACGTCTTCATCGTTGAGGGTGGTCGCCACCTGGGCCAGCAGGGCGGCATCGGGCGTGCCATCGCCCATGGCCGCAAGCACCACTATCCGAACCGTACCCTGGAGCGGCCGCAGGATGGCCACGTCCTTGACCTGGGGCGTGGCGGACAGCGTGTGGTAGCGATAGGCGTTGCGCGAGCCGGCGGTGGTGAAGCCTTCCAGCGCCAGTTGGGTGCGCTGGCGCAGGCGCTCGTCGCTTTCATAGACGGCTGCGCGTGGCGGCTTGGCGGTGGCGTCGGCCGGCGTTACCAGCGCCCGCGTGACGCCATACCAGGCGGCCAGATTCTCCAGGTCGGCACCGCTGGCGTAGGCTAGCAGCGTCGCCTTGGCGCCCTCGTTGATGCGCTGGCGCAGCAGCAACTCGCGATAGGTGTTTTCCTCGAGCAGCTTGGTCAGCGGCTCGGATTCCAGGGCCAGCCGGGCGGCCAGCGCCTCCTGCTCCGCCACCGGCCAGAGGGCGAGCAGACGCGCCTTGCGCTGGGCCAGGAGCGTCTCGAAGTCGAGGGGCTCGACGACGGTGGGTGAGGGGAGTTGCGAGAGATCGATCATGGGTGGACTCCGCGAGGATGGGGCGGGCGGGAGGCGCCGGGAGTGCGCGCTCGATGTTCCGGAATGCGGCTGGAGCGAAGTCGGGAAGGGTGACGCCCAGAACGGGACGGATCGCGAGGTAGTGCGGGAGCGGCCATGGTGGGAAAAGTGCCAGGAAAGGATGACGCTGCACAGGCTGGCGGACCCGGGCAGCCTGGTCATGGGGCGGGGGTTGTGGTGGGGAGCGCTACAAGATGGGGCTTAGATTGGAGACCCAGCGGATGGCCTCGGCCAACTGACCTGGGCTGTAGCGCTGGGGCTGCTCCAGGCCGAGGGCCTGGGCGCAGAACTCCGAGCAGAACCAGCGGGACCGACTCTGGATGCCGGCCGGCAGGATCTGGCTGCCGAGGATGCCGAGCCAGTCGTAGCCGGCGCCGGCTTCCTGCTCGAGCAGCTGCTCGACGTGGGCCGGCTGGAGCCAGGGCAGGGGCAGGAAGTCCCAGACCGCTGGATCTTGGTCGATCACCTTGGCGCGCACGCCGCCGTCTCGGGGCGAGCTGGTGACAAAGCGACCGTCCGGCAGCACCAGCTCGCAATGTGAGTAGGGGCTGCGTGTCCAGGCGCGGATGAAACGGTCGTAGGTGTCGCCCGGCGCCTTGTACAGGGCCAGGTGGATCACTGCGGCGCCGCCCAGGTAATAGCCTCGATCTCGGCGAGGGTCTCGGCATTGGCGAGCTGCTCTTCCAGCTTGATCTTGTGAGCGATGCAGGCATTGATGGCGTTCTTGCCGTCTGTACCTACCTGCTGGATCTGGGCGGCGGTATGAGGCCGGTAGGCCCAGGTGCCGGTGGCGTCCTGGCACCAGAAGGGGGTTGTCCAGTCGTCGGCCAGGCCGGGGAAAAGGGATTCCAAGACAGAGGCCTGCAGGTTGCTCTGGTCGGTGAGTTTGGCAGGGTAGCGGTGCTCGGCGCCAAGGGCCGCGGAGATGAAGCCCTCCAGGATTGTGGCATTGCAGGCGCCGGCGATGGTGGCACGGATCACGGTCTTGTCCTGTTGAGGATCGTAAAGACTCGGCATGCCCGAGTCGCTCCAGTCGATGGATTGTCCCTTGAAGGTTTCGTACTGCTCCTGACTGATTTCGATAGCGTCGCCGGGAATCTTCGAGTGCAGCGCGCTGAGATAAAGGCCGCCCGTGGATTGGGATGCGAAGAATTTCATATAGGTCTCCTATCGGCCGATGCTGAGCCAGCCGACCGAGCTTCCGCCGTCGGCATTGGTCACTCGAAAAGTAGCGGTGGTGAGTGGCGCCCCGGAGGTGGTACGACGCACAGAGTCGGTCGAGCCCACGGTGTCGTTGTAGATGCACTGCCATACGCCATAGCAGGCGTTGGGATAGGCAACGGGATAGGTCACGGTCAGTGAGGTGATATTGCTGGCAACGGTTGAGCCCCACTGGAGGATGAAGCCACCGAGCCAGGCCGGGAGGGCGATGTAACCCACGTAGCCGAAGCTGACGGAGAAGCCTGCCCGGAGCTTCATAGGGGTCACGATGGTGGCGTCGTCGGTGCCGGCGTTGACCTGGGCCTGAGTAGCTAGCTTGGCCCAGCCGAGGATGCTCTCGGTGGCCTGTTTCATCACCGAGGTCCACCAGGAGGCAAGCTTCTTCGGCGTCACGGTGGTGGCATCATTGGTACCGGCAGACACTTGCTCTTGTGTAGCCAGCATGGTCCAGCCGAAAGTGATTTCGCTGGCTTGCTTCATCGCCGCGCCCCACCAGCCGGCAAGTTTTTTGGATGTGATGAAGCGGGTGTCATCGGTCGCCGCGGAGATGTCCACCTCCGTCGCGACCTTGGCTGTCCCCCGAACGGTCTCGCTCGCCTGTTGGGTGGCCGTGTCGACGTATTGCCGAGTGGCCAGGATCACGCTGGGATCGATCTTGAGCTCCACGGCACTGGTGCTGCTGACCACCAGGATCATGCGCAGCACCTGGGTCCGGCCGGAGCCCTCGGCCAATTGTGGCTTGTAGCTGGGTGGGGTATTGGCCACGGCGATCAGGTTGCCGTCGATGTCGTACAGGCCCATTTCGCGGATCCAGTTGCCGCCGGTGGCCTCTGGGATGACCAGTTCGGCGATGATCTGGCTGGTGTTGCTCGGATCGACGCTCAGGGTGTTGAGGCCGGCGCGATACCACTCGCCGACCAGGACCGTCTGGGTGCGTGTGGGCGTAGGCACGGCGCCACCGCCATCGCCGACCGCCATCTTGGCGATCTTCAGGGTGGTGTTGAGCGCCGCGGCGTTGGCCAGCTTGGCCTCGCCGATGGCCGTGAGGATAGCGTAGTAGGTCTGGCTCATGGATAGATGCTCAGGGTGTCGAGGGTGTGGGTGCTGCCGGCGCCGAGCAGGGCTTGGCCGCTGACGACGATGGCGTCGGGCTGGTAGGCGTAGACGCTGAGGATCTCGCCCTGGTAGGTCGCGAGGCCGACACCTGCGGTACCACGGGTTTCCAGGCTGATGGCCAAACCGATCAGATGCCGGCCGATCGGGCGGGCGTCGTCGATCAGCAGGCTCATGGCCTCGTACATGGTCTCGGTGATGCCGCTGTCGAGTACCCCGACGTCCAGGCGGAAGGTGCCCGGGATGCCGGTCGGGCTCTCCTGCCACCACTCGTGGATGCGGATCAGATAGCCCAGGGGCTCCACCACCCTGCGCAGTGCGCCGATGGTGCCCTTGTGTGCGTGAACGAAGTACGCCGACTTGATGACCTGGCGCTTGGTGGCCTCGCTCCAGCCGCTATCCCAGCGATCCACCGAGCGGGCCCAGGCCAGGTAGGGCAACAATTCTTCGGGGCAACGGTCGGGGTCGGCCAGGTCGCGCAGCGGGACGGGCACCTCGCCGATGCCGGCCAGCGCCTCGGCGGCTAGGCGTTCCAGCGGGGTACTGTTGGGCGGCAGCAACGTCTTCATGGTCATTCGCCCAGGGTGACCGTGCTGGCGGTGCAATAGGCCGCCTGGGCTTCGGTCGGCGTCAGATCCTGCCAGTCCTTGAGCTCGACCCAGGCCACGCCGGCGACGTGCAGCGCGGCATCGATGCCGGAGCGCGACACCCGCACGCCGAGGCGACGCCGCTGGTTGACGTAGGCGGCCAGCTGCTGCCGGGCGGTGGCCAGGATGACTTCGCCCTCGGCACCGGTGTTGGCCAGGTGCAGCACGGCCTTGACCTGGTAGGTGAGGATCTGCGCCGATTGTACGATCAGGCGATCGCCCACCGGGCGCACGTCCTCGTCGTTGAGGGCCTGGCTGACGGTGGCCAGCAACTCGGCCGAGGCGCTGCCGTCGCCCTCCAGGCTCTGCACGGTGACGGTCACCACTGCCGGGCTGGGACTGGTGGCGCTGGCATCAGCGACCTTACCGCTGGCGTTGCGCGCATGCAGGATGTAGGCGTTGCGCGGCCCGGCCACGCTGAGGCCCTCCCAGGCCATTTGCACCCGCTCGCGCAGGGCATCGTCCGTCTCCAGCACGGCCGCGGTGGGCGGTACGGCGTCGGGGTTGGCGGCGGTGACCACCAGGCGAGTGAGATTCACGCCGGCGGCGATCTGTTCCAAGTCGCTACCGCGAGCCTTGGCCAGCATGGTGCCCAGCGCCGCCTCGTTGACCCGCTGGCGCAGCAGCAATTCGCGATAGGTGTTTTCCTCGAGCAGCTTGGTTAGCGGCTCGGACTCTAGTGCCAGGCGGGCACGCAGGGCGGCTTGCTCGGCCGTGGGCCAGAGACTGACCAGCTGCTCCTTGCGCGCCTGCAACAGGCTTTCGAAGTCCAGCGGCTCCACCACGCTCGGCGCCGGCAGCTGGCTCAGATCGATGGGGGTGAAGGTGGTCATGACAGGCCCCCCAGAACCAGCGGGGCGCGCAGGCTGACGGCCGCGTCGTTGACGGTGCTGTAGCCCTCCAGCTCGATGAAGGCCTGGCCGGGACGCTCGCCCTGGACCAGATCGATATGGGTGAGGTTGAGGCGTGGCTCCCAGCGCAGTAGCGCGATCACCGCGACGGCCTTGGCCTGCAGGCCGAGGGCCCCGTTGAGCGGCTGGTCGAGCAGGCGGAACAGGTCGCAACCGTAGTCGCGCCGCATCAGGCGGCTGCCGATGGGCGTGGTGAGGATGTCGGTGACCGATTGCTGCAGGTGCTCGAGGTCGCCCAGGGCCTGGCCGGTGTTGCGATTCATGCGGGTGCTCCTGTCTGGCTGCCGCCGCTTTGGACGCCGCCGTGCTTGTGCTTGACCAGGCTGATGCCGGCCGCCACCACGTCCTGGCTGACGGTGACCTGGCCGGTGACCTGCTGGTTGCCGGTCTGGGTATAGTCGCCCTGGTGGGTGATGGGGCCGACGATGGTGATGCCCCCGGTACTGGTCAGCTGGGTGACGCCACCCTCAGGCAACACCGCGCTCAGGCGATGGGCCTGGCTGTCGTACTCGATCACGGCGCCGTCGGGGTAGCTGCGTCTGTGCAGGTCGGCGCGGTCGCCATTGGCCGGCAGCAGCTGGCTGAACAGGCCGCAGAGGACGATGCCCTGGGTGGTCTGGCCGCTGGGGCTGAGCAGCACGACCTGCTCGCCGAGGGTCGGCGGGTCCCACTCGCGGCTGCTGCCGGCGCGCAGGGTCAGCCAGGGCAGCCAGCCGGTCAGCAGTTCGCCGCTCTGCACGCGCACGCGGGCGGGGCGGGGTTCGGTGAGACTGCCGTGGTCCACCGCGGCGATGGTACCGAGGCGGATCAGGTTCTCGAGGAGGCGGGAAAGCGCAGCGAATTCGTTCATGCCGCCAGCATGGCGCTCGCCCGGTCGCCCTGCAGCCGACGGGCGTTGTCGGCGCGCGGCCGACAAGTTCAGGCGGTGCCGATCAGCCGCGCCACGTCCGGATTGGCGGCCAGGAAGGCCTTGAGCTTGTCGACCGGGTCCTCGGCCGCGAAGGCCCTGGGACGATTGACCAGGCGCCAGGCGCTGCCGTCCCAGCGCGGCCACTGGCTGTCCTCCCAGGTGGCAGGCGGCGGCGTTTCCACGCAGCGCGCCGGCAGTAGATAGACGCCGGGATCGAGCGGCGAGGCGTCGGCGACGGTCTCGCCCAGGTAGAAGCCGGCGTGGTCGAGCTGATAGACGAGCTTGTCCATGGGCACTCCTTCAGTACTTGATGATGGCCAGCAGGGCGACGTTGCGTGGCCGGGCTTCGCTGCCACCGCTAGGGTCGATGGTCAGGGCGTGGCTGTGGTCGCCGTTGGTGCTGGTGCTGTAGTAGCTGTCGCGGTCGGTGAAGTTGTTACCGCCCGACAGGCCACTGGTGCTGGTCTCGAAGGTGTCGGTGTTCATATAGGAGTGGGAGTGGGCACCGGCCGTGGCGGTGCGGCCGGCGTGGCTGTGCTCCTGGTTCTGGCTGCCCTGGGCGGTACCCAGGCCACGGCCCTTGTCGACCCCACGGCCGTCGTCGAGGCTGCGGATGAATTCACCGCGCAGATCCGGCAGGTTGAAGGTGGTGAAGCCATCGCCCGCACCATGGAAGGTGCCCAAGGCGGCGAAGAGTTCGGCGTAGGCAGTGCGGGAAATGGCCGCGCCATTGGCTTTGAACCAACCGGTCGGCGCGGTGGTGCCAGCGAAGTAGACCACGGTGCCTGCCGGTACCCGGGGAATCAGGCCTTCCACCTCGCTCTTGCTGTAGAGCTCGAGATTGGCGCGGGCCTGGGCCTTGTCCGGTACGTCGGCCAGGTTCTGGGCGCGCAGCAGCGGATCGAAGAAGGTCCCCAGCGGATCGTTCTGCGCCAGGATGATCTTGGTGCCTGCCGGGTAGCTGCTACTCAGCCTGAGCGTGGTGGTGCTGATGGCCTTCCATTCTTCCCCGGCCCGTAGCCGCGCGCCGGCGATATAGACCGCCAGACCCACGGTGGTGGTCTTGGCCAGGCTGACCACCGTCTGGTCGGCCGCCAGCGTCTGGATCTCCTCGATGGAGCGAACGGTGACCTTGGCCTCGGTGGGATCGGTCCAGGCGTAATCGCCGTCGGTGTTGCTGGTCTTGGCCAGTACCTGGCGGGCTGTACCGCCGGGGATGATCAAGGCCTTGGCGAAGGTATTGAGCACCCAGGTGTGGCTGGCCACCGCCAGATTGGGGTCCACGTTGAGGGTGATGAAGGAGGTGTTGGCGGCGAGAAATTGCACTCGCAGCACGGCATCTGAATAGGCGCCTTCGCCGGGGAGCGGTTTGTAGGTGTCCGGCAGGTTGCCGATCACGAACAGGCTGCCCTGATCATCGTAGAGACCGACTTCGCGCAGGGTAAAGCCACCCTTAGCCGCCGGAATGATGACCTCGGCGATAAAGCCGCGGGGCTCGTCCGGGTCCTGGTAGACGCGGTTGATGGTAGTGCGATAGCGCTCGCGAACCAGCTGGGTCATGCCCTCGGCCGGGGTGACGGGGTTGCCATTGCCATCGCCCACCGCGGCGTGGCTCAAGTTGATGGCGACGCCGCTGGCCTCGGCCTGGGCCAGGCGCTTGAGACCGTAGTAGGTGTGGATCGTGTGGAAGTCCATGCTCAGGCTACCTTTGCAGAGATGAGAGGGCCGATGTCGAGAGGAGACGGGCCGCTCGGGCAGCGGACGGAGTACCAGTTCGGGAGTAGTTGACCTTCAGATGCCTTGGCGAAGGTTGCTGGCTTCATGCGGGCCACCACCGATCAGCAGCGAAGTCCTGAGGGGTAGGCATCATGGCCTTGAGCGCGCTACCGGCAAGGACCAGTTGGCTCTTGCGTACCGTGGCGGCTTGGCCGAACGCCAGGGTGGTCTGGGCATCCATGGGCACGCGCTGGTTGTCGCTGGCGATCCAAACGAAGTCCGTCTGTGGATCGGCCCAACGTAGGTCACCTGCCTTGGCGCCGGCCATGATTGCCGCCAGGGCGCTGTTCATGGCGCCGAGGATGTTCTCCCGGTCACCAGCCTCGCGGGTCTGATAGCGCTTGCCCTGGAACTCGAAGCCCAACCCGACGCGACGGTCCCGCTCGGCGTCGACCTGGTCAGCCGTGACGGCCGGCAGCGCCGGCACCGGCGCTTTGTCGGCAGCGGTCCAGCCCTGGCCATTCCAGACGGCCACCTGACCGGCCGTGAGCTTGGCTGGCGCCGTCGGCGTGCTGCGCTCGGGGATGCCGGCCATGGGATCGGCCAGGAAGGAGCCAACCAGGACGCCATCGGCGCCCCATTGATAGAGGGTGATGGTGTCCATGGTTATTTGGCCTTAATGAAGTTGGCGTAAGGGGCCGGCTGGACCCCTGCCTTGGGGACCTGGAATAAGGTTTTAACGTCGTAGAGTGGTTGGGCGCGGTAAAGGAATCGATCGCTGGTGTTAAAAGCGACCCACAACCCCAGGCCGTCCGTGGCCATGCTAACTGGCCAGCCAGAAACCCCCATCCCCAAAAGGCCGGTCCAGGTAATCGCGCCCTTGGAGTCTAGCGACACGACGCCGCGAAGTGCGCCGCCTGTATAGCCGCAAACGGCATAAGTGCCATCCTTGCCGATGGCGATAGACCAAGCTTGATAATTAGAGTAGTTGCTGCCCGCGCCGAGCTTCCAGTTAAACCCGTCTAGGGAAAAACCGAAAGGCATATAATTTCCATAATTCGTCTGTTGCGCGCCGACCAGGCCAAACACTCCCCGACCGTATGTAACGCCGGACCACGAAACATTTTCGCTCGCATATGTGAGGGTGTATGTCGTCCAGGTCAGCCCGTTATCCACGGAGGAATAGATGGTGTTCGAGACCGGGCCTATGCCAATCCACTTCCCTGCGCCGTTTGTTGCAAGCATATTTGCGGCGTAAGTGAGAGGGAGCGCGACCTTTTTCCAGGTCAAGCCGCTATCGTCCGAACGCATAACCCACGCGCCCGAAGTGACCGCAATCCAGCAGCCTTTTTTATCCGTCACCATTCCAGTGATGTCATTACCCGATCCGGTGTTGATAACAGTCCAGGTCAAGCCGTTATCAGTGCTGCGCAGCACGCGACCTACAGTCGAGCCAGCAATCCAGAGCCCTGCGCCATCGGTTCCGATGGAGGTAATTCGAGCCGTAGGCGATTGGAAGGGCGCGAATGAGAGCCCTCCGTCCGTGCTGCGCAGCAGATAGAAAACCTCCCCGTTCGGGTCGGTATCGGTGCTCATGAGCACGCCGTCCTTGCCGAATACATTCAGAGGATTAGCGTTTGAAAATGCCGCTCCCTTAGCAAATGCGGAGCCTGCGCCGTCATAGTTGAGCAGACCGACCTTGGCGAAAAGGTCCGGGTAGCTCGCCTGCAAGTAATTCGCGCCCTCAGGAATCCAGTTCGCATCAGGCGCGCCGCGGCAAGTGGCGAGGACGTCACCGATACCCGGCTTCCAATAGGTGCCGTCCGCCCAGCCCTTACTGATCGCGTGGAGAGGGTCGGTCGGGTCTCCTGCCAGCTTGAGCGCGCCGGTCATGGTGCCGCCGCCTTTGGCGAGCTTGCCGGTATCCAGGTCGGCGATGGCCGTGGCGTTGTCCGCGATCCCCTTCGCCTGGGCGGTCAGAGCGGCATCGATCGTGGTCGCGCCGTACCCGACCAGCTTCGCGCCGCCTGTGCCCTTGAGGGTCTCGGCTGTGGCACTGGCCGCCGCAATGGCCGATGCTAGGCGCGAGGCCACACCGGGTACCGTCTCCACCTTTTTGCCATCTGTGGTGGTGTAGTAGCCCGCGGCATTGCCGTTGACGAAATCGGCAATGCGCGCCTCATTCTCCCGGAAGCGGGTGATTACCTCGGGTAGGGTCAAGTCAGCCATTTTTCAGTTCCAGCGCCTGGACCAGGTCCACGTTGGTGAGTTGGTGCAGCCCGAATTCAGCCTCGACGAAGCCAGGCTCCAGGACGGCGTATTGGAGATCGGAAGGGCGGAGCGTCAGCTCGAACCCCGCCATGGTCACGGCCGCGCGATACCGCCGATTCCGGCTGGCCACGTGCAGTTCGATGGTGTCCAGGTGCGATCTGAGGTTCTTGGCGGCCTCGACCACGGCCAGGAAGCGTTCGGCGCTGCTGTTAGGCACGCCGACCTGATCGACTTCGATCAGCAGGCGGAAGGTGCCGGGCTGGCCGGGCGGCGTCTGCTGGTACCATTCCTGGACGCGCAGGGGATAACCCAGGGCGGCCAGGGCGTCCTTGATGGCGCCGAAGGTGCCCTTGCTGCGGTGGACCTGGAGGCTGGCACGGATGGTCTGGCGCTTCTGGTTCTCGCTCCAAAGCGGATCCCAGGCGTCCACCGACAATGCCCAGGCCAGCCAGGGCAACTGCTCGGCCGGAGCGGTGTCCGGGTTCCAGACCGAACGGGTGGGTACCGGCACGTCACTGATGGCGCTACCGACCTGGGCCAGGCGCCGTTCCAGATGCGTGCTGTTGGGTGGCAGCAGGTCACGCATCGGTCGCCCCCGCCACGCTGAGGGTCACCCCGGTCAGGTTGCTGGCCTCGCCGTTGCCGAGGACCAGGCTGGCCGCGGGCCGCTTGAGCTTCACCGATTGGACGCCGGCGCCATGCAGGGCCTGGTAGAGGCCGGAGATGGCCACGTCGTAGCCGATCTTCTTCACGCTGGCGGCGTAGTCCTCCACCGCCTTGTAGGCGGCGTCGAGCACCACCTTGGCGTCGGGGCCGTCATAGAGGGTCAGTTCGGCCTCGACCTGATAGTCGACGATATTGGCAGCCAGGACCGTTACCTTGTCGGTCAGCGGGCGGACCTTCTCGGCATTCAGGGCGGTGCTCACCTTGGCCAGCAGCGCTGGCGAGGCCTGGCCCGAAGGCCGTCGCGACAGCACGTAGACGGTCACCTGGGTCGGCGCCGTGCTGATGGCCTGGATGTCGCGCACGTCGCCATCGGCCGACAGCCCGTGGAAGACGTAGCTGCCCTGGCTGCCGGCGGTGGTGTAGCCCTCGGGCGAGAGCTGGATACGGGCGCGGAAATCGTCGTCGGATTCGTAGACGGCGGCGCTGGGCGGGATGGCATTGGGATTGGCGGCCTGCAGCAGTAGCCGGGTCACGCCGAAGTTGGCGCCGAGCTGGTCCAGGTCGCTGCCGCGGGCGAAGGCCAGCATCACGCCGCGGGTGGCGTCGTTGACGCGTTGGCGCAGGATGAGTTCGCGATAGGCATTCTCCTGCAGGATCTTGGTCACCGGATCGGATTCCAGCGCCAGGCGAGTACGGATGGCCGCCTGCTCGGCAGCGGGATAGAGGCCGATCAGACGCGTCTTGCGTTCGGCGAGCAGGGATTCGTAGTCCAGCGCCTCGATGATGGTCGGCGCTGGCAACTGGCTGAGATCTATGGGACTGAAGGTGTCGACCATGGCGGATTGTTCCAGGCAAGCGGCCGCCACGTTCGGTGGTCTGCCGGTGGATCAGCGGGCGTGGCTTGGCGAGATTGTCTGCAAGCTCTCGGTACCAGCCAGCATGGCGGGCTCCCGGACTGGGTGCAGCAGGCCCGGGTTGTGGTGGCCGGGTCGACAAGCAAGGGTGACGAATGTCGCCACCCCAGCAGCTATCACCCTCAGGCCTGACTACGCCTCGGATGCGGCATGGCCAGCGCCACGGCGTCGCCAGCCGCGCTGGACTGCCATTCGCTCAAGGCTCCGTCGGCCGTGGCGAGCTGCCAGGTGCCGGCGTCCAGGTAGGGGCTGTAGTGCGGCTCGGCGGGGCGGCTCAGCTGGTAGGAGCCGTCCGCCTGGCGCTGGGTCACGACTCTTTCGGTGAGCGGCAGCAGCAGGGTCAGGCCGCTCGCCGTCATCTCGAAGCCGATGCCCTGGGCGGCCTGGTCGAGACTGACCAGCAGGTCGGACTGGTTCTCCCGGACCCAGAGCAGCAAGGCCAGGAGCACCAGGTCGACATCGCCGGCGAAGTCGGTCAGGGTCAGGCGCAACTGGTAGGCGTATTCCCAGGACAGACTGGTGGCGCCGGTGCAGTGCAGTCGGCCCTGGGTGACGGTGAGGGCTAGGCGGTTGGGGTTGTCGTGCAGTTCCGGGATGCTGGCGAGCAACTGGGCGCGAAGACTAGCGGGTTTGTTCATGCTGGGCCTGCTGCAGGGTGTAGATCTGGTCGACCTGGGCGGCGCAGTCGGCCCACGCCGCCTCGAGGGTATCGGCGTCGGCGAGCAACTCGCCGTTACTGCGCGGCGCCGTGGCCGGCAGTTGGCAGGGCGTCACCAGGGGACAGCCAGTCACGGTAAGCGCTGGCACCGTCGAGGGGGGGGCGCTGGCGCAGCCGGCGAGCTGCAGCAGGCAGAGGCTGAGCAGCCCAGGCCTTGAGATCGCGGTTTTCATCTTCGAGCTCCTGCAACCGGCGTCGGCGAAGATCCAGTTCGCGGCGCAGGTCGTGTTGGGTGGTCTGGAGTTGCTGCTGGGCGGCGCGCTGCTGGTCCAGCACCTGCTGCAGTTGGCGCAGTTCGGTCTGGGCCGTGCCGGCGGCCTGGCGGGCGCTGTCGCGTTCGGCGCCGACCAGTTGCAGGCGCAATTGCTGGGCATGCAGCAACAGGCCGAGCAGGACGCAGCCGACCAGCAGCGCCAGGGCGCCGAGCAGGCGTGCCGCCAGCAGGTTCATAGCGCCTGCCAGCCGGCGTGGCCGAGCGCCGCGCGGTCCAGGTGGCGGGGATCGCCGACCACCACGATGGCCTTGACCCCGGGGCTGGCGCGCTGGATGGTCTCGGCCAGACGTTCGGCGTCTTCCAGGGAAGCACCGGCCGGCAGGACGAAGACGTCGCCGTCGTAGGCGGGGCGCTGCGGGTCGTGGCTCATCGAGCGGACTCCGCTTGGTAGCGGGCGAAGGCGCGCGCCAGCTTGATGTCGTAGAGATTGCGGGCATAGCCGGGGCCGTTGTAGCCGCGGGCGAAGTCCGCCCATTTGCCGGTGCGCAGAGCCTGCAGCAGCCCCGGCTGGGCGCGCAGGAAGCGCACGAAGGCCTCCAACTGCGCGGCCGCGCCGCTCGTCATCCGGGCGACGAAGTCCTGAATGTCGGCATAGTCCAGGGTCTGCCAGTGGTAACCCATGATCTGGAACAGGCCCCAACTGGCTGATTCCAGCGCCAGGTTCTCGTCGAGCTGGCGCGCCAGGGTGAGCCGTTGCCATTCGCTGGTGCCGTTGCCATAGCCCCCCGGTTGCGGATTGACCAGGTTGGGATAGTCCCGGGCCAGCAATTCGGCCGTGGCACGACCGCGACGCTCCACCAGGCGGGCATAGAAGACATGACGTTCGAAAAGGATCACCGGGCGGCCGTCTTCCAGGAAGCCGCTGCCACGGGATTCGACCTCGGTGACCGCCTGGACGGCTGCCAGGGGGACGGCCAGGGTGGTGGCGGCGTTCTGCAGATCGGCGCGGGCCAACTGGCGGTGATCCGCAGCTGCACCCAGCGCGGCCAGGGTGCGCGGACCGGCGAGACCGTCCGCCGGCAGGCCGGCCCGCCGCTGGAAAGCCTGGACGGCGGCCAGGGTCGTCGTGTCGAAGGTGCCGCTTTCGACGAGCGCGAAACCCTGGGTGGCCAAGGCCTGCTGCAGGGCTTGCACCGCCGGGCCCTGGTCGCCCTGGCGCAGTGACGGGGCCGCACTCATTGCAGATCCACCTTGCGGTCGAGATAGCGATCGGCCAGCTTGCGCACGCCTTCGACGCCGAGCAGGCCGATGACCCCGCCGAAGAAGGGCGCCGTGGTGCTGGACAGGCTGAACAGTTCGAAGCCGCCGCAGGCGCTGACGGTGATCAGGCCGCACAGCGGCGCCTCCAGCAGCATCTGGCGCCAGGTACCGCCGCCGTAGGCGACGCGCAGGGCCGCGACGCCCGTGCCGATCAGGCCGGCATAGAAGGAAGGCCAGTGGTCCTGGAACCAGGCGATCAGGAAGGCCCAGGTATCGGGACGGTCGGGCATGTCGGGTTTCTCGCGCATGGGATCAATCCCAGAGGTTCACCGGCTGTTGCACGGCGGTGCCGGCGGTGGCCGTGGTGGGGACGTCTGGCAGGGTGACGGGGGTGCCGATGGGCAGGACCGGGCCGAGCTCGGCCAGGCCTGGGTTGTAGTCGAGGGCGGCCTCGGTGACGCCGCGGGTGTAGCCGTAGTGCCGCAGGCAAACGAGATCCAGGGTGTCGCCTTGCTGGGTACGCAGGACGGTGGTCATCAGCGCAGCTCCTCGGGTCGCGGCCGGTTCGGATGGGAGAACGGGCCGGGGAAAGGGGTGGGATCGACCGTGCCGGTGGTCTCGCGGCATCGGGGCGAAGGTTTCAGGCATGGTCGAACGACAGCCACAGCGCGACAACGCGCGGGGGTTGTAGGTCTGAGGGGGACAAGCAGCAGCACGAGGGGTAGTTCCGGGTGTAATCCAAAGGATTACACCTTGCCGACGGCTGAGACCTTCAAGCACAAGGGCCGGAAAGCCGTCTTCGAGACCGGCAGTACCGGGGCATACAGGCGGCCCATGCGAAGCGGCTAAGCCTGGTGCTGGGGATACTGGATCAGGCCGCGACGCCTGAAGAGATCGACATGCCTGAGTTTCGCCTGCATCCGCTCAAGGGCAACCTGGCCGGCTATTGGTCACTGTCCATCAGTGGCAACTGACGGGTGATCTTTCGCTTCGACGGCGCCGACACCGAATGGCTCGACTATCTCGCCTACCACTAGGAGGCTCATGGCCATGCACAACCACCCGCATCCCGGCGCCGTTCTGCAGACGGTGCTCGAGGAAACCCCGATCAAGATCGCCGAGGCCGCCCGCCGGTTGCATTTCAGCCGCGTCTACCTGTCCGGCGTGGTACACGGCCGCAAGCCGATCCGCGCCGAGCTCGCTGTGCGCCTGGAGCGTGCCGGTCTGTCCACCGCGCGTTTCTGGCTGTCGATGCAGGCTGCCTACGACCAGTGGCAGGCCGAACAGGCCGAGCAGCCGGCGGTCGAGCGCATCGCCGCCGCCTGAGCCGTAATGCAAAAGCCCCTGACAGCGTCGGGCTGTCAGGGGCTTTTCTATGCCTGAGGATCTTGTCGGGATAGGGGTAGGGGTTACGCACGCCGTTACCGGCGTTCCGATGCCGCGTCGATTTGGGCTGCAGGCCGCGTCTGGCCTGGCTTCTAGACCTCGCCGCCGAGCCGTTCCGTCAGCGTTCCCGCGACCGTTCTGCAGATGCGAAGCCGCTTGCCAGAGGGGTTCTGAGGAATCTTGAGTAACAGTCTATTTTGTTACTACAGAACCTTGGATAACGGTCAGGGAACAGCCACGACGAACGGCTGAAAGCCAGCTACGCCAAGGCGTACAAAGATTTTCGAGAGGCGGGTAACGGCGGTAACGCCAACCCCTGGCCCGGCACTAAAAAGGGGCTATTAGTAGGGAGGAGGGGATGTAGAGAAGGGTGCAGCGCTGGATGCCAACTGTCACCAAAACTGTCACCAGCTTGCCTGGCGACCGGCTTTCACCCGCTGAAAGCCGCATGAAATCTGGAGCGGGCGAAGGGAATCGAACCCTCGTCATGAGCTTGGGAAGCTCAGGTAATGCCATTATACGACGCCCGCGTGGGGTGCTTTGTACCAGAAGCCGGCGCCGGGGTGAAGAGGCGGGAGTCGTCTGGTTGTTTTGCGGTCCAAGAAAACAGAGGCCGCACGCTGCGGTGATCGGGGACCCTGTCCCCCAGAGGAGGAGGGCGCGCATGTCTCGCAACCAAGGCACCATCCAGGGAGTCATTCCTCCCTACATTCTGGGCCGCATCATCGATCATGGCGACGAACACCAGCGTTCCTGCGCCCTGACCACGCTGAGCCATGTGCAGAGCCTGTTGCACAATCCCGGTCGGCCGGGGGTGCGCCAGGCACCGGTCGGGCCGCTGCCGCGTACCGATGATGCCAGTCCGCAACGCAGCATCTTCGACGCCGGTAACGCCATGCAGCTGCCGGGGCGACTGGTGCGCCAGGAAGGGCAGGCGGCGGTCAGCGATGTGGCGGTGGACGAGGCCTACGACTACCTTGGCGCCACCTTCGCCTTCTTCTACGAAGTCTTCGGCCGCAATTCCATCGATGGCCAGGGCCTGCCGCTCGCCGGTACCGTCCATTACGGCCAGGAGTACCAGAACGCCTTCTGGAACGGCGAGCAGATGGTGTTCGGCGATGGCGACGGCGAGATCTTCAATCGTTTCACCATCGCCCTGGACGTCATCGCCCATGAATTGGCGCATGGCGTCACCGAGAGCGAGGCGGGATTGGTGTACTTCAATCAGTCCGGCGCACTGAACGAATCGGTGTCCGATGTCTTCGGCATCCTGGTCAAGCAGTACCAGCTGAAGCAGACCGCCGCCGAGGCGGACTGGATCATCGGCGCCGGGTTGCTCACCGAGCGTATCCAGGGCAAGGGCCTGAGGTCCATGGCCGAGCCCGGTACGGCCTACGACGATCCCACCCTGGGCAAGGACCCCCAGCCCGGCCATATGCGCGACTACATAGAGACCCGTGAAGACAACGGCGGCGTCCATCTCAATTCGGGCATTCCCAACCGGGCCTTTTATCTGGCGGCGGTGGCCCTGGGCGGCTATGCCTGGGAAAAGGCCGGGCCGATCTGGTACGACACCCTCTGTGATAGCCGCCTGGCCAACGATGCGGACTTCCCCGCCTTTGCCCGGTTGACGGTGTCCAATGCCGGTCGGCGCTTCGGAGCGGAGTCGGCAGAGGTACGAGCCGTCGAAGAAGCCTGGGCCGGTGTGGGCGTTACCCTGAGTTAAAGGAGCACGGCGATGCGCGAATTACCCCCGCTGGGCAAGGACACCGTGGTGCGACTCTCGCGACAGGGTGGCTTCGCCCCCCTGCATGCGCTGAGCAAGCCGCGGGAGATCGAATTCGGCCAGTACGACAGCGCCCAACGCGGGCGGATCTGTTCGGTGCTGGAACGCTGCCTGCCGGAATCCGGCGAGCCGACCCAGGTCGGGCGGGGTGATCAGCGCTATTTCAAGGTGGAGCTGCGCTTCCGCCCGCAGCCCACCGAGCAGGAAGACGAGTTGACCCTGCTGATCCCTGAAGATCGTGCGCCCAGTGAGCTGGTGCGCCTCTGGGACAAGGGATTGGTGGAGTAGCCGCTCAGGGTACCGACCAGACTTCGCCCGGCACCGGCGTGCGAAAGTCCGCATCCGCCAGACCATGCAGCGCACGCGCCTGTGCCAGGTCGCGGGGTGGCGCGAACTGCTCTTCATCGCTGAGCGGAAAGGTGCCGAAGTGGATGCCGAGGCTGCTACCGGCTGCCAATACCTGATGGGCGCGCACGGCATCGTCCGGGTTGAGATGGCTGTCCTTCATGAACCAGCGCGGTTCGTAGGCACCGATAGGTATAGCAGCAAAGCGCGGCGCGCCCAGGCGCTCGCGGATCTGGGCGAAATGCGGCCCCCAACCGGTATCGCCGGCGAAATAGATCGGTCCCGCCGGTGCCTCCAGGACGAAGCCACCCCAGAGCCGGCGATTGGTATCGAAGCGACTGCGCGCCGACCAGTGCTGGCCTGGCACCAGATGTAGGCTTAGGCCTTCCTTGAGCGGCACGCTCCGCCACCAGTCCAGCTCCTCGACCCTGACGAAGCCGGTCTCGCGACGAATCAGCTCGCCATTGCCCAGGGGCGTCACCACTGGCGTTAGCGGCGAGCGCTCGGCCAGGCGCCTCAGGGTCGCCAGGTCCAGATGATCGTAGTGGCTGTGGCTGACGAAGATCAGGTCCAGCGGCGGCAGGTCGTCCAGGGCGACGCCAGGGGCGTGATAGCGTTTCGGGCCAATGAAGGTGAAGGGGCTGACCCGCTCCGACCATACCGGATCGGTGAGGATGTTGAGACCCTCATGCTGGATCAGCAGGGTGGCGTGGTTGACGAAGGTCACCCGCAGCTCGCTACCCTCGACGCGCGGTAGGGGACGCGTCGGCACGGCCGGGCCGTCCTGCCAGGTCCACTGCGGACGGGTCCGGGTGAACTGCCACTTGAGCAGCGTCCAGAGGCTCTTGTCTTCGCGTGGCGCCAGGTTATAGAAGCGCTCACCGTCGAAGTGGTCGGAGCGCGGGCCTTCGTAGGCCGACGAGGCACAACCGGCCAAGGTCAGGAGGTGGATCAGCCACAGCGGACGAAAGATGCGCATGGGACCTCGGACGATTAGACTGGACGGCCCAGCTTACCTCCTAGCTATCCATGCCGCGAAATCCTCGTTCCGCTGCCGGCCCCCGGCCCCGCCGCCAGGCCAAGGCGCCGCCGCCCGAGCCGCGACTCCTGCTGCTCAACAAACCCTTCGATGTACTCACCCAGTTCGCCGACGCCGATGGCCGGGCGACGCTCAAGGCCTTCGTCGCGGTTCCGGGGGTCTATCCCGCCGGCCGCCTGGACCGTGATAGCGAAGGGCTGCTGTTGCTGACCAACGATGGCCAGCTGCAGGCGCGCATCGCCGATCCCAAGCACAAGCTGCCCAAGACCTATTGGGCACAGGTCGAAGGCACGCCTACCGAAGAGCAACTGCAGCGCCTGCGGCAGGGCGTGGAGCTCAACGACGGCCCCACCCTGCCGGCCGAGGCGCGGCTGTTGGCCGAGCCACCCGTACTCTGGGAGCGCGATCCACCGGTGCGTTTTCGCAAGAGCGTACCCACCGCCTGGGTGGAGCTGACCATCCGCGAAGGGCGCAATCGCCAGGTAAGGCGTATGACGGCCGCCGTTGGTTTGCCCACCCTGCGGTTGGTGCGGGTCCGTATCGGTCCCTGGACGCTGGACGACCTGGCGCCGGGGCAATGGCGCGAGGTGCCGGCGTCCTTATAGTTTGGCGCTCAGTCCTGCCGCTGGCTGGCGGCGTCCTGCAGATCCCGGGCGACGTCCGTCAGCCGTCGGCTGATGTCCTTGAGCGTCTGCGGTTCGAGGGGGCGCGGCGGCTGGCCCGGCTCGGTCAGCAATTGGCTGGCCAGCAGGGCGCTCAGGGCGCCGAGCTCGGATGCCTGGTTGCGCAAGTCATGAGTATGCTGCACGGCGGCGTCGCGCAAGAGGTTGGTGCTGTGGGTCAGGCGGCTCAGTTCGTCATCCCGGCCGTTGGCCAGGCGCTCGCCGAAGCGACCGCGGGCCAGCAGGTCCAGTTGCCGGGCACAGGCTACCAGGGTATCGACCAGCCGGCGTTCCACCAGACGCACGCCGAGGAACAGCAAGCCAACGCCACAGAGTAGCAGCGCCAGGCCGCCCAGCAGGATGTCGCGCTGGGCTTCGGCGCGGATGGTGGCGATCTCGACCTGGGTGCGTCCGTGCAGTTCGTAGACCAGCGCGGCGAAGGCGTCGGCGGTGTCCCGGTCGATACCGCGGACCTCGGCATCGCCCGCTTGCGGGTTGCGGCCGTGCGCGAGATAGGCCGCCTGCCCGGCGCGGTAGCGCTCGCCCAGGCGAGTATGTTGGGCACGTAGGGCCGCAACGCGCGGCTGCAGGTCCGGGGCGAGCGTGGCGACCAGTTGCTGCAGGCGCTGATCGACCTCTGCCTCGCGGGTCAGGAAGGCCTGCCAGTAGCGCGTGGCCGTTTCCGGATCGCCGCCGCGCAGCAGGAAATTCTTCCACTCCTGCACCTGGATCTTGAAGATCAGCTGGGTGTCGTCGATCTCCGCCAACCGCTCCAGCGGGCCTTCGATCAGCGCCTGGTAGCGCTGCAGCTCGCGGGACAGCAGGGCGAAGCCGGCCAGGGCGATCAGCAGCATCAGCAGCAGACTGCCGCCGAACAGGAGCAGGCTCTGGCTGCGGAGCGAGCGGGCGAAGAGCATGGGACGTCTCGACGAGAGGGGCAGAGCCGCAGCTTAGGGCGCCCACCCGCCGAAGGCTAGTATTTAGGCCGAGGCCAACAGTTGCCCGGCAACGGCGAACATCACCAGCGCCACCAGCAGATCGATCAATCGCCAGACAGTCGGGCGGGCCAGATAGGGCGCGGCCCAGGCAGCGCCCAGGGCGAGGCCGAAGAACCACAGCATGGAGGCGGTGGCGGCGCCGAACACGTAGGCCAGGGGCGCGGCCTGCTGGCTGCCCAGGGAGCCCACCAGCAGCACCGTGTCCAGATAGACGTGGGGATTGAGCAGGGACACCGCGGCGGCGGCGAGCAGGGCCTGGCGACGACTGCGTGGATTGGCTGCTTCCAGGCTACTCAGGGCCGCCGGTCGCCAGGCCCGGCGCAGGGCCTGGACGCCGTACCAGAGCAGGAAGGCCGCGCCACCCCAGCGCAGGATAGCCACCAGCAGCGGGCTGTGCTGGATCAGCGCGGCCAGGCCCAGGACGCCCGCGGCCACCAGCACCACGTCGCAGGTCAGGCAGAAGGCGGCGATGGCCAGGTGATGCTCGCGCCGCAGCCCCTGGGCCAGCAGGTAGGTGTTCTGGGCGCCCAGCGCCATGATGAGACTGGCCATGGTCAGCAGGCCGGTGAAGTAGCTGTTCATTACGCGAAGAGGTGCCGTGGTCGTGGAGTGGCTGCCACCTTGCCGGGTTTGCGGGTATAAGAAAAACCAATATTCCTAATGCAGCATTAGCTAAATCGATGATCGACTACAAATTGCTCGAAGCCCTGGCCGTGGTGGTGGAAGAGGGCGGCTTCGAGCGCGCCGCGCGGCGTCTGGGGCTATCGCAATCGGCGGTCTCCCAGCGCATCAAGTTGCTCGAGGCCCGGGTCGGCCAGGCGGTGCTGGTTCGCGAGACACCGCCCCAGCCCACCGCTCCGGGTTTGCGCCTGCTGCGTCATATCCAGCAGGTGCGGCTGCTGGAGGCTGATCTGGGCAGCGAGGTACCCGGTCTGGCCGAGGACGCGCCGCAACGGCTGCGCATTGCCCTCAATGCCGACAGCCTGGCGACCTGGTGGGCCGCCGCGGTGGGGCCTTGGGTGACGCAGCAGGCCGTGCTGCTGGATCTGGTGGTGGAAGACCAGGACGTGGTGCTGCGCCGCATGCGCGCAGGCGAGGTGGCGGCCTGTCTGTGCGCCAGTGGCCAACCCCTGGCCGGCGCCCGGGTCAGTGCCCTGGGCGCCATGCGCTATCGTGCCCTGGCCAGTCCCGCCTTCTGTGCCCGACACCTCGCCGAGTTGCCGGATGCACAGGCTCTGGCACGAGCGCCGGCCATAGTCTTCGGCCCGGACGATCGCTTGCAGCACCGCTACCTCGAACAACTTGGCGTCACCCAGCCGTTCGACTACCACCTCTGTCCGTCCGCCGAGGGCTTTTTGCAACTGACCCTGAACGGTATCGGCTGGGGCCTGCTGCCGGATATCCAGAGCGCCGCCGCCCGCGCGAGGGGGGCACTGGTGGATCTGGCGCCCGGTCATTGGGTGGACGTGCCGCTGTTCTGGCATCACTGGCGTAACGGCGGTACGCCTCTGCAGGCCCTGACCCGGCACCTGGAGCGGAGCGCGGGCGAGTGGCTGGTGCGCGACTAGCGGCACGGGCGCAGGGCTTTGGTTACACTGCGCCACCGGTCGCCACTGCCGCGACCGTGGTCTTTTCAGGGAATCCCAGCAACATGCGTATCTTGATCACGGGCGCCAGCGAAGCCCTCGGTGCCGGCCTGGCCTGCGATCTGCTCGACCGCGGCCAATTGGTGCGCGTACACGGCCGTCCCGGCGCGACCCTGGATGCCCTGGTCGAGCGTGGCGCCGAGTATCGCCCGGCCTTGCTCGACCAGCCCGAGCAGGTGGTGGCGCTGTGTGACGACATCGACGCCATAGCCCACTGCGCCGATGTGGCCGGCGTACCGACCGCCGCGGCCTTGGCCCAGGGCCATGTGCTGATCGAGGCCTGCCTGCAGCAGCGGGTCGCCCAATTCGTCTACGTGTCGTCTGCCCGAGTCTACGAAAGAGGCGGCGAGGCGCTCAAGGAAGACCAGGCACCGGCCAAGCCGCGCGGCAGCGAGGCCCAGCGGCGCCTGCAACTGGAACGCCTGGCCCTGGCCGCCGGCGAGTTCGGTCCGCAGGTGACGGTGCTGCGTCCGGCCCAGGTACTGGGCCTGGCCGATCGGGAGTGGGCGCGTTGGCTGCTCGAACGCGCCCGGGCCAAGCAGCTCTGGCGGCGCGGCAATGGCCTCAATCGGTGGGACTTCACCAGTGCGACCAATCTGCGCCAGGCGCTGGTGACGCTATTGCTGGAGCAGCCGGCGACGGCCACTGGCAAGGTGTTCAACCTCAGCGATGGCCAGCCGCTGGTGTGCTGGGACGCCATCAACTTCCTGCTGCGGCGCTTCGAGTTGCCGCCCGTGGCCGAGGCCAAGGCCCTGGATCCCCGCCATCTCTATGCCCGGCTACGCACCCCGCGCCACGAGTCGCCTTGGCCCGAGCTGCTGGACAGCCCCTTCACCCTGGACATCCGCGCCGCCCAGGACGCCTTCGGTTATCGTCCCGAGGCCAGTTCCTGGGCCGCGCTGGAGGAGTATCGCCCGCGTGGACGTCAGCCGCGGAGCGGGCCGACGTAGCGATTGGCGGACGCCAGGAATTCACGGCTGACGAAGCCTGACTCCTGGATCTCCAGGGCCGGCCGCGGCAATTCAGCGGGCAGTTGCACGCCGCTGAGCGCGGCCAGCCGCTCGCCCAGCTCGCGGGTCTCGGCCTCGCTGGAGCGCAAGCTGGCCACCAGCATCCGGGGGATGGCATCGGTCTCGTCGAGACGAATCGTCAGATCCTGTTCCTTGCGCAGTTGGCGGCGTAGGGCGGTAAGGCAATCGAAGTACGCTTTGCTGTATTCCATGCTGACTGACCTCCAACGGATGAGAATGACTTGTGTGAAGCAAGTCACATACCAGCTGGCGAAACCCAAGCAGAACTCAGGTTTTTCCGATCGGCGATGTTCCCTGTGCGCCGTGATGGCGCATTGATATCGACGCAGTGTGAGTTTCGGTGCACGATCCCGATACGAAAGCGGCGGTCGGCTACCTCGCACCCGGGGTGACGACCGCTATACTGGCCGCGATTTTGTCTTTCGCCCCTGGTCATAGGTCTGCCATGCGCAACGATCTTCTCGATGAAATGGATAACGTGCCGAGTCTGAAGCCGGAACGTGACGATCGCCCCTTGAGTCGGCGGCCGACCGACGGTGACGACGAACCCTATCGCGAGCCCGTCGGCCATGTCCGCCCGGCCCGGCGCGGGCCTTCCACGGCGCCGCTGTGGGTATTGGTCGCCGCCCTGACCCTGGCGCTGGCCGGTGTCGCCTGGTGGAGCCATCAGCAATTGGTGCTGATGCAGGACCAGGTAGTGGCCACCCAGGAAAACTTCGCCCGTATCAGCGAGGACGCCCAGGGCCGCCTGAGGGATATCTCCGGCAAGCTGGTGGAGAGCGAGTCCTCGGGCACCACCAGCCGCGAAGCCTTGCTGCTGCAGGTCAAGACGCTACAGACCAAGGTCGCTGAACTCAGTCGCCAGCAGCAGGGAGTCGCGGATAACCAGCAAGCCCAGGACAATCGCCTGCAAGACCTCGCCACCGCGCTGGAGACGGTGCAGAACGGCAGTGGCTCGGTGGACGGCCGCCTCAAGACCCTGGCCGACGAGCAGGCTGCGCTGAAGACTGGCCTGGCGCGTGCCAACTCTCTGGAGGAGCAGGTCGCCAGCCTGACGGCGCAGAACAAGGCGCTGCAGGCGGATATCGCCGCGCTCAAGAAGCCGAGCGCTCAGAGCCAGTCGCTGGGCGACATCCAGCAGGACCTGCTGGTGCTGCGCAGTGAACTCGACGCCCGTCCGGTCGGCCCGGACAGCAAGGAATTCGACGCCTTCCGCCTGCAGACCACGAGAAACATCACCACCCTGCAGAGCCAGGTACAGAACCTGCAGCAGCAGATCAGCTCCGTGGCGCGTTGATCGGATCTATCTCGCTGCGCTGCCACTCATGCGGCCAGAGCTCGCCATCGAGTTGGTCGAGCCGGCGCTGCAGCACCTTCTGCTTGAACACCTCGAGGATCTCCACCAGCACCTCGTCCAGGGCGCTGTCCTGGGCGCCGCTGGGCAGGCTCTGGTCGAAGCCGTGATCGGCCAGGCGGCTGGCCAGGGCGCGAAAATCCCGGGTGCGCAGACTCGCCGCCGCTTCGCGGACCAGGCCGTTGACGATATCGGTGAGCACCCCGTCCAGGGTGTCGGCCAGGCGGTCGCCCATGGGCAGGCGCTTGAGGCGGGCGAGATCGGGGTTGTCGTCCAGCGCACGCTTTACGACATCGCCCACCAATCGCTCCAGGGTGGTGCGATTCTGGGTATAGCCCTGTTCCACCATCGCCTGGATGCGTAGCGCCATGCCATCGATGAGTCGCTGCTTGCGCGGGCGAAGAACGCGGTCGATCACGCTTTGGGAGAAGTCGTCGCGGGTATTCAATTCGTCCTGCAACTCGCCGCAGATCTTGATCATCACCCGATCCGACAGGTCCTCCATGAGCAACTGGTAGTAGTGGTTGAATAGGCGGTAGGGCCGCCAGTGGCGCATGTCGATCAGCCCCAGGCGCTGCAGGCGCAGCAGCAGCGAGATGATGCGCAACGCCCGCAACAGACGGAAGCCACCCAGCGGGATGCAGCCGAGCACGTCGTACCAATGGATGAAAGGATAGTGATACCAGCGCGCATGGCGCCGCTCGACCACCGCCACCAGCCAACCGAGCAGCACGTCGGCGATGAAGAAGGCGACGAACACCAGGTCGATGCTGGTGAAGTGGGCGTGGATGCGTTCGCCATAGAAGGCGTGAAAGCCTGGCAGCGATGCGGCGAGGGCGCGATTGAGCGGGTCCAGGGCATAGAGACTGTCGAACAGGATCAGCGCCAGGTTCACGCAGACCAGGATCAGGATCAGGCCGTCCCAGAGTGCGAGCAGGCCCTCATGGCGGCGCGCGGGTGGTGCCGCAGGCGCGCTCATGGTCGCGCGGCCTGCCAGAGCACCTCGCTCACGCCCTGGCGCCGGGCGACGATGCGCGCCGCGACGAACAGCAGGTCGGACAGGCGATTGAGATAGGGCAAGCCCTGGCCTTCCAGCGGCTCCACCGCATGCAGGCTACGGCAGCGGCGCTCGGCGCTGCGCGCCAGGGTACGGCAGACATGGGCCTGGGCCACGGCGCGGGAGCCGCCAGGCAGGATGAAATTCTCCAGCGGCCCCAGCTCGGCGTTCCAGCCGTCGATGACCTGTTCCAGCCGCTCGATCTCGGTCGCCTGCAGGGCACGGTAGCTGGGCATGGCCAATTCGCCGCCCAGGTCGAACACCCGGTGCTGGCAGGGCGCCAGGACAGCGCTCACCTCGGCCAGCCGCTCATCGTCGGCCAGTTCGGCGAGCAGCAGGCCCAGGGCGCTGTTGAGTTCGTCCACCGCGCCGATGGCCTCGATGCGCGGATGGTCCTTGGGCACCCGGCTGCCGTCGGCGAGGCCGGTGTCGCCAGCGTCGCCCTGGCGGGTGTAGATCTCGGTGAGGCGAAAACCCATGGCGTAGCTCCTGGTCAGGTCCTAGGCCGCGTCGAAGTCGGCCTGAACGAGGGGCAGGCGCAGGGTGAAGCAGGTCCCTACGCCGGGCGTGGAATGCACCTCCATCTGCCCCTTGTGGTTGTTGGTGATGATGAAGTACGACACCGACAGCCCTAGCCCGGTGCCCTGGCCCACTTCCTTGGTGGTGAAGAAGGGCTCGAAGATGCGTTTGCAGATGTCCTCGGGAATGCCGATGCCGTTGTCCTCCACCTGGATCTCCGCCCAGCCGCCACGCAACCGGGTGCGCAGGGTGATGCGGCCGTATTCGCCTTCCTCTTCGTCGTCGCGCAGGTGGATGGCCTGGGCGGCGTTCTTCAGCAGGTTGAGCAGCACCTGCTCCAGTTCGTTGGCGATCACCGGCACCGGGCCCAGCGCCGGATCGAATTCACGGATGATGGACAGGGTGCGGAAGTCGAAACCCTCGGCCAGGTCGAAGTCGTTGCCGGCGATCTCGATGGCCTGGTCGATCAGCGGCGGCAATTCGCTGGCTTCCATCTTGCGATTGCTGCGGCGGCTGAAGGCGAGCATGTGGCTGACGATCTTGGCCGCGCGGCTGCCGGCCTGGTGGATGCCGTCGAGCAGGCGGGGGATCTGGCGGCTTTCCAGGTAGCAGTTCACCGCGTTGAGTTCGACGCCGGATTCGGCGGCCTGCTCCAGGTTCTTCGGCAATTCCGGCGACAGCCGGCGGCGGATGTTCTGCACGTTGTGCAGGATGGCGCCCAGCGGATTGTTGATCTCGTGGGCCATGCCGGCCGCCAGGCCCCCCACCGAAAGCATCTTTTCCGACTGCACCATCATCTCTTCCATGTTCAGCCGCTGGGTGATGTCGTCGATACGGATCACCACGCCGCGACCGGCGCCGCCCATCAGCGGGTAGAAGGTGAGGGTGTAGTGGCGCGGGGTATCGGTCAGTGCCCAGGTCACCCGCTCCACCTTTTCCACCCGCAGGAGTTCGGCGGTGCGGCTCAGTTGCGGCAGGAAGGGCTTGAGTGAGGGGAAGGCGAGGAACACCGGCTGGTTCAGCGCCTCGTCCAGCTGGGTGCCGGAGAGGTGGGTGGCTTCCTGGTTCCACTGGGTGACGTAGAACTGCTCGTCCACGGCGATCAGCGCCGAGGGCATGGAGTCGATGATGCTGTTGAGGTAGTTCTGGAAACCGGTGAGTTTCTTCTCGATCTTGCCGCGGACCTGCACCTCCAGCTCCAGCTTGCGGTTGGAGCGGCGGGTTTCCTCGGCCAGGCTCTGCGCCTGCAGCACGGCGTACTGGGCGTCGTCGCGGGCGCGCTTGAGTTGCTGCTCGCGGCCCTGGATGCGGCCAAGCATGGTGTTGAAGGATTCCGCCAGGCGACCCAGTTCGTCCTCGCTGCCCTTGCTGGCGCGCAACGAGTAGTTCTCTTCGCGGGTCACCTGGCGCGAGAGTTCTTCCAGTTCGCGGATCGGCAGGGTGATGAGTCGCTTGATCTGCCGCGCCACCACCAGCCAAAGCAGGATACTGAAGGTCAGGATGGCCAGGCTGGCGGTCAGGGTGCCGCGGTAGAAGGCTCCCGGTAGCTCGCTGCTGGCCACCAGCAGCAGGTGACCAGGCGGACTCCCCGGATGGGGGAGCTCCACCAGCAGATTGGTACGGAATTCCCGTAGGCGCCAGGTCTGCAGCTCGTCGAAACGCTCGGGGACTTGCAGGCGATCGCCGTTGTGCAACTCAGCCAGGCGCTGGCCCTGGCTGTCGTAGACCACCGCCAGGCGCAGCGGGGCATAGCCGTCGAGCAGACGCAGCTGCGCCTGGGATTCCGCCGGCGAAGCCAGCACCTCGCGACTCAGCACCGGACTGGCGAATAGCCGACCGAGGGTCTGCAAGGCCTGGGGTGCGACGCTTTCCTGGGAAATCCAGTAGGCCGCACTGATGAAGGTCACGTTGGCCACCACCAGCACCGCGACCATCATCACCAGCAGGGCGGCCAGCAACTTACGGCCGACCGGGAGATTCTTCAGGCGTTTGGCGAGGATCATGGGGCAGCCGTTCCAGCGAGGGGACGGGCAGGGTAGCCCGCTAGTGTGGTGTTTTAGAAGTTCGCGCAAGAATTGGCGAGTGATTTTTTGGTAGGGGCAAGGCGCCGCGACGAGTCATAGCAGGGCTATGGCGAGAAGTGGCAACGCAGCTCCGGCCAAAAAAGCGCCGCCAAGATTGTGTAGTTAACTTCTGAAACACCACACTCAGTCCACGGGCAATCCGCGCTCCGCGAGTCGGACCTGCAGACGCTGGTGGACGTCCGCAAGGTGCGGCATCGGTAGGCGCAACCGCTCGGCGATCGGCAGGGCATGGCCAAGCAGATAGCTCACCTCGGTGCGCTGGCCACGCTCCACGTCCTGCAGCATGGAGGATCTGTTGTTGGCGGTGGCGGCGATCACCGCCTCGACCTCCTGCTGCAACCCCTGGGCCGCCGGGGCGAGTCCCATGGCTTCCAGCAGGGCGGCGAGTTCATCGCACAGCGCCGCCACCTCCGCGGCATGGCCGCGCAACTCGCCATTGCGACAGCGGTGCAGCACGGTCAGCGGATTGATGGCGCAGTTGATCGCCAGCTTGCGCCACAGGCGGGCATCGATATCGTCCGTCCAGTGCACGGGAATACCCAGCGCGGCGAGGGTGTCCAGCCAGGGTGGCGGCGCCTGGGTGCCGAGCTGGTCGCCGATCCAGGTCTGGCCAGCGCCGGCCGCCACCACGTGGAAATCGGTCTCGCGAAAGGCGCCCTCGGTGGTGCTGGCCCTCAGGCAACGCACCCGCGGCACCCGCGCCGCCACCGCGTCCTGGCTGCCGAGGCCGTTCTGCAACAGCAGGATCTCGGCCTCCGGCTCCAGGCGCGCGGCGACGCTGGCGATGGCTTCCTCGGCGTCGTAGCTCTTGCAGGCCAGCAGCAGCCGGCGGATCGGATTGCCCGCCTCGGGCGTTTCGGCGGGCAGCGGATAGAGGCTGGTGATCTCGCCCTCGGTGAGGTGCAGGCCGCCCTTGGCGCGGTACTGCGCCAGGCGCGTGCGATCGCGCAGGATCAGCCGCACCGGTTCGCCACCGCGAAACAGGCGCGCGGCCCAGAGGCCGCCGAGGCTGCCGGCGCCTAGCACATGCCAGCTCACGAGTGTGACTCCAACGTCGATTCCTTGCGCATGGTCGGATTCCTGAGGAAGAGGGCCAGTCGTTATAATGGTCGGTCAGGCTGCAGCGTCAAGGCTGCCCCATCGCAACCCAGGAGAAAACTCATGCCTTCCTTCGACGTGGTATCGGAGCTGGACAAGCACGAAGTCACCAACGCCGTCGACAACGCCATCAAGGACCTCGATCGCCGCTACGACCTGCGCGGCAAGGGCAGCTTCGAAGCCAAGGACCTGACCGTGACCCTGACCGCCGAAGCCGACTTCCAGCTCGAGCAGATGCTGGAGATCCTCAAGGTCAACCTGGCCAAGCGCAAGATCGACGTCCAGTGCCTGGAGGTCAAGGACGCCTACGCCTCCGGCAAGACCGTGAAGCAGGAGACCACCCTGCGCGAGGGTATCGACAAGGAGCTGGCGAAGAAGATCGTCGCCCTGATCAAGGACAGCAAGATCAAGGTCCAGGCCGCCATCCAGGGCGAGCAGGTGCGCGTCACCGGCAAGAAGCGCGACGAATTGCAGGAAGTCATCGCCCTGCTGCGTGGCCAGTCGCTGGGCATGCCGTTGCAATACCAGAACTTCCGCGACTGAGCTGACTCCCTTTAGGGTCGCCCCCTGGCGCGGCGACCCTCGCTCGAAGAGGTAACAGGAGACCCCGTTTGGATATCGAAAATCAATACAACCACCTGCTGGCACTGACCGCGGGCTGGCTTCCCATTGTCCTGCAGTATTCCGGTCGGGTACTGCTGGCGCTGCTGACCCTGGCCATCGGCTGGTGGTTGATCAACAAGATTTCGGGCAAGGCGAGCGGCCTGGCGGCGCACCATGGCGCCGATCCGGCGTTGCTGAGTTTCGTCGGCAGTCTGGTCAGCATCATCCTCAAGATCCTGCTGGCGGTCAGCGCGGCGTCCATGATCGGCATCGCCACGACCTCTTTCGTCGCCATCATCGGTGCGGCCGGTCTGGCCGTGGGCCTGGCGCTGCAGGGCAGCCTGTCGAACTTCGCGGGCGGGGTGCTGATCCTGACCTTCCGCCCCTTCCGCGTCGGAGAATTCATCGAGGCCCAGGGTGTGCTGGGCACGGTGAATTCCATCCAGATCTTCCACACCATCCTGCTGACCGGGGACAACAAGACCGTCACCATTCCCAACGGCAACCTGTCCAACGGCATCATCACCAACTACTCGCGCCAGCCCAAGCGCAAGGTGATCTTCGACGTGGGCGTGGATTACGAGGCCGATCTGCAGCAGGGCCGCGCAGTCCTGCTGGCGCTGGCGGAAGATGCGCGGGTGCACCGCGATCCGGCTGCGGAGGTAGTGGTCTCGGCGCTGGGCGACAGCGCCATCACCCTGTCGCTGCGATTCTGGACCGACAGTGGCGACTACTGGCCGATGATGTTCATGCTCAATGAGCAAGTCCGCGACCGCCTTGGCGCGGTCGGCATCGGCATTCCCTTCCCTCAGCGGGTGGTGCATTTCGCCAATACCGCGCCCGCTGCCGATCCGCGCGCCGAGTCCAGCCCCAGCGCCTGAGTTTCCCGCTCAAGTCCCGCCGGTCTTGACGACGGCGGGATCGCGCCGCTGGCGCAGCCAGAGCAGCGCGATCAGCAATAGGGTCGGAACCCCCATGAGCGCGGTCAGCGAGAAGAAGGAGCTATAGCCGACATGCTCCACCATGGCCCCCGAATAACCGCCCAGTAGCCGCGGCAACAGCAGCATCAGCGAGCTGAGCATGGCGTACTGGGTCGCCGAGAACCTCAGGTTGGTCAGGCTCGACAGATAGGCGACGAAGGCCGAGGTGGCCATGCCACCGCTGATGTTGTCGGCACAGATGGTGGCGATCAGCAGCGGCACGTTGGCACCGGTGGAGGCGATCATCACGAACAGCAGATTGGTCAACGCCGAAGCGGCGCCGCCGATGAAGAGGATGGGCAGGATGCCGATGCGCGTGATCAGGACGCCACCCAGGCCGGCGCCCAGCAGGGTCATGAACACCCCGAAGACCTTGCTCACGCTGGCGATGGTTTCCTTGCTGTAGCCGACGTCGATGTAGAACACCCCCGCCATCACTCCCATCACCGTATCTGACAGTCGATAGGTGGAAATCAGCCCGAGCAGCAGCAGGGCCTGCCACTGGTAGCGCTGGATGAACTCGGTGATCGGGGTCAGCACCGGCGCCATCAGGCGGCGACCGGGGGCGCACAGGCAGCCCCAGGCGATCAGGCTGTACATCAGGCCGCGTGGCCAGTAGCCGCCGGCATAGGCCGACAGGGCGCCGGGAACCGCCACCAGCAGCACGATGAGCAGGATCACCGAGACCATCTGGTGCACGAAATCGAAGCGCGGTACTTCCTCGGCATTGGCGGCGTCGCGCAGGCGCATGGGCTCGCGTACCCGGCGTAGCAGGTCACTGAGCGGGCGGGTGCAGTAGCGCCCCCAGGGCGAGAGGATGCCCACGATGAACAGCGTATAGAGCAGGGCGCGCGGCCAGGCCTGGGCGATCATGGCGTTGATCGCCGCGGGGATGGAAATCAGCATCACCAGCAGCAGCGCCACCGCCACCAGTTGGTGATTGAAGCCGAAGGGGGATTCGGCCATGGCCAGCGGTGCCACCTGCTCGGGCTCGCGGATCAGCAGGCTGGTGATCAGGCTGGGCACTACCAGCAGGGCGAACAGCAGATAGGTGGTGGCCCAGGCGCTCTGGCTGTAGTCCAGTTTGGACGAGCCCAGCTCCTCGGCGAGGAACAGCGCGCCGGCGCTGGCGAGCAGGGCGGCGATGCGATAGCCGGTCATGTAGCAGGCGGCCAGCGCTGCCTGGCGTTCGTCGCCGGCGATCTCCAGGCGATAGGCATCCACGGCGATGTCCTGGGTCGCCGAGGCGAAGGCCACCAGGACCGCCAGGGCGATCAACTGCTCCAGGTGCTGCTGTGGATTGCACAGCGCCATGCCCACCAGGCCCAGGCCGACCACGACCTGGGACAGCACCAGCCAGGAACGCCGCCGGCCGAGTCGGCCGAGTAGCGGCAGCTTCCACAGGTCGAGCATGGGCGACCACACCCACTTGAAGGCATAGGCCAGGGTGATCCAGCTGGCATAGCCGATGGTCTCGCGGCTCACCCCGGCTTCGCGCAGCCAGACGGAGAGGGTGGAGAACACCAGCATCGCCGGCAAGCCCGCGGCGAAACCCAGCAGCAGCAGGGCCAGGCAGGCCTTGGACTTATAGGTGGTGACGGCTTCACGCCAGAAACGTGCAAACATGCCCTTGGGCTCGGAAAAAACGCGCACTCTACTCGACACTCTCAGCTGGATTCCACCGGTACCGACGCATGTCCACCCGGTCCTCGTGCAACATCACACCTTCGGCGCGCAGGCGCTCGCGCTGCTCCCGTCCCGAAGCGCTATCTTGGCTCAGGCTCGGCCGTCCATCCGCCGCGATCACGCGGTGCCAGGGCAGGGCGCTGCCCTCCGGCAAGCGTCCCAGCATCCAGCCCACCCAGCGTGCGCCCCGCCCAAGACCGGCGAGTTCCGCCAACTGGCCGTAGCTGACCACCCGCCCGGTGGGAATGGCGGCCAGGACCTGGAAGACCGCCTGGCGACGTGGATCGGGAGGAGAGGATTCGCTCATGACACCTCGATGCCCTGGATGAGAGTGCCAGTGTGCCGAAAAATTTGGTTACAGTGGGGCGGAAAGAGGTTCGCTTGCCGCTTTCTTCAAGTCTGTCCGACCTCTGGGCGGTATTTCTGGAAACTTGCTCAACTTTTACTCAGTAACGGTTGCGTCGGGCTCTGCCACCCGGATAATCGCGCCCTCTCGTTTCGTTACCTTTCTACTCAAGGTGTCCTGGTGCCCATGCGTTTTCGATTCCTTACCTCGCTCGCGCTGTTGTCACTCGCCTCTTTCGCCCATGCCGACACGGTCTGGCTCAAGAATGGCGACCGCCTGACCGGCTCCATCAAGCTGCTCGACAGCAAGAAGCTGCTGCTGCAGACCGAGTACGGTGGCAACATTCCCCTGGCTTGGGACAAGATCAAGACCCTGCAGCGCGACAAGCCGGTCATCGTCCAGCGTGGCAAGTACGAGCCTGACTTCCCCGTGGAAAGCCTCAAGCCGGCCAATGACGGCGAGGTGGTGGTCACCACCGCCGACGGCGCGCAGACCGTGCCCCTGGCGAGCATCACCCAGATCGTCACCCCGCGTCCCTTCCTGCGCGACTTCGCCTGGAAAGGCAACATCGATGCCGGCCTGGACTACATCAACTCGTCCCAGGACAGCGAAAAGTACGACATCGACTTCCGGACCCAGGCCCGGCACGGCATGTGGCGGCACAATGCCAACGGCAGCTATGACCGCTACGAAGCCGACGACGTGGTGTCGATCAACAAGTACGACCTGCAGTACGCCCTGGATCGCTTCTTCGACGAGAAATTCTTCTGGCAGGGCCGCGCCGAATATAAGCGCGACTGGATTCAGGATCTGGCCAAACAGCGCATCATAGGTACCGGTCCGGGTTACCAGTTCTGGGATAACGAACTGGGCGCCTTCTCGCTCACCGGCCTGCTCAACCAGAACCGCTACGAGTATCGCGATGGCGGCTCCAGCAGCTTCCTCTCGGCGAGCATGAAGTGGGACTACAACCGTTATCTCTACGGTCAGACCGTCCAGTTCTTCACCAACGGCGAAATCGGCCGGCCGCTGGACAATACCGCCGACCTGACCTTCGACGGCGACATCGGCCTGAGATACAAGGTGACCAACTGGGCATCCTTGAACCTCAAGGCGTCCAAGGAGTTCACCAGCGGCGCCGAGGGCAACGTCAACCAGACCGAGTACACCGCCGGCGTCGGCGTCTCCTGGTAACGTCATGTTTCGCTAGGCGTCAGCCAAACCGTCAAGGCCGCGATTTTCGCGGCCTTTTCGCAGGCGTACGGTCCGTGACGATCACCTTGAAATCGTCGCGGACGCCTCCATCTCTAAGCATTCAACCGGTTTCTACCGTGAAGGATTCGAGATGCGCGTGACCGCCTTACTCTTCTTGCTGTTCCCCTTTCTGGAACTGGCCGTACTCATCAAGGTCGGCAGCGAAATTGGCGTGCTCGCCACCTTCGCCCTGCTGCTGCTGGGCTTTCTGGTCGGTGTCGCCCTGCTGCGCGTCGCCGGTTTCACCACCCTCTGGCGTATCCGCATGCGCCTGGCCCAGGGGCAGATGCCCGAGCAGGAGGTGGTCCAGGGGCTGACCATGGCCATCGCCGGTGCCCTGTTGATCTTTCCGGGCTTCATCAGTGACGTCCTGGCGCTCATCTGCCTGCTGCCAGTGACCCGCAAGGCCCTGCTGGGCGCGGTGATCGGCCAGGTGACGCGCCGGGCTGCCGGTCCCCAGGGCTACCAGCCGGGGCCTGGTCATTCCGCGCCGCATCGTCCCGAGGTGATCGAGGGCGAGATCGTGCGCCGCGACGAGGAAAAGCACTAAAAATTTTCCTGGCCACCCTTGAAATGCCTGGCGACAACCTCATGTAGCGGACACCGCAAGGTTGTCGCCGCGAGGCGAGCAGGTTTCGCGTCCCGTCGAGGATGGGTCGCACCCGGCGCAGCCGGTAAAAACAAACTGCCGATGCAGTCATCGGCGCTGGAAACACTTAGAACTTTGGGAGATACGACAATGGCGCTTCGTCCTCTGCATGATCGCGTTGTGATCCGTCGCAGCGAAGAAGAGACCAAATCCGCTGGCGGCATCGTGCTGCCGGGCTCGGCTGCCGAGAAGCCGAACCGCGGTGAAGTGGTTGCCGTAGGCACTGGACGCGTGCTGGACAACGGCGAAGTCCGGGCTCCGGCGGTGAAAGTGGGTGACAAGGTGGTGTTCGGCCCCTACTCCGGCAGCAACGCCATCAAGGTCGATGGCGAAGAACTGCTGGTCATGGCCGAGTCCGAAATCCTGGCCGTCATCGAAGGCTGATCCCCGCTCACTTTTCGAATTTCTTAGAGGAAACAGAACATGGCTGCAAAAGACGTCAAATTCGGTGACTCCGCGCGCAAGAAGCTGCTGACCGGTGTCAACACCCTGGCCGACGCCGTCAAGGCCACCCTGGGCCCGAAAGGCCGCAACGTGGTTCTGGAGCGTAGCTTCGGTGCTCCCCTGATCACCAAGGACGGCGTTTCCGTCGCCAAGGAGATCGAGCTCAAGGACAAGATCGAGAACATCGGCGCCCAGCTGGTGAAAGACGTGGCCTCCAAGGCCAACGATGCGGCCGGCGACGGCACCACCACCGCTACCGTCCTGGCCCAGGCCATCGTTACCGAAGGCCTGAAGTCCGTGGCCGCCGGTCTGAACCCGATGGACCTAAAGCGCGGCATCGACAAGGCCACCGCCGCCGTCGTCGCCGAGCTGAAGAACCTGTCCAAGCCCTGCGCCGACAGCAAGGCCATCGCCCAGGTAGGCACCATCTCCGCCAACTCCGACGACAGCATCGGCAACATCATCGCCGAAGCCATGGAGAAGGTTGGTAAAGAAGGCGTCATCACCGTCGAAGAAGGCTCGGGCCTGGAAAACGAACTGTCCGTCGTCGAAGGCATGCAGTTCGACCGTGGCTACCTGTCGCCCTACTTCATCAACAAGCCCGACACCATGTCCGCCGAGCTGGACAGCCCGCTGCTGCTGCTGGTCGACAAGAAGATCTCCAACATCCGCGAACTGCTGCCGGTGCTGGAAGCCGTTGCCAAGGCCGGTCGTCCGCTGCTGATCGTCGCCGAAGACGTCGAAGGCGAAGCCCTGGCCACCCTGGTGGTCAACAACATGCGCGGTATCGTCAAGGTCGCTGCCGTCAAGGCGCCCGGCTTCGGTGATCGTCGCAAGGCCATGCTGCAGGACATCGCCATCCTGACCGGCGGCACCGTCATCTCCGAAGAAGTCGGCCTGAGCCTGGAAAGCACCACCCTGGAGCACCTGGGTCAAGCCAAGCGTGTGGTCCTGAACAAGGAAAACACCACCGTCATCGACGGCGCTGGCGTCGAAGCCGACATCCAGGCCCGTATCAAGCAGATCCGTGCCCAGGTCGAAGAAACCTCTTCCGACTACGACAAAGAGAAGCTGCAAGAGCGTCTGGCCAAGCTGGCTGGCGGTGTTGCCGTGATCAAGGTTGGCGCTGCCACCGAAGTCGAGATGAAAGAGAAGAAAGCCCGCGTCGAAGACGCCCTGCACGCGACCCGCGCTGCTGTGGAAGAAGGCGTGGTGCCTGGCGGCGGTGTTGCCCTGGTGCGTGCCCTGGAAGCGCTGAAAGACCTGAAAGGCATCAACGAAGAGCAGAACGCCGGTATCAACATCCTGCGTCGCGCCGTCGAAGCGCCCCTGCGTCAGATCGTGACCAACGCCGGTGACGAAGCCTCCGTCGTGCTGGACAAGGTCAAGCAGGGCAGCGGTAACTACGGCTACAACGCCGCGACCGGCGAATACGGCGACATGCTGGAATTCGGCATCATCGACCCGGCCAAGGTGACCCGCAGCGCGCTGCAGGCCGCTTCGTCCATCGCTGGTCTGCTGATCACCACCGAAGCCATCGTGGCTGAGCTGCCGAAAGACGACGCAGCCCCGGCCATGCCCGACATGGGCGGCATGGGTGGCATGGGCGGCATGATGTAAGAGCCGCTCCGGCCCTAGGGCCGAGCCGAACCCCGGTGATCCTCGCGGACACCGGGGTTTTTTTATGGTCGGTAATCCCTGGTGCTCCCAACCAGGGCGCCGCTGCTGCGCTGGTCGAGGTCGCTGGTGGCAGGTAGGCTCTGTGCCGAACAGAAGACAACGAGGCCCCGGGCGGGGTCTGGCATAGAGGTCAGCGACATGCGTATCCTGGTGGTGGAAGACAACAAGGACATCCTCAGCAATCTGCTGGACTACCTCAGCCTCAAGGGCTACAGCGTGGATTGCGCCCAGGACGGTCTCTCGGGTCTGCACCTGGCGGCGACCGAGCACTACGACCTGCTGATCCTCGACATCATGCTGCCGGGCATCGATGGCTACACCCTCTGCCAGCGCCTGCGCCAAGACGCCCGACGCGACACCCCGGTGATCATGCTCACCGCTCGCGACCAGCTCGACGACCGCCTGGAAGGCTTCCGCTCCGGCGCCGACGACTACCTGGTCAAGCCCTTCGCCTTGTCCGAATTGGCCGCCCGCGTCGAGGCGGTCATGCGGCGGACCAAGGGCGGCGGACGGCGCCAGTTGCAGGTCGCCGATCTCAGCTACGACCTCGATACCCTGGAAGTGACCCGGGCCGGCACGCTGCTCAAGCTCAATCCCATTGGCCTCAAGATCCTCGCCCTGCTGATGCAGAAGAGCCCCCACGTGGTACGTCGCGAGGTGCTGGAAGAGGCGGTTTGGGGCGAGGACTACCCGGACAGCGACAGCCTGCGCAGCCATGTCCACCAGTTGCGGCAGGTCATCGACAAACCCTTCGAGCAGCCGCTGCTGCGTACCATCCATGGGGTGGGCTACAAGCTGGTGGAGCAGGATTGACCATGGAGTACCACCTGAGCCTGTCGCGGCGGATCGTCATCGCCTTCGTGCTGATGACCTTCCTGGTCGGCGGCGTGTTTTCCCTGGGCATCGTCGCGGTGGTGCACACCGTCGAGGAGCGGCTGATTTCCACCGACCTGCGCAATGAGCTGGAGCGTATGGTGCAGCGCGACATGCGACGGGGCGGGCAGCCGGTGCTGGATCCCGACATGCGCCTGTATTTCGTCCCCCTCGCCGAGGTGTCTCAATTGCCAGACCACCTGCGTGACCTCCCAGCAGGTTTCAGCGAAGTGGAGGAGGACCATCAGTATTTCTATGCCTATGTGGCCGAGCTCGAAGGTAATCACTTCGTCCTGTTGCAGAACCAGAGCGATTTCGAGGCCCGGGAACGCTTGCTCTACAAGGTGGTGCTGGTCGGCTTCCTGAGCAGCGTGGCGCTGGCCTGGCTGTTGGGCTGGGCCCTGGCGCGGCGGGTGATCGCCCCGGTGGTGCGCCTGGCACGGCAGGTACGGCGGCGCGATCAGATCCTGGATGTCACGCCGCCCCTGGCACCCGACTACGCCAAGGACGAGGTAGGGGAGTTGGCCGGCGCCTTCGACCACGCCTTCGATCGCCTGCGCGCCGCGCTGGTGCGCGAGCGATTGTTCACCAGCGATGTCAGCCATGAGCTGCGCACGCCGCTGATGGTCATCAATTCGTCCTGCGAACTACTGGCCGCCATCCCGGACCTGCCGCCTCGGGCGCAGGGACCGCTGGAGCGCATGACCCGCGCCGCGCGGGAGATGCAGGAGCTGGTCCAGACCTTCCTGGCGCTGGCCCGCAACCAGGGCGACAGCGATACCCAGGCACCGCGGGCCACCCTGGCCGAGGTGGCGCGGCGGCAGGCGGCGGAATGGCAGGCGGCGGTGGAAGCCAAGGGACTGCAATGGCGGCTGAGCATGGCGCCGGAAGCCGACACCTACCTCTGGCACGAACCCTTCCTGCGCTCGGTGATGAGTAACCTGCTGCGCAACGCGCTGCATTACACCGAGCGTGGCTACATCGGCTTGCAGGTCGGGGATCATGGCTTCGTGGTGGAAGACAGTGGCGTGGGTATCCCGGAAGAGCAGCGCGAAGCCATGTTCCAACCCTTCGTGCGCGGCGCCGAGGGGCGCGGGGAGGGGCTTGGCCTGGGCTTGTCGCTGGTCAGACGGATCTGCCAGCTGCAGGGTTGGAGCGTAAACCTGGGTGACAGCCCCTTGGGCGGCTGCCGTTTTGAAATACGACTCGGCACCGACAGGGTAGCTGATTAGGATTACAGAATTTTCACAAAGGCTTGACCGGCGTTTGACAGCGTCCTGGGTAGGTTAGCGGCACCTTCCTACCTTCCAGGAGCTGACTCCGTGAAAGCGCCCATCGATTTGCCCTTTTCGCAAAAGTACGACGCCGACCACGCTCGCCAGTATTATCTCAAGCATCAGGACGGGCTGGCGCGGCGCCTGTCCCATTGGCGCGACGAGCAACTGGCACGCCAGGCGCTGAGCATCGCCGGCCAGCCCAATCTGGTGCTGGACCTGCCCAGCGGCGCCGGGCGCTTCTGGCCGCTACTGGCGGAAAAGCGTAATCGCGTGATCATTGGCGCGGACTACTCGGAAAACATGCTGGCCACTGCCTGCGCGCAGCAGCCCGCGGAGGTCGTGGCGCGGGTACGGCCGTTGCAAACATCGGCTTTTGCTATCGACTTGTCCGACAATTCTGTAGATTGCATCTTCTGTATGCGTTTGCTCCACCACGTGGGCGAATCGGCGGACCGCCTGGCTCTGTTGCAGGAATTCCATCGGGTCACCCGGGATAGCGTCATCCTGTCGCTCTGGGTGGATGGCAATTTCAAAGCCTGGCGCCGCCAGGCACTAGAGCGCCGCCGCCAGGCCGAAGGCCGGGACCGCGGCGGTTATCAGAATCGATTCATCGTCGCGCGCAGCCAATTCGAGGCGGAGGTCGCCGAAGCCGGTTTCGTCGTGGATCGGGCCCTGGATTTCCTGCCGGGCTACGCCATGTGGCGGGTCTACGTCTTGCGCAAGACCAATTAAGCTTTCCAAAACATAAGAGGCAGCCGATGGGAGCCATGACTCAGGGCGACAAGGGGTTTGACCGTTGGTGGAACACCGCCGGTGATTGGGTGGAAGCGCCCAACGTTAGGCGCGGCGGGGAGAGTGGCGTCCAGCGTCTACGGCTTCCCGACGGCACCCTGGCCTACGTCAAGCGACAGGTCGGCCACCTCTACCGCAGCTTGCGTCATCCCCTGGGGCGTCCCACCGCCTTGCGTGAACGAGATGCGCTGCTGGCCTTTCGCGAGCTGGGCATTCAGGTCCCGGACTTGCTGTTCTGCGATGCCCGGCAAGCCGAGGGCGGTTGGCGCGCCTTGCTGGTGAGCGCCGCGCTGGAAGGCTATCAGGACCTCGATCATTGGTACGCGGAAGGCGGTGGTAGCCAACTGAGCGAGGCTGAGCATGAACGTTTCCTGGCGACCCTCGCCGGTGTCCTGGCCCGGATGCATCGGCACCGTTGGCAGCATGGCTGCCTTTATCCCAAGCACATCTTCGTGGCCGAGCGACAGGGCACCGAGGGCAAGGAATTCGACGTCGCACTGCTCGATCTGGAGAAATGCCGCCAACGAATATCGCTGGACACCGCCGCTCGTCGGGATATGCTGCAATTACGCCGCCATTCGTCGTGGAACGCTGCGCAATGGCGAACTCTGATCTACGTTTATCAACACGCGCTGGGGCGGAAGATCAGGGGCTTAGAATCATGACTTCACAAATTACTCGAGGTTTGCTGGTGGCGGCCTTCTGTGGGGTCACGACTCTGGCCTACGCGAGCTGGTTGCGTCCAGCGGCCGCCGTGGTGGGTAGCGAGGAACTCAGCTACTGCCAGACTCCGGTCTCGCGCAACCTGAGCACCTCCAACACAGGCAGCCATGATCTGCTGCTCTTCCTGTTTGGCATGACCCAGACCCACAACCGCTAATCCCCTGGCGGCCAAGCTCCTTTCGCTTCCCAGACAAGTTCGGCATGCTGTCGATTGACCAATCGACGCCGAGCCCCGCCAATGATGGCTGATAGCTTCTCCGAGCAGGCCGTGCAAAGCCTGCTGGACACCGATTTCTACAAGCTCACCATGATGCAGGCCGTCCTGCACAACTATCCGAACGCGGAAGTCGAATGGACCTTCCGCTGCCGCAACGATGAAGACCTGCGGCCCTATCATGCGGCCATCCAGGCCGAGATCGATGCCCTCGCCGACGTCGCCATCAGCGACAGTCAATTGGCCTTTCTCGAACGCATCGCCTTCATCACCCCCGATTTCATTCGCTTCCTGCGGCTGTTCCGCTTCAATCCTTCCTATGTGTTCCTCGGCGAGGAAGAGGGCCGCTTCACCCTGACTCTCAAGGGGCCCTGGCTCCACCTCATCCTGTTCGAGGTGCCGATCCTGGCGTTGATCAGCGAGGTGCGCAATCGCCAGCGGCATGCCGAGCTGCCGTTGCAGGTGGCCCGTGATCAGCTCTATCGCAAATTCGACTGGCTGGCGGCTGCCGCAGGCGCCGACGAACTGGCCGAATTCAAGATGGCCGATTTCGGCACGCGCCGCCGCTTCTCCTATGGCGTGCAGGAGATGGTGGTGCGCAGCCTGAAGGACGATTTCCCCGGTCGCTTCGTCGGCACCAGCAACGTCCATCTGGCGTGGAAGCTGGATGTCGCGCCCCTGGGCACCATGGCCCACGAATGGCTGATGGCGCACCAGCAACTGGGGCCGCGGCTGATCGACAGCCAGATCGCTGCGCTCGACTGCTGGGTGCGCGAGTATCGCGGCCAGCTGGGTATCGCCCTGACCGACACCATCACCATGGATGCCTTCCTGCGCGATTTCGATCTCTACTTCGCCAAGCTGTTCGACGGCCTGCGCCATGACAGTGGCGATCCCCTGCAATGGGCGGAAAAGGCCATCGCCCATTACCAGCAGCTGGGCATAGATCCCCTGACCAAGACCCTGGTGTTCTCCGACTCCCTGAATCTGGAAAAGGCACTCGCCCTGTTCCGCGCCCTGCGCGAGCGGATCAACGTGAGCTTTGGCATCGGCACCCATTTCACCTGTGACATCCCCGGGGTGCAGCCGATGAACATGGTGCTCAAGATGAGTCGCTGCAATGGCCAGCCGGTGGCCAAGATCTCCGACGCGCCGGGCAAGGCCCAGGGTGGCGAGCCGGACTTCCTGCATTATCTGAGGCACGTCTTCCAGGTCGACGGCGCCTAGATCGCAGTCAGGCCGACGCGCGGCAGATTACCGACCGGCGCTCAGGACGAGCAGCTGATCTCCAGATGCTTACCCCAATCCGGGGGTCGCTGGGCGAAGCGCTCGCGACCCGGCTGCGTTTCGAAGGGGCGCGACAGCACCTCATGCAGCAGCCGTACCTCGCTGTAATCCCCCGCTTCGGCCCGCTCGATGGCCTGCTGGGCCAGGTAGTTGCGCAGGACGTAGAGCGGATTGACGGCGTTCATGCGCGCGGTGCGGTCGGCTGGCGCACCGCCTTCGGCGTCCAGGCGGGCGCGATAGGCCTGGCTCCAGTCGTCGAAACCGCGCAGATCGATGAAATCCTCCCGTACCCGGGCGAGCGCTGCGTCGGGCTCCTCTTCGCCCAGCCGGCGGAAGAACAGGTGGTAGTCCACGCCGCCCTGTTGCATCAGGGCTAGCAGGCGTTCGACCAGCTCTTGGTCTTGCTCGCGGGCTTCCTGCAACCCCAGGCGTCGCCGCATCAGGTCCAGGTAGTGCGCCTGGTAGAGCGGCAGGAACAGGGCGATGTTCTCCTGCAGCGTCTCGACCGCCACCTTGGGTGTCAATGCCTGGGCCAGGGCCGCCAGGTTCCAATGGGCGATGGGCACCTGATTGCTGTAGGAGTAGCGTCCCGTGTGGTCGGAGTGGTTGCAGATGAACTGGGCGTCGAAGTCGTCGAGAAAGGCGTAGGGGCCGAAGTCGAAGGTGAGCCCGAGGATCGAGAAATTGTCGGTGTTCATCACGCCGTGGCAGAAGCCGTAAGCCTGCCAGTGGGCGATCAACTGCGCGGTGCGCTCCACCACCTCGCGAAACAGCGCCGCCCAGGGCTCGGGGCTGGCCAGCAACTCGGGGAAGTGCGCAGCCAGGACATGCTCGCCCAGCTGTTCGAGCAACTCATGCTGGCGGGTGTAATAGAAGTATTCGAAGTGGCCGAAGCGTACGTGGCTGGGGGCCATGCGCAGCAGGGTGGCACCGGTTTCCAGCCGCTCACGCACCACCTGGGTGGAGGAGCCGATCACGCAGAGGGCGCGGGTGGTCGGGATGCCCAGGGCGTGCAGCGCCTCGGAGGCGAGGAATTCGCGGATGGAGGAGCGCAGCACGGCGCGGCCGTCGCCCATGCGCGAGAAAGGCGTGAGGCCGGCCCCCTTGAGGTGCAGGTCCCAGTGCTCGCCGCGGTCGTTCACCACCTCGCCCAGCAGCAGGCCGCGGCCGTCGCCCAGGCGCGGGTTGTAGGAGCCGAACTGGTGGCCGGAATAGACCATCGCCCGCGGCTCGGCACTGTCCCATAGCTGGGCGCCGGCGAACACCTGGGTGAATTCAGGCGTCTCGGCCACCGCTGGGTCCAGATCCAGCAGTGCCAGGGCCGCCGGGGAGGCGACCACCAGCTGCGGATCGTCCAGCGGCCGTGGCTCGATGTGGGTGGAGAAGGCATCGCCCAAGCGGGCGAATCTGTTGTCGAAGGTCAGGTCGAGCAGCTGTTTCATGGGTCTCCCGGACTCGCCGCGCAGGTAGTACTCAGGCCTTGGATGGCTTGGGATCCTCGGCCTCCTGCTGGGCATCCCCTTCAGGTAGGAGGGACTTTTTGCCCAGTTGTTTCTCCGCTCCGTGGCGATTCTTCAGGGTGATCTCCATTTGCGGTGTCGACAGCAGGTTGATGCCGGCGTCGCGCAGCAGGTGATCGATACGGCGAATCAGCTCGTCGGTGGCGGCGCTACGGTCACCCAGTTCACGCACATAGATGCGCAGTTCATGGTCAAGGGTGCTGGCGCCGTAATGGATGATGTACAGCGAGGGCTCGGGATCGTGCAGGACCCGCGGATTTTCCTTCACCGCCTGCATGATCAGCCGTTGCGCCTCGGCCAGGTCACTGCCGCGGTTGATGCCCAGGGTCAGCACGATACGGGTGACGGTATCGGTCAGCGTCCAATTGATCAGTTGGCTGGTGACGAAGGTCTTGTTCGGTACCACCACCGACTTGCGGTCGGCGTCGGTGATATGGGTGGCGCGGATGCGGATCTTGTTCACCGTGCCGGTCACGTTACCGATGGTGATCAGGTCGCCCACGCGCACCGGGCGCTCGAAGAGGATGATCAGGCCGGAGATGAAGTTACCGAAGATCTCCTGCAGACCGAAACCCAGACCGACGGAGAGGGCGGTGGCCAACCATTGCAGCTTGTCCCAGCTCACCCCGAGGGTCGCCAGGGTGGTGACGGTGCCGACCCCGACGATGACGTAGGAGAGCAGGGTGGTGGTGGCGTAGGCGCTGCCCTGGGCCAGATTGAGGCGCGACAGCACCAGTACCTCCAGCAGGCCGGGCAGGTTGCGCGCCAGGGCGACGGTGAGGCCGGCGATGACCAGGGCGATGATGAACACCCGCAGCGTCAGGGGCACCTCGGTGGCAGTGGCGCCGGTGCCGCTGGTGTATTGGTAGAGGGTGACGTTGTCCAGGTAGGAGAACACCGCCACCACGTCGGCCCAGACCAGGTAGAGCACGCCGAGGAAGGCCAGGATCAGGCTCAGGCGCAACAGTCGGGAGGACTGCTGGTTGACCTGCTCCATGTCCAGGACCGGCTCCTGCACCACCTCGACGCCCTCGGCGTCTTCCTGCTGCGCCTGGCGCTTCTGCAGGGCGCGCTGGTAGGCCAGGCGCCGGGCCGCCACGCTCAGGCCACGGGCCAGGGTGGCCTCGAGGATGATCCAGGCCATCAGCACATAGAGGGTATCCACCAGCCGATCGGTGAGCTTGAGCGCGGTGTAGTAGTAGCCGAACAGCACGGCGCAGAACAGCACGGCCGGGATGGCGGTGATCATCAGGCCGAGCAGCAGGCGGAAGAACGGCAGGCGTTCCCGGGCACTGGCGTTGAGCAGGGAGCGCCCCAGCATCCAGGCCAGGCTGGCATAGGCGAACAGCACGATGAGGATACCCAGCACATCGTCGGCAAGGCCGGCCAACTGGCGCTCGGCGATGGCCACCACCGCCATCAGCGCCAGGGCCAGCAGACCCACGCGCCGCACCAGCCGACGCAGCGATTGTGCCTGGGGGCGAGCCCAGCGGAAGTGGGTCTCGGCCACGCCGCCGGAGGCCAGCAGGCGGTATACCGTGTAGAACACCAGCCAGCCGGCGGCGATTTCCAGTAGCGCCGCGCCGATGGCGGCGTTGACGCCGCGCTCGTCGCCTTCCAGGGCCACGCCCCCCACCCACAGCACCAGACTTGTCGGCAGGCCGAGCAGGATGGTGAGCAGGATGGCCAGGGGCGTGTGTAGCTGGCTGTCACGCTGGTAGTGGCCGATGTCTCGGTTGAGCCTGGCGACGCGGGCGTGAATGCGCCGCCGCTGCCAGATCAGGGTGGCGAAGGCCAGCACCAGTGGCAGCAACAGCAGGGGTCGATCGGCCAGGCCCACGTAGAGCTCATGCAAGCTGGAACCCCAGGGCACGTCGCGCAACTGCTGCAGCAGCTTGCCGGGTACGCTCTTCAACCAGCTCCAGTCCAGCGGCTTGTTGCTGGGAATCCAGAACATCTGCTCGTCGAGGGTGCTGCGCAGGTTGGTCACGGTCGTCTGCAACTGGCGCTGGTTGAGTTGCAGGTCGATGGATTCGCTGAGCAGGGCGTTGAGCTCGGTATTCAACTTGTCCTGCAGGTCGGCGCGGGTCCTGAGCAGATCCAGCAATTGCTGGCGGAGTTGCGGCGTGGCCTTTTCCGGCGGCTGCTGAGCCAGCAGATTGTCGACATAGGCGTTCGGATTGGCGATCTGGGCCCGCTGCTGGTTCAGCTCGAACTGATAGAGACGCAGATCGGCGATGTCGTCGGTCAGGTCCTTGTTCACCTTGACCGAAGGTAGGGCCGCTCGCTGCTGGTAGAGCAGCTTGGAAAGCAGGACGCTACCCTTGAGCACGCCGATCTGCTGATCCATGGTCTCGCTGGTCTGTTTGAGCTGGTCCAGCTGCTGACGCGCCTCGAGATTGCGCCGGTTGAGGTCGTTGAGCCGATCCGTTGCCCGCAGCAGGTAGTCGGACAGCTGCAGGTTGGCCTTGGTCTCCTGGGACAGCACGTCATCGCCGGCGGTCTTTTCCGATTCGCGCGAGGCTTCGGCCAGGGTCTTCTCGGACTGCTGGCGCCGCTTGCCGCTGATCAGGGTCTGCAGGTCCAGGGTTTCCTGTTCGTAGCGTTTGACCTGCTCGGTGTAGAGTTCGCGGCGGGCCGAACCCAGGTCTTGCAGGACGCTGTTGCCGGCCAGTTCCTGGCGCAGCAACTGGATCTGGGCGGTGTCGGCGGCCTGCTCGGCGAGCAGCTGGTTGCGTCGCTCGGTGGTCAGCGGCTTGGTGTTTTCACGACCGTTCTTGAGCAGGTCGGCGATCTGCTGCAGACGGGTCTGCAGGTTGGCGATGTCCACCTGGGCGCGCTCGGGGCGGGTCTGGGCGTTGATCACCAGGCTGTTGGCGGCGTTGAGGTCGTCCTGCACATTGTTCAGTGCGGTGCTGGTCTCGCTCAGCCGTTGCTCCAGGGCCTGGGGCGTGGCGCCAGCGTAGCGTTGCTCGGCCGGCTTGATCGGCTCGGCGCGCAGGCGCGCCAGCTGACGCTGGGCATCCTTGGTCTGCTGCGGCGCTTGGGCCAGTTGCTGGCGTAGGTCGTCCAACTGCTTGACGTACTGGTCGCGCTGGTCGAGCAGCTTGAGCGTCTGCTGCAGGCTCTCCTGGGCGGCGGCCTGCTCGGCGGCGGGTAGCTTGCGGTTGGCCAGGTCGGAGAGACTCTGCTGGACCTGCTGCGCATCGGGCGGTCCGGAGTCCTGGGCGACGGCGGGCAGGGTCAACAGGCAGCCGCAGAGGGCGACAGCACCAAGCAGGGCGGACAGGCGAGACATACGGCAGGCGTCGGGCAGTGGAAAGGCGCGAGGTTAAAGCGCCGCTGTCTGGGGTGCAAGGCAGCACCGCCAAAGCCGCGAACCGCGTCCGTCGCCGGTCACAGAAAGAGCGCGGGTCCGCTGCTGCTGCCTTCGGGAAACTTCACCCCCACCTTGCGCACGCGCTGGTTCTCGATGGCGGCCACGATCCACACCAGGCCGTTCCACTCCACCAGGTCGCCGACGATGGGTTCGCCACCGATCTCGTGGGTGATGAAGGTGCCGAGCCGCTGGTTGCCGTCCACGTTGCCCAGTTGCAGGCCGTACAGGGCCGCGACGGCGCTGAGTTCGGCATCGGCTTCCAGGACGAAGTCGCCGAAGAATCTCTGGGTCTGCTGGGGCGCCTGGCTGAACAGCCGGCCCAGGGCGGGCAGGTCGTGCTCATGGCCGACCACGCAGAGGATGTCGCCGGCTTCCAGGGTGGTACTGCCCGAGGGGTGCAGCAGGGTCTCGCCACGGAACAGCGCGGCGATACGGGTGCCCTCGGGCATCTTCAGTTCGCGTAGCGCCGCGCCGATGCACCATTTCTCGGCGCCCAGGCGATAGATGAACAGCTCCCACTCGCTGGTGGGGTGCACCTGCAGGCCGGCGCGAGAGAAGGGCGCCGGTTCCGGTGGCACGGTTACCTTCAGCAGCTTGGCCGCCAGTGGCAGGCTGGAGCCCTGCACCAGCAGGGAGACCAGTACGATGAAGAAGGCCACGTTGAAGAACAGCTGGGCCTGGGGCAAACCGGCCATCATCGGGAACACCGCGAGGATGATGGGGACGGCGCCGCGCAGGCCGACCCAGGCGATGAAGGCCTTCTCACGGTCGTGGAAGGCACGGAAGGGCAGAAGGCCAATGGCCACCGACAGCGGGCGGGCGACCAGGATCATCCATAGTGCCAGGCCCAGGGCCGGCAGGGCGATGGGCAGCAGGTTGTGCGGCTCCACCAGCAGGCCCAGCACCAGGAACATGCCGATCTGCGCCAGCCAGGCCATGCCGTCGAGCATGTGCAGCATGCTGTGTCGGCTGCGAATGGGCCGATTCCCCAGCAGCAGGCCGGCCAGGTAGACGGCGAGGATGCCGCTGCCGTGAGCGGCATTGGTCAGGGCGAAGATCAGCAGGCCGCCGCTGATGGCCAGCAGCGGGTAGAGGCCGTCGGCCAACTGGATACGGTTGATCAGTTGCAACAGCAGCCAGCCGCCGCCCAGGCCGATGACGCCGCCGATGGCGAATTCGCTGACGAAGTGACCGAGCAGGCTCCAGGTGAAGCCGGTCTGGCCGCTGGCGAGCATCTCGATGAGGGTGACGGTGAGGAACACCGCCATGGGGTCGTTGCTGCCGGATTCGATCTCCAGGCTGGCGGTGACCCGTTCGTTGAGGCCGCGACCGCCGAGCAGCGAGAACACCGCGGCGGCGTCGGTGGAGCCGACGATGGCACCGATCAGCAGGCCTTGCAGCAGGCTGAGATCGAACAGCCAGGCCGCGGCGAGGCCGGTCAGGCCGGTGGTGATCATCACCCCTACGGTGGCCAGCGACAGCGCCGGCCAGAGGGCTACGCGGAAACTCGATACCCGGGTGCGCATGCCGCCGTCGAGCAGGATCACCGCCAGCGCCAGGTTGCCCACCAGGTAGGCCATCGGATAGTTGTCGAAGGCGATGTGGCCGGGGCCGTCGACCCCGGCGAACATGCCGACCACCAGGAAGATCACCAGGATCGGGATGCCGATCCGCGAGGAAATCGAGCTGACCAGAATCGACAGGCCGATCAGCACCGCACCGATCAAGAACAAGCTGTTGATGGTGACGGCGTCCAAGCGCGACTCCTGGGGCAAAGGATTGAACAACCTAGGGATTTAACCCGTTGGGCGACCGGGGTGTCAAAGCGCAGCGCCGCTGGCGGCGGAGGAAGACGGTACACTGTAGGGCTGACGCTGGAGTATCCCATGAATTACCGACACGCCTTCCACGCCGGCAACCACGCCGATGTCTTCAAGCACGCCACCCTGCTGCGCCTGGCCGCCTTGCTGGCGCGCAAGGAGGCGCCCTTCGTCTATCTGGACAGCCATTCCGGGGTCGGTCGCTACGACCTGGCCGGTGACCAGGCCAGCCGTACCGACGAGTGGCGCGAGGGCATCGGGCGGCTCTGGGGGCTGGAAAAGGCACCCGCGGCCTTTGCGGGATACCGTGACGCGGTGGCGGCGCTCAATCCCGACGGCGCCCTGCGTTACTACCCTGGTTCGCCCGAACTGATGCGCCAGGCCCTGCGGCCCCAGGACCGGCTGCTGCTCAACGAGCTGCATCCCGAAGACGGTCGCTTGCTCAAGGAGAACATGGGGGGCGATCGTCGGGTGGCGGTGCACCAGAAGGACGGCTGGTTGTTGCCGCGTGCCTTGTTGCCGGTGCCCGAGCGGCGGGCCCTGCTGCTGATCGATCCGCCATTCGAGAAGGCCGACGAGCTGGAGCGTTGCGTCAAGGCAGTGCAGGAGGCCATCGGCCGCATGCGCCAGACGGTGATCGCCCTCTGGTATCCGATCAAGGATCGTCGCCAGCTCAAGCGCTTTTATGCGGGGCTGCAGGGTAGCGGGGCACCCAAGCTGTTGCAGGCGGAATTGCTGATCCGCGCGGCGGACGATCCCACCCGGCTCAACGGTTCCGGGTTGGCCCTCGTCAATCCGCCCTGGGGGCTGGAAGAAGAGCTGCGCGAGCTGCTGCCCTGGCTGGCCGCACACCTGGCCCAGGGCGAAGGTGGCTGGCAGTTGGATTGGTTGATTGCGGAATAGCCAGGTTCGGCGCTGTTGGGCTTCGCTACGCTCAACCCAACCTACGGGGAGCGGTTTGGCGTAGGTTGGGTTGAGGCGGCTCTATCGCCGAAGCCCAACAGGACGGAGTTGAGCCTCGGAGTGTTGGGCTTCGCTGTGCTCAGCCCAACCTACAGGAGCGGTTTGGCGTAGGTTGGGTTGAGGCGGCTCTATCGCCGAAGCCCAACAGGGAGCCGCTAGCGCGGCTCGGGATCAGACCGCCAGGCTGGGTGGCAGGCAGACGCCGGTGCCGGCCAGGCCGCAATAGCCGTTGGGATTCTTCGCCAGATACTGCTGGTGATAGGCCTCGGCATAGTAGAAGGGCGGTAGCGGGGCGATTTCGGTGGTGATTTCGCCATAACCCGCCGCGGCCAACTGCGCCTGGAAGGCGGCTTGGCTGGCTTCGAAGGCGTCGCGCTGGCGCTCGTCGGTGTAGTACAGCGCCGAGCGGTACTGGGTGCCGACATCGTTGCCCTGGCGCATGCCCTGGGTCGGGTCGTGGGCTTCCCAGAAGACCTTCAGCAGTGCCTCCAGCGAAGTCTGTGCCGGATCGAACACCACCAGCACCACCTCGGTATGGCCGGTCAGGCCCGAGCAGACCTCTTCGTAGGTCGGGTTAGGGGTGTGCCCGCCGGCATAACCCACAGCGGTGGTCCAGACGCCCGGCTGCTGCCAGAAGCGCCGTTCCACGCCCCAGAAACAACCCATGCCGACGACCAGGCTTTGCAGCCCGGTGGGGAAGGGTGCCTTGAGCGGATGGCCGTTGACGAAATGCGCCTCCGGCACCGCCAGGGGCGTTTCCCGGCCGGGGAGTGCCTGGTCGGCGGAGGGCAGGTGGGTCTTCTTGGTCAAGATTTCGGAACGCAGGACCATGGGTTACCTCGTTGGAAAGGCCTGGCGAAACACCCAGTGTACGCAAAATTGCCTAGGTAGGGTCGGTGCCACTCGGCGGGTCAGCGCGCCGGTAGATAACGCGCCAGTGCGGTATCGAGTTGCTCGGCCGGGATCGGCTTGTCGAACAGATAACCCTGGCCGATATCGCAGCGGTGATGACGCAGGAAGGCCAGCTGTTCGGTCGTTTCGATACCCTCGGCAACCACCTCCAGTCGCAGGTTGTGGGCCATGGCGATCACCGCGGAGGTGATTTCCATGTCGTCCTGGTTGTCCGGGATGTCCTTGATGAAACTCCTGTCGATCTTGATGATGTCGATGGGGAATTTTTTCAAGTAGCTGAGCGACGAATAGCCGGTGCCGAAGTCGTCCATCGCCAGGCTCATGCCCAGCCGCTTGAGGGCTTCCAGGGTTTCGCGAGTGGCGTCGGTGGCATCCAGCAGCAGGCTTTCGGTGAGTTCCAGTTCCAGGCGTCGGGGGGCGATGCCTTCTTCTTCGAGGATGGTGACGAAGGATTGCACCAGATCCGGATCGGTGAATTGCTTGGGCGACAGGTTGATGGCGATCTGCAGGTCGCCGAAGCCCGCGGCGTCCAACTGGTGCAACTGGCGGCAGACTTCGCGAATCACCCACTTGCCGATGGGGACGATGAGCCCGGTTTCTTCGGCGACGCTGATGAACTGGTCCGGCCGGATCATGCCCTTTTCCGGATGCTGCCAGCGAATCAGGGCCTCCAGACCAAGCAGCTTGGCGCGCTTGAGGCAGACCTTGGGCTGGTAGTGCATCAGCAGCTCGTTCTGCTCCAGGGCGCGGCGCAGGTTGTTCTGCATGAACAGCTTGTGGCTGACCTCGGCGATCAGCGCCTCGGTGAACACCTGGACCTGGTGGCCGCCATTGGCCTTGGCCCGGTGCAGGGCGAGACCGGCGTGCTTGATCAGGGTCTGTGGATCCGTCTCGTGCGGCCGCGCGGTGGTCAAGCCGATCGAGCAACTGATCAGGGTGGGGTGGCCTTCCACGTACAGCGGCGGATCGAGGGCGACCAGGGTATCGCGTGCCAGGGCAGCCGCGGCGACCGCGTCCATCCCTTCGAGCAGGACGGCGAATTCGTTGCTGGCGATACGGGCGATCAGTGCGCTCTTGCCCAGCGCCGTGCGCAGGCGACGGGCCAGTCCGACCAGTAGCTGGTCGCCGATGTGATGTCCGAGGCTGTCGTTGACCCGCTTGAAGTTGTCGACGTCCACCAGCAGCAGCGAGTGCTCGCGATTGGCGTTGGACTGTTCCAGGCGGGCTTCCAGGCGAGCGATGAAATGGTTGCGGTTGGCAAGGCCCGTGAGACTGTCGCGGAAGACCACCTCGTCGTTTTGTTGCTGGGCGAAGCGGGTCTTGCTGGTGTCCTGGAAGATCCCCAGGTAGCCCTGCAGCTCGCCATTGGGTTGCAGGATCTTGGACAGCGACAGCAAGCCCCAATAGCTTTCGCCATCGCGCCGGTAGCAGCGTAATTCGCCTTGCCAGCTGTCTTGGTGCGCAAGACGTTGCCAGGCTTCGTAGAGCAGCTCGCTCCAGTTTTCCAGCGCGGGTAGGGCTTCGATGAGGGTACCCTGGAGCCGGGTGCTGGGGTAGCCGGTAATCCGGGTGAAGCTGTCCGTGGCATGTTCCAGGCGGCCATCGGCGTCCAGCAGCAGGAAGGCATCGGTACTGGCTTCCATCACCCGGGTGAGTGGGTGGGCGCGTTCCGGCGGCCGCTCCTGATCGCGCACCAGCGTAGCCAGGCAGTCCGCCAGGCCGCGGGCGAAGCCGAGATCTCCGGCCTCCCAGGTGGTTGCCTGGGCACGGCGCAGGCACAGTAGGCCGGTGAGGGTGTCGTCATGGAGCAGGGCGACATCGAGGGCGGTACCGGCGGCCGTGTTCGGTGGCAGCAGTACCTGGCTGGCATCTTCGATCAAGCCCTGCTCGCGCAGGCGCCGTTGATGATCGCTGCACGGCGTCGTTATCCGCTCGTCACTGGTCAGACAGGTCAGGCCATTGTCGTCCAGGCGCCAGAGGCTCACCTGGTCGACGGCGAAGGCGGCAGTCCCATGGGTAACCAGGAGTTTCGCGAGCTCGCTGGCTGTGGGGCGTTTGCGCAACGCGCAGCGCGACAGTTCGAGCAGCAGCGTCTGCCGCGCCTGGGCGAGCATCAGACGCTGCTGAGTCAGGTCCTGGTTTTCCTGCAACAGGGTCAGGGTGGAGCGCAGGGCCAGGGTATGGACTTCCCATTCGCCGGCCAGCGTTTCGTTACCCATCACCCGCAATAGATAGCCGCGCAGCAGGGGACGCCCGTGGCGTTGCAGACTTTCCCCCACCTCGATGACCTGATAGGGGGCATCGGGCGAGTGAAACAGGTAACTGACCTGGTAGCTGCCGTGCTCGGCGAGCTGCAGCTGGATGTCCTCGTGCAGGCGATGCCGCACGCTGGGTTCCATCAGACTGGCGTAGGGGGCGTCGATCAGCGAGCACAACGCCTGCGCGGGGAGGCCGAGGCTGGTTTCGCAACGGGGGTCGAGGTAGAGCATCGCCCACGAGGCTTCATTCAGGCGCTCGAAGCGCAGCAAGCCCAATCGAGCAGGAGCGCTAAGAGCGCCTGCTTGATCGGCTACCGCAGCATCGGCAGCGTCGGAGTGAATACTCATGCGGGTGTTCGCGTCCCTGTGACGACGGATGGATACCCTAGGGTTATCGGAAAGGGGAGGTAAATCATTAATCCTTTTTCCTTTCCGCCGCTAGCGATGTCTGATGACCTCTAAGGGTGCCCGATGAGACCTGGCGCACACAAGTAGGGACCGAACGGCCATCCTACCGTTTCATTCGACCATAAGACAGAAACCCCGCTCACGCGGGGTTTCTTATTTTTGCCAGGAGACGGCAGTCGAGTCGACTGCCGTCTTCTTTTGGCTTACAGCAGCAGGCCGCGGATCTCCGCCAGCAGATCACCCAGACGCTTGGTGAAGCGCGCGGCGGCAGCCCCGTTGATCACGCGGTGATCGTAGGACAGCGACAGCGGCAGCATCAAGCGCGGCTGGAAGGCCTTGCCGTCCCAGACCGGCTGCATGCTGGCCTTGGACACGCCGAGGATCGCCACTTCCGGGGCATTGACGATCGGCGTGAAGCCGGTGCCGCCGATGTGACCCAGGCTGGAGATGGTGAAGCAGGCACCCTGCATGTCGTCGCCGCTGAGCTTCTTGGTCCGCGCCTTTTCCGCCAGTTGGGCGGCTTCGGCGGCGAGTTGCAGGAGGCTCTTCTGGTCGACGTTGCGGATGACCGGCACCAGCAGACCGTCCGGGGTGTCCACGGCGAAGCCAATGTGCACGTACTTCTTGCGGATCACCGCCTTGCCGCTGGGGGCCAGGGAGGCGTTGAAGTCCGGCAGTTCCTTGAGCACATGGGCGCAGGCCTTGAGCAGGAACGGCAGGATGGTCAGCTTGACGCCGGCCTTTTCCGCCACGGCTTTCTGGCCGACGCGGAAGGCTTCCAGATCGGTCACGTCGGACTGGTCGAACTGGGTGACGTGGGGCACGTTCAACCAGCTGCGATGCAGGTTGTTGGCACCGACCTGCATGAGGCGCGTCATCGGCACCTCTTCGATCTCGCCGAACTTGCTGAAGTCCACGGTGGGGATCGGCGGGATGCCGGCGCCACCGGTAGCACCTGCAGCCGCGGCCGGTGCCGCCTTGCTCTTCTGCAACTGATCCTTGACGTAGGTCTGGACGTCTTCCTTGAGGATGCGGCCCTTGGGACCGGTCGGGGTGACCTCGCCCAGGTCGACGCCGAATTCGCGAGCGACCATGCGCACCGCCGGGCCGGCATGGACCTTCTTGCCCTTGCCGGCGGCAGGCGCGCTGGCGGGAGCGGCGGCCTTGGCCGGAGCCGCGGCTTTCTGCGCGGGCGCCGGGGCGCTAGCAGCGTTGCCGGCAGCCGGCTTGGCCGCCTGCTTGGGCGCGGCACCGGCCACCTTCAGGGTCAGGATCAGATCGCCGGTCTTGGCCTGGTCGTTGACCTTGATGGCGACGCTTTCCACCACGCCCGCCTTGGGCGCCGGGATTTCCATGCTGGCCTTGTCGGACTCCAGCACGATCAGCGACTGCTCGGCCTTGACCTGGTCACCGGCCTTGACCAGCACCTCGATGACGTTGGCGCTGCCGGTGGAGCCGATGTCGGGGACCTTGATCTCCTCGACCGATTCACCGGCCGGCTCGGCGGCGGCTGCCTCGTGCAGCTCGGGCTCGGCGGCTTCCTTGGCGGGCTTGTCACCGGCCTTGGACTCCACGCTCTTGCTCGGCTTGGCATTGGCGGCGCCCTTGAGCACCAGGATCAGATCGCCGGTGCCCACTTCGTCGCCGACCTTGACGGAAACGCTCTCCACCACGCCCGCGGCGGGGGAGGGGATTTCCATGCTGGCCTTGTCGGATTCCAGGGTGATCAGCGTCTGCTCGGCGGCGATGGTGTCGCCGGGCTTGACCGCCACCTCGATGATGCTGGCCTTGCCGCTGGAGCCGATGTCCGGAACGTGAATTTCCTGGGACTCGCCTTCACCGGCGGACGCCGAGGCGTCCTCGTCGCCGGCCGGCGTCGGGGTTTCGCTTTCCTCGACCTGGGTCTGCTTGGACTCGGCCTTGGGTTCGGCGGCGGGTTCGCTACCGGCGGCAGCGTCCTCGCCTTCCAGGTCGATCAGCAGATCACCGGTCTTGAGGGTGTCGCCGACCTTGATGTGCAGGGCGGCGATCTTGCCGGCCTTGGGGGCCGGGATCTCCATGCTGGCCTTGTCGGACTCCAGCACCACCAGGCTCTGTTCGGCCTCGACGGTATCGCCGACCTTCACCAGCAGTTCGATGACTTCGCCGTCGCCACTGCCGATGTCGGGTACGCGGATGGTCTCGCTCACAATTGTTTCCTCTTATCCGTGTGCCGCATCAGCAATCCAGGGGATTGCGCTTCTCGGTGTCGATGCCGAACTTGGTGATGGCGTCGGCCACGACCTTGCGTTCGAGCTTGCCTTGGTTGGCCAGCGCCTGCAGAGCGGCGACGGCGACCCAGCGACGGTCGACCTCGAAGTGATCACGCAGCTTCTTGCGGCTGTCGCTGCGACCGAAGCCATCGGTACCCAGCACCTGGAATTCGGTGGGGACCCACTGGCGGATCTGGTCGGCGAACAGCTTCATGTAGTCGGTGGAGGCGATGACCGGACCCTGGCGCTCGCCCAGGCACTGCTCGACGTAGGTCAGGCGGCGCTCTTCCAGCGGGTGCAGGCGGTTCCAGCGATCCACGGCCAGGCCTTCACGGCGCAGTTCGTTGAAGCTGGTGACGCTCCAGATGTCGGCGCCGACGCCCATCTCGCGCAACAGGCTCGCGGCGGCGCGGACCTCGTTGAGGATGGTGCCCGAGCCCAGCAGCTGGACGCGGTGCTTGAAGTCGCCCTTTTCTTCTTCCAGCAGGTACATGCCCTTGATGATGCCTTCCTCGACACCCTCGGGCATGGCCGGCTGCTGGTAGTTCTCGTTCATCACGGTGATGTAGTAGAAGACGCTCTGCTGCAGTTCCATCATCTGATGGATGCCTTCGCGCATGATCACCGCCAGCTCGTAGGCATAGGTGGGATCGTAGCTGCGGCAGTTGGGGATGGTGCCGGCCAGAATGTGGCTGTGACCGTCCTCGTGCTGCAGGCCTTCACCGTTCAGGGTAGTCCGGCCGGAGGTGCCGCCGAGCAGGAAGCCGCGGGTCTGGGCATCGCCCGCCGCCCAGGCCAGGTCGCCGATCCGCTGGAAGCCGAACATCGAATAGAAGATGTAGACCGGCAGCATCGGCTGGTTGTAGTTGCTGTAGGCGGTACCGGCGGCGATGAAGGAGGACATGGCGCCCGCCTCGTTGAGGCCTTCCTGGAGGATCTGGCCGTCCTTCTCTTCGCGGTAGTACATCACCTGGTCGCGATCGACCGGCTCATAGAGCTGGCCGTGGGGCGAGTAGATGCCCAGCTGGCGGAACATGCCTTCCATGCCGAAGGTACGGGCCTCGTCGGCGAGGATGGGCACGATGCGCTTGCCCAGGTCCTTGTCCTTGACCAGTTGCGACAGGATGCGGCCGAAGGCCATGGTGGTGGAGATCTCGCGATCGCCGGAGCCGTCCAGCACCGCCTTCAGGGTATCCAGCGGCGGGGTGGGGATGCTGATGCTGCGGGCGCGACGCTGGGGCAGGTGACCGCCCAGGGCCTCGCGGCGGCTCATCAGGTACTTCATCTCGGCGCTGTCGTCGGCCGGACGATAGAAGGGCAGCTCGCTGAGCTGGGAGTCGTTCAGCGGGATATCGAAGCGGTCGCGGAATTTCTTCAGCGAGTCCACGTCGACCTTCTTGGTGTTGTGCGCGGTGTTCTTGGCTTCGCCCGCACCGGTGCCGTAGCCCTTGATGGTCTTGGCCAGGATGACGGTGGGCTGGCCCTTGTGGTTGACCGCCTGGTGGTAGGCCGCATAGACCTTGTAGGGGTCGTGGCCGCCACGGTTGAGCTTCCAGATCTCGTCGTCGGACAGGTCCTCGACCATCTTGAGCAGCTCGGGATTGGCGCCGAAGAAGTGCTTGCGCACGTAGGCACCGTCCTTGGCCTTGTAGTTCTGATATTCACCATCGACCACGGCGTCCATGCGCTGCTGCATGCGGCCTTCGGTGTCGCGGGCGAACAGCGGATCCCACATGCGGCCCCAGAGGACCTTGGTGACGTTCCAGTCGGCGCCGCGGAAGATGCCTTCCAGCTCCTGGACGATCTTGCCGTTGCCGCGTACCGGGCCGTCGAGGCGCTGCAGGTTGCAGTTGATGACGAAGATCAGGTTGTCGAGGTTCTCGCGGCCGGCCAGGGAAATGGCACCCAGGGTTTCCGGCTCGTCGCACTCGCCGTCGCCGATGAAGCACCAGACCTTCTGCTTGCCGGCGGGAATGTAGCCGCGGTTCTCCAGGTACTTCATGAAGCGGGCCTGGTAGATGGCGGTGATGGGGCCCAGACCCATGGAGACGGTCGGGAACTGCCAGAAGTCGGGCATCAGGTGCGGGTGCGGGTAGCTCGACAGGCCCTTGCCGTCCACTTCCTGGCGGAAGTTGTTCATCTGGTCTTCGGAGAGGCGGCCTTCCAGGAAGGCACGGGCATAGACGCCGGGGGAGGCATGGCCCTGATAGTAGATCAGGTCGCCGCCGTGCTCTTCGTTGGGCGCTTTCCAGAAATAGTTGAAGCCGATGTCATAGAGGGTGGCGCTGGAGGCGAAGGTGGAGATGTGGCCACCCAGATCCGGATCCTTGAGGTTGGCGCGCATGACCATCGCCAGGGCATTCCAGCGGACCAGCGAGCGGATACGGCGCTCCATGAACAGGTCGCCCGGCATATGGGCTTCCTTGGTCACTGGAATGGTGTTGCGATAGGGGGTGGTGATGGAGTAGGGCAGCTGGGTACCACTGCGGGTGGCCAGTTCGCCCATGCGGGTCATCAGATAATGAACGCGCTCCTCGCCTTCGTGGTCGAGGACGGACTCCAGGGCGTCCAGCCATTCCTGGGTTTCGACGGGATCGAGATCTTGCATGGCTTGCTCCAGGGCGGAAAGGCTTCCAGAATCGGTCGCCTCAGGGTCGCCGCCGGCCTCTTGGGGGCAGCGAAAATTCTTGGATTTATGACCGGACGGTTCCGATCGGCGTGTAGTTTTACTACAAATTCAATTCCGTTTCAGCTCCGAGCTGAAATGGATAAAAAACAATTCGACGTTTGTCGAACGCTCTACTCCAGGGCTCGCGAACTCCGAACCGCGGACAGGAAAACGGTTCCCGCTCGGACCGGGTGGTCCGTCGGAATGTCTCTGGAATCGGCGGCGTAGCAGGGGTGGTGAAGTTCGACTGTCTTTGCGCAGGGCTGCCCATGATACCGCCTCTTCGTCCCGATCTGCCTCCTACTCTCGTCGCCTGTGCCGACCTCGCCGAACGCCGCCTGGGCGAAGCGCTGGCCGGCGAGTCGACCGCCGCCGCTCGGCATGCGCAGTGGTCCGCGCCGTTGCGTGCGGAATGGCGGCGGGTGGCTGCGCTCAGTGATTTCGTCGTCGAGCAATTCTGTCGCCTGCCCGAGCCCTGCCTGGCACTGGTCGACAGCGGTGTCCTGCACCAGGCGCTGGCGCCGGGCGAGCTGGCGCAGCGGCTGCGCGAGGTGCTGGCGGACTGCCCGGACGAAGCCGAGTTGGGACGGCGCTTGCGGCGCTTCCGCATGCTGCAGCAGGTGCGCATCGTCTGGCGCGACCTGACTCGCCAGGCCGACCTGGTGGAAACCTGCCGCGACCTCAGCGACCTGGCCGATGCCTGCATCGACCAGGCCTGCGCCTGGCTGTACGCCCAGCAGTGCGCCCAGTTCGGCGTGCCGACCGGGAAATACAGTGGCGAGCCGCAGCAACTGGTGGTGCTGGGCATGGGCAAGCTGGGGGCGGGCGAACTCAATCTGTCGTCCGACATCGACCTGATCTTCGCCTATGGCGAGGCGGGCGAGACGCGCGGGGCGCGGCGCGAACAGGACAACCAGGAATTCTTCACCCGGCTCGGCCAGCGGCTGATCAAGGCGCTGGACGCCGTCACCGTGGACGGCTTCGTCTTCCGCGTCGACATGCGTCTGCGCCCCTATGGCAGCGCCGGTGCCCTGGTGCTGAGCTTCGCGGCCATGGAGCTCTATTACCAGGACCAGGGGCGCGACTGGGAGCGCTACGCCATGATCAAGGCGCGGGTGGTCGGTGGTGACCAGGCCGGCGGCGCCGAATTGCTGACCCTGTTGCGGCCCTTCGTCTATCGGCGCTACCTGGATTTCTCCGCCATCGAAGCCTTGCGCAGCATGAAGCAGCTGATCCGGCAGGAGGTACGGCGGCGCGGCATGACCGATAACGTCAAGCTGGGCGCGGGGGGTATCCGTGAGGTGGAGTTCATCGCCCAGGCCTATCAGCTGATCCATGGCGGGCGTGATCCGGTGCTGCAGCAGCGACCGCTGCTCAAGGTGCTGACCAGCTTGCGCGAGCGCGGCTATCTACCGGCGTCGGCCGAAGCTGAGTTGCGCGAAGGCTATGGTTTCCTGCGTTATGTCGAGCATGCCTTGCAGGCCATCGCCGATCAGCAGACCCAGACCCTGCCGGTGGACCCCCAGAACCGGGCGCGAGTGGCTTTCCTGATGGGCTACGCCGATTGGGACGAATTCTATGCGGCGCTCGACGGCTGGCGTACGCGCGTCGATTGGCACTTCCAGCAGACCATCGCCGATCCCGAGGAGGAAGCCCAGAGCGCGGAACTGGAAGATAGCTGGCTGCCGCTCTGGGAAGACCTGCTCGACCCCGAGGAAAGCCTGGCGCGTTTGCGCAAGGCCGGTTTCCAGGCACCGGAGCAGGCGCTGGAGTTGCTGGCGCAGTTGCGCGCCAGTGGCCAGGTGCGGGCCATGCAGCGCGCCGGTCGCGAACGGCTGGATGCCTTCATGCCGCGCCTGCTGGATGCGGTGAGCGTCGACGAGCAGCCCGACCGGGCGCTGGAGCGGGTTTTGCCGCTGGTGGAGGCGGTGGCGCGGCGCTCCGCCTATCTGGTCCTGCTCAGCGAGAATCCGCCAGCGTTGGCGCGGCTGTTGGAACTCTGCGGCGCCAGCGCCTGGGTAGCCGAGCAGATCGCCCGCTATCCGGCGCTGCTCGATGAGTTGCTCAACGAAGGCCGGCTCTACAATCCGCCGCAGAAGCCGGAGCTGGCCGCCGAGTTGCGCGAGCGGCTGATGCGCCTGCCCGAAGAAGACCTGGAGCAGCAGATGGACGTGCTGCGCCACTTCAAGCGCGCCCATAGCCTGCGGGTGGCGGCGGCGGAGATCGTCGGCAGCCTGCCCTTGATGAAGGTGAGCGACTACCTTACCTGGCTGGCCGAGGTGATCCTCGCCGAGGTGTTCGGCCTGGCCTGGCGCCAACTGGTGCAGCGCCACGGCACCCCCCAGCGCCGCGATGGCTCGCCCTGCCAGCCGGACTTCATCATCGTCGGCTACGGCAAGGTCGGTGGTATCGAACTGGGCCATGGCTCGGACCTCGACCTGGTGTTCATCCACGATGCCGATCCCCTGGCCGAGACCGATGGCGCCAAGCCCCTGGATGGCGCCCAGTTCTTCAATAGACTTGGCCAACGCATCATCCATCTGCTCACCACCACCACTCCGGTGGGTACTCTCTATGAGGTGGACATGCGCCTGCGGCCGTCCGGCGCGGCGGGGCTGCTGGTCAGCTCGTTGGAGGCCTTCGAGCGCTACCAGGGCAGCGAGGCCTGGACCTGGGAGCACCAGGCCCTGGTGCGGGCGCGGGTAGTGGCGGGTTGCCCGCGGCTGGGCGAGCGCTTCGACGCCGTGCGGGCGCGGATCCTGGGGCGGCAGCGGGAGCTGGCGACGCTGCGGGCCGAGGTGGCCAGCATGCGCGACAAGATGCTCGATAACCTCGGTACCGCGGTCACCGCCGGTGGCCTGGGGCCGAACGCGCGCCGGCCGGAGCTGCTGTTCGACCTCAAGCAGGATGCCGGCGGTATCGTCGATATCGAATTTATGGTCCAATACGCCGTTCTGGCCTGGTCGTGGCAGCACCCCGAATTGCTGCGTTTTCCCGACAATATCCGCATCCTGGAATCCCTCGAAGCGGTCGGTCTGTTACCGGCCACGGACGCCATCGCCCTGCGCGAAGCCTACAAGGTCTACCGCGCCGCGATGCACCGCCTGGTCTTGCAGAAACAGCCGGGCAAGGTGCCGGCCGATGGCTTTCTCGCCGAGCGCGACGAAGTGCGCCGCATCTGGCACGGCCTGGGGTTGGACGCACCGTCTGGCAATCCGGCTACTCTTTAGAGCCTGTTCAAAGTCTCGCGAGCTAGAGACAGACAAGGCGAAAAGGGCTGAGGAAGCGGAGTTTACGAGTGGTAAATGAGCATTCCGAAGCCCTTTTCAACGCAGTTTGGCCGACGCGCAGCAGCCTTTGAACAGGCTCTTAGGCCGCTATTAGTAAGGAGAGTCAAGATGTCGATGTCCGAGCGGGACCTTTCGATCAGGCAGGGCCTGATGTGGCTGGAGTCGGTCACCCGCTAGGTGCCGACCGCCTGCCAACATGAATATTCTGATCATCGGACCCAGTTGGGTCGGCGACATGGTGATGGCGCAGACCCTCTTCGTCTGCCTCAAGCGCCAGCACCCCGACTGCCAGATCGACGTCCTCGCGCCCGAGTGGAGTCGCCCGTTGCTCGAGCGCATGCCCGAGGTGCGCGAGGCCTTGAGCTTTCCGCTCGGCCATGGCGCCTTCGAGCTGGCCACGCGCCGGCGTATCGGCCAGCAGCTGCGCGGCCGCTATGACCAGGCGATCCTGCTGCCCAATTCGCTGAAGTCGGCGCTGGTGCCTTATTTCGCCGGTATCCCCAAGCGCACCGGTTGGCGCGGCGAAATGAGATTCGGGCTGCTCAACGACATCCGCACCCTGGACAAGGCCCGTTATCCGTTGATGATCGAGCGCTTCATGGCGCTGGCCTATGCCCCGGGTACCGCCTTGCCCAAACCCTATCCCGAGCCGCGACTGGCCATCGATCCGGCCAGCCGCGACGCCGCCCTGGAGCGCTTCGGTCTGAGCCTGGACCGGCCGGTGCTGGCGCTCTGCCCGGGCGCCGAATTCGGCGAGGCCAAGCGCTGGCCAGCCGAACACTACGCCGCCGTGGCCGATGCCCGGCTGCGCCAGGGCTGGCAGGTGTGGCTGTTCGGCTCGCAAAAGGACGCTCCCGGTGGCGAGGAGATCCGCGAGTGGGTCACCCCTGGCCTGGAAGACGATGTCTATAACCTCGCCGGGCGCACCTCCCTGGCCGAGGCCATCGATCTGCTGTCCTGCGCCAGCGCGGTGGTCAGCAACGACTCGGGCCTGATGCACGTGGCCGCCGCCCTGGACCGCCCGCTGGTAGCGGTCTACGGCTCCACCTCGCCGGACTTCACGCCGCCACTGGCCAGCCAGGTGGAGGTGGTGCGCCTGGGCCTGGAGTGCAGTCCCTGCTTCGACCGCACCTGCCGCTTCGGCCATTACGATTGCCTGCGCCTGCTGCAGCCGAGTCAGGTGCAGGACGCCCTCGGCCGCTTGGTCGCCGATCCGGTCGAGGTGGGCTAGATGCGCGTGCTGCTGATCAAGACCTCGTCCCTGGGCGATGTCATCCATACCCTGCCGGCGCTGACCGATGCGGCCCGGGCCATCCCCGGCATCTGTTTCGACTGGGTGGTGGAGGAGGGCTTCGCCGAGATTCCCGCCTGGCACCCGGCGGTGGGCCAGGTGATCCCGGTGGCCCTGCGCCGCTGGCGCAAGCAACCCTTTTCCGCCTGGGCCAGCGGCGAGTGGGGCGAATTCAAGAACCGGGTGCGCGAGCAGGCCTACGACCGGGTGATCGATGCCCAGGGTCTGCTCAAGAGTGCCTGGCTGACCCGCTATGTGGATGCGCCGGTGGCCGGTCTCGACCGCCATTCGGCGCGCGAGCCGCTGGCCAGTCGTTTCTATGACGAGCGCTATCACGTGGCTAAGGGGCAGCATGCCCTGGAGCGGTTGCGTCAACTGTTCGCCCAGGCGCTGGACTACCCGTTGCCGACCGCGGTGGGTGACTATGGTCTGGACCGGCACCGCCTGGCCGGACCCAACGAGACGCCCTATGTGGTCTTCCTGCACGGCACTACCTGGGTCAGCAAGCATTGGCCCGAGGCGCATTGGCGCGAACTGGCCGAGCGCATGAGCCAGTTGGATTGGCCGGTACGGCTGCTGTGGGGCAACGAAGCGGAGCACGCCCGTGCCGAACGCATCGCCGATGGCCTGGATGGCGTCCAGGTGCTGCCGCGGTTGAATCTGGCTGGAGTGGCCAAGGTGCTGGCCGGTGCCCGCGCCTGCGTGGCGGTGGACACCGGCCTCGGTCATCTGGCCGCCGCGCTGGATGTCCCCACCGTGTCCCTCTACGGTCCGACCAGTCCGAAGAAGGTCGGCGCCTATGGCCGCTCCCAGGTGCACCTGAGCGCCGTGGGCCTGGATGGCACCGACGAGCCGCGCGACCAGCCGGCCGCGAGCCTCGCCGCCCTGACCCCGGAGCGGGTCGAACTGGAATTGGAAACCCTGCTGTTGGAAGACCTCCCCGCATGACCCTGGCTTTCGTGCTCTACAAGTACTTTCCCTTTGGCGGCCTGCAGCGGGACTTCCTGCGCATCGCCCAGGAATGCCAGCGCCGCGGCCACGCCATCCGCGTCTACACCCTGATCTGGGAAGGTCCGGTACCCGAGGGCTTCGATGTGCGGGTGGCCAGGGTCAGCGCCCTGTTCAATCACCGACGCAACGAGAAATTCCACGCCTGGCTGCAGGCCGATCTGGCCCGCGATCCGGTGGATAGGGTCATCGGCTTCAACAAGATGCCGGGGCTGGACGTCTACTACGCCGCCGATCCCTGCTTCGAGGACAAGGCCCAGACCCTGCGCAATCCGCTGTATCGCCAGTGGGGGCGCTATCGCCATTTCGCCGAATACGAGCGGGCGGTGTTCGCCCCTGAGTCGCGCACCGAGATCCTGATGATCTCCGAGGTGCAGCAGCCGCTGTTCGTCAAGCACTACGGCACGCCCGCGCCGCGTTTCCATCTCTTGCCGCCGGGCATCGCCGCCGATCGTCGGGCGCCGGCCAATGCCGCCGAGATTCGCGCCGACTTCCGCCGCGAATTCGGCCTGGAAGAAGGCGAGCTGCTGCTGGTACAGATCGGCTCCGGCTTCAAGACCAAGGGGCTGGATCGCAGCCTACGGGCACTGGCATCCCTGCCCAAGGAATTGCGCCGGCGCACCCGGCTGTTCGCCATCGGCCAGGACGATCCCAAGCCCTTCATCCTCCAGGCCAAGGCGCTGGGGGTAGGCGACCGGGTGCAGATCCTCAAGGGGCGTAGCGACATCCCGCGCTTCCTGCTCGGCGCCGACCTGCTGATCCACCCAGCCTATAACGAGAACACCGGCACCGTGCTCTTGGAGGCGCTGGTCGCCGGGCTGCCGGTACTGGTTACCGACGTCTGCGGCTATGCCCACTACATCGACGAGGCCCGCGCCGGCGAAGTGGTGCCGTCGCCCTTCGCCCAGGAGACCCTGGATCGGATGCTCGCCGAGCTGTTGACCGATCCCGAGCGCCGCGCGGTGCAGGGGCGCAACGGCCTGGCCTTCGCCGACAGCGCCGATCTCTATTCGCTGCCCGAGCGCGCCGCCGACGTCATCCTGGGGGTGGCATGACCCTGGAATTGCGCGAACCCTTCGCCAGTCTCTGGGCCGGCCAGGACCCCTTCGTCGCCGTGGAGGCCTTGCAGGGCCAGGTGTTCCGCGAGCTGGACGGACGCCGGACCCTGCGCACCGAGGTGGCCGGGCGCGGCTATTTCGTCAAGATCCACCGTGGCATCGGCTGGGGCGAGATCGCCAAGAACCTGCTGCAATTCAAGCAACCGGTGCTGGGTGCGCGCCAGGAGTGGCAGGCCATCGCGCGCCTGCACCAGGTAGGCGTGCCGACCATGACCGCCGTGGCCTTCGGCGAGCGCGGTGCCAATCCGGCGGCCCAGCATTCCTTCATCATCACCGAGGAACTGGCGCCCACCGTCAGCCTCGAGGATTTCAGCCTCGACTGGAGTCGCCAGCCGCCGGAGCCGGCGCTCAAGCGCGCCTTGATCGCCGAGGTGGCGCGCATGACCGGTACCATGCACCGCGCTGGCGTCAACCATCGCGACTGCTATATCTGCCACTTCCTGCTCGACACCGCCCAGCCGGTCACGGTGGCCAACCTGCGGCTGTGGTTGATCGACCTGCACCGCGCCCAGTGCCGGACGCAGATACCCCGGCGCTGGCGCGACAAGGACCTGGCCGGACTGTATTTCTCCGCTCTGGGCATCGGCCTGACGCGGCGGGACTTCCTGCGTTTCCTGCGCGTTTATTTCCAGCGTCCGCTGCGCGAGATCCTACGCGACGAGGCCCCGCTGCTGGCGCGTCTCGAACGCAAGGCCGCCGCGCTGCTGGAGCGCAAGGAGCGCTACGGGGATCGGCTCTGATGGCTGACTGGCGCCTCGACTCCAGCGTCGCCCACCTGCCCGAGTTCGCCACCTTGGAGGCGGTGTTCGCCCTCACCGGCGAGCGCCTGACCAGCGATCCGCTGTCGGAAGTGATCCGCGTCGAGCGCGACGGCATCCGCTACTACGTCAAGCGCTACCACGGTGCCGGCAAGGGGCTGCGGCGTTATGTGGGGCGGCCGCGGGTCAAGGCCGAGTGGCAGAATCTCAAGCGCTTCGCCAAGTGGGGCATAGCCACCGCGCCGGTGGTGGCCTGGGGGATGGAGCGCTCGCCACGTGGCTTCAGCCGGGGCGCCATGATCACCCGGGAGATTCCCGACACCCTGGATCTCGCCGAGCTGGCGCGGCGCGGCGACCCGCGGCTGCGCGACCGGCGCTGGGTGGACAACGTCAGTCGCCAGCTGGCCGCGGCGACCCGTACCCTGCACGACCACCATTTCGTCCACAACGATCTCAAGTGGCGCAACCTGCTGGTGGATGGCCAGGGCGTGCTCTATTTCATCGATTGCCCGGGCGGCGCCTTCTGGGTCGGCCACTGGCTGCGCTGGCGCATCGTCAAGGACCTGGCCTGCCTGGACAAGGTGGCCAAGTACCAGCTCTCGCGCACCCAGCGTCTCAGGTTCTATCTGCAATACCGCGGTCGCCCGCGGCTCAGCGACAATGACAAGGGGCGCATCCGCGAGGTGCTGGACTACTTCAAGGGGCGGGAATGAACGATTGGTGGGCAGTCGCGGACAGGGCCGTATTGGCCAGCCAGGGCCTGGATGACTTCGAGGCGCTGTGGGCGCTGGAGCTGACCGCGGTGGACGAACCCAACCAGGGCCGCGGTGGCTTCAGCCAGGTGTTTCGCTTGGATCTGGCCGGTCAGGGCTACTACCTCAAGCGCCAGCGCGACTACTTGACCCGTACCCTGGCCCGGCCCCTGGGCGAGCCGACCTTCGCCCGCGAAAGTCGTAATATCCGCCGCTATGCAGAGCTGGGTATCCCGGCGCTGGAGCTGGCTTTTTATGGCGAGCGCCGTGACGACCAGGGCTGGCGCGCCATTTTGCTCACCCGCGCCCTGGATGATTGGCGCGATCTCGACAGCTGGTTGCGCGTTTGGTCGCACCTGTCGCCAGACGAACGTGAGGCGGTGCTGGTCGCCGTCGGTAAACTGGCCAGGCAGCTGCACGACGCCGGCCAGGTGCACGGCTGCTTCTATCCCAAGCACCTCTTCCTGCAGCGCCAGGGCGAAGGCCTGGTCGCGCGGCTGATCGATCTGGAAAAGACCCGGCCGTTGCTGTTCGGCCGGCGTGATCGCCTGCGCGATCTCGAACCCCTGCTGCGCCGCGCGCCGCAGTGGAGCGAACAGGATGTCGCCCGGTTACTGGCCAGCTATCTGCAACAACCCCTGGATAGCGCCGCGGTACGTGACTGGAGTCTGCGGCTGGCCGGACGGCGCCGACACAAGGAGCGCAAGGCATGACCCTGGAACAACTCGCCAAGGCCGGCCGCGCCCCGGCGCTGCCGCTCAAGATCGAACTACCCGGCGGCGAGCTGGAGCTGTGCTCGTTGCTGCGGGTGTTGCCCGGTCAGCGCTATGTCGGCGAAGCGCTCTGGCAGGGCCGCCGGATATTGGCCAAGTTGCTGGTGGGCGACCGCGCCGCCAGGCAATTCGCCCGCGAGCGCGAGGGCTGTCGTCTGCTGGCGGCAGCCGCGGCGCCCACGCCCGCGTTGTTGGAGAGTGGCGAGGCGAGCGGGCAGGGCGCCTGGCTACTGTTCGACTTCATCGAGGCGGCGCCCAGCGTCGACCAGCTCTGGCAGGACATCGCCGCACAGCCACCGCTGTCGCCGGCGCAGAACGAGCTGCTCGGCGCGGCGCTGGCTACCCTGGCGCGGCTACATGCCCAGGGCCTCTGGCAGGCCGATCTGCACCTGGACAATCTGCTGGTCAAGGACGGTAACGTCCTGGTGATCGATGCCGCGGACATCCAGGCCGAGACGGTCGGCCAGCCACTGTCCCAGTCGCGAGTGCAGGAGAACCTGGCCGTGTTCTTCGCCCAGTTGCCGGCCACCCTGGACGAGCACCTGGAAGAGCTGCTGATCCACTACCTACTGGTCAATGCCGAGCACGCGCTGCGCCTCGATGCGTTGCTGGCCCGTACCGCCGAGATCCGCCGCTGGCGGCTGGCGGATTACCTGAAGAAGAGCGGCCGGGAGTGCACCCTGTTCGCCGTCACCCGTAGCGCCTTCGGCCTGATCGCCATCCGCCGCCGCTGGCTGGCTATCCTGGAAGGCCTGATCGCCGAACCGGACGCCGCCCTGGCCGGATTGCCGACCTTCAAGGACGGCGGCGCCGCCACCGTGGCCAGGCTGCAGTGGCAAGGCCAGGACCTGGTGCTCAAGAGATACAACATCAAGGGCTTCGGCCACTGGCTGACGCGCTTCTGGCGGCCGAGCCGGGCCTGGCACAGCTGGCGCGAGGGGCATCGGCTGCTATTCCTCGGCATCCCCACGCCCGAACCCCTGGCCGTGCGCGAGCGACGTTTTCTCGGCCTGCGCGGCCGTGCCTATCTGGTGACGCCTTACCTCGCGGGTCCCAATCTGCTGGAGCGCTTCGCGCCCTATGTCGATTCCGCCCCGCCCGCGGCCGAACTGGACGCCCTGCTGGGCCTGGTCGACGCCCTGCGTCGTGAGCGACTCGGGCATGGCGACTTCAAGGGGACCAATCTGATCTGGCACGACGACCGTTGGCAGGTGATCGACCTCGATGCCCTGCAGGCGCATACCAGCGACCAGGCCTATGCCCGCGCCTACGCCCGTGATCGCGCCCGGCTGCTGCGTAACTGGCCGGTTGGTAGCGCCCTGTATCAGTTGCTCGATAGCCGTCTACCACCGGCCTGAGCGCCGGTCGTTCGATAACCGACCCGTTTCGCTCGGAAATGTACTGGTTGGTTAATTAGCTGGCTACCTTTGTGGCAGAATGCCGCAGCCTGAGGGGCCCCCGCCAGGGCGGTTGGTCTGCGCGATACGCCCGGCACCTATAACGAGATCCAAGAACGGACCCGCCAGTGGCGGGCTTCTGGCGTGCATGATTTTTTAAGGAGACGACGATGAGTGGTAACGGGGGCGCCTCAGGCGCCTGCAAATTCCTGGTATCTGCCCTGGGCGTGTTGATCGCCCTCCTGGGCCTGGCCCTGGGCGGCGGCGGGATCTACCTCGCCACCCTTGGTGGCAGTCTGTATTTCGTCCTGGGTGGCCTGCTGCTGCTGATCGCCGGTGGCCTGATCGCCGCCCGCCGGCCGGCCGGGGCCTGGCTCTACGGCCTGTTCCTGTTGGCGACCCTGGTCTGGGCGCTGGCCGATGTCGGCCTGGTGTTCTGGCCGCTGGTCTCGCGGTTGATGATGTTCGCCGTGATCGGCGCAGTGGTGGCCCTGGCCTATCCGGCGCTGGTACGCGCCCGTGGCGGCGTCGCCGGCAAGGGTGGCTACCTGCTGGCCGGTCTGCTGGCGGTGGCCTGTGCGGCGAGTTTCGCCTGGATGTTCAAGCCCCAGCCGCTGGTGGCCGCTACCACCACCCCCACCGTGACCCCGGTCACCCCCGAAACCGCCCAGAAAGACTGGCGTAGTTGGGGCAATACCACCGCCGGGACCCGTTTCGCCGCCCTGGACCAGATCACCAAGGCCAACGTCGGCCAGCTCCAGGTGGCCTGGACCTTCCGCACCGGCGACGTGCCCCAGAGCAACGGCTTCGGCGCCGAAGACCAGGAAACCCCGCTGCAGGTCGGTAACACCCTCTACCTGTGCAGTCCGCACAACCTGGTGTTCGCCGTGGACGCCGATACCGGCGCCAAGCGCTGGTCCTTCGATCCCAAGGCCACCGCACCCAACTGGCAGCGGTGCCGCGGCGTAGCCTATTACGAGGATGCGCCCGCGGCCCAGGCCAGCGCTGTCGCCACTACCTCCCCGGCCCAGCCGGCGGCGGTCTGCCAGCGGCGCATCATCACCACCACCATCGACGCCCGCCTGTTCGCCCTGGATGCCGACACCGGCAAGCCCTGCGCCGATTTCGGCGACAATGGCATGGTCGACCTCAAGGCCGGCATGGGCGAGGTCAAGCCTGGCTTCTATACCCTGACCGCCGCACCCCTGGTGGCGGGTGACCTGATCGTGGTCGGCGGTCGCGTGGCCGACAACATCGCGGTCAACGAGCCGAGCGGCGTCATCCGCGCCTACGATGTCCACACCGGCAAGCGCGTCTGGTTCTGGGACCTGGGCGAGGCGTCGCCGTCGACGCCGCTGCAGCCGGGCAACGAGTACCATCGCGCCACGCCCAACGTCTGGACTTCGATGGCCTACGACCCCAAGCTGGGGCTGATCTACCTGCCGACGGGCAATACCACCCCTGATGCCTGGGGCGGCGAGCGTACCCCGGATGACGACAAGTACAACTCCGCGGTAGTCGCCCTGGATGCCAAGACCGGCCAGGAGCGCTGGGTTTACCAGACCGTGCACCATGACCTCTGGGACTACGACCTGCCGTCGCAGCCGACCCTGGTGGACGTGCCGGACGGGCAGGGCGGTACCCTGCCGGGGCTGATCCAGACCACCAAGGCCGGCCAGATCTTCCTGCTCAACCGGGAGACCGGCAAGCCCATCGCCGAGGTCCGCGATCAGCCGGTCAAGGCGCCGACTCCCGCCGTGGACGGCGAGCGCCATGCCGCGACCCAGCCGGTATCCGTCGGCATGCCGTCGATCGGTACCGAGACCCTGACCGAGTCCTCCATGTGGGGTGCCACGCCCTTCGACCAGTTGGTCTGCCGTATCCAGTTCAAGAAGATGCGCTACGACGGCCTGTTCACCGCGCCGTCCACCGATGTTTCCCTGCAATGGCCCGGTTCGCTGGGAGGCATGAACTGGGGCAGCAACTCCATCGATCCCACCACCGGTTACCTGTTCGTCAACGACATGCGCCTGGGCCTGTGGACGCGGCTGATCCCGCGCGCCCAGATGGAGAACGACAAGGCCGGCGGCGTCGAGATGGGCGCGGCCTCCCAGACCGGTACCCCCTACGGCTCGCTGCGTAACCGCTTCCTCTCGCCGCTGGGCATTCCCTGCCAGGCGCCGCCCTACGGCACCCTGACCGCCATCGACCTCAAGACCCGCAAGGTCGCCTGGCAGGTGCCTGTGGGTACCGTGCAGGACACCGGGCCGCTGGGCATCAAGATGCACCTGCCGATTCCCATCGGCATGCCCACCCTGGGTGGTTCCCTGGCTACCCAGTCCGGGCTGCTGTTCTTCGCCGGCACCCAGGACTACTACCTGCGCGCCTACGACAGCGGCACCGGCCGCGAGGTCTGGCGCGCACGTCTGCCGGTGGGCAGCCAGGGCACGCCCATCACCTACGTCTCGCCCAAGACCGGCAAGCAGTACGTGGTCATCAGCGCTGGTGGCGCCCGCCAGTCGCCGGATCGGGGCGACTACGTGATCGCCTACGCCCTGCCCGACAAGCGCTGATTTCCAGGCGCTAACCCCGCGAAGCCCGCCGGAGCGATCCGGCGGGCTTCGTCGTTTTCGGCCCGGTGCGGGCAGCGGTTTGGCCACAATGTGCCGTGGCGCGATTACCCCGCTGGCGGCGAACGGCTATAATTCGCCGTTTTTGAGGCGAGGCGGGCCTGCAGCGGCCTCGCGAAACCCCGGCGAACCCCTGGTTACGCCCTGTACAGAGGCTTTACCTGTGTCCCTCACCGTCCTTGGCCTGTCCGGCGCCCTCAGCCACGATCCCTCCGCCGCGCTCTACATCGACGGCAAGCTGATCGCCGCGGTGGAAGAAGAACGCTTCGTGCGCGACAAGCATGCCAAGAACCGCATGCCCTACGAGTCGGCCAAGTTCTGCCTGGAGCAGGCCGGGATCACCCCCGCCGACGTCGACGTGGTGGCCATTCCCTATGCGCCCATCAGCCTGTTCGGCGAGGCCCGCTGGCACTACGCCAAGCGCTACGCCTACGCCCCGGATCGCGCGCTGGACGCCATCCTGTTCGGCAATCGCCGCTACCACCGCTACAAGAAGCGCATCGAATGGTGCCTGGTTCAGCTCGGCTTCGACCTGAAGAAGGTCAAGCTCGAGGCCGTCGAGCACCACCTGGCCCACGCCTCCAGTGCCTATCATTGCTCGGGTTTCAGCGAGAAGACCGCCATCCTCGGCATCGATGGCAAGGGCGAGTACGCCACCACCTTCTTCGGCTACGGCGAGAACGGCAAGATCCACAAGATCAAGGAGTTCTACGATCCGGACTCCCTGGGCGGCCTCTATGGGGCCCTCACCGAATTCCTCGGCTTCGAGATGCTCGACGGCGAATTCAAGGTCATGGGCATGGCGCCCTATGGCGATGCCAGCAAGTACGATTTCTCGCGCCTGGCGAAATTCGAGAACGGCGAGTTGATCATCAATACCGACTACGCCAACGTCATCGGCTTCCGCCGCTACAAGGAAAAGGGCAAGGGCTACTACTTCTCGCCCAAGCTCATCGAGTGGCTGGGGCCCAAGCGCGAAGGCGACATCGCCGACGATCCCTACATCCACTACGCCGCCAGCATGCAGGCCCTGTTCGAGAAGCTGGCGCTGGAGATGATGGACTACTACCTGGGCGACATCATCAAGCAGACCGGCAAGCTCGCCTTCGCCGGTGGTTGCGCGCTCAACGTCAAGCTCAACCAGAAGATCATCGCTCGTCCCGAGGTCAAGGAGCTGTTCGTCCAGCCCGCCTCGGGCGACGCCGGTACCGCCGTGGGTGCGGCGGCCTACGTCTCCCATGCCCGCGGCGTGCCGGTGGAAAAGATGGAACACGTCTATCTCGGCCCCGGCTACAGCAACGAAGACGTCATCGCCGCCTGCGCCCGCCATCCCAACGCCCCGAAATGGCAGAAGATCGACGAGATGCCCCGGCGCATCGCCGAGATCATGGTGGCCGGCAATCCGGTGGCCTGGTTCCAGGGTCGTTTGGAATTCGGTCCGCGCGCCCTCGGCGGCCGCTCCATCATCGGCTGCCCCAGCGTGCCGGGCGTTGCCGACCGCATCAACGCCCAGATCAAATTCCGCGAGCGCTGGCGGCCGTTCTGCCCGTCGATGCTCGACACCGTGGCCCCGCAGATGCTCAAGGTCGATCATCCCTCGCCCTTCATGACCTTTACCTTCGAGGTCAACGAGGAGTGGAAGAGCCGGGTGCCCGAAGTGGTCCACGAAGACGGCACCTCCCGTGCCCAGGTTCTGGAGCGCCGCCACAATCCGCGCTGGTACGACCTGATGCTGGAGCTGGAAAAGCTCACCGGCAACGGCGTCTCGCTCAACACCTCGCTCAACCGTCGTGGCGAACCCATGGTCTGCTCGCCCACCGATGCCCTGAACATGTTCTACGGCTCGGACCTGCAGTACCTGATCATGGAAGACATCCTGGTGGTCAAGGAGGGCGCCGGCCTATGACGCGTTCCGCCGAACCGCGGGTGCTGCAGTTCTGTCACGGCTACGACGGTCCCTTCCTCGACTGCGCCCGCCAGACCGCCAGCCTCTTCGCGGGCAGCGGCTATCGCGTCACCACGGTGTTCCTCACCGGCGCCGCCGATAGCGAGGTGGCGGCCGGCTGTGGCAGCGACGAGGTGCTGTTCCTCGAGTACTCCTCGCGGGACGTGCGCGGCCTCAAGCTCGGCGCCATCCAGGCGCTGCGCGAGATCGTCCGCTCGCGGGGCATCCGCTTCGTCATCGCCCATCGCTTCAAGCCGATCTGGATCGCCTGCCTGGCCACCAATTTGCCGGTGATCGGCGTCCACCATGCCTTTGGCGACTACGACCGGCTCGGTCGGCGGCTGTTCGCCAAGCTGATGAGCAAGCGCCTGAGCCTGCTGGCCGTTTCCGACGCGGTGCGCGACGAGATCCGCCAGCGGCTCAAGGACTGGCCGGCCGAACGCATCGAGACCCTCCACAATCGCCTGGACGTCGAGACGGTGGAGCGCGAGTTGCTGCCGGCCGATCAGGCCCGCGCCGAGCTCAAGCTGCCCCAGGACGCCTGGATCGTCGGCAACGTCGGCCGCCTGCACCCGGACAAGGACCAGGCCACCCTGCTGCGTGGCTTCGCCGCCGCCTTACCGACCCTGCCGAACAATGCCCTCTTGGCCATCCTCGGCAAGGGCCGCCTGGAAGACGACCTCAAGGACCTGGCCCGCGAGCTGAACATCGCCGACAAGGTACTGTTCCTCGGTCAGGTGGAAGGCGCCCGGCGCTACTTCAAGGCCTTCGACGTCTTCGCCCTGAGTTCCGACCACGAGCCCTTCGGCATGGTCCTGCTGGAAGCCATGGCCGCTGGCGTGCCGCTGATCGCCACTGCCTGTGGCGGCGCCCGGGAGATCGTCGAGGGGGTGGGCTTTCTCTTTCCGCTGGGCGATGCCGAAGCCCTCGGCCAGGGCCTGCAGCATCTCGGCCGCCTGGCACCGAGCCAGAGACGCGCCTGCGTCCAGCACATGCGCGAACGCCTGGCCGAACGCTTCTCCGACGAGGCCGTGCGCCGCGACTTCTGGCGGCTGCCCATGGTCGCCGCCTTCAAGGCCCCGGCGCCGTGAAAGTCCTGTTCCTGGTCCAGAAGGAACAACGCATCCTGCTGGACCACTTCTATGCCAGCATCGCAGCCCATTGCGACTGCGACCTGCGCTGGCTGAGCGACGAAGAGCAGGCCGATCTGCGCGGCTATTTCCGCCGCGCCGTACCCCAACCCGAGCAATACGACCGCATCCTGCTGTTTCTCCGCTTCAAGAAGCAGCTCAAGCAGATTTCTTTCATTCGAACCTTGCCCAATCTGGTCGAGCTGGAACACGACGCCTACCAGAACTTCATCCCCTGCAAGTACACCGGCAAATTCAGCCGCTACTACCAGGCCATCCCCCATGTCCGGGTGCTGGTCTCGGGAGCCGGCGTGGCGCGGCGGCTACAGGAGGAGGGGGTGGATGCCGTCTTCGTGCCCAAGGGCTACGACGACAGCCGCCTGCGTGACCTGGGCCTTGCGCGCGACATCGAACTGGGCTTCGTCGGCAGTCTGGGCAGCGTGGCCTACAGCGGGCGCAAGCAACTGCTGGAAGACCTGGCCAAGGTCGAGCCGCTGCTGATCACCAAGACCCGCTCGGGTGACGAATACCTGCAGACCCTCAATCGCATCCGCTTCTTCGTCGGTGCCGATGTCGGCATGGGCGAATACATGATCAAGAATTTCGAGGCCATGGCCTGCGGCTGCGTGCTCTTCACCTACGACCAGGGCGAGGAAGAGAACCGCGCGCTGGGGTTCGAAGACGGCGTCAACGTGGTGCTCTATCGCTCGCTGGACGAATTGCGGGAAAAACTTGCCGCACTGCGCGCGGATCCCGCGCACGCCTCAGCCATCGCCCGGGCCGGAGAGGCTCTGGCGCGTCACTCTTTCGCCTTCGGCCACTTGGGGGAACGCGTGGTTTCGGCTATAACCCCAGCGCTGCGGCCAGCGGTCGCACCGGGGTTCCTGCAACGCCTGCTGGCCAGGCTGGGACGCTGATGCGGTACGCAAGGCCAAGCTTTCGACTCACCTGGCAGAAAGGGTAGAACGTGCAGTTTTCCGCCGACAGCGACATTTCCCTGGTCGTCACCAGTTGCGGACGCTTCGAGCTGCTCACGCAGACGCTGGCGACCTTCGACGAATTCAACACCGCGCCCATTCGCCGGGTCTTCATCACCGAGGATTCCGGTGACGAGCGGGTACGCGACTGCATCCCGGCGCACTGGCGCGAACATACCGAATTCATCGTCAACAATCCCAAGCTCGGCCAGATGCGCAGCGTCGACGCCGCCTACGCCCGGGTCGAGACGAGCTGGATCTTCCACTGCGAAGACGACTGGGCCTTCTACCGTCCCGGCTTCGTCGAGGACTCCCAGGCACTGCTGGAGGCCGATCCCCAGGCATTACAGGTGTGGCTGCGCAGCCATGCCCATGACCTGGCGATCCATAGCCCCTATGTCTATCTCAAGCCGCGGCAGGTACAGGCCGGCATCGCCTTTTACGAGGTCGGCTCGCACAAGCCCGAATGGCAGGGCTTCTCCTTCAATCCCGGCCTGCGGCGGCGTGCCGACTACCTACTGCACGCCCCCTATGGCGAACTGACCGGCGAGAAGGAACTCTCGCGCCGCTATGCCGACGAAAGCCGGCATGCGCTGATCCTGGAAAACGACGCCGTGCTGCACACCGGCTTCGGCCAGCACGTGGTCAGTGACAAGGATCGCAGCGACAAGCGCAAGCGCCGGCGCATGGAGCGCATCAAACTGGCGCTGGCCTTCCTGGTCGGCGCACTCCTCGGAGCCCTCTTGTGGTGACACCCGTGCTCGATCGGCTGCAGCAGAGCCGCTATTTCACCCTGGCGGTACTGGTGTTCATGGCCGCCTATCTGTGCATTCCCGTGGCGAAGTGGATCAACAGCTTCTACTACGCGGCCATTGCCCTGCCGGCATTGATCCTCTTCGTCCTCCGTCCACGGCTGATCGATTGGCGCTCGCCGCTGCTGCTGCTCTGGCTGGTGTTCCTCGCCTGGTTCATCGTGCCGGGCGCGCGGGCGGAGGAGGGGATGTTCTTCAAGCACATCCTCTATGTGCTGCTGTTCGTGCTGATCGTAGCCTGCCTGGTGGATGGCGACTTCTTTCGCCGACCGGGCCTGGTGCGCCTGGCTTTCTGGATCCTCTGTGCCTATGCGGTGGGTTCCAGCCTGGTCTTCTGGCTCACCGGTCACTATGCCGTGGGCCAGCGGGTCATCCATTTGCCGGGGCGGATCTCCAACCCCATCTATGTGAGCATCTGGCTGGTCTGCCTGGGCGGCCTCGCCGTGCCCACCTGGATTCGCGAGCGGCGCTGGGGCGAGCTGCTGGCCGCCGTGGTGATCAGCATCGTCGGGATCTCCTTCGCCCTGCAGACCCGCACCGGGCTGGTGGGCATCGTCTTCCTGGCCGCCCTGGGCGTGCTCTTCGCCTTTCCGCGTTTTCCGCTGCGGACCCTGGCCTTCGTCATCCTGGTCAGCGCCCTGATCGCCGGGGTGGTCGAGGTGGTGCACACCGAGGCCTGGTTCGTCTCCTTCTGGGGACGGGCGGATTCCGGTCGTATCGAGCTGTTCCACTTCATGATCAAGGATTGGGAAGGCTGCGGTTGGTGGCTGGGCTGCGGCCTGGGTTACCAGAGCCATGACCTCCTGCATGGCACCGAAGCCATCCAGCATCCGCACAACATCTTCGTCTCCCTGGGCATCTACACCGGGCTGGTGTCGCTGCTGATCTTCGCTGTGCTGATGCTGGCCACCCTGGGCGCCGCGCTGCGTAATCGCGATCCCTGGGGGCTCTACCTGGCGGTGGCGCTGCTGATGCTCAATTTCGACGGCGCCAAGCTGATCGGCAATCCGGACGAGTTGTGGCCACTGGTATTGCTGCCGGCGGCAATGATCGTCGGCGCCGAGGTACAGCGACGGCGCAAACTGGCGTTGGCTCAGGCACTGCCAGGCTAGTCCTGTAGCTGGCGGTCGAGGTCACGCCAGTCCAACGGCTGGCGGCAGGCCTCGGCATAGGCACGCAGGAAGGGCTCGCGGCCGGGCTGGAACAGCCAGTCGCGGTCTTCGCTGTAGCGCAGCAGGTGATGGAAGTTGCGCACCCGCAGGCGCAGCGGCAGGCGGCGGGCGTGGCAGCGCAGATCGGCGATGTCGATCAGGCCCAGCTCGCCGTTGGGGGTCAGCACCACGTTGCCCAGGTGCAGGGAGCGGAAGTAGACGCCACTGTCGTGCAGGCGGGCGATGAAACGACCCAGCACCGGACGCAGTGCCTCCGCCTCATCCGAGTCGCGCAATTGGCGCAAGGTGTTGCCGGGTAGCGGGCTGTAATGGACCACATCGCGCTGCAGCGAAGCGGCGCGATAGACCTCCAGCACCTGTGGACAGGGAATGCCGCGCGCGGCCAGTTGGCGGGCGTTGTCGGCAAAGCGCTGGGCGTAGGGGAACAGGGCGGCCGAGGTCAGCAGCCGTTTGCGGCGGAACAGCTTGAGATAGCTGCCATCGGTGAGGCGCAGGACCTTGTCGCCATGGTGATCGGCTTCCACTACCTGGGCGGCGTCGCGCAGTTCGAGATAGCGCGAATGTTCGAGAGGCTTCATGCAGGACCCGTCAACGTCAGGGCGTGCATGTTACCCGAAGGTGGCAAGCTGTGAAGTGACCCTTACGCCCTATCCCGCTGCTTGTTGTTAGAATCTGATTTTTGCCGGCACCTTTACATGCGCCCAACACGTCAACTCCTGTACTTCGTCTATGGCGGTGCTCAGGCCTATCGGCAGGAGCTGAAGTTCAGCCTGCTGAGCGTGCTGCATTGGCGGCAGCAGCAGGATATTGCCATCCGTATCGTGACCGACCGGCCGCAGGACTATCGCGGCTGGCCGGTCGAGCCGTTGCCCATCGAGGGGGCCACCCTGAAGGAGTGGCAGGGCCAGCATGGTTACCTCCACCGCAGCAAGGCCTGCGCCATCGCCTGGGCGCTGCCCAGGGCGGACAAGACCCTGTTCCTCGACAGCGATACCGTCGTCCAGGCGCCACTGGCGCCCTTGTTCGACGGGATCGATGACCAGCGCTGCGTGATGGATGTGGAGGAGTGGCGCTGGCGCAAGGCCCGGGAGCGGCCCGAGTTCGCCCGCTTCGCCGCGACCCTGGCCGAGCGGCGGCAAGAGCCGGCGGAGGATACGCGGCTCTACAACAGTGGCGTTTGCGGGCTGGCGCGGACCCATCTGGCCCGGGTCGAGCGGGCCATCGCCCTGATCGACGACTGGCGCGGCCATGACGACGAGGTCCATACCCTGGAGCAGATCGCCCTGTCGTTCAGTCTGGCCGACCTGACCATCACCCAGGCGCGGGGCGCCATCCGCCACTACTACGCGGAAAAACGCTTTCTGCACTTCATGCTGGCGCACTTCTTCGAGCGCTATGGCGAAGACTACTCGTCGGAGTTGCGCCGCCACTGGCAGGAAGTGCCCCTGACCAAGCCGCTGCCCGATGTCTGGACCCGGCTGCGGGTGAAGTGGCAACTGGTCGGGCTGGACAAGCAGCGGGCCAGTCTGGGGCGCAAGCTGCTCTATGGCTGCCTGGCCCCCCAGGACAGCTACGCCCAGGCCTGTCGCCACGTCTGGTGGGAACGGGCGCTGAGCGAGCGCCTGGGCGGCGGCGATCGCCAGGCCTTCGCCGAAGGCATCTGGCCGGACGACCTGCCACGTCCGCATCTGGCCGACGAAGCCGGCGCGGCGCTCGACTATCTGCGCACGCGGGTGCGCGGCTAGCATCCCTTCAGGAATCTCTGCATGCGAACGCTCTTTCTCGTCGTCCTCTACGGCTTGCGCCCCCGGGATTCGGCCACCTTGCGCAGCTTGCTGGCCCAGCCCGTCGCCAGCCTGCCAGAGGGCAGCGCCCTGCTGGTCTGGAACAACGGCCCCCAGGCTCTGGACGAGGCGGAGCGTCAGACCCTGCTGGCCACGCCGGGCTGGGCGCAGGTGCTCATCGAGGAAGACCTCGGCAATCCGCCGCTGAGTCGGGTCTACAATCAGGCGTTGCGCCTCGGCCCCGAGCGGCTGGTGATCTTCGATCAGGACACCGTGGTGGACGAGCGCTATCTGCAGGCGCTTGGGCGGGAGGCCGAATTGCTGGTCCCGCTGGTGCTGGGCGCGGGGGCCATCCGCTATCCCCACCAGTACAAGCAGGTGGTGACCAGCGAGGGTCCGCTGGATCCCCAGGCCACCGTCACCATCAGCTCCGGCCTGTGCCTGTCACGAGGCCTGGCCCAGCGCCTCGCCGCGCGCCATGGCGACGTCTTCGACGAGCGTTTCGCCCTCTATGGGGTCGATGTTTCCTTCTTCCTGCGGGTGCAGGAGCTGGCGCGGGAGGAGTCGGTCGACTTGCTCTGCGCCGGAGTGCTGGATCACTCGCTGTCCGAGTTGGAGCAAGAGACCCCCGCCCAGCGGCGCTTCCGCGACATCGAGAAGTTCTATGTCGCCCTGCTGCTGCGCCTGCACTACAAGGGCGCCTCCCGCGGCAAGGTGCTGCGCTACCTGGGGCGGCAGCTGCTGGGCAATCGTCTCTATCTGTATGGCGTGCTGCCGCAGATGCTAAGGACCGTCTTCAGCGGGCGCCATCCCCGGGCGTAAGACTGGGTAGCGGACGGATCACCGCCTCATGGCGGCTGTAGTAGAGACTGTCGGCCGGGATGTCGCGCATCACCAGGGCACCGGCCCCGACCACGGCGTTGTCGCCGATGGTCAGGTGGTCACCGACGATACAGACGTGAGCCCCCAGGCTGACGTTGTCGCCGATGAAGATGCCGACCAGCCGCGCCGGATCGTCGCTCTTGATGCCGATGGTGGTGTGCTGGCGGATCATCACGTTGCGCCCGATCACCGCCAGGTTGGAGACGCAGATGCCCATGCGATGGGGCAGGCGCAGCCCGGGCCCGATGCGCGCGCCCAGCAGGATCTCGATATTGTGCCGGCGGATCAGCCGGCGATTGAGCCGCTCGGCCAGCTTGCGGTAATTGAGCAGGCCGCGTGGGCGGCAGTAGAGGAACTGGGCCAGGCGATACCAGAACAGAAAGCTCGGGCTCTCGCCGGCCATCACGCGGCGGAGCAGGCGCTTGAGGCGCAGCGGCTTGCCGGGCGCATCCAGCACCTCCAGGCGCCAGTAGTCCTTGAGTTCGGCGAAGGTGGCGATGAGCGGTGGCATGACAGGCGTTCCGGAGCAGGGGGAGGGCAAGCCTAGCGGAAAATCCCCTGGCTGGGTCAGCCGCAGGTGCGTGTTAACATGGCGCTTTTGCGTCACGACGAGACCATGAGCCAAGACTCCCCTGCGCAGACTTCCAGCCTGAAGATCTATTTCCGCCTGCTCGGTTACGTGCGGCCCTACATCGGCATGTTCGCCCTGAGCATCATCGGCTTCCTGATCTTCGCCTCCACCCAGCCGATGCTGGCCGGCATCCTCAAGTACTTCGTCGATGGCCTGAACAATCCCAACGCCGCCATGTTTCCCGGTTGGCCAATCATCGGCGGGCTGCATCTGGTCGCGGCGGTGCCGCTGATGATCATCCTGATCGCCGCCTGGCAGGGCGTCGGTTCCTTTCTCGGCAACTACTTCCTGGCGCGGGTTTCCCTGGGGCTGGTACACGACCTGCGGGTGGCGCTGTTCAACCACATGCTGCGCCTGCCCAATCGCTATTTCGACGCCAACAACTCGGGCCACCTGATCTCGCGCATCACCTTCAATGTCACCATGGTCACCGGCGCCGCCACCGAGGCGATCAAGGTGGTGATCCGCGAGGGCATGACGGTGGTCTTCCTGTTCGCCTCGCTGCTGTGGATGAACTGGAAGCTGACCCTGGTGATGGTGGCCATCCTGCCGCTGATCGCCCTGATGGTGACCAGCGCCAGCCGCAAATTCCGCAAGCAGAGCAGCAAGATCCAATCGGCCATGGGCGACGTCACCCACATTACCTCCGAGGCCATCCAAGGCTACCGGGTGGTGCGCAGCTTCGGCGGCGAGCGCTACGAGCAGCAGCGCTTCCTCGACTCCAGCACGGCCAACACCGACAAGCAACTGACCATGACCAAGACCGGTGCGGTCTATACGCCCATGCTGCAACTGGTGATCTATTCGGCCATGGCCGTATTGATGTTCCTGGTGCTGTGGCTGCGCGGGAGCGCCTCCGCCGGTGATCTGGTCGCCTACATCACCATGGCCGGCCTGCTGCCCAAGCCGATCCGTCAGCTTTCCGAGGTCAGCTCCACCATCCAGCGCGGCGTGGCCGGGGCGGAAAGCATCTTCGAGCAACTCGACGAACCCGCCGAGCGCGATGAAGGCCGCGAAGAGCGCGAGCGCGTCCAGGGTCGCCTGGAGGTGCGCAACCTGACCTTCCATTATCCGGGCACCGACAAGGCCGTGCTGGAAGGCATCGACTTCGTCGCCGAGCCGGGCCAGATGGTGGCCCTGGTGGGCCGCTCGGGCAGTGGCAAGTCGACCCTGGCCAATCTCATTCCGCGCTTCTACCAGCACGAGCAAGGCAAGATCCTGCTCGATGGCCTGGAGATCCAGGACTACCGGTTGAGCAACCTGCGCCGGCACATCGCCCTGGTGACCCAGCACGTCACCCTGTTCAACGACAGCGTCACCAACAACATCGCCTATGGCGATCTGGCCGGGGCGCCCATGGAGCAGGTCAAGGCGGCGGCCGAAGCGGCCTATGCCGACGAATTCATCCAGCGCCTGCCGCAGCAATACGACACCCAAGTCGGCGAGAACGGGGTTCTGCTCTCCGGCGGCCAGCGCCAGCGCCTGGCCATCGCCCGGGCGCTGCTGAAGAACGCGCCGCTACTGATCCTCGACGAGGCCACCTCGGCGCTGGATACCGAATCCGAGCGCCACATCCAGGCGGCGCTGGATCGCGTCATGCAGGGGCGTACCACCCTGGTGATCGCCCACCGCCTCTCGACCATCGAGAAAGCCGACCTGATCCTGGTGATGGACCACGGGCGCATCGTCGAGCGCGGCAGCCACAGCGAACTGCTGGCGCTGAACGGTTACTACGCGCGCCTGCACGCCAAGCAATTCGAGGAGGTCGCGCCGCCGGCGCCGACGATCGAATGCTGAACCGACTGCGTTTCTGGCGTGAGCGCGGCTGGACCTCGATTTCCGCCGCCGACTATGCCGCCACCTGGCAGCGTTACGGCGGCAGCGTCGCCACCCACCCTGAGGTAGTGGCCCGACTGGCCGAGCTGGCCGGTATCCCGGTGCGCTACCTGGGCTGGCCCGGCGAGGACGGCTGGCAGGCCGCGGTGCCCTGCTGGGGCCGCGAGCTGGCATTGTCCCGCGCGGTGCTGAAGAAGCGCCGCCAGCGCGCCCTGTTCGACCTGGGCAATGCCGAGATCATCCTGCCCGCCGCACCGGGCGCGGCCGCCCATCTGCGCCAGCGCGCCCGCTACCTGTCGCCGCTGTGTGACGAGCGCTTCGCCGGTCTGCGCCGGCAGAGCGAAGAACTGGCGATGCTCCGCGAACCGGAGGCCTGGTCGAAGAAATTCCGCTACAACCAGCGCCGCGAGCAACGTCTTTTCGAGGATGCCGGTGGCCGCGCCGTCCCCATGGCCGAACTGGACAGTGCCGAGCAGGCACGTATCTATGCCCAATTGTTCGAGGCGCGCTGGGGCTTCGAGGTGCCGGGCAAGGCGCGGCTGGCCGAGGTATTCGCCCTGCTGCGGGACTTCATGACCGGTTCGGTGCTCATGCTCGGCGAGCGGCCGGTGGCCATCCAGGTGCTCTACCGGGTGGAGGCGTCGCAGTGGATCAGCGTCGAATACGTCAACGGCGGCGTCGATCCCAGCTGCAGCGACCTCAGTCCGGGCAGCGTCCTCACCTATCTGAATACCCAGGCCGCCTGGCAGGATGCCCGTGCCCTGGACAAGGCGCTGCGCTATTCCTTCGGTCGCGCCGACCGCGACTACAAGGATCGCTGGTGCCACCGCGTCACCGTCTTCGAGAGCTGAGATGACCGCCCGCAAACAAGCCCTGCTCAAACGCCATCGCCGCCACAAGCGCCTGGCCCTGCTGGTCATCGCCGTGGTCCTCTTCGGCTGCCTGCTGCTGGGCCCCTGGTGGAGCGCGCCATTGCTGGCGGTGCTGGTCTGGCTGGCGCATGAGGCCTGGTTCGCTGATCACCTCTTCTATTCCCCGCGCGACAGCTACAGCTACCAATTTCCCGCCGACACCCTGGTCCTGGGGCTGCATCTGCAGCAGGGCCGGCTGGCGGCGGTGGAGTTACCGCCGGGCGAGCTGACGCTGTTCCTGGAGTGCCGCCTGCGCGCCAGCTGGCTCGGCCGGTTGCTCGATCCCCAGGTGCGCCTGCGGGCGGGCGACGACAGCGATCGCCAGGACTTCGAACGCGGTGTGGCCGGACGCCGCTACGTCAACCTCAGCGGCTATGCCGAGGCCCTGCGCCGCGGCGAGCTGCAGCTCTGGACGCGTTTCTGCCGCCTGCAGGGCGAGTTGCGCCTGCATGTCTTCGCCCAGCCGGACTTCAGCAGCAAGCGCGTGATGGTCATCGCCCCTCACGCCGACGATGCCGAGTTGGCCGCCTTCGGCCTCTACAGCCAGGCACCGGAGACCAGCATCGTCACCCTGACCCAGGGCGAGATCGAGGCCGAGCACTACCAGCGCCTTGGCCTCGACCGCCAGGCTGCCGCCCGGCTCAAGGGCCGACTACGCACCTGGGACAGCCTGGTCACGCCACTCTGGGGTGGGGTACTGCCGGAGCGCTGCTTCCAACTGGGTTACTACTGCCTGCAGTTGCCGGCGATGCGCCAGGCGCCGGATCAGGCCTGCGGCTCCCGCGAGTCCGGCGAAGCTGATATCCGCAGCGCACGCCGCTTCAATGCCATCGAATTACCCGGAGACGCCGACGGTGCTCCCAACTGGCGCAACCTGGTGGCCGACCTGGTGGCGCTGCTGGAGCATTTCCGTCCCGAGGTGGTGGTGCTACCGCACCCGGAGATCGATCCCCATGCCGACCATGTGGCCAGCACCCAGGCCCTGCGCGAGGCCATGGTGGCGAGTCAGTGGCAGCCCGAGTTCGAATTGCTCTACGCCAACCACCTGCACGACAACGACCGCTGGCCCATGGGCCCGGCCGAGGGCGGTATCGCCCTGCCGCCAGCCATAGAGACACCCGCACCCCTGGTGCCCTGGAGTCCCCTGCTGACCCCCGCGCGCCGGCTGGACAAGGCCATGGCCCTGGGCCTGCAGCACGACCTGCTGGTGCCGCTGCCGGCCAAGAAGCGCCTGCGCCGGGCCATCCAGTGGCTGCTGGCCGGGCGTCGCTGGCCGCGCACGGGGGAAGACGAGTTTTTCCGCAAGGCGGTGCGCCGCCACGAGCTGTTCTGGATCAATCGCCGCCTGCCCTGAGCCCGGCCTTTCCCGCTGGCAGGCGCTTCCGGGGCGCCTGGAACGCTATGGTATGATCGCCGCCATTTTCGCGCTTTGGAGCCTGTCCCTATGAAGCTGACCATGCCTCGCTTCGATCTCGCGCCGGTCCTGGTGGTCGGCGACGTGATGCTCGACCGCTACTGGCACGGCACCACCTCGCGGATTTCCCCCGAGGCGCCGGTACCCGTGGTGCGGGTCGACCAGCACGAGGATCGTCCCGGTGGCGCGGCCAACGTCGCCCTCAACATCGCCGCCCTCGGCGCGCCGGCCTATCTGGTCGGCGTCACCGGCCAGGACGAAGCCGCCGATGCCCTCACCGACAGCCTGAGAGCCGCCCATGTGCAGGTACGCTTCCAGCGCATCGCCCAGCAGCCGACCATCGTCAAGCTGCGCATCATGAGTCGTCACCAGCAACTGATCCGCGTCGACTTCGAGGAACCCTTCGACACCGACGCCCAGGCGCTGGCCTCGGACACCGCGGCCATGCTGGCCGGGGTCAAGGTGCTGGTGCTCTCGGACTACGGCAAGGGCGCCCTGAAGAATCACCAGGCGCTGATCCAGTTGGCCAAGGCGCGCAACATTCCGGTGCTGGCCGATCCCAAGGGCAAGGATTTCTCCATCTATCGCGGTGCCAGCCTGATCACCCCGAACCTGTCCGAATTCGAGGCCATCGTCGGCGTCTGCGCCGACGATGCCGAGCTGGTGGCCAAGGGTAGCGAGCTGATGGCGCGACTGGACCTGGGCGCCCTGCTGGTGACCCGTGGCGAGCACGGCATGACCCTGCTGCGCCCCGGCCAGGCCGCGCTGCACCTGCCGGCCCGCGCCCGCGAGGTGTTCGACGTGACCGGCGCCGGCGATACCGTGATCTCCACCCTGGCCGCCGCCCTGGCGGCCGGCGAGGAGTTGCCCCAGGCCGTGGCCCTGGCCAATCTGGCGGCCGGCATCGTGGTCGGCAAGCTGGGCACCGCCGCCATCAGCGCCCCCGAGCTGCGCCGGGCGGTGCAACGCTCGGAAGGTTCCGAGCGCGGTGTCCTGACCCTGGAGCAGTTGCAACTGGCCATCGAGGATGCGCGCGCCCATGGCGAGAAGATCGTCTTCACCAACGGCTGCTTCGACATCCTCCACGCTGGTCATGTGACCTATCTGGAGCAGGCGCGCGCCCAGGGTGATCGCCTGATCGTGGCGGTCAACGACGATGCCTCGGTCACCCGCCTCAAGGGCCCGGGGCGGCCGATCAACAGCGTCGACCGGCGCATGGCGGTCTTGGCCGGTCTCGGCGCGGTGGACTGGGTCATCCCCTTCAGTGAGAACACCCCCGAGCGCTTGCTCGAACAGGTGCGGCCGGACGTGCTGGTAAAAGGCGGTGACTACAAGAGCGTCGAAGAGGTGGTCGGCGCCCAGATCGTGCAGGGCTACGGCGGCGAGGTACGCATCCTCGGCCTGGTGGAGAACAGCTCCACCACCGCCATCGTCGAGCGCATCCGCAACCGCACCTGACGGCGGCCGCTCGGGTTAAGCTGGGCGCAGAACCGTTATGGAGCTGCGCCATGTCCTCGACGCCCCTGCTGATCCTTGGTACCCAGACCGATGGCCAACCCCTCGGTCATCCCCTCAAGCTCGCCAATCGCCACGGTTTGATCGCCGGCGCCACGGGCACCGGCAAGACCGTCACCCTGCAACGGCTTGCCGAAGCCTTCAGCGATGCCGGCGTCGCGGTCTTCGCCGCCGATATCAAGGGCGATCTCTGCGGCCTTGGCGCGGCGGGTACGCCCCAGGGCAAACTGGCCGAACGCATCGCCGCCCAAGGCCTGCCGCACCAGCCCCAGGCCTATCCGGTCACCCTCTGGGACGTCGATGGCCAGAGCGGCCATCCATTGCGGACCACCCTGAGCGAAATGGGCCCCTTGTTGCTGGGCAATCTGCTGGAGCTGACCGACAGCCAGCAAGCCGCCCTGCACGCCGCCTTCAAGCTGGCCGACCGTGAAGGCCTGCTACTGCTCGATCTCAAGGATCTCAAGGCGGTGCTCAATCACCTGCGCGAGCAACCCGAAGCCCTTGGCGAAGACCGCGCCCTGTTCACCGGTGCCTCGGCCCAGGCGCTGTTGCGCCGCCTGGCTACCCTGGAGCAGCAGGGCGCCGAGGCCTTCTTCGGTGAGCCGGCCTTGCAATTGGAAGACGTGCTGCGCCCCGAGGCCGATGGCCGCGGGCGCATCCATCTGCTCGACGCCAGTCGCCTGGTGCACGAGGCGCCCAAGGTCTATGCCACCTTCCTGATCTGGCTGCTGGCCGAACTCTTCGAGCAATTGCCCGAGCGTGGCGATGCCGACAAACCGGTGCTGGCGCTGTTCTTCGACGAGGCCCATCTGCTGTTCGGCGATACGCCCAAGGCATTGCGCGATCGCCTGGAGCAGGTGGTGCGGCTGATCCGTTCCAAGGGCGTCGGCGTCTATTTCGTCACCCAGTCGCCCGCCGATCTGCCGGACGACATCCTGGCCCAGCTGGGCCTGCGCATCCAACACGGCCTGCGCGCCTTCACCGCCAAGGAGCAGAAATCCCTACGCGCGGTGGCCGACGGCTTCCGCCCCAATCCGGCCTTCGACAGCCTGCAGGTGCTGACCGAACTGGGCATCGGCGAGGCGCTGGTGGGCAGCCTGGAAGACAAGGGTACCCCGGCCAAGGTCCAGCGCGTGGCCATAGCGCCACCGCAATCGCGGGTCGGTCCGCTGAGTGAGGCCGAGCGCCAGGCCTTGATCCGTCAATCACCCCAGGCGGGGCGCTACGACCGGGCGGTGGATCGCGAGTCGGCCTATGAAATCCTGCGTGATCGTCAAGCGAAGCGGGTACCGGAAGAGGCTCCCGCGCCAGCGAAATCGAAGGAGGGCGGGGCGCTGAGCGATCTGTTGGGTGAACTGGCCGGGCAGGCGCTCAAGACTGCCGCACGCCAGGCGGCCAATCAGCTGGGCCGGCAACTGGTGCGCGGGCTCTTGGGGTCGCTGCTGGGCAGCAAGCGCCGCTAGCCAGGCGGCAAAAAAAGACCCCGCCGAAGCGGGGTCTTTGCGTTTCACGCCGCCATTACATGCGCGGGGCGACCGGGTTGGCGTCGTTGGAGATGGTCACTTCCACGCGGCGGTTCAGGGCGCGGTCGGAGGCGTTGCTGTTGCTGGCGACCGGGAAGTTCTTGCCATAGCCACGGGTCTGGATGCGGCTCGGGTCCACACCGGCGCTGATCAGCGCGGTCTGGATGGCCTGGGCGCGGCGCTCGGACAGTTGCAGGTTGTAGGCATCGCCGCCGACATTGTCGGTGTAGCCCTCGACGATCACCTTGCGCTCGGGATTCTGCTTCAGGTAGTCGGCCAGTTTCTGCACATTGGCATAGCCCTGGGGCTTGAGTTCGGCCTTGTTGAAATCGAACAGCACGTTGCCGAAGGTCACCATGGTGCCGCGGTCGGTCTGCTTGGCCTGCAGGGCGTCCTGCAGTTGCTTGAGCTGGGCGGTACGGGCATCCAGGCGGGCCTGGGTACGTTCGGCGTCGACGTTCTGCATCTGGGCTTCGGTCATGCGCAGCTTGATGGTCTGCATGGCCGTTTGGATGCGCTGGTTGGTCAGGTAGGCCAGCTGGTCGACGGTCTTCTCGTTTTCACCGTCCTTATAGGCCTTCTCGGTCTTTTGCAGCCAGGTGCCGGCGTCCTTGGTTTCCAGGGCGGCCAGTTGGGCGGCCTGCGGCTGGGATTCCAGGGCGGAGTAATCGGCCTTGGCCTTTTCCAGATTGGGGTTGGGCGGTGTGGAGCAGGCGGCCAGGGCCAGGCTGAGCAGCGACACGGCAGGGATCAGAATGTGTTTACGCATGATGGTCATCCTTTGAATTCGTGGAGGTAAGAACGAGCGGGTCGCTTACTGCTGGACCTTCTTCTGCAGGTTCTGCTGGAGCTGCAGGTTGATCTGACCTTCCTCACGGATTTGCTGGATGCTGTTCTGGGCATCCTTGAGTGCTGCTTCGGCCTTGGCGGCCTGGGTCTTGCGGGTAGCCAGGCGAGCGTCCCATTCAGCCTGCTCGGCCAGCTGCTTGGCTTCGGCGTACTTCTCGTTGGAGAGCGCGGTCTGGGCCTGGGCCCACTTGTCCTGCGCCGACTTGGTCTCGATGGGGGCATATTGGTTGCCACCAGAGCTGACGGCTTCGTTGACGGCGGACTGAGTCACGGCCATCTGCGCGGTCGGCGGATTGCCGGCGCAACCGGCCAGCAACAGCGAGCTGCCCAGCGCAAGGGCTGCGAGTTTCAGGGTGCAGGCTTTGGAAAAAGACGGTTGGGCAGTGGCACTCTTCATGGATTCAAGCTCCGTTATTTATCCGAAAAGCACGCCGCCGGCACGGGCAGGGCGGGCGCCTTGGTCAGCAAAAGCCGCATCTGGAAAAAGGTGCTTGCCCGTTCCGAAAGGTCCGTGGCGGGCGTTTGCAAACGTCCCCGTCCAGCGCTGCGGTCTGATCCTATGACCGCTCATCCGACAGGAATGTTCACGAGCTATCGAATTTCCGCTCATGGCAAAGCCCTTCGCAGAGCGGTAGCGCCGTAGGTAAGACTGCAGGTCGAGGCGCCTAGGGCTTTGTACGAAAAGTCGCCGAGCGAAGGTCAGGCGAGGCGAAAAACGCCGAGGAAGCGGAGTTTACGAGCGGTAAATGAGCATTCCGAGGCGTTTTTCAACGAAGCATCACCGAGCGCAGGTACTTTTCGTACAAAGCCTAGACGCCGTCCTCCGCCTGCAGTCGGTGCAGGTGTTTGCGCGCCAATTCGAGAAAGCGCGGCGTCGCTCCCGCGTCGGCATACAACGGATCGCCCAGTTCGTCGGTGGCCACCACTTCGCTGCCCTGCACATAGGGAAAGCTCGCTTCCAGTTCCTCGAAGGCCGCCGCCAGTAACTCACTCAGCAGGGCTTCCGGGGTGCGTTGGGGATAGAGTTCGCGCAAGGCTTCGAGCCGAGCCGCGGTTTCCAATTCCAGATTGAGGCTGTAGGTCCGGGTGGTGCTCGGAGTGGTGGCCTGCTGCTCCCATTGGTGGGCGAGTTCACGAATCTTCATAGGCATCTCCATTGGCGTTAGGCAAAGGTCGGATGGTCAGCCCGACCGGCTCTGTGCACCCTGCACTGACCGGGTCTTGCAACCCGCGTGACAAGGTGCTGTCCTCAGCCCTAGACCGCAGCCTTTGCCGCGAGGTCCGAACCGGTACTTTCGAGGAGCACAACAAGATGGTGGAAATCGACGTTCGTCTGCGCGAGCAGGTACGTTTGCTAGGTGATCTCCTGGGGCAGACCATCGCCGACCAGCACGGCGCGGCCTTTCTCGACAAGATCGAGCGGATCCGCAAGGGGGCCAAGGCGGCCCGTGGCGGCTCCGCCGAGGGGGCCCGGCAACTGGGCGATACCCTCGATACCCTGGCCGAAGACGAGTTGCTGCCGGTGGCCCGGGCCTTCAGCCATTTTCTCAACCTGGCCAACATCGCCGAGGAATACCACCGTGTCCGCCGCCGCAGCGAAGACGAGGCGCCGCCGTTCGAGCAGCAAGTCCTGCCCGAGTTGCTCAAGCGGCTAGGCGCGGCCGGGCATGCCGGCGAGGCGCTGGCCGAGCGGGTAGCGGCACTGGACATCGACCTGGTGCTGACCGCTCACCCCACCGAGGTCTCGCGGCGCACCCTGATCCAGAAATACGACGAGATCAGCGCCCAGCTCGCCGCACTCGACCACCGCGACTTGACCGCCGCCGAGGTGGCCGCCATCGAGGCGCGGCTGCGGCGGCTGATCGCCGAGGCCTGGCACACCGAGGAAATCCGTCGCCAGCGCCCGACGCCGGTGGACGAAGCCAAGTGGGGCTTCGCGGTGATCGAGAATTCCCTCTGGCAGGCGGTACCCAATGTCCTGCGCAGCCTGGATGCCTGCCTGCAGCAGCACACCGGTCAGCGCCTGCCACTGAGCGCCGCGCCGCTGCGCTTCTCGTCCTGGATGGGTGGCGACCGCGATGGCAATCCCAACGTCACCGCCACCGTGACCCGCGAGGTGCTGCTGTTGGCGCGCTGGATGGCGGCGGATCTCTATTTGCGTGACGTCGACCGGCTAGCCGCTGAGTTGTCCATGCAGGCCGCGAGCCCGGCCTTGCGCGAGCAGGCCGGTGATCACCCCGAACCCTATCGCAAGGTGCTCAAGGTGCTGCGCGAGCGCCTGCAGATCACCCGCAGCTGGGCCGCCCATGCCATCACCGATCCCCATGCCGGGGCTCGCCACGTCTTGAGCGACAACGCCGACCTGATCGCCCCGCTGCAACTGTGTTACGACTCGCTGCAGCACTGTGGCCTGAGCGTCATCGCCGAAGGCTCTCTGCTCGATACCCTGCGGCGGGCACGGACCTTCGGGCTCTATCTGGTCCGCCTGGACATCCGCCAGGACGCCGCGCGCCATGCCGCGGCGATGGCCGATATCTGCGGCTACCTCAATCTGGGCGACTACGCCGGCTGGAGCGAGGCGCAGCGTCTGGAGTTCCTGCGCGGCGAGCTGGCCAGCCGGCGTCCCCTGTTGCCCCAGGATGCCGAACTCGCCGCCGACACCCAGGAAGTGCTCGCCACCTGTCGCGTCATCGCCGAGTCGCCACCCGCGGCGCTGGGTTCCTACGTCATCTCCATGGCCGGCGCGGCCTCCGATGTCCTCGCCGTGCAACTGTTGCTGCGCGAGTGCGGAGTGCGCCACCCGATGCGCGTCGTGCCGCTGTTCGAGACCCTCGACGACCTGGACAACGCCGGGACGGCCATCGAAAGCCTGCTGGACCTGCCCGACTACCGCGAACGCCTGGCCGGTCCCCAGGAGGTCATGATCGGCTACTCGGATTCGGCCAAGGATGCCGGCACCCTGGCCGCCGCCTGGGCCCAGTACCGCGCTCAGGAGGCCCTGGTAGAGATCTGTGCCAGCCGTGGCGTGGAGCTGCTGCTGTTCCACGGCCGCGGCGGCACCGTGGGGCGTGGCGGTGGTCCGGCCCATGCCGCCATCCTGTCGCAGCCGCCGGGTTCGGTGGCTGGGCGCTTCCGCACCACCGAGCAGGGCGAGATGATCCGCTTCAAGTTCGGCCAACCGGCCATCGCCGAGCAGAATCTGGCGCTGTACCTGGGCGCCGTATTGGAAGCCACCTTGCTGCCGCCGCCGGTGCCCGAACCGGCCTGGCGCGACCAGATGGATCGCCTCGCCCGCGACAGTCTCCAGTCCTACCGCGGCGTGGTCCGCGAGGACCCGCATTTCGTCACCTATTTCCGCCAGGCCACCCCCGAGCAGGAGCTGGGTCGTCTGCCCCTGGGCAGCCGTCCGGCGAAGCGCCGCGAAGGCGGCGTGGAAAGCCTCAGGGCCATTCCCTGGATCTTCGCCTGGACCCAGACCCGTTTGATGCTACCCGCCTGGCTCGGTTGGGAAGCGGCGCTGGAGCAGGCGGAGCGGCGTGGCGAATCGCCCCTGCTGCGCGAGATGCGCGAGCGCTGGCCGTTCTTCCAGACCCGCATCGACATGCTGGAAATGGTGCTGGCCAAGGCCGAAGCCGAATTGGCGCGGCTCTATGACGAACGTCTGGTGGAGGCCGAGTTGCAGGTGCTCGGCAGCCAGTTGCGCGAGCGCCTGCGCCAGGCCGGGGTGGCGGTACTGCGCTTGACGGGGCAGGGCGAACTGCTCGAACACAACCCGGAAACCCTGGTATTCATCGCCGTGCGCAACACCTACCTCGATCCGCTGCATCTGCTGCAGATCGAACTGTTGGCGCGGGCCCGGGCGGCGGGGGAAAGCCAGCCGGCGGCGCTGGACCTGGCGCTGCTGGTGAGCGTGGCCGGGATCGCCGCCGGACTGCGTAATACCGGTTAAGAAGGAAGTCGCGTCTGCAGGGGCTCTAGGTCGTAACGACCGGTACGGCACCTGCGACGCTTGGTAACTTGTGCGGCCAGAGGGCGCTGTGTATGGTTGGTCCCTTTGGCCGTCTCGTGTCGTCGACAACAATCATCGCGACAGCACCCGTGTGGGCTGCCAGTCCGAGACCATTTTAAGGAGCTACAGATGCGCGTAATCCTGCTGGGAGCGCCCGGTGCCGGCAAAGGTACTCAGGCCCGGTTCATCACTGAAAAATTCGGCATTCCGCAGGTTTCCACCGGCGACATGCTGCGTGCGGCGGTCAAGGCCGGCACGCCCCTGGGCCTGCAGGTCAAGGACATCATGGACAGCGGCGGCCTGGTCTCCGACGAGATCATCATTGCCCTGATCAGTGAGCGTATCCTGGAGGCCGATTGCGCCAAGGGTTTCCTGTTCGACGGCTTCCCGCGCACCATTCCCCAGGCCGAGGCCCTCGAAGCCGCGGGCGTCAAGATCGACCACGTCCTGGAAATTGCCGTCGATGACGAGGAAATCGTCCAGCGGCTGTCCGGTCGCCGCGTGCACCCGGGCTCGGGCCGCGTCTACCACGTGCAGCACAATCCGCCGAAGGTCGCCGACGTCGACGACCTGACCGGCGAGCCGCTGGTGCAGCGCGAGGACGATCGCGAAGCCACCATCCGCAAGCGTCTGGAGCTCTACCATTCCCAGACCAAGCCGCTGGTGGACTTCTACCAGAAGCTGGGCGCTGCCCAAGGCACCCCCAAGTGCAGCCGTATCGAAGGCGTGGGTTCGGTAGACGCCATTACCGCCAAGGTGATGAACGCCCTGAGCTGAGCCCCGGCTCCCACCGCCTGTGCCTGCAGGCGGTCCCGGTACGACGCCGTCCTGGCGTCGTACCGATAGGCGGGTCCCCTCGCGTCCCGTCTTGCTCTAGAATGCGCGGCCTTCCAAACCGTTGCGGATTTGCCCCTATGTCCATCCTGCTCGCCCTCGATACCGCCACCGAAGCCTGCTCGGTCGCCTTGCATCTGGGCGACGAGATCATCCACCGCTACGAGATCGCTCCGCGCCTGCATGCCCAGCGGGTACTGCCCATGGTGCAGGAGGTGCTCGCCGAGGCCGGCATGGCGCTGGCGCAGGTGGACGCCATCGCCTTCGGTCGCGGTCCCGGCGCCTTCACCGGGGTCCGCATCGCCATCGGCGTGGTACAGGGCTTGGCGTTCGGCCTGGAGCGGCCGGTGCTGCCGGTTTCCAATCTGGCCATTCTCGCCCAGCGCGCCTGGCGCGAGCGGGGCGTCAGCCAGGTGGCCGCCGCCATCGATGCGCGCATGGACGAGGTCTATTGGGGCTGCTACCGCCTGGACGGCGAAGCCATGGTGCTGGCGGGCGCAGAGGCCGTGCTGGCGCCCGAAGCCATCGCCTTGCCCGATGCTGCCACTGGCGATTGGTTCGGCGCCGGCACCGGTTGGGGGTACGTGGGCCGCATGGCCCTGCCGCTGACCGAGTTGGATGCCACCTTGCTACCCCATGCCCGCGATCTGGCGGTTCTGGCGGCCAGTGCCTGGCAGCGTGGCGAAGCCGTGGCAGCCGAGTCCGAGGCGGCGCAACCGGTCTATCTGCGTGACCGGGTCGCCACTCCCAAGACGCCGGTCTGAACCCGTGGAACCGGGAGACGGTGACGGCCGCTCTAAGTACTTGAGGCCGCTCGTCCGCTGTTCGTGACGGACGTCCGACCCCTGATTGCCTTAGACCTCGGCCCTACCTAGAGTAGCTGCATCCGTTCGGGACCTGCCATGCGCATCGACAGCGGTTTTTCCTCCTCTGCCTACCCCCTGAATCGTTCCTCGCGCGTGGTCACGCCCGTTCGCGAGGTGGCGAGGGATGAGGACGCCCGCCAGAAAGCCATCGCCAAGGATGCCACAGGCAACGCCCAACCCCAGGTCGCCCCCGCGCGCCGGGTCGAGGCCGCTGCTGCCACCGACAGCGGCGATGCCGGGTCCAACGGCCTGGTGCTCAGCGAGCGCGAAGGCCGCTTCGCCAGCAACCTCACCGCCCGTGCCCAGCAGGCCCTGGCCAGCTACGGCAGCACCGCTACGCTGGGTGCCGAGCCTGACGGGTCCTCCAGTGTCGTGGGCCTCGATCTCTACGCCTGATGCTGCCGTATTTCCTCGGCTGTCCCTCGTGGAACGATAACGCCTGGCGCGAGAGCCTCTACCACGGCCTGCGGCCCGCCGACTTCCTGCCGCGCTATGCCCAGGTGTTCAACGCCGTGGAAGGCAATACCACCCTTTATGCCTGGCCGTCGGCGGACAAGATCCGTCATTGGGCCGAGGTGATGCCGGCGGGCTTTCGCTTCTGCGCCAAGTTCCCCCAGGACATCAGCCATGCCGATGATCTGCGGGTACAGCTCTCCAGTGCTCGTACCTTCATCGAGCTGCTGGCGCCCCTGGGCGAGCGGGCCAGCCCGCTGTGGCTGCAGTTGCCGCGGCGCTTCGGCCCGGATCGGCTGGCTGAGCTCAAGGTGTTCCTCGAAGCCCTGGCGCCGCGTCGCGCCTTGGCCGTGGAGGTCCGTCACCTGGCCTTCTTCGACAAGGGCGACACCGAGCGTGCCCTCAATCGCCTGCTCCTGGAACTGGGTGTGGAACGCATCGGCCTGGATTCCGCCGCGCTGTTCAGCGCCGACCCGAGCGATCCGGCGGTACGCCTGGCGCAATCCAAGAAGCCCCGCGTTCCGGCCCGCGCCCTGGCCTTCAGCGATCGTCCCCAGGTGCGCTTCATCGGTCGCCTGGAGCTGGCCGCCAATGACTATTACCTGGCCAAGTGGGTGACCCGGGTCGCTGACTGGATCGAAGCAGGCAAGGTGCCCTATGTCTTCCTGCATACCCCGGACAATCGCCAGGCGCCCGAGCTGGCCCTGAGATTCCACGCCCAGTTGCGCGAGCGCCTGCCCGGGTTGCCGGAGCTGCCGACCTTAAGTACTGCCGATACCGAGCAACTCGGCCTGCTGTAAGAGCCTGCTGATCCGATACGTTTGGCGACGTTTTCCCCGGCATTCCCAAAGGCCGTTCCGGTCTCAAATCCTATCGTCCCTCGCGAATCCTGCCGGCGCTCCATGAAAGCCAGACATCTACTCGGTCTCGTCATCCTGCTCTATGGCGGCCTGCATACCGCCTTCGACCAGGGCTGGCTACGCATTCCACCGGCCTATAACCCCTGGGCGCCGCTGGATATCCAGGCACCGGCCAATCCGGTCACCCGCCTCAAGCTCTGGCGCCTGCAAACCGATGCCGACTACTGCGCAGCCTCCCTGGCTACCTCGGCGCTCAGCTATCGCGAACTCCGTGGCAATCCCGGTTCGGCTGATTGCCCACTGGAGCGTGCGGTGCGCATCCAACGCGGCGAAGGGGTACGGCTGAGCGGTAGTTTCATCGCCAGTTGCCCGCTGGCAGTGAGCTTCGCACTGTTTGAGCGGAAGGCGCTGCAACCGGCCGCCGAGGCGGTCTATGGGCAGCGGGTGGCCGAGGTGGAGCACTACGGCAGCTTCGCCTGCCGCAACGTCTACGGCAGGGCCAGCGGGCGGCGCAGCCAGCATGCCAGCGCCAATGCGCTGGATATCGCCGGCCTGCGCCTGGCCGATGGTCGCCGGATCACGGTCGCGCGCGACTGGAACGGCGATCCCCAGGCGCAGCGCTTCCTACGCCAGGTACGCGACGGCGCCTGCCGCGCCTTCAACACCACCCTGGGACCGGACTACAACGCCGCGCACCGCGATCATTTCCACGTCGACATGGGTGGCTTCCGCGTCTGCCGGTAGAATGGCCGGTCTTTCCGCCACCGAGTCGCCCCTGTCCATGCCCAGTCCCTCGCTCATCGTCGAAGCCCTGGAATCCGCCTTCACCGACGCCGCGACCGCCTGGGCGACGCGCCTGGGGCTGCCCCTGGGCACGGCGACCGGCGAGGACTTCGCCCTGCAACTCGGGAGCGAGGGCCTGCAACTGGTGCAACGCGGCCCGGATGCACCGGGGCCGGTACGGGTGGACTTCGTCGAGGGCGCCGCGGCGCACCGGCGCAAGTTCGGTGGCGGCACCGGCCAGATGATCGCCAAGGCGGTCGGCGTCGGGCCCGGCGTACGTCCGCGTATCCTCGACGCCACCGCCGGGCTAGGACGCGACGCCTTCGTGCTGGCCACCCTGGGCTGCCAGGTGACCCTGGTGGAACGCCAGCCGCTGATCGCCGCCTTGCTCGAAGACGGCCTGGCCCGCGCCGCGCGGGACCTCGAGGCGGCCAGTATCGTGGCGCTCATGACCCTGGTGCAGGCCGACTCCACCGCCTATCTGCAGGCGGGGGAGGGCGAGGCACCGGAGGTGATCTACCTGGATCCCATGTTCCCGCACCGCGACAAGAGCGCCCTGGTGAAGAAGGAAATGCGCCTGTTCCGCCCGCTGGTGGGCGACGACCTGGATGCCCCGGCGCTGCTGGCCGCGGCCCTCGCGCGCGCTACCCATCGAGTGGTGGTCAAGCGCCCGCGCAAGGCGCCGGCCATCGAGGGGGTGAAGCCGGGCTATGTGCTGGAGGGCAAGTCCAGCCGCTACGATATCTATCCGAAGAAATCGCTGAAAACCGGCGACTAGAAAAGCAACGGCCGGATCAGGGATCCGGCCGTTGCTACCGCGAGAGACGCTTAGGCAGCGGCTGCCTTGAGTTGGCGCCGACGACGCCAGATGCGCAGGGCGGGCAGTAGCAGCATGACGATCACCGCCGCCCAGATGCCTTGGCTGATACCGCTGTGCCAGAGGATGTCCAGGCTGCCGTTGGAGATCGACAGCGCCCGCCGCAGGTTCTGCTCCATCAGACCGCCCAGGATGAAGCCCAGCAGCAGCGGCGACAGCGGGAAGTCCAGCTTGCGCAGGATGTAGCCGAGGATGCCGACTGCGACCATCAGGAGCAGGTCGAAGGTGGTGGCGTGAACGGCGTAGGTGCCGATCGCCGTGATGATGGCGATGGCGGGGGCCAGCGACCAGTTCGGTACGTTGAGGATCTGGGTGAACACCTTGATCATCGGCACGTTCAGCACCAGCAGCATCACGTTGGCGACGAACAGCGAGGCGATCAGGCTCCACACCAGGTCCGGCTGGGTTTCGAACAGCAGCGGGCCGGGGGTGATGTTGTACAGCGTCAGGGCGCCGATCATCACCGCGGTGGTGCCGGAACCGGGTACGCCCAAGGTCAGCATGGGCACCATGGCGCCGCAGCAGGAGGCACCGATGGCGGTTTCCGGAGCGGCCAGGCCGCGGATGTCGCCCTTGCCGAATTCGCCCGAGCTGCCGGCGATGCGCTTCTCGGTCATGTAGGCCAGGGCGCTGGCCAGGGTCGCGCCGGCACCCGGCAAGACGCCGATGATGAAGCCGCCGACACCGCAGCGCAGATTGATGAAGAACACGCGGCGCGCTTCGTTGAAGTTGAACAGCATGCGCCCGGTGGCCTTCACCGCCACCTGACCCTGGTGAGTCTTCTCCAGCAGCAACAGCACCTCGCTCACCGAGAACAGGCCAAGCACCAGCACCACGAACTGGATGCCGTCGGCGACATGGATGCTGTCGAAGGTGAAGCGATAGACACCGCTGTTGGCGTCGATGCCGATGGTGGACAGGAACAGGCCGAGTAGCGCCGCGACCAGGGTCTTCATCGGTTTGTCACCGGCCATGCCGGCCAGGGCGACGATGGCCAGTACCATCAGTACGAAGTATTCGGCAGGGCCGAAGGCGATGGCCCACTTGGCCAGCAGCGGGGCGAACAGCACCATGCCGCAGGTGGCGATCAGCGCGCCGATGAAGGAGCTCCACGCCGACAGCGACAGGGCCACGCCCGCCAGGCCCTTGCGCGCCATGGGGTAACCGTCGAGGGTCGTCATCAGTGTCGAGGCTTCGCCGGGGATGTTCAGCAGGATCGAGGAGATCCGACCGCCGTACTCGCAGCCCAGATAGACCGCCGCCAGCAGGATCAGCGCCGATTCCGGCGGCAGGCCCAGGGCGAAGGCCACCGGAATGAGCAGGGCGACGCCGTTGATCGGTCCGAGGCCGGGCAGCAGACCGACCACGGTACCGATCAGGGTGCCGATCAGCGCGATGAGCAGATTGGTCGGCGTCAGCGCGATGCCGAAGCCTTGCGCCAGGAAATTCAGGGTATCCATCGGTCAGAACTCCAGGCCGTTGAGAATGCCGAGGGGCAGGGGCACGTCCAACCAGCGGTCGAAGAGGATGTACAGCGCGATGGCCAGCAGGCCGTTGATGACGATGCTGGGCAGCCAGCGACCGCCATATAGGCGCGCCATGGCGATGCCGGCGATGGCCGCGCTGGGAATGAAGCCGAGGGGCTCGAACAACAGTGCGAAGGCCAGCAGCACCAGCACGCAGAGCACGACCCTGATCGTCGTGGGGCCGTCGGTGGGCTCTTCCTCGGAGTGACCGGGTTTGACGATCAGATAGCCCAACCCGATGACGAGCAGACCCAGCACCAGCAGGGGAAAGGCGCGCGGACCGACCGGCTCGTAGGAGAAGGGCGCATGGTATTGCCAGCCGACGGCGATCATCGCCAGGGCCGCCAGCAGCCAGGCCAGCAGGAACAGACGTTTGAGCAGCATGGGAAGACTCCGCAGGCGACGCCCAGAGGCGTCGCCCTCGCCGGGTTACTGGATGAGGCCGAACTCTTTGGCCATGCCGCGATAGCGGGCGACTTCCTTCTGCACATAGGCGTCCAGCTCGGGGCCGGTCATGGCGAAGGGGAAGAGTTCGCGCTGGTCACGCAGCTTGGCGAAGTCATCGGAGGCCAGCAGCTTGTCGAAGCTGGTCTTCCACCAGTTGTAGTCCTCGTCGCTCACCTTCGGGCCGAGGTAATAGCCACGTACCACCGGCCAGACGATGTCGAAGCCCTGCTCCTTGGCGGTGGGAATGTTCTTCATTGCCGGCTCGTCCAGACGTTCTTCGGCGAAGACCGCGAGTAGACGCATGTTGCCGCTCTCGACGTGGGGCATGGAGTCGGAGATGTCGGTGCTACCTACCTGGATGTGGCCACCCAGCAGTGCGGTGGCGATCTCGCCGCCGCCTTCCAGGGCCACGTAGCGCAGATCCTTGGGATTGACGCCCGCTGCCTTGGCGATCAGCGCGGTCTGCATCCAGTCCTGGCTGCCCACGGTGCCGCCGGAGCCGATCACCACCTTGCTCGGGTCCTTCTTCAGCGCCTCGACCAGATCACCCAGAGTCTTGTAGGGCGAGTCGGCCTTGACCGCGATGGCGCCATAGCTGGTACCGACGGCGGCCAGCCATTTAACCGCCTTCTCGTCGAAGCGACCGAATTTGCCCTGGGCCAGGTTCAGCAGCGAACCACTGGAAAAAGCCACGATGGTGCCGCCTTCTGCCGGACGCTGGGCCACCACGGTGTTGTAGGCCACCGCGCCCACGCCGCCAGGCATGTAGGTCACGCGCATGGGCTTCTCCAGCAACTTGCTTTCCACCAGCGCGCTCTGCGCCAGTTTGCAGGTCAGGTCGAAGCCACCACCGGGAGAGGCCGGGGCGATACATTCGGGGCGTTTGGGTTCGGCCATCGCCTGCGAGGACAGCAGCAGTGAAGCTGCGACGGTCAGGGTCAGGTTGCGCAGAGTGGTGCTCATCGACGTCTTCCTTTTGTAATTGTATAGAAGCTGACAGGCGGACACGGCTCAGACTCGCCAGGGAGGCGATGCAGGGAAAGGACGGAGTAAGAGTGTGAGGGCGAGCATGGATGTCGTTCCGCTTGTTATTGTTGTAGGCCGACCAGGGGTGGCGCTTTGGCAAGCAAGAGGCGGTGTGAACACCGCTACCTTCGACTCTAGTCCGCCAAGCTTTCACTAGCCTTTCAGTCGTGAAAGGCAATGATTGCCTGTCAGGCGCGGGAGGCCAGGCGGTGCTTATCCCGGTAGACTCTGAGCTTTTGAGCCTCTTGAGCGGGAGCTGTCAGCGTGCGCATCCTACTGGTCGAAGATCATCCGCCCCTGGCCGAAAGCGTCGCCCAGGCGCTCAAGAATGCCGGGCTCAACGTCGATCTGCTCACCGATGGCGTCGCCGCCGATCTGGCCTTGCAGAGCGAAAGCTATGCCCTGGCCATCCTCGACGTCGGCCTGCCGCGCATGGATGGCTTCGACGTCCTGGCGCGCCTGCGCGAGCGGGGCGATCGCCTGCCGGTGCTGATGCTGACCGCCCGGGGTGAGGTCAAGGATCGAGTCCAGGGCCTCAACCTGGGCGCCGACGACTACCTGGCCAAGCCCTTCGAACTCACCGAGCTGGAGGCGCGGGTCAAGGCCCTGCTGCGCCGCAGCGTACTGGGCGGCGACCGCCAGCAGCGCTGCGGTCCGCTGATCTACGATCTCAACACCTCCCGCTTCACCCTGGGCGAGGAGGCGCTGTCGCTCACTTCGCGTGAACACGCCGTACTGGCGGCGCTGATCGCCCGGCCCGGTCGGGTCATGAGCAAGGAGCAACTGGCCGCTCAGGTCTTCGGCCTGGACGAAGAGGCCAGTCCCGAGGCCATCGAGATCTATGTGCATCGCCTGCGCAAGAAACTCGAAGCCGGCGCCGTGCGCATCGTCACCTTCCGTGGCCTCGGCTATCTGCTGGAAGAACAGCATGGCTGAAGCGCTCAGCGCGACCGGTAGCCTGCGTGGCCGGCTGCTGCTGCGCATGGTCATGCTACTGGCGGTGGTCCTGGCGATCAGCAGCCTGGCGGCCTACCTCAACGGCCGCCGCCTGGCCGACGTCGCCTACGACCGCACCCTGCTGGCGTCGGCCCGTACCATCGCCGCCGGCCTCTCGGCCAGCAATGGCACCCTGCGCGCGGACGTTCCCTATATCGCCCTGGACAACTTCGCCTACGACAACGTCGGCCGCATCTTCTACCAGGTACTGGATACCCGCGGCCGGCTGATCTCCGGCTACGAAGACATTCCACCGCCCCCCGCCGACGCCGGCCTGACCCGCGACTATCCCGCCCTGGCGCGTTTCTACAACAGCACCTATCGCGGCAAGGACGTGCGGGTGGTCAGCCTGGCCCAGCCCGTCAGCGAGCCCGATCTCACCGGCATGGCCGAGATCCGCGTCGCCGAAACCTCCGAGGCGCGTGAGGATGTGGCCCGCAGCCTGCTCACCGACACCCTGATCCGGCTGGGCCTGATGGGGCTGGGCGCCATCCTGCTGGTATGGATGGCGGTCGGCGCGGCCCTGCGCCCCTTGGAGCGCCTGCGCCAGGCGGTGGAGGAACGTGGCGTCGACGATCTACGGCCCTTGCCCGATGTTCGCGCGCCCCAGGAGCTGCTGCCGCTGGTGCATGCCCTAGAAGGTTTCACCCTGAGATTGCGACGTCTGTTCGAGCGCCAGGCCGACTTCATCGCCAATGCCTCCCACGAATTGCGTACCCCCCTGGCGGCGATCAAGGCCAGGGTCGAACTGGGACTACGCGAGAAGGACGCCCAAGCCTGGTACGCCACGCTGGAAGAGGCCCGCACCAGCACCGACCGCCTGGCTCGCCTGGCCAATCAACTGCTGTCCCTCGCGCGCATCGAAAGCGGCGCCCAGGCCATCGCCGAGGGCGGCGCCGAGCGTCTGGAGCTCAGCGAGTTGGCGCGGGAACTGGCCATGGCGCTGGCGCCCCTGGCCCATGCCAAGGGGGTCGCCCTGGCCTTCGAACCCTTCGCCAAGGGCACGGTGATCGGCGAACCCACGCTGCTCAACGAATTGCTCTGCAACCTGGTGGAAAATGCCCTGGCGCACAGTCGGCCAGACGGCAACATCGTCGTGCGGGTGTTGGCGCCGGCGGTCCTGGAGGTCGAGGACGACGGCCCCGGCATTCCGGCCAACGCTCGGGCCAGGGTGTTCGAGCGCTTTCAGCGGCTGGATCCGCAGTCCGGCGGTGCCGGTCTGGGCCTCGCCATCGTCGGCGAGATCTGTGCTGCCCACCGGGCCCGTATCCAATTGCTCGATGGGGCCCTGGGTGGGTTGCGGGTACGGGTGGAGTTTCCCGCCGTGGAAGCCTAGAACCTAGTGTGGTGTTTCAGAAGTTATCTACACAATTTTGGCGGCGCTTTTCGTCCCTGGGCGGCGTTGCCACTCCTCGCCATAGCCCTGCTATGACTCGTCGCGGCGCCTGGCCCAGGAACAAAAATCACTCGCCAATTCTTGCGCGAACTTCTGAAACACCACACTAGCCAAGCAAGGTCCGCGAACCTTCCACCGCCTCCCAGAACGCCGGATCCTGTTGTAGATCCGGCTGGTTGTTCAGGCCCAGGCGGATGCCGGCGGGGAGGGTGGCTATCGAAGCGTCCTGCACCTGCCCCTGACGCACGGCGTGTAGCAGGGCAGCGACCTGCACGATATCGGCATAGTCCGCCGCCGCCGGCTGCCGCTGCAGGGCCAGATGCTCTTGCGGCACACAGGCGATGTCCGCAGGGAAGTCCCACGTCTTGAGGATACGCTCGCCAATCTGTGGATGGATGCGCGCCGTTACCTGGTCGAGGGTGATGGCGTTGGCCAGCAGCTCTTCCTGTTCTTCGGCATAGGTCAGGATCGGCAGCACGCCGATCTGGTGCACCAAACCCGCCAGCAGGGCGCGATCGGCCATCAGGCGCGTGTACTTCTTGCACAGGGCGTGACTGATGGCGGCGATCTCGGTGCCCTGGCTCCAGACCTCGCGCATCTTGCGGTCCACGGCGTCGCTGGTGGCCTGGAACATCTGCTGCATGGCAAGGCCCGTGGCCAGATTCGCGGTGTAGTTGATGCCCAGGCGGCCGACGGCCAGCTGCAGGTCGGTGATCTCCTTGTTGGTGCGCAGCAGCGGACTGTTCACCACCTTGATCAGACGGGCCGTGAGGGCCGCGTCCATGGCGATCACCCGGCTCAGCTCGGCGACACCGACGTTGGGGTCCTCGGCCGCCTCTCTCACCTTCAGCGCCACCTCCGGCAGGGTGGGCAACACCACGCGATCGGTATCTATCGCGTGAAGGAGATCCTGGACAACTTTTTCAGCAAGAGGAGTCATGACATACCTGTGTAGTGGCGCGGAAGGCAATCCCACCCTTCAGCGTTTTATTTCACGATCGCTATCGAGTGAATAGGGCAAATCGAGTAAACGGCAGTTTGCTCCGTCCGAGCTGCCCAGCATGATCCGGCCATCCTCCACGGCATCGCCCTGGAGCACGGCCAATAACTCGCAACCTTCGGTGCTAGACGCGGCGAGCACCACCTCGCCGACGCTGCTGCCGTGCACCGGCGAGAACAATTCCGTGCCCACGGCCGGGGCCTCGCCACTGCTGGCCAGGCGATAGAGACGTCGTTTGAGCTTGCCGAGATACTGCATGCGCGCGACGATTTCCTGACCGGTGTAGCAGCCCTTGCGAAAGCTCACGCCGTCCAGCGCCTGCAGATTGATCATCTGTGGGACGAACAGCTCGCGAGTCGCGCCGAACACCTGGCCCACCCCGGCCCGGACCTGGGCCAGCAGCCAGGTGTCGAGCGTCTCCTCCGGTAACTCGGGCACTGCGGTATCCGCCGCGAGCCAGGCTTCGACCCGGCCATCCTCCAGGCGGATGGCAAAGCCACCCTCGAGCGGCGCCACGCCATTGGCCTGCTCGGCCAGGGCGACATGGGGATAGGCGCTGGCGAAGCCGGCAGCATTCAGACCCAGGCGTTGCCATTGGGCGCTTTCGTCGGCGAGCACCGATTTGGAGAAGACGGCGTACTTCTTCAGGTCCGCCAGTTGCGGCTCGACCAGCTCCCGGGCCAGCGCCAGCAGATAGCCATCGGGCTGCTTGACGATGCGGAAACTCGATACCAGGCGCCCCTTGGGCGTACAGCGACCGCCCAGGCCGGCCTGGTCGTCAGCGAGATAATTGAGATTGCAGGTGACCTGCCCCTGCAGGAACTTGGTCGCATCGACCCCGCGGATGGCCAGGACGCCTTCGTGGGTCAAGCGGCAGAAATACGGCGAGTCGGCCATTGCGGCTGCAGCTCCGTGTCGTGTGAAGCCGCCCATCATAGGCTCGCCGGGGTGGAATGTCAGGCGCACTGCGCGGCGGGGCGCTTCGCGCTTATACTGCGCCGATTGTCGCAGGAGTCCCCATGAGTACCGAAGCTACCGAACTCAAGAAACTGTACTGGCATAGCCGTCGCGGCATGCTCGAACTGGATGTGCTGCTGGTGCCCTTCGTCCAGGAGGTCTATGCCTCGCTCGGCGCCGAGGATCAGGCACGCTATCGCAAGCTGCTCGAATGCGAAGACCAGGACATGTTCCACTGGTTCATGCAGCGCGGCGAGCCGGACGACGCCGACCTGCGGATCATCGTGCGCATGATTCTGGACCGTGTCCAGCCGGCTTGAGCCCTTCGAATGCAGCTGGAGCGCCTCGCCGACGCTCCTGCGGCTGCATGCGCTGGTCGCGGTCGTCGCGCTGGTCAGTCTCTGGTTGGCCGCGCTGCCCTGGACCCTCACTGCTCTCCTGACGCTGCTCGTGCTCTGGTCGTGGCACCGCGTCCGCTATCGCCAACTCCAGCAAGGGCATCCCGAAATGCCGCGGCGTCTGCGCCACGCTGCCGAGGGCTGGCAGCTCTGGTCCCCGGCCAGTGGCTGGCGTGGCGTTCAGTTGCGCCCGGATAGCCTGGCCCTGCCGTTGCTCGTGGTGCTGCGCTATCGCCTGCCCGGCGAAAGGCGTACCCGCAGTCTATGCATCGCCCGGGATAGCCTCTCCGTGGCTGCCCATCGCCGCCTGCGCGTCAGGCTTCGCTTCGCGCCCCGCCGGTTCGCGGTACCAGAATAGTGTCCTGGGCGTGCTCGTCGGTCTGCGGATAGTCCAGGGTGAAGTGCAGGCCGCGGCTTTCCCGGCGGGCGAGGGCGCTCTCGATGATCAGCTCCGCCACCTGCGCCAGGTTGCGCAACTCGATCAGGTCGCGGCTGACCTTGTAGTTGCTGTAGAACTCGTCGATCTCGTCCATCAGCAGGCGGACGCGATGCTGGGCGCGGACCAGGCGCTTGGTGGTGCGCACGATGCCGACATAGTCCCACATGAACCGGCGCAATTCGTCCCAGTTGTGGGCGATCACTACGTCCTCGTCGGAGTCCGTCACCTGGCTGGCGTCCCAGTCGGGCAGGTCGCGGGGCATCTCTATCCGGGCCTGCTGCGCCTGGATGTCCAGCGCCGCCGAGCGCGCGTAGACGAAACATTCGAGTAGCGAATTGCTCGCCATGCGATTGGCGCCGTGCAGCCCGGTACAGCTCGTTTCGCCGATGGCGTAGAGGCCGGCGAGATCCGAGCGTCCGTGCTCGTCGACGCGTACGCCGCCGCAGGTGTAGTGCGCCGCAGGCACCACCGGTATCGGATCACGGGTGATATCGATGCCCAGCTCCAGGCAGCGGCCGTATACCGTCGGGAAATGTTCCTGAATGAAGTCCGCCGGCTTGTGACTGATGTCGAGAAACACGCAGTCGATGCCCAGGCGCTTCATCTCATGGTCGATGGCGCGCGCCACCACGTCCCGCGGCGCCAGGTCGGCGCGCTCGTCGAAGCGCGGCATGAAGCGCTCGCCATCCGGCAGCCGCAACACCGCGCCCTCGCCGCGCAGGGCCTCGGTAACGAGGAAGCTCTGCGCATGGGGGTGGTAGAGACAGGTGGGGTGGAATTGGTTGAACTCCAGGTTCGCCACCGAGCAACCCGCCCGCCAGGCCATGGCGATACCGTCGCCGCTGGCGCTGTCTTGGTTGGTGCTGTAGAGATACGCCTTGCTGGCGCCGCCCGTCGCCAACACGGTGAAGCGCGCGTGCAGGGTGTCCACCTGACCGCTGGTCCGGTCGAGCACATAGGCGCCCAGGCAGCGTGAGCCGGGTCTGCCGAGTTTTTCCGTGGTGATCAGATCCACCGCCACGCGTTGACTCAACAACTGGATGTTGGACCTGCCTTCGGCGGCGCGCAGCAGGGTGTCGAAGATCGCCATGCCGGTGGCGTCCGCCGCATGGATGATCCGGCGATGGCTATGCCCCCCTTCGCGGGTGAGATGGAAGCCCAGCCCGCCCTTGCCCTCGGCCGACTCACGGGTGAAGGGCACGCCCTGGTCGATCAGCCACTGCATGGCTTCGCGGCTATGCTCCACGGTGAAGCGCACGGCTTCCTCGTCGCACAACCCGGCGCCCGCGACTAGGGTATCCTGTACATGCGCTTCGACGGTGTCGCCCTCGTCCAGCACGGCGGCGACGCCACCCTGCGCCCAGTAGGTCGAGCCATGGGCCAGTTCGCCCTTGCTCAAGACTGCGATCGACAGCGTCGCCGGCAAATTGAGGGCGAGCGTCAGGCCTGCCGCGCCACTGCCGATAACCAGGACATCGAATTCCAGATGACGCGCCATGTCGTTTCCTTCTCGCCGGGAGCGCGAGTATAGGAACAAGGTGGCTGACGGCATAGCCATACCAAAGGCGGCCAGGGAACTCGGAGACCCTTAGCGCGGTCCATGTACAGATAATTGCCCATCCGTGCGGCCGGAATGCCTAGAGCGAGCGTGGGACGTCTGCCAAAGCTAACTAGCAATACCCAGGAGCGATCAGCAGCAATTCAATGCTCGCTCATCAACTGCTGTGGAGGGGAGAACTTTCGTGCAACAGCCCAGTCTAGCAGCGCGCCTCGAGAGTGAAGGCAAGGACGACACCGAACTGCAAGGCAAGGATAGCAAACCAGTCCTGCCGACGCAGGAACAGGATCAGCAGCTCGTCGAGCGTGTGCAGCGTGGTGATAAACGCGCCTTCGATCTTCTCGTGCTCAAGTATCAGCACAAGATCCTCGGTCTCATCGTCCGTTTCGTACACGACACCCAGGAAGCCCAGGACGTCGCTCAGGAAGCTTTTATCAAGGCTTATCGGGCGCTCGGGAACTTCCGCGGGGACAGTGCTTTCTACACCTGGCTTTATCGCATCGCCATCAACACGGCGAAGAACCATCTGGTTGCCCGGGGTCGTCGTCCACCGGACAGCGACGTCAGCGCCGAAGATGCGGAATTTTATGAAGGTGACCATGCTCTAAAGGATATCGAATCCCCAGAGCGGTCTCTTTTGCGGGATGAAATCGAGGCCACCGTGCACCGTACCATCCAGCAACTCCCGGAAGATCTGCGCACTGCGCTGACTCTTCGTGAGTTCGAGGGTCTGAGCTACGAGGACATTGCGAACGTCATGCAATGTCCCGTGGGAACGGTCCGGTCGCGGATCTTCCGGGCTCGGGAAGCGATAGACAAAGCATTGCAGCCTCTGCTGCGTGATGCATAGACAGCGACGACAGCTTTTAGAGAGGTAATACGTATGAGTCGTGAAGCCCTGCTGGAATCCCTGTCCGCTGTTATGGATAACGAAGCGGACGAATTCGAAACCCGGCGTGTTCTGTCCGAGGTCAGCAAGGATCCAGAACTGCGCGCCACCTGGTCGCGCTATGCCATGGTCAGTGCCGTGATCCGTGGCGAACCCATGATGCCCAATCTGGACATCGCCAAGGGTGTCACCACCACGTTGGAGCGTGACGACGTCGCTGCTGCCCCCGCGGCTGCTACGGACGCACCGGCTGCCAAGAGTCGCTGGGCGAGCCTCGGTCGCGTCGCGGTTGCCGCCTCCGTCACCTTTGCCGTACTGGCAGGGGTACGGATGTACAACCAGTCCGACGTCGCCACCCAGGGTCTGGCTCAGCAGGCGCCCAGCCAACTGACCACACCGCAACCGGCGCGTAGCCCGGCGGTGCTGGCCAGCTTCAGCGAAGAAAGCACCAAGGCCGCTGCCGACAACAAGGTCGATCAGTCTGCCGCGGGTGCTAAGCAGGAAACTCCTGTTCAGCGCTGATTCTCTGGCTTCGCCTCGAAACGGCGATCGGACCTACCGTCCGGTCGCCGTTTTTTTATGTCGGCAGATCCCTTCATCCCCGCAAAATCCAACGAAAGCTGTCGTTCAGCAAGGGCGTGGTATTTCTGCTGCCAGTCGTCAGGGACTGTGCTCGTCATGAAGCGAGAGCAGGCCGCCAACGATGAGTTCATGTCACTGGATTAAAGTGGAGCTGCATGCGCATGCGCAATTTCAAACATTATACGGCTGCCCTGATGGGGCTTTGGCTGATGGGGCTGGCAGCCGCAGCCCGGGCTGATTTGCCCGATTTCACCGGCCTGGTCGAGGCGGCCTCTCCTGCGGTAGTCAACATCAGCACCCGGCAGAAACTCCCTGAGGGGCGCGCCACTGCTGGCATGCCAGATCTGGATGGCCTGCCCCCTGGCATCCGCGAATTCTTCGAGCGCAGCATTCCACAGGCACCGCGCGGTCCGCGCGGCAAGCAAGAGCAGGCACAGTCCCTGGGCTCTGGCTTCATCATTTCGCCCGACGGCTACATCCTGACCAATAACCACGTGGTCGCCGATGCAGACGAAATCCTTGTCCGGCTTTCGGATCGTAGCGAGTACAAGGCCAAACTGGTCGGTGCCGATCCACGCACCGACGTCGCCTTGCTCAAGATCGACGCCAAGAACCTGCCGACGCTGAAGATCGGCAATTCCGATAACCTCAAGGTTGGGGAGTGGGTGCTGGCCATCGGCTCGCCCTTCGGCTTCGACCACTCGGTCACTGCGGGTATCGTTAGCGCCAAGGGTCGCAGTCTGCCGAACGAAAGCTACGTCCCCTTCATCCAGACCGACGTCGCCATCAACCCGGGCAACTCCGGTGGCCCGTTGTTCAACCTCAAGGGTGAAGTGGTCGGGATCAACTCGCAGATCTTCACCCGCTCGGGCGGCTTCATGGGCCTGTCCTTCGCCATCCCGATCGACGTCGCCATGAATGTGGCCAACCAGTTGCGTACCGACGGCAAAGTCAGCCGTGGCTGGTTGGGCGTGGTCATCCAGGAAGTCGACAAGGGTCTGGCCGAGTCCTTCGGGCTCGATCGTCCAGCTGGCGCATTGGTTGCCCAGGTACTCGACAATGGTCCTGCGGCCAAGGGCGGGATCAAGGTTGGCGACGTCATTCTCTCGGTCAATGGCCAGAAGATCGAGGAGTCGGCTGATCTGCCGCACCTGATCGGCAATCTCAAGCCGGGCGCCAAGGCCGATATGGAGATCATTCGTGACGGTAAGCGTCAGACCCTGAACGTCACCGTGGGCGATATGCCCAAGGACGACAGCGTCGCTGCCAATGGCGAGCCGGGCTCCAGCCGTTCCAGCAACCGTCTGGGTCTGGCGGTCGCTACCCTCAGCGCCGAGCAAAAGAAGGATCTCGATATCACCGGCGGCGTGGTGATCAAGGACGTCAGCGATACCGGTCCGGCAGCTGCTATCGGCCTGCGTCCGGGGGATGTCATCACCCATCTGGACAACCAACCGGTGGATTCGGCCAAGTCCTTCGACAAGATCGCCTCGTCGCTGCCCACCAGTCGTTCGATCTCCATGCGTGTCATGCGTGACGGACGCGCCAGCTTCATCACCTTCAAGCTGCCGGCCAAATAACGGCATCCAATGACAGAAGGGGCAGGCGACTGCCCCTTCTTTTTGTCCACTCGAACGGCGCGAGTCCCCTTGTTTGCCGCATTCAGGTAAACTCCCCCGCTATTTTCCCGGCGGATGTTCCGCTGCTGGCTATTCGAGTGCTGATTCGTGAGTGATCTGAGCCATATCCGCAATTTCTCCATCATCGCCCATATCGATCACGGCAAGTCGACCCTTGCGGATCGCTTCATCCAGATCTGTGGTGGTTTGAGCGACCGGGAAATGGAGGCCCAGGTTCTGGATTCCATGGATCTGGAACGCGAGCGCGGCATCACCATCAAGGCCCACAGCGTCACGCTGTACTACAACGCCCAGGATGGTAAGACCTACCAGCTCAACTTCATCGACACGCCAGGCCACGTCGACTTCACCTACGAAGTCAGCCGCTCCCTGGCCGCCTGCGAAGGTGCCTTGCTGGTAGTGGACGCCGGGCAGGGTGTGGAAGCTCAGTCGGTCGCCAACTGCTACACCGCCATCGAGCAGGGCCTCGAGGTCATGCCGGTCCTGAACAAGATGGACCTGCCCCAGGCCGAGCCGGACAAGGTCAAGGCCGAGATCGAGCACATCATCGGGATCGATGCCACCGACGCCGTGCCCTGCAGTGCCAAGAGCGGCATGGGCGTGCCCGAGGTGCTCGAGCAACTGGTCAAGGTCATCCCTCCGCCCGAGGGCGAGATCGATGCCCCGCTGCAGGCGCTGATCATCGACTCCTGGTTCGACAACTACCTGGGCGTCGTCTCGCTGGTGCGCGTCAAGCACGGACGGGTCAAGAAGGGCGACAAGATCCTGGTCAAGTCCACCGGCAAGGTGCACCAGGTCGACAGCGTCGGCGTCTTCTCGCCCAAGCACACCGAGACGGCCGACCTCAAGGCGGGCGAAGTGGGCTTCATCATCGCCGGCATCAAGGAAATCCTCGGCGCGCCGGTCGGTGACACCCTGACCCTCAGCGCCACCCCGGACGTGGCCATGCTGCCGGGCTTCCAGCGCGTCAAGCCGCAGGTCTACGCCGGCCTGTTCCCGGTCAGCTCCGACGATTTCGAGGATTTCCGCGAGGCCCTGCAGAAACTCACCCTCAACGATGCGGCGCTGCAGTACGAACCGGAAAGCTCCGAAGCCCTCGGCTTCGGCTTCCGCATCGGCTTCCTTGGCATGCTGCACATGGAGATCATCCAGGAGCGCCTGGAGCGGGAATACGATCTCGACCTCATCACCACGGCGCCCACCGTGGTCTTCGAGGTGGTGCTCAAGAACGGCGAGATCATCTACGTCGACAATCCCTCCAAGCTGCCCGATCTCGCCTCCGTCGCCGAGATGCGCGAGCCCATCGTGCGTGCCAATATCCTGGTACCCCAGGAGCATCTGGGTAACGTCATCACCCTGTGCATCGAGAAGCGTGGCGTCCAGCGCGACATGCAGTTCCTCAGCAGCCAGGTGCAGGTCAGCTACGATCTGCCGATGAACGAGGTGGTACTGGACTTCTTCGATCGCCTGAAGTCGGTGAGCCGTGGTTATGCTTCGCTGGACTACAGCTTTGATCGCTTCGAAGCCGCCAGCCTGGTCAAGCTCGATGTGCTCATCAACGGCGAGAAGGTCGACGCCCTGGCGCTGATCGTTCACCGGGACAAGGCACACTACAAGGGTCGGGCCCTGACCGAAAAGATGAAAGAGCTGATTCCGCGGCAGATGTTCGACGTGGCGATCCAGGCGGCCATCGGCGGCCAGATCGTCGCCCGTACCACCGTCAAGGCGTTGCGCAAGAACGTCCTGGCCAAGTGCTACGGCGGTGACGTCTCCCGTAAGCGCAAGCTGCTGGAAAAGCAGAAGGCGGGTAAGAAGCGCATGAAACAGGTCGGTAGCGTAGAGATTCCTCAGGAGGCCTTCCTGGCCGTGCTCAAGGTGGACAGCTAAAGCCCATGTCTTTCAACTTCCCTTTGCTGTTGGTACTCGCCGTCGCCATCTGTGGCGCCCTGGCGCTCATCGATCTGCTGGTGCTCGCACCGCGCCGTCGCAAGGCGATCCAGACCTACGGTCAACAGGTCAGTGAGCCGGACCCGACGGTGCTGTCGCAACTCAACAAGGAACCGGCCCTGGTCGAGTACGGGAAGTCTTTCTTCCCCGTCCTGGCCATCGTCCTGATCCTGAGATCCTTCCTGGTCGAACCCTTCCAGATCCCGTCGGGTTCCATGATCCCGACCCTCGAAGTGGGCGATTTCATCCTGGTGAACAAGTTCGCCTACGGCATCCGCCTGCCGGTAGCCGATCTCAAGGTCATTCCGGTGGGTGATCCGCAGCGCGGCGACGTCATGGTCTTCCGCTATCCCAGCGATCCCAGCGTCAACTACATCAAGCGGGTGATCGGCATACCCGGCGACACCATCCGTTACACCAGCGACAAGCAGCTCTATATCAATGGCGAGCTGGTTCCCCGGCAACTGGTCGGCGAAGAGCCCGGCTCCCTGGGCAGCGTCAAGCTCTACCGCGAGCAGCTGGGCAAGGTCCAACACCTGATCCGCCTGGAAGACAACCGCTACAGTGGGCCTGCCCGCGAGTGGAAGGTACCTGCCGGCCACTACTTCATGATGGGCGACAACCGCGACAACTCCAACGACAGCCGCTACTGGGACGACCCTAACATTCCGAAGGATTTGCAGGGCATGGTTCCGGATCGCAATATCGTCGGTAAGGCCTTCGCCATCTGGTTGAGCTGGCCGGAGCCCAAGCTGCAGCACCTGCCCACCCTGTCCCGCGTAGGTATCATCCGATGATTGATCGCAGTGTGCGTTCCCTTCCGTCGCGTCAGCAAGGGCTGTCGTTTCTCGGTGGTCTGCTCGCACTCTGCATCATCGCCTTCCTGGCCAGCACGGCATTCAAGCTCATTCCCGATTACCTGGACTACAATGCTCTGACCAAGGTCATCGAATCCATCGGCACCAACTCCGATAACCAGATTCGCAGCGTGTCCGACGTCTACAGCTATGTGGAGAAGGGAATGCAGGTGAATGACATCCGTGATCTCGATCTGCAAAAGGCCATGCGCGTCGAAGCCGACGGTAATCACCTGCAGATCCACCTCGACTATGAAAAACGTGAACACCTGATCCGCAACATCGATCTGGTCGTTCGTTTCAACCGTGATTTCCGTATAAATCTCCCGTGACTTTATCTCTAGATCGCCTCGAGCGTCGGCTGGGTTATACCTTCCAGGACCCGGACCTGATGCTGCTCGCCCTTACGCATCGCAGTTTTGCTGGTCGCAACAATGAGCGCCTGGAATTCCTCGGTGACGCCATCCTCAACTTCATCATCGGCGAAGCCCTCTACGACCACTTTCCCCAGGCCCGCGAAGGCCAGCTGTCCCGCCTGCGGGCAAAACTGGTGAAGGGGGAGACCCTGGCCCTGCTCGCCCGTAGCTTCGAGCTGGGTGACTACTTGCGGCTGGGCTCCGGTGAATTGAAGAGTGGTGGCTTCCGCCGCGAATCCATCCTCGCCGATGCCATGGAAGCCCTGATTGGCGGCATCTATTTGGATACCGGCATGGAGGCAGTCAAGGAGCGGGTCATGGCCTGGCTCGGTCCGCAACTGCGCGAGCTGACGCCGGTGGATACCAACAAGGACCCCAAGACTCGGCTGCAGGAATTCCTGCAGGCGCGGGCTTGCGAGCTACCGCGCTACGAAGTGGTCGCCATCGAAGGAGAGCCGCATTGCCGGGTGTTCTTCGTCGAATGCGAAATTGCCATGTTGAGCGAAAAGACGACGGGGCAGGGCGCCAGTCGCCGCATTGCCGAACAGATAGCTGCCTCGGCGGCCTTGATCGCCTTGGGTGTGGAGAATGGTCATGAATGATGAGCTGAAGGCACCGCGGTGCGGCTATGTGGCCATCGTCGGTCGTCCCAACGTCGGTAAGTCCACCCTGCTCAACCATATCCTCGGGCAGAAGCTGGCCATCACCTCGCGCAAGCCGCAGACCACTCGCCACAACATGCTCGGCATCAAGACCGAGGGCGAGGTGCAGACCATCTATGTGGATACGCCCGGCCTGCACAAGGAAAACCAGAAGGCGCTCAATCGCTTCATGAACAAGACCGCCGTCACTGCGCTGCGTGACGTCGATGTCGTGGTGTTCGTGGTCGATCGCACCCGCTGGACCGACGAAGACCAGATGGTGCTGGAGCGAGTACGCTTCGTGAAGTGCCCGGTACTGCTCGCCGTCAACAAGATGGATCGCCTGGAAGACAAGGCCGACATGTTGCCGCATCTGCAATGGCTGCAGGAGCAATTGCCGGAAGCCGTCTTGATTCCCATCTCCGCGCAACACGGCCACAACCTCGAAGCGCTCGAGGAACTGGTCGCCGAGCGTCTGCCGGAAGGGGAACATTTCTTCCCCGAAGACCAAATCACCGACCGTTCCAGTCGCTTCCTGGCGGCAGAGCTGATCCGCGAAAAGATCATGCGTCAGCTGGGGGCCGAGTTGCCCTACCAGGTCGCCGTCGAGATCGAGGAGTTCAAGTACGAGAACGGGGTGCTTCACATCCACGGCCTGATCCTGGTCGAGCGCGATGGCCAGAAGAAGATCCTCATCGGCCAGGCCGGCGAGCGTATCAAGCGGATCGGCCAGGAGGCTCGCCAGGATATGGAAACCCTGTTCGACGCCAAGGTGATGCTCAACCTCTGGGTCAAGGTCAAAGGCGGCTGGTCCGATGACGAGCGCGCCCTGCGCTCCCTGGGTTACTCCGACCTCTAGCGATGATGCAGGCGTCCGAGCCGCTGTTCGTCCTGCATTCACGCCCCTATCGGGAAAGTAGCGCGCTGGTCGACGTATTCGGCGCCTTTGGCCGGGTACGCACGGTACTGCGCGCCGCCCGTTCACGCTCCGGCAGTCTGGCCAGACCCTTCATTCCCCTCGAGGCCCATGTGGCTGGTCGAGGCGAGCTGAAGAACCTACAAAAGGTGGCCGCCCTGGCGCCGCCTTATCTGCTCCAGGGGCAGGCGTTGTTCAGTGGCTTCTATTTGAATGAGTTGCTGGTACGGCTCCTGCCCGCCGAGGATCCTTACCCGGCGCTCTTCGAACTCTACGGCCTGACCCTTGCGGCCTTGGCTCAGGGTCGCCCCGTCGAGCCCTTGTTGCGTACCTTCGAGTGGCGTCTGCTCGATCTGCTCGGCTACGGCTTCTCCCTCACCCAGGCCCTGGATGGCCAAGCCATCGAGGCGCAGCGCCTGTATCGTTTTCTTCCGGATCAGGGATTCGAAGCCGTGGACGAAGTCCGGCCAGGCTGCCTGGCCGGCGCTGAAATCCTGGCACTCGAGCGAGGGGAATGGGACGATCCTACCGTCGTTCGAGCGGCCAAGCGCCTGATGCGCCAAGCCCTGGCTCCCCACCTGGGCAGCAAACCCCTGATGAGTCGCGAATTGTTCGCCAAGCCAAGTGAATCCAGCCATGAATGAACTTCGTCGTGTTCTGTTGGGCGTCAACATCGATCATGTCGCCACCCTGCGCCAAGCCAGAGGTACGCGCTATCCCGATCCAGTCAAGGCGGCGTTGGATGCCGAAGAGGCTGGCGCCGATGGCATCACCCTGCATCTGCGGGAAGACCGTCGGCACATCCAGGAGCGGGATGTGCGTTTGCTGCGCGAACTCCTGCAGACCCGGATGAATCTTGAAATCGCCGTGACGCCGGAGATGCTGGCGTTCGCCCGGGAGATACGTCCCGAGCACGTCTGCCTGGTGCCCGAGCGCCGGGAAGAGCTGACTACCGAAGGCGGTCTGGAAGTGTGCGGTCAGCTCGAACGCATCCGCGACGCCATCGCTACGCTACCCGATTCGGAAGTCTCTCTCTTTATAGATCCCGATTTGGCGCAGATTCAGGCCGCCAAGGACAGTGGCGCCCCGGTGATCGAATTGCATACCGGCCGCTATGCAGAGGCAACGACCCTGGAAGAGCAGGCCAGCGAACTTCAGCGTCTAGCGACGGCGGTCGAATTCGCGAAAGGTCTCGGACTGGTCGTCAATGCCGGCCATGGTCTGCACTACCATAACGTCCAGTCGATAGCGGCGCTGCCCGGTATCAACGAGCTGAACATCGGCCATGCCATCGTGGCCCAGGCGGTCTTCGTTGGCTTCAAGCAGGCCGTCAAGGACATGGCTGAGCTGATCCGCTGTAACGCAGCTGTAAAATAAGTGTTGACGCCCTCCGAAACTCCCCTATAATGCGCCCCACTTCCGGCGCAGACGGTGAAGGGCTTGAAAATCAAGCACTTAGGTCTGAGTCGGGCGAGGGGTCAACGGAGTCCTCGCCGCTTGGTCAACGTCTTCGGCGATGACGAAGTGAAAGGGGAGGGGTTGACAGCGTCTTAGGATGCTGTAGGATTCGCCTCCCGCTGCCGCG
>NZ_SULM01000019.1 GCF_005250615.1 Pseudomonas rhizoryzae | reverse complement strand
TGTGGTACCGCAATAACGCCCTTGGCAAGTTCGCCAAGAAGAAGATCATCAGCCGTAAGAGCGCCTATCACGGCATCACCACCATCAGCGCGAGCCTTACCGGGTTGCCTGCCAACCAGCGCGGTTTTGATTTGCCTCTCGCGGGTTTTTACCATGTCGGCTGCCCACATCACTATCGCTATGGCCTACCAGGGGAAAGTGAAGAGCAGTTCGCCGACCGTCTCGCCAATGAATTAGAAACCCTGATCCAGCGAGAAGGTGCCGAGACGATCGCCGCCTTCTATGGCGAACCGCTCATGGGCGCCGGTGGCGTCATTGTCCCACCCCGTACTTACTGGCAAAAGATCCAGGCGGTTTGCCGCAGGCATGACATCCTCATCGTGGCGGACGAGGTCATCACTGGTTTCGGGCGTACCGGCAAGCTGTTCGGTTGCGAAACCTTCGACATAAAGCCCGACATTCTGGTACTTTCCAAGCAGCTGTCGTCTTCCTATCAGCCCATCGCCGCCATCCTGCTCAACGAGGACGTGTACCAAGGCATCGCCGATCATAGCGGCGTCCTGGGTACCTTCGGTCATGGCTTCACCGGCGGCGGTCACCCCGTGGCGACTGCGGTAGCTCTGGAAAATGTGAAGATCATCCAAGAAGAGCGTCTAGTAGCTCATGCCGCCGAGATGGGCGAGTTCCTGCTTGGCCAACTCCGGGCGTTTGAAAGCCATCCCCTGGTAGGTGAGGTGCGTGGCGTTGGCCTGATCGCTGCGATGGAGTTAGTAGGGCACAAGGTGCGAAAGACCCCGTTAAACGGTACACCCGGGTTACTGGGTAAATACCTCGTTGATCGTATGCAGGAAAATGGAGTGATCAATAGAGCGATTGGCGACGCTCTAGCGTTTTGTCCGCCCCTGATCTCCACCCAAATTGATCTCGCTCAAATCATATCCAGCTTGGAAAAGTCGTTGGATCAGACTTACGCCTGGAGTATCCAGCAATGAAAGCGTAAACAGCGAACCGCCCGCTAACATCCAAGATCGGCATTCGGCCCGCAATACTCCAAGCTATGCGCTGGTAATACTAGGTGCCAGCGCATATTTTCTCGAGGGTCTGAATATCGACCCGGGTTTTATGAAAGGCATAGCGCTCTTAAAATCTTCATCGACAAGAGCTGCCGCGCGGCCGGGACATATGAAAAATAGATATCTTTAAAGCGCAATATTGGCAGAAGTAAATCTTGTTTGAAGGCGGTCACTAATGCCCCTTCTTTAGAACTCGGCCCCTTTAAAGGGTCGCTCCCCCTAACATTTCATTTGACACGCGCCAGGTAATCCAATATGTCCATACGCTCCGTCAGGACAATTATTAGTCTCTATGCCAGCGGCAGCGTGCTCGCAGTAGTAACGGCCTTGACAAGCTATGTTCTGTATTCGGGTTCGCAGACTCAAATCCTGATTGAGAAGCATGCCTCTCAACTCGCCTACAAAAGTGCCCAAGAACTCATCGGCGCCCAGGCTCAGGCAACAGCGAATTATATTGGTAAGAAGCTTGAAGAGCCATTGCTGACTGTCTCGAATCTTGCACAGTTGAATGCTCAGCTAGGTAGAGCTGACGACTCAAAGCTAAATTTAGATCGAAGCGCCATTTCGCACATACTAAAAGAGACCCTTGCCAACAGTCCCAATCTTCTAGACATCTATGCAGGATGGGAGCGTAATGCTTTCGATGGCGCCGACAGCCAGTATGCCGGGCTAACGGCGCAAGGTTACGATGCGACTGGGCGTTTTATGCCGTGGTGGTATCGCAAACCCGAGAGCGGCTACGAAGTAGTCCCGCTCGGCGAGATCCTCGATAGCAAAACGATCCTCTCTACGGGCGTAGGTGAAAATGTTTTCTACACCTGCCCGCAACAAAGTCTGAAAGCTTGCGTGATCGACCCTGCTCCCTATGAAATCAATGGGCAGCAGATATTGATGTCCTCCTTCAATGCACCCATCCTGGTCGATGGCACCTTCCGCGGGGTGATAGGTGCAGACCTATCCTTGGACTTCATTCAAAAGCTTCTGGAAGCGGCAAACAAACAGCTGTACGACGGCGCCGGCAGCATTGCCTTGATCGCTAGCCAGGGCACGATAGTCGCCAATACCGCCAACGCCGAGAGCCTCGGCAAGCAGGCGAAGGAAGTGCTCGGCGGAGCTGCCAAAGAACTTCGCCAGCTAGAGGACGGCGTCACCAAACGTTTCGACGACAAGCAGGATCTCTACCAGGTATATTTACCGTTGCGCCTTGGTAATAGCTCGACCGTCTGGACACTGCTGGTACAACTTCCCCGCAGCGCAGTCCTGGCCGATCTTCAGCAACTGCTACAGGCTCTTACCCAGCAGCGCTACAGCGATATTGTCGGCATGATGCTGGTGGGTCTAATCGTTGCCGCCCTCGGCTTGCTGCTGCTTTGGGTCATCAGTGGTTATATCGCTCGCCCCTTGCGCAGGATGGTCGCCATGCTGGATGCCGTTGCCAAGGGCGAAGGCAATCTGACACAGCGACTGCAGGTCAATCGTCGCGACGAACTGGGGGCCATCGCTACTGGCTTCAATACCTTCCTGGCCTCCCTGCAGCATCTCATCAAACAGCTGGTACAGTCGGTTGGGGAAGTGAGCGACAGCGCCCAGCACACCTCCGACATCGCACGCCGGGTACGCGATGGCATGCATCAGCAGTTGCTAGAAGTCGATCAAGTAGCGACCGCCATGCACGAGATGACCGCTACGGCTCACGATGTCGCCCGTAATGCCGGAAACGCGGCCAAGGCCACCCAAAAGGCGACTGCTGCGGTCCACGACGGCCAGCAGGTGGTTCAGCAAAGCGTGCAGGAGAGCAGCAGGCTGGCCCAAGAGATCGAACTGGCCGTGGAGCAAGTTCAGCGGGTCGCGCACGACAGCGTTAGCATCGGCTCCATTCTCACCACCATCAATGGCATTGCCGCCCAGACCAGCCTGCTGGCGCTCAACGCCGCCATTGAGGCTGCGCGCGCTGGTGACCAGGGGCGAGGTTTCGCCGTGGTGGCTGACGAAGTGCGGAGCCTGGCACAGAGGACCCAGGTGGCTACGGGTGAGATCCATGACATGATCCAAAAGCTCCAGTCGGGAGCCCGCGAAGCGGTAGAGGTGATGCAAAGCAGTCGGGAGCAGACCATCCAACAGGTAGAGCAAACCGAAATTGCTCGTGTAGCGCTGCAAACAATCCTCGCGGAGGTCAAGGATATCAGCGACATGAATCTCCAAATTGCTAGTGCAGCTGAGGAGCAGAGTGCTGTTGTAGAGGACATCAATCGCAACATGCTCAACATAGGGGAAGTAGCGCATTCAGTTAATAATCATGTCGAAGAGGTCTTAACCGCAGGCGATCAACTTAGCGATCTAGCATTAAAGCAAGCAAAATTATCTGCGCGTTTCAGGGTATAGAGGGCTTGAGCTTGACTTGACGCTAAGCCTGACTATTAATGCCTCAATTGCCTGCCGACAAGGTGAGCGATGTATTTAATTCGGTTTTTCGCGCACGCTCGGTCATCTCATCATCGGACCAATGTTGCGTGTCGCATCAAGACCTCGCCATCCCACAGTTCAGTCGCGCGCCAACCCTGACGCTGCAAGTCGGCCAGAGCGGCAACTAGGCCGGTGTGTTCGGTGACGGGGTGAATGACGGAAGTGGATTCGTTGTTTATATGCAGCTCCTCGGACGAAGAGCTGCCCAGAGGGTCAACCCCTCTGGGTTGTGTTGAGTGTTGCTACAAGTCTTCCAGCGCCATGAGGCCCTGGGTGACACGCAGCAAATGGGTACAGACGCGAATCTCTACGGGCTGTTCAGATCCACCTTGGTAGTGAAGCTCGGCTATCAAGCGTTCCTGGCCTTTGTAAGCCCCGAATACCTTGAAAAGCTGCGCTAACAAAACGGGAGGGTCGAAATCAAGATCGCGGGTATATCGAACTTGGCGGAATCCTTTCAGGTATTCGGCGAAGTCCGCTGCAGTCATAGAGGTGTGCTGGCGTAAAGGATTGCCATCGTCATCGATCTCATCACCGAGGTGATCGAAGGACATCGAGTAGAACAGCCGGGGTTTGTGGCCTAGCGCTCGATAAAAAGTAAGGGCTTGCCCGGCAGCCTGAAGGCTCACGACCGCGTATTCGACGCATCCTGAAATCACAACGTTATATGGCATGGTTCACATCCTGTTGAAGGCGCAGCATAGCAATCGTTAGCTAGCTGGCAAATACCAAGAAGCGTCGGAGCCATACCCCACCGGGGGCAAGCCCCGGGTGGGTGAAGGTTCAATCAGGCGTTCAGCAGCGCAAGCACGTGCGGCCGCCAGGACTTATGGACTAGCCGACCCTTGAGTAGGTCAGCGTCGGTTTCCAGCAGCCGCGAGGTGCTGAAATTGTCCCAGCCATGCTGGAACGCAGAGCGCGAACGCAACAGCTGGATCTGAGCCAGCACCACCCTTTCTTCCTCAACCGTGCGGCAGGGGTCGATCCAGTCGATGCTGCGGCTATCAAGATCCACCTTGCCCGCCATGACCAGGTGGCCGTGGCGATCAGAAACGGAGATCCGTTTCGGGCAGAAGGTAAGCGCTGCTGCAGGTGTTGGATAGCGGTCTTGTCGGACTGCATCCAGGGCGATGGGCAGGATGTCATCGAGCAGGCCGCACTGGCCGAGCTGGACGTACCCATCGATGTGGAAGGTGCCGCGACCGGAGTCCTCAAGGCGCTCCATCGACCCATGCAGGAGAATGGTGAATTGCCGCTCGAAGAGGTCTTGGCGAAGAGAGGTACCAGGTGCGTAAGGGTTGCTGACGAATGCCTGGCCTTCGAAGTGTTGAATAATCAAGTCCATGATGCCTCCAACGTCCTGGGATTCATCATGCCCTCAAGGGATGATGAATCCCTTGAGGGTAGATTTTAGCTCGTCAGATGCCCAGCGAATGCCGAGTCCACTTGCCTGAGTGAAGTGCGCCTTCTGCAGCCTGTTCGCTGCGGAAGTATTCGGCCGACTCACGACTGAAGGGCAGACCCTCATCGTCCACTGTGCCCAGGTAGTAGCCACGGTGTGACTTCAGGACCTGCAACGGGTAGTTGTTGCCGGCGTCGTCGTGATCGAACTTGCTGTGAGCAGGTGCGGTATTGGTTGCCATGGGGCCTCCAAAAGACAAAGGCGCCCGAGGGCGCCTATAGGGTGTGGTCAGTCAGGCTTGAACGCGATCAGCGCTGGTGGCGTTCATCTCGAACAGAAACCAGGCGTTGTCGCAGAACAGGTCGCTGCTCAGCAGCTCTTCGGTTGCGTCGTCATAGGACACTTCGGCAACGATGGGCAGGGCGGGCAGCTCGGACTTGATGGTGGCGATGACTTGCATGATGGGCTCCAAAATTCAGCTAATGGAGATCACCATGCCCCGGTCCGGGGATGGTGCCCCCGGATGGGTGTGCGAAGAGAAAGGGGGCAAAGCCTAGGTAGAGCAGGGGCGCCCGGTGGGCGCCTGGAAGAACTGGGTGAATCAAGCGGCCGATTGGTCGCTGTCATCCCCGTGATCCGTACCTTGCTGCTCAGCCGGGGCTGCGTCGCGCGGTTTGGCTTCGTAGACGAACTCACCTTCTACTTTGATCCAGCCGATGTACAGGAGGCGACCTTTCAGGCTTGCGCCGTGTTGTCCCTGCTTCGGTCCGGAAGAGTAGGTGAAGGGATCAGCCCAGCAATCACCGATGCGGAAGGACACGAGGACCTTCTTCTCAGCGTTGACGGCTTCAATGCAACGACGAACCAGCTTTTCAGCTTCGGCGCCGACGACATTGCAGTCGATGTAGCGGTATTCCACCGCTTCTTTGCTGCCGCACAGGGCTGCTACGGTGACGGCCAAAAACGGCTTGGCACCTCTGCCTTTGGGTTTCACTTCGCGGATGCGGTTGAGGTAACCGATACCGGTGGTGTGCAGGTCGAAGTATTGGCTTTCGTTGGCTTGGTTGCTCATGGTGTATCTCCAGTTTCAATAGGTGAAAACGGAGAACACCTTGCCCGGGAGGGGAAGAGTATTCCCCGCGTGGGTGGGTGTAGCCAGAAAAGGTGGTGCCAGGTCAGTGCATGAACTTGAACGCAGTCAGCATGACGCCAACAGCGGCCGAGAGCATGACGCCCATGCGGATGGTGAGCTTGAGTTCGAGCTCGGACTTGAGCTGTGCCAGATCAGCTTTGGTAGCCAGCTGGGTTTGCATTTCAGTCTCCAGAGCATCGACAACAGCAGTTGCTTTGTCTTCCGAGACATCGATGGAGCGCAATGCCTGGTACAACGCTAAACCGCTTCTCATGGAAGGTCTCCAGGTTGTGACGGAGACCGGCCCTGACGGGTAGTCCCGTCGAGGGTGGGTGGAAGGTGCATTCATCAACCGGGGGTGCCGGTCAATCGTTCGCGCTACCGAATGCTTAGCGAACTTGGGTTTGGATCAATGCGCCTGGGGCGCATCGCAGTCGTGAGATCCGAAACTGCCTGGGGCATGTTGCTGACAACGTCAGCGGCATACGTCCTCAGAATGTTCAGGGCCGTATCGCTTGTCAATACCCCTGAAATGAAAAAGCCCTCCGAGGAGGGCTTTGGTAGAGCGGTGCATCAATGCGAGCGGATCAGCTTCAATGCCTTGTCTTTGACGTTGGGCCAGTCTAGCCAGACAGGCGTACCAACACAGACGATCAGCAGCAATGACAACATGGTGATCCCAAAGGCGGTCTGACTCATGTCATTCCTCCGAGGTGAAGTAGATGCCTACGAGCCAGATTATAACACCTGCTGCAATGGCGTAAGCCGTTAGCAGCCGATGATCGCTCAGGAAGACACCCACTAGACCAGCGGCTACCGAGGTAGTGCCGATCTTGCGGAGGTCCTCAGCGACCGCCGCGAGTTTCTTTGAGGTCATGGTTTTCCTTGATCAAGGGGTGAAATCAGGAAAACCCCCCTGACGGGAGGTTTCCCGACAGGGGTGGGTGAGGTGTGAATCAGCTGGCCAGCGCGACCTCAGGGTCGAACGGGGCGATCAGCTGGTCCAGTGAGCCCGGACGCAGCACGCGGGGCGCTGGCGACTGGGCGGGCTCAGTGACAGAGGCGGCAGCCTTGGGTTTGCGCGGCTTACGCTCGCGCTTGGGCTTTTCAGGCTGGGCTTCCTGGGTGTTTTGCTTGAACCAGGTGTTGAGGTCGATCGCGTTTCGGCGAACGAACGCCGGCACGTGATCCATCTCCTCGAGCACAGCAGCCGATACGATCGGTTGTGGGAACTCGACTACACGACGTTCAGCCGGTGCTATGGACGGACGCGCAGCACGTGCCTGGGCTTGGGCATTACGCACGGAGCGAATGATTTCACGCAGGGCAGTACCGACGGATTCGCCAAAGCGATAGCTCAGGGTAGGGGTGGTCATGGTGTTTCTCCTGCAGGTGAGTAATGCGGAGAAACACTGATTCCGGGCGGGGGAGTGTGTCCCCGCTGGGTAGGTCGAGCAGATGTGTGAGGTGCCTCCATCAACCGGAAGAACCGGTCAACCGTTCGCGCCTCCGGAAGCTTGGCGAACTATGGGTTCGGATCGACGTGGGTGGCCACGTTGCAGTCTTGAGATCCTGAGCTGCCTGGGCATGTTGCTGACCACGTCAGCGGAACATGGGGCAATCATCGGAGGCGGCGGATAGGGCTGTCAAGCGGAAGGAGGGTATAGCAGGGCGGGAACGGAAGCGGCGGTGGAGCGAGGAAGGGGGCAGGAGAAGCGCGCCAGGCGCAGCGCTGGGTCTAGCAGCAAGGCGCCTCGGCGAGGGTGAGGCTAGTGGAGCTCAAGAGAAAGATGCCACCTGTGAGCGTGAGCACCGGCACTGGTGGTCCCTGGGCATTGACCTACCGTCCTGATGATCGTCGCATTCACCCGACCCGTTATCGTGGCTAGGGCCAGTAATCGCAAGGCACGCATCCGCGCACAAAGGGATCCCATTTTTGCGCCGGCGGGCACCGGCAGAGAGGAGGGCTACCCGACGGGTAGCCTCGTCCACCAGGCGATGCCGAGAGGACCAGGCTACCCTTCGAATGCAGCTGAAGGGGAGGAACAGTGTGGGCCAACACACCAGGTCGGCCCGAAGTACAGTGTGCACCGAACCTTCTGTGAGCCCTATGTGCCTGTAAACCCGCTTATCACGAAGTTAGACGGCTGCGTGTCAGCTGCGGAGCAGGGAGACACAGGGAGAGCATCACGCAAAGATCTACACGCCCTACCCGATGCTTAGCGTGCTCTTGGGGGTGGAGCTTCAGGACCAGGTCGAGAAGCTCCGGGGTTGCCGCTGATGACCGCCAGCGCGCGAGCGGGGTGGAACGCTTGCATTATGGGGCTGTGACCGTGACAAAGGCAAGAAAGCTCCCACCGGCCCTGGAGCCTACGCCGAAGCGCTGCTGCGCTTGGCTTTTCCTGGGCCGCCCTTGCCTTTCCCTTTCGACGTTTCGATGTTCACCAGGCCCTTGCAGTCGGGGTAGCGCAGGCAGGACCAGAAGTCGCCGCTCTTACCCTTTCGCTGCGCCATCTTGCCCTGGCAGAGCGGGCAGGACGGACCCTCCGGGACCTTGATGTGGAGCGTGGTCTGGCAATATTGGGCGACCAGCTTGCCGATCCAGGCGCCCTGCTTGGCGATGAAGTCATCCAGCTGCATGGTGCCGGCCTCGATCATGTCCAGGGCCTGCTCCCAGATAGCGGTAGTGCCCGGGTCGGCCACTGCCGGGGGCACCGCGGCGATCAATGAGAAGCCGGCGTCGGATGCCCGCACTGCCTTGCCCTTCTTGAGCAGGAACTGACGATCGATCAGCCCCTGGATGATGCTGGCCCGGGTGGCCTCGGTGCCGATGCCGGTGGTTTCCTTGAGCTTGGCGGCCAGGCGTGGGTCGGTCACCAGCTTGGCCACGGTCTTCATCGCCTTAATGAGATCGCCTTCGGTGTAGGGCTTGGGTGGTTGCGTCTGCTGCGCCTTGAGCTGAGCCTGCTGCACCTGGGCGCGGGAGGCGTTCTGCAGCGGCGGCAGGATCTGCGAGCGGTCCTTTTCCTGGCTGTCCTCATCATCCTCAGCGGCACGCGCGGCCTGGAACAGCGTTTTCCAGCCGGGCACGACGATGCGCTTGCCCACCGCCCGCAACGCCACCTGGTTGCAGTCGAAATCCGCCACTGTCCGGTCGAACTCGTGGTGGGGCATGAACTGGGCGAGGTAGTGCGCGCGAATCAGGCTGTAGACCGCACGTTCCTTGTCGCTCATGGCCGCCAGGTTGGCAGGCTCCAGGGTCGGGATGATGCCGTGGTGCGCGGTGATCTTGGCGTCGTTCCAGGCTCGCGAGCGCTGCGCCGGATCAATGCTGGCCAGCACCAGGGCAATGGACGGGTCCGTGCGCCGGATCGCCTCGAGCACGGCCGGCACCTCCGGCAGCATGCTGGTGGGCAGGTAGCCGCAGTCGGTCCTTGGGTAGGTCGTCGCCTTGTGCGTCTCATACAACGCCTGGGCGACGTTCAGGGTCTCCTGGGCCCCGAGGCCGAGCTTCTTCGAGCAGATCTCCTGCAGCGTGCCCAGATCGAAGGGTAGGGGCGCTACCTCCTTGACCCGCTCGGTCTCAACCGACACTGCAATGGCGGTAGATCCCGCCGTGAGGCGCGCTTGCGCGGCCTGGGCATGGCGCTGGTCCAGGCAGCGCCCCTCGTCATCGGTGATGTCGCGGGCAGGTCGCCACTGGGCGGTGAAGGTTTGGCCGTTGGCGGCCAGCAGCACGTCCAGGCTCCAGAACGGCACCGGGACGAAGTGGGCGATCTCCCGATCGCGGTCGACCACCAGGCGCAGCGTAGGCGTCTGCACCCGTCCTACCGACAGCACCCCACTGTAGCCGGCCTGGCGGCCGAGAAGGGTAAACAGCCGGGTGAAGTTCATGCCGATCAACCAGTCCGCCCGGGAGCGCGCGAGTGCCGAGTGATACATGGAGAATGTCTCAGTCCCGGGCTTGAGGCTCGCCAGGGCCTGCCGGATCGAGGCGTCGTTGAGCGCTGATAGCCACAACCGCTGGACGGGGCCGCGGTAGCCGCAGTGCTCCAGCAGCTCGCGGGCGATCATCTCGCCCTCGCGATCGGCGTCGGTGGCGATGACCAGTTCGGTCGCTTCCTTGAGCAGTGCCTTGACCACCTTGAACTGGCTGCTGGTCTTGGGCTTGACTTCGACCTTCCAGTTCGCCGGTAAAATCGGCAGCGCTTCCAGCGACCAGGACTTCAACTGCGGATCGTAGGCCTCGGGTGGCGCCTGCTCCAGAAGGTGGCCGATCCCCCAGGTCACTACCACCCCCTGACCGTGAATGCAGCCCTCACCGCGCCCGGTGGCGCCGAGCACCCGGGCAATGTCTTTGCCCTGACTGGGCTTCTCGCACAAAAAAACTCGCATGGGTTCACCTGTCCACCGCCACATGGCGTTCGGATGAACCCTGCCAGAGGACTGGCACGGCCTCAGCGGCTAACCGTATCCAGCCTCATGATGGTTTAGACGCGTCCCTCATTGCGTGACCTGAAAGACAGGCTCGAATAGTCCTTTCAACAGAAGGTTGCCCGCATCAACGAGGTGGTTGTCGTCGACATAAAGGGACTTCCCGTTCTTGGCCCCAAGGCACCGTCCCTCTGGGCAAAGCCTTGGCATGGGATCAAGCGTCCGAGCGTTACACGCTTGAGCAACCTCATCGATCATCTGCAACGAAGACCTGTTGGCTCGATAATAGTCTTCAACCGGAATACTGAAATCTGAGGAGCTAGCCATCAGGCGCTTTTGCAGCGCAGTCGCCTTATAGACGTTGAATGGCATCGTTGGAACGGGCTTGACCAGGAAGACAGGATGATCCTGTGCGATAGTGCAAACAGTCCGGCGGAATTGCTTGCTGTAAGCGTCATTCAGGGTAGATGTCCCCGGTTCATTTACGGAGGATATGTAGTGGCCGCTGGCCGGATCTCGGTACAGCGAATATCGGTTGAATATAACTACCGGTACGCCTTTGTAATCGGTCGCAAGCGTTTTCAGCTTTTCCTCTAGGAAGCTTTGGCATAGAGCCTGATCTTTCTTGTCACGCATCTCAAAGTCATTGAGCAAAGGACAACCGCCTTGAGCCCAGACTATGGCTGCTTCCGGGTTGTCTATTTGCAGGGCCGCAGCTGTGGCCTGTGCATGGCTGTCCCCGATCAATATGGCACGAATGGGACCTTTGCCCATGATGCAGGTGGCGGTGCCTTGGCTATAGAAAGAGCAGGTTTGATCAAAAAGGCTGCTTTTATAGACGGGCGGGTGGTCATCTCTTTGAGCTGCTCTCAAGTCTGGATGAGATTTAGCAAAGGTTGACAGCAAGCTCGCCGCGACGACGAATAGGGCCGTGAAGCCTACGTAATGAATGATAGAGCGTCCATGGGAACTTTTAGTCTTGAATCGTTGCTCAACCAGACGATATGAGAGCGAAGCCAATATCAGGGTCAATCCTATGGCTGACGCTACCCATTTAGCATCGTTTAATTTGCCCATGAAGTAGAGGACGACAACGAGCGGCCAGTGCCATAGATAGGCTGAATAGGAAATCTTGCCGAGCCACTGAACGGCGCTCAGGCGGTAAACCCTGAATTCAGCTGCAGCGACGATGATCAGCACGGTGCCGGCTACAGGTAGGATGGCTAGGTACCCAGGCCAGTCATCCGCTGGATTCAGGAGTGCTATCGACGCAGCGATTGCTGCGTAACCGACCAACAGTGGATACGCCTTGGAGTGTGCGGCGATTTTATCCTTCACGACGAAGGCCAGTCCGCCTGCCAGCATTTCAAAGGCGCGTGTCGGTAGTAGATAGAAAGCCTTAGAGGGCGCTATTGGAGTTAAGTAGCAAGATAGCGCGTAGGAAAGAGCGCATAGAGCCGCGAGAGTGAGCGGTATGGCTTTAGGGGGCGCCGTCTTTCGCAGACCCAAGAGTATCAGCGGGTATAGCAGGTAGAATTGCCATTCGGCTGATAGTGACCAGGTATGCAGCAGCCAATGCTCATTGATCGGGGCTTGAAAATAATCACCATCACGAGCCAGCTCGAAATTACTGAAAAATAGAAGGCTGGATTTTATATCTCGAATCAAAGATCTGAGGTCGTCATTCGGTAGCGCGTAGAAACCAAATGCTAGAAGCGCTGTGCACAGCACAGCTAATGCAGGAATGATCCGTCTAGCCCGATGTTGGTAAAACTGCAAAAGAGAGAAGCTGTTTTTTTCGAAGCCCGACAATATGATGCTGGTCATTAAGAAGCCGGATATGACGAAAAATATATCAACGCCAATAAAGCCAGAGTCGAATCCTGGGACTTTGAAGTGAAAGAGGATGACTAGGGAGACGGCCAGTGCGCGGAGCGCGTTTATGTCACGGCGAAATTTCATGTTCTTCCTTGCAGATTGCTACCGGTGGTTGCTTTGCAGCCTTCACCGGAGTTGAAGCATGGCATCGCTCCAGCGGCGGGCAGACTTTCGATTGGATAGCTTTCATCAAGGAGATGAAGTGCCGCAGCCGTCATGCCTCCCCCCAGGGCGAGAGTTGGGCATTGTAGATGACCGCGCTAGAGCAGGGGGAGAGACATCGGCGCTCAACGATAGGCTACGGCCGCCCCGGTGGGCACTGCAGCGGGGAGGACGATGCCGGTTGCACCTCCCGTAGGGCTTATCAGCTGGCCGCCTGAGGCATAACCAACCGCGGTGGATTCCGTAAGCTCACTCAGTGCCGTGACCAGCCCATTAGGCGGCGTCGGGTAGTAGGTGTAACTGGAGCCGGCTTGAACATAGCCGCTCACACCCGGAGCGTGTATCCACCACGTTGGCAACGCTAGTGCCGAATCTGCTGGAACCCCGTTGGCGCCAGGGTTTTTGTAAGCGTATTCGGCAAGGGCGTTACGGTAGATCAGCAGATTGTGAGCCAGGGCTGAGACATCGACGGCAAGACGTCTCTCATCCCCACGGTTCACGATGTCTGTCAGGGAGCCCATGGCGATCAGGCCAACCGAGAGGATAATCCAGAGAATGGGCATGACTTAACCTTGGGGGTGATTCAGGATTTGGCGCAGACGTATCGATTCTTATCGCCTTCTTGAACAATCCAATGCACCAGGTAGTAGCCCGAAGGACAGACCCCGCAATATGGATCCATGCCTTGGCAGCGGATGTTCCCATCCCAACCACAGTAGTTGGTTGCCATGCCACAGATCGTCCCTGAGACATCTGAGGCCATCGGCTTCCACAACCCATTTTGGCAGGACAGAAGCTTGCCTGCGCCGTCGCGGCTCACCAGACCATTCGGGTTGCAGCCATCTTTTTCATTGGCGGTGCCGTTGAGCTGAAGGTATTCACCAACGTAAGTACGTCCCTCCGAGAACAGGCTGTTGCCGCGCATTTGCCCCGGCGTGTACACGTTCTTTCCTGCATAGGCCCTGATCCAGTCGCTATCGGTCATGTGCCAGCCACCACCCCATTTTTCGCTGTACCAGCCGGTGTCCCCTCGGGTCCTGAACCAGCCTGTGGTGTAGGTTTCTCCCGACATGCTGGCAGTGACGCCCTGGACGTTGCCGCGGGCGTACATCGAGCCGGTGGTGACGTCTCCTGTCACAGCGACACTGCCGCCGACTGTTGCATTGCCATTCATCGAGGCATTGCCCTGCAGGTACATGGATCCAGCCCGCAGGTCGCCGCCAGCGGTGACTGTGCCATTGAGGTTCACGTTGCCACTGGCATTGACGTTGCGGCCGGCATTCACGTCGCCAGAGATGCTGGCGGTACCCGAGGCGGTGATATTGGCCGCGTTGTTCAGGTCGTTACCGCCCATGTTCAGCGCGGTGTTCATCCGGTTCAGCTCCGGCTTGCCGGCGATGGCATTGCGGTAGAGGTAGTCGTTGGCCAGGGTGCCGCCCTGAAGGAATAAGGCACTGGCGGTATGGCCCGCGCCCGGATTCACACCGTAGTTGCTGAGCGTAAGCGACCAGCCTCCACGCACGCCCTGGACGATGCCGGTGTTGGTGACTGGGACGAAGCCACCCGGAGCGCCGAGATTTTCGGCGATTTCACGAGTACCCATCTCATCGATGGTCTGGCCACCGGTGGTGAGCACAATAGATTCGAGTTGGTTGGTGCCCACCCTTCTGGCGAGCACGACGAAGGTCTGACCGAAAGCATTGGTGTCAGTGACGCCAGCGGGGAGGTAATTAGTGTTGCGCAGCATCGCCGGCGTGATCTGCGCCGGCGTCGTGGTGCCGGCCGCGGCGTAGACCGTGGCGAAGTTGTCCTTGAGGTACTTGGCCGCGGCATCCGCTACCTGCTTTTGCTGGTCGGCCGCGATCTGGTAGTTCTGGGAGTCCATGCGGTTCATCAACTGGTTGATGCCGATCCCCGCAAGGATCGACAACACGATCAGGCCAAACAGCACTTCCACGGCGATGAAGCCGGCCTGCCTTACGTTAGCTTGCGCGCTCATGCCCACAGACTCCTGGTGGATTGGTTTTCGATGTCCTGATCCAGGCTCGATATTTCATTCTTGCGGATCTTCTCCCGGATGGCGGGGCCGTCCGCCTCAGTCAGCAGCAGGCTGCGTACCTTGAGGATGCGGCGATCCTTCTGGGTCTCCAGCGTTTGCGCCACGACGGCGACCAGGCCCTGGGCCAGAATCTCGCGGGCGTTCTTGATCTCGTTGCTGGCAAGCGCCAGGACACGATCAAGGGCCTGTGTCGGACTGCCGGCGTGGAAGGTACAAACGACGAAGACGCCGTTGATGGCGGCGCGCACAGCCTGGACAGCTGCAGCGGTGTCGCGGATCTCGCCGATCAGGATCATGTCGGCGCCCGTGCGTAGCGCCCGTAGCAAGGCCTCTTCGTAGCCACCTGTGCGGCGAGACACCTGCATCTGAATGCAGCGTCCCTGCCCGTGCAGCCCGTTTAGGTTCGTTTCGGGAGGATCCTCGATCGCCAGCGCGGTACCGCCGCATTCCTGCAGGCGAGCCGCAATCAGGGACGCCGCGCTGCTGGTCTTGCCAGTGCCCATCTCGCCGCAGAAAACGACCAAGCCACGCACCTGGTCATTGAGCATGGCGTTGGCCAGCGGCTCGGGGAAACCAAGCAGGTGGAAGGGACGGATCTGTGCATTGGATTTTCGAATGATGAAGACGTCTTGAGCGAAGGCGTCCTTGATCTGGGTCACCCGCAGAACAATGCCGTCTTGAACCAGCGAGAATTCAGGGTCTCCATGATCAAGGATTGTGGCCAGGCACTGCTCACGCAGCGCCTGCAGCTCATCACCCCAGGAGGCAGGCGCGCTATCGCGCCGGCTTCCAGAGCCGTCCAGCCCCTTTACATCGGAGAAATCCGGGCCGAGAAAGAGATCGACGAAATTGGCTTGCGTGATCAGGCTCATACCGACTCAGTAGGCGGTCCAAGCGACGATGTTGCTGTCCTTGCTACAACCGCTCGAGGCCGTGGCGGAGTCGACTTCACCGGTGATGGCGGTGCCGCCATTGATCGTGGTCGTCACCTTTGTGCCGCGGCTGATCTTGGTGGCCAACGTTGCACAGGCATCCGCCGGAAGACCGTTTTCGGTCACGGTGAAGGTCATGCCACCGGATACAACGGTGACGGCGCCGTTCCAGCTGTTGTAAAGGTTCGAGCCCGACTGACTCATGCTCGGCAGGCCCTTGGTGGTGACCAGCTGGGAGATCAGGTTCGTGCCAGACGTGCCATAGCCGGAGCTACTTTTGAGCTTGCGTGTATTGGCGATCAGGGTACCGACGTTGGACTGCTCGGTACTGACATCAGAGCTGCCGAGCAGGCCCAGCCCGGCCGATACGGCCCCGGCGATGCCCAGGGCTACGACGATAAGCACGAACAGGGTGCTCAGCTCCAAGAAACCACGTTGACGGCGACTGCCGGAAAAACTTTGGGTACGCATCTGCGACTTCCTCACTGCAGGGGGTTGGGTTAAATCAGCGGTGTATGTTTGAGGTGACGGCTTCTTGCATGCCGTAGGTGCCCAGTAGCACCAGGATCATTAGCGACCCCATGGCGATGGCTGAGAGGGTCAGCATGGACTTGCTGTAACGCCCCACGATCTTGAGTGACTGCTCCAGCCAACGGATGCTGAAACGGTGAATGGCCTCGGAGAATCCCTTGCGGGTGGCCAGCACGCAGAGGAACTGGACGGCCGTCTTGTCCGGAAAGTCGTGTCCGGCCAGGCGCAGCGCTTCACCGAAATTCTTGCCCATCCGCACGCCGTAGATGGCTGCCACCAGGCGCTCGCGCAGCCAGGGCTTGGCGCCCCGCAAGAGAGACTCCAAAGCCTCGACCTGGTTGATGTTGGCCTTGAGCATCACGGAGATGTTGAGCAGGAAGGTGGAGCCGTGAAGGGCTTTGTAGATCGACCATGGCGGAAGATCCTCAAGCTTCACCCGCAGCGGACCGGTGAAGTAGGGCAGCGTCGTAATGATGACGATCAGCAGGGCTACCAGCGTAATGAGCGTGAGCGTTCCCCATTGCTGAACGAAGGTGGCGAGGAGATAGAGCACACGCGGTGCACCGGACCAGCTGTCCGGGTTCGATGCTCGCGTCATGGCCGGCACCATGCGGGTTGCCACAACGTGTAGCAGATACGCCATCAAGGCCCAGATAAAGCAGGGGTACAGCGTCGTGCTCACGACCAGCGAGCTAATCTGGCTGCGCGCCTCGATCATGCGGACGCAATCCAGGAAGGCCTGGACCAGGGCGCCGGAACGCTCGCCGGCGCCGATGATCGCGGCTTCCTGGTAGGGCATCCATTTCTGGCAGGCCTCGGCCAAGGATTTGCCGTTGCGAACGCCTTGGACCATGCCCGCGCTGGCCAGCGCCACCGGGTGACGCGGCTTTTTGCCGTTGTCGCTATAGATCCCACGAACCTCGTCCAGGGCCTGGTCGATACCAACGCCGTTCTCGATCAGCGCGCAGAGGCTTTCGTAGAACTGGATTCGCTCCTTGCTCCCAAATTGCTTGGCGTAGAAGGTATCGGCGAAGGTGCTGAAGCTATCCAGGACCCTACTGATCATGGGGTTGCTCCAGGACGTAAAGGTCGAAGTCCAGCGGGCCGACGATGGTTTCGGCCATGCGAGGATCGATCAGGCCGGCGGCGACCTTGCGGATGGTGTGCTGAATCTTGGTGATCCCGCCCATCTCCCGGACCCAGTAAGTTTTCGCCGCACTGGCTCCCTTCTCACGAAAGATCTGCATGAAGCGCTGGTTGGGCAGCAGTACTTCGGCGACGACGGTGCGAGAGGAGACGCCCAGATTGCGGCAGTGCACGCAGCCTGGACCCTGCAGCTTGACGCTTTTCGTATCCATGACCCGCGTCAGTCGCTCGACGAGGGCCGCATTTAGCTGCTCGTGTTGGCTGGCCAGGGGCAGGGCGCAGTGACTGCACAGCACGGGTAGCAGCGACTGGTTGATGAGGCCTGACATGAGCGCGGGGTCTGTGACGAGGCTGGGATCAGCGCCCATGTCGATGAGGCGCTGCAGGCTCGCCACCGCGTTGTTGGTATGCAGGGTCGAGAAGACCAGGTGGCCGGTCATGCCGCCGCGGAACGCTGCCTGGGCCGTGGCAAGGTCTCGCACCTCGCCGTACATGAGGATGTCCGGATCCAGGCGCATGGTGTTGGTGATGGCGCCGTCCCAGGTCTCGGCATGACCCAACGGCGACTGGTTGGCCTTGAGCGGATATTCGGGTGGATCCTCAACGGTGAGGATGTGGCGAGTGCCCTCTGTTTCGCTATGCAGCGTATTGAGGGTGACCTGCAAGGTCTTCGACTTGCCGGAACCGGTTGGTCCAGTGATCAGAATGACGCCGTACGGGAGTCGACGCAGCCGATCGAGCAGGGCGATCTGTTCTGAGAGAAAGCCAAGCTCGTCCAAGGACTGCTTGGCTTTCTCGTCATAGAGCAGTCGCAGGACCATGAGGGGCCCCCCCACCAGGGGGCGCGAGGCGACCCGCGCGCCGAACAGACCTAGTTGCGCCACAAAGTCGTGCTTGACCCGTGCATCCTGGCTGATCTCCGGCTGATAGTGCTCTTCGGCCACGTCGCACATGGAGTTATAGAGCGCCGAGCACAGCTCACGGCCAATGCGGCTCTGGATCTGACCGTACTCGGTCAGAAGACCATGGATACGAAAGAGGATGTGGGTGATCTCGCGGCCCACCACGAAGTGGACGTCGGAAGCGCCTCGAGTATGGGCCTCGCCCAGCAGTCGAATGACCTCCTGCTGACGTGAGGTTCCATCGACGGAGATAGCCACGACACTGCGGGACGCCTCGACCTTGTACAGCGCCTGGATGTCACTCAGGGTGCTCGGTACGACTTGGTAATCCAGGTCCGCCCGGTCCAGCTGGCCCATAAATGCCATCACGAAGGGATCGCGCAAATGCTGACCCGAGACCAGCAGCTGGGCGCGATCGGTCGGACGTAAGCCTTCCACCAAGGCCAGTAGCTGCCGAAGTTCTGGCTTAATCAAACCCCAGGGAGCGCCCTCGGCAGTCAAGACGTTGCGTGCCTGGAGGGGAAGGAGCTCGTTAACCAGCTCACCTGCAAGGCGCTGGCCGATCGCCTTGGCCGAGTCATCCGGTTCATCCGCAGCGCTTTCAATGGAAACGTTAGAGGTCATCAGCGGAACTCCAGGTCAGAGACCACCAGGCGTAGCGCCCGGGAGGGCAATAGGCGTAGGTGCGGCTATAGGTGCGGGAGGCATGGGATTCATCGGCGTGACAGTCATCGGCAGGACAGGCCCCTGACTTGCTGCCACGCTGGCTACCGGATAGCTCGGCGCGCGGTTGGAGAAACCCAGAGGGAAACGCTTACCGCCGCGGCTGAGTACGACGCTGTCCAACGTCAGGCTGGCGACGCGGTAGCCACCGGGAAGGTCGGTTGACGTCAGGGAGGCATCGATCTCGAATCCGCCGCTGTAGAGCAGGGTGGCGTGCAGTGCCTTACCGGAGCCGTATACCAGCTTCACTACCGGCAACTGCTCGACGGCATTCGCTGGATCGGCCGTCGTCATTCCACGATTGCCTTGGATGGGCAGGGTCTGTTGCGGGTAGCTGGGCTGAGGTACGGAGGTCGCCTGAACGCCACCGCCATTGATCTCGCGCAGCGCCTTGGCGCGTTCGCCCTGGGCTTTGAACAGGATCGTCTCGCTCTGTACCCGGGAAAGCTCACCCACGGTGATACCGTCTGGATCAGCCGACTTCGTCTCAGCGGCCAGCACAGGCCCGGCCAGCGTCAACATGAGGGCGCCGATTACGGCGAGGGGAAGGTCATTTGACATAGAGGTCACCAGTCACCGACCAGGCCAGCTGATCGCTCTGCAGAAGGGTCTTGATCTCGCGTAGCCGCAGGCCCTGGTCGGGCACGTCCTTGAGGACGATCGCCGGCGGCAGCGCCGTGTTGAAGGTCAGCTCGAAGTGCTTGTAGTCCGGCGGTGGCGGTGGGGGCGGTGCCGGCTGGCCGGGCAAGGCTTCCGGCGCTGGCACGACGACCGGGATTTCCTTGAGCGTTGGAGCCAGGCCCTGGCCATGCAGCCAAGAAGTCAGGTCGGCGAGCGCAGCAGCTTCTTGCAGCAGCTCATCGTCACCGGCCAGCGGCGGCTCGAAGGTCAGTTTGAGCGCGGCGCCGTTACCTTCATCGAAAAAGGCCGGCTGATCGGCGAAGTGCCCGCGGGTAGCTGCCAGGAAGCCTGAGGCGGTGCTGTTACCTTCACGTCTGTAGTTGGTGGACAGCAGCACGCCGTCGCATTGCGCCGACGTGAAGAGCCAACCGGCAATCGACAAAGGAAGTTGGTCGATCGCGCCGTTACAGGTGGCAAGAAAGGCCGCCACCCCGGGGCGTCTGACCCAGGGATGTTCCAGGGCCTGCACGGGCAATTGCTCACCGGAACGCTGACTCAGGGCTCTGAGTTCCTCTTGGCGAGCGGCCTCTGCAGCCTCGGCCGCGCGCCGCGCCAGCTCATGCTGGTGCGCTTTCCACTGGCCGTAGCCTGCGATACCGCCAACGACTACCAGACCGAGCAGAGCGACCTTGACCCATTCGCCTTTGCTCATGCCGAAGGCGAGCGGACGCAAGGCGTACTCGCGCTTGAGATTGCCAGGCTGCAGCAGCGCCTCGATGTCCAGCGGCTGACCGCCTAGCCCGAATTCCTCAGGCAGGAACATCGCGTCGAAGGTGATGGACCGACTCAGCAGTTGGGCTACGCGCTTTTGCACGTCCGCCACGGAGCCAACCAGGTCGGCGTTGGGAATGATCGCGCCATCCAAGACGGCGACCAGGGCGTAGCGTGGCTCATCGGGGGAGATCCGCCAGGCAGCAAGCCAAGAGTCACCCAGTTGACCGGCAAGGCTCGCCGCCAAGGAATACATGCCCTTCATGGCACCCGCGCTGCGTGCGACGAAGCCCGCCTGGATGACGTTACGGGCCCGGCGGATGGCGATGATGTCCATCTTATGCAGGCGGCCGTACTGCCGGGCCTCCTTCATGTAGCTGGTTGGACTGTCCAGCGGATGCCAGTCCAGACCTGACACGAAGCTTTTGCCGTGATAGGTCAGGATCTGCACGTTCTGCGCGGGGGCTGCCGGTGGGGTACCAGAGATAGCCATGCGATCAGCCCGTCACGATCGGCGTGATCAGCACCACCAGGACGCTATGACCCGAGGTCCGCGTGCGGCTGCCGCCGAGGCCGAAGAAGCCGGGGTCACCCACGCCGGTCTTGGCCGCGTTTTCATTGAGCTCTTCGAACCCGGACAGGATCAGCGTCTGGCCGCTGCGCAGCTTGACCTTGGGCGACAGCGACTTGGCGTCGTAGTCCGGCAGCTGGACGCTGGAACCGTTACTGGTGAAGGTCTGGAAGGTCGGTTTGCTGCTCATGTTGATCGATACCATGAGCAGCATCTCGTCGTGATCAAGTACGCGCGGCAGCAGCGTCATGTTGAAGCCGCTGGTGATGGTGCCGGGCGTGAGCGAGGTGCTGGAGCCAACCGACGCTGTTGACGTCGTCTGGCTGGAGGCCAGATAGCCCTGGACGTTGCCAATCTGTAGCGGCGCCGGCTGCAGATTCAGGGTGGTGACCGAGGGCGACCGGACGTTAGAGACCCGGCCCTGCTCGGCGAGGGCCTGGACGATGGCATTGGAGCCTGCCCAGGCCGAGTTAGCGGTATCGACGATGCCGACAGAGGCCGAGGTCGCGCCGGTGCTGATCCCCGAGACGGTGTTGGAGAGTGACAGGCCCCATTTGGTGTTGAGCGACTTGTAGACCGCAGCCCAGTTGAGACCCAACTGATCGGAGTCAGTCAGGGTGACCTCGAACACCTTCACGTTGAACAGCACTTGCTGAGTGATGCTGCGGTTGGTGCTGTTGAGATAGGCCTCGACCCGGGAGATAACCTCAGGGCGATCCGTGACGGTGAGGGTCCCGGTAGAAGGGGCCAAGTACATCCGCCCGGCCGGGGCGACGCTGAGCATCGCCTTCACGTTGTTCTGAATGTCCTGCAGGATCGAGGACTCCAGGGTCACCGTGGTGCTCTGATTGCTGCCCGCGTCGCCTGAAACACCGGAGCTGGTGCTCGATCCGCCCGAATTACTGCCGCTGGTGCCGGCGGCGGTGGCCATTCCGGATTTCACGGTGCTGGCGATGACTTGCTTATCGCCAAACGACCAGACATCAAAGACCCGCGTTTCGAAATAGCTGATCCGAACGGCGCGCTCGACGGGCAAATAGCGCCACCCCAGGCCCAGGCGCGCCGTCACCTCATCGAGCAGGCCGGAGGCCTTACCGCTGTACTTGAGGCCGCTGACCTGACTTCCGCCGCCCAGGCTGGTGAAGTCGGCCGCGCGATAACTGGAACCTGCTGAGCTCGCGGCAGCGCTCATGGTCGCCGGGTTGGTGATGACACCTGCAGGCAACAGGCCTACCAGGCTATCTGGGCTGGGATTGCCGATCGGCGCCGGCCCCGTGCTGACAGGTTGCGTACCGGCCGTCCCGGCATTGGGGTTCAGTGCATCGGGCGAGACCAGCACGGCAATACCGCACTGGCTGGTGATGTACTGGGCGATCTCGGTGATGCCGACGCTGCCGGACGGCCGATAGCTGAGCTCGCAGTCCAGGGCCGAGGGCATTCCACGTTTGGCCACCACCGGTTGCGTGGAGACCCAAGGCTTGTCGCTGAACACGACGGTCTCGCGCTTGGGCTGTTGCTGCTGATTACGCAGCAGGGCTGCGTATTGGCTGGCCATAGCAGCATCGTTCTCGGCGCGCTGGGCCGATTCGTCCACCCGCTGCACCGAGCAGCTGGCGAGCAGGAGCGCCGCGGCCAGGGCGCTCAGGCGAAGGGGGAGGGTCATGACTTCTTCCTCTCGGAAACATGAACGATGCGCTGGCTGGAGTTGCCATCGACGATGAAGGAGCGGCGAGCGCCGTCGTAGAGCGGGAAGACCTGTGCGACAGCTTCGGCAAAGGTGCCGCGGAAGTGCAGGGCGGCTTCAATGGGGTAGTCCAGGTCATCGGGCTCCCAGACCACCTGCCAGCCCGCGCGTTTGGCCCATGCCTCGACGGACTGCCGCAGGGTGCTGCCAATGGGCGCATCCCAGGTCTGGGTCATGGCAGAGGCTGGCTCGGTCAGTCGGACCGAAGGCAGGGTGTAGGCGCCGGCGGCGGTCGCGGCCACTGTGGGCGACGGCTTTGCTGTTGTGACTGGGACGGGAGAAGCAGGCTTGGCAGGAGCCGAAGCCGCTACAGTAGAAGGTGTGGCAGAGGTGCCCTTCGCCGGGGAGGCGTTCGGAGATTGCCCGATATGCAAGGCCCCCCCAGGCGCTTTGAGCGGCGCGGATGTCAGCGCCGCGCCGGCGGGCGCAGGTTTGGCTTCCGGAGCGACAGCGACGTTCGGTATCGGCTTGGCGGATACGGTGTGCGTTTCCAGAGGTTTAGCGGCGGGCACTGTGGCGACGGTCACCGCTGGGCTGGCGACAGGTGATACAGGTTTGGCGGCCACAGGGCTCGGGGTCGCTGCCGGCGCAGCAGCGTAGCGCTGGCCCTCCGGCAGCTGGTAGCCCGGGCGGAGTACGAAGCACACCGACCGCATGACCTCATCCACTTTCACCTGCCAGGCGGGGCCGGCCAGCACCTGGAGAGTGTTGCGCAGGCTCATCGGCCCAAGCTTGTACTGGGCCGCCGGCAATGGCCGGGTGAAGAGAATGTTGACGTGCCCCTGCTCAGGCCCACACAGGCTGTAGCCAGACCGGTTGACCACGTACTGCATGGCGTCGCGAACGGTCGGCTTCATGTTGGCCGGGATGTTCACGTCGATGATTTGGGCCATCAGGTCCCGCTGCTCGGTCTCCGGCGCGGTGTTGACCAGGGTGTAGCGGCCGTACCGGACCTGCGGCTCTGACACAGCGCCCTTTGGATAGAGATCGGGTTGTAGCAGCTCAGGATTGCGCGAGCTGTCGGGGCCGGGTGCGCTGGGCGCAGGCTCCTGCTGGGCACAGCCTGCCAATGCGACGGCGAAGGCGAGCGGCGAGAGGGTGGTGAGCTTCCAGATCATGTGCGGTGTGGCCCCATTTCGTAGTGGGGCTCACGGTGCCAGGCACCTGTCTGGAAAGCAGGAGATAACCGTATCTAGAGCGAAAGAGGTTAAGTGCCCCAGTTATCTAGGCGAGGGGTCGTCGTAGTTGCGCTTGGGTTTTTTCGGTACGGATGGGGCTTTTACGGGCGGGGCTTTAAGCCCTTCCAGATAAGCGATCGTTCCTCGGATGCCTGCCACCGATCCTGAACCGACTAACTTCCAAGCCTGTATCAGATCGTCCCGGTCGCAACCAAAGAAAGAGAGCCAATAGGTCATCGCCTCTGGTGAGTTTAGGTTGACGCTGCTGCGGTCCACGGACTGAAGAGTTTTGTCGTTATTGTTTTCCATGAATAGCTCCTGATGCGTGGCGAAGTGCCACTTAATCAGCGTGCAGTTGGAGCATCAGCCTGCGCAACAGAAAGGGGTGATCAGTAGGCAAAAAAAATCCCCCGCACCTGGCAGGGGATAACTCAGTTCGAAGCCTACAGATTTGCCAACCTCTAGGAGATGAGTGCGAGCACTCAGATAAAATGACCGTCGTGATGTGCCGGTGTTCAACTGCGCCTTACTTGATCAAGGATCACCTTCAGCATCCGCTCCAGATATCCCGCATCGCCCAGCTGCGAGACATCCAGCTGAAGCGTGAGGGTCCCACCGCCATGCTTTGGCATCACGCAGATAGCCGCACCACGGTCTGGGCACACTCCGCTCATCAAGCAATTGCAGTTTGGAAGCTCACGCTTGAGCCGGGCGACAAAGGCCTGGGATTTATGCTCATCACTCAAGGGCATAGGTCTCTGGCTAACCGTTCTTGAGCCTTATTGACTGCGTCCGGCTCAATGAGGTCCTGGGCGATCCGCCGCTTGTCCTGCAGCATCTGCCAGAGCTGCAGGTCGATGCTGTTCTCCACCAGCGGAATCTTGACCACCACCAGGCGTCGCTGCCCATTACGGTACGCTCGGTCCTCGGCCTGATCCTGCAGGCCTGGCGTCCAAGGCAGCCCCAGGAAGAACACGTAGTTGGCTGCGGTCAGGTTGTTGCCGGTGCCGGCCGCTGACGTCGTGCCGATGAAAACCCGGCAATCGGAATCCTCCTGGAAGCGATCAATCGCCTTCTGCCGCTTCGTGAGGCTGTCAGTGCCCACCAGGGTGACGCATCCCAGGCCTGCGGCCTCGCACAGCTGCTGCAGCGTCGTGACAGTCTCCTTGTATTCGCAGAAGAGGATTACCTTGTCCTCAGGGTCCAGCTCACCCAGCAACTCAATCACAACTGGCACCTTCACTCGCTCCAGGAGCTGGCGAAGCCGGCCCAGGCGCGCGAAGATCGGCTGGTCGGCGTTGCGGATAGCGTTGTACTCGACTTGTTGTGCCTCATCGAGCACGACCGGCACGGTCTGCCGCTGCTTGCCCTTGAGGTCGGGTAGCACGTCCTTGCGCCGGCGTAGCATCCAGTCGCTGATCTCGGCGCGCAGCCCCTGGCGGAATTCGGAGCTACCGGCGAAGCGCTCGCAGAAGTCCTTGAGCGGCAACTGCCCGATGGGGTGACCGGACAAGCGCAGCAGCGTGTGGAGTTCCGACTCCCGGTTGAGCACCGGCGTCCCGGTCAGCAGGTAGCGGTTGGGCACCTTGGCGGCGATGTCGAAGCCGTTGCGCGTCCAGGCGGCCGTAGGCTCCTTCAACCGGTGCGCCTCGTCGATGATCATCACCGCGAACTGATCGGCGAGCGCGACGAAGTCTCCCAGGCGCTCGTAGTTGACGATCACCCACTGGGCCTCAGCCTGATAGCGCTGCCGGGCGATTCGCGCGTCCGGATAGACGGCAAGGATCTCCCGCTCCCAGTTGATCACCAGGCTGGCCAGGACCACCACCAGGATCTGGTGGCCGGCGGATTGGATGCCGGCTGCGATCACCGCCTGGCGACTCTTGCCCAGCCCCATGTCATCGGCCAGCAGTGCACTAGTGCGCTGCAGCAGGTGTCGGATCCCTGCGGGCTGGTGGGACATCAACGAATAGGGCTTGAGCTCGGCCTCAATGGCCTGCAGCGTCCAGCTGGTCTTGGCGATGTCAGGTACCGCGGCCAGGTAAACATCTGCTGCACTGTCCTCGTCTGCAGAGGACGCATTGTGCTCTTGCGGAGGTCCTCCGATCGACATCGCTGTGACGTCACGCGCTGCGCTGACCGATCCGTCGGACAGTAGCTCCTGGAGCACGTCGAGCATCTCGAACTGCTCCTCGAGCAGCCCCAGCTCCAGGATCAGGTTGCTGCGCAGGATCTCGGCGGAGGCAGGCACTCGCCAGGCGCGGCTGGTCGAGAGGAAGGCGCCGTGCATGCGCTTGGCCACGGCGACGCAGCCCGGGTGGTAGTCGCCGGAGAGCACCACGCCGCCACCGGACAGCGGCGCGATCCGCAGGCGCATTCCCCAGATGAAGAGGTCTCGTCGGGCATCGGCCTGGGCGTCGGCGATCTTGCGGCTGAAGCCCGGCCAGTCCTGGACAAAACGACCGTCGGCCAGCTCGCCCAGTTGGTGAAAGAGCACGTCCAGGTCCTCCAGCAGCCGTCGCTGTGGCAGCCGCCAGTATCCAGACAACGGATGTTCGCCGCGGCGAATGAAGGTGCCGCCACGGCCCGTCAGCAGGCGGTTGGCCCCTTCGAGATAGGGCATCTTCAGGCCAAAATCGTAGCCGTCGAATACGGCGCGCTGCAGAAGCTGCGCCGTACCAGACGTGTTTCGTAGCAGCGGTCTAGCCACGGCCTACACCGCCGAGCATAGCCAGCGGTCCAAGCTTTTTCAGGAGCCGGTTCAGCATCCGTGTGCTGAATTTGGGCTCTACAGCAGGCTGCCGGCACGAGGCGGAATTGATCTCGGCGAGGAAACGCTCAGCGGTCGGGACGTCTACGACCCAATCGCGTGAGTCGCTCAGCTCGATGAGTAAGGCGAGGTCGCAGCGCTTCAGCGTTCCGCCGTGGATGGCCATCTCATGGGTGGCCAGCTCAAGGGGGCGAATGAGCACCTTGGTGTCCAACGCCTGCATTCGCGCATTGAAGCGATCGCACAGCTCGATGAAATCCTGCCGCAGGTCGTAGCGCGTGACCCTGACTTTGCGCAAAAGCACCTCAGGATGCTGCTCGACCAGGTAGCGCGCGATACAGGCCCGGTGTAGCCCTTGGCCGGTGACGTAGAACTCAAGGCCATCGAGGGTCGCAAGTTGCACCGGATCAGGCGGTACGCCCGGTGTGCTGCCATCGAAGTAGTAGCGCGGATTACGTTCCAGCCAGGCCAGGTTCTCCACCATCTTCGGCCCGTCGCGCATGAGGCGCTCCCACGACATGCCGGTGTGATCGAGTGAGGCATAGCCCACTATCTGCTTGGGATGCACGCTGTCATGCGAGGTGCTGTAGATGCGCTGCGCGAAGGGTATCGAGTCGGGTGTGAAAACATCAGACCAGGTGCGTAGCGGGCGAGTCTGATCCTCCAGATCAGCGAAGCGATTGAGATAATGCAGGTCCGAGGCGTATTGCAGTCCCACAGGGTCAACCTCCAGATCAAGACGTGAGGGCGAAGGCACTTCTGCTACATCGCGTAGCTGGTGGGCGAGCCACTGGGTCAGGGCCGGCAGACTGCGTTCAAGGGCGAGGCGGGCACGCTCGTACTCGGGTGATTCGACGTGCCGCGGCCAATCGAGTCTCAACGGCCAACGACCCTTCAAAAGCTCCTGCCAGAACCAGTCCCACGCCTGTTTCTCCGCGGATTCCGGGGCGAGCGATGCGTTGCGATAGCCCCGGAGTTGTTGAACCTTGAGCAACGGGTCTGCCCGAGGACGCTCATCCTCATAGTCCTCTTCGTAGTCGTAGTCGTAGTCGTAGGCGTACGGGGATGCCCCCGGTTGGATGACCTCGGCCGTGGCCAGCGACACGCCGTCATGGCGTACCGAAAACAAGCGGCATCCGCCGCTCAAGGCGGCATAGTCGTATTGGTCCACGCAATGGCACAGCGCATGGTGCTCATGAACCAGCGCCTGTGGCGTGAGCAGCTCGACGATCTCCAAGCCATTGGGCGCCAGGATTGTTGCGGACTCGACCAGCAGCCCTGGCCACCCCTCGCTTTTTTGGAAGGACTGGAGACGGTGCGCCTCTTCACGTTCAATCGCCTGTTGATGCTGAGCGACGAGGGTTCGGCGCTGCGCCTGATAGCGATCCGCGAGACGGGCCATCTCAGCTGGAGATTTCAGGATTTGAAAGCGGTCCAGCAGCGCATTGAGGGGATCACCTCCACTAAGATCTCGGTGCAGTTCACTGAGGTCCTGCGCACGGACGCATAAGCGGATCCAGTCAATATCCGACCAGCGTGCAGGCCCGCCTTTGATGAAGCCGGTCAAGTCTCGTTGCATCTGGTTCACGTAAGGCAGGGCACCCCACACCTCACGAAAGGCCTTCCACTCCGACTTGCTCTGGGGTCGGCGATTGCCGGTGGTTGCTGCGCCTAGCAGCACGCGAAAGCCACGCTCTCCATCCACAGGATGTAGGAAGCTCAAGGCGCCGCCGGTGTCGTAGACGCGCTGCCGGCCCAGATAGCGCAGATGCGCAACCGGTACCTGAAACAGCCACGCCAGCACCTCGTGCAAGGGCAGCGCCTGGTCCACGGCGGTGCCTAGCAGTTGCGGCAGCAGCAACACGCATTCGTCGTGGACATAGGGCGCGAGTTCCAGCCACGGGCAATGCCCGCGCCGCAAAGGCGGCACCGTTCGACGCTCGCGTGTGAATTCGTCCGGCCACAGCAAGAGTAGCGGCAGGAGCACCGGCTGGGCCCGCACCGCCTGCAGACGCCAGGCACGCTGCCCCTCGGGCGCGCAGATCCAGTTGTAGAGGCGTGGATCAGGGCATCGAATGCCACGGATCAGGCGCAGGACCTCGGGGTCCAGGTGCGCATTGAAGCGTTTGAGCGTGGCCCCGAGATGTTTGCCATAGAACGCGCTGCGTGGTCGACAGTAGCGCGCCTCGAAGCGGTTCCCAGTGACGAGCTTTACCCAAGGCGCCAGGTCCAGGGCGGCCCGTTTGAAAACCAGCTCACGGGCATCCTTGGAAAAGGCGGTAAGCAAACCGGAGCAGCAGTGACGCCGACGTTGGGCGAGATCTGCGATCAGCAAGGCCTGCGCAGGGGATGGGCCTTCCAGGAGGGGGCGTGTTCCTCCCAGGAGCTGCTGGAGTTCCTGCTCCACAGGCTTGCTTAGCGCCAAGGTCCAGATCTGGAAACCATCAAACCATTGCACCATCCCGGACAATCGTACAAGCACGGGTGTGACCACACGCCCGGCCGGATCGAGCGTCGCTCGCGCAGGGAGTTCGACGCTCCAAAAACGTGTGTGCAGGGTGTTGCTCAGGTAGCTCTCGGTGAAAGCAGCCCGGATCTTGGGTTCGATACGGAAGTGCTCGGCCCAGGTCTGCGCAACTGCCCGTTGCCGCTCGCTGAAGGCTGGTGTGTTGGCCGCTGCAGGCACAAGGCTCGCTGCTTCGTACTCACTCATCGGCAGGCCCGGAATACAGCCGGTGGCAATACTCATCCGCCCGGCGCTCGTCCTCGTCACGCTCCCGGTCATGATCCTGGGAGGCCTCCCACATCACGCTGTGACAGTGTTGATGCTGCTCGCAGGCCAGCGCCTCGGCGATGAGAGCAATATCGTGTCGCGCGTACTCAAGGTCGGTGCCCAGGGCCGCTGCTTCAGCCTCGGACGTCTTTCGCCTGATCCAGGCTTGCATGGCCTTGAGCATGGCCGCGCAGTCTTCCCGAGAGATAGGGTCAGTGCGCTGACCATCGTTACGCGTCCAGTCGAGATCGATGCCACCATGGCGCTGAAATAAGGTGAAGGTGTTGCGCGCGGCAAACATCTTCAGCACGTCGTGCGAGTACCAGGGATCGTCCTCCCGGAAGGGCTTCAACGGCGATGGGGAGGGAGGCGAGGCCGGCAAAGGGGCTTTCGAGTACTGAGGCAGTAGGCGTAGCGGAGTGTATATCTGATGCCGGCCCGCAAGGCTCAGGCAGAGAGCGTCGACCTTGAGCTTGCCGGTCACTCGCCAGCCTCGATCCGCGAGGTCATCCAGGCGCTTGATGTCGCTGGTTTCAATGCCCGGGCCGTAGTAGGCCCTGAGCAATCCTTCCGCCGCTTCCCAGCGATCGCCATAGGTCAGCCGCTCGTTGATGAAATCCGCCTGGGACTGGGTGATTTCCCCTCCAAGCGCCTCGACGTACCACTCGACGGCTTTCTTTTGGCGGCAATGATCTTGATGCTCCTTCCGGGCGAGAATCAGCAATTCCAGTGCGAACTTGGCCGCCCAGAAGGTCAGCAGCCAGCCCCAGCCAAGTGCGAGTGCACGGAACCCGAAAGAGAGGAAGGATTGAGCCTCACGCAGGGCGAAGTAGCCGTACAACCAGTAAACGGCTGCGCCCGCCACAGCCAGGACAGTGATGACGGACAACCAGAAGAGGGTCCGAATAAACATGGTGAAGACCTTCAGAAGTGATCAGGAAGGTCTAGGGTCGCGGTGAGCCGGTCAGCGGCGGAAGGGAAAACCCTAACTGGAAGGAAATTGGTTGGCCTAGAAATCCAAGCTCTGCTGCTGGGCCTGGGCATACCCTTTTAGCCAGGACGACCGAAAGGCGGGATGCTGGTAGGGACAGGTATGAACACCGGCTCTGGCTAGAGCTGCTGCTTCACCAGCACGCATGGCGGATCGGTGGGCGTTCGCTCCAGATCGACCACCCACGGAAGTCACTCTAGATTGGGCTTCGTTCACCATGGCAGTGTCCCGATTGATAAGGCCAAGTCCACCAGCAGAGTCACGCTGAGCCGCGATCTACGAAGGAAACCCCATGCGTTCGCACTCTCGCTTCAGGTGGGCCAGATAGGCCCGGCGCGCATCCCTCGGGCGTGTGGATTCGGCCAGACTCAGCCAGTGCTCTTGCTCGGCTTGATCCATACCGTTCCACCAGTCGATCGCGACTTCAACCTCATGGGTCACGTCTGGAGCTTCATCACCGAAATAGGCCCCGACCAACTGCTCGCGTCGAGTCATTCGAGACTCGTTCAGGCTCCAGACCAGCCGCCTTACATCGTCTTCGCGCAGGCCCAGAAAATCCTGGCACGCGTCTATGTAGCCCTGGGCGCGCATCGATACATCACCTATGGCGCGGAGCCTACTAACCTTTGCTACCTCGTTGATTTTTGCCTGACACAGGCCCCGTATAGCATCCATATCGCAGCTGGCAATCTGTACGGCGCGTTTGAAATGGTAGGAGTTGTCCATGTGCAGTTCCACGCTATTCGAGTGAGTGATACCTGCGGCTTCACGCTAAGCAGCGGCTCATGACTACCCTGAGGTTGAGCGGGTTGCTGAGGAGACACGAGGTGCGAGATAGATCTCCCAGCAGCTTCACGCATTGGCGCGACTTTTCTGCCACCGCCCGGCCCGGAGCGACAGGCCCATGCTGAGTGAGTCCTGTCTTCCGGTAGCTTCACGCTGGGGCGGCAAATTTTTCGGGGCCAGTTAGTAGGGGATCTGGTCGTCGAAATCTTCGGACGTCGGTGCCGGCGAGGGGCCAGGTGCGCGAGATTGGCCGTTCGCTACCGGCCGTGACTGCGCCTGGCCCGTACCCTGGCCCATCGTGATGGACTCGATGCGCTGTGGCAGGAACGCAATCCGGTTGGCCTGGACTTTCATCGCGGCCTGCTCGACGCCGTTGCCATCCTTCCAGGTATCCAACACCGCCCTGCCGTCGACCAGCACCCGCATACCTTTCTGATACAGCCGGCTATAGCTTTCCGCGTCGCGGTGCCATAGCTCGACGTTGGCCCAGAAACCGCCGCGATCCTCGTACGAGCCATCCTGCAGGCGAATGTTGTTGTCGAAATAGACGTTCAGGCGGAGCAGGTGCCGCGGATCCTGATTGTCCTTCTGGAACCGCTTGTACTCGGGTGCGGAGCCGATGTTGCCTTCCCATACTACTGCTGTGCCCATGTCAGGCCTCCTGTTGGGATGCGGCGTCTTCGCCGCGGGACTGGATGATCTGTTGCAGCTGTTCGGTGTAAACGGCATCGGCCTGGGCCATCTTCTCGGCGCACTCCACGGCCTGGCGGCCGATGGCATGGACCAGGCTGATCTGCATATTCAAAGCAATGCGCTGTAGCTCCATGGCGTGCAGGTCCTGGAGCAGTGTTTCGGTGACCAGGTCGTGGCGGCACAGGTCCGCCCAAAGCCCCACTCCCATCTTTCGTGTCCCGCTCTGCTGCCAGCGCAGAAAGACTGGGCCAGCTGAGGTGTGTTGGTGGGTCATCCGGATCGGCAGGAGCGTGAAGGGGAAGCGCTGGGCCTGGGCGAGAATCCGCTCCTGGGCTAGGGTGTTCAGGTCGGCTTCAAGGGAACGGCACTGCTCGGCTAATTGGTCCAGTGCTCCCTTACCTTTAAAGGGTTTTAAAAGCCCTTTGTAGAAGGGAGCGTGTTGCAGGTTCGCGAAGACATCCTGTTGCAGGGGCTGGAAGGCGGCCTGTTGCAGGTCTGCGGTTTTCGCGCCTTGAGTGGACTGTTGCAGTGCCATAGCGATCAGGCCTCACTGATCTCGGCGACGGGGTGAGCGCTGGCCATAGCGTCCAAATGCTCTTCCTCGTCGGCGGAGTCGCCATCGAAGCCGTCGTCTCCGCCGCTGGAAGTGGCCGGGGCGTCACCTGGACGCTGAATCGCCGGGGCGAACTTGCTACGGCGGGTCCCTTCCAGGACGTCCTTGGGCATTTCCAGTAAGCTGTACATCTGCTGGGCGTTGGTGGCGCGGGCATTGTTGGCGGCGATGTCGTCGCGCGATGCACCGCTGTAGCCCTTGTAGCGCTGGCCCACGCCGTACAGGCGGCGAAGCACAGCGGCGCCTTCGTCCAACCAGGCCTCCTTGGAACCGTTATCGATCAAGCCGATGTGGGCGGCCAGGAGGATCCGGCGAACCAGCTCGTCATAGCGGGTGAGCAGATACACACCTTTAAAGGCCAGCGGCGAGTTCAGGTACAGCGGCAGCTTGAGCGGCTGGATCGACAGATTGGTCCCCACGTCGAGCTGCTTGGGCAGCATGGCCATGACCTGGTCCAGTCGCTCATCTATAGCGGTCAGCTGCTGCTCCGACTCCTCGATCTTGTCCTCGATGATGATGAGGAAAAGATCGGAGTAGGGATCGTCCTTGGCGGCGCCGGCGGAGATGCGGTTGATGATGTTGGAGAAGCCGGATAGGCCGATCATGCCGGGCTTGTTATCAGAGCGCTGCCGACCGAACCAGAGGCGGGAGGCGTGATGGGTATGCAGGGTCAGATTGACGCTCGATCTGAGCGAGCCCAGGTTGAGCTGGAAGGTATCAGCCATGAGAAGGATTCCTTGGGTTGTGAGATGACGCTCGGGCAGGGTGCCGAGACAGGCGCCGAAGGGCAGCGGAAAACCGTATTTGGGTGCGAGGAGGTTGCGACAGCATTGGTGAATTCGTGCTGGTAGCATTCAAACCACCCGCGTGATCCAGCCGACAGGTGTTTACAGTGGAACCACCCGTACGATCCAGCCGATCGGTGTTTCCAGTGGAACCACCCGTGTGATTCAGCCGACCAGTGTTTCCGGTGGAACCACCCGTGCGATCCAGCCGACAGGTGTTTCCAGTGGAACCACCCGTACGATCCAGCCGATCGGTGTTTCCAGTGGAACCACCCGTGTGATTCAGCCGACCAGTGTTTCCAGTGGAACCAGTAGAGGGATTCAGCAGCGCTCTGCGCTCATAGTTGGCACCCTGGCTGGCAGGCTTGTCCCGAACGCAACGGAGCCGTACTAGGCGTTGGTTGATAAGTGGCTTCATTGCTCACCTACTCCCCGGCCCATCGACCTCCGGATGCTCTTGAGCACTTCATTCCCGGTTTGTGCATCGCTGACAGCTTTGGGCTGGACAGCGGCCGGCTCGAATCTTGGAATTGTCAGCACCGAAGGGGCCTGGCTCGGCATGGCTGCAGCGGCTGATTGAACTGCGGCTGGCTGCCAATCGGCGTTGAAGTCACCGGTCTGGGCCTTCTGGATGAGTTTCATCAGGTAGCCAAAGGGCTTCGCTACCCCGCCCGAGGCGCAGCGAACGCCCCATTGCTTGACCAGGGGCGCCCGGATATCAGAGTGAACAGCCAGGATCGCGAGTTGCGCCCGCTGCTGCTGCTCCGAGGTCATCCGCTGATAGGCACTCGGCCACACAAGGTCCACATCTGCCTGCTCGCGCAGTACAGAGCTTTTAGATACATCAGTATTTGTATTCGTATACGTACTAGATGAGTTCGGATTCCGAACTAAGGGTGAAACCCCGTGATTTGCACTGAGTTCGGAATCCGAACTGAGGCTCGAGACCTGATCAACCGTGCTTTTTTGACTAAGTTCGGAATCCGAACTCAGGTGATTCATAGCTGCCACGGCCGGAGTTCGGAATCCGAACTCAGCGGGTGGCGTAGCTGCGCGTGCCGGATCTTCAAGCCCCTGGGCGCGAAAGCGCTCTCTGAACACCTCCACGCGAGTGGGCAGGTCCTGGGTCTCGCTGACCAGCATCTCGTCAAAGGTCAGGCCGGCGATCTCGCGGACTGAGGTGTTGGTGTGCTCGAGGCCATTAGCCACGAGTGGCAGAAAGTCGTGATCGAGTTGGATGGCCTCGGAGTAGGCCACGGGCTCGTCGTGCAGAATGTAGATATTGCCCTGGACCTGGCCGGTAATCGCGTCGCGAACACGGCGGCCGAGGCTCAGCCAGCGAGTCAGGCGCAGTACGGTCAAGGCCTTGGCCACGGTCTCACGCGAAGCAGGACGGCCTGGGTTGTTGCCCAGGTAGGGACGCAGCTGATCGTAGGTCGGGAACGCAGTGATCCCATCACCGTTCATGAGCAGGCGAAACACTTGCCAGGCGTTGCGTTCAAGGGGCGAGAGACGATCATCGAGCAGCAGTCGGCGAGGAACGGTCTCGTGAGGGTTGCCGCTGAAAACGATGCCGGCGAATTCCTTGGGTAGGTCTTCGCCGGTTTTTTGCTTGTAGTCGCGCTGGGCTTGGACATGGACGTTCAGGTGTGACGCTGCAACGTCCAGGGCGCGACCGAGTAAATGGGAGCCGCGTGGAGCAGTGGTTTTCACCTATTGTCGCCTTCTGCCGAATCCAGTTCGATCAAGCTCATTTGCCCGAGGGCAGCGGACTGATCCTGTTCTTGCGCCTGGGGCAGGGCATCGTCGACGGCTTGCTCCTCACCGAGTTGCCGTTCTCGCCGCTTCCTCGCATCGGATATCAGAAGGAGCGGTGCTCGGGTGATTTTGGGCGGGTAGAGACCTTCGTTGAGCCAGGTCTGTACGAGATTCCAAATGAGGCCAAGGGTGATCTGATCGTGCTTGTCCTTGATGGACTCGAACGGGCCGTTGAGCTCCTCGGTGATCATCATGCAGATGTCGAGCAGAGCGATGGCGTCCTTGTGATCCACCTCATGAGCGCTCATCAGGTCCAGAAAGCGATACCAGACCTGATCGGTATCGTTGAGCCCTGCCACCCGGCCGGAGCGACCGGGGACGTTCAGAAGCTGGCGCACCACGCTGATCTCGCTGGGGGCCATGCCGAAGAACTCGCGGATCATGCCGTTGGTGGCACCCAGCTGGATGGCGCGATGCACGAGGCGGGTCTCGCGCTCGTCGCGTTCGCAGTTCTCCAGGAGCTTCTTGACCATGTCGAGATCGATCTGGATCTTGCACCAGCGCGCCGGGGCATTTTTCAGGATGCTGTGAGCCTGGGGCTGACGCAGCAGGTTCAAAACTTCGACGTCCAGGCCAATGTCCAGGCAGCGCTGAACCTGACCGTTGCGCAGGTGATGAAGGATCAGATCCATCAGCGCCTGGTTCATGGGGTTGTACTTCGTGGACATATGCGACTTCCTAATGCAGGTCCAGAAGGTGACCGGGCTACTGCCCGGCCTCGAGTTCGATCAGCCGGCGGGCGAGACGGATCACCCGGAACAGCTTCACGACGGCGGCATCGGTCATGCGGCCTTCGGTGCTGGCTGGCTTGCTATCGAAAAGGGGATCGCCAAGAAGCAACTGGCCCAGGTTCAAGGCAAAGGTCGCGTTCTCTTCCGCGATGCTTGCCGTGAGTTCTTCGGCAGTGTCTGGATCACGTGACACCACGTAGCTGTACATGCCGGTCAACGACTGCAGGAATTGCCAAGACGTTGTTCCGCGTGCGGTCAGCTCTGACTGAGGGGTAGAAAGCGTAAAGCCGAGTGCGAAATCGGTGGTCTTGAGCAGCTCACCAGGAACGTCGCACAGCTGGGCAATTTCGAAGACCAGCGCTCGCAGGACCTTACGCAACTCATCTGGGGTATCGGTGTTGCGTTCGATGTACCAGACGTCCGAGATGGCATGCAGGCCGCCGGCCTGAACAGGGATCGCGCGCAGGGCATCACTGTTGAAGTCAGGCAGGGTCTCGCCGTGCTCGGCCGCAATGCGGCGCTGAACGTCCCTTATCTTCTGGCCGATGCCATCGGGCGTGACGATGTGGCCGTTCAGGCGAGCGGCACGTTCTTCCTCGGAGAGCTGCTCGGGATCCGGCGGAGTGTGCTGCAGGGGAGTGGTGTCGATTGCGCCTGAGCCACCCGTACGCTCAGGGAGTGGCGGTGGTGTGGAAGGGGAGGCAGCTCCCTGCTTCTGCTTGCTGGGCGTTTCAGGTGATTGTTCGAGCGGGGGGCTATTGCCAGGGGCGGAGGCTATAGCACTGGTAGCAGGAACCTGCGGAGCCTGGCCATCGGGCACCTGCATCCCCACTAGCTGCGAGCGGCGGCTGCTGTCTTGATGGTCAAGGATCGCCCCAAGTACTTCTTCATAGCCGACATCGAGAGCCCTACGGATCTGGCCGATCAGCTCATCCTGGATGGACTCGAATACGAAGTTGTCGGTGTGGCCATCGAAGTTGTTCAACACCTCCTGAAAAAGGATGTAGAAATCGTCTTCTGTTCCTTTGTACTTGCACCAGGCTTGCAAGGCCGCACTACGAAGCGCAAGAATTTTCTCGATCTGGGGCTTTCCTAACCCTGAATAGAGGAGACTAGGTACTGCTGGCAGCAGGATCCGCACCGCCTCCTGCATTTTGGAAAGATGCGAGTGCGAGATGGAGTAACCGTCTTCTTTGAGTTTGCGGGAAAACTCTCGGAGGGAAAGAGATCCACCAGACTCCATCAGGTAATGCTGCTTGATGGCCTCTAGGTGCACAGCACGCTCAATGAACATCAGGTTACCGCGTAGATCATTCTCAGCCAGATGACCAGTTAGCGAGACGATCTCACCGCGGTCAGACCAAGGACGAAAGAGACAATGGACACGGTAGTACCGCTCGTCTTTGGTCTCCCTCCAAAGATCATTGAGAATTTCCAGACGCGTGTTACCACCAGTACGAATGATGAATTTCTCTTCACCCGGGCGCCTGGTTACAGGTGGAGGCTGATCCAGTCCCCGGGCTCTGATGGACTCCTTGATCTCATCATAGAGAGGATTCCGGGTTGTCCTGGGGTTGTGGTCGTAAGGCGCCATCTCGTCTAACGTCAGGACCATGGGCGTTTCCTTGATGGGATCCGCCAGGCGTGCGACAGGAGCGCTCGATCCGGGAAAGCCGCCGGCCAGCAGGCGCTGAGTGACTGCTTCGTTGCTGGGCTTGCTCATGCGTGGATCTCCTGAGCAGCACGAGTTGCGGGCCGGCTGGGCTCATCATTGGCGGCCAGCAGTTGGTCGATAACGCGCTGTAGACGAAAGACCTCATCCTCGAGCTCGAGCGTGCGGCCCATGCGGCTGATGATCTCGGCGTTCATCGAGCGATGTGCCTGCTTGGCGGCCTCGGCGATTTGAGGACGAAGTCCCTTGGGAAAGCGGACGACGAACTTCTCATCCTCTGTTGCAGATTTCCGTACGGATTGCTTGCGCTTGGCTGCGGTAGTCATAGGGTTTGGTCCAATTCATTCATAGGCTGGGCGCGGCGCAGCTGGGCGCGGGCATTGAGGCCGGCGCGGCGATCGCTGGGCGTGAAAGACGTGAAAATGGGGCAGTAGCCGACTTTCAAGAACTTGACGTGGCCGCCCTTGGTACGGGCGACAATCCAGCCCTCGTCCAGGGCGAACGCCACCAGGTCCTGCAGGTTCTTGTTGGCACCGCGTAGGGCATGGGCGGGCGTCGTCATGAGCGGCTACCCCCTTTCACGTACCCGACTTTGAAAGGCAGGCGATGCGCCCGGGCTAGGGCATGGCAACGCTCTAGGGGCTGCTGTAGGCGCTTGGACGCGGTACGCAGGGTATCCCCGAGCAAGGCGCGGGCTCGAAGGAGCCGCACCAGGTCCTCGTCGGAAACTTCGGTTGCCGGCTTGGCCTCGGCCAAGTGGCGCAACTCCTCGCGCTGCGCGCTGATGATAAAGCTCGGGCCGCTGGCAGCGCGCTCGGTCGGCTTCACTTCGACGACCTGGCCACCATTGGCTAGGAAGTCGTTCAGCGCTGCACTCAGCCTTTGCCGGTCACGTTCGCGACCGTTATGAGAGGGGAGATCCTGTTCAGGGGTGTGATAGGGGAGCATGTCATTGGCCTCCCGCCCGTTGCTGGAGCTGGTTGCCCGATTCGATGGCGACGATCTCGGCCAGACCATCGTCCTTGAACAGCAGGTCCAGGGTCTTGATCAGCCCTGCCGCGTCATTGCGGGAGCCGGCGACGCGGAAGACGACGGTTGTGTCGTGGAAGGGACCAGGTGCTGGCTGATCGACTACCTGCAGGGGCTCCACGTCGAGCGAATGGCAGACGCTGCAGACCAGAATTTCATCAGCGGTAAGAGGGCGGCGGCAGAGGTGATGGCCGCAGTTGCGGCACTGGTGAGTAACCCCAGACAACATAGCTTGCGGGCTCATCGAGCGGCTCCTTGCCGGCTCCCGCCGGCGAACGAACGAGGGGAAGGGCAGGGAAGAGGGTTGCGACTCATCGGTAGCGGGCACGAGGGCATCGGTCAGGAGGTTCATGCATTCATCTCCTGCCAGGCCTGCGCGCTCAGGTTCTCGAAGCGCGTCTGCTTGGCGATGAAGGCGGCGCGGACCGTGCCGACTTCACCGTTGCGGTGTTTGCCAACGATCAGCTCAGCGATGCCCTTGAACTCGGTATCCGGGTGGTAGTACTCGTCGCGGTACAGGAACATGATCACGTCCGCGTCCTGCTCGATGGCGCCGGACTCACGCAGATCGGCAAGGCCAGGCCGCTTGTTCGGCCGAGATTCCAGTCCCCGATTGAGCTGAGAGAGTGCGATCACAGGGCACTTCATCTCTTTGGCCAGCGCCTTGAGCGAGCGAGAGATCTCGGCGATCTCGTTGGCGCGGTTCTCCTGGCCATCGCAGCGCATCATCTGCAGGTAGTCGACCAGGATCAGGGCAGGCGGGCCGAAACGGCGCGCGGCGCGACGGGCTCTGGCACGTAGCATCGTGGGGGACAGGCCAGCCTCATCGTCGATGACTAGCCGATCGCCAAAGCTGTTGATGGTGTTGACGGCCATGGTCAGCTTCGGCCAGTCCTCATCCTCCAACTGCCCGCTCTTGAGCTTCGTGGCATCGATACGGCCGATGATCGCCACTAGCCTGAGCATCAGCTGCTCCGCTGGCATCTCCAGGCTGTAGACCTGCACCGATTTGTTCTGCGCATGCTGGAGCGCCCTGGTAATGCAGTTGAGCAAGAACGCGGTTTTGCCCATGGCGGGGCGGGCACCGACGATGATCAGGTCGGTGTCTTGCCATCCCGAGGTGAGGGTATCGAGGTCGGTAAGACCTGAAGGAACGCCCGTCACCGGCATAGGGTTGTTGAAGCGCTCGTCGATGGTGTCGATCAGCTTGCTCAACGTTGCAGTGACGTTGCAGAACTCGGCGCCCTTGCGGTCTTGGCCCAGCGCGAACAGCCGCTGCTCTGTCTGCTCCTGCACTTGGGCGGCATTGGCACCCGGTGCTGACGCCTCGCGGCTGCTGGCGAAGCCCAGCAAGATCAGCCGGCGCAGATGTGCGCGCTGCGCGACGATCTCCGCGTACGCGACGATGTTGGCCACCGAGGGGGTGTCCTTGGCCAAGGTCCCCAGATAGGCAAGGCCGCCCACTTCGTCGACGTCGGGCATCACCTCGGCGAGGGTCACGACATCGAAGGGCCGCGACTGAGAGGCGAGCAGGGCAATTCGCCGAAATATGAGCTGGTGGTGCCGGAAGAAGAAGTCCTCCTCCAGCAACACGTCAGCGATCAGGTCCCAGGTGCTGTTGTCGAGCATCAGTCCGCCCAAGACGGCCTGTTCGGCCTCTTGAGAGTGAGGCGGGACCAAGCCGGCCGCTACGCGCTCAGCGTCTGAGACATGCACGGAGTGATCGTGGTCGGGGGCTTCCAGGAGCTGAACGGCGTTCATGGCCGACCTCCCAGCGCTACCTGGTCGCCGCGCTGGCCAACGCCGCGGTGGAGCTGAGCTTGAGTCCCCAGCTCGTAGCCCTGATAGCGCGCTCGCACGTCGTGGCCTTTGGCCTCCAGGTGCTCAAGCTCTACGGTGGTCAGATCCGGATGGTGAACGGCCAGGTAGGCGTCGATGACGCGCTGGGTCTCATCTGGCTTGCCCTTGGCAAACTGGTGGACCTTGACGCTGACCGCTTCGATCCAGCCTTCGGCGAAGACCTGGCCACGACGGCGTTTGGTGGCCAGCTTGCAGCGAGTTTGGCTGCGGACGAATACCTTGCGCGCGGCCAGGAGCTGCTGGTGGAGCGCGGAATAGGCGTAGCTGGCCATCTCAGGCCCGACACCGATACCGACGAACTTGAAAGCCCAGCCCATGCGCTGATCGCGAAAGGCCAGGGGATCGCAATCGAATGCTTGGGCACACACCAGTGCGAGCTGGTGAAGCCAATGGGCGGGCGCTTTGCGGGTGCCGGTGGCAACGACTGCTTCGCTGGCCAGCACTGCCTGGACGTCAACGTCCATGAGGTTGTGCTGCTGCATAAGCTTGCGCGCTTGACGCAGCGCGATCTCAGCTTCGTTCGGCGCGGCACCGGCGTCCTTCGCCAGTGCGAAGCACTTGGCGACCCGTTCGAGGATCTTCTGCTTGTTGGCATCCATCTCACTTGCCCTCTTTCACCAGGGCATGCACAACCGACTCATTCATGGCCGTGAAGCGATCAGCCCACTCAGGGAAGAGTTCGATGGCGAGGTCACGTATGACCTGCAGTGCCGCTGGGGCCTTGCGGTCAGAGGGCTGGCGGTATTCAAGGCGATGAGCTGGGATGCCACGAGTCGCGGACTCTCGGTAGACGACCGCCTTAGGAATGATGGTGCTCGTGACCTGAATGTCGGGATGATCTCTGAAGGTCTGGCGGATCGTCGCATCCAGCTGGCGAGCGTCTGAGGTGAGATCAAGTCCGTTCACGACGGCCTTGATGGGCGGTATCGGCAGCCCAAGGCGAGCGTAGGGCCGAAGCCCCTCCAACATCTGGAGAGTGCCGCGGTTGAATTCACGGGCGGACAGCATTTCAGGGGGGAGGGGGGAGACGGCGAGATCCGAAGCGAGCATCACCATCTCGAGGAGCACGGTACGAGCGCCCTGCGTATCGATCAGCACCAGGTCGAAGTCATCCCGGAAGATGTCCTTGAGATGAGCCAGGCGAAGCCGGCCATCAGGTGCCTGCAGGAGGAGGTTGATCAGGTGATTGTGCGGATCGTTGGAATAGATCAGCGACAGGTTCTGGATATTTGTCTTGGAGACAATGCGATCGAGGCGGGTCTCGTTGCTGGCGATCAGCTCGAAGACGCCGCAGGGGGCGGGCTCGACCAGGTCGTAGTACGAGGAAAGGGAAGGCTGGACGGGGTCCAGATCGATCAGTAGGGTACGGAGCCCGGCATCGGCGCAGAAAGCGCCTAGGTTGGCTACCGACGTGGTTTTTCCGGTACCGCCCTTGCCAGAAATCTTGGATGTAGTTTTCAAATTTGCAGCCTCTAATGGGTTCATTAGAGGCCGCTTGTTTTCACTGAGAGGTGCGTCGCGCCTGGGTGCAGTGGTGGATCAAAAGCAATTGGCTTTTAACCAATTGGTCGTAGGTTCGAATCCCACACGACCCACCATCTTCACCAAAAACCCTCCGCAAGGAGGGTTTTTGCGTTTCTGAGCGCTCAAAACAGCCTCTGTAGCGAATCTATTCCCGCCTTCGAGTGACGTCGAGCTCTAGTCAGGAGCGCCTAGAATCCCGTTATAACTGGCATGGACGCCTAACCCTGCTGCTGCGGGAAAGCGTTCGAGCATCCTGCCCATCCATTCCAGGCCCTTGTTGGCAGTCTAGCTATCTGCCTGTAGTTGATCGACTCAGCGACGCAGTGCCGATTCGACCAGTCCTAACGAACGAGCTGCTTTGATACGGCTATAGCCTTGATCCAGCACCAGGCTTGCCGCCTCGCGCTTGAACTTGGGCGTGAAAGAGCAACGTTGTTTGCTGATTGGATACCTCTGTATGGCGATCATCTTCGCCTAAAAGGTGTTCGGGGTGAGTAGAGCACTACATATTCCTACTTCTGGCACCCGGCCTACCTGGGCATGATCCAGTACAGCGGGAACGTCTGGGTGAATCCAGCCGGTGGGATATGAGCCACATGGCGATGGGGAGTTCATTGAGGTGCTGGAGCTGGCTTTGATGAACATCCACGACGCCATTGAGTGCGGCATTACCTACGGCATCTTGATGGGAAAGCTGCGTCGGTAGGCCATGCAAGGCATCACGCTGGCGCGTCGCGGTACGTCAATTGCCGCTGGGAGGCCAAGATTCGGCAGGTCGTTCAGGACGAGCGCTACTTCGAGCGCGTCGTACCCGGTACCTATCAACTCCCGGCATGACGATCTCTGCACCCCTCGGCCTGGCTGAGGGGTGCAGAGATCGCTTTGGCGAGAGCAGCTTGCTCAATCACCGGTCTTATCACCGTCAATAGCGTCGGGCGAGCTCGCTATCACGCCGCTGTACTTCTGCGCGACAGTGCACCATCGCATCGCGAATCATGAAGTTGACGAGGGTAGGGGATACCCCAAGGTCCCGCGCGATATCTTTTTGGGGGCGGCCTTGCAGGCGGTAGGCCTCGAAGGCGTAGCGCGTTCGCTCCGGCAACTGCGCCAATGCTTGCTGTACCAGCTCGAGTGTCTGCTGCTGAGCATTGATTTCTTCTGGGGTAGCAGAGTGGTTGACCACATCCAGCCCCTCTTCTTCAGGAGCTGCGTAGCGGTGTTCCAGCGTCTGCTTGCGGTAATGGTCGATGGAGAGGTTACGTACGACCTGGAAGAGATAGCTGATCTGCGAACGGATATTGGATAAGGACGAGCGTTTCAAGCGGAAAAACGCGTCCTGCACCACATCCTCCGCATGGCTGCGGCAGCCGGTAATACGGGTGGCCACGTTGAGCAGGGATGGCCGATTGCTCAGATAGATTTCCTGCAGGGACTCGAAGCCCTCTTGGGGAAGAGGATCGGGGCGAACGGACATGGTTTGGCCTCCTGCTGCGATGGGCTGACAAATCTAATGTTAATGAGAATGGTTTACAACCATTTTACAAAGCGGGCCTTGTGCTCGCGCCGGCCACGGGCGGTTTTCTCCTCCGGAGCAGAGGTGTCGGTCACAACCGTGCGTTGGAGGCGCCTATGAACAGTGGCTAATTAATTTCTCTGGTCGCGCGTCTTCCTTTGAGAAGCGGCTTTTACCCCGGTGATCCAGCGGTAGTAGGCCTAATATCCAGAGGAGAACGACATGGCATTTGATCAAGAAGACGCGACCTTCAAGGTTCTGGTGAATCACGAGGAGCAGTACTCGCTGTGGCCCGACTACAAGGCGGTACCCGCCGGTTGGCGCGAGACCGGGACGCGAGGTTCCAAGCAGGAGTGCCTTGACTACGTCGAGCGCACCTGGACCGACATGCGGCCGCTAAGCCTGCGCCAGGCCATGGATGTCCAGGCGGGCAAATGAGTCATGGCTTTGCAACTGTTCTGCCTGCCCCATTCCGGCGCCAGCGCCATGGTATATGCCCGCTGGCGCCGGTTGCTGCCCGCCTGGATCGAGGTGCGGCCGGTGGAGCTGCCGGGGCGCGGTCGACGCTTCGACGAGCCTTTCGCCACCGACCTGCGCCTCCTGGCGCGCCAGTTGGCGGCCGAGATCGCACCGGCTACCGCACGCCCTTATGCCCTGTTCGGCCACAGCCTCGGTGCCCTACTGGCGCTGGAGATGGCCCATGCCCTGAGTGAGCAGGGAGCCCCGGCGCCGCGCGCGCTGTTGGCCTCCGGCACCGAGGCGCCGACCCGGCGTGACGATGCCGAGCTGCGCGGGGCGCTTTCCGACGAGTCGCTGATCGCGCGGCTACGCAGCCTAGGTGGAACGGCCTCGGCAGTGCTCGAGGACGCCGAGCTGATGGCCCTTACCCTGCCGGTGCTGCGCGCTGACTTTCACCTCTGCGGGCATTACCAGCCGCTGGCGCGACCGCCCCTGAGCTGCTCGCTGCATGTCTTCGCCGGGCGCGAGGACGACGCCAGCGAGGTGGTGATGCAGGCCTGGCAGCAGGAAACCCGGGGGGCCTTCAGCCTGGACTGGTTCCAGGGCGATCACTTCTTCATCAACAGCCAGGAGTCCGAGGTGCTCGGAGTGCTCGTGGCCCACCTGCAAGCGGCCGTCGCGACGGCCGGGGAGGCGAAGCCCGCATGAATAGCGAGTTGTTCCGTATCGAGACCTTGCCCGGAGTGCCGGGTGCCCTGCCGCTGCTGGTCGAGGCTCGCGCACCGGGCATCGATCTGCTCGACGTCCAGGCGGCGCTCCGGCCGCTGGTGGACGAGCGCCTGGAGCGCTGCGGCGGACTGCTTTTCCGCGGTTTCAGCGTGGGGGAGGCCGAGCGCTTCCGCAGTTTCGCCGCCGGCTTCGGCCAGCCGCTGCTCAATTACGAGTTCGGCTCGACGCCCCGTAGCAACGTGACGCAGGGGGTGTACACCTCCACCGAGTATCCGGCGCACCAGCACATCCCATTGCACAACGAGCAGGCCTATACCCGTGAATGGCCGTTGCGCATCTGGTTCTACAGCCTGGTGGCCGCCCAGCGCGGCGGCGAAACGCCGATCGCCGACAGTCGCGCGATCCATGCCCGCCTGGGCGCGGCGATCCGTGAGCGCTTCGAGGCGCGCGGTCTGCTCTATACGCGCAATTTCGGCAATGGCCTGGATGTGCCCTGGGAGCAGGTGTTCAACACCTCCGACCGCCAGGCGGTCGAGGCCTATTGCCGACCGCGTGGCATCGATTGCCTGTGGAAGGACGACGGCGAATTGCGCACCCGGCAGCGCTGCCAGGCGACCGCCCGCCATCCGCGGACCGGTGAGGCGGTGTGGTTCAACCAGGCTCACCTGTTTCACGTCTCCAACCTGCCACCCGAGGTACGCGAATCGCTGCTGGAGATCGTCGACGAGGCAGATCTGCCCCGCAACGTCTACTACGGCGACGGTAGCCCCATCGAGGCCGACCTGCTGGACGACGTACGGGGCGTGCTGGAAGAGGAAAAGGTCAGCTTTCCCTGGCAGAGCGGCGATGTGCTGATGCTCGACAACATGCTGGTCGCCCATGCCCGCGCCCCTTTCGAGGGACCGCGCAAGGTCATCGTGGCCATGGCCGAAGGCCATTCCAATCTCAACGAAACCCTTTGAACGCGGCCCCTCGCGGGGCTGTGTTCGCCTGCCTACAGGACGATGCAATGGACGGTCGCTTTGACGACGAACGAGGCCTGGCCGCGGCCTTGGTCGAATGGGCTCGGGTTGCCCCCGAACGGTTGGCCCTGCGCTTTCTCGATGAGCAGGGCGAGACCCCTCTGACCTATCGCGAACTCGATGCCCGGGCGCGTGCCATCGCCTGCCGCCTGCTTGTCGAAGCCGAACCCGGCGCGCGGGCCGTCCTGCTGTATCCCAGCGGACCGGACTACGTCGCGGCCTTCTTCGGCTGTCTCTATGCCGGTGTCATCGCCGTGCCGGCCTATCCACCGGAATCCCTGCGCCCGCAGCATCTGGCCCGGCTGCAAGGTATTCTCACCGACTGCGCGCCGCGCCTGGTGCTGACCCAGGGCAGCCTGCAGGCAACCTTGCAGCAGGCCTGCGGCCAGGGCGCCGAGGCTCCCCTGGTGCTGGCCACCGACGACCTGCCGGTGCCGGCCGACTGGCAGCCGTGCCTGCCGGCGCCCGAGCAGGTCGCCTTCTTGCAGTACACCTCCGGTTCGACCGCCACGCCCAAGGGCGTCGAGGTTACCCATGGCAACCTGGCGGCCAACGAGGCAGCCATTCGCCAGGGGTTAGGCATCGGCAGCGACGACGTCATGGTCAGTTGGCTGCCGCTCTACCATGACATGGGGTTGATCGGCGGTCTGCTGCAGGCCATCTACAGCGGCATTCCCTGCGTGTTGATGTCGCCGCTGCATTTCCTGCAACGACCGCTGCGCTGGCTGCAGGCGGTGGCGCGTTATGGCGGCACCGTCAGCGGCGGCCCCGACTTCGCCTATCGACTGTGCGCCGAACGCCTGCGCGACAGCGCCGTGGCGGAGTTGGATCTGTCGCGCTGGCGGGTGGCATTTTCCGGAGCGGAGCCGATCCGTCCGGATACCCTCGATTTGTTCGCCGAGCGCTTCGCGCCGGCAGGCTTCGATCCGGCAGCCTTCATGGCCTGCTACGGCTTGGCCGAGGCAACCCTCTATGTCAGCGGCGGCACTCCGGGTGGCGGGATCGGACGACGCGGCTTCGATCGCGCCGCCCTGGCCGCCGGGCGCGCTGCGGCGGGTAGCGATCTGCAACTGGCCGCCTGCGGCTACGCCTGCCCCGGCCAGCACCTGCTGCTGGTGGATGCCGACAGCGGCGCACTGACGGAGTCGGGCCAGGTCGGCGAGATCTGGACCAGCGGTCCCAGCGTCGCACGTGGCTACTGGCGCAATCCCGTGGCGACCGCCGAGACGTTCGTCGAGCGCGAAGGGCGGCGCTGGCTGCGCACCGGCGACCTGGGGGTACTGCTGGACGGCGAGCTCTTCGTCACTGGCCGCTTGAAAGACCTGCTGATCCTGCGCGGTCAGAATCTTTATCCGCAAGACATTGAGCTGACCGTGGAAATGGCCGCGCCGGCGTTGCGCAAGGGACGCGTCGCGGCCTTCGCCGTGAGCGATGCCAGCGGCACGCCCGGCATCGGTATCGCCGCCGAGGTGGCGCGCAACCGGCTGCGCGATCTGGACACCGCCGCGCTGGCCGCGACTATCCGCCAGGCCGTGACCGAGGTGCATGGCGAGGCGCCGCAACAGGTGGCGCTGCTGGAGCCGGGCGGCATGCCCAAGACCTCCAGCGGCAAGCTGCAGCGTTCGGCCTGCCGCCGCCTGCTGGAGGCCGGTGAGTTGTCGTTGTTGGCCACGGCGGCGCCGGTCGCGGTCGCGGTCGATACCCTGGACGCGCTGGAAAGTCGCCTGGCGGCGCTCTGGGAAGAGGTGCTGGACGTCCGGCCACAACAGCGCGCGGCGCATTTCTTCGCCCTCGGCGGCAATTCGCTGAAGGCGGTGCAACTGACCAGTCGGGTGCGCGAGCAACTGGGCCTGGAGCTGCCCTTGGCGACGCTGTTCGCGGCGCCGACCCTGGGCGAGCTGGCCCAACACCTGACCGCTGCTGCGGCGGACGCCGAGCCGGCCTTGGTGGCGCTGAGCGAGGCCGAGCACCACCAGCTGTCTCCGGCGCAGAATCGCCTGTGGTTCCTCTGGCGTCTGGAGCCGGACAACGCGGCCTACAATCTGGCCGGGCGCCTGCACCTGCGCGGCAGTCTGGATCACCAGGCCTTGCAGAAGGCGCTGGATGGTCTGGTCGCCCGCCATGCGCCCCTGCGGACCCGGGTGATCGAGCGGGCGGGCCAGCCCGAGGCCGAGGTGCTGCCGGCGGCTCCCGTCGAGATCCGCTACCTGCCGGCCGATCCCGCGGCCCTCGATCAGGCGGCCGACGCCCCCTTCGCCCTGGACACGGGGCCCTTGCTGCGCGTCGCGGTACTGTCCGCGGCCGAGCAGCGGCATACCCTGCAACTTTGTACTCACCACAGCGCCGCGGACGGTTGGTCGCTGAATCTGTTGCTGGAGGAATTCGCCGAGGGTTACCGGGCGGCCCTTCAGAACACCCAACCCGCCTGGCCCCCCTTGGCCATCGCCTATGGCGACTTCGCTCGCTGGCAGCGGGCGCGCCTGGCCGGGGCCGAGGGCGTGCGCCAGCTCCGTTATTGGCAGCAGCGTCTGGCCGGCGTGCCGGAGATGCTGGCGCTGCCGCTGGATCGTCCGCGCACGGGGGCGGCCCAAGGACCGGCCGCCGAGGTGAAGATGACCCTGGACAACGCCCAAACCGAGGCACTGCGGCGCCTGGCCGTCGCCCGCGGGGTGACCTTGCCCATGCTGCTGCTGGCGGCCTTCCAGCAGGTCCTGAGTCGCTATGGCCGCCAGCGCGATGTCTGTATCGGGGTAACCACGGCCGGGCGTAATCGCCGCGAACTGGAGCCGTTGGTGGGGTTCTTCGTCAATCTGTTGCCGTTGCGCCTGGACCTGGCCGAGGACGCCACGGTCGCCACCCTGCTGGCCCAGGTCCGCGACGAGCTGCTGGCGGCCCAGGCGCACGGCGAGTTGCCGTTCGAACAGATCGTCGAGGCGCTGCGTCCGCAACGCCTCGCGGGAATCCATCCGTTGTTCCAGGTGGTCTACGACCACCAGTGGCGGCCCGCCACGGAGCTCGCCGCCTGGCCGGGGCTGGAGGTGGAAGCCTTTGCGCTGGTCCAGCGGCAGACACCGTTCGATCTGTCGCTGCACACCCTGGAGTGCGGAACCGCGCTGTCGGCGCGTCTGGTCTATCGTTGCGACCTGTTCGAGCGTGAGACCCTCGAGGCCTTTGCCGAGCGGTGGCTGGGCCTGCTCGAACAACTGGCGGTGCCCCAGGCTACACCGGTCGCGCACCTGGCCTGGCAGAGTCCAGCGCAGGCGCGAGCGCAGGTGCTGGCCTGGAACCAGCGGCCGTGTCAGACCCCGCCCGGAGTGCGCTGGGCCGTTGCGGACCTGGCCGGCCTGATCGAGGCGCAGGCCGCACGCCAGCCGCAGGCCAGCGCCGTGACCTGGGGTACGGCGCGGCTCAGCTATGCCGATCTCAATGCCCGGGCCAATGCCCTGGCCCATGAGCTGCAACGCCGCGGCGTCGGGGCCGAGGTACTGGTCGGGCTGGCAGTGGAACGTTCCCTGGAGCTGGTGGTGGGCTTGCTGGCCATCCTCAAGGCCGGCGGCGCCTACTTGCCGCTCGATCCGAGCTATCCGGCCCAGCGCCTGGCCTTCATGTGCGACGACAGTGGCGCGCGTCTGTTGCTGACCAGTCGCGGCTTGCTGGATGACCAGCCCTGGGCGCAGGACCGGGAAACCCTGTACCTGGACGACTGGGCCGAGCATCGGACCGCAATCAATCCGCCGCGCCAGGTGCGCCCTGAGCACCTGGCCTACGTCATCTATACCTCGGGTTCCACCGGTACGCCCAAGGGTGTCCAGGTGACCCAGGGCAACGTGCTGCGGCTGTTCGAGAGCGCCTCGGCGGAATTCCGTTTCGACGCCCAGGATGTCTGGACGCTGTTCCATGCCTATGCCTTCGACTTCTCGGTCTGGGAAGTCTTCGGCGCCCTGCTGCACGGCGGTCGTCTGGTGGTGGTGCCCTGGCTGACCAGCCGCTCGCCCGAGTCCCTGCAGGCATTGCTGCAGGAGGAGGGCGTCACGGTGCTGAACCAGACGCCCTCGGCGTTCCGTGGCCTGATCCCGGTGGCAGTGGCCGATCCGCGGCCGTCGCCGCTGCGCTATGTGATCTTCGGTGGCGAAGCCCTGGAGCCGGCCCTGCTGCGGCCCTGGTTCGAGCGCTTCGGTGCCGAGCGGCCGCGCCTGGTGAACATGTACGGCATTACCGAGACCACCGTCCACGTGACCGCGCGCACCTTGGCGGTGGCCGACCTGGACGGTCCCAGCCTGATCGGCACGCCCCTGGCGGACCTCGACTGGTATCTGCTCGACGCGCGCGGCGAGCCGGTCCCACCGGGGATGGTGGGCGAGTTGCACATCGGCGGAGCCGGCCTGGCCCGCGGCTACCTTGGCCGCCCGGGGCTGACCGCGGAGCGCTTCGTCGCCCATCCCTGGGTCGCGGGCGCACGCCTGTATCGCACCGGTGACCTGGCGCGCTGGTCACCGGAAACCGGCATGCAGTACCTCGGGCGCGCCGATCGCCAGGTCCAGCTACGCGGGTTCCGCATCGAGCTGGGCGAGGTGGAGGCACAGTTGCGGGCCGTCCCCGGGGTGGCCGACGCCCTGGTGCGGCTGCGCCGCGATGCCAGTGGCGCCGAGGTGCTGGTCGGTTATGCGCTGGCCGCCTCCGGAGCGGCGCTGGACGAGTCCGGATTGCGGGAATGCCTGCGTCAGGCGCTGCCGGCTCAGGCCGTGCCCGCGCGGCTGTTCGTCCTGCCGCAATGGCCGTTGACCGTCAATGGCAAGCTCGACGAGGCGGGGTTGCCCGAACCCCAGCACGACAGCCAGGAGCGCCAGCACCAGCCGCCCCAGGGTGCCACCGAGACGGCCCTGGCAGAACTCTGGGCCGAGGCCCTGGGGCGCGCGCGGGTGAGTCGCACGGCCAATTTCTTCGAGCTGGGCGGGCATTCGCTGCTGGCGGTCCAGTTGCTGGCCCGGATCAACCAGCGTTTCGGTGTCGAGTTGCCGTTGCGCGAGCTGTTCGCCGCCAGCGACCTGGCGGCGCTGGCCCGGCGCGTGGAGCTGGCGCAACGGCACGCTCCGAGCGCCGCCGTCGACCAAGAAGTCGCCGCCGCCCTGGCCGCCCTCGAGGGGTTGTCCGAAGCCGAACTACTGGCGCTCGCCGAGCGCGCGGATCAAGAGAATCTGTAATGAATGACCTCACGTTGTCCCTGCAGCAGCTCACCCCCGCCCAGCGCCGGGCGTTGACTGCGGTCCTGGCCAAGAAGGGCATCGACATCGCCGAGCGCCTGCCCATCCCCCCCGCCGACCGCGGCCGGCCGCTGCCCTTGACCGGGCTGCAGCAACGCCTGTGGTTCCTCTGGCGTCTGGATCCGGACAGCCCGGCCTACAACATCGCCGGTGCCTTGGAGCTGGACGGTGAGCTGGACCCGACGCGCCTGCAAGAGGCTCTGCGAGCCTTGGTGCAGCGCCACGAAAGTCTGCGCACCCGGTTCTACGAGGATGCCCAGGGCACCTGGCAACGCATCGATGACAGCTGCGAGCTGGTGCTGGAGCGACTGGATCTGACGGCGGCCCCGGAAGACGCCGCGGCGCAGCGCGAAGCCTTCGCCCTGCGGCCCTTCGACCTGGAGCGCGGTCCGCTGTTGCGGGTGCAACTGCTGCACCTGGCCGCAGGACGCCAGCAACTACTGGTGAGCCTGCACCACGTGGTGGCCGATGGCGTCTCGGTGGAGATTTTCCTGCGCGAGTTGGCGGCACTCTATGCCGAGCCGCAGGCCGTGCTGCCCGCGCTACCGTTGCAATTCGCCGATTATGCCCATTGGCAACAGGAACGCCTGGCCGCCGGCGACGCCGAGCGCCAGCGCCAGTGGTGGCGTGATTATCTCGGCGCGGAGACGCCGGTCTTGCAATTGCCGCTCGACCACCCGCGGCCCGCGCAGCTGGATACCCGGGGCGCCCGCTTGCGCCTGCGCCTGGAGGCGTCGGTAGTGGCCGCGCTGCGTCAGCGCGCACAGGCTCAGGGCCTCACCCTGCCGTACCTGCTGCTGGGTGGCTTCATGCTGCTGCTGCAGCGCCATGCCGGGCAGCGCGACGTGCGCCTCGGCATGCCGGTCGCCGGGCGTGCCCGGGCCGAAACCAGCGGGCTGATCGGCTGCTTCGTCAATACCTTGGTGCTGCGTGCGCCGCGCGACCCGGGCTTGAGCCTGGGGACCTTCCTGGCGACGGTGCAGCGCGAGGCACTGGAAGCCCAGACCCAGGGTGAGCTGCCCCTGGAGCGGCTGTGCGAGACCTCCTCGGCCGAACGTGGCGCCACCGGCAACGGGCCTTTCCAGGTGCTGTTCAACCATCAGCGGCGCGAGGCCTGGCAGACGCTGGCGATGGCTGGGCTGAACGCCCGGTTGCTAGACGATGCGCCGCCGGTGGCCAAGTTCGACCTGGCCCTGGATGCCCTGGAGCAGGCCGATGGTCGGCTGGATTGCGAATTCACCTATGCCGCGGCGCTATTCGAGGACGCGACCGTCGCCCGCCTGCTGGCGGACTATCAGGCGCTACTGGGCGCCTTGCTGGAGACATCCTGGGAGCGCTCGGTCGCCGACTTCGGCTGGCTGGCGCTGCCCGAGCTGCATGGCGATGCCGCGGGGCGCTGGTCGCGCAGTGGCATCGTCGGCCGTATCGTCGCCCAGGCGCAGCGGCAACCCGAGCGCGCGGCGCTGCTGACCGAGCAGGGTCAGCTCGGCTATGCCGAGCTGCACCAGCGCAGCGAGCGTCTGGCTGCCGCCTTGTGGTGGCGCGGGCTGCGGGCCGAAGCGCGGGTGGCGGTGGCGCTACCGCGCGGTCTCGAATTGCCGACGGCCCTACTGGCCGTGCTCAAGGCCGGCGGCGCCTATGTGCCGCTGGACATCGACTATCCACGGGAGCGGCTGGCCTATCTGCTGCAGGACTGCGGCGCGCACTGGGTGCTGACTAGCCGCGCGGTGGCGGGCCGCCTGCCGTTGCCGCCGGGTGTGCAGTGTCTGGCTGTGGAGGAATTGCTGGCGGAGGAGGGGGCGGCTCCGCCGGCCTGGCCGGACCTCCATCCCGGCCAACTGGCCTACGTCATCTATACCTCCGGTTCCACCGGCCAGCCCAAGGGCGTGGCCGTGGCCCACGGCGAACTGGACATGCATTGCCAGGCCATCGGTGAGCGCTACGCCCTGAGCCCGGCGGATCGCGAATTGCTGTTCATGTCGTTCGCCTTCGATGGCGTCCAGGAACGCTGGCTGGCGACCTTGGCCCATGGCGGCAGCCTGGTGCTGCGCGGCGACGAGCTCTGGACGCCGGAACAGACCCAGGCGGCGCTGCAGCGCTTCGGCGTGACGGTGGCGGCCTTTCCGCCAGCCTACCTGCAGCAACTGGCCGAACACGCCGAGCGGGTCGGTTGGGCGGTGCCGGTACGCATCTACTGCTTCGGTGGCGACGCCGTGCCCGAGGCCAGCTACCGGCAGGCCTGGCAGGCCCTGCGCCCGCAACACCTGATCAACGGCTACGGACCCACCGAGACGGTCATCACCCCCCTGCTGTGGAAGGCGCAACCGGACCAGCCGTGTGGCGCCGCCTACGCGCCCATCGGCAGCGCCGTGGGCGAGCGGCGACTCTATATCCTGGACGCCGACCTGCAGCCGGTCCCGTTCGGCGTTGCCGGCGAGTTGCATATCGGCGGTCCGGGCCTGGCGCGCGGCTACCTGAAGCGCCCGGGGCTCACCGCGGAGCGTTTCATCGCCGATCCCTTCCTGGCCGGCGGGCGGATGTATCGCACCGGTGACCGGGTGCGGCAGCGGGCGGATGGCGCCCTTGATTATCTCGGCCGCCTCGACGGCCAGTTGAAGATCCGTGGCTTCCGCATCGAATCCGGTGAGGTGGAGGCGCAGTTGCGCCAGCTACCGGGCGTACGCGAAGCGGTGGTGGACGCGGTGGAAGGCGCTCAGGGTCGTTACCTCGCCGCCTACGTGACCGCCCAGGCGGGAGCGACCTTGGACGGCCGTACCCTCCGCGAGGCCTTGCGCCTGCAACTGCCCGATCATCAGGTCCCCAGCCAGATCCTGGTGCTCGACGCCCTGCCGCTGTCGCCCAATGGCAAGGTGGATCGACGTCTGCTGCCGGCGCCGGTATCCACTACGGCACCGCGCGAGGCGCCACGAGGCGAGTTGGAGATCCGGGTGGCGGCGCTCTGGCAGGAGCTGCTGGAGCTCCCCGCCCTGGAGCGCACGGACGACTTCTTCGACCTGGGCGGGCATTCCCTGCTGGCTACTCGACTGGTCGCGCGACTCAAGTTCGAACTGGGGCTGGAGTGCCCGTTGCGCTGGGTCTTCGAGACGCCGGTGTTCGCCGACTTCGTGCAGCGCCTGGCGAAACCGCCCGTGGCGACCGCCGTACCGCCGTTGCGGCGCTTGGACGACGATCGGGTGCCGGTGGCCTCACCGGCGCAAAGCCGCCTGTGGTTCCTCTGGCGCCTCGACCCCGTGAGCGCGGCCTACAACATCCCGGCCGCCCTGCGCCTGCAGGGGCCGCTGGTGTTGGCTGCCCTGGAGCGGACCTTCAGCGCCCTGGTGGCACGCCACGAGAGCCTGCGCACCCTGTTCGACGAGAGCGACGGCCAGGTCCGGCCGCGGCTGCAGCCGGCCGGCGACCAGGTCATTGCGGTGCAGGACTTGCGCGCGCTGGAACCGGCCGCCCGGGAGTGGGAAGTCGCCCGCCTGGCCCGCGAAGAGGCTCTGCACCCCTTCGATCTGGAGCGGGGACCGCTGCTGCGCCTGCAGCTGCTGCGGCTGGACGAGGAGGAGCATGTGCTGCTGCTGACCCTGCACCACATCGCCGCCGATGGCTGGTCCCTAGCGATCCTCATCGAGGAGTTCGCCACCGCCTACAGCGCCTATGCCGGCGGTGAGAAACCCGACTTCGCGCCGCTGCCGGTGCGCTACGCCGACTTCGCCCACTGGCAGCAGGCGCTGCTGGCCGGCGCTGAGGGGCAGCGGCAACTCGACTACTGGACCGGCCGCCTGGGCGAGGTGCGGCACGAACCCCTGCGCCTGCCCACCGATCGGCCCCGGCCCGCGGTGCAAAGTCTGCAGGGCGCGAGCCTGCCTTTCACCCTGGATGCCCAGGAGGGGGCGGCATTGCGCCAGCTGGCCCGGACCCACGACACCACCCTGTTCACCGTCCTGCTGGCTGCCTTCCAGGTGGTGCTGGCGCGCTACAGCGGCCAGTCCGAGATCAGCGTGGCGGTACCCGTGGCCAACCGTACCCGGCAGGAGCTCGAGCGGGTGGTGGGCTTCTTCGTCAACACTCAGGTATTGCGCTGTCCGGTGCGCGTCGAGGCGGGCTTCGACCGGCTGTTGGAGTACGCCCGTCAGGCGGTGCAGGAGGCCCAGGCCAACCAGGACCTGCCGTTCGAGCAACTGGTGGAGGCGCTGCAACCCGAGCGTAGCCTGGCCCACAATCCGCTGGTGCAGGTGAAGTTCAACTTCGGCTTCGATCTGTCCGCGTTGCCCAGTCCGGCCGGGCTGCGGCTGTCGCTGGTCGACGAGGCCCAGTACGGCGCCCGCTTCGACCTGGCGCTGGACCTGGCCGAAGCGGCTGGGGGCGAGGGCCTTAAGGGTGCCTTCACCTATGCCACCGATCTGTTCGACGAGGCCAACATCCAGGCGCTGGCCGCGCATTTCCGCGGCTGGCTGCGGGCGCTAGCCGCCGCCCCGACGCGGCCGCTGCGCGAACTGGCGGTACCCGGCGCCGTGGCGCGACTGACCGGCGAGAATCTGGCCTTGGCCGGCGGTAGTTGGCTGCAGGCCTTTGCCCACTGGTGCCACCGGACTCCCGGGGCCGTCGCGCTGCGCGATGCCTGTGGTGCGCTGAGCTATGCCGAGCTGGACCTGGCCGCCGCCCGTCTGGCGCAGCGCCTGGTCGCCGCCGGTGTGGCGCGTGGCCAGCGGGTCGGCGTCTGCCTACCGCGTGGCCGCGATTGGATCATCGCGTTGCTGGCCGTACACCGGGCCGGCGCCGTCTGCGTCGCGCTGGACCCGCGCCAACCCGTGGCCCGGTTGCACGAGCTGCTCGACGAGAGCGGGGCGGTCAAGGTGCTGGTGGCCGATGGGGAGCAGGGAAGACCCTTCGCGGAGCGGGCGCTGAGCGTCACCGCTCCGGCCAAGGACGCCGCGCCCTGGGCAGCGTTGGTCACGCCCGCGGCCGACGAGCCGGCCTATGTGGTCTTCACCTCCGGCTCCACCGGCCGGCCCAAGGGGGTGCTGGTCAGCCATGGTGCCCTGCTGAACTACACCCAGGCCTTGGCTCGACGCCTGGAGCCCCAGGCGGGGGAATGCCAGGCGATGCTGTCGTCGGTGGCGGCGGACCTGGGCTACACCACGGTATTCGGCGCCCTGACCAGTGGCGGCTGCCTGTTCCTGCCCGACGACGAGACGGTCGCCGACGCCGAGCGCCTGGCCCAGGCGTTGGCACAGGCCCAGGTCGCGGTGCTCAAGATCGTCCCCGGTCATCTGGGTGGTCTGCTCGCCGCGGCGCCCGAGCCACGTGCCCTGTTGCCGCGGCGTCTGCTGGTACTGGGGGGCGAGGCCTGCACGGCGGACCTGCTCGATCAGCTCCGCGCGCTGGCGCCCGGGTTACGCATCGTCAATCACTATGGTCCGACCGAGGCCACCGTCGGGGTCCTGACCCACGAATGGCCAAGGGATGCCCGTGCGCCTGCCCGTTTGCCCGTGGGGCGGCCCCTGGCCAATACCCGGGTCTGCCTGCTCGATGCGCACCTGGCTCCGGTGCCCCCGGGCATGGTTGGCGAGCTCTATATCGGCGGCGCTGGCCTGGCCGTCGGCTACCTGGGCCAGCCGGGACTCACCGCGGAGCGCTTCGTCGCCGACCCGGACGGGAGCGGCGAGCGCCTCTACCGCACCGGTGACCGGGCTCGGCTGAATGCCAGTGGCGCCATCGAATTCCTCGGGCGGGTCGATGACCAGGTCAAGATCCGTGGCTACCGCGTCGAACCCGCCGAGCTGACGCGGGTCCTGGCCAGCCTGCCGGGGATCGCCGACGCCTGGGCCCTGGCCGAGCGGCCGGAGGACCAGCCGGCACGCCTGCTGGCCTATTGCGTCGCGCCCGGGCAGCGCGTCGAGGCCCTGCGGCAGGCCTTGGCCGAACGCCTGCCGGCGCAGTTGCTGCCCGCCCAGCTGAGCCTGGTCGAACGCATTCCGCGCACGGCCAACGGCAAGGTCGATCGCCAGGCCCTGGTGGCCGCCACCACGGCCGAGGTCCGGGCACCGGAAACGGTCCTGTCGCCCCTCGAACGGCAACTGGCCGACGTCTGGCAGCAGGTGCTCAAGCGCGAAAGCCTAGGGCCGGACGACAATTTCTTCGAGCTGGGCGGCGATTCCATCCTCAGCCTGCAGATCGTCGCGCGTCTGCGCAAGCTGGGCCACGCGCTCACGCCGCGGCAGTTGTTCGAGAGCCAGACCGTGCGCCAGCTCGCCCGTCGCCTGGACGCCGGTACGCCGCCAGTGGCCGTCCCGAATGCCCTGGAAGGACAACTCGCGGCGATCTGGCAGCAGGTGCTCAAGCGCGAACAGGTGGGCTTGGACGATAACTTCTTCGAGCTGGGTGGCGATTCCATCCTCAGCCTACAGATCGTCGCGCGGGTACGTCAGCTGGGCTACCCACTCACCCCACGGCAGTTATTCGAGCGGCAGACGTTGCGCCAACTGGCCCAGGCGCTGGCGGGAACCCAGACCGCGCCGACGCGACCGCAAGGCAAGAGCGCCAGCACCATCGCCCCCACGCCGATCCAGGCGCGCTTCTTCGCCGAGGTGCCGGCGCCGCTGCGCCAGCGTTGGAATCAGAGCATCCTGCTGATCCCCCGTGAGCCCCTGCAGCGGTCGGCGTTGCTGGCCGCGCTGCGCCAGGTGCTGGCGCGCCACCCGGTGCTCAATCTGGTGTTTGCCGAGACCGCGCCTTGGCTGGCCCGCGCCGGCCAGCCCCAGGCCGTGGAAGAGTTGCTGTGGATCCGCGAGGCGGCGGATACCGAGGCCTTCACCGCTCTGCTCGACGAGGCCCAGGGCAGCCTGAACATCCACGCCGGACCGCTGTTGCGTCTGCTGCACCTGCGCCTGGCGGACGGCAGTGAGCGCCTGCTGCTGGTCATCCACCATCTGGTGGTGGATGCCGTGTCCTGGCGCGTGCTGCTGGAGGAATTGCAACAGGCCTATCGGCAGGCACTCACGCCAGCGGGTTCCGGCCATGAGGAGGGCACCGAGGGCAGCAGCTTCGCCGAATGGTCGGCCCAGCTCCAGCGCCTGGCCGGCAGCCCCGAACTGCTCGCTGAACTGCCTTATTGGCAGGCCTGCCTGCAGCATGCCCCTTGCCTGCCCTTAGGCGATCCGCAGGCCCCGGCGACCTGGGCCGAGGTCGCCGAGGCCCGCTTCGCCCTGGATGCCACCACCACCCGGCGCCTGCTGGAGGAGGCCGGTCAGGCCTATCGCACCCGCATCAACGACCTGCTGCTGACCGCCCTGGGCCGCGCCCTGGGGGCCTGGAGCGGGCAAGCCGAGGCGTTGGTCCAGCTGGAGGGCCACGGCCGCGAGCAACCCAGCGCCGACAGCGAGCTGGTGCTCGACCGTACCCTGGGCTGGTTCACCAGTCTCTACCCGGTGCGCCTGCCGGGCCACGGCGAGCGCCTGGCCAACCTCAAGGCAGTCAAGGAACGCCTGCGGCAGGTGCCCCGTGGCGGGATCGGCTACGGGGTGCTGCGCTACCTGAGCGAGCAGGGCGCCGCGCTGGCCGCCTTGCCGCAGCCGTCGCTCACCTTCAACTACCTGGGGCAGCTCGACCAGGCCTTCAGTCGCGAGGCGCTGTTCAGCCTGGCGCCCGAGTCGCCCGGGCGTACCGTCGAATTGGCGGCCCCCCTGGGCAATCGCCTGACGCTCACCGGACAGGTCCTCGGCGGTCGTCTCGGCTTCACCCTGAGCTACAGTGCGGCGCAATACGCGAGCAGCGACATGGCTGCGCTGCTGCAGCTGTTCCAGGCGGAGCTGGAGGCGCTGGTCGCCCTGTGCCTGGACACCCCGCGTGGCCTGACGCCCAGCGACGTGCCCCTGGCCGGTCTCGACCAGCAACAGCTCGATCACCTGCCGCTGTCGTTGGCGGACGTCGTGGATCTCTATCCGCTGTCGCCGCTGCAACAGGGCCTGCTGTTCCATGCCCTGGACCGGCCGGGCGATGGGCTCTACGTCAACCAGTTGGCGGTGACCCTGGAGGGCCTGGACGCCGAGCCGTTCGTGCGCGCCTGGCGTGCCGTCCAGCAGCGCCATGCCATCCTGCGCAGCGGCTTCCTGGCGCCAGGTGGCGTGGCGGTTTTGCGCGAACCCTTGCAGTGGGTCGCCCGCGCGCCGGCCTTGCCGGTGACGCTGCTCGACTGGCGTGAGCATGACGTCGACGAGTCCGCGCTGGAGCAGCTCGCCCGGACCCAGCGCGCCGAGCCCTTCGACCTGTTCCAGCCGCCGCTGCAGCGCCTGGCGCTGGTGCGGCTGGACGAGCAGCGTTATCGCCTGATCTGGACCTGCCACCATCTGCTGCTGGACGGCTGGAGCAGCAGCCGGTTGCTGGGCGAGGTGCTGGCGCATTACGACGGCCGGACGCCCGCGGTACCCGCCGGGCAGTTCCGCGACTACATCGCCTGGCTCCAGGCCCAGGACGCCGGGGCCGGCACGGCCTTCTGGCAGGCCCGGCTCGCCGATCTGGACGGTGCCACCCGCCTGGCCGATGCCCTGCCGGCGCCCCTGGCAGAGCGCGTTGACGAGCCGGCCGAGCCGTTGAACAGGATGTTGGAATTGACCACTACCCAGCGCCTGCAAGCCTTCGCCCAGGCTCGGCGGGTCACCCTCAACACCCTGTTGCAGGCCGCCTGGATCCTATTGCTGCAACGCCATACCGGACAGGCCCAGGTGTGCTTCGGCGCGACCGTGGCGGGGCGCCCGGCGACTCTGCCGGCCGCCGAGGAGCTGCTGGGACTGTTCATCAACACCCTGCCCATCGTCCAGCGGCCGGCCGCCACCGCCACCCTGGGCGAGTGGCTGCCGCAACTGCAGGCCTACAACCTGGAGATTCGCGAGCACGAGCAGGTGCCGCTGCACGAGATCCAGCGCCTGGCGGGCCAGGCCGGGCAGGGGCTGTTTGACACCCTGCTGGTGTTCGAGAACTTTCCCCTGGAGGCGTCGCTGGCTAGTCCCCCTCCGCGGCTGCGCATCGGCACGCCGAGCCATGTCGATGGCGTGCACTATCCCCTGGCGCTGATCGCCAGCGCCGGCGAGCGGCTGCAACTGAGATACAGCTATCGCGCCGAGCGTTTCTCCCGCGCCACGGTGCAACGCCTGGCGACCGCCTTCGAGGCGCTGTTGATCCAGTTGCCTGAGCTGGTCGACCAGCCGCTGGGCGAGTTGTGCCTGCTGGATGCCACCGAGTGCCAGGCCCAGGTCGCGGCGCGCAACCAGACCGCCGTAGCCTATCCGCGCACGCCGCTGCTGCCGACGCTGCTGGCCGAGCAGGCGCGGCGCACTCCCG
>NZ_SULM01000018.1 GCF_005250615.1 Pseudomonas rhizoryzae | reverse complement strand
ACCCCCGCTCAGTTCATTCTGACGGGGGTGTTGTCTTTGGGGCGGGAAAAGTTTGGCTGGGGCGCTGAGAGCGCTTGGGGCCGAAGCCGGCAGGTCAGGTAGCTCGGGTTGCCCTCACCCCAGCCCTCTCCCCGAGGGAGAGGGGGCTAAGAGCGGTGCTCCGGAGGCTTGGGTGTGGCGGGTCAGGAAGGTGCTGTTTGGAGCCTGTCAAAGAGCAAGAGCAGTAACAGCCCGGCTGCGCCGGGCTGTTGTGGTCATCGCGGCCGTGGCGGTCAGTGATTAGGCTATTGTAGGTTGGGCTGAGCTTGAGAAGCCCAACATTCGAGCGCTATGCGTGGGCGCTGCGTTTCGGGTGGAGGCTGGGTGTTGGGCTTCGCTGTGCTCAATCCAACCTACCAAGATGAAGACATGAAAAAGCCCGGCATTGGCCGGGCTTTTTGCGTTCTGGTAGGTAGTCGGGATTACTCCCGGTCGCGTTCCAGCAAAGGCTTGAGGAAGTGACCGGTATAGGACTTCTTGTTCGCCGCGACCTCTTCGGGTGTGCCCGTAGCGATGATCTGACCACCCTTGGAGCCTCCCTCTGGCCCCAAATCCACCAGCCAATCGGCGGTCTTGATGACGTCCAGGTTGTGCTCGATCACCACCACGGTGTTGCCGTGGTCTCTCAGGCGATGCAAGACGTCCAGCAGTTGCTGGATGTCGGCAAAGTGCAGGCCGGTGGTGGGCTCGTCGAGGATGTAGAGCGTCTTGCCGGTATCCCGCTTGGATAGCTCCCGCGCTAGCTTCACGCGTTGCGCCTCGCCACCCGACAAGGTCGTAGCGCTCTGGCCTAGGCGGATGTAGGAAAGGCCCACATCCATTAGTGTCTGTAGCTTGCGCGCCAGTGCCGGGATTGACTCGAAGAAGGCGTGGGCCTCCTCGATGGTCATGTCCAGGACCTCCGTGATGGTCTTGCCCTTGTACTTCACCTCCAGCGTTTCGCGGTTGTACCTCTTGCCCTTGCAGACGTCACAGGCGACGTAAACGTCCGGCAGGAAGTGCATCTCCACCTTGATGACGCCGTCGCCCTGGCAGGCCTCACAGCGACCGCCCTTGACGTTGAAGGAGAAGCGCCCCGGGGTGTATCCGCGGGAGCGAGACTCCGGAACGCCGGAGAACAGCTCACGGATCGGGGTGAAGAGGCCGGTATAGGTCGCCGGATTGGAGCGCGGCGTACGGCCGATGGGGCTTTGGTCGATATCTACGACCTTGTCCAGGTGCTGCATGCCATCGAAGCTGTCATGGGCGGCCACCTCTAGGGTCGTTGCGCCATTGAGCGCCGTGGCAGTCAGTGGGAACAGGGTGTTGTTGATCAAGGTCGACTTGCCCGAGCCGGACACCCCCGTCACGCAGGTCAACAGGCCAACCGGGATTTCCAGATTGACGTTCTGCAGGTTGTTGCCGCGTGCGCCCTTCAGCTTCAGCAGCTTCTTCTTGTCCCGTGGCGTCCGCTTGGCCGGTACCACGATCTTCTTGCGACCCGATAGGTACTGGCCGGTGACCGAGTCTGGGTGCTTCATGACCTGATCCGGGGTACCTTCCGCGATGATCTGGCCGCCGTGCACGCCTGCGCCGGGACCGATGTCGATGACGTAGTCCGCCAGGCGAATAGCATCCTCATCGTGCTCGACGACGATGACGGTATTGCCCAGGTCGCGCAGGTGGGTAAGGGTGCCCAGCAGACGTTCGTTGTCGCGCTGATGGAGGCCGATGGAGGGCTCGTCGAGGATGTACATGACGCCTACCAAGCCCGCGCCGATTTGGCTGGCCAGGCGGATACGCTGAGCTTCACCGCCAGACAGGGTATCGGCACTGCGATCCAGGGTCAGGTAGTCGAGGCCGACGTTGACCAGGAACTGCAGGCGCTCACGGATCTCCTTGAGGATCTTGTCGGCGATTTGTTGCCGCTGGCCCTTGAGGGTGAGGTCCTGAAAATACTGGGTGGCATCGCCGACCGGAAGGCGGGTAACCGCCGGCAGCGTCTTGTCGCCGACCCAGACATGCCGGGCTTCGCGCCGCAGGCGGGTGCCGTTGCAATCTGGGCAATGCTGGGTGCTCAGGTACTTGGCCAGCTCTTCGCGCACGCTTTGGGATTCGGTCTCGCGGTAGCGGCGCTCCAGATTGGGCAGGATGCCTTCGAATGGGTGGGCGCGCTTGACGATGTCGCCACGGTCATTGAGGTAGCGGAAGTTGACGCTTTCCCGTCCGGAGCCACTGAGGACCGCCTTACGGTGCTTGTCATCAAGGCTTTTGAACGGCTCATCCAGGCTGAAACCGTAGTGACTGGCCAGCGAGCCGAGCATCTGGAAGTAATAGACGTTGCGTCTGTCCCAACCACGAATGGCGCCCTCGCTGAGGCTGAGCTCCTCGTTGACCACCCGCCGAGCATCGAAGAATTGCTTCACACCCAAGCCATCGCAGGTCGGACAGGCGCCGGCCGGGTTGTTGAAGGAGAACAGCTTGGGTTCGAGCTCTCCGATGGAGAAGCCGCAGACCGGGCAGGCGAAGCGCGCGGAGAAGACGATCTCCTCGCCGTTCTCGCCCTCCATGGGCGCGATGATGGCGATGTCGTCGGCCAGCTTCAGGGCGGTCTCGAAGGACTCCGCCAGGCGCTGCTGGAGGTCTTCCCGAACCTTGAATCTATCCACTACCACTTCAATGGTGTGCTTCTTCTGCTTGTCGAGCTTGGGTAGTTCGTCCATCTCGTGCAGGCGGCCATTGACGCGCACGCGCACGAAGCCCTGGGCACGTAGCTCGTCGAAGACTGACAGATGCTCACCTTTGCGCTCGCGCACGATAGGGGCGAGCAGCATCAGCCGCTGGCCCTCTGGCATGGCCAGCACCTGGTCGACCATCTGGCTGACTGTCTGGGCTTCCAGGGGCACGTCATGTTCCGGGCAGCGCGGCGTGCCGACCCGGGCATAGAGCAGGCGCAGGTAGTCGTAGATCTCGGTGATGGTCCCGACCGTGGAGCGCGGGTTGTGCGAGGTAGACTTCTGTTCGATGGAAATCGCCGGGGACAGACCTTCGATGGTGTCCACGTCAGGCTTTTCCATCATCGAGAGGAATTGGCGGGCATAGGCCGACAGGGATTCCACATAGCGACGCTGGCCTTCGGCGTAAAGGGTATCGAAAGCCAAGGAGGACTTGCCGGAACCGGACAGTCCGGTGATGACGATGAGCTTGTCCCGGGGGAGGGTAAGGTCGATGTTCTTCAGATTATGGGTGCGGGCCCCACGGATGAGGATTTTATCCACGTAGACTTCTGCCTCGTTTTGGCGGCGCTTCAATAGGAAAGAGGTCTCGTCTCAGGCTGCGGCTATCTGCCGCGCCTGTGAGAGAGGGGTCAAGACTGGTAAAATTGCTGGCCCGACAGCGGTGATCGGGCGTTCGTGGTCCTGGCGGTCGGGAATGTTCGGACGAGCGCTCGGCTATCTTCACCGCTTCCTCCCTAAATGGTCATTGTCACGACTGTTTTAAAGCTGTGTGGCGACACAAAAACTTGTCGCCGACGAGAGGATTATCAATGCTCGACAAGCGCAGCGAAGCCATGAACGGCGTTGAGCGCCGTGCCGCCCTGGGGCTGGCCCTGGTCTTCGCCTTTCGTATGCTCGGTATGTTCATGGTGCTCCCGGTCCTGGCTACCTATGGTCAGGAGCTGGCGGATGCCACTCCGGCACTCATCGGCCTCGCCATCGGTGCCTATGGTTTGACCCAAGCGGTCTTGCAAATTCCCCTGGGGACGCTTTCCGATCGCATCGGCCGGCGCCCCATCATCATAGGTGGACTGCTGGTGTTCGCCCTTGGTGCCGCCATCGCCGCCAATGCCCACTCCATCTGGGGGGTCATCGCCGGTCGTATCGTACAGGGTGGCGGAGCTATCTCCGCGGCGATCATGGCGTTGCTGTCGGACCTGACGCGTGAGCAGCACAGGACCAAGGCCATGGCGACCATCGGCATGAGCATCGGGGTGTCCTTCGCCGTGGCGATGGTGGCCGGACCGCTGCTGACCCGCGGCTATGGTCTCTCCGGCCTGTTCTGGGCGACCTGTGGCCTGGCCCTGGTCGGCCTGGTCATAGTGATGTTCCTGGTTCCGCGCCATGCGTCGCCCTTCTCGCATCGGGAGTCGAACCTGGCGCGCCAGGCGCTGGGGGCGACCCTGCGCAACCGTGACCTGCTACGGCTGGACTTCGGCATCCTGTCGCTGCACGCTGTGCTGATGGCGAGCTTTGTCGTACTGCCGCTCGCTCTTGCCGAGCGTGCGGGACTGCCCAAGGAAGAGCACTGGTGGGTCTATCTTACGGCGCTGGTGGTCGGCTTTTTCGCCATGGTCCCCTTCATCATCTATGGTGAAAAGAAGCGGCGCATGAAGCGTGTGCTGGTGGGGGCCATCAGCGTGCTGGTGCTGTGCGAGCTGTACTTCTTTTTCTTCAGCAACAGCCTCGTGGCCTTGGTCATCGGCATCGTGGTCTTCTTCACCGCCTTCAATTTGCTGGAAGCCTCGCTGCCTTCGCTGGTAAGCAAGGTGGCACCGGCAGGTGGCAAGGGCACCGCCATGGGGATCTATTCCACCAGTCAGTTCCTTGGCTCCGCATTGGGCGGTATCCTGGGCGGCTGGCTGTTCCAGCATGGTGGCCTGTCTACTGTCTTCCTGGGTTGTGCTGCGCTTTGCCTGGGGTGGGCGGTGATTGCTGGTACGATGCGTGAACCGCCCTATGTCACCAGCCTGCGATTGCCTGTCACGCCCGCGCTAGTCAACGACCAGGGACTGGTCGAACGCCTGTTGGCCCTAGCCGGAGTGACCGATGCGGTGGTGGTGGCGGAAGAGCAAGCCGTCTATATCAAGATCGATACTAAAATCGTCGATCGAGCGCAACTGGAGCGACTGGTAAGCCAAACGCCAGTCGCCGCTTGATCGCCAGTCTCATCAGGAGATTCATATGGCCCGTGGCGTCAACAAAGTCATCCTCGTCGGCAATGCCGGCGCCGATCCCGAAACCCGTTACATGCCCAATGGCAATGCGGTGACCAATGTCACCCTCGCCACCAGCGAGAGCTGGAAGGATAAGCAGACCGGCCAGCAGCAGGACCGTACCGAATGGCACCGCGTGGTGTTCTTTGGTCGCCTGGCCGAGATCGCGGGCGAATACATCCGCAAGGGTTCCCAGGTCTACGTCGAGGGCTCGTTGCGTACGCGCAAGTGGCAGGGGCAGGACGGTCAGGATCGTTACACCACCGAAATCGTGGTCGACATCAACGGCAACATGCAGCTGCTGGGCGGCCGGGGTGGCAATGCCGGTGGCAACGACGAATACAACCAGAGCGCGCCGGCGCCCCAGCAGCAGCGTGCACCCCGTCCGCAGCATTCGGCGCCGCAGTACGACAATGGCGGCAGCAGCAATAGTCGTCCCCAGCAGCAGCCCAAGCCGCAACAGCAGCCGGCGCAGCAGGACTACGATAGCTTCGACGACGACATCCCGTTCTAAGGGGCTCGATCGCCGGACAAAGAAAAAGGGCAGCCAGTGGCTGCCCTTTCGTTTTGGTGGAGGCGGGGGGATTTGAACCCCCGTCCGCCAGCTCTCCGCTATCGGTTCTACATGCTTAGCCCTGTCTACTGAGTTAACCCATTGCGGCCCGACGGGCAGGGTGCTTTGGGCGAGCTGTATAAGTTTTAGCCGTTACGTCTACAGCGAACTTGGCGGCGATCCTGTTCTATCTGACAGTCGTTTCGGGTTTACAGGCATCCCCTAGCGACTGCTAGCCGCATTAAGCAGCTAGAGCGTAGTTGTCGTCGTTGGCAACTATAAGTTTGCAGCAGCGAATTTACGAGTTCTGCTACCAGCTCGGCATGCCCCTCAAGTTTCGTTACCGGCGTCGAATCCTAATCGCCCCCAAAACTTGCTGGTCGTTCACTATAGAAACTCCGGCCGCCCTACGCAAGTCATTGTCGACGAAACGTTTTTCGGCGGCTTCGGTTACTTGGCATCCTTGCGGATAGCGCGCTGGATCTCACGATCAGAGTCGCGCTCGCGCTCGGTGGCGCGCTTGTCGAATTCCTTCTTGCCCTTGGCCAAGGCGATCTCGCACTTGACCAGATGCTTCTTCCAGTAGAGCGACAAGGCCACGCAGGCATAGCCCTTCTGCTGCACGGAGCCGAACAGCTTGCCCAGCTCGCGCTTGTTCAACAGCAATTTGCGAGTCCGCGTCGGGTCGGCGATGACGTGGGTACTGGCGGTCTGCAGCGGGGTGATGTGGCTGCCCAGCAGCCAGGCTTCACCGTCCTTGAGCAGCACGTAGCTGTCGGTCAGCTGCGCCTTGCCGGCTCTCAGGCTCTTGACCTCCCAACCTGCCAGGGAAACACCGGCTTCGAAACGGGTGTCGATGAAATATTCGTGTAGCGCTTTTTTATTCTGCGCGATGCTGCCGGGGGAGACTTTCTTTTGCTTGGCCATGATTCCAGGGTACAGCGTGTCAGGGGAAATGTCGCCACGCGCTTGAGCGGGTATGAGCAAACACGGACAATACCGCGGCTTTGGGCTACGGCAGGCTGGTGCGGGAGTAAAATGCGTGCGCCGCCCTCGAATTCAAGGTCCGACACCGATATTCGCTATTCTACGAGGTTACGATGACCACGCACATCCAACGTTCGGCGTTGCTGCCCTATCCTGCTTCGGCGCTCTATGCGCTGGTCAATGACGTGGCCCGCTATCCGGAATTCCTGCCGTGGTGCTCGTCCGCGCAGATCCTGGAGCAGGATGAAAGGCAGATGCGTGCCGGTTTGACCGTGGCCAAGGGCGGCCTTAGCCAGCAGTTCGTGACCCGCAATACCCTGGTGCCGAACGAGTCCGTCACCATGGACCTCGAAAAAGGACCTTTCAAGCAGCTTCATGGCGTCTGGTCCTTTAAGGCGCTAGGCGACAAGGCCTGCAAAATATCCCTGGATCTTTCCTTCGAATATGACAGCGCCATCGTCCGGGCGACCCTCGGGCCGTTGTTCAATCAGGCAGCCAACACCATGGTGGATGCCTTTTGCCAGCGTGCCCGAGCCCTGTATGGCTGACAGCCTCGCCATCGAAGTGGCTCTGGCGCTACCGGAGCGGCAATGGCTGCTGAGCCTGCAACTGAGGGAAGGCGCTACTGCCGAGCAGGCGGTAGTGCATTCGGGGTTGCTCGAGCACCTGGCGCCCACGCAGCGTGAGAACTATAAGGTCGGCATATTTGGCAAACTGGTTGCCAGGCCAGCTGAGCGCAAGCTGGCGCAAGGGGATCGTGTCGAGATCTATCGGCCGCTGCTCGCGGATCCCAAGGAGAGTCGCAAGCGGCGCGCGGAAAAGGCCAGGCTGAAGGCTGGCCTTTAGTCGAGGATCATTGTGCGTCGGTACGGATGCGCTCGGGGGTCGGCACGGCTGCCGGGCGAGCACTGTCGATCTCTTTCTGGATGGTGTCTTCGGTCGAGCCGGGAGCAGCCGGGGTCTCGGGAGCAGCGGTAGGTGCTGCGGGCTCGGCGGGGGCGGCGGTTTCCACGCTCGTACCGCTGTCGGTACCCATGATCCGCTGTTCACGGCTGGCGCCAGGCATGAAGTCGCCGGAGAGTCCACTCAACTGGTTATTGCCGTTGAACACCAGGCTGACACGCTCCTGCTTACGCTGGCCACCAGCCGCCTGCATGCTATAGAGGTAATCCCAGCGATTGGGATGGAAGGTGTCTTGGATCAGCGGCGTACCCATGATAAACCGGACTTGCTGCCGGGTCATTCCAGGGCGCAACTGGTCTATCATGTCCTGGGTGACGACGTTGCCCTGTTGGATGTCGATCTTGTAAACCCCCGGCAGAGAGCAGCCGGCGAGCATGGCTAGGCTGATCAGAGAGAGCCCGGTCAGCGTTTGCTTGAGGTTTTGCATCGGTGGGAGACTTCCACTATCTTGCTGGGCAACGAAGCCCCGATCATACCCGTATTCCCGAGAGCTGCGAAAGCACTCGGCACCGAGAAAGAGCATGGTAGAGAACAACGAACTCCGCAAAGCGGGTCTGAAAGTGACCCTGCCGCGCGTCAAGATATTGCAGATGCTGGACACTGCAGAGCAACGCCACATGAGCGCTGAAGACGTTTACAAGGCGCTGATGGAGGCCGGCGAAGACGTGGGTCTGGCGACGGTCTACCGTGTCCTCACGCAGTTCGAGGCCGCTGGTCTGGTGGTGCGCCACAATTTCGATGGTGGCCATGCCGTGTTCGAGCTGGCTGATACCGGGCACCACGATCACATGGTGGACGTGGATACCGGTGAAGTCATCGAGTTCACCGACGCGTCCATCGAGAAGCGTCAGCGTGAGATCGTCGAAGAGCACGGTTTCGAGCTGGTCGACCACAACCTGGTGCTGTACATCCGCCAGCGCAAGTGAAGATCCAGACACGAAAAAGGCGACCTCTGAGTCGCCTTTTTCGTGTCTGGTGGCTGCCTGCTTCTAGCGGCTGACCACCAGCTTGCGAGCGTGGGCTAGGGATTCGCGGGTCAGGTCGACGCCACCCAGCATGCGCGCCACCTCTTCCACGCGCCGTGCGCGGTCGAGTTTGGCAACGGCGGTGCGCGTCTCGTCGGTACCGCGTTCCTTGTGCACGAACAGGTGCTGATGCCCTTGGGCGGCGACTTGGGGCAGGTGGGTCACCGTCAGCACCTGACCCCGCTCGCCCAGTTGCCGCAGCAACTGACCGACGACCTCGGCGGTCGGGCCACCGATACCAACGTCCACTTCGTCGAAGACCAGCGTGGGCGTGCGTGAGGTCTGGGCGGTGATGACCTGGATCGCCAGGCTGATGCGCGACAGCTCACCGCCGGACGCCACCTTGGCCAGCGGGCGCAACGGTTGCCCGGGGTTGGCACTGACGCGGAATTCGATGCCTTCGTTGCCCAGCGGCTGAGGTTCACCAGAGGCACCTGGGGTGAGGGTGATGCTGAAGCGACCCCCGGGCATGCCCAGGCGCTGCATTTCGGTCTCTACCGCAGCAGCGAGCTCCGGAGCGCGCTGCTCACGCAGACGGCTCAGTTCACCAGCCTTCTCCTGATAGTGGCGCTCGAAGGCGGCCAGTTCTTCCTGCAGGCGTTCCAGGGCGACGTCGTCGGCATCCAGGGACTGCAATTCGTTACGGAGCTGCTCGTGCAGCTCCAGCAGGCCTTCGGGCTGAACGCGGTGCTTGCGCGCCAGGCTATACACGCTGTCCAGGCGCTCCTGCACAGCTTGCTGGCGCTCGGGGTCAGCTTCGAAATGGTCGACGAAGCGATTGAGTTCGTTCATCGCCTCCTCGATCTGGATCTGGGCGGAGGCGAGCAGGTTACTGGCCTCCTCGATCTGCGCTGGCGGGCGATCGAAGGCAGTCAGCCGAGCCACGCTGGCGTTCAGCGCGGAAAGGGCGTTGCCTTGTTCGTTTTCGGTACAGAGGTCCATGGCCTGGCGGCAGGCCAGCAGGATGTGCTCGGCACTCGCCAGGTCGCTCTGCTCCTGCTCCAACGCCTGGAGTTCGCCTTCGGCCAGGGCGAGATTGTCGAGTTCTTCGAGTTGGTAGCTCAGCAGCTGGTGGCGGGCGCGCTGTTCGTCGCCATTGCGGGTCAGACGTTCCAGGGTCTGGCGCACCTGACGCCAGCGCTGAGCGGCGAGCTGGACCTGGCGAACCAGTTCGCCGGCACCAGCGTATTCGTCCAGCAGTCGGCGGTGGGTATCGAGACCCAGCAGCGACTGATGTTCGTGCTGACTGTGGATGTCGATCAGCAGGCCACCCAGGGTCTTGAGATCGGCCAGCGGGCAGGGCGAGCCGTTGATGTAGCCGCGCGAACGCCCTTCGCGGGTGATGACGCGGCGCAGTAGGCAGGGGCCATCTTGCTCCAGATCGCGTTCAGCGAGCCATTGGCGGGCTTCGGGTATGTCGGCGATGTCGAAGCTGGCCAGGACGTCGGCCTTGTCGGCGCCGGGCCTGACCGCGTCGCTGTCGGCGCGATCGCCCAGGGTCAGGCCGAGGGCGTCGAGCATGATGGACTTGCCGGCGCCGGTTTCGCCGGTGATCACGGTCATGCCGCGCTCGAGGTCGAGGTCGAGGTGTTCGACAATGGCGTAGTTGCGGACGGACAGGTGCACCAGCATGCGACGATCTCCGAGGGCGATTTTCTGGTTGTTTATACAGTGCCTATCGAGCACTGGCAATCCATACAGCTCTTGAAGCGTCGGCCGGTGGCCCCATATAGGCGCCATCGATCAAGGCGTCGTCCATTAGAGGGCGCGCCCACCGGCATTATCTACAGGAGGACCCCATGGCCGACGAACAGAACTCCCAGATCCCCGAGCACGAGGCCCAGGGCGATGCCCCGCACGAAGACCTGACTGCGCGCGTCGCCACGCTCGAAGAGCAACTGGCCGCTGCCCAGGACCAGTCGCTGCGCAGCGTCGCCGAACTGCAAAACGTGCGTCGCCGTGCCGAGCAGGACGTGGAGAAGGCGCACAAGTTCGCCCTGGAGAAATTCGCCGGCGATCTGCTGCCGGTGCTCGACAGCCTGGAGCGCGGCCTGGAGCTGTCCAATGCCGCGGACGAGACCCTCAAGCCCATGCGTGAAGGCATGGAACTGACCCTGAAAATGCTGCAGGACACCCTCAAGCGCTATCAGGTCGAGGCCGTCGATCCCCACGGCGCGCCCTTCAATCCCGAACACCACCAGGCCATGGCCATGGAAGAGAGCGCCACCGCCGAGCCGGGCAGCGTACTCAAGGTGTTCCAGAAGGGTTATTTGCTCAACGGTCGCCTGCTGCGGCCGGCGATGGTGGTAGTCAGCAAGGCCCCTGCAGCGCAGCAGCCGAGCATCGACGAAAAGGCTTGAAATTCTGTCGCTCGGCCCCATCTGGTAGGCAAGCGAACATCAAAGGCCCCCTGAGTGGGCCGCGCGGAATCTGAGATTTCTGGAGAAGATTACATGGGCAAGATTATCGGTATCGACCTGGGGACCACCAACTCCTGCGTCGCGATCCTCGAAAACGGCAACGTCAAGGTACTGGAAAACGCCGAAGGCACCCGTACCACGCCGTCCATCATCGCTTACACCAACGATGGCGAGACCCTGGTCGGCCAGCCGGCCAAGCGCCAGGCGGTGACCAACCCGCAGAACACCCTGTACGCGGTCAAGCGCCTGATCGGTCGGCGTTACGAAGAAAACGTCGTGCAGAAAGACATCCAGATGGTCCCCTACAAGATCGTCAAGGCAGACAACGGTGACGCCTGGGTCGAGGCCAAGGGCCAGAAGATGGCGCCGCCGCAGGTCTCTGCCGAAGTCCTGAAGAAGATGAAGAAGACCGCCGAGGACTACCTGGGCGAGGCCGTGACCGAAGCGGTCATCACCGTACCGGCCTACTTCAACGACAGCCAGCGCCAGGCCACCAAGGATGCCGGTCGCATCGCCGGTCTGGACGTCAAGCGCATCATCAACGAACCGACCGCCGCGGCTCTGGCCTATGGTCTGGACAAGGCCAAGGGCGACCACACCGTGATCGTCTATGACCTGGGTGGCGGTACCTTCGACGTCTCGGTCATCGAGATCGCCGAGGTTGATGGTGAGCATCAGTTCGAGGTGCTGGCCACCAACGGCGATACCTTCCTGGGTGGTGAAGACTTCGACATCCGTCTGATCGACTACCTCGTCGAGGAATTCAAGAAAGAAAGCGGCATGAACCTCAAGGGTGACCCGCTGGCCATGCAGCGCCTGAAGGAAGCTGCGGAAAAGGCCAAGATCGAGCTGTCCTCGGCCACCCAGACCGACGTCAATCTGCCATACATCACCGCCGATGCCAGTGGTCCCAAGCACCTGAACGTCAAGGTCTCCCGCGCCAAGCTGGAGTCCCTGGTGGAAGAGCTGGTCGAGCGCACCATCGAGCCGTGCCGTACCGCCCTGAAGGACTCCGGCCTGGATGTTTCCGACATCCACGAAGTCATCCTGGTGGGCGGTCAGACCCGCATGCCGCTGGTGCAGAAGCGTGTGGCCGACTTCTTTGGCAAGGAAGCGCGCAAGGACGTCAACCCGGACGAAGCCGTCGCCATCGGTGCTGCCATCCAGGGCGCCGTGCTGGCCGGTGACGTCAAGGACGTGCTGCTGCTGGACGTCACCCCGCTGACCCTGGGCATCGAGACCATGGGCGGCGTGATGACCGCGCTGATCGAGAAGAACACCACCATCCCGACCAAGAAGTCGCAGGTGTTCTCCACCGCCGACGACAACCAGGGCGCCGTGACCATCCATGTGCTGCAGGGCGAGCGCAAGCAGGCCGCGCAGAACAAGTCGCTGGGCAAGTTCGACCTGGCCGAGATCCCGCCGGCGCCGCGTGGCGTACCGCAGATCGAGGTGACCTTCGACATCGATGCCAACGGTATCCTCAACGTGTCCGCCAAGGACAAGGCCACCGGCAAGCAGCAGTCCATCGTCATCAAGGCGTCCTCCGGTCTGTCCGAGGAGGAGATTCAGCAGATGGTGCGTGACGCCGAGGCCAATGCCGACGAGGATCGCAAGTTCGAAGAACTGGCCGCGGCCCGCAACCAGGGTGATGCCCTGGTGCACGGTACCCGCAAGATGCTGACCGAGGCGGGCGACAAGGCCACGGCCGAAGAGAAGAGCGCCATCGAGAAGGCCATCGGCGAACTGGAAACCGCCGTACGTGGCGATGACAAGGACGCCATCGAAGCCAAGATGAACGCCCTGTCCCAAGCCTCCGCGCCGCTAGCCCAGAAGCTCTACTCCGAGCAGGGCGCTGCCGGTGCCGAAGGCGCCTCGGCCAAGGCGGACGGTGAAGCCAAGAAGCCCGGCGACGACGTGGTCGATGCCGAGTTCGAGGAAGTGAAGGACAACAAGTAAGCTCCGTGCTTACCGCACCTGACGGGCTTCGGCCCGTCGGATCCGCCACGCGGGAGCCTGCTCCCGCGTTGGCGTGTCTGGAGGGTGAGAAAATTTAAGGTGCAGAAAGTCTATGGCCAAACGTGATTACTATGAGGTGCTCGGGGTCGAGCGCGGCGCCAGCGAAGCCGAGCTCAAGAAGGCCTATCGACGCCTGGCGATGAAGTACCACCCGGACCGCAATCCCGGGGACGCGGCTGCCGAAGAGCAGTTCAAGGAGGCCGCCGAGGCCTACGAAGTGCTGTCCGATGCGGGCAAGCGCTCGGCCTATGACCAGTACGGCCATGCTGGCGTCGACCCGAGCATGGGTGGCGGTGGTTTCGGTGGTGCGGCCGGCGGCGCGAGCTTCTCCGACATCTTCGGCGACGTCTTCAGCGACTTCTTCGGCGGGCGCGGCGGCGCCGGTGGCCGGGGCGGTCCGCAGCGTGGCGCCGATCTGCGCTACACCCTGGACCTGGATCTGGAAGAGGCGGTGCGCGGGACCACGGTCACCATCCGCGTGCCCACCCTGGTCGAGTGCAAGGTCTGCGACGGCAATGGCGCCAAGCCGGGTACCTCGGCATCCACCTGTCCCACCTGCGGTGGCATCGGCCAGGTGCGCATGCAGCAGGGATTCTTCTCGGTACAGCAGACCTGCCCGCGCTGCCACGGCAGCGGCAAGATCATCCCCGAGCCCTGCACGGCCTGCCATGGCCAGGGCCGCGTGGAAGAACAGAAGACCCTGTCGGTCAAGGTGCCCGCTGGCGTCGATACCGGCGACCGCATCCGCCTGAGTGGCGAGGGCGAGGCCGGCACCCTGGGCGGTCCCAGCGGCGATCTCTACGTGGTGGTCAACGTGCGCGAGCACTCGATCTTCCAGCGTGACGGCAAGCACCTCTACTGCGAAGTACCGATCAACTTCACCGACGCCGCCCTGGGTGGCGAGCTGGAAGTGCCGACCCTGGATGGCCGGGTCAAGCTGAAGATCCCCGAGGGCACCCAGACCGGCAAGATGTTCCGCCTGCGCGGCAAGGGCGTGACGCCCGTGCGTGGCGGTGGTGCCGGTGACCTGATGTGCAAGGTAGTGGTGGAGACGCCGGTCAACCTGAGCCGTCGCCAGCGCGAGCTGCTCGAGGAGTTCCGCAACACCCTGCAGAGCGACAGCTCCCATTCGCCCCGGGCCAGTGGCTGGTTCGACGGCATGAAGCGCTTCTTCGACGACCTCTAACCCGGCTTGGGCGTCGTCGTCAGGCGGCGCCCGGCCAGCAGCCTGGAGCTGATGATGCGACGTATAGCTGTAATGGGCGCCGCGGGGCGCATGGGCAAGACCCTGATCGAAGCGGTCCAGCAGACCCAGGGCGCCGCCGGCCTGACCGCTGCAGTGGATCGGCCAGAGAGTAGCCTGGTCGGTGCCGATGCGGGCGAACTCGCGGGCATCGGCCGCAATGGGGTGATGCTGTCAGGCGATCTGGCACGCGTGCTGGATGATTTTGATGTCCTCATCGACTTCACTCACCCTAACGTGACCCTGCAGAACCTGGCGCTCTGCCGCAAGGCGAAGAAGGCCATGGTCATCGGTACCACCGGCTTCACCGCCGAGCAGAAGCTGACCCTGTTGGAAGCGAGCAAGGAAATCCCCATCGTCTTCGCCGCCAACTTCAGCGTGGGCGTCAATCTATGCCTCAAGCTGCTGGATACCGCCGCCCGGGTGCTGGGTGACGAGGTCGACATCGAGATCATCGAGGCGCACCACAGACACAAGGTCGATGCCCCGTCCGGTACCGCCCTGCGCATGGGTGAGGTCGTCGCCCAGGCTCTGGGTCGTGACCTGGAAGAGGTGGCCGTCTATGGTCGCGAAGGCCAGACCGGTGCCCGTGATCGCCAGACCATCGGCTTCGCCACCGTGCGGGCCGGCGACGTGGTGGGCGATCACACCGTGCTGTTCGCCAGCGAAGGTGAACGCGTGGAGATCACCCACAAGGCCTCCAGTCGCATGACCTTCGCCAAGGGCGCGGTCCGTGCGGCGCTATGGCTCAAGGACAAACAGCCGGCGCTATATGACATGCAGGACGTGTTGGAGTTGCGCTGATCGGCCTGCAGGGGTGCCAGTCGTGATCAATTCGTGTACAATGCAGCTTTAGTGTATCCACTAAAAGCTAGCGCAGAATGAAATCACAACATTAAAACGGGATGACTCTTCGAGATGTCATCCCGTTTTTTTGCACCCTGCGTTTGCCCGCCAAGGCTTGATTTTCGGAGGTCTTCTTGACTAAGCCAGCCATACTCGCACTTGCCGATGGCAGCATCTTTCGCGGTGAATCCATCGGTGCCGACGGCCACACGGTCGGCGAAGTGGTGTTCAACACCGCCATGACCGGCTACCAGGAAATCCTGACCGATCCTTCCTATGCGAAGCAGATCGTCACCCTGACCTATCCGCACATCGGCAACACCGGCACCACGCCGCAGGATGGCGAGGCCGCCCAGGTCTGGGCCGCCGGGCTGATCATCCGCGATCTGCCGCTGCTGGCCAGTAACTGGCGCAACAAGCAGTCGCTGCCGGAGTACCTCCAGGAAAACGGCACCATCGCCATCGCCGGCATCGATACCCGTCGCCTGACCCGCATCCTCCGCGAGAAGGGCGCCCAGGATGGCTGCATCCTCACTGGCGCGGACGCCACCGAAGAGCGCGCCTTGGAACTGGCGCGCGCCTTCCCCGGCCTCAAGGGCATGGACCTGGCCAAGGAAGTCAGCGTCAAGGAACGCTACGAGTGGCGTTCCAGCGTCTGGTCGCTGGAGACCGACAGCCATGCCGAGATCCCGGCCGAACAGCTGCCCTATCACGTGGTGGCCTTCGACTACGGCGTCAAGCTGAACATCCTGCGCATGCTGGTAGCCCGTGGCTGCCGCATCACCGTGCTGCCGGCCCAGACCCCGGCCAGCGAAGCTCTAGCGCTGCAACCCGACGGCATCTTCCTGGCCAACGGCCCGGGCGATCCCGAGCCCTGCGACTATGCCATCAAGGCCATTCAGGACGTCCTGGAAACCGAGATCCCGGTATTCGGCATCTGCCTGGGCCATCAGCTGCTGGCGCTGGCTTCCGGCGCCAAGACGGTGAAGATGCCCAATGGTCACCACGGCGCCAACCATCCGGTGCAGGATCTCGACAGTGGCGTGGTGATGATCACCAGCCAGAACCATGGTTTCGCCGTGGACGAGGCCAGCCTGCCGGCCAACGTACGTGCCACCCACAAGTCGCTGTTCGACGGCACCCTGCAGGGCATCGAGCGCACCGACAAGGTCGCCTTCAGCTTCCAGGGTCACCCCGAGGCGAGCCCCGGTCCGCACGACGTGGCGCCGCTGTTCGACAAGTTCATCCAGGCCATGGCGGCGCGCCGCTAAGACGGGAGGAGGGTAAGGCTCATGCTGGCGAATCTGGGTGTCATCGACTTCTGGACCTACGTGGTCGGGACCCTGTTCGTCATCCTGTTGCCCGGACCCAACTCCTTCTTCGTGCTCGCCACCAGCGCTCAGCGCGGCATTCGCAGCGGCTACCAGGCGGCCTCGGCCGTGTTTCTCGGTGATGCCGTGCTGATGCTGCTTTCGGCCCTGGGTGTGGCATCGCTGCTCAAGGCGGAGCCGCTGTTCTTCCAGATCCTCAAGTATCTGGGCGCGGCCTACCTGTTCTACCTCGGCTGGAGCATGCTGCGTGGCGGACTCAAGTCCTGGCGCAGCCCGGCTCAGGGCCAGGCCGAGGCGACCCTGCGCGAAGACGTCCACCAGCCGTTCCGCAAGGCGCTGCTGCTGAGCCTGTCGAACCCGAAGGCGATCCTGTTCTTCGTCTCCTTCTTCATCCAGTTCGTGGACCCCGGTTATGCCCATCCGGCGCTGTCCTTTCTGGTGTTGGGCGCGGTACTGGAAGCGATCAGCTTCTGCTACCTGTCGTTCCTGATTTTCTGTGGTGTGCGCCTGGCGGCCTGGTTCCGTCAGCGGCGTCGCCTCAGCGCAAGCGCCACCGGTGGCGTCGGCGCCCTGTTCGTGGGGTTCGGTGTGAAGTTGGCCACCGCGACCCTGACCTGATTACCTGCATTCGAGAAGCCCATGCCTAAGCGTACAGACATCAAGAGCATCCTGATCCTCGGGGCCGGCCCCATCGTCATCGGCCAGGCCTGCGAGTTCGACTATTCCGGCGCCCAGGCCTGCAAGGCCCTGCGCGAGGAAGGCTTCCGCGTCATCCTGGTGAACTCCAACCCGGCCACCATCATGACCGATCCGGCTATGGCCGACGCCACCTACATCGAGCCGATCAAGTGGGCCACCGTGGCCAAGATCATCGAGAAGGAGCGCCCCGACGCCCTGCTGCCGACCATGGGCGGCCAGACCGCGCTGAACTGCGCCCTGGATCTGGAACGTCATGGCGTGCTGGAGAAATTCGGCGTCGAGATGATCGGTGCCAATGCCGACACCATCGACAAGGCCGAGGACCGCTCGCGCTTCGACAAGGCCATGAAGGACATCGGCCTGGCCTGCCCGGTCTCGGGCATCGCCCACACCATGGAAGAAGCCTATGGCGTGCTGGAGAAGGTCGGCTTCCCCTGCATCATCCGTCCGTCCTTCACCATGGGCGGCACCGGTGGCGGCATCGCCTACAACCGTGAAGAGTTCGAGGAAATCTGTACCCGTGGTCTGGACCTATCGCCGACCAACGAGCTGCTGATCGACGAATCCCTGATCGGCTGGAAGGAATACGAGATGGAGGTGGTCCGTGACAAGAAGGACAACTGCATCATCGTCTGCTCCATCGAGAACTTCGATCCCATGGGCGTGCACACTGGTGACTCCATCACCGTGGCTCCGGCCCAGACGCTGACCGACAAGGAATACCAGATCATGCGCAACGCCTCCCTGGCGGTGCTGCGTGAGATCGGCGTCGAGACCGGCGGCTCCAACGTCCAGTTCGGCATCTGCCCGAACACCGGCCGTATGGTGGTGATCGAGATGAACCCGCGGGTATCGCGTTCGTCGGCCCTGGCGTCCAAGGCCACCGGCTTCCCCATCGCCAAGATCGCCGCCAAGCTGGCCGTCGGCTACACCCTGGACGAGCTGCAGAACGACATCACCGGCGGTCGCACCCCGGCCTCCTTCGAGCCGGCCATCGACTACGTGGTCACCAAGATCCCGCGCTTCGCCTTCGAGAAATTCCCCAAGGCCGATGCCCGTCTGACCACCCAGATGAAGTCCGTGGGCGAGGTCATGTCCATCGGTCGCACCTTCCAGGAATCCCTGCAGAAAGCCCTGCGCGGCCTGGAAGTCGGCGTGGTCGGCTTCGATCCCAAGTTGGATCCGGCCGATCCCGAAGCCGACGGCACCCTCAAGCGCGAGCTGACCGTGCCGGGCGCCGATCGCATCTGGTACATCGGTGACGCCTTCCGCCAGGGCTACAGCCTGGACAAGGTCTTCGAGCTGACCCGTATCGACCCCTGGTTCCTGGTGCAGATTGAAGACCTGATCAAGGACGAGGAGCGCATCAAGACCCTGGGTCTGGCCGATCTCGACTACGACCTGATGCGCAAGCTCAAGCGCAAGGGCTTCTCCGATGCGCGCCTGGCCAAGCTGCTCGGCGTCACCGAGAAGAACCTGCGTGCCCATCGCCACAAGCTCAAGGTGCTGCCGGTGTACAAGCGGGTGGACACCTGCGCCGCCGAGTTCGCCACCGACACCGCCTACCTCTACTCCACCTACGAGGAAGAGTGCGAGGCCAAGCCCAGCGGTCGCGACAAGATCATGATCCTCGGCGGTGGTCCCAACCGTATCGGCCAGGGCATCGAGTTCGACTACTGCTGCGTGCACGCGGCCCTGGCCATGCGTGAAGACGGCTACGAGACCATCATGGTCAACTGCAACCCCGAGACCGTCTCCACCGACTACGACACCTCCGATCGCCTGTTCTTCGAGCCGGTGACCCTGGAGGACGTACTTGAGATCGTCCGCGTCGAGCAGCCCAAGGGCGTCATCGTCCAGTACGGCGGCCAGACCCCGCTCAAGCTCTGCCGCGCCCTGGAAGAAGCCGGTGTGCCCATCATCGGCACCAGCCCCGACGCCATCGACCGCGCCGAAGACCGCGAGCGCTTCCAGCAGATGGTGCAGCGCCTGAACCTGCGCCAGCCGGCCAACGCCACTGCGCGCAGCGAAGACGAAGCCCTGGCCCTGTCGAAGAACATCGGCTACCCGATGGTGGTCCGTCCGTCCTACGTGCTGGGCGGCCGGGCGATGGAAATCGTCTACCAGGAAGAAGAACTCAAGCGCTACATGCGCGAAGCCGTGAAGGTGTCCAACGACAGCCCGGTGCTGCTCGACCACTTCCTCAACTGCGCCATCGAGGTGGACGTGGATGCGGTGTGCGACGGCCAGACCGTGGTGATCGGCGCCATCATGCAGCACATCGAACAGGCCGGCGTGCACTCCGGTGACTCCGCCTGCTCGCTGCCGCCCTATTCGCTGCCCAAGCACATCCAGGACGAGATCCGCGAGCAGGTCAAGAAGATGGCCCTGGAACTCGGCGTGATCGGTCTGATGAACGTGCAGATGGCCGTGCAGGGTGAAGATATCTACGTCATCGAGGTCAACCCGCGCGCCTCCCGGACCGTACCCTTCGTCTCCAAGTGCATCGGCGAGTCCCTGGCCAAGGTGGCCGCTCGCGTCATGGCCGGCAAGACCCTGGCCGAAGTGGGCTTCACCCAGGAAATCATCCCGCCGTTCTTCAGCGTCAAGGAAGCGGTGTTCCCCTTCAACAAGTTCCCGGGCGTCGACCCCATCCTCGGCCCGGAGATGAAGTCCACCGGCGAGGTGATGGGTGTCGGCGACAGCTTCGGCGAAGCCTTCGCCAAGGCCCAGCTGGGTGCCAACGAGATCCTGCCGAACTCCGGTTGCGCCTTCATCAGCGTGCGTGATGATGACAAGCCCGAAGCCGTGCAGGTCGCCCGCGATCTAGTCGGTCTGGGCTTCGAGGTGGTCGCCACCGCCGGTACCGCCCGGGTGATCGAGGCCGCCGGCTTGCCGGTGCGGCGCGTGAACAAGGTGACCGAAGGCCGTCCTCATGTGGTCGACATGATCAAGAACGATGAAGTCACCCTGATCATCAACACCACCGAAGGCCGGCAGTCCATTGCCGATTCCTACTCGATCCGTCGCAACGCGCTGCAGCACAAGCTCTGCTGCACAACCACCATTGCCGGCGGCCAGGCCATTTGCGAAGCTTTGAAATTCGGCGCCGAGAAGACCGTGCGCCGGCTGCAAGATCTGCATGCAGGAGTTAAGGCATGACCAAGTACCCCATGACCGTCCAGGGCGCCCGCGCCCTGGAAGAGGAGCTGAAGCACCTCAAGACCGAGCTGCGCCCGCAGATCACCCAGGCCATCGCCGAAGCCCGCGAGCTGGGTGACCTCAAGGAAAACGCCGAATACCACGCCGCCCGCGAACAGCAGGGCATGGTCGAGGCGCGCATCCGCGATATCGAAGGGCGTCTGCAGAACGCCCAGGTGATCGACGTCACCGCCTTGCCGCATACCGGCAAGGTGATCTTCGGTACCACCGTGGAGATCGCCAACACCGAAACCGATGAAGCCGTGACCTACCAGATCGTGGGTGACGACGAGGCGGACATCAAGCAGGGCAAGCTGTCGGTGGGCTCGCCCATCGCCCGCGCCCTGATTGGCAAGGAAGAAGGGGACGTGGTGCTGGTGAAGACCCCGGGTGGCGATGTCGAATACGAAATTGTCGCCGTCCGCCACGTCTGATCGGCGCACCGGAGGCTGGCTCGCCAGGCTGCTCGCCGCTGCCTGGCAGCTGGCCCAGGTGTTCTGGGTCGGCCCACTGGTTGCCCTGCACCTCTGTATCCCGGTGGCGCTCGCCCAGGCGGGCTGGGCGCCGCTACTGATCCAGTCCGGGCGCGAAGAATTGCTGCGCATGATGCTCAGCGCCGCGGCCGGTGGCGTCTTCACCCAGGCTGTGGTGCTGGTATGGTGGGCGGGCTTCACGGCCCTCTGGCGTGACCTGCGCGGCCAACTGCTGCTGGCCAGTGCGCTGGCCGTAGTCCTGCAAAACGAGCTGGCGCGCTTGTGGAGCGGACCGACCGCCCTGGCCGGCTACGTGGTTTTGCTGCTCTGTGGTCTGATCCTGGTACTGCAGCCCGTTCCCGGGCGCTCCCCTGGGGCTCAGACGGTATAGCGCACCACGTTGGACAGATTGCGGTTCTGTTCACGCGCCTTTCGATAGATCAGTGCCATCTTGCCGATCACCTGCACCAACTCGGCCTTGCTCGACGCACAGAGTTCGTCGATCAGGGCACGACGGTCTTCACGCTCGGTGACGGCCAGCTTGATCTTGATCAGTTCGTGATCGTTCAGGGCGCGGTCGAGCTCACCCAGCACGCCTTCGCTCAGGCCGTTCTCGCTGATGGTGACCACCGGCTTGAGTTGATGACCAATCGCCTTGAACCGCTTTTTGTGCTCGTTGTTGAGCGCCATAATTCACCCCAGATAAAAGCCGCACAGTTTATCCCAGCTGTCCTGTGCCGCCCAGCGATACGCGAAAACTTACCCTGGCGTGATCCCGAACCGGCACGCGAGAGCCAAAGGAGCACTTCGGTCCCTCCTGCGTCAGGCTAGCGCAGAAGGGCGCCTGCCGCGACGATCGCCGGCAGGCCTTGTTATTTCTCGCGGCGCCCCCATATGACTGGCCAGAATGCGGTGGGCCAAACACGCCACAGGTCGCGCGAGCAGTCTCTATTGGGTCGCGATTTCAGGGGCGATTGAGAGAATTGATGGCCGCAACATCTGCCTTGGCATAGAGTCAAAGGCAGAAGACTCATATAGCGTTACAGACGATGTCTGCCGTGGGCCAGGCTTTGTGTAGTAACTTACCGGTCACTGCCGGTTTCGCTTCGAACGGTTTACCCACGAAACCGGCGCAGAGGGTAGTCAATTGAACGATATGGCAAAGAATCTGATCCTGTGGCTGATCATCGCTGCGGTGCTCGTCACCGTGATGAACAACTTCTCCAGCCCCAACGAACCCCAGACGCTCAACTACTCCGACTTCATCCAGCAGGTGAAGGACGGGCAGATTCAGAGCGTGACCGTGGATGGCTATGTCATCACTGGCAAGCATCGTGACGGCGATCCCTTCAAGACCATACGTCCAGCGATCCAGGACAATGGCCTGATCGGCGATCTGGTCAACAACAACGTCACCATCACCGGCAAGCAGCCTGAACAGCAGAGCATCTGGACTCAACTGCTGGTTGCCAGCTTCCCGATCCTGGTGATCATCGCGGTGTTCATGTTCTTCATGCGCCAGATGCAGGGAGGCGCGGGCGGTCGTGGTGGGCCCATGAGCTTCGGCAAGAGCAAGGCGCGGCTACTTTCGGAAGATCAGGTCAAGACCACCTTCGCTGACGTCGCCGGCTGCGACGAGGCTAAGGAAGAGGTCACCGAGCTGGTGGAATTCCTGCGCGATCCCGGCAAGTTCCAGCGCCTGGGTGGCCGAATTCCCCGTGGCGTCCTGATGGTCGGCTCGCCCGGTACCGGTAAGACGCTGCTGGCCAAGGCCGTCGCCGGTGAGGCCAAGGTACCCTTCTTCACCATTTCCGGTTCGGATTTCGTCGAGATGTTCGTCGGTGTCGGCGCCAGCCGGGTCCGTGACATGTTCGATCAGGCCAAGAAGCATGCCCCCTGCATCATCTTCATCGACGAGATCGACGCCGTTGGTCGCCATCGTGGCAACGGTATGGGCGGTGGTCACGACGAGCGTGAGCAGACCCTGAACCAACTGCTGGTCGAGATGGACGGCTTCGAGATGAATGATGGCATCATCGTCATCGCGGCCACCAACCGTCCCGACGTCCTCGATCCGGCATTGCTGCGCCCCGGTCGTTTCGACCGCCAAGTGGTGGTCGGCCTGCCGGACATTCGTGGTCGCGAGCAGATCCTCAAGGTTCACATGCGCAAGGTGCCGGTCGGCGAGCGTGTGGACGCCGCCGTCATTGCTCGTGGTACTCCGGGATTCTCTGGTGCGGACCTCGCCAACTTGGTCAACGAAGCCTCGCTGTTCGCCGCTCGTGCCAATAAGCGCATCGTCGACATGCGCGAGTTCGAGCTGGCCAAGGACAAGATCATGATGGGCGCCGAGCGCAAGACCATGGTCATGTCCGAGAAGGAGAAGCGCAACACCGCTTACCACGAAGCCGGTCATGCCATCGTCGGTCGTCTGGTGCCCGAGCATGATCCGGTCTACAAGGTCTCCATCATTCCCCGTGGCCGCGCCTTGGGTGTAACCATGTTCCTGCCCGAGGAAGATCGCTACAGCCTGTCCAAGCGAGCCTTGGAAAGCCAGATATGCTCGCTGTTCGGTGGCCGTATCGCCGAAGAGATGACCCTGGGCTTCGAGGGCGTCACCACCGGTGCTTCCAACGACATCATGCGTGCTACCTCCCTGGCGCGGAACATGGTGACCAAGTGGGGGCTGTCCGAGAAACTCGGCCCGCTGCTGTATGGCGAGGAAGAGAACGAAGGCTACCTGGGTCGCTCGGGTGGCGGTGGCAACGGCAACATGTCGGGTGAAACCGCCAAGCTCATCGATCTGGAAATCCGTCGCATCATCGATGACTGCTACAACACCGCCAAGCGCATGCTCGACGAGAACCGTGACAAGCTCGAACTCATGGCCGATGCCCTGATGAAATACGAGACCATCGATTCCGACCAGATCGACGACATCATGGCTGGCAAGGTCCCGCGCGAACCGCGTGACTGGCATGATCGTGGCGGTCCGACTGGGGATGCGCCTGCATCGCCGCAGAGCGGTAGTGATCGTCCTGAAACACCCCTCGGCGGTCCGGCCGGAGAGCACTGATACCTCCATGTTCAATCCGTTTCCTTCGACCCGATTGCCTTGCGGCAATCGGGTTCTTGTTTTTGATGTGCCCAAGGTCATGGGCATTCTCAATGTAACCCCCGACTCTTTTTCCGACGGTGGTCGCTACACAGCGGTCGACGCCGCTTTGCAGCATGCCGAACGAATGGTCGCTGCCGGTGCGGCTATCATCGATGTCGGTGGCGAATCCACGCGCCCAGGTGCGCCGGCGGTATCCACTGCGGAAGAGCTTGATCGCGTCGTCCCGGTGGTCGAGGCGATCGCCCGCGAGCTCGATGTCGTCATCTCGGTGGATACTTCAACGCCCGAGGTCATGCGTGAGAGTGCGCGGGTGGGCGCTGGCCTGATCAACGACGTGCGCTCGCTGCGCCGTCCGGGTGCTCTCGAGGCTGCTGCTGCTACCGATCTGGCGGTCTGCCTCATGCATATGCGCGGCGAGCCGAGCACCATGCAGCAGTCGCCCGTCTATGGCGATGTGGCTGGTGAGGTTGCATGCTTTCTCGCCGAACAGGTTGCGCGCTGTGAGGCAGCAGGCATTTCCCGCGAGCGTCTGGTACTGGATCCAGGCTATGGCTTCGCCAAGACCCTGGAGCACAATCTCGAGCTATTTCGGCGGCAGCCCGAGTTGCTCACCTTTGGGCTACCCTTGCTGGTGGGTGTCTCGCGCAAAAGTATGATCGGCGCGGTCACTGGACGGTCAGTGGAGGGGCGCTTGGCGGGTAGCTTGGCCTTGGCGGCTCTGGCGCTGACCAAGGGGGCCCAGATCCTCAGGGTCCATGACGTGGCGGAAACGGTGGACGTGGTGAAGATGATCGCCGCGGTCGAAGGCTTCAGGCAGGAATAGAACTGATGGCAAGAAAGTATTTCGGAACCGACGGCATTCGCGGCAAGGTCGGGCAGTATCCCATCACCCCGGATTTCATGCTCAAGCTGGGCTGGGCGGCGGGTATCGCCTTCCGCAGTCGCGGCGGCTGCCGAGTGCTGGTAGGCAAGGACACCCGTATCTCGGGCTACATGTTCGAATCCGCCCTGGAGGCCGGTCTCTCTGCTGCAGGGGCGGATGTCATGCTGCTCGGCCCCATGCCGACGCCGGGTATCGCCTACCTGACGCGGACCTTCCAGGCCAGTGCCGGCATCGTCATCAGTGCCTCGCACAATCCCTACTACGACAATGGCATCAAATTCTTTTCTGGCGCCGGCACCAAGCTGCCCGATGAGCTCGAGACCATGATCGAGGAGCTGCTCGATACGCCCATGACCGTGGTCGACTCGGCCCGTATCGGCAAGGTTTCGCGCATCAACGATGCCGCCGGCCGCTATATCGAATTCTGCAAGAGCAGCGTGCCCGCTGGTACCAGCTTCGCCGGCATGAAGATCGTCCTGGATTGTGCCAATGGTGCCACCTACAAGATTGCACCCAGCGTCTTCCGCGAGCTGGGTGCGGACGTCAGTGTGCTGGCCGTCCAGCCCGATGGCCTCAACATCAACAAGGATTGCGGTTCCACCCATCTCGACGGCCTGCAGCAGGCAGTGCTCGATCAGCATGCCGACATCGGTATCGCCTTCGACGGCGACGGTGACCGAGTGCTCATGGTGGACCATACCGGCGCTGCGGTGGATGGCGACGAGCTGCTCTATCTGATCGCTCGTGACCTCAAGCGCCGTGGTCGGCTTGAGGGTGGGGTGGTCGGTACCCTGATGAGCAACCTAGGTCTCGAGCTGGGATTGGCCGAGCTGGATATTCCCTTCGTGCGGGCCAAGGTCGGTGATCGCTATGTCATGGCGGAGCTGCTGGAGCGCAACTGGGTGCTGGGTGGCGAGAATTCCGGTCACGTGGTCTGCTGTCAGTACACCACCACCGGCGATGCCACCATCGCAGCTCTGCAGGTCCTCATTGCTCTGCGCAATGCGGGCCAGACCCTGGCCCAGGCGCGCATGGCCCTGCGCAAGTGCCCGCAGGTGCTGATCAATGTGCGCTTCGGTGGCGGCCAGGACCCCCTGGAAAATCCGCGGGTCAAGCAAGCCAGTGCCGAAGTCACCGAAAAAATGGCGGGCAAGGGGCGCGTCCTGCTGCGCAAGTCCGGTACCGAGCCGCTGCTGCGGGTGATGGTCGAGGGTGAGAACGAGCGCGAGGTGCGTGCTCATGCCGAAGCCCTGGCTCAATTGATAACCGAGGTATGTGCTTGATTTGCTTGCATGCCTGTTTTCGATTGATTAATATCTGCGCCCACTTCGCTCCCTGAGGTAAAACGCATGCGTCGTTCCCTGGTTGCCGGTAACTGGAAAATGCATGGCTCACTGCAGAGTGTGTCGGCGTTGGTCACGGGCTTGAAAGGGTTGGACGGTATTGCGGGTGTCGATGTCGTGGTCATTCCGACATTGGTGCATCTGCCTGGGGTGGCTGAAGCGCTGGCGGCGACATCGCTGGCGATCGGAGCTCAGACCTGTGCTCCTGTCGCGGGTGAGAAGGCCCTGACTGGCGAGGTTTCCTCGACGCAGTTGGTGGAGTTCGGTTGCCGGTACGTGCTGGTGGGTCACTCAGAGCGACGCGCTCTGTTGGGCGAAGATGATGCGGTGGTAGCGAAGAAATTCGCGGCCATTCAAGAGGCGGGAATGATCCCCGTGCTCTGCGTCGGCGAGACACGCGAAGAGCGCGAAGCCGAGCGCACGCTGGATGTGGTGGGTGGCCAGCTGAAGGCGGTCATCGATGCGGCTGGTGTGGCTGCCTTTGCCAATGCTGTCGTGGCATACGAGCCGGTTTGGGCGATAGGCACCGGACTCACCGCCACGCCGGAACAGGCGCAAGAGGTTCATGCGGCAATTCGCGCCCTGGTGCGCGAGGCCGATGCTGAAGTCGCAGAAGGGCTTCAGTTGCTGTATGGCGGTAGCGTAAAAGCCGCCAATGCTGCCGAATTGTTCGGCATGCCGGATATCGATGGGGGGCTGGTAGGTGGAGCCTCCCTGAATGCTGAAGAATTCAGTGCGATTTGCCGCGCTGCGGGACGTGGATAATGTTGGAAACGGCAATTGTAGTGATCCACCTGCTGATGGCGCTGGGCCTTATCGTGCTGGTGTTGATGCAGCAGGGCAAGGGTGCCGAAGCGGGTGCGTCCTTCGGTGCGGGTGCCTCGGGTACCGTCTTCGGTAGTCAAGGTTCTGCTACCTTTTTGAGTCGCTTTACTGCTATACTAGCCGCGGTTTTTTTCGCGACTAGCCTGGCGCTGGGCTACTACGCCAAAGATCGTGCGCTGGGTCTGCGTGAGATGGGTCTGCCCACTCAGCCAGTCCAACAGGCTCCTCAGCCGAAGCAGGATGGTAACGATGTTCCCTTGACGCAGCCGCGTGCTGCTCAGGGCGGTACTTCCGGGGACGTACCTCAGGAGTCCAAGTAAGTTTCAAAGGTTTCATGCCGAAGTGGTGGAATTGGTAGACACGCTATCTTGAGGGGGTAGTGGCCACAGGCTGTATGGGTTCGAGTCCCATCTTCGGCACCAAATAGCAAAGACGTCCTGCAGGACGCGGCGAGAGAGTTGGTTGACTCCTAGAGTTCAGTTGAATATACTCTCGCTCCAGCTTTGACGCGGGGTGGAGCAGTCTGGTAGCTCGTCGGGCTCATAACCCGAAGGTCGTTGGTTCAAATCCAGCCCCCGCAACCAGTTTTTTAAAGCCCCTTTTTAGGGGCTTTTTGTTGGCTGGACAGTTCGGGTCGCGCTTTCTTGTGCAGACCTCTTAGGGATGGGCGTAATGCCCATTTTTTATTCTCCAAAAAACGCGAGGCAATCAGGTGTCGAGCAAGCTAGAACAGTTGCAGGCCTTGCTGGCCCCCGTCGTCGAGGCGCTTGGCTACGTCTGCTGGGGTGTCGAGTACATCTCCCAGGGGCGGCATTCGCTACTGCGCGTCTATATCGATCATCCCAACGGCATTCTCGTGGAAGATTGCGAGAAGGTCAGTCGCCAAGTCAGTGGCGTGCTCGATGTGGAAGATCCCATCACCAATGAATACACCCTCGAGGTGTCTTCCCCCGGTATGGATAGACCCCTGTTCACGCTGGAGCAATTCGCAGCCCACGTCGGTGAGCAGGTGAAGATCAAACTTCGGTCGCCCTTCGAAGGGCGACGTAATTTCCAGGGTTTGCTGCGCGGTGTGGAAGACCAGGACGTCGTGGTGCAGGTGGATGAGCATGAATACCTGCTACCCATCGAGATGATCGACAAGGCCAACGTCGTTCCCCGTTTCGAGTGATTTGAGCGCGAGACCGCGGATCCCAAGGATTGCGAATACGAGGCGTAAGATGAGCAAAGAAGTTCTGCTGGTAGTGGAATCTGTTTCGAACGAGAAGGGTGTTCCACCCGGCGTCATCTTCGAGGCACTGGAGTTGGCACTCGCCACGGCTACCAAGAAACGCTACGAAGAAGATGTGGATCTGCGGGTGTCGATCAACAGACACAACGGCAGCTACGAAACCTTCCGCCGCTGGACCGTGGTGGAGGATCAAGATTATCAACTGCCTGATTCGCATCTGACGGTGGAAGACGCGCAGGAAGAGCATCCTGGCGCCAAGGCCGGTGATGTGATCGAAGAAAAGATCGAGTCCATCGAATTCGGTCGCATCGCCGCCCAGACCGCCAAGCAGGTGATCGTGCAGAAGGTGCGCGAAGCCGAGCGGGCTCAGGTGGTGGATGCCTACCGTGAGAAGGTCGGTGAGATCATCTCGGGTACCGTCAAGAAGGTTACCCGTGACAGCGTGATCGTCGATCTGGGCAACAATGCCGAGGCCTTGCTGCCGCGCGAGCACATCATTCCCCGCGAGACCTTCCGCATGGGCGTGCGTCTGCGCGCGCTGCTCAAGGAGATTCGTACGGAGAACCGCGGTCCTCAGCTGATGCTGTCGCGTACCGATCCGCAGATGCTGATCGAGCTGTTCCGCATCGAGGTGCCGGAGATATCCGAGCAATTGATCGATGTGATGGCCGCTGCCCGTGATCCCGGGTCCCGGGCCAAGATCGCCGTTCGCTCCAAGGACAAGCGCATCGATCCCCAGGGCGCCTGCATCGGCATGCGCGGTTCGCGCGTCCAGGCGGTGTCCGGAGAGCTGGGTGGAGAACGGGTCGATATCGTCCTGTGGGACGACAACCCCGCGCAGTTCGTCATCAATGCCATGGCTCCGGCTGAAGTCGCGTCGATCATCGTCGACGAAGACAGCCGCACCATGGACATCGCCGTGGCCGAGGACAACCTGGCCCAGGCCATTGGTCGTGGTGGTCAGAACGTTCGCCTGGCCAGCCAACTGACCGGTTGGACGCTCAACGTGATGACCGAAGCGGACATCAACGCCAAGCAGCAGGCTGAGACAGGCGACATCATCCAGCGCTTCATCGACGAGTTGGATGTCGACGAGGAACTGGCCCAGGTACTGGTGGAAGAAGGCTTCACCTCCCTTGAGGAAGTGGCCTATGTCCCCATGGAAGAGATGCTCAACATCGATGGTTTCGATGAGGACATCGTCAATGAGCTGCGGACGCGGGCGAAAGATCGTCTGCTGACCCGTGCCATCGCAACTGAAGAACAGAAGAGCCCCAGCGAAGATCTGTTGACCCTCGACGGCATGGATCCCCAGCTCGCCAATGCGCTGGCCCAGCGTGGTGTGGTGAATCGCGAAGAGCTCGCCGAGCAGTCGATCGACGACCTGCTCGACATCAACGGCATGACCGAAGAGCGTGCCGGCAAGCTGATCATGGCTGCCCGTGCCCATTGGTTCGAGTAAGCGGCGCAGTCTGAGGAGAGAAGTGCATGACGCAAGTCACGGTGAAAGAACTGGCCCAAACGGTCAATACGCCGGTGGAACGTCTGCTACAGCAGATGCGCGAGGCAGGTCTGACGCACAGTAGTGCCGAGCAGCTGGTGAGCGATGCGGAAAAGCAGGCGCTGCTGACGCATCTGAAGGGGACGGCGAAGCTCGATGAGCCCAGCAAGATCACCCTGCAGCGCAAGACCCAGACCACGCTGAAAGTGGCCGGCAGCAAGACGGTAAGTGTCGAGGTGCGCAAGAAGAAGACCTTCGTCAAGCGTAGCCCGGCCGAGCTCGAAGCCGAGCAGCGCCGCGAGCAGGAAGCCCAGCGCGCGGCTGAAGAGGCCGCCGCACAGGCCCAGGCCGCGGAAGAAGCTCAGCGCGCCGCCGAAGAGGCTGCGCGGCAGCAGGCCGAAGTCGCCGCCGCACAAGCCGAGCAGCAGGCGGTAGCCGCCGAAGCCGTTGCGCCTGCCGCTCCGGAAGCGCCGGCCGTGGTCGCCGAGCAGCCGCCCGTTGCCGAGCCTGCCGCCGAAGCGAAGAAAGCGGATCCCACTGCCGAGCGCAAGCGTGAAGAGCCGCGTCGTCCGGTACACCCTGCGCCCAGCAGCAAGCGTGACGATGACGAGCGCCGCGAGCGCAAGAATGCCCAGCACCGCCCGTCCATCAAGGACAAGGCCGCGGCTCCCCGTACCGTACGCACTGGCGACGACGAGGAGGAGGGCTTCGGCCGGCGTGGCGGTCGCGGTGGCAAGTCGCGACTCAAGAAGCGAAACCAACACGGGTTCCAGAGCCCGACAGGACCTGTAGTGCGCGAAGTCAATCTAGGCGAAACCATCACCGTCGCCGAGCTTGCTCAGCAGATGTCGGTAAAGGCCGCCGAAGTCATCAAGTTCATGTTCAAGATGGGGTCTCCCGCCACCATCAACCAGGTGCTCGACCGTGATACGGCGCAGCTGGTGGCCGAAGAGCTGGGCCACAAGGTCAAGCTGGTCAACGAGAACGCCCTGGAAGATCAACTGGCCGAGTCCCTCAAGTTCGAGGGTGGTGAGGCCATGCACCGTGCGCCGGTGGTGACCGTCATGGGTCACGTCGACCATGGTAAGACCTCGCTGCTGGACTACATCCGTCGCGCCAAGGTCGCTTCGGGCGAGGCCGGTGGCATCACCCAGCACATCGGTGCCTACCACGTGGAAACCGAGCGTGGCATGGTCACCTTCCTGGATACCCCTGGCCACGCGGCGTTCACCGCCATGCGTGCTCGTGGTGCCCAGGCTACCGACATCGTCATCCTGGTCGTCGCGGCCGATGACGGCGTCATGCCGCAGACCGAGGAAGCCATCCAGCACGCCAAGGCGGCGGGTGTACCCATCGTCGTGGCGGTCAACAAGGTCGACAAGCCCGACGCCGATCCGGATCGCGTCAAGCATGATCTGGCCGGTCGTCAGGTCATCCCGGAAGAGTGGGGCGGCGACACCCAGTTCGTGCACGTCTCGGCCAAGGCCGGTACCGGTGTGGACGAGCTGCTGGAAGCCATCCTGCTGCAGGCCGAGGTTCTCGAACTGACCGCTACTCCGGAAGCGCCCGGTCGCGGTGTGGTCATCGAATCCCGCCTGGACAAGGGCCGTGGTCCGGTCGCTACCGTGCTGGTGCAGAACGGCACCCTGCGCCAGGGCGACATGGCGCTGGTCGGCGTCAACTATGGCCGTATCCGCGCCATGCTCGACGAGAACGGCAAGCCGATCAAGGAAGCTGGTCCGTCCATTCCGGTCGAGATCCTCGGCCTCGACGGCACCCCGGATGCCGGTGACGAACTCACCGTGCTGACCGACGAGAAGAAGGCCCGTGAAGTGGCGCTGTTCCGTCAGGGCAAGTTCCGCGAGGTCAAGCTGGCCCGCGCTCACGCTGGCAAGCTCGAGAACATCTTCGAGAACATGGGCCAGGACGAGAAGAAGACTCTCAACATCGTGCTCAAGGCCGATGTGCGCGGTTCGCTCGAAGCGCTCCAGGGTTCGCTGTCCGGTCTGGGCAACGACGAAGTCCAGGTGCGGGTGGTCGGCGGCGGTGTCGGTGGTATCACCGAGAGCGATGCCAACCTGGCGCTGGCCTCCAATGCCGTACTGTTCGGCTTCAACGTCCGGGCCGATGCCGGGGCGCGGAAGATCGTCGAGCAGGAAGGCCTCGACATGCGCTACTACAACGTCATCTACGACATCATCGAAGATGTGAAGAAGGCGCTGACCGGCATGCTGGGCAGTGACGTCCGGGAGAACATCCTGGGTATCGCCGAAGTGCGTGACGTCTTCCGTTCGCCCAAGTTCGGCGCGGTCGCTGGCTGCATGGTCACCGAGGGCATGGTGCACCGCAACCGTCCGATCCGCGTACTGCGCGAGGACGTGGTCATCTTCGAAGGCGAGCTGGAATCCCTGCGTCGCTTCAAGGATGACGTGGCCGAGGTACGGGCCGGCATGGAGTGCGGTATCGGCGTGAAGAGCTACAACGACGTCCGCGTCGGCGACAAGATCGAAGTGTTCGAGAAGGTCCAGGTAGCCCGTTCGCTGTAACGGCGACTCCGCCTCAGGACGGCAGGTCGCGGGTCTGGCAGAGGGTTGCCAGGCTCGGACTTGCCGTTCGCGTTTCCAAGATTCATGGCTGGCAGGCCTGGTGTCTGCGGCCTTTCGTACGAGAGTTTCGACATGGCCAAAGAATTCAGCCGTACCCAGCGCATCGGCGATCAGATGCAGCGTGAACTGGCACTGCTGATCCAGCGCGAGATCAAGGATCCGCGACTGGGCATGGTGACCATCACCGGTGTGGACGTCGCCCGCGACCTGTCCCATGCCAAGGTGCACATCACGGTCCTGGGCAAGGACGACGACGCCGAGGCGATCAAGCAGAATCTCGGCATTCTCAAGGACGCCGCCGGTTTCCTGCGTCAGCAGTTGGGCCGGGTGATGAAGCTGCGGACCATCCCGCAACTGAGCTTCCAGTACGACGAGAGCATCCGTCGCGGTGCCCAGTTGTCGGCCCTGATCGAGCGGGCGGTCGCCGAAGACCGTCGTCACGAAGGGGAGGAATAGGGTGGCCCAGGTCAAGCGTATTCGCCGGCAGGTGCATGGCGTGCTGGTACTGGACAAGCCCCGCGGCTTTTCCTCCAATGCCGCCTTGCAGAAGGTCCGCTGGCTGCTCAACGCCGAGAAGGCGGGACATACCGGCAGTCTCGATCCCCTGGCCACCGGCGTGCTGCCGCTGTGCTTCGGTGAGGCGACCAAGTTTTCCCAGTACCTGCTGGACGCCGACAAGGGCTACAGCACCGTGGCGCAGCTCGGCGTCACCACCACCACCGGTGATGCCGAGGGTGAAGTGTTGGAGCGACGGGCGGTCAATGTGGACGAAGCGACCATCCAGGCGGCCTTGCCAGCCTTTCGCGGTGAGATAGAGCAGATTCCGCCGATGTACTCGGCGCTCAAGCGCGATGGCCAGCCGCTCTACAAGCTGGCACGTGCCGGTGAAGTAGTGGAGCGCGAGGCGCGTTCTGTTACTATTGCCCGTCTGGAACTCCTGGCGTTGCAAGAAGATCGCGCGACGCTGGAAGTGGCCTGCAGCAAGGGGACCTATGTGCGCACCCTGGTCGAAGACCTCGGCGCCCGTCTCGGTTGCGGGGCTCACGTGGCTGAGTTGCGCCGTACCCAGGCCGGTCCCTTTGGCCTCGCCCAGGCGGTGAGCCTGGAAGAGTTGGAGGCAGCCCACGCTGAAGGCGGTGCCGAAGCGCTGGATCGCTTCCTGCTGCCGGTCGACAGCGGCCTGGAGCACTGGCCGCTGGTGCAGTTGACCCAGCACAGCGCCTACTACTGGTTGCACGGTCAGCCCGTGCGGGCGGCCAATGCGCCGAAATTCGGCTTGATGCGGGTGCAGGACGACCAGGGTCGTTTCATCGGCATCGGCGAAATGAATGACGAGGGGCAGGTTGCTCCCCGTAGACTGATTCGGTCCTAGACCGATACCGAGGGTGGCTGTCAGCAGGCACGGTCACACCTCTTTCCTTAAGCACGGGATATTTCCCGGCCTGTTCCTCAGAGGAGCCCTATCATGGCACTGAGCGTTGAAGACAAAGCCCAGATCGTAAACGAGTTCAAGCGCGCCGAAGGCGACACCGGTTCGCCGGAAGTGCAGGTTGCCCTGCTGTCCGCCAACATCGACAAGCTGCAAGGCCACTTCAAGGCCAACGGCAAGGACCACCACAGCCGTCGTGGTCTGATCCGTATGGTCAACCAGCGTCGTAAGCTGCTGGACTACCTGAAGTCCAAGGACACCACTCGTTACAGCGCACTGATCGCTCGCCTGGGCCTGCGTCGTTAAGACGATGCAGACCTGCTGCAAGCAGTCTGAAGCTGGAGGTCGGCTCGCGCCGGCCTCCGGCTTTTTTGCTTGAGAGGCTGACGAAATCGGCCTGCGTCACCCGGAGATCAGCGAGGGTCCGAATCCCTCTGGTCGCCACCGTTTCCCCCAAGGCAATAAAGAGAAGGAAAGACTGTGAATCCAGTAATCAAGCAATTCAAGTTCGGTGAGCAGAACTTCACCCTGGAAACCGGCCGTATCGCGCGCCAGGCTTCCGGTGCGGTGCTGGTCTCCACCGATGACGTCAGCGTGCTGGTCACCGTGGTCGGTGCCAAGCAGCCCGCCGCTGGCAAGGACTTCTTCCCGCTGTCCGTGCACTACCAGGAGAAGACCTACGCCGCGGGCCGTATCCCCGGTGGCTATTTCAAGCGTGAAGGCCGTCCTTCCGAGAAGGAAACCCTGACCTCGCGCCTGATCGATCGCCCGATCCGTCCGCTGTTCCCCGAAGGCTTCCTCAACGAAGTCCAGGTGGTCTGCACCGTGGTCAGCACCAACAAGAAGTCTGATCCGGACATCGCCGCCATGATCGGCACCTCCGCCGCCCTGGCCATCTCCGGCATCCCCTTCGCCGGCCCTATCGGTGCCGCGCGCGTGGGCTACCACAGCGAACTGGGCTACCTGCTGAACCCCAGCTACGAGCAGCTGCAGAGCTCCAGCCTGGACATGGTCGTGGCCGGTACCCGTGACGCCGTGCTGATGGTGGAATCCGAAGCCGACGAGCTGACCGAAGACCAGATGCTGGGTGGCGTGCTGTTCGCCCACGAAGAATTCCAGGTGGCCATCGAAGCCATCAGCCAGTTCGCCGCCGAAGCTGGCAAGCCGAGCTGGAACTGGCAGGCGCCTGCCGAGAACACCGCCCTGATCGAAGCCGTCAAGGCCGAGGTCGGCGAGGCCGTGTCCCGCGCTTACACCATCACCGTCAAGCAGGACCGCTATGCGGCCCTGGGTGCTCTGCGCGACCAGGCCGTCGCCAAGCTGGCCGGTGAGAACGGTCAGTACAGCGAAGCCGAGGTCAAGGAGACCTTTGGTCTGCTGGAATACCGCACCGTGCGCCAGAACATCGTCGACGGCAAGCCGCGTATCGACGGTCGCGACACCCGCACCGTACGCCCGCTGCAGATCGAAGTCGGCACCCTGAAGAAGACCCACGGTTCGGCGCTGTTCACCCGTGGCGAAACCCAGGCCCTGGTCACCGCGACCCTGGGCACCGCCCGTGACGCCCAGCTGCTGGACACTCTGGAAGGCGAGCGCCGCGACAGCTTCATGCTGCATTACAACTTCCCGCCCTTCTCGGTCGGCGAGTGCGGCCGCATGGGCAGCCCGGGCCGTCGCGAGATCGGCCATGGTCGTCTGGCCCGTCGTGGCATCCAGGCCATGCTGCCGACCCAGGAAGCCTTCCCCTACAGCATCCGCGTGGTCTCCGAGATCACCGAGTCCAACGGCTCCAGCTCCATGGCCTCGGTCTGCGGTGCCTCCCTGGCGCTGATGGACGCTGGTGTGCCGGTCAAGGCGCCGGTGGCCGGTATCGCCATGGGCCTGGTCAAGGAAGGCGAGAAGTTCGCCGTCCTGACCGACATCCTGGGTGACGAAGACCACCTGGGCGACATGGACTTCAAGGTGGCCGGTACCGCCAAGGGCGTCACCGCCCTGCAGATGGACATCAAGATCAATGGCATCACCGAAGAGATCATGGAGATCGCCCTGGAGCAGGCGCTGGAAGCGCGTCTGAATATCCTGGGTCAGATGAACCAGGTCATCTCCGAGTCGCGCGCCGAGCTGTCGGAAAATGCGCCGACCATGCTGTCGATGAAGATCGATCAGGACAAGATCCGTGACGTGATCGGCAAGGGTGGCGCCACCATCCGCGGTATCTGTGAAGAGACCAAGGCCTCGATCGACATCGAAGACGACGGCACCATCAAGATCTACGGCGAGACCCGCGAAGCCGCCGAGGCTGCCAAGCAGCGCGTGCTGGGCATCACTGCCGAAGCCGAGATCGGCAAGATCTACGTCGGCAAGGTGGAGCGCATCGTCGACTTCGGCGCCTTCGTCAACATCCTGCCGGGCAAGGATGGTCTGGTGCACATCTCGCAGATCAGCGATCAGCGCATCGAGAAGGTCACCGACGTCCTCAAGGAAGGTCAGGAAGTGAAGGTGCTGGTACTGGACGTGGACAACCGCGGCCGTATCAAGCTGTCGATCAAGGACGTAGCGGCGGCGGAAGCCTCCGGCGTCTGAGACGACCTCGTGTAAGAAAAGACCCGGCCTTGGCCGGGTTTTTTCGTTTCTAGTGGAGGTATCGGAGACCTTTGGATCGCGGCCATGCCGATGCGCCGTAGCGACCGCTCCTACAGGGGATGATGCCGCTATAGGAATACACCCGTAGCGTGGAAAACGGCGCGGCCTTTTCCACTGGAGATGTCGTGGCAAGAGCGTGCCCTCACCCCAACCCTCTCCCAAAGGGAGAGGGGGCTATCCGAGCAGGCGTTCAGTTCCATTAGCCCCGGCAAGATCGCGATAAACCGGCATGCCTCCCCCTGTAGGAGCGGGCCATGGTCCAGGCATTACGCCTTCTCGCGAATCCACTCGATGAAGCTACGTACCTTGGGCACCTCGGCCATCTGTTCCGGATAGGCCAACCAATAGGCATGGGGACTGGCCAGGCGATGAGGCCAGGCGAGTACCAGCCGGCCGGAGGCCAGTTCTTCGGCGACCAGGAATTCCGGTAGCAGCGCTACCCCACAGCCTTCCTGGGCGGCGCGGGCGCAGAGGGTGAAGGTGTCGAAGCGCGGGCCGTGGTGGCTGTGGACTTCTTCACGCCCGAGGCTGGCGTACCAGTCGTGCCAGGACTCCGGGCGGGTGGTGTTCTGCAGCAGGACGAAGTCCACCAGTTGCTCCGGTCCGGCGATGCCCTCGGCGGGCAGCAGATCCGGCGCGCAGACGGCGACCATGTGCTCGTGCAGCAGCAATTCGCACTCGGCTCCGGGCCAACTGCCATGGCCATAGAACAGCGCCACGTCATGCCGCGGATCGCGGAAATCCACCGGCTCCAGGGCGCTGGAAACATCCAGGTGGATATTGGGATGGCGCAGGCGCCAGCCCTTTAGGCGCGGCACCAGCCAGCGCTCGCCGAAGGTCGGTGGGGTAGCGACCCGCAGCACCTCGGTCTCGCCGCCATAGGATCTCAGGTAGCGTGCCGACATCTCCAACTGGTTGAGGATCTTGTCCACCTCGGCCAGGTAGAGGGCACCGGCCGGGGTCAGTTGGAGGCGCCGGCGGACGCGGCGGAACAGGCTGTGCTGCAGCAGATCCTCGAGCTGGGCGACCTGCTTGCTGACCGCGCTCTGGGTCAGCGCCAGTTCATCGGCCGCGCGGGTGAAGCTCAGGTGGCGCGCGACGGCTTCGAAGCACTGCATGGCGGTGATGGACGGCAGATGGCGACGTTGCATGACCCGGCTCGCGACATGAAAAAAGGGAATGATATGCCGAGCAAAGGTCGGTTGTCCGGGACCGCGACGCTGACCATACTCAAGGTCGATTCCTTCGATCTTCCTGGAGACCTCAGCATGAGCAAGGCCCTGTTGGAGCGCCTCGGCGTTCCTGCCCAGCGTTATACCCAAGGCGACCACCTGGTGCATTCGCCCATCGACGGCAGCCAGCTGGGCAGCGTTGCCCTGGAAAGCGCCGCCGAGGTGGAGCAGAAGATCTCCCGGGCCGAGCGGGCCTTCCAGGCCTGGCGTGCAGTACCGGCGCCGCGTCGTGGCGAACTGGTGCGGCTGCTCGGTGAAGAGCTGCGCGCGCACAAGGCCGATCTCGGTGAGCTGGTGTCCTGGGAAGCCGGCAAGATCACCCAGGAAGGCCTGGGTGAAGTGCAGGAGATGATCGATATCTGCGACTTCGCCGTCGGCCTGTCGCGCCAGCTCTATGGTCTGACCATCGCCTCCGAGCGCCCTGGCCACCATATGCGCGAAAGCTGGCAGCCGCTGGGGGTGGTAGGCATCATCAGCGCCTTCAACTTTCCGGTCGCGGTCTGGTCCTGGAATGCCGCGCTGGCACTGGTCTGTGGCAATCCGGTGATCTGGAAACCCTCGGAAAAGACCCCGCTGACCGCGCTGGCCTGCCAGGCGCTGTTCGAAAAAGCCTTGGCGCGTTTTGGCGATGCCCCGGCGGATCTCAGCCAGGTGATCATCGGTGATCGCGTGGCCGGTGAGGCCCTGGTAGACGATCCACGGGTGGCGCTGGTGAGCGCCACGGGTAGCACCCGTATGGGCCGCGAGGTAGGACCGCGGGTTGCGGCGCGCTTCGGTCGCAGCATCCTCGAACTGGGTGGCAACAATGCCATGATCCTCGCGCCGAGCGCCGATCTGGACATGGCGGTACGCGCCATCCTGTTCAGCGCCGTGGGTACCGCGGGGCAGCGCTGCACCACCCTGCGCCGGCTGATCGCCCATCGTTCGGTCAAGGACGAGATCGTCGCCCGGCTCAAGACCGCCTATGCCAAAGTCCGCATCGGCCATCCGCTGGAGGGCAACCTGATCGGCCCGCTGATCGACGCCGCCAGTTTCCACGCCATGCAGGGTGCGCTGGAGCAGGCGCGCGGCGAGGGCGGGGTGGTCTTCGGGGGTGAACGCCAACTGGCTGACCAGTATCCGCAGGCTTACTACGTGGCGCCGGCCATCGTCGAGATGCCGGAGCAGAGCGAAGCGGTGCGCCACGAGACCTTCGCGCCCATTCTCTATGTGCTGACCTACGACGACTTCGCCGAGGCGGTAGCGTTGAACAATGCCGTGCCTCAGGGCCTGTCGTCCTGCATCTTCACCACCGACGTGCGCGAGGCCGAGGCCTTCATGTCGGCCACCGGCAGTGACTGCGGCATCGCCAACGTCAACATCGGACCGAGCGGCGCTGAGATCGGCGGGGCCTTCGGTGGCGAGAAGGAAACCGGTGGCGGTCGTGAATCCGGTTCGGATGCCTGGAAGGCCTACATGCGCCGCCAGACCAACACCGTCAACTACTCGCGTGAACTGCCGCTGGCCCAGGGCATCGTCTTCGACTGAGTGGCTCACCAAGGAGCGCGCAGAGCATGCAGTTGCGTCAGGAGTGCCTGTGGGAGCGGCTGTATCCGGCGGTGCCGGGGGCGCCGCTGCAGGGTGAGATCGACACCGAGGTGTGCGTCATCGGGGGCGGCTTCACCGGTCTTTCCACCGGGCTGCACCTGGCGCAAGCCGGTCGCCGGGCGGTGGTATTGGAGGCCCAGGGCGTCGGCCATGGCGGCTCCGGGCGCAACGTCGGGCTGGTCAACGCCGGTATGTGGATCCCCCCGGATGAAGCGGTGGCCACCCTCGGCAGCGAGGTCGGCGAGCGCCTATTGTCTGTGATGGGCGATGCGCCGAGCCAGGTATTCGCCCTCATCGAGCGTTATGGCATCGATTGCCAGGCGCGCCGGGCCGGAACCCTGCACATGGCGCACAGCGCCAAGGGGCTGGCCGACCTGGGGCGGCGCGCGGAGCAGTGGCAACGTCGCGGTGCCCGAGTCGAGCTGCTGGAGGGCGAGGCCTGCTATACGGCGTGCGGGACGCGCGATATCAGCGGCGCCTTGCTCGATCACCGGGCGGGCACCCTGGTGCCCATGGGCTATGTGCAGGGCCTGGCCAAGGCATTGCGGCAGGAAGGTGGCCAGTTGTTCGAGCGAACCGCGGTGCGCCGGTTGCAACGCGTCGGCGAGCGCTGGCTGGTGGAAACCGCCCAGGGGCGGGTCTTGGCGGATCAGGTGGTCATCGCTTCCAATGCCTACACGGAAGGCGAATGGACCACCCTGCGTCAGCAGTTCTTCACCGGCTACTACTACCAAGTGGCTTCGCAGCCGCTGGGGCCGGAAGCGGACTTCATCCTGCCCCAGGGGCGGGGCTCCTGGGATACCCGCACGGTGCTGAGCAGCATTCGCCGCGATGCCGAGGGGCGCCTGTTGCTGGGCAGCCTCGGCAACATGGCGGGGCGCCCGGCAGGCTTCATCCGTGCCTGGGCGGATCGCATCCAACGGCATTACTTCCCGTCGCTGGGTCGCGTCGACTGGGAGTGCACCTGGACGGGTCGGATCGCCTTCACGCCCGATCACCTGATGCGGCTGTTCGAGCCGGCGCCGGGGTTGCTCGCAGTCACCGGCTACAACGGACGCGGGGTCACCACCGGCACGGTCGTGGGGCAGGCCTTTGCCCGTTATCTGTGCAGTGGTGATCGCCAGGAGCTGCCCATGCCGCTGGCCTCGCTCGACGCCAATCCGGTCGGGCAGTGGCGCAGCCTGCTGTACGAAGCCGGCTTCACCCTCTATCACGCCGGGCAGTGTTTGCGGGTCGTGCTCTGACAGCCGTCTGCGAGTGCCTGCCATGCTGGATCAGCGCCGCCCTGGCGCAGGAAAAGCGGCCGATTTGCGCATCTTGCGTTGGCAAATCGGCCGTTTCTTCAGGCCTTTCTCAAATCGCCGGATAGTCTCTCGGCGGTGCCGATCAGTGCGTCGCTGCAGCTTGCCTTACCTGGTTACTTTGCTGGCACGCTGTGCGGTCGATGTTACGTTTTGGTGCGAAACAGGTGCAACCAGGTTGCTATGGGGTAACAAACCCCGCGTTTTCCTCGCCTGGTTGTCACCCGGAAAAATGAAACTTCGATCTTGTTAGCTGTTTGCTACCAAGGTCTAAAAGACTGCCAAATGCACTGGCGGCGGGCTCTGCTTCTGTCATTGCGTTGATTTTCCAGTGTGCGACCCAGGCAAATCGCCTTTGCTCAGTTCGCACAACTGACCTCTGGCACAGGCTTTGCTGAAGCCGAAGAGCCAACCACCCTCTGGAGCAAACCTCCCATGTCGAAGATTTACAGAAAAGGCATTCTGGCTCTCGCTATCGGTTCTGCGTTCACTCTCTCCTCCCTGGCACACGCCGACATCCTGATCGGTGTCGCGGGTCCCTTCACCGGTGCCAGCGCAGCCTACGGCGAGCAGTTCTGGAAGGGAGCGAGCCAGGCCGCGGAAGATATCAACGCCGCGGGCGGCATCAATGGCGAGAAGATCAAGCTGGTGCAGGGCGATGACGCCTGCGAACCCAAGCAGGCCGTAGCCGTGGCCAACCGCCTGGTGGACTCGGACAAGGTCAAGGCCGTGATCGGCCACTTCTGCTCCTCCAACACCATGCCCGCCTCGGAGATCTACGACGAAGCCGGCATCATCTCCATCACCCCGGCCTCCACCAACCCCAAGATCACCGAGCGCGGTCTGGCGACCGTGTTCCGTATGTGCGGGCGTGACGACCAGCAGGGCATCGTCGCCGGCGACTACATCGTCGACGTGCTCAAGGCCAAGAAGGTCGCCATCGTTCACGACAAGGACACCTACGGTCAGGGCCTGGCCGACGCCACCAAGGCGCAACTGAACAAGCGCGGCGTGAAAGAGGTGCTCTACGAGGGCCTGACCCGCGGCGAGAAGGACTTCAACTCCCTGGTCACCAAGATCCGCGCCTCGGGCGCCGACGTGGTCTACTTCGGCGGTCTGCACCCCGAAGCCGGTCCGCTGGTCCGCCAGCTGCGCGAGCAGGGCGTGACCGCCAAGTTCGTCTCCGGCGACGGCATCGTCTCCATGGACCTGGTCACCACCGCCGGTGGCCCGCAGTACACCAAGGGCGTGCTGATGACCTTCGGCGCCGATCCGCTGCAGAATCCGGCCGGCAAGACCGTGGTGGAGACCCTGCGCAAATCCGGCTACGAGCCCGAGGGCTACACCCTCTACTCCTACGCCTCGCTGCAAGCCCTTGCCGCCGCCTTCGCCGGCATCAAGGGCACCGACGGCGTCAAGGCCGCCGAATGGCTGAAATCCCACACCGTGCCCACCGTTCTCGGCGACAAGAGCTGGGACAGCAAGGGCGACCTCAAGGTCTCCGACTACGTGATGTACGAATGGGACGACAAGGGCAAGTACCACCAGCTGCCCTGATCCTCGCGTGAATCCGCCGGCTCCCGTCTCGTCTCCGCCCCAGGACGAGGCGGGGGGCGGCGGCCCTCGTCATCCTTCCAACGCGAGACTGCAAACGTGGACGGTATCTTCCTGCAACAACTGGTCAACGGCCTGACCCTGGGTTCGGTCTACGGACTCATCGCCATCGGCTACACCATGGTCTATGGCATCATCGGCATGATCAACTTCGCCCACGGCGACGTGTACATGGTGTCGGCCTATCTCGCCGCCATCGGTATCGCCGTGCTGAGCGTGTTCGGCCTGCATTCCTTCCCGGTGCTGATCCTCGGCACCCTGATCTTCACCGTGGTGGTCACCTCCGTGTACGGCTGGGCCATCGAGCGCATCGCCTACAAGCCGCTGCGCAACTCCACGCGCCTGGCGCCGCTGATCTCCGCCATCGGCATGTCGCTGATCCTGCAGAACTACGTGCAACTGGCCCAGGGCGCGCGCCAGCAGGGCGTACCGACGCTGCTCGACGGCGCGCTGCGGCTGCACATCGGCGATGGCTTCGTGATCATCACCTACACCAAGATCTTCATCATCGTGGCGTCCATCATCGGCATGGGCCTGCTGACCTACGTGATCCAGAAGACCACCCTCGGCCGCATGTGCCGGGCCACCCAACAGGATCGCAAGATGGCGCAGATCCTCGGCATCAACACCGACCGGGTGATCTCCTACGTCTTCATCATCGGCGCGGCCATGGCGGCGCTGGCCGGGGTGCTCATCACCCTCAACTACGGCACCTTCGACTTCTATGCCGGCTTCATCATCGGCATCAAGGCCTTCACCGCGGCGGTACTCGGCGGCATCGGCTCGCTGCCCGGCGCCATGCTCGGCGGCATCATCCTCGGCATCTCCGAGGCCCAGTTCGCCAGCCTGGTGAACTCGGACTACAAGGACGTCTTCAGCTTCTCGCTGCTGGTGGCGATCCTGATCTTCCGGCCCCAGGGGCTGCTCGGCAAACCCCAGGTCACGAAGGTGTAATCCATGAGTCAGACGTCTTCCTCCTTCGACCTCAAGGTCGTGCTGCGTGACACCCTCATGGTGGGGCTGGTCTCGCTGATCCTGTTCGGCCCCATCGTCGGCATCGTGCTCGATGGCTATGGCTACAACCTCGAGCCCGGTCGCGTCGGCATCATGGTCGCCGTGGTCATGGCTGGGCGCTTCCTGCTCAGCCTGTTCGGCCAGACCGCCAAGGGCCGCGACTGGATCGAGTCCTTCAAGCGCAACGACGGCGGCGTCCACGTGCTGCCGCCGGGACACAAGTCCAACCTCAGATTCATCCTGCCCATCGTCATCCTGGTCGCCATCGCCTTTCCCTTCCTGGCCACCAAGTACTGGCTGACGGTGATCATCCTCTGCCTGATCTACGTGCTGCTGGGTCTGGGCCTGAACATCGTGGTGGGCCTGGCCGGTCTGCTCGACCTCGGCTACGTCGGCTTCTATGCCATCGGTGCCTATGGCCTGGCGCTGGGCTACCAGTACCTGGGCCTGGGCTTCTGGACCATGCTGCCGCTCGCGGCGGTCATGGCCGCGGTGGCGGGAGCGATCCTGGGCTTCCCGGTGTTGCGCATGCACGGGGACTACCTGGCCATCGTCACCCTCGGCTTCGGCGAGATCATCCGCCTGGTGCTCAACAACTGGCTGGAAGTGACCAAGGGCCCCAACGGCATCGCCGCGCCGTCGCCGACCTTCTTCGGCATCGAGTTCGGCCGCCGGGCGAAGGAGGGCGGGGTGCCCATCCACGAGCTGCTGGGCATCAGCTACAACCCCAACGCGACCATGATCTTCATCTATACCGTGCTGTTCCTGGTGGTGCTGCTGGTGCTCTACATCAAGCACCGCCTGACCCGCATGCCGGTCGGTCGCGCCTGGGAGGCCTTGCGCGAAGACGAGATCGCCTGCCGCGCCATGGGTCTGAACCACGTGCTGGTCAAACTCTCCGCCTTCATGATCGGCGCCTCCACCGCGGGTCTGGCCGGGGTGTTCTTCGCCACCTACCAGGGCTTCATCAACCCGGCCTCGTTCAACTTCTTCGAGTCGGTGCTGGTGCTGGCCATCGTGGTGCTGGGCGGCCTGGGCTCCACCGTCGGGGTGGTGGTCTCGGCCTTCGTCATGACCCTGCTGTTCGAGTTGCTGCGCGAATTCGGCGACATCCGCATGCTGGTGTTCGGCGTGCTGATGGTGGTGATGATGATGTGGCGGCCGCGTGGCCTGATCCGTATCGCCCGCAGTGGCTTCGCGATTCGCAAGGGAGTGGCGCCGTGAGCGACAACATTCTGACCGTCAGCGGTCTGGGTATGAGATTCGGGGGCATCAAGGCCCTGTCGGACGTGTCCTTCGATATCAAACGGCACTCCATCACAGCGCTGATCGGCCCCAACGGCGCCGGCAAGACCACGGTGTTCAACTGCCTGACCGGCTTCTACAAGGCCACCGACGGCGAGATCCGTCTGGACACCGCCGACGGTCGCTCGACCCGCGTCGGCAAGATCATGGGCGAGCGCTTCCAGGCCAGTGACTTCGTCAATCCGGTGCAGTTCGGCAGCCGGCTCTGGTACAAGATGTTCGGCGGTACCCACCTGGTGAACCGCGCCGGTCTCGCCCGTACCTTCCAGAACATCCGCCTGTTCAAGGAAATGTCGGTGGTGGAGAACCTGCTGGTGGCGCAGCACATGCAGTGCAACCGCAACCTCATCACCGGCATCCTCAACACCCCCGGCTATCGCCGCGCCGAGGAGAAGGCGCTGGACACGGCCTTCTACTGGCTCGAGGTGGTGGATCTGGTCGACCACGCCAACCGCCTGGCCGGTGAACTCTCCTATGGCCAGCAGCGCCGCCTGGAAATCGCCCGCGCCATGTGCACCCGCCCGGAGATCGTCTGCCTGGACGAACCCGCCGCCGGTCTCAACCCGGCCGAGACCGAGGCCCTGGCCGGGATGATCCGCCTCTTGCGCGACCAGCACCGCATCACCGTGGTGCTGATCGAGCACGACATGGGCATGGTGATGAACATCTCCGACCACATCGTGGTGCTGGACCATGGCCAGGTCATCGCCCGTGGCCTGCCGGCCGATATCCGCAACGATCCCAAGGTCATCGCCGCCTACCTCGGCGCCGAAGAAGAGGAGGTGGCATGACCACGCCGATCCTGGAGTTTCGCAACGTCGACGTCTTCTACGGGCCCATCCAGGCCCTGAAGGGCGTCTCCCTGACCATCAACGAAGGCGAGACGGTGAGCCTGATCGGCGCCAACGGGGCCGGCAAGTCCACCCTGCTGATGTCCATCTTCAGCCAGCCCCAGGCACGCAATGGGCAGATTCTCTACCGGGGCGAAGACATCACCCGCAAGAACGCCCACTACGTGGCCTCCAACGGCATCGCCCAGTCGCCGGAGGGGCGCCATGTGTTCCCCGACATGAGCGTGGAAGAAAACCTGTTGATGGGCACCATCCCCATCGGCACCCGGTGGGTGGACGAGGACATGCAACGCATGTTCGACCTCTTCCCGCGGCTCAAGGAGCGTCGCAACCAGCGCGCCATGACCATGTCCGGTGGCGAGCAGCAGATGCTGGCCATTGCCCGCGCCCTGATGAGCCGGCCCAAGTTGCTGTTGCTCGACGAGCCCAGCCTGGGTCTGGCGCCCATCGTGGTGAAGCAGATCTTCCAGATCCTGCGCGAGCTGGCGCAGAGCGGCATGACCATCTTCCTGGTGGAGCAGAACGCCAACCATGCGCTGCGCCTGTCCGACCGCGCCTACGTGATGGTCACCGGCGAGATCCGCATGACCGGTAGCGGCCAGGAGCTGCTGGCCAATCCCCAGGTGCGCGAAGCCTATCTGGGCGGTCACTAGCGATGGACCCGATCCGCGGGCGCACGCTGGTCGCGGGCCGGGCCCAAGGTCGACTGGCCTGGGCGCCCATCGGGCTTAGTTTCTGGGGTGGCGTCGATCCGGCCAGTGGCCAGGTAATCGATCACCACCACCCGTTGCAGGGCCTGGAGCTGGCTGGGCGCGTCCTGGCCATTCCCAGCGGACGCGGCTCCTGCACCGGCAGCGCCGTGCTGCTGGAGCTATTGCTCGCCGGGCGTGGTCCGGCGGCGCTGTTGCTGGCCGAACCCGACGAAATCCTCAGCCTGGGCGCCATCGTGGCCGAAGAACTCTTCGGTCGGTCCTTGCCAGTGATCAGTCTGGGGGCGGAGGCCTTCGCGGCGCTGGCCGAGCACGATGAGATCGCGGTCAGCGACGGCTGGATCGGCGCGCCGGGAAGCCTATTTCCTGCGACCGATCAGCATGAAATCGCCGAACTCCAGCTGAGCGCGACCGACCAGGCCATGCTTGACGGTGCCCAAGGTCGCGCCGTCCAGGCGGCCATGCGCATCCTGGTACGCATGGCGCATCTGCAGGGCGCGGCTGAGTTGCTCGACATCACCCAGGCCCATATCGACGGCTGCATCTACACCGGTCCGGCCAGTCTGGCCTTCGCCCAGCGACTGGTGGAGTGGGGCGGTAAGGTACGGGTGCCCACCAGTCTCAACGCCGTCTCGGTGGACCAGCGCCGTTGGCGCGAGCAGGGCGTCGATCCTGCGCTGGGCGAGCCGGCCAGCGCCCTGGCCGAGGCCTATGTAGCCCTGGGCTGCCGGCCTACCTTCACCTGTGCCCCCTATCTGCTGGACAGCGCCCCGGCGCTGGGCGAGCAGGTGGTCTGGGCCGAATCCAATGCCGTGGTCTTCGCCAACAGCGTGCTGGGCGCGCGCACCCAGAAGTACGCCGATTTCCTCGACATCTGCACCGCCCTGACCGGGCGGGCGCCGCTGGCCGGCTGCCACCTGGACAGCGGCAGGCAGGCGGCCAAGGTCTTCCGGGTCACCGTACCCGAAGGTCATGACGACGCCCTCTATCCGCTGCTCGGCTACTGGATCGGCCTGCGTTCGCCCACTCGTATTCCGGCGGTGCTGGGGCTGGAAAACAGCCAGCCCAGTCGCGACGACCTCAAGGCCTTCGGCGCCGCCTTCGCCACCACCTCGGCGGCGCCGCTGTTCCATCTGGTCGGGGTGACGCCCGAGGCGCCAACCCTGGCGGCGGTGGCCGCGCCGGAGTTGGAGATCGAAGATATCCGCCTGGCCGACCTGCGCCAGGCCTGGGCCGAGCTGGACAGCGCCGCTGCCCGAGAGGTGCAACTGGTGGCCCTGGGCAATCCGCATTTCTCCGCCGAGGAATGCCAGCGGCTGGCTGAGCTGTGCCGTGGCCAGCGCAAGCATCCCCAGGTGGCCCTGGTGATCACCCTCGGGCGTGAGGTACGCGCCGCCGCCGAGCGGAGCGGCGCCCTGGCCGAACTGCAGGCCTTCGGTGCCGAGCTAGTGGGCGACACCTGCTGGTGCATGCTCGGTGAGCCGCTGGTGCCGCCCGCTGCCCGTACGCTCCTGACCAACTCGGGCAAATTCGCCCACTATGGACCGGGCCTAACGGGCCGCGACCTGCGCTTCGCCGGTCTGGCCGCCTGTGTCGAGGCAGCCTGCACCGGACTGGCGCCGGCCGAACCGCCTGCCTGGCTCACGGCGGCGGACTTATCCACCTGAAGCCAGGTCCGAGTTCTGTACAGGAATCCCGTGGATCGTCCTGTGGATAAGCTCGGCATAGCCGGACGTGAGGCCCAGGGCGCCTGGTCTGGCGAAAACTGTTCAAAATTTGGCCAGTGCGCGGAAACCCTGCAATACCAAGGCGTTATAACTGATCCGCTGGATTCCCGGCGATCTGAGTATTCGCCTGACGAATGCCCCTGAGCTATCGTGGGGCTCGGCCAAACTCCCTCGCAGAAGGAATCTTTCATGTCTTCGATCTTCATCACCGGCGCCACCTCCGGCTTCGGCGCCGCCACCGCTCGCCGCTTCGCCAAGGACGGCTGGTCGATCGTCATCACCGGCCGCCGCGAGGATCGCCTGCACGCTCTGGCCGAAGAATTGTCCGGCCAGGCCAAGGTGCTGCCGCTGGTGCTGGATGTGCAGGATCGCGCTGCCGTGGAAGCGGCGGTCGCCGGCCTGCCGGAGGAATTCAACCAGCTGCGCGCCCTGGTCAACAACGCCGGCCTGGCACTGGGTAACACCCCCGCGCAGAGTTGCGATCTGGATGACTGGGACACCATGGTCGATACCAACATCAAGGGCATGCTCTATTGCACCCGCCTGCTGCTGCCGCGGCTGATCGCCCATGGCGCCGGCGCCGGCATCGTCAACCTGGGCTCGGTGGCTGGCGACTATCCCTATCCGGGCAGCCACGTCTACGGCGCCACCAAGGCCTTCCTCAAGCAGTTCAGCCTGAGCCTGAGATCCGACCTGCTGGGTACCGGGGTGCGGGTGACCAACATTGAACCGGGGCTGTCGGAAAGCGAGTTCTCGGTGGTGCGCTTCGGCGGCGACAAGGCCAAGGCCGACGCCGTCTATGCCGGTACCGAACCCCTGACCCCGGACGACATCGCCGAATCCATCCACTGGGCGTTGAACCAGCCCAAGCACGTCAACATCAACCGCATCCAGCTGATGGCGACCTGCCAGGCGTTCAGCAACTTCAATATCCACCGCAAGAGCTAGAGCACCTTGACCGCCCGGCCGATGAACTGGATCGGCCCGGTGGGCCTGCCGGTGGGCGAGCCGCCCTGGTCTTCCAGGGTGAGTTCGAACAGCTGGTTGGCTTCCAGCGGCGGCAGCCGGTCCAGGGGTACCTGCAGGGTACGCCCCGGCTGGACCAGACCCAGCGACACCGGACCCTGCCAGGCATCGGCCTTGGTCCAAAACTGTAGCGTCTTGCCGCTCGGCACGGCGTCGCGCCCCAGGGGAATCAGCTGCAGGTCATGGGCACTGGCGGTCTGGATCACCCAGCCGGGCGTCCGATCGCTGGGTGCCGCCAGCACCACCAGGTAGCTTGGCGTGGGTACCGGACGCATCAGCAAGAGCACCGCGAGCACCAGGCTGGCGGCCAGCCCTGCCGCACTAAGGCCCTGCCAGAGCGCCAGGCGTTGCCACAGCGACTCGCGCCGGATGGTGGCCTTGGCGTCGGCTTCACCCAGACTGCGCTCGATACGCGGCCATAGATTTGCACTCGGTTCGACCGGCGTGACCCGCTCGGCCAGCGGCTGCAGACGCGCCTCCCAACGCGCCATCGCGGCGCGCAGCGAGGCATCGGTCAGCAGCCGGCGTTCCACCTGACGGCGTTCAGCCGCTTCCAGGGTGCCGAGTACATATTCGCCGGCCAGACGTTCGGTTTCGTCGTCTGTGGGCAGGGTGCCGTCGGTGTTCATGTCATGCACTCCCTCAGCGCCTTGAGGCCGCGGGTGATCCAGCTCTTCACCGTGCCCAGTGGCGCCTGCAGGCGCTGGGCGATCTCGCCATGGGAACAGCCGTCCAGGTAGGCGGCCAGGATGGCGTCCCGGCGCGGCGCCTCCAGATTCTGCAGGCAGCCCTCCAGGCGACTGCCCTCGGCCTGTCGCAGTGGATCGGCGTGTTCGGCCAGGGGCTCCCACTCGTCCGCCAGGGGCACCAGGCGCTGACGATCACGCAGCACGTTGAGGGCCAGGTTGCGCGCCACGCTGCACATCCAGCCGCGCGCCGAACCGCGCTCCGGGGCGAAACCGGCGGCGCCACGCCAGATGCGCAGAAAGGCATCGTGAAGGATGTCCTCGGCCAGGCCGCGATCCCGTACCAGGCGTAGGACGATACCCAACAACAGCGGCGCTTCGACCTGGTAGAGCCGCTGCAAGGCGGCGCGCTCGCCCCGGGCACAGGCGGCGAGCAACGCGGCAGGATCATAGGAGCGGTCAGTCACGAGGTCGCGCCAGGCTGGGGACGCCAGGGTGGCGACCGGATCAACCGAGCCTAGCCGATCCGTTCGCGACTGTCCCCTGGGACTCAGCCCTTCTTCCAGAACAGGTAGTCGGCCTGGTAGGTCACCGTCTCCCGCTCACCTTTGTTGGCGGTGGTGCAGGCCTTGGCCGGGGCGACGCCACCCTTGAGCGCGGTGCGCTGGATATAGGTGGTGCCCTGGAAGGCGCCCTTGCCTTCGGCGGGCGCGGCCTCCACCAGTTGATAGGGCAGGTTGCCGGTACCGGCGGGAGCGATGGCCAGTTGCTTGCCGACCACTTTGGAGCCGTCGCTGGCTTCCCAGGTCGCGGGCGGTCCGTAGTAGCTGCCGACCAACTTGCCCTGGCGATCATGGAGTTCGGCCTTGGGACCGACGAAGAACCATTCGGTCTGGCCGGGCATGTCCTTCTTGTCGCGGCATTCGTAGACGATGGTGCCCTTGCCCACGGTTTCCAGCATCAGGCGGTTGCCGGCAGGGACGCGGACGGCCTCGGGCAACTCGCCTTGGGCCAGCAGTGGTGTGCTCAGGCAGGCGGTCAGGGCCAGGATGCTGCAACGGCTATAGGTATTGTTCATGCGGCTTGCTCCGGATTGAGAAGGGGCACAGTCGGTTGGACTGTGCTGTCTCTACCCGTCAGCGGATGCTTTGGATGCGGCCGTCATGAAAATTTTTTAATTCATCCGCATAGTGACGGCCGGCCACGTGGCGAGCCGCTCTGGAACGCGGCTTTGTCAGCTTGTCGTCAGCCTGGTTTCAGCGATTCCTAAGGTTGGTCGGCGATAGTGGCACCGGGCCTGTGCCCGTCCCCCAGCCTGCCGGAGTCCTGCCGCGTGTCGTCCATCCCAAGTCCGGCGCGTCTGCGCCTCGAAAGTCTGGCGCTGTTCCTGCTGGCGGTCCCGCTGTTCACCCTGGGTCTGTGGGAGCAGCCCTTCATTGGCTTCGATGGTCGCTTCGCGCTGTTCGCCCAGGAAATGTTCCGCCATGGCGCCAGCGCCTTCCCGACCAGCTACGGCCAGCCCTATCCGGATTATCCGGCGACCTCGACCCTGCTGATCGACGTCTTTGCCAAATTGTTCGGCGAGGTCAATCGCCTGGCCACGGTGATCCCCACGGCCCTGGCCTCGGCGGCCATCGTCGGCCTGCTCTATCGCTTGCTGGCCAGCCACTCGCGACGTTGGGCGCTGCTGGCGGTATTGATGCTGCTGCTCACCAACGGCTTTCTCGCCAAGGCCCGCTCCATCTGTCTTGACCAGTTTGTCACCCTGGCCGCCCTGGGCTGCTTCTATCTGCTGTGGAGCGCCGACCAGCGCGGTCTGCCGCGGCGACGGGCGCTGGTCTTTCTCTGCATGGCGGCGGGCTTCGCCGTGCGCGGACCGTTGGGGTTGATCGAGCCGTGCGGGGTGGTCTGCGTCTACTGGCTGTTGCAGGGCGATTGGCGGCGGACCTTCGGCTACGGCCTGGTCGGGGCCCTGCTGCTGACCCTGTGTTGCGCCGTGCTGTTCGGCCTGGCCTGGCGTACGGGCGGCATGACCTTCGTCGAGGACGTGATCCGCATGCAGGTCTCCGGGCGGTTGGACGACACCGACGGCGCCGGCTATCCCTGGTGGTACTTCCTGCAACTGGGCCTCTATCGCTACGCCCCGGCCTTCCCCCTGGCGCTGCTCGCCCTGCCGACGCTGAGGCGCCACTGGCGATTGCGCCAGCAGCAGGTGGAAAGTCGGCTGCTGATCCAACTGGCCGGTTTCGCCGTGCTGATCGTCGTGGCCCTGTCCATCCCCACCTTCAAGAAGCCCTATTACATCCTCCCGGCGATCCCGGCCTGCGCCGCCCTCGGCGCCTGGGTGCTGCTGCAGGGGCAGGGCGCCCTGGCTTGGGTGCGTCGCCTGTTCCTGCCGTTGCTGGTGCTCTTCCCCGTGATTCTCGGGGTACTGGTCAAGCTGCAGCAACCGAAGCTCCAGGCGGCCGGCTGGTGGCCGCCGCTGGATCTGCGCCTGTTGCTGGGGGCCTTCGGCGTTCTCGCGCTGCTCGCCTTGCTGGCGGTCTGGCGCGGGCGGGGTACCTTCCGGGTGGGCATGCCCCTGGCCGCGGCGGCCCTGGCGCAGTGGCTGCTGGTGGTGCTGGCGCTGGACCCCATGCAGGCGCTGCGCTACGACACCCGCGCCTTCGTCACCCGCCTGGAGAGCTTGCGCCAGGGGCAGCCCGGGCAACTGGTGTTCTTCGGTCTGGGCCAGGACACCAAGGCCTTCCGCTACCTGATGAATCTCGACTACGACGTGCCCATGCCGACCTTCATCGACGTCGGTCAGCCCGGGCAGCTCGAGCACATCCCCCGACCCGCCTATGTGCTGCTGGATGCCGACAGCCAAGCGGCCCTGGCGGGCACTCCGTTGGCCGGGCGCCCGCCGCTGCTCGAAGGGCGTTTCAACGACAACCGCTGGCAGGCCTACTACCTGCCCTGAGGCACGCGTCATGACCGATTCGCCCGATTTCCATCGTCGTCGGCTGTGCCTGGCCCTGGCCGGTCTGCCGCTGCTGGCCGCCTGCAAGCCGACCCTGGGCTATGGCCTGGCGGAGCACCGGGGCCAGTGGTTCGATGCCCATTCGTTCAAGCCGGTGACGCCGCTGCCTTCGACCAGCAGCTTCGTACTCGGCGTCTTGCCAGACACCCAGTACTACAGCGAGAACAACTTCGAGATGACCCGCACCGGCAAGCGCATCGAGCGCTATCCGGGGCTGGGTTATCCACCGGCCCTGGCCTTCCATGCCCAGACCCATTGGCTCGCGCACAATGCCGCGGCGCTGAACATCCCCTTCGTGGTACACCTGGGCGATCTGGTGGAAAACGCCGAGCAGCACGGCGAATGGAAGCTGGCCAGCCGGGCCATGGCGCGACTGGAGCGGGCCGGGGTGCCCTATAGCGTGATGACCGGCGATCACGACGTCATCGCGCTCTATACCCAGGACCGGTTGCGCGATGGCCGAGAACTCTTCACCCAGTACTTCGGCCCCGAACGGGCCGAGCGGCAGAGTAGCTTCGTCGAACGCGACGTCACCGGGCTCAATGCCGTGCATCGCTTCTCGGCGCTCGGCCAGGACTTTCTGCTGCTGACCCTCGACTGGAGTCCTTCGGATCAGACCCTGGACTGGGCTCAGGGGGTGCTGGACCGTTATCCGCACCTGCCGACCATTCTCGCCTCGCACAACATCGTCGATCTGGTGAATGGCCAGGCGGTGCTCTCCAGCCGGCGCAACGACACCGGCGTGCGGCTGTGGAATCGGCTGATTCGCCGTAACGACCAGATCTTCCTCACCCTCAATGGGCACAACCACGGCAGCGCCCACCTGCGAATGGCCAACGACTTCGGCCATCCGGTGGATCTCTTGCTGATCAATTATCAGACCGAATACGCCGGCGGCAACGGCCTGCTGCGGCTGCTGGAGCTGGACCTGGCGCGGGGGCGGCTGGAAGCCTTCACCTATTCGCCCTGGGTCGCCTATCGCCAGCAGAGCGGCGACCTGCCGGTACGCCTGGGCAGCGATCCGCGCGACACCTACTCGGCCGAGGTGCTGGCGCCCCTGGCCTCATCGCAGTTCGACAGCCGCTTCGTGCTGGACGTGGATTTCGCCAGCCGCTTCGCCAGCTTCGGCGGCTATACCGCCCAGGTGCAGCCCATGGCCGAGGAAGGGTTGCTGGCGCGGCTGCGCCAGCAACTGGGGATTGCTTGAGCCGTCAGGCCGCGAGCAGCCAACCACCTGCCACGGCGGTGGCGACACCGGCCAGGCGCACCAGCGGCGTGGCGGCCTGCGGCAGGTAGCGCACCACGGCATAGCCCAGGGCATGCAGGGTGGCGGTGGCAGCGACGAAACCCGCGGCATAGGCCCAGGGATTACCCATCTCCGGCAACTCCAGACCGTGGGCCACGCCATGGAACAGGGCAAAGGCGGCGGTCAGGCCAACGGCGGCGGCGACTGGCGGACGGGCAGCCAGGGCCACCAGCAGCCCCAGGGCCAGTACCGAGGCGGCGATGCCGGTCTCCAGGAAGGGCAGCTCCAGCCCGGTGAAGCCCAGCAGGCCGCCGAGCAGCATGGTGCCGACGAAGGCGCAGGGCAGCGCCAGACGCGCCTTGCCCTGCTGCTGGGCGGCCCAGAGACCCACGGCCACCATGGCCAGCAGGTGATCGAGACCGGTCAGGGGGTGCAGCACCCCGGCGGCCAGGCCGTTCTCGGCATGACCGGGGTGGGCGAAGGCCAGCGCCGGAGCGAGCAGCAGGGCGGCGGTGGCGAGGATCTTGGCGTGTTTCATGGGGGCTCCTTAAGTGATGAAATCCTGGACTCAGAACCTGCTCATGACCTGCTGCGCGTCGGCCAAACGGCGTTGAAAAGTCCTTCGGAATGCTCATTTACCACTTGTAAACTCCGCTTCCTCAGGCCTTTTCGCCTTGTTTGTCTCTAGCTCGCGAGGTCGTGAGCAGGTTCCTAGGCAGCGGTCAGCAGACCCTGCTTTTCGATGAAGGCGATGATCTCGTCCAGGCCCTTGCCGGTCTTCTGATTGCTGAAGACGAAGGGCTTGTCGCCGCGCATCTTGCGGGTATCGCGATCCATCACCTCCAGCGAGGCACCGACCATGTCGGCCAGGTCGACCTTGTTGATCACCAGCAGATCCGACTTGCAGATACCCGGACCACCCTTGCGCGGCAGCTTGTCGCCCGCCGAGACGTCGATGACGTAGAGGGTCAGGTCGGACAGCTCCGGGCTGAAGGTGGCCGACAGGTTGTCGCCACCGGATTCCACCAGGATCAGATCCAGACCAGGGAAGCGGCGATTGAGCTGGTCCACCGCCTCCAGGTTGATGGAGGCGTCTTCGCGGATGGCGGTGTGCGGGCAGCCGCCGGTCTCCACGCCGAGGATGCGCTCGGGCGCCAGGGCCTCGTTGCGCACCAGGAAGTCGGCGTCTTCGCGGGTGTAGATGTCGTTGGTCACCACCGCCAGGTTGTAGCGCTCGCGCAGGGCACGGCAGAGGGCCAGGGTGAGGGCGGTCTTGCCGGAGCCGACCGGACCGCCGATACCGACGCGCAGGGGTTGGGTAGTCATCAAGGGTCTCCTAGGAACGGAACAGGCGGCTGTATTGCCGCTCGTGGGCCATGCTGGTGAGGGCGAGGCCGAAGGGGGCACCGCCCCAGGCCGCTTCGGGCAGGCCGGCGGCGTGCTCGGCGGTGGCAGCCAGGGTCGGCAGCAGGGTGGTGGTGAGGCGCTGGGCGGCTTGCTGGCCCAGCGGCAGGGTTTTCATCAGCACCGCCAACTGATTTTCCAGCCAGGTCCAGAGCCAGGCGTCCAGCGCGGCGCGCGGGGCTATATCCCAGGCACGGGCCGCCAGCGCCCAGCCCAGGGCGAAGGTCGGGGTCAGCTCGGCCAGCAAGGTGCGACTCTCGTCGTCCAGTTCCGGTAGGCCGAGCAGCAATTGCGCCAGGGAATAGCCGGTCTGGCGACTTTCCAGCTGGAATTCCGCGGTCTCGCGACTGGCGCGGTGGCGGTCAGCCAGTTCGCTCAGGCGCGGCCAGTCGCCCGCGGCGGCGGCCTCGCAATGGGCCAGCAGCAACGGCGCCTCGAAGCGCGCCAGATTGAGTTCGAGGTTGTCGCGCAGCCAGGCCTCGGCCTCCGCCGCGGTGCGGATCAGGCCGCTGTCGATGGCCAGCTCCAGCCCCTGGGAATAGCTGTAGCCGCCAATGGGCAACTGGGGGCTGGCCAGGCGTAGCAGGGCGAAGGGCGGACTCACGTGCGGACGCCGAAGTGGTGCAGTTTGGGCGCGTAGTTGAAGCCTTCCTCGCCGTGGTGCGAGTGGTGATGGCCGCCGCCGTAGGCGCCGTGCTCGGGCTGGAAGCCGGCCTCGATCTCGCTGACCTGGGCGCCCAGCTGTTCCAGCATGGCCTTGAGCACATAGTCGTCCAGCAGCCGCAACCAGCCATCACCGATCTGCAGGGCGACGTGACGGTTGCCCAGGTGGTAGGCGGCGCGCGTCAGCTCGAAGGCGCTGGCACAGGTCACGTGCAACAATTTTTCCGGCCGGGCGACGATACGCACGATGCGGCCATCACGGGCTTCGAGAAAGTCGCCATCGGCCAGCGGCGGTTGCCCGCGTTCGAGGAACAGGCCGACGTCTTCGCCGGTGCTGCTCGTCGCTCTCAGGCGGCTCTTGCTGCGGGCATCGAAGGTGAGATGGAGTTCGGCGTCCCAGGTGTCACGGGCCGCACAACGGTGATGGATGACCAGCATGGCAGAACTCTTGGCAGTTATAGCCGAGCATTACAGCAAGGGGCCTGCCAAATCGGCCGATTCCCCGGCTGCCAGGCCAAGCAAAGCTGACCAGTCGCTCAGGTTGCGCTTATTTGGTGCGCCATGGCGTTTGCCAAACGATCAATGCTCTCTTTTGGTGCTTCTTCGCCTGATGTACGCCGCCAGTGCTTGCTGCCGATCAGAATGAGCTTGAGCTGCTGCACCATCTTCGCTGCCGGCCATAGGTGGGGTGGCGTAGCGGCGGGTGGCGGATCGATGAGCTCTGGCAGGGTGGCGAACACTGTCTTGACCACCAGATCGGCCAGGATGTCGATCTGCGCCGAGCTCAGCTGCGGCAACCGACCCAGGGTGAGCAGGTCGCGGGCCAGGTCCTGGGTGATGCGCTGGCGCAGGTCGGCGATGGCCTGGCGCACGGCCAGGGAGCCGCCATATTGCTCGCGGGCGAGAAAGAGGAACTGATCGCGGTTATCGCCCACGGCGCCGAGAAAGATCTCCACCGAGGCTTCGATCATGCCGCGCTGCTGCAACTCGTGGTGCCGGACCTGGCGCAGGGCATCGCGAAAGGTATCGCCCACCTCCGCCACCAGCGCCAGGCCGAAGGCTTCCATGTCGGCGAAGTGGCGATAGAAGCCCGCCGGTACGATCCCCGCCTGGCGACTCACCTCGCGCAGGCTGAGACTGCCGAAGCCGCGACCGCTGTTCATCAGCAGGCGTGCCGATTCCAGCAGCGCCTGGCGCGTTTGCAGCTTCTGCTGGGCACGAATGGACATGGGGGCATTCCAGGGGGCGAGGCGGCACTGTAGCAAAGGATGCCCTTGCTGACTGCACGGGTTTTGGCTGACCGCCGGGTGGTAGTCTCTGGTCCGAGCCTTGCCTTGAGGGCACCATGAATCTCGACAACCGTATCAAGTTCCGGCATCTGCTGTGCTTTCTGGAAATCGCGCAGCAGCGCAGCTTCGCCAAGGCAGCCGATGCCATTGCCGTGTCCCAGCCGGCCATTTCCAAGACCATTCGCGAACTCGAAGAAATCCTCGAGGTGCGCCTGTTCGAGCGGGGCAAGGGCGAGGTGACCCTGACCGAGGCGGGTCTGCTGTTCCTGCGCCACGCCGGCCCCTGCGTCCAAGCCCTGCGCGAGGGTATGCAACTGGTACGCGGTGGCGAGGCCGGCGGTCTGGTACGGGTCGGCGTCCTGTCGACGGTGGAAAGCCAGGTGCTGCCCGAGGTGCTGGCGCGCCTGCACGAACGCCATCGCCAGCTCATCGTCAACGTCGCCACCGGTCCCAGCGCCTATCTGCTTGGCCAGTTGCGCGTCGGCGACCTGGATCTGGTGGTCGGCCGCATGACCGACAGCCCCGACATCCATGGGCTGGACTTCGAGCACCTCTATACCGAGGCCCTGACCCTGGTGGTCCGTCCCGGCCATCCGTTGAGCCAGAGCCTGCCGGCGGACCTGGCGACCCTGGCGCGCTATCCCCTGGTGTTGCCGCTGCCCGGCACCACCATTCGCCGTCACGCTGAAAGCCTCTTCGTGCAATGTGGCATCCCGCTCAGTGCCCAGCGGCTGGAAACCCTCTCGCCCACCCTCAGCCGCCAGTACGTGCGCCAGAGCGACGCCCTCTGGATCGCGCCGCTGGATGCGGTCCGCCGCGACCTGGCGACGGGCGAGTTGGTCGAGGTCAGGCTCGGGGTACGCGAGGCGGGCGGTTCGGTGGGTATCTGCCGCAATGGCAGCGTGCCTCTGTCCCTGGCCACCGAGCGCTTCTGCGCCGTCCTGCGCGAAGTCGCCGGCGAGCTCAGCCATAACCAATAGGTTATGGCTCCTCGCGTAGCTTTCAATTCAGCCAGGCGGCGGTCTGGGCCACACTGAGAGCAGCCAGTTTCTGGCTCCGATCCTTCCGTGGAGCATTCCAATGCATAACAAGCCCCACGACGTACGCTACGTCGCCCGTGATCGCACCTGGCATCCCCAGGCCTATACGCCCGCCTACAAATCCTCGATTCCGCGTTCGCCGCGCCAGGCGCTGGTCAGCCTGCAGCACCAGACCGCCTCCGAACGCAGCGGTCCCGACTTCTCGCGGCTGCCGCTGGGCCCGCACGACAACGACCTGTTGCTCAATTTCGGCACCGGCCAACTGCCCCAGGGCGAGCGCATCATCCTGTTCGGCACCCTGCGCGACCAGTTCGGCAAGCCGGTACCCAATTCCCTGGTGGAGATCTGGCAGGCCAACGCCGGCGGCCGCTACCGGCACAAGAACGACGTCTACCTGGCGCCGCTCGACCCCAACTTCGGTGGCGTCGGCCGCACCCGCACCGACAGCCAGGGTAACTACGTCTTCCGCACCATTCGCCCGGGTCCCTATCCCTGGCGCAACGGCAGCAACGACTGGCGCCCGGCGCACATCCACGTCTCGGTCATGGGCCCGGCCATCGCCACCCGGCTGATCACCCAACTGTACTTCGAAGGCGATCCGCTGATCCCGCTGTGCCCCATCGTCAAGTCCATCGCCAATCCCGACGCCGTCCAGACCCTCATCGCCCGCCTGGACATGAGCATGGCCAACCCCATGGACTGCCTGGCCTATCGTTTCGACATCGTCACCCGCGGCGCGCGGCAGACGTTCTTCGAACACCATTGAGGACGCCGAGATGACGCCCAACCAACAAGTCCTGCTGCCGGAAACCCCTTCCCAGACCGCCGGCCCCTACGTTCACATCGGCCTGGCCCTGGCCGCGGCCGGCAACCCCACCCGCGACGTCGAAATCTGGAACGAATTGGCCAAGCCCGGCGCTCCCGGCGAGCACATCCTGCTCACCGGCCAGGTGTTCGACGGCAACGGTAACCTGGTGCGCGATTCCTTCCTGGAGTTCTGGCAGGCCGATCACGAAGGGAAATACGATCCGGTCTACGACGTCGAGAAGGCCTTCAACGGTTTCGGCCGTACCGCCACCACCTTCGATGCCGGCGACTGGACGCTGCACACCGTCAAACCCGGCCAGGTCAGCGACCAGCGCGGCCAGCCCATGGCGCCGCACATCAACGTCACCCTGTTCGCCCGCGGCATCAACATCCACCTGCAGACGCGGATCTACTTCGACGACGAAGCCGAAGCCAACGCCCGCTGCCCGGTCTACAACCTGCCGGAACCGGAGCGCCGGGGCACCTTGCTGGCGCGCCGTTGCGAGATCGACGGCCGCCTGGCCTATCGCTTCGACATCTACCTGCAAGGCCCCCAGGAAACCGTCTTCTTCGACATCTGAAGCTGCGGATAACAAAAAGCCCTGCCGAGGCAGGGCTTTTTCGTGGCTGCGGTCCAGGGTCAGATGCGGTAGGTGGTCTTGGTCATCACCTTGGCCACCAGGCTCATGCCGTACTTGACCGGTGTGGGGAAGCGCCAGCCACCCGCTGCCAGGGCGTGTTCGGCGTGCTGCTCCTCATCGCTGCGCATCTGCTCCAGTACCGCGCGAGACTTGGCGTCGGCCGGCGGCAGCTTTTCCAGGTGCTCATCCAGGTGACGGCACACCTGATCCTCGGTGGCGGCGACGAAACCCAGACTCAGGCGATCACTGATCAGGCCGGCACCAGCGCCGATACCGAACGACAACCCATAGAACAGCGGATTGAGCAGGCTGGGTCTTTCACCCAGGGCGCGGATGCGCTGCTCGCACCAGGCCAGGTGGTCGATCTCTTCGTCCGCCGCGCGCTCCATTTCCTCGCGGACTTCCGGCAGCTTGGCGGTCAGCGCTTGGCCCTGGTACAGCGCCTGGGCGCAGACCTCACCGGTGTGGTTGATGCGCATGAGCCCCGCCGCATGGCGCCGTTCCTCGTCGCTCAGCTCGGCTTCCTTGAGCGGGATGGCCGGCGAGCTGCGGGTCGGGGCGCCACTGAAGGGTGTCAGGGTACGCAAGGCGGTATCGGCCTGGATCAACAGCCGATCGAGCGGGGAGTAAAGACGCTTGGATCTCACGATGATCTCCTTGGCAGGCAATGAAAGGGCGGAGATACCTAGCCCGGTGGCCAGGTCATCTGCCGCTTGCCCAGCACATGCATATGGATGTGATAGACCGTCTGGCCACCCAGGGCGTTGCAGTTCATCGCCACGCGGAAGCCTTCTTCGCAGCCCTGCTCCTGGGCCAGGCGCTGGGCGGTGAACAGGATGTGCCCGGCGAGCTGCTTGTCATCGGCCTCGCTGAGGTCGTGGAGGGTCGCGATGTGCTTCTTAGGGATGACCAGAAAGTGCACGGGCGCCTGCGGGGCGATGTCATGGAAGGCCATGACCTGATCGTCCTCGTAGAGCACCTTGGCCGGAATGTCCCCGGCGACGATCTTGCAGAACAGACAATCCACGTCGATCTCCTGCTGGCTGGATAGACCCCGAGTGTACCAGCGCCCACTCCTGGGGTCAGGTGCCGGTGGTGGGAGGACCGTTACGCCGGCTGGAACAGTTTGCCGATCCGCACCGCCACTGAGCGGGTGAGGGCGCGTGGGAAGAAGCGCGGCAACAGGCTGCCCAGGCGATTGCGCCAGCCGGGAATGATCACCGCCTGGCGTCGCTCCAGCCCCTTGACCGCCGCCAGCGCGACCTCCTCGGCGGACATCAGCAGCTTGCTTTGCTCCATGCGCCCAGCGTGCAGTCCAGCGTTCTTGAAGAAAGCGGTGCGGGTCGGGCCGGGGCAGAGTACTGACACCGCCACCCCGCGCCCCTTGAGTTCTTCGCGCAGACCCTCGGAGAAATGCAGCACATAGGCCTTGGTCGCGGCATAGCTGCTCATATAGGGAATGGGCTGGAAGGCGGCGGTGGAGGCCACGTTGAGAATCTGGCCACCCCCTTGGATCGCCATGTGCTGGCCGAGGGCATGACACAGGCGGGTGAGGGCCAAGATATTCAGTTCCAACTGCTCCTGTACCTGGGGCCAGTCGGCGGCGAGAAAATCGCCACCACTGCCGATCCCGGCGCAGTTGACCAGCAGGCCGATGGCTCTCTCGCTCTGTTCCAGTTCATGCAACAGGCCGGTCAGGTGCAAGGGCTCCGACAGATCGCAGACGCGATAGAGCACCTCCACGTCGAAGCGCTGGGCCAGCTCGGCAGCGATGCTTTCCAGCTTGTCCTTGCGCCGCGCCAGCAGGATCAGCGGCTGGCCACGTCGCGCCAGGGCCTCGGCCAAGGCCAGGCCGATCCCGCACGAAGCACCGGTTACCAGGGCATAACGCTGCATACTGCTTTCTCCAAGCGCGAGCCGTTCGACCGCTTTAGTAGGGTTTGACCACCGCCAGGATGACGACGGCGATGAGGATGAGCACGGGTACCTCGTTGAACCAGCGATAGAACACATGGCTGCGCTGGTTTTCGCCGCGCTCGAACTTCTTGCGCATGGCGCCGCAGACATGGTGATAACCGATCAACACCACCACCAGCGCCAGCTTGGTGTGCATCCAGCCCTGGGTCAGCCAGCTCGGGTTGATCACCAGCATGCCGATGCCGAACACCAGCGTCAGGATCATCGACGGCAACATGATGCCCCGGTACAGCTTGCGCTCCATCAGGCAGAAACGCTCATGGCTCACGGTATCGCTGCTCTGGGCGTGATAGACGAACAGCCGCGGCAGATAGAACAGACCGGCGAACCAGCACACCATGGCGATCAGGTGGAAGGCTTTGAACCAAAGATAGAGCATCGGGGCATTCTCCTTGTCAGTTGGCTTCATCAGGCGGCGCGATATTAGAGTGGCGCCGCTGGCAAGTCATTCACTCCAGTCGTCTCGGCTGGTATCCCGCGGTCGCTCAATAGTTGACCGTTTTGCTGGGGCAAGCGGATAATTTCGCCATTGAATTGTGTTCGGCGCGAGCCGGGAGACTACGGCAATGACCATTGAAACCTTCACCCCGACCCCCCTGCAGTTCACCCTGGGCGCGGCGACCAAGGTGAAGAACCTGATCGAGGAAGAGGGCAATCCCCGCCTGAAGCTGCGCGTCTTCGTCACCGGTGGCGGCTGCTCGGGCTTCCAGTACGGCTTCACCTTCGACGAGGATTCCGCCGACGACGACACCGTCATCGAGCGTGACGGCGTGCATCTGGTCGTCGATCCCATGAGCTTCCAATACCTGGCCGGTGCCGAGGTGGATTACCAGGAAGGTCTGGAAGGCTCGCGTTTCGTCATCAAGAACCCCAACGCCGCCACTACCTGTGGCTGCGGTCAGTCCTTCTCCATCTGAGCCGACACTGCGCTCCGTCTAGTGCGGATAGAGCGCACCCAGTACCCGGAGCCCTCGGGCTCCGGTGACCTCGGGACAGTTGCCGGGCAGCCGCTCGCAGAATCTATGGGCCAGCCAGGCGAAGGCCATGGCTTCCATCCAGTCCGGCGATACCTGATAGACCTCGGTGCTGACGACCTGAGCCGGTGCCAGGTGCCTGGCCAGGCGCTCCATCAGATCGCGGTTATGCGCCCCACCACCGCAGACCAGTACCTCGTCCACCGCCTGGGCAGTCCGGATGCTGTCGGCGATGCTGCGCGCGCTCAACTCGGCCAGGGTGGCCTGGACGTCCACCGCTGCCAGGGCGGGAAGCTGCGCTAGCTGCTGCTGCAACCAGCGCAGATTGAAATGTTCGCGCCCGGTACTCTTCGGGCCACTCTTTCCGAAGAACGGATCGCTCAACAACTGCTTCAGCAGCGCCGGCACGACCTGCCCTTGCGCCGCCCAGGCGCCGTTCGCATCAAAATGGGGCCCCTGACTGTACTGGATCCAGGCATCCAGCAAGACATTGCCTGGTCCGCAATCGAAGCCGCGCACCGGTAGGCTAGGCGCCAGCAGGGTCACATTGCTGAAACCGCCGATATTGAGCACCGCGCGCGGGCGCTCTTGGCCGAAGAGATCGGCATGGAAGGCCGGTACCAAGGGGGCGCCTTGGCCGCCAGCGGCCAGATCGCGGCGCCGGAAGTCGGCCACCACGTCGATACCACTCAACTCGGCCAGCAGAGCGGCATCGCCGATCTGCAGCGTATAACCCTGCGCTGGCAGATGGCGGATGGTCTGGCCGTGACTGCCCACGGCGCGGATATCCGCTGGCGTCAGTCCCTCCTTAGCCAGCAATTCCGCAATGCCTAGGGCGGCAAGCTTCACCCAGGCCTGCTCGGCCTGGGCGATGCGCTCGATCTCGTTGTCCCCTGGGGCGCATAGCGCCAGCAGCTCGCTGCGCAGCGAATCGGGCATGGGTATGCCCAGTGCCGCGACGAAACGGGTCCGCTCATCCTGTTCGATCAGCGCGATATCCAGCCCATCCAGGCTGGTGCCGGACATCACCCCCAGGTAGCGCTGCATCCTAGCGCTTGTTCATCGCCAGGAGCGAAGCACGCTCCTGGTCCATGCGGGCCATGAGCGGCTGGCTCTGCGCCAGGAAGCGCGAGATCTCGTTCTTGGCGATGGGATCGGCCATGGGCAGCTTCACTCCCAGTGGATCGACATGGTTACCGTTGATACGGAATTCATAATGCAGGTGCGGGCCGGTTGCCAGGCCGGTCATGCCCACGTAGCCGATCACCTGGCCCTGCTTCACCGCGACACCGGCCCGCATGCCCTTGGCGATCCGGCTCATATGGCCGTAGACCGTGGTATAGGTCTTGCCATGCTGGATCATCACCACGTTGCCATAACCATTCTCCGTGCCGGCCTTGGCGATCTTGCCATCGCCGGTGGCATGGATCGGCGTACCGGTGGGCGCGGCGTAGTCGACCCCCTTGTGCGCCCGCATCTTGTTCAGCACCGGATGGAAACGGCCCATGGTGAAGCGCGAGCTGATCCGCGAGAACTCCACCGGGGTACGGATGAAGGCCTTGCGCATGCTGCCGCCTTCCGCCGTGTAGTAGTTGGTGGTGCCGTTCTTCGCGGTGTAGCGCACGGCCGTATAGGCCTTGCCCTTGTTCACGAAGCGCGCCGCCAGGATATTGCCGTAGCCCACGTGCTTGCCGTTGACCACCTTGTCCTCGTACACCACCTCGAATTCGTCGCCTTCCTGGATGTCCAGCGCGAAGTCGATGTCGTAGCCGAAGATGTTGGCCAGGGCCATGGTCATGTCGTGGGACAGCCCAGCCTTCTGCGCCGAGGCGAACAGCGAACTAGTGATGCGTCCCTGTGCATAAGCCTTGCGAATGTCGGGGGTAATGGTCTTGTGCTCGACCTCGTAACCCTGGTCCGACTTGACCAGCGACAGCGTCTGCAGCGCGGTGAGCTTGGTACGCACCGCCAGCAACTCGCCGGATGGCTCGCGCTGGAATTCGATCTTCTGGCCCACCCGCAGGCGGGTCAGCTTCTTCGCTTCCTTGCTGCTGGCGAGCACCTCATGGACCACGGCGGCGGCTAGGCCGGCGCGCTCGAACAGCGTCGAGAGCGTATCGCCCTTGCGTACCGTCTCGGTGATCCATTGCGGCTCGGGCGTCTCGGCGACGGTCTCGGCCTCTTCCGTGGCGGGCGTCTCTTCAGCGGTCTGTTCGGCCGGCTGATCCGGCGCAATCTGAGCGAAAGGGGAGGTGGTCTGGGTATCCGCAGCTTGAGTATCGGAGAGCACTTGCTCCTTTAGATCGTCCTGACCTTGCACGGTGCGCGCGGCATCGTGCTCAACATCCAAGTTGATGGAAGTACGTTTCGCCTCGACTTGCTGAGAGGGAAACACGAGCAAGGCCAGACTCAAGAGTGCGGCTACCCCGCTGGCGGCCACGAGGTGGCTTTTGGGGTAGAACGGACTGTTGGCGATTGGCTTCGTCATTTAGCTAAAGTGATGATCTGACGTTAAAAGAAGTGAATAACTGCCTAAAATATAATCAAAATCTAGCTGTCACAACCCTTTGGGTCCTTGATCTGACGTGCCGGCTGGCGGCTGCTAGGGGCATCTTGATAAGGTTCACGCTTTCGAAATTCAGAGGCAGAGCCCCTATGAAAACGGTCCAGGAGCAGCTGGCGGTCATCAAGCGTGGAGCAGATGAGCTGCTCGTCGAGTCAGAGCTTGTAACAAAACTGGAGCGTGGCACCCCGTTGCGCATCAAGGCAGGCTTCGATCCGACCGCCCCGGATCTGCACCTCGGCCATACCGTCCTGATCAACAAGCTGCGCCAGTTCCAAGAGCTGGGTCACCAGGTCATCTTCCTGATCGGTGACTTCACCGGCATGATCGGCGACCCCAGCGGCAAGAGCGCCACCCGCCCTCCACTGACTCGCGAGCAGGTCTTGGAAAACGCCGAGACTTATAAGGCTCAGGTCTTCAAGATTCTCGATCCGGCGCGTACCGAAGTGGCTTTCAATGCCACCTGGATGGATCAGCTGTCCCCGGCCGACTTCATTCGCCTCTCTTCTCAATACACCGTGGCCCGTATGCTCGAGCGCGACGACTTCAGCAAGCGCTATGCGAGCAACCAGTCCATCGCCATCCACGAGTTCCTCTATCCCCTGGTGCAGGGTTACGACTCCGTTGCCCTGCGTGCCGACGTCGAGCTGGGCGGTACCGACCAGAAATTCAACCTGCTCATGGGGCGTGAGCTGCAGCGTGCCTATGGCCAGGAAGCCCAGTGCATCCTCACCATGCCGCTGCTCGAAGGTCTGGACGGCGTGAAGAAGATGTCTAAGTCCCTGGGCAACTACGTCGGCATCCAGGAAGCCCCGGGCGTCATGTACAACAAGCTGGTCTCCATCCCCGACACCCTCATGTGGCGTTACTTCGAGCTGCTCAGCTTCCGCAGCCTGGAGGAGATCGCTCAATTCCGGGGCGATGTCGAGAAGGGCGCCAACCCCCGCGATATCAAGATCAAGCTGGCCGAAGAGATCGTCGCCCGTTTCCATGGCGAGGAAGCGGCGCAGAACGCCCACCGTTCCGCGGGCAACCGTATGAAGGATGGCGAACTGCCCGAAGATCTGCCTGAAGTGGAGCTGGAGACCGATGCAGCATTGCCGGTCGCTGCCGTCCTCAACAAAGCGGGCCTGGTAAAGAACGCTGCCGCGGCGCGCGACCTGCTGGCTGCCGGCAGCGTCAAGGTAGATGGCGAAGTGGTCGACCGCGGCTTCCAGTTCGAGATCGGCCGTACCTATATATGCCAGGCCGGCAAGAAGGCTTTCGCCCGCATCAACGTCCGTCAGCAATAAATTTGAAATAACCTGTTGACGCCCTCCGAAACTCCCCTATAATGCGCCCCACTTCCGGCGCAGACGCTGAAGGGGCTTGAAAATCAAGCACTTAGGTCTGAGTCGGGCGAGGGGTCCACGGAGTCCTCGCGGCTTGGTCAACGCCTCAGGGCGATGACGAAGTGAAGGGGAGGGGTTGACAGCGTCTTAGGATGCTGTAGGATTCGCCTCCCGCTGCCGCGATCGGTTGATCTGGTCACGGCGGTGCAAGTGGTTGAGTTGAAACGAAAAAGTTCAAATCAACGCTTGACAAGATGTGAGGCTAGCGTAGAATGCGCGCCTCGGTTGACGACACGGTCGCAACCAACTGCTCTTTAACAAGTTGAATCAAGCAATTCGTGTGGGTGCTTGTGAGATAAGTCTGATGTCGCAAGATTATCAGCAACACAAGTAACTCGTGAA
>NZ_SULM01000017.1 GCF_005250615.1 Pseudomonas rhizoryzae | reverse complement strand
CCTGGCCAGCCAACCGAATTGCTTGACGAACATAGAGCATTGGAACCACCTGATCCCTTCCCGAACTCAGAAGTGAAACGATGCATCGCCGATGGTAGTGTGGGGTTTCCCCATGTGAGAGTAGGTCATCGTCAAGCGCCTAATACCCAACACCCCCGCTCAGTTCACTCTGGCGGGGGTGTTGTCTTTGGGGCGGAAGAAAGTCGAACCGGAGGTTCGAGCATGCCGTTGCTGAAACTGCTGAGTGATGGGAAATTTCATTCCGGCGTGGAGCTGGGAGAGGCCTTGAGCGTTTCTCGGAGTGCCATCTGGAAGCGGCTGAAGACACTTGGCGAAGACTTCGGGATCGAGGTGTTCAAGGTGCCAGGCAGAGGGTATCGACTGGAAGAACCCCTGTATCTGCTGGATGGCGAGCGGATCGCCCAGCAGGGCGGTTGGCCGGTTACGGTGCTCGCCTCGATAGACTCCACCAATGCGGAGGCGCAACGCCGGCTGCAGCAGCACCAACTCCCCCCTTTCGCCCTGCTGGCCGAGCATCAACAAGCAGGGCGGGGACGACGCGGTAGAGCCTGGGTCAGTCCCTATGGCAAGAATCTGTATCTGACCGCCGTGGTGTCCAGCCAGGGTGGCATTCAGAAACTTCAGGCCCTGAGCCTGACCATGGGTTTGGCGGTCATCCGTACCCTGCAGCAACTAGGTATCGAAGACGCCTGCCTGAAATGGCCGAACGATGTGCTGGTCAGAGGTCGGAAGCTGGCGGGTATTCTCATCGAGTTGTCGGGCGATCCGCAGGATACCTGCCAGGCCATCATCGGTATTGGTATCAACGTCAACATGCGGCTGGCCGACAATATCGACCAACCCTGGATTTCCATGGCCGAGGCGCTCGGTGGCTTGCAGGATCGCAACGCAGTCGCCGCCTTGCTGCTACGGGAAATCGAATCTCTTTGGCACATTCATCGGCAGTCGGGATTCGCCGTCCTGCGTAGCGAGTGGGAGCGGTATCATGGCTGGCAAGGTCGAGCGGTTACCCTTTCTTCGGGGGTTCGCTGTATCCAGGGCACAGTGGAAGGAGTTGCCGAAGATGGGGCCATTCTCATGCGCGTGAATGGGCAGACACAGGCGTTCAGTGGTGGTGAATTGAGTCTGAGCCTAGATCATGATTCTTGAACTCGATTGTGGTAACAGCCTCATCAAGTGGCGGCTAGTCGATCCCAGGGCTGAAGCCATCACCACGGGCATCGTTGAGAGCGATGATGCCTTGATCGCTGCCTTGTCCCAGCCGGATGCACCAACCTTCACGGCTTGCCGACTGGTCAGTGTCCGGAGCGACGAAGAGACCCAGCAACTCAAGGAGCGCTTGAGCGCTACCTTCGGTATCGTCTGTCATCAGGCGCTGCCTGTAGAGAGCTGGAAGGGTGTCCGCAATGGTTACCGGGATCATCAACGGTTGGGGATGGATCGCTGGCTGGTGATCCTGGCGGCGGTCCAGTTGGCGCAGGGCAAGGCCTGTGTGGTGCTGGACCTGGGCACGGCGGTCACCGCGGATCTGGTCGATGCCCAGGGTGAACACCAGGGCGGATTCATTTGTCCGGGTATTCCGTTGATGCGTCGGGAATTGCAGACCCACACCCGCCGTATCCGCTACGATCCACATTGGGCCAGTGGTGAACGCTACGAGGCGCCGGGACGCACGACCATCGAGGCGGTCGAGCGTGGTTGTCTCTATATGCTCAAGGGCTTCGTGCGTACGCAGTACGAACTGGCACAAGAGATGTTCGCCGAGGGTTGTGAGATATTTTTGACCGGCGGTGACGCGGAACTGGTCAAGCATGTCGTTCCAGGCGCGCGGATCGTGCCCGATATGGTGTTTGCTGGATTGGCTTTGGCGTGTCCGCTCGAGAATGAATGATGCGTTGGTTGTTTCTGCTATTGGTGGTTCTAAACGTTTTCTACTACATATGGCATCAACAACAGGTGCCTTTGTTAGGTAAGGAAATCGCCCCTCTGGCGCTGTACAAAGGCGAGCGTGAGAACATTCGCCTGTTGAACGAGACGGCATCCGGTGACGCGGCGCGGCGTCAGTGACGGCGGTACCTTTCGATGAGGAGCAAAGATGCTGACGCTAGGTAATCTCTGCCTGTTGCTGGGCGCGGTCGGCATCGGTCTGAGCTTCTGGCACGCCCGCGGGATTCGCGAGCGGGCATTGGTGCTGGCGGAGCAGGAGTGTCGTCGACGCAACGTGACGTTGCTCGATGGTGCCGTGGCGTTCTCCCGCTATCGCTGGCTGGCCGATGCCAAGGGGCGCAAGCGCCTAGCCCGGCTGTTCGCCTTCGAATTCACGGTGACCGGTGAAGAACGGCTGAATGCGTGCCTGGCGTTGTTCGGCAAGGTGCTCGCTAAGGTTGAGTTCGCACCTTTCGTGGTGCCGGAGGTCGAACGGCCCGCGGCGGATTCGGTGATGGCTTCGGCCCCGGCGTATCAGGCCAAGCCGGAACATGGTCAGGTGGTCTATCTGGACCAGTGGCGGCAGCGACAGCGTACCGAGACCGATCGGCGCCAAGAGTCGGAGTGACCTCCGGCCTGCGCCTTCAAAATTATCCCTTTCGAGTAGTCCCAATGGTCAGCGAAGGCTGGCCTGCCTGGCTTTTCGCTTTTTTATGTGACTCTGATGTTCAGCCCTCTGATTACCTTTCCTGCGCTCTATTTTGCCACGCTGCTCATGTTGGCCGGTTCCGGCCTGTTCACCACCTATATCGGCCTGCGGCTCACTGAGCAGGGCGCGGGCGATATCTGGACTGGCGCCCTGATGGCTGCCTACTACTTCGGCTTGGTCTGTGGTGGCAAGTTCGGCCACCGGCTGATCGCCGGGGTGGGCCATATCCGCTCCTATGTGGCCTGCGCCGGCGCGGCGACGGTCACGGTGCTCATCCATGCGCTGGTGGACGATCTCAACATCTGGATCGCGCTGAGATTCATCATGGGCGTGGTGATGATGAACCAGTACATGGTGATCGAGAGCTGGCTCAACGAACAGGCGGAAAACCATCAGCGTGGCAAGGTGTTCGCCGGCTACATGGTGGCGGTGGATCTGGGTCTGGTGATCGGTCAGGCGCTGCTGGCCTGGCATCCGCAGCTCGATTACAAGCCGTTGCTGCTGGTGGCCATCTGTTTCGCGTCCTGCCTGATTCCCCTGGCGATGACGCGGCGGGTGCACCCGGCCAAGCTGGTGGCGGCGCCTCTGGAAATTCGCTTCTTCTGGAAGCGGGTGCCGCAATCGCTGGTGACCATCTTTACCGCAGGGTTGCTGGTTGGGGGGTTCTACGGCTTGGCACCGGTGTTCGCCAGTCGCAGCGGTCTGGATACGGCCCAGGCGAGTTTCTATGTCGGGATGTGCATCGTGGCGGGCTTCTGTGCCCAGTGGCCGCTGGGTTGGCTGTCGGATCGTTTCGATCGCTGCAAGCTGATCCGCGGCAATGCGGTACTGCTATGTATCGCGGCCGTACCGCTGTGGGGACTGGTGACCTTGCCCTATCCCTGGCTGCTGACCGCAGGTTTCGTCTCGGGGATGCTGCTGTTCACCCTCTATCCCCTGGCGACAGCCTTCGCCAATGACCACGTGGAGCCCGAGCGGCGGGTGGAGTTGTCGGCGATGCTGCTGACGACCTACGGTGTCGGTGCCTGTATTGGTCCCTTGCTGGCCGGTGTGGCCATGGAGCATTTCGGGCCGGGCATGTTCTATGTGCTGGCTTCGGCCTACGCGCTGATCCTGGTGTTCTTCGTGCAGCCGCGCTTCGTCAGTGGCGAGCATCGGCTGGACGAGGCGCCCCTGCATCACGTGGCGATGCCGGATACGGTGAGTCCGATGGCGGCGGCCTTGGATCCGCGGATCGATGAGGTACCGCAGGGTTTGGTGGTGGAGGCTCCCGCCAGTATCGGTCCGGGTAGCGACAAGCCGTCTTGAGCGAGCCCGGCGCAAGGCCGGGCAGGGAGAGGCGATCGATCAGGCCTGGCTATGCTGGGCTGCTGCGATCAGAGGGTCCAGGGTGCGCGCCGAGCCGTTTTCAGCGACGAAGCGCTCCTGTAGACGCTGTTGTTGGCGCTCGATCAGGTGACCCATCGGGCGTTGCGCCGATTCTTCGGCAATCCGGCGATCCTGCACGCGCTGCTGCTGTTGCTTGATGACCTCACCCAGGGGGCGCAGGCTGGATTCTTCGGCGATCTTGCGGTCTTGCAGGCGCTGCTGCTGTTGCTTGATCAACTCGCCGAGCGGACGCTGGCTGGACTCTTCGGCGATTTGGGTGGCCGTGCTGGGGGTGAAAGCGAAGTCCTGGGCGAAGGTGTTCAGGGCCAGGGCGGTCAGGGCGAAACCGAAAGCGATACGCAGGTTCATGGCGGTGTCCTCGGGGAAACTGTTCTGGAGTGAGTTCAGTATCCGGTTGAGGACGGCCAGGAAAAAATAGACTGGCGAGATAGTGACTATCATCGCCGTCGATGACCTAGGCGAAACGCCTAGCCTCCCGTCGATGATTCCCCTTCGTTTCCCTGGGTTATCCGAGCGGCGCCGAATACCTGACGGAGCGCCTCGGCATAGTCGCGCGTGCCTATCACCATGCTGTTGGAGTGGCTCCCGCCGGGTACCAGCAGCAGGCGCTTGGGCGGTCGCGCCGCGGCATAGAGGGCCTCGCTGAAGCGCGGCGGGACATAGCGGTCGTCGCTGCCGTGGACGATGAGGACCGGGAGGCGAATGTCTGGGATCTTGTCGAGGGAGTCAAATTTCTCCGACATCAGCCAGCGCAGCGGAAAGCGGGTGTCGACCACCGCCGAGGCGGCGTCGGCCAGAGTGGTGAAGGTGGACTCGATGATGAGGCCGGCGGCGGCTGGATAGTCACCCGCGGGGTCGTCAGCGCGGGCGATGCGCCAGGCCAGGTCAACCGCCACGGCGCCGCCGAGGGAGTGGCCGTAGATGTATCTCTTGCGCGCATCGGGTTGCAGGCTTTGCAGGTACTTCCAGGCGCTGCGCGCATCGGCATAGACGCTGCGTTCTGAGGGTAGCTCGCCGGGGCTTTCGCCGAAGCCACGATAGTCGATGGCGAGCACCGAGTAACCCAGTTGACGCAGGGTCGCGAGGCGCCGCACCTGGGCCGTCAGATTCCAGCGGGTACCGTGCAGATAGAGCACTGTGGGGGCGTCCGGGCGCCGCGCCGGCCACCACCAGGCGTGGATGTACTCGGTACCCTGTAGCACGCTGCTGACCGGGATATTGAGCTGACGGACGCCTTCGGGAACGCCGGTGAACCAGCTGGCGTTGCCCGGCTCGATGCTGAATACCCATTGGCGTTCGCGATAGGCCAGTTCCGAGCAGCCATAGGGTACGCCGATGCCCACCAGCAGGGTGACGAAGAGCAGGGGAATCCAGCGGCGGCGGAGCAGGGTAGCGAGCGACATGGCGGTTTCCGGCTACAAGGTGGGCAGGGGGGCTGCTGCGCCCAGGGTAGGGGCGTTCGTCGCCTGGGGCGAACCCCCGTTTCGGTTGGACAGTCATCCCTATGACAGCGACTGCAATGACCCCCACTTGAGGTGCAGCCATGAGTGCCACGGCCAAGAAGAGCGATCCCGAACTCTGGGAAAAGGTGAAGCGAGAGATTACCGAGGGCGACAAGGGCGGCAAGCCCGGCCAGTGGTCGGCGCGCAAGGCGCAACTGGCTGCCCAGGAATACCAGAAGCGCGGTGGAGATTACGAGGGCGGCAAGAGCAAGGACAACCACCTGCAACAGTGGACCGACGAGAAGTGGGATACCCGCTCCGGCAAGAAATCCGCGGAGACCGGTGAGCGCTATCTGCCGGAAAAGGCGCGGGATTCCTTGAGCAAGGACGAGTACGAACGTAGCACTACTAAGAAACGCCGTGATACGCGGCGGGGCAAGCAGCATTCCAAGCAACCCGCCGACGTCGCGCGCAAGACGGCGGCAGCCCGCAAGTCAGGGCTGGCCGATCTCACCAAGGACGAATTGATGAAACGTGCGGCGCGCCGTGAGGTACGCGGTCGGTCACGCATGAAGAAGGACGAACTGGTGAAGGCGTTGCAAAAGGCAGGTGAAAAATGACTACCAAGAAACCCTCCGACGACGACAAGAAGGAACTGCGCAGCGAGTTCAAGCAGGTGGTCAACATGACGCCTACCCAGCTGCGCAAATGGCTCAGCGGTGATACTAGCAAGGGCGTGGGCATGACCAAGGGCGGCAAGAAGGTCACCGCGGCCAACGACGGCAAGGCCGTAGGTCATGCCATGGGCGAGCGCATCCTGGAGATCAAGGGCAAACGCCAGGCCGAGCTGGAAGACGATGACTACCAAGCCATGCGCAAGGTGATCGGCTATGTGCATCGGCATCTCAAGCAGCGGCCGGAGGGCGATATCGAGGATTCGCGCTGGCGCAAGTCGCTAATGAACTGGGGCCACGATCCCTTGCGTGACAAGCGCAGTGCCTGATCCCAACGAACCGCAGCTCTGGCTGCGGTTTTCGTTTGGCGAGAGTGATTGGCCAAATTTGTGGGTAACTGTGACGACGTGAAACGGACGTAAAGGAGTAGGGTAGCAGCCTATCAATTTGTCTGATGTTTCGAGGAGTCGTGCATGTCACCCAGGGATCTGCTGCTGGCGTTGGTCGTCATTCTGGCCTGGGGGGTGAACTTCGTGGTCATCAAGCTTGGCCTACAGGGCGTACCGCCGATGTTGCTGGGTGCGCTGAGATTCTGTCTGGCGGCTTTCCCGGCCATTCTCTTCGTCCGGCGGCCCCAGGTGTCCTGGCGGCTGTTGCTGGCTTATGGGTTGACCATTTCCCTTGGCCAGTTCGCCTTTCTGTTTTCCGCCATGTATGTGGGCATGCCGGCCGGCCTGGCCTCGCTGGTGTTGCAAGCCCAGGCCTTCTTTACCCTGGCCTTCGCCGCCAGCCTGCTCGGTGAAAAGGTGCGACGCGCCAGCCTGGTCGGCCTGCTGGTGGCTGCCCTGGGCCTGTTGCTGATCGGTACCGAGCATGGCGTGAGCATGACCCTGGCCGGTTTTCTGCTGACTCTGGCGGCAGCGGCCATGTGGGGACTGGGCAACATCGTCACCAAGAAGATCGGCAAGGTCGACATGCTCGGCCTGGTGGTCTGGGGCAGTCTGATTCCGCCCATTCCCTTCTTCATCCTGTCCTGGCTGCTCGAAGGACCGGAGCGGATGGCCACGGCGCTGTCCTCGTTGTCGGGCAGTTCCCTGTTCGCCATCGTCTATCTCGCCTTCATCGCCACGCTGCTGGGCTACGGTATCTGGAGCCGCTTGTTGTCGCGCTACCCGGCCGGCCAGGTGGCGCCTTTCTCCTTGCTGGTGCCGGTGGTGGGACTGAGCTCGGCGGCCGTGCTGCTGGGTGAGCAGATGACCATCCAGCAGGAACTGGGTGGTCTGGCGGTGATGCTGGGCTTGCTGATCAATGTCTTCGGCGGTCGCTGGCTGGATGCCCGCGGTAATGTCTCGCGCAATGCTTGATGTTGCACGTTTTTATTTGATCTTGCATGATTTGCTGATCTTCCTGGAGTATCAGCATGAATGCAGCCATTCACCTACCCGAAGAGCGGCAAGCCGCGATCCTGGCGCTGCTGCGTGAGCGTGGCCGGGTGCTGTCGGCCGAGCTGGCCGAGACCTGGGGCATATCCGAAGACAGCGTGAGGCGCGACCTGCGTGAGTTGGCGCGCCAGGGCTTGTGTCGGCGGGTCTATGGCGGTGCGCTCTCGTTGTTGACGCCACCGGAGGCGCTCCCGACCCGCATCGGTCAGGGTGAGGCGGCTAAGCAGGCGCTGGGGCAGGCGGCGGCGGCCTTGGTGCAGCGTGGGCAACTGCTGCTGTTGGATGCCGGCTCGACCAATCTGGCCATCGCCCAGGCCTTGCCTCTCGATCACGACCTGACCGTGGCCACCAATGCCCCGCTGATCGCCGCGGCGCTGTTGCAGCGCCAGGGCATCCGGGTGCTGATGATCGGCGGGCTAGCCGCACCGGACTCGGGGGCCTGTCTGGGTGCGCGGGCACTGCGCGATCTACGGGCGATACGGGCTGATCTGGCCTTCCTCGGCACCTGCGCCCTGGCACGGGAAACCGGGGTGACCGGCTTCGATCTGGAAGAGGCCGAGTTCAAGGCCGCGGTGGCGGAGCAGAGCACCAGGGTGGCCGTCGCGGTGACCGCCGAGAAGCTCGACAGCGTGGCTTTCTATCATGTGCTGGACCTCGACCGGGTGAGCCATCTGGTGGTGGAGGCCGAGCTGAGTGAGGAACGCTTGCAGCCCTATAGAGACGCCGGGCTGCACCTGCACCAGGCCAAGCGCGACCGCTAAGCCTCCTCTACAAGGATCCCCATGACCTCTGCCGTACTGCGTCGCCAACGTCGTGCCACCTTTACCGTCTTTCTCGCCAATGGCTGCGGGATTGGCGGTTGGGCGGCGGCCATTCCCGAGCTCAAGCGCGATCTGGCGCTGGGGGACGGCCAGCTCAGTCTGGTACTGCTCGCCGTCGCCCTGGGCGCCATGCTGACCATGCCCTTCGCCGGCGTGCTGGTGCCGCGCCTGGGCGGTACCGGGCGGCTCACCCGCTGCGGCATCCTGGCCTTCGTGCTGGTGCTGATCTGGCCGGGGGCGGCGCCGTCGCTCGCCTGGCTGTTGCCCTGCGCGCTGTTGCTGGGCGCCTGCAATGGGCTGATCGACGTGGCCATGAATGCTCATGCCAGCGATGTGGAGAGTCGCTGGGACGGTCCCCTGATGTCGTCCTTCCATGCCGCCTTCAGCCTGGGCGGCTTTCTTGGCGCCGGTCTGGGGGCGCTGGTGCTGCACCTGGGGGCTTCGGCCTTTGCGGTGCTCCTGACGGCCGCGCTGGTGGCCTTGGTGTTGGCCCTGCCGGCTGCCCTGGCGCTGGATGAGGGGGATCGCAGACCGGTGAGCCATGCCTTGCGGCTACCGGATCGGCGTGTGCTGGCGTTGGGCTTGATCGCCCTGGGTTGCCTGATGCTGGAAGGCGCCATGACCGACTGGAGCGCCGTCTACCTGGACCAGGTGGGCGGGGCGACACCGGTGGTCGCGACCCTCGGCTACGCCGCCTTTTCGCTGACCATGCTGATCGGTCGCCTCTGTGGTGACGGCATCCGGCGGCGCTTCGGTGGCCCCCAGGTGATCTCTGGCGGTGCGCTGCTGGCCACCCTGGGACTGGCCGTGGCGGTGCTGATGCCGGCGCCCTGGACGGCGATCCTAGGCTTCGCCTTGGTCGGCCTGGGCCTTTCCAATGTGGTGCCGGCCGCTTTCAGCGCCGCGGGCCAGGTGGCCGAGACCCCGGCCACTGGCATTGCCATGACCGCCACCGCCGGCTACCTGGGTTTCCTGCTCGGGCCACCGCTGATCGGCGCCGTGGCGGGGCAGGTGGGGCTGCGTGGCAGCCTGCTGCTGCTGACCCTGATCGGAGTGGCGGTGGCGCTGCTAGCGCTGCGTCAGCGCAAGACCTAGGAGCCTGTTCAAAGGCTGCTGCGCGTCGGCCAAACGGCGTTGAAAAGCCCCTGGGTCGCCAGCCCGGTCGGAATGCTCATTTACCATTCGTAAACTCGTACGCGAGCCCGGTCCGCTTCCTCAGGTCTTTTCGTGGGGCCGCTTAGGCCTTGTTTATCTCCAGCTAGCGAGCCTTTGAACAGGCTCCGAGCCCTATCCAGGGAACCCCGCTGCGCTGAGCAGACCCAAGGAGAACGGAAAGACAAGGAGGCGGCCATGACGCGCCCACGCAAGATCCTCGCCTGGCTGCTGGGAATCATCCTGCTGCTGCTCGTGTTGCTGGTGGTGGTATTGGCCACCTTCGACTGGAATCGCCTCAAGCCGACCCTCAACGAGCAGGTGTCGAGCGCCTTGCAGCGGCCGTTCGCCATCGAGGGCAATCTGGGCGTGGTCTGGCAACGTGAGCCCGACCAGGGCGGCTGGCGCGCCTGGATTCCCTGGCCGCACATCGCCGCCGAAGACCTGACCCTCGGCAATCCGGACTGGGCCAAGGAGAAGACCTTCGTCCATCTCGACCGGGTGCAATTAAGAATCTCGCCGCTGGCGCTGCTGGCCAAGCAGATCTACATCCCGCGCATCGCTCTCACCCGGCCAGTGGTGAATGCCCAGCGCCTGGCCGATGGCCGCAACAGCTGGACCTTCGAGACGGCCGATAAGGAGCCCAAGGCCGAGCCTTCGGCCTGGACGGTGGACATTGGCACCATCGGCTTCGACGCCGGCCAGGTCAGTTTCGACGATGCCCAGACCGAGACCCAGCTGCGTGCGCGGATCACCTCGCTGGATGCGCCCATCGCCTACGCCGATTTGGTCGGCAAGCAGGGCACCTCGCGCCAGCGGGCCAACGTCAAGCAGACCCAGGCCTTCCAGTTCGCCGTGGCGGTGGAGGGCCGCTACAAGCAGGTACCGGTCAGCGGCCGTGGCCAGATCGGTGGACTGCTGGCGCTGCAGGATGCCGCTACGCCCTTCCCGATCCAGCTCGACGCCCGCGCCGGGGAGACTCGCGTCCAGCTGTTCGGCACTCTGACCGATCCGCGGCGCCTGGGCGCCCTGGACCTGCACCTGGTCTTGGAAGGCAAGAGCCTGGCGCAGCTCTATCCGCTGACCGGGGTCACCCTGCCGGAGACGGCGCCCTACGCCACCGATGGCCATCTCACGGTCAAGCTCAACGACCCGGCCGGTGCCCGTTTCAGCTATGAAGACTTCAATGGCCGGGTGGGCAAGAGCGACTTGCACGGCGACGTGCTATTCACCAGTGGCCAACCGCGGCCCAAGCTCAGCGGCACCCTGAGGTCCGATCAGTTGCTGTTCGAAGACCTGGCACCGTTGATCGGTGCCGATACCAAGGAGCAGCAGGCGGCCAAGGGCGAGACCAACAAGCAGCCGGCGAACAAGGTGCTGCCGGTATCCGAATTCCGCACCGAGCGCTGGCGGGCCATGGATGCGGACGTGCGCTTCACCGGCAAGCGCATCGTGCAGAACGCGCAACTGCCGATCACCGATCTCAATACCCATGTCCGCCTGACCGACGGAGTGCTGTTACTCGATCCACTGCGCTTCGGCGTGGCAGGTGGCGACCTGAACACCACGGTGCGCCTGGAGGGCAACAAGACGCCCATGCCGGGACGGGTCGATCTGCATGTGCGGCGGGTCAAGCTGAACCAGTTGTTCCCCACCGTGGAAACCATGAAGCGCAGCATGGGTGAGCTCAATGGCGATGCGACCCTGAGCGGCACTGGCAACTCCGTGGCGGCCCTGCTCGGCACCAGCGACGGCGAGCTCAAGCTACTGATGAACGATGGCCGGATCAGCCGCAGCCTGATGGAGTTGGCCGGCCTCAACGTGGGTAACTACCTGGTCGACCGCTTATTCGGCGATGACGAGGTGGAGATCAACTGTGCGGTTGCCGATCTGGACTTCAAGAAGGGGCTGGTGACACCCCAGGTGTTCGTGCTCGACACCGAGAATGCCCTGATCAACGTCACGGGCAGCATCAACCTGGCGACCGAGCAGCTGGACCTCACCGTCGATCCCCACAGCAAGGGCCTGCGCATCTTTTCCCTGCGCTCGCCGCTCTATGTGCGCGGCACCCTGAAGAATCCTTCGCCAGGCGTGAAGGCGCTACCGTTGGCCGCACGCGGCGCGGTGGCGGCCTTGCTGGCGACCTTCGCTGCGCCGGCCGCCGGCCTGCTGGCGCTGGTGGCGCCGAGCAACGAGCAGGGCGCCCAGTGCAGTGCGCTGTTGCAGCAGATGCGGTCGGGGCGTTGAGCTAGAGCGCTTCGAGAGGACTTGACAGATGACCGTTCGGCGGCAGGTAGGGAGTGGCAAAGAACCGCTCTGGTTGCCCGGGCTCTATAGAAGTAACCCGAGTCGGGCAGCCTTTTCGCGGAGACCTCTCATGCGCGACGACACCGATAGCCATTACGAAATCCACTACAAGTTGCTGGGCGAGAGCTACACCGACCGTATCAGCAATCTGGACGTGCCCATCACCGACGTGGTCCGCGATCTGGCCTGTCGGCACCTGGATGCGATCAACGACGAGCGCTTCCAACTGGCCGACATCGAGTCCGGGCAGGCGCTGGTGGCGTTGCACGACGTCTCCATCCATCGCGTTTCGCCGGAAGCTCCATGAAGCGTCTGCTTAGGGGTGGATTGCTGGCCCTGACGTTGATGGGTCTTGCGGCCTGCTCCACTGAAACGGTGGTGACCTTGCAGGATGGCACCCAGTACATCACCGAGAATAGACCCAATGCCAAGACGGCCGACGGCTTCTATGAATTCACCGATGTGGCGGGTCGCCACGTCCGGGTGAAGGCAAGTGACGTGGCCACCATCAAAGCGGAAGAGTAACGAGGAGGCTGCCATGCCCCGCGGCGACAAGTCCAAGTACAGCGACAAACAGGAACGCAAGGCCGAGCACATCGAGGAGAGCTACGAGAAGAAGGGCGTCTCCAAGGATGAAGCCGAAGCGCGGGCCTGGGCGACGGTGAACAAGCAGTCTGGCGGTGGTGAAAAGGCGGGCTCCGGCAAGAGCAAGAGCGATACCGCCAAGCGCGCTGATCGTAAGGATTCGGCCCGGCGGGCAGTGGCCACCAAGCAAGGCCAGTCGCCGAACAGCGGGCGGGCGTCGGCACGACGCTCGCGCAGCGGTAGTACCTCACTCAGTGACATGACCCGCGACGAGTTGGTGAAGAAGGCGGCTGAGCAGAATGTCCGTGGTCGGTCGCGGATGAAGAAGGATGAGTTGATTCGTGCGCTGAGCTGACAGTCGAATGCGCAAAAAAAAGCCGGACTTGGTCCGGCTTTTTTTGGCCTGATGCTTTAGCTAGGCAGCAATCGGCAGGTCAGGCTCTTGATGTAGCGGGTTTCCGGGATCGCCGGGTGTACCGGGTGATCCGGACCCTGGGCGCCGCGTTCGAGGATCTGCAGGTTGCGATCCAGATGACGGGCGCTGCCGAGCAGGATGTTCTGCAGGTCGTCTTCGGGCAGGTGCATGGAACAAGAGGCACTGACCAGGATGCCGTCCTTGTTGAGCAGGCGCATGGCCTGTTCGTTGAGGCGGCGATAGGCGGCTTCGCCGTTCTTGAGATCCTTGCGCTTCTTGATGAAGGCGGGCGGGTCGGCGACGATGACGTCGAATTTCTCTTCACCGGCCTTGAGCTCCTTGAGCGCTTCGAAGACATCGCCTTCGACGCACACCAGCTTCTCCGCCAGGCCGTTGAGGGTGGCATTGCGCTCTACGCCGTCGAGGGCGAAGCCCGAGGCGTCTACGCACATGACTTCGCTGGCGCCGAAGGCCGCGGCTTGCACGCCCCAGCCGCCGATGTAGCTGAACAGATCGAGTACCCGCTTGCCTTCGACGTAAGGCGCCAGGCGCGCGCGGTTGAGGCGGTGGTCGTAGAACCAGCCGGTCTTCTGGCCTTCGCGCACCGGGGCCTCGAAACGCACGCCGTTTTCTTCCAGCGCCACCCAGTCGGGGACTTCGCCGTAGGCCACTTCCACGTAGCTGGACAGGCCTTCGGCGGTACGGGCGCTGCCGTCGTTCTTCCACAGCACGCCCTGGGGTTTGAACACCTGCAGCAGGGCGGCGAGGATGGCGTCGCGTTGGCGTTCCATGGTGGCCGAGGCGATCTGCACCACCAGGATGTCGTTGAAGCGATCCACTACCAGGCCGGGCAGGAAGTCCGAATCGCCATAGACCAGGCGGTAGCTGTGGCTACCGAACAGCCGCTCGCGCAGGCTCAGGGCGACCTTGAACCGATGCACCAACAGCGACTTGTCCAGCAGATAGCCGGTATCGCGGGAGAACAGGCGGGCGCAGATCAGGTTGTTGGGCGACAGGGCTACCAGGCCCAGCGGCTTGCCGCTGGTGGTTTCCAGGATGGCCTGGTCGCCCGGCTCGAAGGCGGTGAGCGGCGTGGCGACCACGTCCACCTCGTTGCTGTACACCCAGAGGTGTCCGGCGCGCAGACGGCGGTCGGCATTGGCTTTGAGGCGCAGGCGAGGCAGGGTCATGAATCACTCCAACGAAGGGGGCAAAAGCGCGGAATTATAGCGCAAAGCCACCTGGCTGGGCCGGCCGTCAGTCCCGCTGGCTGACCTCGATGTCGCTCAGACCGGCTTCCTGGGCACGGCGGGCGATGCTCGGCTGGGCATGCCGCTCCCAGGGCGCATCGACCACCACCTGGGGCTCCTCGACGTGTTTGATGAGCAGTTGCAGCACGGCTTCTTCCTCGGTGACGGGCTCGAAGCTTTCCAATTCGTGGGTGAGCGGCTCGCCATTGAAGCGATAGCGGATCTGGTAGCGGTGCAGGGTATGCATGGTGGTGCCTCGGCAGCGGGGGATAAGCGATGGACCCCGCCGGGCGGCACCTGTTGCGTCAGCCACCGAGCGTATCGAGGATCGGGCATTCCGGGCTGGCGTCGCCATGGCAGCAGGAGACCAGTTCGTCCAGGGTGCTGCGCAGACGGCTCAACTCGGCGATCTTCAGCTCCAGTTCGGCGATGTGCCGCTTGGCCAACGCCTTGACGTCGGCACTGGCGCGTTGCCGGTCCTGCCAAAGGCTGAGCAACTGGCGGATTTCTTCCAGACTGAAGCCCAGCTCCCGCGAGCGGCGGACGAAGGCCAGCACCCGCAGGTCTTCGGCGCCGTATTGGCGATAGCCATTGTCGGTGCGGCCGGCGGGTGCCAGCAGCCCGATCCGTTCGTAGTAGCGCAGCATCTTGGGGGTGAGCCCACTGGCCTTGGCGGCCTGACCGATGTTCATGACGGGAGGTCTCCAGACGGGCGCCAGCGACCGAGCAACAGGGCATTGGCCAGGACGCTGACGCTGGAAAAGGCCATGGCCGCACCGGCATAGACCGGGTCGAGCAGGCCCAGGGCCGCCAGGGGCAGGCCGATGACATTGTAGATGAAGGCCCAGAACAGATTCTGGCGGATCTTGCGCTGGGTGCGACGGGCGATGTCCAGCGCCGCCACCACCTGGCGCGGGTCTTCTTGCAAGAGGGTGATGCCGGCCGCATGGCGGGCCGCGGCGGTGCCCGAGCCCATGGCGATGCCCAGCTCCGCGGCGGCCAGCGCCGGGGCATCGTTGAGGCCGTCGCCGACCATGGCGACGCCGCCCTTGGTCGCTTGCAGGCGCGCGACCACCGCTGCCTTTTCGGCGGGCAGCACCTCGGCCTCCCACTGCGCGATGCCAAGGGCCTCGGCGACCTGGCGGGCGCTGCCGCGGTTGTCGCCGGTCAGCAGCCAGCTGTCGATACCGTCCGCGCGCAACTGGGCGATGGCGGTGGCGGCGCCGGGGCGGATCTCGTCGCCAAAGGCCAGCAGGCCCAGTACCCGCGGTTGAGCACCGGTTTCCAGTAACCAGGAGAGGGTCAGGCCCTGGTCTTCCCAGGCGCGCGCGGTTTCGGCCAGGGCGCCGGCGTCCAGGCCCTGTTCGCCCAGCAACCGGGTGTTACCCAGGAACAGTGGACGGGTCTGCCAGTGACCCTCTAGGCCACGACCGGGGAGGGCGCGGACGTCGCTGGCCGGCGGGGTGTCCAGGCCGCGTTCGCGACAGGCCAGCAGCACGGCGGCGGCCAGGGGATGCTCGCTGCCTCTCTGCAGGCTGCCGGCCAGACTCAGCAGTTCGCGCTCCTCGATGTCGGGCGCCGTGGCCAACTGGCGCAGGCGCAGCTGGCCGGCGGTCAGGGTGCCGGTCTTGTCGAACACCACGGTGGTCACGCCCTGGGCGCGTTCCAAGGTCTCGGCGTCCTTGATCAGGATGCCGTGGCGCGCCGCTACCCCGGTGCCGGCCATGAGCGCAGCCGGTGTAGCCAGGCCCAGGGCGCAGGGGCAGGCGATGACCAGCACGGCGACGGCGGCGAGCAGGGCGGTTTCCGGGGTGTGGCCGGTCAGCAGCCAGCCGAGCAGCGTGACGAAGGCCAGGCTGACCACCACCGGGACGAAGACCTGGCTGATACGGTCCACCAGCTGCTGGATGGGCGCCTTGGTAGCCTGGGCGTCTTCCACCAGGCGGATGATGCCGGCCAGCACGGATTCGCCGCCCAGGGCGGTGACTTCGATCTCCAGATTACCTTCGCCATTGATGGCACCGCCCACTACCTCGTTGCCGGGGCCCTTGGCGATGGGACGGCTCTCGCCGGTGAGCAGGGCTTCGTCCACCTGACTTTCGCCCTGGCGGATGCGGCCGTCGGCGGGGATGCGCTCCCCTGGACGGATCTGCAGGCGATCACCCAGACGCAGCCGATTGAGGGCGACGTCTTCTGCGTTGCCCTTGGCATCCAGGCGGCGGGCCTGTTCGGGACGCAAGGCTTCCAGGGCGCGCAGGGCGGCGCCGGTGCGGCGCTTGGCGCGGGCCTCCAGGTATTTGCCGAGGCGCACCAGGGCGATGACCATGGCTGCCGTTTCGAAATAGAGATGGGGGCTGTCCTTGACCAGCCAGAGATAGAGACTCAGGCCATAGGCGGCACTGGTACCCAGGGCGACCAGCACGTCCATGTTGCCGCTACGGGCGCGCAAGGCGTGCCAGGCGCCGCGATAGAAGCGGGCACCGACCAGGACCTGCACGGGAGTGGCGAGCAGGAATTGCAGCCAGGCGGGTGGCATCAGGTGCCAACCGAAGGGGGCTAGCAGCATGGGCAGCACCAGGGGCGTGGCGAGCACCAGCGCCAGGGCCAGCTCCCACTGCTCCCAGGGCAATCCTTGGCGGGTGGCGGGGTGGTCCGCTTCGGCGCGGCGATCCTCGGCGCCGTAGCCGGCGGCCTCCACCGCGCCGATCAGGGTCTGGGTCTCGACCGCGGCCAGGGTCTTCACCCGGGCGCGCTCGCTGGCCAGATTGACCTCGGCCGAGAGAACGCCGGGAACACTACGCAAGGCTTTTTCGATCCGGCCGGCGCAGTTGGCGCAGCTCATGCCGGTCAATGCCAGGTCGTGCTCGGCCGCGGCTACCTGGTAGCCGGCGGCACTCACGGCCTCGGCCAGGGCCGGCGCCGCTTCGGCCGGGGCGCTGACCCGCGCCTTTTCGCTGGCCAGGTTGACGCCCGCGGCGGTGACTGCGGGCACCTTCTGCAAGGCACGCTCGACCCGGCCGGCGCAGGCCGCGCAGGTCATACCGGTGATGGAGAATTCGAAGTCGTGCATGGGGACCTCTGTCATCAGTGTTTCGCTCAGTGTTGACCTTGACCCGAGGTCAAGGTCAACACTGGAACCCTGTCCTGGCGTTGGCGTCAGGTGAGAGAGTCAGATCGATAGACAGGAGAGAACCATGCATGTCATCAAGGTGATCGGAATGAGTTGCGCCCACTGCGTGAGCGCCATCGAGGCCGCGGTGCTCAAGGTGGATTCCCGCGCCCGGGTGGAGGTGGATCTGCAGGCGGGCGAGGTACGCATCGACAGTGCCGAGGTGGATGCGCCCTTCCGCGCGGCCATCGAGCAGGCGGGTTACACCGTTGCCGGCTGAGCCCAATCGCGCACGATGGCGCGGAAGAAGGTGGTGAACACCTGCTCGACGTCCAGTAGCGGAGCGAAGGTCTGTTCATCCCGCAGGATGTCGGAGAGGCTTCCGAGGAACAGGCTGTGCAGCAGCCGGCTGGCCAGTTGCGGCGTGACGCCCGGCTGCAGGCGAGCGGCCTGGGCGGTGAAGAGGGCGTCGGTGATGCGGATGAACTGACGCAGGAACTGCAGATCGCGCTCCTCGGCCTCGCGCAACTCTTCGGTGAATTCGCAGCGATGCAGCAGGATGGTCATCACCCGCTGCTCGCGGCCAGGGCGCGAAAATTTGGACAGGCCCTCCACGCAGAGTTTATAGAGCCGCTGCAGGCTGTCTTCTTCGCCATCGATGCGCAGGCGCTCGGTCAGCTCGTCGGCCGGGATTCTTATCTGGCTAAGCATTTCATGGAACAGGTGCGCCTTGTTCTGGAAATGCCAGTACACTGCACCCCGGGTGACCCCGCATTCGCGGGCGATCATTTCCAAGCTGGTACGCGCCACGCCATTGGTCAGGAACAAGGCTTCCGCGGCATCGAGAATGGCTTGGCGGGTCTGTTCGGCTTCTTCTTTCGTGCGGCGCATGGGCGTTCTGACTGGCAGTGGGTCTGCCACGCAGTTTAGCGCGCCTCGCCGCTTTTACAAACAAGATCGTATGTAACTGCGCGGCACGTCCGCTTTCATCGGATCGGCTTCCATGACCTTTCGCCTGCTGTTGATTCTCGGGGCCCTCTCGGCCTTCGCCCCCTTCGCCATCGACATGTACCTGCCCAGCTTCCCCTCGCTGGCCCGGTCCTTCGCCACCGACATCGAACACGTGCAGCTGAGCCTGGCGGTGTATTTCGCCGGTCTGGCCAGCGGCCAACTCTTCTATGGCCCGCTGGCGGACAGGTTCGGCCGCCGCTTGCCGCTGTTGATCGGCATCGGCCTGTTCTGCCTGGCGTCCCTGGGCTGTGCCCTGGCGCCGAGCCTGCCCTGGCTGATCGCCGCACGCTTCGTCCAGGCCCTGGGCGGTTGCGCCGGCATGGTGATCGCCCGCGCCGTGGTGCGTGACCTCTGCGAGCCGATGGCCGCGGCCCGGGCCTTTTCGCAGATCATGCTGGTGACCGGCATCGCGCCCATCATCGCCCCCTTCGCCGGCAGCCTGTTGCTGACCACCTTCGGCTGGCAGGCGATCTTCGTCAGCTTGGCGCTGTTCGCCGCCGCCTGCGGCACCGCCGTGGCGCTCTGGCTCCCGGAGTCGCTACCGGCCCATCACCCGCGCCCGCCACTCAGTGGAGCCCTGCGCAACTACCTACGGCTGCTGCGCGACCGCACCTTCATCGGCCATACCCTGACCGGCGGCGTCGCCATGGCCGGGATGTTCGCCTACATCTCCGGCTCGCCCTTCGTGCTGATCGAACTCTATGGCGTGGCGCCCGAGCACTATGGCTGGGTGTTCGGCCTCAATGCCGCCGGCTTCATCCTGCTCGGCCAGGTCAATGCCCGCCTGGTGGTACGCCAGGGGCCGGCGTTCTGGCTGCGCCGTGCGGTGCTGGCCTATGCCGCCGCGGGGCTGATCCTGCTGCTGGTCGGTGCCTTCCAGCCCAAGGCACTGCCGGTGCTCATGGTGCCGCTGTTCTGCGCCATCGCCCTGCTCGGCGGCATCGTGCCCAATGCCTCGGCCTGCGCTCTGGCCGGGCAGGGCGCCAACGCCGGCAGCGCCTCGGCGCTGATGGGCAGCCTGCAATTCATCCTGGCGGCCCTGGCCTCCAGCAGCGTGGGCGCCCTGCACAATGGCACCGTGGTGCCCATGTGCGCGGTGCTAGCCCTCTGCGCCGTGTCGAGCGCCCTGCTGGCGCGCTGGACCCAGAGCCACGCGACGGCCTGAGTCGGGAGTGGATTTTTTCAGACTGGGCAGGTCAGATAGGCGAACCCTTCCATCCCCAGGGACGCCGACATGACCTTCGCCTACTGGTGCATCTTCCTCGTCTACCTCGTGCCCTATGGCGCGGCCTACTATGCCAAGTTCAAGGGCAGCGGCTTCACGCCCGACGATAACCGTGACCCCCGCAGTTTCCTCGGCAAACTGGAAGGCGCGCGGGCGCGGGCCAACGCCGCTCAGCAGAACGCCTTCGAGATCAATCCGCTGTTCGCCGCAGCGGTGATCGTCGCCCATATCACCGGTGGTGCCGAGCAGGGGACGATCAACTTCTGGGCCTTGCTCTTCCTGCTCAGCCGCATTGCCTACACCTGGCTGTACATTCGCGACCATGCCACCCGCCGCTCGCTGGTGTGGGCCTTTGGCATGTTTTGCTGCCTCTGCCTGTTCATCGCGGCGGCCTGAGTGCAGCGTCGCTGCCGGTCTTGACCGGCAGCGACGACTGTAGCTTCATTAGCGCCCTACCTTTCTCGGCTGGACGCCTGCATGACGTCTCCTTCGCCCGCCCAGCAGGTGCTGGCGCACTTCGCTCAACTCGCCCAGACCCGCGGCTACCTTCTCGATGAGGCGCAGCAGGCGGCCATCGAACGCCTGGCCGAGTTGGCCGATGACCTGCTGCGGCCTCGACTGTTTCGCCGCCACCCCGCGCGTAGCCTCTATCTTTGGGGACCGGTGGGGCGCGGCAAGAGCTTCCTGTTGGACGGCTTCTTCGCCGCCCTGCCATTCGCCGAGAAGCGCCGGGTGCATTTCCATGCCTTCTTTCGCGAACTGCACGAGCGGATGTTCCGCCAACCGCCCGGCATCGATGCTCTGGCCGCCAGCCTAGACGAGCTGCTGGAAGGTTGCCGGCTGCTGTGCTTCGACGAATTCCATGTGCACGACATCGGCGATGCCATGCTCATCACCCGGCTGTTCAAGGCGCTGTTCAGTCGCGGTGTGGTGCTGATCACTACCTCCAACTATCCACCCGAGGGGCTGCTGCCCAATCCGCTGTACCACGAGCGCTTCCTGCCGGCGATCCGCCTGATCGAGACGCGCATGGACATCCTCTCGGTGGCCGGCCCCCAGGACTATCGCAGCGCCAGCCCCGCCGAGCCCGATCCCTTCGGCGTCGGGGCCTATCTCTGGCCGGGCAGCGCCGCCCAGCGTGAGCGCCTGGGGTTACCGCCGCGCGCCGAATCGCGAGTGGACGTGCCAGTGGGCCATCGCCATCTTCCGGCCATTAGCGCCGCGGACGGCCTGCTGCAGTTCAGCTTCGCCGATCTCTGTGAAGGTCCCACCGCGGTACTCGACTACCTGACCCTGAGCGAGACCTGGCCGCGCTGGTTGCTCGATGAGGTACCGCCCCTGCGCGAGGCCAGTCCCGCCGCCCGACAGCGTTTCATCAACCTGGTGGACGTGCTCTACGACCGTCGGCTGGCGCTGTTCCTGGTCAGTGCCGCGCCGCTGGACGAGACCCTGGCCGACAGCGATATCGCCGACATGTCACGCACGCGCAGTCGGTTGTTACAGCTACGGCAGATCGGCCCGGATTAGGTTCTGTACGAAAAATACCTGCGCTCGGTGATGCTTCGTTGAAAAAGGCCTGGATCGCCAGCCCGGTCGGAATGCTCATTTACCGCTCGTAAACTCGAGCGCGAGTCCGATCCGCTTCCTCAGCCTTTTTCGCGGGGCCGCCTAGGCCTCGCCTGACCTTCGCTCGGCGATTTTTCGTACAGAACCTAGCGTTTCAGGCGCAGCGTGGCACTGTCCAGATGCCAGCGACGTTGCTCGGCCGAGGCGCCGTCGACGTCGTTGACGCGGCGTACCTGATAGGTGCCGGTGAAGATCTGGCGGGTGCCATCGTCGAGCCGGGCCGTCACGGTCACCGGGACGCTGACGTACAGCGAGCCCGCCGCCCCTTCCACCGGGCCGAGCTGGCCGAGCGTTACCCGCACGCTGCGGGTCTTGGCATAGCCCTGGCGGAATCTCTCGTAGGAGTTGCCGGGCTGGCCGTCGGCGCCCCACAGCTGCCAGGCGGTGCCGTAGTCCCGGGCAGCCAGCGCGCTGTAGTAGCGCTGGACCACCGCCGCCGCGGCCGCGGCGCTGCTGGGCAGCGGGCCACAGCCGGGCTGCTTGGCCGCTTCGGCATCGCCGAACAGGGCGCAACTGCGGGCGATTTCGTCCTGCAGCAGGGCGCAGCTGTTGGCGGCGTTGCAGGGCGGGCGGGTGGCGGGGGAGAGGGCGCGGCAGGTGGTGGCCAGGACTTGGGCTGGTTTCTGTCCCAGTTCCTGGGCGCAACTGCGCTCGGTAGCGGCCAGGGCTGGGGTGGCGAAAGGCAGGAGCAGCAGGGGACTGCAGAGCAGCCAGCGCGGGATCATGGGTGATCTCCTTGGGTAAAGCGGCAGCCTAGCAGGCCGAGACAGGGGTGGAAAAAGCGGCGCGATAGTCATCCGTCGTCTGGTTACTCCCTGACGTAAAAACGTCATGCGGCCGGCGCAGGGTAGGACGATCCCGTGTCGGAGTTTGCCCATGCCTTCGTCCAGCCCAGCCGCCTCCCTGTCGCCGCTGTCCCATCCCCTGCGCGCCTCGCGCAAGCCCGGTCCGTTGCGGATCATATTGTTCATCGCCTTGCTGCTGCTTGGCCTGGCGGTGACCCTCGGCGGTATCCACAATGACGTCAGCGACGCCAAGGCGCCGCCCACCACCTGGCTGCCCTTCGCCGGCCTGGCGCTGGCGCTGGTGATCGCCCTGGGCTTCGAATTCGTCAACGGCTTCCACGACACGGCCAACGCTGTGGCCACGGTGATCTACACGCATTCGCTGCCGCCCAACGCCGCGGTGCTCTGGTCCGGCTTCTGCAACTTCCTCGGGGTGCTGTTCTCCAGCGGCGCGGTGGCCTTCAGCGTCATCGCTCTGCTGCCGGTGGACCTGGTGGTGGAGATGGGCGCCGGTAAGGGCTTCGCCATGATCTTCGCCCTGCTGATCGCCGCCATCCTGTGGAACCTGGGTACCTGGTGGCTGGGGTTGCCGGCGTCGTCGTCCCATACCCTGATCGGCTCCATCATCGGTGTCGGCCTGATGCACGCCTGGCTGGGCGGGATGGATGGCAGTAGCGGGGTGGACTGGGGCCAGGTGGCCAAGGTCGGCTATGCGCTGCTGTTCTCGCCGTTGATCGGCTTCGTCTGTGCGGCGCTGCTGCTGGTGCTGCTCAAGCGGATCGTGCGCGACCAGACGCTCTACCAGGAGCCGAAAAGCGCCGAACCGCCGCCGCCGTGGATTCGCGGCCTGCTGATCCTGACCTGCACCGGGGTGTCCTTCGCCCACGGCTCCAACGATGGCCAGAAGGGCATGGGGCTGATCATGCTGATCCTGGTCGGCGCCCTGCCGACCGCCTATGCGCTGAACCGGGCGGTTCCGGCCACCGCCACCCCGGCCTTCGCCGCCGTGGCGGAAGTCACCGCCAGCGGTCTGCGCCAGGCGGCGCCCCAGGCTGCTCCGGCCGATCCCCATGGGGTGCTGCTGGAGTTCGTGCGCAAGCGGCAGAGCACGCCCGAGGTCTTGCCAGCGCTGGCGGCCATCACCGACGACATCGCACGCGAGGTGCGCCAGTACGGCGCCCTCAACAACGTGCCGGCGCAGAGCATGCCCAACGTGCGCAACGCCATGTACCTGGCCTCGGAGTCCATCCGCCTGCTGGAGAAGGAGCATCTGCCGGGCCTGGCACCCAAGGCCCAGGAGGATCTCAAGGAGTTCAAGCGGCAGATCGACCAGGCCACCCGCTTCATCCCGCTGTGGGTCAAGGTCGCGGTGGCAATCGCCCTGGGGCTGGGCACCCTGGTCGGCTGGCGGCGGATCGTCGTCACCGTCGGCGAGCGCATCGGCAAGACCCACCTGACCTATGCCCAGGGCGCCTCGGCCGAGCTGGTAGCCATGGGTACCATAGGGGCGGCGGACGCCTTTGGCCTGCCGGTCTCCACCACCCATGTGCTCTCCTCGGGGGTAGCCGGCACCATGGCGGCCAATGGCTCCGGGCTGCAATGGGGGACGGTGCGCAACCTGCTGCTGGCCTGGGTGCTCACCCTGCCAGTGGCCATGGCGCTGTCCGCGTCACTCTATTGGTTGTTGGTTCATCTGTTCTGATACGGCCTCGATCAGGCACTGGCGAAACAGCGCCACGCCTGGCAGGTCACGCCCGGCATGCCGGGTGATGACCTGCAGCTCGCGGTGGAAGGTGAGGGTGCCAAGGGATAGCCGCCGTACCCGCGGGTGCTCCAGCCAGAGGCCGGCGCAGGGCACCAGGGCGACGCCCAGGCCGCGCTCCACCATCTTGACGATGGCGTCGAGTTCGTCGAGTTCGAGCACCTGGCGCACCGTCAGGCGCTGCTCGCGGAGGAAGGCGCTGACCCGCCGGCCGCCGAAGGAGTGGCGGTCGTAGCGGATGAAGGGCTGGGTCTCCAGCAACTGCAGCGGGTCGTCCCCTGCCAGAGCGGGCGGGGCGATCAGCACGAAGGGCTCCTGCAACAGGGTAGTGGCGTGCAGTTCCTTGGGCAGTTCGAAAGGCGGGCGGATGAGGATGGCCAGATCCAGTTCGCCGGCATCCACCTGGCTGAGCAGACTGAGCGACACCCCGGGGACCAGGCGCGGCTCCAGCCGTGGCGCCTGTTGGCGCAATCGCACCAGGGTACCGGGCAACAGGCCGGTCTGGACGCTGGCGATGGCGCCGATGCGCAACTCGCCCTGGATCTCATCGCCGGCGCCGGCCATGCGGCTATAAGTGGCGAGGATCTCCTCGGCCAGCGGCAGGGCGCGGCGACCGGCAGCGTTGAGTTGCGAGCTGCGGCCGTTGCGGTCGAACAGGCTCACGCCCAGATGCTGTTCCAGCACGCGGATCTGGGCGCTGACCGCAGAGGGGGTGAGACCCACGTGCAGGCCCGCCGCGGCGAAACTGCCATGGCGGGCCACGGCGAGAAAGGTCTTGAGTTCGCGAAGCACGATTGCTGCCCGAGCGGAAAGGGTAGGGCACTGTAGCGAGCCCAGGCGCCGAGCGACAAAATTTTCGTTGCTCGAAGGCAAGAAAATACGTTTTCTGCCCAAGAAAACCTGGGGTGAGAATAGGTCACGCCCCTCGCCACCAGGATTTCGCACCATGGCCCTGTCGCCTTTCCACCTCGCCATTCCCGTCTACGACCTGGCCGCCGCCCGACACTTCTATGGCGATGTCTTCGGTCTTGCCGAAGGCCGCTCCAGCGACCACTGGGTCGACTTCGACTTCTATGGTCACCAACTGGTGATCCACGAGCACCCCAAGACCGCCTCCCAGGAAGACGCTCATACCAATGCCGTGGACGGCCACAACGTGCCGGTGCCGCACTTCGGCATCGTGCTCGGCTGGGACGAGTGGGAAGCCCTGGCCGAGCGTCTGCGGGCGCGCGAGACGAAGTTCGTCATCGAGCCCTATATCCGCTTCCAGGGCCAGGTGGGCGAGCAGGCCACCATGTTTCTCTTCGACCCCTGCGGCAACGCCTTGGAATTCAAGGCCTTCAAGGACATGAGCCAGCTGTTCGCCAAGTAGGGCGGTGGGCGGTCTTTCATCGCGCAATCTAGGCAAACGTCGACGTAGCGGCCATTCTTGCAGACTCGCCTGTCGACCGGTTCCCGTCATGAATGCCCGCCAGCCCTTTCTCGACCCTTACCACCAGACCATTCGCCAACTGTCCGACCGCATCGTCGCGGCCCAGGCGCCGATCCGCATCCTCGATGCGGTGAAGTGGGACGACGGGGTGCGCCAGGGCTTCCTGGACGGCAAGGGCAAGCGCTTGCCGGCAGTGGATCGTGCCTTCTACGAGGGGCGTCCCCTGGGGTTCGATGCCGATGCGCTCAAGGGTGAATTCCAGAGCATCGAGCGCGAGATCACCCGTCAGCTCGGCCAGTTCAATCCGGTCGGCCAGATCATGAGGCGCATGTGCCGCGAGTACCGCATGGTGATCCGCATGCTGCAGGCGCGCGGCACCCCGGACTTTGGGCTGATCTCCCAGGAACTCTATGGCGCGGCCTCCGACGCCTTCCATGCCGGCGATCCGACCCTGGCCGACCTGGGCATGATGATGTCCAGCTACCTGGACAACATCGCCCACCGCGGCGCCCTGGAAGATGAACCCAAGACCCTGACCGCCAAGGACGCGGTGCCCATCCTGCAGGCGCGGCTGAACCAGGTGTTCGGCGAGAACGAGGGCACCATCCGGGTGTTCGAGTCCGATGGCATCGTCGCCGATGCCGCGGCGGGTGCCGACTACATCAAGGTGCGCGCCGACGCCCTGTTCAACGAGCGCGACGTGCGCGCCCTGGAGGTCCACGAGGGGCTGGTGCACGTCGGTACCACCCTCAACGGCCAGAACCAGCCCATCTGCACCTTCCTGGCCAAGGGTCCGCCGTCGTCCACCGTGACCCAGGAAGGCCTGGCGATCCTCATGGAAGTGATTGCCTTCGCTTCCTATCCGACCCGGCTGCGCAAGCTGACCAACAGAACCCGCGCCATCCACCTGGCCGAGGACGGCGCCGATTTCCTCGACGTGTTCCGCTTCTTCCAGGAGCAGGGTTACGACCTGGAATCCGGCTACCAGAATGCCAGCCGGGTGTTCCGCGGCTCGACGCCCACCGGGCTGCCCTTCACCAAAGACCTGTCCTATCTCAAGGGCTTCATCCTGATCTACAACTACATCCAGTTGGCGGTGCGCAAGGGCAAGCTGGAACAGATCCCACTGCTGTTCTGTGGCAAGACCACCCTGGAAGACATGCGCATCCTGCGTCAGCTGGTCGACGAAGGCGTGGTGGTGCCGCCCAAGTACCTGCCCGCGCAATTCCAGGACCTCAATGCCCTGGCGGCCTGGATGTGCTTCTCCAACTTCCTCAACCACCTGAGCCTGGATCGGATCGAGGCGGATTACGCCAACATCCTCTGAAAATCCATCCTGGCTCTGACATGAAAAAGCCCCGGTGAACCGGGGCTTCTTTACTTCTGCGCCTGGATCACTCGCCCTTGAAGGCGGCGGCGATGCTGGGTTCGCTGTCGCCAGCGACTTCCGGTACGCGAGCCAGGGCGCGATTGAGGGCGCCGCAGGCTTCCAGGCCGCTGGCGCGGGCGATGGCCTCGGCCACGGCGCTGCCGGGGATGGTCTCGTCGCGCAGCAGCTGGTCGGTGATGTCGTCCAGGGCCGGCTTGAGCTCGGTGATCAGCGCCAGGCAGCGATGATCCAGGCTGTGCAGTAGCTGGTCGGCGGCGGCGATGCTGGGGCCGGCGTCGAAGTCGATGCCGGCATCGCGCAGGGCCTGCAGGCTGAGCAGCGAACCGCTCGGGCCCATGCCCAGGGAGGCGACCATGGACAGCGCCAGCTTGGAGGCTTCCTGCAGATCCTGGGCGGCGCCCGAGGAGACCTCGTTGAAGTACAGCTGCTCGGCGCAGCGCCCGGCCAGCAGCATCTGGATGCGGCCTTCGAGTTCCGACTTCAGGTGCAGGCGCTTGTCTTCGGTGGGGGTGATGAGGGTGACGCCCAGGGCCTGGCCGCGGGGCAGCAGGGTGACCTTTTCCACCCGGCCGACGTTGAGTACCGCGGCGACCAGGGCATGACCAGCTTCGTGCACGGCGATGCGGGTGCGCTCGGCCGAGCCCAGTGGGGTGACGCCGACCGGTTGCTCGCCGATGCGGCAGGTCTCGATGGCTTCGACGAAGTGGGCCATGGTCAAGGCACTGGCGTTCTCGCGAGCGGCCAGCAAGGCGGCATGGTTGCTGATATAGGCGATGGCCGCCGGGGTCAGGCCCACGGTGCCACGGGAGAGGGCGGCCAGGTCCAGCTCGCCCTGGCAGGGCAGCTTGCCGGCATAGAGTTCGAACAGCGCCCGGCGGTCTTCCAGGCTCGGCAGCGGCACGGCGATGGTGCGGTCGAAGCGGCCTTCGCGGCGCAGCGCCGGGTCCAGGGAATCGGCGAAGTTGGTGGCGCCCAGTACCAGCACGCCGCTGGTGCCGTCGAAGCCGTCCAGCTCGGTGAGGAACTGGTTGATGATGCGGTTGGCCTCGGCGTCGCTGGAGCGCGACTGCTCGGCGCGGCGGCCGATGCCGTCGATCTCGTCGATGAAGATGATGCAGGGCGCCTTCTTGCGCGCGGTGCGGAACAGCGATTTGACCTTCTGGATGCCGACACCGAAGAACATCGAGGAGAAATCGCTACCGGTCACCTGGATGAAGTGGGCGTTGCACTCGGTGGCCAGGGCCTTGGCCAACTGAGTCTTGCCGGTGCCGGGCTCGCCGGTGAGCAGCACGCCCTTGGGCGGGCGGGCGCCGAGGGCGGCGAAGGCCTTGGGATTGCGCAGGCAGGTGGTGACGTCTTCCAGGGCACGCTTGGCCTCGGCCGCGCCGACCACGTCCTTGAAGGAAATGCCGGTGCCCTTGCGATGCAGCTTGAAGGGGCTGGCGAAGCGCATGGCCAGGGGCACGGCGAGCAGCAGCAGGAGCAGGTAGCCCGGCAGGTTGATCAGCAGGGTATCCAGCCAGGCATGGCGCTGACCGGCCTCGTTCCAGCTGGCCACCGGAAACGGCGGCTCGCCCTGGGCGGCGTAGTCGGTCAGCAGCAGATTGGCGATGCGACCGCCATTGTCGGCCACGGCATAGTGCTCGCCGCGGGTGGTGTCGATGTAGAGGGTGTGGTTGCCGATCACGGCGCCGCTGATGGCCTTGGCGCGCAGATCGCCCAACAGCACGGAGAGATCACGTGGCTGCTGGGTCCAGTGTTCGGGGGCCTGTTGCACGCTGGCGAGCATGGCGGTGGCGGTGGGGGCCGGCTCGGTGGGCTTGAGCCAGAGCCAGCCGGCCAGGCTGGTGACGGTGACGAGGGCGAGAGCACCGGCGATGAACCGGCGCGGATACTTGGCAAAGACGGACTTCTTCATTCACATACCGTTAGGGTCGGAGCGACATCGGACGCGGACTCCCGGATTATCGGCCTGTGGCGACGGGGGTGAACCTCGGTTCGGCGGAAAACGATGAGTGGACTCACCATCCGTCGAGTATCGTCACACTTTCGGCCTTTTCCGCGGTCCGCAAGACCCTGTTGTTTTGCGCCAGATTTCAAGGAGTAGCTCGCACCATGCCCGCACCTCTGGATTGCCGAACGGGGCTGCCGCCCCTACCGACGACCCTGCTCGAACGCCTGAGAGCGGCCGACGAAGTGCTGGTACTGACCGGTGCCGGGGTTTCGGCGGAAAGCGGCATTGCGACCTTTCGCGAGGCGCTGAGTGGGCTGTGGGCGCGTTTCGATCCGGCGCAACTGGCGACAGCCGAGGCTTTTATGGAGGACCCGGCGCGGGTCTGGGGCTGGTACCAATGGCGCCGCGCCCAGGTGCTCGCGGCCCAGCCCAACCCGGCTCATCGGGCGCTGGCGGCCTGGGCACGGCGGCACGGACGGTTGCGGGTGGTCACCCAGAATGTCGACGACCTGCACGAGCGGGCCGGCAGCAACGAGGTCATCCATCTGCACGGCAGCCTGCACGCGCCGCGCTGCTTCGAGTGCGCGCGGCCGCTGGAGGCATCGCCACCGCTAGACGCCGAGGAGCAGCTGACGACACCGCCGCACTGTCCCGACTGCGGTGGCCTGGCCCGACCCGGCGTGGTCTGGTTCGGTGAATCCCTACCACAAGATGCCCTGACCAGCGCCTGGGCGCTGGCCGAGCGCTGTGACCTGTGCCTGGTGATAGGCACTTCCGGACTGGTGCAGCCGGCGGCCAGCCTACCGGTGGTGGCGCGCCAGCACGGCGCCACGGTGATACGCATCGATCCGCAGCCGGCAGCCGATTTCGGCGGTGACTGGCAACTGCTGGGCGCGGCCGGGGCGGTCCTGCCAGCGCTGCTGGAGCGGCTCTAGGGTCGGCTCAGTGCAGCGCCTGGCCGCCGGTCCCCAGGGCATCCAGGGTGCGCTTGAGCGCCGTGTAGGCTTGGCGCTGCTCGTCGTCTTCGCTGAGCAGGCCGTCGAACAGGGTGGCGACCAGCGCCGGATCCTGGGCCACGAAGCGGTCGATGAGCACATCGTTGTCCTGGCGACCGGCGGTGATCAGCAGCACGGCGAGCTGGGCGACATAGCGCGCCGCCAGCGGGTAGGCCTTGAGAAAGACCTTGAAGGGCGCATCGGCCAGGCCCGGCGCGAAGCCCTTGGCGAGCCCCTGTTGGGCCGCGGCGATGGCCTGGCGGATGGCGTCCTGCCAGTTGCCGGCAGTCACCGCGCCGGCCGGTAGCGCACGGCGCATCTGGCCGAGCAGGCTGTTGAGGAAGATGCGGCGGTTGGCCTGGTAGTCGTGGTCGGTGTCGAGCAGTTCGCTGCGAATGCGCGTGAGCACCCGGTCGTCTTCGGCGTCCGCGGTCACCGCTTCCTTGAAGGCCAGGGTCAGCTCGCGATCCAGCAGGCCGGGCTTGCGGCCTTCCAGTTCGGCTTGCAGCAAGGGACCGCTGGAGTCGGCGAAGAAGAAACGCTCGGCATGGGGCGCCAGGCGCTCGCGCAGCCGGGGCCAGAGATCCGCCGCGAACAGCTGCTCGGCCGTGCCGCCGGAGACGATGACGCGATGCTGAGGCGCCTCGGCCAGGTAGTCGAACAGGGCGGGGGTGTCGAGCGCGGTGCGGTCGACGATGAGGTAACGGTGTTTCACGGCAACTCCTGAACAGGGCGGCCGCACCTGGCGAGGCGCGGCGGGATGGCCGTTAGTCTATAGGAAGGCGGGAACGCTTGGCCCGGCCTTTGGCCTAATCAGCCAGGGTGCAGCCCGCGACACCCCCTTCCTTATTCGCGGCAGGAGGACACCAAGATGCGCAAGACTTCCCTGCTCCTCGCCCTCGCCGCCGCCCTGGCGGTCGTGGCCGGCCCGAGCCTCGCTGCCAGCGGCAACGACGCCGGGGTCAGCGGTAACGGCATAGGCGCACCCGGCAGTTCCGATACCAGCAAGCGCGACAGCGCCGACGATACGTCCACTGCCGCGCCCTCGACCCAGAACAAGACCGGCAGCAAGTCTTCTGCCACCAAGGCACCCACGGGTAAGGCTCAGGGCGAAAAGCAGAAGCGCGTGCTCAACGATTGATGGCCACGAAAAAGGCGCCTCACGGGGCGCCTTTTCGGTCAACAGCAGAGGGGCTCAGGAGACTGCGCGGGTATAGCGTACCTGCCAATCGAGCCGTTCGTGGGTGGCACGTTCGATACGCGCGCGGCTGTCGCAGATGAAGGCTTCCAACAACGAGTTGTCCAGCAGATCGACGCGGGCGATGCGACGTTGCAAGAGCGCCGTGCCGTTAGGGGCATAGACCTCGACGTTGAAGGTCGCGGGATCCTGGGCGGTCATGGCGCACAGCATCGGTTGGAAGGCGCCCTTGATGATGGTGTTCGCATCCGTGAACTTTAGTGGCTCGGCCATCGCACTCACTCCTGTCAGCTATACAGCTTCGACCGATTCTTGTGGCAGGCGTTCGTTTTTGGCCAGAACCGGCTGGCAGATTTGTGATGCAAACGGTGACCTTTCCCAGCGCTTGGACAACCGGTCAGTTGATCAGCATGCCAAAAGCCTTGTCGGCCTCGATGATTTCCGGCAGCTCCCCGAACAAGCTATCCAGATCCACATCGTTGAGCAGGGGGTTTAACAGCGCTGCCTTGGCTTGCTCGTTGATGCCGCCATGGCGGCGCAGGACGAAGGACACCAGCCGGGCCTGGGCAACCAGCCGGGCCATGGTGGCATCGCCAGGCGTGTCCTGTGGGTGCAACTGGTAGGCGATGGCATGCTGGATCAGTAGGGGCAACTGCCAGCGCCGCGCCAGCTCCGCGCCTACCTGCGGGTAGCCGAAGCCTATGGCGTCCTGCTGCTCAGCCAGGCGCGGGATACGCTGTTCGGCGTCGATCCGCGCGGCGATGTCGGGCGCCGCCGTCTTGATCAGCAGTTCGCCGATGCTGTGCAACATACCGCAGGTAAAGGCGGTTTCCGCATCGGCGCCGGTCTGCCGGGCGATGACCCGGCAGATGCTGGCGACATCGAAGCTGTGCTGCCAGAAATCCCGTGGATCGAACGCTGGATTGCTGCGAAAGGCCGCGGTGACCGCCGAGGCCAGCACCAGGGTGCGCAAGGCGTCGAAACCCAGGCGAATGGCAGCGCCCTCGATACTGGTCGATGGCCGTACCCCACGAAAGCGTACCGAGTTGGCCAGCCGCAGCACCTTGGCGGAGAGCACCGGGTCGAGGGATAGATTACGCGCGACGCCTTCGATGGTGCTGTCGGGGTCGTCGAATTGCTGGATGAGCTCCTGCGCTACCTTGGGAATGCTGGGAAGGGTATGCAGGTGATCGAACAGAGCATCGATTTCCATGGTAGCGCCTGGTTTGTTCTATACCGGTAGAGGAACGCTTGAACAGGGCTCAAGGCGGCGAGCGCGCAGCCCGTACACTGCCAAGCCTAGTCGAATCCTCAGGGAACAAGCTTACCGGGCGCCATCCCTACCGTCGCCAAACGAACTGACCGAAGGCGCCATTTTGCCGCCGTTCGTCCGGTGCAGGACTCGGTAAACGTTGTCCTATCAGGAGGTGGAAAAGGGCGCAGCCGGATCAGGGTGCCGGCCAGAATGATCCGCGGGCCCGTTGATGAGCGGCAGCGAACAGGTGTTCACTTAAGATGTCATTTTGCCACTGAATTGGCGGTCGAGCTTTCCATGGTCTATCAGACGCATATTCGCCAGATGTTGCAGTTGCCGAACGTCCTGGCGCAATGCACCGGAATTCTTGGCTGGTTGAGCAGTGTGCTGATCAATCCGTTCCTCACCGAGGGCGTGGAAGAGGCTGGCTGGCTAGCGTTCTCCTGCATGGTGGTCTCCTGCCTGGCAATGACCACGGCCAGACGCTTCACAGTCTGGCGGCTGTTCGCGCTGGTGTTCGTGTTGTTCGAGGCCCTGGCCTTTCGCTTCCAGATTCTGGGCATGGGGGCGGCGGGCCATGATTGGATGATTCCCTTGGCCGTCGTCATCACCCTGGGTTCGACCATCCTGTTTTCCCATGTACTCGACTATGGCATCGCCGCTGGAGCGGTCTGGCTGATCCTGTTCCATGGCCAACTGGAGACCATAGGCACGGCGACATTGCCCTTGCTGGTGGTGATGATGGTGTGCGGCATGGTGCTCGGTCTGTTGCTCAACGCGACTTTCGTGCGCATCGTCGCCAGCACCCTGGAACTCAAGGAGGGCTATCGGCTGCAGGCGGAAACCGACTCCCTGACCGGGATCAGCAACCGTCGTGCGCTGATGCTGGATCTGGAGCAGGTGTGTCGAGACGGCTCGTCGTCCTGGCATTTCGTCATGCTCGACATCGATGACTTCAAGCGTATCAACGATCGCTTCGGCCATGACGTGGGTGATCAGGTGCTGCAGGAAGCGGCTGGCACGCTAGCCAGGCACTTTCCCGAGGGGCGCTTCGGTCGCCTGGGCGGTGAGGAATTCGGGGTATTGCTCAAGACCGATGATGAGCAGGAGCTGATCCAACGGCTGCAGGCACTGCTCGACGACATCCGTGGCAATACTCAGGCCGGTACCTGTTTTTCCTTCAGTGCCGGTGTCGCGCATTTCATCCCCGGCTACCAGCCCGCGGACCTGCTCAAACAGGCTGATGGGGAGCTCTATCAGGCCAAGCGCGCAGGCAAGGACCGGGTGCATTACCGCGGCGGCATGATTTGCGGCTAGTCGCGTTGCAAGCCTTCAGGCTCGCTTAGGGCGCAGAGCTGCGGATGGATTCGATTGCGACCGAGATGCTTGGCGGTATAGAGGGCTTCGTCGGCGCTGGCCAGTAGGCTGGCGGCGAGGGGCTGCCTCTGGCCAGGCACATGGACCGCGAAACCGAGACTCAGAGTGATACGGCCCCAGCTACTGGTGGGATGGGGCAGCTCCAGAATGCCCAGGTGCTCCTGTATCCCACTGGCGACGGCAAAGGCGCCGGCCTCGTCGCAGTTGGGGAGCAGCAACGCCATTTCCTCGCCGCCGTAGCGCACCGCGAGGTCGCCGGGTCGCCGCGCCGCCGCGGCCACCACTCCCGCGACCGCTTGCAGGCAGCGGTCACCGGCGGGGTGACCGTAGTGGTCGTTGTAGGCCTTGAAGTGATCGATGTCGAGCATCAACAGGCTGAGTGGCTGGCCCGTACGTTGCGCCCGGGCCAATTCGGCCGGCAGCAGGGTATCGAAATGGCGACGATTGGCCAGTCCGGTCAGGCTGTCCTTGAGTGTCAGCACCTGCAGATCATCATGGGCACGGCGTAATTCCGCCTCGTGGCGGAGGCTCGTGCGGATCTCCCGCAGCAGGCTGAGGCCGAAGATCAGCATGCCGACGATGAGGATGCCGACCACCACGATGGAGCGCAGCATACCCTGGCGCCAGCCCACCAGGATGGTGCTTTCGGAGATGCCGGCCAGTGCGATCAGGGGAGCGCTATCCAGGTGCTGGAAGGCGTAGAGCCGTTTCTGGCCGTCGATCAGACTAGGTGTCATGGCCGTACCGCTGGCGGTCTTGGCGATATGCTCGCGGTACAGCTCTCCGGCGGTGAGACTCAGGCCGACGTGTTCGAAGGGCCGTCGTACCATCAGCGTGCCGCTGTTCGTGACCAGGGCGATGGCGCCGCGGTTGTCCAGCTGGAAGCGGGCGTAGTAGTCGACGAAGTACTGCAGTCTGATGGTGGCGAGGATGACCCCGGCAAAGCGGCCTTCGGCGTCATCCAGGCGGCGCGACACGGGAATGACCCATTCACCGCTGCCGTGGCTCTTGATGACGGGCCCGACGTGCATGACGTCTTCCATATGCTGTTGGTGAAACCGGAAGTAGTCGCGGTCGGTACTGTCGGTTGGAGGGGGCGTACTGGTCTTGTCGGTCACCAGCCAGTTGCCGCTGCGGTCGTAGATGAACAGACCATAGAGCTGCGGCAGCAGAGCGACCTGCCGCTCGAGTAGACGCTGTATCCGCGGGCGGCTGAGCTGATCGAGCGGTTGGCTTTCGACGATGTCACGGACGCTCACCAGCAGCAGGTCCGCCTCTCGGAAGGCATCGTTGGCGTGTTGGGCGGCGGCCAGGGCGATGTTGCTGACGTCGCTGCGGGCGTTGGCGAAGGCGTTCTCGTAATTGCGCCAGACCTGCCAGGCCTCCAGCGCGAACACGACCGCGACGGCGCAGACCAGCAGCGCCAACGCCCGCCGGCGGGTCGCCAGGTTATGCGTGGGGGCAGGGGTGCCTGGGCCCTCGGCCATGGTGAGAAGGATTCCTTGTCATCGCGGGGATGGAACACCACCGCAAGTGCCCGATGGGCACGTCGATACCTCGAGCGAGTCGACGCTTTCATCGGAATCTTGGCGTGGCGATGAATCCTCGCACAGCGGCTGCGGTCTGTAGTCGAACAGTCGCCCTCAGGGGCGACGACCGTACGTTAGACCCGACCAGGAGGTCAAAGATGTCGCAGATCGCCGAACAGATTGTCGAAGACGCCATGCAGCGTATCGAGGCGAACGAACAACAGCACGCCGCCGATCCTGTGCGCAATTTTTCCCTGACCTTGACCGACCCCGCGGAGATCCGCGTCGGTGCCGAGATCTACTTTCTCTTCGAGCAGCGGCTCAAGGGCTTCTACCCCGACGCCCGGGTCGTGGTTCGTGGCCACGCCGCCGACGGTTACAACATCACCGCCCAGGTAGACCACCGTCGCACTGCCTGAGTGCCGGACGCATCCCCGTTAGCGGGCGAGCTTGACCAACTGCCGGGCCAGCAGTGGCCCGGTCAAGACCACGCCGATCAGGCGCAACGCCTGCATGGCCAGTACCAGGCCGACGTCGGCATGGGCATCCACCGCGATGATGGCCATGGAGTCCAGCCCGCCGGGACTGGTGGCCAGATAGGCGGTGAGAAAGTCGACGTGCATCAGCCGAGCCATCAACAGGGCGGACAGCGCACAGAGCGCAATCAGCAACAGCGAGGCGAAGATCATCTTCGGTAGCGCCCGCCAGACATAGCTGACCGTGGCGCGATCGAAACGCAAGCCCACGTAGCAACCCATGGCGCCATAGGCCACGGCGAGCAGAACGTGGGGCAGGGTGATGTCCAGCCAGCCGTTGAGTTGCAGCAGGGTGCCCAAGGCGATGGGCACGAGCAGGGCGCCGGCGGGAAACAGGCGCCCACCCAGCCAACTGCCAACCAGTGCCACCACCAGCGTCAGCAGCAGATTGAAGGCGAAGTGGCTGTCCAGGCTGATCGTCGTCGCCTGGTGACCGGTACCGCTGCCCTCGGCGCCCAACAGGCGCCCGACCAGGGCACTGATGACCACCACGCAGACCACCCGCACGTATTGCATGGTGGCGACGATGCGTGGGTCCGCTCCGTATTCCTCGGCCATGGCGACCATGGCGGCCGCGGCGCCCGGCGTGGTGCCCCAGGCGGCGGTGCTGCCGGGCAGGCCGCCGAAGCGGACCAGCAGCGCGCCGGTCAGCAGGCTGAGCAGCACCGTCAGCGCCGTCGCCAGCAGCATCACCGGCCAGTGCTCGGCGACGGTGAGTAACACCGCGGCGGTCATGGCATGGGCGATCAGGCAACCGACGATGCCCTGGCCGGATTGGAACAGCCGCTTCGGGATCCGAATGGTGGCGCCGCCCACCCCGAAGGCGATGGCCGTGAGCATGGGGCCGAGAAAGAGGGCGGCCGGGACCTGGAGCCAGCTGAGGGCGCCGCCCACGAGGGCGGAGCAGAGAATCAGGGCGAGCCATTGCAGCAGCGGGGAGTGGGACGCAGGGGTAGCGGGGGCGGACAAGACGGTCTCCGAACGACGAGGGACCGGTGAGGCGTACCGACCCCGAGGCCGGCATGGGCCGGCCCTAGGGGCGATTATACGACGCTCGTAACTTTCGATGGCCTTTCGGTAGGTGAAAAAACCATCTACTAGCGCACCAGATGCAGGAATTGCAGGTGGCGCTCGTACTGGTCGAGCATGTCGTTGAGGATCTGCTCGCGGTTGTAGCCCACCAGGTCATAGTCCTGGCTACCCTCGGTCAGGTGCACCTCGGCGCGGTAGTAGCGGCGGTTCTTCAGGTGCAGGCCGCCCATGCCGGCGCGGGCGAAGGAGGGCGTGAAATAGCCCTGCATGATCACCTGGTAGACGAAGGGGTGCTCTTCGCCATGGCCGATGATCAGTTGCAGGTTGGCATTGGTGGCGTCGAACTGGGTGTCCACCACCAGGCCCTTCTCGCGGAACACCTCGACCATCTCTTCCATGGCCGGACGCACGGTGCTGTCCATGAAGCGATATACCTCGTCCCGCGAGGGGAAGTACACCGCCTGGGCCAGGCGCTGGCGCCAGCCGCCATGGCGCGCCTTGCCATTGGTCGCCACCGGAGCGAGGGAATGCAGCCGCGCCCGCTGGCGCTGGGTTTCCAGGTGCAGCGCCTTGTGCAGGCCCCACATCATCAGCAGCACCACCACCGAGAAGGGCAGCGAGGTCAGCACCACCGCCGACTTCAAGGCATCCATGCTGCCGGCGAACAGCAGGCCGCCGGTGACCACCGCCACGGCGGCGCCCCAGAACACCCGCAGCCACTTGGGACCGTCCTCGTCCGCTTCGCCGCCAGTGGACGACAGGGTGGACAGCACCACGGTGCCCGAATCGGCCGAGGTGACGAAGAAGACGAAGCTCACCAGCACGGCCACGCTGATCACCACGCGGCTGGCCGGATAGGTTTCCAGCACCTGGTAGAAGGCCATCGCCGGATCGGTGAGGGCCGTCTGCGCCAGACCGGTCATGCCCTGGCCGAGGACCAGCTCCAGGGCGCTGTTGCCGAAGATCGACAGCCAGGCCAGGGTGAAGCCCAGCGGAATGAACAGCACGCCGAAGACGAATTCGCGGATGGTGCGGCCACGGGAGATACGGGCGATGAACAGCCCGACGAAGGGCGCCCAGGCGATCCACCAGGCCCAGTAGAACACCGTCCAGCCGCCCAGCCAGTCGGAGGGCTCGTCGTAGGCGTAGAGGTCGAAGCTCTTGCCCGGCAGCGCCGAGAGGTAGTCGCCGATGTTCTGGATCAGGGTGTTGAGCAGGTGCTGGGTGGGCCCGGCGAACAGCACGAACAGCAGCAGGGCGACGGCCAGCACCATGTTGATGTCGGACATGATGCGCACGCCCTTGTCGACGCCGGACACGGCCACGGCGATGGCCGCGCCCATCATCAGCACGATGAGGATCAGTTGCACCCAGTGGCTGTGGCTGATGCCGAACAGGTAGTCCAGGCCGGCGTTGAGGTGCAGCACGCCGAAGCCCAGGTCGGCGCCCAAGCCGAAGATGGTGGCGATGATGCCGAAGGCGTCCACGGCGTGGCCGATGGGGCCGTTGATGCGCTTGCCGATCAGCGGATAGAGCGCCGAACGCAGGGCCAGCGGCAGATTGTGGCGATAGGCGAAGTAGGCCAGCGCCATGGCCACCAGGGCGAACACGCCCCAGCCGTGCAGCCCCCAGTGCAGGAAGATGATCTGCATGGCCTGCCGCGCGGCTGCCGAATCGCCCCCTTCACCCGCCGGCGGTTGGGCGAAATGGGTCAGGGGCTCGGACACGCAAAAGAAGAACAGGGTGATGCTGATGCCAGCGGCGAACAGCATGCCAGCCCAGGAGAGGTAGCTGAATTCGGGTTGGTCGTGGTCGGCACCGAGCTTGATCTTGCCGTAGCCGGAGAGGGCGGTGACCACCACGAACACCAGATAGAGCGTCATGGCCAGCAGGTAGTACCAGCCGACGGTATTGGCAGCCCAGGTCTGGGCCTGGAGTAGCCAGGCGCCGGCCTGGTCGGGACGGCCGATGACGACCAGGGAAAACAGCAGGATCACCGCGGCCGCGCAGTAGAACGCGGGGGGATTCAGCCGTACGGTGCCGGATGAGGGCGTTGCACTCATGAGGACTCCTTGCGAGCTGAGAGAGGAGAATTCTTTTTTAATTGACCGTTCGATCAAAAAAGAATACCACAGGAGGCCTCCTAGGTGAACGCTTCGAGTCAGCCCAGCCGGGGAAGTTGCCGTCTAGAGGGGCTGTTGCTGCCGATTGTCGACTTTAGCCGCAGACGGCGCGAACGGTCCGAACCGCGCCGCTCCGGCAAAGTCTGTTGGGTATGAATCAGGCATCTTCCCCACTCGGCTCCTATCGTCCTCTGCTCTTGCTGGTAGAGGATGAGCCGTTGCTGCGGGAATTGGCCACGGAAGCCCTCGAGGCCCTGGTGGACCTGCAGGTGATCGCCGTTTCCACTGCCGATGCCGCGCTGAACTACCTGGAGCAGAACGGCGCGCGAATCGATGTGCTCTTTACCGATGTGCGCATGCCCGGTCGACTGGACGGCGAAGCGCTGGCCCAACTGGTCGCCCAACGCTGGCCGCACATCCCGGTCATCCTCACCTCCGGCGACCGGCTGGCGGTCCCCCGTGGCGCCGGCCGCACCCGCTTCATGCCCAAGCCCTGGCACATCGACGACATGGCCAACTGCGTCAATGAGGTGCTGGGGCAGAGCCGGGTGGCTTGAGTTCTGAACGCGAGCCGGCGCAAGCTGAGTTGTTGAAAAGCGGGAGTCGATGTTTGACTATCCCAGCGTTCCTCTCCTTGAAATATGGTCATGCGACCATCGTTCGCCTTCGATCTCAAACGTGCTGCCGCGCGGGCTGCCTCAGAACGTTTCCGGGTCGCTAACCCTCAAGTATTCGGGTCCGTGCTGGCGGGTACCGACTAAGACGGTAGTGATCCTGATCTGCTGGTAGATGCATTACCTGGAGCAACGCTGTTCGACCTGGGAGGCTTACAGGATGAGTTGGAAGAGTTGCTGGGTGTAACTGTTGATCTGGTAACGCCTACTGATTTGCCCAAGAGCTTTCGTGCGCAGGTTTTGCTGACGGCGCAGCCGGTATGAATCGAGTAGCGGATTACCTCGCTCATGAGCAGCGGGCCGCCATCGAAGCCCTAAGCTTTATTGAGGAAATGGCCTGAGAAGACTTTCTCGAAGACCGCTGGACACAACAGGCCGTAGTCATGAGTCTGATCATCATTGGTGAAGCTGCGACCGAGATCATGGCAGCGGATGAGGTCTTTATCCGCGAGCACCTGCATATCCCGTGGCGGAGCATGAAGGGCATGCGCAATCGTATTGCCCATGGCTATTTCGACATCAACCTAGAGGTTGTTTGGCAAACCGTCGTCACAGCCTTGCCCGAACTGTTTGAGCAGTTGCAGTCGTTACAGAGGAAGACGGAAACCTAAGCGTTTGGCCTGACAATCATCCGGCATGGATTCATGCGGCCAACGCCAGATCCCTCGTCGTGCGGGATGCTGCGGCCACCAATCCCATTAGAAAAGCTAGGCTTTTTCCACGCCACCCAAGACACCGCATCCGCTTGCCCTAACACGCCCACCCCCTCCATCACTGCTAGGCTGAACGCCCCTACAGCCGTACAGGAACCCCCCATGCCCAGCCATATCCTCGACCATCGCATTCTCGGCGAATCCCTGCAGGCGGTGGAGATCGGGCTCGATCCCGGCGAGACGGTGATCGCCGAAGCCGGTGCCATGACCTACATGGAAGCCGACATCGACTTCACCGCGCGCATGGGCGATGGCACCGCCGGACTGCTCGGGAAGCTGTGGGGCGCTGGGAAGCGGATGCTCGGCGGCGAGTCGCTGTTCATGACCCATTTCACTAACGAGGGCCAGGGCAAGCGCCATGTCGTTTTCTCGGCGCCCTATCCGGGACAGGTGATTCCGGTGGATCTCGCGGCCCTGGGCGGCACCCTGTTCTGCCAGCGCGACTCCTTTCTCTGCGCCGCGAAGGGCACTCGCCTCGGCGTGGCCTTCACCCGCCGCCTGGGCGCCGGTTTCTTCGGCGGGGAGGGCTTCATCCTGCAACGGCTGGAAGGTGACGGCATGGCCTTCGTGCATGCCGGCGGCACGGTGATCCGCAAGGAGCTCAAGGGCGAGACCCTGCGCCTGGACACCGGTTGCCTGGTGGGCTTCACCAGCGGCATCGACTACAACATCAAGCTGGCCGGTGGCCTGCGCAGCATGCTGTTCGGTGGGGAGGGTCTGGTACTGGCCACCTTGAGTGGCCATGGCACCGTGTGGATCCAGACGCTGCCCTTTTCCCGGCTAGCCGGCCGGGTCCAGGCCGCGGCCGGCGGCGTCACCGGCGAGCGCCGCGCCGGCGGCGACTAGGCTCGCTGCAAGGCATTCTGGGGCGCCATGCGCTCCAGCCAGTCACGCCAACGCACCCGGCTGTCGTGGACCAGCCAGCCATCCTGGCGGGCGAAGCTTTCCGACAGCCAGAGGCCGCGGGTCGAGACCGGAATCCGTTGTCCGGCGGAGAGAGTAAAGAGTTCGCCGGTCGGCCTACCCTCGTTGAGGCCGACCAGATAGAGGTCGGGCCGCTGCCGGGCAAGACGCGCCAGTAACTGACCGTTCTCGATCTTCTCGTCGACGTGGAACAGGCTCGGCGCCTTGCACTCCTTGGGCAATTCCAGCAGCAGGTCGTAGACCAACTGCAGCGAGGCCGTCGGTGTGTGCACATAGGCACGCGGGCGCTCCAGCAGCGCCAGGCTGCCGCAACGCACCGGTCGCGCGGCGCCCGAGCGCGGGGTGAGGCGAAAGGCCACGTCTTCGCGGTAGGGCAGGGCGGGGGCGTAGGGTGTCGGCAGCCAGGTATCGGCGAAGCGCCCGCCCAGCCAGCCGCGCGGCGTTTCGATCAAGCATTCCTCGGCCACTTCCTGCACAGCGGTGAGCAGTGGCAGGGCCAGCTCGTGGGTCGGGATATAGCCGGAGATCAGCTTGAGCACCACATCGCCGCGGTCGGGCCGGCGCTGACGGACCAGCAGCCAGTGATCCTGGCCTTGCCAATTCAAGGTCAGGCGCACCGAGACGCCCAGGTTAGCGAGTTTGACGCTGAACTGCTGGGTATCGTCGATCTCGATCGGCTTGCGCCGCTCCAGCATCTCGCTGAAATTCAGGGGTTGGCCGAGGGCCTGGTAGGTGAGGCCGTCGCGATTGGCCTCCACGGTGAGGGGCAGGGTCTTGAACGCCTTGGGATTATGGCGGGCGATGAGCTGGGGCATGGCCGACTCCTGTTGTAGTGTGCCGCGGACGCACCCTCCCGGACGGCCGGGAGAGGTCGTCCAGCGGACGAATTCGAAGGCTTAGCGAAACGCTCTGGATCAAGGCCGAGCGGTGATCACCTCGGCCAGGGTACTGACATTATGTGACAGGTGTAGGGGATCGATAGTGCCGACTATCGCACTGCTCACCCCCGGCTCGCCGAATACCCGGGCGAAGCTCGCCCGTACCGGGTCCTGCCCCGCGCCCAGCACGGCATGACCGCTGGCCAGCGCCTTCTTGATCAGGATGCCCTTGCCCGCCGCCGCTGCGGCCTGGATCACCGGGATTTCGGCGGCTTCGTTGAGGTTGAAGGTGACCATGGCGCAATCGCCGCTCTCCAGGGCCTTGAGGCCACCGGCCACGGTCTTGCCGGAAAAGCCGAAGGCGCGGATCAGTCCCTCGCGCTTGAGCTCGGCCAGGGTCTCGTAGCAGCCGCTGTCCTGGAGGATGGCCAGGTCGTTGCCGTCGGAATGCACCAGCACCAGGTCCAGCCAGTCGGTCTCCAACCGGCGCAGACTGCGCTCCACCGAGCGGCGGGTGTGTGCCGGGCTGAAATCGAAGCGGGAGAGGGCATTCTCGAATTCCTCGCCGACCTTGCTGGCGATCACCCAGTGCTGGCGCTGGCCGCGCAACAGCGGCCCCAGACGTTCCTCGCTGCGGCCATAGGCCGGGGCGGTATCCAGCAGATTGATGCCCAGCTCGCGGGCCAGACTCAGCAGATCGGTGGCAGCACGGTCATCGGGGATGGTGAAGCCGTTGGGGTATTTCACGCCTTGGTCACGGCCGAACTTGACCGTACCCAGGCCCAGGGGGGACACCTCAAGGCCGGTGCTGCCCAGGGGGCGCTGCAGGCCATGCAGATCGCGCAAGCTCATGGCAGCAGCTCCTCCCAGAAGGGTGCCGCGATCGGCGGCTGCGGATGGGCAGGCAGGGCGGGGTGTTCTCCGGGGGCGATGCCGTCGCGGTCGAGATGGACCAGGACACGGTCGGCCAGGTCCGGCGAGAGGGCCAGCTTGGTCGGCCAGCCCACCAACAGGCGGCCTTCCTCGGCGAGAAAGGCGTTGTCCGGTCGTACCAGACCGGATTGCGCCGGCTCGGCGCGATCTACTCTCAGCGTTGCCCACTGGGCGCCGCCGAAATCGATCCAGGGCAGCAGGCGCTGCAGTTCCTCACGTGCCGTGGCGATCTGCTCGGCGGGTTCGCGGGCCACGCCTTCGGCTTCGGCCAGGTCGCCGCCCAGGTACCACAGCCACTGGCCGTCGGCGGTGGGATGGCTGGTGATGGTCACCCGCGGCTTGGGGCCGCCGCCCAGGCAGTGGGCATAGAGGGGTTTGAGCATGGGACCCTTGACCACCACCATGTGCAGCGGCCGGCGTTGCATGGCCGGTTGTTCGAGACCTAGGCCCCTGAGCAGATCAGCCATGCCGGCACCGGCGGTGAGCACGATACGGCGGGCGCGGATGGCTTGGCCGTCCACCACCAGGCCGGTCAGCTCGCCGTCTTCCCGTAGCGGTTGGAGATCCCGCCCGGCCAGCAGGCTGTCGTCAGCCAGTTCGGCCAGGCGGGCGACCAGGCTGGGTACGTCCAGCACCAATTCGGCCAGGCGATAGACCTTGCCCTTGAAGGCACGGTCGCGCAGGGCCGGGGGTAGTTCATCGCCCTTGACCGCATCCACCCGGCCCCGCACCGCCTTGCTGGCGAAGAAGCTGGTGAGGTTGCCGGCCAGGCTGCCGGGCGACCAGAGGTAGTGGGCTTCGGAGAGCAGGCGCACGCCGGACAGATCCAGCTCGCCCGTGCCGGCCAGGCTCTCGCGCCAGCGCCGCGGCATGTCGGCGATGGCCTCGGAGGCGCCGGTGAGCATCCCGGTCAGGGCGTACTTGGTGCCGCCATGGATGATGCCCTGGGACTTGCCGCTCTGGCCGCCACCCAGGGCGCCGGTTTCCACCAGCACGGTGGCATAGCCGGCTCGCCTGAGGCGGGCGTTGAGCCAGAGGCCGGCGACGCCGCCGCCGACGATGAGGAGATCGGTGGACCAGGGTTGGGACATGAACGGCCTGCTTGCGTTGAGAAACCACGAAATGCGGATTTTATTGAGAAAAAACCACAGATCGTGATTTTACACGCTCCTTGTAACCGCTGGTCTTAATGCCCGGTGCTACCCGAAAACAGCTGGATCACCACCACCCCGGTAACGATCAGCCCCATGCCCAGCATGGCGGGCAGGTCCAGCTTCTGGTTGTAGAGGAAGGCCGCGGCGATGCTGACCAGCACGATGCCCAGGCCAGCCCAGATGGCATAGGCGATGCCGACGGGGATGCTGCGCACCACCAGGGTCAGCATCGAGAAGGCCAGGGCATAGCCACCGATGACCAGGATCAGCGGCAGCGGCTTGCTGAAGCCGCTCACGGCCTTCATGGAGGTGGTGGCGACGACTTCAGCAGCGATGGCGATGGCCAGGTAGACGTATCCGCTCATGGTGAGTCCTCCTTTCGAATGCCCCCATTGTCTCTCAGGCTGCGATAGGTGAAAGTTAATACCTATCTTGTGGGGAGATGGGTCGTGCAGTGGAATCTGGAGCAACTGGAAATCTTCGTCGGGATCGCCGAGGGCGCGAGTTTTTCCGCCATGGGCCGGCGCCTGGGGCGGGCCCAGTCGGCGGTCAGCTCGGCCATCGCCCTGCTGGAGACTGATCTCGGTGTCGCGTTGTTCGAGCGTAGCAATGGCCGCACCCCGGTCATCACGGCGGCCGGACTCGCCCTGTTGGAAGAGGCTCGTGAGGTCTTGCGCCAGTGCCAGCGGCTGGATAGCCGGGCCCAGGCCCTCTGCGCCGGGCAGGAGCCCCTGCTGCGCCTGGCCCTGGACGAGGCCATGCCCTATCAACCGGTGCTAGATGCCCTGGATGCCCTGGCCACGGCCTTTCCCCATCTGGAGGTCCAGCTCACCAGCGGCGCCCAGGGCGACGTGGCGCGCAAGCTGCTGACCGATCAGGCCGACCTGGGCCTGCTGTTTCGCCACGAGCGCATGCCCCAGGCGCTGGAGCGCCAGGCCCTGGGCGACATCGCCCAGGTCACCGCCTGCAGCGCCAGCCATCCCCTGGCCCGCCAACGCGGAGTAGGGCGCCGCGAACTGGCGCGCCATCGGCAACTGCTCATCGCGCCGCTGGAGAATGCCTATCCCGGCGGCGAACAGATCGCCCCCCAAGTCTGGCGCGCCGACAGCTTCTACCTGCTCGCCGAATTGCTGATGCGCGGCCTGGGCTGGGGCTGGCTACCCCGCCACGTGGCCCGCTATCCCTCCTACCAGGGCCTGCTGGCCGAGTTGGACTGCGACTGGGTACCGCCGGCCCTGGTGGTAGAGCTGGCCTGGCGCCGCGACGCCGCGCCAGGCCCGGCGGCGCGCTGGCTGGCGCAGCGGCTGGCGGAGGAGTTGCGGGCGATCGGCTAGGGGCTCCGTGTCGAGTCTCGCTGATCGTGACCGGCCTCGATACTCATACTCCAGTGGTTTTGCCCGCTGATAGCAGGGGAGATTTAACGGACCCCCTGTATGGGCGTACGCTTATTTGGCACTGCATCTCTTAGTAGAGGATGCAGCAATCCTTCTATCGCCGAATTGTTTTCGATAGGCCGACGGCGCAATGCCAACCGTAGTTCTAAAAGCTACCCGAAAACTTTCCACGGAGTTGAATCCACACGTCTCGGCAACCTTGCTGGTGCTATCTGCCGTGCTTTCAAGCAAATCGCGCGCGCGACCTATGCGTTCCTGCTGCAACCAGACCTTCGGCGCCAAGCCGGTGGTTTCCTTGAAGCGACGTAGAAAGGTACGTTCGCTCATCGCCACCTTGGCGGCCATCTCCTGAATGCTAAAGGGCTGGTCTAGGCGCTCCCGTATCCACTGCAGCAAATGGCTTAATTCGTTGCGTGGCGCTCTGCTTATGGGTGAGGGAATAAATTGAGACTGGCCCCCTGAGCGCTGTGGTGCCATCACCAGACGCCGAGCGACTGTATTTGCTACGTGGGTGCCATGGTCTCGGGCGACCAAGTGCAAGCAAGCGTCGATTCCCGCTGCGCTTCCGGCAGAGGTGATCAACTGTCCTGCATCTACGTAAAGGACATTGGGGTCGACCTCTATCCTAGGGAAGCGCGAGGCCAACTCGTGGGCGAACCGCCAGTGCGTGGTGGCCCTTTTGCCATCCAGCAAGCCCGTTGCTGCCAGGACGAATACCCCTGAGCAGATGGAGAGCAGCCGTGTACCTCGCGCGTGGGCATTGCAAAGTGCTTCCAATAGAGGGGCGGGCGGTTCATCGATCAGGCTGCGCCAACCAGGAATGATAATGGTATGGGCCATTGCCAAGCCCTCCAGACCTGAGTCCGCCATGATACGAACCCCACCAGCAGCCTTTAATGGCATCGCGTCGACGGCGATTACCTGATGTTGATACCAGGGAATCTGGAGCTCTGGACGTTGCAGCCCAAAAATCTCAATGGCGATCCCAAATTCAAAGGTACAGAGGCCTTCATAAGCCAAGGTGGCAACCATGCCTGGCAATTCGCTCATTGGCGGAAATTTCCCGATTTTTGACGGCAACTGCACTGTAGCGAATGGACTTGCCTTCCTACAATTTCCCCTGATTGAAGCCTTTGAGTATGCCGTTTTTCACCACCGCCCATGATCTGGTTTTCATCGATCTATGCTTTTCCGCCCTGTCGTGTGGATCAGGTCGGCTGGCGAGTTGAGGCAATTGGGAAGTCGCGGTTCGATGGCGTGCACAAGGGAATTTGCAAGGAGCAGGGAATGGCGCTGTTACGTTGGATTTTGCTGTGGATGATCACAAACAGTGTGGGCGTTATCGGCACCGTCTTCGACATGAGGACGCCAGCATGACGGTAAACCAAGCCACACGCACAGGTATCGCTTATGGCCTTGGAGCGACCTTGCTATGGGGCTCATACCCGCTTTGGTATAAACCACTCGGCCAGCTGGATGCGTACCATCTGCTGTCATGGAGAATTGTCTTTGCTGAACTCTTTCTGGTCGCCTTGCTAGTGATTACTGGGCGTTTGGGAAAACTTAGGACAACCTTGCCAGCGATTAGGGTGAAGCAAGTGCTCACCGTTGCCATTGTGCTGGGCCTGTGGTGGCTGATGTACATCTACGGGATCATGACCGGGCGGGTGTTGGAGGTAGCATTTGGCTATTTCCTGAGTCCGGTCATGAGCATGGCTGTGTCGCGATTGCTGTTCAAGGAGCGCCTGAGCGGGCTGCAGATGCTCGCTATCAGCTTAGCGATGATCGGTGTAACGCTGATGGCCTTCGAACTATTGAGTTTGCGCTCTTTTCCGTGGATCGCAATAGTTATCGGCGCATGCTATTCATTCTACGGCATTTTCAAAAAGAAGGTCCCTGGTGACCCCGTGGTGATTCAAACTTTGGAGATCATGGCATTGTTGCCATTCGCTCTGGTATTCCTGACCTACGCCAGCGTTAGAGGGCTAGGACATCACTTCGGTCAAACGCTAGGCACTGACTTTTTGCTAGTCGCCACCGGGCTGATCACTGTACTACCGCTTTGGTGGTACAGCTTGGCTGCTAAGCAACTATCGATGGTCGCTTTGAGTTTCCTACAATTCGTACCGCCGGTTTGCAACTTTCTACTCGCTACATTCATGTATGGTGAGCATTTCTCGCTGCTGAAATTGATGGCGTTCCTGTTCATTTGGGCAGCTCTGGGGGTTTTCACCTGGAATTCGATTCGTGCCCAGCGGCTAGCGACTCATAGTCAAGGTGGGGCGAGACTACGTCCTGCATAGGGATTTATAAGGCGTCGCTAGCGACGCCTTATTATTTGGATAAAGGGGGCATGATGAAAAGAGTTGCAGTGGTTGGCTGTACAGGAGCCGTTGGTCTGACCATGTTGGAGCTACTCGCATCAACAAATCTTGAAGTTTTGTGCATGGCTTCGCCGCATTCAGTGGGTAAGGCGCTTCAGATCTATGAGCGCACCTATATTGCAGAGTCATTTTCAGTCGAGGCATGCGCGACTTGCGACATAGTATTCCTGTGTGTTTCTGGCGAGTTTTCCTTGAAGTATGGTGAGCTGCTGGCCCAGTCCTCAGTGGTAATCGACAATTCCTCTGCCTTTCGCTACCACTCCGACGTGCCATTGCTGGTGCCGCCCATCAACGGAAAAAGTTATAGAGGCGAGTGCCTGATCGCCAATCCTAATTGCTCGTCAGCCATTGCTCTGATGATATTAGGGCCGTTGCACGAAGCGTTCGGCCTTGAAAGCGTGATCATTTCCACCTATCAAGCCGCTAGTGGCGCAGGGCAGCCGGCGATGCTGGAGTTACGCGAGCGAGCCAAATCTTTCAACGACTATGGTCAGTATAATCGCAGCGAAAATTTCGCCCATGATTTGGCCTTCAACGTTATTCCTCAGGTTGATCGCTTCGAAGAAAATCTTTATACGCGCGAAGAGATGAAAGTGGTTTGGGAGCTGCGCAAGGTGCTCGGCGTTCCGGATTTGCCTATTAGTGCCACGGCGGTACGCGTCCCGACGCTGAGATCCCACGCTGAAAGCCTTACTCTAAAATTCAATAGACCCATTCGGTCACTAGACGATGTGCGCCAATTGCTGTCCGCCGCACCGGGAGTAGAGGTAAGGGATGATCCACTAGAAGGTATTTATCCTATGCCTATGACTTCAACCTACAAGCACGCGGTTGAGGTTGGACGTATCCGCTTCAATCTGATCTACGGGCAACACGGACTCGATCTTTTCATCAGCGGAGATCAGCTACTGCGCGGCGCGGCTCTCAATGCATTCGAAATCATGCAGTTAGTAAATGGGCGAATGGAGACGGTGAGTTAGTCTAAAGCCCTGAAAACGGAGAGGTATGAGTGGCTTTCAAGCTGGGGAGACGTGCAGGAGCCGCCAGTCTTCCAGGCCCGCTGAAAGACAAGCTGTGATAGCAGACTGATGCCTTGAAAAATTCTGGCCAGATCCGTGGGGCAGCTTGACCAGCGCCAGGCGGTAACCGCTGCGATACTCAGGTCATTCCTTCTCGATCTGGGATGATCGCCATGACCACACCTCCCGCCCTTGGCCAGCGCTACGTCTTCGTCGTCCTGGCGCTGATCTTTCTCGCTCTGCTGGTTTCAGCGGGAGTGAGGTCCACCCCCGGCGTGCTGCTCCTGCCGCTGCAGGAGACCTTTGGCTGGAGCCGCGAGAGCGTCTCTTTCGCCGCCGCCGTGGGTATCTTTCTCTATGGCCTGGTAGGGCCCTTCGCCGCTGCGCTGATGCAGACCCTGGGCATTCGCCGCACCCTGCTCGGTGGCCTGGCCCTGATCAGCCTGGCCACCGCCCTGAGCACCCTGATGCGCGAGCCCTGGCATCTGGTCGCCACCTGGGGCGTGCTCAGCGGTCTGGGCACCGGTTGCGTGGCCATGGTGCTGGGCGCTGCCATCGTCAATCGCTGGTTCGTCGCCCGGCGTGGGCTGATGATGGGCCTGCTGGCAGCCAGTACCGCCACCGGCAATCTGGTGTTTCTGCCGCTGCTTGCCCATCTCGCCAGCCACGAAGGCTGGCAGACCGTGGTGCTGACCGTGGCCGTGGCCAGTGCCGCCCTGATCCCGCTGGTGGCCTGGCTGCTGCCGGAGCGGCCGACGGACGTCGGTCTGCGGCCCCATGGCGCCCCGGCGGATTTCCAGGCGCCGGCCGCCACCGCACCGGGCAATCTGCTACGCATCACTCTCGGCACCCTGATGATGGCCAGTCGCCGGCGCGACTTCTGGTTGCTGTTCCTGACCTTCTTCGTCTGCGGCTTCACCACCAACGGCCTGATCGGCACCCACTTCATCGCCATGGGCCACGACCACGGACTCTCCCAGGTCCAGGCCGCCAGCATCCTCGCGCTGATGGGCGTCTTCGACCTAGTGGGTACCACAGCCTCCGGCTGGCTGACCGACAGATACGATCCACGCCGGCTGCTGTTCGTCTACTACAGCCTGCGTGGGCTCTCGCTGATCTACCTGCCGTTCTCCAGCTTCGCGCCCGAGCAGTTGCTGCTGTTCGGCATCTTCTATGGCCTGGACTGGATCGCCACCGTACCGCCCACGGTCAAGCTGACCAACCAGAGCTTCGGCGAGAAGACCGCGCCGGTGGTATTCGGCTGGGTGTTCTGCGGCCATATGCTCGGCGCTGCTTGTGCCGCCTTCCTGGCCGGCGCCCTGCGCGAGCACTTCGGCTCCTACCAGGAGGCCCTGGTACTGGCTGGGCTGACCGGCATCCTGGCGGCGCTGATGGCCTTGGGGATAGGACGCCGGCCGGCCCAGGGGGTGGGCGTCGCTCAGTCCGCCTGAACGGTGATCTGGCTCTGCTCGCCCAGCCCAGTGATGCCCAGGCGCATGGTCTGGCCGGGCTTGAGGAAGACCGGCGTCGGCTTGATGCCCATGCCGACACCGGGCGGCGTGCCGGTGGAGATGACGTCGCCGGGTTGCAGGCTCATGCAGCGGCTGAGGTAGGCGATCAGGTGCGGGATCTTGAAGATCAGGGTGCGGGTGTTGCCGTCCTGATAACGCTGGCCATCGACCTCCAGCCAGAGGTCCAGGGCGTGCGGGTCGGCCACCTCATCGCGGGTCACCAGCCAGGGGCCGAGCGGGCCGAAGGTGTCGAAGCCCTTGCCCTTGTCCCAGGTGCCGCCGCGTTCGAGTTGCCACTCGCGTTCCGATACGTCGTTGATCACGCAGTAGCCCGCCACGTGGTCCAGGGCATTCGCCTCGTCGATGTAGCGGCCGCCCTTGCCAATGACGACGCCCAGTTCGACTTCCCAGTCGGTCTTCTGGGAGCCACGGGGGATCTCCACCGCATCGTTGGGCCCGCAGATCGCGCTGGTCCACTTGTTGAAGATGATCGGTTCAGAAGGAATCGCCATGCCGGCTTCAGCGGCGTGGTCGGCGTAGTTGAGGCCGATGCAAATGAATTTGCCGACGCCACCGACGCAGGGGCCGATGCGCGGCTCGCCCTCGACGCGCGGCAGGCTGGCCGGATCGAGGCTGGCGAGGCGGGCCAAGGTGTCGGCGCCCAGGGTGGAGCCGGTGATGTCGGGGACATGGGCGGACAGATCACGCAGGATGCCTTGCTGGTCGAGCAGTCCGGGTTTTTCCTGGCCCTTTTCGCCATAGCGCAACAATTTCATGGGGTTCTCCTGTCGGGGATAAAGGTTTAGAGCCTGTTCAAAATCTCGCGAGCTAGAGCCAAACAAGGCGAAAATGGCTGAGGAAGCGGATCGGACTCGCGCTCGAGTTTACGAGTGGTAAATGAGCATTCCGAAGTCATTTTCAACGCGGTTTGGCCGACGCGCAGCAGATTTTGAACAGGCTGTTAGAGGCTCATGCCACCATCGATTACCTGAACGGTACCGGTGGTGTAAAGAGAGGCATCGCTTGCCAGATAGAGGGCGAGCCGGGCGATTTCCTCGGCCTGGCCGAAGCGCCCCATGGGTTGCCGGGCGATGAAGCGCGCCCGGACATCCTCCAGCGGCAGATTTTCTGCCTGGGCTGCCGCAACGATACGCTGTTGCAGCGACGGCGAGTCGACCGTGCCGGGGCAGATGGCATTGCAGCGGATGCCCTGGCGAACGTGATCGATGGCGATGGCCTTGGTCAGGCCGATCACCGCGGCCTTGCTGGCCGTGTAGGCCAGGCGTTCGGGGACGGCTTTCACGCTGGAGGCCACGGACGCCATGTTGATGATGGAGCCACCGCCGCGTTCGATCATCGCTGGCAGGAAGGCCCGGATGAGGCGGTACATGGCGGTGACGTTGAGATCGAACGACCGCTGCCAGGCGCTCTCATCGCAGTCGAGGATGGTGCCGCTATGCACGTAGCCGGCACAGTTGAACAGGATATCGACGCTACCCAGCGATGCCTGTAGGGCTTCGATGGCTGTGGGCGAGGTGACGTCCAGTACGCGCGCCTCGATGCCGGGGAGATCGTACAGGGCGTCTAGCCGGATATCGGTGGCGATGACTTCAGCGCCCGCCTCGGCGAACAGCCGGGCGCTGGCCAAGCCTATGCCTTGGCCAGCGGCGGTGATCAGGGCGCGTTTGCCGTCGAGTCTCATGCGGCCTCCGGGGTCAGGGGTAGGGTGGTTTGCTGCCGGTGTCCCTGCAGCATCGAGCGCGGGATCGCCAGGATCAGCAGGCCGCTGACGAACAGGCAGGCACCGAGCACATAGGTGCCGTTGTTGATGTCTCCGGTGAGGGTTTCCATGGTCGCGGTGATCATGGAGCCGGTGAAGCCGGAGAGGTTACCGATGGCGTTGATCATGCCGATGCCGGCGGCCGCGGCGACGCCGGAGAGCAGGGTGCCGGGCAGTGACCAGAAGATCGGCATCAGCGCCAGCAGCCCGGAGGCTGCCACGGTGAGGAAGAAGATCGACAGCGCGATGTGGTGGATGAACCAGGCGCTCAGCACCAGGCCCAGGGCGCCGACGAAGGCCGGCACTGCGGCATGCAGGCGCTGCTCGCCGGTGCGCGCGGAGTGGCGGGCGTTGAGCAGCATGACCACCAGGGCGACGCTGTAGGGGATGGCGGTGAGCAGGCCGATCTGCAGGCTGCCGCTGACCCCGGCGTGCTTGATGATCGAGGGCATCCAGAAGGCCAGGCCGTAGAAGCCGGTGTTGAAGGTGAGCAGGATGAACACCAGCAGCCAGACCCGCGGATTGAAGAACACCTCGCCCAGGCGCGAGGCCTTGCCGGTGGTGTGCTGGTCCAGGTTGCGCTTGAGCAGGGCCTTTTCCCGGGCATCCAGCCAGGGCGCCTTGTCGATGTTGTCGCTCAGGCAGCAGAACACCACCACCGCCATGACGATCGAGGGCACGCCTTCCACCAGCAGCATCCACTGCCAGCCGGCCAGGCCGTGCCAGTTGTGCAGGCTGCTCATCAGCCAGCCGGAGAGCACGCTACCGAAGCTCAGGCTGAAGGGCAGGGCGATCAGGAAACCCGACATCACCCGGCTCTGCCGGCGGGTGGGGAACCAGTAGTTGAGATAGAGAATCACGCCGGGAAAGAACCCCGCCTCGCAGACGCCCAACAGGAAGCGCAGCACATAGAACAGGGTGCTCGATTGCATGCCGAAGAACTGCGCCAGCGGCTGGGTGAAGGCCACCGCCATGGAGATGATCGCCCAACTGAGCATGATGCGGGCGATCCAGAAGCGCGCGCCGTAGCGGTGCAGCAAGAGGTTGCTGGGAACCTCGAAGATAAAGTAGCCCCAGAAAAATATGCTGGCGCCGAGGGCGTAGACGGTGTTGCTGAAGCCGAGATCGCTAAGCATCTCCAGTTTGGCGAAGCCGACGTTGACCCGATCCAGGTAGGCGGCGATGTAACACAGCAGCAGGATCGGCAGGATACGCAGCACCACCTTGCGGTAGGTGCGTTCTTCGAAGGCGTCGCCAGCGGCGCCCTGGGGAGCGGTGGTTTCTAACATGGGAATGACCTTCGGGGCCTTGGGGCCCGTTGTTGTTATTGAAGAGGTCGAAGGCGACCGCCGAAGCCGGGCGGCCGTCTGAGTCGCCCAGCCACTCTAGGAGCGCGAGCGATTCTTTCCCAATGGCATTTGCAGATCATTCGATAACGGTGCGTTATCGAATCCTCTAGCTTAAGGTCTGGTCACGACCGGCATGGGTGAGCAGGATGGCGGCGAATTCCCGCGCGGCCTCAGTCGCGGGTTCGTCCTTGCGGGTAAGGATGCCGTAGTCCTGCGCGGGTAGGTATAGCGGCAGTTCCAGCACGCTCAGGGCGCCGCTGGCGAGATAGGGCTCGACCATGGCCTCGGGCAGCATGCCGATCATGGGTCCGGCGCGCAGGACCTGGAGAAAGGTCTGCATGGAGATGGTGTCGATGGTGTTGCTCGGTACCGGCAGGCCGACGGCGGCGAAGGCTTCTTCCATGCGTCCGCGGATGGGGGTGCCCTTGGGATAGAGGATCCAGGGCCAGGCCAGCACCTGGTCGAGGGCCACGGGACCGCTGCCCGCCAGCGGGTGCTGCTCGTTGACCACGAAAAGGAAAGGCTCGGGCGCCAGCGGGCGGAAGTCGAAGCGCTGGGCCTGGGCCTTGTCGGTGAAGCGCGCCACCGCCAGGTGCAGCAGCTTGTCGTCGAGCATCTCCATCAGGTGGTCGCTGGTCTGTTCCACCACCTCGATGGCCAGCAGCGGCCAACGCCGCTTGATCTCGACGATGGCCTGGGGCAGGGCCACGGCGGTGGCGGCGAAGATGCTGCCAACCCTGAGCAGGCCATGACCGCCGCGTCTCAGGCTGTCGATCTGTTCGGCGAAGTCGCGGGCATCGTTGAGCGCCATCCGGGCGTAGCGCAGCACATGCTCGCCGAGGACGGTGGGCGGCATGGCGCGCGGCTGGCGTTCGAACAGCGCAAAACCCAGCAGATGCTCGATCTCCTTGAGCATCTTGCTGATGGCCGGTTGGCTGAGATTCATCTGCTGCGCGGCCAGGTGCATGTTGCGGGTGCGCCCCAGGGTATCGATCAGCAGCAAGTGGCGGAACTTGAGCCAGTGGCAGATCTGGCTGAACGATGGCTCGGACATGCGCGCCCCCTCTGCTGATGAACGTTGGTTATCGAATGATGAGATAAGCCCATTTGAGTTTATCAGTCTGCCTGCCTAGCGTGGACTCATCCATCCCTGGAGTCCTGTCCATGTCCCTTCGTCTTACGCCTGCCAACACCCTGCCCACCGATGGCCTGGCCGGCACCCTGGTTGGCCGCGCCTGGGTGCCGGGCTCTCTGGCCGGTCCTTCGCCCGTGGTGCTGCGCGAGGATGGCGTCTTCGATGTGTCTCAGCGTTTCGCTACTCTAAGTGCCCTGTTCGAAGAAGCCGAGCCGCTACAAGCTCTACGCGACACGTCCGGTATCTACCTGGGTAGCCTGGAAGAGTTGCTGGCCAACAGCGGCGAGCTGGCCGATCCGGCCCGCCTGCACCTGCTGCCGCCCGCCGATCTGCAGGTGATCAAAGCCGCCGGGGTGACCTTCGCCGCCAGCATGCTGGAGCGGGTGATCGAGGAGCAGGCCGGCGGCGATGCCGGACGCGCCGCGGCCATCCGCGAGCAGGTACAGGGCGTGATCGGCACGGATCTGCAGGGTCTGGAGCCGGGCAGTCCGCGCGCCCAAGCCCTCAAGGCACTGTTGATCGAGCAGGGACTGTGGTCGCAGTACCTGGAAGTGGGCATCGGCCCTGATGCCGAGATCTTCACCAAGGCGCCGGTGCTGGCCGCGGTCGGCAGTGGCAGCCTCATCGGCATCCATCCCGTCTCCCAGTGGAACAATCCCGAGCCCGAAGTGGTGCTGGTGGTGGATAGCCGCGGTCGTATCCATGGCGCCACCCTGGGCAACGACGTCAACCTGCGTGACATCGAGGGCCGCAGCGCCCTGCTGCTGAGCAAGGCCAAGGACAACAACGCCTCTTGCGCCCTTGGGCCCTTCATCCGGCTGTTCGACGAGACCTTCGATCTGGATCGGGTCCGCCAGTGCGTGGTGACCCTGGAGGTGCAGGGCGAAGACGGTTTCCACCTTCAGGGCAGCAGCTCCATGGCGCAGATCAGTCGCGATCCCACCGATCTCGCCGCCCAGACCCTCAATGCCAACCACCAGTATCCCGACGGCTTCCTGCTGTTCCTCGGTACCCTGTTCGCCCCGACCCAGGACCGCGACGCCCCCGGCGGTGGTTTCACCCACAAGGTGGGCGATGTGGTCAGTATCGCCAGCCCGCTGCTGGGGACCCTGCGCAACCAGGTGACCACCAGCGACCAGGCACCGGCTTGGCGCTTCGGTCTCGGCGCCCTGATGCACAACCTGGCCGCCCGCGGCTTGCTGGGCCGCTAACCGTTTCCTCCCTAATAACAAAAGAGATAACCATGACTTCCGCCAAACGCCCGCTGCGCAGCCAGCAATGGTTCGACGACCCTGCCCACGCCGACATGACCGCGCTCTACGTCGAGCGCTACATGAACTACGGTCTGACCCGCGATGAACTCCAGTCCGGCCGCCCCATCATCGGCATCGCCCAGACCGGCAGCGACCTCACTCCCTGCAATCGTCATCACCTGGAGCTGGCTCAGCGGGTCAAGGCCGGCATCCGCGACGCCGGCGGCATTCCCATGGAATTCCCGGTGCATCCCATCGCCGAGCAGAGTCGCCGCCCCACCGCGGCGCTGGATCGCAACCTGGCCTACCTCGGCCTGGTGGAGATCCTGCACGGCTACCCTCTGGACGGCGTGGTGCTCACCACTGGCTGCGACAAGACCACCCCGGCCTGCTTGATGGCCGCGGCCACTACCGACCTGCCGGCCATCGTGCTGTCCGGCGGGCCCATGCTGGACGGGCACTTCAAGGGCGAGCTGATTGGCTCCGGCACCGTGCTCTGGCACGCGCGCAACCTGCTGGCGGCCGGCGAGATCGACTACGAGGGCTTCATGGCCCTGACCACCGCCGCCTCACCCTCGGTGGGCCACTGCAACACCATGGGTACGGCCCTGTCGATGAATGCCCTGGCGGAGACCCTGGGCATGTCGCTGCCCGGCTGCGCCAGCATTCCAGCGCCCTATCGCGAGCGCGGCCAGATGGCCTATGCTACCGGTAAGCGCATCTGCCAGCTGGTGCTGGACGACGTCCGCCCCTCGCAGATCATGACCCGCGAGGCCTTCGAGAACGCCATTGTGCTGGCCTCGGCGCTGGGCGCCTCCAGCAATTGCCCACCGCACCTGATCGCCATCGCCCGGCACATGGGTATCGAGCTCTCGCTGGACGACTGGCAGCGCCTCGGCGAAGACATCCCGCTGCTGGCCAACTGCATGCCGGCCGGCAAATACCTGGGCGAGGGCTTCCATCGCGCCGGCGGGGTGCCGGCGGTGCTCCACGAACTGCTCAAGGCCGGTCGCCTGCACGGCGACTGCCTGACCGTCTCCGGCAAGACCATCGGCGCCATCGCCGAGGGCGCCGCCAGCGCCGACCCGGCGGTGATCCAGCCCTACGAGGCACCGCTCAAGCACCGCGCCGGTTTCATCGTGCTCAGCGGCAACTTCTTCGACAGCGCCATCATGAAGATGTCGGTGGTCGGCGAGGCCTTCCGCCAGACCTACCTGGCCGAGCCGGGCAAGGAAAACAGCTTCGAGGCACGGGCCATCGTCTTCGAGGGCCCGGAGGACTACCACGCGCGTATCGATGATCCGGCGCTGGAGATCGATGAGCGCTGCATCCTGGTGATCCGCGGTGCCGGTACGGTTGGCTATCCGGGCAGCGCCGAGGTGGTCAACATGGCGCCGCCGGCGGCCCTGATCAAGAAGGGCATCGACTCCCTGCCGTGCCTGGGCGACGGTCGCCAGAGCGGCACCTCGGCCAGCCCCTCGATCCTCAACATGTCGCCTGAGGCCGCGGTGGGCGGCGGTCTGGCCCTGCTCAAGACCAACGACCGGCTGCGTGTAGATCTCAACACCCGCCGCGTCGACGTACTGCTCGACCCCGCCGAACTGGAGCGCCGCCGTGCCGAATGGACGCCCAACCTGCCACCGTCCCAGACGCCCTGGCAGGAGCTCTATCGGCAACTGGTGGGCCAGCTCTCCACCGGCGGCTGCCTGGAACCGGCCACCCTGCACCTCAAGGTGATCGCCCGTGAAGGGGGGATGCCGCGGCATTCGCATTAATCTTAGAGCGAACCCTGATGGCGGCCTAGCTGTGGCTGCCATGCTCAGCTGCGGGCCTGCTTAATATGAGAATGCTCTTCTTCTTGGACGATTAATGCTTGCTGGGCCAAGCGCTTTTGGCTTTCGCCTCGCGACCACGGAGCAGAAGTAATAACGTTCTGAAAAATTGGGGGCTTCGACGTTACGAAAGGCATCGATGACATGGAAGGTTGGAAACTGCGAGGGCGTCACCTTTCGCCTCGGTTGTGGAGCGCGCTCTTATGTTTGAGCACCGGGCTAGTGTTCGCGTTTGGCGGCGATTCTGCTGCTACCCAAAAGCTGCGAGGAGAGCGTCTACAGAAACTGGATGCAAATAAGACGGTGCGCGTTGATGAGCTGCTTGGAGCTTTTGACGGCCAGTTATGTATCTTGCCGCCTTATGCTTCGGCGGTTTCGCTATCTGGTATTCAAGGACAGCTAATCAACGCTTACCTTAAAAAGAACGATGTTTTGATCTTGGAGGATGAGTGGGGGCTCGTCATCGTTGATAGGGACGATATACGGCTCCTGCGAATCAAGCGTTCTGCGCAATCGGACATCCTGTCGGCAGGCGCTGCGCTCTCTAGCAAAGTGCTGGATGCGCGTCCGGAGTATGAGCCGCTGGATTGTGTCTCTTCGCAAGACGCGTTGTTAACGAAGGTAAGCTTTAGAGGTAGGAACTACCTCGTCTTAGGGCAGATGAGGCGGTAACCGAGCCTGGGCAGAGGATGCTGCCATGCGGCAGAGCTTCGCTCATTTCTCGCTCTCGCTGCCCACCTCCATTAAGCTCCGCCCCCATGAACCGTACCCTTTATACCTTGATCTTCACCCTGGCCTTGCCCTTCATCCTCTTGCGCCTGCTCTGGCGGGGGCGCAAGGCTCCTGCCTATAGACACCGCATCGGCGAGCGCCTGGCGCTGGGCTTGCCTGAGGTGCCGCCCGGCGGCATCTGGGTGCATGCGGTCTCGGTGGGGGAGAGCATCGCCGCCGCGCCGGTGATCCGCGCCCTGCGCCAGCGTCATCCCGACCTGCCGATCACCGTGACCTGCATGACGCCCACCGGCTCGGAGCGCATCCGCGCCCTGTTCGGTGATGACGTCCAGCATTGCTATCTGCCCTACGACCTGCCCTGGCTGGCCGGGCGTTTCCTCGACCGGCTCAGGCCCAGCCTGGGGGTGGTGATGGAGACCGAGCTCTGGCCCAACCTCATCCACCAGGCGGCGCGCCGCGACATTCCCATCGCTCTGGCCAATGGCCGGCTGTCCGAACGCTCCGCCCGGGGCTACGGAAAACTGGGTGGAGTGACCGGCCCGATGCTGGCGGAACTGGCCTGGCTGGCGGTGCAGACGCCGGTGGAAGCCGAGCGCTTTCGCGCCCTGGGCGCCCGCAGCGAGCGGGTCACGGTGACCGGTTCCATCAAGTTCGACCTGCGCATCGACCCCGAGCTGCCGGCCCGTGCGGCTGCGCTGCGCCAAGGCTGGGGCCGTCGCCCGGTGTGGATCGCCGCCAGCACCCATGCCGGCGAAGACGAGATCCTGCTCCAGGCCCATCGCCAGCTCCTGGCCGCGCGACCGGACGCCTTGCTGATCTTGGTGCCACGCCATCCCGAGCGCTTTCCCGAGGTACTGGCTGAGGTGCGCCGCGAGGGCTTCGCCGTGGTCCAGCGGTCGACGGGGGAGGCGGTGCAGCCGCAGACCCAGGTGCTGCTGGGCGACACCATGGGCGAGTTGCTGTTTCTCTACGCCCTGGCCGACGTGGCCTTCGTTGGCGGTAGCCTGATCGAGCGCGGCGGCCACAATCCACTGGAGCCGGCCGCCCTGGGCCTGCCGGTGCTCAGCGGGCCCCATGTGTTCAATTTCCTCGACATCGTCGCCCAGCTGCGCGAGGCGGGTGCTCTGGAGACGGTAGCGGAAGCCCCGGCCATTGCCACCGCCGTGGCCCGGCTCTGGGCCGAGCCGGCCGAGGCCGAGCGTCGGCGTCAGGCGGGACTGGCCGTGCTGGCCGCCAATCAGGGCGCGCTGGAGCGTCTGCTTTCCGGACTGGATAAATTGCTCACCCCCTGAGCCGAGCGCGCCGGCAGTACCTCGGCGCGGGTCTTGGCCAGATCCGGCGGCAGGAAGTCGCGATCCGGATCGTAGTGGGGATCGAGATAGCCGGACAGCGCCAGCAGGTCGTTGGGCGCCAGGGTGCCGGCCGCCTGCTTGAGTCTGAGCGTATCCAGGATGTAGCTGTAGCGGGCGTCGTTGTACTGGCGCACGGCGTTGTACAGCAGCCGTTGGGCGTCGAGCACGTCGACGATGGTGCGGCTGCCCACCTGATAGGCGATTTCCGTGGCGCGCACGGCGCGCTGGCTGGACGCGATGGACAGCCGGCGGGCGCGGATCTGCTCGATGTCGGTGTTGACCGCGCGGTGGTAGTTGCGGGTGTTCTGCACCACCTGGCGGCGCAGGCTCTCCTGGCGCTGTTCGCTCTGGTCCAGCTGCCGGTAGGCCTGGCGCGCCTGGGAGCTGGTGGCACCGCCGCTGTACAGCGGCAATTCGACCTGGATACCGATGCTGCGGCTGTTGACCGGGCTGCCGAACAGCGCCAGTTGCTCGGCGTTGGGCAGATTCACCGCATCGTTGTCGCTGTGGCTGTAGCGCGCCACCGCATCCACCGTCGGCAGGTGCCCGGCGCGGCGTTGGCGCAGGGTTTCCTGGGCGGCGGTGACGCCCTGGCCGGCCGCCAGCAGCTGCAGATTCTGGCGCATGGCGGTGTCCACCCACAGCCGCGCATCGTTGGGCTGTGGCGGCAGGATCGGCAGGTCGTGGCGGATGCCGGCGATGCTGCCGTAGTCACGATCGGTCAGTCGGGTCAGGGCCTGGAAGGCGTCGGCCACCTGCTGCTCGCTCTGGGAGCGGTTGGCCTGGGCATTGTCGAAGCTGGCCTGGGCCTGGAGCACGTCGGTGTCGTCGGTCAGGCCGACCTTGTAGCGCTCGCGGGACTGGTCCAGCTGGCGGTACAGCGCCTTTTCCTCGGCGCGGGCGGTGGCCAGGGCGTCCTGGGCGCGCAGGGCGCTGAAATAGCCCTCGGCGGTCTGCAGGATGAGTTGCTGTTGCGCGGCGGAGAATTGCAGCTCGGCCTGTTCGGTGGCGGCCTGGGCGGCCTTGAGCTGGAACCAGCGATCGGCGCGGAACAGTGGCTGGCTGAGGGTCGCCTGGATCAGCTGGCTGCTGCGATCGCTATCGTACCGGCCCCCCTGGACGCCCAGCGCCGGGTTGTCCTTGAGCTGGAGGCTGGTGTGGGTGTCGTTGAATTGGGCGCCGAGGCCGAGTTGCGGCAGCAGGCCGGCGCGGGCCTGGGGCACCGCCTCGCGCTGGGCGCCGAGGCCGGCGCGCTCGGCGGCGAGGTCGGCGTTGTTGTCCAGCGCCTCGCGGTAGACGTCGAGCAGGCCGCTGCCGGCCACCTGGGCCTGGGCCAGGCTGGCGCCGCTGCAGAGCGCCGCGAGCAGCAGGAATAGTCGCATTATTGGAGCCTTCCTTGAGGGACCGCCCCAGTGTAGGGGCTTCGTCCGAATCCGCCATAGGAGAAGAAATAGCGGTCGAAGTTTCCGCCGGCCTGGGGTTACACTGGCCGCGTTCTTGTCGGGGTGCGCTACGAGGCGCTGAGATCGGGTAGTCCCGGGTCCCGTTGAACCTGATCAGGCTAGGCGCGCCGCATGGCGGTGCGTCAACCTGCGTAGGGAACAAGAGGGCGTCCGCTCCTATCTCCATGGCCGCCATCCGTCCGGGCTTGCGTCTTCTCCGTGCACCCACCCTTCGTCCAGGTTCTTCCCTCGGCAACGCGCCCACCAGGAGAGCCTCGATGAATAAGCAGAACAACGTTACCGACTTCACCCGCGTCGACCGCCAGTCCACCCAGCCGTTGCCCAACTCGCGCAAGGTCTACCTGACCGGCTCGCGACCCGACATCCGCGTGCCGGTGCGGGAAATCTCCCTCGCCGATACCCCCACCGCCTTCGGCGGCGAAGCGAACGCCCCGGTGTTCGTCTATGACACCTCTGGTCCCTACACCGATCCGGCGGTGCGCATCGACCTGCGCAAGGGCCTGCCGGACGTGCGTTCGCGCTGGATCGAAGAGCGCGGCGACACCGAGCTGCTCGCCGGCCTGTCCTCGGAGTTCGGCCAGGCGCGCCTCGCCGATCCGAGCCTGGCCGCCCTCAGATTCGACCTGGCACGCCAGCCACGTCGGGCCAAGGCCGGGCGCAATGTCTCCCAGATGCACTATGCCCGCCAGGGCATCATCACCCCGGAGATGGAATACATCGCCCTTCGCGAGAACATGAAGCTGCAGGAGGCCCGCGCCGCCGGCCTGCTCGGCCAGCAGCACCGTGGCCAGAGCTTTGGCGCCAGCATCCCCCAGGAGATCACCCCCGAATTCGTCCGCGACGAGGTGGCCCGTGGCCGCGCCATCATCCCGGCCAACATCAACCACCTGGAGCTGGAGCCGATGATCATCGGCCGCAACTTCCTGGTGAAGATCAACGGCAACATCGGCAACAGCGCCCTGGGCTCCTCTATCGAGGAAGAGGTGGAGAAGCTGACCTGGGGCATCCGCTGGGGCGCCGACACCGTGATGGACCTGTCCACCGGCAAGCACATCCACGAGACCCGCGAATGGATCATCCGCAACTCGCCGGTCCCCATTGGCACCGTGCCCATCTACCAGGCCCTGGAAAAGGTCGGCGGCGTCGCCGAGGAACTGACCTGGGAACTGTTCCGCGACACCCTCATCGAGCAGGCGGAGCAGGGCGTGGACTACTTCACCATCCACGCCGGGGTGCGCCTGCACTACGTGCCCCTGACCGCCAAGCGCGTCACCGGCATCGTCTCCCGCGGCGGCTCCATCATGGCCAAGTGGTGCCTGGCGCATCACAAGGAAAACTTCCTCTACACCCACTTCGAAGACATCTGCGAAATCATGCAGGCCTACGATGTGAGCTTCTCCCTGGGTGATGGCTTGCGACCTGGCTCCATCGCCGACGCCAACGACGCCGCCCAGTTCGGCGAGCTGGAAACCCTCGGCGAACTGACCAAGATCGCCTGGAAACACGACGTCCAGACCATGATCGAAGGCCCCGGCCACGTGCCCATGCAGCTGATCAAGGAGAACATGGACAAGCAGCTCGAATGCTGCGACGAGGCGCCGTTCTACACCCTCGGCCCACTGACCACCGACATCGCCCCCGGCTACGACCACATCACCAGCGGCATCGGCGCCGCCATGATCGGCTGGTTCGGTTGCGCCATGCTCTGCTACGTGACGCCCAAGGAGCACCTGGGCCTGCCCAACAAGGACGACGTCAAGACCGGCATCATCACCTACAAGATCGCCGCCCACGCCGCCGACCTGGCCAAGGGGCATCCGGGCGCCCAGATCCGCGACAATGCGCTAAGCAAGGCGCGCTTCGAATTCCGCTGGGAAGACCAGTTCAACCTGGGCCTGGACCCGGACACGGCGCGCGCCTTCCACGACGAGACCCTGCCCAAGGACTCGGCCAAGGTGGCGCACTTCTGCTCCATGTGCGGTCCCAAGTTCTGCTCCATGAAGATCACCCAGGAAGTCCGCGACTACGCCAAGGAAAATGGCCTGACCGACGAGCAGAAGGCCATCGAGGCCGGCTTCCAGGAACAGGCCGCACGCTTCAAGGATGAAGGCGGGGTGATCTACAAACAAGTCTGACAACCGTAGGTTGGGCTGAGCGCAGCGAAGCCCAACAATGCCCAGATCGATCCCGCACTGTTGGGCTTCGACGGTAGAGCCGTCTCAACCCAACCTACGGCTGCCCAGGCCAAGCCGACACGCTGTTTCCGTAGGTTGGCGCTGAGCGCAGCGAAGCCCAACAAGCCGAGGTCGACCCCACAGCGTTGGGCTTCGACGATAAGGCCGTCTCAACCCAACCTACGGCTGCCCAGGCCAAGCCGACACGCTGTTTCCGTAGGTTGGCGCTGAGCGCAGCGAAGCCCAACAATGCCCAGATCGGCCCCGCGCTGTTGGGCTTCGACGATAAAGCTGTCTCAGCCTAACCTACGCCTTACTCCAAACCTTTTCGCACGAGACCCAACATGGCCCAGGCACCCGGCCTCTATACCCCCACCATTCCCGTTCCGGCGGATCGCCGCGTACTCGGCGGACGCGATCTCTTCACCCTCTGGTTCTCCCTCGGCCTCGGCCTCATGGTGGCCCAGGCGGGTGCCTTGCTGGCGCCCGGGCTGGGCCTGGCCGATGGCCTGCTGGTATTGGTGCTCGGCACCCTCGTCGGGGTGCTGCTGCTGGCGGCCGCCGGCCTGGTGGGCAGCGACACCGGCCTGGCCGGCATGACCGCCCTGGGCCAGAGCCTCGGCCAGCGCGGCGCCCTGTTGCCGGCGGTGCTCAACATCACCCAGCTGATCGGCTGGGGCGCCTTCGAACTGGTGGTGATGCGCGAGGCGGCCAGCGTGCTGCTGGGCAGCTGGGGCCTGCAGGCCTGGGCCTCGCCGATGCTCTGGACGCTGCTGTTCGGCACCCTGGCCACGGCGCTGGCGGTGGCCGGCCCCCTGACCTTCGTGCGGCGCTTCCTCAGCCGCTGGGGCATCTGGCTGCTGCTCGGCGCCTGCACCTGGCTGACCCTGGACCTCTTTCTGCGCGCCGATCTGGCCGCGCTCTGGCAGCGCCCGGGTGACGGCTCCCTGACCCAGGCGCTGGGCTTCGACCTGGTGGTGGCCATGCCGCTGTCCTGGCTGCCGGTGATCGCCGACTACACCCGCTTCGCCCGCACCGGCCGCAGCGCCGGCCGCGGCGTCATGCTGGGCTATTTCTGCGGCAACTTCTGGCTGATGGGCCTGGGCTTCGCCTATACCCTGGCCTTCGCCAGCGGCGGTGAAGCCGACGCCCTGCTGCGCGCCCTGGCCGTGGCCGGCCTGGGGCTGCCGCTGCTGCTGATCCTGCTGGACGAATCGGAAAACGCCTTCGCCGCCTATCACTCGGCCGCGGTCGCCACCGGCTTTCTCGCCCAGGTGAAGATCTGGCAATTGACCCTGGCCATCGGCATCCTCTGCACCCTATTGGCGCTCTTGGTGCCCCTGGCGCAATACGAGCACTTCCTGCTGCTGATTGGCTCGGTATTCGCCCCGCTGTTCGGCGTGGTGCTGGTGGATCACTTCCTGCTGCGCCGCCGCCGGGCGCCGGAGCGGGTGAGGGCGCTGCGTCTGGAATCTCTGATCGCCTGGGCGCTGGGCGTGGCCGTCTACCACCTGTTGCCGCTGCTGCTGCCGGCCTGGGGCGCGACCCTGCCGGCCATCGTGGTGGCGGGCACGGCCCAGGCGGTGTTGGGGTTGAAGCGGACGTAACTCGGTAGGGCGGAAAATCGCGCAGCGTTTTCCGCGCGGAGTGGCTGGGCCTCGGTGGATGAGGCTGCGCCGTCATCCACCCTACGACTGCACCAGGCCAGGTAGGGTGGAAAACCGCGCAGCGTTTTCCACCCATTGGGTATAGCCAGACCCTACGGCTGGCGGCTCTTGCCGCGACCGGGGAAGTACTCGGGCTTGAGAATGCCATTGAGCTTAGGATAGGGAATCTTCAGCTCCGGATGACCCATGGCGTAGGGCGCGATACTGCCGGTGCCGTACTTGAGCGTCAGGGCGCCGAAGTCCAGGGAGACGTTGTCGGTCTTGAGGAATGGCCATTGCTGGCGGAATTCGGCGTTGTCCACCCCGTTGCTGATCATCCAGGCCTCCCGCGATAGCTGGGCCAGCTGCCAGAAGGCGCCTTCCTGGCCAGGAACCAGCACGTCGGCCAGGGTGATCTCGCGATTGAGGTGGCGATCCCAGGTGACGAAGTCGCGGCCGGCCAGGCCGTGGGCGCCGCCGTTGGCCAGGTAGCTGGAAAACTCGATGATCACCAGGCCGTCATGCTGCTCGCGCACCTTGGCCTGCAGATAGCTGCTCCAGCGTGGCTGGGCCTTGGCCAGGAAATCATGCTCGTAGCTGGTCAGGGAGGCGGGAATGGGCGCCCCCGGCTCGGCTCGTGCGAGGCCCAGCAGGTGGCGTTGCACCAGGGCGTCCAGCGTCGGTTCGCCGAATTCTATGTAATCGATGTTGACCAGGGGGCAGTCCTCGCCCTGGCAGCCGGCGGGCTTGTGCTCCCAGGCCAGGTGGCGAGGCGTGAGGGGTTTGTCGAGATTGGGGCCGAAGACGCTTTGGCAGCCACCGAGCATCAGGGCGGCCAGTAAGAGGAGCGGGCGGATACGCATGAGATTCCTTGTCGTTGAAACCTGGTCGTTGAAACCTTGAGGTCGAAACAGGGGGCGACGGCTTTCGAACCCGTCTGGCCCCATAAGTTTGCCAGGGCTGGGCAAAGGATTCCTGGCTTGTTGCCCGTTTCGCGACTTGTCCCGCCGGGGGCTGCACGAGTGCAAGCGGCGCGCTAGGATGATCTGATTACCTTTACCAGCGCTGGAGCGCCCATGAACCAAGCCAACGAGTCCCAGGCGCCCGCCGTCGAGATCCTGAGTCGCGAGATCTGCTTCCAGGGCTTCTACCGGATGGCCCGTTTCCGGCTGCGCCATCGGCAATTCTCCGGCGACCTCGGCCCCGAGCTGGAACGTGAAGTCTTCGTGCGTCCCGACGCCGTCTGCGTGCTGCCCTATGACGCCGTGCGCGACGAGGTGGTGCTGATCGAGCAGTTTCGCGTCGGCGTCATGGAAAAGACCGCTCATCCCTGGCTGCTTGAGCCGGTGGCGGGCTTGGTGGACAAGCAGGGCGAGGCGGTCGAGACGGTCGCTCATCGGGAAGCCGAAGAAGAAGCCGGGCTGACCTTGCAATCGCTCTGGCCTATCTCCACCTACTTCCCCTCGCCCGGCGGCAGCAACGAACAGGTCTATCTTTACCTGGGTCGCTGCAGCACGGCGGACGCCGGCGGCGTCCATGGCCTGGAAGAGGAGGGCGAAGACATTCGTGTGCATGTCTGGTCGCTGGATGAGGCACTGGCCGGGCTCCGCGACGGTCGAATCAACAACGCAGCGGCGATCATCGCCCTGCAATGGCTGGCGCTCAATCGCGCCGAGGTAAGAGGGTTATGGGGCTGAAACTGCGAGATCGCTATCGAGTTGACCTGCCGGGCCTGCAGGCCGCGTGCGAGGCCAACTACGTGCGGCTGATGCGGCTTCTGCCCAAGATGCGCGAAGCCAAGGTTTCGCGTCGCGTCATGCTGTCACAAGGCGAGCGCCCGCTGGGGGTGCTCGCGCTCGAAGTCACCGAAGCCTGTCCCTACACGACGGCGCTGCGGGTCCGCCAAGAACTGGGGCTGCCCTGGCTGCCGGTACCGGAGCTCGAAGTCCGGGTGTACCACGACGCGCGCATGGCGGAAGTGGTCTCGGCGGGCAACTCCCGGCAACTGCTCGGACGCTATCCCTATCCGAACCAGGCGATGCATCAGCCGGACGAAAAAAGTCAGCTCAATTTGTTCCTTGGCGAGTGGCTGAGCCATTGCCTCGCCTGCGGCCACGAGGCCGAGCCGATCCTGCAACGGTGAGCACCACAGCGCAACGCTGACAGGCGCATCTTCCATCGCAATAACCAAGCTGCGAAAATGTGAGCTGTGCACGCAAGTTCCCGGGAACTTTTCTGCACCCTGCCTGCGCTCGTTGTTCCCTTATGCCTAGGAGGCTTCGGTGAGTCTGCCGGATAGTGTCAACGCTCCCCTCGTCGTCCAGTTGACCGACAGTCATCTGTTCGCCCGTGCCGATGGCAAGTTGTTGGGTATCGATACCGCCGCCAGTCTGCGGCAGGTCGTGGCTCAGGTGGTGGCGGAGCAACCTCGCGTCGATCTGTTGCTGGCCAGCGGTGACCTCTCCCAGGATGGCTCGGTCGCCTCCTACCAAAGATTCTGCGAACTGACCGGCCCCCTCGCGGCCCCCATGCGCTGGCTGGCGGGCAACCATGACGAGAACGCGCCCATGGCCAAGGCCTGCGGCAATCGCGATTTCCTCGAGATGGTCACCGACCTGGGGGCCTGGCGCCTGATCCTGCTCGACAGCACCGTGCGCGGCTGCGTGTTCGGCGAATTGGAGCAGACCCAGCTCGAGGCCCTCGACCAGGCCCTGAGCGCCGCGCCCGAACGGCCAGCGCTGATCTGCCTGCACCATCATCCGGTGCCGGTGGGCTGTGGCTGGATGGAGCCCCTGGGTCTGCATCGTCCGGACGAGCTGTTCGCCGTGCTGGATCGCCATCCCCAGGTCAAGGTGGTGCTCTGGGGGCATATCCACCAGGAATTCGATCAGGTGCGCAACGGCGTGCGCCTGCTGGCGTCGCCTTCCACGGGCTTGCAATTCGAGCCGGGCAGCCAGGACTTCAAGGCCGGCGACCAGGCGCCTGGCTATCGCTGGCTGCGGCTGCTGCCCGACGGTGAACTGGAAACCGGTGTCTCGCGACTGCAACAGCATGAGTTCACCGTGGACCACGAGGCGGCAGGCTACTGAAGCTGCACGCCGGTCGGCGACCTTGGTGACGAGGGTCGAAACGGGTTACCCTGTACCTGTTTTTTTATCCAGTAGGAGCGGCCCGATGCCGTCGATCCTCTACATCCATGGCTTCAACAGTTCTCCCGCTTCCTTCAAGGCGCGCCAGCTCACGGCCTGCATGAACCACCTCGGCCTGGCGGACCGGCTGCGCGCGCCGGCGCTGCCCAACGATGCCGGCGCTGCCTGCGCGCTGCTGGAGGGTGAGCTGGCCGCGCTGGACGCGCCCTTGCTGGTCGGCAGCTCCCTGGGCGGCTACTATGCCACCGTCCTCGCCGAGCGCCATGGGCTCAAGGCCGTGCTGATCAACCCGGCGGTCCGTCCCTGGCGCTTCATGGAGCACTACCTGGGCCCCCAGCGCAATCACTACAGCGGCGAGACCTGGACCCTGACCGAGGCCCACGTCGAGGCCCTGCGGGCACTGGAAGTCGCCGCGCCAGCGGACCCCGAGCGCTTCCACGTCTGGCTGCAGACCGGCGACGAGACCCTCGACTACCGGGATGCCGAACGCTACTACGGTGCCTGTACCCTGCGCATCGAGCAGGGCGGCGACCATGGCTTCCAGGGCTTCCATCGCCAGCTGCCGTTGCTGCTGGAGCTGGCCGGCTTCGACCCGGCGCTCTGGCGCGAGCTGGATTTCAATACCTTCGAATAGAGACCCCATGGCCACGCAAAACGCCTACAACGCCGACGCCATCGAAGTCCTCTCCGGACTCGACCCGGTGCGCAAGCGCCCCGGCATGTACACCGACACCTCGCGGCCCAACCACCTGGCCCAGGAAGTCATCGACAACAGCGTGGACGAGGCTCTGGCCGGCCATGCCCGCGCGGTGCAGGTGATCCTGCACGCCGACAACTCCCTCGAAGTGATCGACGATGGCCGCGGCATGCCGGTGGATATCCACCCGGAAGAGGGTGTCTCCGGCGTCGAGCTGATCCTCACCAAGCTGCACGCTGGCGGCAAGTTCTCGGGCAAGAACTACCAGTTCTCCGGTGGCCTGCACGGCGTGGGCATCTCGGTGGTGAATGCCCTGTCGACCCGGGTCGAGGTGCGCGTCAAGCGCGACGGCAACGAATACGCCATGGCTTTCGCCGACGGCTTCAAGGCCAGCGAGCTGGCCGTGGTCGGCAGCGTCGGCAAGAGAAACACCGGCACCAGCGTGCATTTCTGGCCGGACTCCAAGTATTTCGATTCGCCCAAGTTTTCCGTCAGCCGCCTGAAGCACGTGCTCAAGGCCAAGGCGGTACTCTGCCCGGGCCTCGCCGTGAGCTTCCACGACGAAGCCAGCGGCGAGCGCATCGAATGGCATTACGAAGACGGCCTGAGATCCTACCTGGTGGACACCGTGGGCGACGCCCTACGGCTGCCCGAAGCCCCCTTCCACGGCAGCCTGGCGTCTGCCCGGGAAGCCGTGGACTGGGCGCTGTTCTGGCTGCCCGAGGGCGGCGAGTCGGTGCAGGAAAGCTACGTCAACCTGATTCCCACCGCCCAGGGCGGCACCCATGTGAACGGCCTGCGCCAAGGCCTGCTGGATGCCATCCGCGAATTCTGCGAATTCCGCAACCTCTTGCCGCGCGGCCTCAAGCTGGCCCCGGAAGACGTCTGGGAGCGCATCGCCTTCGTTCTCTCGATGAAGATGCAGGAACCGCAATTCTCCGGCCAGACCAAGGAGCGGCTGTCCTCCCGCGAGGCGGCCGCCTTCGTCGCCGGGGTGGTCAAGGACGCCTTCAGCCTCTGGCTCAATGCCCATCCGGAGCTGGGTCAGCAGATCGCCGAGCTGGCCATCAACAACGCCGGCCGCCGCCTCAAGGCGGGCAAGAAGGTCGAGCGCAAGAAGATCACCCAGGGCCCGGCGCTGCCCGGCAAGCTGGCCGATTGCGCCGGCCAGGACCCGATGAGATCCGAGCTGTTCCTGGTGGAGGGTGACTCCGCCGGCGGCAGCGCCAAGCAGGCGCGCAGCAAGGAATTCCAGGCCATCATGCCGCTACGTGGCAAGATCCTGAATACCTGGGAAGTGGACGGCAGCGAGGTGCTGGGCAGCCAGGAGGTGCACGACATCGCCGTGGCCATCGGCATCGATCCGGGCAGCGCCGACCTCAGCGGCCTGAGATACGGCAAGATCTGCATCCTCGCCGACGCCGACTCCGACGGCCTACACATCGCCACCCTGCTGTGCGCCCTGTTCGTGCAGCACTTCCGCCCGCTGGTGGATGCCGGCCACGTCTATGTGGCCATGCCGCCGCTGTACCGCATCGACCTCGGCAAGGAGGTCCACTACGCCCTCGACGAAGCCGAGCGCGATGGCATCCTCGATCGCCTGGCGGCGGAGAAGAAGCGCGGCAAGCCCCAGGTCACCCGCTTCAAGGGCCTCGGCGAGATGAATCCGCTGCAGTTGCGCGAGACCACCATGGATCCCAACACCCGGCGCCTGGTACAGCTGACCCTGGAGGACGTGCCCGGCACCCTCGAGATGATGGACATGCTGCTGGCCAAGAAGAGATCCGGCGACCGCAAGAGCTGGCTGGAATCCAAGGGCGACCGCGCTGAGGTACTGATCTAGCGCCTGACTTATAGGTCGTGTCTATCGCGGCCATGGGCCGCTCCTACGGTCTCCATCGCCCCTGTAGGAGCGGTCCATGACCGCGATGGATAGGGCCCCCGATCAAAGACGTAACACCAAAGGATTCCCATGAGTGCACCCCTCGACCTGAGCCTGGACGGCGTCGAACGCCGCTCGCTGGCCGACTTCACCGAGCAGGCGTACCTGAACTACTCCATGTACGTGATCATGGACCGCGCCCTGCCGCATATCGGCGACGGCCTCAAGCCGGTCCAGCGCCGTATCGTCTACGCCATGAGCGAACTGGGCCTGGACGCCGACGCCAAGCACAAGAAGTCCGCGCGGACCGTCGGTGATGTCCTCGGTAAGTACCACCCCCACGGCGACTCGGCCTGCTACGAAGCCATGGTGCTCATGGCCCAGCCGTTCTCCTACCGCTATCCGCTGGTGGATGGCCAGGGCAACTGGGGCGCGCCGGACGATCCCAAGTCCTTCGCCGCCATGCGTTATACCGAGGCGCGGCTGTCGCGCTATTCCGAGGTGCTGCTCAGCGAACTGGGGCAGGGCACTGTGGATTGGGTGCCCAACTTCGACGGCACCCTGAACGAGCCGGCGGTGCTGCCGGCACGGCTGCCCAACCTGCTGCTCAACGGCACCACCGGCATCGCCGTAGGCATGGCCACCGATATCCCGCCGCACAACCTGCGCGAAGTGGCCGCCGCCTGCGTGCGTCTGCTGGACGATCCCATCGCCGGCATTCCCGAGCTGCTCGAACACGTGCCCGGACCGGACTTTCCCACCGAGGCCGAGATCGTCACGCCGCGGGCCGACCTGCGCAAGATCTACGAGACCGGCCGCGGCTCGGTGCGCATGCGCGCCGTCTACCGCCGCGAGGACGGCGACGTGGTCATCACCGCGCTGCCGCACCAGGTCTCCGGTTCCAAGGTGCTGGAGCAGATCGCCGCCCAGATGCAGGCCAAGAAGCTGCCCATGGTGGCCGACCTGCGCGACGAGTCGGACCACGAGAACCCGACCCGGATCGTCATCGTGCCGCGCTCCAACCGCATCGATGCCGACGAGCTGATGCAGCACCTGTTCGCCACCACCGATCTCGAATCCAGTTACCGGGTCAACCTCAACGTCATCGGCCTGGACGGCAAGCCCCAGGTCAAGGACCTGCGGCAGATCCTCCAGGAGTGGCTGATCTATCGCATCGGCACCGTGCGCCGCCGCCTGCAATTCCGCCTGGACAAGGTCGAGCGCCGCCTGCACCTGCTGGATGGCCTGCTGATCGCCTTCCTCAACCTGGACGAGGTGATCCACATCATCCGTACCGAGGAGCATCCCAAGCAGGCGCTGATGGCCCGCTTCGAACTCTCCGAGGAACAGGCCGACTACATCCTGGAAACCCGCCTGCGCCAGCTGGCGCGGCTGGAAGAGATGAAGATCCGCGGCGAACAGGCCGAGCTGCTCAAGGAGCAGAAGCGCCTGCAGACCCTGCTGGGCAGCGACAAGAAGCTGCGCAACCTGGTCCGCGACGAGCTGATCAAGGACGCCGAGACCTATGGCGACGAGCGTCGCTCGCCCATCGTCGAGCGTGCCGAAGCCAAGGCCCTGTCCGAAACCGAACTGATGCCCACCGAACCGGTGACCGTGGTGCTCTCCGAGAAGGGCTGGGTGCGCCAGGCCAAGGGCCACGACGTCGATGCGACGGGGCTGTCCTACAAGGCCGGTGACGGCTTCAAGGCGGCGGCCCTGGGCCGTTCCAACCAGTTCGCGGTGTTCATCGACTCCACCGGGCGCAGCTATTCGGTGGCCGCCCATTCGCTGCCGTCGGCGCGGGGGCAGGGCGAGCCGCTCACCGGCCGCCTGACGCCGCCGCCGGGCGCCAGCTTCGAATGCCTGCTCCTGCCGGACGACAACGGCCTCTATGTGCTGGCCTCGGACGCCGGCTATGGCTTCGTGGTCAAGGGCGAGGACCTGCAGGCCAAGAACAAGGCCGGCAAGGCGCTGATCAGCCTGCCCAACGGCGCCAAGGTGCTGCCGCCCAAGCCGGTAGCCTCCCTGGAAGACACCTCCATCGCGGTGGTCACCAACGAGGGTCGCCTGCTGGTGTTCGCCATCGGCGAGCTGCCGCAGTTGGCCAAGGGCAAGGGCAACAAGCTGATTTCCATTCCCGGCGAGCGGGTCGCCAAGCGCGAGGAATACGTGGTCGACTTGGCCGTGGTCCCGGCAGGTGCCTCCTTGACCCTGCAGGCCGGCAAGCGGCCCTATACCCTCAAGGGCAGTGACCTGGAGCACTACCGCGCCGAGCGCGGCCGGCGGGGCAACAAGTTGCCGCGTGGCTTCCAGCGGGTGGACTCGCTGCAGGTGGAAACTTGAGCCGCCTGCGGCCAGCCGCTAGCATAGGCCCGATTTTTTCGACCAGGACTCGCCGGGCCTCGGTGCCCGTCGAGAGAGAGCCTCGATGAAACGGATGTGTCTCGCCAGGCTGGCGCTCGTGGCTGGGCTGGCCGGCCTGGGTGGTTGTGCCAGCCTCGGCCCCACCCACTACTATCAGCTCGATGGCGGCAATGCCAAGGCACCGGCCAGTGCGGATCGCGGTCTCGCGGTCTGGCTCGAAAGTCTGCAACTGGCCGACTACCTGCAGCGCGACGTGCTGCTTGAGCGGCAGCCGGACGGTAGCCTTGCCACCACCGGCGATCATTGGGCGGGTCCGCTCAATGCCAACATCCGCCAGCTGCTGCAACGCCAGCTCGCCAGCCGCCTGAACAGCGGCCGGGTAGTGGTCGGTGAACAGCCGGAGGGCTTCGCGCCGCAGTATCGCCTCGAACTCAACGTGACCCGCCTGGACGCCGGTGACCGCACACCTGCTACCCTGGATGCCAGCTGGCAGCTGCGCGATGCCCAGGGCAAGCTACTGGATAATCAGGTCATCCACTTGCAGGCTCGCCATGCCGGTGATCGTGCTGCTCAGGTCAGGGCGCAGAGTGAGTTGCTGCAACAGTTGGCCGGGCGTCTCGCCACGGATCTGACCAAGGTGGCCCAGCGCAGTCGGCGTTCCAACGACGTGGCCCGCAAGGAGCCCAAGCAACTCGTGGAAGAGGCCCAGGCCCGGCCGACCCTGCCGGCGGTGGTCCCCATCCGCACCGGTGCCGAGGTCTACCGCTTTTGACCTGGCGGCCCCGCGCGTCGCCGCGCGGGGAATGTTCGTGGCGCTCGGTGATCCATCGCAGGACCCTAAGGTCTCGGAGGTCTCATGACGCTACCCCTGTTTCCGCTGAACACCACCCTGTTTCCTGGCTGCCGCCTCGATCTGCAGCTGTTCGAAGCCCGTTACCTCGATATGCTCGGTCGTTGCCTCAAGCAGGGCAGTAGCTTTGGCGTGGTCACCATCCTCGAAGGCCGGGAGACCGGCGCGGCGCCCAATCGGCTAGGGGCCTACGGCTGCGAGGCGCTGATCCGCGACTGGCAGCAGCAGAGCAATGGCCTGCTGGGGATCCGCATCGAAGGGGGGCGTCGTTTTCGCCTGCTGAGCCAGGAAGAGCAACCCGATCATCTGGTGGTGGGTGAGGTGGAGTGGCTGGCCGAGACCGCGCCCCAGTCGTTGCGCGATACCGACGCCGATCTGGTGGCCTTGCTCATCGCCCTGGCGCAACACCCCATGGTCGCCAGCCTGGGCATGGGTGGCGAGGTCGCCGATAGACAAGCGCTGGGCTATCAATTGGCCTATCTGCTGCCGTTCGAGGTCGCACTCAAGCTGGACTGGCTGGGGCTGGACGACCAGGGCCAGCGTCTGGTCGATATCGAACGCCACCTGGTCGATCTACAAGGCGATTTCCAGGCCTGAGCCAAACACCGGGCAAAAGAAAGCCCGCCGGGCAGGGCGGGCTAAAAGTGCTTTGGGGGCACTCGATAAGACCTTGGCACTTTGCCACAAGTTCAGTCTTATGAGATCAAAGTGCCATTCTTCCTGAGATAACTATCCATCGCCCGATTCATAGCGCCCCAGTCGCTGCCTGGCCGAGCCAAGAGCTTCCTGCTGAACTGCCTGCCCTTGGGCAATAGAGCTGCCACTGGCGCAAGGACCTGAAAGGGCGGCCAACCAGGATGGATGCGTAGCGACGATTGGAAAATCGCTCGGATGACAGGGCGACGCCCTACGGCTACTAGTGTGGTGTTTCAGAAATATCGATCATAAGTTGCGGGTCATGGCCTGAGCTGCCCGGGCTACGCTTGCCAGGATGTCTTCAGCCTTTTTGTACCAGCGAAAAGGGCGAGGATTGGCGTTATGGGTATCGAGATAATGCCTGATCGA
>NZ_SULM01000016.1 GCF_005250615.1 Pseudomonas rhizoryzae | reverse complement strand
GTGGAGAAAGGGAGCCGGCAGGCACATTCTACGAAACAGCATCGAGTGCTCAGGTTGGGTAGGTGCTCAGCCGGCTCCGGGTAATGAGGTAGCTAATCTCATTACCCAGGAGAGATACAAGGTTGGGTTGAGCGCAGCGAAGCCCAACATCACCTCGGGGCTGGCAATGTTGGGCTTCGACGATGGAACCGTCTCAACCCAACCTACGGTCTATCGCCGCCATGGTAGCGAAACGTGCTCGATTACAACGCCTTCCAGATCTCCGTGGCGTATTCGCGGATGGTGCGGTCCGAGGAGAACCAACCCATGCTGGCGGTGTTGATCACCGCCGATTGCCACCACTTGTCCGGCTGCTGCCAGCGGGTCTCGACCTGGCGCTGGGCGTCCCAGTAGGCGTCGAAGTCGGCGCAGACCAGGAAGCGGTCGTGCCAGGTCAAGACGTCCAGCAGGCTGTTGTAGCGCGCCGGATCCTCGGGTGAGAACTGCCCGCCACGCAGGCCCGCCAGGACCTGGGAGAGGCGTGGCGAATTCTCGATGATGTCCGAGGAAATACCGCCGCTGCGCTGGCGCTCCTCCACCTCGGCGGCCTTCAGGCCGAAGATGAACATGTGCTCGGCGCCGATCAATTCGCACATTTCCACGTTGGCGCCATCCAGGGTGCCGATGGTGAGAGCGCCATTGAGGCCGAACTTCATATTGCTGGTGCCCGAGGCCTCCATGCCGGCGGTGGAGATCTGCTCGGACAGGTCCGCCGCCGGGATCATGACCTCGGCCAGGCTGACGTTGTAGTTGGGCAGAAAGACCACCTTGAGCAGGTCGCGGGTGAGCGGATCGTTGTTGACCACCTTGGCCACGTCGTTGGCCAGCTTGATGATCAGTTTGGCCTGGTGGTAGCTGGCCGCGGCCTTGCCGGCGAAGATCTTGACCCTTGGGGTCCAGTCACCGTTGGGGTTGTCGCGAATCGCCTGGTACAGCGCGATGGTCTGCAGCAGGTTCATCAGCTGCCGCTTGTACTCGTGGATGCGCTTGATCTGGACGTCGAACAGGGCGCTGGGATCGAGCGTGATCTCCATCCGCTGCTTGACCAGGGCGGTAAAGGTGTCCTTGTTGCGCTGGCGTTGCAGGGCGAAACGCTCGCGGAAATTGCTGTCGTTGGCGTAGGGCTTGAGCTCCGGCAGGGTCTTCTCGGGATCGTCCAGCACGCCCTGGCCGAGGGTGTCCACCAGCAGATCGGTGAGTGCCGGGTTGGCCTGGTGCAGCCAGCGGCGGAAGGTGATGCCGTTGGTCTTGTTGTTGATCCGGTCCGGATAGAGGCGGTGCAACGAGCGGAAGACCGTCTTGCGCATCAGGTCGGTGTGCAGGCCGGAGACGCCATTGATGCTGTGGGAGCCAAGAAAGGCCAGGTTGCCCATACGCACGCGGCGGCCCTGGCTTTCGTCGATCAGGGAGACGTAGGAGATCATGCCGCCGTCGGTCTCGCCGCGGGCACGCAGGGAGTCGAGGAACTGGGCGTTGATCAGGTAGATGATCTGCATGTGCCGCGGCAGCAGACGTTCCATCAGCTGCACCGGCCAGGTCTCCAGCGCTTCCGGCAAGAGGGTGTGGTTGGTGTAGCTGAGGGTGCCGACGGTGGTGCTCCAGGCGGCGTCCCAGGGAATGCCGTGGACGTCCACCAGCAGCCGCATCAGCTCGGCCACGGCGATGGCCGGGTGGGTGTCGTTGAGCTGGATGGCGACGTGCTCGGGCAGGCTGAGCAGGTCGTTGTGCTGCTTGAGGTGGCGCCGGGTCAGGTCGGCCAGGGAAGCGGCGACGAAGAAGTATTCCTGGCGCAGGCGCAGTTCCTGGCCGGCTTCGCTGCTGTCGGCCGGATAGAGCACCCGCGAGATGCTTTCGGCGCGGGCCTCGTTGGCCACGGCGCCGACGTGGTCGCCGGCGTTGAAGGTCTCCAGGTGGAGGATTTCCAGCGGGCGGGCACGCCAGAGTCTCAGGGTGTTGGCGCCCTCCCCGCCCCAGCCGATCACCGGGGTATCGTAGGCCACCGCGCGGATGCGCTCGCCGGGATGCCAGATCTGCCGCCGCGGATCGCCTTCGCCATAGGGCGCGACGCTGCCGCCGAAGCCGATCTCGTACACCACCTCGGCGCGCTCGAATTCCCAGGGGTTGCCGAAGTCCAGCCAGTTTTCCGGTTGCTCCAGCTGGAAGCCGTCGGCGATCACCTGACGAAACAGGCCGTGCTCGTAGCGGATGCCGTAGCCATGGCTGGCGATGCCCAGCGTGGCCATGCTCTCCATGAAGCAGGCGGCCAGACGGCCGAGACCACCGTTGCCCAGGGCGGCGTCCGGCTCCAGCCCGCGGATACGTTCGAGGTCCACGCCGAGATCGGCCAGCGCGCGACGGGTCTCTTCAAGGATGCCCAGGTTGGACAGGCTGTCGATCAGCAAGCGGCCGATGAGGAATTCCAGGGAGAGGTAGTAGACCCGCTTCTGCCCGGTGCGATAGGCCTCGCGAGTACGACTCATCCAGCGGTCGACGATGTAGTCGCGCGCGGCCAGGGCGGTGGCCTGGAACCAGTCGTGATCGAGGGCGTTGTCCGGGTCCTTGCCGACGGCGTAGGTGAGCTTGGAGAGGATGTTGGTGCGCAGGGCGGAAACTTCGTTGGGCGAGATGAAGCGGGGTCTCGTCATCAGGATTGACCTCTGCAAGCGCTTAGGAATCAGATCGCGAAGTGGCCGCGGATAATGCGGTGCGTGCCGCTTTTCTTACTTTTTAGGCGAAACGGCAGAGACGTCCAAGCTTTTTCGGACAGCAAGGCGGCGGAAGGTCCGCCGCTAGCAGGCTAATACCCGGTTTTCGCCGTTCCGTTCAGATGAGCATTGCTGATAAGCAGTACCTCGCACGGGCTGGGAGCGCTGTGTTGCTGAACACCTTTCAATTACGCTTGGGTGTCAGGGCATCCAGCACCTGCTTCGACAACGCGTGGTACAGCGGCACCGGCATCAGCCAGCCGGATACGGCGGAGGACAGCAGGCAGACCGCCAGCACCGGCAGCGTCATGTCCGGGCTGCCGACCATTTCCAGGGTGATGACGGTAGCGGTCAGCGGCGTGCGGGTGACCCCGGCCAGGTAGGCGGCCAGCCCCAGCAGCGCGCATTGCGCCAGACTGACGCCCGGCAGCCAGTCAGCCATCCAGGGCCCTAGGGCGGCGCCCACGGCCAGGGCCGGCGAGAACAGGCCACCCGGGATGCCCGCCAGGTAGGAGACGACGTTGGCGAGGAATTTCCACAGCAGGAAACCCTCGCCGGTGACCGGCTCGCCGGACAGGATGGCATGGGTCTCGGCATAGCCGGTGCCGAAGACGTGCTGCCCCGAGCACAGCCCCAAGGCCGCCAGGGCCAGACCACAACCAGCGGCGAAGGCCACCGGGCGGCGCCGGCGCAGGGCGTTCATGCGCCCCAGCCAACCCTTTTCGGTGGGCAGGATCAGACGGCCATAGAAACCGCCGAGCAAGCCACCGAGCAATCCGGCGACGGGGACCGCCAACCAGCCGATCCCCCAGGTCAGACCCAGGTTCAGGTCCCCGAGGTAGCTGTAGGGTCCCATGATCCCCAGGGTGACGATGCCGCCGAGCAGCACCGCAGTCAGCACCAGGCCGCTGAAGCGCTGCTCGAACATATGGGTGAGTTCCTCGATGGCGAAGACCACCCCACCCAGGGGCGTGTTGAAGGCCGCGGCTATGCCGGCGGCGCCACCGGCGAGAATCAGTCCGGACAGCGTACGCCGACCGTGCAGGCCAAGGCGCTTGCCGAAGCCGTAGAGCAGCGCAGCCCCGACATGCACCGTGGGCCCTTCACGACCTATCGAGCCGCCTACCAGCAGAGCCCCCGCGGTGAGCAACATCTTGCCCAGGGCCACGGGAGCTCCCAGTAAGCGCGCGCGCAGATCCGGCTCCTCGCGCTGGATGCTGGCGATGACCTGGGGAATGCCACTGCCGCGGGCCTCGCGTAGCACCCCCTGGGTCAGCCAGGCCAGCAAGGCGAAGCCCAGCGGTGTGACCAGCCAGGGCCAGAAGGCGCTGTGCTGCAGTAGTTGCTGGAACAGCCCGAAGGAGTGATCGGACAGCCAGGCGAAGGCGAGGCCGGCCAGGCCCACCAGGACGGCCCCGACCCAGAAGGCGATGCGCTGGCGCCACTCACGCAGGCGGCGACGGCGCCGGTGCCGTTGCAGGTGCAAGCGACGGCGCGCCGCGACTTCGGGATCGGTATCGGGAAAGACGGGATCAGGCGAGACGGGATCGGACATGGATACGGCTACACCGGGAGGCTAGAGCCTCCCAGTGTAACCGGTTGTTACCGCAAAGTTGCTGCTGGCGGGATCAGGTCGCAGGAGCCAGCTCGACGGCCGTCTCGCTGCGCTTGAGCACGGCGTAGATCACGCCAGTGACCAGACTGCCGGCGGCGATAGCCACCAGGTACAGCCAGGCATGAGTGATGGCATTGGGAATCAGCAGCACGAAGAGACCGCCGTGGGGCGCCATCAGCTTGCAGTCGAACAGCATCACCAGGGCGCCGGTCAGGGCGCCGCCGATGACGCTGGCCGGGATCACCCGCAGCGGGTCCTTGGCGGCGAAGGGAATCGCCCCTTCGGAGATGAAGCACAGGCCCAGTACCGAGGCCGCCTTGCCCGCTTCACGCTCGCTCTGGGCGAACTTGTGCCGCGCCAGCAGGGTGGCGATGCCCATGCCGATGGGCGGCACCATGCCGGCGGCCATGGTGGCGGCCATGGGGCCGTAGACCTTGGACGCCAGCAGGCCGACGGTGAAGGCATAGGCGGCCTTGTTGATCGGGCCGCCGAAGTCGATGCACATCATGGCGCCGAGGATCAGGCCGAGCAGCACGGCGTTGCTGGTGCCCAGGTTGTTGAGGAAATTGGTGAGGTGGTTGAGCGCACCGGCTACCGGGGTACCGACCAGGTAGATCATCACCAGGCCGACGATCAGGCTGGCGAACAGGGGGATGATCAGGATCGGCTTGAGCGCCTCGATGCTGGCCGGCAACTTGACGTGCTGGGCGATGGCCTTGGCCACGTAGCCGGCCAGGAAACCGGCGATGATGCCGCCGATGAAACCGCTGCCCAGGCTGGCCGCCAGCCAGCCGCCGATCATGCCGGGCGCCAGGCCCGGACGGTCGGCGATGGAATAGGCGATGTAGCCGGCCAATACCGGGACCATCAGTTTGAAGGCCGAGTCACCGCCAATCTGCATCAGCGCCGCGGCCAGAGTGCCCTGTTCCTTGAAGGCCTCGATGCCGAAGACGAAGGACAGCGCGATCAGCAGGCCGCCTGCCACCACCATCGGCAGCATGTAGGACACCCCGGTGAGCAGGTGCTTGTAGACACCCGAGCTCTCCTTCTTGGCCGGTTTGGCGCCCTCGCCCGCGGCGGGGGTGGCGCTGCCGGCCAGGGTCTCGCCTTCGGCCAGGGCCTTCTTGATCGTCGCCTCGGGTTGCTTGAGGGCGACGCCGGTGCCGCAGCGATAGACGCGCTTACCGGCGAAGCGCTCGACATTGACCTCGATGTCGGTGGCCAAGAGCACCACGTCGGCCTCGCGAATGGCGTCGGCCGGCAAGGGATTGCGCGCACCCACCGAGCCCTGGGTCTCCAGGTGCAGGCGATAGCCGAGCTTCTTGGCAGCGTTCTGCAAGGCTTCGGCGGCCATGAAGGTGTGGGCGACCCCGGTCGGACAGGCGGTGATGGCGACCAGCCGCGGCGTCTCGCTGGCACTGGCGGGTGCACTCGACGCGGCGCCGCTGGTGGCGGGTGCCTGCTCCAGCACCTTGGCCTCGCTGGCGGCGCGTTGCAGGAAGGCGTCGACATCGCGCAGGGCTTCCGCCGGTGCGGCGCGGTAGACCCGCTTGCCGACGAAGCGCGACAGATCGACCGCGCCGGTGTGCACCACCACCACCAGTTCGGCACGGGCCAGTTGGTCGTCGGTCAGCAGGGTGGCCTCGGGGCCGTCGTGGATCTCGACGCTGGTGGTCCAGCCGCGGCGCTGGGCGGCGGCATCCAGCAGGCGCGCGCTGAGCACGCTGGTGACCATGCCGGTCGGGCAGGTCGTGACAATGGCGATATTCATGGGTTTACCCCTGATTCTTGTTCTAGCGGAAAGTCGGGAAGGACGCGCACCCGCACCTGGTCTTCGAAGGTGGCGAGTTGCGCCGGATCATTGATGCCGAAACCGATCTGGGTGACCGCCAGGGCGGCGATGGCGGTGGCCGTGGTCAGGGTGCGCTCCGGCGTCTGGCCAGTGAGCAGGCCATGCAGCATGCCGGCCAGCAAGGAATCGCCGGCGCCGACGGTGCTGGCCACGGTGACCTTGGGCGGCTGCGCCTCCAGGGTCTGGTGACCGTACCAGCGCACGCCCTCGGCGCCCTGGGAGATCACCAGGTGCGCGATGCCCAGGGCGCGCAGTTGCTCGACCAGCAGCGCCTGCTCGGTGGCGGTCTCGGCGGGGGCGTTGCAGGCCTCGGCCAGCTCCTCGGTATTGGGTTTGATCAGCCAGGGACCGGCAGCGAGGGCGGCGCGCAGGGCGGCGCCACTGGTGTCCAGCGCCACCGGCAGGCCCAGCGATTTGAGCCGGCCGATCAGCGCCGCCAGCCATTCGGGCGTCACCCCCCGCGGCAGGCTACCGGCCACCACCACGGCGTCGTGCCCCGCGGCAATGCGGTCGAGGGTCGCCAGCAATTCCTGCTGGGCGGCGGCGGAGACCTCGGGGCCGGGCCCGTTGATGTCGGTGATACGGCCATCGGCCTCGGCCAGCTTGAGGTTGCTGCGCGTCTCCCCCGGCACCCGAACGAAGGTGTCGGTGAAGCCGCGCCGGGCGAACAGCGCCTCGAAGGCACTGGCGTTGTCGGCGCCGAGGAAACCGCTCACGGTCAGCTCGTGGCCGAGATCGGCCAGCACCTGGGCGACGTTGAGGCCCTTGCCGGCGGCATGCACGATCACCGCCTCGCTGCGATTCACCGCGCCGGGCTTGAGTTCGGGCAGCTGGACGGTGAGATCCAGCGCCGGATTTAGGGTCAGGGTGAGGATGCGACTCATCGCAGCGCCTCCACGCTCTGCCGGACTTCAGCGGCGGTGGCCAGCTCCAGCGCCCGCGCGGCGCAGGACTGCACCAGACGCAGCTCCAGCTCGCGTACCCGCGCCTTGACCAGCGGCACGCTACGCGCCGAGACCGACAACTCGTCCACGCCCAGGCCGACCAGCAGCGGTACCGCCAGCGGATCGGCAGCCAGCTCGCCGCAGACGCCGACCCACTTGCCATGGGCATGGGCGGCGCGCACCGTCATGTCGATCAGGCGCAGCACGCTGGGATGCAGGCCGTCGGCCTCGCCGGACAGCAGCGGATGGCCGCGGTCGATGGCCAGGGTGTACTGGGTGAGGTCGTTGGTGCCGACGCTGAAGAAGTCCACTTCCGGCGCCAGCACCGGCGCCAGCAGGGCGGCCGAGGGCACCTCGATCATGATGCCGACCTGCAGATCGGTGGTCGCGATCTCCTGGCGCAGACGGTCGAGGATGTCACGCGCCTGACGCCACTCCTCGACGCGACCGATCATGGGGAACATGATCCGCAGCGGGCGGCCATCGGCGGCCTTGAGCAGGGCGCGCAGTTGGGTTTCCAGCAGTTCGGGCCGGCGCAGGGTGAGGCGTATGCCGCGGATGCCGAGGAAGGGATTCTCTTCCGGCGGCAGCGGCAGATAGGGCAGCGGCTTGTCGCCGCCGACGTCCAGGGTACGCACCACCAGCGGCTTGCCGGCGAGGCCATCGAGGGCCCGGCGGTATTCCTGCTCCTGGGCGGCTTCGTCGGGGGCGGCGTCATGGCTCATGAACACCAGTTCGGTGCGCAGCAGGCCGACGGCTTCGGCGCCCTGCTCCACCGCGGCGGCGGCCTGGGCGGTGTCGCCCAGGTTCACCGCGATCTCGACCTGATGGCCGTCGCGGGTGGTGGCGCTCTCGAAGCGGCGGGCCTCGGCGGCGCGACGGCGCTCGGCCTGAACTTCGCGCTCGCGCTGCACGGCGTCGATCCGGCTGGCATCTGGGGCGATCTCCAGGGTGCCCTTGTCGCCATCCAGCAAGAGCACGCTGCGCGGCGCCAGCTCCAGCACCCGCCGGCCCGCGCCGACGATGGCCGGGATGCCCAGGGCGCGGGCGACGATGGCACTGTGGGAACTGGCGCCGCCACGGGCGGTGAGGATGCCGCAAACGCGCTCGCGGTCGAGCCGGGCCACATCGCCAGGGCCGACCTCATCCATTACCAGCACATAGGGTTCTTCGGGTTCGCGGACCTCTTCCACGCCACAGAGTTGGGCCAGCACCCGGCGGCCGACGTCGCGCAGATCGGCGGCGCGCTCGGCGAGCAACTTGTCGTGCAGGGCCTCCTGCTGGCTGGCCGCCTCTTCGATCTGGGTATCCCAGGCCGCAGCGGCGCTGGCATTGGCCTTGAGCCGGTTAGCGATGCCCTGCTGCATATCGGGATCGTCGAGCATCTCCAAGTGGGTCTGGAAGATCTCGCGCAAGGCGCTGGACTCACTGCGGGCAATGAGCGCCTCGATATCGGCGCGCACCGTGGCCAGGGCCAGGTCCAGGCGCTGCCGCTCGGCGGCGGCGCCTTCGCCAGTGGCGGGATAGTCGAAGTGTTGGGGCGCCACCACATGAGCCGGGCCGACCGCCAGACCGGGAGCCGCGGCCACGGCCTGGGCGCGATCGCCCGGTGCCAGCGGCAGTTGTTCGGACGGGTCCACCAGGCTGATGGCGGTGACCCGGGCGGCACCGGTCGGGGCCGGGGCGCTGGCAGTGACCGGCTCGACGTCTTCGCCGAGTCCGGCCTGCACCGCGCCGATCAGATCGTTCAGGGCCGCCTCGGCCGGCGTGCCGGGTTCGACCAGGAATTCCAGGGTCTGGCCACGCCGGGCGCCCAAGGCCAGCAGGCGCGACAGACTCTTGGCCGAGACCGGAGCGCCGCCGTCGACCCGCACACGGATCTCGCCGTCATAGGCCTTGGCCAGCCGCGCCAGCTCCTTGGCCGGACGGGCATGCAGGCCGTGGGCATTGGCCAGGACCACCTGGGCACTGGGCCAGTCGGGAGCGACTTCGCCGCCCAGGGCTTCGAGCACGGCACGGCGCGAGGTGGCCTGGGCCAGCTCCTGGCCACGACCGGCGACGAGCAGATCGCAGAGGCGTTCGAGCAGAGCGCGATGGCCTTCGCCCAGGCTGGCCAGACAGAACAGGCCGCGTACCGGCTGGTCCTGATGGTGCAGCGGTTGCAGCGGGGTGACGAAAGCCAGACCCGGGCGCTTCACCGCAGTCTCGCTGTTCAGCCACCAGAGGCCGTCGCCCAGGGGCAGCGGTTGGCTGGCCTGCAGGGCGGCGGCGAAACCGGCATCCACGCATTCCATGTGCTTGAGCATGCGCGCGCCTTGCCAGGCCAGGTCTTCCAGGTCCTCGGCGTCGATGGCCAGCTGCACCAGCTCTTCGTCCAGGGCCAGGGCCTGGGGCGCCCCCTGCAGCAGATCGAGGATCTGCTGGGGTTCACGGGCCTCGCGCAGAGCTTGTTGCAGCTCGCTCTCGCCGAGGGCGCGGGTCAGCAACTGCAGGATGCGCAGGTGCTCGTCGGATTTGGCGGCGATGGCGATGGCCAGGTAGGTCAGTTGGCCGTCGCCCCAGTCCACCCCATCGGGGAACTGCATCATCCGTACGCCGGTGACGAATACCTGGTCACGGGTCTGGGGCGTACCGTGGGGAATGGCGATCCCCTGGCCGAGATAGGTGGAGCCCTGGGCCTCGCGGGCCTTGAGCCCGTCGAGATAGCCCGGAGCGACCAGGCCATCGGCGACCAGGGACTCAGCGAGCATGGCTAGGGCGGTCGCCTTGTCGGGCGCCTGCTGGGCCATACGAATATGCTGGGCATTGAGTTCGAACATGGAAGGATACCTCCGGCGCCGCGCGCCCGATCCTGGCGCCGTGCCTTTCTTGTAATAGATGCTTGCCGGCTCGCTTAGCCCTGCGGACACGCCAGAAGCAGCGGCGCAGGGCACTGGGTGTAGCGTGACAGCCCTCGGACAACAGAAAGCTGAAACGTTTCACCCAATGTAACTGGAACGTTACTCGATAATCGTCGATCCTTGAAGCACAACACACAATAAAGACCGTCCCGCTCGCGCCGTACAGCGCGAGCACCTTCAGGTCCGACGAGGTATAGGCGTGAAACTCAGCGACATCGCTCAACTGGCTGGCGTATCCCTCACCACTGCCAGCTACGTCATCAACGGCAAGGCCGAGCAGCGACGTATCAGCGCGGCCACCGTGGCGCGGGTCATGGCCGTGGTCGAAGCCCACGGCTACCAGCCCGACCAGCGCGCCGCCGGCCTGCGTCGCGGAGCCACCCATACCCTGGGTTTCCTGCTGCCCGATCTGGAAAATCCCAGCTATGCCCGCCTGGCCAAACAGCTCGAACGGCGGGCACGCGCGCGGGGCTACCAGTTGCTGATCGCCTGCACGGACGATAACCCGGACAGCGAACGCCAGCTCATCGCGCTGTTCCGCGCCCGGCGTTGCGACGGCCTGTTCACCGCCAGCAGCCTGGCCGAGGACGACGCGCCCTATCGGCAACTGCAGGAACACAACATCCCGATCATCGCCATCGACCGCCAACTGGATCCGACGCAATTCTGCTCGGTGGTCAGCGACGACCACGCCGCCGGCCGGCAGCTGGCGGCCACCCTGCTCACCCCCGACACCCACAGCATCGCCCTGATCGGCGCCCGCCCCGACCTGGTCATCAGCCGCGAACGCGCCGCCGGCTTCGCCGCCGCCCTCGCCGACCATCCCGCGCGTCATTGGGAGCGTCACGCCCCCCATTACAGCCGCGACGGCGGTCGCGCCCAGGCACAGGCGATGATCGACGAACTCGGTCATTGGCCCGAGGCATTGCTGACCACCTCCTACGTCTTGCTGCAGGGCGTGCTGGACGTCCTGCGCGATCACCCGCTCGCCGAGGGCGAAGACCTGCGCCTGGCCACCTTCGGCGATACCCAGCTGCTGGACTACCTGCCGTTCAAGGTCAACGCCATCTCCCAGCAGCATGAGATCATCACCGAGCGCGCCCTGGAGTTGATGCTGGACGCCCTGGAAAACGATCAGTACCTGCCGGGTGTCCGAGCCATACCGAGGGTCCTCAAACGCCGCCTGCCATGAGCCTGCTGATCGATACCCACAACCACCTGGACTATCCGGGCTTCGACGCCGAGCGGCCGGCGCTGCTGACAGAGTGCGCGCGTCTGGGCGTCGTCCGCCAGGTGTTGATCGGCGTGGAGCGCCAGCAGTGGCCGCAGCTCTGGCGGGTGGCCGGGGAACATCCCGGCTTGTATGCAGCGCCAGGCCTGCACCCGCTGTACCTGCACCGCCACCAGGAAGACGACGTGGCCGCCCTGCGCGCCTTCTGCCTACAGCATCGAGAGGATGACCGGCTGTGTGCCATCGGTGAAATCGGTCTGGACTACTACATCGAAGCACCGGACAAGCCACGCCAGGCCTGGTTCTTCGAGCAGCAGGTACGCCTGGCCATGGAGCTGGAGCTACCGGTACTGCTGCACGTGCGGCGCGCCCATGCCGAGGTGGTGAAGATCCTCAAGCGCCTCAAGCCACCCCGCGCCGGCATCGCCCACGCCTTTTCCGGCAGCTACGAGGAAGCGCGGGAATACCTGCGCCTGGGCTTCAAGATCGGCCTCGGCGGCGCACCCACCTGGCCCCAGGCCAAGCGCCTGCAGCGCGTACTCCCCCAGTTGCCGCTGGACGCCATCGTCCTGGAGACGGACGCGCCGGACATGCCGCCGGCGATGCACCCCGACGTGCGCAACAGCCCGACCCATCTGCCGGCCATCTGCGCGGCCCTCGCCCCGCTGTGGCAGATCTCGGCCGAGACCCTGGCGGCGACCACCACACTCAATGCCTGCGCGGTGTTCGGCTGGGACCCCGACCGTCTGATCTAGCCTTGCAACTCGGCGTGCAGGCGCGCCCAATCGAAGGCCGGACCGGGATCGGTCTTGCGTCCCGGCGCGATATCGCTGTGCCCCTGGATGCGCTCAGCGGTGATCGCCGGATAGGCCTGCTGCAGCGCTCGCGTCAGGCGGCCCAGGGCGCGGTACTGGGCCTCGGTGTAGGCCAGGTCGTCCGTCCCCTCCAGCTCGATGCCCAGCGAGAAGTCGTTACAGTTCTCGCGCCCCGCGAAGCAGGACACCCCGGCATGCCAGGCCCGTCGCTCGCAGGAGACGAACTGGGTCACCGCCCCATCGCGCTCGATGAGAAAGTGGGCGGCCACCTTGAGCTCGGCGATTTCCGCGAAGAAGGGATGGGCCGAATGATCCAGGCGATTCTGGAAGAAGGCTTGGACGCAACCGGTACCGAACTGCCCGGGCGGCAGGCTGATGTTGTGGATGACCAGCAGGGACACCTCGGTGCCGGCCGGACGTTCGTTGTGGTTGGGCGAAGGACACAGCCGCGCCTCGCGGTACCACCCCTCGACGAAGACGCCTTCCATCAGCGCGCCTTGGCCTTGAGCGCGTCACGCAGGGCATTGGCATCGCCGAATTCACGCTGGCCGACGAAGCGGCCATGGTCGAGCATCACCCAGAGCACCTTGTTCGCATCCCCGGGGAAACGCGGCACGACGCGCGATTGGCGATCCAGCAGCACGGGATAGCCATACTTGCGCATGGCCGGCACGGCGAACATCCGGGTGATGGCCGCCGGCATGCTGCTGATATCGGCGATATAGGCCACCCGAGTACCATCGATGAAATCCGCGGGCTGGTCGCGCATGGCTTCTTTCACCAGGCCGGAGCCGCTCATACTGCGGGCAACGAGCAGGACCTGCAGGCGGTCATCGAAGGTATAGGGCCGGTCGCGCTGGTCAAGCAGCGTGAAAGGCGCGATGCGCTCCCCCGGTTCCAGAGCGAAAGCAGTCAACGGCAGTACCAGACACGACAGCAACAACGCCAAGCCTCTTGCGCGCATGGCATCCTCTCTTGAGCGACCTATCGAGGCCGCTATCCTGCCCTACCCTTCTGGCAGGCACCACCATCGCAGCGAGGAGCGGCATGATCCCACTCAAAGAATTGCTGGCCGAGGTTCCCCAGGCCGGGGCGGTACGCTGGATCGGCGTGCGGCCGGCTTCCCGCGCGCCCATGGTCGAGATCGAGGCGGTGGAAGCCCGCCGCGACGCCGGTCTCACCGGCGACCATGCCCGCCCCACCGCGCGCAACCAACGCCAGGTCACCCTCATCCAGTGGGAACACCTGCCGGTAGTCGCCGCCCTGATCGGCAAAGCCATCGCGCCGGCCGATCTCAGGCGCAACCTGGCCATCGCCGGGATCAACCTGTTCAGCCTGAAGAATCGGCGCTTCCGTATCGGCCAAGCGGTATTGGAAACCACCGGCTGGTGCCAACCCTGCGCGCGACTGGAAGAACGCCTGGGCGTCGGCACCTTCCAGGCCATGCGCGGCCACGGCGGCCTCACCGCGCGGGTGCTGGAGAGCGGCATCATCCGCCTGGGCGATGCGGTGCAGGTGCTGGATTGACCTCAATTTCCCGAGGGTCGAATGCCCGCGCCAGGCCGGTTAAACTAGGCTACCTCCCGTCGTCACAGACGTCTTTGCCCAGGCGGATGTATGCCGTTTCCCTTGAAAACCGCTGCTTTTCGCCCATCTTCCAGCTTAGACGCCGAGCTTTTCGCTCGCATCGACGCCTCCAGATTCCGTCCGATCCGGGACTGCGCCCGCTTGCGGCGACGCGCCCGGCTCGGCCACCGCTTTCCCTCTCTATGAGTACTCTCCATGACCCATCGCATCGTTATCGTCGGCGGCGGCGCCGGCGGCCTGGAACTGGCCACCCGCCTGGGCCGTAAGCTGGGCAAGCGCGGCCAGGCCAAGATCGTGCTGATCGACGCCAACGCGACCCATATCTGGAAACCCCTGCTGCACGAGGTCGCCGCCGGCTCGCTCAACTCCACCGAGGACGAACTGAGCTACGTCGCCCAGGCCAAGTGGAATCACTTCGACTTCCAACTCGGTCGCATGACCGGCCTGGATCGCGAGCGCCGCAAGGTCCAGTTGGCCGCCATCGAAGACGACGGCGCCGTGCTGGTGCCCGAGCGGGAGATCGGCTACGACTCCCTGGTGCTGGCCATCGGCAGCACCACCAACGACTTCGGCACTCCCGGCGCCGCGGAAAATTGCATCTTCCTCGACACCCGCGCCCAGGCCGAGCGCTTCCACCGCAAGTTGCTGACCCACTACCTGCGCGCCCATGTCAGCGAGCAACCGGGTGAATTCATCGAGGTCGCCATCGTCGGCGCGGGCGCCACCGGCGTGGAGCTGGCTGCCGAACTGCGCAACGCCGCCGAGGAGCTGCAAGCCTACGGTCTCGATCGCATCCGTCCCGAAGACCTGCGCATCACCGTGGTCGAAGCCGGCCCGCGCATCCTGCCCGCCCTGCCCGAGCGCATCGCCGGCCAGGCCCATCGCACCCTGGAGAAGCTCGGCGTACGCGTGCTGACTGGTTCGGCGGTCAAGGAAGTCCGCGCCGACGGCTTGCAGACGGCTAGCGAATTCGTCCCGGCCAGCCTCAAGGTCTGGGCGGCGGGTATCCGGGCCCCGGCCTTCCTCAAGGATCTGGCGGGTCTCGAAACCAATCGCATCAATCAACTGGTCGTGCACTCGACGCTGCAGACCACCCGCGATCCCAACGTCTTCGCCCTGGGCGATTGCGCCGCCTGCCCGCTCACCCCGGGCGATACCCGCACCGTGCCACCGCGCGCCCAGTCCGCGCACCAACAGGCCTCGCTGCTGGTCAAGACCTTCAAGGCACAGCTGGAGGGCAAGCCGCTGCCGGAATACCGCTACAAGGACTATGGCTCGCTGATCTCCCTGTCGCGCTTCAGCGCCGTCGGCAACCTCATGGGCGGCGCCCTGGGCAGCCTGACGCTGGAGGGCTGGCTGGCACGGACCTTCTACGTTTCGCTCTACCGGATGCACCAGGTCGCCCTCTACGGCCCGCTACGGGCCCTGGCGCTGTTCGCCGGCGATCACCTCAGACGCAAGACCGAACCGCGCCTGAAGCTGCACTGATCCACCGCCGCGCGGATACCAAAAAGCCGTCCCTCAGGACGGCTTTTCTCATTACGCAATGACTCAGGACGACGACTGGCTGCGCAGGCTGCCCAGTACCGAGGTCATGGCCCGGTCGAACAGCAGGGCGTCGTCGAGCAGTCGTACCCGACCCTCCTGATAATCCAGCGCCAGTTCCTCGCGGGTACGATCCAGCACCTTCATACCGGTACGATTGACGAACACCAGCCGCCCCATGGGCCGGATGACCGCCGCCAACTTGCAGCGCAGCTTCTGTTCGAGATCCAGGATCTCCAGCCAGGCGCCCACGGACAGGCCATCCACCCACTCCAGCGAATCCTGCTGCAGGCCGGCGATCCGATCACCATCGCGCGGCAACTCGAAAGGCTCATCGGCGATGACCGGCGCGGTCGGGGCCGGCTTGGCATCCACAGCGGCCGTCTCCACCGACTCGGCACGGGCCTGCTGGAAGGTCTGTACGTGGAGCGATTCGAGCTCGGTGAAGAATTCGGAGGTGGAGAACGGATCGAAGGCGGCGCTCGCCAAGCCCTCGCGCAAGGCCTTGAGCAAGCCGGGCACCATCTCCAGCAGCCGTTGGCGCGACGCCACGTCATGGTGCGGCTGGATACTCCAGATCAGGTCATCCATCGTCTGGAGCGCGGCGCGCCATTCGCTCGAGTCGTAGCCTTGCTTGAGACACGTCAGCAGCAGCACCTGGCTCCAGGCTTCACGCAGCACCCGCTGCACGGCAGCCGGCAACTGATGTCCTTGCAGGCGCTGGCTCAGCACATGCTCGACCTGCAGGCGGGCGATCTCGGCGCGTGCCCTACCTTCTTCGGCATCGCGCGTGCGCTGCTCGAGTAACTCGCTGCGGCGCTGCTCGTCGCCGACATAGGCCATGAAGTCGGCCAGCAACTCGGCGAAAATCTCCGGATCATCAACGAAATCGGTCAGCAGACGCTGCACGATCTGTTCGATCTTCTGGTAGAGGCCATCGCGTTGCAGATCGCTCTGCTCGCCCCAGCCCAACGAGGCCGCGGCGATCTCGTTCAGCAGGCGCCGAGCGGGATGGCTGCCGCGACTGAAGAAGGTCTTGTCGAGCACCGCTACCTTGAGCATCGGAATCTGCAACCGCGCGATCAAGGCCTTGAGCGAGTCGGGCAGGGTGAGGTCGTCGAGGATGAACTCGAAGAGCATCGCCACCAGATTGATGACATCTTCATCGACCTGCCCCACTACCCGCTGTCGACCCGAGCGCTCGCTGATGCGTCCCAGCGCTATGCCCAGTTGTTGCTTCAGATCGTAGCCGTCCAGGGGCTGGCCGGAGATCTGTTGCTGCAGGTGGGAAAGCAGGCGCATGAGATCGTAGCTGGTGATCGCCTGGCTATCACCGGTGGATGCGGCCTCCCCGCCGGAGCCGGCACCAACGCCGCCAACGGCGGCCGGGTTACGCAATTGCGCCAGCAAGCCCTGCAAGGTTCCGAAGAGTTCCTGACCGTCGTCCTCGGCATTCACATGGGCCGGGGTACGGCCGCTGTAGCCCTTGGCCGTGCGCCCCGGTACCTGCTGGGGAATGGCCTTGAGTTGCGGCAGCACCCCTGCATCCACCAGTTGCCGGTTGGATTCCGCATAGAGCTGGCCCAGGCCGTTGAGCACGAAGCGCTCGAACAGCTTGTAGATGATCAGCTTGACCTTGATGTCGGTATCGAGATCGCGGCAGGCCTCGACGAAGGCCTCGCATAGCCGGCGCGGCCCCAGTGGATGGGTCGCATCGTCGACCTTGCTCGACAGCTGGGTATTGAACCTGATGGTGAGATGGCTGATGGCCATGGCGTTGTTGCTGAGCGCCTTGGCCACCATGGTATCCACGGCGACGCTCTCCTCCAGCGCATCGTTCTGCACCAGGCTGAGGTCTTCGTAGGACACGCTGTCCAGGCGCATTTCCGGCTTGCTGCCGACCACGTTATTCAGCGCCGCGAAACGCTCGAAATACTGCTGCAGAAAACTGCGCTCGATACTCTTGCGCCGCAGACGCAGGTCGCGCATGGCTTCGAAGTAAAGGCTTTGTTCCTGATTGCTGCCGGCCCGATCCGCCATCTCGAACAGTGCGTCGTCGGCATTGTCGAACAGCTGCTGCAAAGAAGCATTGAGTCGCTGAGCGGCGCGATCTCGTACCGGCAAAAGTACCGCGGGCAATCGGGAAGAAGACTCCCCGAGCGCCTTGAAATGAATCACATTTACGTCGTTCTGCACCACCGCCTCCCACAACCGTTCTTGCGTTCGGCTGAATCGCGTTCCACTACAGGAGCATTGAACAACGTTGGCCGCCCTGGCCGCGAGGTGAAACGTTGTCGATTTGCCATTATTTGCTCAGCTAAGGCATCGACCAATCGGCATCTGCACAGTACATGACAGGGTTCACAGAGGACCTGTAGTACGGCGCCTGCCCTTCAAATAATTCAACGTTGTCTATCTCGGATCGTCAACCTGCCATAAAGTTGCCGTCCGCGTCTCGCCGCCCCCTTCATCGGAGTCCATTCATGTCCAGCGATACCCTGTCCGACCTCGCCCAGGTCATCACCGAAAACGTCGCCGCCGCCCTGCGCGAAGACATCGGCAGTGGCGACCTCACGGCGGGCCTGATCCCCGAGGGACAGAGCGCCCGGGCCCGCATCATCACCCGCGAAGCCGCGGTGGTGGCGGGTACCGCCTGGGTCGACGAAGTCTTCCGGGTGCTGGATCCGCGGGTCGAGGTCAGCTGGCAGGTACGCGACGGCGAAAGAGTTGCCCCCGATCAGGTGTTGTTCGAACTCCAGGGGCCGGCCCGGGCCCTGCTCACCGGCGAACGCAGCGCGCTCAACTTCCTCCAACTGCTGTCCGGCACCGCCACCCGCTGCCGACATTACGCGGATCTGGTGCAGGAGACCGCCGTCCGGCTGCTGGACACCCGCAAGACCTTGCCCGGCCTGCGCCGCGCGCAGAAGTACGCGGTTACCTGCGGCGGCTGCTACAACCATCGCATCGGCCTGTTCGACGCCTTCCTGATCAAGGAAAACCATATCGCGGCCTGTGGCGGCATCGCCCAGGCGGTAGCGACCGCACGGCAACTCGCGCCAGGTCGTCCGGTAGAGGTGGAGGTGGAAAACCTGGGCGAACTGGAACAGGCCCTGACCGCCGGTGCCGACATCGTCATGCTCGACGAGCTGAGCCTGGCCGACATGCGCACGGCCGTCGCCCTGACAGCGGGCAAGGCCAAGCTGGAGGCTTCCGGTGGCGTCAACCAGGAGACCCTGCTGGGCATCGCCCAGACCGGCGTCGACTACATCTCCATCGGCACCCTGACCAAGGACGTCAAGGCCATCGACCTGTCGATGCGGGTGCTGGCTTGAACCCGGTAGGCAAAGTTCTTCGCGGCGGCTAGACTCCGCAGCCGCGCCTCCTGCGCACCGGACTTCGCGCGGTCTCGTCGACCGCTCGCCCCTCGTGACACTCGAACAAGATCGAACCCGTGACCAAAGATCAACTGCGCGCTGAACTGGAACGCCAGGCCCAGCGCTATCAAGATATCTACGGTGGCGAAATCGTCACCTACGCAGCCCAGCCCAAGCCCGATCGCAAGCCCTGGAAGAAAAGACCCACCGTGCAGGACGAGGTGTTCGCCTCGGAAGTGCGCAAGATCGCCGATCGCAAAGCCAAGACCGTGGCGGAAAATTCTCAGGAAGACTGAGGCGACCCGGCATCTCCCGCCTCTACCGCGCCCTCTTCGGGTTCGGCACCCGCTGCCTCCACCTGCAGCCGTCGCCACAGCGCGGCGGCGGCACTGAAATCCGCGCCAGCCGCCTCGTCCAGGGCTGCCACGTCGTAGCGCGCCAGGCACCCCTCGCCCAGGCGCGGCGGCGGCTCCGCCGTACCGGGAGCCGCGTTGGCTTCGCTGTCAGTCGAAGATGACGGTCTTGTTGCCATGGACCATGACCCGCTCTTGCAGGTGGTATCTCAGACCCCGCGACAGCACCATCTTCTCCACGTCCTTGCCCAGACGCACCATGTCCTCGACGTTGTCGCGATGACTGACCCGCTCCACGTCCTGCTCGATGATCGGCCCGGCATCCAGCTCTTCGGTCACGTAGTGGCAGGTGGCGCCGATCAGCTTCACGCCCCGCTGCGCCGCCTGGTGATAGGGCTTGGCGCCGACGAAGGACGGCAGGAAGCTGTGGTGGATGTTGATCACCTGGTGGGCATAACGCGCGCAGAGATCGGGCGGCAGGATCTGCATGTAGCGCGCGAGGACCACCGTATCGGCCTGATGCAAATCGATCAGGCGGGAGACCTCATCGAACGCCGGCTGCTTGTCACTGGGATCGACCGGCACATGGAAGAAGGGAATGCCATGCCACTCCACCATGCTGCGCAGGGTGTCATGGTTGGAGATGACGCAGGGAATCTCGCAATCGAGCTCACCGCTGTGCCAACGGTGCAGCAGATCCGCCAGACAATGGGATTCGCGACTCGCCATGAGCACCACGCGCTTGCGCTGGGCGGAATCGGTGATCCGCCATTGCATGGAGAACTCGCGGGCGATGGGCGCGAAGGCCTGGCGAAAGCCTGCCAGATCGAAGGGCAGGGAATCGGCGCGGATCTCATGGCGCATGAAGAACCAGCCACTTTCCGTATCCGAATGATGGCTCGCTTCGGTTATCCAGCCGTTATAGGTCGCCAGGAAGTTGCTGACCTTGGCAACGATACCCACCCCGTCCGGACAGGCGATCACCAGACGAAACGTTTGCATAGGAAAACCTCGAGCGAAAAGGGGCTGCATTCTAGGCGTACTCGCGTGCAGCGTCGAGCACGGCACGGCTGGAGTACGCCGTACCACCAGCTCCTGCGTTTGACGAAAAAATCACAATTAACCCGTGAAAAGTTCCGTATTTAAATCGCTATAAAATAGTCACTACAGTGAAAACCGCGTGGCCTACGCATTACCAATGCACCGGGACGTTAATTCAGCGCGCCATGCAACCCTCCCATTTACTTATTCCAATAGCCAACCTATGATTGGAGCACTTTCATCTCTGCACCACCACGTACAAAGGCCAACCATGTCGCTCATCAATGAATATCGCCAGACCGAAGAAGCCATCAAGGAACTGCAGGAGCGCCTGAAGTCCCTGCAGGCAGACGACAAACTGCAAAAGGAACTGGAGTTCGAAAAGAAACTCCGTTCGTTGATGGGCGAATATCAAAAATCCCTGCGGGATATCATTGGCATCCTCGACACCGAAGCCAAACCCGCTCGCCAGGCTCGCACCAACAAGGCCAGCACGCCTGCGACGCCCAAGCGCGCCCGTAAAGTTAAGCAATACAAGAATCCGCACAACGGCGAAGTGATTGAAACCAAGGGCGGCAATCACAAGACGCTGAAAGAGTGGAAGGCCAAGTGGGGCTCGGACGAAGTGGAATCCTGGGCCACGCTGCTGGATTGATCGAAGAACGCCGGCTTGCCGGCGTTTTTTTTGCCTCCGCGCCAAGCACCTGACTAGAGCGCCTGGCGCAGGAGCTCACACCTGCGTCTGTACGAAAATGGCTGCCCTTCCCGAACGTGGATCCACTCGGATTCAAGAGATCCGTTTCCCCCGTCTATATCGGAACGCACCCCCTACTTCCGTATAGCAGGATCCAAGCCTGTCTAGGCACATGAGGCGCCCTGGACGATATCCGCACTCCCCTGGTCGATTCTGGCCGTATTTCTTTCAGGCCATCGCACAAGCCAAGAGTGCAGATCTTCGCGACCTTAGGTCGCAGCGACGGGACTTTCGTCCAATTGCCTAATCAATGCCTGAACATGGGCGCACCAGGCATCCAGGATAGGCAAGACATCGACGGCTACTTCGCGGCGAAACTCCTCGGTCAGCGCCATGAATTGACCACACGTCAGTTGCCCCTGACGCTCTTCGCTCAATAATCGCTCGCGGCAGAAGTCGCGCCAACGACTCCCCTCCTCCGCCGTCAGCAATTCCGGGAAGTTGCGGGCCCGGTAGCGAAAGAACAGCTCCGGATGCCGATCATCACGGAAGGGCCAAGTTCTCCCGGCAAGTTCCTCCGCCGGGCACAGCCGAACTTGTTCACAGAGTTGCCGCTCTTCGGCATCGACAAAGCCGTCATAGAGCCGTAATTCGGCATCCAACTTTTCCGCTTGAAAGGCTGAAGCCTCGGCATAGATCGCCTGCACCTTGGGTTGCCAGTTCGCACGCTGCTCGAGTATCCGGCGGACGGCGCCCCATACCTCAGCTTGATCGAATTGCAGTCGCTCGCAGTCCGCGGGACGCAATACGCTGAAAGGCGCCAGGATCGGACACTTGTTGATCTGCACCAGTTTGAGCGGGACGGGCAATTCACCCTCGGCCAGGTCGTCCCTGCGGGTATAGAGGCGCTGGCGCAAGGTATCGGCATCGAGGTCGAACAGCGGATCGGGCACCGCGCCGAGATCGCAGACGATCAGTGCATTGCGATTGACCGGATGCCAGGCCAGCGGCAAGACGGGGGCGAGGAAGTGGCGCTCGGCGCTGAAGCGTCCGGACACGTGCAGCAGGGGCTCGAGCAGGCGAATGCGCGCCAATGCCGCCTTCTTCTGTCGCTGCGTCCAAAGATAGTCATACAGTCGCGGTTGGGCTCGCTTGACCAGGCGGGCCAAGGCGAGCGTCGCCCGCACATCCGCCAGGGCATCGTGGGCTTGGCCATGCTCGATGCCATTGGCCAGGGTCAGGCGATCCAGCCGCAGGGACACGCGAGCGTTTTCCTGCGGCCAATTCAGGCTTTCCGGGCGAAAGGCATAGAGCGCCCTGATCAACCCGAGCACATCCCAGCGGCTGTTGCCTTGCTGCCACTCCCGCGCATAGGGATCGTGAAAATTGCGGTACAGGCTGTGCCGCACCATTTCGTCATCGAAGCGCAGATTGTTGTAGCCGACCGTACAGGTCTGGGGTCGACTGAGCTCGGCGTGGAGGCGCTGCATGAAATCCCGCTCGCGCAGCCCCAGGCGCTGCAGGGTATCCGGCAGGATGCCGGTGACCAGGCAGGCGGCAGGGTGCGGCAGGATATCGTCGCTCAGCCGACAATAGAGATTGAGCGGCTCCCCGATCTCGTTGAGATCCAGATCGGTACGCACCCCGGCGACCTGCAGCGGGCGATCCCGCCGCGGATCGATACCCGTGGTCTCGAAGTCGTACCAGAAGATACTCTGAGTCACACCACCCTCCCCTAGAATCGGTGCAGTCTAGCATCGCCTACGACCTTGCTCGCCAACGCCCGTACCCGCTAGGCTCTGGCCCTTGTCCTCTCGCGTACCCCTGCATGCGTTCAGCTGATCGGCCCTCCCTTCGCGCCCGGTACCGCCTTGCCGGCCTGCGCCTGAGCGCCGCCGTCTTCGCCCTGGCCTTGTCCTGTGCCGCTCTGGCCCAACAGGAGCCGCTGTCCTGCCCATTGCCGCCGCAGTCGGACAGCGGCCCGGCGAGCCTACGGTTGACCCACCAGGCGCTCGATAGCCAGGCGGCGCGCCAGATCGCCATGCAACTGGCCAAGGCCGGCGGAGACGGCGCCGAGCCCCTGGCTCTCGCCACGGGCTACCTGCAGCACTTCGGCAGCCAGGTACACCGCGAGAACCCCGCGCAACTCGATGCTCTGCCCCCCAAGGGCGTACTGCTCTGGCTGGCTGGTAATTCACCGCTTGCGGACGCTCAGGCACAGAGGCTGCTGGACTGGGTGGAGGCGGGAGGACATCTGGTGGCGATAGCGGACGACAGGACCCTCGCCCTGAGCGCGACCCTCGGCGTACGGCCAATGCCCACTCGCGAATTGGGGGGTGCCCCGCAACCCATCATGGCGCTGCCGCTCTGGCCGAGTCTGACGCAACTCTATCTGGCCGAGGACGATGCCCCGGCCTACCTGAGCTTCGACGACAGTCGTCATCTCTATGATGTCGGCGATCAGGCGGTAGCCTGGGCCAGCAGCGCCAGTGCGACCCATATGCTCTTGCTACCCTGTGGCGAAGGCAGCGTGACGCTGCTTTCAGATACCGAGCTTTGGAACAATGCCCACCTCCCCCAGTACGACAATGCCTGGCTGCTGTGGTACCTGACCCAGGGCGCGCCGGTCGCGATCATCGCGCCGTTGCCGCCGGTGCCCCTCTGGCAGCAGGCGCTGCAGCGCTTCGGCCTGGCTGCTGTCCTGTCGCTACTGGCCCTGTTCATCTGGCATTGGCATAGCCAGGGTTCCCCTTTCCCCCGGTGGCGGGCGCGCAAGGAGCACTGGCCAGACCTGATCGCCCTCTTGCAACGCGATATCCTGCGAGAATTGCAACGGCAGCGACCGGAATTCGCCCAACAGGGCGTCGCCGAGCGCTGGCAGTACCTTGCCCGCCTAAGTGGCCTGACCACTCGCCTGGTGGGCGAGGCCATGCGGCCCTACCCCGCTCGCGCCTCGCGCAAGGCCTTCACCCGACGCATTGCCCAGCTGCGACAACTGCGCCTGGCCTTGCGCCCCCTATCCCCGAGGACTCCCGATGACCGACACCTCCCTTCCTGAAGGCAGCGCGGCGGATACCAGCGAAGCCGCTGTGAAAGCCCGCGCCCAGGCTCGGCTACAGGCGCTGCGCCAGGCCCTGCTCAGGGTATTGCCGCAACAGGACGTTGTCGTGGACGGGCTGCTCGCTACCCTGCTGGCCGGTGGTCATCTGCTGCTCGAAGGCCCGCCCGGTGCAGGCAAGACCCTCCTGGCGCGGGCGCTGGCGGCCTGTCTGGAAGGCAGCTTCGGCCGCCTGCACTGTCATCCGGCGCAATCCGCAGCCGAGGTGGCCGGCGAGATCGTCGTCGAAGCCGGCAGCGAGAGTGCCCGCTTGCGCCGCGGTCCGCTGTTCAACCAGCTGATCCTGATCGAAGAGCTGCAGCGTGCGCCCGCCGTCATCCATAACCTACTGAGCGAGGCCTTGCAGGCACGCCAGCTCGTCCTGGAAGGTCGTAGCGTGCCCCTGCCCGCCCCCTTCATGGTGATCGCCACCCGCGCGGCGGGCAGCGATCTGCCCTTGACCCTGCGTGATCGCTTCCTGACCCAGCTACGCCTGGAGTGGCCGACGGAAAGCCAGGAGCTCGCCGCCTTGCGCCAGACCTTGCCGCAGGGCCATGCCGACCCGCTGGAGGCCGCGGCGCTGAAACCCCTTTTGCACGCTCGTGACCTGCCACCGCTGCAACGCCTGGTGACGGGACTGTCGGTAGCGGAGCCGGTGCTGGACTATTGCCTGCGGCTGACTCGCCTGACGCGGGAATGGCCCGCCTTCGAACAGGGCGCCGGACCGCGCGCGGGTCAGGCGTTGGTTCGCCTCGCCCAGGCGCTGGCCTTCCTGCGCGGCAGCGATGGCGTTGGCGTGGAAGAGGTACGCAGCGTGCTGCCGGGCGTGCTGCGACCACGCCTGCGCCTGACGCCCGAGCGGGAATTCGAAGGCGACAGCCTCGATGGCCAGATTCTCAAACTGCTGGGACAGTGTCCGGCACCGCGCGCATGATCCCGAGTCGTCGCCTTGCGCTGCTCCTGACTGGCTTGGCGCTGGTCAGCCTGCTGCTGGGCCTGACCGCCCCGCCTATCTGGCAGGCACTGCCCGCCGCCGGTGGTGCGCTGCTGCTGGCGCTGGCGGTGCTCGAGCGTCTGGGTTCCAGGTGGCGCTGGCCCGGCCTCTGGCAGCACCCGCCACGACCCAGCGTCACGCCCCGCGCCCAGCGCCACTCAGCCACCCTGCACCTGCTGCTCGACCGCCAGGCTCCAGCAGGCCGCATCCCTTGGCAACAGGATCGCGACCAGGCTCTGGGCTTCCTGCGCAGTCTCGCGGCCGGCGGCAACGCCGTCCGGCTGTATGGCTTGGCGCCCGAGTTGCGCCTGCTGGCGGCCAATGTACCCGGTCAGCCCTTGCTCCTGCCCAGGCTGACCGTCGGCAACCCCGGCGAACTCAAGCCGGCCCTGGCGCGGCTCTGTCTGCAGGCCAGCCCTGGCAGTGTCATCGTGGTGATGGCGCCCATGGCCGAGGAGATGCTGGACGGACTCGCCCGACTGGACCGCGCCCGCCGCGGACTGGAGCTGTGGCTGATCGACACCTCGCTGAGGATCACCCAGGAACCGGCACAGATCCGCGGCTGGCGCAGCGCCCAAGGCTACGCCGAGGCCTGGCAGGCGCGGCTACGCAGCGACCGACTGGCCGCGCGCCTGGAACGATTGGGGATTCGCTGGCTACCGGCCAGCGATACGCCGGACCTCCAGACTCGCCTGTGGCAACTCTGGGCAGCGCAAAGCGCCGGTCAGATCGCTGACTGAGACAGTTTGCCGAAGGTGAAATAGTGCTGCAGGACGCCGATCAACTCGGCGAATTCGACCGGTGGCTCGACGACGCTGAAACCGGAATCGTAGTTGCCCGGTGTCACGTCTTCGTGACTCCACTGGCAACGGGCATCGAAATCGATGAAGTGCAATTGGCCATCCTGCCCCGGAATCTTCAACCGCAACTCGAAACGCGCATTCACCAGCATGGGCAATTGGCTGATCATCAGCAGTCCCTCGCGGGAGATGTTGCCGATGTAGCCCATGGGCTTGTCGGTGAAGCGGTTGAATACCTTCAGGTAGTAAGGCAGCTGGTGGCGCTCGATACGACGATTCTGAGTCATGGTGCGTTCATCCTGCACACGGTAAAGCCACTTTACCGACAACGTCCTGGAAAGCTCAGCGCTGCGGTAGTTTTCGCACCGGTTGGGGCGTCGCAACGGCCATTCCGCCATCTAGCCCCATTTGGCGCAGGGTGTCCAGTCGAGCCTGGGCCCGATAGGCATATTCACTGCCCGGATAACGGGCCTGGATGAAACGATAGGTCTGGGCGGCGTCCGCGTACAGCTGTTGCTGCTCCAGGCACTGGCCGCGCAGCATGGAGAATTCCGGCTGCAGCCAGGGCCGCGCCCGTCCCTTGCGCTCGGCCTGGGAAATCTGCAGCAGGGCGTTGGTGCAATCACCCTCGGCATAGGATTTGTAGGCGGCGTCGAGATAGGAATTCATCGAAACGCTGGTACAGCCGGTCAGGCCGACGACCAGGAACAGGTAGAGATAAGGGCGCATGAAAAGTCCTCCTGTTCGCTAGATCGGCGCCGGGGCTGGCTTCTTGAGGCCAAGCGACCATCCGTGTGACAGAGCAGCGAAAAGCCGTCATGTGCTGGCCACGCGACGGCGCTACAATGAGTTGCGCTCCGTGTTCTACGTCGACTCGGCGCTAGGAACCTGTTCACGATTTCGCGAGCTAGAGACAAACAAGGCGAAAATGCCTGAGGAAGCGGAGTTTACGAGTGGTAAATGAGCATTCCGAAGGTATTTTCAACGCCGTTTGGCCGACGCGCAGCAGGTCGTGACCAGGTTCTGAGGCGTCGACTCATGATTGCAATCCGCTAAAGGAAAGACTGCATGATTTATCGCCGTACCAAGATCGTCGCCACCCTAGGCCCGGCCAGCAATTCTCCGGAAGTCCTCGAGCAGCTCATCATCGCCGGCATCGACGTCGCCCGGCTGAACTTCTCGCATGGCACGCCCGACGAGCACCGGGCCCGTGGTCAGCTGGTACGGGATCTCGCCGCCAAGCACGGCCGCCACGTCGCCCTGCTCGGCGACCTCCAGGGTCCGAAGATCCGCATCGCCAAGTTCGTCAACAAGCGTATCGAACTCAAGGTCGGTGATCCCTTCCGCCTGTCCATCGCCCATCCGCGCACCGAAGGCACCGAGGAAGTGGTCGGCATCGATTATCCGGGCCTGGTCGCCGATTGCCGCGTGGGTGACGAACTGCTGCTGGACGACGGCCGCGTCGTGCTGCGCGTGGAAGGCGTGACCGCCACCGAACTGCACTGCACCACCCTGATCGGCGGTCCGCTGTCCGACCACAAGGGCATCAACCGGCGTGGCGGCGGCCTCACCGCGCCGGCGCTGACCGACAAGGACCGCGAGGACATCAAGCTGGCCGCCTCCATGGAGGTCGACTACCTGGCCGTGTCCTTCCCGCGTGATGCCGAAGACATGAACGAAGCCCGGCGCCTGATGGAAGCGGCTGGCGGCAAGTCCTGGCTGGTGGCCAAGATCGAGCGCGCCGAAGCCGTCGCCAACGACGAGGCCCTGGACGGCCTGATCCAGGCCAGCGATGCCGTCATGGTGGCCCGTGGCGACCTCGGCGTGGAAATCGGCGACGCCGAGCTGGTGGGCATCCAGAAGCGCATCATTTCCCACGCGCGCCGCCTCAACAAGGCGGTGATCACCGCGACCCAGATGATGGAGTCGATGATCAGCAGCCCCATGCCGACCCGCGCGGAAGTCTCCGACGTGGCCAACGCCGTGCTGGACAACACCGACGCCGTGATGCTCTCCGCCGAGAGCGCCGCTGGCCAGTACCCGGTGGAAGCGGTCAAGGCCATGGCCCGTGTCTGCGTCGGCGCCGAAAAGCAGCCCACCAGCAAGCTGTCCAGCCATCGCCTGGGCCAGACCTTCACCCGTTGGGACGAGAGTATCGCCCTGGCCTCCATCTACGTGGCCAACCACTTCCCCGGCGTGAAGGCCATCATCAGCCTGACCGACACCGGCTACACCCCGCTGATCATGTCGCGCCTGCGCTCCTCGGTACCGATCTTCTCCTTCGCTTCCAGCCGCGCCACCCAGGCGCGCACCGCGCTGTTCCGCAACGTGCACACCATCCCCTTCGACCCGACCACCATGCCGGCGAACAAGGTGAGCCAGGCGGCGGTGGACGAGCTGCTCAAGCGCGGTATCGTCGAGCACGGTGACTGGGTCATCCTGACCAAGGGCGACAGCTACACCAAGCGTGATGGCACCAACACCATGAAGATGTACCGCGTGGGCGACCTGCTGGTCTGACCCCAGTACCGGCCGCCGGCCGGTGCCAAATGGAAAGCCCCGAGCAGGTGACTGCACGGGGCTTTTTCATGGGCGGAAAAAAGTGGTGAGCCCGACTGCGGATCAGCCGCTGCCGAAGGCGAGATAGGCCAGATGCAGGGCAGCGGTGCTCACTACGCCCAGGCTGCAGACGATCAGAATGAGGCGCTGCAGCGAGCGCAAGCGCCCTTCCCGTTGCTCCTGCAATCGGGTGGCGTCGATCAGGGCTAGGCTGGCCAAAGGTTGTTCCCGCATAGTCTCGCTCCTACCTTCCTTAAATGCACTATATTCTCATTCTCAAGTGAGTCAAGGGAGTCGGACGAGCTCTGGCCGGACTGTGGCAGAATAGGCGGTTTGGTACGAACAGCCTGGGTGAACGATGGCGTTACGTTTCGAACGGCTCAAGTGGCAGGACTGGAAAGGCGCCTTCACGGAGCGCAACTACGAGCGCGGCCGGCGGCTGGCGCTCGATGGCTTGGTGCGCATCCGCTCGGCGGCCAATGGCCAGCTCTATGCCGAATGCAGCAGCCCGGCTGGCCCTGCCTATCGCCAGGCGATCAGCCTACGCCCAGGCGAGACCGCCTGGCGCGTCCATGCCCGCTGTACCTGCCCGGTCGGCCGCAATTGCAAGCATGCCGCCGCCGCGCTCATCGAACTCGAACGCCTGCAACGCGCTGAGACCGAACTACCCACCGCACCCGTCGTCAGCCCGGAGTTGCCGCAACCGGTCCTGACCCTCGGCAGCCATACCCAGATCGACTACGACCGCCATATCGGCAAGATGCGACCCACCGTCCGCCATCGCGCCGCCTTGGCTTTTCTGTACGGTAAGCGCCGGCTCTTCGGCCCACCGCCCCGGCACCCGGACGGCGACTATCCCGCCCGGCAATTGCAGGCCGAACAACGCTGGCGGCAGATGCTGCTCGATTTCGGCCTACGCCTGGCCACCCGGCGCAGCGCCGCCTTGCCGGAAGAATGCGGCGAGATGTTCGAGTTACCCGACGATCCCGCCTGGCTCAGATTCGTCCAGCAAGGGCTGCCGACCCTGCGCGACGCCGGCTGGCAGATCGACGCCCAACCCGAGTTCACCTTCGATCTGACTCCCGTCGAAGGCTGGTACGGTCAGCTCGAAGAAGTCGAGGACAAGGGTAGCGCCAGCGGCCTCTTCGACGTCGAGCTGGGTATCCGCCTGGGTCAGCGCCGCGTCAGTCTGATCCCCTTGCTGATCGAAGCCATCCGCCGTGAACCCTCCCAATACGAGCCCACGATGCTGGCCAAGCGCGCCGACGACGAACCCGTGCTGCTGCGCATCGAGCCGCCACGCCTGGCGGGCCAGCAGAGCCGCGCGCAACGGGTGGCCGTGCCCCTGGGACGCTTGAAGCCGATCCTGCAGATACTGGGCGAACTCTATGCGACGACCGGCCTCGCCCATGATCGCGCCCTACGCCTGCCCCGGCTCGACGCCGCGCGCCTGGCGGAGCTGGACGAGCGCCTGCCGCTGGAATGGGAAGGCGGTGAGCGACTCAGGAGTTTCGCCGAGCGCCTGCGCAGCTACGCGGCCGAACCGGTGGTATTGCCGGATACCCTGCACGCCGAGCTGCGCCCCTACCAGCGCGAGGGCGTGGCCTGGCTGCAGGCCCTGCGCGAACTGGAGGTCGGCGGCATCCTCGCCGACGACATGGGCCTGGGCAAGACGCTGCAGACCCTGGCGCATATCCTCGTCGAACAGGCCGCCGGCCGTCTGACCGCCCCGGCGCTGATCGTCATGCCGACCAGCCTGATTCCCAACTGGCAGGACGAGATCGCTCGCTTCGCCCCTGGCCTGCGCGTCCTCACCCTCCAGGGCAGTGCGCGCAGTAGCCGCTTCGAACGCATTCCCGAACACGACGTGGTGCTCACCACCTATGCCCTGCTGCCCAGGGACGCGGAGCGCCTGGCCGACTACGACTTCCACCTGCAGGTGCTGGACGAAGCCCAGTCAATCAAGAACGCCGCCACCAAGGCCGCCCAGGCGGCGCGTCATCTGCGCGCCCGCCATCGCCTCTGCCTCACCGGTACGCCGCTGGAAAACCACCTGGGCGAACTCTGGTCGCAATTCCACTTCCTCATGCCGGGCTGGCTGGGCGACGAGAAGAGCTTCAAGCAGCACTACCGCATCCCCGTCGAGCGCGAGGGTGACGTCCAGCGCCTGGCAGCCCTCAAGGCGCGGGTACGCCCCTTCATGCTGCGCCGCACCAAGCAGCGGGTCGCCAGCGAATTGCCGCCCAAGACCGAGATCGTCCAGTTGGTCGAACTCAGCCCGGCACAGCGCGAACGCTACGAAACCCTGCGGCTGTTGCTGGACGAGCGGGTTCGGGCGGAGATCGCCCGTCAGGGCATTGGCCGCAGCCAGCTGCTTATCCTCGATGCCCTGCTGCGCCTGCGCCAGGTCTGTTGCGATCTGCGCCTGGTGCCCAGTGAAGACGACACCGTGGCCAAGCCGTCGGCGAAACTGGCCGCGCTTAACGAAAGACTCGACGCCCTGCTACCAGGCGGCAGCCGGGTACTGGTGTTCTCCCAGTTCACCAGCATGCTCGACCTGATCGCGGCGGATCTGGATCAACGTGGCATCGAGTACGTCACCCTCACCGGCGAGACGCGTGACCGCCGCACCCCGGTGCAGCGCTTCCAGAACGGCGAGGTACCGGTGTTCCTGCTCAGCCTCAAGGCCGGCGGCAGCGGCCTCAACCTGACCGCCGCGGACACCGTGATCCACTTCGACCCCTGGTGGAACCCCGCCGCCGAACAGCAGGCCAGCGACCGCGCCTACCGCATCGGCCAGGATCGCCCGGTGTTCGTCTACAAGCTGATCGCCCGCGGCACCCTGGAAGAACGCATCCAGCAACTCCAGCAGGAAAAGGCCCGCTTGAGCGCCGGCATCCTCAGCGAGAACGCCGGCGACTGGCGCCTGACCGAAAGCGACTTGGCCCAGTTACTGGCGCCCCTGGATCGTTAGCTATCAGTCCCGCTCGCCCTTCTAAAGCAAGCCGCACCCGGCTAAAGTTCTGCGTCGGCAGGATGAAAACGCGAAAACCAGCGGGAAGCTCAAGCGCTACCCGGCAAATGATAACTCTCTAAGAGACGGTCAGCAGGAAGGTACATTTCATAGGGAGTTGTTACCGGAAGCCATCTATATCACCGAGGAGACAGTAGGAGATGCTACACATTAAAAGGCTCACGTCTTGAGCTACTTTTTTCACGCGGTATCCCCGGTCGCATCGGTTGTTTCGTTGGAGAGAAATCTGTCCAAGGTGACCCTGGCCGCCAGCATCAAAAGCGACAGCAGGAACATCTTATCTCATAGATATAGCGGCCCAACATCCGGAGGGCAATGGTGCTACACGTCCCGATCAAATAGCGGATCAGCACGATAATGGTGATTAAGGCAGATGGGCAGATGGGCAGATGGGCAGATGGGCAGATGGTTAGCCAACCAGTCCTAACGCTACGGCTCTTGTAAACCTAGCCTCCACCTTGCCGCATATGCCAACATAGCTCTCGCCTCCCGATGCTATGTCTAGCTCAAGTCCCTTGTAGAACCAAAACCTACCAACCAACAGACCACAGCGCTTTTCCCATCAGGGGAACCATCCGTTGCGAAATGAGATAATCCTTTCTAGCAGAACGCGGCCAAATGACTTCGAAGCTGGACAGCTATAGTAGTAGCGCTTGAAGGAGCAATTGTGACATCATTCAGAATCAAGCTCATGGAAGGGAGTTCAATTAATGTTCACCTCTATTGATATAAAAAATTTCAAAGCTTTTTCTGATTGGCAGTCTCTAACCCTCGCACCTATAACACTTATCTATGGACCAAACTCATCAGGGAAGAGCTCGATAATTCATTCCATCATGCTATTAAAGCAGTCCTTAACGAGGCCAAGCACACAAGGTGGACTAGTTTCAAACGGTGAGTATGTAGATCTTGGCGACTACTCATCAATGGTAAACGAACACAATATATCAAAAGAAATAGGATTTCGCATTTCATATACATTCCCCAGAAACAATAACCCTCAAATTGCCAGATCAAGTTCTTTCGGCAGCAGTCATCTACGAAACTATGAGTTAGAGTATGCATATTCTGGAACAGGAGATAACAGCACATACGAAGGCTTTTCTTATCTAAAAAGAATAGAAATAACGATAACAAACGAAAAAAAAGCCCCTATTTTCCACGCCGCACTAAAGTCTAATCTGCGAGAAAAAAACAAAGACTCGTTACTTAAAAGGTTGTCTAATGCCAAGAATTTCTCCCTACTTACCGAAGACACTGTCGCGGACTATATAGAGCGAAGAGTGAGAACCTGGGGTAAAGTAGAGATTGAGGAAATCAAAAAAGCCCTTCAAAAAACGGAATTTCAAACAGATTTAAATTTTTCAACTCCTTGCATGGCAGTTGCCGAAATAAAGCCTAGCTCAGCGCTCTCAATGCCTAGCGGCATAGTTCTTAACCATACCATGGGAGAAACAGCAAGCGATTTGAAGGAGAAATTCTCAGCAGTAACATATCTCGGACCTTTACGCAGCCATCCCAGTCGCTTCTATGCCCCCAAAGGGGATCAAAATGACTCCGTCGGTAAATTAGGTGAGAATGTCGCTCGTTTTATATACGAGCAGTCACCCGAAATAACAGAAAAAATCAACTCGTGGTTCGAGAAGTTTGAAATACCTTATGAGCTTTCCGCAAGGAGCATTGGTGACAACGTCACCGGAACCGTTATTTGCCTGCAACTAAAAGACACTCGCTCCAACATTGTCGTTGGTCCCTCAGACGTCGGCTTCGGAATTGGCCAAATGCTACCTATAATAGTCGAGGGAATTGTACGAAAAAATAGCATAATCTGTGTTGAACAACCCGAAATCCACCTACATCCTCGTTTGCAAGCACATTTAGCAGACTTCATCATTGAAACATCTAAAACCAACCAATGGATCATAGAAACTCATAGCGAGTCATTACTACTTCGACTTCAAAGCAGAGTCTACCAAGGCTTCAAAAAAGATCAAATCAGCATAAACTATGTAGAATCCACGAGTAATGGCGGAGAGATAATTAGCATCCCACTGGATGAAGAGGGAGATTTTTGCAGAGAATTCCCCGACGGATTCTTCGAGGAGCGCATAAGAGAAAAAAGGATTCGGAGATAAAAAGTGATTACCGAATTCGCCTTTGATACGCATTTCTTTGACTCCAAAGCCCTAACCACCACAGGACAAAGTGCAGCTCACGACACAATACTTCAGCTCTGGCGAGATCATGGAGTTTTAGTTTCAAACGCCGAAAAATTCGACAGCCTACTAGATTTAATTAAAAAATTCCCAGTGAAATATCACCAAAGATGGAAAGAAGCTTTAGAGTATTATCGGACTTCTATAGTTGACAGCCAATGGAATGACTTTTGTGACTATGAGGATTTTTCAAAACTAACAAAATTATCCCCAATCTTTAAAACAGCTTTGGCAGATGATGAAATAAGCAAAATTATTTCCAACAATGAAGACTCAGTTAGGTATTGCACCAATACCGGATTTGAATTATTAGGCGCCGGAGCTGCTAGCGAGTCAGTGAACTTTAAAGCCAGTCGCACGGCTGGACGGACGGAAATTCCCTTCGGTAGCAACGCTCAAGCCATCTGGTCAGAAAGGATATCTCCTTTAGCCAAATACTCTAAAAATATAACTATAATTGATCGCTATTTATATACTCGCATTCGCGAAAGCCTTGGACGCGGCCAGACAGCGTCAGGAGCCTTAGGTTTTCTGAGGATGCTTGCCAATAGCGATAAAAAATTTAGTGTCACTATAATTTCCGGGGGCGATGAAAAAAACAGCATCGCGTATCATGAAATAACAAACTACTTTTATGTGAATATTGCAAACTGCCCCCCAATAGCAAGAGCGCTAAATAGCCTAACTTTAATATCCAATCATGATAACTTTTTCAGAGACTATGCGCATGAACGCTTCATTCGCTTCGACTCACACGTTTGCGAAATAGGACTCGGGATGCAAATTTTTGAAAACCACCCGTCTCCCATGACCAGCTTTTCTCTAAAACACATTTCTGAAACACGTTTTAGTGAAAGAGAAAAGTTGAGTTCAAAGCAAATCCTCTGGCGTGAACTCACAATTTAGAACAACATTAAAAATTCGCGAGCAATGCTTCTAGCATTGCTCGCATCAATCCTAAACTCTCAAAAAACTCAAATCCCGCCTTGCCCGACATCGAAAGCTAGACCAGTCTAAAAGACGAAGACCCATATTTGCCAGAGCAAATCAAAACCACGCAAATCTTATCTTAAAAAGTACTATTACCCTGGCGTACCGCCTTATCTTTCTCCACTGTCCCCTACTACATCTCCGGTCGCATCTATCGCCTTGCTGGACGGAAACTTGTTGGAGGCGACCCTGACCGCCAGCACCGAAAGCGACAGCAGGAAGATCCCGCCGCAGAGATAGAGCAGCCCGACATCCGGCGGCCGGTGGTGCGAGACATCACCGATCAGATAGCGGGTCAGCGCGGTGATGGCGATGTAGAGCAGGAAGCGGATGGGCAGGTGGTTGGTCTTGAAGTAGATACCGACCATGGCCCCCAGCTCGAGGTAGATGAAGAGCAGGAGGATGTCATCGATGCTCGCCTGGCCCTTGTCCACCATTCCCATGAACGCCATCACCGAGGCCCAGGCGGTGGCGGCGCCGATGGCGAACAGACCGAAATAGTGGAAGCCTTCCACCATGAGGTTGCCGAGCGAATTCGCCCCGTCGTGCATGCGTTTGCGACTGCTATCTGCCCACTTCATACCCGGTCGCTCCATCCAGCCACCCAGAAATCCCTGGAACATCCAGCCTGCCGGCTGCCCAGACCGTCGATCCGTTGCTGCTCACGCTGGCGAAGATGCCTGCTCGAAGACTCATCCATGCTGGAAACTCCCGTTCGTCAGGTTGCTCTGGCATCAGGGCCAGCCGTTCTTATAGCGAGAAGCCGGACGGACGGCCAGTGCGCAACTGTCGCAGACTGGACGGACGCGCCTACCCAGGCTAAAAACATCAGGAAAAGCCCCGAGGGCCTGGAGTCTGCCGTGGAGCCGCGCCTTGCCTGTCTCGCCTGTCTGGACCGTACCGATCCCCGGCTGTTGGAAGCCGCCCTGTGGATCGCCGCCGAGCATCGCCAGCCTCTCGAACCCCAGGCGCTACTGCACTCGCTGGACGATCTGGCCCTGCAACTGGACGCGCGCCTGGATGGCGATGCCAGTCATGCCGAACGCGCCCAGGCCCTGCTTCGACAACTATGCGAGGCGGGCTTCCGTGCGGCGGAATGGCCACTCCGCCCGGACGCGGCGCTGCTCGACGAGGTGCTGACGCGCCGTCGCGGCCAGCCGCTGTCCATTGCCCTGATAGCGCTCGAACTGGCCCGGCGGTTGGAAATCGATCTGCAAGGCATCGGCTTTCCCGGCCATTTCCTGCTGCGCGTCCCGGGCGCCGATCACCTGCTCGAACCCTTCGGTGGCCGTCGCCTGTACATGAGTGACTGTCGCCAACTGCTGGCGGATCAATTCGGCGCCACCGCGCGCCTGCAGGCCACCCACCTGACACCTCTCACCCCGCGCCAGATGATGCAGCGGCTGTCACGCAATCTGCGCGAACTGCACCGGCAGGGCGATCAACCCCTGGCAGCGCTCAAGGATGCCCAGCGGGTCATCGAACTCGGCGCGGCCAGCGTCGCCGATCATCTGGCGCGGGCCGAGCTGTATCGCCAGCTCGACTGTCCCCAAGCCGAACGCTACGACCTGCAACACGCGATGCTGATCAGCGACGACGAAGCCGAGCGCGAGCAACTGCGACGGCGTCTCGAGCGCCTGGGTGCGCCCGCGGCCACGCTGCACTAGCCCCGCAGTAACCAGAGCACCAACTGGGCTCCGAGCAGATTGCTCAGCCCGGCCAGCACCATGACCAGACCGGCCACGGTGCCCTCCTCCAAGCCGACCTCATAGGCCTTGCTGGTGCCGACGCCATGGGCGCCCATACCGAACAGCGCCCCTCGCGCCAGGGCCGATTTCAGCGGCAATAGCTTGATCAGCAGACTGCCGAGGATGGCACCACCCAGTCCGGTGATCATCACGAAGGCCGCCGTCAGCTCGGGTACGCCGCCGACATTGGCGGACATCGGCATGGCGAAGGGCGTACTGATGGAGCGCGGCAGCATGGACAGCAGCACCCGGTCATCGAGCAAGAACAGCCGGGCCAGCAACCAGGAACTGCCGATGGCGACGGTACTGCCGACACAGAGACCCGCCAGCAAGGCCTGCCAGTAGCGCGCCAGGAGCCGGCGCTGCTGCCAGATGGGCACGGCGAAGGCTACCGTCGCCGGACCCAGTAGCATGATCAGCCAGCGGCTGTAGTGGGCGTATTGCGCATAGCTCACCTGCTGCCAGAGGGTCGTGGCATAGAGCAGCACCGTGACGAAGATGATCGGACTGACCAGATACCAGCGCAGTCGAGCATAGAGCAGCCGACTCACCACATAGCCAGCCACCGTCAGCAGCAGCCAGAAGAGTCCGGACAGATCAAGCATCGCGACGCCCTCGACGGCGGAACATGAAGTCTACGGTCAGGGCGGTGGCCACCATGGTCAGCACGGTGCTGAGCAGGATAGCCAGCAGGATACGCACGCCCTCCTGGCGCAACAGCGGTCCGTAGTCGAGCAGACTCAGCAAGGCCGGGATGAAGAACAGCAGCATCTCGCCCAGCAGCAGGCGTACTCCGTTCTGCAACCACTCGGGCTCGACGATGCGGGCGGCCAGCAGTAGCAGCAGCATGGCCAGCCCCACCACACCCCCCGGTACCGGCCAGGCGAAGTAGTTCGCCAGCAGTGTCCCCAGTCCCCACAGCGCGCCCAACGCGCACAACTCCAGAGCCAGGCGCAGATATCTATTCACCCAGGGCTCCATCTCAGAACAATCAACCAGTTTGCAAGGATACCCAGGCTGCTTGGACGGGGACAGCGACCCAGAGACACAGTGCGGACTCAGGCAGGTAAAAGACCCTTGCTTAGGATGAAACGTCCTTCGCCAGCGCAGCCATGACTTCATCGATCCAGGGCGCGGCCTCTTCGTCCGGCGTCACCGTCTCGCTGGCATCGATCCGCCGCATGGGCAGCAGCTCGCGCAGCCCCAGTTCGGCGAACAACTCCTGCATCAACTCGCCACCCCCGCAGTAGGTGTCGCCATAGCTGGAATCCCCCAACGCCAACACCGCGCCAGGGCGGCCCCGCCACGGCGGCAGACGGTCACGCAGCTGGAAATACAGGGGTTCCAGATTGGCGGGCAGTTCGCCCATGCCGGTGGTCGAGGTAATGGCCAGCATGGCATCCGGCGCAAAGGTCTCCAGACTGCCGAGTTCGGCATTCGGCTGAAGCCAGACCTCATGCCCCGCCGCCGTCAGACGCGTTTTTACCTGCCGCGCGATGTCTTCCGCGTTACCGTATACAGAGCCATTCAACAGTGCGACTTTCATGCAGACCTCGAGCAGTGACGGCCGATCAGTATGCCTCGAACGACCCAAACTTTGGCGTTTGCGGAATCCCTGAAACGACAGGCTCTGCCACGGGGTCTCAAGGCTTGTTATGCTAGCGCCGCCTGCTACCCCAGGCGTTTCCGCCACCTGCCCGCCTACCCGGCTGGCGTGACGGCGTCCGGCCTATCCGGCCCGATCGCCCGGAGTCAATGCATGAATCAGCCTGTTACCCTAATGGTCGCGCGGCGCGTCGCGGCCGGCCAATACGATGCCTTCCTGGTCTGGCTACGCGAAGGCGAAGCCCTGGCGACCGGTTATCCCGGCTATCTCGGCTCGGGTGTCCTGACCCCGCCACCGGGTGACAACCTGGTGCAAATCATCTTTCGTTTCGCCTGCCCCCACAGTCTCGACGAATGGGAACACTCGGAGACGCGGCAGCGCTGGCTGGAACGTGGCCAGGGCCTGTTCGAAGCGCCCCAGGCGCGACGTGCCCAAGGCATGGACGACTGGTTCGGTGCCGGCGTGCAAGCCCCGCCGCGCTGGAAGCAGAGCATCGCCGTCTGGCTGGCCTTCTTCCCCATTTCGCTACTATTCAATGCCGCCTTCGGTGACTACCTCGCCCACCTGCCGCTGCTGCCACGCATCCTGCTCAGCACCCTGATCCTCACGCCGGTGATGGTCTGCGTCTTCATTCCGCTGATCACCCGGGCGCTCAAGGGCTGGCTGCACAGCGCCTCGTCCAGGGCCGAAGAGTTAAGGGGCAGCGCCCGCTAGACGCAACGGATCGGCCTGCTTCCCGACGAGTCGAATGCGTACAATACGCACGGCCAGCTCCCTGGCCGTTTCGCTCTCAAGGATCGGGTACCCCCATGTCTGCAGCCCTTCCCCTTCTGGTAACCGGCGCCAATCGCCGCGTTGGCTTAGCCCTCACCCGTCGTCTTCTGGCGGCAGGCCAGCCGGTCATCGCGGTCTACCGCGACGATCCGGGTCCGTTGCGCGAGCTGGAGATCGAGGCCTATCAGGTCGATCTGGCTGAGGAACAGCAGCGCGACATCCTGTTGCAACAACTCCATGAACGTCATGGGGCACTGCGCGGGGTGATTCACAATGCCTCGGTCTGGGCGGAAGATAGCCTGGACAATCTGCGCCTGCTCTATCGCCTGCACCTGGAAGCGCCCTACCACCTCAACCTGGGCCTGCAGGATCTGCTGCTGGCCGCTCCGCGCGCCGACATCATCCACATCGGCGACGACAGCGCGACGCGTGGCAGCCGCAACCACATCGGCTACGCTGCCACCAAGGCTGCCCTGCACAACCTGACCCTGTCATTCGCCGAAGCCCTGGCGCCCACCGTCAGGGTCAACACCATCGCGCCGGGCCTGCTGATCTTCAAGGAAGGCGCCGACGAGGCCTATCGTCAGGCGACTCTGGACAAGGCCTTGCTGGATTTCGAACCCGGCGCCGATCCCATCGTGGATACCGTGCTCTATCTGCTGTCGACGGCCTATGCGACCGGCAGCACCTTCACCGTCAACGGCGGGCGCCACCTGCGCCATGGCCGCCGCTAGCCAAAGGAGTCACCCATGACCGAACAAGACCGCCTGGAACTGGAGGCTGCCGCCTTCCGCACCCTGGTCGAGCACCTGCGCAAGCGCACCGATGTGCAGAATATCGACCTGATGAATCTCTCCGGCTTCTGCCGCAACTGCCTGTCCAAGTGGTACAAGGCCGCTGCCGACGAAAAGGGCCTGGAGCTGAGCCTGGATGACGCGCGCGAAGTCGTCTACGGCATGCCCTATGCCGATTGGAAGGCCCAGTACCAGACCGAGGCCTCTCCCGCCCAGGCCGCTGCCTTCCAGGAGAAGCAATCCAAATGAGCGATCTGTCCAGCTTCCGCACCAGCCTGGCCAGCGGTAACCACGCCTTCGCCGACACCCTGGCGTTCGTGGCCGAGCATTACCACTATCAACCCACCGCCTTTCACAACGGTGATGTGGAAAACGCCGCCGGCCAGAACGAAGGCTCTTGCAAGACCCTGGGCCTGGCCAAGCTCGAAGGCCTGAGCGATCAGGAAGCCCTGCTGGCCTTCGGCGAGCATTATCGCAGTGTGCTGGAGACCCCTGAGGGTAGCGACCATGCCAATATCCGCGCCCTCATGACCAAGGGCCTGGCCGGCGTGCACTTCCAGGGTGAACCCCTGAGTCGTCGCTGAGCGATCTTGCGCGCATGAAAAAGCCCTGCATGTGCAGGGCTTTTTCTTGGAACCGGGCTCAGACGGCAGCCGCGGGTCTCATATAGGAAATGGGTGCCAGACCGGAGTCTTCGAAGGTCACCACTTCCCAGGCATCGCGATCGGCCAGCAGCGCACGCAGCAGGCGATTGTTCATGGCGTGGCCGGACTTGTAGCCGCGGAATTCGCCAATGAGGCTCTTGCCGAGCAGATAGAGGTCGCCGATGGCGTCGAGGATCTTGTGCTTGACGAATTCGTCTTCGTAGCGAAGACCGTCTTCGTTCATCACGCCCTTCTCGTCCACCACGATGGCGTTATCAACGCTGCCACCCAGGGCCAGGTTGTGCGAACGCAGGAATTCCAGGTCGCGCATGAAGCCGAAGGTACGGGCACGGCTGACTTCCTTGAGGAAGGAGGTGCTCGAGAAGTCCACCGAGGCTTTCTGGGTACGGTTGCTGACCACCGGATGATCGAAATCGATCTCGAAGGTCACCTTGAAGCCATCGAAGGGCACGAAGGTAGCGCGCTTGTCACCGTCGACGACGCTCACTTCACGCTTGATACGGATGAATTGCTTGGCCGCTTCCTGCTCTTGCAGACCGGCGGATTGGATCAGGAAGACGAAGGGACCAGCGCTACCGTCCATGATCGGCACTTCGACCGCGGACAGCTCGACGTACGCATTGTCGATACCCAGACCAGCCATGGCCGACAGCAGATGCTCGACGGTACCGACCTTGACGCCGCTGTCGCTGAACAGGTTGGTCGACATGGTGGTTTCACCCACGTTCTCAGCCCAGGCCGGGATTTCCACGACCGGATCGAGATCGGTGCGACGGAACACGATACCCGTATCGACCGGAGCCGGCTTCAGGGTCAGGTATACCTTCTCCCCGGAGTGCAGGCCGACGCCAGTGGCGCGAATGGTGTTCTTGAGGGTGCGTTGTCTAATCATGCCTGGGCCGCTCGGTCGCAAGGTGCGAATGGTGGTCAACGAAATCGCGATGATAGCAGAAGCGAAAATCGATGCCCACTAATCACACCTGCGCTTGTGATATACCCGATCAATCAGCCTGACGACGCAGGAAAGCCGGAATGTCCAGGTAATCCAGATCGTCGTTGGGATTGACCTTGGTCGCCGCTGCCGAGCCGCCATGATTCTGGCTGCCACGACCGGAGCGCATGGAGGTCGGGTACTTGAGGTCGTCGTAGTTCACCGGAGCCGGTTCCTGACGCGCAGCGGCCAGGGTCTGGGCAGTGTTGTCCACCACCTTGACCGGCTTCTCGATGCGCGCGCCCAGGCCGGTGGCGACCACGGTGACGTGCAGCTCGTCGCGCATTTCCGGATCGATGACCGCGCCGACCTTGACGGTGGCGTGCTCGGAAGCGAAGTCCTCGATGATCTCACCCACGGCGGCGTATTCACCCAGGGACAGATCCAGGCCGGCGGTGATGTTGACCAGGATGCCGCGCGCGCCGTGCAGGTTGACGTCTTCCAGCAGCGGGTTGCGGATGGCGGCTTCGGTGGCCTCGCGCGCCCGGTTCGGGCCGCTGGCGTGGCCGGTACCCATCATGGCCATGCCCATCTCGCCCATCACGGTCTTGACGTCGGCGAAGTCGACGTTCATCAGGCCGGGACGCTGCATGATGTCGGAGATACCGCGCACGGCGCCAGCGAGGACGTCGTCGGCCTTGGCGAAGGCGGCCAGCAGGCTGGCGTCCTTGCCCAGAATGGTCAGCAGCTTCTCGTTGGGGATGGTGATCAGCGAGTCGACGCATTCGGACAGGGCGCGAATACCCTCATCGGCGACCTGCATGCGCTTGCGGCCTTCGAAGGGGAACGGGCGGGTGACCACGGCGACGGTCAGGATACCCATTTCCTTGGCGACCTCGGCAATGATCGGCGCGGCGCCGGTACCAGTGCCACCGCCCATGCCGGTGGTGATGAAGACCATGTCGGCGCCTTCGAGGACTTCGGCGATGCGCTCACGATCTTCCATGGCCGCCTGACGGCCGATTTCCGGGTTGGTGCCAGCACCGAGACCCTTGGTGACGCCCGGGCCGAGTTGCAGCACGGTACGGGATGTGACGTTCTTCAGGGCCTGGGCGTCGGTATTTGCACAGATGAATTCGACGCCTTCAACACCGCTCTTGACCATGTGGTTGACGGCGTTACCACCGCCACCGCCCACGCCGATGACTTTGATCACGGCGCTTTGTGGAATGTTGTCTACGAGTTCGAACATGGTCCCCTCTCTTCCTTTCGGATCTTCGCCTACTGCCGCGGTTTAATTGTGAATTACAAATTGCCCTGGACCCAACGCTTCATGCGCTCCAGGACTGTGGATTTGGTTTCGTTGCTGTATCCGCCAGAAACAACCGGCAAGGGATCGGTCTGCTTTTGCAGGCCATAGAGCAACAGGCCGACGCCTGTGGAATAGATAGGGCTGCTGATCACGTCAGTCAGACCCTTGACCGTCTGGGGTACTCCCAGGCGTACCGGCATATGGAAAATCTCTTCAGCCAGCTCGACCGCGCCTTCCATCTTCGCGGTACCACCGGTAAGTACGATCCCCGCAGGGATCAGATCCTCGTAACCACTGCGGCGCAATTCCGCTTGCACCAACGTAAATAGCTCATCGTAACGAGGCTCGACCACTTCTGCGAGGGCCTGACGCGATAATTCTCGCGGCGGACGATCTCCTACGCTGGGTACCTTGATGGTTTCACCCGGACCGGCCAGCTTCGCCAAGGCACAAGCATACCGAATCTTGATTTCTTCGGCATATTGCGTAGGGGTTCTCAAGGCCATGGCGATGTCATTTGTGACTTGGTCGCCAGCAATAGGTATCACCGCAGTATGGCGAATGGCGCCTTCGGTGAAGATCGCGATATCGGTAGTGCCGCCGCCGATATCCACCAGGCAGACACCCAACTCCTTTTCATCGTCGGTCAATACCGAATAGGCCGACGCCAGTTGTTCGAGAATGATGTCGTCGACTTCCAGGCCACAACGTCTGACGCACTTCTCGATATTCTGGGCCGCGTTAACGGCGCAGGTCACCACGTGAACCTTGGCCTCGAGACGCACGCCCGACATGCCCAGGGGTTCGCGCACGCCCTCTTGGTTATCGATCACGTAATCCTGGGCCAGGGTGTGCAGCACGCGCTGGTCGGCGGGAATGGCCACCGCCTGGGCAGCATCGAGTACGCGCTCGATGTCCGCCGGGCTCACTTCGCGGTCGCGAATCGCCACGATGCCGTGGGAGTTCAGGCTGCGAATATGATTGCCGGCGATACCGACGAAGGCCGAATGGATTCGGCAACCGGCCATCAGCTGGGCTTCTTCGATGGCCCGCTGGATGGAGGCGACGGTGGATTCGATGTTGACCACCACGCCCTTCTTGAGCCCGCGCGACGGATGGGTGCCGATTCCGACGATCTCGATCCGACCATCGGAAGACACTTCGCCGACCAGAGCCACGACCTTGGAAGTGCCGATGTCGAGGCCGACGATCATCTTGCCGCTTTGCACGCTTGCCATAGTAAGAAACTTCTCCTCAATGCTTGGCCGGTTCGGTCACGGGGGTGGCGGCGACAGCGGGATCACGCCAGGCCACGGCCAGACCGTTCGGGTAGCGCAGATCGATCCGCGCGATGTTGTCCATCTGGGGCTTGAGCACCTGATCGTACAGGCGCATGAAGCGCCGCATCTTTTCCACCAGCTGGTCACGGCCGAACACCAGTTCCAGGCCTTGACCGGTGGTGAGGTACCAGCTGCCGCGTTCGTGCATTTCCAGGCGCGCCACGGTGAACCCGAGCGGCCGGAGCATCTGGCTGAACATCTGGTACTGCTGCATCACTTGCTGTTGCGCCCGCTTGGGCCCGTACAGCCGCGGTAGATTGTCATAGTTGGCCAGATCCTGCGGGGCAAAAGCCTCACCCTGGTTATTCAGCAGGGCTTCATCACCCCAGCGGGCGATGGGCATCTGCTCTTCCAGGCGGATGCTGATCTCGTCCGGCCAGACCCTACGCACCTCGGCATGGGCGATCCAGGGCATGGTTTCCAACTCATGGCGCATGTCGGCCAGGTCGACCTGGAAGAAGGTGGTGCCCACGAAGGGCGCGATGCGCTGCTGCACGGCCTGCTGGCTGATGTAGGACAGATCGCCCTTGACGCTGACCTTGGCGATCGGCCGGTCGGCGTAGGGCAGCAGCTTCTGGGCGCCTTCATAGGTACCGAAGCCCAGGCCCAGCAGCAGGAACGGCCAGAGGATGCGCTTGAGCAGGCCCAGGCTCGGCCGCGGCAGGCGCGTCGACAACGGCTCTTCGGCGACCAGGCGGCTGGCGCCGCGCGGTTCGACCTGGCGTGAGCGACTGAACGGCTGGTTATGACGTAGGGTGGCGACCAAGGTTCAGCCCTCCACGTGAACGCCGGCGACGGGGATCGTCGCCAGGCGATGGACTAGATGACGGCTCATGCCGAACTCCCGGCTGCAGCGGCAGCCTCGGCGAACAGCGGGTGCTTGAGCAGTTGCGGCGCCAGCGCGCCGATGTCGCCCGCGCCCTGGCAGAGCAGGATGTCGCCGGGACGCAGCAGCGGCTTGACCAGCGGGGCGATGTTGGCACCGCGCTCCACATAGATGGGATCGAGCTGGCCGCGCTGACGGATGCTGTGACAGAGCTGACGGCTGTCGGCGCCGGGAATGGGCTCCTCGCCGGCCGGGTAGACCTCCATCAGCAAGAGGACATTGGCATCGGCCAGGACCTGGACGAAATCCTCGTAGAGATCGCGGGTACGGCTGAAGCGGTGCGGCTGGTAGACCATCACCAGCCGACGCTCGGGCCAGCCACCACGCACGGCCTTGATCACCGCGGCGACTTCGCGCGGATGGTGACCGTAGTCGTCCACCAGCATGACGCTGCCGCCGGCGACCGGCAGTTCGCCGTACACCTGGAAGCGCCGCCCTACCCCCTGGAAGCCGGACAGGCCATTGAGGATGGCCTCGTCGCTGACGCCTTCATCGGTGGCGATGGCGATGGTGGCCAGGGCGTTGAGCACATTGTGCACGCCCGGCATGTTGACCGAGACCGCCAGCGGTGCGTGGCCACTGCGTAGCACGGTGAAATAGGTACGCATGCCTTCCTGGCGGATGTCCACGGCGCGCACGTCGGCGTCTTCGGCGGTGCCGTAGGTGACGGTGGGCCGGGCGACCTGGGGAATGATCTCGCGCACCACCGGGTCGTCGACGCAGAGCACCGCCAGGCCATAGAACGGCAGGTTGTGCAGGAAGTCGACGAAGGTGCGCTTGAGCCGATTGAAGTCACCTTCGTAGGTGCTCATGTGGTCGGCGTCGATGTTGGTGACCACGGCGACCATCGGCTGCAGGTGCAGGAAGCTGGCGTCGCTCTCGTCGGCTTCGGCGACCAGATAGCGGCTGGTGCCGAGCTGGGCATTGGTGCCGGCGGCATTCAGCCGACCGCCGATGACGAAGGTGGGGTCCAGCCCCTCGGCGGCGAACACCGAGGCGATCAGGCTGGTGGTGGTGGTCTTGCCATGGGTGCCAGCGACGGCGATGCCGTGGCGGTAGCGCATCAGCTCGGCGAGCATCTCGGCACGGGGGACCACGGGAATGCGCTGCTCGAGGGCGGCGGAGACCTCGGGGTTGGATCTGTTGATGGCACTGGACACCACCAGCACATCGACCTGATCGAGGTTCTCGGCACGATGGCCGATATAGATACGTGCGCCGAATTGCTGCAGGCGCGCGGTCACCGCGGATTCCTTGAGGTCCGAACCCGAGACTTCGTAGCCCAGATTCAGCAGCACCTCGGCGATGCCGCACATGCCGACACCGCCGATCCCGACGAAATGGATGCGCCGGATGCTGCGCATGCGCCGAACTTCGGCCTGAATGGCGCTTTGCGACTTAACCACGGGCGACCTCCAGGCAGGCGTCCACTACCGCACGGGTAGCGTCGGGTTTGGCCAGGGCACGGCTACGGGTGGCCATGTCGGCAAGACGTTCGGGATGCATCAGGACCTCGGTAAGCTGCGCGGCGAGATCCGCCGGGCGGGTGGAGTGTTGGGGCAGCACCACGCCGGCACCGGCCCGCTCCAGGAAGCGGGCGTTGCTGGTCTGGTGGTCGTCGATGGCGTGGGGCAAGGGAATCAGCAGTGCCGGCAGGCCGGTGGCGGTGAGTTCGGCCACGGTCAGGGCGCCGGCCCGGCAGATCACCAGGTCGGCCCAGGCGTAGGCGGCGGCCATGTCGGCGATGAAAGGCTGGACCTCGGCCTCCACGGCGGCGTTGGCATAGCGCTCAGCGGTGACTTCGGCATGCTGGCGCCCGGCTTGATGACGGACCTGCGGACGCAGCCCAGCGGGCAATTGGGCCAGGGCTTCAGGCAGCAGCTTGTTGAGCGGCTCGGCACCGAGGCTGCCGCCCAGCACCAGCAGGTTGGCAGCGCGTTGATCCAGCGGCGCGCGGGTCACCGGGGCGAAGAGTTCGGCCCGCACCGGATTGCCGGTGGACAGGCGCTTGGCCGACGCCGGGAAGGTCTCGGCGAAACCTTCGCAGACGCGCGCCGCCAGGGGCACCAGCATGCGGTTGGCGGTGCCGGCATAGGCGTTCTGCTCGTGGATCACCAGCGGGATGTTGCACAGCTTGGCCGCCAGGCCGCCGGGACCGGTGACGAAGCCACCGAGGCCCAGCACGCAGACAGGCTTGAGCCGGCGCATGAGACCGACGGCCTGCAGCAGCGCGCCGCTCAGTTGCAGCGGTGCCTTCACCAGCGAGCGCACGCCCTTGCCACGCAAGCCAGAGACCTGAATGTGGTGCAAGGTGATGCCAGCCTTGGGCACCACGTCGTTCTCGATGCCGCGCGGGGTACCCAGCCAGTGGACGGTATAGCCGCGGGCTTCGAATTCACGGGCACAGGCCAGCGCGGGGAAGACGTGCCCCCCGGTGCCGCCAGCCATGATCAGGACATTAGCGGACATCGGCGAAGTCCTCCTCGCTGAATTCCACATCCTCGTTATCGACCAGGGTGCGTCGCTCCCACTCGATGCGCAGCAGCAAGCCCATGCTCACGCAGCAGATCACCAGGGAGCTGCCGCCGTAGCTGAGGAAAGGCAGCGTCAGGCCCTTGGTGGGCAGCAGGCCGACGTTCACGCCGATGTTGATCAGGAACTGGCCGATCCACAGCATCGACAGGCCATAGGCCACATAGGCCGAGAAGAACTGCTTGGACTGCTCCGCCCAGTGACCGATGAACAGGCCACGCACGCAGACGAAGAGAAACAGGCCGACGGTGGCCATGGCGCCGATCAGACCCAGCTCCTCGGCCAGCACAGCGAAGAGGAAGTCGGTGTGGGCCTCGGGCAGGTAGAACTGCTTCTGGATGCTGTTGCCCAGGCCGAGACCGGTCCAGCCGCCACGACCGAAGGCGATCAGCGCCTGGGTCAACTGGTAGCCGGAGCCGAACTGGTCGGCCCAGGGATCGGTGAAGGTGATCAGCCGCTGCATCCGGTAGGACTGGGTCTGCACCAGCACGAACACTGCCAGCACGGCCAGGGCCACCATCAGCAGGAAGCGGAACAGGCCGACGCCGCCCAGGAACAGCATGGCGCCGGCGGCGCCCATCATCACCACGGTGGCACCGAAGTCGGGTTCGCGCAGCAGCAGCATGGCCATGGGCAGCAGTACGATGAACGGCTTGAAGAAGCCCGCCCAGGTATGGCGCACCTCGTGCTGACGACGGACCAGATAGCCGGCCAGATAGAGCACCACGAAGACCTTGGCGATCTCCGAAGGCTGCACGTTGAAGAAGCCGAAGCCGATCCAGCGTAGCGAACCGTTCACCTCGCGGCCGATGCCGGGCACCAGCACCGCCACGAGTAATAGGAAAGCGATGATCAGCAGCGGAAAACCGAAGCGCTGCCAGGTGGCCATGGGAATCATCATGACCACGCCGCAGGAGACGAAGCCGATGGCCAGATAGATCAGGTGGCGGTACATGAAGTACAGCGGGTTGCCGGACTGGGCGGCGGCGACTTCGGAAGACGCCGAGGTCACCATCACCAGGCCGAGGCCGAGCAGCAACAGGCAACCGGCCAGCAGCGGGAAGTCCAGGTCGATGCCGTGGCGGCTGGCCAGCGGCGAGGGATAGGGACGCAGCAGGCTGAGGATCATGCCAAGTCCCCCACGGCCCGGGCGAACAGCCGTCCGCGCTCTTCGAAATTACGGAACATGTCGAGGCTGGCGCAGGCCGGCGACAACAGCACGGCATCGCCCGGCTGGGCCAGGGCGCGGCTCTCGCGCACGGCGTCTTCCAGGGTGGCGACACGCACCTGTTGCACGGTCGGCGGTAGGATCTCGGCGATCCGCTCGGCGTCACGTCCCAGCAGCACCACGGCGCGGCAGTGACGCGCGATGGGCTCGCGCAGGGCGCTGAAGTCGGCGCCCTTGCCGTCGCCACCGGCGATCAGCACCAGTTGGCCGGCGATGTCGTCGCCCAGGCCTTCGACGGCGGCCAGGGCCGCGCCGACATTGGTCGCCTTGGAGTCGTTGTAATAGTTGACGCCCGCCACCTCGCCCACCCACTGGCAGCGGTGTTCGAGACCGGGGAAGGCACGCAGAGCCTCCAGCATGGGTTCCAGCGGCAAGCCGGCAGCCTGACCCAGGGCCAGCGCGGCCAGGGCATTGCTGTGGTTGTGGGTGCCACGGATCTTCAATTCCTCGACATCCAGCAGGTTGTCGAAGGCCAGTGCCAAATAGCGGCGGCCCTCCTCCTCGCGAATGCCGAAGACACGGAAATCGGGACGACCCAGGCCGAAGGTCAGGCAGGGCACGCCATCGGCGATCAGCGGCCGCGACAGCGGATCGTCGCGATTGACCACTACCTGGCGGGCGCCGCGGAAGATGCGGTGCTTGGCCTGGTGATAGGCCGGCATGCCGGTGTAGCGATCCATGTGGTCTTCGCTGACGTTGAGCACCGTGGCCACCTCGGCGTTCAGGCGCTCGCAGGTTTCCAGCTGGAAGCTCGACAACTCCAGGACATAGAGCTCGACGTCATCGGCCAGTAGATCCAGCGCCGGGGTACCGAGATTGCCGCCTACGGCCACGCGCTTGCCGGCGCGCAGGGCCATGTTGCCGACCAGGGTGGTGACGGTGCTCTTGGCATTGGAACCGGTGATGGCGACGATGGGCGCCTTGGCGTGGCGGACGAACAGATCGATATCGCCCGACAACCGCACGCCACGGGCCGCGGCCTCTTGCAGCGCAGGCGTTTCCAGCGCCAGACCGGGACTCACGTAGATTTCCGCCGCGCGGGCGAGGAAGTCGGCATCCAGCTCACCGCAACGCACCTCGACCTGGGGATACTGGGTCCGCAGCGTCGCAAGCTCCGGCGGCTGTTCCCGCGTATCGGCCACAGCAAAGGGCACGCCGCGGCGCGCGAGGAAGCGCACCAGCGACATGCCACTCTTGCCGAGGCCGACGACGATACGGAACTGGTCGGAAGCGATGAGCACTGCGATTACCTCAGTTTCAGGGTGGCGAGGCCGAACAGCACCAGGATCACGGTGATGATCCAGAAGCGCACGATGACCCGCGGTTCGGGCCAGCCCTTCAATTCGAAATGGTGGTGGATCGGCGCCATGCGGAACACGCGCTTGCCGGTCAGCTTGAACGAGGCGACCTGGATGACCACCGAGAGGGTCTCCATGACGAAGACGCCGCCCATGATGAACAGCACCACTTCCTGGCGGACGATCACGGCGATGGTGCCCAGGGCCGCGCCCAGCGCCAGAGCGCCGACGTCGCCCATGAAGACCATGGCCGGATAGGTGTTGAACCAGAGGAAGCCCAGGCCCGCCCCGATCAGCGCGCCACAGAAGACGATCAGTTCACCGGAGCCATCGATGTAGGGGATCAGCAGGTAGTCGGCGAACTTCACGTTGCCCGACAGGTAGCAGAAGATGCCCAGAGCGCCGCCGACCATCACGGTGGGCATGATCGCCAGGCCGTCGAGGCCGTCGGTGAGGTTGACCGCGTTGCTCGAGCCGACGATGACGAAGTAGGTCAGCACAACGAAGAAAATCCCCAGCGGGATTTCGATGTTCTTCAGCAGCGGCAGGATCAGTGTGGTTTCGATCGGTGCCTTGGCGGTCATGTAGAGGAAGATCGCCGCCCCCAGGCCGAATACCGATTGCCAGAAGTATTTCCAACGACTCGGCAGGCCCCGGGAGTTCTTCTCGATCACCTTGCGATAGTCGTCCACCCAGCCGATGGCGCCGAACAGGAAGGTCACCGCCAGCACGGTCCAGACATAGCGGTTATGCAGATCGGCCCACAGCAGGGTGCTGATGCCGATGGTGGTCAGGATCAGGGCGCCGCCCATGGTGGGGGTGCCGGATTTGGACAGGTGCGACTGGGGACCATCGTTGCGCACGGCCTGGCCGATCTGGCGGATCTGCAGGGTGCGGATCATCCAGGGACCGAGCCACAACGACAGCAACAGGGCGGTCAAGACGCCCAGAATGCCGCGCAGGCTGAGGTATTGAAAGACGGCGAAGCCTTTGTAGAACTGTTGCAGGAACTCCGCCAACAGCAGCAGCATCAGTGTTTCTCCTCGGTATTGATGGCGCAGAGCGCGGCGACGACCTTGTCCATCGCGGCGCTGCGGGATCCCTTGATCAGCAGGGTGGTTCCGGCCCGGTCCTCGTCCGCCAGGGCCTCGATCAGTTGTTCGCGATCGGCGAAATGCCGGGCCTCGGCGCCATAGGCACGGGCCGCGTGGGCCATCGAAGGACCGACGCTGTAGAAGGCGTCCACCTTGCCGCGGGCATGCTCGCCCACGTCGCGATGGCCCTCTTCCGTCCACTCGCCCAGCTCGGCGATGTCGCCCAGGACCACCACCCGACGGCCCGGCAGGGCGGCCAGCAGATCGATCCCGGCTTTCATGGAGGCAGGATTGGCGTTGTAGCTGTCGTCGATGACCTGGGCGCCGCGCCGGCTGGTCCGGGTCAGGGTGCGCCCCTGTACCGGCGCGGCCGCGGCCAGGCCGCAGGCGACGGTGGCCAGGTCCAGACCCAGGCTGAGAGCGGCTGCAGCAGCTGCCAGGGCATTGCCGACGTTGTGGGCACCCAGCAGTTGCAGGGCGATGCGCGCCTCGCCCTGGGCACTGTGCAGGGTGAAACTCGGACGGCCCTGGCCGTCGAGGCTGACGTCTGTCGCGCGGACATCGGCGCGGGCATCCAGGCCGAAGGCGACGACCTGGCGGCCGGCGGCGCGGCGCTGCCAGATCTCGAAGGCTGCGTCGTCACGGTTGAGCACCACGGTGCCGCCCTCGCCCACGCCTTCGATGATCTCGCCCTTGGCCTCGACGATGCGGTCGACGCCGCCGAATTCACCCACATGGGCCTGGCCGGCGTTGGTAATGATAACGACATCCGGGCGTGTCAGGCTCACGGTGTAGGCAATGTCCCCGACGTGCGAAGCGCCCAGCTCGATGACGCCATAGGCGTGCTCGGCGGCGAGTTGCAGCAGGGTCAAGGGCGCGCCCAGCTCGTTGTTGAGGTTGCCCTGGGTGGCCAGGGTCGCACCGCGCTGGCGCAGGATGGCGGCGAGCAATTCCTTGACGGTGGTCTTGCCACTGGAGCCGGTGACGGCAGCGATCTGGCCGTGGAAGAGATCTCGGTTGAAGGCGCCCAGGCGACCGAGCGCCAGGCGGGTATCGGCCACCACCAATTGGGGCAGATGCACCTCGGGCACGGCGCGTTCGACCAGAGCCGCCGCGGCGCCCTGGGCCGCGACATCGGCCAGATAGGCATGACCATCGAAGCGCGGCCCGGTCAGGGCGACGAACAATTGCCCGGTCACGGCCTTGCGGCTGTCGGTGCCAACGCCATCGAACAGGGCATCGGCGCCCAGCAGATTGCCGGTCAGGGCTGCGGCCACTTCGGTGAGGGTAAAGGATCTAAGCATGTTGCTGCTCCCAGGCGGTCAGGGCCCGCTCGGCCTGGTCGAGATCGGAAAAGGGCTGCCGGACACCGGCGATTTCCTGGTAGGGCTCATGGCCCTTGCCGGCCAGCACCACGATGTCCTGCGGCTTCGCTTCGGCAATCGCCAGGGCGATGGCCGCTTCGCGCTGGCCGGCGAAGCGAACCTGTTCGGGATGCTGGAAACCGGCGCGGATGTCGGCGACGATGGCGGCCGGATCTTCCGTACGGGGGTTGTCGTCGGTCACCACCACCCGATCAGCCAGGCGCTCGGCCACCGCGGCCATTTCCGGACGCTTGCCGCGATCACGGTCACCGCCGCAGCCGAACACGCAAACCAGCTGCCCTTGATCACCGACATGAGGTCGCAGGGCGGTGAGCACCTTGTCCAGCGCATCGGGGGTGTGGGCGTAGTCCACCACCACCAGCGGCCGACCGGCGCCGCCCAGGCGCTGCATGCGCCCGGCGGGGCCCTGCAGCTGCGGGAGGATGGCGAGGATGTCGGCCAGCGAATGACCGAGACCCAGCAGGGCACCGATGGCGGCCAGCAGATTGCTCAGGTTGAAGCGCCCGATCAGCTGGCTGCGCAGCTCGCCGGTGCCCTGGGCGGTGACCAGCTGGGCGCGCACGCCGTGGTCGTCGAACTGGACAGCCTGGCAATGTAGGCTGGCGGCCGGATCGCTCAGGCTGTAGGTCAGGGTCGCTGCCGGGCTGGGACGAGCCGCCAGCTCACGGCCGAAGGCGTCATCCAGATTGAGGACGCGGGTGCCGAGCGCCGGCCAGGCCAACAGCTGGGCCTTGGCTGCGCCATAGGCGGCCATGGTCCCGTGATAATCGAGGTGGTCGCGGGTCAGATTGGTGAACACCGCCACCTTGAAGGCCAGCGCGGCCACACGGCCCTGGGCCAGGCCGTGGGAAGAGACTTCCATGGCCACGGTGGCGGCGCCGCCTTCGGCCAGTTCAGCCAGGGTCGCTTGCAGCTTGAGGGCGTCCGGCGTGGTGTGACGGCCTTCGGCGAGCGCGCCATAGAAGCCGTTGCCCAGGGTACCGACGATGCCGCAACGCTGACCGAGCAGGTCACAGGCCTGGGCGATCAATTGGCTGACACTGGTCTTGCCATTGGTGCCGGTCACCCCGACCAGGGCCAGGCGCTGGCTGGGTTCGTCATGGAAACGACCGGCGATGGCGGACAGTTGCCCGGCGAGGCCCTGAACGGGGACGAGGGGAATGTCCAGCGCCGGCAGCGCGGGGGCGTTATCGGCTTCGTAGGCGATGGCGGCGGCGCCTCGCTCGGCGGCGCTGGCGATATGGGCACGACCGTCGCTGTGCAGACCGGGAATGGCGAGGAACAGGAAACCCGGCTGGACTTCGCGGCTGTCCAGCGCCAGACCGGCGATCTCGACGGCAGCGGTGGCATTCGGCAGGAGGGAGGTCAGCAAGCGGCTCATCGATCACGCTCCCCGACCAGCAAGGTCTTGGCGGCGGCCTGAGCCTGCTGCTGTTGCACCGGCAGCGGCTGCAGGTTATCCGGCTGGATGTTCATCAGGCGCAGGGCACCGGACATGACCCGGCTGAACACCGGTGCCGAGACCACGCCGCCGTAGTAGCCGCCCTTGCTCGGGTTATCGATCACCACCACCGCGACCAGGCGCGGGTTGCTGGTGGGGCCGAAGCCGGCGAACAGCGAGCGATAGGAATTCTCGGCGTAGCCGCGGGTACCGGTGCTGGTCTTGCGCGCGGTACCGCTCTTGCCGGCGACGTGATAGCCGGGCACCTGGGCGCGGAAGGCGCCGCCCGGAGCTTCCACCACCTGTTGCAGCATGCCCTGCAGGGTCTTGGCCACGCGTGCGTCCACCGCTTGATCGCTGGCCGGGGCCTTGTCCAGGCGCACCATCGACAGCGGTACCGAGCGACCGTCGTTGGCCAGCACCGAATAGGCATGGGCCAGTTGCACGGCGGTCACCGCCAGGCCGTAGCCATAGGACAGGGTGGCCGTTTCGGCCGGACGCCAGTTGCGATGGTTGGGCAGGTTGCCGACGCGCTCGCCGGGGAAGCCGAGGCCGGTGTCCTGACCCAGACCCACGGCGCGCATGGCGTTGTAGATGTTTTCGCCGCCGACGTCGAAGGCGATCTTGCTCATGCCGACGTTGCTGGATTTGATGAGGATGCCGGTCAGGTCGAGCACGCCATCGCTGTGGGAGACGTCCTTGATGGTGTAGCGACCGATCTGCAGCGAGCCGGGATAGACGTTGACCTTGTCGGTGGGCTTCCAGCGACCGCTGGCCAGGGCAGCGGTCATGGAGATGGGTTTCATCACCGAGCCGGGCTCCATGACGTCGATCATCGCCCGGTTGCGCATGGCGGCCGGTTCGAGATTGCGTCTGTTGTTGGGGTTGTAGGTGGGCATGTTGACCATGGCCAGGACCTCACCGGTCTTGACGTCGACGATGGTCAGGCTGCCCGCCTCGGCTTCGAACTGGGTCAGGGCATTGCGCAGTTCACGGGCAGCGAGATATTGCAGACGCAGGTCGATGGACAGCGCCAGGGTGTTGCCCGGCTTGGCGTTCTTGGCGACCTGGACGTCCCGGATCAGGCGACCGCGGCGATCCTTGACCACCTGGCGACGACCCGGAATGCCCGCCAGCCATTCGTTGAAGGCCAGTTCGATACCTTCGCGACCCTGATCGTCGATGTCGGTGAAGCCAACCACATGGGCAGCCACCTCGCCGGCTGGGTAGAAACGACGAAATTCCTCGATGTCGTAGACACCGGGAATCTTGTGCGCCTTGACCTGCGTCATCACCGCCTCACCCTGCTCGGGGGTCAGGCCGCGGGCGAGGTAGAGGAATTCCTTGCTGGCATTCTGCTCGATACGCTTGGTCAATTCGCCACGGGGCTGGCCAACGGCATCGGCCAGGATCGCCCAGCGATCTTCGGCACCGATCAGCTCCTTGGGGTTGATCCACAGGGTAGTGACCGGCGTGCTCACGGCCAGCGGCTCGCCGTTGCGATCAGTGATCAGGCCACGGTGGGCCGGAATCGGAATGGTGCGCACGCTGCGCGCATCGCCCTGCCCCTTGAGGAAAGCTCGGTCGATCACGTGCAGGTCGACGATGCGCCAAACGATGGTAGCGACCATGGTCAGCAACAGCCCGATGATCAGGCTGAAGCGCCAGGGCAGGCGCGCAATCAAGCCCTTCACGGATTGACCATCCGAATTTCGGTCGGATCGGGAATGCGCATCTGCAACTGGCCGCTGGCCAGGGCTTCGACGCGGCTGTGAGCCGTCCAGGTACTCTGCTCCAGCAGCAGGCGGCCGTACTCGGCCTGCGCCTTGTCGCGGATGGCCATTTCACCGTACAGGGTGTTGAGCAGTTGACGATTCCAGTGGGCACTGTAGGCCACCGCCACCGCCGAAAGCAGCACGCCCACGAAGAGCACCAGCATGACGCTGCTGCCCATCGGCAGTTTCTTCACGAACAGGCGGCTCATTTCAGCTTCTCGGCAACGCGCATGACGGCGCTGCGGGCACGAGGATTGGCGGCCAGTTCGCCTTCGCTGGCATAGATGGGTTTGCCGAGCAGGCGCAGCGAGGGCTCGAATACCGTGGTGCGGATGGGCAGGTCACGCGGCAACTGGTCGGCCTCGCCCTTGGCCAGCCGGCGCATGAATTGTTTGACGATGCGATCTTCCAGGGAGTGGAAGCTGATCACCACCAGCCGGCCACCGACCGCCAGTTGCTCGTAGGCTGCCTGCAGCCCCTGCTCCAGATCGCTCAGTTCACGGTTGATATAGATACGCAGCCCCTGGAAGGCACGGGTGGCCGGATGCTTGCCTTTTTCCCAGGCCGGATTGGCTTCGGTGAGCACCTTGGCCAGATCGGCGGTGCGCTCGAAGGGTTGCACCTCACGGCGCTGCACCACGGCGCGGGCCATGCGCTTGGCGAAACGCTCTTCGCCGAATTCCTTGAACACCTGGGCGATGTCGGCCTCGGCGGCCGTGGCGATCCAGGCAGCGGCGCTCTGGCCCCGGCTCGGGTCCATGCGCATGTCCAGTGGGCCGTCCTGCATGAAGCTGAAGCCACGCTCGGGGTCGTCGAGCTGCGGCGAGGACACACCCAGGTCCAGCAGTACGCCATCGACCTGACCGGACCAGCCGCGACTGACCAGTTCATCGCCGAGTTCGGCGAAGCTGCGCTGGACGATCTCGAAGCGGGCATCCTCGGCGGCCAGGGCCTGGCCCGCGGCGATCGCCTGGGGGTCCTTGTCGAAACCCAGCAGCCGCCCTTCCCCACCCAGCAGGCGCAAGACGGCCCGGCTGTGCCCGCCGCGGCCGAAGGTGCCGTCCAGATAACGGCCGGCAGGCTGGATTTCCAACGCCTGTACGGCCTCGTCCAGCAGAACGGAGACGTGGTGGAAGACTGGGTTCATGGTCACAGGATCAAATCGCGCATTTCATCCGGCATACCGCCGGGTTCCTTAATTGCCTGGAGATCCGCATCGCACACGGCGCTCCAAGCGTCCTCATCCCATAACTGGAACTTGTTCAGCTGCCCGACCAGCATCACGCGCCGGTCCAGCTTGGCGTAGTCACGCAGGCGCGGCGGAACCAGGAAACGACCGCTGCCGTCCAGTTCCAGATCCACCGCATTACCGATCAGCAAGCGCTGCAAGCGGCGAGTTTCCTCGCGTAGCGAGGGCAACTGCCGCAGCTTGCTTTCAATGATTTCCCACTCAGGAAGCGGATAGACGCAGAGGCAGGGGTCGACGGCATCGATCGTCACGATGAGCTGGCCGGCACAACGCTCCATGAGCTCGTCGCGATACCGGCTCGGCATCGCGGCGCGCCCCTTGGCGTCGAGACTGATGGCGTTCGCTCCCCGGAACAATTTCGCGTCCTCTAATAGGCTGTCCTTGCCATTAAATCCCACTTCGCCCCACTTCGTACCACCGGACGCCACTATATTGAGGAGGCCTACTTTCAGTCAAGGTAAGCGAAGGGGTTCCCAGGCCGCGTAGGGCGCGGATTTCGAGCAAATTGCACGAGTTCACGACCAGGACGAGCGACATCGATTTCCGACAAACGGAAATGAAGTCAATCAATTGGCGTAATTGATTAAAGTGATGTGTGAAGAGGGAAGTTTTGACGCCAGGCGCAGGGGCCCGGGAAGAGGGAGTGCGAGAGCCGACCTGTAAGCCGGGTTCTGTCGAGGACAGTCATTCCTCTGGGACAACCATCGCTGGCTGCCTCTAGCGACCTACCCGAATCCAGCGCGGGCCACGCCTATGGATTCCTATTTGGTCTTGCTCCAGGTGGGGTTTACCTAGCCACGAACTGTTGCCAGCCGTGCGGTGCGCTCTTACCGCACCTTTTCACCCTTACCGGCGCTTGCGCGCTTAGGCGGTTATTTTCTGTGGCACTTTCCGTAGGCTCACGCCTCCCAGGCGTTACCTGGCACCTCGCCCTATGGAGCCCGGACTTTCCTCCCTCGCGACCCTTGCGGATCACGACAGCGACTGCCCGGTCGGCTCTCGCGGCGCAAGGGTATAGAGAGTGCCGCGAGATAACAAGGACAGATGTCACCAAAGCGCCACTCACTCGGCCTTGCGCTCCAGCGCCAGTTGATAGAGCAGATTCTTGCGCGCGCCGGTGATCTGCGCAGCCAGGGCCGCGGCGCGCTTGACCGGCAGCTCGGCCAGCAGCAGATCCAGGATACGCAGCGTCTCGGCATCGACTTCGGCGTCCTCGGGGGCCGCCCAACCAGCCACCAGCAGCACGCATTCGCCACGCTGCTGATCCGAGTCCTCACGGATCCATGCCAGCAACTCCCCGGCCGGTAGGCCTCGCAGGGTCTCGAAGGTCTTGGTCAGTTCGCGGCCGAGCACGATGTGCCGGTCGGGACCGAAGGTGGTCACCATGTCGGCGACGCATTCCTCGAGTCGGTGGGGCGCCTCATAGAAGATGAGCGTGCGTGGATCTTCGCGCAGCGCGGCCAGCCGCCCCTGGCGACCCACCGCCTTGGCCGGCAGGAAGCCTTCGAAGCTGAAGCGATCCGAAGGCAAGCCAGCCGCGGACAGTGCCGCGATCAGGGCGCAGGCACCCGGCACCGGCGAGACCTTGATCCCCTCGGCACGGGCCGCGCGCACCAGATGAAAGCCTGGATCGGAGATCAGCGGCGTGCCCGCGTCGGAGATCAGGGCGACATCGTCCCCGGCCTGCAGCCGCGCGATGAAGCGCCCACCGGCATCGCGCTCGTTATGATCATGGCAGGCGACCAGCGGTGTTTCGATGCCGAAATGTCGCAGCAGGCGCGCCGAATGGCGGGTATCTTCGGCGGCGATCAGCGCCACGTCGCGCAAGACCTTGAGGGCTCGGGCGGTGATGTCGTCCAGGTTGCCGATGGGGGTGGCAACCACATAAAGAGTACCCGGCGAAATCATGATGAAACCTGACGGACTGGAAATAGCCCAACAGTGTACGCCGCTCTTGCCCCCGGCGTTCGCAGCGCCTGGGTGCTGTGAGACAATCGCCCCCTTTCCAGACAATTGCTCAGGAACCACCGCATGAAGTTCCGCCTGCGCCCGCTGCTCTGCGCCACCGCCTTCGCCCTGCTCGCCGCGTGCAGCAGTGCCCCCGTCACGAACTCTCTCGGCGAGCTGCCCCAGCCCAGCCAGGCCAGTATCGAGCAACTGTTGAACCAGGCCGGTGGCAGCCAATCCGAACAGGCCAATCTGCTGCGCCTGACCGCAGCCGACAAGGCCTATGCACAGCAGAACAGCCGCGAGGCGCGGCAGATTCTGGGCATGATCAACCTGCAAGGCCTCAAGCCAGCGCAGCAGATCTTCGCCCAGACGCTGCTGGCCCAGCTCGACCTACTGGACAAGCAGCCCGCCCAGGCGCTCAAGCGCTTCAATGATGCGAGCTTCGCCCAACTGGGCGAGTTGCCGGCGCAACAGCAGATCCGTAGCGGCCTGACCAAGGCCGAGGCCCTGGCGGCCAACGACCAGCCGCTCGCCGCCGCCCAGGAGCGCGTTTTCATCGGCCCCTTGCTGCAGGGCGAGGCAGCCCACCAGAACCGCGAGCGGATCTGGCAACTGGTGAGCAGCCTGCCGGACGCCCAGCTCCGGCAGAACGTCAAGGATGCCGATCTCAACGGCTGGCTGGCCCTGGCCGCCGTGACGCGCGGCAACCTAGCGCTGGACCAGCAACTGGCAGCCATCGAAGAGTGGCAGAAGCAGCATCCCGGTCACCCTGCCGCACAGCAACTGCCCGACGGCCTGGAGCGCCTGAAGACCCTGGCGCGGGAGCCACTCAACCGCGTGGCGCTGTTGCTACCCATGCAAGGCCAGCTCGCCGGGGTGTCCCGCGCCCTGCAGGACGGCTTCATGGCCGCCCGCTACGAAGCCTTGGCCGCCGGCCAGCCCGTCCCCGCCGTGACGCTATACGACAGCACCCAGATCGGCAGCCTGGACAACTTCTATCGCCAGGCCCAGGCGGCCGGCATCCAACTGGTGGTCGGCCCCCTGGAAAAGAACCTGGTCAAGCAACTGGGCGATCGTCCTCAGTTGCCGATCAATACCCTCGCCTTGAACTACGGCGACAGCCAGGGCGCCCAGCCGCCACAACTGTTCCAGTTCGGCCTGGCCGCCGAGGACGAAGCCCGCGACGCCGCGCGTCGTGCCTGGGCCGATGGCAAGCGCAGCGCGGGCGCCCTGGTGCCCCAGGGCGACTGGGGTACCCGCGTGCTGGCCGCCTTCCAGGATGAATGGCAGAAGCTGGGTGGCCGCCTGGTCGCCGCCGAGCGGATCGGCCAGCCGGTCGAGATCGCTAATCGCATCAGCAGCCTGCTGCAGATGCGCCAGGGCATGGACTTCATCTTCCTCGCCGCGACCCCGGCACAGGCGCGCCAGATCAACCCCATCCTGGCCTACCAGAACGCCCGCGACCTGCCGGTGTATGCCACCTCCAACCTCAACAGCGGGGTCAACGAACCCGGGGTGAATCAGGACCTGAACGGCATCATGTTCTGCGAAACGCCCTGGCTGCTGGATTCCAGCAATCCGTTGCGCGCCAAGATCACCGCCCAATGGCCGCAAGCCGCTACCAGTATCGGCCGGCTCTACGCCATGGGCGCCGACGCCTATCTGCTGGCGCTGCATCTGCAGCAGCTCAAGGCCCTGCCCAACTCCGAGCTGCCGGGGCTGTCGGGCGACCTGAGCGTCGCCGCCGATCAGCGCGTGGTCCGGGATCTGCCCTGGGCGGTATTCCGCAATGGCGTGGCCCAGCCGCTGCCGGCCAGTAGCGCCCCGCTGCCGGCTGCCAGCATTCCGCCGTCGCTCAGCATGCCGTGAAACAGGCGGCGCACCTCCAGCGTGGCAAAGACGGTGAAGACCGCGCCTTGCAGTTCCTGCAGACGCGCGGCCTGCGCCTGATCACGCGCAACTGGCGCTGGCGCGGTGGTGAGCTCGATCTGGTCATGCTCGACGGCGATACAGTAGTATTCGTCGAGGTACGCGCCCGTCGGCATGCCGCCTGGGGTGGCGCCGCGGAGAGCATAGATGCCCGCAAGCGGCAGCGTCTGGTCAACAGCGCGGCCCTCTTTCTGCAATCCGAAGCGCGCTGGGCCAAGCGGCCCTGTCGTTTCGACGTGATCGCGATCGGCCCCGGGGCCGACGCCTCCCCTCAGGCACTCGAATGGATCACCCAAGCCTTCGAGGCCTGAGGCCCTCCACTGCACAGGTCAAAGATATCGCGATGGACACCCACGCCCGCATCCAGAAACTCTTCCGGGACAGCATCGAAACCAAGCGTCAGGCCATGGAAGTCCTGATTCCTCATATCGATCTGGCCAGCCAAGTCATGGTTGCGGCCCTGCTCAACGAAGGCAAGATCCTCACCTGCGGCAATGGCGGCTCCGCCGGCGACGCCCAGCACTTCTCCTCCGAATTGCTGAATCGCTTCGAGCGCGAACGCCCCAGCCTGCCGGCCCTGGCCCTTACCACCGACACCTCGACGCTGACCTCCATCGCCAACGACTACAGCTACAACGAGGTGTTTTCCAAGCAGATTCGCGCCCTGGGCCAACCCGGCGACATCCTCTTGGCCATTTCCACCAGCGGCAATTCGGCCAACGTGATCCAGGCGATCCAGGCCGCTCACGACCGTGAGATGACCGTGGTCGCCCTCACCGGCCGCGACGGTGGCGGCATGGCTTCGCTGCTGCTGCCCGAAGACGTCGAGATCCGCGTGCCCTCCAAGGTCACCGCCCGCATCCAGGAAGTGCACCTGTTGGTGATCCACTGCCTGTGCGACCAGATCGATCAGCAACTGTTTGGAAGCGAAGAATGAAGAAAGCTCCTCTGCTCGCCCTGCTGGCGCTGTCCTTCGTCGTGGCCGGCTGCAGCAATGTGGTCACTGCCAGCCGCGACAAGCCCATCGACGACAACCGTGGCACCCGTACCCTGGGCAGCACCGTCGACGATGCCCTGATCGAGACCAAGGCGGCGGTCAACATCGCCAAGGCCAGTCCGGGCCTGGCCGACTCGCACATCGTGGTGGTGAGCTACAACGGTGTGGTGCTGATCGCCGGCCAGGTCCCCCGTGCCGATCTCAAGCCGCTGGCCGAACAGGCGGTACGCAGCGTGCAGCGGGTCAAGACCGTGCACGACGAGTTGCAGGTCACCGCCAATTCCTCAATGCTGGCGCGCAGCAACGACGCCTGGCTGACCACCCGCATCAAGACGCAGATGTTCGCCGACGAGGATATCCCCGGTTCGCGTATCAAGGTGGTGACGGAGAACGGCATCGTCTACCTGCTGGGCCTGGTGACCCAGCAGGAAGCCGCGCATGCGGTGCAGTTGATTCAGAGCGTCTCGGGCGTCCAGCGCATCGTGAAGCTGTTCGAATACATCAACTGATGCCTCATCGCCCATGAAAAAGCCCCGCTCTGGCGGGGCTTTTTCATGGGTGGCTGCTGCTATCAGGCAGCCTGCCACTCGCGCTCGGCTTCATCACGCGTCTTGACCAGACGTACCTGAGTGCCTTCCACCGACTGCACCCAGCTCAGCGGAATGTAATGATGTTTGCCTTGAGCATCCTGGTCGCGCTTGGTCAGCTTGATGCGATCGGCGCCTTCCAGGTGGTCGACGGTGCCTACGTGTTCGCCGTCCGAACCTACGACTTCCGCATGCTCTTTGATCTGGGTTGCATCTACCATGGTCGTTTCTCCGGCAGTTTGAAGGGGAAGGCCTCTTGCAGAGCGCCTGCAGGATAGGAGGTGTAGAGCCTCGCCTGGGTTCGCCTCCCGCCGACGAAAGGCCATCGGCATGGTCATAAGCTCAGCACGCGAGAGGATCCTGCAATGAGCGACGAACCGAGCAAACTGACCCGATCCAAGGAGCGCTGGGCCCAGGAGGGCCGCTTCCTGACCGGCCATAGCGGCCGCCCGGAAAGCGAACGCCTGCCGCCCGGCCAGCACCGCGTCAGCAACTGGCCGGTACTGGACCTGGGCGTGCGGCCGGAAGTCAGCCGTGAACGCTGGCAGCTAGCGGTGACCGGCGCGGTCCGCCAGACGCTGCGCTGGAATTGGGCAACCTTCGCGGCGCGGGCGACCACGCATGCGGTGAGTGATATGCACTGCGTCACCACCTGGTCGCGCTACGACAATCACTGGATGGGGTTGCCGGTCAGCGAATTGCTGGACGAGGTGCAACCGCGCGAGGAGGCAACCCATGTGCTGCTGCACAGCTACGACGGCTACATAACCAACCTGCCCCTGGCCGATTTCGCCGCGCCCGGCGCCATGCTGGTACACAGCTGGGAAGGCCAGCCGCTGACCGCCGAGCACGGCGGCCCGGTACGGGCACTGATCCCGCATCTCTATCTGTGGAAAAGCGCCAAGTGGCTAAGACGCATCGACTTTAGAGTGGGCGATACGCCAGGCTTCTGGGAAATGCGTGGCTACCACGACCGTGGCGACCCCTGGCAGGAACAGCGCTACTCGGACGATGCCTGAGGGCGGCCTAGGGTGCCGCCGGGGTCAATTGCAGCTCCACCGGGTCGCCTGGATTGAGACTGCGGATACGGAATTCGTCGCGCTTGAGGCTGAGGATTTCCGTCGGGTAGGTGATGCCTTCCTCGATGAGGTTGAGGCCTTTCTCGGTGCGCGCCCAACGACCCAGCGACGGTTGGCTGCTGGGCGAGGCCATCACCAGGGTGCCATCGCTGAGGAAGACGTACAGCATGCCGGGTTCGATGCTGTTGCTGGTCTTGATCTGCCAGACCTTGTTGACGAAGCTCTCCTGGGCGCTGGTCGTTTTGTCACCACCACCGCTCTTGCCATAGCCGATCAAACCCGCCACGACGCACAGGGCGCCTATCGCCAATACCGCTACCCGCCAGTAGCGGCGTACCTTGCCTTGCAAACTCATGTCACTCCTTGGTTGTTCTTCAGACTGGCCAGGTAGCTGCCCAGCGGCGGCCGCTCCTGGAAGTAGCCGTGCAACCCGGCGAAGATCGAGTCGGCCAGTTGCTTCTGATGACGGCTGTCGAGCAGCCGACGGCAGTCACGATCATTGGAGATGAAGCCCGTCTCGACCAGAATCGAGGGGATGTCCGGCGATTTGAGCACGGCGAAGCCAGCCTGCTCCACGCGTTTCTGGTGCAGGTTGGTGATGCTCGAGAGCTGCCCCAGCACCTTGTGACCCAGATCCAGGCTGGAGGAGATGGTGGCGTTCATCGACATGTCCAGCAGCACCCCGGCGAGCATGGGATCACGTCCCTTGAGAATCTCGTTGGCACCGATCAGATCGACGTTGTTCTCACTGTCGGCCAGGAAGCGCGCCGTGGTGGAGGTCGCTCCCCGCTCGGACAGGGCATAGACCGAGGCACCATAGGCGGTACGCCGCGGCGCGGCATCGGCGTGCACCGAGACGAACATGTCGGCGTTGTAGCTGCGCGCAACCTCGACGCGCTTGCGCAGCGGCACGAAGAAGTCGTCGTTGCGTACCAGCTTGGCCTTGAAGCCCTTCTGCAGGTTGATACGCCGCGCCAGGTTCTGGGCCACGATCAGGGCGATGTCCTTTTCCCGGTCACCCCGAGCGCTCAAGGCGCCGGGATCCTTGCCGCCGTGCCCGGCGTCGACCACCACCACGATGTCGCGACCGGTGGCCAGGCCCTTGCCGCGCTTCACCTCCAGCGGCGGTTCAGGGTCGACCGGCTGGCGCGCCGCCACGGCGGGCGCACCGGCGCGCTTGAGATCGAGCACCAGCCGGCTAGCCGCGCCTTCGCCAGGGCCGAGGATGAAGCTTTCCATCTCCACCGGATGGGCCAGCTCCAGCACCACACGGGTGTCCTGAGCGCCATAGCGCGCGCTGCGCACGGCCCGTACCGGCGACCCTTTCAAAGCCAGGTGATTGAGTACCGCAGGCGCCTGGGTATCGGCGAGATCGAGAATGATGCGATCCGGCGCCACCAGGGTGAAGGTCTTGTAGCGGACCGGCCCGGTGAGATCGAAGACCAGGCGGAGCTTTTCGGCGTCCTGCCAGGCCCGGGCATCCTTGAGTTGTTGCCGGGCGGCAAACACCGGTAACCCGACGGGCAAGGTCATGCCAGCCAGGATCAGATTGAGCAGACGACGGCGATTCATGGGGTCCTCGCGAGAAACGAGAAACGACAGGGGTTACAACATAACGACAAAGATCGCCTGCCACCCGCCTCCTGTCAACTGCCGTTCGAGCAAAATATTCCTTAAAAAACCAGGGCATAGCGTTCGTTTGAAGAATCAGCTTTAGATACAGTCACTTGCCGCAGCCAAAGGCTGGTCCGTCAGAAAGGCGAACGGCGAGAAGTGCGACGGAGAGCGAATTTATCGGCGGCGTCATCGTCGAAGTGTCAGGCACTTCCGCCTTTGAAGGGATCACACCATGAACAAGAAGATTGCAGTCGCGACCGCCCTGTTGGCTGGCACCGTCCTGGGAGGCTGCGCCTCGGTGAAGAACACCACCGACTACGCCGTGGGTCGCGTCGAATTTCGCGACCAACCGCTGGTGAAGCAGGTGGAAAAAGGCATGTCCAAGTCCGAGGTCCTGCGTATCGGCGGCACCCCGTCCAGTACCTATACCCGCAAGTATCGTCCTGGCACCTGCAACAACTATGTGCTCAACAAGGATGGCAAGGAGCAGGTCTACTCGATCGGCTTCGACAGCATGAACCGCGTCGATAGCAAGGATTTCGAAACCTGCGAAAGCGCCGACCGCGCCTGAGCCGGAGCGCCAGCCGGCCCCTGGGGCCGGGTGTCCTGAAGGGCCCAGGCGGCGTCTGATGGACAGGACGGGAGAGCGGTATCACCATGGGCGCTCCCGTCCACGACCGTTGCGCCGATGTCATGCACTGCGGAGCGACGCAGGCCCGGCCAACGCCGCCACGTTCTACCATCGTTCCAAGGAATTCAGGCATGTCCAGACGTCACCTCATACTCACAGCTGCGGTGCTTTCCCTGACTGGCTGCGGTGGCTATGACTACAGCTGCGATGCGGCCAAGACCGCCGAACTCGTTCGCCAGCAGTACGCCCAGACCATCAACGAGATCTACGCGGACGACATCGCTGCTGGCCAGCCCGCGCTGGATGCCAGCCAGGTCTCGCTGGTCGATATCAAGACCCAGGAAGAGCCGTCGGACAGTGGCGACGCGGGCTTCTATACCTGCAACGCAACCGTGGAGGCAACCTGGCCCAAGGCTGCCCTGGAGCGCCTGACCCCTGCTGCTGCCCAACTGGCCAGCGTCGGCGCCATCCTCGAGAACGGCCACCTGCGTCATGCCCTCAGCTATGAATCCTCGCTGGAAGGCGGCGACAAGCAGCAGGTCGACCTCACCCTACCCGAAGCTGTCGAGCTGAGCCTCAAGACCCTGGCCGGCCAGGAACCCATGGACGAATACCTGGAAGATGCCCCCGACGGCGAACAGGAAGCTCCCTGAATCCGCGGGGCGCCAGCGCCGCTGTGCAGCCCTGGCGCCCGCGTGTATGATCGTTGTTCCCCTCGCCAGCATCCTCCGGCGGGTTCGTGAGCCCTGGTGCCCCTGTGGTGATCCCGCATGGCGTCGCCGCCCTCCGGCCCGGCATTCGTCACTCCGCGTTTGCACCGTGCCCCGCCTGCGCTCACGATGATCAGAACCGTGACCTAGAAAGCCGCCTCGGAGTGCCGCTTCATGCCTGACTATCGCTCGAAAACCTCCACCCAGGGCCGCAACATGGCTGGCGCCCGGGCGCTTTGGCGCGCCACCGGGATGAAGGACGAAGACTTCAAGAAGCCGATCATCGCCATCGCCAACTCCTTCACCCAGTTCGTACCGGGCCACGTCCATCTCAAGGACCTCGGCCAGTTGGTCGCCCGGGAGATCGAGAAGGCCGGCGGCGTGGCCAAGGAATTCAACACCATCGCCGTGGACGACGGCATCGCCATGGGCCACGACGGCATGCTCTATTCGCTGCCGAGCCGCGAGATCATCGCCGACGCCGTGGAATACATGGTCAATGCCCACTGCGCCGACGCCCTGGTGTGCATTTCCAACTGCGACAAGATCACCCCCGGCATGCTGATGGCCGCGCTACGCCTGAACATCCCGGTGGTGTTCGTCTCCGGCGGCCCCATGGAAGCCGGCAAGACCAAGCTGGCCAGCCACGGCCTGGACCTGGTGGATGCCATGGTCATCGCCGCCGACAGCTCGGCCAGTGACGAGAAGGTCGCCGAATACGAGCGCAGCGCCTGCCCCACCTGCGGCAGCTGCTCGGGCATGTTCACCGCCAACTCCATGAACTGCCTGACCGAAGCCCTGGGCCTGGCACTGCCGGGCAACGGCTCGACCCTGGCCACCCACGCCGACCGCAAGGAGTTGTTCCTCGAGGCCGGTCGCACCATCGTCGAACTGTGCCGCCGCTACTACCAGGAGAACGACGAGTCCGCGCTGCCGCGCAACATCGCCTCCTTCGCGGCCTTCGAGAACGCCATGACCCTGGACATCGCCATGGGCGGCTCGACCAACACCATCCTGCACCTGCTGGCCGCGGCCCAGGAAGCCGAGGTGGACTTCGACCTGCGCAACATCGATGCCCTCTCGCGCAAGGTGCCGCAGCTGTGCAAGGTGGCGCCGAACATTCAGAAGTACCACATGGAAGATGTGCACCGCGCCGGTGGCATCTTCAGCATCCTCGGCGAGCTGGCCCGTGGCGGCCTGCTCAACACCGATCTACCCACCGTGCACAGCCGCACTCTCGGCGAAGCCATCGAGAAGTGGGACATCACCCTGACCCAGGACGAGGCGGTGAAGACCTTCTTCCTCGCCGGCCCGGCCGGGATTCCGACCCAGGAAGCCTTCAGCCAGTCCACCCGCTGGGACAGCCTGGACGACGACCGTGCCGGTGGCTGCATCCGCAGCGTCGAGCACGCCTACTCCCAGGAAGGCGGTCTGGCGGTGCTGTACGGCAACATCGCCCTGGACGGCTGCGTGGTGAAGACCGCTGGCGTGGATGAGTCCATCCATGTGTTCGAAGGCAATGCCAAGGTGTTCGAGAGCCAGGACGCCGCGGTACGCGGCATTCTCGCCGACGAGGTGAAGGCCGGCGATATCGTCATCATCCGCTACGAAGGCCCCAAGGGCGGCCCCGGCATGCAGGAGATGCTCTATCCCACCAGCTATCTGAAGTCCAAGGGCCTGGGCAAGCAGTGCGCCCTGCTCACCGACGGGCGCTTCTCCGGTGGCACCTCGGGCCTGTCCATTGGCCATGCCTCGCCGGAAGCGGCCGCGGGTGGTGCCATCGGCCTGGTGCGTGACGGCGACAAGGTGCTCATCGACATTCCCCAGCGCAGCATCAACCTGCTGGTGAGCGACGAAGAGCTGTCCCACCGCCGTATCGAGCAGGACAAGCTGGGTTGGAAACCCGCTCAGCCCCGCGCTCGCCGCGTCACCACGGCGCTCAAGGCCTATGCCCTGCTGGCGACCAGCGCCGACAAGGGTGGTGTGCGCGACAAGGCACTACTCGGCTGACCGCTGCACTCGGGCGACGGCATGCGCCGTCGCCCCTCCTCCCCCTCCGCTGCACCCTTTTTCCCCAGCCTAGACGCCATGCGCCAGCGCCCATTCCGGGGCGGCTGCAATGTTGCTTGGCTTGCTACTTTTGCAGAAACATTTCTTGTGATTCAGCTAACACTTAGCCGCAAGCGGAGCGCTAGGCCGTTGAGTGATCAAAGGCTACCCTCCGTCTGCCGCTGAATTGATTCAGCGGCCAGTTTGTAGTCTGGTTAACGCCAATGGTCACACCTTAAAGAGCTGCTTCTGGAGCACAACTCGGCTTGACCAGGCTCTGCTGAATAAAAAAACAATAAATAGGGAAAAACATGAGTAAGAAAAAGGCTATCCCCTTTGCCAGGGTTTCCGCTGCGTCCCTGCTAGGCACCCTCCTCCTCGCCCCTACCGTTCACGCCTTCGAAACCACCGGCTACTTCCGTGCCGGCCTGGGTGACTCCTCTGGCCGCGATTCCATGCGCTGCTTCAAGCTGCAAGGTGCCCAGTCCAAGTATCGCCTGGGTAACGAGTGCGAGCAGTACGGCGAGTTCGCGGCCAAACAGGATGTCCTCAAGCTGGACGACGGTTCCGCCGTCGGCGTCTACGGCATGGCCAGCCTCTACAACCAGTACGACCGTACCCCAACGTTCCATGGCGACAACGGCCAGATCCGCATGCCCCAGGCCTACGCCTACTGGAACAACATCGCTGCGCTGAACGGCGGTAACCTCTGGGCCGGTCGCCGTTACTACAAGCGTAACGACATCCACATCTCCGACTTCTTCTACTGGAACCAGAGCGCCACCGGCGGCGGTATCGAGGACGTCAACATCGGCGGCCTCAAGTACAGCCTGGCCTTCTCGCGCAAGGACAACCAGAACCAGAAGGACTTCCAGAACCGCTACGACTTCAACGTCGCCGGCTTCAACACCAACCCCAATGGCTCGCTGGAAATCGGCGTCAGCTACCTGGACAAGCCCACCAACCAGCCCAACGCCAACAGCGGCGTGGCGGTGACCCTGCAGCACAAGCAGGCCAACTTCATGGGCTGGGGTGGCGTCAACACCTTCGCCGTGCAGCGCGGCCAGGGTCCGGGCACCGCCCTGGGCAGCACCGGCGATCCGACCCTGAGCAGCTCGGACGTCTCCTACCGGGTGGTGGATTTCTTCGACTGGCAGATCAGCCGCTACTGGGGTGGCCAGATCGCCGCGGTGTACCAGAAGGATGAGCGTCCCAACGGTAACGACCTGCGCTGGACCTCGCTGGGTGGTCGCCTGGTGTACGGCATCAGCGACCAGTTCAAGTTCTCCACCGAGCTGGGCCACGACCAGGTGGAAGCCCCTGGCGGCACCCGCAAGCTGACCAAACTGACCCTGGCACCGACCTGGTCGCCCAAGGGCCCGGAGTTCAAGACCCGCCCGGAATTCCGCCTGTTCTACACCTATGCCGTGTGGAACCGCGCGGCGCAGAACGCCGCTGACCAGTTTGATCCGGGTTCGGCGCTGTCGAGCACCGGCACCTTCGGCAGCGATCTGCACGGCTCCAACATCGGCTTCCAAGTCGAGCAGTGGTGGTAACAGCTCCACCGCGACCGGCGTCCTGCCGGTCGCTTTCCTGTGTCTGAATGCGAGCGTACAACAATGAAAAAAACCGTCTCCCTGTCTTCCTTCGCCGGCTGCTTGCTGGCAGCGGCCCTGAGTATAGGCACCGCCCAGGCCGCTCCCGTCTCCGCCTGTCTCATCACCAAGACCGACACCAACCCCTTCTTCGTCAAGATGAAGGAAGGCGCGGCTGCCAAGGCCAAGGAGATGGGCGTGGCGCTCAAGGCCTACGCCGGCAAGATCGATGGCGACAGCGAAAGCCAGGTAGCGGCCATCGAGACCTGTATTGCCGACGGCGCCAAGGGCATCCTGATCACCGCGTCGGACACCAAGGGCATCGTGCCCAACCTGCAGAAGGCCCGTGAAGCCGGCATCCTGGTGATCGCCCTGGATACCCCGCTGGACCCGCCCAGCGCCGCCGACAACCTGCTGGCCGGCAAGCTGATCGGCCAGTGGGCGAAGGAAACCCTGGGTGACAAGGCCAAGGACGCCCGGGTGGCCTTCCTCGACCTGAACGCTTCGCAACCCTCGGTGGACGTGCTGCGCGACCAGGGCTTCATGCTCGGCTTCGGCATCGATCCCAAGGACCAGACCCGCATCGGCGACGAGACCGATCCGCGCATCGTCGGCCACGACGTGACCAACGGCAACGAGGAAGGCGGCCGGGCGGCGATGGAGAATCTGCTGCAGAAAGACCCCAACATCAACGTGGTGCACACCATCAACGAACCCGCCGCCGCTGGCGCCTACGAGGCGCTCAAGGCCGTCGGCCGCGAGAAGGATGTGCTCATCGTCTCCATCGACGGCGGTTGCCCGGGCGTGCGCAACGTGGCCGACGGCGTGATCGGCGCCACCTCCCAGCAGTACCCGCTGCAGATGGCCGCACTGGGCATCGAGGCGATCAAGACCTTCGCCGACACCGGCAAGAAGCCGACCCCGACCGAGGGTAAGAGCTTCGTCGATACCGGGGTGAAACTGGTGACAGACAAGCCGGTACCGGGCATCCAGTCCATCGACAGCAAGACCGCCCTGCAGAAATGCTGGGGCTGATGGTCCGTCGTCCCGGCTGAACGAGCTCGGTCGCACCCGCTAGGCTGCCTTGGCGGCGGCGGGCGCGACCGGCTCTCAGCCGCTTTCCCGCTATCAGGAGATTGCCATGAGCGATCCGACCTTGCCCTCCTCGTCCGGCCAGCCGTTCGAGCAGGTGCTCAAGCACAGCGCCACGGAGGTCGCTTCCTTCAACCGTGACGAGCGCAGTGCGCTGCTCAGATTCCGTCACTTCCTGCATTCGCGCCCGTCGGCGGTCTCGCTGCTGGTGCTGTTGCTGTCGCTGGGCATCTTCGGCGCCCTGCTGGGCGGCAAGTTCTTTTCCGCCTTCACCCTGACCCTGATCCTGCAGCAGGTCGCCATCACCGGTATCGTCGGCGCCGCCCAGACGCTGGTGATCATCACCGCCGGCATCGACCTGTCGGTGGGCGCCATCATGGTGCTGTCCTCGGTGGTCATGGGCCAGTTCACCTTCCGCTACGGCTTGCCGGTGGAGCTGTCGATCCTCTGTGGCCTGGCGGTGGGTACCCTCTGCGGGATGGTCAACGGCTGGCTGATCGCCCGCATCAAGCTGCCGCCCTTCATCGTCACCCTGGGCATGTGGCAGATCGTGCTGGCGGCGAACTTCCTCTACTCGCGCAACGAGACCATCCGCGCCCAGGAGATCGGGACCACGGCGCCCTTGCTGCAGCTGTTCGGTGAGAATTTCCGCGTCGGCGGTGCCGTCTTCACCTACGGGGTGATCGCCCTGGCGGTACTGGTCGCGCTGCTCTGGTACGTGCTCAACCATACCGCCTGGGGCCGCCATCTCTATGCGGTGGGCGACGATCCCGACGCCGCGGCCCTGGCCGGGGTCAATGTCCGGCGCATGCTGATCACGGTGTATGGCTTGTCCGGCCTCATCTGCGCCTTCGCCGGCTGGGTGCTGATCGGTCGGATCGGCTCGGTCTCGCCGACCGCGGGGCAGTTCGCCAACATCGAGTCCATCACCGCGGTGGTGATTGGCGGCATCTCGCTGTTCGGCGGCCGTGGCTCCATCCTCGGTATGCTGTTCGGCGCCCTGATCGTCGGCGTCTTCGCCCTCGGCCTGCGCCTCCTGGGCACCGACGTGCAATGGACCTATCTGCTGATCGGCACGCTCATCATCGCGGCCGTGGCTATCGACCAATGGATCAGAAAGGCGGCCAGCTGATGACTACCGAACCCCTGCTGATGGCGCGCGGCCTGGTGAAACGCTACGGCCGCGTCACCGCCCTCGACCATGCCGACTTCGACCTGCTGCCCGGCGAGATCCTCGCCGTGATCGGCGACAACGGCGCCGGCAAGTCCTCGCTGATCAAGGCCATCTCCGGCGCCCTGCGCCCGGACGAAGGCGAGATCCGCTTCGAGGGCCAGCCCATTCAGTTCGCCTCGCCCATCGACGCCCGGCGCGCCGGTATCGAGACGGTGTACCAGAATCTGGCGCTGTCGCCGGCACTGTCCATCGCCGACAACCTCTTCCTCGGCCGCGAGCTGCGCAAGCCGGGGCTGCTCGGTACCCTCTGCCGTACCCTGGATCGCAAGGCCATGGAGCGCATCGCCCGGGAAAAGCTTTCCGAACTGGGCCTGATGACCATCCAGAACATCAACCAGGCGGTGGAGACCCTCTCCGGTGGCCAGCGCCAGGGCGTGGCGGTGGCCCGTGCCGCGGCCTTCGGCTCCAAGGTGATCATCCTCGACGAACCCACCGCGGCCCTGGGGGTGAAGGAGTCGCGCAAGGTACTGGAGCTGATCCTCGACGTGCGCGCCCGGGGCATCGCCATCGTGCTCATCTCCCACAACATGCCCCATGTGTTCGAGATCGCCGATCGCGTTCACATCCATCGGCTGGGGCGCCGGCTGACGGTGATCGACCCACGCGAGCACTCCATGGCCGACGCCGTGGCGCTGATGACCGGCGCCCAGACCGCGGCTGCCTGAAAGGAGCTCAACCCGGGGTCTTCCAGCCGGTATCCGCGCTGGAAGACCCCGACTAGGCCGTTTCGCTTGGTTTGCCACAATCATCTTTTCACCGAAAACCTGACTAAATACTCAAGTTATCTCGTACGACCACCGATAAAGGATGACTAATAATTCTTATCGGAGTCACTCAGTCGTGCCCACTGCCTTGTCGTTGAAACAGAAACTGTCGCTGTCTGCCACGGCGGCCGTCCTGGTCGTCGGTGTCGGCCTGACGACCATCAACTTCTTCAATACCCGCGCGGCGCTCGAAGCCTCCACGGTCGAGCAGCTGAAGACGGTCAGCTTCGTCTTCAACGGTGGCGTCCAGCAATGGCTGGATGGCAAGGCCGCCGCGCTCCGCGCCCTGGCGGCCGAGACCCCGGAGGCGAATCTTCCGGCCAGTCTCAACCAGGTCAGGCTGTCCGGGAGTTTCGATAATGTCTTCTATGCCCGCGGCGATGGCAGCCAGGTGAATGCCAATGGCGTCCAGTTGCCGCCGGACAACAACGATCCCCGCAAATGGCTGTGGTACCAGCAGGCATTGCAGAATCCCGGCCAGGTGTTCTTCTCCATCCCCACCGTGGCGGCGGCGACCAAGCAGAACGTGCTGTCGCTGGGCTGGGCGTTGCAGGCGGGCGGCAAGCCCGTGGCGGTGCTCGGGGCGGACGTGAGCATCCGCGACATCCTCGAGCAGCTCAAGCGCGTGCAATTGCCGGGTGCTGGCAGCGCCGTGCTGGTCAACGGCCAGGACATCGTGCTGGGACATGAGGATGCCGCCCTGCTGGCCAAGCCCCTCACCGACCTCTACCCCTTGTTGACGGCAGATACCCTCAAGCGTCTGGCCCAGGCGCCGGGCGAGAGCTACGTCGAGACCGCGGCTGGCCAGCGGCTGTACGCGGCGCCCATGAACCACAACGGCGAAACCCTGATCATGATCGTCGACGAGGGGGTGCTGATGGCGCCGCTGCAACGGCAACTGTGGATCAGCATCGCCATCCTGGCCGTGGTGCTCGGGGTATCGCTGCTGCTCATCAATCTGCTGTGCAGCTATCTGCTCCGGCCGCTCGGCGTGGTCTCGGCGGGCCTGCAGGTGATCGCCAACGGCCAGGGTGACCTGACCCGGCGGATCGCGGTACAGAGCAACGACGAAGTCGGCGGCCTGGCGGGGCACTTCAACCAATTCGTCGCCAGTCTGCACGGCCTGATCGGTGGCGTGCGCCAGCATGCCGAGGACGTGGATGCCGAATCGCAAAAAGTCCTGCAGCGTAGCGCCGCGGCCACCCAGGAGCTGGGCCGCCTGCAACAGGAAATCACCCTGGTGGCCACGGCGGTGACGGAAATGTCCTCCGCGACCCAGGAAATCGCCCGCAACGCCGAGCAAACGGCCGCGGCCATCCGGCAATCGTCCGACAGCACCACCCAGGGTCTGAACCTGGTGCAAACCAGCAAGCTGTCCATCAACAGCCTGGCCCAGGAAGTGGATGACGCCACCCGGGTGATCGGCGAACTGGACCATCACTCGCAATCCATCGCCAAGGTACTGGACAGCATCCAGAGCATCGCCGAGCAGACCAACCTGCTGGCGCTGAACGCGGCCATCGAGGCGGCCCGGGCCGGTGAGCATGGTCGGGGCTTCGCGGTGGTGGCCGACGAGGTACGGACGCTGTCGCAGCGGACCCAGGCGTCGACGCGGGAGATCAACGAGACCATCGGCACGCTCCAGCAGATGACCCGCCAGGCGGTGCAGCGCATGGACAGCAGCATGGCCATCGCCGAACGCAGCGTGGCCGACGTGGAGCGCGCCTCCAGTGCCCTCGAAGAGATCGCCCAGAGCGCGGGCGTGATTTCCGAGATGTCGCTGCAGATCGCCACGGCGGCCGAGGAGCAGACCTCGGTCACCGAGGAAATCACCCGCAACGTGATTACCATCAAGGGACTGGGCGATACCCTGGCCAGCGGCGCCGAGGATTCGGAACGGCAATCGCGCTCCCTGCAGCATCATGCCGCCGATCTCAGCCGCGACGTGGCGCGCTTCATCCTGTAAGTCGACGCCGATACCCGCCCACGGCCAGGCGGGCGGGTATCCTTTCGACCTGCGGACACGGGCAGGCATCCGGTAAGATCGGCGCTTTTTCCGCGACGACCCGCCCATGTCCCAGCCACCCCGCTCCGAATTGCTCTATGGTCCCGCCGACCGCCCGCGCCCGCTGATCGCCCTGCTGGCGGCGATCCAGCACCTGCTGGCGATCATCGTCCCCATCGTCACGCCCGGCCTGCTGATCTGCCAGGCGCTGGGCGTCGCGCCGCGCGATACCAATCTGATCGTCTCCATGTCGCTGGTGATCTCCGGCATCGCCACCTTCGTCCAGTGCCGCCGCTTCGGGCCCTTCGGCGCCGGATTGCTGATCGTCCAGGGGACCAGTTTCAACTTCGTCGGCCCGCTGATCGCCGGCGGCGCCCTGATGGTGAAGAGCGGCACCCCGGTGGAAGCGGTGATGGCGGCCATCTTCGGCGTGGTCATGGCCGGCTCCTTCGTCGAGATGGGGGTATCGCGGATCCTGCCCTTCGTCAAAAGACTCATCACCCCACTGGTGACCGGCATCGTGGTGCTGATGATCGGCCTGACGCTGATCAAGGTCGGCCTGATCAGCATGGGTGGCGGCTTCGCCGCGCTGGGCAACGGCACCTTCGCCAACGGCGAGAATCTGCTGCTGTCGGGCACGGTGCTGGCGACCATCGTGGTGCTCAACCGTATCCCGCTCCGCGGCTTGCGCAGCAGCGCCATCGTCGTCGCCCTGCTGCTCGGCTATGCCCTGGCCGCCTGGCTGGGTCGGCTGGATTTCACCGGCATGCACCAGGCCGCATGGATACAGGTGCCCCTGCCGCTGCACTTCGGCCTGGGCTTTTCCTGGTCGCTGTTCGTGCCGCTGCTGGTGATCTACCTGGTGACCTCGCTGGAGGCCATCGGCGACATCACCGCCACCAGCAAGGTCTCCCGCGAGCCGGTGGAAGGACCGCTATGGATGCAGCGGATCAAGGGTGGGGTGCTGGTCAATGGTGCCAACTCGCTCCTGGCCGGGTTGTTCAACACCTTTCCCAGCTCGGTGTTCGCCCAGAACAACGGGCTGATCCAGCTGACCGGCATCGCCAGTCGCCACGTCGGTCTGTGGATCGCCGCCATTCTGGTGCTGCTGGGACTCTTTCCGGCGGTGGCCGGGGTCATCCAGGCGGTGCCCGAGCCGGTGCTCGGCGGCGCCGCCATGGTGATGTTCGGCGCGGTGGCCGCCTCGGGGATCAACATTCTCGCCGGCGTCGACCTGGATAGACGCGCGCTGCTGATCATCGCCGTATCCCTGGCCCTGGGCCTGGGCATCTCCCAGGTGCCGGAATTCCTCGCGCACCTCCCCGCAGGCCTGCGAGCGGTGCTGGAATCGGGGGTCGCCACCGGCGGCCTGTGCGCCCTGCTGCTGAACTGGTTCCTGCCGGAAACACCGAAGGCCGCTGACTAGACCAGCTTTTTCATCCGGCGAGTTGAAGTTCCCCTAAGGGATGCCGATAGCCTGGCGAGTAAACTGTGGACCCACGCGCGGTCGTCGCTTCGACCCTGCGCCATCCACCCAGCAGAGCGCCCATGATCAGCCCGGATGTTCCTGTCGTTAAGGTCCCGCTGCGCGAGTATGCGGCCCTGGCCCGTGCCATGGGGGCCACGGTCTTCGCGCAGAACCTTGAGAAGCGGCCCGGCGAACTGGTCGGCTGGCGCTTTCCCAAGGGCTGCTTCGTGCAGAAGGCGCATTTCCAGCTCTTGCTGGGGCGCCTGCCGGATACCCTCTAGCCAGTACCCTCCAACTCTGCCAGCAGGCGCTGCGCCGCGGCCAGTTCGGTCTCGTTGAAGACGGTGACCCCCGCGCGCTTCAGTGCCGCCGCCGTGACGCCTTCGCCCGCGACCCGGGTGCCACTGAAACTGCCGTCGTAGTTTTCGCTATTGCCGCACGAAGGGCTGCGCGCCTTGAGCACCGCCAGGCGGATGCCATGGCGCGCCACCAAGTCCAGCGCGGCCTCGGCGCCAGCGACGAAGGCGGCGGTCACGTCCGCGCCGCTGTCGGTCAGTACCGGCAGCTGGCCATCCAGCACGGCGCGACCCTGGCCGCCAGGGATCTCGGCTGGCGGGCGCGGTGTGGGCAAGCCTCCCGCCACTTCCGGGCAGAGGGGCACGATGCGTCCTTCCGCCTGCCAGCTCCCCAGCAGATCAAAGGGACCATGGGCGCCGCCGTCGTAGCGCACCCTATGCCCCAGCAGGCAGCGACTCACCAGTATCTTTTCCATGGTGCCTCCGGTAGTCACACCACTGTAGCCCTAACCCTGCAGCGGATTCTCGCCACGGCGGCGGAACCAGCCGGTCAGCGACAGTCGCTCGCGGGTGGCGGGCAGTACCTCATGGGGCAGTTGGCCGGACAGGAAGCAGACCAGGCTACCGCCCTGGGGCAGGACGTCCTGGTGGCGCTGCTCGTCCAGGTAGAGGCGCAACTCGCCGCCCTGCTCCGGCAGCCAGGCGTCGTTGAGATAGAGCACCAGGGAGACCATGCGCCGGTCGTCGTCGCGGAAACGATCAAGATGCCGGGCATAGAAGGCGCCGGGCGGATAGAGGGCGAAGTGGCTTTCGTAGTCCTCGAGGCCCAGGAACAGGCTGCGATTGAAGGCTTCGCGCAGGGTGTCCATGAGTTGCAGATAGCGTTGCACGCCCGGATGGGCATCGTCCGGCTCCAGCCAGGCGATGTGATCGCCGCGCACGCCCTCGCGGATCTGCGGACTGTCGCCACGGCCAATGCCGGCGCGTTCGAGTTCGCCGCGGGCATGGCGCAGGCGGCATTCGGCGGCCAGTTCGGCGGTGAGATCCAGCGGCAGGAAGATGCTCTGCCGCGACCAGCCATGCTCGGCGAGATCGTCGACGATACGTTGCAGCAGGGGATGCTCGGGGTGCAGAGCCATTGGGAAAACCGTGAGGAACCGGACAGGACCGGCGGGACGCCGAGTGTAAGAGAAGTGGGCCGCTCCTGCGCGGCTGTCTGGACCAGGCGACGAATGCCCCGGACCAGCGCCTCGACAGCTAGGCCGCGGTTACCGACAATGACGGACTTTCCGGCTCCGCGCCGCTGCCCGAGGTGTCCATGCGCGTTCTGTTCGCTTCCCTGCTTTTCGCCGTCGCCCTGCCGACCCTGGCCGATGATGCGGTCAGTCTCTATCAAGCCGCAGGCTGGCCCGAACAGCGCGGGCATTTCCGCGATGCCCTGCAAGCCGCCCAACAGCGCTACCAGAACAGCCTGCCGCCGGCGCTCTACCAGAGCCTGGTGGACAACAGCAACAAACGCTACACCGCCGGCGCCATCGACCAGCGCGCCCTCGCCGCCCTGCGGCAGAACCTGCCCGCCGAGGGCCCGGCGTTGCAATTCTTCCAGTCGCCGGTAGGCCAGAAGGTGGTCGCCGCGGAAATCGCCGCCACCCGCAGCGACCAGTTGGCCAAGAACGCCAACGGCGTACCCCAGATGCAGGCCAGTGCGGCGCGGCGCGCCCAGGCCAAGCGCCTGGCCACCGCCCTGCCGGTGCGCGAAGCGGGGGCCGAGGTGAGCGTGGCCCTGGCGGGGCTGGCCGCCGACAGCCTGAGTTCGATGCTGCCGGGCCTGCTGGGCCAGCAGCAATCCGGCGGCATGATCGAGCAGCAGCGTCAGCGATTCATCCAGCAGATGAACGCCGGTGACCTGGAAAACACCCTGCTCTACGTCTACCGCACCCTGAGCGACAACGAACTCACCCAGTTCGCCGACTTCGCCAGCTCGCCCAATGGCACGGCCTACTACCGCGCCGCCGTGGCCGCGCTGCGCGCCGGCCTGGGTAGCGGTCAGTAAGGCCGCTTAGAACCTGTTCAAAGTCTCGCGAGCTAGTGACAAACAAGGCATTTTTAACGCCGTTTGGCCGACGCGCAGCAGACTTTGAACAGGTTCTCAGGTCAGGCGCTCGTCCAGCCAGCGAAAATAGCGCTGGCGCAGCGCCGCGGTCTCGTTCACCAGGTGGTGGCGTGCCTCGGGCAGGCGCAGCACCTCGGGCCGAGCGAACTTGGCCTCCAGCACGCCGAGGTTGTGCCGCCAGTCGACGGTGAAATCCTGCTCGCCCTGGATCACCAGGGGCGTACGGGTGCTCGGCGGCGCCGCTTCCAGTTGCGGGATCCAGCGCGCCAGCGCCCCCACCCATTGGGCGGGCAGCTCGCGCGGCTGCAACCCGTCCTGTTGCAGAAATTCGAGAAAGGCCGGATCGCCGGAATTCACCGAGAAGCGTCGCGGCAAGGCCCGCATGAAGGGCTTGACCAGGCGATAGGTCCACAGGCCCTGACGCCAGGCGTGGGGGCGCACCAAGGGTGCCAACAGCACCGTCTCGCCCAGTTCGGCGGCAGGATTTCCCCGCAGCAGATAGTCCAGCAGGATGGCGCCACCGGTGCTCTGGCCAAGGAGATGCCAGGGGCGCGGTAGCTGCAGGCGCCGCGCCTCGGCGAGCAGCGCCGCGAGGGTGGTCTGGTATTCAGCGAAGTCATGGATGCTGGCGCGGGCCCCGCTCGACAAGCCATGCCCGGGCAGGTCGCAGGCCAGGACCGCCAATTGCCGCGACAGCGCCCAGTCCACCACATGGCCATAGAGCCCCATGTGATCGTAGTAGCCGTGCAGCATCAGTAGGCTGCCCCGCGGCTCACGCGGCCACCAACCTTGGACGGCGAGCTGGTAGTCCCCGGCCGACAGGCAGCCCAGGGCCACGCTCACCTCGGGCCGTACCAGGCTGTCGGCCAGGCGATAGAAGGCGCGATAGCCCTGGTGGTCGACATCCGGTGGCAGGTCCGGGCGCAGCGGCACCAATGTCTGGCGGAGTCGGTCTAGATCGAAGGAAGCGGTCATGGGTGCTCTGGCAAGCAAAGGGCATCCATGATCAACGTCCGCACCGACCGCGGACAAGTCCTCCATCACCTATTTCCAATTGTTTCAAATCGCGTAATGCACAGCTGCGCAAAGGTGACTGAATATTTCACTGCCTAGGCAGTATTCTTCATGTGCTTGATTGCCTGGGCAGATACTGCAATGTCACATTTCGACCGTAGCAACTTTCCACTGCGCTATTCCGTTGGCCACCTCATCCACCTGGCGAACCAATACAAGGATCGCTTGCTGGATCATCACCTGGTGCCCTACGACATCACCGCCGCCCAGTTCAAGGTGCTGCTGCTGCTCGCCCGCGATCTGACCGATACCCCTGCCGAACTCAGCCGCTGCCTATCCCTCGACAGTGGCGCCATGACCCGCATGCTCGATCGCCTCGAAGCCAAGGATCTGCTGCGCCGCGTACGCAGCCTCAGCGATCGCCGCCAGGTGCGGCTGGAATTGACCGAACAGGGCAAGGCACTGAGCAGCGAACTCATGCAGATCGGTGTGGATGCCCTCAATGACCTCACCCAGTGCCTGGATCGCCAGGAGCTGGATGAACTGGAACGCCTGCTACGCCGCGTACTCGGCCCCTCCGGCCTGTTGCCGGAGAACTCTGGAGAGCTCTGATCCATGACCCTTCGCCTGCCATTGACCGCCCTCTGTGCCGCCCTGCTGCTGGCAGGCTGCGTGTCGTCCGAGGGACTTAACCCCCAGGGGCACGCCGTGGATCCGGCGACCCTCAAGGGTGAGGCCACCTTCGCCAATGATCGCCTCTCGCCCGCCCAATGGCCGAGTGCCGACTGGTGGACCCGCCTGGGCGATCCGCAACTCGATGGCCTGATCCGCGAGGCCCTGCGCGACAGCCCCTCGCTCCAGGAAGCCGATGCCCGCAGCCGCCAGGCCGACGCCGCGGTGCTCGCCGCCGATGCCGATCGCGAGCCGCAGATCGACGCCAACGCTGGGGTCACTCGCTCGCGGCTGGCGCGACCGGACGATCCGCTCGGTCAGGGCGACCGCTACAGCACCCTGCGCCAGTTGAATGTGAGCGGCAGCTACAGCTTCGATCTCTGGGGTGGCCAGCGCGCCGCATGGGAAGCCGCCCTGGGCCGGGCCCGCGCTGGCGAGGTGGATCGCCAGGCCGCCCGCCTGACCCTGGCGGCCGATGTGACCCGCGCCTATAACCAGCTCGGCCTGGCCTACACCAACCTGGACGTGGCCCAGCAGGATCTGGAACGTACCCGTGGCATGCTCGACCTGGCCCAGCGTCGGGTCAGCGCCGGCCTCGATAGCGACTATCAGTTGCAGCAGACCCAGAGCCTGGAAGCCAGCTCCGCCTCGGCCCATACCGCCGCCGAGCAGCAGGTGCGCAGCGCCCAGATCCGTCTCGCCGTGCTGCTGGGCAAGGGCCCCGATCGCGGTGCCGAGATCCCGCGGCCCAAGTTGATCGCCCCCGCTGCGGTAAATCTGCCGGCCCAGTTGCCCGCCGAGCTGGTGGGTCGGCGACCGGACCTGATCGCCGCCCGCTGGCGGGTGGAAGCCGCGCGCAAGGACATCGCCGCGAGCAAGACCAACTTCTATCCCAACCTGAACCTGACGGTAGCCGCCGGTAGCAAGGCCATCCTCGGCGATGCCCTGTTCGGTGGTCCGGCGCGCTTCTTCAACGTAGGGCCGGCGCTGTCGTTGCCGATCTTCGATGGCGGTCGCCGGCGGGCGGACCTGGCCAGCCGGGACGCCGACTACGACCTGGCCGTAGCCCAGTACAACCAGACCCTGGTCCAGGCCCTGGGCGACATCGCCGACGCCATCACCCGCCAGCGGTCGCTGGAGCAGCAACTGGTCGATCAGCAGCGGGCGCGCGACATCGCCAAGAGCTCCTTCGACATCGCCATGCAGCGCTATGGCGCCGGCATCGGCAACTACCTCGACGCCCTGACCGTCGAGCAACAACTGCTGCAGGCCGACCGCCAGCTCGCCAGCCTCCAGGCCGATCGCATCGACAGCGGCGTACTGCTGATGCAAGCCCTGGGTGGCGGCTTCCAACCGTCCAAATTGCCGCCGGCGCCCGCCGCCGCAACCTCACACTGATACCGAGATCGCGACCATGGCCGATTCCGCCACAACCGCTCAAGACAACGCCCAGGAGCAGCCGAACAAGGGCTCCGGCAAACGCAAACTCTTCCTGCTGCTCCTGCTGCTGGTGGTGATCCTGGCCGGGGTGGGCGTCTACTGCTACCACCTCTTCTATGGCCGCTTCCATGCCAGCACCGACGATGCCTACGTCAATGGCAACCTGGTGCAGCTCACCCCCCAGGTGGCCGGCATCGTGACCCGCATCGCCGTCGACGATGGCGATTTCGTGCACGAAGGCGATGTCCTGGTGGAACTCGACCCCAACGACACCGCCATCGCCGAGCAGAGCGCCGAGGCCAACCTGGCCCAGACCGTGCGCAAGGTGCGCGGTCTCTACAGCAACGTGGACGGCTACAAGGCTCAGGTCGCCGCGCGCAAGGTCGAGGTCGAGCGCGCCCGTGCCGACTACGCCCGCCGGCAGAAACTGGCCAGTGGCGGTGCCATCTCCCAGGAGGAACTGGCCCACGCCCGTGACACCCTGGCCGCCGCCGAGAGCTCCCTGACCTCCGCCCAGCAGCAACTGGATACCAACAAGGCCCTGGTGGACGACACCCAGATCGCCTCCCACCCGGACGTCAAGGCCGCCGCCGCCCAGTTGCGCCAGGCCTACCTCAACCATGTCCGCACCAAGCTACTGGCCCCGGTGAGCGGCTATATCGCCAAGCGCTCGGTGCAGGTCGGCAGCATGGTGCAGCCTGGCGCTGCGCTGATGGCGGTGGTACCCCTGGACCAGATCTGGATCGATGCCAACTTCAAGGAGACCCAACTCGCCGAGATGCGCATCGGCCAACCGGTGGAAATCCATTCCGACTTCTATGGCGACGACGTCCGCTACCGCGGCACCGTGGAAAGCCTCGGCGTGGGTACCGGCAGCGCCTTCTCGCTGCTGCCGGCGCAGAACGCCACCGGCAACTGGATCAAGATCGTCCAGCGCCTGCCGGTACGGATTCGCCTGGAGCACGACAACCTGGACAAGCATCCGCTGCGGATCGGCCTGTCGACGGTGGTCGATGTCGACCTGCACGACCAGGACGGCGCCCGCCTGCCCGCCACCACGCCGAAGCAGCCGCGCTACAGCACGGACGTCTACGACCACCAATTGGCCGACGCCGAGCAACTGATCCAGCAGATCATCCACAACAACGGTCCGGCGGCGCGCGCCTCCGGTGTCACCAAGCGCTGAGGTCGCGGGGCCCGTACAGAGGCCCCCATCCCTTCTGGTAATCCGTCATGAGCGATAATGCCTTTCGCCCGGCGAGCCTGGTGCTCGCCACGGTGGGTCTGTCCCTGGCCACCTTCATGCAGGTGCTCGACACCACCATCGCCAACGTCGCCCTGACCACCATTTCCGGCAACCTCGGGGTCAGTCAGGAACAGGGCACCTGGGTCATCACCGCCTTCGCCGTGAGCAACGCCATCGCCCTGCCCCTGACCGGCTGGATGGCGCGCCGCTTCGGCGAGGTCAAGCTGTTCATGGCCGCCGTGGTGCTGTTCGTCATCACCTCCTTCCTCTGCGGCATCGCCACCTCCATGCCCGAACTGGTGGTATTCCGCGCCATGCAGGGCTTCGTCGCCGGCCCGCTCTACCCCATGGCCCAAACGCTGTTGCTGGCGATCTTCCCGGCGGCCAAACGTGGCATGGCCCTGGCGCTGCTGGCCATGGTGACGGTGGTAGCGCCCATCATCGGCCCCATCGCCGGTGGCTGGATCACCGACAACTACAGCTGGCCGTGGATCTTCTTCATCAACGTGCCCATCGGCATCTTCGCTACCCTGGTGGTCTGGAGCCAACTGGGCAAGAAGCCGGAGAAACTGGTCGCCCAGCCCATCGACTACGTGGGCTTGATCCTGCTGGTGCTCGGCGTCGGCGTGCTGCAGGTGGTGCTGGACAAGGGCAACGACCTGGACTGGTTCGAATCCAACCTGATCTGCCTGGGCGCGGCCATTTCCGCCGTCTCCCTGACCGCCCTGGTGATCTGGGAGCTGACCGACAAGCATCCCATCATCAACCTGCGACTGTTCCGCTATCGCAATTTCAGCTTTGGCACCCTGGCCCTGGTGCTGGGTTATTCGGGCTTCTTCGGCATCAACCTGCTGCTGCCGCAATGGCTGCAGACCCAGCTTGGCTATACCCCGGTGTGGGCGGGCCTCGCCGCAGCGCCCATCGGCATCCTGCCGGTGATCCTCTCGCCGCTGGTGGGCAAGTTCGCGCACAAGACCGACCTGCGCCTGCTGGCTGGCGGGTCTTTCCTGGTGATCGGCGCCTCCTGTTTCATGCGGGCGACCTTCAACAACGAGGTGGACTATCGCCACATCGCCGAGGTGCAGACCTTCATGGGCCTGGGCGTGGCGCTGTTCTTCATGCCCACCACCAGCATCCTGCTGTCCAGCCTCAAACCGTCGGAGCTGGCCGATGGCGGCGGCCTGGCGACCTTCCTGCGGGTCCTGGGTGGCAGCTTCGCCTCTTCGCTGACCACCTGGATCTGGCAGCGCCGCGCCATCCACCATCATGCCCAGTTGACCGAGGACGTGACCGCCTATAGCCCGGCTACCCAGCATTACCTGGACGCGCTCGGCGGCCCGTCGCAACACGCCTACGCCCAGATCGACAAGGTCGTGGAGAGTCAGGCCTATATGCTGTCGACGATAGACTACTTCACCCTGCTCGGCTGGACCTTCATGGGCCTGTTCCTGATCATCTGGCTGGCCAAGCCGCCCTTCGCGGCCAAGCCGGGGGCTGGCGGCGGCGATCACTGATCAGGGCGTGGTGTGCTGGGTTTGCAGGTAGTCGGCGATGTCGCGTAGATCCTCGGCATCGCCGATGCCCCAGAATCTCATCTTGGTGCCTGGCACCTGCTGCTCGGGATCGCGCAAGAAAGCCTCCAGGGCCTTGCGATCCCAGGCGAAGCCAGCTTGGCGCATGGCCTCGGAATAGGCGTAGCCCGGCAGGCTGCCCGCCCGGCGCCCGAAGAGGTCGTTGAGTTGCGGGCCGAAGCCGGACTGGGCATTGGGCCCCACGGAATGGCAGTTGTGGCAGCGGCGCAGGAACAGGTTGCGGCCGTTGTCGGCATCGGCCCAAGCCAGCTCCCCGCTCAGCAGCGTCAACAGTGCCAGCCCGGTCAGCGCCTTCATCGCTGGCATTTTCCGCAATAGACGCTGGCGCGCTGGCCGAGGCGGATCTCCTTGAGTCCCGTCCCGCAGAGCTTGCAGAATTCGCCCTTGCGGCCGTAGACGAACAACTCCTGCTTGAAATAACCCGGTGCCCCGTCGCCGCCGATGAAGTCGCGCAGGGTGGTACCGCCGCTTTCGATGGAGCGCGCCAGCACCTTCTTGATCTCCTCGGCCAGGCGATCGTAACGCGCCCGGGATATGCTGCCGGCGGCGCGGCGGGGATCGATACCGGCGGCGAACAGCGCCTCGGCGGCGTAGATGTTGCCCACCCCCACCACCACGGCGTTGTCCATGATGAAGGGCTTGACCGCCATGCTGCGCCCGCGTGACAGCTCGAACAGTCGACCGCCGTCGAAGGCATCGGTCAGGGGCTCGGGGCCCAGCTTGCTGAGCAGCACGTGGGCATGGGGGTCCTGGGTCCAGAGCAAGGCGCCGAAACGCCGGGGATCGGTGTAGCGCAGCGACAGACCGGATTCCAGCTCGATGTCGACATGCTCGTGCTTGGCCGGCGGCTGGTCCGCCGGGACCAACCTCAGACTGCCGGACATGCCCAGGTGGCCGATCAGGGTGCCGCTCTCGGCGCGGATCAGCAGGTACTTGGCGCGCCGCTCCACGGCCTCGATGCGCTGGCCGGAGAGGCGCACATCCAGATCCTCGGGCACCGGCCAGCGCAGGCGGGCGTCACGGACGATAACCCGACGCACACGCTGACCGACGACATGGGGCTCAATGCCCCGGCGAGTGGTTTCGACTTCAGGTAATTCGGGCATGGGGATCCAGGAGGCTTATTCCAGAGATTTGGCTTAAAAGGCGCCGAGCGAAGGTCAGGCAAGCCGCAACGACCAACGGGAGTAACAGCCAAGGGCTGGCCCGAAGGGTGAGCGCCAGCGAATCAAAACAGCGAGGAAGCGGACCGGGCTCGCGCACGAGTTTACAAAGGCTAAATGAGCATTCCGACCGGGCTGGCGAACCAGCTGGTTTTCAACGCCGCATGGCCGAGCGCAGGCCCTTTTAACCAAATCTAGTAATTGATCCGACCGCTGCCCATTTCAAGGATGGTCTCTTGAAGCGACTCGAAGTCGTACTCGGACAAGCCGACATGATCGAGCACCCGGGAGGCGATGGCCGTCCACTCATGATCCTCGTCCTGGCCGCCGAGGGCGCGATAGCAACCGCAGATGTGCTCGGCCATCTTCAGCAGCGCCAGCAGATTCTTGATCTGGATGTCGGTGGTGGCACCCTCTTCGAACACCGATTGGGCGTTGTGATGATTGGCGATGGCCTGGCCGACATGCTCCGGCAAACGCCAGGAGCGGGAAATGAAGTAGCCCACCACGGCATGGTTGGTGTTGTACAGGCGGTTCTCCACGTCCACCACCCGCACCTGCTCGTTCACGCTGGCATAGGCCTCTTCCAACACCGCCATGTAGTTGGGGAAGCGCTTGAGCATCAGCGGAATGCCGCAATTGTGGAACAGGCCCAGGGCATAGGCCTCGTCGGGCGTCGGGTAACCGGTTTTCTTGGCCAGGCTCAGGCAGGTCTCGGCCACGTCCTGGGCGGTGTCCCAGAAGCGGTTGAGGGTGACGATGGTCTCGTCGCTGAGTTCACCCTTGATCGACTGGGCGTTGATCAGATTGATCACTGACTTGCTGCCCAGCAGATTGACCGCCCGCTGGATGGAGGTCACCCGGTTGCTCAGGCCGAAGTACGGCGAGTTGACCAGCTTGAGCAAGGCGCCGGACAACCCCGGATCTTGACCGATCAGGCGGGCGATGACCATGAGATCGGGGTTGGGCATGATCTGTTCGAGTTGCAGATCCACCATGATCTGCGGCTGCGGAGGAATGCTGATGCCTTGCAGAGCCTGGCGGATCTGCTCCTCGGTCAGCTGCGGGGAAGCTTGGGACATGGAGACTACTCTGCGATGAATGTCGCAAATTTACTCCGGGCCGCTTGGGGATGCCATCGGGCGCGACGAAGGAACTTCGTATGGCCTGCATGAGCCGGATCTATGAGCGCTGGCAAAAGGCTAGTCCCACCCGAATTCCACACGAGGTTTCTGCATCATGGCTGCATCCCTGAACGGCAAGAAAATCGCCATCCTGGTCACCGATGGCTTCGAACAGGCCGAGCTCACCGGCCCTAAACAGGCGTTGGAACAGGCGGGTGCCCAGACCCACATCATTTCCGCCGAAGCTGGTCAGGTACAGGGCTGGAACCACACCGACCCGGCCGACAGCTTTCCGGTCGACCTGACCTTCGACGCCGCCAACGCCGGTGACTACGATGCCGTGCTGTTGCCCGGCGGCGTGGTCAACGCCGATACCATCCGTACCGATGCCAAGGCCCAACAGTTGGCCAAGGAGATCGCCGACGCGGGCAAGCCAGTCGCCGTCATCTGCCACGGCGCCTGGCTGCTGATTTCCGCCGGCTTGGTGCAGGGCAAGACCCTGACCAGTTGGCCATCGCTGACCGACGATCTGCAGAATGCCGGCGCCACCTGGAAGGATCAGGAAGTCATCGTCGATGGCCAACTGGTGAGCAGCCGCAAGCCGGACGACATCCCAGCTTTCAACCGCGAGTTCATCAAGCTGCTGGCGGGCTAGATACCGCTCGGCAACCTTGGAAGCCGCGGCGCTGCAGACCTATAGCGCCTTGGCAGGACAACTAGTCATTCAAGGTTGCCCGGTCGCACCCTCTGCAAGTGCTCACGCTTGGATCGAACAGAGGGTAGCGAACCGTTCAGCGGAGGCAGGAGCTGCGGCTACAGCCCCGACGAACAGTCATTCTAGAGGGACCGAGCCCCGTCAGGACGAGGGGCTGGTGCCTCTTTTCTTCGATAGGCCGGCACTGGAAGCCAGGTTGCTATCGGGGCTTGATGAAACGTTTCGTCTGAAAGCCAGCTATCGCGATAGCTAATGAAACTCGATGGGGTACGCTAGTTTGACTTACATCACCCCCATGCAAGGATGCATGCAATGCCCTACCGCAGTCCCGACCTAGAGATGATGGAGCAGAAACCCTTGCTCGAGTTGGAGCGCGAGGTCGAACGCCGTCGACGCAACGTCGAGTCGAACAGCCGCTGGGTGAACCATCAGCTCACCCGCCTCGCCAAGCAGCAAGAGGATCTGGCGGCGCTGGAGGCCTTGCTTGAGCGAAAGCGGACCTAGGTTCTGTACGAAAAATGCCTGCGCTCGGTGATGCTTCGTTGAAAAAGGCTTCGGAATGCTCATTTAACGCTCGTAAACTCCGCTTCCTCAGCCTTTTTCGCCTCGCCTGACCGTCGCTCGGCGACTTTTCGTACAGAACCTAGTGTGGTGTTTCATAAATAAGGCTCATATATTGATGGTCTAAGCTTGTGGAGATTCAGTGTTCCGACACAGGAGTCAGCTATGAGAACAGGTCGTCCTGCCGCCCCCATCGTGCTCGATGAAGCAGAACAAAGAGAGCTGCTACGC
>NZ_SULM01000015.1 GCF_005250615.1 Pseudomonas rhizoryzae | reverse complement strand
CTCGCCGACCTGCATGCTTTGGCACCGCATTTCGTGCTGCCGCATAGGCGCGATTACCGTGCCTATCCGCGGGTCATCAAGCCCAAGCCTTCGAAGTATCCGACCAGAAAGAAAAATGCCAGTCAGGCTTAACTGACTGGCATTAGCCCTAGGGCGGCTTTTTTCATGAGGTAAGCGAGCGGGCGCCGGTCATTCACCTTCGTCGAAATAGTTGTTGATCAGCTCGACCAAAGCACGCATGGCTTCGTCGCTTTGCTCACCCTCGGTCTCCAGTTGCAGTACCGTACCCTTGCCGGCGGCCAGCATCATGACCGCCATGATGCTCTTGCCATCCACCGGCGGCTCGCCACTGCGGCCCACCCGTACGCTGGCGGGATAGCGTCCGGCCACGCCGACGAATTTGGCCGCCGCTCGGGCGTGCAGGCCCAGCTTGTTGATGATGGTGATCTGTTGGGCAGGCATTGAGTCTGTCCTTGTGGAAGCGAAAAACGGGCGTCAGAGATCGCGGTGACGGATCTGGACGTTCTTGAGCAGGTCTTTGAGTTCGCGACCGAGGCGGTCGGCCAGGTAGACCGAGCGGTGGTGACCACCGGTACAGCCAATGGCAACGGTCACATAGGACCTGTTGTTGGCCGCAAAGCGCGGCAACCACTTCACCAGATAATCGCGGATGTCATTGTACAGGGTCTCTACCTCGGGCTGTTGCTCGAGATACTCCCTTACCGGGACATCGAGTCCGGAAAAGTCGCGCAGTTCTGGTTTCCAGTAGGGATTGGGCAGGAAGCGCACATCGAACACCATGTCCGCGTCCACTGGAATGCCACGCTTGAAGCCAAAGGATTCCACCAGATAGGCGGTACCGGGCTCCGGCGCATTCAGCAGGCGCAACTTGAGCATGTCGCGCAACTGGTAGAGATTCAGGTGGGTGGTGTCGATCTTCAGGTCGGACAGGTCGGCGATAGGCGACAACAGGAGTTGCTCGTCCTGGATGGCTTCCGCCAGGGATCTCTCCTGGTTGGACAGCGGATGCCGACGACGCGTCTCGGAAAAGCGCTTGAGCAGCGTCTGGTCATCGGCGTCCAGATAGAGGATATCGCAGCGGATATTGCGGCTGCGTACCTGTTCGAGCAATTCGGGAAAGCGCTGCAGCTGGCTGGGCAGGTTGCGCGCATCGATGGACAGGGCGACCTTGGGTTGCGGCCGCTCCATGTCGGTCAGGGCATGCTGAGCGAGATCGGGCAGCAGGCTCGCCGGCAGGTTGTCGATGCAATAGAAGCCATTGTCCTCAAGCACGTTGAGCGCCGTACTCTTGCCCGACCCGGAACGTCCGCTCACGATGATGAGGTGCATGTCAGTGTCCGCTCTGGGCCTCGACGACAATCTGGTAGAGCGCCTGGTTGTCCTTGGCCTTGCGTAGCCGATCACGGATGTCCGCCCGGTCCAGGATACCGGCGATCTGGCGCAGCAGCGTGAGGTGCTGCTCGGTGGCCGCCTCGGGTACCAGCAGGACGAACACCAGATCCACGGGGGCGCCATCCAGGGAATCGAAATCCACTGGGTGTTGCAGATGGAACAAGACGCACAACGGCTGTTGCAAGCCTGCCAGACGGCAGTGGGGGATGGCGATGCCGTTGCCGAAGCCGGTGGAACCTAGGCGCTCGCGCGCCATCAGGCATTCGTAGATGTGCCCCGCGTCGTGGCCGGGCAGTTCCTGCGCGGCCAACTCGGCGATGCGTTCCAGTACGGCGGCTTTGCTGCCTCCCGGCGCACCCGTCTGGGTGCGGCCGGGGGTCAGGATGTTTTCGAGTCTGATCATAAAGCGGCGATCGAAACCTCAGCGGACGCCGACGCCCTGCTGGCGTTCGATCGATTTTTCCTTGTGTTTAATCAGTTGGCGGTCGAGCTTGTCGGCCAGGAGATCGATGGCGGCATACATGTCGTCGTGCTCGGCATTGGCGACTACCGAGGCACCGGCGACGTGCAGGGTGGCTTCGGCTTTGTGCTTGAGCTTGTCTACTTCGAGAATGACCTGGACGTTGGTAATACGGTCGAAATGACGTTCGAGGCGGGCGAGTTTCTCGCCGATGTAGTCACGCAGGGCTTCTGTTACTTCGAGCTGATGGCCGCTGATGTTGACTTGCATACCGCTTCTCCTTATTGCCGGGCTGCGATCGGCGAAGCTACTCGCCGACATGACAAGGGGCGAACGAGGCACGGTCGCGACCGGGGGACGTCAGACCAGACGCTTGCGTTCGCTGGATGGAGCGATCCCCAAGGATTCCCGATACTTAGCCACCGTGCGACGAGCGACTTGTATACCTTGCGATTCCAGTAAACCAGCGATCTTGCTGTCACTCAACGGCTTTTTCGCGTTTTCCGCCGCCACCAATTTCTTGATGATCGCGCGGATCGCGGTGGAGGAGCATTCGCCACCCTCGGCGGTACTGACGTGGCTGGAGAAGAAATACTTGAGTTCGTAGATGCCACGCGGGGTGTGCATGAATTTCTGGGTGGTTACCCGCGAGATGGTCGACTCGTGCATGCCCACCGCCTCGGCGATGTCGTGCAGGACCAACGGCTTCATCGCCTCTTCGCCGTATTCGAGGAAACCGCGCTGGTGCTCGACGATCTGGGTCGCCACCTTCATCAGGGTCTCGTTGCGGCTCTGCAGGCTCTTGATGAACCAGCGGGCTTCCTGCAGCTGGTTGCGCATGTAGGTATTGTCGGCGCTGCTGTCGGCGCGCTTGACGAAGCCGGCGTACTGGGGATTCACCCGCAGTCGCGGCACCGCTTCCTGGTTGAGCTCCACCAGCCAGCGCTCGTTGTGCTTGCGGACCAGGACGTCCGGCACCACGTATTCGGCCTCGCCGGACTCGATCTGGGAGCCGGGACGCGGGTGCAGCGTCTGGATCAGTTCGATGACGGGCTTGAGTTCCTCTTCCTTGATCTTCATGCGGCGCATCAGCTGCGCGTAGTCGCGGCTGCCGAGCAGATCGAGGTAGTCGCTGACCAGGCGCTTGGCCTCGCCGAGCAGGGGGAGGGTGGCCGGCAATTGGGCCAGCTGGATCAGCAGGCATTCACGCAGGTTGCGTGCGGCGACACCGGCCGGCTCGAACTGCTGGACCCGCCTGAGCACCACCTCGACCTCGTCGAGATCCACTTCCAGCTCCGGATCGAGGGAGGCATGGATGTCTTCGAGGCTTTCCTGCAGGTAGCCATCGGTGTCGATGCCGTCGATGATGGCCAGCGCGATCAGGCGGTCGAGGTCCGACATGGGCGCGAGGTTAAGCTGCCACAATAGATGGGTCTGCAGGCTCTCGCCGGCCGAGGTACGGGTGGTGAAGTCCCACTCGTCGTCATCGTTGCTGGGCAGGCTGCTGGCGCTGGTCTGGTAGATGTCTTCCCAGGCGGTATCGACCGGCAATTCGCTGGGAATGCGCTCGCTCCAATCGGAGGGCTCATCGGCCATCTCGTTGGTGGCGACCGACGTCTCCTTGAAGTTGATTTCGGCGCTACCAGGGTTGGCTAGCTCGTCGCCGTCGCTCAAGGGCTCGCTGTGGTCGAAGTCTTCGCCTTCTTCCTGACGTTCGAGCATGGGATTGGATTCCAGGGCTTCCTGGATTTCCTGCTGCAGATCGAGCGTGGAAAGTTGGAGTAAACGAATGGCTTGTTGCAGCTGCGGCGTCATCGTCAGCTGCTGGCCCATCTTGAGGACTAGCGATGGTTTCATGGCTGCGGAATTACACCTTGTCTACCGACGCGAACAGCGCCACCGAACCTCGCGAAACCTGCGAGCGTTAGCAAATTATATGCCTTGTTTCCCCAGGTTTGCCTAGAGGCGGAATTCGTGGCCCAGGTAGACTTCCTTCACCAGGTCATTGGCGAGGACTTCCTCGGCGGTACCTTCGGCGATGAGTTGGCCGTCGTTGACGATATAGGCCGTCTCGCAAATGGTCAGGGTTTCCCGCACGTTGTGGTCGGTGATGAGTACACCGATGCCCTTGGCCTTGAGGTGGCGGATGATCTGCTTGATGTCGCCCACCGAGATGGGGTCCACACCGGCAAAGGGTTCATCGAGCAGGATGAACTTGGGTGCGGTGGCCAGGGCGCGGGCGATCTCGACGCGGCGGCGCTCACCACCCGACAGGCTCATGCCGCGATTGTCGCGGATATGCGTGATGTGGAATTCCTGCAGCAGGCTTTCCAGCTCACGCAATCGGCCGGCCTTGTCCAGATCCTTGCGGGTTTCCAGGATGGCGAGGATGTTGTCGGCCACGGTCAGCTTGCGGAAGATCGAGGCTTCCTGCGGCAGATAGCCGATGCCGGCGCGAGCGCGGCCGTGCATGGGCAGGGCGGTGACGTCCTCATCGTCGATCAGGACGCGACCCTGATCGGCCTTGACCAGGCCGACGATCATGTAGAAACAGGTGGTCTTGCCGGCACCGTTCGGGCCGAGCAGGCCGACGATCTGGCCGCTGTCGATGCTGACGCTGACGTCGCGAACGACCTGACGACCCTTGTAGCTCTTGGCCAGATGCTGGGCTTTGAGCGTAACCGTCATTGTCCCTGCCCCGACTGCTGCTGATCCTTGGGCTGGATGACCATGTCGATGCGTGGTCGCGGCGTGGTGATCTTGCTGCCGTTGGCGCGACCGGCGTTGACGATCTGGCGCTGGGTGTCGTAGACGATCTTCTCGCCTTCGAAGGTATTGCCCTGCTGGATCACCTTGGCCTGGTCGATCAGGATGATGCGATTTTCCTGGGCGAAATATTGGATGGTCAGGGCGTAGGCCTTGACGATGTCCTTGTCCGGCGCGGGGCGCTGCTCGAAATAGGCCGGCTTGCCCACCGCGGTTGCGACCTTGATGTTGCCCTGGTTGTCCTGGGTCAAGGTCACGGTATTGCCGGTGATCTTCATGCTGCCTTGGGTGATGACCACGTCGCCGCGGTACACGGCCACGCCCTGCTTGTCATCGAGCTCGGCGCTGTCGGCCTGCACGCGGATCGGCTGGGTGCGATCGGTCGGCAATGCCCAGGCCGCAGCACTACTCAAGGTGGCGCCAAGGGTGAACAGAAAGGGGAGGGTTTTAACGAACCTCATACTGGCCTCTTACGTTGGACAGCAGGAGCATTCTGCCGTCTTCTAGATACGCTTTCATGCCTTTGGCCGTCGTCACCCCATTGGCAGCGTCGATTCTAACGGCTTGCTCGGTTTGCGCATATTGTTTGTCGGGAAAGACGGTCATACGAGTGGTGGTCAGCACCACCGGGCGGCCGCGCTCGTCGGTCCGTTCCACGCGCACGTCATCGATCAGCTCTGCTTGGCTACCGCCGGGGGCGACTTCGGCCCGGGCACTACGGATGTGCCAAGGAAATTCAGTGCCACGAAAGGCCAGCATGTCGGGTCGGGTCACCAGGGTGACATCGGTGGCCTTGACGTGCTCGCTGCGCTCCGCGGTGAGTTCGTACTGAATCTTGCCGTCCAGGCGATACTGAATCGTCCGGGTATTGAGGGCATAGCCATCGATGGCGCTGTCTTGCTGAGCCGTTGCCGGAGCGTCGACGAAGCGCTGCGGCAGGATGTTCCAGTAGCCGATCGCGATGAGCGCGGCGGCGATCAGGACCAACAGCACGGGGCGGCGCAAACTGCCAAACATGAGGCTACCTGTGTCAGGCCGCACTGGGTGGCGGCGGGTTGAAGACGTTTTTCGCGGTACACGAGCCGACCAGTATAACCCGGCCTACAGCACCCCGGCGCGCAGCAGGTCACCCATGTTGAGGGCGCCGAGCGGCCGCTGTGCCTCGTCGACCACCACCAGGGCATTGATCTTGTGCTCTTCCATGATCTTGAGCGCTTCTGCGGCGAGCATCTGGGCCTTGGCAGTTCGACCGCCGCGGGTCATGACGGTTGCGATGGGGGTCGTCCGCACATCTATCCCGCGATCCAGGGCTCGGCGCAGATCGCCGTCGGTGAAGATGCCGGCCAGGCGGCCATCGGCGGCCAGCACGCTGGTCATGCCCAGGCCCTTGCGCGACATCTCCAGCAGGGCATCGGACACCAGGGTGTCTTCGCTCACGCGGGGCAGGTCGTCACCGGCGTGCATGACGTTCTCCACCTTGAGCAGCAGACGCCGCCCCAGGGCGCCGCCCGGATGGGAGAAGGCGAAATCCTCGGCGGTGAAGCCGCGTGCCTCCAGCAGGGCGATGGCCAGGGCATCGCCCAGGACGAGGGCGACGGTGGTGGAGGAGGTCGGTGCCAGGTTGAGCGGGCAGGCTTCGGTTTCGACGCTGGTATCCAGATTGACGTCTGCGGCCTTCGCCAGGGGCGAGGCGGCATTGCCGGCGAAGCTGATCAGCGGCACGCCCAGGCGCTTGATCAGCGGCAGCAGGGTGAGGATCTCGCTCGAGGTGCCCGACTGGGAGATGGCGATGATGACGTCATCCCGGGTGATCATGCCCATGTCGCCGTGGCTGGCCTCGGCCGGGTGAACGAAGAAGGCCGGACTGCCGGTACTGGCCAGGGTGGCGGCGATCTTGTTGCCGACATGGCCGGACTTGCCCATGCCCAATACGACGATGCGCCCGCGGCAATTCAGCAGCAGGCGACAGGCCTCGGAGAAGCTGGCATCGACGCGTTCGCCCAGGGCGGCCACCGCCGTTTGCTCTACCTCTATGGTACGCCTGGCGGAGGCGATGAAATCTATTGTGTCGGACATGGGTCAGAAGGCAGGTGGCAGGACAATCGGAAATTATATGCGCAAAGCCGCGACACTCAGCAACGTCACCCGTAGGTCAGACGTCTCATCGGCAACGGATGATATAGTGCCGCCCTTTTGCAAGGGCTGTTGAGCGCAAGAGTCGCGTGCCCTGACGCGGCGGAGCGGCGTCTCCCTGCACAGAGTTGAATCTTAGGAGTTTCGATGGCCGTCGATAGCCCGTATGCCGTGGAGTTGAAGGGCGTTTCCTTCAAGCGCGGTACGCGTCTGATCTATGACCAGGTCGACATTCGCATCCCGCGTGGCAAGGTCACCGGGATCATGGGGCCGTCTGGAAGCGGCAAGACCACCCTGTTGCGGCTGATCGCCGCCCAGCTGCGGCCGAGCGCCGGCGAGATCTGGGTCAATGGCGCCAATCTGCCGCAGTTGTCCCGTGGCGAGCTGTTCGAGATGCGTCGGCAGATGGGCGTGCTGTTCCAGAGTGGCGCCCTGTTCACCGATCTCGATGTCTTCGAGAACGTGGCCTTTCCGCTGCGGGTACATACCAAGTTGCCCGAAGAGATGATTCGCGACATCGTCCTGCTCAAGTTGCAGGCGGTGGGTTTGCGTGGCGCCGTCGAATTGATGCCGGATGAACTGTCCGGCGGCATGAAGCGGCGAGTCGCCCTGGCGCGCGCCATCGCCCTGGATCCGCAGATCCTCATGTACGACGAACCCTTCGTCGGTCAGGACCCCATTGCCATGGGCGTGCTGGTGCGGCTGATCCGCCTGCTCAACCAGGCCCTGGGCCTGACCAGTATCGTGGTTTCCCATGATCTGGCCGAGACAGCCAGCATCGCCGACTACCTCTATGTAGTGGGCGATACCAAGGTGCTGGGGCAGGGCACGCCGAAGGAATTGCGCGAGTCGCCGGATCCGCGGGTACGCCAGTTCATGCAGGGCATTCCCGATGGCCCGGTACCCTTCCACTTCGCCGCGCCGGATCTGCGCGATGCCTTGCTGGGGAAACACTGATGCGTAAGGTTTCCGCCGTGGAGCGGATTCGTCGGCTGGGCCGGGCCGGGCTGGACGTCGTGGCGGCCATCGGTCGCTCGGTGATCGTGCTGGTGCTGGCGGTGTTCGGCCGCGGTGGCGTGGGCAGCGGCCTGCAACTGCTGGGCAAGCAGCTCTATTCGGTAGGCGTGCTGTCGCTGCCGATCATCGTGGTCTCGGGTTTCTTCATCGGTATGGTGATCGCCCTGCAGGGCTACAACATCCTGGTCAAGTATGGCTCCGAGCAGGCCGTGGGGCAGATGGTCGCCCTGACGCTGCTGCGCGAGCTCGGCCCCGTGGTGACCGCGCTGCTGTTCGCCGGTCGCGCGGGGTCCGCCCTGACCGCCGAGATCGGCAACATGAAGTCCACCGAGCAGTTGTCCAGCCTGGAAATGATCGGCGTGGACCCGCTCAAGTACATCGTCGCGCCGCGCTTCTGGGCCGGCTTCATTTCCATGCCGCTGCTGGCCGCCATGTTCAGCGTGGTGGGTATCTGGGGCGCGGCCATGGTCGCCATCGACTGGCTCGGCGTCTATGACGGCTCCTTCTGGGCCACCATGCAGCACAGCGTGATGCTCAGCGACGTGCTCAATGGCGTGATCAAGAGCCTGGTGTTCGCCTTCGTGGTGACCTGGGTCGCCGTCTTCCAGGGGTACGACTGCGAGCCAACGTCCGAAGGCATCGGTCGCGCCACCACCCGTACCGTCGTCTATGCGTCGCTCGCCGTGCTTGGCCTCGACTTCATTCTTACCGCCCTGATGTTTGGAGATCTCTGATGCAAACCCGCACCCAGGAAATCGGTGTCGGACTCTTCCTGCTGGCCGGCGTGCTCGCGCTGCTGTTGCTGGCGCTGCGGGTAAGCGGTCTGACGATGAGCGACCATCGCGATACCTACAAGGTCTATGCCTATTTCGACAACATCGCCGGTCTGACGGTGAGATCGCGGGTGACGATGTCGGGCGTGACCATCGGTAAGGTCACCGCCATCGATCTCGACCGCAACAGCTACCGCGCGCGGGTCACCATGCAAATCGACAAGCAGGTGGACAACCTGCCGACCGACTCCATCGCCTCCATCCTGACCGCTGGCCTGCTCGGCGAGAAGTACATCGGCATCAGCGTCGGTGGCGACGAACAGGTGCTCAAGGAAGGCTCGACCATTCGAGATACACAATCTTCGCTGGTTCTCGAGGATCTGATCGGCAAATTCCTGCTCAATTCGGTCAATAAAGACTCTTCCGCAAACAAATGATGCGAGGCTTTTCCATGCTCAAGCTAATTCGTCACGGAGTGATCGCGATCCTGGCCCTGTTGCCCCTGGTCTCCCAGGCAGCGCCCTCGGCCTACGACGTGATCCAGCAGACCACCAATACCTTGCTGTCGGATCTCCAGGCCAATCGGGACACGTATCGCAGTAATCCAGAAGCCTTCTACGAATCGCTGAACAGCATTCTCGGGCCGGTGGTGGATGCAGAAGGCATCTCGCGCAGCATCATGACCGTGCGTTACAGCCGTAGCGCCACCCCCGAGCAGATGGCCCGCTTCCAGGAAAACTTCAAGCGCAGCCTGATGCAGTTCTATGGCAATGCCCTGCTGGAATACAACAACCAGGGTATCCGCGTCCTGCCCGAAGGTCCGTCCGATGGTCCTGATCGCACCAGTGTGGGCATGGAGGTCAGGGGCAACAATGGCGCCGTCTACCCGGTGCAATACACCATGGTCAAGCAGGGTGACGACTGGAAGGTCCGCAATGTCATCATCAATGGCCTGAACCTCGGCAAGCTGTTCCGCGATCAGTTCGCCCAGGCGATGCAGGACAACAACGGCGATCTGAACAAGACCATCGACAACTGGGCGGGCACCGTGGCCAAGGCCAAGGATTCGCCCGAGGCCCAGAAGGCCAAGGTCGGCTCGTGAGTCGCGCTGCCATCTCCGGCGAGGGCGCCCGGCTGCAATTGTCGGGCGTGCTCGACCACGCCAATGTGCCGACCTTGCGCGAGCAAGGTCGGGCGCTGATTGGCCAGGGCAGCGGTCCGCTGCTGCTGGACTGCGCTGGCGTCGAACGCTCCAACAGCGCCGGCTTGGCGCTGCTGCTGGCCTGGCTGCGCGATGCCCAGGCTGCCGGGCGTCCGCTCACCATCGCCAGCCTGCCCTCCGAGCTACGGCAGATCGCCGACGTCTCGAATGCCTTGGAGTTGTTGCCCCTGGCAGACCAGGCTCACGCCTAGCGGTCATCGCAGTCGCCGTACCGCCGGTTTTTTTGTATGATCGCCGGCTGTACTAGATTGCCGAGGTGCCGCCATGCAGGCCCAAGAAGTCAAAAGCCTCCTGGAGGCGAAACTGGCCGATACCCAGGTGGAAGTGGAAGGTGAGGGCTGCAACTTCCAGCTCTACCTGATCAGCGACGAGCTCCAGGCCCTCAGCCCGGTCAAGCGTCAGCAGCAGGTCTACTCTCATCTCCAGCCGCAGATCGCCGATGGCAGCATCCACGCTGTCACCATGAAATTCTTCACCCGTGCCGCCTGGGCCGAACGCGCCTGATTCGCGGCGCCGAGAACTCGTTATGGACAAACTGATCATTACCGGCGGCAATAGCCTGAACGGTGAAATTCGCATTTCCGGAGCCAAGAACTCCGCCCTGCCGATCCTGGCCGCGACCCTGCTCGCCGATACGCCGGTGACCATCGCCAACCTGCCGCACCTGCACGACATCACCACCATGATCGAGCTGTTCGGTCGCATGGGCGTGCAGCCCATCATCGGCGAGAAGCTCAACGTCGAGGTGGATGCCTCCAGCATCAAGACGCTGGTCGCGCCCTACGAACTGGTCAAGACCATGCGCGCCTCCATCCTGGTGCTGGGGCCGATGGTTGCCCGCTTCGGTGAAGCGGAAGTTGCCTTGCCCGGTGGCTGCGCCATCGGCTCGCGCCCGGTCGACCTGCATCTGCGCGGTCTGGAAGCCATGGGTGCCAAGATCACCGTCGAAGGCGGCTACATCAAGGCCAAGGCGCCGGCCGGCGGTCTGCGCGGTGCCCACTACTATTTCGATACCGTCAGCGTGACCGGTACCGAGAACGTGCTGATGGCCGCCACCCTGGCCAAGGGCCGCAGCGTCATCCAGAACGCCGCCCGGGAACCCGAGGTGGTGGATCTGGCCAACTGCCTGATCGCCATGGGTGCCAACATCAAGGGTGCCGGTACCGATACCATCACCGTGGAAGGCGTCGAGCGCCTGGGTGGCGCCACCTACTCGGTGCTGCCCGACCGCATCGAGACCGGCAGCTACCTGGTCGCCGCCGCCGCTACCCGCGGTCGCGTCAAGCTCAAGGATACCGATCCGACCATCCTCGAAGCCGTGCTGGCCAAGCTGGAAGAGGCGGGTGCCCACCTCTCCACCGGCAGCAACTGGATCGAGCTGGACATGAAGGGCAATCGTCCCCGTGCGGTGAACATCCGTACGGCGCCCTATCCGGCGTTCCCCACCGACATGCAGGCCCAGTTCATCTCCATGAACGCCGTCGCCGAAGGCACCGGTACCGTGGTGGAAACCATCTTCGAGAACCGCTTCATGCACGTTCACGAGATGGTGCGCATGGGCGCCAACATCGCCATCGAAGGCAATGCCGCCATCGTCACCGGGGTACCCAGCCTCAAGGCCGCGCCGGTGATGGCGACCGACCTGCGCGCCTCGGCGAGCCTGGTCATCGCCGCCCTGGTAGCCGAAGGCGATACCCTGATCGATCGCATTTACCACATCGACCGCGGCTACGAATGCATCGAGGAGAAATTCCAGCTGCTCGGCGCCAAGATCCGTCGCACGCCCAAGTAAGGACCTCCGATGCTGACCATCGCCCTGTCCAAGGGCCGTATCCTCGACGACACCCTGCCGCTGCTGGCGGCGGCGGGGATCGCCCCGACCGAGAATCCGGACAAGAGCCGCAAGCTCATCATCCCGACCACCCAGGACGATGTGCGGCTGCTCATCGTCCGCGCCACCGACGTGCCCACCTATGTGGAGCATGGCGCCGCGGACCTGGGCGTGGCCGGCAAGGACGTGCTGATGGAATATGGCGGCGATGGTCTCTACGAGCCGCTGGACCTGCGCATCGCCCGCTGCAAGCTGATGACCGCGGGCGCCGTGGGCGCTCCGGCGCCGCGTGGGCGGCTGCGGGTGGCGACCAAGTTCGTCAATGTCGCCAAGCGCTACTATGCCGAGCAGGGCCGCCAGGTCGACATCATCAAGCTGTACGGCTCCATGGAGCTGGCACCACTGGTGGGGCTGGCCGACAAGATCATCGACGTGGTCGACACCGGTAACACCCTCAAGGCCAATGGCCTCGAGCCCCAGGAGCTGATCGCCCATATCAGCTCGCGGTTGATCGTCAACAAGGCCTCGATGAAGATGCAGCATGGTCGCATCCAGGCGCTCATCGAGACCCTGCGTCACGCCGTCGAGGCGCGCGGCGTTTAAAGGAGCGGCCGGCGTGCTGAAGCCGGCCATCCGCTGATTTCACCCCTCCAACCTTGCCTATCCGTGCCATAGCCAAATTGTCGGGCGCCCACACGGAGCCGGCTGTTACTCTCGGGCGCCCCTTTCGCTCATCCTGAAGAGGACCCGCCATGACCGCTCCGCTCGCCATCCGCCGACTCGCTGCCGCCGCTCCGGATTTCGCCGAGCATCTGGATCATCTGCTGAGCTGGGAAGGGGTCTCCGACGCCGATATTAACCAGCGGGTCCTGGCGATCATCGCCGACGTCCGCCACCAGGGCGATCAGGCGTTGCTCGAATTCACCCGCCGCTTCGATGGTGTCGAGGCGACGTCCATGAGCGATCTGATCCTGCCGCGCGCGCGGTTGGAAGAAGCCCTGGACCGGATCACCCCTGAACAGCGCACGGCGCTGGAAGCCGCCGCCGCTCGGGTGCGTAGCTACCACGAGAAGCAGCGCCAGGATTCCTGGCAGTACCAAGAAGCCGATGGCACCGTGCTCGGCCAGCAGGTCACCCCGCTGGATCGCGCCGGTCTCTATGTGCCCGGCGGCAAGGCCTCCTATCCCTCCTCGGTGCTGATGAACGCCATCCCGGCCAAGGTCGCTGGCGTGAAAGAGGTGGTCATGGTGGTGCCCACGCCCCGTGGCGAGGTCAACGAACTGGTGCTGGCGGCCGCGGCCCTGGCCGGGGTCGACCGTGTCTTCACCATCGGCGGCGCCCAGGCCGTGGCCGCCCTGGCCTATGGCACCGAGAGCGTGCCGCCGGTGGACAAGATCGTCGGTCCCGGCAACATCTATGTCGCCACCGCCAAGCGCCATGTGTTCGGCAAGGTCGGCATCGACATGATCGCCGGCCCCTCCGAGATCCTGGTGGTTTGCGACGGCCAGACCGATCCCGACTGGATCGCCATGGACCTGTTCTCCCAGGCCGAGCACGACGAAGACGCCCAGGCCATCCTGGTCAGTCCGGACGCCGCCTTCCTCGACGTCGTGGCGGCCAGCATCGCCCGCCTGCTGCCGGAGATGGAGCGTGCCGACATCATTCGCGCCTCCCTGGAAGGGCGCGGTGCGCTCATCCAGGTCGCCGACATGGCCCAGGCCATCGAGGTGGCCAACCGCATCGCCCCCGAACACCTGGAGCTCTCCGTCGCCGAGCCTGAGCAGTGGCTGCCCAAGATCCGCCATGCCGGCGCCATCTTCATGGGGCGCTACACCGCCGAGGCTCTGGGCGACTACTGCGCCGGGCCGAACCACGTGCTGCCCACCTCGGGCACCGCGCGCTTCTCCTCGCCCCTGGGCGTGTACGACTTCCAGAAGCGTTCATCGATCATCCACTGCTCGGCCAGCGGCGCTTCGGTGCTGGGTCGGGTCGCCTCGGTCCTGGCGCGCGGCGAGTCCCTGACCGCCCACGCCCGCAGCGCCGAATACCGTATTCAAGAGGAGCAGTAGGCATGAGCGAACTCTGGAGTCCCTTCGTCAAGAACCTGGTGCCCTATGTGCCGGGTGAGCAGCCCAAGCTGACCAACCTGGTCAAGCTCAACACCAACGAGAACCCTTACGGCCCCTCGCCGCGGGCGCTGGAGGCCATTCGCGCCGCGGCGACCGACGACCTGCGTCTCTATCCCGATCCCAATGGCCAGGCGCTCAAGGATGCGGTAGCCGGCTATCACGGCATCCAGAGCGACCAGGTCTTCGTCGGCAACGGTTCGGACGAGGTGCTGGCGCACATCTTTCTGGGCCTATTCGGCCACGGCCGGCCGATCCTGTTCCCGGACATCAGTTACAGCTTCTATCCGGTCTACTGTGGCCTCTATGGCATCGCCTTCGAGACCCCGGCGCTGGACGAAGACTTTCAGATCGTCCCCGAGGACTATCTGCGGCCCAATGGCGGCATCATCTTCCCCAATCCCAATGCGCCCACCGGCAGCGCCCTGGCGCTGGAAGCCATCGAGCGCATCGTCGCGGGCAACCCCGCGTCCGTCGTGGTGGTGGACGAAGCCTATGTCGACTTCGGCGCCGAATCGGCAGTCGCTCTGATCGATCGCTATCCCAACCTGGTGGTGACCCAGACGCTGTCCAAGTCACGTTCCCTGGCGGGCCTGCGCGTCGGTCTAGCCATGGGCCAGGCGCCGCTGATGGAAGCCCTGGAGCGGATCAAGAACAGCTTCAACTCCTATCCGCTGGATCGCCTGGCCCTGGCCGGTGCGGTTGCCGCCTTCGAGGATCGTGCCTATTTCGACGAGACCTGCCGGCAGGTGATCGACAGCCGCGAATGGCTGGTGTCCCAGTTGCTGGAGCGTGGCTTCGAGGTGCTGCCCTCGGCGGCCAACTTCATCTTCGCTCGCCACGTGCAGAAGGCCGGGGCGGCGTTGGCAGCGGGCTTGCGCGAGCATGGCGTCATCGTCCGCCACTTCAGTCGCCCGGAGCGCATCGCCGACTTCCTGCGCATCACCATCGGCACCCCTGCGCAGAACCAGGCACTCATTACAGCCCTCGATACCCTCTGACGGTCAGCGCGCCTTCTCCATGAGCGGGCGCAGGCCGACGGTAGCCTTGAGCTGCACGGTCTTGTTCTGTCGCTGTACCTCGATGGCGATGCTGTCGCCCGGCTGTTTGCGGGCGATCTGATTCATCGCCAGGCGGCCATCCTTGACCGGCTGGCCCCCCAGCTTCACCAGCACATCCCCCGAGCGCAGGCCGGCCTTGTAGGCGGGGCCATCAGGATCGATGTCCGTCACCACGATGCCCTGGTCGACCTTGAGGCCATAGGTCTTGACCAGCTCCGGGGTGATCACCTCCACCGCCACGCCTAGCCAGCCCCGAATGACCTGGCCATGCTGGATGATCGACTTCATTACCTCCATCGCCAGCTTGATCGGAATGGCAAAGCCGATGCCCTGGGAGCCGCCGGAGAGAATGGCGGTATTGATGCCGATCAGGTTGCCGTTGGCATCCACCAGGGCGCCGCCCGAGTTACCCAGGTTGATCGCCGCATCCGTCTGGATGAAATCTTCGTAGGTGTTGAGGCCGAGCTGATTGCGTCCGGTGGCGCTGATGATGCCCATGGTCACCGTCTGGCCGACGCCGAAGGGGTTGCCGATGGCGAGCACCACGTCACCGATGCGGATGGCGCTCGAGTCGCCCACGGAGATGGCTGGCAAATTCGGCAGGTCGATCTTGAGCACGGCAAGATCGGTGGCGGGGTCGCTGCCGATCAGTTTGGCCAGGGTCTGGCGGCCGTCGGCCAAGGCCACGACGATGGATTCCGCGTCGAGGGTCACGTGATTGTTGGTCAGCAGATAGCCGTCATGGCTCATCAGTACCGCCGAGCCCAGGCTGAGTTCCTCTGCCGGCTTGGCCGAACCCTTGCGGTCGGTCGGGCCATCACCGGTCTTGGCCGGCTTGACTGCCTTGGTCGAGCGTAGCGAGGCCACCGCCGGCGCGGCGCGACTTGCCGCATCGGCGTAGGAAACCGGGCCCTGCTGGCGCGAGCTGGACGATACCTGGGCGGACTCGAAGGTCGGCTGGGTGGGCAGTCCCAACCATTGCGGATAGCGCTGGATGATCAGCGCAGCCACCAGCACACCACACACCACGGGCCAGCCGAGATAACGCAAAGCCTTGAACATCGGTTACATCCTTGAATTTGTCCGCCTGCGATGCGGCGGATAAGCTGGCGGACATTATAAGGAGCGGCGCGGCCGGGGAACACGGCCGGCGCTGCCGATGAGGAGGAGCTCCATGTCCCTTGATGAACTGGTAATGACTGCCGATCACTACCTGGAAAGTGCCCGTATCCAGGACTACTGCCCGAATGGGCTGCAGGTCCAGGGGCGGGCACAGGTCCGGTTGCTGGTCAGTGGGGTTACCGCCTCCCAACAATTATTGGACGCGGCGGTGGCCGCTGGGGCCGATGCCATCCTGGTGCATCACGGCTACTTCTGGAAAAACGAAGATGCCCGGCTGATCGGCATGAAGCATCGGCGGATCAAGACGTTGTTGAGCCACGACATCAGCCTGCTGGCCTATCATTTGCCATTGGATGTCCATGCCGAGGTGGGCAACAACGTCCAGTTGGGTCGACGCCTGGGTCTGCAGAACATCATGCCATTACCGGGCGACGCCAGGAGCCTGATCTGGCAGGGTGAGCTGGCCCAGCCACTCTCCGCTGAGGCCTTCGGGCAGCAGGTGGCGGAGCGGCTGCAGCGCACGCCGCTGGTGGTCGATGGTGGACGGCCGATCCGGCGGCTGGCCTGGTGTACTGGAGGCGCCCAGGGTTACATCGACCAGGCCATCGCCGCCGGGGTGGATGCCTATCTGACCGGCGAGGTGTCCGAACAAACGGTGCACAGCGCTCGCGAGAATGGCGTGAGCTTTTTCGCCGCCGGTCATCATGCCACCGAGCGCTATGGCGTGCAGGCCTTGGGCGACTATCTGGCCGCACAACTGGGCATCGAGCATCGCTTCATCGATTGCGATAACCCCGCCTGAGCGTCATAAGCATAGAACTTCTGGTTCTAAATTGGTGGGCGAGCCATAACCTTAGCCTATGATAAGGTTTGGATTCGTCCACGGCCCGCTCCGTCCGGGGTGTCCAGTCGCCTGGATGCCGCAACGGATATCCCTTAGGCCACCTTCTGCAATCGTGAGTAGCCATGCTCGACAAACAGACGCATCTCAAACAACTTGAGGCGGAAAGCATCCACATCATCCGTGAAGTGGCCGCCGAGTTCGACAATCCGGTCATGCTGTATTCCATCGGCAAGGATTCAGCCGTGATGCTGCATTTGGCCCGCAAGGCCTTCTTTCCCGGCAAGTTGCCGTTCCCGGTACTCCACGTGGACACCGGTTGGAAATTCCAGGCCATGTACGAATTCCGCGACCGCATGGTGCAGGACATGGGCCTGGACCTGCTGGTGCACAAGAATCCGGAAGGGGTCGCCCAGGGCATCAATCCCTTCACCCATGGCAGCGCCAAGCACACCGACATCATGAAGACCCAGGGCCTCAAGCAGGCGCTGGACAAGTACGGTTTCGATGCGGCCTTCGGCGGCGCCCGCCGCGATGAAGAGAAGTCCCGTGCCAAGGAGCGCGTCTACTCCTTCCGTGACAGCAAGCACCGCTGGGACCCGAAGAACCAGCGTCCGGAGCTGTGGAACATCTACAACGGCAAGACCAACAAGGGCGAGTCGATCCGGGTCTTCCCGCTGTCCAACTGGACCGAGCTGGACATCTGGCAATACATCTACCTCGAAGGCATCCCGATCGTGCCGCTGTACTTCGCCGCCGAGCGCGAAGTGATCGAGAAGAACGGCACCCTGCTCATGATCGACGACGACCGCATCCTCGAGCACCTCTCGCCCGAGGAAAAGGCGCGCATCCACAAGCGCCAGGTGCGCTTCCGTACTCTCGGCTGCTACCCCCTGACCGGCGCGGTGGAGTCCCAGGCGACCACGCTGACGGACATCATCCAGGAGATGCTGCTCACCCGCACCTCCGAACGCCAGGGCCGGGTCATCGACCACGATGGCGCCGGATCCATGGAAGAGAAGAAACGTCAGGGGTATTTCTAAGATGTCGCACCAATCCGATCTGATCGGCCAGGACATCCTGGCCTACCTCGCGCAGCACGAACGCAAGGAGCTGCTGCGCTTCCTCACCTGCGGCAACGTCGACGATGGCAAGAGCACTCTGATCGGGCGCTTGCTGCACGACTCCAAGATGATCTACGAGGATCACCTGGAAGCCATCACCCGCGACTCCAAGAAGGTGGGCACCACCGGCGAGGAGGTCGATCTGGCGTTGCTGGTGGACGGCCTACAGGCCGAGCGCGAGCAGGGCATCACCATCGACGTGGCCTACCGCTACTTCTCCACCGCCAAGCGCAAGTTCATCATCGCCGATACCCCCGGCCATGAGCAGTACACCCGCAACATGGCTACCGGGGCGTCCACCTGCGACCTGGCGATCATCCTGGTCGACGCCCGCTACGGCATCCAGACCCAGACCCGTCGGCACAGCTACATCGCCTCGCTGCTGGGCATCAAGCACATCGTGGTCGCCATCAACAAGATGGACCTGCTGGGCTTCGACGAAGCCGTGTTCGAGCGTATCAAGGACGACTACCTGGCCTTCGCCCAGCGCATCGACCTGAACGCCAAGGACATTCACTTCGTACCCATGTCGGCGCTCAAGGGCGACAACGTGGTGAATCGCAGCGAGCAGACGCCCTGGTACAGTGGCAAGCCGCTGATGGAAATCCTCGAGACCGTGGAGATCGCCGCGGATCGCAACCTGGACGACCTGCGCTTCCCGGTGCAGTACGTCAACCGCCCCAACCTCAACTTCCGCGGTTTCGCCGGGACCCTGGCCTCGGGCGTGGTGACCAAGGGCGATGCCGTGGTGGTCCTGCCGTCGGGCAAGGGCAGCCGGGTCAAGTCCATCGTCACCTACGACGGTGAGCTGGAGCAGGCCGGTCCTGGCCAGGCCGTCACCCTGACGCTGGAAGACGAGATCGACATCTCTCGTGGCGATGTCCTGGTGCATGCCGACAACCGTCCCCAGGTGACCGACAGCTTCGAAGCCATGCTGGTATGGATGGCCGAAGAGCCCATGCGGCCCGGCAAGAAATACGACATCAAGCGCGCCACCAGCTACGTGCCCGGTTCGCTGCCGAGCATCGTCCATACCGTGGACGTCAACACCCTGGAACACGGCGCCGCCAGCGAGCTGAAGCTCAACGAAATCGCCCGGGTCAAGGTGGCTCTGGATGCTTCCATCGCCCTGGATGGCTATGGCGTCAACCGCACCACCGGTGCCTTCATCGTCATCGACCGCCTGACCAACGGCACCGTCGGTGCGGGCATGATCATCGCCGAGCCGGTGGGTAGCGGCGGTCATGGCCAAAGCGCGCACCAGTTGCACGTCGGCACCGCCGAGCGTGCCGCCCGCTTCGGTCAGCAGCCAACCACCGTGCTCTTCACTGGCTTGTCCGGTGCCGGCAAGACCACCCTGGCCTATGCCCTGGAGCGGCGCCTGTTCAATGCCGGGCGTGCGGTCTTCGTGCTGGATGGCCAGAATCTGCGCCATGACCTGAACAAGGGATTGCCGCAGGATCGCGCCGGTCGCCGCGAGAACTGGTTGCGTGCTGCCCAGGTGGCCCGTCAGTTCAACGAGGCAGGTCTGATCGCCCTGGCGGCCTTCGTGGCGCCAGATGCCGAGGGTCGTGCCCAGGCTCAGGCGCTGATCGGTGCCGAGCGTCTGCTGACGGTCCACGTCAAGGCATCGCCCAAGGCCTGTGCTGAGCGGGATCCGCAAGGTCTCTATGCCGCGGCTGGCGACAATATCCCGGGCATCTCCTTTGCCTATGACGCGCCTGAAGACGCCGATCTGGTATTGGATACCGAGCAGTTGTCGGTAGAGGAGGGCGTTCAGCAGATTCTCGACGCTCTGCGCCAGCGCCAGGTGATCTAAGGCACCTGTAATAAAAAAACCCGCCTTTCGGCGGGTTTTTTATTAGGCCTTACCAGCGCGGCGGCGGGCCATAGTAGTAGCCGCCGGGTGGGGGCGGGGGGCCGTAATACACGGGGCGCGGCTCGACCACGCGGTACTCATAGACCGGCGCGGGCTGGTAGTAAACCACCGGCGGTGGCGGAGGTGGGGGCGGTCCCTGGACATAGACCGGCTCCCGGGCATAGGAGTTGGAGATGATGGCTCCGCCGACCACGGCACCCACCACCGCACCGAAAAAGGCCGGACCGGGACCACGACCGTGGGCGGACGCCTGGCCTGCAATGGCGAGGCAGCCGGCAAGCACCACAACCTGAGTGATGCGACGTAGCATGATGATTCTCCTGCGGCCCGGGGTTCTGAAACCGGGCCTCTCTATCAGACCGCAACGGCGGCGAGTCGCCTAGACGCGGCGGGGTAAAGTTTGGGTAAAACCAAATCCGGCGACATCAGTCCCAACAACGCAAGGTCGACGTGTCCCCAGGCCCTTGGGACGCATCTCCTCCTGTATTAGGTACCGCTTGAGGTGCCCTGACCGCGAGACCGCCGTGCAGATTCTCTATACCGCTCTGATCCTGTTGCTGGTGGTGGGTGCCACCCGCCTCAGCGCCCATCTCATCCCCATTCCGCTGCCCTTGATTCAAGTCGTGGTCGGCGCCTTGCTCGCCTGGCCTACCTTAGGGCTACACGTGGCCCTGGACCCTGAGCTGTTCCTGCTGCTGTTCATCCCGGCGCTGTTGTTCTCCGATGGCTGGCGCATGCCCAAGCGCGAATTCTGGCGGCTGCGGCGACCCATCTTCGTGCTGGCCTTCGGTCTGGTCTTCCTTACGGTACTCGGAGCCGGCTGGTTCCTGCACTGGATGCTCAAGCTCCCCTGGGCGGTGGCCTTTGCCTTGGCCGCCGTGCTGTCGCCCACCGATGCCGTGGCCGTCTCCAGCATCGTCCGGGGTCGCCTGCCCAGCTCGCTGCTGCACGTGATTCAGGGGGAGGCGCTGCTCAACGATGCATCCGGCCTGGTGACCTTCAAGTTCGCCGTGGCGGCGGTCCTGACCGGGGTGTTCTCGCTGAGCCAGGCCAGCCTGAATTTCGTCGTCGTCGCAGTCGGTGGAGTGTTGGTGGGTGCCGTGCTGAGCTGGCTGGTCGGCCGGGCGCGCGCCTGGATGGTGATCAGCCGGGGCTGGAGCGATGCCGCGCCTCATGTGGTCTTCATGCTACTGCTGCCGTTCGCTGCCTACGTGCTGGCGGAGCGCCTCGGCGTCTCGGGCATTCTGTCGGCGGTCGCCGCCGGGATGATGCAGAGCCGGGTCGACATGCTGCCTCGGCAAACCGCCACCCGCTTGCTCAATCACAGTGTCTGGGGGCTGGTGGAGTTCGCTTTCAACGGCCTGGTTTTCCTCATCTTGGGATTGCAGTTGCCTGACATCCTAGCGGCGGCCTTGCCGGCATCCCAGGCGCTCTGGCCCGCGGCTGGTTGGCTGGCGCTCTATGTGGTGGGCTCCTATCTAGTGATCATGACCATTCGCTTCGCCGTCATTCTGGGTTATTGGCACCTCACCCAGCCCAGCGAAGGCCCCATGACCATCGCTGGAGATCCACGCTGTATCGCCGCCATCGCCTCTCTCAGCGGGGTACGCGGGGCGGTGACCCTCGCCGGTGTGTTGTCCTTGCCACTGGTGCTGTCGAACGGGACGCCCTTTCCTCTGCGTGATGTCCTGGTGTTCATCGCGGCTGGCGTCATCCTGCTGTCCCTGGTGGTAGCGAGCATCGGCATTCCGCTGTTGCTGGCGCGTCTACCGGAGCAATCCAACGACCTCTTGGAGCGTGAACGCTGCGAGGTGCGTATCAATGCCGCCCGGGCAGCCATCAGCGCGTTGGAGGGGGTGGAGTCGGGCGAGACGGAAGAGCCGGCGCGAGCGGCCCTGCAGGCCGAGATCAAGGCTGGCATCATCGCGGAATTCCGCGATGAGCTGAGTTCAGCCGATGACAGCGAGGATGCCAGAGCGCTGGCCCGGCTGAGGGACAGTCTGGATGGCGAGCTACGCCTGCTCGCCATCCGTGCCCAGCGCCGCGAACTCTATCGGCTGCGTATCGCTGGCGTGATCGACGACCTGGTAGTCACTGAATTCCTGCGCGAGCTGGATATCCAGGAGACCGCGCTGATGCGCGATCAAGGCAATCGTTAGCGACTGCAGAAGCGGCGGATGCGCTCCGCTGCTTCCACGCACTCGGCCAGCGGGGCGACCAGCGCCATGCGCACCCGTCCGGCGCCCGGATTGATGCCGCCCACTTCACGGGACAGATAGGAGCCGGGCACCACGGTGACGTGTTCCGCAGCGAAGAGCTCGCGCGCGAAGGTTTCGTCATCGCCCGGCGTCTTCGCCCAGAGGTAGAAACCGCCGTCAGGTAGCGATACGTCCAGGCTGCCCTGGAGGACATCCAGGACGGCGGCGAATTTCTGCCGATAGAGTTCGCGGTTCTCGCGCACGTGGGCCTCGTCACGCCAGGCGACGGCGCTGGCCTTCTGTACCTGCACCGGCATGGCACAGCCGTGGTAGGTGCGATAGAGCAGAAAGCGCTTGAGGATGGCGGCATCGCCAGCGACGAAGCCCGATCTCATGCCTGGCAAGTTGGAACGCTTGGACAGGCTGTGGAAGACCACGCAGCGGGCGAAGTCGCTGCGGCCCAGTTCCGCACAGGCGGTGAGCAGGCCGGGTGGCGGATTGTCTTCGTCGAAGTAGAGCTCGCTGTAGCACTCGTCGGCGGCGATCACGAAGTCATGGCGATCAGCGAGTTCGATGAGCTTCTTCTGGGTCTCCAGGGGCAGCAGAGCCCCCGTGGGATTGCCGGGCGAGCAGAGGAACAGTAGCTGGCAACGTTCCCAGACCTCGGTCGGAACGCTGTCGAAGTCCGGATTGAAACCCTGCTCCGCCAGGCAGGGCAGATAGTGGGGCTCGGCGCCGGCCAGCAGGGCGGCACCCTCGTAGATCTGGTAGAAGGGATTGGGGCTCAGCACCAGGCCGGCCTTGGTGCGATCCACCACCGCCTGGGTGAAGGAGAACAGGGCCTCGCGGGTACCGGTCACGGGCAGCACGTGGCGCGCCGGATCCAGCCAGCCCGCGGGCACGGCGAAGCGCCGGCTGGCCCAATCGGCGATGGCTTCGCGCAGGTCGGCGATACCCAGGGTGGTCGGGTAAACCGCCAGTTGATCCAGGTTGGCGGTCAGCGCCTCGGCGACGAACGCCGGCGCCGGATGCTTGGGCTCGCCGATCGACAGCGGAATGGCCTTGATCGCCGCCGGTGGAGTGACGCCAGCGAGCAGGGCGCGGAGCTTCTCGAACGGATAGGGATGCAACAGGTCGAGGGTGGGGTTCATCGTCGGGTGGTCCTTCGTTCGAGGCGCTAGATACTGATGCGGGTGAGCGGCGTCTGGCTGTCCGCCTCGCCCAGTTGCTTGATCAGGGCTTGCTGCAGGGCGGTGCAGAGTTGCGGGTCCGACAGGGGTCGTCCTTGCGCGTCAGTGACATAGAAGACGTCTTCCACGCGCTCACCGAGGGTGGCGATCTTGGCGTTGAGCACGGACAGGTCGAAGTCGAGGAAGATACGCCCCACCCGGGCCAGCAGGCCGGGGCGATCCGGGGCGATCAGCTCGATCAGGCTCGCGGAGCGCGCGGTCTCGGTATAGATGTTCACCTGGGGTGCGAAGCCGAAATGCTTGAGCTGCCGGGTGACACGCCGGTTGATGATGCTCGGATACTCTTCCGGATGCTTCAGGGCTTCGGTCAGGCCGGCGCGGATCTGGGCGACTCGCGCCGGGTTGTTGCCGATCGAGCCGCCGTCGGCATCCAGCACTATGTAGGTGTCGAGGGTGAACTGGCTGGTCGAGGTGATGATGCGCGCGTCCTGAATGTTCAGGTTGAGCTGGTCCATCACCGCCACGGTCACCGCGAAGAAGTCGTGCTGGTCCGCGGCATAGATGAAGATCTGCGTCCCGCCCTCGGAGTCGCGTTGAGTCGTCTCGCGGATCAACACCAGCGGCTCGGCGACATCGTCATGGCCGAGGATGGCCTCGGTGTGCCAGGCAACGTCCAGGGCCGTGTGGCGCAGGAAATAGTGGTCACCCAGCTGCGACCACAGCTGTTCGGCGGCGTCCGCGTCGATTCCACGGCGTATCAGGGTATCCAGTGCCGACTGCTGGGTACTGCGGATCTGCTCTTCGCGGTTGACCGGGTTCTCCAGGCCGCGGCGCAGGGCGCGCTTGGTTTCGGTGTACAGCTGCCGGAGCAGCGTCGCGCGCCAGGAGTTCCACAGCGACGGATTGGTCGCGGTGATGTCGGCGACGGTGAGCACGTACAGATAGTCGAGGTGCGTGTGGTCGCCGACCGTCAGGGCGAAATCGTGGATCACCTGCGGATCGGACAGGTCCTTGCGCTGGGCGGTGGTCGACATCACCAGGTGGTTGCGTACCAGCCAGCTGACCAGGCGCGTGTCCCATTCGGGTAGCTGATGGCGACGACCGAAGGCTTCCACGTCCTCGGCTCCGAGCTCCGAGTGATCGCCACCACGGCCCTTGGCAATATCGTGGTAGAGGCCGGCGATGTAGATCAGCTCCGGCTTCGGCAGCTTGTGGATCACCCGGGTCGCCAGCGGATACTTCTCGGCGAGCACGTCGTAGCTCATCTTGCGCAGGTGCTTGATGAGATTCAGGGTGTGGGCATCGACCGTGTAGATATGGAAGAGGTCATGCTGCATCTGGCCGACGATCTGGCCGAATTCGGGTAGATAGAGGCCCAGCAGTCCGTAGCGATTCATCCGCCGCAGGTTGCGATGGATGCCGGATTCGCTTTTGAGCAGCTCGATGAACAGGCTGGTGTTGCGGATGTCCTGGCGGAAGGTGTCGTCGATCAGGTGGCGGCTGTCGCGCAGCAGGCGAATGGTGCCGGCGCTGGGGCCCTTGATCTCGGGATTCTGGGCCAGCAGGACGAACAGCTCCATCAGGGCGAAGGGGGTGCGCAGGAAGACCTGGGGATGCACCACCTCCAGGTAGCCATGGCGTACCTGGAATCTGTTGTTGAGCGGGGTGGCGGCACCAGGCGTCTGGTCGTCGCGCAGGTTCACTTCCTCGAAGTGCTGCATCACCACGTCGCTGAGCTGGGAGACATCCATCACCACGCGGTAGTACTTCTGCATGAAGCGCTCCACCGCCAGCTTGGCATCGTTGTCCTCGTAGCCGAGCAGGTTGGCGATGCGTCGCTGGTGGTCGAACAGCAGGCGATCCTCCGGGCGGCCAGCCAGCATGTGCAGCGCGTAGCGGACCTTCCACAGGTATTCCTGGGCCGAGATCAGCAGGCTGCATTCGCTCTCGGTAAGAAAGCCCTGGCCAACCAGGGCTTGCAGATTCAGGGTGCCGAACTGGCGCCGGGCGATCCACAGCAGGGTCTGGATGTCCCGCAGGCCACCTGGCGAGCCCTTGACGTTGGGTTCGAGGTTGTATTCGGTATCGTTGTACTTGGCGTGCCGCGTGCTTTGCTCGGCACGCTTGGCCAGATAGAAGTCGCGTCCGGGCCACAGATGTTCGACGCTGGTCGCTTGCAGCATCGCCTGGCGCAGTGCCTCGGGACCGGCCAGCGTCCGGCTTTCCATGAGGTTGGTGATCACCGTCAGGTCGGCGATAGCCTCGGTGGTGCATTCGCGCAGGGATCTCACGCTCTGCCCGACCGCCAGGCCCACGTCCCACAGCAACGTCAGAAAGCCTTCGATAGGCTCGCGGAAACGCTCCTGTTCCTCTTCGGCCAGCAGGATCAGCAGATCGATGTCGGAATGTGGATGCAGCTCGCCCCGGCCGTAGCCGCCTACCGCCAGCAGGGCGATGCCGCCATCCGGCCAATCGAAGCGATTCCAGGCCGCGACCAGCATCTGATCGACGAACCAGGCGCGGTCTTCTACCAGCCGCCGTACGCTACGCCCCGCCAGGAAGCGGGCATCGAGGGTCGCGTTCGCCGCACGGATGAATTTCTTGAAAGCCGCGATGGGGCTGGCTTTCAGCGAGAGTTCAGCTTGGAACTGGCCGGCGTCGAACAACTCCGAATCGACCTGGGGCATGGTGCGCTCACCTCACGCAGAAACGCGGGGAAAGGTTTCATCCTTTCGCAGAGTCAGGATCTCGTAACCCTGGTCGGTGACCAGTACCGTGTGTTCCCACTGGGCGGACAGCTTGCGGTCCTTGGTGATGGCGGTCCAGCCATCGCCCAGCAGGCGGGTCTCGTAGCGGCCCTGATTGATCATCGGTTCGATGGTGAAGATCATGCCGGCCTGCAGCTCCAGTCCAGTGCCGGCGCGACCGTAGTGCACCACCTGCGGCTCTTCATGGAAGCCCTTGCCGATACCGTGGCCGCAATACTCGCGCACCACCGAGAAGCCATTCTTTTCGGCATGCTTCTGGATGATCTCGCCGATGTCGCCGAGGCGCGCGCCCGGGCGGACCAGGGAGATACCTTTATAGAGGCATTCCTGGGTGACCTGGCACAGACGATCGGCCCATTCGGGGACGTCGCCCACCAGGTACATCTTGCTGGTATCGCCGTGGTAGCCGTCTTTGATCACGGTGATGTCCACGTTCATGATGTCGCCGCTCTTGAGCGGCTTGTCATTGGGAATACCGTGGCAGACCACGTGGTTCAGCGAGGTGCAGATGGATTTCGGATAGCCCTTGTAGTTCAGCGGGGCGGGGATGGCCTGCTGCACGTTGACGATGTAGTCATGGGCCAGGCGATCCAGTTCCTCGGTGGTTATGCCGGGACGGATATGCTCGTCCAGCATTTCGAGCACCTCGGCGGCCAGTTGGCCGGCGATGCGCATCTTGGCGATGTCTTCGGGGGTCTTCAGGATGACAGTCATCGGAAATCTCTAGGTATCACGGCGGGCATTGGCGTTCGATCCGCTATTCTACCAGAGCTGGCGTCCGCGCTGGGTCGCCAGGGCGTCCGGTCTTTCTGGTTCGCGGCAATACCCGCTGGTGGTATTCGGTCAAGCGTGATATAAAGTCGCGCGCTTTTTCGGGGCTCTGCCCTTTTGCGCTCCTAACCCCACACACGCATCGACACGATGACCTGGGTGCTTCCGCAAGGAGGTTGGTCATTGGGATGCGTGGAGGCCCAACCCGACTACGAGGAACATCTAATGTCTCAAGTCTCCATGCGTGACATGCTGAAAGCCGGCGTGCATTTCGGCCACCAAACCCGTTACTGGAACCCGAAGATGGGCAAGTACATCTTCGGCGCGCGTAACAAGATCCACATCATCAACCTCGAAAAGACCCTGCCGATGTTCAACGAGGCCCTGACCTTCGTTGAGCGCCTGGCTTCCGGCAAGAACAAGATCCTGTTCGTCGGCACCAAGCGTTCCGCCGGCAAGATCGTTCGTGAAGAAGCCGCTCGTTGCGGTCAGCCCTTCGTCGACCACCGCTGGTTGGGCGGCATGCTGACCAACTACAAGACCATCCGTGCTTCGATCAAGCGTCTGCGCGATCTGGAAGTCCAGTCCCAGGACGGTACTTTCGATAAGCTGACCAAGAAAGAAGCTCTGATGCGCACCCGCGATCTCGAGAAGCTCGAGCGCAGCCTGGGTGGTATCAAGGACATGGGCGGTCTGCCGGACGCGCTGTTCGTGGTTGACGTCGATCACGAGCGCATCGCCATCACCGAAGCCAACAAGCTGGGCATCCCGGTCATCGGCGTGGTCGATACCAACAGCAGTCCGGAAGGCGTGGACTACGTCATCCCCGGTAACGACGACGCCTTCCGCGCCGTCCAGCTGTACCTGAGCAGCGTTGCTGACGCTGTTCTGCGTGGCGGCAGCAATGCCGGCGCCGGTGAGCAATTCGTCGAAGAAACCGCTGCCGAAGCCGTCGAGGGCTAAGCGAAGCGACCCCTGGGGTCGAGTGGTTCGACGCGCGAGAAGGGGGCCTAGCCCCCTTTTTGCCTACTAGCGTTTCATTGGCTCCGCCATCCGTGCGGAGTGACCTCGAAACCGATTCAAGAGGATTTCAAACATGGCAGAAATCACTGCAGCCCTGGTCAAAGAACTGCGCGAGCGTACCGGCCAAGGCATGATGGATTGCAAGAAGGCCCTGGCCGCTGCCGGTGGCGACATCGAAAAGGCCATCGACGACATGCGCGCCGCTGGTGCCATCAAGGCCGCCAAAAAGGCCGGTAACGTGGCTGCCGAAGGCTCCATCGCGGTCAAGGTCGCCGACGACCACAAGGCTGCCGTCATCATCGAAGTCAACTCCCAGACCGACTTCCTGGCTCTGCAGGACGACTTCAAGGGTTTCGTCTCCGCCAGCCTGGACAAGGCCTTCGCCGAGAAGATGAGCGACGCCGCTCCGCTGATCGCTGCTCAGGAAGGTGCTCGTGAAGCCCTGGTCGCCAAGTGCGGCGAGAACGTCAACATCCGTCGCCTGACCCGTGTCGAAGGCGATGTGGTTGGCGCCTACCTCCACGGCCACCGCATCGGCGTGGTCGTCACCTTGCAGGGTGGCACCGCCGAACTGGCCAAGGAAATCGCCATGCACGTCGCGGCGAGCAATCCCCAGTTCCTGAACCCCTCCCAGGTTTCCGAAGAAGCCATCGCCAAGGAAAAGGAAATCTTCCTGGCGCTGAACGCCGACAAGATCGCCGGCAAGCCGGAAAACATCGTGGAGAACATGGTCAAGGGTCGTATCAACAAGTTCCTGGCCGAAGCCAGCCTGGTTGAGCAGCCTTTCATCAAGGACCCGGAAGTCAAGGTCGGCGAACTGGCCAAGAAAGCCGGTGCCGAGATCGTCTCCTTCGTGCGTTACGAAGTGGGTGAAGGCATCGAGAAAGCCGAAGTCGACTTCGCTGCTGAAGTCGCTGCCCAGCTGGCGGCCAGCAAGCAGTAAGATCGGCATCCGCTGATGACCAGGAGGCCGCCCGCTTCGAGCGCGCGGCCTCTTTGTCAAATTGGAAGGCAGGTCTAGTTTCTCGCCTCCCAACGAGTTTTTTGCTGATTCGAGTGAACGCAACTGCAGTTGCGCTTTCCTATCGCTGGATCAAAATCCCCCGCATATGTTCATCGCCACAGGAGAGAGTGAATGGCACAGCAGATGAGTGGTCGCCAACCCCGTTACAAGCGTATTCTGCTGAAGCTCAGTGGCGAAGCCCTGATGGGCAGCGAAGACTTCGGGATCGACCCCAAGGTGCTGGACCGCATGTCGCTCGAGATCGGGCAGCTGGTGGGTATCGGCGTCCAGGTCGGTCTGGTGATCGGTGGTGGCAATCTGTTCCGCGGTGCGGCGCTGTCCGCGGCGGGCATGGATCGGGTGACCGGTGACCACATGGGCATGCTGGCCACGGTGATGAACGCCCTGGCCATGCGTGATGCGCTGGAGCGTTCCAACATCCCCGCGACCGTGATGTCCGCGATCTCCATGGTCGGCGTGACCGACCAGTACGATCGCCGCAAGGCCCTGCGCCAATTGAAGGGCGGCGAAGTGGTCATTTTCTCCGCCGGCACCGGCAATCCGTTCTTCACCACCGATTCCGCCGCCTGCTTGCGGGCGATCGAAGTGGAAGCCGATCTGGTGCTCAAGGCCACCAAGGTAGATGGTGTATACACGGCCGATCCCTTCAAGGATCCCAATGCCGAAAAATTCGAGCGTCTGACCTATGACGAAGTGCTCGACCGCAAACTGGGTGTCATGGACCTCACGGCCATCTGTCTCTGCCGTGACCACAGCATGCCGTTGCGGGTATTCAACATGAACAAGCCCGGCGCCCTGCTCAACATCGTGGTGGGCGGTGGCGAGGGTACCCTGATCGAGGAGGGAGCAGCATGATCGACGAGATCAAGAAGGATGCGCAGGCGCGCATGACCAAGACCCTGGAAGCCCTGGGCCACACCTTTGCCAAGATCCGTACCGGACGTGCTCATCCGAGCATTCTGGACAGCGTCATGGTGTCCTATTACGGCAGCGACACGCCGCTGCGTCAGGTCGCCAACGTCACCGTTGAGGATTCCCGTACCCTGGCCCTGAGCGTGTTCGACAAGAGCATGATCCAGGCGGTGGAAAAGGCCATCATGACCTCGGACCTGGGGCTGAACCCGGCCACCGCAGGTACCACCATTCGGGTGCCGATGCCGGCGCTGACCGAGGAGACGCGCAAGGGCTATACCAAGCAGGCGCGTGCCGAGGCCGAGCAGGCGCGGGTATCGGTGCGCAACATCCGTCGCGACGCCCTGGCCCAGCTCAAGGATCTCCTCAAGGAAAAGGAAATCAGCGAAGACGAAGATCGTCGCGCTCAGGACGAAGTCCAGAAGCTGACTGACAAGTATGTGGCCGAGGTGGACAAGGCTTTGGAGGCCAAGGAAGCCGACTTGATGGCTGTTTGACAACGGTTGGGACGTAGCATGGGCATGAGCAAGCCAGGCAAGGTGGTGCCACGTCACGTGGCAATCATCATGGATGGGAATAATCGCTGGGCACGTCGCCGGCTGCTGCCGGGCGTCGCTGGCCACAAGGCCGGCGTCGACGCCGTGCGGGCGGTCATCGAGGTCTGCGGCGACGCCGGGGTCGAGGTGCTGACGCTGTTCGCCTTCTCCAGCGAGAATTGGCGCCGTCCGGCCGATGAGGTGGGTGCACTGATGGAACTCTTCCTTTCTGCGCTGCGGCGGGAAGCCAAGAAGTTGCATCAGAACGGCATTCGTCTGCGCATCATTGGTGATCGCTCGCTGTTCCATCCGGAACTGCAAGCGGCCATGGCCGAGGTGGAAGCGCTCACGGCCCACCATACCCGGTTCGTCCTGCAGATCGCCGCCAACTACGGTGGTCAGTGGGACATCACCCAGGCTGCCCAGCAGTTGGCGCTGCAAGTCCAGCAGGGGGCACTGCAGCCGGACGCCATCACGCCGGAACTGCTGCAGAGTCGCCTGGCAACCGGTGATCTGCCATTGCCCGATCTGTGCATCCGTACGGGGGGTGAGCATCGGATCAGCAACTTCCTGCTCTGGCAGATCGCCTATGCCGAGCTGTACTTCTCCGACCTGTTCTGGCCGGACTTCAAGCACGAAGCCATGCAGGCGGCCCTGGCCGATTTCGCCACGCGCCAGCGGCGCTTCGGCAGAACCTGCGAACAGGTGGAAGCGGAGCTACGCGCCTAATGCTGAAACAGCGAATCATGACGGCGATGGTGCTTCTGCCCATCGCCCTGGCGGGTTTTTTCTGGCTGGAAGGCGCGGCCTTCGCGCTGTTCATCGGCGCGGTCGTCGTGCTGGGTGCCTGGGAGTGGGCGCGCCTGGCGGGTCTGGAAGCCCAGGGCCTGCGCTGTGCCTATGCGGCCATCGTCGGCATCGCGCTGCTGGTCTGCTGGTGGCTGCCGGCCGGAGCTCATGGGTTGTTGTTCATCAGTCTGGCCTGGTGGCTGTATGCGACCGTTCTGGTGCTTACCTATCCCGATAGCGCCCGTGCCTGGCAGGCGCCCTGGCGCCGCCTGCTCATAGGCCTGGTCGTGCTGGTGCCGGCCTGGCAGGGGCTGATGTTGCTCAAGGCAGCGCCGGGCGGAAATCTATTGATTCTCGAAGTGATGATGCTGGTCTGGTTGGCCGACATCTTCGCCTATTTTTCCGGCAGGGCTTTCGGCAAGCGCAAGCTGGCGCCGGCAGTAAGCCCGGGCAAGAGCTGGGAAGGCCTCTATGGCGGCCTGGCGGCAGCGCTGATTGCGACCCTGGTGCTAGGGCTTGTTAGGGGCTGGGGGCTGGGTGATCTGCTGCAGGCGCTCATCGGTGCCGCCTGCGTGGTGCTCATCTCCGTGGTAGGGGATCTCACCGAAAGCATGTTCAAGCGCCAGGCGGGCGTGAAGGACAGCAGCCAGCTGCTGCCGGGTCACGGTGGCGTTCTGGATCGCATCGATAGTCTCACGGCTGCCGTACCCCTGTTCGCGCTACTGCTCTGGTGGGCGGGTTGGGGTGTGCAGTGAGTGTCCAGCAACTGTGTGTGCTAGGGGCGACGGGTTCCATCGGTGCCAGCACCCTGGATGTGGTGGCGCAACACCCTGAGCGCTACGAGGTCTTCGCTCTTAGCGGACACCGCCGTCTGAACGAACTGGCAGAGCTCTGCTGCCGTTTCCGGCCCGTCTATGCTGCTGTACCGGACGAGGCATCGGCCAGGCAGCTGAGGCTGCTGCTTGAAGACGCCGAGTCGATTCCTGAAATCCTGATAGGCGAGGGCGGGCTGGAAGCCATAGCTGCCGATCCGCGGGTCGATACCGTGATGGCGGCGATTGTCGGTGCGGCGGGCTTGAAGCCCACCCTGGCAGCGGTAAAGGCGGGCAAGCGGGTACTGCTGGCCAATAAGGAAGCCTTGGTGATGAGCGGCGCCCTGTTCATCGAAGCGGTGCGCGCCAGTGGGGCGACCCTGCTACCGATCGACAGCGAGCACAACGCCATCTTCCAATGCCTGGCCGATCCGGCCAGTCCTGGTCTGACGCGCAAGGGTGTGCGCCGCATTCTGTTGACCGCTTCGGGCGGCCCGTTCCGGCAGACGCCTGCTGAGCAACTGATTGGGGTGACCCCCGACCAGGCCTGCGCCCATCCCAAGTGGTCGATGGGGCGGAAGATCTCGGTAGACTCTGCGACCCTGATGAACAAGGGGCTCGAGTTGATCGAGGCCTGCTGGCTATTCGAGGCTACGCCCGAGCAGGTCGAGGTAGTGATCCATCCACAGAGCGTCATCCATTCTCTAGTGGACTATGTGGATGGCTCAGTACTGGCTCAATTGGGCAATCCCGATATGCGTACGCCTATCGCCCATGCCATGGCCTGGCCGGAGCGCATCGATTCCGGTGTAGCGGCGCTGGACCTGTTCGACATCGCTCGGCTCGAATTCGAGCGTCCCGATGAGGAGCGTTTTCCCTGTCTGCGTCTCGCCCGTGAAGCCGCCCAGGCGGGCGGTTGCATGCCGGCGACGCTCAATGCCGCCAATGAGGTAGCCGTCGAGGCCTTCCTCGAGGGTCGACTGGGGTTCACTGAAATTCCGCAACTGATCGAGTCGGTGCTCGCCAGCGCCGAGCCTCGTCCGGCAAAGGATCTCGCCGCGATCTTCGCGGCCGATACCACCGCTCGGCAGCTGGCACGGGAGTGGCTGGCGAGACGCTGAATACGCGCCTCGACACCCGGTCCGCGAGTCCGCAGAATCTGCACACTGAGGTAGCGGAGGCAGTCCATGACCATCCTTTATACGATACTGGGAACCCTGATCGCCTTGGGCGTGCTGGTGACCATCCACGAGTATGGTCATTTCTGGACGGCGCGCCGTTGCGGCGTTAAGGTGCTGCGCTTTTCCGTTGGCTTCGGTAAGCCGCTGGCACGCTGGCATGATCGACACGGCACCGAATTCGTCGTCGCAGCCATCCCCTTGGGTGGCTACGTGAAGATGCTGGATGAGCGCGAAGCGCCGGTTGCGCCCGAAGAGCAGCATGCCGCCTTCAATCGCAAGACGGTGCGTCAGCGCATCGCCATCGTGGCGGCAGGTCCTATCGCCAACTTCCTGCTGGCCATCCTGTTCTTCTGGCTGCTGGCAATGCTGGGCTCCCAGCAGCCTCTCCCGGTGGTGGGTTCGGTTGTGTCCGGTACCCCCGCAGCCATGGCTGGCATTCCGATAGGGGCTGAACTGACCGCGGTCGATGGCTCTCAAGTGGATAGCTGGTCAGCGGTCAATCTGCTATTGGTCGATCGACTGGGCGAGAGTGGTCCGCTGGAGATTCGCTACAGGCTGCCGGGCACCACGGCAGAGCAAAGCACTGTCATCCAGCTCGATGCCTGGCTGCGTGGCGCCGAAGATCCCGATCCCATTCAGGCCCTGGGTCTAAAGCCCTGGCGGCCCCGGGTGCCGGCGGTCGTCGCTGAACTGGATCCGGTAGGTCCGGCTCAGGCCGCCGGCCTACGAACGGGTGATCGTCTGGTTGCCCTGGACGGTGACGCCATTGGTGATTGGCAGCAGGCTGTGGATTGGGTACGCGCCCATCCCAATCGCAAGGTAACGCTGACCTTCGAGCGGCAGGGCCAGCGGCAGGAAATATCCGTCCATCTGGGGGCTCACCGTGTCGATTCGACAGAGACGGGCTATCTCGGTGCTGGCGTAGCTCCCGTCAAGTGGCCGGCGGATATGGTGCGCGAAATCAGCTATGGACCGGTGGCAGCGGTCGGGGAGGGGGTTAGCCGTACCTGGCAGATGAGCGTGCTGACGCTGGTTTCCCTGAAGAAGATGCTCTTGGGAGAGCTGTCGGTAAAAAACTTGAGCGGGCCGATAACCATTGCTAAAGTGGCGGGCGCTTCTGCTCAGTCAGGCCTCGGGGACTTCCTCAATTTTCTGGCATACCTGAGCATTAGCCTGGGGGTTCTGAATCTGTTGCCGATCCCAGTGCTCGACGGTGGCCATCTGGTGTTCTATGTCGTCGAGTGGATTCGCGGGCGGCCCTTGTCCGAGCGTGTGCAGACATGGGGCATGCAGATCGGTATTAGCCTCGTCGTGGGTGTGATGCTGCTGGCCTTGGTCAATGACCTCGGTCGCCTCTGACACTCTGCTGATTGCCGAATCTGCCGCCCAGTGCGGCAGATTCTTTATTTGCCAGTTGGAATAAAAGGGACTCATGAAACGCCTGCTGCTACCTGCGGTAATAGCCGCGCTGATGATCGGCGAGGTACACGCCGAGTCCTTCACCATCTCCGATATCCGTGTCAACGGACTGCAACGTGTATCGTCCGGCAGCGTCTTCGGCGCCCTGCCGCTGAACGTGGGCGAGGCCGTCGACGACAACAAGTTGGCCGAAGCGTCCCGAGCGCTCTTCCGTACCGGCTTCTTCCAAGACATCCAGCTGGGTCGCGACGGTAACGTCCTGGTCGTGAATGTCGTGGAGCGCCCCACCATTTCCAGCATCACCCTGGAAGGGAATAAGGCGATCTCCACCGATGACCTGATGAAGGGTCTCAAGCAGGCAGGTCTCGCCGAGGGCGAGATCTTCCAGCGCGCCACGCTCGAAGGTGTGCGCAACGAATTGCTGCGCCAATACGTCGCCCAGGGGCGCTACTCCGCCAGCATCGATACTGAGGTGATCCCTCAGCCCCGTAACCGGGTACAGCTGAAGATCAACATCAACGAAGGCCAGGTCGCGACCATCTCCCACGTCAACGTGGTGGGTAACACGGTCTTCCCCGAGGATGATCTCACCTCGCTGTTCGAGCTGAAGCCGAGCAACTGGCTGTCCTTCTTCAAGAACGACGACAAGTATTCGCGTGAGAAGCTGGCCGGTGACCTCGAGCGGCTGCGGTCCTACTATCTCGACCGCGGCTACATCAACATGGACATCACCTCGACCCAGGTGTCCATCACGCCCGACAAGAAGCACGTCTACATCACGGTCAACATCAACGAAGGCCAGAAATACACGGTTCGCGATGTGAAGCTATCCGGCGATCTCAAGGTCCCGGAAGAAGAGCTGCGCAAACTCATGCTGGTCCAGCCCGGTCAGGTCTTCTCGCGCAAGGTCATGACCACCACTGCCGACCTGATCACCCGTCGCCTGGGCAACGAGGGCTATACCTTCGCCAACGTGAACGGCTTGCCCGAGCCCCATGACGATGACCACAGCGTGTCCCTGACCTACGTGGTCGATCCGGGCAAGCGCGCCTACGTCAATCGCATCAACTTCCGCGGCAACACCAAGACCGAAGACCAGGTGCTGCGTCGCGAGATGCGGCAGATGGAAGGCGGTTGGGCTTCCACCTATCTCATCGACCAGTCCAAGACCCGCCTCGAGCGCCTGGGCTACTTCAAGGAAGTCAAGGTCGAGACGCCCCAGGTGCCTGGCACAGACGACATGGTCGACGTCAACTACAACGTCGAGGAACAACCTTCCGGCTCCATCACCGCCAGCATCGGCTTCGCCCAGAGCGCCGGTCTGATCCTCGGTGGCTCCATCAGCCAGAACAACTTCCTGGGTACCGGTAACCAGGTCAGCATCGGTCTGACCCGTTCCCAGTACCAGAGCCGGTACAACTTCAGCTTCACCGATCCCTACTTCACGCCCGATGGTGTGAGCCTGGGTTACAACATCTTCTACCGCAGCACCGACTACAGCAAACTGTACGACAGTGACGTCTCCTACTACTCGATCAACAGTCTGGGGACCGGTGTCACCCTGGGCTACCCGATCAGCGAGACCTCGCGCCTGACCTATGGTCTGAGCGTGCAAAAGGACGAGATCAATCCTGGTACCTACAGCGCCGACGAAATCTACGATTTCGTAGAGCGCGAAGGGGATAACTTTACCAACTTCAAGGCGAGCATCGGCTGGTCCAGCTCCACGCTCAACCGGGGTGTGTTGCCGACCCGTGGCGCCTCCCAGAGCCTGACCGGGCAGATCACCATCCCCGGTAGCGACCTGAGCTTCTACAAGCTCGACTATCGTGGCCAGCTGTTCACTCCGTTGACCGACAATACCGCGCTACGCTTCCATACCGAACTGGGTTATGGCGACGGCTACGGTAGCACCGATGGTCTGCCGTTCTACGAGAACTACTACGCCGGTGGTTTCAACTCGGTACGGGGCTTCGAGGACAGCAGCTTGGGGCCGCGGACTACTCCTCCTAGTTATATCGACAATGATCCGGCTCGTGGGACCAAGTATGGTGCTCAAGGCCAGGGTTATCGCGATCGTGACAAGTCAGAGGCCTTCGGCGGCAACGTGCTGATCACCGGCGGTGTGGAATACCTGTTCCCCTTGCCCTTCGTGAAGGACCAGAAGTCCCTGCGTACCGTACTGTTCTGGGACGTGGGTAACGTGTTCAGCACCAAGTGCTACCTGAGCTCGACCCAGAACTGCGGTGACGTCAGCTTCTCGAACATGGCGAGTTCCGTCGGTGTCGGTCTGACGTGGGTCACTGCTTTGGGGCCGTTGAGCTTCAGCCTCGGTGTACCGGTCAAGAAGCCGGAAAACTCCGATCCGCAGGTCTTCCAGTTCTCGCTGGGTCAGACGTTCTGACCCAGGCTACACCTTTGCGCTTTACGCAGGAGTCAACTGTGCACAAGTACACCCGTTACGCTCTGTTCGCTGCCGTCCTCGTTGCTGCCCCGGTTTTCGCCGATACCAAGATCGCCGTGCTGAACTACCAGATGGCCCTGCTGGAGTCGGATGCCGCCAAGAAATACGCGGTCGATTCCGAAAAAAGATTCGGTCCCCAGCTCAACAAGTTGAAGGGCCTGGAAAGCTCCGCCAAGGACATCCAGGACAAGCTCAACAAGGGTGGTGACAAGATGGCGCAAGCCGAACGTACCCGTCTCGAGAACGATTTCCGGCAGAAGGCCCGTGACTTCCAGTTCCAGTCCAAAGAGCTGAACGATGCCAAGGCCGCATCCGATCGGGACATGCTCAAGCAGCTGAAGCCGCGTCTGGACAAGGCAGTGGAAGAGGTGCTGAAGAAGGGCGATTACGACCTGGTGCTCGAGCGTGGTGCCGTGGTGGACGTGAAGCCGCAATATGACATCACCCGTCAGGTGATCGAGCGGATGAACGCGGGTCGTTGATGAGCCATACGACCTTTACGCTGGGCGAACTGGCGCAGTGGCTCGACAGCCGCCAGTTGACCGTGGAGTTGCGCGGTACGCCTGAGCGGGTTGTGACCGGCTTGGCCACCTTGCCCGAGGCCGGTCCCGACCAGTTGAGTTTTCTGGCCAATCCCCAGTATCGCCGCTACCTGGGCGACACCCAGGCAGGTGCCGTACTGTTATCGGAGAAGGATGCCGAAGGCTATGCCGGCGACGCCCTGATCCTGGCCAATCCCTATCTGGCCTATGCCCGGTTGTCCCATCTGTTCGATCGCAAACCCCGCAGCCCGGCGGGCATCCACCCCACAGCCCTGGTCGCTGCGGATGCTGTCGTCGACCCAACGGCCGCCATCGGTCCCTACGTGGTGATCGAGGCCGAGGCGCGCATCGGTGCCGGTGTCAGTCTGGGTGCCCACTGTGTGGTAGGTGCTCGTAGCGTCATAGGCGCTGACAGCTGGTTGGCGCCGCGGGTGACGCTCTATCACGATGTGATCGTTGGTGAACGCGCCGTCGTGCAGTCCGGTGCCGTAATCGGTGCTGAGGGCTTCGGTTTCGCCAACGAGCGCGGCCAGTGGCAGAAGATCGCCCAGTTGGGGGGGGTGCTGATCGGCGATGACGTCGAGATCGGCGCCAATACCACCATCGACCGTGGCGCCCTGGCGAACACGGTGATCAGCAACGGTGTGAAGCTCGACAACCAGATCATGATCGCGCATAACGTCCAAGTCGGTGAGCACACCGCCATGGCCGCCTGCGTCGGTATCTCTGGCAGTACCAAGATCGGCAAGCACTGCACCATCGCCGGTGGCGTGGGCATGGTGGGTCATATCGAGGTGTGCGACAACGTGTTCGTCACCGGTATGACCATGGTGACACGCTCGATTACCGAGCCAGGCGCCTATTCCTCGGGCACGGCCATGCAGCCAGCAGGTGAATGGAAGAAGAGCGCTGCTCGGATTCGTCACCTCGATGACATGGCCCGCCGTCTGCAACATCTGGAAAAAATCGTGGCTACCGTGACCTCGCGGGATGACGCCGCTTCTGATGCTTGATTCTGCATCGGATGTTTCCCTTCTTTGAACAGGCCTTCCCCGACCATGATGGACATCAACGAGATCCGTGAATATCTCCCGCATCGCTATCCCTTTCTGTTAGTGGATCGCGTGACGGAGCTGGATATCGAAGCCAAGCGTATTCGCGCCTACAAGAACGTCAGCATCAACGAGCCGTTCTTCACCGGCCATTTCCCGCAGCACCCCATCATGCCGGGTGTGCTCATCGTCGAAGCGATGGCCCAGGCCGCCGGTGTGCTGGGATTCAAGATGATGAATTCCTCGCCCGCGGATGGCACCCTGTACTACTTCGTCGGATCGGATAAGCTGCGGTTTCGTCAGCCAGTGACGCCCGGCGACCGCCTGGTTCTCGAGGCTCGTTTCCTCAGTACCAAGCGCGGCATCTGGAAATTCGAATGCCAGGCCAGCGTTGACGACAAGCCTGTTTGCTCGGCTGAAATCATCTGCGCGGAACGCAAACTATGACGTTGATCGACCCCAGGGCTATCGTCGACTCCCAGGCACGGCTCGCCGCCGATGTCCAGGTCGGCCCCTGGTCGATCATCGGGCCGGATGTCGAGATAGGCGAGGGGACAGTGGTAGGTCCGCACGTCATCCTCAAGGGTCCGACCGTTATCGGGCGTCACAACCGGATCTTCCAGTTTTCTTCGATTGGCGAAGACACCCCTGATCTCAAGTACAAGGGCGAGCCGACTCGCCTGCGTATCGGTGATCACAACGTCATCCGCGAAGGGGTCACCATCCATCGCGGCACCGTGCAGGATCGTGAAGAGACCACTATCGGGGATCACAATCTGCTGATGGCCTATGTGCACATCGGTCATGACAGTGTGATCGGCAATCATTGCATCCTGGTCAACAACACGGCGCTCGCCGGGCACGTGCATGTCGACGACTGGGCGATCCTGTCCGGCTATACCCTGGTGCATCAGTTCTGCCGCATCGGTGCCCATAGTTTTTCCGGCATGGGCACGGCGATCGGCAAGGATGTGCCAGCCTATGTCACGGTATTCGGCAACCCCGCCGAAGCCCGCAGCATGAATTTCGAAGGTATGCGCCGTCGCGGCTTCTCGGCCGAGGCGATCAAGGAACTGCGCCGTGCCTACAAGGTGGTCTACCGCCAAGGGCTGACCGTCGATGACGCCATGAAGGAGCTGGAGCCGGTGGCTCAGCAGTTTCCCGAAGTGGCGGTATTCCGTGACTCCATCCTGAGTGCCACGCGTGGCATCACCCGCTGAGTTCGCCCAGCGCCCCTTGCGTGTGGCGCTGGTGGCGGGAGAGGCCTCGGGGGATCTGCTCGGCGCGGGTCTGATGCAGGCGCTGCGTGCGCAGCATCCCCATATCTCCTTCATGGGTGTCGGTGGTCCGCGGATGGAAGCCGAAGGGCTGGTATCCGAATTCCCGATGGAACGCCTGGCCGTCATGGGACTGGTCGAGGTGCTTGGCCGCCTGCGCGAATTGCTCGGCCGACGCAAGGCGCTGATCGCCCAGTTGCTCGAGGCGCGGCCGGACGTCTTCATCGGCATCGATGCCCCCGATTTCGTCTTGGAGATCGAGGCTCAGCTGCATCGCGCAGGCATCCCGGCCGTGCACTACGTCAGTCCTTCGGTCTGGGCCTGGCGGCAGAAGCGGGTGCTGAAGATTCGCGATGGCTGCGACCTGATGCTGACCCTGTTTCCCTTCGAGGCCCGTTTCTACGAAGAGCAGCAAGTACCGGTACGCTTCGTCGGTCATCCACTGGCCGATACCATTCCCTTGGACAGCGACCGCCAGGTGGCCAGACAGGCTCTGGGCTTGCCGGAAGACGGGCAGGTCATCGCCCTGTTGCCCGGCAGTCGCGGCGGTGAAGTAGGGCGCCTGGGGGCGCTGTTCCTCGATGCTGCCGCTCGATTGCTGGCCGTACGCCCAGGCGTGCGCTTCGTGTTGCCCTGCGCCAACGCCGCGCGCCGCGCGCAGGTGGAGCAGCTGTTGGAAGGCCGGCCGCCCTTGCCGCTGCTGCTGACCGATGGCCGTTCCCATGAGGTGCTGGCCGCCTGCGATGGCGTGCTGATCGCTTCGGGCACCGCGACGCTAGAGGCGCTGTTGTTCAAGCGCCCCATGGTAGTGGCCTATCGGGTGGCGCCGCTGACCTATCTGATCCTCAAGCAACTGGTGAAGAGTCCCTATATCTCGCTGCCTAATCTCTTGGCCGGGCGCAAGCTGGTGCCCGAGCTCATCCAGCACGAGGCGACGCCAGAGCGACTGGTGGCCGAGCTACTACCACTTCTGGAACAACCCGAGCAGCAGACCGATAGCTTCGCGGCTATCCATCACAGCCTGAGGCGTGATGCCTCGGTGCAGGCGGCGCGTGCGGTGCTGGATCTGCTGCAGGAGCGCAGCTGATGCAGTTGGGATTGGACTTCAATCTGGTCGAGGCGCTGGTCGCCGGGGTGGACGAGGTCGGTCGCGGTCCGCTGTGCGGCGCCGTGGTCACGGCGGCGGTCATCCTCGATCCGGGCAAGCCCATCCTAGGGCTGAACGATTCGAAGAAGCTGTCGCTGCTGCGGCGCGAGGCCCTGTTCGACGAGATCCAGGAGAAGGCCCTGGCCTGGTGCGTCGCCCGGGCCGAGGTCGCCGAAATCGATCGGCTGAACATCCTGCATGCCACCATGCTGGCCATGCAGCGGGCCGTCGAAGGGCTCGCGGTGCAGCCACGGCTGGCGCTGATCGACGGCAACCGCTGTCCGAAGCTGGCCGTACCCAGTTCGCCGGTGGTGAAGGGGGATAGCCAGGTTCCGGCAATTGCTGCCGCGTCGATCCTGGCCAAGGTGACTCGCGACCGTGAAATGCAAGCGCTGGATGCGCTCTATCCCGGCTATGGCCTGGCTGGGCACAAGGGTTATCCCACCGCCGAGCACCTCGAGGCGCTCAAGCGCCTGGGACCAACGCCCATCCACCGTCGCTCCTTCGCGCCGGTGCGCGACGCCTGGCTCGCCCTCGAGACCCAGGCCTCGACCCAGATCGTCGCCACCTACTGACCGTCTTCGCTGACAGCCGTCGCGACGCTCTGACCCCGCTTCGACTATCCGGTACAATCTCGCGCCTCATGCATCAAGAGGTCTCTGCCATGTCCGCATCCTTCGTCCACCTGCGCCTACATACGGAGTACTCCCTGGTCGACGGGATCGTGCGGGTGAAGGGGCTGGTCAAGGCCGCCGAGGCAGCCGGAATGCCGGCGGTGGCGGTGACCGACCAGGGCAACCTCTGCTCGCTGGTCAAGTTCTACAAGGCCGCCATGGGTGCCGGGATCAAGCCCATCGCCGGGGCGGACATCTGGCTCGCCGGCCGGGACGGCGATGCCCCCTTGAGCCGCATGACCCTGCTGGTGATGAATGCCAAGGGCTATCGCAACCTTACCGAGCTCTTGTCCCGCGGTTTCCAGGAAGGTCAGCAGGAAGGCCAGATCATCATCCAGCGCGACTGGGTGAAGGAGGCGAGCGAGGGCCTGATCGCCTTGTCCGGCTCCAAGGAAGGGGAGATCGGCCTGGCGCTGCTCGAGGGCGATCTGGCGTTGGCCGATCAGCTGTTCGAGGAATGGCAGCAGGTGTTCCAGGATCGCTTCTATCTGGAAGTCCAGCGCACCGAGCGGGCCGGTGACGAAGAACACCTGCATGCCGCCGTGGCCCTGGCCGACCGCTGTGGTGGTGCCCTGGTGGCGACCAACGACGTGCGCTTTCTCAAGGCCGAAGACTTCGAGGCCCATGAGACCCGCGTCTGCATCGGTGAAGGTCGCCCGCTGGACGATCCGCGCCGCGAGCGCAAGTACAGTGATCAGCAGTACCTGAAGTCGGCGGCCGAAATGGCCGAGTTGTTCAGCGACCTGCCCGAGGCGCTGGAAAATACCGTCGAGATCGCCAAGCGCTGCAATATCGAGATCCAGCTGGGCAAATACTTCCTGCCCAACTTCCCGATTCCCAACGGGATGACCATCAACGACTACCTGCGCCATGTGTCCTTCGAAGGTCTGGAGGAGCGGCTGGCCGTGCTCTGGCCGCGCGAGACCACGCCAAACTACGAAGAGAAGCGCCAGGAGTACGTCGACCGACTCAATTTCGAGCTCGACATCATCATCCAGATGGGCTTCCCCGGTTACTTCCTCATCGTGATGGACTTCATCAAGTGGGCGAAGAACAACGGCGTGCCGGTGGGCCCCGGCCGGGGCTCGGGTGCCGGTTCCCTGGTGGCCTATGTCCTGAAAATCACCGACCTCGATCCGCTGGCCTACGACCTGCTGTTCGAGCGCTTCCTCAACCCCGAACGGATCTCCATGCCCGACTTCGACGTCGACTTCTGCATGGACGGCCGCGACCGGGTGATCGAATACGTGGCCGACATGTACGGTCGCGAGGCGGTGAGTCAGATCATCACCTTCGGCACCATGGCGGCCAAGGCGGTGGTGCGCGACGTGGCGCGGGTACAGGGCAAGTCCTATGGCCTGGCCGATCGCCTGTCGAAGATGATCCCTTTCGAAGTGGGCATGACCCTGCAGAAGGCCTACGAGCAGGAAGAGCCGCTGCGCGACTTCCTGGCGACTGACGAGGACGCCAAGGAAATCTGGGACATGGCCCTGAAGCTCGAAGGCATCACCCGGGGCACCGGCAAACATGCCGGGGGCGTGGTGATCGCGCCGACCAAGCTGACCGACTTCTCGCCCATCGCCTGCGACGAGGACGGCAACGGCCTGGTGACCCAGTTCGACAAGGACGATGTCGAGCAGGCCGGTCTGGTCAAGTTCGACTTCCTCGGTCTGCGGACCCTGACCATCATCAAGTGGGCGTTGGAGACCATCAACCGCACGGAAGAGGCGGAAGGGCGCCCGCCGCTCAACATCGACTTCATCCCGCTGGACGACAAGCCGACCTACGCCCTGTTACAGAAGGCCGAGACCACCGCCGTCTTCCAGTTGGAATCCCGCGGCATGAAGGAGCTGATCAAGAAGCTCAAGCCGGACTGCCTGGAAGACCTCATCGCCCTGGTGGCGCTGTTCCGTCCCGGTCCGTTGCAGTCGGGCATGGTGGACGACTTCATCAACCGCAAGCACGGCCGCGCCGAGCTGGCCTACCCGCACCCGGACTACCAGTACGATGGCCTGCAGCCGGTGCTGGCGCCGACCTACGGCATCATCCTCTATCAGGAACAGGTGATGCAGATCGCCCAGGTCATGGGTGGCTACACCCTGGGCCAGGCCGACATGCTGCGCCGCGCCATGGGTAAGAAAAAGCCCGAGGAGATGGCCAAGCAGCGTGGCGGTTTCATCGAAGGCTGCGCCAACAACGGCATCGATGCCGATCTGGCGGGCAACATCTTCGACCTGGTGGAGAAATTCGCCGGTTATGGCTTCAACAAATCGCACTCTGCCGCCTATGGTCTGGTCTCCTACCAGACCGCCTGGCTGAAGACGCATCATCCGGCGCCCTTCATGGCGGCGGTGCTGTCGGCGGACATGCACAACACCGACAAGGTGGTGATCCTCATCGAGGAATGCCGCCACATGAAGCTGCGCATCGATACGCCGGACGTGAACATTTCCGAGTTCAAGTTCACCGTCAACGACGGCGGACGCATCGTCTACGGCCTGGGCGCCATCAAGGGCGTCGGCGAGGGACCGGTGGAGGCCATCGTCGAGGCGCGGGCCGAGGGGCCGTTCAAGGATCTCTTCGATTTCTGCGCCCGGGTCGACCTCAAGCGCATCAACAAGCGCACTCTGGAAGCCCTGATCCGCTCCGGCGCCCTCGACCGTCTCGGGCCGCACTACCACGACGAGATCAAGGCCTATCAGGCCACCATCGACCAGAATCGCGCCGTGCTGCTCTCGGCCATGGAAGAGGCCATCGCCTCCGCGGAGCAGACCGCCCGCAGCCACGACAGCGGCCACGTCGACCTCTTCGGCGGGGTCTTCGCCGAACCCGAGGCCGATGTCTACGTCAACCACCGTCGGGCTCGGGAGCTCAATCTCAAAGAGCGCCTGCGCGGCGAGAAGGAGACCCTGGGACTGTACCTGACCGGGCACCCCATCGAGGAATACGAAGGTGAGGTGCGCCGTCTGGCGCGCCAGCGCATCGTCGACCTCAAACCGTCGCGCGAGACCCAGACCGTAGCCGGGCTGATCGTCAACCTGCGGGTGATGAAGAACAAGCGTGGCGACAAAATGGGTTTCGTCACCCTGGACGACCGCTCCGGACGCATCGAGGCGTCGCTGTTCGCCGAGGCTTTCAACGCCGCCCAGGCGCTGCTGCAGACCGATGCCCTGGTGATCGTCGAGGGCGAAGTCAGCCAGGATGACTTCTCCGGCGGCCTGCGCCTGCGCGCCAAGCGGGTGCTGGGCCTGGAAGAGGCCCGTACCGCCCTGGCGGAAAGCCTGAGGATCGCCGTGCGCAGCGAGGCATTGGCGGGTGACCGCCTGCGCTGGCTGGGTGAACTCTGCGGTCGTCACCGCGGCGCCTGCCCGGTGACCATCGACTACCAGGGCCCCACCGCGCGGGCGTTGCTGCAATTCGGTGAGAACTACCGGATCGACCCGGCCGACGGCCTGATTCAAACCCTGCGTGACCAGTTCGGCAGGGAGAACGTCTTTCTCAACTATCGTTAAGTCCGAGCGCCTCGCGCGCTCCGTCCCAACCCTCGCCAGCGGCGGGTGCCGGTGACGCGGCAGGAGTCTCGACCTGTCCCGTCCGATCCCTTAAGGTAGGCGCCCCGGCCCTTGGCTCTAGATTGCACTAACGGATGCCCATGAACCCGAACTATCTCGATTTCGAACAGCCTATCGCCGATCTCCAGGCCAAGATCGAAGAACTTCGACTGGTCGGTAACGACAATGCGCTGAATATCAGTGACGAGATCGCCCGGTTGCAGGAGAAGAGCCAGGCGCTCACCAAGAGCATCTTCAGCGACCTCTCCAGTTGGCAGGTCGCCCGCCTGGCGCGGCATCCGCTGCGGCCTTACACCCTCGACTACATCGGCTACCTCTTCACCGATTTCGAAGAGCTGCACGGTGACCGCCACTTCGCCGATGATCCGGCCATCGTCGGCGGCATCGCCCGCCTGGACGGCCGCCCGGTGATGGTCATCGGCCACCAGAAAGGCCGTGAAGTCCGTGAGAAGGTGCGCCGTAACTTCGGCATGCCGCGTCCGGAAGGCTATCGCAAGGCATGCCGCCTGATGGAGATGGCCGAGCGCTTCAAGATGCCGATCCTTACCTTCATCGACACCCCCGGCGCCTACCCGGGTATCGATGCCGAAGAGCGCGGCCAGAGCGAAGCCATCGCCTGGAACCTGCGCGTCATGGCGCGCCTGAAGACCCCCATCATCGCCACCGTGATCGGCGAGGGTGGTTCCGGTGGCGCCCTGGCCATCGGCGTCTGTGACCAGCTCAACATGCTGCAGCATTCAACCTACTCGGTGATCTCGCCGGAAGGTTGCGCCTCCATCCTGTGGAAGACCGCCGAGAAGGCGCCCGATGCCGCCGAGGCCATGGGTATCACCGCCGAGCGCCTGAAGAGCCTGAACATCGTCGACCAGGTGATCGACGAGCCGCTGGGTGGCGCTCATCGCGATCCCCAGGCGATGGCCGCCAGCCTGCGCAGCGCGCTGTTGCAACAACTCGACGACCTCAAGGGCTATGACGTGCCGGCGTTGCTGGAGCGTCGCTACGAGCGCCTGATGAGCTACGGCATCTCCTGACCCCGCCGTCATGGGGCTGCTGGACCGGCTGCACGCCCGCCTGGAGCGGCAGCCGCCTACCCGTCACTGGCGGGTAGGTTTCTCCGGCGGACTCGACTCCACCGTCCTGCTGCATCTCTTCGCGCAGTTGCGTGAGCGCGGCCTGCTTGCCGACCTGCAGGCGGTCCATGTACACCACGGGCTGCAGCCAGCAGCCGATGCCTGGGTCAGCCACTGCGCCCAAGTCTGCCAAGCGCTACAGGTATCCCTCGATACCCTGCACGTCCGCACCGATAACCTGGCAAGTCTCGAACGTGCCGCCCGCGAGGCGCGCTATGCCGCCTTCGCCCAGGCCCTTCCAGCGGATGGCTGCCTGGTGCTCGGCCAGCATCGTGACGATCAACTGGAAACGCTGCTGCATCGCCTGGTGCGCGGCGCCGGGGTGAAGGGGCTGGCCGGCATGCCGGGTGCGCGGTCCTTCGCGGCCGGTCGTCTTTGGCGACCCTTGCTGGACGAGCCGCGCAGCACCCTGTTGGCCTATGCCGAGACCGCCGGGCTGGCGTGGATCGAAGATCCCAGCAATGCCGATACCCAGTTGGATCGCAACTACCTCAGGCATGAGGTGTTGCCACGGCTAAGAAGTCGTTGGCCGGGCGTCGATCAGGTCATGGCGCGCAGCGCCGGCCATCTGGCCGAAGCCGACGAATTGCTCAGGGAGTTGGCTGTCCTCGATCTGCAGCACGCCCAGGCGGGCGAGCAGCCCTTCGCCTGGCTCCCGCTGCCCAGTCTGGCCCTGGCGCCTTTGCAGGCCTTGAGCGAGACGCGACAGCGCAATGCCCTGCGCGCCTGGCTAGCGTCCTTGACCCGCCAGCCTGACAGCGCCCATTGGGCCGGTTGGCAGGCTCTGCGCGATAGCGGTGAGGCGAGCGATCCGCTGTGGCGCCTGGAAGGTGGCAGCGTACGTCGTGGCGCTGGACGGATCTGGTGGGTGCCCGCGACGTGGTCGGTGGAGCCGCTGCCCCTGGTCGTCACCGCGCAAGCCCATACCCTGGAGCTTCCCGGCAATGGTCGACTGGTCTTTGCCGGGGAGGGCGCCGCACCTGGCTGGAGTGTCGCCTATCGGCAGGGTGGCGAGCGTTTCGTCGTACCCGGTCGCGGCACCCGCGATCTGAAGCGCCTGCTCAACGAGCGCGGGGTGCCGCCGTTCCTGCGCGGCCGTTTGCCGCTGCTCTGGCGTGGCGACGAACTGCTGGCGGTGGCCAATCTGCCCGGCCTGGATGGGCTGCCAGGTGGAGGGCGGCTCGAATGGCTGCCCGCCGACGGCATGGGCGGGTTTGAGCTGGGATGACCTTTAGGCTAGACTACGCTCCCGTCTTGTACCGCATTTTCCGCTCGCTCCGAGTGGACGGTGTGCATTGGTCCGGCAGCAGGCCGACCGCTCTCGCTTTCATCGGCGGCTCTCCGCCTCAACGCAGATTCTAGGAATTTTCATGACGCGCTTTATTTTCGTCACGGGCGGTGTTGTTTCTTCTTTGGGGAAAGGCATCGCTTCGGCCTCCTTGGGCGCCATTCTGGAAGCGAGAGGGCTGAAGGTCACCATGCTCAAGCTGGACCCGTACATCAACGTGGATCCCGGCACCATGAGCCCCTTCCAGCACGGCGAAGTGTTCGTCACCCACGACGGCGCCGAGACCGACCTGGACCTGGGTCACTACGAGCGGTTCATCCGCACCACCGTGACCCAGAACAACAACTTCACCACCGGGCGCATCTACATGGACGTCCTGCGCAAGGAGCGGCGCGGTGACTACCTGGGCGCCACCGTGCAGGTGATCCCGCACATCACCGACGAGATCAAGCGGCGCATCATCAAGGGCGCCGGCGATGCCGACGTGGCCCTGGTGGAGATCGGCGGCACCGTCGGCGACATCGAGTCGCAGCCCTTCCTCGAAGCCATCCGCCAGCTGCGGGTGGAGATCGGCGCGCGCCGTGCCATGCTGATGCACCTGACCCTGGTGCCCTACATCGCCACCGCCGGCGAGACCAAGACCAAGCCGACCCAGCACTCGGTCAAGGAACTGCGCTCCATCGGCCTGCAGCCCGATGTGCTGATCTGCCGTTCCGACCACACCGTCGACAGCTCCTCCCGCCGCAAGATCGCGCTCTTCACCAACGTCGAAGAGCGGGCGGTCATCTCCCTGGAAGACGTCGACACCATCTACCGCATTCCCTCCGTGCTGCACGCCCAGGGCCTGGACGAATTCGTCGTCGAGCGCTTCGGCCTCGAGTGCAAGCCGGCCGACCTGTCCGAGTGGGATCGCGTGGTGGATGCCAAGCTCAACCCCGAGCGCGAAGTCACCATCGCCATGGTCGGCAAGTACATGGAACTGCTCGACGCCTACAAGTCGCTGATCGAGGCCATGACCCACGCCGGCATCCAGAGCCGCACCAAGGTCAACCTGCGCTATATCGATTCCGAACACATCGAGCAGCAGGGTACCCATCTGCTCAAGGGCGTCGACGCCATCCTGGTCCCCGGCGGCTTCGGCCTGCGCGGCGTGGAAGGCAAGATCGCCACCGTGCAGTACGCTCGCGAGAACAAGATTCCCTACCTGGGCATCTGCCTGGGCATGCAGGTGGCGGTGATCGAATTCGCCCGTAACGTGTTGGGCTGGAAAGACGCCAACTCCACCGAATTCGACAAGGCCAGCGGCCACCCGGTGGTCGGCCTGATCACCGAATGGCAGGATTCCACCGGTGCCACCGAGATCCGCACCGAGGCCTCCGACCTGGGCGGTACCATGCGCCTGGGCGCCCAGGAGTGCCAGCTGATCGGCGATACCCTGGTGCACGACTGCTATGGCCAGGACGTCATCGTCGAGCGCCATCGTCACCGCTACGAGGTCAACAACAACCTCCTGCCGCAGATCGAGGCCGCTGGCCTGAAGATCTCCGGTCGCTCGGGCGACGGCGCCCTGGTGGAAGTGGTGGAGGCCCCGGATCATCCCTGGTTCGTCGCCTGCCAGTTCCACCCGGAGTTCACCTCCACCCCACGTGACGGCCATCCGTTGTTCAGCGGCTTCGTCAACGCCGCCCTGCGCTACGCCAAGAAGGATTGATCATGACCGCTCAGAAGATCGTCCGCGTCGGCAACATCGAGATCGCCAACGACAAGCCCTTCGTGCTGTTTGGCGGCATGAACGTGCTGGAATCCCGCGACCTGGCCATGCAGGTGTGCGAGCAATACGTCAAGGTGACCGAGAAGCTGGGCATCCCCTACGTCTTCAAGGCCAGCTTCGACAAGGCCAATCGTTCCTCGGTGACCAGCTACCGCGGCCCGGGCATGGAAGCCGGCCTGCGCATCTTCGAAGAGCTCAAGGCCACCTTCGGCGTGCCGGTGATCACCGACGTCCACGAGCCCTACCAGGCCGCCCCGGTGGCGGCGGTGTGCGACATCATCCAGCTGCCGGCCTTCCTCTCGCGGCAGACTGACCTGGTAGTGGCCATGGCCAAGACCGACGCCGTGATCAACATCAAGAAGGCCCAGTTCCTCGCGCCCCAGGAGATGAAGCACATCCTCGCCAAGTGCGAAGAAGCCGGTAACGATCAGCTGATCCTCTGCGAGCGCGGCTCCTCCTTCGGCTACAACAACCTGGTGGTCGACATGCTCGGCTTCGGCATCATGAAGAGCTTCGGCTACCCGGTGTTCTTCGATGTGACCCATGCCCTGCAGATGCCGGGCGGGCGCGCCGATTCCGCCGGTGGCCGCCGCGCCCAGGTCACCGACCTGGCCAAGGCCGGCATGAGCCAGGGCCTGGCCGGTCTGTTCCTCGAAGCCCATCCCGATCCCGAACATGCCAAGTGCGACGGCCCCTGCGCCCTGCGCCTGGACAAGCTGGAGCCCTTCCTGGCCCAGCTCAAGGCGCTGGACGAACTGGTGAAGTCGTTCACGCCGATCGAAACTGCCTAAATGGCGGCTTGAACCAAAAAGCCTAGGCACAGCCGAAGGCTGATCCGTCAATGACCGGTAACATGGAGATCGATACAAAAATGGCTAAGATCGTCGACATCAAGGGACGTGAAGTCCTGGATTCCCGCGGCAACCCCACCGTTGAAGCGGACGTTATCCTGGACAATGGCATCGTCGGTCGCGCCACTGCGCCGTCCGGCGCGTCCACCGGTTCGCGCGAGGCCCTGGAGCTGCGCGACGGCGACAAGAGCCGCTACCTGGGCAAGGGCGTGCTGAAGGCTGTGGGCAACATCAACGGTCCGATCCGTGACCTGCTGCTGGGCAAGGATCCTGCCGACCAGAAGGCCCTGGATCACGCCATGATCGAGCTGGATGGCACCGACAACAAGGCCAAGCTGGGCGCCAACGCCATCCTGGCCGTGTCCCTGGCCGCCGCCAAGGCCGCTGCCGAAGACCAGGACCTGCCGCTCTACGCCCATATCGCCAACCTGAACGGCACCCCCGGTCAGTACTCCATGCCGGTACCGATGATGAACATCATCAACGGCGGCGAGCATGCCGATAACAACGTCGACATCCAGGAATTCATGGTCCAGCCGGTCGGCGCCAAGAGCTTTGCCGACGCCCTGCGCGTGGGTGCCGAGATCTTCCATCACCTCAAGGCCGTGCTGAAGGCCCGTGGCCTGAGCACCTCCGTGGGTGACGAAGGCGGTTTCGCCCCGAATCTGGCCTCCAATGCCGATGCCCTGGCCGCCATCGCCGAAGCCGTGCAGAAGGCCGGCTACGAGCTGGGCACCGATGTCACCCTGGCACTGGACTGCGCCTCCAGCGAGTTCTACAAGGACGGCAAGTACGACCTGTCCGGCGAAGGCAAGACCTTCGACGCCAATGGGTTCGCCGACTACCTGGCTGGTCTGACCGAGCAGTTCCCGATCATCTCCATCGAAGACGGCATGGACGAGTCCGACTGGGCCGGCTGGAAGGCGCTGACCGACAAGATCGGCAGCAAGGTGCAGCTGGTGGGCGACGACCTGTTCGTCACCAACACCAAGATCCTCAAGGAAGGCATCGAGAAGGGTATCGGTAACTCGATCCTGATCAAGTTCAACCAGATCGGCTCCCTGACCGAGACCCTGGAAGCCATCCAGATGGCCAAGGCCGCCGGCTACACCGCGGTGATCTCCCATCGCAGCGGCGAGACCGAAGACTCCACCATCGCCGACCTGGCCGTGGGTACCGCCGCTGGTCAGATCAAGACCGGTTCGCTGTGCCGTTCCGACCGCGTCTCCAAGTACAACCAGCTGGTGCGTATCGAAGAGCAACTGGGTGCCAAGGCGCCGTACCGCGGCCGTGCCGAGTTCCGTAGCTAAGGGCTGCGCGAGCGCGGAGGCGGGGATTCAGTTCGTCGCCTCCTGAATCGTCTGACGAACCACAGGATAGATGCCCAGTTTACAAGCGTAGAGCTGGGCTTCTATCCTGTTTTCGTTTTTGCCGCCGCCCCTTGCGGCATCCGCCGTCCGCGAATCCGTACCGTCCATGCGAAGTCCCTACTGGCTGTTTCCCTTCCTGCTCCTGCTGCTCGGCGGTCTCCAGTATCGCCTGTGGGTCGGTGATGGCAGCTTCGCCCAGGTGCGCGAACTCAAGCAGCAGATCGCCGACCAGAACGGCGAGAACAAGCGCCTGCTGGAGCGCAACGAGATCCTCGAAGCCGAGGTCGTCGAGCTCAAGAAAGGCATGGAGACCGTCGAGGAGCGTGCCCGCCACGAGCTCGGCATGGTCAAACAGGGCGAAACCCTCTTCCTGCAATCCAAATAAATAGATGACTCCTGCACCCTCGTTCTGGGCCGTCCTGCCGGCCGCCGGCGTCGGTTCGCGCATGCGCGCGGATCGGCCCAAGCAGTATCTCGAATTGGCCGGCCGTAGCGTCATCGAGCACACCCTGGCGGCTTTCCTCGAACATCCAGGCACCCTGGGTATCGTGGTGGCGCTGGCCAACGACGATCCCTGGTGGCCGCAGTTGCCTCTCGCCCAGGACGCGCGCATCCGCTGCGCCGAAGGCGGCGCCGAGCGCGCCAGTTCGGTGCTGTCGGCGCTGTTGCTGCTGAGTGCCCAGGGCGTGGCGGACGATGCCTGGGTGCTGGTGCACGACGCGGCGCGGCCCAATCTGCAGCGCAGTGATATCGATCACCTGCTCGCCAGCCTGGCCGCTGATGACGTGGGCGGGCTGCTGGCGGTGCCGGTGCGGGATACCCTCAAGCGCGCCGGTGCCGATGGCCGGGTCGCGGCTACCCTGGATCGCAGCCTGGTTTGGCAGGCCTATACGCCACAGATGTTCCGTCTGGGACCGCTGAGTCGAGCCCTGGCCGATGCCTTGGCGGCCGGCGTCGCTGTGACCGATGAGGCCTCGGCCATGGAATGGGCGGGCCTGGCGCCGCGCCTGGTGGAAGGCCGGCCGGACAATCTCAAGATCACCCGGCCGGAAGACCTGGACTGGCTGCGTCGCAGCTGGCAGCTCGATGCTCTGGCGGACACGCCAGCCTCCTAGGCTTGTCTGAAAAGTCGCCGAGATCGGGCGGAGCCTAGAAGCGATATATGGCCGCGGCGCCGGTCTTGCCCGGCATCCGCTCGCGCGGCAGCACCAGTACCTGGCCACCCTGTTGCAGGGTTTGCAGGCTGAGTTCGTCCAGCAGGTCCTCGGTGTTCGCGCCGGCCGGGTCGGAAGGCACCAGCAAGCGGCGATCGAAATCCAGATGGCCGGGAATGCGCCGGTCGGCTTCCACCAGCAAGGTGGCGACCCGGGCATCCAGTACGGCGCCGCCGATCTCCTCCAGCCGATCCGAGGCCAGGCCCTGCCCCTGGCGTTGGGCATAGGTATCCAGCAATTCACCCAGATGCCGATCGAGATGCGGCTCCATCACCGCCCAGGCCTTCTCTCTCAGGGTGTCATTGTCGAGCGGCCCCGGATCGCCCGCGAGGCCCTCGGCCAATAGCAGGGGATTGTTGCTGATCCGGCGAAAGACCGCCTGATGCTCCGGCAGGGCGGCGAGCAGCAAGGGCAGCTTGCTCGGCTGCGAGTGCTCGCGGGTGAGGGCCCGATCCAGGGCCAGGAAATAGCGTTCGCGATCGACGTTCTGCTCGTCATGCTTGCTGATGCCGCCGGCGTTGTGCTGCATGGCGTCGCCGCGCTCGCTGGCACGGCCGAAACCCTGGGGCAGGCCACGCTGGTTACCTTCGGTCAGGTCGGTGCCCAGGGCCTCTTCCAGGGTCCGGGGCACGCCTTCGGCCAATTCGACCTCCACCAGGTTGTCGCGGCTGCCTTCGAACAGGCGGGCATGGTCGCGGGACAGACAGAGCACCTGGTAGCGGCCGGTGGTCTGGGCCAGTTGCAGCAGTGGCTGCAGGTGGAAGTGATGGTTGACCATCGCCGTTTCCGGTACGCCGCCAGCTACCTTGAGCAGGTGCAGATGATCGCGATCGCGCAGGATGATCAGGCCGCCGCGTGGATGATTCCAGAAGTCGGCGTCGTCGATCAGAGCGGTCAGGGGGGCGAGCAGGGCGGTGGTATCGGCTTCGGGGAAGCGCTGGCGCACATCGGCTTCGACGGTGCGCAGCAGATTCTTGAAGCGAATGACGTTCTGCTCGCGTTGCGGGAAGGCACGCTCGGTGGGTAGGTAGAGCGACAGGCAGGGTGGAACCGCCGCCTTCATCCAGGTGGCGAGTGCGTGATGATCGAGGGTGTCGTTCATGGGACCTCCAGCGGCAAGAGACGTCGCGGCGCCACCGGGAGGGGCGGTGCCGCGACGACCGACACCTGTTTCGAAGGCCCGTGGAAAGGCGCGGTTCCTCCGCTGCGCTCAGCTTCCGGATGTGTGGCGATCCCGGGGACGCGGTGTGCTCAACCCCTGTTTAAGGTGCTCCACCAGCAGGCGGATCTTGGGTGAGAGAAAGCGGCGCTGCGGATAGAGCGCCCAGACCGCCGTGTTGGGTGGCTGGCGATTTTCCAGCAGGGCGCGCAACTCGCCGCGGGCCAGATGCGGCAGCACGTAGTAGTCCGGCAACTGGCACAGGCCGAAGCCACGCAAGGCGGCGTCCAGCACCGCCTGGCCGCTGTTGCAGCGCCAGGAACCCTGCACCCGGTGCAGCACTTCGCGCTCCTCTTCGCGGAAACTCCAGATGTCGCTGGTACCGACCAGGCAACGATGGCGACTCAATTCGGACAGGGTATGGGGCGCGCCGTAGCGTTCCAGATAACTCGGCGCGGCGCACAGATAGAGCTCCCGCGGCGCCAGCCGTGTCGCCACCAGGCGCGAGTCGGCCAGGCGGCCCAGACGGATGGCCAGGTCGTAGCCTTCGTGCAAGAGGTCGACGGTGCGGTTGGTCAGGTCCAGCTCCAGGCTGACTTCGGGATGGCGAGCGAGGAAGTCGTTGACCAGGGGCACCACGAAACGCTCGCCGTAGGTCACGGCGCAGGTCATGCGGATCAATCCCTTGGGCTGGCTGGAGAGATCGCTCACCTCGCGCAGGGCTTCGTCGCGGGCTTCCTGCAAGCGCCGGCAGTGTTGCAGAAAGGTATGGCCGGCCTCGGTGAGGGCCACGCTACGGGTGCTGCGATAGAGCAACCGCGCCTGCAGGCGCTCTTCCAGGCGCGCCACTTGGCGGCTGACGTGGGAGGTCGAGGTGCCCAGGCGGTCGGCGGCCTGGCCGAAGTGCAGGGTACTCGCCACCGCGACGAATTCGTCGATGCCCTCCCAACCCATGATTGTTTCCCTGTAGCAAAAATGAATTCCAGTATGCCCGATTGTTCCAGGATTTCAGGCGTCTACACTGGTTCCTTCGTTTTTTCGTCCTGTCGGAGTCGACCATGATCAAGTCCCGCGCCGCCGTAGCCTTCGCGCCCAACGAGCCCCTGAAGATCGTCGAAGTGGACGTCGAGCCGCCCAAGGCCGGCGAAGTGCTCATCCGCATCGTCGCCACCGGCGTCTGCCATACCGATGCCTACACCCTGTCCGGCCAGGATTCCGAAGGGGTCTTCCCCTGCATCCTCGGTCACGAGGGCGGTGGCATCGTCGAGGCGGTGGGCGAGGGCGTGACCTCGGTCGCGGTGGGCGATCACGTCATCCCGCTGTACACCGCCGAGTGCGGCCAGTGCAAATTCTGTAAATCCGGCAAGACCAACCTGTGCAGCTCGGTTCGTGCCACCCAGGGCAAGGGCCTGATGCCCGACGGCACCACCCGCTTCTCCTACAACGGCGAGCCGATCTACCACTACATGGGCTGCTCCACCTTCTCCGAATACACGGTGCTGCCGGAGGTATCGGTAGCCAAAATCCCCCAGGAGGCGCCGCTGGAGAAGGTCTGCCTGCTGGGTTGCGGCGTGACCACCGGCATCGGCGCCGTGCTCAACACCGCCAAGGTGGAAGAGGGCGCCACCGTCGCCGTCTTCGGCCTCGGTGGTATCGGCCTGGCGGCCATCATCGGCGCCAAGATGGCCAAGGCCAGCCGCATCATCGCCATTGACATCAACCCGTCCAAGTTCGACATCGCCCGTGAACTGGGCGCCACCGACTTCATCAATCCCAAGGAGCACCAGAAGCCGATCCAGGAAGTCATCGTCGAGCTGACCGACGGCGGCGTCGACTACAGCTTCGAGTGCGTCGGCAACGTCAACCTGATGCGCGCGGCGCTGGAATGCTGCCACAAGGGTTGGGGCGAGTCGGTGATCATCGGCGTGGCCGGTGCCGGCCAGGAGATCAGCACCCGGCCGTTCCAACTGGTGACCGGTCGCGTCTGGCGCGGCAGCGCCTTCGGTGGCGTCAAGGGCCGCAGCGAACTGCCGGGCTACGTGCGCAAGGCGCAGAGCGGCGAGATTCCGCTGGACACCTTCATCACCCACACCATGGGCCTGGAGCAGATCAACGAAGCCTTCGAGCTGATGCACGAAGGCAAGAGCATCCGCACCGTCGTCCACTACTGATTGCTAGGAGGGCGCCCAGTGCGCCCTCTGCGCGGGAGATGACCATGAGTCTCGAACTGCTCTCCAGCAACAAGAGTTTCGGCGGTTGGCACAAACGCTATCGCCATCGTGCTCGCAGCCTCGACTGCGACATGACCTTCGCCGTCTACCTGCCGCCCCAGGCGGAGGCGCGCAACGACCTGCCGGTGCTCTACTGGCTGTCGGGGCTGACCTGCACCGACGAGAACTTCATGCAGAAGGCCGGTGCCCAGCGCCTGGCCGCCGAGTTGGGTCTGGTGCTGGTAGCGCCGGATACCAGTCCGCGTGGCGAGAACGTGCCGGACGATCCCGAGAAGGCCTGGGATTTCGGCCTGGGGGCAGGGTTCTACGTCAATGCCACCCAGCAGCCCTGGGCCAAGCACTACCGCATGCACGATTACGTGGTGGAAGAACTGCCGGCGCTGATCGAGGCCAATTTCCCGGTCTCGGATCGTCGCGGCGTCAGCGGTCACTCCATGGGCGGCCATGGCGCCCTGATCTGCGCCCTGCGCCATCCGGGCCGCTATCGCTCGGTGTCGGCCTTCTCGCCCATCGTCAATCCGCTGGATTGTCCCTGGGGGCACAAGGCCTTCTCGAACTACCTGGGCGAAGACCGCAGCACCTGGGCCGAGTGGGACGCCTGTGCGCTGCTGGAGAAGGCCGAGGAGCGGCTGCCGCTGCTGGTCGACCAGGGAGAGCAGGACAGCTTCCTCGCCGAGCAGCTCAAGCCCCAGGCCCTGCAACGCGTCGCGGAAGCCGTCGGCCATCCGCTGGAACTGCGTCTGCAGCCCGGCTACGACCACAGCTATTTCTTCGTCGCCAGCTTCATCGACGACCATCTGCGGCACCATGCGGCGGCTCTCACCGCCCCATAGGCTCTGTACGAAAAGTCGCCGAGCGAAGGTCAGGCGAGGCGAAAAGCGCTGAGGAAGCGGACCGGGCTCGCGAACGAGTTTACGACCGGTAAATGAGCATTCCGAAGCCTTTTTCAACGAAGCATCACCGAGCGCAGGCACTTTTGGTACAGAGCCTAAGGGCGACGGGAGCTGTTGCCAGCCGGTAGAATCGACGCCCTGTCATTTTCCAGGGCGTCTTTTTTCATGCGCATAGGTCACGGTTTCGACGTTCACGCCTTTGGCGAGGGCGACTTCATTACCCTTGGTGGCATTCGTATCCCCCATCACCATGGCTTGGTCGCCCACTCCGACGGCGACGTGCTGCTGCACGCCCTGGCCGACGCCCTGTTGGGCGCCGCGGCGCTGGGCGACATCGGCAAGCATTTCCCCGATACCGATCCGCGCTTCAAGGGTGCCGACAGCCGGGTGCTGTTGCGCCACGTGGTCGGCCTGGTGCGGGAGCAGGGCTGGAAGGTGGGCAACGTCGACGGCACCATCGCCGCCCAGGCGCCGAAGATGGCGCCGCACATCGAGGCCATGCGCCAGGCCATCGCCGAAGACCTGCAGGTCGAGCTGGGCCAGGTCAACGTCAAGGCCACCACCACCGAGCGCCTAGGCTTCGTCGGGCGCGAGGAAGGGATCGCCGTGCACGCCGTGGCGCTGCTGTTGCCGCTATGACCGAAGACCAGCTGCTCGGGCCGCGTGCCCATGGCGAGCCCTGTGGCCAGGCGATCCTCAAGGCCAGTGCCGAAGACTTCCAGGTGGACGAGGTGCTGGACATCCCGCTCAGTGGCGATGGCGAGCATCTCTGGCTGTGGGTCGAGAAGCGTGGCCTCAATACCGAAGAAGCCGTGCGTCGTCTGGCCCGCGTCGCTGGCGTACCACAGCGGGCGATCAGCTACGCCGGACTCAAGGATCGCCAGGCGCTGACCCGTCAATGGTTCAGCCTGCACCTGCCCGGCAAGGCCGATCCGGATTTGGCCGCCGCCTGTGACGAGACGCTGGTGATCCTGCAGCAGGGCCGGCATCGTCGCAAATTGCAGCGGGGCGCCCATGCCGCCAACGGTTTCCGCCTGCGCCTGACTGGCCTCAAGGCCGATCCGGCGGCCTTGGAGGCTCGGCTGCAGGCCATCGCCGCCCAGGGCGTGCCCAATTATTTCGGGCCGCAGCGTTTCGGCTACCAGGGCAGCAATCTGGCCGATGCCCGGGACTGCGCGCGCGACCAGCGCCTGCCCGAGCAGCGCAACCGCCGTTCGCGCACCTTGTCCGCCGCGCGCAGCTGGCTGTTCAATCAGGTTTTGGCCCGGCGCGTCGCCGAAGGCTCCTGGAATCAGGTTCGTGAAGGTGACCTGCTGGCCTTCACCGATAGCCGCAGCCAGTTCCCGGCAACCGCCGCGGATCTGGCCGATCCACGCCTCGCGGCCCTCGACCTGCACCCCACCGGCCCCCTCTGGGGCAAAGGGGATTCGCCGGTAGCAGGCCCGGCTGCCAGTCTCGAGCAAGGCGTGGCAGAGGCCGCCGGAGAGCTGCCCGCCTGGCTGGCCGGTGCCGGCCTGTCGCATGAACGGCGCATCCTGCGCCTCCCCATCGGCGGCCTGACGTGGCATTATCCCGCTCCTGACATTCTGCAAATCGAATTCGTCCTGCCGGCCGGCTGTTTCGCCACCGCAGTGGTTCGCGAGCTGGTAACGCTCGGCGAGGCGGGGCAGACGGAACATCCATGCGACTTCTGATCGCCAACGACGATGGGGTACTCGCCCCCGGTATCGCCGCGCTGCATGCCGCGCTCGCCGCCCGTGCGGACTACGAGTGCCAGGTGGTTGCGCCGCTCTATGACATGAGCGGTGTGAGCAGCGCCCTGACGCTGGATCGGCCGCTGCATCCCCAGCGTTTGCCCAACGGCTACTTGGGCGTCAACGGCACGCCCACCGATTGCGTTCACCTCGGCCTCAACGGGTTGCTCGAGGAGACCCCGGACATGGTGGTGGCCGGCATCAACCTGGGCGCCAACCTGGGCGATGACGTCCTCTATTCCGGTACCGTGGCCGCGGCCATGGAGGGGCGCTTCCTCAACCGTCCGGCCATCGCTTTCTCGCTGGTATCGCGCAGTGCCGAGCGTATGGCCGTCGCGGCGGAGATCGCCGCCCGCATCGTCGCCCTGCACGAGCGTCTCGACCTGCCGCCGCGTACGGTGCTCAACGTCAATATCCCCGATCTACCGCTGGAGCAGATCAAGGGTGTGCAGCTCACGCGACTCGGCCATCGGGCCCAGGCCAAGCCGCCGGTGCGCGAGGTCAATCCGCGGGGCAAGGTCGGCTACTGGATCTCCGTGTCGGGCGATGCGGTGGACGGCGGCCCAGGTACGGATTTCCATGCTGTACTAGAGGGCTATGTATCGGTCACGCCGCTGCAGTTCGACCGTACCTTCCGCGAGGGCTTCGCCGGCCTGTCGGCGCTGACGGAGCTGCTGGCATGAATCAGGGGCAAGAGCATATGCAAAGACACGGCATCGGCATGACGTCCCAGCGCACCCGCGAGCGGCTCATCCAGCGACTCTACGAGGAAGGGCTGTCCAACGCCCAGGTGCTGGAGGTGATCCGTCGCACGCCGCGTCACCTGTTCGTCGACGAGGCCCTGGCCCATCGCGCCTACGAAGACACGGCGCTGCCCATCGGCCACAACCAGACCATCTCCCAGCCCTTCATGGTGGCGCGCATGACCGAGCTGCTGCTCGCGGGTGGGCCGCTGGACAAGGTCATGGAGATCGGCACCGGCTCCGGTTACCAGACCGCCATCCTGGCGCAGACCGTGGAGCGGGTGTTTTCCGTCGAGCGCATCCAATCGCTGCAGGATCGCGCCAAGGAGCGCCTGCTCGAACTCAATCTGCGCAACGTGGTGTTCCGCTGGGGCGATGGCTGGGAAGGCTGGCCGGCCCTGGCACCCTATAATGGCATCATCGTCACCGCTGCCGCCCGCGAGGTGCCCCAGGCGCTGCTCGACCAGTTGGCGCCGGGTGGCCGCCTGGTGATTCCGGTGGGCGTCGACGAAGAGCAGAAGCTCTTGCTGATCGTGCGCCAGGACGACGGCTTCGTTCGCCATGAACTCAACGCCGTGCGTTTCGTGCCGCTGCTCAACGGGCCCCTGGCTCAGTGAGAGACCCGGGAACGTTACCTGCGCGTCGGGCTCCAAGGCAGCCTGGCGGCTGCGACCGCTTGAGCCCGGCAGGATGACCGGACGCTAGATGATCAGACTCTGCGGGAGGAACGGGTGAAGGCCCGAGCGCAAGGATTTCCAGGACGAGGGCGAGCGGTTTGGCTGGCGGGGTTGCTCGTGGCCCTGTTGCTGACGGGGTGCTCGACCTCGGGTTCGCGGGCGCCGGTGGTCGAACGTAGCGATAGCCGCGGTGGTGTTCCCCAGGTCACGTCCGGTCAATATCGCGTCAAACGCGGCGACACCCTGTTTTCCATCGCTTCCCGCAATGGGTGGGAGTGGCGTGCCCTGGCGGCGCAAAATGGCCTCAGTGCGCCCTATGTCATCCACGTCGGCCAGGTGATCCGCTTTGGCAGCGGTTCCACGGCGACCGCCAGCGGCTCCAGCCGTATCATCCGGCGCCCGGCCACGGGATCGCCCGCTGCGGTCGCTACCGGCCCGGCGGCGGGGCATCCGGTCGCGACGCCGGTGCCGACTTCACCGCCGGTCACCTCGAATCCCAGCGCCGCCACGCCGGTAGTGACCGCGAATCTGCCCGAGGCACCCCCGCCGACCCCGGTGACACCTGCCCAGACACCCACTCGCGACGTGCCCCAATCGGCTGCCGGTTGGGCTTGGCCGACGAAAGGTACTTTGATCAGTCGCTTCTCCGCCAGCAGTACGCTGAACAAGGGAATAGACATCGCCGGGCAGGAAGGACAGCCCGTCATGGCCGCCGCCGACGGCACCGTGGTGTACGCGGGCAACGGTCTGAGGGGTTATGGAGAACTGGTTATCATCAAACACAGCGAAACCTACGTCAGTGCCTACGGTCACAACCGTAGGTTGCTGGTTCGGGAAGGTGAGCGTGTCAAGATAGGGCAGACGATTGCCGAGATGGGTTCGACCGGTACCGACAGGGTCAAGCTCCATTTCGAGATCCGCCGTCAGGGCAAACCGGTGGATCCCTTGCAGTTCCTGCCCAATCGCTGATTCGCTAGGCGCCGACTCGATCCCGCAATCCTTTGGGGGCGAGTCATGGCGCATCGGCAACGTATCGGTACGCCCTGGCTCGAAGCACAGACGAGCAAGGGTTACTCAAGATGATCCAGATTAAACAAGAAACCGAGTACGACCTCGGAGACGACGTTCTGCTTCTCGATTCCAACCGCTTCGGTGAGGAATCTGCCGATACCGCCATGGGCAAGGCGCTGTCCGGGCGCGGCAATCAGGTTCTTCGTGGGGCGAAGCTGGCCGACTACGGCAAGGCACTCGACGCTACGCAACTCTATCTCAACGAAATCGGCTTCTCGCCACTGCTCTCGCCAGCCGAAGAGGTGCACTTCGCACGGCTGGCGCAACGCGGCGATCCCGCCGGTCGCAAGCGCATGATCGAAAGCAATCTGCGTCTGGTGGTGAAGATCGCGCGGCGCTACATCAACCGGGGCCTGTCGCTGCTCGATCTGATTGAGGAGGGCAACCTCGGCTTGATCCGTGCGGTGGAGAAGTTCGATCCGGAACGCGGTTTCCGTTTCTCGACCTACGCCACCTGGTGGATCCGGCAGACCATCGAACGGGCGATCATGAATCAGACCCGTACCATCCGCCTGCCCATCCACGTGGTGAAGGAGCTCAACCTGCACTTGCGCGCGGCGCGGGAACTGACTCAGAAGCTCGATCATGAGCCTTCGCCGGAAGAGATCGCGGCGCTGCTAGAAAAGCCGGTAGCGGACGTGAAGCGGGTAATGGGCTTGAACGAGCGCATCAGCTCGGTCGACATGGTGCTCGGCCCCGATTCCGAGAAGACCCTGCTCGATACTCTCACCGATGACCGACCCACCGATCCTTGCGAGCTGCTGCAGGATTCCGATCTCAACCAGAGCATCGACCAGTGGCTGCTAGAGCTGCCGGAAAAGCAGCGGGAAGTGGTGGTTCGTCGCTTCGGGCTACGCGGACACGAGGCCTGCACCTTGGAGGAAGTGGGGCAGGAAATAGGCCTGACCCGCGAGCGGGTCAGGCAGATTCAGGTCGAGGCGCTGAAGCGGTTACGAGAGATCTTCGAGCGTAACGGCCTGTCCAGCGACGCGCTGTTCTGACGCCACTAGCTGAACACCAACCCAACGAAGCCCGGATTAGTCCGGGCTTTTTTCTGTGTCGCACTGTAGGTCTCGGCTTACAGGACGCGTAAGCGGGAGGCGCCGAGGATTGCCGGAAAGCCTCGCTTGGTCCGCATTGCCAATCTCAAGTGACTGTTACGTAAGGGATTTTTTGGTTCGGGTCTGACGCTGGGCGGGCAGGTGCCGAGCCGGATGGCAGATTGCCGGCGTTCGCTACAAGAGTAGTATCGGCTCTGTGTTAAGGACGACACGGATCGGCAGGACGCGGATCGGGAACACCTCAGGACGAGGTTCACCAGGACGGTGGCAGGATTTCAGGGACAGGGACGAAGGGGGCGGAGCGATCCGCCCCCTTTTTTATCGCCTGGACTTTTCAGGCAACGTCTAGCGTTCGAGCTGGGGGAGCTTATTGGGCTTGCCATCCCACTCGGCGGCGTCGGGCAGGGCATCCTTCTTCTCGGTGATGTTCGGCCAGATGTTGGCCAGCTCACTGTTGAGTTCGATGAAGGCTTCCTGGCCGGCCGGTACCTCGTCTTCCGAGAAGATCGCTTGGGCCGGGCACTCGGGCTCGCACAGGGCGCAGTCGATGCACTCGTCCGGGTGGATCACCAGGAAGTTGGGGCCTTCGTAGAAGCAGTCCACCGGGCAGACTTCCACGCAGTCGGTATATTTGCATTTGATGCAGTTGTCAGTGACGACGAAGGTCATCTGCTCATTCTCCTCAGGCTAAGGCGGCGGATTCTAGCAGCATTGCCAGAAGCCTCGTATCCGTTAACTCAGATACGCTTTTTCCATTCGTAGATAAGCTCCAGGGCCTTTCTGGGTGTGATGTCGTCTGGCTGCAAGCGTTCCAGTTCCTCGATAAGAGGATGGGCGGCGCTGGCGAACAGATCGGCCTGCAGCGGGCGGGTCTTGGGCGGTGCGCTCACCGCTGGCGCACCGGCGACTTCCCCGTTGAAACTGGCGGCTTCCAGACGGGCGAGGTGCTCGCGGGCGCGCAGGATGACGTCCTCGGGGACACCGGCCAGCTGCGCCACGGCCAGGCCGTAGCTCTGGCTGGCCGGGCCGGGTAGCACATGGTGCAGGAAGACGATGCGATCGTTGTGCTCGGTGGCGTTGAGGTGGACGTTGGCCACCGTCGGCTGGCCTTCCGGCAGGACGGTCAGTTCGAAGTAGTGGGTGGCGAACAGCGTCCAGGCGCGCAGTCGCGCCAGTTGCTCGGCGGCGGCCCAGGCCAGCGACAGGCCGTCGAAGGTACTGGTGCCGCGGCCGACCTCGTCCATCAGCACCAGGCTGTGTTCGCTGGCGTTGTGCAGGATGTTGGCGGTCTCGCTCATCTCTACCATGAAGGTGGAGCGGCCACCGGCCAGGTCGTCGCTGGAGCCGATGCGGGTAAAGATGCGATCCACCAGGGACAGCTCGCAACTGGCCGCCGGGACGAAGCTGCCGACATGGGCCAGCAGCACGATCAAGGCGGTCTGGCGCATATAGGTGGATTTACCGCCCATGTTCGGGCCAGTGATCACCAGCATGCGGGTGTCGTTGTCCAGAGTGACGTCGTTGGCGACGAAGGGCGTTTCCAGCACCTGCTCCACCACCGGATGGCGACCCTGGCCGATCTTCAGGCAGGGCTCCTCGACGAAGCGTGGTTTGTTCAGGTCCAGATTGAGCGCCCGTTCGGCGAAGTTGGCCAGGACGTCCAGTTCGGCCAGGGCGGCGGCGCTGTCCTGCAGCGGTGCCAGGTGGCCGATGAGTTCGTCGAGCAGGGTTTCGTAGAGGGCCTTTTCGCGCGCCAGGGCGCGGCTCTGGGCGGACAGCGCCTTGTCTTCGAAGGCCTTGAGTTCCGGGGTGATGAAGCGCTCGGCGCCTTTTAGGGTCTGGCGGCGGATGTAGTCGGCCGGGGCCGACTCGGCCTGCTTGCTGGGGATCTCGATGAAGTAGCCGTGGACGCGGTTGTAGCCGACCTTGAGGCCCTGCAGGCCGGTGCGGGCCTTTTCGCGGGTCTCCAGGTCCATGAGGAACTGGCCGGCGTTTTCGCTGAGCGTCTGCAACTCGTCCAGCTCGGCGTCGTAGCCGCGCTTGATGACGCCGCCGTCGCGGATCACCGCGGGCGGGTTGTCGATGATGGCACGGGCCAGGGTGGCGGCCAGCTCCGGATAGGTCTGGATGCTCTTGGCCAAGTCGAGTAGGTGTGGGGCGATCATCTGCGTCAGCCCCTCCTGCAACGCCGGCAGCGCGGCCAGGGCATCGCGCAGACGGGCGAGGTCGCGCGGACGGGCGTTGCGCAGGCCGATGCGGGCGAGGATGCGCTCCAGGTCGCCGATGTCCTTGAGTTGCGGCTGCAGGGCCTCGAAGCGATAGCTTTCCAGCAGGCAGGTGATGGCGTCCTGGCGCGCTTCGATCACCGCGCGGTTGCGCAGCGGGCGATTCAGCCAGCGGGTCAGCAGGCGGCTGCCCATGGCGGTCTGGCAACGGTCGACCACCGATTGCAGGGTGTTGTCGCGACCGCCGGCCAGGTTGACGTCCAGTTCCAGGTTGCGGCGGCTGGCGCCGTCGAGGATGACGGTGTCGTCCAGGCGTTCGTGCCGCAGGCTGCGCAGGTGCGGCAGGGCGGTGCGCTGGGTTTCCTTGGCGTAGGCCAGCAGGCAGCCGGCGGCGCCGATGGCCAGGCCCAGCTTGTCGCAACCGAAGCCCTTTAGATCGCCGGTGCCGAATTGCTGGCACAGGCTCTTCAGCGCCGAATCGCAATCGAAGTCCCAGGGCGCGCGGCGGCGCACGCCGCGGCGCTTCTCGGCGGGCAGCCCGGCGGGCCAGTCGTCGGGGATCAGCAGTTCGGCGGGATTAAGACGCTCCAACTCGGCGAGCAGGGTCTCCCAGCCGGCCAGTTCCTGCACGGTGAAGCGGCCGCTGGCGATGTCCAGCACGGCCAGGCCGAACAGGCGCTCGTCACCCAGCACGGCGGTCAGCAGGTTGTCGCGGCGCTCGTCGAGCAGGGCTTCGTCGCTGACGGTACCGGGGGTGATGATGCGCACCACCTGGCGTTCCACGGGGCCCTTGCTGGTGGCCGGATCGCCGATCTGCTCGCAGATCACCACCGACTCGCCGAGCTTGACCAGCTTGGCCAGGTAGCCTTCGGCGGAGTGGAAGGGGATGCCGGCCATGGGGATGGACTTGCCGGCCGAGGCGCCGCGGGCGGTCAGAGTGATGTCGAGCAACTTGGCCGCGCGCCGGGCGTCGTCGTAGAACAACTCGTAGAAATCGCCCATGCGATAGAACAGCAGCTGTTCGGGATGCTGATGCTTGATTTTCAAGTACTGCTGCATCATGGGCGTGTGCGCGGAGAGGTCGCTCATGCGGGTAGTCTGATCCGGTTGCCTGTTGGATAGCCGCGTATTGTCCAATAACTCACGGCTTTTGTCGGCCCCGGATCGTTCAGCCGGCGGGTCTCACGCGGGTGGTTGATTGTCGCGTCCGCCCAGAAGCAGGTCGATCTGGGCCAGGAGGCGTTCGAGGGTGAAGGGCTTGGCCAGCACCTCGATGCCCGCCAGGGCGGTGGATTCACCGGGTAGCTGGGCCTCGGCATAGCCGGTGATCAGCAGGATCTTGAGGTCCGGTCGCCGTTCTTTGGCCAGGGCAGCCAGCTGGCAACCGCTCAGGCCGCCCGGCAGGCCGACGTCGGCGATCAGCAGGTCCAGTGGCGTAGCGGACTCCAGTACCCGCAGCGCGGTGGTGGCATCGGTCGCTTCCAGGGTCTGGATGCGGTGCTCGCGCAGGGCATCGTCCACCAGGGTGCGCACCATGGGTTCATCGTCCACCACCAATACCGTCAGGCCTGCGGGATAACGCGTCAGCGCGGCCGGCCGTGGCGCGACGGGAAGGGATTCGACTTCGGCCAGGCGCGGCAGGTAGAGGGTGACGGTAGTGCCCGCTCCCGGTGTCGAGGCGATGTGGGCAAGTCCTCCGGATTGCTTGGCGAAGCCATAGATCATCGATAGGCCCAGGCCGGTACCCATGCCGACCGGCTTGGTGGTGAAGAAGGGGTCGAAGGCGTGGGCCAGCACCTCGGGGGCCATGCCGGAACCGGTATCGACCACGGCCAGGGTCACGTAGTCGCCGGCGGGTAATTCGAGGGCCGCGGCCTGGTCGTCGGCCAGCCGCTGATTGGCCGTGACGATGCGCAGCATGCCGCCATCGGGCATGGCATCCCGCGCGTTGATGCACAGGTTGAGCAGAGCGTTCTCCAGCTGATGCGGATCGCACAGAGTGATGTGCAGATCCTCGGCCAGCTCGCTATGGATCTGGATGTGCGGACCAACCGAGCGGCGGATGAGTTCTTCCATGCCTCGCACGAGGTCGTTGGTGCGGGTCGCCGTGGGGTCGAGGGCCTGGCGGCGGGAAAAGGCCAGCAGGCGATGGGTGAGGGCGGCGGCGCGTTCCGCGGCACCCTTGGCCGAACTGGCGTAGCGCTGCAGATCGGTGAAGCGCCCCTGTTCGAGACGTAGGGACAGCATGTCCAGGCTGCCGATGATTCCGGTCAGGAGGTTGTTGAAGTCGTGGGCGATGCCTCCGGTGAGTTGGCCCACGGCTTCCATCTTCTGACTCTGGCGCAACTGCTCTTCGGCGTGCTGAAGCGCCGCCTGCTGCTCGCGAATGGCGGTGACTTCGCGCACCGTCGAGTAGATGAGCCCGTCCTGCAGCACCGAATTCCAGGACAGCCAGCGATAGCCGCCGTCGCGATGCCGATAGCGATTCTCGAAGCCGAACACCGGCTCGCCGGTCGCCAGGCGGGCCAGGGCGGCTTCGGTGCTCGTCCGATCATCGGCATGGACGAAGGCCATGAAGGGCTCCCGGCGTAGCTGTTCCTCGGTCCAGCCTAGGGTACTGGTCCAGGCCGGGTTGAGGTCGAGCAACTGGCCTTCCAGACTTGCCGTGCAAATCAGATCCGGACTGGCTTGCCAGATGAGGTCGCGCTGGCGGGTCCGCAGGGTCACCTGTTCGCCCAGGTTGCCAGCGAAGCGGTAGAGGGATTCCAGGCTGCGGCGCTGAGCGACGCAGACCACCGCCATGACCACATTGACGAAGACGAACAGCGCGTGGGACACCCAGCGCTCGGAGAAGAGGGCAAAGTAGGCCGGCGCCTTGACGAACAGCGTCTCGGCCAGCAATACCGCCAGCAGCGTGGCGAAGATCCCCGGACCCAGGCCGAACCAGAAGGCTGCGGTCATGATGAAGGGGATGAACAGCAGGTATGGCAGGCTGTCGATACCCAGGCTCAGGCGGATACCGGCCGCGAGCGCGATAAGCAGCGCGGCGCCCAGATAGCGCAAGGGGGCGGGAGCATCCCGCGGGGCCAGCTGCAGCAGCCGGCCGAGCAGGGTGGGGGTGGAGATGGACACTAAGGCTTAGACCTCGAGACGCCGGTCCGTCACGCTACTTGAAGAGGGCACGACGGGACAGTCAGGCGTCATGAGTTGATCAGGTGCCCTCATGGCGCTCGAATTCTTCCACCGCACGGACGACGTCCGCGTTGTCCTGAGCAATGCTGCGGGCCTGACGTTCGAAGGCCGAGGCCAGTTCGTCGACCAGTTGCAGCAGACGCGGGATATCGCCGCTGCGCTCGGCATCGGCGGCTTGTTCACGCACGCGGTTGACGAAGGCATGGGGATCGTCGAAGGCGGTCATGGTGGTTCTCCGTTGGGGTGATGCTCATCTGACCGCAAATGCCGGCCAAGACTCACTGCCGCCGCGTCCAGACTTCCGGATTGACCAGATTCGCCGGACGGTGTCCGGAGAGCGCGGCCAGCAGGTTGTCTACCGCGCAGCGCGCCATGGCCTCGCGGGTTTCCCGCGTCGCCGAGCCCAGGTGTGGCGTGGGCACCACGTTGGGCAGCTGCAGCAGCGGGGAGTCCGGCGCCACGGGTTCGCGGTCGAAGACGTCCAGCCCGGCTCCGCGTAGGCGGCCTTCCTGCAGGGCCGCGATCAAGGCCGCTTCGTCGATCACCGGTCCGCGCGAAACGTTGATCAGGATGGCGTGGGCCGGCAACTGGGCGAGTTCGGCGGCGCCGAGCAGATGGTGGGTCTCGTCGCTCAGCGGCACCGTGACGCAGAGGAAGTCGCAGCTCGCCAGCAGCTCGGGCAGGGGCAGGAAGCGCGCCCCGTAGCGTTCGTCCACCTCCGGCTTGGCGGCATGGGCGGTGTAGTTCACCTGCATGCCGAAACCCAGGTGGGCGCGCCGGGCGATGGCCTGGCCGATACGACCCATGCCGACCAGGCTGAGGGTCTTGCCATGGACGTCGCAGCCGAAGTGCGCCTCGCCGAGGCTGGCCTGCCACTGCCCGGCGCGGACCCAGTCCGCCAGTTCGACGATGCGCCGCGCGGTGGCCAGCAGCAGCGCGAAGGCGGCATCGGCCACGCTTTCGGTGAGCACGTCCGGGGTGTTGCAGAGCAGGATGCCGCGGCGCTCCAGGTAGGGCAGGTCGTAGCTGTCGAAACCGACCGAGACGCTGGCGATGGCCTCCAGCCGGGGCGCCAGGTCCAGCAGCTCGGGGGTCAGCTTGAAGCTGGAGCCGAGCAGGCCCTGGGCCTCGGGCAGGCGCTCGCGCAGCCGGGCTTCGCCGCCCGGCGCCTTGACGTCGACGTACTCCAGGTCGAAGGCCTCTGCCAGCCGCGCGGTCAGGGCCGGGGACAGGGCCTTGTAGTGGATCACCTTCTTTTTCATGGATGGGAGTTCCTGTCAGTGACTGGGGGCGGCTTTGAGTGAGGCGGCGACCGGCGCCGGCCCCTGGCGCAGCAGCAGGGTCAAGACCACCGCGACCAGCAGGGCGCCACCCATGAAGCCGAAGGATGCCCCGGGTCCACCGGTCACGCCGTTGAGGTAGCCCACCAGATAGGAGCCGGCGAAGGAGCCCAGGGCGCCCATGCTGTTGATCAGCGCCATGGCGCCACCGGCGACGTTGCCGGGCAGGATCTCGGGGACGATGGCGAAGAAGGGGCCATAGGGGGCGTACATGCAGGCGCCGGCAACCACCAGCAGCGCATAGGACCACCAGAAGTGCTGGCTGCCCAGGGCGAAGGAGCCGAGGAAGGCCAGGGCGGCGATCAGCAGCGGCGGCCAGACGAACAGCTTGCGATTCTGCAGGCGATCAGACGCCCAGGACACGCCGACCATGGTCAGCACGGCGGCGAGGTAGGGCAGCGCCGACAGCCAGCCGGCCTGGACGATGTCCAGGTGCGCGCCCTGGCGCAGGATCGACGGCAGCCAGATGACGAAGCCGTAGACGCCGATGCTCCAGCAGAAATACTGCAGCGACAGCAGGATGACCTTGGGCGAGCGGAAGGCTTCGGCATAGTTCTTCACCGGTTTCATGCCTTGCTGCTCGGCCTTGAGCGCGGCTTCCAGGCGTGCCTTTTCCTGAGCGTCGAGCCACTTGGCGTCCTTGGGGCGCTCGGCGGCCAGGCGCCACCAGATGAAGGCCCAGATCACCGCCGGCAGGCCTTCGATGATGAACATCCAGCGCCAGTCCAGCGCGTGGATCAGATAGCCCGAGACCACCGACATCCAGAGGATGGTCACCGGATTGCCGAGGATCAGGAAGGTGTTGGCCCGCGAGCGCTCCCGCTTGGTGAACCAGTGGCAGAGATAGACCAGCATCGCCGGCATCACCGCGGCCTCGACCACGCCCAGCAGGAAGCGAATGGCGATGAGCAAGGTGACGTTCGGCACCAGGCCGGTGAGGGTGGCGAGTCCGCCCCAGCCGATCAGGCTCCAGAAGATCAGCCGTTTGACGCTGCGCTTCTCGGCATAGATGGCGCCGGGCACCTGGAAGAAGAAATAGCCGAGAAAGAACAGCGCGCCCAGTAGCGACGACATGGCCGGGGTGATGCCCAGGTCGTCGGCCATGCCCGAGGCGGCGGCGAAACCGTAGTTGGCCCGGTCGAGGTAGGCCAGGCTGTAGGTGATGAAGACCACCGGCATCAGATACCACCAGCGGCGTGGAGCGAGAGGGGAAGCGTTCATAGGATCACCTGCTTGATTGTTCTTGTAATAGCCTGTTCAAAGGCTGCTGCGCGTCGGCCAAACGGCGTTGAAAAGCCCCTGGAAGGCCAGCCCGGTCGGAATGCTCATTTACCGCTCGTAAACTCCGCTTCCTCAGGTCTTTTCGCCTTGTTTGTCTCTAGCTCGCGAGCCTTTGAATAGGCTAGAGGTACGGATCACGGGAGTTCGTGGCGGTAGGGCAGGCCCTCCATGTCGCCGACCACCTGCACGGCGCGGGCGCCGATCCAGTTGCCGCGGGCGACGGCGGCGGCTACGTTCAGGCCATCGAGCATGGCGCTGACGAAACCGGTGGCGAAGCCATCGCCGGCGCCGACGGTGTCGACCACCTCGGCCACGGCGACACCGGGTACCTCGCCTTCCGCCGTGGCGGTGCGCCAGTAGCCGCCTTGCGGCCCGAGCTTGATGGCTACCGCCTGGGCACCGCGGTCGAGGTAGAAGGCGGCGATGTCCGCCGGGCTGTCGTAGCCGGTCAGCAGCCGCCCCTCGGCCAGGCCGGGGAGGACCCAGTCGGCCAGGCCGGCGAGTTCATTGAGTTCGCGGCGCATCTGGTCTTCGCTGTCCCACAGCGAGGGGCGCAGATTGGGATCGAAGGAGATACTGCGTCCGGCGCCGCGCATGGCTTCCAGCAGATGGCGGCTGAAGGCCCTGACGCTGGGCGACAGCGCCGGCGGAATGCCGGTGGCGTGCAGATGGCGCGCCTGGAGCAGGCTGGCGTCGAAGTCTTCTTCGATGTTCAGATGACTGGCCGCCGAACCGCGGCGGAAATACTCCACCACCGGATCACTGCCATCGTTGGCGCGGGATTTGAGCTGAAAGCCGGTGGGATGTTTGGGATCGACTTTCAATCGACTGCAGTCCAGCCCCTCGGCTTCGAGACTGGCGCGCACGAAGCGACCGAAGGAGTCGTTGCCGACCCGCGATAGCCAGGCGACCTTGAAACCCAGGCGGGCGAGGCCGATCGCCACATTGTTGTCGGCACCGGCGATGCGCTTGCCGAACTGGCCGACGCTGGCGAGATCACCGGGGGTTTCGGCCACGAACATGGCCATGGTTTCGCCGAAGGCGAGGATGTCGAATTCAGCCATGGCGGCGCTCCTCGTAGGTAGGGGCGTCCAGGGTACGCAGGGCCGCCACCTGGCGCCGGGTCTCGGCCAGCAGATCGGTACCCAGCAGGGGAAACTCGATGGCGCGCCGCAGGCCCGCGGGGAAGTGCGCCAGCAGACCCTGCCAGGCCAGCAGATCGGCGGCCTCCGGCGGCACGGCGTGTAGCCCGCCCGCCCGCCGGCGCACCGCCTTGCAATGCAGGTAACGGACATCCGGGCCGAGCAGGCGAGCGGCTTGCAGCGGGTCCTCGTCCTGCCAGCGCCAGTTGCCGACGTCGAAGGTCAGCCCCACCGGTAGTCCGGCCGCGCGGGCTGCCTGAATGAAGGCGCGCAACGGCTCGACCCGGCCACCCTGGGCGGTCTGGTCGTTTTCCACCAATAGCTGCGGGCCACTGTCGTCCAGCCACTCGGCCAGGGCGCGCAGATCGATGGCAGGGCGATAGTGGCCGAGCGAGACCTTGAGGGTGTCGGCGCCCAGTTGGCGGGCTTCGGCCAGGGCCTGGGGCAGACGCGGCGACAGGCCGGCACCCGCTTCGGGCCAGAGTTCCAGCGGCACCGAATAGACGCAGCCGAGGTCCGCCGCCGCGATGGCGTCGCGCAGGGCTGCCAGATCGGGAGCGGCGTTGAACAGTTCCGCACGGATCTCCACATGGGTGGCGCACGCGGCGGCAATGAGGTCGAGCCAGGCGGCCTGGCCTTGGCTACGCACCGCATCGGCACCAAAGGCCGAGGTGGTGATGGCGATCTCCGGTGGCATTGTTGTTCTCCTGAAACCGGTTTCATCAAAAGACGAGCAAAAGGGCGAAAGGTGCCCCGGTTACGAGCAGTTACGGGCGCGAGTCGACTGACGGATACGCAACTCCGCGCTGAAGGTCTGTTGGGTCGGCGCACTACGGTCGCCGTCGATACGCTGTTGCAGTCGTTCGAAGGCGGCGACGCCCAGGGCGTGGGTGGGCTGGGCCAGGGCGCTGATGCCACCGCCGACCAGAGGGAACCAGTCCAGGTCATCCAGCGCCAGCAAGCCGATCCGCTCGAACAGGGGTTCGCCCAGGGCCTGCAGCGCCAGGGTGGTCGCCAGGGTCGCCACGCCATTGGCGGTGAGCACGGCCTTGGGGCCGGGTCCGGGGCTGGCCAGGAAGCCGGCGAGCGCGGCCTGGAGCGCCTGGGGATCGTCGGCCTCCGTGCAATGGGCGCCCTGGCAGCTGGGATGCTCGACCAGCAGGGCTTCGAACGCGGTCAGGCGCTGGACGCGGGAACTGGTGCCATTGAGGGGTTCGCTCACCAGCAGCAGATCGCGATAGCCCTGCTGCTGCAGATGCGCGACCCCCGAGGCGATGGCCTGGTAGTTGTCCAGCCCGACCAGATCGGCCTCGACCCCTGGCAACTCACGATCCAGCAAGACCAGGGGTAGCCGGCTGCCCAGTTGGCGCAAATCGGCGGCGTGCTGGCCGAAGGTGTTCACGATCAGGCCTTCGATGCTGTAGGACTGCAGCGCGGCCAGTTGCTGGCGTTCCTGGCGGGCGTCCTGGTCGGTGTTGCAGATCAGCAGCGAATAGCCCTGCTGGCGGCACGCCGTTTCCACGCCGTGCATCACCGCGGTGGAGTAGGGGTTGAGCAGGTCGGCCACCAGCATGCCGATCAACCGGCTACGACCGCGCTTTAGGCCGCGGGCCATCTGGTTGGGCTGGAAGTCGAGGGCGGTCACCGCTTGCTCGATACGGGCGGCGAGGGAGTCGGACAGCAGGCGGCGATCACCGCTGATATAGCGGGATACGCTGGCCTTGGACACGCCGGCGGCGGCGGCCACTTCGGCGATGGTCGCGCGGGAGGTGCGCAGACCGGGAAGAAAGACATCGTTCATGGCGTACCGCTGTTAGGATTTTGTAGGTGCCTGAAACCGGTTTCAGTAAATCTTTTCTGCCGCTGGCCGGCAAGCCGGTCTAAGGTGCGTGCCGACCAGTGGTCGCCGCAGGAGGTGCTTTGCCGCGGTCACGTGCTATGTCCGCTTTTGCCAGAGAGGTGCTGATGGACGCCATCGATAGTCTCGCCATACGCCTGGGGGAAGCCCTGCAGGCGGCCGGTGCCCAGGTCACCACCGCCGAATCCTGTACCGGGGGCGGCATCGCCGAGGCGATCACCCGCATCGCGGGTAGCTCGGCCTGGTTCGAGGCCGGTTTCGTCACCTATTCCAATCGGCAGAAGACGCTGCAGCTCGACGTCCCCGCGGCCCTGTTCGATCAGGTCGGGGCGGTCAGCGAAGAGGTGGTGGTCGCCATGGCGCGCGGTGCCCAACGCCGTGCCATGGCCCGCTTCGCGGTGGCGGTGAGCGGCATCGCCGGACCGGGTGGCGCGGTGCCTGGCAAGCCGGTAGGCACCGTCTGGCTGGCCTGGTTGGATGGCGAAAAACTGCGTACCGAACGGCAGGTTTTCGCCGGTGATCGGGCCGCCGTACGCCACCAGACCCAGGTCCGCGCCCTGCAGGGTGTTTTGGCGTTTCTGGACGAGGAAAAAGCCGCCCAGGTGTAGCAACCGGGTGGCGACTATGGTTTAATACTGTTCACTTATACAGGTATCCACGGCCGTCTGGCCCCTTCTTTCTCTGAGAGGAATCTAATGGACGACAACAAAAAGCGCGCCCTGGCCGCGGCCTTGGGACAGATCGAAAAGCAATTCGGCAAGGGCACCGTGATGCGCATGGGCGATCACGAGCGCCAGGCCATTCCGGCGATCTCCACCGGCTCCCTGGGGCTGGACATCGCGCTCGGCATCGGCGGCCTGCCCAAGGGCCGGATCGTCGAGATCTACGGTCCCGAATCCTCGGGTAAGACCACCCTGACCCTGTCGGTCATCGCCCAGGCCCAGAAGCAGGGCGCTACCTGCGCCTTCGTCGACGCCGAACACGCCCTGGACCCGGACTACGCCGGCAAGCTGGGCGTCAATGTCGACGACCTGCTGGTGTCCCAGCCGGACACCGGTGAACAGGCCCTGGAAATCACCGACATGCTGGTGCGCTCCAACGCGGTCGACGTCATCATCGTCGACTCCGTGGCCGCCCTGGTGCCCAAGGCCGAGATCGAAGGCGAGATGGGTGACATGCACGTGGGTCTGCAGGCGCGCCTGATGTCCCAGGCGCTGCGCAAGATCACCGGCAACATCAAGAACGCCAACTGCCTGGTGATCTTCATCAACCAGATCCGCATGAAGATCGGCGTGATGTTCGGCAACCCCGAAACCACCACTGGTGGTAACGCCCTGAAGTTCTACTCCTCGGTTCGCCTGGACATCCGTCGCATCGGCGCGGTGAAGGAAGGCGATGAGGTGATCGGTAGCGAAACCCGCGTCAAGGTGGTCAAGAACAAGGTGGCGCCGCCGTTCCGCCAGGCCGAGTTCCAGATCCTCTACGGCAAGGGTATCTACCTGAACGGCGAGATCATCGACCTGGGCGTACAGCTGGGCCTGATCGAGAAGTCCGGCGCCTGGTACAGCTACCAGGGCAGCAAGATCGGCCAGGGCAAGGGCAATGCCGCCAAGTTCCTGGAGGACAATCCCGAGGTCAAGGCTGCCGTGGACAAGGCTATCCGCGAGAAGCTGTTGAGCCAGCCGAGCAATCAGAAAGCCGAAGTGGCTGTCGAAGAAGACGCCGACGTCGACTTCTGATCGCGCACCCATGCTTGAGACGACCCCCGCCCCGTGCGGGGGTCTTCGCATAGGGAGTGCATAAGGGAGACCTATCTTGGGCAATCCACTGGATACCACCGCCGCCATCCGCCTGGCCGCCATGGACCTGCTGGCGCGGCGCGAGCACGGACGTGAGGAATTGTCGCGTAAGCTGCGTCGGCGCGGCGCCGAGGAGAGCCTGCTCGGCCCGGTGCTGGATCGCCTGGCCGAAGACGGCCTGCTCGATGAAAGCCGCTACCTGGACAGCTACATCGCCAGCCGCGCCCGGGCCGGCTATGGCCCCCTGCGTATCCGCGAAGAGCTGGGCCAGCGCGGTCTGAAGCGCGACCAGATAGAGGCCGCCTTGCGTGAGTCCGAGGTGGACTGGCAGGCGCAACTGGAAGAGGTCTGGCGCAAGAAGTTCGGTACACCACCAGCCGACGCCAAGGAACGCGCCAAGCAGGGCCGCTTCCTGGCCTATCGCGGCTATGCCATGGACGGGATCAATCGGGTGTTGAGTCGGCGGTAGTGTCGTGAAGCCGGGGGTGTTGGGCTTCGCTGCGCTCAACGCCAACCTACCGCGCTCGCCGTAGGTTGGGTTGAGACGGCTCCATCGTCGAAGCCCAACATCGCTCGGGCCGGCAAACCCTGTTGGGCTTCGCCGCGCTCAGCGCCAACCTACCGCGCTCGCCGTAGGTTGGGTTGAGACGGCTCCATCGTCGAAGCCCAACATCGCCCGGGCCGGCAAACCTTGTTGGGCTTCGCCGCGCTCAGCGCCAACCTACCGCGCTCGCCGTAGGTTGGGTTGAGACGGCTCTATCGTCGAAGCCCAACATCGCCCGGGCCGGCAAACCTTGTTGGGCTTCGCCGCGCTCAGCGCCAACCTACCGGGCGTACCTTTTCAGGTCACCCAATGCTCCGGCCGATTGAGCTCGTCCACCAGTTCGCGCAGGCGGCCATAGTGGCGGCCGTGGAAGTCGAAGGTGAGTCGGGTCAGATGCGCGAATTCCGCTTCGTCGGCCGTGCCTTCCCCCGGCTGCAACTGAGTGAAGCCGGGAGTTCGGCAGAGGTCGCCGAAGTCGGTGGCCAGGCGCTCCAGGCAGGCGGTTGTCAACGGATGCTTGAGGCGGACGTAGAAGCGTCGATCGCGCCAGCGGGTGGAGTGGTAGTTGCCATAGAAGTGTTCGATCTCGGCTGCCGCCGCTTCGGCCGAGCGGACCAGACGCACCAGCTTGAGATCGGCCGGCAGGATGTAGCCTTCCTCCAGCAGATTGCGCTGCAGGTAGGCGAGGGCATCGTCCCAGAAGTGGCCCTCGGGGGTGTCCAGCAGGACCAGCGGCACCAGCGGGCTCTTGCCGGTCTGGATCAGGGTGAGCACCTCGAAGGTCTCGTCCAGGGTGCCGAAGCCGCCCGGGCAGAGCACCAGGGCGTCCGCTTCCTTGAGAAAGAACAGCTTGCGCACATAGAAGAAGTGGAAGGACAGCAGGTGATCCGTGCCTTCGATGGTCGGATTCGCCCGCTGCTCGAAGGGCAGGGTGATGTTGAAGCCCAGGCTGGCTTCGGGTCCGGCGCCCTCGTGGGCCGCACCCATGATGCCGGCGCCGCCACCGGTGATCACCATCATGTCGCGTCGCGCCAGGGCCGCGCCCAGTTCGCGGGCGAGCCCATAGAGGGCATGGTCGATCCGGGTCCGCGCCGAGCCGAACACCGTGACCTTGCGCCGCCGTCGGAAACGTTCCAGGGTGCGGAAGGCCTGCTCCAGCTCCTTGAGCGTCTGCAGCATGATCTTGGCATCCCAGCGCGCCGGATTGGTCTGCGCCATGCGCACCACCGTCTCCAGCATCTCGCGGTAGAGCGCAAGGTTCGGGCTGCCCCCGGGTAGGGCGTGCTGCAGCAGTTCATCGATCCGCTGACCGAGATCGGCGGCGCTGGGCTCCACGTGACGGGCCAGATAGCTGTCGTCGTTGTCCTCGGTCATGGGGCGAAGGTTCTCTTACTGGCCCAGGCCGCAGTCGGCCGCCTGGAAGCGCTCGACCATGATCGGCTTGTTGGTTTGGTATTCGGTGAAGTCATAGACCAGGGTGGCGCCGCGGGCCAGGAGTTGGCGGTAGCCGTTGCTCTGGCAGACGCTCTCGGCGAGTTGCACCCGCACCGTGGCCGGATTCTCACGCATGCGCGCGGCATGGGCCGGACGAACGCTGAGGTGGTCGATCAACTGCTTGCCCTCCACGGTGTAGCCACGGTCGAGGATGTCTTCGTTGATGGCGCGGGGCGTACCCTGGCTGCTCTCGGCGGCCACCTTGCGCAGCATCTGGTTGAGCTCGTGTTCCTTGAGCGACTCGGCCGCCTGGACGGTGAAGGGCAGGGCGAGCGTCAGGACGAGCAAAGCAAAACGAGGCATCGTAATCTCCAGCGTAGAGGAGCCCGTTTCGACCGTGGTCACGGGCAGGGGTTCGCACAGCGTCTATGCAGGGTACCTCGCCTGGCCGCCGCGGGCATCCTGATCGCTCTGGTAAACTACGCTTTTGCCCACGAGCCCGGCATGATCTCCATCCCCGATATCCCCTTGCATGCCGTGGCTCGTCTGCGCCAGGAGCGCCTGGCGCGCAGCATCAAGCCTTTCATCGCGCGCGGTTCACGCATGGCGCGTTGTCCGCAGTGCCGGCTGGCGCCCAGTCATTGCCTCTGCGATCTGCGTCCACTCCGCCAGACCCATGCCGGAATGTGCCTGCTGATGCACGACGTGGAGCCGCTCAAGCCGAGCAATACCGGCTGGCTGATCGCCGACGTGGTGGCCGACACCCATGCCTTCGGTTGGAGTCGGACCTCCGTCGATCCGGCGCTGCCAGCCTTGTTGCAGCAGCCCGAGTGGCAGCCGCTACTGGTGTTTCCCGGCGAATACGCCGCGCCCGAACGGGTGGTGGAGAGCCTGCCCCTGGCGCCCGGCAAGCGTCCGCTGTTCGTGCTGCTGGATGCTACCTGGACCGAGGCGCGCAAGATGTTTCGCAAGAGTCCCTATCTGGACGGCCTGCCGGTGCTGAGTTTCCAGCCCAATGCCCTGTCCCGCTATCGGCTGCGGCGCTCCACCCGGGGCGAGCATCTCTGCACCGCCGAGGTGGCGGCTCTGTGCCTGGAACTGGCCGGCGAGGCGCCTGCCGGGCGACTGCTGGAAGCCTATCTGGACGTCTTCAGCGAGCGCTATCTGGATGCCAAGCACCATCTGCCGCTGGCGGCGGACAGTCCCGCCAGTCAGCAGTTGAAGACTCTGAGCTCTAGTTGACCGGCTTGGCTTCCACCGGCTGCTGCCGCGGCCAGAGCTGGGCGGCCAGCATGCCGGCGAACATCAGGGCGCAACCCAGATAGCCGCGACCGCTGAGCGACTCGCCCAGCAGCCAGGACCCGAAGAAGGCGGCGAATACCGCTTCCAGGGAAAAGATGACCGCCGCGTGCGAGGCGATGGCGCCGCGTTGGGCGAAGACCTGCAGGGTGTAGCCGATGCCGGCGGCGATCACCCCGCCATAGAGTAGCTCGGGCAGGGCCAGGCCGATCTGAGCCGATTGGATGGGTTCGAAGACCAGCGCCAGCAGCAGACTCAGAACGGTGCAGACCAGAAATTGCAGGATGGACAGCACCGTGGCGTCGTGGCGGCTGGAGTAGTGCCCCACCAAGAGTACGTGCACGCCCCAGGCCAGGGCGCCGGCCAGTTGCAGCAGATCGCCCGCGGCGATCTGGAAGTTGTCGCCGATACTGAGCAGTGCCATGCCGACCACCGCGAGGCAGGCGCCGACCCAGGTGCCGACATGGCTGCGCTGACCGAGCAGCAGCCCCAGCAGCGGTACCACGATGACGTACAAGCCAGTGATGAAGCCGGAGTTGGTCACGCTGGTGAACAGCAGGCCGACCTGTTGCAGATTGATACCCAGGGTCAGTACCAGGCCCATCAGCAGGCCACCCTTGAGCGTATCCCGGGTGAAGGGTTGCTGCCGTCCGCCCCGGCGCAGGAACAGCAGCAGCGGCACCAGGGTGAGGGCGCCCAGGGCGAATCTCAGGCCGGTGTAGAGGAAGGGGCCGATATGCTCCATGCCGCCGGTCTGGGCGATGAAGGCGCTGCCCCAGATGAGAGCGGTGAGCAGCATGAGCAGATCGGCACGGAGCGCGGCGCTGGGCATCGGGTATCTCTTGGCAAAAACCGCCACTGTGCCGTAATCGTTAAGCCTTTGCCTACCGTCCGCGGTCCGTTCGGCCTTGCCGCCGTCCACGGCGTTCGGCATGCTGGCGCCATCTTGAACGCAGCCGGCGCGCCAGGCGCCTGGTCTTCGCGACCCCTACTACAAGAAGGAAAGCTACACCATGGCGGCTGCCTATCAGATCCTGATCGCCGACGATCACCCGCTGTTCCGCAGCGCGCTGCAGCAGGCGCTCACCCTGGGCCTGGGCGCCCAGGCGCGGCTCACCGAAGTGGCCGACATCGCCGAACTCCAGGCCTGCCTGGCTGACCGTACCGATTGGGATCTGGTCTTGCTCGACCTGAACATGCCCGGTGCCTATGGCTTCTCCGGCCTGGTGCTGTTGCGCGGGCAGTATCCGCAGGTGCCGGTGGTGATGATCTCGGCCCAGGAAGAACCCGCCGTGGTGCAGCGCGCCCGGGAGTTCGGCGCCAGTGGCTTCATTCCCAAATCCAGCGATCTGAGCACCCTGCAGCAGGCGGTGAATCAGGTGCTGGATGGCGATACCTGGTGGCCACCGCAGGTCGAGGGCGCTGTCGCCCTCAGCGAAGAGGCCAAGGCCGCCAGCGCCGGCCTCGCCAGCCTCACGCCCCAGCAATTCCGGGTGCTCACCATGCTCTGCGAAGGGCTGTTGAACAAACAGATCGCCTTCGAGCTGAATGTCTCCGAAGCCACGGTGAAGGCCCATGCCACGGCCATCTTCCGTAAGCTGGGCGTCCGCACCCGGACCCAGGCGGCGCTGTTGCTGCAGCAACTGGAGAGTACCTCTAGCTAGACCGACGCTCTTTCGGCGGTTGCGCTCATACCAGGGCGGCCAAGCGGCGACCAAGCGCTGGATTTCACACTTTCTGTACCTGCCGTCGGCTAGACGCGGCGGCTCGACCCTGCTGATGGAGCTCTCGGTGATTTCTCCCTACAAAGGCAAGACCGGTCTACGCCGGGTCATCAACGCGACGGGCTATTCCCTCGCTGGCTTGCGCACGGCCTTCCGCCAGGAAGCGGCGTTTCGTTCCCTGGTGGCACTCAATGTGGTGTTGCTGCCTATCGCCTTCTGGCTGGAGGTGAGCCGCGGCGAGCGGGCCCTGCTGGTGGCGGTCTGTCTGCTGTCGCTGGTGGTCGAGCTGTTCAACGCCGCCATCGAGGCGGTGGTCGACCGCATTTCCCTGGACTGGCACGAACTGTCGAAGAACGCCAAGGATCTTGGCAGTGCCGCGCAGTTCGTGGCCATGTTCATCATCGCCGCGGTCTGGGGAATCGTCCTGCTCGGCTGAGCAGGACGGCAGCGGTCAGACGGTTGCCCCGAGCGTGGCCCCAGCGGCGGTCTGATCGGTCGCCAGTCCCTGTTCCAATACGCTGGGTTGCGCGGAATGGATGACCTTGTGGATGAAATGCAGCTTGGCGATCACCGGCGCCGGTAGCGCGAAGGGATAAAAATCCGGTTGCCCCATGCTGCGCGACAGCTCGTTGAGCATGGCCGCCAGTTCGATCCAGGCGTTGGCGAACCCGAGGAATTCATCGTCGCTGCGGTCTTCGGCCTCGTACAGCGCCTCGCGGGTGAACGGCTGGAAATCCAGCTGCGTGGTGGTGGCGTTCATGCCGAGATTGGCAGCGGTGGCCAGGGTATCCATCATGTGCAGATAGTGGGCCCAGGTCTCCGCCCAGTCCTCCCAGGGGTGCATGGTGGCGTAGGCGCTGACGTACTGGCTTTCCCAATCCGCCGGTGCGCCCTGCTCGTAGTGCCGCTGGAGGGCTTCGCCATAATCGGCGCGCTCGTCGCCGAACAGGGCGCGGAAGGGTTCTTCCCAATCGGTCCCCGCGACCAGGCGATCGAAGTAGTAATGACCGACCTCATGACGGAAGTGGCCGAGCAGGGTGCGATAGGGCTCGTGCATGTCGGCGCGCACCTTTTCCCGGTGGGCGTCGTCCGCTTCTAGGATGTTCAGCGTAATGAGGCCGTTGGCGTGACCGGTGGTCGGCGTGCCGGTGGCATCGGGCGCGAGAAAGTCGAAGGCGAGCCCACGTTCGGCATCCACGCTCTGCGGGATCACCTGCAGGCCCAGGCCCAGCAACTGGGCGACCAGTTGGCGTTTGGCCAACTCCAGCTTGCGCCAGCGCTCGCCATTACCCTCGAAGGACAGATCCGGGATGGTGTGGTTGAGTTGGCAGGCCAGGCAGAATTCACTGGTGGCCTCGGCCGGTACCAGCCAGTTGCAAGCCGCCGGGGTATCCAGGTTGGCGCAGCGCCGGTAGAGGCTGCTCGAGGTCTCCGGCAATTGCCAGAGGCCGTCGTCGACGGGCTGCAGGGCGGTCGGCGTGCCCTGATCCGGGGCATAGCCCAGGGCATTGCCACAGGCCAGGCATTCGCTGTTGGGAAAGAAGATGGACTGGCCGCAGGTGCAGTTGGCGACCTTGCGTTGGACGGGCAGAGCCCGTAGGGCGTTGCGCTGCAAACGGTTCGAACTGTAGCTTCCAAGAAAATTGCGCATGAGAGATACCTGGCGAGGACGACCGACGACCAGCGAAACGCTGGCATCGTGCTAGCGATTTAGTAGAGTGGCTGGCGCTTGGAGTTCCGGGTTGTTCGTCGCCTGACCCGCGCGTTAGGCCCTTTGCGGCCCTGCCTGGATTCCGGGGCACGAGATTTGCTCTTAACTTCCGCATAACCGGTGAACGGAGTCTCCCTGTGTCCATCCATGTCGCCCTGCAGCACGTCAGCCATTACGCCTATGATCGCCCGGTGGAACTGGGCCCGCAGATCGTCCGCCTGCGCCCGGCGCCCCATAGCCGGACCCGGATCCTTTCCTATGCCTTGCGGGTGCAGCCGGAAGGGCATTTCATCAATTGGCAGCAGGACCCTCAGGGTAATTACCTGGCCCGTCTGGTGTTCCCAGAGTCTACCCGTGAGTTCCGCGTGGAAGTCGACCTGGTCGCCGAGATGGCGGTGTTCAATCCCTTCGATTTTTTCCTGGAGCCCTACGCCGAGCGCTTTCCCTTCGCCTATGCCGAAGAAGAACGCCGCGAGCTGAGCGCCTTCCGCGAATGCCTGCCGGCCACCCCGGCATTCGCGCGCTACCTGGCCGAGATCTCCCGCGAACCGGTGCCGACCCTGGATTTCCTGGTCGCCCTCAACCAGCGCCTCAGCCACGACGTGGCCTATCTGATCCGCCTCGAACCCGGGGTGCAGACGCCCGAGGAAACCCTGGACAAGGCCTCGGGCTCTTGCCGCGACAGCGCCTGGCTGCTGGTGCAGCTGCTGCGCCACCTGGGCCTCGCGGCCCGCTTCGTCTCCGGCTACCTGATCCAGTTGACGGCCGACCAGAAGGCCTTGGACGGCCCCTCGGGGACCGCCGTGGACTTCACCGACCTGCACGCCTGGTGTGAGGTCTATCTGCCCGGCGCGGGCTGGATCGGCCTGGACCCCACCAGTGGACTGCTGGCGGGCGAAGGGCATATCCCGCTGGCTTGCAGCCCTGAACCGGCCTCGGCGGCGCCGATCTCCGGGCTGGTCAGCGAGAGCGAATGCACCTTCGAGCACCACATGGCGGTGGAACGCCTGTGGGAAGCGCCGCGGGTGACGCGGCCCTATGCCGAGCACCAGTGGCGGGACATCCTCGCCCTCGGCCAGCGGGTGGACAGCGACCTGCTGGTGCAGGACGTACGCCTGACCCTGGGCGGCGAGCCCACCTTCGTCGCCCTCGACTATCCCGACGACGAGGAGTGGAGCACCGCCGCCCTGGTGCCGAACAAGCGCCGTCTGGCCACCAAGTTGTTCCAGCGCCTGCGCGAGCACTATGCGCCCAAGGGCCTGGTGCATTTCGGCCAGGGCAAGTGGTATCCCGGCGAGCAGCTGCCGCGCTGGTCGCTCAACTGTTTCTGGCGGGCCGACGGCCAGCCGCTGTGGCGCGATGCGGCGCTGCTCGCCGACGAACGCCTCGACTACGGCGCCGATGCCGAGCTGGCCGAGCGTTTCGTGCGCGGCGTGGCGCAGCGCCTGGGGGTGGCCGACGAGCACCGCTTCCCGGCCTTCGAAGACTGGCTCTACTACCTCTGGCGCGAGCAGCGCCTGCCGATCAACGTCGACGCCAGCGATGCGCGGCTGAGCGATCCGCTGGAGCGCGAGCGTCTGCGCCGGGTGTTCGCCCAGGGCCTGGATCAGGTGGTGGGCTACGTGCTGCCGCTGGCCCGTACCGCGGCCGAGGACGGCTGGCGCAGCGGGCCCTGGTTCCTGCGCGAGGAACAGTGCCGACTGGTGCCCGGTGATTCGCCGCTGGGCTATCGCCTACCGCTGGATTCCCAGCCCTGGGTGCGCGAAGAAGACTATCCCTACCTGCATCCGACCGATCCCAACCAGCCGCTGGCGCCCTTGCCCGATCCCATCCGTCTGCAGGAGCGCTGGCGTCAGCCGCGGCCAGTGCGGGAAGCCGCCCAGACCGCCCCGGAGGCCTTCACCTCGGCCGCCGACATCGTCCGCACCGCCTTCTGCGCCGAACCGCGCGAGGGCCGGCTGTACCTGTTCATGCCACCCCTGGCGCGGCTGGAGGATTACCTGGAGCTGGTCGCCGCCATCGAGGACACCGCCGCGTCCCTGGGCTGCCCGGTGGTGCTCGAAGGCTACGAACCGCCACGCGATGCCCGGCTGATCAATTTCCGGGTGACCCCCGATCCCGGTGTCATCGAGGTCAACATCCATCCGGTGGCGAGTTGGGATGCCCTGGTCGAGCAGACCGAATTCCTCTACGAGGCCGCGCGCCTGTCGCGCCTGACCAGCGAGAAGTTCCTGATCGATGGCCGCCACACCGGCACCGGCGGCGGCAGCCATTGCGTGCTCGGCGGAGCGACGCCGGCCGATTCGCCGTTCCTGCGCCGTCCCGATCTCCTGCGCAGCCTGATCAGCTACTGGCACAACCATCCCTCGCTGTCCTACCTGTTCGCCGGCCTGTTCATCGGTCCGACTTCCCAGGCGCCGCGGGTCGACGAGGCGCGTAACGACGCCCTCTATGAACTGGAGCTGGCCTTCGCCCAATTCCCGGCGCCGGGAACGGACTGCCCGCCCTGGTTGGTCGACCGTCTGCTGCGCAACCTGCTGGTGGACGTGACCGGCAACACCCACCGCGCCGAATTCTGCATCGACAAACTCTATTCGCCCGACAGCGCCAGTGGTCGCCTCGGCCTGCTGGAGTTGCGTGCCTTCGAGATGCCGCCCCATGGCCGCCTGCAACTGGTGCAGCAACTGCTGCTGCGCGCCCTGGTGGCGCGCTTCTGGCGGGAGCCCTATGCCCCCGAGCGGCTGGCGCGCTGGGGTACCGAATTGCACGACCGTTACCTGCTGCCGCATTTCATCCAGGAAGACTTCCAGGACGTGCTCGCCGAGCTCGGCGAGGCCGGCTATGCCTTCGATCCCGCCTGGTTCGCCGCGCACTTCGAATTCCGCTTTCCCAAGTACGGCGATTTCGCGGTCAAGGGCATCGAGCTGGAACTGCGCCAGGCGCTGGAGCCCTGGCACGTGCTGGGCGAGGAGGGCGCCATCGGCGGGACGGTGCGCTACGTCGACTCCTCCCTGGAGCGGGTGCAGGTGAAGGTCACGGGCCTGGCGCCCGATCGCTATGCCTTGCTCTGCAACGGCGCCCGGGTACCGCTGCGGCCGACCGGCCGGGTCGGGGAATACGTCGGCGCGGTGCGCTTCCGCGCCTGGCAGCCAGCATCGGCGCTGCAACCCAATCTGGGGGTGGATGCACCCCTGGTGTTCGATCTGCTGGACACCTGGATGCAGCGCTCCCTGGGCGGTTGCCAGTATCATGTGGCCCATCCCGGTGGTCGCAACTACGCTACGCTACCGGTCAACGCCTACGAGGCGGAAAGCCGACGCCTGGCGCGGTTCTTCCGTTTCGGGCACACCCCGGGACGCCAGGTGCCGCTGCCCCTCGACAGCAGTCTGGAAACGCCCTTCACCCTGGATCTGCGTCAGACCCACGTCAGCCGACCGCACTAGACATGCACCCAACCCCCCCACGTGCCGCCCTCGAGGCGGCCGGCAGCTTCAACGAACTCTGGGACCCCCGCGGTGGCGTGCGTCCGACCTGGCGGCGCTTCTACGGGCACCTGGCCGGTCTGCGCCCGGCGCAGCTCGACCAGCGCCAGGCGCTGATCGCCCGGCAGATCCAGGAAAACGGCGTGACCTACAATGTCTACGCCGATCCCAAGGGCAGCGATCGACCCTGGGCCCTGGACCTGCTGCCGCAGCTGATCTCGGCGGAGGAGTGGGCGCCGCTGGCCGCCGGGGTGGCGCAACGGGCCAGGGTGTTGAACCGGGTGTTGGGCGATCTCTACGGCGAGCAGCGCCTGCTGCGCGAGGGCTTGCTGCCGCCCGAACTGGTGTTCGGCCATAACAACTTCCTCTGGGCCTGCCAGGGCCTGCGACCGCCTGGCGATACCTGGCTGCACGTCTACGCGGTAGACCTGGCGCGGGCACCGGATGGCCGCTGGTGGGTGCTGGCGGACCGGACCCAGGCGCCGTCCGGCGCCGGCTACGCCCTGGAGAACCGGCATATCGTGGCGCGGGCCTTTCCCGAGTTGCACCGCGACCTGCAGGTGCAGTCGCTGAACGGTTATTTCCAGGCCTTGCAACGCACCCTTAGCGCCGGACTGGATACCGGCGACGAGGCGCCCCTGGCGGTGCTGCTCACCCCGGGCCGCTACAACGAGACCTATTTCGAGCACCTCTACCAGGCGCGGCAACTGGGCTTTCCCCTGGTGGAAGGCCAGGATCTCACGGTGCGCAACGCCTGCCTCTACCTGAAGACCCTGAGCGGCCTGAGACGCGTCCATGCGGTGTTCCGCCGGCTGGACGACGACTTCTGCGATCCCCTGGAGCTGCGCACCGACTCGGCCCTGGGTGTGCCCGGCCTGCTGGAGGCGGTGCGCCAGGGCAACGTCATCATGGCCAACGCCCTGGGTAGCGGTCTGCTGGAGTCGCCCGGACTGCTGGGCTTTCTGCCGGGGGTGTGCCAGGCGCTGCTGGGTGAGTCCCTGGCGCTGCCCGCCGTCGCCACCTGGTGGTGCGGCGAGACGCCGGTACGGGAGGAGGCCCTGGCGCGGCTGGGCGAACTGGTGATCAAGCCAGCCTATCCCTCCCAGCGCTTCGAACCGGTGTTCGGCAAGGCACTGGATGCCGCGGAGCGTGCCGCTCTGCGCGAGCGCATCGAGGCGCGGCCCCATGCCTATGTCGCCCAGGAGCGCATCCAGCTCTCCCGGGCGCCGGTCTGGCAGGGCGGCAGCCTGCAGTCGCGGGCCATCGGCATGCGCGTCTATGCGGTGGCCAGCGAAGGCGGCTACTGGGTGATGCCCGGTGGCCTGACCCGGGTCGCCCACGAGGGCGCCGAGGTGGTCTCCATGCAGCGCGGCGGTTCGAGCAAGGACACCTGGGTACTGGGTGGCGGGCGCAGCGCGACCGAGGTGCCGAGCGCCCGGGTCCTGGGCGTGCGCGATCTGGTGCGCAAGGATCCCTTCCTGCCCTCGCGTACTGCCGAAAATCTGTTCTGGTACGGTCGCTACAGCGAGCGCTGCGAGGACGCCGCGCGCCTCTTGCGCATCGTGCTCAGCCGCTACCTGGATGCCGACGACCAGGGCCCGGCGGTGCAGGCCGCCATCGAACTGGCCATGGCTCTGGAACTGCTGCCGGAAGAGGGCACCCTCGCCGAACAGCTGCACGCGGCCCTCGGCCCCGGCGAATTCCCCAGTGGCCTGGGCGCCAACCTGCAACGCCTGCACTGGGCTGCGGCCCAGGTCCGTGGGCGGCTGTCCCCGGAGAATTGGCGCGCCATCCGCGAGGTGGAGCGCGAGGCCCGCGGTCTGGGCCAGGTGGGCAGCGAGTCGGGCGAGGCACTGCAAAGCCTCAACCGCCTGGTCATGGCCTTGGCGGCGGTGGCCGGCTTCACCTTCGACGATATGACCCACGACGAGAGCTGGCGCTTCCTGATGATCGGCCGGCGCATCGAGCGGGTGCAATTCCTCGCCGGCAGCGTGGCGCACTTCCTCGAAGGCGGGGCCACCTGGGACGCGGCCGGGCTGGAATGGCTGCTGGAGCTGGGTAACAGCATCATCACCTATCGCTCCCGCTACCAGGCGGCGCCCCAACTGATCCCGGTGCTGGACCTGCTGATGCTGCACGAGCACAACCCCTATTCGATCCGCTTCCAGCTGCATGCGCTGATCAACGCCGTGGAGCACCTGGAGCGCTACCACGGCCTGCCACGTGAGCCCGCGTTGAACGATGCCTATGATCGCCTGCGCCGCTTCGACCTCGGCACCCTGGAAAGCACCCTGTTCGGCGATGTCGGCCGGCTTGAGGTGCAGCAGGGCCTGGCACGGCTGTTGCGGCAGATCGCCGATGCCAGCGGCCAACTGTCCGAGCGGGTCATCTATCGCTGCTTCGCCCATGTCGACGCCGTGAGCCAACGAACGGTATCCATGTGATGAATCAGGTTCGCTATCGCATCCAGCACGACACCCATTACCGCTACGAGGCCCCGGTGTCGCTGTCGCAGCAATTGCTGCACCTGTTGCCGCGCGACTGCGCCTGGCAACGTTGCCTGTCCCGACAGTTGGCCATCCTACCGGCGCCGACCCAGCGTCAGGACGCCACCGATGCCTTCGGCAATCCCCTGACGCGACTGGCCTTCGAGCGGCCGCACGACGAGCTCTACGTGGGCACCGACCTGGAGGTGGAGGTGGATTCCCGCGCCGGGCTGCGGCTGGAGGACTCGCCCGCTTGGGAACAGGTGCGCGCCGGCCTGCGCTATCCGGCTGCCACCGTGGCCCTGGACGTCCACCACTTCCGCTTCGAGTCGCCGGCGGTGCCCATCGACCGGACCTTCGCCCGCTTCGCCGCGGACTGCTTCCCCGCGGGCCGGCCGCTGCTGCTGGGCTGCCGGGCGCTGATGGAAAAGATCCACCGCGAATTCCGCTTCGATGCCACCGCCACCCAGGTGGCGACACCGCTGCGCGAGGTGCTGGAACACCGCCATGGCGTCTGCCAGGACTTCGCCCATTTGATGCTGGCCTGCCTGCGCGGCCTGGGGCTGGTGGCCCGCTATGTCAGCGGCTATTTGCTCACTCGGCCGCCGCCCGGCAAGCCGCGGCTGATCGGCGCCGATGCCTCCCACGCCTGGGTCAGCGTACATTGCCCGGTACTCGGCTGGGTCGACTTCGATCCCACCAACGACGTCCTGCCGGATCTGGAGCACATCACCCTGGCCTGGGGCCGCGATTTCACCGATGTCTCGCCCCTGCGCGGCGTGATCCTCGGCGGCGGCAGCCATGATCCGGCGGTAGAGGTGACGGTGACGCCCCTTTAGCCCCGGCTGTCTGGCCGGCGCTCAGCGGCAGACCTGTACCCGGACCTTGCCATCGGTAATGACCGGTACCAGTTCGGCCGGTGGCGCTGCCTCGGTGACCAGCAGCGACACGTCACGCAGATTGCCCAATTCGACCAGGCCGCTGCGGCCGAACTTGAAGCTGTCGACCGCCAGCAGCACCGTCCGCGCCAGGGCGATGGCGGTCCGCGCCAGGGCCACTTCCTGGTGATCGTCGTCGGCCAGGCGGCCATCCATCTCGATGCCGCTGACCGAGATCAGCGCCAGGTCGAAGCGAAAGCGCCGCAGGAAGTCCGTCGCGCCTTCGCCGAAGACGCTGCCGTCGGCGTTGCGCACGAAGCCGCCCGGCACGGCGATGGTGAAATCCGTGCGTTCCGCCAGCAACGAGGCCGCCCGCAGGTTGCAGGTCACCACCTTCAGGCCCGAGCGCTGCACCAGGACGTCGGCGATGGCCTCGCAGGTCGTGCCGCAATCCAAGTACACCGAGGCTCCGTCTGGAATCAGGGTCACCACTTCCTGCGCGATCCGGCGCTTGGCCTCCACCCGCTCGATCCGGCGTTGCCGATAGGTGACGACATCGATACCCAGCGCCAGGGCGACACCCCCATGATGCCGGGTCACCCGACCCAGGGCGGCGAGATCGGCGATGTCACGCCGGGCGGTCTGGGTGGTGATCTGGAAGCGCTCCGCGATCTGCTCGACGGAGAGGTAGGCGGTCGCTTCGAGAAGCTGCAGCAACGCCTGCTGACGCCGCCCTTTCTTGCCCAGCTCGGGCTGCTCGGACTGAGAGGAGAGAGGGGATGGCGAACTCATGATCGACCTCGGGAGAGCGGGGATGTGATCCAGCGGGATGGGGTTGGAGAGTAACAGTGTTGGGATGACTGTGATCGTTCCTGTCGCTCTTGGAGGCAAAGGTAGAGGTTTTTATCCAGAAACGACAATTGATCAAAAATGACTGGAAAGACCTGGCTAAAATTTTTTAAAAACAACATTAGTACTGTCATAAATATTAGAAAAAATACTTTCTTCCAGTGGTTGCTCTACTTATCTCTGCCAGCCATTCCAATCGGGAGAAACACCATGCGTTGCTTCGGAATCTTGCGTCGTACCACTCTGTCCCTGGCCCTGCTGACCTTTGCTGGCTCTGCCCTGGCCGAAACCATCACGGTGTACACCGCCTACGAGGAGGACGAGGCCGCGGCCTTCCTGGCCGAGGCGAAGAAGGCCATGCCGGATCTGGATATCCAGATGCTGCGGCTGTCC
>NZ_SULM01000014.1 GCF_005250615.1 Pseudomonas rhizoryzae | reverse complement strand
ATAGGTCGGGTGTGTAAGCGCTGTGAGGCGTTGAGCTAACCGATACTAATTGCCCGTGAGGCTTGACCATATAACACCCAAACAATCTGACCGCGTGTCAGAGCGTGAGGAAGACGACGCCGAAAACGGCGCGTGGGTTCGCAAGACCCAGGACGATACGTTTACTTCTACTTCTGTCACAGACCCAATTCGGCCAGTCAGGCAGCCCCATCGCCTGGCCCGCCAACCGAATTGCTTGACGAACATAGAGCATTGGAACCACCTGATCCCTTCCCGAACTCAGAAGTGAAACGATGCATCGCCGATGGTAGTGTGGGGTTTCCCCATGTGAGAGTAGGTCATCGTCAAGCGCCTAACACCCAGCACCCCCGTCCAGTTCATTCTGGCGGGGGTGTTGTCTTTGGGGCGGGAAAAGCGCCCTCACCCCAGCCCTCTCCCCGGGGGAGAGGGGACCAGAAGCGGTGCAACTGGGAGGCTTGAGCGCTTCCTGCTGGTGGAAGCCTGCAAGGAGCGTAAGAGTTAGCAACAGCCCGGCGTCGCCGGGCTATCGCGGCCATGGGCCGCTCCTACAAGGAGATCTACCGTAGGAGCGGCCGCATCGGCGGACCGCCATGGCTGCGATCAGACGCTGTAGGTTGGGCTGGGCTTGCGAAGACCAACCTTCGAGCGCTATGCGTGGGGTGCAGAGCTTTGGGGGGGCGGATGTTGGGCTTCGCTGTGCTCAGCCCAACCTACAAGGGCAGAGCAATAAAAAGCCCGGCATTGGCCGGGCTTTTTGCGTTCGGGCAGGGCTCACGCGGGTTCTGGCAGGGCCAGGTCGCGTTTGGCGATGTATTTCCAGTCGGCTTCGTCGATGTAGATACCACCGGGGCCGCTGCCGCCTTCGAGGTCGATGGCGACCTGGGCGCTGACCTGGGGTTTGACGCTGGCCAGTATGGGCACGAAGCCCAGTTGCTGGCTGGTCTCGATCAGGGCCTGCTGGTTGCGTTCATCGATGTCGGCGGCCTCGTCCAGGTAGTAGGGCAGGCGGATCTTGGCGGCCTGTTCCCGATCCATCAGGTGCAGCAACAGGTACATGTTGGTCAGCGCCTTGATGGTCATGGTGGTGCCGTTGGAAGCGGCGCCGTCGATGTCGGTGTGGAGGATCGGCTGCCCGCCCTGCTTGGTGATCTCGAAGGCCAGTTCGAAGAGGTCCTTGAGGCCGAGCTGGTTGCCGTTGGCGGCGACCAGGCGTGCCAGGTAGTCGCGGGCTTCTTCGTTCTTCTGGTCCTGGCTGCTGTCTTGGGTGAGGTCGAAGACCGAGAGGGTCTCGCCTTCTTCGTATTGGCCAGCGCTGTGGATGATCTGGTCGATATGCTTAAGGGCATCCTTATTCGGTGCGAGGACGATGCGGAAGCTTTCCAGGTTGGAGACCTGCTTGCGGTTGATCTCGCGGTTGAACAACTGCAGCTGGTGTTCGAGGTTGTCGTAGTCGCTGCGGATGTTTCTCAGGGTGCGGGCGATGTCGGTGACGGCGGCGCGACGGGCCTTGGCCAGGGTCAGGGCTTCATCCTGGCGGTGGGCGTAGGCGTTGACCAGCAGTTGCAGACGGCGCTCGGGATCTTCTTCATTGTCGAACTTGGCCACACCCTTGAGGCGGACCTGGGCGTAGAGAGCCTCGATCTGGGTGTCGGCGCGCTGTAGGGCCTGCCAGGTGTCCTGATAGTCGTTGAGCAGCGGCAGCAGGTTTTCCAGGGAGTCGTCCACCGCTTCCAAGAAGGGAGTGCCCTGGGGCAGGTCGGTGGGCAGCAGTTGGCGACGACGCAGGGCGTCGGCCAGGGTGCGGTCCTTGGCTTCCAGGTCGGCCAGCTGGCGGCCGATCAGTTGCAGCTTGGCAGAGAGTTGCTGGACGCGTTCGGTGAAGGCGTCGCCGGCCCGGCGTAGCTCGTCCTGGGCGGCTTCTAGCTGGGCCAGTTGTTCGAGCTTTTCGTTCTCTTCGGCGCTGAGGGTCTGGCAGCGGCGGAAGTCTTCCAGGGCCTTCTGGGCGTCCAGGACCTGTTGGTAGAGGGCTTCGGCCTGGGCCTTGCTGGCCTGGCGGTCGGCGATGACGCCCTGCTGGGCCTTGAGCTGCTTGAGTTCGCGTTCCAGGCGATCCTTCTGGTCGCGCAGGGCAGCGCGGTCGGCCAGGGCCTGGAGGGTCGGCGGCTCGATGCCCGAGAGGTCGAGGGACAGGCCGGGCAGTTCGAAGCGGTCGCCCTGGAAGCGTTCCAGTACCCCTTCGAGGGTCTTCAGCCAGCTACCGTCTTCGGCCAATTCGACACCCTTGGGCCCCAGCGGCAGGCTGAACAGCTGGCCGTTGAACAGGCGCATCAGCCGTTCGACGTCGGCCTGGCTGAATTCCTCGCGCAGGCGGGCGTAGCTGTTGTTGTCGGCGTGATCCAGTTGCTGCCGTAGGCCCTTGAGGCGCTGTTCCAATTCGCGGACGCGTTGGTCGAGGTCTTCGCTACTGAATTGGCGCGACTGGGAGAGGGCGCCGGCCAGTTCGTCGTGAGCATCCTTGGCGGCGAGGAGCTGGGCTTCCAGGGGCGCGGTGGACTCCACCAGGGCGAAGCGGTGCTTGAGTTGGGCCAGCTCGGCCAGCCAGCGCTGCAGACCGCTGACCTCGCGTTCCAGGCGCATCAGTTCGTTGGTGCCGTCGCGCTGGTTCTGCTGCAGGCTGTCCTGCTCCAGGCGGTAGTGTTCGCTCTGGGCCAAGAGTTCGTCACGGCGATCGATAGCGTAGTGCTGCCAGGTGCCGAGCAGGCTGTCGAGCAGCGGCGAGAGGCGGTGCAGCTTGCCGCGTAGCCGGTCGCGCTGTTCGACGCCATTGGCCAGGGCTTCCACCAGCGGGCCGGCAGCGACCAGGGACTGGTAGTCCTGCTCCATGCGGCGCACGTCGCGGAAGGCCTCCTCGCAGGCGGCGATGTAGTCGACGCTACCGGATCTCAAGCTGTGCTCGAAGGCGTCGAGGAACAGCTGCTTGAGCTTGGCTGCGGTGATCTCGCGCATGTGCAGCAGATTGATGAACAGGGCGCGGAAGGTCTTTAGGCTCTGCTCGCTGGTGGACCTGAGCGGAATGAGGGTGAGGTCCAGCGGGATACTGGTGTGGCCGCCGACCAGCAGGCGGCGCAGTTCCTCGGGCTTGACCTCGTAGGCCTTGAGGCCGGCGCGTTCCAGGCTGGCGAAGAGTTCACGCTGGCGTAGGCAGGTGCCGTCGCGCTGGTAGTGGGCCAGGTCCAGCTCGCCGGCATAGGCGAAGAACTGGTGGCCGAAGCCGCCCCCCGGGCCGCGACCGGCTACGCCGATGACGTGGGGACCATGCGCCAGGCGCAGTTCGACGAGGATATAGCTGGTGTCGGTGGCGAAGTAGAACTTGCGCGACTGCTCGTTGCTGTACTTGCCGAAGCTCATGTCGGAGAGCCGCGCCAGGATGGGGAATTGCAGGGCATTGATCGAGGCGCTCTTGCCCAGGTTGTTGGCGCCGTAGACCGATAGCGGCTGTTCCAGCGGGAACAGGCCCAGGCTGTAGCCGGCGGTGTTGAGCAGGGCGAAGCGGCTGATGCCGTAGCGGATCATAGGTCGAACTCCCGTTCTTCGGCGATGGCGCGGGCCAGGGCGGCCTCTTCGTCATCCTCGGCGACTTCCTCATCAGGGCTATCCTCATCAAGACTGTCTTCATCACCGGCGAGGGTCGGCGCCGGCAGCGGCAGGTCGCTGGCGTGCAGGCTGGCGGCCAGGTCGCGGTCCTGCTGCACGGCCAGGCAGACGTCGAGGAAACGGTGCATGGGCGGCAGGAAGCGGTAGCTGCCGTTGCTGTCCAGGGCGAAGCCGAGTTGGGTCAGGCGGCGCAGGATCTTTTCTTCCAGCTCGTCCTGGGTGGTGACCTCGGCCTGCAGGAAGAGGTCGCGGTACTTGTCCAGCAGTGCCGGCAGTTCGGGACGGCCGAGGGTGCCGCCGTCGAGCACGGCCAGGGGATCGCGACCCTGGTCGGCGAGATGCTCCACCAGGATGAAGGTGAACAGCGCCAGGCGTTGGGCGGTCTTGTTGACCTGGGTGCCCATCTGCTCGGGGACGAAGTAGTAGAAGCCGCGCGGATCGCAGACCAGCTCGAAGCCGAGGGCGCGGAAGAGGGCGCGGTACTGGTCCTGCTGCTGGCTGAGCTGGGCGTAGCACTCGGGCTCGCTGCGGGACAGGTGATAGCCCTTGAACAGCTCGCGGAAGATGGGCGCGAGCTGGGTCATTTCGTTGAGATCAAGTTGCATGGGCATCGCTCGCGGGGGATCGGGCGGCCAGGGCATAGGAGCACAGGCTGACGCGGTGTTCGAGGGTGTCGTAGTGGCGGCGGTCCAGGCGCTCGCGCTGGAAGCGGGCGTCGCGGGACAGGCGCGAGAACCAGTAGAGCAGTTCGTCGGTGTCGCCGGCCGGTTCCTGCTCCAGCAGCCAGGCCATGAGGTCGGGCAGCGGCAAGGCGTCCTGGCAGAGGTCGACCATCTCGCGCACGGTACGGGGTGCGGCGGGGCGTTCGCTGTCGCGTTGCCGGTTGCTCTGGCTGGGGAAGCGGGCCGGCTTGGGCTCGAAGCGGGCCAGGGCGTAGACGTAGCTCTCCACCTGGGCGGCGGTGCCGAGGAAGACACTCTGCGGCCGGCTGAACAGTGGCAGGGCGGCCTGGGGCACGGCGTCGAGGCCTCTGCGGCGGATGGCGGCCAGGGCCAGGGCGGCGCCACGGGTGACCGCGTTGTGCCGACGGGCTTCTTCGCGCAGCGGCAGCAGCAATTCGCGGGCGCGTCTCAGCGCCAGTTGGGCGGCGTTGTGCATTTCCAGGATGCGCGCCTGGGTGCGCAGCAGCAGGTCGTCGTCGACCAGGTGGCCGAGGCGCTGCTGTTCGCCCAGCAGGTGCAGCAGGACCTGTTCGACGCGATGCACGCCGCGCTCGAAGGCGCCGTCAGCGGCGACCAGTTGGATCATCGGCTCGACGTATTCGTCCCAGGTGGCCAGCACCTCGGCATAGCGCTGGCGCAGGGGGATCTGACGATCGCTGGTCTTGGCGCGCTCGGCGACGCCTTCCAGGGCGTGGCCGTCGTTGGCCAGCTTCTTGAGGACATCGCGCACGCGCATGTCCAAGAGGCGCAGTTGACGGGCCAGGTCCGGGCCATCGCGGTTGTCGAAGGCCTCGCGGATGTGGCCGGCGAGGCGCTCCAGGTGGCGCAGGTAGGCCTCGATCTCCAGGCACAGGCCGAGGCGGTGTTCGCGCCTGAGATAGCCGAGGAAGTCGTGGATCTGGCCGTTGAGTTCGAAGCGGTTGGGACTCTTGGCCACCGGTACCAGGATGTCGAGGCGAATCCAGGTGTCGAGCAGGGCTGTGAGGTCGGCTGGCGTCCGCTCCGGCAACTGTTCGGCCAGGCGGGCGCGCAACTCGGCCAGGCCCAGGGTGCCGCTGTCGAAGTGGGCGCACAGCGGATCGATGAGGTGCCAGTGTTCGGCAAGGGTACGCAGGACGCGTTTGGGGTCGATCATGGTGGGGACCGCACCAGGCAAAAGCGCCATTGTACTCCAGACGCCAGAGCCTTCGATGTGACAGCGGTGGGACCGATGGGCAGGGTGGCCTTTCGATCTGGGACGATCCGCGCGACAATGCCGCCCCCGCCGCGTATCCCAAGGATCCGCCCATGCCCGATACCGCTGCCTCCGCTTCCCCGTCGCTCGCCGCCGAGGCGCGTCGTCGCGCCTATCTGCAGGCGATGGACCTGGATGTCTGGGTGCCGCGTACGGCCTTGCCCTTCGCGGCGCCTTCGCGGCCGGAGGCGCTGTGGGTAGAGGCGCCGGAAGAGACGCCCGTCGTCGCCAGGGTGGTCAAACCGGAGCCGGTGCCCAAGGCGGCGCCGATGGTCGAGGCGCCTGCTGCGGCCCGGCCGCGGATCGAGATCGCCCGCCCCAGCCCGGTCAAGCCGGCACCGACCGCCGTGGTCGAGCCGGAACCGGAGCGGGCGCCCCCGCCGCCACGCGAGCCGGCGCCACGCTTCGCCCTGCAACTGTTGCAGGCGGGGCGTTGCCTGTTGCTGCTGGAATTGCCGACCGGGGACATCCTGGGTTCGCGCGATCCGGCCGCCTTGCTGCTCAAGGATCTGCTGCGCGCCGCCGGCCTGCCGGACACGCCGAAGATCATCAGCGAGGAGCCCATTCGCTGGCCGCTGCTCAACAGCGGTCAGCTCGATCAGGGGCCGGCGGCGGCCTGCGAGTTCGTGCAGAGCTATGTGTCGGGACACCAGGAGCGGCTGGGCGAAGGCCTGGGCCTCTGGTTGGTCGGTACGGCCGCCCGGCGCTGCGCTGGCGTCGAGGACCTAGAGGCGACCGGGATGGAACGGGACACGGCCCTGGGCTCAGCCTGGCTGGTGCCGGGGCTGGATATATTGATGGAAGAGCCGGCCGCCAAGGCTGCGCTCTGGCAAGCCATGCGCCCCTTGCGGCGCCGCTGGATGGAACAGCAATGAACGATGCGGTGCGCTTTCGGCGAATGACCGAAGCCGATTTGAACACGGTATTGAAGATCGAATACCAGGCCTTCAGCCACCCCTGGACCCGCGGCATCTTTCTCGATGCGCTCAAATCCTATGACTGCTGGGTGATGCTGGTGGGCGAGCAACAGGTGGGGCACGGGGTGATCAACGTCATCCTCGACGAGGCCCATCTGCTCAACATCACGGTCAAGCCGGAAAACCAGGGGCGTGGACTCGGCCTGCGTCTGCTCGAGCAACTGATGCAGGAAGCGCGCAAGGCCAAGGCCAATGAGTGCTTCCTGGAAGTGCGGGCCAGCAATCAGTCGGCTTATCGACTGTACGAACGCTACGGCTTCAACGAGATCGGCCGCCGACGGGACTACTATCCGGCGGTCGGCGGCCGGGAAGATGCGCTAGTGATGGCCTGTACCCTGCTGGACTAGACCTTCCAGCCCGTTCAGCGATCGGCGCGCTTCTCGTCGAGATCCAGGGCGGTGTCGCCGGCGAAATCTTCGTCATTAGCATCCAGATCAGCGTAGCGGGCGTCGCGCTGCGTTTCGGCTTCGTTGGGCTCGTCGGTGTCGCCATCCCAGGCCTGGCCGTCGAGCGGATGGCTGCGCCCTAGTTCGGCTTCGTCCTGGCCGGCACCGCCACCGATGTCGCTGTCCTCGACCACGCTCAGCTCCTTGTCGTTGGGCCAGGCATCGCCGTAGTCGCTGGGCGAGCGGGCGCCGGTTTCGTCCAGCAGGGTTTCCGGGCTGGCGTCATCCATCGTCGGCTGGTGATCCAGGGTCTCGCCGCCGGTCAGCCCGGCCTGGCGGACGCGCTCCTCGGGGAATTGGCCCTGGTAATCGCGCTCGTCCATCTCGTCGCCAGCGCGGCCCTGGCGGTCGTCCTTGCGATCGCTGAAATCGAGTTCGCGCATGTCGCCCATGCGGTCCTGGATGTCGTCGATCTCTTCGGGGGTCTTGGTGATGTCGGGCTTGTTCATGGTGGTCTCCAAAGGCTTGGCTGCTAGAGCGTCTCCCTGATTCCGACTACGAGCCGGCAGCGGGAATTCCTCCGCCCTGCCGGAAGGTGTGAACGAACCATACGGTGACCCGGCAGTCGTACCTTCCATGATCGACCTCGACAGCCTCACCTCATCGGGCCAACCGTTGGCCTTCTTTTTCGATCTGGATGGCACCCTGGCAGAACTGCAGCCACGTCCGGAACAGGTTTTCATTCCCGCCGAAACCCTCGCTGCGCTCGACCTCCTGGCGCGCCAGCATGGTGTGGCCGTGGTATCCGGGCGGCCCTTGGCGGAGATCGACCGCTTCACCGCGCCGCTGCAGCTGCCGGCTGCAGGTGTCCATGGTGCCGAGTGGCGCGATCCGCAAGGCAATACCCATCGGGTCGAACTGGACGCCGGCCTGCTGGCCCAGGTCGGCCAGCGGCTCGAGAGAGCCTTGGCGGATCATCCGGACCTGTTGCTCGAACGCAAGAGCGTGGCCTTCGCCCTGCACTATCGCCAGGCGCCCGAGAAGGAAGCGCTGGTACGAGAGCTGGCGGAAGGCATCGCGGCCGAGCACCCTGAATTCAAGCTGCAACCGGGCAAGTGCGTCTTCGAGCTCAAGCCCGCTGGCGCGAGCAAGGGCGAGGCCATCGGCCGATTTCTAGAACTGGAACCCTTCGCCGGCTGCCTGCCGGTGTTTCTCGGTGACGATCGTACCGATGAAGCGGGGTTCGCTGTCGTCAATGCGCGAGGCGGTCTGTCCATCAAGGTAGGGGAGGGGGAGACGGTCGCCAAGACCCGCCTGCCTTCGGTTGAAGCGGTAGCCCTCTGGCTGCAGCAACTGAGCCGTGACCTCGCGCGAAATTATAAGCAAGGAGATTAGGATGAGCCGTTTAGTGGTGGTATCGAATCGGGTGGCCCCGATCGAGGAAGGCAAGGCGACCGCGGGCGGTCTGGCGGTGGGCGTCCTGGATGCCCTGCGCAAGTCGGGTGGCATCTGGTTCGGCTGGAATGGCGAGACGGTCAAGGAAAACGGGCCGGCCAAGACCCAGACCAAGGACAACATCGACTACGTGACCTTCGGCCTGACCAAGCGCGACTACGACCACTATTACCGCGGCTTTTCCAACGCCACCCTGTGGCCGATCTTCCACTATCGGATCGACCTGGCGCGCTACAACCGCGAAGAGTACGACGGCTATCGTCGCGTCAACATGGCTATGGCCGAGCGCCTGAAGCCCTTGCTCAAGCCCGACGACATCATCTGGGTGCACGACTACCACCTGATTCCCTTCGCCGAAGCCTGCCGCATGCTGGGCATTCGCAACCGGATTGGCTTTTTCCTGCACATTCCCTTCCCGGCGCCGGAAATCCTCACCGCCATCCCGCCGCACAACGAGTTGCTCAAGACGCTGTGCTTCTATGACCTGATCGGCTTCCAGACCGATACCGACCAACTGGCTTTCCAGGACTACATCACCCGCGAGGTGCGCGGTGTGCTGGAAAAGGACGGCAGCCTGACCGCCTACGGCCACAACTTCCGCGTGGGCGTCTATCCCATCGGGGTGATGCCGGACGTGATCCAGAAGCAGGCGGAGTCCTATCGTACGCGGCGCCAGTTCATCTCGCGCAGCATCGAGGGCGTGCCTTACAAGACCATCGTCAGCGTCGACCGGCTGGATTATTCCAAGGGGCTGGTGGAGCGCTTCCAGGCCTTCGAGAAGTTGCTGGAGCACTTCCCCGAGCATCACCGGGCAGTGCAGTTCGTGCAGATCGCGCCGTCCTCGCGGGCGGACGTGGTGTCCTACCAGAATATCCGTCGCCAGTTGGAGAGCCATGCCGGCCACATCAATGGCCACTTCTCCGAGCTGGACTGGACGCCGATCCGCTATCTGAACAAGAGCTATGACCGCCGCACGGTGATGGGGCTGTTCCGCTCCTCCGACGTGGGCCTGGTGACGCCGCTGCGCGATGGCATGAACCTGGTGGCCAAGGAGTACGTGGCGGCCCAGGACCCGGAAAATCCCGGGGTGTTGGTGCTGTCGCGCTTCGCCGGTGCGGCGCGGGAACTCAATTCCGCGCTGATCGTGAATCCCTATGACCACATCGGCATGGCCGAAGCCCTGGACCGCGCGCTGCGCATGCCGCTGGAAGAGCGCAAGTCACGCTACGAGGACATGATGCGGGTGATTCGCCAGGCGGACCTGGCGTCCTGGCGCGACAACTTCCTGCGCGACCTGCGGGCGTTCAGCTCCAAGACGCTGGTGCAGTCCATCGACAGCAAGGCGATCGATAGCGAAGAGGTGGACAGCAAGCAGAAGGTTGCTCTGTAGCGACTACGGCTGCAAGGGAGCCCGGCTTAGGCCGGGCTTTTTCATGGCGACGGAAAAAGCCGGGTAACAATCAGGGGCCGCTTTTGCTGAGTCCTGAAGATGGGGAGTGGCGGCACCCTCTCCCTAGCCCTCTCCCAGAGGGAGAGGGGACTAAGAAGAGCAGCGACATCGGCCGGGCTTTTTCGTGGGCAATAAAAAAGGGCCAGCTTACGCTGACCCTTGGAAATAGGTGGTGGCTACGCAGGGACTTGAACCCCGGACCCCAGCATTATGAATGCTATGCTCTAACCAGCTGAGCTACGTAGCCATCCGAGGCGCGCATTATTGGCAAGGCGGGAGTGGCTGTCAAGCCCGTAATCCAAGAATTTCCACTGGCCGATCAGAGAGTTAAGCGAGAGATGCTGCACGTTTGGGCATTGCTGACGCAGACACCACCGCTATCGATGTCCGCTGAATGGCGGAATTCTATTTTAATGAAATTCAATCCAGAGCCCAGGCTGGAAATTCTCATTATATTGAATAATTAAAGTCATGACGCTAGGATAATTTTCATTAAATTGAGAATTCGGGTCCTGTCATGAAACTCAAGGTTCAGGTGTTCCTCGACGGGCTCTGGCAGGATGCGGTGTCGCTCACCTTCGCACAGCCGGATCGGCTCACGGAGTCGCTGTGTATCAGTGGCTACGAACCGCACTATCTGGCTGAACACTATGAGCGGCTGGATTCGCCCTTCGCGGTGTCGGTCAGTGCCGCGCAACGCCTGAGCTGGACGGCCCGGCGTGATACCGGCCTGCCGGCCTTCGTCTATGACCTGTTGCCCGCAGGAGCCGCGCGTCGGTGGTTGGAGCGGCGCTTCGGTCATGAGCGCCCGGCGGACTGGGACCTGGATCTTTTCCTGCTGGCGCGTTGCACGCCAGCACCCGTCGGTCACCTGCGGATCGAGAGTTCCGTACTGCCGCAGACGTCGCCCTCCCAGGCATTTTCGCGGAGTGACGTAGTAGCTCGCGCCGACGATTTTCTCGAATACGCCTATGAGCAGGGCGCGGCCATGGGCGGTGCGACCGGCGCAGGTGGCGAGGCGCCCAAGCTGCTGCTGACCGAGGACGCCCAGGGTGGATTGCATGCCGATGCCGCCCTGGCGGACGCTCGGGCGCACCGCCATTGGTTGGTGAAGTTCGCTCGTGGCGAGGCGACTGCCCGGGATCGCGACATCCTGCGCAGCGAATATCACTACTATCGCGCCGTGAATGCGCTGGGTCTGAACACCATCGACCCGCGTGGCCTGGCACTGGAAGAGGGGGACAAGCCCAGTCTTTGGTTACCGCGCTTCGATCGCAAGGTCAGGGCGGGCGGCGTCGAACGTATCGCACTGGAGTCCATTTATTCCCTGTGCGGAAACACCCGGCCGGGTTCGCATCTGATTCATGAGGAGGTAGTGACGCGCCTGGTCGATCTCTGGGACCTCGCCGGTCAGGGAAACGAAGTAGAGGAGCTGGTGTTCGAGTACGTGCGGCGCGATCTGCTCAATCGGATTCTGGGTAATTCCGACAACCATGGCCGCAACCTGAGCATCCTCCGGCATGGGAATCGGCTGGAGCTGGCGCCCATCTACGATCTGGCGCCCATGGTGCTGGACCCGGAGGGCATCAGCCGTAGCACCAAGTGGCGCGAGGAGCAGGCGGGGTCGCCGCCCTGGCGTGACCTGTGCCGTCACCTGGAACTACTCCTGGCGACTCGGGCCGGGCAGGGGGCGAAGGCTACGGAAGGGCTCTTCGAGCGGGTGCGCCAGCAGGCCCGGGAGTTTTTGGCGCTGCCCGATCTACTGACGGCCTTGCCAGACGACGTTCGCCGACAGGAGCAACGGCTACCGGTGCTGCGACTCGAACAGCGGCTGCAGGAGTGGGGATTATGGTGAGGCTTCTGGACGTCGCGGAGCGCGATCAACTGATCACTGAAATCTGCCAAGGCGTGATCGACGGCGAACTCGATTTCGCCACCGCCGTGCGCCGGCTGCGGGTCGAGGTGACCGGACTCAACCAGGCGCCTTTCGCGCGAATGTGCAAGATTTCCCTGGGCGCCTTGCTGCAGCTGGAGCATGGAACCGGCAATCCGACGTTGAAGACGCTGGACTCGGTGTTTCGGGTGTTCGGCCTGCGGTTGTCACTGGCGCTGCGCACCGACACCCGGCCCTGAGCAAAGCGTCTCGGTTGTCCTCGTTCATCTGCAGTTCCGGGCGATACCCAACACTAGTGACATTCCGGCACATCGAGTTGCAGGGGCAGCAGTTCGTAACCCGGTTGCTCGTTGTCGAGGCTGGCGGTGACCAGGGCATCCACCGCGCGGCGGGCCAGTGGCTCGCGTGGATGGGAGAGGACGGCCTGGACGAGGCCAGTCTTCAAGGCGTCCCGGGTGACGGCGGTGAGGTCGTGGCAGACCACGGTGGGCAGGTGCAGGCCCTGACGCTGCCGCTCTTGCAGGGCCTGGATCACCCCCTCGATGCCGCCGCCGGCTACATAGAGACCCGCCAGATTCGGATAGGCGCTCAGCAGGTCGAGGGTATTGTCGCGGGCGTAGCCCGGATCTTCCAAGGTCAGGCGTGACGCCAGCAGTTCCCAATCGCCCGCCGCCTCGGCCAGGTAGCTGCGAAAGCTCAGTTCGCAGAGCTCCTGGCACTGGAATCTCTGGCTGCCCACCATCACCGCCACCGGGCCGGGCTGCGGCGCGAGCCGGGTGACGAACCAGCCGGCCACGCGGCCCATGCGGCGGTTGTCCACGCCCAGGTAGCCGGCGCCGGCACGGGTGGCGAGTTCGGACAGCATCGCCAGCACGGGCATGCCGTTCAGGCGTAGTTCCGACACCGCTTCGCGTACCGCCACATGATCGACGGCCACTACGCCGAGCGCATCGACCTCGCCGCGCTGCGCCTCGATCCGGCGCGCCACCACCAGCGGGTCCAGGTCATCCAGATAGCCGATCATCACCCGTACCCGGGCGCGCGTGGTCGCTGCGGCGGCGTCGGCCAGGGCCTGGGCCAAGCCTTGATAGAAGGCCACGCCGCTTTTCTGCAATAGGAAGCCGAGGCGGATCGTCGGCTTCTCGTGGCGTAGCCGTTGTTCGATGACGCTATGGGCGTGGAAGCCGAGCTTGGCTGCGGCGTTGGCGATGCGTTGCGCGGTATCCGCCCGTACGCCGGCGCGCAGGTTGAGCACGCGATCGACCGTGGACAGGCTGACCCCGGCCTCGCGGGCCACATCGGCCATGGTGGGGCGACGAGCAGCTGCCGAATCTGACATGAAATGAAAGGCTCCCGGCGTGGCTTTGAGGGGTTTTGACAGGTTCGCGCCGCGCACTATAGCAGCCTCGGCAGGCCGGTCTTAGCATCCAGAACAGGCCTGACCCAGGCGAAAAACAATAAAAACGGAGCTCCTCCATGGCTATTCATATCTCCACTGCGCCCTGCTGCTGGGGCGTCGATGACGTCAAGAATCCCTTCTTGCCGCCCTGGCGCCAGGTGCTCCGTGAGGCCGGTCTGGCCGGCTATCGCGGCATCGAACTGGGGCCATATGGCTATCTGCCGCTGGATGCCGCCGAGGTCGGCCAGGCCCTAGGCGACAACGGCCTGCAGGTGGTGGCCGGCACCATCTTTGATGACCTGGTCGATCCAGCGAATCTGCCCTCCCTGCTGACCCAGACCCACGACATCTGCGCCCTGCTCAAGCAGTTGCCCGCGGTGGAACCGGAAGCCGGGCAGCGTTTCCTGCTGCCCTATCTGGTGGTGATCGACTGGGGCCATGACGAGCGTGACTACGCCGCCGGCCATTCCGATCGCGCGCCCCGCCTGGACGATGCGGCCTGGAACACCATGATGGAGCACATCCGCGCCATCGCGACCCTGGCCTGGCAGGAGTATGGCGTACGGGCGGTGATCCATCCCCATGCCGGTGGCTACCTCGAATTCGCCGATGAGCTGGCGCGGCTGGTGGACGATATTCCGCACGAGATCGCCGGGCTCTGCTTGGATACCGGGCATCTCTACTACGCCGGCATGGACCCCGCCGCGACCCTGCGGCAATACGCGGCGCGCCTGGATTACCTGCACTTCAAGGACATCGACCAAGGGGTGTTCGACCGGGTGCTCAGCGAGCGCATCCGCTTCTTCGAGGCCTGCGCCCAGGGGGTGATGTGCCCGCTCGGCCGGGGTGTCATCGACTATCCCGCGCTGCGGACCTTGATCGAAGAGCTGGGCTATCAGGGCTACATCACCGTGGAGCAGGAGCGCGACCCGCGCAACGCCAACGGCAGTCTCGACGACGTGGCCGAGAGCCGCGCCTACCTCACCCGTGCCGGTTTCCAATAACAAGGACTCAGCAGATGATCAACGGCAGCAAGCGTCTTTCCCGCCCCCTGCGCTGGGCCATGGTGGGTGGTGGAGTGAACAGCCAGATCGGCTACATCCATCGCTCCGCCGCCCTGCGCGACCAGAGTTTCGCCCTGGTCGCCGGCGCCTTCGATATAGATCCGGCCCGCGGCCAGGCCTTCGGGGAAACCCTGGGCGTCGCACCCGAGCGGTGTTATGCGGACTACCAGAGCCTCATCGCCGGGGAAGCCGGGCGCGCGGATGGCGTCGAGGCGATTTCCGTGGCCACTCCCAACGGCACCCACTTCGCCATCACCAAGGCCGCCCTGGAGGCGGGCCTGCACGTGGTCTGCGAGAAGCCGCTGTGCTTCACCCTGGCGGAAGCCGAGACCCTGCGCGAGATCGCCCAGGCGCATAACCGTATCGTCGGCGTGACCTACGGCTATGCCGGCCACCAGCTCATCGAGCAGGCGCGGGAGATGATCGCCGCCGGCCAGCTTGGCGATATCCGCATGGTGCACCTGCAATTCGCCCACGGTTTCCACAGCGTGCCGGTGGAGGCGCAGAGCGAGGCCACCCAATGGCGGGTCGATCCACGCCTGGCCGGCCCGAGCTATGTGCTGGGTGATGTCGGGACCCATCCGTTGTACATCGCCGAAACCCTGCTGCCTGATCTCAAGATCAAGCGGCTGCAATGCAACCGGCAAAGCTTCGTCAAGAGCCGCGCGCCTTTGGAAGATAACGCCTACACCCTGATGGAATACGAGGGTGGGGCCATGGGCTGGGTCTGGTCCAGCGCGGTCAATGCCGGTTCCATGCACGGCCAGAAGGTGCGGGTGATCGGCTCCCTGGCCAGCCTGGAGTGGTGGGACGAGCGACCCAACCAGCTGAGCTTCGAGGTGCAGGGCCAGCCGGCTCAGGTGCTCGAGCGCGGCATGGGTTATCTGCACGCCAGCGCGCTGCTGGACGACCGTATCGGCGCCGGCCACCCGGAAGGCCTGTTCGAGGCCTGGTCCAATCTCTACTACCGCTTCGCCCTGGCGATGGACGCCGCCAACCGCGGCGACACGGCGGCCCTGGCGCAGCTTCGCTATCCGGACATCCATGCCGGGGTCGAGGGGGTGCGCTGGGTGGAGCGTTGCGTGGAGTCCGCCAATCGCGGCGGGGTCTGGATCGATTACTAGCACGGCCTGGTTGCCCAGGACTGGCTCCGCACGGGAGTCGGTCCGCCAATGTCCACAGCAGGGGAAAGCACCATGAAAATAGCCATAGATCCCTACATGTACCGTAACTTGAGCCTGGCGGAGACCTGTCGCCACGTGGCGGAAGCGGGCTTCGACTACCTGGAGTTGTCGCCACGGGAAGACTTCCTGCCCTGGTGGAAGCGTCCGCGCGCGCACCGGGAACGCATCGCCGAGTTCAAGAAAGCCCTCAAGGACCATGGCCTGCAGGTGGCCTCGCTGCTGCCCATGTACCGCTGGGCGAGCCCCCACGAAGACGAGCGCCGGGCCGCCGTGGGCTACTGGAAGGAGGCGATCCAGGCAGCGGTCGAGCTGGGCTGCGATACCATGAACTCCGAGTTCGGCCGTGGTCCTTCACCCGAGCGGGGCCACAAGATCAGTTGCTGCGGCGGTAGCCACAGTCACGAATCCAGCGAAGCGGCCTGGTGGCGCTCCATGGAGGAGCTGGTGCCGATCTTCGAGCGTGAGGGCATCACCCTGAACATGGAGCCGCACCCCGAGGACTGGTGCGAGACGCTGCATCCGGCCATCGACATGCTCAAGAGCCTCGGCTCGGACCACGTCAAGTTCCTCTACTGCGCGCCCCATACCTTCTACTTCGGCGACGACATGGCGCAGATGATCCAGGATGCCGGCGCGCTGATCGGCCACGTGCACATCGCCGACACCTGGAACCACAAGGCGTCTTCCGGGCTGCGCTATATCGTCAATCCGCCCGGTGCGCAGGTTACCGTGCACCAGCACATGAATATGTACCAGGGCGAGATCGACTGGGACCTATTCTTTTCCTCCCTGGCCAAGGTGGGGTTCGACGGCATCGTCACCTCCTGCGTGTTCGGCTGGGAGGAGCGGGCCGACGAGTCCAGTCGTTTCATGCGCCAGGAGATCCAGAAGTACGTGGACAGGTACTGGCCACGCTGACGTCTGAGATGTGACGCAAACGCCCGGCCAGCGACGATGAGCCGGGCGTTTGCATTCCGCCTTGCCCGCCGACCCGGCCGTTCACCCGCCAGGGCGGCAGGGCGGCGGGATGACCGGGCAGGGCGCGGGGGTCAGTCCTCGTCGTCCTGGGCGAGCTGGATGTCGTCCATCTTCAGTTCGAGGCGATAGGCCAGCGCCAGGAACAGCGCCTGGCAGAGGCAGAGGGTGGCGGTGAGGGAGCGGAAGGCGAAGGCACTGCCCTCGCTCACCAGCAGCAGGCCGTCGGCGCGCTTGGCCAGCGGCGAGAGGGTGCTGTCGGTGATGATCAGCGTCTTGGCCTTGTGGTGCTGGGCGATGCGCACGCACTGCTGGCTCTCCTTGCCGTAGGGGCTGAAGCTGATGGCGATGAGCAGATCGCCCTGGGCGATGCTGCGCATCTGCTCGCGATAGCCGCCGCCCAGGCCGGTGATGAGGTGGATGCGCTTCTTGGTGTGCTGCAGGTTGTAGACGAGGTAGTCGGCCACCGCGAAGGAGCGGCGCACCCCCACCACATAGATGTTGTCGGCATTGACCAGCAGTTCGATGGCCTGGTCGAAGGCCGCGTCGTCGAATTCCTCGCCGAGTCGCTCGATGCCGGAGCGGGTGGCGTTGATGCACTCCCGCGCCAGATCGCTGCCACTCTCGTTCTTGCTCTTGTTGGCGATCAGGCTGCGGATGCGCTGCTGGTAGTTCTGCACCGGCGTGGTCTTGTGGGTGTAGGCCTCGCGGAACAGCGCCTGCATCTCGCTGAAGCCCTTGAAGCCGAATCTCTGGCAGAAGCGCACGATGGCCGAGGGGTGCACCTCGCACTGGCTGGCGATGTCGCTGATGCGGTCGACCATCACCCGGTCGCTTTGCTGGCTGACATAGACCGCCACGCGCTTGAGCTGCCGCGGCAGGCTCTCGTAGTCGTTGGCGATGGCGGCGAGCAGCGACTCGACACTGGTGGGCGGTTCGGCGTAGGGGCCGACAGCGGGCATGTCGTCGGGCAGGGTCTCGGAAGACATGGAGGTTTTCTCTCTTATCTGTGCTGTCGGCAAGGTAACCCATTCACCGGATGGCGTCGAAGGCCCGGAGGAAAGCGCGAGCCGGCTGATTGGAAAATTAATTCTATAAAATTGCATTTGAAAAAAATATTGATTTTTGCTTTTTCGCGTTCTAGCCTGGGTTCATTCCGAACAGACGCGATCCCGATCCGGTGATCGCGGCAATAACAATAATCAGGAGCCACCATGGGTGACCAAATCTTCGCCAGCGGGCGCCAGTTGGACGTGATCTGTCTCGGACGCCTGGGCGTCGATCTCTATGCCCAGCAGATCGGCGCACCCCTGGAGGCGGTCGGCAGCTTCGCCAAGTACCTCGGGGGCTCCTCCGCCAACATCGCCTTCGGTACCGCACGCCTGGGGCTGAAGTCGGCGATGCTGACCCGGGTCGGCGACGATCACATGGGCCGCTTCCTGACCCGCGCCCTGCAGCGCGAGGGCTGCGATACCCAGGGCATCACCGTGGATCGTGAGCGCCTCACTGCCATGGTGCTGCTGGGCATCAAGGACCGCGAGACCTTCCCCCTGGTGTTCTATCGCGAGAATTGCGCCGACATGGCGCTGTCCGCGGACGACATCGACGAAGCCTTCATCGCCAGCGCCAAGGCGCTGCTGATCACCGGCACCCATTTCTCCACCGAGGGCGTGTTCCAGGCCAGTAGCCAGGCGCTGGACCATGCGGAAAAACATGGGGTGAAGCGGGTACTGGACATCGACTATCGCCCGGTGCTCTGGGGCCTCACCGGCAAGGCCGACGGCGAGACCCGCTTCATCGCCAGCGCCGAGGTGAGCGCCCACGTGCAGCGCATCCTGCCGCGCTTCGACCTGGTGGTGGGCACCGAAGAGGAATTCCAGATCGCCGGCGGCAGCGAGGATCTGCTCAGCGCCCTGCGGCGCGTACGCGAGGTGACCGCGGCGACCCTGGTGGTCAAGCTCGGCGCCCAAGGTTGCACCGTGATCCATGGCGCCATCCCGGCCCGGCTGGAGGACGGTGAGATCCATCGCGGCATCCGCGTCGAGGTGCTCAATGTACTGGGCGCCGGCGATGCCTTCATGTCCGGCTTCCTGCGCGGCTGGCTCACCGGCGGCGACGATGCCCAGTGCTGCCGCCTGGCCAATGCCTGCGGCGGCCTGGTGGTGTCGCGCCATGCCTGCGCCCCGGCCATGCCGACCCTGGCGGAGCTGGACTATCTGTTCGCCAGCCCGGTGCCCATCACCCGGCCGGATCTGGATGCCACGCTCAATCGCCTGCACCGGGTCGGCACCCTGCAGCGCGACTGGCGCCAGCTGTTCATCTTCGCCTTCGACCACCGCTACCAACTGGTGGAGATCGCCCAGCAGGTGGGCGCCGATCCGGCGCGCATCCCGCGGCTCAAGCAGCTGTTCGTCCAGGCCATCGAGCAGGTCGAGCAGGATCTGGAACAGCAAGGCGTGGCGGCGGATGTCGGGCTGCTGGCCGACGAGCGCTTCGGCCAGGATGCGCTGAACGCCGCCACTGGCCGCGGCTGGTGGGTGGCGCGCCCGGTGGAATTGCAGAACTCGCGACCGCTGGCCTTCGAGCACGGGCGCTCGGTGGGCAGCAATCTGCTGAGCTGGCCGAGCGAGCAGATCGTCAAGTGCCTGGTGCAATTCCACCCTGACGACGAACCCCTGCTGCGCCTGGAGCAGGAGGCCCAGCTCAAGGGGCTGTACCAGGCCGTCCAGGCCAGCGGCCATGCGCTGCTGCTGGAGGTCATTCCGCCGAAGCAGCATGCCTCCCAGCGACCGGACGTGCTCTACCGGGCCATCAAGCGGCTGTACAACCTGGGCATCTACCCGGAGTGGTGGAAGATCGAGGCGCAGCCGGCGGCGGTCTGGCAGCAACTCGACGACCTGATCGCCGAACGCGATCCCCATTGCCAGGGCGTGGTGCTGCTGGGGCTGAATGCCCCGGCGGAAGACCTGGCCGAGGGCTTCCGCCAGGCGCGCAGCAGCTCGACCTGCCGTGGCTTCGCCGTGGGCCGGACCATCTTCGGCCAGCCGAGCCGCGCCTGGTTGGCCGGTGAGATCGACGACACCGGGCTGATCGCGCAGATCCGCAGCAAGTTCGAATTCCTGATCCAGGCCTGGCGCGACGCCCGCGCCTGATCGTCCCTGCCGAGTACCCAAGACATGACCGCACAACAACGACTCAAGATCGGCATCAACCCCATCTCCTGGGCCAACGACGACCTGCCGGCCCTGGGCGGCGACACCCCGCTGGAAACCATCCTGCGCGAGGGCAAGGAAATCGGCTTCCAGGGCTTCGAGCTGGGCGGCAAGTTTCCCAGCGAGCCCAAGGCACTGGGCGCGGTGCTCGGCCAGCATGGCCTGGAGCTGGTGTCCGGCTGGTATTCCAGCGGCCTGGCCCACCGTGACGTCGAAGCCGAGATCGAGGCGATCCGTCCGCATTGCCGGCTGCTGGCCGAGAACGGTGCCAAGGTGCTGGTGTACGGCGAGGTGGCCGGCTCCATCCAGGGCCAGCGCATTCCCCTGATCGAACGGCCGCGTTTCCACAGCGACGCCGCCTGGCAGGCCTACGCCGAAAAGCTCGACCGCCTGGCGGCCTTCACCCTGAGCCAGGGCCTGCGCCTGGCCTATCACCACCATATGGGCGCCTATGTCGAGTCGCCCGAGGACATCGCCCGCTTGATGGCGCTGACCTCCAAGGATGTCGGCCTGCTGTTCGACGCCGGCCACTGCTACATGGGCGGTGGCGATCCGCTGAGCGTGCTGCAGCAGCATCTGGATCGGGTCTGCCACGTGCACTTCAAGGACGTGCGCAAGAGCGTGGTGCAGCTGGCGCGCAACCACCAGTGGAGCTTCCCGGACTGCATCCTGAACGGCACCTTCACCGTGCCGGGTGACGGCGACATCGACTTCTCGGCGCTGCTCAAGGTGCTGGTGGCCGGCGGCTACGAGGGCTGGCTGGTGGTGGAAGCCGAACAGGACCCGGCCGTGGCGCCGGCCTACGAATACGCCAAGAAAGGCTACGACCATCTGCGCCAACTGGTGGCGCAGGCCACCGCCTGAGGAGGCCCCTGATGAATCTGCTCGTCAAAGCCGACCGTAGCGCCCGCGACCTCGTCAGGGTACCGGCCGGTGCCCTGGAATACGTTGGCTTCGCTGCCCATCGTCTGCAAGCGGGCGAGTCGCTGCCGGTGGTGGCTGGCGACCTGGAAGTCTGCATCGTGCTGCTCAGCGGCGGCGCCAGTATCGAGGGCGGTCATCCGCGCCTGGGCGACTTCGCCTGGCGTGGACTGGCCGGGCGCCAGAGCGTGTTCGAGGACGTCTCGCCCTATGCCGCCTACCTGCCCCCGGGCAGCGAAGCCCGGGTGACCGCCGACAGCCCCGCCGAAGTGGCCGTCTGCACCTCGCCCGGCAATCCGGTGGCCAGCGAGTGGCTACCGCCGCGGCTGATCGAGCCGGCGAGCATGGCGCGTTCCACCCGCGGCAAGGGCGCCAACACCCGCTATGTCTGCGACATCCTGCCGGATACGGCGGCGGCCCATTCGCTGCTGGTGGTGGAGGTGCGTACCCCGTCCGGGCATTCCTCCAGCTATCCGCCCCATCGCCATGACCGCGACAACCTGCCGGAGGAGAGCCTGCTGGAGGAGTCCTACTACCACCGCATCGATCCGGGCCAGGGCTTCGTCTTCCAGCGCGTCTACACCGACGAGCGCGACCTGGACCAGGCCATGGCGGTGGAGGACCACGACGTGGTGCTGGTGCCGCGCGGCTATCACCCGGTCAGCGTGCCCTACGGCTACGAGTCCTATTACCTCAACGTGATGGCCGGGCCCAAGCGCATCTGGAAATTCCACAACGATCCGCAGCACGAGTGGTTGCTGAGCCGGTAACCCTTTCGCACCCGCCGTGGCGGCGACCCCAGGACACGAGGATTCAGGACATGAGCGACACCCCCGTCATCGGGCACTACATCAACGGCGAGGTCTCGACCCAGGCCGAGCGCTTCAGCGACGTCTTCAACCCAGCCGAGGGCGTGGTCAAGGCGCGGGTCGCCCAGGCCACGGTGCAGACCGTGGACCAGGCCGTCGCCGCCGCCAAGGCGGCCTTCCCGGAATGGTCCGAGCAATCGGCCCTGCGCCGGGCGCGTATCCTGTTTCGCTTCAAGGAATTGCTCGACCAGCACCACAAGGCACTGGCGGCCACCATTACCAGTGAGCACGGCAAGGTGCTGTCCGACGCCATGGGCGAGGTGACCCGCGGCATCGAGGTGGTGGAATTCGCCTGCGGCGCGCCGCACCTGGCCAAGACCAGCTACACCGACAACATCGGCGGCGGCATCGACAACTGGAACCTGCGCCAGCCGCTGGGCGTCTGCGCCGGCATCACCCCCTTCAACTTCCCGGTGATGGTGCCGTTGTGGATGATTCCCATGGCGCTGGCTACCGGCAACACCTTCATCTTGAAGCCCTCCGAGCGTGATCCTTCCCCCAGCCTGCTGCTGGCCGACCTGCTCAAGCAGGCCGGGCTGCCCGATGGCGTGTTCAACGTGGTCCAGGGCGACAAGGTGGCAGTGGATGCGTTGCTGCAGCACCCGGACGTGGAGGCCATCTCCTTTGTCGGCTCCACGCCCATCGCCGAATACATCCACCAGGAAGGCACCCGCCGCGGCAAGCGCGTCCAGGCCCTGGGCGGCGCCAAGAACCACATGATCGTCATGCCCGACGCCGACCTCGACCAGGCCGCCGACGCCCTGATCGGCGCCGGCTACGGCTCGGCCGGCGAGCGCTGCATGGCCATTTCCATCGCCGTGGCGGTGGGCGAGGTGGGCGACGCCCTGATCGAGAAACTCTTGCCGCGCATCGACGCCCTGCGGGTGCGCAATGGCGTGGAATCTGACGCCGACATGGGCCCGCTGGTGACCGGCCAGCACAAGGCCAAGGTCGAGGGCTACATCACGAAAGGTGTGGAGGAGGGCGCCAAGTTGCTGGTCGATGGCCGCAACTTCAAGGTACCCGGCGCCGAGCACGGCTTCTTCGTCGGTGCCACCCTGTTCGACGGCGTCACCCCGGAGATGACCATCTACCAGGAAGAGATCTTCGGCCCGGTGCTGGGCATCGTGCGGGTGCCGGACTTCGCCAGTGCGGTGGCGCTGATCAACGCTCATGAATTCGGTAACGGCGTCTCCTGCTTCACCAGCGACGGCGGCATCGCCCGCGCCTTCGCCCGCACCATCAAGGTGGGCATGGTCGGCATCAACGTACCCATCCCGGTGCCCATGGCCTGGCATTCCTTCGGCGGCTGGAAGAGATCGCTGTTCGGCGATCATCACGCCTATGGCGAGGAAGGCCTGCGCTTCTACACCCGCTACAAGAGCGTGATGCAGCGCTGGCCCGACAGCATCGCCAAGGGCGCCGAATTCAGCATGCCCACCGCCAAGTGAGCCGGGAGATCCCATGAGCACCCAACGTCTGACCATGGCCCAGGCCCTGGTGAAATTCCTCGATAACCAGTACCTCAGCGTCGACGGCGTCGAGACCAAGTTCGTCGCCGGCATCTTCACCATCTTCGGCCACGGCAACGTGCTGGGCCTCGGCCAGGCGCTGGAGCAGGACGCCGGCGAGCTGGTGGTGCACCAGGGGCGCAACGAGCAGGGCATGGCCCATGCCGCCACCGGTTTCGCCAAGCAGAAGCTACGTCGGCAGATCTACACCTGCACCTCCTCGGTGGGCCCGGGCGCGGCCAACATGCTGACCGCCGCGGCCACCGCCACCGCCAACCGCATCCCGCTGTTGCTGCTGCCAGGGGACGTCTATGCCAGCCGCCAGCCCGATCCGGTGTTGCAGCAGATCGAGCAATTCCACGACCTGTCCATCAGCACCAACGATGCCTTCCGCGCGGTGAGCAAGTACTGGGATCGCATCAACCGCCCCGAGCAGCTGATGAGCGCGGCGATCAACGCCATGCGCGTGCTGACCGATCCGGCCGAGACCGGCGCCGTGACCCTGGCGCTGCCCCAGGATGTGCAGGGCGAGGCCTACGACTATCCCGACTATTTCTTCGCCAAGCGGGTGCACCGCCTGGATCGCCGGCCGCCGGTGGCCGCCGCCATCGAGGACGCCGTGCGGCTGCTGGCCCGCAAGCGCAAGCCGCTGCTGATCTGCGGCGGCGGGGTGAAGTACTCCGGCGCCGCCGCAGCCCTGCAGCGCTTCGCCGAGCGCTTCGAGATTCCCTTCGCCGAGACCCAGGCCGGCAAGAGCGCCGTCGTCTCCAGCCACGAACTCAATGTCGGCGGCATCGGCGAGACCGGCTGCCTGGCCGCCAACCTGCTGGCCAAGGAGGCCGACCTCATCATCGGCGTGGGCACCCGCTACACCGACTTCACCACCTCCTCGAAATGGCTCTACCAGCATCCCGAGGTGGAATTCCTCAACCTCAACGTGGCCGCCTTCGACGCCGGCAAGCTCGACGGCCTGGCCGTGGTGGCCGATGCCCGCGAAGCGCTCCTGGCGCTGACCGAGGCGCTCGCTGCCTCCGACTATCGCGCCGGCTGGGGCGCCCAGGTGGGCGAGGCGCGCGAGCGCTACCGCCAGGAGGTGGAGCGGGTCTATGCGGCTGGCTATACCGGTGCCGATTTCGTCCCGGAGATCGACGACGACCTGCCGCGCGCGGTGCTGGAGGAATTCGTCCGCCTGACCGGCTCCTCCCTGACCCAGAGTCAGGTGCTCGGCCGCCTCAACGAACGGCTTGACGACGACGCCATCATCGTCGCCGCCGCCGGCAGCCTGCCGGGCGACCTGCAGCGCGCCTGGCAGAGCAAGGGCGTCAACACCTATCACCTGGAGTACGGCTACTCCTGCATGGGCTACGAGATCAATGCCGCCCTGGGGGTGAAGCTGGCCGAGCCGGAACGGGAGGTCTATGCCCTGGTCGGCGACGGCTCCTACCAGATGCTGCACTCGGAGTTGGCCACCTCCATCCAGGAGCGGCGCAAGATCAACGTGGTGCTGCTCGACAACATGACCTTCGGCTGCATCAACAATCTGCAGGTCGGCCACGGCATGGGCAGCTTCGGCACCGAATTCCGCTACCGCAACCCGGAGACCGGCAAGCTCGACGGCGACTTCGTGCCGGTGGACTTCGCCATGAGCGCCGCCGCCTACGGCTGCAAGACCTATCGCGTGCGCAGCCTGGAGGAGCTGGAAGCGGCCTTGGCCGATGCCCGCCGCCAGAGTGTTTCCACCCTGATCGATATCAAGGTGCTGCCCAAGACCATGCTGCATGGCTACCTGTCCTGGTGGCGGGTGGGCGGGGCCGAAGTCTCCACCAGCGAGAAGATCGCCGCCGTCGCCCGGGTGCTCCAGGAAAAAGCCGCCCAGGCGCGCCAGTACTGATCGTTCGCTCCACAACAATTCCAATGAGGAGATTGCAGTCATGACCTTGAACATCGGTGTCATCGGGACCGGCGCCATCGGCCGCGAACACATCCGCCGCCTGAGCCATACCCTGCTGGGCAGCCGCGTGGTGGCGGTGACCGACATCAACGCCGAGCAGGCCACCCGGGTGGTCCAGGAGCTGGGCATCGCCGCCGAGGTCTACCCGGACGGCCATGCGCTGATCGCCGCGGCGGACGTCCAGGCCATCGTGGTCGCCTCCTGGGGCCCGACCCACGAGGAATACGTACTGGCGGCCATCGCCGCGGGCAAGCCGGTGTTCTGCGAAAAGCCCCTGGCGACCACCGCCGCAGGCTGCAAACGCATCGTCGAGGCCGAGCAGGCCCACGGCAAGCGCCTGGTGCAGGTGGGCTTCATGCGGCCCTACGACGCCGGCTACCGCCAGCTCAAGGCGGTGCTCGACGCGGATCGCATCGGCGCGCCGCTGATGATCCACGCCGCCCACCGCAATCCCACGGTGAGCGAGCACTACAGCACCGACATGGCCATCACCGACACCCTGATCCACGAGATCAACGTGCTGGCCTGGCTGCTGGACGATCACTACGTCTCCGCCCAGGTGGTCTTTCCGCGCAAGGCACCGGCGGCGCGCGAGCACCTGCGCGATCCCCAGGTGGTGCTGCTGGAAACGGCCAAGGGCGTGCGCATCGACGTCGAGGTGTTCGTCAACTGCCAGTACGGCTACGACATCCAGTGCGAGATCGTCGGTGAGCGCGGCATCGCCCGCCTGCCCGAGCCGACCTCGGTGCAACTACGCAGCGAGGCGCGGCTGTCCAACGAAATCCTCATGGATTGGAAGGACAGATTCATCGCCGCCTACGACGTGGAGCTGCAGGCCTTCATCGATGACCTCGCCGGCGGCGGGCTGACCGGGCCCTCGTCCTGGGACGGCTACATCGCCGCGGTGACCGCCGATGCCTGTGTCAAGGCCCAGGACAGCGGCGCCATCGAGCCCATCGGCTTACCCAGCCGGCCGGCCTTCTATGGCTGATGGCCGTCCTTGGTGCCCCTGGTGAGCGAGTTCAGGCGGCCTGGCGGCGGTCGCGACAGGCCTGCCGTTTGCGTGACCCGAGCGAGGTTCCAGCCGCGCTCGCCGGTCGCTCTCCAGAGTGGATTTTCCGGGTATCAGAGAGGGTGCATATTTTTTCTATAGCGTTTGTATTGGAAATAAAATTCCAATAAAGTGGTTTCAGGTAGCTGCACGAACACGACCTCGGCCTCCAGGCCAAGGCGTAACCAACAAGAACAAGATCAGGTGCCGTCCCCATGAAGACTTCCGTCTCTCCTTCGCTCAGCTCCGTTCCCTCAGCCGAAGCCGCGCCGCCGTTGCCCGCCATCCTCGGCTGGCTGCTCCGGCTATGCAGCCACGAGCAGGCGGGCGCCGTGATCGGCGCCATGCCTGGCGCGCCTGTCCTCTACCGACTCAAGTAACGCGCGCCCAGGTCGGTCGCGAGCACCGCTATCAAGACCTGGGTCAGCCCTTCCCTGGAGTGTGCCTCGCGTCGGCACAGCGCTGTTCCTTTGCTATCCCGCCCCCAGAACGGAGTTTTGTCCATGCCTTTCAAACCTCGCCTTGCCGCCCTCGCCGTATCGCTACTGCTGGCCAGTACCTCCGTGCTCGCCGATCTGAAGATCGGCGTGAGCATGCCCACCTTCGACGACAACTACTTGACCTATCTGCGCGAAGACATGAGCAAGAAGGCCAAGCAGGACGGTATCCAGTTGCAATTCGAGGATGCGCGCAATGACGTGGTCAAGCAGCTCAATCAGGTCCAGAGCTTCATCAACCAGAAGGTCGATGCGGTGATCGTCAACCCGGTGGATACGGCCGCCACCCGCAACATCATCGAGTCGGCGACCAAGGCCGGTATTCCGCTGGTCTTCGTCAACCGCAAGCCGAATGACCCCAAGCTGCCGCTCGGGGTGGTGACCGTCACCTCCAACGACCGCGAGGCCGGACACCTGCAGGCGCAGTACCTCGCCGACAAGCTGGGCGGCAAGGGGCAGGTGGCGATCCTGCTGGGTGAGCTATCCAACAACTCGACCCAGGTACGGACGGCGGGCTTCAAGGAAATTCTCGCCAAGTATCCCGGCATCAAGATCGTCGACGAGCAGACCGGGCTCTGGTTACGGGACAAGGGGATGGACCTGACCAGCAACTGGCTGCTGGCGGGCAAGGAGATCGATGCCATCCTGTCGAACAACGATGAAATGGCCATAGGCGCGGCGATGGCGCTCAAGCAGGCGGGCAAGAAGAACGTGCTGGTCGGCGGCGTGGACGGGACGCCCGATGCCCTGGCGGCGATCAAGCGTGGCCTGATGACCGTTTCGGTGTTCCAGGATGCCAAGGGGCAGGCGGATGGGGCCATCGAGGCCGCGGAAAAGCTGATCAAGAAGGAGCCGGTGGACCAGAACATCACCATTCCCTACCAACTGATCACGCCGGACAACGTGGCCGAGTTCCAGGCCAAGCTCAAGCAGTAACCCTGGCGGCCGGCAGTCGTCCAAGAGGCACCCGCAAGGGTGCCTTTTTCGTTTGTGGACCTATCTCATAAAAAAATTCCAAAAAATAATTGACTAGAAAATAAATTCCAATCAAAGTCGATCCAAGGCTAGATCCCATGGAGCTCCGCTCGCGGTAGCTTCTACAACAACAATAAGAAGGTGTGATCATGACGTCCGCTCCGTCGGCGCTCGTACCTGTCCGCATTCCTCTCGCCTGCTGCCTGGGCCTGCTGCTGACCTTCAGCGGTGTCGCCGTGGCCGAGCCGCGTATCGCCGCCACCCGGGGCAACTCCGACCCCTACAGCGCCCCGCAGGTCGTTGCACCCAGCCTCACTCCGGTCGCCACCGCTCGCCAGAGCGCCGAGCCCGTTCGCGCTGCCGGCTTTCCCCGCGCGTCTCTCGACCGCCGTCTGGACGTGGATCGCCTTCCCGCCAGGGGCCTCGTCCGCGGCACCCACGACCACGTCGCCAGCCGGCAGCGGCTAGGCGATCCACGGCGTTCGCTCCACCTCGTCACCCTCGACAACCCTCAGCAGTTCCAGCGTCTATGACTGAAACCGCGAGCCGCCCCGAGGTGGCCCGCGAGGAGATCGTGATCATGCTCAGTTCTGCCACCACCGCGGCGCCCGCGGTATCGCCAGCCGGCGCCTCTACGGACTACCTGCTCGAGATCATCGACGTCACCAAGGAGTTTCCCGGCGTCAAGGCGCTGTCCCACGTCCAGCTGCGGGTACGACCGGGCACGGTGCTGGCGCTGATGGGCGAGAACGGCGCGGGCAAGTCCACGCTGATGAAGATCATCGCCGGCATCTACCAGCCCGACGCCGGCGAGATCCGCCTGCGCGGCGCACCGGTGCGCTTCGAGACGCCGCTGCAGGCGCTGCAGTCGGGCATCGCCATGATCCATCAGGAACTCAACCTGATGCCCTTCATGACCATCGCCGAGAACATCTGGCTGGGCCGCGAGCCGCTCAATGCGCTGCACCTGGTGGACCACGGCAAGATGCGCCGCCAGACCCAGGCGCTGCTCGACCGGCTGCGCATCCGCCTGGACCCCGACGAGGCGGTGGGCGAGTTGTCCATCGCCGGGCGGCAGATGGTGGAGATCGCCAAGGCGGTGTCCTACGACAGCGATGTGCTGATCATGGACGAGCCGACCTCGGCCATCACCGAGACCGAGGTGGCGCACCTGTTCTCGATCATCGCCGACCTCAAGGCCCAGGGTAAGGGCATCGTCTACATCACCCACAAGATGGACGAGGTGTTCCAGATCGCCGATGAGGTGGCAGTGTTCCGCGACGGCCAGTACATCGGCCTGCAGCGCGCCGACAGCATGAACGGTGACGGCCTCATCACCATGATGGTGGGTCGCGAGCTGAGCCAGCTGTTTCCCGAGCGCACAGCGCCGCGCGAAGAGGTGTTGCTGTCGGTGCGCGACCTGGGCCTGGCCGGGGTGTTCTCCGGTGTCTCCTTCGACCTGCATGCCGGTGAGGTGCTGGGCATCGCCGGGCTGATGGGGTCGGGACGCACCAACGTCGCCGAGACGCTGTTCGGCGTGACCCCGGCCACGGCGGGGGAGATCCGCATCGATGGTCAGTCGGTGCGCATGAGCGATCCCTGCCTGGCGATCCAGAAGGGCCTGGCGCTGCTCACCGAGGACCGCAAGGACACCGGCATCTTCCCCTGCCTGACGGTCGGCGAAAACATGGAGGTCGCGGTGCTGCCCGGCTTCGCCCACGGCGGCTTCGTGCAGCAGCGCCGGCTGGACGATCTCTGCGAAGAGATGCGCCAGCAATTGCGGGTGAAGACGCCCTCGCTGGACCAGTGCATCGCCAACCTCTCCGGCGGCAATCAGCAGAAGGCGCTGATCGCCCGCTGGCTGATGACCCAGCCGCGCATCCTGATTCTCGACGAACCTACCCGCGGCATCGACGTGGGTGCCAAGGCCGAGATCTATCGGCTGATCGCCAAGCTGGCCGCCGAGGGCCTGGCGGTGATCATGATTTCTTCCGAGTTGCCCGAGGTCCTGGGCATGAGCGACCGGGTGATGGTGATGCACGAGGGGACCGTCACCGGCTTCCTCGATCGCAGCGAAGCCACCCAGGAGCGCGTCATGCACCTGGCTTCCGGCAATCCCGTTTTCCATTGAACCGGCCGACGAAACCCGCTGACGCAGCACGAGGTGATAACAAGATGAGCGCCATCCTGGATAAGAAAACGGCGGAGCCTTCCGCTCCCCGCAGCCGACGTCGGATACCCACTGAGCTCGGTATCCTGATGGTACTGCTGGGCATTGGCCTGGTCTTCGAGGCGTTCGGCTGGGTGCTGCGCGACCAGAGCTTCCTGCTCAATTCCCAGCGGCTGGTGCTGATCATCCTGCAGGTGTCAGTGATCGGCCTGTTGGCCATCGCCGTGACCCAGGTGATCATCACCACGGGGATCGACCTCTCCTCCGGCTCGGTGCTGGCGCTGTCGGCCATGGTGGCGGCGAGTCTGGCCCAGACCTCCGATTTCGGCCGGGCGGTGTTCCCCTCGCTGACCGACCTGCCGGTGTGGGTGCCGGTCATGGCCGGCCTCGGGGTAGGGTTGCTGGCCGGTGCCATCAACGGCAGCATCATCGCCGTCACCGGTATCCCGCCGTTCATTGCCACCCTCGGCATGATGGTCTCGGCTCGCGGCCTGGCGCGCTTCTATACCGATGGCCAGCCGATCAGCATGCTGTCCGATAGCTACACCGCCATTGGCGCCGGGGCCATGCCGGTGATCATCTTCCTGGCCGTGGCGGTGATCTTCCACATCGCCCTGCGCTACACCAAGTACGGCAAGTACACCTACGCCATCGGCGGCAACATGCAGGCGGCGCGCATCTCCGGGATCAACGTCAAGAAGCACCTAATCATCGTCTACAGCATCGCCGGCCTGCTCTCGGGCCTGGCCGGGGTGGTGGCCTCGGCGCGTGCCGCCACCGGCCAGGCCGGCATGGGCATGTCCTACGAGCTGGATGCCATCGCCGCGGCGGTGATCGGCGGCACCAGCCTGGCGGGCGGGGTAGGGCGCATCACCGGCACCGTGATCGGCGCCCTGATCCTCGGGGTAATGACCAGCGGTTTCACCTTCCTCGGCGTCGATGCCTACATCCAGGACATCATCAAGGGCCTGATCATCGTGGTCGCCGTGGTCATCGACCAGTACCGCAGCAAGCGCAAAGCCAAGCGTTGAGGCTCGACTCAGGCGCGGGGCTGCTCTTCTCCCCCTCTCCCCCTGGGAGAGGACCGGGGTGAGGGCCGCCCCCGCACCCAACCGCCTTTCTCCCTCTCCCTCTGGGAGAGGGCCGGGGTGAGGGCACTCCCACCCTTCACCCACCCTTTTACCCGGCAGGCTAATGGCTTGGGCTGCCGGGTCTTTCTACAGCCTGACGGAGAACGACATGCGCGACCTCGGTATCGGCCTGATCGGCACCGGCTTCATGGGCCACGCCCACGCCCAGGCCTTCCAGCATGCGGCGAGCAGCTTCACCCTGCCGGTCCGCCCCCGGCTGGTGGCCCTGGCCGACGCCGATCCAGAGCGCGCCGCCCGCTGCGCCGCTGACTGGGGCTTCACCCGTAGCTGCGACTGGGAACGCCTGATCGCCGATCCCCAGGTCGAGCTGGTGGCCATCACCACGCCCAATCTGCTGCATGCCCCCATGGCCCTGGCCGCCCTGGCGGCGGGCAAGGCGGTCTATTGTGAGAAGCCGCTGGCGGTGAGCCTGGAGGAAGCCACGCGGATGCGCGACGCTGCGCGCCAGGCCGGGGTGGTCAATCGCGTTGGCTACAACTACCTGCAGAACCCCATGCTCAAACAGGCGCGTGAGCTGATCCAGAGCGGCGAGTTGGGCGAAATCGTCAGCTTCAGCGGCGAATTCAGCGAAGACTTCATGGGCGATCCCCAGGGGCCCTTCACCTGGCGCTGCGAGACCCGCCAGGCCGGCGGCGCCCTGGCCGACCTGGGCAGCCATATCCTGTCGCTGGCGCGCTTCCTGCTCGGCCCGGTCACAGCGCTCTGCGCCGATCTGCACACCGCCCATGCCCAGCGGCCGCACCAGGGTGGCACCCGGGCGGTGGAGATCGACGACCAGGCGCACCTGCTGCTGCGCTTCGCGAGTGGCGCCCGCGGCACCCTGACCACCAGCTGGCTCAAGCACGGCCGCAAGAATCGCCTGGCGGTCGAGGTCTGCGGCACCCGCGGCACCCTGGTCTTCGACCAGGAGCGGCTCAACGAACTGCGTCTCTACCAGGTAGGCGACCGCCCCGGCCTGGCGGGCTTTCGCACCCTGCTGGCCGGTCCGCACCTGCCGGACTACGCCGCCTTCTGCCCGGCGCCCGGCCACCAGCTCGGCTACAACGAACTCAAGACCCTGGAGGTCCGCTCGCTGCTGGAGGCCCTGGGCGGCAACCCCGGGCATACCGGGGTCGACTTCCAGGAAGCCTGGGAGGTGGAACGCCTGGCCCAGGCCGCGCGGCAATCGGCGCAGGAGGAGCGCTGGGTCAGGCTGGACGCTTAGTACCCCGCCACCAGGCCATCCTTGCGCGGATCGGAGCCGCCCACGTAGCCCCCGGCGACGCGCTGGATGATCTGGGCGCCGCCGAAGGCGAACACGCCGGAGGGCTCTTCCACCGTCACCTCGTGGCCCAGGGCCCGCAGTGCTTCCAGGGTGGCCGGGTCCAGGCTGCTTTCCACCGCGACCCGGCGACCGCCTTCGAGGCGCCAGCGCGGGGCGTCGGCGGCGGCCTGGGGATTCTGCCGGTACTTGAGGATGCGCAGCATCAGCTGCAGGTGACCCTGGGCCTGCATCGGGCCGCCCATCAGGCCGAAGGCCATCAGCGGGGTGCCGTCGGCGTTCATGGCGAAGCCAGGGATGATGGTGTGGAAGGGCCGCTTACCCGGGGCCACGCTGTTGACGTGGTCCGGTGCCAGGGTGAAGCCGGCGCCGCGATTCTGCAGGCTGATGCCGGTGCCCGGCACCACCACGCCCGAGCCGAAGCCCATGTAGTTGGACTGGATGAAAGAGATCATCATGCCGCTGTCATCGGCCGCCGACAGGCAGACGGTGCCGCCCGGACGCGGGGCGCCATAGCCGGGATCGCCGGCGCGCGGCCCGATTAGCCCGGCGCGTTCGCGCAGGTAGGCCGGGTCCAGCAGGTGTTCGGCCTGGACGCGCATGTGCGCGGAATCGGTGACGTGCTGGTAGAGATCGGCCAGCCCCAGCTTCATGGCTTCGATGGCGCGGTGCAGGGTGGCGGGGCTGTCCACCGGGTCGGCGCCGATGCCGGCGGCTTCCAGGATGCCCAGGCCGGCGAGGGTGGCGATGCCCTGGCCGTTGGGTGGCAACTCGTGCACCACGGCGCCGGCGAAGGGCAGCGAGAGGGTGTCGATCCAGTCGGCCCGGTGGGCGCGCAGGTCTTCCTCATCGAGTACCGCGCCGTGTTCGCGGGCATGGCGGGCCATGGCCTGGGCCAGTTCGCCCTGGTAGAAGGCGGCGCCCTCGCTCTCGGCGATGGCTTCCAGGGTCCGCGCATGATCGGGCAGGCGTACCAGGGTGCCGGCGCGGGGCACGCCATTGGCCAGGAAGCAGGCGGCGAAGCCGGGTTGGTCCTTGAGCTGCTCGGCGCCACGGCGCCAGAGTTCGGCGATCACCGGGGTGAGCAGGAAGCCGTCGCGGGCATAGTGGATCGCCGGGCCGGCCAGGGTGGTCAGCGGCAGCTTGCCGTAGCGTTGGGCCAGGGCGACCCAGGCGGAGACGGCGCCGGGTACGGTGACCGCGCCCCAGCCGCGGGCCGGCATGGCGCTCTGGCCGGCGAAGTATTCCGGCGTCCAACCGCGCGGCGCGCGGCCGGAGGCATTGAGGCCCTGCACCTGCTTGCCGTCCCAGACGATGGCGAAGGCGTCGCTGCCGATGCCGCAGCCGGTGGGTTCCACCACGGTGAGCACCATGGCGGCGGCCACCGCGGCGTCCACCGCGTTGCCGCCGCGGCGCAGCATCTCCACCCCGGCCTGGGCGGCCAGGGGTTGGGAGCAGGCCACCAGGTTGCGGCCCATGACCGGCGAGCGGGCCGAGGAATAGGGGTTGTGATAGTCCAGATCAGGCATGGGTAGGGATCTCATTGGTGACGAGGATCGAGGGCGTCGCGCAGGCCGTCGCCCAGCAGGTTGAAGCCCAGCACGGTGAGGTAGATGCAGACGCCCGGGGCGATGGACATCCAGGGCGCCTGCTCCATGAAGTTCTTGGCGGTGTTCAGCATGGAGCCCCAGGAGGGCATCGGCGGTTGCTGGCCGAGGCCGAGAAACGACAGGCTGGCCTCGGCGAGGATGGCGGCGGCGATGGTCAGGGTGGCCTGGACCACCAGCGGCGAGAGGATGTTGGGCAGCACGTAGCGCCAGAGAATCCAGCGATCCGGCAGGCCGATGGCGCGCGCCCCCTCCAGATAGTCCTCGTGGCGGATGGCGAGCACCTGGCCACGGGTCAGGCGGGCGAACACCGGCATGGCGGACAGGCCGATGGCGATCATGGCGTTGCCCAGACTCGGGCCGAGAAAGGCCCCCAGGGCGATGGCGAGGACCAGGAAGGGACAGGACAGCAGGGCTTCGACCAGGCGTGAGACCACGGCGTCCAGCCAGCCGCCGAAGTAGCCGGCGATCAGGCCCAGGGGCACCCCCACCAGCAGGGCGATGGCCACCGAGACCACGCCCGCCAGCAGCGAACTGCGCGCGCCCCACAGCAGGCGCGAGAGCAGGTCGCGCCCGAGTTCGTCGGTGCCCAGCCAGTTCAGCGCCGAAGGCGCCTTGCGTACCGCCAGGAAGCTGGTCTTGAGCGGATCGAAGGGGGCCAGCCAGGGTGCCAGCAGGGCGGCCAGGGCGAAGGTCAGGATCAGGGCGGCGCCGAGCAGCGCGCCGCGATTGGCGCTGAACTTGCGCCAGAAGGGCGAGCGCGCGGGCTTCAGGGTAGCCGGGCGGGGCAGGGTCAGGGCGTTCATGCGGCTTGCCTCAGGCGCGGATTGATCAGGCGGTAGAGCAGGTCGGCCACCAGGTTGAGCAGCACGAAGCCCACCGCCACGCAGAGCACCACTCCCTGGACCACCGCGTAGTCACGGTTGAACACGGCGTCGACGATCATCTTGCCGAAGCCGGGGATGCTGAAGACCTGCTCGGTGAGCACCGCGCCGCCGAGCAATTCGCCGAACAGCAAGGTGGTGAGGGTGACGATGGGCATCAGCGCATTGCGCAGCGCATGACGCAGGATCACCACCCGCTCGCGCAGGCCCTTGGCCCGGGCAGTGCGCACGTAGTCGGCGCGCAGCACCTCCAGCATGGCCGCCCGGGTATGGCGCATCAGGGTGCCGGAGAGGCCGGCGCCCAGCACGAAGGCGGGCAGGATCAGGGTGCGCAGGTTGCGTAGCGGGTCCTCGTGGAAGGGCACGAAGCCGGAAGCCGGCAGCCATTGCAGCTTCACCGCGAACAGCAGGATCAGGAGGATGCCGAGCCAGAAATGCGGGATGGAGATGCCGGACAGGGCCACCAGGTTGGCGCCGTAGTCCACCGCCGTGCCACGGCGCACCGCGGCGAGGATGCCGGTGGGGATACCGATGGCCAGGGCGATGAGGATGGCCAGCAGCGACAGCTCCAGGGTCACCGGCAGCTTCTCGGCGATCAGCGCCGTCACCGGCTGGTCGGTGCGCAGCGAGATGCCCAGGTCGCCCCGCAGCACTCCGCCCATCCAATGCAGGTATTGCACCGGCAGGGGATCGTTCAGCCGGTACTTCTCGCGCAGGAATTCCAGCACCTGGGGATCGCGTTCCTCGCCGGCCATGGCCAGCACCGGATCGCCTGGCAGCAGTTGCTGCAGGGTGAAGACGAACAGCGACACCAGCAGCAGGGTGGGCAGGGCACTGAGCAGGCCACGCAGGAAGAGGCGCAGCATGGCTATTGTCCGCGGCTGACGCCGGCCAGGCGAATCAGGCCGTCGGGATTGGGAATGAGGCCCTTGATATCGGCGCGGGTAGCGATGATGCGCGGGTCGAAGTAGAGGTAGAACACCGGCAGCTCCTCGCGCAGTAGGGTCATGGCCTGGGCGTAAAGCGCCTGGCGTTGGGCCTGGTCGTTGGTGGTGCGGGCCTGGTTGAGCAACTGGTCCAGCGCGGCATTGCAGTAGTGGCCGTCGTTCTGGTTGCCCTTGCAGGTGACGAACTGGTGCACGTTGCCATCCGGGTCGGGGCGGCCGGACCAGGCGCTCAGGCCGAGCTGGAAGTTGCCGGCATGCTGTTCGGCCAGCAGGGTGGCGTATTCGGTAGCGACCAGGTTGACCTCGAAACCGGCTTCGGCGGCCATGGCCTGGATCAGCTGGCCCACCTGCTGGGCGATGGGGTTGTTGGCGATCTTCAGCTCCACCTTGACCGGCAGGCTGACGCCGGCGGCCTTGAGCAGCGCCTGGCTGCGCGCCACGTCGCGGGCCGGGACGGCGAAGGCCTTGTCGTAGTAGGGGCTGCTCTGCGGGAAGGGCTGCACGCTGGGTGCATAGAGGCCCTCGAACACCACCTGGTTGAGCGCGTCGCGATCCAGCGCCAGATCGAAGGCCTGGCGCACCCGCTTGTCGCCGGCGAAGGGATTCTTCGCCCGGTCGCCGTTGGCCATGTTCACCATCAGCTGCATGTAGCCCAGGCCCGGGGTGTTGTAGAGGGTGAAGCCGGCCTGGCCCTGCAGGCCCTTGACGTCGGTGGGGGCGACCCGCTCGATGATGTCCAGGTCACCCGAGCGCAGATTGGCCAGGCGCACCGAGGTATCCGGGATGGGTAGGAAGACCACCTTGTCGAAGTGGTAGGCGGCGGCGTTCCAGTACTGCGGGAAGCGTTCCAGCACGATGCGGTCCTGTTGTACCCGCTGCACGAAGCGATAGGGACCGGAGCAGACCGGCTTGCTGCCGACGTCGCCCGCGGAGGCCTTGGGCGCCAGCATCATGCCGGCGCGGTCGGAGAGCTGGGCGAGCAGGGTGGCATCGGGTTGCTTGAGGCGGATGCGCACCGTCTGGGGATCGACCACCTCCACGGTATCCACCGAGGCCAATTCGCTCTTGCGCAGCGAGTCGGGCAGGGTGCGGGCGCGGTCCAGGTTGAATTTCACCGCGGCGGCGTCGAAGGTCTCGCCGTCATGGAAGGTCACGCCGGGGCGCAGTTGCAGCGTCAGGCTGCGGTTGTCGTCGCTCCACTGCCAGGCGGTGGCCAACTGGGGGACCAGCTCCAGTTGCGGCGAGACGTCCACCAGCTTGTCGCACAGGGCGGTGTAGACCAGCCGCCCGGAATAGGTCCGCGAGCGGTGCGGATCGAGCACGTCGGGATCGTCCTGGATGCCGATGCGCAGGGTGGTCTCGGCCACGGCGGAACCGCCGGCCAGGAGCAGAAGGGTGGCGGTGAGCCAGGCGGAGGCTTTCATGGGGTGGACTCCAGAAGGGACTGATGACGGTTGAACAGGGCCAGGCGGCGGGTGAAGGCCGGGCTGCTGGCGATCACCGGCGGCGGTGCGGCGCCGGCGCCGGCGATCTCGCGCCAGAAGTGGCAGGCCACGCGGGCCTCGCCGGGGGTGGCTTCGAGCAGCGGCTTGGCCTCGCGGCACAGCGGCCGGGCGTGGGGGCAACGGGTATGGAAGCGACAGCCGCTAGGCGGCGCCGTGGGGCTGGGCAGGTCGCCGCCGAGCAGGGCGCGCGGTCGCCGCGCGCGCGGATGGCTGACCGGCACCGCGGCCAGCAGCGCCTGGGTGTAGGGGTGCAGGGGCGTCTCGAACAGCGCCTCCACCGGCGCCAGCTCGACGATCTCGCCCAGGTACATGACCGCCACCCGGTCGCTCATGTGGCGGATCACGCCCAGGCCATGGGCGACGATGATCAGGGTCAGGCCGAAGCGCGCCTTGAGGTCTTCCAGCAGATTCACCACCTGGGCCTGCACCGAGACGTCCAGGGCCGAGACCGGCTCGTCGCCGAGCAACAGCCGCGGCTCGGCGGCCAGGGCGCGGGCGATACCGATGCGCTGGCGCTGGCCACCGGAGAATTCGTGGGGATAGCGCCCCGCCAGTTCCGGCGCCAGGCCCACGGTGCGCAGCAGCTCGGCCACCCGCTCGGCGCGCTGGCGGCGATCCAGCGGCTTATGCAGCCACAGCGGCTCGCCGACGATGTCGGCCACGCTCATGCGCGGATTCAGCGAGGCGAAAGGGTCCTGGAAGATGATCTGCAATTCCTGGCGGACCTGGCGCAGCGCCGCCGTGCTGAGATTGCCCAGGTTACGACCTTCGTAGATGACGTCGCCGGCGGTGGGGGCGAGCAGGTTGAGCAGCAGCCGGCCGAGGGTCGACTTGCCCGAACCGGACTCGCCCACCAGCGCCAGGGTCTCGCCGCGGCGCACCGCGAAGGAGACATCGCTCACCGCCTGCACCGGTGGCCGCGGGCGTTGCAGGAAACCGGCCTGGCCACCGAAGTGCTTGGTCAGGCCGATGGCTTCGAGGATGGGACGATCTACCGCCTTCATGCGCTGGTCTCCAGGTGCTGTTCCAGGGGCGCGCGGATACAGGCCACCTGCTGCCCGGGCGCGAGTGCCACGAGCGGTGGCGGCGCCTGGCGGCAGGCGTCGAGGACGAAGGGGCAGCGACTGGCGAAGCGACAGCCGGCGGGCATCTCGGCGGGGGTCGGCACCCGGCCGGCGATGGTCGCCAGGCGCCCCGTGCGTGGCCCGAGCGAGGGCATGGAGCCCATCAGGCCGATGGTGTAGGGATGCTGAGGATCGTCGAACAGCTGGGCGACCGGACCGGATTCCACCACCCGGCCGGCGTACATCACCGCCATCTCGTCGGCCACCTCGGCGACCACGCCGAGGTCGTGGGTGATGAGGATCATGGCGCTGCCGGTTTCGGCCTGCAGCCCGGCGATGAGTTCGAGGATCTGCGCCTGGATGGTCACGTCCAGCGCCGTGGTGGGTTCGTCGGCGATGATCAGCGCCGGGTCGTTGGCCAGCGCCATGGCGATCATCACCCGCTGGCGCATGCCGCCGGAGAGTTCGTGGGGATAGGCCGCCAGGCGTTGGGCCGCGGCCGGGACCCGCACCTTTTCCAGCATTTCCAGGGCGCGCTGGCGGGCGGCCTGGGTGCTGCCGCCGCGGTGGCGCAGCACCGTCTCCATCAACTGCTCGCCGACGGTGAAGGCTGGATTCAGCGAGGTCATCGGCTCCTGGAACACCATGGCCAGGCGATCGCCGCGCAGGTCGCTGCGGCGCGCCGCGGGCATGCTCAGCAGGTCTTCGCCCATGAAGCTCGCCTGGCGGGCCTGGGTGCGGGCGCTCGGCGGCAGGAGCCCCATCAGGGCCATGGAGGTCACGCTCTTGCCACAGCCGGATTCGCCCACCAGGGCCAGGGTCCGGCCCGGCTGCACGGTGAAACTCAGGCCTTCCACCACCGCGGCCGGCGCTCCGGCGAAGCGTACGCTGAGGTCGTCCACCACCAATACCGGGGCGCTCATAGGGCCTGCTCCAGGGTCTGTTGCAGCACGCTGTCCAGCGCCAGTTGCAGGGCGCGCAGGTGGGCGCGCATCACCGCCGCGGCGCGCACCGGATCGCGGGCGTCGAGGGCTTCCACCAAGGCCTGGTGGTCGTCGTGGTAGGCCAAGAGGCGCTGGGCGTTGCGCGCCCGGTGGCGCAGGTCGCGCCAGATCGGGTCCAGGCGGATGGCGTCGAGCATCTCGAACAGGTCCAGCAACAGGCGATTGCCGGCGGCTTCGGCGATGCTGCGGTGGAAGGCGCTGTCCCACAGCTCGATGGCGTCGGCGTCCTCACTGCTGCCCAGGCGTTCGAAGGCGGTGCGCTCGGCCATGCGGCGGATCAGCGCGCGCTGCTCGCCACTGGCCCGTTGGGCGGCCAGGGCGGCGAGATTCGGCTCCAGGTGCAGTCGCGCCTCCATCACCTCGCTGAAGTTGGTGCGCGCCGACAGCTGGGTCAGGGTGAGGGCCGCGCTCGGCGGCGTGGGGCCCACGTAGGTACCCTTGCCCTGGCGGCGCCAGACCTGGCCCTCGGCTTCGAGCACGGCCAGGGCGCGGCGGATGGAGCGGCGGCTGACGCCGAATTCACTGGCCAGCTCGCGTTCCGGCGGCAGCGGCTTGTCGGGGACGCTGCTCTGCTGGGCCACCAGGTTGCGCAGGGCATCCAGGGCCAGGCGGGCACTGTCGTCGGTATGGATCTGCATCGAACCTTTGCCTCTTAGGTCTGGGCGATCTCCCGAAGCGAAGCGCGCTATCAGCGCCGTCGCCGCGGGATTCGGATAGCAGAGGCGGGTGCAAGGCCGATGCCATTGAAAATTGGTTCGGCACGTCATTCGGCGCGACGCTCTGGCACGATGACGAGCGCCGGGTGGTGAAGCGGACCTCCGGCATTGGTTCGCGCGAGGGCGAACCTTTCGCCGCCTTGCTGGCAGGGGCTGCGCTAGGATGGAGCCGGGTCGCACCGTGGCGGCGCGTGGGAAACTCCATCCGGGCGCCGCTTTCTACCCAGCACCCGCTCGCTGCCAGAGGACCGCCCCATCGTCATGACCACGCTCTCCCGCGACGGCCTCACCCCGGTCCGCCGCATGAAGCTCATCGCCCTGCTGCTGCTGTTTCTCGCGGCCGCGCTCTATTGCCTGGCCACCGCTCTGGAGGCCCGCCATCCGGCCTGGGGCTATGCCGCCGCCTTCGCCGAGGCGGCCATGGTCGGCGCCATCGCCGACTGGTTCGCGGTGACCGCGCTGTTCCGCCATCCCCTGGGGCTGCCGATCCCCCATACCGCCATCATCCCGCGCAACAAGGCCGGGGTCGGGCGCAAGCTGTCGGACTTCATCTGCCTGCACTTCCTCGCCACGCCCCAGGTGCTGGCCAAGCTGGCAGAGCTGGACGCCGCCGGACGCCTGGCCGGCTGGTTGCGCCAGCCGGACAACGCCGCCGCGGTGGCGAGCCAGGCCACCGGTGTCGCCCGCTACTCCCTGGAAGCCCTGCGCGAGCTGCGGGTGCAGGCCTTCATCCGCCGAGTGGCGGTGGAACGCTTGCAGCGCCTGGACGTGGCGGCGCTCTCCGGTGAATTGCTCGATGTGCTGACCGCCGACGGCCGCCACCAGGCGGTGCTCGACGAGGTGTTGCAGGAGATCGACCGCCTATTGCAGGACGAGGACACCCAGGTGCTGATCGCCCGTACCATCGGCGGTGAATTGCGCACCCTCAAGTACCTGGGCCTGGACGAGCGGGTTGGGCGCTGGTCGGCGATCAAGGTGGTGCAGGCGGTATCGCGGCTGATCGGCGAGATCAGCCAGGACCGCGAGCACGAGTTGCGCCGGCATTTCGATGGCTACCTGGTCGGCTTCATCGAGCGCCTCAAGCAGGACCCGGCCTTCCGCCTGCGCGGCGAGCAGCTGCGCGACCGCCTGCTGGAGCACCCGGCGCTGGCCGGCTATCTGCAGGAGTTGTGGGATGAGCTGGTGAACTGGCTGCAAGCCGATCTCGCCGCTCCGGATTCCCGTATTCGCCGCCGCCTGGGTCGGCTGCTGGCCGAACTGGGCGAGACCCTGAGTCGCGACGAGGCCATGCGCCTGTGGATTAACGAACAACTGATCGCCGTGGCCCCGCCCTTCATCGACCGCAACCGCCAGCGTATCGGCGACTACATCGCCGACCGCGTGGCCGCCTGGGACACCGACGAATTGGTCCAGCAACTGGAGCAGAGCGTGGGCAAGGACCTGCAATTCATCCGCATCAACGGCACCCTGGTAGGCGGCCTGGTGGGGCTGGTGCTGCATGCGCTGACGGTATGGTTGGGGCCGGGGTAGGGCATCCGGAGCACGCGTGGAAAAGGCTGCGCCGTTTTCCACCCTACCGCTGCCTCCCGTAGCGTGGAAAACCGCGCAGCGTTTTCCACTGACTGCCTACCGGACCACCCCCTTTCCCTCCGGGAGAGGGCCGGGGTGAGGGCAGCCCCAATTCCCGCATTCCAAGGCATCACCCCGCCACCCATCACCCCACCCGCACCCAAGCGGCGCCCTGCGGACTAATCCCTATAGTCCCTGTCCCGAGCGTCCCATGTATCGAATCGGCTTCGCCTGCATGTACCGTCACCCCGAGCGCAGCCTGTCGCTCAAGGAATTGGAGCAGGTCGAGCGGGCCTTCAACACCCGCACCACCACCCTGCGCTGGCTGGGTAGCGTCGAGCGCGCCGCCGCCGAGGCCAAGCTGCTGGACGTGGTCACCCACAACCTGGACGCCCAGCTGAGATTCGTCGAGCACGTCGCCGACCAGCCGGAAAACCTGCGCATGCTGCGCCTGAGCAGCGACCTGCTGCCCTTCTACAGCCATGCCGAATTCGCCTATTTCTATCGTTCCCAGGAGTTGCAGGCGCTGCTGGAAGATCGCTTCGGCCGCCTGGGCGAACTGGCGCGCCGACGCGATGTGCGGCTGTCGCTGCACCCCGGACAATTCTGCGTGCTGGGTTCGGATCGCCCCGAGGTGGTGGAGAACAGCCTGGCGGAATTCGAATACCACGCCGACATGATCCGGCTGATGGGCTACGGCCAGCGTTTCCAGGACTTCAAGTGCAACGTGCACATCGCCGGTCGCCTGGGCGTGCCCGGCATCCGCGCGGTCTGGCCGCGCCTGTCCAGCGAGGCGCGCAACTGCATCACCTTCGAGAACGACGAGAAGACCTACGGTGTCGACGACTGCCTGCAACTGGCCGACCTCGCGCCGGTGGTGCTGGACATCCACCACTGCTGGATTCACGAAGAGGCCTATATCGATCCCTGGGAACCGCGAGTGGCGCGGATCATCGACAGCTGGCGCGGCGTGCGTCCGGCCATGCACTACTCCCAACCGCCGGAAGCCCTGATGGAAATGGGTGTCTCGCCCACCGAGCGGATCGATATCAAGTTCCTGCTACAGCAGATCAGCAAGCGGCTGCTCTATGGCCACAGCGACATGATGTGGAACGACTGGTGCAACCGCTACGCCTGCCAGTTCCTTGACCGCTTCGACATCATGTTCGAGGCCAAGCACAAGAACGTCACGGTGCGGGATTTCTATGATCGTTACCTGGGTGGCGATGGCAGTCTGCCGCCGGCGGATCACGGCATTCTTGCAGGCCAGGATGCCGCCAACCCGTAGCGTGGAAAACCGCGCAGCGTTTTCCACTGGGCAGTCAGAGCTAACCAGTGGACAAGGCTATGCCGTTGTCCAGGCTACGGGAGGCAGTATGTAGGTTGGGTTGAGACGGCTCCATCGTCGAAGCCCAACAGGGAGGTTCAAACTGGGCAACGTTGGGCTTCGCTGCGCTCAGCGCCAACCTACGAGAGCGTCGCAACATGCCGCAATGAGCCCGGCGGGCGATCGGTTGGAAGAACCGCTTAACTCAAAGGTCATCTATCCTGACTGCCCGTCGCGAGGCCCGCCATGCCGACCCGTCGCCATTTCCTGCAGACCACCACCGCCCTGGCCGCCGCCGTGACCGCCGCGCCCTGGCTGTGGCAGAGCGCCCAGGCTGCCGAGCCGCTGCTGACCCGCAAGATTCCGCGCACCGGCGAGGCGCTACCGGTGGTCGGCCTGGGTACCTCGGGCAATCTCGATGTCGAGCTGAACGACGCCGCCCTGGCGCCGTTGCAGGAGGTGCTCCAGGCGCTGTTGGACGGCGGTGGTAGCCTCATCGACACGGCCCCCAGCTACGGCAATTCCGAGCGGGTGGCCGGTGAGCTGGTCAAGCGGGCCAAGGCCCGCGACAGGGTCTTTCTCGCCACCAAGGTGTCCTCCACCGGCCGTGAGCGCGGTGCGGCGCAACTGGCCGCCAGCTTCCAGGCCTTGCAGACCGACCGCCTGGATCTGGTCCAGGTGCACAACCTGCAGGACACCGCCAACCAACTGGCCCTGCTGCGCGAACAGCAGCAGGCCGGCAAGGTGCGCTACGTGGGCGTCACCCACTATCGCGAGGCGGCGCTGGACGATCTGCTGGCTACCCTGAAAAAGGAAAAGGTCGACTTCGTGCAGTTCAACTATTCGGTGGGCGAGCGCGAAGCCGAGAAACGTCTGCTGCCCTATTGCCGTGACCAGGGCATCGCCGTGCTGATCAACCGACCCTTCCAGCGCGGCAACCTGCTCTCCAGCACCCGTGGCAAGCCACTGCCGCCGCTGGCGGCCGACCTGGGCGCTACCAGCTGGGCGCAGCTGCTGCTCAAGTTCATCCTCGCCGACCCGGCGGTGACCGCGGTAATCCCGGCCACCAGCAATCCGCGCTACATGGTCGATAACCTCCAGGCCGGCCGTGGGCGCCTGCCGGATGCGCGTCAGCGCGAGGCCATCGCCGGGCTGTTCGACTAGATGAAGGACTGGCTCGGTCGCGTCCTCGACGCCCGCGCCGGCGAGTCGTCCGCGGCCCTGGCGGGTTTCGCGCTGTTCCTTTGCCTGTTCGCCGGCTACTTCATGCTGCGGCCGATCCGCGAGGCCATGGGCATCGCCGGTGGGGTAGAGAATCTGCAGTGGCTGTTCACCGCCACCTTTCTGGTGATGCTGCTGGCCGTACCCCTGTTCGCCTGGCTCAACTCGCGGGTGGCGCGGATTCGCTTCGTCGACTGGGTCTATGGCTTCTTCGCGCTTAATCTGCTGGCCTTCGCCGCCTGCTTCGCCAGCCTGGGCGACAGCGTCTGGCTGGCGCGCACCTTCTACGTCTGGATCTCGGTCTACAACCTCTTCGTGGTCTCGGTGGCCTGGAGTCTGATGGCCGATGTCTTCGACGGCGCCCAGGCGCGGCGGTTGTTCGCCTTCATCGCCGCCGGGGCCAGTGTCGGTGGCCTGCTCGGCCCGGTATTGGCCGCGGCCCTGGCGCCCCTGGTCGGCGAGGCGGGCCTCGCGCTGCTGGCCGCCGCGCTGCTACTCCTAGCCCTGGCACTCAAGGCCTATTTGTTGGGTTGGCGCGAGACCCGCGGTGCCGGGCGACCGGGCGCAGCGCCGACGGAAAGTCCGCGGCGCCCGGTGGCCGGCAATCCCTTCAGTGGCCTCACCCGGGTGCTGGCCTCGCCCTATCTGCTGGCGGTGAGCGCCTTCGTCATCCTGCTGGCCACGGTCAGCACCTTTCTCTATTTCGAGCAGGCGCGGCTGGTGGCCGAACTGTTCCCCGACCGGGCGCGCCAGGTGCAGGTGTTCGGGCTGCTGGACTTCGTGGTCCAGGCTGGCGCCCTGGCCAGCCAGGTGCTGATCACCGGGCGCTTGGCCCAGCGGCTGGGCGTGCGCGTCCTGCTGGCCGGAGTGCCGCTGCTGATGTGTGTGGGCTTCTTGGGGCTCGCGCTGCTGCCCACCTTCGCCATGCTGGCGGGCCTGATGATCGTGCGGCGCATCGGCGAATACGCCTTCATCCGCCCGGGCCGCGAGATGCTCTTCGCGCCGCTGGACGCCGAGACCAAGTACAAGGCCAAGAACTTCATCGACACCGTGGTCTACCGCGCCGGTGACGCCGCCAGTGGCTGGGCCAAGAGCCTGCTGGACCTGCTCGGCCATGGCGCCTGGCTACCGGCGCTGATCGGTGCCGCCTGCGCGGCGCTCTGGGCCTGGCTGGGCTTCTACCTGGGCCGGCGAGCGGACCAGGCCGTCCAGACGGAGGAGACGAAGCCGCGCTGAATGCAGGCTGAATCGGTGTAGCTGGAAACAACCAGGGCGCTGGAGCCCAGTCGGTAGGGTGCTAAGGTAGAACCCTCTCCTCGCCCCAGGGCCCTCCATGTTCCGTTCCCGTACCGCGATGTACCTGGTTCTTCTCGCCCTGCACCTGTTCATCGGGGTCAGCCTGATCGGCGATCTCGGCCTATCGCTGGCCGGACAGCTGCCGTTCTGGCTCCTGCTAATCCTGTCCTTCGTCCTGGTGCCCCTGGGCTTTCGCTCGCGGGACATGCGTTCGCGGCTGCTGGCCTGGGCGGCGCTGATCGCCATGGGCGTGTTTTCCAGCCTGGCGATCTTCAGCCTGCTGCGCGGCCTGGTCATGGCCCTGGCCAGTCTGGTCGGCCACCCGCTGGACGCCGCCTGGCGCAGCGGCAGTGCCTGGGCGGTGCTGGGACTGGTGCTGCTGGTGGCGCTGAGAAGCCTCTACAACGCCCGGCGCACGGCTAAGGTCAGGGAGGTGGAGCTGGCTCTGCCGGCGCTGCCCGCCGGCCTGGACGGGCTGCGTATCGTGCAGCTGAGCGACCTGCACATCGGCCCGACCATCAAGGCCGGCTACCTGCAACGCATCGTCGATAGGGTCAATGGCCTGGATGCCGACCTGGTGGCCATCACCGGCGACCTGGTGGACGGCAGCGTGGCCGAGCTGCGCCATGAATTCCTGCCGCTGCAAGGGCTCAAGGCGCGCCTGGGCACCTACGCCATCACCGGCAACCACGAGTACTACTCCGGTGCCGAGGCCTGGGTGCGCGCCTGGCGCGAACAGGGGCTGGCGCTGCTGATCGACGAGCACCGGGTGCTGGAACATCAGGGCACGCCCTTCGTACTGGGCGGCATCACCGACTACTCGGCGCCGCTCTACGTCCCAAGCCACAGGAGCGACGCCGCGGCCGCCTTCGCCGGCGCCCCGGAGGGGCTGTTCCGCTTGCTGCTGGCCCACCAGCCGCGCTCGGCCCCCAAGGCCGAGGCCGCCGGCGCCGACCTGCAGCTCTCCGGCCATACCCACGGCGGCCAGTTCTGGCCCTGGATGTACTTCGTCCGCTTCCAGCAACCCTGGGTGGCCGGCATCCACCGCCTGGGCCGGCTGACCGTCTACATCAGCCGCGGCACCGGCTACTGGGGCCCGCCGCTGAGATTCGGCGCGCCGAGCGAGATCACGCTGATCCGGTTGCGGCGGGGGTAGGGTTCGCAAGGGCAGGGGCCTTGAATAGTCGCTGCTCGATGAACTCCACGAATACCCGGACCTTTGGGGAAAGGTGGCGGCTGGAAGGCCAGAGCGCCCAGAACTGGCCTTCGTCCCGGGTGAAGGCATCCAGCAGCGTTTGCAGCTTGCCCTCCGCGAGGGCGTCCCGCACCAGGAAGTCCGGCATGAAGGCGATGCCATGGCCGTCCTGCGCCGCCATGAGCAGGGCTTCCATGTTGTTGAGCACCAGGGTGGTCGGCAGGTGCAGACGGGTGAAGAGCGGATCGGCCGACAGGGTCCAATCCATGATCTTGCCCGTGGTGACGAAGCGATAGCGCAGGCAGTCGTGCTGCTCCAGGTCCGCCGGGATGGAGGGTCGCCCATGCTGGCTCAGGTAGGCGGGTGCGGCGCACAGGACGAAGCGGAAAGGGCCCAGGCGTTTGGCCATCAACTTGTTGTCGGCCAGGCCACCGCTGCGGATGACCACATCAAAGCCTTCCTCGATCACGTCGACCAGTTCGTCGTTGAAGTCGAGCTCCAGCTCGATCTGCGGATAGCGCTGGCGAAAGGGCGCTAGGTGAGGCAGCAGAAACCGATAACCGATGGTTGGCAGGCTGACCTTGAGCCGACCCTGGGGCGTCTGCGCGGCTTGGGAAAGCAGCGCTCGGGCCTCTTCCAATTCATCCAGCACACGCTTGCAACGTTCGTAGAACAGCGCGCCCTCCGGCGTAAGACTGACCTTGCGGGTGCTGCGATGAAACAGCCGGACCTTCAAGGAAGCTTCGAGCTTGGCCACGTTCTTACCGACGGCGGACGCCGAGATCCCCATGGCTTGGCCGGCGTTCACGAAACTCAAGGCATCCGCGGTCTTCACGAAAGCGACCAGGCTAGTGAGGCTGTCCATTCCGATTGAGTCCTTTTGCTCCGTTATCAGTGGATCTTAGCCTTGTTTATCGCTGATTGCGTCCTGGATAAGGTGAGCCGAATTCGTCGCGCGCTCACCCCGACAGTCCGGCCGGCTGTCGAATCCGCAGGAATTCCACCGTGCACAAGTTCTCAGCCGAGGTCACGCCTACTGCGTCCGGCCGCTATTCGATCGTCCTGGCCATCTGCCTGGCCGCCCTGGTATTGCCGCTGAGCTTCACCGGCGGCGCTGTGGCGACGCCCGCCATAGGCATGGCGTTGCACGCCGATGCCGTGGCCATGACCTGGATCACCAATGCCTTCATGCTCAGCTTCGGCAGCCTGCTCCTGGCCGCGGGGACCTTGGCTGATCGCTATGGCCGCAAGCGCCTGTTTATCGGCGGTATTGCCGGCTTCACCCTCGTTTCGCTGCTGCTCGCCGGCGCTCCTTCGATTCTGTGGCTCGATGCGTTGCGTGGACTCCAGGGCGTGGCGGCAGCCGCAGCCCTGGCGGGTGGTAGCGCGGCGCTGGCCCAGGAGTTCGAAGGGCCGGCGCGCACGCGCGTCTTCAGCCTGCTCGGCACGACCTTCGGTCTAGGGTTGGCCTGCGGCCCGCTGCTTTGCGGGATGTTGCTGGACGGATGGGGCTGGCGAGCCATCTTTCTGTTGACCGCCCTGCTGGCCGGTGTTGCCGCGCTGGTGGCACTGAAGTGTATGCGGGAGAGTCGCGATCCGCAGGCGAGTCGTCTCGATGTTCCGGGGGTATTGAGCTTTTCCTGCATGCTGGTGGCCTTTACCTCCGCCGTCATCCTGGGGCCTCGCCAAGGCTGGACCTCGCTTGGGGTGACATTCCTGTTGCTGCTCGCAGCTCTTGGTCTGCTGCTGTTCGTACGCGGACAACTAGGTAGCCCGCGGCCGATGCTGGAGCTGCGGCTGTTTCGCCTGCCGCGTTTCCTCGGCGTACAACTGCTGCCTATCGGTACCTGCGTCTGCTACATCGTGTTCATCGTCTTGTTGCCGCTGCGCCTGATCGGCGTGGAGGGTTTGGGGGCGACTCGCGCAGGTCTGGTACTGCTGGCGCTGACCCTGCCGTTGCTGGTGGTCCCGCTGCTGGCGGCCTGGCTGACCCGTTGGGTGCCGGCCGGACGCCTTTGCGCGTTCGGATTCCTGTTCGCAGCGGCTGGTCTCCTGGCGCTCAGCCGCTTCGCCCTGGGCAGTGAACTCCCCGCGACGTTGCTCTGCCTGGCCATGATCGGCGTGGGCACCGGGCTCCCCTGGGGGCTGATGGATGGGCTGGCGGTAGGCGTCGTACCCCGTGAGCGAGCCGGCATGGCGGCCGGTATCTTCAATACCGTCCGGGTCGCCAGTGAAGGCGTGATCCTGGCAATAGCTTTCGCGCTCTTGAGCGCCTTGATAGAGCAGCTGCTCGCCCACTCGCTGGTCGATTGGTCCGCCCCGGCACGGCTGGCGTTGGCCCAGCAGTTGGCACTGGGCGATCTCCAGGGCGTATCTCTGGCCACCGCCGAGGTGCTCCGCCAGGCTTACCTGGATAGCTTCGGAACGCTGCTGAAAGGCGCGAGCCTCGTCACTGCACTGATCGGGCTGGTCACGCTGGTAATGCTCAAGCCAAGACGCCCGGGCTAGCGCGATTGGGACCGTTTGATGCGCAAGGTTTCCAGCGAAACGGCGACTGGACGCGGGGTCGGTATGAGTGGCTATCGAGGTATGCCGGTAAATGCAGATCCTGATGTGCAATGGGTAATACACAGACAAAAGCAGCTTGCCCTCGTGGCGTAAGTTCTTATCCTCACCTCAAACTTCACTCGGGCGGCGCCACCGCCCAGGGATAATTCGCTACACGGATAAGGACGTATCGCCATGACGAGGACAGTGGCTTTCCTGCTGGTCCCCGAGGTGTTGATGCTGGATTTCGCCGGGCCGGTGGAGGTGTTTTCCATCGCCAATCGCTATCTGCCGGCGGATGACCACTATCGCCTCGTGACCATCGCCGCCGGGCGGCGGCGCACCCTGCGCTGTTCGAATGGCATGACGATCCGCACCGATCTCACCACGGCTCAACCGCCCGCGGCCTACGACCTGTTGCTGGTCCCCGGGGGGCCCGGCGCCTACAACGAGCCGCACCCCGATACCGCCGCCTGGCTGCGCCAGGTGCCCGATAGCTGCAGCCGTTATGGCGCGGTCTGCACCGGGACCTTCCTGCTCGGCAGCGCCGGGCTGCTCGATGGGCGCCAGGTGACCACCCACTGGAATTACCGCGAGCGCCTGGCGCGGCGGTTTCCCCGCGCCCAGGTGACGGCCGACGAGATCTACCTGAGCGACGGCCCGTTGCTGACCTCGGCCGGGGTCACCGCCGGTATCGACCTGGCGCTGGCCCTGGTGGCCGAGGACCACGGCAAGGTCATCGCCCGCGAGGTGGCCAAGGTGCTGGTGGTGGTGACCCAGCGCCAGGGCAAGCAGGCGCAGTTCAGCCCGCTGTTCGACGACCCGGAAGCGACGACGCCCATCACCCAGGTCCAGCGCCATGTGGTGGCCCATATCGACCAGGCCTATTCGATCAGCCGTCTTGCCGAACTGGCGACCATGGGCACCCGCAACTTCGCCCGGGTGTTCAAGCGCGACACCGGCATGACGCCTCTGGAATTCGTGCTGCGGGCGCGCATCGATCACGCCCGTGGATTGCTGGAGACCAGTGACCTGCCCCTGAAGACGGTGGCCTTTCGCAGCGGCTTCGCCAGTGACAGGTGCATGCGCACCGCCTTCCAGGGCCATTTGGGGCTGACCCCGGCGCAGTACCGCTATCAATTCAGCTGACGGCAACGCCGATGGCGGTATCACGCCTATCGATGGCAGCTTCCGGCCGTAGATCGTCATTCCTTGGGCCGGGGCAGCGGCCAGAATGGTATGACCTATCGGCGAAGGAGAGGCGCGGACGCCCGTCGGGTTCGCCTGCAGGAGCGGCGACAGGCCTGGCGCGGCGGAGCGCAGCATGGTCATGCATGAACTCAAGCCCTTGGCGGAGGCGAGTGCCTACCGTTTCTGCGGTCTGATCCTCGATCCCCGGCGGCGTCTGCTGCTCGACGGCGAGCGGCCGTTGCCCCTGGGCGGCCGCGCCCTGGACATCCTGCGAGTGCTGCTGGAGCGTCCCGGCGAATTGATCGACAAGCCGACCTTGATGGCCCAGGTGTGGCCCGGCAGCGTCGTCGAGGACATCAACCTGCGAGTGCACATCTCGGCCCTGCGCCGGGTGCTGCGCTCCTACAGCGCCGTGGACCCCATTCTGAGCGTGCGCCATCGCGGCTATGGCTTCGCCCTCGCGGTGGAGCGCCTGGGCGAGACCGAGCTCCTGCCGCTGGCCGAGGCGGCATCTCCCCTGACGCCGCTGGAGGGACGGGCGGCCAGCCTCGCCGAGCTGCGCCGGTTGCTCGCGCCGCGGCGACTGGTCTCGGTGGTCGGTCCCGGCGGGGTCGGCAAGTCGCTGTTGGTCCAGCACCTCGTGGCGACCCTGGCGGACGACTTACCCGACGGCGTGCAGAGCCTCGATCTCGCCGCCCTCGGCACGGTCATGGGCCTGGTCGAGCGCCTGGCCAGCGAGTTGGGGCTGGCGGCCGGGGCGGGGGTGCCGGCCCTGCAGGAGGCCCTGGCCACAAGGCGCCTGCTGGTGGTACTGGACAACGCCGAGCGCCTGGTCGAGCCCTGTGCCTGGTTGGTGGAGCGGCTGCTGCAGGGCTGCCCCTCACTCAAGGTGCTGGTCACCAGTCGCGAAGCCTTGCGGGTGGAGGGAGAGGGGGTGCTGCGCCTGGCCCCCCTGGCGGTTCCGATCCCATCCTCGCCACGCCTGCGCGACGCCATGCGCGAGCCGGCCTTTCGCCTGTTCGTCCGCCGCGCCCGGGCACGGCTGCCGGGGCTGCGTCTGCGGCCGGCCGACGTGTCGCTGGTCGGTGAGATCTGCCGGCGCAGCGAGGGTATTCCCCTGGCCCTGGAGATCCTCGCCGAACAGGTGGCGGCCCAGGGGCTCGGCGGCGTGCTGGCGCAACTCGAAGGTGGCTATTACCTGGATGTGCAGGGGCGACGTACCGCGGCGCAGCGCCAGCGCAGCCTGGGTGCCATGTTGGACTGGAGCCTGCACAGCCTGAGCGAAGCCGAATTCGCCGTGCTGGCGACCCTGGCCGAGGCGGGCGAGCGATTCAGTCGTGACCGGGCGCTGGCGCTGGCCGCCCAGCGTGGCCTGGAGGAGGCGTACTTCATCCCCCTGCTGGGCCAACTGGTGGACAAGTCGCTGATCCTGGTGGAGGACGCTGGCGAGCGCCTAGGCTACCGCCTGCTGGCCATGCTGCGGCTGCACCTGCGTCAGCTCCGCCAGCAGCCGCCGTTCCAGGGCCTGCTGTTGCCAGGCCAGCGGTGGCACACCCACGGCACGGGTGAACACCCGGCTCAGGTGCGCCTGATCGAAGAAACCACATTCCAGGGCAATCGCCGCCAGGGGTAAGGCGCGCTCGGCCAGCAACTGCTGGGCGCGGACGATGCGCTGGTGGCGCAGCCATTCCAGCGGGGCGAGTCCCGCTGTGAGCTTGAACTGCCGGGTGAAGTGGCTGCGCGACAGCCCGCAGAGAGCGGCGACCCGGCTGACGCTGATCCCGCGTTCCAGGTGTTGCAGCAAGATTTCCTTGGCCAGGCGCTCCTGCCAGGCGGCCAAACCGACCAGACGCGTATCCGGCCGCTTGGATAGGGCTGAGGTGCTATCGACGGTCATGGACATGGCGCTCTCCCTATCGAACCAACCTTGAAGCGGCGGTCTGGATGAGAATGATTCCGTGCGGTTGTCTGACGTGCGAGTTGCCTATCGTTAATTAGCGTTAAGACGGCAATTGCTAGTGTGGTGTGTCAGAAGTTCGCGCAAGAATTGGCGAGTGATTTTTTGGCGGTTCGGCGTTCCGACTGGGCTAGGCGCCGCGACGAGTCATAGCAGGGCTATGGCGAGGAGTGGCAACGCTGGCCAGACCGAAAAAGCGCCGCCAAAATTGTGCAGTTAACTTCTGACACACCACACTAGGCGCAGCAGTGTCGCGGATCGGGGTGGCGAGCGCGGCGCTGGGAGAGGAGATGCCAACCGAACCAGGCGATACCGAGGCCCGCGGCGAGCAACAGCGGGGCCGGACCATAGCCTTCGAGTTCGTCCAGCAGGGCCAGGATGTGGGCTTCGAACAGCCGGCCCAGGGCCAGGCCGGAGCCGATCCACAGGGTGGCGCCGCCGAGGTCGTAGGCGAGGAAGCGCCGCAGGGGCATGGCGCTGGCCCCTGCGCTCAGGGTCGCCAGGGCGGCGGCGCCGGGGACGAACTTGGCCACCAGCAACAGGCCGGGCAAGCGGGTGGCGGCCGGGACGTGCCCCGGCAGATGACGCAACAACCAGGTGCCGTGCCGACGGCCAGCCCAGTACCAGAGCAGATCGGCCAGCCCGGTGACCGCGACGCTGGCTAACAGCGCCAGGAGCAACTCGGCCTCGTCGGCCGCCGCGCCCATCACCACCAGCGAGGGATAGGCCGGTACCGGCAGGCCCAGCTGTTCGCCAAAGACGTTCAGCGTCAGCCAGAGGGTGGCGTTACCGGCCACCAGGGAGGTCAAGGCTTGGGTGCTCATGGCGCGTTCTCGGCAAGGGGAGGCCGAGTGAGCGGCCTCCGGGCTTGGCGCCTGCTGCTACCTAGGCGCAGACAGGCTTAGGGCATTTGCGGCAGTTCGTTGGGCCGCAGATCGAACACCAGCACCTCGGCGTCGGTGCCGTGGGCCAGCTGCAGTTCACGCTCGCCGCGCAACCGGACGCCGTCGCCGGCCTGCAGCAGTACGCCATTCAGCTCCAGGCTGCCGCGGGCGACGTGCACATAGGCATAGCGCTCGGGGGCCAACTGCAGGGTGGCGCTTTCGGCACCGTCGAACAGACCGGCGTAGACGCGGGCGTCCTGGCTGACTTCCAGCGAGCCTTCGGCGCCATCCGGCGAAATGATCAGCGCCAGGCGACCGCGCTTGGTCTCGGCGCTGAAGTGCTGCTGCTGGTAGCGCGGCGTGGCGCGGCGCACGTTGGGCACGATCCAGATCTGCAGGAAGTGCACACGCTCGCGGTCGGAGTGGTTGTACTCGCTGTGGCTGACACCGCTGCCAGCGCTCATCAGCTGGACGTCGCCGGGGCGGATCACCGAGCCGGTGCCCATACTGTCCTGGTGCTCCAGGGCGCCTTCGAGCACATAGGAGAAGATCTCCATGTCGCGATGCGGGTGCTCGCCAAAGCCGCGTGCCGGCGCCACGGTGTCGTCGTTGATCACCAGCAGGTCGGAGAAACCCTGCTCCGCCGGATTGCGGTAGTTGGCGAAGGAAAAGGTGTGGAAGGAGTTGAGCCAACCGTGGTTGGCGGCGCCGCGATCGGAAGCTTTACGAATGGCCAGCATGATAGGGCTCCTTGTCTGAGGGGGCGCGGTCGGTGCCGACGCCATGGAAGACATCCTACTGTGGAGAGAGACTTTGATTAACGAGCTGAAAGCGGAATGGTCGTCCTGTTTTGGTTGACGATCCTTGGGCGAGGCGTCACCACCCCCGCCCAGGACGCTCTTCAGATTCGACGCACAGCGGCGGGCCAGAGCCGTACCAGCAGCGCCAGGAGCGCGGCGGTAAGCGCCAGGCCGGCGACGCCGCTCCAGCCCAGGCGTACCAGCAACAGGCTGCCCAGGGCGGCGCCACTGGCCATGCCGATGAACATGCCGGTGAAGAGCACCGCGTTGAGCCGGCTGCGGGCCTCGGGTTCCAGGCCATAGACCTGGGCCTGGTGGGCGATGAGACTGGCCTGGACACCGAGGTCGAAGACCACCGTCGCCACCGCCAGCAGCACCAGGCCGGCCACTCCCGGCATCCAGGGCAGGGCGAGCAGGCTGGCGAAGGCCAGGGCCGCGAGACCGATGCCCAGGCGCGTCACCCATTCCGAGCCGTGGCGATCCGCCAGGCGCCCAGCCCAGGGCGCGGCCAGGGCCCCGGCGGCCCCGGCCAGGCCGAAGGCCCCGGCGGCGGCGCTGCCCAGCTGGAAGGGACCGGCATGCAGATAGAGGGCGAGGGTCGACCAGAAGGCGCTGAAGCCGACGGACAGCAGGCCCTGGGCCAGGGTCGCCCGGCGCAGCGCGGCATGTCGACGCCATAGGGTGCCCAGCGAGCCGAGCAGCGCCGGATAGCTCAGCTGGGTGGTCGCCGCAAAGCTCGGCAGCCCGCGCCAGACCGCCATGCCGATGGCGGCGATGCTGGCCGCGGCCAGCAGATAGAGCGTCCGCCAACCGAACAGCTCGCCGACCAGGCCACTGACCACCCGCGACAGCAGGATGCCCAGCAGCAGCCCGGTCATCACCGTGCCGACGATGCGGCCACGCTCGGCCGGTGGCGCCAGGGTCGCGGCGGCGGGCACCAGATCCTGGGCCACGGTGGCGGCCAAACCGGTGACCAGACTGGCCAGTAGCAGGGCGTGCAGCCCCGGTGCCAGGCTGGCACCGAGCAGGGCCAGCAGCAGGATGCCGAGCTTGGCCAGGATGATGCGGCGGCGGTCGAAGCGATCCCCCAAGGGCGCGAGCAGCAACAGGCCCAGGGCATAGCCGAGTTGGGTGAGGGTGGGGATCAGCCCCACGTCGGCGGCGGTCGCCGGCAGGTCGCTGGCCAGGGTGCCCAGCAGCGGCTGGCTGTAATAGAGGTTGGCCACGCTCAGGCCGGCGCCGGTGGCCAGCAGGCCCAGCAAGGCCGGGGAGAGGGTGGCGGTGCGCGGCGGGGTCTGGCTATGCGAAAGCGGCATGTCGTTCATGCGGAAGCTCCGGGTCGGGATGCGATGGGCTGCATTCTTCGCCAGAAGGCTGGCCGGTTGTAGCCGAACGCCCGGTACAGGGGGTATACGTAAGGCGTATGAACAGCACCTTTACCCATGACCGTCTCGATCTGCTCGAGACCTTCGTCCGCATCGTCGAGGCCGGCAGCCTGTCGGCGGCAGCGCGCCAACTCGGCACCACCCAGCCCACCGTCAGTCGTCGCCTGCAGGCGTTGGAAGCGGCCTTGCAGGTGCGCCTGGTGCAGCGCTCGACCCACGCCCTGAGACTCACCGAGGACGGTCAGCGCTGCTATCGCCAGGCCCAGCAACTGCTCGGTGACTGGCAGGCCTTCGCCGCCGCCCTGCACGGCGCCCATGCCGAACCCGAGGGGCGCCTGCGGGTGGTGATGCCCCATGCCTTCGGCCAGGAGCAACTGCTCGATCCGCTGGAAGCCTATCTGCGCCGCTATCCGGGCATGCAGGTGGATTGGGTGCTGAGCGACCGCGGGCCCAACTTCGTCGCCGATGGCGTCGACTGCGCCATCCGGGTAGGGGTAGTGGAGGACCCGGACACGGTGGCGCTGCGCCTGGGCGACGTCCAGCGCATCCTGGTGGCGGCGCCGGCGCTAGCCGGACCGCTCACCGGTCCCGAGGACCTGGCGGCGCTGCCCTGGATCGCCATGAGCCAGTTCTACCAGAGCGAGTTGCACCTGGAGCGCCCTGTCTCGGGCGAGAGCCATATCGTGCCCCTGCGCCCCCGCCTGGCCACCGAAAGCCTCTTCGTCGCCCGCCATGCCGCCGTGCGCGGCCTGGGCTGCGCGGCGCTGTCGCACTGGATGGTCCGCGAGGATGTCGCCGCGGGGCGGCTGGTGCACCTGCTCCCCGACTGGCAGGCCGCGCCCCTGCCGCTCTACCTCATCTACCCCTACGCCCGGGTCTATCCGGCGCGCCTGCGGCTGTTCCTCGACCTGCTGCGCGAGGCCTGCACGCGGATGCTGGATGTGACGGCGCCCGCCTGACCGCGAGGGTCAAGCGGGCGCGCAAGGGGCGATGGAGTCAGGCCAACCGCGCCGACCGCACCGGCCGCCGCCCATCCACGCTCAGGGCGCCGGCGCCGAAGGCCGCCACCTGCAACAGGCCACCGGCGATGGCCAGGTTCTTGAGGAAGTGGATCAGCTGGTTCTGATCGGCGAAGTGGTTGTGGAACACCGCGGCGGTGACTAGGGCGAAGGCGGCCATGGCCAGCGCCACCGGGCGGGTGCGATAGCCGATCAGCAGCAGGCTGGCCAGACCCAGCTCCACCGCCAGGGCGCCCAGGTAGGCGAGGTCCGGGAAGGGCATACCCATGGCGGCGATGTAGCCCTTGGTGGCGGCGGGGGCGAGCAGTTTGCCCACGCCGCTGAACAGGAAGAGGCTGGCCAGCAGCAGGCGGCCGGTGGTGGCGGTGAAGGCTTGGGTGGTGTTCATCGTCAGCTGTCCTTTCAAGGTCTGGCATCCGGCATAGATGCGATGGGCGGCAGATTACTGTCCACCTTGAATTCGATTAAGTAGCTGAATGGCGTTTTACCGTCATGCCTGAGTTGACTGTTCAATACCTCCAGGCCGTTGTTGTGACCTGAATCCTTTCACCCACACGCCACAGCACAGACGTACAAAAACCAGCACAGACGTCCAAGGCCGCTCCCCGGCGTCCGGGCGAAAGTCCGCCCCATCGACGGCGCGAGGCCTTTCTCGCAGCCGACTCTCTCATCAGGAGGATGGGCCATGCGCGAGGCGCGGCTGGATCTGGGGCTCTTGTTCCTGCGCCTGGGTGGCGCCGGGTTGTTGTTGGCGGTCCATGGCTTGCCCAAGGCGCTGCACTTTCGCCAGCAACTCGGCCTGATCGAGGACCCGCTGCACCTGGGCGTCTGGCCGACGCTGGCCTTCGCCGTGTTCGCCGAGGTGCTCTGCCCGCTGCTGATCGCCCTGGGCTGGGCGACCCGCCTGGCCTGCCTGCCGATCCTGGGGCTGCTGCTCATCGCGCTGGTGGCGGTGCATCCGGAGTGGTCGCTGGAGCAGGGCCAGTTCGGCTGGCTGCTGCTGGTGCTGTTCGGCACCCTGGCGCTCACCGGGCCAGGTCGCTATTCGCTGACGGCCTGGCTGGCCAGCCGCCGCGCGCCCCAGGGCGGCTTCGCGAGGGCGCTGTCATGACCGCCGCACTCGGGCAAGACCCGCAACAGGCCCACGGTCGCATCGTCACCCTGGTGATCCGTCACCAGCCGCTGGCCGGCCAGCACCAGGCCTACCAGCGCTGGCTGCAGCGCGCGGTCACCGCCGCCCGCGCGGCCTGTGGTCATCTCGGTGTGGACGTCATCCCGCCAGCCGAGGAGGGCGCCGCCTTTACTACCCTGGTGCGCTTCGCCGACGTCGACCAACTGCAGGCCTGGCTGGCCTCGCCAGAGCGCCAGGCATTGATCGCCGAGGTGGCACCACTGCTGCGCGAGGCCGATGCCCCCGAGGTGCATGCCGACGCCGAATTCTGGTTCAACCCGCCACGCCCCGGCGTGCGCCCGCCACCGGCCTGGAAGCAGGCTGTGCTGACCTATCTGGTCATCGCGCCCCTGACCATGCTGATCCCGCCGCTGTGGCAGCCGCTGTTCGCGCGCTATCCGCTGCTGGCCGGGCCGGTGCCGAGCAATCTGTTGATCACCCTGTGCATCGTGCCGCTGGTGGTGTTCCTGATCATGCCGCGGGTGAGCCGTCTGTGCGCGCCCTGGCTCAACGCCCGCTCGGGCGCCTTTTCCACTCCCCCCACCCCTAGAGGCGAACAACCATGAGCACCTTCACCACCCGCGATGGCGTCGAGATCTATTTCAAGGACTGGGGCAGCGGCAAGCCCGTGCTGTTCAGCCACGGCTGGCCGCTGGACGCCGACATGTGGGACTACCAGCTGCACCACCTGGCCAGCCACGGCTACCGCGCCATCGCCTTCGACCGCCGCGGCTTCGGCCGCTCGGGCCAGCCGTGGAATGGCTACGACTACGACACCTTCGCCGACGACATCAAGGAGCTGATCGAGCACCTGGACCTGCGCGACGTCACCCTGGTGGGCTTTTCCATGGGCGGTGGCGACGTCAGTCGCTACCTGGCGCGCCACGGCTCGGCGCGGGTGGCCAAGCTGGCGCTGCTGGGCGCCGTCACCCCGCTGTTCGGGCAGAAACCGGACTTCCCCCAGGGCGTCGACCAGGGCGTCTTCGACGGTATTCGCGGCGGTCTGCTGAAGGACCGCGCGCAGTTCCTCGCCGACTTCGCGCCGATCTTCTATGGCACCAATCAGGGCCAGGAGGTCTCCGCGGGCGTCTTCACCCAGACCCTCAACATCGCCCTGCTGGCCTCGCTGAAAGGCACCCTGGACTGCGTCACCGCCTTCTCCGCGACCGACTTCCGCCCGGACATGGCCAAGATCGACGTGCCGACCCTGGTGATCCACGGCGACGCCGACCAGGTGGTGCCCTTCGAAACCACCGGCAAGCTGGCCGCCGAGCTGATCCGCGGCGCCGAGCTCAAGGTGTATGCCGGTGCCCCCCACGGCTTCGCGGTGACCCACGCCGAGCAGCTGAACCAGGACCTGCTGGCCTTCGTGGCGAGCTGAGCACCGGCCCGGGCAGCAGGTGCTGTCCGGGCTGCGAGAGCCGCCATGAGCCAAGAACCCCTGGACCCCCAACGCCGTCGCGCCCTCTTGCTGGGCGCCGCCGGCGCGCTCTGGTCCGTCCTGCCCCTGGCCGGACGCGCCGACCCTGCCCCTGGAGGCACCATGCAACACGCCGATCTGATCCTGCACAACGGCAAGCTCCACACCGTCGATCCCGAGCGCCCCGAGGTCACTGCGGTCGCCATCAAGGACGGCGTCTTTATCGCCGTGGGCAGCGACAGCGCGGCCATGGCCCATCGCGGTCCGGCTACCCAGGTGGTCGACCTGCGCGGCCGCCGCGCCATTCCCGGCCTCAACGATTCCCACCTGCACCTGATCCGCGGCGGCCTCAACTACAACCTGGAGCTGCGCTGGGAGGGCGTGCCCTCGTTGGCGGATGCCCTGCGCCTGCTCAAGGACCAGGCCGAGCGCACCCCGGCGCCCCAGTGGGTGCGGGTGGTGGGCGGCTGGAACGAATTCCAGTTCGCCGAGCGCCGCCTGCCGACCCTGGACGAACTCAACCAGGCGGCGCCGGACACTCCGGTGTTCATCCTCCACCTCTACGACCGGGCGCTGCTCAATCGCGCCGCCCTGCGGGTGGTCGGCTACACCAAGGACACCCCCAATCCCCCGGGCGGCGAGATCCAGCGCGATGCCCGCGGTGAGCCCACCGGTATGCTCATCGCCCGGCCCAACGCCATGATCCTCTACGCCACCCTGGCCAAGGGGCCCAAGCTGCCGCTGGAGTACCAGGTCAACTCCACCCGCCAGTTCATGCGCGAACTCAATCGCCTGGGGCTGACCAGCGCCATCGATGCCGGCGGTGGCTTCCAGAACTACCCGGACGACTACCAGGTGATCCAGGAGTTGGCCGATGCCGACCAGCTCACCGTGCGCATCGCCTACAACCTCTTCACCCAGCGACCCAAGGAAGAGCTGACCGACTTCAAGAACTGGACCAGTAGCGTCACCCTGCACCAGGGCACCGACTTCCTCCGGCACAACGGCGCCGGCGAGATGCTGGCCTTCTCCGCAGCCGACTTCGAGGACTTCCTCGAACCGCGCCCGGACCTGCCACCCACCATGGAGGCCGATCTGGAACCCGTGGTGCGCCACCTGGTGGAGCAGCGCTGGCCGTTCCGCCTGCACGCCACCTACGACGAATCCATCTCGCGGATGCTCGACGTCTTCGAGCGAGTCAATCGCGACGTACCCTTCAATGGCCTGCCCTGGTTCTTCGACCACGCCGAGACCATCAGCCCGCGCAACATCGAGCGGGTCAAGGCGCTGGGCGGCGGTATCGCCATCCAGGACCGCATGGCCTTCCAGGGCGAATACTTCGTCGACCGCTACGGCGCCCAGGCTGCCGAGCAGACCCCGCCGATCCAGCGGATGCTCGCCGCTGGTGTACCGGTGGGGGCGGGGACCGACGCCACCCGGGTGTCCAGCTACAACCCCTGGACCTCGCTGTACTGGCTGGTGAGTGGCCGCACCGTCGGCGGCCTGGCGCTCTACCAAGAGGGCCTGCCGCGGGCCACCGCCCTGCAGCTGCTCACCCAGGGCAGTGCCTGGTTCTCCTCGGAACAGGGCAAGAAGGGCCAACTGCGGGTGGGCCAACTGGCCGACGTGGCGGTGCTCTCGGCGGACTTCTTCAGCGTCGAGGAAGAGGCCATCAAGCACCTGGAGTCGGTGCTCACCGTGGTCGGTGGCCGCATCGTCCATGGCGCCGAGGAATTCGATCGCCTGGGGCCGGCGCCCTTGCCGGTCACGCCGGACTGGTCGCCGGTGGTCAAGGTGCCCGGTCACTGGAAACCCGGTACGCCCTTGCAGGCCGCCGTGCACCAGTGCGCCGGCGCCTGTTCCGTGCATGGCCACGGCCATGAGCGGGCGCGCCAGAGCCGGGTGCCGGTCAGCGATTTCAGTGGCTTCTGGGGCGCCTTCGGCTGCTCCTGCTTCAGCTTCTGAGGACCGCCGCCATGACCGCCGCCACCCTCACGCCGAACACTGCCTCGCCCTGGCAGCCGCTGCGCCAGCGCACCTTTCGCTGGCTGTGGCTGGCCAGCATCGCCTCCAACATCGGTACCTGGATGCACGAGGTGGGCGCCGGCTGGCTGATGACCTCGCTGTCGGCCAGCCCCCTGGCGGTGGCCCTGGTGCAGGTGGCGGGGGCGCTGCCGATGTTCCTGCTGGCGCTGCCGGCCGGCGCCCTGGCCGACATCGTCGACCGGCGCCGCTATCTGCTCGGCGTGCAGCTGTGGATGGCCGCGGTGGCCCTGGCCTTGGCCAGCCTGACCCTGGCCGGCTGGATGAGCGTGCCGCTGCTCCTGGGCCTGACCCTGGCCATGGGCGTGGGCACCGCGCTGATGCTGCCGGCTTGGTCGGCGCTCACCCCCGAGCTGGTGGATAAAAGCGAGCTGCCCGCGGCCATCGCCCTGTCCAGCCTGGGCATGAACGTGGCCCGCGCCCTGGGGCCGGCGCTGGCCGGGGTGCTGGTCAGCCTGGCCGGTCCCTGGCTGACCTTCGCCCTGAATGCCGTGTCCTTCTTCGCCGTCATCGTCGCGCTCCTGACCTGGCGGCGCCAACCTGCAGCCGCCGTGCTGCCCGCGGAGCGCCTCTTGGGCGCGGTCCGGGTCGGTTTCCGCTACGCCCGCAGCTCCCCCCAGCTGCAGGTGGTGCTGGCCCGGACCGCCGCGTTTTTTCTCGGCGCCAGCGCCGGCATGGCCCTGCTACCGCTGCTGGTCCGCCAGGCCCTGCAGGGTACTGCCCTGGATTTCGGCATCCTGCTCGGTTGCGTGGGCCTGGGCGCCATCGGCGGCGCCATGCTCTTGCCGCGGCTACGCGAAAGACTTTCCAGCGATCTGCTCGTAGCCGGCGCCAGCGCCCTCTATGCCCTCGTCCTGCTGGGGCTGGCCTGGATCCGTGACTTCGCCTGGCTGCTGCCGGTGATGCTCGCCAGCGGCCTGGCCTGGATCGCCGTGCTCTCCAGCCTGCAGGTGGCGGCCCAGACCGCCGTTCCCGGCTGGGTACGCGCCCGCGCCCTGGCCGTCTACATCCTGGTGTTCTTCGGCACCAGCGCCCTGGGCGGCACCCTCTGGGGCACCGTGGCCAGTCACTTCTCCCTGACCGTGGCCCTGAGCGCGGCCGCCGCGGTGTTGCTGGCCGGCATCGTCCTGACCTGGCGCCTGCGCCTGCCGGTCACCCCGGCGGCGGACATCGCCCCCTCGCTGCACTGGCCGACACCGCTGCTCGACGACTCCCTGGACCGCGAGCGCGGCCCGGTGATGGTCACCCTGGAATACGACATCGCCCCCGAACACGGCCCGGCCTTCCGCCAGGCCATGCAGGCGGTCGGCGGCATGCGCCGGCGCAACGGCGCCTTCTCCTGGGCCCTGCTGCAGGACAGCGCCGAGCCGCGCCGCTGGCAGGAATTCTTCTGCGACGAATCCTGGCTGGAGCACCTGCGCCACCACCACCGCGTCACCCAGGGCGAACAGCGCCTGGAAGCGGCGGCGCGGCAATACCAGACCCCCGGCGTACCCATCGCCATCCGCCATCTCCTGGGCGGCGCCTAGCGCAGCCCGTTACCTCATCAACCACCACCCCTGAGGACTCCACCATGAGCAAGCCCTACAACCGTCTCGACAAGAACGATGCCGTCGTCCTGCTGATCGACCACCAGGCCGGTCTGATCTCCCTGGTGCAGGATTTCACTCCCAGCGACTTCAAGAACAACGTCCTGGCCCTGGCCAACAGCGCCAAGTTCTTTGGTCTGCCCACCATCCTCACCACCAGCTTCGAGCAGGGCCCCAACGGCCCGCTGGTGCCCGAGCTGATCGAGTTGTTCCCCGAGGCGCCGTACATCGCCCGTCCCGGCCAGATCAACGCCTGGGATAACGAAGACTTCGTCGCCGCCATCAAGGCCACCGGCCGCAAGCAACTGATCATCGCCGGCGTGGTGACCGATGTCTGCGTGGCCTTCCCGGCGCTGGCGGCCATCGCCGAGGGCTTCGACGTCTTCGTGGTGACCGATGCCTCCGGCACCTTCGACAAGACCGTACAACAGGCCGCCTGGGCACGCATGAGCGCCGCCGGGGTGCAACTGATGAACTGGTTCAGCGTGGCCTGCGAGCTGCACCGCGACTGGCGCAACGACATCGAGGGCCTGGGCGCCCTGCTGTCCAACCACATCCCCAACTACCGCAACCTGATGACCAGCTACGCCAAGCTGGCTGCTAAATAACGGAAGAGGCAGTCCGGCGCCCAATCAGGCGCCGGACCGTCGCGGAGGGATGCCGTGAACCGCAACGACCTGCGCCGCATCGACCTGCACCTGCTGGTGGTGTTCGAAAGCCTCATGCACGAGCGCAACCTCACCCGTACCGTGGAAAAACTCTTTCTCGGCCAGCCGGCCATCAGTGCCGCCCTGGTGCGCCTGCGGCAATTCTTCGACGATCCCTTGTTGGTACGCAGCGGGCGCGCCATGGAGCCCACGCCGCGCGCCCTGGCCATCCTCGAACGGCTACGCCCGGCCCTGGATGGCCTGTCCAACGCCCTGAGCGAGGTCGACGACTTCGATCCCGGCGCCAGCCGCGCGGTGTTTCGCATCGGCATGTCCGACGACGTCGAATGCGGCCTGCTGCCGCCGCTGCTGAACCATCTGCGCGAGGTGGCGCCGCACTGCGTGCTGGTGGTGCGCAACGCCAACTTCCTGCTCCTGCCCGGCCTGCTCGCCAGCGGCGAGGTCTCCCTGGGCATCAGCTACACCACCCAGCTGCCGGCCAATGCCAAGAGTCGTACCCTGAGGCACATCCGCGCCCTGGTGGTGCGCGCCGACCGTGATCCCGCGCCCCTGAGCCTGGACGACTACTGCGGCAGACCCCATGTGCTGGTGTCCATGTCCGGCGATCTCTGCGGCAATATCGACGACGATCTGGCGCGTCTCGGCCGCTCGCGCAAGGTGGCCCTGGGCGTCCCGCACTTCAACGGCCTCGGCGCCCTGCTGGCCGGCAGCGACCTGCTCGCCACCGTGCCCGACTACGCCGCCCGGGCGCTGGCCGCCAGTGGCAGTCTGCGCCTCGAGGAACCGCCGTTTCCCATCGTCCCGGCCAAGCTGTCGCTGGTCTGGCGCGCCGCCCAGGATCAGGACCCGGGCGAGCGCTGGCTGCGCGGGGAGATCCTCAGATTCATGGGCGAGCCGGCGACGTAACCGGGGCTGTATCGGCCACCGCCCCGGAAATCCGCATGCCGCGGGTCTCCTTGCCGAAGGCCGCGAACACGGCGATCAACACGGCAACGGTACCGGCCACCAAGGCCATGGCCAGGCCATAGTTGCCGCCATGGACCGCGGCGATATGCGCCTGCAGGGTGGCGTTGACCGAGGCCAGCAGATTGCCCATCTGGTAGACGAAGCCCGGCAGGATGGCGCGGGCATTGCCCGGCACCAGCTCGTTGAGATAGCTCGGTACCACGCCCCAGGCGCCCTGTACCATGAACTGCATCAGGAAGGCGCCGATGCCCAGGCTCCAGGAACCGCTGGCGAAGGCCCACAGCGGCAGCACCGGCAAGGACAGCAGGGCGGCCAGCATGATGGCTTTCTTGCGCCCGATGCGTTCCGACAGCGAGCCGAAGAACACGCCGCCGAGCATCGCCGCGATGTTGTAGCCAATGGCGATCAGGCTCACGGTGTGCGGATCGAACTGGTGCTGCACCTTGAGGAAGGTGGGGTAGAGGTCCTGGGTGCCATGGCTGAAGAAATTGAAGCAGGCCATCAGCAGCACCATGTACAGGCAGATCTTCCAGTGCTGGCGCAGGATCGGCAGCAGGGCGATGCTCTCCTTGCGCGCCCGCGCGGCCAGCCATACCGGCGACTCCGGCACCTTGAAGTAGATGAAGGGCAGCAGCAGGATCGGCAGGGCGCCGATCAGGAACATGCCGCGCCAGCCCACCGAGGAGAAGAACAGCCCGAAGACGATGGACGCCAGCAGGTAGCCGCAGGGATAGCCGGCCTGGAAGATCCCCGACATCAGCCCGCGCGAGCGATCGGGGATGGTCTCCATCGCCAGCGACGAAGCCACGCCCCAGACCCCGCCCATGGCCACACCGTAGAGGATGCGGAAGGCCATGAACGCCATGAAGGTCGGCGACCAGGCGGACAGGACCTCGAACAGCGAAAACAGCACGATGTTGAGCATCAGGATCGGCCGGCGCCCATGCCGCTCGGCCAGCCGCCCGAAGATCAGGGCACCCAGCGGCCGCACCGCCAGGGTCAGCATGATCGCCAGGGACACATCCGTCACCGAGTTGTGAAAGTACTGCGCCAGGTTGCTGAGGACGAACACCAGGATGAAGAAATCGAAGGCATCCATCGTCCAACTGGCAAAGGTGGCGAAGGCCACGTTGCGCTGTGTCGAAGTCCAGGTAGACATGGCGATCTCCTTGCTCGAAGGGCTTCCGACCTCTGGCGGGCTCGCGGCTCAAGGGACAGGAAGCGGCGGGTTTGTAGTGGTTGTGTTCACAGCCTCCACCCGCCCGGCTTACCAGAGCCTTAAGGTGGACATCACCGCCCCTGACCTGGGGTAGCCCGCGCTTGTCATCAGCCGCATCGATAAGCGCTATCCGCCGGTACGATTTATTGCGGAGGGAGTTGGCTTTCTACGATGGCTCCATATTGTTTGGAGCCACTCCCATGTCCCTCGCCTCCTTCCGCACCGCCCTTCGCCTGCTGGCCTGTGCCGGCTTCCTCGCCGCCCTGGCCGGTTGCGCCAGCTCCCACACCGCCTACCTGCAGGATGGCCGCACGGCCTACCTGGTGCAGTGCAACGGGGTCTTCGGCAGCTGGTCCGGCTGTGCCGGCGAGGCCGCCGAGCGCTGCGCCACCGGCAGCTACCAGGTACTCGCCCGCAACGACATCGACGGCGCCAGCGAAGCCCAGGCCGAGGCCAGCGTCGCCGACCAGGCCTACCGGGTGCGCAACCTGCTGGTGCAGTGCCAGGGCGAAAGATTCGCCTGGCGCGTCGGTACCTTCGTCCGCCGCCTGCCGGTGAGCGAGGGCTGAGGGCCGATCAGGAGGCTCCCAGGCGTTTGGTAGGTAGCCGGATGCCAGGGGCGCAGATGCCGCTGCTACGGATGGGGCACGACGGCTGATCGCGACCCGCCGGGTGCCGCCGAAGATGAACGCCTGCTCGGATGAACCCCCTCTCCTCTCGGGAGAGGGCTGGGGTGAGGGCGCGCCCCGTACTACGCAGTCACCCGTGGAAAAGGCTGCGCCGTTTTCCACGCTACGGTTCTGATCGCGACCCGCCGGGTGCCGCCGAAGATGAACGCCTGCTCGGATGAACCCCCTCTCCCCTCGGGAGAGGGCTGGGGTGAGGGCGCGCCCCGTGCTACGCAGTCACCCGTGGAAAAGGCTGCGCCGTTTTCCACACTACGGCTCTGATCACGATCCGCCGGGTACCGCCGAAGATGAACGCCTGCTCGGATGAACCCCCTCTCCCCTCGGGAGAGGGCTGGGGTGAGGGCGCGCCCCACGCCACACAGTCACCCGTGGAAAAGGCTGCACCGTTTTCCACGCTACGCTCTGATCGCGATCCGCCGGGTACCGCTGGTGATGAAAGCCTGCTCAGCTAGCCCCCTCTCCCTCCGGGAGAGGGCTGGGGTGAGGGCGCGCCCCACGTCCCGTAGTCACCCGTGGAAAAGGCTGCTTCTCAGGCATGTTCCAGAAAATTCAATAACCGCCCGCCGGGATCGCGGACGAAGAAGCGCCTCACGCCCCAGGGCTCGGTCACCGGACCGTATTCCGGCGCATAGCCCGCCCGCTCCAGTCGCCGCAAGACCTCATCCAGGTCATCGACTTCCAGCGACAGCTCCGGCACCGGCGTGCCCGAGCCACCCTCCACCGCGAAACTGACCTGGGGATTGGTCTGGCCCGCGCCGACGAAGGTCAGGATCCAGCCATGGTCCATCGCCAGCGTCAGACCCAGCAGCTCGCCGTAGAAGGCCTTGGCGGCGGCCAGTTGCTCGGTGGCGATGTTCGGTACGATGCGTGTGATCTGCATGGACGCAACCTCCTGGGATGGGCCTCGCAGCTTAGCAAGGCGTGTGCAATGCAACGGTATTCGGCAGCTAATCCGCCAAGGCCTCCTCCAGCACCCGCAGGAACTCCCGCGTCGCCGGTGTCGGCAGGGGCGACCAGATGGCATAGACGTTTCGCTGCGGCGCATCGCTCACCGGCACGCTGGTAAGGCCGGCGAGGGTGGCGGCGATACTGCGCGGCACCAGGCCGATGGCCAGGCCGCGGCGCACGAAGCGCTCCAGGAGTTGCATGTTGCTGGTCTCGAAGCGCACGCGATGGGGCAGGCCCAGGGCCGCGAAGGCCTCGTCGGTCTGCCGCCGCGCGCCGCTACCGGCTGGCAGGTCCACCAGTGGCAGCTCCACCAGCTCATGCAGCGACAGCCGTTCCCGTCCGGCCAGCTCATGCTCCGCCGGCAGCACCGCCACCAGCTCTTCGCTGAGCAGCAGGCGGTGCTCCACCGCCTCGAGCCTCACCTGCCGGGAGACGCCGATCAGGGCGAAATCCAGTTGCCGCTCGCGCACCGCCGCCAGCAGCGTCTCGCTCTTGTCCTGGCGCAATTGGATGTCCACCTGGGGATGGCGGGCATGGAAGGCGGCCAGCAGCTCGACGATATCCAGCCGCGGCACCGAGGAAATCAAGCCCACCGTAAGGGCGCCGCGAATATCGCCCACCGCCGCCGCCACGTCCTGCTGCAGCCGCGCCACCGCCGCCAGCACCTGGCGTGCCTGGACCAGCAGGGCCTCGCCTGCCGGGGTGATGCGTACCTGGCGCGGCAGGCGCTCGAACAGGGTGGCGCCCAATTCGGCTTCCAATCGAGCGATCTGGTGGCTGAGCGCCGACTGCACCACGTGGCAGCGCTCGGCGGCGCGGGTGAAGTGGCGTTCCTCGGCCAGGGCGACGGCAAATTCCAGTTGCTTGAGATTCATGGGCGCTATCTTGAAATGAGATAAAACTCATCTTAACGATTCATTTAACCGATAGCTGCCGTTGTCCGATACTGATGAGCCCTTCATCGTCCCGGACCCTTGCGGATGTCGACCCCCACGCCACCCCTCAGCCGCTGGCTGACCCTGCTCATGGCCGTCGCCACCGGCATCGCCGTGGCCAGCAACTACTACAACCAGCCGTTGCTGCACACCATCGCCCAGCGCTTCGACCTCAGCTACACCCAAGCCGGCAGCATCGTCACCACCGCCCAGCTCAGCTACGCCGCCGGCTTGCTGCTGCTGGTGCCGCTGGGCGACTTGCTCGAAAGGCGCCGCCTGATCGTCACCATGAGCGTGATCGCTGCGGCGGGCCTCGCCCTCAGCGCCACCGCCACCAGCCTGCCCTGGCTGCTGCTGGGCACCGCCATGACCGGGCTCTTCTCGGTGGTGGCCCAGGTGCTGGTGCCCTTCGCCGCCACCCTGGCGGCGCCGGAACAGCGGGGCAGGGCGGTGGGCACCGTCATGAGCGGCCTCATCCTCGGCATCCTGCTGGCCCGTACCGTCGCCGGAGCGCTCTCGTCCCTGGGTGACTGGCGCACCGTCTACGCCGTCGCCGCCGGGCTCATGCTGGCCACCGCCCTGGCCCTACGCCTGGCCCTGCCGCGCTACCAGCAGTCGGCGGGCCTGAGCTATCCGCGGCTGCTGGGTTCGGTGTTCGTCCTCCTGCGCGACGAACCCCTGCACCGGCTACGCACCCTGCTGGGCTGTCTGGGCTTCGCCGTCTTCGCGGTGTTCTGGACGCCCCTGGCTTTCCTGCTCGCCGCCGAGCCCTATGGCTTCGGCGACGGCACCATCGGCCTGTTCGGTCTTGCCGGGGCGGTGGGGGCCCTGGCCGCCAACCTGGCCGGACGCATGGCCGATAAGGGCAAGGGCAGTCTCGCCACCAGCATAGGCCTGGCGGCCATGACCCTCGCCTGGCTACCCCTGGCCTTCGCCCAGAGCTCCCTGGCGGCGCTGCTGCTCGGCATCCTGGTGCTGGATCTCGCCGTGCAGCTCACCCACGTCAGCAACCAGAACGTGGTCTATCGCCTGCGCCCCGAAGCCCGCAGCCGTCTCAATGCCGGCTACATGACCGGCTACTTCCTCGGTGGCTCCCTGGGCTCGCTGCTGTCGGCACGGCTCTACGAACACTTCGGCTGGACCGGCGTGAGCCTCGCCGGCTGCCTGTTGGCCGCCACGGCGCTGGCCGTCTGGTGCCTGTTCCTCTTGCGCCAGCGCCAGGCGCTGCAGGCCTAGACGATCATCAGCGCGGTCGATGATCGCTATCCCGCAGGACGATTTCTAGGCGAAGGGGAGGGTGGAGACAATGAGTCCACACCCACCCGACACAGGTACTCGCCATGAAAACCCTCACCGCCCTCTTCAGCGCCACCCTGCTCACCCTGGCCATCGGCCAATCCGCCCAGGCCGAGGAAAGCGCCCTGCGCCCTCTGGGCTCGCTGATCGAGAAGCACCAGCAGACCGATCGTACCCTGGCCGAAAACGGCACCGACCGCAGCCTGCAACCGTCGATCCAGCGCCAGCAGCAGCGCCTGGACCCGCGTCGCGCCCTGGCCGAGAACGGCGCCGACCGCACCTTGCAGCCCTCGATCCAGCGTCAACAGCAGCGCCTGGACGGCCAACGCCTGGCTGCCGACGGTGCCGAACGCACCCTGCAGCAGTGGCCCCAGCGCCAGCCGACCCGCGGCGCCGTGGCTTGAGCCGGCTAAATCGTCAGTCGGTCGCGCAGATAGTCCGAGAACAGCTGGACGATGCGCGCCGACTGGCGATGCTGGGGATAGACTGCATAGACCGCGGCACTGGGCAGATCGAAGTCCTGCAGCACCTGCACCAGCGCCCCTGATGCCAGTGCCTCGCCCACGATGAAGGTCGGCAGCACCGCAATCCCCTGGCCAGCGATGGCCGCATCCCGCACCACCTCTCCGTTGTTGGCCCTGAGTTGCCCCTGCATGGGCAGCACCAGTGGCTTGCCCCCGCGCTGGAAACGCCACTCCACCTGCCGGCCATGCCCATAGAGCAGACAGCTGTGCTCGGCCAGATCCTCCGGCTGCACCAAGGGCGGCGCCTGGCGCAGATACTCCGGGCTGGCGCAGGTCACCAACTGCATCTCGGTCAGCCGCTTGGCGATCAGACTGGAATCGGCCAGGGTGCCGATGCGGATCGACATGTCGTAGCCCTCCGCCAGGAGATCCACCGCACGGTCGTTGAGATCCAACTCCAGCCGGATCTGCGGATAGGCCGAGAGAAAATCCGGCAGCAAGGGACTCAGGTGCAGCGTCCCGAAGGTCATGGGCGCGCTAACTCTCAGCACCCCCTGGGGCACCGTCCGCCGGCTGGAGAGCAGTTCCTCGGTATCGTTGACGTCCTCGAGGATCTTCACCGCCCGCTCATAGAGCAGCACCCCCAGCTCGGTCGGTTGCAAGCGCCGCGTGGTGCGATTAAGCAGGCGCACCCCTAGGCTTTCCTCCAGCACCATGGTCCGCCGACTGACGAACTGCTTGGACAACCCCAGCTTGTCGGCGGCCGCGGTGAAGCTGCCCTCGTTCAGAGTGGTGACGAACAGGCGCAGGTCATCGAAGTTCATGGCGGCATCCGGGCGGCGGGTGGCCGTCATTGTGCCAAATCAGGGCGGGCCTTTACCCGCAGAGACTCGCCCAAAAGAAAACCCCCTCGCCACCTTGCGGTGGGGAGGGGGTTCTGGCGTTCGCCGAGACAGACGTTAGCCGGTAAGTGTTGGTTGCCGGGCCTTGAAATGTGGCTTCTTGCGCGAATTGCATAATTCAGAGTACCCGATTTTGTACCCGGTTTTGAATGCGTGGGTGGTTTGTGTAGTACACGCTGCGGCGTAGTAACTACTGCAGGTATGGTGGCTTGTAGGGGATGGGGCGACGCCTAGTTTTCGGCTAAGTACATGCCGGCGTCAGCCTCCATCCTCACTAGGCTCTCAATAATTTGAGCGCGCTTAAGGCCATGTTTTTCAGCTAGCGCATCGAGCTGGACGATCACCGTTTTCGAGAGCATGACGTTGACCTGCTTCTTGTTGGCGGCGCGCTCGTCGAATTGCTTGCGGCTCCATCGCCTCTTGATCTCTCGAATCATGGCTGTCCGTTCGTTTCCGCCTATATCCTCCTGGTCGAAGAACATCAGCAGCTCTTGGTAGTTGCTGATCGGCGCCTGCCTAGATAGCGGCGATAGATGCTTCTTCTTAAGCCATTCCCAGGCACAGATACAGCGCTTTTCGCCCTCTTTTTTATCGGCGAACCATTCGAAGTCGCTGTCCTTTGCCTTGTGCCTGCGCCAGTCCCGGTGAAGGAGTTCGACCTCGGATGCCTTCTCGGCAAGATCGACATCCCAAAGGTCGATCATGGCGATGAGGCGATCCCTGCCAGTGAGGTGGACTAGGCCGCGAGAAAGGCGCAGGTCAGTCATCAGTTCGATCTCGCGGATCAGCCACTGGTGCTGCCGTTCATCCTCTTCGATCCAGTCCAGCTTTTCATTTGGAAGCAGCAGTCGATCCTTCTCTCGGGGGATGCGGGACTGGAAGTACTTTTCGTCCCTTAGGGCCTTGGCTATCTCGTCACGCATGGTGAGTCCGTTACAGGTTCTGAGATCAATCCTGGCCTCTCTGTAGTAGTAGAGGTACAGCCACAGCCAGATGTCCTGACGATGGTTTTGATGAGGTTCTTGGAGCAGTTCGCTCAGCCTATCCGCATCCTTGCTGCGCGCACGATTGTCAGCTTTCACGTCATTTCAACCCAGGTCTAGAGGCGGTTGGGGGGAAGATCTCGCCAAATTCTATATTGATTCTATATACGATCTATTAAGATTTATTTGAGTTTCTAGGACCGCTCTATGGTGATTCTAGGAATATTTTTTCTTTGTATACCCTAATTTTGCTGGGTTTCAGTGGGGTTTTTGAAAGAATCTCGCGTTTCCTTATCCTAATCTGCCTTTGCGTGAGGTGAGAGCACCACAGGACGCCGGTCTGGAAGCGCGGTTTTGCTAGCCATGTTCAGGCAAGCGACAAGATGATCTTGAGATTGGGGGCGTTGGATTAGGCAGACGGTCAAAACGGCTGTCTAGAACACAAGCCGGATGTCCTGCAGGACGTGGCGTGAGCCGGGTGCCGGTTGCGGAATGCAGTCGGCGAGTCACGAGGAAGGGAGATTTGCCCTAGTTGGTGTTCAGGCGCCAGAGAGCCGTAGGTTTACAGCTTGGCTAGGTCTAAGGATGGGGGCCATGGAGGGGCACCTGCGTACCAGTCCTTCAGTGTTTTTTTACGGGCTTTGCCAATCCTCTGAACGAATACGAGGAGCCCCGTTCATGAGGATCATCCGCCTGAAAGAAGTCATCGATTCGACCGGTCTTGCCCGGTCGACCATCTACAAATACATCAAGGAAGGCACCTTCCCGAAGCCGGTATCCCTGGGTGAACGCTGCGCCGGCTGGGTTGATAGCGAGGTGCATGACTGGATCCTGGCCAGGATCGAGGAGCGTGACCAGGCTGAGGGAGGCGTTGCGCGCCCAATCGGCCATCTGAGTATGGCCAGCTAGCACTGCCATCTGCGCCATGATCAGCATTGGCTGGTCATGGCGCTTATGCCGCCGTTCAGTCCCTGACTGTTCGGCTCCGCATGGCAAGTCGTGGCAGTATTGCTCCCGCCGCCCCGACAGCCTCAGTTCCGATATCTGGCTCGGGCCTCTTCTGCTTGATTTATTTCCGAAATCCGAACTAGGCAAAAAATGCCGCCATGGCGGGATCATTGAGGTGGCTTTGCCCGAGTTGGTCGGAGAAGGAAATTGCGGTGCGGGTATTATGCTTTTACTAGCTATATGCTTTTACTAGCTATTACCACCCGAAGGGTTCATGCCCAACTGAGTAGCAACCTTCACTGACCTATACAGGGAGTCGGATACTGAGCCACCACCTGAAGGGCTAACACTACAACGCATGCACAGAGACCAAGCAATTGGTCAGCGAGCAAGGTAGCGGTTAAAAAGTACACAGCAGGCACAGGTTATGAAACTCAACCAACGAGAGGTCATAACCATGCTTAACGATAACGAACCCACCCAGCGCTACCCACTCCGTCATCCTGATAATCCCAACCTCCATCTGCACCACGGGGATACCTTCGAGGGCTTTCCCTTACAGAGCGAAGTAGGCCCCTTTATTCGTGAGTACCTGTCTGATCTCAAGCACACTATTGAGCTGGCCTTGGCTGAGTATCCGAGGATCTTGGCTTTCAGAGTGGATCTCCGCTTGCCCCGAGGCGTCGAGCTTCCCGGCCACGTCTATACGAATCGGATCATCAGCAGGTTCTTTGAGTCGTTCACGAAGAAGATTGAGTACCACCAAGAGCGGGTGGCTGAGCGAGGCTACTCGCGTGGATGCAAGGTCAGGTACGTTTGGGCAAGAGAGGTGGGTCACGCGGGTCGGCAGCACTACCATCTGCTGATTCTGTTAAACCGAGATGCCTACTACACGATGGGACGGCTACGTTCAAAGCGTGTGAACATGATAAGCCGAATGCAAGAGTCCTGGGCAAGTGCACTGGGCATACCGGTCGAGCAAGCGAATGGGCTTTTAGAGGTTCCTAGGAATGCCGAGTACTTTGTTGATCGGGAGATTCGTCGAGGAGATGTCGATGAGCTGCCAGAGCTTTTCTATCGAGCAAGCTACTTGTGTAAGAGTGCTACCAAGACCTATGGGGATCGACAGCGTGGGTTCGGCACCAGTCGGGGCTAGCCACCACGCCGGCCTTCCAGCTCCAGCGGATGATCCTGCCGCTATCCTGGATGCTCTTGGTGGTAACGGTCATGGGGGAAGGAGACAAACCATTTAATTCCAGCAGGCCTTCGCCACGGTCTGGCCGATCCGCTGGGTGGGTGCCTCCCAGGTGCGGCGCTGGCCACCGAGCAGCGCCGTAGCTGCTCGATGCGCTGGATAGGTCGAAGTACGCCTCGATGATCCGCACCGAACGCTGCATTTCTGCGTCCTCGGTGGCCTTGGCGATTTCCTGGTACTGCTCGTAGCCGCGGTAGTCCTTCAGGAGCTTCCTCTGCTGCACCAGGTCATTGCGCCCGTGGCTGAGCTGGAACAGATCCTTGAGCTCACGCAGCGAGTGGCTGTAGATCCCGCCGATCTAGAACATCCGCTGGCCACCCTGTTTCTCAAGGCACAGGGCGTTCTCGATCACCCCGCTCACTGTGCAGTGTAACCAGGTGCGGTGTGGAGGGCCCTCCGGCAGCGATCGCTTCACCAGAGTGCGTTGGCCAAGGCCCTGCAGCTTCGCCGTCTTGCCCCTGAACGACAGGATGACGTTGGTCACGTGGGCCACAGCCGGGCCGAAGTGGAACGACTGGATCAGGTGGTGCCCCTCGGCATCCGCTATCCAGGGCGCGCTCAGAGCGTCTGCGCCGCGAAATCGATAGAGCTGCTGGTGGCGATCACCGCGTTCACATCCTGGCCCGCGTCGAGCAGGATGGCGCCGAAGCGATTGGAAAGGTCCCGCCGACTCATCTGATAGAGCTTGGGTAGCCGCCGTGGGTGATCTGCACGCTGCGATCCTGTAGGTCGATCATGCGCTTCTAGACGCTGATGGGCCTGGTGGTACTTCAATCTTCGTGAAGTATCATTGCAAGCAAAGCGTTGCTGCTTAAAACAGACTTCAGCCGTCTTCGCCAATCAGCACGCGGATCTGGTCAACCACCTTCATCAAGGCGACCTTGTCTTCTTTGGGGATGGCTTTGGACAGTTGCTTATCCGCCGCCATCATGGCCGTGTGCACTTGGCTACGCAGTTCCTCGCCTTCGGTGGTCAGGTAGACCAGGGTCTGGCGGCGATTTTGCGGCGCCACCTCGCGGCGCACCAGACCGCTGGCCTCCATGCGCTTGAGCAGGCCGGACACGGCCGACATCTCGATTTCGAGCTGATGCGCGATCTCGCCGACCAGGATGCCCTCATCGACGCTGCACAGCTCCAGCAGGTAGCTCTGCTGGGCGGAAATACCCTCGGGCAGGTACTTGCGATAGAACTCGGAGATGCCTCTCCAGCCACGGTAGAAGTTGAAACAAAATAGGCTGCGTAATACAGGTTCAGCGTTGCTTGCCACTGTTCAGGACCTCTGGATGCGATAGGCGACCAAGCAAGACGCGCAATAGGTTGGCGCCATCCTGGTGGAGCGGCGAGCATACGTACTGTCGAAGGGGAGAAGGACGAGCTCAAAAAGCATAGGATAGCCCAATGGAGAGATACCTGGTGCGGTGCATTCCGCCACTATTGAGCAGCATGCTGAGCTGCTCGTCGATGCGCCGGCTGCCTTGGATCTTCAGGCCCACGCGACCACTGGTTCGATCGCGAACGGCCGAGACCAGCAGGTTGCTGTCTTCGCTGTCGTTGGCCAGCCAGCGCACGCCGAGCATTTCCCCGCAGGCCGCGACGAGGCTGTCGCAGCGGCTGTCGACCAGGTGCTCGATCAGCAGGGAAAGGTCGCTGGCGCCGCCAAGGGCCGATGGCCAGGTGTATTCGAAACCGGCTACCGCGGCCCGGTCGCTGCCACGCTCGCTGTCCTGCAGCAGGGCCTCAAGCTTGAGAAGCCAGGGGCCCAGGGTGACCTGGCCATCGAACGCGGCACGCTGCACGCGAGGATAGGGATCGTCCTGGGGCTCGGCCCGACGCCCGCCGTACGGCTCGCGCGCCGGGCCTTGGAACAGGCTCAGGCCTAGGTCTGCCGGCCCGGCCACCTGGCTGGCACGCAGGGCGAAGCCGGGCGCGCCGTCGCAGCGCAGCGCTGACACCGTGCTGTCGTCGTAGGCCGCATCATCCCTGGGCGTAACCATCAGCGTGGTCTGCCGCTCGCGGTAGCAGGGCAGGGCGAACAGCGTGACGCTGCGTCCGGGCTGGCGATAGCTGAGCGCGATCATGGGCTGCGACAGGCGTACATCGCCGTCCGGGTCGAAGCGCTGGTCGAGCTGGTTGATCACATCTACTAGGTGGCGAGATTCGGTGACGCCCCAGAACACGCGACTGGCGCCAGCGCGCAGCTGCCAGGGGCCATTGTCGTAGGTGATGGAAAGCTCGCGCAGGTCGGCGGCGTCGTAGCGTGGCACGCCTGCCATCTGCAACTCGACCTCTATATCTAGCATGAGCCCGCGTGTCAGCGCCTCCTGGCGATCCCACTTGTACTGCAGGCCAACGAAGCTGCGACGCGCGGCCTCGTAGCCATTGCCCTGCACGGTCAGCTCGGTGTGTCCCGGCTCGCCTTGGGCGAGCGCGCAGCACAGCCAGCCCAGCAGCCCGCAGGCGCTAGACCGCAACGGCCGTTGCACGTCGGGCTTCGCGTCTGGTCAATGTCACCTTCAGGCCGTCACGGGTACGTAGCACGAAGGCCGGCTCGATCTGAGGAACGTGGTCGGCGGCCGGAGCGAGCTCGAAATGCCCCAAGGCATGGCGCACGATCGCCTTGAGCTGTAAGTGGGCCAGGCCTATGCCGATGCACTTCATGCGTCCGCCGCCAAAGGGGAAGTAGGCGTATTTCGGGCGCTCGGGAGCGTGCGCGGAGAAGTGCTCGGGGTTGAACCGCAATGGCGTGGCCCAGTAGCGCGGGTCTCGGTGGGTGACCCAGGGGCTGGTGATGATGTTGGTGCCTGCCGGAATGCGCTGGCCGCCGAGCATGCAGCTGGCCTTGGCCTTGCGGTCCACCAGCCAGAGTGGTGGCGACAGCCGCATTGATTCGTTGAAGCACTGCTCCAGCAATGGCGTGTCCTTCAGATCCAGGCGCGGTTCCTGGCCAGGCCTGGCCAGTTCGTCGGCGACCCTGCTCTGCCACTGCGGATGGTTGGTCAGGTCGTTTAGCGTCCACATCATGGCGCTGGCTACGGTGTCGAAACCGGCCAGGAATACACCCATGATTTCGCGCAGGATGCGCGCGTCCTGCAGGGCATGGCCACGCTCGTCGCGGTAGCCGATCAGGTCGCCGAGAAAGCCACCGTCTTGGCTGCCCTGACGTTGGCGCTGTTCGCTGATGATTTCCAGCAGTACATCGGCGATCAGGCTCGCGGCACGGTGCAGGCGTCGGTTGTTGGGGGTCGGCAGCCAGTTGGGCACCGGCACGGCGGCCGACAGGCGGATGTTCATGTAGTACAGGCTCTGCGTCCAGCCATCGGCTATACGCGCGATCGCCTGTGCGTCAATGCGCCGGCCGAAGAGGAAGTGGGTCAGCACGTCCATGGCGTACGCGACCATCTGTGCTTGCAGGTCCAGGGGCGCGCCGGCCCGCTGGTGGTGTTGCCAGCCGGCGACGCGTTCGGCGGCGAGGTCATCGACCACCTGGGCAAGGGCGCGCAGTCGTGGTAGCGCGAACGAGGGCATGACAGCCTTGCGCTGCTCCTTCCATCGATCACCATCGGCAATGATCATGCTGCCGCCAGCCAGCGGCTCGAAGGCCTTGGCGATATCGCTGCGGCCGAAGTTGTCGCTGTGGAAGATCGTGGCCAGGTCATGGGGGTCGAAGGCAAGGCAGAAGGCCATGCCGAAACCGACCGGCAGACGTACCAGCGTCCCGTAGCGCTGGTGGCACTCGTCGAGCAGCGCCAATGGGCGCTCACGGAACTGCTGGGCACAGCCAAAGAGAACATGCCCGCGAGGGCCTGGGGCGAAAGCCATCATGTCATCGTCCTTGATTGCGGCTTCAGGCGGCCTTGATCGGCGCCATGGCGAAGGCACCGCCGAACACGGCGCTGGAGATTGCGGTGCGCTGACGGTAGTCGTCGTCCTGCATCAGCTGGCCAACGGTTTCCAGGCTTGGGAAGTCGATGATCTCGAAGCCATCGAAGGGCCAATGCTCGCCGCGCTCGGTCACAGCGCTGAGCACCACCGCCACACCGTGGCGGGCCAGCGCTGGTTCGCGGTCGTCGACATAGCGGGCCAAGGACGATTCGTGCTGGTCAGCATCGCGCTCGTGGAACTGGAACACCACCAACATTTTTTGACCCGTGGGGTTGTTCCAGCGCGCCAGGTCTTTTTTCACCTGCATCACGGCCAGGCCCGTGCCGGCGGGGGCGAGCTGCAGACGGCGCACGTCTAGCTCGCCGAACAGCGGTTGGGCGACCAGGCCGTCCAGCAGGCCGCTGGCAATGGCCTGGGTTTCGGCGGAGTGGCTAACGGTCAATTTCATGTATCGCTCCTTGCGAGGGGAAAGTAAGGGCCGAAAATTACAAGTCAAAAGTTGATACGTCAATTGTTGACATGTGAACTATAGGTCTATAGCTTGTGTAGCCACCGATTACCCCGGTCTTTTTGGAATGGATGTCAAAATGATGAGAACGATTGCCTCGGTGCTGGTGCGTCTGCGCTGGGGATTGCTGCTTGCCTTTCTTGCCGTGGCCGCGCTGGCCAGCTTGGGCAAAGATCGGCTCGGCTTCAGCACCGACTACCGTGACTACCTGGCCAAGGACAACCCCGAGCTGATGGCGCTCGAGCAGTTGCAGGCCACCTTCGACCGCTCGGACAACCTGTTCATCGTGCTGGCGCCTGCCTCCGGCGATGCCTTCGACAAGCAATCCCTTGAGGCCCTGCGCTGGATCACCCGGCAAGCCTGGCAGACGCCCTATTCGGTGCGCGTCGACTCGCTGGCCAACTTCCAGCATATAGATGCCGACGCCGACAACATCCGCGTCGCCGACTTGGTGTCCGAGCAGGCCCGTCTGGAGCCTGCCGAGCGCGAGCGCATCCGCGCCGTGGCCCTGGCCGAACCGCAACTGGTCGGCCGTCTGGTGTCTCAGGATGGCAAGGTTGCCGCGGTTAACGTCATCTACCATCTGGCCGGTGCGTCGCCGTTCGAGAACAGCGAGGTGGTGGGCTTTGCCCGTAAGCTCGCCGATCAGGCGCAGAGCCGCTATCCCGGCCTGAAGGTGCACCTGACTGGCATGGCCATGTACAACAATGCCTTCCTTGAGGCGGCCATGGGCGATGCGATCAACCTCACGCCGTGGGTTTACCTGGTCATCCTGGTCGCCGCGCTGGTCATGCTGCGCAGCGTGCTGGCCACGCTGGCGGCGGTGGCGGTGGTCTACCTGGCAATGAACAGCGCCGAAGGCATCGCCGGTTGGCTGGGCATGAGCCTGACCTCGCTGTCGGCCTCGGCGCCGCTGGTGGTGCTGATGATCGCGGTGGCGGACGTGGTGCATGTCCTGTCGGTGACGTTGAGCCACCTGCGCAAGGGCGAATCGCGCCTGGTGGCGGTGCGCGAGGCGTTGCAGGAAACCGCCGTACCGGTGACGGTGACCAGCATTACCACCGCCATCGCCTTCCTATCGCTGAACTTCAGTGAGATCCCGCCGTTCCGCGACCTAGGCAACATCGTTTCGATCGGCATCGGCATGGCCTGGCTGTATACCTTGTGCCTGCTGCCGGGGCTGGTGGCGTTGCTACCATTGAAGCCGGGCAAGGGCAGCGATCCGCTGGAGCGTGGCATGCGTCGCTTCGGCACCTGGGTCCAGGCGCGCTCGCGGCTACTGATGTGGCTGACCCTACCGGTGGTGGTGGTGCTGGTGTCGCTGGCCGGGCGCAACGATCTCAACGACCAGTACCTGCGCTGGTTCAGCCCGGACACCGCGTTTCGCCAGGCCAACGACTTCACCGAGCATAACCTTACCGGCCTTTACACCATCGAATACGCCCTGCGGTCGCGCTCCGACGCTGGTGTCAACGATCCGCGCTTCCTCGCCGATGTCGACGCCTTCGCCGGCTGGTTGCGCCAGCAGCCCGAAGTGGCGCACGTGGGCACCCTGTCGGATGTGGTCAAGCGCATCAACCGCAGCCTGACCACCGGCGAGGCGGATGCCTACCGTCTGCCGGCCAACACCGAAATCGCGGCCCAGAGCCTGTTGCTGTACGAACAGTCGTTGCCCTACGGACTCGACCTGAACAACCAGATTGATGTCGGCCGTGGCACCGCCCGGACCGTGGTCGCGCTGCACGAGCTGAGCACGCGGCAGATGCTGGCCTTCGAGCGCCGCTCGATGGACTGGCTGCAGGCCAACGCCTCGATGCTGACCGCCACGGCCGCTAGCACCACGCTGATCTTCGCCCATATCGGCCAGCGCAACGTCGAAAGCATGATGTGGGGCATCGCCAGTTCGGCGCTGGTGGTGGCGCTGCTGCTGATGGTGCTGTTCCGTTCCTGGAAGCTCGGCCTGCTGTCGCTGGTGCCGAACATCATTCCGGTGGCCATGGTGCTGGGCATCTGGTGGCTGTTCGTTGGCCAGGTCGGCTTCTCCGTCGCCATCGTCGCGTCGATGACGCTTGGCGTGGTGGTCGATGACACCATCCACTTCATGTATGCGGTGCTGCAACGCACCCGCGAAGAAGGGCGTAGCGTCGCCGAGGCGGTAGTCGATGCTTTCGGCAGCACGGCGCCGGCCTTGCTGGTGACCACGCTGACCCTGACCGCCGGCTTCCTGGTGCTGGCCCTGTCGGACTTCGCCTTGAACCGGGAGATGGGGTTGATGACCGCCCTGACCCTGGTGATCGCCCTGCTGGCGGACTTCTTCCTACTGCCACGGCTGCTTGAACTGACTCTGGAGAAAAAACGTGAAGGGACTGAAACAATTGAAGCTGCTGGTCAGCCTGCTCTGCCTCGTTGAGGCGGGCGCGGCGTTGGCCGATGAGCGTGGCCTGCAGATTGCCCAGGAGGCGGATCGCCGCAACACGGGCTGGCAGGACATGGCGGCCGAACTGCAGATGGAACTGCGCAATGCCTACGGTGCGACCAGCAGTCGTGAGCTAGAGGTGCAGTTTCTCGAAGTGCAGGGCGATGGCGACAAGAGCCTGGCGCGATTTCTCAGCCCGGCGGATGTGCGCGGTACGACCCTGCTGACCCACGCCCACAGCTTGCAGTCAGACGATCAGTGGCAGTACTTCCCGTCGCTTCGCAGGGTCAAGCGTATCGCCTCGGAGAACAAGTCCGGGCCGTTCATGGGGAGTGAGTTCGCCTATGAGGACATGGCCAGTTGGGAGCTGGACAAGTACAGCTACGAGTACCTGGGCGACGAGGAAGTCGAAGGGCAGCAGGCGTACCGCTTGCAGATGGTGCCGGCGTATCCGCGCTCGGGCTACACGCGTCAGGTAACCTGGCTGGACAAGGCACATTACCGGCCTCTGAAAGTCGAGTACTACGACCGCAAGAACGCGCTGCTCAAGACCCAGACCTACCAGGACTACCAGGTCTATGGCGAGCGCTACTGGCGTGCCGGACAGATGCGCATGGTCAATCACCAGACCGGCAAACAGACACTGATGCGCTGGAGCAACTATCGCTTCGGCAACGGCTACGACGCGCTTGCCTTCGACAGAAGTAGCCTGGAAGCCCGGCGCTGACAGGCACGGAGAAAGGACATGGACTTCAAGGATCATTTCGATCAAGCACTGTGCCAGGAGCTGGGCCTGCGCGCCGCGGCATTGGCGCCGGGCTTCGATGCCCAGCGTTACCAGGCGGCCCTGCCGACCGAGCTGCAAGGCCTGGAAATGAAAGCCCGGGTACGGGCGTTGGCCGAGGCGCTGTGGCACGGGCTGGGGCTGTCGTTCGACGAAGCCGTGCCGGTGCTCACGGGCATGCTCGATGCCGTGCCCCAGACGCGCTTGGGGCGCATGAGCGGGTTCCCGGTGTGGGTCATCGCCGATATCGTCGAGACCCGTGGCCTGGACGATTTCGAGCTGGCGATGCAGGCCATTCACAAGGTGACCCGACACTTCACCAGCGAGTTCGCCATTCGCCCGTACCTGGTGGCCTGTCCGCAGCAGACCCTGGCGGTGCTGACCGGCTGGCTAGACGATGACAGCTCCGACGTGCGCCGGCTGATCAGCGAAGGCACTCGGCCGCGCCTGCCTTGGGCTTCACGTGTGCCTTCGCTGCTGCTCGATCCGACGCCGATCCTGCCGCTGCTCGAACGTCTGCGCGACGATCCCAGTCTTTATGTGCGGCGTTCGGTGGCCAACAACCTCAACGACATCAGCAAGGATCATCCCGCGTTGGTGGTCGAGCTGCTCAGCCGCTGGAAAGCCGAGCTGCCGAGCGAGCAGGGGCAGTGGATGGTACGCCACGCCGCGCGCACTCTGACGCGCCAGGGCAACGCCGCGGCCCTCGAGCTGCTTGGCTATTTGCGCACGACACCGGTCAAGGTTAAGCGTTTCGAGGTCAGTCCGCCGAGCATCGTGGCCGGCCAGAGCATCACGCTGGACTGCGATATCCAGGTCGAAGGGGCGGGCGAACATGGCCTGATGGTCGACTACGCCATCCTCGCTCCCGGTGCTCGCGGGCAGACCAATCGCCGGGTATTCAAGTGGAGCAAGCGCAAGAAGCAGGCCCAGGGCAGCGTGCGCCTGCAGCGCGAGCATGGCATCGCCACCAACCAGGTGCGTAGTTATTACCCCGGTGCGCATCAGATACAGCTGATAGTCAATGGACAGGTACTGGCCGAAGGTACCTTCGAACTGGGCACCTGAATTCGCGCCCCCGAAACAAGGAGGTTTTACCCATGCAAACGGCATTCGACACCCTCGTCGCTCAGGATCCGGTGAACATGGCGCTTTACGGCTTCATGGGCAGTGGCATCCTCTTCCATGGCCATCGTCTTGGCCTGTATCGCGAACTGGCGGCGGCCCCCGACGGCGTTGCACTGGACACGCTGGCGCAACGCTTGGACCTTGACCAGGACACCCTGCGTCGCGTGCTCGGTGGCGCGATGGCCTGGAACCTGGTCGGTCACGGCGCGTACGGCTATGTCCTGACATCCGGGGCCCAGCGCTCGCTGGATCCGGCGTCACCTCAGTTCCTGGGACCGTTGCTGGAGCATTTCGCCGACAATACCCAGCCGCTGTTCGAGCACCTGGATGCGGCGCTGGCTAGCGGCCAGGCGCAATGGTCGCAATTGGCCCAGGAAGCCCAGGCACCGTTCGACTATCTGGAGGCTGAGGAGCGTGGCAGCGCGTTTCATGACGCCATGTGGAGCCTTAGCCACCAACCTTCCGAAGAGCTCGTAGGGCTTGGCCTGCTCGATGAAGTCGACAGCATTGTCGACCTGGGCGGCGGCGTCGGGGCCTTCGCCATCGCCGCGGCTCGCCGTCACCCCGGTTTGCGCGCGACGGTGTTTGACTTGCCCGCCGTCGAGCGCCATTGCCTGGCGCGTGTCGAGAGCATGGAACTGCTCGGTCGGGTCGGTTTCGTGGCCGGCGATTTCTGGGACAGCCCGTTGCCCAAGGCTCAGGCCTATGCCTTGGGCTTCATCCTCTCGGACTGGGACGATGAGCAGTCGTGCGCCCTGCTGCGCCGGGTGCGCGAAGCCTTGCCGGAGAATGGTCGGGTGTTGGTGCTCGACCGCCTGCTCGAGGCCTCGGGCGCGGCGCCCTTCAATGCCGTGATGCAGGACCTGGCCATGCTGCTGGAAACCGGTGGCCGGCACCGTACCGCCGAGCAGTTCGAGGCGCTACTGCGCGCCGCCGGTTTCAGCAGGACCCAGGTAACCCGCGGCAGCGGCGAAAAGCATGCGGTGATCGGCTTCGTGTAGCCCACCCGGGGGCCTTGAGCCCGATGTTTACAACAACACGTTAACACTGACTTAACGACTCGATGAGCGCACACAGCTTTCGCCAACCGGCGATGGCTGAGCGACGCCGCGTGCCCGTTATTCACAGACCATGAATAAATGGAGTTATCGAAATGCCCAACTCAAGGATGTATGGATACTTGGTGATCGGTGCTGGCCCGGCCGGTTTGCAGGCAGGCTACTGCCTGCAGGAACAGGGCTGCGATTACCTGATACTCGAAAGTGGCCAAGCGCCGGGAACCAGCTTCAAGCGCTTCCCCCGGCACCGTAAGCTGATTTCCATCAACAAGGTCCACACCGGCTACGACGATCCGGAAATCAACCTGCGCTGGGATTGGAACTCGCTGCTCAGCGACGAGCAGCCGAGCCAGCGTTTCCCTGATTTCAGTCGGCGCTACTTCCCTGACGCCGATGACATGCCCCGTTACCTCAAGAGCTTCGCCGAGCAGCATCAACTGAACGTGCGCAGCGGCTGCACCGTGACCAACGTCAAGCGTGACGGGCACTTCATCGTCACTTTGGGCAACGGCGAGCAGCTGCATGCGCGTGTGCTGATCGTGGCGACCGGCGTGCACCTGGGCTGGCTGCCGGCCATCGAGGGCATCGAGCACGCCGAGCATTATGCCGACATGGATGTCGATCCCGAGCCACTGACCAACAAGAAAGTGCTGATCCTGGGCAAGGGCAACTCGGCGTTCGAGACCGCCGATGCGCTGATTGAGCACGCCGCGATGATTCACGTGGCCAGCCCCAACCCGTTGCGCATGGCCTGGTCGACTCACTATGTAGGCCATGTCCGGGCAGTCAACAACAACCTGCTCGATACCTACCAGCTCAAGTCGCAGAACGCTGTGCTCGATGCCCAGTTGCAGCGTATCGAGCGCGACGGCGAGCGCTACAAAGCGTGGTTCGCCTACCAGCACGCCGAGGGCGAGCAGGAAATGATCGAGTACGACCGGGTCATTGCCTGCACTGGTTTCCGCTTCGACGATTCGCTGTTCGACGACAGCTGCCGCCCACAGCTATGCACCCAGGGCCGGCTGCCGGTGCAGAGTGCCGACTGGCAGTCCGCCAACGTACCGGACCTGTATTTCGCCGGCACCCTTATGCAGTACCTGGACTACAAGAAGTACATGTCCGGATTCATCCATGGTTTCCGCTACAACGTGCGCACCCTGTGCCGCCTGCTGCATGAGCGCTACGAAGGCATCGGTCTGCCAAGCCAGACGCTGGCGTTGCAGACCGAGGCGCTGTGCGAGCGTTTGCTGGCGCGAATCAACCGTTCCTCGGCGCTCTGGCAGCAACCGGGCTATCTGCAGGACGTGGCGGTGCTCGACCGCAAGGAGCATACGCTGACCTTCTTCGAGGAACTGACCATGCTCCAGGTCGCCGAGCGCTTCGCTGGGCAGGAATACCTCACCCTGACCCTGGAGTTCGGCCAGCGCAAGTTCGACAACCCGTTCAACGTCGAGCGCGTCGGCCGAGAAAACGTCAAGCGCGCCGAGGACTCCAACTTCCTCCATCCGATCGTGCGCCATTACCAGGACGGTGAACTGCTGGCCGAACACCACGTGATCGAGGACCTGGCCGCCGAATGGCACGAGCCCGAGCATGTCGAGCCGCTGCTGGCGTTCCTCGAACAGCGTCTGCACGCCAGTGTCGCCCCTCACTACATGTCCCTGTTCCAGACCGTTCCGACATTTTGAAAAGGACTTTTGAAATGAACTTCGTTGACTTTCACATTCATGCCGGCAAGTTCGCTCTGCTGCGCGACGACATCCAGGGCCTGCTGACCAAGTTTCCTTTCGAGCCGGGTGTCGACGTGCGCCAGATCTTTTCCGACCCGGCCGCGCTCAAGGCTTACCTGCAAGGTTGTGGCGTGGTGCGCGCGGTGATCCTGGCCGAGTGCGGGCCGGGCACCAGCTTCTCCATCGATAGTGAGCTGATTCTAGAGTTCTGCGGCAACGATCCGTTCTTCGTGCCGTTCGGCAACATCAACCCCAACCATCATCCCGATCCGCTCGCCGAATGGCACAAGGACCATGCGCGCGGCATCAAGGGCTACAAATTCTACCCAGCCGATCACGACTTCGACCCGTACCTGGACTCGATGATGGCGGTCTACGAGAAATGCGCCGAGGCCGGCCAGCCGATCATGTATCACACCGGGCTGACCGCCCAGCGCGACACCGAGCAGAAATATATTCGCCCCAGCGACTATCGCCGCCTGGTGGAAACCTTCCCGACGCTGAACGTGGTGTTCGCCCATGGCGGCAAGCCGACCTGGTACGACGAAGCCTTGGAAATGGCAGAGCGCTATCCGGGGGTCTACCTCGATACCGCGCTGGTGCCGCCAGAGGTTCTGGCGGACTGGCTGCACGACCGGCCGCAGATTCACCACAAGGTGCTGTTCGGTTCGGACCTGCCGGTCAGCGGCAGCTACTCGGCGGTGTGCCAGCGCATTCTCGGCGCGGGTCTGGACGAGCAGGTACTGCGTGCCGTGCTGCAAGACAACGCCAACCGTTTGCTGGGCTAGGGGGCGAGCATGTACGAGGCCTACTATCCGCTGACTTATTATTTCTATCCGTTGCTCGGCGATGCGGTGCATGCCCGACTGCCAGGCGTATTCCAGCAACCGGTGGCGGCCGGCATAGAAACCCTGCTCTATGTGCACATACCCTACTGCCAGGACATGTGCCGTTTCTGCCCGTTCCACGTGCGTGTGGACAAGGACACCTCGGTCTACGAGCGTTACACCCAGGCGCTGTGCCGTGACATTCGCAACGAGGCGGCGAGTGTGCGTGGCCAGTCCTCGATGCTGCGCGCTATCTACTTCGGTGGCGGCTCGCCCTCGGTGCTGTCGCCTGGGCAGCTGCAACGCATCATGGATACCATCAGGCAGAGTTTCACCATCGACCCGCAGGCCGAATGGACTTTTGAGGGCGAGCCGAAGACTCTTGGCGATCCGCATCGCCTGGAGGTACTCAAGGCCAATGGCGTGCAGCGTATCAGCTTCGGCCTTCAGACCTATGACCAGTCGCTGCGCGACCATTTCAATATCGCCGCGACTCTGGATGACGTGGCCAATGTGCGCGATCAGGGGCGGCGCTTCGGCTTCGACGAGATCAACGTCGACATGATGTACAACTTGCCAGGGCAGACTCTGGTGTCGCTGGAGCGTGACCTGGCGCGGCTGATCGACGACGGCTTCGACAGCGTCGACTACTACAACCTGCACTACTTCGCCTTCCCGCCCAAGTTCAAGCGCCAGATGGAGGAGGGCAGCATTCCGCCCAAGCCCAGCGATACCTTGATGCTTGCGATGTTCGAACAGTTGCGCCACCGCCTGGCAGAGTCGGGCTACCGCAACGTCGCCGACCAGATCTACAGCCGCAAGGATCAGGTGTGCGAGTACTTCCGCCTGCTGTGGGGCGGCGGTGGTGGCGAGCACCGCGCCGAGACGCTGGCGGTCGGCTCCTCGGCGCGCGGCTACGTCGATGGTTTCAGCTACATGAAGCAAAGCAACGTAAACCGCTACATGGAGGCGATCGAGCAAGGGCTGCCGAGCATCGAGAAGAGCTCGCTGGCGCTGGAGCGTCCGGAAAACCGTGGTGCGGTGATGTTTCCCAAGTTCCTGCGACTGGACAAGGCCCACCACCAGGCGCTGCAGACCATTGACCCGCGGTTGCTGGAGCGCTGGGTCGAGCACGGCCTGCTGGCCGACGGTGAGCACGCCTACGAGATCTCCCAGCGAGGTCGGCTGTGGACCAACAACATGACCACCGACCTGTTCGAGGCCACCCAGCGCCAGGTCGGCGGGCAAGTGCTGACGCTGCTCGAAAGCCGCCCGGGCGCCCGCACGGGGTCCTTCTGAGGAGAATTGCAATGAAGGGAAAACGCATAGGCGTGCTTCACGCCTATCCCGGTCGACGCCTGCTCGATGGCCTGGGCGCAGCGGGCTTGCGCGTGGTACTGATCGGCAACGGCGAGGCGTGGCGTGAGCACCCTGCCGTGGAGGCGGTGCTTAATGTGCCGCTGTGGCCGCTCGAGGGGTTGTTCGATGCTGTTCGTGGTTACCACGCGCGGCAGCCGCTCGATGCCTTGCTGCCGGTCAACGAAGGCACCGTGCTGGCGACGGCGCAACTGGCCGAGCAGTTGGGCTTGGCGGGCATGTCGGTGGCCACGGCAGTCGCCAGCCGCAACAAGTACCTGGCGGCGCTGCTCTGGGAGGCTCAGGGCATCGTCGTGCCGCCGACCTTGCCCCTGGATGCGCACGCGCCGTGGGCACGAGTGCGTGAGCAGTTGGGCGAGCGCGTGGTGATCAAGCTCAGTGACTCGATGAACAGCCAAGGGGTCATCGCGGTCGCTGACGAGCGGCAGTACCAGGCTGCGCTGGCCAGGCTCGAAGGCCTCATCGCGCAGTCCATCGCGGTCGATCCACTCAAGGACCGCAACCGCTTCGCCTACGGTCACGGCAGCCTACGCATGATTGCCCAGGCCTACTGCGAAGGGCGTGAGTTCGGTATCGACGTGCTGCTGCAGGCTGACGGCGAGGATCTGGTGCTAGCGGTACTGGAGAAGGAAGGCGGACATGGGCCGTACTTCGCCGAATCGGCATCGGTCTGGCCGACCTCCGGCAATCGTGACGAGGAGCGCCAACTGGGCGCGTTGGCGATCCGTGCGGCGCGGGGCCTGGGGCTGACCCAGGGCGCCGCGCACGTCGAGATCCGTTACCGGCAGGGCGTGCCCTGCGTATTAGAGGCGGGGTTGCGGCCAGGCGGCGGTTTCACTGTGCAGGCGATCGGCCGCCTTACCGGGTTGGATGTGCATGCCGCCCAGGCTGGGCAGTTGCTCGGCCTTCCGGCCTTGCCGGCCCTAGCTCCGCCCCAGGGCGCGATGCTGTTCGGTGGCGTGGTGATCGAGCGCAGCGGTGTGCTGCGCGAGGTCGAGGGGCTGGAGGTGTTCGACGACATGCCGGGGTTGTGTGAGCGGATCATCCTGGCCGAGCCCGGTGACTGGGTACAGGCGATGCCCGACTCGGCTCAGCCGCACTACTGCTACTACCTGATCGCCGGCGAAGACCGGCAGGCTGTACTGGGGCGGCACATGCGCATCCAGCGTCAGATCCGTCTGCACGTCGAGACCTTGGGGGTGGAGCGTGATTGATCCCTTGCAGCATGGGCGCTCACAGGCGCTGTTGAGCGCCGGACGCCAGGTGCTGGAATTCTTCGCTGACATGCAGGTGGCGCCGGAGCGCTTCCCGCTCTGGCACGCGCACGACGCCATCGCCGAGCGGATCAACGCGCCGCAACCGTTGACCGTCGACGGCCAACCGCTGGGCGACACCCTGGCGGCGGCCATCGAACTGATGAGCGCAGGGCTGTGCAATGTCAGCCACCCGAAGTATTTCGGCTACATCTCGCCCAAGCCACACCCCGCCACCGTGCTCGGCGACCTGCTCGGCAGCGCGTTGAACCAGACCCCAGGCGCCTGGCGCGCGGGGCCGAGCGCGACGATGATCGAAGCGGAGGTGTTGCACGCGTTGCGCGGGCTGTTCGACCTGCCGCCAGTGCAGGGCCGTCTGCCGGGAGGGATCTTCACCGGTGGCGGTACCTTGGCCAACCTCATCGGCCTCAAGCTGGCACGCGAGCACTGGCAGGCTCGCGTCGGACATGACATACCGTTCTCTCGGGCGCGGGTGTACATGTCACGCGAAGGGCACTTCTCGGTGGCCAAGGCCCTGGATGTGCTCGGCTTCGATCCGCAGGTGTTGGTCTCGGTGGAAGTCGACAGCCATGGTGTGCTGCAGGTCGATGCCTTGACTGCGCAATTGGCTGCGGACATCGCCCAGGGCCTAAGTCCGATGTGCGTGATCGGCATGCTGGGCACCACTGCCACTGGCGCGATCGACCCTTTGCAGGCGATTGCCGACTGTGCTCGCCAGCATGACTTGTGGTTCCACGTCGATGCCGCCGCTGGTCTGGCCTTGGCTGCCTTGCCCGAGGCCAGGGCCATGATGTACGGCCTGCACGAGGCCGACTCGATCACCTTCGACCCCTGCAAGTGGATGTTCGCTGCCTTTGGCGTGGGCTGCCTGCTGGTGCGCAACGGCGAGCTGCTGGCGGGCAGCTTCTGGTCAGGCGGGCCGTACTGGGAAGAGAAGGGAGAGCTCGACACCTTCAAGATGAACCTGTACGGCACCCGCCAGTTTCGCTCCCTGGGTCTGTGGTGCCTGCTGCGCCACCTCGGCGTACAGGGTTATCGCCAGACGTTGCGCGGCATGACAGCCGCCGCCGCCAGCCTTCGTGAGCAGGTGCGGGCCGATACGCGCTACAGCCTGGTGCCGGATCAGGGACTGATGCCGGTCCTGGCGTTTCGTCCAAGGGCGGCCAGCGACCAGCAGGTCCAGCAACTGGTGGAGCTCTGCCAGCAACGTGGCTTGGGCTACCCCAGCATCTTGGACTGGCAAGGGCGTCAGTACCTGCGGGTCGCGGTCAGCAACCCGGACACTGGCGTGGCGCACATGCACTCCTTCAAACAAGGCCTCGACGGGCTGCTGGGCGAACTTGCCCTTCTTTCGGACTAGGAGGTCCAGCCATGAATCATCACGAACAGCAACTGGTCACGCTCCTAGGGGCTTTGGCGATCATCATCGTCAGCAGCCAGCTAGCGGGGCGACTGGCGCAGCGTCATGGCCAGCCGTTTGCGGTCGGCGAGATCGCTGGCGGCATCGTGCTCGGCACCCTAATGGGCATGTTCTGGCCCGAGGGCAGGGCGTTTCTGAACGGCTCGGTGGGCGGTATTCTCACGGCGATCTCGCAGTTGGGCATCATCCTGATGATGTTCCAGATCGGCATGGAGTTCGACTTCGGCCTGCTGCGCGAGCGCCGACTGAAGCGTGCCCTGGGCTGGATCACCGTGCTGGGCATTCCAATGCCTTATCTGGCCGGGATGGCCTGCGCGTATCTCTATACTCAGTACCAGCCGGTGGAGAACTTGACCGGGCTGATGCTGGTGTGCGGCATTTCCTTCTCCATCACGGCCCTGCCTATTCTCGGTCGCATTCTGCTCGAGCGCGGCATGGCACGTAGCGAGACCGGAGTGACCGCCATAGCGGCTGCCGGCATCAACGACCTGATCGGCTGGATTGCGCTGGGGCTGGTCATCGTGGTGTGCGCCGGCGAAGGCTTCACCGCCACGCTGTTGAAAGTGGGCGCGGTCGGCCTGTTCCTCGGCCTGTTCTATGGCGGGGTGGCGCCCTGGCTGAACCGTTGGCTGCAGCGTGAGTCGCCCTCGGGCGAGGGGTTGAGCGACATGCGTTTCGGCCTGGTGGTCGCCACGGTCTTCGTCATGGCGGTCATCACTGCATGTCTGGGCGTGTTCGCCATCGTCGGCGGTTTCGTGCTCGGCACCGCGCTGTACCGATGTGACGTGCTGCGCGAGCAGTGGGATCTGCGCATGCGCCCGCTGGTCAATATCGTCATGGTGCCGGTGTTCTTCTTTTACACCGGCATGAAGATCGACCTGGGCACCCTCGGCACGGCCGATGACCTGCTCTGGTGTCTGTTCTGGGTGTTCTGCGCCTGTGCCAGCAAAGGCCTGAGCTGCGCGCTAGCCGCCCGGCTGGGGGGGATGGCGGGGCGTGAGGCGTTGAAGATCGGAGTGTTGCTCAACACCCGGGCGCTGATGGAGTTGGTGGTGTTGAACATCGCCCATGAGCTGGGCTTGATGCCGGCACAGCTGTTCTCGATCCTCGTGATCATGGCGCTGTTCTCTACCCTGATAACTGCGCCATTGCTGAACCTGCTGCAACGACGTGAGGCGCGAGTGGCGCAGCGCACAGTGCAGATGGGGTGCGCTTAGGACTGGACTGACAATTAGCCTGGAGCGGTTTCGTAAAGTAGGGGCGCGGTGCCCGGTACCGGCTTTGCCTGTGCTCATACACCTCCAGGAGCTGACCCTGGCTTCCTGGGCAAATCCATTGGGGCGTACTGCCATTTCGCATGTCGAAGACGGACCAATAGTAGAGTGGCTGGAACCTCTGTCAGATCTTCGAGGTGGCTTGAATTTTTGTCATTGGACCTGCTTTCAGATCGTCTAAGTTTGAATATCTGCATGCTAAAAGGCACCGAACAGAAAAATAAAAATATTGTTCATTCTTAATGAGGAAGGGCTGCTTTGAGCAGCCCTTCCTCATTAAGGTTTCGAACGTCTTGACTTATATGCGTAGGCTAATTTGTTGGCAGGGGCAGCGGTATATGGCGCATTGGGATCAGTTGTGCTGAATACGGCACGCTTGTGCTGATTGAAAAGCTTCCCTTAGGAAAGATTCCGGCGGTGCTGTTAAGCGATTGATCCCTCGCAGTTCTGCTGGGCTGTACTTCGTTTCGAGCTTCTCGAATGTGCAAGCACATACGGCCTTGCTCGAGCCCCCATTCATGCAGCCGGCTATAAAATCACCGCGGATCTTGGAGTTTTCGTCCGAGCACGCGTTGATCAGCAGCAGAGAGGCGAGGAGTGCCAGGTACTTCTTCATATCCAAGTCCCCTCAACGCAGCACTAGCGCACAGCCCAGCATCACGCCGCACACCAAGCCAATCAGTTGTGGTCCTACTCGCCAGAAGATCTTGATCCACAGCAGGCTCAGCAGCCCGCCGCTGGTAAAGACAGCATCAGGATGAGCGAACTTGCGGATCGCATCGCCGACCACCGCGCCGATCCAGCCCAGTACGGTGCCTACCACGACCGCGAAGCATTTGGCCAGTAAGCCAGCGCCCAAGACCATGGCCGAGGT
>NZ_SULM01000013.1 GCF_005250615.1 Pseudomonas rhizoryzae | reverse complement strand
AGCACCAAGGACATGGCCGACCAGATCAACGCCAACGCCGCCAAGCTGGGCGTCACCGCCAACTACGACAGCCAGGCCAAGAAGCTCACCATCACCTCGGCCACCGGCGAGAACGTCACCTTCGGCAGCGACACCGGCAACGCCGCAGGTGCCATCAGTGTCGCCTCGCAGAAGTCCGACGGTACCTACAGCACCGCTGTGGACGTGCGGGCCGGTGGCGGGTCCGCCATGGGCTACGTGAAGCTGGATTCACCGACCACTTTCGCCATGACCGGTGATACCACGGCGATCTTCGGTACCACCAAGTCTGCGCTGAGCAAGGTGTCCGACGTCGACATCTCCACCGCTGACGGTGCGCAGAAAGCCCTGTCGGTGATCGACCAGGCCCTGGCCAACATCGACAGCCAGCGTGCCGATCTCGGTGCGGTACAGAACCGCTTCGACAACACCATCAGCAACCTGACCAACATCTCGGAGAACGCCACCTCCGCCCGTAGCCGCATCAAAGACACCGACTACGCCGCGGAAACCGCGAACCTGTCGAAGAACCAGGTGCTGCAACAGGCCGGTACCGCGATCCTGGCCCAGGCCAAACAATTGCCGCAATCGGTGCTCAGTCTGCTCCAGTAAGACGAAACATCGGTCTAGGCAGGGAGAAGGGGGACGCCCCTTCTCCCTTTAATGCGTTGCGAGGACATTATTATGGACATCGTCAAAACAGCGGGTTTTTCGGCAGTAACCCCCTATGGCGTTCATTCGGGGACTCAGGCTGTAGCATCTGGCTCGGATCCCACTCCGTCGGAGGCTTCGGCTGCCGCCTCGCTCCGGCCGCCGAAGGATCGTCAAGCCGCTACGGCTACGGATACCAAGGTCAAGGCGGAGGAGGGTGGAGATGTCGACGACGCCCTGTCCAAGCTCAAGACCAAATTCCAGGAAGAACATCGCAACCTGGATTTCAGTGTCGATGACTCCACCGGCGAGATGGTGGTGAAAGTACTGGACGGTGAATCCGGCAAGTTGATCCGGCAGATTCCCAGCGAGGAAGTCCTCAAGCTGGCCAAGCAACTGGATGACGTCCGCAGCCTGATGTTCAAGGCCAAGGCCTAGTTGGCGCGGAACTTGTATCGGATAAGCGGGAGTAGGGACGGCGACGTAACGTTGACGGAGGAGAGCTGAAATGGCAGGTATAAGTGGGATTGGCGGTTCGGGACTGGATATCGATTCCATCGTTACCAAGATGGTGGCGGCGGAAAAGGCGCCCAAGATGGATCAGCTCAATAGCACCCAAACCAAGGCGACTGCGCAGCTTACTGCCATAGGTTCCTTGAAGAGTGCCATCAGCGAATTCCAGACCGCGTTGACCACGCTCAACAGCCCTACCAGCTTCCAGGCGCGTGCTGTCACGTTGTCGAAAAGCGACTATCTCACCGCCACGGCCAGCTCCAGCGCCAGCATTGGCAGCTACCAGGTCGAAGTCGGTCGGTTGGCCAGCAGCAGCAAGGTGGCCCTGGCCGCCGTGCCAGCGACTTCTACCTCCAGCTCCGGCACTACCTCTCCTACCACCTTCGGCAAGGGCACGCTGAGCATCAAGGTCGGCAATACCTCCCTTGCCGATATCCAGGTGGATGCCAGCAACAACACCTTGAGTGGCATCCGCGACGCCATCAACAAGGCGGGGCAGAGTCAGGGCCTGAGTGCCAACATCGTCAACGACACCTCTGGCTCCCGCCTGGTGCTCAGCAGCACCAAGACCGGCGACGGCAACGATATCTCGGTATCTGTAAGCGGCGATGATGGCTCGGGCACTCAGAGCCTGACCAAACTGGCCTACCAGGCAAGCGGTAGCGACTCCAGCGATCCCGCTGCTGCGCATACGCTCACCAAGGCCCAGAGCGCCCAGATGACCATCGACGGCCTCAAGATCACCAGCGATTCTAATACCGTAAGCAATGCTGTGGATGGCTTGAGTTTCACCCTGAAGGCCACCACCACGGCGGGCAGCCCCATGACCGTGGGAGTCAGTCAGGACGAGTCCGGCGTCAAGGGCAACATCCAGAAGTTCGTCGACTCGTACAACAAGCTCATGGGCGTGATCAAGACCCAGACCTCGGTGACGACGGTAGGGGAAAACAGCGCCCCTATCGCCGCAGCACTGGTCGGAGATGCCACGGCGCGTGGGCTCACGGCTACCATCCGCAACGAGCTGGGTACGCTGCAGGGAACAGGCTCCGTCAAGGCACTGGCCGACCTGGGCATCACCACCCAGAAGGATGGCACCCTGGCCATCGACGACACCAAGCTCAGCAAGATGGTGAGTTCCAACTTCAGCGACCTGTCCGGCTTCTTCACTGGTGACCAGGGCCTGGCGGCACGCCTCAAGGGCAAGCTCGATCCCTATACCATGACCAATGGGATTCTCGAGCAACGCTCCACCTCCCTGAGCAATACCCTCAAGAGTGTGGATGCCCAGACCACGGCGCTCAACACCCGTATGACGGCGCTCTCGGATCGGCTCTACAAGCAGTACAACACCATGGACCAGCTGTACTCGTCGCTGTCGACCACCGCGTCCTCGCTCTCGCAACAGCTGGCGGCCATGCCGTTCGCCAACAAGAGCTGATCGCCTGGGCTTGGCTAATTAAGTCGAGAAAGTCGTCAAGTTCTGCACAGTGCGACCGATAAAGAAGGTATCGGAAACGCACAGAGGTCGTGACATGAACGCAATGACAGCCATGCGCCAATATCAGCAGGTCGGTCTGCAGGCGCAGGTATTCGAAGCCAGTCCGCATCAGCTGATTCAGATGCTCATGCAGGGTGCGCTGGATCGTCTGGCCAAGGCCCAGGGGGCTTTGGAGCGCGGTTGGTTGCCCGAAAAGGGTGAGCTGATCGGCAAGGCGGTTTCCATCGTCGCGGGTCTCAAGGACGTACTGGATTTCGAGCAGGGCGGTGAAATCGCCGTCAACCTGGATAGACTGTACGACTACATGATTCGTCGCCTCAGCGAAGCCAATCGTGAGAACGATCCTGCTATTCTCGAAGAAGTATCCGGCCTGATCCGCGAGATCAAATCCGGCTGGGATGCCATCGCCCCCTGATCTGGAGTCGACCGATGAACGTCGCCATGCAAAAGACCCCGGTGGAACGCGTCGAGCTCGTCTACGAGCAGATGGCGGCTGCGCTCAAGGCGCGAGACTGGACACGGATCGCCGAACTGGATCTGGATTGCCGGCTGTTCGTCGACGAGGCCCTGTACGCGACCGGTGACGAAGCCCTGGCTCTGCGGGCCAGCCTCGAGCGGCTGCTGACGCTGTATGCCGCCATGCTCGATACCTGCAAGGCAGAGCGGGACGCCGCCGGCCAGGAATTGGCCAAGGTCAACAAGTCCAGCCAGGCCGCGAAGGTCTATCAACTCTTTAGTTGATTATCGTTCCGCTGGCACTGCTTCGAAGTTTCGATAATCCAACGCCATAAAATTGACCCCACCGCACAATTTGTCTTAACTTGCGCAAGATGCCGACCAGTTGGCACTTGGATGCAGGCGACACCTGCGTAGCGAACGACAAGCCGGATGGGGCAGGGACATGTGGCGTGAAACCAAGATCCTTCTGATCGACGATGAAGCCGAACGGCGCCAGGCCGTTTCGATCATTCTCGATTTTCTCGGCGAAGCTCATCTCGCCTGTACCAGTTCCGATTGGCAATCCTCACTGGAAACCCTCGACAGCAGCCGGCAGGTCAGCTGCGTGCTGGTGGGGCGCGTCGATACCCGAGGCAACAGCGTCGAATTGCTCAAGCAAATCGTGGCTTGGGATGAGATGGTGCCCTTGCTACTGTTGGGCGAGACGGCGCAACCGGAGTGGCCGGACGATGTGCGCCGCCGGGTGCTGGTCTCCCTCGAATATCCGCTTGCCTACAACAAGCTGCTCGATTCCCTGCACCGGGCCCAGGTCTATCGCGAGATGTACGACCAGGCCCGCGATCGTGGTCGACAGCGTGAGCCGGAATTGTTCCGCAGCCTGGTGGGTACCAGTCGTGCCATCCAGGGGGTGCGCAAGATGATGCAGCAGGTGGCCGATACCGAGGCCACGGTGCTCATCCTCGGCGAGTCCGGCACCGGCAAGGAGGTGGTAGCGCGCAATCTGCACTTCCACTCCAAGCGCCGCGAAGCGCCCTTCGTGCCGGTCAACTGCGGCGCCATTCCGGCGGAGCTGCTGGAAAGCGAACTGTTCGGCCATGAAAAGGGCGCCTTCACCGGCGCCATCACCAGCCGCGCGGGCCGCTTCGAATTGGCCAACACAGGCACCCTGTTCCTCGACGAGATCGGTGACATGCCGCTACCCATGCAGGTCAAGCTGCTACGGGTGCTGCAGGAGCGGACCTACGAGCGGGTGGGCAGCAACAAGACCCAGACCGTGGACGTGCGCATCATCGCGGCGACCCACAAGAACCTGGAGCAGATGATCGCCGCGGGCACCTTCCGCGAAGACCTCTACTACCGCCTCAACGTCTTTCCCATCGACATGGCGCCCCTGCGCGAGCGTGCCGAGGACATCCCGCTGCTGATCAATGAGTTGATCGCGCGGATGGAGCACGAGAAGCGTGGCTCCATTCGCTTCAACTCGGCGGCCATCATGTCGCTGTGTCGTCACGAATGGCCGGGCAACGTGCGCGAGCTGGCCAACCTGGTGGAGCGCATGGCGATCATGCATCCCTATGGGGTGATCGGCGTGGCCGAGCTGCCGCTCAAGTTCCGCTACGTGGAGGACGAAGCCGATCCCATGGTGGAGTCGCTGCGTGAGGAATTGCAGGAGCGCGAGGCCATGGCCGGGATCGGCACCCTCGAGGTATCGTCCTCGGCGCTGTTGCCCAGCGAAGGCCTGGATCTCAAGGATTACCTGGCCAATCTGGAAAAGAGCTTCATCCAGCAGGCATTGGACGATGCCGGTGGCGTGGTGGCGCGGGCCGCCGAGCGTCTGCGCATCCGCCGGACCACCTTGGTCGAGAAGATGCGCAAGTACGGCATGGGTCGGCGCGACGACGAGTTCGACGAGGATATCTGACGCGAGTCGTAGGTTGGGCTGAGCGTAGCGAAGCCCAACGGTATCCCACTTGGTCAGCCTTGTTGGGCTTCGACGATAATGCCGTCTCAACCCAACCTACGCTGGCTCGAGGTAGGGTGGATGACGGCGCAGCCTCATCCACCTTTGTTTTTGGGGCTCTGCACGTGGAAAACGCTGCGCCGTTTTCCACGCGCCAGCGCCGTTGTGCCAGCCCGGCATGGGTCTTGCTCCAGCCCGGATAATGTCAATTGTCCGTCGCGAGCCCGAGCCGATGCCTGTGCAAGCCCTTTCTCCATCCGTCCCTGCCGAGACCGTCGCGGAGGCTTCCGCCTCGGCGCAGGCCCGCGAAGCCCTGGGACAGATGTCGCGTCAATTGAGCGAGTCCTTCCAACTGCTGGAAGCGCGGATGAATTCCCTGCAGGGCGAGCTGGAATGGGTGTCCGCCCAGCGTCTGCAGGAGCTGGCGGAAAAGGAGCGCCTGGCCAGCCGCCTGCAGAATCTGCTCGATGTGCTGCCCGCCGGGATCGTGGTGGTGGATGGCGGCGGTCGCGTACGAGACGCCAATCCGGTGGCGGTAGCGCTGCTAGGCGAACCGCTGGTGGGCGAGCTGTGGCGCGCGGTGATCGCCCGGGCCTTCGCCCCGCGGCATGATGACGGCCACGAGGTGTCGCTGCGCGACGGTCGGCGTGTCTCCATCGCCACCCGCTCGCTCGACGGTGAACCGGGCCAACTGGTGCTGCTCAACGACCTTACTGAAACCCGTCACCTGCAAGGCGAGCTGGCACGGCATGAGCGACTGTCCGCGCTCGGCCGGACCATGGCCTCGCTCGCTCACCAGATTCGTACGCCGCTGACCGCGGCCTTGCTCTATGCCAGTCATCTGGAGGAGGGCGGGCTGGCGGTGGCGCAGCAGCAGCGTTTCGCCAGTCGCCTGAAGGAGCGGCTGCACGAATTGGAAAATCAGGTGCGCGACATGCTGGTGTTCGCTCGCGGCGAACTGCCGTTGGCGGATCGGCTGACGCCCAGCGCGCTGTTCGCCGCCTTGCGCGAGTCGGCAGCACCTCATCTCGATGGCTGCCAGGTCCGTTGGCAGGACGATGCCGGCAGCGGTCTGCTCGCCTGTAATCGCGACATGCTGGTGGGCGCGGCGCTGAACCTCATCCATAACGCCCTGCAGGCGATGGCGGGTAGCGGTCGACCGGGACAGCTCAAGGTGCATCTCTATCGTCGCGCCGCCGAGCTGCGACTGGCGATCAGCGACACGGGCCCGGGTATCCCCCCGGCGGTCCAGCAGCGCCTGGGTGAGCCCTTCCTCAGTACCAAGACCACCGGCACCGGTCTCGGACTGCCCGTGGCCCTGGCGATGGCCAAGGCCCACGGCGGCCAGCTGACTGTGCGCTCGCGGTTGGGCCGCGGCACCCTGGTGACCTTTATCCTGCCCCTCTTGAAGACCGAGGAGACCCCGGCATGACCCAGCCCATTCTCCTGGTGGAAGACGATCGCGCCCTGCGCGAAGCCCTGGCCGATACCCTCGAACTGGGTGGCTACAGTTACCGCGCCGTGGACAGTGGCGAGGCCGCACTGCTGGCGCTGGCGGAGGAGTCTTTCGCCCTGGTGGTGAGCGACGTCAATATGCCGGGCATCGATGGCCATCAGTTGCTGGCCAGCATCCGCTTGCGCGATCCGGCCTTGCCGGTGCTCTTGATGACCGCCTTCGGCAGTATCGAAAGGGCAGTCGAGGCCATGCGCGCCGGGGCGGCCGACTATTTGGTCAAGCCGTTCGAGCCGCGGGTGCTGCTGGATCTGGTGGCGCGGCTCTGTCCGGCTCCCGGACAGGTGCCAGCCGATCAACCGGTGGCTGTGGCGCCAGTCAGTCGCCAGTTGCTCGCCCTGGCGCGGCGAGTAGCGGCGAGCGATTCCACGGTACTTGTCTCCGGCGAATCCGGTACCGGCAAGGAGGTCCTGGCCCGCTTCATCCACGACCAGTCGGCCCGGGCAAGCGGCCCCTTCGTGGCGGTCAACTGCGCCGCCATTCCCGATAACCTCCTCGAAGCCATCCTGTTCGGCCACGAGAAGGGTGCCTTCACCGGCGCCGTGGCGGCCCAGCCGGGCAAGTTCGAGCTGGCCCAGGGTGGTACCCTGTTGCTAGACGAGATTTCCGAGATGCCCCTGGGCTTGCAGGCCAAGTTGCTGCGGGTGCTGCAGGAGCGTGAAGTCGAGCGGGTGGGCGCACGCAAGTCGCTGGCGCTGGATATCCGGGTGCTGGCCACCACCAACCGCGATCTGGCAGGCGAGGTCGCCGCCGGCCGTTTCCGCGAGGACCTCTACTATCGGTTGTCGGTGTTTCCCTTGGGCTGGCCGCCGCTACGCGAGCGCCCGGACGACATCCTGCCGCTGGCCGAGCGCCTGCTGGCGGCCCATGCCACCCGCCAGGGACGCCCCGTCCCCAGGCTGGGCGGTGCCGCCGAGCGCCTGCTGCGCAGCCATCCCTGGCCCGGCAACGTGCGCGAGCTGGACAACGCCGTGCAACGCGCGCTGATCCTGCAGCAGGGTGCCAGCATCCAGCCGGAGGATTTCTGCCTCGCCGGTCTGCCGGGCCTGGGCGCCCTTGCTCCCGCCGTCTCCCTGGCGGAACCGCTACCCGTCGTGGAGGAGGGGCGTGGCCTGGACGAGGATCTGCGCGAGCGAGAATTCCAGCTCATCCTGGAGACCCTCAGGGCGGAGCAGGGGCGGCGTAAGGAGACCGCCGAGCGCCTTGGCATCAGTGCCCGCACCCTCAGGTACAAGCTGGCGCAGATGCGCGATGCAGGGCTCGATCTAGAGCGGCTGCTGCTGGCTGGCTAGACCAGCAAAAATTTTGTTAGCCAACTAACAGAACTTGCGGAACCAACCTGGCACGGCATTGTTCTAGAGAAGGACTCGCGCGTGCGGCAAGAGGTCGCGGCAGGATATTCCGCCCCCTCTACCGTGACGAGCAGGGCTCGTCGAGTGCGCGATGCTTACCTTTTCGGTGCTGCTCCCGGTGTCAACGGTTGCAAGGACGGTCGGACCGTTTTCGTCGCGGGTGGCGCGCCTGCCAGCACGAGGACGCTTGCCATGGGTTCCACCGCACCTTCCAGTTCCAATGCCGACCAACTGACCATCAATACCATCCGTACCCTGTCCATGGACGCGGTACAGAAGGCCAACTCCGGGCATCCCGGTACGCCGATGGCCCTGGCTCCGGTCGGTCATACGCTGTGGAGTCGCTTCCTGCGCTACCACCCCGAGCATCCGGACTGGCCCAACCGCGATCGTTTCGTGCTCTCGGTCGGCCACGCCTCCATGCTGCTCTATTCGCTGCTGCACCTGGCGGGGGTAAAGGAAATCGACGAGCACGGTACCGCCACCGGTAAGGAAGCGGTCAGCCTCGACGACATCAAGCAATTCCGTCAGCTGGACTCCAAGACCCCGGGCCATCCCGAATACCGCATGACCACCGGGGTCGAGACCACCACCGGTCCCCTGGGCCAAGGCTGTGGCAACAGCGTCGGCATGGCGCTGGCGCAGAAGTGGCTGGCGGCGCGCTTCAACCGCCCGGGCGTGACCCTGTTCGACTATGACGTCTATGTACTCTGCGGCGACGGCGACATGATGGAGGGCGTTTCCGGCGAGGCCGCTTCCGTGGCCGGTCACCTGGGCCTGGATAACCTCTGCTGGATCTACGACAACAACACCATCAGCATCGAAGGCCACACCGAGCTTGCTTTCAGCGAAGACGTGGCCGAGCGCTTCCGCGGCTATGGCTGGCATACCCTGCACGTCAAGGATGCCAATGATGCCGAGGCTTTGGCCGCCGCCCTGCATCGCTTCAAGGGCAATACCGGCAAGCCGACCCTGATCGTGGTCGACAGCCTCATCGGCTATGGCGCGCCCAACAAGCAGAACACCGCTGCCGCCCACGGCGAGCCGCTGGGCGCGGACGAGATCAAGCTGGCGAAGAAGGCCTACGGCTGGCCCGAGGATGCCGACTTCCTGGTGCCCGAGGAAGCGCGCCACCACCTGCGTGACGCCCTGCTGGAGCGTGCCAGCGGCCTCTACGAAGACTGGAATCGCGCCTTCGACCGCCTGCGCCAGGACGATCCCGCCCGTGCGGACGAACTCCAGCGCATGCGCGCTGGCGAAATGCCGGATGGCTGGGATGCCCAACTGCCCAGCTTCGAGCCCGATGCGAAGGGGGTGGCCTCCCGTGAATCCGGCGGCAAGGCGCTCAATGCCTTCGCCCAGCACATCCCCTGGCTGATCGGGGGCGCTGCGGATCTGGCACCATCCACCAAGACCAACCTCAAGTTCGACGGCGCCGGCAGCTTCTCCGCCCGCGAGTCCTCCGGGCGCAATATGCACTTCGGTATCCGCGAGCACGCCATGGGCTCCATCGCCAACGGCATGGCGCTCTGCTACCTACGCAGCTTCACCGCCACCTTCCTGGTATTCAGCGACTACATGAAGCCGCCGATCCGGCTGGCGTCGATCATGGAGTTGCCGGTGGTCTTCGTCTTCACCCACGACTCCATTGGCGTCGGCGAGGACGGCCCTACCCACCAGCCCATCGAGCACCTGGCCCAACTACGCGCTACCCCGGGTCTGCTGACCCTGCGTCCGGGCGATGCCAACGAAGCGGTGCAGGCCTGGAAGATCGCCCTGCAGCAGACCAATCGACCCTCCTGCATGGTGCTGTCGCGCCAGCCGCTGCCGACCCTGGATCGCAGCAAGTACGCCAGTGCCGAGGGCGTCGCCCAGGGCGCCTATGTGGTCGCCGACGCCGAAGGCGGCAAGCCCCAGGTCATTCTCATGGCCACCGGCAGCGAGCTGGGCCTGGCGATGCAGGCCTATGAGCAGCTCAAGGGTGAAGGGGTGAAGGCGCGGGTCGTCTCCATGCCCTGCTGGGAGCTGTTCGAAGAGCAGGACGAGGCCTACAAGCAGTCCGTGCTGCCTGACGAGGTGCTGGGGCGTGTCGCCATCGAGCAGGCCGGCCCGCTGGGCTGGGAACGTTACATCGGCCGCAAGGGCGCTTCGGTGACCATGAGCACCTTCGGCGCCTCGGCCCCCATCGGCAAGCTGCAGGCCAAATACGGCTACACCGTGGAGAACGTGGTCAAGCTGGCCAAGGAACAGGCACAACGCTCCGGGAGTGCCCAATGAGCAATCCACTCAAACAGCTGACGGAGCAAGGCCAGGCGGTCTGGCTCGACTTCGTCAGCCGCGAGTTTCTCGCCAACGGGGAGCTGCAGACGCTGATCGAGCGGGACGGCCTGACCGGTGTCACCTCCAATCCGTCGATCTTCGAGAAGGCCATGGGGCACGGCAGCGACTACGATGCCAGCCTCGAGGCTTTCCTGGAAAAGGCCGATGCCGAGCCGGTGGACGTCTACGAGCACCTGGCCATCGAAGACATCCAGCAGGCCGCCGACATCCTGCGCCCGGTCTATGACCGGCTCGACGGTCGCGATGGCTACGTGAGCCTGGAAGTCTCGCCCTATCTGGCGCTGGATACCCGCGCCACCTTGGAGGAGGCCCGTCGTCTCTGGCAGGCGGTGGCGCGGCCCAACCTGATGGTCAAGGTGCCCGGCACGCCCGAAGGGGCGGTGGCGATCCGCAAGCTGATCGAAGAGAGGATCAACGTCAACGTGACCCTGCTGTTCGATCGCAACGCCTATATGGCGGTGGCTGAGGCCTATATCTCCGGTCTAGAAGCGCGGCTGCACCGGGGGCAGGACATCTCCCGGCTGGCCAGCGTGGCGAGTTTCTTCATTAGCCGGGTGGATGGCGTGCTGGACAAGCGCATCGACGAGCGCAAGGGCAGTGACGGCGAGTTGGCGGCGCTGCGCGGCAAGATCGCCATCGCCAACGCCAAGCTGGCCTACCAGGACTACCTGCGGCTGATCCAGTCGCCGCGCTGGAAGGTGCTGGAAGCCAAGGGCGCGCGGCCGCAGCGCCTCCTGTGGGCCTCCACCGGCTCCAAGGACCCGGCCTATCCCGATACCCTCTACGTCGATCAACTGATCGGGCCGGATACCGTCAACACCATGCCACCCAAGACCATGGATGCCTTCCGCGACCACGGCACCGTGGCGCCCATGCTGGGCACCGACGTCGAGGCGGCGCAACGGGTGATAGAGGCCACTGCCACGCATGGCCTGGACCTGGATGGCGTCGCCAAGCAACTGGTCAAGGATGGCGCCCGCCAATTCGAGGATGCCGCCGATGCCTTGCTGGGTGCGGTAGGGCAGAAGCGTCTGGATATCTTGGGCGAGCGCCTGAATGGCGCCGACTATCGTCTGCCGGAAGCGCTGCAACAGGCCGTCGACGCCCGTCTCGACGAGGCCCGCCGTGAAGGCTGGTCCCGCCGCCTCTGGCAGGGCGATGCCTCGCTGTGGACCGGGCGCGACGAAGACCAATGGGTGGGCTGGCTGGCCGCCGCCCAGGGCCGCCAGGCCGATCCCGCGGCGCTCACGGCGCTGGCCGAGGCCGTGCGCGGCGAAGGCCTGGATACCGTGGTACTGCTGGGCATGGGCGGCTCCAGCTTGGGGCCGGAGGTGCTGGCCAATACCCTGGGGACCGCTAGCGGCGGTCTCACCCTCAAGGTGCTGGATTCCACCGATCCCGCGCAGATCAGCGCGCTGGAAGAGCAACTGGACCTGAGCAAGACCTTGTTCCTGGTGTCCAGCAAGTCCGGTTCTACGCTGGAGCCGGAAATCCTGCGCGCCTATTTCCATCAAGCCGTGGCGCGGGCGCTGGGTGAGGCCGAGGTACAGCGGCGCTTCGTCGCCATCACCGATCCGGGGTCCAAGCTCGAAGCCAGCGCCACCGCCCAAGGGTATCGCGCCATCTTCCAGGGCGATCCCCATATCGGCGGCCGTTATTCGGTGCTGTCGGTGTTCGGCATGGTGCCGCTGGCCTTGCTCGGGCATTCCGTGGTCGACTTCTTCCAGATCACTCAGCCCATGGTGCTGGCTTGCAGCCCCAGTGCGCCACCGGCCATCAACCCGGGCATCCGCCTGGGCGTGGTGCTGGGCGAGGCGGTACGCGCCGGCCGCGACAAGGTGACCCTGATCGCCTCGCCCGGCGTCGCCAGCCTGGGTGCCTGGTTGGAGCAACTGTTGGCCGAAAGCACCGGCAAGCAGGGCAAGGGCATCATTCCGGTGGACTTAGAGCCGCTCGGCGAGCCGGACGTCTATGGCGCGGATCGGGTGTTCGTCAGCCTGGTGCTGGCCGGCGAGGAAGACGCCGAGCGCGAGGCCCGGCTCCAGGCGTTGGCCGCGGCGGGGCACCCGGTGGTCGACATCCGGCTGGCCCGTGCCGAGCTGATCGGCCAGGAATTCTTCCGCTGGGAAGTGGCTACCGAGGTGGCCGGCGCGGTCATCGGCATCAATCCCTTCGATCAACCCGACGTGGAGGCCAGCAAGGTCAAGACCCGTGCCCTCACCGACGGCTACGAGCGCGAAGGGCGCCTGGCCGGTGACCAGCCGCTGCTGGAGGAGGGCGATCTCGCCCTGTTCGGCGATGCCGACCTGCAAGGGCAGGACACCGCACGGGCCGCCATCAAGGCGCACCTGGCACGCCTGCAGCCGGGTGACTACCTGGCGGTACTGGCTTATCTCGAGCGCAATGCGTTGCATCAGGAAGCCTTAAGCGTCATGCGTGATAGCATTCGCGACAGCAAGCACGTAGCGACCGTCGGTGGCTTCGGCCCGCGTTTTCTGCACTCCACCGGGCAGGCCTACAAGGGCGGCCCCAATTCGGGGGTGTTCATCCAGATTACCGCCGATGCCCAGAACGACCTGGAGATTCCAGGGCGCAGCCTGAGTTTTGGCGTCGTCGAGGCCGCCCAGGCCAAAGGCGACCTCGAGGTGCTGGCCGAACGGGGACGGCGCTACCTGCGTGTGCATATCAAGGGCGGCGACATAGACGCTGGCCTGCAACAAATCGTCGAACTGGTCGAGGCGGCGGTCGCCTGACCTCAAGGAGTCATCAGCATGCAATTGGGAATCATCGGACTGGGCCGCATGGGCGGCAACATCGCACGGCGTTTGATGAAGCATGGGCATGAAGTCGCGGTCTACGACCGCAGTGCCGAAACCGTGGCCGGCCTCGGCAAGGAAGGCGCCATCGCCACCGACGGCCTGGACGGCGTCATCGCCGCCCTGGCGCAGCCCCGCGCCATCTGGGTCATGCTGCCCGCTGGCGAGCCGACCGAGCAGACCATCGCCGAGCTGGCCGACCGCCTGGCTCCCGGCGACGTCATCATCGATGGCGGCAACACCTACTACAAGGACGACATCCGTCGCGCCAAGAGCCTGGCCGAGAAGGGCATCGACTATGTCGACGTCGGCACCTCCGGTGGCGTCTGGGGCCTGGAGCGCGGCTACTGCATGATGATCGGTGGCAAGTCCGAGGCCGTCGAGCGCCTGGAACCCATCTTCGAGGCCCTGGCCCCCGGCTACGGCAGCATCGAGCGCACCAAGGGCCGCAACGCCCCGGACGAGCGTGCCGAGCGCGGCTACATCTTCACCGGCCCGGCCGGCTCCGGGCACTTCGTCAAGATGGTGCACAACGGCATCGAGTACGGCCTAATGCAGGCCTATGCCGAGGGCTTCGACATCCTCAAGATGAAGAACAGCGACAAGCTGCCGGAAGACGAGCGCTTCGATCTGGACCTGGCCGACATCGCCGAAGTCTGGCGCCGTGGCAGCGTGGTGTCCTCCTGGCTGCTGGACCTGACCGCCCAGGCGCTGGCTGGTGACGTCGCCCTGGAGAAATTCTCCGGCTCGGTGGCCGACAGCGGCGAAGGTCGCTGGACCATCGAAGCAGCCATCGAAGAAGCGGTGCCGGTCAACGTGCTGTCCGCCGCCCTCTATGCGCGTTTCCGCTCCCGCCAGCAAGCCACCTATGCCGACAAACTGCTGTCGGCCATGAGATTCGGCTTCGGCGGCCACGTCGAAATCCCGCAATAAAACCCCGGCCGTTCCCCTGTGGAGCGGCCACGGGCCGCGCCCGGGGGACGGCACTCGCCGCCCTCGTGGCTAAGGCCCTGTCATGACCGAGTCTCCTGCCGTCACCCCCGACACCGCTGCTCAAGAGCGGCGTTCCTGCACGAAAGCTCCCACCGCGCCGCCGGCTACGCTCTTTCTGTTCGGTGCCAACGGCGATCTGGTCAAGCGGCTGCTGATCCCCTCGCTGTACAACCTCCTGCGCGATGGGCTACTCGACGACCGTACCCAGATCATCGGCGTCGACCACAACCCCAATACCGACGAAGGCTTCGCCGATCGGCTGGAAGCCTTCATCCGCGACCAGGCCGAAGCCAAGGGCAAATCCCGCGACGAGGCGCTGGACGCCGATCTCTGGGGTCGGCTGCGCGGTCGTATCCGCTACCTGCAAGGCGACTTCCTCGAAGACGCCACCTACCAGGCGGTCGGCGAGCGCATCGCCCAAGCCGACACCGATAACGCCGTCTTCTATCTCGCCACCGCCGCGCGCTTCTTTGGCGACGTCGCCGAGCGTCTGGGTCAGGCCGGACTGCTGGAAGAGCGCGAAGACGCCTATCGCCGGCTGGTGGTGGAAAAACCCTTCGGCGCCGACCTAGCCAGCGCCCAGGCGCTCAACCAGCGCCTGTTGGCGAACATGGATGAAAAGCAGATCTATCGGATCGACCATTACCTGGGCAAGGAGACGGTGCAGAACATCCTGGTCAGCCGGTTCTCCAACGCCCTGTTCGAGTCCTTCTGGAACAACCACTACATCGACCACGTGCAGATCACCGCGGCCGAGACCGTGGGCGTGGAGTCGCGCGGCGACTTCTACGAGAAGACCGGCACCCTGAGGGACATGGTGCCCAACCACCTGTTCCAGCTACTGGCCATGGTCGCCATGGAGCCGCCGGCATCCTTCAACGCCACCTCGGTGCGCGACGAAAAGGCCAAGGTGGTCGGCGCCATCCGCCCCCAGACCACCGAAGAAGCCCTGGCAAATTCGGTCCGCGGGCAATACACCGCCGGCACCCTGAACGGCAAACCGGTGAAGGGCTATCGCGAGGAAGAGCGGGTCGATCCAGAAAGCCAGACCGAGACCTATGTGGCGCTCAAGCTGTTCGTCGATAACTGGCGCTGGGCTGGCGTGCCCTTCTACCTGCGCACCGGCAAGCGGCTCACCGCGCGGGACACCGAGATCGCCATCTGCTTCAAGCACGCGCCCTATGCCCAGTTCCGCGACACCAAGATCGACCGCATGCGGCCCAACTACCTGATCATCCAGATCCAGCCCGACGAAGGTATGTGGTTCGACTTCCACGCCAAGCGCCCCGGGCCCCTGGTGGAACTGGAAAACATCCGCATGGGCTTCGCCTACTCGGATTTCTTCGAGATGCAGCCGTCCACGGGTTACGAAACGCTGATCTATGACTCCCTGATCGGCGACCAGACCCTGTTCCAGCGCGCCGACAACATCGAGAATGGCTGGCGCGCGGTGCAACCCTTCCTCGACGCCTGGAAACAGGGTGGCGAGGTGGAAGGCTATGCCGCGGGGAGTGCCGGTCCTGCCGGCGCCGATGAACTGCTGAAGAAGGACGGCCACTCATGGCATCCGCTGACCTGACCCCCATCGACCTGCTGGTATCGGACATCGACGGTACCCTGGTCCGCGACGACAAGAGTCTGAGTGAAGCAGTGATCGCCGCCGTCGCGCGGCTGCAGGCGGCCGGCAAGGCCATCACCCTGGTCAGCAGCCGCCCGCCGCGGGCGCTGCTGCCGCTGGTGCAGCGGCTGGGCATCCAGCAACCGGTGGCCGGGTTCAACGGCGGCAATCTGGTGCAGGCGGACGGCACCCTGATCCGCGCTCATCGCCTCGCCGAAGACGTCACGCGCCAGGTGCTGGAGCGCCTGGAACGCGAGGCCTTCGAGGTCTGGCTGTTCGCCGACGACCTCTGGCTGACGCGCGATCCACAGGGCCCCTACGTCCCCCGCGAGACGCGGGCACTGGGCTACGGGCCGACTGTGGTGGAGTCCTTCGAACCCTACCTGGATCGGGTCGACAAGATCGTCGCGGCCGGCAGCGATCACGCGGGCCTCGAAGCCCTGGAGGGCGAGCTGGGCGAGCGGCTGGGGGAGGGCGCCACGGTGCTGCGCTCCCAGCTCTATTACCTGGACATCACTCACCCCAAGGCCAACAAGGGCGACGCCCTCATCGAACTGGCCCAGGCCGCCGGCGTACCCGTGGCGCGCACGGCGGCCATCGGCGACGGCAGCAACGACGTGCCCATGTTCCGCCAGGCGGGCCTGGCCATCGCCATGGGCCAGGCCGGGGTGGCCGTCCGCGAAGCCGCCGACCAGGTGACCGCCAGCAACCAGGAGGACGGCGTGGCCGTGGCCATCGATCGGTGGATTCTGGGGAGCTGAGGTGCCTTGCCTGCTGGGCTTCGCGGCGCTCAGCCCAACCTACAGAATTCCCTAGGTTGGGTTGAGGCGGCCCCATCGCCGAAGCCCGACAGCTGCGACATGACTCCAACCTATGCCCCCTGTGGAAAAGGCTGCGCCGTTTTCCACCCTACGCCTGAGCTCAAGCGGTACGCCCCCTCTCCCTCGGGGAGAGGGCCGGGGAGAGGGCAGCCCCACCTCCCAACGCTATCCCCCGTTCGCCTCCCGATACCGCCGTACATGCTCCACCAGTGCCCGCAACTTGGGCGCCAGGTTGTGCCGGCTCGGATAGTAGAGATAGAACCCCGGAAAGGGCGGCAGATAATCCTCCAGCACCTGTTCCAGCTCGCCGCGCTGCAGATAGGGCCGGAAGGTGTCCTCCATGCCGAAGGTGATGCCACCGCCGGCCAGCGCCGTGCGGATCATCAGCAGCATGTCGTTGGTGGTGATCCGCGGTGATACCGCCACATCGAAGGCGCGGCCCGCTTCGCTGAACTCCCAGCGCCAGGGCGCCACCTCCGGTGACGGGCGCCAGCCGATGCAGCGGTGGTCCGCCAATTCGCGTGGATGGGCCGGACGCCCATGGCGGGCGAAATAGTCCGGCGTCGCCACCGCCACCTCGCGCTGCTCGCCGGTCACCGCAACGGCGATCATGTCCTGCTCGATCACCTCGCCCAGCCGTACCCCGGCGTCGAAGCCGCGGGCGACGATATCGAATTCCTCATCGGTAACGGTGATGTCCAGGGTCACCTCGGGATAGGCCTCGACGAATCCCGCCAGCAGCGGCCCGTCGAGAAAGCGCTCGGCGATGGAGGTCACCGCGACCCGCAACAGCCCCCGGGGTGGTCCGGCGTGGCTCGCCTCGTCCAGGGCGCCGAGCAGGCCAGACAGGGGGCCAGCCACCTGCCGATGCAGGCGTTCGCCAGCTTCGGTCAGGCGCACGCTGCGGGTGGTGCGCTGCACCAGGGAACTGCCCAATTCGTCTTCCAGCCGGCGGATGGCCTGGCTGACCGCGGAGCGGCTGACGCCCAGGCGATCGGCCGCCACGCGGAAGTTCTCGGCCGTGGCCACCACGACGAAGACCTTGAGTAGATTCAGATCGGTTGGCATTGGTAAGTCCAGCTAACCACGTCGGTCAGGAATGGGGGAGTTATCACGACAATGGGCGATGGCTAAGGTGGTGGCAACCCTTGACCGCTACCTCCCTGGTACCGGGGTGCAGGTAGCAGGCGGCTTACCGCTCAGGGGCTCCAAACCATCACAGAGGATTCCTGCATGGCTATCGACAAGGTCGTACTCATCACCGGCGCCTCCAGCGGCATAGGCGCGGGCATCGCCCGTGAACTGGGCGCGGCCGGCTGCAAGCTGCTGCTCGGCGCGCGCCGCCGCGAACGGCTGGAGGCCCTGGCGGCCGAGATCAACGCCGCGGGTGGCGAGGCCGCCTACCGCCAATTGGACGTCACCGATACCGCCGACGTTGCCGCCTTCGCCGAGGCGGCCCGCGAGCGCTGGGGGCGGGTGGACGTCATCGTCAACAACGCCGGGATCATGCCGCTGTCGCCCTTGGCGTCGCTCAAGACCGAGGAGTGGATGCAGATGGTCGACGTCAACATCAAGGGCGTGCTCAACGGTATCGCCGCAGTGCTGCCGGAATTCACCGCTCGCGGCGCCGGCCACGTCATCAACCTGGGCTCCATCGGCGCCCTGTCGGTGGTGCCCACCGCGGCGGTCTATTGCGCCACCAAGCACGCGGTGCGGGCGATCTCCGAAGGGCTGCGCCAGGAGCGCGACGATCTGCGCGTCACCTGCATCCACCCGGGCGTGGTGGAAAGCGAACTGGCCTCGACCATCAGCGATCCTGCGGCGCGGGCGATGATGGACAGCTACCGCGCCATCGCCCTGCAGCCCGATGCCATCGCCCGGGCGGTGCGCTATGCCATCGAGCAGCCGGATGATGTGGACGTCAACGAGATCGTCGTCCGCCCCACCCGCAGCGCCAACTAGACCAGCTCAGACCGTTTCCGCCAGGGCTTCGAGAAAGCGTTCCAGCACCAGATTCGGTCGCCGGCCCTTGCGGGTGACGGCGGCCAGGGTGGTGTCGAAGTGGAAACGCTCGGGATTCAAGGCGCGTAATTGGCCCTGCGCCACCCAGGGCTGGGCGACATGATCGGGCAGATAGCCGATATAGCAGCCCGTGAGGATGAGAAAAGCCACGCCTTCGCGATCCGAGGCACGCGCGGTGCAATTCAGCGCGGCATGACGTTCGTGGCCGTCCTGGTTGAGCAGGTGATTGGGCCCGACCGCGTCCTGGGCCGCCAGGACGCGCTCGTCCAGCGCTTCATCGGCCACCGCGAACAGCGGATGGGCGCGGCTGCAATAGAGCAAGGCGCGCTCCTCGTAGAGCGGCAGGTAGTCCAGGCCGGCCAGGGCATTGATCAGCGGCAGCACCCCCAGGTGCAGATGGCCGTCCAGCACGCCGGTCTCGATCTCGCCGGGCAGGGTCATGCCGATGTTCACCACCACCCCCGGCGCCGCGCGCTTGAGGGCGGCCAGGGCATGGGTGATGCGCATGCGCGGCTGGGTGACCAGGTTGTTGATGATGCCCAGATTCAGCTCGCCGCGCAGGTGCTGGTGCAACTGGTTGACCTCGCTGCGAAAGCCCTCCAGGGCGGCGAACAGCGACTGACTGGCCTTGAGCACCTCACGGCCTTCATCGGTCAGGGAAAAACCGGCGCGGCCACGTTGGCAGAGGCGCATGCCGAGGCGCTTCTCCAGATCGTTCATATGCAGGCTGATGGCCGAGCGGGTGATGCCCAGCCGGCCTTCGGCGGCGGTGAAGCTGCCGCATTCCACCACCGTCTTGAACAGCCGAAGCAGACGGATCTCGAAATCGCCGACTTGGGCGAGCAGGGCCTTGCGCGTCGTCTTCATGACTGCCACCGCAAATGCGCGTCAGCATAAGGCCCCGCCTGGATGGGCGCCAGCGACCGACCTCAGGCGCCGATCAGTACCCGGCTGCGCTGGCGGGCGAGTTGCTTGACCACCCAGACCGCGGCGATGCAGGCGAGCAAGGTGATCAGCGTCAGGCAGAGGCGGGTACCCAGGTACTGGGCGAAATTCTGCTCACCCAGCAGGCGCCCCAGTACCCGATAGGCGCCAGCCAGATAGCCGTGCAGGAAGTAGATGGCGAAGCTGTAGGCACCGAGCAGGGCCATCCCCTTCTTCAGGCGACCTTCGGTACGGCCTGGCGCCTCGATCTGCTGGCTGAACACGGCGAACAGCAGCAGACACAGCGTCAGTTTCTGCAGGCCGTAGAAGGCGCTGTCCAGCACCGCCGCGCCACTCAGCAGCAGTAGGGCGGCCAGCAACCAGTAGCGCGCCTGGGGCCGTTGCAGACGCTCGCGCTGCTCGCAGGCCAGCATGCCGCACAGGTAGATCGGCAGGAAATGCAGCGCCGCCAACAGCGGATCGGCATCGTTGGCCGGGCGCTCGGAAATCAGGAAATAGAGCAGGCCGACCAGGGTCGCGGCGGGTAGCAGGCCACGCTCAACCAGCCATTCGAGGGCTGGCGCCAATAGGAAGATCAGCGTCAGCGCCGGGATGAACCACAGCGGGCCTAGATGAGCGCCGGTGGCCAGCAGCAGACTGGTCTGGGCGAAGGGCGGCCAGTCATGGAAGGCATTCATGTCGATCCACTCGTGCTCCTGCTTGAGTCCGGAGACATAGAGCAGCACGGCGGGGATCGAGATCAGCAGATAGGGCAGGATGACGTTTTGCAGCTTCTTGCCCAGGTAGACCCGATAGCTGTACTTGCCGAGGTTATAGCGAAAGAAGAAGCCCGAGAGTGCGACGAAGATACAGGTGGTTTCCAGCGACAGCAGATTCAGGGCGAGCTGCTGGTGTTCGGTGGTCTGGTAGCTGCCCACGGTCATATGGTGGAACACGATGAGAACGGCCGCCAGGCCGCGGATCCAGTTGAGCTGAATCAGCATGGGGAGATTTCCTTGAGGAATAGGCTAGCCACGCGCTACGCCTCGAGAGAGGGGCACGGGCACGAACAGCGGATGGGATGGGCTACGCGGCAGAGACGGCGGACAGGCTACCGCGCCCGGCAGGACTACGCGCCGGGAAGAGAGGTGAGGCGAGGGGCCTCGGCGCCACGGGACTACAGCGGCGGGTGGTTAGCTTAAGACGTTTCAAGCAGGTGACTGATTTTCATTCATTTTTATTCTTTTCTGCATGTTTCCACGATGTGGCAGCAGACGTCTCGACCGCTCTCGCATGGGTGTTTTCCAAGAGGTGCACAGGCATGGAAAGAGGGAGCCACTGCTGCAGCCCACATAAGGACTTCACTCTTTTGTTGAGTTTTTTTGCCTGTAAGTGCAAGAAAAAAATCATTTAACTCACGCAAGACCTGGCGCACTCTGCGGATTCACTGTCCCCGCCCGAGCCCTCGTCATGAATCAGCCGCTGACCGTTACCCCACCCGTCGCTGCCCAGCTCAACCTGCGCGCCCACTGGATGCCCTTCACTGCCAATCGCGCTTTCCAGAAGGACCCGCGTATCGTAGTGGCCGCCGAGGGCAGTTGGCTGACGGACGACCAGGGCCGGCGCATCTATGACAGCCTCTCCGGCCTCTGGACCTGCGGCGCCGGTCACTCGCGCCGGGAGATCCAGGAGGCCGTGGCGCGCCAACTGGGCACCCTCGATTATTCGCCGGGCTTCCAGTACGGCCATCCGCTGTCCTTCCAACTGGCTGAGAAGATGGCCGAGCTGACGCCGGCCGGCCTCGATCACGTCTTCTTCACCGGTTCGGGCTCCGAGAGCGCCGACACCTCGGTCAAACTGGCCCGCGCCTACTGGCGCATCAAGGGCCAACCGGCCAAGACCAAGCTGATCGGCCGGGCCCGTGGCTACCACGGCGTCAACATCGCCGGCACCAGCCTGGGCGGCATCGGTGGCAACCGGAAGCTGTACGGCTCCTTCATGGACGTCGATCACTTGCCGCACACCCTGCAACCCGGCCTGGCCTTCACCAAGGGCATGGCCGAGACTGGTGGCGTCGAGCTGGCCAACGAGCTGCTCAAGCTGATCGAGCTGCATGACGCCTCCAACATCGCCGCCGTCATCGTCGAGCCCATGTCCGGTTCGGCCGGGGTGATCGTGCCGCCGGTGGGCTATCTGCAGCGCCTGCGTGAGATCTGCACCCAGCACGACATCCTGCTGATCTTCGACGAGGTCATCACCGCCTTCGGCCGCATGGGTCGCCACACCGGCGCCGAATTCTTCGGCGTGACGCCGGACCTCATGAACGTGGCCAAGCAGGTCACCAACGGCGCCGTACCCCTGGGCGCGGTGATCGCCAGCAGCGCCATCTACGACACCTTCATGAACCAGGCCACGCCCGAGCACATGGTCGAGTTCCCCCATGGCTACACCTATTCGGCGCACCCGGTCGCCTGCGCCGCGGGCCTGGCGGCGCTGGAACTGCTGGAGCGGGAAAACCTGGTGCAGCAGGCCGCCGAACTGGCGCCCAAGTTCGAAGCCTCGCTGCATGGCCTCAAGGGTGCCAAGCACGTGGTAGATATCCGTAACTGCGGCCTGGCCGGCGCTCTTCAGCTCGCCCCGCGCGATGGCGATGCGGTGATCCGTCCCTTCGAGGCCGGCATCGCCCTGTGGAAGGCCGGTTTCTATGTCCGCTTCGGCGGCGACACCCTGCAATTCGGGCCCACCTTCAACGCCAAGATCGAGGACCTGGATCGCGTCTTCGCCGCCGTCGGCGATGTCCTCAACCGCCTCGACTGATCCCCTTTCCGGCGCTCCCGCTGCGGAGCGCCCGCCTCTCGTACAAGGAGTCCCTTCATGAGCCTCAAGCATCTCATCGGCGGCCAACTGGTCGACGGTGGCAGCCGCCGCGCACCGGTCTACAACCCCTCCACCGGCGCGGTGATCCGCGAAGTGCCCCTGGCCGATGCCGCCACCCTGCAGCAGGCCATCGACGCCGCCCAGGCCGCCTATCCGGCCTGGCGCAACACCCCACCGGCCAAGCGTGCCCAGGTGCTGTTCCGCTTCAAGCAACTGCTGGAAAGCAACGAAGCGCGCCTGGTCCAGCTGATCAGCGAAGAACACGGCAAGACCCTGGAAGACGCCGCCGGTGAACTGCGCCGTGGCATCGAGAACGTCGAATACGCCACCGCCGCCCCCGAGCTGCTCAAGGGCGAATACAACCGCAACGCCGGCCCCAGCATCGACACCTGGTCCGACTTCCAGCCCCTGGGCGTGGTCGCCGGCATCACCCCGTTCAACTTCCCGGCCATGGTGCCGCTGTGGATGTATCCGTTGGCCATCGCCTGCGGCAACACCTTCATCTTGAAGCCCAGCGAGCGGGATCCCAGCTCCACCCTGGCCATCGCCCAGCTGTTCGAGGAAGCCGGCCTGCCCAAGGGCGTGCTCAACGTGGTGCATGGCGACAAGGAAGCCGTGGACGGCCTGCTCGACGCCCCCGAGGTCAAGGCGCTGAGCTTCGTCGGCTCCACCCCCATCGCCGAATACATCTATGCCCGCGGCACCGCCAAGGGCAAGCGCGTCCAGGCCCTGGGCGGGGCCAAGAACCATGCGGTGGTCATGCCCGACGCCGACCTCGGCAACACCGTCAATGCGCTGATGGGTGCCGCCTACGGCTCCTGCGGCGAACGCTGCATGGCCATCTCGGTGGCGGTCTGCGTCGGTGATCAGGTCGCCGATGCCCTGATCGCCCGGCTGGTGCCGGAGATCGAGAAGCTCAAGGTCGGCCCCGGCACCCAATGCGGTCTGGACATGGGCCCGCTGGTTACCAGTGCGCACCTGGACAAGGTCACCGGCTACGTCGCCGATGGCGTGGCCGCGGGCGCCAAGTTGGTGGTGGACGGTCGCAGCCTCAAGGTGGCCGATCATGCAGAAGGCTTCTTCCTCGGCGGCTGCCTGTTCGACCAGGTCACCCCGGAGATGCGCATCTACCAGGAAGAGATCTTCGGCCCGGTGCTCTGCGTGGTGCGGGTCAAGAGCCTGGACGAGGGCATCGCCCTGATCAATGCCCACGAATACGGCAACGGCACCTGCATCTTCACCCGCGACGGCGAAGCGGCCCGGCGGTTCGCCGATCAGATCGAAGTGGGCATGGTCGGCATCAACGTACCCCTGCCGGTACCGGTGGCCTACCACAGCTTCGGCGGCTGGAAACGCTCGCTGTTCGGCGATCTCCACGCCTACGGCCCGGACGGCGTACGCTTCTACACCCGCCGCAAGACCATCACTCAACGCTGGCCGCAACGCGAGGCCCAAGAGGCCTCGCAGTTCGCTTTCCCTAGCAACGGCTGACCGCCGAAAAGCCCATTCCTTGGCCTGCCGCACAGCAGGCCGGCCAAGGAAGGCCTTACCCTTCGGCTGCCCTCAGCTGCCGAAGCCCCCATGCCTGCCTCTACCTTCACAGCCGTCGCCCGTCTCGGGTGTGTGATTGGCCTCGTCGTGAGCCTGACTGGTTGCTCCAGCCAGACTGCCCAGGACATTGCCCAGCAATTCGGCAAGACCAAGCCCAGCGAATTCCTGCAGACCAGCTCCGACCGCCTGGCCACCCTCGCCATGCAGGCCAATCTGCAGAGCCTCTATCTGCTGATGAACAAGCTCTACCTGCGCAATCCGGCCGAGTGGAAAAAGACCGGTCTGCCGGATGCCGCCAGTGCCGAACGTGAGATCCGCACGGCCATCGAGCAGCGCCGCAGCCTGCCGGCCCTGGGCGGACGCAAGGACGTGGCGGCCCTGAGCTTCGTCCTGGGTGACGACTACCACGGCGACCGGGTCGGCGCCTTCATCTATGCCATCGGCAGCATGATGATCGCCGCCCATGGCAATCGCACCGAGTTCTATATCACCGACGTGGTCGATGCGCGCTTCGTCAACAACGCCGCGCGCAACATCGAGAAGGCCACCTGGCTGCTCGGCCAACGCAAGAATGCCGCGGGCGAGCCCTTGCTGTTCGCCAATGAGATTTCGGAGGAGGGCAGCAACCTCAGCTTCGCCACCGAGTTCGGCAAGATCGTCGCCCGCCTGGATCTGCTCGCCCAGTTGCTCGACGAGCGCTACCGGCGCATCGGCGTCAACTACGCCCAGAGCCTGCTGTTCATCAACTTCCTGCCGGTGCAGTAACGCGTTCGGTAGCGTGCGCCTTAGAGTCGATGGACCTCGATAACCACAACAAGGGGTTCTCTCATGGTCGCGGCCCTGCGCATCGCCCTCATCGGTGCCGGCAACATGGAGCGCCAGCATCTGCACCATCTGCAGCACGTCTCCAGTGCCCAGCTGTGCGCCCTAGCCGATCCCGATCCGACGGCGGCCGAGTTGGCCGCGCAGTGGGCGGTACCGTCCTTCCGCGATCATCGCCAACTACTCGACAGGGTGCGACCCGAGGCGGTGATCGTCGCTAATCCCAATGCCCTGCATGTCGCCACCGCCCTGGATTGCCTGGCGTTGGGCATCCCCGTGCTGCTGCAGAAACCGATAGGGACCACGCCGGAGGAGGTGGCCCGACTGCTGGCAGCGCAACGCGCCACTCGGGTGCCCGTGCTGGTCGGCCACCACCGTCGCCACAAACGCCCTGCGCTGCTATGCCAATGCCGACAGCGCGGTGATCAATCTGCAATTCGACAATGGTGCCCTGGGCAGCCTCACCGCCAGCGACGGCGCCGCGGCGCCCTGGAGCTGGGAGCTCACCAGTGGCGAGAATCCGGTCTATCCGCGCCAGTCCGACCAGCCCTGCTATCTGTTCGCCGGTACCGAAGGCGCCCTGAGCGTGCCGCAGTTGCGCCTCTGGCGCTATGCCGAACCGGGCACCGGTTGGCATCAGCCCTTGGCGTCGCAGAGCCAGGTGCCGGCCACAGATGAAGCCTTGCGCCGGCAACTGGAGCACTTCGTGCGCGTCGCGCGGGGGGAAGAGGCGCCGCTGGTGAGCGCCGAGGATGCGGCTCGCACCCTGGCGTTGGTGGCGGCCGTCGAGCGCGCCGCGGCAAGCGGCACCGCTCAGCAGCCGGACATGCCTTTGGACTGACCGCTTTACAACGGCTTGGTCAGTTCCTTGGCGCGGTCGTAGGCCTTGGAGAAGCCCTTGAGCGACAGACTTTCGCTGGCGGTCTCGCCATTGGCGACCGGGGTGGTCACGGTCAGGCGGCTGCCACGCTGCAGCTGCTTGAAGGCCTCGCCGACGAATTCCACCGGCACCACGCAGCCCTGGGGGATGCAGGTCTGGAAGGGACGACTCTCCGGGCTGCGCTTGTCGACCTGCAGCGAGATCGGCTTGGTCACGGCCACACCGAAGGGCAGGACGAGAATACCGTCCACCCCGTCGCGATTGGGCCGCAGCTCGGTGACCAGCATGCGCTGGCCCTTAGGGCTGTCCTTTTGCTGGGTGATGGAGCACAGCTGCACGGAGCGCTCCGCGGTACGGGCGATGTGGCAGACCATCTGCCAGTCACCGTACTTTTCCGAAACCGAAGGCTGCGGCGGCTGCTGCTGGGCCGGCGGTGCCGACTGGGCGAAGGCCTGGCCGGCGAGCAGCAGCGGCGCGAGAAACAGGGCCGGGCGGAGAAACCGTCGAGACATGAAAGATCCTTGGCGAGGCAATAGAGGCCCAAGGGTAGGGCATAGCTCCGCCAGCGAACACCCCGCCGTGACGATCAGACCTTCTTGACGAACTCCGACTTGAGCTTCATCGCGCCGATGCCGTCGATCTTGCAATCGATATCGTGGTCGCCATCGACCAGGCGGATGTTCTTCACCTTGGTACCAACCTTGACCACCAGCGACGAGCCCTTGACCTTGAGATCCTTGATCACGCTGACCGTATCGCCGTCCTGCAGGGTGTTGCCCACGGCATCGCGGATCACCTTGGCTTCGTCGGCGGCACCGGCCTCACCCGGCGTCCACTCATGGGCGCACTCCGGGCAGATCAACTGGGCGCCGTCCGCGTAGGTGTATTCGGAAGCGCAGTGGGGGCAGGGCGGCAGAGCGGTCATGATCGGGCACCTAGGCGGAAAAGCCGCGCAGTATATAGGGTTTTTATTCCCGATAGGATGTGCCCGAGTCAGGCCGCGAATTCGACCTCGATCACGGTGCCCTGGTCACCGCTGAACAGCGCCTCGCCCCCCAGTTGCTCGGCCAGGCTATTGATGATCTTGAAGCCCAGACGCTGGCTGGTGCGCGGATTGAAGTGCCGCGGCATGCCACGACCGTTGTCGGCAATGCGCAGCAGCAGACGCTGGGCATCGACCCGTTCCAGGCTGATGCTGATCAGGCCACGCTGATCGCCATCGAAGGCGTGCTTGAGCGAGTTGGTCACCACCTCCGCCACCAGCATCGACAGGGTGGTCAGGCGCGGCAGATCGAAGTTCACCGGTTCGGCGCTGATGGTGCAGGACACGTTGCTCAGCCCCGTGGCGGCCAGCAGATCGCTGGTCAGCAGGTGCAGGTGGTGGGCCACGGGCTGATCGGCGTCGGCCGGATCGTGCAGACGGCGATGGATGCGCGAGATGCTTTCCAGGCGCGAGCGGGCTTCCTCCAGCGCTCGCGAGGCTTCGCTATCGCCCGGCAGCTTGAGTTGCTGCAGCATCAGCAGCGAGGCGATGAACTGGATATTGTTGGCGACCCGATGCTGCAGCTCCTGGAACATCGTCGTCTGCTGTTGGTAGAGGCCGTGGATCACCTCTTGCTCGGCCCGCAGGCGAGCACTCGCCGTGTGCATGTAGTGGATCAGCACGATGTCCACGCTGACGATGAACACATAGAGGAGCATTGCCAGCATGCCCTGGCCATTGATCACGAATGACCACTGCGGCGGAATAAAGAAATACCAGGCTGCGAGTCCCGAGAGGATGGCGCAGAGAATGCCGGCGCCGGTCCCGCAAAAGAAGGTGGTGAGGATGACCGCAGGAAAGAAGGTCAGGTAGGGAAAGCCCTGGGAGAGGAAGTCGTCCAGGGCGAAGCGCGCCAGCAGGGCCAGGATGAACGCCAGCATGGCAAGGCCATAGGCGAGCTTTTGCCGAGCCCTGATGGCGCTGCTGACGTCGTTGATCCAATGACGGCTGGACGATGGATTCAAGGCTCTGACCTGCGAGGTAGACAACGGCGGCGGAAGCTTAATGCAAAGCCGCCTCGCTTGGGCGGATTGCAGCCTCAGTGGTGACTTTGCCGGTTTCGACGGCACCTTTGATGCAGGGCCCCGGCGGCGGTCACCTCAGCAGCGAGTTTCTAGCAGAGGCGTTGTGAAAATCCTGTATAGGTGGGAGTCTGGTCTAGCCTGGGTACCCAGGGTGTGGAGGTCATTGCTCGTGGATCGAGCGGCTTGCTCTCCGCAGAGCTCCTGCTCACCGCCAAGGTTCGCCGCCGCGCGGGTTATCGACCCTTTAGCCGGAAGCCATTGCCGACCCATGCAAAAAAGCCCGTAGCGGTTACCCGCTACGGGCTTTTTCAGACTTTGGCTCCGCGACCTGGACTCGAACCAGGGACCCAATGATTAACAGTCATTTGCTCTACCGACTGAGCTATCGCGGAACAACGGGGCGTATCTTACTGATAGATAACGGGAAGTCAAGCCTTGGCGGCACCGAAAAAGCGTGCCGCCGAACGCATCGCCTTAACCCTTCAATACCGCAGCGATGGCCTGGATGGTCGACGGCAGATTGCGCTCGTTCAGCGCGGCCACGCAGATGCGACCAGTGCTGACCGCATAGATACCGAAGTCGGTCTTCAGGCGTTCGACCTGCTCGGCGGTGAGGCCGGAATAGGAGAACATGCCGCGCTGGGCGTTGACGAAGGCGAAGTCGCGAGGAGCGCCGGCGGCAGCCAGGCCTTCCACCAGGGCATTACGCATGGTGCGGATGCGCTGGCGCATTTCGCCCAGCTCGGTTTCCCACAGGGCGCGCAGCTCGGGGCTGCCCAGTACCGTGGCGACGATGGTGGCGCCATGGGTCGGCGGGTTGGAATAATTGGTGCGGATCACCCGCTTGACCTGCGACAGCACCCGCGCGCTTTCCTCGCGGCTCTCGCTGACCAGGGTCAGGGCGCCCACGCGCTCGCCGTACAGCGAGAACGACTTGGAGAAGGAGCTGGAGACCAGGAAGGTCAGGCCGGAATCGGCGAACAGCCGTACGGCCTGGGCGTCTTCCTCGATGCCGTCGCCAAAGCCCTGGTAGGCGATGTCGAGGAAGGGCACCAGGTTGCGGGTCTTGACCACCTCCAGCACGGCCTGCCAGTCGGCCGGCTGCAGGTCCACCCCGGTGGGGTTGTGGCAGCAGGCGTGCAGCACCACCACCGAGCGCTCCGGCAGCGCCTCGAGGTCGGCCAGGAAGCCTTCGCGATTCAGGCCATGGCTGGCGGCGTCATAGTAGCGGTAGGTCTGCACGGGAAAGCCGGCACCCTCGAACAGGGCGCGGTGGTTTTCCCAGCTCGGATCGCTGATGGCGACCACGGCGTCGGGCAGCAGGCGCTTGAGAAAATCGGCACCGATCTTCAGGGCACCGGTGCCGCCCACGGCCTGCACGGTGATGGCACGGCCATCGCGCACCAGGCTCGACTCGGCGCCGAACAGCAGGTGCTGCACGGCCTGGTCGTAGGCGGCGATGCCTTCGATGGGCAGATAGCCACGCGGTGCCTGGGCCGCCACGCGTTGCTTTTCGGCCTCGGCCACGGCGCGCAACAGCGGAATGCGGCCCTGCTCGTCGTAGTAGACCCCCACGCCCAGATTGACCTTGTGCGGACGGGCATCGGCGTTGTAGGCCTCGTTAAGGCCAAGGATGGGGTCGCGGGGTGCCATTTCGACGGCGGAGAACAAACTCATGGGGCAGGGGCTCGAATGAGGGGTGAAGGGAAGGGCGGAATGCTAAGAGTCAGGGAGTATAGCCCCCTGCAGACGTCATCGCGACCCGACCTCAGTCGAGTGTTCCTGACGTATGGTGGCGATGGCGCATTGCAAAAGGGCGCTTGCGGCCTCACTTAAAGCGCTCCAGCATTTTCCTCGTCCACACCGCCCTGATCGTGCGTCAGCGCGGTGGCGTCCGTGCATTTTTCGTGCTCTTGAGGCAGCCATGTCCGCATTCCAACTCTCCACCCGCTACACCCCGGCCGGCGACCAGCCCGAAGCCATTCGCCAGATGGTGGAAGGCCTGGAAGCGGGCCTGTCGCACCAGACCCTGCTCGGCGTGACCGGCTCGGGCAAGACCTTCAGCATCGCCAACGTCATCGCCCAGGTACAGCGTCCGACCATGGTGCTGGCGCCGAACAAGACCCTGGCCGCCCAGCTCTATGGCGAGTTCAAGGCGTTCTTCCCGAACAACTCGGTGGAGTATTTCGTCTCCTATTACGACTACTACCAGCCGGAAGCCTATGTGCCGTCTTCGGATACCTTCATCGAGAAGGACTCGTCCATCAACGACCACATCGAACAGATGCGGCTGTCCGCCACCAAGGCCCTGCTGGAGCGCAAGGACGCCATCATCGTCGCCTCGGTGTCTTCCATCTACGGCCTGGGCAGTCCCGAGGCCTATCTGAAGATGGTCCTGCACCTGGATCGTGGCGATCGAATCGACCAGCGCACCATCCTGCGCCGGCTGGCCGAGCTGCAATACAGTCGCAACGACATGGAATTCGCCCGGGCCACCTTCCGCGTACGCGGCGACGTCATCGACATCTTCCCGGCGGAATCCGACCTGGAAGCGGTACGCGTCGAACTCTTCGACGACGAGGTGGAAAGCCTGTCGGCCTTCGATCCCCTCACCGGCGAGGTGATCCGCAAGCTGCCGCGCTTCACCTTCTATCCCAAGACCCACTACGCCACGCCGCGCGAGACCCTGCTGGGCGCCATCGAGAACATCAAGCTGGAGCTGGCCGACCGGCTGGAATGGTTGCGCAGCCAGAATCGCCTGCTCGAAGCCCAGCGCCTGGAGCAGCGCACCCGCTTCGACCTGGAGATGATCCTCGAGCTGGGTTATTGCAACGGCATCGAGAACTACAGCCGTTACCTCTCCGGTCGCGGTCCGGGTGAGCCGCCGCCGACTCTCTACGACTACCTGCCGAGCAACGCCCTGCTGGTGATCGACGAATCCCACGTCACCGTTCCGCAGATCGGCGCCATGTTCAAGGGCGACCGTTCGCGCAAGGAAACCCTGGTGGAATACGGCTTCCGCCTACCCTCGGCGCTGGACAACCGGCCGCTCAAGTTCGAGGAGTGGGAAGCCGGGGCGCCCCAGACCATCTTCGTTTCGGCCACCCCGGGGCCCTACGAGGAAGAGCACGCCGGGCGCGTCATCGAACAGGTGGTGCGCCCCACCGGCCTGGTCGACCCCATCATCGAGATCCGCCCGGCCACCACCCAGGTGGACGACCTGCTCTCCGAAATCCGCCTGCGCGTGGCCCAGGAGGAGCGGGTGCTCTGCACCACCCTGACCAAGCGCATGGCCGAGGACCTCACCGATTACCTCGCCGACCACGACGTGCGGGTGCGCTATCTGCACTCGGACATCGACACCGTGGAGCGAGTGGAAATCATCCGCGACCTACGTTTGGGTACCTTCGACGTCCTGGTGGGCATCAACCTCTTGCGTGAGGGCTTGGACATGCCCGAGGTGTCCCTGGTCGCCGTGCTCGACGCCGACAAGGAAGGCTTCCTGCGTTCCGAGCGCTCGCTGATCCAGACCATCGGCCGGGCGGCGCGTAACCTCAATGGCAAGGCCATTCTCTACGCCGACAGCATCACCGGCTCCATGCAGCGCGCCATCGACGAGACCGAGCGCCGCCGCAACAAGCAGCTGGCCTTCAATGAAGAGCACGGCATCGTGCCCCAGGGCATCAAGAAGGACATCCGCGACATCATGGAAGGCGCCGCGGCCCCGGGTGCCAAGGGCAAGCGTCGAGCAGCCAAGGTGGCCGAAGAGCAGGGCGAGTACGCCGCCGAACTCCGCTCGCCCAGCGAGATCGGCAAGCGTATCCGCCAACTCGAAGAGAAGATGCTGCAACTGGCGCGCGACCTGCAATTCGAGTCCGCCGCCCAGCTACGGGACGAGATCCAGGCCCTGCGCGAGCGCCTGGTCCAGGTCTAAGCCTGCTCCAACTGGCAGCGCCAGGGCTGGCGCTGCTACCATTCCGCCTTTGCAGCCTCCCGTGTCTTCAGGAAAGCCGATGACCACCGTTCGCACGCGCATCGCGCCGTCGCCCACTGGCGACCCGCATGTCGGTACCGCCTATATCGCCCTGTTCAACCTCTGCTTCGCCCGCCAGCACGGCGGTCAGTTCATCCTGCGCATCGAGGATACCGACCAGGTCCGCTCGACCCGCGAATCCGAACAGCAGATCTACGACGCCCTGCGCTGGCTGGGCATCGAGTGGGACGAGGGCCCGGACGTCGGTGGTCCCCACGGTCCCTATCGGCAGAGCGAGCGCGGCGAGATCTACTGGCAGTACGCGCGCGAACTGGTGCAGAAGGGCCATGCCTTCTACTGCTTCGCCACGCCCGAAGAACTCGACCAGATGCGCGCCGAACAGCAGGCGCGGGGCGAGACCCCGCGCTACGACGGTCGCGGCCTGCGCCTCAGCCCGGAAGAAGTGCAGCAGCGCCTGGACGCCGGCCAGCCCTACGTCATCCGCATGAAGGTGCCGGAGGAGGGCGTCTGCGTCGTGCCCGATCTTCTGCGCGGTGACGTCGAGATCCCCTGGGATCGCATGGACATGCAGGTGCTGATGAAGGCCGATGGCCTGCCCACCTACTTCCTGGCCAACGTGGTCGACGACCACCTGATGGGCATCACCCACGTCCTGCGCGGCGAAGAGTGGCTGCCCTCGGCACCCAAGCTGATAAAGCTCTACGAATACTTCGGCTGGGAACAACCCAAGCTGTGCTACATGCCGCTGCTGCGCAACCCGGACAAGAGCAAGCTCTCCAAGCGCAAGAATCCCACCTCGGTGACCTTCTACCAGCGCATGGGCTACCTGCCCGAAGCCATGCTCAACTACCTCGGCCGCATGGGCTGGTCCATGCCCGACGAGCGCGAGAAGTTCACCCTGGCCGAGATGATCGAGCATTTCGACCTCCAGCGCGTGTCCCTCGGTGGCCCCATCTTCGACGTCGAAAAGCTCTCCTGGCTCAACGGCCAGTGGCTGCGCGAGCTGAGCCCCGAGCGCTTCGCCGCCGAGGTGCAGCAGTGGGCGCTCAATCCCGAGTACCTGCTCAAGATCGCGCCCCTGGTCCAGCAGCGCGTCGAGACCTTCAGCCAGATCGCCCCGCTGGCCGGCTTCTTCTTCAGCGGTGCCCTGAATCTGGACCCCGCGCTGTTCCAACACAAGAAGCTCTCCGCCGACCAGGTTCGGCTGGTGATGCAACTGTTGCTGTGGAAGCTCGAAGCCCTGCGCACCTGGGACAAGGAACGCATCACCGCGGTGATCCAGACCGTCGCCGAGCACCAGCAGCTCAAGCTGCGGGATGTCATGCCGCTGCTGTTCGCCGCCATCACCGGCCAGGCTAGCTCGGTCTCGGTGCTGGATGCGATGGAAATCCTCGGCCCGGACCTCACCCGCTTCCGCCTGCGCCAGGCGGTGGAGCTGCTGGGTGCACCGTCCAAGAAGGAAACCAAGGAGTGGGAAAAGCTGCTGGCCGAACTCGGCTGACGCTCTCCCGGCCGACCCCGCGCCGGGGTCGTGCCTTTTCCCCATGCCAGGATGGCCGTATGACTTCCGCTTCTCCGCAACGCCATACCCTGCTGGAAGACGTCCAGGCGCTCCTCAGCGCGACGCTGATGATCGCCCTGGCGATCAACCTCTATCGTCACGCCGAGTTGCTCACCGGCGGCACGGCGGGCCTTGCGTTTCTCGCCCAGTACGGCACCCGGCTGTCCTTCGGCCAGGCTTTCTTCCTCATCAATCTGCCGTTCTACTGGCTGGCGGTGAAGCGCCTGGGTTGGGCTTTCACCCTGCGGACCCTCGCCGCGGTCACCCTGGTCTCGCTGTTCACCGAGCTGACGCCCAGGCTGGTGACCTTCCAGGCCTTGCAGCCGCTCTATGCCGCGGTGATCGGTGGCGTGTTGATGGGCGTCGGCCTGCTGATCCTGTTTCGCCACCGGGCCAGCCTGGGCGGCATCAACATCGCCGTGCTCTACCTGCAGGATCGCTACGGCTGGCGCGCCGGCAAGATCCAGATGGGCATCGATTGCCTGATCGTCCTGCTGGCGCTGTTCGTCGTGGAGCCAGGCGCGATCCTGACCTCCATTCTTGGCGCCGTCATCCTCAATCTGACCCTGGCGATCAACCATCGCCCCGGTCGCTACAGCGCCATCAGCTAGGGGCTTTCCGTCGCGCCAGCGCAACTTCGATTGGTCCGCGACCCGCCTTGGCTTTAAGATGGCGCCCATTTTCGGCGGCCGCGGCCGTCGTCATCGCAAGTTGAAGAGGTCTCCATGAGCTGCGATTTCCTGGCACAAGCCCTTCCCGGCGTACAGAAACTCTCGCCCTACGTGCCCGGCAAGCCCGTCGATGAACTGGCCCGCGAGTTGGGCATCGCGCCCGCCAGCATCGTCAAGCTCGCCAGCAACGAGAATCCCCTCGGCCCCAGTGCCAAGGCGCTCGAGGCCATCCGCGCCGAGCTGGCCGAGCTGACCCGCTATCCCGACGGCAACGCCTTCGACCTCAAGCAGGCCCTCAGCCAGCGTTTCGGCGTGGCCCCCAGCGGCATCACCCTGGGCAATGGTTCCAACGACATCCTCGAACTGGTCGCCCGTGCCTATCTGGCACCCGGCTACAACGCCGTGTTCAGCGAGCATGCCTTCGCCGTCTATCCGCTGGTGACCCTGGCCATCGGCGCCGAGGGACGTAGCGTGCCGGCCAAGGACTATGGTCACGATCTCGAGGCCATGCTCGCCGCCATCGATGCCGAGACCCGAGTGGTCTTCGTCGCCAACCCCAACAATCCCACCGGCACCTGGTTCGACAGCGAGGCCCTGGCACGCTTCCTCGCCCGCGTCCCCGAGCACGTCCTGGTGGTGCTGGACGAGGCCTACATCGAATACGCCGAAGGCGATGAGCTGCCGGATGGCCTGGCCTTCCTCGCGCAGTACCCGAACCTGATCGTCTCGCGGACCTTCTCCAAGGCCTACGGCTTGGCCGCCCTGCGGGTCGGCTACGCCTTCTCCTCGCCGACCGTGGCCGACGTCCTCAATCGCGTACGCCAGCCGTTCAACGTCAACAGCCTAGCCCAGGCCGCCGCCTGCGCCGCCCTGGCCGACAGCGACTACCTGGCCCGCAGTCGCGCCTTGAACGATGCCGGCATGGCCCAATTGGAAGCCGGCTTCCGCGAGCTGGACCTCAAATGGATTCCCTCGCGCGGCAATTTCATCGCCGTCGACCTGGGCCGTGACGCCGCGCCGATCAACCTGGGCCTGCTGCAAGAGGGTGTCATCGTGCGCCCCGTCGCCGGCTATGGCATGCCCACCTTCCTGCGCGTCTCCATTGGCACCGAAGCGGAAAACGCCCGGTTCCTGGCAGCGCTGACCAAGGTGCTGGCTCGTGGCTGAAGTGGCCACTCCGCTGATCGAACGCCTCGTCGTCGTCGGCCTGGGCCTGATTGGCGGCTCCTTCGCCAAGGGCGCGCGTGCCAGTGGTCTCTGTCGTGAAGTGGTGGGGATCGATCGCGATCCCGAGACCCGGCGCCTGGCCGTCGAACTGGGCGTGGTCGACCGCTGCGTCGCCGAGCTGGCCGAGGCCTGTCCGGGCGCCGACGTCATCCAGCTCGCCGTGCCCATCCTGGCCATGGAACGGGTGCTCGCCGAGCTGGCGGCGCTGCCGCTGGGTGCGGCCATCCTCACCGATGTCGGCAGTGCCAAGGGCAACGTGGTGCGCGCCGCCCGCCAGGCCTTCGCCGGCCAGGCGCTCCATTTCGTGCCGGGTCATCCCATCGCCGGTTCCGAGCGCAGTGGCGTCACGGCGGCCAACGCGGCCTTGTTCAATCGCCATAAAGTCATCCTCACTCCGCTGGAGGAGACCTTGGCGGCCGATCTGGACAAGGTCGACCGGCTCTGGCGCGCCATCGGCGCCGACGTCGAGCACATGACCGTCGAGCACCATGACCAGGTCCTCGCCGCCACCAGCCATCTGCCGCACCTGTTGGCGTTTAATCTGGTGGACTCGTTGGCCAAGCGCAGCGAGAACCGCGAGATATTCCACTACGCCGCTGGCGGCTTCCGCGACTTCACCCGTATCGCCGGCAGCGATCCAACCATGTGGCACGACATCTTCATCGCCAACCGCGAAGCCGTGCTGCAGGCCCTGGATACCTATCGCGCCGATCTCGACGAGCTGCGTGGCGCCATCCAGGCCGGCGATGGTCAGTTCCTCATGGAGGTGCTGACCCATGCGCGCGGTGCGCGCGAATATTTCGGGCGTATCCTCGCCAGCCGTACCCAGGCCGGCGCCCAAGTCGCCGCCAATCAATCCCTTACGGAGGGGCACTCATGAGCAGTACCGCACCCGTCATCACCCTCGATGGCCCCGGCGGTTCGGGGAAGGGCACCCTCGCGGCGCTGGTCGCCCGTCAGCTCGGCTGGAATCTGCTGGATTCTGGTGCGCTCTATCGCCTGCTGGCCTTCGCCGCCCGCAACCATGGGGTCGACTACACCAACGAGGAATCGCTCAAGCTGCTGGCCGCCCATCTGGACGTCCAGTTCCTCGCCGGTCATGAACACGGCCAGCGCATCATCCTCGAAGGCGAAGACGTCACCGACGTCATCCGCACCGAGGAAGTCGGTGCCGGCGCCTCCCAGGTCGCCACCCTGCCGGTCGTACGCGACGCCCTGTTGCAGCGCCAGCAGGCCTTCCGCGAAGCCCCCGGCCTGGTGGCCGACGGTCGCGACATGGGCACCGTGGTGTTTCCGGACGCCGAGCTGAAGATCTTTCTGACCGCCGGTGCCGAGGAAAGGGCGCAGAGACGCTATCTTCAGTTGAAGCAGAAGGGCGAAAATGTTAGCTTGCCTGCCCTCCTGGAAGAGATCCGTGAGCGGGACGCCCGCGATAGTCAGCGTAGCGTCGCTCCGCTCAAGCCCGCCGACGATGCCGTCGTGCTGGATTCCACGCATCTCTCCATACAACAGGTATTGGAACGCATCCTGACCTTGGCCGCCGAGCGCGACCTGGCGGGATGAAGGCCGAGACTCATCCGAGTCGTCGGTGAAAGCTGCCGGGAACCAGTCGCATCCCGGTAGCCGGATGGTAACCACTCACCCCGCATGGGCTGGTCATGCGGTAGCCGGATACATCGGGTATCCATACAACAGGTATAAACATGAGCGAAAGCTTCGCAGAACTCTTTGAAGAAAGTCTGAAATCCCTCGACATGCAACCGGGTGCCATCATCACGGGTACCGTGGTGTCCATCGATGGTGACTGGGTTGTGGTCGACACCGGCCTGAAATCCGAAGGCCTGGTTCCGCTCGAGCAGTTCTACAACGAACAAGGCGAGCTGACCATCAACGTGGGCGACGAAGTCCACGTGGCCCTGGATGCCGTTGAAGACGGTTTCGGCGAAACCAAAGTGTCTCGCGAAAAGGCCAAGCGCGCCGAGTCCTGGCTGGTCCTGGAAGCAGCGTTCAGCGCCGACGAAGTGGTCAAGGGTGTCATCAACGGCAAGGTCAAGGGCGGTTTCACCGTCGACGTCAGCGGTATCCGCGCGTTCCTGCCGGGCTCCCTGGTCGACGTCCGTCCGGTGCGTGACACCACTCACCTGGAAGGCAAGGAACTCGAGTTCAAGGTCATCAAGCTGGACCAGAAGCGCAACAACGTTGTCGTTTCCCGTCGTAGCGTCCTGGAAGCCGAGAATAGCGCCGAGCGTGAAGCTCTGCTGGAATCCCTGCAGGAAGGCCAGCAAGTCAAGGGTATCGTCAAGAACCTCACCGACTACGGTGCGTTCGTCGACCTGGGCGGCGTAGACGGCCTGCTGCACATCACCGACATGGCCTGGAAGCGCATCAAGCATCCGTCGGAAATCGTCAACGTCGGCGACGAGATCGACGTCAAGGTGCTGAAGTTCGACCGCGAGCGCAACCGCGTCTCCCTGGGTCTGAAGCAGCTGGGCGAAGATCCGTGGGTCGCCATCAAGGCCCGTTACCCGGAAGGCACCCGCGTTCAGGCGCGTGTCACCAACCTCACCGACTACGGCTGCTTCGCCGAGCTGGAAGAGGGCGTGGAAGGCCTGGTGCACGTGTCCGAAATGGACTGGACCAACAAGAACATCCACCCGTCCAAGGTCGTTCAGGTCGGCGACGAAGTGGAAGTCATGGTCCTGGATATCGACGAAGAGCGTCGTCGTATCTCCCTGGGCATCAAGCAGTGCCGCGCTAACCCGTGGGAAGAGTTCTCGGGTCAGTTCAACAAGGGCGACCGCATCTCCGGCACCATCAAATCGATCACCGATTTCGGTATCTTCATTGGTCTGGAAGGCGGCATCGACGGCCTGGTACACCTGTCCGACATCTCCTGGAACGAAACCGGCGAAGAAGCCGTGCGTCGCTTCAAGAAGGGTGACGAGCTGGACACCGTGATCCTGTCGGTCGACCCCGAGCGCGAGCGCATCTCCCTGGGTATCAAGCAGCTGGAAGACGATCCGTTCTCCAACTACGCCTCCCTGAACGAGAAAGGCACCATCGTGCGCGGTACCGTCAAGGAAGTCGATGCCAAGGGCGCTGTCATCAGCCTGGGCAACGAGATCGAAGGCGTCCTGAAGGCGTCCGAAATCAGCCGTGATCGCGTCGAAGACGCCCGTAACGTGCTGAAGGAAGGCGACGAAGTCGAAGCCAAGATCATCAGCATCGATCGCAAGAGCCGCGTGATCAGCCTCTCCGTCAAGTCCAAGGACGTCGACGACGAGAAGGAAGCCATGAGCTCCCTGCGTAGCAAGCAAGAGCCTGCTGCTGGCCCCACCACCATCGGCGACCTTATCAAGGCGCAGATGGAAAGCCAGAACTAAGTTCGAGCTTGAAGAAAGGCGACCCTTCGGGGTCGCTTTTTTTTGCCTGCGAAAAACACGGTTGATCGCTACGAAGCGCAAAAAGTTGGTAGGGGCAAAAGCTGCTGGCTTGACTTTTCAAAAATCGGTCAGCGTGCTAAAAGTTCTCAGAGGTGATCTAGCCGCTTGATAACGAAGGAAAAATCCATGACCAAGTCGGAGTTGATCGAGCGCATCGTTTCCTACCAGGGGCAGTTGTCGTCCAGGGACGTCGAACTGGCGATCAAGACCATGCTGGAGCAAATGGCTCAGGCGCTCTCCACGGGTGATCGCATCGAAATCAGGGGATTCGGTAGCTTCTCCCTGCACTATCGTGCACCGCGAACCGGGCGCAATCCCAAGACCGGAGAGTCGGTCCTGTTGGATGGAAAGTTCGTACCGCACTTCAAGCCAGGTAAAGAGCTAAGAGATAGGGTCAACGAGCTGGAGCCATAAAGCCGACGTTGTTTCCGCTATCACTTTGTCGATGCTTGCCAAGTTTCTGATTTTATTGATTTTCGTATTTTTCCTGCTGTCGTCAAAAAAGCGTTTCCGCTTAGATTCATATCGGAATTTTGACGTTTACAAAAAAAGTCAAGCCTTTTTGATATTTTTGTAGACGGGTTCTGATTTTTGTATGAGACTTCGCTCACATAAGGTCTTGGGTGACCTCGTAGTCCACTCCGAGTGAGGAAGTTGTCATGCGCCACTATCTTTTCATCTGGATCGGTATCGCTGCCTGCTTCACCAGCATGCAACTCGGTCACCCTTTCCTCGCCGTCGCCGCTCTGGCCGGTAGCTGGTTGGTTGCGCTCTTCCTGCAGCCCGCCCAGCGCATCGAGAATTTTTCGCGCCACTATGTCGCTCAGCCGGTAGCCCGTATGCAGGCTGCCGAAGTGCCGGTGGCCGCCAAGAGCCTGTAACGCTCAGCAGTCGTTTTCTGGCCCATCAGCCTCTGGCTGGTGGGCTTTTTTATACCCGCTGTTTTTGCATCGCTAGGCCCCTGCGGGGCAATGTCTTACCATGAGCGCCCCTTGTCTGACTGGATTGGCGCACGGTATTGATGGAACGCAAGATTCTGGTGACGGGAGCGGGTGGATTTGTGGGTACGGCCCTGGTCAAGCATTTGCGTGACAGGGGTTGCCAGGTAGTTGCAGCCTATCGGCAGTCTTCGGACTCGACGCTCCAGAGCGGGTCTACCACGGTTATCCGCGAGCTGTCCGCCGATACCGACTGGTCACAGCCTTTATCAGGCGTGGATACCGTCATCCATCTCGCCGCTCGCGTGCATCAGCTGGGTGAAGTGCCAGGAGTCGCCAGCGAAAGACGCTATGACGAGGTGAATCGAGCGGCGACCCTTAAGCTGGCGCAGGATGCCGTGGCCGCAGGGGTTCGCCGCTTCATCTTCGTCAGCAGTATCAAGGTGAATGGCGACTGGACCCTTCCAGGGCGTCCATTCCGCGCCGACGATCAGCCCCAACCTTCCGATGCCTATGCCCGCTCCAAAGCCGCAGCCGAGCAGCAACTATTGGCGCTTATGGCCGAGACCGGGCTGGAAGTGGTCATCGTTCGTCCGCCGCTGATCTATGGTCCCGGGGTGAAGGCCAATGTGGCCAAGCTGCTGGATACCCTGGCCCGCGGCGTACCGCTGCCGCTCGGTGGTGTCAGGCATAACCGTCGTAGCCTGCTGGCCGTGGAAAATCTGCTCGACCTCCTGAGCCTGTGCGTCGAGGCGCCCCAGGCGGCGGGTGCCATCCTGCTGGTCAGTGACGACGAAGATGTCTCCACCGCCGAATTGCTCGAGCTACTAGGGGATGGGCTGGGCAAGAAAGCCCGGCTGATCCCCATCCCCGTCAGTTGGCTCGAAGGGTGTGCACGTCTGCTGGGGCGTGCCGAGGTGGCTCAGCGACTCTGTGGATCGTTGCAGGTCGACATCCAGCCCACCAAGAGCCTGCTGGGCTGGCAGCCGCCGGTTTCGGCCCGCACTGCACTGCGGGCGTTGGGCGCGCAACGGGCGCGTATGGGGACCTCGGCATGATGCTCGTGCTGCTGGTCGCTGCGCTTTGCGGTAGCTGGCTGGGCACGGCGGCGCTGCGCCGCTATGCCCTATCTGGCGGTCTGCTCGACGAGCCCAATGCGCGCAGCTCGCACCAGGTGCCGACGCCTCGCGGGGGCGGACTGGCCTTCGTCGTGGTGTTCCTGCTCGGTTGCCTGGTGCTGCAAAAGCTGGGGCTGCTCGAGACGTCTTCCTGTGCCGTGCTGGTAGGAGCGGGGTTGCTGGTGGCGACCCTGGGCTTCGTCGATGATCACCGCCACGTCGGTGCCGGATGGCGGCTGCTCGGCCATTTCGTGGCGGCGCTGGTGGCCTTGCTGGGATTGGGTGGCTACGGTGTGCTGCCCACCGTCCTGGCCGGTATGACCGGGCTGCCCGCATGGCTGATTCTGCTGCTGGGTGCGTTCTATCTGGTCTGGCTGCTGAATCTCTACAATTTCATGGATGGCATCGATGGTATCGCGGCGGTCGAGGCCTTGACCGCCTGCCTGGGCATGGCGCTGATCTACGGGGTGACGGGCTATCCAGGTCTATTGGGCGCGCCGTTGCTCTTGGCTGCGGCCGTCGGTGGTTTCCTGCTCTGGAATTTCCCACCGGCACGAATCTTCATGGGCGACGTGGGGAGTGGATTCCTGGGCCTGATCCTGGGCGTCCTGTCCTTGCAAGCCGCCATGGCCCAACTGTCACTGTTCTGGGCCTGGCTGATCCTTCTGGCGGTCTTCGTCGTGGACGCGACCTGGACCTTGCTGCGGCGGCTGAGCCGTGGCAAGAAGCCTTACGAAGCCCATCGTACCCATGCCTACCAGTGGGCATCACGTCGACATGGAACGCATCGCTCAGTGACCCTGGCGGTACTGGTTATCAACCTGTGCTGGCTGTTACCTATCGCTTTGCTGGTGGGAGTAGGACATTTAGGTGCCATACTAGGTTTATTGCTCGCCTATGGGCCCTTGCTTTGCCTGGCCCTTCGATACAATGCTGGGACCGATGAGGTAGCTACGGCTGCGCAGTCCAGCGGACTCGAGGATTAGGGACACTGATATGTTGCGTGACCATCTGGTCAAGCTGAATCGCCGTACGAAGAGGGTCATCCAGGTCGCGGTGGATCTTCTGCTCATCTGGATCTCTCTGTGGCTGGCATTCTATCTGCGACTGGGCTCCATGCAGATGATCGAGCCACTCAGCGGGCACGCCTGGTTGTTCCTCACCGCGCCGGCCATCGCCATTCCCCTGTTCATTCGCTTCGGCATGTACCGTGCGGTAATGCGCTATCTGGGCAACGATGCCCTGATCGCCATCGCCAAGGCCGTCACCCTGTCGACGCTGTTGTTGTCCGTGGTCATCTACTGGTATCGCGATCTGCCGGAGATCGTGCCGCGCTCGATGATCTTCAATTACTGGATCGTCAGCCTGATCCTGATCGGTGGTCTGCGCCTGGCCTTGCGTCAGTACTTCCTGGGCGACTGGTATCGCGCCATCACGGTGCCCTTTATCAAGCAGCCGGATGAGCTGCCGCGTGTCGCCATCTATGGCGCAGGGTCGGCGGGCAATCAATTGGTCGCGGCCTTGCGCATGGGGCGGGCCATGCGTCCAGTCGCCTTCATCGATGACGACAAGAGCATTGCCAACCGCATCATCGCCGGTCTCAAGGTCTATACCCCTAAGCACATCCAGCAGATGATCGATGAAAGCGGTGCCGAGGAGATTCTCCTGGCCATTCCGTCGGCTACCCGGTCGCGCCGCCGTGAGGTGTTGAGTCTGCTGGAGCCTTACCCGCTACATGTCAGGACCGTACCGCGAATCAGCGATCTGGCCTGCGGCAAGGTGCAGGTGGATGATCTTCAGGAAGTGGATATCGCCGACCTGCTGGGACGCGATCCGGTCGCTCCCCGCCCTGAGCTGTTCGCGCGCTGCATTACCCAACAGGTGGTGATGGTGACGGGGGCAGGGGGGTCCATCGGTGCCGAGCTGTGTCGGCAGATCATTGGCCAGAAGCCCCTCACCCTGATCTTGCTCGATCACGCCGAATTCAACCTCTACAGCATCCATCGCGAGCTGGACGCCTATATTCAACGGGAAGCGCTGCCGGTCACCCTGGTGCCCGTCCTGGGCTCAATCCGCAACGCGCCGTTGCTGCTGCAGGTCATGCGCCATTGGAAGGTGGCTACCGTCTATCATGCGGCGGCCTACAAGCATGTGCCCATGGTCGAGCACAACATCGCCGAGGGGTTCGGCAATAACGTCCTGGGGACGCTCAATGCCGCCCAGGCAGCCATCCAGGCCGGGGTGACCAGCTTCGTCCTGATTTCCACCGACAAGGCGGTACGCCCCACCAACATCATGGGCAGTACCAAACGCTTGGCCGAGATGATCCTGCAGGCGCTCAGTCGCGAGGCGGCGCCCGTGCTGCATGGGCAGACCGACGGCATCCACCAGGTCAATCGAACCCGTTTCACCATGGTGAGGTTCGGCAACGTGCTGGGTTCTTCCGGCTCGGTTATCCCCTTATTCCGCACCCAGATCCGCAAGGGTGGTCCGGTCACCGTCACCCATCCCAAGATCACCCGTTTCTTCATGACCATCACCGAGGCGGCGCAACTGGTCATCCAGGCCGGGGCGATGGGTGAGGGCGGTGACGTCTTCGTGCTGGACATGGGCGAGCCGGTGCGGATCGTGGAGCTGGCCGAGCAGATGATCAAGCTGTCGGGTCTCAGCGTGCGTTCGCCGAGCAATCCCCATGGCGATGTGGCTATCGAATTCACCGGCTTGCGCCCGGGTGAAAAGCTCTATGAAGAGCTGCTCATCGGTGACGATGTCAGTCCCACCTCTCATCCCAAGATCATGCGCGCCAGCGAAGACTTCCTCGCCTGGGACGCTTTCAGGCTCGCCCTCGTCGAGTTGAGCCGGTCGATCGATGCAGGTGACTATGTCCGGGTGCGCCAGTTGCTGCGCGATACCGTAGCCGGCTACAGCCCCGAAGGTGACATCGTCGACTGGCTGCATGGCAAAAGATCCATCGAGTGATGCCGCGCCGGTTTCGCAAGCTGCGTATTTGAAGCCGAGCACAGAAGCGGCAACCTCCCGCCATTCCGCTGAACTTTCCTTTTTTGCCAATGTTTAACTCAGGTCTTTGGGCGTACGGCGTTGGCCGACGTCCCAGGCCAGGGATGGCTGCGCCGTCCTCCGATGTCTTGCCCACAGGTCCGGGCAGGATGATGTGCAAATCGATATAGGCAGGATTCAGGATGAAGGTACTGGTAACGGGTGGCGCGGGTTTCATAGGTTCCGCCGTAGTACGTTTTCTTATCAACGAAACCCAATGCAAGGTTGCCAACGTCGACAAGCTGACGTACGCCGGTAACGTGGATTCCCTGGCGGACGTATCGACGTCGGAACGCTACGAATTCCACCAGGTGGACATCTGCGACTTCTCCGCGCTGCAGAAGGTGTTCGCCGCCTTCCAACCTGACGTGGTGATGCACCTGGCTGCCGAGTCCCACGTGGACCGCTCCATCGAAGGCCCTGCCGCCTTCATCCAGACCAACGTGGTGGGTACCGGTGTCATGCTGGAAGTGACCCGCGCCTACTGGAACGGCCTGGCGCCGGAAGCCAAGGCGGCGTTCCGTTTCCATCACATTTCCACCGACGAGGTCTATGGTGACCTGCATGGCACCGATGATCTCTTCACCGAGACCACTCCCTATGCGCCCAGCTCGCCCTACTCCGCGAGCAAGGCCGGCAGCGACCACCTGGTGCGTGCCTGGGGTCGGACCTACGGGCTGCCGGTACTGGTGACCAACTGCTCGAACAACTACGGCCCCTATCACTTCCCCGAGAAGCTGATCCCCCACGTCATTCTCAATGCCATCCACGGCAAGCCGCTGCCGGTCTACGGCGATGGTTCGCAGGTGCGTGACTGGCTGTTCGTCGAAGACCATGCCCGGGCTCTGTACACCGTGGTGACCCAGGGTGAGGTCGGCGAGACCTATAACATCGGTGGCCACAACGAGAAGCGCAACCTGCAGGTCGTCGAGACCATCTGCGACCTGCTGGAAGAGCTGGAACCGCAGAAACCCGCCGGTGTCGAGCGTTATCGCGACCTCATCACCTTCGTCAAGGATCGTCCCGGTCATGACATGAGATACGCGATCGATGCCAGCAAGATCGGCCGCGAACTGGGCTGGACGCCGGAAGAGACCTTCGAGACCGGTATGCGCAAGACCGTCACCTGGTACCTGAACAATCGAGAGTGGTGGCAGCGGGTACTGTCCGGTGCCTATCGTCTCGAACGTCTCGGCGAAGCCGTTTAACGATCCGATCTCGGACACGCGTACGGCGTGTCCGACCGACAGCGACAGTCAATTTTCAGAGGACGATTGCCATGAGCAAGTACAAGGGAATTCTGCTGGCCGGTGGCTCCGGTACCCGTTTGCATCCCATTACCCTGGGCGTTTCCAAGCAATCGCTGCCGATCTACGACAAGCCCATGATCTACTACCCGCTGTCCGTGCTGATGCTGGCCGGTATCCGGGAAGTGCTGGTCATCTCCACGCCGGCCGATCTGCCCGGTTTCCAGCGCATGCTCGGTGACGGCAGCCAGTTCGGCATGCAACTGAGCTACGCCGAACAACCCAGTCCGGATGGTTTGGCCCAGGCCTTCATCATCGGCCGCGAATTCGTCGGCGACGACAATGTCTGCCTGGTGCTTGGCGATAACATCTTCTACGGCCAGCGCTTCAGCGAAACGCTGCTCAAGGCGGCCAGCCAGGAGAAGGGCGCCACGGTCTTCGGTTACTACGTCGCCGACCCCGAGCGTTTCGGCGTGGTCGAGTTCGATGACCAGGGCAAGGCCTTGAGTATCGAAGAGAAGCCGAAGAAGCCCAAGTCCAGCTATGCGGTAACGGGGCTGTACTTCTACGACAACGACGTGCTGGACATCGCCGCCAACATCAAGCCCTCGCCCCGTGGCGAACTGGAAATCACCGACGTCAACAACGAGTATCTGCGTCGCGGCACGCTGAACGTCTCCTTGCTGGGTCGAGGTTTCGCCTGGCTCGATACCGGTACCCACGATGCGCTGCTGGAAGCCGGTCATTTCGTGCAGACCATCGAGAAGCGCCAGGGACTGAAGGTGGCCTGTCTCGAAGAGATCGCCTTCCAGAAGGGCTGGATCACCTGCGAGCAGATGGCGCTGCAGGCCGAGGCCCTTAGCAAGACCGGGTACGGCCAGTACCTGGCGCGGCTGTGCAAGGAGCAGGGCTGATGCAGGTCTTCGATACCGCGATCCCGGACGTTAAGCTGATCGAACCCAAGGTCTTCGGTGACGAGCGCGGGTTCTTCCTGGAGTCCTTCCAGGCGGATCGTTATGCCCAGCAGGCGGGGATCACCCTGCCGTTCGTCCAAGACAACCATTCGCGTTCGGCGCAGAACGTCCTGCGCGGCCTGCATTTCCAGCGCAGCAAGCCCCAGGGCAAGCTGGTGCGGGTCGTGCGCGGCGAAGTGCTGGACGTGGCCGTCGACATCCGCCGGGGTTCATCCACCTTCGGCAACGTGGTGGCCGAGATCCTCTCGGAGGACAACAAACGCCAGCTCTGGATACCGCCGGGTCTCGCCCATGGCTTCGTGGTGCTGTCTGAAACCGCTGATTTTGAATACAAGTGCACAGATTATTACGATCCCTCTGATGAAGGATCTTTGATCTGGAATGATCCGGATCTGAATATCGACTGGCGGGTCAAGGATCCCATCCTGTCCGCCAAAGATGCACAAGGACTTCGATTGGCGGAGCTGTATAGATGAAGATACTGGTTACCGGAGCGAACGGTCAGGTCGGGCGCTGTCTGACTGACCGGCTGCAATGTTCAGAACTGGCATGGGAGGCCCATGGACGTGCCACTCTGGATATTGCTGACGAAGGCTCGGTAACCAGCCATCTCGAGCGATTCAGGCCTGACGTGGTGATCAATGCGGCCGCCTACACGGCGGTCGACAAGGCTGAACAGGAGCCAGAGATCGCCGCCCGCGGAAACATCGAGGGTCCCGCGGTCCTGGCCCAGGCCTGTGGGGCTGCCGGTATCGCCCTGTTGCACCTCTCCACCGACTACGTGTTCGACGGTACCGCGACGGCGCCTTACCGGATCGACGATCCGGTCAGCCCGTCCGGTGTCTACGGCATGACCAAGCTGGAAGGGGAGCATCGCGTGCTGTCCGCCTGCCCCCGCGCCGTGGTCTTGAGAACGGCCTGGGTGTTCAGCGAGCACTGCAACAACTTTCTCAAGACCATGCTGCGCCTCGCGGCTGACCGCGACGAGTTGCGGGTGGTGAGCGATCAGGTGGGTTGCCCCACCTATGCCGGGCATATCGCCGATGCGCTGCTGCAGATCGCGGCAAGCGTTCGGTCGCGTCCGGAGCAGGCGGCCTACGGGCTCTACCACTTCGGTGGTGACAGCGGCCTGAGCTGGTGCGATTTCGCCCGCTACATCATAGATGCAGGCCAGGAGGTCGGCATATTGGAGCGCGCACCGCTCATCACCGGTATCACCACCGCCGAATTTCCTACCCTCGCCAAGCGGCCCGCCTATTCCATGCTGGACTCCAGTGAATTGGAGCGGCGCTTCGGTATCGCCCCTAGCGATTGGCGTCAGGGGGTGAGACAGACGCTGACGGCGCTCAAGAGCGAACGGGAGCAGGCCGGAGCCTTGGTGAGTTGACAGCCGGTTAGGGCGACTTAAGCTCGCTGGATCGAACAGTGGAACAGGAGGTTCCTCTATGAGACTGCTATGGACAGTTATCCTGTTGGTCGTGCTCAGTCCCTGGGCGCTCGGCTGCGAAACGGTCGCGAGCGCCACGACCAAAGCTTCTACTATCAGCACCCTGCAGGCACCGCTCAATATCAATGTCGCCGATGTCGTTGCACTGCAACGGCTGCGGGGCATCGGCGCGGTCAAGGCGCAGGCCATCGTCGATCATCGCCAAGCTCATGGCGCCTTTGCCTCGGTGGACGAGCTGCTTGAAGTCAAGGGCATCGGCAAGGCCCTGCTGCAACGCAATCGCGAGCTGCTCAGCGTCGACTGATTTTCGGCAAACTTTAACCGTCTCTCTGCACCTTCTTACCAAGCCATTGTTTTAGCTGGATTTTTAGGATCTGGCACAGGCATTGCTCTATCTCTGACACGAGTGGGTACGGCGTCAACTTTCCGTGCCAGAGGAGCAGAGCAAATGGTTCAAGGTGTCGAGTTCAATCGGTTGATGCTGGAAATGCGTTCCATGCAGACCGAGGCCATGGCCCGGTCGAAAGCCGTGGCAGCGCCTGCCGGCACCGAACAGGTTCAGGGCCCGAGCTTCGCCGACATGCTCAGCAAGGCCGTGGGCTCCGTCAATGAAACCCAGCAGACCGCCAACGAGTTGGCCAAGTCCTTCGAGCTGGGGCAGGGCGGCGTCGACCTCACTCAAGTCATGATCGCTTCCCAGAAGGCCAGCGTGTCCGTGCAGGCCTTGACCCAGGTACGCAATAAGTTCGTGCAGGCGTACCAAGACATCATGCAAATGTCGATTTGAGGACGGTCTAGAAAATGGCTGACGCTCTTACCAACGTACCCGTCCCCACCGCCAAGCCCGACGCGGAAGAAAAGCCCAAGAAGCCACTTCTTGGCCTCAGCTTTCTCGACAACCTGTCGGAAATGCCGCTGCTGCGTCAGCTGGGTCTGCTGATTGGTCTGGCGGCCAGTGTCGCCCTGGGTTTCGCCGTGGTGCTCTGGACCCAGCAGCCCGACTATCGGCCGCTGTACACCAGCATGAACGGCCTGGATGCCAACCAGGTGCTGCAGGCCCTGGGCGCGGCGGACATCGGCTACAAGGTCGATCCGAATTCCGGCGCCTTGCTGGTCAAGGCCGACGACCTCGGTCGTGCCCGCATGAAGATGGCGGCTGCCGGTATAACCCCCTCGGACGGCAACGTCGGCTTCGAGCTGCTGGACAAGGAGCAGCCGCTGGGCACCAGCCAGTTCATGGAAGCGGCGAATTACCGGCGCAGCCTGGAAGGCGAACTGGCCCGCACCATCTCCAGCCTCAACGGCATCAAGGCCGCCCGGGTGCACCTGGCGATTCCGAAGAGCTCCGTGTTCGTCCGTGACGAGCGCAAGCCGAGCGCCTCGGTGCTGGTCGAGATGTATCCCGGCCGTACCCTGGATGCCGGTCAGGTCATGGCCATCATCAACCTGGTCGCCACCAGCGTGCCGAACCTGGATAAGTCCCAGGTCACCGTCGTCGACCAGAAGGGGCAGTTGCTGTCCGACCAGCAGAACATGTCCGAGCTGTCGATCGCCGGCAAGCAGCTCGACTACACCCACAAGATGGAAAGCTCCCTGACCCAGCGCGTGCAGAACATCATGCTGCCGGTAGTAGGTAACGGTCGCTTCAAGGCGGAAGTGGCGGCGGACGTCGATTTCAATGCCGTGGAATCGACGGCCGAGCAATTCAACCCCGACCAGCCGGCACTGCGCAGTGAGCAGCAGAACAGCGAGCAGCGCCAGACTTCCGGCGGTGGCGCCCAGGGCGTGCCGGGCGCGCTGTCGAACCAGCCGCCCGGGCCGTCCTCGACTCCGGAAAAGACCGGTCAGGGTGGTGGCGGCGGTGCGAATTACATCGCTCCGGGCCAGCCGCTGCGTGATGCCAACGACCAATACATCTACGACAGCAAGACCAACCTGCCGGCCACCCTGCCGTACCCGACCGACAAGCGTGAGCAGAACACGCGCAACTACGAGCTGGATCGCAGCGTCAGCTACACCCGTCAGCAGCAGGGCCGTCTGCGTCGGCTTTCCGTCGCGGTGGTGCTCGACGATCAGATCAAGGTCGATGCGGCTGGCAAGGTGACCCATCAACCCTGGAGCACCGAAGACCTGGCGCGCTTCACTCGTCTGGTACAGGATGCCGTGGGCTTCGATGCCAGCCGTGGCGACAGCGTGAGCGTGATCAATGCGCCCTTCGCCCCGGTACAACAGGAAGAGATCGAGAGCATTCCCTTCTATCAGCAGCCCTGGTTCTGGGGTGTGGTGAAGCAGGCGCTGGGTGTGCTGTTCATCCTGGTGCTAGTCTTTGGGGTGTTGCGCCCAGTGCTGAAGAATCTGTCCGGTGGCAACGCCAAGGACGCCGCCGCCCTGGCCGCGGCGGGTGGTGCCGGTGCCCTCGGCGCCGGGGGGCTGGATGGTCTCTCGGACGATCTGGCCGACGACAAGGTCAGTCTGGCAGGTCCGGCGCCGCTGCTGCTGCCCAGCCCCAGCGAGGGCTACGACGCCCAGCTGACGGCCATCAAGCAGCTGGTCAACGATGATCCGGGCCGTGTTGCCCAGGTAGTGAAGGATTGGATCAATGGCGACGAATGACGCGCAACTCACCCAGGTCGAGAAGGCAGCCATCTTCCTGCTGTCGCTGGGTGAGGCCGATGCTGCGCAGATCCTCCGGCACATGGGGCCCAAGGAGGTGCAGAAGGTCGGTACCGCCATGGCCCAGATGCGCAACGTCAACCGTGAGCAGGTCGAGCGGGTGCTCGGCGACTTCATCGAAGTGGTCGGCGACCAGACCAGTCTGGGCGTTGGCGCCGATGGCTATATCCGCAAGATGCTGACCCAGGCACTGGGCGAGGACAAGGCCAGTGGCCTGATCGACCGGATCCTGCTGGGCGGCAACACCAGCGGCCTGGACAGCCTGAAGTGGATGGAGCCGCGAGCGGTGGCGGACGTGATCCGCTACGAGCACCCGCAGATCCAGGCCATCGTGGTGGCCTACCTGGATCCGGACCAGGCGGCGGAGGTACTCGGCCATTTCGATCACAAGGTGCGCCTGGACATCGTCCTGCGCGTCTCGTCGCTGAATACCGTGCAACCGGCGGCGCTCAAGGAGCTGAACCTGATCCTGGAGAAGCAGTTCTCCGGCAGCGCCAGCACCACTCGTACCGCGCTGGGCGGCGTGAAGCGCGCGGCCGACATCATGAACTACCTGGACAGCTCGGTCGAAGGACCGCTGATGGATTCGATCCGCGAAGCGGATCAGGATCTGTCGGGACAGATCGAGGATCTGATGTTCGTCTTCGACAACCTGGCGGACGTGGACGACCGCGGCATCCAGGCCCTGCTCCGCGAGGTATCGTCCGATGTCCTGGTGCTGGCGCTCAAGGGCGCCGACGAGGGCATCAAGGAGAAGTTCTTCCGCAACATGTCCAAGCGTGCCGCTGAGCTGCTGCGCGATGACCTGGAAGCCAAGGGGCCGGTACGGCTATCCGAGGTGGAAGGGGCGCAGAAAGAGGTACTCGCCGTCGCCCGGCGCATGGCCGATGCCGGCGAGATCGTGCTGGGTGGCAAGGGTGGCGAGGAAATGGTCTGACCCTATGCAGGGGTTGGCCTGGGCTTTGCTATTGTCCGGTCAGTAGCGGTTTTCTGACGGATAGGTGATGAGCAAAGAATCGGCGAGCGATCTGATCAGGGCACGGGATCTGGAGGCTGTCGATGTCTGGCGGCTGCCGGCCTTCGACAGCTTCGACGAGCCCGAGCAAGCTCCGGCGGCTGCGGTTCCTGAACCCGAACCGCAGCCGGAGCCTCAGATCGAAGAGGTCCCGGTCGAAGAGGTCCAGCCGATCACCCTCGAAGAACTGGAGGCGATTCGTCAGGAAGCCTATAACGAGGGCTTCGTGACCGGCGAGCGCGACGGCTACCACGCCGGTCAGCTCAAGGCCCGCCAGGAAGCCGAGGCGGCGCTCACCGCGCGGCTGGCGAGTCTGGAAACCCTGATGAGTCATCTGCTCGATCCCATCGGCGAGCAGGATCAGGCACTGGAAGCCGGCATGGTGCAGCTGGTGCGGCATATCACTCGCGAAGTCATTCAGCGCGAGCTCAAGCTCGACTCCAGCCAACTGGGCCAGGTGGTGCGTACGGCCCTGAAGCTGTTGCCCATGGGCGCCCAGAATATCCGCATCCAGGTCAGCCCCCAGGACTTCGAACTGATGAAGGCCCTGCGCGATCGTCACGAGGAGAGTTGGCGTATCCTCGAGGACGAGACCCTCATGCCCGGCGGTTGCCGGATCGAGACCGAGAGCAGTGTCATCGACGCCAGTATCGAGACGCGGCTGGCCCAGGCGCTGACCCAGCTCGCCGAGCAGCAGCGTCATCAGGCGACCCAGCCCCAGGACCCCGATCTGCACATCGATATCGAGGAGACGCCCCATGCGTCTTGAACGTCTGAGCTTCGAGCGGCGGCTGAGCGGTTACGACGAAGCCATTCGGGTCGAGCAGCAGCCGGTGATCGAGGGCCGCCTGCTGCGCATGGTCGGTCTGACCCTGGAGGCCGAAGGCCTGCGCGCCGCCGTGGGCAGTCGCTGCCGACTGATCAATGGTGGTGGCTATCAGCCGGTGGAAGTCGAAGCCGAGGTAATGGGCTTCAATGGCGACAAGACCTTTCTCATGCCGGTGGGCAGCCTCGCTGGCATCGCCCCTGGCGCCCGCGTGGTGCCGGTACCGGACACCGGCCGCCTGCCCATGGGCATGTCCATGCTCGGTCGGGTGCTCGACGGCCTGGGCAATGCCCTGGACGGCAAGGGGCGTATGCGCGCCGAGGACTGGGTGCCGATGGACGGCCCGACCATCAACCCGCTCAAGCGCGAACCCATCAGTGAGCCCCTCGATGTGGGGATCCGCAGCATCAACGGTTTGTTGACGGTAGGGCGTGGCCAGCGCCTGGGCCTGTTCGCCGGTACCGGCGTCGGTAAGAGCGTGCTGCTCGGCATGATGACCCGCCTCACCAAGGCCGAGATCATCGTGGTCGGGCTGATCGGCGAGCGGGGCCGTGAGGTGAAGGAATTCATCGAGCATATCCTGGGCGAGGAGGGCATCAAGCGCGCGGTGGTCGTCGCCTCGCCGGCGGACGATGCGCCGCTGTTGCGCCTGCGTGCGGCCATGTATTGCACTCGTATCGCCGAGTATTTCCGCGACAAGGGCAAGAATGTCCTGCTGCTCATGGATTCCCTGACCCGCTATGCCCAGGCGCAGCGGGAGATTGCCCTCGCCATCGGCGAGCCGCCGGCGACCAAGGGGTATCCGCCGTCGGTGTTCGCCAAGCTGCCACGGCTGGTGGAGCGGGCCGGCAACGCGGAAAAGGGTGGGGGTTCGATCACGGCGTTCTATACTGTGCTGTCGGAAGGGGACGATCAGCAGGATCCCATCGCCGACTCGGCGCGGGGGGTGCTGGATGGTCACTTCGTGCTGTCGCGGCGGCTGGCCGAAGAGGGCCACTATCCCGCCATCGACATCGAGGCGTCCATCAGCCGGGTGATGCCCCAGGTGGTCAGTCCGGAGCATTTGCGCAACGCCCAGCGCGTCAAGCAGCTCTGGTCGCTTTACCAGCAGGCCAAGGACCTGCTCAGCGTCGGTGCCTATGTGCCCGGTGGGAATGCCGAAACCGATCTGGCGATCGCCCGCTATGCCCCGATGCAGCAATTCCTGCGGCAGGGCTTGCGCGAGAGCGAGTCGCTGGAGCAGAGCGCCGCCAATCTCCAAGCCGTATTGGGAGGCTGATAGATCATGAAAGGCAGAGCCGAACGTCTGGGCCCCGTGGTGGAAATGAGCGAGCGCGAAGAGCGCGACGCCGCTCAGCGCTTGGGGCAGTGCCAGCAGCAGCTGGCGCAAGCGGAATTCAAGTTGGGCGAGTTGCAGCGCTATCGCGAGGATTACCAGCAGCGGCTGGTGGTGAATGGCAGCCGCGGCGTCAGCGGTCAGTGGCTGATCGGTTACCAGCGCTTTCTCAGTCAGCTGGAAGAGGCCATCGGTCAGCAGGAGCGCAACGCCCAGTGGCATCGCGACGTGGTGGCCAAGGCGCGCACCCAATGGCAGGAACGCTATGCGCGCCTGGAGGGGCTGCGCAAACTGGTCGAGCGTTACAAGCAGGAGCAGCGCCTGGTCGAAGACAAGCGCGAACAGAAACAGATGGACGAGTATGCTCAGCGTGTACGTTCGGCCTATCTCTAGGCGATCGTCACTGCGTCCTCTGTCCTGTAGTCAGTGAGAAACCGATGTTTACCAGTCACCTCGATCCGGATACGCTCGCCAGCCTGCGCGACTGCATGGAAGAAGAGTACGTCGGACTCATCGAAACCTTCCTGGTCGATTGCGAAGAGCGGATCGCCGCCCTCAAGCGCAGCGTGATTGGCGGAGATCCCGAGCAGGTTCGCCAATTCGCCCATAGCTTCAAGGGCAGTGCCGGCAACATGGGCGCCATGCCCTTGGCGCAGCTGTGTCGTGACGTGGAGGAGGGCGCGCGGCGGCGAGCCGCCACCGCCGAGTTGGCCATGGGCATCTCCGCGATCGAGCGTGAGTTCGCCATCGTGCGCATTCTCTTCAAGGTCGAGCGGCAGCGCTACGCGACCTGAGGCTCGTCAAAGCGCTGGCGTTTGGAGCTGGCGCGCTCCTTGCTAGGTTCTGGAAAACCCGTCATTCGGAGCATTCCATGGCCGTCGTGCCCGATTTCCTGTTGAACACCGCAAGCCCTGCCACCGCTACCGGCAGGGCCGTGCCCAAGACCCCGACTCCCCAGGATCGCCCGGCTTCGCAGGAGCGCTTCGCCGACGTCTTCGCCCAGGAGCAGCCGCGTGAGCCGGCGCGTAGCGAGAAGCCCCGCGATACCAGCGATACCAAGGCCACCAGCCAGGCACGCAAGAGCGAACCTGCCCGTGGGCGTGACGACGATGATCGCGTGAAGCGTGATGATGACGACGACCGTACCGCGGACGCCAAGCCTTCCACCGATTCGGCGGCAAAGACCGATGACAAGGTGGCAGCCAAGGGCGACGACGACGGCAAGACCTTGCCGGTGGCCAAGGGCGAAGAGACCCAGGAGCCTGTCGCTACGGTACTGGATCCCTTGTTCATGCTCGGCATGACCGGTCAATTCCCCACACCGGCGCCGACGCCTACTCAAGCGCTGGCGACTCCCACCGCGACGACTACCGCCTCGACGACCAAGGAGGCGCAAACCCTGGACCCCGCTGCCATCCTCGCCGGCGCGGTGGCCACTGGCACCCAGGCAGCTGCTGCCGGTACGCAACCCGGCGCCATGGTGGTCGCCCAGCCTGGCGACCAGCCGGCCCAGGATGCCGGACTGGCGCAGGTGCTCAGCCAGTCCCCGCAAGGCCAGGGCGAGGCGAACAAGGCCGCGACGACCGCCAATAACCTGGCGGCAAACCAGCTCAACGCCCTGCTGCCAGGGCAGCCTGCCGCTGTGCCTGGCGCTGACCAGGCCGCCGCAGTGGCGGCGCTGGCTGCGACTCAGGATCAGGGAAATGCCAACAAGGATGCGGCCATTCCGAGCAAGCCCGAGGCCTTCGCCGACAAGCTCACCGCGCTGTCGCAGTCGCTCAGTACACCGGCGCAGACGGCGCGTCCGGTCACGGCGACGGTACCCGGCCAGGCGCTCAATCCCCAGGCCGGCAATTTCAGCGAAGCCGTGGTGGACAAGGTCATGTGGATGTCCAGCCAGAATCTCAAGACCGCCGACATCCAGATGGAGCCGGCGCAACTGGGTAAATTGGAGGTGCGCATCGACATGACCCAGGACCAGACCCAGGTCACCTTTGCCAGTCCCCACGCGGACGTCCGCGAGGCCCTGGACAATGGCAGTCAGCGGCTGCGGGAGCTCTTCGCCCAGCAAGGCATGAACCTGTCCAACGTCAACGTCTCCGATCAATCCTCCGGTCAGGCCTGGCAGCAGTCGCAGCAAGGCGCGCAGAACGACGGATCGCGGCGGGGCCGTGGCGGCGCCGCCGGCGGTGGAGAAGAGGAGCCCTTGGCCAGCGTGGCCGAGACGCGTGGCACGGCAACCCTGGCCGCGCGCAGCCTGGTCGACTACTACGCCTGATGGTCACGACCCGGCTGCCAGGTGACAGCCTCGGCCGCACCTGCTATATCCCCTTCGCATCAATAAGTTAGCCGCGCCCTCCGTTGAGGGGGCGCTTCAGACAAGCAGCGGTCGAGTACATATGGCGAAGAAGCAGGCACCTGCGGCAGAAGGCGCACCCGCGGAAGGCAAGGGCAAAGGCAAGCTCAAACTCATCATCATCATCGTCGTGGCGCTGCTGCTGGTCATTGGCGCCTCGGTGGGGGCGACCTGGTTCCTGCTGGGCAAGAAAGGCGCCGAACCCGAGCACGCCGCACCCGCCGCGCCGGCGGCACCGGTCCACCTGGCGGCGGTCTACCAACCGTTGGTGCCGGCTTTCGTGGTCAACTACAACGCCGATGGTCGCCAGCGTTACATGCAGGTCACGGTCACCCTGATGGGACGCGACCAGGCGCAGATGGATGCGCTCAAGGAGCAATTGCCCCAGGTACGCAACCAACTGGTCATGCTCTTCTCCGGACAGGACTTCAATAGCCTGCTCACCCCGGTCGGCAAGGAAATGCTGCGCCAGCAGGCGACCAGCAAGGTTCAGGAGCTGGCCAAGAAACTGACCGGCCACACCGCTATCGAACAGGTACTGTTCACCAATCTCGTCCTGCAATAGGTAACGCCATGGCCGTGCAAGATCTGCTTTCCCAGGATGAAATCGATGCCCTGCTGCACGGGGTCGACGATGGCATCGTCGAGACCGAGACCGACGTCGAGCCGGGGGCGATCAAGGGTTACGACCTGACCAGCCAGGATCGCATCGTCCGCGGTCGCATGCCGACCCTGGAAATGATCAACGAGCGCTTCGCCCGCTATACCCGGGTCAGCATGTTCAACCTGTTGCGGCGCTCGGCGGACGTTTCCGTGGGCGGCGTGCAGGTCACCAAGTTCGGCGAATACATCCATTCGCTGTACGTGCCCACCAGCCTCAACATGGTCAAGATGAAGCCGCTGCGCGGGACCGCGCTGTTCATCCTCGATGCCCGGCTGGTGTTCAAGCTGGTGGACAACTTCTTTGGCGGCGATGGCCGTCATGCCAAGATCGAGGGTCGTGAATTCACCCCCACCGAGCTGCGCGTGGTGCGCATGGTGCTCGACCAATGCTTCATCGATCTCAAGGAAGCCTGGGGCGCCATGCTCGACTGCCAGTTCGAATACATGAATTCCGAGGTCAACCCGGCATTGGCCAACATCGTCAGCCCCAGCGAGGTGGTGGTGGTGAGCACCTTCAACATCGAACTGGACGGCGGTGGCGGCGAGCTGCACGTGACCATGCCCTATTCGATGATCGAGCCGATCCGCGAGATGCTCGATGCCGGTTTCCAGTCGGATGTGGACGACCAGGACGAGCGTTGGGTGAAGGCCTTGCGCGAGGACCTGCTGGACGTGCGGGTGCCGTTGGAGGCGACGGTTGTCCGACGCCAACTCAAACTCCGCGATATCCTTAACATGCAGCCCGGCGATGTGATCCCGGTGGAGATGCCGGAAGAGATGCTCATGCGAGCCAATGGCATGCCCACCTTCAAGGTCAAGATGGGGGCGCGCAAGGGCAATCTGGCCCTGCAGATTCTCGAACCGGTCAGCCGCGGCCGCTGAGCGACAACCGTTTTTTCCGTCCGGGCCAAGGCCTGGCGTAGCGCGAGACAGAGACGATGGCAGATAACCCCGAAGAACAAGCCCTGGCGGACGAGTGGGCCGCGGCCCTGGCCGAGGCCGGCGATGCCAGCCAGGACGACATCGATGCCCTGATGGCCCAGGGTACTGCACCGGTGGCGCCCGAGGCGCCCAAGCCGCCCAAGGCGCCGGTCGAGGAATTCGGCCAGAGCAGCGGAGGATTGGCAGTGAGCGGTATGGAAGGTCCCAACCTGGATGTGATCCTCGACATCCCCGTGACCATTTCCATGGAGGTCGGTCATACCGACATCTCCATCCGCAACCTCTTGCAGCTCAACCAGGGTTCGGTCATCGAACTCGACCGTTTGGCTGGCGAGCCGCTGGATGTGCTGGTGAATGGTACGCTGATCGCCCATGGTGAGGTGGTGGTGGTGAACGAGAAATTCGGGATCCGTCTGACCGACGTCATCAGCCCCACGGAACGTATCAAGAAGCTGCGGTGACCCATGAAGAGTCTGCTCCTGCCGCTGAGTGTGCTGCCCCTGACCGCGAACGCCGCCGAAGCCACCAGCCCTGGGCTGGATGTGGGTACGCAGCTCGGGCAACTAGTGCTCGGCCTGTTGCTGGTGATCGGCCTGATTCTCGGCCTGGCCTGGCTGGTGCGTCGCGTGCAGCAGCAAGGGCCGCGCGGCCAGCAGGCGATCAAGGTGATCTCGACCCAACACCTCGGCCCGCGCGAGCGGCTGGTGCTGATCCAGGTCGGTCAGGAGCAGCTCTTGATCGGCGTCGCCGGTGGCCGTATCACGCCGTTGCATACCCTGCGCGAACCGGTACGTCTGGGCGACGCCGAAGCGGCCACGCCGGAATTCGCCCAGCGCCTGCTGGAACTCATTAGCCGCGATCCCAAGGCGAAACCATGATTCTCTCGCGTCTACCGGCCGGCCTTGGGCGTACCCTGGGCTGGCTGCTGGGGTTGGCCGTGCTGCTGTTCGCGCCCCTGGCGCTGGCGCAGCAGGCCGGGCAGGGCAATCCCTTGTCCATCCCCGCCATCACCCTGAGCACCAACCCCCAGGGTCAGCAGGAATATTCGGTCAGCCTGCAGATCCTGCTGATCATGACGGCGCTGAGCTTCATCCCGGCGTTCGTCATGCTGATGACCAGCTTCACCCGCATCGTCATCGTCTTTGCCATCCTGCGCCAGGCGCTGGGTCTGCAGACCACGCCGTCCAACCAGGTGCTGGTGGGCATGGCGCTGTTCCTGACGCTGTTCATCATGGCGCCGGTGTTCGACCGCATTAACACCACGGCCGTCCAGCCGTATCTGAACGAGCAACTCAGTGCCCAGGACGCCATCAGTCGAGCGCAGGTGCCGATGAAGGACTTCATGCTGGGCCAGACCCGGCAGTCGGATCTGGATCTGTTCATGCGCCTGTCCAAGCGCACCGACATCGCCAGTCCCGACCAGGCACCGCTGTCGATCCTGGTACCGGCCTTCGTCACCTCCGAACTCAAGACCGCCTTCCAGATCGGCTTCATGATCTTCATTCCCTTCCTGGTGATCGACCTGGTGATCGCCAGCGTGCTGATGGCCATGGGCATGATGATGCTGTCGCCCATGATCATCTCCCTGCCGTTCAAGCTGATGCTGTTCGTGCTGGTCGATGGCTGGGCGTTGATCATGGGCACCCTGGCCAGCAGTTTCGGCACCGTCTAGCGGTGCCTCTTCGCGTGGAGAAGCGAAATGACCCCTGAAGTCGCCGTCGATCTGTTTCGCCAGGGCCTCTGGCTCACCGCTCTGCTGGTCACGGTACTGGTGGTGCCGAGTCTGATCGTCGGCCTGATCGTGGCGATCTTCCAGGCGGCGACCCAGATCAACGAGCAGACTCTGAGCTTCCTGCCGCGGCTGATCGTAACCCTATTGACGCTGATCGTGCTCGGGCCCTGGATGATCAGGCAGCTGATGGAGTTCATCCAGACCTCGGTCACCAATATTCCGCGGCTGATCGGCTAGGTCATGCTCGAACTCAGCGACGCCCAGATTGGCGGCTGGGTTGGCAGCTTCCTGTTTCCGCTGTTCCGCATCGCGGCGCTGTTGATGACCATGCCGATCATCGGCACCACCCTGGTACCGGTGCGGGTACGGATGTACCTGGCCCTGGCCCTGAGCCTGGTACTGGTCCCCACGCTGCCACCCATGCCGCAGGTGGATGCCATCAGCCTGCAGGCCATGCCGCTGATCGTCGAGCAGATCCTGATCGGCGCGATGATGGGCTTCAGCCTGCAGCTGTTCTTCCATGTCTTCGTGGTGGCCGGCCAGATCATCTCCACCCAGGCGGGCCTGAGCTTCGCCTCCATGATCGATCCGGTCAACGGCGCCTCGGCGCCGGTGATGGGGCAATTCTTCACCATGCTGGTGACCCTGCTGTTCCTGGCCATGAACGGTCACCTGGTGGTGTTCGAGATCCTCGCGGAAAGCTTCGTCACCCTGCCGGTGGGCAACACCCTGAACGTCGACGACTTCTGGCAGCTGGCCGGTCGGCTGGGCTGGGTGCTCGGCGCCGGTATCCTGCTGGTCTTGCCCGCGATCACCGCGCTGCTGGTGGTCAATATTGCCTTCGGCATCATGACCCGCGCCGCGCCGTCGCTGAACATCTTCTCCGTCGGTATGCCGCTGATCGTGGTGCTGGGCATGATCATCGTCTGGCTCGGCACCGCGGATATCCTGTCCCACTATGAAAGTCTCGCCAGCGAGGCGCTGCAATGGCTGCGCGAACTCGCCCGAGCCCGCTAGTGTGATGTCTCAAAAGTTGTCTGCACAATTTTGGCGGCGCTTTTTCGGCGCGGACTGCGTTGCCACTCCTCGCCATAGCCCTGCTATGACTCGGCGCGGCGCCTGGCCCGGACCAAAAAATCACTCGCCAATTCTTGCGCGAACTTCTGAGACACCACACTAGGAGGTATGCCGCATGGCTGAATCCGATGGCGAAGACCGCACAGAAGACCCAACCGACAAACGCAAGCGTGAGTCTCGGGAGGAAGGTCAGCTCCCGCGCTCACGCGAACTCGGTACGGTAGCCGTCATGCTCTCTGGCGTAGGTGGCTTGCTGATGTATGGCGCCTTCCTCGGCGGCAAGCTGCTGGAGGTGATGCGCGCCAATTTCTCCTTGCGCCGCGAGGAGGTGATGGACGAGCGCTTCATGGGCACCTTCCTGTTGGCCTCGGGCAAGGCGGCCATGGTGGGGATGCTGCCGATGATCGCCCTGGTGGTCATCTGTGCCATCGTCGGCCACATCGCCCTGGGTGGCTTTCTGTTCTCCGGCAAGGTATTGGCGCCCAAGGCCAGCCGGATGAATCCCTTGTCCGGCATAGCGCGGATGTTTTCCAAGAATTCCCTGGTGGAGCTGCTCAAGGCCCTGGGCAAATTCGTCATCATCCTTGGCGTTTCGGTGCTGGTGCTGATGAACGAGCGTACAGCGCTGTTGCAGATTGCCAAGCTGCCGCTCGAACAAGCGCTGCTGCACAGCATGCAGGTGGTGGGACACGCCACCCTGTTGCTGGCCATGGGTCTGTTGATCATCGCTGCCATAGACGTCCCCTTCCAAATCTTCAGCAACCGCAAGAAGCTGATGATGACCAAGCAGGAGATCAAGGACGAATACAAGGACAGCGAAGGCAAGCCCGAGGTCAAGGGCAAGATCCGCCAGATGCAGCGGCAGATGGCGCAGCGGCGCATGATGGCCGAGGTCCCCAACGCCGATGTGGTCATCACCAACCCGACCCACTTCGCCGTGGCGCTGAAATATGACGCGGCCAAGGGCGGAGCGCCGATCCTGGTGGCCAAGGGGAGCGACTTCACCGCCCTGAAGATCCGCGAGATCGCCCAGGAACACCAGGTTTCCCTGCTGGAATCACCCGGTCTGGCCCGGGCGGTGTACTACTCCACGGAGGTGGACCAGGAGATTCCTGCCGGGCTGTATGTGGCCGTGGCCCAGGTCCTGGCCTACGTCTACCAGCTCAGGCAGTTCCGTGCTGGGCGCGGGCGCAAGCCTAAGCTGGCCGACCTGCCCATCCCGCCGGATTTGCGGCGAGACGAGCAGGGCAAGCCGGCTACTTGATGACGCCGCACACCACGCGAGCGCCGCCACCGCCGAGTGGCTTGGGCTGATCAGCATAGTTGTCGCCGCCGGCGTGGATCATCAGGGCGTGGCCCTTGAGCTCTTCCAGACGCTTGAGGCGCGGCGCCAGCACCGGTTGGGTCGCCTGGCCGTCGGCCGTCACGTAGAGCGCCGGCAATTCACCCAGGTGGCCGTCATCCGACCAGGGCGCGCTGTGTTTGCCAGTGTTGCGCGGATCGAGATGCCCCCCTGCAGCACCGCCAGCGGTCGCCTTGCCATCCACCTCGGCCGGACCGCAGTTGGGCTTGGTATGCACATGGAAGCCGTGGATGCCGGGCTCCAGGCCCTTGAGATCGGGCGTAAAGACCAGGCCGTACTTGGACCGGGTCACCTGAACGCTGCCGACGCTCTCGCCCACACCGTCGGTCGAGATCTTGTTCATGGGAATGGTCAGGGATTCAGCGGCCTGGGCAGTGCCCACCAGGCAGGTGGCCAACAGCGTCGCGGTCCAGATTTTCATTGTGATGTTCCTCGGATAGGCGCGCTAGCGCGGGTCCCTAGACAGACCTGCGTCCTTCTCGCACGGTTCACCCGGCGTGCTCGGCGATCCGTTACCAATGCTGTCCCGCCTTTGAAAAACCTCGCTGTTTCAACATGTTGAGCAGTTGGCCCGGAGCTTGCTCAAGCCCTTGCGAACAGTGCGCTGCGTCAACTTTCCGTGACGGCAGCGCGAGCAAGCGAGGAACGGGTGTGAAAGTCGACAAATCCCTGATGTTGGGCAACATGCGTGGTCTGGCGCGCGGCAACCTGGGCGTGCCGTTGGCCGTCCTGGCGATGCTCGCCATGATGACGCTGCCGATGCCGCCGTTCCTGCTGGACGTGCTGTTCACCTTCAACATCGCCCTGTCGATCGTGGTCCTGCTGGTCAGCGTCTACGCCCTGCGGCCGCTGGATTTCGCCGTTTTCCCGACCATTCTGCTGGTCTCGACCCTGCTGCGCCTGGCGCTGAACGTGGCTTCGAGCCGCGTGGTGCTGTTGCACGGCCAGGATGGCCACGACGCCGCGGGCAAGGTCATCCAGGCCTTCGGTGAGGTGGTGGTTGGCGGTAACTACGTGGTCGGTGCGGTGGTCTTCGCCATCCTCATGATCATCAACTTCGTGGTGGTCACCAAGGGTGCCGGCCGTATCTCCGAGGTGTCGGCTCGTTTCACCCTGGACGCCATGCCCGGCAAGCAGATGGCCATCGACGCCGACCTCAACGCCGGCATCATCGACCAGGCCGAAGCCAAGAAGCGCCGGACCGAAGTCGGCCAGGAAGCCGACTTCTACGGTTCCATGGACGGTGCCAGCAAGTTCGTTCGCGGTGACGCCATCGCCGGCCTGCTGATCCTCTTCATCAACCTCATCGGCGGCATGGCCATCGGCATGGTCCAGCACGGCCTGCCGTTCGGCGATGCCGCGCGCATCTATGCCTTGCTGACCATCGGTGACGGCCTGGTCGCCCAGGTCCCGGCGCTCTTGCTGTCGGTGGCCGCCGCCATCATGGTGACCCGGGTCTCTTCCTCGGAAGACATGGGCCAGCAGGTCAATCGTCAGATGTTCGCCTCGCCCAAGGCGCTGGCGGTCTCGGCCTTCATCATCATCGCCATGGGCCTGGTGCCGGGCATGCCGCACCTGCCGTTCCTCGGCCTGGGCGGTGGTGCCGCCGCGGGTGCCTGGCTGATCTACAAGCGTCAACGCCAGGCCAAGCAGACCGCCGAGGTCGAGGCCAAGAAGCAGCAGGACCTGGCCCCCGTGCAGCGTCCGGCCGAGGCCAAGGAGCTGGGCTGGGACGACGTGACGCCGGTGGACATGGTCGGTCTGGAAGTCGGCTACCGGCTGATCCCCATGGTCGACCGCAACCAGGGTGGGCAACTGCTGGCGCGGATCAAGGGTGTGCGCAAGAAGCTCTCCCAGGACCTCGGTTTCCTCATGCCCTCGGTGCATATCCGCGACAACCTGGACCTGCTGCCCAATGCCTATCGTCTGACTCTTATGGGTGTGAGCGTGGCCGAGGCCGAGATCTATCCCGATCGCGAACTGGCCATCAACCCGGGCCAGGTCTATGGCACCCTCAACGGGGTGGCCGCCAAGGATCCGGCATTCGGTCTCGAGGCCGTCTGGATCGACGTCACCCAGCGCGACCAGGCCCAATCCCTCGGCTACACGGTGGTCGACGCCAGCACCGTGGTCGCCACCCACCTCAACCAGATCCTCTTCAAGCACGCCCATGAGCTGATCGGCCACGAAGAAGTCCAGCAATTGCTGCAGGTCCTGGCCAAGAGTTCGCCCAAGTTGGCCGAGGAACTGGTGCCCGGCATCGTCTCCCTGTCGACCCTGCTCAAGATCCTCCAGCAGTTGCTGCAGGAGCAGGTCCCGGTCCGCGACATCCGGACCATCGCCGAAGCCATCGCCAACGTCGGTCCGCGGAGTCAAGATCCCGCCGCGATCGCCGGTGCCGTGCGAGTCGCCCTGTCCCGCGCAATCGTCCAGAACATCGTTGGAATGGAGCCTGAGCTGCCTGTTATCACCCTTGAACCAAGGTTGGAACAGATGTTGCTAAGTAGTATGCAGAAGGCCGGTCAAGGCGCTGAGGACGGTATGTTCCTCGAGCCTGGCATGGCGGAAAAACTGCAGCGTTCCCTCGTCGAGGCGGCGCAGCGTCAGGAAATGATGGGTAAGCCGGTGGTGCTGCTGGTAGCCGGTGCGATCCGCGGGATGATGTCCCGCTTCGCACGGATGGCGGCGCCAAACATGAGTGTACTGGCCTACCAGGAAATTCCGGACAACAAGCAGGTCACCATCGTCGCTACCGTTGGCCAGAATGGCTGAGGTCTAGATCATGCAAGTCAAACGTTTCTTCGCCGCCGATATGCGTCAAGCCATGAAGCTGGTACGCGACGAGCTGGGTCCGGATGCCGCCATCCTCGGTAACCGCCGGGTCGCCGGCGGGATCGAGCTGACCGCGGCCCTGGATTACCAGGCCCCGGCACCGGCTGCGCCCAACGCCGAATTGCAGGCGGAGTTGCGCAAGACCCATGCGAAGATCGCCCAGGCCCATGCCGACCTCAGCATCCGCGCGCCGGGCGTGCCCTCGGCGGCGCCGAAGGACAAGCAACTGCTCGGCGCCATCAGCGCCGCCGACAGCCGTCGTGAGCCGGTGATCGCGCCGCCGCGCGCGCCCCAGCCGGCCGCCGCCGCTGCTACCGCCAGCGCAGCGCCGGCAGACCGTCGCGCCCTGGAAGCCATGCGCAGCGAACTCAGTGGCCTGCGTGAATTGCTGGAAGTCCAACTCGGCTCCATGGCTTGGACCCAGGTGCAGTCCACCCGTCCGCAGCAAGCCGGGCTCTGGCGCCGTCTGCAGCGTATGGGTCTGCCGGCCGACCTGGCCCGCCACCTGCTCGACAGCGTGGCCAAGATTCAGGAGCCACGCCACGCCTGGCGCATGCTGCTGGCCAACTTCGCGCAACTGGCCAAGACCACCGACGCCAAGATCCTGGAGGAGGGCGGCATCGTCGCCTTCGTCGGTCCGGCCGGCATGGGCAAGACCACCTCCCTGGCCAAGCTCGCCGCCAGCTATGTCCTCAAGTACGGACCGCAGAGCCTGGCATTGGTCAGCATGGACAGTTTCCGCATCGGCGCCCAGGAGCAGATCAAGACCCTCGGCCGCATCCTCGACGTGCCGGTGACCCTGGTCGATCCGGGTCAGTCCCTGGCTCAGGCCCTGGCGCCGCTGGCACGCAAGCGCCTGGTTCTGATCGACACCGCGGGCATGCCCGCCAACGATCCGGCGCTCAAGGTGCAGCTCGAAGCCCTGGCCAACCGCCAGCTGAAGATCCGCAACTACCTGGTGCTCGGCGTCACCAGCCAGAGCCAGGTGCTCAAGTCGGCCTATCACAGCTATCGGCGCTGCGGCCTGAGCGGCTGCGTGCTGACCAAGCTGGACGAAGCCGCCAGCCTTGGCGAAGCCCTGGGCCTGGCCATCACCCAGCGCCTGCCGGTGGCCTACATCGCCGACGGCCCGCGTATCCCGGACGACCTGCATGCGGCCCGCAGCCACCAACTGGTGAGCCGCGCGGTGAGCCTGCAGGCGCCGGAAGAACCCAGCGAAGAAACCATGGCCGGGATGTTCGCCGGCCTGTACCAAAACGCCGCCCGCCGCGCCGGCTAGCGCAGACGAACGGCAGAGGTGCATCGCATGTCTGGGCACGCCAAATGCACTTGGTCTAAAGTGTGACGGATTTCAATCAAAGGTATCAGGCAATGGGTAGCATGCATCCCGTCCAAGTCATCGCGGTAACGGGCGGTAAAGGCGGTGTCGGCAAGACCAATGTGTCGGTCAACCTGGCCTTGGCCCTGGCTGATATCGGGCGGCGCGTCATGCTGCTCGACGCCGACCTGGGCCTGGCCAACATCGACGTTCTCCTGGGCCTCTCGCCCAAGCGCACCCTGGCCGACGTGATCGCCGGCGAGTGCGATCTGCGTGACGTACTGCTGACCGGGCCGGGTGGCATCCGCATCGTTCCGGCGGCGTCGGGCACCCAGGCGATGGTCAATCTGACGCCAGCCCAGCACGCCGGTCTGATCCAGGCCTTCAGTGACATCAGCGAGAATCTCGACGTGCTCATCGTCGATACCGCCGCGGGCATCGGCGATCAGGTGGTCAGCTTCGTTCGCGCCGCCCAGGAAGTCCTGGTGGTGGTGTGCGACGAACCCACCTCCATCACCGATGCCTACGCCCTGATCAAACTGCTCAATCGCGACCATGGCGTCACCCGCTTCCGGGTGCTGGCGAACATGGCCCTAACACCCCAGGAAGGTCGCAATCTCTTTGCTAAGCTGACCAAAGTGACCGACAGATTCCTGGATGTCGCCCTGCAATACGTGGGCGCCATTCCGTTCGACGAAGCGGTGCGCAAGGCGGTACAGAAACAGCGCCCCGTCTACGAAGCCTTTCCGCGTGCCAAGGCCTCGCTGGCCTTTCGTGCGGTGGCGCAAAAAGTCGATGGCTGGCCACTGCCGGCCAATCCACGCGGCCACCTCGAGTTCTTTGTCGAGCGCCTTGTGCAACCAGCCATCGGTACCCACGCATGACAGCATCCAGCGGGCTTCGCATGTACAGCAGAACTTCGGAACGTACCCAGCAGGAGCAACTCATCAACCGCTACGCGCCGTTGGTGAAGCGTATCGCCTACCACCTGTTGGCGCGCTTGCCGGCCAGCGTCCAGGTCGAAGACCTGATGCAGGCCGGCATGATCGGCCTGCTGGAGGCCTCGCGTAAATACGATTCCGGCAAGGGTGCGAGCTTCGAGACCTACGCCGGTATCCGTATTCGCGGGGCCATGCTCGACGAGGTCCGCAAGGGCGACTGGGCGCCACGCTCGGTCCATCGCAACACGCGCATGGTCACCGACGCCATTCGGGCGGTGGAAGCGCGCACTGGTCGCGACGCTAAAGATTCCGAAGTCGCTGCCGAACTTAAATTGAGTCTGGATGAGTACTACGGCATCCTTGGCGACACCATGGGAAGTCGCCTATTCAGTTTCGACGACCTTATGGAGGGGGGTGAGCATGGGCTCGAGGAGAGCGGTTCGCATGAACTCGAGCCCGGTCGCGGCCTGGAAGACGAGCGCTTCCGCAAGGCTCTGGCCGACGCCATCGCCAATCTTCCGGAGCGTGAACGCCTGGTGCTCTCGCTGTATTACGACGAGGAACTCAACCTCAAGGAAATCGGCGAGGTGTTGGGAGTGAGCGAATCCCGGGTCTGCCAGCTCCACAGTCAATGCGCGGCGCGCCTGCGGGCTCGGCTGGCGGATTGGCGTTCACGTTAACGGGCTGGTACTCAGGCTACTACGATTGCTTAGGCGCGCGTCACGGCGCGTGTGCTGACTTAGGACGGAGGTCGACTTGGACAAGAACATGAAAATCCTCATCGTGGACGATTTTTCCACGATGAGACGCATCATCAAGAATTTGCTGCGCGATCTGGGCTTTACCAATACCGCCGAGGCGGACGATGGCAACACCGCACTGCCGATGCTGCAGAGCGGCAACTTCGACTTCCTCGTCACCGACTGGAACATGCCCGGCATGACCGGCATCGACCTGCTGCGCCAGGTCCGCGCCGATGCGCGCCTGAAGACCCTGCCGGTGCTGATGGTAACCGCCGAAGCCAAGCGCGAGCAGATCATCGAAGCCGCCCAGGCCGGCGTGAACGGCTATGTGGTAAAGCCTTTCACCGCGCAGGTATTGAAAGAAAAGATCGACAAGATCTTCGAGCGGGTGAACGGCTGAAGAAAGCCGCGGGGACGTTATGGATCAGCTTGGCAAGAACAGCTTCAGCGACTTCGAGTCGAATCTAAAACAGCACGCCCAAGAGCTGGTGAAATGCCTGGAGAGCGGCGACTTCACCCAGGCCGTACACGTCATCAATGAGCTCAATCAGCTTCGCGACCGAGGTCTCTACCAGGAGGTCGGCAAGCTGACCCGTGAGCTGCACAACGCCATCGTCAACTTCGAGATCGATCCGCGCGGTGTGGCCGGCGAAGAGGTTTCCCAGATCAGCGATGCCACCGATCGTCTCTCCTACGTGGTGAAGATGACCGAGAACGCCGCCAACCGGACCATGGATCTGGTGGAGGAGAGTGCCCCGCTGGTAGGCAACTTCGGCGACGAGGCCCGGGCCTTGCACGGGGATTGGAAGAAGTTCATGCGCCGGGAAATGGGCGCCGAGGAATTTCGCGAACTCGCCAAGCGCGTCGACACCTTCCTGAGCCATAGCGAGAGCAGCGCCGGACAATTGTCGGCCAAGCTCAACGACATCCTCCTGGCGCAGGATTACCAGGATCTCACCGGGCAGGTGATCAAGCGGGTGGTCAATCTCGTCGGGCAGATCGAGAAAGACCTCGTCAAGCTGGTGATGATGGCCAGCCAGGTCGACCGCTACACCGGCTTCAGCCACGATCACACCGCACTGATCGAACAAAACCGAAAAGAAAAGACGATGAAGGGTGAAGGTCCGCAGATTCATGCCGATAAGCGTGAAGACGTCGTGGCCGCTCAGGTCGACGTCGACGATCTTCTATCCAGTCTGGGCTTCTGACCCAGACCCTCTTTGGGAGTGCAGGAATGAGCTTCGACGCCGATGAAGAAATCCTTCAGGATTTCCTAGTTGAGGCCGGCGAGATTCTCGAACAGTTGTCCGAGCAATTGGTCGAGCTGGAAAGCCGCCCGGATGACATGGATCTGCTGAATGCCATTTTCCGGGGCTTCCATACCGTCAAGGGCGGTGCCGGATTCCTTCAGCTTCATACGCTGGTCGAGTGCTGCCATATCGCGGAAAACGTCTTCGATATCCTGCGCAAGGGTGAACGCCGCGTAGATGCCGAATTGATGGACGTGGTGCTGCAGGCCCTCGACTCGGTCAACGAAATGTTCAGCCAGGTCCGGGAGCGTGAAGAGCCCACTCCTGCCTCGCCTGAACTCCTGGCTGCCCTGGCGCGCCTGGCCGAGCCGGCAGGCAGTGCGCCCGCCGTGGCTCCCACGCCTGCCCCGGTCGCTGCCGCGCCCGTCGCGCCGCCTGTGCCAGCGCCGACCCCTGCCGCGGCCGAGTCGGCTGAGCCGGAACTCAGCGACGCCGAATTCCAGAATCTCCTCGATGCCCTGGGCGCCGAGCCGGGTGCCGAGCAGGCCGCCGCTACCGAGGTCAGTCCGGTCGCTGGCGGTGACGACATCACCGATGACGAATTCGAAGCTCTGCTCGATCAGCTGCATGGCAAGGGCAAGTTCAGCGAAGCGCCAGCCGAGGCCGTCGCTGCCCCCGTGGCAGCGCCTACGCCAGCTGCCGCGGGTGGCGAAAACATCACCGATGACGAATTCGAAGCCCTGCTCGACGAACTGCACGGCAAGGGCAAGTTCGCTGCAAGCGAAGCTGCTGCACCTGTCGCGGCGGCATCCGCTGCCGCGCCAGTGGCGGCGACGAGCGATGAGATCACCGACGACGAATTCGAATCCTTGCTCGACGAGCTGCACGGCAAGGGCAAGTTCAGTGGTCCTGCGGTTGCGTCCGAGCCCGTGGCTGCTGCTCCTGTTGCTGCCAAGCCCGCACCAGCACCTGCGCCGAAGCCGGCGCCGGTAGCTGCCGAAGCCGCGCCAGCGCGGGCCGAGCCGGCCAAGCCGGTCGCTCCCGCGGTGCCGGCCGAACGGCCGACCGCTACCGAGGTGGAAACCACGGTACGGGTCGATACCGCGCGGCTGGACGAAATCATGAACATGGTCGGCGAATTGGTGCTGGTGCGTAACCGCCTGGTGCGCCTGGGCCTGAACAGCGGCGACGAAGCCATGGCCAAGGCCGTGTCCAACCTCGACGTGGTCACCGCCGATCTGCAGACCTCGGTCATGAAGACGCGGATGCAGCCGATCAAGAAAGTATTCGGCCGCTTCCCGCGGTTGGTACGGGATCTGGCGCGCAGCCTGAAGAAAGAAATCAACCTGGAACTGGTCGGTGAAGAAACCGACCTGGACAAGAACCTGGTCGAGGCCCTGGCCGATCCGCTGGTGCACCTGGTGCGCAACGCGGTCGACCACGGCATCGAAGGGCCGGCCGAGCGTGAAGAGAGCGGCAAGTCCCGCGCGGGACGTGTAGTGCTCTCCGCCGAGCAGGAGGGTGATCACATCCTCCTGTCGATTTCCGACGACGGCAAGGGCATGGACGCGGACCTGCTGCGCAACAAGGCCGTGGAAAAAGGCCTGCTCGACCGCGACGCGGCCGATCGTCTGACCGAAACCGAGTGCTTCAACCTGATCTTCGCCCCGGGTTTCTCCACCAAGTCCGAGATTTCCGACATCTCCGGCCGTGGGGTGGGCATGGACGTGGTCAAGACCAAGATCAGCCAGCTCAACGGTACGCTGAACGTCTTCTCCACCAAGGGCCAGGGCTCCAAGATCGTCATCAAGGTGCCCCTGACCCTGGCGATCATGCCGACGCTGATGGTGATGCTGGGCAACCAGGCCTTCGCCTTCCCGCTGGTCAACGTCAACGAGATCTTCCACCTCGACCTGTCCCGCACCAATGTGGTGGATGGTCAGGAGGTGGTGGTGGTGCGCGACAAGGCGCTGCCGCTGTTCTATCTCAAGCGTTGGCTGGTGCCCAATGCGGCCCATGTGGAGCAGGGCGAGGGGCACGTGGTGATCCTGTCGGTCGGTACCCAGCGCATCGGCTTCGTGGTCGACCAACTGGTCGGTCAGGAAGAGGTGGTCATCAAGCCCTTGGGCAAGATGCTGCAGGGTACGCCCGGCATGTCTGGCGCCACCATCACCGGCGATGGCCGCATCGCGCTCATCCTCGATGTACCCAGCATGCTCAAGCGCTACGCCCGTCGCGGGCTCTGAGTCGGTCGGGTACTAGCGGCGTCGGGCCTCGAGGCTCGACGCCATCGGGTGGCCTGCGCCGCCCCAGGTTAGGAGTTTCAACGTATGCCGGTAAATGTACTGGTGGTGGACGATTCCGGCTTCTTCCGGCGTCGGCTCAAGGAGATCCTGGCGGCCGATCCCAACATTTCGGTGGTGGGCACGGCGAGCAATGGGCGTGAAGGGGTCGACCAGGCGCTGGCGCTGCGGCCCGATGTCATCACCATGGACTACGAGATGCCGATGATGGACGGCATCACCGCCGTTCGCCACATCATGCAGAAGTGTCCAACCCCGGTGCTGATGTTCTCCTCGCTCACCCATGAAGGCGCCCGCGTCACCCTGGATGCCCTGGATGCCGGTGCGGTCGACTATCTGCCGAAGAATTTCGAAGACATCTCGCGCAATCCCGCCAGCGTACAAAAGCTGCTGTGCGAGAAGATTCATCACATCGCCCGCTCCAATCGGCGCTTCGCCGTCGCCCCCAGCGTCGCCGCCGCCGCTGCGCCGGCAGCCCCCGCGCCGACGAGTGCCCGTCCGACGCCCCGTCCAGCACCGAGCGCGGGGACTCCGGCGCCTCATGCACCTGCCGCTCCTGCTTCACCGCCGCCCAAGCGCAAGCACTACCGGCTGGTCGCCATCGGTACCTCCACCGGTGGACCCGTGGCGCTCCAGCGTGTGCTGACGCAGCTGCCAGCCAATTTTCCGGCGCCCCTGGTGCTCATCCAGCACATGCCCGCCGCCTTCACCAAGGCCTTCGCCGAGCGTCTCGACAAGCTTTGCCGCATCAGCGTCAAGGAAGCCGAGGACGGTGATCAGCTGCGTCCGGGCCTGGCCCTGCTGGCACCGGGAGGCAAGCAGATGATGGTCGACGGTCGTGGCACGGTGAAGATCCTGCCCGGTGACGAGCGCCTGAACTACAAGCCCTGCGTCGACGTCACCTTCGGCTCCGCGGCCAAGGCCTATGCCGACAAGGTGCTTGCAGTGGTGCTGACCGGCATGGGCGCCGACGGTCGCGAAGGCGCCCGCATGCTCAAGCAGGTCGGCAGCCAGGTGTGGGCCCAGGACGAAGCCAGTTGCGTCATCTATGGCATGCCCATGGCCATCGCCAAGGCCAACCTGGCCGACGCCATCTATGGTCTGGACGATATCGGCAAGTATCTGACCGAGGCCTGTTCGTGACGGCAGGCATCCGGTCGCAACGAGGCGGTTGGTCTTGGACGTTTTGAGTCTCATCGGCATCCTGCTGGCGTTCACCGCCATCATGGGTGGCAATCTGCTCGAAGGCGGTACCTTCGCCGCCCTGGCCAACGCGCCGGCCGCGCTGATCGTGGTCGGCGGCACCCTGGGCGCGGTGCTGCTACAAACGCGGCTACCCGTGTTGCGGCGGGCCCTGGTCATGCTGGCGTGGGTGTTCAAGCCACCGCGCCTGGATATCACCGGCGGTATCCGCAAGGTGGTCAACTGGAGCAATGTGGCGCGCAAGGAAGGCCTGCTTGGCCTCGAACCCCTGGTCGCCCGAGAAGCCGATCCCTACGCTGCCAAGGGCTTGCAGCTATTGGTCGACGGGACCGAGCCGGAGACCCTGCGCAGCATTCTGGAGGTCGATCTCTACAGCCAGGAGGATCGTGACCTCGCTGCCGCCAAGGTGTTCGAAGCCATGGGTGGCTACGCGCCCACGGTCGGTATCATCGGCGCGGTGATGGGCCTGATCCACGTGATGCAGAATCTGGCCGATCCTTCGCAGTTGGGCAGCGGCATCGCCGTGGCTTTCGTAGCTACCATCTATGGCGTGGGCTTCGCCAACCTGCTGCTGATCCCCATTGGCAACAAGCTCAAATCCCTGGGCCAGCAGCAGTCGCGTTATCGGGAGATGCTGCTGGAAGGCCTGATGTCCATCGGCGAGGGTGAAAATCCCCGTTCCATCGAATTGAAGCTGCAAGGTTTCCTGGACTAGGAGGACGCCGCATGCCTCGTCGCCGCCGTCGTCCCGAAGAGCATGAGAACCACGAGCGCTGGCTGGTTTCCTACGCGGACTTCATCACCCTGCTGTTCGCCTTCTTCGTGGTCATGTACTCCATCTCCTCGTTGAACGAGAGCAAGTACAAGGTGCTCTCCGACAGCCTGTCGGGCATCTTCAGCCAACCGGAGCGCTCATTGCGCCCGATCCCGGTCGGCGATCAGCATCCGGTCGGCGCCGCGCCGCCCGTGGTGGAGTCGAACAACCAGGGAGCGAGCAGCCAACCCGCTGTCGATCCGTTGCAGCAGATCGCTGCCAGCGTGCGTTCGTCCTTCGGCGACCTGATCGCCGATGGCCAGCTCAATCTGCATGCCAGTGAAAGCTGGCTGGAGATCGAACTCAATTCCAACCTGCTGTTTTCCAGTGGCGATGCCTTGCCGAGCAACCCGGCCTTCGGCCTGCTGGAAAAGGTGGCCAAGATCCTGGCGCCCTACAAGAATCCGATCCAGGTCCAGGGCTACACCGACGACCGCCCCATCAGTACTGCGCTCTATCCCACCAATTGGGAGCTCTCGGCTGCCCGCGCGGCCAGCATCGTGCGCCTGCTGGTCGGCGATGGCATCGCGCCGCAACGCCTGGCGGTCGTGGGCTATGGTGCCTACCAGCCGGTGACCGACAACACCACCGAGGCCAACCGCGCGCGCAATCGACGGGTGGTCCTGCTGATTTCGCGCAATCTCAACCTGTTCCGCCCACAGAGCACCTTGCAAAATCCGTCGACTGGCACACAATCTGCAACATCGCCTGGAGAACCAGCGCCCAACGGGGCGCCTGTCAAATCTTCGTCGCCGGCCTCTGCGCCGGCACCTTGACCCGGCCGGTCATGTCGTCGGGAGGAAATCTGCACATGAGAGTCTGGGCTATCGCCAATCAGAAGGGTGGGGTGGGCAAGACCACCACCACCGTTGCCCTCGCCGGTCTTCTCGGTGATGCCGGCAAGCGGGTGTTGCTGGTGGACCTCGATCCCCACGGCTCGCTGACCAGCTATTTCGGGCAGGATCCGGATAGCCTCGAACACAGCGTGTTCGATCTGTTCCAGCATGGTGGCCAGGTCCCCGATGGGCTGCCGAAGCAGCTGTTGCTACCCACCAGCCATCCGCAGTTGTCGATGCTGCCGTCCAGTACCGCCCTGGCCACCCTGGAGCGGCAATCGCCCGGCCAGAGCGGTCTGGGGCTGGTCATCTCCAAAAGCCTGGCCCAGCTGTGGAACGACTTCGACCACGTGTTGATCGATAGTCCGCCGCTGCTGGGCGTGCTGATGGTCAATGCCCTGGCGGCCAGCCAGCACCTGGTGATTCCGACCCAGACCGAGTTCCTCGCGCTCAAGGGCCTCGAACGGATGGTCAACACCCTGAGCATGATCAACCGCTCGCGCAAGCAGGCACTGCCGTACACCATAGTGCCGACCCTGTTCGACCGGCGGACCCAGGCCTCCATCGGCACCCTCAAGGTTCTGCGTAACACCTACCCCGAACAGTTATGGCAGGCGTTCATCCCGATCGACACCCGTTTGCGCGACGCCAGTCGTTCCGGGCAGGTGCCCTCCCAATACGAAGCCAACAGCCGCGGCGTCATCGCCTATCGAGCGCTGCTGCGGCATTTGCTGGATGGCGCGCCGAGCAGCCAGGTCGCCTGATTCAAGTTTTCACCTGCGCCGGCCGATAGGCTGGACAATCAACCCACGTAGATCGCCATGAGCCAACCGACGTCCCTCGACAATCGTCCTCAACGTGTCCTTCAGGGCTATCTCGATGCCCTGCTGCTGGATGCGTTCCTGGAACTGCCGACCGCCGAAGCTGCGCCAGTCGCCCCTGCGGCTGTGCCCGCTGTCGCGTTGCCTGAACCCGTCGCCAGCGTCAGCGAAGACGAATTCGCCGCCGCGGTGCGCGAGGAGCTCGAACGCGATGCCGCGCGTCAATCCACGGTCGTAGCTCTGGCGCCTCGTTTGCAGGGCGTCGCCCTGGCCGAACGGACCCTGCCCGAGGTGCTGATACCCACGGCGCTGCCCGTGGCGGTGCCAGAGACCGATATCGAGCTGGATTGGCGCGTCCCCGACCTGGCCCCGGTCGCCGAACCGGTGCGTCCGGGCGTGGAGGGCATCGCCCTGGGCATCAATATGCCGACCCAGCCGGTGCTGGCCGGGGCGGTGCCGCCCAGTGCCGTGCAGCTGGAAGGTCGACCCGAGTGGGGCGAGGAGCCCTTCGAGTGCCTGCTGTTCGATGTCGCGGGCCTGACCCTGGCCGCGCCTCTGGTGTGCCTCGGCTCCATCTATCCACTCACCGACGAAGAGTTGACGCCGCTGTTCGGTCAGCCAGACTGGTTCCTGGGGCTGCTGCCCTGCCAGGCCGGCAATCTGCGCGTGCTCGACACGGCCCGTTGGGTGATGCCGGAGCGCTACCGTGACGACTATCGCGAGGGACTGAAATTCGTGATATCGCTGCAAGGCCTGGATTGGGGCCTGGCCGTACACGGCGTCAGCCATTCGGTCCGGCTGGACCCCGCCGAGGTCAAATGGCGTAATCAGCGGGCGACTCGCCCCTGGCTGGCCGGTACGGTGATCGATCAGATGTGTGCGCTGCTGGATGTGGCGGCGCTCGCTGAACAGGTGGTTGGCGGCCGTCGCTAGGGCGCCCGCCAACCGCAACTAACCAGCGGGTTCGCCCGCTTCGCCGCGCGTGCGGTAATTGACGAGGCTAGGGAACATGAAAAAAACGTCCGCACAGGGTTCCGAAGATCCGGTCCTGCAATGGGTCACCTTCCGTCTGGATAACGAGACCTACGGCATCAACGTGATGCAAGTCCAGGAAGTCCTGCGCTACACCGAAATCGCTCCGGTCCCGGGTGCCCCGAGCTACGTGCTGGGCATCATCAACTTGCGCGGCAACGTGGTCACGGTGATCGACACCCGTCAGCGCTTCGGTTTGCTGCCCACCGAAGTGACCGATAACACCCGGATCGTCATCATCGAGGCCGACAAGCAGGTCGTCGGCATCCTGGTGGACAGCGTGGCCGAGGTGGTCTACCTGCGCCAGTCCGAGATCGAGACGGCGCCGAGCGTGGGTAACGACGAGTCCGCCAAGTTCATCCAGGGCGTGTGCAACAAGAACGGCGAGTTGCTGATCCTGGTTGAGCTGGACAAGCTGATGACCGAAGAAGAGTGGTCGGAGCTGGAAAGCATCTGATGCTCGTCGGGCTGATCCTGCTCAGCGTCGCCCTGGGGTTGGCCTGTGCCGGCCTCGGTGGCTGCTGTTGGCTGCTCTGGCAGCGCCAGCAGCAGCAGGCGGCCAAGCTGGCCGAGCGAGAGGCCCTTGTCGACAAGCGCATGCAGATCCTGCTCAAGCGTCTGGAAACCTACCAGGCGGGGCAGGTGCGCATGGGCGAGCAGGTCCAAGGCTTGGCCAAGGTGGTCGCTCCCTTGCCCGATCGGTTGACCCAGATCGAGCAGAGCGACCCCACCAGTCTGTCGTTTTCCCAGGCCGCGCGCCTGGTGGGGCTAGGTGCCAGCGCCGACGATCTCACCCAGGCCTGTGGTCTGTCCCAGGCCGAGGCCGAATTGGTGACGCGGTTGCACAAGCAGCGTCAACAGCGCTCCGGCTAAAACTGCCGGCGCGGGATCGCCGCCTCAGCTGGCGATCCACTGGTAGAGGGCGATCACTACCAGCACGGCCAGCACTGGCTTGGCGATGCGATAGGCCTTGGGATGGCGCCGCTTGAATTTCTTCACGCCGCCACCGATCCGATCCCCGAATCTCTTGCTGAAGGCATAGGCCTGGTTGATACCGCCGACGCGCTCGCCTTCCACGTTTTGCGGCGCCGTGGCGCTGCCTAGGAAGCGACTGACCGCCTGGTTGACGCGGGTCAGCAGCCGATTGCGCAGCGGCCGCTCCACGTCGCAGAACAGGATGACGCGGGTCTGGTCGGTCTCGTTCTTCACCCAGTGCACATAGGTTTCGTCGAACATCACGTCCTCGCCGTCGCGCCAGGCATAGGGCTGGCCGTCGACATAGATGCGGCAGGCATCCGAGTTGGGCGTAGCCAGGCCCAGGTGATAGCGCAGCGAGCCGCCGAAGGGGTCGCGGTGCGGATTCAGATGGCTGCCGCCCGGTAGCAGGGCGAACATGGCGCCCTTGACGTTGGGGATCTGCCGCACCAGTTCCACGGTGCGCGGGCAGAGGGTCTGGGCGGACGGCAGCGGCTCGCCGTACCAGGTCAGGTAGAAGCGCTTCCAGCCCTTCTTGAAGAAGGAGCCAAAGCCGGCATCGTTGTCCTTTTCCGCCGCGCGGATGTAACCCTCGTCGAACAGGCGCAGGGCTTCGACACGGATGTCCTGCCAGTTGTCCTTGAGCACGTCCAGTTCCGGAAAGCGGCTGCGATCCAGGTAGGGCTTGGACGGCACGCTGGAGAACAGGTACATCAGCGCGTTGTAGGGGGCGAAGACTGCCGAGTGGTTGACCAACTGGCGCAGGAAGGGCAGGCGCGCTTGTCCGCGAAGGTGGACGAAGAGCACGCTGGCGACGAAGAGCAGGACGATCGCGAGAGTAATCATGGGCGAATTTTGATCGGCAGCGCCCGAACCAGGGGCGGATAGGTAATGGTCGCATTATTTCACCCCCGCGAAAGGCTTGCACTCGGTTCGTCGGCTGCGCAGGATGAACACCCTGGCGCGCGGCTGACGTTCGGCCGCGCCCCTCTTGGATGATCTAGACGAGTCGTATCGATGAGCATGTCCCTACGCGACCAACTGCTGAAAGCCGGGTTGGTCAATGAAAAGCAGGCCAAGCAGGCCGTCAAGCAGAAGCAGAAGCAGAACCGCATGGAGCACCGCGGGCAGGCGGAAAAGGATCGCTCCCAGGAGTTGGCCGTCCAGCAGGCCCAGGCGGAGAAACTGGCCAAGGACCAGGAACTCAACCGTGCCCAGGAAGAGAAAAAGAAGCGCAAGGCCGAGCAGGCGCAGATCAAGCAACTGATCGAGACCAGTCGCCTGCCCAAGCTCACTACCGAGGATTACTACAACTTCGTCGACGACAAGAAGGTCAAGCGCCTGTCGGTCAATGTCATGATGAGAGACAAGCTCAGCAAGGGCAGTCTAGCCATCGTCCGCCATGAGGGTCGCTACGAGGTGGTGCCGCGGGCGACCGCCGAGCGCATCCAGGAACGCGATCCCAAGCGGGTGGTCCTGCTCAACGTGCAGAGCGGGGAACCAGACCCGGACGATCCCTACGCCGCCTACCAGGTGCCTGACGACCTGATGTGGTGACCCCTGGTCAGGCTGCTGGCCTGACCAGCATGTAGATGCGATAGATGGCGATGCTGGGGATCAGTTGCAGCAGGCCCGAGAGGGTCTGCAGGACGATCTCCGAGGTCGCTGCCTTGGCGAAGTGCTGGGCGATCCAGGCATCGATCAGCCAGGCGGGCAAGACCGTCGCCAGGATGCAGGCCAGCAGCGTGAAGAAATGGCCGCGGGTCATGCGGAGGCTGCCGCGCAGGGCATCCAACGGTGCCCGTCCTTCCAATACCAGTAGGTTCTCGGCGAAGGCCAGCAGGGTCATGATCAGGAAGCCCGGGACGATCAACAGCGAAAAGCCCAGCATCACCAACCCCGAGGTGATCGCCGCCAGGATGGCGAAGCGCGGCCAGAGCACCAGCGCAGCGCCCCAGACGCCGCTCAGTCGCGGTGTAGTGCCCTGGGTACGCGCCTCGAGAAAGATCAGCAGTGAGGCGGTATACAACGGATAGCACAGCAGGCTGACCAGCATGTCCCACAGTCCGTTGCTCACGCCGAAACGCTCCAGCACCTGGTAGCGCAGCAGGGATTCGAGTAGCAGCCAGGGCAGGGTGAGGATGGCCAGGGGGCGCAGGTTGCGGGCGAAGAACAACAGCGAGTCGCGCAGGATATCGACAGGGTTCATGCAGCTATTCCAGACGGGCAGGGCGGCAGTCTAGCAGGACGACCTGCCTGCTCGCAGGCGTTCGAGCGACAGGGCGGTGGAGATGACGGTGGCATATTCACCGTCGAGGTTGGCCATGGCCATCGCATGGACCTCAGCGGCACTGCGAGCTCGTCCGGCGAAGTCGGCCTTGGCGAAGGTATAGCAGGCATCTTCCGCCACCCAGGTGCGAAAGCCGAGATTACCGGCGCTACGGGCGGTAGCTTCCACCGAATTCTCGCTGGCCACACCGCAGATGAGCAGCTCCTCGATGCCGCGCTGGAGCAGCCAGCGCTCCAGGCCGCTATGGGTGAAGGCATCGGGGACCTGCTTGTCGAATATCGTTTCTCCGGGCAGGGGCGCCAGCTCTGGCTGAAACTCGACGCCGAGCTGGCCGGGCCAGAACACCGAGCTGGGGCTGCGCGAGAGATGCCGGACATGGATCAGCGGCGCACGCCTCTGGCGCCAGGTGGCCAGCAGCTCGGCCATGCGCAGCTCGGCCTCGGGATGGTTGCGCGGCCCCAGGTGGGGAGCGCGGATACCCTGTTGCTGATCGATTAAGAGAAGCAGCGGCGGCATGGTCGGTCCTCGGCGAAAGGGGCCAGCGTCCGGTAGTAGCCGCCAATTGTCCAGACTCGCCCGGAACCTGGAACTCCCCCGCCCAGCGCCTTTTCCAAGCCTGAGCAATCGATGATTGCGCCTGGGCTGCAGGGACTGGCTGAATCCAGGCTGAACATGCAGGTGATCAATCTTGAAAAGCGGCTGGCCCGCCATTATCTGAACAGCAAGCGCACCGTGGTGCGCCTTTCGACATTCAGGCCGTTCCCAGGGGAACGCCATCAGTAGCTCGTTTGCGGAGGGTCACCATGCACAGCCAAGAAAGCCAATTGATCGAGGGTCTGTTCGACCGCCTCAAGACCACGGAAGCCCAGACCGCGCCCCGGGATCGCGAAGCCGAGGCCTTGATTCAACAGCGGTTGCGCGAGCAACCGGCCGCGCCTTACTACATGGCCCAGGCCATGCTGATCCAGGAGGCCGCCATCAAGCGCCTCGACCAGCGGGTCAAGGAGCTGGAGAGCCAGATGGCGCAGTTGCAACAGAACCGGCCCAGCAGCGGTGGCTTTCTTTCTAGCCTGTTCGGTGGCGGCCAGTCCTCCAGCGCACAGGCGCCAAGCAGCAACGCGGCGCCGTCACGCGGCGGCTGGAACGATCCCGGTCCGGCAGCGGCCCGTCCCGGTTACGGCCAGCCCAACCCCGGCTACGCCCAACCCGCCCCCGGCTATGGCCAACCGGCGCCGGGCTATGCCGCACCTCAAGCCGCGCCCTCGCGCATGGGCGGCTTCATGGGCGGCGCGTTGCAGACCGCAGCCGGCGTGGCAGGTGGCATGCTGGCGGCCCAGGCCATCTCCGGGCTGTTCCATCACTCGCAGCCCGAGGAGATCGTCAACGTCATCAACGAAACGCCTACCGACCCTGGCTTCGCTGGCGGTGGTCCCCAGGATGCCTGGGCCGACAATGGCAACTACGACAATGGCGGCGGCTTCCAGGACGCTGGCGGTTTCCAGGACAACAACGGCTTCCAGGATAACGGTGGCTTCCAGGATGCGGCCGACTACGGTGATAACGGCGGCGGCGGTTTCTTCGATGACAACGGTGACGACGACTCCTTCATCTAGCGTCTAGCCCCCACAGCCCCGGCGCCGCAAGGCCCGGGGCTTTTTCATGGGCGGCGTCAGGCGGAGTCGAGCGGCAGCGGGCGTTCGAAAGGCGTCGACAGCACTACCACGGTACGGCTCATGCCGAAGGTCATCAGGGTATCGATCAGGGCCTCCAGCTCGCCCATGTCACGCACGGCAGCGCGCAGCATCAGGCAATCCTCGCCAGTGACGCGGTGGCAGGCGATCAACTGCGGCAGGGCTTCCAGCTTCTTGAGCAGCGGTCCCTGGCTGGTACTGTGCAGGCGCAAGGAGATCAGGCATTCGGTACCGTAGCCGAGAGCGCGGCGATCGATGCGGGCGCCGTAGCCGGTGATGATCCCGGCGTCCTCGAGCTTGGCGACGCGCTCGGCGATGGCTGGCGCGGAAAGCCCCAGTCGGCGGCCCAGCTCGGCGTAGCTGGCGCGGCCATCCACCAGCAGCAGGTCGATCAGGCGTCGATCGAGGTGATCCATCCTTTGCTCCTTGAGCCTTCGAATCGAAGGCCAGCTCCCACAAAAGCCACTGAGTCGAAGGTCATTCTGGCTGTTTCTCCAGTGACTGTATCTTAGCCTCCTGCGCACCCGCTCCTACAATATCTACCGGACACCCCCTGGAAATCTGTTGCGCATGGATACCTCCGCCTCGCCCTGCAGCGCGCCGCGCCTGCCCACCTGGCTGCCCTTGCTGGGCGCCTTCTTCGCCCTCTATGTGATCTGGGGCTCCACCTATCTGGTGATTCGTCTCGGTATCGCCCACTGGCCGCCGTTGTTGATGGCGGGGCTGAGATTCACGGTGGCTGGCCTGCTCATGCTTGGTTGGCTGCGTTGGCGCGGCGCGCCCTGGCCGAACCTGCGTGAAACCCTGGCTGCCGGGGTGATCGGTATCCTGCTGCTGGGCGTCGGCAACGGCGGCGTGACCCTGGCCGAGCACTGGGGCGTGACCTCGGGCGTCGCGGCCCTGGCGATCGCCACGGTACCGCTGTTCACCCTGCTGTTCAGCCTGCTCTGGGGGCAACGCAATACCCTGCTGGAGTGGGCTGGCATAGCGCTCGGGCTGGTGGGCATCGCGCTGCTCAATCTGGGCGACACCATGAGCGCGACGCCCCTGGGCGCGGCGGTGATCCTGCTCGCGGCGGCGGCCTGGGCCTTCGGCTCGATCTGGAGTCGCTACCTGCCAATGCCACGGGGCGCCATGGCCAGCGCGGTGGAGATGCTGGTAGCCGGTGCCGCGCTGTTGCTCGCCAGCCGGTTCAGTGGCGAGCAGTTGCAGCAGTGGCCGACACTGGGCGGCTGGTTGGCGCTGGGCTACCTGGTGGTCTTCGGTTCGCTGATCGCCTTCAGCGCCTATCTCTATCTGCTCGGGCGAGTCCGACCGGCTGCCGCTACCAGCTATGCCTACGTCAATCCGGTGGTGGCGGTGCTCCTGGGGACGCTGTTCGCCGGTGAGCGGATCGGGCCGGCGGAAATGCTGGCGATGCTGGTCATCGTCGGTGCCGTGGTGTTGATTGGTGTGCCCCAGTGGCGACGGCGCTGACGGCAGGCTAGGCTGGCGCCTCATCCTTGCGGAGTTCGCCATGAGCCAAGAAGCCACCCCTGCCTTCGCTGAAGAACCGCTGAGCGCGGCCGAGATCCGCGTCCTCGGCAGCCTGATCGAAAAGCAGCTGACCACGCCAGAAACCTATCCGCTGACCCTCAATGCGCTGGTACTGGCCTGCAACCAGAAGACCAGTCGCGAGCCGGTGCTCAACCTGACCCCGGGCGAAGTGGGGCAGGGGCTGCGGCGGTTGGAAGAGCGCGGCCTGGCCCGTCTGGTGATGGGCAGTCGGGCGGATCGCTGGGAGCAGCGCCTGGACAAGGCGCTGGAATTGCCACCCCCGCAGTGGGTGCTCTGTGCGCTGTTGTTCCTGCGCGGTCCCCAGACCCTGGGTGAGTTGCTCGCCCGCAGCGGGCGGATGCATGCCTTCGACGATACCGAGCAGGTGCGCCATCACCTGGAGCGCCTGATCGCCCGCGGCTTGGCTGTCGGTCTTGGCCGTCAGCCCGGGCAGCGCGAAGAGCGCTACCTGCATCTGTTCGGCAGTGCCGCGGAGCGCGAGGCCCAGATCGCTCAGCTGGGCAGTGCCAGCGAAGGCGCGGCGTCAGCGGGTGGTCGCGAAGGACGGCTGGAAGCCCTGGAAGCCCGGATCGCCACGCTGGAAGAGCGCCTGGCGCGCCTGGAGGAAGCCGCTCAGCGCGGATAGAGCGGCGGTAGGGTGTGATGAACCGCCTCGGGCGTGAGCGGTGGCAGGGCGTTGATCGCCTGCCACAGCGTCTCGCCCTGCCAGCGCTGACCGGCTTCGCTGTACAGCGCGCCATTGAGATCGTCGAGGGCGGCGGCCAGCGGTTCGAAGCGGGCACCCATGGCGGCCAAGGTTTCCGGTTGCTGCCGGGCCCAGGCGTCCAGGGCATGGCGAGTGGCGTGGGGATCGTTGCTCTGGCAGGCGCGCAGCAGGTCTTCGCGTTGCAGGCGACTGTCCACGCCGGGCGTCGCCGGCAAGACCGCCGGCTGGCGCCGCGCCCGCCACCAGAGACCGAAGCCCAGCAGGGTGGTCAGCGCCAGGAAGGCGGTCGCCAGTTGCCAGCGCCACAGGCCGCGTTCGCCGCTGGCGGCCTTGGCCGTGCTCGGCGTGGGGGCGGGTTGCAGGGTCGGATCTTCGGCGACCACCAGGGTTTGCGCCGGCAAGGTCGCCCGCTCCAGGGTATCGGTCTCGGTGTTCCACCAGACCACCTCCACCGGTGGCAACAGCTTGTCGCCGGTGGACGTCGGGATCAGCGCGATGCGCTCTTCGCGTTGGCCGACCAGTCCACTGGGCTGCGCCTGCACGGACAACCGCGGCTGTTCAGCGTAGCGCTTCACGCCCGCGACCTCGGGCAGCACCAGCGGCGGTAGTTGGCTCGCTGCCAACCCCTCGGCCCGCAATTGCAGCGTCCGGGTCAGGGCACTGCCTTCGCGAGCGTTTTCCGGTGCGGGATTCCACTGTTGGGTGAGGGTCAGGCTGCGCGCTGGCAGCCAGGGCGTTTGTGGTGGATAGCCTGCCGGCTGGGGCTGGACCTCCAGGGTCAAGGCCTGGGTGCGCAACTGGATCGGCTGGCCGGCCCGCGAGCTGTCGTCGATGCCGCCGGCCAGGGTGGCACTGAAGGTCTGGGGCGGCAGCACCAGGGTGCCGCTTTGCAGGGGATGGATGGCATAGCGCCATTCGATCACCCCATGCCGTACGCCGTCGATGTCGCGCTCGTAGACCTGCGGCGTACCCAGCAGATCGACCCGGGCATCGCTGGGGGTAGGCGGTGTCAGCACGTGGTCGTCGTAGAGCGCCACCGCGTGATAGAGACGGATGGTAAGGATAGCCTCCGCCTGCACGTAGACCTTGGTACGGTCCACGGACGCTTCCAGATAGACGGGTTCGCGGGTATGCCGCTTGGCGGCGCTCGCCTCGACGGTCACGCTCAGCGGCTGGCTGCGGGCGCCGTCCAGGGTAAGGGCGGGAATGGTGAGGGCACCGCTGCTCTTGGGTTGCAGGGTCACGTTCCAACGGGTGGTCACTCGTTCGCCAGGGGGCAGGCTGTTCTGCCGGACGCCCAGCACCTTGAAGTCCTGCGCCAGCGGACCGAGGTCGGGTTTGCCGAACTGGGCGGGGTCGGTGGTTTCGAGGATAAGGTCGAGGGTCTCGTTTTCACCGACCTGGCTGCGCTCCAGGCGCGCGCTGAGATCGGCCGCCTGGAGGGCGGGCGCCAGCAGCGCGAGGGTCACGAGCAACGGATAGGGCTTCATTGCAACGCGTTCTCCTCACGTTGTTGCTGCTGATACCAGAACTTGCGACGCAAGAGGTCGGCCGGATTGTCGGGAATTTCCCGCAACCATTGTTCGGCCGCCTGGCGTTGCTCTTCCACCTGAGGATCGTCGGCGGAGCTGGGGCTGACCAGCCAGTCGGCGCCGGCCTGGGCCTGGAACTGCGGGCTGGCTGCGGCGGTGGTGTCGGGACTGGCGCTGCTGGCATTGCTGAGCTCGTCGGCCTGGCCACTGGTCGCGGTGGCGGCCTGGGGCTTGTGGCTGCGGGCGGCGGCCTCTGCCTGAGCGGCCGCGCGCTGGGCGAGCAGACGCTCGAGGCGGTTACGGTTGCGCAGGGCGACGGCCAGGTCCGGACGCAGGACCAGCGCGGCGTTGTAGGCACGTAGCGCCTCGTCGTAGCGACCGGCCATGGCCAGGGCGTTACCTCGGTTGTAGTGGCCGTCCGCGGAAGGATCGCGGGCGAAGGCGGCGGCGGCACCGGGATAGTCGCCACTGCGATAGAGGGCCACGCCGCGCCAGCGCTCATCGGCGAAGCGTTCGGCGGCTGCCGCGGGTTGATCGTCGCCCAGCAGTTGCATGCCCTGTTGGTCGCGTCTTAGCCAGAGGTCGTCCCAGCCGCCCGCCTGCGCGGGTGGCGGCGTCAGCAGCAGACAGAAGGGCAGGCACAGCAGCCAGCCGCGCCGCGCACCACAGGCGACCAGTAGCAGCAGCGGCAGGAGCAGCAGATAGCCCTGGTCGCGCCAGCCCGAGGGGCCTTCGCCGTCGTTGAGCCTGACCTCGTCCGGGCGTTCCAGCAGGCCGAGCCGACGCAGGTCGCTGTCGTCGCGTTGCAGCCGCTGATAACGCCCCCCCAGGGTCTGAGCCAGGCCCTGTAATTGTCCTTCCGCCAGGCGGGCGATACGGATGCCACCCGCCGCGTCGCTCAGGTAGTTGCCCGTCTCGGTCGCCACCGGGGCGCCTTGCGGCGTGCCCGGTCCGAGGATCGCCAGCTGGCGCAGATGGCCCTGCAGCAGGCGCTCGATACCCTGGCGTTCGCGATCATCCAGGCTGCTGGCGATGAGCAGCAGGCGGGCGCTCGGACTCGGCGCCGGTCCGAGCAGCTGCAACGCCTGGGCGACACCCAGATCGGCGCGCTGACCCGGCACCGGCATGATCGAGGGGCGCAGGGCCATCAGCAGGTTTTCCGTGGTCGCCAGGTCATCGGTCAGCGGCACCAGGGTGTGGGCGCTGCCGGCATAGACGACGATGGCGGTCTCGCCATCCTGGCGTGCCTTGAGCAGGTCCTGCAGCTTGCGTTGCACGGCCAGCAGGCGATTGGGGGTGACATCGGTGGCGAGCAGATCCGGGGTCAGCGCCAGTACCACCACCAGGGGATCGTTACGCCGGAAGCTCTGCTGCTCGCCTTGCTGCCAACTGGGGCCGGCCAAGGCGAGGCAGGCCAGCAGTCCCGCGGCGCCCAGCAGGCTCAAGCCGAGCGGCGAGCGTTGGCGGTCACCGTCGCTGAGCAGCCAGGGATGCAGGGCGGGTGGGAGCAGCGCCAGCCAACTGCCATGACGATGGCGGCGCTGGCGCAATGCCCAGATCACCAGGGCGACCGGCAGCAGCGCCAGTAGCCAGGCCGGGCGCAAGAACAGCGGCAGCCAGTCGCTCATGGGCGTCCTCCCAGGCGGCGCCAGCGCTCGGGCAGTGGCAGGCGGGCGACGGCCATGGCCAGGCCAAGCAGCAACGCCATGGCCAGGGGCCAGGGATAGAGTTCCTTGGTCGGGCGAGCCTGGTCGGGCTGCTGGCGGATGGGTTCGAGGCGGTCGAGCTGGCGGGACACCGCCGCGAGTTCCTCGCTGGATCTCACCCGGAAGTAGGCGCCGTTGGTGACTTCGGCGAGATGGCGCAGCATCGGCTCGTCGAGGTCGCTCGGCGTGCTCCCGGCGGCGAGCGGGTCCGGATCGGCGCCGATGCCCAGGGTGTAGACCCGGACCCGCTCGCTCGCCGCCAGGGCGGCCGCCACCGCAGGCGTCACCACCCCGCCGTTGCTGGCGCCATCGGTGACCAGGATCAGGGTGCGGCTGTTGTCCGGCCGTTTGCGCAGGTGCTTGACCGCCAGGCCCACGGCATCGCCCACCGCCGTGTTGCGCCCGGCCAGGCCGATCTGGGCTTCGTCCAGCAGGGTGTGCACGGTGCGCCGGTCGGCAGTCAAGGGCGCTTGCAGATAGGCCTGGGAGCCGAACAGGATCAGCCCGACCCGGTCGCCCTGGCGGCTGTCGATGAAGCGACCGAGCAACTGCTTGACCAGCGTCAGGCGGCTGACGTTCTCGTCACCCAGCTGCATATCCGGGGTGTCCATCGAGCCGGAGACGTCCACCGCCAGCAGCAGATCGCGACCGCTCACGGCGAGCGGCTGGGGTGGGCCCACCCACTGTGGCCGGGCCGCCGCGGCCAGGATCAGCAGCCAGCCCAGCAGGTAGGGCAGCAGGCGCCGGGCGCCGCTGAGGCTGCCGGAGCGCGCGGTACGACCGCCGAGATGCGTGAGTTCGCTGAGGAACTCGACCCGCAGGGCCGCCTGGCCGCTGTCCGCGGCGGGCAGCAGCACGCGCAGCAGCCAGGGCAGCGGTGCCAGCAGCCAGAGCCAGGGCCAGGCGAATTCAAACATGCTTGCGGATCCAGGTGGCGACCGCGTCCTGCAAGCCGTCGATGGTGCGGTCTTCGAGCCGGAGATCCGGACGGTAGCCGCCATCCACCAGGATCATGTAGCGCGTCAGGCCGGCCGCCGGGCAGCGGGAATCGAGAAAGGCCAGCCAGTCGCGACCACTCAGGGTCTGGCTGATCTGATCCGGATAGCTGGCACGGCAGAGACGCTTGAGCAGGGCGTTGAGCGCCTGCAGCCAGGGGCCGGCCGGGGCACCGTAGGGGCGGGGCAGGCGGGTCAGTTCGGCCAGGGCGGTACTGCGCAGGTCTTCCTCGCTGCTTTCCTCGATGACCGGCGCGGTGACCAACGGGCGGCGGCCACGGCGATGCCGCAGGAACAGGCCCAGTGCCAGCACCACCAGTGCCAGCAGCCACCAGCCCGGCGCGGGCGGCCAGAAGGGCGGCTCCGGCGGCAGGCGCAACGGCTCCAGATTGGGTACGCCGGGGTTCACGAGGCATACCCCGGACGATGCTGGCGCAGCAGATGGCGGAGCTGCTCGACCAGGTCGTCGGCGGTGGACAGCGGCAACAGCGGAATGCCCAGGCGCAAGCTGAGCTCGGTCCAGCGCTCGCGACGGTGGGCGGCCTGTTCGGCATAGCCCTGGCGGACGTCGGCGCGATCGGTGTCCAGCTCGACCTCGGCCTGGCCGCTGGTGAATCTCAGCAGGCCGGCCTGGGGCAGGGCGTGATCGAGCGGATCGGAGAGCGGCAGCAGGACCAGATCGCTGTGCCGCGACAGCAGGGTGAGGTGTTGCTCGGTCGCCACGTCCAGGCTGCGCTCGTCGCAGATCACCAGGGCCAGGCTGCCCGGGCGCAGCACCTCCCGAGCGCGGCGCAAGACCTGGTTGAAGCTGATCCGCGGTACCTGGGCCAGTGCCGGATCCTGCAAGGCGCGATTGGCGTTGAGCAGATGGTCGAAGAAGCGCAGCAGATTCTGCTTGCTGCGCCGCGGGCGTACCTCGTGCAGGCGCTCGCCACCGAAGATCATGCCGCCGATCCGGTCGTTGTGTTCCAGCACCGCCCAGCCGATCAGGGCCGCCAGCCGCGCGGCCAATACCGACTTGAATTGCTGGCCGGTGCCGAAGAAGGTGCGCGGACTCTGCTCCAGCAGCAGATAGACCGGGCGTTCGCGCTCTTCGTGGAACAACTTGGTGTGGGGCTCGCGGGTGCGGGCGGTGACGCGCCAGTCGATGGCCCGCACGTCGTCGCCGGGCTGGTAGGCGCGCACCTGGTCGAAGTCCACGCCGCGGCCACGCAGGCGCGAGTGGTGCAGGCCGATCAATGGGCTGCGCCGTCCGGCGGCGGAAAACAGTTGCACCTCGACCACCCGGTGGCGCATCTCGATGAGCTCGGCCAGGCCCAGGGTCACGCCGTTGCGCTCGGCCATCTCAGGCCACGGCCACCAGATCGAGGATGCGCTGCACCACCCGGTCGTGATCGATGCCGGCAGCCTCCGCCTCGAACGACAGGATGATGCGATGGCGCAATACATCGAACACCACCGCCTGGATATCCTCCGGACTGACGAAATCCCGGCCCGCCAGCCAGGCATGGGCCCGGGCGCAGCGATCCAGGGCGATGGAACCGCGCGGGCTGGCGCCATAGGTGATCCAGTGCGCCAGATCCTGGTCGAAACGCCCCGGGGTACGGGTCGCCATGATCAGCTGCACCAGGTACTCCTCCACGGCATCGGCCATGTACAGGCTCAATACCTCGCGGCGCGCCGCGGCGATGGCCGCCTGGCTGACCCGCTCGGTCGGCAGGGTTTCGCCCTCCAGGGCCTCGCCGCGGGCCTGGGCCAGGATGCGGCGCTCCACCGAGGCGTCGGGGTAGCCGATCTTGACGTGCATCAGGAAGCGGTCGAGCTGGGCCTCGGGCAGGGGATAGGTACCCTCCTGCTCGATGGGGTTCTGGGTCGCCATCACCAGGAACAGCTCGGGCAGGGCGTAGGAGGTGCGGCCGATGCTCACCTGGCGCTCGGCCATGGCTTCCAGCAGTGCCGACTGCACCTTGGCCGGCGCCCGGTTGATCTCGTCGGCCAGGACCAGGTTGTGGAAGATCGGTCCCTGCTGGAAGGAGAAGCTCGCGGTATCCGGGCGGTAGATCTCGGTGCCGGTGATGTCGGCGGGCAGCAGGTCGGGGGTGAACTGGATGCGGTGGAAGTCCGCCTCCAGGCCTTCCGCCAGGTCCTTGATGGCCTTGGTCTTGGCCAGCCCCGGCGCACCTTCCACCAATAGGTGCCCATCCGCCAGCACTGCGATGAGCAGCCGCTCCACCAGGGTTTCCTGGCCGAGGATCTGGCTGGTCAGATAGGTGCGCAGCACCTGCAGAGCGTCACGGTGAGCCATGGGGCATCCTGAATACGGCGCTGGAGCGGTGAAAAGGTGCTGGATTTTACTGCAAGCGCTGGCTGCCGCCCATGCCTGCGCGGAGGTCGTCTCCAGACAATCCCTTGACGAAAATTTGACGATGCCTGCGTCAGGCTGCGCAATTTCCGGCACGGCCGGCGTCTCGCCGCGCCAAATCAGGGCGCTACAAGGCTGGCGCAGCGGAGCGGGGCGGTTACACTCCTCCGCCTGTCGGCTGCGCGCGAGACGTCCTCGCCGTCGTTGCCGAGCGGCCCCGCCGCGAATTCCCGCCCCTTTGACCAGGTGTTTTCATGTCGCAAACGGAAGTCCCCCAATCCCCACGCGCCGCCGGCGTCCGGCCGGTGCCGACGCTGGGCAGCCACCTGAGCTTCGTGCTGGGTTGCGCCCTGGCGCTGATGGTCATGTTCACCCTGCTGCGCCTGGCGCTGCTGGGCTACAACACCGACCTGATAGGCAATTCGCCCTTCGCCACCTTCGCCGAAGCCTTCTTCAACGGTGCTCGCTTCGATCTGCGCCTGGTGGTCTATATCTGCGTACCCTCGCTGCTCTGCCTGTTGAGCGCCAGAGCCATGGCCGCGCGTCGCCTGCAGGCCGGTTGGTTCACCCTGGCGGCCAGCCTCTGCCTGCTGCTGGGCGTTGGCGAGCTGAACTTCTACCGGGAATTCCATCAGCGCCTGAACAGCCTGGTTTTCCAATACATGCAGGAAGATCTGCATACCGTCACCAGCATGATCTGGAACGGCTTCCCAGTGGTGCGTCTGCTCTTGGCCTGGGCCGTGGCTACGCTGCTGCTGGGCCTGGTGTTCTTCGGCATCGAGCGGGCCACCCGCCGCTATGCCGCGCCGCGTCCGCCGGTCTGGTATCGCCGGGGTGCGGTGTTCCTGCTCTGCCTGGTGGTGGCGGTCATCGCCGCCCGGGGCACCCTGAGATCCGGTCCGCCGCTGCGTTGGGGCGATGCCTACACCACCGATTCGATGTTCGCCAATCACCTCGGCCTGAACGGCACCCTGACCCTGATCAATGCCGCCGAGAACAGCTTCTCCGATCACCGCGACAACAGCTGGAAGGCAACCATGCCGGCCGCCGAGGCCCTGGCCGTCACCCGGCAAATGCTGCTGACCCCGCGCGATGAACTGATCGACGCCGACAAGGCCGCCATCCGCCGGATCTACACGCCGCCCGCCGAAGGCAAGTTGCCCCAGGTACGCAACGTGGTGGTCATCCTCATGGAAAGCATGGCCGGTCGCTACATCGGCGCCCTCGGCAACCAGGACGGCATCACCCCGAATTTCGATGCCCTGGCCAAGCAAGGCACCCTGTTCACCCGCTTCTTCTCCAACGGCACCCATACCCACCAGGGCATGTTCGCCAGCATGGCCTGCTTCCCCAACCTGCCGGCCTTCGAGTACCTGATGCGCATGCCCGAGGGCGCCCACCAGTTCTCCGGCCTGCCGCAATTGCTCAGCACCCGGGGTTTCGACGACGTCTACGTCTACAACGGCAACTTCCAGTGGGACAACCAGTCCGGCTTCTTCAGCAATCAGGGCATGACCCGCTTCGTCGGCCGTGAAGACTTCGTCAACCCGGTGTTCATGGATCCGACCTGGGGCGTCTCTGACCAGGACATGTTCGACCGCTCGGTGCAGGAACTGGACAAGCTGGCCAAGGCGCCGGACGGCAAGCCCTTCTATGCGCTGCTGCAGACGCTGTCCAACCATACGCCCTATGCGTTGCCCAAGGACCTGCCGGTCACGCCGGTCACCGGGCATGGCTCGCTCGACGAGCACCTCACCGCCATGCGCTACGCCGACTGGTCGCTGGGCCAGTTCTTCGCCAAGGTGAAAAACGAGCCCTGGTACAAGAACACTCTGTTCGTGATCCTCGGCGACCACGGCTTCGGCAATAACGAGCAGATCACCGAGATGGACCTGTCACGCTTCAACGTGCCGCTGCTATTGATCGGTCCGGGCGTGCAGGAAACCTTCGGCGCCCGCCGTGACACCGTGGGCAGCCAGATCGACGTGGTACCCACCGTCCTGGCCCGCTTCGGCCAGCCGACCCAGCACCAGTGCTGGGGGCGCGACCTGCTCGGCCTGCCCCAGGGCGACCAGGGCGTCGCCGTGATCAAGCCGTCGGGTAGCGACCAGACCGTCGCCCTGGTGACCGGCGATCGCATCCTGGTCAAGCCGCGTGATCGCGACGCCGTGCTCTATCGCTACCACCTGGGTACCCAGGCCGGCGGCGAAGTGCTCAAGGGCGACGCCAGTGCGCCCGAGCTGCAGAAGCGCCTGGAAGCCTTCATCCAGACCGCCACCGCCAGCCTGCTGGGCAACACCACCGGCATGACCGACAGCAAGGCCGCCGCCGCCCAGCGGCAGTAATTGCCGCCCAGGACTCTCGCCCAAAAAGAAAGGCCGCCCGAGGGCGGCCCTTCTTTTTGCCAACAGGATCAGGCCGCGATGACCACGTCTTCGGCCTGCAGGCCCTTGTCGCGCTGGATCACCGAGAACTCCACGCGCTGACCTTCCATCAGCACCCGGTGGCCTTCGCCGCGGATCGCCCGGAAATGCACGAAGATATCGTCGCCGGTGTCGCGGGAGATGAAGCCGAAGCCCTTGGACGTGTTGAACCACTTCACCGTGCCGCGCTCGCGGTCATCCGCCAGCGGACGTGCCGGGGCGGCGGCGACCGGAGCCGGGCGAACCGTCGGCCGCGGACGCGCCTCGGGTTCGATTGCAGCAGTGCCGCTGGCCGGAGCGCGAAACTTCTCCGGCAGGCTGGCCAGGGCGGCGACCAGGGTCATGCCCAGGGGCAGCAATTCAGCGGGCACGCCGCCGATGTGGGAGAGCGGTGCGAGCAGGATGAAGGTTTGCACCACGACGGCGAGCACCAGCAGGGCGCTGGCGATTTTCTGGGCGCCGCTGCTGCGGCTGCGGGAGAAGGGTGTGAAGAGGAGGGTGGCAAGACCCAGCAGGGCCAGATGGATGGACTCGGGTTGGTCGAAGGTAGAGGTGTCGGACTGCAGTCCGGGAATAGCCGATAACAAGAGCGCAGCAGCGCCCACCACGACATGGACAGTAGATAACGTGTTCAATGTGAAATCACCTTGGAGTCAAGAACGCGGGTCTGCCGAAACTGCCAAGGCGATGCACGGCAGCGGCGTGACCCGGCGCAGAACGCGCGTCCTTATTAAACCGAAAAGGTGAAGGCGGCTCAATCGTGGCGCTGTCGCAGGCCGTGGCCCGCGACAGTGCGACAACTCAGGCGGCGAGCAGGCTGCGCAGCATCCAGGCGGTCTTCTCGTGGATCTGCATGCGCTGGGTCAGCAGATCGGCGGTGGGCTCGTCGTTGACCTTGTCCAGCAGCGGGAAGATACCCCGGGCGGTACGCACCACGGCTTCCTGGCCCTGGACCAGCAGGCGGATCATCTCCTGGGCGTCCGGTACCCCTTCCTCTTCCTTGATGCTCGACAGGCGCGCATAGGCGGCATAGGTGCCGGGCGCCGGGAAACCCAAGGCGCGAATACGCTCGGCGATGTCGTCAACGGCCACCGCCAGTTCGGTGTACTGGGTCTCGAACATCAGGTGCAGGGTGTTGAACATCGGCCCGGTCACGTTCCAGTGGAAGTTATGGGTCTTCAGGTACAGGGTGTAGGTATCGGCCAAGAGGCGCGACAGGCCGGCGGCGATCTCGGCGCGATCCTGTTCGGCGATTCCAATGTTGATTTCCATTCTTATGGCTCCTGTGCGGTCGGTTGCGAAAGGCTTCGAGGCTATCACAGAACTGCTGGCCGTTTAGCCAGTGTTTGTAGGGCGAGAGGCGGCGTGATGTTCGATACAATGATACGGAATGATATAGAATCACCCGTTCTGTCGAGCGCCCGGTCTTGCCGGCTTGGCGCCTCCACGCATTCAGCCTGTTCTAGAGAAGCGAAAACACCATCATGATGCGCAGCCACTATTGCGGCCAGTTGAACGAGAGCCTGGACGGCCAGGAAATCACCCTCTGCGGTTGGGTCCACCGCCGCCGTGACCACGGCGGGGTCATCTTCCTCGACATCCGCGATCGCGAAGGCCTGGCCCAGGTGGTGTTCGATCCGGATCGCGCCGAGACCTTCGCCAAGGCTGACCGGGTGCGCAGCGAGTACGTGGTCAAGATCACCGGCAAGGTGCGGCTGCGTCCCGAGGGCGCGCGCAACGCCAACATGGCGTCCGGCGCCATCGAGGTGCTCGGCTACGAGCTGGACGTGCTCAACGAGGCGGAAACCCCGCCGTTCCCGCTCAACGAATACACCGACGTCGGCGAGGAAACCCGCCTGCGTTACCGCTTCATCGACCTGCGTCGCCCGGAGATGGCCGAGAAGCTCAAGCTGCGTTCGCGCATCACCTCCAGCATCCGCCGCTATCTGGACGAAAACGGTTTTCTCGACGTCGAGACACCGATCCTGACCCGCGCCACCCCCGAGGGTGCCCGTGACTATCTGGTGCCCAGCCGCACTCATCCCGGCAGCTTCTTCGCCCTGCCGCAGTCGCCCCAGCTGTTCAAGCAGCTGCTGATGGTGGCCGGCTTCGACCGCTACTACCAGATCGCCAAGTGCTTCCGCGACGAGGACCTGCGCGCCGACCGCCAGCCGGAATTCACCCAGATCGACATCGAGACCAGCTTCCTCGATGAACGAGACATCATGGACATCACCGAGACCATGGTGCGCAACCTGTTCAAGGAAGTGCTGGACGTCGAATTCGGCGAACTGCCGCACATGACCCTGGCCGAAGCCATGCGTCGCTTCGGCTCGGACAAGCCGGACCTGCGCATCCCGCTGGAGCTGGTGGACGTGGAAGACCAGCTCAAGGACGTCGACTTCAAGGTCTTCGCCGGTCCGGCCAACGATCCCAAGTGCCGCGTCGCCGCCCTGCGGGTACCGGGTGGGGCGAGCATGCCGCGCAAGCAGATCGACGACTACACCAAGTTCGTCGGCATCTACGGCGCCAAGGGGCTGGCCTACATCAAGGTCAACGAGCGCGCCGCCGGCGTCGAAGGCCTGCAGTCGCCGATCGTCAAGAACATCCCGCTGGACAACATCAACGTCATCCTCGACCGCGTCGGTGCGGTCGACGGCGATATCGTCTTCTTCGGTGCGGACAAGACCAAGATCGTCTCCGAGGCCCTGGGCGCGCTGCGCATCAAGCTCGGCCACGACCTGAAGCTGCTGACCTGCGAGTGGGCCCCGCTGTGGGTGGTCGACTTCCCGATGTTCGAGGAAAACGACGACGGCAGCCTGACCGCCATGCACCACCCCTTCACCTCGCCCAAGTGCAGCCCGGACGAGCTCAAGGCCAACCCCGGTGCCGCGCTGTCGCGCGCCTACGACATGGTGCTCAACGGCACCGAGCTGGGCGGCGGTTCCATCCGTATCCACGACAAGAAGATGCAGCAGGCCGTCTTCGAGGTGCTGGGGATCAGCGAGGAAGAGCAGGAAGAGAAATTCGGCTTCCTGCTGGATGCCCTGAAGTTCGGCGCCCCGCCCCACGGTGGTCTGGCCTTCGGCCTGGATCGCCTGGTGATGCTGATGACCGGCGCCTCGTCGATTCGCGAAGTCATCGCCTTCCCGAAGACCCAGAGCGCCGCCGACGTCATGACCCAGGCGCCCGGCGCGGTCGACGCCAAGGCCCTGCGCGAACTGCATATCCGCCTGCGCGAGCAGCCCAAGGCGGAATAAGCCATACCGGAGGAGGGCGGCCCGAGCAGGGCGCCTTCCGTTTCTTCGTTCCACTGCGCATGGCCTAGTCGCCCGGCGCAGTTCTCGTCAAGACAATGGAGTAGCTCATGGCCGGTCATTCCAAATGGGCCAACATCAAGCACCGCAAAGAGCGTCAGGACGCCAAGAAAGGCAAGATCTTCACCAAGATCATCCGTGAACTGACCGTGGCTGCGCGCCAGGGCGGCGGCGTGCCGGCGGATAACCCCCGTCTGCGCCTGGCCGTGGACAAGGCGCTCACCGCCAACATGACCCGCGACACCATCGACCGGGCCATCGCCCGCGGCGTGGGCGCCGGCGAAGGCGAGAACGTCGAGGAGCTGACCTATGAAGGCTACGCCCCGAGCGGTGTCGCCCTCATCGTCGAAGCCATGACCGACAACCGCAACCGCACCGCGGCCGAGGTTCGTCATGCCTTCAACAAGTGCGGTGGCAACCTGGGCACCGATGGCTCGGTGGCCTACCTCTTCGAGCGCAAGGGCCAGATCAGCTACGCCCCGGGCCTCGACGAGGACGCCCTGATGGAAGCCGCCCTGGAAGCCGGAGCCGACGACGTGGTGGCCAACGACGACGGCTCCATCGACGTCTTCACCAGCTTCGCCGACTTCATCGCCGTCAACGAAGCCCTGACCGCCGCCGGCTACAAGGCCGACGAAGCCGAGGTGACCATGATCCCCTCGACCTCCGCGACCCTGGATCTGGAAACGGCGCAGAAGGTGCTCAAGCTGATCGACATGCTCGAAGACCTGGACGACGTGCAGAACGTCTACTCCAACGCCGACATTCCCGACGACGTCATGGCGCAGCTCGGCTGATGTCCCTCTATGAGCGCGCGCCGTTCGACCCGGCTGGCGGAACCCTGGTGCTGGGGATCGACCCCGGCTCCCGGCTGACCGGCTTCGGCGTGGTGCGCGACACCGGGCGTGGCTGCGAATACGTCGCCTCTGGCTGTATCCGTACGGGCAACGGTCCCTTGCCGGAGCGGCTGCAGATCGTCTATCGCGGCGTGCGTGACGTCATCGCCCAATACGGGCCGGTGACCATGGGCATCGAGCAGGTGTTCATGGCGCGCAACGCCGACTCGGCGCTCAAGCTGGGTCAGGCACGTGGTGCGGCTATCGTCGCCGGTGCCGAGGGTGGCCTGGAAATCAGCGAATACACCGCGAGCCAGGTCAAGCAGGCCGTGGTCGGTAGCGGCGGAGCGGACAAGCAGCAGGTGATGCTGATGGTCATGCACCTGCTGCGGCTGACCGAGAAGCCGCAGATCGACGCCTCCGATGCCCTGGCCATCGCCCTCTGCCATGCCCATACCCGGCAAAGCCTGGTGCCCCATGGCCTGCTCGCGACCCGCCGCCGTGGCGGTCGTCTGCGTCTCTAGTCTCATCCGCACAACATCTCGCTCCAACGGTAGGAAGGTATCCCTGTGATCGGTCGTCTACGTGGCACCCTGGCGGACAAGCAGCCGCCCCATCTCCTGCTCGACGTGGGTGGAGTCGGCTACGAGGTCGAGGTGCCCATGACGACCCTTTATCGGCTGCCGGCCCAGGGTGAGGTCGTCACATTGCATACCCACCTCGTGGTACGGGAAGATGCGCACCTGCTGTATGGGTTCGGCGAAAAACGCGAGCGTGAGCTGTTTCGCGAGCTGATCCGACTCAATGGTGTCGGCCCCAAGCTGGCCCTGGCGTTGATGTCCAGTCTCGAGGTGGATGAATTGGTTCGCTGTGTTCAGGCCCAGGACACCTCCGTCCTGGTCAAGGTGCCAGGGGTGGGCAAGAAAACCGCCGAGCGCCTGCTGGTCGAACTGAAGGACAGATTCAAGGCCTGGGAAAATCTGCCCACCATCGCGCCCCTGGTGCTGCCGAACCAGGCGCCGGTCGCTGCCAGTGCCGAGGCCGATGCGGTCAGCGCCCTGGTCGCCCTGGGCTTCAAGCCGCAGGAAGCCAGTCGCGCCGTCGCCGCCGTGGAAGGGGAAGACCTTTCCAGCGAGGAACTCATCCGTCGCGCCCTGAAGGGCATGGTCTGACCCCATGATAGAAACCGATCGTCTCATCTCGGCCGGTGGCCGCGACCGCGAGGAATTCCAGGACCGCGCCATCCGCCCGGTGCGCCTGGCGGACTACATCGGCCAGCCGGTGGTGCGCGACCAGATGGGGCTGTTCATCCAGGCCGCCAAGGGCAGGGGCGAGGCCCTTGACCATACCCTGATCTTCGGCCCGCCCGGTCTGGGCAAGACCACCCTGGCCAACATCATCGCCCAGGAAATGGGGGTTTCCCTGAAGAGCACCTCCGGCCCCGTGCTGGAACGGCCGGGCGATCTCGCCGCGCTGCTGACCAACCTGGAAGCGGGCGATGTGCTGTTCATCGACGAGATCCATCGGCTCTCGCCCATCGTCGAAGAGGTGCTCTATCCGGCGATGGAGGACTACCAACTCGACATCATGATCGGCGAAGGCCCGGCCGCGCGCTCCATCAAGCTCGACCTGCCGCCCTTCACCCTGGTCGGGGCCACCACCCGGGCCGGCATGCTGACCAATCCGCTGCGTGACCGCTTCGGGATCGTCCAGCGCCTGGAGTTCTACGGTACCGCGGACCTCGCCACCATCGTGACCCGTTCCGCCGGCATCCTGGGGCTGGCCATCGAAGCCGAAGGCGCCCTGGAAATCGCCCGTCGGGCGCGGGGTACGCCGCGCATCGCCAACCGCCTGTTGCGCCGGGTGCGGGACTTCGCCGAAGTCCGTGGGCAGGGCCACATCAGTCACGACATCGCCAGCCGCGCCCTCGATCTGCTGGACGTCGATGCCCAGGGCTTCGACCACCAGGATCGTCGCCTGCTGCTGACCATGATCGACAAGTTCGACGGCGGCCCGGTCGGCGTGGACAGTCTCGCCGCCGCCATCAGCGAAGAGCGTCACACCATCGAAGACGTGCTGGAACCCTATCTGATCCAGCAAGGCTATATCATGCGCACGCCGCGCGGACGGGTGGTGACCCGGCACGCCTATCTGCACTTCGGTCTCAACCTGCCCACTCGCCTGGCGCAGGGCGGTACGCCCGATCTGTTCGAGGTCAATGGTAACTAAATGCAGTTGCGAACATTTCTGATTGGCAACGGCGAGGCTAGGTTCTAGAGTATGCACGCGCAATCGCGGAGCCCGTCGCCGCCCGTCCTCAGGTGTCGTGTCTATTACGAAGATACCGATGCCGGCGGCATCGTCTACTACGTCAACTACCTCAAGTTCATGGAACGCGCCCGTACCGAGCGACTGCGCGCGCTGGGCTATGCCCAGTCCGAACTCGCCCGGGACAATCTACTCTTCGTCGTCCACAGCAGCGAAGCGCGCTACCATGCGCCCGCGCGCCTGGATGACGAGCTGTTGATCGGTGCCGAGGTGGTCGAAGCGAAGCGCGCCAGCCTCAGATTTTACCAGGAGGTCAGGCGCGCAAAGGATGATGTCCTGCTCTGCGAAGGGTGGGTGACGGTCGCCTGCGTGCGTGCCGACAGCTTCAGGCCCAGGGCCATGCCCGAAGCCATGCGAACGGTTCTTGCCGGAAATCCGGCGTCAATTCAATCAGGAGATTAAGCGTGCAACCCAACGTCGACCATTCGTCCATGTGGAGCCTCATCGCCAACGCCAGTCTGGTGGTGCAATTGGTGATGCTCATACTGGTCGCTGCCTCCGTCACGTCCTGGATCATGATCATCCAGCGCGGCAACGCCATGCGCGCTGCCAAGCGTGCGCTGGACGCCTTCGAAGAGAAATTCTGGTCGGGTATCGATCTGTCCAAGCTCTATCGCCAGGCCGGTAGCAACCCCGATCCGGATTCCGGTGTCGAGCAGATCTTCCGGGCCGGCTTCAAGGAGTTTTCCCGCCTGCGCCAGCAGCCCGGTGTCGATCCGGATGCCGTCATGGAAGGCGTCGCCCGGGCCATGCGCGTGGCCATCTCCCGTGAGGAAGAGAAGCTCGAACAAGCCCTGCCGTTCCTGGCCACCGTCGGTTCCACCAGCCCCTACGTGGGTCTGTTCGGTACCGTCTGGGGCATCATGAACTCCTTCCGTGGCCTGTCCACCGCGCAGCAGGCGACCCTGGCCACCGTGGCCCCCGGCATCGCCGAAGCCCTGATCGCCACCGCCATCGGTCTGTTCGCCGCCATTCCCGCGGTCGTGGCCTATAACCGCTTTGCCGCCCGCTCGGAACTGCTGATCAACCGCTACTACACCTTTGCGGACGAATTCCAGGCCATCCTGCACCGCAAAGTCCACACCAGCGACGAATAAAGAGGTATCCCATGGTCCCTCGCCGCCAGAAACGCAAACCCGTCGCCGAAATGAACGTGGTGCCCTACATCGACGTGATGTTGGTGCTCCTGGTCATCTTCATGGTGACGGCGCCCATGCTCAACCAGGGCGTGAAGGTCGACCTACCCAAGGTCGACAGCCAGGCCCTGCCGCAGGACAACAACAAGCAGATCCTTACCGTGTCGGTGAAGGCCGACGGTACCTACTACTGGAACGTCGGTTCCGAGGTGGATACGGATCAGAAGGCCAAGTCCGCGACTGCGGTATCCCTGTCACAACTGAGTCAGCAAGTCGGTGCCATCATGCGTCAGCGTCCGGACACCCAGGTATTCATCCGTGGTGACAAGGCCGCCAACTATGGGGTCGTCGCCGGCGCCATGGGTGCCTTGCAGCAGGCCGGCGTGCCCAACGTCGGGTTGATTACCGAGGCGCCTTGATGCGACACCGCGAGCGTTCGTCGTCTGAAAGTTATTTCTGGCCGGTCATCTGGGCGGTTGCCCTGCATGTGCTGATCTTCGGCCTGCTGTTCGTCAGCTTCGCCTTTGCCCCTGAGTTACCCGAGTCCCGCCCGATCGTCCAGGCAACCCTGGTGCAACTCAAATCCAAGAGCTCGGCTCAGGTCCAGACCGAGCAGAAGCTGGCCGGGGAAGCAAAGAAGACAGCGGCCAAGCAGTACGAGCAGGAGCAGTTGGAGCAACGTCGCCAGCAACAGGAAGCCCAGCGTGAAGCGGCGGCGGCCAAGGCGGCTCAGCAACAGAAGGAAGCCCAGCAAGAGGCCGCGGAACAAAAGAAAGCCGACGACGCTCGAAAGGCGCAGCAAGCCGAAGCGGCGGCCAAAGCCGCTGAAGCCAAGGCCGAAGCCGAGAAGCAGGCCGAGTCTGCCAAGGCGGCGGCGGAAGCCAAGCAGGCCGCCGAGCAGAAGAAGCAGGCGGACATCGCCAAGAAGAAAGCCGACGAAGCCGCCAAGCAGAAGGCGGCCGATGAAGCGGCCAAGGCGAAAGCGGCAGAAGCTGCCAAGCAGAAGGCCGCGGAAGAAGCCAAACAAAAGGCTGCTGCCGAGGCCGCCAAGAAAGAAGCGGCTGCGGAAGCGGCGAAGAAGAAAGCGGCTGACGAAGCCAAGAAGAAGGCTGCCCAGGCAGCTGCACGCAAGGCAGCGGAAGACAAGAAGGCGCAGGCCCTGGCCGAGCTGTTGTCTGAAGACACCCAGCGGCAGCAGGCCTTGGCCGATGAGCAGGGTGACGAGGTGGCATCCAGCTTCGATGACCTGATCGTGCGTCTGGTCAGCGAGCAGTGGACCCGTCCGCAATCGGCACGCAACGGGATGAGTGTCGAGGTGCAGATCAACATGCTGCCGGATGGCACCATCACCAGCGCTACGGTGACCCGCTCCAGTGGCAACAAGGAATTCGATAATTCAGCGGTGTCGGCCGTGCGTAACGTCGGTCGTATCCGTGAGCTGCAGCAGCTGGATCGCAAAACCTTCGACCAGCTGTATCGTCAGCGTCGCATGATCTTCAAACCGGAGGACCTGAGTCTGTGAACACCCTGATCCGTTACATCCTGCTGGGCCTCGTCCTGGTGGTGGGCTCCGCCCAGGCGGCCGATCCGCTGGTGATCTCCAGCGGTAGCGATCGTGCCATACCGATCGCCGTCGTGCCGTTCGGGTGGCAGGGTGGTCAGCCCCTGCCGGACGACATTGCCAGCATCGTTGGCGATGACCTGCGCAACTCCGGGGTGTTCGCACCCATTCCGCGGCAGAACATGCTGAGCCAGCCGACCCAGGCCAGCGAAGTCATCTTCCGTGACTGGAAAGCCCTGGGCGCCAGTTATGTACTGGTCGGCAACATCGTCCCGAACGGCGGCAAGCTGCAGGCTCAATACGCCCTGTTCAACGTTGCCACCGAGCAGCAGGTCATGACCGGCAATGTCGGCGGCAGCACCGATCAGTTGCGCGACATGGCCCACTTCATCTCCGATCAGGCCTATGAAAAGCTGACCGGTGTGAAGGGCGCTTTCTCCACGCGCATCCTCTATGTGACCACCGAGCGTTTCGGCCCCAATAACACCCGCTACACCCTGCAACGGGCCGACTATGACGGCGCTCGTGCCGTGACCCTGCTGCAGTCCCGCGAGCCGATCCTGTCGCCGCGCTTCTCGCCGGACGGCAAGCGCATCGCCTACGTGTCCTTCGAGCAAAAGCGTCCGCGTATCTTCCTGCAATACATCGATACCGGTCGTCGCGAACAGCTGACCAATTTCGAAGGCCTCAACGGGGCGCCGGCCTTCTCGCCGGACGGCAACCGCCTGGCCCTGGTGCTGTCCAAGGACGGTAACCCGGAGATCTATGTCATGGACCTGGGTAGCCGCGCGCTGCGTCGCATCACCAACGATTCCGCCATCGACACCGAGCCGTTCTGGGGCAAGGATGGACAGTCCATCTACTTCACCTCCGACCGTTCCGGCAAGCCGCAGATCTACAAGATGAACGTCAATGGTGGCGGCGCGGAGCGGGTGACCTTCGTGGGCAACTACAACGCCAACCCGAAACTGTCGGCCGACGAGAAAACCCTGGTTATGGTCCATCGGCAGGAAGGCTTCACCAACTTCCAGATTGGTGCCCAGGATCTGCAGCGCGGTTCCGTGCGAGTACTGTCCAACGGCACGCTCAATGACTCGCCCACTATTGCGCCCAATGGCACCATGATAATCTACGCCACCCGCCAGCAGGACCGAGGTGTCCTCATGCTTGTCTCCATCAACGGCCGCGTTCGGATCACCATCCCTACCGCCCAAGGTGATGCAAGTGAACCTTCGTGGTCCTCTTACCTGAACTGACGGCTAATTAGAAAAGTCCTTAGAAACACCAAATTGCGGTTCTTTTAGGAGTTACATGATGGAAATGCTGAAATTCGGCAAGTTTGCCGCGCTGGCTCTGGCCATGGCCGTTGCCGTGGGCTGTTCCTCCAAGGGCGGCGACGCCTCTGGCGAAGGTGCTGGCGCTGGCGCCGGTGCCGTTGACCCGAACGCTGGTTACGGCGCTAACGCCGGTGCCGTCGACGGCAGCATGGGCGACGAAGCTGCCCTGCGTAACGTCAACACCTTCTACTTCGCTTTCGACAGCTCCGATCTGCGTCCGGACGCCATGCGCGCCCTCGACGTCCATGCCAAGGACCTGAAGGCCAGCGGCCAGCGCGTTGTCCTGAACGGCTACACCGACGAGCGCGGCACTGCCGAGTACAACATGGCTCTGGGTGAGCGTCGTGCTCAGGCCGTTCAGCGTTACCTGGTGCTGCAGGGCGTCTCCCCGGCTCAGCTGGAAGTCGTTTCCTACGGCAAGACCAACCCGGTCTGCGTACAGCATGATGAATCCTGCTGGGCCCAGAACCGTCGCGTCGTGCTGGTGAAGTAATAAAAGATGTCCAAGCGCTTGCAGTTCTTGATCGCCCTGACCCTCGGTGTACCGGTTGTCGCCGGGGCTCAGGTTCCCGTACAGGATAGTAGCTATGGTGCTGCCCAGTCCGCTGGGCAAGGCTATGGCGGCGCAGGCGCGGCCGGTGCCGGAAACGGGGCTCCCGTTTCCGGCATGGGTCAACTGTTCAGTCAGTTGCAACAGATGCAGGACGATATCTCTCGCCTGCGTGGCCAGCTCGAGGTTCAGGAAAACGAAATCCGCCAGCTCAAGCAGGAAGGATTGGATCGTTACCAGGATCTGGACGGTCGCATTTCCCAGCTTTCTTCCGCTCCTGCCAACGCAGGTGCCGGAGCCGCCGCCGGTGCCTCTCAGGCCCAGGGTGGCGCTATCGCCGCCAACAGTACGCCGACGCCTCCCGCTGCTGCCAATGCTCCGGCCGCCGGTAGCGAGCCTGCTGATCCGGCCAAGGAAAAGCTCTATTACGAAGCTGCCTTCGACCTGATCAAGTCCAAGGACTTCGACAAGGCCAGCCAGGCGTTCAACGCCTTCCTGCGCAAGTATCCCAACAGCCAGTATGCGGGCAATGCTCAATATTGGTTGGGTGAAGTGAATTTGGCCAAGGGCGATCTGCAGTCCGCAGGTCAAGCCTTCGCCCGTGTCAGCCAGGCGTATCCCACCAGCAACAAGGTGCCGGATTCGTTGTATAAATTGGCTGGGGTCGAGCAGAAGCTTGGCCGTACCGATAGGGCGAAGGCTATGTACCAGCAGGTCATCAGCCAGTATCCCGGTACATCCGCTGCGCAGCTGGCGCAGCGGGATCTGAAAAGCCTGCCCTAGCGCAGGCTTTTTTCTTTCATCTACCGCAACGGAGGCGGATGGCCTGTTTAGCCGTCACGCCCGTGGCTTCTATGCAAAAAGATACCTTACGCCTTACCGAAATCTTCTATTCGCTGCAGGGTGAAGCTCGCACTGCCGGTCTCCCTACCGTTTTCGTTCGTCTGACCGGCTGCCCCTTACGCTGCCAGTATTGCGACACGGCCTATGCCTTCACCGGTGGCGAGATCCATCACCTCGATGCCATCCTGGAGCAGGTCGCCAGCTATCGTCCGCGCCATATCTGCGTGACCGGGGGTGAGCCGCTGGCACAGCCCAACTGTCTCTCGCTGCTCGAAAAACTTTGCGACGCTGGCTACGAGGTTTCCCTGGAAACCAGCGGTGCCCTTGACGTCAGCGGTGTCGACGCGCGTGTCAGCAAGGTGGTCGACCTCAAGACCCCTGGGTCGGGGGAGATGGGGCGCAACCTGTACGCCAACATGGCGTACCTAACGCCCAACGATCAGGTCAAATTCGTCATCTGCTCGCGTGAGGATTACGACTGGGCGGTTTCCAAACTAATCGAGTACCGCCTGGAGCAACGTGCCGGCGAGGTGCTGTTTTCGCCCAGCCATGGTCAGGTCGTGCCGCGAGAACTCGCCGAATGGATCGTGGCAGACAATCTGCCGGTACGCTTCCAGTTGCAACTACACAAGATTCTGTGGAACGACGAGCCGGGACATTGAGCATGAGTCAGCCTAAAGCGGTCATCCTTCTCTCCGGCGGCCTCGATTCCGCCACGGTCGTCGCCATGGCCAAGGCCCAAGGCTTCGCCTGCTACACCATGAGCTTCGATTATGGCCAGCGCCATAGAGCCGAGTTGCAAGCCGCCGTGCGAGTGGCCCGCCAACTCGGGGTAATCGAACACAAGGTCATAGGCCTCGATCTCAACGGCATCGGTGGCTCTGCGCTCACCGATCTGGACATCGCCGTGCCGGAAACGCCGGGCGAGGGCATCCCGGTCACCTACGTGCCGGCACGCAATACCGTATTCCTGTCCCTCGCCCTGGGCTGGGCCGAGGTCTTGGGTGCCCGTCATCTGTTCATCGGTGTGAACGCAGTGGACTATTCTGGCTATCCAGATTGCCGGCCGGAATTCGTCGAAGCCTTCGAGCGCCTGGCGAACCTGGCCACCAAGGCTGGAGTGGAAGGGGACGCCTTCAAGATCGAGGCGCCGCTGCAGTTCATGTCCAAGGCCCAGATCGTCGAGACCGGTACGCAGCTGGGTGTCGACTACGGCCTGACTGTCTCCTGCTACCAGGCCAACGCTGAAGGGGAAGCCTGCGGTCGTTGTGACAGCTGCCGCCTGCGCGCCGAAGGCTTCAAGGCGGCCGGAATCTCCGACCCTACCCGCTACCAGTAATTTTTTTATCTAGGGTGTTGATTCTCCTGAGAAAATCGCTAGAATGGCGCGCACTAACGGGTCGTTAGCTCAGTGGTAGAGCAGTTGGCTTTTAACCAATTGGTCGTAGGTTCGAATCCCACACGACCCACCATCTTCACCAGGAGCCCTCCGCAAGGAGGGTTTTTTCGTTTCTCGCAGCTAAGACAAGCAGCCGTCTGGAGCGGAATCTAGCCCTGCGTCTCGATGATGTCAAACTGCACATGCGATGACCAGGAGCCTCAGGCGCGCCTGGTCTCAGCACCTATCTATAAAACTTCAGCGCTGATGAGCTATCCGCGTCTGGCTGATGCGAAGGGTAGGGCTCCGTTGCTGATCCATTCAGCCAGCTGATCGAATGCCTCTTGAGAAAAAGATCCAGCAGCATTTGCTGACTGCAGGGCGGGCACTGCCATCGGTTGATTCAGGTGCTTCTGTAAACGCTCCTGAGGCAGTCGAGCGCTGGTATCGACGCGTGCGAGCAAACTCTTTGGCATCTTGGCGGCACGGTCTTCCAGGACATTGCGCATCTGGTGTGGATCGGTCTCGATGTACTCCATCGTTGTGACAATGCTGGAGTGATTAAGCAGGGCTTTGGCCACATGGATGTTTCGGTCCGCTTGCCGCATCAAGTCCGTCGCCAAGGTGTGCCTGAAACGGTGTGGCGTCATGCGCGTTCCCACGAGGGTAGTCAGTTTTTTATACATTGACTCAATTTGGTTTATATCCATAGTGTCGCGTTTGTAATGTTGCGAAAATCTGTTGACGTTGAATAATTGGTCTGTGTCATTGAAATGCAAAGAATCCGCCCAAGCCGTTAGCCTATCAAGATGCTCATAGAGCGGGCCAGGAATAGGTAAAACGAATTCTTTGTGTGTCTTGTCACTTTCACTTCTTATGTAGATGGTCTTCCGTTTCAGGCATACGTCCTTTCGCTGCATCATTAGCAGTGAGTTAAGACGAATTCCTGTGTAATGGAACGTCTCGAAGACTGATAGCCAGAACCAGGCAGGCGTAATACTGCTGCGTTTTCCAGAGACTCTCTCACTTTCCTGGAGTCTAAGCAGCTGCGATCGGCCTTGGGTGATAGCCTCGTGCGGCACAGTCTTCTTGCGTTTCCTAGGCGGAACCACGGAAGTTTCAGTAAATGGATTTTGCCGCATGCTCAGTAAATCATGCTTGATCGCATACTGGAAAAGCGTTTTAAGATGACTCGCGTATGTATTCCAGCTGCGCTTTGCTAAGCCGGAATCAAGAATTTCCTTTCTCCAAATTAGGACGTCTCGGTTATGGAGTTTTTCCAGTGCGAAATCTTCACCAAATCTTCGCCCTAGTGCTCTTGCGGCAGCCAAGTAAATGGTTCTAGTAGCAGGCCTTAGATCGTGAGTCTCGTTGTACTCGCTGGCGATTTCGAGGATATTCACTTTTCGACCGTCCCCGTTTCCTGCAAGCGCAAACTGCAATTGTCAAAAGGCGGTTGATTGAAAATTAGTGTTGGATTCTCTAGCAGATAGCCCTTGAGGCTCTTTGTCTTGCGGGGGCCCACGACTTCGCACGTCCAGATGTTGAGGTTGTCTGCAGTCTTTCTGTGCTGCTTCAGCTTTTCGAAAGCACGTTGCACCAGTTGCCAGGGATCTAGCTGTCTGGCCTTGGCGTCGATTTCTAAGTGGGGATGCTCTTGGGCGTATCGCTTGAACAGGCCTGGGCTAACCAGGAACGCGGTGCCATCTACCGTGTGGATCATCGCTTTGGCATCGTTGATCAATAGCTTGTGTGAAAGCACGCCCTGGCGGCTCCAGGCTATGAATGCCTGGCCTAAGTCGGCTGTAGTGATCGATTCAGCTCTTGAATTGGTTGTGGCAGCGATAACGTGTTCGGGAAGGTTTTCCACGTCTTGGAGACCTGGCGCTTCATGGACTGAAACTGCTGGGGCCTGAGGTGTTGCAGCGAATAGTTCGTCTGCCAGTGCGAGTATGTCTTCCATGGGGTCCAAACCGGTCTGGAATGCGGGCTGCGGCAGTGTTTCGGAATAGGCCATCGCTTGTGAAGATGTGACATTAGTCACATCTTGTGATATCGGATTTGATGGCAAAGTGATATCGCTCGTTGTGCCAGGGTGCGTTATTCCTGGCGGTCCGTCCTCGGTCTGCTCGAGCGTGAAAATTCCTGAAAAAGGGGCTGGTCGATCTGCAGGATCCGGCCAGACCAGCGCAGGCGAGACCTTGAGAAGGGTAAAGGTGTTCTTCCATCCGTGACCGGTATCGATCGTGGCTTTCCAGATAGCCTTGTCCTGAGCGTTGACCTGGATGATGGCCTGATCCTGGATCAGGTTGAAGAACGGTGCATTCGAGGTGGGAATGCCCTCCACACCCTGGGAGAGCATCAGTGCTCGCAGCTGGTCTGAGGCAGGCTTGCTCACGAGCCATAGCGCATCTTGGGTCAGCCACCCGTCCGACGGCCCATCTGGTTGGTTCAGCTTGAATTTCTCGATGACCAGGGTACGTAGCCCATCAGCCAGTTGACGCTGGATCGTGTTCTTGGGTGCTTCCATCGCACGTTGCGGGTTGGCGCCAAGCTCTTGGGCAACACTTGCCTGGTCGGCCTGGACGATCATCTCGCCCAGTACGCTGGCATGCTGGTATTGCCCGGCCAAGACGAAGATCAGCGATGACCATAGCTCGCGGTAGCCACTGAGCCAGTCCAGCACGTCGGGCGGCAGCACCTGGAAATAGACGAGTGCTGAAGCAGCGCCATGAAGCTGGTAGTCGCGACCTTTGACGTACCTGAAGCGGTAGGGCTTCTGAATGCGACCATGCCAGGGGTGCCATGGCTTGCCGTCTTCGAGAACGACCTCGATGTCGACGGCGATCTTGCCCAAATCGTGGAGGAGGGCGCCGTAGGCTACCGCTGCTGACCACGCTTCTGCCTGGGCTGCTTGTGACTCAGGCGGTGCGCCGATGGGGAGGAGGTAGTTCTGCCGGATCTTCAGTGCGTAGGCGACGATCTCCAGCCCGTGGTCGAGCAGGCCCCCGGGATAAGCATGGTGGTGGTTTTCCGAAGCTGGTAGCTGCTGGACCAGGTCGGCGTAGCGTTCGAGGGGGACGCGGTAGAGCGAGGCGAATTGCTCGCGCGACAGCGAAGTCCGCTGCCAGATGTTCTCGATGAGTTTCTGCCGGCGGGGGAGTGCCAGGAGATCCCTACCTAGGGACGGCTGCGTGAAACCCTGTTTGCCTGAGCCCGGAGGAGGGGGTGGTGGGGCTTTCTTCCTGAAAATGAGATCGAACATGGCATGGCCTTGGTGGTTCTTGGGCCTGCGTTGTCGATCAGCGAGGTCGGCCGGACAATGGTAAACCGCTATCACTACTCAGGAGGTTGGGGCGGCGGATGGCTACTATGGCCGGGAGCCTGGGGACCCTTTGCTTCTCGCAGCCATGAAATGACCCCCGAAAGTTGGACGCTGCCTTGAAGGCGTACCATGCCCAAGTACTCTCTAGCGTTCAAATTGAAGATCGTCGCTCAGTACCAAAAGGGCGATTGCAGCTACGGCCACCTCGCTAGGGTGCATGACGTCAGCGTGGTGCAGGTAAAAGGATGGATTGGCGCCTATGCCAATCACGGAAAAGCGGCTCTACAAAAGCGTTATCGTTATCACAGCATCGATTTCAAGATCGAGGTGGTGCGACAGATCGTCGAAGGCCTATCAATCCGACGGGCTAGTGAGCGATTTAGTCTCAATCGCTCCCAAATGCAGCGCTGGGTCGATGCGTGGCAGAGGTATGGTATCGAGGGGTTGGCCAGCAAACGCAGAGGTGACTCCTTGCCCCTTCTTCCCGTTCCAGATCCATCCGCTTTCAAGCCCCACATCGCAAACCCAGTCCGAGAGCTGGAAAAGCAGGTTGCCTATCTGCAGGTCAAAAACGCCTTTCTGCGCAAAGCCATGAGCTTGGGTCTCAAGGACAGTGACCTGGACAATCAGCAGAAAGCACTTATCGTGCAGGAGTTGCGGTCACGATATCCACTTGATGCGCTTCTTCAGGGAGCATGTCTTCCTCGAAGCAGCTTCTACTACCACCTCAAGGTCACTCGCCAACCAGACAAACAAGGTGCCCGCAAAGAGAGCATCCGGACGATGTTCGCGCATCATCGGGGTCGCTATGGCTATCGCCGCATCACGCAGGCGCTACGCAATCAGGGGCAGCAGATCAATCACAAGGCAGTACAGCGGCTGATGGGCGAAATGTCGTTAAAGTGCACGCTGCGACGCCGTCGCTATCGTCCATTCACAGGGCCGGAGTCCTGCGTGGCGCCTAACCTGCTGGAACGCCGCTTTACCGCACCGCAGCCCAATCAGCGGTGGGCGACTGACATAACGGAGTTTCGTGTCAATCAAAACCGGCTATACCTGTCACCGATTCTTGACCTCTTCAATAAGGAAATTGTGGCTTTCGAGATAAGTGAGCGCCCATCGTTCGAGATGGTCTTACGTATGTTGAAAGACGGATTGAAGACCCTTCGGCCTCATGAGAAACCGCTCATCCATTCCGATCAAGGCTGGCACTATCAATACCCTGCCTACCAACAGCTGATCCGTCAGCATGGACTGACTCAGAGTATGTCAAGGCGAGCCAATTGCCTCGACAATGCGGCAATGGAAAGCTTTTTTGCAGTACTAAAATCTGAGCTTTTCCACTGCAACAGGTTCTCAAGCGTAGAGGAGCTGGCAGTAGCAATTCGGGCCTATATCGACTACTACAATAAGGAGCGAATCAAATTGGCACTGGGTGGGCGCAGTCCAGCTGAATATCGTCTGGCAATAGCGAAAGCTGTGAATACCTGTGACGAATAGGACGTTTGCCTCATAGCTACCGCAGAGTCGATCGGTTTCTAGACCCTCGGCGTTTGAGGAGTGCAGGCATGCTCCGGGTCTCAATAAGCAGTGGCAGGCATGTCGGCTTCAAGAACGAGCCATCTTCAAAGTCATCTGCTGCGCTGCTATGATCCGCTAAGGAGATGGCATTCCTCCTCAAACCGCCTCGTGCTGATGATGCCTACGTAACCCCTTGGCAGGGTGCGTAGGTGCGCCCTGTCTTTTTCGAGGACAGCGCTATGCACCGACCATATCCCTCCCCGGCCCCTAGTCTTCCATTCCCCTTGGGAGACGTTCCATGCTGAAGCCGCTCATAGCCATCGCACTCGGTGCGACCTTGGGTGCCTGGCTCCGTTGGATACTGGGCTTGAAGCTAAATGCCTGGTTCCCGTCGCTCCCGCCTGGGACGGTCGTTGCGAATCTTGTAGGTGGCTACATCATCGGAATGGCCGTAGCCATCTTCGCTGCTTGGCCCGGGATTGCGCCTGAATGGCGGCTGTTTCTGATCACCGGATTTTGCGGCGGCTTAACCACCTTCTCGACGTTTTCTGCTGAGACACTGATGCTAATCCAGCAAGGAAGGCTGCTCATGGCGCTGACTGCAATCAGCGTTCATGTCGTGGGGTCCCTGTGCATGACAGCCCTGGGTATCTTGACCATCAACCTGCTGCACCCACGCTAAAGGCAATAGCATGAACGACTATCTCGTTACGTTCTATACCGAACAAAATCGTCGCCATGAACATCAGCAGATTGGAGATTGGCTTCTGGATCTTGCTAAAGAGCTTCACCTAAGTGGCGCAACGTTGTCAGTGGCGGCTGAAGGCTTTGGCCAAGATGGAAAACGCCACTCCGCTCATTTTTTTGAGCTTGCCGATCAGCCCATCCAGGTAACGATGGCGCTGACTCAAATTCAACACGACATGCTGTTTCAACGCCTCGAATCGGAAGACTTGGCACTGTTCTACATCAAGACGCCTGCCGAGATTGGCACGGTAGGACGCCACCGCCCTTCCCAAGAGACAGAGTCATCCTCGTCCTGAGCTGACGCACCTTTGAATCGGTTAAGGCGGCCGCGGTAACCAACGGCATCAAGGGATGGCTTTCACTGAGCCCCATTTGCGGACTCATCAGCTCACTCGTCGTAGAGAGTGGGCTGATGGTCCTAGCTTGGTAGCGTTGCTCAGCGAGGCGCCACCTAATCGACCTCATTTGCGTGGTTGCAGATGAGCAATGCAAGGCGAGACGAACAGCGTCCCGCGGTAGGCACCGGCTAGGGTGCGTCCCGCGACCACCGCCCACAGAGCAGTCAAGGCGACGACCAAAAAGGCACCGAAGACGGTAAGGAAACCTGACCCAAGCGTGCTTCCCAAACGTAGCGTCGTGACGGCATAGACGCCCAGTGGAAAAGTAAAACCCCACCATCCCAGGTTGAAAGGGATGCCGTGGCGCGCGTACTTCAGCGTGATCAGTATGGCAAGGCTCATCCACCACAAGCCGAGTCCCCATAGTAGGATCCCGCCAATTACGCCTAGCCCCTGCGCGACGGCGCCAATTCCGGCCATACCGTGAGCAGCGAAGATGACCGGCGCGTCGCTGCCCATCACGAGCAGACCCAACGCACCTGTACCAATGGGGCCAAGCGATAACCAGCTCGATGCAGCCATGTTCTCGTGAGGCAGCTTGTGCAGTGCCATCCGCAATAGCAGGATCACGAGGACACTTAGGGCGACAGGTACCGAATAGGCCCAAAGCACATAGCTGGTCACCAGCACGGTGAATTGGTGCCCGCCATCGGCTAGGTGCGGTGCCAACAGCCCGCCACTGGCAGCGGCCACTTCGGCGGCTACCACAGGTAGCAACCATACCGCCGTCATTTGATCGATGCTGTGCTGCTGACGAGTAAACATCAGGTACGGAATCGCTACTCCGCAAACCAGTGCCATGGCCGCATCGACCCACCAAAGTCCGGTGGCAATCGTGACAGCCACCTCACCCCATCGTGGCAGCCCAAAGATCAGCATCCCGTTGATGATTGTTGCCAACCCCATCGGAATGGTGCCGAAGAACATCGATACGGTGGAGTGGGCAAAAATTTGCTTGGCTTCGTTGTAGAACAAGATCCAGCGAGCGGCATACAAGCCGCTGAATAGAACGAAAAGCAAGATGTTGAACAGCCACAGTCCTTCGGCGATCAGACGCAAGCCGGGTACCGACGCGGGAAAACTCGCTAAGGCGATTGCCAAAATACCGGTGCCCATCGTTGCCGCAAACCAGTTGGGGGTGAACTGGCGAACGACTTCGAGCGGCTGCTTGAGCTGGCTGAGCGGCTTGCCGCCGGTGCGCAGGGCTATAGCATCCTTTAATGTCATGAGGTGAGCTCCGCTGAGGAATGCAAACAGTCTAGCCCGGCTCGATTATCTGAAAAATTGAATATGATATAAAAAGTAATCTACTAAATAGATAAGCAGTCCCCGCTGTCCGCAGGGACTGCTCCACGATCAAGGCTTCGCGACGTGCCAGACTTGATTGACACCTTCACCGGTCGTTTCACCGGGCTTGCTGTCCTTTACCCAGGTATAGAGTGGCTGCCCCTTATAGGCCCATTGCTGGCTACCATCCTCACGCTGTACTACGGTATAGCCGTCACCGCTCTTGGCCCCTGCCGGTGCCATCAGCGGCGGCCAGTTCTTGGCGCACGGGCCGTTGCAGGCGGACTTACCCTCGCTGTCCTTGGTGAAGGTGTAAAGCGTCATACCCTTTTCATCCACAAGCACCTTACCCAAGGTGGTGTCGCCAACCTTGGCGGGCGTGGCCGCCACGGCCAGCCCTGTCATGGAGAAAATGGCAGTGGCAATCAACACTTGTCTGAGCATGCTGGACCTCGATGGTTATTGGTTATTAGTATTTCGATTGGAGCACTTGCACTTGCACGGGAGCACCTGGCGCATCGGCTGCACCAGGTGCGATGACGAGGTAGCGCTGTTCATCCGCCTGGGATTGCTGAACCAGTTGGCGTATCGGTCCTACCGCATTCACGATAGCTGCGCCGGCGGGATTGGTTTGAAAAGCGGCGAGAGACTCAAGAGCGCCGCTACCGTCTGCATGACGAGCCAACGCTAGTACATAGGGCTGCTTGGCCACCAGGCCCGTAACCGAGGCCTGCAGGACCTGAGTCAAGCCCTGGTCGAAAAGTGTCACCTGAGTGGTATGACGTTCGTGTTGACCCGGCGGAGCCAGGGCGATCTGAATACTCTTGGCGGCGCTCCCTAACGGCTTAAGATTTGCCAGCCCAGCGCCCTGGGTAGCGGCGCGGGGAACGTAGACCAAAGCCTGGGGCGCCTGCCCCACGGGTACAGTGGTTTCAACGCTATTGGTCAGCGTATTGATGACGGCCACACTGTCAGCATTCTCTAGTCCCACGTACAACCGCGTGCCATCTCCTGACGGCCAGAGACCGTGGGGCAAAGCGCCAACAGGAATGCTGGCGACTTGGCTGAAATCATCGGTTCGGAAGACCTTGACTCGATTTTCTCCGCCTACCGTTACATAGGCGAAGCTTCCGCGGGCATTGCGAACCAAGTTGACGTGATTAGTGATCGCGCCAGTATCAAGCGTCTTAATCAAGCTGAACGGCGGTTTGGCTGCGAACACCTGGGTCTTACCGACATCTTTTAGGGTGAGCCAGACCTGTTGGCCATCTGCAGACGCAGCGATGTTGGGGCAGAAGGGACTCGCCTGAGCGACGCGGCCAACAATTCGATGCTCGGCAACCGAAACCACTACGGTTTCCGGAGTGAACGAGGAGCAGACGTAGCCATAGCGGCCATCAGGGGAGAAGATCTGCATGCCAGGGCCTGGCGGTACGCCAATTCGCGTCTTCTCTTTGAAAGTCACCGGGTCGATCACGGCGATATAGTCCTCGCCCCGTACCGTGACCCAGAGCTCTTTGCCGTCAGGGGTGAAAAAGGCTTCATGAGGCGCGCGACCCAGATAGGTTTTACCCTTCACCTGGTTGTTGGCGGTGTCGATGAAGGACACGGAGTTCGAGCCTATCGCTACGACGGCCAAGGTTCGCCCATCTGGCGAAAATCCCAAGCCATGCACCAGTAGCTCGCCCTTGTACAAAGGACTCAAGTTCTTGGGTTGGCTGTCGCCTAGGGTGATGACGCCGAGCAATTTTTCCGTGCTGGGATCAATCACCGATACCGTGTTGGAGAACTGCTCCGCCGTATACACACGGTCTTGGGAACTAATCGTGATGTCCGGTTGTGCAGCAGCACGCGGAACTTGACCGGCTGAAGCGGTGCAGGAGATTACTAACAACACAGCGGCGAGCGGGGTGAGCGACAATCGAGGCATGAGGATTACCGAGTTGGAGAGGCGGGCAATTCAGAAAGCGCCTGCTGCATGACGGCGATTTCCTGTTGTTGGGTGACAATGATCTCTTGGGCCAGACGGCGTAGGCGTTCGTTATGGCCATACCGCAATTGGATCCGTGCCATTTCGATCGCACCCTGGTGATGTGCCGTCATCTGGGTCACAAAGTCGCGGTCTACGTTGCCACTGCTGGGCTTGTGCATCGCGGCCATCATCTGATCCATGGCCTGGCGGTTGTCGGCCTGCGCCGTGGCGGCGCTGCTATCAGGTTCGGCCCAGGCAATGGGAAGCACGAGCACCAGAAGGGTGACTGCCAACAACGGGTGTTTGACTGAAAACACGTGGCGCTCCAGCAGACTGGTGAGTTTCCAATGCAGACGTTTGTACGGTCTGGGTTATTCCATACCTACAAAAATAAAAATTGTGGGGAATAAAAGGTCAGCTCAAGCGTCTGTCAGCGATACCAGGGGAATGTCCATGCTTGATGACGCCATGCTTTCTCAGCTACTACCGTCTCTGCGTCGCTTCGCAAGATCGCTTACTCGTCACGAAGCCAGCGCCGATGACTTGGTCCAGAGTTGTCTAGAACGGGCGCTTACGCATGGGAACACGCGCTGTCCCGCCGGTGATGTGCGAGCCTGGCTGTTCACCATCCTGTACCGCCAATTCGTTGATGGCCGACGTCGTGAGCGCCGCTATGGTCGTCTGTTGGAGTGGCTGGGATTCCAAGAGGTCCCGGTTGAGCCTTCGGCTGAGACGATCTATCTGGATCAAGAAGCGTTGACGAATCTTGAGAGACTCAATGACGAACAGCGTGCCCTGCTGCTGTTGGTCGCGGTGGAAGGCATGAGCTATCGCGATGTATCACAGGCGCTTGGCATTCCACTGGGAACCGTCATGTCTCGTTTGGCGCGGGCACGCGCGGCCTTGAGACAGATCCACGAAAGTCCTTTGGCTACCGCCGCTTTGCGAGTATTGAAATGATGTATCGACCTCCTACTCCTGAAGAGTTGATGGCTTATGCCGACAATCAGTTGGATGCGCTGCGGCACGAGGAGGTGATGCGCTATCTTGCAACCCATCCGGAAGATGCCGCACGGGTAGCTGATATCCGCGAGCAGAATCGTCGGCTACGGCTGATTTTTTCTCCCGTGCTTGAGCCTTTACCGACACACCTTATGCCAGCAGTCGTGCGACACCGGATAGTCGCCAGACGTAAAAGACGTATGACTTATCTCGCTTCGCTAGTGCTGACGTTAGGCCTGGGTAGCGGCTTAGGGTGGCAGGCACGGGAATCGATGCTGCGGCGGGCGCACGTTCCAATGGCGGATGCCGTGGAGGCTTATCGACTATTTGCGAGCGCCGAGGGGCGGCCGCCAGTCGATGTAACCGGCCAGGACGGTGCGATTCAGCATTGGCTTGAAAGGACATTTGTGCAGGCGCCCGCCCTCCCTAACCTGGAGCGCTTCGGCTTGATCCCAGTGGGTGGTCGTCTCATGGCCACGGACACCGGCGCCGCCGCGATGGTGCTCTACCGGGATACGAAAGGGCGCCAAGTGATCTTCTATGTGCGGCATCCCAACAGCCAGCGCGACGTTGGCCACGGATCTCGTAGGGAAAGCGATGTTACGGCTGACTATTGGTCAGGACAGGGCTACAACTTTGCGTTGGTGAGTCCTAGCGAAGCATCGTTTGATACCTTGCGTGAGGCGATCTCGCAGAGGCCACCTCTCTAGTTCCCGTTCAGACCAGTGCTCGTTGCTTGAAACCAACCCTGTCCAACATTTGGGGGTCATTTCACCAACGGCGGAGCCCTTTCTGGTAGGGCTTTTACCCTTAAAGCTCCCTTCCATTCCCCCCTTTGCTCCAGCCCATTTCCGCTCCTAACCCCTTGATCCATGTGACAGATTGCTCGAATCTCGGCAGGGCCTAGCACGATAAAGCTGTTGCAGGCTAGTGAGCTGGGGCGTATAAGTGATGTCATAACGGCATCCCTTTTCATGAATTATTGGGTATCCAAATGAGCACTAATTCTCCTTCGACCGCATCTCGGCTTGGCCAAGGCCTAGGTTGTGCCGTTTCCGTCGCGTTGAGAATTGAAGCCCGAATCTGGAATGCTCTAGGCAAAATAGGGATTCCGAGAGCGTTCTGCAGGCTGCTCATGTGGTTGGCTCGCGTAGCTGCAGTTGTCGTTTTACTTGCTTGGTCGGCAGGAGTTGTTGTCCCAGTCATTGGCTTGTTGGCTATCGCCTATCACCTCTCGCGCTCGACTTCTGGGGAGGTCTCTCTTGAGGGTTCGGGAAGCAGTGCTATTGGTAGCCAGTTTGAGACTGAAGAAGGTTATCAAACCGGTCTCCAAGGCTTTGGATACTACGATGCCAATGGATTGAAGCAGCACGACTGAAAACAGGGCGTACGGTAATACCGCAACGCCCTGATAACCTTCAGCCTTTCTTGCTACCGCTAGCGTCAATGCCTGCTTTTAACGGCCCCATCATCACATCCGCACCTCCTCTTCCCGCCGCCTTGGCATCTTGTGTTCCAACACTCAAGCCATTTGCTAGGCCTCCTACCTGATAGCCAGCCCAAGTCATAGCTGTCATCCAAAATACTGGCAGGATCAGAAACATTGCTCCCATGACATAGTTCAGCAGCATGTCTCCTTGCATGTTGCTCAGGCCGATGATGGGGTCGAAGTTCGCGTGCGGTGCGGTGTTATTTACCTTGTAGATCCCGGTGCCATACAGCGCGTCCATGATGGTGCTGTCTACCCACCTCGCCAGTTGCAGCCAGAAGTCCACGAAGATCAGTGCGAACTGGGCAAACGTGAGTGTCATGGCCACTTTGAGGTCATAGGTTCCCAGTACCAGCACGATCGGGATGCAGATGATGAGTGCCATCTTCAGGAAGGCCATCACCATCGGCGCGGCCTGCCGGACGCTGTCCATGGCCGGGAAGTAGGCGAGCGAGCCCACTGCTTGTCCCAGGCCAGCCGTGACCCTGGCGGCGTCGTTGTACAGCGAGCTGCCGATCTGGCCACCGTAGTCCCCGTAGACCTGCCCCTGTGTCAGCGTCTGCTTCTTCGGAGACACCAGGTCCCGAATCACGGAGTCATTCACCTCGTCCTGAGACATGAAGCTTGCCCACTTGGCGAGCTTGGTCAGGATGCCCGGCTCCACCTGTGCCAGCAGTCGTGCCCTGAGCCCCTTGGAGCCGTCCGACCACCACTGGGTGCAGGTGGGATAGCCACCGCCGCCGGTAGTCTGTGCCAGACCCGCGTCCCGGGTAGCGTCGTAGGGCCATGCCGTACGCGGGGTATGGGAGCGGAAGCCCGAGCTGCCATCGCTGTAGTAGCCGCTGGTGTTGAGGAAGTACTTCGAGCCGATCCAGCTGACGTCCAGGTACTGCTTGTCGGTCAGGGTGGGCTGGGTCATGAACAGCTTGGCGCGAGCCCGGGCGTAGCAGTCATTGGTAAAGTCGGCGACCTCCTGGGCGAGGAGGGGGTTGTCGATCCGCTCCGCATTGACCTCCATGCGCAGCTGCTGCAGATCCTGACCACAGGGAATGCTGGCCACAGCGCCGGCCGCCATGCCCTTCGACAGGGCGTGGACCACCATCCACCAAACCGGCACCTGGGCGCTCTTGCCGTTGAGGGTGCTGAAGGAGGTCGCCCAGCCCGTTCCGTCCGGCTTGGGCACGTCGACCTGGCATTGCTTGGAGCGAGTTTGGTCGTACTGGATGGTCGAGAAGCTGATGGTTGCAGCTGTGGATGGCATGAGCCCGAGCATGATGACGAAGATGGCTGTATAGAACCGATTTTCGATCCTGGCCAAGCTGAGGACTCCCTTGTTTCCTTCGTCCTGACCCTCGCCGCGGGCCCGTAGCCATTCCTGGATAACGATCGCGGCAAAGGGCGCGGCGAATAGGCCGGTCCCACCGATCATCTCCCAGATACCGCTGTTGATGATCCAGCCCACCAGGGTCAGGTAATACTCAAGGTAGTCGTTGGTATAGAGCTGCATGGCGATCTCCTACAGCATCCCGGCATTGCGCAATTCGAAGAGGCCGATGATCAATACGGCCATCACTTCGCAGCGATAGAGGCGTCCGCGATCATTGGTCTGTGCGATGAGCCGCTTCCGGCAGGACCACCAGAAAATCACCAGGCCGGCGTATAGGCAGATCCGCCATGCCAAAAAGTGAATGTGATGATCGGCCTGCCACTGCCGATAGCTCTGCAGATCGCCGAAGCCCCAAGCCGCCACAAGTACAAAGCCTAGGGCGAGACAAACTGCGACCAGGAAGGGCCACAGCAGTGACCAGGTCAGACGGAGGCCGCGCCGGCCGATCTGGAGACCGGTCCGAACGCGCTGGGTCCAGGAAGAGGTCGTCATGGTCATTCCCCCTTCTTGGCCGGATTCTCGGTGCGATCCAGCCGGTTCGGCAGCGGATCGCCCTGGAAGATGCCTTTGGAGGCGTCCTTGCGGATCGAGGCACGCTGCAGGATGGTGGTCGGCGAGTTGCCGGCCAGCTCCCGGCGCATGTCCAGCTCGGTCTTGAGGTTCTGGATCTCGGCCTGCAGGTTGGCGGCGTTCTGGTCGACCTGCGTTTGGGCGACCTGGTTGGCAGCGACGTTCGGCTCCTGGCGGCCAGCGGCCAAGGTACGAACCAGAGACAGCGCCTTCTCGATGACATCGGCCAAGGAGACCTCGGACACCAGCCGCTTGGCCAGTACGTCCTGGTCTTGCTCGGTACGCAGCGATTCGATGATGCCGCGGGTGATCGGGATGGAGTTGCTGCCGGCAGCGGCCAGGTTCTCAGCCGTCATCGGCTGGGTGCCGGCGATCAGCGCATTCACCGCCTTGAGCTTCGTGTCGTAGGTTTCCTGAATCAGCGGGGTGAGCCCGACCCCGGCCTGGGTCACCGTCTTCTGGCAATTGTCGCAGGTCTGCTGCTGTTGCTCGCCCAGCACCCGGGTGGCGAAGGTCGCGGCCTCCTGCGGCGATGACCAGGTGCTGCAGACCAGGCCGCCATTGCAGCTACTGGCCGGGATCGAGCCGGTGGCGGTAGGCGAGCGGCCGCTCAGCAGGTTGTAACCGGCCTTGGTGACGTCGCTGACCACCTTGATGGGCTGCTGGCCACTGCCCCCAGCCTTGCTGCCGCCGACCCACGTCACGCCCTCATTTCCGCTCTTCTGCTCGACCTGGTTGATCGCGGCGACCGCATCGGTGGTGCCGGCAGCGGCCGACTTCATCGCCTCACCCTCGGCAAGCTTGTTCCAGCCGACCTGGCCGCCGGCGACATCGAGCATCTTGTCGGCGATCGCGCGGCAGGTGCCCTTCGAGCGATCGAAGTCCAGGCGCGCCTGGCCAATGCCGTTGGTGATGAGGTTGTACAGGCCCGGGTTGGCGCGCTGCAGGATCAGGCCGGGTAGCGAGGCAACGGCGCCGGTGGCGTTCTGCAGCACCGAGCTCATGATGGTCTGGAAGCCCTGAGTGGCGCCGTTGAGTTGGTTCTGCAGGGTGTTGGTGAGGCTCATGTTTCCGCAGATCAGGTTGGTGTTCCAGCCACCGCCAATCTGGATACTGTCCATGTTGCCAACGCTGCCCATCGACACGGCATTGCCGCCGCCGATGCTGTAGAGCACGTCGTCACCGATGACGCTGCCCTGGGACTGCACACGGTAGGGCTCGGCCGCCTGGACAGCGCTGCCGAGAAGAAGACCGGCCAAGCAGGTGCTGGCCAGCAGGGTGAGGCGAGTGGTGCTCATGATCGACGGCTCCCTGATCATTGAAAGTCGGTGCTGCCCAGGAAGACCTGGCCTTCGCGCTTGCAGCAGCTGTAGGGGCGCCATAGCGCCCAGGCGTAGGCGCCGACGGCGTCCTGGACGTGTGGACCCGGGTTGGGGAAGGCAGCGCAGCTCTGGCTCAGCGTCGGCGTGAGCTCCTGCCACTTACCGGTGGTGGCGTCGCTCTCGAGCAGCTCGCCTGCAGGCCAGTAACCGTCCTCGGGCTGGGCCAGCAGCGACTGGTAGACGTGGATCTGGCCAGAGCGCGTGACCACGTCGCCGGCGCGCTGGGCCATGACCGCCGCGGCCTTGTAGTCGTCGGGTTGATGCAGGAAGCCGCTGCGCGGATAGACGTTGCCCCACAGGTCGCCGGACAAGGTGCCGCCTACTTCGCGCTTGCCTGGGATGAGGGCCTCCGGATAAACGGCCTCGGGGATGCCGTACCGCCAGGCTAGGTAGTCGTAGTTGCTCAGCAGGTAGGGCATATAGGAGGTACCGGCGCCCTTGCAGGTATAGCCGGATCCGCTGGCGAACTGGCTGAAGGCGAAGCCGCCCGGGTGACCGATGACATCGGTGTTCTTGAAGCGGGCGCTGATCGTAGTGTTGGCCTGGGTTGCGCTATCGCCCGGATCATTGCCGCCGGCGGCCACACTGCTGATAGGGCTGAAAGAGGCCATCTCCGCCCACGGGTTCTCGCCGGTATTGGCGTAGCTGGACACCACTGCATCGGGCACGAAGTGCCGTACCTTGGCCGAGGTCTTCACCTTGCAGCCGTACGGGGTGCAGAACAGCCAGTAGCAGATGCCAACCACCTTGTATTCGAGGCACTCGGGCGAGAGCGAGGACGACACGATGGTTGCGGTGGTGACCGCTGCGGTGGCCTGCAGGCTGGTAGCGAGCGGAAAGGCCAGTGCGAGGCGCCGGAGGCGCTGCAGGCGCGGCGTCATCGTCCAGTGCTCCGGAATCGCTCGACGCTGGCCACGGCTGCTGCTACGTCGGGCTGGCCATAGACCACATACTGGCGATCCACCACGACGGCCGGCAGCTTGGCTACGCCCAGGCTCCAGGCGTCGGCAACGTCCTGGTGCGCCTTGGCAAGGTCGCGCCCCAGCTGCTGCGCAGAGGCTGAACGCATCCGCTGCTGCATGATGGCTGCGGCCTGCCGCGGATCTGCAGGCAGGCCCTCGGAGAGCTGCTGCTCTAGGCGCTCAGGGGCGTCCAGCAGGACGACGCGAGCGCTAGCAACGTTGGTCAGGGGGTGAGCGGCGTTGGAGATGGCTAGCACGTCAGCCCTCGCGAGGGGCGCGCTGCAGGCGGCGAGTGCATAGATCAGCCAGCGGAGCGGTGGCCCAGCTAGCGAGCGGGAGAGTAGAGGGGGCATGCGCAGTACCAGGCAAAGGGATGGCTGGTACAGGAAACGCGATCAGTAGAGCTGGGTCAGCGGGAAACCGTATCTAGATCGCAGGAGGTTAGGAAACGGCTTCTACCTCGAGGTCGTGATCTGGGTCAGCTGAGGTATCTCAAGACGGCTAGCGCACTACTAACGGCAGCCTGGTGCAGGTGCTTTTCGTCCTGTCGGCCCTGCCAGTACCCACGGCGTTCGGCGAAACGAAAGGCCAGGGCGGTATCACCGCGGCGAAGGGCTGCCTTCTGCTGGTCATCGGCGATGTCACTGAAGAGGGTGAACAGCAGACGTTCCGCTGACTGCATCGCCTCCCGCTCGCTGTCGTAGGCTTCCTGATGCTCATAGACACCCACGCGGAACAGCCAATGCTCATGGAACAGATGAGTGACCTGTGCCAGCTTGATCGGAGGAAGTGCGTCTCTGGGTTCGAAGACGATCCGGGCTTTCGGAGTCGAGGCGCCTACTGCCGACGAGTGGGATGACTTAGCGGGATGACTCATCGCGGATGCCTGCTGAGAGGGAAGGTCGGCGCTGGGCTTCACGATGTTGTCTCTCGACATCGATCATCCGCAGCAGATGGGTGAGGCGGCTGTTAAGCCGCTGCAGGGTTTTATCGGAGAGGCTGGCCAGCCATAGCGGGATGTCATTGGCGCTGCTGCGCATCGGCCCCCTCCTGGGTAGCCAGCCAGTCCATGGCGGACAGCATGCCGGCGTCATCCAGCAGCGCTGGCAGGCGGATGACCCGGCCAGAGCTATTATCCCTCAGCTCGAAGGTCGGCGTAGCATCGATGCGCTGCTTTGCCACAGTGCTAGTCTGCTCCGCGATTGCTTGGCGTACCGCAGCGTTGTCCTGGACGCAGCCCTGGAGGTGCTGCAGCGAAACGGCGGGTTGTAGGCCCAGTTGATCGATCGGCACCGCGAGGCCAGCACCGTTGCCACGGCTATGTTGGTAAACGGCTTCGATGGCTTGCCAGAACACCGGATTGCCTCCATACCAACCGGCGCAAGTCACCAGCCGTGCTTCGAACTGGGCTGCCTCCCCATGCATGGGGAGTGGTAGGTGCTGCCATTGCCAATTCAGCTGGTCGTGCCGCGCAATCAGCTGCTTTAGCTGCGGGAAGGCGTCCTTGCAGTAAGGGCACTCCAGGTCGCCGTACTCGATCAGCGTGAAGCGCGCGAAAGCATTTCCGTAGACGAAGGTCGGTGGTTTGGAGCTAGTCTGGACAGATTCCGGCGTGCTACGCCCCTGGATGGCATGCACGGCTAAGGCGCAGGCGAGCACCGCGGCCAAGATTCCGTAGAGGCCCCATGGGGTAGCCAGGATGTCGGGCTTCTTCATGCTGAAGCCTCCCTAGCCGTAGTCTCATCGCTGTCCCTGCCCAGCACATCTCGATGCAGTGCCTCGAGCAAGGCCTGCTGCGCTTCATCCGGCTGCGGGTGCTTGGCCAGCCAGTCTTTGAGCGCCGTATCAAGCTGGGCCTCGATCTCCCGGCGATCCACTGCGCGCGCTTTGACCGCCTGCAGGTTGGTGATTAGTACCGGAGCGCAGATCTGCAGCGCGGTCAGGGTATCCTGCCCGGGTTGGCTGAGCAGCTGTGTCAGGCTGTCGATGAGGTCCTGAGTAAAGCGGTCCATCGCCCTCATCCGCGTGCTCCCGAAGCGGGTGGCAAATCGAAGGGGTAGGGCTCGATGCCGCGCAGCCGATCCAGTCGCGCCGCCACGGCGACGGCCGCGCCCAGCTCATCGGTGCCGAGTTCCTCCATCAGCTGTGCACGTTCAGCCTTCTCTTCCGGCTCCGTCATTGCCAGGGCCAGGAAGAGGCTCGGCGGAACCGCGCGAAAGAGGATCTCCATGGATTTGGACAGCACCACGCCTTCGGTATAGGCGCCGCTCTGCTTGCGTGCTGACAGCATCAGCTCCTTCTGCGCAGGGGTGAGGGAGCGGAATTTGGAAATCTTCTCGACCTCATCCGGCGGCATGTTGAGGCAAATCCACCACTCGATCATGTTGAGCATCGGCGCGCCGGAGAGCGGGATATCGTCGATGTTCTGGGTAGCAAGCCAGAACCAGGCCCCGAGCTTTCGCCACATCTTGGTGATCTTCATGGCGTAGGGCAGCAGCAGAGGATGCTTGGTGATGATGTGGCCTTCGTCTGTCAGCTTGATTAACGGCCTGCCCTTGTACTGGTCACGCTCGGCAATGTTGTTGATCGAGTTGAGCAGCGAGATATAGGCGATGCCGAGCTGTGCCTGGTAGCCCTCCCGGGCGTACGTAGCGAAGTCCACTACGGTCAGGTCGGCTTCCGGCCAGGGCGTACCGGGGCGGTTGAACATCTCTCCATCGGCGCCCATGCAGAACATATCCATGGATTCGGCCATCTCTTGCAGGCGCTCTCTACGCGCCGCGGGAAGGCCTTCGTCCCGCGCGGCCGCACTCAGAGCATCGCGGACGTCCTGGGTCAGCACGGTCTTCTCGGCCTTGAAGCAGGCCTTAGCCGCATTGATGATGGCGTGACGGATGGCAGCACGGTCGGCGCGGGTCAGACGAGCGTCCTCCTTCTCCTCACCACCAGTGATCATCAGGCGCGCCACGATTTCCATCTCACCGAGCACATCGCGCTGATCGTCCTCTAGGTTGGCCTGAGGGGCACTGTTGCGATCCGACGCTTCCAGATCTTCGGCATCGAGGACGGCGATTTGGGTCGGATCACCCGCGAGCCGGATGGCGTCAGCGAAAGGCGCCAGACTGACGCCGGATCCTGGAGAGAGACGTACGCGATGCACGGTCAGCCCCAGGCGCTGCGCGAAGTCCGCCAGCAGCCCAAAGCTGTTACCGGCCTCGGCAACAAACATGCGCGGTCGGTAACCGGCCAGCCACTGGATCATCAGGTTGTTGAGAGTCGCCGACTTACCAGCCCCGGTGGGACCGAAGACGAACCCGTGGGCGTTCATCTGACGATCTTCCTTGTTGAAAGGATCGAACGTCAGCGGCGCGCCGCCGCGATTGAAGACGGTAGTCCCGGGATGCCCGGTACCGGTGTGGCGGCCCCAGACCGGGGCCAGGTTGGCCACGTGCTGGACGAGCAGCATCTGGGCGTACCACTGCAGGGCCCGGGGCTGATTCGGATCGAAGTTGGCCGGCAGCCATCTCAGGTAGCTGGAAAGGCCAGCGACCTCATCGTCTGGCTGCACGGGCTCCATGCCTGCCCCCAACAGGATGTTGGTCAGGTTCATGCAGCGCTGCGTCAACTCCGCTTCGTGCTTGCCGCGGACGTAGAAGGCGACGCTGCCCTTGTACAGCTTGTGCTTGCGGCCAATGAGGTATCGAGCATCCTGAATGGCCTCACGGGTCAGCGCCGAGGCCTGATTGTCACCCACAGCTTTCTTGTGCAGGTCGTTGAGGTGGGCTTCAAGAGTGTCTTGAGGTGTAACCACTAGGGTGATGGCCAGCACCGTGTCCTCAGGTAGCTTGTCCATCAGGGCATTGAGCGCATCACCGCCCTGGCGGGTTTCGCCCGTCAAATGCCCGGTCTTAGGCGCCTCGCGAAGCCGATCAAGCATGATCACCCGGGTAGGCTGGCCATCGAAAAACCAGATGCCCTTGTCTGCGTCCGAGCGAGGCTCTCGGTACAGCAGGCACTGCGAGAAGTCCGTGCCGCTGGCCAGCACCGGGATGGTGCCATCCTCGACTTCGGTCGGTGTATTCACCAGCTCGAAAAAGCGGTCATGGTCTTTGCGCGTGGTGCCTAGGTGATCGGGGCAGGGATTGAACCACTGCAGGAGCCAGTGTCGGATCGCACGCTCTTCCATGCGGATGGCTCGGACGCCGGCGTTGGCCAACGAGCCGACCAGGCGCTCACACGTATTGCGCAGATAGAGCGCGGGATCCTGGCCACGCATCAGGCCGTCGCCGACGCTGCGTCGTGATACCACCAGGCGGACGCGGCGCTGCTGGCCACGCCAGGGCAGCTTGGAAACCACTTTATCCTCGAACAAGCCTCCGGGTTTGGAGATGGCCGAGAGGTGGTGCTTCATCAGCCCCTGGTAGAGCTCGGTAAAGGCCGAACCTTGGGCGCGTGGCTTCACGTAGTTACGGAAGCCTTCGAGATAGCTGTCGAACTGGATCTCGTCGTAGGCGTACATCTGAATAACCCAGGGACTGACCTCAAGCTCATCGAAGCTGTCCTGCAGGGCGTTCTCCAGGGCATCCCGCGCTTGGCGTAGCCAGGCCGGTGAGCGGCCTTCGGTGCCGATCGGCACGATATCGAAGAACGCCGCCAAGGACTTGCCGTCCTCGAGCAGCATGGCCTGGTGCTCAGGTAGATACTCGACCCAGGGCAGCAGGTTGGTGAAGCTGGGATTGACATCGTAGAGCCTGGCCACGTCGGCCACGGTCGCAGGCTTCTCCTTGCCTGTCATCCAGGCACCGGGCTCCGGGATGCCATGAGCCTTCAAACGATCCAGATGGCGTTGATAGGCGGCTTCCTCGTCGACCTCCAGCGCGCGGGTGGCACGGATGGATTCGGGGTGGATGACTGGCTCAGCTTCGGCTGACAGAGCCCCTTCATCAACCGCGTCAGTATGTCCAGGCTGGCCCGGTACAAGATCCGGCTCAGCCGCTGAAGTGTCGGTGGTCTTTTTGCCACGCAGGCGTTCGAAGATGCCCATCAGTAGTTCTCCACCCGCTCACCGGGCATGGCGTATTGCACACGCTGATAGAGCGGGAAAACGGTGGTGTAGCCGGGGATGGGTGCTGGGTCGGAGCCGGCCAGGTGCGGGAAGACGTACATGACCAGGTCCGGATTGGGCAGGCGCTTGAACTGGCTGTAGATCTCGTTCTGCGCGGTGCGCGAATAGCCGGCGTTATCCGCCAGCGGCCGAGCCTGAGCCGTGTCCACAGGACGGCGCAGCTCCGCCCGGGCATCGATCAGTTGGCGACCCTGGCTGCTGCCGGCTGAGCCGGTGGTGCCGGCGTTCCAGACGTCCATCATGGTCTGGTCGCCGTGAGGGAGCATCTTCTCCTTGTTGACCGAGCAGCCCGCGGCCAGCAGGGCCATGGCCAGCACAGCCGCCATCTGTAGTCGTGCGTGATTAGTCGAGGTCAGCCGAGGCATGGCGAGCTCCCTTGCGATAGTCGACCTTGCGGCCCTTGAGTTCGTAGTCGATGGCCAGCTCTTGGTCGAGATGGATGGCCACCTTCGCCCCGGGTTGGACGTAAATAGCGGCGAAGGCCTGGCCGTAGAGCTTGTTCACCCAGGTGGAGATATCGCTGACGCCCTGGTTCAGGATCTTGCCCATCGCCTCGTTGCCGGAGATCCCGGTCGTGCCGATGGTGCCGCTGGAGGTCTGCACGTAGCTGGAGCTGCTGCCGTCGCTCTTGATGAGTGAGGCCGCGCCGGCGCCTGCGGCCGTGATCAGCGCCTGGGAGCCGATGTACTGGGCAGCATTGCTGCGGCGATCGCCCGCGATGCACGGGATGCCATAGGGATCGCTGATCCAGCCCATACCGCCCTGGACCGCAGCCGGTTGGCCATTGGTGGAGCTGTTCTGGTTGTTCTGGCCGTTGTTCTGCTGACCGCCGTTCTCCTGCGGTGCCGGCAGGGTACGCACGGTGCCGTCGGTGAAGACAAAGGTCATGCTGCGGATCTGGCCTCGCACGCACGACAGGGTCCAATCGCCTGAGGCGGTACCGCTCACGACGGCGCCGGCGACGTCGGGCAGGTCGATACCGTTAGCGGTCAGGTTGTCGGGGCCGATCAGCACCTTAAAGGGGTAGGGGTCGTTGACCGTGCCGTCGACCGGCACTCTGCCCACCAGTGCGGTCATGGATACCGAACCCATGAGCGTCGAGTTCTGGGGCAGGGTGTAGACCTTGCGCACCTTCTTGCGCGTCTGTTCATCCCCACCCACACCATCCGCCACGCGCTGCGCACCTCCGGACGCCGCGTCCAGGGTCTTCTGGCCAGCGGTGCCGAACGACGTGGGGAAGGCAAAACCACTGGCCGCCTGGCCACTGCCGGCGGCGAGCGGTTTGCCATTGGCATCGACGGCCGTGCCGTCCTGCGGCTCGATCCAGACCAGGTCCGAGCTGCCACTGCCTTTCTTGAACTGATTACCTTCGCCCGGGTTGATGCCGAGCCCGATTGGCATATCGCCGCCGGCGCCTGCAGCGCCCCCCAACTGACTGCCCATCTGCGACAGGGTGTTGAGCTGCTTCTGCAAATTATCAACGAGTCCTTGGGTCTGCTTCTGCTGATTCTCCATGCCCTGGTTGATGCCTGCCTGAACGCGGTTGTCGACCGTGCTGTTGATGTTGCTCAACTGGGCTTTGAGGCCTTCGTTCTCCCGCTTGGCCTCTTCGTTGTCTTTCAGGACCTTGCTCATCTGGTCCTTCAACTGGCGACTCTCGGCGACGATGGTGCGCAGGGTGTCGTTGGCCGTATCGCCTTCAATGCCGAGCGCCTGGGCCTGTTCGGGGGTGAGCTGGGCGGATTGCGGCTGCTCCGGCTCTACGGACTTGCTACGGCCGAGCATTTTCACCCCGACGAATACCACCAGGACGAGGAGGGGTAGCAGAGCGTACTTGAGTAGCGGATTACTTCTGAGCTGCATGGCGCGCCTCCGAGCTCACTCGAGGATCAGCAGCGCTCAGGCTCGGTAACAGCGACTGGCCGAGTCCGTGGTCCTTGGTGACCAGGTAGAGCACCGTGGTGTCGCTGGCATCGCCGCGGGCTCCGAGGTAGGGGTGCTGAAAGGTGGCAGTCGCGAAGTCGCCCATTAGCTCGCGTGGATCCAGGGCCAGGCGCTGGCCGGTCTGGTTTCGCAACTTCACGGCGGTCACCCAATGGTCGTCCAACCGCCAGGCGCCCAACTGGCTTGCCTCGACGGGCAAGGCCGGCATCAGCGTCGACAGGTCCAGGCGCTTGTCGACTTTGACTTGGGCGACGCCGTCGACCGGCTCCACCGTACGGAGCGGGGCATAAAGCATCTGAGCGGCATACCGCGTGAGCACGACGGGAATCGGCGTTTCGCGTTTGGGCGGGGCCGGCTCGTCGTTCTCTTCATCAGCCTGGCTGCTGGCCTTGGCTGTGGCCCTTGGGGCATTGCTTCCGCTGGTCGAAGCTGCCTGGCCATATCGGGTCGGGGTCGTATCGCCGGGCACAATCTTGATCGCCTCCAGCGGGGCGTGACCTTCCTGGGCGGGGGTGGCCGCGATGTCGGCCAGCATGATCTCGCCAGTGGCCGCGTTCTGCAGCTGCAACCGACTCGGTTCGATGGGCTCCTTGGCCAGCAGGTAGATCGCACCACCGGTGCTTTGCACTCGGATCTTGTCGGCGATGGCCGGAGGAACACCGACGCGGACGTTGGCGTCGACGAACAGGATCCGCTCCTGGCCCACCACCAAAGGGATGGCCATGGGGACGCGTTCCCATTTGCGGATCTCGATGGCCTGGGCCAGGCTGCTCAGCAGCAGGCCGCCCAGCACCAGGGCGAGGGAATGACTGGACCTCATGGTGTACCTCGGGCTTTGACTTCGATACCAGCCTCGATCCGCTGCGGCTGACCGCTGTAACAGTCCCATTTCATACCCCAAGGATTTTTCTCGGGATCGACGTCGGCTCTGACGACGTGCAGCGGGTAGCGCGTGAGCGCCGTCTTGACCTTCTCGCCGCCCAAGTACTCGTTCGCGACGACATCGAGCATGACGGTCCACTCGCTGTTGCCCAGCACCTGGACGCGCCGGGTGGGGTCATCGCCGTAGCCCGATCCGGGGATCTCCGCCACGTTGCGCACGCGCCTGCGTAATTCGCCGGCATTGCGCTTGAGCGCCTCATCACCTTCCAGGTAGACCTTGCAGGACGGGGTGATGAAGTTGGCCAGCCGCGCGATGTTGTCGCTGTAGTTCTTCTCGCCATCGGAGGGCCAGCTGTTCATCTGCTGGAAGATGTAGAAGGCGTAGGCATAGACCGACTCAGGCGGTATCTCCCACCAGGGGCGCGTGCTACCCGAGCGCAGGTCCGGGGGCACATGGACGGTCAGGTCCTTCGGCGCCGTGGACCAGCCATAGCCGTTGAACACGGCGATGCCGGTCATCATCCCTAGCGCGAGGCGAAGCGTCGTGATGTGGGCGCGCTGCGAGTCGGAGAGCTTCCAGGCGCGACTCATAGCCCCACCATCCGTTTGCAGCTCCAGCTACCACTGCGGATCACCAGGTGGCGCCCGGCAATCCCCCATTGGGCCAGGCGGCATTCCACTTGCCGCCACAGCCATGTTTCGGGCCGCCCGCGCTTCCAGCGGCGCAGTTGACGTCCGGCAAGCACAAGGCCCAGGGAGCCGCAGGCTAGCGCGGCAAAGATCGGCATGGCCGGAGTCGTGAAAAACGCCAAGGGAATGCCGACCACAAAGCCGAACGAGGCGCAGACGATGATGGTGGCGAACATCTCGTCGGTGGTCAGGCCGCCCACGACAACGGGTTGGGTATTGAGGCGATTCGGCAAGAAGAGAAGCGTGCCGTCCTCGTGCAGGTCCTGGGTGATGTCCATCTGCGCCGTCCTGCCTTACATGATGCCGCTGGCTTTGGTGACGATGAAGATCACCAGGCCGATGAGGATCACGCCGACGACAACGGTGACGCCCAGGTCTTTCCAGGTTTTCTTGCCTGTGTGGATTTCGTGATAGACACCCACGCCATGGGTAGCCACGACGATCAAGACGAAGGCACATAGCACCAGTGCGATCAGCATGAAGCCGTCGTAGCCGTAGTTCTTGAGCGTTTCGAGCCAAGTGGAACCTTCGCCGCGCGAGGGCGCTTGAGCGCTAGGTAACGCGGCTTGGCTGACGGCCGGCATCAAGGCCACGCTGGCTACCGCAGAAGTGAAGCATTTGGCGCGAGCGCCGAGGGTGAACAGACGTTTGAGGGACAGCATGGATTTCTCCTCGAGGGGGTTAATGCAAGATCAGCCAGGACAGGACGAAGTAGAGGAGCAGCCCCTTGATGAGGGCGCCCTTGGCCGCGGCGGGTTTGAGGTTTTGGTTGGCCCAGCCCTTGTAGAGGCTGATGGCGAGCCAGGCGAACCAGAGGGTGGTGACCGCCATGGCCGCGGAGAGCCAGAACAGGTTGCTGGCAGAGGGCGGAATACCGCTCGCCGCCTGAAAGGCAGCGGTCTGCGCCGCGGTCATGCTCATGGCTGTACGCCTTCGCGCTGGTACTGACCGGAGAGCTCGGCCGCGTCGCGCGGCTGGGCGCGGCTCGGTGCCAGGTAGTCCTGCAGGCCCTGACGAATTCGCGCGATGTCAGCGGCCAGACGGTTGTAGTCCAGGCGGTAACGGGTGCTGCCATCGCTGGGCAACTCTGCGCTTCGCCGGGCGACGGCCTCGACGGCATTGAGCTGGCGGATCATCACGTCGACGTTGGCCTGCTCGGAGGCGGTGCCGGCGGCCTGGACCTGACTCGTCAGGATCCCGAGCGCGATGGCCAGACTGCCGGCAACGGCGAAGCGGCGGGTTGGCGTGCGAGAGTAGAAGGACAGTTTCACAGCAGGGCCCTGGGCTAGCGGGTTGATGCCGCACAGGATGCCGAGGGCCGTAGGCGAGGTCAGCGGGAAACCATTACTGCACCCAAATAGGTTGCAAACCCGCTTGGTTACTGGCTTCCGATCGGGACGATGAGTCGCTTGAAAAACAGCAGAAAGCCGGTGGCCACCGCGTAGCCAACACCCCAGCCCTGGTTGCCCTGGGCGGTCTGCTGTCCGATCTGGGCCCGGCCTTCCAGCACCGGCTGCACGCTGACCAGCTCCCAGCCGTCGGCGCCGAGGGCTTGCAATCGTGCCTGCCGCTCCGGGTCGGCCAGGAAAGCCGCGATGTCAGGTGTACCGGTCTGCTCTTCGTGCTTGAACAGCAGCCAGCCGCGCTCTTGGACGCGGTATGTGAGGGGGGCGAATTCGGTGTGGTATTCGAAGCGGGCAGGGGACATGGACGGCTCCAGTTCGATGGGCTTGTCATCTTCGAACTGGCTTCATTGCCCTTACGAGGTAAAACCGTATTCAAGTCCTAAACGGTTACAGCTGGGTGACGAACGAAACCGCCGCCTATGCTGTCGTTAGGAAAATCACGGGAGGTTGTATGACCGAGATTGCGTTTCTCCCCGAAGATGCCAAACAACGCTGGCAGGACCTGACTCATGCAATGGCCGTCATGGGCCTTGGGCATCTGGCCAGGCTGTACGGCCAGCTTGAGGGCTACATCATGGCACTGCTCGACTTCGAGCAAATCACTGCGCCGCAGGGTAAACAGCTCCTCAAGGCAGCGGCCGATCTCTTCGGTCATTGCCGGTCTGAATACTTGAAGCATAAGCAGAAGCCACGTCGACATATCGCTGGTGCGGTCGCAGAAAGAGTCAGGCGATCAAAAGGGAAGCGACCGCTGCTGGGCTAAGCTTTCCTATATCAGGCTGATGCCGGACCTCCATTACGGCTGTAATCTGTGAGGCCATTGATTAGCTCGTCAGCGAACACCGAGCGATCCACCACTTTGAGCACGCCCCGCTTGGTTACAGGGTCGAATCTGCAGATGCGCCAAAAGCCGTGGCCTTCGCCGAAGTCGATGAATACGGGTACGGTTGTATGCCACCGGGCGAACAGTTTGCTCCTGCTGAACCAATGCAGGCTTGCGAAGCCGTTACCGTCTACACGGCTTCTGGACATCCCGAAATTTGCCTGATCGAGTTCATTTCTGGTTCCGTCGATCACCCAAACCATGCGCTGGTAAAATTGTTCCCTCAGCTTAACTTCGGCGGGATCAATCGAGGATCGTTGAAATTCCACGACGACGCCATGCGCCGTTTTGACGTCAGCAATGTGTTTTTCCCCACTCGCGCTGTCGTGCAAGATCGTTTCCTGCCATTCGACTGGAAATCGATTTTTCCACGCTCGGTGCCATTCCGTTTCGGCTTCCCACCATCTATCGCAGTTTGCAAGCGAGCGGTGCGCCCAGTGCCAGACAACGTGCTTCCCGCATTTTGCGATGACCTCTTCCCCGCAACCTCGGCAGATACCTCTCAGCTTGGGCTGGGCTTCTGATCGAGTGCCGTCCACGTTGGCAAAGCGCATTTGATGGTTCCTCCTAAAGGGGGAGAGGACTTACGTGGCGATGCTGCCATGCGTTTCCTTGTACCTCTGCATGATATCGATGACCAGCGAGTTAAGCGCCAAGATCTGCATCGCCCGAGTCACTGAGACGTACAGCAGGTTCAGCTCATCGTCGCGGCTGGCGCGATCGATCTCCGGTGCTAGCGGATCCGCACTGAAATCTTCGTACAACCCCACGAAGTCCCACTCCAGGCCCTTGGCCTTGTGCGCGGTCGTCAAGGTGACCGTGGCATCCAGCTCGCTGGCCACCGCGCAGCGCCGCAGCTGCTCGATGCGCTTGGGTAGATCGAAGTAGGCCTCGATGATCCTCACCGAGCGCTGCATTTCCGGATCCTGAGTAGCCTTGGCGATCTCCTGGTACTGCTCGAAGTCACGGTAGTCACGCAAGAGCTTCTTCTGCTGCACCAGGTCATTGCGACCTCGGCTGAACTGGAACAGGTCCTCGAGCTCGCGCAGCGAATAGCTGTCGATCCCGCCAATCCAGAACATGCGGTGGCCACCCTGTTTCTCCAGGCGCAGAGCGTTCTCGATCACGCCGCTGACCGTGCGATGCAGCCAGGTTCGGTGGGAGAGGTCCTCCGGCAGCGCGCGCTTGACCAGGGTGCGCTGGCCGAGCCCCTGCAGCTTCACCGTTTCGCCCTTGAACGACAGGATGACGTTGGCCACGTGGGCCACGGCCGGACCGAAGCGAAATGATTGGGTCAGGTAGTGCTTCTCGGCATCAGCCATCCATGCCGCGTTCAGGGCGTCCTGGGCTCCACGGAAGCGGTAGAGCTGCTGGTGGCGATCGCCGACCATGACCTGGATGGTGCGCTGCCGCTGCACCAGGTCGGCGATCACCGGATTCACGTCCTGGCCCTCATCGAGCAGGATCGCGCCGAAGCGGTTGGAGAGATCCGGGCGGCTCATCTGGTAGAGCTTGAGATAGCCGTCGTGGGTGATCTGCACGCCGGCGTCCTGCAGGTCGATCATGCGCTTCCAGACGCTGATGGCCATCCCCACGACCTGGGTGATGCGCCGCTCCTGCAGCGGCGTCAGGCCGCGGCCGTCGTAGCGAGTGAAGTGACGACCGTCCAGGGCCATGTCAGCGCTGGCCATGAAGGTGTTGAGGGTGTTGACCACGTCCCGGGCCAGCTCCCAATCCTGAGTATCCAGCACCCGGGCGACCTCGGTGATGCGCAAGTTGCCCGCCTGCTTGTGCTGGTACTGGGTGCCATAGACCGCATAGGCCAGGCCGTGGGCGGTCTTGCAGATGACGTTGCGCGGGAAGCGATTCTTGGCCGCCATCTCGACCGACTTGTTGTAGCAGAGGTAGAGCATCTTGACGTCCGCATGGGCGCTGGCGTAACCCACCAGGGTGGTGGTCTTGCCGGTACCAGCAAAGGCCTGGATCAGCAGCTTGCGTGCATTTGACGCGATAGCGGGGGCTTGCTCGGGGGTCCACTGCATGGGGTAACTCCAGATCGGCTGGGACAGGGATTCAATACCACCCCTGCATTTTGATTGGCGTGAGGGCGCTCCTTGTGGCCAGGTCGCGGCCACGGAGCACGCCGGCGGCTACAGGTATTTCTTGAAGGACGCGGTCGTAAGGTTCACCGACAGGGCCAGCAGCGCTGCACACGGCAGCAGCACCAGGAGTGGGCTCACACTGATAGGCAAGGCGAGGTACAGCGACCAGGGCAGCAGGGCCAGCGGAAGCATGGTGCTACGGGCCTTGTGGTAGAAGTAGCTCGACTCGCGGCCGGCGCTGAACTTGCGGATGTCCCGCCGCACAAGGCCGTCGATGAAGCCGACCAAGGCGGCCATGGCGAAGAGCGGTACCGCTAGGATCAGGATCACCAGGCGCACGCAGAACACCAGGATGGTGAAGAGGGCAGATAGGCCATAGGTCTGCACCGTCGTGACACTCTGGGCGGCCAGGTAGCGCACATCGAGCTCGCTCCGCGGGCCGGCAGCCGCCAGTTGCTGCATCCCGGTCAGCCACTGAACCAGTCCTGTTTTCACAAAGAGCCAGTCGTAGAGCAGCCCTACCAGCCAGGTCGCCGTGTGCCCGGGCTCCTGAACCACGACGCTGGAGAGAAATCCCTGGGACAGCCAGCCCAGCTCGTGATCAAGCATGCCTTTCGCGTGGTGCCAGCCAGCCTCCGGCCAGAAGAAGTAGAGGCAAAGCCAATCAACCAGGATGGCACCGCCCAGGGACAGGAACATCACGCCGATGAAGTGAAAGGGGAAGCTGAGCACCGACCCGATAAAGGTCTGCTCTTTGACCTGCTGTTGCTGAGCGCGCTGGGCGACGTCGGCCATTATCTGCGTCCTCGAGGAGCGGCGCTGGCGCGCCGGGCGATGGAGAAGAGCGCCTGGCGCTCGGCGGCAAGATCCGGCTGATGCTGGAAGGCTTCCCACTCAGTGCCACCGGCTCGCCCTGCCGGCGGCCAGAGGTTGCCGCGGGGCCGCACGACCTCGGCTACCTGGCGGCCGGTGGCTACCAGCAAGCCCCAACCCGGCGGTAGGTCAGCGGCCTGCAGCAGCCCTTCGGGACAGAGGTAGAAGCGATAGAGCCCTAGGCCGCCGGCGGTGCGCTCAGGCTTGTTCCGGTCGGCTAGGAAGTCGGCGCGGCTGGTCTTCACCTCGATCAGCGTCGAGCAGTTGCTGCGAAAGCCCAGCACATCCGGCTGCTCGCGTGATCCGAAGCACCGCAGCTCGGTGGCGACGAGGGGAAAGCCCTGCCGACGCAACCAAGCGGCGCCCAGTGCGACGAGACGGGCATGATCAGGGCCGATGGTCATGCCGCGTCTCCTTCGTCTGCAGCGCCTTGGGCCATCTGCCGGAAGTCGTCCTGCAGGTCCAAAGGCAGATCGTCTGCGACCCGGCGCTGCCCTGGGGCCTCCCACCACTCACTGCCGGTGGCCTGGCCCACCTGGTAGGCCTTGCGCATCTTCTCGGCGAGCTCCTGCAGGTCCTTGGGCATCGCTTCATCCGGATCCACTGCCGGCAGCGGCATCCGCACCTTCCATAGGTTGCCGCCCTCGATCAGTGCGTAGCATTGGCCCTTGGGTAGGCCCACCACATGGGCGGGCTCCAGCATGGGCACGCTGGTAGCGCTAAGCTGGTCATGGGTGTTGGAGGTGAAGGCGGTCTTGCCGTTGACGGCGTCGCTCGCGCTGCTTGCCGGTGTGGCGGTGAAGACCTGCACCTTGGGCAACTGGTTGGTCAGCAGCTCAGCCGTCGCAGTCTCGCGGACCCGCAGCATGAAGAGGTTGTTGAAGTTGCCGATGATCTGCCCGGCCTTGGCGCGGTTGCCGATCTTGGCCTCGATGTCGGACAGGGTCTGAGTGTAGGCCGTCACCTGCAGACCGGCGCCGCCACCCTTGTTGATCATGGGGATGAACTCATCGCCGATCAGCTCGTTGAACTCGTCAGCGTGCAGGTTGATGGCCACCTTGCTGCTGGCCTCCCCGGGCAAGCCATCATCGATGCCGTACTTGTAGATATGGCCGGCAACCGAGACCAGGTCCGAGAACATGGAGTTGCCCACCGCCGCGGCGACCTCGGTGTCGGAGAGAGCGTCCAGGCCGACGTAGACCACGGCGCGTTTGCGCACCACCTGCATCCAGTCGAAGATCGGTCGGGGATCGTTGACGTCGTGGTAGTCCGGAGCGATCAGCTCCGCCATGCGGCCGGTGGTGAGTTTTTCTAGCAGCGGCAGCAGCGAGGCGACGATCTTGTCGAAGTAGGTCTTGTCGTAGCGCACGGCGCTACGCAGGCCGTCCATAACCGGATCCAGCACTCGCGTCTGGTTCAGGTATTGGTCGATGGCGATGACCCGAAACGGCCGGCCCTTCATGTTGAAGGGGACGTTCTTATCGTTGAGCTTGCTTTCGATGAAGATGATCTTTTCCCAGGCCTTGGGGTCGTGCTCATCGAAGTATTTCTGGGCGTATTCCAGAAACAGCCCTTCGATGTTGATCACGTGCTGCTGGATCTGCAGGTAGTCCGGCCGCCGGCCGAGAGCGACCAGGGCCCGAGCGATGATGTTGACGAAGCGCCAGGCGAATTCCTTGAACGCCGCCGAGTTGCCCTCGCTGGACAGCTGGCCCGCGACACGGGTGGCCACCTCCGAGATCCGACCGAAGCGGCCCACGGCGTTGTAGCGCGCGGAGTGGTCCGGCCAGCCCAGATGGAAGACGTAGAACTCGTTGGCCCGACCGGCGCGTTCGCACTCGACGTACATGCGCTTGAGCAGGTCGGCATCGCCCTTGGGGTCGAAGACGATCACCACCTCATGCTGACCGCGCCGCTTGCGGCGGATGTCCTGGGTGATGAAGAGCTCGGCCAGGCGCGTCTTGCCCACCCGGGTAGTGCCCAGGACGATGGAATGACCTACCCGCTCGCCCAGCGGCAGGGTGACGTCATGCTCCTCGGGCTCAATACCATGCAGCCGTGGTAGGCCGCCCACCGGGGGCAGCGGGCGGAAGGGGTTCACGGCGTTATCCCAGGCCGTGGCCTTGGCCAGCAGGGTGAGCGGGAAGGGCGCGAACTCAAGGCGCGCCTCGAGGCGCCGTGCCTTATTGGTCCACTCCGACGGCTCGACATAGGGCGCGTACTGCGGCAGGTAGGTGTCGACCAGGCGCTGGGTGTGCTTCTGCTCCCAGCGAAAGCCCTTACCCACGAACAGCCGCTCATTGCTGACCGGGATCTCCTTGCTGGTCATGCTGTAGTACGACAGGCGCCGGATGTTGCGCCGATAGCGCAGCACGCGCAGCGCCTGGCGCAGGCGGTAGATCCCGAAGCCAAGAAAGGCGACGGCCGTGACCAGGCCGAACAGTGGCGTCAGGGCGATGGCCCAGGGTGCGAACACGCACAGGAAGGCCATGGCCAGGCACACTTGGACCGTGTAGAGCTCAACGGCAGGGCGCAACAGCGTGTCCAGTGCATGGTTGCGGGCCATGGCTAGCGCTCCTGCTCGTCAGCGCCTGGCAAGCGCAGTCCAGCGGCATGGTCCCTGCGGATCGCCTCGGCTTCACCAGGTGAAAGCGCCGCCTCGAAGCGCTCGCAGAGCGTCAGTTTGTCGTCCAGTGACCGGCCAGTGACCTCGCCGCCATGGAGGTCGACCAGGACCTCGACATCCCCCGCCAGGGCCGCACGGGCGGCCTGGCCATTGGGCATCCGGATCACCAGGGTCAGGTAGAGGGATTGGGGGCTGGGCATGTGGGCTCCTATTGCTCGAGTGCCGTAGCGGTGATGAGCACGGGGTAATGGGTAAGGCCCAGGCGGGCGGCCAGGTCATCGCCGACGACAGGGCTGACGGCCAGTCCGCCGGTCCATCGGCGAATCACCGCCAGGCGTTCAGCGCTGGCAACGTTGACGACCAAGCCTACGGCGCCAAGGCGCTGCAGGGTTTCGCCGCGGCTGGCCAGCCATTGGCGAGACAGCTCGTCGTCGCCGACCAGGAAGAAGGGCTGCAGGCCGGGTGCGTTGAGCGCGCGCCCCTGGACGGTGCCGGGAGTCAGCCGCTGCGATCGCACCGGGAAACCCTGTGCCAGGGTGGGCTGTGGCACCGGTGCCTGGTGCTGCGTCTGCGCAGGCTCTGGATTGAGGCCTTGGTAATAGGGCAGGGCGGAGACGCCACCGCGGTCTTCGACCACTGTGAGGTTGGCGGCCTGGGCGGCCAGCGGCAGGGTCACGGTGAGGGTGAGGGTGAGGGAGAGGGAGAGGATCTGCTTCATGGGTTCGAGGCCAGGAGATTCAGGCCGGTGACCCGGCTCAGGTGTTTGGCGAAGAGTTCGCGGTACTTGGCGGCAGGGGCGCCGCCGGCGGGGCGGTGATAGCGACCGGCGACATTGATCCAGTCGCCGCCCTGTGCACGCAGCTCGGCGAGCATCCGGGCCGCGACTTCCAGGTTTTTGTAGGGGTTCAGCGCCTCACAGGGCGAGACGCCGCGGCCGAAGCGGTGGCCGTTCCAGCCCATGTTGACCTGGGCGATACCGACGTCGACGCGTTTGGCGCCGGCGGTATTGAGCGCGACCAGCAGTGCGGTACAGGCGTCTGCCCGGGTGGCGAAGCGATAGCCGGCGCCGGCGACGTTGAGCGTCCAGGGCCAGGGCACCAGCTGCTTGCCTTGGCCGCGCAGGCGAGTGCCGCTCTCCTGCAGAGCAACCGAGTACAGCACCTCGGAAGGGATGCCGGCCTGGTAGGCGGCCAGCTGATAGGCGGGCGGCGGTGTCTCGGAAGCCTGGGCGCCGATCGCGAAGGCCTGCAGGATCACACCGGCGCCGAGCGCCTTGATCATTGCCTGAGCCATTGCCCATTCACCTCGCGTACGGCTGCGGGCAGTTCACCGCCCAGGCCGAGCTGGACCCAGCGCCCGGCGTCGTGGTTGAGGGTGATCTGTCGGGTCCGCACCTTGGCCGGATCGATGCCGGCGAGCACCGCCCAGCGGCGGATCTTGGCATCGTCGTTCTGGCTACCGATCAAATAGAGATCGAAGGCCTGGCCAGCGCTCTGCAGGGCCTGGACCCGCTCGGTACAGGCCGCGCAGCTGTCCGTCACGAATATGGCGAGTCGCCCGTTGCCGCGTGCTGCGGGGCTGGCCTGCGGCGCTGCCTGGCCGCCGGCCTGTACCGGTTGTAGGTTCGGGTAGAGGCGATTCCAGGCGTCGCGGTAGGCCTGGTCGTAGGCCAGCTCCTTCTGTACCCGCTGCGCCTCGGCGCGGACCTGCAGCTCGGCATAGCGACGCCGCTCAGCATCGGTCTGAGCTTCGATGCCCAGGGCGGTGAGCGGATCCAGCCCGGGTGAGTAAACGCCGCGGCTGCCTTGCATCAGGGTCCGGTAGCGCTGGAATTCCTGGCTGCTGAGGCCCCATTCCTGGGCAGCGGCGCTGTCATTGCGCTGTACCGCGCTTTGGCGCTCAGCACTGCCCGTTTCGCCCGAGAAGACTTGAGCGGCCACTAGATCAGCGGTGAGTGCCGGCGCGGATGGCGAGAGTAGGAGGAGGGCAACTGCAAGGCTCGCGGGAAGAAGATGGGACTGTGGATGCATGGGTTGCCTCTACTACTTGACGGATAGGGTGCGGGTCGCGCCGTCGACGCTGAACTGCGCCTGGCGGTCGTCGAGGTTGGCCAGCCGCCAGCGGGTACCGCCGACGTTGTCGCCTGGGCGCACCAGGTAGAGCTCGCTGAGCTGGGTGCTACCGGGCGGGGCGATTGAAAGAAAGCGCTCGCCGCCGCGGTACTCGATGCCCACGACGGTGAAAGGTGGAGGGGTGTCGACTGGCTTGGGTGGCTCGGGCTTGTGCGCGGTGGATGGAGCGCTGCGCTGCTTGGGAACCATCAGTGGAGGCGGTGCCTTGACAGGCTCCACTGCTTTTCTGCGCAGGTCGCCAAGGTCGTTTTGCAGGTCTTCGATCTTCGCCTCGAGCACCACTAGGTCACCGGCCTGGGCCATGCCCTGCAGCGCGGTCTGATTGGCACGCTGGATCTCCACCAGCATGGCCTGGGCGGTATCGATCCGTTGAGACAGCGCTTGCTGACTGGCCCGGAAATCGGCGTCTTGGACAGGCTTGCCGCCGGCGAAGCCATCCATCTGGTCCTGCATCTTGTCCAGACGCTGGGTAATGGCTTGGACCGTGTTCTGGTCTGCCGTCGCGTTGAGGTCACGATTGACGTGAGACAGCTCTACGTAGAGATAAAGGCACGCACCCGACAAGGCAACAAAGCCTACAGCGGCAAGCGTTTGAGAGAGGGAAGGGCGCTTCATAGGAGACCTCGCACAGGATGCCGTGCACGGTCGCAGAAGTGCGGAATGGGATCAGCAGGAAACCTTATCCAGGTCTCAGGAGGTTAGGTTTCGGCGTTCAACAGCTCATAGGTCGCCCTTTGGCCAGGTGCTGAGAGCGGGCAGGTTATGATGCGTGCTTTGGCTGAGAGGGCTACCAAGGTGCTAGTGATTCGGCTGGAAAAAGGTGGCGTGATCAATCTGGAGCGCCAGGTGAGTACCTTGAACGGGTACGGCATCTGGGAGTACCACCGGAGCCAGAGCTCGACGATGTATAGGCCTGATTTCACGGTCTATCGGCACGTGGCGATAAAGCCGGCTGATCCTCAGGCTGGACAGCAGGTGAGCGTGGCGATCTGTCTGCCTGGTACGCCGGAGAATGAATGGAAGCCCTTCCGGGTAGGGATCGCTAGCTTCGACGGAATCTGATTCGTCTCCCGTTGCTATCGAGATGCCTTCACTTCTTTATGTGGGATGTTGAGCAATGCGATTTAAAGACGAGCTTCGTGACATCGAGCCGATCACGGCCACAGAAATGTATCGAATCGAAGGGCCCATCCCGAGGTATCTAAAGGTGGAAGCCGCGATCGCTGAGCTAGCTGAGGCTGAAGCGAAGGCCAACACTGGTCTCTTAGAAAAGCTTGGATGGGGCGTAGGCGTCATCAGATCGCAGCCCAGCTGGGAAGGCTGGAAGGGATGGGGAGCAGCACGCCAGTTGAAGTGCGCAGCTCTGGCAGCAGCGGGCTGGCACTACGACGAGAGTCACCTGCCCTATGAGCAAGCCGCTCGAGCATATGAGAAGGTGCGGCAGGTTCTGCTTTCACCTCAGTGTAATTCCGCGCAAAAGCTATTGGCGCTGCTCGAGAGGAACTAGCTAATCTGAAGTAGGAAGTTCTCTAGGCAGAAGAGTTCTGCAGTCCTAACGACCATGTCATGCATCTAGGTTTCGGGCGATATGGCGGACTAGATCCAAGGGATACTGAGCCTGGACGACGTTTAGCATTAGGTCTCGCTGCCGCCTGGGGAGCAGCTTTACACAGCGCCTGGCCGTGTCACGTACGGCGCTCTCGGTGCCATGGATCCGTACCGTTAGCAGCAGAGCCAACGTGCAGTAGGTCAGGTCACGCTGATTGGGCTTGGCCATGTATATATCTCCAGTCGTCGGCGACGAGCGACGGCCTGGGTCCGGCAGATTCGGCGGCGGAGTCAACGCATTCTCCCAGCATGAAACTGGTAAGACAAAGCCGTCACTGGCTCTAGTCAAGCTGCTCACGGTACTTGATGGTCACACGGAGCTGCTGAGCGAAATCATGACAGCCTAATCCGTATCCTTTGGCACTTCATTTCCTGTAGAGCGTTACCTCAGTGCGCGCGAACCAGTCGGCCCACTCGCCGACACTCTCGATACTATGGAAAATTTTCTGCAATGGCATTTCGATCATCGGATTGTTTCCCGCCGGCATTAAACGCCGGGGATCGGTTTGGAGGCCGAAACACAGCTTTGCATGGGCATAGGCGTACCCGAGCTCGAAAGCTGCGCCCTCGTCAATCGTACGTCCATCAAGCACGATGATCACAGCGCTTGCGGCCTCTAGAGCTCGCAGGTCGCGGTCAAAAATTGACTTATAGGCTGCTCGCTTTTCCACACCGCATGCCAGCAAATCAACGAGTTTTCCGCCATCTCGTTGCGGCAGATATACATCCAAACTTTGCTCAATACGCTCAGTCAAAGCGAGATTGAAGTTGAGTTCAGCCTCTGAAAAGAGGGGGCCCGCGAGGTAAACAAGCGGCCGGTTGTGATCAAACAGATCCACTGCCGTCTCCGAGGTAACTATGCAGCTTCGTTGTTAAATCTGCAGGCTCGTATTTTTCTCGATGTATGACTTCAGCGACTCGCTTGGTTAGCTCTGCTATACTCATAAATTGGGTATCGATAGTAACAGTGCCCTGCATGGGCTCGTACAGTTCCCTCATTTGCTGTTGCATGTCCTCCAATCTTTCCGCCGTATATTTGCTCCTGCCTGTTGCGCGTACCCGAGCAGACAATTCCTTAGGATCGCCCAGTAACAGGATGACGACGCCTTTTTCTATACCGTAGCTCCCGAGACCGTCATTAGGGCATATATGGTCCGCTAAGAATTTCGCCTTGGCAGACCTTTCTACAGGCAGCGTGAACACCAATGGGTCGAGCGGTGGACGATCAACAACACTGATAACTGGATGTTTCTCGTGTCTAAGTGTGTCATTCTTTTGCGTAAACTGACCTGCGACCCAACTGTCCGCAGAAACTTTCTCATTCTCCGTCAGGTCGTCCCACGGTTTACCTAGTACCTCAGGGCGAGGTTCAAGCCACTCATCTAGAACGTTTAAATTGCGAAGATGACTTGTGGTAGTGCTCTTACCAACTCCGAGCGAGCCCGTCATATAGAAAGTGTACTTCAGTGGAGTAGCGCTGCGTGTCGCCAGGTCATTAAGCCTGCCGTCCAAGATATCATTTCCGTTAATTAATTTTAGTAGCAGTCTAATCTCTGAGGAGGTTAGGAAGAGTGTTATTATATTGTAAACTTTGAAATTCGTATCGGAAATTAGCTGCTTTTCGACATCGGAAAGAGCGTCGTGGCGAGGAACCCAATGGCAATAGTAATGAAAGTTTCCGGGGTTTGTTTCAGCACCTCGCATTAATACATTTCTAAGTTCTGCCTCCAACGAGCAGCCGATTAGTAGGCAGGTGTTTCTAGCCAGGTGAGCCAGAAAAAATGACGAGTCATGGCCGCGAGATCCAACATATTGCTTTGAATATGAAGCTTCTGAAAATACAAATCGATCGACAGTTTTCTCCATAAGGCCTTCCGGGACATATCCGTGAATATGATAAATCACACAGTCTTGTCGCCGAAACTGTGGCCAAGGGTCAGTGACAACCTCGAAGCCGCGATTACCCTTATCTATAGGGCGCTTTCTTATTACGAGTGCCCGTTCTAGATAGTCGTCAAAGTTAAAATTTATAGTTAGCGCGCTATTTTGAATTAGCGGAATCAACTCTTCCATATATGGATGTTTAGGAAGCGCTTCTGCTATATCGATTGGTGGTGTTTTGTATAAATACTTTTGGCATATTGTGAGCCACTCTGCCGTAGCAGAATTTAATTGCTCTGCCGGGGATAGGCCCGTCAAGTTTTCATAAAACTTGCCCCTAAATTTTTGATAGAGAATTTCGGTCTGGTAGGGGGCTGCCATGCTGGTGAATGTCTTGCCTCCTACTATATCAGTTGCGTCAACAGCGGGATCAGAAGCGATGTCATTGATCAAGTTGTTCCACTGTGGAGCGCCGAAATCAACGCTGATTCCCGCCCCAAGGATTGCGCCGAAACGCTGCTTGCGAACCTGAGATCGTAAGTGCACGATGGCACGGGGGTACCGCTTCAGCAGATCGCAAAAATCCTTATCTCTATCGTTGCATCTGTCCTTGGTCATGCTATTCCCTATAACAAATCAATTTGTCCGCTCGCGTTTTCGCGCTCTTTAATGCGCGAGCGCCATCCACTTGGCGCTAATGACTGCTCTGTTCTAGCACGCAGTCCCTCAGCGACTTCAATGTGTTGCTCGAATACCTCTAGTGACGTTTCATCAAATGTCTCGTAGACATGATTTACGTTCCATAGTCCTGAGCTTTTGACGGCTTCACGAGTACTCCACCGACCTAGCCACTTCCCACTTGGTAGATCCAGTGGTCCGGTTGGGCCCGCTAAGAGCGCGATGAAATTTCTTTCTAAATAGCCACGATCACTATCAGCCGACGATGCGTCAGGCACCTCTAGCCACGCTACTTGCATCGCTCGAATGTGCTCGGAGACTGCGAATTCAATTTCTTCTTCTCCCGAGCGAACATTGGCTGGTGCCGATTGCCCCTTACCCCAGGTCGGGAAGCTTGCCTCAAGCTCTTTACGCCTTATGAGTGATTCGCCCACGTGAAGACGAAAGATCGATCCGCGGTGATTTCCAAGACCATTGCCTCCCCCTCGATGCGTGCGTAGGCGGTTCCAGAGTGTGGCTTTTGATCCCTCACTGACCGCATGAGTGCCGATTCGAACAACTCGTTGCTGGAACGGTGCAGTCATACGCATCTCGCCATCTTCAAAGAAGAAGTAAATGCCCCGCTCGTGTCGAACAGACGCAGCTGTCTGTTGAGATAGTTTTTGGCTTAAACCGGTATTCAAAGCTATCACACGCTTTAGAAGCGCGTAAAAGCGATCGATTTGGGACAAACGTACGTGTTCGCTCTCGACTTTCTGCAGCCAAGCTACTTGACTACCTATCCCCAGCGCTGACATAGGAGCTGCTGTTTCACGGCCATCTGCCTCGAATGCAGGGGCAAGATAAGAGCGATAGGCAGATCCTGCTAAAAATATGATGCGCGCCCCCGCAGGTACGCGTGCATTCAAAGCCTTATAGACATCTGTAGCCCACTCCTGTCGTTGCAACTCGCTTTGATTTAGAAGCGACTCGTTGTAAGGAGCAATTATTTCTTCGGGAGATAGCAGTCCATGCTTCGCTGAAAGTATGAACCATTGGTCGGCACGGTGCTGAGCGTAGCTGCGTGCAGCTAAGAAGAGCGGCGACCGGTAGATAAGCTCAGCTGCTGTCGGTTGGTCACTCTTTTTGCTGGTACAGGCGACCAAACAAACTGTATTCACGCCGGCCTTCTCCAAAAGCTCTGTCACTTAATGCCCTGCCATGCAAACTCGTGGAGCTTGCATGCATCGCATGCGCCGCATGGTACGAATCCAGCTTCCGCAATCTCAGGCCTGTAACAGCTCCATGTTTCATGGCGCTGCAAACCTAGACGTTGGGCAAGCTTGGCGATCTGAGGCTTCGACTTATTTTGCAGCGGCGCGGACAGTTTCGGTCCTTTAGGAATAGCATACGAGAGCATCTTTCTGAAACTTGCAATGAACTCAGGGCGGCAATCAGGATAGCCGGAAAAATCAATCGAGTTGATTCCTGTCCATACTTCGTCAGCGCCGATTCCGGCAGCTTCGGCTGAAGCCAGCATAAGGAAAATGCCATTGCGGCCTGGAAGGAAGGCACTCGAAACCCCCTTCTTGATGTCTTCCATTGAGCGGTTTTTCGGGATATTACGTGCTGGCTTGCTCCATGCGACCGAAACAATCTTCCGCTCAATACCAAAACGAGCGCACTGTGCAGCTGCGTAGTCCAGCTCGACGTGGTGATGCTGGTTATAGCTTACCCCGAGGCTAACAACCTCGTGACCACGTGACTGCGCAAGTAGTAAACAGACAGTTGAATCCAGCCCGCCGCTATGTAGCACGACAATCTTTCGCTTTTCCTTTTCCACTTCTTACCCCGCTTCGGTCGAGTTCCCCAATGCTAATTACTCTCCCTCCAAAGGCTCGCAGTGCTCACCAGAAACCAAGTTACTAACAGCTAGACCCGCAATCACCTTGCGGCGTCCTGCGAGCAGAACGTCATTGAGCCCCCAAATTGCTTGCAGTTGACCGCCTTTTGAGTATAGCTGACGCTCTGAAGCGACCGCCAATGCCAGGTTTCTGAGTCTGCAGCCTTAAGGTCATCATAGTATCTATTTTGATCGCGCCTAGCCCTTATCAGATAGCCGTGCAGCGTTCATTCGAGGGGTCGATTGATCAGGTCGAGGCTGTACACGTCTTGAATTGCCCCAAGCTTCGTTCCGGACTCAACCGTCTGATTAAGGCCGGAACGCTTCCCACTTCGTACCTGCGGCCTCTGATCACAATTCATCGGTGGTGAACGGCTAGTGAAAATCCCGACTGCGTGTATCCAACCCTTGAAGCAGCTCGCTGATGTCCTCCAGTCGGCCCGCCACTACATGCAGTACGCCGCCTCGTGTCTCGACAGTGCCATCCACGCGCATCAACTGAGATGCCACCAGCTCTCGCCGCTGGCGCTCTGCCAGGGTCCGCCACACCACCACGTTCACCATCCCATACTCATCCTCAAGGGTCACGAAGGTCACGCCGCTGGCTGTACCAGGCCGCTGCCGACCAACAACCAGACCGGCGACCCGCGCTGGCTGACCGTGGCGCCGCTCCTTCAGCTCCTTTGAGCTCATAAGCCGCCGGGCCGTAAGTTCCGGCCGCAGCAGGGTGAGTGGGTGGGGACCCAGAGTAGTGCCGAGAGACGCATAGTCCGAAGAGAGGTCTTCACCCACGGTCGGTGCCACCAGCTCCTGGATCTCTTCCTCCACCACTGCGCCCTCAGCAAAGAGGGGCAGCTGCGGCTCAACCGCGGCCATGGCCCAGCGTGCCTGGAACCGGTGCCCAGCCAGGCCTTTCAGTGCACCCGCATCAGCCAGGCACTCGCGGGCCTTGGCATCGAGGCCTGCCCGTAGGCACAGGTCAGCGACATCGCGGAATGGCCGCTGCAGGCGGGCTTGCTCAACTGCACGTCCTGCTTTTTCGGCCAAGCCGCGCACCATCCGCAAGCCCATCCGGATCGCCGGCTGCGAGCTATCAGCGACAGCCTCAAGACTGCAATCCCAGTCACTGCAGGTCACATCCACCGGCAGGGTCTGCAGCCGATGGCGCCGGGCGTCCTGCAGGATCTGGTCGGGGCTGTAGAAGCCCATGGGGTAGGAATTGATCAACGCCGCGGCGAAAGCGGCCGGCTCGTGGCATTTGAGCCAGCAGCTTGCATAGGTCAGCAGGGCAAAGCTGGCCGCATGGGACTCGGGAAAGCCGTAGCTGCCGAACCCCTCGATCTGGCGGAAGATGTCCGCGGCGTACTCGGCGCTGTAGCCGTTGGCGAGCATGCGGGAGGTGAGCCGCTCCCGATGGGGTTCCAGGCCCCCATGTCGCTTCCACGCCGCCATGCTGCGGCGCAGCTGATCGGCTTCGCCCGGGGTGTAGTCGGCGGCAAGGATGGCGAGCTCCATCACCTGCTCCTGGAACAATGGGACACCCAGCGTTCGGCCGAAGACGCGCTCGAGTTCCGGCGGGTAGCTGATCTCCTCCTGCCCCGTCCGCCGGCGCAGGTATGGGTGGACCATGCCTCCCTGGATGGGGCCCGGGCGGACGATGGCCACCTCGATCACCAGGTCGTAAAAGGTCTGTGGCTTCAGCCGCGGCAGCATGGCCATCTGGGCGCGTGACTCGATCTGGAACACGCCAAGGGTGTCCGCCCGGCTGATCATCGCGTAGGTCGGCTTGTCCTCCTGGGGCACGGTGGCCAGGGTCAGCTCCTCACCCCGGTAGCCCCTCACCAAGTCGAAGCACCGGCGCAGGGCACTGAGCATGCCCAGGGCGAGGATGTCGACCTTGAGCAGGCCCATGGCATCGAGGTCGTCCTTGTCCCACTGGATGACGGTGCGTCCTTCCATAGCCGCGTTCTCGACCGGCACCAGGGTATCCAGCGTCTGGTCGGCGATAACGAAACCGCCCGGGTGCTGCGACAGGTGCCGCGGGAATCCGATCAGCTCGCCGGTGAGCACCAGGATCCGGTGAAGGACGGGGCTATCAGGATCGAAGCCTGATTCGCGCAGTCTCTCCGGTGGCGGCAGGTTGTCCGTCCAGCGGCCGCAGCAGTCCGCCAGCGCGGTGATTTGATCCGGAGGCAGGCCCAGGGCCTTGGCCACGTCCCGCACAGCGCCCGCGGCGTGATAGGTGGACACCACCGCAGTGAGCGCAGCACGCTGCCGGCCGTAGCGGCGGAAGATGTACTGGATGACCTCTTCACGGCGGTCATGCTCGAAGTCGACGTCGATGTCCGGCGGCTCGTCCCGCTCATGGCTGATGAAGCGCTCGAACAGCAGGTTGATCCGGGTCGGATCCAGCTCAGTGATGCCCAGTGCAAAGCAGACGGCAGAGTTGGCGGCCGAGCCGCGCCCCTGGCAGAGGATCCCCTGCTGCCGTGCGAAGCGGACAATGTCGTGCACCGTCAGGAAGTAACTCTCGTATGCCTTGTCGGCGATCAGCTGCAGCTCCTTTTCGATCTGGGCTCGCAGCCGATCAGACAGGCCTTCGGGCCAGCGCCAGGCGCAGCCCTCCTCGGTCAGCACCCGCAGCCAGCTGGTGGCGGTATGACCTTCCGGTACCACCTCGCTGGGGTATTGGTAGCGCAGCTCCGCCAGGCTGAAGGTGCAGCGCTCTGCAATGCGCAGGGTCTCTTCCAGCAGCTCGGGCGGATAGCACCTCGCCAAGGCCTCACGGGTCCGTAGGTGGCGCTCCCCATTCGGGAAGAGCAGCTGACCGGCCTCGGCCACGGGGACGTGATGGCGGATCGCGGTGATGGTGTCCTGCAGGGCCCGGCGCCCGCGGCAGTGCATGTGCACATCACCGGTAGCCACCAGCCCTACGCCCAAGGCCGCACCCAGCCCCTGCAACTGCTGCAGCAGTACCTTGTCGTCCTGATCGAAGTGGAGCTCGGCAGCAATCCACAGCCGGCCGGGAAACACCTTTATCAACCAGCGCACCGCCTCCGCTTCCGCGTCGCGCTCCGGTACCCAGAGCGCGACAAGGCCGGCGACCTGGTCGAGGTCCTCGCGCAGCAGCCGGTAGCTGCCCTTTTCCGCGCGCCGGCGGGCGAGGGTGATCAGCCGGCACAGCTGCTGGTAGCCGTGCAGGTCTTCCACCAGCAGCACGAGCTTGGGGCCCTGGGCGACCTGGAACTCCGCGCCCACGATCAGCCGGACGCCATGCTTCTCCGATGCCTGCCAGGCGCGCACGATGCCGGCGAGGGTGCACTCGTCGGTGATGGCCAGTGCCTCATAGCCCATGGCCTTGGCCCGCTCGAACAGCTGATCGACGCTGGAGGCACCGCGCTGGAAGCTGAAGTTCGACAGGCAGTGGAGCTCCGCATAGCGGACTGTCACGCAAACCACCCCTGCACCCACCAGCCCGGCCCCTCCGCCGGAGACTGGAAGGCCCAGGCCGTACGCCCGTCGGCGAGCTCGAGCACGTAGTAGTCCCGACGGGCATCTTCACCGTCCCACCATCCGCTCTCGATACGCTCAGGCCCGCTCAGGACCCGTGACTGATCGACGTCCAGGGGTTCCGGCGCCGGTAGCAGCCAGCCAGGCCGCCGATTCGGCCCTAGTGCCTGGAGCGCCAACGAAGGCGTGTCGCGCCGCCAGGCCCGCTCCGGCCGGTGATCGCCCTGGGCGCCGACCGCATAGACCGCGTCGTCGCCCAGGCGAGAGCGCAGCCGCTCGCGCAGCTGCTCCCAGCTCACGGTCTGTTGCGGGCGCTCATCGAAGAGGCCGCGGTGCTGAGGGACGAACGAGGGCAGCTCGTCAGCGACCAGGCCGATCGCGAGTACCGGCTCCACCACCTGGGTGGGCTCCAGGCGTCCCCGGGCAAATTCGAACAGCAGCGCAGGGTCACGCTCCGGGGCGAGTAAGCCAACCACCACCTCCGTGGTCGGCGCCTCCCTATGCTCCAGCCGTAGGGTGAAGCGTTGGGCGCCCATGTCCCGGCCGGCGAGGTAGGTGGCCAGGTCCGAGGTCAGGCGACGCAGCGGGAACAGCAGGGCCTGCGTCGACTCGACCTCGAAGTTGAGTTCGATCCGCAGCCTGAAGGTGGCCGGGGGCAGGAAAAACTCCAGGGGCAGAACCTTGCTGCCCAGCATCTGATCGATGTGGTTCAGCAGACTCAGGGGAAAGCGCCGGGCGAGCTGCGCCCGGGATAGCGCCAGCACCTGGCTGAGCTGCCGAAGCCCCATGCGGCTCAAGGCCTGGACGATCTCGGGCTCGAAGCCAAGCAGCGCTACTGGCAGCGTGCGCATGGCGCTGGCCAGGCCTGCCTCGTCGCGAACCGCCAGGCTGTCGCCGGCGTTGGCCAACACCCGGGCGGCGACTGGGTTGGGTGCCAGGGTGATTCGGTGGCCGAAGCCCAGCGCCGTGAGCTCCTGGCGCAGCCTCGCTTCAAATCTTGGCCAGGGCCCGAAGAGCGGCAGGCTCGACTGCACCTCCAGCACCAGGGCGTCGGCGAAGTGCAGGCTCACCTGGGAGCTGAACCCGTACGCCCACGCCGCCAGCAGCTCGTGCTGTCGCCTCAGCGCCGCTTCGTCGTACTCCACCGTCGCAAACTGCGGGCAGATCGCTTGAGCCGCGGTGTAGGTCATCTGAGGCCGAAGGCCGAGCGCCAACGCCGCCGGGTTTGCCGCCTTGATGATCCGGCGTTGTATCGGCCCGTGGAGCAGTAACAGGGGTTCGTCCGGGTCAGGACAATTACGCAGTACGCCGTCCAGCGCAAACTGCGGAAAGTAAATGCAGGCCCATTTCATGGCAGTCGTCCCTCAATGCCAAACCCGATGCTCAAGGGCCGTCGCCGGTGGGTTGCCGCCGCGGCACTTGAGCACCCGCAGCTGCTGAGGCGAACCCTCGAGCACCAGGCGTAGCGCTGCAGGTGAGGCATTGACGGCTTCCCGCTGGTGGCGGAACGCAAACGCCAGGGTCTGCCCGGTCTCTGCAGCCACCTGCAGCCGGCGCAGCGCGCGATCGTCCGCACGGCTGGGCCAGCAGAGCACCGCACCACAGCTACCGGAGCGCAGGCACTGCTCAGCGGCCCACAGCACGTCCTTGCCCTGGACCTGGATGACGCTCAGCCGGCCGAGATCGACGCCGGCCTGCAACCAGGCGTGTGGGTAGAGCAGATAGGGAGGGGCGATTAGCACGACTCGCTCGCCGGTGGCGGTAAGGCGCGCCAGCGCCGGCCACACGAGCGTCAGCTCACCCAGGCCCGGCCGGGGGCTCAGGATCTCGGTCAGGGCGGCATCAGGCCAACCGCCGAGGGGTAGCTGGGCGTCGAGCGCGGCGTGCCCGGTTGGCTGGGTGCTGGCGTCGTCGACGTGAGGACTCTGCCCGCGCCATACGCGGCGACTGTCTAGCAGAAAGTCAAGCGCAACGACATTGGTGGCGGCGTTATCCATGCTGCACCCCCGCCGGCGCCGACGGCGAGCTGCCTCGTTCGGTAAGCAGGATCTGCAGCTGCGCACGCACCTTGAAGAGGTCTGCGTGCAGGACAGAGTTCATAGACTCCAGCCGCAGGATATGACGCTGGGCACGCGAGAGCGGGTCGTCGCGGTCGTCCGGAATGAGCCGGTCACCCCGTGGCACGTGGCGCTGGTTCTCTTCCTGTACGAACTGGACGTAGCGTAGTCGGTGGCGCTGTACCTCCGCCGTCAGGACATCCCGCTCAGCGACCAAAACCCGATTGGCACGCTGGGCTTGCCCCAAGCACTGACGCACCTGGTCCAGTTCTTCAGTCAGCAGATCAACGAGGTTGCGGCAATACATCAGCTCCGTAGGACGGAAGAGGGACTGCTGCTGCTCGAAGCTGTCCTGCTCATCACCAAGCATGTCCATAGCGGCCCACCTGCTCAATCCCTGAAGCCGTGACCTTCTGGTACTCGACAGAACGACCGGGACAACCGTGGCAGAGACGAGGAATGGGGCGCGAAGTGAACATGGGATAAACCTCCTTTCTGGGTACTGTATGGATAGACAGTAATCAGCGAAAGGGTTCCCAGCAAGCTTGACACCGACGAACGGTAGAAGCGAAGCGGCGGTTGCTGATACGACTTGATCTTCCGGTCGACCAAAAAGAGTGTGCATTTAGGGTAGACCGCAAGCCGTACGCATTGGGTGTGCCAGATTTCGTATGGATTAGGGTCTGGAGCCGTTGCCAAATGGCACACTGCCTTATTCACACATCAAAACCACACGCGCACGTTCCGTTTAGCATCAGGCTTGCTGTCAAGGCTAAGTACAGATGTCGCTCTGGCGGCCAAGTAGAAGTGTCAAAACAAGAGGTCAGTCGAACGGACCTTGATTCAGGATCTACCATAGCGCTGGGCTAGCTTGGTTAGCGCCCAGCGCTGGCTCCATCCGCTCAAATGCTAGATAGAGCGCTGATTGACTCTGGCCGATAAAGCGTCCGCGCTTTCTTTTCGCTCCGAGTAGCGATCAACGAGGTAATCCTCACGGCCACGAACCAGTAGGGTGAATTTCACCAATTCCTCCATCACATCGACTACACGGTCGTAATACGCGGAAGGCTTCATCCGGTCGGCGTCGTCGAACTCAAGATACGCCTTCGGCACGGATGACTGATTGGGGATGGTCAGCATCCGCATCCACCGCCCAAGAATTCTCATCTGGTTCACGGTGTTGAACGATTGAGAGCCGCCTGACACTTGCATGACGGCGAGTGTCTTGCCCTGCGTAGGCCGTACGGCACCCAGGGTCAGGGGAATCCAGTCGATTTGCGCCTTGAGCACCGCAGACATGGCGCCGTGACGTTCTGGTGAACACCACACCTGCCCCTCTGACCAGAGCACCAGGTCGCGCAGCTCTTGCACCTTGGGGTGGTCGGCCGGTGCGTCATCCGGTAAGGGGAGTCCGGAGGGATCGAAGATCACGGTCTCGGCGCCCATGCGCTGCAGCAGACGTGCGGCTTCTTGCGTCAGCAGGCGGCTGAATGAACGCTCCCTGTTCGACCCATAGAGCAGAAGGATTCGTGGCTTGGTATCAGAGGTGTCTGAAAGACCCAACCTGTTTGTGCTGGGCAGATCTAGCAGCGACAGATCGAGGGCCGGGAAGATCTCGGCAGATGCCATCTCTAAATCGCTCATCACAGTGCCCCGATCCGATCCAGTGCCTGCTTCAGCTCCGCGCCTTGAAGCGCTGCAAGATCCAGCGTGAAGAATGCCGCGAATCGCCTTTTGATGTGCTCAACAGTTGCGTCGAAAGCGGCCTGGATAGCCTCATCGCTGCCTTCTACATCGGAGGGGTCAGACAGTCCCCAGTGGCTCTTGATGGCTGGCCCAAAATACACCGGGCAAGGTTCACCGCCAGCCTTGTCACATACGGTGATGACGATATCGGGGGGCGTGTCGGCGAACACTTCAGATCCCTTGCTGTACAGGCTCGACGTGTCGATGCCCAAGCCTTGCAAAGTGCTTACCGCTCGTGGATTGAGTTTGCCACTCGGGAAGCTTCCCGAACTGATGGCGGTAAAGCCGGCCGGCGCCATCTGGTTGAACAACCCTTCGGATAAAACGCTGCGGCAGCTATTGGCCGTACACATGAACAGGATCTTCATAAGGTCACTCCTAAGCGGTGATGCTCAAGCGCACGGCGAGGGCTGCCAGCGTCGTGAGCAGAATGGGAAAGGTGAGTACACAGCCGACCTTGAAGTAGTAACCCCAGGTGATGCGGATGTTTTTCTGAGCCAAGACATGCAACCACAGCAGCGTCGCCAGACTGCCAATAGGCGTGATCTTCGGGCCCAGGTCGCAGCCAATGACGTTGGCGTACACCATGGCTTCATGTACAAGTCCCGTCACGCCACTGCCCTGGATCGACAAAGCACCGATCAGCACGCTGGGCATGTTGTTCATGACAGAGGACAGCAGCGCCGCGGTGAAACCGGTGCCCAATGTGGCAGCCCACAGGCCATGATCGGAAAAGGTGCTAAGCAAAGAACTGAGCCCCTCCGTCAGCCCGGCATTTTTCAGCCCGTAGATCACCAGGTACATGCCGAGTGAAAACAGCACGACCTGCCAGGGCGCGTTGATCAACACCTTGCGGGTCGAGATCACATGACCCTTCGTTGCAATGATCAGCAGCACCAGCGCACAGGCGGCGGCCACCGCGCTGATAGGAATGCCAAGCGGCTCAAGAGCGAACAAGCCGACCAGCAGGAGCACCAGCACCCACCAGCCAGCAATAAACGTAGGGCGATCCTTGATCGCCTCTTCTGGTCGGCGTAGCTCCTCGGGCGAATACGAAAGCGGCACCTCTTTTCGATAGAACCACCAGAGCATGCCCAAGGTTGCCACGACGCTTACCAGATTCACCGGCCACATGATCGAGGCGTACCGAGCGAACCCTATGTTGAAGAAATCCGCGGAGACGATGTTCACCAGGTTTGAGACAACCAGGGGAAGGCTGGCCGTGTCGGCAATGAACCCGGCTGCCATAACGAAAGCCAGGGTCGCCGCCGGGCTGAAGCGCAGCGCAGTCAGCATGGCGATGACGATGGGAGTCAAAATCAAAGCTGCGCCATCGTTGGCAAATAGCGCTGAGACAGCTGCCCCGAGGAGCACCATGAGCGCAAATAGGCGCGCACCACTGCCCCGGCCCCAGCGAGCCACGTGAAGCGCAGCCCACTCGAAAAAGCCCGCCTCATCCAGCAGGAGGCTGATGATGATGACCGCGATGAACGTTGCCGTGGCGTTCCACACGATGTGCCAGACCACCGGAATGTCACTGAGCGTGACAACACCCGTCACCAAGGCGAGTATCGCTCCGCCCGACGCGCTCCAGCCCACGCCAAGCCCGCGAGGTTGCCAGATCACCAACACCAGCGTGATGAGAAAAATTGCAATTGCCAACAGCATGTCAAGTCTCCGAAATCACTTAGCAACAGGAGGCCTGGCGTACCGGGCGACCTTCCATCGAAGCAAGGCGGCCCTGGTCTTCGCCAAGCCAAGAGCGATTCGCCTCGAGCGTTGCCTGGAGCACATCCATTGCCCATTGAGGCAGCTTCGGATGAAGGCGGTAGTAGATCCACTGACCTTGCCGGCGATCCTCCAGCAAACCGCAGACGCGGAGTTGAGCCAGGTGGCGAGAGACCTTCGGCTGACTATCGTCGAGCGCCCAAATCAATTCGCAAACGCATAGCTCGCCCTCAGCGGCGAGCATGAGCATGATCCGGACTCGTGTCTCGTCGGCGAGGCACTTGAAAAACGTATGCGGCTGGAGGTCCATGTGAGGCCTAGTCATTCAAATATTCGTATATTCGAATATACGAATATATTTTTGTGTTGTGAAGATCTCCTGCAGGTCATAGCCGACTAGAGGTGAAGATCGTGCGGACTACCCCGTGGTCGACTAACTGACCAGGTAAGTACGTTGGGCGGCTATGAGCCTGCTACGGGGCGATTGTCCTACTTATCGGCGCAGTAGCCTCAAGCCGTTGCCGACCACCAGCAGGCTGGCTCCCATATCGGCGAATACGGCCATCCACATGGTTGCTTGCCCCGTGAAGGTGAGCACCAGGAATGCAGCCTTCAGGCCAAGCGCGAGCACGATGTTTTGCAAGAGCACGTGAGCGGTGGCGTGAGACAGCCTGACGAAGGTCGGGATCTTGCGCAGGTCATCGTCCATGAGTGCTATGTCTGCTGTCTCGATGGCCGTGTCGGTGCCCGCAGCCCCCATTGCAAAGCCAATATTGGCGCGTGCCAATGCCGGGGCATCGTTGATACCGTCTCCTACCATGCCGACCTTACTGGACTGGGCAAGCTGTTCGACTTCGCGCACCTTGTCGGCCGGTAGCAAGTTACCTTGGGCGCGATCTATGCCGGCCTGAACAGCAATTGCTTGGGCGGTATGTGGATTATCGCCCGTCAGGATCACGGTCTGGATACCCAGCGCATGCAGCTCGGCTATCGCACTGCGACTGCTGTCCTTGATGGTGTCGGCGACAGCAAAGATCGCCAGTACATCGTCAGCCCCTACCAGCATCACTACGGTCTTGCCCTCGCGTTCGAGCGCGGTGATACGTTGTTTCAGGTCCGCGGAGCCTCCCCCCAATCCGTCGACCATTCGATGGTTGCCAAGATGATAGATCTCTCCATTGATCACACCGCGTACGCCCTGGCCAGGCAGCGCGGCAAATTCCCCGACCTCTCGCAGCACCACACCGTCGCCGATGGCGGCTTTCGCGATGGCTTTGGATACCGGATGATCAGAGCGGCTGGCGAGACTCGCTGCAATGCTGCGACTGCTGTCGGTCAAGGCGCTGTTCAGGGAGATGGCATCGGTCTGCTCGGGTTTGCCGTGGGTGAGCGTGCCGGTCTTGTCCAAGGCTAGCCATCGCAGCTTGCGACCATCCTCCAAGTACACCCCACCCTTGATGAGGATGCCTTGACGTGCTGCGGCAGCCAGCCCGCTGACAATGGTGACCGGGGTGGAAATGACCAAGGCGCAGGGGCAGGCCACCACCAGCAGAATCAGGGCCCGATAGATCCACTCCATCCAAGCTGCGCCCAGAAGCAGGGGCGGCAGTACCGCCACGGCAATGGCCAGCACGAAAACGGCAGGCGTGTACCAGCGGGCGAATTGATCGACGAAGCGCTGGGTTGGAGCGCGGCTCCCTTGCGCTTCTTCCACCATTTGGATGATGCGTGCCAAGGTGGAGTTACCGGCCATCGCCGTGACGTGGTATTCGAAGGACCCCGATTCGTTGATGGTGCCGGCATAGACCGGGTCGCCAGGGACCTTTTCAACGGGAAGGCTTTCCCCGGTGATCGGCGCTTGGCTCACAGTGGACCCGCCCTCTAGCAGCACGCCATCGAGGGCGATGCGCTCGCCCGGCCGCACTCGCACCCGGCTACCGATTGCGACCTGCTTGGCCTCCACAGCGAGCCAACTACCGTCAGGCTGCTGCACCGTGGCTTGCTCAGGGGCTAGGTCGAGTAGATCCCGGATGGCATTGCGGGCACGATCCAGCGACTTAGCCTCAATGACCTCGGCGAGGGCGAACAACACCATCACCATCGCCGCCTCCGGCCAATGGCCGATCAACATGGCCCCGGTGACGGCAATCGACATCAGGGCGTTCATGTTGAGGTTGCGGTTTTTAAGCGCTATCCAGCCCTTCTTGTAGGTGGACAAGCCGCCCATGGAGATGGCAATCAACGCCAACACCAGGACCGACCAGTGATTGCCACCTAGATACCAGTACACGCCCTCTGCGGCTATTGCAGCAGCAAGAGAGAAGCCGAGCTGCAGCCACGGCGTCGAGTCGCTATAGGCCCTGGATGGTGGAGTGCGATAATCCTGGGTATCCAGCTCTAGGGCCTCGAAGCCTAACGACTGGATCGCATCGAGTATCTTGACTCGTGCGCTGGCGGTATGACGCACAGTCAATGTGCGCTGTATTAGATTGAAGTCCAGATCGACTACACCAGGCAGAAGGGCGAGCTTGTTTCGAATCAGGGTCTCTTCGGTAGGGCAATCCATCTGGGCGATGCCAAGACGGGTAATCTGCGTGCTTGGTTCGTCTCCCTGAAGCACCGCCCGCATACCGACCGCCGACAGGGCTTCTTCTATCGGGGACAACGACGGCAGGTTGTGCCGCACGATCAGCGTGCGCTGCATCAGGTTGAATTCTAAGCCGACCACGTCAGACATGCCGCCCAGCCTGCGCCGAATGAGCGCTTCCTCTGTGGGGCAGTCCATGTTCTGGATGAGGTAGTGAGCTTCCTTAGCCTCGGCCAAGGCGCTGGCCGTCGATTCGGGCGTAAGGAGAGGGCCTGATGCGGCCGAGCTGCAACCGCATCCCTTTGATCCGCAATCGCTCATGTCCAGACCCCACTTTCATCGTTGAAGGGGGAGCATTACAATCCCTATAGCTACTATAGAGTCAAGCGCTCAAGGCGGTCGAAGTGGAAATGAGAATTGGGGAGCTAGCCCGGCTCACAGGATGCGAAGTCGTGACCATCCGCTACTTTGAGAAGGAAGGGCTGCTGTCGGCACCAGCACGTAGCGGCGGGAATTACCGGTTGTACAGCAAGGCCCACCTTGAGCAATTGCAGTTCGTTCTGCACTGCCGCACGCTGGACATGACGCATGCCGAGATACGCGCTCTGCAGGGGCTGCGGGATAACCCCACCCAAGACTGTAGCGAGGTCAACGCACTGCTGGACTCACATCTTCAGCAGGTGGAAGAGCGAATCGCGGCATTGCTGCAGCTAAAGCAGCACATGGCTGCTTTACGTAAAAGGTGCGGTGGAGCCCGCCCCATTGAGTCCTGCGGCATTCTGCAAGGGCTAGCAGATTGTTCCAGCCATACTAAGGTCGCCGGTGGGGTTACTGGTTTCTGAGTTTGGCGTTCGACAAGCGCCGAACACCGCCGGCTTGCCTTCAACCGCAGTCCGTATCTTTCAGGTCTCCACCCGGAAAGCGTGTATTCCAACGCTCTGCGCATACCTATTGAGCGTGTCCAGCGAGCGAAATACCCTGACCAACTCCCGTCGCGAGCGGAGAGGGAAGTGCCGGCTTTCTTTGCTGTAGCGTACCTGCAGTTGCCATCCATGTCCGTCGGGGCCTGGAACAGCTCGTACATCCCATGCGGCCCCGGCAGCCACCAAAGCACTGAGTCCTTCAGCGCTGATCGATTGACGCATGGCGGCTCCGCTTCGGCAGTGAGCCTTGCTGCAGAGCAGCTAGGATGTCCTCTGGCATGAACTCTTTGGCCTTCTTCTTCGGCGGCTCCTGGCGTTGCGCTTTGGTTGGCTTCGGATTGCCCGGTACCGCTTGGGAACGACGGCTATCGCGCTGCTCTTGCATCCGCTGCGCGACCTGCAGAACGTGCCCCAGCCGCTTATTATCGACGATAGCGCCCTGGTTGACCTCGGGCAGCTGATCGAGGATGCCATAGGGCAACGCAGCGCCTTCCGATCGCACCTCGATTTGGCCGTCCGGGTAGTGATAGATCTCGGCGTAACGGCCGGCCAATGCACGCGTCTGCGGCGTATCGTGCAGGACAAAGAGGCGCTTGTCGTATTGCAGCGTGAGGCTCTTCGACACTCTCCGCGGCTCGCGCCACGTGAAGATAAGGGTCAGGTCCTCGTCGCCGCGGATTGGGCGGTGGGAATCAAAATCAGAGCGGGGCGGTTTGGCGAATCGCCGGTTGTAATCAACCATGAACAGCGGGAGATAGGCGTTCGCGGCCTCGACAGTGCTGATATGTCGCAGTCGCAGCTCCTTGACCAGACGATCCTGCAAGGTGAGGTGAGCACGTTCGACACGCCCCTTGGCCTGGCTGGAGTTAGCGCAAAAGGTATCGATATTCAGCTCGAACATGGCCCGAGCGAAGTGCGTGTGGCCAGCGCCGCCCTGGGCGTCCTTGTTGTTGACTCGGAACACACTAGCCTTGTCGCTGTAGAGCGCCAAGGGCTTCCCGTGGTGCTCCAAATAGGCCCGGGTAGCCTGAAAGTAGCTGAAGGTCGATTCGCTGCGGGCGAAGGCCAGGTGCATCAGGCGACTGGTGGCATCATCGATGTAGACCAGCAGGGTACATGCCGGCGCTCGGTCCTCGAACCAGCGATGATCGCTGCCATCGATCTGGATCAACTCGCCCAGGCAGGCTCGGCGATTGCGTGGCTGGTACACCTTGGGCGGGCGCTGCCGACGAGGCGTCCACAATCCCGCATCCATCATGATCCGCCTGACCGTTTCTTTGGCCATACGCAGGCCGTGGCACTCGGCCAGCTTCTCGGCGGCGAGCGTAGGGCCAAAATCCTGATAGTGCGCGCGGATCAGATTCGCGGCACGCCGCTCAAGGCCTGGACGCAGCTGATGGTTGCTGGGCTGGCCGCGCTTTCTGGAGGTGAGCCCTAGAACGCCAGCTTCGCGGTAACGCTGGACCAGGCGGTGAATTTGCCGGGTACTCAACTGCAGGCGTTGGGCGGCACGGGTAGGCGTGAGGAAACCCTCGGTCACCGCCTGGATGACCTTGAGACGATCAACTTCACGTAGGCTCATCGTGATCCGCTCGTAGGCTGACATCCTGATCGCTCCGCGTCGACTGGAAAACCGGTAGGCTAGCCGCTGCAAGTGATCGGGACATTTCTATCTGGCTGGATCGCGACATTACTATTTGGCCGTAACAAGCCGGCTACGGATAAGTAGCGATTATGTTTAATCTAGATACTGCCAGGTGTCTGCACCATCAAACCGCCTGATGGGCACGTCACCCATAGGGCCGGCTTCAAAGTTGTTCAGGTTAACGCCGCACTCGGACCGTGGTTGGTCTGGTGCAGACTCCCAATGGGATACACAGCCGCAAACCCTGCATCTGTAGGTCAGAATTGTCTTCTGTCCCCACTCATAGGCTTGCGTGTGCTCTGGATGACCCTTGAACGAAACAGCGCTGTGATCATAGATGGCCCAGATTGCCCCCAATCGGCGGCAGATTGAGCAATTGCAGCTGATGGCATGGTTGGGCTTTGAAAACAGCGTCAGCTGTACTAAACCGCAGTGGCAGGTCCCAATGAGGCGTTCTTTACTCATAGTTATGTCGGTCTTCACTGAGCGGCGTAAAGGATGGTCCGGCACCGATTGACGGTACTGGTGGAGCACTGGAGTAGCTTAGCCGTCCCACGCACAGACATCCCTCTGTCCAGGCATTCGCGGATCCGCGCGTGCAGCTGCTCATCCCTTGGCCTGCCCTTATAGATCCCCGCCGCCTTCGCCTTGGCGATACCCTGGGCCGCCCTGGCCCTGCGCGTCTCATAATCTTTCCTGGCGAACGCCGCCATGAATTCCAAGAACATCTGGGATAGAGCCCGCGTCATCCACTCTTGCAGGCCATCGCCACCGGCCGCCGCTGGCCGGATCAGTGCATGGGTCAGCGGTAGATCGAGGGAAACCACCTGCAGGCCCGCCCGGGCGATCCGGTCGCGCAGCTGGTCCCAGGTCGCACGGTCAAGACGGGACAGCCGGTCGACAGCTTCCACCAGCAGCACGTCCCCAGGCTCGGCATCGGCCAGCAGGCGCAGCAGTTCGCGACGATCCAGCAGGGTGCCGGAAGCGTTCTCGACGTAGGTCGCCGCGATCCGGGCGCCGTGCTCGGCGGCGAACGCGCGCAAGGCCTCCCGTGCTCGGGTGGCGTCCTGATCGTCGGTCGAGGCGCGAAGGTAGGCACGAACGAACATGGCGGGCTCCGGTGTAGTCGTTTGGAGTATCGAAATATACCTGTAGTCGTTTGGGTCCGCCTGACTACTTTTCGCCACGTCTTCGGGTGCCCTGATTGGCGTATCGCTTGAGGTACAGCCAAAAGCCTCTGCTAAAACAGTTGACTTTTGCACGGACGGCAAAATTCTTCCGGCCAAAATTAGCCGCTCGTCAAGACAGCTTCAGATCTCGCTCTGCCCGTCGAAAACAAGGTAGACAGGTAGGCTTATCCACCCTGTCAAGCGCTCTGGGGAGAGTACATGGAATGCCGATATGCGAGCTTGGAACCTATCCAAAGGTATTCCCTAGTCAGCCCATAACTGCACCTTGTCAATAGAAATAATACAAAGCCATTTAACAGTCAGGAGTATGATCATGATCACGGAGTTGAACATAGATGGCGTTGCCAGTTACAAGTCAAGGTCTACTATTGCGCTCACCAATAAGACGTCTTTGATCTACGGATTAAATGGAGCAGGAAAAAGCACCATCTCCGAATATCTATATGACCCCAGCGCGGCGAGATTTGCAAAGTGCAGTATGAAAACGAGCTATGCTTGCGAAACGCTCGTATACAATCAAAGCTTTCTTAATGACTATTTTTACGAGGCAGATAGCTTAAAAGGAATATTTACTCTTTCAAAAGAAAACAAGTCTGTTCTCCAGCAAATCGAAACCGAAACAAAGAACCTGGAGAAAAATCTGGCTGCTCAACAGGAAAATTCAAAGCTGACCTTGGAAGTAAATGAAAGGGTAAGCCAGGAAAAAACAAAGGCCAGTAACAAGGTTTGGTGGGTTAAAACAAATTTTACGGGAGGTGATCGTGTTCTCGAGTTTTGCCTGGATAACCTAAAAAGAACAGAGCTACTTTTTCAGTATATTGTTGGATTACCTTTGCCTAGTGATGAGCCTAATTACACGGCTGAAGATTTGAAATCAGAAGCATCATCTATTGAGGGGGAGGCTGCAGTTTCCTTCTCAAATGTTCCAGTTCTTTCGGCTAGCTGGCTGACTATCGAAGAGGATTCATTATGGTCAAAGGTTATAGTCGGTAGCAAAGATGGATCAGTTGCAGAGTTTATCGCGAAGACCGGCAATTCTGATTGGGTAAAGCAAGGGCTTCAGTACCTCTCAGATGATAAAGATTCCCAAGCATGCCCATTTTGCCAGCAGGAAACAATCAAGCAAAATATTATCGACTCAATACGCCGCGTTTTTGATGAGGCTTACGAACGGGATATCAAGCAGCTTGAGACAATCAAAGATCGCTATGAGACGGAAACATCAAATCTTAATACTCAAGATATTTCGAATCTTCCGTTTGCTACCAAAGAGGTTGTAGAGGCTTGGACTGCCGCCTGCGAAGCTCTAAAAGCAGCTGTACGCGAGAATATTCTTCATATTGGCAACAAGATAAAAAGCCCTAGCACATCGGTTGTCCTTGCCGATACGAAGCCTGCGGTCGATTTGATTAACGATATTATCAATGATTTGAATGGGAAGATTAGTACACACAATGATAGGCTGGCTAATAAGAAAAAAACCAAAGACGACATAAAGTCTCGCTTCTGGAGGCTGATGCGCTGGGAATTTGATCAGACGATTTCCGCCTATCTGCAAGCAGTATTGGAGCTTGAAGAAGATGCTAGCAAAATAAATGAGGAAGCTGCCGAGATAAATACAAGGATTGCAGAATCTAAGCGTAAGATTGCCTCACTTAGAAGGCAGACAGTCAATATTGAAGAGTCAATCGAGAATATTAACTTAGGGCTTTTAGAGATTGGCATTGATGGGTTTTTGGTGGTGCCGTATGGAGAGAATTTTTATCGAGTATCTCGCGCCGCCGATCAATCAAATGCTTTTCACTCACTGAGCGAAGGTGAAAAAACAGTTATTAGTTTTCTTTATTTCATAGAACTTTGTAAGGGGCAGAAAACGGCTGGTGCAGTCCCTCGAGCTAGAGTGGTTGTGATTGATGATCCCATTTCCAGTCTCTCTCACCTTTACGTTTTTAATATTGGGCAGCTAATCAAGAAGAATTTCGTAAATAACGATTTGTATAAGCAAGTCGTTGTGCTAACGCATAGCTTATATTTCTTTTATGAGTTGACTCACGCGAACCACAAAGTGCGCGGAGAGAGTCAGCACTTATTTAGAATTTTTAAGAATGCAAATGGTAGCTGTGTGGCGACAATGCGGTATGAGGAGATTCAAAATGACTACCAGTCCTATTGGTCAATCATAAAAGATAAAACATCTCCGCCGGCGCTAATAGCTAACTGCATGCGTAACATCGTTGAATATTTCTTTAATTTCGTTCAGAAGAAGGATTTCAATAATGTTTTTCAGGCGCCTGCTTTGTCCGCTGATAAATTTGCTACTTTCTACAGATACATGAATAGGGAGTCTCACTCCTTGGGTCAGAATATATTTGACATAAAGGAGTTTGACTACGAAGTGTTCAAGGATGGCCTAAGGTTGATTTTTGAAGAGTGCGGTTACTCCGAGCACTACCAAGCCATGAATAAATAGCTAAAAGCTTGAAAGGCATTGGCCCGTACGAGGTCGCAGATATTTAACCTGCGACCCTATTTAGGGTGTCTTGGTTCTTCTCTTATGGGCCATTTAAGCGCGCAGTAATATTCAGTTGACGAGTTGCGTAGCTAAGAATCTGGTCGCTGGTTAGAGGAGGCTTATTGTCAATAGATGTATTTCACGGGATGCTATTTCCGCTCGATAACTATCTTTTTTGTGGACTTTTGCAGTCAATGGCTTGCTACGGGCGACAGGCGGTATGTAGTCATTGAGCCATATGCAAAAGAAAGCTGGTAGCTCGGGTGTAAAAGGCAAAGCTCAGCCTGGATGGCTGCAAGCGCCTCATTGAACTACAGTAGAATCGAACCGTGGTCGGGCGTTGCGATATCGCCTCTAAAAAATTTCAAGGATAATTATGGACGTTCCAATGCCGGAAACCCTATATTCGTACTGGCCGCTAGCAGCGCTTGTTGGAGGGCTGTCCGCATTTGGCGCGGTTCTTAAAGTCGTTAGAGGTGCATGGGACTTTCACTATGACTACATAACTAGGCGGCACCTTAAGCGTATGGTCGAATTGTTGCCGTTGACTGATATAGGCAGCCAGCAGCAAAAGTTCTTGCGACTGGTCATCAATGGAGAGATTTTCAAAATTGCTTCAGGAGTGAAAGCTAGTGATCGTGACGCATCCGCTCTCATGTGTTTATGCGAATATGGTTTATTGGCTTCTAATCAGGTAAAGAGAATCGCGCCATTCGTTAGATTATCCGCTGACGGCAAAATTTCTATTCAGATCGGTAAAATAGATAAAGCGTTTATGATTTACGCTGCTATTAGTGCTGGCGTGGTGTTTTTCTATAGCCTTACGGTGTTTGCGAGGCTTAGCTACTTAGGTGTCACAGAAAGTGCCCTTTTACCAATGTTGGTAGGAACAGGTTTTTTCATTGGGTGCTCATTTGTAGTTCGCTATTTTCTAAAGGATGTTCGAATCTACCGAGCAGCAAAGCGGATTCAGGAAGGCCTGAAAAATAATCCGTTGCCCCCGAGCGCTGCATTGGATAGGCCGAATCAGTTGATGAATGACTTGGCTATTGCTCAGGAGATATGCGATGTCCCTAGACCAAGCAGCAACGTTCCCAGCAGTATGGAGGAAAAGAACCCCTCCGAAGAGGGGTGATTATCAGCTATTAATGAGTTGCCTAGCTAATGCCACCTCGACCGAATCACCGTCTTGGTTCAACGCATCTAGCCCTGACTCTGGAACGTCGCCTGATGTGCTCTGAGCCACTGCGATCTTCTTGGCCATCAGCTGCAGGCAGGTGATCTGCGAGCTACCGGCATAGCCGAAGAACAGCACACGTACCGCCTGCTTCTGGCCGATCCGCCACGACCGGCGCGCGGCTTGCTGCAGGGTGTAGACGTTGTAACCCGTCTGCAGGAAGACGATGGTCGGAAAGTCCAGCAGATCCAGCCCGGTCTTCACCAGCTCCGGGTTGGTGACCAACACGTCGACGCCGCGGTCGACCTGGTCGAGGATCCAATCCTCGCGCCTGGCCGTGTCCACCGAGGCACGCAGTACCGCCACCTTCAAACCCGCCTGCTCGAGCAAGCGCTTGAGCCGGCTGGTTGTGTCCCGGGTGCCGCTGTAGACGGTGTACGCCAGCACCTTACGGCCCAGTGCCTTCTCCTGACGGCACAGCTCGATCAGCGCCTCCTCCTTGGGGCTGGCCTGGTCTTCGTCGAAGATCGCGTCGACCCTGGCCAAGGTGTCCCGAGTCCGAGGGTGTTTCACCACCTCCGGCCGGAAACAGCAGTCCGGCCAAGCCAGCAGCACGTTGAGCACCACCCCGAGTAGCGTGGTGTCTCGCCGTGCCAGGGCCTGGCGAAGCTCCGCGGTCAGTTTGCCAGCGAGCTGCCGATAGGCCGCGTCCTGGTGCGCCTCCATCGGGATGTCTACGAACTCCTCCTGGTACGCCGGCAGCACATTGCCGCCGATGTCCTTGAGCTTGAGAAACACGGTAAAGGGCAGCACGAAGCGGTGGATGCCCTTGGGGCCGAAGCCTGGGGCCTTCACAGTCCGCACCGAGAGCTTCTTGCCCCGAGCCGTCTTGTGCGACTGGCTGTCGCGCTCGGTGTAGATGTCCTTGAGCACGCCGTGGTCGCGCATGAACGACATGGCCGCGGGGGCCATGCTGCCGCGTGCGTTCGGTCGGTAGCCGTCCTCGATCATGCGCCGGGAGAGGATCCGGAACAGGAGGTAGAACAGGTCGTCGGCGTAGCCGCCCATGAGCGTGCCCGTCAGCAGCAGCGTCTTGCGCGCTTTCGCTGCCAGCACCCCCATGGCCTGGCCCTGGGCCGAACCGCTGTTCTTGTACTCGTGTCCCTCGTCCACCACCAGCAGGTCGAAGTAACCGTCCGGGAGGTAGCGCTTGATGAACTCGGTCGGCTGGTAGCCGCCCTCGCCAAAGCCGAATTCCAGGTTGGCCATCGCCCGCTCCATGCGCTTAGCCTGGCGGTCACTGAAGACGAAGTTGCCCTTGGCGTCCATCAGGTTGATGAACTCGTGGACGTTGTCAGCCAGCATGGTGGCGAGAAACTCTTCGCCGAAGTCCGCCACCAATTTCTCGGCCCGGATGGGACCAATGGTCGGTATGCGGCACATCGACTTGAGCATCACGCTGCGCCTGTCACCGCAGGCGGCCTTGCCCGGGCGCATCAGCGTCCAGAGGGGCGCCTTGCACTTCGGGCACTGCCGGCGCCGCTCCTCGCGCTGGAAGTCTTCCAGGGTGAGGTAGTTGCCTTCCTCGTCCTCGAGCACGCGACCACAGTCAGTGCAGCAGGCCAGTCGTCTTCCGCCGGCGGCGCGGCGCGTACCGCACGCCAGCCGCCAGTGGAAGCCCATCCGCATCCGCACGCGGCCCAGGATGAAAAACTCCTGACGACCATCGTAGGGCTCGCCCAAGGCCTGGCGGAGCTTGAGCAGCTTCACCAGGGTGTCCGGCCCGTTGAGCACCCACACGCGCGCGCCCGGGACGGTTTCGAGGATCTCCCGCCGCCACTTGTAGACCAGGTGGGGCGGCGAGACGACCAGGGTGCGGCGATAGCCCTCGGCGTGAAGTACAGCGGCCACGGCGATGGCCATCATGGTCTTTCCAGTCCCCATCTCGGCGTTGATGATGCCGGCGTGTTCGCCGCGGTCGAGCAGCAGCGCGGCAATCGCCTGGACGACATCGGCTTGCGCCGGGAAGGGTGTGCGTTTGAGACCTGCCATCACGGCTTGGCGTCCGGGGTGAGCGGCGCCGGCATAGACGGGTGGGTTGGAGCGGTTGAGGGAGTCGAGCAGACCCTCGCCGAACTCGGCGATGAAGTCGGTCAGGCTGACGGTGGTGAGCAGAGCCGGTTGGCCAGCGTTGAGGTCGGTCATGTGGATCTCCTGGGATGAGAGACGGGCACGACCGACCCCGGACGGGTATCGGCGTACCCAAGGGGTTGAGGTGATGGAACGGTTCCGCCAGCGGGCGGTGTTGTTTAGTAGTCGGAGGGCAACAGCAGTGTGGTAACGCTGCGGTCAGCTTCGGTGATGATCCAGAGCCGGGGCTCGTCGGACATCGGGGTGTCGTAGCTTGAGAACAGCCGATTGCCCAGGCGCAGGGCCTGGTCGTTACTGTGTTTGTCCTCTTGGTCAAGCTCGCCCCAGTCCGCCTGCAGATGACGCCGCAGGTAGGTCGCGGGGTTGAGCTCACCGCGCTCCACCAGGTCGCTTACCGCTGCCGTCATGACGATCCGACCAGGGTCGAAGCGTCCAGCCGGTAGCCGGAGCGGTTCAGGTGCTGCCGGTGCGGGTGGCTCGGTCGCCGGCGCCGACGTAATGGTCAGAACCTGTCCCAGCGTCTGAGATCCTGGTGTCATGTCCCAGGCCCGGATCACGGGCACGAAACGGTCGGTCAGGATCCGCGATTCCAGGACGTTGCCGTCCTCATCCTCGGTGATCTCGGTGCGGCTGACCTTTTCCTTGTAGGTGTCGCCCTTGAGTACCAAGACGCGCCCATTGGGAGAGGTGACCACGCCCGAGATCGCTCCGGCCGCGAGGGCCAGGGCCAGGTGCCATTGCGACAGCGCCTTGACCGGTGGTCGTGGTACTTGGCCAGCCTGGCCAAAGTGTAGGGTGAAGTCGCTCCAGAGTCCGCCCAGTCGACCTGTCTCCAGGGCGAGCTGCTCGTGCTCCAGGGTGACGCGGTAGAAGTGCTCCAGCTCCGTGACGGCGGCTGGCACACCATAGGGTTCCCCGAGCCATACCTCCGGCAGCGGTTCGGCCACGGTCTCGCCGCTACCGATCGCACGGAAGCACTCTCGGGTTGCCTTGACGTCAGCGGGTCTCGCCAGGTCCTGCCGGCGAATCCGGATACCGAAGATCACTACCTGCTTGAAGGTTGGATCCGCGGCCGCATGGATCTGCAGGCTGGTGAAGTGGTTGCAGAGCCAGCCACACAGCTCATCGTCCAGAACGTAGTGCGGCACGATCAGCACCAGGGTGCCCCCGTACTGCAGCAGTGGTAGCGAGCGCTGATAGAACAGCTTCTCCAGGCGCCGGCGGCCGCTGCCCTGATACTGGGCGGCACCGCTGTGGTCGGCGACCAGGTCGCCATAGGGTGGGTTGAGCCAGAGCAGCCCAAAGGCCTGCCGCGTGACGATGGTATCCATGAGGTCGCCCTGCAGGACGCGATCAAGCAGGCCGCGAGCGTGCTCGGCGCGCTCTCGATCGTACTCCACCGCGCAGGCCTGAACGCGCTCACGCCCGAGGGTATGAGCGGCTTCCGCCAGGGCCACCCCTTCGCCGGCGCACGGATCGAGGATCCGCATGGTGCCATTGGCGGCAGGGCCCAGGGCCTGCAGGGTACGTTCGAGGGTGACCTCATCGGTGGGGTAATAGCCGTTCTTGGCGAAGTTGCGCGCCAGGCGCGGAAACATCAGGGCCATGGTCGGAGCTCCAGTGTTGGGAAAGTGAGGGGGGAGGGGCCGCGAACGGCCGGATCAGGAGGTGGTGAGCTGGCCCACGCGGATGCGCTGGCCAAGGTGGTACTGCAGCTCGTCGAGCTTGAGTCGAAGTCGCCAGCCGGCCAGTTCGCCCAGGGCGCCGGGCAGGCGCTCGAGCATCTGCTCCTGCAGGAGCAGCTCCATGACCGGCTCCTGCCAGTGCGGCAGGAGAGGGAGTGGGCAGGTGTCGACCACCAGCGGCCAGAGGCTGGTCAGGGGGTCCATGTTTTCGCGCACCAGGGCGTAGGCCAGGTGATTGGCGCGGTCCGGTACCGCGCAGCGCTCATCGAACAGCCAGACGTGAAGCAGGCTGCCAAACAGGGTGCCGCGCAGCTGGCGAGTCGTGCGTTTCTTCAGCCGCTCAGCGTCCGGAAAAACCGGCAGGCTGCGACCGCTCTGGACCAGGTGGAATTGCTCGAGGCCGCCTTCGCTGCGTCCCAGGGTGAGCCTGGCCAGGAATTCCTGGACGGCGGTGTCACGGCCCCAGGCCGAGAGAAAGATCAGCCGCCGTTCTTCATCGCAGACGCAGGCGTCCACCAGCAGATCGGGGCACTCATCAATAGGGTAGAGGGGCATCGTCAGCTCCTGAGGGAGGCAACGCGCCCTTCGGGGCGGTTGCCCCGAAGTGGGTGATAGATCAGCTGGATGACTGTAGGAAAGCGGCCATCTGCGTGAAGAAGTGATCGACAACGGATTGATCGCCGTCGGCGAAATGAAGCCATACGGCAGTGTCTTTGCCCTCTTCATCAGTGACGACGTGATCGGCGCACTCGATGTCGTCCGAGTCACTGCTGACGAAAATGATCTCTACCGGGAGACCCGCGTAGGTACCTTGTATGGCTCCGCCGCAGATGTCCACGACCAGGCGTACAGGTTCATGCATAGGGAAGGTCCTTGTGGTGATGGCCAGGCCTTCCCGCTGGGAGAGGTCCCAGCCGGGTGTGGTTGTGAAGGGTGAGGTCAGGCCGCTCGATTCCAGGCCTGCGACTTGAAGTCCATGTTGTAGCCCAGCTCGCCCAGCCGGTGGCATTGCTGACGCAGGCGTTGCCGGTCGACCGTGGAGTCCAGCCGCACGGTCTCGCCCAAGGGCCAGACGGTGCCGAAGAGCTCCTGGTCAGCTTCATCGACATCCGGCTCAGGTGTCAGCTGAGTAGAGGCTGGTGATGCCGGCATCCCGAAGGGTGCGTTGTCGTCTGCAGGTGCGACCGGAGCGCTGGCAGGCCTGGCTGGACGAGAGGGTTGTGGTCGAGCCTTTGGCGGGGGCGCCGCAACAGGTTGCTCTTCATCGAGTGGATCTGGTGACTGCGCATCGATCTGCGCGTTGTCGTAGGCCGTCAGGGTGTCGAGGTCCTCGAGCACCATGCTGTCCAGGCGCGCGCGAATCTCGATGACCAGGCGGCCGCCGGTGCTGTAGGACGAGGCACGGATCTCGGTGATGACGAACTCGCCGCGGTACTTGCCCTCGACGTGTTGCTCGAGCACAGCGTCCTTGATGACGAATTCGCCAATAGAGGTAGAGAGGCGGCCGACGTTGAAGGCGCCGTTGCGTCCCTGGATGGTGCGGATGGCCAGATGGCCGGGGATCTTGATCATGGCGGTCCTCGTAAAAAGGGGGCACGCCATGCCCAGCAGGGGGATGGGTACCCTGTGGGAGAAAACGGTGAGAGGTGCATCCATCGGCGGAGCCGACCGCTTGCGCTACCGGATGCTCGGCAAGCTTGGGGTTGGATCAGCGCAAGGCGCTGTGGTCTTGAGATCCTGACCACCTGGGCATGGCTAACAAAGTCAGCGCACCTTTAGATGATTCTGAAAGCGACGCCCGGCTTCGTCAATGTCCTGGGGTAAAGAAAGGCACCCCGAAAACGTTTGACGGGCAGTTGGTACTGTAGAGCTTTTAGGATCAGCACAAAGACTAGCGGCCACCTGTCCTTCGGGCCCTAAAGCATGCTTGAACCTTGTGCCTTTAATAGCTCACCAATTATGGGTACCGGAGTCATGAGGTGCTGGCGCATCATCTCGCTCGCCCGTATGGCGTCGCGGGCGAGGATAACCTCGACCAGCGCGCTGTGTTCCTGGCGCTTCAAAGCCAATGCCTCATCAGAAAAAACCGTCTGCGTCAGCCAGAGATGGCGATAACGCTCGGCTTGGTCGAACAGATAGCTACGTGCTTGTAGCAACTGTTTGGACCCGCAGCCTGTGGCAATCGCCGTATGGAAAGCCTTGTGCCGCTCGTCCCACAGGTTGAGTCGCTGCTCGGGCGTTTTCACATCGACCACTTTGGCAAGTGTATGGGCACTGGACAGCACGGCCGCTTCCCAGGCGTCGTCACCACGGGCGATAGCCAGGGTAACGATCATCGCCTCCAGGTGAGCTCGGGCGTCGTAGATGTCGTTCAGCTCAGCTACCGACATGGAGGCGACGCGATAGCCCTTCTGGCTAATTGCCACCACCAGGCGCTCGGCAACCAGCTGTGACAAGGCTTCCCGTAACGGTCCGACGCCGAGCTCGTAGCGCTCCTTGAGCGTACTCATCAGCAGCTTTTCACCCGGCTTGAAGAGGCCTCGAATGATGTCTTGCTTCAGCCAAGCGTAGCCATTGAGGGAAGAGTTCTGTCGAGGGTTGAGCGCTTCCAAATGTCTGCTCCTGAGGATCTATCGACGGATGATAGCAAAGCCTCACGCAACCCTTAATGCTCGGCGGAGATACAATTTATACAAAAATAAAAAAATGTAGACATTTTTTCATTTTGGCGATAATCTTGATCCTGCTGATGGGAAATGGTCCCTAACCCAACGGCATCCCCCTTCTCTTTGCATAAGGACAAGACCATGAACGCCTTCACTCCGATCGAAGACCTTGTGATGCCGATGCCACTGGAAACCCGCGGCTACACCCTCGCCGCCTCGGCACAGTCGCCCCGGCTGCTGGAGTTGACCTTCGCTAAGGAAACCGTGACTGCCTTCGTAGAGGCTGTCGCGCAGTGGCCGGTACAGGCGCTGGAATACAAGTCCTTACTACGCTTCCGCGTAGGCGAGATCCTGGATGACCTCTGCGCCAGCACCCTGCGTCCAGTGCTACTTAATACGCTGCTCAGTCGGTACAGCGGCGGCATGTTGATCAAGCCACTGGGCCTGGATGACGTCGCCCAAGCAGATGACATGGTCAAGTTCGCGACCGCCTGCGCTCATCTGGTAGGCCGCTCCAACTACGACGCCATGAGCGGCCAGTTCTATGCCCGCTTCGCCGTGGTAAACACGGACAATTCCGACAGCTACCTGCGGCAACCGCACCGGGTGATGGAGCTGCACAACGACGGCACCTTCGTCGATCAGATCACCGACTATGTGCTGATGATGAAAATCGATGAGCGCAACATGGAGGGTGGCAACTCGCTGCTGCTACACCTCGATGATTGGGAGCAGTGCGAGGAATTCTTCCAGCATCCCATGGCGCGTCGCGTCATGCGCTGGACCGCCCCGCCGAGCAAGAAGGTGACCGAAGACGTCTTTCACTCGGTTTTCGACACCGATGCAGAAGGTCGGCCTACCCTGCGCTACATCGATCAGTTCGTCCAACCGGCCAATTTCGAGGAAGGCATCTGGCTGAATGCGCTGTCGGAATCTCTAGAAGGTAGCGAGCGCAAGCTGTCCATACCGGTACC
>NZ_SULM01000012.1 GCF_005250615.1 Pseudomonas rhizoryzae | reverse complement strand
CGCGGTAAACCCCGGATGAGTGCCCTAGGCGCGGCCATGCGTAAGCTGCTGCAGATCGCCTATGGCGTGCTCAAGACGCAGCGACCATATCAACCACGACAGGCCCTTTAGAAGACCTGTTGTGATTGGTGGGAGAGATGGTATCTACGATCTTTACAGCAACGTCCGCGCCAAGGCCTCGCGCCAGCCGGCATACAACTCAGGCACGGCATTGGCACGCGGCTCGTAGCGCCGCCGTGGCCGTTCGAGATCGCTCAGGGCCGCGGCGTCCTGCCACCAGCCCAGGGCATGGCCGGCCAGGTGAGCCGCGCCCAGCGCCGAGACCTCCGGCGACAGGCTGCAGATCACCGGACGTTGCAGGAGATCGGCCTGGAATTGCAGCAGCCATTCGTTGCGCGTGGCGCCGCCATCCACCCAGAGTTCGTCCAGGGGTGTCGGGCTGTCCTGCTGCATGGCGTCGAAGACATCGCGGATCTGGTAGGCAATGGCCTCCAGCGCCGCGCGCATCAGGTGCGCCCGGCCGCAATTTTCGGTGAGACCGCAGAACAACCCACGGGCTTCAGCCCGCCAGTGCGGCGCGCCGAGTCCACCGAGCGCCGGGACGAAGTAGACGCCGCCATTGTCCGGTAGCGCCGCGGCTTCGGCGGCCAGGGTATCGAGGTCACCCGCAGCGCCCAGCAGGCGCGCCGTCCAGCCCACGGCGGCGCCGGTGTGGACGATGTTGCCTTCCAGGGCGTAGGTCGGAGTGTCGCCCAGGCGCCAGGCCAGGGTAGTGGCCAGGCCGTGGGTGGAGACCACGGGTTCGGCGATGGGCGTCATCAGCGAAGAGCCGGTGCCCAGGGTGGCCTTGACCTTGCCGGGGACGAACCCGCCCTGGCCGAACAACGCCGCGTGGGAGTCGCCGATCATGGCGAGGATCGGCAGACCACCCGGCAGCGGCCCCTGGGCGCGGGTCTCGCCGAAGCAGCCGGCACTGGGCCGGATCTCCGGCAGTGCCGCACGCGGAATTCCGAACAGCGCCAGCAACTGCGGGTCCCAATCACCCCCACGCAGGTCGAGCAACTGGGTGCGGGCGGCGTTGGCCGCATCGATGAGGAAGCTGGCGCCGCCGCTGAGTTGCCAGAGCAGCCAGCTGTCCACCGTACCCAGGCAAATCTCGCCGGCCGCCGCGCGGGCGGAGCCGTCGGGGATGTGGTCGAGCAGCCAGCGCCACTTGCCGGCGGAAAACATCGGGTCCAGTGCCAGGCCGCTACGCTGGAGGATCAGCTCGCCATGGCCAGCGGCCTGCAGGGCCTCGCACTGGGGTTGGGATCTCTTGCATTGCCAGCTCACCAGCGGGCCGAGCAACTGGCCGCTGCGGCGCTCCCAGGCCAGCGCGGATTCGCGCTGGTTGCTGATAGCGACGGCCGCCAAGGGCGCCTCCACCTGGGCCAGGCAGTCACCGATGGCGCCCTGCATGGCCTGCCAGATGGCCAGGGGATCCTGCTCGGCATAGCCAGCTTGCGGATGCTGGACGGTGAGTGGCCGGGAACCGCGGGCCACGACCCGCCCGGCGCGATCCACCAGGATCGCCTTGGCATTGGTGGTGCCCTCGTCGAGGGCGAGGATCAGCGGTTCGGCGGCCATGGCGGCTCCTTGTTCTTGTCTGTCCGCGACACCGGGGCTCAGCGCAGGCGCTGGACCGCGGCAACGATACCGGCGGCGTCGATGCCGTGCTTGGCGCGGGTCGGCCCCCGGGCGCCGGCGGATGCATACTCACCGTCAGCGATGCCCAGGCGGATCAAGGGCACACCCAGGGCGGCTTCGGCCATGACCTCGGCCACCAGGCTGCCCACCCCGCCATTGGCATTGTGCTCTTCCACCGTGACCACGCCACCGCGGGCGGCGCAGAGGGCTTCCAGCAAGGCCTCGCGCTGCAAGGGGCGGATCGACGACAGGTTGATCACCTGGGCGCTGATGCCCTGCTCGGCCAGCAGCCGGGCGGCGTCCACCGCCTCGTGCACCACCGAACCCAAGGCCACCAGGCTGACGTCATGGCCCTGGCGCAGCACATCGACCTGGCCGGGGACGAAGCGATAGTCGGGGCCGTGCATGTCCGGCAGGGCCTTGCCGTCCAGGCGAATATAGACCGGGCCGTCATGGGCCAAGGCGTGCTCGACGATCTGCCGGCATTCGGCGCCGTCGGCCGGGGCGTAGATTTCCACATGGCCAAAGCCACGCATCACGGCGATGTCGTCCAGGCTGTGGTGGGTACTGGCCAGGGGACCGTAGCTGGCCCCGGCGTTGAGACCGAACATCTTGACGTTGGACCTGTTGTAGCAGACGTCCACCTTGACCTGCTCGTTGGCCCGCGAAATCAGGAAGGGCGCGGCGTTACAGGTCACCGCCACCTTGCCGGCCAGGCCCAGGCCAGCGGCCACCCCGACCAGGGTCTGCTCGGCGATACCGACGTTGACCAGGCGCTCGGGAAAGCGTTTGACGAAGGGACCGATCTTGGCCGTGGAGGTGGAATCGCTCACCACCGGCACCAGGTCGACGCCGGCGTCCACCGCGGCGATGAAGGCCTCGACCATGACGCTGGCGAGATGGGCTTCGCCCGGGGTCTGGGTATCAGTGGCCATGGTCGAGCTCCTCCAGTGCAGCGGCGATCTCGTCGCCCTTGGGCACCCGGTGGTGCCATTCGGGTTTGCCCTCGATGAAGGAAACCCCCTTGCCTTTCACGGTGTTGGCGATCAGCACCTGGGGCTGGCCGCGGTGTTCGCGCAGCGCTTCCAGGGTCTCCACCAGCTGGGCCACGTCGTTGCCGTCGCACTCGACCACATGGAAGCCGAAGGCACGCCATTTCTCGGCCAGGGGCTCCAACGGCAGGATCTCGGCGGTGGGACCGGCCAGTTGCAGGCGGTTGTGGTCGACGATCACCGTGAGATTGTCCAGCCGGTACTTGGCAGCGGTCAGCGCCGACTCCCAGTTGGAGCCCTCGCCCAGTTCGCCATCGCCGGTCAGTACATAGACGCGGCGCGGACTGCCGTCACGTTGAGCGGCCAGGGCGATGCCGGTGGCCACCGGCAGGCCGTGACCCAGGGCGCCGGTGTTGAGTTCGATGCCCGGCGTCTTCTGCCGTACCGGATGGCCCGGCAGGTGGGAGTCGAAATGTTGGTAGGTATCGAGCCATTCCGGCGGGAAGTAGCCGGCTTCGGCCAGGCAGCAGTAGAGGCCGCCCACGCCATGGCCCTTGCTCTGGATGTAGATGTCGCGCTGGGGATCGGCGAGGCGCTCCGGGGCGACGTCGAGCAGACGGAAGTAAAGGGTGGCGAGGATGTCGGTTTCCGACAGGTCCGCCCCGGTATGGCCGCCCGCGGGAGAGGCGGCGTTGAGCTGGATGACGCGCCGGCGGATCAGCCGGGCCTTTTGGCGGATTTGCGCGACGTCGTAGTGGAACGGATTCATCAGGCGACCCCCTCGGGTTATCCGAAGCTGCGATGGAGCAGACGCCTGCCGAGGTTTCAGTGGGCGTCTTATGAATATTTATTCGTCACTGAAAATATATTTACCATTTAGACCTCAATCCCGAAGGCCGTCAATAGGTGAAAATGGCGCCCTAGGTTTCATCGTCAGGCGGGAATGCTTGTCTGGCTATGGGTTTGCCCAGTAGTAGGCATTCGAAACCGCAGTAACGAAAAGGCGCTTGACTTCCACCCGGAACAGGCGGAGTCTGAATTAAAAATCAGGCACGCATAAATATTCAGCGAGCCTCGCACAAGAACAATAACCTCAGGAGAAGCTCGTGGACGCCAAAGCCCCGGCCGCCTCGCCACCCGCCAAGCCCCTCGCTCGTCTGGCCCTGCGTCTGCCGCGCAACATCGGTGGTCCGCTGATCGGTCTGGCGCTGCTGATCGCCGTGTTCTCTTTCGCCTCGGAGTATTTCTTCTCCGTGCGCAACGCCCTCAACATCCTCGACCAGGTGACCGTGCTCGGCATCCTGGCCATCGGCATGACCCTGGTCATCGTCATCGGCGGCATCGACCTGTCGGTAGGTTCGGTGCTGGCCTTCTCCATGATGCTGCTGGGCTGGCTCTACCAGGACATCGGCTGGCCGCTGGGCCTGGCGATTCCCGCGGCGATTCTTGGCGGCCTGGTGTGCGGCCTGGTGTCGGGGCTGCTGATCGCACGGGCGCGACTGCCGGCCTTCATCGCCACCCTGACCATGATGTCGGTGGCCCGCGGCCTGGCCAACATCCTCACCGACGGCCGCCAGATCGTCGGCTTCCCGGACTGGTTCACCAGCCTCGCCACGGTGCGCCACTTCGGCTTCCTGTCGGTCACCGTCGGGCTGTTCCTGCTGATGCTGCTGGTGGCCTGGGTGTTCCTGCGCTTTCGCGCCGGTGGCCGCAATCTCTACGCCATGGGCGGCAGCGCCGAAGTGGCGCGGTTGTCGGGCATCAAGGTACGCACCCTCACCATCTGGATCTACGCCCTGAGTGGCGCCCTGGCGGGTCTGGCCGCCGTGGCCATGGCGGCGCGCCTGGATTCGTCCCAGCCGAGCGCCGGCCTGTCCCTGGAACTGGACGCCATCGCCGCAGTGGTGATTGGCGGTGCCAGCCTCAGTGGTGGCGTCGGCAGCGTTGGCGGCACCCTGGTAGGCGTGCTCATCATCGGCGTGCTGCGCAACGGCCTGAATCTGCTGGGGGTCTCGCCCTTCGTGCAGCAGGTGATCATCGGCATCGTCATCGCCCTGGCCGTTACCCTGGATACCCTGCGCCGCCGTAATGGGCAGCGCTAAGCAAGACCCGCTTCGACACCGCAGTACAACAATAACAACGGAGTGCCATCCATGCTGACCCCCAAGAAGCTGTTGCTCAGTACCCTGTTCGCCGCCATGACCTGTGCCGGCGCCCTCAACGCCCAGGCCAAGGAACTCACCGTGGGCCTGGCCGTGGCCAACCTGCAGGCCGACTTCTTCAACCAGATCAAGCAGGCCGTCGAGGCCGAAGGCAAGGCCAAGGGCGTCAAGGTGATCACCGTGGACGCCCAGGGCAACTCGGCGACCCAGGTCAACCAGATCCAGGACCTGATCACCCGCCAGGTCGATGCCATCATCTATATCCCGGCCGGCGCCACCGCCGCTGGCGTACCGGTGAAAGCCGCCAAGGCGGCCGGTATCCCCGTGGTGGCCGTGGACCGCAACGCCCCCGATGCACCCGGCGACACCTTCATCGCCAGTGATAGCGTGGCCGCCGCCCGTACCCTGGCCGAATACGTCGGCAAGGTCACCGGTGGCAAGGGCCGCGTCGCCATCCTCCAGGGCCAGATCGGTACCACCCCGGAGATGGATCGCGCCAAGGGCTTTGCCGAAGGCCTAGCCAAGTTCCCGGAGCTTAAGGTAGTGGCCGAACAGCCCGCCGAGTGGGCCCAGGACAAGGGCTTCGCCGTGGCCCAAGACATGCTCCAGCGCGATCCCAACATCACCGTCTTCTTCGGTCGCGCCGACGCCATGGCCCTGGGCGCCGCCCAGGCGGTCAAGGTGGCCAACCTCGATCATCCGGTGACCATCGTCGGCTTCGACGGTGACGTGGCCGGCCTCAAGGCCGTGGCCGCCGGCACCCTGGCCGCCACCATGACCCAGCAGACCCGCAAGATGGGTCGCATGGCGCTGGACTCGGCCATCGAGCTGAAGGAAGGCAAGCAGTTGCCCAAGGAGCAACTGCAGGAGGCGATCCTGACCACCAAGGAGAACGTCGCCCCCTTCATCGAGAACCATCCGTAACCACGATCTGCTGCGCGTCGACCAGCCGGCGTCGACCCCCTCTTCGGACTGCTCATTTACCACTCGTAAACTCCGCGTCCTCAGAGGGGCTCAACGCCAGTTGGCTCTAGCTCGCGAGATCGTGTCGGCTCCTGTACCTAGTGCCTTCCCGCGGAGGCACCGCTCCTGATTCCCCTCGGAGGCCCCATGTCCGCCGTCATGCCCCTGGAACAGCCCGCCGCCCTCAGCCTGAGAAACATCGGCAAGAAATACGCCGGCATCGAGGTGCTGGCTGGGGTGGACGTCGATATCCAGCCCGGTGAGGTCCTGGCCTTGCTCGGCGAGAATGGCGCCGGCAAGTCCACCCTGTCGTCCATCATCGCCGGCCTGGTGCCGCCCGAAGCCGGCGGTCGCATGACCTGGCAGGGCCGGGACTACGCGCCGGATTCTCCTGGCGCCGCTCTAGCCGCCGGTATCGGCCTGATCCACCAGGAGATCCGCCTGCTGCCGGAACTGACCATCGCCGAGAACATGTTCGTCGGTCGCCTGCCCATGCGCGGTGGCCGCATCGATCGCGCCTTCATGGAGACCGAGGCCCAGCGCCAGTTGGATCGCCTCGGCCTCAAGGTCCCCGCCACGCGCACCGTGGCCGGCCTCAGCGTAGCCGCCCAGCAGTTGGTGGAGATCGCCAAGGCGCTCACCCTCAAGGCGCGCCTCTTGATCCTCGACGAGCCCACCGCGGCGCTCGGCGGCGAGGAAACCGAATTGCTGTTCGCCCAGGTCGAGCGTCTCAAGGCCGAGGGCGTCTCCTTCATCTACATCAGCCATCGCCTGGAAGAGATCGCGCGGATCGCCGACCGGGTGCTGGTCTTGCGCGACGGCCGCCAGATCGCCCTGCACGCCACCGCCCAGGTGCCGGTGCGGCAACTGGTGGAAGAGATGGTCGGCCGTAGCGTGGAACGCATCTTCCCGGCCATGGCCGCCCCCGCCGCCCGTGAGGTGCTGCGGGTGAAAGGCCTGAGCTGTCGCGAGATGCCGCTCAAGGACATCGACTTCTGCGTGCGCGCCGGTGAGGTGTTCGGCGTGGCCGGAGTGGTCGGTGCCGGGCGTACCGAGCTGGTCCGCGCCATCGCCGGCGCCGCCGAGCAGGTCACCGGCGAGCTGGTGCTGGAAGGCCAGGCCTGCCGCTTCGCCAGCCCCTATGACGCTATCCACGCCGGCATCGTGCTGGTCCCCGAGGATCGCAAGCAACAGGGCGTGGTGGTCGATCATGCCATCGAGGAAAACCTCATCTATGGCAATACCGACCTGCTCGCCGCCGGCGGCTGGGTCTCCCCTGGCGGCCTGCGCGCCTTCGCCCGCAAGGCGGTGGCGCGGCTGGGCGTGAAGGGCCAACCGGAGCAGGCCATCGCCGCCCTCTCCGGCGGCAACCAGCAGAAGGTGATCATCGCCAAGTGGTTGGCGCGCAATCCCAAGGTCTTCATCCTCGACGAGCCCACCCGTGGCATCGACGTCGGCGCCCGCGCCGCCATCTACCAGGTGATCGCCGAACTGGCGGCTACCGGCATGGCGGTGATCGTGGTCAGCTCGGACCTCGACGAGGTACTCGGCCTGTCGCACCGGGTCATGGTGATGAGCCGTGGCCGGCAGATGGGCATTCTGGAACGTGAACGGGCCACCCCGGTGGCCGTGATGGAATTGGCTACCGCCTGACTAGGAGTTTTCCCATGCGTCTCTTCGATCTCGGCGGCCAGACCGCCTTCGTCACCGGTGCCGGCAGCGGCATCGGCCAGGCCATCGCCATCGGTCTCGCCGAGGCCGGGGCTCACGTGGCCTGCTTCGACCTGCCCGGCAGCCGCGACCTGGCCGGTACCGTCGCGCGCATCCAGGCCCACGGCCGCCGCGCCCTGGCCCTGGAAGGCTCGGTGACCAGCGCTACCGACCTGGAAGCCGCCGTGGCCCACACCGAGGCCGAACTCGGGCCGCTGAGCCTGGCGGTCAACAGCGCCGGCATCGCCAACGCCCAACCGGCCGAGGAACTGGAACTGGACCGCTGGCAGCGCATGCTCGACATCAACCTCACCGGCGTGATGCTCAGCTGCCAGGCCCAGGCCCGGGTCATGCTGCCGCGTGGCAAGGGTGCCATCGTCAACATCGCCTCCATGTCCGGCAGCATCGTCAACCGTGGCCTCTTGCAAGCCCACTACAACACCTCCAAGGCCGGGGTCATCCACCTCACCAAGAGCCTGGCGATGGAATGGGCCGAGCGCGGCATCCGGGTCAACTGCATCAGCCCTGGCTACACCGCCACGCCCATGAACACCCGTCCCGAGGTGGCCGAACAGGTGAAGATCTTCGAGCAGACCACCCCGCTGGGCCGCATGGCCGAGGTGGAGGAAATGGTCGGCCCGGCGATCTTCCTGTGCAGCCCGGCGGCGTCCTTCTGCACCGGCGTCGATCTCATCGTCGATGGCGGCTTCGTCTGCTGGTAACGCCTTTCACGATCTGCTGCGCGTCGGCCAACCTGCGTTGAATACAGCCTGGATCGCCAGCCCGGTCAGACTGCTCATTTACCACTCGTAAACTTGAGCGCAAGCCCGGTCCGCGTCCTCAGCTGTCTTCGCCTTGTTTGGCTCTAGCTCGCGAGATCGTGGCCTATAGCTTCAGGAGGTTTCACGTGGAACGTCGCTTCGCAGGTCAAACCGTGGTCATCACCGGCGGCTGCCGGGGCATCGGCGAGGGCATCGCCGAGCGCTTCGGGCGTGAGGGCGCCAACCTGGTGCTGGTCTCCAACGCCGAGCGGGTGCACGACACCGCTGCCCGGCTGGCCGCCGACACCGGGGCCGAGGTGCTGCCGCTGGTGGTGGACATCACCGACGAGGCGGCGGTGGCCGAGCTCTATGCCCAGGCCGAGGCGCGCTTCGGCAGCGTCGACGTCTCGGTGCAGAATGCCGGCATCATCACCATCGATGCCTTCGACCAGATGCCGCGCGCCGACTTCGACCGCATCCTGCAGGTCAACACCACCGGCGTCTGGCTGTGCTGCCGCGAGGCGGCCAAGCGCATGGTCGCCGCCGGCCGCGGTGGTCGGCTGATCAACACCAGCTCCGGCCAGGGTCGCCAAGGCTTCATCTACACGCCGCACTACGCGGCGAGCAAGATGGGCGTCATCGGCATCACCCAGAGCCTGGCCCACGAGCTGGCGCGCCACGGCATCACGGTCAACGCCTTCTGCCCGGGCATCATCGAGAGCGAGATGTGGGACTACAACGACCGCGTCTGGGGCGAGATCCTCTCCACCCCCGAGAAGCGCTACGGCCAGGGTGAGCTGATGGCCGAGTGGGTCGGCAATATCCCCATGAAACGTGCCGGCACCCCGGCCGACGTCGCCGGCCTGGTGGCCTTCCTCGCCTCGGCGGACGCGGCCTATATCACCGGCCAGGCGATCAATGTGGACGGTGGCCTGATCATGTCCTGAGAGGCTGCTCATAAGCGGCTACGCGTCGGCCAAACGGCGTTGAAAAGCCCTTCGGAATGCTCATTTACCACTCGTAAACTCCGCTTCCTCAGGTCTTTTCGCCTTGTTTGACTCTAGCTCGCGCGCTTATGAGCAGCCTCTGACAAGGATGTGCAGGCTGCAAAAGCCTTGGCGTCCCGTGGGAGGCTGAGGGAAAATAGCGGGAAAATGCGCCCTTCTAACAGGTACGTGCCTGCTTTTCGACGGCTCGTCGTGGCCAGGCCGGCCCGGCGACCCTGGGCGCGAACCTATCCGCTGGTACCGGGAATCTGGATGAGTAACCTCGAAGAACAACGCCTGCTGACCAAGATCGCCTCCCTCTACTACGAAGAGGGGCTCAAGCAGTCGCAGATCTCCGAACAGCTCGACCTGTCGCAATCCTTCGTCAGCCGCGCCCTGAGCCGGGCGCTCAAGGAAGGGATCGTGCGCATCTCGGTACAGCGGCCACGCAATTTCCACCTGGAGCTGGAGCGCCAGTTGCAGCAGCGCTACGGCATTCGCCAGGCCATCGTGGTGGAGCCCACCGGCGACGACGAAGAAGCCATCAAGCAGGCCATCGGCTCGGCCGCCGCCCACTACCTGGAAACCAGCGTCACCGAGCGCGACCACATCGGTATCTCCTCCTGGAGCTCCACCATCCGCGCCATGGTCGGCCACATGCACCGGGGCAGCAGTCGCCAGGGCGCGACCGAAGTGGTGCAGCTGCTCGGCGGCGTCGGCAACAAGGGGGCCTTCGAGGCCACCCTGCTGACCCAGCAACTGGCCAACCTGCTCGGCTGCCCGGCCTATCTGCTGCCGTCACAGAGCATCGAGCAATCGCCGGAGAGTCGCCAGCGCATCCTGCAGCTGGACGAGGTACGCGAAGTCACCGAGCGCTTCGCCCGGCTGACCGTGGCCCTGGTCGGCATCGGCGAGCTGGAACCCTCCCAGCTGTTGCGCAACAGCGGCAACTACCACGGCGAGGCCATGCTCGAGGTGCTCGCCGCTCGTGGCGCGGTGGGCGATATCTGCCTGAGGTACTTCGACGCCCAGGGCCGCCCGGTGCTGGACGAGAGCGAAGAGACCGTGGTCGCGGTGGACCTGCCACAACTGCTCAAGATCGACCGTGTCGTCGGTCTCGCCGGCGGCCTGCGCAAGGTCAACGCCATCCGTGGCGCCTTGCAGGGCGGCTATCTGGATGTGCTGGTGATCGACCTGCGCACGGCGTTGGCGCTGGTGCCCTGACCTGCGCAAGAAAGCCCCAGGAAAACCTCCATAGGCGCTGGATCCTGCCAAACGGCGGCGAAGACTAGGAAACATTTGGCAACACCTAGCCGCCTTCGAACCTTAAGCTGTAGGGCGACCGTTCTCCGGATAGCCGCCCATGACCTCCGCTCAGCCAACGTCAGCCAGCACCACCGCCCTGCCCGCCTCCCAGCGCGCTGCCGCCCTATCGGCACGCCTCGATCGCCTGCCGGCCACCCGCAGCCTGTGGCGACTGGTGGCGCTACTGTCCATCGGCGGCTTCTTCGAACTCTACGACCTCTTCCAGACCGCCTACATCAGCCCCGGACTCTTGCGCGACGGCGTATTCCACACCGGCGCAGCCGGTGTCTTCGGCGTCTCCGACCAGGCCGCCTTCGCCGCGGCCACCTTCCTCGGCCTGTTCGTCGGTGCCAGCCTGCTCAGTCCCATCGCCGACCGCTATGGACGTCGGGCAATCTTTACCTGGGCGCTGATCGGCTACACCCTGGCGACCCTGGCCATGGGGCTGCAGAGCACCGCCCTGGGGCTGATCGCCCTGAGATTCGTGGTGGGCATCGGCCTGGGTCTGGAGCTGGTCACCATCGATGCCTACCTGTCGGAACTGGTACCCAAGGGCATGCGCACCTCGGCCTTCGCCTTCGCCTTCTTCATCCAGTTCCTGTCGGTTCCAGCCGTGGCGCTGATGTCCTGGTGGCTGGTGCCCCAGGCGCCGCTGGGCGTTTCCGGTTGGCGCTGGGTGGTGCTGTCCAGCGCCCTGTTCGCGCTGTTCATCTGGTAGCTCCGCCAGCGCCTGCCCGAGTCGCCGCGCTGGTTGGCGCAACAGGGACGGCTGGACGAAGCCGAGCAGGGCGTGGAACGCCTGGAAGCGGCCTGCCGCGCCGACCGTGGCCAGCCCCTGCCAGCGCCCGCGGAAGCCCCGCCGGAGCGCCCGGTGAACGCTGGCTTCGCCGCGCTCTGGCAACCGCCCTATCGGCGACGAGTGCTGATGCTGATCGTCTTCAACCTGTTCCAGGCCATCGGCTTCTTCGGCTTCGGCAACTGGCTACCGGCACTACTTTCCGGGCAGGGCGTGAGCCTGACCCACAGCCTGGGCTATGCCTTCGTCATCACCCTCGCCTATCCGCTGGGCTCGCTGCTGTTCGTGCGCGTGGCCAATAGCTTCGAGAACAAGTGGCAGATCGTCGGTGCCGCCCTGGGTACCGTGGCGTTCGGTAGCCTCTTCGCCCTGCAACAGGGCGCGGTAGGGTTGATTCTCTGTGGCGTGGCCATCACCTTCTGCAACGCCTGGCTGACCTTCGCCTTCCACTCCTACCAGGCCGAGCTGTTTCCCACCGCCATCCGCGCTCGGGCGGTGGGGTTCTGCTATTCCTTCAGCCGCCTGTCCACGGTCTTCAGCAGCCTGCTCATCGGCACCCTGCTGGAGCACCTGGGTACGCCCGGCGTGCTGGCCTTCATCGTCGCCAGCATGCTGATCGTGGTGTTGACCATCGCCCTGTTCGGTCCGCGCACCCGTAACCGGGCACTGGAGGACATCGCCCGCTAGCCGGGCCCTGCGGTCAGAGGCGGAATTGCCGCACCGCGCCATTCAGATCCCCGGCCAGGCGCGCCAGGTCGTTGCTGGCGGCGGCGGTCTGCTCGGCGCCCGCGGCGTTCTGGGTGGACAGGTCGCGGATACTGGTGAGGTTGCGATCCACCTCGCGGGCGACCTGGGCCTGCTCCTCGGTGGCGGCGGAAATGCTCAGGTTGCGCTCGGTGATCTGCACGATGTGCCGACCGATCTCGGCCAGGGCCTCGCCGGCGGCGGTGGCCACCTCCAGGCAGACACCGGCCTGCTCGGTGCTGGTGGCCATGGCGTCCACCGCCTTGCCCGCGCCGCCCTGGATGGCGCCGATCATCTCCTCGATCTCGCCGGTGGACTGCTGGGTCCGCGCCGCCAGCGCCCGCACTTCATCGGCGACCACGGCGAAACCGCGCCCCGCCTCACCCGCGCGGGCGGCTTCGATGGCGGCGTTGAGCGCCAGCAGGTTGGTCTGCTCGGCGACGCCACGGATGACGTCGAGGACGCCGCTGATGCGCTGGACCTGAGCGGCCAGGCCGTCGATCTCCGCGCTGCTGGTGGCGACCGTGGCGTGCAGGGCATGGATGGTCTGCAGCGTCTCGCCCACCCGGCGCTGACCGAGATCGGTGGAGATACGGGAATCCTGGGCGGCGCCACTGGCGGCGGCGGCGTTGCGTGCCACCTCTTCCACCGCCGCGGTCATCTGGTTGACCGCCGTGGCGGCCTGGGCCAGTTCGTCGTTCTGCCGCTGGATGCCGCGCAGTCCCACCTCGGTCACCGTCGACATCTCCTCGGAGGTGGCGGCCAGGGTGTTGGAGGACTGATTCAGCTGTTCCAGGGTGCCGCGCAGGTTGTCCTGCATCTGGGCCATGGCGGCCAGCAACCGTCCGGGTTCGTCGTTACCGTCGCGCTCGACCGCTCGACTGAGGTCGTTGGCGGCGATGCGCTCGGCCACCATCAGCGCCTTGGCCAGCGGACCGGTGAGGCTGCGGGTGAAGCGCCAGGCCAGCAACAGGGTGCCAGCCAGGGCCGCCAGCATCACCACCACGGTGATGGCGATGGCGGTACGATAGCTGTCCATGGACGCCGCGGCGAGGCGTTGGACCTTGCCGTTGACCAACCCGGCCAGTTCATTGACCGTGGCGCTCAGGGCATTGCCACTGCGTGCCATCTCGCCGTCCTGACCGTTGAGCTTGAGCAACTCGGCGTCGTTCTGGTCATCCAGCGCCTTCAGATAGCGATTCTGATTGTTCAGGTAGGTGGCCAGCTGAGCCGTCATCCGGGCGTAGACCTCACGCCCCTTGTCGGTGATCAGCAGCGTCTCGAATTGGCGCACATGTTTTTCCAGAGTGGCCTTGGCCGTCTCGATGCCCTGGTGCACCGCCTGGGTCTCGGCATTGGAGGTGGCCAGCATCAAACCCTGATTGTGCATGCGCAGGTTCAGCAGATCGGCGCGAATCTCGCCGATGGTCTGCACGCTCGGGATCACGTTATCGGTGATCTGCTCTTCGCTGTCCTTGATCACGCGATTCTGGCCAAGGGAAAACAGCCCGAGGCCGATCACCAACAAGGCGAAGAAACCGAAGGCCACCAGGGCGCGCGGGGCAATGTTGAGGGAGCGTAGCTTCACCGGGGACACCTCGAAAAGATGGATAGCCCCCTCATGATCGGCAGGACAGCGCCAGGCTTTAGCGCTCTTCCGACGACAGTCCTGCGATCTATCGCCTCAGCTAGACACTTCCGCTGCCAGCAGCTCCTGCGCCAGCCGCTTCGCTCCAGCCACGTCGGCCTTGCCGGTGCCCAGTTTCGGTAGCGCCTCCACCGCCAGCCAGGCCGAGGGCAACAGCAGCCCACCTACCCCCTGGGCCAGCAGCGTCTTCTCCACTGCCGCGCCGTCCAGCTCAGCGGTGTGCAGCACCACGATGCGCTCGCCCTTCTTGGCATCCGGCAGATTGACCGCCAGCACCTCGATCTCCGGATCGGCGATCGCCCACGCCAGGGCCTGCTCCACGGCGCCCAGGCTGACCATCTCGCCGCCGATCTTGGCGAAGCGCGAATAGCGGTCGACGATGGTGAGAAAGCCGTCTTCGTCCAGCCGCCCTTGGTCGCCGGTCACGTACCAGCGCTCGCCGTCGATCTCGCGGATGGCCTTGGCGGTGCGCTCGGGATCGTTCAGGTAGCCCTGCATCAGCTGCGGCCCGCCGATCAGTACCATGCCAGCCTCGCCGGTGGGCAGTTCGACGAAGCTTTGTGGATCGACGATCTTGAAACCGGTCCCCGGCAGCGGCATGCCCACGGTGCCGACCTTGCCGCCGCGCTGTACTTGCAAGTAGTTCACGTCCAGGGCATCGGGCAGATTGACCGAGGCGACCGGCGCGGTTTCGGTGGCGCCGTAGCCCTCGTAGATGTCCTGGTTGAACTTGAGCTTGAAGGCCTCGCGCACCGCCGGGTCCAGGCGCTCGGCGCCGGCCACCACGATGCGCAGGCTCTCCAGCATCAGCGGGTGCACCTTGGTGTTGCGCACGAACAGCCGCAGGAAGGTCGAGGTGCCGCAGAGCACCGTGGCGCGATGGGTAGCCACCGCCTTGGCGATACCGGCCACGTCGGTGGGATCGGCCTGGCACACCACCGGTAGCCCCTCGATCAGCGGCAGGAACTGGGTGACGGTGAGGCCGAAGGCGTGGAACAGCGGCAACGAGGCCATGAAGACGTCGTCGTCCTGGGTGTTGAGCACGTCCGAGGTCTGCTTGAGGTTGGCCATGATGTTTCTATGGCTGAGCATCACCCCCTTGGGCGTGCCCTCGCTGCCACTGGAGAAGAGGATGGCGGCGGTGGCCTCGGGATCGTGGGCGCGGCTCACCAGCACCTGCAGCATGGCGGTGGGCAACAGCCGCACCGCCAGCCAGTTGGCGATCAGCTCGGCCTTGCCGATGCCAGCGCGCAGGCTTTCCAGGTCGACGATCTCACGCCCGGCCAGCAGTTCGTCCACCGGCAGGCCGCGTTTGCGCAAGCGCTCGAGAAAGCGGGTGGAGGTGTAGACGGTGCGGATACCGGCCTGGTCCAGTCCGGACCTCAGGGCCTCGGGGCTGGCGGTGTAGTTGAGATTGACCAGCGTCTTGCCGGCCAGCAGCACCGCCATGTTGGCCAGCATGCCACCGCTGCTGGTGGGCAGCAGCAGGCCGAGGTTGGCCTCGGGCTGCTTGCGCATCCGCCGCGCCAGGCAGGCCGCGCCGGTGAGCGCCTGGGCGGCCTTGAGCGGCGCGCCCAAATCATCCACCAGGGCCAGGCCACCGGGCCTGCGCTTGACGCTGGCGACCCAGGCATCGGCCAGGGATGGCAGGCCCTGCATGTAGCGCTCCCAGGAGCGGATCGACAGCTCGAAGATGCGCCGCTTGAGCACGTCGGCGGGCGTGTCCTTGGCCAGCGGCTTGCCGAAGGCCACCACCACCTCGCGGTGCAGCGGACTGTCACGCAGCTCCTTGAGCTTGCTCGACGAGCGGGAGAATTGGCTGCCCCACAGACCGCGCAGGTAGAAGGGCACGATCTGCACCTCCGGACCGACCAGTTGGCAGGCCTTCTCGTAGCCCCGGCGGAATTCACCGAGCTGGCCAGTCCGGCTGATCGCCCCTTCCGGGAACAGGCAGACCACCTCGCCCGCCTTGAGCAGGCCAGCCACCTGCTCCAGCGCCGCCCCGGCGCCGCTGCCCTGGGCGATGGGCAGGCAACCCATGGCCTTGAGGAAGGGCTTGAGGTACCAGCGCTCGTAGATCGACCTGAGCATCACGAAGCGCACCGGACGCGGACTGGCGATCTGCACCATGGCCCAGTCCACCCAGCTGATGTGATTGCCCAGCAGCAGTACCCCGCCCTGGGCCGGTAGATTCTGCAGACCCTGCACCTGGAGCCGGTAGTGCCGGGTCACCATCAGCCCAAGCAGGAAGCGCACCAGACTCTGCGGCAGTTTCCACACCGTGTAGGCGCCACCCACCAGGGCCACCGTGGCGATCAGCAAGAGTAGCCAGCGGCTGTCCAGGCCGAGCAGGGCGATCACCGCGGTGAGCACCAAAAAGCCCAGCATGGCCACGTTCTGCACCCAGTTGTTGGCGGCCAGCACCGTGCCGAGCTGGTCCTCGCGGGCGTTGAACTGGATCAGCGCATTGAGCGGCACGATGAACAGGCCGCCCATCAGGCCGATGAAGATGAAGTTGAGCGCATGCAGCCAGGCCGAGCTGGGCGCCGGCAGCCACCAGAGGCCCAGGGCGATGCCCAGGGCGCCCACCGGGATCAACCCGGTCTCGATACGCCCGCGCGAGGCGCGGCTGGCCAAGGCCGAGCCGAGGGCGATGCCGATCCCGGCACACGCCAGGATGCCCTGCAGCACCAGCACGTTGTCGATGCCCAGGTGATCCTTGGCATAGGCCGGGAAACTCGCCAAGAGCACCTGGCCCACCGACCAGAACACCGCGAGGCCGATGATCGACAGCCGGATCAGCGGATTCTCGCCGATCACCGCCAGATTGCGCCGGGCGCTGCGCAGGCGCAGATAGGCGTGCCAGTCGAAGGGGACCTGCGGCCTGGGCTCTTCGAGGACCGGCAGGCGATAGAGCAGCGCCACCTCGGCCAGGCTGCACAGCACCAGCAGCCAGCCCAGCGGGGCGATGTCCTGCAGGATGGCGTGGGGCGTGGCCTGGCCCTCGCCCAGGTGCAACTGGAAGAAGGCGGTGAAGACCACGGTGCCAGCGAGGATGGCGATGATGGAGTTGGCCTGCACCAGCCCATTGCCCTCGGCCAGCCGCTGCTTGCCGAACAGCGCCTTGATGTAGCCGTACTTGGCCGGCGAGTAGAAGGTCGCCTGTACCGCCAGCAGCAGCGTCATGGCGAAGGCCAGCTCGAACAGCCCGGCGTAATAGGCCAGGGTGATGCCCAGGGTGATGCCCACCGCCGCCCAGCCCCCGAGGCGCAGCACCCGGACCTTGGCGAAGCGGTCGGCCACATGACCGGAGGGGCTGAACAGCAGGATGAAGGGCAACAGCATCATGCCGTTGACCAGGGCGGTCAGCACCACCTGGGTGGAGCCGTCGTAGACCTTGAACACGGTGTTCTGAATGACGATCTTGTGGCCGAGATCGACGAAGGCGTTGAGAAACACGGCGATCAGGTAGGGCCAGGCCCCTTTGATCCGGTGCAGCTTATCCATGCGAGGTCCTTCCGAGCAGGGGATTTCTTAGCCTGAGTGAGACGCTCTGGCAGTGCAAGCCGGTGCCATTGGTCATCAAATATGCAAATCAGGACTATACAAGCGCGCGAAAGCGCGTATGGTGTGGGCACTGCTACTGCAATAGTTACTCGATACCTGCTTGATGTTGCTTCATTTTCATCTCCTGGCTCGTCTCACTCTCGCATTACAGTCCCGTTCGCGAATGTCTCGCTGACGTGGTTGTTCCCCTACATCCTGGAGATATTCATGTCCAATCGTGAAAATGGCACCGTCAAGTGGTTCAACGATGAGAAAGGCTACGGCTTCATCACCCCGGAAAGCGGCGCCGACTTGTTCGTGCACTACCGCTCCATCGAAAGCGCCGGCTTCAAGAGCCTGAGCGAAGGCCAGAAGGTCACTTTCGTGGCTGTCAAAGGCCAGAAGGGTATGCAAGCTGACCAGGTTCAAGTCGTCTAACGACTGATCCGGTTGCAGAAAGGCCCCACTTCGGTGGGGCTTTTTCGTTTCTGGGGTTTGGTGCTTTTCTGGCTTACGCCATTTAGCTGATTAACGTGCCTGCTGAAGCCTTTTGTTTCGCCCACCCGGGCGAGTCACTTTTGCCAGTCGCGGCAAAAGTAACCAAAAACGCTTGCCCCTCCATCGGCCCCGGCTGCGCAGGGGTTCGTTCGCTCCATCGCCGCTCCAGGGGTACGCCGCGAAGGGCCATCCATGGCCCTCGCGACTCTCGCGGCATCCATGCCGCTCGACCCCCTACGCAACGATTCCGCTCACCCTTCTGGCAAGGGGCTTATCCTCCGCGCCTGAACGTTCACGATAAACGTCGCTAGATAGGTGTGAAGCGAAGCCAGGCAAAGGCCTCTCAACCCTTGTCGTACGCCCGCTCCAACGCCTCATTGAACGTCCGCAACACCTTCACCCGCGCGAACCTCTTGTCGTTGGCCTCCACCAGCGTCCAGGGCGCGACGGCGGTGCTGGTCTGTACCACCATGTCGTCTACCGCCTGGCTGTAGAGCTCCCACTTGTCGCGGTTGCGCCAGTCGTCCTCGGTGATCTTGAATCTCTTGAACGGCGTTTCCTCACGGGCCCGGAAGCGCTCCAGCTGGGTGTCCTGGTCGATGGCCAGCCAGAACTTGGCCAGCACGATGCCGGCGTCGCTGAGCTGTTCCTCGAATTCGTTGATCTCGCCGTAGGCGCGTTGCCAGTCGGCCACAGGGGTCAGTTCCTCCACCCGCTCCACCAGCACCCGGCCGTACCAGGATCTATCGAAGATGGTGAAGTCGCCCTGCCGCGGGATGTGCCGCCAGAAGCGCCAGAGATAGGGCTGGGCCAATTCCTCGTCGCTCGGTGCGGCGACCGGGACGATCCGGTACTGGCGCGGGTCCAGGGCACCGGTGACGCGGCGGATGGCGCTGCCCTTCCCCGCCGCATCGTTACCTTCGAAGGCTGCCACCAGGCCATGGCGGCGATACTTCTTGTCGCGCAGCAGCTTGGCCAGGCGGGCCTGCTCGGTGAGCAGTTGATCCTCGTAATCGCCCTTGTCCAGGTGCTGGCTCAGATCCAGCGCCGCCAGCACGCCGCGCCCATCCAGCGGCGGCACGCTCACGGCTGCCGCCTTGCGCGGTTTGCGCGGCTTGCTGGCCAGGGCGCGCTGCAAGGCCTTGAGCAACAGGGTGCCGACGGTCAGGCTGCGAAAACGCTCGTCGAAACCGGGCACCACGTGCCAGGGGGCGTAATCATGATGGCTACGGCGCACCACCCGCTCGCCCTGCTTGACGAAGCGGTCATAGACCTTGGCCTGGCGCCAGTCCAGCGGGCTGAGCTTCCAACCCAGGCGCGGATCGTGCTTGAGGTGTTTCAGCCGCTGCTTGAGCTGGTCCTTGGACAGGTGGAACCAGAACTTGAGGATCAACGCGCCCTCGTCGGCGAGCATGCGCTCGAGGCGCTCCGCCTGGTCGATGGCGGCATCCAGTTCGAGCCGGGACATCTCCTTGTTCACCCGGGCGTGCAGCATCTGGCTGTACCAGTTACCGAAGAAGACGCCGATCCGGCCCTTGCCCGGCAGGCGCTGCCAATAGCGCCAGGCCGGTGGGTGCTCACGCTCTTCGGCGGTGGGCTGCAGGAAGCTCTCGACGCGAATGAGGCGCGGGTCCATCCATTCGTTGAGCAGCTTGACCGTCTCGCCCTTGCCGGCCCCCTCGACGCCATTGATCAGTACGATCACCGGAAATCGCCCCTGCGCCTTCAGCTCGTACTGGGCGGCGAGCAATGCCTCGCGCAACTTCGGCAGCTTGGCCTCGTAGGTGGCCTCATCGAGCAGGTGTTCGTTCTCGGCGGCTTCGAACATCCGGATCTCCTCGCTCTGGTAGTGGCGCAACTATAGCCCCTCTGACCCGCAGTGCGGCGCCCGGTGCCCAAGACGACTTTGCATGACGGAAATATGACGATTAAATGAAATTTGGCATCAACGGCTGTTGTAGAGGTCTTCACACCGTTAGGCTCCCGCCCAAGCGGGCGCTGCAGCCCACCTATCCGAGGAGAGTTCGATGGCCTTTCGTTTCGATGCGCGGCAACCGGCTGATGAAGAAGTACGCCGAGTGGTGACGGATCGTCTGGTACAGGCTGAAGCCGCCCTGGGGAGCCATACCCCCACGGGCGTACACGAGACGCGCAAGCGCCTCAAGGAATTGCGGGCTCTGCTCCGCCTGCTGCAGGGCGCTCTGGGCAAGCGCGCCTTCGCCAGCCGCAATCGGCGTTTGCGCGACCTGGGCCGCGAGCTGTCCTCGCTACGCGACAGCGCCGCCCTGGTGGAAAGCTGGGACAAGCTGGGCGAATCCGACCGCAAGAGGTTCGCCTCGCCGGCCATGAAGCGCGTGCGCCAACGCCTGCAGGAGCGCGCCGATCAGCAGATCGCCGCGGTCGACGGCCATCCCGAGCTGCTCGCGGAACTCGCTACCCTGCGTGAGGAGGTCGCCGGCTGGAAACTCGCCGGCCAGGGTTTCGCCCTCTTCGCCCGCGGCCTGGAAGACCACTACAAGGCCGGCCGCCAAGCGCTCAAGACGGCGCGCGACAAGCCTACCGACGAGACACTGCACGATTGGCGCAAGCGGGTGAAGGATCACTGGTATCACACCCAGTTGCTCGCCGCCGCCTGGCCCACCGAATTCAAGACCCGCCAAAAGAGCCTCAAGCGCCTCGCCGAATACCTGGGCGACGATCATGACCTGGCGGTGATGCAGCAGTTGCTGACCAGCGAACCCACCCTGTTCGGCGCCAGCAACACTCGCCAGGCCATCGGCGAGAGTCTGGCCCGGCAGCGCGAGCGATTGCAGGCGAAAGCCTTCTCCCTGGGCCTGCGCCTCTACCTCGACAAACCCAGCGTACTCGCCGAGCGCTGGCGCGATCTCTGGCGCCTGGCCAGTCGGCCCTACACCCCCCGCAAGCTCAAGGACAAGCGTGCGGCCGCCCCCGCAGGGCTGTTGCCGCATCTGGTCGAAAGCACCGCTAACTGAGGCGTTCAGGGTGTGGGATTTGTCGCGCGCCCCGGTGGTCAAAGGCAGACAAACCACCACGCCGAGGTTTCGCGATGAAATCCAAACTGCTCGCTTCCCTGTTCGCCTGTTCCGTCCTGGCCAGCACCGCCGCGCTGGCCGACCAGCCGGGTGCCGACTGGATGCCGATGAACGACGTCAAGACCAAGCTGATGGAGCAGGGCTACACCTCGGTGACCAAGATCGAAGCCGACGATGGTCAGTGGGAAGGTGAAGGGATAAAGAAAGATGGTATGAAGTACGACTTCCACGCCGATGCCAAGACGGGCAAGATCACCCAGGAAAAGATGGACATGTGATCCTGCACCGACCGGGCACCCCGCCCGGTCATGCCGTATGAGCGAGTCGCATCCTGCCTTCCCTCTCCCATCAGGCGGATCATCCCCCACCGCCTGCTCCGTCACCTAGGAATTCCCATGTACAGTACCGCTTTGGTCGAGCTGCTGCGCACCCATGAGCAGGCGCTGCTCGACGCCTGGATCGGCGCCCAGCGCGCTGCCGGCATGCGCGTCGATCTGCTCGACGAAACCACCATCCTGGCCAATTCCGCCGAATTGCTGCGGCGCATCACCGTGGCTGCGGCTCAGGGCGGCAATGATCTGCGCGAATCGCACTGGCAGCCGGTGCGTTCGTTGCTGGAGCGTTTCTCCTTCGACCAGAGCCGTGCGGGCCTGACGCCTTCGCAAACGGCGACCTTCGTCTTTTCGCTCAAGGAGCCGCTGTTCCGCCTGATCCAGAACGAGTGCGACGATCCGCTCGCCGAAATCTGGTCGGCTACCCAACTGATCGACGCCCTCGGCCTGTACAGCGTGGAAAGCTACGTCAGCGGCCGCGAGACGGTGATCCGCGAGCAGCAGGAAAGCATGCTGGAACTGTCCACCCCGGTGGTGGAACTGTGGGACGGCATCCTCGCCATTCCCCTGATCGGCTCGCTGGACAGCAACCGCACCCAGGTGGTGATGGAGTCGCTGCTGGAGAAGATCGTCCAGACCGAATCGGACATCGCCATCATCGATATCACCGGCGTACCCACAGTGGATACCATGGTCGCCCAGCACCTGCTCAAGACGGTGACCGCCGCCCGCCTGATGGGCGCTCAGTGCATCATCAGCGGCATTCGCCCGCAAATCGCCGCCACCATCGTCCACCTGGGCGTGGAACTCGGCGACGTCATCACCAAGGCGTCCCTGGCCGATGCCTTCCGCCTGGCCCTCAAACAGCAGGGCGTGCGTCTCGCCACGCCGGCCACGCGCTGAGGAAGGCGGCATGATCGACAAGATCCCGATCCTCAAACTGGGCCCCTTCCTGTTGCTGAGCATTCAGGTCGACATGCATGACCAGTTGGCGCTGGACCTGCAGGAAGACCTCACCGAGCAGATCATCCGCCACAAGGCCAAGGGTGTGCTCATCGACATCTCGGCGCTGGAAATCGTCGACTCCTTCATTGGCCGGATGCTGTCCCATATCGCCCAGGTCTCACGCATCCTCGATGCCAAGGTCATCGTGGTCGGCATGCAACCGGCGGTAGCCATCACCCTGGTGGAGCTGGGGCTGTCGCTGGAGGGCATCGCCACGGCGCTGAACATGGAAAAGGGAATGCGCCGGCTCGAAGCCATGGTCGCCGACGACGAATCGCTGGAGGAGTCAGAGGGTGCCGAAGACACAGACGCTTCCCCTCCGCCAGGAGACTGACATCGTGCTGATCCGTCAGCAGGTGCGCAAAGTCGCCGAAGCCATTCGCCTGGGCCTGATTTCCCAGACCAAGATCGTCACCGCGGCCAGCGAGATCGCCCGTAACGGCCTGGTCTATGGCCTCGGTGGCGAGTGCCTGATCGAGGAAACGGTGCGGGCCGGCAAGCCGGCGATCCGCCTGGTGATCCGTGACCAGGGGCCGGGCATCGCCGATCTGGAACGCGCCATGGTCGATGGCTATACCTCGGGCAAAGGCCTGGGGTTGGGGCTGTCCGGCTCGCGGCGTCTGGTGGACGACTTCCATATCGACAGCCAGCCCGGCCAGGGCACCACCGTGGAGCTGTGGAAGTGGCGCTGAACGGCCAGCCGGGCAGCCTGCTACTACCGGTCACCAGCACCGCCCACGTCGATGCGGCGCGGCGGGCGCTGGTACGCCTGGCCAGTAGCGTCACCACGGATGAAACCCTGCTGGGCCGGCTGACCATCGTCGCCCAGGAGCTGGGCTACAACCTGGTGCGTCATGCCGGCCACGGCGAACTCCTCGCCACCCTGGGCGACGATGGCGTCCTGGACGTGGTGGCGGTGGATCGCGGTCCCGGCATGGCCGATGTCGCCCGTTGCCTGACCGATCACTACAGCACGGCGGCAACCCTGGGCGCCGGTCTGGGGGCGATCCGCCGCCAGGCCGATGTCTTCGACATCCATTCACGGCCAGGCCAGGGCACCGGGGTGCTGGCCCGCTTCCATCTGGCTGGCGCGCCCAACACCCGCCTGCAGCACGGCGCCCTCTGCACCCCCTATCCTGGCGAACAGGTCTGTGGCGACAGCTGGGCGGTCTCCGGTCGGCGCCTGCTGGTGTGCGATGGACTCGGCCACGGCCAGCAGGCCGCCTTGGCCAGTCGCCGCGCCCGTGAGCTGTTCCTGCGCCACGGCGCACACCTGCCGCTGCAACGCCTGATGGAAAACCTGCACCAGGCGCTGATGGAAACCCGGGGCGCCGCCCTGGCGCTGGCCGAGCTGGATGCCGACCAGGGCCAGGTGAGCTTTTGCGGCATCGGCAATATCGCCGGGCGCCTGCTCGGCAACACGGCTCGCAGCCTGGTGTCCAACAACGGCACCCTGGGCTATCGCATCGGCCGGATCCAGACCTTCACCTACCCCTGGACGCCAGGCACCCTGCTGGTGCTGAACTCCGATGGGCTGACCTCCAAGGTAGCTCTGGGTGAGCAATCCGGTCTCGGCGCGCGCCATCCGGCGCTGATCGCGGCCCTGCTGCATCGTGATTTCCGTCGTCCTAACGACGATGCCACCGTTCTGGTACTCAAGCATGTCTGATGTCCTGCCCTTGCTGATTCTTGCCATTCGCAGCGAACAGGACGTCGTGCAGTGCCGCCAGACGGCCAAGCGGCTCGCCGCCGCGCTGGACTGGCCGACGCTCGAACAGATCCGCCTAGCCACCGCCGTGTCGGAACTGGCGCGCAACATCTATCAGTATGCCGGCAGTGGGCGTTGCGAATTCACCCTGCTTACCGGTCAGGGCCCACTGCTGCGCGGCCTGCAATTGCGCGCCATCGACCAGGGCCCGGGTATCGCCGAGATGGAGGCCATCCGCGCGGGTAGCTATCGCTCCAGCACCGGCATGGGTATCGGCCTGCTCGGCGCGCAGCGCCTATTCGACGACTTCGACATCCAGACCTCCCCGGCCGGCACCCGGATCACCGCCTGCAAGTACCAGGCGCCGCGGCCCTTTCCCGATCCAGCCGTGCTCGCTGACCTGACCCGCGAACTGCAGGGTGCCACGCCGCCCGATCCCTACCAGCAGATCCGCCTGCAGAGCGAAGAACTGCTGTTCACCAACACCGAGCTGCATCTGCGGCAGTCGGAGCTGGAAGCCACCAACAAGGAACTGGAAAACACCAACCAGGGAGTGGTGGCGCTCTACTCGGAGCTGGAGAAGGCGACCCAGGAACTCAAGGAGGCGAGCGAAGCCAAGACCCGCTTCTTCTCCAACATGACCCATGAATTCCGCACCCCGATCAACATCATCGAAAACGTCGCCAAGCTGCTCGCCAGCGGCGTGGACGGGGCACTCAATGCGGAACAGCGCCGTCAGGTGCGCTTCATCAGCGATGCGGCGCTGGAACTGGCCAATCTGGTCAGCGAGTTGCTGGCACTGGCGGAGGTGCAATCCGGCCGGCTGACCATCGTGCCCCAGCCCTTCTACCTGGGCCCCTTCGTCGAGCGCCTCACCCAGTTCGCCACGGCGCTGGCGCCCCGCTATCCGCAGGTCAGCTTCACCATTGCCCCGGCACCTGCCGAGGTGCTGCTGGAAACCGATGAGAGCCGGCTGTTCCAGGTACTGCGCAATCTGATCTCCAATGCCTTCAAGTACACCCCGCAGGGGCGGGTACGCATCCAGGTGTTCCAGCCCGACGACGACAGTCTGGAATTCCTGGTGGAAGACAGCGGCATCGGCATCGCCACGGACGATCAGCAGAAGATCTTCGAGGAATTCGAACGCATCCGCTCGCCCCACCTGACCCACATCGAAGGCACGGGGCTGGGGCTGCCCCTGGCGCAGCGCCTGGCCGTACTGCTCAAGGGCGAACTGACGCTCGACAGCGAAGTCGGGCGCGGCAGCCGCTTCACCCTGCGCCTGCCCCGCCGCTATTCGACCTCCTCGGACGCCACCCAGGAGCTGGACCTCAGCGGCCTCACCGTGCTGGTGATCGAGGACAACGAAGGCGATCGCTACCTGGTGCGCCGTACCCTCGAACGCCTGAATCCCGTGCTGCTGGAGGCCGATAGCGCCCGCAGCAGCCTGGATCGGCTCAACGCGGTGCGCCCCGATATCATCATCCTCGACCTCGACCTGCCCGATATCAACGGCGAGGACCTGCTGGCCAGCATGGATTGGAGCATGCACCGCCGGGTACTGATCAATACCGCCCAGCCGCTCGACGAGACCAGCCGCAAACGGCTGCAGGACTACAGTTACGCCATCCTCTCCAAGCAGGCTCCCGATCATGCCGAGCGGCTGCTCGCCGAGGTATGCGCCCTGGCGCGGAGTCTGTCCGATGACTAGCCCGGCACACCGTATCGTCATCATCGACGACACCGAGGCCAATCGCTACGTGCTGCGCAAGATCCTGGCGACGCAGCCCCACTACCAGGTGCTCGAGGCGGCCAGCGGCGCCAGCGGACTGCTGTTGATCGACGATGACGTCGAACTGGTGATCATCGACGTCAACCTACCGGACACCACCGGCTTCGAGCTGATCCAGGCCATCGAACTCAAGCGTGGCTGGGGACGACTGCCGGCGATAATCAACATCTCGGCCACCTTCGTCTCCGGCAAGGACAAGGCCCAGGGTTTCAACACCGGCGCTCAGGCCTACCTGACCCACCCGATCAATCCGGAAGAGGTGCTGGCCACCGTCGGCGCCCTGCTCAAGGCCAGCTCGCGGGTCGGGCGCATGGAGCAGCAGCGTAATTCGGCCATCGCCCGTAGCGAGAACCTGCAGGCGGAAAAGGTCATGCTCGAACGCTTCATGAGGTCGCTCAATCACGACCTGCGCTCGCCGCTCACCGCCGCGACCATGGTGGTCAACCTGATGCAGCGCAGCCCCGCGCGCCGCACCGACGACCTGTTGCAGACCCTGCATGACAACCTGCAGCGTATGAACCAGATGATCACCGACGTGCTCGACATCACCCATATGAGCCTCGGCGGCGGCGTACGTCTGAGTGGCGATCCGCTCCAGTTGGGCGCCCTGCTGGAGGATGCCGCGGCCAACCTGCGGCTGCAGTTCGCCAACCCCCTCGAACTGCACCTGGAGACGCCGGCGTTGGAGGTGGTGTGGGACCGCTATGCCTTCCTGCGCATCTTCGACAATTTGGTCTTGAATGCCGCCAAGCACGGCCAGGCCGGTACCGAGATCCAGGTGCGCCAGACCCTGGCCGAGGACGCGGTGGTGCTGGAATTGCGCAATCGTGGCCAGTTTCCGGACGATGTCCTGGCCAACCTGGCGACGCCCTATTTCATCTCCACCCGCAGCGAGAAGCGCGGCTGGGGCCTGGGGCTGCCCATCGTCAAGGCACTCAGCGAAAGCTTCGGTGGCGAGGCGCGCTTCGCCAACGGCGAGGGCGAAGTGATCATCACCCTGAGCTTGCCGACCCGAATCGCCTAGAGGGCGCGAGGTAGGTTGGGTTGAGGCGGCTCCATCACCGAAGCCGAACAGTTCAGGATCGACCTCGTCCCTGTTGGGCTTCGCTGCGCTCAGCCCAACCTACGCCACTCCTGTAAACGCCGAAGCTTCAGGCTGGCGCTCCCGTCCCCGTCAGTGAGGCCGAGCGCAGGTGTCGTTACGGGGGTTGCGAGGCAGGACGCCGAGCAAGGCGCGAGGGGCAGGAGGCCCCTTCGTGCCGTGCCCCCGGAGCGGCGCCAGAGCGAGGGGACCCGGAGCGAAGCGGAGGGCCGAAACGTGGGGACAGCGTTTTTGGTTACTTTTGCCGCGACTGGCAAAAGTGACTCGCCCGAGGGGGGCGAAATAAAAACTATCAGCAGAGCTCGATAAGTAGCCAGGGCCCCCACATACCCAAGGCGCAGAAGTGAAGCCCCGCCCCGTTGGGCTTCGACGATGAAGCCGTCTCAGCCCAACCTACGTCACTGCATCAGAACTCGATCTGCACATCCCCTTGCGGGATGCTGCAGCAGGACAGGATGTAGCCTTCGGCTTCGTCTTCCTCGGTGATGCCGCCGTTGTGGTCCATGACCACCTCGCCGCTCTTCTTGAGCACCTTGCAGGTGCCGCAGATACCCATGCCGCAGGCCTTGGGAATGTGCAGGCCGAGCTTGGCCGCCGCGCCGTGGATGGTCTCGCCGGGGCCGATGCTGACGCTCTTGCCGCTCTCGGTGAAGGAGATCAGGCACTGGGCTTCCAGCGGGATCGGTGGCAGATCCGCCGCGGCCTCGGCCTGTTCCGCCGCCTCCACCTTGGCTTCCGGCGGCGTCGCGCCGAAGGATTCCTCGTGGTAGCGGGCCATGTCGAAGCCCAGCTCGCGGAGCATGGCCTTGACCGCATTCATGTAGGGCGTGGGGCCGCAACAGAAGATCTCGCGCTCGCGGAAGTCCGGCGCCATCAGCTCCAGCATGCGCCGGTCGAAGTAGCCACGGAAACCGGCCCAGGACTCGCCGTGCTCGGTGCGCTCGCACACCATATTGAGCACGAAGTTGTCGATCCGCGACGCCATGTGCTCCAGCTCGTGCCGGTAGATGATGTCGCGCGGGGTGCGGGCGCTGTGCACGAAGACCATGTCGACGTTGGCATTGGTGTCATAAAACCAGCGCGCCATGGACATCACCGGGGTGATGCCCACGCCGCCGGAGAGATAGAGCACCTTGTCGGCCGGGAAGTCGATGGCGTTGAACAGGCCCACCGGGCCATGCACGGCCAGGGTGTCGCCAACCTTCATGTTGTCGTGCAGCCAGTTGGACACCTGGCCACCCGGCACGCGCTTGACGGTGATGGAGAAGCTGTAGGGCACCGAGGGCGAGCTGGAGATGGTGTAGGAGCGCATCACCTGCTTGCCGCCGATCTCCAGTTCCAGGGTCACGAACTGCCCCGGCTTGAAGAAGTACATCAACGGGATTTCCGCGGTGAAGCAGAAGGTGCGCACATCCCAGGTTTCCTGGATCACCTTGACGCAGCGCACGGGGTGCCGGCCATTGGTCCAGGTCTGGGTGGTGACGGGGTTGAGGAAGGTATTCATGGCGCACCTCGATTGCCGCTCGGGCCTAATGGCGGCGATTCTGGAAGCGACATCCGACCGTCACTTTCCCAATCGCGACATCCACATGCCGATGGCGACCGGCCCAGCAATGACAAGGGCTGGGGCGTCGTGAACAGCGTTGGCCATGTCGCCCATGAGCAAGGCACCCTCCTGGCTCCGGCCCCACACTCCGCCCCAAGCCGAACCCGAAACAGCGCACGATGGGCAACTCTCAGGGTCATTCGGCGGCCCCGCCCCGTCGGCCAACAAGCCTTGCAATACCGTGACCAACCACTTTCGCCACCCGCCGGGTGGCTACGAGGATGTACGATGGACGTCAGCACCCTGAGTTTGGGCGACCCTCTCGAGCCGGCCCGCAAGGCCACGGCCGAAATGCTGCGCACCCGCGAGCGCACCCATTCCCTGCCCCAGCCGTTCTACAACGACGAGCGCCTGTTCCAGATCGACATGCAGGAGATCTTCGGCAAGGAATGGCTGATCGCCGGCATGACCTGCGAGATCCCGGCCAAGGGCAACTTCATCACCCTGCAACTCGGTGACAACCCCATCCTGGTGGTTCGCGGTGCCGAGGGCAAGGTCCACGCCTTCCACAACGTCTGCCGTCACCGCGGTTCGCGCCTGTGCGTAAGCGACAAGGGCAAGGTCGCCAAGCTGGTCTGCCCCTACCACCAGTGGACCTACGAGCTGGACGGTCGCCTGCTGTTCGCCGGCAGCGAAATGGGCGCCGACTTCAACATGGCCGACTACAGCCTCAAGCCGATCCACGTGAAGACGGCGGGTGGCTACATCTTCATTTCCCTCGCCGATGAGCCGCCCGCCATCGACGACTTCCTGCGTACGCTCGAGCACTACATGGAGCCGTACGACATGGAGAACACCAAAGTCGCGGTGCGCACCGACCTGGTCGAGCAGGCCAACTGGAAGCTGGTGCTGGAGAACAACCGCGAGTGCTATCACTGCAGCGGCTCCCACCCCGAATTGCTGAACACCCTGCTGGAGTGGGACGACGTCACCGATCCGCGCGCTTCCCAGGCGTTCAAGGATCAGGTCGCCGCCTGTACCACCCGCTGGGACGCCGACAAGATCCCCTACGCCCATGCCAGCTTCGGCCTGCGCAACCGCATCGTGCGCATGCCGCTGCTCGCCGGCACCGTGTCCATGACCATGGACGGCAAGCAGGGCTGTCAGAAGCTCATGGGCCGCATCACCGACCCGGACCTCGGCTCCATGCGCATCCTGCACCTGCCGCACTCCTGGAACCACTGCATGGGCGATCACATGATCGTCTTCACCGTCTGGCCGCTGGGCCCGACCGAAACGGTGGTGACCACCAAGTGGCTGGTGCACAAGGATGCCGTGGAAGGCGTCGACTACGATCCGGTCAACCTGCGCAAGGTCTGGGACGCTACCAACGACCAGGACCGTCGCCTGGCCGAAGAAAACCAGCGTGGCATCAACTCCAAGGCCTACCAGCCGGGTCCGTATTCCAAGACCTACGAGTTCGGCGTCATCAACTTCATCGACTGGTACAGCGAGCGCCTGCTCAACAACCTCGGTGAAGAGGCCCCGGCGGCGCACCTGCGCCAGGTCAGCGGCGACTGACGACCGCGGTTCTCCCCTGCCCATGGAGCTAAAAAGCTCCATGGGCATGTCAGAAAACCGTCTTTTTAGGCGGTGCGATTTTTTGACGCACCCTATTCCAGAGCCTTTTATTCAAAACATCACATAAAGTTGTGAGCCTGTTCACGTTTCGGCTTTTCATTCACAGGCTCATCATGACCCTCCGCTCTTTATCCATCGCTACCCGCAATCTGCTGTGTTTTGGCATCCTCGCGGCGCTCGTCGCTGCCCTCGGCTTGTTCGGCTGGTTCCAGCTGTCGCAGATCCGCCAGTTGGGACACCAGGTGGAGCAACGCCATATCCCCACCCTTATCGCCGCCAATGATTTGGGCATGTTGCTGGCACGCACTCGCATCGAGACCCTGCGGCTGCTGGCCATGCCCGATGCCGAAAGCCTGGCCAACACCCGCAAGAAACTGGACGGCCTGAGCACCGAGGTCCAGGCCGCCTTCGCCCGCTATCAGCAAGGGGTGCTGTCAGCGCAGAGCCGACAGGCGCTGGACGATTTGCGCCAGGTGCATCGGGAATACCTGCAGGGCGTGCAGCAACTGGCTGACCTGGCCAGCGCCGGTCAGTTGACCGAGGCGCGCCAGCTGGTCCAGCAGAGCATGGCGCAACTGGGTATCCGCATGAATGCCTGCATCGAGACGCTGCGCGACGCGGTCCAGCAGGATATCCAGACCGCCAGTACCGAGGCCGATACCACCTATGGGCGCTCCACCACCGTAACCTGGCTGGCGATCCTGCTGGCGCTGGCCCTCACCGCCCTGCTCGCCTGGCGGCTGACCCGTAGCCTCGCCGGTCCCATCGCCGAGGCCGTGGCGGCGGCGCGTACCATTGCCACCGGTGATCTGACCCAGCCGCTGGACAGTCGCGGTAAAGACGAAGCGGCTCAGTTGCTGCAGGCCATGCAGCAGATGCAGGGCCAGTTGCGTGAGACCCTCGCGCACATCGGCGATTCGGCCAGCCAATTGGCATCGGCCGCCGAAGAGATGACCGCGGTCATGCAGGAAAGCGCCCAGGGCCTGCAGCAGCAGAACAACGAGATCGAGCTGGCGGCCACCGCCGTGACCGAGATGAGCCAGGCGGTCGAGGAAGTCGCCGGCAATGCCGGTTCCACCTCCACCGACTCGCGCCAGGCCGCGCAGACTGCGGCCCAGGGACAGCGCCAGCTGGGCGAAACCCTGGGCGCCATCGAGGCGCTCACCGAGCAGGTTCTCGGCGCCAGCAGCCAGGCCCGTGAGCTGGAAACCCAGACCCGCGACATCAGCCAGGTGCTGGACGTGATTCGTGCGGTGGCCGAACAGACCAACCTGCTGGCGCTCAACGCCGCCATCGAGGCGGCCCGTGCCGGCGAGGCAGGTCGTGGTTTCGCCGTGGTGGCCGACGAGGTCCGCGCCCTGGCCAAGCGCACCGGGGATTCGACCAGCGAGATCGAGAAGATGATTGGCAGTATTCAGCAGGGTACCGGCCAGACCGTCGACGCCTTGCTGAGCAGCGCCGACCAGGCGCGCCAAACCCGCGAACAGGCCCAGGCGGCCAATGCCGGCCTCGCCGCCATCGCCGGGGCGGTATCCGGCATCGACGAGCGCAACCTGTTGATCGCCAGCGCCGCCGAACAGCAGGCCCAGGTGGCTCGCGAAGTGGATCGTAACCTGGTGCGCATCCGCGACCTGTCGGTCCAGACCGCTGCCGGTGCCGAGCAGACCAGGGGCGCCAGCCAGCAACTGGCGGATCTGGCGACGACCTTGAGCGGTCAGGTACGACGCTTCCAATTCTGAGCGCCTGTCGAAGACCTTCGCCCAGGCGTTGCGGCTCTGCACCACAAATAGTCAGATTTAAGACGAATAGCCATCAAGTCACGGCGAGTCTAGCCGTTACAGGAGGCCTCCATTTCCATCGGGGCTGCCGCCGTGACTTTTCGTTCCTTCTCCATCGCCATCCGCAGTTTGCTGTGTTTCGGTCTGCTGGCCATTCTCGTGGCCAGCCTGGGCCTGTTTGGACTGCTACAGATGTCGCAGATCCGCACCCAGGGCCAGGTGATCGAAACCAATAACGTGCCCAGCATCGTCGAAGCCGACAACCTCGCCCTGCAACTGGCCCGTACTCGGGTCGAGGTGTTGCGGCTGCTGGCGATCCCGGACGCCGCGACCGTCGCCGCCACGCGCAAGAAGATCGACGGCATCAGCGCCGACGTCGAGGCCGGCTTCGCCCGTTACCAGCGCCTGCTCACCACCGATCAGGAGCGACAGGCCTTCGCGGCGCTGCAGCAGATCCATCGCGACTATGGACGCTATATCGACCAGCTCGCCGAACTTATCGGTGCTGGCCGCCTCGACGACGCCCGCAGCCTGATCCAGACCAACATGGCCAAGCTCGGTGTGCAGATGAACGAGCGCACCGAAGCCCTGCGCAAGATCAACCAGGAAGACATCAAGGCGGCCTCCCAGCGCTCCGGTGACACCTATGCCGAAGCCACCTCCATCACCTGGATCGTCATTGCCCTGGCCCTGGGCCTGACCCTGCTGCTGGCCTGGCGCCTGACCCTGAGCATGACCCGCCCCATCGCCGAGGCCGTCACCGCCGCCAAGACCATCGCCAGTGGCGACCTGACCCAGGCGTTGGATACCCGTGGCCACGACGAAGCCGCCCAACTGCTGCAGGCCATGCAGCAGATGCAGACCAACCTGCGCGATACCCTGGGCCACCTGGGGCATTCCGCCACCCAACTGGCATCGGCCGCCGAGGAAATGACCGCGGTCATGCAAGAAAGCGCTACCGGCCTGCAGCAGCAGAACAGTGAGATCGAGATGGCGGCCACCGCCGTCACCGAGATGAGCCAGGCAGTGGACGAGGTGGCCGGCAATGCCACCGCCACCTCCTCCGAATCGCGCCGAGCCGCCGATACCGCGCGCCAGGGGCAGCGCCAGCTGGGCGATACCCTGGGCGCCATCGAGGTGCTGACCGAAAACGTCCTGGGCGCCAGCGAACAGGCCCGCCAGCTGGCCGAGCAGACCCGCAACATCAGCCAGGTGCTGGACGTGATCCGCGCGGTGGCCGAGCAGACCAACCTGCTGGCGCTGAACGCCGCCATCGAAGCCGCCCGGGCGGGCGATGCCGGGCGTGGCTTCGCCGTGGTCGCCGACGAGGTGCGCGCCCTGGCCCATCGCACCGGCGAGTCCACCCGCGAGATCGAGGGCATGATCGGCAGCATCCAGCAGGGCACCGGCCAGACCGTCGATGCGCTGCTGACCAGCGCCGACCAGGCGCGCCAGACCCGCGAGCAGGCGCAATCGGCCAATGCCGCCCTGGCTGCCATCGCCCAGTCGGTATCGGGGATCGACGAGCGCAACCTGGTGATCGCCAGCGCCGCCGAAGAGCAGGCCCAGGTGGCCCGCGAAGTCGACCGCAACCTGGTGCGCATCCGTGACCTCTCGGTCCAGACCGCCGCGGGCGCCGAGCAGACTCGCGCCGCCAGCCAGCAGCTTTCCGAGTTGGCGGTGGAGCTCAACGGTCAGATTCGCCGCTTCCGCGTGTGATCTGTCCGGCAGGGACGCGGTGGCAAAACCCGGAGGCGCCCGCTACGCTGGCGCCTTCGCTGGCCGCGTCTCTCTCGCATGAGCTACCGCTACGTCATCTTCGATTTCGACGGCACCCTGGCGGACAGCCTGCCCTTCTTGCTGAGCTGTCTCGGTGAGCTGGCGCGGACCCATGGCTTTCGCGAGCCGAGCCCCGACGAGTGGCCGCAGCTACGCGCCGCCTCCCTGGCCGGACTGCTGGAGAGCCTGCGCATTCCGCTGTGGCGGGTGCCCCGGATCGCCCGTCACTATCGGCGGCTGATGGCGCAACGCGGTGAGGCGGTCACCCCCTTCGCCGGGATACCCAGCGCGCTCGCACGGCTAAGGGCCGCGGGACTGCAACTGGGCCTGGCGACCTCCAACTCCGCCGCCAGCGTGCGCCAGGTGCTGCCGGACGCCTGGCACCTGTTCAGCGATGGCGAATTCGACATCCCCCTGCTCGGCAAGGCACGACGCCTGTCGCGCTTGCTGAGACGCCAGGGTATCCCGGCCGCCGAGTCGCTCTACATCGGTGACGAGTTGCGCGACCTACAGGCGGCCCGGCGTGCCGGCCTGGACTGCGCGGCGGTGGCCTGGGGCTATGGCTGTGCCGCCACGCTCCGCGAGCAGCGCCCCGATTTCTTTTTCGAACGACCGGCCGATCTGCTGCGGCTGGCGTCTTCCCCCTCCTGAAGGAATGCCTATGAAGCCTCTGTTGCTGGTGTGCGGTCTCTGTTTGAGCGGTCTGGTACAGGCGGCCGAGTTGCAGGTGCGGGTGGAGACGGTCGATGGCACCGGCGGCCAGCTACTGCTGGCGGTGTTCGCCAGTGAAGAGGCCTGGAAAGCGCACAAGACGCCGCTGGCCCAGGCCCATATCGCCGCACAACCTGGTGCCCAGGAATACCGCTTCGAACTGCCGCCCGGGCGCTATGCCGTGTCGGTGATCCATGACAGCAACGACAACCAGAAGCTGGATACCAACTTCATTGGCATGCCGACCGAGCAATACGGCTACAGCAACAATCCGCCGCTGCGCATGCGCATGGCGACCTTCGAGGAATGCGCTTTCGTACTCCCCGCGGAAGGATCGCGGCAAAAGGTGACGTTGCGCTAGCACAGAGCCCGTGCACAGCCTTCCGAACAGAAAATCAACAGAGTTATCCACAGCCGCTTTAGCGCTCGAACATCGACAAGATTCTGAATTGGCGTGGATAACTCTCTGGGCGGAGAGGAAAAAACGCTTGACTCGGAAAACCCGGCAAATATCGATCAAAATTTGATCAATTCTCTGCAGGCCGCGCCCTATCTGAGTTTCAGCACTGAGCGAACAAGCTATCCACAGCCCTATGCAGCTGGATTGTGAGTTGTGGAAAACCTAGTCATGGCAACTGATCATTTTTTATACGATCCTCTGCAAGCCTTGGTAGCTCTGGCTATGCGGTCGAGTCCCACATCTTTTCCACAAGCACGCACACAGTAGATGTGGGAAAACCCAGCGAACTCCTGGCGTTTTATCCCCGAGCAGACCTCCAGTGAAATTGTTCATTTTTTATACAATCAGGCCTGGTCGTGGGTCTTTCCCGTTGCTGACAACTTGCCCAAGGCTTATCCACAGCCTTTACCTGGGGAGCAATAGCGATCAGGTGAATTTTTCTCGGTCTTGAACGTCCGTCGGCAATCGATCAACAAGCCCTATGACGTTAAAATCCTTCTGGCACGCAGCTTTGCAGCAGCGACGAACAGACTGCCCACAGGGTTATGCACAGGCTGGAAAAACGCCAGGCACAAAAAAGACCGCCGAAGCGGTCCTTTTCGTAACGATTGGGGATCAACGCGCGGTACGCACGCTCTCCGACAGTTGCCGGCAAAGGCCCAGGACGCCATCGATGGCGGCGCCGCTGGATTCAGCCTTGGCGATCTGGTCGACGAAGGCCGAGCCCACTACCACGCCGTCGGCCAGCCGGGCGATGACGCGCGCCTGCTCCGGGGTGCGGATGCCGAAGCCTACCGCCAGCGGCAGATCGGTGAAGCGGCGCAGGCGGGCCACGGCGGCTTCGACGTGCTCGGTGGTGGCCGAGCCGGCACCGGTCACCCCGGCAACGGACACGTAGTAGACGAAGCCGGAGCTGGTGTTGAGTACCCGCGGCAGGCGGGCATCATCGGTGGTCGGGGTGGTCAGGCGGATGAAGTCGATACCGGCGGCCTGGGCCGGCAGCGCCAGCTCGGCGTCGTGCTCCGGCGGCAGGTCGACCACGATCAGGCCATCCACGCCCGCTTCGGCGGCTTCGGCCAGGAAGCGCTCCACGCCATAGCGGTGGATGGGATTGTAGTAACCCATCAGCACCAGCGGCGTTTCCCGTTCTTCGCGGCGGAAGTCGCGCACCATCTCCAGGGTCTTGGCCAGGTTCTGACCACCCTGCAGGGCCCGCAGGGCAGCGGCCTGGATGGCCGGGCCGTCGGCCATGGGATCGGTGAAGGGCATGCCCAGCTCGATGACGTCGGCACCGGCGGCCGGCAGGCCCTTGAGGATGGCCAGGGCGGTGGCGTAGTCCGGGTCGCCTGCGGTGGTGTAGGTGACCAGGGCCGCACGGCCCTCGGCCTTCAGCGCGGCGAAGCGGGTTTCCAGGCGGCTCATAGGGCGTCTCCCAGGTGGCTCATCACGGTCTGCATGTCCTTGTCGCCGCGGCCCGAGAGGCAGATCACCATCAGGTGGTCCTTGGGCAGGTGCGGAGCGCGCTTGTAGGCTTCGGCCAGGGCGTGGGCGGACTCCAGCGCCGGGATGATGCCTTCCAGGCGGCAGGTCTGGTGGAAGGCCTTGAGCGCTTCGTCGTCATTGATGGGCACGTACTCCACGCGCTTCACGTCGTGCAGGTGGGCGTGCTCCGGGCCGATACCGGGATAGTCCAGGCCGGCGGAAATCGAGTGGGCGTCGATGATCTGGCCGTCGTCGTCCTGCAGCAGGAAGGTGCGGTTGCCGTGCAATACGCCGGGTACCCCGCCGTTGAGGCTGGAAGCATGCTTGTCGGTGTCCACCCCGTGGCCGCCGGCTTCGACACCGACGATGGCCACCTCGGGGTCATCGAGGAATTCGTGGAACAGGCCCATGGCGTTGGAGCCGCCGCCGACGCAGGCGATCAGGCTGTCGGGCAGACGGCCTTCCTTTTCCAGGATCTGGGCGCGGGTCTCGCGACCGATCACCGCCTGGAAATCGCGGACCATGGCTGGATAGGGGTGCGGACCAGCCACGGTGCCGATCAAGTAGAAGGTGTCGGCGACGTTGGTCACCCAGTCGCGCAGAGCCTCGTTCATGGCGTCCTTGAGGGTACCGGTACCGGCGGTGACCGGGATCACCTCGGCGCCCAGCAGCTTCATGCGGAAGACGTTGGCCTGCTGGCGGTCGATGTCGGTGCTGCCCATGTAGATGACGCAGGGCAGGCCGAAGCGCGCGGCGACGGTGGCGGTGGCCACACCGTGCATGCCAGCGCCGGTCTCGGCGATGATGCGGGTCTTGCCCATGCGCTTGGCCAGCAAGATCTGGCCGATGCAGTTGTTGATCTTGTGCGCGCCGGTGTGGTTCAGCTCTTCGCGCTTCAGATAGATCTTGGCGCCGCCGAAGTGCTCGGTCAGACGCTCGGCGAAGTACAGCGGATTGGGCCGGCCGACGTAGTCGCGCTGGAAATAGGCCAGCTGCTCGAGAAACGCCGGGTCGTGCATGGCGGTTTCGTATTCGCGCTGCAGATCGAGGATCAGCGGCATCAGGGTCTCGGCGACATAGCGGCCACCGAACTGGCCGAACATGCCTTGGGCGTCGGGGCCCTGGCGGTAAGCGGTCTGGGTCATGGGGTTCTCCTGCGAAGATGGAGCTACCTTACCTGCTTGAGTGCCGGTGATAAATCGATAAGATCGCACTAACCCGTCAGGAAAACTCACAGATGAGCGATCCCCACGATCTACCGCCGCTGAATGCCCTGCGTGCCTTCGAAGCCACTGCACGACTGGGCGGCATGAGCCGTGCAGGCGACGAGCTGCATGTCACCCATGGTGCGGTGAGCCGGCAGATACGTGCGCTGGAGGAACAACTTGGCGTGGCCCTGTTTCGCCGCGAAGGCCGTGGTCTGGCGTTGACCGAGGCGGGTTTGAAACTGCGCGAGGTGAGCGCCGACACCTTCGGCCGGCTGCGCGAAGTGTGCGCCGAACTCCGCGCCGGCAATCGCCAGGGGCCCTTCGTACTGGGTTGCCCGGGTAGTCTCGTCGCCCGTTGGTTCATCCCACGGCTGGATCGCCTCAATCGCGATCTGCCCGAGTTGCGCCTGCACCTGTCGACCCGTACCGACGATACCCCGATGGCCGCCGCCGGCCTGGATGCCAGCCTATTGTTCACCGAGACCGCGCCGCCGCTGGACGTCACTCCCTACCACCTGGCGTCCGAGCGCATCGGCCCGGTGCTGAGCCCCTATTGCCCGGCCTATCTGCGCCTCAAGGACGGCGATCTGTCGGCGCTGCTGGCGGAGCCGCTGCTACATACCCTATCGCGCCCCCAGGCCTGGCCGCAGTGGTTCGCCACCCAGGAGCTGGACGAGCCGGCGTTGGTGTACGGGCAGGGCTTCGAGCACCTCTACTATCTACTAGAGGCGGCGTTATCGGGGCTGGGCGTGGCGATCGCCCCAGAGCCACTGGTGGCGGCGGATCTCAAGGCGGGGCGGTTGGTGGCGCCCTGGGGCTTCGCGGCGACCGGGGCGGAGCTGGCGCTGTGGGCGCCGGGAAGGCTGGCGGATGAACGAGTGGAACGCTTGGCGGCTTGGCTCAGGCGAGAACTGGCCGGGTCCTGAATGCAAAAGGCATCCCGCAGGATGCCTTCGCTTATCTCATCAGTGGTCGCCGCGCAGCAGCGCCCAGCCGACCAGGATGGTCACGCCAGCGGCGATGCCGACGGTGGCCCAGGGATGCTCGCGGGCCACACCGGTGGCGGCACGACCGTACTGACGGGTCAGTCGACGCACATCGTCATAGACCTCTTCCAGCGAATCACCCGAATGGTGCAGGGCTTCGCGAGCGGTGCTCTTGAGGGAATTCAGACCGCTGCGGGATTCGCGGGCAGCGCTTTTCTTCAGGGATGCCAACGAGTCGAGCAGGCTGTTGATTTCATTCTCGATGCTGGCGATGGACGCCTGGTAATCGGTATTACGGGCCATGACAACCTCCTGGGTGGACGGATTCAGGAAATGTGACTGCCGAGGCCGTGGAAAGTGCAGCAAAGCCTCGCGCGAGAGCCTGGGCAGTGAACTTATCGGGGCTTTCTGCGGCCTGAAAAGACAGCGACACCTTTCCCGGCGAGTCGACCGCGACACCGGTCAATGCGTTGTTGGCCTAAGGCCACAACGCCCGTCATTGCTGACTCAGGAGATTGTTCATGTCCGATCACCACACCTACAAGAAGCTGGAAATCGTTGGCTCCTCCACCACCAGTATCGAGGATGCCATCAACAATGCGCTCGCCGAGACGGCCAAGTCGGTGAAGAACCTCGAGTGGTTCGAGGTGGGCGAGATCCGCGGTCACATCCAGGACGCCAAGGTGGCGCACTACCAGGTCACGCTGAAAATCGGCTTCCGTATCGAAGCCAGCTGAGTAGATACTCGAGACTTCACTCCCCTCGCAATAAGGACAGGCAAGATGCGTAGAGTCGTGATCACCCTCGGTTTGTTGGCCCTGAGCAGCGGTGCCTTCGCTGCTGGTGCTTCGTGCGATACGGTCAAGGCGGATATCGATGCCAAGCTGCAGGCCAAGCACGTCGCGAACTACAGCCTGGAAGTGGTGGACAAGGGCAGTGCCTCGTCCTCCGCCAAGGTGGTAGGCAGTTGCCAGAGCGGTAGCAAAGAGATCGTCTACCAGCGTCGCTAGCGCCTTACCCGCTATCCCGCGATAGCGGGCTCTCTACGACAAATCCGCTGCGGGTCCGAAGAACTCGTGGCGGATTTGTTTTTCCGGTACGCCCAATTCCAGCAGATCGCGGCGAACCTGGGCCATGAAGGGCTGCGGCCCCAAGACATAGGCGTCCAGGTCGCGGTCCTTGGGCAGCCAGCGTTTCAAGCGCAGCAGGTCGAGTCGCGTCGCCAGGGCTTCGCCGCCCACCGGTTTGCTGTAACAGAAATACAGCTGCAGCTGGGGATGGTGCGCGGCCATCTCTTCGAGCCATTGACCGAAGGCCTGCACGCCCACGTGACGGGTGCAGTGGATGAGCTGGATCGGCCGCCCGCTGGGAATGGCAGCCGAGATCATGGGTAGCAACGGCGTGATGCCGACGCCGCCGGCGATCAGTAGCAGCGGTTTGGCCGAGGGCTGCAGGACGAACTCACCGGCCGGGGCGAAGACCTGCAAGACGACCCCCTCATGGGCCTCGGTGTGCAGGAAGCGCGATACCACGCCATCCGGCTGCTGTTTGACGCTGATTCTGTAGCCCTGGCCGGTGGTGGCGGCCGAGATCGAATAATTGCGCCGGTACTCGACACCCTCCAGGATCACGCTCAAGCCCAGATACTGCCCGGGCTGGGCGATGCTGGTCGGCAGGCCATCCACCGGCTCCAGGTAAAAGGAGCTGATCTCCTCGCTTTCCGGTTCGATCCGCGCGATACGGAATGGCCGCCCGCCGCGCCAACCACCGGACAGGCTGGCCTGGTCACTGTACTTGCGCTGCTCGGCGTCGATCAGCAGGTTGGCCAGTTGCCCGTAAGCCGCGGCCCAGGCATCGATCACCGCGTCGCTGGCGACGTCGGCGCCCAGCACCTCGCGGATGCTCTGCAGCAAGGCGATGCCCACCAGCGGATAGTGGTCCGCCTGGACCTGCAGCGACACATGCTTGTTGACGATCTGCTCGACCAAGGCCCCCAGGGTATCCAACCGGTCGATGTGCCGGGCATACAGCAGGACCGCCCGCGCCAGGGCCTGGGCCTGGGCACCGCTGGCCTGATGGGCAGCGTTGAACAGGGGACGGATCTGCGGATTGTTGCCGAGCAGCTTGTCATAGAAATGGCGAGTCAGGTCTTCGCCACCCGTTTCCAGCAAGGGTATGGTGGCCTTGATGATGGCGCGTTGGTCATGTGACAGCATGGCTGGGATCTCCAAACAGGACTGCCTTGCCTGTTTCACGAGTCATGCCAGGCGGAAAATCGCGCCAATACAGGCTTTTATCCCGGCGACAGGTCATAATGACCGAGTCCTTATGACTCCCCGAGGTCAAATTGACCATCCCGCCCCTGCTCGAAGTGATGATCCCGCTGGTTGCCGATCTGGCTCGTGACCTGCCGGACAAGCAGCGCTATGCCACCCTACTCGATGCCCTGCGCAAGCTGCTGCCCTTCGATGCCGTGGCCCTGCTACGCCTGGAAGGCGAGGTACTGGTGCCGCTGGCGGTGCGCGGCCTCAATGCCGATACGCTAGGCCGGCGCTTCAAGGTCGGCGAGCATCCGCGCCTGGCGCGCTTGCTGGCGAGCCGCCACCCTACCCGCTTCGCCGCCGATTGCGACCTGCCCGACCCCTATGACGGCCTGGTGGAAGGCGTACAGGGGCATCTGGAGGTCCACGACTGCCTGGGCTGTCCGCTCTATGTACAGGACCAGCTCTGGGGCCTGCTGACCCTGGACTCGCTGCACGCACAAAACGCCCAGCCCAACGACCTCACCACCCTCGCCGCCTTTGCCAGTCTGGCCGCGGCCACCGTGGCGGCTGCCGAACGCATCCGCCAACTTTCCGCCCGCATCGTCAGCGAGCATGAGCTCACCGTCGCCTACCAGCAGTCCGTGGGTCACCAGCGGCCCCGCGAACTCATCGGCCAGAGCCCGGCCAGCCTGCGCTTGCGGCAGGAAATCGAGACCGTGGCGGCCAGTGACCTGACGGTGCTCATCACCGGTGAGACCGGGGTCGGCAAGGAACTGGTGGCCGAGGCGGTGCATGCCCGTTCGTTGCGCCAGCAGCGACCGCTGATCAGCCTCAATTGCGCGGCCCTACCGGAAGCCTTGGTGGAGAGCGAACTCTTCGGCCATGTGCGCGGCGCCTTTTCCGGTGCGGTCAGCGAGCGCCGTGGACGCTTCGAGTTGGCCGACGGCGGCACCCTGTTTCTCGACGAGGTCGGCGAGTTGCCGTTGACCGTGCAGGCCAAGCTGTTGCGCGTGCTGCAGAGCGGTCAGTTGCAGCGCCTGGGCACGGATCGCGATCTCACCGTCGACGTGCGTATCATCGCCGCGACCAACCGCGACCTGGCCGAAGCGGTCCGTGCCGGGCGCTTTCGCGCCGATCTCTATCACCGCCTGAGCGTCTATCCCCTGGCCGTGCCAGCGCTGCGCGAGCGTGGGCGCGATGTGCTGCTGCTGGCCGGCTTCTACCTGGAGCAGAATCGGGCGCGACTGGGCTTGCGTGGCTTGCGGCTGACGCCCACGGCGCAACGGACCCTGCTGGCCTACGACTGGCCGGGCAACGTGCGCGAACTCTCGCATCTCATCAGCCGAGCGGCGCTCAAGGCCCATGCCAACAGTGGGGAGCGCGGCGGCATTCTCACCCTGGACGTCGACCAGCTCGGCCTGCCACTCGCCAGCGAGCTCCTGCCCAGCCTCGAAGAGCCGGTTACCGCCCCTAGCCTGAGGGAGGCGACCGACGCCTTCCAGCGGCAGGCCATCACCCTCGCCCTGGAGCAGCATGGCCAGAGCTGGACCCTGGCCGCCGCCAGCCTGGGCCTGGATCGCGCCAATCTCGCGCGCCTGGCCAAGCGGCTCGGGCTCAGGTAGGACTCAGAGCGCCTTCTGTACAGCCGGCAGGCCGGGCTGGCCGTCACGGGTGGTCACCCCCTGCAGCCAGGGCGCCACTGTCTGCGGATGGGCCTTGAGCCAAGCCTTGGCCGCGGCATCGTAGCTGCCGCCCTGATCGCGCGCGGCGCTCATGATGGCGTTCTCCATGTCCAGGGTGAACTTCAGATTCGCCAGCAGCCGGGCCGGATTGGGACACTGCTCGGCGTAGCCCTTGCGCGTCAGGGTGTTCACCGTGCCGGCGGTGCCGAAGTACTGCTCGCCACCGGTCAGGTACTTGATCGGATAGTCGACGTTCATGGGATGCGGCGTCCAGCCGAGGAAGACCACCCACTTGTCGCGCTTCACCGCGCGGCCCACCTGGGACAGCATGGCCTGTTCACTGGACTCCACCAGTTGCCAGCCGCCGAGGCCGAATTCGTTGTCGGCGATGATCTTTTGCAGCGACTGGTTGGCCGGGGCACCGGCGCCGATGCCGTAGATCTTCTTGCCGAACTGATCGCCATGCTTGGCCAAGTCGGCGAAGGTCTTCACCCCGCTGTCCCAAACATAGGTGGGCACCGCCAGGGTGAATTCGGTGCCGGATAGATTCTGCGCCAGCTCGGTCACCTGGCCGGTCTTCACGAATTGGTCGTAATACCCCTGCTGGGCCGGCATCCAGTTGCCGAGAAAGGCATCCACCTGTCCATTGCGCATGCCGCCGTAGATGATGGGCACGGCCAGGGTATCGACCTTGCTGGTGTAGCCGAGCGCCTGCAGCAGCACCCCGGTGATGGCGTTGGTGGCGGCGATGTCGCTCCAGCCCGGATCGGCCAGGCGAACGGTAGCGCAAGCCTGGTCCTCGGCGCGGGCCGACAGGCTACCCAGGGCGAGGCCCAGCGTGAGCGTAGCGATGATTCCGTGTTTCATGGCCGTATTCCTTTGAGCTTCAGGGTTGGGGGAAGCGGGCGCGACGCTCCAGGTCGTCGAGATCGATGTGGTTGCGCATGTACTGCTGGCTGGCATCGACGAAGGGTTGGTGGTCCCAACTGGTCCGCTCGCCCTGCTCCAGGGCCGTGGCGACGAAGCGCCGCCGCCGCTGGCTGGCCAGCACCTCGCCGTGCAGGCGCAGCAGATCCCAGCGCTGGCGCACCTCCGCCTGGAAGGCGGCGAGCAATTCGGCGTAGTCGGGGCTGGTGGCCAGGTTCTCGCGCTCCAGCGGATCGTTGTCCAGGTCGAACAGCAGTGGCGGATCCAGTTCGCAATGGATGTACTTGTAGGCACCGCGGCGGATCATCAGCAGCGGACTGACGGTGCCCTCGGCCAGGTATTCGCCGATGACCTCGTCGTGCCCGCCGCGTCCTTCCAGGTGCGGCAGCAGCGAGCGCCCGTCCAGTGGCAGATCCTCGGGCAGGCTGCCGCCGGCCAGCTCGACGAAGGTCGGCAGCAGATCCAGGGTCGACACCGAAGCCGGTACCCGCGCCGGGGCGAAACGCTGGGGTGCATGGATCAACAGCGGCACCCGGGCGGCCATCTCGAACCAATGCATCTTGTACCAGAGGCCCCGCTCGCCGAGCATGTCACCGTGGTCACCGGAAAAGACGATCACGGTATCCTCGGCGAGACCGCACTCCTCCAGGGTCTTGAGCAACAGACCGATCTGGGCGTCGACGTAGCTGCAGGCGCCATAGTAGGCCTGGCGGGCGTCACGAATCTTGGCCGCGGGCAGCGGCTTGTCCCAGAGATCGATGACCTTGAGCAGGCGCTGGCTGTGGGGGTCCTGCTCGGCCTGTGGAATGGCAGCGTCCGGCAGGGGGATGTCGACCTCGTTGTAGAGATCCCAGTATTCCCGGGGGATGGTGTAGGGATCGTGGGGATGGGTCAGGGAGACGGTCAGGCAGAAGGGCTTGGCATCCCCACGGCGTACGTGATCGTAGAGGTACTGGCGCGCCTTGAAGACCACCTCTTCGTCGAAGTCCAGCTGGTTGGTGCGCACGCAGGGCCCGGCCTGCAGCACCGAGGACATGTTGTGGTACCAGCTCGGCCGCACGTCCGGTTCGTCCCAGTTCACCGCCCAGCCGTAGTCGGCCGGATAGATGTCGCTGGTCAGGCGTTCCTCGTAGCCGTGCAGTTGATCCGGGCCGCAGAAGTGCATCTTGCCCGACAGCGCCGTGCGATAGCCGAGCCGGCGCAGATGGTGGGCATAGGTGGGGATGTCGGCGGCGAAATCGGCGGCGTTGTCATAGGCGCCGATCTTCGACGGCAGCTGGCCGCTCACCAGGGTAAAGCGCGAGGGGGCGCACAGCGGGCTGTTGCAATAGGCCGAATCGAAGACCACGGCGCGTTCGGCCAGGCGCTGCAGATGCGGCAGCTTGATCGGCGAGTCGGCGTCGTAGAGCGGCAGGATGGGCGCCGCCATCTGGTCGGCCATGAGGAAGAGGATATTGGGCTGCTGCACGAGATACTCCTGCCGGATCAAGGTGACTTATGAGTCCCATGATCGGCAGGAGATATAACGCGGTAAAGGTCAGCCAGACTGATGCTTCGGATAAGCCTGGCTTATCCGAAGCCAAGATTCATAGCTGGAAACGCGCGACCAACTGGTTGAAGGACATGGCCAGGTTCGACAGATCCTGGCTGGAGGCGCTGGTCTGGTTGGCACCGGCGGCGGTCTGGGTCGAGAGGTCCTGGATATTGCTCAGGTTACGATCCACTTCGCGAGCCACCTGGGCCTGCTCTTCCGCCGCGCTGGCGATCACCAGGTTGCGTTCGTTGATACTGGCCACCGCCTCGGTGATACGCGCCAGGGCCTGACCGGCGGCCTGGGCCAGTTGCTGGGTGTTCTGGGCGCGCGCCTGGCTACTGTCCATGGCCTGCACCGCCTGATTGGCAGTCTGTTGCACGGTGCCGATGATGCCTTCGATTTCGCCGGTGGACGTCTGGGTACGCGCGGCGAGCGCCCGGACCTCGTCGGCCACCACGGCGAAGCCACGCCCCTGCTCACCAGCACGGGCCGCCTCGATGGCGGCATTGAGCGCCAACAAGTTGGTCTGCTCGGCGATACCGCGAATCACATCGACCACCTTGCCGATGTCCCGTACCTGATCGGCCAACTGCCGCACGGTCTGGCTGGAGGTGCCCAGCTCCGCGGTCATCGTATCGATGGCCCCTACCGCCTGTTGTACCTGACCACGGCCCGCTTCGGCTGCTTCGCTGGTGGCGCAGGACGCGGCGGAGGTCGAGGACGCATTGCGCGCCACCTCCTCAACGGCGCTGGTCATCTGGTTCACCGCGGTAGCGGCCTGCTGGATCTCATCGTTCTGCCGTACCAGGCCGCGCGAACTCTCATCGGTCACGGCCGTGAGTTCCTCGGCCGCCGAGGCGAGTTGATCGGAGGCGCTGGTGATCTCCTGCAGGGTGCTCTTGAGATTGGCCTGCATGCCGGCCAGGGCATCGAGCAACTGCCCTAGTTCATCCCGCCGCTGGTTGACGATGAGCTGGGTGAGATCCCCAGCCGCTACCCGCCGCGCAGTGGCCACGGCTTCGACGAGGGGACGGCTGATGGAACGGGTGACCAGCACTCCCAGGACGATGGCTACCGCGAAGGCCAGCAGGATGCCGGCGTACAGCCACAGATTGGCCTGATAGACGCTCGCGTCGGCTGCCTGGGCGCCTTCCTTTATCTGGCGATTATTGGAATTCACCATGATCTTCAGTTCGTCCAATAGCCGCTGGTATTGGCTCTGGACATCGCCCTTGAGCAGATCGCGGGTTTGTTTGAGGTCGCCCTGATCCAGAACGGCAAGGGCACGCTGGATGCTGGCCTGATAGAGCGGCCAGTCCTTTTCCATCTGCTCGCTGGCCAGGCGTTCGTCTTCTTGCGCCGGGGTGGCGCGATAGAGGGCGAAGCTCTTCTCGCTGGCCAGCTGATTGGCCTTCATGCTCTCGCGGACCTGAGCCAATTCCGCCGCGTCGGCCCCCATGGTGGTCAAGGAGACCAGCCGATAGAGGTTGCGGTTCTGCTGAACGGTAGCGGTGATGGTCGCATTGATATTGCTGACGGAAACCAGATTGTCGGAAAAGACCCGCTTCAGGGCGGCGGCCAAGTCGGCGACCCCCCGACTACCGACAAAACCCATGGCGAGCGTAATGCAGGCACAGGCACTGAAAGCGCTCAGCAGTTTGACTGCCAGCCTGGCATTGACGAACCAATTCATAAAGAGCTCCCGAGACAAAGACAGAGGGTTGAAGACTTCAAAGAGAGGACCTGATGGGCAAATATGCGAAACAGATCACAATTATCGACAAAGACTTCTAACGTCTCGATAACTAATTGTTATAGGAGAATAGTTCCTTAAAATTTGCGAATTATTCGCGAATCGGCCGTGCTAGAGCGCTGCGCACGTTTTAACCGCAGGGCGCCTCATCTCGTTACAGTGAAACGCAATGCCATTCATTAGCGGTGAGCAGTAAAGTTTCGGCCGGACTCACTTTGAACTTTGAGTGCTATGACCGGCAGGTACTTCATTATTTAAGAATCAATTAGCTTCAGACTTCGGATACTTCGGAGTCACCCTCGATCACAGCTTTTGCCTGCCGGCCAGGGCATCGAGCAACTGACCGGGCTCGTCGCGGCGTCGATTGACGGGTACCGACAGTGGTCAGGAAGACCAGGCGATAAAGCTCACGAGTCTGAGCTACCGCTTGGGTTTTCGCGGTGTTGCCCTGGCTGACCGAGACCAGGCTGGTGGAAAGCACCCGTTTCGGCTGATGGCCAGGGTGACACTGGAGGAGGCAATCCACAAAAAACGCCCAACAGGCGTTTCAAATTCAACAAATGGCTTCGAGAATGCCTTTCAGAGCCGTTTTTTGCGAAATAGCTCACAAAACATAGGCTGAGCGACAGCACTGCCCCAATGACCTGTCGGTTTTGGATGTCGGTCGCTCGACCGCTCGTCTTATAGTTTCGCGATGACTACCCCGCCCCCTTCCCTGGACAGCTTGCGCATCTTCGCCACCGTCGCCCGGTGCCTGAGCTTCACCCTGGCCGCTGCGGAACTGGGCACCACGCAGCCAGCGGTGAGCCAGCAGATCAAACGGCTGGAAGCCCAACTGGATACGCGATTGTTCGATCGTATCCATCGCGGCATCGTCCTGACCGCCGCTGGCCAACTGCTCCAGCAGCATGTGGAAGCCGGGCTCGCCAGCATCGACGAGGGCTTGCGCGCCATCACCACCCAGCCGGCCCACGAGGTGCTGCAGGTGGCCACCGATTTCGCCTTCGCCGCCTACTGGCTGTTGCCGCGTCTCCCCCGCTTCCATGCGCGGCATCCCCAGCTGGACGTCAGCCTGATCACCAGTGACCGACTGCCAGCGCTGGGGGCCGAGGTGGATGTAGCCCTGACCTTCGGCGATGGTCGCTTCAAGCACGGCACCGCCTGGCCCCTGTTTCGCGAAGAGGTCTTTCCGGTGTGCAGCCCGCGCCTGCTGGCTGATCGCTCGGTACCCGTGACCTGCGACCAACTCTCGCGTTGGCCGCTGCTGCACCTGAAGGCGGCGCCCAACAGCCGTTGGTACGACTGGCCGGCCCTGCTGGCGGCGCTCGACTGCTCGCCGCCGGCCAGTAACCCCAGTGGCGCCGTACTCAGTTTCGACAACTACACCCTGGTGATCCAGGCCGCCATCGCCGGGCAGGGCGTGGCCATCGGTTGGCGTCACCTGGTGGACGATCTGCTCGCACAGGACCTGTTATGCCGACCCTGCCCGGGCGCGGCGACCTCGGACTACGGCTATTACGCGGTCCTGCCGGAACGCAAGCGGCGCCAGCGATTGCTGCAGCCCTTTCTCGACTGGCTACTGGAAGAGCTGGCAACGCCGCGTATCGCCCTGGCCGGGGCACGGCTGGCGACCTGAACGACAGCCGGCCTCATCCTGGCCGTATCGACGGCGGCTCTTCGATATGGCCAGGTAAAGCGACGGTCGTCAGAGGCGAAAACGACCCACCATCTGGGTCAGGCTGGCGGCCAGATCGGCGAGTTCGTGGCTGGCCCGACTGGTTCGTTCGGCGCCTTCGGCGGTGTTCAAGGCGGCATCCTGGATATTCACCAGGTTACGATCCACCTCGCGGGCGACCTGCGCCTGCTGCTCGGCCGCGCTGGCGATCACCAGATTGCGGTCGTTGATCCCAGCGACGCTCTCGGCGATCTGCTCCAGCGCCTGACCCGCGGCGGCGGTCGAACGTTGCGAGTCCTCGGCCAGGGTTCGGCTCTGGCTCATGGCCGCCACCGCTTCGTCGGCGCTGTTGCGGATGGCGACGATCATGCCCTCGATTTCGCCAGTGGAATTCTGGCTACGCTGCGCCAGGGCCCTGACCTCGTCGGCCACCACGGCGAAACCGCGACCCTGATCGCCAGCGCGGGCCGCCTCGATGGCTGCGTTGAGTGCCAGCAGGTTGGTCTGTTCGGCAATGCCACGAATCACCTCGAGCACCTTGCCGATCTCGCGGGCCTGATTAGCCAGACCATCGACCTTTTGCGTGGAGACCTGGATGACGCTGGCCATGGAATTGATGGTGGCGATCGACTCCTGTGCCTGGCGCCGGCCGAGGTCGGCCTGCTCTCGGGCGCTGCATGACGCCTCCGAGGTGGATACCGCGTTCTGGGCCACTTCTTCCACCGCAGTGGTCATCTCGGTCACGGCCGTGGCCGCCTGCTGAATTTCCGCGCCCTGCCGGGACAGGCTCTGGGTGCTGTCCTCGGTCGCCGAACTCAGTCCCTTCGCGGCCTGAGCCAGCTGGTTGGAAGCACTGTTGATCTGCTGCAGGGTGTCGCGCAGGCTACCCTGCATGCCCTCCAGGGCGGTCAGCAACTGACCGGTCTCATCGCGGGCGTCGCTCTGCAGCGACTGACTCAGATCGCCCGCGGCGATCTGTTGCGCGTTACGCACCGCCCGGCGCAGCGGCGCGGCGATCAGCCGGGCAATCCAGGCGCCCAGCCCCAGTGCCAGGCCAAAGGCCAGCAGCACCGCACCGCCCAATTGCCATTTCAGCTGCGCCAGACCTCTGCTGGCCGCCTCCTTACTCACCGCGGACGCCTGGGCATTACCTTCGATAAGAACGTCCAGACCCGCCATCATCTGCCGGTATTTGGGAAAGGTCTCCTTGACCATCAGGTTACGCGCGGAGAACAAATCGCCACGGCCGAGCTGTTCGACCAACTGATCGGCACTGCTCAGATAGGCCGGCAAGGCGGTGGCCAACAGTTGCAGACCCTCCCGATCTCGGTCGCCAAGGCCGGGCCGCTGCTGATAGGCGGCGAGAATCCGTTCCATGCTGGCGCGGTTGGCCGCCAGTTGCTTGACCAGGGCATCGCGGGCATTGGGATCGGTACCGAACCCCGAGATCGACAGCAGTTGGTACAGATCGCGGTTGTGCTCGATGGCACTGCTCTTGAGCGAACTGACCTCGTTGATCCCATGCAGGTTAGTGAATACCGAATCGAGCTGTTGCCCCAGGCGCTGGGCACCCACCAGCCCCAAGCCACCGACCAGCAGGGTGATGAACGCGCAACAGGAAAAAGCCAATAGCAGCTTGTTGGCCAACTTCAGGTTGGAGAAGACCTTCATGTGACTTTCCTTAGAGTCCGAAGAAGCAGTGGTTCGCCTGGCTGACGAATGCAAGTTCACTGTTCCTATCGACCGGACTCAAGCAACTGAAGACCAATCCGCGCAGCGGCTAAAAAAAGTGACCAACCGGTCTAGAACGGAGCTTTCGGCCTACTCGCTTTCGTAAATTTCCAACGGCAGATCATCAGGATCGGCAAAGAAGGTGAACCTCCTGCCGGTCAGTTCGTCGGTGCGGATCGGCTCGGTGACCACCCCGTGCCCCTGCAAGTGCGCGACGGCGGCGTCCAGGTCGGCCACGGCGAAAGCCAGATGACGCAGGCCCTGGGCCTCCGGGCGCGAAGGCCGCGGCGGGGCGCCGGGAAAGGAAAACAACTCCAACTGGGCGTGCTCGCCCACCGCCAGGTCCAGCTTCCAGGAGCGCCGGGCTTCGCGGTAGGTCTCGGCGATCACCGGCAGGCCGAGGATCTCGGTGTAGAAATGCCGGGAGCGTTCATAGTCGGCGCAGATCAGCGCCACGTGGTGCAGACGGTCGAAGAGGGTCATCAAGGTACCGCGACGAATTTGAGGTCGGCCGGCGCCCCCACATCCAGGCTCTGCAATTCCTCGCCGAGCTTGCCGCTGTCGGGATCACGAGCGAAGACCTTGAGTTGATTGGACTTCTGGTTGGCCACCAACAGGAAGCGGCCGGAAGGATCGATGGCGAACTCCCGCGGCACCAGGCCGTTGACCGGGTGTCGCTCGACGAAGGTGAGGGTGCCATCGGGATTCACGGCGAACACCGCCAGTTGGTTGTCGGTGCCGCGACTGGCGACGTAGAGGAAGCGGCCATCGCCGGACAGGTGCAGGGCGCCGGCATCACGCTCGCCGGTGAATTCCTGGGGCGTCAGGCTATAGGTCTGCAGTTGGCGCAGCATGCCGTCCTGGTGGGCGAAGGCCATCACCTGGCCGGACAGCTCCAGGGTCAGGTAGGCGTAGCGGCCATCGGCGCTGAACACCAGGTGGCGCGGGCCGCTACCTTCCGGCACCGGTACGAAGGGCGTCTCGGCGGCCACCAGGGGCCGCTCGGGCTGTTGCGGTACATAGCGGTAGACGAACACCTTGTCCGCGCCCAGGTCTGGCGCGAAGACGAAGCGGCCATCCGGAGTGGTCACCGCGGCGTGCACATGGCTGGACTGCTGCCGCGCATGCTGCTCGCTGGGCTGGTGGAATTCGATCTGCGCCACCGGACTGAGTACCCCGCCGTCCTGAATCGGCAGCACTGCCAAAGAGCCTTCCGGCAGACTGGAATAGTTGGCCACGAACAGGTACTTGCCGTCGTGGCTCAGGCTGGAATGGGTCGGTTCGTCGCCCAGGCTCTTGACCTGGCTGATCTGCTGCAGACGGCCGTTGCCCGGCTCGAAGCGATAGGAGGTGACCCGACCTAGGGTGTCGCCGGCCGAACCACGACCGTTCTCGTTGACCGCGAACAGGGTACGGCCATCTCGCGACAAGGTGATGAAGGAGGGATTCGAGGCCTTGACGATCCGCAGCGGACCGTCGATATGGCCATCGCGGCTGTTGAAGCGGTAGACGTACAACCCCTGGCTGCTACCCGAGGTATAGGTGCCAACCAGCAAATTGAACAGACCCGGTTCGGCCCGGACGAAGGCTGCCTGCCCCAGGAGCAGGGCGAACAGGGTCAGCGGCAGCAGACGGGGCAGAGCTCTCATGGGGAATCCTTGGCGAGCGGATGGCGTTGAGACCGACGCAAGGCGGTCCGGTTTCGTGTTCGCGGGTAGGCACGACGGGACGCGCGCGGCCGTCATTCTACTGAAAACCACGCTGGCACTGTGCCAGGGAGGTTTCCATCAATGTCCGCGGCGGGCCTTGGCAGACGCCCGAATCGGTCGGGCGCAGGCGCGGGTGCCCACGCCAGAGCGGCCCACTGCCTGCCGCACCGCTCGTCATCGGCGGCGCTGAAAGATCGCTGGGACTCGGTTCTGTACGAAAAATTGTCGAGCGAAGGTCAGGCGAGGCCTAGGCGGGGCTGGCCATCCAGGCCTTTTTCAACGAGGCATCACCGAGCGCAGGCATTTTTCGTACCCTAGTCCAACACGCCCTGCAGGATGGCGTAGACCAGTCCGGTACCGACGGCGATCAACACCACATCCGTGCCCAGCTGTCGCCATGCGTAGCCGGGATAGTCCGGCAGCTGCTTCACGATGCCAGGCGGCAGTGGCCGACCATAGCCGGGCGGCAACGGTCTACCGCGCTCCAGACGCAGCCCCGGTGGCAGGTCGCCGCCACGCCCGATCTGCCCACGCAACGCCTCAAGGCGCGCCCGCGCCGGCCCCAGGTCGCCTGGCCCCCTGGCCGCCGGCCCGCCATCAGCACGGCCCGGTGGCCCCTGATCGGGAACGTGCCCCTTGCCGTGTCCCTTACCCGGCTCCTGCCAGGCTGGACCTCGCGGCCCATGATCGTCGGGGCCACCGGGCCCACCCCCAGGCGGTGCGGCCAGCGCCAGGTTGCTGAACAGACAGAGCGTCGCGATGGACAGGGCAGTACGCATGGAGCCTCCTCGACTGGCGACAGAGCGTATTCAGGACTTGGATCGCGCTGCAGCGGCAAAGACTCCCCAGTCACGTCCAGACTTCGCCTGTGGATAAATCCGGGATAAAAGCGGTATAAAATGCAGGAACCAGTCCCATGCCTGCTGATAAGTCCTTAAAAGTCCTTATATATCAATAGTTTAAAAAGATGATCGGCTGGCTAACGAATCCCATTTTTGTGGATAACGTTTTGAACCCCCCGCTTTTCCGAGCGATTCCGCGGCTAGTCTGTTAAGCCCGACCCGTGTTTGCCTTCGCCTGGCAGAAAAAACCGCGCCAGGCGAGGTGCCAAGCGCGGTCTTCTACAGCCGGGGTCCGGACTAGTCCGGCTTCTTCAACTTGGGATTGGGAAAGAACTGCACCGCCTGGACCTTGGGATCGGGCTTCTTGGGCTTGAGCGCACTGATGTTGACCCGCGTCGGCAATTCCTTGGGGACCGAATTGCCGCGCTCATCCAGGGTGTCGCTGTAGCCGCAGGAGACACACTCACGGTGGGGCGTGCCGTCCTGGGTCCACATCTTCAGGGTGTCCTGCGCCTGGCACGCCGGGCAGACCGCCCCGGCGATGAACCTCTTGCGGATCGGCTCGCTCACGCCGCCTCCTCGCTCATCCCGGAATGGCGGAGCAGGGCGTCGATGCTGGGCTCGCGACCGCGGAAGTCGACGAACAGCACCATGGGGGCCTGGGAGCCGCCGCGGGCCAGGATGGCTTCACGGAAGGCGCGCCCGGTTTCGGGGTTGAACACACCTTCTTCCTCGAACTTGGCGAAGGCATCGGCGGAGAGCACCTCGGCCCACTTGTAGCTGTAGTAACCGGCCGCATAACCGCCGGCGAAGATGTGCGCGAAACTGTTGGGGAAACGGTTGTAGGCCGGCGGACGCACCACCGAGATCTCGTCGCGAATGCCCTCCAGCACCTCGCGTACGCTGCGACCGTCGCCATGGGTGGCGTGCAGTTCGAAGTCGAACAGCGAGAATTCCAGCTGGCGCAGCATCATCAGGCCCGACTGGAAGTTCTTCGCCGCCAGCATCTTGTCCAGCAATTCCTGGGGCAGCGGCTCACCGGTCTCGTAATGGCCGGAGATCAGCGCCAGACCCTCGGGCTCCCAGCACCAGTTCTCCATGAACTGGCTGGGCAGCTCCACGGCATCCCAGGCCACGCCGTTGATGCCGGAGACGCTGGCATGCTCGACGCGGGTCAGCAGGTGATGCAGGCCATGGCCGAATTCGTGGAAGAGGGTGGTCACCTCGTCGTGGGTGAGCAGCGCCGGCTTGCCGGGGCTGGCGGGGGTGAAGTTGCACACCAGGTAGGCCACCGGATCGATCAGCCGGCCCTGGGCATCGCGACGCTTGTCGCGGGCGCCATCCATCCAGGCGCCCCCGCGCTTGTTGGCGCGGGCATAGAGATCGAAGTAGAAGCGACCGATGGAAGTGCCGTTTTCCTTGATCTCGAACAGCCGCACGTCCGGGTGCCACTTCTCGAAGTCGCGCAACTCGGCGATCTCGATGCCATAGAGCTTCTGCACCGTGGCGAACAGGCCGGACAGCACCTTGTCCACCGGGAACCAGGCGCGCACCTCTTCCTGGGACAAGGCATAGCGCTGCTGGCGCAGCTTCTCGGCGAAGTAGCCGGTGTCCCAGCTCTGCAGATCCTGCACACCCTGTTCGGCGGCGAAGGCGCGCAGCTCGTCCAGGTCGCGCTGGGCGAAGGGCTTGGAGCGCACGGCGAGGTCGCGCAGGAAGCCCAGCACCTGGTCGCTGCTCTCGGCCATCTTGGTGGCCAGCGACAGCTCGGCGTAGTTGGCGTAGCCCAGCAGGCGGGCCAGCTCCTGACGCAGGTCGAGCAGTTCCTCCATCACCGGGCCGTTGTCGAACTGGCCGGCATTGGGGCCCTGCTCGGAAGCGCGGGTGGCGTAGGCGGCATAGACCTCTTCGCGCAGGGCGCGGTCATCGGCGTAGGTCATCACCGCGTAGTAGCTGGGGAATTCCAGGGTCACCAGCCAGCCGTCCAGCTCCTTGGCCTGGGCAGCGGCGGCCAGCTGCGCCTTGGCCGACTCGGGCAGGCCGGCGAGGGCCGCTTCGTCGGTGAGGTGCTTGGTCCAGGCTTGCGTCGCGTCGAGCAGCTGGTTGGAGAACTTGCTGCCCAGCTCGGATTTGCGCGCCTGGATGGCGGCATAGCGCTGCTGTTCGGCCGGCGGCAGGTCGATTCCGGACAGGCGGAAGTCGCGCAGGGCGTGTTCCAGGGTGGTCTGCTGGCCGACGTCGAAGCCCTTGGCTTCCTCGCTTTCGGCCAGGCGGCTATAGGCCTGGAAGAGGTCCTTGTTCTGGCCGATCTCGGTGGAGTAGGCCGACAGCTTGGGCAGGCAGGCCTCGTAGGCGGCACGCAGCTCGGCGCTGTTGCACACGGCATTGAGGTGGCCAATGGGGCTCCAGGCCTGGCCCAGGCGATCGTTCAGCTCGTCCATCGCCAGCACCAGGCCGGCCCAGGTGGGCTGTTCCTTCTGGGTCTCCAGCAGCTTGGCCAGGGCCGCGCGGTTCTCGGCGAGGATGGTGTCGATGGCCGGCTCGACGTGCTCGGGCTTGATGGCGGAAAAGGGCGGCAGGTCGTAGGACTGAAGCAGCGGATTGCTGGCGCTCACGGCGTTCCCCTCGGGGCGATGGCTTTGACAGTTATATATGGAGCCCATCCTAATAGGTCTCAAGACCCTTCCGACGAGAAAAGGTATCTATCGTGACCATAAGGACCTTCCAGGGTAAGACCCCACAACTGGGCGAACGCGCCTTCGTCGATGCCACCGCCGTGGTGATCGGCGACGTGACCCTCGGTGCAGACAGCTCGATCTGGCCGCTGACGGTGATCCGCGGCGACATGCATCTCATCCAGATCGGTGCTCGCACCAGCATCCAGGATGGCAGCGTGCTGCACATCACCCACGCCAGCGCCTTCAATCCGGACGGCTATCCCTTGCTGATCGGCAACGACGTCACCGTCGGCCACCAGGTGACCCTGCACGGCTGCACGATTGGCGACCGGGTACTGGTGGGCATGGGCAGCATCGTCATGGACGGCGCCGTGGTGGAGGATGACGTGGTGATCGGCGCCGGCAGCCTGGTGCCGCCGGGCAAACGGCTGGAAGGGGGGCATCTCTACGTCGGCCGCCCGGTCAAGCAGATCCGCCCGCTGGAAGAGAAGGAGCGGGCCTTCTTCACCTACAGCGCCGGCAACTACGTGAAGCTCAAGGACCAGCACCTGGCCGAGGGGTATGGGGAGGAGGGGGCTTAGCGTCGAATCGCGACCATGGTGGTCCGCCGATGTGGCCGCTCCTAACGGCGCATCGGACACCCGTGAGAGCAACGGTTTCATCGCCGCAGCGATACCATGAGTAGTGTGGAAAACGGCACGGCCTTTTCCACTGGGGCTGCGTGGCGAGGGGGGCCCTCACCCCAACCCTCTCCCGAAGGGAGAGGGGGCTATCAGAGCAGGCCTTCAGCTTCATTGGGCCTTGCCTGATCGCGACAAATCGTCAGGCCTACCCTCGCAGGAGCGGCCCATGGCCGCGATGGCCGTAGGTTGGGTTGAGCGCAGCGAAGCCCAACACCGTCAGGCACCAACCTCACCCCAACTGCCGCCGCAACTCCGCCAGCACCGGGGCGCTGTCCGGGCGCACGCCGCGCCAGAGTTCGAAGGCCTCGGCGGCCTGTTCCACCAGCATGCCGAGGCCATCCAGGGTGTGGAAGGCGCCTTCGTCCAGGGCCCAGCGATTGAAGGGGGTGAGGTCCTTGCCGTACATCATGTCGTAGGTCACCGTCTGGGGACCGATCACCGCCTCCGACAGCGGCGGGCGACCGCCGCCCAGGCTGGCGGAGGTGCCGTTGATGATGACATCGAAGGGTTCACGCAGGGTGGAGAAGGCTGCCACCTCGATGACGCCCAGCTCGGCGAATTCCCGCGCCAGCTGCACGGCCTTGAGCTCGGTGCGATTGGCCAGCACCAGGTGCCCGGGATTACAGGCCAGCAGCGGCTCCAGCACGCCGCGTACGGCCCCGCCGGCGCCCAGCACCAGGACGCGACGGCCCTCCAGCTGCAGGCCGGCGTTGACGGTGAGATCCCGCACCAACCCGGCACCATCAGTATTGTCGCCGAGCAGGCGGCCATTGGCCTGGCGCTTCAAGGTGTTGACCGCCCCGGCGCGGCGCGCGCGCGGGGTGAGTTCGTCGCACAGCCGGTAGGCCTCTTCCTTGAAGGGCACCGTGACGTTGGCGCCCAGGCCGCTCTGGAAGAAGCTGCGGGCGCTTTCGGTGAAACCGTCCAGTGGCGCCAGTAAGGGGCCGTAGTGCAGGCGCTGGCCGGTTTGGTCGGCGAACAGGCTGTGGATCAGCGGCGACTTGCTGTGGGCGATGGGGTTGCCGAAGACGGCATAGCGATCCATGGGGCTATCCTGCGGACGAAGGTTCGAGCGCGAGCCAGTCGCGGTCGGTGAGGAAGAAATCGGTCAGCCGTGCCTCGGGCGAACCCGGTGCGGGTTTCCAGTCGTAGCCCCAACGCACCTGCGGCGGCAGCGACATGAGGATGGACTCGGTGCGCCCGCCGGATTGCAGGCCGAACAGGGTGCCGCGGTCGTAGACCAGGTTGAATTCCACGTAGCGGCCGCGGCGATAGGCCTGGAATTCGCGCTCGGCTTCGCTGTACGGCTGATGACGCCGGCGCTGGACGATGGGTAGGTAGGCCTCGACGAAGGCATCGCCGATGGCGCGCTGGAAGGCGAAGCAGGTGTCGAAGTCCCAGTCGTTCAGGTCGTCGAAGAACAGCCCGCCGATGCCGCGCGGCTCGCCGCGGTGCTTGAGGTGGAAATAGCGGTCGCACCAGGCCTTGTAGCGCGGATAGACGTCGGCGCCGAAGGGCGCGCAGGCGTCATGGCAGACCTGGTGCCAGTGCACGCAGTCGGCCTCGTTGCCATAGTAGGGGGTCAGGTCCAGACCGCCGCCGAACCACCAGACCGGCGCTTCGCCGGGCTTTTCGGCGAGAAAGAAGCGCACGTTGGCGTGGGCGGTGGGGATATGCGGATTGCGCGGATGCATGACCAGCGAGACGCCCATGGCCTCGAAGCTGCGTCCGGCCAGTTCCGGCCGATGGGCGCTGGCCGAAGGCGGCAGGCTGTCGCCATGGACATGGGAGAAATTCACGCCGCCCTTTTCCAGCACGGCGCCTTCGGCGATCACCCGGGTGCGGCCACCACCGCCGGTCGGCCGGGTCCAGGCGTCTTCGACGAAACGCGCCGTGCCATCCTCGGCTTCCAGTACCGCGCAGATGCGCTCCTGTAGAGCGAGCAGATAGGCCTTGACGGCCTCCAGGGAGGGATTCATCGCGGAGAGTTCCAGACCAGCGGGGAGGGCAGAGCATAACACCGGCATCCGACCGGTTGACGCGGCCGGCGGTTGCGGCTTGGATGAAGGATCACGCCAACAGGAAACCAACAACATGGCCCAGCGTATCCAGTTCAGTCGCACCGGTGGTCCCGACGTACTCGAACTCGTGGATTTCGAACCCGCCGCCCCCGGCCCCGATGAGGTACGGGTGCGCAACCATGCCATCGGTCTCAACTTCATCGAGACCTACTACCGCAGCGGTCTCTATCCGCCGCCGTCGCTGCCCTCGGGCCTGGGCACCGAGGGTGCCGGGGTGGTGGAGGCGGTGGGTAGTGCCGTGCAACGTTTCAAGGCGGGCGATCGGGTGGCCTATGCCACCGGCCCGCTGGGCGCCTATGGCGAGGTCCATGTCCTGCCCGAGCGCCACCTGGTCCACCTGCCGGAAGCGGTGTCCTTCGAGCAGGGCGCGGCGGTGATGCTCAAGGGGCTGACCGTGCAATACCTGCTGCGCCAGACCTATCCGCTGCAAGCCGGCGACACCGTGCTGTTCCATGCCGCCGCCGGTGGCGTGGGCTCCCTGGCCTGCCAATGGGCCAAGGCCCTGGGCGTGCGCCTGATCGGCACCGCCGGCTCGCCGGAAAAGCTGGAGAAGGCCAAGGCCCTGGGCGCCTGGGCGGTGATCGACTATCGACAGGAAGACGTCCCGGCCCGGGTTCGCGAACTGACCGACGGTGCCAAGGTGCCGGTGGTGTACGACGGCGTCGGCAAGGACACCTGGGAGATGTCGCTGGACTGCCTGGCGCCGCGCGGTCTCATGGTCAGCTTCGGCAACGCCTCCGGCGCGGTGACCGGGGTCAACCTGGGTATCCTCTCGCAGAAGGGCTCGCTCTATGTCACCCGCCCGACGCTGGGAACCTACGCCGCCTCGCCCGAAGCCCTGCAGGACATGGCCGATCAGTTGTTCGAGCTGATCACCGATGGCCGCATCCAGGTGGACATCGGCCGGCGCTACCCGCTGGCCGAGGTGCAGGAGGCGCACCGGGCGCTGTCCGGGCGGGAGACCAGCGGCTCGACGATCCTGCTGCCCTGAGCCACTGGGCCTGGCCGAACTGTTTCGGTGAAATCGTGACGGCCATTAAGTTTCCTCAAGCAAGGCGGCACGACAGGGACAAAAGTCGGTCTATCTCGGACAGTCGAGCCCTCATGGGCTCGACACTCCTCACGAATCGGCCGGATCGCTGCCCTTGCCATGCCTACCTCCAGCCCACTCGCCAACCTACTCGACAGCGCCACGGAAACGGCGCTGATCACCCTGACCGCCGAAGGGCGGATCGGCCAGTGGTGTCCGGCCGTTGCCCGATTGCTGGGCTGGAACGCCGAGGACAAGCTGGGCGAACCCATCGCTGGCCTGCTGGTGCCGGAGCCGCCCGTCGACCAGTGGCTGGCTACGCTCGAGCGCTGCCAGAGCCAGGGCCTGCGCCATCGCGACGGTCATGTCGTGCGCCTCGATCTGCACCTGGTGCCCCTGCGCCGCGCGGAGGTCACGGTGGGTTGGCTGCTGCATGTCTGGCGGGCGCCAGCCACCCGCACGCGCTTCGCCGCCCGCAGCAGCACCGAACGTGACCTGCCGCAACGCCTGCAAGCCCTGGGCGAATGGTCGCGCCGACTCAGCGGAGCTCAGGATCTCGCCGCCGTGCGCCTCTGCGGCACCCAGGCCCTGCGTGATCTCGCCAACGATCCCCAGGCCCTACTTCTGGCGGCCACCGAGACCACGAGCCTGGCAGACGATCCACACCTCGTTCCCCTGGGCCCGCCCGCGCAGTCGCTGGGCTACCTGTACCTGAGCACACCGGCGGTCGATGTCGACACCCGCCTGCTGCTGGACCAATTGGCCCTGCTACTCGGCGTCCTACTGGAACGTCATCGCCAGCGCGACCAGGTGCAGCAACTCGAACAGCGCCTCTCGTTGGAACAGGGCCTGCTGGCCAGCGTGTTGCAACAGGCACCACTGGGCATCTCCATCACCCAAGCCGGCAGCGAGAAGGCGGTGATGCTCAACGATCGCGTCAACGTGCTACTGGGCAAGTGTCCGCAAGGGGAGACACTGGACGAGCGTTACCAGGCCATCGGCGCCTTGCATGCCAATGACCAGCCCTATGCGGTGGACGATTACCCCACCGTACGGGTGCTGCGCAGTGGCCAACCGGTGCCTCCCGAGCTGATGCGCTATCGCCGCCCCGACGGCAGTATCCGTTTGTTGGAGGTATCCAGTGCACCGGTGCGCGCGCCGAGCGGCGAGGTGATCGCTTCCGTCACCCTGTTCGACGATGTCCAGCAGCGGGTGGATGCCGAAAATGCCCTGCGCGAACACAGTGCACGCCTCGCCAGCCTGATCAACCAGGCGGCGGTCGGCATCTGCCAGACCGATGCCAGCGGGCGTCTGCTGCTCGCCAATCGCCGCTATTGCGAGTTGCTCGGCCGCCACGAAATGGGCGTGCTGGAGCAGACCCTGCAGGCCCAGACCCACCCCGATGATCGCGCAGCCCTGGAAAGCAGCCTGGCCGTACTGCGCGAGCGGGGTGACAGCTTCAAGTTGGACCAGCGCTTCCAGCGTCCCGATGGCGCGGTGGTCTGGGTCAGCCTGCACGGCTCGCCCTTGCAATCGGAAGTCGGCCAGGATCTGTCGGTGAGTCTGGTGGTGGTCGACCTGACCCAGCGCAAGCAGGCCGAAGCCGCGTTGCACCTGTCCAACCAGCGTTTTCGCAATGCCGTGGAGGCGGTGCAGGGGGTGGTCTGGACCACCAATGCCGAGGGTCATTTCCTGGGCAACCAGAATGCCTGGGCCACGCTCACTGGACAGAGTTACGCCCAGTACCAGAAGGAAGGCTGGGCCGACGCCCTGCATCCGGACGATGCGCCCCGCACCCTGCGCCGCTGGCGGCTGGCCGTACAACAACAGGTGGACTTCCACGACGAGCACCGCCTGCGCTGCCGCGATGGCCAGTGGCGCACCTTCAGCGTGCGCGCCTTGCCGGTGCGCGAAGGCGGGGTGGTTCGCGAGTGGGTCGGGGTCCATACCGACGTCAGCGAGATCCGCATGGCGGAGCATCGCCTGCGGCGCCTGGCCGAGCTGCTCGAACAGCGCGTCCACGAACGCACCGTCGAGCGTGACCGCATGTGGCGGGTAGCCGATGACCTGCTCGGGGTGATCCAGGGCCAGCGCTGGCTCAGTCGCAATCCGGCCTGGAGTCGAGTGCTCGGCTGGGACGATGAAGAACTGCGCCACCAGCCACCTACCTTCCTGGAGCATCCCGAAGATCCGCCGGTATTTCCACGTCTGGCCGCCCTACGCCATGGCGAGGCCCTGAGCGATCTACCCGGGCGCCTGCGCACCCATGACGGTCACTGGCGCCATATGATGTGGAAGGCCACCGCCGACCATGACGGCCGCATCTACGTCTTCGGTCGCGATATCACCACCGAACACGAAGCCTCTCTGGCCCTGCAGAACGCCGAAGCGGCGCTGCGTCAAGCGCAGAAGATGGAAGCCATCGGTCATCTCACCGGTGGCATCGCCCACGACTTCAACAACCTGCTCACCGGCATCAGCGGCTCGCTGGAATTGCTCAGGCGCCGGCTGGATCAGGGGCGCCACGACAATCTGCAGCGCTACCTCGACACCGCCGAGCAATCCGCCACCCGCGCCGCCGCCCTGACCCACCGGCTCCTGGCCTTCGCCCGCCGCCAGACCCTGGATCCGCGCCCGGTGGACGTGAACGAACTGATCCTGTCCCTGGAGGAATTGTTCCAGCGCACCCTGGGCGAGCGGATCACCCTGCGCAGCCACCTCAGCCCCCAGTTGCCGCCTGCGCGTACCGACACCAACCAGCTGGAGAACGCCCTGCTGAACCTGGTGATCAATGCCCGCGACGCCATGCCCGACGGTGGCCGCCTGACCCTGGAAACCGCGCTGGACCACCTCACCGACCTGGCCGCCGAGCACGAATTGGCGCCCGGCGACTACGTTCGTCTGACCATCGCCGATACCGGCAGCGGCATGCCCGCCGAGGTGGTGGATCGCGCCTTCGATCCCTTCTTCACCACCAAGCCCATTGGCCAGGGCACCGGACTGGGGCTGTCCATGCTCTATGGCTTCATCAAGCAGTCGGGCGGCCATGTCACCCTGGAAAGTGCGCCCGGCAGCGGTACCCGGGTCAGCCTCTGGCTACCCTGCGCGCCACCGCAGCTGCCCGCAGCAGATCGTGAGCCCCTGGCGGCCATCGCCCAGAGCCGTGGCGAGCGGTTGCTGTTGGTGGAAGACGATGTCTCGGTACGGCTGCTGCTGCGGGAAATGCTCACCGAACTGGGCTATCGCGTCCGCACCGCGGCCAGTGCCTCGGCCGCCCTGACCCTGGTCGACGGCGGCCTGCCATGTGATCTGCTGATCACCGATCTCGGCCTGCCCGATCTCGACGGTGGCGAACTGGCCGCGCGCCTGCGCGAGCGCTGCCCCGACTTGCCGGTGCTGTTCGTCAGCGGCCACGCCGAGCGCCCCACGCCCAATGGCGAACCGGCGCTGGCCAAGCCCTTCCAGATCGAGGCCTTGGCGCGTCAGCTGCGTCAGTTGCTGGACTGAAACCTAAGGTCGGAACACCTTGCCGGTCACCAGGTCGCGGATCACGCTGGGATTCTTGCGCCCGCCCAGCTCGCCGCTGAGGATGCCGTCCAGGCCGTCCGGAAAGTATTGCTGAACCCGCAGTCGCGAGCGCGCCGCCGGGCGTCCCGCCGGATTGGCCGAGGTGGAGATCAGCGGACCGGTCAGGGCACAGAGCTCACCCACCAGCGGATGCTCGGAGACCCGCAGCGCCACGGTGGCATGGGCGCCGGTCACCCAGCCGGGCAGGCGATTGTGGTGGGGTACCAGCCAGGTATTGGGCCCCGGCCAGGTGCTGGCCAGCTTGGCCAGGGACTCTTCCGGCAGGTCGTGGAGCAGGAAGTCGAACTGGCGGATGTTGTCGGCGACCAGGATCAGCCCCTTTTCCATCGGTCGCCGCTTGAGCGTCAGCAGGCGATAGACCGCAGCCTGATCCCAGGGATCGCAGCCCAGTCCCCAGACGGCCTCGGTGGGATAGGCCAGCACGCCTCCCTCACGGACGACCCGCGCCGCCTGCCGCACTTGCCAACTGTTGTGCATCGCCTTGCCTCCGCTAAATCCCTGAAGTCTACCCGAGCGCGGCGTCGATGCCAGTCGTCCGTATTCAGCCGAGCCGACTCCAGCTGCCGTGCAGCGCCGCCACCCGCCCCTCCAGCTCCAACTCGGTCAGGCGCATCAGCACCTCGGGCAGCGCCAGACCGCTGAGGAGGGTCAATTCCTCGCTGTTGAGCGGACCGGCGGCGAGGTGCCGCAGCAGGACGTCATCCTCGCTCGGCGCGGGCGCCGCGACCGCGGGCAGACTGCGCCATCCCTGCAAGGCCTCGAGGATATGCTCCACGCTTTCCACCAGTTGCGCGCCTTCGCGAATCAGCTGATGACAGCCACGGGCACCGGGATGATGGATGGAGCCGGGCAGGGCGAACACCTCGCGGCCCTGTTCGGCGGCCAGGCGGGCGGTGATCAGCGAGCCGCTGGAGGGGCTGGCCTCCACCACCAGGGTGCCCAGGCTGAGTCCACTGATGATGCGATTGCGCTTGGGAAAGTTGGCCGCCTGGGGCGTGCAATCCAGGGGCAGCTCGGAGACCAAGGCGCCGCCTTCGGCCAGCAGGCGCCGGGCCAGGCCCAGATGGCGGCGGGGATAGAGCTGTTGCAGACCGGTCCCCAGGACCGCCACCGTAGCACCCCCGGCATCCAGCGCGCCCTGGTGCGCGGCGCCATCGATGCCCAGCGCCAGGCCGCTGGTCACGCAGAAGCCGGCGGCGGCCAGGCTGTGGGCGAAGCGGCGCGCGTTGTCCAGGCCCTGGGCGCTGGCCTGGCGACTGCCGACCAGGGCCAGCTGGGGCCGCTCGAGCAGTTCTACCCGGCCTGCGACGAACAGCAACGGCGGTGGATCGGCGATTTCGCCGAGCAGGGCCGGATAGCCGTCCTCACCCAGGCAGAGCAGATGGCGGTCGGGCGCCTCGAGCCAGGCCAGGGCACGGGCCGCGCGTTCGCGGGTCTCGGCACTGCGGCGGGCATCGGCGGCCACGGCCGGTAGACGCAGGGCGCGCCAAGCCGACGCCGGCGCACTGAGGGCCGCGGCGGCGCTGCCAAACGCCTGCAACAACAGCCGGTGACGCACCGCGCCGATCTCCGGCAGGGCGTGCAGACGGAGCCGAGCTTCCTGCTCGGCGGGGGAGAGGCTAGCCATGGGTGTCGTCCTTGAGAGTCGAAGGTCGCCGTCCTGGCGACCTGCAGAAAGCGCTTAGGGGTTGCGCACCTTGTCCATGATCGACAACTGCCGCGTCGCCAGCAGGACCAGGCCGTAGCTGATCTTGTCGTAGGTGCGGAACACCATCAGCAAGCCGGCACGCTCATCGGGAATCTTCACCTGCTCGCCGGTGATGCGGTCACGTACCGTTTCGCCGGTCTTGTAGACCGCCAGCACGTTACCTTCCACCAGGCCATCGCGCGCGCCCTTGTTCAGGGTCACCACATCGAATTGACCCACCTGGGTCACCCCCCGGGGCACGTCGAGAATCAGGCCACTGATCGGGCGATCCGGCGCGCTGGGCATGAAGGAGGAATTCACCAGCCGCTCTTCGGTGGGGAAGAGCCGGTCGCCGATACGGACCTCCTGGTTGGTCCGGGTCAGCCTGAGGGTGGCGATATCGCCTTCCTGGGCGACCAGATTGGCACTGCCGATGAAGTCGCCATTGATGCCGAGGAAGGCGCCGGTCTTGGGATCGACATAGGTCTTGCCCTGCCGATAGATGCCGAAGGCGGACACCCCCGGCTGCAGTTTGCCGCGCACATAGATGCGGTCGCCGGCACCACTCACCACGCGCTCGGCATTGCCGGCCACCACATAGGGCGCGCGCTGGAACTGCTCCACCGCGTCGAAGGCACGGTTCTGCAGCAGGAAGCTGTTCACCGCTTCCAGCGGAATGGCCGGGACGGCTTCGGTGATGGGCGTGCTGCGCACCGTAGGCGACAGCTTGATGGTCCCGCGCGAGGCGCCGCGGTTGAGCTGCAGGCGTGGCTGGCCATCGACATAGCTCAGCACCAGCGTATCGCCAGGATAGATGAGGTTGGGATTCTTGATCTGCGGATTGGCCTGCCAGATCTCCGGCCATTCCCAGGGCTTGCTCAGAAACTTGCCGGAGATGTCCCAGAGGGTGTCGCCGCGTACCACCGTGTAGCTGTCGGGGTGATCCGGGCGCAGGGTGACAGCTGCATACGCCGACTGCAGGGCGCCCGCTGCGACCAGCAGCAGGGCGAACAAAGATTTCCTCATGCGCCGAATCCCTTTACACTCTTAGCCTTGAAGAACCGTCTTCACGCAAACGTCGGGGAATCGCCCCAGTCGTGCCCTGAGCGCTGTTTTCGTCGGCCCGGGCAGCGCAGGCGCTCATCCCCGTCGACCGACGTCATCCACCCTCTGGAGCTATCCCGAGCGGGGTGGATACAACGCTGCGGCATCTTAGCAGCGCCCCTTGACTGTATTCCACAAGTGCCCTCAACGCCATGGCGATCCTAGACATCCTCGAATTTCCCGATCCCCGCCTGCGCACCGTCGCCAAGCCCATTGCCACGGTGGACGATGCCCTGCGCCAGACCATCGACGACATGTTCGAGACCATGTACGAAGCGCCTGGCATCGGCCTGGCCGCCACCCAGGTCAACGTCCATCGGCGTCTGGTGGTGATCGACGTCAGCGAAGAAAAGAGCGAGCCGCTGGTCTTCATCAACCCGGAAGCCGAACCGCTCACCCAGGAACTGGGCGAGTACCAGGAAGGCTGCCTGTCGATCCCCGGCTTCTATGAAAAGGTCTGCCGCCCCGAGCGGGTCCGGGTGAAAGCCCTGGACCGCGACGGCAAACCCTTCGAGCTGGAGTGCGACGGCCTGCTGGCGGTGTGCATCCAGCATGAGATCGACCACCTCGACGGCAAGCTGTTCGTCGACTACCTGTCGCCGCTCAAACGCGACCGCATCAAGAAGAAGCTCGAAAAGCAGCAGCGCCACAAGGCCTGATCGCCCTGGCGGACGGCGTCATCGGCGTCCGCCGCTCGCCCTTTCCGCCAGGTCCGCCATGTCCAGATCCCTTCGCCTCGTCTTCGCCGGAACCCCGGAATTCGCCGCCGTGCATCTGCAGGCGCTGATCGACTCCGGCTATCCCATCGCCGCCGTCTACACCCAGCCCGACCGCCCCGCCGGGCGCGGCCAGAAGCTGGCCATGAGTCCGGTCAAGCAACTGGCCCTGGCCCATGGCATCCCCGTCGAGCAGCCGCCGACCCTGCGCGATCCCGCGGCCCAGGCCACCCTGGCGGCGCTGGAGCCCGATCTGCTGGTGGTGGTGGCCTACGGGCTGATCCTGCCCCAGGCGGTGCTGGATATCCCGCGGCTGGGTTGCATCAACAGCCATGCCTCGCTGTTGCCGCGTTGGCGCGGCGCGGCGCCCATCCAGCGCGCGCTGGAGGCGGGCGATGCCGAATCCGGCGTCACCGTGATGCGCATGGAAGCCGGTCTGGATACCGGGCCGATGCTGAGCAAGGTGACTACGGCGCTCACCGCCGAGGATACCGGTGGCAGCCTGCATGATCGCCTGGCTGCCCTGGGCGCCGCCGCCGTGGTCGCGGCCCTGCCCGGTCTGGCCGATGGCAGCCTGCACGGTGAAGTCCAGAACGATGACCTGGCGACCTACGCCCATAAACTGAACAAGGACGAGGCACGCCTGGACTGGGGCCGGCCGGCTGCGGAACTGGAACGCCGTATCCGCGCCTTCGATCCCTGGCCACTGTGCCACACCGCCCTGGCCGGTGAGCCGCTCAAGGTCTGGAGTGCGGAATTGGCTGAGGGCCACGGCGTGCCCGGCATGGTGCTCGATGCCGATCGCAGCGGCCTGCTGATCGCCTGCGGCGAGGGCGCCCTGCGCCTGACCCGGCTGCAACTGCCCGGCGGCAAACCCCTGGCCTTCGCCGATCTCTACAATGCCCGTCGCGAGCGCTTCGCCCCCGGCCAGGTGCTGGGCCTATGAATCCGCGGTTGGCGGCGACCCGCGCCCTGGCGGCGGTGCTTGCCGGCCGTGCCTCCCTGGGCAGCAGCCTGCCCGAGCAACTGGCCAAGGTGGAGCCACGGGATCGCGCCCTGGCCCAGGACCTGGCCTTCGGTACCGCCCGCTGGCAACCGCGGCTGTCGCTGCTGGCGGAAAAGCTGCTGCAAAAGCCGTTCAAGGCCGGTGACCGGGATCTCGAAGCCCTGCTGCTGATCGGTCTCTACCAGCTGTTCTACACCCGCATCCCGGCCCATGCCGCCATCGGCGAGACGGTGGGCTGCGTCGACAAACTGAAGAAATCCTCGGCCAAGGGCCTGCTCAACGCCGTGCTGCGCCGCGCCCAGCGTGAATACGACAGCCTGCTGCCAGCCCTGGAACACGACCCGGCGGCGCGCCTGGCCCATCCGCGCTGGCTGCAGAAAGCCCTCAAGGCGCGCTGGCCGGAACTCTGGGAAGCCATAGCCGCCGCGAACAACCTGCATCCGCCGCTGATCCTCCGGGTCAATCGGCGCCAGGGCAGTCGCGACGCCTATCTGGCCGAGCTGGCTGCCGCCGGTATCGAGGCCGTGCCCTGCACCTTCAGCGCCGACGGCATCCGTCTGTTGCAGCCCCAGGACGTCACCGCCCTGCCGGGTTTCGCCGCGGGTCGCTTGAGCGTGCAGGACGAAGCCGCCCAGCTGGCCGCCGAGTTGCTGGAGCTGGCGCCTGGCCAACGGGTACTGGACGCCTGCGCGGCGCCGGGCGGCAAAACCTGTCACCTGCTGGAACGCGAACCGGGTCTGGCCGAGGTGGTGGCGCTGGACGCCGATGCCGGGCGGCTGCAACGCGTCGAACAGAATCTCGCCCGCCTGGGCCTCGCGGCCCGTACCCTGGCCGCCGATGGCCGCGCCGTGGCCGACTGGTGGGACGGCAAGCCCTTCCAGCGCATCCTGCTGGACGCACCCTGCAGCGCCACCGGGGTGATCCGCCGCCATCCGGACATAAAGCTGACCCGCCAGGCCGCCGACATCCCGCCCCTGGTGCAGCTGCAGGGCGAATTGCTCGACGCCCTCTGGCCGACCCTGGAAGTGGGCGGCATCCTGCTCTATGCCACCTGTTCGGTACTGCCGGAAGAGAACAGCGACAACCTCGCCGCCTTCCTCGCCCGCACGTCGGGCGCCCGCGAACTGGACATCCCCGCGCCCTGGGGGATCGCTCAAGCCCATGGCCGCCAGTTGCTGCCGCAGGCGGAAGGCCACGACGGCTTCTATTACGGCAAGTTGATCAAGATCGCCAAGTAGGAATTCCGCCATGCTCGAATCCCTGGAGAAGATGCTCGCCCGCGGCCAGGACAACGCCCTGCTGAGATTCGGCTTGGGCAAGGGTTATCTGGATGCCGGCGAGCCGGAGCGGGCGGTCGAGCACCTGGCCCGCTGCGTGGAGTTCGATCCGACGTATTCGGCGGCCTGGAAACTGCTGGGCAAGGCCCACGAAGGCAGCGGCGATCTGGCCGCAGCGGAGAGCGCCTGGACGCGGGGTCTGGAGGCCGCCCAGGCCAAGGGCGACAAGCAGGCGGAAAAGGAAATGACGGTCTTTCTCAAGCGGCTGGCGCGGCGTGCTCAGTCCTGATCGCGCAGGAATCTGAGGCCAGCCCCCTCGCTGTCAGTGCGCATGACCTCCATGGCTACCTTGGGCGCCTCCATGGGCAGATCCAGCACCTGGCCGACCACCCGGGTCCCGCGCGGCAAGCGGGCCAGCTCGGGATGCACCACATAGACGCCGCCATCGGACAGGTCACGCGTCTCGCCCACGATCTCGCCATCCGGATAGGCGATCCAGAGCCGGCACTTGAGGGGGGTACGGGTGTGGTGGCGCTGGTCGCGCGAATTCATCGCCTGACTCCCTGAATATAGGCTCCCTGAATATAGGCTCCCTGAGGTCCAGGCAGCTTCCAGCAAAGGCGGATGACTGTCAGCCGTACGACTGCCGAACGGTTCCGGCGGACCGCCGAGCGATCAGCCTGCGAGCGCCGGTGCACGCACTGCAGCCCTTCAGCCCAATCCTGGAGGAGCGGGGCTCAAGGACGCGGATCGCCTGGGTTCAGTACCACTTCGTCTCGCCATCCGGGCGATTCTTGAACCTCTTCATGCTCCACATGTACTGGGTCGGATAGCGCCGTACGTAGCCCGCCAGCACCTCGCTCATGGCCGCCACCGCGACCTCGGGATCCGGGTCGTACATGGCCGGGGGCGCCGCTTCCAGGATCACCTTGTAGCCGCTGCCGTCGTCCAGGCGTACCGCATGGAAGAACACCCCGCGGGCCTTGCCACGGGCCAGCAGCGAGGGCACGAACTTGCTGGTCAGAGCGGTGGTGCCGAGAAAGGGTACGAAGAGGCCGGCACTGCGACTCGGCTCGGGATCGGCGGGAATGCCCACGGCGCCACCGCGGCGGACTTCCTTGATCACGCTGATGATGCCTTCCGGGGTGGAGGGCGCCACCCGGTTGCCCAGTTGCACCCGCTGGCGCTTGAGCAACTCGTCCACCGCCTTCAGCTTGGGCGGGCGGTAGAAGATGATCGGTTTGGCGTGGGAGCAGTAGAAGTGGTTGAGCAGCTCCCAGTTGCCCAGGTGGCTGGTGATGCCCACCACGCCATCGCCGGACGCCAGGGCTTCCTGCAACACGTCCATGCCTTCCACCTCGCGCACCAGGCCCAGGGAGCGTTGCGGCGACCAGATCCAGGCGCAGGCGCTCTCGGTCAGGGTCTTGCCGATGCCGCGCAGGCACTCGCGCGACAGCCGCTCAAGGCCGGCAGCATCGAGTTCGGGAAAACAGTGGGCGAGATTGATGCGGGTGACCTTGCTGGCGCGGGTCGGCAGCTTCCACATGCACCAGCCGATGAATCCACCCAGGCGCTGCACCAGGGGCCAGGGCAGCAGGGCGAAAAGGCGCAGGAAGGCGATCATCAGCGCGCCTTTGAATCTTTCCAAGAGAGGGTCTCCCGTCTGAATATCCTGACAGTTTACCGTCTACAGGCCATGGAAACGTTAAGAAAACGTAAGGTCGGCCCAAGCTGACAGCTATACATTCAGCTATTCATGCGTCCGTGCCGACGGCTGAGCCAAGTCTCCATGGCGGTCGCAATCGAGAGTGTGGTCCATCACCAGACCCATGGCCTGCATGAAGGCGTAGCAGATGGTCGGCCCGACGAAGGTGAAACCGGCCTTCTTGAGCGCCTTGCTCATGGCCTCGGCTTCCGGGGTGATGGCCGGTACCTCGCTACGGTCGCGGAAATGATTGAGCTTGGGTACACCCCCGACGAAGGACCACAGCCAGCCGGAGGGATCTTCCAGCCTGAGCCAGGCCTGGGCGTTCTGCCGAGCGGCACGCAGCTTGGCGCGATTGCGGATGATGCCCGGGTCCTGCATCAGCGCCTCGATCTCCGCATCGGTCAGGCGCGCCAGCCGCTCCGGGTCGAAGCCATGCAAGACCTCGCGATAGCGTTCGCGCTTCTTCAGCACGGTGATCCACGACAGGCCCGCCTGGAAGCCTTCCAGCAAGAGGAATTCGAAAAGCACCGCCGGATCGCGCTGGGGCACGCCCCATTCACGGTCGTGGTAGTCGATGTACAACGGATCGGCGGTGCACCAGAAACAACGCGGCATGGCGACGACTCGGACGAGGGCGGAAGGCGATACCTTAGCGCAATTGCTTGGTCCGGGAGACGAGTCCAACGGACTCATCGGCGGACCGCCATGACAGCGATGACTCCTCTCCCAGGCGGTTTTCCACACTACCAACGGGTCACACACGTATCGCGGCCATCGCGGTTCGCCGATGCGACCGCTCCTACGGAGGTGAGGCTTTCGTAGGAGCGGCCCATGGCCGCGATCCCTGCCAAATACCGCCGGGCAGCCCCACAAGCCCCATGCGGTCACCCCCGGCTTTCGGCTATACTCCTCGGCTTTTCGTCGCAGCCGAACGGGTATCTTTCGTGAGCCAGTCCAAGCCCACCGTGCGCACCTTCCAAGACTTGATCCTGGCCTTGCAGCAATACTGGGCCGAGCAGGGCTGCGTGGTACTCCAGCCCTATGACATGGAAGTCGGCGCCGGTACCTTCCACACCGCCACCTTCCTGCGCGCCATCGGTCCGGAGACCTGGAACGCCGCCTATGTGCAGCCCAGCCGCCGCCCCACCGACGGCCGCTACGGCGAGAACCCCAATCGCCTGCAGCACTATTACCAGTTCCAGGTGGTGTTGAAGCCCAATCCGGACAACTTCCAGGAACTCTACCTGGGCTCCCTGGCCGCTATCGGCCTGGACCCATTGGTGCACGACGTGCGCTTCGTCGAGGACAACTGGGAATCGCCGACCCTCGGCGCCTGGGGTCTGGGCTGGGAAATCTGGCTCAATGGCATGGAAGTCACCCAGTTCACCTACTTCCAGCAGGCCGGCGGCCTGGAGTGCTATCCGGTGACCGGCGAGATCACCTATGGCCTCGAGCGCCTGGCCATGTACCTGCAGGGCGTGGACTCGGTCTACGACCTGATCTGGGCCGATGGCCCCTTCGGCACCGTGACCTACGGCGACGTCTTCCATCAGAACGAGGTGGAGCAGAGCACCTACAACTTCGAGCACGCCAACGTGCCCAAGCTGTTCGAGCTGTTCGACTTCTACGAGTCCGAGGCCAATCGCCTGATCGTCCTGGACCTGCCGCTGCCCACCTACGAGATGGTGCTCAAGGCCTCCCACACCTTCAACCTGCTGGACGCCCGCCGCGCCATCTCGGTGACCGAGCGCCAGCGCTACATCCTGCGCGTGCGCACCCTGGCCCGCAGCGTGGCCCAGGGCTACTTCAAGGCCCGTGCCCGCCTGGGCTTCCCGCTGGCCACCCCCGAGCTGCGTGACGAGGTCCTCGGCCGCGACGATGTCCAGGCGCTGCTCAAGGAGGGCGAATAATGAGCACCAACCTAGATTTCCTGGTCGAGCTGGGTACCGAAGAACTGCCACCCAAGGCGCTCAAGACCCTGGGTGACAGCTTCCTCGCCGGCATTGAGAAGGGCCTCAAGCAGGCTGGTCTCGGTTACGCCAGCGCCCGCGCCTATGCCGCGCCGCGCCGCCTGGCGGTGCTGGTCGAGGCCCTGCAGACCCAGCAGCCCGAGCGTAGCGTCAACCTGGACGGCCCGCCGGTCCAGGCCGCCTTTGGCGCCGACGGCCAGCCGACCCAGGCGGCCCTGGGCTTCGCCCGCAAGTGCGGCGTCGACATCAGCGCCATCGACCGCAGCGGTCCCAAGCTGAGATTCTCCCAGAGCATTCCCGGCCAGCCGGCGGCCAGCCTGCTGCCCGGTATCGTCGAAGCTTCCCTGGCCGAGCTGCCGATTCCCAAGCGCATGCGCTGGGCCGCCCGCCGCGAGGAATTCGTGCGTCCGACCCAGTGGCTGGTGATGCTGCTGGGTGACGAGGTCATCGACTGCGAGATCCTCACCCGCCGTGCCGGGCGCGAATCCCGTGGCCACCGCTTCCACCATCCCGATGCGGTGCGCATCAGCGCGCCGGCCAACTACGCCGCCGACCTGCGCGCCGCCCATGTGCTGGCCGACTTCGCCGAGCGCCGCCAACTCATCGAGACCCGCGTGGCCGAATTGGCCGCCGCGGAGCAGGGCAGTGCCGTGGTGCCGCCCGCGCTGCTGGACGAGGTGACCGCCCTGGTGGAGTGGCCGGTGCCGCTGGTCTGCGCCTTCGAGGAACGCTTCCTCGAAGTGCCCCAGGAAGCCCTCATCACCACCATGCAGGACAACCAGAAGTACTTCTGCCTGCTGGACGCCCAGGGCAAGCTCTTGCCGCGTTTCATCACCGTGACCAACCTGGAAAGCAAGGACCCGGCGCAGATCGTCGCCGGCAACGAGAAGGTGGTGCGCCCGCGCCTCACCGACGCCGAGTTCTTCTTCAAGCAGGACCAGAAGCAGCCGCTGGAAAGCTTCAACGAGCGGCTGAAGAACGTGGTCTTCCAGGCCCAGCTCGGCACCGTCTACGACAAGGCCCTGCGCGTCGCCGCCCTGGCCGCCTTCATCGCCGAAGGTATCGGCGGTGACGCCGAGCGCGCCCGCCGCGCCGGCATCCTGGCCAAGTGCGACCTAGCCACCGAGATGGTCGGTGAATTCCCCGAAATGCAGGGCATCGCCGGCTATTACTACGCCAAGAAGGGCGGCGAGGCCGAGGACGTGGCCCTGGCGCTCAACGAGCAGTACATGCCCCGCGGCGCCGGCGCCGAACTGCCACAAACCCTGACCGGTGCCGCCGTGGCCCTGGCCGACAAACTCGACACCCTGGTCGGCATTTTCGGCATCGGCATGCTGCCCACCGGCAGCAAGGACCCCTTCGCCCTGCGTCGCCAGGCCCTGGGCGTGTTGCGCATCCTCATCGAGAAGGGTCTGGAGCTGGATCTGCCAGCGGCCGTCGCCTTCGCTATCGCCGGCTATGGCGAGCGGGTCAAGGCCGAAGGTCTGCAAGAGCAGGTGCTGGACTTCATCTTCGATCGCCTGCGCGCCCGCTACGAAGACGAAGGCGTCGATACCGCCGCCTACCTGGCCGTGCGCGCCCTGCGTCCGGCCTCGGCACTGGACTTCGACCAGCGCGTCCAGGCCGTGCAGGCCTTCCGTCGCCTGCCCGAAGCCGAAGCCCTGGCCGCCGCCAACAAGCGCGTTTCCAACCTGCTCGGCAAGTTCGAAGGCCAGGTCGCGACCCAGGCCGATGCCGCGCTGTTCGAGACCGACGCCGAGCGCACCCTGGCCGCGGCCATCGCCGCCGCCGAGCAGGACGCCGCCCCCCTGGCCGCAACCCGCCGCTATCGCGAAGCCCTGGAACGCCTGGCCAGCCTGCGCGCGCCGGTGGATGCCTTCTTCGACGAGGTGCTGGTCAACGCCGAGGACGAACGCGTCCGCGCCAATCGCTATGCGCTGCTCGCCCATCTGCGTGGCCTGTTCCTCGGCATCGCCGATATCTCGGTGCTGGGCTAGGGCATGAAGTTGATCGTGCTGGACCGCGACGGTGTCATCAATGTCGATTCCGATGACTACGTGCGCAGCGCCGAGCAGTGGCAACCGCTACCCGGCAGCCTCGCGGCCATCGCCCGACTGAACCGGGCCGGCTGGCAGGTGGCCGTGGCCACCAACCAGTCGGGTCTGGCGCGTGGTTACTTCACGACAGACGACCTGGCGGCCATGCACGAGAAACTGCAGCGACTGCTGGCGGAGGAGGGCGGTCGGGTCGACCTGATCCTGCACTGTCCCCATGGCCCGGAAGTGGCCTGCGATTGCCGCAAGCCGCTGCCCGGCCTGTTTCGCGCCATCGCCGACCACTATGGTCGCAACGAGCTGACCGGCGTGCCGGTGGTCGGCGACAGCCTGCGCGACCTGGAAGCCGGCGTGGCCCTGGGCTGCACGCCTTACCTGGTACGTACCGGCAAGGGCGAGCGCACCCTGGCCAAGCCTTTGCCATCCGGTACCCGGGTCTTCGCCGACCTGGCCGCGGTGGCCGATCACCTGCTGGAGGAAGCGCCCTGATGCGGCTCTTGCGTACTCTGCTGTTCTATCTGCTGCTGGGCACCAGCGGCATCCTCTGGTCCTGTGTCAGCCTGCTGATCGCGCCTTTCCTGGCCTATCGCGCCCGCTATCGACTGGTGGTCAAGGCCTGGACGGGTTTCGCCGTCTGGCTGGCCAAGGTCATCTGTGGCATCCGCTACGAAATCGAAGGCTTGGAAAACGTCCCAGCGCAGCCCTGCGTGATCGTGGCCAACCACCAGAGCACCTGGGAAACTTTCTTTCTCTCCGCCCAGTTCGAGCCCACCTCCCAGGTGATCAAGCGCGAACTACTACGGATTCCCTTCTTCGGCTGGGCCTTCTCCCTGCTCAAGCCCATCGCCATCGACCGTGACAACGGCAAGCTGGCCCTGCAGCAATTGACCGAGCAGGGCGGTCGCTATCTGGCCCAGGGCTGCTGGGTGCTGATCTTCCCCCAGGGCACCCGCATCGATCACGGCCAGATGGGCAAGTTCTCCCGGGGTGGCGCTGCCCTGGCCTGCAGCCTGAACGTACCCATCCTGCCCATCGCCCACGATGCCGGCGCCTATTGGCCGAATCGCTCCTGGATCAAGTCGCCCGGCACCATCAAGGTCACCATCGGCCCGCTGCTCCATCCCCAGGGCCAGGATCCACGTGCCATCGTCGACCTCAACGCCCGTTGCTTCGCCTTCATCGAAGCAGCCCTCGCACCCAAGACTGGCGCCAACCCCGACCAGCGCTGCGTGGCCTGATCGCCAGGCCGCAAGGGCCTGGCGTTTGCTCTGGTTTTCCTCCGTTTTCCCACAGACTTATCCACAGCTCTTGTGTCCATTCCCGCGATCCCAGATCGGTGGTCGCTAGCGCGCATACCGGGAAACCCACAAGTACCGGCAAGCTTATTCCCAGGCTTATCCACAGGGCCTACCCTTATAGCCTGTGTCTCTATGCCGCATGGCACGGCCTCTTTGTCTGCAGCGAAGGATGTCGGCAAAAGGCACTGAGCAAAAATATCCACAGAACGTCTGGCTATAAGATGAATGGCGTTGCCTAGCAGGGAACGAACCGGCAACAGGATCTAGCGCAAATGTTTTCCACAAAAAAAGCCCCGCATCGCGGGGCTTGTGCATAACAGTTGTCGATCAGACGTCGAGGTTGGAAACCGCCAGGGCATTGCTCTCGATGAAGTCGCGCCGCGGCTCCACCTGATCCCCCATCAGGGTGTTGAAGATCTGATCGGCGGCGATAGCGTCCTCAATGGTTACCTTCAGCATGCGGCGCACGTTCGGGTCCATGGTGGTTTCCCACAGCTGATCCGGATTCATCTCACCCAGGCCCTTATAGCGCTGGATGTTGAATCTCTTGCTGGTCTCGTTCATCAGCCATTCCCAGGCTTCCTTGAAGGTGCTGACCGGACGCCGGCGTTCGCCGCGCTTGGCGTAGGCACCTTCTTCCAGCAGGTTGTCCAGCTGGGCGGCCAGTTCGGTCACCAGGCGGTAATCGTTGCTGCCGAAGAAGTCCCGGTTGAAGGTAACGTAGCTGGACAGGCCATGGGCGCGGGTCTCGACTTCCGGCAGCCACAGGCTGCGCTCGCGATCCTCGCGCAGGCTGATGGTATAGGTGGTGCCATTGCGCTCGGCGCCCTTCAGGCGCGCCTCGAAGCCGGCCAGCCACTGGCGCATGGCGGCTTCATCGCCCAGCTGCTCCAGGCCCACGCGGGGCAGGTACAGCAGGTGCTCGCTGATGTCGGCCGGGTAGAGGCGCGACAGCCGCTTGAAGGTCTTCATCACCTGGCGATAGTTGTTCACCAGCTTCTCGAGTTCCACGCCGGACAGGCCCGGGGCGTTCTCGTTGACGTGCAGGCTGGCTTCCTCGAGGGCGGTCTGGGTCAGGTATTCCTCCATCGCCTCGTCGTCCTTGATGTACTGCTCCTGCTTGCCGCGCTTCACCTTGTACAGCGGCGGCTGGGCGATGTAGATGTAGCCACGCTCGATCAACAGCGGCATCTGGCGGAAGAAGAAGGTCAGCAGCAGGGTACGGATGTGCGAACCGTCAACGTCAGCATCGGTCATGATGATGATGTTGTGGTAGCGCAGCTTGTCGATGTTGAATTCTTCGCGACCGATACCGCAGCCCAGCGCGGTGATCAGGGTGCCCACTTCCTGGGAAGAGAGCATCTTGTCGAAGCGCGCCTTCTCCACGTTGAGGATCTTGCCCTTGAGCGGCAGGATCGCCTGGGTGCGCCGGTTGCGGCCCTGCTTGGCCGAACCACCGGCGGAGTCACCCTCCACGATGTAGAGTTCGGACAGCGCCGGGTCCTTCTCCTGGCAGTCCGCCAGCTTGCCCGGCAAGCCGGCGATGTCCAGGGCGCCCTTGCGGCGGGTCATCTCCCGCGCCTTGCGCGCCGCCTCACGAGCGCGCGCCGCGTCGATCATCTTGCCGACCACCGCCTTGGCTTCGTTGGGGTTCTCCAGCAGGAAATCGGAGAAATGCTTGCCCATCTCCTGTTCCACCGCGGTCTTCACCTCGGAAGAGACTAGCTTGTCCTTGGTCTGGGAGGAGAACTTGGGATCCGGCACCTTGACCGAGATGATGGCGGTCAGGCCTTCGCGGGCATCGTCACCGGTGGTGGCGACCTTGAACTTCTTCGCCAGGCCCTCGGCCTCGATGTAGTTGTTCAGGTTACGCGTCAGCGCCGAGCGGAAGCCGGCCAGGTGGGTGCCGCCGTCGCGCTGCGGGATGTTGTTGGTGAAGCAGAGGATGTTCTCGTTGAAGCTGTCGTTCCACTGCAGGGCCACTTCCACGCCGACGCCATCGTCTTCGCGCTGCACCTGGAAATGGAACACCTGGTTCACCGCACTCTTGTTGGTGTTCAGGTAGTCGACGAAGGCACGCAGGCCGCCTTCGTACTTGAACAGCTCTTCCTTGCCGGTACGCTCGTCACGCAAGAGGATGCCAACGCCCGAGTTGAGGAAGGACAGCTCGCGGATCCGCTTGGCCAGGATGTCCCAGCTGAATTGGATGTTGTTGAAGGTCGCGGCCGAGGGCTTGAAGTGCACCTGGGTACCGGTGCTGTCGGTCTCGCCGATCACTGCCAGGGGGGCCTGGGGCACGCCGTGCACATAGACCTGCTCCCACACCTGGCCGGCGCGGCGAATGGTCAGCCGCAGCTCTTCGGACAGGGCATTCACCACCGAGACGCCCACGCCGTGCAGGCCACCGGACACCTTGTAGGTGTTGTCGTCGAACTTACCGCCGGCGTGCAGCACGGTCATGATGACCTCGGCTGCCGAGACGCCTTCTTCCTTGTGGATATCCACCGGGATGCCACGGCCGTTGTCGCGCACGGTGATGGATTCATCCATGTGGATGGTGATGCTGATTTCGCTGCAGAAACCGGCCAGGGCCTCGTCGATGGAGTTGTCCACCACTTCGAAGACCATGTGGTGCAGGCCGGTGCCGTCATCGGTGTCACCGATGTACATGCCGGGGCGCTTGCGCACGGCATCCAGTCCCTTCAGCACCTTGATGCTGGAAGAGTCGTAGGTATTGGTCTCGCTCATGCTTGGCTCCCGCTAGTGTGGGTCTGCTTGATATGGCCGTGTTCCACGTGGAACACGCTGACCTCTGTCTCCGGCCGCCAGGCGGCCTGTAGCGTCTCGCGCTCGACACAGGTGATAAAGACTTGGCACTCCAGTGCCTCCAGCAGCCGGCACAAGGCCAGCCGGTGTCCCTCGTCCAGTTCCGAAGGCAAATCGTCGATGAGATAGACGCACTGGCCTCGCTTGACCTGGTTGACCAGCCGGCCCTGGGCGATGCGCAAGGCGCACACCACCAGCTTCTGCTGGCCGCGCGACAGGATGTCCGCCGCATTGTGATTGCCGATGCGAATCCGCAGATCGGCTCGCTGCGGACCGGCCTGGGTATGTCCCAGCTGCAGATCCCGCGCCAGACTGTCCGCCAGCACCTCACGCAAATCGCGCTCGCGATCCCAGCCGCGGTAGTAACTTAAGGTCAGACCGTCGAGCTGGATAAGCTCGGCCAGCACCGCGGTGAATTCCGGCTTCAGGCGCTGGATATAGGCCTGGCGAAAACCATCGATTTCGGCGCTGGCCAGGGCCAGTTCCTGATCCCAGGCAGCCTGGGCCGCAGGGTCGATTTTACCACGTCTGAGCCAGTGATTTCGCTGCCTGAGCGCCTTTTGCAGGCGTTGCCACAGTGGCAGGAAACGCTGTTCCTCGTGGAACACTCCCCAGTCGAGAAACTGCCGTCTGATCTTGGGGCTACCCTCCAGCAGACGGAAGCCGTCCGGGTTGATCAGTTGCAGCGGCAGCACCTCGGCCAACTGTGCCGCACTGCGGGCATTCTCGCCGTTGATGCGGATCTGGTAGTCGCCACCGCGCTCGCGCTGGATGCCCAGGTTGCAATCCTGCCCACCCGGCAGCCGCACCTGGCCGAACACCGTGCAACTGGCCTGCTCGTGCTGGATGACCGGCGCCAGCTTGGTACTGCGAAAGGAACGCGCGAGTCCCAGCAGGTGGATGGCTTCGAGCAGGCTGGTCTTGCCGCTACCGTTGGCGCCATGCAGCAAGTTGACCCGCGGCGAGGGCTGAAGCGCGACCGCCTGCAGATTGCGCAGGCGGTCGGCGTTGAAGCGGATCAGCGTCATCGACAGTCGATCAGAGGCGCATCGGCATCACGACATAGGAGGAATCGTCGTTGCCCGCCTCTTGCAACAGCGCACTGCTGCTGGAATCGGACAGGGTGATGCGCACCTGGTCGGTGGTCATCACGCCCAGCACGTCGAGCAGGTAGCTGACGTTGAAACCGATCTCCAGGCTGCCACCGTCGTAGTCGACCTGCAGCTCTTCCTCGGCCTCTTCCTGCTCCGGGTTGTTGGCCTGGATCTTCATGAAGCCGTTTTCCAGCTGCAGGCGAATCCCGCGGTACTTCTCGTTGGAGAGGATAGCGGTACGGCTGAAGGCCTCGCGCAGATGCTGGCGTTCGCCCAGCACCAGCTTGTCGCCATGGCGCGGCAGTACCCGCTCGTAGTCGGGGAACTTGCCGTCCACCAGCTTGGAGGTGAAGGTGAAGTCACCAGTGGTGGCACGGATATGGTGCTGACCCAGGACCACGTTGACTGGCTCTTCCGGCTCGGTGAGCAGGCGCGACAGTTCCAGGATGCCCTTGCGCGGCACGATCACCTGGTGCTTCTCAGCCTGTTCCACCTCGGCCTCCAGCATGCACATGGCCAGGCGGTGACCGTCAGTGGCCACGGCGCGCAGGCGCCCGGTGCTGGCTTCCAGGAGCATGCCGTTGAGGTAGTAACGTACGTCCTGCTGGGCCATGGCGAAGCCGGTACGCTCGATCAGGCGACGCAGGCGGCCCTGGGGAATGCTGAACTTCAGCGAGCCCGGGCCTTCCTCCACGGTGGGGAAGTCATTCGCCGGCAGGGTGGACAGGGTGAAGCGACTACGCCCGGAACGGATCAGCAGCTTCTGCTCTTCGGTGCGGATGTCGATCAGCGCATCGGGCTGCAGACTCTTGCAGATGTCCATCAGCTTGCGCGCCGGCACGGTGATCTCGCCGGCCTCGGCGGCTTCTTCCAACTCGACCCGGCCAACCAGCTCGACTTCCAGGTCGGTACCGGTCAGCGACAGGCGCTGGCCTTCCACGACCAGGAGTACGTTGGACAGCACCGGCAGCGTTTGCCGACGTTCCACGACACCGGCCACCAGCTGCAGCGGTTTCAACAGGGCTTCGCGTTGAATGGTGAAATGCATGGTCAGGTCCTTGCCAGAGCCGCGTCCGTCAGGTCGTCAGGGTACGCAGCAGGTTCTTGTAATCCTCGCGGATATCCGCGTCGGATTCCCGAAGTTCGGCGATCTTGCGACAGGCGTGCAACACCGTCGTGTGATCGCGTCCGCCAAAGGCGTCGCCGATTTCCGGCAGGCTGTGGTTGGTCAATTCCTTGGACAGCGCCATGGCGACCTGCCGCGGCCGGGCTACCGAACGCGAGCGGCGTTTGGACAGCAGATCGGCGATCTTGATCTTGTAGTACTCGGCCGCGGTGCGCTGGATATTGTCGATACTGACCAGCTTGTCCTGCAGCGCCAAGAGATCCTTGAGCGATTCGCGGATCAACTCGATGGTGATGTCGCGGCCCATGAAGTGGGCGTGGGCGATCACCCGCTTGAGCGCGCCTTCCAGCTCGCGCACGTTGGAACGGATGCGCTGGGCGATGAAGAAGGCGGCGTCGTGGGGCAGATCCACCTTGGCCTGGTCGGCCTTCTTCATCAGAATCGCCACCCGCGTCTCCAGCTCCGGCGGTTCCACCGCCACGGTGAGACCCCAGCCGAAGCGCGACTTGAGTCGCTCTTCCAAGCCATCGATCTCCTTGGGATAGCGGTCACTGGTGAGGATCACCTGTTGTCCACCTTCGAGCAGGGCATTGAAGGTGTGGAAAAACTCTTCCTGCGACCGCTCCTTGCGGGCGAAGAACTGAATATCGTCGATCAGCAGCGCATCCACCGAGCGGTAGAAGCGCTTGAATTCGTTGATGGCGTTGAGCTGCAGCGCCTTGACCATGTCGGCGACGAAGCGCTCCGAATGCAGATAGACGATCTTGGCGTTCGGGTTGCGCTTGAGCAGGTGGTTGCCCACCGCATGCATCAGGTGGGTCTTACCCAGACCCACGCCGCCATAAAGGAAGAGCGGGTTGTAACCGTGCTTGGGATTGTCCGCCACCTGCCAGGCCGCGGCGCGGGCCAGCTGGTTGGACTTACCCTCGACGAAGTTCTCGAAGGTGAAGGTACGGTTGAGATAGCTGGTGTGCTTGAGCGCACCTTCCACCTGCACGGTGCGTTCGGTCTTGACCGCCGGCTCGTCGGCCTCGGCCAGTTCCGCGGTCACGTCTTCCAGGGCGACACCCGCAGTGACGATATCCGACTGGATCGGCTGCGGTGCCTGCACCGGCGGCGGCAGCGGCGTGCTTTGACTGCTGGGCGTCTGCGCCGGACGCGGCTTGTTGCTGCGCTTGCTGCCTATCAATAAGGAAAGCACCGGGGCGATGCCGTCGTCGGCATGCTCCTCGAGCAACTCGAGAACCCGGCTCAGGTATTTCTCGTTGACCCAATCGAGCACGAAGCGGTTGGGCGCGAACACCCGCAGCTCATCCCCTTCCGCTTCCACCTGCAGTGGCCGGATCCAGGTATTGAATTGTTGCGAGGGCAACTCGTCGCGCAGCACATCCACGCAACGTTGCCAGAGTTCGACCGACACAGCGTCTCCCGGGACTTTCGCGGCCCAGACGGGCCATGAGCAAACGCCCATTGTATCCCTCCCCACCCAGGTTATCCACATGACCGCGCAGTTTCCCCGCGACAGCCAGGCGTGCGCCTTGCCCAGCCCAGGCTACCGTCAGCTCTGTGGATAACGCCGTCTGACCTCTCTGGACATCTACCGGTTTTTCGCTGTGGATAAGCGTGATGTGTGTAACCCCCCCATTTATCCACAGTCTCTCTTCAGGCTAGCCACCCTTGCCCCACCTGTTGAAAACAGAGTTTCCGACCTTGCTCCGGCCAGAGGCCATCTGCCCTGGCACGATCTATCCACAGAAAGCGGCTGCATCATACATATTCACTTCAACCATCTTTTAAAACCTTCTGACCTGTTGATTTTGTTTACGCGTTCTCTTGTCAATGGACGCTGGTTGGAAATTGACCTGTTCCGCGGCTTTCTCTAGAATCCCCGGTCTCTTTGCGCGGGGCGCTCATGCCTTGCCGCTTACACCTAGGTAAAAGTCCATGAAACGCACCTTCCAACCCAGCACCCTGAAGCGCGCCCGTGTCCACGGTTTCCGTGCTCGTATGGCAACCAAGAACGGCCGTCAGGTTCTGTCCCGTCGCCGTGCCAAAGGCCGCAAGCGTCTGGCGATCTGATTGCCCGGTCAGGTGGTGAGTCAGGGTTTCGGTCGGGACAGGCGCTTACTGAGCTCCCAACAGTTCCAGACGGTCTTTGACTCTCCCACCCACAAGGCATCCGGCAAGCACCTGCTGCTGCTCGCCCATGCCAATGGGCTCGACCATTCCCGCCTGGGACTGGTGATCGGCAAGAAAAGCGTCAAGCTTTCCGTCGAGCGCAATCGCATCAAGCGGGTCATCCGTGATTCCTTTCGTCTGAATCAGGACCGCCTCGGCAATTTCGATTTGGTCTTCGTCGCCCGCAAGGGACTTGGCGAAGTCGACAATCCGGAATTGCACGATCAACTGCTGCAACTGTGGAAACGCCTCAATCGCCAGGCGACCAAGGCCGTTGTCCAGCCAACCGACAGTCCCGACGGTGCTCATGCGTAAACCGGCCCTGCTGCTGATTCGCTTCTACCGTTATGCCATCAGTCCCATGATGGCCAGTCGCTGTCGTTTCTATCCGACCTGTTCCGGTTACGCCCTCGAAGCCATCGAGAGCCACGGTCTGCTGCGTGGTGGCTGGCTGACCACACGGCGCCTGTGCCGGTGCCATCCCTGGCATCCAGGCGGATACGATCCCGTTCCTCCCGCAAAGAACCCAGCCCCGACCTCTTCGATGGCCGAGTAAACATGGATATCAAGCGCCCGCTACTCATTGCCGCTCTGGCGATCGTGTCCTACACCATGGTTTTCCAATGGAACAAGGATTACGGCCAGGCCGAATTGCCCACGGCCAAGACGCAAACCAGCGTCCTGCCGGGCGACACCCCCAACGTACCCACGGATGTCCCGGCTGAAGCCAAGGCCGCTGCGCCGGTGGATAACGCGACCGCCCAACCGAGCACCGCGCTCATCAAGGTCCGTACCGACGTCCTGGATCTGGCCATCGACCCCCGCGGTGGCGACATCGTCCAGCTCGGTCTGGTGCAGTATCCCCAGCGCCAGGATCATCCCGACGTGCCCTTCACGCTGTTCGACAACAGCAACGGGCACCTCTACCTGGCGCAGAGCGGTCTGACCGGTACCAACGGCCCCGACGCCAACAGCGCCGGTCGCCCGCTGTACAGTTCGCCCCAGTCCAGCTACGTGCTCGCCGATGGCCAGCAGCAACTGGTGGTGGATCTCAAGTACCAGGCCAATGGCGTTGATTACATCAAGAGATTCACCTTCCACCGCGGCCTGAAGACCGATTGCACCGCAGTGGAAAAGGCCCAGAAGAAGATCGCTTGCATCAACCCGGATGCCTATGAGATCCAGGTCAGCTACCTGATCGATAACAAGAGCGACAAGCCCTGGCAGGGCGTGCTCTACGCTCAGATCAAGCGCGATGACAGCAAGGATCCCTCGTCGACCACCGCCACCGGCGTGTCCACCTACCTGGGTGCCGCCGTCGGGACGCCGAGCGAGCCCTATCGCAAGGTGTCCATGAGTGACATGGACAAGCACCGCCTGCAGGAAAACGTGGAGGGCGGCTGGGTCGGTTGGCTGCAGCACTACTTCGTCACCGCCTGGGTGCCGAACAAGGACCAGCAGCACCAGATCTATACCCGCAAGGATAGCCAGGGCAACTACATCATCGGCTTCACCGGTCCGCAGCTGAACGTGCCGCCGGGTGGCGAGACCCAGACCGCCCTGACCCTGTATGCCGGGCCGAAGATCCAGGCCTACCTCAAGATGCTCTCCCCGGGTCTGGAACTGACCGTCGACTATGGCTTCCTGTGGTTCATCGCCCAGCCGATCTTCTGGCTGCTGCAACATATCCACAACATCCTGGGTAACTGGGGCTGGTCGATCATCGTCCTGACCATCATCATCAAGATGCTGTTCTTCCCGCTGTCCGCCGCCAGCTATCGCTCCATGGCGCGCATGCGCGCCGTCGGTCCGCGGCTGCAGGCGCTGAAGGAACAGTACGGTGACGATCGCCAGAAGATGTCCCAGGCGATGATGGAGCTGTACCGCAAGGAGAAGATCAATCCGCTGGGTGGCTGCCTGCCCATCGTGGTGCAGATGCCGGTATTCCTGGCGCTGTACTGGGTGTTGCTGGAAAGCGTGGAGATGCGCCAGTCGCCCTGGATCTTCTGGATCACCGACCTGTCGGCCAAGGATCCCTACTTCATCCTGCCGATCATCATGGGCGGCACCATGCTCGTGCAGCAGATGCTGAACCCGGCACCGCCGGATCCCATGCAGGCGCGAGTGATGAAGATGATGCCCATCGTCTTCACCTTCTTCTTCCTGTGGTTCCCGGCCGGTCTGGTGCTGTACTGGATCGTCAACAACTGCCTGTCGATCCTGCAGCAGTGGTACATTACCCGGAAGATCGAGGCGGCCAGCAAGAAGGCCTGATCTCGCTCACCTTATCCACACAACGCCCCTTGATTGGGGCGTCGTGCTTTCTGGAGGATCGTCATGTCCCTGCCTTCCGACAGCATCGCCGCCATCGCCACCGCCACCGGCCGCGGCGGCGTCGGCATCGTTCGCGTCTCCGGGCCCCTGGCCGCCCCGCTGGCCAAGGCGATCTGCGGCCGCGAGTTGCCGCCGCGACATGCCCACTACGGCAACTTCCTCGCCGCCGACGGCAGCGTGCTGGACGCCGGCATCGCCCTGTTCTTTCCCGGGCCGAATTCCTTCACCGGCGAGGACGTACTGGAACTCCAGGGCCACGGCGGACCGGTGATCCTCGATCTGCTCTTGCGTCGTACCCTGGAAGAGGGCGCTCGCCTGGCCCGCCCCGGTGAATTCAGCGAACGTGCCTTCCTCAACGACAAGCTCGACCTGGCCCAGGCCGAGGCCATCGCCGATCTCATCGAAGCCAGCACCGAACAGGCGGCGCGCAATGCCCTGCGCTCGCTGCAGGGCGAGTTTTCCCGCCGGGTTGCGAGCCTGGTCGAGCAGTTGATCCAGCTACGCATCTATGTCGAGGCGGCCATCGACTTTCCCGAAGAGGAGATCGATTTCCTCGCCGACGGCAAGGTGCAGGGACTGTTAGAGGGCGTGCAGGCCGAATTACGCGACGTCCAGCGCGAAGCCAATCGCGGCGCCCTGCTGCGCGACGGCATGACGGTGGTGATCGCCGGCCGACCCAATGCCGGCAAGTCGAGCCTGCTCAACGCCCTGGCCGGGCGCGAAGCCGCTATCGTCACCGATATTGCCGGCACCACCCGCGACGTGCTGCGCGAACATATCCACCTCGACGGCATGCCGCTGCACGTGGTCGATACCGCCGGCCTGCGCGATACCAGCGACCGCGTGGAGCAGATCGGCGTCCAGCGCGCCCTGGACGCCATCGCTACGGCCGACCGGGTGCTGCTGGTGGTCGACGCCAGCGCCCCGGAAGCCCGGGATCCCCAGGCGCTCTGGCCTGAGTTACTCAGCACCCGACCGCCGCTGGACAAGCTGACGGTGATCCGCAACAAGGCCGACCTCACCGGCGAGGCCACCGGACTCTTGGCCATCACCGAGCCGGTCGAGATCGCCCTGAGCGCCACCGATGGTCAGGGCGTCGACGCCCTGCGCGAGCACCTCAAGGCCTGCATGGGCTTCGAACAGACCACCGAGGGTGGCTTCAGCGCCCGGCGGCGCCATCTGGACGCGTTGCAACGGGCCGCCAGTGCCCTCGATCACGGCTATCGCCAACTCACCCTCGCTGGCTCCGGCGAGCTGTTGGCCGAGGACCTGCGCCAGGCTCAGCAGGTCCTCGGTGAGATCACCGGTGCCTTCAGCTCCGACGATCTGCTCGGCCGCATCTTCTCCAGCTTCTGCATCGGCAAGTAATCTCCTGTCTGCTGTTCCAGGCCTGTGCAACGCAGGCCTTGTCTATCCTCATCCCTCCCTTCCAGAGCTCTGTTGATAACCCTGCCTGAGGTCTGCCCATAAATCGGTGCATGACCGGTTCATGGCTGCCGCTGTGGATAAGCCAGTAAAGGCTCCACAGGATGCTGAGAGCTTGTATTCATCCACAGCACAGGACACACACCAGGTTCAAGTTGTCCCCAGTCCAGCGCTGACGAGGGCTGCATAAGCTTATCCACAGCGAAGGGCCTGCATATACATAAGCTCTATATCAGTCCTTTTAAACATTTCTTCCCTATTGTTTATATTGGGTGTCTCCGCTGCCGACTGGTCATTTTTTGGCCAGAGCCCCTTCTGCAAGCCAGGTCCAAGCCTTATACTTGCCGGCTTTCCTTTGAATTCCTGCCAACAGGCACGAGGTGCGTGGTGGACTTTCCTTCCCGTTTCGACGTCATCGTGATCGGCGGCGGCCATGCCGGTACCGAAGCGGCCCTGGCGGCCGCCCGCATGGGGGTGCGTACCCTGCTGCTCACGCATAATGTGGAAACTCTCGGCCAGATGAGCTGCAACCCCGCCATCGGCGGCATCGGCAAGAGCCATCTGGTCAAGGAGATCGATGCCCTGGGCGGCGCCATGGCCGCGGCGACGGACCTCGCCGGCATCCAGTTCCGCATTCTCAACAGCCGCAAGGGCCCTGCCGTGCGCGCTACCCGCGCCCAGGCCGATCGCGTGCTGTACAAGGCGGCCATTCGCTACACCCTGGAAAACCAACCGAACCTGTGGATATTCCAGCAGGCCTGTGACGACCTCATCGTCGAGGGCGATCGCGTCGCTGGCGTGATCACCCAGATGGGCCTGAAATTCCATGCGGACAACGTGGTACTGACTGCGGGGACCTTCCTCGGTGGTCTTATCCACATCGGTCTGCAGAACCACAGCGGTGGACGAGCGGGAGATCCGCCGGCCATCGCCCTGGCCCAGCGCCTGCGTGAATTGCCGCTACGCGTCTCCCGGTTGAAGACCGGCACACCGCCGCGCATCGACGGCCGTTCGGTGGATTTCTCGGTGATGACCGAGCAGCCGGGGGATACGCCGCTGCCGGTGATGTCCTTCCTCGGCACTCGCGAGCAGCATCCTGCCCAGGTCAGCTGCTGGATCACCCACACCAACGCCCGTACCCACGACATCATTCGCGCCAACCTGGACCGATCGCCGATGTACTCAGGCGTGATCGAAGGGGTGGGGCCGCGCTACTGCCCGTCCATCGAAGACAAGATCCATCGCTTCGCCGACAAGGACAGTCACCAGGTCTTCCTCGAGCCCGAGGGCCTGACCACCCACGAGCTCTATCCCAACGGCATCTCCACCTCGCTGCCCTTCGATGTGCAGCTCGAGGTGGTGCGTTCCATGCGCGGCATGGAGAACGCCCACATCCTGCGCCCCGGCTACGCCATCGAATACGATTTCTTCGATCCGCGGGATCTCAAGTACAGCCTGGAGACCAAGGTCATCGCCGGGCTGTTCTTCGCCGGCCAGATCAACGGCACCACCGGCTACGAAGAAGCCGGTGCCCAGGGCTTGCTGGCCGGTGCCAACGCCGCGCTGCGCGCCCAGGGCCGCGAAGCCTGGTGTCCGCGCCGTGACGAGGCCTACCTCGGCGTGCTGGTGGACGACCTCATCACCCTGGGCACCCAGGAGCCCTACCGGATGTTCACCTCGCGCGCCGAATACCGGCTGATCCTGCGCGAGGACAACGCCGACCTGCGCCTGACCGAGAAGGGCCGCGAGCTGGGCTTGGTGGACGATCAGCGCTGGGCGCTGTTCGAAGCCAAGCGCGAAGGCATCGCCCTGGAAGAACAACGTCTCAAGGCGACCTGGATCCGTCCGGGCACACCCCAGGGCACCGCGGTGGCCGAACGCTTCGGCACCCCGCTCAACCACGAATACAACCTGCAGAATCTGCTGGCTCGTCCGGAGATCGACTATGCCGGCCTGATGGACGCGGTGGGCGAAACGCCGGCCGAAGCCCAGGTCGCCGAGCAGATCGAGATCAAGACCAAGTACGCCGGCTACATCGATCGCCAGCAGGACGAGATCCAGCGCCTGCGCGCCAGCGACGCCGTGGCGCTGCCCGCCGAGCTCGACTACGCCAGCATCTCCGGCCTGTCCAAGGAGATCCAGCACAAGCTGTCTCAGGCCCGTCCCGAGACCCTGGGCCAGGCCTCGCGCATTCCCGGGGTCACCCCGGCAGCGGTCTCGCTGCTGCTGATCCACCTGAAGAAGCGCAGCGCCGGTCGCAGCCTGGAGCACAGTGCCTGATGGCCAGCGCGATCCAAGCCAAAGAACTGCGCCAGGGCGCCGAGGCCCTGGGCGTGGCGCTCTCCGCCGCCGTGGAAGAGCGTCTGCTGGGCTACCTGGACCTGCTGGTCAAGTGGAACAAGGCCTACAACCTCACCGCCGTGCGCGATCCCGACGAAATGGTCTCGCGACACCTGCTCGACAGTCTCAGCATCGTTCCCCATGTGACCGAGGGGAATTGGCTGGACGTGGGCAGCGGCGGCGGTATGCCGGGCATTCCCTTGGCGATTCTCTTTCCGCAGTCGCGCTTCACCCTGCTCGACAGCAACGGCAAGAAGACCCGCTTCCTGACCCAGGCCAAGATCGAACTCGGGCTGGCCAATCTCGAGGTGGTCCACGCCCGCGTCGAGGCCTTCCAACCCAACGCGCCCTTCACCGGCATCGTCTCGCGGGCGTTCAGCGCCATCGACGACTTCGCCAACTGGACGCGGCACCTGGGCGACGACCACACACAATGGCTGGCGATGAAGGGGCTGCACCCCGACGACGAACTGGCCAAGCTACCAGCTGACTTCCGGGTTGCGGCGGCGCACGTCCTCGCGGTTCCCGGTTGCCAAGGCCAGCGGCACTTGCTGATACTGCGCCGCACGAATGGAGAGGGGTAAGGCGGTACATGGCCAAGGTTTACGCGATAGCCAACCAGAAGGGCGGAGTGGGCAAGACCACCACGTGCATCAATCTCGCCGCTTCCCTGGCCGCCACCAACCGGCGCAAGGTGCTGTTGATCGACCTCGATCCCCAGGGCAACGCCACCATGGGCAGCGGGGTGGACAAGCACGCCCTGGAGCATTCGGTGCTGGACGTGCTCACCGGCGGTTGCGGCCTGCTGGACGCCATGCACTTCTCCGAACACGGCGGCTACCAGTTGCTGCCCTCGAACCGTGACGTCACCGCCGCAGAGGTCGAACTGCTGGAACTGCCTGGCCGCGAGAGTCGTCTGCGCGACGCCCTGGCGCCGGTACGGGACAACTACGACTTCGTGCTCATCGATTGCCCGCCGTCGCTGTCGATGCTGACCATCAACGGCCTGGTGGCCGCCGATGGCGTGATCATTCCCATGCAGTGCGAGTACTTCGCCCTGGAAGGCCTGACCGACTTGATCGGCAGCATCCAGCACATCGCCCAGCGACTCAATCCGCAGCTGAAGATCGAAGGCCTGCTGCGCACCATGTTCGATCCACGCATCGGCCTGGCCAACGACGTCGCCGCCCAGCTCAAGCAGCATTTCGGCGACCAGCTCTACGAAACCATCATTCCGCGCAACGTCCGCCTGGCCGAAGCCCCTAGCTACGGTATGCCCGTGCTGGTCTACGACAAGAGCTCGAAGGGAGCCGCGGCCTATCTGGAACTGGCCAGTGAGCTGGTCAAACGTCAGCGCAAGGCGGCTCGTACCGCCAAGACTGCCTAAGGAATTCCCATGGCTGTGAAGAAACGAGGACTGGGCCGCGGCCTCGATGCCCTGCTCGGTGGCGCCAGCGTCAAGGTCCTGCAAGAACAGGCTGCCGCCGCGCCGGTCAGCGAACTACAATCGCTGCCGGTGGATATCATCCAGCGCGGCAAGTACCAGCCGCGCCGGCACATGGATCCGGTCGCCCTGGAAGAACTGGCCAACTCCATCCGCACCCAAGGGCTGATGCAGCCCATCGTGGTGCGTGCCATCGGTGAGGGGCGCTACGAGATCATCGCTGGCGAGCGCCGCTGGCGCGCCAGCCAGCAAGCCGGTCTGGACCATATCCCGGCGCTGGTACGCGACGTACCCGACCAGGTGGCCATCGCCCTGGCGCTGATCGAGAACATCCAGCGGCAGAATCTCAATCCGCTGGAAGAGGCCATGGCCCTGCAACGGCTGCAGGACGAATTCGAACTGACCCAGGCCCAGGTGGCCGAAGCCGTCGGCAAGTCGCGTTCGGGGGTCACCAACCTGCTGCGCCTGCTGGCGCTCGCCGAAGAAGCCAAGGAACTGTTGGCCAAGGGCGAGCTGGAAATGGGCCACGCCCGCGCCTTGCTCGGTCTGCCGAAGGCACGCCAGGCCGAAGGGGCGCGGCACGTTGTCGCACGCGGCCTGACAGTCCGTCAGACCGAGGCCCTGGTGCGCCAATGGCTCAGCGGAGCGGAGTCCAGCGAAAAGGTTCCCGTGGTGGATCCCGATATCAGCCGCCTGGAGCAGCGTCTGGCCGAGCGTTTGGGCGCCAACGTGCAGATTCGCCATGGCGAGAAGGGCAAGGGCCAGTTGGTGATCCGCTATACCTCTTTGGACGAACTTCAAGGCGTACTGGCGCACATTCGCTGACACAAATGGCTGTCAGCATAGGCCGCAATCTGTCCGGGGTGGCTTGAACCACCCCTGGCGCGCCCCTATACTTTGCCCGCTTTTTGTCGGCACAAAGCATGCCAGTGAAAACAACTATTAAGCCGACACCAGAGGACTTCGAGCCGATGGACCGCCGCACGCCCAAACGCCTGCCTTTCCATCATCAGCCTGCCTTTCGCCTGCTGCTCGTCCAACTGGTGGTCGCGTTATGTGCCGCCGTTGTCTTGTTTTGCTTCGTCGGTAAGGTCGCCGGTTATTCCGGATTGTTGGGCGGGCTGATTGCCTGGCTGCCCAACCTGTATTTTTCGTTCAAGGCGTTCCGCTACCGCGGCGCCCACGCCGCCCAAGCCATCGTCCGTTCTTTCTACGCGGGCGAGGCGGGCAAACTGATTCTCACGGCAGTGCTCTTTGCACTGACGTTTGCCGGGGTAAAACCGCTTTCGGCTCCTGCACTGTTCGGCGTCTACCTGTTGACGCTGATGGTCAATGCCAGCGCACCCCTGCTATTGAAAAAACCGACTAGACCTTAAAGGCATTCGAGGCACACATGGCAGCAGACTCCGCTTCGGCTTACATCCAGCACCACCTGCAGAACATGACCTTTGGTCTGGATCCGGTGAGAGGCTGGACCCTGGCCCATACCCCCGCCGAGGCCAAGGCCATGGGCTTCTGGGCTTTCAACCTGGATACCCTTGGCTGGTCGGTCGGTTTGGGCGTCATCTTCCTGCTCTTCTTCCGCAGCATCGCCAAGAAGGCCACCAGTGGCCAACCCGGTCGCCTGCAGAGCCTGGTCGAAGTCCTGGTCGAGTTCGTCGACGGCAGCGTCCGCGACACCTTCCACGGCAAGAATGACTTGATCGCTCCCCTGGCCCTGACCATCTTCGTCTGGATCTTCCTGATGAACATGATGGACCTGGTGCCGGTGGACTGGCTGCCGATGCTGGCCATGGCCATCGGCGGCGACCATACCTACTTCCGCGTCGTGCCCACCACCGATCCGAATGCCACCCTGGGCATGGCCCTGTCGGTGTTCGCCCTGATCCTCTTCTACAGCATCAAGATCAAGGGTATCGGCGGCTTTGTCGGCGAACTCACCCTGCATCCGTTCAGCAGCAAGAACACCCTGGTGCAGATCCTGCTGATCCCGATCAACTTCCTGCTCGAATTCGTCACCCTGGTCGCCAAGCCGATTTCCCTGGCCCTGCGACTGTTCGGCAACCTGTATGCTGGCGAGCTGATCTTCATCCTCATCGCCATCATGTTCGCCAACGGTCTGGCGCTGGGTGGTCTGGGGATCGTGCTGCAGTGGGCGTGGGCGGTGTTCCACATCCTGATCATCGTCCTGCAGGCGTTCATCTTCATGATGCTGACCATCGTCTACCTGTCGATGGCGCACGAAGAAAGTCACTGAGGAATGGCCCGCGGACGCTGCTGACAGCGTCCGCGGGCGGTTCTGCCGTGAGTCCCGGGGGGCCTCGTCCACCGGGGGACTTGGGAAAACTCTTTCGCTTCAACCTTAACCAAGACGACTAAAAAAGTCGGGAGGAAAAATGGAAACTGTAGTTGGTTTGACCGCGATCGCCGTTGCTCTGCTGATTGGCCTGGGCGCTCTGGGTACCGCCATTGGCTTCGGTCTGCTGGGTGGCAAGTTCCTCGAAGGCGCCGCTCGTCAGCCGGAAATGGTTCCGATGCTGCAGGTCAAGATGTTCATCGTCGCCGGTCTGCTCGACGCCGTGACCATGATCGGTGTTGGTATCGCCCTGTTCTTCACCTTCGCTAACCCCTTCGTTGGTCAGATCGCCGGCTGATCACCCTCTTGGGTGTAGGCAGGACTGATGGACAACGAACGAGCGAGGTGTTGGCGTGAACATTAATGCAACCCTGATAGGCCAGTCCGTTGCCTTCTTCATCTTCGTGCTCTTCTGCATGAAGTACGTGTGGCCGCCGATCATCTCGGCGCTGCGTGAGCGTGAGAAGAAGATTGCCGATGGCCTTGACGCTGCCAACCGCGCGGCTCGTGATCTGGAAGTGGCACAGCAGCAAGCCAACCAGAAAGTGAACGAAGCCAAGGGTCAAGCAGCCGAGATCATCGAGCAAGCCAACAAGCGTGCCGCTCAGATCGTCGAGGACGCACAGGCCAAGGCCCGTGCCGAAGGCGACCGGATCAAGGCGCAGGCTCAGGCGGAAATCGAGCAGGAAATCAACAGTGCGAAGGACGCCCTGCGTGCTCGCGTCGGTGTGCTGGCCGTGGCCGGTGCCGAGAAGATCCTCGGATCTACCGTTGATGCCAATGCTCATGCCCAGTTGGTCGACCGACTGGCAGCGGAAATCTAAGCGAGGCCACCAATGGCAGAACTGAACACGCTGGCCCGGCCCTATGCCAAGGCGGCTTTCGAGTTCGCACAGTCCCAGCAGCAGCTGACCCAATGGTCGGCCGCGCTCGGATTGCTCGCCGCGGTATCCCAAGATGGGACCGTGCGCCAGCTGCTTCAGCAGCCGCAGTTGACTGCGGACGCCAAGGCCGGATTGCTCATCGACGTATGTGGCGATCAGCTGGATGCACAGTCCCAGAACTTCGTTCGGACCGTGGCAGAAAACAACCGGATCGACCTGTTCCCGGCCATCGCCGAGATCTACGAGGCGTACAAGGCCGAGCAGGAAAAATCCATCGAGGCGGAAGTCACCAGTGCTTTCGCCCTGAGCGACGAACAGCAAGACAAACTCGCCAAGGCTCTCAGCGCAAGGCTAGGTCGTCACGTGCGACTAAATGCATCCGAGGATGCGAGCCTGATCGGTGGTGTGGTTATCCGCGCCGGCGACTTGGTAATCGATGGCTCCGTTCGCGGCAAGCTCGCGCAACTGGCCGAAGCGTTGAAACCTTGAGTTTGAAGGGGCAGTAGCATGCAGCAACTCAATCCTTCCGAAATTAGTGAAATCATCAAGGGTCGCATCGAGAAACTCGACGTGACCTCGCAAGCCCGCAACGAAGGCACCATCGTCAGCGTGTCCGACGGTATCGTGCGCATTTTCGGTCTGGCCGACGTCATGTACGGCGAAATGATCGAATTCCCCGGCGGCATCTACGGCATGGCACTGAACCTGGAGCAAGACTCCGTCGGCGCCGTGGTCCTGGGTAGCTACCTGGGTCTGGCCGAAGGCATGAGCGCCAAGTGCACCGGCCGCATCCTGGAAGTCCCGGTCGGTCCGGAACTGCTGGGTCGCGTCGTCGACGCCCTGGGCAACCCCATCGATGGCAAGGGTCCGCTGAACGCCAGCGCCTCCGACGCCGTCGAGAAGGTCGCCCCCGGCGTGATCTGGCGTCAGTCGGTCGACCAGCCGGTGCAGACCGGCTACAAGGCCGTCGATGCCATGATCCCGGTAGGCCGCGGTCAGCGTGAGCTGATCATCGGTGACCGTCAGATCGGCAAGACCGCCATGGCGATCGATGCCATCATCAACCAGAAGAACAGCGGCATCCGCTGCGTCTACGTCGCCATCGGTCAGAAGCAGTCGACCATTGCCAACGTGGTGCGCAAGCTGGAAGAGCACGGCGCTCTGCAGAACACCATCGTGGTGGCTGCCAGCGCGTCCGAATCGGCTGCCCTGCAGTTCCTGGCACCCTACTCGGGTTGCACCATGGGCGAATACTTCCGCGACCGCGGTGAAGACGCCCTGATCGTCTATGACGATCTGTCCAAGCAGGCCGTGGCCTATCGCCAGATCTCCCTGCTGCTGCGTCGTCCGCCGGGCCGTGAAGCCTATCCCGGCGACGTGTTCTATCTCCACAGCCGTCTGCTCGAGCGCGCCTCCCGCGTCTCCGCCGACTACGTCGAGAAGTTCACCAACGGCGCCGTGACCGGCAAGACCGGCTCGCTGACCGCGCTGCCGATCATCGAGACCCAGGCCGGCGACGTGTCCGCCTTCGTTCCGACCAACGTGATCTCCATCACCGACGGCCAGATCTTCCTGGAAGCCGGCCTGTTCAACTCGGGCATCCGTCCGGCGGTCAACGCCGGTGTCTCGGTATCCCGTGTGGGTGGTGCGGCCCAGACCAAGATCATCAAGAAGCTGTCCGGCGGTATCCGTACCGCGCTGGCCCAGTACCGTGAACTGGCGGCCTTCGCCCAGTTCGCCTCGGACCTGGACGAAGCCACCCGCAAGCAGCTCGAGCATGGTCAGCGCGTCACCGAGCTGATGAAGCAGAAGCAGTACGCGCCCATGTCCATCGCCGAGATGTCCCTGAGCCTGTACGCCGCCGAGCGTGGTTTCCTGAGCGACGTGTCCCTGGACAAGATCGGTAGCTTCGAGCAGGCCCTGATCGCCTACTTCAACCGCGATCACGCCGACCTGATGGCCAAGATCAACGTGAAGGGCGACTTCAACGACGAGATCGACGCCGGCATCAAGGCGGGAATCGAGAAGTTCAAGGCCACGCAAACCTGGTAAGCCGCGACGGGGGCGCCAGCCCCCGTTTGCCAACCCGATAGGTGTCACATGGCAGGCGCAAAAGAGATTCGCGGCAAGATCGCGAGCATCAAAAGCACACAGAAGATCACCAGCGCCATGGAAAAGGTTGCGGTCAGCAAGATGCGTAAGGCTCAGGCCCGCATGGCTGCCAGCAAGCCTTATGCCGAGCGCATCCGCGCTGTGATCGGCCACCTGGCCAACGCCAACCCCGAGTACCGCCATGCCTTCATGGTGGAACGCGAGGTCAAGCGCGTCGGTTACATCGTGGTCAGCTCCGATCGGGGTCTGGCCGGTGGTCTGAACACTAACCTGTTCAAGGCTCTGGTCCGCGACATGAGCGACCAGCGCGGCAAGGGTGTGGAAATCGATCTGGCGGTGATCGGGGCCAAGGGTGCCTCCTTCTTCCGTAGCTTCGGCGGCAACGTGGTCGCGGCCATCAGCCACCTCGGCGAAGCCCCGGCGATCGGCGATTTGATCGGCAGCATCAAGGTGATGCTGGATGCCTACCTGGACGGCCGTATCGACCGTCTGTACGTGGTATCCAACGTCTTCGTCAACACCATGACCCAGAAGCCGACCATCCAGCAGCTGGTTCCGCTGGTTGCGACCGAGGGCGGTGAGCTGCAAGGCAAGCATTGGGACTACCTCTACGAGCCCGACGCCAAGACCCTGCTCGACGGTCTGCTGGTGCGCTACGTGGAATCCCAGGTGTACCAGGCCGTGGTCGAGAACGCTGCCAGCGAACAGGCCGCGCGGATGATCGCGATGAAGAACGCCACCGACAACGCCGGCGATCTCATCAAGGAGCTGCAGCTGGTCTACAACAAGGCTCGCCAGGCTGCGATCACCCAAGAAATTTCGGAAATCGTCGGCGGCGCCGCCGCGGTCTGACGGACAGCTTAAACATTCGAGGAACGCGAAATGAGTAGCGGACGTATCGTACAAATCATCGGCGCCGTGATCGACGTGGAATTCCCGCGCGACGCGGTACCGCGCGTCTTTGACGCCCTCAAGGTTCAGGGTGCCGAAACCACCCTGGAAGTCCAGCAGCAGCTGGGCGACGGCGTGGTCCGTACCATTGCCATGGGTAGCACCGAAGGCCTCAAGCGCGGCCTGAACGTGGGCAACACCGGCGAGGCCATCAAGGTCCCGGTCGGCGTCAAGACCCTCGGCCGTATCATGGACGTGCTGGGCAACCCCATCGACGAAGCCGGCCCCATCGGCGAGGAAGAGCGTTGGGAAATCCACCGCAAGGCCCCGTCCTATGCGGAGCAGGCCGGTGGTAACGACCTGCTGGAAACCGGCATCAAGGTCATCGACCTGGTCTGCCCCTTCGCCAAGGGCGGTAAGGTCGGCCTGTTCGGCGGCGCCGGCGTGGGCAAGACCGTCAACATGATGGAACTCATCCGTAACATCGCCATCGAGCACAGCGGTTATTCCGTGTTCGCCGGCGTGGGCGAGCGTACCCGTGAAGGGAACGACTTCTACCACGAGATGAAGGACTCCAACGTTCTGGACAAGGTCGCCCTGGTCTATGGCCAGATGAACGAGCCGCCGGGCAACCGTCTGCGCGTGGCCCTGACCGGTCTGACCATGGCCGAGAAATTCCGTGACGAAGGCCGTGACGTCCTGCTGTTCGTCGACAACATCTACCGTTACACCCTGGCCGGTACCGAAGTGTCCGCGCTGCTGGGTCGTATGCCGTCCGCGGTGGGCTACCAGCCGACCCTGGCCGAGGAGATGGGTGTCCTGCAGGAGCGCATCACCTCCACCAAGCTGGGTTCGATCACCTCTGTCCAGGCCGTCTACGTGCCTGCGGATGACTTGACCGACCCGTCCCCGGCGACCACCTTCGCCCACCTGGACGCCACCGTGGTTCTGTCCCGTGACATCGCCTCCCTGGGTATCTACCCGGCAGTCGATCCCCTGGACTCCACCTCGCGCCAGCTGGACCCGAACGTGATCGGCCAGGAGCACTACGACACCGCTCGCGGCGTCCAGTACGTGCTGCAGCGCTACAAGGAGCTGAAGGACATCATCGCGATCCTGGGCATGGACGAACTGTCCGAGTCCGACAAGCAGCTGGTATCCCGCGCGCGTAAGATCCAGCGCTTCCTGTCCCAGCCGTTCTTCGTGGCCGAAGTCTTCACCGGTTCGCCCGGCAAGTACGTGTCCCTCAAGGACACCATCGCCGGCTTCTCCGGGATTCTGCGCGGCGACTACGATCACCTGCCCGAGCAGGCGTTCTACATGGTCGGCAGCATCGACGAAGCCATCGAGAAAGCCAAGAAACTGTAACTGCCGCGCCCGGCGACGGGCGCTCTTAGAGGCACGCTATGGCCAAGACAGTCCAATGCGACATCGTCAGCGCGGAAGGGGAAATCTTCTCCGGCGCGGTGGAGATGATCATCGCCCACGGCCACCTGGGTGATCTGGGTATCGCCCCGGGCCATGCGCCGCTGCTCACCGATCTGAAACCGGGCCCCATCCGCCTGGTCAAGGCCGGGGGCGCCGAGGAGGTGTTCTACATCTCCGGCGGTTTTCTGGAAGTGCAGCCGAATGTCGTCGAAGTGCTGGCCGATACCGCCAGCCGCGCCGCTGACATCGACGAAGCTGCCGCTCTGGAAGCCAAGCAGCGCGCCGAGGCAGCACTGAGCGACAAGGGCACGGAGTTCGACTATACCGCTGCCGCCACTCAGCTCGCCGAAGCCGCCGCCCAGCTGCGCACCATCCAGCAGCTCAAGCGGCAGGCCAAGCGCTAAGCGCAAGGTCAGGCTGTAACGACAAGGGTAGCTTCGGCTACCCTTTTCTTTTGTCGCCCGAAAAGCGGTGCGAGCCATTCCGCGAGGTCGGACTGCGAGGGCCTTCGTTGCCTCCGCGCTCCAGCCCCGTCTCTTCCTCCTGTCTCCGAGGTTCCGATGTCCCTGGAAATCGTCATCCTGGCTGCTGGCCAGGGCACCCGCATGAGATCCGCTCTACCCAAGGTGCTGCATCCCGTGGCCGGTCGTAGCATGCTGGGGCATGTCCTCGACCGCGCCCGCGAATTGCAGCCGGCCGGTATCCACGTCGTCATCGGCCATGGTGCCGACCAGGTCCGCAGCCAGCTGGCCGCCGACGATGTGAGTTTCGTGGTCCAGGCCGAGCAGCTCGGTACCGGCCACGCCGTGGCCCAGGCAGCGCCGGCGCTGACGGCGGAGCGGGTGCTGATCCTCTATGGCGACGTGCCGCTGATCCAGACCGAGACCCTGCAGCGCCTGCTGCGGCAGGTGGATGACAGCCACCTGGCGCTGCTCACCGTGGAGCTGGACGATCCCACCGGCTATGGCCGCATCCTGCGCGATGACCAGGGGCAGGTGACCGCCATCGTCGAGCACAAGGACGCCAACGACGCCCAGCGCGCCATTCGCGAAGGCAACACCGGCATCCTCGCGGTACCCGGCCGGCGGCTGGCGGACTGGCTGGGACGACTGTCCAACAGCAACGCCCAGGGCGAGTACTACCTGACCGACGTCATCGCCCTGGCGGTGGCGGACGGCCTGACCATCGCCACCAGCCAGCCGGCGGACGCCATGGAAGTACAGGGCGCCAACGATCGCCGGCAACTGGCCCAGCTTGAGCGGCACTTCCAGCAGCGCGCCGCCGAGCGCCTGATGCTGCAGGGCGTGACCCTACTGGATCCCCTGCGCTTCGACCAGCGTGGCCAGGTCGAGGCTGGCCGTGACGTCTCCATCGACATCAATGTCATCCTCGAAGGTAAGGTAGTGCTGGAGGATGGGGTGAGCATTGGTCCGAATTGCGTGATCAAGGACAGCGTGCTCAAGCGTGGCGCCATCATCAAGGCCAACAGCCATTTGGACGGCGCCGTGGTCGGGGAGGGCGCCGATGTCGGTCCCTTCGCCCGGCTGCGTCCCGGCAGCGAATTGGGCGTTAAAGCCCATGTCGGCAACTTCGTCGAACTGAAGAATGCTCAGCTGCAGGACGGCGCCAAGGCTGGCCATCTCACCTACCTGGGCGATGCCAGTATCGGCGCGGGCAGCAACATAGGCGCGGGTACTATCACCTGTAACTATGACGGGGCCAATAAGTTTCGAACCGAAATCGGCGCGGACGTCTTCGTGGGTTCCAACAGCTCCCTGGTGGCGCCGGTTACCCTCGGCGCCGGTTCCACCACGGCGGCAGGCTCGGTCATCACTGCCGATGTACCGGCCGATACCCTGGCACTGGGCCGGGCGCGCCAGGTCAACAAAGATGGCTGGCAGCGACCGAAAAAGGCACCCAAGGCTTGACGTCCAACGGTGATTAGGTTTTGATTCGATCCATTATCTTTCGAATCGAAATTTATGACCCGTCGCAATACCGCTCAGCGTCGTCACGCCATCCTTGCCCGGCTGCAGGAGTCGGGTGAAGTGAGCGTCGATGAGCTGGCACGGCAGCTGGAGACGTCCGAGGTGACCATCCGCAAGGATTTGGCCGCCCTCGAACGTAACGGCTTGCTCCTGCGCCGCTACGGCGGCGCGGTGGCCATGCCCCAGGAGTTGCTGGCCGAATCGCCGCCCCAAGCCTCGCCGTTCAAGCAGGCCATCGCCCGGGCCGCGGCCCAGCGGCTGCGCGAACATGCACGGATCATCATCGACTGCGGCAGCACCACCGCGGCGCTGATCCCTGAACTCGACCGTCGTCCCGGCCTGGTGGTAATGACCAATTCGCTGCAGGTGGCCACCGCCCTGCGCGAGCTGGAACAGGAACCCATGCTGCTGATGACCGGCGGGACCTGGGATCCGCATTCCGAATCCTTCCAGGGTCAGGTGGCCGAGCAGGTGCTCAGATCCTACGACTTCGATCAGCTGTTCATCGGCGCCGACGGCCTCGATCCGGAACGCGGCACCACAACCTTCAATGAACACCTCTCGCTATCGCGGGTAATGGCGGAGGTGGCGCGCGAGGTGGTGGTCATGGCCGAAGCGGACAAATTGGGCAGGCGAATTCCCAATCTGGAACTACCTTGGGAAAAGGTGGACGTCTTGATCACTGACGAGCGGCTGTCGCCCGAGGCGGCGCAAGCAATCGAAAGGCGCGGCGTGCAGGTCGTGCGTGCCGCTGTGGACAACTAGACAATCAGGTCATCCACAGGGCGTCTCGCATGACGGCTGTGGATAAAACCGGCAACGGGAGGTAAGCATGTGTGGAATCGTCGGCGCCATTGCCGAGCGTAACATCACCGCCATTCTGGTCGAGGGCCTCAAGCGCCTGGAGTACCGCGGCTACGACAGCGCTGGCCTGGCTTTGCTGGACGCCCAGGGCGAACTGCAAAGGCTGCGCCGCATCGGCAAGGTCAGTGAACTGGAGGCAGGTCTGCTTGCCGATCCCCTGGCCGGTCGTCTGGGCATCGCCCATACCCGCTGGGCCACCCATGGCGCACCCACCGAAGCCAATGCCCATCCGCACTTCTCCCAAGGGGATGTGGCGGTGGTGCACAACGGCATCATCGAAAACCACGAAGCCTTGCGCGCCCAGCTCAAGGAGCGTGGCTACGTCTTCACCTCCCAGACCGACACCGAGGTCATCGTCCACCTGTTGCATCTGAAGCTGCAGGACAGCGGTGACCTGACCACGGCGCTCAAGGCAGCGGTGAAGGAATTGCACGGTGCCTATGGCCTGGCAGCGATCTGGCGCAAGCAGCCGGATCGCCTGGTGGCGACGCGCAGCGGCAGCCCGCTGGTGATCGGCCTGGGCCTGGGCGAGAACTACCTGGCTTCCGACCAGTTGGCCTTGCGTCAGGTGACCGACCGTTTCGTCTACCTAGAGGAGGGCGACGTCGCCGAGATTCGCCTGAATCAGGTCAGCCTGTGGGACGTCGACGGTCAACCGGTGCAGCGGGAAACGGTGCAGTACCACGAAGGCAGCGAGGCCGCCGACAAGGGCGCCTATCGCCACTTCATGCTCAAGGAAATCCATGAGCAGCCCAGCGTGGTCCAGCGCACTCTGGAAGGTCGTCTGGGCGACGGTCAGGTCTTGCCCGAGGCCTTCGGTCCGGCCGCTTCCGAGCTGTTCGCCAAGGTCCGCCAGGTCCAGATCGTCGCCTGCGGCACCAGCTTCCACGCCGGCTCGGTGGCGCGCTACTGGATCGAGGAATACGTCGGCATCCCCTGCCAGGTGGAAGTGGCCAGCGAATTCCGCTATCGCCGTGTCGCCGTCAGCCCCGACACCCTGTTCGTCACCATCTCCCAGTCCGGTGAGACCGCCGATACCCTGGCCGCGCTACGCATGGCCAAGCAGTCCGGCTATCTGAGCAGCCTGGCGATCTGCAACGTGGCGACCAGTTCCCTGGTGCGCGAATCCCAGCTGAGCTTCCTGACCCAGGCCGGCCCGGAGATCGGCGTGGCCTCGACCAAGGCCTTCACCACCCAACTGGTCTCGCTGCTCCTGCTGACCCTGAGCCTGGGCCGCTGCCAGCAGCGACTGGATGCCGGTGTCGAAGCCGAATTGGTAGCTGAACTGCGGCGCCTGCCGGCGCGCCTGGACGAAGCCCTGGCCATGGACAAGACCGTGGAAAAGCTGGCGGAATCCTTCGCCGAGAAGCACCACACCCTGTTCCTGGGGCGGGGCGAGCAGTACCCGGTGGCCATGGAGGGCGCGCTCAAGCTCAAGGAGATCTCCTACATCCACGCCGAGGCCTATCCGGCCGGCGAGCTCAAGCATGGACCCCTGGCCCTGGTGGACGCCGACATGCCGGTGGTCACGGTGGCGCCGAACAACGAACTGCTGGAAAAGCTCAAGTCCAACCTGCAGGAAGTTCGCGCTCGCGGCGGCCAGCTGATCGTCTTCGCCGACGAGCGTGCCGGCTTCGAGGATGGCGAGGGCACGCGCATCGTGACCATGCCGCACATCCACGATGCCCTGTCGCCGATCCTCTACACCATCCCGCTGCAGCTGCTGTCCTACCACGTCGCCGTGTTCAAGGGCACCGACGTGGACCAGCCACGCAACCTGGCCAAGTCGGTCACGGTGGAGTAGCAGGTTCCACGTGGAACTTCAGGGTACCCGCCAGGTACCCTGATTCTGCTGGGCGCAGGCTACGGCGAGAAAGCGGCCGTCCCCGGGTACTCCGTAGTAGTGGATATCCTGGCGATAGGGTACGCCCGGTGAGCGCGCACCCTGGCAGATACCGATCTCACCGACCGGGCAGCGCTCGACGAAGTGCACCTCGGTTTGTTGATCCTTGAGCTGGGGCTGGCAGAAGCCCTCGTGGAATAGCTTGGCGGGGATGTCGATATTGCTCTGGCAGATCTGCACGTCCACACTGCCCTGGCGGCTGCGGATTACGCAGGCGTCGGCGAGCGCCAGTGAGGGCAACAGCAGCAGAGGGATCAACAATCGCCGCATTCCAGCCAACCTCTCGTAAAAACGCCACTCTAGCATTCGACCTCTCGCCATGCGCCTAGCCGATATCAAGACTCATGTGATCGCCGGTCCTCTGGGCGCTGGCAAGACGACGCTGATCCGCCAGTTGTTTGCCCAGCGGCCTGGCGCTGAACGATGGGCGATTCTGGTCAACGAATTCGGCCAGGTCGGTATCGATGCGGCGCTGATGACCCAGGACGACGAAGGGCTGAGTATCGCCGAGGTGCCCGGAGGCTGCCTGTGCTGTGTCCAGGGCGTACCCCTGCAGGTGGCCTTGACGCGACTACTCAGGCGGGCGCGGCCTCAGCGGTTGTTCATCGAACCGTCCGGGCTCGGCCATCCCGCCAGTCTCTATCGACAGCTTCAGACATCGCCCTGGGTGGGGGTGCTTTCCCTGCAACCACTGGTCTGGGTAGTGGACGCCCAGCACTTGCTCGAAGGGCAGCCCCTGCCAGAGGCTCAGCAGGAGGCGCTGGAACAGGCTGGACTTATCGTGCTCAACAAGAGCCAGGGGCTGGACCGCTCGATGCTACCCCCAGCTCTGCAGACCAGGCCTCTGTATTGGACCGAGCAGGGACGGATCACGTTGGAACACCTGCCGCAGGCAACTCCCGCCGAGGGCCTTGCAGGGACGCTAGGCGAGCTACCAGCGGATAGCACACCGCGTGAGCTCTTGCTGCCCAATCGCCCGCTACGTTTCTGTCATACCCAGGAGGGGCATCATGCCCTTGGCTGGCGTTGGCATCCCGGTCACCGCTTCGACGGACCGGCGCTATTGGCGGTGTTGGCAGAGCTGCCGGGTCTCGTTCGACTCAAGGCGTGCTTGCAGCTGATAGATGGCTGGCAGGCCTACAACGGTCTGGCGCATCCCGGGGACTGGGAGCCAACCCTCTGGCGCCGCGATAACCGGCTGGAGCTGATTCTGGAGCAGATGCCGGATATAGAGGCCTTGGAAAAGCGTATCCGCGAGACCATTTGCGACACTTGAGGTTGCCAAATCTCTCCAGTTAATGATAATGATTATTAAATTTACTTTCTCTGCGTACAGCTCCCATGGCTCCAACGTCCCTTGCCAAGCCTGAACCGACCGTCATTGCCGCACGCTCCGAAGGTGATGAGGTGGAATCCATTCAGGGCCCTGTCAGGGCCGCGCTGACGGCCGACGTAGAACCGGTCGCCGGCGTCAATGCCAAGCGTGGCGAGCCCTCCGCGACCATCCTGTCCTTCCGTATGCCTGAGCGACACGAAGATATCGTGACGCCGGCCATGATGCCGGTAGGGGCCGCCGAGCCAGGCGAGCAGCCACCGCGCGGACGAGGTTGGGGCCTGGCGTCCGTATTGTCGTTGCTCATGCATGCCAGCATGGCCGCGGCATTATTTTTCGTGGTCCAGACCCCACCGGAACTGAAGATCGCCAAGGGCGACGAGCCCATGCAGGTCAGTTTCATCCAGTTGCCCAAGCCGGTGCCGGAGCCGCCAGCGCCCACCCCGGCACCACCTGCTCCGCCGCCACCGCAACCTGAACCGCCGCCACCGGAGCCGCCCAAGCCGGTGGAACCACCTAAACCGGTGGAGCCGCCCAAGCCGGTGGTGGAAAAGCCCAAACCCAAGCCGAAACCCAAGCCGGTCGAGCACACCCAGCAGAAGCCTTTGCCGAAGAAGGTCGAGCCCACACCGGAACCGGCTGCCGAGGCTGCGCCATCGCCGACGTCGGCGCCTGCTGCAACGGCTGCACCCAGTCAGCCCGCCCCGGCGGCAGCGCCTGCCGGTCCGCCGAAGACTGCCGGCATTCCTACCGGTAGCCTCGACGACGCCGATATCCGGCCGATCAAGATGACGCCGCCGGAGTATCCGGAAATACTGCGTAGACGGGGCGTGGGTGGCGAAGTGCGGGTGATGTTCACCGTGACCGCCGATGGCCGGCTGGCTGACATCCAGGTGCTGGAAGCGTCCAACAAGCAATTGGAGCGTGCGGTACTCGATGTGCTTGGCGAGTGGCGCTTCGCGCCACGCGTCTCGGGTGGCCAGATTGTCCCGCGCAAGGCGACCAAGACCTTCAACTTCAAGATCCAGCGCCGCTAGGCCAGTGAGCCCTTGCCCTCCGCCGGGTTCGTGTTGCACAGGGCGAATCCTCTCGCCCTGCCAGGTGCGATTGCTGCCGTCGAACGACGGCGGCCTAGCCGCTAAAACTCAAAAGGTTTCCTTCAGTGCCTGGTAGCGCTCCTGCAGTTCTCGGCGGATCTGCCGGCGCTGTTGGGCCTGTACACAGCGGCGTTTCTCGTCCGCCGTTACCGGTTCGAGCTGGGGAACCGGGCAGGATTTACCATCCTCGTCCACGGCCACCATGGTGAAGAAACAACTGTTGGTATGGCGTACCGAACGCTGCTGGATATTTTCGGTGATGACCTTGATGCCGATTTCCATCGACGTGGTACCGGTGTAGTTCACCGAGGCCAGAAAGGTCACTAACTCACCGACATGGATGGGTTCGCGGAAGATCACCTGATCCACCGACAGGGTGACCACGTAGCGTCCGGCATAGCGGCTGGCGCACGCGTAGGCCACCTCATCGAGGTACTTGAGCAGGGCACCGCCGTGCACCTTGCCGGAGAAGTTGGCCAGGTCCGGGGTCATCAGGATGGTCATGCTCAACTGGTGGTTGCCGGGTTCCATGGGCGAATCCTTGAGGGGTAAAACCGGTAGACGGTGCGTCGGCACCGCCTGTCACAGCCGTCAACGACCGGCCGAAAGTCCGAAGTCGATCGGTAGATCGGCACCGGAGATGGCCGCCGCCTGGGGTTGGCAGAGGAAATAGACGAACTCGGCCACTTCCTCGGGCTGGATGAAGCGTGCGGTATCCCCTTGCGGATAGCGATTGAGCAGGTTGCGTCGATAGCCGGCGGGATCACCGCTGCCGTAGCGGGCGGCCTGGAAGTCCAGCATGGGGGTGTCGATGTCACCGGGGGAGACGGCATTGACGCGTACCCCATCCCGGGCCAGCTCCACGGCCAGATTCTGGCTGAAGAAGCGTACCGCGGCCTTGGCCGCGCCATAGGCCGCAGCGCCGGCGATGGGCTGACGACCGGCGCCACTGGCGACATTGATGATGACGCCGCGGTTTTCCTTGAGGAAAGGAATGGCGGCCGAGCACATGAAGAAGGTCGACTTGAGGTTGACCGCCATCACCAGGTCGTAGTCTTCCTCGCTGAAGGTCTCCACTTCGCCTTCACGCCAGATGCCGGCCGCGTTGATCAGCGCATCCAGACGCCCGGTACGGGCCATCACCTTGCTGACCAGATTGCGACAACCCTCGGCGCTGGAGAGATCGGCGGTGACGCTGGAGTCCAGGCCGACGATGCCGTTGAGGCCGTGCAGACCCTCGGCATCGCGGTCAGCCGCGGCGACCCGCCAGCGACTCTGGGCGAAGCGTTGCGCCAGGGCACGGCCGAGACCGCCTGCGGCGCCGGTGATCAGGACGACGGGAGTGCTCATGACGCATCCTCCGGAATGATGGCCTTATCCAGACCCAGGCGAGGCGGGGTCGTTCAGCTTTCCAACCAGACGTCGCGGGCCCAGACCCATACCGAATCCCAGGATTCGTCGGTCAGGTCGCCATCTTCCCACAGCAGTACCTCGCCTTCCTGGCTGACGCAATAGTAGCCGTCGTCGCTGGCACAGAGGGGAATGTACTCTCGCGGCAGACCTTCGTCCCAGGCGGTCGCGGCGACTTCTGGCAAGTAGGTGTGGGACTGCGGATCGGTAACGGTAACCGGCTCGATGCGGCCGTAGACCACATCGCTGACGGTCAGCAGAAACTCACGGAATTCCGGCGGCAGGCTGATGAGCAGCTCTTCCTCGATCTCGACCAGCAGGTCTTCGTCGGGCAGCTCCAGGGGCACCGGGACGGGTTCGTTTTCTTCACGCAAGCGTTCGATGACGTCTTCCATAGCAGGCCTCTCTCGAAATGCGCACCGGATAGAGTAGAAAGGAGGCGCGCAAGGTTAGCAGTTCAGTCCGGGATAACGGCAGCTTCCGTCCGGACTTGATAGCGGTTTCGCGAGATGATCGGCAACGGTACAGACGAAAAAGCCCGGCATAGAGCCGGGCTTTCGCTGAGGCAGTAGCGTCAGGCGTTCTGACGGATACCGGCCAGCAGCCAGGGCTGGTTCTCGCCCGCCATGCGCTCCATGCGCCAGCTTTCGCTGAACGGCTGGCCCTGGTCGAAGCGCGATTCCTTGGACACACCGTTGAAGGTGATGGTGGCGATGGTCTTGCCCTGCAGGTCCTCGACCCCGTCCAGGGTGGCATTCAGGTTCTCGATATAGGTGGACTGGAAGCCTTCGCCCAGCGCGGCACGCTCATCGCGCAGCCATTGCAGCATCTGCGGGGTGACGAACTCGGCGATCTTGTCCATCTCGTTGGCGTCCCAGTGCTGCTGCAGGCTCATGAAGTGCTCGCGACCGGCGGCCACGAAACGCTCGGCATTGAACCAGCTCGGGGCGTTGATCACCGGTGCGGCACCGGCGGCGGCGCTACCGAACAGACCGCCGTTAGTGGGCTGGTTCGGCATCTCGCGCTGCATGGGTGCATGACCGGCGACAGCGGGTTGCGGACCGGCCTGCTGCTTGCGGCGGGCGAGCAGGCGGAAGATGACGAAGGCGATGAGCGCCAGGATCAGGAAGTCGAAGAACTGGAAGCCTTCGAAGCCGTCACCCATGAACATGGAGGCCAGCAGACCGCCAGCGGCGATGCCGGCCAGCGGGCCGAGCCAACGGGAGGCACCACTGGCGGGGCGGGCAGCGGCAGCCGCTCCGGCACCGGCGGCGGGCGCGGCCATGCCCGGCTGCTGGGTCGGCGCAGCCTGGCGGGTCTGGTGGATGGGCGCGGCGCCAGCGGACTTGCCGGCGCCCATGCGTTTGGCATTGGCATCCAGGCTGAGCGTGAGGCCCAGGCAGAGGATCATGAAGAAGCTCATCAGGCGTTGCATGTGGTGTTCTCTCAGTGAAGAGTCTGGTGTTGGATACATCTTGCGCTGCCCGGTCAAGTACAGCCAGCGTGAATTGTTTCGGTATTTTGCCCTGTCAGTGTTTCAACGCTGCGTTCAGCCAGCTTCGCGGGCGAAGGAAAAATCTCTAGGCGCATCAATCTATTACAGGTTTTTGCAGGGTCCGTCACAAGAGGTTGCAGGTGCTAGTCTTGGATTCCAGTCAGCGCAGGTGTCGGGAGAATGCCCGGCCCGTCAAAGGAGGGCCGGCCGATGCATGCTCTAGCTTTCATCCAGGACATGGCGGTCATCATGCTGGTGGCTGGCGTGGTGACCATCCTCTTCCACCGCTTCAAGCAGCCCGTGGTCCTCGGCTATATCCTCGCCGGCTTCATCATCGGACCCCACACCCCGCCCTTCGGTCTCATCCACGACGAAGAAAGCATCAAGACCCTCGCCGAGGTGGGGGTGATCTTCCTGATGTTCAGCCTCGGCCTGGAGTTCTCCCTGCGCAAGCTGTTCCGGGTAGGTGCCACGGCCTTCATCGCCGCCTTCCTGGAAATCAGCCTGATGCTCTGGCTGGGCTATCAGGTGGGCCAGTGGTTCGGCTGGTCGCACATGGATTCGTTGTTCCTCGGCGCCATCCTGGCCATCTCTTCGACCACCATCATCGTCAAGGCGCTCAACGAGCTGAAGATGAAGCACGAGCGCTTCGCCCAGCAGATCTTCGGGGTGCTGATCGTCGAGGACATCCTTGGCATCGGCATCATCGCCCTGCTGTCAGGCCTGGCGGTGAGCGGTTCGGTGGAGCCGGGCGCGGTGGCCGCGACCCTGGGCAAGCTGAGCCTGTTCATGATCGTGGCGCTGGTGATCGGCATCCTGCTGGTGCCGCGACTGCTGGCCTATGTGGCTAAATTCGATAGCAACGAGATGCTGTTGATCACGGTGCTGGGGCTGTGCTTCGGCTTCTGCCTGCTGGTGGCCAAGCTGGAATACAGCGTGGTGCTGGGCGCCTTCCTGATCGGCGCCATCATGGCCGAGTCGCGCCAGTTGCTGAAGATCGAGAAGCTGGTGGAGCCGTTGCGTGACATGTTCAGCGCCATCTTCTTCGTCGCCATCGGGCTCTTGCTCGATCCCAAGGTGCTGATCGAGTACGCCTGGCCGATCACGGTGATCAGCGTGGCCGTGGTGCTGGGCAAGATCCTCGCTTGCAGCCTGGGGACCCTGATCGCCGGCAACGATGGCCGTACCTCGCTACGCGTAGGCATGGGCCTGGCGCAGATCGGCGAGTTCTCCTTCATCATCGCCACTCTGGGGATCACCCTGGGCGTCACCAGCCACTTCCTCTATCCAGTAGCGGTGGCCGTGTCGGCGATCACGACCCTGCTCACGCCCTATTTGATCAAGGCCGCCGATCCCTTGGCCGTCTGGATCGGCGGTTGGCTACCGCAGCCGGTGCAGCGGGTGCTGGGCATCTATGGCGAATGGTTGCGCAGCATCCAGCCGCAAGGCGAGAAGGCGGTGCTGGCCGGGATGATGAGGCGCATCCTGTTGCAGGTGGGTATCAACCTGTCCTTGGTCATCGCCATCTTTCTGGGCGGTGCCTATTTCGCCAATGGCCTGGCGGGGTGGCTCAGCGCCTGGATCCAGGATGCGGACCTGCAGAAGGCCTGCATCTGGGGCGGGGCGCTGCTGCTGTCGTTGCCTTGCCTGATCGCCGCCTACCGCAAGCTCAAGGCGCTGGCCATGCTGATGGCCGAACTCAGCGTGCGGCAGAACCAGGCCGGGCGCTACACCCAGCCGGTACGGCGCCTGGTCAGCGAATTGATCCCGTTGCTGTCGCTGGCCGGCATCCTGGTGCTGCTCGCCGCCCTGAGCAGCAATATCCTGCCGCGCGGCGAGTTGCTGCTGCTGATCGCCGTGGTGGCGGTGGGGGTGATCGCGGTGCTGTGGCGCTGGTTCATCCGCGTGCATTCGCGGCTGCAGATCGCCTTCATCGAGACCCTGGAACAGGACAAGGGCGGACAGCACTAGGCCACATTTTCCTGCCCTTGGGCATTGCCGCCCGGGGATCGAGGGGGCAGAATCGCTCTAAGTCGGTCGTTTGAATGAGCGTACCGATGGCAAGGGATTGCGCAATGCAGGAAATGGGCTTGGCCGCCTTCTGCCGTCCGGCAATCTCCCACCGGTGGTCAGGCCCGTTTCCTGCGCCCTTTCAAGGTCGCCAGGCCAGTAGCAAGACGCCGCCGCCGATAGCCGCGATGCCGCACCACTGGCGCAGGTCCAGACGCTCGCCGAGCAGCGCCACGCCGAAGATCGCCACCAGCACCACGCTCAACTTGTCCACCGGTGCCACCAGCGAGGCCGGGCCCAGCTTGAGCGCGCGGTAGTAGCAAAGCCAGGACAGGCCAGTGGCTACACCCGACAGCAGCAGGAACAGGTAGGTACGGCCGCCGATGCTGGCCAGGGGTTGTGCCTGGCCGGTGGCCGCGACGATGGCCGCCAGCACCACGACGACCACCAGGGTACGCAGCAGGGTGGCGAAGTCAGCATTGACGTGTTCCACACCCAGCTTGCCGAAGATGGCGGTGAGGGCGGCGAAGGCCGCCGCCAGTAGCGCCCAGAACAGCCAGGACGAGGTCATGGCTAGAGCGGCTCGAGCTTGGCGTAGCTCACCATCAGCCACTTGCTGCCTTCGGAGGTGAAGTTCACCTGCACCCGCGCATGGGCACCGGAGCCTTCGTAATTGAGGATGATGCCTTCACCGAACAGGGCATGGCGCACCGGCTGGCCGAGGTTGAAGGTCGTTTCCGGGACCGGTGCCTGGGCGAAGGGGTTGGGGCGGTTACCGGCGAAGGGCTGCTTGACCGCATTGGACAGCCGCACCTCCTGGATCAGGCCGTCCGGCACCTCGCGGACGAAGCGCGAGACCTTGTTGTAGGTTTCGCTGCCATAAAGCCTGCGGGTTTCCGCATAGCTCATCACCAGCCGGCGCATGGCGCGGGTGATGCCCACATAGGCCAGGCGGCGCTCTTCTTCGAGACGACCGGGTTCCAGGCTCATCTTGTGTGGGAACAGGCCCTCTTCCATGCCGGCGAGGAACACCAGGGGGAATTCCAGGCCCTTGGCGCTGTGCAGGGTCATCAACTGGACGCTGTCTTCGTGGCTGTCGGCCTGGGTATCGCCGGATTCCAGGGCCGCATGGTCGAGGAAGGCCGCCAGGGGCGTCATCTCCTCGTCGCCGCTGAAATCGAAGGAACGCGCGGCACTGACCAGTTCTTCCAGGTTCTCCACCCGGGCCTGGCCTTTCTCGCCCTTTTCTTCCTTGTGGAAGGTGACCAGGCCGGTCTGCTCGATGATCTGCTGCACCAGGTTGTGCAGGGACAGGTCCTCGGCCTTGAGTGCCAGGGTGTCGACCAGTTCGACGAAGGCATTGAGCGCCGAGGCGGCGCGACCCGACACGGCGCGGGCGCCGACCAGGTCGTGCAGGGCCTGCCACAGCGAGGTGTTCTGGGCACGCGCGGCGCTGCGCAGCGCCTCTACGGTCTTCTCGCCGATGCCGCGCGGCGGCACGTTGATCACCCGTTCCAGGGCGGCATCGTCATGGCGATGCTGGATCAACCGCAGATAGGCCATGGCGTTCTTGATCTCGGCGCGCTCGAAGAATCTCAGGCCGCCGTAGATGCGATAGGGAATCTTCTCTCGCAGCAGCGCCTCTTCCAGCACCCGTGACTGGGCATTGGAGCGGTAGAGGATAGCCATCTCGCTGCGCCGGGTGCCCTTCTTGAACTCGCTCTCGATGGTCTCGACGATGTAGCGCGCCTCGTCGTGCTCGTTGAAGCCGGCATAGAGGGTGATGGCGTCGCCTTCGCCGGTGTCGGTCCACAGCTCCTTGCCGAGGCGACCGAAGTTGTGGGCGATCAGGCCGTTGGCAGCCTTGAGGATGGTGTCGGTGGAGCGGTAGTTCTGCTCCAGACGGATGATCTCCGCCGAGAAATCCTCGTTGAATTGCTGGATGTTCTCGATCTTGGCGCCGCGCCAGCCATAGATGGACTGGTCGTCGTCGCCCACCACCATGAGGCTGGCGCCATTCTGGGCGAGGTGCTTGAGCCAGGCGTACTGGACGGCGTTGGTGTCCTGGAATTCGTCCACCAGCAGGTGCTGGAAGCGCCGCTGGTAGTGCGCCAGCAGATCCGGGTTGTTGCGCCAGAGGTCCAGGGCGCGCAGCAGCAGCTCGGAGAAGTCGATCACTCCGGCACGGGCGCAGGCCGCCTCGTAGGCTTCGTAGATGCTGCGCATGGTGCCGAGGAACAGGTCGCCGGCCGCCTGGATATGCTGCGGCCGCAGGCCCTCATCCTTCTGGCCGTTGATGAACCACTGTGCCTGGCGTGCTGGCCAGCGCTGCTCGTCGAGGCCCAGCTCGCGGATCACCCGCTTGACGATGCGCTGCTGGTCGTCGCTGTCGAGGATCTGGAAGTTCTGCGCCAGACCCGCTTCCTGCCAATGGGCACGCAGCAGGCGATGGGCCAGGCCGTGGAAGGTGCCGACCCACATGCCCTGCGGACTCATGCCCAGCAATTGCTCGATGCGGTGGCGCATCTCGGCAGCGGCCTTGTTGGTGAAGGTCACCGAGAGGATGGAGTGCGGCGAGGCGCGCTCGACCTGGATCAGCCAGGCAATGCGGTGCACCAGCACCCGGGTCTTGCCCGAGCCGGCACCGGCCAAGACCAGTTGACGACCCAGGGGCGCGGCCACGGCCTGGCGCTGGGCATCGTTGAGGGAATTGAGCAGCAGGGAGATGTCGTCGTTCATCGCCGCATTCTACCGATGCGGCCAGAGGAGCGCCAAACCAGACGGATGGGAGGCGAGGGCGGTTTCAGGGGTGCCGTAAGAGCAGAGGGACCTCCGGCCAGACAGGCTGGCCGGAGGCGAGGCATAGGACGGAGCAGGCCCATGCGGGCCTGCCATCAGGCGGCGATCGGTGAACGCCAGTCGTCGGAGCCGGAGGTGCCGGAGACTTCGTGGGTCCAGACGATCTTGCGGTAGGTGAAGTAGACGTCTTCCAGGTGGGTGAAATGCGCCATGGTCGGGTCCTGGCAGTTCGGCATGCGCGATTGGACGTCGACGATGATGGCGTCTTCCAGTTCGATGGTGAAGTAGTGTTCCTGGGTGCCGGTGGCCGAGGTGCGGTACCACTCCAGACGGCATTTGCCCAGGCGCTCGCCGGAGGTGAGGGCGTTGAAGATCAGCGGCGAAGCCTTGTCGAAGACCTTGGTGATCATCAGCGGCTTGTGCACGCGCTGACCGGTGGGCTGGCCGGACTGGGGATCGCGGGGAATGATCACTTGGTGGTTGAAGGCCTGGACCAGAATCTGGTCTTCGTGGCCTTCCTGGAAGATGTTGCCGACCGAGTCTTCGGTGAAGGTGCCGGCGGTGATCAGACCTTGCTTGGTGCCTTCGAGGGATAGATACGCGGGTGTTGGCATGGTGCTCTCCTTGCCTGGTTGATGGGCTTCATGGCCCAGGTGAGCAATACCAAGACAAGGCTTGTGCCAGATTCTAAAAATTCCTTTTAAATCAATTTACTAGACATTTACGGGATGGCGTTTTCCGGCCCACTGTGCGCGACTGCTCAAAGAGTTGCGCAGAAGCTTGCGCGCAAGGGGAGAAAAGCTGTCTGGTGCGCGGTAGTCAGTTGTCCAGACGACTACCGGAGCGCCGTTTTCGATGCGAGAGGGGGCGTGCTGAATCGTAATGACCAAGAGCCTTGCCTACGGTTATGTAGTATAAGTATGACGCACTACATCTGCCCGCTAGACGAGATACGCCTGTGAACCTCATGCAACACATTGCTCAATCCCGCCACCTGCTGCGCAAGTCGGAGCTCAAGGTCGCCGAGCAGGTCATGGTGGATCCGGCCGCGGTCATGCACAGCTCCATGGCCGATCTCGCCCACAATGTCGGCGTGAGCGAGCCCACCATCGTGCGCTTCTGCCGGGCCATCGGCTGCGATGGTTTCCAGGATCTCAAGCTGCGCCTGGCGCAGAGCCTGGCGGCGGGGGCCAGTTTTGGCCAGTTCGCCATCCATGAGAACGATGCGGTGGAAGACTTCAGCCTGAAGATCTTCGACACCACCCTGCATACGCTGATGGACGTCCGCGAGCGGCTGGACATGCGCGCCCTGGAGCAGGCCATCGAGGCGATCGCCAAGGCCCAGCGGGTGATGTTCTACGGCTTCGGCGCCTCGGGCTCGGTGGCCAACGACGCCCAGCACAAGTTCTTCCGCCTGCAGCTCAGCGCCACCGCCTATTCCGATCCACACATGCAGGCCATGTCGGCGGCGACCCTGACACCGTCCGATGCGGCCATCTGCATTTCCCAGTCGGGGCGCTCCAAGGACCTGTTGATCACCGCCAATCTGGTGCGCGACAACGGCGCTGCCCTGATCACCATCTGCCCGGGGCAGACGCCGCTGGCCGATCTGTCCACGGTGAACATCGCCATCGATGTGCACGAGGACACCGACATCTATGTGCCCCTGACCTCGCGCATCGCCCACCTGGTGGTGATCGATGTGCTGGCCATGGGCGTGGCCATGTCACGCGGGCCGGCGCTGGTCGAGCACCTCAAGAGCGTGAAGCGCAGCTTGCGCAGCCTGCGCCTGTCGTCGAAGTCGACCAAGCACAGCGACACCCAATAGTCGTCTTACTGTCGCCAAACGGTCACCTGTTAGGGGGAAGCTGCCCATTCCGATCCCAGCCCGGAGGAATAGGCATGACCGCTCTCGTCCAGGAATGCAACGCTCGTCTCGACAGCAAGGCTCGCAGAAAGCTACAGGATCAACGGCGGATGAAGTTTCGCCGTGCCATCGAGGCTCGCGCCGAAGAGCAGCGGCTCGCGGTCGAGCTCGATGAATCGCTGTTTCTCAATCAGCTGCTGGATGAGCGCCAGGCGCAGCGCTTGCAGCAGGTTCCAGGGCGATACCTAACGCATTGATCAGGCTGCGCTGGCTGCGCAGGTAGTCGACGAAGGCCTGGGCCACCGGTGAGAGCGGCTTGCCGCGCGGGTGGACCACGCACCAGGAGCGCCGCAGCGGCAGCTCGGCGACATCCAGCTCGATCAGGCTGCCGGCGACGAGATCGCTGCGAATGGCCTGGCGCGGCAGCAGGGCCAGGCCCAGGCCGGCGCGGACGGCTTCGCGTTGCGCCTCGAAGGCACCGATCTCCAGCTGCTCGGCGAAGTGCGCGCGCTTCTGCTTGAGGTAGTCCTCGCAGGCCTGGCGTGTGCCGGAGCCGGGTTCGCGGATCAGCAGGGGATAGGCCGTCAGCTCGCGTAGGGTCAGTCCCTTGCGGCCCGCCAGAGCATGACCAGGGCGCGCCACGGCGACGATGGCATTGTCCAGCAGTGGCAGGAACTCCATATCCGAACCGCTCGTTACCACCGACATCAGGGCCACGTCCTCGCGATTTTCCGTCAGCCGCCGCAGCACCCTGACGTGGTTGCCCACGGTCAGCGCCAGGTTGACCTGGGGATGGCTGCTGCGGAACTGGCTGAACAGATGTGGCGCCAGGTACTGGGCGCTGCTTTCCACACCCAGGCGCAACTGCCCGTGCAGGGCGCCGCGCAGATTGGACAGCTGCATGTCCAGACTGCCTAGCCGCGCGAACAGATCGCGACCGGTCTGGCGCAAGGCCTCACCGGCTTCGGTGAGATAAAGGGTGCGATTGAGGTAATTGAACAGCGGCGCGCCCACCACCTCTTCGAGCTGACGCACCTGCAGGCTCACGGCGGGTTGAGTCAGCGCCATGATGTCGGCCGCACGACTGTAGGAACGTGCCTCGCACACGGCTTCGAACACCTGCAATTGGCGAAAGGTGAGCCGCATCAAGGGTTTACGCATATGCTTGGCGCCATCCATAAGTGAGAGCTTATGTAGTATCCAATAATTATTTATTTTCCATAAGAGAGACCCTGGCGTAGCGTCGAGACACGGCAATAAAAGCAGGCTGCAACAAGCCGTGAATAAGGAGCCAGGTGTGATCAAGAAGATACTCATCGCCAACCGGGGCGAGATCGCGGTCCGTATCGTCCGGGCCTGTGCCGAGATGGGCATTCGCTCGGTGGCGGTCTATTCCGATGCCGATCGCCAAGCGCTCCACGTGAAACGTGCCGACGAAGCCCACGGCATCGGTAGCGATCCGCTCGAGGGCTATCTCAACCCGCGCAAGCTGGTGAACCTGGCGGTGGAGACCGGTTGCGATGCGCTGCATCCCGGCTACGGCTTCCTCTCCGAAAACGCCGAACTGGCGGAGATCTGCGCCCAGCGCGGCATTCGCTTCATCGGGCCGTCCGCCGAGGTGATTCGGCGCATGGGTGACAAGACCGAGGCGCGCCGCAGCATGATCGCCGCCGGGGTGCCCTGCACGCCCGGCACCGAAGGTAACGTGGCGGATGTCGCCGAAGCCCTGCGCGAAGGCGACCGCATCGGCTATCCGGTGATGCTCAAGGCCACCTCCGGCGGCGGCGGGCGGGGTATCCGCCGCTGCAACTCGCGCGAAGAGCTGGAGCAGGCCTATCCGCGGGTGATTTCCGAGGCGACCAAGGCCTTCGGTTCGGCGGAGGTGTTCCTCGAGAAGTGCATCGTCAATCCCAAGCACATCGAGGCGCAGATCCTCGCCGACAGCCATGGCAACACCGTGCACCTATTCGAGCGCGACTGCTCCATCCAGCGGCGTAACCAGAAGCTGATCGAGATCGCCCCCAGCCCGCAGCTCACCCCCGAACAGCGCGCCTATATCGGCGACCTGTCCGTACGCGCGGCCAAGGCAGTGGGCTACGAGAACGCCGGTACCGTGGAATTCCTGCTCGCCGAGGGCGAGGTGTATTTCATGGAGATGAACACCCGGGTGCAGGTGGAGCACACCATCACCGAAGAAATCACCGGCATCGACATCGTCCGCGAGCAGATCCGCATCGCCTCCGGCCTGCCGCTGTCCTTCGCCCAGGAAGACGTCCAGCACCGCGGCTTCGCCCTGCAGTTCCGCATCAACGCCGAGGACCCGAAGAACAACTTCCTGCCGAGCTTCGGCAAGATCACCCGCTACTACGCGCCGGGTGGCCCGGGGGTACGCACCGACACGGCCATCTACACCGGCTACGTCATCCCGCCCTACTACGACTCCATGTGCCTGAAGCTGATCGTCTGGGCACTGACCTGGGAAGAGGCCATGGATCGTGGGCTGCGCGCCCTGGACGACATGCGCGTGCAGGGGGTGAAGACCACCGCGCCCTATTACGAGGCCATCCTGCGCGATCCCGAATTCCGCAGCGGGCGCTTCAACACCAGCTTCGTGGAAAGCCACCCGGAGCTGACCCAGTACTCGATCAAGCGCAACCCGACGCACCTGGCCATCGCCATCGCCGCCGCCATCGCCGCCCATGCCGGTTTGTAAGGACGACAGAACAATGAAAACCATCCAGATCACCGACACCATCCTGCGCGACGCCCACCAATCGCTGTTGGCGACCCGCATGCGCACCGAAGACATGCTGCCGATCTGCGCCAAGCTCGACCAGGTCGGCTACTGGTCGCTGGAAGTCTGGGGCGGCGCCACCTTCGACGCCTGCGTGCGCTTCCTCAAGGAAGATCCCTGGGAGCGTCTGCGCCAGCTGCGCAAGGCTTTGCCCAACACCCGGCTGCAGATGCTCCTGCGTGGCCAGAACCTCTTGGGCTACCGCCACTACAGCGACGACGTGGTCGAGGCCTTCGTCGAGCGCGCCGCGGCCAACGGCACCGACGTCTTCCGCATCTTCGACGCCATGAACGATGTGCGTAACCTGGAAACCGCCATCCGCGCGGTCAAGGCCACCGGCAAGCACGCCCAGGGTACCCTCTGCTACACCACCAGCCCGGTGCACACCGTGGCGGCCTTCGTCGACCAGGCGCGGCGCATGGCCGATCTGGGGGTGGATTCCATCGCCATCAAGGACATGGCCGGCCTGCTCACGCCCTATGCCACCGGCGATCTGGTCAAGGCGCTCAAGGAGGCCCTGACGCTGGACGTGGTGGTGCATTCCCACGACACCGCCGGCGTGGCTTCCATGTGCCAGCTCAAGGCGGTGGAGAACGGCGCCGACCGCATCGAGACGGCGATCTCCAGCATGGCCTGGGGGACCAGCCATCCGGGCACCGAATCCATGGTCGCCGCGCTGCGCGATACCCCCTACGACACCGGCCTGGACCTGGAGCTGCTGCAGGAGATCGGTCTGTACTTCCATGCGGTGCGCAAGAAGTACCACCAGTTCGAGAGCGAATTCACCGGCGTCGACACCCGGGTACAGGTCAACCAGGTGCCGGGCGGCATGATCTCCAACCTGGCCAACCAGTTGCGCGAGCAGGGCGCCCTCAATCGCATGAACGAGGTGCTGGAAGAGATTCCGCGGGTACGCAAGGACCTGGGGTATCCACCCCTGGTGACCCCGACCTCGCAGATCGTCGGCACCCAGGCCTTCTTCAACGTGCTGGCCGGCGAGCGCTACAAGACCATCACCAACGAAGTGAAGCTCTACCTGCAGGGCCGCTATGGCAAGGCGCCGGGCGAGATCTGCGAGCAGCTGCGCAAGCAGGCCATCGGCCAGGAAGAGGTCATCGACGTCCGTCCCGCCGATCTGCTCAGCCCGGAACTGGCGCGCCTGCGGGCGGAGATCGGCGACCTGGCCCAGAGCGAAGAGGATGTCCTGACCTTCGCCATGTTCCCCGACATCGGCCGCAAGTTCCTCGAGGAACGCGCCGCCGGCACCCTGGTGCCGGAAGCCTTGCTGCCCATCCCCAGTGCGGATGGCGTGGCGGCAGTGGGTGGCCAGGGCGTGCCGACCGCCTTCAGTGTCGACGTGCATGGCGAGACCTACCAGGTGGACATCACTGGCATCGGCCTGAAGACCGAGGGCAAGCGGCACTTCTATTTGTCCATCGACGGGGTGCCGGAAGAGGTGGTGTTCGAAGCCAGTGGCGATTTCGTTGCCGAGGGCGGCCAGCGCCGTCGCCAGGCGGATCGTCCGGGCGACGTCAGCACCACCATGCCGGGCAATATCGTCGAGGTGCTGGTGAAGGAAGGCGACCAGGTCAAGGCCGGCCAGGGCGTGCTGGTCACCGAAGCCATGAAGATGGAAACCGAGATCCAGGCGCCCATCGCCGGCACCGTCACCGCGGTGCGGGTGGCCAAGGGCGACCGGGTCAATCCGGGTGAAGTCTTGATTGAAATCGAAGGCTGAGATCACTTCGATTTCCCTTGGGGCCTACGGGCCCCTTTTTTGTGGCCGCGGAAAGTCTAGTCCGGCCGCCCGTCTTGGCGCAGGCGCCAGGCACCCTCGTGGCGTTCGGCCAGGCCGCGCTGCTCCAGATCGGTGAGATAGCGGCGCAGGCCGCGCTCGCCGCGGCGCTGAAAGTAGGGTAACAGCCGGGGCAGCAGGCCAGGCACCAGCATCGCCAGCCTGCTCAGCCAGAGTTCGCCGACACGCGGGGCGCTTTCCAGGCGGGGTCGATCCAGCACCCGGACCAGTAGCCGCGCCACCGTCTCGGGTGACTGGGGCGGATCCATGAATTGCAGCGCATTGCCGCCGGCGATGGCCTCGTGGCGCAGCATCGGGGTATCGGTGGCCGACGGCAGCACGCAGCAGACGCGGATGCCCTGGGGCGCGAGATCCTGGGCCAGGGCGAGCATGGCGCCGCGCAGGCCGAACTTGCTGGCGCAATAGATGGGGCTTTCTGGGGTGGGAAAGATCCCCGCCAAGGAGACGGTGGTGACCAGCCGGGCATTGGTCGAACGCTGGAGCAGGGGGATGGCCAGGCGCGAGAGCAGCAGGGGCGCGAGCAGGTTGATGTCCAGCTCCTGGCGAATGCTGGCCGGACTGCGCTCGGTCAGGGGGCCGACGTGGACGATGGCGGCATTGTTGACCAGGGCATCGAGGCGACCGCAGCGCTGCTGGACGAAGTCGATCAGGGCGGCGAGTTGGGTTTCGTCGCGGAGATCGGCAGCGTAGGTCAGGATGGCTTCGCCCAGTTCAGCGCGCAGGGCGGCGAGTCCCCTGGCGTCGCGGTCCACCAGCACGAGCTGGACCGGACGGTGGCTGAGTTGCCGCGCCAGGCATTGACCGATGCCGCCAGCGGCTCCGGTGATCAGGATGACATCGTTCATGGGCGGGCTCGCTCAGGACGGGGTGGGTAGGCTGGCTGGCAGGGACTCGGGCGCCTGGCGCAGGGGATCGAAATAGCCCGGCGCCAGCTCGCACCAGCCCAGTCGGCGGCGCAACTGGCGCAGGTAGGTCTGCAGCGCGTGCACCTCCAGGTAGACGGCGTGGCGTGGCGAGTCGACGAAGCGGATGCCGCCGGAGAGATCCGGATCGTCCCGCTGGATCAGCGCCTGGAATTCGCGAGCTTGGTGCGGGCGCTGGCGCTGGTCGGCCAGGTGGCAAGCGATCAGATGGGCCTCCTGATCGAACAGCTTGTAGGCGCTGGAATTGGTCTCCAGGTAGCCGATGCCGAACAGGTTGGCGTGCTGGCGGCTGAAGATGGAGAGATAGAGCTGTGGTCGCCCGTGCTGCCAGCTGAAGTAGTCGGCGGCGTAGCGGCAACTCCAGCGATAGCCGGTGGCATAGAGCACCAGGTCGAGGGTTTCCCGACTGCCATCGCGAAACACCACCTGGTCGCCCTCGAAGTGGGAGACGTCCGGACGCGCCTGGATATTGCCGTGCTGCAGGTGGTGCAGCAGTTGGCTGTTGAGCAGCGGATGGCTTTCGAACAGGCGATGGTCCGGCTTGGGCAGGCCGAAGCGGGTCAGGTCGCCTTGCAGCAGCCGCAGCAGGCCCTGGAACAGCGGCCGTTCCAGCCACAGCGGCAGACGTGGACCGCGTTCACCGAAGACGTCCGCCGGCACGCCGAAGAGGTGCTTGGGGATGAAATGGTAGCCGCGTCTCAGGCTGATGAAGGCGCGCTCGGCGTTGGCGGCGGCGTCGCAGGCGATATCCGCCCCGGAATTGCCAGCGCCGACGATGAGCACCCGCTTGCCCTGGAATTCCGCAGCGCGCCGGTAGCTGACCGCATGGCGGATCTCGCCGCTGAAGTGGCCCGGAATCTCCGGTAGGTTGGGGTCCCAGTTGCAACCGGTGGCGCAGATCAATGCCCGATAGCGGCGGCGCTCGCCACTGTCCAGGGTGATGATCCAGCGGCCTTGCGCATCCTTGTCGACGCGTTCGACGGTCGTGTTGAAGCGGGCCTGGGCGTAGAGGCCGAAGGTGCGGGCGAAGGCGCGCAGGTAATCGAGGATCTGGCGATTGCTGGGATAGTCGGGAAAGGTGCGGGGCATCGGATAGTCGAGAAAGCCCGAGAGGTCTCGCGACGAGATGAAGTGAGCGGATTCGTACATGGGCGTGCCGGGGTTATCCAGGTCCCAGACGCCGCCGAAGTCACTGTGGCGCTCGAACTGGTCGTAGGCCAGGCCCCGACGCTTGAGGGCGCGGGCCATGCACAGGCCGCCCGGGCCACCGCCGACGATGCAAATGCGTTCGCCGCAGTCCTGATAGGGGAGGTCGTCGGTCATGCTGGTCTCCGTGAATGGGGGGTCCAGACAGACGTTAGCGACTGGGCGAGGGGCCGCGGCAGGGTGACAGCGGCCAGCGAGGGGGGCCGAAACGGACAGCCGTTACCTGGGCATTTCCGCCCGGACGCCGCTGCGTTAACGTCTGGGTACGTTCACGCCCGTGGAGTGTCGCCATGCCGGACCCGGTCGATCCGCGCTTTTCCCGTGCTTCGGCGCCGCCCCAGGTATCTCGCCTGCTGCTGCGAGTGGCGGCTGACCGCCAGGGGGACGTGGAGCGACTCTGCCGCGGCCTGGGATTCACCCCGGCCGATGTGCAGCGACCGGGCTTTCGATTGTCGCACCGGCAGGGCTATCTGCTGGTCAGGCGCTGCCTGGCGCAACTGGGAGACGATGGCCTGGGATTGGCCGTGGGGGCACGCCAGACCACCGTTTCGCTCGGTCTGGTCGGTCTTGGCATGCAGGCTTGCGCCACCCTGGGAGCGGCCCTGGCGCTGGGCCTGCACTATCAACGGCAGGCCGGCGCCATGCTGGACTATGGTCTGGAACAGGAGGCCAAGTCGGTACGGCTGCTGCTGACGCCACGTTTCCACGAGCCGGCGGTGACCGCCTTCTACATGGAAGAGGGTCTGGCCAGCGTGGTGAGCATCGCCCGGCATCTGACCGGAACGGCACTCCTGCCGCAAGCCCTGTGCCTGGACTATCCAGCGCCGCCGCACGGCGAGCGCTATGCGGCGTTGTTCCAGTGTCCGGTGCGCTTTACCGCGGCGGTTACCGCCATCGAATTCGATGCCGCCTGGCTGGCCTTGCCTTTGGCGACCCGTGACGACGCCGTGGCCGCCGAGGTCGTCGAGCTCTTGGAGGCGACCGCCGGTTTCGATCCGTTGCGGACGGATCTGGTGGAGGGCTTGCAGCGCGAGCTGTGCAAGCGACTGGATACGCCGCCGACCCTGGCGCAACTGGCCGCGCCGCTCAATCTCAGCGAGCGGACCCTGAGGCGCCGGCTCGAGGCAGTGGGTACGAGCTATCAGGCGCTGCTCGACGAAGCCCGTCGCGGCCTGGCGTTGGCGCTGCTCGGTCGCGAAGACCTGGCCCTGACCGAGGTGGCCTTCCAGACCGGCTTTGGCGACCTGCGCAATTTCCGCCGCGCCTTCAAGCGCTGGACGGGTGTGACGCCACAGGAGGCGCGTCGACGGCTGAGGACTCGGCTGAACGAAGAGGACTAGGTTCTGTACGAAAAGTCGCCGAGCGACGGTCAGGCGAGGCCTAGGCGGCCCCGCGAAAAAGGCTGAGGAAGCGGACCGGGCTCGCGAACGAGTTTACGAGCGGTAAATGAGCATTCCGAAGCCTTTTTCAACGAAGCATCACCGAGCGCAGGCATTTTTCGTACAGAACCTAGTGTGGTGTTTCAGAAGTTAACTACACAATTTTGGCGGCGCTTTTTGTCCATGGACGTCGTTGCCACTCCTCGCCATAGCCCTGCTATGACTCGTCGCGGCGCCTAGCCCATGAACAAAAATCACTCGCCACTTCTTGCGCGAACTTCTGAAACACCACACTAGAGCCTTTGTCGCGGGCTTTTCCCTCCACGTCAGTCCTTGGGCTTGGCGGTGTTTAGGTCGCCTCTATTTCTCTGATTGATAAAAAGCACTAACACCTTCCGATAGGGTCTGCTATTTAATATAGCCAAGGCTATAACGATCCTGGGAGGATTCGCGATGCTGAAAGATCTCAAGAAACGCGCCTTGCGTGGCCTGCTGGACAAGTTGCTCGACCAGCCTGCCGAACGTCGTCCGCTCGAGGCCCAGCCCGAGCGTCCTCGCGGTGCCCTGGTGCACGCCGCTCACTGAGTCATTGCCGGCCAGACAAGGGCCATTCGGCCCTTGCCGCTGCTCTTCCTCTGCGTCCCTGTCCAGGCGCGCGTCTTGTGTGCGGACATCCTCATTCCTGATCACGGCGCCTTTCCGCGGGCCTGACCGGCGAGCTATTCGATTCGGCGAGACCGTCCGCATGCGGGAGAAGACGAGACGCTGGCCGCGGCGGGCCTAGCGAGCGCCCCCACTATCGCCTGGCTGCCGACCCACGCCTTCGGTCGGATGCTGCGGGTGGTGGCGTGCTGCTGAACTTCGTCTGGGACGGCGCTCGGGCGCCGGCGGTGCTAGTGTTATTGACCGTGGACTTCCCGCTGGCCCGAGCATGGCGTCGGTGGCGGGATCGACGTCGTTCGGACGATAAGAGTCTTCAATTGGACTGATGTAATCGGCTGACTGGCCCGGCCAGGCGCTTCCGGTCACGCTCGCCTTCCCTCAGGAGAACACTCATGAAAACCGTCGCCCAGTTACTCGCCGCCAAAACTCAGCAAGCGGTCTACACCACCACGCCGGAGGCCTCGGTCCTCGAAGCGCTGCAACTGATGGCGGACAAGAACGTCGGTGCTCTGCCGGTGGTGCGGGGCAGCGAACTGGTCGGCATCGTCAGCGAGCGGGACTATGCACGCAAGATGGTGCTGCAGGGACGCTCCTCTTATGCCACTCCGGTGAGCACCATCATGACCGCTGCGGTGATCATCATCCTGCCGCAGCAGACGGTCGCCGAGTGCCTGGCGCTGATGACCGAGCACCGCCTGCGCCACCTGCCGGTGATGGGTAATGGTCAACTGATCGGCTTGCTGTCCATCGGTGACCTGGTCAAAGAAACCATGATCGAGCAGGCCGCGTTGATCCGCCAGTTGGAAGGTTATATCCGCGGCGAGTGAGCCTGCGTCGGGCCAGCGCTGATCGGCGCTGGCCTCCTCCTTCGCGCGTCCCCCTTCGGCTACCTTAGCGGCTTAGACGGCCGAGGCGGCGGCTACGGCCAGGGCGCTGCGTTGCCGGCCCTCGCTATCGAAATTCTCCGCGGCCAGCCAGCGCTGGAAGCCGGCGTCCACGGTCGGCCATTCACGGTCCAGCAGGCTGAACCAGGCGGTATCGCGGTTAAGTCCTTTGACCACCCGGTGCTGGCGGAACAGGCCTTCGTAGCGGAAGCCCAGGCGTTCGGCGGCCCGTTTCGAGCGGGCGTTGGCGGCGTCGCATTTCCATTCCAGCCGGCGATTGCCCAGGGCGAAGGCTTCCTGCATCAGCAGGTAGAAGGCTTCGGTCGCCAGTGTCGAGCGTTGTAGACGCACGCCCAGGGCCACGTTGCCGATCTCGATGCAGCCATTTTCAGTATCGATGCTCATCAAGGCGAGCATGCCCAGTGCCGCGTCGTCGTCGGGATCTATCACGGTGAAGAAGAGCGGGTCCCGGGTGGTCAGGAGTTGTCGTAGCCACGTCTCGAATGCCACCTGATCGGCAAAGGGGCCATGCCGCAAGTATTGCCACAGCGTAGGGTCGGCGTGGGTGCCGGCCTGCAGCTCCAGCCAGAGATCGGCGCCATGGCGCGCCGGATCGAGGGGCTCCAGGCGTACGTACTGGCCTTGAAGTGGGCGAGGCTGCGGGGGACGGGCAGGGGTCCAGTCGAGGGCGGTCATGAGCGATCCTTGAGTAGGTGTTGGTACTCGATCAAGCCGGAGCGGGTGGCAATGCGGTCGTAGAGCTGGCGCCCCGGATAGTTGGTCTCCTGGGTCAGCCAGTGCACCCGGTCGCAGCCGTTGGCGGTTGCCTGCGCGTAGACATGCTCGATCAAGGCGCGACCGAAGCCACTGCCGCGCTGATCCTTGGCGACATAGAGATCCTGTAGATAGCAGTCATCCTGTTCGAGCCAGCAGGAGCGGTGGTAGATGAAGTGCACCAACCCCAGCGGCTGCTCCCCGTCCCAGGCCAGGGCGCCATGGATGGGTTCGCTCGGCTCGAGCAGGCGTTGCCAGGTGCGGGCGTAGGTGGTCTCCGGCAAGACGGTTTCGTAGAAGGCCAGGTAGGCCTGCCAGAGGTCACGCCAGGCGGCGTGGTCGGCTGGGGTGAGTGGGCGGATGGTCATGGCTGGCTCCGGGTTCAGGAGGGAGAGGTCATCAATTCGGCCAGCGCCTGATCGCTCGGCGCGTCGCTGGCGGCCAAGCCGCGGCGGACGCCCTCGCGGTCGGCGGCGTTGCGATTCTGGCTGAGCTTGGCGATGCCCTGGAGGCTGTCGATGGGCAGGCGCAGGCCGCGGATGGCGCGCAGCATGCCTTGCAGGTAATCCGCCGGTGCGTCCGCGACCTGCCAAGGCAGGGGACGCCCGGCTTCATGCTGGGCGGTGAGGCGCTCCAGCAGTGGCAACAGGCGCTCGGGGTCGTCGAATACCTCGACCGTTCCCCGGGCGTGCACGGCCTGGTAGTTCCAGGTCGGCACCACCCGGCCATGTTCGGCCTTGCTCGGGTAGAGGGACGGGCTGACATAGGCCTGGGGCCCCTGGAACACCGCCACTACCCGGCCCTCCTCGGCGAGGGCGCGCGCCTGGGGATTGCTGAGGGCCAGATGGCCGTAGAGGGTGCCGCAGGGGCCCTCGCTCGGGTCGAGCCAGAACGGTAGGTGGCTGACCAGCGGACCGGCCGCGGTCTGGCTTACCAGCAGCGCCAGGGCATGGGCCTGCAGGTGCCGGTGCAAGGCAGGGAGGTCGTCGAGACGGAAGGCGGGATTGGGGTACATCAGCAAGATCTCCAGCGGTGTCTCGCCATGCTAAGGTCGGCTTTGGCTCCCTGTAAGAGCCAATTCCCGCGACTTTCAGGGTGCCAATGATGCTGGGTTTCGATCCCTCGGGTCTGTTGCTGGAGCCTGGACAGGGCCTGGCGCGCCAGCTCTATCAGGGGCTGCGTGGACGCATCCTGGCCGGCGAACTGGCCGCCGGCGTGCGGCTGCCGGCCAGTCGCGAATTGGCGCGGCTGCTGGGCGTTTCCCGCAACACCGTCATCACCGCCTATGAGCAACTACTGGCAGAAGGCTTCCTCGACAGCCACTTGGGCGATGGCACCTATGTCGCCGGCGCGACCCAGGCGCTGTCCGGTCATACCGGCGCGGCACCGGTGGCGCCACCAGCCCCTGCCAACGCGCCGTCCGGTACACCGCGCGCCTTTCAGGTCGGCATTCCGGCCATGGATCTGTTTCCCTTCGCCACCTGGGCACGCCTGCAACAGCGCTTCTGGCGCCATCCAGAGGCGGCCCTGCTGGGTTATCGCGCGCCTGGCGGCGAGCCGCGACTGCGGCGACTGCTCTGCGCCTACCTGCGCCAGGCGCGTGGGCTGGTCTGCACGCCCGAGCAGATCCTGATCACCACGGGCGCCCAGCAGGCCATCGAGCTGTGTGCCCGGCTGTTGCTGGCCCCTGGGGGGTTGGCGGCAATGGAAGACCCCGGCTATCGCGCCGCGGGCTTGGCCTTGCAAAGCGGCGGGGCACGGTTGCAAGGCGTGCCGGTGGATGATGCGGGGCTCGTGGTGGACCAGTTGGCCCGTCAGCGGGACTGCCGACTGGTCTATGTCACGCCGTCGCACCAGTATCCCACCGGTGCCGTGCTCTCCCTGCCGCGGCGCCTGGCGCTGCTGGATTGGGCGCGGCAGGTGGATGGCTGGATCGTCGAGGACGACTACGACGGCGAATACCGTTACCAGGGCGCTCCCTTGGCGCCCCTGGCCGCGCTGGATCGCCACGGCCGGGTGCTCTATGTCGGGACCTTCTCCAAGATCGCCTTTCCCGGCTTGCGCCTGGGCTATCTGGTCGCGCCACCGGCCCTGGTGCCGGAACTCCTAGCCCTGCAGCGGGCCGGCATCCGTCATCTGGACAGCGCCACCCAGACGGTCATGGCCGACTTCATCGAGCAAGGCCACTTCCAGCGCCACATCCGCCGTATGCGCCGCGCCGCCCGTGCGCGCCGCGATGCGTTGCTGGCCGGCTGGCCCCAAGTCCCCGGCTGCGCCCCGCCAGGCGTTCCGGTGGCCGGCCTGCACCTCTGCCTGCCGGTGGAAAGCCTGGCCCGCGAAGCCGAGCTGGTGGCCCAGGCGGCGGCGGTCAAGGTGGAACTCAATCCACTGTCGCGCTACTGGCTACCCGAAGGCCCGACCCCGCCCGACGCCCGCGCCGGCTTGGTGCTGGGCTTCGCGGCGGTGCCGGAGGTGCGGATCGGCGAGGCGCTGGAGAGGTTGCGTGAGGTTTGGGGTGCGTGAATAGCAGGGACAATAGCGTCATCTATGAGCGCGCCTAGGCTTATCCAACACGCTTCTGATCTCGAGTCATTGCGGTGACTGTAATTCGGCTTCGCTTGCCAGGCGCCATACCGCGATATAATCCATCGTTCTAGCCCGTTAGGTTGGGATCTAGCGATTTCATGGATGAAACATCAGAGGTCGTTTCATCCTGGTTATCCGTTTTTTTCAGTAACCAGGAGTCACTTAAGTGAGTCAGTCTTGTTCGCCTCTTTCCCGGCCACTGCGCATTACCGCGCTGGCCGTCGCCATTTCTCTTGGTATCACCGGCTGCGCTACCGTCGATAATTTTTCCAGTGGCCAGAGCCGTACCGTCAACTGCCTTGCCGGTGGCTTTCTCGGTGCCGCTACCGGCGTTGCCGCCGCCGCCTTGGCCAAGGGGAACGGAGCGACGATGATCGCCGGTGCCGTGGTTGGCGCCTCGGTTGGTTGTGGTGCCGCCCTGGCGTACAAAAATCGCCTCGAACGACTCAAGCAGATTGCTGAGCAGGAAAGGATTTCGCTACAGGTCGAGACGCTGCAAACTGCGGTAGCTACCCCTTCGGCCGCTCCGCAAGAGGCGGGGCTGGTAGCCCAGATTGCCGATGAAGGCATGTTCCCCGTAGGAAGTGCCCAGCTCAATGACGAAGGCCGCCGCAAGATCGGCAAGTTGGCCAGTGCCTATGTCGGCAAGGAGGCCACGCCCATTCTCATCGTTGGCCACACCGATGCCACCGGCACACCGGCCATCAATCAGGTGTTGTCGGAGCAGCGGGCACACGCGGTGGCGAGCATTCTGGTCGAACAGGGCATTTCGCGAGACCGCATGTACTTCCAGGGTGCTGGCGCCTCACGTCCTATCGCCGACAACAGCGATCCGCTCGAGCGCGGCAAGAACCGCCGCGTCGAGATCGTCGAATTGAACGACCAAGCGATGCTGGTCAAGCGCATCAACGCGGAAAAGAACAACGCCAAGTATCTGGCCCACGGCACCGCCACGGAGTCGGTGACCAAATCCAAAGGTAAAAAGCCGGTTGTCGCCGCAAGCTCTTCGCAGCCTGCCAAGACGGTTGAGTCCGAGGCTCCTCGGCGAGAGAAGCAAAGCCTGGCAAAAATAGATTTTGGTGGTCAGCCGGTTGATGGCGGAGCCTGGAAGCTTGGTCAGGTCCTGCGCCCAAAAAGTGGTGGATTCGCGCTGATCTCCAGCGCCTATGCCCAGATGCCCATGAGTAGTTGCCAGCAGGATGCCCCACGCATCAGTGGCGAGGTCAAAAGCTTCGCCACCGGCGCGGCGCTGTCGGAACACGCCACGCGCGAGTACCTTCCGGGCATGAACGGGCGCGCCTGGGCTGGCCTGGTCAACGGCCATCTCGTCACCCTGTCGCCGGTTGCCGTATTGCAAGATAACGCCGCGCTGGTGAAGGATCCTAAAGTCTTCATCACCCAGGACTATGAAAAGAACAAGGGTGGACCAAGCGCTGCCTACGCGGCTGTCGCCAATACCTATGAAGGCGAAGACGCCATTCTCTACCGAGTATTCTTGGAAAAGCCCGAGCAGGCACCGGTAAGTTGTATTGATGTGGTGATCAAAAAGACGGGCGATAAAAGTATCGATGGCGACCTGTTCTACGACAATGGCGCCATGCCTTATATAGCTAATTACGCGCCAGTGCGCGGCTGATCTGGGGAACGAAAAATGGAACTCTTCGACACATTAACGACAGCATTGGCCGCCTATCGCTACGCAATTTGGCCATTGGTCAGTTTGTTGGTTTTGGTTGTCGTGATTATCCGCTGGTGGCATGAAGTAAAATATTTCTTCCTCAATATAAAAATGGGTCTGCCTGTTGTGGGTTTTGTAGCAAGGGCGCCTAAGCGTGACTTGACGCAGAGCTCCGATGCAGGAGGCGCGGCTTGGTACACTGTCGAGCGTGATCTCTGTGCTAACTATTATCGCTACTATGCGAGAGTAAATAAGGATGCGGCGTTCTATGACAAGTGCGCGAATTATCTGAATAAAGTAGAAGAGCGAGGCCGCAAGCCGACGGGCTTGCCCCTTTGGGTCGCCAGTATTTTTCTCGTAGTCCTCGAAGCGTTCATCTTCGCCTTGGTGCTTGCCCCTTTCATCGCCAATAACATCTCGGCTAATCAGGCAGAGTTTTCGGCCGTCATCATTTCCCTTCTCATCGGCACCATTCTGGTTCCTGCTACGCACCTCATGGGGGCTGAAATCCACCGCAACGGTCTGATCAGCAAGGCGCGCGAATGGCATCGGCAAGCTCGACGCAACAACAACGCCAAGGATCTGCAGGCCAATGCGAAAGTTGATTTGGACCATACCGGTCTTGACGATGATGAGCCCAAGTACCTGCACATCATCAACCGGGTGAAGCACAACGCCAGCGTTTCCCCAACGTGGTGGACCAGTATTATCGCCACAGCACTTATTTTGATCTTGGCTGTTGGTGCCTACTTCATTCGCTCATCCACGATCAACGAATTGGAAACTCAGCAGGTGAACGGTTCGCCCTATGCTTCGGGCAGCACCTCGGGGTTCACTCCTGACGCCTCACCCTTCCAGCTACCCAGCGAGGCCAAAGCGGATGGTCAAGCAGCCGACCAGCGTGCGGCCAGTGAGGTAGCAGGCGATCGTATCTTTGCCTACAAACTTACCTTCTTCATCCTGTCGGTCATCTTTATCGGTGTACAGATCATTGGCGTCTTGATCGGCGTCTTCCGCTCCTTCGCCGGTACTCAGTCACGGGAGGCGGCGGGTTACATTTCTGGGTTTAGCAGCGCCAGCGAGTTCGCGGCTTATCAGCAAAGTAAGCGTGATCAAGTTGCCCGAGATGCCGAGGCCAAACTCAGCGGCCTGCAGGAACGCATCGAGCATCGTCACTCCCTGGGTGGCAGTGCTGATCGTGGTCCGCGGCGCAGTTTTGCCCTCTACGCTGGCGAGAGGGAGCGGCAGGCGAGTGAAAGTCAGCGACAGTCCGAAGAAAATCAACGACAAAAGAAAGCGGAAGAAGCAGCCAACGAGCTGAAGAGGATGCGTCAGGAACTCAATGACGCCAAGGAGAAGCAAGCGCTACAGCGTGAACGGGCCGCGCTTGAAAATGCAGCGCTCACGGCGGAAGCAGCGGCAGCTGATCGGCCAGAAATCACGACCGTTGAAGCACCGGCACCAGCCGCCGCTAGCCTGGATCAAAGTACGCTGATTGCCAACTTGGGCGACCTTACTGTGTATTCTCCCGAAGAACTGGCAGCCATCGGGGCAGAATTGGGCTTGGACAATGCTGCTCTGTTGAGCAAGCAAAAAGTTCAGATGGCGATAAAGCGCGCCAAGAAAGAGGGTGCGTGAAATGCGTCTGACCGCAACCTTGGCAATGGTGGGCCTGTTGCTGGCCCCTGCGGTAATGGCGGCTGAACGTAACGATCTGCCGAGCTGTTACAGCTATGCACAATTGGCCAGTGAACAGCCGGCTGCTTCGGGTCGAGCGTTGACAGTGGTCATCGATGAAACAGTCAACATGCCTCAGGCGCTGAAAAGCAGTGCCTGGGAGCACACCCTGAGATATCTGCAACCAGGCGACAGCATCAAGCTCTATCAGTTTTCGGCCCTGTTGCAGAACAACTATATGAAGTTGCAGTTTGCCGGCGTCCTGGAAAAGCCTCTAGTCGGCAAGGTCCGGGATCGCATCGGTAATGTCAGCCTCAAAAAGCTCGATACCTGCCTGCAACAGCAGGCCGCCTTTTTCCAGAAGGCTTTCGGTAAACAATTCGTCGAGAGTTTCGGCAAGCCGAATGAGGAAATTTCGCGCAGTGAAATCTTCGTCAGCCTCAAAAAGATTGGTGAGGATATAAGCCAGGAGCCCAGTGAGAATCAGGTCATTCTGCTGGTATCCGATATGTTGGAAAACAGCGACTTCGGTAGCTTCTATCAAGCCAACCGCATTCGTGTAATCGACCCTGCAGCCGAGCTTGCCAAGGTAGAAAAGAAGGAGCTGTTTGCCCAACTGCAGGGCGCACGGGTTTATGTCATAGGTGCCGGCCTGATTGGTAACGATGCCAAGGGGGCCTATCGTTCAGGCAAGGTAATGCAGAGTCTCGAACGTTTCTGGCAGGGCTATTTCGAGCGTTCCAACGCGACGCTCGTCAGCTTCGGTACGCCGGAGCTGACGACGGATCTTAAGTAGGCGCGAGGCGCCGATGCTCACCGAAGGCCACGGTGATGGCTCTCAGCGTTGCCCGGGTGCGGGGATCGGTCAGCGACGAGTGCAGCTCGATGGCCTGGGAGGAGATGGCGGGTAGCCCCAGGGCAGGGCCGACGTCTATCAGTGCGGCGGTCGCCAGTCGGCGTGGAAAGGCGGCCACCGCCAGGCCTGCCGCGAGTGCCGCGGCGACCGCCGAGGTACCGCCGACGAAGACGTTGGTCCAGGGTATACCGGCCGTGTCCAGCAGGCGGCTGGCCGAATCTCGTACGGCGCAACAGGGCAGGTAGCTGGCGAGGGGCAGGGGTTCGCCGGGGCGCGGGGCGAAGTCCGCCGCGGCGTACCAGCCGAAGTGTTCGGGGCCTAGCACCTCGCCCTGCCGGCTATCGTCGTCGCTGCGGATGATGACGGCATCGAACTCACCCTTGTCGTAGGCGCCCAGCAAAGCCGGTGCATCGTCCACCGAGACCTCCAGGGTCAGGCAGGGATCGAGCGCCTTGAGCCGCGCCAGCAGAGTTGGCACCTCGGGACCGAAGAGGTGGATGGCGATGCCCAGGGTGAAACGGCGGCTCGGCTGGTCGCTCAAGGCCGCGAGGGCCAGCTCGTGGGCGGCGAGAAAATCCCGGGCCCGCGGGAGGAAGCGCTCTCCGCCGACCGACAGGCGCACCTGGCGCGGCGTCCGTTCGAGAAGTCGTTCGTCCAGGCGCTTTTCCAGCCGCTTGAGCTTGACGCTGAGGGCGCCCTGGGTCGAGCCGAGGACTTCTGCCGCTCGGGTGAAGCTGCGCAGCTCGGCGATGGTGACGAAGGCCTGCACCGCATCGACATCAAGACTCTTCACTCAATCATCCTTTTTTGTTGTCGCTGAAATAGCCAGCCATACGATTGTTAAATAAATCGCGGCGCGGCATGTTCGCAACCTCTATCGAATCACCCTTGTCGGGCGCCTTCACTGGTGAGTGCTCGGAGATCTTGCCGCGATGCCGCATCTGTCTTTGTCCCGCAATGGTCTGGCCCTGATTGCCATCTGCCTGGCGGCCTTGATGCTGGGCCTGGAGATCACCAGTGTTCCCGCCATCCTGCCGCTGCTGGAAAGGGCCCTGCCGGCCAGCTTCCGGCAGCTGCAATGGGTCATGAACGCCTACACTCTGGCCATGAGTGCGGTGCTGATGGCGATGGGGACATTGGGCGATCGCTTCGGTCGCAAACGCATCTTCATCCTGGGCACTCTGGTCTTCGGTGTGGCCTCCCTGGCCTGTGGTCTGGCGCCCACTGCACCTGCGTTGATCGTTGCGCGTTTCCTGCAGGGGCTGGCCGCCGCGGCAATGCTGGCCTGCCAGATCGCCTTGCTGTCGCAGCAATTCCCCACGGGCGCCGAGCGTGGCTGGGCGTTCGGCTGGTGGGGGATCGTCTTCGGCGCCGGGCTCGGTTTCGGGCCGCTCGTCGGGGGTGCACTCGCGACCCTGGCGAGCTGGAGCTGGGTGTTCCTGATCCACGTGGGTCTCGCCATGGTCACCGTTGCCTGCGCCTTGCGCGGGGTCGAGGAATCGACCACTCCCGCGGCGCGGTCCCTGGACCTCGCCGGCATGCTCACCCTGTCACTGGCGGTGTTCGGCTGTGTCTATATGATCACCCAGGGGCCGGCCACTGCTGCTGTCGGGTGGCTGGGGTGGGGCCTAAGCCTGGGGTGCCTGTTGCTCTTCGTCGTCATCGAGCGATATCAGGCCCAGCCCATGTTCGATTTCGCTGTGTTGCGCATCCGGCGTTTCAGTGGTGCGCTGCTGGGCGCCAGTGGCATGAATTTCAGCTTCTGGCCCTTCGTCGTCTATCTGCCGCTCTATCTGCAAGCCGTGCTGGGCCTGGATGCCCTGGCCACGGGTGGGATGGTGCTGGCCTACACCCTGCCCACCGTCCTGGTACCGCCATTGGCGGAGCGCCTGCTGCTGCGCCACGGTCCCGGCAGGGTCATTCCTCTGGGGCTCGGCTTGATCGGCCTGGGCTTCGCCCTGCTCAGCCTGGCGGTGATCCTGGGTGCTGGCCAGGTGCTCGCGCTGGTACCCGGCTGCCTGCTGGCCGGCATCGGCGTGGGCCTGACCAATACCCCGGTGACCAACACGGCCACGGCGGCCCTGCCTGCGGAGCGCAGCGGCCTGGCTTCGGGACTGGACATGAGCACGCGGATTGTCTCACTGGCGCTGAATATCGCGCTGATGGGGGCCATCCTGCTCGGCGGCGTCGCGGCCCATTTGGCTACGGCGGTGGCCACGCTGGATGGCAGCGGACGTGAGTCGCTGGCGGCGGCCATTGCCGCCGGTAACCTGGGACTGGCCCAGGCCCAGGGGATCGCCTTGCCACTGGCACGCGCCGCGCTCGGCCAGGGAGTCGGTTGGGTGACCGGCTATGCCGCGGTCTGCGCCTGCGGCTTCGCGCTGCTGAGTTTTCTGTTGTTGCACCCGGTAGGGAGCGGGCAGCGGAAGTGTTCGACGGCAGGTGGCGAGGCCTAACGCCGTCGAGATGCCGGAACATTCTAGCGTGGATGCCGGCGCCTCCACTCGTCTACAACGTCGCCCAGGGTTTTGGGGGCATCGCTCCGTATCCACGCCATGAATTCACGGTCGAATCTAAAGGCTTCGCCACATTCCTCGATCATGAAGCGCCGAACGTTCTGGGTGCTTTTGTAGTTCTCGTCGATCACTGTGGCGCGGGTGAGTGAGGTGCTGTGCCAATCCGTTTTCAACTGACCAACTCCTGTGCTGAGTGGTTTGTATGAACAGGGCAACCCTAACGCCCCCGATACGCCTTCCCATAGTGCCTTTCCAGGCGTGACTGCATGAACTCCATCGCCAGCGACAGCAGCCAGTAGAGCACCGCGGCGGTGGTCAGCATCTCCAGGTAGCGGTAGCTGGAGCGGCCGTAGGACTGGGCTAGGAACATGACTTCCCAGACGCCCATCACCGAGACCAGGGAGGAGTCCTTGAGCATGGAGATGAACTGGCTGGTGGTGGGCGGGATGATGCTGCGCATGGCCTGGGGTAGGGTGACGCGCCAGAAGATCACCCGGGGCGCCAGGCCCAGGGCCAGGGCTGCTTCGCGTTGACCGGCGGGGACGCCAAGCAGGCCGGCGCGGAAGATCTCGCTCAGGTAGGCACCGTAGTTCAGCGACAGGGCGAGGATGCCGGCGCTGATGGCGCCCGGTACCACGCCGATCTGCGGCAGCCCCAGGTAGATCAGCAGGATCTGGATCAGCAGCGGGGTACCGCGAAAGAATGACGCGTAGAAGGTGGCCACGCCATAGGCGAGGGCACTGGACGACAGTCGCCCCAGGGCGGCGGCGAAGCCGAGCAGCACCGAGACGGCGATGGAGCAGAGGCTGAGGAACAGCGTCAGCGCCGCGCCCTGCAGGAAGCCGTTGGGGCCCAGGCGCCAGCCCACCAGGTTGGGTAGGCGTGGCCAGACGCTGGCGAACTTAAGATCGAAACCCAGCACGAAGACCACGCCCCCGGCCAGCAGCGCCAGCCAGGTCAGCCAGACGCGGGTACGAAAGCTCAGCAGGGGGCGGCGCTGGGGCGGGGGCGGGAGTTCGGTCATTGGGTGATGTCGGCGCCGATCCACTTCTCGGAGATGCGCTTCAGGGTGCCGTCCTGGCGCAGGCCGTCGATGATCTCACGCAGCTTGGCGGCGAATTCCGGATCGCCCTTCTCGATGGCCACGGCGTTGGGCTCGGCATAGAGCGCGGCGCCGGCCAGCTTGAACTTGCCGTCCTGGGCGATGCGCGGCTGGGCGGTCACCAGGTTGGTCAGGACGGCGTCCAGACGGGTGCCAGCGCCCAGCGCCAGATCCTGGAAGGCGACGTTGTCATCGGGGAAGGGCACCACCTGGACATTGTCGAAGGGATAGCTCAGCGGCTTGTCTTCCTGGCCCTCGATGGTCAGGTCCTTGTTCAGGTAGCTCTCGTAGGAAGAGGCGCTGGTGACGCCGACCTTCTTGCCCGAGAGATCCTTGGCGGCGTGGATGCGGTCGTCACCGGCGTTGACCACGATCACCGCCGGCGAGGCGTAGTAGTTGACCGGGAAATCGAACACCTGGGCGCGCGCCTGGCTGGGCGTCATGGAGCAGATGCAGACATCGTAGCGACCGCTCCAACGACCGGCGGCGATCACGTCCCAGGAGGGCGTCTCCAGGCGCAGCTTGACGCCCAGCTTGTCGGCTACCGCCTTGGCCACGTCCACGTCGAAGCCTTCCAGCTGGTTCTGGGCATTGAGCTGGGAGAAGGGCGGATAGCTTTCCATGAGCACGTTGACCAACTCGCCCTTGGCCTTGATACGGTCCAGGGTGGCGCCGGCCGAGGCCGAGGTGGCGACCAGCGCCAGGGTCAGGCCGAGGGCCGATAGCAGAGCGGTTCTCATGGGGGCGTCCTTTGCAAAGGGAAAGAGGGCCTGGTATTAGAGAGATATGAGAACCGATATTGAACTCTGTTTTAGTTATAAGGAAAAGTGAAATAGCTATATGGCCAACATGAATCTTGTTCTTCTCGACGGTGGCATGGGCCGTGAACTGCAAAGACGCGGCGCGCCCTTTCGCCAGCCGGAGTGGTCGGCCCTGGCGCTGAGCGAGGCACCCGAGCAGGTGGAAGCGGTGCATCGCGCCTATATCGAGGCCGGCGCCCAGGTGATCACCAGCAATAGCTATGCGGTGGTGCCCTTCCATATCGGTGAGCAGCGTTTCGCCGCCGAAGGCGAGGCCCTGGCCGCACGCGCTGGCCAACTGGCGCGGCAGGCGGTGACCGCCAGCGGGCAGCCGGTGCGGGTGGCGGGGTCCCTGCCGCCCCTGTTCGGCTCCTATCGCCCCGATCTGTTCGAGCCAGCGCGGGTGGACGAGGTGCTGCAGCCGCTGATCCGCGGCCTGGCGCCTCACGTGGATCTCTGGTTGGCGGAGACCCAGAGTTCGCTGGCCGAGGTGCGCGCCATCGCCGCTGGCCTGCCGGACGATGGCAAGCCGCTGTGGCTGTCCTTCACCCTCAAGGACGAAGACGTCGACGCGGTGCCGCGCCTGAGATCCGGCGAGCCGGCGGCCGAGGCCGCGCAACTGGCGGTGGAGCTGGGCGCCGGGGCGTTGCTGTTCAACTGCAGCCAGCCCGAGGTGATGGCGGCGGCACTGGACAGCGCCCGTGAGACCTTTGCCACGGCGGGCGTCGAGATCCCGTTCGGCGCCTATGCCAACGCCTTCCCGCCCCAACCCGAAGAGGCCACCGCCAACGACGGGCTCGACCCGCTGCGCCCCGACCTCGATCCGCCTGGCTACCTCAGCTTCGCCCAGGACTGGCAGGCGCGCGGCGCGACCCTGATCGGCGGCTGCTGCGGCATCGGCCCGGAGCACATCGCGGTGCTCGACCAGCGGCTGCGCGGCTGAACACGCCAGATCGCCTCGTCGCCTTGGCGGGGGCGAGGCGGCCTGACCCGGTGCAAGTCGGGCGGGCGTCATCCCTGCTGCCTATCCCCTCGTCCGCGACCGTCGCGGCAGCGGCCGCAAGGCCTCCGGCAAGACGCCGGGCGCCGCTTCGTCCTGACCGACCATCCCAGGCCGACATCCCCTTTCCACCACGCAAGGCTGGCGAAAGGTTGACCTTTTAGGATCCGTTCAAGACCCGCCTCCGTGAGCGGGCGACGTGCCTACAAAAATAACCAGGATCCTTGCCATGTCGTACCTGTCCCCCCGGGCGTCTCTGCACGCCACCGTCCCCTGGATTTTCGCCCTCACCGCGCCCCAACGCCGCGGCTGAACCCTCTCCTTTTCGCGAAATTTCCAGAGGTATTCCCATGCTGACTTTCCTCGGCTTCGCCATGGTCATGACCTTCATGTACCTGATCATGACCAAGCGCCTCTCTCCGCTGATCGCCCTGACCATGGTGCCGATCGCCTTCGCCGTGCTGGCCTGGGCGCTGTCCAGCGAATTCGCCAGCCTTGGCCACGTCAAGCTCGACGCCCTCGGCCCGATGATGCTCGACGGCATCCGCAAGCTGGCGCCCACCGGCGTGATGCTGCTGTTCGCCATCCTCTACTTCGCGGTGATGATCGACACCGGCCTGTTCGATCCGGCGGTGCGCTGGATCCTCAAGCTGGTCAAGGGCGATCCGCTCAAGGTGGCCATGGGCACCGTCTTCCTGACCCTGGTGGTCTCCCTGGATGGTGACGGCTCGACCACCTACATGATCTGCGTGGCGGCCATGTTCCCGCTGTACCGGCGCCTGGGTATGAATCCGCTGATCATGACCTGCCTGATGCTGCTCTCCAGCGGGGTGATGAACCTGACCCCCTGGGGTGGTCCGACCGCCCGCGCCGCCAGCGCCCTGCACGTGGACCCAGCCGACGTCTTCGTGCCCATGATCGCGCCCATGCTGCTGGCCATCGCCTGGCTGTTCTTCCTGGCCTACCTCTATGGCCGCCGCGAGCGCGCCCGCCTGGGCATCCTGCAGATCGGCGAGACCGAGGGCGCCGACGTCACCGTCTCCCAGTGCGCCGAGGCCCGCCGCCCGCAGCTACGCTGGTTCAACGGCCTGCTGACCCTGGCGCTGATGGCCGCGCTGATCATGGGCGTGCTGCCGATGCCGGTGCTGTTCATGATCGCCTTCGGCATCGCCATGACCGTCAACTACCGCTGCCTGAACCTGCAGAAGCAGCGCATCGCCGCCCATGCCGAAAACGTCCTGGCGGTGGTCTCGCTGATTTTCGCCGCGGGCATCTTCACCGGCATCCTCTCCGGGACCGGCATGGTCGACGCCATGTCCAAGGGCCTGCTGGCGGTGATCCCGGACGCCCTGGGGCCGTACATGGCGGTGATCACCGCCCTGGTCAGCCTGCCGTTCACCTTCTTCATCTCCAACGATGCCTTCTACTTCGGCGTGCTGCCGGTGCTGGCCGAGGCCGCCGCGGCCTATGGCATCAGCCCGGTGGAAATCGCCCGGGCCTCTATCGTCGGTCAGCCCGTGCATCTGCTCAGCCCCCTGGTGCCCTCGACCTACCTGCTGGTGGGCCTGGCCAAGGTGGAATTCGGCGATCATCAGCGCTTCACCCTGAAGTGGGCCACCGTGACCTGCCTGTTCCTGCTGGTCGGTGCTTTGTTACTGGGTGTGTTTCCGCTGTACAGCCGCTAGAGTTTTACCAACTGTACGACTAGCCTTGCCGGCTGTTCGAAAAGGGCGCGTCGTCCGGCGCGCCTTTTCCATTAGAGCGCGCCCCTAGACGCGCCTGACGAGAGGATTTGCAATGGAGTGGTTGACCAACCCGGAAATCTGGGTCGCTTTCTTTACCCTGACGGCCCTGGAGATCGTCCTGGGCATCGACAACATCATCATGATCTCCATCCTGGTCAGCCGCATGCCCAAGCACATGCAGGCACGGACCCGTTTCTTCGGCCTGGCTCTGGCCATGGTCACCCGTATCCTGCTGCTCTTGTCCATCACCTGGGTGATGCGCCTCACCGCCGATCTGTTCTTCGTCTTCGGCCAGGGCATCTCCGGCCGTGACCTCATCCTCTTCTTCGGGGGCCTGTTCCTCTTGTGGAAGAGCAGCGCCGAGATCTACCACGGTCTGGAAGGCGAGGAAGAGCAGGACGAAGACGCCCCGCCGAAGAAGGGCAGCGGCTTCATCGGCACCATCATCCAGATCGCCATCATCGACATCGTCTTCTCGCTGGACTCGGTGATCACCGCGGTCGGCATGGTCAGCCACGTGCCGGTGATGGTCGCGGCGATCATCGTCGCGGTGCTGGTGATGATGCTGGCGGCCGGTGCCATCAGCAATTTCATCGACAAGCACCCGAGCCTGAAGATGCTGGCGCTGTCCTTCCTGATCGTGGTCGGTACGGTGCTCATCGCCGAAGCCTTCGAAGTCCATGTGCCCAAGGGCTACGTCTACTTCGCCATGGCCTTCTCGCTGGCGGTGGAAGCCATCAATATCCGCCTGCGTGGCAAGGCCAAGGCGCGCGCGGCGGTCAAGCTGCGCAAGGAGCAGATCTGAGCCCAGCGGCGGAACCCACCTCGGTCCACGCCGCCTAACTCAGCAGGTCCCCGCGAGCCCGAAGGTGCCCTACCTTCGGGCTCGCGCGTCTGTGCAGGACGGTCATTAAACTTTTATGACAAGCTCGCCAGGAGTTCTTGGACACGCGCCGGGAGGGCGCCGCGATGCTGACACTGCTCAACCTGCTATCCGCCGTGTCCCTGCTGGTGTGGGGCACCCATATCGTGCGTACCGGCATCCTGCGGGTGTACGGCGCCAGCCTGCGCCGGGTGCTCAGCCGCAGCATGCAGCGCATGCCGCTGGCCTTCCTCTCCGGCATCGCCGTCACCGCCCTGGTGCAGAGCAGCAACGCCACCGCGCTGCTGGTGACCTCCTTCGTCGCCCAGGGCCTGGTGCCCCTCACCCCGGCGCTGGCCATCATGCTCGGTGCCGACGTGGGCACCGCGCTGATGGCGCGGGTGCTGACCTTCGATCTTTCCTGGCTGTCGCCGCTGCTGATCTTTCTCGGCGTGGTGTTCTTTCTCGGCCGCAAGCAGACCCGCGCCGGCCAGCTCGGCCGGGTCGCCATCGGCCTGGGCCTGATCATCCTGGCGCTGCAACTGATCGTCGAGGCGGCTTCGCCCATGACCCACGCCGCCGGGGTCAAGGTGCTGTTCTCCTCGCTGACCGGTGACCAACTGCTCGACGCCCTGACCGGTGCTGTCTTCGCCATGGTCTCCTACTCCAGCCTGGCGGCGGTGCTGCTCACCGCCACCCTGGCCGGCTCCGCGGTCATCTCGCTCAAGGTGGCGCTGTGCCTGGTGGTGGGCGCCAACCTGGGCAGCGGGGTGCTGGCCTTGATGGGCGCGGCCAAGCAGGGCGTCGAGGCGCGGCGGGTGGCGGTGGGCAGCCTGCTGTTCAAGCTCGCCGGCTGTGTGCTGGTACTGCCCTGGATCGGCCTCTTGGCCGACTGGCTGCAGGGCTACGACTTCAACGAGGCCGAGGTGGTGATCGGCTTCCACGTCGCCTACAACCTGGTGCGTTGCCTACTGTTCCTGCCACTCACCGGGCCGCTGGCGCGCTTCTGCACCGCCATCCTGCCGTCCCGGGAGAGCGCCGAGACCATCCTGCGGCCGCGCCACCTGGACACCGCGGCGCTGGACACCCCGGCCCTGGCGCTGACCAATGCCTCTCGCGAACTGCTGCGCATGGGCGACGTCATCGAGCAGATGCTGCAGCACCTGCTGGTGCTGGTCAGTGGCGCTGGCGACAAGCAACTGGCCCGCGAGGTGCGCCGCCTCGACGATGACGTCGACGCCCTCTATACGGCGATCAAGCTGTACCTGGCGCGGATGCCGCGCGAGGACCTCGACGAGCGCGACAGCCGCCGTTGGGCCGAGACCATCGAGCTGGCGATCAACCTGGAGCAGGCCGGCGATCTCATCGAGCGCATGGCCAGCGACGTGGAAAGCAAGAAGATCGCCGCCCGGCGTTCCTTCTCGGCCTCCGGGGTGGAAGAGCTCACGTCCCTGCACCGGTTGCTGGTCGACAGCCTCAAACTGTGCCTGTCGGTCTATCTTTCCGGCGACCTGGACGCCGCCCGCCGCCTGCGCCGGCTCAAGCAGCGCTTCCGCTTGCTGGAGCGGCGCTACGCCCATGCCCACGTCGAGCGGCTGCACCAGCAGGTGGTGGAAAGCTTCGAGACCAGCTCCCTGCACCTGGGGCTGCTCAGCGACATGCGCCGGGTCAATTCGCTTTTCTGCAGCATCGCCCACGGCGTGCTGGAAGCGGCGGACGCCGGCTATGCCACAGAGCATGAATTACCGGTGGAGGGGCGTGAGGAATCGGGCGGGGTTTGAGGCCGCGGTTTGACCCGCGGGTTCGTGGATGAGGCTGCGCCGTCATCCACCCTACGGAGCTCCGCCGATGCTATGGGCACTTCGGTTCATCGCGGCCATGGCGGTCCGCCGATGCTGCCGCTCCTGCAGGGGCTTGACGCTTTCGTAGGAGCGGCCCATGGCCGCGATAACAAATCCGCTTACCGCACCCGGCTATCGAGCTTCTGCAAAATCCGCCAGGCCGTCTCGATCCGCGCCGGGATCGGGTAGTTGCGGTTGGCCAGGATCACCAGGCCGAGCTGGCGCTCGGGGATGAACAGCGCATAGGCGCCGAAGCCGTTGGTGGAGCCGGTCTTGTTCAGCAGGCGGGCGCCGCTGGCCGGTAGGGGCGGGTGCTGCCAGTCCACCGGTTGTGGCTCCAGGGCCATCGCCGGGGTGTTACCGGCCAGCAGTTGGGTCTTGGGCAGCGGATAGGCGTAGGCTTCCCAGCCCAGGCCCTGGGTCATGGGGCCGCTGCGGTAGTAGCCCTGTTGGGTAGTGGTGATGGCCTTGGCCAGGGGCGCCGGCAGCTTTTCAGGTTTCAGATTCGCCTCGATGAAGCCCAGCAGATCGCCCGCGGTGGTCTTGATGCCATAGGCCTCTTCGGCATAGACCCCTGGATTGACCCGCAGCGGCTGGCCCTGCTTGCCGATTCCCCAGGCATAGTGAGTCTCGGCGGCCGCTGGCACCTGCAGATAGGTGTGGCTGAGGCCCAGCGGGGTCAGCACCCGGCGCTGCAAGGCGGTGGCGAAGGACTCGTCGAGTCGCTCGGCTGACAGGGCGCCGAACAGGCCGATGCTGGGATTGGAATAGAGCCGGCGGCTGCCCGCGGGGAAGGGCGGCTGGAAGTCGCGATAGAAGGTGGTGGCCTGGGCTTCGGTGGTGATGGCGTCGGGAAACTGCAGCGGCAGCCCGCCGGCGGTATAGGTGGCCAACTGCAGCAGACTGGCCTGGCCGATGGCACTGCCGGCCAGGGCCGGGCGGACCTGCTGCGCCTTTTCGTCCAGGCGCAATCGGCCGGTCGCCGCCGCATAGGCGCCCAGGGTGGCGGTGTAGGTCTTGCTCAGGGAGCCGATCTCGAACAGGGTGGCGGCGTCCACCGGCTGGCCGCTGCGGCGGTCGGCGGTGCCGAAGTAATAGAGCCGGCGCAGGCCCGGGGCGCTGACGCCTATGGCCAGGCCGGGAATGTCCTGTTCGGTCATCACCGCACGGGCCGCGGCGCGGATCTCGTCGTCGAGGGGCGTGGCCGCCTGGGCCAGGAGCGGCAGGGCCAGGCCTAGGCCGAGCAGGCAGGAAAGGCGCGGGAAAACCGTCATGGGGGTGGGTTCCTGGAGACGAGGCCAGGAGTCTAGCCGAGCATCCGCCGCTCGGCGTGAGAACCGGACAACGCTGCGAGGTTTTGCCGCCCGTGCTGTCCATGGCTGGCTGGAGCCCGGCCATGGACTGGACTACAGTCGCCCTTTCCCTTTTTCAGGAGTCGCCCCATGTCCGCTGCCCCCCTCGTCGAACAGATCCAACTGGGCCAGTTGCCCGTCTGGCGCATCCGCGTCGGCCAGGCCGAAGCCCTGGTGGCCTGCCAGGGCGCCCATGTCCTGCGCTACGGCTTCGACGGCGAGCCGGACATCGTCTGGGGCAATCCGCAAGCCGTGTTCGAGCCCGGCACCCCGATCCGCGGCGGCATCCCGGTCTGCTGGCCCTGGTTTGGCGATCTGCTGAAGAATCCGGCCGAGGTCCAGGCCATGTGCACCACCACCGCGGACGCCCCGGCCCATGGCCTGGCGCGTCAGGTGGCCTGGCAGGCCGGGGGCGTCGAGGTGGATACCGATCGGATGCGCCTGGACTTCCACCACCGCACCTCCGCCGAGACCACCCCCGGCTGGCCCCATGCCACCGAGCTGACCCTGAGCCTGAGCGTGGGCGAGCGCCTGGAGCTGACCCTGAGCGTGCGCAACCTGGAAGATCACCCGTTGGTGCTGAGCCAGGCGCTGCACACCTATTTCGCCGTGAGCGACGTGCGCGAAGTGGGCATCGAAGGCCTGGCCAATGCCGACTACTACGACTGCCTAGACGGCTGGACGCGCAAGCGGCAGAACGGCGAGCCGACCATCACCGGCGAGACCGACCGGGTCTATGTCGGCCTACCGGCGCGCCTGGCGATCCGCGATGCCCAGTGGCAGCGTCGGCTGTTCGTCGAGACCCGCAACAGTCATTCGGCGGTGCTGTGGAATCCCTGGATCGACAAGGCGGCGCGGCTGAGCCAGTTCGCCGACGACGCCTGGCCCGGCATGCTGTGCATCGAGACCGCCCGGGTGATGGACGATGTCCTCACCGTGGCGCCTGGTGCTACGGCCGAGATGGCGGTGAGCCTGTGGCGCGAGGCGCTGTAGGGGCTGCTTAGGCGCTAGGGCTTGCCCTCACCCCGGCCCTCTCCCGGAGGGAGAGGGGGCGCTCGGATGGGCTTCGGCGCTATGGGTTGGGGCTTGCAGGCTTCAAGCGCACTCTCACCCGGCATTCTCGCTGAGGGAGAGGGGGCGCTCAGGGGACTTTGGTGCGCAGGGCTTGGCGCTGCCAGGCTTCAAGCGCACCCTCACCCTGGCCCTCTCCCAGAGAGAGAGGGGATGCTCCGATAGGCGTTGGCGTGTTGGGTATTGGCGCGTGCGCAGGGCTCACGCCTGGCTCACTGCCTTGCTGCGGCGCTTACCCAAACGCCCCCTCTCCCCCTGGGAGAGGGCCGGGGTGAGGGAACAGCCGGCACTAGCCGACCCTCACAACTCCTCGCACAGATTGCGCCCGATCCACTCGGCTGCCGCCGCGCGGTCCAGGCCGGCACCGAGCAGGGCATGCAGCTTGCCGAGGGCAGCTTCGCGGGTCATGCCTCGACCGGAGATCACACCGGCGTCGGCCAGGCCGCTGCCGGCGGCGTAGGTGCCCAGCTCCACGGTGCCTCGGGCACCCTGGCTCAGCGCGACCACGGGGACCCCGGCGTCACGCAACTCGGCCAGAGCGGCCAGAAAGTCGGCGTCGTCCGCCGGCCCCGTGCCGCTGCCATAGCACTCCAGCACCAGCCCCTGCACGCCACTGCCCGCCAGACCACGCAGGACCGCGCCGTCGACACCCGGAAACAGCGGCAAGACCGCCACCCGCACCGGTTGGCGTGGCTGGTCGAAGCGCAGCGCGGTAGGCGCGGGAACGAGGGCGTCACCACTACGCGGCCGGGCGCTTTCCACGAAGGCCTGCCAGCCGCTGCTGGCCTGCTTGGTGCAGCGCGCGGCGGGCAGGCGTTCACCATGGAATTGCACCTGCACGCCTGGCGCCAGTCCGCTGGCGAAGGCGGCGAAGCTGTCGGCCAAGTTGCCGTCGGCATCGCTGTCCGGCACGCCGGCCGGCAGCATGGAGCCGGTGAGCAGCACTGGGATGGCAAGGCCGAGCAGGCGGAAGGCCAGGGCGGCGGCACTGTAGGCCAGGGTGTCGGTGCCGTGCAGCACCAGCACGCCGCGGCAGGCCGGGTCCGCGGCCGCGGCGATGATCGCCTGGGCCATGCGTTCCCAGGCGGCGGGGGTCATGTTGGCGCTGTCGATCAGCGGCAGCAGCTCCTGCAGGCGCCAGGCCGGATCGCCCAGCTCCGGGCGGCTGGCCAGCAGGGCCTCGATGCGCGCCTCGAAGCCGGCGGCAGGGGCCAGGCCGGCGGCGGTCTCTTGCATACCGATGGTGCCGCCAGTGTAGAGGATGTGCAGGTAGGGAGCGCTCATAGGAGTTCCTGGGGATCGGGCCATGCAGGATTATCGCGGGGTCGTGGTTCGGGTCGTTGGGCTTCGGCGATGGCGCCGCCTCAACCCAACCTACGGAGTGACGTAGGTTGGGTTGAGCGCAGCGAAGCCCAACGTGACCGCAGCGGTGCTCAGTGCGCCTGGCGCGGCTGGGCGGCGCGGGCCTCGGCGACGGTCTCTTCCAGACGATCCAGCGCCGGCCAGGCCTGGCGATCCAGGTCCAGGTCGCGGAACTGGTCGGCATCGAACACCGGCTGGTCGACACCGGCACGCCGCTGGGCGTCGTAGTCGTTGAGGATGCGCATGCCGACCTTGATCAGCATGGCCAGTGCGATCAGGTTGACGAAGGCCAGGCAGGTCATGGTGATGTCGGCGAAGGCGAACACCGTGGTCAGGTTCTGCATGGAGCCCCAGCAGATCAGCACCAGCACCAGGCCACGATAGCCCAGCAGCACGGCCTTGCCGCGGCCGAGCAGGTAGCGCAGGCCGTTCTCGCCCAGGTAGATGTTGTAGAGGATGCAGGTGAAGACGAACAGCGACAGGGCGACGCTGATGAAGATGCGCCCCCAGTCACCGACCACCGCGGCCAGGGAGTTCTGGGTCAGGACGATGCCATCGCCTTCGAAGCCCGGGGTGTAGAAACCCGACAGCAGGATCAGCAGCGCGGTGCAGGTGCAGATGACGAAGGTGTCGAGGAAGACGCTGAAGGCCTGCACCACGCCCTGGGCGGCCGGGTGCTTGACTGCGGCCACGGCGGCGACGTTGGGGGCGGCACCCAGGCCGGCTTCGTTGGCGAAGACGCCGCGCTTCACGCCCATGGTGATGGCGGCGCCGAGCAGGCCGGCGAAGGCCGGTTCCAGGCCGAAGGCGCTCTTGACGATGGTCAGCAGGGTGCCGGGGACCAGGTCGATCTGGGTGACGATCACATAGAGGGTGACGGCGATGTAGGCCAGGGTCTTGACCGGTACCAGGATGTCGGAGACCGCGGCGATGCGCTTGATGCCGCCGATGAACACCAGGCCCAGCAGGATGGCCAGGGCGATCCCGGTGTACTGCACCGGCAGGCCGAAGGCGTTTTGCAGCGAATGGGTCACGGTGAAGGACTGCAGGCCGACGAAGGCGAAGCCGTAGGTCACCAGCAGCAAGCCCGAGAAGATCAGCGCCATCCAGCGCTTGTTGAGGCCATGCTGGATGTAGTACGCCGGACCGCCGACGTAGAGGCCTTCGCCGTCGGCGCGCTTGTAGACCTGCGCCAGGGTGCACTCGAAGAAGCTGCTGGCCATGCCGACCAGGGCGGTCACCCACATCCAGAACACCGCGCCGGGTCCGCCCAGGGTCACCGCCAGGCCCACGCCGGCGATGTTACCGGCACCCACGCGGCCGGCCAGGCTGAGCATCAGCGCCTGGAAGGAACTCAGGCCGTCGCCGCTGTTGCGCAGGGAGTCCTTGAATACGGTGAACATGTGCGGGAAATGACGCACCTGCACGAATCGCGAGCGCAGGGTGAAGTAGCTGCCCAGGCCGACGATCAGCACGATGAGCACGTGGCCGGACAGAAAGTCGTTGAGCATTTCTAGGTAGTGCATGAAGAATCCTCGAGCATGCTAGTGATGCCCCAAGGCCGGCTCGCACGCCGTGGGGCTATTATTGTGGGATAGCCATGCCAGAGCCGCTTCCCGTCATGGGGAGACGACGAAAATGGGCTCTGGCATGGATCGGTCCGTGCGGATCGGGCAGTGAATCGGACCGTGCGCCTAGGTTCGGCTATCCCACCGGCGTGGACAATTCCGCGCCTCGCTTCAAAATGGCGCGACTTGATGCTAGTTTTCCGGCCGTCTGTCAAGTTCGGGCGCCCGCCATGAGCGACTTTTCCGCCAATCTGCAGCTGCTCTGCCGGCACCACCGCTCGATTGCCGCCGTCTGTCGCGCCGTCGGCATCAACCGCGCCCAGTTCAATCGCTACCTCAATGGCCAGAGCCGTCCGTCGGCCTACAACCTCCAGCGGCTGGCCGATTTCTTCGCCCTGCCGGTGGCCGAGCTGCAGCTGCCGCACCGCCAGTTCGAGGCACGTCTGGGCCTGCCGGCGCAGCAGGAGAGCGGCTGGGCGGGACAGGCCCTGGGGCTGTTCGCCAGCCGCCAGGAAGGCCTGGTCCGCTACCAGGGCTACTACCACGAGTACTACCCCTCGCTGTCCACCCCCGGTGTGGTGCTCTGTGGCCTGGTGCGGCTGTTCGAGGAGCAGGGGGTGTTCCGCTACGTGCGCTTCGAACGCCTGCGCCGCCAGGGCGAGGCGATCAGCCAGGCGCGCTTTCGCTATCTGGGCCTGGCCATGAGCCTGGAAAGCCGGCTGTTCTTCACCGATTACGAATCCCTCACCGGCAACGAGCTGTCGCAGACCGTGCTCTTGCCCAGCGCGCGCAACCGCATCGATCGTCTCAATGGCCTCAAGCTCGGCGTCAGCGCCTCCGACCGGCGTGAGCCGGCCTGTACCCGGGTGGTCTGGGAGTACCTCGGTGACCGGCCGCGGCGGGGCGCGGCCTATGCCCGGATCGGTCTGTACGACTGGCAGGACCCGCGCCTGGACGACGACCTGCGCCAGCGCCTGGCCGACGTGACGCTGGTCGACCGGGTCTATCGCCTGGGTTAGAAGGGCTCGCCGATCGGGGTCAGGCAGCGATCACAGGCTTCCAGGCATATCCTGTCGCGCCCTTTTTGCTTGGCCCAGTAGAGCTGCCGATCGGCGGCTTCGATGAGGGTTTCGGCGCATTCATGATCCGGCCCGGCACAGGCGCCGCCGATGCTCACGGTCACCCGAGAATCGACGTTGGCATTGCCCAGGTGAGGGATTTCCAGCAAGCGCACCGCGTCCAGCAGGCGCTGGGCCAAGGCGCCAGCATCCTCGTTGCGCGAGGGTGTGCAAAGCAGGGCGAATTCCTCGCCGCCATAGCGGGCCAGGCAGTCACCGGGGCGTAACTCGCTGGCCAGGGCGGTGGCGACCCGTTGCAGGCAACGGTCACCAGCGGGATGTCCATAGCGGTCGTTGAAGGCCTTGAAATGGTCGACATCGATCATCAGCAACAGCAGGGGTTGAGGGTTCCGCCGTGGCAGCGCGGTGGCGAGTGCCTGCATCAGCGCCCGACGATTGGCCACGCCGGTCAGGGGATCGGTGGCGGACTGCTGCGCCAAGATGCGATTGGCGGCAGCCAGTTCCTCGTTACGCAACCGGTCGCGCAGCACCAGCAGATAGCCCCGTCGCTGCGCCCGCTCCATCCAGAAGGTCGCCAGCAGGGTGAAGAGCGTGGTGGCCATTGCCAAGGTGAACACCAGCGACGTTTCCAGGACCGGCAGGGCTTGGGCGCGGATCGCCAGGCCGATGGCCAGCAGGGCGACGGCGCTATGTGCCGCGGCCTGGCGCAGCGGCGGCGCGATGCAGCTGTTGGTATAGAGGATCAGCAGCGGCAGGATCGCCAGCCAGAGGGCGCGATGGGCGGCATCGCTGGCATCGATCTGCAGCAGGGGCGGGCCGTAGGCCAGCACGCTGGGCAGGATACCCAGCCATTCGCGCAGGGGATGCTCCGCCGGCAGCAGGCTCAATGCCAGCAACACGGCGCTCCCGCCTAGTACCACCAGGAGGCTATGCAAGGTGACGGCCCAGAAGCTGTTCGCCAGCAGGATCCAGTCCCAGATCGAAAAGCAGGCGTAGGCCAGGATAGCCAGCGTCAGGCTGATGCGCAGATGACGGCGCCGTGACCTGGCGATGTCTTGCTGATAGTGCTGTTCCAGCTCGGGCTCGAAGCGCAGGGCCCAGAAGGGCTGGTCCAGCGCTCGGGCAAGAGTGAGATTGAGAGGCATCGGCCGTACCTGGCGGAAGGATCCGGGTGGATCTCTTAGGCAGCGTCAGTCTCTTGGAGCGAGCGTTGGTTCCTGGCCCGAATAGAGAAAGCGCCGAATGGTAGCTATTTGCCACCATTCGGTCTGCTTGAGACATCATGATCCGTAACGGCCGGCCTCGCTCGTGTCCTGGCCGGAGTGTGCCGCGCCCAAGAGACGCGGCGACCATCCTAGATCGACTAGCCACCGAACCAACGCAGGCAAGGACGCCTCGGGGTGGCGGCAGCCTTCCAGGCGAGCAGGCTACTGCTCCTGGGTGTTGCCGTCAGACCTTGGCCTTGAGCGGCACCAGCCGCGGGGCGATCATGTTTTCCGGGCGCAGGATGTCGTCCAGGGTCGCCTCGTCCAAGAGGTTCTCCTCGCGCACCAGCTCCAGCACGCCGCGACCGCTTTCCAGTGCCGTCTTGGCGATGCGCGTGGAGGTCTCGTAGCCGAGGTAAGGGTTGAGCGCGGTGACCAGGCCGATGGAGTGCTCCACCTGGCGGCGGCAATGCTCGACGTTGGCGGTGATACCGGTGATGCAGTGCTCGCGCAGCATGTCCATGGCGCGCTGCAAGAGGCGGATGGAGTCGAAGATCTTGTAGGCGATCAAGGGCTCCATGACGTTGAGCTGCAGCTGGCCGCCTTCGGCCGCCAGGGTCAGCGCCAGGTCGTTGCCGATGATCTCGAAGGCCACCTGGTTGACCGCCTCGGGGATCACCGGATTGACCTTGCCCGGCATGATGGAGCTGCCCGGCTGGCGCGGCGGCAGGTTGATCTCGTTGATGCCGGTGCGCGGACCGCTGGAGAGCAGGCGCAGGTCGTTGCAGATCTTCGACAGCTTCACCGCGGTGCGCTTGAGCATGCCGGAGAACAGCACGAAGGCGCCCATGTCCGAGGTGGCTTCGATCAGGTCGGCGGCGGGCTTGAGCGGCTGGCCGCTGATCTCCGCCAGGCGCTGCACGGCGAGGAGCTGGTAGCCGGGGTCGGCGTTGATGCCGGTGCCGATGGCGGTACCGCCCAGGTTGACCTCGGTAAGCAGCTCCGGCGCCAGGCTCTTCAGCCGCGCCAGGTCCTCGCCCAGGGTGGTGGCGAAGGCATGGAATTCCTGGCCGAGGGTCATGGGCACCGCGTCCTGCAGCTGGGTGCGACCCATCTTCAGCACCTCGGCGAACTCAACGCCCTTGGCGGCGAAGGCGGTGATCAGGCTGTCCAGGCTGGCGAGCAGGGCGTCGTGGCCGAGCAGCAGGCCCAGGCGGATGGCGGTGGGGTAGGCGTCGTTGGTCGACTGCGCCATGTTGACGTCGTTGTTCGGGTGCAGGTGGCGATACTCGCCCTTGGCGTGGCCAAGGATCTCCAGCGCCACGTTGGCGATCACCTCGTTGGCGTTCATGTTGGTCGAGGTGCCGGCGCCGCCCTGGATCATGTCCACCACGAACTGGTCGTGGAATTCGCCACGGATGATGCGCGAGCAGGCCTCATTGATCGACTGGTGCTTTTCTGCCGGCAGATGGCCGAGGCGGTGGTTGGCGTCGGCCGCGGCCTGCTTGACCATGGCCAGGGCCACCACCAGCTTCGGATAGTGCCCGAGGGGCACGCCGGAGAGGCGGAAGTTCTGTACGGCGCGCAGGGTCTGGATGCCGTAGTAAGCCTCGGCGGGGACGTCGAGAGTGCCGAGCAGATCTTTTTCGAGGCGGACGGATGATGCAGAGTCGGACATGATAGCGTTAGGCTTCGATCAAGCGGCGGGCGCCGCGATGGCCTAGAATCTAGGCCTGCCAGCCGATCCCGGCCAATGCCGATCCGCCAAGCCTCATGCCGGATCGGCATAACTCCCGTTGTGACCTCGTGAGATCCGACGACGTATGGGTGCCATGAACATCGAATTCAAATGGCTGGAAGACTTCGTCGCCCTGGCGGCCACCTACAGCTTTTCCCAGGCCGCCGAAAAGCGCTTCGTCACCCAGCCCGCCTTCAGCCGGCGCATCCGCGCCCTGGAGGAAAGCGTCGGCCTGACCCTGGTCGACAGATCCCACACCCCGGTCAGCCTCACCGAGGCCGGGCAACTGTTCCTGGTCACGGCGCGCAGCGTGGTGGAGCAGCTGGGCGAGACGGTACGTCACCTGCACCACCTCGAAGGCGGGCAGGGCGAGGTACTGCAATTCGCCGCCGCCCATTCCCTGGCCCTGGGTTTCTTCCCGCAGTGGATCGCCGGCCTGCGCGGCCAGGGCTTGGCGCTGGCCAGCCGGCTGGTGGCCACCAACGTCGGCGACGCCATCCACGCCCTGCGCGACGGCGCCTGCGACCTGATGCTGGCCTTCCACGATCCCGACGCCGCCCTGCAGATGGACCCGGAACTCTTCCCCTCGCTGCACCTGGCGCACACCGCCATGCTGCCGGTCTGCGCCACCGACGGCGACGGCCAGCCACTGTTCCAACTGGACGGGGAGGGTAGCGTGCCCCTGCTGGCCTACAGCGCCGGCGCCTTCCTCGGTCGCTCGGTGAATCTGCTGTTGCGCCAGCGCAAGCTGCGCGCCGTCACCCTCTACGAAACCGCCATGGCCGACAGCCTCAAGACCATGGCGCTGCAGGGCCTGGGCGTGGCCTGGGTGCCGCAACTGTCGGTGGCGGCGGAACTGGCGCGTGGCGAGCTGGCGGTGTGCGGCGACGCCGCCTGGCAGGTCGGCCTGGAGATCCGTCTCTATCGCTGTGCCCTGTTGCGCAAGCGGCTGGTGCAGCAGGTCTGGCGGCATCTGGAGACGCAGCGCCACAGCGGCTGATCGGTGGTACTCGATTATGCTGATTTCGGCATTTCGCTAGCCGACGTCCTGCAAGCCTTTTCCGCGATTCTGCGCGACACTGGGATCTCTCTCACGGAGGTCAGCCATGCAGCGCATCCGCGTCATCGACTCCCATACCGGCGGCGAACCCACCCGCCTGGTGCTGGACGGTTTTCCCGATCTCGGCCACGGCAGCATGGCCGAACGCCGCAGCCGGCTGGCCGGCGAGCACGATGCCTTCCGCCGCGCCTGCATGCGTGAGCCGCGCGGCAATGAGGTGCTGGTGGGGGCGCTGCTCTGCGAGCCGGTATCGCCCGAGGCCAGCGCTGGCGTGGTGTTCTTCAATGAAGTCGGCTACCTCGGCATGTGCGGCCACGGCACTATCGGCCTGGTGGTATCCCTGGCCCACCTGGGTCGGATCGGTCCCGGCGATCATCTGATCGAGACCCCGGTGGGCGACGTCACCGCCACCCTGCACGACGACGGCAGCGTCAGCGTGCGCAACGTCCCGGCCTATCGCTATCGTCAGGCCGTGCGGGTGGAAATCCCCGGTCACGGCCCGGTCACCGGCGACATCGCCTGGGGCGGCAACTGGTTCTTCCTCTGTGCCGATCACGGCCAGCGCGTCGCCGCCGACAACCTCGACGGCCTGCTCGCTTTCAGCCTGGCGCTGCGTGGCGCCCTGGAAGCCGCCGGCATCACCGGCGCGCAGAACGGCCATATCGATCACATCGAACTCTTCGCCGACGACCCGGACGGCGCCGACAGCCGCAGCTACGTGCTCTGCCCGGGCCGCGCCTACGACCGTTCGCCCTGCGGCACCGGCACCAGCGCCAAGCTGGCCTGCCTGGCGGCGGACGGCGATTTGGCGCCCGGTGCGGTCTGGCGCCAGGCCAGCGTCATCGGCAGTCGTTTCGAAGCCCATTATCAGCCCGGCGACGAGGGCCGCATCCTGCCGGTGATCCGCGGCCGCGCCCACGTCATGGCCGAAGCGACCCTGCTGCTGGCCGAGGACGATCCCTTCGCCTGGGGTATCCCGGGGTGAAGCCGGTGGCGGACGTCCTCGTCGTCGGCGCCGGCATCATCGGTGCCAGCTGCGCCGCTGCCCTGGCCGCGCGCGGTTGCCGCGTGCGGGTGCTGGACGCCGGCCTGCCCGGCGCCTCCGCCGCGGGCATGGGCCACCTGGTGGTGATGGACGACGACCCCGCCGAATTGACCCTGAGCGCCCGCTCCCTGGCGCTCTGGCGCGAGCTGGTGCCCCAGTTGCCCAGCGCCGCCGACTACCGCAACTGCGGCACCCTTTGGCTCGCCCGCGATGCCGCCGAACTCGACCTCATCGAGCAGAAGCGCCAGCGGCTGGACGCCCAGGGTATCGCCAATCAGCCGCTGAACGCGGCGGCCACCGCCGCCGCCGAACCGGCGCTCACCGCCCTGGCCGGCAGCCTCCAGGTGCCCGGCGATGGCTTGCTCTATGCCCCGGTGGTGGCCGCCTGGCTGTTGCAGCGCTCGCCGCTGATCGAATTCCAGCGTGCCCGGGTAAGCGCCATCGAAGGCTCGCGGGTGCGCCTGGACGACGGCCGCTGGCTGACCGCCGACGCCGTGGTGCTCGCCGCCGGCTTGCAGGCTGTGACCCTCTGCCCGGACCTGCCGCTGGTGCCCAAGAAGGGCCATCTGCTGATTACCGATCGCTATCCCGCCCAGGTTCGCCACCAGTTGGTGGAGATCGGCTACGGTGCCAGTGCCCATGCCAGCAGCGGCGCTTCGGTCGCCTTCAACGTCCAACCGCGACCCACCGGCCAGTTGCTGATCGGTTCGTCGCGGCAATTCGAACGGCCCGATGCCACCGTGGAACCTGCCGTGGTCGGTCAATTGCTGCGCCGTGCCCTGGCTTTCCTACCGGGCTTGGCGCAGACCAACCTGATCCGCGGCTGGACCGGTCAGCGCGCCGCCAGCCCCGATGGCCTGCCACTGATCGGCGCCCATCCTGATCAGCCTGGTCTGTGGCTGGCGGTCGGCCACGAGGGCCTTGGTGTCACCACCGCGCCGGCCACCGCCGAGGCCATCGTCGCCGGCTTTTTCGCGGAGCGGCCGACGTTCCACGTGGAACCCTTCGCTCCCGACCGTTTCGCGAGCGTCACGAGGAGCCAGGCATGTTGACCCTGTTCATCGATGGTGAGCGCCTGGAAATCCGTCCCGGCAGCCTGCTCACCGCCGCCCTGGCCAAAAGCGGCAACCCAGCGGCGCGCCGTTCGGTGAGCGGTGAAGCCCGGGCGCCCTTTTGCGGCATGGGTGTCTGCCAGGAATGTCGGCTGCAGGTCGACGGCCGGCGCCGCCTGGCCTGTCAGACGCCCTGCGAGGACGGCATGCAGGTGGAGCGACTGCCATGAGCACCACTCACTGCGATCTGCTCATCGTCGGCGCCGGTCCGGCTGGTCTTGCCGCCGCTCGCGCCGCCAGTGGTCGCGACCTGAACCTGATGGTGCTGGACGACAACCCCTTGCCCGGCGGCCAGATCTGGCGCGCCCGCGTGGGTCAGGTCGCCGCCGAAGTCGGCCGTCTGCCCGCCGACGTGACCCTGCTCAGCGGCACCCGCGTCGCGGCGGTACTGGGACCACGCCAGTTACTGCTGGAGGATGCCAGCGGCAGTCGCACCCTGACGTTCGACACCCTCATCCTCTGCACCGGCGCCCGCGAATTGCTGCTGCCGTTCCCCGGCTGGACCCTACCCGGCGTGACCGGTGCCGGCGGTCTGCAGGCGCTGATCAAGGGTGGCGTCGAGGTCGCCGATGAGCGCCTCATCGTCGCTGGCAGCGGGCCGCTGTTGCTGGCCAGTGCCGCCACCGCGCGCCAGGCCGGCGCACGCGTCGCCCTGGTCGCCGAGCAGGCCGCGCGCCGCGCCGTGCGCGATTTCGGCCTGGGGCTCTGGCGCTGGCCGAACAAGCTGCGCCAGGCGCTGACCCTGGCTACTCTCCGCTATAGCCCCGGCACCTGGGTCGAAGCCGCCCTCGGCACCGATCGCCTCGAGGCCGTGCGCCTGCGCCAAGGCGAACGGCGCTGGGAAGTGGCCTGCGACCGCCTGGCCTGTGGCTATGGCCTGGTGCCCAATGTCGAGCTGGCCCAGAGCCTGGGCTGCACGACCCTGGACGGCGCCGTGGCCGTGGATGACCTGCAGCGCACCGCTCAGCCGCATATCCTCGCGGCCGGCGAATGCACCGGCATCGGCGGTAACGAACTGGCCCAGGCCACCGGCCGCATTGCCGGGCTGGTCGCCTCCGGTCAGCTCGACGCGGCCCATGCCGTGCAGTCCGAGGCCCGCGCCTGGCGCCGCTTCGCCACCCAGCTGGCCCGGACCTTCGCCCTCAATCCCGCCATCGCCCGGCTGGCCCAGCCGGACACCCTGGTCTGCCGCTGCGAAGACGTGCCCCTCGGCGCCCTGATCGGTCATGCCGACTGGACGCAGGCCAAGCTGCGCAGCCGCTGCGGCATGGGCGCCTGCCAGGGCCGTATCTGCGGTCAGGCCACCCGGGTGCTACTGGGCTGGACGCCGCCCACGCCCCGTTTTCCACTACAACCCACCCGTATCGACAGCCTCCTGACCCTGACCGAGGACGACGCATGAACGCCGCCGCCCACCTGGACGCCCTGAGCCGTACCCGCCCCGCCGATCTGCCCGCGCTGCTCGCCAGCCTGAGCCTGGTGGCGCCGCTGCTCGACGCCATCCCCGGCGTGGTGTTCTTCGTCAAGGACCTGGAGGCGCGCTATGTGCTGGTCAACCTGACCCTGGCTCAACGTTGCGGCTGCGAGAGCGTCGCCGAACTGCTCGGCAAGACCGCCGAGGAAGTCTTTCCCGCACCCCTGGGCGGCGCCTACGCCGAACAGGATCGCCGCGTGCTGCGCGAAGGCCTGGCGCTGGACGACCAATTGGAACTACACCTCTACGCCGGTCGCACCCCGGGCTGGTGCCTGACCCGCAAGCTGCCGCTGCACAACGCCCAGGGCCGGCTGATGGGCATGGCCGGCATCTCCCACGATCTGCAGGCGCCGGCCGCCGATCATCCGGCCCACGCCAAGGTGGCCGAGGTCGATCGCTACCTACGCGAGCACTACGCCCAGCCGCTCTCGGTGGGCGAGCTGAGCCAACGGGTGGGCCTGTCGGTCTCCCAGCTGGAACGCCAGTGCAAGCGCATCCTGCGCCTCACGCCCCAGCAACTGCTGCACAAGGCCCGGCTCGATGCCGCCTCACGCCTGCTGGCCCGCGACCTGCCCGTCACCGAGGTGGCCCTGGCCTGTGGCTACACCGACCACAGCGCCTTCAGTCGCCAGTTCCGCCGTCTCACCGGCCTGTCGCCCCGGCAATACCGCGACTCTCTCAAGCCCCGTTCCCGTCTGGAGGAAACCCCCGCATGAGCACTCCCCGCGTCAACTGGAGCGGCGTCTTTCCCGCCGTCACCACCCAATTCAACGACGACTTCTCGGTCAACCTGGAGAAGACCCACGGCGTGATCAGCAACCTGGTGCGCGACGGCGTCTCCGGCCTGGTGATGTGCGGTACCGTGGGCGAGAACACCTCCCTGACCCTGGACGAGAAGATCTCCCTGGTGGAAGTGGCCAAGGACGCCGCCGGCGGTCGCGTGCCGGTGATCTGCGGCGTGGCCGAATTCACCAGCCTCAATGCCACCCGCACCGCCCAGGCGGTGGGTCGCGCCGGCGCCGACGGCATCATGCTCATGCCGGCTCTGGTCTATTCGGCCAAACCCCACGAGACCGCGGCCCACTTCCGCAGCGTGGCCAGCGCCCTCGACCTGCCGCTGATGGTCTACAACAACCCGCCCATCTATAAAAACGACGTCACCCCGGACATCCTCATCTCCCTGGCCGACGTCGACAACATCGTCTGCTTCAAGGATTCCTCCGGCGACACCCGCCGCTTCATCGACGTGCGCAACGAGGTGGGCGACCGCTTCGTGCTCTTCGCCGGTCTCGACGACGTGGTGCTGGAAAGCATCGCCGTGGGCGCCGAGGGCTGGGTCTCGGGCATGTCCAACATCTTCCCCACCGAAGGCGAAACCATCTTCCGCCTGGCCAAGGCCGGCCGCTTCGCCGAAGCCATGCCGCTCTACGAATGGTTCATGCCGCTGCTGCACCTCGACGCCCGCCCGGACCTGGTGCAGTGCATCAAACTCTGCGAAGAACTCGCCGGCCGCGGCAGCGCCCTGACCCGGCCACCCCGCCTGGCCCTGCCGGACGCGGATCGCACCTTCGTCGAACGCCTGATGACCAAGGCGCTGGAAACCCGGCCGCAACTGCCGGACGTGGGGATCTGAGGCCAGGCCTCAATCGCGGCCATGGCCGCGATAGGCCGTAGGTTGGGTTGAGACGGCTCTATCGTCGAAGCCCAACAGGGCCTGGGCCCCGAGACACTGTTGGGCTTCGCTGCGCTCAACCCAACCTACGGCGGCCTATAGGAGCGTTCGCAGCGGCGAACCGCTATGGCCAAGATAGACACCAACGCCCTCATGCCACGCCGCTCCACCCCCTCTCCCGCCTGCGGGAGAGGGCTGGGGTGAGGGCGCTCCTCACCCCAATCCCACCTCATTCACCCAGATATCCTGCCCGCGTTTTTCGCCTTGGATCGCCGTCCATCTCAAAGACGCCACGTTCGGTCTTCCAGCCGACAGGAGCTATCCCTGGCAAGGCGCTCTCCGCCCCGCTTTCGTCTATACTAAGCCGCTCATTTCCCAAGCCACGTCCGCCGCGTGGCTTCTTCATTTCAGAGGCACGACGATGAGCGCACTCGTAGGCGTGATCATGGGCTCCAAGTCCGACTGGTCCACCCTGAGCCACACCGCCGACATGCTGGACAAGCTGGGCATTCCCCACGAAGTGAAGGTGGTCTCCGCCCACCGCACCCCCGATTTGCTGTTCCAGTACGCCGAAGAGGCTGCCGGACGCGGGATCGAGGTGATCATCGCCGGGGCCGGTGGCGCCGCCCACCTCCCGGGCATGTGCGCCGCCAAGACCCATCTGCCGGTGCTCGGCGTGCCGGTGCAGTCCTCCATGCTCTCGGGCGTCGACTCCCTGCTGTCCATCGTGCAGATGCCCGCGGGCGTACCGGTCGCCACCCTGGCCATCGGCAAGGCTGGCGCCATCAATGCCGCGCTGCTGTCCGCCAGCATTCTCGGCGGCAAGTACCCCGAGTACCACGAGCGGCTGAACGCCTTCCGCGACGAGCAGACCCGCACCGTGCTGGACAACCCCGATCCGAGGGACCAGGCATGAAGATCGGCGTCATCGGTGGCGGCCAATTGGGCCGCATGCTCGCCCTGGCCGGCACGCCGCTGGGCATGAACTTCGCCTTCCTCGACCCGGCCCCGGACGCCTGCGCCGCGGCGCTCGGCGAGCACCTGCGCGCCGACTACGGCGACCAGGACCACCTGCGCCAGCTGGCCGACGAAGTCGACCTGGTCACCTTCGAATTCGAGAGCGTTCCGGCCGAGACCGTGGCCTTCCTCTCGCAGTTTGTACCGGTCTATCCGTCCGCCGAAGCCCTGCGCATCGCCCGGGATCGGCTGTTCGAGAAGTCCATGTTCCGTGACCTGGGCATTCCCACCCCGGCCTTCGCCGACGTGCTCTCCCAGGCCGACCTGGACGCCGCCGTGGCCCGCATCGGTCTGCCAGCGGTGCTCAAGACCCGCACCCTGGGCTACGACGGCAAGGGCCAGAAGGTCCTGCGCCAGCCGGAAGACGTGATCGGCGCCTTCGCCGAACTGGGCAGCGTGCCGCTGCTGCTGGAAGGCTTCGTGCCCTTCACCGGGGAAGTCTCCCTGGTGGCCGTGCGCGGTCGCGACGGCGAGGTGCGCAGCTATCCGCTGGTGCACAACACCCACGAGAGCGGCATCCTGCGGCTGTCGGTGGCCAGCTCCGACCATCCCCTGCAGGCCCTGGCCGAAGACTACGCCCGGCGCGTGCTGGAACAACTCGACTATGTCGGCGTGCTGGCCTTCGAATTCTTCGAGGTCGAGGGTGGCCTCAAGGCCAACGAGATCGCCCCGCGGGTGCACAACTCCGGGCACTGGACCATCGAAGGCGCCGAGTGCAGCCAGTTCGAGAATCACCTGCGCGCCGTGGCCGGGCTGCCGCTGGGCTCCACCGCCAAGGTGGGCGAGAGCGCCATGGTCAACTTCATCGGCTCGGTGCCGCCGGTGGCCGCCGTCACCGCCCTGGAAGACTGCCACCTGCACCACTACGGCAAGGCCTTCAAGGCCGGGCGCAAGGTCGGCCATGCCACCCTGCGCAGCGCCGACAGCGCGACCCTGCAGACCCGCATCGCCACCCTGGAAGCCCTGATCCAGGATTGATGCCAGACGGCTTCCGCCCACGGAAGCCGTTTTCCCCTGAACCTCGATGTACCACCGGCTGTCGGAGTCTACAACGGCGGCAGATGCGCGCCGTCTAACCAGCACTCAAACAGGGGATTCTTCACATGGGCATCATCGCAACCATCATCATCGGTCTCATCGTCGGCCTGGTTGCCCGCTTCCTCAAGCCGGGCGACGACAGCATGGGCTGGATCATGACCATCATCCTGGGCATCGTCGGCTCCGTGGTCGCCACCTACCTGGGCCAGGCACTGGGCATCTACCAGGCCGGTCAGGGCGCAGGCTTCATCGGTGCCGTGGTCGGTGCCATCATCGTGCTGTTCATCTACGGCATGATCACCAAACGTCGCTGAGACGGCGCTTCGCCTCGGCGAAGCCCTAGCAGCACAGGTTTCAGCCCTCGGAGTCGCCTGTCGACCCGGGGGCTTTTTTGTGGACGCCGTTCTGGCTTGAAGCGCAAGACTGGACCCTAGGCTCGCCGCACCGCACACTCGATCTTTTGCGCCGCCACTACCTGCCCATGTCCAGACTGCTCATCACCCTGCTGCTCGCCAGCCTGCCGCTGCTGACTCACGCCGCTAAGGGCGAACCGCCGGAAACCAACTGGCTCGACCTGCTCACCAAGGAAGACCGTCGAGCCCTGGAAACCATGCCCGAGATCACCCACGACAGCCCCGAAGCTCCTGGCGGCTTCGGCGCACCGGGCGGGCTCAAGCAGAAGGACAGCCGCCTGCCCGCGGTGATGCACTCCACCCGTACCGTGGCGGCCTTGAATGGCAAGACCATCCGCCTGGGGGGCTTTCCGGTACCCTTGGAAAGCGACGCCAAGGGCAATTTCCGCGAATTCTTCCTAGTGCCCTATCCGGGCGCCTGCATCCACGTCCCGCCGCCACCACCGAATCAGATCGTGCTGGTGCGCTATCCCAAGGGCGTGCCGCTGCCGGATATCTATGAACCCTATTGGGTCATCGGCACCCTGCATACCGAGGCGGTCGACAACGACTTGGCCGAAGCGTCCTACACCCTGGACGCCAGCAAGGTCCGCAAGGTCGAAGAAAGCGATCTGTAGCAACCGCCGGTAGGGTGGACAACGGCGCAGCCTTGTCCACCACTGCATGTCCCGGAACCCTTAGGCCGCCGGCCGCTCGCCGTAACGCTGCTCCAGATAGGCGATGATGTCGTCCGACTCGTACATCCACACACTCTGGTTGCCTTCGTCGATGCGCAGGCAGGGCACCTTCACCCGGCCACCGCCCTGTTCCAGCTCGGCGCGCAGCTGCGGGTCCTTTTTGATGTCCTTGAGGCGGATCGGCAGGTTCAGCCGATGTAGCGCCCGACGCGTCTTCACGCAGAAAGGGCAGGCCTGGAACTGATAGAGCGACAGATTCGCCAGCTCCGCCTCGATGGCCGCCTGGGCTTGCTCACTGCGCTTGAGCTTGCGCGGCCGGGTCACCAGATCCAGGCCGACGATCACCTGGCCGAGGCCGTTGCGTAGCAGATTGATCAACGGGATTCACCTTGAGGTCGTTCGAGCCGGGCAGTCTACCCTATCGCTTCCAGGCTGCCTCACCATCAGTCGTTACGGAACGTCACCCGCAGGGCAGAGCTCTACAGGAGGGATTAATTCCTCGATGGAGACCTGTTGCATGCCGCTGTCTTCCGCAGAGCGCGAGGCCTTCCGCCAGCTCGCCGCCGATCTTCCCGGTATCGATCTTCCGGTCTACGAACACTTCGCCAAGGACCCGCGAGATCCCATCATCGGCCTGGGCGACCCCGATGCGCCCCTGGGCTTCTTCGGCCGCGATCCGGGGCGAGACGAGGTGAAATACGGCGAACCCTTCATCGGCAGCGGCGGCCAGATCGCCCGCAAGGTGCTCTACCAGCACCTGCACGGCCAGCCCCCGGCCGACTTCGAGGCCACCCGCAGCCTCAGCCAGCAATTCTTCTGGGCCAACACCGTGCCCTACAAGCCGCTGGGCAACAAAGCCTGGTCGGAACGGGTGAAGAAAACCTTTCATCCCCTGATGCGCCGGCTGCTGGTGGAGCACTGGCACGGCACCCAACTCATCACCCTCGGCCGCGAAGCCTTCCTCTGGTTCGGCATCGGCCAACCCAAGGAAGAACGCGCCCGCCTGGAAGCCTTCTGGAAAAGCGAAGACCGCTTCGAAAGCAGTATCGAGGTCACCCTGGAAACGGAGGATGGCAACCGCAAGACGCTGACGCTTTACCCGCTGCCGCATCCGTCACCGTTGAATCAGACGTGGTATACGAGGTTTCCGGGGTTGTTGGAAAGTAGGGTTAAGATTCTTCTCGAAAAATAATCTTACTAAAAAATATAGTTTTAGTGGGGTTATCTATCCCTCTTCTTTTTTTCGGTTTCGCACTATGGGTGCTTCATATTTTGGCTTCAATTGTCTAGTGCTTATCTATTGTTGGTTGGCTAACGAACTTTTAAATTTTTCGAGCTGCGAAAGCGATTTTTGTAACCTGCTGCTGCGTGATAAAGCCCAGAGACGGGCTGGCACCTTGAATAGGTAGGTCGGTTTCCTATTTTCACTTATCCATCAGGCTGACTATTCTTTTCAATTATTGCAATGTTGGTTGAATCTTCTTTAAGTATTGAGTTCTTTTTGTCGACTCATCTGCTATGCAGTTATTGACGGTCGTCTCAAATGCCTGAGTGCCTGTTTCGATCTCAAAGGACTCCAGACGGCAATTTGAATCTCTTAGTTTTATCCAATTAATTTGAGATTTATTTAGAATCGCTAGAAATTCTTCTTTTAACTGCGGTTCACTCTCATAATTCAGAGCGATCCTTCTCTTTAAGTCAGAATATTCTTTGTTAAGCGCGTTATCAGAATTTTGGGCGTTCTCTTTCGCGCATTCATATACTTTTTGGCTGTTGTCTTGAGTGGAGCACGCTATGCTTTCGGAAGCGATTTGCGAATAGGCAGGCTTAGCTAGCAGGGTTAATAGGAAAAGAATTTTTTTCACGATCAGTCTCTCAGGTATTGAGCTCTACGTCGGCCACTTTCATATTGCATCATGCTGGGTGTGTTTTCTATATAATTAATTAGTTCGGCTTTGCTATTTCTCATTCCGGCCTTCATAGGATTGGCTCCTTTGGTAAATCCTTGATAAACGAAATCTACTAAGATATCTTGGATTTTTGGGTCTAGTTCTCCCCATTCAACTCTGTCGCTGTATTCATTCGTCCACCTATTGTAGTTTGATTGAGCCTTTTCAATATATTCCGGATAAATAATGTTAAACAGTGCTGCTTGTTGCTCTCTGCTTATTTCTCCAATTTCTTCTTTTTTCAAACGAACAAAATCTTTTGCCGAGTGCCCCCTCAACTTAGACGCTAGTGAAAGCTTTTGCGCCATTGATTCTTCTACACCTGATCGAAGCATATGGGCTAGTATTTCGTTTTGACTTCTAAATCCCATGTCATAACCCCTGCCGATAGTAACACCTGATAGATCATTGCCCGGCCAGTGTATCCGGCGGCTGAAGTAGGGTGATTCGACGATGTCATTGCCTTCGGCGTCGAACGTGATTTTACCGCGAGTTATGACTGAGAGGTTAAGCTCATATATTATCTGAGAGCTCGAAAGCAGCTCCAAGAGGGTGGTAGGCTCAAAACACCAAAGCTGATCCTCAATGGATAGCCCTTTTATATTTTCACAGTTGTTCATCCAAGAGATATTTTCGATCTTTCTCTTTTCTGCTTGCCATTCAGGGTTTGGCGTGGGAGCGTCGTGGTTCAACAGGCCGTCTAGCTGATCCCATTTTTCTTTACTCCAATACCATTCACTCTGATGAAGTACCAAAAGGCTTCCTATGGCCTGGGCTTTCCAGGGCTTTAGATAGGCATCTTTTATTTCGTTGCTGGAAATTCGCCTATCGTGCTCCATATCTATTATGGAGCTAAGCTTTCCTCTAATCAGACAATTTTCAGACTCATCAATTAGTTCTTTGTATTTTTCTTCTTCTTCTTTTTTTAGCAATTCTTGGATGTGCAGTTTGTAAGCTAATTTTGATTTCGGAGAAGTAAGGTCTTTTAGTTGGATATAATCCACCCACTCCCACGGACTATGCCTGCTAGTAATAAAATCCTGCTCACAAAGCCACCCTGCTATCGGCTTCCCTTCACCATCCGCTAATAGACCTTTCAGATGCCACCAACGCTGTTCCTGCGAGCGAATACCCCCTTCGGTTCGCGCGGGTACGACGATCCTGTCGGCAGCGGGCAGAGCATCCAGTTGGGCCTGGCTGAGGATGAGATCCACGCCTACTTGGACGCCTGGATCGCTGATCCGTGGGGGATGGCTGGCGTCGATGTCGGGTCTGTGGGTGATCAGCTTGCTGGCGCCGGCATAGATTTTCAGTAGGGTTTTGTCGCTTTCCGGCAAGCGGGTGGCCCAGGCGCGGCTGCGGTCGATGAAAGCGGGGAGGTCATCGCAGCTGAAGGTTTCGAGGTGGATCTGCTGGCGACCTTCGTAGAACCCCGGGTGGCCGAGCAAGGTGCCAGCCTTGATGGGGAAAGGCTGGTCCAAGACCACCACGGTGTTCTGTGCCTTGGGCGTCGCCTCTGGCTTGAGATAGCGTCTCGCGACATAGCCGAGAATCACCTGCGTTCTTCCCGGGAGGGGCGTCAGACCGTTGTCGAGCAGCTCGGTGAGCCGGCACCAGTCACCGTTTCCCTCAATGCGGACCAAGCTCCCGTTGCTCAATTCGCAGTGTACGGGCGCGCTGTTGCTAGGCGCTTGGCGGACGTTGAGTTTTCCGCCCTGGGTCTGCACACGGAAGCGGTCGTTTTCCCAGAAGGCTGGTCGCGGCAGGTTGAGGTCGGCTTGGTAGCTGGCCCAGTCCAGCAGGTGCATATAGAGACTGAAGAACACCAATGAAGGCGGCGTATCCCTGCCGTCGGGCAGTTGCGGCGCTTCCAGGCGATGGCGGACCAGCACGAAACTGGTGGCGTAGGTCTTGCCCTCCGGCGCCGAACCTTCGTCAGGCTCAAAGCGATGGACCTTGGCGTCGATGCGATAGGCGACCACCTCGCCGTCGGCGATGCAGTGGATGCGGGATTGGTCCAGGTAGGCCGCGGTGCCTTCGTCGAAGTGCACGCCGCCGTGCCAGAGGCCATTGCTGCCCAGCAGGTAGGTGCCGCCGCGGGCGTGGGCCAGGGCCTGCTGGTAGAGCTGGGGGTCGGTGACGTCCTGGCCACCCTTCGCCTTGAAGGGGTAGGCCCAGTTTTCCACCTTGGGCTGCTGCGAATGAGCTGGAGCGGTCATATTGCAATCCTTGGCTAAGGCCGCTTGGTGGCGGCCGATCCTGTGAAGGGCACTGGTGTCATACGGAGAACTTGAGCATTCGCTGAAGCGTCACGTCCTCTCGCTCAGCCTCGTTAGCCAGCGCCAACTGGTTCGGATCTCCAGCGCCATCCTGATGGGCATTGCCCGGCGGTCGTGGCAGTTGCAGGGCGAGGCCGGAGCCGTTGCCGGGTGAGCCGCCGGCATTGAGGCGGGCCAGGGGGCCGGAGAGGGTGATGCCGCTGGGGTCGAGCTTGATGAAGTTGCCGCCGGCGGTCAGGGTGAGTTCGGTGCCGGCTTCGATGACGATCTTGTCGCCGGCCTTGAGATGGATCTCCTGGCCGGCTTCGAGGAACTGGCCGGTGCCCAGTTTGAGGTGCTGGTTGCCCCCGATCAGCAGATGGTCGCGGGCCTTGACCTCGGTCTTACGCAGGCCATGGACGAGGCGATGTTCTTCGCCGTGCAGTTCGCTGTGGCTGTTGCCGCGAATCCGCTGGTGGCGTTCGTTGCCGATCTCGCTGCGATGGTCGTGGCGGATGAGTTCGTCCCAGTCGCGCTGGGCGTGGACGTGGATCTCCTCCTGGCCCTGGCGATCCTCGATGCGTAGCTCGTTGTAACCACCGCCGCCGGGGCTGCTCAGGCTCTTGAAGCTGCTACGGGTCTTGTCCTTGGGCAGTTCCAGTGGCGGACGGTGCTCGGCGTGGTACAGGCAGCCGGTGACCAGGGGCTGGTCGGGATCGCCTTCGAGAAAGCCCACCAGCACCTCCATGCCGATGCGCGGCACGGCCAGGGCGCCATGGCCGTTGCCCGCCCAGCCACTGGCGACGCGCAGCCAGCAACTGGTGCGTTCATCCGCCTGGCCTTCGCGATCCCAATGGAATTGCACCTTGACCCGGCCCAGGGCGTCGCAGTGGATCTCTTCGCCGGCCGGGCCGGTGACCACGGCGCTCTGCTGGCCGAGCAGGCGCGGCTTGGCGTGGCGCCGCGCCGGCCGGAAGGGCAGTTGCCAGGGGATGGCCTGGAAGCGGTTGCGATAACCCTGGATCCAGCCATCGGCCTCCGGCTCGAGCAGCAGGCCGGGCGTGCCCAGGCCTTCTTCGAGCACCTGGGGCTGACGGCCCTGGTGTTGGAGGCGGGTGAGCAGCCACAGCTGATTCCAGTCCGCGCGGGGATGCTCGGTGAGGGGCAGGAAGTGGCCGCTGCTCAGGCTGGGTTGGTCGCCCTGGCCCTCGGCTAGCTGGGTGTCGGCACGCAGGGCTTCCAGCCCACGGGTGCTGAGTCGCTGGCCGCGGGTCCGGTCGTGGAAGCCGGCGGAATAGCCGTAGTGCTCCAGCGCGGGTTGTTGCTCGGCGTCGCTGCGGCTCTCCAGGCGCAGCCGCGGTTGCAGCGGGTCCTGGTCGCGCAGGGTCAGTTGGGTGCTGCGGGTCTGCAGGCCCACCTGCAGGCGACGGATGACCGGCCGGTCGGCGACCTGGCCGCTCCCAGGGTGGTAGGCGGTGGTGGCCAGGCGGGGAAAGCCGGTGGCGTCGTCGCCAAAGACCAGGACGGCGCCCTCGGGCTGGTGCTCGAAGTGGTAATGGATGCCTTCTTCCTCGCACAGGCGATGGAGAAAGTGCAGGTCGCTTTCGCCGTATTGCACGCAGTAGTCGCGTGCGGGATAGGGCGTGGGTCCCAGGGCCAGGCGGTAGGCACCCTCCAGGATGCCGTGCTCCTCGAGAAGCGTGCCGAGGATCTGCGGCACCGAGAGGTTCTGGAAGATGCGCGAGTTGGTGCGTTGGGCCAGATAGGCCAGCCGCGGAACCAGCTCGACGAGGTAGCGGGTCAGCCGCGTGCCGGAATCGCCCTGGGTGACGGTGCCGAACAGGCCGTGGATGCCCGGACCGTTGGCGGCCAGGCTCAGCCAGGCCGGTCGGTGGAGTAACTGGGTAAGGTCCCAGTCGCTTCTTTCGCTGACCAGCTCCACGTGGAAACGATAGGGCTCGTTGAGGGCTTCCTGGCCGTGGAAGGCCAGGACCTGGAAATCATGGGTGAGACCCGGCAGGGTCAGGGTGAAGTCAGGGGCGTTGGCAGGGCTGAACATGAGGGGTCTTCCTGACGGTGTAGGTTTCACGTGGAACGCCTGAGCAGTCGGTGCCACCAGCGGCGCGCTGGTGGGGCCGTTATCCGCCAGTGCGCGAGCCACTCGCCGAGGTCCTGCTGGCGCTGCGCCGAATCGATTTCCAGCGCCCGCCGCAGCAGCTGCCAGGCGACGACGGGCATATCCCGTGGGCGCTCGGGCTCGATCTGCATGCTGCGCGCCTGCTTGGCGCTGAGGCGGCGGTAGGGGTGCTTGCCGGTGGCCAGTTCATAGAGCACACAGGCGCAGGCGTAGAGATCGCCTGCCGGGGTCAGAAGGCCGTCTTCGAGCAATTCGAGGGGGGCATAGCGCACCGTCCAGGCATTGAAGCGCCCACGGCTCAGCCGTGGCAGACCGGGCAGTAGGTCTTCGCAGGGCTGGCCGAGACCGAAGTCGAACAGGCGTAGGCCGCTGTCGGTGAGGATCACGTTGCTGGGTTTGATATCCCCATGCAGCACGCCGTTGGCATGGGCGAACTGCAGGGCTTCCAGCAGGGGCACGGCGATTTCCTGCAGCTCCGACCAGGAGAGACCGTCGGGCCGGTCGCAGAGCAGGGCATCGAGGGTCGGGCCGCGCATGAGTTCGAGGGTGATGAAGGCGCGTTCGCTGTCGCGGTCGACCTCGAAACCGTGCAGCCGCACGATGTGTGGATGGCGCAGCCGCACGGTCAGGGCGAATTCGCCATAGAGCAGGGCGTTGGCATCGTTGTACTCGGCGAAGTCGTCGTTGAGGACCTTGATCGCGACGTGAGGCGCCGGATCGCCGTATTGCTCGCGCAGCAGATCGCGGGCGCGGTAGACAGCGCCCATGCCGCCGACGCCGAGCAGGGTTTCCAGGTGATAGCGACCACCGAGCAGCTCCGGCAGGGGCGTCAGCTGGCGGGTGACGGGGACGCTGGGTTGAGTGAAGGCGAAATGGGTGAGGCCTTCGTCGAGGGCGGAATCCTGAATGCTCATGCAGCCTCCTGGGGATGGATAACGATGGCGGTGAGGTTGTCCCGCGCCGGCCCCTGGAGGACGCCATCGAGCAGGCGCTCCAGGGCCACGGCGGGCGACGGCAGCGACAGGGCGGCGCCCAGGGCGCGCTCTTCCAGGGCGCCGTGCAGGCCATCGCTGCTGAGCAGCAGGCGATCGCCGGGCAGCAGTTCGAAGCGGACGATGTCCAGCGCCAGTTCGTCCTGGGCGCCCAGGGCGCGGGTCAGGGCGCGGGCGCTGGGATGCCGGGTCGCCTGTTGGGGACTGAGGCCTTCGCGCTCGATGAGCTGCTCCAGCAGGCTGTGGTCGCGGGTCAGTTGGTAGAGCTGGTTGCCGCGCCAGAGATAGGCGCGGCTGTCGCCGGCCCAGACGCAAGCGGCTTCGCCCCCTTCGAGGAGCAGCGCCACCACGGTGGTGCCGACCAGGCGCTCGGCGCTGTCGGCGAGCACCGTGAGGTCCTGGGTGAGGCGCCGATTCACCTCGTGCAGCACCTGGCGAACCTTTTCCAGGCGGTCGTCCAGGCTACCGTCCAGCGACAGTTCGGCGAGCCGTTCCACCACCAGGCGGCTGGCCCGCGCGCCTTCCTGGTGGCCGCCCATGCCATCGGCAACGGCCCAGAGACCGTCGGCGGCGCGCTCCAGCAAGGCGTCCTCGTTGTGCGCCCGCACCTTGCCGGGATGGCTGCGGGCGATGCTCAGGGGCCTGCTCATCAGAGTCGCTCCGGCAGCTTGAAGCCGCGCAGGGTGGCCAGGTCGAAGGGGTTGGGCGAACGCTGGCTGGAGAGCAGGTAGCCGGCGTGCCGGCCTTCGAGATCGGCCTGGACCAGCATGACGTCGCGGGCGCTGTGCTGTTGCAGCTTCAGGCGATCCAGCAGGCGGAACAGCGACCAGGCGCTGCCGTCCTGCTCCAGGCCGACCCGGCGACCGCCCAGCTCTTCCAGCACCAGGGTGGTTCGCAGGGCGTCGTTCTGCGGCCAGCGGAAGGTGGCGGCGACGATGGGGCCATGGCGATATTCCAGGCGATCCTTGCCGATGCTGAGGTCGGCGCGGGTCAGGCTCGGGTCCAGGGAGTAGGGCTCGAGCTTGAAGACGATGCCCGGCTCGGCCGGATTCTCGGCGAAGAAGCCGCGACGGATCTGCTGGGTACGGCCCATCTGGGCGAGGAATTCGCGCGACAGCGGCAGGCTGTGGCCGTCGATGGCGCGCGGCCGATAGGCGTCGCTATCGCCACGGATGACGAAGGGTTTGAGGTAGGTATCGAAGAAGGTGTCGGCGGTGCCCTGGGCCTTGAAGAACTCGCGGAAGTCGGCCAGGGAGACATCGCTTTCGCTGTCGGCCTTGAATGGATAGCGCTTGTCCAGGCCGTTGCGATAGCTCGCCAGAAGTTCGCTCTGGTAGCGGTCGTTGAGGTAGTCGTAGGCGCCGGCCAGGATCAGATTCCAGCTGTCGTCCACCAACAGGCCGAGCCAGCCGTTGACCGGTGTGGGCAGGCGGCTGGACGCGTTACGTAGGCTATTGAGGGCATCGCGATTTCCGGCCATGCGTGCCCTGGCTAGGTCGAAGGCGGCCTGTTCCGGGGCGCTGGCATGGGCCAGGCCGGCGAGTTGCTGTTGGAGGTCGTTGAGCGCGGCCATGGCCGGGGCGAGATCGGCCACCGCGGCGCCCTGGTCGTCGAGCAGCCGGTGCAGATTCTCGAAGCGGGTCTGCAGACTGCGGCGGGCAGTGTCCGGCAGGGGATCACCCCCACTAGCCGTATCGCTGGCAGCGGCGAGGCGGGTGTTGTCACGGACCTCCACCAGTAGCTGCAGCAGCGGCGAGTTGGCCGAAGTCAGCCCGGCCAGCAGGGTGGCGCCCTGATTGGCATCGCCCACCGGTTGCAGGGTCACGCGGGCGAGGGCTTCGCTCCAGAGATTGGCGTAATCGCGGAAGTAGAGTTGCTCCAGTTCCACCTGCAGTCGGCGCAGGTCCATGCCGGTGATGCCGTCGCCATCGCCCAGTACCCAGTTGTCGGCGGCCAGCTCGCGGATCACCGTGAGACCCTGGGTGGAGAAGGTCTGGGTGTAGCCCTGGCGGGTATAGAAGCCGGGAATGGGATAGTCGGCGCCTTCGAAAGCCTGTGCCTGGGGTCCCAGGTGCTGGCTCAGACGATAGACCGGCAGACCGCTGGCTTGGTCGCGCAGGATGCGATAGACCACCGCGGCGAGGGATTCGCTGCGCAGTACCTGGCGCGCCTGGCTGACCAGTTGCGCATCCACCGCATAGCTGCCGAAGCCCTGTTCGAGCAGCCGGGCCAGGTGGGTGTCCAGGCTGTTCTGGGTGAGGGCGTCGCCGGGATAGCGTTGCGACCAGTTCGCCGCGGCCCAGTCGCGCAGGGCTCGGGCGTCACGGCGCTCGGGCAATTGCAGCATCAGGTAGGCGCGCAGGTGGCCGATCAGCCGTTCACGGTCGCCGAGGCTGCCGCGGATGCGCTCTTCGAGTTGCGCCTTGAGGCGGGGCAGCAGGTAGGTCTGCAGCGCCTCGTGGTAGGCGGCCTCGGTGGTGGGGCGTACCGCGTCGCCCTGATAGAGCCCGGTGTGCTCGCGCAGGGGCGTGGCGCCCGCGGCGGGGAAGACCTGGGTGCCGGCGTAGGCGTTGTCCAGCACCGGCAGGGCGGCGCGGGCATCGGCGCCGGGCTTGAGCTGACTGCGTGCCTGCAGGCCGTTCTGCGCCAGTTCGCGCAGGCGTTCCAGGCGTTCGTGGTTGCCGCCGAAGCTGGTGGTCCAGAGCGCCGCGCCGAGGGCCAGGCCGGCGAGGGCGGCGGCATAGAGACCGCGCTGGCCCCAGCTCAGCCGGCGCACCTCGCGCTGGTCGAGGCCGGCGAGCGAGGCTTCGGGGAAGATCACCCGGCTGAACAACTGGCGGATGAAGCGTGGCTGGCCGCTGCGGTAGTGCGGCAGCAGGGTGCTGGGCAGCCCCAACTGGTCGCCGATGCCCTGGGTCTGGGTATCGAGACTCTGGGTCAGTGCCGGGGTGCTGGTCAGGTAGAAGCCACGCAGTTGGGCGGCCCGCTGGTAGCGGTTGCCGGAGAAGGCCAGTTCGACGAAGAGGATGAGGCCGTCGCCCAGGCGACCCAACTGGTGCGGGAAGTCGAGGATCTGGCCGCGGCGCTGGCCGTCGCGTTCCTGGTGGATGCGCGGGATGACCTGGCTGTTGAGGCGGCGCAGCAGTTCTTCGAATTCCTGGCGCAGGGTGGCGGTGTCGGTGCCGTTCTGGGCTTCGCGGAAGGTGGTGCCGAGGACTTGTTCGCTTTCCTCGCGGGAGAGGCCGTCGAAGAAGGCATTGAAGCCGGAGAGACGATCCGCCTGGGTCAGCACCAGGTAGACGGGTACCTCCACCTTGAGTTCGCGGGAGACCTCGTGCAGCCGGGCGCGGACCTGGCGCGCGAGGGTTTCCAGCTCGACCTCGTTGCCGCTGGCCAGCCGCTCCACCGGGAGGGCGACGAGGATGCCGTTGAGTGGCCGAGTGCGGCGCTGGCGCCGCAAGAGCCGCAGCAGGGTCAGCCAGGCGCTGCCATCCACCGGGGCGTCGCCCTGGGTCAGGTAGCGCCCGGCGGTATCCAGCAGCACGCCCTGTTCGGCGAAGTACCAGTCGCAATGACGGGTGCCGCTGACGTCGCGGGTCAGCCGGGATTTCTCGACGTTGAGCGGGAATTCCAGGCCGGAGAAGTCCAGCAGGGAGGTCTTGCCGGCACCCTCCGGGCCCAGCAGCAGGTAGTGCGGCAGCTCGCGGCGCCAGCGCGGGCTGCGCCCCCGGTAGAGGCCGGCGCCGAGCAGGGTGCGGCGCGCGTCACGGGCGCGCGTCTGCAATTCGTGGGCTTCGTCGTCGATGCGGTCGGCGCGCAACTGGTCGTGCTGGCCCTCCTCGGTGGCGAGGCGTTGCCGACGCCGACGATTCTGCCAGCCTTGCAGCACCACCATGATCAGGCCCCAGGCCAGGAACAGCCCGCAGAGGGTCGCCAGGCGATGGGTGGCCGACGCCCAGGGGCTGTGGCCGGCGAAGGCCAGCAGGGGACCGACGGTCCAGATCAGGCTGCCCAGGCCGAGGGCGATGACCAGGGTCCAGGTCCAGGGACGGCGCAGCGTGCGCCCGAGTGCGATGATGAGTCCTTTCATGACGGCGATCCGAGTCAGGCGTGGGGAGCGGTGGGTGAGGTCGCGGTGGCGGCGGGGCGACCGGGGTAGCCTTGCAGCAGGCTGTCGCGTTGCTGGTCCAGCACCAGGCGGAAGCCGCCGTAGAGGCTGCCCAGGCAGATCAGGGTGAACAGGCCGACCAGCCACCAGGGCACCAGGCGCACCAGCCGTCGCGGCTTGGCGTCCAGGCCCTGCCAGTGCGGCGACAGCTCGCGGGGCACGTCGCCACGCAACTGGCGGATCTGCCGATAGAGGCTGTCGCGGATGGCCTCCAGCTCGTGCATGCCGCGCGGCAGCACGCGGTACTTGCCTTCGAAACCCAGGGCCAGGCAAAGGTAGAGCAACTCCAGCAGCGCCAGGTGCTTGGCCGGATTGCGACTGAGGCGTTCGAGCAGCAGGAAGAATTTCTCGCCGCCGAAGGTCTCGTTATGGAAGTTGCTCAGCAGACTGAACTGCGACCAGTCGCCGGCATTGCCCCAGGGGGTGGTGACCACGGCTTCGTCGACGGTGGTGCACAGGGCGTAACGCGCCGCCATGACCTCGCCGCTGTCCATGCCGTCGGCCAGGGCGCGTTGTTCGAACAGGCGCAGGGTGGCGGCCAGGCGTTCCTTGAGTACGTGCAGGTCTTGGGCGGCGTAGCTCTGGCGCAGCCTCACCACCTCGGACAGCAGCGGCGCGGCCGCGCCCACCAGCGGATTGATGCTCAGGTTGAGGGCTTCGCCCGGACGCAAGCGCGCGGCCTGCACCATGCGTTCTTCCAACTGCGCGTAGCGCGGCGGCTCGCTGAAGTCGGTGAGCGGACTGCGCGGGGCGTCCGGACCTTGGGCGTGGCGGCTGAGCACCACGGTCTTGTCGTGCCGGCCGTAGTCGGTGGCGGTGTGCATGCTTAGCTCCTGATCGCCCAGAAGGCGAGGTCGAGCCCCGGGAAGGTGCCGGAGACGTGGAAGGCGAAACCGCCGGACTGTTCGAGCTGGGCGATGTCGGCGGGGGTGAGTTCGAGGGCGAAGTAGGCCTTGTCGGTGTGGAAGGGCAACTGGCGCGGCGCCACCGGGAGCGGCTTGAGCGCGAGACCGGGCAGGTGCAGGTTGACCAGTTGCCGGATGCGCTCGACCGGGCCGACCTTAAGGTGCGCCGGCAGGCGCTGGCGCAGCTCCTCGGTGCTGCAGTCGGCACCGGCGATGAGCACGAAACTGGCGTTGGCCAGCAGGCCGTGATCCTGCAGCGGCGCCACCTGGATGCCGTACTGGCGCTGTTGCAGGGGCAACGGCAGGGCGTGCTGTTCGAGCACCATGGACAGCGCCTGACGCAGGGCCTGGAACAGGGGCTCGAAGCTGCCACCCTGGTTGGCGTGGCGGTAGTGCAGATCCTGGGTCGGGCGCTTGTCCGCGGCAGCGAAGGTGGCCAGCTCGCCGTGCAGGGCGAGTAACTCGCGGAACAGACTGCGCGGGTGCAACTGCTCGTAATCCAGGCAGTGGCGCAGCACCGCTTCGTGGCGGTTGACCAGTTGCAGCAGCAGGAAGTCGCCGATTTCTGCAGTGCCCAGGCTGCCGGCCTGGCGCAGCCGCTGCGACAGCACCTCGCCCCGGTGGGCGAGCAGGGTGATGATCTCCTTGAGCCCGGCCAGCAGCGGCTCCGCCGCCCGCACCTGGATGACGCTGGGCGAGAAGTCGGGGTCCAGTTCCAGGCTGCCGTCCGGCGCGGTCTCCAGGACGTGGCAGACCTGCAGGCGGACGTAGGCATCCAGCCGCGGATGGTCGTCCAGCAGCAGGCGGAAGTCCGGGCGCCCACAGGTGACCGCGCCGGGCTCGCCGAAACCGGCATGGGAATCGGGGATCTCGCTGTCGACGCTGAGGTAGCGGGCGATGATCTCGTCCTGGTCGGCTGGACGGCTTTCCACTCGCTGGCCGCTGGTGAGTGGCAGCGCCAGCCAGACCGCGCTGTCGCGCGTATTGGCGGGGACGTCGAGGGTCAGGGGTTCGCTGTCGGCACCCAGCTCGAAGAGCGTGCCGTCGGGCAGGATGCCGCTGGCCTGGCTCACCACCACCTTGCCCATGGCGAGGAATTGCCGGTCGAGGGTCAGCTCGAAGAAGCCCCAGGCCGGCTCGCCCAGGCGGCGGGTGCGGGTCTGCAATTGCTGGGCGTGGTAGCGGTCGTTCTGCTGGAAGTGCTGCGGGCGCAGCAACATGCCTTCCTGCCAGATCACCTTGAGTTGCTGCATGACCTACTCCTTGGCCGCCGGCGCGGGCTGGATGCCATCGGCCGTGAGTTGCAGGCGCACCTGGGCCAGGGCATTGGGCTTGAGCTGGATGACCTGGCGCCACTGGCTGCCGCCGAGGTTGCGGTAGGCGCCGTAGATGCCGACGTAGCGGCTGTCGCCCTGTACCCTGAGCTTGAGTTCGCGGGATTCGCCGGGGCGCAGTTCGATCTCTTCCTCGGCCACCCAGTCCGGCGCCAGCACCTGCTTGGCGTTCTCGTAGAGCGGGAAGAAGTCGGCGTTCTCGAAGCTCACCGGATTCTTCAATTCGATCAGCCGGACCACCAGCGGCGAGGGCCGGCCGTTGAGGTCGGGGTTGAGGTCTTCGTCGCCGTTCAGGGTCAGGTCGAGCAGGGTCGGGTCCGGGGCCTTCTGACTGGTGCAGGCGCCCAGCAACAGGGCCAGGCCGAAGGCGCAGAAGCGCAGGAAAAGGGTCATGTCAGCGTCCTTGCTGGGTGGGGTTGAGGGTGGCGATCAGACGGACCTGCTCGGCATAGGCCTGGGCGAAGTCCTTGGCGAACAGCCGCTCGCGCCAGTCTTCGTCCTGGCGCAGATCGCGGTACTGGCGTTGCCAGGCGCGCCAGAGGGTGGCGTCGCGGCCCCAGCGCGGGAGACGGCCTTCGCGTTCGCGCCGGGCTTCGCACTGGGCCGGTGCCAGCTGTTCGAGGGTGGCCAGCACCGCCTGGCGACTGGCCGCGACCAGGCCGACCTGATGCGCCTGGAGTTCGCTGCAGGCGCGCAGCAGGGCCTGGTCGGCGGGCAGTTGGCCGACGGCGTTGGGGCGTAGCAGCTGGGCCAGGGCGGTATCGCCATCGGCGGCGAACTTGAGCGGATTGTTGCCGCTGCTCTGCACCGTGGTGAGCGGCAGGCGCAATTCGTTGCGCGTCTCGTTGCGGGTGCGCAGGCAGCCATGCAGGCCCTGGGTGGCCAGGCGCAGCAGGCGGGCGGCCTCCAGGGCCAGGGCTTCGCGGGCGCCTTCGTCGAGGGTGCTGAGGTCCAGGCCGAGGGCGTCGCCGAAGCGCTGCCAGAAGGCCGACGTCTGCCGCGCCGGCGCCGCCGGGCGCTCCACCGCTGGAGCCGGGGCTTCCGATACCAGGGCGGGAATGCCCAGGCTGTCCAGATCGACCCGGGCGTAGTCGCTGCGGGTCGCGTCGCTGGCGGAGAGAGCCCGGCCCTCGAGTTCGGCGAGGCCGTGGGGATCGCGACGTTCCAGGGCGTGCAGCGGGTCCAGTTCGAGGAAGGCGTCGTCCGGGATCAGGCCTTGGTGACCGTTGGGGACGCTGAAGTCGTCGGCGAAACCGGCGGGATCGCGGATCAATCGGGCGGCGAGGGTGAAGGTGCCGAGGATGAAGGCCTGGCCGTGCTGGATGCGCCAGGGCTCGCCCTTGTTCAGGCGCTGGCCGTCGGCGAGCTGGATGCCGTTGCTGCTCAGGTCGGTGAGGAAGTAGTCGCCCTCGCTGTAGCTGATGCGGGCGTGCTGACCCGACAGCACGCGCTGCGGATCGGGCAGGTACCAGTCGCAGTCCTCGCTGCGGCCGATGAGTCCGCCGACGTGGCGGAAGGTTTTTTGGGTGAGCAGGCCGGGCGTGTGCTGACGGCTGCCGACCAGGTCGAATACCAGTTCCATGGTGACTTCCTGTCCTAGGTGAGGCGGTGGGGTGTCTTGGGGTCGCCCAGGGGGCGATAGTCCTGCAGGTCCTTGGGCGCCGATTGGCAGGCCGCCAAGGCCAGCAGGCCCAGGAGCAACAGGGGGCGAAGCGATGAGGTCATGGCGGTCCCTCTTCAGGAAAGTTGCAGATCGGCGCAGCGGATGCTCAGTCGCTGCAAGCGATAGAGCAGGGTGCGACGTGGCAGGCCCAGTTCCTGGGCGGCCTGGGTCTGGTTGCCGCGGTTCTTGCGCAGGCAGTCCACCAGCAGGCCGCGTTCGAGCTGGTCCAGGCGCTCGCGCAGGGTCAGGCTGCTGGAGGTGGCGGCGAGGGTGGTGGGGCGGATGGCGAAGTGCTCGGGCAGCAGTTCATTGCCTTCGCACAGCAGCACGGCGCGCTCCACCAGCCCCTTGAGTTCGCGGACGTTGCCGGGAAAGGCGTAACCGGCGAGCAGATCCAGGGCGGCGCTGGACCAGCGGCAGCGCGAGCGTTGCAGGCAGGCGCAGGCCTGGTCGGCGAAATGGCGGGCCAGCAGCGGCAGGTCCTCGCCGCGCTCGCGCAGGGGCGGCAGCTGGATGGGGAAATGGGTCAGGCGATAGTAGAGGTCTTCGCGGAAGGTGCCCTGTTCCACCAGGCGCAGCAGATTGCGATGGGTGGCCGCGACGATGCGCACGTCGACCCTGTGGGTCTCGGCGCTGCCCAGCGGGCGCACCTCGCCTTCCTGCAATACCCGCAAGAGCTTGGCTTGCAGCGTCAGCGGCATGTCGCCGATCTCGTCGAGGAACAGGGTGCCGCCGTTGGCCGCATCGAACAGGCCGGCGCGATCACGTTCGGCGCCGGTGAAGGCGCCCTTGCGATAGCCGAAGAGTTCGCTTTCCAGCAGATGCTCGGGTAGCGCCGCGCAGTTCTGCACCACGAACGGCTGGGTGCGCCGCGAGCCGCGTTCGTGGATGGCGCGGGCCACCAGCTCCTTGCCGGTGCCGGTCTCGCCGGTCAGCAGCACGGTGATGGGGGTGTGCAACACCTTGCCGATCAAACGATGTACCTGACGCATGGCGCCGCCGTCACCGAGCATGCCGAAACCATCGGCAGGCGTGCCGGCCGGTTGCTCCGGCACTGGGGTCATAGGCCGCGCCTGGACCCGCTCCAGCAACTGACTCTGCGCCAGGGCGAAGCGGCCGAGCGGTGCCAGTACCTCGGCGTGGGCTTCCAGATCGCGGCGAGTGCGGCTGGCCTGGACCAACAGGCCTTCGACCTGGCCTGCGGGACCCGTCAGGGGTAGGCAACCCAGGCTGCGCCAGCCTTCACCGGGCAGGAAGGCGGTGGCGTGCAGCAGCGGATCCAGCTCGCGCAGATGCAGGCTGCGATTCTGCATCAGGCAATAGTGCAGCAGACTTTCCTGTTCGAGGGGCAGGGCTTCACCGCTTGGCGCGGAGCGGCCATCCAGACTCTGGGCAAGCAGTACCAACTGGGTATGGGTGGCGTCCAGGCGGTAGTACTGCACCAGATCGAGACTGGCCAGCAGCCGAATGCCTTCGACCAACCCGAGCACGAGTTGGGCGGTGTCTTCGCACTGGCCGAGTTCGATGAACAGTGGCAGGGCGCTGTCCGGCGCGGCAGGCAGGGTCATGCCGTCACCTCGCACTGCAGCTCGCCAGTGGCGGAGACGTCGAGGTGTAGCTGGCGCGGTGTTCGGCCTTGGGCCAGGGCGTCGAGCAGGTGGTCAGTCAGCAGTGGCAGCACCCGTTGTTCCAGCAACAGATCGATCCGCCGCGCGCCGCTGTCGGCGTCCAGGCAGCGCGCCGCCAGTTCGTCCAGCAGCGCCGGGGCATAGCTGAAGGCGACCCGGCGGGCGGCCAGCCGGGCGCCGAGGCGACCGAGCTTGAGCTGGAGCAACTCACCCAGCAACGCGCCATCCAGCGGGTAGTAGGGCACCACGCGCATCCGTGCCAGCAGGGCCGGCTTGAAGTGGCGGGTCAGGGTGGGGCGGATCGCCTCGGTGAGACTGGCCACGTCCGGGCGCCCATCGGTGCAGAGACGCTGGATCTCGGCGCTGGCGAGGTTGGAGGTGAGCAGGAAGAGCACGTTGCGGAAGTCCACCTGACGGCCTTCGCTGTCGGTGGCCTGGCCGCGATCGAAGATCTGATAGAACAGGTTCAGCACTTCCGGATCGGCCTTTTCCACCTCGTCCAGCAACACCACCGAATAGGGCTGGCGGCGTACGGCTTCGGTCAGCAGACCGCCTTCGCCATAGCCGACGTAACCGGGCGGTGCGCCGATCAGCCGGGAGACGCTGTGCTTCTCGGCGAACTCCGACAGGTTGAGGGTGGTGAGGAAGCGCTCGCCGCCGTAGAGCAACTCGGCCAGGGCCAGGGCGGTTTCGGTCTTGCCGACGCCACTGGGGCCGACCAGTAGGAAGACGCCGACCGGTGCCTCGGGGGCGTTGAGGCCCACGGCGGCGGCGCGTAGGGCGCGATCCAGGGCGACCACCGCCTGCTCCTGACCGCGTAGGCGTGCGCGCAGATCGCTGGCGAAACGGGTCAGACGTTCGTCGTGTCGACGGGCGAGTTGGCTGGCCGGGATGCCGGTCCAGGCGCTGATCACCTCGGCCACCAGCTCCGGGCAGACCTCCAGGCTGACCAGCCGCTCGCCCTGGCCTTGCAACTGCGCCAGTTCGGCCTGGGTGGCGGCCAGCGCTTCCTGGGCAGCGGTGGCGCGCAGGTCGAGGATGCGTTCGGCCAGGGCGCGCTGCCGTTCCCAGGCCGCTTGCAGAGCGGTGGCGGCCTCGCGATCGCTGGCCAGGCTGGCGGTCAGCTCATCCAGGATGGCCACCTCGACCGGCAGGCCGTGGCCGGCATCGCGTTGAGCGGCGGTCAGGGCGCGCTCGCTGGCGGCCAGGCGCTCGCGCAGCCGCTCCAGCGCCGCCGGCGGACTGGCCAGGCTGATACGCACCCGGGCGCAGCAGGTGTCGAGCACGTCCACGGCCTTGTCGGGCAGCTGGCGACCACTGAGATAGCGCGCGGCCAGTTCCGCGGCGGCCACCACGGCATCGTCGCGCAGATAGACCCCGTGGCTCTCGGCATAGGTCGGCGCCAGGCCGCGCAGCACGGCGATGGCGGTGGCGACGTCGAATTCGTCCAGCTTCACCGGCTGGAAGCGGCGGGCCAGGGCCGGGTCCTTCTCGAAGTACTTCTTGTATTCGCTCCAGGTGGTGGCAGCGATGGTGCGCAATTCGCCACGGGCCAGGGCCGGTTTGAGCAGATTCGCCGCATCCGAGCCGCCCGCGGGCCCGCCGGCGCCGATCAGGGTATGGGCTTCGTCGATGAACAGGATGATCGGCTCCGGCGCCTGGCGCACGGCGTCGATCACCCCCTGCAGCCGGCGCTCGAATTCGCCCTTGACGCTGGCACCGGCTTGCAGCAGGCCGAGGTCGAGGGTACGCACCTCCACCCGGCGCAGACTGTCGGGGACCTCGCCCGCAGCGATGCGCAGCGCCAGGCCTTCGACCAGGGCGGTCTTGCCGACCCCGGCTTCGCCCACCACCAGGGGATTGTTCTTGCGCCGCCGCGAGAGGATGTCCACCAACTGGCGGATCTCGGCGTCGCGGCCCAACACCGGGTCCAGGCGCCCGGCGCGGGCCTGGGCACTGAGGTCATGGGTGAAGCGGCTCAGCGGTGAGTCGCTGGTAACGCTCGTCACGGCCGGCTGCTGCGCCTTGACGTAGTCCAGCAACTGTGCGGCATCCACCCGCTCCAGTAGGCGTCCGTAGCGGGTCCCCAGGTGGCGCTCGGGATGCCGCAGCAGCGCCAGCAGCAGGGCGGCGCTGTCCGTCGCCGGCTGTTGCAACTCCAGCCGCGCCAGCAGCACGGCGTCCTGCAGCCACAGCAGCAACTCCGGGCTGAACACCGGGTCGCCGCCCTCGCCAGCACCCGGGCGGGGCTGCAGGGTGTCGGCAAAGGCCTGGTGGTCGACCTCGGCGGCGCTCAGGGCGCGCCCGAGCAGGCCATCATGGGTCTCCAGCAGCACGGCCAGCAGGTCTTCGATGAGGATCTGCCGTCCGCCACGGCGCACGCAGCGCTGGGCGGCCTGTTCCAGATCCTGGCGCGTCGTGGCGGCCAGGCTGTTGATGAGGTGTTGCAGGTCCAGGGTGAGCATGTCGATCGTCCTTGATTAACGGTGGCAGGCCAGGGTGACCTGACCGTTGGCATGGGTGAGGCCGAGCCAGGTGGTCCAGCCCAGGCGGCAGGGGCTGGCGGCGCCGAGGCGCCATTCGCGCAGCTCGTCCCGGCGCAGGTGCAGGCGCAGGTCGTAGTCCAACTGGTCACGCAGCGTGAAGCGCAGCAAGGCGCGCAGGGCGGCGTGCTGGGCGCCGGCCGGCAGGAAGGCGTGGAAGGCGTCCCAGTCCAGCTCCAGCAGGTGCAGCCGGAACTTGCCGCCACGATCCCGTACCTCTACCCCCAGCACCGCCGCCTGGCCGAGCCGGGCGGTGCCCTGGCCCAGGCGCGCCTGTTGCTCGGCGGGAATGGCGACGCGGCGCTCCAGGCATTGCTCCAGGCGCAGGGCTGGCTGTTCGAAGTAGTAGCGCAGCACCGCCTCGATCAGCGCCGCCGAATGCACCTTGAGGCTGAGCAGGCCCAGGTAGGGCAGCAGACGCTTCCAGTTCAACTCGGATGCCTGGCGCAGACTGCTGTCGCCGAGCCCGATCAGGCTGAACAGCCGGGCCGACAACTCGTCGCGGGCGCCTTGGCGGAAACGCGCGTGATAGCGGTATTTGCGCCAGATCGGCAGCAGCAGTCGATGCAGTCGATGGTTGAACAGGTCGAGGAAATCACGGGTGGTGCGATGCTGCTCGCTGTCGCCCAGGGCCTGTTCACTGTAGAAGGCCGGCAGTGGCGAGCCGCTGCCCATCAGGGCGCCCAGGTTGAGTTGCAGCCGGGCACGCAGGCCGTCGGCATCCGCGACGAATTCCAGGCGTTCGATGTCGCTGCCAGGAAAGGCCAGGCTCGGGTTGGCATGGAATTCCAGGCGCTCGTAGAGGGCCTCTTCATCCAGCGCCGGCTCCAGGCGATGCAACTGCCCCAGCACCTGCTGGATGCCCTGGAACAGCGAATAGTCGCGAATCTCTCGGCACAGCGCCGAGCGGTTCAGATCAGCGGCTGCTGACCCATGCGCGGTGTCCATAGGTACACCTCTCCCTGCAGGCTGCGAACGCTGAGTTGATGGAAGGAGTTCAGGCTGGCGTAGAGCGCGAAGAACTCGTTGAGCACACTGGCGAACAGATACAGCTCGCCCTCGCTGCGAAAGCCGCTGGCGTCCATCTCCAGCTGGGTGGCGATGCCGCGGATCGGCAGGCCCCGGTAGAGACGATCCACCGGGCGATGGCTGATGGCTCGCAGCGCCGCCAGGCGCTGGCGGCTGATCCGTTCGGCCTGGCGATCGTGCTGGCGCGGCAGGTCGTAGCTGGCCAGCACCGTGCGCAGGGCCTCCACATCGGTCAGCGACAGGTAGTTGAGCGACAGGTTGGAGACCAACTGCCACAGGCGGTCGCCGGAGAGCACCGGGGCGTGGCTGGCGGTGGGCGCCGCCAGGTTGCGGAAGGCCAGGCCACCCGGGGTGTTCTCGGTGGGCAGGCAGAGATCGCCGGCGCGCAGGCGCAACGGGAGATTCTGGTTGGTGCAGGTCAGCTCGATGGACAGGGTGTCCTGGTCGTTGCCCGGGTCGCCGAAGGCGAGGTAGGTGTCGATGCCGCCATGCAACAGGGCGGTCCGCTGGCGCACGGCATAGTGCGGCCGGCCCCCCTGGCCGCCGAAGCTGAGGTCATGGGCGAAGGATTCGAAGGGCAGGTAGTCGCGGTGACCCAGGCCGCCGGGCTGCCAGCCGGTCACCCGCTCCACGGCGAACACGCCCAGGTGTTCGCGGCCATGGCCGGCGGGGAACAGCGGATACTCGTCGCGCTTGCCGTCCAGGCGGATCGGCAGGGCGTCGTGGCGAAACAGGTTGACCACCGGCACGCAGTGCAGCCGCAGGTTGTCGCGGCTGGGCAGACGCGGTTGACGGGCGATGCGCCGGATCTCGAAACGCAGCTCCAAGCCGCGAGCTTGGCGCCGGACTTCGTCGGGGAGGGCCAGCAGGGCGGCCAGCCCCTGTACCGTCACGAACAGGAATTTCTCCGGGAAGGCGAAATATTCCTGTAGGTGCCGATAGCCACGGAAGGCATTGGGCGGATAGGGCAGCAGCGCCTCGTCTTCGCCGAAGCCGAGCGGTTGGACCTGCTCGGCGGCCAGCGGCAGGCTGCGTTCGCGGCCCTGGTCATCGACCAGGGGCTCGCCCGCGCCATCGACCGGAACGAGACTCAGCCCCGTCAGGTTGTGCAACAGCGCCAGGTACAGATCCTGGCTGAGGGCGCGGTCGCCCGCCAGGTGCAGCGGCAGCTGGCGCAGATCCATGGCGGCGAGGGTGCCGGTTCCGGTGATGCCCAGGCGCACGGTCAGCCGGGCGCCGTCGCCCTGGGGGGCGAAGCCTACCTCGTCCACGCGCAGCGGCTGGACCTGGGCAGCGAAACAGGTGCGGAAGCGGCAGCTCACCTCATCCAGCGGCTGGGACTCCACTTCCGTTCCACGTGGAACCTCCAGCGGCGCACCCGGCGCGGGCAGGGGATCGAATTCCAGGATGGCGCAACTCGGCAGCGGCCGCAGGTAATGGGGCCACAGCAGGTTGAGCAGCGAGTGGGTCAGCTCCGGCAGTTCGTCATCGAGTTTTTGCCGCAAGCGGCCGGTGAGGAAGGCGAAGCCCTCCAGCAGTCGCTCGACGTCCGGGTCCTGGCCGCCCTGGCCGAGGAAGGGGGCGAGGGCGGGATTGCGCTCGGCGAAGCGCGCGCCCAGCTGGCGCAGTTCCGCCAGCTCGCTCTGGTAGTAGTGATTGAAAGACATGGACCTATCCCTGGCTGACCTTGACCTGACCGCTGCCATCCAGGCTGGCGGTGAAGCGAATGGGGCGACGCTGGCCGTCGAGTTCGAGCTGGCCTTCCAAGGCGAAGGCCAGGGTGGTGCCTTCCCGCGGCAGCGGCAGCACCTTCACCCCCGACAGCCGTGGCTCGTAGGTGGCGACGAACGCCTCGATGGCCAGTCGCGCCCGTTGCAGCGAATCGTGTAGCGACAGACGCAGGTCGTTGAGGTCGGGCAGTCCGTAGTCGGCCTGGATCGGCACGCTGCCGGCGCGGGTGCTGAGCATCTTCGCCAGGTGCGCGGCCACCGAGGCGCTCAGGGCCTCGAAGGGCGAGCCCTGGGGGCGCGCGGCACGGGTGCCGGCCAGGCGTTCGAACAGACTGCCGTGGCTCATCGTCCCTTACTCCTTGTCCAGCTTGCCGACCAGCGAGAGGGTGAAGTCGGCGCCCTGGTACTTGAAGTGGGGCCTGACGCTGAGACCGACGCGGAACCAGCCCGGATTACCCTCGACGTCGCTGACGCGGATGCTGGCCGCGCGCAACGGCCGGCGACCGCGGACCTCGGCGCTAGGGTTTTCCTGGTCGGCGACGAACTGGCGGATCCACTTGTTGAGTTCCAGTTCGAGGTCGGTACGCTCCTTGGTGCCGCCCAGTTGCTCGCGCTGCAGCACCTTGAGGTAGTGCGCCAGACGACTGACGATGAACAGGTAGGGCAGCTGGGTACCCAACTTGTAGTTCAGCTCGGCGGTGCGGCCCTCTTCGCTGTTGCCATAGAACTTGGGCTTCTGCGTCGAGCAGGCGGAGAAGAAGGCGGCGTTGTCGCTGCCCTTGCGCATGGTCAGGGCGATGAAGCCGGCGTCGGCCAGTTCGTATTCGCGGCGATCGGAGATCAGCACCTCGGTGGGAATCTTGGTCTCGATCTCGCCCATGCTCTCGAAGTGGTGCAGCGGCAGGTCTTCCACCGCACCGCCGCTTTGCGGACCGACGATGTTCGGGCACCAGCGGTACTTGGCGAAGCTGTGGGTCAGGCGGGTGGCGAAGGCGTAAGCGGTGTTGCCCCAGAGGTAGTGGCCGTGGTTCTGGCTGACGTTCTCGCGATAGGCGAAGGTCTTCACCGGATTCTCTTCCGGATCGTAGGGGGTGCGCAGTAGGAAGCGCGGCAGGGTCAGGCCGACGTAGCGGGAGTCTTCCTGTTCGCGAAAGGCTTGCCACTTGGCGAATTGCGGGCCGTCGAAGTGATCCTTGAGGTCCTTGAGATCGGGCAGACCGGTGAAGCTTTCCAGGCCGAAGAATCGCGGCCCGGCGGCGGCGATGAAGGGCGCATGAGCCATGGCCGACACCGCGGCCACCTGCTGCAGGGTGCGGATGTCCGGTGCGGTGGGATCGAAGTCGTAGTTGGCGATGATGGCGCCGACCGGCTCGCCGCCGAACTGGCCGAACTCGGCGGTATAGACGTGCTTGTAGAGACCGGACTGGACGATCTCCGGCGCATCCTCGAAGTCTTCCAGCAGGTCCTGCTTGGAGACGTTGAGCATCTCGATCTTGTTGTTTTCACGGAAATCGGTGCGGTCCACCAGCAGCCGCAGGCCACGCCAGGCCGCTTCCAGCGACTGGAATTCGGCGTGGTGCAGGATCTCGTCCACCTGGCGACTGAGCTTTTCGTCGATCTCGGCGATCATGCGGTCGACCAGCGCCTTCTTCACCGGCTGCTGGGCGTTATGCGGCTTGAGCAATTCCTCGATGAAGGCGGAGACGCCGCGCTTGGCTGCGCCATAGCCTTCGTCCTGGGGCGCCAGGCGGGTCTCGGCGATGATGCGGTCGAGAATGCCGTGGTCTTCGGCGACGTCGGCGGAGCGGTGCTGGAGCAGGGTATCGGTCATGATGGGCTTCCTGGTCAGACGTCTTGCTGCGGCAAGCCGAGTTCGCCGAGCACCTGCTCGCGGGCGACCGGATCGGCGAGCACCTGTTCGATGGCCTTGCGGAAGGCCGGCGCGTTGCCGAGCGGCCCCTTGAGCGCCACCAGGGCGTCGCGCAGGTCCATCAGCTGCTTGAGTTCGGGCACCTGCTGCACCAGTCGCGCCGGGCTGAAGTCGGCCATGGCCTTGAGGTCGAGTTGCACCGCGAGGTCGTCATCGCTGCCTTCCTGCAGGCGATTGGGGACCGCCAGAGTCAGCCCCAGTTGCTGCTTGGCCATCACCTCGTCGAAGTTGTCCTTGTCGATGGCCACGGGTTTGCGGTCTTCGAGCTTGCGGTCGTCGCTGCGCTGGGTGAAGTCGCCCAGCACCATGAGCTTGAGGGGCAGCTCCAGTTCTTCTTCAGCACCGCCGGTGGCGGGGCGTACCGTGACGTTGATGCGCTCTTTCAGCGCAACCGAGCCTTCTTTGGCCATGTCTTTCTCCTGATGGGTGAGGGCGAGCCTCAGTCGAGTGCCGCTTCGAGGTCGAGGCGGCAGAGTCTTGGGCGCAGCTGCTGCAGCTGCGCCCGGCTGTCGGCGGTGACGGGTAGCGCTTCCAGGCACTGGCGACGTGCCTGGAGGATGTCCAGCGCCAGTTGCGGCTCCCAACGCGCCAGCAGGGCACCGTGTTCGGCATCCAGCTCGGCGAGCTGGAGATGGGCCAGTTCGAACTGGCGGGCGTGGATCAGCAGGCGGGCGCTGGCCAGGTCCCAAAGCAGGCGTTGGCGCTCGCCTTCGGCGTGGCGGCGACCGGCCTGCAGGCGCCGGACGGCGCTCTTGAGGCCGTTGCTGCGCAGGTCGGCGAGGGCCTCGGCCAAGTCGACGTGCCAGGCTTCCGGCTGGGCGTCGCCGGCCGAGGACTCGGCGGCTGGTGGGGCGCTCCGAGTGGCCAGGCTGGCTAGCCAGAGGCGGGTCTGGGCATCGGCGAAAGGCTGGCCGTCGTGGAAGGCGAGGGCTTCGAGCCCGGGCAGGCGTTCCAGCAGCAGCACCAGCGGCCATTCGATCTCGCGGCAGGCGGCCTCGGCGCCGAGGGTCTGCAGGCATTCCCAGGCCAGGCGCTGACCATCCAACCAGAAGGGCGCGCGGGCCAGACTGGTTTCCAGTTCGCCGAGCAGGGCCGCCGCTCCGCCGGCGGCCTGGCGTTCCTGGAAGAACTTCAGGCGATCGGCCGGCAGGCCACGCAGCCCGGTGATGCCCTGGGCATCATGAGCGGGCAGGCTGTCGATGCCGCTCCACAGCAAGGCGCGGTTCAGCCGCAGCGCACGGGGATCGCCGGTGCGTTGGCGCAGCCACCAGCCGCTCAGGCTGCGGGCGGCTTCCTGCACCTGACGCAGCAGGCGATGGGCATCCTTGTCCGATTCCAGCGGGCCCTGAGGGAGCGGCTGGGCGGCCTGGGCGGATACGCTGGGTGGGGTGACGGCAGCAGGCGTCGAGACGCTCTGCGCCTGGCGGCGCTGCTGCTCGTCCAGACGCCGAACCAGTGGCAGCAACAACGGTGCCTGCTCGCCCAGTCGCGGCTGCAGCAGTTGCTCCAAGCGCGCGAGCTGAGTGCTGAAGACCTCCAGCCAGGAGCCTTCCAGGCCATTGAGCGTGGCTGTGTCGAAGAGGCCGTCCAACCGGCCGCACAGCCAGTTGCAGGCGGCGGCCCGGGTACGGTCCTTACGCGGATGCAAGACGTCCCAATGACTTTCCACCAGCCGTTCGAGGAGTGCCAGTCCAGCCTGTAAACCCGCCCAGCCCTGGATCTGTCGCAGCGCCCAGGTCAGCCAGACGACGACCCTTAGATCCTTGGATTGCTGCTGCAGAAATACGGTGGCCTGTTCCACGGTGGCGGCCCAGTCCGGCTTGAGGTCGCGGTGCAGCGCCTGGGTATCGTGGCAGGCCGTCTCGAGTCGCTCGAACTCCAGGCTATAACGGCAATCTTCACCTGCGAAGTTGTCTGCCTTAATAGGCTGGTCGCCGAGTTCCATATAATGGAGTGCGAGCGGGGGCAATAAAGTCATCCGTGACCTCACTGAGTGAGAAGTTCTGATCCTTGAACTTCTTTTGGGTGAAAACCCTGTGTGAAAGTTTTCGACCGCCGCTGCGCAGCTAATGGCACAGCGGAGGTGTGAGGCGCATCCTAAAGCGGGTGGTGGCCTTTGGGTAGCACGAAAAACGTGATGGACACCCGATTTTTAATGAGGAATTACCGGTTAAAAATCAGTGTTTTTAGTGAGGTGACAATTTTTGTCTTAATTAAACTTTAAAAGTGACTGCCAGTGTCATTTTTATAAGAGTTGTGTTTTTGACTGACGAAAACATGACTTTCAAGAGCCCTGGTAATAGCTGGCAATAAGTGACCCTTGTTGTCTCAGAGCCAGCCATATTCCGCCATGGACAGCGGCTCGCCATCCCCCACTATGAAATGATCCAGCACCCGCACATCCACGAAACCCAGCGCCTCCTTCAACCGGGTGGTGAGCAGGCGGTCGGCCTGGCTGGGTTCGGCGACACCGGAAGGGTGATTGTGGGTCAGGATGACGGCAGCGGCGTTGTGGGCGAGGGCGCGCTTGACCACTTGGCGGGGATAGACGCTGGCGCCATCGATGGTGCCGTGGAACAGGGCTTCGAAGGCGAGCACCCGATGGCGGGTATCGAGGAACAGGCAGCCAAAGATTTCGTGGGGCTCATGGCGCAGGCGCGCCTTGAGGTAATCGCGGACCTGCTGTGGACTTTCCAGCGCCGAATCGCGCCTGAGGCCTTCGGCCAGGTGGCGCCGGCCCATTTCCAGGACCGCCTGCAGTTGGCTGTATTTAGCCGGTCCAAGCCCCAGATGACTGCTGAAGGCGGCGAGATCGGCCTCCAGTAAGGCCCTCAGGCTGCCGAATTCACCAAGCAGCTGGCGGGCGAGGTCCACCGCGCTTTTGCCTGCCACGCCGGTGCGTAGGAAGATCGCCAGCAACTCGGCGTCGGTGAGCGCCTGGGCGCCTTGGTCCAGCAATTTTTCCCGTGGCCGCTCCTGGGCCGGCCAATGCTTGATGCTCATGTACACCTCCTTGTCTGGCGCTGAGCCTGCGTCCTGCAGGCGCTGTGCTATCTTAGCGTGATCGTTTCTGGGCATCCGTAAGCCTCTTTTGGCCACGCGATGCCCGTCCTAGACAGTTTTACAACGGATCAAGGCAATATGCAGCGGCTCCATCGTAAACGCATCCTGTTGGGCGTCGGAGGTGGCATCGCCGCTTACAAGAGCGCCGAACTGGTGCGCCGACTCAAGGATCAGGGCGCCGAGGTACGGGTAGTGCTGACCCGCGGCGGTCGCGAATTCATCACGCCGCTGACCCTCCAGGCGCTATCGGGCTTGCCCGTCCATTTGGATCTGCTGGATCCGGCTGCCGAAGCGGCCATGGGCCATATCGAACTGGCCCGCTGGGCCGATCTGGTGCTGGTCGCCCCGGCCACCGCCGATATCATGGCGCGCCTGGCCCAGGGCGTGGCGGACGACCTGCTCACCACCCTGGTCCTGGCCACCGATGCCCAGATCGCCCTGGCGCCGGCCATGAACCAGGCCATGTGGCGCGATCCGGCTACTCAGGCCAATGCCGAGCTCTTGCGCAGTCGCGGCATCAAGCTGTTCGGGCCGGCCAGCGGCAGCCAGGCCTGCGGTGACGTCGGTCCCGGCCGGATGCTGGAAGCCACCGACCTTGCGCAGCTCGCCGCGGACTGCTTCCAGCGCCTGGATTTGACCGGTCGCCACGTGGTCATCACCGCCGGCCCGACCCAGGAAAACATCGATCCCGTGCGCTATATCACCAACCACAGCTCCGGCCGCATGGGCTTCGCCCTGGCGGAAGCGGCAGCGGAGGCGGGTGCCCGCGTCAGCCTGGTGAGCGGTCCAGTGCATTTGCCGACCCCTGATCGCGTCGAGCGTATCGACGTGGTCAGCGCCCGCGACATGCTGGCGGCCTGCGAGGCCTTGATGCCCTGCGACGTACTCATCGCGTCGGCCGCGGTGGCGGACTATCGCCCCGAGGTGATCGCTCCGCACAAGCTGAAGAAGGATCCCACCCGCGGCGACGGCCTGCTGCTGGAGCTGGTGCGCAATCCCGACATCCTCGCCACCCTGGCGGGGCGCCCGGATCGTCCCTTCAGCGTCGGCTTCGCGGCGGAAACCCAGAATCTGCTGGAGTACGCCCAGCGCAAGCTGCGTGACAAGAACCTCGATCTCATCGTCGCCAACGACGTGGCCAACCCGGCCATCGGCTTCAACAGCGAAGACAACGCGGTCACCGTGATCGACCGTGGCCTGCACGAGATCCGCTTCGAGCAGACCAGCAAGAGCAAAATCGCCCGCCAGCTCATCGCGCTGATTTCCACTCATTTGAAAGACACCGCCAAGACCCATGCATAGCCTTCAAGCCAAGATCCTCGACCCGCGCCTGGGGCGCGATTTCCCGCTGCCGTCCTATGCCACCCCCGGCTCGGCCGGTCTCGACCTGCGCGCCATGTTGCAGGAGGATCTGGTGCTGGAGCCGGGGCAGACCGCGCTGATCCCCACCGGGCTCGCCATCCACATCGCCGATCCGTCACTGGCCGCCTTGGTGCTGCCGCGCTCGGGGCTGGGCCACAAGCACGGCATCGTGCTCGGTAACCTGGTCGGGCTGATCGACTCGGACTATCAGGGTGAACTCATGGTGTCCTGCTGGAACCGCGGCCAGACCACCTTCACGATGAGCATCGGCGAACGTATCGCTCAGCTGATGCTCGTACCTGTGGTGCAGGCGCATTTCGATATCGTGGAGAGCTTCACCGAAACTGAGCGTGGCGCCGGCGGCTTCGGTCACTCCGGGACCCGCTGACGCCAGGCACGCCGTGACATAAAGGAGAAGAGCGGCATGGCAAGCAAGGAGCGACATAAGATCATGGCTCGCAACGCTGCGTTGCCCGGCCTGGGCGGCGGCCTGTTGCTGGCCTTGGCCGGGCTGCTGCTGGCCGCGGCGCTGCTCTGGTTGCTGGTCCTGGTGCCCCAGGGGGAGCGCAACCAGGAGAAGCAGGCCGATCAGGCGTTGCAGGCCCAGGCCGCCTCGCTCAATCAGTTGCTGGTGGCCTTGACCCGACGTCTGCAGGGCGTCGCCGGGGATGCCCTGGTGCTGCAGGCCTTGCAGGGCGATGATCCCGCCGCGCGTACAGCGGCGGAAACCCAGTTGCGCGAGCGGCTGGGCGTGGTCGATGTGCTGGTAGTGCCGGCCGGCATGCGGCAGATCGATAACGACCGCCCCGGCCCACTCAACTACGCCGCCCTCGATCTGCTCAAACGCCTGGAAAGCGGTCAGCGCACGCCGCCGGAAGCCTATCGGCTCGGTGATCGCTGGCTGGTCTACAGCGCCCAACCCATTCGCCGTGGCGATCAACTGCTGGGTAGCGTCGTGCTGGTGGAAGACCTGTCAGCCGTGCTGCAGGGCTGGGCCACGCCGCCGGCGAATATCGGTCACTGGCGCCTGCTGCAGCAATTCCCCGGGGGCGCCGTCCAGCAATTGGCCAGCGGTGGCGCGCCCGGCGACACGGCGTTGAGCCGGCGACTGGCCACGGGCAGTGCGCTCTGGGCGCTGGAGCTGGCACCCGCTACGGAGAGGAACGACGACCTTTCGCTGGGCGCCCCCCTGGTTGCCTTCGCTCTCGCCCTGTTTGGTCTGCTGGCGGGCTTTTGGCTGGTTTCCCGAGAGGTGTCACGACGGCTACGTGACGACGTCCGCACTCTGGCGGTCTATGCCGAGGAACTTGATTCCAATAAGACAGCCAAAAACCCGGCCTTACGCCTGGCGGTAATGGAACCCGTGGCCAAGGCGATGGCTCGATTGGCCGGCCGACCGGCCGGTTCGTCGCCGGACCTCTATGCCACCGTACCTAGCGATGCCGTGGCCAAGACCCTGGCGGAGTTTGCCGACAGAGGCCGCCCTACCCAGAGCGAGCCGCTGTTCCAGACCACCGACATCCTCGACATCAGTATCCTCGACGAAGACCAGGATCTCCTGGGATTGGAGAAACCCCCGATGAGCACTACCCCGCAAGCCCCCCAACTCAATGCCAGCATCTTCCGCGCCTACGATATCCGTGGCGTGGTCGGTGACTCCCTGACCGCCGAAGCCGCCTACTGGATCGGGCGTGCCATCGGTTCGGAGAGCCTGGCGCGTGGCGAGCCCAACGTGGCCGTCGGCCGTGACGGCCGCCTGTCCGGCCCCGAACTGGTCGCCCAACTGATCAAGGGCGTGGCCGACAGCGGCGCCAATGTCAGCGACGTCGGCATGGTGCCGACCCCGGTGCTCTACTACGCGGCCAATGTGCTCGAAGGCAAGTCCGGCGTCATGCTCACCGGCAGCCATAACCCGCCGGACTACAATGGCTTCAAGATCGTCATCGCCGGCGAGACCCTGGCCAACGAGTCCATCCAGCGTCTGCGCCAGCGTATCGAGACCGGCGACGTGGCCAGCGGCCACGGCCAGATCCAGCAGGTCGACGTGCTCAAGAGCTACGCCGACTACATCCGCAACGACGTGGTGCTGGCCAAGAAACTCAAAGTGGTGGTGGACGCCGGCAACGGCGTGGCCGCGGTCAATGCGCCCCAGCTGATCGAATCCCTGGGCTGCGAGGTCATCCCGCTGTTCTGCGAGGTGGACGGCAACTTCCCCAACCACCATCCGGATCCGGGCAAGCCCGAGAACCTCGAAGACCTCATCGCCAAGGTCAAGGAAACCGGGGCCGACCTGGGCCTGGCCTTCGACGGCGACGGCGACCGCGTCGGCGTGGTGACCAACGAAGGCAAGATCATCTATCCCGACCAGTTGCTGATGCTGTTCGCCAAGGACGTGGTCTCCCGTAACCCGGGCGCCGACATCATCTTCGACGTCAAGTGCACCCGTCGCCTGAACAACCTCATCGCCGGCTATGGCGGTCGTCCCATCATGTGGAAGACCGGCCATTCGCTGATCAAGAAGAAGATGAAGGAAACCGGCGCGCTGCTGGCCGGTGAGATGAGCGGCCACGTGTTCTTCAAGGAGCGCTGGTTCGGTTTCGACGACGGCATCTACAGCGCCGTGCGCCTGCTGGAGATCCTCAGCCAGGAGAAGGGCAGCGCCCAACAGGTGTTCGATACCTTCCCGGTAGACATCTCCACCCCGGAGATCAATATCCAGGTGACCGAAGAGAACAAGTTCGGCATCATCGAAACCCTGCAGCGCGACGCCCAGTGGGGCGATGCCCAGATCACCACCCTGGATGGCGTCCGCGTCGACTACCAGAACGGTTGGGGCCTGGTGCGTGCGTCCAACACCACGCCGGTGCTGGTGCTGCGCTTCGAGGCGGAAACCCTCGAAGAGCTGGAGCGCATCAAGACGGTGTTCCGCAAGCAACTGCTGGCGGTGCAGCCGGATCTGAACCTGCCGTTCTGACCTTGGGTCAGCGGTGGCACAGAGGGCGCTTAGGCGCCCTTTGTCTTTTCTATGTCGACCTTGAGAGGTGAGCCATGACCCTGAGCCGCGAGGATGCCTCGCACGTCGCCGAGGTACTGTCCGAGGCGCTGCCCTATATCCGCCGGTTCGTCGGCAAGACGCTGGTGATCAAGTACGGCGGCAACGCCATGGAGAGCGACGAGCTCAAGGCCGGTTTCGCCCGGGACATCGTGCTGATGAAGGCGGTGGGCATCAACCCGGTGGTGGTGCACGGCGGCGGTCCGCAGATCGGCGATCTGCTCAAGCGGCTGTCCATCGAGAGCCACTTCATCGACGGCATGCGCGTCACCGACGCCCAGACCATGGACGTGGTGGAGATGGTGCTGGGTGGCCAGGTCAACAAGGACATCGTCAACCTGATCAACCGTCACGGCGGCAAGGCCATCGGCCTGACCGGCAAGGACGCGGGCCTGATCCGCGCCACCAAGCTCAAGGTCAGCCGACAGACGCCGGAGATGACCAAGCCGGAGATCATCGACATCGGCCACGTCGGCGAGGTCACCGGGGTCAACACCGACCTGATCAACATGCTGGTGCGCGGCGACTTCATCCCGGTCATCGCCCCCATCGGCGTGGGCCAGGACGGTGAGTCCTACAACATCAACGCCGACCTGGTGGCAGGCAAGGTGGCCGAGGCGCTCAAGGCCGAGAAGCTGATGCTGCTGACCAACATCGCCGGCCTGATGGACAAGCAGGGCCAGGTGCTCACCGGGCTTTCCACCGAGCAGGTCAATGGCCTGATCGCCGACGGCACCATCTACGGCGGCATGCTGCCGAAGATCCGTTGTGCGCTGGAAGCGGTGCAGGGCGGCGTGCAGAGCGCCCATATCATCGATGGCCGGGTGCCCAATGCGGTGCTGCTGGAGATCTTCACCGACGTCGGTGTCGGTACCCTGATCACCAACCGCAAGCGCTGAGCGCTTTCGGGCGGATAGGAAACGGCGCCCAAGGGCGCCGTTTTCATTGCTGGCCTGGACTTACTGCTCCCAGCTGGGCTTGGGCAGGGTCAGGCCATGCTGGCCTTGGTAGGCCGCCCGCTTGGGCGATTCCCAGCCTTCCAGCAGGCTGTCCTCGACGCGGTAGATCTCCACGCCCAGCGGCCGGCAGACACTGAGCGGGTCCTGGGCCTCGGGCCCCCACATCGCTAGCGACAGGTCACCCCCTGGACAGGTGGACAGGGCGCAGAGCACATCGATCTCGGCGAAGAATTCCAGGTAGTCGCCGGGCTTGGCCGGGCAGGCCTTCATGAAATACAGGTCATCGTGATTCAGGCCGGTGCACTGGAAGATGTTCAGCACATCGTGGACATCGAATTCGGTGAGGCCATGGGGCAGCACCGCGCGGGTCAGATTGGAGTGGCAGTGGTGATGGAAGTCCTCACCGGTGAGCATCTTGTTGACGTAGGGGTCGCAGCGGGTGCCGAGCAGGTCGTGCAGGCGGCCGCCGTGTTCATCGATGCCATAGTCGGCCAGGCTGTCATCGGTGATGGTCAGCAGCGGGCGCAGGAAGGGCAGGTTCGACCAGAGCCGGTCGTAGGTGCTGACGTGGGCGCCCTGCAATTGCCGGGTGCGCGCCGCCCACATCCGCTCGCGGGGGTCATGGGCGTTCCACACGTTGAAGTCGCCCACCTGGGGGCCGTGTGGGGTGGTGACGCGGAACAGGTGGCCGGCCGGGACCTTCCAGGCGCGACCGGTACGGATCGGGATCTCGAATTGCTCGATCAGGGTGCGCGCCCCTTTGTTTTCGCGCAGGCGATCATAGAAGGCCCGGTCGACCTGCAGGGCCGAGCCCTTGGTGGTCTGGTAGGCGGCAGGGTAGTCCTTGTACATGGGCGGGGCTCCTCGGTCAGAGTGGCTTGGCTGAGCTCAACAGGTCCAGCAGTCGGTTTTCGGAATCCTCGAGGTAGCTGGCCATGGCCTCGGCTGCCTCCTGGGGGCGACCGGCACTGAGTAGGTCGTGGATCTCGCGGTCGCGCTCCAGCCAGGGGCGCTGGAAGTGCTCCTCATCGGGCGCGAGGGAAAACAGCAGGCGCATCTGGGCGGCGACATTGGCGAAGAATTCATCGAGCAGCGGACTGCGCAGCAGGCCGACGATGTGCCGATGGAAGTGCAGGCTATGGGTGCCACAGGCGCGCCAGTCTTCGCGCGACTGCGCCAGTTCGGCGGCCTCGAGGGCGTTCAGCATGAGATCGGACTGGTACTCGCGCAGCGGCCGGCTGCTGCGGATGGCCTGCAATTCCAGGGTACGGCGCACTAGAAAGAGGTCACGCACTTCCGCCAGCCCCAGGCGGCGCACCATCACGCCTTTGTGGCGCACATAGGTGGCCAGGCCCTCGTGGTCCAGCTGGTGGAGGGCTTCCCGAATGGTGTTGCGCGAGGCGTTGTAGGCCTTGACCAGATCCGACTCGACCAGCGCCGTGCCGGGTAGCAGGCGGCCATTGATGATGTCCTCGCGCAGCTCTTTGAGCAGCTGAGCGCCCAGGGATAGGCCTCCCGCCTCTTTACCGCTCATGGGGCCTCGCCCACTGATAGCGGTTGTGCAGACTGCTTAGGTCTTCGCTGGATCATTGCTCGCTACCGCCAAGTCGCTATTCGATTGTTCAACAATGAGTTGAAGTTCAATTAGCACGGTGCGTGCCATAGAGCTGAAAGACTGGCAGGTCGATTGATCTTGAGGAGCCGGGAAGGGTCAGAAGGCGCATTGCCGACCCGAGAGAGTGGACGGCTGAGGAGCGCCTGTAGAACTAGCGGGTCGTACCCTGGTTAGCTTCCAACCGCTGCATGCGCGCGCGGTCGGCGTCGAAGGCGGCAAGGGTGCTACGGCGCAGCTCGGCGTAGCGCTGCAGATCGGCCTGGAGGCGGAGCTGATCGGCGGCGGCGGCATCGATGCGTGCCTGTAGGTCCGCGGGGAGCGTCTGGCCGTTGCGCTGTTGCACCGCGGCCTGCTCCATCAACTGATTTTGCAACTGGCGTGCAGACTCCAGATTGGCTTGCTTGATCTCTACCAGGCCATCCAGCTCCGCCAGCTTGCGCGCCTTGGCTCGGTCGACATCCGCGACGTTGCTGTAGAGCTTGCGCAGCTGTCCATCAGCCAGCGCCTGCTGGCGCTCCCGCTCACGACGTTCCAGTTCCTCGGCGGGCAGGGCGGGGGCGACCTTGCGGATCACCCGGCCTTGCTCGTTGAGCACGTCATAGCCCTTGCCGGCATATTCCGGCGGCACGCCCTGGCGATCGATGACCAGGGTGCCGTTGCGATCCCGATAGCGATACAGCTCGGCCGCCGAACTGGCCAGCGGCAGGGCGATGAGCAAGAGGCCGGCGACAGCGCGGCGTACCACCATGGCCGTCTCTCCTGTGGCTAGTGTGGTGTTTGAGAAGTTCGCGCAAGAATTGGCGAGTGATTTTTTGACCTGGGCCAGGCGCCGCGACGAGTCATAGCAGGGCTATGGCGAGGAGTGGCAACGCCGCCCAGGCCGAAAAAGCGCCGCCAAAATTGTGCAGTCAACTTCTGAAATACCACACTAGATTCCGTATTGAGCGCGATAGTCCTGCACGGCCGGCAGATGCCGCTTGAGCTCGGCATCTTCGGCCAGGTATTCGAGCACCTGATCCAGCGCCACGATGCTCAGTACCGGAATGCCGTAGTCACGCTCGACTTCCTGGATGGCCGACAGCTCGCCGCGCCCGCGCTCCTGGCGGTTGAGGGCGATGAGCACCCCGGCGGCACTGGCACCCTGGGCCTGGATGATCTGCATGACTTCGCGGATGGCCGTGCCGGCGGTGATGACGTCGTCGATGATCAGCGCCTTGCCGGTCAGGGGAGCGCCCACCAGCAGGCCGCCTTCGCCGTGATCCTTGGCTTCCTTGCGGTTGAAGCACCAGGGCGTGTCTTGGCCATGGTGCTCGGCCAGGGCCACCGCTGTGGCGGCAGCCAGGGGAATTCCCTTGTAGGCCGGGCCGAACAGCACGTCGAAGGGCAGCTTGGCCGCGACCAGCGCATCAGCGTAGCAGCGACCGAGCTCGGCCAGCGCCGAACCGCTGTGGAACAGGCCGGCATTGAAGAAATACGGGCTGACACGACCCGATTTCAGGGTGAATTCACCAAAACGCAGAACTCCGCGCTCGATGGCGAAACGAATGAAATTACGCTGATACGCCTGCATATAAGTCCTTGCGCGGCTTGTATTTAGCTAAACCGGTTTAGCTCGGGTATCATACATCCACGATTTTTTGGGGGCCATTTATGCGGATCATCAGCTTGAACGTCAATGGTATTCAGGACGCTGTCGAGCGGGGCCTGTTGCCCTGGTTGAAGGCGCAGAATGCCGACGTGATCTGCCTGCAGGATACCCGCGCCTCTTCCTACGACATGGACGACCCGGCCTACGCCCTGGATGGCTACATCCTCTACGCCTGCGATGCCGAGGTGCCGTCCCAGGGTGGAGTCGCGCTCTATACGCGGGTCCAGCCGAAAGCGGTGATCAGCGGCCTGGGCTTCGAGTCATGTGATCGCTTCGGTCGTTATCTGCAAGCGGACTTCGACAAGGTCAGCATCGCTACCCTGTTGCTGCCTTCGGGCAAGCGTGGCGATGAGGATCTGAACATGAAGTTCAAGTTCATGGACGACTTCACCCACTACCTGAACAAGCAGCGCCGCAAGCGCCGCGAATACATCTATTGCGGCTCGCTGTACGTGGCGCACCAGAAACAGGATGTGAAGAACTGGCGCGACTGCCAGCAGATCCCCGGCTTCCTGGCTCCGGAGCGGGCCTGGATGGACGAGGTGATCGGCAACATGGGCTATGTGGATGCCCTGCGCGAAGTGAGCCGTGAGGGTGACCAGTTCAGCTGGTGGCCCGACAGCGACCAGGCCGAGCATCTGAACCTGGGCTGGCGCTTCGACTACAACATCCTCACCCCGGGCCTGCGCCGCTTCGTCCGCTCGGCGCGCCTGCCGCGACAACCGCGCTTCTCCGAACATGCGCCTTTGATCGTCGATTACGACTGGACCCTCAGCATCTAAGGCGTCCACCCATAAAAAGCCAGCCCAAGGGCTAATGCCAGTCAGTTAAGAGTTCGGCCTTGACGCCTGACTGGCAGCGCACAGAATCCGGTGCTTGATTCCAAGCACCGGATTTTTTATGCGTATTGCTCAAGCCCTGGAAATGACTCGCGAGTTTTCTTCGACCACGACGACACTCGAAGCCTTGGGTGAGCTGCTCGATCCCGACCTGATCAAGACCGCGCTGGAAACAGCCGGGGTGGCTACCCTACGCAAACGTCGGCTGCCGCTGGAATCCATGCTCTGGTGCGTCATCGGCCTGGCCCTGTTTCGTCGCCTGTCGGCCTGGGA
>NZ_SULM01000011.1 GCF_005250615.1 Pseudomonas rhizoryzae | reverse complement strand
GCAACCTATTAGGTTGGATTTCAACTTGTGACGCACTTCATGTCAACGAGTGGATACCCAACCATCCGGGTGGACGGTTGGAGCCTTGGCATGAGCGGTATCGATCAGAAGAATTTGGCGGAGTCGGTTGGGCGGGCGATCGCGCGTCATCGGCTGCGAGTGGGCCTGACGCAGGAGGAAGTCGCTGAGCGCCTGGGGATTGGCAACGAGGCCGTCTCCCGGATCGAGCGGGGTGTGGTCATTCCTAACATCGCCCGGCTCTACGACTTCGCATCCATCTTTCACTGTGAGGCGGCAGAGCTACTCAGCGAGGCCAGCCCGCGCAGCGATGATCAGGCGCGCCAAATCAGCCGTCTACTGGACGCCCTAACCGAGGCGGACCGGCAACTGGTGCTGGGACTGGTGCAGGGGTTGGGTGAGCGCTTGCGCCAGGGATGACGGTTGGTCACCTACGATCAGGTCGCCGTCTCCTGGCCAGTAGACGTCGATGGCTCGTCATACTTGGCGCCACAGCGTAGACACAGGCACTGATACTCCATGAATTGATGGCGATGAACGTCCTTGATGAAAGCATGGGTATCGGGCCAACTCGTGTGAACGGCGGACATGCCCTGAAGCATGCGATTGAACGCCTGTTCCAGCGGACCGCGCTGTCCCTGTTGAGTGGTAGCAACATGCTCAGTCGGTGGCTGAATACCCCTCAGAAAAGCATCCAGGCTGCCAATGAGGCTGGCGATCACCTGAGCCGCTTCCTTGGACAGCACGACTGATGAGTTACAGATCAAGCAAGGTGTAGGCATGGCTAAAGCTCCTGTCAGGAGAGAGGGGCAGAACGGCTGTTCAGAATGAGAAAGGGCAGGCCAAGGGGCCTGCACTTATGCCGTCGTGGATGGGGTGCTGAACGTAGTACCAGAGCGGCGAAGCAGCCCGCTGAAGAGCGCCAAGGCCAGAACGATGGCCAAGGCCAACGGCCAGAAGCGCAGCATCAGTACCAAGAGGCTGACAGCGAGCAGGCTGCTGGCCAGTAGCCCGACGAACACGAACAGCAAGGTGAGGAAGCGCAGAAGCGGCATGGCGAAGTCTCCTATCGAGTAGCGATTTGCCGAGCAGCCGGGACGCGAGCGCGTGCCTTGGCGGTCGAGCCAATAGTGGTCATGAGGGAAGGGAAATAGACGTTCTGGTAAAGCGCGGGGAGCGCCAGGTGTTAGCGGGGGAGGCTGTAAGGCGGGCGGAGCAGATCGAAGGTTAGACCAGGCCCAGTTCCGCCATCGAAACGCAGCCCTCGTGTCCCACGATGACGTGGTCCAGGGTGCGGGTACCCACCAGGTTCAGCAGCTCCTTGAGCGTCTGGGTGAGACGACGATCCGCCTGACTTGGCTCCGGATCTCCCGAAGGATGGTTATGCACTAGGATCACCGCCGCCGCGTTGTGGCGCAGCACGGTTTTCACCACCTCGCGCGGATAGACACTCGCCGCATCCAGGGTGCCTTGGAACAATTCCTCGTAGCAGATCACGCGATGCTTGCTGTCGAGCAGCAGAAGGGCGAAGACCTCCCGCTCTTGCTGGATGAGCAACGTCTGCAGATGGGCAATGACCTGTTGGGGCTCGGTCAAACTGCTGCCCTTGCTCAATCGCTGGGCAACGAGTTGCCTAGCGATGCCGAGGATGTCGGCTTCGGTCACCGGAGAGTCGATGAGATAGCTGCCAGCGGTTTCGCCAGCCTTGAGTTTGCTCGCAATCATGAGAGGTCTCGCGACAAAGGTTAGGTTTCAAAAAGGGGAAGCTGAGGCGGAGAGGGTAGTGCTACCGGCTTCAATTGATGAAGAACTGCCGCTCTCCTGGCAGGTGTTTGGCGTAGCGCTCCAGCAGCTCTGGCTGGTCCTGCAGCAGGCGGTCGACATCGAGCACCGTACGGTCCTGCTCCCGTTGCCATCGAATGGATCCATGCGGGAAATCTCCATAGGTGGCGTCGCCCAAGGCCTGTTGGAGACGCTGCTGGAGTTCTGCTGCTCGCGCTTGCTTGGCCTGGAGTGCTTGGCGCACCACCTTCAGCTCCAGATAGATGGCAAGCAGACCGGCTTGCTGGCGAAAGTCACGCCGCGCACCTGAGTCCTTTGGGTACAGGCGCGCGAGTGCCTTACCTGCAGCGGCGGTGCCATCGGCTGGCGGCGGACGATCCGTGTCCAGGTAGTGCCAGAACTGACGCTCTCCTTCGATCAGCTGCGCGATGCTGGCTTCATCGCGCTCGATACGGTGGATCTGCCACTGCTGACCACCCAGCAGTACGGCAAGATCGGCCGCATGTTTGCCTGTCACTGCCAGTAGGTGCATGACCTGCAGGCGTATGGATACCGGGATGCCTTCCTGCCAGCGATGGACTTCGCTGGCGCCTACGGCCTTGCATACGAGCAACTGGACGTCTTCGTCATCCAGCACTTCGCGTTCAATGCGGGCAGCCATCCAGGGCAAATCGGGCGAGGCATGGGACACCTCCCGGCTGTAGCGCTGAACCTTGCGGCCGGTGCTCCTGCTGTAGCGCCAAGAGATGATGGGCTCAAGCACGCTTTGCCAGAATGCGGGCGTGCTGTCGTTCCGAGGATCGTTCTCCAGAGCGGCCGTTTGTCGTCCGGTTTTCTCGAGCCAGAGCTCTAGTTGTGATTTGCCTGGATCCAGCCCCAGGGCTGCTGCGGCATCTTGGCTGAAGAGTCGCACAGGTCGAGTTTCATGAGCTGCGAGGCGAGAAGCCGCAGCGGTGGTGACGAGGTGGAGGAGTGGACGAGGGTGTTGCTGTGCGGTGATCAGGGATGAACGACTCATGAGCAGTCTCCTGTGCGACATAGAAGGCTCAGCCGGCACGAAGCCGCCTGAGCTATGTGTTAGAAAGTAGGGAACAGTGCTGCGAATCTGGAATGGCGTTGACGCGGCCGGAGGGATGCCGTGGCCAGTGGCGAGGGGGAACGCCTTCAGGCCACCAGGTCGAGTGCGGCCGACAGTGCCCGTTGCTTGAGCTGACCGCCTTGGCCAAACCAGGCCGAGTCGAGCCGATACTCAGAGCTCCGTGCGCGACGTTCGTGATCGACGAATTCGGTGACCGCGTTGAGCAGGCCCCAGGCGGTTCCTTGTGCAGACTCAAGGACCGCGCCGCGACCTCGTCCCTCGTACAGGGCTTGCACCGTTCTCAGGGCCCGCTCATTGGGAAGCACACCCTGGGTATGACTGCCCCCTGCTGAATCACAGAGCACTCGCATGAAAAAGCCCGTCGACTCGGCATCGCCGACCTTGCGATCGGCGAGCAGCCGCAGGCGATACATGAACTCATCCCAGCCAGCGACGGCGATACCGAGTTGCTTCTTCACCGCCAGAGGGTCGAATCGCGTGCTGTGAGGAACCTTGATCGCCTGAGTGGCGCCGTTCACCGCGATGCTGAGTGTGTTGTTGCATACCACCCTGACCGTGGTGGGCGTTGCAGTCGTCGCCAGGGTGCCATCGCAGGAGGTGGCCAAGAGCAGGTAGCCATTGACCTGATCGTTGCCTTTCAGGGTCATGCTTTGTCCCGTCCGCGCCAGGGCCCAGAACTTGCGACCCTCTTTGAGCACGCCGGCTGTTTCCAACTGGTAGCCGGAGACCTCAGTCAGGTCGCGGTAGAACTCCAGAACCTCGCGCGGTTGCACCGTCTGATAGCGCTGGGAAACTACCGAGAGCGGCGCCTTGGTGTCAGAGCGGAACAGCACCTTCTGCTCGGGGAACGAGTGGATCGTACCCAGATGACCGACCGCGTCCGATTTGAAGTGCACAGGACTTTCGAGGATCTGCCAGTCCATCCCGGCTTCGCGTTGCCAGACTTCGATGGGCTGTTTCTGAGTGAGCTGACTGCCCAGACCATGCCAGGGAGCGGCGCCGGCATAGGCCATGGTGTCGACGAGATGTGCCATGTGAGCGATTCCTTTGGATGCACGCCGGCATAAAGCGCTGCGCGAGGCGCAGCACCTACCGGACAGCTAAGGTGAGAGGGGAAGGCGCCGATCAGGCCGGCAGGTTGAAGCGGTGACCGCAGAGCAGGCAGAGGTTGTTGGCCAGGACGTGGCGGTCGAGCGATTCACCGAGCTGAGCGCCAAGGGCACAGCCGCCCACGCCGCCAACCAGGCCGCCGAGGATGGCACCTGATACGGAGCCAAGGGTGATGCCGACTGGCCCAGCAATGGCGCCCAGGGCTGCACCTGTCTGGCTACCGGCCAGGGCAGCGCTGACGCCGCGTGCTACGCCACCGACGGTGCCGATGGCGGCGCCGGCTTTCATGGCGGCATGGAGGAATGCGACTTTTGAGGAGTGACAGCTAGGGCACTGCAATGACATATAGAGTCTCCTTGGTACTTATGTCATCGCGATAATGTGTAGCCGTATTTTTTTCGAATCGAACTCTATAGCTTCTTGCTCAATTTAAGTACTTGTAAGGGGCCAGTTACGAACACCCTTTACTACTTGACTGAAAGAGTGCGGGTCGCGCCCTTGATGTTGAACTGCGCCCGGCGGTCTTCGAGATTGGACAGCCGCCAGTGGGTACCGTCGACGGCATTGCCCAGGCGTACGAGGTAGACTCTCGCTGAGCTGTGTGCTACCGGGCGGGGTGGCCGGGAGGAGGCGCGCGCCGCCGCGGTACTCGATGCTGACAACGGTAAAGGGCGGAGGCGTCTCTATAGGCTTGGCGGGCTCGGGCTCGCACGCGATCACCAGTGTGTTGCTTGGGACGACTAACGTGCGCGAGGCCTATGCCTATAACTAAGAGCTCCGGATAACAGCACGGTCAAGAATCCTTGCGAATTCCACAACACGCTATCATGCGGTACTACTTAGCGACATCAAGGATATTAATAACGCTGTAGTCTTTCTATAAAACATTTGCTCAGCGTGTCCCGGGAATCAAATCCAGGATATCCTCAATGCCAAGACAACGCGGCTCGACTTCCAGCGTCCGTCCGTGCCTTAAAATATCCGTGGCCACTTCCCGCATGGCCATGTAGGCGCTGCGAAGCATGTGGTTGGCGTAGATCACCACGTTGAAGCCTTCAGCCTGCAATTCGTCAAAGCTCAGGTGGGCGTAGCTGGTAGGTACGCACACCAAGGGCACATGGGCGCAGTGCTCACGGAAGCGCCGGGCAAATGCCAAGATCTCCCCGCCGTCTTTCTTGCGGCTGTGAATCATGATGCCGTCGGCACCCGCCTCTACATAAGCCAGGCAGCGCTGTAAGGCGTCGTCCATGCCCCGGTCCAGGATCAAGCTCTCGCAGCGCGCGATGATCATCGCCCCTTGAGGCCCGCTGCTCGCCCGCCCCAGGCGAATCTTCTGACAAAACCCGTCGACTGACTCCTGGACCTGACTGACCTCGTTGCCGAACAATGAGTTCTTCTTCAGGCCACACTTGTCCTCGATCACTACGGCGCCGACGCCGGCGCGGTCAAGCATCTTGACGTGGATGGCGAAGTGCTCTGGCTTACCGCCCGTATCGGCGTCGTAAATCATCGGCAAGGCGCACACATCGAAGATCTCGCGAATTCCCTGCAGCCGATTGCTGGGGGATAGAATCTCGATGTCGGGCAAGCCGCGGTGGGTCGAATCGGTGAGTGAGCTGGACCAGACCGCGTCAAAGGCCACGCTGTGTCCGGGGCTTGGCTCCAGACGCAATTGCTCCGCCAGCAAGGCCGAGATGGGGCTGTGCACCTCCAGAACCCGCAAGCAAGGCTTGCTGGCCAGCAAGGCGCGAAGGTTGGTTCGACGACTATCTGCTTCCTGCATACGACACCTCGTACATAAAAAGGGGACCAGGCGGTTGCGACCTTACGGGTGGGTCATGTCCAAAGCGACCACATAACGGTCGAACTCCTGCGGCGCGACAAACCCCAATTGGTTGGCGACCTCACGCAGGGTCTTGCCCTCGCGATGGGCGGTCTTGGCGACGAGCGCGGCCTTGTCATAGCCGATGTGCCGGTTCAACGCGGTCACCAGCATCAGATTTTTCTCAAGGTTGGCCTCGATGCGCTCAAGGTTGGGTACGATGCCCTCCGCACAGTGTTCGTTGAAGGCCTGACAGGACTCTGCCAGCAGGGTGATGCTTTCCAACACGTTGTGCACCATCACCGGTTTGTACACATTCAACTGGAAATTGCCTTGGCTACCGGCAAACGCCACTGTGGCGTCGTTGCCGAACACCTGGGCGCAGACCATGGTCAGAGCCTCGCATTGGGTCGGGTTGACCTTGCCGGGCATGATCGAGGAGCCTGGCTCGTTCTCGGGAATATCAATTTCGCCAATGCCGCAGCGTGGCCCGCTGGCCAACCAGCGCACATCGTTGGCAACCTTCATCAACGCCATGGCCAGGGTGCGGATGGCCGCAGAGGTATTGACCAGCGCATCATGGGCGGCCAGGGCAAAGAATTTGTTGGTAGCCGACCTGAAGGGGTGTCCGGTCAAGTGGGCGATTTGCCGCGCGCACACCTCGCCGAAACGCGGATGGGCGTTGAGCCCGGTGCCTACCGCGGTGCCGCCAATGGCCAGGTCATAAAGACCTTGCAGCGCCTGCTCGATGCCTTTCACCGTGTAATCCAGTTGTTCCACCCAGGCACCTATCTCCTGCCCGAGGGTGATAGGAGTGGCATCCTGCAAATGGGTTCGGCCAACCTTTACCACGTTGGCGAATGCCTGGGCCTTGGCCGCCAGGGTGCCGCGCAACGCCACCACTGCCGGCAGCAAGGTGTCGAACACTTGGGCTACCACCACCATGTACATGGCGGTGGGGAAAGTATCGTTGGATGACTGTCCGCGGTTGACGTGATCGTTGGGATGAATGGGGGTCTTGCTGCCCATCTCGCCACCCAGCAGCTCGATAGCGCGGTTGGCGATCACTTCGTTGGCGTTCATGTTCGATTGCGTGCCAGAGCCAGTCTGGAACACCACCAGCGGAAAATGCGCGTCCAGCTTGCCGCTGATGACTTCATCGGCGGCCCACACGATGGGCAGCGCAATGGATTCAGGCAACTCGCCCAGTTCAAGATTGGCCAGGGCCGCAGCTTTTTTCAGCAACCCCAGTGAGCGGATCATGGGGGCTTCCCAGCGAAAGCGCGAACGCCCTATGGGAAAATGGTGGACCGAGCGCTCGGTCTGCGCCCCCCAGTATTTGTCGGCGGCCACCTGCACGGTGCCCATGGAGTCGGATTCAAGGCGCATAAGTGCCCCCCGGCATCGTGCGATGCCAAAGCGGTGAAAGGGTTAAGGGCGATGCAGCGAGGCGTTACGGCGTGAGCACGGAGGCCATTTTCCCCAGGTGCTCGCAGGCGCGTACTACGTAGTCGTTGGACAGCGCGGCGATGCGGCGATAGTTGACCGACTGGCCGGTGGCCTGGGTGTAAAGCGCGAGGGCGTCGGTGGCATGGCGGAAATGCCGCGCCTCGACACTGCCACAGTGCACACTGAGGAACGCGGCGATGCGGTGGGTTTCACCGGCCGCAAAGCCCCGGGACTCGCGCAGCCAGCGTTTCCACAACGGCGTCATCACGTTGTATTCGCCGGTATTGAACAGCTCGGTCAGCGCCATCATCTCCAGGGCTTCGGTCAGATCCGGCGCCAAGGGCCGCTTTTCTCCCACCCAGGCGGAAAACTCCTTGGTGATTGGATTCAGGTAACGATCCTGCAGGCGCCAGTCGTCCGACCCGCAAATTGCCGTGGCCATTCGCTGGTACAACTTCGAATGGTGCGGGTGGTTATGCATCTCCCCCAACCCCACGTCTTCGACGATGATCTCCCCGCAATGCCTCGCCGCTTCCAGCAACTGCAACCTGCTCTGGACCGTGGGCGTGGACTCGGACAATTGCAAAATCCGCACAATGATGCTGGCCACCGCATGCGCTGCGCCGTCGGGACTTCTCCACCCGCAAAAGAAGGTACACAACGCGTCCGTCGACCAAGGGCGCGACGTCATGTATTGATACCGCTGGGTATACTCGTCCAGTAAGTCGGCGTGGTTGATGAAACCATCCAACAAGGCTTCCACCAAGTTGCGGTCGGTCACTTCCGCCAAGGCCTGGTGCACATAATCAATGAACAGCTCATTTGAATCGTCCATTTTCGCTCCCGGTTTTATTATTGTTTGCTCAATGAATGTCCGCGCGTTCCACTAATTCTAGGAACTGCACCAAACGGTGCATTCCCTCTTCCAGCTCTTCAGGCTGCAGCGCGTAGGAAATCCTGATACTGGATGGGTCACCACAGCCAGACCCGGGCACGACCGCTACATGGGCATGGGTCAACAGCAGTTCACTCAGATGATCGACGTCCCTGATTTGCTCCCCCCGATACAATCCGTCCAGCCACGGGGTAACGTCGATGTAGAGGTAAAAGGCGCCTTCGGTGGGTGCGTAGGCCATGCCCGGCAGCGGGTCCAGGTAACTGCGCGCCTTGTCTAGCTGGCGCTGCAAAAAGGGCGCGAGCTGGTCAGCGAACGCCTGGCTGCCGGCGGTGACGGTGGCCAGCGCAGCGTACTGCGACAGGCTGCTAGGGTTGGAGGTTGTGTGCCCTTGCAGGTTGTGCATCGCCGAGATGACCTTAGCCGGCGCACAGGCATACCCCACCCTCCAGCCAGTGACAGCCTGGCTCTTGGAAAACGAATCGACCAGCACAGTCTGGGGTTTCAGGGCGGGGCACAACGACAGAATGTTGTGATGCACGCAACCGGGCCGGGTGAGGCTGCGATAACATTCGTCGAACAGCACCCACAGCCCATGCTCCAGCGCCAACTCGGCGATCCCGGCCAACTGCTCGTATTGATACACTGTGCCGGTGGGATTGTTTGGGGTGTTGATCACCAGCATTCGCGTGCGGGGAGTGATGGCCGCCCGCACCGCGCGGTGGGTCAGGCGATAGTCATCCTGCCGGGTATCCACCGCCACTGGGATAGCCCCTGCCAGGCGAACCTGGGTAGGAAAGGTCTCCCAGTGCGGGGTGGGCACAATGACCTCGTCCCCCGGGTCCAGCAACACCATGCAGGCATTGAACAATGCCTGCTTGGCCCCTGCGGTCACCGCTACTTCGCTGGCCGTGAAGGTGACGCCGGTGCGTTCCGATACACGCTGGGCCAACATTTCGCGTAAGCGCGGCAGGCCCAGCGGCGGAGTATAGCGATTGCGTGCCTGGTGAATGGCGTCAAGGGCGCCAGCCTTCATTTCGGCACAGGCATCGAATGATAATTCGCCAGCGGCGAAGTTGATAACGCGCGCCCCACTTTCTTTCAGCGCATTGGCCTTGCTGCGCATACTCGACGTGCCGGGTGGGTTTAATTGAAGTGCACGTTGCGACAGTGAAAACTGAGAAGCCGACACTTCCTTATTATTCATAGTATCCCTGCAAGCCTGCCTGCCTTTAAAATCGCGGCGAGTTAATGAGCGCCAGTACAATGACATTCTGGTGACAAGCTGGAAGGCAGGCCAATACTCTTTCTGTCGTTATTGATACTTGCCGCCGGCTGCATCCAGGCCTTTCTGTACCCACCAGGCCAAGGGCAAGGTCAGTAGCAATAATGCCGCAAGGGCCACTACCGCGAATGGAATACCCGTGAGATCGCCCAGGCGGCCAAACAGCACCGGCGCCAATGCGCCGCCACTGATGGTGCCGGTGTAGAACAATGAAAAGGCGTGGTCACGCTTGCCCGCCCCCGCCAGGTCTGGCACCGCGCCATACAGCACCGAGGAGGTGCCATTGAGGGCCAGCCCCAGCAACGGCAATACCGCCATCAGCCCCAGATAGGGCAACACCAGGGCCAGCAGAATCAAGACAGCCGTAGTGGACTCCGTCAGCCATACGGTTTTCATCATGCCAATACGCACCCCCAGATAGCCGCATAGCAGCTTGCCGAACGCACCGCCGATGAACAGCAGCGTCAGGGCCAGGCCGATACCCGCCGTGCCCGCACCCTTGGCTTGCAGCAGAAACGGCAGGAAGGTGAGGAAACCCATGCGCACCGCGCTGTCCAGGGTGCCGGTGAGGATCATTGCCCGTAGCCCGCTGGCAGACCCACTGCCGGCACCGACCTTGGCGGTCTTTGCCCTGGCAGTGGCGATGTTTGCGGGAATCAGCCACCACAGCGCGGCTGCCACGACCAGGCCCAGCACGCCGACCCCGACTACGCTAGCGCGCCAGCTGGCCACTGTGAGCAGCAGGCCGACCATGCCGGGCACCAGGGTCTTACCGATATCGCCGGCGAAGTTGTACTGGGACAGCGCCTGCTTGACCCCGCCCCCGGGCTCATAGGCATCGGAAATCAATGAAGACGCCAAGGGGTGCTGAGTGCTGGCACCCAGCCCGCCCAGCATCAGCGCCAATAGCAGCACCTCCAGACCGCCGGCGCAACCAACCAGCAGGTAGGCCAGCGCCGCCAAGGCTGTGCCACCGACCAACAGGCGCTTGCGCCCCCAGCGGGCAGCCGTGCGACTGGCCAGCAGCTGGAAGCCGGCCATCATCGCCGAATAGGCGCCCCGAAGCAGCCCGACCTGGGCATAGCTCAAGGCGAACTGCGCCTGCCACACCGGTAGCAGCACATAAATGACATCGGTGAGGCCGTCGTGGATGGCGTGGGCCGTGCAACCGGCCAGTAAGGTCCGACGACGCGCGGGGGACTGGGTGCAGGCAAGCGACGGCTTTGGCGAAGGGTAGCTGAGTTCAGTCATGCGCTCAGGCCAGGCATTGGGCACAATCGCGCATCACTGCGGCCTTGCGCTGCAAGTACTGCACGAATAACTCCTGGGCGGTGTTCTTGACCACGAGAATGCCCATGGCATCGGCGAACTCTTCCACGGCCGCCACGGCATGGGCGAAGTGATTGCTTTCGGTGCCGCCGGTGTGCACGGTCACCCATGCCAGGGTTGCCCTAACCTTGGCAGGGGGCACGCCCATGTCGCGTTCGAACCACTGTTTGAACATCGGGTGGATCAGTTCCACTTCACCATGGGTGTAGACCTCATGCACCAGGGTGGTCAACAGCCCCTGCAACAAGTCACGGTCGCGCAGGCGCTGGACATCGGTCCAGTCCTTGAAGGCCTGTGCGCAAGGCAGACAGTTTTCCTTGAGCAGCCACTGGTCATCGCCACACAGCGGCGTCGCCATGTTGTAGAACAGATCTGCGTGCAACGTGTTGCCCAGCGCGCCCAAATCTTCGTCGGTGATGCGGTGCAGGCTGGTGCAGACCTGGTAGAGACGGCGAGCCGCTTCGCTGCCCTGTTCGGAGCGGGCTAGCAGGGTAATGCGGTTTGCCAGGCCCGAGACACTGGCGGCCGAGTTGTTGGTCTTCGACCAACTGGCGAAGAACCGGCGCAATGCCGCAGCACCATGAGCGCGTGCCGTGAGCGCCTGGAACGCCTCTTCGATCTCCACCAGCGCTGCCTCCTGGCTCCGGAAGGCATCCATCAACGCTTGCTTCAACACCCCCGCCTGCATCAATTGCAGCACCGGTTCTACTACCTTCAACAACTGGCTTTGCTGGACCAGCGGATTGCTCACGGTCATCTCACGTTTTCCTTGTTGGATGATGAATCAAGCGTAATCAGGCAGGCGCTCGTGGTGCTGAGCTTCGAGGCGCGATGCGATAACGGGACTGGGCGCCAACCGCGCCAGGCAATCAACAGCGACAGCGACTGGAACACGATGATCAAGGCCACGCAGCCTGGCCACCCCCAGTGCTCCCACAACACCCCGGGTGCCAGGGCGCCACAGCTACCGCCTAGGTAGTAGCCCGTGAGGTACAGCCCAACGGCACCGGCCTTGTCGTGGCGGGCCTGGCTGGTGGTGAACGCGTTGGCAGCGGCCTGAGTGAGGAACACCCCCGTGGAACTCAAGGCCAGCCCCAGGACGATCATCCACAACGACGGCGCCAGCGTCAGGCACGAGCCTGTCACCCCGAGGCCTACCGCCACGCCCACCAGCTGCGCCTGGGGGCGTGCCTTGCTCAGGCGTCCGGCAACCGGAATGACCACCAGTGCCAGCAGGAACACGGCGTAGATCGACCCCAGCGCACCGGTGCCGAGGGCGAACGGCGCACGGCTCAAGTACAGGCCGATATAGGTGAAGGTGGCGACCTGGGCGAACAGCATGCAGAAACCCACGGCGTAGGCCGCCAGCAAAGGCCGGCTCATCAGGTCACCCCGCAGCGCCGCATGCCTGGGCGGCCGGGGCACCTCGCGATTGCGCGGCAGGCTCAGCGCAATCGCCAGGCCGATGACCAGGCTCAGACCTGCCAGGGCCCCCAGTGCCAGCCGCCAGTTGGCGAACTCGGTCACCAGGCCGGTGAGGAAGCGCCCGCAAAAGCCCCCCAGTACCGTACCAGCCACATAGACACTAGTGAGCTCGGTCACTGCGCCGCCGCTCCAGCGCATGCCGATGTAGGCAACACTGGTCGCGAATACCACGGGAATGAGCATGCCTTGCACACCGCGCCACAGCAGGAATTCGCCGAAGCTATCCGCCTTAGCGGACAGCAATGCAGGCACCGCCAGAGCGAGCGCAGCCACGGCGATGACCCGGTGCTGGGCCATACCGACGGTCAAGCGGCCCACCAGGGGGGCGCAGACGGCCACGGCCAGCGTGCTGACGGTTATGCTCCAGCTGGCTTGCCGCAGTGAGACATGGAAGTCCAGCGCCAGCTCGCCGAGCAGCCCCTGGGTCGCGTACAGGTTGAGAAACGCCGCGCAGCCGCACAGGAACAGGGCTATGCGCGGGCAACGCATGAAAGGCTTCATAAAAACTTTCGTTATATTTTGAAACTTTTTATAAGGTAGGCCGACGACAGGATCCAATACCGATTTCAGACCGATTGATACCCAAGGATGACCATGATCGACCTGCGCCGGCTGCGTTACTTTCTGATGGTGAGCGATGAATTGCACTTTGGCCGTGCCGCGTCGCGCCTGCACATCGCGCAACCGCCGTTGACGCGGCAGATCTCGGCACTGGAGGCCGAACTGGGCTTTCGCTTGTTCGACCGCAGTTCCCGCAGCGTCATCCTCACTGCCGAGGGCCGGCACTTCCTGCCTTACGCGCGTGCGGTGCTGGAGCAGGTGGACCTGACACAGGCCATCACCAGCAAACTGGCAGCAGGTTCCATGGGGCACCTGGCGGTTGGCTATGCCAGTTCCATCGCCCTGTCGGACATTTTCAGCCAGACCATCCAGGCTTTCTGCAGCGCATTCCCGGACGTGCAGTTGAGCGTTGAGGAAGGCGCCTCTGGCACCCAATGGGCGCATATCATCGAAGGCCGCCTGGATATCGGCATGAGCCGCATGCAGCCACCGGGCGACGACGCCGATGCCCAGGCCCTGTGCCTTGGCAACGAGCCACTGATAGCCGCCGTCGCCAGTGATAGCCCCCTCGCCCGGCAGGCGCAGGTGACATTGACGGAGTTGAGCGCGTACCCGCTGATCGCTTTCCCGGCGGAATACGGCTCGGGGCTGAACGAAATCGTCGAGACCCTCTACCGCCGCCACGCCCTCACGCGCCGGCCGGCCCCTACCGGCAAGCAGATCACCTCGATTATTGCGCTGGTGGCTGCGGGGCGGGGTGTTGCGGTGGTCCCCGAGTGTACGCAGACCTTGGCCAAGCGAGGAGTGACCTACCGGCCGCTGGCCGAGCCCGAGGCCACCGCGCCGCTATTGGTGCTCACCCGTAAGCATGAGCGCAACCCGTTGGTAAGGGCATTTGTCGATGTGATCCAGCAAGCGATGGCGGCGAAAGTGGCTACGCATTGACCTGCCGCTGCATGCGGAAACTTCCATGGAGCTCGCTGCTGGTGGCGCAGTAATGGGCAGATAGAAAGCGAGCGGCCCAGGCCAAGCGCCACGTGTCAAGGCTAAGTAGAGATGTCGCTCTGATGGCCAAGTAGAAATGTCAGCTCTGATACCACTGATGCTAGTCAACTCGGTTATGTTGCCAACGTTAGTGGTTAAAACCCTCCACCTATGGTGAAGTATGGCCAGCTGGAGCCTTTGGAATGTCATACATGCCGATCCCTCTCCTTGTTGTAATAGAACTGACGCATGAAAGCTTGTGTCGTCTCGAAAATGCAGGGTTCGAAATCCATGTCGCGCCCAAAGCCTCAGCACGACAAGCACTCACACAAGCCATGGGCGATAGCATTCGTGCTGTACTGACAAATGGCTCGACAGGCCTGAGTGCCGACGAGATCGCAGCGCTTCCGAAGCTTGAGATTATCTGCGCACTAGGTGCGGGCTACGAAAATATTGATCTGGCAGCCGCAAGAGCCAGAAGAATAGTTGTTACCAATGGTCCGGGCACAAATGACGCCTCCGTCGCAGATCACGCGATGGCGCTGCTCATGGCCATTACCCGTGGAATCGTTCAGGCTGACGCAGCCACAAGACGTGGCGATTGGGCGATCTCGCGTCAACCCCGGCCCATTATCTCCGGGAAAAGACTCGGCATCCTAGGGTTGGGCAATATTGGTGAACAAATCGCCCAGCGAGGCGCGAAGGGATTCGGGATGTCGGTTGCCTATCACAACCGTAAACCTCGCGATGGATCACCCTGGCGCTACTTCCCTTCAGCGATAGCACTCGCCGAATGGTCGGATTTCCTGATTGTTGCCACGCCAGGAGGAGTATCGACAACTCACCTCGTAGATTCGGCTGTTTTGGATGCGCTTGGTGCCAACGGATTTCTTGTCAACATCGCGAGGGGCAGTGTAGTAAATACAGCAACGCTGATAGACGCGCTGACGCAAAGCCGTATTGGTGGGGCTGCACTCGACGTGGTCGAGGGAGAGCCAAACGTGCCGAGTGGTCTGGCGGAGCTGCACAATGTCATTCTCACACCTCACATTGCTGGCCGTTCCCCAGAAGCTGTACAGGCGACAGTGCAGCTTGTTCTCGACAACCTGTCCGCGCATTTTGGGGGCCGTTCCGTGCTGTCCTCTGTGTTTTAATTGAATACAGCCTAAATGTTGGCATCCAGCAGGATGCAAATTCCAGTACTAGATCTCGACACTGAACCTGCGAATCCCGAGTTTCTGCGCGTACCGGTTGAGAGCATCCAGTGTCCGAAATACCCTCACCAATTCCCGTCGCGAGCGGAGAGGGAAGTGCCGGCTTTCTTTGCTGTAGCGTACCTGCAGCTGCCATCCATGCCCGTCGGGGCCTGGAACGGCTCGCACATCCCATGCTGCTCCAGCAGCCACCAAAGCACTGAGTCCTTCAGCGGTGATCGACTGACGCATAGCGGCTCCGCTTCGGCAGTGAGCTTTGCTGCAGGGCAGCTAGGATGTCCTCCGGCATGAACTCTTTGGCCTTCTTCTTCGGCGGCTCCTGGCGTTGCGCTTTGGTTGGCTTCGGATTGCCCGGTACCGCCTGGGAACGACGGCTATCGCGCTGCTCTTGCATCCGCTGCGCGACTTGTAGGACGTGTCCCAGCCGCTTGTTATCGACGATAGCGCCCTGGTTAACCTCGGGCAGCTGATCGAAAACGCCAAAGGGCAGGGGAGCGCCTTCCGATCTGATTTCTATGCGCCCGCATGGATAGTGATAGATGTCCACGTAGTGGCCAGCCAGGCCTCGCGTCTGCGGGGTGTCATCAATCAGGTAGAGGCGTTTGTCGTATTGCAGGGTTAGTCTTTTCGAGACTCGCCGGGGCTCGCGCCAGGTGAGGATCAACGAAAGATCTTCATCGTCACGTACTGGGCGGTGGGCATCGAAGTCCGAGCGGGCCGGTTTGCCGAAGCGACGATTGTAATCGGCCATGAAGAGCGGCAGATAAGCATTGGCAGCTTCAACGGAGCTGATGTTTCGTAGTCGCAATTCCTTGACCAGGCGATCCTGCAAGGTGAGATGGGCTCGCTCGACGCGGCCCTTGGCCTGGCTGGAATTGGCGCAGAAGGTATCGATGTTCAGCTCGAACATGGCCCTGGCGAACTGCGTGTGGCCATCGCCGCCCTGAGCATCTTTGCTGTTGACTCGAAACACACTGGCCTTATCGCTGTAGAGCGCCAAGGGCTTACCGTGGTGCTCCAAGTAGGCCCGGGTTGCCTGGAAGTAGCTGAAGGTCGATTCGCTGCGGGTGAAGGCTAGGTGCATCAGGCGACTGGTGGCGTCGTCGATGTAGACCAGCAGGGTGCATGCCGGTGCTCGGTCCTCGAACCATCGATGGTCGCTGCCATCGATCTGAATCAGCTCGCCGAGGCAGGCTCGGCGATTGCGTGGCTGGTACACCTTGGGCGGTCGCTGCCGACGCGGCGTCCATAAACCGGCATCCATCATGATGCGCCGGACGGTTTCCTTGGCCAAGCGTAGGCCGTGACATTCAACGAGCTTTTCGGCCGCAAGCGTGGGACCGAAATCCTGGTAGTGCTCGCGGATCAGCGCGGCAGCGCGCTGCTCAAGGCCAGGCCGCAGCTGATGATTGCTGGGCTGGCCGCGCTTACGTGAGGTCAGGCCTGAAACGCCGGCGTCCCGGTAACGCTGCACCAAGCGGTGAACCTGCCGGGTACTCAGCTGCAGGCGCTGGGCGGCGCGGGTGGGCGTGAGGAAACCCTCGGTCACCGCCTGGATGACCTTGAGACGATCGACTTCGCGTAGGCTCATCGTGATCCGCTCGTAGGCTGGCATCCTGATCGCTCCGCATTGGCTGCAAAGCCGCTAGGCTAGCTGCCATACGTGATCGGGACATTTCTATCTAGCTGGATCGAGACATTACTATTTGGCCGTAACACACCGACTGCGCATAAGTAGAGATTATGGTCAATTTGGGCTGTACGTAGGGTCACTAAATGGACGAATTACTAGAGAAATTGTGGGTATTGGAGGTCACACTGCATGCTGGTCAGCGCCACTGCCGGGACTGGGTTGAGCAGATACTGCATCCTGAATTCAGCGAAATCACAAGATCCGGCGCGATGGTCAGTCGAGAGCAAACAATTGACGCCTTGGTGAGGGAGTCGTCCGAATCGAGGTTCGTTGCGACCGATTTCCAGCTTACTTTCGCCGATAGGGATAGTGCTCTTCTGCGATACCGCACCAGCCATTCAGATGGTGGGATAGCTCAACGCTCGTCTTATTGGGTGCGCTTGGATGTCGAACGTTGGGCCCTGATTTTCCATCAGGGTACGACAGCAATGGCAAGCAAATAGCTATAGCGCCGATACCTGTGTCGCCCTGCACCGGTTGACGGTGCTGGTCGAGCACTCCAATAGCCTAGCCGTCCCCCGCACCGACATCCCCCTGGCCAGGCATTCGCGGATCCGCGAATGCAGCTGCTCATCCCTCGGTCGCCCTTTATAGACCCCCGCCGCCTTCGCCTTGGCGATGCCCTGGGCTGCCCGGGCGCGGCGCGTTTCGTAGTCCTTCCTAGCAAACGCCGCCATGAACTCCAAGAACATCTGGGACACCGCGCGCGTCATCCACTCTTGGGCGCTATCGCCGTTGGCGGCGGCCGGGCGCAGCAGTGAATGGGTTAGCGGTAGATCGAGCGACACCACCTGCAGGCCGGCCTGGGCGATCCGCTCGCGCAGTTGGTCCCAGGTTGCGCGGTCGAGACGAGACAGCCGGTCCACCGCTTCCACCAGCAGCACGTCCCCAGGCTCGGCATCGGCCAGCAAGCGCAGCAGTTCGCGGCGATCCAGCAGAGTGCCCGAAGCGTTTTCAACATAGGTCGCGGCGATCCGCGCCCCATGTTCGGCGGCGAAGGTGCGCAGGGCCTCCCGGGCGCGGGTGGCGTCTTGATCGTCTGTCGAGGCTCGAAGGTAAGCGCGAACGAACATGGCGGGCTCCGGTGTAGTCGTTTGGCGTATCGGAATATACCTGTAGTCGTTTGGGTCTGTCCGGCTACTTTTCGCCACGCCCGGAGCGGTGCCGATAGGTGTAGCGCGTGAGGTACAGGTAAAAGCACGTGGCTAGAGCAGATAAAATGGAAAACATAGGAGACTGCTTTCGGCCAGATGCGGACGCCGACGAGCGATCGCTACCGACCCAAAGCAGTCGTTCATGGCAGGCTGCTAACCCCAAAGAGTAGTCGCAGACGTCACGGTAATGATCCTGCGTCTTTACAGCTCTGAGACGCCTGCATTAGTCAGTATGTCGACAAGGTTTTCCGGCCATACCGTTTCTATGGTGGACTTCAACTCTGCCATGGACCACCAGCGATGCTCCGCCATAACACGCACCTCATGCGCAGAACAGCCGGAGCAGGACAGGGTTTTGTCTGCAAAGTGCATGAGGAACTTTTTGCGCCTCCGTGAGCACGCGGCGGTATTCGAACGGCATAATCGGCAGCGCTTCAAGCTTTCCAACGCGAATACGCTCTTGCTCCAACAATCGAACGGACTCACGATGCTCCTTATAAACAGTATAGACACTTATAAAAGCGGCAATGAGGGTAGCTACTATTACTTTCCCTTTCATTTATTATCACCAATTCCTTTTTGGCAATTACATCGCTATCAAATATCACACTTTCAGGCTTTGTAAGTGTAGCGGCGCGCATGCTAATGGATACGAGCCATCCAGTCACGATCCCACCGTGTATAGCGGCCCCGTGATGGGGGCGAACTCGAAGGTTCTGCCGCGATAGCGCTGGCAACCTGTGTACAGCCGTGTGATATCCCGTGCTCGCGGCTCCGCGCTATTGCTCGTCTTCTACCCTATTGCTGAGGTCACATGACATCTCCAGAACTAGCATGCCTTTTCCTTTCCCGGACCGATGCGGAACGGTTCCGGCCAGCACCTGGCGGCCGCCTTGTGTCAATTTCCGATGGCCCCAAGGACCCGGCAGCGATCGACGAAACCTGCTGGGAATCGCCAGCTACCACCACTTCATCGACGCAGGCTTCGATCAGGAGACCATTGCGCTGTACGGCAGCAATTTCGAACGCACCTTCCGGGACTACTTGCTGATGCCCAAGGCAGAGGAAATGCGAATTCGCCTGGATACTCTGGCGGCGAAGCGCGTATTCGAGGTGATCAACTGCCAGGCAGGAAGATCGAGAAGCGCAGCAGCTGCTGCTTATCTACGGGATCGACACGGGTACCATCTCGAAAAGCCGACGCCGGATGCGAACATGTGCGTGCTCCGAATGCTTTCCCGCGATGCCTCCCTGATGGCAGCCTACCGCGAGGCCTCCAGGCAGACCGAGTCCGAGCCCGCGCCTGGTGGCTTCCTGTCGACTATCAAGTTGCTGCTATCCAGGCTATAGGTCATGGAGGTCTAGGGACTGGAAATGCCGGCGCGCCTAGCCAGGCGGCTGCCCACGATCACTCACCGGTAGAGCCCCGTCCGCCCCAGAAAAGCTGCTCCCGGAACACGCGATTGAGCAGCGCGCGGTTCTGCACAGCGGCAGCCAGGTAACTCCGCGGGGCATTTTGGATATACAGGCGGAAGGTTATGGATGTTTGATTCTGCTCTTCTTAATGCATGGGCACCTGTTATTTTCCTTGGGGTAACTGCCTATTCAGAACTTTATGTAGCAGGAATTTAGCTAAAGGCATTCATCATAAATGGAGTAATTCTGCTGTTCTGCGCGTATTGCGGCTTGATGCAGAAGATGCGCCATGGTCTGCTATTGGTTTTAGCCAATTCTGCGTGACGGGTGAGAAGAAGTTAAATGGACTTTTTCGATGCCTACCATTGATATCGTCACTTATAAGCGCCCACGACCGGCTGCAAGGCCTTCGATAACGTCTCCATGCATAAGACAAGTTGAGCTTTTCCTGCTATTGATGGTGTCGATCATTTCTAGCGAAATTAATCACTTTTAAAGAAGCTGTATCAATCCTACCGTCCTCATGGTTGAACCAGTCCGACAAAAAAATAAAGGACAAATCATGAGAAAAACTTCAAATCGTTCCCGCGTGCGTGTCCCCCTTCACCTGCCTCCGTAACCGGGAGGTCTGCGACAGCGAAAATTTTTTTTTATACCTGGAGCGTTCGGGTGGCCGAAGGCTGTCTGGCGTTCATGACTCAGAGCAAGGGGTGCGTGATGGACGATTACAAGAGATGGGACACGGGTTATGAGTGGAAGGCGGTATTACTGCTCTCATTGGCGTTTGGGTTAGTCGGGTTAGACCGCTTCATCATTCTTCCCCTTTTTCCTGTGATGATGCAGGACTTGGATCTGGATTATCAGGATCTGGGCAACATCTCTGCGGCCCTGGCGATTGCTTGGGGGGTCTCTGCTGTATTGATGGGGCGTCTATCAGACCGCGTTGGACGCAGGGGCATACTAATCGCGTCCGTTGCGATGTTTTCGCTGTTGGCAGGCGCGTCCGGCTTGGCGACCGGTATTGCCGGTCTGCTGTTGATACGCGCAGTAATGGGTATTTCCGAGGGGGCGTTTACCCCTACCAGCATCGCCGCCACGGCAGAGGCCTCCAAGTCGACTCGCCGAGGGATGAACATCGGGATCCAGCAGGCCATGTTTCCAATTTTGGGGTTGGGCCTTGGCCCAGTGCTGGCTACGCAACTGCTTCTTGTGGTTCCGTCGTGGCGCTGGGTTTTCGTAATCGTGGCAATTCCTGGTCTCGTGCTCGCGTTGTGCATGTACAAGATCATGCGTGATGCGCCTAAAGCGGCTACACCATCGCTCACCTCATCGCCTCAGCGCTGGGCGGACGTTTTTAAGTATCGAAACGTCATCGTCAACGTATTTAGCATGTTTTGCATACTGACGTGTCTCTTCGTCGTCAGTGCCATGATGCCAAATTACCTCACCGATTATCTTAAGCTTGACGTTCAACAAATGGGTTTCGTGATGTCAGCGATAGGGTTTGGGGGATTTACCGGCCAGCTCGTTTTGCCGACATTATCCGATTACATCGGGAGGAGGGCTGTCCTTTTACTTTCGTTCGTGGGCACCGGCGTCTTCCTTTTCATGCTGATTCGAACGGGCGCGGAGCCAATTAAATTGTTCGGCTTCCTGTTCATGGCAACCTTCTTCAACTTCAGCCTTACCTGTCTCACCGTAGGGCCTCTAACGAACGAGGCGGTGCCGGCGCACTTGGCGTCGACGGCAGTTGGCGTGGTGGTCGGGATCGGTGAAATTTTCGGAGGCGGGGTAGCTCCAGCGTTAGCGGGGTTCATTGCCAAAAACTACGGCATCCAGTACACGCTCTACTTAGCTATGGCGGGCCTCGTGGTGGGGTTCCTTGTCGGGCTGGCTTTGAAAGAGACAGCACCGATCAAACGAAACCCCCAACAGAATCTGGATTCACCTGCTAAGGCTTGAGTCGTTCGCGGCTATCCCGGCTTCGGTAGCCCGTCTGACCACTGCCGCAAATTGCTTGATCGCGGAATCATCCGGGCCTCCTCTTTTCCAGATCAGGCCCGGTGTCCGTATTGGTGTCGGGTTCTCTAACGCGACCACGCTCAGACCCTCCACCATATCTGTAGCACTTTCCCCCACGATTCCTGCCAGATCGGTTTGGCGGATCAGTTCGATCATGGGGAGGACGGTGTTCATCTCAGCCACTACGAGCGGCTCCGCCCCGCATGCCCTGAAGCATTCATCCAACTGTTGCCGTGTACTGAATACTTTGGGCAGAAGTGCCATCCGTACGTTGTGAAGCTCTACCATCCTCATACGCTTGCGGCGGGCGAGGGGATGGTCGCTACGCACGAGCAACACCATTTCCTCGTTGTACAGCGGCTCAAACCACAATTCCTGGTTTTCCTGGGGGCGGTAGGCAATACCCAGATCCAGGTCGCCCGAAAGCAGGCGCTCTACGATTTTAGCCTGTGAGAGCTCTTCTGCCGTAACGCGAATACCTGGGTTCGGCGCTAGAAAGCTGGCGATGCACTGCGGAACCAACCTGGCGTTGAAGCTATACGTGGCGCCTACGCGTATGTGGCCAACCATTGAGCCTGCTGGAGTGCTCAATGAATTCACCGCGACATCGATTTGCCTGAGTGCCGGCGCGATTTGAGCGAGAAGGTGATCACCGGCCTCGGTGATCACCACTCGCTTTCCGATCCGGTCAAAAAGCTGAACGCCGAGTTCATCTTCTAACTGCTTGATTTGATGGGAAAGGGTCGACTGGGTCACGTGTGTTCTGTGGGCTGCCCTTGTGAAGTTAAGCGTTTCTGCCAGTGCCGAAAAGTACCTCAAATGCCGGAGTTCCATAGACGCCTCAACCAGTGATGTCATCGATTGTTTTTATGTAAATTTATCACTTCTCTGAGTGGTTGAACGCTTTTATTCTCATTTCACGTGATTCAGAACCGTCTCCATCCAATAACAACAGGGGATACCCCAATGGTCGAATTCGACTCTGCTGCCCACCTTCAGGAAGTTCTCGACAGCTTCAAAAATTGTGAGGATGCTCGTTTCAAGCAAATCATGACCAGTGTGGTCACACACCTCCACGCATGCGTGGCAGAGCTCAAGCTCACTCCTGAGGAATGGATTAGCGCAATCCAATTCCTGACAGCTACAGGGGCAATCTGCACCGATAAACGTCAAGAGTTCATCCTGCTGTCTGACCTGTTGGGTGTCTCTACCCTGACGATCGGGTTGAACCAGCATCGTGGTGAAGACTGCCTGGAAGAGACCGTTGAGGGCCCCTATTACTGGGCTGGTGCCCCAGAGCTGCCTATTGGAGCCGACATTTCCACGGGAGTCAGTGGCGAAAAAACCTATTACTACGGCAAGGTCTTGGATGGCCACGGTAGGCCAATCGCCAACGCTGCGCTGGATGTCTGGTCTGGCGATGGTGACGGCAACTACGACATGCAGCTTCCCGATCAGGCCGAGATGCTCGCTCGTGGAATTTTCCGTACGGACGAGCACGGTAACTACGCTTTCTGGTCAATCCGCCCCAGCTATTACCCCATCCCACAGGACGGCCCTGCAGGGCTGATGCAGAGCAAGTTGAAGCGGCACCCTAATCGCCCTGGGCATATCCACTTCAAGATCGGTGCGGACGGTTTTTACCCGGTGAATACGCAACTGTTCGTTGCCAATGGGCCGTACCTGGATTCGGACTGCGTATTTGGTGTTAAGCCGAGTTTGATCATCGATTACGTCGAGCATCCAGCAGGGATCGCTCCCGATGGCAAACAAATGACCGCTCCTTACTACAGCGTGCCGTTCGACTTCCGTCTGACCGCTATCTAAGCCGAGCCCCTTTAGGAAGATACTATGAAAATTGGTAAAGAAACCGTACCTCGCAGTGCCATCTGCACTTCAAACGAAGACACGATCGTTGTTCGCGGTCTGAACCTGTGTGATGACGTCATCGGCAAATTTTCTTTCAGTGAATACTTCTTCACACTTGTTACTGGAAAGAAGCCAAGCGCTTCCTCGCTCGCCGTGTTGGATGCCACCCTCGTTGCGATCACAGAGCATGGGCTTGTACCCAGCGTCCAGGCCGCGCGCATGACTTACGCTGCTTCACCTGAGGCCATGCAAGGTGCAGTGGCAGCGGGACTGCTCGGTTGTGGCTCGGTCATTTTGGGCGCCTCAGCTGATGCTGGCGTCCTGCTCGATGCGGTCAAACGTCGTATTGACCAAGGCTTGGCCCTGTCCGATGCGGCGCATGCTGTAGTTTCGGAATATCGCGCTGCCAAACGCCCACTTCCTGGCTACGGGCATCCGCTTCACAAAGCACGAGATCCGCGCGTAGAAGCTCTTTTCACTACCGCGGAGGTCGCTGGCTCTGACTTGACCTACGTCAAGATCGCGGAAGCGATTGAGAGCGTTATCCCCGATATCTATGGCCGCGAGTTGAAGCTCAACGTCTCTGCCGCCATTCCTTCAGTGTTATTGGGCGCGGACTTTCCGCTGACGGCACTTCGAGGCGTTCCTATTTTGGCCCGTAGCGCTGGACTGGTTGCCCACCTTTACGAGGAGCAAACCGCACCGATCGGCTTCGCGCTCTCCTACCAGGCAACCCGCGAGTTCGAATATACCGGCGACGTTCCAGAGGACTTTGAAGCTCACGAATAAGCCTTGCGAAACGCTTTCAGAAACACGCCTACAAAGATAAGAACCGAGGCTTGAGATGAAAAAGATTGAATCTGATGTGGTGATCATAGGCTACGGCCCGGTGAGCCGGATGTTGTCGGTCATACTGGGACAGCATGGCCACAGCGTCACTGTCCTGGAACGCCATGCCTATGCGTACCCATTGCCGCGCGCTGTTTGTATGGATCATGAAATCCATCGTGCTTTCCAAGCACATGGCTGTGCGGACGCTTTCGCTTCATTTGGTGCTCCATCGCCGCGCTATCAGTGGATGAACCAAGATTGGAAAACGCTGCTAGAGATCGATTGGACGGTCGACTCCATTTCAGGAGGCCCAGAGGCCTATTTCTTTTACCAGCCGTCGCTTGAGGCAGAGCTGGATAAGAAAGTACGTTCTTTCAAGAACGTGCACGTGATGCTGCAGCATGAGGCTAAGTCGTTCACTCATACCGACGATGGCGTTGTCGTTGAGGTCGTCAATAACGAGACAGGTATTGCTGTAGAGCTGCATGGTAAGTACCTGGTCGGCGCCGATGGGGCCAACAGCGCGGTGCGCAATGCTCTGAATATTCCTTGGATTGATCGTGGCTTCCAGGCCGACTGGCTTGTGGTAGACGTTATGCTTAACGACGGCGTTGAGCTCGACATTCCGTCTGCCGGTCAGTACTGCAACCCCGAGCGTCCTACAACGTTTGTACCAGGTGGCATCAAGGATGGGCGTCCACTGCGCCGCTGGGAAATCATGCGGCTTCCAGATGAGCCACGCGAGCGGCTTGACGACACTGAATATGTCTGGAGCCTCCTCGATCGCTGGGTTAAGCGTGATCAGGCCGAGTTAGTGAGGCACGCGGTTTACACGTTCCGTTCACTTGTCGCAGAACGTTGGAGTGAAGGGCGGGTATTTCTGGTAGGCGATGCCGCGCATACCATGCCGCCTTTCATGGGACAAGGTATGTGCTCAGGTATCCGCGATGCCGTAAACCTCGGCTGGAGGCTCGATCTGGTTCTGAAGGGGCATTGTGATACGGCGCTGCTGGACGACTACGAGGTCGAGCGCAAACCACACATCACCGACATCATTGATACCTCTGTTTATCTGGGCGAAATCGTGTGCGTGGCGGACAAAGCGCTCGCCGCTAAACGCGATCAGGCGTTCTTCGACGGCACCTTCCCTCGCATGGCCGCATTTCCACACCTGAAGCAAGGCACGTTAGCAAACCTTGATAGCGAGTGGGTCGGACGACTTGCACCTCATGCCGAGATCCTCTCCAACCAGGCCACCGACCGGATGGACACTCTCCTTGGCACCGGTTTCACGCTGCTGTTAAAGGATGCGTCGGCGTATGGGGTGATTTCCGAGGAAAGCAAAGCTTTGCTTAAGCGGCTGGGCGGAAAGTGCGTTTTCCTTGCTCAACCGGAAGCGGCGCAGGGCGATGCCATCCACGATATCACCGGCAAGCTTACCCGTTTCTTTAATGACACCGGTTTTACAGGCGTGCTCATACGTCCTGATTTCTACATTTTTGGCGGCGCCCGCGCTGCTGTCGAGCTTCAGACCCTGATCGACCAGTTTCATCGCGAGTTGCGAGTTGAAGATCCTGTCTCGCTTGAGGTGCCGTCGACGTCATTCGCTCGCGCTGTGAGCTGATCCATCCGTCAAGAATTAGCTCGTCAGACGAGCATCAGGAGTAAGAAATGGCCAAAGTTCTATCCGGCATTCGTGTTATCGAGCAAGGCACGTTCATCACTGGCCCCAATGCCGGCATGCTGCTGGCTGACCTCGGCGCCGAGGTGATTAAAGTCGAGCAGTCTGGTAGCGGCGATCCGTTTCGTGCGTTTCAGGGTGGACTCTATAGCCCTCACTTTCAGACCTACAATCGCAACAAGCGCAGCGTGACCCTCAACACCAAGCTTGAGGAAGATCTCGAAATCTTTGATCAGATGATCAGGGACGCCGACGTTTACATCCAGAACTTCCGTCCTGGTGCGGCTGAGCGATTGGGAGCGGGCGAGAAGCGGCTGCGGGAAATCAATCCGCGTCTGATCTATTGCGCCATCAGTGGCTTTGGGCAAGATGGCCCTGCTTCAAAGCGCCCCGCCTATGACACCGTGGCTCAAGCGGCGAGCGGCTTCTTGAGTCTTTTGATCAACCCAGCCAATCCACGTGTGGTAGGGCCTGCAATGGCAGACTCTCTGACGGGCTTTTATGCAGCCTATGGCATTTTGGGGGCCTTACATGAGCGCAATGCTACGGGAGTAGGGCGCACTGTAGAGGTGTCGATGCTGGAGTCGATGTGCCATTTTAACCTCGACGCGTTCACGCATTATTTCTCCGCCGACGAGATCATGGGCCCTTACAGCCGCCCGAGCGTTTCGCAGTCCTATGTGCTCAAGTGTGCCGACGGCAAATGGATCGCCCTCCACATGTCGTCGCCCGAAAAGTTTTGGCAAGGACTGGCCAATGCCATCGAGCGTCCAGATCTTTTCCAGGATCCGCTCTATAGCGACCGCGTCCAGCGCATCAAAAACCAGGAGTTGTTGATCGAATTGCTAGGTGCTGCATTCCAGCAGCAAGACCGCGCGGAATGGTGCCGGCGGCTTGAAGCTGAAGATGTTCCGCATGCACCGATGTACGACACCAGCGAAGCACTGGAAGACCCACAGGCTAAACATCTGCAGTTGGAAATCAGTGCGCCTCATCCAACGGAAGGTGAGTGGAGAACCGTCCGATCCCCTGTGACGTTCGATGGTGAACGTTCTCTTGAAGTAACGGCTCCTCCGGTACTGGGCGAGTACGACGCGGAGCTGCGCAACAAGTATCGCGCTACCGATCGCAAGAAGGTCTGATATGACCCTTCGGCTCGCTGCAAATATCAGCCTCATGTTTACCGAGTGGGCATTTGCCGACCGCTTCAAAGCTGCGCGTGACGCTGGTTTTGAAGCGGTAGAGTTCATGTTCCCGGAGGGCCTAGCGGCCGATCAGGTAGCCAATCTGCTTGATGGCAATGGTCTCGCCCAGGTGCTGGCCAACGTACCGCTGCAGGTGGGCAGCAAAGGCCTTGCGGCGGTCATTGGAGAGGAACGGAATTTCAAGGCCGACTTTCTGATCGGGCTACACTTTGCAGCGGTTTGCAAGGCGCCTTTGCTCCATGTCACTGCCGGCGTCGTAGATCCCTCTGATTATCCTGATGCCTGCCCGGTCTTTAGCAGGAACATCAACTGGGCTATTGAAGCGGCGCGCGCCCAAGGGGTTACGGTCCTCATCGAGGCAATCAACCAAACCGCCGTTCCCAATTACTTCATCCGCTCTTTAGGACAGGCCTACGAGTGGACAACACGCTGCCCTGGCTTAGGATACATCCTGGATATCTACCATGCGGCTATGGAAGGGTTAGAGGCTGTCGAAACGATCGACTCGTACCTCGCCAAAGCTTCATATGTTCAGCTGGCAGGTTATCCGGGCAGGCACGAACCTGACGTAGGGCTTCTGCCCCTTGTTGAGCTGGGCAGTGCGCTAGGCGCCTCACGCTACACGGGCTGGGTCGGGTGCGAGTACATCCCAGCCGGCAAAACCATGGATGGTCTTGGATGGATAAAGCAGACTGCGCCGAGCGCACAGAGCATTAATCGGTAATCTGACATGGCAATGACTCTGTACGACAAGCTATGGGCCAGTCACGTGGTTCGGCAGGAAGAAGCCGGCGAGTGTTTACTGTACATCGATCGGCACCTTATCAACGAGGTCACCAGCCCTCAGGCTTTTGCGGGCCTGCGGGCTGCTGGCAGGAAGGCATGGTCGCACAAGAGCATTCTGGCGACCGCCGACCACAACACGCCCACCAATCACTGGGAGCGCGGCATCGAGGATTCAATGGCTCGCGAGCAGGTTCAGGCCTTGGATCGCAATATCGAGGAAAGCGGCGCATTGGCCTATTTCCCTTTCCAAGCGGCAGATCAGGGGATCATTCATGTTGTTGGCCCCGAACTAGGGGCGACCCAGCCAGGAATGACCATTGTCTGTGGGGACTCGCACACTTCTACACATGGCGCTTTTGCCGCGCTAGCGTTTGGTATTGGCACCTCTGACGTGGAGCACGTGCTTGCAACCCAAACACTTCAGATGCACAAGTCCAAAAATTTTGCGGTTATGGTCGTGGGAGCCCTTCCTCCCGGTGTATTTGCCAAGGATCTGGCGCTAGCCATCATTGGCAAGGTCGGAACGGCTGGGGGGACAGGCTACGCAATTGAATTCATGGGTAGCACGATCTCTAACCTCTCAATGGAAGAGCGCATGACCCTGTGCAATATGGCCATTGAAGCCGGGGCTAGAACAGGGCTCGTGGCTGTCGACGACGTCACTGTGGAGTACCTCAAAGGCAGACGCTTTTCGCCTTCGGAGGCTCATTGGCACCAGGCCGAACAATACTGGCGCACGATGCGCTCTGATGATAACGCTGCCTTTGATCGCGTCTTTGAAATCGATGCTACGCAACTCAAGCCCATGGTCACTTGGGGTACCTCTCCGGAAATGGTTGTCAGCGTTGACGGCCAGGTTCCGAACCCTGATAGCGAGCCAGACCTGATCAAGCGACAGGGCATAGAGCGGGCCCTGCGGTACATGGATCTAAAGCCCGGCACGGCGATGACAGACATTCAAATCGATAAAGTGTTCATCGGTTCCTGCACCAATGCTCGTATCGAGGATCTGCGAATTGCCGCAAGTATTGTCAGGGGCCATGTCGTCGCGAGGAATGTGTCTCAGGCATTGGTTGTGCCCGGCTCTGGGGCGGTAAAAAGACAAGCAGAGGCGGAAGGCCTGGATGCTATTTTTCTAAACGCAGGCTTCGAATGGCGCGAGCCGGGTTGCTCGATGTGCTTGGGAATGAACGCCGACCGGTTGAGCCCAGGGGAGCGATGCGTGTCGACTTCCAACCGAAACTTCGAAGGTCGCCAGGGGATGGGCGGGCGTAGCCATTTGGTGAGCCCCGCAATGGCCGCTGCCGTTGCTTTAGCCGGTCACCTGACTAACCTTCCGGAGCTACCAGCATGAGGCCGTTTGTGCGAGAGCAGGGTCAGATCGCCTTGCTGGATAGAAATAACGTCGATACGGACGCCATTCTCCCCAAGCAGTTTATGAAGTCCATCCATCGAACGGGGTTTGGCCCGTTTGCCTTCGACGAGTGGCGCTACCTTGATGTCGGTGAACTCGGAATGGACTGCTCCAAGCGCCCGTTGAATCCGGACTTCGAGCTTAATGAGTCCAAATATGCTGGAGCCAATATCCTCGTCACCCGCGCAAATTTCGGCTGTGGATCCTCTCGCGAACACGCGCCTTGGGCACTGTCGGAGTATGGCTTCAGAGCCATTATCGCTGAAAGCTTCGCCGAGATTTTCAAGGGTAACTGCCTGAAAAACGGCATTCTCACTGTGACGCTCCCTAAAGTTGTGATTGACCAAATCTTCATCGAGGCTCGTGCGGCATCGGCCTACGAGGTGGTTGTCGATCTTGAGAGCCGTAGCGTGAGTTTACCTGGGGGGAGTCTGGTTAGCTTCGACATCGAATCAAACGTCCGCGAAAAGCTGCTTAATGGTTGGGACGCTATCGACTTGACCTTGTCACACTGCACCTCCATCAACGCGTTCGAAAACGCCAGACGGGCTGCCCTACCATGGTTATTCGATTAACGCACGTCTTTTCAGTGAATCCTGCAGTCAGATAGCGAACGCTTCAGATGCCCCTGAGTATCTGTCGTGCGGTGGCCTATTGCAGTGACGCTAATAGTTAGTAGCAAGGACGGAATTTGATGCGGGGCGGTCGAACATCTGGCCATAAAATCAGTGATGGTATCGATCAAAAACATTGAAAAAGGTCATTTTCCATTGATCAACACCTATTGCAGACTAGAACGCAACCGATGGCGAGTTTGCAACTCACCGCGATGCAAAGGTGGTTGACGTCTTCGAATTACAATAATAAGAGGTTCGAAAATGAGTTCTCAAAGCAACGATCGATTTCGCGAAGGCACTCCTCCTGCACAGGGTGGGTATCCTGGACTGAACCGCCAATCCCGCCCAATCACTGATGACATTTTGTTCGAACAAGACGTCAGCATTGAATTGAGAGACGGAACGGTAATTTACGCAGACATCTACAGGCCTGTAGGCATGTCGGACGTCCCATGCCTGATTGGCTGGGCGCCATATGGCAAACATCCTCATCTGAGCTTCGATTCTTGGCCTGGCGCAGAGGTACCTCAAGGCTCGGTGTCCGAACATACTCCCTTCGAGGCCGCTGATCCTTTGGTGTGGTGCCGGACAGGATACGCGCTGCTGTTCCCCGACGTGCGTGGGACGTGGGGAAGCGAAGGCGAGGCCTCGTTCTTTAGCAAACAGGAAGCTCAAGACGAGTATGACGTCATCGAATGGGCTGCACGTCAAAATTGGTGCAGCTCCAAGGTTGGCCTGCTAGGCGTTTCCTACCTAGCCATCAGTCAATGGGGAGCCGCTGCTGAGCAGCCTCCTCATCTGGCAGCGATCATTCCATGGGAAGGGGTGACGGATGTCTACCGGGAGTTCTTTTTCCACGGAGGAATACCCAACACCCAGTTTTCCGAGGGGTGGCAATCCTTGGTCAGCTTTTCAAAGAGTCGGGTTGAGGACGTAGCTGCCGCAATGGCCGACCATCCAATGCTCGATGACTACTGGAAAGCCAAACTTCCAAAGCTTGAGGACATCAAAGTTCCGGCGTATATAGTTGCTAGCTGGACAGATCATGCGTTGCACACACGCGGTACCCTCGAAGCCTTTAAGCGTATTTCCTCTGAGGACAAATATCTGGAAGTGCATGGCCGAAAAAAATGGCAATACTTCTATAAAGACGAAAGCGTCCGTAAGCAAATGGCATTCCTTGATCGTTATCTCAAAAGTGTTGACAACGAAGTAAAAAATTGGCCGCGAGTTCAGATTGAGGTTCGTGACAGTTTTTATCAAGGAGAAGTGCGTTCAGAGAACGAATGGCCGCTGGCGAGGACAGAATACCGCAAGCTTTACTTGGATAACTCAACTCTTAGTTTGAGTGAAAATCCGGTTGAGACAGAGGCGACGCGCGCGTATGTTTCGACGAATGCTGATCGTCTGTGCTTCGATGTAAAATTCGATACACGGACTGAGCTGACCGGTCATTCTAAACTGCGCCTTTGGCTGGCTGCTAACACTGCGACTGATGCAGACGTGTATGTTGGATTGCAGAAGCTTGACTCCAACGGCGAAGTTGTGAGCTTTCCCTTCTTTGCTACCTACGACGATGGGATTGCTGCCTTGGGCTGGCTACGTGCGTCACATCGGGAACTCGATGAGGTGCGTTCAACTGATTTCCAACCTGTGCATACCCACCGTGTCCTCCAGCCATTGGAGCCAGGAGTTCCAGTTCAACTGGATGTTGAAATTTGGCCTGCCAGCACGCGCTTTGAAGCCGGAGAGTCTCTTCGGGTCATCATTCAAGGTACAGATATTCACCGCTACCGACCTGGATTATTTGCTGCTGGTCACTATCTGTCTAACAACAGCGGCAAGCACACGCTTTATTGTGGCGGCCAATATCAGAGCTACCTAATAATTCCTGTCATTAAATAACTAGACCTGACCTCCGTCATTTGACGGAGGTCTAAATATAACAATAATGGTGAACTTTATGTGCAGAGCATTTAAAGGTTGCATGGCTTTGTGTGCGCTGTTTTTTACGTTTTTTAATGCAGGTGCCCACGCCACTGAAAACGGGTTGACGAACTATCCAGTTGGTGTGAATACAGCGCTCAACGGTTTGCTTCCCGCTCCCGGCCAAACTTACTTCTACAATTATTTTCAATACTACAAGGCGGAAAGCTTTCGAGGCTCAAATGGTAAAGAGGCCGTTCCGAAGTTTTCGGCTGAAGTCGCCGTGGACGCTCCAAGAATCGTTCATACGTGGAATGAGACACTCGGGCCCTTTAATTTGTCTTCTGGCGTGATCGTGCCGATTTTTCACGTCTCCACGACAGTTGTTGGCCAAAAGGATATCAAAAACGCCGTAGGCGACGTGATCGTTCACCCGCTGATGTTCGGTTATTCAAACCCCTCACACAATCTCTTCATGTTCTTGGCACCCTTCGACATGGCGCTGCCTACAGGAGCGTATGATAAAGACCGGATCGCGAATACTGGACAGAATCACTTGGGGTTCCTACCAAATTGGCAAACCACTTGGTTTCCAACGGCGAAAACAGAAATCTCCACTTCGATGACTGCTGAAATCTATACTGAGAATCACGACACGAATTACCAGTCTGGGACTGTTCTGAGTGGTGAACTCCTGCTGGGGTACTCGGTTACTGATAAATGGCAAATCGGCATCCAAGGGTTCTATTCGAAGCAGGTCACTGATGACGAACTTGACGGCGAAAAGTACCTGGATGGCTTCCGAGGACAAAGTGCTGCGCTGGGTCCTCAGGTCAGGTACACCATCTCACCGGGCGTTGCAGTCGTCGCTAAGTATCAGCATGAATTTGCCGTAGAAAATCGCTCGAAGGGCGATCGATTTTGGATTCAATTCGCTTTTCCCATCTGATAGTTGAGCGTCACTGGCATGACCATACCAAGCGGCGCTGAGAAGATCAGCGCCGCTTTGTTTGGGCCAGCGTAATTAGCTTCGCCTCGGCAAGACCAGGCGCGCCACCCTAGGCTGTCTGCATGAACGCAGGCGCCTCGTCCGACTGATGCCCTGCAAGCTGCGGCTTGATCCGATCGCTAACGTCACGTGCTAACGAGCTGATGACCGCCCCATCGGCCTGCAATCGATACCCGATGATGGAGCCGGCCATCGTGCGGTCCAGTGGCGAACGCGGGCCTTTCAACAGCAACTCCATGTTGACCTTGAGCAAGTCAACGTGGAAGATGCCCGGTCTTGAGCGAGGGATTCTACGGATTTCATCTTGGCTACCTGCAGTTGATGCAGCCAGCGTACGCATAACCGATAGAACGCAAGGTGCCAGCTTTCGACCCAAAGCGGACGGTTTCGGCAGGCTGTTTACGGCCAATAGCGGCCAATGCGGATTGCATAAAGATGCCTCTAGCTGGTCGGGAAAGACACGCAAGCGATGTGGCATCTATTGGCTGGTTGGAAGCACAGCCGTAATGAAGAGTTGCTCGGAGTTTCCACTTCCAGCTCCTACAGCCGCAAGCTGTTATCCTCAAGATTGTCACGTACATCCCAGTATATGAATATTGCAAGTCCCAGTCTTGGTTACTCGCGGTGCGTCCGATACCTCAGAGTGGTCAATTCCATTGATTTTCGGACATATCCGCAGTAATTTTTTGCTATCTTCACTAATTTAATGATCGGCTGTCGCATCAGCTTGTACTAGGTGAGGAGCGTCCACCGACCTTAATTCTTAATCATGAACCTTGGAGTAGCGGGAATGCATCCTACGCAACGAAGCGAAGCTAGAGTTTTTGAGGAATTAAGAGTTCTAACATCCCAGCCTGGTTATGTTCATGCTGTGGCCGCTATATGTTGGCGTGACAACCTCGTGTCGTTCCAAGGTGAGTACAAGGTTTCCGACCTTGAGTATCTGTTTGACCGAAAAAGACTCAATCGCAATGAAATAAACACGTTGTTGGGGCTGATGATGTGTCAACCTGTGGATCTAACTGAGGTTGATGAAGGCACGCTGAGAGGTTACGTTTCCCGCACTGACGAATTGCTAGGCGAGCTTCACGACGCTATGACCGGCCTGACAATCGGCGAGCTGATGTCTCAGGCTCAACAGGGCGCCGCCATGGACGATTTTTGGCAAGGCGCAATGATGAAGGAGCCAATTTTCTATGGCACCGAGTCAGCCTACAGCTTCCAGTACCGTGATTTTTTTGTAGAGAAGCACGCCCCTGATGATGACTGGCTAAAGAGAGTCATGGGGTTCAGCAGTGCCCAGGCTCTTAGAGTGGCGAGTGCGATGTGTTCGTTGATGGATGCGCGGGCAACCGATGAAGCAGGATTGATCGGCGAAACCATGGTAGGAGAAATACCTGTAGGCCCGGTTCTTAAGCTCTTCGAGTTCACCGCGCAGGAGATGGCCCAGCGTTCTGGTCAGGAGATTAATGTCGTTGAAGCAGTCTTCAAAGCGCTAACGTTCAGTGGCCACAATGGCCTATTCAAGGAAATTGGAGACTTCAACCAAGTCGCAGCAACTCCATTGCTGCCGACAGGGCGTGGCTCAGTGTTGCTGTTCTCTCACTACTCAGTCTACGAAGCGCTCTACGAGTCGCCTTTCTTCTGGATGAACCAGGATAAAAACTACAAGCAACAGGCTTCGGACAATCGAGGAGCCTTCACCGAACAGTTTTCTCAGCGCCGCCTCGCCTCCATCTTTGGAAAGGACGGTGTCTATACCAACGTCAATCTATTTGAGGGCAGGCGGATTGTTGCAGAAGCGGACGTACTGGTTGTTTTTGGTGACCGGATCATCATCGTTCAGGCAAAAGCTAAGAAATTAACCCTAGCTGCCCGCAAAGGTAACGATGGGCAAATTAAGGCTGACTTCGCCGCAGCGATTCAGAAGGCCTATGACCAAGGGGCGGAGTGCGCCGCGGCTATTAACTCCGGAAAATGCAGGCTCGAAGATGATCGTGGCCAGGCTGTCGTGCTACCGAAGCAGATTAAGGAAATCTACCCATTTTGCGTGGTGTCCGATCACTACCCTGCACTAGCGTTTCAAGCCAGCCAGTACCTAAAATATAACTCTGATGAGATTGTTCGCCCGCCCTTCGTGATGGATGTATTTTTGCTGGATGTACTAGCAGAGATGCTGGATACACCGTTGCGTTTTCTGAGCTACGTCCGAATGCGCCTTGAGGCGTCACATAAGCTGATGATGGGGCACGAGCTCACCGCTCTTGCCTACCATCTGCGGTGCAACCTTTGGCTCGATGACGAATACAACCTAGTAATGATGGAGGACTCTATCGCAGCGGATTTGGACACCGCGATGACTGTTCGGCGGGAAGGTCTCCCCGGCAAGCGAGTCCCTGAAGGCATCCTCACCAAGATGAGGGGGACGTTTTACGAGCGATTGATTGAGCAGATCGAGCGCCTGCCTGATCCTGCGGTTCTTGAGCTGGGGTTTACTCTGCTGTCTATGGGGGAGGAATCGTGCAAGACGGTTCATAAGGCCATCGAAGGCTTGACCAACATGACAAAGATGGATGGCAAACGGCATGACTTCGTACTGGGAATGTCTGAGCCGGGTACGGGGATTTGCTTCCATTGCAATCCTGCACCCAGCCAAGAGGCCGTCAGATCTCTGGAGGTGCACTGCGCCAAACGAAAGTACGCTCAGCGGGCTGCACATTGGTACGGGGTGTCTGTGGGGCTCAAGGGCGAAATCCAATTCGGAATCACGCTCAGTTTCCCTTGGGAACGATCCCCTGAGATGGATGAGTTAACCAAAGACATGAAGCCTTCTTCTCCATTCGGAAGGGCTATTAAGACGATGGAAAGGGCGCTCGCTCCTAAGAAGTATGGACGCAACGACCCGTGTCCTTGCGGAAGCGGCATTAAGTACAAAAAGTGCTGTCTCTGAGGCCAGATTTTGGGGTGGCGATGTCTAGATGAAGGCCTGCCCGATAGCTCACTGAATAGTCCTGGCTTTAATGGCCCGACCTCAGCCTGTTGCGCTCTACGGCTTCCGACTATCAGTGCTCCAGATCCACAGGCTACCGACAATGCCTGTGGCGAGTTACCCCTGCGTATAGGCCTCCCATAGGTCGGGAGTGACATGGGGCAACAGGGCATCGAGTGGCGAAAGCTTGTAGCTCATGGCCCCATTGCTTTCGTACGCAAAGTCAGAAGCACGCATACCTGCCCAGAAAAGCGCCAGATTCTTGTCCCCCGTACAGAGCATGATGTTCTCTTGGGGAAGGAGTGCGTAGAAATGGCAGAGCAACTCGAGTGCTCGTAGATCCGCTAAGGCATTGTGGGCATCCTCGGCGGAATACTTCGCCGAGGGTTTGATCAGGCGTTTCGCAGGGCCGGCGCCATTGTTGACGCAGATAATGCTCATCGCAGCAAGCACGACCAGCGTGTGTCGGGGCAAGCCACAGCACTGGGCTACTTCAAGTACCTGACGCCAAACTAGCGGACGGCGACGTCTACTGACTGGTGACTGCAGCATGGGAGCTACCCGGCACAGAAACTGGACTTTGCGCACCATGTTCTCGCGCATCTCGTCCAAGAGTCCTGCAATACCTTGTACTGCCGAGTCCGGAGTGAGCTGGGCGTCAGGCAGCGCCGCCCGGACTTTTCTGCAGGCCTCGGCCCACTGATCCGCCACTTGCTCAGCGGTTGGCAATTGTCGCTTGTTGCCCTCCATGGCATATAACCCAGGATTGATTTGTATAGGCTTGTCTTGAAAAATATCAAGGAAATCATTTCCATGACGGATCTTTTGCCCGTCTCTATAACGCTCCGCCAGATCACTGATTGTGCAACGATCAGGCATCACCACCATGTTGTCCCGTAGGGCCAGTCCGGATGGCAGCCAACCACCGCGGACAAGGCCAATCGCTCTATTCGTAAAGGTGCTTTCCAGCGTGGTGTTGATGTTAGCCAGCTCCGCAACAGATAGATCTGGTATGTCACTTTTGACGACGCGAGCCCCGGACCAGCTCAGCGGGATGGTGACTGGACGGTCAAGCTTCATGTTGACAAGGTCGGCGTACTTCAGTGGCTGCAGCGCTACCCCTTCAAAGGCAGCAGTTCGCCCTGTGGAAAAGCCTTCGGCATCCTGCTCTTCGAATATCCAGACGCCTTGCGCTTGCGACTGTGATTGATTGGTCATGACTCGTGAGTCTTTCAAGAAGGTAACCGGAAGTCGTAGATCCCTAAGTACTGGCAGACTTCGGCACACAGCGTCTCCGCAGAGGCCCATCCACCGCTAAAGCCATCATCATCAGGTGTTAGGCAAATCGTCAGAACCTTGATCCGACCATTGTCCAGGTTCCTCTTGATCGCCAAACATAGGTCTCGCACATAATTCTCAGCCAGAAAGCGCTGGCAGCTCCCATCGTCCATTTCGCAAAAGAAATAATCCAAGTCAACATTAACGATCCAGTTATTTCCCTGACTCAAGTAGAAGTCGAAATTGGCAGGCAACTCCCAGGGAACGATGTCCCGCCACGAGCCTGAGATGAGATTAGGGGCATCACCGTCCCCATGCGTCGCGAAGAAAACACTTCCGAGGTTCGCTTGCTCATATTCGAGGAAGAGGCTGAGGTAGTTATCCCATCGAATCGTCACCGTATCAAAGCCGTTCACTTCGGTTCGGTAACCCAGATAGTCCTGTAGAGAAACACCATGCATTTGTGTAGGTAAGCTTTGCTTCCAGAGCAGCAAATTGCTAGTCAGCGTATCGGTGTGTCGATCGATATGAAAAAGGTCAATCGGTTCGCCGGGCACTATGTGTCGTAGCCAGCACCACCAGGCGGCCCGGTGATTGTCCATGATGTAGACAGGGCCGTTTTGCCAGAGAAAGTTCTGTGTGCCGTGACCCGACACTCCGCGGGATGACAAAACGATATGCCAGGTACACGCCAAAGATTGCCTCCAGATAATCACACCCTACCAGAATCTCCGATTCCATGAGGGCCATCTTTCAAATGTCGCAGGCAACTTAGCTCACAACAAAACACTGGGCAACCACACATCAACTCTGCTTGTAACACGAGTTTTTGGGTAGAGGCCTGACTAGCGACCGGCTGCTCCTAGCCCCTAGCTGCCCACGGCAACGGCAGCTTCGGGTCGGTAGCGGTCGCTCGTCGACTTCCGCTTCTGGCCGTCGCTATCCGACCCATTGCTGACCATGGCTAGCGCATCTGCCAAAGCACAAGGTCGACCGCCTTTTCGTCAGAAATTGTATGGTGAGGGAACGAGACTTTGAACTGGCCAACCAAAGCGCGACCTTCAGCCGATGATAGGAAGCTTTGAACGTTCTGCTGCAGATCACTATAGAGAGCCACAATGTTCTGCAAGCGCTGTGTCGATGTCGCGGTTGGGAGTTTGCAGCCAAGGTTTTTCAGTACCACTGAATCAATGACGGGCTGAGAAGTATCCAGTGTTGCTACCAGCTTACTGGCGAATGAAGCTTCATACCTGCCTGTGGTGCGATGCAATGCTGTGAAAACTTCCGAGAAGCCATACCCATGTTCTTGAGTCTGGTGCATGAGGTGGAAGTAGGCTGACTGCCATAGCTGGCCGCGTCGTACACGGTAAAAGCCATTGTACGATCGCCTTAATATTGGGTCTTTGAACCCTGTGGTGTCCGCCTTTACCAGCGCTTGGATGGCACTATATTTCTGCAGGCCAGGTTGTATCTTGGGCAGCGCAGCCGCTAGCTGGTGGGCATTGATCGATATTGGTCGCATGTGTCCGTTCCTAACATGGACAATCGGCCTGATGTGCAATAGCAGATTGCCACCTTCTGTTCAAGCGGTTACCGCGTGCCCGGCGAGTTTCCGAGGTTTGAATCGCGCCGGTTTTACTAGACCCTGCGACTGGCTACTTTTGGCCGATTGCCGCCCCACGCGAAGGTCTGCAATGGGTCGAGAGCTGTCGTTCTCAAGACGTTGCTCCCGAACGTTGGCCGTCTCTTTCGGAAATTTTTGCAGCTAGCAGCCATCTAGTGCGACGAGCGGTGTGTGGTCGGTGAGCTATAGACAAAAGAAACCCCGCCGAAGCGGGGAATCTCTTCAGACTCTTCTATTGGCAGCCTCGTAAACCTCGTCGTCACGTCTGGCCCCTACGCATAGAACCAGTATGATTTCTGTGCCTTCAATCCTGTAAACGATGCGTACATCGCCGGTTCTGATCCTTCGATACCCTGCGAGGGCACCACGGAGCGGCTTGCCAATTTTTTCAGGTTCACCTTCAGCGATCCGCTCCCGGATGACTTTCAGTACCCTTCTCGCCTCAGCTTTGCCTAGCTGGACGAGATCTTGCTCGACATCAGGGTGAAACCGAACGCTCCATTTCATCAGCCTTCGCCTATTCGAAGCGAGCCTCCATGTCCTCAAGGCTCACTGTCTTCTGTTTGTCCAAGGTGGAAAGGCGCTCAATGGCGAGGCGTTCAGCACGTAGGTCTTCGAGTTCGTCTTGCAGAGCTTGATAGGTCTCTACTCCTACCAACACTGCAGCCGGCTCGTTGTCCTTGAAAATCACCAGGTGAGTGACCTCACCACTGGTAACCTCCTTCAATTTCGCGCTAAAGCCTCGAACCATTGCTGTAGCGGACACCGCCTGTTCAGCCCGGTCTAGGAGTGCACTCATGCGCTGTGGCCTCAATTCATCAATTAGCGTTAGGTAAGTGTGATCGTCTAAGTCAATTCGGTTGTCGTGTCGGTGCGATCAAAGTATTTAGCTTGGTCATAGGTATGGCACGCGCAAACTCATGATACACAAAATTATGCGTAAGAAAATACAAATATTTGAAGGTCGGTCTGATCCGTATGATGGAGCGCTTGTAGGTGATCAGTCAGACCAGCGAAGGAGGGCATCTCCTAAGAGGAGCTAAATTTCCTCCGTTGACCAATTGCCTAGCCAATGCCATCTCGACCGAATCACCATCCTGGCTCAACGCAACGAGCCCTGACTCTGGAACGTCTCCCGACGTGCTTTGAGCCACTGCGATCTTCTTGGCCATCAGCTGCAGGCAGGTGATCTGCGAGCTGCCGGCATAGCGGAAGAACAGCACTCGTACCGCCTGCTTCTGACCGATCCGACACGACCGTCGCGTTGCCTGCTGCAGGAAGACGATGGTCGGGAAGTCCAGCAGATCCAGCCCAGACTTCGCCAGCTCCCGGTTAGTGATCAGCACGCCGACGCCACGATCTACTTGGTCGAGAATCCAATCCTCGCGCGGGCTGTGTCCACCGAGGCACGCAGTACCGCTACCTTCAGACCAGCCGGCTCAAGCGATTGCTTGAGCCGGCTGGTCGTTTCCCGGGGGCCGCTGTAGACGGTATAGGCCAGAACCTTGCGGCCTAGCGCCGTCTCCTGACGGCACAGCTAGATTTGTCGTATTGCTAGTGTCGTGTTTGCTGCGTCATTGCAAATTTGTGCAAAAATTTGCCCAGTCCGTCATCAGCGCTCTGCGTTTTTCGAGAAGATCGGACCGTGAATAGGCTGCCTCCGTCTGATCGCGCTCATCGTGGGCAAGCGCAAGCTCGCAAACCTCTCTTGGGTAGCTTGTGCACTCGTTTGCCCAGTCCCGAAAGGTGGACCGGAAGCCGTGTCTTGTGATGTCTTCATACCCCAGCTTGTGCAGCAGATTGCGTATTGCATTGCTGTGCATGACGCCGCTCTTTCCCCGTCCGGGAAATAGATATGTCGAATGATTATTATTCAGTATCTCCAGCATTTCGATTGCCTGACGTGGCAGAGGGATGACGAAGCGTTTCCGCATCTTCATTCGCTCAGCAGGTAGAGCCCAGGCTTCTGCTTTGAGGTCGAATTCAGACCATTGAGCATGTTGGATCATGTGGTGTCGCGCGCCAGTTAGGATCAGCAGCCTGGCGGCGACGGCGTCACGCGTCTCGATTTTGGCCAGGGCAGCTATCAGCTTTGGGGTGTCTTGCCATTGCAGTGCTGGGAAGTGCTGGCGCTGCCTGGCTTTCTTTTTCTCTGCTTTGCTGAGCAGGTTGTCTAGATGACCGCGCCAGCGGGCAGGATTTTCCCCCTCGCGTAGGCGCCGGGCTTTGGCTGCATCCAGTATCTGTTCGATCTGGCCGCGGACTTCATCGGCGGTGCGAGTCTTGGTCGCCCAGATGGGGCGCAAGACAGCCAGCACTTGGTCAGTACCTATGGCGTCCGCAGGCAATTTACCCATGCTTGGGAAGGCGTAGAGCTCCAGCTTACGTAGCCAGCCTTTCCGCCATTTTTCAGACCAGCTGCCCCCATGTGCCTGCTGGTAGTCGCGAGCCAGATCCTCGAACGTAATGCGACGTGCTGCGGCTTGGCGCTCTGCCTCGCGCTTGGCTTGCTTTGCAGCATCGCGAGCTGCGAGTGGGTCGCTTCCTAAGGCAAGGAGCTTGCGCTGGTCGGCGGCCAGCTGGCGGGCTTGGCTGAGGGTAACGGCAGGGAAGGGGCCTAGCCCCATTTCGCGGCTTCGGCCGTCGAGTTTATAGCGGAAGATCCAGCTTGTGCCGCCGCTCTTTGAGACCTGGAAGTAGAGGCCGTCGCCATCGTTGGTCTTGCCTGGCGTTGCAGCTTTGACGATCGACTCCACGGTCTTACTGGTCAGCTTACCCATTGTTCCTCCTCTAACCCACACCCCTGGACCCACATTCTGACCCACACCTTGGGCGTGGATTTTGTAGGTTCTCGGTGGATGTCCTTGGACGAATGCTAAGCTGTAAGCCGCGTGGTTGCTAGCCTGCTTGGATGTCGATGGATTTCTTCGGATAACAAAAAAGCCGGCTTGTGGCCGGCTTTCGGGGGCGGGTTGAGCTGATTTTTGGTGAGCCCGGCCCGCCCGGGTTGCCCTTGCCGGGCAGGTGAGAAAGAGGCCTTGGCCTCGGGCGGCGATCGGCAGATGGCGGATCGCCGCGGGGTCGCGGATGGCGACGAGGTGTGCAGGGTAGTCGCTTTGCCGCCGGATAGGAAGCCCGGGATGGCCGAGGTGACATCCAGAAACGGAAAAGCCCGGCGAACCGGGCTTTTCGAGCGGGACGCGGATCAGCCTTTGTAGGCGGCCACGGCCTTGGTGATCTCGGCGCGGGCGGCGTCGGCATTGCCCCAGCCTTCGACCTTGACCCATTTGCCCTTCTCCAGATCCTTGTAGTTCTCGAAGAAGTGCTTGATCTGCTCCAGCAGCAGGGCCGGCAGATCGGTGTATTCCTGCACGTCCTTGTAGAGCACGGTCAGCTTGTCATGGGGGACGGCGATCAGCTTGGCGTCACCACCGGCTTCGTCGGTCATGTGCAGCACGCCGACCGGACGGGCGCGGATCACGGCACCGGGGGCGACCGGGTAGGGGGTCACCACCAGCACGTCCAGGGGATCGCCATCATCGGCCAGGGTGTTGGGGATGTAGCCGTAGTTGGCCGGGTAGAACATGGGGGTGGCCATGAAGCGGTCGACGAAGAGGGCGTCGCTGTCCTTGTCGATCTCGTACTTGATCGGCGCGTGGTTGGCCGGAATCTCGATGGCGACGTAGATGTCGTTCGGCAGGTCTTTGCCGGCGGGAATCTTGCTGTAGCTCATGAATGGGTCCCTCTAGTCGGTTGGGAAAAGTGGCCGGGAGTATAGGCGCTTTCAGAGCGGGGTTCGAGCCTCGGACCCCGGGGTTGCCGGCTGTTGCACGCTCGCCAGGCTGGCGGCGAGACGGGTACGTGGATCCTGGCGGAACAGCTGCTGGAACTGCCAGTAGACCTGCGGATAGTGCTCGTCGAGCACGTCGGGCGCGCTGAAGAAGTACTCGCAGGCGACGGCGAAGAATTCCTCGGGGCTCTCCGCGGCGTAGGGATCGAGCGCGGTCTCCGCCTCCGGGTCGGCTTCGAGTTGGCGGTTGAGGTCGTCGTAGGCACTTTGCAGGGCCTGGGTCCAGGCGGCCTGGGGCATGCCCTCGTGCAGCGGCGGCTGGCCGTTGCACAGGCCACCGGCGAGCAGGTCGATGAGGTGGGCGAATTCGTGGATGACCAGGTTGTAGGCCTCCCAGCCGCCGCTGGCCTGGACGCCGGGCCAGGCCAGGATCACCTGGCCGCGATCCCAAGCCTCGCCGTCGCGTTCATCGTCCCACTCATGTTCGAGGCCGCCCTCGTCGCGATAGCGCTGGGGACTGACGAAGGTGTCCGGGTAGACGACGATCTCGCGCACGTTCGGGTAGAGCGCGGCTTCCGGTAGGTGCAGCAGGGGCAGCAGGGCCTGGGCGGCCAGTAGCAGGCGGTCACCGTCGTCCAGTTCCAGGCCTTCGAGCAGCGTCAGGCGCTTTTCGGCGAGGAACAGCACACAGTGTTCGCGCAGCCAGACGTCCTCATCAGCGGTCAGGCCATCGAGGATGGGCAGGCGCTGGTGCAGGCGCGCCCAGAGTTCGTCGGCGATGGCCACCCGCTGCAGCAGGCGCCGCTCGCGCCAGGTGCGCCAGAAGCCCAAGGACTCAGGCCCCGCTCTGCACCGCGGCGCGCCGGCTCTTGATCAAGCCGAGGATCATCGGCAGCAGGGAAATGCCAATGATGGCCAGCACCATGAGGGTGAGGTTCTGCTTGATGAAGGGCACGTTGCCGAAGAAGTAGCCCAGGCTCACCAGGCCGCCGACCCACAGCAGCGAACCGAGCACGCTGTAGCCGAGGAAGTAGGGATAGTGCATGCGCCCCACGCCAGCGACGAAGGGGGCGAAGGTGCGAATGATGGGCAGGAAGCGCGCCAGGGTGATGGTCTTGCCGCCGTGGTGCTCGTAGAAGGCCTGGGTGCGCAGCAGGTAGTCGCGGCGGAACACCTTGGAGTGGGGATTGCTGAACAGCTTGTCCCCGGCGAAGCGGCCGATCAGGTAGTTGGTGCTGTCGCCCGCCACCGCGGCGAACATCAGCAGGCCCGCCAGCAGATAGGGGTCCATGTTGCCGAGGGCGGACAGGGCGCCGGCGATGAACAGCAGGGAGTCCCCTGGCAGGAAGGGCGTGACCACCAGACCCGTCTCGCAGAAGATCACGGCGAAGAGGATGGCGTAGATCCAGGCGCCGTATTGGGCGACCAGGCCGCTGAGGTAGACGTCGAGGTGCAGGATCAGGTCGATCGGGTTGAATTCCATGGGCGTGCCTACCGAGTGTGCGAGGGTCCAGCGGCGATTATAAGGGCAGTCGAGACCGGGTTTTGTGGCCTGGTCGAGATCGACACGGGGAAAAATCGCCAGCCGCTCAGAGGTCGAGGTAGGACAAAGGTTCACTCCCGCGCCTATCCCGGCGCGGGAGTGTCGGACTGGTCACGATCTGCTGCGCGTCGGCCAACCTGCGTTGAAACTGCCCTCGGAATGCTCATTTACCTTTTGTAAACTCCGCTTCCTCGGGCAGTTTCGCCTTGGTTGGCTCTAGCTCGCGAGATCGTGAGCTTTCTTTATCCGAGCGCCATATCGATCACCACCCTCCCCTCGATGCCGCCTTCATGCATGCGGGAGAAAATGGCGTTGATGTTCTCCAGGGGCTCGGCGCTCACCGTGGCCTTGACCTTGCCCTCGCCGGCGAAGTCCAGCGCCTCCTGCAGGTCCAGGCGGGTGCCGACGATGGAGCCGCGCACCGTGGTGCCGTTGAGCACCATGTCGAAGATCGACAGCGGGAAGTCGCCCGGTGGCAGGCCGTTGAGGGCGATGGTGCCGCCGCGGCGGGTCATGCCGATGGCCTGTTCGAAGGCCTTGGGCGAGACCGCCGTGACCAGGGCGCCGTGGGCGCCACCGATCTCTTTCTTCAGGTAGGCGGCCGGGTCCTGCTGGCGGGCGTTGACCGTCACCTCGGCGCCCAGCCGGCGGGCGAGGTCGAGCTTCTTGTCGTCCACGTCCACCGCCGCCACGTTCAGGCCCATGGCCCGGGCGTACTGCACCGCCATGTGGCCGAGCCCGCCGATGCCGGAGATCACCACCCAGTTGCCGGGCTTGGTGTCGGTCATCTTCAGGCCCTTGTAGACGGTGACCCCGGCGCAGAGGATGGGCGCGATCTCGACGAAACCGACATTGTCCGGCAGGCGGCCGACATAACCGGCATCGGCGAGGGTGTATTCGGCGAAGCCGCCGTTCACTGAATAACCGGTGTTCTGCTGGGATTCGCAAAGGGTTTCCCAACCGCCCAGACAGTGCTCGCAATGACCGCAGGCGGAATACAGCCAGGGCACCCCGACGCGGTCGCCTTCCTTGACGTGGGTGACCCCGGCACCGACCGCCACCACATGGCCGACGCCCTCATGGCCGGGGATGAAGGGTGGATTGGGCTTGACCGGCCAGTCGCCCTCGGCGGCATGCAGGTCGGTATGGCAGACGCCGCTGGCGGCGATCTTGACCAGTACCTGGCCGGCGCCCGGGGTGGGCACCTCGACTTCGCGGATTTCCAGGGGTTGGCCAAAGGCGGTGACGACGGCGGCTTTCATTGTTTTAGGCATGACGAGTCCCTCATGGATACATGATGCGTGGATGAAGCCAGACGGAGCCTGCGCCGGGATGCACCGGTCCACCGCGGGTGGCCTTGCGTCTAGCGTCGGCCATCCACGGGGAGCGGGTGTTGATCCAGGTCAGGTAGGAGGCGCACCCCGACTTCCTGCTGGGGCGCGCGATCCAGGCGTCGTACTAGGAGCGGCTCTGGCGCCTGCGCAGCCGTCTGGAGGCTGCGCCTGACGCCTTGCTGGCCGCTCTTAGAAGAAGCCCAACGGGTTGATGTCGTAGCTGACCAGCAGATTCTTGGTCTGCTGGTAGTGGTCGAGCATCATCTTGTGGGTTTCCCGGCCGACGCCGGATTTCTTGTAGCCACCGAAGGCGGCGTGGGCGGGGTAGAGGTGGTAGCAGTTGGTCCAGACGCGACCGGCCTTGATGCCGCGACCCATGCGGTAGGCGCGGTTGATGTCGCGGGTCCAGACGCCGGCGCCGAGGCCGAACTCGGTGTCGTTGGCGATGGCCAGGGCCTCGGCTTCGTCCTTGAAGGTGGTCACGCCGATCACCGGGCCGAAGATCTCTTCCTGGAAGACGCGCATCTTGTTGTGGCCCTTGAGCAGGGTCGGCTGGATGTAATAGCCGCTGGCCAGGTCGCCCTGCAGTTTCTCGACGTTGCCGCCGGTAAGGAATTCTGCGCCTTCCTGACGGGCGATCTCCAGGTAGGAGACGATCTTCTCGAACTGCTGCTGGGAGGCCTGGGCGCCGACCATGGTATCGGTGTCCAGCGGATCGCCGCGCTTGATCTGGGCGATTTTCTTCATCACCGCCTCCATGAAGGGGGCGTAGATGGATTCCTGCACCAAGGCGCGGGACGGGCAGGTGCAGACCTCGCCCTGGTTGAAGAAGCCCAGTACCAGACCTTCGGCGGCCTTCTCGATGAAGCTCGGCTCGGCCTGCATGATGTCTTCGAAATAGATATTGGGCGACTTGCCACCCAGCTCCACGGTGCTGGGGATGATGTTCTTGGCCGCGCAGGAGAGGATGTGCGAACCCACCGGGGTGGAGCCGGTGAAGGCGATCTTGGCGATGCGGGTGCTGGTGGCCAGGGCCTCGCCGGCCTCCTTGCCATAGCCCTGCACCACGTTGAGCACGCCGGGCGGCAGCAGGTCACCGACCAGTTCGACGAACAGGGTGATGGACAGCGGGGTCTGCTCGGCGGGCTTGAGCACCACGCAGTTGCCGGCGGCCAGCGCCGGGGCCAGTTTCCAGGCGGCCATCAGCAGCGGGAAGTTCCAGGGGATGATCTGGCCGACCACGCCCAGGGGTTCGTGGAAGTGGTAGCTGGCGGTGGTGTCGTTGATTTCGGCGGCGGTGCCTTCCTGGGCGCGGATGCAGCCGGCGAAATAGCGGAAGTGGTCGGCGGCCAGGGGCACGTCGGCATTGAGCGTCTCGCGCACGGCCTTGCCGTTGTCCCAGGTTTCGGCGACGGCGAGTTTTTCCAGGTTCTGTTCGATGCGGTCGGCGATCTTGAGCAGGATCAGCGAGCGTTCCTGCACCGAGGTGCGGCCCCAGGCATCGGCGGCGGCATGGGCGGCGTCCAGGGCGCGCTCGATGTCGGCGGCGTCGGAGCGGGGGAATTCACCGATCACCGAGCCGTTCACCGGCGAGGTGTTGGTGAAGTACTGGCCCTTCACCGGGGCGACGAATTCGCCGCCGATGTAGTTGCCGTAGCGGGCTTGCAGGGTGACGAGGGCGTCTTGGGTGCCGGGGGCTGCATAGCGCATGGTGGGTCTCCTGGTTGTTTTTGTTAGGAAGAGCGGCGCTCCCTCTTGCAGCAAGGCACGGGCCAAGTCCGGCTAACCCGCATGGTGACGGACTTTTGCGTGGCAGCAGGCGGTGCGGTCACCTGTCACTGTGACAGAGGTGTAATCCCTCGCCGTGACAGCCTGTCACCTGAGGGTGACAGAGTGCCCAGTCCCGCCGATTTGGCCTATGCTGGAGACCGCAGACGCCCCGCGGAGGATAATTACAATGCCCGCCACCCCGTCCGATCGGCATGCCAGCCAGGTGCTCGACCTCGCCCGCGGCGCCGTCCTCGATGGCCCCGCCAGCGATCCAGCCATCGCCCGTTCCTGGCGGCGTTGTCTCGACGAGCATCATCTGGATCCGGCCGCCCGCATGGCGCCCTGGGTATTGGAACGCGCGCGTTTCGACGAGCACCGCGAGCGCCAGCAGCGCGTCCTGCACATCGCCCGTGGCCAGATGAATTCGTTGCACCAGCAACTGGGCGGCGCTGGCCATGCCGTGCTGCTCACCGATGCCCGTGGCCTGATCCTCGACTGCGTGACCGCCGAGGCCGAGCGCGAGATCTTCCAGCAAGCCGGCCTCTGGCTGGGCGCCGACTGGAGCGAGGCGTGCGAAGGCACCAATGGCATCGGTACCTGCGTGGTGGAACGCCAGGCACTGACCATCCATCGCGACGAACACTTCCGCAGCCGCCATACCCAGCTCACCTGCTCGGCCAGCCCGGTGTTCGATCCGGCCGGCGAGCTGCTGGCGGTGCTGGACGTTTCCACCGCCCGCCAGGAAGCCTCGCGCCAGGGGCAGTTCCACACCATGGCGCTGGTCAATCTCTCGGCCAAGCTGATCGAGAGCTGCTATTTCCTCGACCGCTACGCCGACGGCTATCTGCTGCGCTTCCATGCCCAGGCGGCCTATGTCGGTCTGCTCAGCGAAGGGCTGCTGGCCTTCGATGGCGAAGGGCGCATCAGCGCCGCCAACGAGACCGCCTTGATGTTGCTCGGCCTGGCCCGCGCGGCGGTGGTGGGGCAGGCGATGACGGACCTGTTCGAGCTGCGCCTCGACGACCTGCTGGAGCGCGCCCGACCGCAACCCAGCGCCTGCTGGGCGCTGCGCGGACGCCAGGGGCAGGGCTTCCATGGCCTGGTGCGTGGGCCTCAGGTGCGTCCGGTCTCCCCGGTGGCGGTGCCCAAGCCTTCCGCACCCAGCGGCATCTGCCTGGGCGATCCGGCGCTGGCAAGGGATTTCGCCCGGGCGCTCAAGGTCTTGGAGCGTGATGTACCGGTGCTGCTGCACGGCGAGACCGGCACCGGTAAGGAGGCTTTTGCCAGCGCCCTGCACCGTGCCAGCAGTCGCGCCGGCAAGGCCTTCGTCGCCCTCAATTGCGCGGCCATCCCGGAAACGCTCATCGAGAGCGAGTTGTTCGGCTATCGCGGCGGCAGCTTCACTGGAGCGCGCAAGGAAGGCATGGCCGGCAAGCTGCAACAGGCCGACGGCGGCATCCTCTTTCTCGACGAAATCGGCGACATGCCGCTGGCGCTGCAGACGCGCCTGTTGCGGGTGCTGGAAGAACGTCAGGTGGTCCCCTTGGGCGGCGGCGCACCACGGGCTCTGGACCTGCGACTGATCAGTGCCAGCCACCGCGACCTGGACGCCCTGGTGGCGGCCGGCAGCTTTCGCGAAGACCTCTACTACCGCCTGCGCGGCCTGGTGGTGACCCTGCCAGCGCTGCGCGACCGCAGCGACCGTGACGCGCTGCTCGACCAATTGCTGGCCGAAGAGGCACGCGGCGAGCCCATCCACCTCGATCCCGCGGCGCGCGCCTGCCTGCTGGCCCAGCCCTGGCCCGGCAACGTCCGCCAGTTGCGCACCGTGCTGCGCACCCTGGTGGCCCTGAGCGAAGACGGCCAGATCGGCCTGGACGAACTACCGGCCGACTGTCGTACCACGGCGCCCCGCGTCCCGGCTGACCGGGCACCGGTCGACAGTGCCCGGGAGGAGCTGCGCGCGGTGCTGGAGGATTGCCACTGGCAGATGACCCGCGCGGCCAAGCGGCTCGGGGTGAGTCGCAATACCCTCTATCGGTGGCTGCATCAGCACGGTCTGCAGCGCCCGCAGGACTAAGAGCCTGTTCAAAGGCTACTGCGCGTCGGCCAAACGGCGTTGAAAATGGCCTGGGTCGCCAGCCCGGTCAGAATGTTCATTTACCAGTTATAAACTCGAGCGCGAGCCCGGTCCGCTTCCTCAGCTATTTTCGCGGGGCCGCCTAGGCCTTGTTTGTCTCTAGCTCGCGCGCCTTTGAACAGGCTCTAACGCGTCGCCTTCTGGCAGAGATGGGCGATGCAGGGCGAGACGAACAGCCCGCCGCGGTAGGCGCCGGCCAGGGTGCGGCTGGCGACCAGGGTCCACAGCAGGACCAGTGCCACCACCAGTGCTGCACCCAGGCCGGTGAAGAAGGGCGCGGCCAGGGCCTCGCCCAGGCGCAGGGTGGTCAGCGCATAGACGCCTAGGGGAAAGGTGAAGCCCCACCAACCCAGGTTGAAGGGCATCCCCTGGCGGGCATAGCGCCCGGTGATCAGCAGCGCGAGCGCCAACCACCAGAGACCCAGGCCCCACAGCAGCACCGCGCCCAGCAGCCCCAGGCCCCGAACGACCTCGCCCACCACCGCCAGGCCATGGACCGTCAACACCGCGGGGGCGTCGGCGCCCAATACCAACAGGCCCAGGGCACCGGTGCCAATCGGGCCCAGCGCCAGCCAGCTCGACGCCGCCATGCTGGCCGGCGGCAACTTGTGCAGCGCCAGGCGCAGCAGCAGGATCACCAGCAAGCTCAGGGCGACGGGCACCGAGTAGGCCCACAGCACATAGCTGGCGATGAGCACCGTGAATTGCTCGCCAGCCGCCAGGTGCGGCACCAATAACCCGCCGCTGGCGGCGGCCACCTCAGCGGCCACCACGGGCAGCAGCCAGACGGCGGTCATCTGATCGATGCGGTGTTCCTGGCGGGTGAACATCAGGTAGGGGATCAACACTCCGCAGGCTAGCGCCATGGCCGCATCCAGCCACCAGAGCCCGACGGCCAGGGGCAGTACGGCCTCACCCCAGCGCGGCAGGCCGAACAGCAGTAGGCCATTGATCAGCGTCGCCAGCCCCATGGGGATGGTGCCGAAGAACATGGAGACGGTCGCATGGGCGAAGATCTGCCGCGCCTCGTCGAAGAACAGTAGCCAGCGAGTGGCATAGAGCCCGGCGAACAGCACGAACAGCAGCGCGTTGAGCAGCCAGAGGCCCTCGGCGATCTGGTGCAGTCCCGGGAGGGGTATGGGAAAGGCGGCCAAGGCGAGGGCCAGGATGCCGGTGCCCATGGTCACGGCGAACCAGTTGGGGGTGAACTGGCGGATGACGTCCAGCGGGCGGCTCAGCTGGCTCAGGGGCTTGCATCCCTGGGGTAGGGCAAGAGGCATGGTAGGGCTCCGGGAAGGAATGACCCTAGCCTAGGGGAGCTCATTTATCATTATAAATGAATGATTTTAAAATATTAATCTATGCGATGAATAAGGCGCTGCCCGGGTCGCAGGACAGCGCCTTGAGCTCAGGGCTTGGCGACGTGCCAGACCTGATTGAAGCCTTCGCCAGTGGTATCGCCCGGCTTGCTGTCCTTGACCCAGGTGTAGAGCGGTTTGCCCTGGTAGGCCCACTGCTGGCTACCGTCGTCACGGGTCACCAGGCTGTAGCCATCGGCGGCCTTGGCTCCGGCGTCGGCCTTGAGCGGCGGCCAGTTCTGGGCGCAGCCGCCATTACAAGCGGACTTGCCCGCGCTGTCCTTGGCGAAGGTGTAGAGCGTCATGCCTTTGGCGTCGACGAGCACCTTGCCCAGGGTGGTGTCGGCGACCTTGGCCGGTGCGGCGGCGAGGGCCAGTCCGGCGAAGGAGAGGGTTGCAGCAGTGATCAGCAGGCGTTTGAGCATGGTCGACCTCTTGTGGTTGTCATTAGGGCGAACGGACCTACGAAGGTGCACAGGCATCCGGCTAGCCGCGATGCTTATCGCACTCTAATCGAAATCCATGGCGACTTCGCTACCGTTACCCAGGGGGATCCGCGACGGCCATCGCTCCGGCCGCGTGGCCCCCCGTGCTAACCTTGCCGCCGTTCAAATCCGTAGCGGAGCCCGTCTTTCATGCACATCCACATCCTCGGTATCTGCGGCACCTTCATGGGGTCGCTCGCGGTGCTGGCCAAGGAAGCCGGCCATCGCGTGACCGGCTCCGATGCCAACGTCTATCCGCCCATGAGCACCCAGTTGGCAGCCCAGGGCATCGAGCTGACCCAGGGTTACGATCCGGCGCAACTCGATCCGGCGCCGGACCTGGTGGTGATCGGCAACGCCCTGTCGCGCGGTAACCCGGCGGTGGAATACGTGCTGGACAAGGGGCTGCCCTATGTCTCCGGTCCCCAGTGGCTGGCCGAGCATGTCCTGCAGGGGCGCTGGGTGCTGGCCGTCGCCGGAACCCACGGCAAGACCACCACCACCAGCATGCTGGCCTGGGTGCTGGAGCACGCCGGCATGAGTCCGGGCTTTCTAATCGGCGGGGTGCCGCAGAACTTCGGTATCTCGGCGCGCCTGGGTGGTACGCCCTTCTTCGTGGTGGAAGCCGACGAATACGACAGCGCCTTCTTCGACAAGAGATCCAAGTTCGTCCACTACCGGCCGCGGACCACCATCCTCAACAACCTGGAATACGATCACGCGGACATCTTCCCGGACCTGGCAGCCATCGAGCGGCAGTTCCACCATCTGGTGCGGACCATCCCCAGCACTGGTCTGATCATCCATCCCACCGCCGAGACGGCCCTGGTGCGGGTGCTGGAGATGGGCTGCTGGACTCCGGTGCAGACCACCGGTGAAGGCGGCCAATGGCAGGCCCGCCTGCTGGCCGAGGACGGCTCGCGCTTCGAGGTGCTGTTCGACGGCGAGGTGCAGGGCACCGTGGCCTGGGAACTGACCGGCCAGCACAACGTGGCCAATGCCCTGGCCACCCTGGCCGCGGCCCGTCACGTGGGCGTGGTGCCAAGCCTTGGCGTCGCCGCCTTGAGCGAATTCCGTAGCGTGAAGCGGCGCATGGAAAAGGTCGCCGAGGTGCGGGGCGTGACCGTCTACGACGACTTCGCTCATCATCCCACCGCCATCGCTACCACCCTGCAGGGCCTGCGCGCCCGGGTCGGTCGCGAGCGGATCATCGCCGTCATCGAACCGCGTTCGAACTCCATGAAGCTGGGCGCCCATCGCGACGGCCTGCCGGCCAGCGTCACCGAGGCCGACAGCGTGGTCTGGTACGCCCCGCCGAATCTGGGCTGGGACCTGGCCGGGACCGCGGCGGCCTGTGCCGTGCCCGCCGTGGTCTGCGACTCCCTCGAAGCCATCATCGCGCGCGTCAAGGCCGAGCTGGACGGGCCCACCCACGTGGTGATCATGAGTAATGGCGGTTTCGGCGGCCTGCACGGCAAGCTGGCCGCAGCGCTGGAGCACGCCTGATGGCCGGCCCGGAACGCATCACCCTGGCGCTGACCGGCGCCTCCGGTGCCCAGTACGGCCTGCGCCTGCTGGATTGCCTGGTGCAGGAAGAGCGCGAGGTGCATTTCCTCATTTCCAAGGCGGCGCAGCTGGTGATGGCCACCGAGACCGACGTGGTGCTGCCACCCAAGCCCCAGGCCATGCAGGCCTTCCTCACCGAGTACACCGGCGCGGCGCCGGGCCAGGTGCGGGTGTTCGGCCAGAGCGACTGGATGGCGCCACCAGCCTCCGGCTCCAGCGCTCCAGCGGCCATGGTGGTCTGCCCCTGTTCCACCGGCACCCTCTCGGCCATCGCCACCGGGGCCAGCAACAACCTCATCGAGCGCGCCGCCGACGTGGCGCTCAAGGAACGGCGACAGCTGATCCTGGTGCCGCGCGAGTCGCCGTTTTCCAGCATCCACCTGGAAAACATGCTCAAGCTGTCCAACCTCGGCGTGACCATCCTGCCGGCCTCGCCAGGCTTCTACCACCAGCCGCAGACCCTCGACGACCTGGTGGACTTCGTGGTGGCGCGCATCCTCAACACCCTGGGCATTCCCCAGGACATGCTGCCGCGCTGGGGCGAACATCATCTGTCCGGCAGTGATGACTAGGTTCTGTACGAAAAGTCGCCGAGCGAAGGTCAGGCAAGGCAAAAATCAGCGAGGAAGCGAAGTTTACGAATGGTAAATGAGCACTCCGAGCTGATTTTTAACGCAGCATCACCGAGCGCAGGCAGTTTTCGTATAGAACCTAGGGCCGTCGCGCGCCTCGGCCTGCTGCTGGTGGCCGTCCTGGCCCTCGGCGGCTGCGCCACGGCGCGCACCCTGGACGCCGCCAAGCCCGGCGCGCCGGTGGTCTATGCCGGCACCCGGCTAAATCTCTATGCCCTGCAGGGCGGTTGCTGCGCCCAGGAGCGCTTCGGCGCCGAAGCTCCGGCCTGGCCGGTACTGGACCTGCCCGGCAGCGCCCTGCTCGACACCCTGCTGCTGCCGCTGTCCCTGCCCGCTGCCATTGGTGGGCGGGGCAGTGTGCGCGGCGGCCTCTAGAAGGCCTTCAGCAACTCGCCGAGCGTTGCCATCGCTGCCTCGCTGCGGGCATCCCAGGGATGCCCGCAATTGAGTCTGATGCAGTGGCGAAAGCCCTGTTGCGCGGAAAAGATCGGTCCGGGTGCCAGGCTGATACCCTCGGCCAGCGCCTGGCGATAGAGCACCAGGCTGTCCACGCGCCTGGGCAATTCGAACCAGAGAAAGTAACCGCCCTGAGGCTGACTGATCCGCGTCTCGGCGGGGAAGTAGCGGCGCGCCGCGGCCAGCATGGCCTGGCACTGGCGGTCGAGAGTCAGCCGCAGCCGGCGCAGATGGCGATCGTAGCCGCCGTGCTGCAGATAGTCCGCCAGGGCGGCCTGGGCCGGCATCGAGGGGGTGATGGTGGTCATCAGCCGCAGCCGGGCGACGGCGCCGGCCTGGCGTCCGGCGGCGATCCAGCCGATGCGGTAGCCGGGGGCGAGGCACTTGGAGAAAGAGCCGCAGTGCAGCACCAGACCGTCGGTATCGAAGCGCTTGACCGGGCGGTGCGGTTCGCTGCCGCTGTAGAGCTCGGCGTAGACGTCGTCTTCCAGCAGCGGGACCTGATGGTGTTGTAGCAGACCATAGAGGCGCTGCTGGGCACTGTCGTCGAGACTGACGCCAGTGGGATTCTGCAAGCCGCTCATGAACCAGCAGGCCTTGATCGGCAGACGACTCAGGGCTTCTTCCAGGGCATCCAGGTTGAGGCCGCGCTCGGCATCGACCGGAATCTCCACCGCCTTGAGCTGCAGCCGTTCCAGCACCTGCAGGCTGGCGTAGAAGGCCGGGCTTTCCACCGCCACCAGATCGCCGGGGCGGGTCAGACTCTGCAATCCCAGGTTGAGGGCCTCTAGGGCGCCATGGGTGATCACCAGCTCTTCGCCGACCTCGGGCATGCCGGCCAAGCCATAGCGCCGGGCGATCTGCCGGCGCAGCTCGGGATGGCCGGGGGTGACGTAGGCGGTGAGATCCTGGGCCGGCAGGTCGCGCAGCCCATGGGCCATGCTGCGGGCCAGCCGCGCCAGGGGAAAGAGATCGGGGCTGGGAAAGGCCGAGCCGAAGGGCACGATGCCCGGGTCCTGCAACGATTGCAGCACCGAATACACCAGATCGCTGACCGCGACCTCGGTGCCTTCCAACGGCGCCAGCAGCGGCGCTGCGTCAGGTGATCGGGCCGGCTCGCGGACGAAATAGCCGGAGCGCTCGCGGGCTTCAATCAGGCCGCGGCTCTCCAGCAGGTAATAGGCCTGGAACACCGTGGACGGGCTGATGCCATGGGTCTGGCTGGCGCTGCGCACCGAGGGCAGGCGATCACCGGGGGCGAGTACGCCGGAGGTCATCAGGGTGGCGAGCTGGTCGGCGAATCTTTCGTAGCGCTTCATGCAAGGCCAGGGCAGGGGAGACCGTCACTATAGCCAGGCTGGCTCCATCTGATCCGGTTTTTCCGGGGGTTACCTGCTGCTGTGAAGATTGCTGTCTTAGGAATAGGCTGTACCCCATCCCTTTTGGCATCCCACGGAGGCAGCCATGGACGATGGCATCTTCATGATTCTTTTCAGCCTGCTGGCCCTTATTCTGCTCGGCGGCGGCTACTACGCCTGCGTTGTGCTGAACAAGGATCGCCGCGACGTGGAGAAGAACGATCAGCTGCGCTGATCGCCCAGTTCGCAGACATCCACCCAGCGCGCCTCGCTGAGTTCGGCCAGCCGCTCCGGAGTAAGGCGCACGGCGCTATGGATGGCGCCCGCGGCCGGTAGCACCTCGTCGAAGGCCTTCAGCGACTCGTCGCAATAGACCGGCAGCGGCGTGGCCAGCCCGAACGGGCAGACACCGCCGACCGGGTGCCCGGTAAGCCCTTCCACGGTGGCGGCATCGAGCAGCTTGGCCTTGCCGCCGAAGGCGGCCTTGAGCTTGCGATTGTCCAGCCGGGCATCGCCGCGGGCGACCAGCAGTAACTGCTGCTCCCCGACTTTCAGTCCCAGGGTCTTGGCGATCCGCCCCGGCTCCACGCCATGGGCGGCGGCGGCCAGGGTGACGGTCGCGGTACTGGTGGTGGCCTCGAGGATCTTGAGATCAGGCGCGATGCGGGCGAGGTGCTGGCGGACAGAGTCGAGGCTCATAGCGCTGCCTAAGGTAGGGAAAGAGCCAACCGTGCCGTCTCAGCAGGCTTCTGTCCAGTTTTCACAGGCCAGGCCATCAACCCTGCTGAATTCGCGCAGGTTGTCGCTTACCAGGATCAGCCCTTGGGCGCGGGCATGGGCGGCGATCCACAGATCGTTATTGCCGATGATCTTGCCCTGACGCTCCAGCTCGGCACGGATGGCGCCATAGTGTTCGGCGCAATCCGCATCCAGCTCGAGCACGGCGATCTGCTGTCGCAGTTGCTCCAGGATCGCTTGCGTGCGTTCGGGCTGCTGACTCTTGGCAGCACCATGACAGAGTTCGCCCCAAGTAATCACAGACATCGCCAGTTCATCGCGCCCGTGTCGGGCGAAGCGTTCGCGGACCTGCGGTGGATTATGCTTGGCGATATAGATGCAGATGTTGGTGTCCAGCAGATAGCGGGCAGGCATCAGAGCTCTTCCCGTACCTGCGGTGGACTGTCTTTCCGTTCCAACGTCGACAGCGACAGCGCGGCCAGGGTGTCGAAGATGTCGACTGCGCTGGGCCGCAACTCTCGCAGGACGATCTCGTCGCCGCGGCGGAAGATTTCTACCCGATCCGATTCGAAACGAAATTCCTTTGGTAGGCGTAAGGCCTGACTGTTACCGGATTTAAAAACTCGGGCTTCGGCCATGAGCGACTCCTGGCGGCGTATATACATTTGAGTATATACGCCGCCAGGGTCTGATCAAGCTTTCGTCAACACTCCACGAAGGTCACGGCCAGACCGCCGCGGGAGGTTTCCTTGTATTTGTCGTGCATGTCCGCGCCGGTTTCCTTCATGGTGCGGATCACTTGGTCGAGGGAGATGAAGTGCTCGCCATCGCCCCGCAGCGCCATCTGGGCGGCGTTGATCGCCTTCACCGCGGCGATGGCATTGCGCTCGATGCAGGGCACCTGCACCAGGCCGCCCACCGGGTCGCAGGTCAAGCCCAGGTTGTGCTCCAGGCCGATCTCGGCGGCGTTTTCCAGTTGCGCGGGGGTTGCCCCCAGCACCTCGGCCAGGCCGCCGGCGGCCATGGCGCAGGCTGAGCCGACCTCGCCCTGGCAGCCCACTTCGGCGCCGGAGATGGAGGCGTTCTTCTTGCACAGGATGCCGATGGCGGCAGCGGCGAGCATGAAGCGCACCACGTCGTCGTCGCAGGCGTCCGGGTTGAATTTCATGTAGTACATCAGCACCGCCGGGATGATGCCGGCCGCGCCATTGGTGGGGGCGGTGACCATACGCCCGCCGGCGGCGTTCTCCTCGTTCACCGCCAGGGCGAAGAGATTGACCCATTCCATGGCGGATAGAGTGGAGCCGATGACGTTGGGCTTGCCGATGGCTTGCAGACTCTGGTGCAGGCGGGCGGCGCGCCGACGGACCTTGAGACCGCCGGGCAGGATGCCTTCATTGCGCAGGCCGTTATCGACGCACTCGCGCATGACGTTCCAGATGCGCAGCAGACCACTGCGGATCTCTTCCTCGGAGCGCCAGCTCTTCTCGTTCGCCAGCATCAACTCGGCTACGCCCAGGCCATGGGTACGGCACAGGTGCAGCAGCTCGGCGCCGCTGGAGAATTCGTAGGGCAATTCGGTGGTGTCGCTGTCGAGCACGCCGCTGGCGGCCTGCTCGGCGTCCACCACGAAGCCGCCGCCGATGGAGTAATAGGTGGCTTCGGCCACTTCACCGGTGGCGCCGAAGGCGGTCAGGGTCATGGCATTGGGGTGGTAGGGCAGGTTCTCGTCCAGCAGCAACATGTCTTCCTGCCAATCGAAATGGATCGGCTGGGTACCGGCGAGCAGTAGCTGGCGCTCGTTGCGCAGGGCTTCGATGCGCGGTTCGACGGCGGCGGGATCGACCCGATCCGGCCATTCGCCCATCAGCCCGATTAGGGTGGCGCGATCGGTGCCGTGGCCCACGCCGGTGGCCGACAGCGAGCCATAGAGGCGCACCTCGACGCGCTTGACCTGCTCCAGCAGGCCTTCGTCGACCAGGCGCTGGGCGAAGAGGGCGCCGGCCCGCATCGGTCCCACGGTATGGGAGCTGGACGGACCCACGCCGATTTTGAACAGGTCGAAGACGCTGATGGCCATGACGATAATTCCAAGGTGAGCTTGAATGGGCGCCAGACAGGGTGCCGGCGGATGGCTCATAGTGGTGATTAGCCGTCCTCTCGCACAAACGAAAGCTTCTAAGCGATCCTTTAGCGGAACTCATCGATGAGCCGGATCCTCAACGCCCAAACCCAGGCCTGGCTGCAGGTCTTCGCCTGCGCCGCCCGGCATCTGTCCTTCACCCGCTGCGCCGAAGAGCTGCATGTGACCCCTGGGGCCATCAGTCAGCAGATGCGCCAGCTGGAAGAGCGCCTGGGCTTCAAGCTGTTCCATCGCGTGGCCCGCGGCCTGGAACTGACGGCCGAGGGGCAGCGGCTGGCGACCACCCTGAATCAAGCCTATGGACTGATCGACGCCGAGTTGCGGCGGCTCAATGCCGGGCAATTCGGCGGGGTGGTGCGGCTCAGATCGATTCCCTCGTTCCTCGGCAAATGGCTGACGCCGCGTCTGCCGCGGCTACAGGAGCGTTTTCCGGACCTGCAATTGCGGCTGGTGGCCGAAGACAGCAGTTGGTCGCTGCGCGAGGGTGAATTCGATCTGGCCATCGACCTCAACGACGGCAGCTATCCGGGCCTGGCCTCGACGCCGTTGATGGAAGAGGAGATCTTTCCGGTCTGTGCACCCGGTCTGCTGCAAGGACGGCCGCCGCTGGAGCGGGCGGAGGATCTGGAGTTCTATCCGCTGCTGCACGACATCACCGCCTGGCGCGGCAGCTACGAATACGCCGAGTGGGAGTTCTACCTCGCCAGCATCGGCGCGCCGGCGCTGGACGTGCGGCGTGGTCATACCTTCAATCGCAATCATCTGACCATCGAAGCGGCCATCGCCGGCATGGGCGTGGCCATCGCCCGCCGCGCCCTGATTACCGACGAACTGGCGCGTGGCGTGCTGGTGATTCCGCCGTTCGGCCGCTCGGTGCCGGCGCAGAAGAGATACATGCTGCTCTATGCCCAGGGCGCCCTGGCTGATCCACGGCTGCGCGCCCTGCATGATTGGTTGGTGCTGGAGGCCGATCAGATGGTGCTGGCAAGGCCGGCGTAGGAGCGAGGGGCCCTGGTTGCGCTCGCGATATCGGAGTTGGGGTCTCCAGGGAGGATCGCGGCCATGGGGCGTTGGGTTGAGACGGCTCTATCGCCGAAGCCCAGCATTGCCGGCACCCGAGGCAATGTTGGGCTTCGCTGTGCTCAACCCAACCTACGTGGCTGTGGTTTCGCCTCAGCGGCGTCGCGCGAGCCCTAACGTCCCAGCTTGCGCAATTCGTCCGACTCCACCACCCGTACCCCTTTGCCTTCTTCCAGGGCCAGGCGCCAGAGCGCGCGGGCGAGGACCGTGGCTTCGATGCCGTGCCATTTGCCCGGTAGCCATTGCGACAGCGGCGCGGCGAGGCGTTCGCCCAGCCGCTCTTCCTGGCGCTGACCGATCAGCAGGGAGGGCCGCGCCAGGGTCAATTGTGTCCAGCCTTGGCTACGCAAGGCTTCTTCCAGCTCACCCTTGACCTTGTTGTAGAAGATCGAGGACTGCGGATCGGCACCGATGGCGCTGACTACCACGTAGTGGCGGGCACCCAGTTCCAGGGCACGTTGGCCCACCGCCAATGGCAGGCCGAAGTCCACTGCGCGAAAGGCCGCTTCGGACCCCGCCTGCTTCAGGGTCGTGCCCAGGCAGCAGAAGGCTACGTCCAGCGGGCCCTGCAGCGTGGGTAGCAGGCTGTTGAGGTCGCCGACCGGATTGTCCAGGCGAGCGTGTTCCGCCAGCGGGCGGCGCGTCGGTGCCAGTACTCGCGGTACCGTCGGCTCGTTGAGAAGGCGATCGAGCAGGTGTTCACCGGTCAGGCCAGTGGCGCCGGCGATGAGGGCATGCTGGGGCGTCAGGTACACGGGGCTCTCCTAGGTAGCGGCGGCCGCTCATGCCGAATTGGACCGCAGGCGTTCCGGTTGTTCGTCAGGGTCACTGGCAAGAGTGGCACTCAGCGACTCGCGCGCCAGGCGCGCCATTTCTGTAGCACGGCGGGTGGGGCCCAGATCTGGGGCTCGGAAGGATCGAAACCCTCGGCCTTCTCGCGTACGGCGACGGTTTCGCGGGCGCGCTGGAAGGCCAGCTCGGGATCGTCGGTGTGCTGGAAGGCTTCGCCGAACAGGGCGCGGCCGAAATAGGTGAAGTCGGCTTCGTCGGTACAGCCGAAGGACGTGCGATCAGCCTTGGAAGCGGTGATCACCATGGTGTGGTCGTCCTGCAGTTGCGGGATGAAGCCGCCACTGTAGCAACTGGAGATGATGATCACCTTGTCCCGTCCGCGCAGGGGCGCGAGCAGGCGCCCGAGTTCCGCGGCCGGCAGGCTGGAGAGATCCAGTCCGGGTTGGTCGAGGACCAATTGGTGGTCCGCCGAGCCGTGGCTGGTCAGGTAGAGGACGATGAGGTCTTCCGGACCGGTGCGCTGAGCCAGGGTCTGGATGCTCTGGTAGAGATTCTCGCGGGTGGCCAGTGGATGATCGCTGCGGAAGTTCTTGGCGTTGATCAGGCGAATGACGTCGCGCGCGCCCCAGGTAGTGGTCATGAAGTTGGCGACGTAATTGGCTTCGCGCTGGAACACGCCCTGGTTGCCATCGCCGGCCAGGACCAGGCCGTAGAGTTCGGGGGCGGGTGTGGAGGCCGGGACCTGTTGCAGTTCCTGGTCCAGCACCTTGCCTTCATCGAGCAGGGTGAGTTCCAGGGGATCGGCGATGTACTGGCCCTGGTCGTCGCGGATGCGCTTGCCGCCTTCCCAGAGACCCCGCTCCACCTGGCCGTCGGCGCGGGTCAGCACGCCCATGCCGGCATAGACGCCATCGGCGAAATTGCCGCGGTAGACGCTGCCATCGCTGTTGGTGAGCACGCCCGGGCCGTCGAATTTCCAGTTACGGAAGCCGCCGTGGTACTGGCTGCCGTCTTCGCCGACGAATTCACCGTTGCCGGTCAGCTCGCCAGCGGAGAAACGGCCACGCCAGAGATCGCCACCAGCGCTGCGATAGACGCCGGCCCCCTCGAACTGGTCGTCGACGAATTCGCCGTCGTAGCGATCGCCACCCGGTTCCTGCCATTGACCGACACCATTGAGGTGGCCGTCGTTGAAGGTGCCGATGGTCTGGGTGCCGTCGCTGTCGAGTTTGGAGCCCTGGCCCTGCATGCGACCGTTGACGAAGCTGCCGTGATATTCCCAGCCGCTACTGCTGATCAGATTGCCCTGGCCATGATAGAGGCCGCGGCGGAAGGTACCCTGGTAGTAGGTGCCGTCGGCGAATTGCTGTTCGCCAGGGCCCTCGGCCAGGCCGTCCTTGAAGCGGCCCTTGAGCCAGTTGCCGTTGGGCCATTCGATGCGACCACTGCCGTTGAGCAGGCCGCTGACGATCTCGCCGGTATAGATCCCGCCGTCGGGCAGCCTCACGGTGCTCACGTTGGGCGCCGCCTGGATGGCACAGGCCACCAGCAGGAGAGCGGCGAAGGCGAGACGGAGCAGGAGGGCGCGCATAGGTGGAGTCCGGCAGGCGCTTTAACGCGCCTCGAGCCGGACCAGATGACGCTCCAGCGTCGCGGAGTAGGGTTCCAGAAGGCGCTCCACGCAGCTGGCACCGGCCGGGCTGGCGATGGTGCGGATACGGGCGCGCTTACGCAGCAGTTCGTCCTCGGCGATGCTCTGCTCGACCAGCAGCAGATTGCGACTGTGGCGGCTCAGCGCCTGGGCATTGCGTACGGTGGTGTTGTCCAGCAATTGGGCAAGCTCCAGGCCAGCGAGTCGTTCGCCTTGGGTCAGACCCAGCTGCAGCTGCAGGGTTGCACCGCTGCCGACCACTTCCACCTGCAGGGCGTGACCCAGGGCACGCATGATCTCGCCGCAGCAGAGGGCGCGGGTCAGGTAGTCGTCGTCATCGCTGCGCTCGTGGAAGAGGATCAGGCTACCGCCGTCCTTGAGGGTGTGCAATTCCCCGTCGTAGAGCTCGGTAGCCTGTTGCAGACAGTCGCGATAGCGTTCGAGCAACTGTTCGAGGCGACTGCGCGGCAGCCGGCTGAGCTGGTCCTGAGCGCCGAGCTGGATGGCCAATACGGCGGAGGTGACGATGTCGGGCTCGGTGGGTACCGCCGGAGCCGGAGTGGCCGGCGGTTCGGTGAAGGAGTCGGGGACCAGGTCGGCGAAGGCATCGGCGTCCAACTCGTCGCTCTCCGGCTGCGCCGGCGCTGCCGGTTTGCGGGCGGCCGGCTTGGCGCTGGCGGCCTTGCGCGCGGGCGGCGGCTTGACGCTGAGGCCGCCCTGCTCGTCGGCGAAGGGATCGTCGTCTTCGGCGGTTTCCACCTTGGGCGGCTTGGGCGGTACCAGCCGGCTCTGCAGCTGGCGCGCGAGGTCGCCCAGTTCGTCGAGGCGCCCGGCGCCCGGCGCCGGATCGTCGGGATCCCGTAGCCAGACGCGCAGCTCCAGCAGCGGAATGGACAGCTGGCGCCCCAGGCGCAGGCTGAGAATCAGCGTGAGCGCCAGGAGGATGAGGCCGAGCAGGCCCATGTTCTGCAGGCTGATCATCATCGGCTGCTGGAACTGGTTCATGTCCAGCGCCAGGCGGACCTGACCGGCGGTGACGTCCTGGAAGCGGATCGGCGTGCTGTAGATGCCGTCGGTGGCGGTCAGCAGGCCCTGGCTCGGGCGGGTGCCGGATTCGGCCAGTACCCGGTTGTCGGGGCTGTAGACCGCGGCATGGGCGACCAGCGGATTGCGCGCCAGGTTGCTCAGCAGCACGTTGAGGCTGAGGTTGTCGTTGGCCACCAGCAATTCGGCGGCGGAATTGGCGGTCTGGGTCACCAGGCTCTGGCCGACGGCGTCGGCCTGCTGCTGCATGGCATGGCGGAATTGCACGCTCATGATGCCGGCATAGATCACCAGAGCGGCAGCGACCAGGAGCAGACTGTGAGAAACGATGCGCAAGGCCACCGGCACACGACGCTGGCGCAGGGCTCGGTAGATCAGCAGGAAGAAATTATCGGGCTTGACGGTCGCGGGGCGGGTCACAGAAATCGTTTCTTTGGATAAAAAGTGTGCGGCAAGTATAACCAGCGGGTCGGGGTGCGAAAACGGCGAATGCGGGTCCTCGCCCGCAAAAGAGGCCGGCGGTGGACTCCCGCCGCCAGCCGGCGGCCACGGCTCGGCACCGCTCGAGCGAAAAGGTAGACTGCGCGCTTTTCGTCAAGGGGATCGCCATGCAAGACGTTATCGGACTCCAGGCCATGGGCAGGCTGCCCGCCGGCGGACTGGCGGCCCTCCAGCAGACCCTGGCGGCGGTCGGCGCCCGCCTGGAAGCCCTGCAGCAGCGCGGCCTGGGCGCGGAGACGAGTCTGACCTTGCTGGTTAGCCCAGCCACCGCCGGTGAGCCCCTGGCCGCGGCGCTGCAGGCGTTGGGCTGGCAGGTCGCACCCCTGGTGCAGCCGACGGCGGAACCTGGCCAGCCGCACGTGCTGACGTTGATGGGCCGCTGCCTGGCGGACCTGCCGCTGGCGCCCGTGGCTGAGCTCTGTGCCCAACAGGGCTTGACCATCCAGGCCGTGCGCACCCTGAGCGAGCCGGGCGCCACCGAGCGTGCCGCACTGGAATTGAGTGTCAGCGGCGAGCCGCGTGACGCCGAGGCGTTTCGCGCGGCGCTGCTGGCCCTGGCCCAGGAGGGCCGGGCCGATCTCGGCTGGCAGCCCGACGATCTGCAGCGCCAGCATCGTCGGCTGGCGGTGTTCGACATGGACAGCACCCTGATCCAGGCGGAGGTCATCGACGAGTTGGCCAAGGCGGCCGGCATCGGCGAGCGGGTGGCGGCCATCACCGAGCGCGCCATGCGCGGCGAAATCGACTTCCGCGCCAGTTTCACCGAGCGCATGGCGCTGCTGCAGGGGCTGTCGGAAGACGTCCTCGCGGATATCGGTGCCCAGCTGCGCCTGACCGAGGGCGCCGAGCGGCTGTTCGCCGAATTGAAGCGCCTGGGCTACAAGACCGCCATCCTCTCCGGCGGCTTCACCTATTTCGCCCGTCAGGTACAGGCGCGGCTGGGCATCGACTACGTCTATGCCAACGAACTGGAGATCGTCGAGGGCAAGGTGACCGGCCGGGCCGTGGAGCCTATCGTCGATGCCCAGCGCAAGGCGGACCTGCTGCGCGAGCTGGCCAGCCGCGAAGGCCTGGAGCTCGACCAGACCATCGCCGTGGGTGACGGTGCCAATGACCTGCCGATGTTGGCCCTGGCCGGGCTGGGCGTGGCCTTCCGCGCCAAACCGCTGGTACGTCAGTCGGCCCGGCAGTCGGTGAGCGTGCTGGGGCTGGACGGGGTGCTCTACCTGTTGGGCGTGGAAGATCGCCACACCCTGGGTTGAGCGGCTAGCGCGGCCAGCCAAGGCGGCCGCATCGGCTAGGTCTGAGGCGTAGCGTGGAAAACGGCGCAGCCTTTTCCACTGTGAGCTTCTGTGCCAGGCGCCCCTCACCCCAACCCTCTCCCGAGGGGAGAGGGGCTATCCGGGCAGGCGCTCATCCCATCAGCTTTAGCCAGATCGCGATCCGGCAGTTGCTCCGATAGTCAGGTGGGGTCGCCGTATCGCCGCTATTCGGCTTGGAATTCGTAGTCCATCGCCTGGCTGGGCTCCTGCAGGTAGTAGCCCTGGATGAAGTGCACCCCGACTTGCCACAGCTGCGCCAGGACACTGGCGCTTTCGACGAAGGGGGCGATGGTCAGGACGTTCTGCTCGCTCAGCTCGGCGACCAGGGCCTTGAGGCGGGCCTGGGATTCGGGCTGCGCCAGATCCTTGATCAGCGTGTTGGACAGCTTGACGTAGTCCGGTACCGCCAGGCGTAGCGCCGCCAGCGGCTGCTCGCTGCCGGCGAAACCGCTGAAGGTGATCTGGTGGCCTTGGCGGCGCAGGCGCTGGACCATGGCCAGGGCTTGTTCCGGATTGGCCAGCACCTCTTCCTCGGCCAATTGGAAGATCACCGCCTCGGCCTCCAGGCCCTGGGTCTGCAAGGTCTTGTCCAGCCAGGGCAGCAGCTCCAGATCGCCCAGCGTTGCGCCGGATAGGTGGACGAAGATGCGCGTACCGTGGCCACGGGCGCGGTGTTCGCCCAACTGACGTACGGCCTGGTGGATCACCCAGCGATCGATCTGGCCGCTCAGGCCGCTGTCGCGGGCGGTACGGGCGAATTCGTTCGGTGAGACTTCCTCGCCTTGCGGATTGATCAGCCGCAACAGCACCTCGTAATACTCGTAGCTGCTACCGCGCAGGCCGATCACCGGCTGGAACAGCAGGCGGAAACCGTTCTGCTGCAAGGCCTGCTTGACCATGGCGACAAGGTTGCCACGGTTGGCGGCGGCGGCCAGTTCTTCCGCGGGATCGTAGCGCTTGCTGGCGTTACCGCCGCGCTGGGCGACCTGGCGTGCGGAGCGGTGGGCGCGGTCCACCAGATCGCCAGCGCTCTTGGCGTGGCTGTCCAGCGCGACCACGCCGATGGAATAGCTGACGACCAGAGCATGTCCCGCGACTCTCAGCGCCTGGCGTTCCTGGCGGCCGAGCAGCCGCTCGAAGGCGTTGTCCAGGGTCGCGTCGGCCGGTTGAGGCAGCAGGACGGCGAAGGCGTCGTCGGCGAAGCGTGCCAGGGTCACCAGGGTGCCGAAATGCTCGCGCAGGCGCTCCGCCAGGGTCACCAGCAGTTCATCCATGGCGCCGATACCGAGTTCCGCCAGCAGCGCCGGATAACGGTCTATGGTCAGGTAGGCGAAGCTGGCCGGAGTCCCGAGTCGAGCGCTTTCCAGGGCCTCTTCGAGCAGTTCGAGCATGCGGCCCCGATTGATCAAGCCGGTCAGGGTGTCCTGGAAGCGCATCTCGCGCAGCTGTTCCTCGAAGGAGGCATCGATGACGCGCTCCTCGCGTACTTGCAGCTGTACGCAAGGCTCGTCGAGGTAGATCGCCGGGGTCAGGCGCAGCTGGACCGCCAGCAGGCTGCCATCGTGACGGACACACTGGCAGTTCAATTCCCGGGCATTGGGATCGTCGCGCAATTGGCGGAAGGCATCGCGCAACGCCGGCTGGTCGGCTGTGGCGATGAGGTCCATCAGCGGGGTGATTTCCAAGTCGTCCACTGAAGGGTAGCCGAGCAGCTCCACATAGGCCGAGTTGACATGGATGTGCATGCCGTCGTGCACGTAGGCGACCGCATCCACCGCATTGGCCAGCAGCAGCTGGCAGCGCTGTTCCGCCTCGGCCAGCGCCTGTGCCAGACGGCGACATTCCTGGCGCTCGGCCTGGTTGCCCAGTTCGCGCAGACAGGCCAGCAGCAGGTGTTCGTCGTTGTCGCTGGCGATGGCATCCCGCGCACCCTGGCGCAGGGCGTTCACCACTGCGTCGGGATCGGCGGGCGGCACGCGCTGGATCGCGGCGAGGTGGGGGGCCCGCATGCGCAGACGCTTCAGGGCGGCCTCGGTGTCAAAATCTTCGGCCGCGGGCGCGAGGATGACGAGGTCCCAATTCTGGCTCAGGAGTTCATCGAGTCCGGCAGGATCAGCGAGGCGGTGGGCCCGCGCTGCGCGACCGGCATTGCGGAAGAGGCTGACCAGGCGTTCCGCCTCGTTCTGCGATGTTTCGAGCAGCAACAGACGGATCGCACTGTATTCGGCAGCCATGGTCTACTCGCACCTTGGCGATAACGACAATCCACTGAAGCTACAGAGACTTCCACAGGGAGTCAAAGTCTTCCTCCTGGCGTCCGCCGCTGCTGCCGGACGGCGAACCGGCCTGTTGCGCGCTGGCCTGCTCCAGCAGGTGATATTCGAAGACGCTGAAACTCACGGTCATGCTGCGGCGCCGATCCAGCATGCCGCGTTGCTCGACGCCCTGCTGATTGATCTGCACCTTGCTGCCTTCCTGGAAGGGCAGGCGTGGGGCGATCAGTGTCGGCGCCTGGTCGATGGCCTTGATCTCGGGCAGCAGCAGGGCGCGCAGGTATTGGCTGTTCTGCTCCGCTTTGCGCAGCAGTTGCAAGCCGCAGGGACGCGCCGTGGGGGCCAGCAATTCGACCCCCATATGAGTGCCGCTACCGGGTACCTGACGTACCCAGCGCACCACGGCGGGGCCCCAGTTGTGATCCTCGGGCAGTTGAACGCCGAGCAGTTCGCCCGCTTGCAACTGTTCGGGGACCTCGCCGCTCCAGCTCAGGCAATAGCCGCCCGGGCTGTGGTTGACCACCTGCACCGAGTGGATCGGGAAGGCGGGGCTGGCGGAATCGCTCTCGCCCGGCAGGACGTCGTAATGGATTTCCTCCAGCGCGCCGGCATCCCACTCCAGGGAGTCCGAGGTGCGGGTATCGGCATCGAAGGCGAGCGACCAGACATCTTCCTTGGGCTTGGGCGCGAAGGATTCTTGGACCCTGGGTGCCGCCTGCTGCAGGGTGTCGGCGAAGACCTGGCCGCCCGCGAGCTGATAGTGCAGGGCGCTCATGCCGATGCAGACTTGCACCTGGCCGTGACCGGGCATGCGCTGGAAGGCGCGATCCGCTTCCTGGCCCCAGGCACCGACCAGATGCTGGAGCAGGTCGAGGGACAGGTCGCCATGCACCGGCAAGCGGGCACGGGGCCGCTGCTCCGGGGCCAGGGCCAGATAATCTTCGATGGCCTGGACCAGCAACTGGGGTGCCAGACCCAGCAGGCCGTTGAGGTTGGCTTCGCGCAGCAGTGAGCGATAGCGCGGCGGCGCATCGATCTGGGGCGCCACCACCATCAGGGTGCCATTCTGCTCCGGCCCCTGCAGGCGAACCAGGCCGGCCCAGTCGTCCAGGTGCAGGGTCAGTTGGGCGATGTGGCTCTGGCGCAGTTGATTGCAGCGAGCCGCGCCGAACAGCAGGGCGGCACTGTAGGCCTGGGTGATGGTCTGGCTGCCGTCACCGGGCAGTAGCTCGTCACGGATCTTCTGGGTGTGCAGGCCGCTGGTGACGGCGAGGCGATAGAGCTGATGCAGCTCCAGCCACAGATTGTCGTGCACAGGCGTATAGAGTTGCGCGGCCCTTATCAGCGGGCCGAACAGGGCGCGTAGCGCGCGCTGAATAGCGGTAGCCAGCAGGGTGCTGCGTTCGCCGCGCTCGCTTTCCTCGACCACGATCAGCTTGTAGCCGGCAGCCAGCAGATTCTGCAGGGCCTGACAGAGGTTGGCGACCTTGCGCGAGCGCTCGTCGAGCACGATGGCCTGGTTGAGCACATGGCGCTCGAGTTGCTGGCAGACGCGCTGCACGTCCGGGCGCAGCGCTTCGAGCAGGCGCAGGCGTGCTTCTGGCGCAAGGATCAGACGATTGAGTTCAAGCAGGCCTTGATAGAGCAGTCGAGCGAATTCGCCTAGCTTGGCGCGTGGCAACTGGTCCAGCCAGCGCTTCAGGCCAGCGGGCGTGGCGTCACAGAACGTCAGGCTGCGCTGGTCGGGCGTCGGGACCCGCAACATGAGCTGAGGTCTTTTGCTATCCATTCGCCGCTCGCACTCCTTTCTCGATGGGCAATGAAACGCGCATCTAGACGAGAGGCCCAGGCTCGGAAACGGGGGTCGATGCGGTGGGCGCGGCTGGCACGCCGAGCAGTTGCCCCATGTTGACGGTGGATAGGGCGCCGAGTTCAGCGGACCAGTTCACCGCTTCGGGGCCGAACAGGACGATGGCGGTGGAGCCCAGCTTGAAGCGGCCCAGCTCATCCCCGGTACGCAACTCGATGGGCGCACGGGCCGCTTCGTCGTAGGCGAAGGTCTTGAGTTCACGCTTGGGTGGCGTGACCAGGCCGGCCCAGACCGTCTCGATGCTGGCGACGATCATGGCGCCGACCAGGATGACCGCCATGGGGCCCACGGCGGTGTCGAAGATGCAGACTACCCGTTCGTTACGGGCGAACAGCTCGGGTACGTTCTCGGCGGTGAGCTGGTTGACCGAGAAGATGCGCCCGGGCACGTAGATCATTTCCTTGAGGGTGCCGGTGAGCGGCATGTGTACCCGGTGATAGTCCTTGGGCGACAGGTAGATGGTGGCGAAGCTGCCGCCCATGAAGGGCGCGGCGCGCAGGCCGTCGCCGCCGAGCAATTCCAGCAGGCTGTAGCTGTGGCCCTTGGCCTGGAAGATGCGACCGTGCTCGATGCGCCCGAGCTGGCTGATGGCCCCATCGCTGGGGCTGACCACCACACCGGGGTCGGCCGGCAACGGCCGGGCATCGGCCTTGAGGGCGCGGGTGAAGAAGGCATTGAAGTTTTCGTAGGCGGTGGGCTCTTCCACCAGCGCCTGGCGCATGTCCACGTCGTAGTGGCGCACGAACCAGCGGATCAGCCGGTTCTTGAACCAGGGGGCGTGGCACTCGGCGAAGCCGCCGATCACCCGCGACAGCAGGTGATGGGGCAGCAGGTGCTGGGCCAGGATGAACAGTCGATCTTGCACTTTCATAACGTGTCCTTGGCAATCATTCGATGGGCGTGTCGGGGTGATTGCCCCATTCGCCCCAGGAGCCGGCATAGGCTTTCACACGCGGGTAGCCCAAGGCCTTGGCCGCAAGATAGGTGAAGCCGGATCGGTGGTGGGTCTGGCAGTGGGTGACGATTTCCTTGTCCCGGGTGATACCCAGGCGTTCGAGTTCGGCGGCCAGGTCCGCGCGGATGCGCAGTTGGCGCTCGCGATCCATGCCGGCCGTCCATTCGAAGTTGATCGCCCCGGGGATGTGACCGCCGCGGGCGGTCAGTACCTTTTCGCCACGGTATTCATCGGCGCCGCGGGCGTCCCAGATCGCCAGGTCCTCGGCGCCCAGCCGGCTCTGCAGGTAGGCGCGGGTGGCGGTGGGCTCGTCGTGCAGGGTCAGGGCAATGGGGGCGCCTACTGGTGCGGGCGTATCGGTCTCGAGTGGCAGGCCGGCGGCGATCCAGCCCTGGCGCCCGCCATTGAGGTAGTGATAGTTGGCGTGGCCGATGACGTCCAGCAGCCAGATGAAGCGACCGGCCCAGCCGCCGCCCTCGTCGTCATAGACCACGTAGACGGCCTCGGGACGCTGACCCAGTTCGCCGAACAGCTGCTCCAGGTCCGCCTGGGCGGGTAGCAGGCCGGGAGCCGGTTTGCTCCCCAATTGGGTGCGGGCGGGCGCGACGTGACGGGCGCCGGGTAGATGCCCCTCGGCATAGTGGGCGGCACTGCTGAGGTCCACCAGGATCAACTCGGGCGCGTCCAGACGCGCCGCGAGGTCGGCAGGTTCGATCACCAGAGGCAGGGCGGAAAAGGGCATTGCGGATTTCCCGTCGGTCCGAAGAGGATCAAGTGTACCGAGGTTAATAGCCAGACGTCAGGTCGGCCGTGCGCGGGGACGATTGGCGAAGGTGCCGATGGCCCGCTCGATGCAGGTGAAGGTCTTGTCCAGGGCCGCGATGCGGCGGGGGTCGACCGGTTCCAGTTCGCTATCCAGTACGGCCAGCAGTACCACCCGCTCCCCGAAGCCGAGGCTGCGCAGCCAGAGGCATTCGTTGGCGAACAGTCGCTGTAGATCCTTGGGGAGGTGCGGCGCGAAGCGCGCCCGGTTGGTCGCGTCGATGCGTAGTTGACCAGGGCTACTGAACAGCTTGGCCAACAGCGGCTGGCTGGCGATCTCCAGTTGCAGGCCGGAAGCCTCGTCGAGACCGTGGTGCAGTTGGACGTTGCCCTTTTGGCCGTTGCGGTCGGGTGTGAGCAAGAGCAGGCGTGGCAGACCACAGGCCACCAGGGCTTGGCGCGCGCAGTCGAACAGCTGGGGCAGGGTGGCGAAGGCACTGGGGGTGTGTAGCATCTGCTCGCACAGGCCGCGCCAACGCTGTGCCTGGCTCTCGGCCGCGACCTGTACCTTGGGCACCGGGCGTAGACGCCGCTCGCCCGGCGGCCAGAGCAGACCTTCGGCAGGGTGCCAGAGGCCGGGGCGGGCGTGACGCTGGGCGTCCTGCACCGCCAGTTCATGGCTGCGACTCTGTACCCGCGCCAGCGGCAATTGCAGATAGAGGGCGCTGAAGCGCTGCCAGCGCAGGGTATGGGGGCCGTCCCAGGCATGGTGACTGGCCAGGGCCAGACCATTGGCCAGCAGGATGGTGTTGCCCGGGTGGGTCAGCCAACGTCGTAGGTCGGGATCTTCGTCGAGGCGGTGTTGTTGTTCGAGCGGATCTTCGGCGTGGGCGATGTGCAGCGCCTTGACCAATTGCCGGCGATCCTGATCCAGCAGGCGATAGCCCTCCACTATCCATTCTGGCAATTGCCACTGGCGCGCCAGGGCTTCGCACAGACGCACCGCCGATACGCCCAGCAACTCGCGCTCGACGGTGATCGCCGGCTCGCCCTCACCCAGCACCCGGCGTTCCCATTCCTCGAACAGCTCCGGATAGCGGGTGACCAGCGGCCAGAGCGGCGCCAGGAAGAGCAGGGCGGCCAGGCGAATGTCCGGCCACAGTCGCGCCAGAGGCACGCCGAACAGGCCCAGGCCCAGGGTCATGGCGTGCTGGCTGACCAGACACAGCTGGCGTAGCGGCAGCGGCAGGCGCTCCTCGGGCAGGGTGGGTTGGCGCGCGACCACATATTCCGCCGGGCCGAGACCGACGCGGCCGAGCACGGCCTCGAGGCTGGCCGCGGGATCGCCGAGGCTGGAGTGCCCCCGATTGGCCTCGCGCAAGAGCGCCAAGGCCAGCGGAGGTGACTCGCAGAGCCGCTCGGCGATCTCATGCAAGGCCAACCGTCCGTCGGCTAGACTGCGCCTCAGTCGCTCTTGGGTGGCAGTCGCGACAGGTAGACGCACACCCTCCAGGAGCTTGACCCATTCCTCTAGGTTGTTCGGGCGGCTGGACATACGACGGGCTGCCTTGAAATGTGATGAAAGGCCTTCAGTCCCGGACACCAGGTCCGATAAAGGGGGCGTGAAGGCTGTATCCCCCGGTTTACTTTCCTCTAGCGCACACAGTATTCCCAACCATGGCAAAAATCATCGGCATCATCGTGATATTCGCGGCTGTCCTCGGCGGCTACATCCTCGCGCATGGCAAGATCGCCGCGATCATCCAGCCGCTCGAGGTGCTGATCATCGGCGGCGCGGCGTTGGGCGCTTTCTTGCAAGCCAACCCGGGCAGCACCTTCATGCAGGTGTTCAAGAAGTCGCTGAAGATGTTCGGCAATCGCTTCACCCATGCGTTCTACATGGACGTGCTCAAGCTGCTCTACGAGATCCTCAACAAGAGTCGCCGCGAGGGCATGATGTCCATCGAAGCGGACGTGGAGGATCCCAAGGCCAGCCCGATCTTCAGCAAGTATCCGAACATCATCAAAGACGAGCAGATGACCGCCTACATCGCCGATTACTTGCGGCTGATGTCGTCTGGCAACATGGCGCCCCACGAGCTGGAAGGCCTGTTCGACATGGAGCTGGCCGGTATCAAGGAAGAGCTGGAGCACCCCTCCCATGCCGTGTCGCGGGTCGCTGACGGCCTGCCCGGCTTCGGCATCGTCGCCGCGGTACTGGGTATCGTGATCACCATGGGCATGCTCGGCGAGGGCGACCAGGCGGCCATCGGCGGCCACGTCGGCGCCGCCCTGGTGGGGACCTTCCTCGGTATTCTCGCGGCCTATGGCTTCTTCGGTCCGCTGGCGACCTGCCTCGAGCACGATGCCAAGGAAGAGCTCAACGTACTGGAGGCCATCAAGGCCTGCCTGGTGGCCGCCGCCAGCGGCATGCCGCCCACCGTCGCCGTGGAGTTCGGCCGCAAGGTGCTGTTCCCGGCGCATCGTCCCTCCTTCAGTGAACTCGAGCAGGCGATGCGGGGCAGCTGATGGACAACAACCAGCCGATCATCGTCAAGCGCGTCAAGAAGAGCGCCGCCGGTCACCACGGCGGCGCCTGGAAGATCGCTTTCGCCGACTTCGCGACCGCCATGATGGCGTTCTTCCTGGTGCTCTGGCTGATGTCCTCGGCCACGCCGGAGCAGAAGAAGGCCATCGCCGGCTACTTCCAGGATCCGATCGGCTTTACCGAAAGCGCCAGTCCCTACGTCATCGACCTGGGCGGCACCCCGACGCCCGCCCCTGACCGGACCCTGAATCCCGAGATCCAGGCACAACCGGACTCGACCCAGAACAAGGTCAATCCGGACATGCAGGAGCGCGCCGATCCCAACGAGTCCAACCGGGTGCAGCCCGATCCGACCCAGTCCCCGGATACCTCGCCGGATCGCCAGCCGAATGCGGCGGCGCAGAAGGATCAGAGCAAGGACCAGAAGATGGATGCCAGCCAGGCGGAGAAGATCGCCGAGCAGGTCGAGAAACAGCGTCTGGAGTTGCTGCTGCAGGAGTTGCAGAACAAGATCAACGAGAATCCGGAACTGCAGAAGTTCAAGGACCAGATCCTGATGGAGATTACCCAGGACGGCCTGCGCATCCAGATCGTCGATGCCGACAACCGGTCGATGTTCGACTCCGGCAGTCCGCGGCTGAAGCCCTATTTCGAGGACATCCTGCTGGCCATGGCCGATACCATTCGCCAGGTGCCGAACAAGATCAGCATCAGTGGCCATACCGATGCTGCGCGCTACGTCGGCAAGGGTGACTTCAGCAACTGGGAGTTGTCCGCCGGTCGGGCCAACTCGGCGCGGCGCGCCCTGGAGGCTGGTGGTTATCCGGACGACCAGGTGGCCCGGATCGTCGGCTATGCGGCTTCGGCACCCTTCGACCGCGAGCATCCGCTCAACCCGGTCAACCGCCGCATCGACATCATCGTGCTGACCAAGAAGGCCCAGCAGGCCATCGAGGGTCGCAACGGTAACAAGGGCTCCTCCGCGACGCCGGCCCAGGGTGGACCCGGGGCCAATCGCGGAGGGGTTTCCAGCGGTGGCGTGTCCGCCACCGGCAACCTGGCGCAACCCATCAACAACGCGGCGTTCAAACAGCAGATCAATGCCTTCGATGCGGGCGTGATCCAGAGCAAGCCTTGAGCGGTCACGTCGATAGATAGGAAAATTCGCTGCCAGCGTTCGGTTTTTTCGTCCGTTGGTACACGCCCGTCTCGCTATGCTGTAGGGGTTTCATGATCGATCGGGCACCTTGCCCCCTGGGGCGAGGTCTCTCGATCTTCGACCCTTGCAGGAGCCTTCCGATGAGCAACGCCTTTATCGACACCATCAAGCGCCGTCGCAGCCAGTACGCCCTGGGCAAGAGCCTGCCGCTGGCACAGGACGCCGTCACGGCGCTGATCCAGGACGCGGTCAAGCTGTCGCCCTCCGCCTTCAACTCCCAGAGCTCGCGCGCCGTGATCCTGTTCGGCGCCGAGAGCGAGAAGTTCTGGGGCTTCGTCATGCAGGCCCTGCGGCAGATCGTGCCGGCCGAATCCTTCGCCCCCACCGAGGGCAAGATCAACAGCTTCGCCGCCGGTGCCGGTACCGTGCTGTTCTATGAGGACCGTCACGTCGTTGCCGCGCTGCAGGACCAGTATCCCTCCTACGCCGACAACTTCCCCATCTGGTCGGAACAGGCCAGCGGCATCGCCCAGTTCGCGGTCTGGACGGCCCTGGCCAACGCCGGCATCGGTGCCAGCCTGCAGCACTACAATCCGCTGCCCGACGCCCTGGCCGCCGCCGAGTGGAAGTTGCCGGAGACCTGGCACCTGCGCGCGCAGATGCCCTTCGGCTCCAACGAAGGCGACTTCCCGGAGAAGACCTTCATGGACGACGCCGAGCGCTTCCGCGTCTTCGGCTGATGGTCTTGGGCGGATAAAAAACGCCGGGCTTGCCCGGCGTTTTTTTAGTAGCGCGATTCGCCTTCGAGGCTGGCGAGGATATGCCGGTAGCTGGCCATCCGCTGGGGATGGATGTCGCCGCGCTCCAGGGCGGCGAGCAGGGCACAACCGGGCTCGCGTTCATGCTGGCAGTCGCGGAAGCGACAGTGGCCGAGATAGTCGCCGAACTCCTTGAAGCCGGCTTCGACGTCGTCGCGACTGACGTGGCTCAGGCCAAACTCGCGGATGCCGGGCGAGTCGATCAGATCGCCACCATCGGGAAAGTGGAAGAGACGGGCGGTGGTGGTGGTGTGGGTACCCTTTCCGGTCAGCTCGGACAACGGACCGACCCGCGTATCGACCCCAGGCAGCAGGGCATTCACCAGCGACGACTTGCCTACCCCCGACTGGCCGACGAAGACGCTGACATGCTCGTCCAGCGCGCTCTTGAGCTGGTCCATGCTCAGGCCGTTGTGGGCCGAGACCTCCAGCAGCGGATAGTCCAGGCCGCGATAGACACCCAGCAACTCATCCAACCCGGCAGCATTGTGCTCATCGATCAGATCAGCCTTGTTCAGCAGCAGCAGCGGCTGGATGCCGGCGTGTTCGGCCGCCACCAGGTAGCGGTCGATGAGATTGGCGTGGGGCGTGGGTAGCGGGGCGAAGACGATCACCAGGCGGTCGACGTTGGCCGCCACCGGCTTGAGCTGGCCGCGCATGTCCGGGCGGCAGATCTCCGAGCGTCGTGGCAATTGGGCGACGATGACGCCATTGCCCTGGACGCCGGCGCGGAACACCACCTGGTCGCCGGTGACCAGGGTCGGCAGGTTGGCGCGCAGATGGCACCGCTGCAGCCGGCCTTCGCCATCCTCGACCTCCACCTGAACGCCGAAGTGGGCGATCACCTGGCCCTGCTGCTCCGGGCCCAGGTCGCCGCCCTCGAGTTCCTCGATCAGCTTGGATTCGCGCTTGTCCGCGCGGGCGGCGCGTTCGGTCTGGATTTTCTCGATCCGCCAGCTCTGGCGACGGGTCAGGTGGCGTTTGGCCATGGGATGTCCGCGGGTTTCAGGGGCGAGGAGTCTAGCATTGGCCGCCTCTCGCGGATTACCTAAACTTGGCGCACCTCGTCGCTCTGGAGCCGCCATGCTGGCCCATCTCGCCTCGCGTTATCCCCTGCTGCTGGCCGTACTGGTGCAACTCGCCGCCCTGGTGGTCGCCGTCGTTGGTCTGCGGCTGTGGGCCAGCTTCGCCGGCCAGCGGCCTTCCTTGCTGGCGCTGGTCTGTCTGCAGGCGGTACTGGCGGCCCTGCTGGGCGAGCTGCTGGGGCTGGCGCGCTGGTGGGTGTTCATCAATCTGGCGTTCGCCCCGGCGCTCTATCTGGTCAGCGGGCGCGGGCTATCGGCGGGCATCGCCGCACTCGGCTTCCTGTTGCTGCTGTTGCTGAACTGGAACAGCCTGCGCGAGCGGGTACCGCTTTATCTCACCGGTCGCCAGACCCGCGATCGCCTGGCGATGCTGCTCGCCGAGCGGGAGCCGACCTTTCGTTTCGTCGACCTTGGCTGTGGCCTCGGCGATACCCTGGTCGACTTGTCCCGGCGCTTTCCGAGCGCCACCTTCGTTGGCGTGGAGACGGCGCCGCTGAGTTTCGCCCTGGCCTGGCTGCGCTGCCTGCCGCGCCGCAACTGCCAGGTGCGCTACCGCGACCTCTGGCGGATGGAGCTGGGCGAGTTCGAGGTCGTCTACTGCTTCCTCTCGCCGGCGCCCATGCCGCGTCTAGGCGAGAAGGCACGTGCGGAGTTGCGCGCTGGTAGCTGGCTGATCAGCAACACCTTCGAGATTCCCGGCCAGCCGGCCGATGCCGTCCATGAGGTGGGAGACCTACGCGGCAGCCGCCTGCTGCTGTGGCGCCGGTAGGTGCACGACAGGCGCACTGCTACACTGGCGCCCTCATCAAGGAGTTCACCATGACCACCCCCAATCCGCAGCACCTGATCTGGATCGACCTGGAAATGACCGGCCTGGACCCGGATCGGGACGTGATCATCGAGATGGCCACCATCGTCACCGACAGCGATCTCAATGTGCTGGCCGAGGGCCCGGTGCTGGCCATCCACCAGTCGGACGAGGTCCTGGCCGGCATGGACGAGTGGAACACCCGCCAGCACGGCGGCTCGGGGCTGACCCAGCGGGTGCGCGAGAGCACCGTGAATACCGCCCAGGCCGAAGCCCTGACCCTGGAGTTCCTGCGGCAGTGGGTGCCCAAGGGCAAATCGCCGATCTGCGGCAACAGCATCTGCCAGGATCGCCGCTTCCTCTACCGGCGCATGCCGGAGCTGGAGGCCTACTTCCACTACCGCAACCTGGACGTCTCCACCCTCAAGGAGCTGGCCGCGCGCTGGGCACCCCAGGTACGTGACGGGGTGAAGAAGAGCGGCAGCCACCTGGCGCTGGACGACATCCGCGACTCCATCGCCGAGCTGCGTCACTACCGCGAGCACTTCATCAAGGTCTGATGGTCACGCCGCCGTGCTGCTGTCCATCCTCTACCTGGTGGCCATCACCGCCGAGGCCATGACCGGCGCCCTGTCCGCCGGTCGGCGCGGCATGGACCTGTTCGGCGTGGCGCTGATCGCCAGCGTCACCGCCCTGGGCGGCGGCTCGGTGCGCGATGTCCTGCTGGGTCACTATCCGCTGGGTTGGGTGAAGCACCCGGAATACCTGGCGCTGACCGTCTGCGCGGGCCTGGCCACCGTGGCCATCGCCCGGGTCATGCGCTACCTGCGCCGGCTGTTCCTGCTGCTCGACGCCCTGGGCCTGGTGGCCTTCACCGTGATCGGCTGCCAGGTAGCCCTGGAGATGGGCCTGAGCCCGGCCATCGTCATCGTCAGCGGCACCCTCACCGGCACCTGTGGCGGCATCCTGCGCGACATCCTCTGCAACGACGTGCCGCTGATCCTCAGGCGCGAACTCTACGCCAGCGTGGCGGTGCTGTCCGCCGGCTGCTATCTGCTCTGTCGCCAGTGGCTGAGCGAGGAGCAGGCGTTGCTGATAACCCTCAGCGCCGGCTTGCTGCTGCGCCTGCTGGCGCTCAGATTCAATTGGCAGATGCCGACCTTTAGGTACGACGACGAGCCCCACTAGCCCTGGCCATGCCGCTCCAGCGCCCATTCCACATGCTCGCGCACCAGCGGTGAGGGATGGTCACGCTGCAGCTTCAGCGCCTCCACCACCGGGATACTGGTCGGCGCATTCCCTAGGCCCACCGCCAAGTTGCGCAGCCAGCGCTCATAGCCGGCGCGGCGCAGGGGCGAGCCCTCGGTGCGGCTGAGGAATTCGGTTTCGGTCCAGCGGAACAGCTCGGCCAGGGTGGCGTTGTCGAGCCCGTGGCGTGGCTGGAAGTCGCCTTCGGCGGTGGGCTTGGCGAAGCGATTCCAGGGGCAGACCAGTTGGCAGTCGTCGCAGCCGAATACCCGGTTGCCGATCAGCGGGCGCAGCTCCAGCGGAATGCTGCCCTTGAATTCGATGGTCAGGTAGGAGATGCAGCGGCGGGCGTCGAGCTGGTAGGGGCCGATGAAGGCGTTGGTCGGGCAGATGTCCAGGCAGGCACGGCAGGTGCCGCAGTGGTCGCGCGGCGTGGGCTCGTCCACCGGCAGGGGCACGTCGACGAAGAGTTCACCGAGGAAGAACCAACTGCCGGCCTTGCGATTGAGCACCAGGGTGTTCTTGCCGATCCAGCCCAGGCCGGCCTGTTCGGCGAGGGCCTTTTCCAGCACCGGGGCGCTGTCGACGAAGGCGCGATAGCCGAAGGGACCGATCTCGGCCTGGATGCGCTCGGCCAGTTGCTGCAGGCGCTTGCGGATCAGCTTGTGGTAGTCGCGGCCCAGGGCGTAGCGCGAGACATAGGCGGCGGCGCCATCGGCCAGCCGTTCGCTCATGCGGGTATCGCCGGGCAGGTAGTCCATACGCAGGGAGATGACCCTGAGCGTACCGGGCACCAGTTCGGCCGGTCGCGAACGTTTGCTACCGTGCGCGGCCATATAGTCCATCTCGCCATGGAAACCGGCGGCCAGCCAGCGCTCCAGATGTTCCTCGTGACGTGCCAGATCCAGGCCGGCGATGCCGGTCTGTTGAAAGCCCAATTCCCGGCCCCAGGTTTTGATGAGGTCGGCCAGGGCGGCGAGATCGAGGGCGACAGCGGACATCGAAAGACAGGCGCATGGCAGGAGGGCCGCCTATTTTGCCAGACTCCGGAGGCTTTCCCAGCATGCACGACGAACTGCCGTTCCAGCTCTACAGCGCCCAGCAGGTGCGGGATCTCGACGCCCAACTCATCGCCGGCGGCCTGCCCGGTCTCGAGTTGATGCGCCGCGCCGCCGCTGCGGCCTGGCGCTCGTTGCGCCATGGCTGGCCCCATGCCGGGTCGCTCTGCGTGCTGGCTGGTGCGGGCAACAATGCCGGTGACGGCTATCTGGTCGCCAGTCTGGCGCGCAAGGCCGGTTGGCAGGCGCGGGTCTGGCATCTGGCCGATCCCGCCGGGCTCAAGGGCGATGCCGCTCTGGCCCATGCCGAGGCGCTGGCTGCCGGGGTGGACATCCAGCCCTGGCACGCGGATGCCCCTCTCGAGGGGGTGGTGGTCGATGCCTTGCTGGGCACCGGACTCAAGGGCGCCGCGCGTGAGCCCTATGCCGCGGCCATCCAGCGGATCAACGCGAGCGAGCTGCCGGTGGTGGCCATCGACTTGCCCTCCGGGCTGGACGCCGACACCGGCACCGCGGCCGGCCCCCTGGTGCGCGCCGATCTGACCATCACCTTCATCGGCCTCAAGCTCGGCCTGTTTACCGGCAAGGGGCCGGATCACGTTGGCAGCCTGGTGTTCGAACCTCTGATGGAGGAACCGCAGAATCCCGCCCACGCCACCGCTCAGCGGCTGGCCCCCGGCAATCTGCCGCGGCTGGCGCCGCGACCGCTCAATGCCCACAAGGGGCAGTTCGGTCATTTGCTGGTGATCGGCGGCGACGAAGGCACTGGCGGTGCGGCCATCATGACCAGCGAAGCGGCCCTGCGCTGTGGCGCCGGCATGCTCAGCCTGGCGACCCGGCCATCCAACGTCAGTGCGGTGCTGTCTCGGCGCCCCGAGGTCATGGTTGCGGGTGTGCATTCCAGTTTCGCCGTGCTGGAGCTGGCCAAGAAGGCCGATGTGCTGGCCGTCGGCCCAGGGCTGGGGCAGGGCGCCTGGGGGCGGGCCTTGGCCAGTGCTGCCGCGACCCTGGAGACGATCCAGGTGTGGGACGCCGATGCCCTCAATCTGCTGGCCGCTGGCGTGATCGAGGCACCGCGCGGCCCCTGGGTGCTGACGCCCCATCCGGGCGAGGCGGCGCGACTGCTCGCTGTGTCGATCAAGGACATCGAGGCCGATCGTCCCGGCAGCGCCCGCGAACTGGCGCGGCGCTACGGCGGGGTGGCGCTGCTCAAGGGCTTCGGCACCCTGATCGCCCATCCGGACGGACGCATGGCGCTGTGCGGCGAAGGTCATCCGGCGATGGCTACCGGTGGCCTGGGCGATATCCTCACCGGTATCATCGCGGCCCTGCTGGGGCAGGGCCTGCCACCCTTCGAAGCCGCCTGCCTGGGCGCCTGGCTGCACGGGCGGGCCGGCGCCGAGCTGGGTCGCCAGGGCCGCGGTCTCGCCGCCAGCGATCTGCCCCCGGTCGCCCGCCAGTTGCTCGAGGAACTCCAGCCATGCCTGAACTGACCCTGCACGCCGCCGACGAAGCCGCCATGTACGCCCTCGGTGCCCGCCTGGCCCAGGCCAGTGGCGGTCGCGGCGTGCTCTATCTGCACGGCGACCTGGGCGCCGGCAAGACCACCCTGTCGCGCGGCATCCTGCGTGGTCTCGGTCACGCCGGGGCGGTCAAGAGCCCTACCTTCACCCTGGTCGAGCCCTATGAACTGACCAGCGGTACGGTCTATCACTTCGATCTCTACCGTCTGGCCGATCCGGAAGAGCTGGAATTCATGGGGATTCGCGACTACTTCACACCCGAGGCCTTGTGCTTGGTGGAATGGCCGGAGCGCGGCCAGGGCGTTTTGCCAAAGCCGGACCTGGCCATTACCATTACGCCACGCGCCGACGGCCGTGACCTGCGCCTGGTGGGCCAGGGTGTTCACGGCGAGGCCTGGTGCGCCGCCCTCGCGCCTTAAGGCTGGTTTGGAAAATGCCTGCGCTCAGTCGGCGACTTTTCAGACAGTCTTAGGCGCCGATCCTTCGTTCTCCAGCTATACGGTCGCAGGCATGCGCAAGCGTTTTTTCAGGTCGGGACTCGGCCTGTTGTTGTTGATCCTCAGCAGTCAGCTGCTAGCCGCCACCCAGATCAAGGGCATGCGCGTCTGGCGCGCACCCGACAATACCCGGCTGGTGTTCGACCTTACCGGCCCGGTCAAGGCCAGCGTCTTCACCCTCAGTGCCCCGGATCGTATCGTCATCGATCTCTCCGGCGCGCAACTCTCCGGTGGGTTGAGCGAAAAGCCGCTGCGCAATACCCCCATCACCGGCCTGCGGGCGGCCCAGCGTTCGCCCGGCGAGGTACGCCTGGTGCTGGACACCAAGGGCGCCCTGACCCCCAAGAGCTTCACCCTGGCGCCCAACAAGGAATACGGCAATCGCCTGGTGGTCGATCTCTACGACCAGGGCACCGATCCGGCCACCAGCGACATCCCGGCCACCGTCACCCCCAATTTGCCGGCCACGCCGGTGACCCCGGCTCAGCCGGCGACGCGCCTGCCGGCCATTCCCAGTGGCAAGCGTGATGTGGTGGTGGTGATCGACCCCGGCCATGGCGGTGAAGACCCAGGCGCCATCGGCCGTGGTCGGTTGTACGAGAAGAACGTGGTGCTGGCCATCGCCAAGCAGTTGCAGGCCAATCTCAACCGGCAGAAGGGCTTCCGCGCCGAGCTGACCCGCACCAGCGACTACTTCATCCCGCTGCGGCAGCGGCAGATCATCGCCCGCAAGAAGGGCGCCGACCTGTTCATCTCCATTCACGCCGACTCGACGCCCAGCGCCAGCGCCGAGGGCGTCACCGTGTTCGCCCTGTCCCAGCGCGGCGCCACTTCCGAGGCCGCGCGTTGGCTGGCGGACGCGGAAAACCGCTCCGACCAGGTCGGTGGCGTCTCCGATGCCCTGGACAACAAGGACCCCATGCTTGCCGGCGTGCTCATGGACCTGTCCATGACCGCCACCGTGGCTTCCAGCCTGGAGGTCGGCCAGACCATCCTCCACCAGGTCGGGCGCGCCACCAAGCTGCTGCACTCGCGAGTGGAGCAGGCCGGCTTCGTGGTGCTGAAGTCGCCGGACATCCCCTCGATCCTGGTGGAGACCGGCTTCATCACCAACGCCAACGAATCGGCCAAGCTCGCCAGTCCGGCGCACCAGGGGCTGCTCGCCCGGCAGATCCAGGCCGGCATCGTGCAATACTTCCAGCATCGGCCACCGCCAGGCACCTATCTGGCCTGGCAACGGGAGCAGCGGGGTGGCAAGGTCGGTAACGTGCGGGGCGTCGACCAGCACCGGGTGCAGCCCGGTGAAAGCCTGAGCCTGATCGCGCGGCGCTACGACGTCGACCTGTCCACCTTGCGTGCTGCCAATCGGCTGCGTAGCGATCGCATCCGCTCCGGCCAGGTCTTGACCATTCCCACCCATGAACTGGCGGCCAGCAATGATTGAACCTCGGCGCATCCAACTGCTCAGTCCGCGGCTGTCCAACCAGATCGCCGCCGGCGAGGTGGTCGAACGACCGGCCTCGGTGGCCAAGGAGTTGCTGGAGAACAGCCTGGATGCCGGTGCCCGGCGCATCGACGTCGAGGTGGAGCAGGGCGGCGTCAAGTTGCTACGCATCCGTGACGATGGCCACGGCATCCCACCGGCTGACCTGCCACTGGCCCTGGCGCGCCACGCCACCAGCAAGATCTACCACCTGGATGAACTGGAAAGCGTCACCAGTCTGGGCTTTCGCGGCGAGGCCCTGGCCTCGGTCAGCTCGGTGTCTCGTCTGACGCTCACCTCGCGTTATCAGGGCGAAGACCAGGCCTGGCAGGTGGAGACCGAAGGCCGCGAGATGCAGCCGCGGGTGCAGCCCGCCGCCCATCCCCAGGGCACCTCCGTGGAGGTGCGCGACCTCTTCTTCAATACTCCGGCACGGCGCAAGTTCCTGCGCGCCGAAAAGACCGAATTCGACCACCTGCAGGAAGTGGTGCGGCGCCTGGCGCTGGCGCGCTTCGACGTCGGCTTCCATCTGAGACACAACGGTAAGAGCGTGCTCTCCCTGCACCCCGCCAGCGACCCGCAGAGCCAGGGCCGCCGAGTTGGCGCCGTCTGCAGCCCAGGTTTCCTCGAGCAGGCTCTGCCGCTGGAACACGAGCGCAACGGCTTGCGCCTCTGGGGCTGGGTCGGTCTGCCGACCTTTTCGCGCAGCCAGGCGGATCTCCAATACTTCTACGTCAATGGCCGCATGGTGCGCGACAAGCTGGTCGCCCACGCCGTGCGCCAGGCCTATCGCGACGTCCTCTACAACGGTCGCCACCCGGCCTTCGTGCTGTTCCTCGAACTGGACCCGGCGACGGTGGACGTCAACGTCCATCCCACCAAGCACGAGGTGCGTTTCCGCGACAGTCGCCAGGTGCACGACTTCCTCTACGGCACCCTGCATCGCGCCCTGGGTGACATCCGCCCGGACGACCAGCTCGCCGTGGTGGCACCCACCGCGCCAGCACCCCTGACGGGTCCGGCCGCTGGCGAGTTCGGCCCCCAGGGCGAGATGCGTCTGGCCGCCGCCGTGCTGCACGACAGCCCCGCGCCGCCCGCCCAGCCTTTCGCCAGTGGCGGCGGCGGAGGAGCGCGCTACAGTCCCACGCCCCAGCCCTATTCCGGGGCGCCCGTGGCCGAAGTGCAGAACGCCTACAAGGCCTTTTTCGCGCCGCTGCCGGAGGGCGCCGAGCCCGCGCCCTTGCCGGCTGAGCAGGGCGATGTGCCGCCGCTCGGCTACGCCCTGGCCCAGCTCAAGGGCATCTACATCCTGGCCGAGAACGCCCAGGGGCTGATCCTGGTGGACATGCACGCCGCCCACGAGCGGATCACCTACGAGCGCCTCAAGGTCGCCATGGCCAGCGAAGGCCTGCGCGGCCAGCCGCTGCTGGTACCCGAGTCCCTGGCGGTCAGCGAGCGCGAGGCCGATTGCGCCGAAGAGCACGGCCAATGGTTCGAGCGTCTCGGCTTCGAATTGCAGCGCCTCGGTCCCGAGACCCTCGCGATCCGCCAGATTCCCGCGCTGCTCAAGCAGGCCCAGGCCGCTCGGCTGGTGCAGGACGTGCTCGCCGATCTGCTCGACTACGGCACCAGCGACCGCATTCAGGCGCACCTCAATGAATTGCTCGGCACCATGGCCTGCCACGGCTCGGTACGGGCCAACCGCCGGCTGACCCTGCCGGAGATGAACGCCCTGTTGCGCGACATGGAGACCACCGAGCGTAGCGGCCAATGCAACCACGGCCGTCCCACCTGGGCCCAGCTCAGTCTGGACGACCTGGACAAACTCTTCCTGCGCGGTCGTTGACCGTCCCGCCGCGCCCTCGCGCGGCGCCCTTCGAGAATTCATCATGACCGCCCCCCTGCCGCCCGCCATCTTCCTCATGGGGCCGACCGCGTCCGGCAAGACCGATCTCGCCATCGAACTGGCGCAACTGCTACCCATCGAGCTGATCAGCGTGGACTCGGCGCTCATCTATCGCGGCATGGACATCGGTACCGCCAAGCCCAGTGCCGAGTTGCTGGCGGCCCATCCGCACCGGCTGGTGGACATCCGCGATCCGGCGGAAAGCTATTCCGCCGCCGAATTTCGTGCCGATGCCCTGGTCGCCATGGCCGAGATCACCGCGGCTGGACGCATCCCCCTGCTGGTGGGCGGCACCATGCTCTACTTCAAGGCTCTGCTCGAAGGCCTGGCCGACATGCCCAGTGCCGATCCCGCGGTGCGCGCCGAGATCGAGGCGCTGGCGGCCCAGGCCGGTTGGGGCGAGATCCATCGGCTGCTGGCCGAGGTCGATCCGGTGTCCGCCGCGCGCATCCACCCCAACGACCCCCAGCGTCTACTAAGAGCCCTGGAGGTATTTCGCGTCAGTGGCCGCTCGATGACCGAGCACCGCGCGCTGCAAATGCGTGCCAATGCCGATTCCAACGGGGCGCCCCAGACACAATTGCCCTATACTGTCGCCCAATTGATTTTGGCGCCTGGTCGTCGTGACGTGCTCCATGCGCGGATCGCCGAGCGCTTTAACCTGATGCTGGAACAGGGCCTCGTCGACGAAGTCTCAGCCTTGCGTGAACGTGCCGATCTGCATCTGGGTCTGCCCTCCATGCGATCCGTGGGCTATCGTCAGGTCTGGGAATTCCTCGACGGGGAATGTACGCGGGAAGAAATGGTGGCGCGGGGTATCGCGGCGACGCGGCAGTTGGCAAAGCGGCAGTTGACCTGGTTGCGTGGCTGGCCCGCCGCGCAGACGTTCGACAGCCTGGCCTGTGACAATCTGCCACGGATCTTGAAATGCCTCCCCGGCGTCTCCATATCGCCCCGTAGCTGAATCGGTTTTTTGTCCGCGTGCCCATGGTGGGCAGCGGAAGCTGGCATGTCGCCAGAACGTATTTTCATTTCTTAGGAGAGCGACACGATGTCAAAAGGGCATTCGCTACAAGACCCTTACCTGAACACCCTGCGTAAAGAGCGCGTTCCGGTTTCCATTTACCTCGTCAACGGCATCAAGCTGCAGGGTCAGATCGAGTCCTTCGACCAGTTCGTGATCCTGCTCAAGAACACCGTCAGCCAGATGGTCTACAAGCACGCGATCTCCACCGTGGTGCCGAGCCGTCCGGTCCGTCTGCCCAGCTCCGAGACGAGCGAGTCGGATAGCGAATAAATCACAAAAGGAGCGCCCTGTTGTTCTTCGAGCGTCATGAAGGCGGTGAGCGGGCCATTCTGGTCCATTTAGAAGGCCTGCATCCCGAGGCGCGCGAAGATCCTCAGGAGTTTCTCGAACTCGCGCGGTCGGCGGGTGCGCAAACCGTGGCGTTCGTCACGGTGAACCGCAGCCAGCCGACCGCGCGTTTTCTCATCGGTACCGGCAAGGTCGAGGAGCTGCACGATCAGGTGCACGCCAATGAAGCCGACCTGGTCATCTTCAATCACGACCTCACGCCCAGTCAGGAACGTAACCTCGAAAAAGCCTTCGAGTGCCGCGTCCTGGATCGTACCGGTCTGATTCTCGACATCTTCGCCCAGCGCGCCCGCACCCACGAAGGCAAGCTGCAGGTGGAGCTCGCCCAGCTCGAACACATGAGCACCCGGCTAGTGCGCGGCTGGACCCACCTCGAACGCCAGAAGGGCGGTATTGGCCTGCGTGGCCCGGGTGAAACCCAGCTGGAAACCGACCGCCGTCTGCTGCGGATACGGATCCGTCAGATCCGCCAGCGCCTGGACAAGGTGCTGAGCCAGCGCGAGCAGGCGCGCCGCGGTCGCCGTCGCGCCGAGATCCCCGCGGTCTCCCTGGTCGGCTATACCAACGCCGGCAAGTCCACCCTGTTCAATAGCCTCACCGAATCCACCGTCTATGCGGCTGATCAGCTGTTCGCGACCCTCGATCCTACCCTGCGCCGTTTGCAGCTGCCGGATCTGGGGCCGATCGTGCTCGCTGACACGGTAGGCTTCATCCGCCACCTGCCGCACAAGTTGGTGGAAGCCTTCCGCGCGACGCTGGAGGAATCCAGCAACTCCGACCTGCTGTTGCACGTGATCGATGCCCATGAAGAGGATCGCCAGTTGCAGATCCAGCAGGTCGAGGCGGTCTTGCACGAAATCGGTGCGGACGAACTGCCGATGCTGGAGATCTACAACAAGATCGATCTGCTCGACGGGGTCGAGCCCCATATCCAGCGTGACGAAGAGACCGGTCGCCCGATCCGGGTCTGGGTCTCGGCACGCAATGCCCAGGGGCTGGAGCTGGTCGGCCAGGCCATTGCCGAGCTGCTCGGTGAAGATCTTTTCGTTGGGGTGCTGCGCCTCCCGCAACGCTACGCTCGCCTGCGCGCGCAATTGTTCGACCTGGGCGTGGTGCAAAGCGATGACCACGACGACGAAGGCAACATCCTGTTGTCTGTACGAGTACCCCGCGCCGAACTCAATCGACTGCTCAGCCGGGCCGGTGAAGAGCCGGAAGTCTTTATCCAGCAACATGTTTTGCAATAAACCCCTGCTCGGCGCTTTTGTTCGGGCGGGGACCATCCGGTAGCATTGGTCGACGCGCCATTTCGGCGCGTTTTCGCGTTATCAGTAGGGAGAGCGCTATGGCTTGGAACGAGCCCGGTGGCAACTCGAATAATCAAGACCCCTGGGGCGGACGCAACGGTGGCGGCGGTGGCAATGGTGGACGCAAGGGTCCTCCGGACCTCGACGAAGCCCTGCGCAAGTTTCAAGACCGTATCAATCGCCTGGTCGGCGGCAAGAAGCGCTCCGGTGGCAGTGGCGGCGATAGCCTCGGTTCAGGCGGCGGCAAGAGCCTGATCCTGCTCGGCCTGCTGCTGCTCGCGGCGCTGTGGCTGTACAACGCTGTCTACGTAGTGGACGAGCAGGAGCAGGCAGTGATCCTGCGCTTCGGCAAGTACTACGAGACCGTCGGTCCCGGCCTGAACATCTACTTCCCGCCGTTCGAGACCAAGTACCAGGAAAACGTCACGCGTGAGCGCGCCTACAGCAAGCAGGGCGCCATGCTGACCAAGGACGAGAACATCGTCGAAGTGCCGCTGACGGTCCAGTACCGCATCACCAACCTCAAGGACTTCGTCCTCGACGTCGACCAGCCCGAGGTCAGCCTGCAGCAGGCTACCGACAGCGCCCTGCGGCATGTCGCCGGCTCTTCCACCATGGACCAGTTGCTCACCGACGGTCGCGAGCAGGTGGCGAACCAGGTGCGCGAGCGGCTGCAGCGCATTCTCGATAGCTATGGCACCGGCATCACTGTGACCCAGGTGAATATCCAGAGCGCCTCGGCGCCGCGCGAAGTCCAGGAGGCGTTTGACGACGTCATCCGTGCCCGTGAAGACGAGCAGCGCGAGAAGAACCAGGCCGAGGCCTATGCCAACGGCGTCATTCCCGAGGCTCGCGGTGCGGCCCAGCGCATCATCGAAGAAGCCAACGGCTACCGCGATGAAGTCGTCGCTCGTGCCCAGGGTGATGCCTCGCGCTTCAGTCAGTTGGCGGTCCAGTACGCGGCCAATCCGCAGTTGACCCGCGAGCGTCTTTACATCGAGACGATGCAGGAAGTGCTCGGCCAGTCGAGCAAGGTGCTGATCACCGGTCAGCCCGGCCAGAACCTGCTCTATCTGCCGCTCGACAAGCTGATGCAGAACCGTGCGCCGGCGCCGACGTCGGCCATCAGCAGTGGTGCCGCTCCGGCGGCGTCCAGCGATACGGCCGCCTCGGTCATTCGCAATCTGCCGCAGTCCACCGAAACGCGTACCAGGGAGAGCCGCTGATGAGCAATAAATCACTGGCCGCGCTGATCGTCGTGGTCCTGCTGGGTCTCGGTGCCTGGAGCAGCCTGTTCGTGGTGAAGCAAACCGAGCGCGCCGTCATGCTGCGCTTCGGTCGCGTGGTCGAGCCCAATCTGGAGCCCGGCCTGCACTTCAAGATTCCCTACGTCAACCGGGTGCGCAAGTTCGATGCCCGCCTGCAAACCCTCGACACCCCGACCCAGAGATTCCTGACCCTGGAGAAGAAGGCGGTGATGGTGGACGCCTACGCCAAGTGGCGTATCGCCAACCCCGAGCGCTACTACACGGCGACGTCTGGTCTCAAGCAGATCGCCGACGAGCGCCTGCTGCGTCGTCTGGAGTCCGGGCTGCGCGACCAGTTCGGGCGTCGTACCCTGAGCGAGGTGGTGTCTGGCGAGCGTGATTCGATGGTCGGTGACCTCACCGCGTCGCTCAATCGCATGGCCAACCAGGAGCTGGGCATCGAGGTGGCGGATGTGCGCATCAAGGCCATCGACCTGCCCAAGGAAGTCAGCCGCAGCGTTTACGAGCGGATGAGCACCGAGCGCGAGCGGGAAGCCCGCGAGCATCGCGCCAAGGGTCGCGAGCTGGCCGAGGGCATCCGTGCCGACGCCGATCGCCAGCGCCGCGTGATCCTCGCCGAAGCCTATCGCCAGGCCGAGGAGGCCCGCGGTGCCGGTGACGCCCAGGCGGCCCAGGTGTATTCCCAGGCCTACTCGAAGAATCCGGCGTTCTTCTCCTTCTATCGCAGCCTGCAAGCCTATCGCTCCAGCTTCTCCAGCAAGAGCGATGTGCTGGTACTCGATGGGAAGAGCGATTTCTTCAAGTATTTCCAGAATCCTGGGCAATGAAGAACGGGATGAACGGCAGCTAGACTTCGCTCGTCGTTCATCCCCGATCGCCGATTTTTTCGTGTTATCATGAATCAGCCGGGGCCATCCCCGGCTTTTTTGCGTCCGTACGAAACCCGTGGAAGGGCGACGCCCTGGCTGATCCGGGTAGCAATCCACGGCAGAGCGGCTCGATCCGGCGGCCAGACTTCCTCGCGAAGTCTCCAGCGCCGACCTCGGTAGCCGCGTGCCGATCCATGACATGGAGAAGAGGCCTAATGGCTACGGTAGACCGCTGGCTGCTGCCTGACGGTATCGAGGAAATCCTGCCGCCCGACGCGGCGCGCATCGAAGGTGCCCGGCGTCGGGTATTGGAGTTGTTCCACTGCTGGGGCTACGAGTTCGTTATCACCCCGCACCTGGAATTTCTGGAATCGCTGCTCACCGGCGCGGCTCAGGAATTGGAGCTGCGCACCTTCAAGGTGACCGATCCCAACTCCGGCCGCCTCATGGGCTTCCGCTCCGATATCACCCCCCAGGTCGCGCGCATGGACGCCCACAGCCTCAAGCACGCTGGCCCGAGCCGCCTGTGCTATGCCGGCAGCGTGCTGCATACGCGGCCGCGGGCGTTGTCGACGTCGCGCAGCCCCATTCAGGTCGGCGCTGAACTCTATGGCGTGCCGGGCAGCGAAGGGGATCTCGAGGTCATCAGCCTGATGCTCGACGTGCTCGAGCAGGCCCAGGTGCCCGATGTGCACATGGACCTCGGCCATGTCGGCATCTATCGCGGTCTGTGCCAGGTGGCCGGTGTGTCCGGTGCTGGCGAGCAGACGCTGTTCGATGCCCTGCAGCGCAAGGCCGTCGACGAGATCGACCAGCTGACCGCGGCGCTGCCCGCGGCCGAGCGTGGCTGGCTGCGCGCACTGGTCGAGCTGAGTGGAGATGCCTCCGTGCTCGGCCATGCCCGCCAGCGCCTGGCTGGTGCGCCCGAGGCGGTGATGCGGGCGCTGGACGAGCTGGTCGCCCTGGCCGAGTCCCTGCAGAGTCGCTTCCCGAACGTGCCCCTGTATTTCGATCTGGGCGAGCTGCGTGGTTACCACTACCACACCGGCGTGGTCTTCGCGGCCTTCGTCCCGGGTACCGGCCAGTCCATCGCCCAGGGCGGGCGTTACGACAACATCGGCGCCGACTTCGGCCGGTCGCGGCCCGCTACCGGTTTTTCCACCGATCTGAAAACCCTCGTCGAGCTGGGCACCGCCGTGCTCGAGGAGCCGCGCCGCGGGATATGGGCACCGGCCGGGCATTCGCCGGTACTCTGGCAGCTCGTGCGTGACCTGCGGGCCCGCGGTGAGCGCGTGGTCCAGGCCACCAGCCTCGAGGACGAAAGCCAGCTGCGCAGCGCCGGCTGCGACCGCCGTCTGGTCGAGCAGCACGGCGCCTGGGTCGTGGTGCCCTTGAATTCCTAAACACCGGATCTGGCATCCGGGTGAACGTGAGCATCGTCGGCCTGGCCGACAGAAATCTTCCTGACAGGGGATAAGGTTATGGGTAAGAACGTCGTCGTCCTGGGCACCCAGTGGGGTGATGAGGGCAAGGGCAAGATCGTGGACCTGCTGACCGACCAGGCCGCTGCCGTGGTGCGTTACCAGGGTGGCCACAATGCCGGTCACACACTGGTCATCGATGGTCAGAAGACCATCCTGCGGCTGATTCCCTCGGGTATCCTGCGCGCCGACACCCAGTGCCTGATCGGCAATGGCGTAGTGCTTTCGCCGGAGGCCCTGTTCAAGGAGGTCGGCGAGCTGGAAGCCCGTGGCGTCCCGGTGCGCGAGCGTCTGCGCATCAGCTCGGCCTGCTCGCTGATCCTGCCTTATCACGTGGCTCTGGATCAGGCGCGCGAGAAGGCCCGTGGCGAAGCCAAGATCGGTACCACCGGTCGTGGTATCGGCCCGGCCTACGAAGACAAGATCGCTCGCCGCGGTCTGCGCGTCGGTGATCTGTTCCACCCCGAGCGTTTCGCCGCCAAGCTCAAGGAAGTGCTGGACTACCACAACTTCGTTCTGCAGAACTACTTCAACGAGCCGCCGGTGGACTTCCAGAAGACCTACGACGAGGCCATGGAGCACGCCAAGGTCATGCAGCCGCTGGTAATGGATGTCGTCAGCCGCCTGCACGAGCTGCGCAAGGCCGGCGAGAATCTGATGTTCGAAGGTGCCCAGGGCACCCTGCTGGACATCGATCACGGTACCTATCCCTTCGTCACCAGCTCCAGCACCACCGCCGGTGGCGTGGCGACCGGTTCCGGTGTGGGCCCGCTGTACCTGGACTACATCCTCGGCATCACCAAGGCCTACACCACTCGCGTTGGCTCCGGTCCCTTCCCGACCGAGTTGTTCGACGAGACCGGTGCCTACCTGGCCAAGCAAGGTCATGAATTCGGTTCGGTGACTGGCCGTCCGCGTCGTTGCGGCTGGTTCGATGCGGTCATCCTGCGTCGTTCCATCGAGATCAACAGCATCTCCGGTCTCTGCCTGACCAAGCTGGACGTGCTCGATGGCCTGGAAACCGTGCGCATCTGCACCGGCTACCAGGACGCCGCCGGCAACCTGCTGACCGAAGCGCCCACTGACGCCGACAGCTATGCGGGTCTGCAGCCGATCTACGAAGACCTGCCGGGCTGGAGCGAATCCACCGTGGGCGCCCAGAGCATCGAGGCGCTGCCGGCCAATGCCCAGGCCTACATCCGCCGGATCGCCGAACTGGTGGGTGCGCCGATCGATATCGTGTCGACCGGTCCGGACCGCAAGGAAACCATCGTGCTGCGTCATCCTTTCGCCTGAGTGCGCTAAAAGGATGCATCTCGAAAAGCCCCGCCCCGCGGGGCTTTTCGCTTTCTGGGGTCACCCATGACGACCGGTGCTCTGGAATGGCCATTGGTCCAAAATGGCCAGCATATTGCTACGACAACTGACCACTATCGCTCCAGCTCGCTCGGAGTTGGCCGACAGCCTGTAACGTCATTTGCCGCTGGAGATTTCCATGTCGTTCCTTTTTTCGCTGCTGCGCAGTCGTCTGCTGCTGCCGGTATTCATCAGTCTCGTGCTGGCGGTGGTCATCCAGGTCGCCTTGGCGGTATGGCTGACCCAGAGCGCGGTACGGGACCTGCAACTGGGGCTGGCGCAGCGTCTTTCCGGTGAGTCCGAGCGACTGGCCGAGACCCTGCGGCAGGCCGGTGGCGAGGTGGATGGCAGCCTCGCCGAACTGGCGGGGCAGACGCGTACCCGGCTGGCGGAAGGGCTGGCACAGCGGCTGGCTCGTGAGCGGCAGCAGGTAGGCGATACCCTGACCGACACCCTGAAGAGCAATGCGCAGAATCTGGCGGAACTGCTGGCGGGTGTCTCGCCCAAGGCCATGTGGGATGCCGATGTGCCGGCGCTTTCCGATCTGGCCCGGCGTGCCCAGAACAATCCCGACGTGCTCTTCGTGGTGTTCCAGGATGCCCAAGGCCAGAACCTGACGCGCTATCTCAACCGTCAGGATGAGCGTGTCTCTCGTCTGCTCGCGGCGGGCCAAGGAGAGGGGGCCCTGGCCAAGGTGCTCGATGCGGCCACCCGCGATCCTTCCGTGTACCGGGTGGATGCCTCCATCAGTCCCAATGGCGTGGAGATCGGCAAGGTGGTGGTGGGGTTTTCCACCCAGTCCATCGCCCGGACCGGCGCCGAGCTGGATAAGCGTTTCAAGACCCTGATCGACGATGCCGGCGGCCTGGTGTCCGCCAGCGTGGCGGAGGCGGCCAAGGGCAGCGCCGCGACCCTGTCCAGCCGGCTGGAAGGCACCCGTCAGGTCGCCCTGGCGATGAGTCGCAACGCCGGCGAGACGGTGGCTGCCATGGCGTCGGCGTTGCGCTGGCAGATCGCCCTGGGCTTGATTCTGGTAGGGGTGGTCATGGTGGTGGCGGTGGCCCTGGTGCTGGGGCAGCGGGTGTTGCGCCGGATCGCGGTGCTGCAGCGGGCGCTGGATGACCTGGCGGCCGGGGAGGGCGATCTGACCCGGCGGCTTAATCTTGGGCAGGGCGACGAGATCCAGGCGCTCGGCGGTGCGGTCGATCGTTTCATCGCCAAGCTGCAGCCGCTGGTGGGCGAGGCGCACCGGGTTGCCGAGCGCACTGGTGAGGAGATCCGTGGTCTGGCGGGGAGCAGTGCCGCGGCCGAGGCGGCTGCCCAGCGGCAGCGTGAGGAGGTGTCGCGCAGTCTGGAGGCCCTGTCCGGCATCGCCGAAGAGGCGCAAGGCGAAAGCGCTGCCATGCAGGGCGCTCTGCAGCAGGTGGAAGCCATCCGCAGCTCGACCCAGAGTAACGCCCGGATCGCCATCCAGGTGGCTCAGGGTATCGAGGGTCTGGTGACCCAGGTCGAATCGGGTGCCCAGGTGATCGAGCGGCTGGCCGGGCAAAGCGAGCAGATCGAGGTGGTGCTGGATGTGATCCGCGGCATCGCCGAGCAGACCAACCTGCTGGCGCTCAACGCCGCCATCGAGGCTGCGCGAGCCGGCGAGAGTGGTCGCGGCTTTGCGGTGGTTGCCGACGAGGTCCGTGCCCTGGCCAGCAAGACCCAGGAGTCGACCGGCAGCATTCGCGCCCACATCGCCGGCCTGCAAGAGGGAGCGCGCGAAGCCGTGGCGGCCATCGGCGAGGCCCGGCAGCAGGCGGGTAGCGGCCTGGCCGTGCTGCGTGACAGTAACCGCATCCAGCAGGATGTCCACCGCGCGGTGGATCAGGTGCATGCCAGCATGAGCACGGCTGCCGAGGCGGCGCAGCGCCAGGCCGAAGGCGCCGCTGCGGTGCGTCAGCGGGTCGAGATCATCCACGGCGAGGCGCTGAAGGCGGCCGAATCCATGGCAGCTACCGCCCGGGGCGGGCGTACCCTGGCGGAATTGGCGGCGCAGTTGCGCAGTAGTCTGGGGCAGTTCAAGGCGTAGCGGAGGGCTACGCTTTTTCGCAGGCAAGAAAAAACCGGCCGAAGCCGGTTTTTTCTGTGCGTCCGATCAGGGATCGTACGCTTGGTATTGGTGCCCAGGAGAAGACTCGAACTTCCACGGTGTTGCCACCGCTAGGACCTGAACCTAGTGCGTCTACCAATTCCGCCACCTGGGCCTGCAGTGCGACTTCTGGTCGCTTCCCTCACCCTTGCGGGTTTCAGGATTAAAAAACCGGCTATCGCCGGCTTTTCGTCGACCGATCTGCAAATCGATCGACTATAATGAATGGTGCCCAGGAGAAGACTCGAACTTCCACGGTGTTGCCACCGCTAGGACCTGAACCTAGTGCGTCTACCAATTCCGCCACCTGGGCACTCAATGCGATGATCGCTCATCGTCTCCGACGTCGCAACTGCTCACGGCGTCGTGGGGCGGCACTTTACTCAGGGGTCGTTTGCTTGTAAACCCCTGCTGCGAAAAATATTTTATTGAGCATGCCAGGCTAACTATTGCGCTGTTTTCACGTTTCAATAGGCTGCATGGCTGCTCCTACCGAACCTAGACATAGAAGGTAACCCCAGACTGATGGCCGATTGGCAATCCCTCGATCCCGAGGCCGCCCGGGAAGCGGAAAAGTACGAAAACCCCATTCCGAGTCGCGAACTCATTCTGGCTCACCTCGCCGACCGCGGCGCTCCGGCCACGCGGCCGCAGCTCGCCGAGGAATTCGGCCTCACTACCGAAGATCAGCTCGAAGCCCTGCGCCGCCGTATGCGCGCCATGGAGCGCGATGGCCAGGTCATCTACACCCGCCGTGGTGCCTATGCCCCCATCGACAAGCTGGATCTGGTGCGTGGCCGCATCGCCGGCCATCGTGACGGCTTCGGCTTCCTGATCCCTGACGACGGCAGCGACGACCTCTTCCTCAGCCCGGCGCAGATGCGTCTGGTGTTCGACGGTGACATCGCCCTGGCACGGGTGGCCGGTCATGACCGCCGCGGTCGCCGTGAAGGTGGACTGGTCGAGGTGGTCAGCCGCGCCCACGAATCCCTGGTCGGGCGCTTCTTCCAGGAAAGCGGGCTGGCCTACGTGGTGCCGGATAATCCCAAGATCGGTCAGCAGGTGCTGGTGCCCGAAGGCAAGCACGGCGGTGCCGCCCATGGCCAATTCGTGCAGGTGCGTATCGACGAATGGCCGACCACCTTCCGCCAGGCCCAGGGTGAAGTGGTCGAGATCCTCGGCGACTACATGGCGCCGGGCATGGAGATCGAAGTCGCCCTGCGCAGCTACGACATCCCCAACGAGTGGCCCAAGGCCGTCGAGAAGGAAGCCGCCAAGCTCAAGCCCGAGGTGGAAGAGAAGGACAAGCAGAAGCGCATCGACCTACGCCAGTTGCCCTTCGTCACCATCGATGGCGAAGACGCCCGCGACTTCGACGACGCCGTCTATGCCGAGTCCAAGAAATCCGGCGGCTGGCGCCTCTACGTGGCCATCGCCGACGTCTCCCACTACGTCAAGGTCGGCTCGGCGCTGGATGCCGAGGCGGAAAAGCGCGGCAACTCGGTGTATTTCCCCGCGCGGGTGATTCCCATGCTGCCGGAGGCGCTGTCCAACGGCCTCTGCTCGCTCAATCCCCAGGTCGATCGCCTGGCCATGGTCTGCGAGATGACCATCGCCGCCTCCGGCCGCATGACCGGCTACCAGTTCTACGAAGCGGTCATTCATTCCCATGCCCGGTTGACCTATAACAAGGTCTCCGCGGTGTTGGAGCAGCCCAAGTCGGCCGAAGGCAAGCAGTTGCGCAAGCAACTGGGCGACGTGGTGCCGCATCTCGAGCAGCTCTATGGGCTGTACAAGGTACTGCTGGCCGCGCGCCACGTGCGCGGTGCCATCGATTTCGAGACCCAGGAAACGCGCATCGTCTTCGGCGCCGACCGCAAGATCTCCGAGATCCGTCCGACCCAGCGCAACGATGCCCATAAGCTGATCGAGGAGTGCATGCTGTGCGCCAACGTGGCCACCGCCAAGTTCCTCGAGAAGCACAAGGTTCCCGCCCTCTACCGGGTACACGAAGCGCCGCCGCTGGAAAAGCAGACCAATCTGCGCCAATTCCTCGGTGAGATGGGCCTGTCGCTGACCAAGGGCAAGGCCAATCCAGTACCATCCGACTACCAGGCGCTGCTGCAGCAGATCCGCGAGCGCCCGGACTTCCGGCTGATCCAGACGGTGATGCTCAGATCCTTGAGCCAGGCGGTCTACAGCCCGGACAACAATGGGCACTTCGGTCTCAATTATGAGGCCTATACCCACTTCACCTCGCCCATCCGCCGTTATCCGGACCTGCTGATCCATCGCGCGATTCGCAGCGTGATCCGCTCCAAGCTGGAGACCAAGCACGTCAAGCGCGCCGGTGCGGCGAGCATGCCCAAGGCGCGCATCTATCCCTACGACGAATTGCGTCTGGATCAACTCGGCGAGCAGTGCTCCATGACCGAGCGCCGCGCCGACGAAGCCACGCGGGACGTCTCCAACTGGCTCAAGTGCGAATTCATGAAGGACCGCGTCGGCGAGACCTACGCCGGCGTCATCACCGCAGTCACCGGCTTTGGCCTGTTCGTCGAGCTGTCCGAGGTCTTCGTCGAGGGCCTGGTGCACGTCACCGCGCTGCCGGACGACTACTACCACTTCGACAGCGTTCATCATCGGCTGTCCGGCGAGCGCAGCGGGCGCAGCTATCGCCTGGGTGATCCCCTCGAGGTGGTGGTGGCCCGGGTCGACCTGGACGAGCGCAAGATCGATTTCGTGCTGCCGGCCAGTGCCGGCGCGCCGCGGGTGCGCGAAGAGCGCGAGCCGCGCCGCAAGCGTGACAGTCGCGGTCGCCGTCGCGAGGCGCCCGCGGAAGACCAGGCCGTCGCCCCGACGCCGGAAGCACCGGCTACCTCGGTGTCGCCGGAACTGTTGGAGCAGGCCGACAAGCTGCTGGGCAATACCGACGTCAAGCGCAGCCGCGCGGTGAAGCAGGCCCTGCTGGCGGAAGCCAAGGTGGAGGGCACCAGGCCCAAGACCAAGGGTAAGTCCAGCAGCCAGAGCAAGGCCGGCAGTCAGGGCAAGACCAGCAGCGCCCAGGGCAAGGTCGACAAGAGCAAGGCCAGTGCCACGGCCAAGGCCCGTACCGCTCCGGCGGCGCGTCAGGCCAAGGGGGCGGCCGCCGAAGGTGCTGCCGCGGTGGAAGCCAAGGTCAAGAAGGCCAAGGCCGCTGCCGCCAAGAAGAAGTCGGCAGCCAATCCCAAGGCCGAAGGCCAGGCTCAGGCCGCTGCCAAGAGCAGGACCAAGGCCAAGGCGAAAAAGCCTCATCGCAAGGGCCAGTCGCGCCCCAAGGATGACGCATGAGTCAGCTGGAAACCGTCTACGGTATCCACGCCGTGGAAGCGCTGTTGCGCTTCCATCCGCGCCGGGTCAAGCAGCTCTGGATCGCTGAAGGGCGGCGTGAGCCGCGGGTCGAAACCCTGCTGGAGCTGGCCGCCGGTCAGCGGCTGGCGGTGGAGACCAAGCCGCGCGCCCTGCTCGACGAACTCGCCGAGGGCGTGCACCAGGGCGTGGTGGCCCAGGTCAGTCCCAGCCAGGTCTGGGGCGAGGCCATGCTCGAGGAATTGCTCGACCGAGCCGAGGGGCCGCCGCTGCTGCTGGTGCTGGATGGCGTGACCGATCCGCACAACCTGGGCGCCTGCCTGCGCAGCGCGGATGCGGCGGGAGCCCTGGCGGTGATCGTCCCCAAGGACAAGTCCGCCACCCTGACCGCGGTGGTGCGCAAGGTAGCCTGCGGTGCCGCCGAGGTGCTGCCCCTGGTAGCGGTCACCAACCTGGCGCGGACCCTGGAAAAGCTGCAGAAGCACGGCCTCTGGATCGTCGGCACCGCCGGCGAGGCGACCCAGGAGATCTACGATGTCGACATGAGTGGGCCGACGGTGGTGGTCATGGGGGCCGAAGGCAAGGGCATGCGCCGCCTGACCCGCGAGCACTGCGATCATCTGGCGCGGTTGCCCATGGCGGGCAGCGTCAGCAGCCTCAATGTCTCGGTGGCGACGGGCATCTGCCTGTTCGAGGCGGTACGGCAAAGACGAGGCTCCGCGCCCTGAACGCGAACATGTTGAAACGCCTAGGCGCTGCTTTGGTGCCTATCGCACTATACGAATCATGCTTCGGTCCGCAGAATGTCAGGCCCGCCGCTCGGAATCCCGGAGCGAGCGCTGCTAACGAGAGGATGCCCGCGTGAGTCAGGAGATCCAAGAGCCGGTAGGCTTGCGAGTGTTGCTCGTCGAGGACGATGCCACGCTGCGCATGCTGACCACGGAAGTCATCGAAGAGCTGGATCATCAGGTCACGGCCGTCGCCTCCGCGGAGGCCGCCCTGGAGCTGCTGCCGCAGGGTGAGCACGATGTGCTGTTCACCGACATCGGTCTGGGCGGCATGTCCGGTATCGAGTTGACCCGTCGCGCCCTGGCGATGGATCCGGCGCTGCGTATCGTCGTCGCCTCCGGTTACGCCTTCGAGCCCGAGCCGGGCATGGAAGAGCGGGTCGGGGTGCTGATCAAGCCCTACGACCTGAACAAGATCCGGCAGGCCCTGGCCGACGTGCAACGTTGAGCGCCGCACGCCGGCCGGCGGTCGCGCTGGTGGTAACCGCTGTTGCGCCCCTGGGCGCCCTTCTCTAGAATGTCGCCCCTTGCCTGGAGTGCGTCCGTACTCCGCCGGGCAAGTCATCCGAACTATTCACTCCTTGCCTGACCGCCTTCGCGCGGCAGGCTGCAACCCGTAAGGAGCATTAAATGCGTCATTACGAAGTCGTGTTCCTGGTTCATCCGGACCAGAGCGAACAGGTGGGCGGCATGGTCGAGCGCTACACCAAGGCTATCGAAGAAGACGGTGGCAAAGTCCATCGCCTGGAAGACTGGGGTCGTCGTCAGCTGGCTTACGCCATCGACAACGTGCACAAGGCTCACTACGTACTCATGAACATCGAGTGCAGCGCCAAGGCCCTGGCCGAGCTGGAAGACAACTTCCGCTACAACGACGCCGTGATCCGTAACATGATCCTGCGCCGTGACGAGGCCGTTACCGGTCAGTCCGAGATGCTCAAGGCCGAAGAAAACCGCAACGAGCGTCGCGAGCGTCGCGAGCGTCCCGCCGAGTCCGAGTCTGAGTCCGCCGATGGCAGCTCCGACGACGCCGACAGCGCCGAGTAATCTGGATCTAGCGAGGAATCATTGTCATGGCACGTTTCTTCCGTCGTCGTAAATTCTGCCGTTTCACCGCCGAAGGCGTGAAAGAGATCGACTACAAGGATCTCAACACCCTGAAGGCTTACATCTCCGAAACCGGCAAGATCGTCCCTAGCCGTATCACTGGCACCAAGGCCAAGTACCAGCGTCAGCTGGGCGCCGCCATCAAGCGTGCCCGTTACCTGGCCCTGCTGCCCTACACCGACAGCCACGGTCGTTGATCGACGCCTGAGCACGGATAACGGATAAACACGGCATGCGGCCTCTGGCTGAGTTCATCATGCGCGGGCGTACCCAGGCCACCCTGGTGGTGGTGTTGGGGGCGGTCGTGCCGCTGCTGTACTGGATGACCGCTGCCGGTGGCAGCCTGGTGCTGTTGCGCCGGGGACCTGCCGCCGCGGCCGGGGTGCTGATCTGGGCCCTGTTGCCGGCACTGTTCTGGTTGTACTGGGGCGATGCCAGCATTCTGCTGGTGGTGCTGGGTTCGACGCTGCTGGCGGCGATATTGCGCCAGAGCCTGTCCTGGACGCGGGTGTTGCTGGCCAGTGTCCCCCTGGGGCTGGTCTTCGCCCTGGTGCTGGGACAGGTCTATGCCGAGGGTATCAACGAGCTGGCGGACACCATCCGCCAGATGTTGCCCCAGGTGTTGGGCCCGAGCGCGGCGCAGTTGCCGCCGGAAAAGCAGGCGCAGTTGCAGCAGTTGCTGCTGCCCGTGCTGACCGGCCTTATGGCGGCGTTCTTCCAGATCACCTGCCTGCTGTGCCTGATGCTCGGGCGCTATTGGCAGGCGGCGCTGTACAACCCCAAGGGGTTCGGCCGCGAGTTTCGCGTGCTGCGCCTGCGTCCAGCCATCGCGCTCGGCCTGTTGGCCCTGCTGGTGCTGGCGCCGAACCTGGGCAGTGGGCTCGGTCTGCTGACCCCGCTGTGCAGCGTGCCGCTGGCCTTCGCCGGTATCGCCCTGCTGCACGGGCTGGTAGCGGCCAAGCGCCTGGCGGGCTTTTGGCTGGTGGGGCTGTACGTGACGCTGCTGCTGTTCGGGCAGTTGATCTATCCGTTGTTGGTGATTCTGGCTGTGATCGATAGCGTGTTCGATTTCCGTGGGCGGTCTGCGCAAGAGCCGCAGGGGCCGACGGACGGTGAAGGTTAAAAGTTAAGAGGAAAGACTCAATGGATGTCATCCTGCTGGAAAAGATCGCCAACCTGGGCAACCTGGGCGACAAAGTGAACGTCAAGGGCGGCTACGCCCGTAACTTCCTGCTGCCGCAGGGCAAGGCCACCGCAGCCACCGCTGCCAACGTCGAGGCTTTCGAAGCTCGTCGCGCCGAGCTCGAGAAGCAGGCTGCCGAGAAGAAGGCCCAGGCCGACGCCCGTGCCGCCAAGCTGGCTGAACTGACCGTGACCATCGCCGCCAACTCCGGCGACGAAGGCAAGCTGTTCGGTTCTATCGGCACCCGCGACATCGCCGAAGCCGTCAGCGCCGCTGGCGTCGAGCTGGACAAGAGCGAAGTTCGCCTGCCCAACGGCGCGCTGCGTAACACCGGCGAATACGACATCGAAGTGCACCTGCACACCGACGTCGAAGCCGTCGTGAAGGTCGTCGTCGTCGCTGAGTAAGCCTCGAACGCCCACTGGCTGCGCGTCGGCCAGGCTGCGTTGAAGGCACCATCGGAATGCTCATTTACAGCCTGTAAACTGCGCTTCCTCAGGTGCCTTCGCCTTGCCTGACTCTAGCTCGCCAGCGTGCTTTCGATACTTGCGCGTCGTCGCCTGACTGGTGGACTTGCGCCCCGGCGCCGGTCTGCCGACAATCGGGCACGTCATTGCCAAGGCAGTGACGTGCCCTTTGTCTTTTCTGCCGTCCGAAAAACCCTTAGCCGCCCGCAATGGGGGCCCAAGACCTGCGCATGAACGAGATTTCCCTGCCCGAGCAGTACGATCTGCAGACCGCTGCCCTCAAGGTGCCGCCGCATTCCATCGAGGCCGAACAGGCCGTGTTGGGTGGTCTGATGCTGGACAACAATGCCTGGGAGCGCGTGCTCGATCAGGTGTCCGATGGCGACTTCTATCGGCACGACCATAGACTCATCTTCCGCGCCGTGGCCCGTCTGGCCGAGCGCAACCAGCCGTTCGACGTGGTGACCCTGTCCGAACAACTGGATAACGAAGGCCAACTGCCCCAGGTGGGTGGCCTGGCCTATCTGGCCGAGCTGGCCAGAAACACGCCGTCGGTGGCCAACATCAAGGCCTATGCCCAGATCGTGCGCGAGCGGGCCACCCTGCGCCAACTGATCGGCATCAGCGCCGACATCGCCGACAGCGCCTACAACCCGGAAGGGCGTGGCGCCAACGAGCTGCTCGACGAAGCCGAGCGCAAGATCTTCGAGATCGCCGAAGCACGCCCCAAATCCGGCGGCCCGGTGGGGGTGAATGACATCCTGACCAAGGCCATCGACCGCATCGATACCCTGTTCAACTCCAGCGACGCCATCACCGGCGTTTCCACCGGCTTCGCCGACCTGGACGAAAAGACCAGCGGCTTGCAGCCGGCGGATCTGATCATCGTCGCCGGCCGGCCGTCCATGGGGAAGACCACCTTTGCCATGAACCTGGTGGAGAACGCGGTACTGCGGACCGACAAGGCGGTGCTGGTGTTCTCCCTGGAGATGCCCGCCGACTCCATCGTGCTGCGGATGCTGTCGTCCCTCGGTCGCATCGACCAGACCAAGGTGCGTTCCGGCAAGCTGGACGATGACGACTGGCCGCGGCTGACCTCGGCGGTCAACCTGCTCAACGACCGCAAGCTGTTCATCGACGATACCGCTGGCATCAGTCCTTCGGAAATGCGTGCTCGTACGCGCCGCCTGGTGCGCGAGCACGGCGACCTGGCGCTGATCATGGTGGACTACCTGCAGCTGATGCAGATCGGCGGCAGCGGCGGTGAGAACCGCACCAACGAGATCTCCGAAATCTCCCGCTCGCTCAAGGGCCTGGCCAAGGAGTTCAACTGCCCGGTGGTGGCGCTGTCCCAGCTCAACCGCTCCCTGGAGCAGCGACCGAACAAGCGCCCGGTGAACTCCGACCTGCGTGAGTCGGGCGCCATCGAGCAGGACGCCGACGTCATCATGTTCGTCTACCGGGACGAGGTGTACCACCCGGAAACCGAGTACAAGGGCGTGGCGGAAATCATCATCGGCAAGCAGCGTAACGGCCCGATCGGCACCACGCGGCTGGCCTTCATCGGCAAATACACCCGGTTCGAGAATCTCGCACCCGGCAGCTACGTTTTCGAGGACGAATGATGGTCAAGGACAAGCTGAAGATCGCCGTGCTGCTCGGCGGCACCAGCGAGGAACGCGATGTGTCCATCGCCAGCGGCGCCCAGGTGGTGGCGGCCCTGCGTCGGCGCGGGCACCAGGTGGTGACCGTGGACACCGCCCTGGGGCTGCTCGACGAGGACGCCGAGCGTGCGCTGCTGGAAGCCCGGGTCGGTCTCGAACCGCCGGAGCGGACCGCCCTGGTGCGGATGCGCGGCCAGGACGCCGGTGCCGTGCTCAGCCAGGCGCAACTGGGCGACCAGGATCTGCTGTTCCTCGCGCTGCACGGCGGTACCGGTGAGAACGGGACCTTGCAGACCCTGCTCGATCTGGCCGAGCTGCGCTATACCGGTAGCGGCCGCGTAGGCAGCGCCGTGGCCATGGACAAGGACCTCAGCAAGCGGCTGTTCCGTGCCGCCGGAGTGCCCACCGCCGACTGGCTGATGGCGCCGGTGGCTGCCGAAACCGTGGCCGAGACCCTCGGTTTCCCGGTGATCGTCAAGCCCAGCCAGCAGGGCTCCACCGTGGGTCTGAGCAAGGTCAGCCGCGCCGAGGACCTGCAGCCAGCCATCGAGTTAGCGCTGCGTTATGACCGCGAGGTGATGATCGAGCGCTTCGTCGCCGGTCGCGAGCTGACCGTGGGGGTCCTGGGTGACCAGGCCCTGGCGGTGGGCGAGATCGTCCTCGGCCAGAGCGGCGTGTTCGACTACACCAGCAAGTACCAGCCCCAAGGCGCGGTGGAGGTGTTCCCCGCCGAGGTATCGGCCGAGATCGCCGCCGAGGCGCGCCGACTGGCCCTGGCTGCGCACCGGGCGCTCAAGCTCGATGGCTACAGCCGCGCCGATTTCCGCCTGGATGCCGAGGGGCGGCTGTGGTGTCTGGAGGTCAATACCCTGCCGGGGATGACCGCCACCAGCCTGCTGCCGCAATCGGCGGCGGCGGTCGGCATCGATTTCGACGAACTGTGCGAGCGCATTTGCCGGCTGGCGCTGCGATGATGCAAGGCTCTTGCTAGAGCGACTCCCGGCACTGGACCTGCCAGACCGGGGGCAGAAAGCGACCTGATGGAGTCTGTTCCAGACGAGGGTCGAGACGGGGATGGTCCGGGCCCTGTGTTCGGTGCCATCATCGCTGCGCTGAGCGGCTTCGTCAGTCGTTCGAGCCGAACCCGACCGGCCGGGCAGGTGCCTGGTCGGTCAGCCCGTAACCCCTGCCGGTGAATACCGCAGGTACTTCGTTCGCCGCCAGGGAGCGGAACCTTGAATCGGACGTTGACCCCGCTACAGACCCGCCTGTTGTTTCTGCTCGCCATCCTGCTGTTCGTCTTGCCGTTCATCCTCGCCGACTTTCCCTATGTCGACGACAACTGGCGCATCCAGTTGCAGAACGGTCTGGAGTGGCGTCAGCAGGGCCGCGTGCTCACCGAGATGTTCTATCGGCTGCTGACCTTCAGCGGTACGACCCTCAACATCTTTCCCTTGCCGTTGTTGATCGCCAGCGTCGCCGCGGCCTGGGCCTTGACCGACCTGGCGCGGCACTACTTCGGCGCGCCGCGCCCAACCCAGTGCCTGGCCATCCTGCCGCTGTGGTTCTCGCCGTTCTGGCTGGGCAATCTGACCTATCAGTACGACGGCCCGGCCATGGCGTTGAGCCTGGTCGCGGTGATCTACGCGGTGCTGTTCCGCAATCGCCATACCCTGGTGACGCTGCTGGCGCCGGCGATCCTGTTGGCGGCGGCCATCGCCTTCTACCAAGTCGCGCTCAACGTCTTCATCGCGCTCTGTGGCCTGGAGCTGATCCGCGGCGTGCAGCGGCGCATGGCGCCGGAGCGGCTCTTGCGCCTGGTGCTGCGCCAGGTCGTGCAGCTGCTGCTGGGCACGCTGTTCTACTATCTGACCGCCTACCAATTGGTGACCACCGATCGTCATGCCGGGCTGGGCGCCGATCTGTTGCCGATCCTCTGGCAGCGCCTGGGCGAGGTCCTGCACTGCGTCGAGTTGCTGCTGACGCCCGGCAATACCTGGCTATGGATCATCTTTGGCGCTCTGGCCGCTCTGGGCTATGGACTGGGTGCGCTGACCTATGCGCGCGCCTATGGTCGTCGCGCGCAGCCAGTGCTGCTGCTGTACGGCGCAACCCTGCCGGTGCTGGCGCTCTGCGTGGCTGGCATCACCCTGCTGTTCCGCGATTTCATCCTCGAGGCGCGGACCCTGACGGGAATGGCCGTGGTGCTGATGCTGGGCCTGCTGCTCGCCCACGACCTGCTGGAACGGCTGGTACCGCGTCTGGAGTGGCTGGTGATCCTGCCGCTGCTGTGGATGCTGTCGCTGGCCTATGCCTATGGCCAGGTGCTGTCCGCGCAGAAGACCTTCGAGCGCGAACTGGTGCAGGAGCTGCGCCACGATCTCAGCAGCGATCCCCGCTTGCGCCAGTTCAAGCGCATTCTCTGGACCGGTGGACCGTTGGAGGCGACCTGGCTGCCCCTGGCGCACCGGACGCTCGAACAGTTGCCGGTGCTGCCCTTCATCCTTGGCCTGTCGCCGGGCAACTTCATGATCGCCGAGCGCCTGCAGGATCTGGGGGTGATCGACGATGCCGACAGCGACAGCTGTACCCAGCGCGTGGCGGTCCCCGGCGCCGGGGTACGGCTGGTGGACAACCTTTACTATGACATCTGGGCGCTGGGCGAGGACGGCTGCATCATCATGAAGCCGCGGCCGCCGTGGATACCCTTCGAGTAGGGTAGGTTGGGCTGAGCGTAGCGAAGCCCAACGATGACTTGCTCGGCCATGCCTGTTGGGCTTCGACGATGAAGCCGTCTCAGCCCAACCTACGCAGAGGTCAGCCCCGGCGCAGCTTGAAGCAGAGGAACAGGAAGGCCAGCCACACCGGGATGGCATAGACCGACACGGCGATGCCGGGGATGCGCAGCATCAGCACCAGGATCATGCCGACGAAGGCCAGGCACAGCCAGTTGGTGAAGGGTGACCAGAACGCCGGGAAGTGCGAGATACGACCGGCCTGGCGCTGAGCGGCGCGGAATTTCAGGTGGGTCAGGCTGATCAGCGCCCAGGCGATCACCAGCGAGGCCACCACCAGCGACATCAACAGCTCCAGCGCATTCTGCGGCAGCAGGTAGTTGACCAGCACGCAGAGCAGGGTCACCGCCGAGGACACGGCGATGCCCAGCAGCGGCACGCCGCTGCGGTTGGTGTGCAGCAGGGCGCGCGGGGCGTCGCCTTGCTCGGCCATGCCGTAGAGCATGCGGCTGGTGCAGTAGACCCCGCTGTTGTAGACCGACAGCGCCGCGGTCAGAACCACGAAGTTGAGCAGGTGCGCGGCGGTGTCGCTGCCGAGCAGGGCGAAGGTCTGCACGAAGGGGCTGCCGGCGTAGTCGTCACCACCGGCGCCGATGCTGCGCACCAGTTCGTCCCAGGGGTGCAGCGACAGCAGGATGGTCAGGGCGCCGACATAGAAGATCAGGATGCGCCAGACCACCTGGTTGATGGCCTTGGGGATGACGGTGCGCGGCTGGTCCGCTTCGGCGGCGGTGATGCCCACCAGCTCCAGGCCGCCGAAGGAGAACATGATGATCGCCAGGACCGCGAACAGGCCGCTCCAGCCGTTGGGCAGGAAGCCGCCATGGCTCCAGAGGTTGCTCACCGAGGCTTCGGGGCCACCGGCGCCGCTGATCAGCAGCCAGAGGCCGAAGGCCATCATGCCGAGGATGGCCACCACCTTGATCAGGGCAAACCAGAATTCGGTTTCGCCGAAGGCCTTCACGTTGAACAGGTTGATGGCATTGACCAGCACGAAGAACACCAGGGCACTGGCCCAGGTCGGTACTTCCGGCCACCAGTACTGCACGTACTTGCCCACCGCGGTGAGTTCCGACATGCCCACCAGCACATAGAGCACCCAATAGTTCCAGCCGGAGAGAAAGCCGGGGAAACGGCCCCAGTAGCGACTGGCGAAGTGACTGAAGGAACCGGCCACCGGCTCCTCGACGATCATCTCGCCGAGCTGGCGCATGATCAGGAAGGCGATGAAGCCGGCGATGGCGTAGCCAAGGATCATCGCCGGGCCGGCCGACTTGAGCACCCCGGCCGAGCCGAGGAACAAGCCGGTGCCGATGGCCCCGCCGAGGGCGATCAACTGGATGTGACGATTCTTCAGGCCGCGCTGCAACTGGCCGGCGGCGGGTTGGGGCTGGGACATGGACGGGGGTGTCTCGGTGGTGGGGAGGGAGCGGAGGGCTATGGTAGCACTCCTGTCGAGTTAGGCCGCGGCGTGGGCTTTCCCTCACCCCGGCCCTCTCCCTGAGGGAGAGGGGGAAGAGCGCGCTGCGGCAGGGAGTCTTCGTTGGGTGTCTTTCTTCGGTCCTCTCTTGGGAGAAAGGGACGGCTGCGCGCGGACAAGGCTGCGCCGTTGTCCACCCTACGGCTGAAGGGCATTGCCGATGTGCTTTCCTCACCCTGGCTCTTTCCTGGAGGTAGAGGGGGAAGACCCAGTGCACGGAGTTGTTTTTGCCCCCTCTCCCTCGGGGAGAGTGTATGGCCCGGGGACATAGTGAACACCTGTTCGGAGACAGGGTGGACACTTCACGCTGTGGCATTTGGCAGGTGGGAGCAGGCCGATGCCGTGGCAGGAGAGGTCCACGATGGAGCTACGCGAAGAATTTGTTGGCTTGGCACAACAGACGGGAGCGAACGTACGCTTGCTGTGTCGCCGCTTCGGCATTAGCCCGACGACGGGATACAAGTGGCTGGCGCGTGCCAGGGCCGGTGAGGCGCTGACGGATCGCTCGCGCCGTCCGACGACGTCGCCAAGCCGATGTGCACCGGAACAGGAGGCGCAGGTCATGGCCTTGCGCGCGCAGCACCCGGCTTGGGGAGCACGTAAGCTGGCGCGTCGGCTGGAAGATCAGGGCGTGCCGATGCCGGCTATCAGCACGGTACATGCGATCCTGGTCCGCCACGGCGCGGTGAGCGCGGCGGCTTCAGCGGCGGCCAAGCCCTGGCAGCGCTTTGAACACCCGCACGCCAACGATCTGTGGCAGATGGACTTCAAGGGGCATGTACCCCTGTTACGGGGACGCTGTCATCCGTTGACCGTATTGGACGACCATTCGCGCTACGCAGTGGCGTTGCAGGCCTGCGGCGACGAGCGGGAAAGCACCGTGCGTCAGTGCCTGATCGCCGCCTTCGAGCGCTATGGCCTGCCGGCGCGAATGACCATGGACAACGGCAGTCCCTGGGGCACGGACGGCCAGCATTACACTCGGCTGGACGTCTGGCTGATGGCCCAGGGCATCCGGGTCAGCCATTCGCGCCCCTATCATCCGCAGACGCAGGGCAAGGACGAACGCTTCCACCGCACGCTCAAGGCCGAAGTCCTGCAGGGCCCGCCGTGGGCAGACCTGGACAAGGCGCAGCGGGCCTTCGACCACTGGCGACAGCTCTACAATGCCCAGCGGCCGCATCAGGCGCTGGGCATGCAGGTGCCCCAGACACGCTATCAACCCAGCCCCCGCGCCTATTGCCCCACGCCATCCGCGCCGTTGTACGCTGAAGGCGGTATCGTCCGCACGGTACGCGATCAGGGGCTCATCAACTGGCGAGGCCAGCAGTGGCACGTGGGCAAGGCCTTCATCGGCGAGCCCGTGCTGATCCGTCCCGAGGGCGTGGACGGCCAGTACGACGTGTTCTGGCGCACCTGGCGCATCGCGTGTTTGAACGCACACACCCGGACGGCGACGACGGGACGTTCCGTCGCCTGACACCTGTCCACCTTGTCCTCGAACAGGTGTCCACCATGTCTCCGGGCTATACACGCGAGGGTTGGGGTGAGGGTAGGCCAGAGCCGCCGATAGCCAAAGGCAATCGATGTCCGGGGGCTGAATTGGTCATTTTTTGTGCTATTCTGCGCGCCCTCCCCAAACACCCCTTTCCCGGAAGCTGCCATGCAAGCCGCCACGCCGCTGTTCGACTATCCGAAATACTGGGCCGAGTGCTTCGGTCCGGCGCCGTTCCTGCCCATGAGTCGGGCGGAGATGGATCAACTCGGCTGGGACAGCTGCGACATCATCATCGTCACCGGGGACGCCTACGTCGATCATCCGTCCTTCGGCATGGCCATCATCGGCCGCCTGCTGGAAGCCCAGGGCTTCCGCGTGGGCATCATCGCCCAGCCGGCCTGGCAGTCGAAGGACGACTTCATGCAGCTCGGCGAGCCGAATCTGTTCTTCGGCGTGGCCGCGGGCAACATGGACTCCATGATCAACCGCTACACCGCCGACAAGAAGATCCGCTCGGACGATGCCTATACGCCGGGCAATGTCGCCGGCAAGCGGCCGGATCGCGCCAGCCTGGTCTATAGCCAGCGCTGCAAGGAGGCCTATAGCCACGTGCCGGTGGTGCTCGGCGGCATCGAGGCGTCGCTGCGCCGGATCGCCCACTACGACTACTGGCAGGACAAGGTGCGCCGCTCGATCCTGATGGACGCCACCGCCGACATCCTGCTCTATGGCAACGCCGAGCGGGCGGTGGTGGAGATCGCCCAGCGCCTGTCCCGTGGCGAGCGCGTCGAGTCCATCACCGATGTGCGCGGCACCGCCTTCATCCGCCGCGATACCCCCGAGGGCTGGTTCGAGGTCGATTCGACCCGCATCGATCGCCCCGGCCGCGTCGACAAGATCATCAATCCCTACGTGAACACCCAGGACACCGAGGCCTGCGCCATCGAGCAGGCGAAAGGCGAAGTCGAAGATCCCAACGAAGCCAAGGTGGTGCAGCTGCTGGAAAGCCCGCGTATGACCCGCGACAAGACGGTGATCCGCCTGCCGTCCTTCGAGAAGGTACGCAACGACCCGGTGCTCTATGCCCACGCCAACCGCGTGCTGCACCTGGAAACCAACCCGGGCAACGCCCGCGCCCTGGTGCAGAAGCATGGCGAGGTGGACGTCTGGTTCAATCCGCCGCCCATCCCCATGACCACCGAGGAAATGGACTACGTGTTCGGCATGCCCTATGCGCGGGTGCCGCACCCGGCCTATGGCAAGGAGAAGATCCCGGCCTACGAGATGATCCGCTTCTCGGTGAACATCATGCGTGGCTGCTTCGGTGGCTGCACCTTCTGTTCGATCACCGAGCACGAAGGCCGGATCATCCAGAATCGCTCCCACGACTCGATCATCCGCGAGATCGAGGAGATGCGCGACAAGGTGCCGGGCTTCACCGGCGTGGTCTCGGACCTCGGCGGGCCGACCGCCAACATGTACCGCATCGCCTGCAAGGATCCGGAGATCGAGCGCCACTGCCGCAAGCCGTCGTGCGTGTTCCCCGGTATCTGCGAGAACCTCAACACCGATCACTCGTCGCTGATCGAGCTGTACCGCAAGGCGCGGGCGCTGCCGGGGGTGAAGAAGATCCTGATCGCCTCGGGGCTGAGATACGACCTGGCCGTGGAATCGCCCGAGTACGTCAAGGAGCTGGTCACCCACCATGTCGGCGGCTACCTGAAGATCGCGCCCGAGCACACCGAGCGCGGTCCGCTGGACAAGATGATGAAGCCGGGCATCGGCAGCTACGACCGCTTCAAGCAGATGTTCGAGAAGTACACCAAGGAGGCGGGCAAGGAGCAGTACCTGATCCCCTACTTCATCGCCGCGCACCCGGGTACCACCGACGAGGACATGATGAACCTCGCCCTGTGGCTCAAGCGCAACGGCTTCCGTGCGGACCAGGTGCAGGCCTTCTATCCCTCGCCGATGGCCACCGCCACGGCCATGTATCACTCGGGCAAGAATCCGTTGCGCAAGGTCACCTACAAAAGCGACGGCGTGACCATCGTCAAGAGCGAGCAGCAACGCCGCCTGCACAAGGCCTTCCTGCGCTACCACGATCCCAAGGGCTGGCCGATGCTGCGCGAAGCGCTGGAACGCATGGGCCGCGCCGACCTGATCGGCCCCGGCAAGCACCAGTTGATCCCGGCCACCCAGCCGGTCGGTGACGGCAGCTACCAGAGCGCCCGGCGCAAGAATTCCACCCCGGTGGGCAGCAAGAAGAGCGGTACCGGTGGCGGACGCATCCTCACCCAGCACACCGGCCTGCCGCCGCGCGCCAGCGACGGCAGCAAGGCCTGGGACAAGGGCCAGGAAGGCCAGGCCGCCGGCTACGCCAAGGGCGGTCCGCGCAAGAAGTCGCGGCGTCAGCCGAACATGCCGCGTTGAGGCGAGGGAATGTAAGAAGGGGAGGCCGAGGCCTCCCCTTTTCATGGGCGGTGGGTCAGGACGGAGTTGTTGGGCTTCGACGGTGGAGCCGTCTCAACCCAACCTACGGGTGGCGTAGGTTGGGTTGAGCGCAGCGAAGCCCAACGCTGAGGACTACCCGCGCAATTCGGCGAAGTGGGCTTGCACGCGGTCGGCGTTGGCGGTGCGGCCGCTGAAGAGTTCGAAGGCCTTGACCGCCTGGAACACGGCCATGGTGCCGCCGTCCAGGGTGCGGCAGCCGAGGGCGCGGGCGTGGCGCAGCAGTTCGGTTTCCAGCGGGAAGTAGATGATCTCGGCGACCCACAGGCCGGGGTGCAGCAGCTCGGCCGGCAGCGGCAGACCGGGCAGCTTGGCCATGCCCACTGGCGAGGTGTTGACCAGGCCGTCGGCGGCGGCCACCGCGGCGGCCTGGTCGGTGCCGACCGCGGCGCGGCCGGGGCCGAAGTGGCGGGTCAGGTTGTCCACCAGGATCTGGGCACGCTCGGCCTCGACGTCGAAGATGAACAGCTGGTCGACACCCTCGGCGAGCAGGGCATGGGCCACGGCGCTACCGGCGCCGCCGGCGCCCAGCTGGACCACCAGGCGCTTGGCCACGTCCGGCAGGCCGCGGCGGAAGCCTTCGGCGAAGCCCAGGCAATCGGTGTTGTGGCCCACGGCGCGGCCGTCGGCCAGCACCACGGTGTTCACCGCGCCGATGCCGCGCGCCTCGGGGGAGAGGTCGTCGAGCAGCGGGATGATCGACTGCTTGCAGGGAAAGGTGATGTTGAGTCCGGTGAAACCGGTGCGCTGGGCGGCCTGCAGCAGCTCGGGCAGGGCGTCGGCGGTGAGGCCGAGGGCGTCCAGGTCGATCAGGCGGTAGAGGTATCTCAGCCCCTGGGCGTCGCCTTCGCGCTCGTGCATGGCGGGTGTCAGCGAGGCCTGGATGCCGGCGCCGATCAGGCCGGCGAGGACGGATTTGGCTGCGGTCATGGCGTTAGTTTCCCTGGTGGGCGATGAGGGCGCTAATGGCGGCGCGATAGCCCTGGCTGCCGAGGCCGCAGATGACGCCGACGGCGATGCCCGAGACATAGGAGTGATGCCGGAAGGCTTCGCGGCGATGCACGTTGGACAGGTGCACCTCGTAGACCGGCAGTTCGCTGGCCACCAGGGCGTCGCGCAGGGCCACCGAGGTGTGCGTCCAGGCGGCGGGGTTGATCACCACCCCGGCGTAGGCACCGCGCGCCTGGTGGATCCAGTCGAGCAATTCGCCTTCGTGGTTGGTCTGGCGGAAGTCGACCTCGTAACCCTCTTCGCGGGCGGTCTGCTCGCACAACTGGGCGACGTCGGCCAGGGTCTCGTGGCCGTAGGTGGCGGGTTCGCGGGTGCCGAGCAGGTTGAGGTTGGGGCCGTTGAGCACCAGGATACGTCGGGAGGGCATGGTGACTTTCTCTCTGTTGTTGTTCTGCCGAGCAGGCACCGCCCGGCGTTGCAGAGAAAAATGTACCAGCTGGTTAATTCCGTCAATCGGCCCGCGCCGGGCGGCCCCGGAAGCGTTCGATTATCGCCCTGGCTCTCGACTCAAATGGCTACCAGGCCGCGTACCCCTTCCGCCTCCATGTCGGCGCCGCGACCGCGCTGGACGATCTCGCCGCGGGACATCACCAGGTAGTTGTCGGCCAGTTCGCTGGCGAAGTCGTAGAACTGCTCCACCAGCAGGATGGCCATGTCGCCCCGTTTGGCGAGATGGGCGATGACGGTGCCAATCTCCTTGATCACCGACGGCTGGATGCCCTCGGTGGGTTCGTCGAGGATCAGCAGACGCGGGCGGGTGGCCAGGGCGCGGCCGATGGCCAGTTGCTGTTGCTGACCGCCGGAGAGATCGCCGCCGCGCCGCTGGCGCATCTGCTGGAGCACCGGAAAGAGTTCGTAGATGAACTCGGGTACCTCGCGGGCTTCCCGGGCGGGAAAGCGCGCCAGGCCCATGAGCAGGTTTTCCTCGACGGTGAGACGCGGAAAGATCTCGCGGCCCTGGGGCACGTAGGCGATGCCGGCCTGCACGCGCTGGTGCGGCTTGCGGCTGGTGATGTCCTGGCCGTCCCAGGTGACGCTGCCGCGCTTGGCCGGGATCAGGCCCATGAGGCAGCGCAGCAGGGTGGTCTTGCCGACGCCGTTGCGGCCGAGCAGGCTGGTGACCTCGCCGATGGGGGCCTCTAAGGACAGGCCACGGAGGATGTGGCTGCCGCCGTAGTATTGATGGAGTTCGTTGACTTGGAGCATGGGGGCCTCGGTTAGGTCTGGCTATCGCGGCCATGGGCCGCTCCTAAGTAGGAGCGGTCGCAGCGGCGAACCGCCATGGCCGCGATTCATATTCACACCAGGGCGCTAGCGCCCCAGATATACCTCGATCACCTGTTCGTTGACCTGGACCTGGTCCAGCGAGCCTTCGGCCAGGACGTGGCCCTGGTGCAACACGGTGACGTGGTCGGCGATGCTGCCGACGAAGCCCATGTCGTGCTCCACCACCATCAGCGAGTGCTTGGGCACCAGCGACTTGAACAGCTCGGCGGTGAATTCGGTCTCGGCGTCGGTCATGCCGGCCACCGGTTCGTCGAGCAGCAAGAGCTGCGGCTCCTGCACCAGCAGCATGCCGATCTCGAGGAATTGCTTCTGGCCGTGGGAGAGCAGGCCGGCGGTGCGGCCACGCGATTCCTGCAGGCGGATGGTGGTGAGCACCTCCTCCAGGCGGTCGCGCTGCATGCCGGAGAGCCGGGCGCGGAGGCTGGACCAGACCGACTTGTCGGTCTTCTGCGCCAGTTCCAGGTTTTCCCAGACGCTCAGGGCCTCGAACACCGTGGGTTTCTGGAACTTGCGGCCGATGCCGGCCTGGGCGATCTGCACCGGTTGCAGGCGGGTGAGATCCAGCGTCTCGCCAAACCAGGCGCTGCCGCGGTCGGGACGGGTCTTGCCGGTGATGACGTCCATCATCGTCGTCTTGCCGGCGCCGTTGGGGCCGATGATGCAACGCAGTTCGCCGACGCCGATGTAGAGATTGAGGTCGCGCAGGGCCTTGAAGCCATCGAAGCTGACCTCGATGCCTTCCAGGCTGAGGATGGTGCCGTGGCGGGTATCCAGGCCCTTGCCGGCGCTGTGGCCGAGGCCACTGGCTTCGCCACCGACGCCGGGATCGAGCACCTCGGCGGCCAGCGGGGGAACGGGGGCGGCTTTCATGCGTCGCGCTCCTTGTTGATGAGGCCGATCACGCCGCGTGGCAGGTAGAGGGTTACGACGATGAACAGGGCGCCGAGGAAGAACAGCCAGTACTCGGGGAAGGCCACGGTGAACCAGCTCTTGGCGCCGTTGACGATGCCGGCGCCGAGCACCGGGCCGATCAGGCTGCCGCGCCCGCCGAGGGCGACCCAGATGGCCGCCTCGATGGAGTTGGTCGGAGCCATCTCGCTGGGATTGATGATGCCCACCTGGGGCACGTAGAGGGCGCCGGCCAGGCCGCAGAGCACCGCCGAGAGCACCCAGACGAACAGCTTGAAGCCACGCGGATCGTAGCCGCAGAAGGTCACCCGGTTCTCGGCGTCGCGGATCGCCGTGAGGATGCGGCCGAACTTGCTCTGCGCCAGCCGCCAACCCAGCCAGAGGCTGGCCACCAGCAGCGCCACGGTAAGCAGGAAGAGCACCGCGCGGGTGCCCTGGGCCGCCACCGGGAAGCCGAGCAGGGTGGTGAAGCCGGTGAAGCCGTTGTTGCCGCCGAACCCGGTCTCGTTGCGGAAGAACAGCAGCATGCCAGCGTAGGTCAGGGCCTGGGTCATGATCGAGAAGTAGACGCCCTTGATCTTCGAGCGGAAGGCGAAGAAGCCGAACACCAGGGCCAGCAGGCCGGGCGCCAGCATCGCCAGGCACAGGGCCCAGAGGAAGTGGTCGGTGCCGGCCCAGAACCAGGGGTAACGGGTCCAGGAGAGAAAGCTCATGAAGGGCGGCAGGCCATCGCCGGCGGCCTGGCGCATCAGGTACATGCCCATGGCGTAGCCGCCCAGGGCGAAGAACAGGGCATGGCCCAGGGAGAGCATGCCGGCGTAGCCCCAGACCAGGTCGAGGGCCAGGGCGACGATGGCGTAGCAGAGGATCTTGCCCACCAGGGTGAGGGTGTAGGCCGAGACCTGGAAGGGGTTGTCGGCCGACAGCAGGGACAGCAGCGGCAGGGCGATCAGCCCGGCGAGGACCAGGCCGAGGACGGCCAGGCTCAGGCGCGGGCCGGCTTTCTGCACGGCGGTGAGGGCGAGTGGCTGGTTCAATCGATGACCCTCCCCTTGAGGGCGAACAGGCCCTGGGGCCGTTTCTGGATAAACAGGATGATCAGGCCGAGGATGAGGATCTTGCCCAGCACGGCGCCGATCTGCGGCTCGAGGACCTTGTTGAGGATGCCCAGGCCGAAGGCGGCCAGCACGCTGCCGGCCAGTTGGCCGACGCCGCCCAGCACCACCACCAGGAAGGAGTCGATGATGTAGCTCTGGCCGAGGTCGGGGCCAACGTTGCCGATCTGCGACAGGGCCACGCCGCCGAGGCCGGCGATGCCGGAGCCGAGGCCGAAGGCGAGCATGTCGATGCGCCCGGTGGGCACCCCGCAGCAGGCCGCCATGTTGCGATTTTGGGTCACGGCGCGCACGTTGAGGCCCAGGCGGGTCTTGTTCAGCAGGGTCCAGGTGAGGATCAGCACGAAGACCACGAAGCCGAGGATGATCACCCGGTTCCACGGCAGCAGCAGGTTGGGCAGCACTTGGATACCGCCGGACAGCCAGGCTGGGTTGGCCACTTCCACGTTCTGGGCGCCAAACACCACCCGTACCGCCTGGATCAGCATCAGGCTGATGCCCCAGGTGGCCAGCAGGGTTTCCAGCGGCCGGCCATAGAGATGGCGGATCACGGTGCGTTCCAGGGCCATGCCGATGGCGGCGGTGACGGCGAAGGCCACCGGCAGCGCCAGCAGCGGATACCAGGCCAGCCATTCGGGAGCCAGGCGTTGCAGGGTCAGCTGCACCACATAGGTGGCGTAGGCGCCGAGCATGAGCATCTCGCCATGGGCCATGTTGATGACGCCGAGCAGGCCATAGGTGATGGCCAGGCCGAGGGCGGCCAGCAGCAGGATGGAGCCCAGCGACAGGCCGGTGAAGGCCTGGCCGAGCAGGTCGCCCAGCAGCAGCTTGCGCTCCACCTGGGCAAGGCCGGTGGCGGCGGCCTTGCGGACGTCTTCGTTGGCTTCCACGGCGGGGTCGAGCAGGGCCTGCAGGCGGGGCTTGGCCTGGGGTTCGCCGGACTCGCCGAGCAGCCGCACCGCGGCCAGGCGCACGGCGGGATCGGGATCGCTCAGCTGCAGGTTGGCCAGGGCGGCGGCCAGGGCAGTTTTCACCTGCTGATCGGCCTCGGCGTGCAGGCGCTTCTCGAGGAAGGGGCGCTGTTCGGGCTTGGCCTCCTGGCGCAGGGCCTGGGCGGCGGCCAGGCGCTGGGTGGCGTCGCTGGACAGCAGCTGACCGCTGGCCTGGGCGGCGCCGATGAGGATCCGCAGACGATTGTTCAGGCGCACCGGCTTGGGCGTGCCGGTGGGGGCGGCGGCTTCGCTTTCGGCGGCGGTATAGCTGTCGCCGGTCTTGTAGAAGGGCCGCTTGGCGTCGTCGACGTAGAAGCGGCCGTCCTGCAGTGCCTGGAGCACCGGCAGTTGCGCAGGCTCGGGCGCGGCGGCCCAGTCCTGCAGGAGTTTGGCCTGGTCGCTGGTGCTGGCGGCGGCGAGGTCGGCGGCGGGGCCGGCCTGGACGGTGCCGGCGAGCAGCAACAGCAGGGGCAGAAGGAAAAGGCGTAGGGACATGCTCGGCCTCGTCGTTAGGTAAAGGCTCTGGCGTGCAGGCTCCCTGGGGAGTGGCAGGCGTGGCCTCGTTTCTGGTGCCGGGCGTCCGCTGGGGGCGGAGGCGCTGGCGGGCCCTCATCTCTCTCCCAGAAAGAGGGGGAGGGCGGGGGCTGTGGTGCTGTGGGTGTTTCCTGTTGGCTTCGGAGCGCCTTTTGCCCTCACCCCAACCCTCTCCCGGAGGGAGAGGGGGTAAAAGCAGGTGCGCTGGGCCGCCTTTTGCTCCCCTCTCCCCCTGGGAGAGGGGCCGGGGGTGAGGGCGGGACCTTACTTGCCGCTCTTCATCGGTTCGTCGGGCTTCTTGTCGTTGCCGGGGATGTAGGGGCTCCAGGGCTGGGCGCGGATCGGGCCCTTGCTCTGCCAGACGACGTTGAACTGACCGTCGTCCTGGATCTCGCCGATCATCACCGGCTTGTGCAGGTGGTGGTTGGTCTTGTCCATTTCGATGGTGTAGCCGTCCGGTGCGGCGAAGGTCTGGCCAGCCATGGCCTTGCGGACCTTGTCGACGTCGGTGCTGCCGGCCTTTTCCACCGCCTGGGCCCACATGTGGATGCCGACGTAGGTGGCTTCCATGGGGTCATTGGTCACGGTGGTCTGGTAGTTGGGCAGGTTCTGGGCCTTGGCGTAGGCCTTCCAGGCTTCGACGAACTTCTTGTTCACCGGGTTATCCAGGGACTCGAAGTAGTTCCAGGCGGCCAGCTGGCCCACCAGCGGCTTGGTGTCGATGCCGCGCAGTTCTTCCTCGCCCACCGAGAAGGCCATCACCGGTACCTCGGTGGCCTTCAGGCCCTGGTTGCCCAGTTCCTTGTAGAAGGGCACGTTGGAGTCGCCGTTGATGGTGGAGATCACCGCGGTCTTGCCGCCAGCGGCGAACTTCTTGATGTTGGCGACGATGGTCTGGTAGTCGCTGTAGCCGAAGGGGGTGTAGACCTCTTCGATGTCCTTGTCCTCGACGCCCTTGCTGTGCAGGAAGGCTCTCAGGATCTTGTTGGTGGTGCGCGGATAGACGTAATCGGTGCCGAGCAGGAAGAAGCGCTTGGCGCCGCCGCCGTCTTCGCTCATCAGGTATTCCACCGCCGGGATGGCCTGCTGGTTCGGCGCCGCGCCGGTGTAGAAGACGTTGGGCGACATCTCTTCGCCTTCGTACTGCACCGGGTAGAACAGCAGGCCGTTGAGTTCCTCGAACACCGGCAGTACCGACTTGCGCGATACCGAGGTCCAGCAGCCGAAGGTGACCGCGACCTTGTCCTGGGTCAGCAGCTGGCGCGCCTTCTCGGCGAACAGCGGCCAGTTGGAGGCCGGATCGACCACCACGGGTTCGAGTTTCTTGCCCAGCACCCCGCCCTTGGCGTTGATCTCGTCGATGGTCATCAGCGCCATGTTCTTCAGCGCGGTTTCGGAGATGGCCATGGTGCCGGAGAGCGAATGCAGGATGCCGACCTTGATGGTGTCTGCGGCGTGCGCGGCGCTCCAGGGGAACAGGCCGCTCATGAGCAGGGCGCTGGCGGCGAGGGTGGTCTTGAGTAGAGGGCGGCGCTTCATGCGAATGGCTCCTGGCGAACGTGCGCTGTTGTTGGGCTGGGCTTTGCGCCCGGCAATCGGCATTTCAGGATTTGTGCCAGCGGGCGCTAGGCCGCGTGAGTACTGGCGTCAGGTAGGTTGACCGAGTGTTCAGGATTATCGTCGCGCACCAATGTGGAGCAGCTATGGCCGGCCGTATGACGGCTTGCACGATGCTGGTGCCAAGGCGGCAATGAGGGCCGGTAAGCCGTTGCTTTTTGCGCAACATGAAAGACCGAATGCCGTATTGGTGGTGATGCCTGGGGCCTCCCATACTCGATTGCATAGGCCGGCCACAGGGTCGGTCGACAGCCATTCGCAAGAAGAGGAGCAAGGCATGGGCATGCAGGTCGGGGTCATCGGACTCGGCAACATGGGTGGCAACATGGCGATCACCCTGGCGCGCAAGGGCGTGCCGGTCATCGGGCTGGATCCCTCCAGCGCCGCCTGCGAGCGGGTCGCCGCCCAGGGCGTGGCCATCGCCGGCGATCTGGCCGCGCTGACCGCCGTCAGCGAGGTGATAGTGCTGTCGTTGCCCAAGGCCGAGCATGTCGAGGCCGTGTGCCTGGGCGAGGCGGGGCTGGTCGGTCGCGTGCGACCGGGCACCGTGGTGGTCGATACCACCACCTCCACGCCCGAGACCAGCCGCCGGGTGGCGGCGGCCTTCGCCGAGGTCGGCGCCGACTTCCTCGATGCCCCGGTATCCGGCGGTCCGGCCGGTGCCGCGGCCGGCACCATGACCATGGTCATCGGCGGTAGCGAAGCGGCCCTGGCCAAGGCGCTGCCGGCCCTGGAAGCCATGAGCGCGACCCGCGTGCACATTGGCGCCGTGGGCGCCGGCAACATCGCCAAGATCGCCAACAACCTGCTCGCCGCGGCGCACCTGATTACCACCGCCGAGGCGGTGACCATGGCCGCCCGTGCCGGGGTCGCCCCGGAAAAGCTGATCGAAGGCATCAACGCCGGCTCCGGGCGCAGCGCCGCCAGCCAGGGCATGTTCCCCACCTGGGTGCTGAACAAGGCCTACGACTCCGGCTTCACCATGGGCCTGATGCGCAAGGACGTGGGCCTGGCCCGTGACCTCATCGCTGAACTCGGCCTCGACCTGCCGCTGGCCGCGGCTACCGCCCAGGCCTGGGCGGCCAGTGCCGAGACCCTGGCCGATGGCGAGGATTTCTGCGCCATCGCGCGACGCACCAGCGAAGACCTGTTCGGTAAGGGGGAATGATCATGATGAATGCCAAGGCTCTGGAATTGCTCAAGCCCTTCTGGGGCGACCGCCAGCAGGTCGCAAGCTTTGTGGACGGCGAATTCGTCGATGGCAGCGGCGAGCAGGTCAACGTCCGCAACGCCCATGACGACAGCCTCGCCTACAGCTACCCCGATGCCGACCTGGCCGTGGTCGAGCGCGCCGATGCCGCTGCCCGCCGGGCGCGCGAAGAGTGGCGCGCCCTGACCGCCCAGGCGCGCGGACGCATCATCTATAAGGTCGGCGCCCTGATCCGCGAGGAAGCCGAGGCCCTGGCGCAGTTGGAATCCCTGACCGCCAACAAGCCGATCCGTGACGCCCGCGTCGAGGTGCTCAAGGTCGCCGAGATGTTCGAGTACTACGCCGGCTGGGCCGACAAGCTGCACGGCGAAGTCATCCCGGTACCCACCAGTCACCTCAACTACGTGACCTACGAACCCCTGGGCACGGTGCTGCAGATCACCCCCTGGAACGCACCCATCTTCACCGGTGGCTGGCAGATCGCCCCGGCCATCACCGCCGGCAACGCGGTGATTCTCAAGCCGTCCGAGCTGACCCCGGTGACCTCGCTGCTGCTCGGCGTGCTGGTGGAACGTGCCGGCGCGCCCAAGGGCCTGGTCAACGTCCTCGCCGGCCAGGGCCATACCGTCGGCCAGCAGGTGATCGCCCATGCCGACATCCGCAAGGTGGTCTTCGTCGGCTCGCCGGCCACCGGCCGCCACATCGCCGCCGCTGCGGCCCAGCGCTGCATCCCGGCGGTGCTGGAGCTGGGTGGCAAGTCGGCCAACATCGTCTTCGAGGACGCCGACCTGGACCTGGCCGTACGCGGCGCCCAGGCGGCGATCTTCTCCGGCGCCGGCCAGAGCTGCGTCTCCGGTTCGCGCCTGCTGGTGCAGGAATCCATCTACGAGCGTTTCATCCAGGCCGTGGCCCGCGCCGCCAGCCAGTTCAAGGTGGGTGACCCGAGCGATCCCGAAACCCAGATCGGCCCGATCCACAACGCCAAGCAGTTCGCCCATGTGCGCAACATGGTGGAAGGCGCCCTGGGTGAGGGCGCGCGGCATGTGGCCAATGGTGTGGAGCCGCTGCCGGCCGGGACCGGCTACTACGTCAATCCCACCGTGCTGGCCGGCCACAACGGCCTGAGCTGTGCCCAGGAAGAGATCTTCGGACCGGTGGTGGTGGCCATTCCCTTCAAGGACGAGGCCGACGCCATCCGCATCGCCAACGACAGCCGCTTCGGCCTGGCCGGGGCGGTCTGGACCCGCGACGTCGGCCGTGCCCACCGGGTGGCCCGCGGCGTGCGCGCCGGCACCTTCTGGATCAACGGCTACAAGACCATCCACGTCAGCTCGCCCTTCGGCGGCTACGGCGAGAGCGGCTATGGCCGTTCCTCCGGCCTCGATGCCCTGCGCGAATACAGCGAGGTGAAGAGCGTCTGGGTGGAGACCGCCGCGGTGCCCGCCGCCGGCTTCGGCTATGGCGCCAGCCTGGAGTAACAGATGACCATTCACCAATCCCTGTTGGACGATGCCCGCACCTGGCGGCGCGACTTCCACGCCCATCCCGAACTGGGCTTCGCCGAGCACCGCACCGCGGCGCGAGTGGCCGAGCTGCTGGAGGGCTTCGGCCTGGAGGTCCATTGCGGCCTCGGCGGGACGGGTGTGGTCGGGGTACTGCGCCACGGCGAGGGCCCCAGCCTGGGGCTGCGCGCCGACATGGACGCCCTGCCGATGCAGGAGGTGGGGGACCTGCCCCACCGTTCCACCGCGGCCGGGCGCATGCATGCCTGCGGGCATGACGGCCACACCGCCATCCTGCTGGCCACGGCCCGTCACCTCAGCGAAAACCGCGACTTCCGCGGCACCCTCTATTTCGTCTTCCAGCCCGCCGAGGAAAATCTCGGCGGCGCCCAGAAGATGATCGAGGACGGCCTGTTCGAGCGCTTCCCGATGGACGCCATCTACGGCCTGCACAACTGGCCGGGGCTGCCGGCCGGCCAGGTGGTGGTCAATCCCGGGGCCATGATGGCCTCGCTGGACACCTTCGCCATCACCCTGACCGGCAAGGGCTGCCACGCGGCCATGCCCGACCGGGGTCGCGATCCCATCGTCGCCGCGGCGGACCTGATCCTGCAATTGCAGACCATCGTCGCCCGGCGCCTCTCGCCGCTGGCGTCCGCGGTGGTCAGCGTGACCATGATGGAAGCCGGGGAGGCGATCAACGTCATCCCCGAGGTGGCGCGACTCCGGGGCACGGTGCGTTGCCTGGACGGCGCGGTGCGCGCCGAGGTGGAACGGCTGATCGGCGAGATCGTCGCCCAGGCCCCCGCGGCCCAGGGCATTCGCGGCGAGCTGGAATACAGCCGCGGCTATCCGGTCACCCAGAACCATCCCGCCCAGGCTGCCCGAGTGCGCGAGGCGGCGGTGAAGGCCTTTGGTGCCGAACGGGTCAGCGATGGCGTACCGCCGTCCATGGCTTCCGAGGACTTCGCCTTCATGTTGGCGGCGCGTCCGGGGGCCTACCTCTGGCTGGGCGTCGACGGCGCGCAACCCTCGGCACCGCTGCACAATCCGGCCTATGACTTCAACGACGCCATCATCGAGCCCGCGGTAAAGCTGTGGGCGGAGTTGGTTCGGCAGGAGCTGCCCCTCTAGGGGACCGCTTCAGAGGCTTAGCGGAAAGCGGTCATCTGCTGCACCAGACTCGCCCGCAATTCGTCCGCCGCACGGCTGAGCTTGCGCCCCAGGCGGGTGACCAGCTCGACGTGGGCGCGGGCGAAGCCCGGATCGGCCAGGGGCAGGGCGCGCAAGGCGCCGCTGTCCAGTTCCTGGGTCGCGGCGAACAGCGGCAAGAGGGTCACGCCGCCCTGCTGGGCATAGTGCTTGAGCAGGGTGAAGGTGTTGCAGGTCAGGGTCGGCACCAGGCGCTGGCCGGCGGCCTGTTCCACGGCATCGACCATCTGGCGGATGCCGTAGGAGATCTCCGGTAGCGCCAGGCGGTGCCGGCCCAACTCCTCCAGCGCGATGGGGCCCGCGGTCGCGGCCAGCGGATGCTCCGGCGCCACCAGGGCATAGAGCGGCTGCGGCCGGCTGCCGTGCACCCGCAGATGAGGATCGCGTGGCGGATTGAACACCAGGCCCAGGTGCGCCTCATCCTCCACCACCTGACGGATCACCTCGTTGGTGCCCACCACGTTGACCCTGACCTCGATGTCCGGATGCCGGGCGGAAAATTCGCCCAGGCTGCGCGACAGATCGCCGATGAAACCTTCACCGATGGCCAGCACCACGTTGCCGGTACGCAACCCCTGGAGGTCGGCGATGGCGTCTCTCAGGCCGTCGAGCTGGGTCTGGCGCTGGCGGAAATAGTCCAGCACCAGGCGACCGGCTTCGGTCGGAGTGATGCCGCGGCGGTGCCGCTCGATGAGATCGACGCCCAGTTCCGCCTCGACCTGGGCGATCTGCCGGCTGACTGCCGAAGGTGCGATGTCCAGGGCGTCGGCAGCGGCGCGCACGCTACCCAGGCGCACCGCCTCGACGAAATAATGCAAGCGCTGTTCGTGAATTCCACGCATCCGTGTGTTCTCGTAAAGGCAACGGAAAAGGCCATTTCCAGTATTGGAGAGAGAACAGGGCGCTGTCCATACTCGGCCCAAGACCACGGCCGCCCCGGCCTGGCCGAGGCCTGCGACGCAGTGGCCTAAAAAGACGGAAAACTCCGTGGAAGACGCTGTGCTTCCAGGTGCTCCCGTCTCTGGCAAGCCCCTGTGCACCCTCGACCAGCCCTCCTAGAACAGCCGGGTCTCCGCTCCCTCGCGGAGCTTTCGTTTCTGCCCAGCGAGCCTAAGAGTGGGTAACAAAACGTAGCGAGCGGTTGTCAGGCGGGTGCGCGCGGTGCGCAGGAATCGGACTGGGCTCGCACACGAGTGTACGAGCGGTACATGAGGATTCCGAGCACTGCAAGCGCCCGTCTGGCGGACGCGCAGTAGTTTTGTTGGCCGCTCTGAGCTGCTCGCGACTGCCAACCATACCTACAACCGAGCCCGCCAGCGGGCCGCAGGGGGAAGAATGAGTGCCAATCCGACTCTGGCCGTCGGCCAGGACCGTGCTGTCAGCGATACCGTGAAACTCTATGTCTGGGCGGCGGTGGTGCTGGTGATCGCCGAGCTGATCGGTGCCATCAGCATTCCGCTGGGGCCGGGCAAGGTGGTCCTGTTGCCGATGATCTGGGCGCTGCTGCTGGGCGCCGCCGTCGGTCTGGCCAGCAAGCGCCTGCCCCAGGGCGTGGCCATCGGGCGCGGCGCCCAGGTGCGCTCGGCGGCCATCCTGCAATATGCCTTGCTGATCTTCATCGCCAAGCTCGGGCTGGTGGTGGGCGGCTCGCTGCCCACGGTGATCGCCGCGGGCTGGGCGCTGGCTTTCCAGGAACTGGGTCATTTCGTCGGCACCATCCTGCTCGGCCTGCCGGTGGCGCTGCTGCTGGGCATCAAGCGCGAGGCCATCGGCGCCACCTTCTCGGTGGGCCGCGAGCCGAGCCTGGCGATCATCGGCGAACGCTATGGCATGGATTCCCCGGAAGGCCGTGGCGTACTGGCCGAGTACCTCACCGGGACCCTGATCGGCGCGGTGTTCATGGCCATCGTGGCCGGCTTCATCGCCAGCCTCAACATCTTCCATCCCTATTCCCTGGCCATGGGCTCCGGTATCGGCTCGGGCAGCATCATGGCCGCCGCGGCCGGTGCGGTGGCCGCCCAGCAGACCCCCGAGGTGGCCAAGCAGGTCATGGCGCTGGCCGCTGCGGCCAACCTGATCACCACCACCCTGGGCACCTATTTCACCCTGTTCATCTCCCTGCCGCTGGCGGTCTGGGGCTATCGGGTGCTGGAGCCGCGCATCGGCCGCACCACCAAGGCCTCCTTCACCCAGAGCGCGGTGGATCAGACGGTGGTGGACGAGCCGGTGGAACTGGGTTGGTCGGGGCGCCTGAGTGCCTGGCTGGCCGCCGCGGCCCTGGCCCTGCTCGGTACCTTCGTCGCCACCAAGGCGCTGCCGGCGGCTGCCTTTACTGCCGCGGCGCTGCTGATCGGTGCGGCCTTCGTCGGCGAACTGCTCTGCCAGCTGTTCCGCCGCAAGGTGCCGGCGGTGTGCTGGGTGTCGCTGGTGGCCATGTTCCTCACCTCGCCCTGGTGCCCCTGGGCGCCGCAGATCACCGCTGCCGCCAATACCATCGGCGTGCTGGCGGTGATCACCCCGATGCTGGCCTTCGCCGGCCTGTCCATCGCCAAGGACATTCCCGCCTTCCGTCGCCTCGGCTGGCGCATCGTGGTGGTGTCCCTGACCGCCAGCTTCGGTACCTTCATCGGCGCGGTGTTTATCGCCGAGCTGTTCCACTAAGAGTGCCTGCTTGGCCCCGGTCGCCGTACCGGGGCCAGGCGTCCATACTGCAGCCTCCTGTCCCTGGAGGTTTCCATGCAGCTCGATGCCGCTTCGCTCGCAGCCCATATCGATCACACCTTGCTCGCCGCCGACGCCAGTCGCACGCGTATCGCCCAGCTGTGCGCGGAGGCCATGACCCACGGCTTCTATTCGGTGTGCGTGAATTCAGCTCAGGTCCCCCACGCGGCGGCGCAACTGGCCGGTAGCCCGGTCAAGGTCTGCGCGGTGGTGGGCTTTCCACTGGGCGCCGGCTTGAGCGCGGCGAAGGCCTTCGAGGCCGAGCGCGCCATCGCCGCCGGGGCGGGGGAGATCGACATGGTGCTCAATATCGGCTGGCTCAAGGATGGGCTGCTGGACGAGGTGTCCGCCGACATCGCCGCGGTGTTGGCCGCCTGCGGTACGGTGCCGCTCAAGGTGATCCTGGAGACCGGTTTGCTCGACGAGACCCAGAAGCGCCAGGCCTGCCGCATCTGCCGTGACCTCGGGGTAGCCTTCGTCAAGACGTCCACCGGCTTCGGCCACGGCGGCGCGACCCTGGACGACGTGCGGCTGATACGCGCAGAGGTGGGGCCGGAGATGGGGGTGAAGGCCTCCGGCGGCGTGCGTGATCGCGCCACTGCCCTGGCCATGCTGGCAGCCGGCGCGACTCGGTTGGGGACCAGTTCGGGGGTGGCCATCGTCAGTGGGGGCGAGGGTGGGGCAGGGTATTAGGGCAGGGCGGACGTAGGTTGGGTTGAGCGCAGCGAAGCCCAACGGTGCCGCGGTGTTGGGCTTCGGCGGTAAGGCCGCCTCAGCCCAACCTACCGGGGTTAGCCCGGCCCCTGCCGGTACAGCTTGGAATCGCTGAAATCCCCTGGCGCCAGCACCTCGCCGACCAGGATCAGCGCGGTGCGGCGGAAGTCCTTGTCGCGGGCCCGTTCGACGATGTCGGCCAGGGTGCCCTGGACGCTGTCCTGGTCCGGCCAACTGGCGCGGTGGACGATGGCCACCGGGCAGGCGGGGCCATAGTGCGGTAGCAGCTCGGCGACGATGCGCTCCAACTGGCCTACGCCCAGGTGGATGGCCAGGGTCGCCTTGTGCCGTGCCAGATCGGCCAGGGCCTCGCCCTCCGGCATGGCGGTGCGGCTGGCATAGCGGGTCAGGATCACCGTCTGGCTGACACCGGGCAGGGTCAGCTCGCAGCCCAGCAGGGCGGCGCAGGCGGCGGTGGCGGTCACGCCGGGGACGATCTGGTAGGGAATGCCCAGCGCCTGCAGGCGGCGGATCTGCTCGCCGATGGCGCCGTACAGCGAGGGATCGCCGGAATGTACCCGGGCCACATCCTGGCCGCGGGCATGGGCGGCGGCCAGGTGGCCGACGATGGCATCCAGATCCAGGTGGGCGGTGTCGATCACCGTCTCGGCGCTATGGCCTTCCAGCACCGCAGGCGGCACCAGGGAGCCGGCATAGAGGATCACCGGGCATTGGCGGATCAGCCGCTGGCCCTTGACGGTGATGAGGTCGGGATCGCCGGGGCCGGCGCCGATGAAATGGACGGTCATGGAGTTTCCTCGGCGAGGGCGGCGAGCAGCTCGGCGACGCTGGCGAATTCGCGGTCGACGGCGGGCAGGGCGGGGCGCCGCAGAATCAGCACCGGCAGGCCGCGCTCGCGGGCCACTTGCAACTTAGGCTGGGTGGCGGCGCTGCCGCTGTTCTTGCTGATCAGCACATCGAAGTTGCCCTGGGCGAACAGGGTGCGCTCGGCCTTCAGGGCGAAGGGGCCGCGGTCGGCGATGATGCGTGCCCTGTCCGTATCGGGGTGGGCATCGAGCAGGCGTAGGGTCCAGAACTGCTGGGCCGGGATCTCTGCCAGGTGTTCCAGGGGTTCGCGACCGAGGGTGAAGAGGGGGCGGGCGAAGGGCGCCAGCGCAGTTTGGAGTTCGCTCCAGTTGGCCACTTCGCGCCAGTCATCTTCCGGGCCCGCTTGCCAACCGGGGCGGCGCAGGGCCCAGCAGGGGATGTCAGCATTGGTCGCCGCCTGGGCGGCGTTGTGACTGATCTGCGCCGCATAGGGGTGGGTGGCGTCCAGCAGCAGCTCGATGCCTTCCGCCCGGAGAAAGGCGGCCAGGCCTGCGGCGCCACCGTAGCCGCCGACCCGTACCTGGCAGGGCAGGTCCTGGGGCACCCGGCCGAGGCCGGCGAGGCTGTAGCAGGCATCCGCCGGGAGCTGGCGAGCGATGGCCAGGGCTTCGGTGGTGCCGCCGAGTAGGAGGATTTTCATGGGATCGCTCCGACGCTGCCGTGGGCGTGCACCCTCACCCCCGGCCCCTCTCCCGGGGGGAGAGGGGGGGAGGGGCGGTGCCTGGGATCCAGCTGTGGCACGGAATTGCTGACGTTCTTTTCGGTTAGCGCGGAAGGTTCAAGGTCGGCAAGCGTCAGGTTGAATGCCAGACCTCCAACCTCTCTCCGAACTGCCCCCTCTCCCCGCGGGGAGAGGGTTGGGGTGAGGGGGAAAAGGCCACGCCCGCAACCCCCGTCGACGAGAGAAGAGCGCCAAAGCGGACGAAGGCGTGACCCGCGCAACTTACCTCCAATGCCCCACAGGACCACCCCCTCGCCCCTACGGGGAGAGGGCTGGGGAGAGGGGGCGGAACCCAAGCCAACCCTCACGGCTTCACCACCTCCAGCAAGGTGATAGGCAGCGCCGCACGCCAGGTGTCGAAGGCGCCGAGCGGTTGCGCCTGGGCCACCTGCAGGCGGGTCAGGTCGCCGCCGTGGCGTTCGCGAAAGGCCACCAGGACGGCTTCGGTCTGCAGGGTCACGGCATTGGCGACCAGGCGGCCGCCGGGCTTCAGGGCGTCCCAGCAGGCGTCCAGCACGCCGGGTGCGGTGAGGCCGCCGCCGATGAAGATGGCATCCGGCGTGGCCAGGCCGGCCAGGGCCTCCGGCGCCTGGCCAGCCACTAGTTGCAGCGCCGGCGCGCCGAGCTGGTCGCGGTTGTGCAGGATATGCGCCTGGCGTCCGGCGTCCGCTTCGATGGCCAGCACCCGGCAACTGGGATGGCTGCGCGCCCATTCGATGCCGATGGAGCCGCAGCCGGCGCCCACGTCCCACAGCAGTTCGCCGGGGCGCGGCGCCAGGCGGGCCAGGGTCATGGCGCGCACGTCTCTCTTGGTCAACTGGCCATCGTGGCGATAGGCACTGTCTGGCAGACCGGCGGTGAGTGGCAGACCTGCCGCACCGCTCTCGCTCAGGACCTCGATGGCGACCAGATTGAGCGCCGCCGCCTCGGCCAGCGACCAGTCCTGGGCACGACCGGCGATCTTTCTTTCCAGCGGGCCGCCCAGGTGCTCCAGCACCTGCAACTGGCTGGCGCCGAAGCCTTGCTCCACCAGCAGCTCAGCCAGGGCGGCGGGACTGCGGCCGTCGTTGCTCAAGACCAGCAGCCGGGCGCCAGGATGCAGGTGGCGCACCACGCCGGCCAGGGGCCGGGCCACCACCGACAGCAACGCCACTTCTTGCAGCGGCCAGCCCAGGCGCGCGGCGGCCAGGGAGTAGGAGGAGGGCGCCGGCAATACCTGCAATTCGTCGGCCGACAACTGGCGCGCAAGGCTCGCACCGACGCCGAACAGCATGGGATCGCCGCTAGCCAGTACACAGACCGGGGTGCCGCGCCGGTCCAATACCGGGGCCAGGGCGAAGGGCTGCGGCCAGGGCTCGCGAGTGGCGCGAATGCAGGGTGGCAGCAGCGCCAGCTGGCGCGGGCCACCGATGACGACCCCTGCCTCCAGCAGGGCGCGACGCGCCTGCTTGCCGAGGCCGGGGTAGCCGTCTTCGCCGATACCCACCACGGTCAGCCAGGGAATCATGAACAAACCTCATCGAACGTCGGCCGACCGGGCGTTTTCAAGGGGTCGGGCAAAGCGGGCATAATAACGTCTTTCCCCGTCCAGCCCGACCTTCGCCGTGAATCCTCCACTTCCCTCCGCCATCGTCCCGCGGCCCTCGGCCTGTCCGGGTCTGCTGCGCATCGTGCCCGCGCGCGATGGCGGTCTGTGCCGGGTGAAGTTGCCGGGCGGGCGGCTCATGGCAGACCAGGCGCGGGCCATTGCTGCCGCCAGTGAGCGCTGGGCGACCGGTGTGCTGGAGCTGACCAATAGAGCCAACCTGCAACTGCGCGGCGTGCGTCCGGACGGCGCCGAGGCCCTGGTGGCTGCCTTGCAGGACGCTGGTCTGGGCCCAGCCGATCCCGCCGCCGACGACGTGCGTAATTTGCTGCTCAGCCCGTCTGCCGGCCGCGATCCGCAGCAGTTGCAGGACGTCCGCCCCCTGGCCGCCGAACTGCTGGCTCTGCTGGAAGGCGATCGCCGCCTGCATGGGCTGTCGGCCAAGTTCGCCCTGCAACTGGACGGCGGCGAAGCCCTGGCGCGGCTCGACCATCCCCATGATGTCTGGCTGTCGGCTCGCGCCGAAGGCTTCGTGCTCGGCCTGGCCGGTACCCCCGCGGATGCGCCCCTGGGCCTGATCCCCGCAGGACGCGAGGTCGCCACGGTGGCGACCCTGCTGCATCGCTTTCTCGACCTGGCCGGTCCCGAGCAGAGCCGCATGCGACAGCTGCTGGCGCAACGGCCGGTCGCGGAGCTGCTGGCCGGTCTGGATCTGCGGCCGGCTCCGAGCCAGCCACGCGCGCCAGCGGAAATCGCAGGCCGCCTCGGTAGCCATCCTCAGCGCCAACCCGGCCTCTGCTGGGTCGGCGCCCAACCTGCCCTGGGCCGCCTGCCGGCCACGACTCTGGCGGCAGTCGCCGACCTGGCCGAACGCCTGGGCCATGGCGAACTGCACCTGACGCCCTGGCAGGGCCTGTTGTTGCCGGATGTATCTGTCGATCAGGCGCCCGAGTTGCTAGCGGCCTTGGCGGCCCTGGACCTGACCACCGACCCCGCCGCGCCCCTGGCCCGGTTGATCGCCTGCACCGGCAGCGTGGGCTGCGCCAAGGGCCAGGCCGATACCAAGGGCGATGCCCTGTGCCTGGCCGAGCGGCTACCGGCCGGCGTGGCGGTGCATCTCTCCGGCTGCCCGCGCAGTTGCGCCCTGGCCGGCCAGGCACCCCATACGCTGCTGGCCGTGGCCCCCGGCCGCTATGACCTCTTCGTGCGCGACACCACCCAGCCCGGTCCGGGCCGGCGGCGCGCCACCCGACTATCCCTCGACGAGGCCGCCGCCTGGCTGGCCCGGAGCCCTAGTGATGCTTGAGTACGAACGCGACGGCCAGGCGATCTATCGCCAATCCTTCGCCACCATCCGCGCCGAGGCCGATCTCTCGGCCATTCCCGCCGATCTGGAAAAGCTCGCCGTCCGGGTGATCCACGCCTGCGGCATGGTCGACGTGGTCCAGGACCTTGCCTTTTCCCCGGGTGCCGGGGCGGCCGGGCGCGCGGCCCTGGCGGCCGGCGCGCCCATCCTCTGCGACGCGCGCATGGTCGCCGAGGGCGTCACCCGTACCCGCTTGCCAGCGAATAACCAGGTGATCTGCACCCTGCACGACGAGGGTATCCGCGAGCTGGCGCTGGAACGGGGCAATACCCGCTCGGCGGTGGCCCTGGAGCGCTGGCGGCCGCATCTGGCCGGCAGCGTGGTGGTGATCGGCAATGCCCCCACGGCCTTGTTCTACCTGCTGGAAATGCTCGACGCCGGCGCCCCCAAGCCGGCGCTGATCCTCGGCATGCCGGTAGGCTTCGTCGGGGCGATGGAGTCCAAGGACGCCCTGGCCGCCGACAGCCGCGGCGTGCCCTATGTCATCGTCCGCGGCCGCCGCGGTGGCAGCGCCATGGCCGCCGCCGCGGTCAATGCCCTGGCCACGGAGGTGGAATGATGGCCGGCCGCCTGCTCGGCCTGGGCGTCGGCCCCGGCGATCCGGAACTCATCACCCTCAAGGCCCTGCGCCTGCTGCGGGGCGCGCCGGTGGTGGCCTATTTCGTCGCCAAGGCCAAGGCCAACGTCGGCCAGGGCGGCAATGCCTATGGCGTCATCGAAGGCTATCTGCTGGACGGCCAGCAGCGCCTGCCGCTGGTCTATCCGGTGACCACCGAGAAGCTGGCGCCGCCACTGTCCTACGAGACGGTGATCGCCGACTTCTACGACACCGCCGCCGCCCAGGTGGCCGACCATCTGGACGCCGGCCGCGACGTGGCGGTGATCTGCGAGGGCGATCCCTTCTTCTACGGCTCCTACATGTACCTGCACGACCGCCTCGCCGAGCGCTACGAGGCCCAGGTAGTGCCGGGGGTCTGCTCCATGCTCGGCGGCGTGGCCATGCTCGGCCTGCCGCTGGTCTATCGCAACCAGACGCTCACGGTACTCTCCGGGGTGCTCTCCGCCGAGGAACTCAAGGCGCGCCTGGCCAGCGCCGACGCCGCCGTGGTGATGAAGCTCGGCCGCAATTTCGACAAGGTGCGTCAGGTCTTGCGCGAGCTGGGCCTGGACGAGCGCGCCCGCTACATCGAGCGCGCCACCATGAGCAACCAGCGCATCGTGCCGCTGGACGAGGTGGAGCCCATGGCCTCGCCGTATTTCTCGCTGGTGGTGGTGCCGGGGGTGAAATGGAAGGGTTGAGCCCGGCCGTCGTCATCCTCGGTCCCGGCGCCCTGGCCACCGCCCGCCGCCTGCAGGCTGGCCTGCCGGGTAGCCAGGTGCACGGCCTCGCCGGGCGGGTCGAAGGCGATGTGGGCTATAGCGCCTTCGGCGACCATCTGCGTGATCTCTATCGCCAGCAGCGACCGCTGGTGGTGCTCTGCGCCGCCGGCATCGTCATCCGCACCTTGGCGCCGCTGCTGGACGACAAGACCGCCGAACCTCCGGTGCTGGCCGTGGCCGAGGACGGCAGCGCCGTGGTGCCGCTGCTGGGCGGCCTGGCGGGCGCCAATCGCCTGGCCCGTCAGCTCGGTACGCTGCTGGATGTGGCTCCTGCCATTACCACCAGCGGCGAACTGAGATTCGGCACCTGCCTGCTCGATCCCCCGGCCGGCTATGCCCTGGCCGACGTCGACGTGGCCAAGCACCGGGTGGCCGATCTGCTGGCCGGCGCCCCGGTACGCATCGAAGGCGAGGCGCCCTGGCTGGACGAGGTGCCCCTGGCCCGCGATCCCGCCGCGCGCCAGCGCATCCTGGTCTCGCCGCTGGCCAGTGCCGACGACCACACCCTGTTGATCCATCCCCGCGCGGTGCTGGTGGCGGTGCGCGCCGATGCCACCGCCACTGCCGTCAGCGAATTGCTCGCCAGCACCGGCTATGCGCCAGGTGCCATGGCGGTACTCCTGGCGCGGGCGGAAGACATGGCCGTGCCCGCCCTCGCCGCGCTGAGCCAGGCGCTGGACGTGCCGCTGAGATTCGTCGCTGCCGGTACCCCGGATTTCGCCCGGGCGACCGTGGACCGCGCCCAGGAGCGCGGCATCGCCCTGCATCTGCACGAGACGCCGCTGGACGCCGATGGAATCGGTCAGCGCCGCGGTCGCCTCAGCGTGGTGGGCCTTGGCCCCGGTACGGCCGAACTCTTGGCGCCGGTGGTGCGCCGCGCCCTGGACCAGGCCCAGGATGTGCTCGGCTATGCCACCTACGTGAAGATGGCCGGCCCCCTGCGCCCCGACCAACTGGCCCATGCCAGCGACAATCGCGAAGAGCTGCAGCGCGCCCGTCATGCCTTCGAACTGGCCGCCAGCGGTCGCCAGGTGGTGATGGTGTCGTCCGGCGATCCGGGTGTCTTCGCCATGGCCGCGGCGGTGCTGGAGGTACTGGAAAGCGCCGATGATCCGCGTTGGGCGGCGGTGGAGCTGGAAATCCTGCCGGGCATCACCGCGGCCATGGCCAGCGCCGCCCTGGCGGGTGCGCCCCTGGGCCACGACTTCTGCCTGATCTCCCTGTCCGACAACCTCAAGCCCTGGGCGGTGATCGAGCAGCGCCTGCGCCAGGCCGCCGCGGCGGACCTGGCCATGGCCTTCTACAACCCCATCTCCAAGGCCCGTCCGCACCAGCTGGAACGGGCGCTGGACGTCCTGCGCAGTTGCCGCCCGGCGACCACCCCGGTGATCCTTGGCCGCGACGTCGGCCGTCCGGGTGGCGGTCTCGAATACACCAGCCTCGGCGCCCTGCGCAGCGACATGGTGGATTCGCGCACCCTGGTGATCCTCGGCTCCAGCCATACCCGGCGTTTCCCCCGGGCCGACGGCGGCGAATGGGTCTACACGCCGCGCTGGTACGATCCAGATTTGTTATAAAGTAACATTTAGTGCTTGAATCCCCGTCGCCGCTGGTTCACTGTCGGCGACCCCTTAGATCCCTTGGCGGGAAGCCGGTGAGAATCCGGCGCGGTCGCGCCACTGTGAGTCTCCCCCGGGAGATGAGCCAGACCTTGCCAGGGGATGCCTATCAGCTACCAGGGACGCGTCATCCCAAGGAGAGTCCATGCTTCGCCGTCTTTCGCCGCTGCTCGCCGCTGCAGCACTGTCCGTTTCATCTTTCACCGCGCAGGCCGCCACCCACTATCCGCTGACCGTGCACAACTGCGGTCGCGACCTGGTGTTCGAGCGCGCGCCTCAGCGCCTGGTCAGTATCGGCCAAGCCAGTACCGAACTGCTCTTGCGCCTGGGAGTGGGCCCGCGCCTGCAGGGCACCGCGATCTGGTTCGGCGACTTGCCGGCGGATCTGCAAGCGGCGGGCAAGGGCATCCCGCGCCTGGCCGACAACGCGCCCAGTTTCGAGGCCGTGGTCGGCACCCGGCCGGACCTGGTGGCGGCGCAGTACACCTATCACGTCGGCCCCGGCGGCGAGGTGGGCGATTTTCCGCGCTTCGCCGACCTGGGCATCGCCGCCTACGTGGCGCCCAGCGATTGCGAAGGCAAGGCGGTGACCGCCGACTCCAATCGCGACGGCAGCCGCAGCACGCCCTTCGACATGCAACTGGTGACCCGTGAGGTGCACGAGCTGGCGGCCATCCTCGATGTGCAACCAGCCGGCGACCGCCTGGCGGCTGACTTGGACCGGCGCATCGCCGCCGCTGGCGAGAAAGCCAAGGCTGCCGGTGCGCAGGGTCGTTCGGTGTTGTTCTGGTTCTCCAGTACCCGTCTGGAAGGCGATCCCTGGGTCGCCGGCAACCTCGGCGCCCCGGCCTGGATCGCCCGCGCCCTGGGCCTGCGCAACGTGGTGGACAGCCCCGAAGAGTGGCCGGCGGTGAGTTGGGAGCGTATCGCCACCCTTGACCCGGACTATATCGTGGTGGCGCGCATGGACCGCCGTCGCTATGCCGCCGACGACGTGGACAAGAAGCTGGCCTTCCTGCGCAGCGACCCCCTGACCCGTGAGTTGCGCGCGGTGCGGGAGAATCATGTGCTGGTGGTGGACGCCGCGACCCTCAACCCGTCGCTGCGGGTGGTGGATGGCGTCGAGACCCTGGCCCGCGACCTGGGCCAACCCAAGCCATGAGCCTGCCCCTGGCGACCGAAGGCGCCCGGGCCTGGCGCTGGCTGCTGGGCCTGGTCGCCTTGCTGGCGCTGGCGGCCTGCGTGGTCCTGGCGGCGTCCTTCGGCGAGATGCCCATCGCCCCCCTGACCAGCCTGCAGGCCATCGCCAACGGCTTGGGCCTGGGGCCCTATCCAGTGGAGCGGATCGTCCAGGGCATCGTCTGGGACTATCGCTTCAGTCGCGCCCTGGTGGCGGCCTGCTGCGGCGCCGGCCTGGCGGTCTCCGGTGCCATTCTCCAGGCGCTGTTGCGCAATGCCCTGGCCGAGCCCTATGTGCTGGGTCTGTCGGCCGGGGCTTCCACTGGTGCCGTGCTGGTGATGCTGTTGGGCGTCGGCGGCGGAGCGCTAGGCGTGTCCTTGGGTGCTTTTTTCGGCGCCATGCTGGCCTTCACCGTGGTGCTGCCCTTTCTCGCTGGCGGCGGCAGTACCCGCATCATCCTCGCCGGGGTCGCCGCTTCCCAACTGTTCAATGCCCTGACCGCCTATATCGTCGCCACCGCGGCCAACGCCGAGCAGGCGCGCAGCGTCATGTTCTGGCTGCTCGGCAGTCTGTCCGGGGTGCGCTGGCCGGATGTCTGGCTGGCTGGCGCCGTGGTCTTGGGTGGCCTGCTGGTGTGCCTCGCCTGCGCCCGGGCGCTGGACGCCTTCGCCTTCGGCGAGGACGCCGCCGCCAGCCTCGGGGTGGCGGTGGGGCCGTTGCGCCTCTTGCTGCTGGCGGTCACCGGCCTGATCACCGCCTGCCTGGTCAGCCTGGTGGGCGCGGTGGGCTTCGTCGGCCTGGTGATCCCCCATGTGGCGCGTTTTCTAGTCGGGCCGGGGCATGGCCGCCTGCTGCCCACCTGCGCCCTGATCGGCGCCCTGTTCATGGTGCTGGCCGATATCGTCGCCCGCACCCTGGTGGCCAAGCAGACCCTGCCCATCGGTGTGGTCACCGCGCTGGTGGGAGCGCCGGCCTTCGCCTTCATCCTCTATCGCGCGCGGGAGGTCCGATGAGTCTGGCCGCTCGCGACGTGGCCTGGAGCGCCGGTGGCCAGCCGATCCTCCAGGGGGTGACCCTGCAGGTGCCGCCCGGTGGCGTGCTCGGCCTGCTCGGCCCCAATGGCTCGGGCAAGTCCAGCCTGCTGCGGCTCTTGGCCGGACTACGGCGACCGGAGGAGGGTGGGGTCAGCCTCGACGAGACTCCACTGCATCAGCTGCGCCGCCGTGACCTGGCGCGTCGGGTGGCCCTGGTGGAGCAGCAGGCCGGCACCGAGGCCGATCTCTCGGTGGCCGAGGTGGTACGCCTGGGCCGGACGCCCCACCGCGGCCTGCTCGACGCCTGGAGCGCCCGCGACGCCGAGGTCTGCCAGCGCGCCCTGGCCCAGGTGGGACTGGTCGACAAGGCTGGGCGCCGCTGGCATAGCCTCTCCGGCGGCGAACGCCAGCGCGCCCAGATCGCCCGTGCCCTAGCCCAGGAGCCCAGTGAACTCCTGCTCGACGAACCCACCAACCACCTCGACATCCAGCACCAGCTGGAAATCCTCGACCTGGTCCGCCGCCTGCCGGCCACCTGCGTGCTGGCCATCCACGATCTCAACCTGGCCGCGCTGTTTTGCGACCGCCTGGCGGTGCTCAGGGAGGGGGGCCTGGTGGCGGAGGGCACTCCGGGCGAGGTGCTGACGGCGGAGTTGATCCAGCAGGTGTGGGGGGTGAGGGCCGAGGTGGAGCTGGATGACTGTACCGGCCGACTTGCGATCCGTTACCGGCTCGCTACCGGCTGTAGCCAATAGTACAGCCAGCGCTGGCCTTCGACCTCGCAACGGTTTGCCTCAAACAGGCAGTGGCCTAACCAAGGCTAGCTCCGGCAACTAGGCATCGTACCCAGGAGTCAAGGCGTCCAACTGGACTGGTCACGCGGTAGCTGGCCGTCGGGGTCCAGCACCCGTAGCGACTCGCCCTCGCCAAGCAGATCCGGATAGAGCACGACGTTCGTCCCGCCCGGATGCACCAGGCTGGGAAACAGGATGCCGCAATGCCCCTGCGTCCTGACCAGATCGGCCAGTACCCAGGTAGGGGGCTCGATGTGTTGCTCGAAGCGCAGATGGCGCCAGTCCTCGCGCCAGTCGTGCCACAGTTCGTCCCAGGTCGCATCCCGTTGCAGGAGCCGCAGATCGACGAGAGCGCTCAGCGTGGCGCTGTAGCTGCAAAGGGTCGCAGGGGGGAGAAAGGCCGAGGTTTGCTGGTATTCACGCAGCGCCGTCAGTTCATCGAGCGAAAGATAGAGCGCCGCGATGCCTTCGCGGTTGAAGCGGCCACCGCGCAAGGCGGCTCCAGCACCACTCAGCGGCTGGCTGGCCCAGCGTGGCGTATGGGCGCGAAACAGCGGCGTGGCCGCCGGCAGCTCGACCAGGATCATCCCACGAAGCCCGCGCTGACGGACTCCAGGTAACCGATGGCATCCTCAGTACGGCCATCCTGTACCAGTTGCAACAGCGTCCGATGACGAAAGGCCGCGATGGGCTCGTTCTTCACCAGAAACACGGCGCGTTGCGGGTCGGGTTGAATGACCGTGGCTGCCGAGATGACGCGCATCACGTCACGCAGGGCGGTTTGCAGCTTGGGCGACTCAGGATGGGTGCGCAGGGTATTGCGATGGACGCGCGCCAAGTCGGCTAGATCCTGTTGCTGCAAGCCGAGCAGGTTAGCGACACCGCTCACCGAAAATCGCGAGGTGCCGGGCTCTCGCGTGGTTTCCAGTACGTTGGCGAAGGCTACGGACATGATCGACTCCTAGATTACCTTTGCGCTTTTGCGTCTTCGTGCATTTACGCATTTACACCTTTACGCATCAACATAAGGCGCACTTTTTATGCACATTTTTCGCTGGGTTTCCTGACTGGCAAGGTGAATTTTCCGCTGAGAGAATCCCTACGTTGCGATGATCGCCCCTTCGCTCGATAATCGGCCAAAAGCCTGCTGAGGATAGCGTCGATGGACGATAACCGCACCGCTCATGCCACGGGCCTGCCGCCGCTGGCGGCGCCGCCGATCATCGCCTCGCCGGCCAAGCGCATCGAAGCCTTCGCCGGCGATCCGAATTTCATGACCTCCCTGGCGCGGGGCCTGGCGGTGATCCACGCCTTCCAGGAGCGCAAGCGGCAGCTGACCATCGCCCAGATCAGCCACCGCACCGAGATCCCCCGCGCGGCGGTGCGCCGCTGCCTGCATACCCTGATGAAGCTGGGCTACGTCACCACCGATGGCCGTACCTATTCGCTGCTGCCCAAGGTGCTGACCCTGGGCCATGCGTATCTGTCGTCCACGCCGCTGGCGGTCACCGCTCAGCCGGTACTCGACCGCCTGAGCGAACAGCTGCACGAGGCCTGCTCCATGGCCACCCTGGAAGGCGACGAGATTCTCTACATCGCCCGCTCGGCCACCCCGCAGCGGCTGATCTCGGTGGACCTCAGTGTCGGCAGCCGGCTGCCGGCCTACTGCACCTCCATGGGCCGCATCCTGCTCGCCGCCCTGGACGATGCCGCCTTGCACGACTACCTGGACCACGCCGATCTGCAGGCCAAGACCAGTCGCACCCTCTACCAGCCGCCAGCGCTCATCGAGTGCCTGGGCCAGGTGCGCCAGCAGGGCTATGTAGTGGTCGACCAGGAATTGGAGGTAGGGCTGAGATCCCTGGCGGTGCCGCTCCGTGATGCCGCCGGCCAGGTGCTGGCGGCGCTCAACGTCGGCACCCATGCCAGCCGGGTCAGTCGCCAGGAGCTGGAGACGAAATTCCTGCCGGTGTTGCTGGCGGCCAGCGAAGAACTGAGCACCCGGCTGTTCCACTAGCCGGGTGCTTAGCCGCCTCTCGCCTAGAAGCGCACCGTCAGCCCGGCATTCACCGAGTGGAAGCGGGTGTCCGAGCCGAACTGGCCCTGGTAGGACAGCCCGACGTCGGTCAGGCGGTTCAGCCTGAGCGTCGCGCCGACTTCGGTCACCGCGGTGTCGCGGGCCTGGGGTACGCCCTGCACCTCGAAGCTCGGACCGCCGGCGAAGGATTGGACATCGCGCGGGGTCAGATCGCCATAGGCGCGGCGCCAGCCCAACGAGCCATAGAGTTGGGTCGCATGGTTCGCCACCCGCGTGTTGGCCGTCACCCGAGCGCCCAGGGTCGAGAAGAGGGTGTCCTGCTTGTCGCTGGAGAGGTCCAGGGCGGCGGCCCCGCCTTTCTCGTGCAGGTCATCGGCGTCGAAGCGCACATAGGAAAGACCGGCGAAAGGCTCCAGCACCACCTGACCGAAGGGAATGCGGTAGGCCGCCTCACCGCCGGCTTGCAGCGAGCCGGCATCGCGCTTGCCGGTCAGGCGATCGCTGTAGTTGGCGAAGGCGACATCGCGCTCGCTCTCCAGGCGATGCCAGGTGTAGCCCAGGTCGGCGCTCAGGCGCAGGGCGTCGATCTGGCCGCCGGTATAGAGGCCGAGGTGATAGTTGTCGCTGTGGCCGCTGGCGTCGCGATCGTCCGCATTGAAGTTCGAGCGGCTGTAGCCGGCATAGACGCCGCCGCGCCAATCGTCGGTGAAGCTGCCATCGGCACCGATCAGCACACCGCCGGTGTCCTGCCGCAGTCCGCCGGCGCCGTTCTGGCCGCCCAGGCGGGTCCAGTTACCGAAGGGCTGGACCCAGGCGCCATTTTCCGCGGGGGCGGCGCTGGGCTGGAAGCTGAGCGCCATGGCCGGCATGCGCAGTGAGCCCAGGTCCAGCAGGCTACGCAGGCGATTGCCGAGCACCCCGGACACCACCTGGCTATTGGCGATCAGGGCGGTCGAGGTGCTGGCCTGGTAGTCGCCAGACAATTGGTCGGCGGCGTTGCGGGCGCTGGCGGCATCCAGGATCAACAGGTTGTTGTAGAGGCGCAGGGGCTCGCCGCTCTGGGCCAGCGCGCCGAGGGCGCCTGCGGTGTTCCACTGGTTGGCGGTTTCCATCACGGTCTGGAAGATACCCGGATTGGTCGGAGTGCCGATGCCCGGATTGCCAGGGTTGGAGGGATTACCGGGATTACCCGGATTCGACGGATTGCCGGGATTGGTGGGCGTGGTGTTCTTTTGCGCGATGGTCAGGTTGAGGTCGGTGGCCGTGCGCTGCAGGCTCACGTCGAGGAAGGCCGAGTTGCTCACCGCCTGGGCGTAGGCGGTACCCTGGGCGGCGCCATCGACCAGCCCGCCCTGGGCGCGCAGCAGGGTATAGCTCTGGCCGCTCTGGTAGCTCTGCGCCGGGTCCAGGGCGGTCACCGCGATCTGGGTACCGCGCAGGGTAGCAGTGCCGCTGACGTTGAGACGATCGGCACTGCCGTTGCCGGCGATGTCCGCGGCGTAGCGCGAGCCGGCGGCCATGTCCAGATTGCCCTGGATGCTCAGGGTGCCGATGGCGCCCTCGCCGGGCGAGAGGGTGCCGCCGGAGGCTACCGTGGTGCTGCCCACCTGGCCGTTGCCGGCCAGCACACCCCCGGCCAGCACCTGGGCGCTGTTGGTGTAGGTGTCGAATTGCGTACGACCGACGGTGCCGTTGACCACCAGGGTGCCGTTGCCGACGTTCAGCCGCGAATAGCTCTGGGAAAAGCTGGAAGCGCCGCCCAGGTTGACCTGGTCGACGTCGCCGGCCAGCACCAGGCGACCGCCGCGGACCACGACGGAGCCGGAAAAGCCGGAGAGATCGCCACTCAGGGTGGTGTCCCCGGCGAAGGCGTAGATCCGCCCCTGGCCGCTCACGCTGTTACCGAATTGCAGGCCGCTGTCGGTATGGTTGAAGGCCAGGGTGCCGCGGCCGGCACCGAAGCGGACGGCGGTCTGAGGGTTCAGTTGCCCGGCGGCCTGGGCCGTACCGGCGGTGACGGAATCGTAGTCGCTGCTGCCATCGTCCACCGTCACGCCACCACCGATGCTCAGGGCGCCGCTCGCGGCGGTGTTGACGCCGGTTAGGGTGCCGAGGGTCAGGCCGTTGCCGGCGCTCAGCTGGGCGCCGTTGGCCAGCGTCAGCACGGTGCTGGAGCTGGTGGTGCCGAGGGTCAAGCCCTGGGCCACGGTCAACTGCGTGCCCTGGCCCGAGACTGTCACCTGGGTATTGCGGTCGTTGTGCGCCGAGCCCAGCGCCAGGGTGTTGGTGGTCAGCACCGCGCCGTCACTCAGGCTGAGATCGTTCTTGGTGGTGAAAGCCCCGCTGTTGTCCCAGCGGCTGCCGTTGCCGGAGAGCTGGGTGACCGAATCGATGGCGACCTGCTGGCTGTTGATGCGGCCACCGTTGTTGACGGTGATGCGCGAGTCGTAGAGAAAGGTGCCACCGGCTCTGAGATTGGCCGTGTCCAGTAGCGCGTTCTGCCCGGTCACCACCAGTTCCGCGCGGGAAAACGAGTTGCCGGTACTGCCATTGTCACTCAGCTGTAGCGTGCCCGCCGACACCTGGGCGCCATTGCTGATGGTGAGTTTCCCCCGGCCATTACTGCCGACCAGGATCGAATTCCCCGACCCGGCGTTCCAGCGGGTGCCGCTGCCATCCACCAGGATGTTGCCTTGGCCGACATTGGCGGCGGAGGTGCTGGAAGCGCTGCTGACCTGGCCACCTTGGCTGGTCACGGTCGCGCCGTTGTTGATGGTGAGGCTGGCGGTATCGCCTTGGTTCGCCTTGACCACCACCGCGCCATTGACCGTTTGATCACTGCTCCAGGTCTGCTGACCGGTGCTCAGTACGTAGTCGGCCGCGTGGGCCGTTGGCAGTAGCGCCAGGGAGATGGCGAAGGCGAGCGGGGATTGTTTGAATAGGGGCTTCATAGCGACTCCAGAAACTCCATGGGTGTCAGGGCGGCGGCGACAAATGTCGCCACCTCGACCTTTCCTGACCGGCGGGTAGCCAGCGCGGGAAGTATCTGGAGCGGCTCGGCGAGGGCGAATAGTACGGGTGTACAGCCAGTGCTTTTGTACTAGTGGCCACTGGTCAGCGACTGGGCTGGCGGTGGTCGGTATTGCGGACGGTTATTCAGCAGCGGCGTGGCGTCGATCCCGATTTTGCAGCGGTGCAGCGCTATACCCAGAGGGTATGGATAGGCAACCTTGCCGGTATTGGACAGGTGCTAGAGCGGCTGCGCATCCTGGCGGCACAACAACAAACTGCCAGGAGTCTCGCCATGGACAGGGTCTTGCTGAGCGAACGCAGCCAGGTCTTCGCCGCCTGCGCCCCCGGCCAGGTCTCGGAATACGTCGGTCGTCATCTGGGCAGTCATCGCCTGCAGATCGGCCGCGACAGGGCCGCCCGGGCCAGTCTCGCCCATCGCAGCTTCGCCGCCCTCGACCTGTGCCGGCTGCACTATGCCGGCCAGGTGCGCATCCTGGCGCCGGCGCTGGACGACCTCTACCACCTGCAGATCCTCTTGCGTGGTCGCTGCCTCTGGCAGGGTCGCGAGGAGGCGCGCTGCTATGGGCCCGGTGAGCTGATGCTGCTCAATCCCAGCGAGCCGGTGGACCTGGTCTATTCCGACGATTGCGAGAAATTCATCGTCAAGCTACCCGCGCCCCTGCTGGCGCGGGTCTGCCAGGCCCAGGGTTGGACGCTGCCGGCCGAGGGCATCCGTTTCGTCCGGCCCGTGGCGCAGCGACCCTCCGGCGACATCCTCGATCTGCTGGCGCTGATCTGCCATGAAGCCGAGGAGAGCCTGCCCAATGGCCTCCACGAACCCTATCTGCAGCTCCTGGTGGCCAAGTTGCTGCTGCAACTGCCGAGCAATTTAAAGCCTCAGGCAGACCGGCCCGAATCCTCTGGCCGTTTCACCCAGTTGCTCGACTACCTGGAGGCGCACCTGGGGGAAGAGCTCAGTCCGCGCCAGTTGGCCGCCCAGGTGCACCTCAGCGAACGCGCCCTGTTCGGCCTGTTCCAGCGGGAGGTCGGCTGCGCACCCCTGGAATTCGTCCGCCGCCGCCGGCTGGAGCGGGCCCGGGCGACACTGCTCGATCCGCGCGCCGCGGCCCGCAGTGTGACCGAGGTGGCCCTGGCTCATGGCTTCCTGCATCTGGGGCGTTTCGCCCAGCAATACAAGGCGCGCTTCGGCGAGTCGCCGTCGGCTACCTGGCGCGGACGCGCGAGCTAGACAGCAGTCGGCGGATAGTCCCCGGCAGTGGCGGGATAGTGGCAGCGGTGGCGGAAGACGAGCATGGACACCAGGGACGCAAGGGCGTCCCGCCAAGCGACAACGCTCCTACAACAACAACTCGAGCGCACCGCCATGTCCAAGACAGTCTCGCTCTCCACCGGCGCGGTCCTGCCCCTCGCGTCCTCCCTGCTGCTGGGCCTGGGCGCCGGGCTGGCCAGCTGGCCGGCCCAGGCCAACAACGGCGTCCAACTACCAGCCTATGGCGCCAAGGCCATGGGTATGGCTGGGGTCTCCATCGCCCTGCCGCAGGATGCCGCCGCCTCCGCCAACAACCCGGCCGGCATGGCCCTGCTGGGCAATCGCTTCGACGCCGACCTGACCCTGTTGCGGGCGCCGATCCGTACCGAGGTCGGCAGCAACCATTACGCCGACAACGCCGTGGTCGCCGTCCCCACCGGCGGCTTCAACCGGGTCATCAACGAGAACATGAGCGCCGGTCTCTCGGTGTTCGGCCAGGGCATCGCCCTGGACTACGGCGAACCGGTGTTCGGCAGCCACGACCTCAAGTCCAGCCTGCAGCAGGTGGTGCTGGCACCTACCGTCACCTGGCGCCTGGCTCCCGGTCACTATGTCGGCTTCTCGCCGCGGCTGGCCTACCAGCGCCTGGAGATCGCCGGGCTGGAAGGCTTCGGCTTCGCCAGTCCGGGGTCCGATAAGGCCTATGGCGGCGGCTTCGCCCTGGGCTACCAGGGCGCCCTGAGCGAACGCCTGAGCCTGGGCGTCAGCTACGCCAGCCCGCTGTGGTTCCAGCGGCTGGAGCGCTATCGCGGACTGTTGCCGGACGGCCGCCTGAATCTGCCGCAGCAGGCCGGCGTCGGCCTGGCGTTCAAGGCCACGCCGCAACTGACCCTGGCCGCCGACGCCCTATGGATCGACTGGTCCGGCGAGCATGCCTATGGCAATCGCCTGACCGAAGGTGGCCCCCTGGGCGCCAGCGACGGACCCGGCTTCGGCTGGCGTGACCAGAAACTCCTGCGCCTGGGCGCCAGTTACGAGCTGAACGAGCAGTGGACGCTGCGCGCCGGCGCCTCCTTCTCCAACCACTTCATCCCCAGCAGCGAAGCCACCTTCGCCACCCTGGCGCCGCTGGCCCAGTACGACCACTACAGCCTCGGCGCCACCTACCGGCTGGGCAACGGCTGGGAGGTCACCGGCAGCTACCTCTATGCAGTCAACGACCGCCTCAAAGGCAGCGGCGCCAGCCAGGGCGTCACCGTCGGCACCGACGTCAACTATCTCAATCTCGGCATTGGCTACCGCTTCTAGGAGGACGACCCCATGACCACTACCTACCTGCTGATCCATGGTTCCTGGCACGACGGTCGTGCCTGGGACGGCGTCGCCCAGGCCCTGCGTGCCCAGGGTGCCGAGGTGCATGCCCCGACCCTGGCCGGCCACGGTCACGGCGCGGATCTGGCGGCCAGCCATGCCGACTGCGTGGATTCCCTGGTCGACTACGTGCGCCGCCACGACCTGCACGACGTGGTCGCCCTCGGCCACAGCTGGGGCGGCACCGTGCTGCAGCGCCTGGCCGAGATCGAGACCGCGCGGCTCAAGCGCCTGGTATTCCACAACGCCTTCGTGCTGCGCGACGGCGAGGCGCTGTTCGACCTGGTGCCGCCGCACTACCAGGCCCTCTGGCGCCAACTGGAACAACCCGATGGCGGCATCATGCTGCCCTTCCCGGTGTTCCGCGATGCCTTCATCGGCGACGCCAGCCTGGAGCAGGCCCAGGCGGTCTATGCCGAGTACCTCACCCCGACCCCGGCGCGCAGCCACTTCGACGCCGTGCCGCTGAAGACCTTCGACAGCCTGCCCATCCCGCGCAGCTGGCTCTACGCCCACGACGACGTAGCCCTGCCACCCGGCCAGTACGGCTGGCACCCGCGCCTGAGCGAGCGTCTGGGCGGCTATCGCCTGGTATCCCTGGCCGGCAGCCATGAGGTGCTCTTCACCCGGCCCAACGCCCTGGCCGAAGCCATCCACCTGGCCGGCCGCGACTAGCGGCAGGCCCTGCGCGAGGAAACCCCATGAACGCTCCCCTCAACGTCGCCATCGTCGGTGGTGGCATCGCCGGCGTCGGCCTGGCCCTCGGCCTGAAGGATGCGCCGCACCTCAAGGTCACCCTGTTCGAATCCGCCCCGGCCTTCGGCGAGATCGGCGCCGGGGTGTCCTTCGGCGCCAATGCCGTGCGCGCCCTGGCCGGGCTGGGCATGGCCGAGCCCTACCAGGCCCTGGCCGATCGCACCCCCGACCCCTGGCAGGACGTCTGGTTCGAGTGGCGCCGCGGCAGCGATGCCGGCTACCTGGGCGCCACCCTGGCACCGGGCGTCGGCCAGTCCTCCATCCACCGCGCCGACTTCCTCGATGCCCTGGCGCGCCGGCTGCCCGAGGGTATGGCCGTGTTCGGCAAGCGTGCCTGCGGCCTGCAGCAGGACGCCAGCGGCGCCACCCTTAGCTTCACCGATGGCACCACCCATGCTTGCGACCTGGTGCTGGCCGCCGACGGTATCAAGTCCGGCCTGCGCGCGCCGGTGCTGGCCGGCCACGGCCTGAGCGATCCGGGACCGCGCTTCACCGGCAGCGTCGCCTATCGCGGCCTGGTGGAGCGCGAGTTGCTGCGCGAGCGCTTTCGCGCCGCCGGACTCGACCAGCACCTGCTCGACGTGCCGCAGATGTACCTGGCCCAGGACGGCCATATCCTCACCTTCCCCATCAAGCAGGGGCGGATCATCAATATCGTCGCCTTCCTCACCGCCCAGCCGCGCACGGCGGTCTGGCCGGCGGACCAGCCTTGGGTGCGCAACGCCAGTCGCGCCGAGGTGGGCGCGGCCTTCGCCGACTGGGGCCTGGCGGCGCGGACCCTGGTGGACGCCATCGACGCGCCGACGCTCTGGGCGCTGCACGACCTCGAGGAATTGCCCTATTACGTGCACGGCCGCGCCGCGCTGCTCGGCGACGCCGCCCACGCCATGCTGCCGCACCAGGGCGCTGGCGCCGGCCAGGGCCTGGAAGATGCCTGGTTCCTGCGTGAACTGCTGGTCGATCCGCAACTGACGCGGGGCAACCTCGAGCCGGTGCTCCAGGCTTACCAGCGCTGGCGCCTGCCGCGGGCCTGCCGCACCCAGCGCACCTCCTGGGAGGCCGGCGAACTCTATGAGTATCGCGACCGGGCAATCGGCAGGGATGAGGCGCTACTGGGCCAGACCCTGGCCAGGCGTTTCGACTGGTTGTGGCAGCACGACCTGCTGGACGACGTGCGGGCGGCGAGGCGCTCGCTGGGCTGGACGTTGCAACCTGCGTGAGACTGACCGGTCAGGGTAAAAGCGGTCGATTATCGATCAGCCAGCCGATAATCGAATTGTCAGGGAGTTGGGGCTGAGCTTAAGGTCTGGCGAGCGTCGTCTGATGACGCCATAACAACAATGAGCGCCTCGCCATGACCCAAATTCTCGATTCCGCCGCCATGTCCCTGGCCGGCAGTCCCGCCACGGCCGTGGCCGGTACCCTGGACGTCCAGCAGTTCATCAATCGCCAGGCCCTCTCGGCCTATCAGTGGCGCATCGTCGCCCTGTGCTTCCTCATCGTCTTCCTCGACGGCCTGGATACCGCCGCCATGGGCTTCATCGCCCCGGCGCTGTCGGTGGACTGGGGGGTGCCACGCGCCAGCCTGGGCCCGGTGATGAGCGCCGCCCTGGGCGGCATGGTCTTTGGCGCCCTCGGCTCCGGACCGCTGGCCGACCGCTTCGGCCGCAAGGGCGTGCTGGTGGTGGCCACCTTCATCTTCGGCGGCTTCAGCCTGCTGTCGGCCTTCAGCGCCAACCTCGAACAACTGGTGATCCTGAGATTCCTCACTGGCCTGGGCCTCGGCGCCGCCATGCCCAACGCCACCACGCTGCTCTCGGAATACACCCCCGAACGGCTCAAGTCGCTGCTGGTGACCAGCATGTTCTGTGGCTTCAACCTGGGCATGGCCGGTGGCGGTTTCGTCTCGGCCTGGATGATTCCGGCCTACGGCTGGCACAGCCTGCTGGTGCTGGGCGGGGTGCTGCCGCTGGCCCTGGCGGTGGTCCTGCTGCTCTGGCTACCCGAGTCGGCGCGCTATCTGGTGGTGCACGGCAAGAGCGCCGAGCGTATCCGCCGGGTATTGGCGCCCATCGGTCGCGAGGCCGCCGAGGCGCGGCATTTCGTGGTGCCGGAGCAGAAAACCGTCAAGGCCGGCAACGTCCTCGCGGTGATCTTCAATCGCAGCTACAGCGCCGGCACCTTGCTGCTGTGGCTGACCTATTTCATGGGCCTGGTGATCGTCTATCTGCTCACCAGCTGGCTGCCGACCCTGATGCGCGACGCCGGGGCCAGCCTGGAGCAGGCCGCCCTGATCGGTGCGCTGTTCCAGTTCGGCGGGGTGCTCAGCGCGGTCTTCGTCGGCTGGGCCATGGACAGGTTCAATCCGCACAAGGTCATCGGCCTGTTCTATGCCCTGGCCGGGGTGTTCGCCTACTGCGTCGGCCAGAGCCTGGGCCAGGTCGCCCTGGTGGCTACCCTGGTGCTGGTGGCCGGCATGTGCATCAACGGCGCCCAGTCGGCCATGCCGTCGCTGGCGGCGCGTTACTACCCGACCCACGGCCGCGCCACTGGCGTGTCCTGGATGCTTGGCATCGGCCGCTTCGGCGCCATCACCGGTGCCTGGATGGGCGCGACCCTGCTGGGCCTGGGCTGGACCTTCACCCAGGTGCTCACCGCGCTGCTGCTGCCCGCCGCGCTGGCGGCCTTGGCCGTACTGATCAAAGGCGCGGTCAGCCACGCCGACGCCACCTGAGGGCCTGCTCGGCATCCGCTGCGCGTCGGGCAAACCCTTTGAACGGGTTCTGAGCGCCGTCCACCCCTCGAAGCGGGGGTGGACGCTAGGCGCAGACCCCGCCACCGCGTAAAGTTGCACCCTTTGATTTCTTCGCCAGTCGCTCGCCGTAGAGCGGGTGCACACATCTCAAAGGATGCCATGAAAGGTTTCGCTCTCGGTCGGCAGTGGGCTGCACGGCTGGTAACGCTTATCGCTTGCTTTCTGATTGCGCCGGCTTTCGCCGAGACCCGTCAGGTCACCGATGTCCTCGGTCGTACCGTGACCCTCGAGGTCCCCGCCAAACGGGTGGTGCTGGGCTTCCACTTCGCCGACTACCTGGCGGTGGGGGGCGAGCAGGGCTTTGCGTCCTTGGTCGGCATCTCCCGCGGCGCCTGGGAGCGCAAGACGCCTGGCACCTGGCGGGAGTACGTCGCCAAGCTGCCGTCCCTGGCCGAGCTGCCCGACGTCGGCGAGGTGGAAACCAACAGCTTCTCGGTGGAAAAGGTGCTCAGCCTGAAGCCGGACGTGGTGGTGCTGGCCGCCTGGCAATTCCAGGCACTGGACAGCGAGGTCAAGCGCCTGGCGCAACTGGGCATCCCGGTGGTGGTGATCGACTACAACGCCCAGACCCTCGAACGCCACCTGGCTTCCACCCGCTTGCTCGGCGTCATTACCGGTCAAGAGGCGCGGGCTGCCGAGCTGGCCGACTTCTATGCCAAGGCGGTGGAACAGGTCCAGACGCGCATCGCGGCGGCCCAGCGGCCCAAGCCGCGGGTCTACGCCGAATTCGGCAACAAGGGCCCGGCCGAATACTCCTTCACCTACGGACAAAACATGTGGGGCGCCCTGGTGACCCTGGCCGGCGGCGACAACATCGCCGCGCCCTTCGTGCAATGGTGGGGCGTGATGAATCCGGAGCAGGTGCTCTTGGCCCAGCCGCAGGTCATCTTCATCTCCGGGCGCGAAGACAACAGTAATCCCAGTGCCTTGCCCATGGGGCCGGGCGTGACCGCAGAGGATGCTCGCAGCCATCTGCGCGCCTTCATGCAACGGCCGGGCTGGGCCAATCTGCCGGCCATCCGCGACGGCCGTCTCTATGGGGTCTACCAGGGCGCCTCGCGCAGCCTGGAAGACTTCGCCATGCTGCAATTCATCGCCAAGCAGCTCTATCCGGATCTGTTCCAGGACCTGGACCCCATGGCCAACTACCGGGAGTACTACCAGCGCTACCTGCCGATCCAGCCCCAGGGCACCTTCGCCATAGGGCTGGCGCCGTGACGGCTTCCTCGACCTCCGGCCCTGGCGACGCCATCGCCGAGCAGCGCGCCCGCGAGCGCCGCCGCTGGCGGGCCTGCTGGGTATTTCTTGTCCTGACCCTGGTCGGCCTGGTGCTGGATATCGCCACCGGTCCTTCGTTGCTCTCGCCGCTGGAGGTGCTCAAGTCGCTGACCGGCCTCGGCGAGCGCCAGCCGATGACCGACGCCATCGTCCGCGACCTGCGCCTGCCGGTCGCCCTGATGGCCCTGGCGGTGGGCGCCGCCCTCGGCGCCGGTGGAGCCCAGATGCAGACGCTGCTCAACAATCCCATGGCCAGCCCCTATACCCTGGGCATGGCCGCCGCCGCCGGCTGCGGCGCCGCCCTGAGTCTGGCGCTGGGCAGCTTCGGCCTGGGCGCGCTGATCGGCGTGCCGCTGGGCGCCTTCGTCTTCGCCATGCTGGCGGCGCTGTTCCTGTTCGCCCTAGCCTCGCTCAAGCGCACCGGCAGCGACACCATCATCCTCGGCGGCATCGCCCTGCTGTTCCTCTTCCAGTCGCTGCTGTCGCTGGTGCAGTTCCTGTCCTCGCCGGAGTTGTCGCAGCAGATCCTGTTCTGGCTGTTCGGCAGCCTGGGGCGCGCCACCTGGACCACCCTGGCCATCGTCAGCGGGGTGACCCTGCTGTGCTGCCTGCTGCTGCTGGGCGATGCCTGGAAGCTGGCCGCCCTGCGCCTGGGCGAGGCCCGCGCCGCCAGCCTGGGCGTGGACATCCGCCGGCTGCGCCTCAAGGTGCTGATCCTGGTGGCGGTGATGACCGCCACGGCGACCAGCTTCGTCGGGGTAATCGGCTTCGTCGGCCTGGTCGCCCCGCACATCGCCCGCTGGCAGGTGGGCGAGGACCAGCGCTTCCTCCTGCCACTGTCGGCCCTCTGCGGCGCCCTGATGCTGTCCTTCGCCTCGGTGCTGTCCAAGTCCATCCTGCCGGGCGCGCTGTTTCCCGTGGGCATCGTTACCGCCATCGTCGGGGTGCCCTTCCTGCTCTGGCTGATCTTCGCTCCGCGCAGGCCCACGCCATGATCCGTATCCATGAACTGGCCTTGAAGCGCGGCGAGCGCCAGGTGATCACCGGGCTGTCCACCGAGCTGCACGCCGGCCGGGTCCATGTGATCCTTGGCCCCAACGGCACCGGCAAGACCACCCTGTTGCGCGCCCTGGCCGGCGACCTGCCGCTGGCCGCTGGCCGGATCGAGCGTGGCGAGCGGCGGCTAATCGCGGGTGCCTCAGCCCGTGCACAACGTGAGGGCTGGCGCCAGGGCGTGGCCTACATGCCACAGGATTCCCATGCCGAGGCGGCGCTGTCGGTGCTGGAGACGGTGGCCATGGGCAGCCTGGAACGGCTGACCCTGCACCTGGACAATGACCTGCTGCGGCGAGCGCTGGGCAAGCTGGAGGAGCTGGGCATCGCCCACCTGGCGTCGCGCCAGCTGGGTGCCCTGAGCGGTGGCCAGCGGCAACTGGTGTTCTTCGCCCAGGTACTGATGCGCGAACCCGCGGTGATGCTGCTGGACGAACCGGTCAGCGCCCTGGATCTGCGTCACCAGATCAACCTGCTGGACCGGGTGCGCCACGAGACCCGGCTGCATGACCGGGTGACCGTGGTGGTCCTGCACGACCTCAACCTGGCCTGCCAGTACGCCGATTCGCTACTGGTGCTGGTCGACGGCGGCCTGCTGGCCGCGGGTGCGCCGGCCAGCATCGTCACCGCCGATCTGCTCGAAGCCACCTACGGCGTGGCGGTGGACATCCTGCACGACCGCCAGGGCCGCCCGGTGGTCCAGCCGCTGGCCGGTCAGGCCTTCAACGAGGCCTGACCGCCGCGGAGCATCAGAAGGTGTAGGTGAAACCGGCCTGCACCGTCCGCGGCTCGCCCGGATAGCTGTAGGCGTTCCAGGAGCTCTCGTCGTAGCCCTTGTTGAAGACGTTACGCACGTCCAGGTTCAGCCGCAGGTGCGCGTCGACCTGGTAGAAGCTCAGCAGGTCGGTGACCGTGTAGCTGTCCATCTGGTAGTCGCTGACAGCGGTCTTCTGGCCTTCGCGGGCGCCCACGTAGCGGATGTTGCCACCCAGGCCCAGGCCGCGCAGCGCGCCGTCGTGGAATTCGTAGACGTTGAGCAGGTTGACGGCATTGCGCGGGATGTTGGTCAGGCGGGTGCCGCTGGGCAGGCTGTTGTCCTTGGTCACCTCGGCGTCGGTATAGGCGTAGCCACCGAGGATGCGCCAGTTGCGGGTCAGGTCGCCGGCCACGTTGAGTTCGAAGCCGCGGCTGCGTACCTCGCCTGCGGCGACGCTGAAGCTAGGATCGACCGGGTCCAGGGTCAGGACGTTTTGCTTGACCGTATGGAAGACCGCCGCATCGACGCTCAGGCGACCGCCCAGCGCGGCCCACTTCAGGCCCAGTTCATAGGCCTTGCCCTCTTCGGGATCGAAGCCGCCGCCCTGGCGCGCCGCGCCGGTGTTGGGCTTGAACGACTTGGAGGCACTGCTGTAGAGCGCGAGCTCCGGGGTGAGGTCGTAGCTGAAACCCAGGCGCGGGGTGACGGCGGTGTCGTCGTTGGACCAGCTCTGGCCACCGGCCACGAAGTTGTCGTAGTCGTGCTCGAAGCGTTCCAGGCGTACGCCGCCCAGCAGCTTGAGGCGGTCGGTGACTTTGAGCTGGTCCTGCACGAAGGCGGCCCAGCTCTTGAGCGTCTCATGATCGTGGGTGGGGGTACGGGTCAGCGCCGGGCGCGGCTGGCCCAGGGCCGGATCGACCAGGTTGACGGTATAGACGCCGGTGCCGCCCGGGGAGCGCTGGATGATGGAGCGGTAGTCGTAGTCCTCCACCTCCACGCCGGTGACCAGGGTGTGGCCGAGGCCGAAGGTGTCGAAGTGACCGGTCAGGTTCAGCTGCAGGTCGCGGTCGCTCCACTCCAGGTGACGGTAGCTGAAGTTGCGGCCCAGGATCACGCCATTGGCCTGCACGCCGTTGGCTTCCACGGCATTGCCCTTGAGGCTGCCGTCCAGGTACTGGAAGCCGCCGCCCAGGGTCCAGGCGTCATTGAGCTGATGCTCGAAACGCAGCTGGTAGGTCTGGTTGTCGTTGTGCAGCAGGTTGGTGGTGCCCTTTTCCCAGGCGTTGGTGGAGCGGCTGGCCTCGGCGCGCTGGGCCAGATAGTTGGTCCGCCCGCGATCCAGCGGAGCGTTGTTGCGGATGATGTCGGCTTCGAAGGTGATCAGGGTGGCATCGGTGGCCTGCCAGCTCAGCACCGGGGCGACTTCGTAGCGCTCGGTGTGCACGTCGTCGCGGAAGGTGTCGCCGCCTTGGGCGATCAGGTTGAGGCGATAGGCCAGGCGGCCGTCCTCGTCCACCGGGCCGGTGGTGTCCAGGGTGCCGCGTTTCTGGCCCTGGTCGGTGAACTGGCTGCCGATGGTGGTCTTGCGCTCGCCCAGCGGCTGCTTGGTGATCACATTGAAGGTGCCGCCGGGATCGCTACGGCCATAGAGGGTGGCCGCCGGTCCGCGGAGCACCTCGACGCGCTCCAGCAGGGCGGCATCCGGCGCACTGGGATAGCCGCGGTTCATGGGGAAACCGTTGCGGAAGTACTCGGCGCTGGTGAAGCCGCGCACCGTGTAGTTGGTCAGGCCCTGGCCGCCGAAGTTGTTGCCGCGGCCCACGCCGCCGGCCAGGTCCAGTGCCTGCTGCAGACTGGTGGCGGAGACGTCGGTGAGCGCCTCGCGCGAGACCACGCTCACCGACTGCGGCGTTTCGTGCAATGGGGTGTCGGTCCGGGTAGCGCTGCTGGAGCGTTCGGCCTTGTAGCCTTGCACCGGCCCGGTGGGCGATTCCGCCGCTCCCGTGATGGTGAGATCGGACAGGGCCTGGGGCGATTCGTCCGCCGTCTGAGCGAAGCCGTGGAGGGGCAGGGCACATAGGGGCAGCAGGGAAAGGGCAGGGACCAGCCGGCGCATGATTATCGTCCAAAGGAATGGGGAGGCGGATTCTAGAGCGGCTTAAGAGAGGGATACAACTGCGATTAGTTACCACCTGCGATGAATTTCGGTTTGTTTGTCGGATGTCCGCGGAGTGACTGGGCCGGGTAGGCCCAAGGCCGGTCCGCAGGGTGCTTGGCGTCAGGGGTTCAGCCAGGGCGGGCCATTTGGCGTAGCATGCCGGTCCCTTTTCGTCAGCGACCGTCCATGAATACCGCCACCCTTGCCCAGCTCACCACGCTGCTCCTCGCCGCGCTCGACCCGCCGCCCGCCGAAGCGCGCCGCCTGATCCATGGCCGGGGCCGGCTATTGCCGGGGCTGGAGCAGCTCACCGTCGACTGGCTGGAAGGGGTGGTGCGGGTCTGCCTGTTCCGCGAATTGCCCGCGGCTGAACTGGACGCCCTACGCACCACCCTGGCGGCGCTGGCCGCTACCCCGGCCTGGGCCGCCAGCGGTGCCCGCAGCCTGCTCCTGCAGCATCGCTATCGCCTGGATGCCGCCAGCGAGGCGCTGATCGGCGCGCCGGTGGGCGAGCAGGTCATCCATGAGGAGGGGCTCAGATTCGGCCTGGATCTCTCCCGGCACCAGAACATGGGCCTGTTTCTCGACATGCGCCTGGGTCGGCGCTGGGTGCGCGAACAGGCGGCCGGACTGCGGGTGCTCAACCTGTTCGCCTATACCTGCGGCTTCTCGGTAGCGGCCCTGGCTGGTGGGGCGAGCCAGGTCGTCAACCTGGACATGGCCCGCGGCCCCCTGACCCGCGGTCGCGAGAATCACCGGCTCAATGGCCATGACCTGAGCAAGGTCAGCTTTCTCGGCCACGAACTGTTCAAGTCCTGGGGCAAGGTGCGCAAGCTGGGGCCCTACGACCTGGTGATCGTCGATCCGCCCAGCTTCCAGCAGGGCAGCTTCGCCCTGACCAAGGACTACGCCCGCATCCTGCGCCGCCTGCCCGAGCTGCTCACGCCCGGCGGCCGGGTCCTGGCCTGCGTCAACGATCCGGGGGTAGGCGCGGATTTCCTCATCGCCGGCATGGCCCAGGAGGCACCGAGCCTGGCCTTCGTCGAGCGCCTGGCCAATCCACCGGAATTCGCCGATGAAGATCCCGAAGGTGGGCTCAAGGTGCTGGTGTTCCGGCAGGGCTGAGCACCTGGCTGCCCGATAACGCCGTAGGTTGGCGCTGAGCGCAGCGAAGCCCTCAGCCGCGTAGGGTGGATAACGGCGCAGCCTTATCCACCGCCTTAGGCCGGGCCTGCCAGTGGAAAACGCTGCGCGGTTTTCCACGCTACGCCTGGATCGCGGCCATGGGCCGCTCCTACAAGCTCCGGTAACTCCCGTAGGAGCGGTCGCTACGGCGCACCGGCATGGCCGCGATCGGCAAAATGTTGGAGTTCCATGGGTGCCGCGTAGGTTGGCGTTGAGCGCAGCGAAGCCCAACGGTGCCCCGCTCGGCCACGGCTGTTGGGCTTCGACGATGGGGCCGTCTCAGCCCAAGCTGCGCACTGGCCCGGGCCGCGCTGGCGGGCGCCCAAGCCCGTCACGACAGATCGCCCAGTGCCCGCCGCAAGTCCTTGGCACTCACCGGCTTGTGCAGCAGGGGAATGCCGCTGGAGGCCGCCTCGCTGAGGCGCTCGGGCGCTGTGTCGCCGGTGATCAACAAGGCCGGAATGTCACGGGCGAAGTGTGAGCGCAAAGCGCGAATCACCTGTGCTCCGGTCTGCTGATCGCGTAGTCGATAGTCGCAGATGATCATGGCCGGTGCCGTGTTCCAGGGTAGGGCGACCGCCGCTTGATAGGACTCGGCCACTGCGCTGGTGCAGCCCCAACTGCTCAGCAATTGCTGCATGCCGAAGCGGATGGACTCGTCGTCGTCCACTACCAGGATGCAGCCACGCAATTGCAACTCTGTGTCGGTGACCGGCGGCGGTTGGCCGGGATAGTGGGCCAGTGGTTGCAGGAGCGAGAGCGGCACTTCCAGGCGAAAGGTGCTGCCGCGACCTACCTGCGACACCAGGGTCAGGCGATGCTCCAGAGAGCGCACCAGGCCTTCGACGATGGCCAGTCCCAGCCCCAGGCCGTTGCGCCGGTCACGTTCGCTGTTATTCAGTTGATGGAACTCGCGAAAGATCTCCCGCTGCTGGTTCGCGGCGATGCCGATCCCGGTATCCACGACTTCTAGGATGGCATGGCTCCGCCGCCGACGCGCGGCGACCAGCAGTCCGCCGCGCTCGGTGTAGCGAATGGCGTTAGTAATCAGGTTGCGCAAGATCAGCTCCAGCAGCGCCGGATCGGACAGGATCTGCAAGTCGGTCTCGCGACAGCGGTAGATGAGCCCCTTGGCATCCGCCAGGGGCGCCAGATCCAGCTCTATCTTGCAGAAGAGACTGTGCAGATCCACAGGCTGCACGCTGGGTTGCACCACCCCGGCCTCGATACGGGAGAAGTCCAGCAGGGTGTTGAGCATGTCCGCCGACGCCAGGCCGGCCGCCTTGGCATTGTCCAGGGCCTGACGTTGGTGCTCGTCCAACTGGCTGTAGGACAGCGCCTCCAGGAACAACCCCTGGGCATGGATGGGCTGACGCAGGTCATGACTGGCGGCGGCCAGGAAGCGCGATTTGGCTTCGTTGGCCTGCTCGGCCGCTTCACGTGCGACGCTGGCCACCTGGCTTTCGTGCTGCAGCCGTTCGATCAGATCGAGGTTTTCGAAGCGCAGCCGAATGGAGGTATTGATCTCGCCGCCGACCAGACACGCCTGCCGACACTGTGCGATGACGTAGAGCAGGCAGCAAGCCCCCATGGCCTGATAGGTCAGCTCGTCCATCATGAAAAGCCGCAGCATGATCAAGGACAACATCGGTAGCATCAGGCTCAGGTAGAGCCGCAGAATCGTGGAGAGCAGGGATACCGCATGGCTGCCGATCGCAGCCATCATGGCTAATAGCAGCGCGATGGAACTGGCCGGGCCGTTTTCCTGTAGGCCGATCCAGGCGAGTGAGCCCCAGATCAGGCCCTCCACCAGCTTGCTGAGCACCAGAATGCGCACCGTCGGCGCAACCTGGCTGTGATCCAATCGCAGTCGTAGTAGATGCCGGCTGTAGCCGACCAGAAAGAAGCGGCAGGCGAGGAACGCCAGATACCATGCCGCCAACTGCAGTTGGTTGTCGGTCATTGACCATATTGCGGAGTCACTCGTGTGCGTTGTCTTGCGTCCGACGGCCAGGAAGATGCCGAGCAACAGCGTCGATAGAGGGATACCGACCCAGAGCGACTGGCTGGTGCCCTCGAGGATCAACCTGAGCCGCTCGCGTTGAATCCGGACGTCATCGATCAAAGCAGCAGACCCAGCCGGCGGGCGGTATAGATGGCCTCGGTGCGGCTCGCCACCCGTAGCGCCGCGAGCAGGGCCTGAACATGGCCGCGCACCGTGTGCTCGGACAGCTCCAGGCGGCGACCGATCAGCTTGTTCGACAGCCCCTGGCTCAGCAGCTCGAGTACCTCGATCTGGCGTGGCGTCAGTCGTGGTCGATCACTCGCCAGCACCGGTCCTTCGGGAAGGTCGCCATCGAGCAGGACGCGGATCTTCTGCAGCAGTCGTTCGGGCTGTTCGGTCTTGGAGATGAACTCCAGCGCCCCGCGGCGCACCGCCTCGCGCACCACCTCCGACAGATCGAAGGCCGACACCATGACGATCTTCGCCTGCGGCCATTTCCCGCGGATGGCGGTAATACCCTCCAGCCCGCTGATGCCCTGGAGCTGAACGTCGAGCAACACCAACTGCGGTTCCACTTCATTCAGACGCAAGGCGTCCTCGAGCGAAGAGGCTTCCCTGATGGTGACCAGGGGCAAGCCCACCGCCAGTACTAGGGCGATACCGGAGCGGAACAGCGCATGGTCGTCGATGAGTAGCAGGGTGGTTGGCTTTTCCATCCCCGCAATCTAGACGCGGCCAAGCGGCCTCACAAGATTTTCGAACCGGTCCAAATGGACTATAGGCGATGGGTGGGCGCGCCTCTTAAGGTGATCAAGTATGTGAACGGTATCGCGTTCTTACGCGTTGCCATTCATCGAGCCTGGTTAGTCAGGCACTGCGCGCCGAATGACAGTCGCCTCGAAAAGAGGGGCCGGCCCAACGGATAGAGCCCGCCGCGACCCTCCCGACAACTTCCCCGGTTGCCCTGTCGTTGTGACCTGACGCCCACCTATCGCCTCCGAAAGGACTCCCACCATGAATCGCATCTTCCGCACCCTATGGAGCCATGCCCTCCAAGCCTGGGTCGTCACCAGTGAATTGGCCAAGAGCGGCGGCAAGCGCGGCAGTGGCCGGGCAGCAGGCGTCTTGCTGTTGGCGCCCCTGGGTGCCATGGCAGCGGACCTGCCCAGCGGCGGGACGGTGGTCTCCGGCAGCGGCCAGCTCTCCAGCAGCGGCCGCCAGCTCACCGTCGAGCAATCCAGCGCCAACCTGGCCATCGACTGGCAGAGCTTCGACATAGGCGCTGGCCATGGGGTGACCTTCCACCAACCCTCCAGCCAGGCCGTGGCGCTGAACCGGGTGGTCGGCCAGGATGCCTCGCGCATCCTCGGTAACCTCGACGCCAACGGCCGGGTGTTCCTGGTCAACCCCAATGGCATCCTCTTCGGCCAGGGCGCCAGCGTGAACGTCGGCGGGCTGGTGGCCTCCACCCTGGATATCTCCAACAGCGATTTCGAACAGGGTCGCTACCACTTCAAGAGCCAGACCACGCCCAAGGCGGTGCTCAACCAGGGCAACATCAAGGCCCATGATGGCGGCGCCGTGGCCTTGCTCGGCGGCCAGGTCAGCAACCAGGGCGTGATCGTCGCCAACGGTGGCAGCGTGGCCCTGGCCGCTGGCCAGGCCATGACCCTGGACTTCGCCGGCGACGGCCTGCTCAGCGTCAAGGTGGATGAGGCCACCGCCGATGCCCTGGCGGAAAACCGCGAACTGATCCAGGCGAACGGCGGCCAGGTGCTGCTCACCGCCCACGCCAGCGATGCCCTGCTCAAGACCGTGGTCAACAACAGCGGCGTGATCGAGGCCCAGACCCTGGCCGAACGCGGCGGCAAGATCGAGCTGCTCGGTGGTTTCGACGGCGGCACCGTGCAGGTCGCCGGCACCCTGGATGCCAGGGCGCCCAAGGGCGGCAACGGTGGCTTCATCGAAACCTCGGGCGCCCACGTCAAGGTGGCGGACAGTGCCAAGGTCACCACCCAGGCGCAGAGCGGCAAGACCGGCACCTGGCTGATCGACCCCAACGACTTCACCGTCGCCGCCAGCGGGGGTGACATGACCGGCGCGGCCGTCTCGACCGCAGTACAGAACAACAACTTCGAGATCCAGACCGCCACCATGGGCACCGCTGGAGGCAATGGCGATATCCATGTGAATGACACCATCACCTGGAACAGCGGGAACACCCTTACGCTGAATGCTGAACGCAACATCAACATCAACGCTGCTATCACTGCCGGAAGCCCAGGCGGCAAGGTTGTCCTGAAGTACGGCCAAGCCAGCGCCAATGGTGGTGTCGCGGACTACTACATCAAGGCCCCTATCAACCTGCACAGCAGCAATAACTTCGGTACCCAAAAAGGCTCGACTGGCAGCCTGGTCAGTTACACCGTGGTCACCGATGCCAATGCGCTGCAAGCCATGAATAACAGCCTGGCCGGCAACTATGCCGTGGGCAGTAATATCGACCTAGCCAGTATCAGCAACTGGACGCCGGTGGGTAACAGCAGCAACAACTTCACCGGGCAATTCGCCGGACTCGGCCATACCCTTGGCAATCTGAGCATAAACGTCAGCAATACGAGCTACATTGGTTTGTTCGGTTTCGCAGCCAACGGCAGTGTAATCCGCGATATCGGTCTAGTCGGTGGCAGTATTTCGGGTGCCTATAACGGTAACATCGGTGGGCTAGCCGGATTCAATGCAGGAACCGTTAGCAACGTGTATGCCACCCTTGATATGTCGGGTCTTGTGCGTCCAAACAACACAGGCGGGTTGGTCGGACAAAATCAAGGAGCCATAAGTAACGCCTATTCCACCAGCAACGTTGGGGGCGTTAACGCCAAAGGCGGCGGGCTGGTTGGATACAACCAAGGTGGGACCATTACCAATGCCTATGCCACAGGCACTGTTGGGAGTGACAGTGAGGGTGGCGGGCTGGTCGGAACTAACGAACTTGGAACCATTACCAACGCCTATGCCACAGGCGGTGTTTCGGGTAACGGCAATCTCGGCGGGTTGGTCGGATACAACGACCGTGGAACCATCAGCAACGTCTATGCAACAGGCGCAGTGAAATCCACTAACGGCAACTTAGGTGGGTTGGTCGGATACAGCGACCGTGGAACCATTAGCAACGCCTATGCAACCGGAAATGCCTCTGGCGGCAGCTTTGTAGGTGGGCTGGTGGGAGCTATCAACGGCGGAAGCATCACTTACACCTATGCCACCGGCAGCGTCACTTCGGATGCTTATGTGCTCGGCGGACTCGTCGGGCGCAACTACAACAACGGGACGATAAACAACAGTTTCTACGCCACCACCGATGCAGTTGGAAACGCTATCAACGACAGCGGCGCAACTACGGGTGTTAGGTTCGACGGGAATGTCAACGGTGTAGCTAAAACCCGGGCCGAGTTGAGTGCGCAGACCACCTTTACCGGCTGGAATACGAACATCTGGTCATTCCCCGGTATCAATACCAGTGTGGCTGGCTACAGCTCAGGAGGCCTGCCCTACCTCACCGGCGTTACCCGCCCGGTGGATATCATCTGGAATAAGCTATTCGCCGGTGGTGCTGGTACGGTAGGCAGCGCCTACAGCATCACCTCTTGGCAGCAATTGGCCAATATCAGCCAAGTGCTGAGTGGTGGTTACTATTTCAGCCTGAGCAACAACCTCGACCAGAACAGCCCTGGCTATACCGCCCTGGCCAGTTCCAGCGCCAACAACGGCGCGGGCTGGAATCCGCTGGGTAGCAGCGGTACCCCATTCACCGGCACCTTTAACGGACTAGGCCACACCTTGAGTGGTTTAGTTATCAATAACTCCAACAATTATGTCGGTTTATTCGGCATTACCGGCGCTGGCGCCGTGATCCGCGATATTGGGCTGGTCGGTGTCAGTGTCTCGGGCGACCAAGTTGTCGGCGGGCTGGTTGGATACAACGATCGTGGAACCCTGAGCAACGCCTATGCCACCGGCAGTGTATCGGGCAACCATTACGTCGGCGGGCTGGTTGGATTCAACGACCGTGGAACCCTGAGCAACGCCTATGCCACCGACAGTGTATCGGGCACCTCAAATGTCGGCGGGCTGGTCGGATACAGCTCCGGCACCCTGAGCAACGTCTATGCCACCGGCAGTGTCTCTGGCAGCCAATACGTCGGTGGCCTGCTCGGATTGAACGTCGGTACTCTGAGCAACGCCTATGCCACCGGTAGTGTATCGGGCACCTCAAATGTCGGCGGGCTGCTCGGATACAACGACCATGGAACCCTTAGCAGCAGCTTCTACGCCACCACCGATGCCAGTGGCAACGCTATCAACGGCAGCAGCAACGGCTTCGGCAATGGGAAGTCCCGGTCCGAACTAACCCAGGCTTCGACGTACACAGGGTGGGATATCGCTAGCACAGGCGGCTCGAATGCGGTCTGGCGCATATACGAAGGCAACAGCGGCCCCCTGCTGCGTAGCCTCCTCACCCCGCTGACCGTCACTGCCACCGTTGCCGATAAGGTCTACGACGGTAGCGCCAGCAGTGGCAGTTCCTATACCACCTCGGTCCCTGGCGCGACCCTACTCGGTAGCCTGAGCTATAGCAGCAACTCGGCTAATGCTGGCACCTATAGCACCCAGGCCGGCAACCTGACGCTGAACAACCAGCTGTATTCCACCTCGCAGGGCTACGACATCACTATCCAGGCAGCCAGCCTGAGCATCACGCCCAAGACCATCACCGGTAGCATCACCGCCCAAGACAAGACCTACGATGGCACTATCAGCGCCATTACTGTCGGCGCCCTGAGCGGCGCGATCCAGGGTGATGCCGTGAGCCTCACCACCAGCGGTAGCTTCACCGACAAGAACGCGGGCACCGGTAAGCAAGTCAACGTCAGCGGCGTGCTCAGTGGCAGCAGCGCCAGCAACTATGTGTTGAGCAGCACCAACGCCACCACCACGGCCAACATCGCCGCCAAGTCCATTACCGGCACTATCGCCGCCCAGGACAAGACCTACGATGGGACCACCGCTGCCACAGTTTCGGGCAGCCTGAGTGGCGCGATCCAAGGTGATGACGTGAGTCTCGCCAGCACTGGTGCCTTCACCGACAAGAACGTGGGCAACGGCAAAACCGTCAACGTCAGCGGCAGCCTCGGTGGCACCGATGCCGGTAACTATCAGTTGGCCACCAATGGCACCACCATCGCCGATATCACACCGGCACCGCTGGTGATTACCGCTCTGGATGCCAGCAAGGCAGCCGGGCAGCTCGCCCAGCTCAGTGGCTACAACGTCACGGGACTCTTTACGGGCGACTCCGTAGCTAACGTGGTTCTCGCTAGCCCCGGTGCCAACGCTACGGCGGCACCCGGCAGCTACCTCATTGTGCCCAGTGCGGCGAACGGCCTCGGTTTGGGCAACTACCTGATCAGCTACAACCCAGGAACCCTAACGGTGCAAGGCGTGACCGTGCCACAACCGGTACCTGACAACCCCAGTACGCAGCCTGTAAGCACGCCGTCTGTGGTTCCGCCCGTAATAGCCGCCCAGGTGTCCAGTACCGCTCCGGTGCAGGACGGCCAGACCGGTACCGCCCAACCCGTCGGTGATACCACGCTACGCCTGACCGCCTTCGAGGAGTTGAATGGCGCCAGCCTGAGCGATTTGCCCAACCTGAAAGTCGTCAACCGTGGCATTCGCTTGCCGGAAGGAATCTGAAGATGCGTTTGATCCACCCCCTGCTCGGTTGCGTCCTCGCCGCCTTGCCCTACGCGGTACACGCTGCTACCGCACCGGATGCCGGTCAATCTCTGCAGAGCCTGGACCAACAGCCCCTGGCCCTGCCCGAGCGCCAGACCCTGGAGCTGAACCTGCCCAGTGCGCCGGCCACCCAGGCTGCGTCAGGCGGCCCCACGCTGGTGGTCAAGGGCTTCATCCTGGAGGGCAATAGCGCCTTCCCCGACCAGGAGCTGCAGCAGTTGCTCAAGGATCTGCGCGGGCGCAGCCTGACCCTGGCCCAGTTGCAAGCGGGTCTCCAGCGCATCACCGAGCTGTATCAGGCCCATGGCTATCCCCTGGCCCGTGCCTATCTGCCGGCCCAGAGCATCGATGACGGGCAGGTACGCGTCGCCATCCTCGAAGGGCGCTATGGTGCAGTGCGCGCCGAACACGCCGTGGACCTGCATGGCTTCGCCCTGGCGCCGCTGGCGCAGCTGGTACCGGGCGAACCGATCAAGGCGGATTCGCTGACTCGCAGCCTGCTGCTCTTGCAAGAGGTACCGGGGCGTGATGCCAAGGCCACCCTGCAGCCCGGCGCTACCACCGGCACCTCGGACCTCGTGGTGGACATGGGCCCCGCGACGTTGTGGTCCGGCTCGGTGGATGCCGACAATTATGGCAACCGTTTCATCGGTGAGTACCGCCTGGGCGGCACCCTCAATGTGAACAACCCCCTGGCCCTGGGTGATCGTCTCAGCCTGAGGGCCACGGTCAGCGATGAAGACCAGCGCTACGGGCGTATCGCCTACCAGTTGCCGGTCACGCCCTGGTCGACCCAGCTCGGCGTGGCCTATTCCGATATGGATTACCGTTTGGCCAAGGATTTCGCCGATTTGGACGCCCATGGCCGTGCCCAGGTAGCCAGCGTCTTCGCCGTACAGCCGTTGATCCGCCAGCGTGGCCTGACCCTGGATACCCAGCTGCAATTCGACGCCAAGCGCCTGCGCGACGACATCGACGCCTTCAGCGAGCGCAGCGACAAGCACTCGCGGGTCACCACCCTCTCGCTCAACGGCAGCAGCCAGGACAGCCTGCTGGGTGGCGGGGTGAACAGCTTCGCCCTGGCCTGGAGCCATGGCGATCTGGACATTTCCGGCGCCGACCAGCGCCTGCAGGACCAGACCACTGCTGGCACCCGCGGCCAGTTCAACAAGCTCAGTCCCAGCCTGGTACGCCTGCAGCGGCTGACCGAGCGCTTCAGCCTCTACACCCAGCTGCAGGCCCAGTGGGCCGACCGCAACCTGGACAGCTCGGAGAAGTTTTACCTGGGCGGCGCCTATGGCGTGCGCGCCTATCCCCAGGGCGAAGCCTCGGGCGACGAGGGTTGGCTGGCCAATGTGGAACTGCGCTATGCCCTGACTCAGGCCTGGCAATTGTCCACCTTCGTTGACCATGGCGAGGTACGGCTGAACCGTGATCCCTGGACCACCGAGGACAACCACCGCAGCCTGTCCGGCGCTGGGGTAGGAGCGACCTGGAACGCCTACGGCTGGCGCGTAAACGCCGTAGCGGCCTGGAAGCTGGGCAACGCCGAACCTACCAGTGACGTGGATCGCTCGCCAAGGGTATGGGCGCAGGTGGTGCGGTTCTTCTAAAGGCCCGTGTTTCCCAGTGTCCTTGCTCTATCTGGCAAGGCTGAGCTAGGGCTGGCAGTGGAAAACACCGTGTGGTTTTCCACGCTACTGGCTGCTCCTGCTCCTGCTCCTGCTCCTGCTCCTGCTCGCGGCCATGGGGCGCCCCTACAGGTACCTGTAGGAGCGGCCGCATCGGCAGACTGCCATGATCGAGATAATGCGAGCAGACAGTTGCTGCTACAGGCTCCGACGTAAGTGCAGGAGCTAATGCCTCATCGCTATAGCCGCGGGGTGAAAAACGACGAGGCTTTTTTCATTGGGACATTCGTTGCGGGGCGCCTTGCTTCACGCCTCTTTTCCTGGGGAGGAAAAGGTAGTCATCCGAGCGAGTATCGGTGAAAGATGCGGTTGCTGGTCGCGACGCTGTCCGTCGGAGCAGTCGCATCAACGGACCGCTATGGCCGTCACGGAGCATATAGCCGCGCAATGATCTCGTCCTTGGAGCTGGGCTTCCGTAGATGAGGCTACGTTGTCATCCGCCCTCCGCAGGTCTCATTACTGTCTGCGATTAACGAGCGGTTCTTGCCGGGCGAGCTGGCCCGAACGTCAGTCGCGTTTCGGCAATCGTCGATACAGCTGCTCGACCTTTTCCCGCGCCCAGGGGGTGCGGCGCAAGAAGGTCAGGCTGGATTTGATACTGGGATCGTGGGTGAAGCAGCGCAGCAGGATGCGCCGGCCGAGTTCTTCCCAGCCGTGATGTTCCACCAGGCGGGTGAGCAGGGCTTCGAGGGTGACACCTTCGAGGGCGGGGCGGGGTTTTTCGGACATCGGCTGGACTCCTGGCGAAGGCGGGCAGTGTAGCCGTTACCCCGGCCGGCCGCGTATCGCTCGGGTCGATAGCCTGCTGAGCAATGTTGTTCGATAATCGAACTCTTAGTCGATTATCGGATTGTTCGAGGCGCTGGGGCTTTGTAGTCTGACTCCAGACCGCCGCACCGGGCGGCGCCGATAACAAGACGCGAGTCGACAATCCATGGCCCAGATCCTGTCCCTGAGCGAAGCCATCCAGCGCTTCGTCCACGATGGCGATACCGTCGCCCTCGAAGGCTTCACCCACCTCATCCCGACCGCCGCCGCCCACGAGTTGATCCGCCAGAACCGGCGCGACCTAACCTTGGTGCGCATGACACCCGACCTGGTCTATGACCTGCTGATCGGCGCCGGTTGCGCCAAGCGGCTGATCTTCTCCTGGGGTGGCAACCCCGGCGTCGGCTCGCTGCACCGCCTGCGCGATGCGGTGGAGAAGGGCTGGCCGCACAAGCTGGAGATCTCCGAGCACAGCCATGCGGCCCTGGCCAACGCCTATGTCGCCGGCGCCTCCAACCTGCCGTTCGCCGTGCTGCGCGGTTACCAGGGCTCGGACCTGGTCAAGGTCAACCCGGACATCAAGTTCATCGAGTGCCCCTTCACCGGCGAGAAACTCGCCGCAGTGCCCAGCGTGCGTCCCGACGTCACCGTCATCCATGCGCAAAAGGCCGACCGCCAGGGCAACGTGCTGATCCAGGGCATCCTCGGCGTGCAGAAGGAAGCCGCCCTGGCCGCCCAGCGCTGCATCGTCACCGTGGAAGAGATCGTCGACGATCTCCAGGCGCCGATGAACGCCTGCGTGCTGCCGACCTGGGCGCTGAGCGCCGTCTGCGTGGTGCCGGGCGGGGCGCATCCGTCCTATGCCCACGGCTACTACGAGCGCGACAACCGCTTCTACCAGGCCTGGGATCCGATCGCCCGCGATCGCGATACCTTCACCCAGTGGATCGACACCTACATCCGCGGTACCGCGGACTTCGCCGCCTTCCAGGCGAAGCTGGCTGCGGAGGCCTGAATCATGAGCGACTTCACCACCAATGAAATGATGACCGTGGCCGCCGCGCGCCGCCTCGGCAATGGCAGCGTCTGCTTCGTCGGCATCGGCCTGCCGTCCACCGCGGCGAACCTGGCGCGCCTGACCCATGCGCCGGACGTGGTACTGATCTACGAATCCGGCCCCATCGGCGCCAAGCCCACGGTGCTGCCGCTGTCCATCGGTGACGGCGAACTGGCCGAGACCGCCGACACCGTGGTGCCCACTGGCGAGATCTTCCGCTACTGGTTGCAGGGCGGACGCATCGACGTCGGCTTCCTCGGTGCTGCCCAGGTCGACCGCTTCGGCAACATCAACACCACGGTGATCGGTGACTATAACCAGCCCAAGGTCCGCCTGCCGGGGGCTGGCGGCGCGCCGGAGATCGCCGGCTCGGCCAAGGAGGTGCTGATCATCCTCAAGCAGTCGCACCGCAGCTTCGTCGACAAGCTGGCCTTCATCACCTCGGTGGGCTACGGCGAGGGTGGCGATCATCGCCAGCAGCTGGGCCTGCCGGGCAAGGGCCCGACCGCCATCATCACCGACCTCTGCATCATGGAGCCGGAAGCCGGGACGAACGAATTCGTGGTGACCGCCCTGCATCCCGGGGTGACCCGCGAGCAGGTGGTGGCCGCTACCGGCTGGGCCATCCGCTTCGCCGACCAGGTCGCCACCACCGAGGCGCCCACCGCGACTGAACTCGAGGCGCTGCGCGATCTGCAGGCGCGCACCGCGGCGGCCCATGGCGGCCAGAAGGGAGGTGAGGAATGAGTCGCGCCGTCTATATCTGCGACGCCATCCGTACGCCCATCGGCCGGCTCAACGGCGGACTGTCCGCGGTGCGTGCCGACGACTTGGCAGCCATCCCGCTCAAGGCGTTGCAGGAGCGCAACCCGCAGGTGGACTGGACGGCCGTGGACGAGGTGTTCATGGGCTGCGCCAACCAGGCCGGCGAAGACAACCGCAACGTGGCGCGCATGGCGGTGCTGCTGTCGGGGTTGCCGGAAACCGTACCGGGCGTGACTCTCAATCGCCTCTGCGCCTCGGGCATGGAAGCGGTAGGCCAGGCCTATCGCGCCATCGCCCTGGGTGAGATGGATCTGGTGATCGCCGCCGGCGTGGAGTCCATGACCCGCGCGCCCTATGTCATGGGCAAGGCCGACAGCGCCTTCGGCCGTGGCCAGAAGCTGGAAGACACCACCCTGGGCTGGCGCTTCGTCAATCCGGCGCTGAAGGAAGCCTATGGCGTCGACAGCATGCCGGTCACCGGGGACAACGTCGCCGCTGACTATGGCGTCAGTCGCGCCGACCAGGACGCCTTCGGCCTGCGCAGCCAGCAACGCGCCGCCGCGGCCCAGGAATCCGGTTACTACGCCGAGGAAATCGTCCCGGTGACCATCAAGGGCAAGAAGGGCGACGTGGTGGTGGCGCAGGACGAGCATCCGCGTCCGGACACCACCGCCGACGGCCTGGCCAAGCTCAAGCCGGTCAATGGACCGGACAAGACCGTCACCGCCGGCAACGCCTCGGGCCTCAATGATGGCGCTTCGGCCATCATCCTGGCCTCGGCGGAAGCCGTGAAGAAGCACGGTCTCACGCCGCGTGCCAAGGTTCTGGGCATGGCCAGCGGCGGGGTAGCGCCGCGCATCATGGGCGTCGGCCCGACCCCGGCGGTGCGCAAGCTACTCAAGCAACTGGACCTTTCCATCGACGCCTTCGATGTCATCGAACTCAACGAAGCCTTCGCCGCCCAGGGCCTGGCGGTACTGCGTGAGTTGGGCGTGGCCGACGACAGTCCCAAGGTCAATCCCAACGGCGGTGCCATCGCCCTGGGCCATCCCCTGGGCATGAGCGGCAACCGCCTGGTGCTCACCGCGGTGCACCACCTGGAGAAGACCGGCGGCCGCCTGGGCCTCGCCACCATGTGCGTGGGCGTCGGCCAGGGCTTGGCGTTGGCGGTGGAGCGGGTGGATTCGGTTTAGGTTTTGCGTTCCGGTCTTATCTCGGCCATCGCGGCCATGGGCCGCTCCTACAGCTGGTGTAGGAGCGGCCCATGGCCGCGATGGTCAGCCCCGATCACAGAGCCTTTGACTCGATGAGCTGCCCTAACACTACCTACCTTTATCCCAATCGATGCCCACACCACCTGTAACCGCGTGTGTCTCCCAGAGTCCGATGGCGGTAGTCTGTCTCCCGTCCATCCATACCTATAACTAAGGATTCCCATGAGCACTCGCCCGCATTACACCTTCGAGGAGCGCAAGAAGCGCATCTTCGCCATCGTCGGGGCTTCCTCCGGCAACCTGGTGGAATGGTTCGACTTCTACGTCTACGCCTTCTGCTCCATCTATTTCGCCGCCGCCTTCTTCCCGAAGAGCGACCCCACCGTGCAGTTGCTCAATACCGCCGGGGTGTTCGCCGCGGGCTTTCTCATGCGCCCTATCGGGGGCTGGATCTTCGGCCGCATCGCCGACAAGTACGGCCGGCGCACCTCCATGGTCATCTCCATCCTGATGATGGGCGCCGGCTCCCTGGGCATCGCCTGCCTGCCCACCTACGCCAGCATCGGCGTCGCTGCGCCCGCGCTGCTGTTGCTCGCGCGACTGCTGCAGGGCATCTCGGTGGGCGGTGAATACGGCACCACCGCCACCTACATGAGCGAGGTGGCCCTGCGCGGTCAGCGCGGCTTCTTCGCCTCCTTCCAATACGTCACCCTGATCGGCGGCCAGTTGCTGGCGGTGCTGGTGGTGGTGATCCTGCAGCAGGTGCTCAGCGACGCCGACCTGCGCGCCTGGGGCTGGCGGATTCCCTTCCTGGTCGGTGCCGCCGCCGCGGTGATCTCGCTGTTCCTGCGTCGTTCGCTGGAAGAGACCACCACCGCCGAAAGCCGCGCCAACAAGGAAGCCGGCACCCTGGGGGGCCTGTTCAGGAACCATAAGGCAGCCTTCTTCACCGTGCTCGGCTACACCGCCGGTGGCTCGCTGATCTTCTATACCTTCACCACCTACATGCAGAAGTACCTGGTCAACACCAGTGGCATGGACGCCAAGACCGCCAGTGGCGTGATGACCTGTGCCCTGTTCGTCTTCATGATCATGCAGCCGCTGTTCGGCATGCTCTCCGACCGCATCGGTCGGCGCGCCTCCATGCTGCTGTTCGGTGCCCTTGGGGCCCTCGGTACCTGGCCGATCCTCACCGCCCTGGCCAACGTCCAGAGTCCCTTCGTGGCCTTTTTGCTGATCTGCCTGGCCATGGCCATCATCAGCCTCTACACCTCCATCAGCGGCCTGGTGAAGGCGGAGATGTTCCCGCCCGAGGTGCGCGCCCTCGGCGTGGGGCTGTCCTATGCGGTGGCCAATGCCCTGTTCGGCGGCTCGGCGGAATTCGTCGCCCTGAGCTTCAAGACCCAGGGTCACGAGGAAGTCTTCTATATCTACGTCTCGGTGATGCTGGCGGTGGCCTTCCTGGTCAGCCTGCGGCTGCCGCGGCAGGCCACCTACCTGCATCACGATCACTAGGAGCGACCAACAAACCTACTGCGCGTCCGCCAGGCGGACGCGTGCAGTGCTCGGAATCCTCATGTACCACTCGTACACTGCGGTTCCTGCGCGCCGCGCGCACCCGCCTGACAACCGCTCGCTACGCTTTGTTGGCCGCCCCGCCACTTGAGGAGCTCCCCATGTCCAACCTGCTGTTCGATGCCTACTTCACCAGCGCCGCCATGCGCGCGGTGTTCTGCGACCGGGGCCGACTGCAGGGCATGCTGGACTTCGAAGCGGCCCTGGCGCGCGCCGAGGCCGCGGTGGGGGTGATCCCGGAGACGGCGGTGGCGCCCATCGCCGCCGCCTGCCGCGCCGAGCTCTACGATGCGACCGAGTTGGCCCGCGCCGTGGTCAGCGCTGGTAATTCGGCCATCCCCCTGGTCAAAGCCCTCGGCCGGCAGATCGCCGCCCAGGACCCCGAGGCCGAGCGTCATGTGCACCGTGGCGCTACCAGCCAGGACGCCATGGACAGCGGACTGGTGCTGCAGGTCCGCGAGGCGCTGGAGCTGCTGGATAGCGACCTGGCTGCCCTGGCCGACGCCCTCGCCGCGCAGGCCGAGCACCATGCCGGCACCGTGTTGGCCGGCCGGACCTGGCTGCAACACGCAACGCCGGTGACCCTGGGCATGAAGCTGGCCGGGGTATTGGGCGCCATCACCCGTCATCGCCAGCGCCTGGCCGAGTTGCGGCCGCGGGTACTGGTACTGCAATTCGGCGGCGCCTCGGGCAGCCTGGCCGCCCTGGGCGATGAGGCCCTGCCGGTAGCCGAGGCGCTGGCTCGTGAACTGGAACTGAGCCTGCCGGAGCAGCCCTGGCACACCCAGCGTGATCGCCTGGCCGAGGTCGGCGCCTGGCTCGGCCTGGTGGCCGGCAGCCTGGGCAAGCTGGGGCGCGACCTGTCGCTGTTGATGCAGACCGAGGCCGCCGAGGTCTTCGAGCCCTCGGCGCCGGGCAAGGGTGGCTCGTCCACCATGCCGCACAAGCGCAATCCGGTCGGCGCGGCCGTGCTGATCGCCGCCGCCACCCGCGCGCCGGGGCTGGTCAGCACCCTGTTTTCCGCCATGCCCCAGGAGCACGAGCGCAGCCTCGGCCTCTGGCACGCCGAGTGGGAAACCCTGCCGGAACTCTTCTGCCTGGTCTCCGGCGCCCTGCAACAGGCCCAGGCCATCGTAGTCGGCCTGGAAGTGGACGCCGCACGCATGCAGGCCAACCTGGAACTGACCCACGGCCTGGTGCTGGCCGAGGCGGTGAGCATCGCCCTGGCCGGCCGCCTGGGCCGCGAGGCCGCCCACCACCTGGTGGAGCAGAGCTGCAAGCGCGCCGTCCAGGAAGGTCGCCACCTGCGCCAGGTCCTGGGCGACACCCCCGAGGTGACCGCCGAACTCTCCAGCGCCGAGCTGGATCGATTGCTGGACCCCGCCCATTACCAGGGGCAGGCCCGGGCCTGGGTGGCCCGCGCCCTGGCCGAACACCAGACCCTGCTTTCCCATCCCTAGACAAGAGGACTGCCTGATGCCCAGCGTACGTCTCGCCGATGGCGACCTGAACTACCAGCTGGAGGGCCCCGAGGGCGCTCCGGTGCTGATCCTGTCCAACTCCCTGGGCACCAACCTGGCCATGTGGGACGACCAGGCCGCGGCTTTCAGCGAGAGATTCCGCCTGCTGCGCTACGACACCCGCGGCCACGGCGCCTCCCTGGTAACGCCCGGCCCCTATCGCATGGACCAGAACGGCCGTGACGTCCTGGCCCTGGCCGATGCCCTGGGCATCGAGCGATTCGCCTTCTGCGGCCTGTCCATGGGCGGCTCCATCGGCCAGTGGCTGGGCATCAACGCCCCCGAGCGGGTCACCCGCCTGGTGCTGTGCAACACCGGCGCCAAGATCGGCACCCCCGAGGTGTGGAACACCCGCATCCAGACCGTGGAAGCTGGCGGCGAGCAGGCCATGCGCGACCTGCGCGATGCCTCCATCGGCCGCTGGTTCACTCCCGACTTCGCCAGCGCCGAACCGGAGAAGGTCGACCGTATCGTCGCCATGCTCGCCAGCACCTCGCCCCAGGGCTACGCGGCCAACTGCGCGGCGGTGCGTGATGCCGACTTCCGCGAGGTGCTGGACGCCGTCCGCGCCCCGACGCTGATCGTCGCCGGCACCCATGACGCCGTGACCACCCCGGCCGACGGGCGCTTCCTGCAGGAGCGCATCCCCGGCGCCGAGTACGTCGAGTTCCCCGCTGCCCATCTATCCAATGTGCAGATGGGCGACGCCTTCACCCAGCGCGTGCTGACCTTCCTCAGCGCCTAAAGGAGTCGATCTTGGACGAGAAAGAACGTTACGCCGCCGGCATGCAGGTCCGTCGCGCGGTCCTGGGCGATGCCCACGTCGACCGCAGCCTGGAAAAGCTGACGCCCTTCAACGAAGAATTCCAGGAGATGATCACCCGCCACGCCTGGGGCGACATCTGGACCCGCCCGGGCCTGCCGCGGCACACCCGCAGCCTGATCACCATCGCCATGCTGATCGGCATGAACCGCGAGGGCGAACTGCGCCTGCACCTGCGCGCTGCGCGCAACAACGGGGTGACGCGGGACGAGATCAAGGAGGTGATCATGCAGAGTGCCATCTACTGCGGCATCCCGGCGGCCAATGCCACCTTCCATCTGGCGGAGGCGGTGTGGGATGAGTTGGGGGTGGAGTCGTTGGAGGGGTGAGTTTTCTCCCCTTGCTCCCCTTGGATGACGCCCGCCGGGTTGGATTTGGCGGGCGTTGTGGTTTGTGGGGGTAGGCGTAGGTTGGGTTGAGCGTTAGCGAAGCCCAACGAGGCGTGGTTGACCCTTGATACCTGGCTTTAGCTGGCGGTGCCCTAGCTGCTTATCTAAGGTTGCTGATAGTCCTTGTTTCGCCTTGCCGGCGACTCACTTTTCTTTGCTTGTGCAAAGAAAAGTAAGCAAAAGAAAGCACACCCCAACAGTTCGGCCCTCCGCTACGCTCCGGGTCCCCTCGCTCCGGCGCCGCTCCAGGGGCACGGCACGAAGGGGCCTCCTGCCCCTCGCGCCTTGCTCGGCGTCCTGCCTCGCATCCCCCTCCGCGACACCTGCACTCGGCCTCACTGACGGGGCGGGGTGCCAGCCTGGGAGTTCGTGTTTTCAGGGAGAACCCATAGCGGTTCGTAGCGTGGAAAACCGCGCAGCGTTTTCCACAGGCGGGCATCTAAGCCATCAGTGGATAAGGCTTCGCCGTTGTCCACGCTACGGGTTACGGGTTATTCAACCAACACTTTCAGGCTGGCGAATCGCCCCGTTCAGGAGGGCGAACGCCAGCGTCGTGGAGTGGGTCGAGCCGCATGGATGCGGCGAGAGGCCTAACGGGCCATGGACGGCCCGTGTAGACCGACCCCGGAACGGCGCTGGTGTGAGCGGACCTGGAGCGAAGCGGAAGGCCGGATGGTGGGGCAAGCGTTTTTGGTTACTTTTTTGGCGAATGCAAAAAGTAACTCGCCCGGGTGGGCGAAACAAAAAGCGTCAAAGTACTCGATAACCAGCTAAGGCAACTCCGCTCACTGTTGGGCTTCGCTACGCTCAACCCAACCTACGAAAGCCGAAAGCAGCCCCCAACTCAAGTCAGAGGCTGCAGGCCTCTTACTTGGCCACTACCCGTGTAATCCGATCCCCTTCGGCATCATCCTGCCCCTTGGCCTTGTTCACGGCGTAGACCACGCCCTTGCCATCCACCACCGCGTGGTTGGGATAGGTGCCCAGCTCCAGGTTGGCCTTGATGTTGCCGTCCGGATCGACCACGGTCAGGGTGCCGGCGCCGCGGTTGGTGACGTAGGCCAGGCGCTTGACCGGATCGAAGACCACGTTCAGCGCCCCGGCGCCGGTGGTGACGTTGTGCAGGGTCTGGCCGGTCTTGGCGTCGACGATCAGCAGGTTGTCGCTGCCCTGGGCGGCGATGAACAGGCGATCGGTCTTGGGATCGTGGGCCACGCTCATGGGGGTCTTGGCGCCCTGGATCGGGAAGACCTTCTCGACCTGCTCGGCCTTGGCGTCGATCACCGCGGCTTCGTTGGTTTTCAGGCTGATGGCGTAGAGCTTGTGCACCGCCGGGTCCAGGTACAGGCCGATCACGGCGAACTGCTCGCCGCGCACGCCCGAGTCGATGGCGATGCGCTTGCGCACGGCCGGGGTCTTGGTGTCGAAGCTGATGATGTCCGGCGTGATGGCCGCCGAGGCGAAGGCGCGGTCGAGTTTTTCGTCGATCACCACGGTATGGGCATGGGGCACGATGCCGGGTTCGAATTGCTTGACCAGGCCCAGGTCGCTCTGGCGATAGACCGCCACGGTGTTCTGCCGGGTGTTGGTGGTCCAGACGGTGCCGTTGCGGTCGTCCACGCCCACGCCGTAGACGGCGTAGACACCGGCGTCTTCGCCTGGCGCGGCGGCCGGGGTGATCTGGCGCTGGATGGACAGGTCCTTGGGATCGAGCTTGAGCAGTTGCGAGACCTTGACCGGCGGCCGGCCCACGGCGGAGGTAACGAACAGGGCGCCGGTCTTGGCGCTGATGCCCACCTGGTACAGGCCAGGCACCAGCTTGGCGGCGGTGAGGCTATAGGCATCGGCACCGGACAACGGCACCACCGGCGAGACCTTGAGCGGGAAGACCGCGGCGCCCGAGGGCTGGGCGGTGCTGACCACGATGGGATGCTGGCCGGGGGCGGCATCTTCGGGAATGCGCAGGGTCGCCTTGAAGTTGCCTTGGGCATCGGCCACGTAGGCGGCGTCGGGATTGAGTGCCACACCGCCGCGGGACAGGGTGATCTGCTGGCCGGGCTTGAAGCCGCGACCTTCCAGCGTGACCTCGCTGCCCGCCAGGATGGCGGTACCGGCGACGGGGCTGGCCTTGATCTCGCCGTGATAGTCCGGATCGGGGGCTTCGAAGCTGGAGCGCGCCTGGGCGGTCTGCAGGCCCAGCGCCAACACGCCGGCGAGCAGGGTGAGGGAAAAGGCGCGTCGGCCCTTGGCCGAGGACGCGAAAGAACTGTGCATCGAGAATTCCTTGTGTCGGCGATCGAAACGCCCGCGCCAGCGCGCCGGGCAGGGGGAGCCTCCAGGGCGCGGCTATGTTAAACACAAAAGAGAAATACTTGCATTTAGATCTGCGGGTTTTACGCAGGCTCGTCGGCAGGAGCTCCGAGACTGAGCTGCATCAGGCAGGCCCCCGCGCCATAACCGGCCAGCTTGGCGCTGAGCGCCGCGTCGGCGGGTACCGGGCGGTAGTGATGGCGCTGCCAGTAGCCGATGGCGCCGGGCAGCGACACCAGCCGAGCGAGGGGTAACCGGGCGCGGTGCGCCTGGCTGCAGGCATACCGATAGAGCCGACCGGCCACACCCTGGCCCTGGGCGTCGGGGTGTACCGCGCAGTCGTGCAGGAACCAGGTCGAGGCGGGGTGGGGTAGCTGCTCCAGGCGGGCGCCGAGCGCCGGCGGCAGGCCGTCGTCCCAGGGATAGGCGATCAGATAGCCCTGGAGTTGGCCCTGGGCATCGGTCGCCGCCCAGCAATGCTCGGGCGCGAGTTCCAGGCGATTGGCGTAGAAGGCCCGGTCTTCGAGCAGGTCGGCGGGGTAGTTGGCGGCCTGGATGACCAGGACGGCGGACAGATCGGCGGGGCGTAGCGGACGTATCGAGGACATGACGGCAGGAGGAAAAGGTCCGGCCGGGCAGTATGGTCAACTGCCCGGCCGGGAGGCAAATGCCTCAGAGCTTTGGGTGGTGAGTCCCAGCTCCAGACTGCCTCGGGCTGTCCGCGGCTGGATTCCACTGACGACCTCGGCGTGCCTGGCGACGTCTCTGGCAGGCGGGTTACGACCCTGGGGTCGGTCTCGGAATCGCGCCGGCTGGACTCAGGCCTTGGCGATCAGCCGCGAATTGCGCGCGTTGCGAAATTGCAGGTCCTCGATGCCGAGGGTCGTGGTCTCGGCTTCGGCGCGGGCGGCGAGGATGAGGTCGTGGTGCGGGGACTTGGCGCAGACCGGATCGGCGTTGCGCGCATCGCCGGTGAGCATGAAGGCCTGGCAACGGCAGCCGCCGTAGTCCTTTTCCTTCTCGTCGCAGGAGCGGCAGGGTTCGGGCATCCAGTCGTAGCCGCGGTAGACGTTGAAGCCGAAGGAGTCGTACCAGATGTGCCTGAGGTCCTGCTCCTTCACGTTGGGGAAGGCGATGGGCATCTGCCGGGCGCCGTGGCAGGGCAGGGCGGTGCCGTCCGGCGTGATGGTGAGGAACAGCTTGCCCCAGCCGTCCATGCAAGCCTTGGGGCGCTCTTCGTAGTAGTCCGGGGTGACGAAGATCAGCTTGCAGGGATGGTTCTCGGCCTTGAGGCGGTCACGGTACTCATTGGTGATGCGCTCGGCGCGTTCCAGCTGGGCCTTGGTCGGCAACAGGCCGGCGCGATTGCGTTCGGCCCAGCCGTAGAACTGGCAGGTGGCGAGTTCGACGAAGTCGGCGTCCAGCGCCAGGCAGAGGTCGATGATCTGGTCGATGCGCTCGATGTTGTGTCTGTGGGTGACGAAGTTGAGCACCATCGGGTAGCCATGGGCCTTGACCGCCTTGGCCATGGCCAGCTTCTGGGCGAAGGCCTTCTTCGAGCCGGCCAGCAGGTTGTTCACCTGTTCGTCGCTGGCCTGGAAGCTGATCTGGATATGGTCCAGGCCGGCCTCCTTGAATTCGGCGATGCGCGCCTCGGTGAGGCCGATGCCGGAGGTGATGAGGTTGGTGTAGTAGCCGAGCCGGCGCGCCTCGCGGATGAGCTCGGCGAGGTCCTGGCGCACCAGGGGTTCGCCCCCGGAAAAGCCGATCTGGGCGGCGCCCATCTCCCGCGCCTCGGCCATCACCTTGAACCACTGCTCGGTGGTCAACTCGCGGCCCTGGGCGGCGAAGTCCAGCGGATTGGAGCAATAGGGGCACTGCAGCGGGCAGCGATAGGTGACCTCGGCCAGCAACCACAGCGGTAGGCCGACGTTCGGCTTGGCTACGACCGGCGGCTGCGGCAGCTGCATGGGCGTGCCTGGCAGGCTGGTGCTAGCCGAGCAGGAGCCAGTGCTCTGCACGAGCGACCTCCATGAATTGTTCGACGTCGTCGCCCAGTTCGGGGACGCCGGGGAAACGTTCGTCGAGCACCTGGATGATGGCGGCCACGTCGCGCTGGCCGTCGATCAGTTCGCCGATGGCGGCGGCGCTCTCGTTGAGCTTGATCATGCCCTCGGGATAGAGCAGCACATGGGCGTTCTGCGCTGGCTCGAACTGGAAGCGATAGCCGGGGCGCCAGCGCGGCACCTGGGTTCGGTCGAAGCTCATAGGTCGATTCCTCGGTGCCAGCGGCGCTCGGTGGTGACGCTGTGGTAGGGCGGGCGGTGCAGTTCGTAGGCCATGCTCATGGCGTCGAGCATGGTCCAGAGGATGTCCAGCTTGAATTGCAGGATCTCCAGCATGCGCTGCTGGGATTCCCAGGTGGTGTAGTGCTGCAGGGTGATCTGCAGGCCGTGCTCGACGTCGCGACGGGCCTGGCCCAGGCGGGTGCGGAAGTACTCGTAGCCGGCCGGGTCGATCCAGGGATAGTGGGTCGGCCAGGCGTCCAGGCGCGACTGGTGGATCTGCGGTGCGAAGAGTTCGGTCAGGGAGCTGCTGGCGGCTTCCTGCCAGGAGGCGCGGCGGGCGAAGTTGACGTAGGCGTCGACCGCGAAGCGCACCCCCGGCAGCACCAGTTCCTGGGAGAGCACCTGTTCGCGGTCCAGGCCGGTGGCCTCGGCCAGCCGCAGCCAGGCCTCGATGCCGCCTTCGCTGCCGGGCTCGCCGTCGTGGTCGAGGATGCGCTGCACCCACTCGCGACGGATCTCGCGGTCCGGGCAGTTGGCCAGGATGGCGGCGTCCTTGAGCGGGATGTTGACCTGGTAGTAGAAGCGGTTGGCCACCCAGCCCTGGATCTGCTCGCGACTGGCGCGGCCTTGGTACATGGCCACGTGATAGGGGTGGTGGATGTGGTAGAGCTCGCCCTTGGCACGCAGGGCGGCTTCGAATTCGGCGGGGGTGAGGGCGTTGGGCATGGCGGTCACAACTCGATGGCCATCCCATCCCAGGCGACTTCCACGCCCTGGCGCGCGACGAGGGCGCGTTCCGGGGAGTCTTCGTCCAGGATCGGATTGGTGTTGTTGATGTGGATCAGCACCTTGCGCTGGCGCTCGAAGCCGGCCAGCACCTCCAGCATGCCGCCGGGGCCGCTCTGCGGCAGGTGGCCCATCTCGGTGCCGGTGCGGGTGCCCACGCCGCGACGCTGCATCTCGTCGTCGGTCCACAGGGTGCCGTCCACCAGCAGGCAATCGGCCTGGCCCATCAGCTCCAGCAGGGCGGCGTCCGGCTGGCCCAGGCCCGGGGCATAGAACAGCTTGCCGCCGGTGTGTCTGTCGTGGACCAGCAGGCCTAGGTTATCGCCCGGGTGCGGATCGTGGCGATGGGGCGAGTAGGGCGGCGCGGCGCTGCGCAGCGGGAAGGGCGTGAACTCCAGATTCGGACAGGCCGGGATGGTGAAGCTGCCGCTCAGGGCGATGGGACGCCAGGTCAGACCGCCGTTCCAGTGCTGGAGCATGTTGAACAGCGGAAAGCCGGTGGTCAGGTCCTGGTGGACCATCTCGGTGCACCAGACCTCGTGGGGGCAGCCTTCGCGCAGGCTGAGCAGGCCGGTGGTGTGGTCGATCTGGCTGTCCAGCAGGACGATGGCGCGGATGCCGGTGTCGCGCAGGGCCCGCGCCGGTTGCAGCGGGGCGAAGCCGGCCAGTTGGGCACGGATGTCGGGCGAGGCGTTGCACAGGATCCAGTTCACCCCGTCGTCGGACAGGGCGATGGAGGACTGGGTACGGGCCTGGGCCCTGAGGGTGCCCTTGCGGAAACCGTCGCAATTGGCGCAGTTGCAGTTCCACTGGGGAAAGCCGCCGCCAGCGGCGGAGCCGAGAATCTGGATATGCATGGGAAAGGTCGAACCTGGAAAAAGTACGCCCCGGCGAACCGGGGCGTGGGGCGCATCAACGATTGGCGAAGTACATGGTGACTTCGAAGCCGATGCGCAGGTCAGTGTAGGCAGGCTTGGTCCACATGGGAGGTCTCCTCTTTGACTGCGAAAGCCGGATGGATCCGGTCGCCAAGTTTAACAAAGTTGCTTAGCTAAGGGTTTTGCCGATAGCGAATCGGTGGGCTGGTACGGACATAACTGTCTTACCGATCCTGCAACAGATGGACCGCTGCCGGCTGCCGACGCTCCCGGGAAAATGTTGAAAGCTATGACAGCCAGCCGGATGGCGCGGCGGCATTGGCCAGGGCGAAGCGCGGGGCGTCCAAGGCTGTGAGCTGGCTCCAGGCCTGCAGCAGGGCGGGCTCGTCCAGCGCGGCGATGGCGGTTCTTAGTGGCCCGAGGTCCAGGGCGCCGCTGCGCTGGAAGCCCCACCAGAGCCGCTCGGCCAGTGCGCCGCGCTGGGTGGTCAGGGGGCTGAAGTCGCGCGCCAGTTGCTGGATGCTGTCGGCCAGCGGCTCGGCCTTGGCGGTTAGGGCCGCACGGCTTTCGCTCAGACAGGCTTCGATTTCCGCGAGGATGTCCTGGGCACTGGCATGGGGTGACTGCACGCCAATCAGCAGGCCGCCGTGGTCGCCCAATTGGCGATAGGCGGAAAACACCGCATAACCCAGTTGCCGCTCGCTACGCAGGCGGCGGAACAGCGGGGCTTGCAGCCGCGCCGCCAGCAGGCGCCAGGCGGCTTCTGTAGTGGGGTGCGTATCGGGTTGTGGGCAGAACAGCAGCAGCGCCTGCTGGGCGTCGGCGCTGGGTTCTTGGTGCCAGTGGCGACCGCTGAAGCGTGGGGGGTCGCCGAGCGGTACGGCTCGTGGTTGGGGCGGCGGAGCGATCGATGCCAAGGCGGTTTGCGCAGCGAGCGGCAGGCCACAGGCCAGGGCTTGCCAGGCGGGACTGCCGTCACCACTGCCTGGGGTGACGGCCGGCAGACGCTTCGGCAGGACCTTGAGCAGTTGGCGGATCAGCATGGGTTCGGGTGGCGACTGGGTGGCTGCCCTAGAGATAGCGAATTCGCCGGCCAGGCCATCGAGCGCCTGTTGCAGCGTCTTCGGCAAGGCCTCGGCCCAGCCCTGTAGCCGCAGCTCCCAGGGCGCGCCTGGCGGACTCCAATGTAGATTGACGCCCGCCTCGGCGGCCAACCGGGGCAGGGCACCCAGGACCGTGGCCTCCGGCGCCACGGGCGCCTGCCCCGGCCACTGCCAACGCAGGAACAGCACCCCGTCGCGCTGCTGGGGCGCCAGTGCCTGGCTGAGCGGCCAAGGCTGGATGCCCGGGGTCGGCAGCCCGGGGAGCGGGGTGAGCAGGGGATTGGCGGGTGGCAGGGCAAAGGGCGCGACGAGTGGTGCCTCTGTGACCTGCTCATCCGGCAGGCCGGCCGCGAAGCCGCTGAGGCGTTGCGGCACCAGGAGGGCAAGCAGTCGGGGCCAGGCGGCGCGGGCCGTGGCGGAGAGTGCCGGTTGCGGCCAGGCCAGGCCGCCACGGTCCAGCCAGAGTCGCTCGCCGAGGCGGCGCACCAGCGCCAGGGCGGGCAGGGTGGCCCACTGGCGCTGGACCCTGGCGGCGTGATCCTGCTCCAAGTTGGCTAGTGGCACCTGGCGCAGGGCTGCCAACCAGGCGCAGAGGGCGGCGGTCAGCGCGGCCGGTGTAGCTCGCGGGCCGGGTACGACAGCCAGGCGCAACAGGCCTTGGCGCTCCTGGCGATAGGGCCAGGCGAGGTCCAGGCGCTCGGCCAGGCCCGCCTGGCGCAGGGTCGCCAGCAGCCCGCCCGGCTGTTCGCCGAGCAGCAGGGCTTCGAGCAATTCCGCGGCTTCCCAACTGCCTGGCGGTAGGTCGTCTAAGGCGAACTGCAGGGCCAGCCGCGGGGGCGTAGCGGTCGTCGTCTGCCAGCGTTCGCCGATTGCCGGCAGTGGCGGGGGAGTCATGGCGCGAGGCGCCGGGCCCGCTGGCAGCACAGCGCCGTGCTCGCGCGCCAGGGCTTCCAGGTCGGCCAGGGCTTGCGGTCCGGCCAATACCAGCAGGGCATTTTCCGCCCGGTAGTGCTGGCGTTGGAAATCGTGTAGCGCCGTCTGAAAGGCCGGGCTCTGCAGCGGCAGGCTGTATCTATTGCCGGCATGAAAGCCGCTGGCCGGGTGGGCGGCTGGCAGGCCCGTGGCCAGGGCCAGGTCGCGGCGGGTATCGGTGCTGCGTGACCAGGCGATGAATTCGGCGTGCAGCACCTCGCGCTCGCGGCGCTGGGCGTCGGTTGCCAGCAGGGGCGCGGCGAGCATGTCGAGCAGGCGGGCGAGGCCGGCGCCCAGGTGCTCGGGGGCCAGGGCGAAGAAGAAGTCGGTAGTGGTCTCGCGGGTGCTGGCGTTGAGTTCGCCGCCGAGGCGTTGCACCAGGGGCATCAGGCTGTCCGTTGCCGGATAGCGCCGGCTGCCGAGAAAGAACAGGTGTTCGAGAAAGTGGGCCAGGCCTGGATAAGCGCGAGGCGCCTGATGGCTGCCGGCACCGATGCGTACCAGCGCGGCCGCCTGCGGCAGTTCAGGGTCGTGCAGCAGGGCGACGGCCAGGCCATTGGCCAGGCGCAGGCGGCGGTGGGGTGATGAGCTGGGCATGGGGGTAGCTTAACCGAGTCGGGCTGAACGACGGGTGATGGGGTTGGCTGAGGTGCGGAGGCTCCCTCACCCCAGCCCTCTCCCAGGGGGAGAGGGGGAAAAGCGGTTGGGGTGGAGGGGGTTGCCCTCTCCCTAGGGGCGAGGCCACCGTAGCGTGGAAAACGGCGCAGCCTTTTCCACTGGGGCCTTGGGTGTCAGGAGCTCACAACTCAGTCATCTCCCGGAAGGAGCAGAGCCCTAGCGGCAACCCTTTTCATGGAAAGAAAACCCCAGGCGAAAAAAATCCCGGCTGGGCCGGGATTTCGGGATGGGGCGAGGGGGGTTCCAACAGGATGTCAGGGTGCTCGAAGCATCCCCGCCCCGACCCTCTCCCGGAGGAGAGGGGCGCTCAGGCGCGGGCGCCCTTACTTCTTCTCGGGCAGGGCGAAGGCCATCACGTAGTCGCCTTGCTTGGTCCCCAGCGAGCCATGGCCGCCGGCGTAGACCAGCACGTACTGGCGACCGTCCTTGCCGGTGTAGGTCATGGGGGTGGTCTGGCCACCGGCCGGCAGGCGGCCTTTCCACAGTTCCTTGCCGTTCTTCACGTCATAGGCGCGCAGGTACTGGTCCAGGGTGCCGCTGAGGAAGGCCACGCCACCGGCGGTGGTGACGGTGCCGCCCAGGCTGGGCACGCCCATGGGCAGCGGCAGCGGGACCGGCGAGTTGTCGCGCACGGTGCCGTTCTTGTGCTTGTAGACCAGCTTGCCGGTGGTCAGGTCGAGACCGGCCACATAGCCCCAGGCGGGTGCCTGGCAGGGCAGGCCCAGGGGCGACAGGAAGGCCGACAGGATCACGCCATAGGGTGCGCCCTTGTTGGGCTGGATGCCCTCGGTCTCGCTCTTGCGCGCCGGCTGGTTGGCGATTTCCTCGCGCGGGATCAGCTTGGAGGTAAAGGCCATGTAGCTGGGGTTGAGGAAGGCGATTTGGCGTACCGGATCGACCGAGATACCGCCCCAGTCGAACACGCCGAAGTTACCCGGGTAGACGATCGACCCTTGCGTGGACGGCGGGGTGTAGATGCCCTCGTAACGGTGCTCGCGGAAGGCGATGCGGCACAGCGCCTGGTCGAAGGGCGTACCGCCCCACATGTCGCTTTCCTTGAGGGTCGGCGCAGCCAGGTTGATCGAGGAGATCGGCTGGGTCGGCGAGGTGTGGTCGCCTTCCACCGCGCCCTGGGGCACCGGGGTTTCCTTGATCGGGTAGATGGGCTGGCCATTGGTGCGGTCCAGCACATAGATGCTGCCCTGCTTGGTCGAGGCCATCAGCGCGGGTTTCACGCCGCCGTCGGTCTTGATGTCCACCAGGGTCGGCTGGCCGCCCACGTCCATGTCCCAGAGGTCATGATGGGTGAACTGGTAGTTCCAGCGCACCTTGCCGGTGGCGATGTCGAGGGCGACGACGCCAGCGCTGTACTTCTCGGAGGCCGGGGTGCGATCGCCGCCCCACTGGTCGGGCATCTGGTTGCCCATGGGCAGGTAGACCATGCCGAGTTTTTCGTCGACCGACATCATCGACCACATGTTGGGCGAGTTGCGGGTGTAGATGCCATCGGCGGCGATGGGCGCGGTGGCGTCCGGATTGCCGCTGTCCCAGTTCCACACCAGCTTGCCGCTGTGCACGTCGTAGGCCCGCACCACGCCGGAGGGCTCGTCGGTGGAGACGTTGTCGGTGACGTGGCCACCGATGATCACCAGGTTGCGGGTCACCGCCGGCGGCGAGGTGGAGTAGTAGCCACCGGGCGTGAAGCTGCCCATGTTGGCGGTCAGGTCGACCTGGCCGTTGTCGCCGAAGTCGCTGCACACCTTGCCGGTGTCGGCGTTGATGGCGATCAGGCGGGTGTCGGCGGTGGGCAGGAACAGGCGCCGCGGGCAGCTGTTGGCGACCGGGGTGCTCTGCTCGTCGACCGGGACGGCACTGCCGGTGGCCGGGCTCTGGCCGGCGGTGGGCACGTTGGCGTAGGTGGCATCGTCATGATAGGCCACGCCGCGGCAGGTCATGTGTGCCCAGCCCTTGAAGCTGTCGGCGTGCTGGGTGCTCAGCTTGGGGTCGAAGCGCCAGATTTCCTTGCCGCTGTCGGGGTCCACGGCGATCACCTGGCTGTGCGGCGTGCAGACGTAGAGCATGCCGTTGACCTTGAGCGGGGTGTTTTCCGCGGTGGTCTCCTGGGGATCGTTCGGGCCGGGGATGTCGCCGGTACGGAAGGTCCAGGCCGGTTGCAGCTCCTTCACGTTGTTCACGTCGATCTGCTTGAGCGGCGAGTAGCGATCACCGAAGGCAGTGCGGCCGTAGGAAGGCCAGTCACCATCGGCAGCGGTCGGGGCGGCGCTGGTGGTGCCGGCGGTGTCGCGGCCCAGGTCACCGTCCAGACGGTTGTAGTTGACGAACTGGGCAACCAGGGCGACCACGGCGGCGATCACCAGGGAGCCGACCAGCGGCAGGCCACCGCTACGGCTATCCAGCGGGCGACGGAACACCGGGATCAGCAGGACCAGTCCGAGGACGAACCAGAGCGCCAGGCGTGGCACCAGTTGCCACCAGTCGAACTGGACTTCCAGCACCGCCCAGGCGGTGGACATCACCAGGAAGAAGGCATAGACCCAGACGCCACTGGCGCGCCGGATGCACAGCAGGTAGCCGCTCAGGGCGAGCAGCACGCCGCCGCCGAGGTAGTAGAGGGAGCCCCCGAGGGTGGCCAGTTTGATGCCCAGCCCCAGCAGGGCCACGCCCAAGAGGATGAACAGGATGCCGAGCAACCTGGCAGGCAGGCCTCCCGGTCTCGCAGTGGAAGTGACAGTCATGGCAGCGCTCGCAATGCAATCGTAGAAAAGACGTTCGGCTCGACTGACGACATCGCAAATCGGAACCGCATGCGGATCTGTCGTCTGCTACGTCTGAACCTGTTGTCTGTCTTATTGTTCCACTCCATCGCCGGCTTTCCCGGGTGGGAGCCTAGAGCGGTTGCGCTGAGGCGAAGCGTGGGGCTCGGAAGGTGTCGTCTGAATCGGGCGGGTAGATAGTAAGCTAAGTAACTGATGATGTCACTTCGCGATGATGGGCGGACGACACCCAGGCCGCGTCACGCCTGCTACCATCGCCAGCCGTTCCCTCGACACGCCCCGTCCATGTTCGCTGTCCTTGCCCTGATCCAGGCGACCTTCAACGTCACCGCACCCGTCTTCGCCCTGGTGCTGCTCGGTTGCCTGCTCAAGCGGCTGGGCTGGATCGACACGGCCTTCGTCAACACCGCCTCCAGTCTGGTTTTTCGCGCCACCATGCCGACCCTGCTGTTTCTCGGCATCCTCAAGGCGGACCTGGGCGAGGCCTTGCAGCCCCTACTATTGGGCTATTTCGCCCTGGCCACGGTGACCAGCTTCCTGGTCGTCTGGGGTTGGGCGGTCTGGCGCTGTCCCCCTGCCGATCGGGGGGTGTACGTGCAGGGCGCCTTTCGCGGCAACTGCGGCATCGTCGGCCTGGCCCTGGCGGCCACCCAGTACGGCGACTACGGCCTGTCGGTGGGCGGCATCCTGGCCGGCATGGTCATCCTCTTCTACAACGTGCTCTCGACCATCGTGCTGGCGCTCTACAGCCCGCAACTGCAGGCCAACTGGCGTACCATCCTGCGCAGCATCCTCGGCAATCCACTGATCATCGGCATCCTGGTGGCCATTCCCTTCGCCTACTGGCAATGGCAACTACCACGCTGGCTGGACACCTCGGCGCGCTACTTCGCCGCGCTCACCCTGCCGCTGGCGCTGATGTGCATCGGCGCCACCCTGTCGCTGGCGGCGTTGCGCGAGAGCAGTCGCCTGGCGTTGGGGGCCAGCCTGTGGAAGATCGTCTGGATACCTTTGCTCGGCGTGCTGGGCGCCCTGGCCCTCGGTATCCAGGGACCGGCGCTGGGCGTCCTGTTCCTCTACCTGGGTTGCCCCACGGCCGCCTCCAGCTTCGTCATGGCCCGCGCTGCGGGAGCCAATGCCCAATTGGCCGCGGCCATCGTGGTGATCAGCACCCTGGGCGGGATGCTCACTATCAACCTGGGACTATTGCTGCTTCAGGCACTGCATCTGGTCTGATCGGAAAATATCCTCGAAAGGCTCAAGGACGCGGTTTTTAGGTCGATAATGGGAGGCTGGTGTGCGGGGCGGACACCACGCTTATCTCTTGTTTTTCGGTCAGGGGCAGCCAGATGCGCAGGCAACTTAGGTTCAATCATAAGATCATACTGACGGCAGCGCTGGTGGTGACTGTCGCGCTGATGGGTTTTTCCGGTTTCAACGTCTATCTGCAGCGCAGCACCATCGACCGCGAGCTGCGCAGCTCCCTGAGTGAGGCGGGACGGGTCGCCGCCGCCAACATCGCACTCTGGCTGGATAGTCGCATTCGCCTGCTGGAAAGCCAGGCGGACGTGCTGAGTCGTGACAATTCGCCGACGGCGCTCAATGCCGTTCTGCAGCAGAAGACCTACGCGGCAAGCTTCGATACTACCTATATGGGCAGCGCCGATGGGTCCTATGTGTCCTATCCGAAGTATCCCCTGCCGGCCGGCTACGATCCACGCAAAAGGCCCTGGTATATCCAACCCAGCACCACCGGCAAGACGGTGATGCAGCCGCCTTACATCTATGCCACCACCGGCAAGCTGGGCATGCCCATCACCACGCCGGTGATCCGTGACGGTCAGGTCGTCGGCGTGGTGGGCGGCGATATCAATCTGACCGCCTTGACCAACATCATCACCGCGCTCAACGTCGGCGGCCTCGGCGAGGCCTTCCTGGTCGATGGCGAGGGCAAGATCCTGATCAGTGGCCATCCCGAACAGGTCCTGAAGAATCTCAAGGACATCTTTCCCGAGCACACGCCCAGCGTGGAGCAGGGCTTCAGCATCACCTATCAGGACGGCGCCGAGCGCCTGGTGAACTTCACACCGGTGGCGGGTCTGCCTTCGGTCAAGTGGTATCTCATGCAGTCCATCGATGCGGCCAAGGCCTACGCCCCCGTCACCCAGGCGCGTAATCTGGCCATTGTCGCCACCCTGGTGGCGGTGGTCGCGATCGTCTTGCTGCTCGGGGTGCTGATCCAAGTGCTGCTGCGTCCGCTGCGCGATCTGTCGCGGGCCATGACCGATATCGCCGAGGGTGAAGGCGACCTGACCCGCCGCCTGCCAGTACAGAGCCAGGACGAATTCGGGGCCCTGGCCCAGGCCTTCAACCAGTTCGTGGCCCGTATCCATACCTCGATCCGCGATCTGGCCAAGAGTACCGGTGAACTCAACCAGGGGACGCATCGGGTACTCGAAGCCTCGCAGTCATCGATGCAGCAATCCGACGTCCAGGCCCAGCGCACCACCAGCGTGGCCGCCGCGATCAATGAAATGGGCGCCGCCACCCAGGAGATCGCCCGCAACGCCGCCCATGCCTCGAGCGAGGCGCGGCTGGCACGTCAACAGGGCGAGGAAGGTCGCCAGGTGCTCAACGAAGCCCTGCAGGCGATGCAGGCGTTGTCAGCGAAGATCGGCACCAGTTGCGAACATATCGAAGCCCTCAACGGCAAGGCGGCCAACATCGGCCAGATCCTTGACGTCATTCGGGGTATCTCCGAGCAGACCAATCTGCTGGCGCTCAACGCCGCCATCGAAGCGGCGCGCGCCGGTGAAGCCGGGCGCGGTTTCGCCGTGGTGGCCGACGAGGTGCGTTCCCTGGCCAGCCGGACCCAGAGTTCGGCGCAGCAGATTCAGCAGATGATCGAAGAGTTGCAGAACGGCTCGCGCGATGCCGTGGCGCTGATGCAGGAAAGCCAGCGGCAGAGCGCCCACAGCATGCAGGTGGCCAAGAGCGCCGGCGAGCGGCTGGGCAGCGTGACCGAGCGCATCGGCGAGATCGACGGCCAGAACCAATCCGTCGCCACCGCCACCGAGGAGCAGACCTCGGTGGTGGAAACCCTGAACATGGACATCAGCGAGATCAACCTGCTGAACCAACAGGGCGTGGACAACCTCCAGGCCACCCTGGCGGCCTGCACCGCGCTGGAAGCCGAGGCCGCTCGGCTGCAGCGGTTGGTGGGTGGTTTCCGCATCTAGCGTCTGTCTTCGAAAGGTGGGTGGTAACGCTCAAGTAGTCTGACCAATGTCCGATAACGAGTGCGATAGGCCAAGCCCTGAATCCGGCTTGGCCGCCTTGCTATGGATGCAGACCCCGTATGAAGCGACACCTGAAATTCAGCCACAAGATCCTGTTGGTCGCGGCCCTGGTGATTACCGTCGCCCTGGCCGCTTCCGCTGGCTTCAACGCCTATCTGCAACGCCAAGCCATCGACCAGAGCCTGAGCGCCGATCTCGGTGAAACGGGCCGGGTCGCCGCCGGCAACATCGCCTACTGGCTGGACGCCCGGGTCAAGCTCATCGAGGGCGAGGCCCAGACCCTCGCCCAAGACCCTTCGCGTGAGCGTCTGGTCGGTCTGCTGGACCAGAAGATCTATACCGGCAACTTCGATTCCACCTACCTGGGCGAGGTCGACGGCACCTACACCACGCGCCCCTTGCGCAACCTGCCGGCCGGCTACGATCCGCGCAAGCGCCCCTGGTACGCGGCTGCCACCAGTGCCGGCACCACGGTGCTGACGCCGCCCTATGTCTTCGCCTCTTCCGGGCAACTGGGGGTGACCATCGCCACGCCCTTGCTGCGTGACGGTCAACTGGCCGGCGTGGTGGCGGGCGATCTCAACCTGTCGGCGCTGGTACAGATCGTCACCTCGCTCAATGTCGGCGGCCTGGGCGAAGCCTTCCTGGTGGATGGCGACGGCAAGATCCTGGTCAGCAGCCATCCCGAGCAGGTGCTCAAGAGTCTCAAGGAGGTCTTCCCCGAGCAGACGCCTTCGCTGCAGCCCGGCTTGCACTCGGTCAACCAGAACGGCAGCGAGCGGCTGGTGAGCTTCACCCCGGTCGAGGGACTGCCCTCGGTGAAGTGGTACCTTGGCCTGTCCATCGACCAGGCCAAGGCCTATGCCCCGGTGACCCAGGCGCGCAACCTGGCCATCGTGGCGACGGTGATCGCAGTGATCGCCATCATCCTGCTGCTGGGCTTGTTGATCCGGGTGCTCTTGCGCCCGCTGCATGACCTGACCCGCGCCATGGACGACATCGCCGAGGGCGAGGGCGATCTGACCCGCCGCTTGCCGGTACAAGCCCGCGACGAATTCGGCGCCCTGGCCGAGGCTTTCAACAAATTCGTGGCCCGTATCCACACCTCGATTCGTGACGTGGCCCAGACCACTGGCGAGCTGAACCAGAGCACCCGGCGGGTGCTGGAGTCTTCGCAGTCCTCCATGCAGCAGTCGGATCTGCAGGCCCAGCGCACCACCAGCGTGGCCGCGGCGATCAATGAGCTGGGCGCCGCCGCCCAGGAGATCGCCCGCAACGCCGCCCATGCCTCGGGCGAGGCGAGCGAGGCCCGCGCCCAGGGCGAGGAAGGCCGCGAGGTGCTGGACGAAGCCCTGCACGCCATGCAGGCCTTGTCAGCGAAGATCGGCAGCAGTTGCGAACATATCGAGGCACTCAATGGTAAGGCCGCCAACATCGGCCAGATCCTCGAAGTCATCCGCGGCATCTCCGAGCAGACCAACCTGCTGGCGCTCAACGCCGCCATCGAAGCGGCCCGCGCCGGTGAAGCCGGCCGTGGCTTCGCCGTGGTGGCCGACGAGGTGCGTTCCCTGGCCAGCCGGACCCAGAGTTCGGCGCAGCAGATCCAGCAGATGATCGAAGAGTTGCAGAACGGCTCGCGCGACGCCGTGGCGCTGATGCAGGAAAGCCAGCGGCAGAGCGCCCACAGCATGCAGGTGGCCAAGAGCGCCGGTGAGCGGCTGGGCAGCGTGACCGAGCGGATCGGCGAGATCGATGGCCAGAACCAATCCGTCGCCACCGCCACCGAGGAACAGACCTCGGTGGTGGAGACGCTGAACATGGATATCAGCGAGATCAACCTGCTGAATCAGCAGGGCGTGGACAATCTCCAGGCGACCCTGGCGGCCTGTACGGCGCTGGAAGCCGAGGCTGGTCGGCTGCAACGGCTGGTCGGTGGTTTCCGCATTTGAGCGGTGGCTTGCCCCTGGCTTGGGCAGCCAGGCCGGGTGAGCAACGGATAGCGGGCCATGATGCCCGCTGGGCCGCTCCTGCTGGGAGCGGCACCGCTCGAGCCAAGGGGCGGATCGGCGACCTTTGAGCGCGGTAGCGCCTATCTCAAGGGAAGCCGTAGAGCTGTCGTGGATTGTCGACCAGGATCCGTTGGAGCAAGGCGGCATCGCCCTCGGTCCAGTCGAACAGCAATTCCAGGAGGTCGCCATCGTTGGGCATGGGGACCGGGATACAGGGATGGGGCCAGTCGCTGGCCCAAAGAATGCGTTGTGGGTTGGCCTGGATCAGGGCGCGCGCATAGGGCTCAACATCGGGATAGGGATAGCTTTGGCTGGCGGTGAAACGATAGGCGCCTGACAGCTTGACCCAGGTGTTGCCCTCACGCAGCAAGCGCAGCAGATCGCCGAATCCCGGATGATCCACTCCGATACTGGTCGGCATGTGGCCCATGTGATCGATCACCACCGCCACGGGCAAGGCGGAGAGGGTGGCGTGGAGGTCGGCGAACTCGGAAATGTCCAGCAGCAGCTGCAGATGCCAGCCCAGCGGGGCGACCTTGGCCGCCAGGGTCGTCAGATCCGATACCTCGACACCACTTTTGAAGATCAGGTTGAGCCTTACCCCACGCACCCCGAGGTCATGCATCCGTTGCAATTCCTCCGCGGTGGTCCGGGCATCGATCACCACGACGGCGCGGAAATCCGGGCCGGCCTCGCGCAAGGCCTGCAAGGTCGTACGGTTGTCGGCGCCATAGACGCTGGGCTGGACGATCACGCCGCGCCGCAGGCCCAGGGCCTGTTGCAGGCTTCGGTAATCGGCCAGGGAGGCGGGCGGCGGCGTGTAGGAGCGGTGCGGGGTGAACGGCTGCTCGGCTTCGTCGCTGAAAATGTGCAGATGACAGTCGCAGGCATCCGCCGGCAAAGGACGGCTGGGCGGGCGGGGCTGCGGATCGGGGGCGGCGCAGGCGGGGGCATAGGTCTCGCCCAGCGAACTCATCCGGGTGATTTCCCAACCTTGCAGGCCACGCAAGCCATTGCGTTCCGCCGAATTGATGATTTGCTGCCAGGTGGTACGTCGTGCCAGGTCCGGGTCGCCCAGGGCGATGGCGGCGAAGATCGCCTGGTGCTCGGCGAGCAGGGTCTCGCCTAGGCTGGCGGAGTTGGCGATGCGCCTCTCCAGCGCGGCGGCTTCGAAGAGGTGTCCGCACAGAAACAGTATGAAGTTGCGGAAATAGTCGTTGCCGGTCGCCTCGGCAATGGTTCTCTTGAACTGCAGGCCAAGCTCCAGCAGGCGCTCGCCGCTGGCGAAGCTCTCGGCCATCTCGTCGAGGGCCCGCCGAATGTTTTCCAGCTGGCTACGCGAACGGCGTCGGGCAGCCATGCCGGCCGCCGCCACCTCGAGATCCAGACGCAACTCGTAGAGTTGGCGCAGCTTCGAACGATCGACCAGCTCTTCCTGGGCGATGCGGAAGCTTTGATGATGGGCATCGGCGGTGACGAAAGCGCCCAGGCCCTGGCGACTGGTGACCAGCCCGGCCGACTTGAGCCGGGCGATGGCCTCGCGGACCACATTGCGGCTCACCGCGAAGGAGTCGGCGAGACTGCTTTCGGTCGGAATCCGCGCGCCGGGTTGAAGGCGGCCCTCGCGAATCTCGTTTTCCAGGTAATTGGAAATTTCCGTGGAAAGCTGAGTGCGTCGGCCTATCGCTTTGATCGTCATACCGCTCGGTCGTCTGGTCGGCAAAGCCCCTCGGAATCGAAGTCGACGATAGGGCTCGCGGGGCTGGAGCCCGCGAGCGCTACTCTAGCAAAGTGCTCAGAGCAGCTGTTTGCCTTTTGTTTCCGGCAACAGATAGGTCACCAGCAAGACCACGCAATAGGCACCCCCGGCGAAGATGCAGATGGCCGTACCCAGGCTGGCCTTGGCGCTGAGAAAGCCCACCAGGCTGGGGAACAGGGCACCTATCGCCCGACCGACGTTGTAGGAGAAACCCTGGCCGCTGGCGCGTACCTCGGAGGGGAACAACTCGGTCAGGAAGGCCCCCATGCCGCTGAAGATGCCGGACGCGGTGAAGCCCAGCGGAAAACCCAGCAGCATCTGGGTATTGCTCAGGGGTAGCTGCGTATAGCAGTAGACGCTGACCATGGACAGCAGCGCGAACAGGATGAAGTTAGGACGGCGCCCCAGGCGATCCGATAGATAGGCACCGCAGATGTAGCCGGCGAAGGAGCCGAGGATCACCACCAGCAGATAGCTGCCGGTACCCACCACCGACAGCCCTTTCTCCAGCTTGAGGTAGGCCGGCAGCCAGGTGGTGATGGCGTAATAGCCACCCTGTACGCCCATGCACAGCAAGGAGGCGAGGAGCGTGGTCCGTACCAGGCTGGGCGAGAAGATGTGCCAGAAGGCGACGGGGGTATCGCTCTGTTGCTGCCGCGCGCGGGTCTGCTGGAACACCTCGGGCTCGGGGACATAGCGGCGAATGTAGAGTACCAGCAGGGCCGGGACGATCCCGACCCAGAACAACGACCGCCAGGCCAACTCGGGGGGCAGCACACTGAACAGCAGGGTGTAGAGCAGGGCCGCCAGGCCCCAGCCGACCGCCCAGCCGCTTTGGACGATACCCACCGCCTTGCCGCGGTGCTCGGCGCGAACCATCTCCCCGATCAGCACCGAGCCCACGGCCCATTCCCCACCGAAGCCGATGCCTTGCAGGGCGCGCAGGATGAACAACTGCTCGAAGTTCTGGGTGAAGCCGATGAGCACCGTGCAGATGGAGAACCAGAGGATGCTGATCTGCAGCAGGCGTACCCGGCCATAGCGATCAGCCAGCATGCCTGCCACCCAGCCGCCGAGGGAGGAAAACAGCAGGGTGATGGTGCTCAGCATCCCGGCGGAGCCCTTGTCGATGTCCCACAGGGTGATCAGCGTCGAGATGACGAAGGTGAAGACCATGAAGTCCAGGGCATCCAACGCCCAGCCGCCGAAGGCGGAATAGAAGGTACGTTTTTCGACTTTGCTCAGGTCACGGAACCAGCTCATTTGTTGTTCTCCCGGCGTCCTTGGTAGAGGGGCGGTTGGCTAATTGAAGTCGTACAGCTCCCGGGGGTTGTCGACCAGGATGCGGTGTCTCAGCGCAGGCGAGGGCGCCCAGCGCATCAGGCGATTGAGTAGCCGCGTGGTATCGGGCATCCGCTGCTGGGCGACATGGGGCCAATCGCTGCCCCAGAGCAGGCGATCCGCACGGGTGTCGACCAGCCGACAGGCCAGGGCGTCAGCTTCAGCGAAGTCCGGGTAGCGGGTGCCCAGCCGATAGGCGCCCGACAGCTTGACCCACCAGTTAAGGCGTTCCAGGCCGTCGAGCAATCGCCGAAAGCCGGGATCGTTCAAGCCGTTTGCCGCTGGCAGATGGCCCATGTGATCGATCACCACCGGGCAGGACAGTCGCGCGAGGCGTTCGGCCAAAGACGTCAGGTCCCGAACGTCGATCAAGAATTGCAGGTGCCAGCCATAGGGCGCGATCCGCGCATCCAGTCGCTCCAGCTGCGAAAGATCCGGGCCACCCCGAAACAGCAGGTTGAAGCGCACGCCGCGCACGCCCAATGCATGCATCCGCTGCAATTCACTATCGCTGATCTCGGGCGACACCATCGTTACGCCGCGCAAACGCCCCGGATGGCGGGCGAGCACTTCGAGCAGATAGCTGTTGTCGGTGCCGTAGATGCTGGGTTGCACCAGGACCCCTCGGCTGAAACCCAGGGTGTCGAGCATGTCCAGGTACTGGGCCTCGGTCGCCGCCGCCGGTGTGTAGCTGCGGTTCTCGACCAGCGGATAGGCCTCGACGTCCGGGGAGATGACGTGGGCGTGGGTATCGCAGGCACCCGCCGGCAGGATGAAGTCCGGCGCCTGGGTGATGGGCAGGGGGCCTGGGCAGAGTGGTGCCGCGGCCATCGTGAAGTCGTTATGCATTGGCGGTGATCCTTAGGCTGTTCCCGCCTCGTGGCGAACAGGTCTGGACAACTTATTGATGCTTGTTGGTTGTCCAACAAGTGCAATGGTGAGATGCTAGCGGAACCTTGTCAACCATCTCTAGCAAGCAGGTTTGCCAGATTCTGGCGGGTTGTAGCTGCCAACTGGGAAGCCACCCCGGCCTGACCGCTGCCACCGGTAGCCAGGCGATAGCGCGGCGGATCTGAATAGGTAACTCGCAGCCAGGTGGAAAGGGCGTCCGTCCTGTGGCGTCACGGCACTGGCCGGGTTGCTCCCGGATGGTGAGTAGAGGCTGTCGTCCCCCGTTCAGCCGGGAATCGGCTGGACGGTAAAGCTTTCGCGTCGAACACTGTCATGGAGAATATTTCGTGCTCAAGCAGCTCAAGTTCAGCCATAAGATTCTGCTGGCTACCGCCTTGGTGATGAGCCTGGTTCTGGCCGCCTTTGCCGGCTTCAATACCTATCTACAGCGCCAGACCATCGACCAGAGCCTGAAGGAAACCCTGGGGGAGACCAGCCGGGTCACGGCCCTGAACATCACCTATTGGCTGGATGCCCGGATCAAGCTGGTCGAAGCCCTGGCGCAGACCATCGCTGCCCTGGGTCCGCAGGCCCCGCTGACCAGCCTGCCCGATCAGAAGCTCTATACGGACACCTTCGCTTCCGTCTATCTGAGCAAGCCCGATGGCACCTACCTCACCCGTCCGTTCCAGCAATTGCCCACCGGCTACGATCCGCGCGCGCGCGGCTGGTATACCGCTGCGGTGGCGGCGCGGGGAATGACGCTCTCGACGCCCTACATCTTCGCCATGACCGGCAAGCTCGGCATGACCATGGCGACCCCCATTTTCCATGACGGCCAACTGACCTCGGTGGTGTCGGGAAATCTCGATCTGTCCACGCTGGTGCAGATCATCGGCTCGCTCAACGTCGGCGGTCTGGGCGAGGCCTTCCTGGTCGACGCCAACGGCAAGATCCTGGTCAGCAGCCATCCCGAACAACTGCTCAAGACGCTCAAGGACGTCTTCCCGGATAACACGCCAACCTTGATTCCCGGCTTCCAGACGGTGCCGCAGAACGGCAGTGAGCGCCTGGTGAGCTTTACCCCGGTGGAAGGCTTGCCGTCGGCGAAATGGTACCTGGGCCTGTCCATCGATCAGGCCAAGGCCTATGCCCCGGTGGCCCAGGCCCGCAACCTGGCCATCGTGGCGACCGTGGTCGCGGTCATCGTCATGGTGCTGCTGCTGGGCCTGCTGATCCGGGGGCTGCTGCGCCCGCTACGCGACCTCGGCCGCGCCATGCAAGACATCGCCCAGGGCGAGGGCGATCTGACCCGCCGCTTGCCGGTGGCGGCGCGCGACGAATTCGGCCTGCTGGCCCAGGCCTTCAACCAGTTCGTGGCGCGTATCCATGCCTCGATCCGCGATGTGGCCCAGAGTACCGGTGAACTCAACCGGGGCACTCACCGGGTGCTGGAGGCCTCGCAATCGTCCATGCAGCAGTCGGATGTGCAATCCCAGCGCACCACCAGCGTGGCCGCGGCGATCAACGAGATGGGCGCCGCCACCCAGGAAATTGCCCGCAACGCCGCCCATGCCTCCAGCGAGGCGCGCAGCGCACGGCAACAGGGCGAAGAGGGGCGGCGCGTGTTGGACGAGGCCATGACCGCCATGCAGGCGCTATCAGCCAAGATCGGCAGCAGTTGCGAACATATCGAGGCACTCAATGGTAAGGCCGCCAACATCGGCCAGATCCTCGACGTCATCCGCGGCATCTCCGAGCAGACCAACCTGCTGGCGCTCAACGCCGCCATCGAAGCGGCCCGCGCCGGTGAAGCCGGCCGTGGCTTCGCCGTGGTGGCCGACGAGGTGCGTTCCCTGGCTAGCCGCACCCAGAGTTCGGCGCAGCAGATTCAGCAGATGATCGAGGAGTTGCAGAACGGCTCGCGCGATGCGGTGGCGCTGATGCAGGAAAGCCAGCGGCAGAGCGCCCACAGCATGCAGGTGGCCAAGAGCGCCGGTGAGCGGCTGGGCAGCGTGACCGAGCGGATCGGCGAGATCGACGGCCAGAACCAGTCCGTCGCCACTGCGACCGAGGAACAGACCTCGGTGGTGGAGACCCTGAACATGGATATCAGCGAGATCAACCTGCTGAACCAGCAGGGCGTCGACAACCTGCAGGCGACCCTGGCGGCCTGTACCGCCTTGGAAGCCGGCCGGTTGCAACGGCTGGTCGGTGGTTTCCGCATCTAGCGAGTGCCCGCCGCGCCGCCCTACTGGATGCGGCGCGGCGGTGGCGCCCTCAGGCGACCGCGCTGTGCCGGTGCTGGCGCAGCGCGCGACCTTCCGCATCGAAGTAGCGCAGGTGCTCGGGCGCGCAGGTCAGCTGTACCTGTTGGTCGGGATGCAGCTCGGCCTTGCCGGCCACCTTGACCACCAGCGGCTCGCCGCCGTTGCCGAGGTCCAGGTACACCAGCGTCAATTCGCCGAGTTGCTCGGTCAGGGTGACGGTGCCGGACAGGATGCCCTGGCCGGCGGGGGCCAGGTGCAGGTGTTCCGGGCGGACCCCCAGGTGCAGCTCACCCTGGATGCCAGGCGGCGCGCTCAGAGTTTGCTCGCCTTGCGCGCCCTGCAGATCCAGGCGCCCTTCGCGGGCGGTGGCGGGCAGGATGTTCATCGCCGGCGAGCCGAGGAAGCGGGCGACGAAGAGGTTGTCCGGATCGTCGTAGAGTTCCAGGGGCGAACCGACCTGCTCGACGCGACCGCCATTGAGCACCACGATGCGGTCGGCCAGGGTCATGGCCTCCACCTGATCGTGGGTGACGTAGATCATGGTGGTGTTGGGCATCTGCTCGTGCAGCCGGGCGATCTCGATGCGCGTCTGCACGCGCAGGGCGGCGTCGAGGTTGGACAGGGGTTCGTCGAACAGGAACACCTTGGGATCGCGGGTAATGGCCCGGCCGATGGCCACGCGCTGGCGCTGGCCACCGGACAGCGCCTTGGGCAGCCGCTCGAGGTAAGGCGTGAGTTGCAGCGCCTCGGCGGCGCGGCGGACGCGGACGTCGATCTCCGACTTGGGCGTACCCTTGTCCAGGGTCAGGCCGAAGGCCATGTTCTGGTAGACCGTCATGTGCGGATAGAGCGCATAGGACTGGAACACCATGGCGATCCCGCGCTCCTTGGGCGTGCGGTCGTTGACCACCTCGCCATCGATGGAGAAGGTGCCGGCGGTGATGTCTTCCAGGCCGGCGATGACCCGCAACAGGGTCGACTTGCCGCAGCCGGACGGGCCGACGAAGACGATGAATTCCCCCGAGCGGATGTCGAGGTCGATGTGCTGCAGGATCTCGGCGTTGCCGTAGCGTTTCTTGATCCCTTTGAGGGTGAGCGTGGTCATCCAGGAGTCCTCAGCGGTTAGCGGTGATCGGCGCCGCCCGCGAGGCGGGCGATCAAGCCGGAGTGGGGCGGCAGCAGCAGGCGTTGGCGTTCGAGGCGCCCGCCCAGCAGTGCTGGCGTGAGGTCTTCCCGCAGGTGCTCGGCGAGACTCGGCGCAAGCGCCAGTTCCAGCGGCTGGCCACCGGCCAGGTTGAAGGCCACCAGCAGGCGTTCTGCGCCGAGTTGTCGTTCGAAGGCGAGCACCTGCGGATGCAGGTCGAGAAACTGGATCGAGCCCTTGACCAGCGCCGGGAGCGTCCGGCGCCAGGCGAGCAGGGTCCGATAGCAGGTGAGCAGGGAATCGGCGCGTTGCGCCTGACGATCCACCGCCAGCGGCAGGTGTTTGGCCGGTACCGGCAGCCAGGGCCTGACCGTCGCCTCGGTGAAACCACCCTGAGGTAGCGCGGCGCTCCAGACCATGGGCGTGCGGCAGCCGTCGCGGCCCTTGATGGCTGGCCAGTAGCGTTTGCCCCAGGGATCGACGATGTCGGCGAAGGCGATGTCCGCCTCGGTCTGGCCCAGTTCTTCGCCCTGGTACAGGCACACCGAGCCGCGCAGGGTGAGCAGGATCGCCGCCGCCAGGCGCAGGATGGCCGTGCCGTCCGGTCGGTCCTTGGCCCAGCGCGTGGCATGGCGCACCACGTCATGGTTGGAAAAGGCCCAACAGGCCCAGCCATCGGCGGCCGCCCGCTCGAAGTCCTCGATCACCGGCCGGATATCCTCTACCGCCGGCAGGGCGGTATTGAGGAAATCGAAGGCGTAGCACATGTGCAGCCGATCGCCGCCGCCGGTGTATTCGGCCATCAGCGCCGTGCCGTGGATCATTTCGCCCACTTCGCCGACGGCGGTGGCCGCAGGATACTCGTCGAGCAGGGCGCGGAAGCGCCGCAGGAAACCGAGGTTTTCCGGGCGATTCTTGTCGTAGCGGTGATCCTGCCAGTTGTAGGGGCGATCCCGCGGGGCCAGGCGCTCGTTCTGCAGTTCCGCCGGTAGCGGCGGATTGTCTCTGAGCTCGGCGTCGTGGAAATAGAAGTTCGCGGTGTCGAGGCGGAAGCCGTCGACGCCCCGGTCGAGCCAGAAGCGCACCACGTCCAGCACCGCCTGCACCACCGCTTCGTTGTGGAAGTTGAGGTCGGGCTGCTCGATGAGGAAATTGTGCAGGTAATACTGGCCCCGGCCGGCATCCCATTCCCAGGCGGAGCCGCCGAAGTTGGACAGCCAGTTGTTGGGCGGCGAGCCGTCGGGCTTGGCATCGGCCCAGACGTACCAGTCGGCGCGGGCGTTGTGGCGATCACGACGACTCTCGGCGAACCAGGGATGGCGGCTGGAGGTGTGCGACAGCACCAGGTCGATCATCACCTTGAGGCCCAGTGCGTGGGCACGGCTGACCAAGGCATCGAAGTCGGCGAGGGTGCCGAATTGCGGATCGACGTCGCGATAGTCGGAGACGTCATAGCCGAAATCGGCCATGGGCGAGCGCATGAAGGGCGCGATCCAGATGGCATCCACTCCCAGCTCGGCCACATAGGGCAGCCGCGTGGTAATGCCGGCGAGATCGCCGATGCCGTCGCCGTTGCTGTCCTGGAAGGAGCGGGGATAGATCTCGTAGATCACCGCGCCGCGCCACCAGTCGCGGTCGACGGCTTGGTTCTGAGGATTGGTCATGGCGGATTACCCCTTCACGCCGCCAGCGGTGAGGCCGGCGACGATCTTGCGTTGGAAGATGAGGACCAGAACGATCAGCGGCAGGGTGACCACCACCGAGGCGGCCATGATGGTGCCCCAGGGGGTTTCCATCTCCGAGGCGCCCGAGAGCAGGGCGATGGCCACCGGGACGGTGCGGTTGTCGTTGTTGGCGACGAAGGTCAGGGCGAAGAGGAATTCGTTCCAGGCGGCGATGAAGGCGAGCAGTCCGGTAGTCACCAGTGCCGGCCACATGAGCGGCATGAAGATGCGGATGACGATGGTGAGCGGCGAGGCGCCATCGACGATGGCCGCCTCCTCGATCTCGGCGGGTAGTTCGCGCATGAAGGTGGTCAGCACCCAGACCGTGAAGGGCAGGGTGAAGATCATGTAGGCCAGGATCAGCGACAGCAGACTGTTGTAGAGACCCAGGGCGCGGACCATTTCGAACAGGCCGGCGAGCACGGCGATCTGCGGAAACATGGACACGCCGAGAATGGTGACCAGCAGCAGCCCACGCCCGCGGAAGGGCACCCGCGCCAGGGCATAGGCGGCGGTGATCGCCAGCGCCAGCGAGATCGCCACCACCGACACGGCGACGATCACCGAGTTGAGCAGGTTGTGCAGGAAGGTATTGGTGGAAAGGATGCTGGCGTAGTTGGCGAAGGTGACCGCGCGCGGCAGGTAGTCGATCCGGAACAGGTCGGTACCGGTCTTCAGGCTGGTCAGGATGGCGTAGTAGAAGGGAAAGACCGAGAAGACGACGATGGCCACCACCAGCAGGTAGAAGCCGGTCTTGGCGGTGAGCTGCTTGAGGGTGCGGGCGTTCATTTGCTGGCTCCCAGGTCGAGTCGAGCGGTCTTGAGGTAGATCAGGGTGATCAGCGCGACCACCAGGAACAGCAGGGTCGAGGCCGCCGAGCCCTGGGCGAAGTTGTCGAACTGGAACAGATTTTCCTGGGCGTAGACGCTCATGGTCTTGGTCTCGGAATTGTTCGGCGTCAGCACGTAGATCAGATCGAAGACGCGCAGGGCATCCAGGGCGCGGAAGATCACCGCCACCAGGATCGCCGGCCGGATCAGCGGCAGGGTCACGCGGAAGAACACCTTGACTGGATGCACGCCATCGATGCGCGCGGCTTCGTAGACGTCGCCGGGCACCAGTTGCAGACCGGCCAGGATCAGCAGCGCCATGAAGGGCGTGGTTTTCCAGACGTCGACGATGATGACCGCGGTCATGGCGGTATCCGGCGAGGCGGTCCAGGCGATGGGCGCGGCCAGCACGCCGAGGTGGACCAGCAGATCGTTCAGGATGCCGAACTGGTCGTTCATCATCCAGGCCCACAACTTGGCCGAGACGATGGTGGGAATGGCCCAGGGAATCAGCACCGCCGCGCGGACCAGCGCGCGTCCGGGAAACTGGGCGTTGAGCACCAGGGCGACGATCAGACCGAAGAAGGTTTCCAGGCTGACCGAGATCAGGGTGTAGCGCACCGTGTTCCAGACCGCCTGCCACCAGACCGGATCTACCAGCACGCCGAAGGCCTCGCCCTGACCCTCGCCGTAATCCACCCACTCGTAGTAGTTGCGCAAGCCGACGAAGGCCGCGCTGGACAGATCACCCAGGCGGGCATCGGTGAAGGAGAAGTAGATCGTCTTGAGCAGCGGCCAGGCGGCTACCCCGGCGAGCACCACCAGCATCGGCGCGATGAACAGCAGGGCGGCGCGTTGCCGTTGGCGGGACAGCCTGGAGCGCGAGTTCGCCGCCTTGGGGGTGACCGCGGCAGGGGGCGTGGGAGCGGATTCGAAGAGTGTCATGATCGGGTGCATCCGTGAAGCTTGGCGTGGCCGGGACAGCCACCAAGGGCATGCGCTCGGACCTCGGGGCGAGGTCCGAGCGCTCGTGCAGGCCTTACCAGGCGTTGCGCTTCAGCCGTCGCAACTGCTTGTCCAGGGCGTCGAGATTGCTCGCCGCATCGCCCTGGCCGGCCAGGGTGCGGTTGACCGTGGTCCAGAATTGTTGCGAGACCTCGTTGTAGCGCGTCTTGGTCGGCGCCGAGGGACGCGGGACGGCGTTCTCGAAGACGTCTTTCCAGCGTGCTACCAGCGGTTGCTGGGCGACGATGTCCGGGTCCTGGTACAGCGCCGGAATCGAGGGCAGGCGGGCGTTCAGCAGGGCCCGCTGCTTCTGGGCCTCGGCCGAGACCAGGTAGCGGACCAACTCGATGGCCGCCTGCTGGTGGGTCGAGTACTTGGAGACCGCGAGATTCCAGCCACCCAGGCAGGCCGCTGACTTGCCACCGGCACCGGCCGGCAGGGGCGCGACCTCGAACTTGCCCTTGATGGGCGAGTCGGCGCCATTGCCCAGCGGATAGGCATAGGGCCAGTTGCGCATGAACACGGCGTTGCCGGTCTGCCAGACGCCGCGGGCGTCCTCTTCCTGGTAGCCGAGCACGCCCTTGGGCGCGATGGTGCCGACCCAGCCGTGGGCCATGCTCAGGGCCTCGGCGGCCTTGGGGTTGTCGACGGTGATGTCGCCCTGGGGCGAGATGATATCGCCGCCGCCATTGGAGGCGATCAACTCCAGACCCACGCAGGTGGTGCCCTCGTAGGCGGCGCCCTGGAACACGTAGCCGTTGAGCTGGGGTTGCCCGGCGGCACGTTCCGCGTCCTGGATCTCCTTGGCGGTGCTCGCCAGTTCGGTCCAGGTGGTGGGCACGGGCTTGCCGTACTTTTCCAGCAGGTCCTTGCGGTAGTAGAGCGCCGGGGCATCCGAGAACATCGGCATGGCCACCAGTTTGCCATTCACGGTCTGGGAGGCGATCACCGAGGGCGAGTGCTGGCCGACCACGTCTTTCATGGCGTCCGAAAGGTCGACGAAGCTGGCGGCCAGTTGCGGGGCCCAGACCACGTCGGTGCGGTAGACGTCGATGTCCTTGTTGCCGGCCGACAGCCACAGGCGGTACTGACCGAATTGATCGGTGGCCGAGGCGGGCATGGTGACGATCTTCACCTTGTGGCCACTGGCCTTCTCGAAGGCATCGAGCTGCAGGCGCAACTCCTCGATGTCCTTGCCGATCGAGCCGGCGACGATGGACAACTCCTCGGCCTGGGCGACGCCGCCCAGCAGAACGCCGGTGACGAGCACTCCGGCTAGTCGCTTAAACATGCTGTTCATCTCCTGGCCGGCAGCCGTCCGTAGCGGCCTTCAGCGCCCCGGTGAGCGGCGCGGGCGAAGGCGAAACGGTTACCTGGCCTTTCATTGTTGTTGTTGTCTTCCCAGGTACGGACGCTGCGTGTCGCGGATCGATACCGGCCTTCGAATACCGTCGAAGCGCTCGGTCGACTGCTTTACAAACAGCTCAAATCACCAGGAGAAGTCGATGAAAACCCTATTCAAAGCGCTTTGAAAGCGCTGGAGGCAGACTGCGCTACTTTGCCGGAGGTGTCAATCGCCGTATTATCCGGCCGCTTCCCGATGAGCTTCTTCTTCGAACGGCTTCACCTATCCGCCAGGTACCGACAACAACATGATCAACAGCCTGAAGGATCTCGCGGCCCATCTGGGCCTCTCGCCGACCACCGTGAGCCGGGCCCTGAACGGCTATCCGGAGGTGGGCGCCAAAACGCGCCAGCGAGTCTTGGAGGCGGCGCAACGCCTCAACTACCAGCCGAATCCGACTGCGTTGCGCCTGGCGACCGGGCGGGCCGACGCCCTGGGCATCCTGCTGTCGATCCACGACAACATGCTGGAAAATCCCATCGTCACCGACCTGCTGACGGGCATCAGCGAAACGGCCGCCGAATGCGGCCTGGCCATTCATCTGCTACCCACGCTCAAGGGCCAGGAGCGCGCCGTGTGCGAGCGCGTCATCGGCTCGGGCGCGGTGGACGCCCTGGTGTTGCTGTCGCCGGTGTTCGACGATCCGGAGACCTCCGACCTCGCCGAGATCGCCTTTCCGGTGGTCGCCCACGGCTTGCCGGTGTTCGGCCAGAACGTCGCCTCGCTCAGCGTCGACAGCGTCGGCGCCTTCGCCAAGGGCACCGCGCATCTGATCGGCTTTGGTCATAGGCGCATCGCCCTGCTCAATGGCGAGGAGCACCTGGCCTATGGTCGTGATCGCCGCGCCGGTTATCTGACCGAACTCGCCGCCGCGGGTCTGAGTGCCGATCCCGCGCTGATGGCTGCCGGGCAGCAGACCTATGCCCGCGGCTACCAGGCCGCCCGCGGCATGCTGGCCCTGGCCGAACCCCCGACCGCCTTTCTCTGCTCGTCGGTGCTGCAGGCCATAGGCGCGGCCCGGGCCGTCGCCGAAGCCGGGCTCAGCATTCCCGGCGATGTCTCCCTGCTCGCCCACGACGATGTCGTCGCGGCACTGCCGACGGAGATCGCCGCACCGGGACTCACCGTCTTGCGTTCCTCGATCCGTCTCGCCGGGCGGCGCATCGCCCACATGGCCATCGAGCGCGCCCGCGGCGTACCGGCGGCAGAGCTGGTGGAAGTCTGGGACGTGCCGCTTATCCCCGGTACGTCCACCGGTCCGGTGCGTTCGAGCTAGAGAGAGGCGCGATCCACCAGCGGACAGGCCAACTGATGTCGCGCCCGGTCGTTGGCGCGTCCTTCGATCAGGTGCAGGGCCGCCTCGCGCCCGAGTTCGAAGTGCGGCAGCTGGACGGTGGTCAGGGGCGGATGGAACAACTCGGCGACGCCGACCATGTTGTCGTAGCCGAGCACGGCCACGTCTTGCGGAATGCGCAGGCCGCGCGCCAGCAGCCACTGGTAGGCGACCAGGGCGATCCGGTCGTTGCCGCAGATCAGCAGGTCCGGGGTCGCCGCCGTGGTGGCGAAGCGGCGCTCCAGTTCCAGGCGGGTCTCGTCGTAGGCATCGTCGGTGCTCAGGTCGTATTGGCCGAGGTCGTCATCAGCCAGACCCGCTTCCCGGCACGCCCGCAGCAGACCCTCCTGGCGTAGCGGCCAAGCCGGACTGGGGCGCGGCAGGTTGATGCTCAGCGGGCGCCGGTAACCGCGCGCCAGGGCGGTGCGCACCGCCTGGTATTGCCCCTCGGCATCGTCCGGTACGTAACAGGCCACCGCTGCGCCTTCGGCATAGCAGTTGCTCAGGACTACGGGACGCTCCCCCAGGCCGGAGGGGACCGCCAAGGCGCGCAGATACATGGAGCTGAAGACGATACCGTCCGGGCGGTGCGCCAGCATCAACTCGATGTCCTCGGGGCTGGGGCGATCCTCCAGCAGGTTGAGGATGAACAGATTCCAGCCATGCTCTCGGGTCGTGCGCTCCAGGCCCAGCAGCAGATCCACGGCGAAGGGGGTGGTGGCGGTGCCCAGGGCGAAGACGCCGATGGTCTTGCCGCTGGAGCGTCCGCCGCGAATCCGGCGGGCGGCCAGATCCGGCACGTAGCCGAGCGTCTGGATCGCCGACTGGATGCGGGTCAGGGTCTCGGCCCCGAGCTTCTCCGGGTTGTTCAGCGCCCGCGAAACCGTCATGGCCGAGACCCCGGCCAGGCGCGCCACATCCTTCACCGATGGCATTCCATCCCTCCCGCTCGCGTGATCAGGAGGGGAGTATGCCAAATCGACAGGAGATCAGAGCGCCAGATCGCGCAGGGTCCAGCCGTGCAGCTCGTTGAAGAGGGCGCTGCCGTTACTGGCGAAGAGGGCTATCCCATGGCTGTCCGGCCCCGGATAGAGGCGGCTGCCGAAGGTGTAGAGACCATCGTCGACGAATACCTCCAGCGACGACCTGTCCAGATAGAGGCGCAGGTGCAGGGTCGTCTGACCGGCGGCCAGCGGCAGGCTGCGCACCCCGGCCACGCCGCGTCCGGCGCGTTCGCGATCCAGCACCAGGCGGCCGGCCTGGGCATCCACGTAGAGCAGCGTTTCCTCCCGCCCCTGCGGGTCGACCCGCAGGGCCAGGCCGAAACGTTCGGCATCGCTGGCGGCGAGGTCGATCTCGATCTCGAGTTCCAGGCGCTCGCCCGCCAGCGGCAGCAGCCGTCTTTCGCTCTGCAGGCGCTGCGCCGCGAAAGAATGCTCGCTCTCTCGCAGTGCCACCAACTCGCGCACGGGTCTTTGCCGCAGGCGGTCCCCGTCCAGGCTGACTTCACGCGGCAGCGAGAGCATGCCGCACCAGCCGTCGGCCTGGCTCGGCATGGGGCTTTCCCACATGTCCAGCCAGGCCCAGAGCAGGCGGCGTCCATCCGGCGCCTCCAGGGTCTGGGCAGCATAGAAATCGTGGCCGTGGTCGAGCTCGATGAAACCGGTGCGCGGCAGGAAGCGCGCGGCGTCGGTGAGTCGGCCCAGGCGATAGGCGTTCTGGTAGAGATTGCGATAGCGATAGCCCAGGGGGCGCAAGCCCTGTGGCGAGCAGAGGAAGACGTCCTCGTCGCCCAGCGGGAAGAGATCGGGACATTCCCACATGTAGCCATCCTGCTCGCGGGTGCCTCCCAGGGCGGTGCCCAGGGCCTCCCAGGTGTGCAGGTCGCTGGAGCGATAGAGCAGCAGCCGGGGATCGTCACCTTCGCGCGCACCGAGAGCCAGCCACCAGGCGTCGTCGCGGCGCCAGACCTTGGGGTCGCGGAAGTGCTGCATCTCGGGGACCGGCGGCTCGATCACCGTGCCGTGTTTGGTGAAGGTGAGGCCGTCCCGGCTGCTGGCCAGGCACTGCACCTGGTACAGCCCCTGGTCTTCGCGCCCCGGCTCGCCCAACCAGCGATGGCCGGTATACAGCAGGTAGAGCCGATCCTCCCAGACCACCGCCGAGCCGGAAAAGCAGCCATCGCGATCGGCTTCGGTATCCGGCGCCAGGGCCACCGGCAGGTGCTCCCAATGGACCAGATCGGCGCTCTTGGCATGGCCCCAGTGCATGGGACCCCATTTCGTCGAGTAAGGATGGTACTGGTAGAAGACGTGATATTCGCCCCGGAAGAACACCAGTCCATTGGGGTCGTTCATCCAGCCCACCGGTGGCGCCAGGTGGTAGGCCGGGCGCCAGGCGTCGTGGCGTTGCTCTAATTGTTCGAGGATCGCCGCGCGAGCCTTGGACAGTGCGGAAGAAAGCATGAAATCGGTCTCACAGAAAAAGTGGAAAAGGGTCCGAGAACGCTCGTCCGCACAGGTGCGGAGACGTCGCCTGGGACCGGCAACCCGCTAGGGCTACTCGACATGGGCGCGGCCACGGCTGCGTCGAACCGCTGCGCTTGAATGCCCGTACTAGGGCGATTCAGCGTGCCTTCGCACCGCTGGAAAATTTTTTGGGCACTCTTGTTTTTTGTTTTGGTAACGTTAACACTGCCGTGCATTGACGGGCCTGACCGACGGTTTGTCAAGCGGTGGCGTTCCGAAAGGTAAGGGGTTCGGAACGTCGCTCCAGCAAGACCACAGACAAAAAAAACAAAAGGTGACTCATGAAGGCTCAATGCTATGGAAGAGGGGCGGCCGCGTCCCTGTTGCTGTTCTCGCCGCTCGTCCTGGCGGCACCCAAGGGGCTCACGCTCGAAGAACGGCTGGCCCAGCTGGAATCCCGCGTGGTCGCCGCCGAGAGTCGCGCCGCCAAGGCCGAGGCCGAGGTAGCCCAGCTCCGTCAGGATGAACAAGCCAAGGCGGCCAAATCCGCCAAGCCCACCGCAACGGCCGGCACCACCGCCGCGGGTACTCCAGTGCCTGCCGCCAATACCGCGCCGAAGGGCGAGCAGTTGTCCCTGGATGAGCGCATGGCGCGTATCGAGGCGCGGCAACTCGCGGTTGGCGAGGCGCCAGCAACGGTCAAGCCGACCGACAGCGGTTTCAAGTTCGGTGCCTATGCGCGCTCCGGTTTTCTCGCCAATGGCGACAAGGCCGGGCGGGGCGGTCCCGGGTTGACGCCGGCCGGCTCCGTTGGCGGCAACGTCGGTCGTTTGGGTAATGAGCCCGATACCTACATCGAGGCCAAGTTCTCCCAGGAGCAGCAGGTGGAGAACGGTACGCGTTGGAAGTACCTGCTGATGCTGGCCGATGGGGTGCAGACGCCCAACGTCTGGACCGCCCAGGAAAGTAACCTGAACGTGCGCCAGGCCTATGCCGAATTGAGCAGCCTGGCCTCCTTCAAGTCTTCTCCCACCTTCCGCGACTCCACCCTCTGGGCCGGCAAGCGCTTCGACCGCGACAACTTCGACGTGCATTGGCTGGACCGCGACATCGTCTTCCTGGCCGGTACCGGTGCCGGTATCTACGACGTCAAGCCGACCGACTACTGGCGCCTCAACGCCTCGCTGATGAGCCGCTCCTACGGTGACTTCGGCCTGGAGAACGGCAAGGACACGCGGACCTACATCGGCACGCTCAACCAGTTCTTCGACCAGGGGCGCTGGCAGGTCATGACCAGCGGCATCACCTCCGGGCAGAACGACGGTCGCCTGGCCCAGCCCGGTGCGGGCGGTAACGATCATCGGGTCAACCTGGGCGGGCAGACGCCGGGCGACAGTGGCCTGCACACCGCCTTCACCTATGCCCAGAACGATTTCTTCGGCCGTGAAGGGCTGTTCAAGATCTCGCTGCTCTATGGTCGCGGTCTCGGTGCGGAGCTCAGCCAGGTGGGCGGCGACGGCGACCTGCTGGACAAGGCCCAATCGCTGCGTCTGGCCTTCTACGGTCACACCCGCCTGAGTCCGTTCTGGCGCGTGGCACCGGCGGTGATCGCCGAGCGCGGTACCGACCGCTACATGCCGGGTGACCACTACCGCTACGTCACCACCAACCTGAGACTCTCCAACGACATCACCCGCAACTTCGAGATGCAGTACGAGCTGACCTTCCAGAACATGGATATAGATGCCCGTGGCTATGCGGGACGTGGCGTCGCCGATGGCAACTTCTGGAAGGCCACCATCGCGCCCACCTTCAAGGCGCAGACGGGCGACTATCTGCTGCGTCCCGAACTGCGGGTATTCGCCTCCTACATGAACTGGACCTCCGGACTCGACAACTTCAGCCGTTCCGACGACCTGGGGCAGCCGGGCTTCAAGTCGGGGGGCGTCTGGCAGGTCGGTACGCAGATGGAGGTGTGGTTCTGAGTCTTGAACGAGCGGCGCTTTCCGCGCCGTTCGTCTGAAATAGTCATATGGGTTAAGAGGTTTTCAGCGGCTCAACGTCCAGGGTTTGGCCGCTTTTTTCGTCTTCGTAAGGGCCGGCGAAGCGATTCAAGGTATCAAGAAAATTTCCCACACTGCCGATGGTGTCATCAGTTGGCCAGCGGCGGTTCGCTTTCTGTAAGTCATGTCATAGTTAAGTCAGGCGTGGCTTTCCAGCTTCTCCCATGCCCTGGTCCCCGTTCGTTCGATCCACGCGGAGTGGATCTTCAACAGGGCAATGTCCATGTTCAAGCGGTTGTTCTCGTCCTCGCGCCTACGCTGGAGCTTAGCGGTCTTCCTGTGCGGGGTTCTGCTGACAAGTCTGACTACTCGTCATCTCGCCGAGCGTAACGACCGTCAGGTTCGCAGCGCCTTGCGCATGGCTTCCGAAGATGCGCGCACACAGATCCTGGAGCGCCTGCGCACCTACGAGTACAGCCTGACCGGTATGCGCGACGTGGTGCTCACGGCGGGTGACAACCTCTCCCGCGAGCTGATCACCCGCTACGGACTCATCCACGACCTGAGTCAGGAGTTCAAGGGGGCCCGCGGCGTGGGTTTCATTCGCCGGGTACCGCTGGCGGAAGAACAGCGCTTCGTGCAAGAGGCGCGCGCCGATGGCTATCCGAACTTCACCATCCGCAGCTTCGCCGATCACGACGGTGATCGCTTCGTGGTGCAATACATCGAGCCGATCGGCCGCAATCGGCGCGCGGTGGGAATGGATGCCGCGTCCGAGCCGAGTCGCCGTGAGGTCGTGTTGCTGGCCATGCGCAGCGGTGCCGTGCAGCTCAGCGCGCCCCTGCAACTGCAGGCCTCTGAGCGTCCCGAGCCGGGTTTCCTGATGGTGTTGCCGGTCTATGTGGGTGGCCATGCGCCCGCGGATGTGGGGCTGCGCGAGGAGGCCACCCAGGGCTGGTCCTATGTGCCACTGGGCGTGCAGGAGATGCTCGGCACCCTGCATTTCAATAAGCCAGGGCTACGGGTGACGCTGAGCGACGTCACCGATCCGGCCCAGCCGCGGCTGTTCTACCACTACCATGAGGACGGTGGGCAGGGCGCGGCGGCGACCGCCCAGCCGCTGCCGGAAATCACTACCGAACAGGATGTCTATGGGCGTAAGTGGCGCCTGAGTTTCGCCGCCACCCCGGTGTTCGTCAGCGCCCTCGAACTGACTTCGCTGCCGCTGGTGCATCTGTTCGGCAAGCTGTTCAGCCTGCTGGCCGCCGGCCTGACCTTCGCCCTGCTGACCACTCGCCAGCGCCGCCGCCAGTACCAGCAGGACCAGGCCAACCTCACTGCGGTGGTGGAGAGCTCCTCCGACGGCATCATCAGCAAGGACCTCAACGGCGTGGTGCTGAGCTGGAACCACGCGGCGGAACAGCTGTTCGGCTATCCCGCCAGCGAAGCCGTGGGGCAGCGCCTGCTCGATCTCGTCGTGCCCACCGAGCTGGAGCATGAAGAGTGGTGGGTACTCGACCGGATTGGCAAGGGGGAGCCGGTGCCGCACTTCGAGACCCGGCGCCAGCATCGCGACGGGCGCTACATCGATGTCCTGGTCAGCGTCTCGCCGATGCGTGGGCCCGACGGCCGGGTGGTCGGCGCGTCCAAGACGGTGCGCGACATCTCGGTGCAAAAGGCCGCCCAGGCCGAGATCCTGGCGCTCAATGCGCGTCTCGAAGAGCAGGTGGCCCAGCGTACCGCCGAACTCAGCCAGACCAACCGGCTGCTCGGCGACGTGCTGCGCGCTGCCTCCGAGGTAGCCATCATCGCCACCGACCGCGAGGGGCGTATCACCCTGTTCAACGAGGGCGCCGAGCGCCTGCTGGGCTATCGCGCCGACGAGGTGGTGGGCCGCTGGCAGGCCAGCGACTTCCACCTGCCCGAGGAACTGGAGGCCCAGGGCCGGGCCCTGAGCGCCCAGTATGGCGGGCCGGTCAGCGGCTTCCGCGTGTTGGTCGAGCGCTCCGAGCGCGTCGGCGCCGAGGCGCGCGAGTGGACCTATGTCCGGCGCGACGGTGAGCACCGTGACGTCAGCCTGGTGGTCACCACCATGCGCGACGAGGCCGGACAGATCAGCGGCTACCTGGGTATCGCCTCGGACGTCACCGAGCGCAAGGCCGCCGAGCTGGAGCTGGCGGCCAGCCTGGCGCTGACCCGGGCGATCCTCGACACCGCGGTGAACCCGGTGCTGACGGTGGATGACGCCGGCCGGGTGAGATCCTTCAACCCGGCCGGAGAGCGGGTTTTCGGCTATGCCGCCGCCAGCGTGATCGGGCAGGACATCCGCCGGCTGATTCCCTCCTACCTGACCGGCTACGAAGCCCTGTTCACCCTGGATGGCGAGGGGGAAAGCGGGCAGGTCGACAGCCTCGGCCACGAGACCCTGGGCCGGCGTGGGGACGGCAGCGAATTTCCCATCACCCTGAGCCTAGGCATCACCTGGGTGGACGGCCAACGGCTGGCGGTGGCCATCATTGCCGACATCACCGAGCAGTGTCGCCAGCGCGATGCGCTGTTGCAGACCCGTGACCAGTTGACCATGGCCGCCGAGGTGGCGGCGCTGGGCATCTGGTGTTGGCAGCCGGAAAGCGATCAGGTGCAGTGCAACGAGCGCATGATCGAACTTTACGAATGGAGTCCGGAGCAGGTCCAGCGCGGCCTGGTCTATGAGGACTGGCGCCGCTGCGTGCACCCCGACGACTTGGCCGATACCGAGGCGCTGCTAGCGGCGGCCATGGCCGGCCAGGCGGTGTTCGATCCGGTATTCCGCGTCTGCTGCCAGGACGGCTCGTTACGGCACATTCAGGCCGGCGCCCGCACCGAGCGCGATAGTCGTGGTCGGGTTCTGCGCCTGGTGGGGACCAACCGCGATATCACCGAGCAATTGGAGCTGGAACATCGCCTGCGCGAGGAACGCACCCGCGCCGACCTGGCCAGCCAGGCCAAGTCCTCCTTCCTGGCCAACATGAGCCACGAGATCCGCACGCCGATGAACGCCGTGCTGGGCATGCTGCAATTGCTGCAGCGCACCGCCCTGGATAGCCGCCAGGGCGACTACCTGACCAAGGCCCAGCAGGCGGCGCGTTCGCTGCTGGGACTGCTCAACGACGTACTGGACTATTCCAAGATCGAAGCCGGCAAGCTGCAACTGGATGTCCATCCCTTCAGCCTGGAGCAGGTGCTGCGCAACCTGGGCGTGGTGCTCTCCGGCAACAGCGGCGAGAAGAACGTCGAGATCAACTACCAGCTCGAAGCGGGGCTACCCACCGCGCTGATCGGCGACAGCCTGCGCCTGCAGCAGATCCTCATCAACCTGGCCGGCAACGCCCTGAAGTTCACCGAGGCGGGCCAGGTGCTGGTCAGCGTCCGCCGCCTGTCCCCGGCGGACGGCCCGCTACGGTTGGAATTCGCGGTGCAGGACACCGGCATCGGCATCAGTCCGGACCAGCAGGCGCAACTGTTCCAAGGCTTCACCCAGGCCGAGGCCTCGATCAGCCGGCGCTTCGGCGGCACCGGCCTGGGCCTGGCCATCTGCAAGCGCCTGGTGGAACTGATGGACGGCGAGTTGCAGGTGGAGAGCCAATTAGGCGTGGGCAGCCGCTTCTGGTTCGACGTCACCCTGGCGGTGGACAGCCAGGGCGAAGCCCCGCTCGCGCCGGTACGCCGCCGGGTACTGCTGGCCGACGACAATACCCTGATCGGCCATTTGCTGGTGGAAACTTTGGCTGCGCTGGGCTGGCAGGTGGACCTGGTCACCAGCGGCGCCGCCGCCCTGGCGCGGATCGCCCAGGCGCAGAGCCAGGGGCAGCCCTATGAGGCCGTGCTCATGGACTGGCGCATGCCCGACGGCGATGGCTTGCAGAGCGCACGCCAGTTGCGCGCACAGCAATCCGCCAAGCGACCCAAGGTCATCATGCTCACCGGCTTCGGTCGCGACTTTCTCAGTGAGACCCAGCAGAGCGCCGAGGCGCCCTTCGACGACTACCTGACCAAGCCGGTGACCCCGGCACAGATCGTCGAGGCGGTGGAGCGCGCCCTGGGTGCCGAGATCCCGGTCGGGGTGCACGCCGCGGCGGCGGTGGACGAAAGTCACCGGCTGGCCGGCTTGCGCCTGCTGGTGGTGGAAGACAACGCCCTCAATCGCCAGGTGGCCGCCGAGCTGCTGCTGGCCCAGGGCGCCCAGGTGGAGCTGGCGGAGGGTGGCCTGGAGGGCGTCGAGCGGGTGCTCTCCGGCGCGCCGCTCGACGTGGTCATCATGGACATGCAGATGCCCGACATCGACGGCCTGGAAGCCACTCGTCGCATTCGTGCCGATGGCCGCTTCAGTACCCTGCCGATCCTGGCGATGACCGCCAACGCCTCCCACACCGATCGCGACGCCTGCCTGGCTGCCGGCATGGACGACCACATCGGCAAGCCCATCGACCTGGAACTGCTGGTCAGCCGGTTGCAGCGCCTGACCGGCCAGGAGGTGACGGCTACGACCATGGTCACCTTGGTCGGCGCGGAGCGCGCGGTGGAGCCGTTGAGCGTCGTCCTGCGCCGGTTCGGCGGCGATGCACGGCTGTTCACTTCGCTGCTCGAACGTTTCGCCGAAGATTCCTCCCAGCTGCTGGCGGCCCTGGCGCAGGCCTGGGGGGCGGATGACAACGAAGGCGCGGTGGCCGTCCTGCATTCGCTCAAGGGTAGCGCCGGCACCATGGGTGCCCAGCGTCTGGCGGCTCGCGCCGCCGACGGCGAGCGGGCGGGCAAGGCGGGCGCTGGGATACCGGCGGATGTCGCGGCCGAGCTGGGGACCCTGCGGCTATTGCTCGACGAGGCCCTCGCCGAGCTGCGCAGTGCCCTCGCCGAGCGCCTGCCGCCACCACCGGCGCAAATCGCCGCTACGCTGATAGTGGACTGGTCCGCCCGTTTGGACGAACTCGCGCTCTTGCTCGGCCAGGGCAACCTCGAAGCCCTGGACCGGCTGGCCGAGCTGCCCGAGCAGTGCCGGGCCGAAGCCCAGGTGCGCTACGACCTGTTCCGTGCCCAGGTCGAGACGCTCGATTTCGCGGCGGCCCTCACGACCCTGCCTGATCTCAAGGAAGCGCTATGACTCAAGGAAGCCCTATCAATCCAGCGACCGCCGCCGAGACCACCGGGCGGCGCAGCAAACCCAAGCTGCTGATCGTCGACGACCAGCCGCTCAACATCCGTATCCTCCACGAACTCTTTCGCGAAGATTGCGAAACCCTGATGGCCACCAATGGCGCCCAGGCGTTGCAGCTGGCCCTGGCGCAGCAACCGGATCTGATCCTGCTCGACGTGATGATGCCCCAGCTCGACGGTCATGAGGTGCTGCGGCGGCTGCAGGCCGATCCGGCCACTGCGGCCATCCCGGTGATCTTCGTCACCGGCCAGGAAGGCGCCGACGAGGAGGTGACCGGACTGGAGCTGGGCGCCGTCGATTTCATCAACAAGCCGATCAACCCGGTGATCGTCCGCGCCCGGGTCCGCACCCAGCTGACGCTCAAGGCACAGCGCGACGCCCTGCGCAGCATCGCCCTGGTCGACGGCCTCACCGGGGTCGCCAATCGGCGCCAGTTCGACGAGGCACTGCTGCGCGGTTGGCGGCAGAGCCAGCGTGAAGGTACGTCCTTTTCGTTGATCCTCATGGATATCGATCACTTCAAGGCCTACAACGACCACTACGGCCATCTCGCCGGCGACCAGTGCCTGCGCCAGGTCGCCCAGGCCCTGGGCCAAGGCCTGTTCCGCCCCTACGACCTGCTGGCGCGCTACGGCGGCGAGGAATTCGGCTGCCTGCTGCCGGGGACCGACCTGGAGGGCGCCACCCAGGTCGCCGAGCGTCTGCTGCAACAGGTGCACGACCGGCGCCTGCCCCACGGTTATTCCTCGGTGACTGGCTACGTCACCCTGAGTCTGGGCGTGGCCACCGCGCTGCCGCCCACCGCCGTCGATCCGGCCGCCCTGATCACCGCCGCCGATGCGCAGCTCTATGCGGCCAAGCACCAGGGGCGGGCGCGGGTCTGCGCCGCTGAATTGGTCGGCTGAGCGATGCCGCGCGGGTAACGCCGGGTAACAGAGCTCGCGGCTTTCTTCGCTGTCCAGACTGGGCGGCGAGGCGGCAGGCTGGCAGACTGCGGGCAGGGATTCTGCCGTTCGGTAATCTATGTACTCCTTCACGCAACGCCAGGCCATCTTGGCCAGCTGGATCATCGTCTTCACCGCCCTCTACCTGGTTCTCCCGCTCAAGCTGCTGCCCAGCCTGCTGGCGGGACTGCTGGTGTACGAGCTGGTCAACACGCTCGCGGGTCGTCTGCAGCGCCATCTACCCGGTGGGGGCGCACGCTGGCTGGCGGTGGCCCTGCTCGGTGCCCTGGTGGTGAGTCTGCTGACGCTATTCTTCGTCTGGTTCACCAGCTTCATCATCCAGGAGGTGCAGAATCCCGGGCGCCTGCTGGACAAGTTCATGGTGCTCACCGAGCGCGCCCGCGCTCAACTGCCGCCCTCGCTGGACGCCTACCTGCCGGCCAACGCCGATGGCATGAAGCGGGAAATGGTGGAGTGGATCCGGGCCCATGTGGCGCAGTTGCAGCTGTTCGGTCGCGACGCCGCGCGGACCTTCGTCATCGTGCTGATCGGCATGATCCTCGGCGCCATCGTCGCCCTGCAGCCCGCGCCCGATCCCGAACGCCTGCGCCCGCTGTCCGGCGCGCTGCTGGTACGCCTTGGCCTGGTGGCCCAGGCCTTTCGCAACATCGTCTTCGCCCAGATCAAGATCTCGCTGCTCAACACCACCCTCACCGGCATCTTCCTGCTCGGCGTGCTGCCGCTGTTCGACGTCCACCTGCCGCTGGCCAAGACCCTGGTGATCCTGACCTTCATCCTCGGCCTGCTGCCGGTGATCGGCAACCTGATGTCCAACACCCTGATCTTCATCGCCGGCCTGTCGTTGTCGATCTGGGTGGCCATCGCCGCCCTGGGTTACCTGATCGCCATCCACAAGCTGGAATACTTCCTCAACGCCCGCATCGTCGGCGGCCAGATCAGCGCCCGCTCCTGGGAGTTGCTGGTGGCCATGCTGGTGTTCGAGGCGGCCTTCGGCCTGCCCGGCCTGGTGGCGGCGCCGGTCTACTATGCCTATCTCAAGAACGAGTTGAAGGCGGAAGGGCTGGTCTAGTCATGACCCTTGTCTACCGCCCCGCCGGCCTGGCCGACCTGGAAGTGCTGACGGGCTTCAATGCCGGTTTGCAGCGTGATCAGGGAAGCCCACAGCCCCTCGCCGAGGCGGCATTGCGCCAGCGCCTGGCGGACTGGTTGAGTCGGGGTGAATACCAGGCCGTCCTGGCCGAACGGAACGGCCAGCCGCTGGGCTACGCACTCTATCGCCTGGAAGAGGCGGCAATTTTCCTGCGCCATCTCTATGTGGCGCCCGAGGCGCGCCGCCAGGGCCTGGGCCGCGCCTTCTACCGCCAGCTGCGCGACCACCTCTGGCCGGCTGATTGGCCGGTCAGGCTCGATGTCCTGGCCACCAACAAGCGCGGCCAGGCCTTCTGGGCGGCGCTGGGCTTCGAAACCTACAGCCTGACCTTGCAGCAGCAGCCGACCGTGCGCTACTGACGATCCAGATTCGACCACATGCGCTGCCAGAAGGCCCCAGCCTGCTCGTTGCTGGCGCGCCACTCCTGTTCTAAGCGCTCGCGCTCGGGCGTACCCAGGTCTTCCGGGCAGTCCAGGTAGCGGTCGGCGGCAGCCTGGGCTTCCGCCTGCAAACGGCGCCATTCGCGTACGTCGTCGAGCCAGCAGCGGCCGGTGAGTGTCTCGTAGTACTCATGGGCGATCGCGTCTTTGTTCATGGGGGATTCCGCACAGGGCCTAGAGCCTAGACCGCAAGCGGTGCGCGGTGTGCCCGACGCGGCTGCCAAATGAAGTCTAGGTAGCTGTCGGCCAGGGTGTAGTGGGCGCCCACCGCTTTGGCCCGGGGTGCCAGCAGGGTCGACTCGGCGGCCGCGCGCCGGGCAAGAAAAAGCCGCGTCAGGGACGCGGCTTGGGTCTTGCTCAGGCAGAGGTCACTGGCGTGCCAATACCGTGCTGCGACCAGCCTTGGGCGCACCCGGCAGGGGGCTCAGGGCGCCGGTTTCCAGCCAGCGGCGTACGCGGGTGGCGTCGGCCATGTGGGTGAACTTGCCGAAGGCGTCCATCACCACGAAGGCCACCGGCCGGCCGGCCATCACGGTACGCATCACCAGGCAATGCCCAGCCTTGTCGGTGTAGCCGGTCTTGGTCAGCTGCACGCTCCAGTCGGGGTTGTAGATCAGGTGATTGGTGTTGCGAAAGCCCAGTACATAGTTGGGATTGCGGAACGCCTGGGTCTTTTCCGGAGTGGTGCTGAGCTGGCCGAGCAGCGGATAGTGCTCGGTCGCCTTGAGCAGCGTCACCAGGTCGCGGGCGGTGGAGACGTTGAGCGGCGACAGGCCGGTGGGCTCGGCGTAGCGGGTGTTCTTCATGCCCAGGGCGCGGGCCTTGGCGTTCATGGCGGCGACGAAGGCCTTCTGACCGCCCGGATAGTGATAGGCAAGACTGGTGGCGGCACGGTTTTCCGAGGACATCAGCGCCAGTTGCAGCATGTCGCGGCGCGTCAGCTCGCTACCCAGGCGCACCCGCGAGAAGACGCCACGCATGGCCGGGTTCTCGCTGATGTCGATGTCGATGACCTGGTCTAGCGGCTGTTTGGCATCCAGTACCACCATCGCGGTCATCAGCTTGGTGACCGAAGCGATGGGGGCGACTTGGTCGGGATTCTGGGCGAACAGCACCTGGTTGGTCTTGAGGTCCACGACCAGGGCGTGGTTGGACGCCAGGCGTTGGGCGGTGGCCGCGGCGGCGGCCTTGACCTTCGGTGGGGTCTGGGCCAGGACGGCCGGACTCAGCCCGACCAAGCCAGCCAGCAACAGGCCGGCAAGTTGATGACAGATCTTCACGGTGGCAGCTCTCGAATATGGCGGGGTTAGAACAACCGCGAACGGCAATGCGCCTTGCAGATCAAGGACATTGCGCAGAGATTTCACGTCTTTTATCACCCGGAATGTCGGCTGGGAATCCGACAAGGCAGCTTTTTACACAGCGCGCTGGCAAAAAGTCACAATTAGTTGCAAGTGGGCGACGGACGGCGGGGATAGCGGAGCGAAAGGGCGCCCGAGAGACCTCGGGCGCCTTGCCTTTCAGTCGTGGGCTTCCTGGGCGGCGGGGCCGAGCATGCTGCCGGTGACCAGGTAGCGCTCGTGCCAGGCCAGGGCCTCGGGCAAGAGGTGCGGCGTGTGCTTGCCATGGCTGCCGGCCAGGGCGCGTTCGAAGTAATCCTCCAGTGCCGGACGGAAACTCGGGTGCACGCAGTTTTCGAGGATGGCGCGGGCGCGCTGCTTGGGACTGAGCATGCGCAGATCGGCCAGGCCCTGGTCGGTGACGATCACCGCGACATCGTGCTCGGTGTGGTCGACGTGGCTGACCATGGGTACCAGGGTCGAGATCAGGCCATTCTTGGCCGTGCTCGGCGCCATGAACACCGACAGATAAGCATTGCGGGCGAAATCACCGGAGCCGCCGATGCCGTTCATCATCCCGGTGCCCATCTGGTGGGTGGAGTTGACGTTGCCATAGAGGTCGGCTTCGAGCATGCCGTTCAAGGCGATGCAGCCCAGGCGGCGCACCAATTCCGGGTGATTGCTCACCCCCTGCTGGCGCAGGATGATGCGCGTGCGCAGGTACTCGGCGTGTTCGAGGAAGCGCTCGATGCCCACCGGGCTCAGCGAGAAGGAGGTGGCCGAGGCCAGTTCCATCTTGCCGCTGATGAGCAACTCCAGCATGCCGTCCTGGATCACCTCGGTGAAGGCGGTCAGGCCTTCGAATTCACTCGCGGCCAGGCCCTGCATGAAGGCATTGGCGATATTGCCGACGCCCGACTGGATCGGCAGCAGGTTGGCGGGGATGCGGCCTTGGCGTACCTCGAATCTGAGGAAGTCCAGCAGATGCCCGGCGATGGCCTGGGAGGCGGCGTCCGGCGCCTTGAACGGGCTGTTGCGGTCGGGGGCGTCGGTCTCGACCACGGCCACCACCTTGTCCAGCGGGACCTCCAGGTAGGGCGAGCCGATGCGGTCGCCGGGATGCTCCAGCGGGATGGGCGTGCGCCGGGGCGGCAGGGCGCCGTCGGTGTAGATGTCGTGCATGCCGTCCAGGGCGTCGGGCTGCCAGCGATTGACCTCGAGGATCACCGCGTCGGCCATGTCCAGCCAGGTCTTGTTGTTGCCCACCGAGGAAGAGGGCACCAGCCGGCCATCCTCACGAATCGCGGCGATTTCCACCACCGCCACGTCGATCTTGCCGAAGAAGCCGTAGCGCACCTTTTCCGCCAGTTGGCCCAGGTGGATGTCCATGTACTCGAGGCCGCCGGCGTTGATGCGGCTACGCAGCTCGGGGTCGGACTGGAAGGGCACCCGCAACTCGATGCCATCGACCCGCGCCAGGGCGCCGTCCAGCTCCGGCGCGGTGGAGGCGCCGGTCAGCACCTTGATGCGAAAGGGCTCGCCGGCACCATGGCTGGCGGTGATGCGCTGGGCCAGGGCGCCAGGCACGGCCTTGGGGTAACCGGCCCCGGTGAAGCCGCTCATGCCCACGGTCATGCCGTGACGGATGAACTGAGCGGCCTGCTCGGCGCTCTGGCGTTTGGCAGCGAAGCCGGGGTGGCGAATACGGTGGGACATGACGACCTCTGCGGGTGTTATCGAAAGCACACTAAGAATGTGGATTCTACGCGGAAGGGATGCTTAGGTCCCTAATCAAAAGGTCGGGTGGTGGGGAAATTTTGGGGGAGTGGGGTGTGGGTTGGGTTGGGCTGGGTTGAGCGATAGCGAAGCCCAATGCTTGGGGCTTGTTGGTGCACTTGCTGATTATCGAGTTCTGCTGGCGTTTCTTGTTTCGCCTTGCCGGCGACTCACTTTTCTTTGCTTGTGCAAAGAAAAGTAAGCAAAAGAAAGCACACCCCAACAGTTCGGCCCTCCGCTGCGCTCCGGGTCCCCTCGCTCCGGTGCCGCTCCGGGGGCGCGGCACGAAGGGGCCTCCTGCCCCTCGCGCCTTGCTCGGCGTCCTGCCTCGCATCCCCCTCCGCAACACCTGCTCTCGGCCTCACTGACGGGGACGGGGCGCTAGACTGGGAGTTCGTGTTTTCAAAGAGAACCCATAGCGATTCGTAGCGTGGAAAACCGCGCAGCGTTTTCCACTGAGGAGGTAACGCCTATCGCGTGGACAAGGCTGCGCCGTTGTCCACCCTACCGGTTTGCACCGAAGGCATCAGGCGCGCGAATCGCCCCGTTCAGGAGGGCGAACGCCGGCGTCGTGGAGTGGGTCGAGCCGCATGGATGCGGCGAGAGGCCTAACGGGCCATGGACGGCCCGTGTAGGCCGACCCCGGAACGGCGCTGGCGTGAGCGGACCTGGAGCGAAGCGGAAGGCCGGATGGTCGGGGCAAGCGTTTTTGCTTACTTTTGCGGCGATTGGCAAAAGTGAGTCGCCCGGGTGGGCGAAACAAAAGTCATCCGAGCACTCGATAAGCAGCCAGGGCATCGATAAAACAAGGCATTACGGCAACCGCCGCACCGTTGGGCCTCGCTATCGCTCAACCCAACCTACACCGATCCGCCCGGATCCCCCCCCAGCCCAGGCGTTGGGCACCGAACGCCCAACCACCCCTCACGCCACCATCAAAATCCACGGCACCCCAACCCCCAACAGCACCAACAAGAACAGTGCCCCAAAGATCGTCCCCAGCCGCCAATAGTCCGCGCTGGGCAGGTAGCCGCTGCCGTAGTACACCGGACTCGGCCCGGTGCCATAGGGGGTGATGATCCCCATCAGCCCCAGGGAGGTGCCCAGCAGCAGGGCGAACACCGGCAGGTCGATGCCGGGGATGCCCATGCCGGCGGCCAACATCACCGGCAGCAGCGCGGTAGTGTGGGCGGTGGAGCTGGCGAACAGGTAGTGGGCGAGATAGAAGACCACCACCAGCACCACCATGGCGGTGCCGGCATGGAAGCCGCCCAGGTGGCCGGCGACGAACTGGCCGAACCAGCTGACGAAGCCGACCCGGGTCAGGCCGTCGGCCAGGGCCACCAGGGTGGCGAACCAGGCGAAGGTGTTCCAGGCGGCCTTGTTGCCCAGGGCGTCGTCCCAGGTGATGACTTTGAGCAGCAGCATCAGCACGATCACCATAATGCCCACCAACGCCGGATCGGCCCAGGCGGCGCCGAAGATCCACAGCGCCAGGGCGCCGATCACCAGGGCCAGCAGCAGTTTCTCGTTGCGCGTCAGCGGACCGAGTTCGGCCAGCTCCTTGGCCGCCCACAGCGGCACCTGATCGTTGCGCTTGATCTCCGGCGGATACAGCCAGTAGGCCAGCAGTGGCAGCAGGGCCAGCAAGAGGATGCCCATGGGCGCGGCGGCGATGAACCACTGGCCCCAGCTGATGTGCACCTGGGCGGTCTTCTCGATCAGGGCGGCCGCCAGCAGGTTGGGCGCCAGGGCGGTGAGGAAGAGGGTGCTGGTCACGCAAGTGGAGGCAATGGCCACCCACATCAGGTAGGAGCCGATACGCCGGGCACTGGGGTCGTTGGGTTTGGAGTCGTAGAGCAGCGGCAGGTTGCGGATCACCGGGTAGACGGTGCCGCCGCTGCGTGCGGTGTTGGACGGGGTGAAGGGCGCCAGGGCCAGGTCCGCCAGCATCACCGCGTAGCCCAGGGTCAGGGTTCGGCGACCCATGGCCTTGACCAGCAGCAGGGCAATGCGTCGACCGAGACCGGTCTTCTCGTAGCCCAAGGCGAACATGAAGGCGCTGAAGATCAGCCAGACGGTGTTGTTGGCGAAGCCCGCCAGGCCCCAGCGCAAGGCTTCCTGGGGCGCGCGGAAGCCCGGTGTGGCCAGTTGCGCCGGGCTGAACAGCACCCAGGGCGCCAGCAGGGCCGCGAGGGCCACGCCGATCAGGCCGATCACCGCACCGGGCAGGGGTTCGAGGATCAGCCCCACCACCACCCCGGCGAAGAGGGCGAAGTACAGCCAGGCATGGCTGGGCAGGCCGTCCGGGGCGGGCAGCAGCGCCAGCACACCGGCGACGGCGAGGGGCAAGAGGAATTTCCAGGTGGTACGCATTGGGCTCTCGCAGATGGCGGTGGTCAGGGCAAACCGGCTGGACCGGCTCGGCTGATGGATGACACGCAGCGCCTTCCTTGCGCCTGCCAGGCTCCCTTGCCTGCAGCGGCGCCAAGCTTTGCAAAGCGCGAAGCCCTTTCCCAGCGCCTTGGCCGTGGTCATTCGTCGCAGTCCGCCGGCCTCGGGTTCCGCAAAACATTCTTTACTTATCGAGAATGACTTGCAACGAGACGGGTGACCCTCGTCGCCACCGATTGCACCCGCGGCCCCTACCGGCGAACAATCGGGCGTTCCGTCAACGATAACAATACGAGGAAGAGCCGCATGAAATACCGCCTGGGAGAACAGCGGGTCGAAGCCCACCCACAGAGCTGGGTGGCGCCCACCGCCGCGGTGATCGGCAAGGTCCGCCTGGATGAGGGCGCCAGCGTCTGGTTCGGCGCGGTGCTGCGCGGCGACAACGAACTGATCCATATCGGCCCGGACAGTAACGTGCAGGATGGCGCCGTGCTGCACACCGACCCCGGCTCGCCGCTGACCCTGGGGCGCGGGGTGACCGTCGGGCACCAGGCCATGCTGCATGGCTGCGAGATCGGCGATGGCAGCCTGATCGGCATCCACGCCGTGGTGCTCAACGGCGCCCGTATCGGTCGCAATTGCCTGGTGGGTGCCAATGCCCTGGTCACCGAGAACAGCGTGATCCCCGACGGCTCCCTGGTGCTCGGCTCGCCGGCCAAGGTGGTGCGCACCCTGAGCGAGGCCCAGCAGGCCCAACTGGCGGCCAACGCCCAGGTCTACGTGGCCAATGCGCGGCGCTATCGGGAAGGGTTGTTCGAGCAGGGGGAGTAGGGGAAGGTTTGCAGAGGTGATGGGGGCGTCGGATCATCCCCTCTCCCTCTGGGAGAGGGCTAGGGTGAGGGTAAAGCCGCTCCAATCGCCCAGGCTGAACCGTGACCGCGAAGCCTGTAGCGTGGAAAACGGCGCAGCCTTTTCCACAGGGCATTCATGCCGGGCGCGCCCTCACCCCAACCCTCTCCCGAGGGGAGAGGGGGCTGTCCGAGTGGGCTTTTGGCTCCGTTGCTCGGGCAGGCTCGCGATCAGCTGTCGCCACCCCATCCGCCGGCGCCGGACAATCCCCTCTCCCTCTGGGAGAGGGCTAGGGTGAGGGCAAAGCCGCTCCAATCGCCCAGGCTGAACCGTGACCGCGAAGCCTGTAGCGTGGAAAACGGCGCAGCCTTTTCCATATGGAGACTAGGTGCCCGGCGTGCCCTCACCCCAACCCTCTCCCGAGGGGAGAGGGGGCTGTCCGCGCAGGCTTTTGACTCCGTTGCTCGGGCAGACTCGCGATCAGCTGTCACCACTCTATCCGCTGACGCCAGATCATCCCCTCTCCCTCTGGGAGAGGGCTAGGGTGAGGGTAAAGCCGCTCCAATCGCCCAGGCTGAGCCGTGACTGCGAAGCCTGTAGCGTGGAAAACGGCACAGCCTTTTCCACATTGAGACTAGGTGCCCGGCGTGCCCTCACCCCAACCCTCTCCCAAGGGGAGAGGGAGCTGTCTGAGCAGGCCTATGGCTCCAGTAATAGCCCCCGCCCTCACGGCTTCTCGAAGCGATAGAACAGATTCGGCTCGCTGACCACGTACAGCCGACCTCGGTCGTCCATGGCCACGCCTTCGGCCTGGGGGACGCTGCGACTGAGGCCGTGCTGGCCGCGCAGTAGGGAGAGGGAGCTGATCGGCTTGCCGTCGTCGTCCAGTTCCAGGACCAGCCGCGACTGGTCGGAAAGGGCCAGCAGGTGGCCGGTGCCCGGGTCGAATTGCAGGCTGGAGAGGTCGCGCACGAACAGCCTTCGATCACGTTGGGGATCGCTGCGCACCGACAGGGCCTGCAGCCCGTCGAAGGCCTCTTTGCCCAGGCCGTCGATCTCGTAGATGCGCACCGGATCGCTCTCCTTGGCGACGAAGAAGCGCTCGCGGGCGGCGTCGTAGGCCAGGCCCTCGTTGCCACGGTTGTCGCTTTCGACGTCACTCAGGCTGAAGGGATGACTGACGCTGCGGTCGTCGATGTCCACCGCGCGGGTGTCGGCGCCGATGTGCACCCGCACCAGGCGCTGGCGGCGCTCTTCGCTGATCATGTAGACGCCCGGCGCGATGTATTCGATGGCCTCCGGATCGCTGAAGCCCTTGAGATCCACCTGGCGCAGCAGCCTGCCGTCCAGGTCCAGTTCGAGAAAGCGCGCCGGCTTGTTGGTGACGCTGACCAGGGTGCGGCGGTCCGGATCGAAGCTCAACGCCGAGACATCGGTGATGCCCGCGCCGATGGGGCGCGCTTCCACGGCCACGCGATAGTCCGGCAGCCACAGCGACCGCGCCTGGCGGCTCTCGGCCTGGAACTGGCTTTGGACGTTGAACCAGAGTCGCTCGAACAGGCGGTGCTGCTGGGCCACCAGGGTCAGGGCCAGCAAGAGCGCGGCGCCCAGTACGGCGCCGAGTAGACGAAAGGAAAACAGCGGGAACATCGGCAGGTCCTACGACAACACTGCCGCGCAGCCTAAGGGCGCCTGGCTGAATTCAAGCTGAATAGGCGCTCATTGCGCTGGCGCAGACACCTTGCGAAACACATGGAAGATGTTGGGCTCGCCGATGACGTAGAGCGTGCCGGCGTCGTCGAGGGCCACGCCTTCCGGTTGCTCCAGGGTGGCGTCCAGCCCGTGCAGGCCGCGTCTGAGACTCATGAAGCTGACCGGCTGCCCCTCGGCGGTGTACTCCATCAGGGTATGGGACTGGTCGGACAGCGCCAGCAGATGACCGGTGCGCGGATCGACCGCCACCGCGGAATAGTCGATCACCTGTTGCTTGATCGGGAAAGGTTCGAGCGTGCCGCTGACGCCACGGCCGTCGCTGGCCAGGGTGAAGAGGGCAGCGGGATCGCGCTCCTTGCTGAGGATCAGCCGCTGGTGGCGCGGGTCCCAGGCGATGCCTTCGAAACCCTTGTTGCCGGCATCGGGAAAGCCCAGGTCGTGGTGTTCGAAGGTGTTGGCGTCCAGCTCCCGGGTGTCGTCCTTCAGGGTGAACAGCGACAGCCGCCGCTGGCGCTCGTCGACGATGGCCAGGCGTCCGTCTTCCAGAGCGGTCACCCCCTCCAGATTCGAGGCGTGCTGGATCGGAATGCGGCGCAGGACGTCGCCGGTCAGGCTCAGTTGCACCAGGTAGGGGGTGGTGCCGGTGACGGCGAAGAGGGTGCGGGTCCGCGGATCGTAGGTGAGATCGGAGGTCTCGGCCTCGGCCAGGCCGGGCAACTGCTTGCCCTGGATCACCGCGCGATAGTCCGGCAGCCAGACGGACTGGGCGCGCACTGCCGGTGGCGTGCGCGATTCCTGCCACCAGAGCAGCGCCCGGTCGTTCCAGTGCCAGACGAAGGTGAGGACCAGCAGTACCAGCAGGATGAAGGCGGGGAGGAGGCGGAACAGGACGAGGCGGGGGAGTCTGGACATGCGAATTCTTATTAGAGAGTCGCCGGGTGCCAGACGCACCATCGCCAGACACTCGCCCGGCGACGGTGGGTGGCGGTTTTATAGCACGCGGGTTTCGAAGCGGCTAACGCCCGGCAGCTCCAGCACCAGCTCATCGCCCACATTGAGTGGTCCGACACCTACCGGCGTACCGGTGAGGATGACGTCGCCCGGTTGCAGGGAGAAATGGCCGGCGATGGCCTGGATCAGTGGCAGGATGGGATTGAGCATGTCGCGGCTGTTGCCGTCCTGGCGCACTTCGCCGTTGATGGTCAGGCGCACCGGGATGTCGGCGAGGTCCTCGAAGGCATCGCCCGGCACGAAGGGAGCCAGCACGCAGGCGCCGTCGAAGCTCTTGGCGATCTCCCAGGGATAGCCCTTTTCCTTGAGGCGGCTCTGTACGTCCCGGAGGGTGAGGTCCAGGGAGGGGGCGAAGCCGGAGATGGCGTCGCGCACTTCCTCGGCGGAGGGCTTCTTCGACAGCGGCTTGCCGATCAGCACGGCGATCTCGGCCTCGTAGTGCACCGAGCCCTGGTCGGTGGGAATGGCGAAACCTTCCGCCACCGGCACCACGCAACTGGCCGGCTTGATGAACAGCAGGGGTTCGGTGGGAACCGGGTTGTTCAACTCCTTGGCATGCTCGGCGTAGTTGCGGCCGATGCAGACGACCTTGCCCAGGGAGAAGTGGATCTTGGTGCCGTCGAGATACTGGTGCTGATAGGCCATCTTATGCTCCTGATGAGTGGCGTCCGCCCACGATCTTAACCAAAACCGGCGGCCGCGGGTCGCGAGCCGTTCATGGTCGCACTGAGAAAGCTTCAGGTCGCAATCGGACCTGCAACCGGTCGCTCATGTTAAGATGGCGCCCCTTCGCCGCGGGCGACTCCGGTCGGAACGCCGCGCAGGCTCCCTCTCCCTGGAAACCTGGATTCAACGCAGATGAGCAAGACTTCCCTCGACAAGAGCAAGATCCGCTTCCTTCTCCTGGAAGGCGTCCACCCGTCCGCCGTGGATACCCTGAAGTCCGCGGGTTACAGCAACATCGAGTACGTCACCAGTTCCCTGCCGGAAGCCCAGCTCAAGGAAAAGATCGCCGACGCCCATTTCCTCGGCATCCGCTCCCGTACCCAGCTCACCGAAGAGGTGTTCGACTGCGCCAAGAAACTGGTCGCCGTCGGCTGCTTCTGCATCGGCACCAACCAGGTCGACCTGCAGGCGGCCCGTGAGCGTGGTATCGCCGTATTCAACGCCCCCTATTCCAACACCCGTTCGGTGGCCGAGCTGGTGCTGGCCGAAGCCATCCTGCTGCTGCGCGGCATCCCGGCCAAGAACGCCTCCTGCCACCGTGGTGGCTGGATCAAGAGCGCGGCCAACTCCTTCGAGATCCGCGGCAAGAAGCTGGGCATCATCGGCTACGGCTCCATCGGCACCCAGCTGTCGGTGCTGGCCGAGGGCCTGGGCATGCAGGTCTATTTCTATGACGTGGTCACCAAGCTGCCCCTGGGCAATGCCCAGCAGGTCGGCTCGTTGAACGAGCTGCTCGGCATGAGCGACATCGTCACCCTGCACGTACCGGAAACCCCCGCCACCCAGCTGATGATGGGCGAGCGCGAAATCCGCGCCATCAAGAAGGGCGGCATCCTGATCAACGCCGCCCGCGGCACCGTGGTCGATCTCGACGCCCTGGCCGCCGCCATCAAGGACGAGCACCTGATCGGCGCCGCCATCGACGTCTTCCCGGTGGAGCCGCGCTCCAACGACGACGAATTCGTCTCGCCGCTGCGTGGCCTGGACAACGTCATCCTCACCCCGCACATCGGCGGCTCCACCGCCGAGGCCCAGGCCAACATCGGCCTGGAAGTGGCCGAGAAGCTGGTCAAGTACAGCGACAACGGCACCTCGGTGTCCTCGGTCAACTTCCCCGAGGTGGCCCTGCCGTCGCACCCGGGCAAGCACCGCCTGCTGCACATCCACCAGAACGTGCCGGGCGTGCTGTCGGAGATCAACCGCGTCTTCTCCGAGAGCGGCATCAACATCTCCGGCCAGTACCTGCAGACCGACGAGAAGGTCGGCTACGTGGTGATCGACGTCGACGCCGAGTACTCCGACCTGGCCCAGGAGAAGCTGCAGAACGTCAAGGGCACCATCCGCTGCCGCGTGCTGTTCTAAGCTTTCCAGCTCCATGAAAAAGCCCCGGTCGGGTTCGCCTGACCGGGGCTTTTTGCTTTCGTGCGGGCGGAAAGCCAATCGCGTAGGGTGGATAACGGCGCAGCCTTATCCACCGAGCACGCACGAACCTCTCTGTGGAAAACGCTAGCGCGGTTTTCCACGCTACGGGTTCAGCTCCGCTCCAGGCGCTCCACGCCCTGGGCGGTGCCCAGCAGCAGCACGTCCGCCGGGCGGGCGGCGAAGAGGCCGTTGGCGACCACGCCGACGATGTTGTTGATCCTGGCTTCCAGGCCCACCGGGTCGACGATGTGCATGTTGTGCACGTCGAGGATGACGTTGCCGTTGTCGGTCACCACGCCGTCGCGGTACTCAGGGTCGCCGCCCAGTTTGACCAGCTCGCGGGCCACGTGGCTGCGGGCCATGGGGATGACTTCCACCGGCAGCGGGAATTCGCCGAGCACCTCGACGCGCTTGCTGGCATCGGCGATGCAGATGAATTTGCGTGCCACGGCGGCGACGATCTTCTCGCGGGTCAGGGCCGCGCCGCCGCCCTTGATCAGATTGAGGTGGCCGTCGGCCTCGTCGGCGCCGTCCACGTAGAATTCCAGGTCGCTCACGCCGTTGAGGTCGTAGACGGTGATGCCGTGGCTCTTCAGCCGGTCGGCGGTGGCCTGGGAGCTGGCCACGGCGCCATCGAACTCCAGCTTGTGCTTGGCCAGCAGGTCGATGAAGAAGTTGGCGGTCGAGCCGGTGCCCACGCCGACCACGCTGTCGCGGGAGAGCTGGGGAAGGATGAGGTCGACCGCGGCCTGGGCGACGGCCTGCTTGAGCTGGTCCTGATTCATGGGGGTATCCGCAGAGAAACGGGTGGAGGGTCGCCGATTATAGCCGCTCGGACGGCCTGGCTAACCTACCGCAGGATGCCCGTAGTAGACTTTTCGCCCCCGCCGCACCCCCGGATCGCCCCACCGATGCTCGAACAGTACGTGAAGAAGACCCTGCTCGCCCCCGTCTACGATGTGGCCATCGAGACGCCCCTGCAACCGGCGCGGGCGCTGTCCGAGCGACTGGGCTGCCAGGTGCTGCTCAAGCGCGAAGACCTGCAGCCGGTGTTCTCCTTCAAGATCCGTGGCGCCTACACCAAGCTGGCCAGCCTTTCGACCGAGGAAAAGGCTCGCGG
>NZ_SULM01000010.1 GCF_005250615.1 Pseudomonas rhizoryzae | reverse complement strand
GAGTGTCGTCGTGGTCGAAGACAACTCGCGAGTCATTTCCAGGGCTTGAGCAATACGCATAAAAAATCCGGTGCTTGGAATCAAGCACCGGATTCTGTGCGCTGCCAGTCAGGCGTCAAGGCCGAACTCTTAACTGACTGGCATTAGCCCTAGGGCGGCTTTTTTATCGCGCATCGACTCAGGCGTTCAGCGCCGCTTCGTAGCGACGGGACACTTCCGGCCAGTTGATGACGTTGAAGAAGGCACCGATGTACTCGGGACGACGGTTCTGGTAGCGCAGGTAGTAGGCGTGCTCCCAGACATCCAGGCCGAGGATCGGGGTGTTGCCGGTCATCAGCGGGCTGTCCTGGTTACCGGTGCTTTCCACCACCAGCTTCTTCGCCGGGGTCACGCTCAGCCAGGCCCAGCCGCTGCCGAAGCGGGTCAGGGCTGCCTTGGTGAAGGCTTCCTTGAAGGCGTCGAAGCCACCCAGCTGGGATTCGATGGCTTCGGCCAGGGCACCCTCGGGCTTGCCACCGGCATTGGGGGCCATCACGGTCCAGAACAGGCTGTGGTTGGCGTGGCCGCCACCGTTGTTCTGCACGGCGCCGCGCTTGTCCTGGGGCAGCTTGTCCAGCTGACGAACCACTTCTTCGGCCGGCAGATTGGCGAACTCGGTACCTTCCAGGGCGGCGTTCAGGTTGTTGATGTAGGTCTGGTGGTGCTTGGTGTGGTGGATTTCCATGGTCTGGGCATCGACGTGCGGTTCCAGCGCGTCGTAGGCGTAGGGCAGCTGAGGCAGAGTGTGCGACATGCGGATTGTCTCCATGGTGGCTTTGGTATGGACCCACCGCAGCGAGGCGGCGGGAAGTACGGCTGGAGCGCGGTAGCGCCCCGACTGACCGTGAGCCCGTTCGGTCGCGTGATCCGACCGCGCGGGCTATGTCCTAGTGCATTGCTAGGATACTAACGAGTAACGGGGTGAGCTGTCTCGAATTCGACCGGATTTTCTCGCGACGACTCCCTCGGTGTCGTTTTCAGCTACCTGCGAGGGTCATGCCCTCGATCAGCACGGACCCGGTACGCAGGCTGCCGCGGTGTTCGACATCACTGCCAACCGCCACGATCTGGCGGAACATGTCGCCCAGCCGCCCGGCGATGGTGACCTCCTGGACCGGAAACTGGATCTCGCCATTCTCGATCCAGAAACCGCCCGCGCCGCGGGAATAGTCGCCGGTGACCAGATTGGTACCCTGCCCCATCATCTCGGTGACCAGGAAGCCGGTGCCCATCTGCCGGATCAGTTCGGCCTGATCGGCCGCGCCGTGGCTGACATGCAGGTTGTGCACGCCGCCGGCGTTGGCGGTGCTCTGCAGGCCCAGCTTGCGCGCCGAATAGCTGCCGAGCACATAGGACACCAACTGACCGTTCTCGACGAAGGGCTTGGCGTAGGTGGCCAGGCCTTCGCCATCGAAGGCCGCGCTGCCCAGGGCGCGTGGCAAATGGGGACGTTCGTCCAGGGTCAGCCAGTCGGGAAACACCTGCTGGCCCAGGGCGCCTTCGAGGAAGGACGACTTGCGATAGAGGTTGCCGCCGGAAATGGCGGCAAGAAAGGTGCCGAACAGGCCGGCGGCCATTTCCGGGGAAAACAGCACTGGGACCTTGGCCGTAGGCACCGGACGTGCCCCCAGGCGGCTCACGGCGCGCTCGGCGGCGCGCCGACCGATCTCCTCGGCGCTCATCAGCTCACGGCCGATGCGATTGACGTCGTAGTAGTAGTCGCGCTGCATGGCTTCGCCGCTGCCAGCGATCATCACGCAACTGAGGCTGTGACGGGTGCTGGCGTAGCCACCGACGAAGCCGTGGCTGTTGCCGTAGACCCGGCAGCCCTGGTGGGTATTGAGGGTGGTGCCGTCGGCATTACCGATACGGCTGTCGGCGGCGTAGGCAGCGGCTTCGCAGGCCAGGGCCTGCTCGATGGCCTGTTCGGGGGTGATGTCCCAGGGATGATAGAGGTCGAGATCGGGCAGTTCGCCACGCGCCATCAGCTCGGCGTCGGCCAGGCCCGCGCAGGGGTCCTCGGAGGTGTGCTTGGCGATGGCCAGGGCCGCCGCCACGGTCTCGCGGATGGCGTCCGGGCCGGTGGCGGAGGTGCTGGCCGAGCCCTTGCGCTGGCCCACGTAGAGGGTGATGCCGAAGCCCTGGTCGCGATTGAATTCGACCGTCTCCACCTCGCCCTTGCGCACGGAGGTGGACAGCCCCTGGTCGACCGAGACGGCTACCTCACCGGCGCTGGCCCCCTGGCGTCGGGCCTCGGCCAGGATGGCTTCGACCTGCTCGCGCAATTCGGGTAGCGCGGCGGGACCCACGGCGTCGTTGCGATTCATGACGTTCTCCTTACGGACGGCGCCGGCCAGGCCGGACAACCGTGCGGCAACTCGTTATGATGGCGCCCATTCTTAGCTGGACCCCATAGTTCATGGTTGATTCTTACGACGACGACGCGCCGCTGGGCGAAAAGAGCAAGACTCAGGTCAAGCGTGAATTGCACGCGCTGCAGGATCTCGGCGAACGCCTGGCTGGCCTGCCGGCCGAGCAACTGGACCGCTTGCCGTTGACCGATCCGCTGCGCAAGGCGCTGGCGGAGGCGCCCAAGCACAAGACGCACATCGCGCGCAAAAGGCATGTCCAGTACCTGGGCAAGCTGATGCGTGACCAGGATCTGGAAGCCATCCTGGCGCTGGTCGACCAGATGGACAGCTCCACCCGGCAATACAACGAGCGCTTCCATGCCCTGGAGCGCTGGCGCGACCGCCTGATCGCCGAGGGCGACGCGGCGCTGGAAGCCTTCGTGGCACTGTACCCGGAAACCGACCGCCAGCATCTGCGCGGCCTGGTGCGCCATGCCCAGCACGAGGCGGCGCACAACAAGCCGCCCGCGGCAGCGCGCAAGGTGTTCAAGTACATCCGCGCCCTCGACGAGACCCAGCGCGGGCTGCGCTAGGTCTCGCTGCGGCACGGCCAGCACGGGCATCGGCATCAGGCGCCGGTGCCGCCCACGGTGATGGCGTCGATCTTCAGCGTCGGCTGACCCACACCCACCGGCAGTGACTGGCCATCCTTGCCGCAGGTCCCTACCCCTGCATCCAGCGCCAGGTCGTTGCCGACCATGGAGACCCGGTTCATCACCTCGGGACCGTTGCCGATCAGGGTGGCGCCCTTCACCGGACGACCCAGCTTGCCGTTCTCAATCAAGTAGGCCTCGTTGGTGGTGAAGACGAACTTGCCACTGGTGATGTCCACCTGACCACCGCCCAGGCTGGCGCAATAGATACCCTTCTCCACCGAGGCGATGATCTCGGCCGGATCGCTCTGGCCGGCGAGCATGTAGGTATTGGTCATGCGCGGCATCGGCAGATGGGCATAGGATTCGCGCCGGCCGTTGCCGGTGGGCGCCACGCCCATCAGGCGGGCATTGAGCTTGTCCTGCATGTAGCCCTTGAGGATGCCGTTCTCGATCAGCACGTTGTAGCCGCTGGGCGTGCCTTCGTCGTCGATGGACAGCGAGCCGCGACGATCCGGCAGGGTGCCGTCGTCGACGATGGTGCACAGCGGAGACGCCACCTGGCGACCGAGCTGGCCGCTGTAGTTGGAGCTGCCCTTGCGGTTGAAGTCGCCTTCCAGGCCATGGCCGACCGCCTCGTGCAGGAGCACGCCCGACCAGCCGGCGCCCAGGACCACCGGCAGGGTGCCGGCCGGCGCCGCGGTGGCTTCGAGATTGACCAGCGCCTGGCGCACCGCTTCGCGGGCATAGCCCAGGGCACGGTCATCGCTCTGGAAATAGCGGTAGTCGCAGCGACCGCCGCCACCGCTGTTACCCCGCTCCCGCCGCCCGTTCTGCTCGACGATGACGCTCACGCCCAGGCGTACCAGGGGCCGGACATCGGCGGCCAGGGTGCCGTCGACCGCGGCCACCAGGGTCCGCTCCCAGACCCCTGCCAGGCTGATGGTGACCTGCTGGATCCGCGGATCCAGGGCACGGGTGGCCTCGTCTAGTTGCTGGAGGAAGGCGACCTTGGTCGCGCGATCCAATACGTCGAGCGGATTGTCCTGGCCGTAGAGACGCTGCGCTGGCTCCACCGCGCGAAACGCCTGAACCCGACCTTCGGTGCCGCTACGGGAAATTGAGCGCGCCGCCTGGGCAGCGAGGTCCAGCGCCTCGCCAGTGATGGCGTTGCTGTAGGCGAAGCCAGTCTTCTCGCCGGACAGCGCCCGCACCCCAACGCCTTGGTCGAGGTGGAAGCCGCCTTCCTTGACGATGCCATCCTCCAGCAACCAGGACTCGGAGACGATGCTCTGGAAATACAGATCGGCCGCGTCGATGCCGGGACCAGCCAGGCGCTGCAGCACCGGCTGCAGATCATCGACCGCGAGTCCGCCGGGACCGAGCAGGGCCGCGCCGACGCTTGTTAGGTAATCACTCATGGACACTCCAGACGACGCCGCCACGGGCGCCGGAACGATGAAAGGGTCGCGTCTCGGTCTAGCCTACTCGCGGAAAGCACCGATCCCTGATGCAAATGACCAATGGCCGTCATTGCCGTGCTATCCCTGGCGACCGGCCAGGTGCGCCGGCGCGAAGCGGCGATGCTGTTGCACCGGCATCCGCTGGCGCAGTTCGGCCTGGCGCTGCGCATCGCGCTCGATGAACAGCACCGCCTCGCCACTGGCCTGGACGGCGAGCACCTCGCCCCAGGGATCGACGGCCATGGCATGGCCCCAGGTGGTCCGGCCATTGGCGTGGACGCCGCCTTGGGCCGCGCCCAGCAGATAGCTCTGGGTCTCCACCGCGCGGGCTCGCAGCAACAGCTCCCAGTGGGCCTGGCCGGTCGGCACGGTGAAGGCCGAAGGCGCGCTGATCAACTCCGCGCCGGCCGCGCGCAGGGCGCCGTAGAGTTCAGGAAAGCGCAGGTCATAGCACACGCTCATCCCCAGGCGGCCGACCGGGGTGTCCACCACCGTGAGGGTCGCTCCGGCCGCATAGTGGTCGGATTCGCGATAGCTACCGTGGCTGTCGCTGACGTCGGCGTCGAAGAGATGCAGCTTGTCGTAACGGGCGACGCGTTGCCCTTGGTCGTCGTAGAGCAGGGAGCAGGCGCAGGGTTTGCCCGCCGTTGCGCCGTCGGGCAAGAGCGGCAGGGTACCGGCGAGCAGCCAGAGGCCAAGGGCACGAGCGCGCTCGGACAGCCAGGGCAGGATCTCGCCCTGGCCGAGCGCCTCCGCCCGGGCCAGCTCGGCAGGCGCCGGATGGCCGATGGCGACGAAGTTTTCCGGCAGTACCGCAAGCCGCGCCCCGCCTTGGGCGGCGCGTTCGAGCAGGCGCTCGGCGGCGAGCAGGTTGGCCGTCACCGCGGGGCCGCTGACCATCTGCAGGATGGCTATGGACATAGGTCACTCCAGTCTTCGCCGACCATGCTAGCAGGCTCTCTTATTCGACGGTCATCTTCGGATTCTGCCAGGGGCCTTCGATGTGATAGTTGATGCTGGCTATGCGGGTGAGACGATCGCCGATCAGGCGATCGACGATGAACAGCGCGCCGCCGACCACCGGGGCGCCCGCCAGCAAGGCCGCGAGCGGCAGCGCATTGCTCAACGGCAGGCCAACGCGCAAGTTGGCGTTGACCCTGTTATCGGCCATGTCCAGCACGCCACTCAGGCTCATCTCCGCGCCCGGACCACTCAGGGTGATGGGCTTTTGCGTGCGGAAGACGCCCTTCTGGGCCACGAGTACACCGGTGATGGTGTCGTAGCTCAGGCCCTGGCCGAACAGGTCGGAGAAGTCCAGACGCAGGCGGCGGCGGATGGATTCGAAATTGAGCAGGCCGAAGATCCGCAGCGCCGAGGCAGGCCCATCCACCTTGCGCAACTGGCCCTCGTGCAGACGCGCATCCAGGCTGCCATTGAGGCGGGCCAGGGCGACATAGGCCGGTGAGCCGGGCCAATTGACGCCGGCATTCAGGTGGAAATCGCGACTGGTCACGCTCGAGGCGAAGTTCCAGGCCAGGAGGATATCGGCGATGTTGCCGCCCGAGAGTCGGCCTTGGTAGTAGCTGTGGGTCGCTCCAGGGGCGCCCTCCCAGCGCAGATCGCCTTGCACCTTGAGGCCACGCAGATCGAGGTCCAGCGCGTTGAAATTGGCCCCAGCCGGCGAGGGCCTGATTTGCAGGTGCTGGGCGCCGACTGGCCGACCACCCAATTCGAAGCTATCGATGTTCAGGTTCAGCGCCGGCAATTTACGTGGATCGATGTCGGCCAGCGGATCGGGTCGCGGCGCATCGCTGACCACCGAAGGGTCGGCTGGCGTTTGGGGAATGCGCAGGTGCTGCAGATTGACGTCGATCGGCTGCCCGTTCTGCCGCGGCATCCGCACCTGGCCGGCGATGGTCTGACTGGCCAGCCCAAACTCCCAGGCGGTGTCCTGGGGTTCGTAGGTGAGACGTAGGTTGTCGATTTCCTGACCGAAGGCGAGGAAGCGATCGAAGGTGAGATCGCCACGTCCGAGACTGGAAAGGTCAGGGAGATTGCCATTGCCCTGCCCTGCCCCGCCACTGCCATTCGTGGCAGTGGCCACGTAGCGTTGATAGACGCCTTGCCAGGCGCTCAGGTCGAATTCAGCGAGCTTTCCACGCAGGTCGTAGCCGGAGCTGGCCGGCAGATTGGCGGTGCCACCGCCGAGCATGATCTCCCCGCGCCCCTTGGCGATGGCGGCCGGATCGAGCATCAGGACGGCGTCGGCGATGCCCTTGTAGGTCGCCTCCACGCGACGCTCACCCTCGTTGAGTGCTAGGCTGAAGAAGGCGTCGCGGCTATCGTCGGCGTTCTTGCCGAAGGGCGCCGGCAGGTCGATGGCCACCCCGCGCAGGTCAGAGGTGACCACCAGCTCGCTGTGCTCGGCCAGGGTCAGCCCGAGGCGATAGCCCAATAAGCCACGCGCCGGGATGGGGCGCCCCGCGCTCCCCAGCCAGCGGGCCAGTTGGTCGACATCCACGCGCCCATCCAGGACCAGGCGGGTACGCGGATCGTCGGCCTTGCCTTCGGCCAAGGCCTGGCCACGAATGGGCTGGTCGAAGACCCGCGCCTGGATGTCCGGAGCGCTCAAGCCGGTGCGGGTGTCGTAGCGGAAGGTGCCGCGGATGTCGGTCAGGGTCAGCTTGGGGTCCGCCAGTTCCAGGTGGGCCTTGTCCGGCGTCAGGTCGACCACCACCACCGGTGGCTGGGCCTTGGCCAGCGGGATGTCCAGATTCAGGCCGCTGTTGGGAAGCGCGCCCTCGCCTTTCCAGCCGGCGAAGACCTTGGCGGTCGGCAGCGGCGCCTCCTGCAGGATCTTCAAGCCGTCACGCACGCTGCTGTCGAGCCGGGCGGTGAGCTTCAGGTGCGGGGCGCTGCCGTCGTGCAGCAGCGGGATACGGGCCTCGGCGTCCCGCACGCGAGTGTCGAGGATGCGTCCTTCCGGCACCTGCACCTTGATGCCGTCGTTTTCGATGAACACCTCACCCCGGGCCTGGCGCAGCGCCGGCCAGCCGGGCTGATAGGCCAGCTGGGCATCATGTACCCGGAAGAACAGGCTCATGGTGCGCGAGTGCGCGGGCGAGCCGTGCCGCAGCGAGCCCTGGTACTGGAAGATACCCTCGTCGATACGCCCGCCGACGATGGCGGTGCTCAGCCATTGGGCAAGCTCCGGGCTGAATTGCGTCGCCGGCAGGCGCGTGGGCAGGTACTTGCGGGTATAGCTGGCATCGCCATCCTTGAGGCCGACCCGCAGGTCCATGTAGCTGTCCACCTCCGGATGCAGGCCGAGCTGGATGTGCATGTCGCCACTGGCGGCGCCTTCCGGACCGGTCACCTGCATCAGCGCACTGCCGAGGGTGAATCTCTGGCTGTCGAGGCTCCAGGTCAGCCGCGCCTTGGCGGTGCGATAGCGCCAGGGGTCCGGGAAGATATCGCTCAGGTAGAGCATGAAATCGGTAGTATCCAGGCGCAATTCGCCACCGCCGAGACTGCCACTGAGGCTACCGCTGATACCGTCGGCGGCGGGTGCGCCGTGATAGGCGGAAAAGCCTACCCGCTCCAGGTTGGTGGCGTAGCTGAGGCGCTCCGGCAGGGGCTGCTGCGGATAGAGATCGGCGTTGAGATTGCGTAGCCGGCCATGGGGGGCCAAGGCCTGTAACGCCTGGGCGAGCGGCGCGGGCAAGGGCGCCAGATCCCGTGCCAGGCGCGCGGCCTGGGCGAGATCGAGCTGGTCGCCACGCACCTGCAGGTGCTGGGTGTCACCGTCGTAGGCGAGGCCGTAGCGACCTTCCAGCGGCTTACCGTCGAGCTGGGCCTTGAGTACCAGGGCCGCCGTTTGCCTACTGGCGGCGGCGCCCTGTTGGCCAGCGTCCAACTCCAGGCCTTGCAGACGCACCGGTGGGCGATCGGCATAGGCGAGCGTCAGGTCAGCGGCCCGCAGGCGCAGGTAGGAGTCTTGCAAGCGTCCCTCGGCCCAGTCGAACCAGAGCTCGCCGCTGGCCTGGGCGCGCTGCAGGCGCCACTGCTTGGTCAGGGTGGCCGGTACCCAGCGCGACCAGTCGCTGGCGGGCAGGCTGACATAGCCTTCCAGGCGACTGGCGCGCCAATCGTCAAGACGTGGCGTGCCGTTCAGGTGCGCCGCCACGGTGCCGCCATCGGGCAGCCGGAAGCGACTCGCCAATTCCAGGGAACCGCTCAATTGCCGCGAGAGACTGGCCTCGAGGTATCTGAGGGTGACCGGTGACCCCTGCTGCGGAATCAGGCTGAGCTGGCTGTCCAGCAGGCTGGCATGGTCCAGCCGGCCCAGGGCGTCGAGCAGTGGCGCCGGATCGAAGGGTTTGGCCTCGGGCGCGCGCGGTGGCAGGCCGCGCAGTTGCCAGTGGCCCTGGGCGTCTTCCTGCAAGACCAGATGGACGCCATCGACCTGCAGCGCCTTGAGCCGCAGTTGCCAGTGCCAGAGGCTGCCGAAGACATCCGGCACCACCTTGAGGTAGTCGAGCTGGACGCTCCGCTCTCCCCGTCCCAGGCTCAGATCGCGGAGCACCAGCACCGGATTCCAGATCGCCCAGTGACCTTCGAGGCGGCCCAGACGCACCGGCTCGCCCAGCGCGGTCGACGCCCGTGCCTCGACCTCGTTGCGATACTCCCCGATCCAGGGCATGAGCAACCGGCCCAGGCCCACGTAAAGCGTCATCAAGGCGAGCAGCGACAATGCCAGGATCAGCGCACCACGCTTGAGCAGGGACATCAACGGGCAGACCTAGAGCAGCACCACATCGTACTGCTCCTGGGAATACATGGTCTCCACCTGGAATTTGACGGTACGGCCGATGAAGGCTTCGAGATCGGCGACGTTGCCCGACTCCTCGTCCAGCAGCCGATCCACCACCTTCTGGTTGGCCAGCACCAGGTAGGAATTGGCCTGGTAGGCCCGTGCCTCACGCAGGATCTCGCGGAATATCTCGTAGCAGATGGTCTCGGCGGTACGCAGGATGCCACGGCCCTGGCAATTGGCGCAGGGCTCGCAGAGTACCTGGGACAGGCTCTCGCGGGTGCGCTTGCGGGTCATCTGCAACAGACCCAGCTCGGTGATGCCGATGATGTTGGTCTTGGCGTGGTCGCGCTCGAGCTGCTTTTCCAGGGTGCGGATCACCTGGCGCTGGTGCTCTTCATCTTCCATGTCGATGAAGTCGATGATGATGATGCCGCCGAGATTGCGCAGGCGCAGTTGGCGAGCGATGGCGGTGGCGGCCTCGAGGTTGGTCTTGAAGATGGTCTCTTCCAGGGTGCGATGGCCGACGAAGGCACCGGTGTTGACGTCGATGGTGGTCATGGCCTCGGTGGGGTCGATCACCAGATAGCCACCGGACTTGAGCAGCACCTTGCGTTCCAGGGCCTTCTGGATCTCGTCTTCCACGCCATAGAGATCGAAGATCGGTCGCTCGCCGGGATAGTGCTCCAGGCGCGAGGCCACCTCGGGCATGAGCTCCTCGACGAACTGGCCGATGCGCTGGAAGTTCTCGCGGCTGTCGACGCGGATCTTCTCGGTGCGCGGCCCGACCAGGTCACGCAGCGCCCGCAGCGCCAGGGTCAGGTCCTCGTAGATGGGTACCGGCGTCGGCCCGTTCAGATTGCCAGAGATCTGCTGCCAGAGGCGGCGCAGATAACGGATGTCGGCGAGGATGTCTTCCTCGCGCGCGGCCTCGGCGGCGGTGCGCAGGATGAAGCCGCCCTCCTGCTCGATCCCTTCGCTTTCGACGCAGCGGGTCATGATCGCCTTGAGCCGCTCGCGCTCGGCCTCGTCCTCGATCTTCAGCGAAATGCCGACATGGGAGGTCCGCGGCATATAGACCAGGTAGCGCGAGGGGATCGACAGATGGGTGGTGAGCCGGGCGCCCTTGGTGCCTATGGGGTCCTTGGTGACCTGGACCACCAGGGTCTGGCCCTCGCGCACCAGGGCATTGATGCTCTCTACCGCCGCCCCCTCGCGCTGGGATATCTCGGCGGCGTGTATGAAGGCCGCCCGGGCGAGCCCGATGTCGACGAACGCCGCCTGCATGCCCGGCAGCACCCGTACCACCCGCCCGCGATAGATGTTGCCGACGATGCCGCGTCTCAGGGTGCGCTCGACGTGCACCTCCTGCAACACGCCGTTTTCCACGACCGCGACACGGGACTCCATGGGAGTGATGTTGATGAGGATCTCTTCGCTCATGGAGGACTCTTGGACGACGTGGAAGGGCGGAAGAACGACCGAGGACTCGAATGCCTCAGGGTTGGGCAGTCGACAGGCCAACGGACTGCCAACAAGGGATGGCGAAAGCGCTCAGCAGTTCCGCGGTTTCACACAGCGGCAGCCCTACGACGGCGCTATAGCTACCCTGCAGAGCACGGACGAAGACCGCCCCGGCACCCTGGATCGCATAGCTACCGGCCTTGTCCGCCGGCTCGCCGGTTTCCCAGTAGCGCTCGGCTTCGCCAGGTGCCAGCGGACGGAACTCCACCTCTGCCACCACCACGCGACTCAGGCAACGCTCGCCATCGGTGACGGCGACACCTGTCACCACCCGATGACGGCGGCCGCTGAGCGCGGCGAGCGTGGTCAGGGCGTCGGCCCGGTCGCGGGGTTTGCCAAGTAGCTGGTCATCCAGCACCACGCAGGTATCGGCGCCCAGCACGCAGCCGTCTGCGGTGCCGGCCAGCACCTGCCAGCCCATGGCCGCCTTGGCTCGCGCCAGCCGCTCGACATAGGCGTCCGCCACCTCGCCCGGATGGGGGGTTTCGTCCACTGTCGCGGCGACTTTTTGAAAGGCGACGCCGATCTGTTCGAGCAGTTCGGCACGCCGTGGCGAGGCGGAAGCAAGGTAGAGCTGGGGCATCGACAACAACCAGACGGCAGGAGATGAGGGGAGCATGCCAGCCCAGCGCAGGTGAAACCAGCTTAGTTGACCCCGAATCTGAGGCGCAGCCCGCGAAGCAGCAGGTAGATCCAGGGCCAGAGCAAGGCGCTGACCAGGGCCGGGGTGAGAAAGACCAGGGTCGGCGGGCGGCTGCCAGCCAGGGCGTTCAACCACAGCGCCAGCAGTTGACCGATGCCGTAGACCACCAGCAGCACGAAGCCCTGCTGCCAGATTGGGAAGGCGCGCAGCCGCTGCGCCAGGGAGCGGACGAGGAACACCACCAGACTCAGCACCAGGGCCGTCTGGCCCAGCAGACTGCCGTAGAGCACGTCTTCGGCGATACCCATCACCCAGGCGGTGAGCAGACCGACGCGATGCGGCAGGGTCAGGGTCCAGAAGGTCAACAACATCGCCAGCCATAGCGGCCGGCCGATCTCCATGAATTCCGGCATGGGCGCGACCGACAGCAGCAGCCCGACCAACAGGGAGAGCCAGATCACCCACCCGTTGTGGCCGATGCGCAGCGCCATCAACGATCACCCTCGTCGGGCAGTTCCGGGGCCTGGTGCTGAATCGCGGCAGGCAGCGGCGGCAGCTTCTTCTGCGGCGGAGCGCTGCTCGCGGCCGGCTGGCCGGTCGCCGGGGTGGCGTTATGGGCCGGCGGCTTGGTCGGGGCTACGGAGTGGACAGCGGCGCCACCCTGGGTAGCCGGCGGCTTGGCAGGAGTAGCCTGGCGATTGCCGGAGCTGGCCCCTTGCGACGGCGCGGCCTGGCGACTGCTAGAACCCGCCCCCTGGGCCGGAGTAGCTGCAGCCGGCGGCGTCGCGGCAGCACCAGCCGCGGACGGATTGGCCGGGGCGGCCGGACGTTGCGCGGCATGACGATCGGCCGCTTCCTGAGCCTCGGCGGCATCGTTGGCGCGCTGCTCGGGGGTCCGGGTGTCGCTGAATACCAGCAGCATGTAGCGACTGCGATTGAGCTTGGCGGTAGGAATGGCGCGGACCACGGCGAAGGGTTGCCCCGAGTCGTGGATCACCTTGGACACCGTGGCCACCGGATAGCCCGCCGGGAAGCGTTGCCCCAGGCCGGAGCTCACCAGCAGGTCGCCTTCCTTGATGTCGGCGGTATCGGCCACGTAGCGCAATTCCAGGCGCTCGGGGTTGCCGGTGCCGACCGCGATGGCGCGCAACCCGTTGCGATTGACCTGGACCGGAATGCTGTGGGTCACGTCGGTGAGCAGCAGGACGCGTGCCGAATAGGGCATCACCTCCACCACCTGCCCCATCAGGCCGCTGGCGTCGAGCACCGGCTGGCCGACGAAGACACCGTCCTTCGCGCCCTTGTCGATGATGATGCGATGGGTATAGGGATTGGGATCGACGCCGATCAACTCGCCGACCAGCACCTTGTCGTCCACCAGGGCGGCGGAGTTGAGCAATTCGCGCAGGCGCACGTTCTGCTCGGTCAGGGCGGCGAGCTTCTGCAGCCGGCGTTGCAGCAGCAACTGCTCGGCCTTGAGGCGCTCGTTTTCCGCCATTAGCTCGGTACGGCTGGAAAACTGATCGCTGACCGCTTCCCAGGCACGCACAGGGAAACCCGCCACCTCGTAGAGGGGCGAGAGGACCAGCGCCAGCTGGCTGCGCACGGGCTTCAGATAGTCGAAACGCGCGTCGGTGACCATGACACCCACCGACAGGGCGGCCAGGATCAACAGACGAATGCCCAGTGAAGGGCCTTTGCTGAAAATCGGCTTGATGGTGAGTTCCTCGCAGAACGCGCCCGGCGATCCGGACGCCAGAGGCGACCGGATCGGGGCCTGTAGTCTGGAACTGCCTTATTCGGTGGACAGCAGGTCCATGGCGTGGCGATCCATCATTTCCAGTGCCTTGCCGCCGCCACGGGCCACGCAGGTCAGCGGGTCCTCGGCGACGATGACCGGCAGACCGGTCTCCAGCGACAGCAGCTTGTCCAGGTCACGCAGCAGGGCGCCACCACCGGTCAGCACCAGGCCGCGCTCGGCGATGTCGGAGGCCAGTTCCGGCGGCGACTGCTCGAGGCAGCTCTTGACCGCCTGGACGATGGTCGCCAGGGATTCCTGCATGGCTTCGAGCACCTCGTTGGAGTTGAGGGTGAAGCTGCGCGGAACGCCTTCGGCCAGGTTGCGGCCACGGACGTCGATCTCGCGGACCTCGCCACCCGGGTAGGCGGTACCGATTTCCTGCTTGATGCGCTCGGCGGTGGATTCGCCGATCAGGCTACCGTAGTTGCGGCGCACGTAGGTGACGATGGCTTCGTCGAAACGATCACCGCCGACGCGGACCGACTCGGCATAGACCACGCCGTTCAGGGAAATCAACGCGATCTCGGTGGTGCCGCCACCGATGTCGACGACCATGGAACCATGGGCTTCCTCGACCGGCAGACCGGCGCCGATGGCCGCGGCCATCGGCTCTTCGATCAGGAACACCTCACGGGCACCGGCACCCAGCGCGGATTCGCGAATGGCGCGGCGCTCGACCTGGGTGGACTTGCAAGGGACGCAGATCAACACCCGCGGACTGGGCTGCAGGAAGCTGTTCTCGTGCACCTTGTTGATGAAGTACTGCAGCATCTTTTCACAGACGCTGAAGTCGGCGATGACGCCATCCTTCATCGGGCGAATGGCGGAGATGTTGCCCGGCGTACGACCGAGCATGCGCTTGGCGTCGGTACCGACGGCGACCACGCTCTTCTGGTTGCTGTTACCGTGGGTGCGGATAGCGACCACCGACGGCTCGTTCAGCACGATACCGCGCTCGCGGACATAAATCAGGGTGTTGGCGGTTCCCAAGTCGATCGACAGATCGCTGGAGAACATGCCACGCAATTTCTTGAACATGAGGTGACCCTAGGCGGTGACAAGCAGGCACGCGACAGGACAAACGTGCGGGTAAAAAAGTGCGGCAGACTCTAACAATCGCAGGGATTTAGGGCAAGGCGCCGATATGCTAGATTGAGAGCTTTTCCGGGCTATTAAGTCCTCGTTCAACACGGCGCCCGACCCGCCTAGCCCGTCTCCTGCATACGCGGCCACCAACCGGGTCACGCCGCCTTCCTGCTGGAGAAGCCGATGGCGCTCGAACGCACCGACGTCGAAAAGATCGCTCACCTGGCCCGCCTGGGTCTCGACGAAGCGGATCTCGCCGCTACCACCGCCACCCTCAACGATATCCTCGGCCTCGTCGACCGCATGCAGGCCGTGGACACCGCGGGCATCGCCCCCCTCGCCCACCCGCTGGAAGCCACCCAGCGCCTGCGACCCGACCAGGCCACCGAAAGCAACCGGCGCGATGCCTACCAGGCCATCGCCCCCGCCGTGGAAGCCGGGCTCTACCTGGTACCCAAGGTGATCGAGTGAGACACGACATGCATCAGCTGACCCTGACCGAGATCGCCGCCGCCCTGGCCGCGAAGGACTTTTCCGCCGAAGAACTGACCCTCGGCCTGCTGCAGCGGATCGAGCAACTCGACCCGCAGCTCAACACCTTCATCACCGTGACCCGCGAGCAGGCCCTGGCGCAGGCCCGTGCCGCCGATGCCCGCCGCGCAGCCGGCGAGACCGGCGCCCTGCTCGGCGCGCCCATCGGCCACAAGGACCTGTTCTGCACCCAGGGTGTGCTCACCACCTGCGGCTCTAAGATCCTCACTGGCTTCGAGGCGCCCTATGACGCCACCGTGGTGGAGAAGCTAGCCGCGGCCGGCACCGTCTCCCTCGGCAAGCTGAACATGGACGAATTCGCCATGGGCTCGGCCAACGAATCCAGCCACTATGGCCCGGTGAAGAATCCCTGGGACGTCACCCGGGTGCCGGGCGGCTCCTCCGGTGGCTCCGCCGCGGCGGTGGCGGCGCGCCTCTTGCCCGCCGCCACCGGCACCGACACCGGTGGCTCGATCCGCCAGCCGGCGGCCCTGACCAACCTCACCGGCCTCAAGCCCACCTATGGTCGCGTCTCGCGCTGGGGCATGATCGCCTACGCCTCCAGCCTCGATCAGGGCGGCCCGCTGGCCCGTACCGCCGAGGATTGCGCCCTGCTGCTGCAGGCCATGGCAGGCTTCGACCCCAAGGACTCCACTTGCGTCGACCAGCCGGTGGACGACTACCGCGCCGCCTTGCAGCAGCCGCTGACCGGTCTGCGCATCGGCCTGCCGCGGGAATACTTCGGCACCGACCTGGATGCCCGCATCGGCGAGAAGGTGCTGGCCGTGGTCGAGGAGCTGGAGAAGCTCGGCGCCACCGTCAAGGACATCTCCCTGCCGAATCTGCAGCACGCCATCCCGGCCTATTACGTAATCGCCCCGGCCGAGGCCAGCTCCAATCTGTCGCGCTTCGACGGCGTGCGTTTCGGCTATCGCTGCGAGAATCCGGTCAACCTGGAGGATCTCTACAAGAGATCCCGTGGCGAAGGTTTCGGCGCGGAAGTGAAGCGCCGCATCATGGTCGGCACCTATGCCCTCTCGGCGGGCTACTACGATGCCTACTACCTCAAGGCGCAGCGTATTCGCCGGTTGATCAAGAACGACTTCGTCGCGGCCTTCGCCGAGGTCGACGTCATCCTCGGCCCGACCACGCCGAATCCGGCCTGGAAAATCGGCGAGAAGAGCAACGATCCGGTCTCCGCCTATCTCGAAGACCTCTACACCATCGCCGCCAACCTCGCCGGCATCCCCGGCCTATCGATGCCGGCCGGTTTCATCGACGGTCTGCCGGTGGGCGTGCAACTGCTCGGCAACTATTTCCAGGAAGGCCGGCTACTCAACGTCGCCCACCAGTACCAACAGGTCAGCGACTGGCATCGCCAGGCGCCGAGCGGCTTCTGAGGAAGGATAGAGACATGCAATGGGAAACCGTGATCGGGCTTGAGATCCACGCTCAGCTCAGCACCCAATCGAAGATTTTCTCGGCCAGCGCCACCAGCTTCGGCGCCGAGCCCAATGCCCACGCCAGCCTGATCGACCTGGGCATGCCCGGCACCCTGCCGGTGCTCAACGCCGAGGCCGTGCGCATGGCCTGCAAGTTCGGCCTGGCCATCGACGCCGAGATCGCCGAGCGCAACGTCTTCGCGCGCAAGAACTACTTCTACCCGGACCTGCCCAAGGGCTACCAGACCAGCCAGATGGATCATCCCATCGTCGGCAAGGGCCACCTGGACATCACCCTGGAAGACGGCACCGTCAAGCGCATCGGCATCACCCGCGCGCACCTGGAAGAGGATGCCGGCAAGAGCCTGCACGAAGACTTCCACGGCATGAGCGGCATCGACCTGAACCGCGCCGGCACCCCGCTGCTGGAGATCGTCTCCGAGCCGGATATCCGCAGCGCCAAGGAAGCCGTGGCCTACGTCAAGGCGATCCATGCCCTGGTCCGCTACCTGGGCATCTGCGACGGCAACATGGCCGAAGGGTCCCTGCGTTGCGACTGCAACGTCTCGGTACGGCCCAAGGGCCAGGAAGCCTTCGGAACGCGCGCCGAGATCAAGAACGTCAACTCCTTCCGCTTCATCGAGAAGGCCATCAACCACGAGGTCCAGCGCCAGATCGAACTGATCGAGGACGGTGGCAAGGTAGTCCAGGAAACTCGCCTGTACGATCCGAACAAGGACGAAACCCGCTCCATGCGCAGCAAGGAGGAAGCCAACGACTACCGTTACTTCCCCTGCCCTGACCTCTTGCCGGTGGTGATCGAGCCGGCCTTCCTCGCCGAGGTGCGCAGCCAGTTGCCCGAGCTGCCGACCGAGAAGCGCGACCGCTTCCAGAGCGAATACGGCCTGTCGGTCTATGACGCCAGCGTGCTGTCCGCCAGCCGTGAACTGGCCGACTACTTCGAGGAAGTCCAGCGCGTGAGCGGCGATGCCAAGTTAGCCGCCAACTGGGTGATGGGCGAGTTGTCCAGCCTGCTCAACAAGCAGGATCTGGAGATCGGCCAGTCGCCGGTGAGCGCAGCCCAACTGGGCGGCCTGATCCTGCGCATCAAGGACGACACCATCTCCGGCAAGCTCGCCAAGATGGTGTTCGAAGCCCTGGCCGCCGGCGAAGGTGAAAGCGCCGATGCCGTCATCGAAGCCAAGGGGCTCAAGCAGGTCACCGACAGCGGCGCCATCGAGGCCATGCTGGATGAGGTCCTGGCCGCCAACGCCGCCCAGGTCGAGCAATACCGCGCCAGCGACGAAGCCAAGCGCGGCAAGATGTTCGGCTTCTTCGTCGGCCAGGCGATGAAGGCCTCCAAGGGCAAGGCCAACCCCGGCCAGGTCAACCAGTTGCTCAAGCAGAAACTGGAAGGCTGACGGCATTCGCACGAGGGCTCGAAGCGGGGCTGACAGTCCCGCTTCGAGCCCTTAAGCTGCTGCCGGTCGTTTTGCCAGGAGGCATCGAGATGCATCGGATCCACCGTGCTGGGCTGCTGTCGCTGGTCCTGCTGTTCGCCGGCTGCGCCAGCCATGAACGTTTCCCGCCCACACTCTCCTCCACCGCCGCCCACGATTATCACGATGTCGGCATGGCGTCCTTCTACTCCAAATGGCATGCCGGACGTCGCACCGCCAGCGGCGAGAAGTACGACCCCAACGCTCTCACCGCCGCCCATCGCACCCTGCCCTTCGGCACCCGCGTCCAGGTCACCAACCTGGATAACGGTCGCAGCGTCATCGTCCGTATCAACGATCGCGGCCCCACGGTGCATCGGCGCCTGATCGACCTGTCGCGCAGCGCGGCCGACCGCCTCGACATGGTGGCCGACGGGACGGCGAAGGTCAGCATCTACAGTCTCAATTGATCCCGCGCGGATCGCCTAGTGCCGACAAGATGGGGCATAGGCCCATAACCAGCGGGGCGGCGCCGTAGCGAGACGTCTGGCAATGGTGGTATAGCCAGGGTCGAGCAGACTGGCCGACCAGTACAGGGCCTTGGCACTCAGCGGATCCCAGGGGCCGGAAAAACCGGGTAGTCCGGCCTGGGCGCGCTGGGCGTCGAAGCTCACCGTCGAATGTTGGAATTCCTCATGGCTGCGCTGCCCTTCCGCATAGGGCGATAGCCAGTCGAGCGCCTTGGCCAGGGTTTGGCCCTCGCGCCCCGGCAGCCGCAACCATTCCTCGCCCCGCCCCTGGGCGACCGCCGCGGCCAGTACCAGGGGTTCGAGGTCATAGACGACATAGTGCAGGGCATCGCGCTGAGTGAAATCGAGTACCTCGCCATCGGGCCTCATGTTGGCCGACAGCTGGGCCACGAAGGCCGTGCGGGCCCGGGCGAATAGCGCCTCGTCATCCAGGGCACTGGCCGCCAGCACGGCCAGCTTGACCCTGTGGCTCTGCCAGTTGTTGCTCCAGACGCCACGGGCATCGCCGCGATGGGCCTCCATTCCGTCCAGATAGCCCTGCGCCAGCTGCGCGATGAAGAGGCGCGTGCGCTGGGCGGTCGCCTTGGGCAGGTCAGCGGCCGTCAGCCGATAGGCCGCGATGAGGCTGCCGAGGTTCGTCTCGTCGATGGGATTGAAGCTCGGTCGATACGTTTGCGTCCAGGCATCGAGGTAGCCCGCCAGCCGCGTCAGGGCCGCGGCATCGTGGGTATCCCGCCAGGCCAGTGCCAGATCCAGCATGTAACTGAAATCGCGCACGGCCGCGGCAGACTGATCGTGGATGCCGGTATGGGGCAAGGTCCCCTCGGTATGGATGACCGGCAGCGCCTGGGGGCCTGGCGCCGGAGGGTTGCTGGCCGCCCGTACCAGCGCGATCGCCGAGGGTGGATTCGCCGCCAGGCAGGTCGTGCTCCCCGATGTTGCGGCAAGCGCGAGAAACAGGACGGCTGCGGTCATAGGGCGAACCTTGGCGAGAACATTGGCCGAGAGCAGGCAAGCACCAGGATTGCCGGGTCGTGCTCGGCCGGAAGCGCACGAATCTGGCAGAGCGGCCTTAGGAGCGAATTAAGGCCAGCAGACTCAAGGCCATACAGCATCCGTCCCTGGCTGCAGAGCGGACAGAAAAAAGCCCACGACCAGGAGGCTGGTGGTGGGCTTTGCGGTTGCAGGGACAGGTCGAGGGCCGCCCCCGCCGCCTGTACTTACTGCGGGCCGAGCTTGTCCATCAGCGCCGCCAACCGCTCGTACTCGTCCTGCTTGAGATCGGTCAGCGGGGTACGCACCGGGCCGGCGTCGTAGCCAGCGATCTTGGCGCCCGCCTTGACGATGCTCACGGCGTAGCCGGCGCAGCGATTGCGGATCTCCAGGTAGGGCAGGAAGAAGTCGTCGATCAACTTGCCGACCGTCTCGTGATCGTCACGGGCAATGGCTTCGTAGAACTGTACGGCGGTCTTGGGGATGAAGTTGAACACCGCCGAGGAATAGACAGGTACGCCCAGCGCCTTGTAGGCAGCGGCATAGACTTCGGCGGTGGGCAGGCCGCCCAGGTAGCTGAAGCGGTCGCCCAGACGACGCCGGATGGACACCATGAGTTCGATGTCGCCCAGACCGTCCTTGTAGCCGATCAGATTGGGGCAGCGCTCGGCCAGTTGTTCCAGGTGCTGGGGCTGCAGGCGGCAGACATTGCGGTTGTAGACCACTACACCGATCTTCACCGCTTTGCAGACGGCTTCGACATGGGCGGCCACGCCGTCCTGGCTGGCTTCGGTCAGATAGTGCGGCAACAGCAGCAGGCCCTTGGCGCCGAGGCGCTCGGCTTCCTGGGCATAGGCGATGGCCTGGCGAGTGGAGCCGCCGACGCCGGCGAGGATAGGGACACTGCCCTGGCAGGTATCCACCGCGGTCTTGATGATGCTGCTGTATTCACTGGCTTCCAGGGAAAAGAACTCGCCGGTGCCACCCGCGGCGAACAGCGCGGTCGCCCCGTAGGGGGCCAGCCATTCGAGGCGCTTGGCGTAGGTATCGGCGCGGAAGTCGCCATTGGCATCGAAGTCGGTCAGCGGAAAGGACAACAGACCGGAAGAGAGGACGTGTTTGAGTTCTTGTGGAGTCATCTGGATGCCTCGGCATAGGTTGGACTGAGATGCGGCTAACCCGCGATCTGTTGTAAGTCATCGTACAACCTATCTTGAGCGAGGAGCAAGTCCTCACCGCCAAAATGTCTTGCGCAGCCCGAAACTCCCTTGCTAGGCCTCTTCGACTTGCCGTTCCATCTCTTCGTGAGCACGACGCAGACGCTCGCGACTATTGCTCAGGTGCAGACGCATGGTCGAACGGGCCGCTTCCACATCGCCCTCTTCAATGGCTTGGACGATGGCCTCATGCTCGGCATCCAGACGCGTCTGGTAGCGTTGCTGATCATCGTGCGCCAAGTAGGCGGAATTGAGCCGGGTACGGGGAATCAGCACCGTGCCCAGGTAGCTCATGATGTCGCTGAAATAGCGGTTGCCGGTGGAGCTGGCGATCAGCAGATGCAACTCCAGATCAGCGCTCACCGCAAAGTCGGGCTGCTCGGCCCCTACGCGCATGGTTTCCAACAGGTTCCGCATGGCCTGCAACTGCTCTGGCGAGCGACGCTGCGCGGCGAGACCGGCCGCCTCGACCTCCAGGCTGATACGCAACTCGAGCATCGCCAAGACGTCCTTGAGGGTGATGACGGTGGCCGGATCGAGCGGTAGAGGGGACTCGGCGCGCCGTTGCAGGACGAAAGTGCCGATGCCGTGTCGTGTCTCCACGTAGCCACCTGCTTGCAGCCGGGAAATGGCCTCACGTACCACGGTTCGGCTGACACCCTGAGCCTGCATGATGGCCGATTCGGTAGGCAGTTTGTCGCCAGGTTGGAACTGCCCCTCGCCGATCTGCTGGATCAGCACCGCAACGACCTCCTCTGCCAGGCTACGGGGTCTCTTACGTGGGCGGGATACACTAGGTGCAGACATGGATTTTCTTACCGATTGAAATGGCTTTCGAAATCATAGCACCCCACTCTGCCCAAACGCCCGAGCTAGACCGCCCAGTCTATATCAGAAAGCGTCATCCACCGCTCTGGCACGCAGCTCTTGCTCCTCCAATAAGAGGTGCCGGTGGTGATAGGCGCGCAGGCTTGGACGATGGCCGACGCTGACCAGGGTAAGGCCTGGATTCTCTGCCAGAAGCCGATGGTAGAGCGCTCGTTCGTCCGCTTCGCTGAGTGCCGAACTGGCTTCGTCGAGGAACAACCAGTCGGGGGCATACAACAGTGCCCGGGCCAGAGCCACCCGCTGCTGCTCGCCCGGCGATAGGGTGCGTTCCCAGTGCCGCGCCTCATCCAGGTGCTCGCAGAGGTGCCCCAGGCGACAGTGCTGCAGCACCTCCATCAGGCGCTCGTCGGAGTAGGCATCCTCTGGCTGCGGATAGGACAGCGCCTCGCGCAAGGTGCCTATGGGCAGATAGGGCTGTTGCGGCAGGAACAGCTGGCGCCCGTCGGGCACCGCGATTCCCCCCTGCCCTTGCCGCCAGAGGCCGGCCAGGGCACGCAGCAAGGTGCTCTTGCCGCTTCCCGAAGCGCCTTCGATCAGCAGGTGCTCGCCCCGGGCGATGCGCAGGTCGGTCGGGTGCAGCAGCAGACGACCGGCGGCGCTCAGGGTGAGGCCTTCCAGCACCAGGTCGGCGTCGCTGGTGCGGGGCACCAGGATGTCGGTCTCCTGGCTGAATTCGGCCATGGTCTCGCGGAAGGTGAGCAGACGATCGGAGACGGCGCGCCAGCCGGCCAGGCTGACGTAGGCATCGACGAACCAGCTGAGGCTTTCCTGGACGTTGCCGAAGGCCGAGTTGACCTGCATCAGGTCGCCCAGTTGGATCTTGCCGGAAAAGTAGCGCGGCGCGGCCAGCACGAAGCCGGCGATGATGGCGATCTGGCTGTAGCCGGCGGTGAAGAAGGTCAGCCGCTTGGTGTAGTTCATCACCAGGTGGTAGTTGCCCCAGACGTAACCGAAGCGATCCAGCAGGCGCCGGTGTTCGTTGGCTTCGCCGCGGAACAGGGCGACGCTCTCGGCTTTCTCGCGGACGCGAATCAGGCCGAAGCGCAGGTCGGCTTCGTAGCGTTGCTGCTGGTTGTAGAGGCCGATCAGCCGGCGGCCGATGAGATGGGTCAGCCAGGTGCCGACGGTGGCGTAGATCAGCGCCGCCCAGAACATGTAGGCCGGGATGGTGATGCCGAACAGGGTGATGTCGCCGGAAATGCCGAACAGGATGACGCTGAAGGACACCAGGCTGACCACGGTGCGGATGAAGCCCAGGCCAAGGCTCAGGGTGGTTTCAGCGAAGTCGCGGATGTCCTCGGTCAGGCGCTGGTCGGGGTTGTCGGCACCGCCTTCGCGTTCCAGCTGATAGTAGTTGCGGTCGGACAGCCAGAGACCGAAGTGCTTTTCGGTCAACCAACGCCGCCAGTTGATGGTCAGCGCCTGGGTCAGGTAGAGCCGGTACACGGCCAGCAGGATGGCGGTGGCCGCCAAGCCGCAGAAATACAGCATCAGCCGGATGAAGGCGGCCAGGTCGCGCGTCTGCAAGGCATCGTAGAAATAGCGATACCAGGTGTTGAGGGCGACGGACAGGCCCACGCCGGCCAGGGACAGGGTGATCACCACGCCCAGGAGAAGCCAGGCCTTGCCTTTCTCTTCACTGCGCCAGTAGGGGGTGATCAGGGCCCAGACACGGGCCAGGAAATGCCCACGGGAAGCTCCATAGACGGAGGGCACGGGTACGGCGGATTCGGACATGCTCGGACTCTCAAGGACTGCTCAACGAGACGCTTGCACAGCCTATGCCGGAATGCCTGAACGAATTCTGACTGGAACAATGTAACAATCATCGCCCACCGGGCCGGGGACGATGACGGTCCGTCAGCGCCGGACCGGACGCTTCTGCAACTTACGCTGCAGGGTACGCCGGTGCATGCCCAGGGCTCGGGCGGTGGCCGAGATGTTGCCCTCGTGCTCGGCCAGCACCCGCTGGATGTGCTCCCACTGCAGGCGATCCACCGACATGGGGTTGTCCGGCACCAGGGTGTCGAGGTCGGCGTGCTGGGCCAGCAAGGCGGCCAGGACATCGTCGGCATCGGCCGGCTTGCACAGGTAGTTGGTGGCGCCGCGCTTGATGGCTTCCACGGCGGTGGCGATGCTGGAATAACCGGTCAGCAGCACCACGCGCATGTCCGGATGCAGCTCGAGCAGCTTGGGCAGCAGCACCAGACCGGAGTCGCCCTCCATCTTCAGGTCGAGCACGGCGTAGTCCGGCAGGTCGTCCTTGGCCAGTTGCAGGCCTTCCTCGGCGCTGTCGGCGATGGACACGCGCAGGCCGCGACGATCCATGGCCCGAGCCATGACCCGGGTGAAGGTGGGATCGTCATCGACCAGCAGGATATGGGGCTGGTCGTCGAAACCGCTATTGAGGTCGTCAGTCATAGAAATCTCCAGGCATTCACGCCAGGGCGTAGTGCCGCGGCAGGCGCAATTCGGTCAGGGTGCCGCCTTCCTCATGATTGTAGAGCTTCACCGTGCCACCCGCGCGGGTGACGCTGGCCTGGCTGAGGAACAGGCCCAGACCGAAGCCCTTGCCCTTGGTGGTGAAGAAGGGTTTGCCGAGCTGCTCGGCGATGGCCAGGGGCACCCCGGCGCCGTGGTCGCGGATCGACAGGCACAGCTCGCGCGCATCCCAGTGCAGGCGAATGCCCAGGTTCTCCGGGCAGGCGTCGGCCGCGTTGTTGAGTAGATTCAGCAGTGCCTGGGTAAGTTCGACCGGGGGCGTCAGCCGGGGCGGCGCGCCCAGACTCGCCACCTCGAAGGTGTAGGTGGCCTCCGGGCGCATCAGGTGCCAGCGATCCATGGTCGCCTCCAGCCACTCCACGGCGGTCTGCTCCTGCAGGGTCTGGCGCCGATCGGCTTCGGCGGCGCGCACCAGTTGCTGCAGGGTCTGCTTGCACTGGCCGACCTGGGCCTGCAATAGCGCCAGGTCTTCACTCAGGGTCGGCTGATCCGCATGCTCCTGCTGCAACTCCTTGAGCAGCACGCTCATGGTGGACAGCGGCGTACCTAGCTCGTGGGCGGCCCCGGCGGCCTGGGTGGCCACGGCCAGCAGTTGCTGGTCGCGCATGGCTTGTTCGCGACGTTGGGCCTGCAAGCTCTCCTGCTCGCGCAGGGCGGTGGCCATCCGCGCGACGAACAGGGTAATGACCGCCGCCGACAGGGCGAAACTCAGCCACATGCCGTAGCTCAGCACCGTGCCATCGTTGGCCACCAGCAGATGCAGCGGCTCGTAGGAAAGCAGCATCAGCGAGAAGACGCCAAGGGTCAGGGCGGCCAGTACCAGGGTGTAGAGCCAGGGCAACGTGGCCGCGGCGATGGTCAGGGGCACCAGGTAATAGGAGGCGAAGGGGTTGGTCGGTCCGCCGGCGAAGTACAGCAGCGCACTGTGGATGGCCAGGTCGCAGCCCAGGTGCGCGGCGTATTCCTGCTCGGTGACCGGCCAGGAGCGGGTCAGCCGCAGGGCGGCGAACAGGCAGAGTATCGCCGATACCCCGAGGGTGATGGCCAAGGCGGTCCAGGGCAGTTGAACGATGCCCGAGAGCCGGGCGATGCCTACCGAGCCGGCCTGGGCGGCCAGCACCAGCACGCGGATGAGAACCAGGCGCCCGAGATTCTGGCGATTGGCGGACAACCATTGAACGGGCAAGGAGAACATGCGAGGTTCCAGACGCAGGAGACGATCGAGACGGCCACCAGCGGCGCGCCCGTCAGAACAGACTGACATTATAGCGAGCGCCATCCGCCTTCAGCCGCCGACGCGGCAAAGCGACGCACCATCCGCCGTCGCCGTGGTCCCAAGGCTTTCGTACTGCCAATCAGGAGCTCACCATGACCTTTCCCCTACGCCCGCTCATGCTGGGCGCCGCCCTGTTCAGCGCCGTCGTCGCCACCACGGCCCAGGCCGATGAGGCACGCTACAACCAGGTCAGCCTGAGGGCCGAGGTCAGCCGCGAGATACCGCGCGATCGCATGCAGGTCATGCTCTATACCGAGAGCCAGGGCCAGGACCCGGCGGCGCTCGCCAACGAAACAACCAAGACCCTCAACGCCGCCCTGGAGCAGGCGCGCAAGGTAACGGACGTGAGCGTTTCCTTGGGTAACCGCAACACCTATCCGGTCTACGAAGACCAGGGTCGCGCCATCAGTGTCTGGCGTGAGCGCGGTGAGCTGCGCTTGGAAAGCGCGGATTTCGCTGCGCTGTCCAAGCTGACCGGTGAACTGCTCGGCAACCTGAAGATGGGCAATCTGCAATTCACCATCGCCGACGGTACCCGCAAGCAGCAGGAGGATGCCCTGTTCAAGGACGCCGTGGCCGCTTTCAAGGCGCGCGCCCAATTGGCTACCGAAGCCCTGGGCGGCACCGGCTATCGCATCGTCAACCTGGATCTGGGTACCAGTGGCGTACCCCAGCCAATGCCCGTGCTGCGCATGTCGGCGATGAAGGCTGCCGGTGACGCCGTGACGCCCGATGTTGCCCCTGGCACTACCACGGTCGAAGTCTCGGCGGGTGGCACCATTGAGGTACTGATGCCCTGATCTAGTGCAGAAAAGTAACAATGCTGTCGCTATGCGCACTTTTGGTGCGCATATCTGCCCAGTCCAGGTCACGCCTCTTATATCTTTGCGACATCTGTTTTGCGTTTGGGTCTCTTCGGGTGCCTAGCCCCCGCGCACGAGGGACATGGGCACAAGCTGTGCATGTGGGCCTATCTGTCCACAAGACACCGGAATTATGTTTCGCAATGCCACAAGGCGTTGTGTCGCTCCCTTCATGAGGTCTACATGCACAAGAACGTACTCGCTGCCCTGATCGCCTCCACCTTGCTGGCCGGGGCTCCGCTGGCCCAGGCGGCCAATCTGGTGTTCTGCTCCGAAGGCAGCCCGGCCGGTTTCGATCCGGCGCAATACACCACCAGCACCGATTGGGACGCCTCGGCCGAAACCGTGTTCAATGAACTGGTGCAATTCGAGCGCGGCGGCACCCAGGTCAAGCCGGGGCTGGCCGAGAGTTGGGACATCAGCCCGGACAACAAGACCTATACCTTCCACCTGCGCCCGGGCGTGAAGTTCCATACCACTGACTACTTCAAGCCCACTCGTGACTTCAACGCCGACGACGTGGTCTTCACCTTCCAGCGCATGCTGGACAAGAACCAGCCGTTCCGTAAGGCCTACCCGACCGAATTCCCCTACTTCACCGACATGGGCCTGGACAAGAACATCCAGTCGGTGGAAAAGGTCGACGATCACACCGTGCGCATCCACCTGAAGGATGTCGATGCCGCCTTCCTGCAGAACGTGGCCATGCCCTTCGCGGTGATCCTCTCCGCCGAATACGCCGACCAATTGCTCAAGCAGGGCAAGGCGGCCGACATCAACCAAAAGCCCATCGGTACCGGCCCCTTCGTCTTCAGCCGCTACCAGAAGGACGCGGTGATCCGCTTCAAGGCCAATCCCGACTACTGGGACAAGGCCGAAGGCGCCAAGGTGGACAACCTGATCTTCTCCATCAATACCGATCCTTCGGTACGCATGCAGAAACTCAAGGCCGGCGAATGCCAGATCGCTGCCTATCCGCGGCCGGCCGACCTGGAAGGCCTGAAGAAGGACCCCAGCCTGAAGATGCCCTCGCAGCCCGGCTTCAACGAGGGCTGGGTAGGCTTCAACGTCAAGCACGCGCCGCTGGACAAGGTCGAGGTGCGCCAGGCGCTGGACATGGCCATCAACAAGAAGGCCATCATCGATACCGTCTACCAGGGGGCTGGCCAGGAAGCGGTCAACGCCATGCCGCCGACCCAGTGGTCCTATGACACCTCGATCAAGGCTGTGCCCTACGATCCGGCCAAGGCCAAGGCGCTGCTGGAAAAGGCTGGCGTCAAGGATGGCACCGAGATCACCCTCTGGGCCATGCCGGTGCAGCGCCCCTACAACCCCAATGCGCGACTGATGGCCGAGATGATCCAGCAGGATTGGGCCAAGGTCGGCATCAAGACCAAGATCGTCAGCTACGAATGGGGCGAGTACATCAAGCGTGCCCACAACGGCGAGCAGGATGCCCTGCTGATCGGCTGGAGCGGCGACAATGGTGATCCGGACAACTGGCTGGGCACCAACTTCGGTTGCGACGCGGTCGGCGGCAACAACTTCTCCATGTGGTGCTACAAGCCCTACGAGGATCTGATCCAGGCCGCCAAGCGCACCACCGACCAGGCCAAGCGTACCGAGCTCTACCAGCAGGCCCAGCAGATCATCATGCAGCAGCGGCCCCTGGCTCCGATCGCCCACTCGACCATCTATATGCCCATGCGCAAAGAGGTCGAAGGCTTCAAGATAAGTCCGTTCGGACTGAACCAGTTCTACGGCGTCAGCGTCAGCAAGTGAAGCCTGTTGGCCAGGGTCGGGAGCCAAGCTCCCGGCCTTGGCCGTTCATTTGACTGATGGAGTGAGACCCCATGCGCCTTCCCTACGCCTACTCGTTGCTGGCGGCGAGCCTGTTCGCCTGCGCTCCGCTGGCCCAGGCCGCGAGCAACCTCGTCTATTGCTCGGAAGCCAGCCCCGCCGGTTTCGATCCGGCGCAATACACCTCGGGTACCGAGTTCGATGCCTCGGCCGAGACGGTCTTCAATCGCCTGGTGCAGTTCCAGCGTGGTGGCACCACCCTGGAGCCAGGCCTGGCGACCAGTTGGGACGTGAGTGCGGATGGCAAGACCTACACCTTCCACCTGCGCCAGGGCGTGAAATTCCACACCACCGACTACTTCACGCCCACGCGCGACTTCAATGCCGACGACGTGGTCTTCACCTTCCAGCGCATGCTCGACAAGGAGCAGCCGTTCCGTAAGGCCTACCCCACCGAATTCCCCTACTTCACCGACATGGGGCTGGACCAGAACATCGCCAAGGTGGCCAAGGTCGATGACCGCACCGTGGTCTTCACCCTGAACCAGGTGGACGCCGCCTTCGCCGCCGACCTGGCCATGAGCTTCGCCTCCATCCAGTCGGCCGAGTACGCCGCGCAGTTGCTCAAGGAAGGCAAGCCAGAGCTGCTCAACCAGCAGCCCATCGGCACCGGGCCCTTCGTCTTCAGCCGTTATCAGAAGGATGCGGTGATCCGCTACAAGGGCAACCGCGACTACTGGAAACCCGAGGATGTGAAGCTCGACAACCTGATCTTCGCCATCACCCCCGACGCCGCCACCCGCTTACAGAAGCTCAAGGCCAATGAGTGCCAGGTCAGCGGCTATGCCCGTCCGGCGGATCTGGTGGAGATGAAGCAGGACGCCAATCTCAAGGTGCTGCAGCAGCCGGGCTTCAATGTCGGCTTCCTCGCCTACAACGTGCAGCATCCGCCGCTGGACAAGCCCGAGGTGCGCCGCGCCCTGGACATGGCCATCAACAAGCAGGCCATCGTCGACACGGTGTTCCAGGGCGCCGGCCAGGTCGCGCAGAACGTGATCCCGCCGAACCAATGGTCCTACGACAAATCGATCAAGGGCGCCCCCTATGATCCAACCAAGGCCAAGGCGCTGCTCAAGCAGGCCGGGGTCAAGGACGGCACCGAGATCGCCCTCTGGGCCATGACGGTGCAGCGCGCCTCCAACCCCAACGCCCGCCAGTCGGCGCAGATGATCCAGCAGGATTGGGCCAAGGTTGGCATCAAGGCCAAGATCGTCAGCTACGAATGGGGCGAATACATCAAGCGCGCCAAAGCCGGCGAACACGATGTGTTGACCTATGGCTGGACCGGCGACAACGGCGACCCGGATAACTGGCTGGGCGTGCTCTACGGCTGCAGCGCCATTGGCGGCAGCAACTATGCGCGCTGGTGCGACCAGGACTACGACGCCCTCATCCAGCAGGCCAAGACCAGCACCGATCGCACCGCGCGCACCCGCCTCTACGAGCAGGCGCAGCAGATCATCCGCCAGCAGATGCCGGTGAGCCCCATGGCCCACTCGGTGGTATCCCAGCCCATGCGCAAAGAGGTGCAGGGCTTCAAGATCAATCCCTTCGGCGTCACCGGTTTCTATGGCGTAAGCCTCGACCGCTAACCCTGTCCGGCCCGCTCGGCGGGTCTTTCACGAGGAGCCTTTCGTGTCCAAGCCACTCTTTTCGCTGTCTCTCGCCGCCCTGCTCTGCCTGACGGCCAACGCTGCCCTGGCGCGGCCCCTGGTGGTCTGCACCGAGGCCAATCCGGAAGGCTTCGACCCGGGTCGCTACACCTCGGGCTACACCTTCAACGCCTCGGCCACGCCGCTGTACAACCGCCTGGTGGAGTTCAAGCAGGGCAGCGCCGAGATCGTGCCGGGGCTGGCGCAGAGCTGGGAGGTCTCTCCCGATGGCCTGCAGTACACCTTCACCCTGCGCCCGGGCGTGAAATTCCACACCACGGCCTATTTCAAGCCGACCCGTGACCTGAATGCCGACGACGTGGTGTTCAGCTTCGAGCGCATGCTCGACAAGAACAACCCCTGGTACAACCTCTCCCCCAGCGGCTATCCCTACGCCGCGGCCATGGAGATGGGCACCCTGATCAAGTCCATCGACAAGCTCGACGATCAGCACGTGCGCTTCACCCTCAACCAGCCCGAGGCGCCCTTCCTCGCCGACCTGGCCATGGCCTTCGGTTCCATCCTCTCGAAGGAATACGCCGACAGCCTGCTGGCGAGCAAGAAGACCGAAGACATCAACCAGAAGCCCATCGGCACCGGCCCCTTCGTCTTCGAGCGCTACGCCAAGGATTCCGTGACCCGCTACAAGGTCAATCCCGACTACTTCGGCGCCAAGCCCAAGCTGGACGGCCTGGTGCTGGCGGTGACCCTGGACCCCAACGTGCGCATCCAGCGGGTCCGCAACAACGAATGCCAGATCGGCCTGACGGTGAAGCCCCAGGACGTGGCCATGCTGCGCCAGGACAAGAGCGTCAAGCTGGCCCAGGTGGAAAGCCAGACCACCTCCTACCTGGCCATCAACACCAAGCACAAGCCGCTCGACGATGTGCGGGTGCGCCAGGCCATGGCCATGGCCTTCGATCAGCAGAACTACCTGAAGACGGTATTCGGTGACAGCGGCGCCAAGCCGGCCGTCAACCCCTACCCCTCCTCGCTGCTGGGCTATGCCAAGGACATCAAGCCCTGGCCCCACGACGTGGAGAAGGCCAAGGCGTTGCTCAAGGAGGCCGGCTATCCCAATGGCTTCACCCTTAAGTACTACATCAGCACCGGCAGCGGCCCCGGCGGCAGTCCGGCGCTGGTGGCCCAACTGATCCAGGGTGACCTGGCCAAGATCGGTATCAAGGCCGAGATCACCCAGTTCGAATGGGGTGAGTTCATGAAGCGCACCAAGGCCGGCGAGCACGACCTGATGATGGCGAGCTGGACCGGCGACAACGGTGATCCGGACAACTTCCTCACCAACAACCTGAGCTGCTCGGCGGCGGAAAGCGGCGAGAACCGCTCGTTCTGGTGCGATAAAGCCTTCAACGACGCCATCGAAAAGGCCAAGCGCATCAATGATCCGGCCCAGCGCGCTGCCCTCTACGAGCAGGCCCAGCAGATCTTCCACCAGCAGATGCCCTGGATTCCGCTGGCCCATCCGCTGTTCACCGACGTCCTGCAACCCAAGGTGCAGGGCTATGTGCAGAGCCCGCTGGGGGTCTACGACTTCTCCACGGTGACCCTCGACTGACCGGCGCCTGATGCCGTAATCGACCGGGCCCGGGCGGCCCGTCCCCGCGACCTTTCCCGCCTCGCGCCGTGTTTCGGCGCGACGGGTTCGGTCGTGCCGGAAAACGCCCGAATAACAGAAAAAACGATTGCTTTGGAGCCCTTGCATGAACAACGTCCACCGTGGCGGACTCGCCCTCTCCCTGCTCACCCTGGCGCTGACCGCCCACGCCCAGTCGCCGGCGCCGACGGACCCCAACTATGCCAACGAGGTCCAGACCGTTCCCAACGTGCAAAAGCCGGTGAAGGGCCAGGCAGGCGCCCAGGGCTTTCTCGCCGATGACAGCCTGACCCTGACCACGCGCAACTTCTTCTCCCGCGAGACCAGTTCCGATCCCATCTTCAGCTACGAGAAGAATGGCACCCGGAAACGCACCCATTCGCGCAACACCTGGGTCCAGGCCACCGCGCTCAAGTACAGTTCCGGCTACACCCAGGGCACCGTGGGCTTTGGCCTCGACATCGCCGGCTACCAGGCCACCAACCTGGAACGCGGCAAGGGCCGCATCGGTGGTGGCGGCAACCGTACCCTGGCCAATGCCGAGGGCGAGGGTCATGCCGAGTGGTCCAAGCTGGGCATCGCCGATGCGCGGATGCGGATCTCCAACACCGAGCTCAAGGTCGGTCGTTTCATGCTCGACACCCCGGTGATCAGCTACAACGACAACCGCCCCTTCCCCTCCAGCTTCGATGGCCTGGCCTTCACCAGTGATGAATGGGACAACCTCTCGCTGCAGGGCGGCAGCTTCACCCGTGTCAGCCCGCGGACCGGCGCCGGTGACGAGCACTGGACCACCGAGTACGGCACCCGCGAGGTCACCGCCGACCGCCTGAGCTTTCTTGGTGGTAACTACAAGCTGCCCCAGGGCTGGGAAGTCAGCCTCTACGGCGCCAATTTCGAAGACGTCTGGAACCAGTATTTCCTCAGCCTGACCCAGGCCGGCGGCAACCTCGACACCTTCGCCTGGAAGGCCGTGGCCAACGCCTACCGCACGGTTGACGCCGGCAGCGCCAAGGCCGGCGACATCGACAACACCGCCTGGAGCCTGGCGTTCACCGGCAGCCACCAGGCCCACAGCCTGACCCTGGCCTACCAGCAGATCGACGGCAACGAGTACTTCGACTACGCCCACGAGACCGCCGCCATCTACCTGGCCAACTCCCTGGTCTCGGACTACAACGGTCCCAACGAGAAGTCGCTGCAGCTGCGCTACGAGACCGACTGGAGCTACTTCGGCGTGGCCGGCCTGAGCACCGGTATCTGGTACGCCAAGGGTTGGGACATCGACGGCACCCACTACGATGCCGGCGCCGGCAAGTACGCCAACTATGCCGAGGTCTTGCAGCAGGACGGTGAGAAGCACCACGAGATCGGCCTGATCGCCACCTACAAGGTGCAGCAGGGCGCGCTCAAGGACAGCCGCTTCCGCCTGCTGCTGACCGATCATCGCGCCAGCCAGAATCAGGTCGACGGCAACGTCAAGGAACTGCGCCTGGTCTCCACCCTGCCGTTCAACCTGCTGTAATGGCAGCGCCCGGCGGAACCAGCGAAGCGTCCGACATCTGGCGGGGATCGCGTAGCGAACACCGGCGAAGCGCAGGCAATGTCGAGGATTTCGACAGCGCGGTCGACGTGGTAACCTGCCGGGCTGGGAGCGCCCAGCCAGAGCGCTCTTCGAACCTTTGCGTAGGATCGAACCCGCCTGGGTATCGCCAGGTGGGTTCGCGTGAAGCCAGGACGGTTTCCTCAGGGATGAATCCAGACCCACAAGGTCTGAACCCAAAACGCGGCCGGGCACGTACCCGCGCCGTCATGATCAGCCTCAAGAGGAGATACCCCCTCCGATGCTCGCCTTCATCGCCCGTCGCTTCGGGCTGCTGATACCGACGTTCTTCGGCGTCACCCTGCTGACCTTCGCCCTGATCCGCCTCATCCCCGGCGATCCGGTGGAAGTCATGATGGGTGAACGCCGCGTCGATCCGCAGATGCACGCCGAAGCCATGCACCGTCTGGGTCTCGACAAGCCCCTGTACCAGCAGTATTTCGACTACATCGGCAACCTCGCCCACGGCAACCTCGGCGAATCCCTGCGCAGCCGCGTCGGCGTCTGGGACGAATTCACCACCCTGTTCCCCGCCACCTTCGAGCTGACCGTGTCGGCCATGCTGTTCGCCACCGTGTTCGGTGTGCTGGCCGGCATCATCGCCGCGCTCAGGCGGGGCTCCGTCGTCGACCACGGAGTGATGGGCGTCGCCCTCACCGGCTATTCCATGCCGATCTTCTGGTGGGGCCTGCTGCTGATCATGCTGTTCTCGGTAAAGCTCGGCTGGACCCCGGTCTCCGGGCGCCTGGACCTGCTCTACGACATCCCGCCGCGCACCGGCTTCATGCTCATCGATACCCTGCTCTCCGACGAGCCCGGCGCCTTTCTCGATGCGCTCAAGCACCTGATCCTGCCGGCCATCGTGGTGGGCACCATCCCCTTAGCGGTGATCGCCCGCATGACCCGTTCGGCCATGCTCGAAGTCTTGCGCGAAGACTATGTGCGCACCGCCCGGGCCAAGGGCCTGTCGCCCAAGCGAGTGGTCTTCGTCCACGCCCTGCGCAATGCGCTGATCCCGGTGATCACGGTGCTCGGCCTGCAGGTGGGCAGCCTGCTCTCCGGCGCGGTGCTGACCGAGACCATCTTCTCCTGGCCCGGCATCGGCAAGTGGCTGATCGAGGCCATCGGCGCCCGGGACTACCCGGTGGTGCAGAACGGCATCCTGCTGATCGCCACCCTGGTCATCCTGGTCAACTTCGTCGTGGACATCCTCTACGGCCTGATCAACCCGCGCATCCGCCACCAGCGTTGATGCGCCCGCACGGACCGAGCCTATGACAACGGTAAACACTCCGGCCGCTCAAGACCCGAGCGCCCTCTATCCCTCTCCTCTCAAGGAATTCTGGCAGGCCTTCGCCCACAACAAAGGCGCCCTCGGTGGGCTGATCTTCATGGTCATCGTGATCTTCTGCGCGCTCCTGGCGCCCTGGGTCGCGCCCCATGCACCGAGCGAGCAATTCCGCGACTTCATGCTCACCCCGCCGCTGTGGCTGGCCGGTGGCCAGGCGCAATTCCCGCTGGGCACCGATGAGCTGGGCCGCGACATCCTCAGCCGGCTGATCTACGGCGCCCGGTTGTCGCTGCTGATCGGCCTGGCCTCGGTGGTGGTCTCGCTGATCCCCGGCATCCTGCTCGGGCTGATCGCCGGCTTCTCGCCCAATCGTGCGGGTCCGGTGATCATGCGCCTAATGGACATCATGCTGGCGCTGCCCTCGCTGCTGCTGGCCGTGGCCATCGTCGCCATCCTCGGCCCAGGCCTGACCAATACCGTGGTGGCCATCGCCATCGTCTCGCTGCCCTCCTATGTGCGCCTGACCCGCGCCGCGGTGATGGGCGAGCTGCATCGCGATTACGTCACCGCCTCGCGGCTGGCCGGCGCCGGCACCCTGCGGCTGATGTTCGTCAGCGTGCTGCCCAACTGCATGGCGCCGCTGATCGTCCAGGCCACCCTGAGTTTCTCTTCGGCGATCCTCGATGCCGCCGCCCTGGGCTTCCTCGGCCTCGGTGTGCAGCCGCCCACCCCCGAGTGGGGCACCATGCTGGCCTCGGCCCGCGACTACATCGAGCGCGCCTGGTGGGTGGTGACCCTGCCGGGTCTCGCCATCCTCTTCACCGTGCTGGCCATCAACCTGATGGGCGACGGCCTGCGCGATGCCCTCGATCCGCGTCTGAAGGTGCAGTCATGAGCCTCCTCGAAATCCAGAACCTCTCGGTGCGCTTCGGCGGCACCGACGCCCCGCCGGTGGTGGAAGGCCTCGATCTCACCGTGGATCAGGGCGAGATCGTCGCCATCGTCGGTGAATCCGGCTCCGGCAAGTCGGTGACCATGATGGCCGTGATGGGCCTGATCGATCACCCCGGCCGCATCACCGCCGACCGCCTGCACTTCGACGGCCAGGACCTGCTCAGCCTCAAGGGTCGCCGGCGCCGGCACCTGATCGGCAAGGAGCTGTCGATGGTCTTCCAGGACCCGATGACGGCGCTCAATCCCAGCTACACCGTGGGCTTCCAGATCGAAGAGGTCTTGCGCCAGCACCTGGGCCTCAAGGGCCGCGCGGCGCGCCAACGTGCCGTGGAATTGCTGGAAAAGGTCGAGATCCCGGCCGCCGCCAGCCGCCTGAGCGCCTATCCGCACCAGCTCTCCGGGGGCATGAGCCAGCGCGTGGCCATTGCCATGGCCATCGCCGCCGAGCCGCGCCTGCTGATCGCCGACGAACCCACCACCGCACTGGACGTGACCATCCAGGCGCAGATCATGGAACTGCTGGTCAACCTGCAACGCGAAGAGGGCATGGGGCTGATCCTCATCACCCACGACCTCGCCGTGGTGGCCGAGACCGCCCAGCGCGTGGTGGTGATGTATGCCGGCCAGGCGGTGGAGAAAGGCGTGGTGCCGACCCTGTTCGACGCCCCCGCCCATCCCTACACCGAAGCCCTGTTGGCGGCCATTCCCGAGCACAGCCAGACGGATCGCCTGCACACCCTGCCGGGCATCGTCCCCGGCCGCTACGACCGTCCCGCCGGTTGCCTGCTCAGCCCGCGCTGCCCCTATGTGCAGCCGTGCTGCCAGGAGCGCCCGGCGCTGGAGCCCTATGCCCGTGGCGCGGTGCGCTGCTTCTTCCCGCGCAACGTAGCGCCGGGCGAGGCCCCCGAGGTGTTGCCCGAACATCAACGAACCAGCCATCTGCCGGAGGATCGCCATGGCGCCGTCTGAAGCCACCGTCCTCGAGACTCCCGTGACCCAGGGTAACGTGCTCGAAGCGCGCAACCTGACCCAGCACTATCACCTCTCCCGTGGCCTGTTCAAGGAGAGCGCCACGGTCAAGGCGCTCAACGGCGTCTCCTTCGACCTCCAGGCCGGGCGTACCCTGGCCGTGGTGGGCGAGTCCGGCTGTGGCAAGTCCACCCTGGCGCGTTCCTTGACCCTGATCGAGCAGCCCACCGCCGGCAGCCTGGTCATCGGCGGCCAGGACGTCGCCCAGGCCGATGCCGCCCGCCGCAAGGAGCTGCGCCGCGAGGTGCAGATGGTGTTCCAGAACCCCTATGCCTCGCTCAACCCGCGACGCAAGATCGGCGACCAGTTGGCCGAGCCGCTGCAGATCAACACCAGCCTCTCCCGCACCGAGCGGCGCGAGAAGGTGCAGGCAATGATGCAGCAGGTCGGTCTGCGGCCGGAGCACTACCAGCGCTATCCGCACATGTTCTCCGGTGGCCAGCGCCAGCGCATCGCCGTGGCCCGCGCCATGATGCTGCAGCCCAAGGTGCTGGTGGCGGACGAACCGACCTCGGCGCTGGACGTGTCCATCCAGGCGCAGGTGCTCAACCTGTTCATGGATCTGCAGCAGCAATACCGCACGGCCTATGTGTTCATCTCCCACAATCTCTCGGTGGTGCGCCACATCGCTGACGAGGTGATGGTGATGTACCTCGGTTGCATCGTCGAGAAGACCAGTCGCGACCGGTTGTTCGAGCGGCCGCTGCATCCCTATACCCAGATGCTGCTGTCGGCCACCCCGAGCCTGCACCCGGACCCGAGCAAGCCGCGCATCCGCATCCAGGGCGAATTGCCCAACCCGCTGGACCCGCCACCCGGTTGCGTCTTCCACCGTCGTTGCCCCTATGCGACGGAGAAGTGCAAGACCGAGGTACCGGCCCTGCGCAACGTGGAAGCTCGGCAGGTGGCTTGCCACTATGCGGAGAATTTTCTCTAGGACGCAGACCCGTTGGGCTTCGCTAACGCTCAACCCAACCTACGCAAGCCATGTAGGTTGGGTTGAGACGGCTCTATCGTCGAAGCCCAACATGTACCCTGGCTATAGGTTTCCGGCCCCATGCTCATCCGCCCTTTCCAGCCCAGCGATACCGAGGCCGTGGTCAGCCTCTGGCAGGTCTGTGGCCTGACTCGCCCCTGGAACGATCCCTACCGCGACATCCAGCGCAAGCTCGCCGAGCAACCGGAGTTGTTCCTGGTGGGCGAGGTGGACGGCACCCTCATGGCCAGCGCCATGGTGGGCAATGACGGCCATCGTGGCTGGCTCTACTACCTGGCGGTGGCGCCGGAACACCGTCGCCGGGGCCATGCCCGGCGCCTGGTGGAAACCGCCGAACGCCTGCTGATCGCACGGGGCTGCCCCAAGCTGCACCTGATGGTGCGCCGCGAGAACACGGCGGTGCATGACTTCTACGCGGCATTGGGCTACACCGAGGTGGAGGCCGTCACCCTGGGCAAGCGGCTGATCGTTGACGACTAGCACGCTCGCCGTCTGGCGTCGTTGAAGCTCAATCTGCCGGGCATGACCTGTGAACGTTGGGCTTCGCTGCGCTCAGCGCCAACCTACGGGTACTTTGCCGGCTACCGTGGAGGTTGGGTTGAGAGGGCTCTATCGTCGAAGCCCAACATTGCGAGTTCCATATGGGCAGCGTTGGGCTTCGCTGCGCTCAGCGCCCACCTAGGGTGCGCCAGCCACCGCCGTAGGTTGGGTTGAGACGGCTCCATCGTCGAAGCCCAACATTGCGAGTTCCATATGGGCAGCGTTGGGCTTCGCTGCGCTCAGCGCCAACCTACGGTGCGCACCTACCGCCGTAGATTGGGTTGAGACGGCTCCATCGTCGAAGCCCAACATCATCCGGCACCAACCTAAGCCCTAGCGCGGCAGCAATCCCACCAGCGGCCCCGGATGCTTGCGCACCTCGGCGTAGGGCACCAGGGTGCCGCCGGGTTCGTCGCAGTTGCGCGCGGCGCGGTAGAAGGTCGGGCCCAGGTAGAGGCCCTTGGGCGTCAGGTACCAGGGCGCGAATTGCCAGACGTCGGCGCTGCGATAGTCGCAGCCGTCACCCCCGGCCGGTGCCCGCATCAGGTCGGGATAGAGGCGGCTGAACAGCCGTACCACCCAGGGTGCCAGGGTCTTTTCCCGATAGTCCGCCAGGGCCTGGGAATAGCGGTCGTCCGGCTCCGGTCGGATCGGCTGGCCGTGGCCCAGCCAGAGAAAATCCTCCAGCGCCAGCTCCTGGCCGGTCTTGAGGTCCAGGGTCAGGGGCGCGCTGCCGAAATCCGGGTGGGCCGCGCCGCTGCAACTGTACTGGCTGAACAGATTGACGCTGAGTACCCGGTCGGTGAGCAATTGCGGCGTCACCTTCAGGCTGTGTTCGCCGTCGCTGCCGATGCAGCTCAGATGGGCGTCCACCTCCGCCCAGAGTCGTTCGCGCAGCACGGCATTGGCCGCCTCACTGGCACCCTCCACGGTGAACAGCCGCATGCCCGAAAGGGGCTCGCGCCACCAGTGCAGACCGCGGCCCATGAAGGTCTGCCGCTCGCCGGGCTGCAGGGTCAGGCCCTGCAGCCGGCGGAGTTCGTAGGGATCCTCCTTGAGTAGCCGCTGGCGATAGCGATCCGCGGCGGAGCTGTTCGGCAGCTGCAGCGGCGCCAGGGCGATGGGTAGGGTCTTGCCATCACCGCTCCAGGTGCCACGCCAATGCCCATCAGGGTCACGCGTTAATGACCAACTCGCCTTGGGGCTGTCCTGCCAGGAAGCGCCCTCCTCCAGTTGCAGGCGGTCGCCCGACTGCGCCGGGCCGCTCAGGCGCAGATCCCGCCGGTAGCGATCATAGAAATAGCGGCCATAGGCTTCGTCATTGGCACTGGGATCGAGCTCGACCACCACGGTGGCCTGGCCCAGGGTGCCTTCCAGCAACAGCTTCTCGGCATGGGCGGTGCCGGTGGTCAGGACCAGCGCCAGTAACAAGCAGCACAGGCCGGACAGGCGAGCGTTCATGAAATCTCCAACGGACAGCGTTTCGATTGACGATTCAGAGTAAAGCAGCCTGGCCAGGCTGTCCTCCACAGGGGCCCACCCGCCATGGGAGAATGAGCTTTTCCGCGAAGCCCGGACGCCCATGGATCTCCCCGCCCTGCTCTCCCGCCTGCACGCCATCCGCGACGCCAATGCCTGGCGGCGTTACCACAACCCCAAGAACCTGGCGATGGCCGCCAGTGTCGAGATGGCCGAACTGGTGGAGATCTTCCAATGGAAGAGCGACGCCGAGGCGCGCGAGCTGACCGCTGCCGAGCGCGAGCATGCCGGCCAGGAGATCGCCGACGTCCTGCTCTATCTGCTGCAACTGGGCAGCGAACTGGGGCTGGACGTGGAACAGGCGGTGCTGGCCAAGCTGGCCGACAACGAGAGGCGCTTCCTGCCGTGAGCGATACCTTCTTCGACGACCGCGCCACCCGCTTCGCCGCCAACATCTACGGTGGCACCAAGGGCGCCATCCGCCTGGCGGTGCTACAGGCCGACCTCGCCGAGGTACTGCCGCCGCGCCCGCTGCGGGTACTGGACATCGGCGCGGGCCTCGGCCACATGAGTCTCTGGCTGGCCCAGCAGGGCCATGCGGTGACCCTGGCCGAGCCCTCGGCACCCATGCTCGCCGGTGCCCAGGAGGTCTTCGCCGACAACGGACTCCAGGCCGACTGGCTGGCGCTGCCCTGGCAAGAGTTGCCCACCTTCGCCGAACCCTTCGACCTGGTGCTCTGCCATGCCGTGCTGGAATGGCTGGAGACGCCCACGGCGATCCTGCCGACACTGCAACGCTGCCTGGCCGAGGACGGTTGGCTATCCCTGGCCTTCTACAACCGCGACGCCCTGATCTACCGCAACCTGCTCAAGGGGCATTTCCGCAAGCTCCGGCGCGGCCACTATGCCGGCGAGGGACGTGGCCTCACGCCGCAGCAGCCGCTCGATCCCCGCGAGGTGGAAGCCTGGCTGGCGTCCCAGTGGCAGATCCAGGCCCGCAGTGGCGTGCGGGTGTTCCACGACTACATGCCGCCGGACTTCCAAGCCCGCGCTGACGGCGACGAACTGGTGGCCATGGAGCTGGCGCACCGCCGACATCCCGCCTTCGCCGGCCTGGGGCGATATCTGCATTGGCTCTGCCAAGCTAAGGTAGAGTGAAGCCGGGCACGGTATGCTCTGGCCCAGGCATTCCTTCGAGGAGCTGGTCATGCGTCGCCCCCTGCTTTGCCTGTCGCTCGCGCTGTTCGCCCTGGCCGGTTGCCAGGGCAGCAATCCCTATGTCGCAAGCGCCCTGCCGCAGGCCTCGGCGCCGGTGCTGCCGCAGCAGGACCCGGCCGCCTATCCGGCCACACCCATCGATTGGGGCCGCTTCCGTAGCTGGGCCTGGGCGCCGGGTGCCGCCTTGATCAGCGGCGGGTTGGATAGCCCTACCCTGCAGCGGGCGGTAGCCGATGGGCTCGACCAACGCGGTCTGCGCCCGGCCATCGATGGTGCCCGCCCCGATCTACTGGTCCGCGCCCGTCTCACCCAGCAGCAACGCAGCGAGCAGTACACCGACTACTACGACACCAACTACGGCTATGGCGGCTATGGCCCCTACGGCTACGGACCCGGCTATGGCGCCACGGTCGGCCAGGCGCGGACCCGCACCCGGACCTACCTAGTGGACGTGCTGGAGATAGAGCTGCTGGACCCTGCCAGCGGTCGCGTGCTCTGGCATTCGGCCGCGGAGCAGTCCGCCGGCGGCAACAGCAGCGAACGCGCCCGTACGCTACGCGACACCATCCGCCGCGTCTTGGCCAGCTATCCACCGAGCTGACGGGACAAGTCGTCCCTGAAGCAGTCCAAGCACCTTGAGTGCCTCACCCAGAGGGTCGTTCATGAAACGCTGTCTTCTGCTGCTGTCGGTCTTGCTGCTCGCGGCCTGCGCCGAGCGGATGCCCATCAACCTCGACTACGATGCCAGCCGCGATTTCGCGGCCTATCGCAGCTGGAGCTGGGCGGACCCGGCCATCGAGTACCGGCCCAACGATCCGCGGGTCCGCAGCGACCTCACCGAGCAACGCCTGCGCGAGGCGGTCAGCGCCGGCCTCGATCAGCGCGGCCTGCGTCCCGCCGCCACCGGCACTCGGCCGGGCCTGAAGATCAAGCTGTACGTCATCCTCGACCAGCGCCAGCAGAGCGTCAGCTACAGCGAACCCTATTGGGGTGGCGGCTGGGGCAGTCCCTGGGGACCCGGCTGGGGTCCCAGCCCCTGGGGTCCTAGCTATGTCCGTACCCAGACCGTCACCTACCCAGTGATGACGGTACAACTGGACATGCTCGATGGTCGCGACGGCAAACTGGTCTGGCGCGCCAGCGAGGAACGCCTGATGGACGATCAGAACGCCACCCCGGCGCAGCGCAGCGCCGCCTTCGACCGCCTGGTGAAGGAACTGCTGACCCACTATCCGCCGCGTCGCTGACGCGGACGACCGTCCAGGCGGCTGAGTACTGCCCCCGGTCAGATGGCCGGGGGACCATCCTTTATTGGCTGGCGATAATAGCCAATTGCCAGACCCCCTCTTCCGCTCCCGGCACCTACTCGAGGCGTCTGCCAGCCGTTCCCACGCGTCTTTGGGTCACTCATGCCGTCAGCTCCCGTCGCTACCCGCCGCAGCCACCAGATGCTGCTGCGGCTGTTTCCCGCCATCTGCGCCCTGCCGATCCTGCTCGGCCTGGGCTGCTATCTGCTGATCAAGACCGCCACCAGCCAGGATGCCGACGTTCAGCAGCGCGCGCAGAAGTACATCTCCCGTACCCTGGGGCAGGTGCAATACGAGATCGCCCACAACATCATCAATTACGCCAAGTGGGGCGAGGCTTACAAAAACCTGCATTTGAAGGTCAACCTGTTCTGGGCCAACGACGAGCGCAATGTCGGCGACATCCCCTACGAACTGTACGGTTACAATGGCGTATTCGTCCTCGACCCCCAGGACCAAACCGTCTACGCCGTGATCGATGGCCTGCCTTCGACGGCGCCCATCGGGCAGTGGCTCGATGGCGATCTGACCGAACTGCTGGCGGCGACGCGCAATCATCCCGGGGAAACCGAAAGCCTGGTAAGGCTGTTCAGCGTCGACGGCCAGCCCGCCCTGGTGGCCGCAGCTACCATCACGCCCGGTGCCAGCTACAGCGTGACGCCCGTACCCGGCAAGCAGTCGGTGATGCTGTTCGTCAATGTGCTCGATCAGGCCAAGCTCGATCATCTCAGCGAAACCTATGGCCTGCCTGAGCTGAAACCTTCCCGTACGCCCCTTTCCGGCTTCGAGTCCATGCGGATGCTGGATTCCTCCTGGCTGCTGAATTGGCATCCGCCCCAGCCAGGTGCTCACCTGCTGCACCAGACCCTGCCGGTGTTCCTCGCCGTGGTTCTGACCCTGGCCCTGGTGCTGGTGTTGCTGATTCGCCACGCGCTGAGTTCGGCACGTCAGCTCGATCAGCAATTCGATGCCCTAATCGCCAGCCAGGCAGAGCTTACCCGTAGCGAACAGCGTTTCCGCGACCTGGCCGAGTCGGCGTCCGACTGGCTCTGGGAGGTCGATGCCGAGGGGCGCCTCTCCTATCTCTCCGAACGTTTCGCCCGGATCACCGGCAACACGCCGCACAGCTGGCTCGGCCGCTCCCTGGCCGAACTGTTCAGCCCGGAGACCACCACCCTGGCCGCCTGGCTGGCCGCCAGTGCCGATCGCCTCGACGAGCGCGAGGTGCTGCGCTGCCATTACCGCGACCGCCTGGGCCATCCCCGCGTCTGCGAGATCACCGCCCGCCCCTTGCCGAATGGCGCCGGCTATCGCGGCACCGCCAGCGACATCACCGCCGCCTTCACCGCCCAGGCCGAGATCGAACACCTCTCGCAGCATGACAGCCTGACCGGTCTGTCGAACCGCCTGCATCTGCAGCAATTCCTCGCCAGCCATCTGGCGCGCAATCCGGCGTACCTGACCCTGCTCAGCCTCGACCTGGACCGCTTCAAGCCGATCAACGACAGCCTCGGTCATGCCGCCGGCGATCGGGTGCTGCAGGAAATCGCCCAACGCCTGCAAGCCAGCCTGAGACCGGGTGGCCTGGTGGCACGGGTGGGCGGCGATGAATTCATCGTGGTCCTGGTCGGCGCTCTGGAAAAGACGGTGATCGAACAGATCTGCGCCCGCCTGGTGATGACCTTGAATCGCCCCATCGTGCTGGAAGACCAGACGGTCAGCGTTGGCACCAGTATCGGCGTCGCCCAGGCACCCGGCCAGGCGATGCAGGCCGAGGAACTGCTACGGCTGGCCGATATCGCGCTCTACCAGGCCAAGGCTGCCGGGCGTAACGGCTGGTGCTTCTACGCCCTGGAGATGGACGCCCAGCTCAGCCAACGGCGTCAACTGGAGCAGGAGCTGCGCCAGGCGCTGCCGCTCGGCCAGTTGCGCCTCTATTACCTGCGCCGCCACCTCCCGGAGACCGATGTCCTGTGCGGCTTCGAGGCGCAACTGCGCTGGGCGCATCCCGAGCAGGGGCTATTGCTGCCGGACGCCTTCCTGCCGCTGGCCGAGGAGACCGGGCTCAGCGTGCCCCTGGGGCTCTGGCTGCTGGAGGCCGCCTGCCGCGACGCGGCCGCCTGGCCAACGCCGCTGAAGGTCGCGGTGACCCTGTCATCCCGCCAATTCATCGCTGGTGGTACGCCGCTGGCAGACACTGTCGCCCAAACCCTACAGCGCAGCGGTCTCGCGCCCAGTCGCCTGGAATTGCAATTCAGCGAAACCCTGCTGGCGGACAGCACCGGCGAATTGCCGGCGCAATTGAGCGCGCTCAGGGCCTTAGGCGTGCGGCTGAGCCTGATCGACTTCGGCAGTGGCTCCGCCGCCCTCGAACTCCTGCGCCATCGGTTGCTGGACGGCATCCGTATCGACCGACGCTTCATCGCTACGCACCAAGGCGCCGATCCGGCCATCGTCCAGGCGCTCATCAGCCTTGGACAATCGCTGGACCTGACGGTGGCGGCCGAAGGCGTCGAGAGCGCTGGGCAATTTTACTGGCTGCGCGCCCAGCACTGCAGCGAAGTCCAGGGCAGCTACCTGGGTCTCGCCCTGGCCGATGTCCAGTTGCCTACCCTACTCGCGAAGGCGCCGCAGCAGGGCTGACCGCCACTCAAAGCCGCTCCAGCCAACCCAGATCGCCGCCCCTGGCAGGTACCGGATAGCAGCCGTAGGGGGCGTAGCCATGGGTACAGACCGGATCGGCCGGCAATAGCGGTGCGAGTACCGGGCGCGGCTGCCAGCTGTCCACCAGGACCAGCGCCAGCAGCAGGGCGATGAAGAGCACGGAGCGAATTGTTCTTGGTGTACGCATGGTGACCTCCGGCGAGGCGAATGCGAGCGTCGAACGAACAGCGCCTCACCCCATGAGTATCGAGCCACGCCGCCCTTCGCGCCGCCCTCCAGGCCACCCTTTCGCGCAATGCTGCACTACCGTTCAAGCAACAGTTATCAGAAGTCCTATCTGAAAGTCTTGGCAAAGTTCTAGGGCACAAATAGAATTGATTATCTTTAGCCAATAACTCTCAATACACTTCTGCGCGTTTCGGAGCACCTCGATGAAACCTACCCTGGCCCCTTTGGCCGCCCGGATCCTGGCGGCCATTGCCGGCACCGCCTGCCCGCTCGTTCAGGCCGCGGATTCTCCGCTTGATCTCCCCAGCGATACCATCACCTCGTCGGTCATCGAGACCCAGGAAGGTGTCGCCCAGGGCTACCAGGGCAAGCCCACCACCGGTACCACTCGCCTGAACCTGACCAACCAGCAGACACCCCAGGGCGTGACTTCGGTGACCCGGGAACGCCTGGATGACTTCCGCCAGGAAAGCGTGCGTGACGTGCTGGACTACACGCCGGGCATCAACGTGCAGAAGGTCGAGACCGACCGCACCTACTTCACCTCTCGCGGCTTCGACATCACCAACTTCCAGTACGACGGCGCTGGCATGCCGTTCTTCTGGGGTGTGCTGGTGGGCGATATCGATACCGCGCCCTACGAGCAGATCGACATCCTGCACGGCGCCAATGGCGTCATGACCGGGCTGGGCAATCCCTCGGCCACGGTCAACTTCGTGCGCAAGCGCCCGACCTATACCCCCGAGGCGGAGGTCACCCTGAGCGCCGGCTCCTGGGACAAGCGCCGGCTCGACCTCGACGTGTCCGGCCCGCTCACCGAATCCGGCAACGTCCGCGGTCGGCTGATCTACGCCAACGAAAACAAGAACTCCTACCTGGATCGCTACTCGCGGGAAAAGAACATCTTCGCCGGCCTGCTGGCCTTCGACCTGAGCGAGCGCGACACCCTGACCGTCGGCTTCGAACAGCAGAAGAGCGACGCCAACGGTGCCAGCTGGGGCGCCCTGCCGCTGACCGATGCCAGCGGTAACGCCATCCATTACCACAGCGTGCATTCGAACATCGCCCAGCCGTGGGTCTACTGGGACGTCGACACCCAGCGCGCCTTCGCCGAGTGGGAGCACCGCTTCGACAACGACTGGGTCTCCAAGCTGACCCTCACCGGCGTGGATCATCGCGAAGACACCCAGATGTTCTATATGTATGCGGGCGTCAACGGGGCCGGCGCGGATTCCTTCTACGGACTCGCTTCCAAGTACAAGGCCAAGACGCGCGACCTGATCGGCGATCTGTCCTTTACCGGGCCTTTCCAACTGCTGGGCCGCGAGCACCAGCTCACCCTGGGCGCCAATGCCGGTCGTTCGCGCACCCAGGAACGCTCGCTGTACGACTCCAACCTCAACTACGCCGAGGTCAGCCTGGCGGATGCCCTGAACGGCGCCCTGCCGCTGTCCAACTTCAATGTGGCCAGCCCGGCGCAGACCTCCGACTACACCAATCGCCAGAAAAGCCTCTATACCGCGGCACGCTTCAGCCTGAGGGACGACCTGCACCTGCTCGCCGGCGCGCGGCTGCTCAGCGCCGACAGCGATGGCAGCAGCTACAACGTGGAGCAGAACGCGCGTAACCACGGTCGCACCACACCCTACCTCGGCCTGGTCTACGACCTCGATCCCCAGTACGCCCTCTATGCCAGCTATACGGAGATCTTCGCGCCGCAAAGCTACCGGGACCCGAGTGGCAAGCAGCTCGATCCGCTGGAGGGCAAGAGCTACGAAGTAGGCGTCAAGCGGCAATCGCTGGACAAGAAATCCAGCCTCACCGCCGCCGTCTTCCACACCAAGCAGGACAACGTTTCCACCTATGCCGGCTACGATGCCAGTCTGGGCGGCAGCCTTTACAACGGTCGCTCGTTCGAAGGCCAGGGTCTGGAGCTGGAGATCGCCGGCGAAATCCTGCCCGGCCTGCAACTCAGCGGCGGCTACACCTACCTGTGGATCACCAACGAGGACGACCAGCGCGCGCGGCGCTTCATTCCCCGTCACCAGCTCACCTCCAACCTGACCTATCGCCTGCCCACGGCACCCAAGGTCAAGGTCGGCGGCAGCCTGAGATGGCAGAGCGAGGTGCAGTACGACGGCGTCGACAACACCAGGCAGGACGCCTATGCCCTGGTGGGCCTGATGGCCGGCTACGAGATCGACCGCCACTGGAGCACCCAGCTCAACCTCGACAACCTGACCAACGAGAAATACCTGCAATCGCCGCGCTACGGCCAGAGCAACTTCGGCGAACCGCGCAGCGTGACGGCATCGGTCAGTTGGCGTTATTGAGGGGGATGAGCCTAGTGGGGAGTCAGGCTCATAAGGGGTGGGGGCGGCCCTCACCCCAACCCTCTCCCCGAGGGAGAGGGGGCGGCACCGAGGGGGCGAGATTGGGTACGCCCTGGTCGGGGCTTGGCCCAGTACTAGGTTGTATACCCAGCCGACCCAGCCCCGGACAAGGCTACGCCGTTGTCCAGGCTACGGCACCGAGGTCACCCTCCGCGCCCTACTGCCCCCTCTCCCCTTGGGAGATGGCTGGGGTGAGGGTCGCCCACGCTAATACCCAGCCGACCCAGCCCCGGACCAGGCGGCGCCGTTGTCCAGGCTACGGCACCGAGGTCACCCTCCGCGCCCTACTGCCCCCTCTCCTCTTGGGAGAGGGCTGGGGTGAGGGCAAGCCCCGCTCAGGCGATCTCCACCTGCTCCCCGTTCAGCCGTACCGCCCAGGTGGGCAGCGCCTGCTCGGGGTACTCCAGGCAGCCACCGTCGCTCAGGCGGAAGTGCTGCTTGTACAGCGGCGAGGCGATCACCAACTCGCCGCCGAGTTGGCCGACGATGCCGCGGCCGATGACGTTGGCGCCGGACTTGGGGTCGCGGTTGCCCACGGCGAAGACCTTCTGCTCGGTGTCCGGCAGATAGAACAGCGCCACCTGCTCACCCTGGTGCAGGGCCACCACGCCGGACTGGGGCACCAGATCGGCCAGGCTGCACAGCGGTTGCCATGCAGCTTGCGGGGCGCGTGCAGTATTGGTCTGGGTCATGGTCAAGCCTCCTCGGAAACGGCGATGAGCTGGAGTTCGTCCTGGCGGGCCGGCCGGCGTTGGCCGCGTTCCTTGACGAAGTGGATGTCCGGGTCGCTGCCTCGCTGGTTGACGAAGGTGCGGAAGCGCTTGAGCTTGTCGGGATCGTTCAGGGCATTGGCCCATTCGCATTCGTAACGATCCACCACCAGTTGCATCTGGGCCTCCAGTTCGGCGCCCAGGCCCAGGCTGTCCTCGATGATCACCTGCTTGAGGTAGTCCAGCCCGCCCTCCAGCGACTCGCGCCACACCGAGGTGCGCTGCAGGCGGTCGGCGGTACGGATGTAGAACATCAGCAGGCGGTCGATGTAGCGGATCAGCGTCTCGTCGTCGAGATCGGTGGCGAACAGCTCGGCGTGCCGCGGCCGCATGCCGCCGTTGCCGCAGACATAGAGGTTCCAGCCGTTCTCGGTGGCGATCACGCCGATGTCCTTGCTCTGTGCCTCGGCGCATTCACGGGTGCAGCCGCTGACGGCGAACTTGAGCTTGTGCGGGGCGCGCAGGCCCTTGTAGCGGTGCTCGATGTCCAGCGCCATCTTGACGCTGTCCTGCACCCCGTAGCGGCACCAGGTGCTGCCCACGCAGCTCTTCACCGTGCGGGTGGACTTGCCGTAGGCATGGCCGGTCTCGAAGCCGGCGGCGATCAGCTCGCCCCAGATGTCCGGCAGCTCGTGCAACTGGGCGCCGAACAGGTCGATGCGCTGGCCGCCGGTGATCTTGGTGTAGAGGTCGTATTTCTTCGCCACCTGGCCGATGGCGATCAGGCCTTCCGGGGTGATCTCGCCGCCCGGGATGCGCGGCACCACCGAATAGGTGCCGTTCTTCTGCATGTTGGCCATGAAGGTGTCGTTGGTGTCCTGCAGAGGCACCAGATGCGGATCGAGGATGGCGCCGTTCCAGCAGGAGGCCAGGATGGAGGCCACCGCCGGCTTGCAGATGTCGCAGCCATGGTGACCGCGGCCATGGCGGGCGAGCAGCTCTTCGAAGCTTTCGATGCCTTCCACGCGGACCAGGTGGTAGAGCTCCTGGCGGGTGTGGGCGAAATGCTCGCAGAGGCTCTTGTCGACCTCCACGCCGCGGGCGATCAGCTCGTGCTCGAACACCTGCTTGACCAGCGCCGCGCAACCGCCACAGCCGGTGCCGGCCTTGGTGCAGCTCTTGATGCCGGCGAGGTCGGTGCAACCACTGTCGATGGCGGCGCACACCGCGCCCTTGGTCACGTTGTGGCAGGAGCACAGGGTGGCGGTGTCCGGCAGGGCATCGGCGCCCAGGGTCGGGGCGCCCTCGCCCACCGGCATGATCAGGCTGGCCGGGTCCTGGGGCAGCGGGATGCCATTCTGGGCATATTGCAGCAGGGTGTCGTAGTAGCTGTTGTCGCCCACCAGCACGGCGCCGAGCACCTGCTTGCCGTCGGCGGAGACCACCAGGCGCCGGTAGCTGGCATTGGCCTCGTCGATGTAGCGATAGCTGCGGGCACCCGGGGTGGCGCCGTGGGCATCGCCGATGGAGCCCACGTCCACACCCAGCAGCTTGAGCTTGGTGGACATGTCGGCCCCGGTGAAGGGGGTGCTCTGGCCGTGGCACAGCTCGGCGGCCACCAGGCGGGCCATCTGGTAGCCGGGAGCGACCAGACCGAAGATGCTGCCGTTCCAGGCGGCGCACTCGCCGATGGCGTGGATGGCGGAGTCGCTGGTCAGGCAGAGGTTGTCGACCGCCACCCCGCCGCGGGGGCCGAGTTCCAGGCCGCAGCTGCGGGCCAGGGCGTCCTGGGGGCGGATACCGGCGGAAAACAGGATCAGATCGGTCTCGAGGAAATCCTCGCCGGCGAAATTCATGCGGTAGCGGTACTCGCTGCCGGCGGTGATGTTCTGGGTGGCCTTGGACAGGTGCACGCCCACGCCCAGGTCTTCGATGCGCTGCTTGAGCGCGGCGCCGCCGAGGTCATCCAGTTGCACCGGCATCAGCCGCGGAGCGAATTCCACCACATGGGCTTCCAGGCCCAGGGACTTCAGCGCATTGGCCGCTTCCAGACCGAGCAGGCCACCGCCCACCACCACGCCGCGGCGGGCCTTGGCGGCGGCCATGCGGATGGTGTCCAGGTCGTCCAGGGTGCGGTAGACCAGCCGCGAATCGCCCTCGGCGCCTTCGATGGGCGGCACGAAGGGATAGGAACCAGTGGCCAGCACCAGGCGGTCGTAACCGAAGGCGCCTTCGGCGGTCAGCACCTGGCGCTGGTCACGATCGATGCCGGTCACCGCGCAGCCCAGGTGCAGCACCAGGCCGGGCACGGCATAGAGGCCGGCTTCGCTCATGGCCAGGGATTCGGCGTCGCGGCCGGCGAAATACTCGGAGAGGTGCACGCGGTCATAGGCGCGCTGGCGCTCTTCGCCGAAGACCTGGATCTCGTAGCGATCCAGGGCACCGGCCGCCAGCAGTTGCTCGACGAGGTGATGGCCGACCATGCCGTTGCCGACGATGATCAGGCGTTCTTTGCGGGTCACGATGCTGTTCATGGAGGCTATCCCCCGGCCGAGGCCAATCAGGTTGATTCGCGGCAATAAAAAAGGCGCCTGAAACCTTGCGGTCTCAGGCGCCTTTGCCTGTTCTCTGTAAGGAGGAGCCTGTGGCTCGTCTCCGTGCCCGTTGCCTGCAGTGGCAGTCGATCGCCGTTGATCGACCGGGCGACCCGAATTGGCGGGTCTGCTGGAGCACCTGCATCGGCTGTGCCAGTTTTGCGCAGTCACCGGAAAATCCATGGCCGGCGCGGCTTGCAGGGCATCAGCGGGCGGCCAGGACCGAGCCGCGCCAGGCGCCAGACGGAACCAGAACGGTGCAAAGACCGCCGTCGTTGCCCCGTCGCAGCGCACCCGCGACCCAGACAGCCTGCGACGACAGCCACCGGCCAGCGCTCGCCAGACCAGTGCTGGCGCGCTTCGTCCCGCGATCGGCGCAAGCTGGCGCGGGCCTTGCTAAATCCCGTTCATGGACCGGTCAACGCCGATCGCTCCCTCCACGACAAAGGCGCCGTGCTCGCTTCCCCTGATAGCCCTGGGAAAGCGACCGGCGCCTTTTTGCTTTCCAGCTTTCGGGAATCCTTGCCATGACCACTACCCACCTCAAGAGCGTCTGCCCCTATTGCGGCGTCGGCTGCGGGATCGTCATGCAGGTGGAAGACGGCCGCGTCACCAAGGTCAGCGGCGATCGCGACCACCCCGCCAATCGCGGCCGGCTCTGTACCAAGGGCAGCACCAGCCACCAGGCACTGGTCGACAGCGGCCGCATGGAGCACGCCTATATTAGAGGCGATCGCTCCCACGAGCCGGTACGGACCGGCATGGACCAGGCCATCGCCGCCACCGCCGAGCGGCTGCGTGCCATTCTCGACCGCGACGGGCCAGATGCCATCGCCTTCTATATTTCCGGCCAGATGTCGCTGGAGGCCCAGTACCTGGCGAGCAAGCTGGCGCGTGGCTTCATCGGTACCAACCAGCTCGAATCCAACTCGCGGCTGTGCATGGCCAGCGCCGGCACCGGCTACAAGTTGTCCCTGGGGTCCGACGCGCCGCCCGGCTCCTACGACGACCTCGACCGCGCCGACCTCTTCCTGGTCAGCGGCGCCAACATGGCCGACTGCCACCCCATCCTCTTCCTGCGCCTGCTGGACCGGGTCAAGAGCGGCGCCAAACTCATCGTCATCGATCCGCGGCGCACCGCCACCGCCGAGAAGGCCGACCTGTTCCTGCAACTGCGGCCGGGCACCGACCTGCTGCTGCTCAACGGCCTGCTGCACCTGTTACACGCCGAGGGCTACCTCGACGAAGCCTTCATCGCCGCCCACACCGAGGGCTGGGAGGCCATGCCGGCCTTTCTCGCCGACTACGCTCCCGCATTCGTCGCCGCGCAGACGGGGCTGGCCGAGGCGGACATCCGTACCGCCGCACGCTGGATCGGCGAGGCCGGCGAATGGACCAGCCTTTGGACCATGGGCCTCAACCAGAGCACCCATGGCACCTGGAGCACCAACGCCCTGTGCAACCTGCACCTGGCCACCGGCAAGCTCTGCCGGCCGGGCAGCGGTCCCTTCTCGCTCACCGGCCAGCCCAACGCCATGGGCGGCCGCGAGATGGGCTACATGGGGCCCGGCCTGCCCGGCCAGCGCAGCGTGCTGTCCGCCGCCGACCGGGCCTTCGTCGAGCAGGCCTGGGGCGTGGCGCCGGGCACCCTGCACACTCGCCTGGGCCGCGGCACCGTGGCCCTGTTCGAAGACCTGGCGGCGGGCAAGGTGAAAGCCTGTTGGATCATCTGCACCAACCCGGTGGCCAGCGTGGCCAATCGCGCCAGCGTCATCAAAGGCCTCCAGGCCGCCGAACTGGTGATCGCCCAGGACGCCTTCCTCGACACCGAAACCAACGGCTACGCCGACATCCTGCTGCCCGGCGCCCTCTGGGCCGAGGCCGACGGGGTGCAGATCAATTCCGAACGCAACCTGACCCTGGCGCAACAGGCCGTCACCCCACCCGGCGACGCCCGCGCCGACTGGCGGATCATCGCCGACGTGGCCTGTGCGATGGGCTATGGCGAGCACTTCGCCTACACCTCCGCCGCCGAGGTGTTCGCGGAGATCACCCGGTTCCACAATCCCCAGACCGGCTACGACCTCCGCGGCGCCAGCCATGCCCGCCTGCGCGAAACCCCACTGCAATGGCCCTGCCCCAGCGCCGACAGCGCTCCGCGCCAGCCGATCCGCTATCTCAACGATGGCCGCAGCCAGACCCTGCGTCTGGACGAGTCCGGAGAGCCAACCGCGCTCAACTTCGCCACCCCCAGCGGCAAGGCGCAGTTCTTCGCCCGCCCGCACCTGGACCCGGCGGAACTGCCCGACGATGACTACCCCTTCGTGCTCAACACCGGCCGCCTGCAGCACCAGTGGCACACCCTGACCAAGACCGGCAAGATCGCCGCCCTCAACCGCCTCAACCCGGCGCCCTTCGTCGAGGTGCATCCCCAGGATGCCCAGGCCCTGGGCTTGACCAGCGGTGACCGTCTGGAAATCACCTCCCGCCGCGGTCGTGCCGTGCTGCCGGTGTCGATCAGCGACCGGGTTCAACCCGGCAATTGCTTCGCGCCCTTCCATTGGGCGGACGTGCACGGCGAAGACCTCGCCATCAACGCCGTGACCAGCGATGCCATCGACCCGCTCTCCCAGCAGCCGGAACTCAAGGTCTGCGCCGTGCGCCTGACCCGCGTCGCCACGATCCCCTTGCGCCAACTGCCGGCCGACGAACCCGTTTTGGAAGGCTCGCGACTGTCCGCCCTCGACCGCCTGGCCAGTCTTACCGGGATAGCGACCACCGTGCGGCCCCAGCTCAGCGCCGCCGAACGCACCTACCTGGCCGGCTTCATGGACGGCCTGCGCGACGGTGGCAGCGAGGGCGTGCCTTGCCTGCCGGTCCAGGCGCCCTTGGCCGCCGACACCCGACTCTGGCTCGACGGCCTGCTCGCCGGGCTGTTCAGCCGCCTGCCGCAGGCCCAGACGGCGCTGGCGCCCGCCACCCCGGCCGATCTGGTGGTGCTCTGGGCCTCCCAGACCGGCAACGCCGAGGCCCTGGCCGAGCGCTGCGCCGCCCGCCTGCGGGAAGCCGGGCTGCAGGTGGAGCTGCACGACATGGCCGCCTATGCCGTGGAACGCCTGGCCGGCGCACGGCGCGCCCTGCTGGTGAGCAGCACCTTTGGCGATGGCGAAGCACCGGACAACGGCCAGAGCTTCTGGCAGGGCCTCAGCCACCTCGACACCGCCCTCGCCGAGCTGGACTACGCCGTGCTGGCCCTGGGCGACTCCACCTACGACCAGTTCTGCGGCCATGGCCAGCGCCTCGACGCCCGCCTGGCCGAACTCGGCGCCCGCCGTCTCTGCGCGCGGCTCGACTGCGATGCCGACGGCCATGACCGCGCCGACGCCTGGCTGGCCGCGCTGCAAAAGCAGTTGGCACCCACCGCCAGCAGCGCGCCCGCCGCCCGTACGACCGCGACGACTCGCCCCGCCCAGGTACCGGCACGCCTGGTCATCAACCAGCGCCTCAACGGCGCCGGCTCCAACAAGGAAGTACGGCTGTTCGGCTTCGAGTCCGAGCAGCCTCTCGCCTATCAGGCGGGCGACGCCCTGAGCGTCAGGGCGCACAACTGCCCTGAGCTGGTCGAGGAAATCCTAGCCCTGGCCGGGCTCGACGGTGAGCACCCCGTCAGCGTGCCCAAGGTCGGCGAGCTGTCCTTGCGCCAGGCGTTGGCCGAGCACTACGAAATCGCCCGCCCCAGCCCCGAAGCCCTGGCCCTGGTGGCCGAACGCAGCGGCCACGCCAACATCCAGGCGCTGCTGGCCGCCCGCGACGAACTCAAGGCCTGGCTCTGGGGCCGGCAACTGGCCGATGTCCTGGCCAGCTTCCCCGCCCGCCTCACCGCCGAGGAACTGCTCGGCAGCCTCAAGCGCCTGCAGCCGCGGCTCTATTCCATCGCCTCCAGCCCCCTGGCCCATGCCGGGCAGGTGCACCTCACCGTCTCGGCGGTACGCTACGGCACGCGCAAGGGCGTGGCCTCGACCTTCCTCGCCGATCGCCTGCAGGACGCCACCACCGAGGTGCAGATCCAGCCCTCGCGCCACTTCCGCCTGCCGGAGCAGGGTGACGTCCCGCTGATCATGATCGGCCCCGGTACCGGCATCGCGCCCTTCCGCGGCTTTCTCCACGAGCGTCGCGCCCGCGGCGACAACGGCCGCAACTGGCTGTTCTTCGGCGAACAGCACGCCGCCCACGACTTCTACTATCGCGACGAGCTGGACGCCTTCCAGCGTGATGGCACCCTGAGCGAACTCAGCCTGGCCTTCTCCCGCGACCAAGCCGAGAAGATCTACGTGCAGGACCGCCTGCGCGAGCGCGGCGCCGAGGTCTGGCGCTGGTTGCAGGACGGCGCCCGCGTCTACGTCTGCGGCGACGCCAGCCGCATGGCCAAGGACGTCGACCAGGCCCTGCGGCAGGTGGTAGCGACCCACGGCCAGCTCAGCGACGAGGCCGCCGCCGACTATGTGCGCGGGATGAGCGAGCAGAAGCGCTATCTGAAGGATGTGTATTGAGCGAGGGCATAAGCTCACTCGATGAAGGTCAATCCTTCCGGCCTCGGCAAGACGGGCGCCACCGCACCCAAGTGGTCCCGCAATCCAGCGAGGACGTCATGGGCTTCGCTGCGCCTGGGCCAGACCAGGTAGTAGCTCAATCCTGAACGGACCACGGTGCGATTGGCGAATACCAATTGCCCGCTGGCGATCTGCGCCTGCACCAGGGACAGGTCACCGATCGCCACCCCAAAGCCCTGGACCGCGGCCGAGATACCCGCGTCCAGGGTTTCGAATCTCTTGCCGGCATGCCAATTCACCTCGGCCAGACGCCCGATCCGGTCCAGCCAGAGGCGCCAGTCGCGGCAATCGTGGGAGGCATGCAGCAGCCCGTCCCCACCGAAGATCGGATCCTCGCCGCCGCAGGCACGCTGGTAACGCGGCGCGCAGACCGGCACCAGCCACTCATCGAACAGCCGTACGCTAGCGCAATCGCTCGTGAATTCACCGTCGGCCAGGATCACCGCGCAGTCATAGGGCTCGGAGCGGAAGTCGACGAAGTCGATGTCCATCCAGACGCTGGTCAACTGAACCCGATTTTCCCCCGTTGCCACCCGGTACGCCTCGATGGCGGCCATCAACCAGCGCATGGTCAGGGTGGAGGGCGCCTTGAGTCTCAGACAGCCACGGCCGCTGCGTACCAGATCGCAGACCCCCTGCATGTCGGCGAAGGCCGAGCTCAGGTCTTTTGCCAGAATCAGCCCGGTGGGCGTCAGCTTGAGGCTGGGACCCCGACGCTCGAACAGCAGACAACCCAGGTCCTGCTCCAGCGTCTTGATATGACGGCTGACCGCACTCTGGGTGATGTTCAATTCCTGCGCGGCACGGGTGAAGGACAGCTGCCGGGACGCGCTTTCGAAGGCACGCAACGCATAGAGCGGCGGAAGACGGGACATCCTTGGTCCTCGATGATGAGTTTGAATCATCCTTCCACCCAGTTTTATCCGTTTTTACCCCTGCGTCCAGCACCGGATGATGGCCGTCCTTGACGCTCTGGCGCGTCATGACTGCCAAGTTCTCGAGACCTATCATGTATTTGGGATCAGTCTCCTTCGATACCCTGCTGGACAGCGCTCTCCGCCAAGGCGACCTCTCGGCCGCCGCCATCGCCGACATCCTCCACTTCCGCGTCTTCGGCAATCCCCAGGGCTTCCTGCTGTTGCCGAACCAGGACATCGGCGACATCCCGGCCACCCCCCTCGACCGCCAAGCGCTGGCCAAGCCGGACTACCGCAGTGAATTGCTGCTGTTGCAGGCCACGGCGCTGCTGGGCGACCCCATCGGCTATCCCCAGGAATCCGACGGCAGCCTGATCAACAACTTCTTTCCCCAGGCCGCCAAGGCCCAGCAACTGTCCTCGGACGGCTTCGATACCGAGCTCGACCTGCACACCGAGAACGCCTTCCACGAGGTGCCGCCGGACTTCCTGGCGCTGCTCTGCCTGAGAGCCGCCCCGAACCACGACGCCATCACCTACATCGCCTCGGTGGACAAGATGCTCGAGGAAGTCGACGCCGACACCACCGAACTGCTGTTCGCCGAGTCCTTCAACTTCCTCTCCGACTACTGCCTGAGCGAAAAGAATTGCCGGATCGACCTGGGCCGCCACCGGCCGATGCTCTATGGCCAGCGCGCCAGGCCCTACCTGAGATTCGATCCGTACTTCATGCTGGCCCGTTCGGCGCAGATGCAGCGGCTGATCGAGGAAATCAAGGAGATCGCCTGGAGTGTCGCCCAGCCGGTACGCCTCGCGGCCGGCGATCTGCTGATCATCGACAATCGCCGCGCAGCCCATGCCCGCAGCGCCTTCCAGGCCCGGTTCGACGGTAGCGACCGCTGGATCCAGCGTACCTTCGCCATCTCTCACCAACGCCAGCTGATCGGCGAAACGGGTGATCCGTCGCGGATCATCGGCTTGAGGCCCCATGGACGATGAGTGAATACCTTAGCTTTGCCGTCACGGTCTTCCTGCTGATCTCCTCACCGGGTCCCATCGTCGCCCTGGTCGTCGCCGACGGTCGCCATGGCTTTCCCTGGTGGACGATCCTCGGCGGCCTGCTGTCCGCCCAGGTGCTGTTGCTCTTGGCGCTAGGCCTGATCCAGCTGGCCATCGGCCTCGACCCGAAGCTGCTGCTGGCCGGCCAGATCCTTGGCGGCCTCTATCTGCTCTGGTTGGGTATCCGCCTGTTCAAGGCCCAGGCCGACGACCTGGCGAGCGCCCGGCGTGGCAGCTTCCTGCGCGCCCTCCTGGTGGGCCTGTCCAACCCCAAGGACATCCTCTTCCTGGTGGCCTTCCTGCCGGCGTTCATCTCCCTGCAGGCACCGCTCGGGCAACAGGCCCCGGTGCTACTGGCGATCTGGGCCGCCATCGACCTGCTGGTGCTGGTCGCCTATGGTTACCTGGCTGGCCATCTGCACCGGCTGAACGGTCTGACCCGCCTCACCCAGCGCCTGCCCAGCGCCGCTCTCTGCCTGATCGGCCTGGCCTCCGTCGGCCTGGGCCTGCGTGCCCTGTCCCTCGGCTGAGGCTTCATACAGCGGCGCCTGGCGGCCGCTACGCGCACGGCTCCAGACGATCTCGTCACTCAACGCGGTCTGGATGAATTCGATGGGCAGGCCACCATGGTCGATCATGGCGGTCCAGAAGCCCTCGATGGGCTCATAGGGCCCGAGGATGACCGCCTGGCCGACCAGCGCCGCCGCCAGGTCGCTGACCTGGTAGGCCACATGGGGCTGGGTCTTGATCAGCGGATGCAGCGGCGAGTCGGGCGTGAACCTGTGCCACTGGATGGGCACCGGACCGCTGAGATCATCGGCGGTGTACATCCCCACCTTGGCCGCATAACGCGCGCCCGGCATGACCTCGGTGGTGGGGATACCCAGGTGGTGAAGACGGTAGGAAACTCCTGGCCGGCGCATAGGGCGATCCTCTTCGGTACGGCGCGAAATGGCGGAAGGCAGTGGGAGTCGAACCCACCCGGGAACGGCTGCCGTCCCCAACCGGGTTTGAAGCCCGGCCACGCCACCGGGCGTGATTGCCTTCCTCTTGCGCGCTAGTCCTCGGCGGCGCGGGCCCAGGCGCTGTCCGGGCGGACCCGGCGTTCGTCGCCGAAGCGACGGGTGAAACCGATGCGATCCAGGCAGTCGAGGATCTGGATGCTGCGCTTGCGGCCGATACCCAGGGCATCGCGGAAGGCCGCGGCGCGGATGATCCCGGCTTCGCGCTCCAGGCGCAAGGCCTCACCAGCTGCGGCTTCCAGACTCGCCTGCGGATAGAACAGATCCTTGACCACCTGGGTCAGTTCCCCCAGCCGGGCCAGTTTGCGCAACAGCAGCCGCACGTCCGCCTCCGGTTGGCCGAGGCTCTTGGCCAGATCCCGAGTCCAGGGCGGATCGAAGCGTTGGGCTTCCAGCAGTGGCCAAAGCCGGGCCTTGAGCCCTTCCTCCGCCGCGGTGAGCCGCACTCTGTGATCGGGCAAATGCAGCCAGGGACCGCTGCTCTGCAGCCGCCCTTCGGCCAAGGCGGCCTCCAGCAGCGCCAGGTAAACCGGACGCTCCAGATCCGGCACGGCGATGCGCCGCAGGCGATCACGATCCGGGCCCAGTTCGTCGGGTTGCTCCTGGTGGAAGGTGGCGAGCGCCGCGCCCAGGCGCTCGAGAGCAGCCTGCCACAGCGGTGCGGCGAACAGCCGGGGACCGACCCGCGTCTCCACCCTCAGGGTATCTGCCGGCAGCTGCCAATCGCCCTCGGGCCGATTGAACTGACGGGCCAGCAAGCGCGGATCGAGGCCGCCGTCGGCCTGGGCCAGCAGCTCGGGCAAGGCCTCTTCCAACCCACCCTGGCGTAACGCCTGGAGTTGCGCCAGGCGCTGCGGCGTCCGCCGCTGGCGCGCTGGCGCGAAGGGATCGAGTAACCGGGCGCCACCCAGGGTGCGCTGGGCGGATTGGTCGCGCAGCACCAGGCGATCGCCATGCACCCCGTGCAGCGGCGCATTGAGCACCAGCTGTGCCAGAGCCGTGGCGCCCGGCGCCAGGCTGTCGCCCTCCAACAGGGCGACCCGACCGGTGAGATCCTGGGCGCCGAGGTGGACATGCACCGGCGTCCAATGGGCCAGGCTGCGCGACTCGCCTGGCAGGAGGCGTAGTTCGACATCGATGCGGGTGGTGGGCGCATGCAGCGCCTCGGCCACCAGCCAGTCGCCGCGGGCGATGCCGTCGGTGCTCAGGCGCTCGCCGGCGAGATTGAGGGAGACGCGCTGGCCGGCATGGGCCGTCTCGGCTGGGCGATTCTGCGCATGCAGGCCACGCACCCGCAGCCGCTGGCCGCGTGGGGTGAGGATGAGTTCATCGCCTACGGCCACCTGGCCGGCAAAGGCGGTGCCGGTGACCACCACCCCGGCCCCGGAGACGCTGAACACCCGGTCAACCGCCAGGCGGAAACCACCCCGGGCATGGCGCTCGCGCCCCTCACCCAAGGCCCCGAGCAAGGCTGCGCGTAGTTCAGGAATGCCTGCGCCGCTGGGGCTGGCCACCGGATACGAGGACGCTCCGGCGAAGGGACCGCCTTCGAGCAGCGCCGTCACCTCCCGGCGCACCTCGGCGAGGCGCTGCGCGTCTACCCGGTCGGCCTTGGTCAAGGCCACCAGCGCCCGCGGAATGCCGAGCAATTCGAGGATCGCCAGGTGCTCGCGGGTCTGCGGCATCACACCATCGTCGGCGGCTACCACCAGCAAGGCCAGGTCCAGACCGCTGGCCCCGGCCAGCATGTTGTGCACGAAGCGCTCGTGCCCGGGCACGTCGATGAAACCGCTCAGTTGGCCGTCGCCCAGGTCGGCATAGACGTAGCCCAGGTCGATGGTGATGCCGCGCGCCTGCTCTTCACGGCGCCGATCACCGGCAATACCGGTCAGGGCCTGGATCAGGGCGGTCTTGCCATGGTCGATGTGCCCGGCGGTGCCGATGATCATGAGGGCAGCACCAGACGGGGAAAGATTGACATCAGGGGAGCTCCGAACAGCGTTCAGACGTGCAGAGTAGCGGCGCCCGCCAACCTCGCCTAGCCGTGACGCTCGCGCAAAAAAGCGACGAAAGCCCGCAACGGCGCGGGCAAATGGCGACGATCCGCGTAATAGAGGCGCGGACCGGGAAAGGGCGTCGACCAGTCCGCCAGCACCTCCACCAGCCGACCGTCCTCCAGCGGTTCGGCCAGGTAGTCGGCAAAGGAGCAGATCAGACCGATGCCCTCCAGAGCACCTTGCAGCTCCAGGTCGAGGGTGGAGGCCAGCAGGCGCTGTCCCGGCTGGATCTGCACCCTCTCGCCGCCGCGCTCGAAGCTCCAGGGCGCCACCAGGCCACTGGCGAAGCGATGGCCGATGCAGGAGTGGCCTTGGAGGTCGGCGGGATGCTGGGGCACACCGTGGCGTGCCAGGTAGGCAGGGGCTGCGGCCACGGCGAATCTCTGGCTGGCCGGGCCCAGGGGCACGGTGATCATGTCGCCTTCCAGGTGCTCGTCGTAGCGCACCCCGGCGTCATAGCCGGCGGCCAGAACGTCGATGAAGCGATCGTCCGCCACCACCTCCAGGCGGATACCGGGATAGGCCGCCAGGAAGGGCCCCAGCAGTGGCGGCAACAACACCCGGGCGACGATGGTGGGCACGTTGAGCCTCAGACTGCCCACCGGACTCGCCCCTTCGGCGTTGATGGCATCCAGCGCCTCATGCACCTCGCGCAGGGCCGGCGTCAGCCGTTCCAGCAGGCGTTGGCCGGCATCGGTGGGGGTCACGCTGCGGGTGGTGCGATGCAGCAGCCGCACCTCCAGCTCCCGCTCCAGGCGGCGTACCGCATCGCTCAACGATGAAGCCGCCACGCCACGTCGATAGGCCGCCCCACGAAAGCTGCGCGCCTCGGCCACGGCGGCGAAGGCGGCCAGATCATCCAGGTTCATCGTGCCTCCACTGTACGATTGCCCGTACAGGTCGTTGTGCCGAGGCCGGATTATCGCACAGCGCTATCGTGGCTAGAGTGAGGGCTCATCCCCTCACGAGGTATCCCTCATGCAACAGCGTCGCTTGGGCCGCCAGGGCCCGCAGGTATCGATCCTCGGTCTGGGCTGCATGGGCATGTCCGACTTCTATGGCGCCGCCGACCGCGGCGCTGCCATCGCCACCGTCCATGCCGCCCTGGAGCGCGGCGTCACCCTGTTCGACACCGGTGACTTCTATGGCATGGGCGACAACGAATTGCTGCTGGGCGAGGCTCTGCGCGGTCGGCGGGAACAGGCGCTGATCAGCGTCAAGTTCGGCGCCCTGCGCGGTCCGGGCGGTGAGTGGCTGGGTTACGACACCCGCCCCGCGGCGATCAAGAATTTCGTCGCCTATAGCCTCAAGCGCCTGGGCGTGGACCATATCGACATCTACCGCCCGGCGCGGCTGGATCGCCAGGTACCCATCGAGGACACCATGGGCGCCCTCGCCGAGTTGGTGCAGGCCGGCTACGTGTGCCACATCGGTCTGTCGGAAGTGGGTTCGGACACCCTGAAACGGGCAGCCGCCGTGCATCCGGTCAGCGATCTGCAGATCGAGTATTCGCTGGTCTCCCGCGGCATCGAGGCGGACATCCTGCCGACCTGCCGGGAACTGGGCATCGGCATCACCGCCTACGGCGTGCTCTCCCGCGGCCTGCTCAGCGGCCACTGGCGCCAGCCCAAGGGCAACAGCGACTTCCGCGCCCATAGCCCGCGCTTCCAGCCGGGCAATGTGGAGCGCAACCTGGCGCTGGTGGAAGGCCTGAAGCAGTTCGCCGAACGGCGGGGCACCACCCCGGCTCGGCTGGCGGTGGCCTGGGTCGCCGCCCAGGGCGAAGACATAGTGCCGCTGATCGGCGCCCGGCGCCGCGATCAGTTGGACGAGTCCCTCGGCGCGCTGGAGATCACCCTGAGCGCCGCGGACTGCGCCGAACTGGAACGGCTGCTGCCGCCAGACGCCGTCGCCGGTGATCGCTACGGCGAACACCAGCTGCGCGACCTCGATAGCGAACGCTGATCCACATCCGTCATCAGCCCGCCTCGCGCGGGCTTTTACCTTGCTAGTCCGCCGCGCGCTCGGCCGGACGCTCCTGCATCAACACCCAGGGCGCCACCACCACCGCCCACAGCGCCACGTGCGGCGCTTCGAGTCGATGCCGCGCCCGCGCCTCGTCGACCTTGGCCAGTTGCCCCTGCTGCAACCACCGCCCGACCCGGGTGGCATCGTCCTGGGTCACGGCGATGGCGGCCTCGATCAGGTCCAGTTCCGGCGCCACTTGCAACAAGACGCCCCGTGCAAAATGCGGTTGCAATTCTTCCCAGCCGATGGCGGCGGTCTGCCCGAGCAGGGTGGCATAGAGCGTTGCGTGATCGGTCATGGTGCTGGCCTCGCGAAAAGGGCGGATTCTACCGACGCCCCCCGCGCTTGCCGAGCGCCCGGACGTGCGGCAGACAGATCCGACAAGTTGTCATCGCCAGCTTTCCAATACGAACGGACGATGATTAAACTGCGCAGCGCGTCATAACTACCAAATTGGCACGATCTCGCTTCCAACTGCCTCATTAATAAAGCATTCCGAGTGGAGCACTCATGAACAAGGCATCCCTGCGTTTCTCCCGTCTGTTCGCCGCCCTGGCGCTGGCCGGTCTGGCTAGCCATAGCTTCGCCGCTGACACCTTGAAGATCGCCCTGGCCGGCCCCAAGACCGGTCCGGTCGCGCAATACGGTGAGATGGAATTCATCGGTGCGCAGATGGCCATCGACCAGATCAACAAGGCCGGCGGCGTCGACGGCAAGCAACTGGAAGGCGTGGTCTTCGACGATGCCTGCGATCCCAAGCAGGCCGTCGCGGTTGCCAACAAGATCGTCAACGAGGGTATCCACTTCGTCGTCGGTCACCTGTGCTCCAGCTCCACCCAGCCCGCCTCGGACATCTACGAGGACGAAGGCATCCTGATGGTGACCCCGGCTTCCACCAGCCCGGACATCACCAACCGTGGCTACAAGCTGGTCTTCCGCACCATCGGCCTGGACAACATGCAGGGCCCGACCGCGGCCAAGTACATCATCGAGCATGCCAAGCCCAAGGTCGTCGCCATCATCCACGACAAGCAGCAGTACGGTGAAGGCATCGCCACCGCGGTCAAGCAGACCCTGGACCAGGCCGGCGTCAAGGTCGCCCTGTTCGAAGGCATCAACGCCGGCGACAAGGACTTCTCCTCGCTGATCGCCAAGCTCAAGCAGGATAACGTCGACTTCGTCTACTACGGCGGCTACCACCCCGAGCTGGGCCTGCTGATGCGCCAGGCAGCGGAAAAAGGCCTGAAGGCCAAGTTCATGGGTCCGGAAGGCGTCGGCAACAGCGCCATCTCCGCCATCGCCGGCCAGGCGTCCGAAGGCCTGCTGGTCACCCTGCCGCGCTCCTTCGACCAAGATCCGAAGAACCAGGCCCTGGTCCAGGCGTTCAAGGACAAGAAGCAGGATCCGAGCGGCCCCTTCGTGTTCCCCTCCTACGCTGCCGTCCAACTGATCGCCGATGGCGTCCAGAAGGCTCACAGCGAGAAGCCCGAAGACGTGGCCAAGGCCCTGCGCAGCAACACCTTCAGCACCCCCACCGGCGACCTCTCGTTCGACGCCAAGGGCGACCTGAAGAACTTCGAATTCGTCGTCTACCAATGGCACGCCGACGGCACCAAGACCGAAGTCAAGTAAGACCCGCCCGTACCAGCCGAAGCCCACTGCCCCGGCAGTGGGCTTCGTTTATCCGCCTCGCCTAGAGGCACGGGATTTGCCTGGAAGACGCCCAACGGCGCGCGCCAGGGCCGTGCGCGGAATTCGCCCGGCAACCTCCCCGATCTGCGTAAACCTACGCCAACGGGGCCGCCCAGGACGGGCTGGCGTTCTCCGCAACGCCGTGACTTGACGCCAGCGCCGCCGCGCATCCGGGAATCCCTTGGAGACAGCAATGCCCGATTTCTACCACTACCTGCAACAGCTGGTGAACGGCCTCACGGTCGGCAGCACCTATGCCCTGATCGCCATTGGCTACACCATGGTCTACGGCATCATCGGCATGATCAACTTCGCCCACGGCGAGGTCTACATGATCGGCTCCTACGTGGCCTTCATCGCCATCGCGGGCCTCGCCATGCTGGGCATCCACAGCCTGCCCATCGTCATGCTCGCCGCCTTCGCCGCCAGCATCGTGGTCACCAGTGCCTACGGCTACAGCATCGAACGCATCGCCTATCGCCCCCTGCGCGGCGGTAACCGGCTGATCCCGCTGATCTCGGCGATCGGCATGTCGATCTTCCTGCAGAACTGGGTGCTGCTGGCCCAGGACTCCAAGGACAAGGCCATCCCCAACCTGCTGCCCGGCAACTTCATCATCGGCACCGATGCCATGAACGGCGTGGTGATCTCCTATGTGCAGGTGCTGATCTTCATCGTCACCCTGCTCACCATGCTCGGCCTGACCTGGTTCATCTCCCGCTCCCGCCTGGGCCGCGCCTGCCGCGCCTGTGCCGAGGACATCAAGATGGCCAACCTGCTGGGTATCAACACCAACGGCATCATCGCCCTCACCTTCGTCATCGGCGCCGCCCTGGCGGCGGTAGCGGCGGTGCTGCTGGGCATCCAGTACGGCGTGATCAACCCGAGCCTGGGTTTCCTCGCCGGGATCAAGGCCTTCACCGCCGCGGTGCTCGGCGGCATCGGTAGCATCCCCGGCGCCATGCTCGGTGGCCTGGTACTGGGCGTGGCCGAGGCCTTCGGCGCCGACGTCTTCGGTGACCAATACAAGGACGTGGTGGCCTTCAGCCTGCTGGTGCTGGTGTTGCTGTTCCGTCCCACCGGCATCCTCGGCCGTCCCGAGGTGGAAAAAGTATGAGTGCCCGTCTGCGAACCGCTTTCTTCAGCGCCCTGCTGGTGCTGGCCGTCGCCTATCCCGTCCTCGGCCTCAAGCTGGAGACCGTGGGCGTCAACCTGGAGGTGCACGGCGCCTCGCCCCGTATCCTCTGGACCATCGCCACCGCCGCGGTGCTGATGTTCGTCTGGCAACTGGTGCGTGACCCGCTCACCGCCGGCTGGCGTCGCAGCGGCGGCCTGCGGCTGCCGCAAACCGGCCTGGGCAGCAAGCTCACCGAACCCAAGACCCAGCGCTGGGTGATCCTCGGCCTGATCCTGCTCGCCCTGGCCTGGCCCTTCTACGGCTCGCGCGGCGCGGTGGACCTCGCCACCCTGGTGCTGATCTACGTGATGCTCGGCCTCGGCCTGAACATCGTGGTGGGCCTGGCCGGCCTGCTGGACCTGGGCTACGTGGGCTTCTACGCCGTGGGCGCCTATACCTACGCCATGCTCTCGCACTACTACGGCCTGGGTTTCTGGACCTGCCTGCCCATCGCCGGCGCCATGGCCGCGCTGTTCGGCTTCCTGCTCGGTTTCCCGGTGCTGCGCCTGCGCGGCGACTACCTGGCCATCGTCACCCTGGGTTTCGGCGAGATCATCCGCATCCTCCTGCGCAACCTCACCGACTGGACCGGCGGCCCCAACGGCATCAGCGGCATCGACAAGCCGACCCTGTTCGGCCTGACCTTCGAGCGCCGCGCGCCCGAAGGCATGACGCCCTTCCACGAATACTTCAACATCCCCTACAACTCGGAATACAAGGTGATCTTCCTCTACCTGATCGCCCTGTTGCTGGTACTGCTGACCCTGTTCGTGATCAACCGCCTCTTGCGCATGCCCATCGGTCGCGCCTGGGAAGCCCTGCGCGAAGACGAGATCGCCTGTCGCGCCCTGGGGCTCAACCCCACGCTGATCAAGCTCTCGGCCTTCACCCTGGGCGCCTGCTTCGCCGGTTTCGCCGGCAGCTTCTTCGCCGCCCGCCAGGGCCTGGTGTCCCCGGAATCCTTCACCTTCATCGAGTCGGCCATCATCCTGGCCATCGTGGTGCTGGGCGGCATGGGCTCCCAGCTCGGCGTGATCCTCGCGGCCATCGTGATGATCCTGGTGCCGGAGCTGCTGCGCGAGTTCAGCGAATACCGCATGTTGATGTTCGGCCTGCTGATGGTCGTGATGATGATCTGGCGTCCGCAAGGCCTGCTCCCGATGCAACGCCCGCACCTGGAGTTGCGCAAATGAGCCAAGCCCTTCTCGATGTCACCGGCCTGTCCATGAGGTTCGGCGGCCTGCTGGCCGTCAATGGCGTCAACATCCGCGTGGAGCAAGGCCAGGTGGTCTCTCTGATCGGCCCCAACGGCGCCGGCAAGACCACGGTATTCAACTGCCTGACCGGCTTCTACCGCCCCACCGGTGGTGAGATCCTGCTGCGCGGCGAGGCCATCCAGGGCCTGCCCGGGCACAAGATCGCCCGCAAGGGGGTGGTGCGCACCTTCCAGAACGTCCGCCTGTTCAAGGAAATGACCGCGGTGGAGAACCTGCTGGTCGCCCAGCATCGCCACCTCAACACCGGCTTCCTGGCCGGCCTGTTCAAGACCCCGGCCTTCCGCAAGAGCGAAGCCGAGGCCATGGACTACGCGCGCTTCTGGCTGGAACAGGTCAACCTCACCGAGTTCGCCAACCGCAACGCCGGCAACCTCGCCTACGGCCAGCAGCGCCGCCTGGAAATCGCCCGCTGCATGATGACCCGCCCACAGATCCTCATGCTCGACGAGCCGGCCGCCGGCCTCAACCCGCGCGAGACCGAGGACCTCAAGGCGCTCATCGCCCTGCTGCGTGCCGAGCACGGCGTGACCGTGCTCCTGATCGAGCACGACATGCATCTGGTGATGAGCATTTCCGACCACATCGTGGTGATCAACCAGGGCACCCCCCTGGCCGACGGGACGCCGGAGCAGATCCGCAACAATCCCGACGTGATCAAGGCCTACCTGGGCGAATCCTGATGGAGACCTCCATGCTGCAGTTCGACAACGTCTCCACCTTCTATGGCAAGATCCAGGCCCTACACGGCGTCAGCGTGCAGGTGAACCGGGGCGAGATCGTCACCCTGATCGGCGCCAACGGCGCCGGCAAGTCCACCCTGCTGATGACCCTCTGCGGCACCCCACGCGCCCACAGCGGCAGCATCCGCTACGAAGGCGAGGAGCTGGTCGGCCAGGACACCGCGCAGATCATGCGCAAGGGCATCGCCGTGGTGCCGGAAGGCCGCCGGGTGTTCGCCCGCCTGACGGTGGAAGAAAACCTGGCCATGGGCGGTTTCTTCACCGAAAAGGACGCCTACGAGCGCCAGCTGGACAAGGTCCTCGGCCTCTTCCCGCGGCTCAAGGAACGCTATGCGCAACGCGCAGGCACCATGTCCGGCGGCGAGCAGCAGATGCTCGCCATCGGCCGGGCGATGATGAGCGAGCCGCGCCTGCTGTTGCTCGACGAGCCTTCGCTGGGCCTGGCGCCCATCATCATCCAGCAGATCTTCGAGATCATCGAACAACTGCGTCGGGATGGGGTGACGGTGTTCCTCGTCGAGCAGAACGCCAACCAGGCGCTCAAGCTGGCCGACCGTGGCTACGTGCTGGAGAACGGCCGCATCGTCATGCAAGACAGCGGCGCCGAGCTGCTGGCCAACCCGGACGTGCGCAAGGCCTATCTGGGCGGTTGAGCCTTTTGCTCTATCGCGGGTTGGGTCGCGACGGCTCCAGCGTCGAAGCCTAACGGCGACGTAGCGTGGAAAATGGCGCAGCCTTTTCCACTGGGGGCTTCGCGGCGAAGCGCGCCCTCTCCCACAGGGAGAGGGGGCTGTCCGCGCAAGCGTTGAGCATCATCGCCCCCGCTACCCCAAGGCCTCCAACCGCTGCCGACTGCGCTCGAACCAGTCGCTCAACGCCTCGGCCACCACCCGCGTGCGCTTCGGCAAGCCACTCTGGTAGGGATGGACGAGGAACAGCGGCAGGCTGGGCGTGCGCCACTCCTTGAGCAGCCATACCAGCGTCCCCGCGGCCAATTCCTCGTGCACCATGAAGGACGGCAGCCGGGCGATGCCGTGTCCGGCCAGGGCCGCCTGCTTGAGCAGGCTGTAGTGATTGCAGGCCAGACTGGACGCCACCCGTATGCGGCTGAGCTGGTGATCGCGGTGGTACAGCCAGACATCCCCCTCGGCATAGTGATTGTTCACCACACAGCGCTGCGCGAGCAGGTCCTCGGGGCGGGTCGGTAGCGGGCGCTCCGCCAGGTAGGCTGGCGCGGCGCAAGTCACCTCCTCCATGGCGAACAGCGGACGCGCCACCAGGCGCTCGTCCGGCTCCACCCGGGCGCGGATGGCCAAGTCGAAGCCCTCGGCCACCAGGTCGCGATAGCCGTTGTCCAGCACCAGATCCAGCTGGATGTGCGGATGGGCGGCGCGACACGACAACAGCACCTCGAAAAAGGTATAGCCAAGGGAAACCGGCACCGTCAGCCGGACCTGGCCGGCCGCCTCCTCGCGCAGCCGCGCCACGCTCTGCAGCGCCCGCTCGCGTTGCTGCAACAACGCCTGGGCCTCGGGCAGCAAGGCGCGGCCAGCGGTGGTGGGGTCGAGACGCCGAGTGGTCCGATGCAAAAGCGTGGTTTGCAGCCTGAGTTCCAAGGCCCTGATGCGCTTCGATAGCTGCCCCTTGCTGCAGCCCAGGCGCTCGGCCGCGCGGGTGAAGCTGCCGCTTTCACAGAGGATGGCGAAGGCTGCGAGATCGGCAAAATCGTCCTGCATCGTTTCCCCCTGGAAACACTGGATTGCCGATTAGGCGATTTATCGCGGCAGTGTGCAAGCCTAGGCTGGAAGCTCTTCAGTAGCCATCACGGAGCCATGCCATGAAAGTCATCCTCGTCGGTGCCAGCGGTACCCTCGGCAGCGCCATCGCCGAACGCCTCGGTCGTCGTCACGACCTGATCCGGGTCGGGCGGCACTCCGGCGATCTCCAGGCGGACATCACCGACCACGCATCCATCCGCGCGATGTTCGCCAAGGTCGGCCGATTCGATGCCCTGGTCAGTGCCACCGGCGCGCTCGCCTTCGCCCCCGTGACCGAGCTGACCCAGGCGGACGTCCAGGTCGGGCTGAACAGCAAGCTCATGGGCCAGGTCAACCTGGTCCTGCTCGGCCAGGCGCAGGCGGCCGATGGCGCCTCCTTCACCCTGACCAGTGGCATCGTCAGCGAACACCCCATCCGCCAGGGCAGCGCGGCGGCCATGGTCAACGCCGCACTCGAAGGCTTCGCCCGCGGTGCCGCCATCGAGCTGCCACGCGGCCAGCGCATCAACGTGGTCAGCCCCACCGTGGTAGAGGAATCCCTGGCGCACTATGGCGACTTCTTCCTCGGCTTCAAGGCCGTTCCGGTCGCCGATGCGGCCCTGGCCTACGAACGCAGCCTGGAAGGTGCGGAAACCGGCAAGACGTATCGCGTCTGGTAAGTCCTTGAGCTCGCGGCGTTGTCTGAGTAACGTGTGCCCACCTTAGTCGGAGTACCTCGATGCCAGCGCCGCGCTCCATCTTTCCCCTCGCCCTGCTCGGCCTACTTGGCGGTTGCAGTCTGTTCCAGAGCGACGACACCCCGACCGCCCCGGGGGGCGAGCGGCTGCAGGGCGATCTACGCTGGAGCGGCGAGCAGCTGCTGTTCCGCCCCTGCCAAGAGCAGCGTTTCTTCGACGTCACCGACGCCAACAACACCGCCATCCTGCGCGATGCCCACGAATTGGCCGCCGATAGCGGTGCCGCTTCGCTGTTCGCCGATCTGCGCGGCAAGGTGAAGTCCGGCGGCCACGACGGTGCCCAGGGCGTCTTCGCCGTCACCGAGGTCTATCGTGTGCAATACACCGGCCCCGGCTGCAGCGATCCGAACTTCAAGCGCACCGCGATGAGCGCTGGCGGCCATGGTCCGGACTGGAGCGTCCAGGTCAGCAACCAGGGCATGCTGATCAGTACCAGCGGCCAACAACGCCGCGCCCTCCCCTATCTGCAGGAAGAACTACCCGGCGGCATGCGGGCGCTGTCCACCGAGGCCAACGGCGAGAAGGTCGAATTGTGGATCAGTCCACGGCGCTGCGTGGATGGTCGCACCGGCACCGTGCAATCGCTGCAGGCCGAATTGCGTATCAACGGCGAAGCCTGGCAGGGCTGCGCTTTCTACGGTGGCGCAGGGAACCCTACCTAGGCCGCCGCTTTCCAAGCGCCATTAGCGCGATGCCCTTGGCATCTTCCTCTTTATGTTCAGCGGCGCGCACCAGCAGCGGCTAGTCTGGCAGCGCTAAGGTTTCATTCGCTTCGCTTGAGCATCCAGCGGTCTCGGTGGTCGTAGCACAGGCATAGGAACGCTCACTCAGCCAGGGTTCAGGCATGCCATCATCTTTAGTCGCCCAAGGCACCGCACCACGCCGCCGGGGCCATACCTTGATCCTCCGGCTGTTTCCAGCCCTGTGCGTCCTGCTCCTGGGCCTGATCGGCCTGGGTTGCTACCTGCTGGTGGACAACGCCATGCGGCAGGACGCCGGGGTCGCCCAGCGCACGGAGCAAACCGTAGAGCGGACCTTCACCCGCCTCGACGAAGAAGTCGCCCGCAACATCATCGACTACAGCAAGTGGGAGGAAGGCTACCGCCGCCTCCACCAGAACCTCGACCTGGACTGGGCGTTCGAGCAGAACAATCTCGGCTCGGCCCTGTTCAGGGTCTATGGTTACGAAGGGGTCCTGGTGTTCGATGGCCAGGACCGCCCACGTTACCGCCTGCTCGACGGCCAGATCGCCGACCCGGCGACCGCCAACTGGCTGGAAGGCAATGTCGCCGGCCTGCTGGCGGCGGCACGCAGTCCCGATGCCCGCGACGGCAGCGTCTCCGCGGTGCTATCCGTAGCCGGCATGCCCGCACTGGTAGCGGCCGCCGCCATTACCCCGGGAGGTCATAGCGGGCCTCGCGAGATCGATCCGCCGCTGTCGGTGCTGGTCTTCGTCGATGTCCTGAGTCCGAGCAAACTGGCCGAACTCAGCGAAGCCAATGGCCTGCCGTCCCTTACCGTCACCACTACCCCCACCAAGGGTCGCCCCAGCTGGCAACTGCCGAACTCCCACTACAGCCTGACGTGGCGGCCGCCACGTCCGGGTCTATGGCTGATGCAACAGACCCTGCCGCTGTTCGGTGGGGGGGTCTTGATCCTCATGCTGGGCATGATCTGGCTGCTGCGCCAGGCACTGGTCTCGGCGCGGCAATTGGATGCCCAGTACGACGATCTGCTGGCCAGTCGCGCCGAACTGGCCAACGGCGAACGCCGTTTTCGCGACATCGCCGAGGCTACCTCGGACTGGCTCTGGGAAGTCGACGTCGACTTGCAGCTGGTCTACGTATCGGAGCGCTTCGCCGAGGTCACCGGCGAAGCCGCCAACCGCTGGCTGGGCCGGCCACTCAACGAACTGCTGACCCCCCATGCCGATACCCTCGCCCACTGGCTGGCCGGCCACCATCACGAACGCAAGCCACGGCCGCCGCTGATCTGCCACTACCTGGACGGCAAAGGTCGTGAGCGCACCTGCCGGGTGGCGGCCCGGGCCATTCCCGAAGGCGGCTACCGCGGCACCGTCACCGACCTGACCGACGAGATCGAAGCCCTGGCCCAGGTGCAGCACCTCTCCTGGCACGATCCCCTGACCGGCCTGCCCAACCGGCATCGCCTGCATCAGTTCCTGGCGACGCATCTGGAAGGACCGGAACCCCAGCCGCTGGCGCTGCTCAGCCTGGACCTGGATCGCTTCAAGACGGTCAACGACGCCCTGGGGCATGCGGCGGGCGATCAGGTCCTGCAGGAGGCGGCGCAACGGCTGCGGCAGAACGTGACCGCGACCGACCTGGTGGCGCGCCTGGGCGGCGACGAATTCTGCGTGGTGCTCAGCGGCGAGCGTGCGCCGGGCGCCATCGCCGATCTCTGTCGGCGGCTGGTGGAACAGTTGCGCCAGCCCTTCCGCCTCGGCGAACAACGGGTATTCATCGGCAGCAGCATCGGCGTAGCCCTGGCGCCGCGCGATACCGGTATCCCTGCCGAATTACTGCGCCTGGCCGATATCGCCCTCTACCAGGCCAAGGCCGCTGGACGCAGCACCTGGCGTTTCCATGAGCCCGCCATGAACGAACAGGTCCTGCTGCGCCGTCAGCTGGAGCAGGATCTGCGCCAGGCCTTGCGTGACGACCAGCTCAGCCTCTACTACCAGCCCCGGCGGCGCCTGGACGACGGCAGCCTCAGTGGTTTCGAGGCCCTGGTACGCTGGGAACACCCCAGCCAAGGCCTGCTGGAACCCCTGGACTTCCTCGCCCTGGCCGAGGATGCAGGCCTGGCCCAGCGGCTCGGTCGCTGGGTACTGGAAACCGCCTGTCACGATGCCCAGGGCTGGCCGGAACACCTCTCGGTGTCGGTGAACCTGTCGCCGCAGCAATTCCATGCCAACGAGGATCCGGTACAGACCGTGGCCGAGGCCCTGTACCGCAGCGGCCTGGCCGCGCAGCGCCTGGAACTGGAACTCACCGAGCGCACCCTGCTCGATCCGGCAGCGGACGTCGCCAACACCCTGGCCGCGCTCAAGGGGCTGGGCGTACGCCTGTGCCTGGATGACTTCGGTTCCGGAATCTGTTCGCTGGCCCATCTGCGCAGCTATCCGCTGGACGGCATCCGCCTCGATCGCAGTCTCATCGCGAGGCGCGACCGTGGTCCCGAGGACTGCGCCGTGGTCCGCGCCCTGATCGACCTCGGCCGCTCGCTGCGGCTGAAGGTCACCCTGAAAGGGGTGGAAGACACCGAACACCTGCGCCTGCTGCGGCCGTTGGCGGCGGACGAGATCCAGGGCTTCTATTGCGGCTCGCCCTTACCGGCCAACCGCCTGAGCGTCTGGCTGGATGAGACGACACCGGAAACTCTGAGCTGAAGCGCGTTAGCGCTCCGCTACCATGCTGCCTTCACCGCTGGCACCACGCCGCTGGTTGCGATCATCGCGGGGCGTGACACCGAAGAAATTGCGATAGGCGCTGGAGAAATGCGGCCCCGAAGAGAACCCGCAGGACAGCCCGATCTGGATGATGGACTTGCTGGTCTGGGTCAGCATCTTGCGCGCCCGGTTCAGCCGCAGCTCCAGGTAGTACTGGCTGGGCACCCGGGCCAGGTATTGCTTGAAGATCCGCTCCAATTGCCGGCGCGAGACGCAGACGTGTTGGGCGATCTCGTCGGTGGTGAGGGGCTCCTCGATATTGGCCTCCATCAGCATCACCGCCTGGGTCAGCTTGGGATGGCTCGAACCGAGGCGATTCTTCAGCGGAATCCGCTGCCGCTCGCTGCCTTCGCGCAGGCGCTCGACGATGAGCTCCTCAGCGATGGCGCCCGCCTGCTCCGCGTCCCGATCACGGCCGATCATGGCCAGCAACAGATCGAGGATGGCCAGGCCACCGCAGGCGGTCAGGCGATCACGGTCCCATTCGTAGAGGTGATGGGTGGCGATGACCTTGGGATGCTGCTCGCTGAATTCCTCGAGCCAGCGCCAGTGCACGGCGGCGCGGTGACCATCGAGCAGCCCCAACTGGGCCAGCACCTGGACGCCAGCGGAGAAACCGCCCAGGACCACACCGGCCCGGGCGCTCTGGCGCAGGGCAGCGGCCAGCGGCGGCGGCAGAGAGCGCGGCGGCTCGTCAGCCAGCACGAAGAGACGATCCAGCCGCTCCAGTTGTCCTTCCCAGTGTCCGCCCGGCAGGCGTGGCTGCAACTCGCTGGCGGCTTGTAGGAAGCGCACCTCGTAGGGCGAATCGCTCGATTGACGGGCGGCGAGTTCCAACGCTTCCTCGACCAGGCCCACGGTCAGCGGACGGACGTCGGGCCAAAGCAGAAAGGCGATGCGGGTGGTCATCTAACGTCTGGCTTCCTGTCGAGAACGGGGTGCGGACCGATCCGGGACCGCGCGCCATGAAACCCTTGTGGGGTGGCACGCATGGTACGCCGCAGCGGCGACGCTGTCCCGGCCTTTGGGCCAGAGGCAGACCAGAGCGCCGTCCCATCCGCCGGCTGGCGCGATTCTAGCGCCAGCGAGAGGCCGCGGCTTTTACCCTGGCGACAACTCCTTACATGAGGTTCACGGCCCCCAAAAGAAACCGCCCGCTACCGGATCGATAGCGGGCGGTTGGGGACGCAAGGGAATCAGGCGACGGCCTGGCTCATCTGCTGGTGGGTACCGACCAGGTGCTGGACCACGCCCGGATCGGCCAGGGTGGAGATGTCACCCAGGGCATCGTATTCACCGACGGCGATCTTGCGCAGGATGCGTCTCATGATCTTGCCGGAGCGGGTCTTGGGCAGGCCCGGCGCCCACTGGATGACATCCGGAGTCGCGATGGGGCCGATTTCCTTGCGCACCCACTGCTTGAGTTCCTGGCGCAAGGCTTCGCTGCCCTCCTCGCCCTGGTTGAGGGTGACGTAGACATAGATGCCCTGGCCCTTGAGGTCGTGGGGCATGCCCACCACCGCGGCCTCGGCGACCTTGGGATGGGCCACCAGGGCGCTCTCGATCTCGGCGGTGCCCATGCGGTGGCCGGAGACGTTGAGCACGTCGTCGACCCGACCGGTGATCCAGTAGTAGCCGTCTTCGTCGCGACGGGCGCCGTCGCCGGTGAAGTACATGCCCTTGAAGGTCTTGAAGTAGGTGTCGACGAAGCGGTCGTGGTCGCCATAGATGGAGCGCGACTGGCCCGGCCAGGAGTCGAGGATCACCAGGTTGCCTTCCACGGCGCCGTCGAGCAGGTTGCCCTCGTTGTCCACCAGCGCCGGCTGGACGCCAAAGAATGGCCGCGTGGCCGAACCGGGCTTCTGGCCGATGGCGCCGGGCAGCGGGCTGATGAGGATGCCGCCGGTCTCGGTCTGCCACCAGGTATCGACGATGGGGCAGCGCTCCTGACCCACGGTCTTGTAGTACCAGTGCCAGGCCTCGGGGTTGATGGGTTCGCCCACCGAGCCGAGCAGGCGCAGGCTGCTGCCATCGATGCCGCGCATGGCGGCGTCGCCCTGGGCCATCATGGCGCGGATGGCGGTGGGCGCGGTGTAGAGGATGTTGACCTGGTGCTTGTCGATGACCTGACCCATGCGGGTCACGTCCGGGTAGTTGGGCACGCCCTCGAACAGCAGAGTGGTGGCGCCGTTGGCCAGCGGGCCGTAGACGATGTAGCTGTGACCGGTGATCCAGCCGACGTCGGCGGTGCACCAGTAGACCTCGCCGGGACGATAGTCGAACACCCGCTCGTGGGTCAGGGCGGCGTAGGTCAGGTAGCCACCGGTGGTGTGCAGGATGCCCTTGGGTTTGCCGGTGGAACCCGAGGTATAGAGGATGAACAGCGGCGCCTCGGCCGACATCTCCTTGGGCTCGCAGTGCTCCGGGGCCACCGAGGTGATGTCGTTGTACCAGACGTCGCGATGACTGTGCCAAGCGATGTCGGCGCCGGTGCGCTTGCAGACGATCACCTTGTGCACCGAGTGGGTGGCCGGGTTGGTCAGGGCCTCGTCGACGTTGGCCTTGAGCGGGATCTTGCGGCCGCCGCGTACGCCTTCGTCGGCAGTGATCACCAGCTTGGATTGGCAGTCGCTGATGCGGCCCGCCAGGGATTCGGGAGAGAAGCCGCCGAACACCACCGAATGCACCGCGCCGATACGGGCGCAGGCCAGCATGGCCACTACCGCCTCGGGAATCATCGGCATGTAGATGGTCACCACGTCGCCGCGGTGGATGTCCTGGCCGCGCAGGGCGTTGGCCAACTGGCAGACTTCGCGATGCAGTTCGCGATAGGTGATGTGGCGGCTGTCGGCCGGATTGTCGCCTTCCCAGATGATGGCGGTCTGGTCGCCACGGGTTTCCAGATGACGATCCAGGCAGTTGTAGGAGGCATTCAGGGTGCCGTCGGCGAACCACTGGATGTCGACGCGATGGTCGTCGAAGGAGGTCTGCTTGACGCGGGTGAAGGGCTTGATCCAGTCCAGGCGCTGGGCCTGCTCGCGCCAGAAGCCATCCGGATTGAGGATGGACTGCTGGTACAGGCGACGATAGGCGACCTCATCGGTCAGGGTCCGGGAAGCGGCTTCCGCGCGGACCGGGTAAAAAGCGGCACTCATGGGATGATCTCCTCGGCGGGAAACTGTTGTTCTTGTTGTCGTCCGTTGTACGGCGCGCACCCGCTTTGAGCCATTCGACCATGGTCGGACGGGGCGCCAGGCGTTGAGCGACAGGCCTGCTAGGCTACACCCTGCGCGATTCTTCCCCCTGTCCGGAGTATCCATGACCGATCTCGCCCATTCCCATTGCGTTCCCTGCCGTTCCAACGAGCCGCCCCTGAGCGATCAAGCCAGTGCCGAACTGCTCAAGGCGGTACCCGGCTGGACACTGGTCAGCCGCGACGGCATCGCCCGCCTGGAGCGTCGCTACCCATTCAGCAATTTCCTGGAGGCGCTGGACTTCACCAATCGCGTCGGTCGCGAAGCCCAGGACGAAGACCATCACCCGGCCCTGCTCACCGAATGGGGCGCCGTGACGGTGAGTTGGTGGACGCACAACATCAGGGGCCTGCACCGCAACGACTTCATCATGGCGGCGCGTACCGACGCCGTTGCCCTGGCAGGCAATACCTAGATCAACGGCCGCAGGGCGTCAGTCGCAAGCGCCCGCCAGCCCCTCGGCATGGACGAAACATAGTTTGTTGCCTTCCGGATCGCGGCAGTAGGCGGCATAGAAGTCCGGCCCATAGCCAGGCCGCACCCCCGGTGCCCCCTCATCGCTACCACCCAGTTGCAGCGCCCGGTGCCAAGCCGCCTCGACCGCCGCCAGCGAGGGCGCGGCGAAGCTCACCTGCACGCCGTTGCCCCAGGAAGCGGGCAAACCATTGAACGGCAGCTGTACATAGAACTGTGGCCACTGCCGCCCTGGCCGCTGCCAGCCGCAACCAGGCGGGCCGCCGTCGTCTTCCGTCGGCATCCGTACCAGGCCGAGTTCGTGCAATACGCTGTCGTAGAAAGCGGTCAGGCGCTCCAGATCGCGCGCGCCCAGTTGAACATGGCTGAACATGGCTCTCCTCCCAACTGTCCAGGTGCCGTCGAATCACGGTAGCCCAGCGAGGAGCGACTGCCTACCGGCTCGACAAGCCCCGCCCGGGCGGTTAGCGTGGCGGGCTTTGCCTCCGACGACGTGCCCATGAATCTGCGTAACCTTCCCCGCCTGACCAAGATCGGTCTGATCTTCTTCATCCTCGGTCTGCTGGGCGTCGCCTTCGCGCTCTATGGCCTCTACCAGGGACCGCGCCCCACCGAGCCCGGCACGATACGTAGTCTGGTCTTCGCCGTGGGCGTGCAACTGACCGGCTATGTCCTGCTGAACCGCAATCGCTTCCGCTTCATGTCTGGCCGGCGCAAGGACTGAACATGACCATCGACTGGTCGTGCCGCGCTGCCCAAGTCCTGACTCCCGCCGAACTCTACGCGGCGCTGGTACTGCGCGCGCGGGTCTTCGTGGTGGAGCAGCAATGCGTCTATCCCGACCCCGACGGCCTGGACCTGGCGGCAGACGTCTGGCACCTGTTCGGCTGGCGGGCCGGCGAGTTGCACGCCTATTTGCGCCTGCTCGGCGCCGTACGAGATGAGGTGGTGATCGGCCGGGTGATCGTGGCACCAGAAGGCCGCGGCAGCGGGCTCGGCCACCGACTGCTGGAAGAAGCCCTGCGCGCCTGCGCCGAGCGCTGGCCGGGGCGCCCGCTATTCCTCTCCGCCCAGGCCCATCTGCAGGCCTATTATGGCCGCTATGGCTTCACGTCCTGCTCGGCGGTGTACGACGAGGATGGTATCCCCCATATCGATATGCGCCGCTCACTCGCCTAACGCCGCCGCAAGGGGTCGAGCAGCGGCTTGAGACCGTTGTGGTCGATCTCCTGCATCAGCGCCAGCAGCCGGCCCAACTCACCCTTTGGAAAGCCGCTGCGGGCGAACCAATTGAGGTAGTGACCCGGCAGATCGGCCAGCAGGCGGCCGGCATACTTGCCGTAGGGCATGGTCCAGGTCACCAGGGCTTCCAGATCCGCAGGTTGCATCGCTTGTCTCCTCCGAATGGCGTGGCGATTATGCCATGCCTGATCGGGTCACCCGTCGGCCCTCGGGAGCGCGAGGCATCCGTGGCGATCCCAGCAACAACAGACGTGCAGAGGATTTCAACATGAACAACGTATCCCGGCCGCTGGCCGCCGTGACCGGTGCCTCCAGCGGCATCGGCTTCGAACTGGCCAAGCAGTTGGCCCGCCATGGCCATGATCTGCTGCTGGTCTCCCGCGGCGACGGCCTCGACGCCGCCGAGCGTGAACTACGCGCCCTGGGGGTCAAGGTGTGGAGCCATGCAGCCGACCTGCGCACCGCCGTAGGGGTGGAAGAAACCTATCGCTTCCTGCGCCGCCAGGGACGCCCGCTGGACGTGCTGGTGCTCAACGCCGGAGTCGGCCTGGGCGGTGCCTTCGTCGGCCAGACGCGCCTGGAAGACGAGATGGCGCTGATCCAGCTCAACGTGATGTCGACCGTCCACCTGGCCAAGCTGGTGCTGCCGGAAATGGTAGCCGCTGGTCGCGGCCGGGTACTCTTCACCTCTTCCATCTCGGCCACGGCGCCCATTCCCTTCGAGGCCGTCTACGGCGCCTCCAAGGCCTTCATCAACTCCTTCGCCTTCGCCGTGCGCAACGAACTCAAGGACAGTGGTGTCACCCTCACGGTACTGATGCCCGGTCAGACCGATACCAATTTCTTCCATCGCGCCGGTGAAGACGATACCAACGTCGGCACCGGCCCGAAGAATGATCCGGCACAGGTAGCCGCGCAGGGCTACGCGGCCTTGATGCAGGGGCTCGATCACGTCTACGGAGGCGGTCCCGAGGTGCAACACGAAGGCGAGGTGCTCAACCGCGTGGAGAGCGAAGCCCAGCAGGCCGAGCGTCATCGCGCCTGGTCGGAACCGGGGTCGGCACAGCGCGATACGTGAGAACGGTTTGAACAGCCAGGGCGGTCACTTTCTAAGGTGTTGCGCACGCTCTGGCGCAAACAACTTATTATTTTACCGTCGACACTTTTTTAGAACAGCCGGTCCGAACACGATTATCTGGTTTGGTGTTTCAGAAGTTCGCGCAATAATTCGCGAGGAGTGGCAAGGCAGGCAAGGAAGGTCCATCTCCGCCGCGAAAAAACGCCGCCGACATTGCACCGGTAACTTCTGAAACAGCACACTAGCTGAAGCTAACCCTGACGCCTCTTAATAACCATCTCAGCCCTACCTTGAAGCTTTGCAAAAAGCCGGATCGTCCTTTTAACAATCTTTCAATTACGCTGTTGGCCGACTGTGCTACCAGCTGACTTTCTTTCTGGCTTACCGCCTTCATCAGCGCCAATCCAGAGCATTCAAGCCTGCTTCCCAGCGCCTAACGCACCGTCCCCAATCACCATGCAGAATCAGTCTTTCCAAGGTTTTTTGCGACAAAAAAGCAGCGCCACTAAATTGCCAGACTGAAGTCAATGGGTAACTTTTACAGAAAATACCGGCTGTCGGTCTATTCATAGGCTCTCATCGGAACGAACGTCTCAGGCGCCGTCTTTTTTGAAACATTGCTTTCAACCTTGCCATCGTTATCGAGGACTGAAAGATGTCGCTACGTAATCTTAAAATCGGGACGCGAGCATTACTTTGTTTCACCAGCTTCGCCGTACTACTGGTCGTCCTCGGCAGCTTCAGCCTATTGCAGATTGGCAAACTGCGTGACAGCGAACAGCGCGTCGAAAAGAACACCCTGCCCAGCGTTATACAGGCCGCCTATCTCGAATCCAGCATCATGCGCATCCGCTTGGAAACCCTGAGATTCATCTCCACCAACGATGCCGAGCTGCTACGTACCACCCAGGCGCGGCTCAAGCAGGAACGCGAGGCCTTTTCCCAAGGGGTGCAGGATTACCAACCACTGATAAGTGGTGAACATGAACGCCAGGCCTATCAAGAGCTTCTCCAGCTCGTCGGCCCCTGGCACACGGCCTTGGATGAGGTCCTGCGTCAGTCGGAGAGCAATGGCATGCAGGCCGCCCAGGCGGCGGTGACTCAGAGCTTCCGACCGCTCAGCGAACCGCTACTGACCAAAGTCCAGGACTTGATCAAGGCCAACCGTGGGCAAGCCACCCAGGTCGGTCACGAGGCCACCAGCCTGTATGAACAGAGCCTCACCTACGTCATCGCCAGCATGGTTCTGGCTCTGGCGATGACCCTGCTGATCGCCTGGCGCTTCACCCTGAGCCTGGTCGTGCCGGTCCGCCGCAGCATGATGGTGGCCGAAAGTATCGCCAACGGCGACCTGATGCAGGCATGGCAGGATGACGGTCGCGATGAGATCCATCAGCTCAGCCTGAGTTTCGAGCGGATGCGCAGCAATCTGGTGCAGACCCTGCAGCAGATCAGCGATTCCGCGATCCAGCTGGCGGCGGCGGCCAGCGAGATGCACGCGGTGACCGAAGACGCCAATCGTGGTCTGAATCAGCAGAACCAGGAAATCGAGCAGGCCGCTACCGCCGTCAACCAGATGACTGCCGCGGTGGAAGAAGTCGCTCGCAACGCCGAAAGCACCTCGAGCGAAGCACGCAACTCCGATACCGCCTCGCGCCAGGGCAGAGCCAGTGTCGAACAGACCGTCCATGCCATCGAAGCGCTCAATGGCAACGTCACTGACAGCAGCAGCCGCATCCAGCAACTGGCTCATGATGTCGGCAACATCACCACGGTGCTGGAAGTGATCCGCGGAGTGGCCGAGCAGACCAACTTGCTGGCCCTCAATGCCGCCATCGAAGCCGCTCGTGCAGGCGATGCCGGTCGTGGTTTCGCCGTGGTCGCCGACGAGGTTCGCGCCTTGGCGCAACGGACCCAGCAGTCGACGCAGGAGATCGAATCCGTCATCAGTCAGGTCCAGCGTGGTAGTAGCGAGGCGGTCAACACCATGAACGCCACTGCCGGCCTCGCTCAGCGCACCCTGACCCTGGCGCGGGATTCGGAGCAGTCATTGACGCTCATCACCACCGCCGTGACCGGCATCTCCGAGCGCACCACCCTGATCGCTACGGCTGCCGAAGAGCAGGCCCATGTCGCCCGGGAAGTCGACCGGGCGCTGGTGACCATCCGCGACCTGTCGGTGCAGAGCGCCGCAGGCGCCAGCCAGACCGCCACGGCCAGCAGTGAACTATCGCAATTGGCTGTACGGATGAATCAAATGGTCGGCCGCTTCAAGGTGGCCTGAAACACGACCAGAACGCCCGAAGATCATACCCGTGCATGACCTTCGGGCAGCGAACGCTTCCTCTAGTTGACCGGCTTGGCTCCGGGCGTGCCGCACTTGGCGAACTTACCCTTGGCGTCCTTGCACTGCGCGGCCTTGGTCTTGGTCGCCTCGCATTTGACGAACTTGCCCTGGGCATCCCGACAGGGCGCCGCCTGGACACTGGCAGACACGAAGACGGTCAGGGCTACCGCGGTGAACAGCGCTTTCAGCATAACGATCACCTCCAAGGCCGGGAGTGGCCTTTTGCAAGCATAGCGGAGGTCAACGCGGCTGCCACCTGGCCGCCCGGACCTGAGCGCCACCCCGACTGTACCGCCCGATCCGGCGGTCACTGCCTCTCACTGGTCGTACCACCCGCCTGGCAAGATGCTTTTTTGATCAAAGCGAGAAGACCTATGCGTACCCTGGGCCTGTTGGGCGGCATGAGCTGGGAGAGTTCGGCTCACTACTATCGCATCCTCAACGAAGAAGTCCGTCGCCGGCTGGGGGGCAGTCATTCGGCGGCCTGCCTGCTGCTGTCGGTGGATTTCGCCGAGATCGCCGCTCTGCAGCATGCCGGTGATTGGGCAACGCTGGGGCAGCGTCTGCAGCGCCATGCGCAACAGTTGGCCGCCGGGGGCGCCGCGGCACTGGTGCTCTGCACCAACACCATGCACTGCCTGGCGGCGGAGATAGAGGCGGCCACGCCCTTGCCCTTGCTGCACATCGCCGACCCCACGGGTGCGGCGATCCGCGCCCAGGGGCTCAAGACCATCGGCCTGCTGGGGACGGCCTTCACCATGGAGCAGGCGTTCTATCGCGAGCGGCTGGCACAAGGCTTCGACCTGGAGGTGCTGGTGCCCGAGCCGGCGCAGCGCCAGACCGTACATAGCGTCATTTACGAGGAGCTGGTGCGTGGCGAGATCCATCCGGCCTCGCGCGATGCCTATCGCGCGATCATCGCCGAACTGGTCGCCCGGGGCGCCGAGGGCATAGTGCTCGGCTGCACCGAGATCATGTTGTTGGTGGACCAGAGCGACAGCGCGGTGCCGCTGTTCGACACCACCCACCTGCATGCCCTGGCCGCGGTGGATTGGGCCCTGGCTTAGTCCTTCAGGCGCCGCTCCACCTCAGCGAGCAACGGTCGCTTGTCCAGGGCGCTTTGCTGGCACTCTTCAGCCAAGGCCATCAGCGCCGGATCGACCGGCTCGCTGCAACGCGCCAGCCACTCTGCCAGCAGGATGCCGAAGGCGCGACTCTCGAAGCGCTGCAACCGTGCGGCCTGGCGGGCATCCTCGGGTAACAGCGAGGCGCCACCGAAGTCGCCGAGCAGGCAGCGGGCGCCACCATCCCAGAGGATGTTGTGGGCATAGAAGTCGCCATGCACCAGTCCATGGGCGTGGAGGTGCGCCAGGGCGCTGGCCATGCCGCCGGCCATGTCCCGCACGGCAGCGGCGGTGAAGCGGGTGTCCTCTGGATAGACGTCGCGGCTGCAGGTGGTGAAGCTGGGCGGGCCGGCCAGGTTGCCGAAGGCCGGCTCCACCAGCTCCAGCACCAGACCGCTGCGCTGCTCGGGATGCTCGGCCAAATCGCCGAGGGCACCGATCAGCCAGGGGTGGGCACCGGCGCTGAGGCTGGCGGCGCTTTCGCTTTCCGGAGTGCCGTCGCTGGTCATGCTGCCCTTGAACAGCTTGACGGCGACCTCGCGCGGGCCACTGGGCGATTGCCAGAGCGCCTGATGGATGATACCGGAGGCCCCCTCCCCCAGCCGTTCGCCGAGAACCAGGTCGCGCCAGGCGATGCGCTGCTGACGCGCCGCCTGGGTGCGGACCGCCTGCTCGCGGGCGGCGCCCAGCGGATTGTCGCCATAGGCCAGCCAGGTCAGACGCGGCAGGTCGAGAATGGCTGACGGCAGCGCCGTGAACCGATTCGCCGACAGCCGCAGCAACTCCAGCTGGTGCAGGCTGGCCATGGACGCGGGCAAGGCCTCGAGGCGGTTGCCGGCCAGCATCAGCTTCTGTAGCGCCGGCCTTTCGCCGAGCGCTTCCGGCAAGGCCTGGATCTGGTTATCGGTGAGAATCAGCCAGCGCAATCTGGGGGGTAGCGCCGCAGCGCTGACCCGCTGCAGCTGGCAGGCCTTGAAGCCGATCATCTCAAGATTCGGCAGGGTCCCCAGTACCTCGGGCAATTCGCTGAAGGGATTGCCCGAACAGAACAGGATGCGCAGCCGGTGCAGCCGTCCCAGGTCGGCGGGCAGGCGGGTCAGTTGGTTATCGGAGAGGTCCAGGATCTCGAGGCTGTCGGCCAGGGCGTAGATCTCTTCGGGAAACTCGGTCAGGTCGGCGCGCAGGGTCAGGCGCGTGGCCCCGGCCAGTTCGCCGGCGCGCAGCCGGGCTAGGGTATCCGTCATGGGGGACGACTCTCACTGTCTTGGAAAACCGGGACCACCCCGGCGCTGGCGCGGACGTTAGCACGGCTGCTCGCTAGCGGCGGCCTTCATGCGCCAGAATGAGCGCCATTGCCTCTGGCAGATCGCGCCCCGTGACCAGGGGCGGCGCCAAGGGGTTGGCCACTTGTTCGGCGGTCCGCCGCACCAGGGCGCCCTTGAGTCCTGCCGCCTGGGCACCGGCGATGTCCCAGGCATGCACGGCGATCAGCCACAGGGTGTCGGCGGGCTGACCGAGGGTGGCTGCCGCCTGACGGTAGGTGACGGTGGCGGGCTTGAGGGCTGCGGCGTCTTCGGCGGAAAGGATGGCGGCAAAGCCATCGGCCAATCCGGCAGCCGCGAGTTGCGCCTGGGTAGCGCTCCGGGCATTGTTGGAAAAGGCGATGCAGCGTACGCCGTGCTCGCGGGCGAAATCGAGCGCGGGGCGCACGTCGGGATGGGCCGGCAAACACTTGAGCGCATCTGCCACCCGCTGTTTGTCAGCGGCCCCGACCGGCCGCCCAAGTCGCTCGCCGAGCATGTCCAGAGCCGCCTGGCCCTGGGTCGCGAAGGGCGCGTGGCGGCCGCAGAGTTCGGCGGTCATGGCGTTCTGCAGGGTCTGGGCGAACCACAGCACGCGGCTGTGTGGATCGCCGAACAGTTCGGTGAACAGCCCATCCAGGGCGGACATATCCAGTATGGTTTCGTTGATGTCGAACAGGCAGGTGACGGTCATGATGGCAACCATGGAGAAGAAGCAGGTTCGACCTGGGCGATTACCAGAGGTGCAGTCATCGACTCTACTCCGGCAACCGAGCGAACGACCTGCAGGGAAACGCCTTATTAAAGTATTACCATCATCGCGCGATATGCTCAGTAACCCTACCTCTCGCTCGCGACTATATCCGGTTAGCCAGCCAGAGCACCTTGAGATGTACTTGCTCCGCCTGGGCGTAGCGCCCACCGCGAGATAGTCCGATGGCCGATTCACTGCAGCATCAAGACGACCGCCTCAATGCACTGCATGCGCTGGAGTTGCTCGACTCCGCGCCCGCAGAAGACTTCGATCATCTCTGCGAACTGGTGGCCAGCAGCTTTGACGTGCCCACCGCCCTGATCAGCCTGGTGGATCGCGATCGCCAGTGGTTCAAGTCTCGGGTCGGCTTCGACCTTGCGCAGATGCCGCTGGAAGATGCCTTCTGCGCCCATACCATCCAGGAAGCCGATGGCCGGATGGAGATCAGTGACGCGCGCTGCGATGTCCGCTTCAGCCACAACCCCCTGGTGGTGCGGCCACCGCACATCCGCTTCTATGCCGGTTCGGCCCTGATCACCGAAGGCGGCTACGCCATCGGCAGTCTATGCATCCTCGACAACCGGCCGCGCGAGCTGAACGCCGTGGAACGCAAGCGACTGGACGACTTCGCCGTGCAGGTGATGCGTCTCATCGCCCTGCGCCAGCACCTGCGCCGCCGCGACCCGGTCAGCGGCCTGCCCAATCGGCAGCAGTTCCAGGCCGATGTTGCGCAATTGGCCGAACTCTATCCGGGCGAGCGACGCCTGCTGGTGCTGGTCGACCCCTTGGAAGCCAACTGGAAGGAACAGTTGATCCTGGCACAGGGCATGTGGCCCTTCGAAGCCTTTCTGCGCTCCCTGGCCCTGCGCCTGTGCGATGCACTGGGTGAGCAGGCCAAGGTCTACCACGTGGACACCAAGAGATTTGCCTTCCTACTGCCGGGCGACTGCGCCTACTCACCGCTGCTCGATACGCTGATCGCGCAATTGCGAGTACCGGTCCAGGCCGACCGGGTACCCATAGATCCACCGGTCAAGGCCGGCGTGGTGCCCTTCATGCTGAGAACGGACGACGTCCGCGATCTCTTGCGTAAGGGCATGGTGGCGGTCGATCAGGCCACTGCCGACGGCCAGCGTTGGAGCCTCCACGAACGTTTCCAGGACGAGGCATTCCAGCGGATCTTCCAACTGATGCGGCAGATCCCCGAAGCCCTCGAACGCGGCGATTTCAGCTTGGCGTTCCAACCACGCTGCGCCCTGCCCGGGCGCACCCTGCTCAGCGCCGAAGCCTTGCTGCGCTGGAATCATCCAGAGCTGGGCCCGATCGCGCCGGGCGACTTCATCCCGGCGATCGAGAAGACCGCGCTGATCCATACCGTGACACGCTGGGTGATCCGCACCGCCATCGCCCAGCTCGCATGCTGGGGGGAGCGCTATCACGGACGGCTGTCGCTCAATCTCTCGCCACGGGACTTCGAAGAAGGCAACCTGGTCGACCTGCTGAGTTCCACCTGCCAGCACCACGCCGTGGACCCGCAGCGCCTGGAGGTGGAAATCACCGAAGGCGAATGGCTGCGTCGCAACCCGGTAGCCATCGCCCAGCTGCATGCCCTGCGCACGCTGGGTGTGGAGATCGCCATCGACGACTTCGGCAGTGGCTACAGCAACTTCGCCTATCTGTACGAACTGCCCGTTACCAGCGTGAAACTGGACCGCTCGTTGATCCATGACCTGCCCATCGACTCGCGCAAGCAAGAGGTGGTCAGGGCGTTGCTCGCCCTGGTCGCCAAACTGGGCTATCGCAGCGTCGCCGAAGGGATCGAGACGGAAGAGGTACTGGCCTTCTTACAGGAGGCCGGCTGCGAAGAGGTTCAGGGGTATCTGCTGGCTCGACCGATGGCCCTGCCAGCCTTCGAGGCCTGGTACGACGCTCGACGCTAGCCCAACTCGCTTGACGTCATTTGACTGACAAAATCACTTCAGCCTCTACACTGATTCAGGTCGCAGTTTCCCTGGAGTGAGGACATGAGGGAATCGAGTACCGAGTTGTTGGATGTGGTCGGCCTGGATACCAGTGACCTGAGCAGCAAGGGCTATATCGACAAGGTGCTGCATGCCCTGCGCACCCACCTGGACATGGACGTGGCCTTTCTCGCCGAATTTCGCCAGCAGGATCGCGTCTTTCGCCACGTGGACGCCGAGCCCAAGGCGCCCCTCAAGGCCGGCGACGTCATCCCCCTCAGCCAAGGCTATTGTCAGCAGGTAGTGACCGGCCACCTGCCCGAGTTGATTCCCGATACCCGCGCCGTGGGTGCCACGCGCCTGATCCCGGAGACCCGCAGCGTACCCATCGGGGCACATCTGAGCGTGCCGGTCAGACTCAGCGACGGCGAGTTGTATGGGACGTTCTGCTGCTTCAGGTACCAGCCCGATCCGACCTTGAGTCCGCGCGATCTGGAACTGGTGCGCACCTTCGCCGAACTGGTGGCAGACCGGCTCAGCCTGGACCTGTCCAGTCGCCGCGGCCAAGTGGAGATGCGCCAACGCATCCGCGGCGCGGTGGCCGCCCACCAGCCCAGTATCGTCTATCAGCCGATCTATCATCTCGCGGACTTGCGCATCGCCGGCTGGGAATCGCTGTCGCGCTTCCATTGCCCGCCGCAACGCAGCCCCGATCTGTGGTTTTCCGAAGCCAGCGCCATCGGCCTGGGCGACGAACTCGAAGAGAACGCCATGCGCTATGCCCTGCAAGGATTGCACAGCCTGCCGGACGCCACCTACCTCACCATGAATTGCTCACCGCAGACCATTCTCGGCGGTCGGTTGCCGGCACTGTTGGCGGGCAGTGCCCCGGGGCGGCTGGTGCTGGAGATCACCGAGCACGCCGAGGTGGAGGACTACGACGCTCTCCATGCCCAGCTGCGGCCACTCCGGGCACAAGGCGTCCGGCTGGCCATCGACGACGCCGGTGCCGGTTATTCGAGCCTGAGGCATATCCTCAAGCTACGCCCGGACATGATCAAGCTGGACATGAGCCTGGTCCGCGACATCGACCACGATGCCGATCGCCGCGCCCTGGCCTCGGCGATCATTGCCTTCGCCCAGGAGACTCACAAGGAGGTCATCGCGGAGGGCGTGGAGACCTTTGCCGAGTTGCGAGCGCTCAAGGCCTTGAATGTCGACAAGGTACAGGGCAACCTACTCTCCTGCCCGTTGCCCCGCGTCGAGGCACTGCAGCTGCCGCTCTACCAGCAGCTCGAAGAGCCTTGACTTTGATCGAGCCGAACGAGTTCAGCGACGTTTCAAGTTGCTGACTGGTCTGCCGATAGCCATAAAAAGTCTGAGCTTCCAGTCAGTGCCGGACCCTTCGTCGGCCGATCATCGTTTCTGCAGGAGCAGCCGGTGCGTTCAATTCTGGTCATCGAAGATAGCCCCATGGTCCTCAAGATCCTGGAGCATCTCTTTCGTCAGCAGCGCGATTTCGAGCCGGTGTTCTGCGCCACCCTGGCCGATGCCGAGGTGATGCTGGAGACCTCAGCCGAGTTGTTCTTCGCCGCTCTGGTGGATCTCAATCTGCCCGATGGGCCCAATGGCGAGAGCGTCGATCTGGTGCTGCGCTATCGCCTGCCCTGCATCGTGCTCAGTGGCTCCTACGACGAACGCCGGCGTGACGACCTGTTGACCAAGGGTGTGGTCGACTACGTACTCAAGGAAAGCCAGTACTCCTACGAATTCGCCTTCCGCCTGCTGCGCCGCCTGGAAGACAATGCGAAGGTGAAGATCCTCATCGCCGAGGACTCGACCGCTACCCGCAACTACATCCGCCACGTTCTCCGGCCGCACCGCTACCAGTTGCTGGATGCCCACGATGGCCATGAGGCCTTGCGCCTGCTGCAGGAGCAGCCGGATATCGACTTGCTGGTGGTGGACCACAGCATGCCGGGGCTGAGCGGCTTCGAACTGGTCCAGACGTTGCGCCAGAAACTGGGGCGCCACGACCTCTGCATCATTGGCCTGTCCGCCGACGAAAAGGGCTCCTTGAGCGCCAAATTCATCAAGCAGGGCGCCGACGACTTTCTGCGCAAGCCCTTCTGCCCGGAAGAGCTCAACTGCCGGGTGGTGTCCACCTTGGAGCGGCGCGATCTGCTGCGTGCGCTGACCCATGCCGCCCAGTACGACTCCCTGACCGGTCTGCGCAATCGCCGTTCCTTCCAGGAGCAGGCCCTGGAGTGGTTCCGGCTGGCCCAGTGCGAAGGGCGATCGCTGAGCGTGGCCATGCTCGACCTGGATCACTTCAAACGCATCAACGACGAGCACGGCCATGCCAGTGGTGACAGCGCCCTGTTGATATTCGCCCAGGCGCTGGCACGCACCCTGCCCCAGGACCTGACCGGTCGCCTGGGCGGCGAGGAATTCGCCGTGGTCAGCCGTATGCCGCCGGAGCAGTTGCAGCAGGCCCTGGACCTGCTCCGACGCTATTGCCAATCGCAGCACTATGCGCCTGGCGCGCCGCCGCTGTCGTTCAGTGCGGGCGTCTTCGCCGGAATCGCCAGCAATCTGGAAGGCTTTCTCCACGAGGCCGATCGGCGGCTCTATCAGGCCAAGCAGCAGGGCCGTGGCCGTACCTGCGTGAATCTCGAGGCGGGCTAGGCGCCCTCTGCCTTGGCACCTGACGCCCAGCACCGGCCAGGGTCAGCGGGATTCAGGTGGCACTTGCTGAGTCAGGGTAGCCAGGGAAGCGAGCACGCTGTCCAAGGCATAGGCTGCCTCGAAACGCGCCAGATTTTGGCTCAGGTCAGCCAGGCTGGTGGTGACCCCCAGCCAATTGCCCAAGCCAAGCTGCCGCGCCGCCTCGGGCAGCGAGCAACCGCCCTGACGTCGCTCCAGCCAGGCCAGCACCAACTCGGGCGGCGTATCGGCTTCGAGACCGAGGGTACGCAGCAGCCGCAGGGCCTTGGCCTGCTCGCGGGGCGGCAGGCGGAGACTTGCTGCAGGGGTAGGCTGATCGACGATCAGCGTCAACCGGGAACCAGGCGGGGTATCGGTCATCTGGACCTCAAGGGGGACTACACCAGAACCGCGCGGCGCAAGGCCGCTATCAATGTGCCATGGTAGGCGAATAGTCTGGCCAATTGCCATACCTGCCACCGACCTTCATCTCCCAGGCGACACCGCTCCGCTCTTGCCGGCCCGCTCAGCGGCGGGCGCGTCCCAGGCAACGCTGCCACCGCTCTTCGACCCGCTGGGCGAACCAGGCGGTGGTCAGGTTGCGCGTGATCTTCGGACTCTCCAGGGTGATGCCCGGCAGTACCGCGCGGGGCAGCGTGCGGCCGGCCTTGCGTTCGGCGAGGGCGTAGACCTTGGCATAGAGATCGGTCTCAGCGAATTCTGCGGTGTTGCCCGCTTCCAGGTCATGGCGGATGGCGATGTCGCTCAGGCCCAGCGCCGGGGCCAGGCGATTCACCGCGCGCTCGGTCTCGCCCAGGGCCCGCGAGCCCGGCACCACCAGATCGCCGTCCAGCGCCAGCTTGACCCCGGACGCCCGACTCACCGCGCTCTGGAAGGCGGCGTTGCGGCTGGCGTACCAGCCGGCGTTGAAATCGGCGAAGCGATACAGCGGTGAGGGATAGTCCACGGGATAGCCGAGCAGGTGCATCGTCCCGAAATAGAGACCGCCGCGTCGACTGAACACCTCATGGCGGATGGAACCGCTGCGTTCGTAGGGATAGCCGCGCGCGTGTTCCTCGGCGAAATCGATGCTCACCTGCATGGGACCACCGGTGCGTACCGGGTTGAAGCGACCGAACAACTGGCCGCCGAGGGGCACCATGGCGATGAAGTCCTCGAAGATCAGACTCAGCTCGCGCTCCGTTCGCGCACTGTCCAGGCGTTCGGCATAGGTCTTGCCGGTGGGCGACCTGAGATTCAGCGCCGTGCGCACCAGCAGCTGAGGCACATAGGCGCGGGCCGCGCGGCGGTCAATCTCCTCACGGGCAATGCGCCCCAGGCCCGGCACCGGCGGGTCGACCCGGTAGGTGGACTCCTGCTCCGCCACGGCCAGCACGGCGCAGAGGTTCTCCGTGGAGGGGTCGAGCTGCTGGGCACTGAAGGCGGTCTGGATATCGCTCGCCCAGCCCTGGCGATCCGCCACACTGGTCGGCAGCAGACGCAGCAGTTCGGTGCGGACCTCGGCGGGTGAACGACTCGGGCCTGGGGCCGTGGGCGTCAGGCTGCAGCCAACCAGCAGCAGGCCGCCGAGGATGCCGGCCCAGGCGCGCAGCCGCGCCATGGACGAAGGCGGTGAAGGAAAGATTACGAGGGTGGACGACACGGCGACTCCGAGCGGATGCATTGGCCGCTTTGACCACATTGCGAGCCAAACGACCGCCGGGTCGTCCTCACCCGGCGTTCTTATGCGCTGGCCGTCGGCCTCTGGGGCGTTAGACCGCCAGAGGTTGCCGCCCCGGCGCCAGGGCTCCCGGTCGTTCCTGCATGGTCACCACGCCGTATTGGGGGGCGCCGTGGTAGGTCTTGAGCGCCTGCATGACGAAGAGCAAGGCGGCGGTACCCTGGTATTCGAACAGGCCCTGCAGCGGCCAGATGACCATGAAGGCGAGGAACACCGCCAGGGTGAATTCCAGGTCCCGGCACAGCTTGCGGGCCACCAGGTAGTGGACGGCGAGCCCGATGGGAATCACCAGGATGGACAGGTAGCCGAACCGGAATACGGTGCCGAAGATGCCGACGTCGGAAAGGAAGAAATAGTCGCCGAAGATCGGCTTGAAGCCATCGTTCCACATCAGGCTGAGGCTGCCGCTGGGCATGCCGTTGTACAGCTGCAGGTGGTTGATGATCTGCGAGATGGTGTTCTCTCGCACGTTGTCGGTAGGCCCTTCCTGCACCGAGCGCGCATAGAAGTCCAGGTTGAAGCCGAGGGTCTCCAGCAGGTGCGGATAGAGGATCAGCGGCGAGATGACGATGGCGCCGAACAGCGCCGGCCCGATCAGCCGAGCGCGCAAGGCGAGGATGGTGAACACCATGCAGACCACGATCAGCTGGCGGGTTTGCAGCACCACCACGATGGTGGCGAGAAAGAACAGCGCCAGCACGCCATGGCGCAGCTTGGAGCGCAGTTGGCCATCGATGAAGGACCGGCCTCGACCGGCGAAGTAGATGCAGATGAAATAGCCGAAGAAGATGGCCACCGCCCCGGTGGAGGCCCGCCCGGGACGGCTCAGGTCCTTCACCTCTTCGCGCAGATCGGGCAGCATCTTGAAGTAGGACAGCCAGCACAGCAGCGCCGAGAGCAGGCCGACCAGGATGATCAGATTCTCGAACTGGGCGGCGGTGAGGCGCTTGGCCAGGTAGAGCACCAGGAAGGCGCTGAAGCAGTAGAGCACCCGCCGCTCTTCGATGATGCCGTAGATCAGTGGTTGCCCCCAGAACAGCTGGGCGAACAGCGCCGGCAGGCCGACGAACACCGCCGACGAGAACAGGCAGAAGGCCATCAGCAGGCGATAGTCCCGCTGCGGCCGCTGCCAGGTGCTCAAAGTGAACAGTGCGAAGAAACCCAGGCAGATCGCCAGGTACAACTCGCCGACGTAGCGGATGCCCACCGGATTGGTCGGGCTCTGTTCGAAGACGCCGAACTGCAGGACCATCAGGCCGCCCAGGGCCAGAAAACTCAGTCGATTGATCAGCGTACCCGGCATCACCGGTCTCCTCGTGGCCTGGTCATGGATGGAAGGTTCATTGCCGGCGCCAGTCGCCATCCACCTTGGCGTAGGTCAGCTGGCGGCCGTCCGCCAGGGTCAGGCGGGCGCGGGTGTATTCGGGCAGGTCGACGCGGAAATCCCGGCCTTCCAGATAGAGCCCGCCGCAGGCACCCGGCTCGCGGCGATAGTCCAGCGGCTGGCGCTGCAATTCGTGGATGCTGCGGTGGAACAGCAGATTGGCGTAGCCGCGCACCGTCATGTCGGTAGAGATGAGGGTGCAGCCCATATCCACCTGATTGCGTACCAAACCGGCCAGCGCCTGGTTCTGCCGGTCGATGGCGGTCCAGCCGGCATAGCTGGCGAGATCGCTTCTATAGGTGTGGGCATTCTGCAGCGCGGCCACCACCAGGAGCACGGCGAGGATGGCGCGGCCGGTCGTCCTCAGGGTGATGAAGGCCAGGCCGAGCAACAGCGCGGCGGGAAAGATGAACTTGAGGCGGTCGAAGGAAAACTGGGTGGCGTGTTGCAGCAGCAGGAGGTTTTCCAGCAGCGGCACACTGGCGGCCACCAGCAGCAGCGCGGTGCTGCGCGGCCAGTGCAGGGCGCGGCGCCGCCACAGCAGCACCCCACCCGCGACCGCCACGGCAGCGAGGAACAGCCCGAACGACAGGCCATAGCCAGCGAAGAAGTCGCTCAAATGGGCATTGTTCGGACTGCGGGCGAGAAAACGCCGGGCGAAGGCCTTGAGCGTCGGCAACAGGCCTGCCGCCAGGCTGTAGTGCACCAGCACCAGCAGCCCGGCCAGGGCCGAGGCGAAGGCCAGGCGCCAGGCCATCCGCCGACCTTCCGGTAGCCGCTGGCGCTGCAGCCAGAACAACGCGGCCAGGCCGCCGCCAAAGACGTAGCCGGTCCACTCGGTCAGGGCGCCGAAGCAGACCAGACCGGCCAGCCGCCAGCCGAGCCGGGTACGCTGGCGGGCGTCGGGCGTTTCCAGATAGTGGAAGAAGGTCAGTAGGCAGGCCAGCAGCAGCACCTGGTAGAAACTCTGCACCCAATAGAGCACACCCTGGGAGAGCAGCGCCTCCCGGCTGAACACCGCGATCAGGCAGGCCAGGGTCGCGGTGGTGGCTGCCAGGCCGCGGCGGGCGCCGTTGCTGCGCAGCACCAGATACAGCAGGCGGAACAGCAGCAGGGCCGTCAGGGCACCGAGGGCGGCATTGAACAGCGCCAGGTTATGCAGCGAGGGAGCTAGGCCAGCCGCCTTGAGCCCCAGATAGGGGGCGAGAAAGCCGTAGCTGGTGAAGCTGGTGTAGACGTAGGCGCCACTGTGGGTGGGGATGGTAGCTCCCCAGGACACCTGCTGGTCATGGCTGCCGCCAAGGGTGATGGTGGGCAGCCACCAATGCCGGGCCACGCCGGATTCGTCCAGGGCATTGAGGCTGAGCAGCACGTGATAGCTGGCTTCGAGACTCTGGGCGCCGATGCCGTCGCGGAAGTCCGGCAGGCGCCAGAGCAGCGCGATCAATAACAGCAGGGCCACCGCCAGACCGCCCAGCCAGAAAGGCCACCGTCTGACCTGGACCCCGGAATGGGTAACGCCGGATATCACGCTCATGTTCGCCTGTCTCCTGACAGCCATGCAGTCGAGAACGCCATCCAGGGCAGTGAAGAACCAGGGCTCCGCCAACCGCGGGCCTGGTACAACCGGTGCAAAACCGCACGGCGGGCACTCAGGCCTGCTGGCGGGTTAACCGGGCTTCAACCGCTGACTACATTCAAGAAGCCGTCAAGAGCACACCGTTACCCTGCAGCGACGGCGTTTGAAGCGAAGGTGGACAGACGTCCGTAAGCACTGCCTGCGGACGAAGAGACAAGGACCCGACCTCAGACACTGATAGTCGTCTGTCGTCAGAGGGCACGACAGGTCGCGAATCAGACTGCCTTAGCACCTTGAAGCTGCCAAGCCGGCATCTGTCGCGTTCTGCACGGGCAGTCACATTTTTGGCTTTTGCTTTCGCTTAGAGTCGAAGCAGCACCCAGCCGATAGGGCCTGGATTCCCGATCCAGCGCCTGGCGTTACCTGTTGTGCCCTGCCTGGTGCGCCGTTCCTGACCCGGTTCGCCGACCGTTGCCGCCCTTGGGCGCACGTCGGCCGCGACGGCTGTCCTCACCGTAACTGCCCAAAAGGCCCAGACTCTGCATGGACATGTCGCATCAGGCTCTACCCACCGGCCAACCGGCGGTGGATATCGGCTTCGCCCGCTATTGCGCCGCCCTCTGGCGCCACCGCCGCAGCCTGCTCGCCTGGGTGGCGCTCTGCACGCTGCTGGGGGTGGCCTACGCCCAGTTCGCCGCGCCCCGCTACCAGGCGGTGGCGACCATCCAGATCGAGTACCAGCGCGGTATCGTACGTCTGGACGACGCCGACAACGGTCGCCCCTTGCCGCCACCGGAAGCCATCACCGAGATGCAGTTGTTGACCTCGCGGCGGGTGGTGGGCGAGGTGGTGGATGCCCAGGGCCTCGACCTGACCATCACGCCGCGCCGCCTACCGGTGCTGGGCGACTGGCTGGCGCGGCGCTATGAAGGGCGCCATGGCGACATCGCGCCCGCACGCTTCGGCCTCACCCAATACGGCTGGGGTGGCGAGCGCCTGGCGATCACCACGCTGACGGTGCCCGACGCCCTCTACGGTCAGCCGCTCACGCTCAAGGCCGAGGCGCCGGATCGCTTCGTGCTGTCTGACGCCCGGGGCACGCGACTGCTGGAGGGGCGCCTGGGCCAGCCGGCCCGTGCAGGCGCCCTGAGTCTGGACATCGCCCAGTTGCGCGCCTATCCGGGCACCGAGTTCATCTTGGTCAAGCGGCGTCGCGAAGTGGCCATCCAGGCCTTGCAGGAGCGGCTCAACGTCAGCGAGCGCGGCAAGCGCTCGGGCATCCTGTCGATCCAGTTGCAGGACCCGGACCCGCTGCGGGCCCAGCGGATCCTGCGCGGCCTCACCGAGGCCTACGTACGCCAGGATGTGGTGCGCAATGCCGACGAAGCCACCCAGCAACTGGCCTTCCTGCGCCAGGAACTGCCCCGGGTGAGTCAGCGCCTGGCCGCGGGCCGCCAGGCGCTCGACGCCTATCAGCGGCACCAGGGCTCCGTGGCCATTGGCGAAGAGGCGCGCAGCCTGCTGCGCCAGGCGGTGGACCTCGACGGCCAGCTCTCGGCCCTGGAGATGGAACGCCTGGCCCTGGCGCTACGCTTCACCACTACCCACACGCTCTACCAGACCCTGCTGGCGCGCCGGCAGGTGCTGACCCAGGAGCGCCAGGCCCTGCAACGGCGCCTCGGCGCGCTGCCCGAGACGCAACAGGAGGTGCTGCGCCTGCAACGCGAGGTGGAAGCGGCGGACAAGGTCTATGCGCTGATCAGCAAGCGCATCCAGGAACTCGCGGTGGTCCGCGCGGGCACGGTGAGCGACGTGCGCATCATCGATACGGCCTACGCCCAGATCGCCCCGGTCTATCCCAAGAAACCCCTGCTGGTGCTCAGCGCCCTGCTCTTCGGCTGCCTGGCCGGTGGTGCCTGGGTCTATCTGCGCGCCAGCCTGGAGCATGGCATCGAGGCGGGCGACGCCTTCGAACGGCTGGGCCTGCCGCTGCTGGCGCAACTGCCGCTCGCCCCGCGCCATGCGGTGAGCGGCCCGCTGCAGGCGCCCGCCGATCCCGCCTACCAGGAGGCGCTACGGATTCTGAGGACCAGCCTGGCCTTCACCCGCACCGCGGCGCGCAACGACCTGCTGCTGATCACCAGCGCCAGCCCGGCCGCGGGCAAGTCGTCGGTGGCGGTGCAGTTGGCCCGGGTCATGGCGGAAGGTGGAACGCGGGTGCTGCTGGTGGATGCCGACCTGCGCCGCGGACGGTTGCATCGGCGCCTGCAGGTGGCCCGGCGGCCGGGACTGGCCGATGTGCTGGCGGGCCTGGCCAGCCCCGAACAGGCGATCCAGGCTACCGCCGTACCCGGCCTCGACTGCCTGGTGGGCGGTACCCGGCCGCCCAATCCGGCCGAGCTGTTGATGAGTCCACGCTGCACCGAGCTGCTACGCCAGCTGCAGCATGACTACCAATTGATCATCCTCGATACCCCACCGGTGCTGGCGGTGACCGATGCGGTGCTGCTCGCCGCCCAGGCCGGAACCTGCCTGCTGGTCTCCCGCCACGGCTGCACTACCGCCAAGGAGATCGAGGCCACCCAGCGCCAGTTCGCCCACAGCGGCGTCGTCCTGCAGGGGGCGGTGCTCAACGGTGTCCCGCCGGCGCCCTTCACTCGCGGCACGCTGGGGGTATTGACCGGCTGAGCCATCGCATCCGCCGCTGACGCCAGCACAGGCCGTCCCGTGCTGGCGTCGTGCCAGCGCCTGTCATGAAAGCTCAACACAGAGTCCCTAGAGTGACCTGACCTCCCGAACGGATTCGTACTGATGTCGTCCGCTCCCCTGCACATCTCGCGCGTCGTCGCTCCCCCCAGCCAACGTTGCGCCCTCGATCTCTGTACCCAGTGGCCGGCGGTCGAGGCCGAGCACACCAATGCCCTGGTCATGGACCTGTTCAACGAGCGACGCGAGATCACCAGTCTCGCGGTGATCGAGAACGAACGGCCGATCGGTCTCATCAACCGGGACATCTTTCTCTCGCAGATGAGCAAGCCGTATCACCGGGAAGTCTACGATCGCAAGAGTTGCATCGCCTTCATGGACAAGGAACCCCTGGTGGTGGACGCCAGCCTGTCCATCGAGGAACTGACCCGGCGGACCGTCGAGGTGGGCGAAAAGGCCCTGGCCGACGGCTTCATCGTCACCCGTGAGGGGCGCTTCGTCGGCCTCGGCCTGGGCGTGCACCTGATGCGCATCGTCTCGGACCTGCAAGCCGAGAAGAATCGCCAGATCATGCACAGCATCGAGTACGCCAGCGTCATCCAGCGCGCCATGCTGCGCAGCTCGCGCGAGGCGCTGGCGGTGATGGAGCAGGACGCCACCCTGGTCTGGCAACCGCGCGACGTGGTCGGCGGTGACTTCTATCACTTCGCTCAATACGAGGACGGCTGGTTCGGCGCTATCGCCGATTGCACCGGCCATGGCGTACCCGGCGCCTTCATGACCATGATCGCCTCCTCGTCCCTGACCCAGGCCCTGCAACAGCAGGGGCCACGCGATCCCTCCGCCCTGCTGGCGGCGGTCAACCTGAGCGTCAAGGCCATGCTTGGGCAATCCGGCGATCTCTCCGAGTCCAATGACGGGCTGGACATCGCCTGCTTCTGGGTAGATCGCCGCGAACATACGCTGACCTATGCCGGCGCCCGTATGGCGCTCTACGTGCTCCCCCCGAACGAAGCCACGGCCGTGACCCTGGCGCCGCTACGCATCGGCCTCGGCTACGCCGACAGCCCCACCGACCAGTGCTGGCCGGCCACTACCCTGTCCCTGCAACCGGGTAGCCTGCTGTTCGCCACCACCGATGGCCTGGTCGATCAGATCGGCGGCCCGCGCCGGACCTCCTTCGGCAAGCGGCGCGTCCTGACCCGCCTGGCCGAATCGCGGCATCTGCCCACCGCGGAGCTCTGCCAGCAACTCAGCGCAGACCTCGCCACTTGGCAACAGGCCGAACTGCGCCGTGACGACCTGACCTTCTTCTGCATCAAGGTGGGCTCGCTGACATGCTGAATCCTTCCATGCAGGATGGGGCCTTTCTCGAAATCGCCCAGCAGCAACACGTCATCTTCTATCACCATGGCTACTTCTCCCATGGCATCGTCGCCGCCATGGCCGAGGTGGTGAAGCTGCAACTGGAATTCGAGGGGGTCAGCGGGGCCACCCGGCGCAAGCTGTTCTCCTCCTTCATCGAATTGTCACAGAACGTCCTGCACTATTCCGCGGATGCCCTGCCTACGGAGCCGCCCGAGGACGCCAAGCTGGGCCAGGGTTCGGTCTGTATCACTCGCCAGGACGGCAACTACCAGATGCTCTGCGCCAATCCCATCGCCAGCCACAAGGTCGCCGCCCTGCGCGAGCGCCTCGAACCGCTGTGCAGCATGTCGCTCGACCAGATCAAGCAGGCCTATCGCGAATCCTTGCGCGCCGAGACGCCTGCCGACAGCAAGGGCGCCGGGCTGGGCTTCCTGACCATGGCCCGAGATGCCAGCGCTCCGCTGGAATTTGCCTTCCATCCTTCCACGCAGCATTCGGGCACCACGCTGTTCTGCCTGAAAGCCACCATCTGACCAGGGCCCTATCCCCGTATGGACAACATGTTCATCGCTCCCACACCCACATCTCCCGAAGTGGATTTTCGCTTCGCCGATGATGTGCTCTGGCTCAAGGGAGAATCCTTTCCGGAAAACGCCGCCGCCTTCTACCTGCCGGTGATCGAGCAATTGCGTGCCTATCTCGGGCAACGCCAAGGCGCCACCATCGTGGTCAATGTGGCGCTGGCCTACTTCAACAGCTCCAGCACCAAGATGCTGTTCACCCTGTTCGATGCCCTCGACCAGGCAGCCCAGGCCGGTAATGTCGTCGAACTGCATTGGTACTTCGATGCGGAAGACGAGACCATCCAGGAGTTCGGTGAAGAGCTGCGCCTGGACTTCCAGGCGCTGAAGTTCTTCGAGCACCCTGAGCTGCCGGCATGACCGCCAGCGCCAGGTGCTTCAACCCGACGGCTCCGGGCCCCGATCTGTTCGAGCAGGAAGCTCTGGCGCTGCAGGCGGCCCGCTCGTTACATGCCGCGGGAGATGCCGAGCCCGATGCCTACCGGAAAGCACTCGGCGAGCTGACGCTGCACTTCGAGCGCCTGATGCGCGAGACGCGGCGGCTGATCACCCGCAGCGACCGCGCCGAACGCGAGATGAATGCGCTCAACCAGCAGTTGCAGGCGCTTACCCAGCAGCTGGAATACCGGGCGACCCACGATGCGCTCACCGGGGTGCTCAATCGCGGGGCGGTCATCGACTATGCCGGCAAAGCCCTGCACCAGGACGGCGGTGCCATGATCGTGCTGGATATCGATCACTTCAAACGCATCAACGATGAGTTCGGTCATCCGGCCGGCGACACCGTCATCCAGACCATTGCCCGCTGTCTGCAGGAGATCGTCAAGGAACCGGCCATCGTCGGCCGGGTGGGCGGCGAGGAATTCACCGTACTGCTACCGACACGCAATCCCGCTGCGGCCCTGGCCATCGCCGAACGCCTGCGTCAGCGCATCGCCCTGGACGCGACGGGGCCGGCACCGGTAACCGCCAGCTTCGGTCTGAGCATCAACGCACCGGGTACCGACTTCGCGGTCGCCTATGGCGCGGCCGACGCCGCCCTCTACCGGGCCAAGCGCGGCGGACGTAACCAGGTCGTGCTGGCCGACTGAACCTATCGAGCCAGCTTCAGCCCTACTCCTGCCGCTCGCCAGCACGCCATACCGCGTTCTCGGGCGCCCAAAGAAAAAGGGCCGCGACACCCGTCAAGGATGCCGCGGCCCCGACTCCAGCACTCCGTCAGGACTTCTTCCAATCCGGATAGCGGCGCTGATCGGCCGCGGGCGGGAAGTACTGATATAGCCAGGTCTCGCTCAGCGGACGGTCATGGGTACGGATGAAGGCACGCATCGCCACCGGCTCGGTGCTGTCGCTGGTGGGATACCAGTCGAACAACACCCGGTAACCGCCGATCTCGTCGATCTTGAGCACGTGGAAATCCTGCACCTTGCCGCTGGAGACGGTCACCACCGGCTCGATGCCGGTGCCCTCGGGCAGGAACGACAGGCCACCACCGTTGAAGTCCAGGGCGAAGCGCCGCGCCCAGACCTTGGGCCAATGCTCGCCCGGCGCCCAGCCTTCGGGAAAGCCGCCGATGCCGGTACGGGTGGCATAGACCCGCGCCAGCGGGGTGCTCACCGGCGGCAGGGCGCTCCAGTACAGCTTGTAGCCGAAGTGCAACGACTTGCCGGCGGTGATGGGTTCCGCCGGAGCCCAGAACGCCACGATGTTATCCAGGGTCTCGCCGGTGGTGGGGATCTCCAGCAGTTGGATGGCGCCCTTGCCCCAGGCGGTGGTGGGCTCGACCCACAGGCTTGGGCGACGGTCGTAGCGCACCATGACGTCCTGATAGCTGGCGAACTCATGGTCGGTCTGGACCAGGCCGAAGCCTTTCGGACTTTCGTCCTCGAAGGCGTTGAATTGCAGCTTGGGCGGATTGTTCAGCGGGCGGCAGATCCACTCGCCGTTACCCTTCCACATGGACAGACGATCGGAGTCGTGGACCTGCGGATGATAGGTAGCACAGGTCTGGCGCTCGTAGGTGCCGCAGTCGAACATGCTGGTCATGGGCGCGATGCCCATTTGCTTGACGTCGCGGCGGGCATTGACGTTGGCGTCCACCTCCATCACCACCCGGTCGTTCAGGCAATCGATGTCGAAGCGATAGGCCCCGGTGGCGCTGGGCGAATCCAAGAGCGCATAGACCACGAAGCGGGTGCTGTTCTTTGGCGGAGTGACGAACCAGAACTTGGTGAAGTCGGGGAATTCCTCGGGCAGATCGGCATAGGTGTTGATGGCCAGGCCGCGGGCCGAGAGGCCGTACTGGCGGGTCTTGTCCACCGCGCGGAAGTAGCTGGCACCGAGGAAGGAGACGATGTCGTACTGGGACAGGTGCGGCGCCTTGAACAGCTTGAAACCGGCGAAGCCCAGGTCGCCCTTGAGCTGGCTCTGGTCGACCCCGCTGTTGTTGTAGGTGAACAACTCGGGGCGGAAGTGCACTTCCTTGGCCTGGTGGGTCTTGGGATCGACCGAGTACATGCGTACCGGCGTCTTGAAGCCCATGCCGACGTGGAAGAACTGGATGTCCAGTTGGCCTTTTAGGTCGTGCCAGAGCGAGTGCTGGCTGTCGTAGCCGATGGCGTTGAACTGCTGGGGCGTCATGTTCGCCAGGGTGTCCGGCAGCTTCTGGGCGGTCGGCTGGTAGGTTTGGCCGGCCAGTTCCTTGGCGTGCTGCTTGAGCCAGTCGAAATCGAAGGCCTGGCCTTCGCCGTCGGCCGGATTGGCAAAGGCCTGGAGGGCGAACAGCCCGGTGGTGGGAATGCCGGTGTAGGCCGCCAGGGCCAGGGACGCTTTGAGCAGGTGTCTACGCTGCATGGATCAACCTTGGTTTACTAAGGATGAGAGATTCGGCCCAGCCGAACCGCCAGATAAGGAAAAAGAATGCACGATACCCGGATAGCTTCGCCATCGCACCGGTGAACTGCAGCCCAGCGCACGCTCTGGCCTGTCAGGAGGGTTACCAAAGCTTTCCGGTTCACACTTCCGCACAGAAGCGCAGAGCGACGGGGTCGGCCAGCGCGGGGCGGCCCCGACAACCGGTCATTTCCAGTCGCGACGCGATGTAGCCCTCGTGTTTCCCATCTTGCACGCTGGCGATGACGACATGATGCGGAACTCGGATGCAGTTTCGCTAGACCTCACCGGCCTTGGAACGCTCCCCTCAGGCGTTTGAAGCCTGTGTCTGGCTGAGGGTCGCTCGCCCTCCCCCACGCACTGTCATGCGGGTATCGTCAGAGCGTCACGCCTCGTAGAGCAGGGCATCGTCGGCGAACAGCCGCCCCTTGCCGGCCCGCTTGGCCTGGTAGAGTTGCCGATCGGCCTGTTGCAGGATGCCCGACGGCGTGAGGGTCGGGCACAGGCGAGCGAGGCCGGCGCTGAAGGAAAACGGCTTATCGGCCAGGCGGGTCTGCTGGAAAAGGCCTTTCACCGCCTCCACCACTTCCTGCTCGGTACTGTCGTTGAAGACGATGCCGAACTCCTCGCCACCCAGACGACCATAGCGGCCCCGCACGCAACAGGTGCCGAAGCTGTTGGCCATGGACTTGAGCACCTCGTCGCCCTGGTCATGACCGAACTCATCGTTGATGTGCTTGAAATCATCGATGTCGAGCATGACGAAATAGCCTCCCCGGTCACCGGGATGGTCGCAGGCACTTTGCAACTCCGCGAGCAAGGCGCGCCGACTGGCGATTCCGGTCAGGGCGTCGGTTTCCGCCTGGATGCGGTAACGCTCCTTGAGCACCAGGGTGTCGGACAGGATGCGCATGAAGGAGTAATTGATGAAGGCTCCCGACCAGAAGCACCAGAGCACCAGGATGTGGAACAACGGCATCTGGCTCGATTCGATGAACCATTGCACCTGGCCGTGGCAGAGCAGCACCCAGAAGAGCGTGATGATCAGCAGATAGTCGAGCAACCGGGGAATGAGGGTGGCGACGCCGTAGTTGAACATGATCGCGATCAGCAGCGACCAGATCGCCCCGTGGGTGCCAAGCGTCGCGATCTGCAACCTGAAGGCGACGGCCTCACAGATGAAGAACAGGATGACGGCGCAACGCCAGATACCGTCTTTTCGGGCCAGGAAGGCCCAGCCCAGGGCGCCGATCATGCCACCCAGGGCGAGTAGATCGGCGGGGGTCATGACCGTCTGGCTCGTCGGCTTGACCGTCACCGACAGCAGGTATCCGAGAATGACCAGCGCCTTGATGACGAGATTGGTCTTACGGAGTAAGGGCAGGATATGCGCTACCGGCAGCCCTTTCGAAAACGATAAGCGCATGAATCGCCCCTGAATTGTCATCGGCAATTTTCACACGCGCGATAAGCAATAGTCCCCCGAGAGACGCCTAGCGGCTAACCAGACCCGGATCAGCGGTTATCCGAAGCCAGCGGTCGTCAGTCATCCCCAGCCCAAATCCGCTGGGCAGAGCCCTATCATCAAACTATATCGACCGGGAGTTGGGGTAGTCGGCGGAGACGCTCGTCTGGCGTGCCCTCCTCCACCTGCCACCAGCTCGGCAGCAGCGCCCTGACCTCGGGTTGGGTGAATCTGTCGTCGATGAGATAGAGGCAGCCGCGATCCTGCACGGTGCGGATCACCCGGCCGGCGGCCTGGATGACCTTTTGCAGGCCCGGATAGAGATAGGCGTAGCGATAGCCGTCGCCGAAGCGCCGTTGCAGGCGCTGGCGCAGTTGTTCGTTGACCGGATTGAGCTGGGGCAGGCCCAGGGTGGCGACGAAGGCGCCGATCAGCCGCTCGCCGGGCAGGTCGATGCCCTCGCCGAAGCTGCCGCCGAGCACGGCGAAACCGATGCCACGGCCGTCGGCCTGGAAGCGCTCGAGAAAGGCCTGGCGGGCGGCTTCGTCCATGCCGCGGGACTGGCGCCACTGGGGTACGTCGGGCGCCAGCTCGGCCAGCGCCTCGGCCACCTGGTCGAGGTAGTCGAAGCTGCTGAAGAAGGCCAGGTAGTTGCCCGGTCGCTGGTGATAGCGGCTGGCGATCAGGGTGGCGATGGGGAGCCGGGAGGCGGCGCGGTCGGCGTAGCGGGTGGACAGCCGGATCAGCCGCACTTCCAGTTGCTCGGCGGCGAAGGGCGAGGCGACATCGACCCAGGCGCTGCCCGCCGGGACCCCGAGCAGGTCGCGGTGGAAATGCGCCGGCGTCAGGGTGGCCGAGAACAGGGTGCAGCTGTGCGCCGCCGCCAGCCGCGGACCGACGAAGGGCGCTGGCACCAGGTTACGCAGGTTGAGTTGCGACTGCGCCTTGCCGCGCCCCTTGAGCAGGGTGACGTCGAACAGCGAGTGATCACCGAAGGTCTCGCCCAGGCGCATGAATTGCAGCAGGTCGAAGAACAGCGTCTGCAACTCCGGCGCCGGCGGCTGGCCGGGCTCGCCGAAGTGTTCGGTGAGCAGGCCCACCACCCGTTGCAGGGCGGTGAGGAAGGCGGCGGGCAATTCCGGCTGCACCTGGTAGTCGACCTGCTGCTCCTTGTGCAGGCGATTCCACTCGCGATTGAGCGCCTGCAGGCCCCTGGCGATGGCCGGCGGTGCCACCGCCTTGCCGGCGGCCAGGCGGCGCTGGTCGAGGCTGGCGCTGTACATGCCGCGGGCGCGGTCGAGCAGGTTGTGGGCTTCGTCCACCAGCACCCCGACCCGCCACTCCTGGGTCTGGGCCAGGGCGTGGAGCATGGCGCTGCCGTCGAAATAGTAGTTGTAGTCACCCACCACCACGTCGCTCCAGCGCGCCAGTTCCTGGGCCAGGTAGTAGGGACAGACCTCGTGGGCCAGGGCCGTTTCCCGTACCCGCGCCCGGGTCAGTTGCGTGGGCTCGGCCAGGGCGGCGGCGCGGGCCGCCGGCAGGCGGTCGTAGAAGCCGCGCGCCAGCGGGCAGGACTCGCCATGGCAGGCCAGCTCCGGATGCTCGCAGGCCTTGTCCCGCGCCACCAGTTCCAGCACCCGCACCGGCGCGGCCAGGGTCTCCAGGCCATGCAGGGCCAAGGCGCGGCCAGGGGTCTTGGCGGCGAGGAAGAACAGGCGATCCAGCTGCTGTCGCGGCATGGCCTTGAGCATGGGGAACAGCGTCCCCACGGTCTTGCCGATGCCGGTGGGTGCCTGAGCCAGGAGGCAACAGCCGACGCTGGCAGCCTTGTAGACGGCCTCCGCCAGGGGCCGCTGACCGTGGCGGAAGTCGGCATGGGGAAAGGTCAGGTTTGCCAGCGCTTCATCCCGCGCGACGCGATGGGCCAGCTCCTGGCGCGCCCAGGCGAGAAAGCGCGAACACTGCAACTCGAAGTGCGCGGCCAGGTCCGCCGCCGTCCAGTCTTCGGTGAAGACGGTCTCGGCGCCCGTGCCGATGTCGAAATAGACCAGCGCCAGGGTCAGCTCCGACAGCCCGCGAGTCTGGCACAGCAGATGGCCATAGACCTTGGCCTGGGCCCAGTGCAGGTGGCGATGGTTGCCGGGCTGACGGTCCAGGCTGCCCCTGTGGGTCTTGATCTCTTCCAGGCGCCGGGCGGCGGCGTCGAAGCCATCGGCACGGCCGCGCACCTGCAGATCCTCGAAGTCGCCCTGCAGGCTGACCTCGCGTTCATAGTCGGGTCCGCGCCGCGCCGCCACCCGCTGGTGGCCTTCGATGCCTTCCAGGGCGGTGGGCGACGGGGTGAATCTCAGGTCCAGGTCGCCGGCCTTGGCGGTGAATTCGCAGAGGGCGCGAACGGCGATGCGATAGCTCATGCGGGCGTCGCGGCGGCCTGCCACTGCACGTGGCAGACGCTCACCGGGATGTCATGGGCGGCGAAGAAGTCCAGCCAGCGGCGCTGGTTATCCTGCAGGCGGTCGCCCGGGCCCTTCACCTCGATCATCCGATAGCGGCCTTCCGCCGGCCAGAACTGGATCAGGTCGGGCAGCCCGGTGCGGTTGTTCTCCGGGTCTTCCAGCAGCCGTTCGAAGCACAGCCGCAGGTGGCGCGCCGGCAGACAGGCCAACGCCTGGTCGAGCAGCTCCGCACCGAGGATGCCCCAGGCGACGAAGGGCGAGGCCAGGCCGCGCTTGCTGGCGAAGCGCTCGCGGATCACCGCCGGATAGGAGCCGTCGTCCAGTCGCGCCAGGCAGGCAGCGAAGGCCGCGGCGCGACGCTCGCGAAAGCCCGGCAGGCGCAGGTCGGCCGGCTCGCGTTGATAGGGGTGGAAGAAGGCGCCGGGGATGGCGAGGAAGATGGCATCCCAGCACAGCAGGCCGAACAGGCTGGTGAGCAGGGTGTTTTCCACGTAGTGCACCGGCGCCTCGTCACGACCCAGGTGTTCGCGCACCAGCCACTCGACCCGGCGCAGGCCATCGTTGACCAGTTCGAAGTCGAGGCGCTCCACCGTACTGGTCGGGCGGCGCTTGTTGGGTGGTCCGCCCTGCTTGCGCACCAGCCGCGGCAGGATGCGCGCCACCTGCTGGCGCTCGGCGTCATGGGCCGGGGCGGCGGCGATGGCCTCCGCCAGCGCCTGGGCGGCAGGCCAGTCCTCCAGCCGTTCGAGCATGCGCAGGGCGCGGATACGGGATTCGGGGTGCGCCGAGGCGGCGTAGAGGGCTTGCGCCTGGGCCAGCTCACCGAGGCGTTCGTGGTGCTGCGCCAGTTCATGTAGCAGCTTGCCGCGACGCAGTTCCAGCCAGGTATTGGCGAAGCGCTCAGCGGGCAGCAGCGGCAGCAACTCGGCGGCCGGCAGCCCATCGCGCAGCGCCTGGCGGCAGCGCTGGATATGCAGATAGGCATCCACCTCGTGCCGCTGGCCGAAGGCGCGGGATTCGGCACTGAAGGCCACCGTCTCGTACTGGAAGATACCCAGGTCGGCCAGCACGAAGTCGGTCCAGTCCTGATGCAGATTGCCGAAGAACAGCAGGCGCAGACGGTCGCAAAGGTCCATCAGCGTCAGCCGCCAAACGCCTTCTTCCACCAACTCGGGCACCGTAGCGGCCCAGCCGCTGAAGGCCAGGGGCGCGGTCTGCTCGGTCTCCAGCCGCGCCAGCCAGTCTTCCTTGCGTCCGGCCTTGGGCAGGCGGGCGCCGAAGCAGCCGAGCAGCTCTTCCTTGCGCAGCAGGGCGAAGAGTTCGATCAGGTGCAATTCGGGATCGGCCAGCAACCAGCCGAGGTCCACCAGCGGCATCGCCGCGGCACGGGGACAGCCGATCTCGGCATAGACCAGCTTGCTGGCACGAAACACCTCGCCCTTGCGCATCACCAGGCGCACCAGCAGCGCCCGCGAGGGCTGCGGCAAGTCGGCGAAGGCAGCGATGAAGCCCTGCTCACGCTCGTCGAGAAGATCGGGATAGCGCAGGGCGACCCAGTCCAGTACCCGCTGGAAGTTGTGCAGATAGTAGAGGGGGTCTTCGAGCGGAGCTTTCATGCGAAACGGGGAGCGAGGGTGATCGGCTGGCTATTTATCCAGCCCTGATCGGCGCGGGCAACCCCGATGCGATGCGCGGTCGTCTCTCCAGGGCGGCAGTCTTTCTTTCAGTTGAAGAACCCAGCCGCTAGTCATAGGATGACTGACAAATTCCAGAACAACTACAACTCCAGGAGTCCGCGCGTGAAGATCAAACGCATCACCGTCACCCCCATCGCCTTTCGCGATGCCCCGCTGCTCAACGCCAGCGGCATCCATGAACCCTATGCGCTGAGATCCATCATCGAGGTGGAAGGCGACAACGGCCACATCGGCCTGGGCGAGAGCTACGGCGACGCCCCGGTGCTGGCGGTGCTCAAGGCCATGGAAAGCAGCCTGGTCGGCCTCTCCGCCTGGGATCTCAATGGCCTGCGCGCCCGGGTGGTGGCGACCGTCGCCGGCCTGGCCGGCGGCGCGGTGGCCGGTGCCGAGCTGGCGCCCGGCTCCCATCCGAGCAAGCAGGTGGCCAACGCCTATTCCGCCTTCGAGGTGGCCTTCCTTGATCTGCAGGCGCGCTCCCTGGGCATCCCCCTGGTGGAGCTGCTCGGCGGCGCGGTCCGCCGCGAGGTGCCCTTCAGCGCCTATCTGTTCCTCAAGTACGCCGAACATATCGACGCGCCCTACCCGCCGGATCGCTGGGGCGAGGCTACCAGCCCGGAGCAGGTGGTGGCCCAGGCGGCGCGGATGATCGAGGAAAACGGTTTCCAGAGCATCAAGCTCAAGGCCGGCACCCTGCTCGGCCCGGACCACGAGGCAGCCTGCATCAAGGCCCTGCGCCAGGCTTTTCCCGCGGCGCCGCTGCGCATCGACCCCAACGGCAACTGGTCGCTGGAGACGTCCCTACGCATCGCCGAGCTATTAGGCGATGACCTCCAGTATTACGAAGATCCCACCCCGGGCCTGGACGGCATGGCCGAACTGCACCGGCGCACCGGCATTCCCCTGGCCACCAACATGGTGGTCACCGACTTCGACGAATTCCGCCGCAGCGTGGCGCAGAACAGCGTGCAGATCGTCTTGGCCGACCACCACTATTGGGGCGGCCTGCGCGACACCCAGATCCTCGCCCGGATGTGCGACACCTTCGGCCTGGGCGTGTCCATGCATTCCAACTCGCACCTGGGCATCAGCCTCATGGCCATGACCCACGTGGCGGCCGCGGTGCCCAACCTCGACTACGCCTGCGACACCCACTACCCCTGGCAGGAAGCGGACGAGGAAGTCATCCGCGGCGGCAAGCTGCCGATCCGCAATGGCTGCGTGGCGATCACCGACGCCCCCGGCCTGGGCGTGGAGCTGGATCACGAGCAACTCGCCAAGCTGCACCAGCAATTCCTCGCCATCGACATCCGCAGCCGCGACGACGTGCGCCAGATGCGCAAATACCAACCGGACTGGGAAACCCGCAAGCCACGTTTCTAGCAGCCCCGTGCCCCTGACGACCGGCCCCGCGCCGGCCGTCGACGGCTCCGCTTCCCACCTTTTCGCCCTGTACAATCGGCGGCGCACCGCCGTGCCAGAACAACGAGAAAAGACCTACAGGGAATCCGGGGAAGATGTTGAACGCACCACGCCTCACCGCACTCATGCTCGGCCTGGGACTGGCTGTCAGCGCCACCCTCGCCACCGCTCAGAGCTTCGATTCGCCGGAGGCGCGCGCCTACGTCGACGCCCTGCTGGCGAAGATGACCCTGGAAGAGAAGATCGGCCAGCTCAACCTGGTGAGCGTAGGGCCGGACTATCCCAAGGAAGCCATCATGGCGGACATCCGCGCCGGCAAGGTGGGCGCCATGTTCAACACCGTGACCCGTCCCGACATCCGCCAGATGCAGGACCAGGTCGTGCACAGCCGGCTGAAGATCCCGCTGTTCTACGCCTATGACGTCATCCACGGCATGCGCACCATCTTCCCCATCGACCTGGGTCTGGCCAGCACCTGGAACCTGGACGCCATCGCCACCAGCGGGCGCATCTCGGCCATCGAGGCCGCCGCCGATGGCCTCAACCTGACCTTCTCCCCCACCGTCGACGTGACCCGTGAACCGCGCTGGGGACGTGCCTCGGAGACCTTCGGCGAGGACACCTGGCTGACCTCGCGCATCGGCGCCACCCTGGTGCGCGCCTACCAGGGCAACGACCTGAGCGCCCCCGACAGCCTCATGGCCTGCGTCAAGCACTTCGGTGGCTATGGCGCGGTGGAAGCCGGGCGCGACTACAGCAACGTCGACATGAGTCCGCAACGCCTGCTGCAGGATTATCTGCCGCCCTACCGCGCCGCCGTCGAGGCCGGCGCCGGCTCGGTGATGGTGGCCCTCAACAGCGTCAACGGGGTGCCGGCCACGGCCAACCGCTGGCTGCTGCAGGACCTGCTGCGCAAGGACTGGCACTTCCAGGGTCTGGTCATCAGCGACCATGGCGCCATCAACGAGCTGGTCATGCACGGCGTGGCCCAGGACACCCGCCAGGCGGCGCTCAAGGCATTCAAGGCCGGCGTCGAGCTGAACATGCACGACGACGTCTATGGCAAGCAGTTGCCCGCCCTGCTGGCGGCCGGCAAGGTGACCCAGGCCGAAATCGACCAGGCCACCCGCGACGTGCTGCTGACCAAGTACCGCATGGGGCTGTTCCAGGACCCCTACCGCCGCCTGCAGGGCCCGGACCCGGTGGACACCAACGCCGAGTCACGCCTGCACCGCGCCGAAGCACGCCAGGTGGCCCGCGAGAGCCTGGTACTGCTGAAGAACGAAAAATCCGTGCTGCCACTGCGCAAGGGCACCACCCTGGCGGTCGTTGGTCCCCTGGCCGACAGCCCGCGCGATGTCATGGGCAACTGGTCCGCCGCTGGCGTGGCCGCCCAGGCGGTATCCATCCGCCGTGGCTTGGAAAACGCCGTGGCCGGCAACGGCAAGGTGCTCTATGCCAAGGGCGCCAACCTGCTGGCCGACCGCGATGTGCTGGCCTATCTCAACTCCTACGAGCCTTCGGTCGCCGTGGACGAACGCCGCCCGGCCGAGCTGATCGCCGAGGCGGTGGCCGCCGCGCGCCAGGCCGATGTGGTAGTGGCCGTGGTCGGCGAATCCCAGGGCATGGCCCACGAGGCGTCCAGCCGTGCCCGCATCAGCGTGCCGGATACCCAGCGCGACCTGATCAAGGCGCTCAAGGCCACTGGCAAGCCGCTGGTGCTGGTGCTGATGAATGGCCGGCCGCTGGCCCTGGAATGGGAACAGGAGCAGGCCGATGCGCTGCTGGAAGCCTGGTTCCCCGGCACCGAGGGCGGCAACGCCGTGGCCGACGTGCTGTTCGGCGACTACAACCCCTCCGGCAAGCTGACCATGACCTTCCCCCGCGAAGTGGGCCAGGTACCGCTGTACTACAACCACCTGAGCAGCGGCCGCCCCTTCGATGCGGCCAAGCCGAACAAGTACACCTCGCGCTACTTCGACATCGTCAACGGCCCGCTCTACCCCTTCGGCTACGGCCTGAGCTACACCACCTTCGACGTCTCGTCGCCGCAGCTGTCCAGCGCTACCCTGAAGCAGGGCGACACCCTCACCGCCAAGGTCAGGGTCAAGAACACCGGCAGCCGCGCCGGCGCCACCGTGGTGCAGCTCTACCTGCGCGACGTGACCGCCTCCCTGGCACGGCCGGTCAAGGAGCTCAAGGGCTTCCAGAAGGTGATGCTGCAACCGGGCGAGAGTCGCGAACTGGAATTCCCCATCACCGAGGCGGACCTGCGTTTCTACGACAACGACCTGAAATTGGTCTCGGAACCCGGCGAGTTCAAGGTGATGGTCGGCCTGGACTCGGAGCGGGTGCGCGAGGGGAGTTTCACGCTGTTGTAAGGGGCCCGACCCTCACCCCAACCCTCTCCCAAAGGGAGAGGGAGTAAAGCGGGTGCGCCTCGCTGCTCCTTCTCCGCGGATAGGGGGTCAAGCCGCTGCATCTCTGTGGCCGCTATCTCCGGATAGGGAGTGAAAGCCCTGCACCTCGTTGCCCCCTTTTTTAAGATAGGGAGTTAAGACCTGCACGTTGGTGACCCCCTCTCCCCTTGGGAGAGGGCTGGGGTGAGGGCTGCGATGGCGTCATGGCATCGCCTGCTTATCGTTTTGGGATGCCGGTGGCCCTGCACGGTCGAGGCCAAGTTAGCGAAACGGCCTGCAGCGGATCCTGTCCCTATCATGTTCGTTATAGACAGCCTGAGACAGGTGCCGGGATAGAGCCTGCGGAATTGACAACAGGCGGCTCCGGTATAACTCTCCAGCAATGAAAAACCTCGCCAGTCTCAACTCCATCATGTCGCGGCTGCACGCCAAGCAGCTGCGCCTACTCATCGCCTTGGCGGAAAGGGGCTCGTTGCTCAATGCCGCGGAGATTCTGGGGCTGACCCAGCCCGGCGCCAGCAAGGCCCTCAAGGAACTGGAATCTACCCTGGGCGTGGAGTTGTTTCAGCGCACCAATCGTGGCTTGTTGCCAACCCCGGCGGGGACCTGTGCCATCCGCTTCGCCCGGCTGATCCAGGCCGATCTGGACAAGCTGCGCCAAGAACTGCACGCCATCGCCAGCGGCTCGGGCGGCAAGCTGGCCATCGGCACCATCATGGGCGCCGTCCCCCTGCTCACCCACGCCATCACGCGGCTGCTGGAGCTGCAACCGCGGCTGTCGATCGAAGTGATGGAAGACACCAGTGAAAGCCTGCTGAGGCTGGTCGACCAGGGGCGCCTGGATGCGGCCATCTGCCGGCTATCGGTGAGCGACCGCCCGGAAGCCTATGACTCTCTAGTCATCAAGGAAGAATCCCTGGCGGTCATTGCTCACTCCTCCCATCCTGCGGTCAGTCGCGACCGGATCGAATTGCAGGATCTTTCGGACAGTCGCTGGGTGGTCTATCGGGCCAACATGCCGATGCGGCGCACCCTGGAGCACGAATTCTTCGAGGCGCAGTTAGCCTTTCCCCTGCACCTGATCGAAACCACTTCGGCGCTGACCACTCTCTCACTGCTCAGCCGCGATCCCCGACTGGTGGCCCTGGTCTCGGTCGAGGTGGCGGACTACGTCTGCCAGCATGGCTTGGTCAGTCGCCTGCCGCTCCAGCTCAAGTCCCGCAGCGAACCCTATGAGCTGGTCTCGCGCCGCAATGCCCAACAGAATCCAGCCCTCGACTTGCTCGTGGACTCGCTCTACGGCATCCAGGAAAACTGAACGAGCGGCGCAGACTTCAAGGCCATGCTTTGCCTGGTAGGCGCTTGGGCAAGCGTTAACCAGGCAAAAGCAGGCAGGAGCTCGGGTGTTCCGGTACTCAGGTCTTGAAGCGTCGGACCAGACCGTCCAATTCGCCGGAGAGTTGCGCCAGGCGGGTGGAGTCCTTGCTCGTGGACTGGGCCAGGCCCTCCACCTGCTGGGCGTCATTGTGGATCTGGGCGATATGACGATTGATGTCCTCGGCCACCTGATGCTGCTCCTCGGCCGCTGCGGCGATCTGCAGCGCCTGGTCGCGGATCTCATCCACCGATTGGCGGATGCCCTCGAAGCTGCTCCGGGCTTCGCCGATGGAGGCTACGCTGGTCTGCGAGAGCTCCAGGCTCGTCTCGATCTGGCGGGTAACTTCAAAGGTCCGGCGCGCCAGGCTACCGAGCAGACCATCGATCTCTCCGGTGGAATCGGCGGTGCGTTTGGCCAGGGCCCGTACTTCGTCGGCCACCACCGCGAAGCCACGACCCTGTTCGCCAGCCCGCGCCGCCTCGATGGCGGCATTGAGGGCTAGCAGATTGGTCTGCTCGGCGATGCCGCGAATGGTGTCGAGAATGGTATTGATGTTTTTGCTGTCCTGCTCGAGCACGGCCATGGCCTGGGCCGACTGGGCCAGACTGCCGCTGAGCTGATTGACGTTGCCGGTGGCCGTTTCGATCTGGCCGTGGCCTTCCTGCACCTTGCGGTGGCCAGCATCGGCGGAGGCTGCAGCCTGGCTGCAAGAGCGCGCCACATCGTTGGAGGTGGCGACCATCTCATTGAAGGCGGTGGAGACCATTTCCACGGCTTCGCGCTGGCGACCCGCCACTTCGTTCATGCTGGTCGCCATATCGGTGGTGGTGCGCGAAGCCTGCTGCAGGTCGCCGGCAGCCTGGCCGATGCTGCGGATCAACTGCCTGATGCTATCGAGAAATTGATTGAACCAACCCGCCAACGTGGCAGTTTCGTCCTTGCCCTGGACAGTGAGGCTCTTGGTCAGGTCGCCCTCGCCTTGGGCGATGGATTCCAGGCCCGCGGACACACTGCGGATCGGTCGTACGATCAGACCGGCGAAGGCTGCGCCGAGCAGGGCGAACAGGAGAGCCAGCACCGTGGTGATGCCAGCGATCTGCCAGGTCAGGCTGGTAGCCTTACCCATCACCTCATTGCGCTCGATCAGGCCGATGAAACGCCAACCCAGCGCCTTGGCGGGATAGACATTGACCATGTAGTCGGTGCCGTCGATGATGACTTCGCCCAGCCCGCTCTGGATGCCGCTCAAGGTCTGATAAGACTCGCCCAGGTCCTTGAGTTGCTTGAAGTTGTGCTTAGGATCACGCGGATCGACCAGTACGGTGCCGCTATCGTCCACCAGCAGCAGATAGCCACTCTTGCCGAGGACGATGCTCTTCACCAGATCGGTCAGTTGCTGCAGAGACACATCGATACCTAGCACACCTTTGAAGGCACCATTGGCATCGGTCAGGGTCCGCGCCGTGCCTATCATGGCCACGTCCTTCTTGGCGTAATAGTAGGCTGGCGCACGCACGGTCTTTCCAGGGTCCGCCATGGCCGCCTTGTACCAAGGCCTGACCCGGGGGTCGTAGTTGGCCATGGTGGGATCGTCGGGCCAGGCCACGTAACCGCCATCGGCCAACCCTACCTTGACGTAGGTAGTGGCCGGATGAGTGGTGAAATAAGGCTCGAACACTTGCAGCGCCTGGCGCCCGCTTTCACTCATGGGGGTCTGGGGAGCATCCGCCGTCGTATAGTTCTTCAGGCCGCTCAGTCCCTGGATCAAGGGCAGCTTGGCCAAATAGTCGACGTTCTGCTGAATGGACGCAAAGAACGTCTCCATGCCATAGCTAATTTGATGCATTTCCTGGGTGCTACTGTCCCGAAAATCCTCCACGGCCTGGCTGCGCAATTTCACGATCACCAACACGGCCACCAAGATAACGGGTACGCAAGCCGTTAAAGCAAATAGCGAAATCAATTTTTGCTTGATATTCATTCCCTGCCCCTAAAGTTTTTTAGCTTGACTACTTCTTTTCACATCCATGGCGGAAAACTTTAGTCTAAAAAAATCTTTAAAACACCTTTTAGCTAGCTAACGTTAGCCCCAACAAAACGTCATTCCATATTCCAGAAAGCAGTGGCAAAGGCCGCAAGGACAAGGATTTCCCCCTTATGCTGCCGGAAGAATTTTTCGATAAAAGCTACCTTTTCGCTGACGACAGGCGCCTTCGTTTCGGCGGGGGGGAACCTCTACTAAGCTCTGAAAAATCCTCCACCACGCCTGACTTGTAATATTTATCATTGAGATTAAGAGTTGTGCTGAGAATAATGCTTGAGCCAAAAAACCTTAAGGCATGCAGTAAGTTGAAATATTACTGGATTATGTACGAAAAAGTGCCGAGCGAAGTTCAGGCGAGGCGTTTTTCAACGAAGCCCCACCGTTGCATAGGCATTTTTTGTACATAACCAGGATAGCGGCGTAGCGATACGTCAGGCTGCTTGATGGTCAACGCATGGAAACAGTGCCCATTTGTATCGGGCTCTGTAGGCCTGGATCGTCAGCCCGATCGGCATGCTCATTTACCGCTCTCAGACTCGCGCGCCCGTTTCGCCTTACCTGAACTCCGCTTAGGCGCTTTCATACGGAACCTAGGGTGGTGTTTCAGCAATTCGCGAAAGAATGGGCGAATGATTTTGAATCGGTTCTGCGCCCCAACGGCCAGGCACCGGACGAGTCATAGCAGGGCTGGAACGAGGAGTGGCCACCGAACAAACGGTCCGCCGCTGCGAACAAAAAGCGCCGCCAACAGGGTGTAGACAGCGTTTGCAACACCCCGCTAGCCAGGCCCACCGGCTAAGCCCTAGCTACGGTGGCGCCCTGCGTTCCCCCTCATGCACTCATGTCCGCAACGCTCAGTGCGACTCGGACTGAGCCGCCAGGTCTGCTCGGGCGTCCTTGGCCGCAGCGGCGATGCTGTGAGGGTGATGCTCGTCACAACAGTCTTCCTGCCAGCGGTAGCGACGCGTCAGGCGGCCAATGCCCGGGTTGAACGCATTGGTCGGATCGAGCTGGCGGTAGTGCTGCTCCAGCTCGGGCGCGGCATGGTAGAGGTGGCCGACGTTGTGCTCGGCCGGATAGCGCGCGCCTCGGGCATCCAGCAGAGCCAACAGGCGTTCCTTGAGCGCCGCGCAGTCGTACCCCTTCTTCACCAGGTATTCCTGGTGCAGTACATGGCAGAAGAAGTGCCCGCAGTACATGGTGACCTCGATCTGCTCGGTCAGCTCCGGCGGTAGGGTCTCGAACCAGTCCTGGGTATTGCGTGGCAGGGCGATGTCCAGTGCGAGGATGTCTTCGACGCGATCTCGATGCACCGCCCGGTAGCGATTCATGGCGTTGCCCACCGCGAAGCGATTGAGGAAGGCCGCGCTGCCCTCCGCCGCATCGCATTCGATGAAGTCCGCGTCGGCCGTGGGTAGCCACGACTGCAGGTAGGCCCGCGCTTCGTCGATGCCGTCTTCGCCCATCTTCAGCAGCAGATGATGCTCGAAGCGCGCGGCGAAGGCATTGAGCCGCGCGGGTAGATGCTCCGGCAAGGGCGCCGCCAGACGCTGCAGCAGCCGATCCCCGAGCTGCGGCCCCAGCCCCAGGCGCTCGGTGACCGCGTCGAAACGGCTCTTCCAGGCGAAGGCCTGGGGCACCCGTGGTGCACCGCAGCGCTGGATGAACAGGAACAGGTCCTTGCCGTAGGTGCGACTCAGCTCATAGGCGGTGCGATGCATGTATTCGCCAGCAATGGGCAAGGCAGCGAAGTTGACCAAGATGTGCCGGCGAATGGCTTCGAGATCGGCGGCCCGGTTGGAGCCGATGTAGAAGACCTGGGTATTGCGATCAGCGGGAAAGGTATCCAGGCGCAGGGCGAACACGGCGATCTTGCCGGCCGAACCCGAGGCTTCATACAGCCGCCGGGGATCGGCGTTGTAGCGCGAGGGGATGGCGGAGGTCACGTCGCGCACGTGCTGGGCATATTCGCGATCGGAGGCCATGGCACCTGCCGGATCGCGCACATCGCCGTCGTCGAAGCGACCGCCGTCGAGTCGGCCCAGGATCTCCTCGGGCGTGCTGCCCAGCTCGAGCCCCAGGTGGTTGACCAGTTGCAGTTGTCCGGCTTCGTCGATACGGGCGAACAGCGACAATTGGGTGAAGGCGGGCCCCCGGCGAATCAACGAACCGCCGGAATTGTTGCAGACGCCACCGGTGATGGAAGCGCCGATACAGGTGGAGCCGATCACCGAATGCGGCTCGCGACCCAAGGGCTGCAGGGTCGTCTCCAGTTGGCTCAGGGTCACGCCCGGCTGGGAGATGACCTGGCTACCCTGCCGCAGCAGGGTGAGTTGGGTGAGTCTGAGGGTGTTGATCAGCACCACCGGCCGGTCATAGCCCTCGGCCACCGGGGTGGAGCCACCGGTCAAGCCGGTATTGGCCGCCTGGCAGATGATGATGGTGCCCGCCCGATGGCAGCTTTGCAGCACCCGCCACATCTCCACCAGGCTGCCCGGCCTAACCACGGCGAGCACCGCCCCGCCGCCATAGCGGATACCCAGGCGAAACCGACGGGTCGCCGCGTCGCCCTGCAAGACATGGCGACGCCCGACGATTTCCTGCAACTCGCTGACCAGATCCATGATGCCCTCTTCGTACGACCAAAAGGCCGGGAGCTAGCCGCTGACGCTCCCGGTAAAGACTTCACTCAACGCTAGCCGCCCTCAGGACCCGGCTGGCATCGCGGTTCCCGCGACAGTCGGGCGGCGCGTCACCCACAGCATCAGGATCGCACAGACGAACAGGCAGCTCCCGAGCAGCATCAAGCCAACGTTCGCCGAACCGAACAGGGTCGTCAGCAGCCCCAGCAGATAGGGGCCGGCGAAACCGCCGAGGTTACCGAAGGAGTTGATGATGGCGATACCCGCTGCCGCTGCCGCCCCTTGTAGAAAGGCGCCGGGCAGTCCCCAGAACAGGGCGATGGCGCTCAGACTGCCACCCACGGCCAGCGCGACCCCGACGATCATGAGCAGCAGGTGCTGAGGATAGGCAGCACAGAGGATCAGACCGATGCCGGCCAATACCGACATCAGCGCCGCATAGGCCCGCTGGTTACCGGAATGCTGGGCCTGGCGCGTGACCCAGACCATGGTCACCGCGCCGAACACATAGGGAATGGCGGTGATCAGACCAACGTCCAGAATGGAGGCGACCCCGGCATTCTTGATGATGGTCGGCACCCAGAAGTTGATGCCGTAGTTGCCGATCATCAGCAGGACGTAGATCAAGGTCAGCATCCAGATGATGGGCAAGGCATAGAGGCGTTTGACCGATACGCTGACTTTTTCCGCGGCCTCCATGGCGAGGCGCCGGGTCAGCTCGGCCTTTTCCTGCTCACTCAACCACTTGGCACCGTTGATCCCATTATCCAACAGGCAGAGCACGATCACCCCGACCAGCACGGCCGGTACGGCTTCGATGACGAACATCCATTGCCAGCCCGCCAGCAGGGTGCTGCCGCCCATGAACTGCATGATGGCGCCGCTGAGCGGACCACCGAAGATGAAGGACACCGGATTGCCGAGGATGACGATGGCCATCATGCGGCTGTGCAGCGCCGAGGGAAACCAATAGGTCAGGTAGAGGATGACGCCGGGGAAGAAACCGGCCTCACAGATACCCAGCAGAAAGCGCAGGCCGTAGAAGGTCGTTTCGTTGCTGATGCCCAGTGCATGGGCGATGGGACCGGTGAAGGCCATCAGCGATGACACCAATCCCCAGGTGATCATGATGCGGGCGATCCACAGCTTGGCACCGACGCGATGCAGCATCAGATTGCTGGGTACTTCGAAGATGAAATAACCGATGAAGAAGATGCCGGCACCCAGGCCGTAGGCCGCGTCGGACATGCCGAGGTCGTTGAGCATGGCGAGCTTGGCGAAGCCGACGTTGACACGGTCGAGATAGGCAATGATGTAGCCCAGCAGCAGGAGGGGGATCACCCGCCAGGCGACTTTGCGATACAGCGGATCGAACTGCACCTTGGATACGGAAGTATCGAGGTTGGCCATGATGTTTCGCGTCCTTTATTCATTGTTGTGATTACAGCGCGAGGGGTTTGCACGGGAGCCGTACGCAGGCCAGACCCTGCCATCTTATAGGCGATTGGACAGGGGCCGCGAAAGGCTACGTACGGGGGCGCCCGTGGAGGTCGCCCCCTGCCCGGTCCTCAGAAAGAGGCCTGGAGTAGCTGGATGTAGTCCTCTGCCGTGGCTTCCCGGGGGTTGGTCTTGTGGCTGTGATCGGCCAGGGCACCGGCGACGATGCGTGACATGAGCTCTTGGCCGACGCCCATCTGCGCCAGCCCCGTCGGTAGACGCAGGGCCTCGGCCTTGTCCGCCAGGGCCTGCTCTACGGATAGGTGCGCGGGCAGTTGCATGGCCTGGGCGAGACGTTCGAGTTTTTCCTCGCGGATCACCGACTCCGCGCCCCGGTTGAAGCCGACCACGGCAGGCAGCAGCACGGCGTTGAGGGTGCCGTGGTGCAGACGCGGATCGATTCCGCCCAGCGAGTGACTGAGGCTGTGCACGCAGCCCAGGCCCTTCTGGAAGGCCAGCGCGCCCTGCAGCGAGGCGCTGAGCATCTGGGTGCGCGCCTCGATATTGCTCGGCTCGTTGAAGGCTAGCTCCAGGTTGCGCCAGGCACGCCGCAGACCGTCCAGCGCGATGCCCTCGGCCGGCGGATTGAAGCTGGGGGCGAGGAAGGTCTCGATGCAGTGTGCCACCGCATCCATGCCCGTGGCCGCCGTCAGGTGTGGTGGCAGGCTGAGCGTCAGCGTGGGATCACAGATCGCCACGCGCGGGATGACGTATGGCGAGAGTATACCCACCTTGCGGCCATCATCGAGAATGATGATGGCGCCGCGACCGACTTCGCTACCGGTGCCGGCGGTGGTGGGAATGGCCACGATGGGCACCGTGGCGGCGGTGATCCGGGCCAGGCCGCCCTCGATGAGCGCGAAGTCTTTCAAGGGGCCCGGATGGCGGGCGGACACCGCGATGGCCTTGGCCAGGTCGATGGGCGAGCCACCGCCGATGGCGATGATGCCGTCGCACTCGGCCGCGTGGTAGCAGGCTACGCCCTCACGGGTAGCGGCCTCGGTAGGGTTGGCCGGGGTGGCGTCGAATACCTGGTACGCCGACAGGGGATTCAGCTCCAGCAACTGCCCGATGAGGCCGGCAGCCACCACCCCGCGATCGGTGACGATCAGCGGGCGGCGGAAACCCAGGCGCTGGCAGACCTCACCCAACTCGGCCGCGCAGCCGACGCCGAAGCGGATTTCCGTTACATAGTTGATTATCGCCATGATCCGTCCTGTTATTCTTCAAATCGATAGACGGCGTGACTATAGCGACGCCCTGGGTGGGCAAATACTGAGAGGTTGCGATAGCGCTATAACTCGGCGGCAACTCAGTTGCAGCCAGGGTGCTCCACCTCTGCTCGGCTGCCTTGCCGACCACACGGCAGCGTCCCGGCGGAAGACTTTCAGGCGGTTGCCGATGTTGCTGTAGTAGTCGCCGACCCAACGTCCGGGAGTCCAGATGTCCGCAGCCAGCCTCACCCTCGCCGCCGCCCAGTCCACTTCGATCCCGGGCGATCTCGCCAGCAATCTACGCACCCACCTGGATTTCATCGCCGCGGCCGCCACGGCCGGGGTGGATCTGCTGCTGTTTCCCGAGTTGTCGCTGACGGGTTACGAGCCGAGCCTGGCGGCGGAGTTGGCGCTCGAACCCAGCGACCGCCGTCTGCTGCCGCTACGCGAGGCCTGCCGGGAGGCCGGACTGACCGCCGTGATCGGCGCGCCCATCCGCGGCGAGACGGGTCTGCAGATCGGCGCTCTGATTCTGGGCGCCGCTGGCAATTGCCAGGTACACACCAAGCAGTACCTGCACCCCGGCGAATCCCCCCCCTTTCGTGGCCGGCTCCGGCGGCGCCCTGCTGCAGCTGGGAGAGCTAAAAGGCGCGTTGGCCATCTGCGCCGACAGCAACAACCCCGTCCATGCCGAAGTCGCCCGTGCCCGCGGTGCCGACGTCTATCTGGTCTCGGCGGTGATCGGGCCGAGCGGCTATGCCGCCGACAGTGCCCAGTTGATCGGCTACGCCCGGCGCCTCGGCTTTCCGGTGCTGCTGGCTAACCATGGGGCGCCCACCGGTGGCTACGCCTGCGTGGGCCGCAGTGCCTTCTGGCTGGCCGATGGACGATGCCTGGAGGCAGCGCCCGGAACCGGTCAGCAATTGGTGATCGCCCGAAGGCACGGGGTGGACTGGCAGGGTGAAAGCCGATCGCTACAGTGCTGAACCATGGAAACAACCGCCTGGCCGAAAGCTGTCCACCGGGTCACCTCACGACCCGTTTCAGCTTTCGGTATCCCACCCTCTGCCGCGACTAAAGGTCACACGTCAGACGCCGATAAGGCCCTGGCATCCTCGCTTCAGTAGAGCCCACAGGATGCTTCTCGTAGCGCGAAAGACGCTGTCATCGCAGGAGCGACACCATGGCCTTGAACACCATTAAAACCCGCTACACCCTGATTTTCCTAGGCTTCATCGGCGCTACCCTCTTGGCTACCATCATCGGCATCCGCCTGTGGGTAACGCCAGAGCTGGTCGCCGCCGGCGAAGCCGCCGTGCTCACCCGGGTCAACGAGGTGGGCACCCGCATCTATCGCGAACTCAACCAGATCCAGGCGCAGCAACGCGCCATCACCCAGACCGTGCCCCTGCTGGACAGCGCCGCCATCGACAAGGTGCTGCCCGGCCTGGTGGACCAGTACGGCGACGCCAAGGTGTTCGGCGGCGGCATCTGGCCGCTGCCGAACCAGCGCGAACCGGGCCGCGACAAATTCAGTACCTTCTACCACCGCGATGCCAGCGGCAAATTGATCGTCAATACCCACTGGAATTCACCCGAATCGCTCAACTACTGGGAGCAACCCTGGTTCCAGGCCGGCCTCAAGGCGCCTGCCGGCCAGTGCGTCTGGGCCGCCGCCTACAAGGATGCCGCCAGCGCTCAGCCGCGTACCAACTGTGCCATGGCCATCCAGCGCGATGGCAAGGCCTACGGCGTATCTACCATCGATCTCACCCTGGGCTTCTTCAATCCGCTGGTGGATGAGTTGCGCAAGGAACTCGATGGCACCGACATGATGATCGTCGAGGGCGATGGCAAGATCCTCAGCAACCTGTCGGAGCTGGGCGATTCGCAGGTGCTGAACAATGTCTCGGCCTATGCCGACCGCTCGCCTTTCGTCGCCGCCATTCAGCGCAACCTAGGCAAGGTGCAGGGCAGCGCCGTGCTCCGCGACACCTACACCGACGAGCACGGCACCCCGCACACCTTCTTCCTGCGCCCGCTGGCCGGCACGCCCTGGCTGCTGGCCACGGCGCTGCCCACCGCGTTGATCGAGGCCACCAACACCACCATCCTCAAGACCCTGGCGACGATCCAGTTGCCGCTGGTGCTGCTGCTGGTCATCATCATGGTGCTCGCCCTCGGCAAGCTGATGGGCCGTCTGGGCCTGCTGCAGCGCAATATCGAATCGCTCTCCGCCGGCGACGCCGACCTGACCCGCCGCGTGCCGGTACAGGGCAAGGACGAGGTGGATGCCGTGGCCGGCGCGGTCAATGGCTTCATCGCCTACCTGCAGCGCCTGATCGGCGAGGTGAGCGACGCCACCGGCCGCATCGGCAGTGGCATCGAGCAGTTGCACGGCCAGGCCCAGCAGAACAGTGCCATCCTCGCTCGACACGCCAGCGAGACCGACCAGGCGGTGACAGCCATCACCGAGATGAGCGCCACCTCCGAATCCGTGGCGCGCAGCGCCGGTGACACCGCCAGCCTCACCCAGGCCGCCAATGGCCAGGCCGAGCGTTCCCGCGCGGTGGTCCAGCAGGCCTCGGCCAGCGTGCTGGCGCTGGTCGACCAGGTGGCGGATGCCACCCTCAAGGTGCAGGCCATGCAGAGCGATGCCCAGCGCATCAACGACGTGCTCGGCGTGATCGGCGAGATCGCCGGTCAGACCAACCTGCTGGCGCTCAACGCAGCCATCGAGGCGGCCCGCGCCGGCGAGCAGGGGCGAGGCTTCGCCGTGGTGGCCGACGAGGTGCGCGCCCTGGCCGGCCGTACCCAGCAGAGCACCGCCGAGATCAACGAGATGCTCGGCCGCCTGCAGCAGGGAGTGAGTTCCGCCGTGACGGCCATGGAAACGACCAAGGCCAGTTGTGAGAGCACCGCCGAACGAACCCGCGAGGTCACCCAGGGCCTGGACGAAATGAGCGGCTCGGTGGTGCGCATCAGTGATCTTTCAACCCAGATCGCCGCGGCGGCCGAGCAACAGAGCGTGGTGGCCGGTGAGATCAACCAGAACATGGTCGCCGTGCGCCATATCGTCGACGACCTGGTGACCAGTGGCCAGCGCACCGCGGAGAGCACCGCCGCGGTCCAGTCGTCCAACGAACAACTGATCGCCGTGGTGCGGCGTTTCCGGGTGAAGTGACGCCCCCTCGGCGACACGCAAAAGCCGGGCACTTCGCCCGGCTTTTGCGTTTTCAGCCCACCAGATGCAGGAAATGCATGTGCCTTTCGTACTGGTCGAGGATGTCGCCGATGACATCTTCACGCGACCAGCCCATGACGTCATGATCCTGGCCGCCCTCGCGCAGGTGTACCTGGGCGCGGAAGTACTTGCGCTCCTCTCCCGGCTCGCTGCCCATCACGAAGCTGGGCATGGCGTAGGCATGGGGGCGTACCTCGTAGACGAACTCCGGCTGCTCGGCCGGCCCGACGTGCAACCGCACGCCGCCGTCGTCGCTGTCCTCGACGGCGCAGCTGTACCCCTGCTTGCGCCACTCCTCGGCTACGGCCAGACACGCGGGTTTGGCCACCTCGGCGATGAAGCGCACCACGTGGCTGCGCCGCGGGAACATGGCCAGGCCGCGCAGCCGGCGCTGCCAGCCTCCTGGCGACCTCATGGTCGGCGGCGAGACGTTCAGCGCCTGATGGCGCAGGCCGCGCTTGGTGGCATCCAGTTTGAGCGCCTTGAGCAGGCCACGCATGCTGAACAGCAGGGCAATGGTGAACGGTAGGGCACTGGCAATGGTGGCGGTCTGCAGCGCCTTGAGACCGCCGGCCAGGAGCAGCGCGATGGCGACCAGCCCCATGCTGGAGGCCCAGAACACCCGTTGCCAGACCGGCGTCCGGTCCTGGCCACCGGAGGCCAGCATGTCCACCACCATGGCGCCGGAATCGGCGGAGGTGACGAAGAACACCACCACCATGACGATGGCCACCAGCGATATCACGCTGTGCAGCGGGAAGTGCTCGAGGAAGGCGAACAGTGCCAGGGAGCTGTCCTTGTTCACCGCGGCGGCGAGATCGGTGAGGCCGTCGGTGAGGATCATGTGGATCGCCGTGTTGCCGAACACCGTCATCCACAGCAGGGTGAAACCGGCCGGCACCAGCAGCACGCCGGAGACGAATTCACGGATGGTCCGACCGCGCGAGATGCGCGCGATGAACAGCCCGACGAAGGGCGACCAGGCCAGCCACCAGCCCCAGTAGAACAGCGTCCAGCCGCCGATCCAGTCGGTGGGCTGGTAGGCGTTGAGGTTGAGGGTGCGGCTGACGATCTCGCTGAGGTAGCCGCCGGTGTTCTGCACGAAGGTCTGCAGGATCAGCACGGTCGGGCCGAGCACGATGACCGAGACCATCAACAGCAGTGCCAGGCCCAGGTTCAGCTCGGACAGCCGGCGGACGCCCTTGTCCAGGCCGGTCGCCACCGAGAGCGTGGCCAGGGCGGTGGTGGCGATGATCAGCACGATCTGCACCGGGACCGAGATGGGCACCCCGAACAGCGCATTGAGACCGGTGTTGATCTGAGCCACGCCGAATCCCAGGGAGGTCGCGACACCCAGCACGGTGCCGATGATGGCGAAGATGTCCACGGCATGACCGATGGGGCCGTGGATGCGCTCGCCGATCAGCGGATAGAGCGCCGATCTCAGGGTGAGCGGCAGGCCGTGTCGATAACTGAAGTACGCCAGGATCAGCGCCACAATGGCGTAGATGGCCCAGGCGTGCAGGCCCCAATGGAAGAAGGTGATCTTCATCGCCTCGCGGGCCGCCTCGACGCTACCGCCGGTCCCTACCGGCGGCGAGAGGAAGTGCATCACCGGCTCGGCGACGCCGAAGAACATCAGGCCGATGCCCATGCCCGCCGAGAACAGCATGGCGAACCAGGTGGTGCTGCTGTAGTCGGGCTCGCTGTGGTCGGGGCCGAGCTTGATGTCGCCGTAGCGGCTGACGCCCAAGAACACCACGGTGCCGAGGATGATGGCCACCGCGAGGATGTAGAACCAGCTGAGATTACCGATGATCCACGCCTGGATCGCGGCGAACACCCCCTGAGCGCTGGCCTGGAACACACTGGCGTAGAGCACCAGGACCAGCAGGATGCCGGTGGAGGTCCAGAACACGGGGGGACTGAAGGTATGACGAGCGGCGGATTCTCCTTGGCCGTTCATGGAATGAGCTCCTGTTCATGAAGTGCGCACAGGTTGACTACCCTCGCCGCCGATCGTTTCGCCAGCGAGACGGCTGGCAGACCAGGCGTGGCTTCAGGAACGCCCTTCGTCGGCTCGGCGCTCAGGGCGCGACTCGCCGCCCAGGCCAGGCGTACCGGGCGCTGCGGCCAGCCCGTTGAACCAGCGCGCGGGCGCTATGCCGAAGGCCTGGCGGAAATGTCTGGTCATATGACTCTGGTCGTAAAAACCCGCCTCCACCGCGGCCTGGGCCAGCCCGACGCCCAGACGCACCTGCAGGCGCACCCGATCCAGGCGGCGCAGAGTCTGATAGCGGTGCGGACTGGTGCCGAAGTAGGCGCGGAAATCCCGGCTCAGACTCCAGCGGTCGCGACCGGCGCAGCGCGCCAGGTCATCTAGGGTGACGGCCTGGTCGAGATTGTCCTCCAGGTATTCGCGGGCGCGCAGGGCGGCGCCGAAGTCGACCCGGCCGCGACTGGGCCAGGGCTGGCAGACCTCGGCCAGGGTGGCGACCAGGCCATAGAGCGCATCGTCACGCCGCAGGGCATCGGGATGTTCGTCGAGGGCGGCGAACACTGCATCGGTGGCCCGTGCCAGGCGCGGGTCGTGGGACGTGCTCTCGCGGTGGAAGGGCAAGGGCCGGCCGCCGAGGATGTCCTGCACCAGCGCCGGCGGCAGATAGAGCATGCGGTAGCGAAAGCCATCGGCGGCGCCGGCGCGGCCGTCGTGGACCTCGTCCGGATGCAGGATCATGGTCTCGCCCGGCAGGCTGTTGGTCTTGGCGCCGCGATAGGAAAAACTCTGCACCCCGGCCAGGGTGCGGCCGATGGCATAGGTGGCGTGGCGATGCGGATCGAAGGCGTGGCCACCGAAGAAGGCCTCGATGGACTCCAGTTCGGCAAAGGCCGGGGCATGGCGCACCCAGTCCGTGGCGCCGGGCAGCTCGATCATGGTGCTCATGGCGTCTCCCTCCAGGCACCTAGCCTAGCAGACCGCGCCAGGCATCGTGGAACAGCAGCAGGGCGCAGCCGACCAGGCTCAAGCCCAGCAGCCGATTCACCCAGCGCAGCCCGCGTCCACGGACCAGATAGCGCCCGAGTCCGGCGCCGAGCAAGGCGTAGCTGGCCGGCGCGCCACAGGCCGCCGCGGCCAGCGGCAACGAGCAGAGGGCGATCTTCATCCCGGTTACCTGGGCCGCTGGGAACATCACCGTGGCGATGGGTAGCACGGCCAGCCAGCCCTTGGGGTTGAGGCCCTGGATCAGCAAGCCACGGGCGAAGGTCAGCCGTGCCTGCGTGGCGCCCTCTTCGTTCGCCGTCGGCGGTGCGGCAGTGGCGATGCGATAGCCCAGGTACAGACTGTAGCCGCCGCCGAGCAGCGCCAGCCAGGGTAGCCACTTCCCCGAGACGATGGCCGCACCGGCATACCCCAGCGCCAGGAACATCAGCAGCATGGCGCAGCCCACTCCCACATAGAAACCTGAGGCTCGCCGGGCCTGGCCACGCAGGCCGGCATCGAGGCCCAGGGCGTTGACCGGACCGGGGCTGTACATGACGCTCAAGGCATAGAGAAAGATTTCCACGGGGCACCTACCAGCAGTCGAAAGAGAGGCCCAGGCTAGCCAGGGGCCCCGGCCCTGGCTTGTACGTTCGTGGCTGAGTTCAGCCCGCACGGCACGCCCCGCTCTGCGCCGCGAACTCCGCCGGGGTGTGGCACTCTATCCAGGCCAAGGCCTGGAAGAGAAAACCCATGTTCGGATCGCTGCGCAGTCGTCTGCTGGCCGTGTTGCTGTTGCTCGGCGGCATGGCCATTGGCGTCGGCTGGTTGATGATCCTGCTCTTGCGCCAGTCGGAAACCGCCCTGCTCGGCCAGGCCACCGCGGAAGCCGAACAGGCCTGCCAGACCATCGCCGGGAGCTACCGTTTCTACAGCAACGGCTGGTCCGGCCCCAGCGCCGGCCTGGCCGATCCGACGCTGCGCCAGGGGCTCACCGGCGTGGCCAGCGTCGGCCTGCTGCGCTATCGCGGCATGGCCGGCGGGCTCTGGCAGGAACAGGCCGGCCTGCTGGCCGACGCCAGTCCCTTCAGCCTGACCGCCACCGAGCGCCAGCACCTGGCCGAGCTCGCCGCCACCAGCCTGGCCGAGGCGCGCAGCCTGAGCGAATCCTTCAGCGTCGACGGCTCCACCATCCTGGTCGCCGCCTGCCCGCTGTCCGGCCCCATTCCCGATCTCGCCGCCTGGACTCTGACCCGCCTCACCTTCGCCGACAGCCGTGGCCAGCGCCAACTGCAACTGGGCCTGGGTCTGTTGCTGCTGGCCATGCTCGCCACCACCCTGCTGCTCGGCCGCCTCACCTGGCAGTGGTCGCGCCATGTCGCCCGGGTCGAGCGGGATCTCGGCGCCACGGCCAGCCAGGACCTGCCCACCCTCGCCCTGACCGGCGAACGCGAACTGGACCGGGTGCTGGCGGCGCTCAACCAGGCCGGCCAGCGCCTGGCCCAGGCCCGCGGCGAGGCCCAGCGCCTGACCACCCAGGTGCATGCCAGCGAACGCCTGGCGGCCCTTGGCCGGGTCGCCGCCGGAGTCGCCCACGAGATCCGCAATCCCCTGGCTGCCATGCGCCTCAAGGCCGAGAACGCCCTGGCCGGCGATGGCGGGCGCCAGCAGCGCGCCCTGGACGCCATCCTGCTGCAGATCACCCGCCTGGACGCCCTGTTGCGGCGGCTGCTCGACCTCACCCAGCCGCCCCAGTTGCAACCGACCACGGTCGATCTCACCGCCTTCTGTCGCGAGGTGCTGAGCGGCCATGAAGACCAGGCCCAGGCGCGCGACATCCGCTTGACCGCCCAGGTCGCTGTGGAGCAGGGACGCTTCGACCGCGACGCCCTGGGCCGCGCCCTGGACAACCTGCTGCTCAACGCCCTCCAGGCCGCGCCGATGGGCAGCGACATCCGCCTCGACGTCACCCGGCGTGGCGACTGGCTGGTGCTGGCCGTGGAAGACGACGGCCAGGGCCCGCCCGCCGAGTTGCGCGGCCAGCTCTTCGAACCCTTCGTCACCGGCCGCCCCGAAGGCACCGGCCTGGGCCTGGCCCTGGTCCGCGAAACCGCCCGCGCCCACGGCGGCGAGGCGCGCCTGGCCGAACAACCTGCTCCCACCCGCTTCGAGATCCTGCTGCCATGCCTACCCTGCTGATCATCGACGACGACGCCGGCCTGCGCGACGCCCTGGCGGAAACCGCGGCGGACCAGGGTTATCGCGTGCTGCAAGCGGATCAGGGCGAAGCCGGCTTGGCCCTGCTGCAACGGGAGACGGTGGACGCCGTGCTGCTCGATCTGCGCATGCCGGGCCTGGACGGGCTGGAGGTGCTGGCGCGCATCCGCGCTCTCCCCGACTCGCCACCCGTCACGGTACTCACCGCCTTCGCCAGCGCCGGCAACACCATCGAGGCCATGCGCCTGGGCGCCTTCGACCATCTGACCAAGCCCATCGGCCGCGACGAACTGATCCGGGTACTGGCCGGCATGACCGTCCAGCGCGGCCCGGCCAGCGCCCCCGCGGCGACGGCGGACGGCCACACCCTGGTGGGCGGCAGCGATGCCCTGCGCCAGGTGCAGAAGACCATCGGCCGCCTGGTAGACAGCGAGGCCACGGTGCTGGTCACCGGCGAGACCGGCACCGGCAAGGAACTGGTGGCCCGTGCCATCCACGAACACGGCAAGCGCAGCGGCGCGCCCTTCGTGGCGGTCAACTGCGCGGCCATCCCGCCGGATCTGCTGGAGAGCGAACTCTTCGGCCATGTGCGCGGCGCCTTCAGCGGGGCGACCGCCAATCGCCTCGGTGCCTTCCGCGAAGCCCAGGGCGGCACCCTCTTTCTCGACGAGATCGGCGACATGCCGCTGCCCATGCAGGCCAAGATCCTGCGCGCCCTGCAGGAACGCGAGGTGACCCCGGTGGGCGGCGCGCCGGTGCGGCTGGACGTGCGCCTGGTGGCCGCCACCCACCGCGACCTGGCCCAGCGCGTCGCCAGCGGCGACTTCCGCGAAGACCTCTTCTATCGCCTGCACGTGGTCCCCATCCACCTGCCGGCCCTGCGCGAACGCCGTGCCGACATCCTGCCGCTGGCCGAGCATTTCCTCGCCCCCAGCGGCCGGGTGCTGGCCGACGATGCCGCGGCCCTGCTCTTGCGCCACCCCTGGCCCGGCAACGTGCGCGAGCTGCGCAACGCCATGCAGCGCGCCGCAACGCTGGCCCAGGGCGAACGCATCGTCGCCGCCGACCTGGCCTTTCTCCAGGCCGACGCCCCGGACGCCTTGGTCATCGACGCCAGTTGGCCCGAGGAAACCCTGGCGGAGGCCACCGCGCGCCTGGAGCGGCTGCTGATCGAACGGGCCCTGCAACGCAGCGGCGGCAATCGTGCCGAGGCGGCCCGGCGCCTGGGCATCCATCGCCAGTTGCTCTACACCAAGCTGAGTCGGTTGGGCCTGGGTGTCGGCGAAGACGACAGTCCTGGCTAGGCTGTCCGCTTTGCCGACAGGGGTGTCCGCGAGCCGGACGCAATGGGTGGCCAAGGCTGTCTGAAAATATCCTAAACCATTGTTTTTTATATAAATAAAAAGTTGGCACAGGCCCTGCAATCTCCTGATCGTCAACCACCGCAGGAGTCATCCATGCCTACCAAGACCCAAACCTTCGTGATCGGGACCTTCGCTCTGCTGTCCGTCAGCGGCCTCGTCCTGGCACAAACCGCACCCGCCGGCAGCGCGGCCACCACCACCGCCGCCAGCGCCCAGATTCCCACCCAACAGGGCCAGCTCAAGCAATTCCTGATCAATCCCCGAGGCGACATCGACGGCCTGATCCTGGCCGACGGCACCGAGGTCAACACCCCGCCGCACCTGTCCGAGCAACTGGCCGCCACCTTCAAGCCCGGCGATAACATCAACGTCGCCGGCCTGCGCGCCGCCAGCCTGCCGCTGGTCCAGGCGGTCTCCCTGACCAACGTCCAGACCGGCAAGACCGTCACCGACCAGGGGCCCGAGCGCACCGGCAAGCCGCGTCCGCCGCCGCCCGCGCCTGGCGTCGAGCGCGATGGCGACAGCCTCCAGGGCCAGATCGTCCAGTTGCTGCACGGCCCGCGTGGCGACGTGAACGGCGCCCTGCTGCAGGACGGCACCGCCCTGCGCATGCCGCCCCACGAGGCGGTGCGCCTGGAGGCGCTGCTCAAGCCTGGCGCCAGCGTGGCCGCCCGTGGTGAGCTGGTGGCCAACGCCCAGGGGCGGGCCTTCCGGGTCAGCGCCCTCGGCGCCGATGCCAGTTCGCTGCAGACCCTGGATACCCCGCGGCCTCCGCGTGGTCCCGGCATGCTGCCGCCGCCCCCGCCCCCCGGCGCTCAGCCGGTCGCGCCGGGCCAGCAGCCGCCGGCACCGCCCGCCCCGCCGGCCGGTTGATCAGGCCAGCAGCCGCTGGGTCGCCATGGCGATCCGGCGGCAAGCCTCCTCCAGCACCTCACGCGAGGTGGCGTAGGAGACGCGGAAGTAAGGCGCCAGGCCGAATGCCGAGCCTGGCACCACCGCCACCCCGCCCTCGTCCATGAGGTAGCGGGCAAAGGTGGTATCGCTGTCGATCACTGCCCCACCCGGCGTCCGCCGACCCAGCACCCCCGCGCAATTGGCGTAGACATAGAAGGCCCCTTCGGGCCGCCGCGCCGACAGGCCCGGTACCGCGTTCAGTGCCTCCACCACCAGATCCCGCCGTTCACGGAACCGCTCGCAACGCTCGCGCACGATGGCCTGCGGGCCGTCCAGCGCCGCGATGGCCGCCGCCTGGCTCACCGAACAGGGGCAGGAAGTCACCTGGCTCTGCACACTGGCCATGGCCTGGATCAGCTCACGCGGTCCCCCGGCATAGCCCAGCCGCCAACCGGTCATGGCATAGGCCTTGGAAACGCCGTTGATGGTCAGGGTCCGCTCGCGCAGGCGCGGCTCCAGCGCCGCCGGGGTGACGAAGCGGAAGTCGTCGTAGAGGATGTGCTCGTACATGTCGTCCACCATCAGCCAGACCTGCGGATGGCGCAGCAAGACGTCCAGCAGCGGGCGATAGTGCTGCTCGCCATAGGCCGCGCCCGAGGGGTTGGACGGCGAGTTGAGCATCACCCAGCGCGTGCGCGGGGTGATGGCCGCCTCCAGCGCGTCGGCCGTGAGCCGAAAGCCGTCTTCCTCGCGGCAGGGCAACACCACCGGCGTGCCGCCGAGGATGGCGACGATGTCGGCGTAGGTCACCCAGAAGGGCGCCGGGATGATCACCTCGTCGCCCGCGTCCAGAGTCGCCATCATGGCATTGAAGATCACCTGCTTGGCACCCGCCGAGGCGGTCACCTCGTCCTGGGCGAACACCAGGTCGTTTTCCCGCGCGAACTTGCGGCGGATGGCCTCCTTGAGCGCCGGGCTGCCGTCGAGCGCCGTGTACTTGGTCTGGCCGTCGCGAATGGCCTGGATGGCCGCTTCCTTGATGTGCTCCGGGGTATCGAAATCCGGTTCGCCCGCGCCCAGCACCAGCAGATCGGCGCCCTGACGGCGCAGGGCATTGGCGCGCTCGGTGATCTTGAGGATCTCGGAAACGCCCACGGACGCGAGGCAGTGGGCGGTATGCAGGGTGGAAGCAGCGGCCATGACAGGGCTCCAGGCGATGAACACGAAGGCGCCGGATCTCTCCGGCAAGGATCGTCTCGCACTATCGAACCGCTGCCGTCCGCCTTCAAACGCTATAAAGGACTCACGTCATTCCACCGGGGCATGGTCTGGCGCCACGGTGGACGCTAGAGTGATGGCCATGTCGACTGCCCTCTCCCCACTCGCTGCCTACCGCCAGGCCCTGGCCCGTGGTGAGCGGCTGCTCGATGCCGCCCAGGACGCCGCCATACAGCGGCTGGAAGCCTGTCATGCCGCCCTGCTCGCCGGTCGCCCGGCCCGTGGCCTCTATCTCTGGGGCCCGGTCGGACGCGGCAAGACCTGGCTGCTGGACCTGTTCCACGCCAGCCTGCCGGTGCCCGCGCGCCGCCAGCACTTCCATCACTTCATGCGCTGGGTGCACCAGCGCCAGTTCCAGCTCAGCGGCACCCGCGATCCCCTGCAGGTGCTGGCGCGCGAACTGGCCGCCGAGGTACGGGTGCTGTGCTTCGACGAACTCTTCATCAGCGACATCGGCGACGCCATGCTGGTGGGCGGCCTGCTGCGCGCCCTGCTGGACCAGGGTCTGGTGCTGGTGGTCACCTCCAACCAGCCGCCGGAGCAGCTCTATGCCGGCGGCTTCAATCGCGAGCGCCTGCTGCCGGCGATTGCCGCGCTGCAAGCGCAGTTGGATGTACTTGAGGTGGACGGTGGCCAGGACCACCGCCTGCACCAGGGCGAGCCCGAACCCCGCTACTGGGTGGACGACCCCACCGCCCTCGCCGCGACCTTCACACGACTCACCGCAGGTGAATCCGTCACCCGCGACCCCCTGCTACTCGGCGGTCGCACCTTACCGGTGATCAGGCGGGCCCCCGGCGCGATCTGGCTGGACTTCGCTACCCTCTGCCAGGGCGCCTGGGCGACCCAGGACTACATCGACCTCTGCACCCGCTTCCCCGCGCTGCTGCTGGGTAGCGTGCCCTGCCTCTCCGGAGACCCGCGCGACGGTCGCATCGCCCGCGGCACCGAAGACGGCGTGGAGCGGGTGGTCGCCGGTGACCGCGAATTACCACGCCTGGCGCCCCAGGACGACGCGGTGCGTCGCTTCATCGCCCTGGTGGACGAAGCCTACGACCGCCGCCGCCCGCTCTACCTGGACGCCGCCGTGCCGCTGGACCAGCTCTATACCCGCGGCTGCCTGGACTTCCCCTTCCGCCGCACCCTGAGCCGGCTGCGGGAGATGCAGCAGGCGCGCTACTGAGGGTCACGCTTGCCGGAGCGCTTGAGCACATAGCGCGGCCGGCGCTTGGTCTCGATATAGATACGGCCGATGTATTCGCCCAGCACCCCGATGCCGATCAGCTGCACGCCGCCGAAGAAAAGGATGGCGGTCATCAGCGAGGGATAGCCGGGCACCGGGTTGCCGAACACCAACTTGCGGAACACCATGACCCCGGCGTAGGCCAGGGACAGCAGGGCGACGCCGCCACCGAGGTAGGTCCACAGCCGCAGCGGCACGGTACTGAAGGAGGTGAAGCCTTCCAAGGCCAGATTCCACAGCTTCCAGCCGTTGAACTTGCTGCTCCCGGCGCTGCGCGGCGCGCGTTCGTATTCCACGACCCGGGTATCGAAGCCGACCCAGGAGAGGATGCCCTTCATGAACAAATTGCGCTCGGGCAACTCCTTGATCGCATCCACGACCTCGCGACTCATCAGCCGGAAATCGCCAACGTTCTCTTCGATGGGCGTCTGGGCGATGCGGTTGTGCAGCCGATAGAATCCCTCGGCGGTCAGCCGCTTGAGCGGGCTGTCGCTGCGGCGGTCAACCCGTTTGGCCAGCACCACGTCGGCGCCCTGGCGCCACTGCTCCAGCAGCCGCGGGATGACGTCCAGCGGATCCTGCAGATCCACGTCCAGCGGCACCACCACCTCACCGCTGGCATGTTCGATACCGGCGAACAGTGCGGCTTCCTTGCCGAAGTTGCGCGACAGTTGCAGCACCACCACCCGCGGATCTTCCTGGCGCAGGCGCTCGAGCACCCGGGCACTGCCGTCGCGACTGCCATCGTCGACGAAGAGCAGCTCCAGATCGTGAGCGGCCAACTCCTCGTGAGCGCAGACCGCCTGATGGAAGAGCCCGATGGCCAGCTCTTCGTTGAACACGGGTACTACCAGGGACAGCTTCACGGCATCGCTCATTTGAACACCCACCAGGATGACAGCAGATAACTGCATACCGGAACCAGCGCCGTGGCCACCAGCAGCGCCGCGAGCGCCGGCAAGCCGCAGGCGAGCAGACCGGTTAACAGGAGGTTATTGAGGCCGAAGCCGCCCAGCGCCACCAGTAGGAAGCGCCAAGGCGAGCCGGCCCGGGCGAAGGTGACGTGCCGGTGCCCCAGATAGGAGACCCCGAAGGCGACCAGAAAGGCGCCCAGGTTGGCGCCATAGGCCGGCCAGCCCCACAGTCCCAGCAGCAGCGCGGCGACGGCCATGTGCACCAGGGTGGCAACCGCCCCGACCAGGGCGAATCGCAGGGGTCTGGCCGCGGACTTGGCCAGGGATCCGGAAGAAGACACGCTCGACCTCGGCGCAGCTCAAAGACCGGCGCACGTTAACTCGCACGCACCGAAACATCCTGTCGCATCCGTTGCAATTCCGTCATCTGGCGACGAACGGTCACACGCGCCATCGGGATCCCGCCCCCATCCCGGCGCCAGCCGCCAGGGACGTGGGGCCCGTGGTAAGGTGGGCCATCCCCTTTTCCACGAGGCCCGGCCATGACTCCGCGCATCGAACCCTTTTTCGACGCCACCACGTCCACCTTCACCTATGTGATCTACGAGGCGCCCGGCAGCCGTTGCGCCATCGTCGACTCGGTGCTGGACTACGATCCGCACTCGGGCCGGACCGCCACCCTGTCGGCGGATCGCGTCGCCCGCTTCGTCCGCGACCAGGGGCTGACGGTGGACTGGCTGCTGGAGACCCACGCCCACGCCGACCATCTCTCCGCTGCGCCCTATCTGCGCCGGCAACTGGGCGGGCGCATCGCCATCGGCGAAGGCATCCGCCGCGTCCAGGGCGCCTTCAAGGACGTCTTCAACCTGGAGCCGGAATTCCGCCTCGACGGCTCCCAGTTCGATCACCTGTTCCAGCCCGACGAGGTCTTCCACATCGGCAACCTCGCCGCCCGCGCCCTGCACGTGCCCGGCCATACCCCGGCGGACATGGCCTACCAGGTGGAGGAGGATCTCGTCTTCGTCGGTGACACCCTGTTCATGCCCGACGTCGGCTCGGCGCGCTGCGATTTCCCCGGCGGCAGCGCCCGCGATCTCTATCGCTCGATCCGTCGGCTGCTGGCCCTGCCGGAGGCCACGCGGCTCTACCTGTGCCACGACTATCCGCCCGCTGGCCGCGAAGCGCGCCACGAGACCACCGTGGGTGAAGAGCGCGCTCTCAATGTCCACGTCCGCGATGGCGTGGACGAAGACGCCTTCGTCGCCCTGCGCACCCGCCGCGACGCCACCCTGGCCATGCCGACGCTGATCCTGCCGGCGATCCAGGTGAACATCCGCGCCGGCACCCTGCCGCCGGCCGAGGCCAATGGGCGGCGCTACCTGAAGATTCCCATCGACGGCTTCTAATCCGACCGCCATCCGTCGTACAAGGCAAAGGCCACAGGACTTGGACGCAGCGACGCCGTTGCGTCCAAGTCCTCATAGCGCCCGGCACAGCCATGCGCCTTCCAACCCAGCGGCCAGGTTGGACAGCCATTCGAGCAAAGCTAGATACAGCCCTGGCAGTGGCCGAAGGCCAGCGACCGCCCATCCCATCGTCGGGAAACCTCGCCGCGCCTGCCCCTCAATACCAGGGCAGGCAATGAGTTCTGCACTACATTCCCACAAGAGGTAGAGCGACCATGACCACCAAGCATTCGAACTCCAATCCCGGCAACTTCGCCAACGACCGCGAAAAGGCCTCCGAGGCCGGGCGCAAAGGCGGCCAGAACAGTGGTGGCAATTTCGCCAACGATCGTGAGAAGGCGTCCGAAGCCGGTCGCAAGGGCGGCAGCCGCTAAGACACTGCCGTTACGGAGCCAGGTCTGAATGTCCCTGGCTCTCCTGAGACCACGAGCAAGAGGAACCCAAGATGAGCACCAATAATTCGAACCCTGGTAATTTTGCCAACGATCGCGAAAAGGCTTCGGAAGCCGGTAGCAAAGGCGGCCACAACAGCGGTGGCAACTTCGCCAACGATCCCGAGCGGGCTGCCGAGGCCGGCCGCAAGGGCGGTGAGAACAGTGGCGGTAATTTCGCCAACGACCCCGAGCGCGCCGCCGAAGCCGGGCGCAAAGGCGGCCAGAACAGCGGTGGCAACTTCGCCAACGACCCCGAGCGCGCCGCCGAAGCCGGGCGCAAGGGCGGTGAGAACAGCGGTGGCAACTTCGCCAATGACCGCGAGAAGGCCTCCGAGGCCGGGCGCAAGGGCGGTAGCCACTAGCGATCTGGCACTACCCCAGCGCTAACGAAGGGCAGGATCATCCTGCCCTTCTTGCGTTTGAGCACCCGCTATCGATCCCCGGGCTCAGGTATCACCGAGATCTGCCCGTTCTTTTCCAGCACTGCGAAACGGATCTGCTCCATCCGCTCCAGCCCCTGGCTCTGCCGCGCCGCTTCGAGAATGTCCTCCTCGGTGAGCCGCGCCTTGCGCAACCGCTGCGTCAGCGGCTTGCCGTACTCCACCACGATCAAGGGCATGCCATCGAGAAAGCGCCCCACCTGGGGCGAGCGCTGCTTGAACACCGACAGCAGGATATCGATCAGCACCAGGGTGCCTATCACCACGAAGGCATTGATCACCGAGAAGTCGTCACCCAGCAGGGCCTGCTGCGTCGCTTCGCCGATCACCAGCAGCAAGACGAAATCGAAGGTGGTGATCTCCGATAGGGCCCGGCGCCCGGTGATGCGAAAGAGCACCAGCAGGAAGACGTAGATGGCCGCAGCGCGCAGCACGGATTCCATGGCGATTCCTTTAGGGATAAATGAAGGCCGAGAGGCTGAGGGGTACCCGGCCGGGTCTCAGAATGCGCCAGTTCATGGTGCCCAGCGCATCCGGCCGCAGTGCCAGATGCAGCCGACTGGGTCCGCTGCCGGGGGTCAGGTCGAGCCAGAGCACGCCGTCGCTGCTGGTCATCCGCGCCGGTTGTGGATAGAGGGCCTCCACCGTCCAGTCGGCCACCAGGCGTTCGTCCAGACCAACGCGGGTCACGCCGGGTGCCAGTTCCAGGGTCAGGGTAGTGGGGGCGCCGCGGCGTTGGAAGCGCTCGTACTGCACCTTGAGTTGGCCATCGTCACTGACGCGGGTCGCCGTAGCCCAGGGGCCGCCACTGGCGAAGAGCCCGCCCAACGCCAGCACCACGAACAGCCCGAGCAGCGCCCAGCCCAGACGCTCACAGCGCCAGATCCAGCGTTGCAGCCGCAGGTCCTCTTGGATTGGACGGCCTTCTTGCAGCGGTGGCGCCATGGCGGATTCTCCCTTGCTGGTAGGGCTTGGAGCCCGACCGGGAGTCGCCGGTTCGACCGCTTCGCCGCACCCTGGGGCATACTGCCCGCCCTTTTTTCGTCTGGAGTCCCGCCGATGCCTGCCTGGTGGCTACTCGTCCTGCCCTTCATCGCCGGTGCCTGCCTGCCGCTGCAAGCCGGCATCAACGGCCAACTCGCGCGGCACCTCGGCAGCCTGTTCGCCGCGGCGTCCATTTCCTTCATGGTCGGTCTGCTCGCCCTGCTGGGGCTGACCCTCTGGCAACGCGGCGTCCCCACCCTGGGCCTGCTGCGTGAATTGCAGTGGTGGCACTGGTGCGGCGGCCTGCTGGGCGCCTTCTTCATCGCCATGGCCGCCTTCGCCGGACCGCGCATCGGTGCCACCCTGTTCATGGCGCTGGTCATCGCCGGTCAGTTGGCCATGTCGCTGAGCCTGGATCACTTCGGCTGGGCCGGCTTTCGCCAGGATCCGATCAGCCTGGGCAAACTGGCCGGCGTGGCGCTGATCGGCGCGGGCGTCTGGTGCATCGCCCGGGTTTGATCAGGCTCATCCGCAACCGGCCACATCAGGTTCGACTCAGAGAACAGGTAATCGGCGTAATGCTTCCAATGCTATTAGCAAACGCTCGCGAAAACACTCGAAGCTGGGCATCTGCTCGGCGGCAGCGACATGGTCGAAAGGCCGCTCTCTCAACTGATGAACTAACTCATCACGAGTGGCTCCCTCTGTGGCCGCTTCCAATCGATCTTTTGCCGGATTCGCGCCTCTATCGTTGCCTGTAATTTCCTCCAAAGCGGCACAATCCTGATAAGCAGGCCTTTTAAAGGCGCAAAGCAACCAAGCCTCGGACTTGGGTTTGGGCAACATAGGCACTCCACGATCTTCGAGCCCACCGCGGGCAAAACCGTGAAGCATGGAGTTCCACTTAGCCTGCCAAAGCCCGTTGCGGGTACTATGCGTACCATCCGTATCACGGAAAAGCACCGCGATAGCCCTATCGTTTCGCTGCGCCTCCAACCTGAGAGTTTCCTGAGCCAGGATCCAAGCGTTGACATAGAAGTAACCTGTTTCCTGTCCCGACTTCTTGCCTGGCAAGAACAGCCCTTTGCGATTCCCCCTGTGCCTCTGCTCGCAGTCTTCCAGATAACTTTCACTCAAATACTCGTAACCATGAAGGTCCAGTAACGAGTAACCCATGCTGCTTTCGATGATCGTATCCAGTACGCAAGTCATGGGCCCTGCTATGAAGACCTCGCCGTGGCAACGCCCCTGTTGATTACTGCAGGCGCCTAAATCCGAGATTCCTTCACCGCTAATGACCACTAACACGGTCAGTGCATCCTGTCTTCGGCCACGCACTCTTCGATCAGCGCGGGCAGATCGGTGTCGACGAAGGCCTCTCCCGGCCCCATGATTCGCAATTTATCCGCGATACGGGGCAGCTTGAAAAGATGCCGCGCACGACTTTCGCCCGCGGGCGACTTATAGATCAGAACAACCGATTGCTTGGCGACCTCATCGTCGAGGTAATTCAAAAACAAAGGGCTATGAGTCGTTACTACAATCTGGCGCTTACAAGACACCAAAGTATCCACTAGCTTTTCGACCAGCTCTGGATTGATGCCATTCTCGATCTCGTCTAGCAGTACCAGGCTGCGGTCAGAGTGAGCTTGGGCTAATACAGCCAGAATACGCAGGAGACCATCATTGACATGACCGGCTTCGGTCTCTAGTAACGTCTCACCGTAACGCTCGACCAAGGTCAGCTTTTTCCAACCCGCTTTCAGATTCGAAACCCGAAAATCCTCCAAGGCGGGATAGAAACTGCGGAGCATGACCAAGAGTTCAGCCCGTGCATCAGTCGAAAGGCCACTCAGGAAAGCAGAAAGCTTTTCTCCTCCTGCGCCGATGTCTTCGTCCAAGGTTCGCGCGCGACGCCTTAGCAAGTGAGGAGAAAGCAGTTCCAGAGAGCGGATCCGCGTCAGATAATCGCGAAACTTCACGATGGGCTTGGCCAGTTCATCGTCCCGTAACGCCGAAATGATCGAGCCTTGATACTTGAATCTCACCCGTTGGCGCTCGCCCGATAGCACGAGCTCCCCTGCTTTGACCTCAAGTTCCGGGGTGACGGAGTCTCCCAGCAAGAAGCGCTCGTGGGTACAGCGACGCTCAATAGTATTGAAGGCAGCCTCCCAGCGCAGGCGCTGACCATCCAACAGCATTACGACACCAAGATGAATGTTGCGCTCAGTGGTCAGCTTGCAATCGAGATCCTTGGCCTCCCAGCCACGGGCATCCAGCCAAACATCTATGTCACCCCGCATTTGCTGGGCGATAAAGTCTATGGCCTGGAGCCAGGAACTCTTACCCGCTCCGTTGAGCCCGACCAGGCAGGTAAAGGCCGTAAGCGACAACTCGACATCGCGCAACGATTTGAAATTTCGAATGGAAAGCTGCTCGATCATCGCTGGGTCGCTGAAAGTCTGGAGCTGCCGAATTTAGCATCTTGTCCAAGTGGAGACATCTACGAAGCCTCAGCGATGCGCTGGGTACCTCCGGCAACAGCACCAATAGGCGACCAAGGAGTTTTCGCTTCGCTCACCAGTTGAGTCGCTGGAAATCCAGAATGGTCAGGCGGTGGAATCAGGGCTGCGCCCACTGCCGCAAGAGGTTGTGATAGACGCCGGTCAGTTGCAGGCAGGCCTCGTGGCCCTGGCCGAGTTCGGCGGCGGCGCGCTGGATGCCCTGGTCGAGTTCGAACAGCTGGCTGCGCTGCCCCGCGTCGCGCACCAGGCTCTGGACCCAGAAGAAAGAACACAGCCGCGCGCCACGGGTCACCGGCAGCACCCGGTGCAGGCTGCTGGCCGGATAGAGGAGCAGATCGCCCGCCGCCAGCTTGACGCTGTGGGCGCCATAGGTGTCTTCCACCACCAGTTCGCCACCGTCGTACTCGTCCGGTTCGCAAAAGAACAGCGTGGCGGACAGATCGGTGCGCAGGTAGCCGCTGCCATCCGGCAGGGCGCGCAGGGCGTTGTCCACGTGCAGGCCGAAGGATTGGCCGCCACGGTAGAGATTGAACAGCGGCGGAAACACCCGCGCCGGCAGGGCGGCGGCAACGAACAGCGGATGCCGCGCCAGCGCCTGCTGGATCGTCTCGCCCACCGCACGCGCCGCTGGCTCGTCCGCCGGCAGCTGCAGGTTGTCCTTGGCCATGGCCGACTGGAATCCGGCGGTGTGCTTGCCATCGGCCCAGGCCGCGGCCTCCAGGCGCTGGCGGCAGTCCCGTACCTGCTCGGGCGTCAGCACGCCCGGAACGCTGATCATCATGAGAATTCCCCTCTAACGCCGAAAGCCCTGCGCGGGCAGGGCTTCGGTTGATACAGGCGACCTTTTAGAAGCTGTAGGTCGCGGTCAGGATGGCGGCGCGGGTATCACCGTATTCGATGAAGGAAGACGAGGCGACGGCCGTCGAGGTGGCCGCCGTCCCGAGCGAGGACCGCACGCGCTCCACGTATTCCTTGTCGAACAGGTTGTTGACGTTGAGCTGCAGGTCCAGATTGCGATTCACGCGATAGCCCAGCATCGCATTGTGCACCCAGTATTCGTCCAGCTTGATGCGGTCGTTGCTCGAGGTGAGGTTACGCTCGCTGACGTAACGGGTGCCGTAACCCACCCGCCAGCCGGCCGGCAACTCGTAGGTGGTCCAGAGATTGAACGAGCGCGGCGGCGTGTTCGCCAGTGCCTGCCCGACGCGGGCCTGCCCCGCCGGGGTATTGGCGGCCTTGAGCGTCTCGCTGTCGAGGAAGGTGAAGTTGGCGAAGACGTTCCACTGCTGGGTGATGCGCCCGGTCGCGCCCAACTCGATCCCCTGCACCCGTTGCTCACCCACCAGGGCGACACTGTTGTCGGCCAGGGTTTCGCGGGCGTTGCTCTTCTCGACGCGGAACAGCGCGCCGTCCAGTTCCAGGCGCTTGTCGAGGAATTCCCACTTGGTGCCCAGCTCCCAGGTCTTGTTCTTTTCCGGTTCGAGATCCTGGTTGGCCGCGCTCAGACCGGCGCCGGTGGTGGTCAGGTTCTCCGCGGAAGGGTTGAACGAGGTGCCGTAGGCGACATAGACCCGACCGTTCGGGGCCGGCTTGAACACCAGGCCGGCGCGACCGCTCAGCTTGCCGTCGTCGGCGTTCAGATGGGTTTTCGCTCCGCGTACGCCGTTGCTCACCGGCGTGGTGTCGCTGTCGCCGTCGAACCAGTCGTAGCGCAGGCCCAGGTTCAGGTCCCAGTAGTCGTTCAGGGCGATGGTGTCGAAGGCGTAGACGGCCTTGTCGACCAGGGTATTGCTGGTGAGCGCGGTGGTTTGCTGGTTGGTGGGACCGGTGTAGCGGCCCGGCGGATTGCTCAGGGAATAGCCGCTCGCCGGGAAGACCAGATTGTTGGTGTAGGTATCGCGGTCGTAATCCTCACGGGAGAACTCCGCGCCCAACACGAAGGAGTGGCCCAGGCCGAAGGTGTCGAAATTACCGGTCAGGTTGGTCTGGTTGATCCACATTTCAGAGGTGATGTCGCGACCATAGCCCTGGGGGCCGCCCGGCAGGTAGCGACCGCCACCGATGAGCCTGAGCTGGGGCGCCGAGATCACGGTATCGCGCTGGATGCGGCTGTAGCGCGTCAGGTTCTGCAGGCTCAGGTTGTCGTTGAGACGGTGCTCCAGCTCGACGGTGAAGACATTGTTGTTGATGTCCTCATGGTCGATGTTCCGGTAGCCGAAGTAGTCTTCGTGACCGACACCGGCCAGGCGCTTGCCATTGAATACCGGCACCCCGTAGTCGGGCAGGTTGTTGTCGGTCTGATGGAAGTAGCTCAGCGTCAGGCGGGTGTCGTCCGACAGCCCCAGCGCCAGCGAGGGTGCGATACCCCAGCGCTTGCGGTCGATCTCGTCGCGGCCGGGTACGTCGTTCTCGTGGGTCATCAGATTGAGCCGGAAGGCACTGCCCTCGCCCACGCCCTGCAGCGGCTGGTTGGTGTCCAGGGTCAACCGGCGATAGCTGTCGGTGCCCAGGCCCGCGCCGATGCGGGTGAACTGGCGCTCCTGGGGCTTCTTGCTGATCAGGTTGATGGAACCGCCGGTGGTACCGGCACCGCCGAATACCGAGTTGGGTCCCTTGATGACCTCCACCGATTCCAGGTTGAAGGTATCGGTGCGGTTGTTCTGGGTGCTGTCGCGCAGGCCATCGACCTGGATGTTGGAATTGGCGCTGAAGCCACGGATGTTGATGCTGTCGCCGGAACCGCCACCGCCTTCACCGGCGTTGAAGGTGATGCCCGAGACATTCGACAGCACCGATCTCAGACTCAGCGCCTGCTGGTCCTCGATCATCCGCTCCGGGATCACGGTAACGGTCTGCGGCGTATCCAGCAGCGGTGCGGTGTATTTGCGCGAGGCGGATTGCTCGGTCTTGAAGCCTTCCTGCTGCGCCTGACCTTCGATGGTCAGGCTCTCCAGTGTGGTCACCGGTTCCTTCGCCTCCTGGGCCAGGGTCCCCAGGGACAGCGAGGCAACGGCGACACTGAAGGTGGAAACCAGCAAACGGCGCTGGGACAGCGTGGAAAGGTCCTTGGACATGATGACGAGCCGCCTCCTTTGTGAATGCGGCGCGATTCTATTTGCAAATAATTATCAAATCCATAGCGAATGGAAATTATTCTTAAGAATTCTTGACCGAGGTTTTCCGACAGGCATGAAAAAGCCCGCGTCCCTTGCAGGACGCGGGCTCGGCTACCGCTCAGGCTTACAGGTAGAAGGACTTCAGCGGCGGGAAGCCGTTGAATTCCACCGCACTGTAGCTGGTGGTGTAGGCACCGGTGGACAGCCAGTACAGGCGATCACCACTGGCCAGGTTCAGCGGCAAGCCGTACTTGTATTGCTCGTACATGATGTCGGCGCTGTCGCAGGTCGGGCCGGCGATCACCACCTCTTCCATCTCGCCCTTCTTGTCGGTCCAGATGGGGAACTTGATGGACTCGTCCATGGTTTCGATCAGGCCGGAGAACTTGCCAACGTCGGTGTAGACCCAGCGTTCCACCGAGGTACGCGACTTGCGCGCTACCAGCACCACTTCGCTGACCAGGATGCCGGCGTTGGCGATCAGCGAACGACCTGGCTCCAGGATGATTTCCGGCAGCTCGTCGCCGAAGTCTTCCTTGAGGAAGCGGATGATCTCCTCGGCATAGGTCTCCAGACTGTTGGTGCGCTGGATGTAGTTGGCCGGGAAGCCACCACCCATGTTGATCATCTTCAGGGTGATGCCGTCTTCTTCCTTGAGGCGCTGGAAGATCACCTTGACCTTGGCGATGGCGGCGTCCCAGACGTCGATGTCGCGCTGCTGGCTACCCACGTGGAAGGAGATGCCATAGGGCTCCAGGCCCAGTTGCTTGGCCAGGATCAGCAGGTCCAGGGCCATGTCGGGGTTGCAGCCGAACTTGCGCGACAGCGGCCAATCGGCGGAATCGGAACCCTCGGTGAGGATACGCACATAGACCTTGGCGCCCGGAGCGGCCTTGGCGATGTTGCGCAGGTCGGCTTCAGAGTCGGTGGCGAACAGCCGGATGCCCTTCTCGTAGAAGTAACGGACGTCGCGCGCCTTCTTGATGGTGTTGCCGTAGCTGATGCGCTCCGGACCGACCCCGGCGGACATCACCTTGTCCAGCTCGTAGCGCGAGGCGATGTCGAAGTTCGAGCCCTTGTCGCGCAGCAACTCGGTGATCTCGATGGCCGGGTTGGCCTTGACCGCGTAGTAGATCTTGGCGAACGGGAAGTTGCCAACGAGATCGTCATAGGCCCGCGAAATGGTGGCGGTATCGATGACGACGAAGGGGGTTTCCTGCTGGTCGGCGAAGGCCTTCATCTTCTGGAAGGTTTCGCGAGAATAGTAATCTTCGACCTTGATGGACATGCGTCGGACTCCCGATGGGCAGAACAAATTGAAGGAGGGGGTGTTCTGAACGCCTAATCCGTTTCCCCACTTTGGTTCGCCTACTTCCCAAGGCACATCGCCGAAAGCAAAAAGGTCAACGCGTACTGGCGTTGACCTCGCTGTCTCGTCGTCGGTACTTGAGCCGGATGGATCGTTTCCAGCATGGACGTTCGGGCGCGAACTTTAGGGCCAGACGCCCTGAAGATCAATGTTAAATCCATCATCTTTACCGAACGGTGACGCGTGCGGACTCACCCCTCTCCGGTAACCGACCGGAGCGGGCGACGAGATGTTCCGAATAGGCGATGACAGGACCGTTCAGACTCAGCCTTTCCGCGATTGCCCTGACCGAAAACGGCCGGCCTGGCCGGGCGCCCGCGGGGATACTCACCCGAGCGAAAACGCCACTGATCGGGAGCTAAGGGATGGACCAGGCGAATGGATTGAAGCTGCTACTGCTGGCGGCGATCTGGGGCGCGAGCTTTCTCTTCATGCGCATCGCGGTGCCGGCCTTCGGTGCGGTGAATACCGCCTTCCTGCGGGTAGCGCTGGGCGCCCTGGGGCTGGCTGCCCTGCTGCTCCTGATGCGGCGTTCCTGGCGTTTCGCCGGCAAGTTCTGGTCGTCGGCCCTGCTCGGCGTCGTCAATTCCGGGTTGCCGTTCCTGCTGTATTGCCTGGCGGCGCGCGCCCTTCCCGCGGGCTATTCGGCGCTGCTCAATGCCACCACGCCCTTGATGGGCGCCTTGATCGGCTGCGCCTGCTTTAGCGAGGTCCTGAGCCGGCGCAAATGGCTCGGCGTGGCCGCTGGCGTGCTCGGAGTAGCCTTGATCGTTCCACGCGGCGACGGGGATGCGGGGACGGGCATGCTGGTCGGCATCGCCGCCTGCCTATTGGCCACGGCCTGCTACGGTACCGCCGGCTACCTGGCACGCCGCTGGATCGGCGACCGTGGGGGCCTCGATGCCACCCTGGTCGCCTTCGGCAGCCAGGTGGGCGCGACGCTGTTCCTCTTGCCGTTCAGCCTGGCGACCCTGGCCATGAATCCGCTGCCCGCCGCGCCACCCATGAGCGCCTGGGTCAGCGTCCTGGCGGTCGGCCTGCTGTGCACCGCCCTGGCCTACATCCTGTATTTCCGGCTACTGGCCGATCTCGGGCCGCTACGCACCCTCAGCGTCACCTTTCTGGTCCCGCCGTTCGGCGTGCTCTGGGGCTATCTGGTCCTGGGCGAAACCCTGGCACCCAATGCCTTGCTAGGCGCGCTGGTGATAGGGCTGGCGGTTTGGCTGGTCTTGCATAGCGAATCGACAGTGACGACGCGGCGGTAAGCACCGTTGGGCTTCGACGATGGAGCTGTCTCAACCCAACCTACCGGAGTCCCGGCCCGTAGGTTGGGTTGAGCGCAGCGAAGCCCAACAGCCCCAACGTTTTTACCGGAACGGCGGCTCGTCGAAGCTGCGCAGCTTGCGCGAGTGCAGGGAGTCGAGCTGGGTACGCAGCTGGTCCAGGGCAGCGATGCCGATGGCCAGGTGCTGGCTCACCGCGCGGGCATAGAAGGCGTTGGCCGAGCCCGGCAGCTTGATCTCGCTGTGCAGGGGCTTGTCGGAGACGCATAGCAGGGTGCCGTAGGGCACGCGCAGGCGATAGCCCTGGGCGGCGATGGTGCCGCTCTCCATGTCCACCGCCACGGCGCGGGCCAGGTTGATCAGTGGGCGTTCCTGGGCCCAGCGCAATTCCCAGTTGCGATCGTCGTAGGTCAGCACGGTACCGGTGCGCAGGCGGCGCTTGAGCGCCTCGCCGCGTTCGCCGGTGACGCTGGCGGCGGCTTCCTGCAGCGCTACCTGTACCTCGGCCAGGGCCGGGATGGGGATATGCGGCGGCACCACGCGGTCGAGGATGCCGTCGCGTCTCATGTAGGCGTGGGCCAGCACGTAGTCGCCGATGGTCTGCGACTGCCGCAGGCCGCCGCAGTGGCCGATCATCAGCCAGCAGTGCGGGCGTAGCACCGCCAGGTGATCGGTGATGTTCTTGGCGTTGGACGGGCCCACGCCGATGTTGACCAGGGTGACGCCATGACCGTCACCGGCGATCAGGTGGTAGGCCGGCATCTGGAAGCGGTGCCAGGCGATGGCGGCGATGACTGCCTGGGCCTCGGTCGGGTCCATGTCGCGCTCGATGATCACGTTGCCCGGCAGCACCAGACGCACGAAGCGTGGATCGCTGCGCAGTTGCTCCAGACCGTGCTGGATGAACTGATCGACGTAGCGGTGGTAGTTGGTCAGCAAGATCCAAGGCTGCACATGGCGCCAGTCGCTGCCGGTGTAGTGGACGATGCGGCGCAGCGAGAAATCGGTACGGGCGGCGTCGAACAGCGCCAGCGGCAGCGGATCGATGCGTTCCCAGTCGTAGTGGCCGTCGGCGATGTCGTCGTGGGCGGCGGAGAGATCGGTACTGGGGAAGACCCGCGCCAGCTCGGCGGCGGTCACGCCACTGCCGGCCAGTTCGTCGCCCTGCTCCACCACATAGGGATAGGGGATGTCCTGGCGGCTGCGCCCGACCTCGACCTGGAGGTCATAGTCCCGCATCAGGGGTTCGAGCTGTTCCAGCAGATAGCCGCGAAAGGCCGCCGGATGGGTGACCGTGGCCACGTAGGTGCCGGGCAACTGGATCTTGGCATAGGCGCGGGTGGTGGCCGGGGGCACGCCGGGCGCGCGGTAGCGGATGCGGATCTCGGGATAGCGGAACAGCTCGCGCTCAGCGGCGCTCGGCTCGACGCGATCCTTGAGATAACGCTTGAGGGCGGCACCCAGGGCCTGGGTGGCCTCGTCATGCAGCGCCGCGAGACGGTCGACCGCTTCGCTGGCCGTGGCAACGGTGGTGAAATCCTCGGATACGGAGGTCATGCGGGTTTCCTTGTCATGTCACTGGCTATAGCTGACACCCTAACACCCCCGCATGACAACGACTTACGCGATCTTTTCCCCTGCCGCGTGCTGTTCCCACAGCCGCCGATAGTGGCCCTTGGGTCGCTGCAACAGCTCCTCGTGGCTACCCTCCTCCACCTTGCGCCCATCACGCAGCACCAGGATGCGGTCGGCGTGACGGATGGTGGAGAGCCGATGCGCCACCACGATCAGGGTGACCTGGCCGCGCAATTCGTCCAGCGCCTGCTGTAGCCGGGCCTCGGTGGCGCTGTCGATGCTGGCGGTGGCCTCGTCGAGGAGCAGCACCTTGGGCTCGCGCAGCAGTGCCCGGGCCAGCGCCAACAACTGCCGCTCGCCGGTGGACAGCGTGAAACCGCGTTCGCCCAGTAGCGTATCCAGCCCCTCGGGCAGCCGCGCCACCAGATCGTCCAGGTGGGCGGCGGCCAGGGCCTGGCGCAGTCGCGCATCCGGGACCTGGCTGCCCAGCAAGAGGTTGTCCCTGAGGCTGCTGGAGCGGATGAAGGGCTCCTGGGGCACGCTGGCCAAGGCCGCGCCCAGTACTTCAGGCGTCAGGCTGCCCAGCTCGCGCCCGTCCAGGCAGAGACTGCCGCCGCTGATAGGCTGCAACCCGGCGAGCAGATCGAGCAGGGTCGACTTGCCGCTGCCCGTCGGCCCGACGATGCCGAGGAAGGTGCCCGGTGCGATGTCCAGGTCGATGCCGTGCAGGGTGTCGTGCCCGGCGCCGGCGTGGCGGAAGCGTACGGCGTCGAGGTGGAAGTGCGCGGTCGCGATGGGGCGGTCGTCTTCGCCGCTCAGCGCCGGTTTCTCTTCGAGCAGGTGCAGCAACCGGGTGCCGGCCACCGAGGCCTGCTGGAACAGGTTGAATCTCTGGGTGATGTCCATCAACGGCTCGGTCACTCGCCCCAGGTAGGTGACGAAGGCATAGAGCACGCCAATCTCGGCGCCGCCCTGCAAATGGCCCAGGCCGTAGACCAGCAGCAGTACCGCCAGCACCGCCACGCTGACCAGATCCAGCGCCGAGCGCAGCAACAGGCCGGAGACGCGGATGGTGCGCATGCGCGCGCCATACTGGGCCCGGTTGAGCCGCTGAAAATCCTGACGGAAGCGTTCGGTCTGGTTGAAGGCCTGCAACAGCCCCATGCCGCCGATGGCCTCGCCCAGCCGCGCGCTCTGCTCGGCACGTAGCATGCGCACCTCCATGGCCGCCGCGCCGCTGTATCTCTGATAGGCCCAGACGATCAGCACCGCCGCCGGGATCAGCAGCACGGCGATGGCCATCAGCCGCACGTCGAGCAGCGCCATGGCCACCAGAATGCCGATCAGCAGCACGATATTGCCGACCATGTTGCCGAGGAAGGCCACATAGAGTTCACGCAGGGCATCGGTGTCGTTGGTCACCCGCGCCACCAGTTCGCCGGTGGCGGTGCGGTCATGGAAACTCTGCGGCAAGCTGAGAACGTGGCGGAACAGTCGGCGCCGCTGCAAGAGCACCACGTCCATGGCGATCTCGGCAAATCTCAGCGATTGCAGGTAGCGCCCATAGGCGGCCAGCCCCTGGGAGACCACATAGGCCGCTACCAGGGCCACCAGCGGCCAGAGGCGCAGGTCATGGGGCACCAGATAGGTGTCCAGGTAGTACTTGGTCAGCCAGGGTCCCAGCACGTCGCACAGCGTTGCGATGACCAGGATCGCCAGGGTGCCGGCCAGTTTGCGTGGCTTGGCCAGTACCGGCTTGAGCAGCAGCGAGAGCACGCGGGTCCTGGTCATTGGCGAGCCTCCTCGGCCTGCTGCAGGGTCCAGAGTCGGGCATAGAGCCCGCCCGCGGCGAGCAATTCGGCATGGCGGCCGCGCTCCATCAGGCTGCCCTGGTCGAGCACGATGATCTCGTCAGCCTGCTGCACCGCCGAGAGGCGGTGGCTGACGATCAGGGTGGTCCGCCCTTGCAGTCGGGCCAGTGTCTTCAACAGCCGGGCTTCGGTGGCGGTATCCACCGCCGAGAGGGTGTCGTCCAGCAGCAGGATGGGCGCCGGCGAGAGCAGCGCCCGGGCCAGGGCCACCCGCTGGCGCTGGCCGCCCGAGAGGGTCAGGCCGCGCTCGCCCACCGGGGTATCCAGCCCCTGGGGCAAGGCCGCCAGGTCGGTGCCGAAGGCGGCGGCGTCGAGGGCTTCGCGGATCTCCCCGGCGGTGGCATCCGGCCGGCTGAGGGCGACGTTCTCGCCCAGGGTGCGGGCGAACAGGAAGGGGTCCTGGGGCACATAGGCGAACTGGGCCCGCAGGTCGGCCAGTCGATAGTCCTCCAGCGGCACCCCGCCCAGGCGGATGCAGCCCTGCTCCAGCGGAAACTGGCGCAAGAGCAAGCGCAGCAGGGTGCTCTTGCCGCTGCCCGTGGCGCCGACGATACCCAGGGTGTCGCCCGCGGGCAGGTCGATGACCACGTCCTGCAAAGCCGGCTGGCGCGCCTGGGGATAGGTGAAGGCCGGGATATAGACCGACAGATCGGCCTGGTCCGGCGGCGTCTGGGTGCCCTCGTCGCGGATACGCTCGGTCACCGCGAACACCTCTTCCAGTCGGCGCGCTCCCGCCTCGCCACGCTGCAGCAGATTGAAGCACCAGCCAATGGCGAACATCGGCCAGATCAATTGCACCAGATAGAGGCTGAAGCTGGTCAACTGGCCGAGGGTGATATGGCCGTCGAGATAGCGCCAACTGCCCATCACCAGGGTCAGCAGGGTCGCCAGGCTCAGGGCGACGAAGATGATCGGCTCGTAACGTGCTTCGGTGCGCTGCACCTGGTAGTCGGCCTTGGCCACGCTGCGGGCACGTTCGTCGAAGTCGTCCAGCTCGGCTTCGATCAGGGCGTGCTGGCGCAACATGCGCAGGCCGCTCAGGGCTTCCTGGGTACGGTCGTTGAGCGCGGAAAAGCCCGCCAGGGCCAGGCCGAAGCGCTGCTGCACCCGCCGCGCCACGCGGTAGAAGCCCCAGGCCATGAAGGGAAAAGGCAGCAGCGCCAGGGCCGCCAGGGGAGCATCGATACCGATGAACATGGCCAGCAGCACCAGCAGCAGGGTCAGCATGCCGTCGAAACTGGCGAGCACTCCTTCGCCCGCGGCGGTCTCCACGGCGTCGATGTCCTGGGTGGCGCGGGCCAGCAGGTCACCGGTACGGCTGGACTGGAAGAAGCCGGGATCGAGGCGCGCCAGCTTGGCGAAGAAGGCATCGCGCAGCTCCACGCCGACCTGGTAGGAGGTACCGAACAGCCGCACCCGCCACTGATACCTGAGTACATAGAGGCCAAAGCCGACCACCAGGATCAGGGCGACGCGCCAGAGCAGCCCGGTTTGATCCAGCTCGCCCGCGCGCAGGGCATCGATGGCCTTGCCGATCCACCAGGGCAGGGTCAGGTTGAGCAGGCCGACGCCCAACAGGCAAAGGATGGCGGTCCCGTAGGCACGCCGTTGGCGGAGGAAAAAATCACGCAACAACCGCCACAACGCCATATATCCGCCTTAGGCAACCAAAGGTGCAGTATATCGGCTCACTCCGGGGTAACGGAGTTCCGTCGTCCGATCTGGGTCCCATATCAATGGGTGACGGCAACGGGTGGCGCGGGGCGCGAGGTCGTTGTAGGGTGCCACTCCCTGCCGCGCCCGGCCGCTGCGCCCCCTTCTCTTTGCTAGGCTGACGTCCATGACCCTCGAACCCCAACGTCCCGTCGTCCTCTGTCTGTCCGGCCACGATCCGAGTGGCGGCGCCGGCCTGCAGGCCGACATCGAGGCCCTGCTCGCCCAGGGTTGCCACGCCGCCCCCGCGGTCACCGCCCTGACCGTGCAGGACACCGTCGACGTCCAGGACTTCCGCGTGCTGGATCGCGAGTGGGTGCTGGCCCAGGCGCGGGCGATCATCGCCGATCTGCCGGTGGCGGCGGTCAAGCTGGGCATGCTCGGCTCGGTGGAGATGGTCGAGACGGTGCTGGAAATCATGGAAGCCCTGCCCGGCGTGCCGCTGGTGTGCGATCCGGTGCTGCGCGCCGGCGGCGGCGGCGCCCTGGGCAAGGACGAGGTCGGCTACGCCATCCGCGAGCGCCTCTTGCCACGCGCCACCATCGCCACCCCCAATCTGCCCGAGGCGCGCATCCTCGCCGAGTTGCCCGAGGGCACCCCGGAGCAATGCGCCGAACGCCTGCTGCCCCATTGCGCCCACCTGCTGATCACCGGCGGCCATGGCGAAGAGCACGAGGTGCACAACCGCCTCTATGACCGCGACGGCCGCTGCGAGACCCATGTCTGCCAGCGCCTGCCCGGCAGCTACCACGGCTCCGGCTGCACCCTGGCCAGCACCCTGGCCGGGCGCCTGGCCCTGGGCGAAGCCCTGCCCAGCGCCGTGCGCAGCGCCCTGGACTACACCTGGCGTACCCTGAGGGACGCCGAAAGACCCGGTCGCGGCCAGTACGTGCCACGCCGCCTGCCGCTGGACTTCTGCTCATGAGTCCGTTGCGCGGGCTCTACGCCATCACCGACAGCGCCTTGCTCGCCGAGGGTCGCCTGCTGACCTACGTCGAAGCTGCGCTGCAAGGCGGTGCCCGCCTGGTGCAGTACCGCGACAAGTCAGGGGACGCCCATCGCCGCCACGACGAAGCCGCCGCCCTGGCCGACCTCTGCCGGCAGCACGACGCTACTCTGATCATCAATGATGACCTGGCCTTGGCCCGCGCCCTGGGCGTCGGCCTGCACCTGGGCCAGGAAGACGGCTCCCTGGCCGCGGCCCGCGCCGACTTGGGCGCGGATGCCATCATCGGCGGCACCTGCCATGCCAGCCTGGAGCTGGCCGCGGCCGCTGCCCAGGCCGGCGCCAGCTACCTGGCCTTCGGCCGCTTCTTCGCCTCCAGCACCAAGCCGAACGCCCCGCCAGCGCCCCTCGACCTGCTCGACCAGGCCCGCAGTCGCTTCAACCGGCCCCTGTGCGCCATCGGTGGCGTCACCCTGGACAACGCCCCCCTGCTGCTCGAACGGGGCGTCGACCTGCTCGCCGTCGTCCACACCCTGTTTTCCGCCGCCACGCCAGGCGAGGTGGAGCGCCGCGCGCGCGCCTTCGCCCGACTGTTCGCGGCCTGATCCATTGAGGAAGCCTCTATGTCCCGCTCCGCCCAACTCTTCGACCAAGCCCAGCGCCACATCCCCGGTGGCGTCAATTCGCCGGTGCGTGCCTTCAAGAGCGTCGGTGGCACCCCGCTGTTCTTCAAGCATGCCCAGGGTGCCTATGTGGTCGACGAAGACGACAAGCGTTACGTCGACTACGTCGGCTCCTGGGGTCCGATGATCCTCGGCCACAGCCACCCGGACGTGCTCGATGCCGTGCGCCGCCAGCTGGAGCACGGCCTCTCCTACGGCGCGCCGACCGCCCTGGAAACCACCATGGCCGAGCTCATCTGCGAGCTGGTGCCGTCCATGGACATGGTGCGCATGGTCAGCTCCGGTACCGAGGCCACCATGAGCGCCATCCGCCTGGCGCGCGGCTACACCGGGCGCGACACCATCATCAAGTTCGAGGGCTGCTACCACGGCCACTCCGACAGCCTGCTGGTCAAGGCCGGTTCCGGCGCCCTGACCCTGGGCGTGCCCAGCTCGCCCGGCGTGCCGGCGGCCTTCGCCCAGCACACCCTGACCCTGGCCTACAACGATCTGGCCGAGGTGGAAGAGACCCTGGCAAAAACCGGCGACCAGATCGCCTGCATCATCGTCGAGCCGGTGGCCGGCAACATGAATTGCGTACCGCCCGCGCCGGGCTTCCTGGAAGGTCTGCGCAGCCTCTGTGATCGCTATGGCGTGGTGCTGATCTTCGACGAGGTCATGACCGGCTTCCGCGTCGCCTTGGGCGGCGCCCAGGAGTACTACGGCATCCGCCCGGACCTCTCCACCTTCGGCAAGATCGTCGGTGGCGGTATGCCGGTGGGTTGCTTCGGCGGCAAGCGCGAGATCATGGAAAAGATCGCCCCGCTCGGTCCGGTCTACCAGGCCGGTACCCTGTCGGGCAATCCGCTGGCCATGGCCGCCGGCCTGACCACCCTGCAACTGATCCGCCGCCCCGGCTTCCACGCCGAGCTGACCGACTACACCACGCGCATGCTGCAAGGCCTGCAGGATCGCGCCGATGCGGCCGGTGTACCCTTCGTCACCACCCAGGCGGGCGGCATGTTCGGCCTCTACTTCAGCGGCGCCGAAGACATCGTCACCTTCAGCGACGTCATGGCCAGCGACAGCGAGAGATTCAAGCGCTTCTTCCACCTGATGCTGGACGGCGGCGTATACCTCGCGCCCAGTGCCTTCGAGGCCGGTTTCACCTCCATCGCCCATGGCGACGAGGAGTTGCGCATCACCCTGGATGCCGCCGAACGAGCCTTCGCCACCTTTACCGATTGAGGACCGTCCGTCTCGCTCCCGGAACCTCTCTACCCGGCCGGACCTCTCACCTAGCTGAGAGGCCGGCGTCACAGGTAAAAAAGTTCCACCGTTACGCGTAAAGGTTTTGAAAGCGTGCGGCGGCTTGACCCATAATGAGACGTCGGCGCGTTTCGCCGGCCGGGTTCTAAGAACCTGCCTCGATTGTGGAGGCGCTTCATGCACCGCGCTGGTCGTATCCTCTGCGCAGCCTTGTTTTTGCTGCCCCTGGCCTCCTGGGCCGGTGGCAACTCCCTGCTCGTCCCCAGCACCAGCCGTTGCAACCTGACTCTGGCCAACGAAGCCCTGGCGCAGGCGATCGCCCGCTGCCAGCAGATCGCCCACGACGGCGACGCCCAGGCGCAGTACGAACTCGGTGATTTCTACTACGAAGGCAAGCAGACGCCCAAGGATCTCAACCAGGCGCGCCAGTGGTTCGAGCAGGCCTCGCTCAAGGGCAATGCCGATGCGCAGAATCGCCTGGGCAACATGTTCTTTCGCGGTGAAGGCGTCCCCCCCAACAACATCCAGGCCTATATCGTGCTGAAGATGGCCGCCATCAACGGCAACGACGAAGCCATGGACACCGCCGACCTGGTCAGCGCCCAGATGCGCCGTGACGAGCTGGAGATGGCCACCCAGGTGTTGGGCCAGATCTTCCGCGACTATCTGCAGGACATGCAGACCGCCGGCAACATGAATCCCTTCCAACCGCCGCAGAACTGATCTCTCAGCGCTGGCCCAGTAGCTCGCCCAGCGCTGATGTCCTTAAGCGATGCTCAGCTCTTGTCGGGCATCGGCATGGGGAACGGCATGACATTGGTGCCGCCCTTGGCCTCGCTGATCTTCGGTTGACCCAGGCGCTCCACCTCGTCGATGCGGATGATCGAATGCATCGGTACGAAGCTGCGTACCACCCCTTCGAATTGCGCCTTGAGCTTTTCCTCGCTGGGGTCCACCACCACCTGGGTACGTTCGCCGAATACCAGCTCCTCGATTTCCAGGAAGCCCCAGAGATCGCTCTGGAAGATCTGCTTGGCGTAGATCTCGAAGACCTGACCCTGGTTGACGAAGATCACCTTGTAGATGGCCGGCTTGCTGGGGGATGAGCTCATGGCGATGCGCGAGGTTCGATGGGAAAAAGGGCGGCGAGCATAGCATGGGCCTCGACCGAGAACAGCCGCTGGCTCAGGCTGCTCCGGGAGGCCCAATGACGCCTGTTGCACGGTCACGGCGTCAAGCCGATCAGGGCCTTGGCTAGCGCAGCCTCGACCGCCTCGAACAGGGCCATCCCGCTGCCACGAGCGACCACCGTAGGCAGACCGCCGCTTCCGGGCGGCTCTTCCCCGTCCTTGAGGCCATCACTATAATGCGCGGTCCACTCGCCACCGACTCCCTGCCGCGCATGTCCAAGAAGCTCTATATCGAAACCCATGGCTGCCAGATGAACGAATACGATTCGTCGCGCATGGTCGACCTGCTCGGCGAGCGTGAGCCCCTGGAAGTCACCCAGAATCCGGCCGAGGCCGACGTCATCCTGCTCAACACCTGCTCGATCCGCGAGAAGGCGCAGGAGAAGGTGTTCTCCCAGCTCGGTCGCTGGCGCGAACTCAAGCTGGAGAATCCCGATCTGGTGATCGGCGTCGGTGGCTGCGTGGCCAGCCAGGAAGGCGCCGCCATCCGTGATCGCGCGCCCTACGTCGACGTGGTCTTCGGCCCCCAGACCCTGCACCGCCTGCCGGAAATGATCGACGCCGCGCGCACCACCCGGGCACCCCAGGTGGACATCTCCTTCCCCGAGATCGAGAAGTTCGACCGCCTGCCCGAGCCGCGCATCGACGGCCCCAGCGCCTTCGTCTCCATCATGGAAGGCTGCAGCAAGTACTGCACCTTCTGCGTGGTGCCCTACACCCGTGGCGAAGAGGTCAGCCGGCCGCTGGACGACGTCCTCGCCGAGATCATTCACCTCGCCGAGCACGGCGTGCGCGAGGTGACCCTGCTGGGCCAGAACGTCAACGGCTATCGCGGCGCCACCGGTGATGGCCGTATCGCCGACTTCGCCGAATTGCTCTATGTGGTGGCGGCAGTGGACGGCATCGACCGCATCCGCTACACCACCTCGCATCCGCTGGAATTCTCCGACGCCCTGATCCAGGCCCACGCCGAGATCCCGGAGTTGGTGAAGTTCGTGCACCTGCCGGTGCAGGCCGGTTCGGATCGCATCCTGGCGGCCATGAAGCGCAACCACACGGCGCTGGAATACAAGTCGCGCATCCGCAAGCTCAAGGCGGCGGTGCCCGACATCTGCATCAGCTCGGACTTCATCGTCGGCTTCCCCGGCGAGACCGAGAAGGACTTCGAGCAGACCATGAAGCTGATCGAGGACGTCGGTTTCGACTTCTCCTTCTCCTTCATCTACAGCGCCCGCCCTGGCACCCCGGCGGCGGACCTGGTCGACGACACCCCCGACGAGGTCAAGAAGCAGCGCCTGCAGATCCTGCAGACGCGCATCCATCAGCAGGGTTTCGAGATCAGCCGGCGCATGGCTGGCAGCGTCCAGACCATCCTGGTCAGCGACTTTTCCAAGCGCGATCCCGGCATGCTGCAGGGCCGTACCGAGAACAACCGCATCGTCAACTTCCGTTGCAGCGATGCCAGCCTGATCGGCCAGTTCGTCCAGGTACAGATCGACGAGGCCCTGCCGCACTCCCTGCGGGGCACCCTGCTGAGCCCCGTCGCCAACGGCGCCCGCCCACCCGTCGCCGTCGCGCTGGCCTGATGGATGGTCGCATGCGCCCTTTGCCAAGGGCGCGACGCGGGTTACTCTCCAGTCAAGCAACGTCAAGTTTTCGTAAAGTCAGCCAAAGGGTCTCCCAGTACCGTTGAATACCCCTCAGACGCTCCAGCACTTCACCCTCGAACCCTTCGATGCCGACCGCTTCGCCAACCTGTGCGGCCAGCTCGATGAAAATCTGCGCCAGATCGAAAGCCGCCTCGGTATCGAGATCCGCAACCGCGGCAACCAGTTCGAACTGGTTGGCGATTCCGAGCGCACTCGCGCCGCGCAGAATCTCCTGCAGCGCCTCTATCGCGAGACCGCCAGCGGCACCCCGGTGGCGCCGGAACTGGTGCATCTCTATCTGCAGGAGTCCGGCCTGGAAGCCCTGCAGCAGGAGCATCGCGGCGGCGACACCAGCGTGGCCCTGCGCACCAAGAAGGGCATGATCCGTCCGCGCGGCGCCAACCAGCAGCGCTACGTCAAATCGATCCTCGATCATGACATCAACTTCGGCATAGGCCCGGCCGGCACCGGCAAGACCTACCTGGCCGTGGCCTGCGCCGTGGACGCCCTGGAGCGCGAACAGATCCGCCGCATCCTGCTGGTGCGCCCGGCGGTGGAAGCCGGCGAGAAACTCGGTTTCCTGCCCGGCGACCTGGCGCAGAAGATCGACCCCTACCTGCGCCCGCTGTACGACGCCCTCTACGAGATGCTCGGTTTCGAGCAGGTGGCCAAGCTGATCGAGCGCCAGGTGATCGAGGTCGCGCCACTGGCCTACATGCGCGGTCGCACCCTCAACAATAGCTTCATCATTCTCGACGAAAGTCAGAACACCACCCTCGAGCAGATGAAGATGTTCCTCACCCGGATCGGTTTCGGTTCCACCGCGGTCATCACCGGTGACGTCACCCAGGTCGACCTGCCGCGCGGCACCAAGTCGGGCCTCAAGCACGTCATCGAAGTGCTGCGCGATGTCCCCGGCATCGGCTTCACCCACTTCGAGTCCAAGGACGTGGTGCGCCATCCGCTGGTGCAGCGCATCGTCGAGGCCTACGACCGTTTCGAGGCGCTGCAGGCTCAGCCGCGCGCCAATGCCAACGGGGACGATCGCCATGGCGATTGAGCTGGACGTCCAGGTCGCCAGCGAGGCGGCCGACCTCCCCGAGGAGCCGGACTTACGCCGCTGGTGTGAACTGGCCCTGCGCGCCCGCCAGGGCGACTCGGAACTCACCATCCGCCTGGTGGACGAAGCCGAAGGCCGCGAGCTGAATCGCACCTGGCGGCACAAGGACTACGCCACCAACGTGCTGTCCTTCCCGGCCAACGTGCCGGACGAATTCCTCGATATCCCCCTGCTCGGCGATCTGGTGATCTGCGCCCCCGTGGTGGCCCGCGAGGCCGCCGAGCAAGGCAAGCTCGCCAAGGCGCACTGGGCGCACCTGGTCATCCACGGCTGTTTGCACCTGCTCGGCTACGATCATCTGGAAGATGACGAAGCCGAGGAGATGGAAGACCTGGAACGCCAATTGCTCGCAGAACTGGGCTACCCCGATCCCTACGGTGAATGACACACACATGAACGAAGATCGATCAGGCAATGGGCATCGTTCCTGGCTGGAACGCATCGTCCAGGCCTTTGCCCATGAACCCAAGAGCCGCCAAGAGCTGCTGGAACTGCTGCGCGAAGCCCACGAGAACAAGGTGCTCGACAGCGAGGTGCTGTCCATCGTCGAGGGAGCCATCTCGGTGGCCGACCTCCAGGTGCGCGACATCATGGTGCCGCGCTCCCAGATCATCAGCATCCGCGCCCACCAGACCCCCGCGGAATTCCTGCCGGCGGTGATCGAGGCCGCCCACTCCCGCTATCCGGTGATCGGCGACGGCCCCGACGATGTCCTCGGCCTGCTCCTGGCCAAGGACCTGCTGCCCCTGCTGCTGGACCACGAGCGCACCTTCGACCTCAAGTCGGCGCTGCGCCCGGCCACCTTCGTGCCCGAATCCAAGCGCCTCAACGTGCTGTTGCGCGAATTCCGTACCACCCATAACCACATGGCCATCGTGGTGGACGAATACGGCGGCGTCGCCGGCCTGGTGACCATCGAAGACGTGCTGGAGCAGATCGTCGGCGAGATCGAGGACGAGCACGACGTCGAGGAAGAGAGCTTCATCAAGTCGCTGCCCAATGGCGACTTCGTGGTCAAGGCGCTCACCCCCATCGACACGCTCAACGAAATCCTGGAAACCCGCTTCGCCGACACCGAGGCCGACACGGCCGGCGGCCTGGTGATGAATCGCCTGGGCCACCTGCCCAAGCGCAACGAAGAAACGGTGATCGACGACTTCCGCTTCCGCGTGCTCAACGCCGACGGTCGCCGCATCCATCTGCTGCGGGTGACCCCGGTCAATCGCTAGCACGGCGCGCCCGCCTACGGACCACCGTAGGTTGGGTTGAGCGCAGTGAAGCCCAACAGGCCTTGCCGCGAGGTCGACCCCGTTGGGCTTCGACGCTGGAGCTGTCTCAGCCCAACCTACGGATCGCCACTCCCCCTCCCCTCTGCAATCCAGCTCACTCCCCGCACGCGCCTTTGGCACTCCCCCGCGCTGGCGAGTAAGCTTGCGCAGCCTCGATCGGACCAAGGATTCTCGATGCGCTGGACCACCCAACCCGGCTGGAAGGGCAACCTTCTGGCGCTTTTCGCCGGAGCCCTCACGCCCCTGGCACTGGCCCCCTTCAACATCTGGCCGCTGGCACTGGTGTCCGCCGGCCTCTTCTACCTCGGCCTCAAGGGCCTCACCGCCTGGCGCGCCTTCTTGCGCGGCTGGTGCTACGGCTTCGGCGCCTTCCTCGCCGGTACCAGCTGGATCTACGTCAGCATCCATACCTACGGCGCGGCTTCGACGCCCCTGGCGCTGTTTCTCACCGTGGGTTTCTGCGCCGGCATCGCGCTGTTCTTCGCCCTGCCCGCCTGGCTCTGGGCGCTGTGCTTGAGGCGCAACCAGGCGCCCCTGGGCGATGCCCTCACCTTCGCCGGCCTGTGGTTCGCCCTGGAGTTGTTCCGTAGCTGGGCGCTGACCGGGTTTCCCTGGTTGTTCCTCGGCTACAGCCAGCTGAGCGGCCCGCTGCAGGGCCTGGCGCCCCTGGGCGGTGTCTGGCTGATTTCGGCGGCGCTGGCGCTCACGGCGGCGCTCTTGGTCAACCTCCCGCGCCTGCTGCGGCGTCCGGCGGCGCTGGTGACGGCGCTGGTGCTGCTGGCGCTGCCCTGGGTCGCCGGCGACGTCTTCCAGGGCCAGGTCTGGACGCAACCGGCCGGCGCTCCGCTCAAGGTCGCCGGGGTACAGGGCAACATCGCCCAGGAACTCAAGTGGAATCCGGACCACGCGCGCGCCACCCTGGCGCTCTATCGCGACCGCACCGCCGAGCAGACCGATGCCGATCTGGTGGTCTGGCCGGAAAATGCCATTCCCGTGCTGCGCGAATACGTCAGCGACTTCCTCGCCGCCGAAGGCGCCCAGGTCGCGGCCCACGGCGGCGCCCTGGTGACCGGCCTACCCGACCGGGAACGCGATGCCAATGGCGAGTCGCGCTACTTCAACAGCATCACCGCGGTCGGTAACGGCTCAGGCACCTACTACAAGCAGAAGCTGGTGCCCTTCGGCGAATACGTGCCGCTGCAGGAATACCTGCGTGGCCTGATCGGCTTCTTCGATCTGCCCATGTCCGACTTCGTGCGCGGCCCCGAAAACCAGCAACCACTGCTGGTAAAGGGCTATCGTGTGGCGCCCTTCATCTGCTACGAGGTGGTCTATCCGGAATTCGTCGCCGACATGGCCGCCCAGAGTCAATTGCTGCTCACCATCAGCAACGACACCTGGTTCGGCAAATCCATCGGTCCGCAGCAGCACCTGCAGATGGCCCAGATGCGTGCCCTGGAAACCGGTCGCTGGCTGATCCGGGTGACCAACGACGGCATCACGGCGCTGGTCGATCCCTTCGGTCGCATCAGCCGGCAGATTCCGCCCTACCAGGTCGGCGTGCTGCAGGGCACCGTGGTGCCCATGGAGGGCCTGACGCCCTATCTGCGGTACCACCGCTGGCCGCTGGAGATCTTCTCCGCCCTGGTCCTGCTGTGGGGCCTGCTGCTGCGCCGGCAGGACAGACCCGAACCGGCGCCGCTGGTGGTCACTCAGCGATAGGCCAGTGGGTACATTAGCAGGCCGGCGGCCTCGTTGAGCAACTGGGCGGTCTGCTCGACCGCCTTGGCTTCCGGTAGCCAACCGCCGAAGGGCCGCCCGTTGGGAATACCGATGAAGCCCACGGGCGCCGCCACCACTTCGAAGCCCTGGCGCTCGAAGCACCAGCGCGAACGGGCCATGTGATAGGCCTGGGTCACCAGCACCACCCGCTTGACCCCCGCCTCGCGCAATATAGGCGCGCTGAGCGTGGCGTTCTCCCAGGTGGTGCGGCTGGCCCCCTCCTGCCAACGTACCGGCACCCCCAGATCGCGCTCCATCACCTCGGTCATCAGGGCCGCTTCACTGAGCGGCCGATCATAGGGCGAGCCCCCGGTGATCAGCACCGGCAAGCCACTGGCCTTGGCCAGGCGCGCGGCATAGCGCAGTCGCTCCACCGCCAGGTGACTGGCGGCATCGCCGCCCCAACCCGGATCGTCCACTTCGCGCCCGGCGCCGAGCACGACGATGGCATCCGCCCGCTGCGCCAGCCACGGCCAACTGGCCGGCGGCAAGGCGATATCGCGCTCGAGCAGGCGACCGCCGAACTCCACCACCACCGGCAGGGTGCTGGCCCAGAGTCCCAGCAGACCACAACAGAAGCACAGCAATCCCAGCCGGGGATGGCGGCGCCGCAGCCACCAGCCGCCGAGCAGGAGCAGCAGCAGGCCGCCAGGCGGCAGTAACAGTTGCTTGAAGAAATAGCGCAGGCCCATGGTCACTTCCGTCGGGGCGACCCCAGGGCCGCGGCGACGCTCAGTGTAGGGGAGCCTGGGCCCAGGCAGAAGGACTCTCCACCAGGGCTTGCTGGCGCTGGCACTGGTTGCAGAAGGTGCCTGCCGGCTGTACCTGTCCGCACCTCAGGCAACAGGCCAGGGCCGCATCCGGCGCCTGGCGCCGCGCCAGCCAGCGCTTCACCAGGGCGTACTCCGCCGAACTCAGGCCGCTGACCTCGATTTCCCCTGCCGTCAGATCGTAGAGGCGCTCCTGGGTCGCGGCTTCATCCAGCGCCAGCGCCAGACGCCGTTGCAGGCGCACATCGGCTGGCAGGCGTTCGGACTTGCGTCGAAACTTTCCCATGATGGGCATTATCCTCCCGGGTGATGGAACAGGCGTTTAAACAGCCTAGTACGGCCCTTCCGACCTTGCCTCCCCCGGAGTGCGAAACAAGCGGCGGAGCGGGACATTTCCCCGCACTCGGGGGGTCATGTATGCTTGGCGGCTCGATCAAACGCCTCTGCAGCCCTCGACACGCCCATGCACGAACACTACCAGCCCCGCGAAATAGAAGCCGCCGCCCAGTCCTTCTGGGACCAGAATCTGTCCTTCAAGGCCGTCATGCGCCCGGGCCAGGAGAAGTTCTACTGCCTGTCGATGTTCCCCTACCCCAGCGGCAAGCTGCACATGGGGCACGTGCGCAACTACACTATCGGCGACGTCATCGCCCGCTACCAGCGGATGCTGGGCAAGAACGTGCTGCAGCCCATGGGCTGGGACGCCTTCGGCATGCCTGCCGAGAACGCCGCCATGAAGAACGGCGTGGCCCCGGCCAAGTGGACCTACGAGAACATCGCCTACATGAAGTCCCAGCTGCAGAGCCTGGGCCTGGCGATCGACTGGTCCCGCGAGGTCACCACCTGCAAGCCGGACTACTATCGCTGGGAGCAGTGGCTGTTCACCCAGCTGTTCGAGAAGGGCATCATCTACCGCAAGAACGGCACGGTGAACTGGGACCCGGTGGACCAGACCGTACTGGCCAACGAGCAGGTCATCGACGGCCGCGGCTGGCGGAGCGGCGCGCTGATCGAGAAGCGCGAGATCCCCATGTACTACTTCCGCATCACCGACTATGCGGAAGAGTTGCTGACCTCCCTCGACGGCCTGCCCGGCTGGCCCGAGCAGGTCAAGACCATGCAGCGTAACTGGATCGGCAAGTCCCGCGGCATGGAGGTGCAATTCCCCTATGACCAGGACAGCATCGGTGCCGAAGGCACTCTGAAGGTCTTCACCACCCGCCCCGACACCCTGCTCGGCGCCACCTACGTCGCCGTGGCCGCGGAGCACCCGTTGGCCACCCAGGCTGCCCAGGGCAATGCCGAGCTGCAGGCCTTCATCGACGAGTGCAAACGCGGCGGCGTCGCCGAAGCCGACATCGCCACCCAGGAGAAGAAGGGCCTGGACACCGGCCTGTTCGTCCGCCATCCGCTGACCGATGCCCGCCTGCCGGTATGGGTCGCCAACTATGTGCTGATGCACTACGGCGACGGCGCGGTCATGGCCGTGCCCGGTCACGACGAGCGTGACTTCGAATTCGCCAATAAGTACCAGTTGCCCATCGTCCAGGTGGTGGATACCCAAGAGGCCACCCAGGTGCTGGCCAATCCGGACGACTACAGCCCCGAGGAGTACGAGCGCTACCAGTTCGACCCGGTGCAGTGGAAGGACTGGTACGCCAGCAAGGACGGCTTCCTGATCAATTCCGGCGCCTACGACAACCTGAGCTACGACGCCGCCTTCGACGCCATCGGCGCCGACCTGCAGGCCAAGGGTCTGGGCCAGCCGCGTACCCAGTTCCGCCTGCGCGACTGGGGCATCAGCCGTCAGCGCTACTGGGGCTGCCCGATCCCCATCATCCACGGTGACGACGGCGTCGACATCCCGGTGCCGGCCGATTTGCTGCCGGTGGTGCTGCCCGAGGACGTGGTGCCCGACGGCGCCGGCTCGCCCCTGGCGCGCATGCCGGAATTCTACGAGACCGTCGATCCGCGCAATGGCCAGCCGGCCCGCCGCGAAACCGACACCATGGACACCTTCGTCGAAAGCTCCTGGTACTTCGCCCGCTATGCCTCGCCGACGTTCACCGGCGGCATGCTGGACAAGGAAGAAGCCAACTACTGGCTGCCCGTCGACCAGTACATCGGCGGTATCGAACACGCCATCCTGCACCTGCTCTACTCGCGCTTCTTCCACAAGCTGATGCGCGACCAGGGCCTGATCGACTCCGACGAGCCCTTCGAGAACCTGCTGACCCAGGGCATGGTGGTGGCCGAGACCTACTACCGCACCAATCCCAACGGCAGCAAGGACTGGTTCAACCCGGCCGATGTCGAGGTGGAACGCGATGCCAAGGCCAAGGTGATCGGCGCGCGCCTGAAGAGCGACGGCCAACCGGTGGAAATCGGTGGCGTCGAGAAGATGTCCAAGTCGAAGAACAACGGCGTCGATCCCCAGGCGATGATCGACCAGTACGGCGCCGACACCTGCCGCCTGTTCATGATGTTCGCCTCGCCGCCGGACATGAGCCTGGAATGGTCCGATTCCGGCGTCGAGGGCGCCAGCCGCTTCCTGCGCCGCGTCTGGCGCCTGGCCCAGGCCCACGTGAGCCAGGGCCTGCCGAGCGCCGGCGCCCTCGGCGAGCTGTCGCCGGCCCAGAAGGAGGTGCGGCGCGCCATCCACCTGGCCATCCGCCAGGCCAGCCAGGATATCGGTCAGCACCACAAGTTCAACACCGCCATCGCCGCCGTCATGACCCTGATGAACGTGCTGGAGAAGGCCGCCCAGGACAGCGACACCGATCGCCGCCTGCTGCAGGAAGGCCTGGAGGCCGTCACCCTGCTGCTGGCGCCCATCACCCCGCACATCGCCCACGGCCTCTGGCAGCAACTGGGCCACAGCGACGCGGTCATCGACGCCCGCTGGCCTCAGGTGGACGAGAGCGCCCTGGTGCAGGACAGCCTGCAGATCGTCATCCAGGTGAACGGCAAGCTGCGCGGCCAGATCGAAGTCCCGGCCGATGCCAGCCGCGAGGCCATCGAGGCCGCTGCCCGCGCCAACGAGAACGTGGCACGCTTCACCGAGGGTCTGACCATCCGCAAGGTCGTCGTGGTCCCGGGTAAACTGGTCAACATCGTCGCCAACTAAGACACGCGAACGGAGCAGATAACAGATGAAGAAACGGATTCTCCCCGGCCTTGCGGTAGTCGGCCTGGCGACCCTGCTGACCGCCTGCGGCTTCCAGCTGCGCGGTACCGGCGAAACCCGCCTGCAAATCACCGAGCTGAACCTGACGGCCCGCGATGCCTATGGCCAGACCATCAAGGACGTGCGCGACATGCTCGAGGACGCCCATGTACGGGTCACCTCGGGCGCGCCCTATACCCTGGCACTGGGCGGCGAGATACAGAGCGAGCGTACCGCCAGCTACACCAGCGGCGCCCGCAGCGCCGAGGTCGAGCTGACCACCCGCCAGCCCTACAGCATCCTCGGCAAGAACCAGACCGTGCTGCTCAGCGACTACCTGGAAACCCAGCGCTACTACGTGACCGACCAGAACAACATCGTCGGTTCCGAGCAGCAAAAGGACCAGTTGCGTCGCGAAATGCGCCGCGAACTGGTGCAGCAGCTGGCCGCTCGCCTGCAGGCGCTGACGCCGGAGCGTCTGGACAAGCTGCAGCGCGACGCCGACGCCCGTGCCGCCGCCCAGCAGGAAGCCGAGCGCCGCGCCCGCGAGTCCGCGCCGCCGCAGCAGTCGCCGATCGAAATCCCCACCCCCGCGCGCTAAGCGCAGCACCCGGAGCCGCCAGGCTCCGGGCTGCCGTCACGGCCCCTCATGAAACTCAACGCCAATCAGCTGGGCAAGCAACTCCAGGGCTCGCTGGCCGCCGTCTATGCCGTCAGCGGCGATGAGCCGCTGCTCTGCCAGGAAGCCAGCGACGCCATTCGCAGTGCGGCGCGCGCCCAGGGCTTCGACGAACGCGAAGTCTTCGACGTCGACGCCAGCTTCGATTGGGGCCGCCTCTACGAAGCCGGCGCCAGCCTCTCGCTGTTCGCCCAGAAACGCATCCTCGAATTACGCCTGCCCACCGGCAAGCCGGGGGACAAGGGCTCCGCCGCCCTGCTCGACTACCTGGCGCGTCCCGCCGAGGACACCCTGCTGCTGATCAGTCTGCCCCGCCTGGATGCCGCGGCCCAGAAGACCAAGTGGGCCAAGGCCCTGCTGGAGCACGAGCAGGCGCAATTCGTGCAGATCTGGCCGGTGGAAGTGGCGCAGCTGCCGCAATGGATCAACCAGCGCCTGTCGCGCTTGGGGCTGGCCGCCACCCCCGAGGCGGTCGAACTGATCGCCGAGCGGGTGGAGGGCAACCTGCTGGCCGCCGCCCAGGAGATCGAGAAGCTCCGCCTGCTCACCGAAGGCTCCCAGGTGGATGCCGAAACCGTCCGCGCCACGGTCGCCGATAGCGCGCGCTACGACGTCTTCGGCCTGCTGGACGCCGCCCTCGCCGGCGAGGCGGCGCACGCCCTGCGCATCCTCGAAGGCCTGCGCGGCGAAGGTGTGGAAGCCGCCGTGGTGCTCTGGGCCCTGGCGCGGGAAATACGCTTGCTGGCCAATCTGGCCCAGTTGCAGGAGAGCGGTACGCCGCTGGAGCGCGCCTTCACCCAGGTCAAGCCGCCGGTGTGGGACAAGCGCCGCCCACTGATGACCCGCGCCCTGCAACGGCATGGCGCCCGGCGTCTGGAAGCCCTGCTGCGCGATGCCCAGGTGGCTGACGAACAGATCAAGGGCCAGGCGCCCGGCGACGTCTGGCTGACCCTGACCAGCCTTGCCCTGGTGCTCGCCGGCAAGCGCCTGGCGCTGGGCAAGCCCCTCCAATAGCTGCCCCTGCAATAGCGGCCCTTGTAATCAGCGGTCCTTGCAATAGACTGGCGTGCCCCCATCAAGGGGTATCCATCCCTCTCGGAGCACGCATCCATGGCCAAGAAATACAGCCGCGGCCCCAACAAGGCCAAGGCCCTCGTCAGCGATCCCCGGTTTCGCTCACGCAAGGAACGGCCCGCCAAGGGCAAAGGCAGCTACCGCCGCGAAGCCTTCTCGTTGCAAGACGAGAAGGCTTCGGTCTTTCTGGCCGCCTGAAAGCTGAGGGGATCAGCCCTGATTGAACAGATGCCGAACGCAGGTCAGGCAACGACCAACGGGAGTAACAGCCAGCAGCTGGCCTGGAGGGTGAGCGCCACCCCGAGCCGGCGGTGCCGTTTCGTCATCAGCCCGTCAGGCCTTCGAAGAAGCGCCTAGCATTTTCTTCCAGGGTCGCGATGTCATAACCGCCCTCCTGGACCACCACACAGGGCAATTCCAATGCCCGGATCCGTTGCCCGAGCCGCTGGAATCCGGCGTGACTGACGGAAACCTTGGACTGCGGATCCTTCTCGTAGATGTCAAAGCCCAGCGACAATACCAAGACGTCTGGAGCGAATGCCCGCAGTGCGGTCTCCGCCTGGTCGAGGCAGGCGAAGAAATCAGCTTCGCTGGCACCGTGGGGCATGGGCAGATTGAGATTGAAACCAACACCGGAACCGCTACCGATTTCATCGTCGAAACCGGCGACTACCGGATAGAAGTTGGTTGGATCACCATGGATCGAGACGTACAGGACGTCATCCCGCTCATAGAAGATTTCCTGGATGCCCTGCCCATGGTGCATATCGGTATCCAGCACCGCGACCTTGGCGAACCGGCCGCGCAACACCTGGGCAGCTATGGCGGCATTGTTCAGGAAACAGAAGCCACCGGCCGCCTCGGCGCGAGCATGGTGGCCCGGCGGCCGGCACAGCGCATAGGCCGCCGGATTCCCTTCGAGTACCGCCTGGGCTGCAGCCACCGCGCTTTGCGCCGACCAGTAGGCCGCCTGCCAGGTGTGCTCGCCAATCGGACAGCTGCCGTCCGCCAGGTAGCGAGCCGTCTTGCCGAGGATGCCGCGCAACGGATTGCCTTCGCGGATGTAGATATTGGACATCACCTCATCGCCCCAGTCTTCCGGCACCTCATGCCATTGCTGGTAGGCGCTGCTCAGATACTCCAGATAGGCGCGGCTATGGACGGCGGCGAGCGGCTCCAGACCGTGATCGGCGGGTTGCAACAGCGGATAACCCAGGCGCTCGACGACTGCCAACAGCGGATCGATGCGCGCAGGGAGCTCCTGCGGCTGGCGCATCTGGCCGCGCGACAGATAGGTGCGTGGATGATGCAGGCGTTGCAGAGGGTGGAAAAAGGTTTTCATCGAAGGCCTCTTTAGCGTGCCCTGGTCAATAGCCCAACTCGGGATCGACCTGGTTATTGAGTTCCAGCCCCACATCCAAGCGGGCAACGTTGTCGGCTACTTGGCGGGCGATGCAAGCGTCGGCGGCGGACGACGCCATATGGGGGGTCACCCAGATCCCCGGCGTCCGCCACAGCCAGCTATCCGCCGGCAGGGGCTCTTGCGCGAATACGTCCAGCAAGGCACCGCGTAGCTGGCCGCAGGCCAACGCCTCGCGCAGATCACCCAGGTTGAGGTGCTGACCGCGGCCGCAGTTGATCAGGGCACCGCCCGGGGCGAGCTGCCGGAAGACCTTCATATCCAACAGGCCACGGGTGGCAGCGGTGAGCGGCAACAGATTGACCAGCACGTCCAGACTGTCGAGGAAGTCGGGCAACGCCTGCGGTCCGGCGAAGGTCGAGACGCCATCGACCCCGCGCTCAGTACGCGCCCAGCCCCGTACCTCGTAACCCGCGGCGGCCAGCCGTGCCGCTACTGGCGTCCCTAACGCACCCAACCCCATCACACCGACCCGGAAGTGCTGGGACGGACGCTGCACGGGGCGCTGCCACCGTTGGCTGGAATGACCGCCGATCACCTGGTCGAAGCCCCGATGAAAGTGCAATACCCCCCAATGCACGTACTCGCTCATGCCCAGGGCGAGGGCTGGGTCGACCACCCGGCAGACCGGCACCCGGGGGTCGCGAGACTCGTCTTGGGCGAGATGATCCACCCCCGAGCCAATCGACTGCACCAAACGCAGATTCGGCAGGCGCCCCAGGCTGCCCGCGGGCGGAAACCAGCAAACGGCCACGTCGGCACGCTCTGCCCCTGCCTCCTCCGGCCGCACGACAGCGAGATGCGGCGCCTGCTCAGCGAAGAGCGCCGCTAGCCAGTGGGTCAGCTCCGGATCCTGGCAAAGCAAGACGAGGGTGGCCACGGTCAGCTACACCAGTCGGCGCGCTGCGCCTCGATGAGACTGAGCGCGGCCTGCCAGGCCAGATCGATGATACCGTCGATGCCATCGCGATCGAATTGCGCGGCGGTATGGCGGCACACCGCTTCGCTGGGCAGATTCAATGCCACTCCGCCGGCTAGCGCCTGGATCTGCGCCTGGCAGGCACGCTCCAGGAAATAGATCTCGTGGAAGGCCGCCGCTACGCTGCGGCCGGCCGCCAGCAGTCCATGATTGCGCAAGATCATGGCCTTCTTGTGCGGCCCCAGGTCGGCGACCAGGCGCTCGCGCTCCTCCAGCGACAGGGCGATACCTTCGTAGGTGTGGTACGCCAGGTTGCCGTAGAACTTCAGCGCGTGCTGACTCAGCGGCAGCAAGCCCTCGCGCTGGGCGGCCACCGCCATGCCCGCCACGGTATGAGTGTGGATGATGCAATGGAGGTCCGGGCGCGCCGCATGGATGGCCGAGTGGATGACGAAGCCAGCCGCGTTGACCCTGCCGCTGAAGTGACTGTCGACCACCTCGCCAGCCTGATCGATAAGCACCAGGTCGCTGGCACGCATCCTCTCGAACGCCACGCCATAGCGATTGATCAGGAAGTGCCGCTCAGATCCGGGTACGCGCAGGGTGATGTGCGTATCGATCAGGTCGGTCATGCGGTAGTAAGCGATCAATCGATACAGCGCGGCGAGTTCGCAGCGCGCTTGCCATTCGCTCTCGGACAGGGTGAGGGGTTTGCTCATCAGGCGACTCCGCGGACGTTGGCGACGGGGGTCGGTTGGGCCGTACGACTGCGCAGGTACGACAGCCCCACCACTCCGATCAAGGACATCAGGGCCAGCACGCTGAAGAACAGTGCCAGCGGTACCCATTGGCCGGCGAACCGACCGGCGATAAAGGTGCCGAGCATGGGGGTGAGGCCACCGGTCAAGCTGCTGCCCAGTTGGTAGGAAATCGAAATACCCGAGTAACGCAGCCGCGCCGGAAAGGCCTCGGCCATGTAGCCGGCGATCACGGCATAGAGCGCGGCGAGCAGGATCACCGCCAGGGCGATGCCGGCCGTCATGTAGACCAGATTGCCGGTCTGCACCAACAGGAACATCGGATAGGGCGCCAGGATGCACAGGGAGGCCGCCCACTTCAGGAAACGCCCCTCGCCCAGGCGCTCGGCGAGCAGGGCCGAGCAGGGCTGCGAGAGAAATTGCAGGATCGTGACCACGAACAGGCAATCCAGGATGGTGGTCTTGGCGATGCCCTGATACTGGGTGACATAGGTGATCATGAAGGTATTGGTGAAGAAGAAACCGCCGGAACCGATGGTGACCGCCAGGGTGGCGAACAGGATGGTCGTCCAGCCGTTACGCAGCACCTCCAGCACTGGCTTTTCGGCCGTTTGCCGGTTCACCTTGACGGCGGCGAACTCCGGCGATTCCGGTACGCCGAAGCGAATCACCAGGCCTGCGATCATCAGGACGGCGCTCATCAGGAAGGGAAGGCGCCAGCCCCAACTCAGCAACTCCTGCGGCTCCAGGGCACTGATCAGGCGGAAGGCGATCAGCGCCAGCAGCAAACCGGCCGGACTGCCCCACTGGGCGAACGAGGCGAAGAACACCTTGCGCCCCTTGGGGGCATGCTCGCTGGCCATCAGCACTGCCCCGCCCCATTCGCCACCGACCGAGATGCCCTGCAGCAGACGGAGGAAAATGAGGCCCAGAGGAGCCCAGATACCGACGTCGGCGTAGGTCGGCAACAGGCCGATACCGGTGGTCGCCAGGCCCATCAGTACGATGGTCACCAGCAACATCTTCTTGCGGCCCAGACGGTCGCCGAGATGACCGAACACCATGCCCGCGAATGGCCGGGCGATGAAACCCACGGCAAAGCTGCCGAAGGCCGCCAGGGTGCTGAGCATGGTGTTTTCACTGGGGAAAAACAGTTGCCCCAGTACTAGGGCGGCGGCGAAGGCATAGATATAGAAATCATAGAACTCGATGGTGGTGCCGACGAAGGCAGCCAGCGCGGCACGCCGGGGCGAGGGGGTATTGTTCATCATCCAGGACTCCTGGGCTTGATTGTCTTTGGCAGGAGAAAGACGGTCCCCGAGTACAGCAGGACGAAGGCACTCTGGCGGTGCGTTGCCAGATGGTGAGCCAAGCCTTACCTTAGAAAAAGCTTCTAATTTGAATACTTGACTATAAGCTCCACAAATAATGGGGACGTAGCGATGCCACCGGCACGGGATTCCGAGGCCAGACGCTTTCTCAATGACCGACTCGACTGGAATCTACTGCGCACCTTTCTGGTGATCGGGCAGGAAGGCAGCATCAGCCGGGCGGCCGCGCGCCTGCATCTGAGCCAGCCGGCCATCAGCCAGGCACTCCGGCGGCTGGAAGAGCAACTGGACAGTGCCCTGGTGCTCCGTCGCGGGCCGCGGATCGCTTTGACCCCGGCGGGTGAGGACGTGATGCAGATCGCGGCCGAACTGTATGGCACGGTTTCTCGACTGGGTCCCGCGCTCGAGCAGCCCAGTGAGATGGTCACAGGCAGGATTCGCCTGCTCAGCATCAGTCGCATCCAGTCGCGGGCCTACGACGACTTCCTCGCCCAATTTCACCGCGACTACCCGCAGGTAGAGCTGGAAATAGAGGTCTTGCGCAGCTCGGACGTCATCAGTGGCCTGTTGCAGAAAACGGCGGCTTTCGGCCTGAGCCTGTGCCGCACGCCCCAACCGCGCCTGGAACAGCGGGTCATGCTGGAGCAACGCTATGCCTTCTTCTGCGGCCAGCGGCACCGCTTGTTCGGTCGCAAGAATCTGTCCCTGGCGGATCTGCAGCGCGAAAACTTCGTCAGCTTCACCAGCGACCAGCTCGGCGGCAACCTCTCACCCCTCACGGTATTCAGGGATCAACAGGGCTTCACCGGACGCATCGTGGCGTCCTCGCCGAGTCTGGATGAAATCCTCCGCCTGGTGGGCGCCGGCTACGGTATCGGCTGCCTGCCAGAACACATCGTGGCCGCCGAGAACCAGGCCAACCCGCTCTGGCGCCTACCGCCGTGGGAGGGTGTCAGCGACGTCAATGTCTATCTGCTCTGGAATCGCGAACAGAAGCTGACGCACGCCGAGTCGGTCTTTCTGGAGCGCTTTCTGCAGATGCTCATGACCACGGATCCGGCGGAGCGCTTTTAAGGCCAGCGCCCCTGTCAGGTATGGCCCGCGGCATGACTCCCGGGCAACCGTGTCGACGTCGCCCGCTGTATGTCCAACAGCCTGGGCGCCGGACGCGGGTACCAGACGCCGGAACCCGGGGCGTGCTAAGGTGGCTGTTCCTGCCTAGACGTCCGGTGGAGACAGATGCAATTCGGGAAATCCCGCGGCTTCAAGACCGGCGGCCTCCTCGCCGGGACCCTGGTCACCCTGCTGACCGCCGCCCTGGCCGCCTGCGCCCAGACGCCAACGACGCCCACCGCGGCGCCCTCCTCGCCCAGTTCGCCCAAGCCTGCCCCCGCGACCAACGCCGCGGCCCCAGCAGCCGAGGCCATGCCGCAGCCGGCCGAAAGCTTCGAACAATGGCGCAGCCGCTTCCGCGCCCTGGCCCTCGGCCGTGGTATCTCGGCGAGCACCTTCGACCAGGCCTTCGCTGGCGTCGAACCCGATATGGCGGTGATCGCCGCCGACCGCAGCCAACCGGAATTCACCAAGCCGGTCTGGGAATACCTGGCCACGGCCGTCTCGCCGCTGCGGGTGCGCAACGGCAAGAGCCTGCTCATCCAGCAGGCTGGCCTGCTGGCGGCCCTGGAAGCGCGCTATGGCATAGAGCCGGCGCGCCTGGTGGCCTTCTGGGGCATGGAGAGCAACTACGGCAACAACATGGGCAACAAGAGCGTCATCCGCTCCCTGGCCACCCTCGCCTACGAAGGCCGCCGCCCGGACTTCGCCCAGGACCAACTGATCGCCGCCCTCGGCATCCTCCAGCATGGCGACGTGACCCCAGACCGGATGATCGGCTCCTGGGCCGGCGCCATGGGTCAGACCCAGTTCATTCCCACCACCTACGACCAGTACGCGGTGGACTTCGACGGCGACGGTCGCCGCGACATCTGGGGCTCCACCGCCGATGCCCTGGCCTCCACCGCCAACTACCTCAAGGCCTCCGGCTGGCAGGACGGCAAGCCCTGGGGCTACGAGGTGCGGGTGCCGGCCAATTTCGACTACAGCCTGGCCGACATGGGCGTGCGCAAGACCCTGGCCGAATGGACCGCACTGGGCATCCAGGGCCTCGGCCTGCCGCAGCCGGCCGCCCAGCCGAGCGACAGCGCCTCGCTGCTGCTCCCCGCTGGCTATCGCGGCCCGGCCTTCCTGGTGTTCAACAACTTCCGCACCATCCTCAAGTACAACAACTCCACCTCCTACGCCCTGGGCGTGGCGCTGCTCTCGGAGCGCTACCGCGATGCTGGTCAGATCGCGGCGAGCTGGCCCACCGACGACCTGCCGCTGAGCCGCAGCGAGCGGGTGGAACTGCAACAACGCCTCGCCGCCCTGGGCCTCGACCCGGGTAGCGCCGACGGTATCATCGGCGCCAATACCCGCAAGGCCATCCGCGCGTACCAACAGTCCCAGCGCTTGCCCGCCGACGGCTATCCCAGCCAGCAGCTGCTGCAGCGGTTGCGCGGCTGATATGGCGTCCTGACGAGCGGCCTCAGCGTGCACGAATCGGCATTCTGAGGATCGCCCTGCAGGCGCAGTGAGCAAACCGCTACCGCCAAGGTCGAACGCGAGTCGCGTCGCCCGGTGCGCTCAAGCCGCCCGGGCTCTATTCACACCAAGGAACCCGAGATGAGTATTGCCGCCAACGCAGGACGCCTTCCCGACGAGAACACCCTGACCCACCTGCCGCGCCTGGTGGCGCGCTACTACAGCGATCGCCCCGATCCCAGCGATCCGGGCCAGCAGGTGGCCTTCGGGACCTCCGGTCACCGCGGCTCCTCGCTCAAGGGCAGCTTCAACGAATGGCACATCCTCGCCATCACCCAGGCCATCTGCGAATACCGTAAGGCCCAGGGCGTCGACGGTCCGCTGTTCATGGGCATGGACACCCACGCGCTGTCCGAGCCGGCCTTCATCTCCGCCCTGGAAGTCCTCGCCGCCAATGGCGTAGAGGTGCGCATCGACGCCGGCTGCGCCGAGACCCACGGCGAGCCGGGCTATACCCCCACCCCGGCACTGTCCAACGCCATCCTCGAATACAACGCCGGCCGCAGCTCGGGCCTGGCCGACGGCATCGTCATCACCCCGTCGCACAACCCGCCGGCCGATGGTGGCTTCAAGTACAACCCCACCAATGGTGGCCCGGCCGACACCAACGTCACCAAATGGATCCAGGATCGCGCCAACGCCCTGCTGGTGGCCGGCCTGGAAGGCGTCAAGCGGATGGATTACCGCCAGGCGCTCAAGGCTTCCACCACCCAGAAATTCGATTTCATCGACAGCTACGTCGGTGGTCTGGGCCAGGTCATCGATCTGGAGGCCATCCGCGGCTCCGGCCTGACCTTCGGCGTCGATCCCCTGGGCGGCGCCGGGGTGCACTACTGGCCGCGCATCGCCGAGCGCTATGGCCTGCCGCTGCAGGTGCTCTCGACCCGCGTCGACCAGACCTTCCGCTTCATGCGCCTGGACTGGGACGGCAAGATCCGCATGGACTGCAGCTCGCCCCATGCCATGGCCGGCCTGATCGAGAACAAGGACAGATTCGACGTCTCCTTCGCCTGCGACACCGACCATGACCGCCATGGCATCGTCGCCCGCTCGGTGGGGCTGCTCAATCCCAACCACTACCTGGCGGTGGCCATCGAATACCTCTTCACCCACCGTCCGCAGTGGAGCCAGCAGGCCGGCATCGGCAAGACGCTGGTGTCGTCCTCGATGATCGACCGCGTGGCCCAGGGCATCGGCCGCCAAGTGGTGGAAGTGCCGGTGGGCTTCAAGTGGTTCGTCGACGGCCTGCTGGACGGCAGCCTGGGCTTCGGCGGCGAGGAATCCGCCGGGGCTTCCTTCCTGCGCAAGGCCGGCGGCGCCTGGTCCACCGACAAGGACGGCCTCATCCTCGGCCTGCTGGCCGCGGAGATCACCGCCGTGACCGGCAAGGACCCGGGCGAGCGCTACCAGGCGCTGACCGAGCGCTTCGGCGCGCCGGTCTATCAGCGCATCGATGCTGCCGCCGACCGCGAGCAGAAGGCTCGCCTGAGCAAGCTCTCCGCCGCCCAGGTCACCGCCAAGGAGCTGGCTGGCCAGCCGATCACCGCCATCCTCACCGAAGCCCCCGGCAACGGCGCCGCCATCGGTGGCCTCAAGGTGGTCACCGAGAATGGCTGGTTCGCTGCCCGTCCCTCGGGCACCGAGGATGTCTACAAGATCTACGCCGAGAGCTTCGAGGGCGAAGCCCACCTGGGCCGCATCCAGGAAGAGGCCAAGGCGCTGGTGGATGGGGTGCTGCGCGGCTAGCGCGGCGCGGCCCTCACCCCAACCCTCTCCCTCAGGGAGAGGGGGCTAGGAGCGGATCGGCGTGAGGCTTGAGGCTTGAGGCTTGAGATTGCGCCTCCACCATAGAAAAGGGCAGCCACTTGGGCTGCCCTTTTTCGTTATGGCAAGAAGATCAATTGATCTTCTTGCCATGCGCCTGCTGGTCGGCATGGTACGAGGAACGTACCAGCGGGCCGGAAGCGACGTTCTTGAAGCCCATCTTGGCGCCTTCCTCGGCATACCAGGCGAAGGTATCCGGGTGGACGAAGCGCTGCACCGGCAGGTGGTTGCGCGAGGGCTGCAGGTACTGGCCGAGGGTCAGCATGTCGATCTCGTGCTCGCGCATGCGCTGCATGACCTCGATGACTTCCTCGTCGGTCTCGCCCAGGCCCAGCATCAGGCCGGACTTGGTCGGTACGTGGGGCACGCGCTTCTTGAAGTTCTGCAGCAGGTCCAGCGACCACTCGAAGTCCGACCCCGGGCGGGCGGCCTTGTACAGGCGCGGAACGGTCTCCAGGTTGTGGTTGAAGACATCCGGCGGCTCCTGCTCGGTGATGGCCAGGGCCACGTCCATGCGGCCGCGGTAGTCCGGTACCAGGGTCTCCAGCTGGATGCCCGGAGACAGCTTGCGGATCTCGCGCAGGCAATCGACGAAGTGCTGGGCACCGCCGTCGCGCAGGTCGTCGCGGTCCACCGAGGTGATCACCACGTACTTCAGGCCCAGGTCGGCGATGGCTACCGCCAGGTTCTTCGGCTCGTCCACGTCCAGCGGCTTCGGTCGGCCATGGCCGACGTCGCAGAAGGGGCAGCGACGGGTGCAGATATCACCCATGATCATGAAGGTGGCGGTGCCGCCGGAGAAGCATTCGCCCAGGTTGGGGCAGGAGGCCTCTTCGCAGACACTGTGCAGCTTGTGCTTGCGCAGCAGCTGCTTGATGCGCTCGACCTCGGGGGTGACCGGGATGCGCACGCGGATCCAGTCAGGCTTGCGCGGCAGTTCCTCGGTGGGAATGATCTTTACCGGGATGCGCGCGACCTTCTCGGCCCCGCGCAGCTTGACGCCAGCTTCCACCTTGTTCGGGCGAGCGGGCGGGGTAAGGGTCTGGACGCTGTCTTGTACTGTTGTGGTCATGTCAATCCGATTCCAGGGTGATCGGTTCGGGGTAGCCCAGGCGCAGACTCAGGTGACGCACCAGAGACTCGCGGACCTCGTCGAAAGCTAGTGGCCCGGTCACCAGATCGCGGAGCTGGGTCATGGCCAGGCCGGCATAACCGCAGGGGTTGATCCGGCGGAACGGCGCCAGATCCATGTCAACGTTGAGTGCCAGTCCATGGAAGGACCGGCCATTGCGGATGCGCAGGCCCAGGGAGGCGATCTTGGCCCCGTCCACATAGACACCCGGTGCATCGGCGCGGGCTTCGGCCCGTACACCCCAGTCGGCGAGCAGGGCGATCAGGCTGTCTTCCATGGCGCTGACCAATTCTCGCACGCCCAGGCCCTTGCGGCGAACGTCCAGCAGCACATAGGCGATGAGCTGACCGGGACCATGGTACGTGACCTGGCCGCCGCGATCGACCTGCACCACCGGAATGTCGCCGGCGGCGAGCAGGTGCTCGGGCTTGCCGGCCTGGCCCTGGGTGAAGACCGCGGGGTGCTGCAGCAGCCAGAGTTCGTCGGGCGTCGCGGGGCCGCGCTCGTCGGTGAAACGGCGCATGGCCTGCCAGGTCGCCTCATAGGGCCGCAAGCCCAAGCGGCGCACGCCCAGGGTCACCGGGGCGGGAGTCGTCATCAGATCACCATGTGCACGCGACCGGTGGCGCGCAGATCCTGGTGGATGGCCTGCAGCTGGTCCACACCGGTGGCGGTGATGAGGACCTGTACGGACAAGAACCGTCCGTTGCGGCTGTCGCGGGTCACCAGGGTGCCACGGTCGAGATCCGGCGCATGGCGCTGCACGGTGTCGAGCACCAGCTCGGCGAAATCGGCACCCGCATCGCCGATCACCTTGATGGGATAACGCGGGCAGGGGAATTCGATCTTGGGGGGTTGTACGTCTTCGGTCATGCGGACTTCCAGGCCGAACCTTGTCGGCAGGGGGTGAAAGGCCCGCTTTCGCGGGCCTTTCCAGGGCGACGGATCAGTTGAACAATCCGTAGAAGAACAGGCGGATGCTATCCCACAGGCGGCGGATGAAGCCACCCTCCTCGACCGGCTGCAGGGCTACCAGGTCGGCGGTGTGGACCACCTTGTCGTCGAGCTTGACCTCGACCTTGCCGATCACCTGGCCCTTGGCGATGGGGGCAATCAGTTGCGGGTTGAGCACCATCTCGGCATGCAGCTTCTTGGCCTGGCCGCGCGGCAGGGTCATGGTCAGATCCTCGGCCAGACCGGCCTGGACCTCACGGGCGTCGCCCTTCCATACCGGCGCCTTGGCCAGCTCGGTACCCTTCTTGTAGAAGGACTGGGTCTCGAAGAAGCGGAAGCCGTAGGTCAGCAGCTTCTGGGTCTCGGCGGCGCGGGCTTGCTCGCTGTTGGTGCCGAACACCACGGCCACCAGGCGCATGCCGTCACGTACGGCGGAGGCCACCATGCAGTAGCCGGCTTCGTCGGTGTGACCGGTCTTCAGGCCGTCCACGGTCTTGTCGCGCCACAAGAGCAGATTGCGGTTGGGCTGCTTGATGTTGTTCCAGAAGAATTCCTTCTGGGAATAGATGGCGTAGTGCTGGGGATCGGCGTTGATGATGGCGCGCGCCAGGATGGCCATGTCATGGGCCGAGGAATAGTGGTTCGGATTCGGCAGACCGGTGGCATCCATGAAGTGGGTGTTCTGCATGCCCAGCTTCTGCGCGGTGGTGTTCATCATGTCGACGAAGGCGTCTTCGCTGCCGGCGATGTGCTCGGCCAGGGCGACGCTGGCGTCGTTACCGGACTGAATGATGATGCCATGCAGCAGGTCACCCACCGATACCTGGGAACCGAGCTTGAGGAACATCCGCGAACCGCCGGTACGCCAGGCGTGCTCGCTGATGGTGGCCATGTCGGATTCCTTGATCCGGCCCCGGTTGATTTCCAGGGTGGCGATGTAGGCGGTCATCAGCTTGGTCAGGCTGGCCGGCGGCAGGCGCTCGTCCGAGTTGGATTCGGTCAGCACGGCGCCGCTGTTGGCATCCATGAGAATCCAGGCCTTGGCCGCCAGTTGCGGGGGTGCCGGAATCATGGTCTCGGCCGCCCAGACGGCCGGGACACAGGCGATCGTTACGAGAAGAAGCAGGCGGCGGGCAAAGGTTGCGATAGTCATCCGAATCTCTGAATGGTTAGGGTATGGCTGGAGCAGCGGGCGGGCCTGCCAATTGGCAGGCGCCTAGAAACATCCTTGCTTCAATCCGGTTGCACGAGGGAGGCCTGGCCGAGTCGGGCCAGGCGCACGCTGTTCTGGAGCTGGGGCACCTCAGCCGGCTGGACCGGGCCGAGCCGCACGCGATGCAAGGTCTGCTGGTTGCGCACCGTCGAGCTGATGAACACCGGGGCACCGGTCAGGTCGCTGAGCTTGTCCTTGAGCAATTCCGCAGCGTCCGGATTGGCGAAGGCCGCCACCTGCAGATAGAGCCCAGCGGCTGGGACAGAAGCGTTTTTTTTTGCGTCGATGGCGGCCGGGGTGACCGGCTCGGCATGCTGGTTGACCGGCGGCGTATAGGTCTCCACCACACCGAAGGTCTGCACCTCGGTGGTCTTCTGGGCTACCACCGGGGCCTGGCGCGGCTGGGCCAATACCATGGGCACCGCCTGGCCGCGCTGGGCCCAGTACTGTTGGGGATCTATGCCATCCACCCGGACCCGGGCGGTGCCGATCTCGGCATAGCCGAGCTTCTTGGCCGCGGCGAAGGACAGGTCGATGACCCGGTCGGAATAGAAGGGACCGCGATCGTTGACGCGCAGGATGACGCTACGACCGTTGTCGAGGTTGGTGACCCTTACATAGCTGGGCAGCGGCAGCGTCTTGTGCGCCGCGGTCATGCCATAGAGGTCGTAGGTCTCGCCATTGGCGGTGGCCTGGCCGTGGAACTTGGTGCCATACCAGGATGCCGTACCGGTCACGTGATAGTCGCGGGCGTCGGTCAGCGGGAAATAGGTCTTGCCCAGTACGGTATAGGGATTGTTCTTCAACGGCCCGTTGTAGGGCATGGGCACGGCGTCGGGGATCTTGCTGACGTCGACGTCCCACCAGGGCGCGCCGTCGCGGTGCGGACGCAGGTAGCCACCCGGCCCCGCCACGCCCTTGCTGGTCGGCTTGGGGGCTTGACTGGAGCAACTCACCAGCAGCAGGCCGAGGCCCAGGCAGCCGGCCAGCCGCACCACGGTCGCCAGACGCTTCACGGCTTACCACCCTCGGCCGCGTGACGCTCGGCGATGGCGGCCGCCAGATCGGTCACCGCCATGGCGTACATGACGCTGCGGTTGTAACGGGTAATGGCGTAGAAATTGGGCAGGCCCATCCAGTACTCCGGTCCCTTGTCTCCGTCGAGGCGGAACGAGGTTACACGCAAATCGTCGCGCAGGGCAGGGTCCTGAGCGTTCCAGCCCAGCGCGCGCAGCTCGGCGACGGTCTTGACCGGCTCTATGCCTGGCGCCACGCCCTCCTCCACCCGACTACCGGTCACCTGGGCACGAATCGCGGTCGGCCCGCTACCGGACCAGCCGTGGCGCTTGAAGTAGTTGGCCACGCTGCCGATGGCATCGGTCGGATCCGACCAGATATTGATGTGGCCGTCGCCGTCGAAATCCACCGCATAGGCGCGGAAGCTGCCAGGCATGAATTGCGGCAGGCCCATGGCGCCGGCATAGGAGCCGGTGAGGCTGAGCGGATCGACCTGCTGCTCGCGGGCCAGGAGCAGGAATTCACGCAGTTGGCTGCGGAAGAAAGGCGCCCGCGGCGGATAGTCGAACGCCAGGGTCGAGAGGGCGTCCAGCACCCGGTAGTTACCGGTGTTGCGCCCATAGAAGGTTTCCACGCCGATGATGGCGACGATGAACTGGGCCGGCACGCCGAATTCGCGTTCGGCGCGGGCCAGCGCCTCTTCGTGGGCTTTCCAGAACTCGACGCCCTGGGCGATCCGCCGCTCGGTGATGAAGATGGGGCGGTATTCGCTCCAGGGCTTGACCCGCTCGGCCGGGCGCGAAATGGCATCGAGGATGGCCTGCTTGCGTTGCACCTCGCCGAACAGTGCCTGCAATTGCTCCGGCGCGAAGCCGTAGCTCTGACTCATCTCGGCGATGAAGTCACGCGCCTGCGGCGTCGCGTCGTAGTCGCCGGCGACGACACCGGTCGTCGCGCCCATCGCGCCCGCGAGCCCCAGGCCCTGCAAGCAGCGACGCATCCATCCCATTATCGACATCTAGCCCTTCTTCATTGCGTGTTAAACCTGGGTGATCCACTTGCGGTGCGTGTGGATCGACATCAAAACTCCGAACCCGGTGAGCAAGGTGACCACCGAGGTGCCGCCATAGCTGATGAATGGCAGCGGTACGCCCACCACGGGCAACAGGCCGCTGACCATGCCGATGTTGACGAAGACGTAGACGAAAAAGGTCATGGTCACGCCGCCGGCGAGCAACTTGCCGAACAACGTCTGGGCCTGCAGCGTGATGGTGAGGCCACGGCCGATGAGCAATAGATAGAGTGTCAGCAGCAGGCAGACGCCCACCATGCCGAACTCTTCGCCGAGGACGGCAATGATAAAGTCCGTGTGACTTTCCGGCAAAAAATCCAGATGAGACTGGGTCCCCAGCAGCCAGCCCTTGCCGAACACCCCGCCCGAGCCGATGGCCGCCTTGGATTGGATGATGTTCCACCCAGCGCCCAGCGGGTCCATTTCCGGATCGAGGAAAGTCAGGATGCGGCGCTTCTGGTAGTCGTGCAGCACGAAGAACCACATGGCCACCGCCATGGGTACGGCGGCGCTCACCGCGCCGATCAGCCAGCGCCACTGCAGGCCGCCGACGAACAGCACGAAGCCACCCGAAGCCAGTACCAGCATGGCGGTGCCGAGATCGGGCTGGTCGAGGATGAGCACGAAGGGCACCACCACCAGCGACAGGCTGATCAGGCTGTGCTTGAAGTTGGGCGGCAGGCTGCGCTTGGACAGGTACCAGGCCATCATCATGGGCATCAGGAGCTTCATGAATTCCGACGGCTGGAAGCGGATCACGCCCGGGATATTGATCCAGCGGGTGGCGCCCATGGCGTTGTGACCCATGACGTCCACCACCACCAACAGGGCCACGCCGACCACATAGCCCAGGGGCACCCAGCGCGCCATGAAGCGCGGCTCCAACTGGGCGACGATGGCCATGGCCACCAGCCCCAGGCCGAAGGAGCTGGCCTGCTTGAACAACAGGTCGAGATTGCGTCCGCCAGCGGAATAGAGCACGAACAGACCGGCCGCGCCCAGCATCAACAGCAGGATCAACAGCGGACCGTCGATGTGCAGGCGCTGCAACAGGGTCGCGCGCCGCTTCATCACGTCCCCTTCGGGAATGGTGCGGTCGAAGTTGGGAGCAAGACTCATGGCTGCACCTTGGTCGCGGCGGCAGGGGTGCCAGCCGTAGCAGGCTTGGCGTATTCGGCCTTGAGATGACCATGCTCGTCCAGCAGCCAGGCGTCGAGCACCTGGCGCGCGACAGGACCGGCCACACCACCGCCCGACTCGCCGTTCTCGACCATCACCGCCACGGCGATCTGCGGATTTTCCACCGGGGCGAAGGCGACGAACAGGGCGTGGTCGCGGTGCCGCTCCTTGAGCGCCGCCGAGTTGTACTTCTCGTTCTGGCGGATGGCGACCACCTGGGCGGTACCGCTTTTGCCGGCGAAGTGATACTGGGCGCCAATGCTGAGTTTATGGGCGGTACCGCGCGGATTCTGCACCACCATCTCCATGCCATGGATGGCGCGATCCCAATAGCTGTCGTCCTTGAGCACGATGTCGGGCATGGGATGGCTGTCCACCGGTGGCTGGCCGTCCAGGGTCTTGGCCAGGTGCGGCCGGATCCATTTGCCGTGGTTGGCGATCAGCGCGGTAACCTGGGCCAGTTGCAGCGGTGTCACCTGCATGTAGCCCTGACCGATCCCGAGGATCAGCGTCTCGCCAGGGAACCAGGCCTGGCGGCGGGTGGCGCGTTTCCACTGGCGCGAGGGCATGAGACCCGGTGCTTCCTCGAACATGTCCAGGGCGACCTTTTGCCCGAGCCCGAACTTGCCCATGTATTCCGCAAGTCGATCGATGCCGATCTTGTGGGCGAGGTCGTAGAAATAGGTATCGTTGGACCTCATGAGCGCGGTATCCAGATCGACGTAGCCATCGCCGCCGTGGTTCCAGTTACGGTATTTGTGATCGTAATTGGGCAGCTCGTAATAGCCCGGGTCGAAGATGCGCGCCTGGGGCGTGGTGGCGCCGCTGTCCAGACCCGCGATGGCCACCGCCGGTTTGATGGTCGAGCCCGGCGGATAGAGACCGCGCAGCACCCGGTTGTAGAGCGGACGATCGATGGAATCGCGCAGCTCGGAATATTCCTTGAAGCTGATGCCGGTGACGAAGGGATTGGGGTCGTAACTGGGCTGGCTGACCATGGCCAGCACATCGCCGGTCTTGGGCTGGATGGCGACGATGGCACCGCGCCGACCACCCAGGGCCGCTTCCGCCGCGGCCTGCAGCCGGGAGTCGATGGTGAGGACGATGTCCTTGCCAGGCTTGGGATCGGTGTGATTGAGCACCCGCAACACCCGACCGCGAGCGTTGGTCTCGACTTCCTCGTAACCCACTTCGCCGTGCAGCTCGGGTTCGTAGAAACGCTCCACGCCGGTCTTGCCGATGTGGTGGGTACCGCTGTAGTTCACCGGGTCCAGGCGCTTGAGTTCCTGCTCGTTGATCCGGCCGACATAGCCCACCGAATGGGCGAAGTGCTCGCCCATGGGGTAGTGCCGCACTAGTTGCGCCGTCACCTCGACCCCGGGCAAGCGGAACTGGTTGACGGCGATCTTGGCGATCTGCTCCTCGGTCAGCTCGAACAGCACCGGCACCGGCTCGAAGGGACGCCGGCCCTGCTTCATGCGCTTCTCGAACAGCTCGCGGTCTTCCTCGGTCAGGCCCAGGACCTGCACCAGGGTGTCCAGCGTCTGGCGCCAATTCTCGGCCCGCTCGCGGGTGATGGTGAGGCTGAAACTGGGCCGGTTGTCGGCGACGATCAGGCCGTTGCGGTCATAGATCAGTCCACGGGTCGGCGGAATCGGCTGCACGTGCACCCGGTTGTTTTCCGACAGGGTCGAGTGGTACTGGTACTGGATGACCTGCAGGTAGTACATGCGCGCCACCAGTACGCAGGCGAGCACGAGAAACAGCACGCCGCCGATCAGCACGCGGGTGCGGACGAGCTGGGCGTCTTTCTCGTGGTCCTTGAGGCGTATGGGTTGCGACATCGCAGATACGGACTACTTGTGATACGGATGGCCGGCGAGCACGGTCCAGGCGCGATAGAGCTGCTCGCCGACGAGGATGCGCACCAACGGATGCGGCAGGGTCAAGGGCGAGAGCGACCAGCGCTGTTCGCTCCGTGCCTGCACCTCGGGCGCGAGGCCCTCGGGGCCACCGACCATGAGGTTGACGGTGCGCGCTTCCAGGCGCCACTGCTGGAGTGTTTCAGCCAGTTGCTCGGTGCTCCAGGGCTTGCCGGTGACCTCCAGGGTCACCACGCGCTCGCCCGGCTGCACCTTGGCCAGCATGGCCTCACCTTCCTGGCGGATCAGCCGGGCGACGTCGGCATTCTTGCCGCGGGTCTGCAGCGGGATCTCGACGAGCTCCAGCGGCAACTCCGGCGGCAGACGCTTGACGTACTCGTGCCAGCCCTCCTCGACCCAGCGCGGCATGCGCGAGCCGACGGCGATGAGACGCAGGCGCACTGGCCTTACTCGCCTTGAGCGGCGCGGCTCTGCTCGGCACCGCGCCAGAGGCGCTCGAGGTCGTAGAACTCGCGGGTGGTCGGCAGCATGACGTGGACGACCACGTCGCCCAGGTCCAGCAGGGCCCATTCGCCGCCTTCCAGGCCTTCGCTGCCCAGCGGGCGCACGCCTTGCTCCTTGACCTTTTCCAGCACGTTGTCGGCCAGCGACTTGACGTGGCGGCTGGAGGTGCCGCTGGCGATGACCATGATGTCGGTCACGCTGGTCTTCTCGCGTACGTCCAGGGAGATGATGTCCTGGGCCTTCATGTCTTCCAGGGCGGCGATGGCCACCTGGACGAGTTGTTCGCTTTGCATGGTGTAGCTCTTACCTCGGTTCGGAGGACGCCGGATAGAGTCCGTGCGTCCGGATGTAATCAAGCACGGCATCGGGCACCAGGAAGCGGATGGACTTCCCGGTGGCCAAGAGGCCACGGATCTGGGTGGCGGACACCGCGAGCGGGTTCTGCCAGATAAAGGTGATCTGCCCGCCCGGCCCCTTCAGGGCCTGAGGGTCGGGTTGACTGCGCGCCGCCAGGAAGTCACGCAATTCCTGGCAGGGCTCGCTATCGGCATCGGGCCGTTGCAGGACCAGGATGTGGCACAGCTCCAGCAACTCGCGCCAACGGTGCCAGCTCGGCAGACCGCAGAAGGCGTCCCACCCGAGCATGAGCAACAGCTGCACCTCATCGCCGAGTTCGGCGCGCAGGCTTTCCAGGGTCTCTATGGTATAGGAGTGACGCGCCCGACGCAGTTCCCGGTCATCGACCACCAGCGGAGCGGTATCCGCGACCGCCAGCCGGACCATCGCCAGGCGATCTTCGGCACCGACGCTGGGCGCCTCGCGATGCGGTGGCCGGGCGCTGGGAATCAGCCGCAGCTCGTCGAGCGCCAGGGCCTCGGCCACTTCCAGCGCCGCGCGCAGGTGGCCGATGTGCACCGGATCGAAGGTACCGCCGAACAAGCCGATGCGGGTGGGCAGGCTGCTCATCAGCTGCGGACGTGACCGTCGCCGAAGACCACGTACTTCTCGCTGGTCAGGCCTTCCAGCCCCACCGGGCCACGGGCGTGCAGCTTGTCGGTGGAGATGCCGATCTCGGCGCCCAGGCCGTATTCGAAGCCGTCGGCGAAACAGGTCGGGGCGTTGACCATGACCGAACTCGAATCGACCTCGGCCAGGAAGCGCCGGGAACGGCCAAGGCTTTCCGTCACGATCGCATCGGTGTGATGCGATCCATAGCGGTTGATGTGCTCGATGGCCTCGTCCAGGCCGTCAACGATCCGGATGGACAGAATGGGCGCCAGGTACTCGGTGGACCAATCCGCTTCGCTAGCCGGTACGGCCTCGATAAGATCGCGCGTCCGCTCGCACCCCCGCAGCTCCACGCCTCGCTCCGCAAAACGCAGCGCCATGGCGGGCAGGAAGGCTTCAGCCACGCGGGCATCGACCAGCAGGGTCTCCATGGCGCCACAGATGCCGTAGCGATAGCACTTGGCGTTGAAGGCGATGGACTCGGCTTTGGCGAGATCGGCAGCCTCGTCGACATAGACATGGCAAATGCCGTCCAGGTGCTTGATCACCGGTACGCGGGCGTCTCTGCTGATGCGCTCGATGAGGTTCTTGCCACCGCGCGGCACGATGACGTCGACGAACTCGGGCATGGTGATCAGCGCGCCAACCGCAGCGCGATCCGTCGTTTCGACCACCTGGACCGCCGCGGCGGGAAGCCCGACCTCGGCCAGCCCCTTCTGGATGCAGCTGGCGATGGCGCGATTCGAGCGGATAGCTTCGGAACCGCCACGCAGGATGGTGGCATTGCCCGACTTCAGACAGAGACTGGCGGCGTCGATGGTCACGTTGGGACGCGACTCATAAATGATACCGATGACGCCCAGCGGGACGCGCATCTTGCCGATCTGAATACCGGAAGGCCGCGCACTCAGATCGCGAATGGCGCCAACCGGGTCCGGCAAGGCGGCCACCTGCTTGAGTCCGGTGATCATCGACTCGATGCGCGCCGGCGTCAGGCTCAGGCGATCCAACAACGCGGACTCCAGGCCTGCCGCCGTTGCCGCCGCGACATCTTCGGCATTGGCGGCAACCAGTAACTCGCGGTCGGCGTCCAAGGCCTCCGCAATCGCCTGCAGCGCCAGATTCTTCTGCCCAGTGGAAGTACGCGCGAGAACCCGCGACGCAGCACGCGCTGCCTGGCCAAGACGGGTCATGTAGGCGGAGACGGACTCGGTCATGGTCGGCAGCCTGCGAAAGACGGTAGGAAAGCTGTGCAGTATAGCGTCGCCAGGCCCTGGGCGGCCAGCGTCGAGGGCCCTGGAATATGGTATTGCGATTTCGATTCGGTTGACTCGCCACTGCCTGTCGGGAATCATCCGCGGCTAGATTTGCCGTTCAGCTTGCGTTCAGCTATTCCCAAGTAGCCGGAACCGTTTCAGCCCTGCGTCGACCGGGAGCTGCAGCGACGCCTAACAGCCTTCACGGAAAGAACCATGCCCAAGCACCTCACCTTGCCTCTCGGCTTGCTCGCCCTACTGATCCATGCCGAAGCCACCTGGGCTGCCACTGCCGAGGTGACGCCAACCGCGGCCGCTGTGCAGGCGCTGGAAGCCCAGTTGAAGAAGACGCCCCAGGACCCGGATGCCCTGGGCAAGCTGGGCAATGCGCGCCTGGCGCAGAAACGCTATGCCGAGGCCGAGCAACTGCTCACCCAGGCCGTCCAGAAAGGCGGCAAGACCTGGCAGCCAGCGCTGGACGAGGCGCGCTACCACCACCTGCTCGAACTCGCCCATGCGGCCGAGAACAAGCGCGAGCTGGACAAGGCACGCGACTTCAGCGTCGAGGCCATTCGCCTCAAGCCGGAAGCGGTCGAGGCGCAACTGTTCCTCGCCGGCATCCAGAGCCAGAAACGCCAGTGGGATCTGGCGGAAGCCACCTATCGCCAGGTGCTGATGCGCGAGCCGGCCAACGTCGATGCCTACTACGGCCGCATCGCCGCGCTCAACGAGCTGGGGCGTACCGATGAAGCCCTGCAACTCACCAAGAATCTGCAGCCGAGCGCCCAGAACAAGATCAAGGGCCTGGATCGCCTGCGCGCCGGCCAAGCCATGCAGGAAGCCGAAGCCGCCGAGGCACGCGGCGATCTGCAGGGCGCTTCGCGTCTGCTCGAACAGGCGCGCAAGGAATCGCCGGACGATCCCTGGTTGCGCCTCGCCCAGGCACGCCTGGAAGTTCGCCAGGGTCGCCCGCGCGCCGCGCGCGATCTGGTGGACAGCCTGGTCAAGGACGGCGCCCAGCGCCCCGAGGTGCTCTATGCCAGCGCCCTGCTCTCCAACGAGCTGGGCGAATATGAGCGCGCCATGCAGACCCTGATGCGCATTCCCCAGCCACAGCGTTCGCCGGACATGAATGCCCTGGCCGCGCGCATCACCTTCAATGAACAATTGGCCGAAACCGTGGCCCTGGCCAAGCAGGGTCGTCGCGAAGAAGCGCGCAGCCTGATGAAGCGCCTGGAAGCCCGCGCCGGTCGCAATCCCGACCTGATCGGCGATCTGGCCGAAGCTTTCGCCACCGCCGGCGACCCCGAGCACGGCCTGGCGCTGCTCAAGCCACTGATCTCCGGCGATACCCGGCCGACACCTGGCATGCAGCTGCATTACGCCAGCGTTCAGCTGCAGATGAACCAGGATCAGACCGTCGGCAACGTGCTGCGCGACCTGCAGGGCGTGGTGCTCGACAGCAGCGAGAAGCAGCAGTACGACGACCTGCTCGCCCGCTATCGCATCCGCCAAGCCGACCATCTCACCGACAAGGGTGAACTGGCCGCCGCCTACGACACCCTGGCGCCGGCACTCAAGGCCCGCCCCGACGACAAGGCCGCCCAAGCGGCCCTGGCGCGCATGTACCTGGCCAGTGGCGACACCCAGAAAGCCCGCCAGCTCTATCGCGACGTCCTGAGCGACCAGCCCAAGGATGCCGAACTCTACCTGGGCGCCGCCGAGATCGCCGCCAAATCCCAGGACAGCGTCACCGCTCGGCAGTACCTGGACCAGGCGACCAAGCTCGGCCAGAGCGACCCGCAGGTGCTGCGCCGCGCCGCCCTGCTCTACCGCGACATCGGCATGGCCGGCACCGCCACCAGCCTGCTGGAACAGGTGGTCCAGGTGGAGCGCCAGGATCGCGAGTCCGCCGCCCGCGCTGCCGGTGCCAGCGACAACCCCTTCGCCGCGCTGCCCGGCCAGCGTCGCAGTGACGATGCCCTGGCCGCCGTCCCCGCCGCCGTGGGTGGCGGTGGTGGTCGTGCCGACTACGCCTGGAGCGATCCGTTGCAGGCGCAGAAGGCCGCCGACAATCCCTTCAACGATCTGTCCGTGGTGCCCACCAGCAGCCTGTCGAGCAGCCTGGCTACCGAGCAGATCCTCGGCCAGCTGCAGCGCGAGCGCAGCATCCGCATCACCCAGGGTCTCAACGTGCGCAGCTACGATCCCACTGGCAGCTCACGGCAGACCACCGTCAGCGCACCGCTGGAGATCTCCTTCCCGGCCGGCGACCAGCGCCTGGCCGTGCGCGTCACCCCGACCCGCATCAACGACAGCAGCAGCGACGGCAGCCAGAAGGAAAACGGCGTGGCGGCGTCCATCGCCGTGGAAGACGCCGGGCGCGGCCTCAAGGGCGACATCGGCGTCTCGCCGGTGGGCCTGAGATACAGCACGGTCGTCGGCGGCGCCACCCTGGAGCGGCCGCTGAGCAGCCTGAGCGAGAACCTGCTCTATGCCCTGAGCGTGTCGCGGCGCTCGGTAACCGACTCCCTGGCCTCCTATGGCGGCATCCGCGATCCGCGTACCGGCCAGGAGTGGGGCGGCGTGACCGCCAATGGCGGCCTGGCGCGCCTGCGCTATGACGATGGTCGCTACGGCTCCTACATCTACGGCGCGGCCCATCGCCTGACCGGCCATGACGTCAAGGACAACGATCGCTTCGAGATCGGCACCGGCGTCTACTACTACCTGCGCAACGGTCCGGACAGCCTGTTCACCGTGGGCCTCTCCGCTACGGCGATCGGCTACGACAACAACCAGAACCACCTCACCTATGGCCATGGCGGCTATTTCAGTCCGCAGCGCTACTTTGCCATCGGCGTGCCGCTGGTGTGGTCGCAACGTGGCGACCTCTGGGCCTACCAGGTGCAAGGCCTGCTGGGTGTCCAGACCATTCGCCAGGACGCCGCGGATCGCTATCCCGAGGATGCCGCGCTGCAAGCGGCGGCGGAAGCGGCCGGCGAAGGTCAATACGGCGGCAAGAGCAAGACCGGCGTGGCCTACGGCCTTTCGGCCAAGGGCGAATACCGCCTCAACGGCCAGTTCGCCCTGGGTGGTCAACTGGGCATGGACAACGCCCAGGACGAGCGCGACGTCAACGGCAACGTCTACCTGCGCTACTTCTTCGAAGAGCAGGAAGGACGCCCGCAACTCATGCGCCCGCAACCCTACCGGTCGCGCAACGAGGAATAAGGACCAAGGCCCGCATCTGCGGGCCTTGTCTTATCCGGCTTGCGCCTTTTCGCGACCTGACCGCTCATCCTGGCGTTCGTCGCCCTTTTGACCGCCTCTCCCCATGTCGACGCCTCTCGTCCGCGCGAACCGAAGCGGACCGTTGACGATTTTCCCCTGTCGTCTAACGATTCTTATCATTTCAACGACTGCTCTGGCCCAGTTATCCGGTCACACCGAACGTGTATCGGAATAAACAAATTTCACTAGGAAGTCACAGAAGGGCCGTGACACCATTCGCAATTATGACGCCATAGTGGCGAATAGCCATAAATTTGACGCCAAACCGTCTGCCATCACCCTTTCGACCCACCGGAATCTTGCCATGGGCCGCTCCCTAGATATCGCCAACCTGTTTCGCGCCTTTGGCGGCGATCCTCACCGTTACCGTGAGTTCGAGCTGTCCGACTCTCTACCCAGGTCGGTCCCGCCGCCTGCACCGAGTCAGAGCGAGGAGCAGCCAGCCAGCACCGTCCCGGAAGAATTGAACGCGGCCTTGCCGGTCTCGCCAGCCGCCTCCGCCGAACTGCCGGCGCTGGCCCAGGAACTCGCGCAGCAACACACCGCGCGCCAGGCCGAAAAAGCGGTCGCCGCCCTCGACCAGGCGTTGAACCAGGTACCGCCGGCGCTGACGGCTCCGGTGCTGGCAGTGCTGTCGGCCAGGGGCGGTACCGGCAAGACGGTAGTCGCCGCTGGCTTGGCGCAGACCCTGGCCCGCCGTGGGCAGAAGGTGCTGCTGGTGGAACTCGATGCGCAGAACGTGCTGAGCACCCTACTGCAGCCCGAGCTGGCCGTACCGGCGGCGGCCATCCCGGTGCCTCTGACGAGCTGCCTTTCGGTGACGGAGCAGCTGCAACTGCTGCCCTTCGGCGTGCTCAGCGAGATCGATCTGCTGACCCTGGAGCTATCGCTACAGAGGGACCCGCGGTGGCTGGCGCGGCGCCTGGCACTGCTGGACGTCGCGGCCGACACCCTGGTGATCTTCGACTGCCCGACGGGCTCGACACCGCTGGGTCGCCAGGCCCTGGCCCTGGCGACCCAGGTACTGGGCGTGACCACGGCGGATGCGGCCGGCTATGCCAGCCTCACGCGCCTCGAGCGCCAAATGCAGGATTGCGCGAGCCACGCCCGCTGCGCTCATCTGCTCAACCGCGTCGATCCCGTGCGTCCCCTGACCCAGGACATCGCCGCCATCGTGGCTCGCTCCTGGGGCGAGCGTTTGCTCGGCGCCTTGCCGGAGAGCCCGGCGCTGGAACGGGCACTGACCTCGGGACGGGGACTGCATGGCCTGCAGGACGCCTGGGCGACCGCCCTGGATGAACTGGCCGGGCGACTGCTGGTGGACAGCGCTGCCTTCGTGCCCCGCTACGTGCAGTCCTTGCCATGAGTTTTCTCGATCGTCTGGAACAGATCCGTCAGCGGCAACGGGCGCCGAGTCCCGAGCCCGCTGCGCCAACGCGCCCGCTGCCACGCTGGGCTCAGGTGCTTGGCTGGTCCACGCTGGGGCTGCTCGCCGCGCTGCTGGTGAGCGTACCCATGGCCCTGGACGAACAGGCGCTCTTCGCCATCGGCTGCTTCGTTGCCGCGCTGCTGCTGCGGCGGCTGCCCGGACGGTTGCCGGTGATCATGCTAATCGTGCTGTCGCTGCTGGCGTCGCTGCGCTATCTGTACTGGCGCCTCACCGCCACCCTGGGTTTCGAGACGCCACTGGAGATGGTGCTCGGCTACGGCCTGGTGGCCGCTGAACTCTATGCTCTGACGGTCCTGGTATTCGGCTATCTCCAGACGATCTGGCCCTTGCGCCGGACGCCGGTGCCGCTGCCGGAGGACCCCAGCGCATGGCCGACGGTGGATGTCTTCATCCCCACCTACAACGAAGCCTTGAGCATCGTGAAGCTGTCGATCCTGGCGGCCCAGGCCATCGACTGGCCGCGCGACAAGCTGCGGGTGCATGTACTGGACGACGGTCGTCGCGAGGACTTCCGCCATTTCTGCGCGACGGCGGGCGTCTCCTACCTGGTACGCGAAAACAACGAGCACGCCAAGGCCGGTAACCTCAATGCCGCGCTCAAGGTCACCGATGGCGAATACGTCGCCATCTTCGACGCCGACCACGTGCCGACCCGCTCCTTCCTGCAGATATGCATGGGCTGGTTCCTCAAGGATCCCAAGCTGGCCATGTTGCAGACGCCGCACTTCTTCTTCTCGCCCGACCCCTTCGAGAAGAACCTCAATACCTTCCGCACCGTGCCCAACGAAGGCGAACTGTTCTACGGCCTGGTGCAGGACGGCAACGACCTGTGGAATGCCGCCTTCTTCTGCGGCTCCTGCGCGGTGATACGCCGCTCGATGTTGCTGGAGATCGGCGGGGTGGCCACCGAGACGGTGACCGAGGACGCCCATACCGCGCTCAAGCTCAATCGCCTCGGCTACAACACCGCCTACCTGGGCATTCCCCAGGCCGCGGGCCTGGCTACCGAGAACCTGTCGCGCCACATCGCCCAACGTATCCGCTGGGCCCGCGGCATGGCGCAGATCTTCCGGCTGGACAATCCGCTGCTGGGCAAGGGACTCGCCTTCGGCCAGCGGCTCTGCTACCTGAACGCCATGCTGCACTTCTTCTACGGTCTACCGCGCCTGGTATTCCTCACCGCGCCGCTGGCCTACCTGCTGTTCAGTGCCCAGATCTTCCACGCCTCGGCCCTGCTGATCACCTGCTACGTACTACCCCATGTACTGCATTCGAACCTGACCAACTCGCGCATCCAGGGCCAGTTCCGCCACTCCTTCTGGAACGAGGTGTACGAGACGGTCCTGGCCTGGTACATCCTGCGCCCGACCCTGGCGGCGCTGTTCAACCCCCGACTCGGCACCTTCAACGTCACCGACAAGGGCGGCATCATCGCCAGGGACTACTTCGACTGGGAATTGGCCCGCCCCTACATAGTGCTGCTACTGCTCAATCTGGTCGGGCTGGTAGTGGGCATCGGCCGCCTGTTCCTGGGCGATCCGGAAGCCACGACCACGGTCGCCATTAACCTGGCCTGGACGCTCTACAACCTGGTGATCGCCAGTGCCGCGGTGGCGGTGGCGAGCGAGACGCGGCAGATCCGTGCCGAGCCGCGCGTGGCCGCGACACTACCGGCCGGGCTGGTACTCGCCGATGGTTCACGCCTGCCCTGCAGCACTCTGGACTTCTCCCAGCACGGCCTGGGTCTGCGCCTGCCCGACGGCGCCCAGGTTCCGGTAGACGCCGCGGTACACATCGAACTCGAGCGCCGTGGCCAGCTCCGCCGCTTTCCGGCCACGGTGGTCTTCAGCCGAGCGGGCGCCGTGGGCACCCGCTTCGTCGACCTCAGCGTCACCGAGCAGCGCGAATTGGTGCGCATGACCTTTTCCCGCGCCGATCTCTGGGCCGAGGCTTGGGGCCACCACCGGCCGGATTCGCTGCTGGGCTCGCTGCGCGAGGTCAGCCTGATCGGCCTGCGCGGCATCGCCGACCTCAATCGCAATGCCTGGCGCGCGGTGACGAACCGTCGCGACTCGGCCTCTTCTTCCTCCTGACATGGATGTTCCGAGCGTGCGTAATCCTCTGACCTCTGCTTTTCGTCCAGCCCGGACCTTCTCACTGCTCGCGCTGACGCTGGCCGTCGGCGTCGACCTACCGGCCTGGGCAGCACCGGCAACGGCCCCTGTTCCCCCGGCGCAGGTGGCGCCGCCGGCGACCACTGCCGGCGAGGCCTACAGCTACACGCTCAAGCAACTGGGCGCCCGCTATCCGATGAACCTGCGCGGCGTGGACGGCAGCGACAGCGTCAGTTTCGGCATTCGCAGCGACGAGGTGGTGACCGGCGCTCGCCTGACCCTGGACTACAGCTATTCACCCGCGCTGTTGCCAGACCTCTCGCAGATCAACGTGCTGGTCAACGACGAAGTGGCCGCCAGCCTGCCCGTCCCCAAGGATGGCGCCGGCAAGCCGCAGCGGGCCACCATCGACATCCCGCCGCGCCTGATCACCGACTTCAACCGCCTGAGCCTGCAGTTGATCGGCCACTACACCATGCAGTGCGAAGACCCCCTGCATTCGAGCCTCTGGGCCAAGATCGGCAACGACAGCGAGCTGCAACTCCAAGTCACCCGTATCGTGCTCGATAACGACCTGGCCAATCTGCCGCGGCCGTTCTTCGACCGCCGTGACGCTCGCCCGCTGGTGCTGCCTTTCGTCGTTCCCACGGCGGACAACGCCGCCCTGGAAGCCGCCGGTAACGTCGCCGCCTGGTTCGGCGCCCTGGCCGGCTACCGTGGTGCCCGCTTCCCGGCGGCTACCGATGCCGTGCCGGACAAGGGTAATGCCGTGGTCCTGCTGGACAGCCCGGCAGCTGCCGAGCGCCTGGGCCTGAGCCTGGCCGCCCTGAGCGGTCCGACCGTCGCCATCCTCACCAATCCACGCGACCCGGCTGGCAAGCTGCTGGTGCTGGCCGGTCGCGATGGCGCCGAGCTCAAGCGGGCGGCTCAGGGCCTGACCCTGGGCAGCAAGACCCTGTCCGGCCCGCGGGTGACCCTCGACCGCCTGGACACCCTGGTCCCCCGCAAGCCCTACGATGCGCCGAGTTGGCTGCCCAGCGACCGTCCGGTGAAGCTGGGCGAGTTGACCGAACTCAAGAACCTCAGCGCCGCGGGCTACAACCCCGGCAACCTCACGGTGCCGTTGCGCCTGCCACCGGATCTGTTCCTCTGGCAGGATCAGGGCGCTCCGCTCGACCTCAAGTATCGCTACACGCCGCAGCCGGTCTCGACCAATTCGTCACTGCTGGTGTCCATCAACGACCGCTTCATCAAATCCGTAGCGCTGCCCTCGCGCGAGCACCTGGACAGCGGCCTGCTGGCCACGCTCAAGGGCGACGACGACAGCCTGCCGCGCGAAACCCAGGTGCGGGTGCCGCTGGATAACGTGTCCGCCCAAACGCCGCTGCAGTTCCGTTTCATGTACGACTACATCAAGCAGGGCGAATGCCGCGACGTCATCATCGACAACATGAGGGGCGTCATCGAGCCGGAATCCACCCTCGATCTCAGCGGCTACTCGCACTTCATCGCCATGCCCAACCTGGGTGTGTTCAAGGACAGCGGCTTCCCCTTCACCCGCCTGGCGGATCTGTCCGAAACGGCGGTGGTACTGGACGAACGACCCTCGCTCGGCGAACTGGGTGCCTACCTGACCCTGCTCGGTCGCTTCGGCGAATCCACCGGCTATCCGGCCCCGGGCATCGCCGTGGTGCGCGGTACCCAGGTGGACGACGTCGCCCAGCGCGACCTGCTGGTGCTGACCACCGGTGGCTCGCCGCTGCTACAGCAATGGGCCGGCAATCTGCCCGCCGCACTGGATGGTAGCAGCCGACGCTTCGAACTCTCCGACCTGGCGCTGCGGGTGCGCAACTGGCTGAGCCCCGATCCGCGCGACAACCTGCGCCAGACCCGCACCGCGCTGGGCTTCAACGGCACGGGCAACAGCGCCTACGTCGCCGGCTTCGAATCGCCGCTGAGCAGTGGTCGCAGCGTGGTGCTGTTCGCGGCCACCGATGCAGCTGGCCTGGAAAAGCTCACCACCGACCTGGCCCAGAGCGCGGCCTACACCCAGAACCTGCAAGGCAGTCTGGCGGTGGTCAGGAACGAGCGAATCGATGCCCTGGTCGCCGACCAGACCTATCATCTCGGGCGCCTGGGTCCGGTGCTCTATGTCCGCTGGCTGCTGGCGAACCATCCGCTGCTGATGCTGCTGGCCACCGCCCTGGCCGTGGGCCTGCTCGCCACGCCGGTCTATCTGGCCCTGCGCGCCCGTGCGCGGCGCCGGCTGCAAGGTTGAGATTGGCCATGCGCGCGTGCCTCGCCCAGCTCGCCCTCGTGACCGCCCTGTTCGCCCAGAGCGCCATGGCGGCAGCGACCTGCGAGCGGCCCACCTGGCCGCACTGGCAGAGGTTCTCGGCCACAGCCATCCAGGCCGATGGCCGGGTGCTGGAGTCCAGTCTCAAGGCCAACCACAGCACCTCCGAGGGCCAGGCCTACGCCCTGTTCTTCGCCTTGGTGGCCAACGAACCGGACACCTTCGAGCACATCTGGCAATGGAGTAAGAGCAATCTCGCCCAGGGCGACCTCGCTCAGCACCTGCCAGCCTGGCTGTGGGGCCAGGGCAGCGATGGCCGCTGGGGCATCCAGGATGCCAATGCGGCGAGTGATGCCGATCTCTGGTTCGCCTACAGCCTGCTGGAAGCGGCACGCCTCTGGCAGCGGCCGGCCTATGCCGAGGATGCCCGGGCCCTGCTCGCCCGCATCCGCGCCGAGGTGGTGGTGGACCTGCCCGGACTCGGTCCCACCCTGCTGCCCGGCCCCAAGGGTTTCGTCCTGCCCGAGCATCTCTGGCGACTGAATCTCAGCTATCTGCCACCCTTCCTGCTGCGGCGCCTCGCGCTCGAAGAGCCCAAGGGGCCCTGGACCGCGTTGCTGCAGCAATTGCCGACGCTGCTGCAGCAATACAACCCGCAGCACCTGGCGCCGGACTGGACCGGCTACCGGGGTACGGCACCGGGTCGCGGCCTGGTGGTCGACGACCCCCAGGGCCCGGCACAGGGTAGCTACGACGCCATCCGCGTCTATCTCTGGGCCGGTCTGACCAACCCGGCCGATCCGTTGGCCAAGCCGCTGCTGGCCGCCCTGGACGGCATGACCCGGGCCACGGCGACCCTGGGCGTCCCGCCGGAGCGGATCGATGTCCGCAGCGGCTTGGCCGAGGGGAGCGGCCCGGTGGGCTTTTCCGCGGCCCTGGTGCCCTTCCTGCGCCAGCAGGGTGACCTCTGGCTGGCCGAGGCCCAGGAGCGTCGCGCCGAAGCCGGCCTCGGTGCCGACCAACCCCTGCGCTACTACGACCAGATGCTCGGCCTGTTCGGCCTCGGCTGGAGCGCCGGTTACTACCGCTTCGCTGCCGACGGCCGCCTGCAACCCTCATGGAAGACAGCATGCACAAGCACCTCCCCCTGACGCTTGGCCTAGTGGCCGCGCTGGCCCAGACGCCCGCCTTCGCCGCCGACTCCAGTGCCGCCCAATTGCTCATCGAGCAGGGGCGCTTCTGGCAGCAACGCGACAAACCCGAGCGCGCCCGGGAAGCTTGGCAGAAGCTCCTGGAACTCGACGAACACAGTCCCGAGGCGCTCTACGGCCTGGGCAGCCTCGCCCTGGCCGCCAAGCAGCCGGCACAGGCGCAACGCTATCTGGCGCAATTGCAGGCGCTCAAGCCACAACCCGTGCAAGCCCTGCAACTCGCGCAGGACATCCAGGTGGCCAGCGGCGACAACCCCGCCCTGCGCGAAGAGGCACGCCGCCAGGCCGACGGCGGTGATCGACCCAAGGCAGTCGCCCTCTATCGCCAGCTGTTTGCCGGCCAGCAACCCCAGGGTCTGCTGGCCCGCGAGTACTACAACACCCTGGCCTTCGTCGACGGCGGTTGGCCGGAAGCCCAGGCCGGTTTCCAGCGCCTGCTGCGGGAGTACCCCAACGATGCGATCCTCGCGCTGTTCTACGCCAAGCAACTGATCCGCCGCGAAGACAGTCGCGCCGAGGGCATCCGCCGCCTGGCCGCCCTGAGCAAGCGCCCGGAGATCGCCGGGGATGCCGACGAAAGCTGGCGCCTGGCGCTGACCTGGATGGGCGCGCCGGATACCCCGGCCAAGGCCCAGCTGTTCGAGGACTTCCTCAAGGTCCATCCCGAGGATACGGAGATCCGCGCGCTGCTGGCCAAGGGCCTGGCCCAGCGCGGCAAGGGTGCCAGCCCCTGGCGGGCCGATCCTCTGGTCGGTAGTGGCCTTGCCGCCCTGCGCAAGGGCGACCAGGCCCAGGCCGAGCAGGACTTCCTGGCCCGGCTCAAGCAGGCGCCCAAGGACCCCAACGCCCTGGGTGGCCTGGGCGTGATACGCCAACAGCAGCACCGCCTGGACGATGCCGAGCGGCTGCTCAGCGAAGCGGTAGCCCAGCCCAAGGGGCGCGACTGGGAGCAGGCGCTGAAGGGCGTCCGCTACGAACGCCTGCTGGCCCAGGCGAGTGGCGCCCAGGCCACTGGCAACCTGAGCGAGGCCCGGCGCTTGATCGATCAGGCCCTGCGGCTGGATGCCAAGGCTCCGGCCGGGCAACTGGCCCTGGCCGATCTGCAGGCCCGCAGTGGCAACCTGGGCGCGGCCGAAGCCGGCTATCGCCAATTGCTCGCCCGCAACCCCAACGACCTCGGCGCCCGGCGCGGCCTGATCGAGGTGCTCAGCCAGACCGGACGCGGCGATGAGGCCCTACGGCTGGCCAATAGCCTGCCCAACAGCACCCAGGCGACGCTGCCGGGCCTGGCTCAGATAAGGGCTGGTGTCGCGCGCGAGCAGGCGCGTCTGTTGCGTGCACGCGGCGATCTGGCCGGCGCCCGGGCGGCGCTGCAGGAGGCGCTGCGCGAGTCCCCCGACGATCCCTGGATCACCCTGGACCTGGCCCGCCTCGATGTCGCCCGAGGCCAGGCCAAGCAAGGCCAGAACCAGCTGGACAGCCTGTTGCAACGCCACCCGACCCAAGCCGACGTGCTCTTCGTTGGCGCCCTGTTCGCCAGCGAGCAGGGCGATACCTCGCGCGCCCAGGCGCTGCTGGCGCGTATTCCCACCGACCGCCAGAGTCCCGAAATTCAGGCCCTGGCCCGGCGCCTGGCCCTGGATGAGCAATTGGCCGCCGCCCTGGCGCTCGCCAAGCGCGGTCAGCGCGAAGCCGCCCGCGCCCGGCTCCAGGCTCTGGAAGCCCAGGCGGCAGGCCAACCCGCGCTGCTGCGGACCCTGGCCGGTGGCTATGCCGAGTTGGGCGACAGCACCCACGCCCTGGAACTGCTGCGCCCCCTGGTGGCCGCCGCCCCGGCGACCGATGTCGACCTGCGGCTGCAGTACGCCGGGGTCCTGTTGCAACAGGGTGACGATCGGGAAGCCTACGCCCTGCTGGACGAACTGGGCGCGGCACGGCTGACGCCTACCCAGCGCGAACGCTACGGCGATCTCTCCCGCCGCTATCGTATTCGCCAGGCCGATGCCCTGCGCGAGCGCGGTCAGTTGGCGGAGGCCTATGACGTCCTGGCGCCGGCCCTCGCCCAGCGGCCCCAGGATCCGCAGGTCAATGCCGCCCTGGCACGGCTGTATCTGGCCCATGGCGACGCCAACAAGGCCGTCAACCTCTATCGCCCCCTGGTCAAGCTCTGGCCCGATGACGCCCAACTGCAACTGGGCGCCGCCGACGCCGCCATAGCGGCCCAGGATCGCGCCTTCGCCGAGCGCGCCACCGCTCGCGCGGTAAGCCTGGCGCCGGACGATCCCCAGGTGCTGACCCGCGCGGCCAACCTCTACAGCCGCCTGGGTCGCGAGGGTACCGCCGCCGAGTTGTTGACCCAGGTGGTCGCTGCCGAGCAGCGTGACCGTGCCCTGGCCGCCAGCGCCTTCCCGGCCAATCCCTTCGCGCCCCAGGGTCGCTCACGCAGTACCCCGGCCCGCGCCGACGCGCCGCTGCCACCGCCGGTCGACAGCTCCGCCAGCCTTACCCCAGCGCTGGATACCCGCTTGCCAGCTCCGCCCATCGCCGACGCCCGTCCCGTTCGGAAAGCCCCTCCGGTTCGCTCGTCCTACGCCTCGCAGCCGGCGCCTCGCACGCTGCCCGACAATCCCTTCGCCCCGGCCACCGCCGCGGTCGAGAGCGCACCCCGTGATGGCCTGAGCGAAGCCGAACGCGCCCTCGCCAACATCCAGCAGAGCCGCAGCGCCACCATCACCCAGGGCCTCTCGGTACGCAGCAACAACAGTGAATCCGGACTGGGCAAGCTCACCGCCGTCGACGCGCCCCTGGAGATCGCCGTACCGGTGGGCGACGACCGCCTGGCCGTCCGGGTGACCCCGGTGAGCCTCGACGCCGGCAAGGTCGCCCCAGGCGCCGCGGATCGCTTCGGCGGTGGCCCGGTCGCCAGCATCGCGGGCGGCGATCCCGGTAGCCAGAAGGCCAGTGGCACCGGGATCGCGGTGGCCTACAGCCAACCCAGCAGCGGCCTCAAGGCGGATGCCGGCTCCACGCCGCTGGGCTTCCGCGAGGCCACCGTGGTCGGCGGGGTCAGCCTGGAGCGACCGCTGGGCGACAGCGAGCACGCCCGCTATACCCTGTCGGCGTCGCGTCGCGCGGTGATCGACAGCCTGACCTCCTTCGCCGGCAGCCGCGATGCCCGTACCGGCCAGGAGTGGGGCGGCGTCACCGCCAATGGCGTGCGGGGCCAACTCAGCTACGACGACGGCAGCATGGGCGCCTATGCCTACGCGTCCTGGTTCCGCCTGCTGGGCAACCACGTCGAGGACAACGACCGCGCCGAATTCGGTGGCGGCACCTATCGCTACCTGGTCAACGGCAGCGACGCCCAGCTCACCCTGGGCCTGTCGCTCACCGCGTTGGGCTACGCCAACAACCAGAACTTCTTCACCTACGGCCACGGTGGCTACTTCAGCCCGCAACGCTTCTTCGCCTTGGGCGTGCCGCTGATCTGGTCGCAACGCGGCGACCGCTGGACCTACCAGTTGCGCGGCACCCTCGGGGTACAGCACTTCCAGCAGGACGCCGCCGACTACTACCCCACCGATGCCGCCGCCCAGGCTGCGGCCAGCCAGGCGCTGGGCAGCCCGGCCCGCTACGCCGGCCAGAGCAAGACCGGCCTGGGCTACAGCCTGGCCGCAGCCGGCGAATATCGCCTGAACCCGGACTTCCACCTGGGCGGCGAACTGGGCCTGGACAATGCCCGCGACTATCGCCAGGTCAACGGCAGTCTCTACCTGCGCTACTACTTCGACCCGCAGGACCGACCACTGGCCTTGCCGGTCAGTCCCTATCGCTCGCCTTATTCCAACTGATCCGAGGTCATCCCCATGCCCGCTTCCGCCCTTGCCGGCCTGTCCCTTCTCGTTCTCGGCGAAAGCCACATGAGCCTGGCCGACCACCTGGTCGAGCCCCTTAACGCCGCCCTGGTGCAACAGGGCGCCAAGGTGCACTCCATCGGCGCCTGCGGCGCCAGCGCCGCCGACTGGCTGACCACCAAGAAGGTCGACTGCGGCGCCGAGCAGCGGGACAACGGCAAGCTGGTGATCAAGGGCCGCGATGCCACCACCACGCCGATCAAGGAGCTGATCGCCGCCGACAAGCCCAACCTGGTGGTACTGGTGATCGGCGACACCATGGCCTCCTACGACAAGCCCTCCTTTCCCAAGGCCTGGGCCTGGCAGAGCGTCACCGCCCTGACCAAGGAAATCGCCGCCACCGGCACCAAGTGCGTCTGGGTCGGTCCGGCCTGGGGCAAGGCCGGTGGCCAGTACGGCAAGAACGATCCGCGCACCGAGCTGATGTCCAAGTTCCTCGCCAGCAACGTCGCCCCCTGCACCTATATCGACTCCCTGACCTTCTCCAAGCCCGGCCAGTGGATCACCACCGACGGCCAGCACTTCACCGTGGCCGGCTACAAGGCCTGGGGCAACGCCATCGCCACGGCCCTGGCCAAGTTGCCGCCCGCTGAACTGGGAGCCAAGTGATGAAGATCCTGTTGCTGCTGGCAGGCCTGGGCGCCAGCGTCCTGGCCCAGGCTGCCGAAATCCCGCTGTACCCCACCGGCCCGAGCGAAGACTCCGCCTTCCTCCGATTCGTCAACGCCGGCAGCGAGCCGCTGGCGTTGCAGGCGGCCGGTTCCGCCGCACGCCTGCAGCTGGACGCCGCCAAGCCGGTCTCGAGCTACCTGACCGTACCGGCCGCCAAGCCGATCAAGGGTGAACTCCAGCGCGGCGCTGCCAGCGCCCCGCTGGAACTGTCCGTCGCCCCCGGTGAATTCGCCACCCTGGTGGTGCTGCCCGGTACGCCGCTGGTGCAGCGCGTGGTACGCGAGCAGCCGGACGACTTCAATGCGCTCAAGGCCTCGCTGGCCTTCTACAGCCTGGACCCCAAATGTGCGACCCCGGGCCTGCAAGCCGCCGGGCGCAATGCCGAGATCTTCAAGGACGTGGCCGATGGCACCCTGCAAAGACGCAGCCTCAACGCCGTGGCGCTCAAGGTGCAGCTGACCTGCGCCGGCCAGGCCGAGGGCGAGCCGCTGGACCTGGGCGAACTCAAGGCCGGTGAGCGCTACAGCGTACTGCTGCTGCCCGGCGCCAGCGGTCCGCGCCTGCTCGCCACCCAGGACAGCGTCGCCCGCTAAGGAAAGCTTCGCGATGGTCTTCGCTTCGCTGGAATTCCTCACCCTCTTCCTGCCGGTGTTCCTGCTGGTCTACGCCCTGGCGCGACCCGGCGGGCGCAACGGCGTGCTGCTGGTGGGCAGTTGGCTGTTCTATGGCTGGCTGAGTCCGCTGTTCCTGCTGCTGCACATGGCCATGGGGCTGCTGGCCTGGGTCGGTGGATTGCTGGTGGACCGCGCGCGCGAAGGCTCGAAGACCCGCTTGCGGGTGCTCGCGGGACTGATCGTGATCAACCTCGCGGTGCTCTGCTGGTACAAGTACGCCAACATCGTCGCCGCCACCTGGAGCCAGGCCCTGGTGGCCGCCGGCGCCCTGCCGCTGGACTGGCAGAAGGTGGCGCTGCCGGCGGGGCTGTCCTTCGTCGTGCTGCAGGCCATCTCCTACCTGGTCGACGTCCATCGTCGCGTAGTGCCGGTGGAGCGCAGCTTCGTCAACTACGCCACCTACATCTCCATGTTCGGCCACTCTATCGCCGGGCCGATCATCCGCTACGACTGGGTGCGCCGCGAGCTGAATCAGCGCTGGTTCAATCGCGAGAACTTCGCCCTCGGTGCCCGGCGCTTCATGATCGGCCTGTGCATGAAGGTGTTGGTGGCCGACACCCTGTCGCCCCTGGTGGACGTCGCCTTCCACCTCGAGCAGCCGTCCTTCCTCGACGCCTGGATCGGTTGCCTGGCCTATTCGCTGCAGCTGTTCTTCGACTTCGCCGGCTACAGCGCCATGGCCATCGGCCTGGGCCTGATGCTGGGCTTCCACTTCCCGGAAAACTTCAACCGCCCCTATCTCGCCCGCAGCATCCAGGATTTCTGGCGCCGCTGGCACCTGTCGCTGTCCAGCTGGCTGCGCGACTATCTCTACATCTCCCTGGGCGGCAACCGCGGCGGTCGCTTTCGCACCTATCGCAACCTCTTCCTGACCATGGCCATCGCCGGTCTCTGGCACGGCGGCGACAGCTGGAACTACCTGCTCTGGGGCATGCTGCACGGCCTGGCGCTGTGCCTGGACCGGCTCTGGGACGAACTCGGCGGACGGCCGTTGCCGCGCCCACTGGCCCATGGCCTGACCCTGCTGTTCGTGGCCCTGGCCTGGACCCTGTTCCGCGCGCCGGATTTCTCGGCGGCGCTGTCGATGTATGCCGGGCAGTTCGGCCTGCACGGCTTCGCCCTGGGCGATGCCCTGGCCGTCACCCTGAGACCCGCCCATGGCCTGGCCGCCCTGTTGGGCGTGGCCTGCGTCATCGCCCCGCTGTGGCAGCCGCGCATCGAGCAGCGGCTGCCCAGCAGCGCCCTGTTGCGCGGCCTGGGCGCCGCCTGGCCGGTGGCCGGCTTCCTGCTCTGCTTCGGCTTGATCGCCAGCCGCGAAGCCGTGCCCTTCCTCTACTTCCAGTTCTGAGGTCGTCGTCATGAGCGCACCCGCCCTGCCGCCCTCACCCGCTCCGCAACCGCCCAGCGCCACCCAGGTGCGCCTGGCGCCCCTGGCCGGCCTGGTCTTCGCCCTGTTCCTGGCGCTCGGCCTCGGTTCCTGCGCCTGGGCCCTGCTAACCGACCGCCTCTCGCTCTGGCCGGAGCGGCTGGACCGTCACGCCCTGCTCGAAGGCGAACTCACCCACCATATCGCCAAGGAGCTGGCCAAGGCGCCGCTGCCCGAAGCCGCCGCGCGCCTGGAGCGCGGCCTGAGCTGGCTGCTGTTCGGCGATACCGGGCCACGGGTGCGCCAGGGCTGTCCCGGTTGGCTGTTCCTCGCCGAAGAACTGGAAGTCCATCGCCAGGCCGCCGCCAATGCCCGGGCGCGAGCCCAGACCGTGATCGAGCTGCAGCGCGCGCTGGCCGCCCGGCATATCCACCTGCTGGTCGCCATCGTGCCGGACAAGAGCCGCATCGCCGCCGACCAACTCTGCGGCCTGCGGCGCCCGGCCGCCTTCGCCAACCGCATCGGCGACTGGACCCGGCTGCTCAGCGCAGCCGGCGTGCCGGTCGTCGACCTCACCCCAGTTCTTACCCCCCTGGGTAGTGGCGCCTTCCTGCGGACCGATACCCACTGGAACGAAGCCGGTGCCGAGGCCGCCGCCCAGGCCCTGGCCGCCCGTATCCGCAGCCTGCCCTTCCAGGCCACCCCGGCCCGCGAATTCACCCGCACACAGCTGCCGCCAGCACCGCGTCCGGGCGATCTGGTACGCCTGGCCGGTCTGGACTGGCTACCCCCGCGCCTGCAACCCACGCCCGAGCTGCTGAGGCTCACCCAGGTCGACAGCCACGCGGCCGCCGGGGCGAGCGACGACCTGTTCGGCGACGGTGACCTGCCCAACCTCGCGCTGATCGGCACCTCCTTCTCGCGCAACTCCAACTTCCTGCCCTTCCTGGAGCAGGCGCTGGGGGCCAGTGTCGGTCGCTTCGCCAAGGACGGTGGGCATTTCGCCGGTGCCGCGCGCGACTATTTCGCTAGCAAGGCCTTCCGACAAACCCCGCCACAGTTATTGGTCTGGGAAATCCCGGAGCGCGATTTACAATCCCCCAGCCCCGAGGCCGTGCGCCTCGATCCGCGTCCTTGAGGCAACCAAGGCTTTCTCCATGGGTCTGAGGACGCATCCCCGGACCCAGGAAGCCTCTAGATGACGGAACTGCTCGACGGCCTGACCCATTGGATCAACCAGCACCACCAGTGGTTGGGCACGGCCATCTTCATCATTTCCTTTCTCGAATGCCTGGCCCTGGCCGGCCTGGTAGTGCCCGGTACGGTCATCCTGTTCGCCGTGGCCGTCGCCGCCGGCAACGGTGCGCTCGATCTGTTCGACACCCTGCTGCTGGGCTTTCTCGGCGGCATCCTTGGCGATGCGATCTCCTATTTCATCGGCCGGCGCTTCCACCAGGGCATCCGCCGCCTGCCGGGCTTGCGCAGCCATCCGGAATGGATAGGTTCGGCCGAAGGCTTCATTCACCGCTACGGCGTCGCCAGCCTGCTGGTGGGCCGCTTCATCGGCCCGCTGCGCCCGCTGCTGCCGCTGATCGCCGGCATGCTCGACATGCCTCTGGTGAAATTCGTCAGCGTCAGCCTGGTGGCGGCCGCCGGCTGGTCCATCGCCTATCTCGGCCCGGGCTGGGTGACCGGCGCCGCCTTCCGCCTGCCGCTTCCGGAGGGCTTCTGGCAGCAGGCCGGTATCGTCCTGGGTAGCGTCGCGGTACTGGTGGCGGTCATCAGCCATGGCACCTGGCGGGAACGCGCCGGTACCACCCTGCTCAGCGGCGCGCTCTGCCTGGCCGGTCTGCTGGCGCTGCTGTTCGGCTGGCACCACCTGCGCGCCTTCGACGAAGGCCTGATGACCCTGATCCAGGAGCATCGCGAGACCTGGCTCAATGGCGTCGCCGTGGTCATCACCCGCCTGGGCGACTTCCGTACCCAGCTGATCGTCGCGGCGGTGCTGATCCTGGTGCTGGCCGCCTTCCGCCAGTGGCGGCCGCTGCTGTTCGCCCTGGGCACCACCCTGGGTACCGCGCTCGCCAACGGCCAGTTGAAGAATCTGCTGGCCCGGGCGCGGCCGGACGTCCTCGCCGAGCCGCTGACCACCTACAGCCTGCCCAGCGGCCACAGCTCGGCCTCCTTCGCCTTCTTCCTGACCCTGGGCATCCTGGCCGGACGCCGCTATGGGCCGCGCGGTCGCCTCGCCTGGCTGGTGATCGCCGCCCTGCCAGCGGTACTTATCGCCCTCAGCCGCGTCTACCTGGGCGTGCACTGGCCCACCGACATCCTCGCCGGCGCCCTGCTCGCTGGCGGCTTCTGTGGCCTGAGCCTGGCGCTGTTGCAGAAAACCGGCGGCAACCGCCTCGAAGCGATACCGACGCGGACCTGGATGGTGCTGCTGCCGTTGATCCTGTTGGTCTTCGCCTTCGCCGCCGGCTGGGCCTTGCCGGAGGCCATCGAACGTTACGCACCTCGTGCCTGATGGGTGGGTGAACCAAAAAATATTGCCGCGGTCCTGCAGTTCCAGTTCGATTGTGGTCTGAACGCCTGGAATCGCAGAAGTGGATTGGGAGAGGCAATTGATGGCAGCGCAGATTGCCGACTGGAACGAATTGGATTTTCTCGCCGGCGGCGGGGAAATGGGGGCGCGGCTGCGCACCCACGACTGGTCCGACTCGCCCCTGGGCCCGCCCTCCCAATGGCCGCAGTCCCTGAGATCCGCCCTCAGCATCTGCCTGAATTCGAGCTTCCCCACCGCCATCTATTGGGGGCCCGAGCTGTTGCTACTCTACAACGACGCCTGGGCACCGATTCCCGCCGAGCGCCATCCCTGGGCTTTGGGCCGTCCCGGCCATGAGGTCTGGCAGGACATCTGGCCGGTGGTCGGGCCGCAGTTCGCGCAGGTGCTGAGCAGCGGCCAGGGTTTTTCCGTCTTCGACCAGCTACTGCCCATGGTGCGCCAGGGCGTGGTTACCGAGACCTACTGGAACTACAGCTTCACGGCGATCCGCGGTGAAGGCGGCGAGATCGCCGGGATCTTCAACCAGGGCCACGAGACCACCCAGCGGATTCTCGAAGAGCGTCGCCGCGCCGCCGACGCCGCCCGCCAGCGCCGCATGTTCGAGCAGGCGCCAGGCTTCGTCACCATCGTCCGCGGCCCGCAGCACACCTTCGACTTCGTCAACGTCGCCTATCGCCGGCTGTTCGGTGAGCGTTCCTTCGAAGGCCATACCGTCCGCGAGGTCTTTCCCGAACTGGAGGGCCAGGGCTATTTCGAGTGGCTGGACCAGGTCTACCAGAGCGGTCGACGCTTCGTCGCCGAGCACACCCCTTTGCGCCTGGAGGCTGCAGGCGAGCCGGCACGTACCCTCTACCTGGATTTCATCTACGAACCCCTGACCGATGAAGAGGGCCAGGTGATCGGCATCTTCTGCCAAGGTCAGGACGTGACCGAGGCTCATCTGGCCAAGGCGGCCTTGGAAGCCAGTGAAAGACGCTTCCGTACCGCCCTGGAAATCGAAACGGTGGGTGCCCTTTGCTTCGCTGCCGATGGCCGCCTGATCGATGCCAACGACGCCTTTCTGCGCATGAGTGGATACGATCGCCAGGACCTGCAGGAGAACCGCATCGCCTGGTCCGCACCAGACCTGCGGCACGCCGACGACCAGTTGCCACCGGACGAACGCCACTATGTCCGGCGCGATGGCTCCACCGGCTGGGCGCTGGTGGCAGCCAAACGCCTGCCCGACGGCAGCGCCTTCGAATTCATCGTCGACATCAGCGACCGCAAGCAGGCCGAGGCCGAGCTGCGCGAGGAAACCCGGACGCTGGAAGCGCTCAAACGCATCGATACGGAATTGGCGAGCCAACTGGATCTGGCGCATCTGGTGCAAACGGTGACCGATGCCGGCGTCGAACTTACCGACGCGCACGTTGGCGCCTATTTCGAACGAGAGCCGACGGAGCACGAGGGGTGCCTGCACCTATTCACCCTCTCTGGCGCCGGCCGTAACGCCTTCGCCGCCCTCGGCGAGACTGACGCCAGTGCCCTGTTCGCCGCCAACCTGGCTCAGCAGGGCGTGGTGCGTTGCAAGGATCTGGTCGGCACCCCGCACCTCGCTTGGCCGGCAGAGCGATTGCCCGTGCGCAGCTACCTGGCGGTCGCCGTGGTGGCTCGTAGCGGCGTCATGCTTGGCCGGCTGTTCTTCGGCCACCCCGAGCCCGACCATTTCAACGCTCGCCACGAGCGTCTAATGACCGCCCTGGCCGCCCGCGCGGCGCTCGCCATCGAACAGGCACAGCTGTTCCGGGCGGTGCGTACCGCCAACGAAACCCTGGAGCAACGGGTGGCCGAGCGCACCGCCGAACTGACCCAGGCGCAGCAGGCGCTGCATCAGGCGCAGAAAATGGAAGCTATCGGCCAATTGACCGGGGGCATCGCCCACGACTTCAACAACCTGCTGGCCGGCATCATCGGCAGCCTGGAACTGATCGACCGCCGCCTGCAGCAGCAGCGCACCGATCAGCTCGACCGTCTGCTGAGCGGGGCCCAGGCCTACGCCGCCCGCGCCGCCTCCCTGACGCAACGCCTGCTGGCCTTTTCCCGGCGGCAGACCCTGGAGCCCAAGTCCACCGACGTGAACGAGCTGATGCTGGCGATGGAAGAACTGATCCGCCGTAGCGTCGGGCCGGCAATCGACGTCCAGGCACAACCGGCGGCCGATCTCTGGCCCACGGTCATCGATGCGGTACAGCTGGAAAGTGCTCTGCTCAACCTGGCGATCAACGCTCGCGATGCCATGCCCCAAGGCGGGCAGTTGGTGCTGTCTACCACCAATCTGCCGCAGCAGGCCGCCAACTGGCCGGAGGGACTCGTCGAGGGCGACTTCGTGAGGGTTCAGGTAAGAGATACCGGCACGGGTATCGCGCCGGAGATCAGGGAGCGCATCTTCGATCCCTTCTTCACCACCAAGCCGCCGGGCCAGGGGACGGGACTGGGGTTGTCCATGGTCCACGGCTTCGTGCACCAATCCGGTGGCCAGATCCAGGTAGACACCACGCCAGGTATCGGCACCTGTATCTCGCTCTATCTGCCGCGAGCGCCCGAGGACGCTCGCGACGACGCCTGACCGACGTCTCACGGACGCCGGTCAGGCCCTTTCACAGACCAGCGCCGTGGGGCGTGGAGCCGCCTTTCATCTGCGATTGCAGGTAGTTCTGCAGACCGATCTTGTCGATCAGACCCAACTGCTGCTCCAGCCAGTAGGCGTGGTCTTCCTCGGTGTCTTCGAGCTGGGCGACCAGGATCTCGCGGGTGACGAAGTCCTTGTGCTGGTTGCACAGCGCCACGCCCTGGGCCAGGGCTTCGCGCACCTCGTACTCCAGCGCCAGATCGGCGCGCAGCATGTCGGGCACGGTCTGGCCGACGGTGATGGCGTTGGGTCTCATGTCCGGGGTGCCTTCGAGGAAAAGGATGCGGCGCAGCAGGGCATCGGCGTGCTGGGTTTCCTCTTCCATTTCATGGCCGATCCGCTCGTACAGCCGCATCAGCCCCCAATCCTCGTACATCCGCGAGTGGATGAAATACTGGTCGCGCGCCGCCAGTTCACCGCGCAGCAGTTCGTTGAGATAGTTGATGACGTCCGGATGACCTTGCATGAAAAGAGTCCTGTGCTGTTCAGTGCCCAGTTTAGCGCGCTGCGACTGAGGCAGGACCGTTCATCGCCCGACCGCTGGGGCCGTTCGTCTCATCGCAGCGCTAATCGTTCTGCTTCACGATCAGCTTAGCCAGGGCGGTGGTGGCTCCTCCCGCGCACTGGGTTCGTCCTGTTCGCGCCGGGCCGCCTGCCGCCGCTCCTCGTCACGCCGCGCCGCCTCGATCTCGCGCATCACCGCATGGACATCGGCCTGCCCTTCGCGCTCGACGAATTCGCCGGTCAACTTGGTGTTGGCGTACAACTCGCCTTTTTCGAACAGCGCCCACATTTCCGGCGCGTAGCGGGTCTTGCGCAACTCCGGGGCGAAGCGACCGAAGTACAGCGCCATGTTCTCCACATCGCGCGCCAACAGGCGGAAGGCGTGGTTGTTGCCCGCGGCGTCCACCGCCTGGGGCAGATCGATGATCACCGGGCCATCCTCGGCCAGCAGCACGTTGAATTCGGACAGGTCACCATGGACCAGCCCAGCGCAGAGCATGCGCACGATCTGGCCGATCATCAGATCGTGATAGCGCCGCGCCTCCTCGGCGGTGAGCGTCACGTCGTTCAGTCGGGGGGCCGCCTCGCCATTGCCGTCGGTCACCAGGTCCATCAGCAACACGCCATCCAGGAAATCATGGGGCTTGGGGACCCGCACCCCGGCGTCAGCCAACCGATAGAGCGCCGTCACCTCGGCATTCTGCCAGTTGTCCTCGCGCTCGCGTCGACCGAACTTGGAGCCCTTGGCCATGGCGCGATTTTCCCGACTGCCACGGACCTTGCGCCCTTCCTGGTACTCGGCGGCCTGGCGGAAGCTGCGCTTGTCGGCTTCCTTGTAGACCTTGGCACAACGCACCTGACGGCCACAGCGCACCACATAGACCGCCGCCTCCTTGCCACTCATCAGCGGCCGTATCACCTCATCGACCAAGCCGTCCTCGATCAGCGGCTCGATGCGTTTGGGAGTTTTCATCGCCGGTTCCAGCTCCTTCTTATCGGTCGTCACAGTGACTTATGACGCAAGTTTCAAGCCAGACGCCCAGAAAGGGAAGTCGGCATCGCCCTCAGCGTGCGACTCATCGAAGCGGACAAGATTCCTCGGCCATGACCGACTGCGCGCGCAACCGGCGAAGAAAGCGAGAACACGACGCCATTCGGCCTGATAACCGCTGGCTCAGAGTTATTGGGCAGCAGGCGGCAACCAGCGCAGGACCAGCCGCCTCGGCTACCCTACAATGACGCCTCTACCGCCGCTGCGATTCCCCTCATGTCCTCCCTGCTCGCCGACTGGCGCCACCCCGAGCTGCACCGCCGCGTCTGGGCCCTGGCCGCGCCCATGATCCTGTCCAACCTCAGCGTGCCGCTGGTCACCCTGGTCGACAGCGCCATCGCCGGCCATCTGCCGGAAGCCCGTCAGCTCGCCGCCGTGGCCATGGGTGGCGCCTTCTATACCGCCCTGCTCGGCATCCTCGCCTTCCTGCGCATGGGCACCACCGGCTTCGCCGCCCAGGCCAGTGGCCGTGCGGATGGCGCGTCCCTGAGCCAGATCCTCTTGCAGGCCGGTCTACTGGGTCTGGGCCTGTCGCTAGTGCTGTTGCTGGTCGCCAGCCTGACCCTCGATCCCCTGCTCACCTGGCTCGGCCTGGACCCGGCCTTCGCCGAACTGGCCAGCCATTTCCTGCACCTGCGCCTGCTCGGCTTGCCGGCCGCCCTGCTCAGCTACGCCGTGATCGGCTGGCTGCTCGGCACCCAGGATGCACGCACGCCCCTGGTGCTGTTGCTCACCACCAACGCCCTGAATCTAGTACTGGTGACCGGCTTGGTGCTCGGCCTGGGCGCCGGCGTGCAGGGCATCGCCCTGGCCTCGGTACTGGCGGAGTGGGGCGGCGTGCTGCTCGGTCTGTGGCTGGTGATCCGCCGTCTGCGGCAATGGCCGGGTCGGGTGGACCGTACCGCATTGCGACGCCTGGCCAGCTGGCGACCGCTGCTGGCGGTCAATCGCGACATCTTCATCCGCTCGCTGGCCTTGCAAGCGGTCTTCCTGCTGTTCGCCGCCCAGGGCGCCCAGTTGGGCGAAACGACGGTCGCCGCCAATGCCTTGCTACTCAACGGCCTGCTGGTCACCGCCTTCGCCCTGGACGGCCTCGCCCACGCCGTGGAAGCCCTCTCCGGCCATGCCCTGGGCGCACGCCAGGGCATCATCCTGCGCCGGGTGCTGGTGATCGCTGGTGGCTGGTCGCTGCTGGCCAGCCTGGTATTCGCCCTGGCCTTCGCCCTGTTCGGCGATGTCTTCGTCGCCTGGCAGAGCGATATCGTCGCGGTCCGCCAGGAAGCCCATGCCTACCTGCCCTACCTCGCCCTGCTGCCATTGATCGCCATGGCCAGCTACCTTCTGGACGGCCTCTTCATCGGCGCCACCCGTGCCCGGGAGATGCGCAACGCCATGCTCCTGGCCCTGCTGCTGGCCTTGCCGCTCGGCTGGCTACTGCGCGGGCTGGGCAACCACGGGCTATGGCTCGCCTTTCTCACCTTCATGGCCCTGCGCGGCCTGATTTCCGCCGCGCTGGCCTGGCGCCTGGCCGAGCGCGAAGGCTGGCTGAGCGAACGGCCCACCACCTGAGCTGGCGGAACCCTTGGGCAGGCGCTCCCCTCCAAGTCGGGAATCCTCTGCCGAGAGCGCTGCCATGAGTGACAACACCCAAGATCGGGAACCCCAGGACACTCCCGCCGACCAGGACGCGATACCCGAGCACCAGAAGCCGGAGAACCTGGAAAAGCTCAAGGATTACGGCAAAGACCAGATTCCGCCAGGCGTCGCCTGACGCCAAGCCTGAACGCCTCGACAAAAGCCGTCGATTACGATGGCAAAGCGCTGGCGGAGCTTCTAGCATCGTCCGGATAAGTCAGTCTTAGCGCCTTCGTGAAGGGAATCCAGCTCACCATGTCCGTCAGGTCCCGCCTGTCGCCCCGGTCTTTCGCGCTCGCGTCGGCGCTGCTGTCGGTATTCGTGGCGCCGCTCGCCCGGGCGGTCGACGGCTATGCCGGCATCGCCTTCGGCGTCGACCAGAAGACCTTTCTCGACCACAGGCTGTGTACCTTCCAACCGCGCAAGATCGACATTCCCGGAGTGGACTACCTGGGCTGCGACGATCTGGCGTTCGCGGGCGAAAAGGTCGAGGCCGGCGCCTTCTTCATCGATGGCAAGTTTCTGCGTTTTTCCATCGTCACGCCCCTGGCCCAGTCATTCCTGATCGCCGAGGGCCTGACCCAAAAATACGGTAAACCTTCCTCGCAATCGTCCACCGAAGCCTTCGAACGCCTGGCTCATGACGACGATGCCCAAGCCTATCTGGCCTTCGATCACGACACCGTCTTCTACAAGTTCAGCGCCCGGGCGGCGCGCAAGAAACAGGTGCTGCTCATCTACAGTTCTCCCCGCTACGAACAACTCCTCAAGGAGAAGCAACTCCAGCTGCTCAAACAGTCACTTTAAACATTCGGTTACAGCTCGTCGGACAATTGCCGGCTGGGCTGCCAAAGTGTCGCCCCGGTCACATCCACCCCGAAACGAGCCATGAACAATGGCAGATAGCCATGGTCAGAACGCGGGCAAGGAGCCCTTCCTGTAACCGGCTATCAACGGACGTCGTTCCTTCGGGAGTCCTACCATGATCGAACCTGTCGCGATGCACGCCTCGGCGTCGCAGCGCTCACGCTTTCCTTTGCCTCAGCGCTTCGCTCTTACTGCACAGGTTCTCTTTTGAAAAGGATCATTCAATGAACACTCGCAATCTCTGGGTCGACTATGCCAAAGCCATCGGCATCGTGCTGGTCGTCTACGGTCACGTCGTCCGCGGCCTGCTCAACGCCGGCATCCTCCAGGACGCCGAATTCCACGGCCTGGTGGACAGCGTCATCTACACCTTCCACATGCCGTTGTTCTTCTTCCTGTCCGGCCTGTTCTTCTATAGCTCCTTCATCAAGCGCGGCACCGGCGGCCTGCTGGTGAACAAGATCGATACCATCGTCTATCCCTTCCTGGTCTGGTCGCTGCTGCAGGGCTCGGTCGAGGCCATGCTGTCACGCTATACCAACGGTGGCGTGAGCTTCAGCGAGGTCCTGACGGTCTGGGAGCCACGCCAGCAATTCTGGTTCCTCTATGCGCTGTTCCTGGTGTTCTGCCTGGCCATGCTCGCCTACCGCTGGGCCAAGCCGCTGGCCTTCTTCGCCGTATTCGCCTTTGGCGCCCTGGTCTATCTGTTCCAGAATGCCGGCCCGGAAGATTTCTTCTTTACCTTCACCGCGCAGAACTTCGTCTTCTTCGCCTTTGGTGTCTGGTTCAACAACTTCAAGCAGGCCATCGAAGAACAGGCTGGCCGCGTGATGCTGGGCTCGGGCCTGCTGTTCGTGGTCCTCGAGTATTGGTTCCATGGCCTGCTGGGCCTGGTGTACACCGACCGCGGCCTGGCGACCCTGGTGCTGGCACTCAATGGCATCATCTTCGTCACCAGCACCTGCATGGTACTGGCGCAGCGGCCGCTGCAGTGGGTACTGACCCTTGGCGCCCTGTCCATGCCCATCTACGTGATGCACGTGCTGAGCGGCAGTGGCGCCCGCATCATCCTGAGCAAAGGACTGCATATCAACGACGGCCTGCTGCATATCGTCCTGGGTTGCGCCTTCGGCATCCTGGTGCCGGTAGCGGTTGCCAAGCTGCTGGAAGCCCGCCACATCAACGGCCTGTTCGAGGCGCCGGCGTGGATTTCCGCACGGCGGTGGCTTCGGCCCAAAGCTGAAACCCCCCGTCCGGCCATCTGAGTGACACTCCGGCCAGGCTGTTTTGACATCCTGGCCGCAGCGCTTCGAAGCCCGAACGAGCCCCATGAAAAAGCCCGCTACCAGTCGCCTGGTAGCGGGCTTTTCAATTGGCTGAAGCCTGAGGCATCACGCCTGGGTAGGCATTACTGGCTGGCCAGCACCTGGCCGTTCTTCACTTCCAGTTGCTTGCCCGGGTCGTGGTCCATGCGAACCTGACCGAGCTTGCCATCCAGCAGGTACTTGACGTCATAGCCCACCACCTTGTCGCTGCTGTCGGTAACCGTGCTGCAGCGGGTCTGGGTAGTGGTATAGGTATCGCGGTCTTGCAGGTATTCCTGACCCTTGTTGCCGGCGTAACCACCGCCAACGGCGCCGGCGATGGTTGCCAGCGTCTTGCCGCTGCCGTTGCCGACCTGGTTGCCCAGCAGACCACCGATGACCGCGCCTACGGCGGTACCGGCGATCTGGTGCTGGTCCTGAACCGGACGGCGGTGCGTCACCGCTACGTCCTTACAGACCTCGCGCGGGGTCTTGATGGTTTCCTTGACCGGCTGAACGGCCACGACCTCGGCGTACTGAGGCCCGCGGTCGACGAAACTGTAAGCTACAGCGCCACCTGCGGTGGCCACCACAACACCCAGAACCGTTCCTACGAGCATCGACTTGTTCACTACAACCTCCTGACTACCTGTCATAGCGGGCACAGGCCCTTTGCCATGCCTAGGACATCAGGGGCGATCGTCGAGTTCCTTGGCCGGCGGCGGAATCAGATCTTCGCTCTTCAGATCCAGCCAGATCAGCACCACGTTGGCGATATAGATCGACGAGTAGGTACCGGCCAGCACGCCGATGAACAGGGCCAGGGAGAAACCGAACAGGTTGTCGCCCCCGAAGATCAGCAGCGCCAACACGGCGAGCAAGGTCGAGATCGAGGTCGCCAGGGTCCGCAACAGGGTCTGGGTGGTCGACACGTTGATGTTCTCGATCAGGCTGGCCTTGCGCAGGACCCGGAAGTTCTCCCGCACCCGGTCGAACACCACGATGGTGTCGTTGAGCGAGTAACCGATGATGGCCAGTACCGCCGCCAGCACCGTCAAGTCGAAGGTGACCTGGAAGAACGACAGCAGGCCCAGGGTCACCACCACGTCGTGGATCAACGAAACGATGGCGCCCACGGCGAATTTCCACTGGAAGCGGAAGGTCACGTAGAGCATCACGCTGCCGAGGGCCAGCAGCATGCCCAGCCCGCCCTGATCGCGCAGCTCCTCGCCCACTTGCGGACCGACGAACTCGGTCCGGGTCAGGCTGAAGCGGTCAGTGCTCGCCTTCTGCAGCGCGGTAGTCACCTTCTGACCAAGTTGCGGGTCATCGCCAGGCATCCGCACCAGCACGTCGGTGGTGGCGCCGAAGCTCTGCACCACCGCTTCCTCGAAGCCGGCACCATGCAATTCCTGACGGATCTTGCTCAGGTCGGCCGGCTGCTCGTAGCGCAGCTCGATCAGGGTACCGCCGGTGAAATCCAGGCCGAAGTTGAGTCCCTTGTAGAACCAGCTGAACAGCGCCAGGAGGGTCAACAGGACGGTGATGGCGAACGCGATATTGCGTACGCCCATGAAGTTGATGGTCTTTTTCATCGCCGCGTCCTCAAATCCACAGCTTCTTGACGTTCCGGCCGCCATAAATCAGGTTGACCATGGCGCGGGTCACGAAGATGGCGGTGAACAGGGAGGTGAAGATACCCAGCGACATGGTCACGGCGAAGCCCTTGACCGGCCCGGTGCCCATGGCGAACAGGATGGCGCCCACCAGCAGGGTCGTCAGGTTGGAGTCCAGGATCGCCGTGAAGGCGCGACTGAAGCCCTCGTGGATGGCGCGCTGGATCGGCATGCCATTGGCGATCTCTTCACGAATCCGCGAGAAGATCAGCACGTTGGCGTCCACCGCCTGGCCCATGGTCAAGACGATACCGGCGATACCCGGCAGCGTCAGGGTAGCATGCAGGATGGACATCAAGGCCATCAGCAGCACCATGTTGAAGCCCAGGGCGATGGTCGCCAGCAAACCGAAGAAACGGTAGATGGCGATCAGGAACAGCGAGACGAAGACCATGCCCCAGATGGAGGCGTCGACCCCCTTCTTGATGTTGTCGGCGCCCAGGCTCGGGCCGAGGGTGCGTTCTTCGGCGAAGTACATGGGTGCCGCCAGGCCACCGGCACGCAGCAGCAGCGCCAGCTCCGACGCCTCGCCCGAACCGTTCAGGCCGGTGATGCGGAAGCTGTTGCCCAGGGCCGACTGAATGGTCGCCAGGCTGATGATGTGCCGCTCCTCCTCGAAGCCGGGTACCGCCACTTCCTTCTGCACGCCATCGACGGTCTGGTTCGTGTAGCGGGTGACCGGACGCTGCTCGATGAACACCACGGCCATGCTGCGGCCGACGTTGCTGCGCGTGGCGCGGTTGATCAGATCGCCACCGTGGCCATCCAGACGGATGTTGACCTGGGGCCGGCCATTCTCGTCGAAGCTGGCCGAGGCGTCGGTGACCTGGTCACCGGTGATGATGACGTTACGCTCCAGCGGTACCGCCGGACGACCCGGCTCGCGGAACTCGAAGCTCTCGGTGGAGGCACGCGGCGTATCCGGGGTCGCCGCCAGGCGGAATTCCAGGTTGGCGGTCTTGCCGAGGATGCGCTTGGCTTCGGCGGTATCCTGCACGCCCGGGAGTTCGACCACGATGCGATCGGCGCCCTGGCGCTGTACCAGCGGCTCGGCCACGCCCAGTTCGTTGACCCGGTTGCGCACCGTGGTCAGGTTCTGGGTGACGGCGTAGTTGCGGATCTCGCGCAGCTTGGCATCGGTCAGTTGCAGACGCAGCACCTGCAGATCGCCGCGGGTGTCGGTGGTCAGGGTGAAATCGTTGTAGTTCTTGCGGATCAGGCTCTCGGCCTGCTGCAGGTCGGCGGCGTCGGTGAAGCCGAGCTGCAGGGCGCCGTTCTGATCGGGCATGCTGCGATAGCGCACCTTCTCACGACGCAGCAGGGTCTTGACCTCGTTGTCATAGACCTTCAGGCGTGCATCCACGGCCTTGTCCATGTCCACGGCCAGCAGGAAGTGCACCCCACCGGAGAGGTCCAGGCCCAGCTTCATGGGGCTGGCACCGATGCTGCGCAGCCAGTGCGGCGTGGTGGGTGCCAGGTTGAGGGCGACCACGAAGTCGTCGCCGAGCGCCTTGCGCACCACGTCCTGGGCCGGCAACTGATCGTCCGCACGGGTCAGGCGAATCAGGCCGCGGGTTCCGGTCTCGTTGAGCGTGGCAGCCTTGACCGCCAGCTTGGCGGCCGTCAGCGCCGCGGTGGCGCGGTCCAGATCGGCCTGGGTGACCTTGCGTTCGGTGCTGGAAGCGCTGATCTGCACGGCCGGATCGTCGGGGTACAGATTAGGTAGCGCGTAGATGACGCCCACGACCAGTACGGCCAGGATCAGCAGGTACTTCCAGAGGGGATATTTGTTGAGCATGACACCGCCCGAGATAAAGGCGGGGCGCCTTGCGCGCCCCGGTGTTAGCTAGATTTAGGAAGGCTCAGAGTGCCTTCAGGGTGCCCTTGGGCAGAGTCGCGGCGATGGCGCCCTTCTGGAACTTGAGTTCGACGTTGTCGGACACTTCCAGCACCACGAAATCGTCGGTGACCTTGTTGATACGGCCAGCGATGCCACCCGTGGTCACCACCTCGTCGCCCTTCTGCAAGCCGCCGAGCAGGTTCTTGTGATCCTTGGTGCGCTTGGCCTGGGGACGCCAGATCAAGAAATAGAAGATCACCACGAAGCCGATCAGGAAGATGAACTGAATGTATTCACCCCCCGGTGCGGCATTGGCGGCCGGCGCGGCAGCTTCCTGGGCCTGGGCCGTGGAAATCAGAAAACTCATTGCACTACTCCTTGCAGAGTTGGATGACGGAAAAGAAGATAGCCCGGCGGTCGCTCTCGACCGTCTCGACGACCTCGGACCCCAGACTCGCTCCCTCGGCGAGCGGCGAAAGAACGCCGTCTCGCTTCAACGATCGAACAGGGGCTCTCAGCTGCCGAGCGGCGGTGTAGGCAGGCCGCGCCGGGCATAGAAGGCGTCCACAAAGTCGGCCAATTTACCCTCTTGGATAGCCTGGCGCAAACCGGCCATCACGCGCTGGTAGTACCGCAGGTTGTGGATCGTATTCAGCATACTCCCCAGCATTTCCCCGCATTTATCCAGATGGTGCAGATAGGCGCGGGAGAAATGTTTGCAGGTGTAACAGTCGCAGGTCGGGTCCAGCGGCGACTCGTCATGGCGATGCACGGCATTGCGGATCTTCAGCACGCCGGTGTCGATGAACAGGTGGCCGTTGCGCGCATTGCGGGTGGGCATCACGCAATCGAACATGTCGACGCCGCGGCGCACGCCTTCCACCAGGTCTTCCGGCTTGCCGACGCCCATCAGGTAGCGCGGCTTGTCGGCGGGCAGGTGCGGCGGCAGGAAGTCCAGCACCCGGATCATCTCTTCCTTGGGCTCGCCCACCGACAGACCGCCAATGGCGTAGCCATCGAAGCCGATGCCTTCCAGGCCCTCCAGGGATCTCAGCCGCAACTCTTCGTGCATGCCGCCCTGGACGATGCCGAACAGCGCGGACGGATTGTCGCCATGGGCCTCGCGGGAGCGCTTGGCCCAGCGCAGCGACAGCTCCATGGAGCGGCGCGCGGTATCGAAGTCGGCCGGATAGGGGGTGCACTCGTCGAAGATCATCACGATGTCCGAGCCCAGGGCGCGTTGCACGGCCATGGATTCCTCGGGTCCCATGAACACCTTGGCGCCATCCACCGGCGAGGCGAAGTAGACCCCCTCCTCCTTGATCTTGCGCAGCGCGCCCAGGCTGAACACCTGGAAGCCGCCGGAATCGGTGAGGATCGGCCCCTGCCACTGCATGAAGTCGTGCAGGTCGCCGTGGCGCTGGATCACCTCTGTCCCGGGCCGCAGCCAGAGGTGGAAGGTATTGCCGAGGATGATCTGGGCGCCGATGTCGGCGACGCTGTCGGGCAGCATGCCCTTGACCGTGCCATAGGTGCCGACCGGCATGAAGGCCGGGGTCTCGACCACGCCGCGGGGAAAGGTCAGACGACCACGCCGGGCCTTGCCCTCGGTGGCCAGCAATTCGAAATTCATGAAACTCATATCAGCTCTCCGGGCCCTGGGCCCCGGGATTGCGGGTGATGAACATGGCGTCGCCATAACTGAAGAAGCGATAGCCCTCGGCCACGGCGGTCGCATAGGCAGCCATGGTCTCGCGGTAACCGGCGAAGGCCGACACCAGCATCAGCAGGGTCGATTCGGGCAGGTGGAAATTGGTCACCAGGGCATCGACCACGTGGAAGGGCCGACCGGGATAGAGAAAGATGTCCGTCTCGCCAGCGAAGGCCTTGAGCTCACCGTCGCGCGCGGCGCTTTCCAGCGAGCGCACGCTGGTGGTACCGACCGCGATCACCCGACCGCCACGCGCCCGACAGGCGGCCACGGCCTCGACCACGCCCTGATCCACCTGCAACCACTCGCGGTGCATATGGTGGTCTTCGATGCGCTCCACCCGCACCGGCTGGAAGGTACCGGCGCCGACGTGCAGGGTGACGAAGGCGGTTGCCACGCCCTTGGCGCGGATGGCCTCGAGCAGCGGCTCGTCGAAGTGCAGCCCGGCAGTAGGGGCAGCCACGGCACCGGCGTTGCGCGCATAGACGGTCTGGTAGCGCTCGCGATCCTCGGCCTCGTCGGGCCGGTCGATATAGGGCGGCAGCGGCATATGCCCGACCCGTTCCAACAGCGGCAGCACGGGTTCGGCGAATTTCAGTTCGAACAGCGCATCATGCCGCGCGACCATCTCGGCCTCGGCGCCGCCGTCGATGAGGATACGACTGCCCGGCTTGGGCGACTTGCTGGAACGCACATGGGCCAGCACCCGCTCCTCGTCCAGCACCCGCTCCACCAGGATCTCCAGCTTGCCGCCACTGGCCTTCTGACCGAACAGCCGCGCCGGGATCACCCGGGTATCGTTGAACACCATCAGGTCGCCCGGCTGCAGATAGCCCAGGAGATCGGCGAAGTGGCGATGGCTCAGCTCACCGCTGGGGCCGTCGAGCACCAGCAATCGACTGCCGCGGCGCTCGGCCAGCGGATGACGGGCGATGAGGGATTCGGGAAGGTCGAAATGGAAGTCGGCGACGTGCATGGCAGGTAGATCTCGAAAGGCCGCACAGCTTACCGGAAGCGGCCTTTTTCACCAACGCACTTTGGATTGACCCGGCCGGCGACCATCCCTATACTCCGCCGCCATTGCCCCGGTGGCGGAACCGGTAGACGCGGCGGATTCAAAATCCGTTTCCGAAAGGAGTGGGAGTTCGAGTCTCCCCCGGGGCACCAAGCATCACTTTCCGTGCGTCCTTTGTGATCCATGGAAGCCAGAGAAACCGCCCATCGAGGCGGTTTTTTTGTGCCCATAAGATTCTTCCGACGTATCCCTTCACAGAATAGCGATTTACTGGGTTCGAGCATTTGTGAAAAGCTGTGCCGGAGGTGTCTCGGAAGCGTGATGAGTGCTCTATGAGCTGCGCTGAATTCCAAAGGTACTAGGAGGTGCCAAGTGCTCAACCTTATTGGCGCAATCTTCGAAGCCGCGTCCTTTGGGTGGGATATCCACAGAGAGCTCAAGAACGGCGAACGTGGTTGGCGCTGGGTTAGAAATTACCCCCGGATAGCATGGTGGCTCGCCCTTGTCTTGGATATCACATTCGTAGCCATTCTGCTTTTTGTCAGCGTACTGTTGGCTCTTGCCTAATCGCGTGGTATGGAAGTCGACCTAGTTGAACTGTCCAAAGGCTTCGATAGCGCGTCTATCCTTCTGTCCTAGTACAAAATGGGGAGGCTGGCCGTGGGTTATCTAAACACTACGCAAGCATGACGGAATATCGGCAGGTTCTGAACTTCAACACAACTGGCAGAGTTCGCATACGCTTGACGACGGGCTACCACCCAGGAAAAAACCAACAAGCTGTCCGGCTTGATTGAGCCTTACATGTATACCTTGGAGGCGCAAAGGAATGTATCCAAACGACAAGCTTCCTCTTGGTAAGGGACGCTTTGCCCTATTCATCATAGCGGGACTCAGCTTTTCTTTAGGACTAGCGCACATCGCGCTGGAAGCACAGAAGACAGGCGTTATATCCCTAAGCTCTAAGAGTCAAACGCCGCCAATCTATCGTGCAACCTCCCCAGACAGGTTTCAGCTAGAAGTCACTTCCCGGTGGGTGGGTTCTGGATTCTTCGGTCTTCTTTCCACTGGCCTGATTTGGGCACAGTGGAAAACAACTCGTCAGAAAAATCGAATCCATAACGCTCAACAGTGAATTCACAGGCATAGCTTTCCGTAGTCATCGTCTCTAACAAAACCCACTGAAAAAATTCTGACCTGGTCAGGGCCTGTCTAACGCCCCTTTAGCATCCTCCCTCGATACAAGAATCAATCCACGACAAACAACTTAGCGCCCGTAGCAGTCGATGATCGGTGCGCCTCTGCATTGTCGGCCACCTGGTAGCTCATGCCGGCGGTCAAGGTGAAGACGCGACCATCGGCCAGCTCTGTGTCCAGTCGACCGTCCAGGCAAAGCAGAATATGCCCCTTGCTGCACCAGTGATCGGCTAGGTAACCCGCGCTGTACTCGACCATGCGGACCTGTACTGCCCCGAACTGGCAGGTACGCCAAAGGGCTGAGCCGGTTTCGCCAGGATGGACGGTAGGTTCGATTTTCGACCAATCGGTGGTTCCGAATGGAATGTCGTTGAGTTGCATACTGGCCTCGATCAAACGTAAAGAAGGGCATACTAACCAAGTCGTAGGACGACAAAGCGATACAGATCGGACGGATTTCTTCGATACTTACGGAAGTAGAGCGTCGCCCATCCACTGGAGTCCGTGCCGGGTATCGGCATCACCCTTCGCCTAGCAAAACTCCCCCTCGATGCGGTTTTTGTACTCTAAGAATGCGCCCCCACTGTTCAGGGACGCTCTTGATCACCACACCCGCCCTAATCGTGAGGAAGGATGCCTTTTGAAAGTACTACTCCTAGCAGGCCTCGCCCTGCTGCTGAGCGGCTGCAGCCACTACAGCGATGCCGGCCCGCTCTGCGAGCCCAGTCCCTTGAGCGGTGAGGACTGCAAGCATCGGCAGCCAGTCGGTAACTATCTGATGGACAAGTATCACGAATGGGAACGCTACCAGTAGGCTGCACGCTCGATCCGATTGCCGAGAACTGGCTATGAGTAGAACCGCGCCTCTGCTGATCGTCCTGCTGCTTGGGCTACAGGGCTGCGCCGTGCAGCGACCGGTCGACCAGGATGGCGAGTGGGGTCGCTCGCCCAGTTGGACGCTGCAGGCGCGACTGCACAGCGCGCTCTATCGCTGCGAATTGCTGGTGCTCAATGGCAACAACGCCCGGCTGGCCGGCGAGCAGGCGCGCTTGCCGGGCTTTCGCCAGCAGTTGAGTGACTGCCAGACGACGGCCACCGCGGTGGCAAGCGAGGCGACCCGCCAGTTGCCCACCGGCCAGGATCGAGCGCTACGCAATGCCCAGAAGGTCTACCTGACGACCTGGCGGGATTATCTCGCGGGACTCACCATCGACCATCCAGCCGACCTGCAGCGCAAGCTGTCTTACGTTAAGGCACGCGCGGCATTGCTGGATACGGCAGCGAAAGCGCTGCTGAATCAGCGCTGACAACGCTGGGACGACCGCACAGCCAGCTGACAATCGGCAGCTGAATCCTGCGGGCAAAGCGTGCAATAGTAAGGCTTCGCTACGGACGTGAGACCTTGCGCATGGAAACGCTAGCCCCCTGCTCCCAGGTTGCGGTCAATGACCTGGAAACCGCTCAGTCTCCCGCCCGCTTCTCCTCGGACTTCATCGATCGCCTGCTCTCGCGTTGCGAGACGCGCATCGGCGAGATGGAAGACTTCCCCGACATGAGCCCGGATCTGCGCCTGATCCATATGCAGAACGTCGATCTACTGGTGCGGACCGTGGTGGGCGAGTGTCGTCATAGAGACCAGATCCGCCGCGTTCAACGGATCCTGAGGTTCTGCGAGGAACACGCCAGCTGGTTGCAATTGCAGCCGGTGAGTCAGGGCGCCGCCTAGCTGAAGGCGCCGGCGGGTCTCGAAGCAACTGCCAAAGGTAGCGAGCGGCTCTCAGGTGATACACACCCGAGAGCCGCTCTGCATTCGTCTGGTCGCGCTTAACCAGCCCGTCGCAGCAACAGCACCCCGGCCACCGCGCAGAGCAGCGCCGGTGCCAGCACGGCCACTAGCGGCGAGAAGCCGAACACCAGGCTGGAGGGACCCAGCAGGTCCTGGAAGATCCGCAGGGCGAAGCCGAGGATCACCCCGGTGAAGATCCGCTGCCCCAAGGTCACCGAACGCAGCGGACCGAAGATGAAGGAGATCGCCATCAGCACCAGGGCAGCGGTCACCAGCGGCTGGAAGAGTTTCGACCAGAACGCCAGCCAGTAGCTCTTGTTGTTCAAGCCCTGGTCGGCCAGGTAGTGGATGTACCACCACAGCCCGGAGATCGACAGCGCATCCGGCTCCATGATCACGGTATCGAGCACCTGCGGGGTGAGCTCGACGTTCCAGATCACCTTGGCTTCCTGGCGCACGCTGGTCTGGCGATCGCCGAAGTCGGTGATGCTGACGTTTTCCAGCTCCCAGTGATCGCCGCGATAGACGCCGCGCTGGGCGAAGCTCGATTGCAGCAGGTGACGCTTGTCGTCGAACTCATAGCGCGTCACCCCCAGCAACAGGCCGTTGGGCTGCACGGCGTTGACGTGGGTGTACTCGTGCCCTTGGCGATGCCAGAGGCCGTGGCGCGAACTCTGCGCCTTGCCGGCGCTCTGGGCCAGGGCACGCCCGCTCTGGGCGAGGTTCTCCGTCCAGGGCGCGACGTACTCACCGATCAGGATACCGGCGATGAGCAGTACGAACATGGGCTTCATCACCGCCCAGACGATGCGTCCGAGGGAGACGCCCGCGGCGCGCATCACGATCAATTCGCTGCTGCTGGCGAGGGTACCCAGACCAACCAGGCAGCCGATCAACGCCGCCATGGGCAGCATCTCGTAGGCATGCCGCGGCGTGGTGAGCAGCACGAACTTGAGCGCCTCGGCGACGCCGTAGTTGTCGTCGAAGTCGCCGAGCTGATCGATGAAGGCGAACAGCAGCGCCAGACCGACGATCACCCCGAGTACCGCGAGGATGCTGACGAAGACGGTGCGGCCTATGTAGCCATCGAGCTTGTTCATGCCGCCACCCCCGCCTTGTTACCGCGCAAACGCGCCTTGAGCGGTTCCCAGAAGGCCAGCAGCAGGCCGAGCGCCAGGAACAGCAGGTGCACGCCCCAGAGCCCGATGGCCGGCGGCAGGCGGCCCTTGTCCAGCGCACCGCGAGCGGCGATCAGCAGCGACAGATAGGCCATGTACAGCAGGATCGCCGGCAGCAGCTTGAGGAAGCGGCCCTGGCGCGGATTGACCTTGGCCAAAGGCACGGCGATGAGGGTAACGATGAACACCAGGATCGGCAGCGATAGCCGCCATTGCAGCTCGCCGCGATATTGCAGCTCGTTGCTGCGCAGGAGTTCGCCGGTGGTGACGGCATCGCGCTCGCTGATGTCCTCACTCACCTCAGGCTTGGGCAGCAACACCCCATAGGTTTCGTACTGCACGACCCGGTAGTCGGCCTGCCCGGGCACGCCGTCATAGCGGAAGCCGTTCTGCAGGATCAGGTAGCGACTGCCGTCGGGATGGATTTCCTGACGACCGGTATCGGCCACCAGGACGCCCACGCCCCGGTCCTTGCCGCCGGCGGTCGAGGTATTGCGCTCGGAAATGAACACACCGCCCAACTGACTACGATCCGCCGAGAGCCGCTCGGTGTAGGTGACCCGGGAGTTGTCCCGCAGCGACTGGAAACGCCCCGGCTCAAGGGTATCGAATTCGGTCATGGCATCCTGCTGATTGAGGATGCTGGTGACCTTCTGCACGCCCAGCGGCGCCAGCGACAGGCTCAGCCAGGCGACCACCAGGGCAACCACCGCGGCCGGCGCCATGCTGTAGGCCAGCAGGCGGCCGGGGCTCATGCCGGTAGCGGTGAGCACGGTCATCTCGCTGTCCAGGTACAGCCGACCGTAGGCCAGCAGGAAGCCGAGGAACAGGCCCAGTGGCAGGATCAGCTGGAGGAAGCCGGGAATACGGTAGGCCATGATGAGCAGCAGCACGCCGGGGTCCAGCAGGCCTTGCGCCGCCTGGGCCAGGTACTTGATGAAACGGCCGCTCATGATGATCACCAGCAGCACGGCACTGACCGCACCGAGGGTGGTGAGAACTTCTCGAGACAGATAGCGGAAGACGATCAAACAGGATTCTCCAGGGTTGTCAGGCTCTGGCGCGAACGCTCACACTAGCTCGGCTGCATGGCTTGCGTCACAGGGCCCACCCGTTGAAGGCCGATCGCCGGGAAAGGTCCTGGCGAAAGCCCCGCATTATATCCTGCGAACTCATGTGTTTGTCTTGGGGAGCTTCTCCTAATGGAATTCGTCGTCAAAAACGCTCGTCCGGAAACCCTGAAAACCGCCACCCTGGTCGTGGCCGTCGGTGAAGGCGGCGCGCTCGACGCAGCGGCCAGTGCCGTCGACGTCGCGACGTCCGGCGCCCTGAGCGCAGCCGTCAAGCGCGGCGACATCGCTGGCAAGGCCGGTCAGACCCTCTTGCTCACCAATCTGCCCGGCATCAAGGCCGAGCGTGTGCTACTGGTGGGTAGCGGCGCGGCCGAAGGTCTTTCCGACCGCCAGTACCGCAAGCTGGCCAGCGGCGCTCTGGGCGTGCTCAAGAGCCTGGGCGGCAGCGACGCCGCCATCGCCCTCGGCGATGTACCGGTCAAGAACCGTGACGGCTACGCCCGCCTGCGCCTCTTGGCCGAGACCCTGGCCGATGGCGACTACGTGTTCGACCGCTTCAAGAGCAAGAAGGCAGATCCGCGCCCGCTGAAGAAGCTGACCCTGGTCACCACCAAGGCCTCCCAGCCGGACGCCGAACGCGCCCTGGCCCATGCCCTGGCGATCACCCATGGCACCGCCTACGCCAAGGACTTCGGCAACCTGCCGCCAAACATCTGCAATCCGATCTACGTGGCCGACCAGGCCAAGGCCCTGGGCAAGCAGTTCAAGGACGCCGGGCTTTCCGTCGAGGTGCTCGACGAGAAGAAGCTGCGCGAACTGGGCATGGGCTCCTTCCTCGCCGTGGCCCAGGGCAGCGCCCAGCCGCCGCGCCTGGTGGTGCTGCAGTACAAGGGCGGCGCCAAGAACGCCCAACCCTACACCCTGGTCGGCAAGGGCATCACCTTCGACACCGGCGGCATCAGCATCAAGCCCGCCGCCGGCATGGACGAGATGAAGTACGACATGTGCGGTGCCGCCAGCGTCCTGGGCACCTTCCGCGCCCTGGTCGAGCTCAAGCCGGCAATCAGCGTGGTGGGCCTGCTGGCCCTGGCCGAGAACATGCCCAGTGGCACCGCCACCCGTCCGGGTGACATCGTCACCAGCATGAGCGGCCAAACCATCGAGATCCTCAACACCGACGCCGAAGGCCGTCTGGTGCTGTGCGACACCCTCACCTACGCCGAGCGCTTCCAGCCCAAGGCGGTGATCGACATCGCCACCCTTACCGGCGCCTGCATCACCGCCCTGGGTTCGCTGGTCTCCGGCCTGATGGGCAACGACGAGGCCCTGATCGATCAGGTCAAGCAGGCCGGCGACCGCGCCGACGACCGTGTCTGGCAACTGCCGCTGCACGACGAGTACCAGGAGCAACTGGACAGCCCCTTCGCTGACATGGCCAACATCGGCGGGCCCAAGGCCGGCACCATCACCGCCGGCTGCTTCCTGTCGCGCTATGCCAAGGCTTACCCCTGGGTCCACCTGGACGTAGCCGGTACTGCCTGGATCAGCGGTGGCAAGGACAAAGCCGCCACCGGTCGCCCGGTGCCCCTGCTGGTGCAGTACCTGCTCGACCGCACCGCCGAGGCCTAAGCACCTGCTCAAAGTCTGCTGCGCGTCGGCCAAACTGCGTTGAAAAGACCTTCGGAATGCTCATTTACGCTTTGTAAACTCCGCTTCCTCAGGTCTTTTCGCCTTGTTTGGCTCTAGCTCGCGAGACTTTGAACACGCGCTAACGCCTATAGAGGCCGCGACGCCCTCACGTCGCGGCCTTGCCGCTTCCCTCCCCTTCTTCGTGATCCCCATGACCCGTGTCGATTTCTATGTCCTGCCCTCCACCGATCCCGCGGCACGGCTGGCCTTCGCCTGTCGGCTGGTGGACAAGGCCTGGAAGCAGGGCATGCCGGTCTATGTGCACTGTGCCGACGCCGAGCAACGCCAACGCCTGGACGAGCAGCTGTGGGCTTTCCGCCCCGACAGCTTCATCCCTCATGACCTGGCGGAAACCGCCGCCGATAGCCCGGTCGTGCTGGGGCTGGCCACGCCCGCCGATCAGCGCGGCGAGCTGCTGATCAACCTCACCCTTGCCCCGCCGCCCTGCCATGCGGGTTTCGCCCGGGTCGCCGAAGTGGTCGTCGAGGCCCCGGACGTGCGGCAGGCGATGCGCGAGAGTTTTCGTTTCTACCGCAAGCTTGGCTATGCTCTACAGGATCATCAGTTGTCACGCGTGTGATACCCATGACCAGCGCCAAGCCTCCCGCCCACGTCCTGCAAGACCTCGAAGCCATCCGCCAGGTACTCGACAAGAGCCGTAACGCTGTCCAGCCGAGCAGCGCCGATGGCATTCCCATCCTCTCCGACGTCATCGCCCCCAGCGCCGAGCGCCTCAAGGCCATTCCGCCGCTGCTCGACCAGATCGTGCCGGACGCCATCGAAGACGTGACGCCGAGCGAGCCGCACGAAGACCTGGCCCAGGTGCGCCTGCGCCAGGAAGCCCCGACCATCCTCCAAGCGCTGCTCGACGAAGAGCTGCCGCGCCTGGAAGCCGAACTGCAGCGCCGGCTGGCGCAGCGCCTGGACGAACTGCTGCAACGTCCCTGACTCCTGGGCGCCAAGGCGCCCTGCCGTCGGCGGGCTGGAGTCGCTATACTCGGAGGCTTTCCTCTTCCAGCGACAAAAGCCCCCTCCATGGACAAGACCTACCAGCCGCACGCCATCGAAACCTCCTGGTACCAGACCTGGGAACGCCAGGGCTACTTCGCGCCCCAGGGGTCGGGCGAGCCCTACACCATCATGATCCCGCCGCCGAACGTGACCGGCAGCCTGCACATGGGCCATGGCTTCAACAACGCCATCATGGACGCCCTGATCCGCTTCCGCCGCATGCAGGGTCGCAACACCCTCTGGCAGCCGGGCACCGACCATGCCGGCATCGCCACCCAGATGCTGGTGGAGCGCCGCATCGGCGCCGAGGGCCTGTCGCGCCATGACCTGGGCCGGGAGAAATTCCTGGAGAAGGTCTGGGAATGGAAGAACGAATCCGGTGGCAACATCAGCCGGCAGATCCGTCGCCTGGGCTCCTCGGTGGACTGGTCGCGCGAACGCTTCACCATGGACGACGGTCTCTCCGAGGCGGTCAAGGAAGCCTTCGTGCGCCTGCACGAGGATGGCCTGATCTATCGCGGCAAGCGCCTGGTCAACTGGGACACCAAGCTGCACACCGCCATTTCCGACCTGGAAGTGGAGAGCCATGACGAGAAGGGCCACCTCTGGCACCTGCGCTATCCGCTGGCGGACGGCGCCCGTACCGCCGAGGGCGCGGATCACCTGGTGGTCGCCACCACCCGTCCCGAGACCCTGCTGGGCGACGCCGCCGTGGCCGTGCACCCGGAAGACCCGCGCTACCAGGCCCTGATCGGTCAGTATGTCGAGCTGCCCCTGGTGGGCCGCCGCATCCCCATCGTCGCCGACGACTACTGCGACCCCGAATTCGGCACCGGCTGCGTGAAGATCACCCCGGCCCACGACTTCAACGACTATGAAGTCGGCAAGCGCCACAACCTGCCGCTGATCAACATCTTCGACGCCGATGCGGCCATCCTACCCGGTGCCCAGGTGTTCAACCTGGACGGCAGCGTCAATGGCATGTTCGACGCCACCCTCCCCGCCGCCTACGCCGGCCTGGATCGCTTCGAGGCGCGCAAGCGCATCGTCGCCGACCTGGACGCCGCTGGCCGCCTGGAAAAGATCGACGACCACGCCCTCAAGGTGCCCAAGGGTGACCGCTCCGGCACCGTGATCGAGCCCTGGCTGACCGACCAGTGGTACGTCTCCACCAAGCCCCTGGCCGATAAGGCCATCGCCGTGGTGGAAAGCGGCGAGATCCAGTTCGTACCCAAGCAGTACGAGAACATGTATTTCAGCTGGATGCGCGACATCCAGGACTGGTGCATCAGCCGCCAGCTCTGGTGGGGCCACCGCATTCCGGCCTGGTACGACCAGGCCGGCAACGTCTACGTCGGTCGCGACGAAGCCGAGGTGCGTGCCAAGCACGACCTGGGTGACATCGTCCTGCGCCAGGACGACGACGTGTTGGACACCTGGTTCAGCTCCGGTCTGTGGACCTTCTCCACCCTCGGCTGGCCCGAGCAGACCGAGGCGCTCAAGACCTTCCACCCCACCGACGTGCTGGTCACCGGCTTCGACATCATCTTCTTCTGGGTCGCCCGGATGATCATGCTGTCCACCCACCTGACCGGGCAGATCCCCTTCAAGACCGTCTATGTCCACGGCCTGGTGCGGGATGGCCAGGGCCAGAAGATGTCCAAGTCCAAGGGCAACGTGCTCGATCCACTGGACATCGTCGATGGCATCGACCTGGACACCCTGCTGCAGAAGCGCACCAGCGGCCTGATGCAGCCCAAGCTGGCGGAGAAGATCGCCAAGCAGACTCGCGCCGAATTCCCCGATGGCATCGCCAGCTACGGCACCGACGCCCTGAGATTCACCTTCTGCTCCCTGGCCACCACCGGCCGCGACATCAAGTTCGACATGGGTCGCGTCGAGGGCTATCGCAACTTCTGCAACAAGCTGTGGAACGCGGCGAACTTCGTCATGGAGAACGTCGAGGGCCAGGACACCGGCGTCAACGACGAACCCGTCGAGCTGTCCTCGGTGGATCGCTGGATCATCTCCCAGCTGCAGCGCACCGAGGCCGAGGTGACCCGTCAGCTCGACGCCTTCCGCTTCGACCTGGCCACCCAGGCGCTCTACGAATTCGTCTGGGACGAGTACTGCGCCTGGTACCTGGAGCTGGTCAAGCCGGTGCTGTGGGACGAGAACGCCTCCCTAGAGCGTCAGCGCGGCACCCGCCGCACCCTGGCGCGGGTACTGGAAGTGGTGCTGCGCCTGGCGCACCCCTTCATGCCCTTCATCACCGAGGAAATCTGGCAGCGTCTCAAGGCGCCCGCCGGTGTCCAGGGCGAGACCCTGATGCTGCAACCCTGGCCGGTGGCCAACGAGGCGCGTATCGATGCCGCCGCCGAAGGCGACATCGAGTGGGTCAAGGCGCTGATGCTGGGCGTGCGGCAGATCCGTGGCGAGATGAAGATCTCCATGGCCAAGCGCATCGACATCATCGTCGCCAACGCCAGTGCCGAGGACCAGCGCCGTCTGGCCGACTTCGAGCCGCTGCTGAACAAGCTGGCCAAGCTGGAATCGGTCCGCGTGCTGACCGCCGGTGAAGAAGCGCCGATGTCTGCCACCACCCTGGTCGGCGAGATGGAAGTGCTGGTGCCCATGGCCGGCCTGATCGACAAGGACGCCGAATTGGCACGCCTGGACAAGGAGATCGGCCGCCTGGAAGGCGAGGTCAAGCGCGTCGGCGGCAAGCTCGCCAACGAAGGCTTCGTCGCCAAGGCCCCCGCCGAGGTGCTGGAGAAGGAACGCGCCAAGCTGGCCGAAGCCGAACAGGCCCTGGCCAAGCTGGTGGAGCAGCGCGAGAAGATCGCCACCCTGTAAGCAATGCAGGCCCGCCCTCTGGCGGGCCTTGTTCTTTCATAAGGACATGAAAGACATGCCCATCGAGTTGCGTTTCGAATCCCGTCTGGCCGTGAGCCCCGCCCAAGCCTGGCAGTGGATCACCGAAGTGGCGCTGCTGCGCGAGGAGATGCGTCCCTGGCTGCGCATGAGCGTGCCCGCCGGCGTGCGCACGCTGGCGGATCTCGCCTTCCAGCCTGGCGTGCCGCTGTTCACCAGTCGCCTCTGGCTGTTCGGTGTTCTGCCCTTGGGCACGTCGCGCCTGACCCTGAGTGAGCTCGTGCTTCATGCCGGCTTCATCGAGGAATCGCCCATGACCGGCATGCGACTGTGGCGCCACGAGCGTCGCCTTGAGGCGCGGGATGCCAGCGGCACCTGGATCATCGATCGCCTAACCGTCGAGCCACTGTTCGGCGCCCCCGTGGTACGGCTGTTCCTGCGCCTGTTCTTCGCCAGTCGCCACCGGGTGCTGCGCCGTCGCACCCCCTGAAAACCGGAGTTTCCATGGACGTGAGCAAAACCAAGACCAGCTTCTACCGCCGCCTCTATGTGGCCTGGCTGGTGGCCAGCGGTACCGCGACCAGCGTGCCGGCCTTGATGGCCGCCACCGGCATGCCGCGGCGTACCGCCCAGGACACCCTGCTGGCGCTGGCCGATCTGGATATCGACTGCCAGTTCGTGCAGGGCGAAGGGGCCCGCAACAATGCCGGTGGCTATGAGATCCGTGACTGGGGTGCGGTGGACCCACGCTGGGTGGAGCGGGAGCTGCCGCGGATCAAGACGGTGCTCGGCTATCCCTGAAGGCTAGAAATCCAGCACCTGCACCACGTCATAGGCGGGCGTTTCGTAGGGATGCGCCCCCTTTAACGCCGCTACGGCCTGGCGGGCGATCTGTTCGTCGGCCAGCACCAGCTCCACCCGCCACTCAATGACCTGTTCGAGACTGCCCTGCTCGCCCAGGTGCGGCTGGCTGCCAGGCAGCGGGCGGAACTGGCCGAGGCCCTGGACCTGCCAGCAGCAGCTGTCATAGAGGCCGATGCGGCCGCCGCCCACGGCGAAGATCGCCTGTTTGACGGTTTCCAGGTGGGAGTCAGGGACGTAGAAGCAGAGTTTGAGCATGGTGGGGGTTCTCTGGTTGAGCGGCCTTCACCCCAGCCCTCTCCCGGAGGGAGAGGGGGTAAGAGCGCTGTGGCAGATGCCGGGTGGTCCGCCACGAGCCAACTCTCCCTACCTACAGGCAAGGAGAGTTGGCTAGACACCGAAACCCTTAGTCCACCCAGACCCGCGCGTTGCGGAACAGGCGCATCCAGCCGCCGTCCTCGCCCTGCCAGTCGGCCGGGATCCAGGAGTTCTGCACGGCGCGGAAGCAGCGCTCGGGGTGCGGCATCATCAGCAGTACGCGACCGTCCTGGCTGGACAGACCGGTAATGCCCAGCGGCGAGCCGTTGGGGTTGGCCGGATAGGTCTCGGTGACCTTGCTGTGACCGTCGACGTAGCGCAGCGCCACGGTGCCGGACACGTCAGCCGCGACCAGCGCCTGCTGGTTCGGATACTCGGCGAAACCTTCGCCGTGGGCGATGGCGATGGGCAGTCGCGAACCGGCCATGCCAGCGAGGAACAGCGAGGGCGAATCCTGCACCTGGACCATGGCTACCCGCGCCTCGAACTGCTCGGAGCGGTTGCGCACGAAGCGCGGCCAGAATTCGCTGCCGGGCACCAGTTCGCGCAGGTTGGCGACCATCTGGCAGCCGTTGCACACGCCCAGGGTGAAGGTGTCGGTGCGCTCGAAGAACTGCTGGAAGCCGTCCCGGGCGCGGGCATTGAACAGGATGGACTTGGCCCAGCCACCGCCGGCGCCGAGGACGTCGCCATAGGAGAAGCCGCCACAGGCCACCACGCCCTTGAAGTCCGCCAGGTCGATGCGCCCGGAGAGGATGTCGCTCATGTGCACGTCGATGGCCGAGAAGCCGGCGCGATCGAAGGCCGCGCCCATCTCCACCTGACCGTTGACGCCCTGCTCACGGAGGATGGCCACCTGCGGCCGCACGCCCTTCTTGATGTAAGGGGCGCTGATGTTCTCGTTGGGATCGTAGGACAGCTTGGCCGACAGGCCCGGATGATCCTCTTCCAGCAGGGCGTCGAATTCCTGCTGGGCGCACTCGGCGTTGTCGCGCAGGCGCTGGATCTGGAAGCTGGTCTCGCTCCACAGGCGCTGCAGCATCCGGCGCTCGGCGCGATAGAGGTGCTCGTCGTTGAAGTGGATGTTGATCTCGTAGCCGTTGACCGGCTCGCCGATCACCGCCACGCAGTCTTCCAGGCCGGCGGCGCTGAACTGGGCCAGCACCTCGTGGGTGAAGTCCTGGGGCACCTGGATGACGGCGCCCAGCTCCTCGGCGAACAGCGCGCGGGTCAGCTCGTCACGGTCGGCGGCCAGGGCGTCCAGGCGCAGGGCCAGGCCGCAGTGACCGGCGAAGGCCATTTCCACCAGGGTGGTGATGAGGCCGCCGTCGGAACGGTCGTGGTAGGCCAGCAGCAGGCCGTCCTGGTTCAGGCCCTGGATCAAGGCGAAGAAGGCCTTGAGGTCTTCGGCCTGATCGACGTCGGGAGCCTGCTGGCCGAGCTTGCCGTGGGTCTGGGCGAGGATGGAGCCGCCCAGGCGATTCTGGCCGCGACCCAGGTCGATGAGGATCAGGTCGGTCTGGCCCTTGTCCAGGCGCAGCTGGGGGGTCAGGGTGCGGCGGATGTCCTGCACCGGGGCGAAGCCGGTGATCACCAGCGACAGCGGCGCGGTGACGCTCTTGTCTTCGCCGCCGTCCTGCCAGCGGGTCTTCATGGACATGGAGTCCTTGCCGACCGGGATGGTGATGCCGAGCTGCGGGCACAGCTCCATGCCGACCGCCTTGACGGTTTCATAGAGGCGCGCGTCTTCGCCCGGGTGGCCGGCGGCGGCCATCCAGTTGGCGGAGAGCTTGATGTCGCCGAGCTTCTCGATGCGCGCGGCGGCCAGGTTGGTAACCGTCTCGCCGATGGCCATGCGGCCCGAAGCAGGGGCGTCGAGCAGGGCCAGCGGGGTACGCTCGCCCATGGCCATGGCTTCGCCGGTATAGACGTCGAAGCTGGTGGCGGTGACGGCGCAGTCGGCCACCGGTACCTGCCAAGGGCCGACCATCTGGTCGCGGGCCACCAGGCCGGTGATGGTGCGGTCGCCGATGGTGATCAGGAAGCTCTTGCTGGCCACCGCCGGGTGACGCAGGACGCGCTCCACCGACTCGGTCAGGTCCAGGCCGGCGCCGTCGAAGGCGTCGCCCAGTTCGGCTTCACGGGTCACGCTGCGGTGCATGCGCGGCGGCTTGCCCAGCAGCACTTCCAGCGGCATGTCCACGGCGTTGTTGCCGAAGTGGCTGTCGGCCACGGTCAGCTGGCGCTCCTCGGTGGCCTCGCCGACCACGGCGAAGGGGCAGCGCTCGCGCTCGCAGATAGCCTTGAAGGTCTCGAAGTTCTCGGCGTCCACGGAGAGCACGTAGCGCTCCTGGGACTCGTTGCACCAGATCTCCAGCGGACTCATGCCCGGCTCGTCGTTGGGCACGTTGCGCAGTTCGAAACGGCCGCCGCGCCCGGCGTCGTTGACCAGCTCGGGGAAGGCGTTGGACAGGCCGCCGGCACCCACGTCGTGGATGAAGGTGATGGGGTTTTTGTCACCCAGCTGCCAGCAGCGGTCGATGACCTCCTGGCAGCGGCGCTCCATTTCCGGGTTCTCGCGCTGCACCGAGGCGAAATCCAGGTCGGCGGAGCTGGCGCCGGTGGACATGGACGAGGCCGCGCCGCCGCCCAGGCCGATCAGCATGGCCGGGCCGCCCAGCACGATGAGCTTGCCGCCCACCGAGATGTCGCCCTTCTGCACGTGGTCGGCGCGGATGTTGCCCAGGCCGCCAGCGAGCATGATCGGCTTGTGGTAGCCGCGCACCTCGGGACCGCGAGGGGTCTCGACCCGCTGCTCGAAGGTGCGGAAATAGCCGGCCAGGGCCGGACGGCCGAATTCGTTGTTGAAGGCGGCGCCGCCCAGCGGGCCTTCGATCATGATGTCCAGCGGGGTGACGATGCGCTCGGGCTTGCCATAGGGCTGCTCCCAGGGCTGTGCGAAACCGGGGATGTTCAGGTTGGAGACGGTGAAGCCGGTCAGGCCGGCCTTGGGCTTGGAGCCGCGACCGGTAGCGCCCTCGTCGCGGATCTCGCCGCCGGAGCCGGTGGAGGCACCGGGGAAGGGCGCGATGGCGGTCGGGTGGTTGTGGGTCTCCACCTTCATCAGGATGTGCACGGGCTGGCTGTGCGCCCCGTATTCGCGGGACTCGGCGTCGGGATAGAAGCGCCCGGCGGTAAAGCCTTCCATGACCGCGGCATTGTCCTTGTAGGCGGACAGCACGCCGGTGCGGTTCATCTCGTAGGTGTTCTTGATCATGCCGAACAGGGACTTTTCCTGGCTCTCGCCGTCGATGTCCCAGCTGGCATTGAAGATCTTGTGCCGGCAGTGCTCGGAGTTGGCCTGGGCGAACATCATGAGTTCGACGTCGTGGGGATTGCGCCCCAGGGCGGTGAAGCTCTTCACCAGGTAGTCGATCTCGTCTTCGGCCAGGGCCAGGCCCAGTTCCAGGTTGGCGCGCTCCAGGGCCGCGCGACCGCCGCCGAGCACGTCCACCGCGGTGAGCGGCTTGGGCGTGGCATGGCTGAAGATGTCGGCGGCGGCGTCCAGGGTCGGCAGCACGCGCTGGGTCATGCGGTCATGCAGGGCCGCAGCCAGCTGCTCGTGGGCGGCGGCGTCCAGCTCGCCGGCGACGTAGTAGGCCACGCCGCGCTCCAGGCGCTCGATCTGCGCGAGGCCACAGTTGTGGGCGATGTCGGTGGCTTTGCTCGACCAGGGCGAGATGGTGCCCAGGCGCGGGACGATCAGGAACAGCGCGCCGCTGGGCTCCTGCTGGGGGACGCTGGGGCCGTATTGCAGCAGTCGGCCGAGGATGCCCTCTTCCTCCGCGCTCAGGGTGCCGGCAACTTCGGCGAAATGAACGAACTCGGCATAGAGCCCGGAGACACCGGGAACCAGGCGAGTCAGCTGGTCGAGAAGTTTGCCGTGACGGAACGAAGAAAGAGCGGGAGCGCCGCGCAGGATCAGCATCGGGGACAGCCTCGGGGCCAAGTCACTTTGGGGCCGTGCATTCTAGCCTAAAGGCGCGCTCGGGACACCTTCCGGCGACGAGGGTTCATCCAGGCTTACCACCAACCTTGTATGTATAAAATGGGCGCTTTGCCACTTCTCGCGTATACTGCCCGCCGATACGGCCTGCCGCGATCCTTGGATTCGGCTCTACATTAGGCTCAGGATAGGGCCTTTGGCCGGACCGGTGACGTGATGCGTCCCCGGCGATAACGAGTGCCCGGAGGGCCAACGATGAGGCGCGTCAGCAAGGCGCCAGTGCCGTTTTGATGCCGTATGGCCGAGCTAGCCCATTTGAATAGAGCCTTAAAGCGATTCGCCTGGCTTATCCTGCCCTTCCTCGTCTTGCTAATGAGCTGCGGAGGGGCAGACGTGCCTGCGCAGCCCAAGCCGACCGCCCTGGAAAAGGTGCAGCAGGCCGGCGTGCTGCGTGTGGTGACGCGCAACAGCCCGGCGACCTATTTCCAGGACCGTAACGGCGAGACCGGCTTCGAATACGAACTGGTCAAGGGTTTCGCCGAATCGCTCAAGGTGCGCCTGGAAATCAGCACCGCCGACAATCTCGACGACCTCTATAACCGCCTCGGCAATCCCGACGGTCCGGTCATCGCCGCCGCCGGTCTCACCCCCAATCCCACCCGGCAGAATCTGAAGTTCTCCCGCAGCTATCTGGACGTGGTACCCCAGGTCATCTATCGCAACGGCACCGTGCGGCCCAGCACGCCCAAGGATCTGGTCGGCAAGCGCATCCTGGTGCTCAAGGGCAGCAGCCAGGCCGAACAACTCCGCGCCCTGCAGGCCCAGGTGCCGGGTCTCGCCTTCGACGAATCCGACCAGGTGGAGGTCAGCGACCTGCTGCGCATGGTCGACGAAGGCCAGATCGACCTGACCCTGGTGGATTCCAACGAACTGGCCATGAACCAGGTGTACTTCCCCAACGTGCGGGTGGCCTTCGACCTGGGCGACAACCAGGGCCAGGCCTGGGCCCTGCAGCCGGGTGAGGACAACAGCCTGCTCGACGCGGTCAACGCCTATCTGGACAAGGTGCGCCGCGACGGCACCCTGCAGCAGCTCAAGGAGCGCTATTACGGTCACGTCGACGTGCTCGGTTACGTGGGCGCCTACACCTTCGCCCAGCACCTGCAGGAACGCCTGCCCAAGTACGAGAAGCACTTTCGCAAGGTGGCGCAGAAGCACCAGCTGGACTGGCGCCTGCTCGCCGCCATGGGCTACCAGGAGTCGCTGTGGACGGCGGACGCCACGTCCAAGACCGGGGTGCGTGGGCTGATGATGCTGACCAACAACACCGCCCAGGCCATGGGTGTCGCCAATCGCCTCGACCCCGAGCAGAGCATCACCGGGGGCGCCAAGTACTTCGACCAGATCCGCGACGAATTGCCGGACAGCATCCATGAGCCGGACCGCACCTGGTTCGCCCTGGCTACCTACAATATCGGTATCGCCCACATCCTCGACGCGCGCCGCCTGGCCGAATCCCAAGGCCTGGACCCGGACCGCTGGCTGGACGTGAAGAAGATGCTGCCGCGCCTGGCGCAAAAGCAGTGGTACAGCAAGACCCGCTACGGCTACGCCCGCGGCGGCGAGACGGTGGAATTCGTGCAGAACGTGCGGCGTTACTACGACATCCTCACCTGGACCACCCAGCCGCAGATGGAAGGCCAGCAACTGGCCAAGAGCGGCCTGCACGTCCCGGCGATCGCCGATGACCGTCCGGTACGGGAAACACCGCAGGATATGTAGGGGCTGCGGCTCGGCCTAAACGCCGACGTAGGTTGGGTTGAGCGCAGCGAAGCCCAACACTGCCCAGATCGAACCCGCAATGTTGGGCTTCGACGATAGTGCCGTCTCAACCCAACCTACGTCGGCATCGTTGCTCACCTTAACAAGGGTTCTGAAAGGCTAGCCCTTCGGCTTCTGGATCAACTTATCCACCGCCCGTGCGGCGGCGACCATGCCGAAGGTGGCGGTGACCATCATCACCGCGCCGAAGCCACCGGCGCAGTCCAGGCGCACGCCTTCGCCGACGAAGCTCTTCTGCTGGCAGACGCTGCCGTCCGGCTTGGGATAACGCAGCTGTTCGGTGGAGAAGACGCAGGGCACGCTGTAATGGCGGCTAGGATTGCGCGAGAAGCCGTAGTCGCGACGCAGCAGCGAGCGCACCCGCGAGGCCAGGGGGTCGTTGTAGGTGCGATTGAGGTCGACCACCTGGATCTGGGTGGGATCGATCTGGCCACCCGCACCGCCGGTGGTGACGATGGCGATCTTGCGTCTCTTGCACCAGGCGATCAGCGCCGCCTTGGAGGCCACGCTGTCGATGCAGTCCAGCACCAGGTCGAGGTCTTCGGTGATGTAGTCGGCCATGGTCTCACGGGTGACGAAATCCGCCACCGCCTTGACCTCACAGGCCGGGTTGATGGCCTGGATGCGCTCGGCCATCACCGTGACCTTGGGCCGTCCTACCTGCCCTTCCAGGGCATGCACCTGGCGATTGGTGTTGCTGACGCAGACATCGTCCAGATCGAACAGGCTGATGCGGCCGACGCCGCTGCGGGCCAGGGCCTCGGCGGCCCAGGAACCCACTCCGCCAATGCCGACCACGGCGACGTGACTGGCGGCCAGGCGCTCGACGGCTTCCTGCCCATAGAGCCGGGCGATCCCGCCGAAGCGTTGTTCATCGAACGTCATGAAGGCTTTCCACAAAAGCCACAGTATAGGTTTTCCTTTACCATACCGCTCCCCCTGAACCCTAGCCGCCTCCCCGGGACCTGCCATGACCACCGCCCTCACCCCCACCTTGGAACTCGCCTGCGACCTGATCGGCCGGGCCTCGGTCACGCCGCTGGACGAAGGCTGCCAGGCCCTGATGATGCAGCGCCTGGAGCGGCTGGGCTTCGCCCTCGAGCCGCTGCGCATCGAGGAGGTGGACAACTTCTGGGCGCGCCGTGGCGGCGAGGGTCCGGTGCTGTGCTTTGCCGGGCACACCGACGTGGTGCCCACCGGCCCGCTGGAGGCCTGGCAGCAGGCGCCCTTCAATGCCCACGTGGATGCCGACGGCATGCTGCGCGGCCGTGGTGCCGCCGACATGAAGGGCAGCCTGGCGAGCATGATCATCGCCGTGGAGCGCTTCGTCGCCGACCACCCGGAGCATCGCGGTGCCATCGCCTTCCTCATCACCAGCGACGAGGAAGGCCCTGCCCTGCACGGCACCCGCGCCGTGGTGGAGCGCCTGCGCGAGCGCGGCGAGCGGCTGGACTGGTGCATCGTCGGCGAACCCTCCAGCACCCGCGTGCTGGGCGACGTGGTCAAGAACGGTCGCCGTGGCTCGCTCAACGGTCGCCTGACCGTACGTGGCAAACAGGGCCACGTGGCCTATCCGCATCTGGCACGCAACCCCATCCATTTGGCGGCCCAGGCCCTGGCCGATCTCGCCGCCGAGCAGTGGGACGAAGGTAATGCCTTCTTCCCGCCCACCAGCTTCCAGATTTCCAACCTCAATTCCGGCACCGGCGCCGGCAACGTGGTGCCCGGCGAGTTGCAGGCGCTGTTCAACTTCCGCTTCTCCACCGAATCCACCGTGGAAGGCCTGCAGGCCCGCGTGGAGGCCATCCTCGACCGTCATGGCCTGGACTGGCAGATCGACTGGTCGCTGTCGGGTCTGCCCTTCCTCACCGAGCCGGGCGAGCTGCTCGACGCCGTCTCGGCCAGTGTGGAAGCGGTCACCGGCTATCGACCCGAGGCCTCCACCAGCGGCGGCACCTCGGATGGTCGCTTCATCGCCACCCTGGGCGCCCAGGTGGTGGAACTGGGTCCGGTCAATGCCACCATCCACCAGGTGGACGAGCACGTGCTGGCCAGCGACCTGGACCTCTTGACCGAGGTCTACTACGGCACCCTGGTGCGGTTGCTGGCATGAAGCTGATCTGTCCGCTTTGCCAGGCCCCCTTGGCCGATCTCGACGGTGGCGTCGGCTGCCCCGCCGGCCATCGCTTCGACCGTGCCCGTCAGGGCTATCTGAATCTCTTGCCGGTGCAGCACAAGAAGAGCCTGGACCCGGGCGACAACGCCGCCATGGTCGAGGCCCGTCGACGCTTCCTCGATGCCGGTCACTACGCGCCGCTGGCCGAACGCCTGGCTCAGCTGGCCGCCGAACGCGCGCCCCAGCGCTGGATCGACGTCGGCTGCGGCGAAGGCTTCTACACCGAGCGCCTGGCCCAGGCCCTACCCACGGCCGATGGCTACGCCCTGGACATCTCCCGCGAGGCGGTGCGCCGCGCCTGCCGGCGCACTCCGGCCCTGACCTGGCTGGTGGCGAGCATGGCGCGCATTCCGCTGCCGGACGCCAGTTGCCAGCTGCTGGCCAGCGTCTTCAGCCCCATCGACTGGAGCGAAGCCCAGCGCGTACTGGCCACCGGCGGCGGCATCCTGCGCCTGGGTCCGGCCACCGCCCACCTGCTGGAGTTGCGTCAGCGCCTCTACGACGAGGTGCGCGACTACGCCGAAGACAAGCACCTGCAGGATCTGCCGCCGGGACTGGAACTGGCCCACAGCGAAGGGCTCGAATTCGTGCTGCCGCTGACCGAGCGCCAGACCCGCGACGACCTGCTGGCCATGACGCCCCACGGCTGGCGGGTCAACGCCGAGCGCCGCGAGCGAGTGCTGGCCGAGCCCTTCGAAGTGCGGGTGGCAGTACGTTACGATTGGATCGTCAAATCCGGAGCCTAAGCCCCATGCGCCAGCCCGATATCGAAATCTACCTCAAGGACGTCGACCAGGAGGCCGTCTCGGCCTGGCTCGAGCAGGTGTTCGGCATGCCCTGCGCCTGGCAGGCCCGCGGGCAGACCTTCAAGTGCACCCTGCGCTACGGCGGCGAAGTCATTCCGGTCACCTGGCTGCCGAAGGCGGTGGGCAAGTGGCACAGCCTGCTGCTGGAAAGCGATGTATCGCCCTGGGTGGACGACCTGGCCTGCGCCCGCGACGCCCAGGCCGCCCTGCAGGTGCAGGTGCGCTGCGCCCCGAGTGGCTGGAGCGAGGAAGAGGACGAAGAAGCCGCTGATCGCTGGCTGAAGGTCACGGACGCGGGAGTCGAGGAAATCGTCTGGCGGACCGAATGACCCGAGGAGCGCGAGGAGCCCTTGGCTCCTCGCGGGAGTGACTCACAGCCGGGCGACGTCTTCGGCTTGCAGGCCCTTCTGGCCCTCGATCACCGAAAACTCCACCTGCTGGCCTTCGACCAGGGAGCGGTGACCTTCACCGCGGATGGCGCGGTAGTGAACGAACACATCGGCACCGCCCTCGCGTTGAATGAATCCATATCCCTTGGCGTCATTGAACCACTTGACGGTCCCGGTTTCGCGTTGCTCACCCATCACATCTCTCCGAAGCTTTCTGGATTTCCTATCCCCGGCCGCCGCAGTGCAGCAACCGGGTTGCCTTGTCGTATCGGTACAGATCGCGCGCCGGAAGCGCCACCCTGGAAGGGCGCGCTCCACGGGTCGGCAAGAACCTGCCGATTTCTTATGAAGCATCGCTTTCCCGGCAAAAGCAACGTTTTTTACGCAAAGTGCCATCACCACCAAAGCCGCACGAATGACGGGTTTCCCGTGATTGAGGCGGCTTTTTGTCGACAACGGTGACAAGGGGCCGCCAGGTAGGTCGAAAGCTCCAGGATGCGGGTAGTTTTACGCCCGCCAGGCCATCCGGCACACTGCCGCCTCGTCCATCCGGTAGCCCTTCATGACTCGTTCGCCGCTGCGCCTTCTGGCCTTCTCGCTGCTCAAGCGCCTGCTCTATCTCTGGGTTCGCTCCGAGACCACCCAGGCGGCCAGCCTGCTGAGTCGCATCGATCCCGCCAAGCCGGTGCTCTATGTGCTGCCCGAAGCCTCGTTGAGCGATCTGGCGGTGCTCGACCGGGAATGTCGCAAGGCCGGTCTGCCCCGCCCGCTGCGACCCTTGGTGCTGGGCGCCAGGACCGAACCGCTCGCCTACTTCAACGCCGTGGGCAAACCGGACTGGCGCGGGCGTCCGGCGCGCCGCTCGGTCCCACCCACCCTGCGGCGGGTGGTGCTGGCGCTCACCGAGCATCAGGTGGAGGATGTCCAGTTGGTACCGGTCAGCGTCTTCTGGGGCCAGTCACCGGATCGCGAGACCAGCCCCTGGAAGCTGCTCTGGGCGGACAACTGGGTGGTGACCGGGCGGCTGCGCAAGGCGGCGCGCATCCTGGTACTGGGCCGACTCACCCGTGTGCAATTCTCCAAGCCGCTGTCGCTGGGCGCCCTGGCCGCTCAACGTCCGGACCCGCAACGCCTGGAGCGCCTGGTGATGCGCCAGTTGCGCATCCACTTCCGCAACGTGCGCCAGGCGGTGATCGGCCCGGACCTGTCGCATCGGCGCACCCTGCTGCGCGGCCTGCTGCGGGCGCCCCAGGTCAAGGCGACCATCGCCCGCGAGATCGCCCAGCGCAAAGCCACCCCCGGACGCATCGAAGACGAGGCGGCGCACTATGCCCGCGAGATCGCCTCGGATTTCTCCTATCCGGTGGTGCGCTGCCTGGATGTCGGTCTGCGCTGGTTCTGGAACAGCATCTATGACGGCGTCACGGTCAGCCACATCGAGCGCATCCAGGAGATGGCGCCGGGGCATACCGTGGTCTATGTACCCTGCCACCGCAGCCACATCGACTACCTGCTGCTGTCCTACCTGCTGTTCCAGAACGGCCTGACTCCGCCGCACATCGCCGCCGGCATCAACCTGGACATGCCAGTGGTGGGCAACATCCTCAGACGCGGCGGCGCCTTTTTCATGAGACGCAGCTTCAAGGGCAACGCCCTCTATGCCGCCGTGTTCAACGAATACCTGCACAGCCTGTTCAGCCGCGGCTTCTCCACCGAATACTTCGTCGAGGGCGGGCGCTCGCGAACCGGGCGCACCCTGCAGCCGCGCACCGGCATGCTGGCCATGACCCTGCGCAGCTTCCTGCGCGATTCCCGCCGGCCCATCGTTTTCGTGCCGGTCTATATCGGCTACGAGAAGGTCTTCGAGGGGCGCACCTACCTGGGCGAGTTGCGCGGCGCGGCGAAGAAGAAGGAATCCCTCTTCGATCTGGTCAAGGTGTTCGGCGCCCTGCGCCAGCGCTTCGGCCGGGTCTGGGTCAACTTCGGCGAACCCATTCCACTGCAGGGTTTCCTCGACGCCCATCGGCCGGGCTGGCGCGACGAACCCCTCGACGAAGACTTCAAGCCGAGCTGGTTCACCCCGGTCACCCACGAACTGGGCGAGCGGGTGGTCCGACGGATCAATGCCGCCGCTGCGGTCACCCCGGTCAATCTGGTGGCCCTGGCGCTGCTGTCGACCAATCGCCAGGCGCTCGACGAAGGCGCCTTGGTACGCGCCATCGACCTCTACCTGGATCTCTTGCGACGGGTGCCCTACTCCACCAGTGTCACCCTGCCCGAAGGCGATGGCCAAAGCATCATCGAACAGGTGCGCGAACTGGGCTTCCTCTCCGAGCAGCAGGACGCCCTGGGGCGCATCCTCTATCTGGACGAGCAGAACGCGGTATTGATGACCTATTACCGCAACAACGTCCTGCACCTCTTCGCCATCCCGGCGCTGATCGCCAGCTTCTTCCAGAACACCGGGCGGATGACCCGCGAGTTGATCCACAGATTCGCCCTGGCGCTCTATCCCTATCTACAGGCCGAACTGTTCATCCATTGGGAACGCGAAGAGCTGCCCCTGGTGCTGGATGGCTGGCTGGATGCCATGGTGGAACGCGGCCTGCTGCGGATCGAGGATGACGTCTTCGTGCGGGCGGCGCCCAGCTCGCGGCAGTTCGTCCGCCTCACCCTGTTGGCGCGGGCCATCCTGCAGACCCTGCAGCGCTACTACATGACCACCGCGCTGATCCTCAACCACGGCCAGAACAGCCTGACCGCCGCCCAGTTGGAGGAACTCTGCACCGTGATGGCCCAGCGGCTGTCGGTGCTGCATGGCCTCAATGCCCCGGAATTCTTCGACAAGTCGCTGTTCCGCCACTTCATCCAGACCCTGCTGGCCGAAGGGGTACTGCGCAAGGCCGACGACGGCACCCTGGGCCACCACGAACTGCTCGGCGAACTGGCCGAGGGCGCGGGCAAACGAGTGCTGCCCGCGGAGATTCGCCTGTCGATCCGCCAGGTGGCCCTGGACCGACCCGATGCCCCGGACCTGCCGGACCCCGAATCAGCGCCTGCCGGTGGCAACTAAGCCGGCGCCCATGGGTCACAGCAGTCGATTTCAACCTAGGATCCACCCATGAAGAGAATCGCCACCCTGCTCGCCACTTCGCTGCTGCTCAGTGCCTGTAGCGGGCTGCGCCCCGGTCCCGCGTCGCCGCCGCCAGCCGGTCAGCCGCTGCCACCCAGCCAGCAGCCGCAGCCCACCACGCCCGGTATGCCAGCCCAGCCGAGCATGACCAGCCTCAGCGGCCAGGCCACCTTCACCGCCAGCGAGCCGGTACCGCCCACCGCCAAGCTCACGGTCAGCCTGTACAGTGCCAGCGCCGGCGACACCCCAGCTGGTCGCCTCGCCCAGCGCACCCTGTTCGTCAAGCAGCAGGGCCAGGTGCCCTTCCGCCTCGACTACGCCCCCTCGCGGGTCAAGAGCGGTGAGCGCTACCTGCTCAGCGGCCGCATCCTGCTGGGCGGTCGCCCCTTGTTCCTGACCCAGGATCCGGTCGCGGTGGACCTGGGTAGTGGTGGCGAGGTGGAGTTGCCGCTGCAGCCGGTACGCTGAAGCCGATTCAGCGAGCGTGTTAGGATCGAAGGCATCGATCTCCTGAGTCCCCTCGCCGAGGTGCGCCTTGACTCCACGCCTCGCCATCAAGCGCTACCAGGGCGAACACCATCCCCACGCCCATGACTTTGCCCAGTTGGTGCTCCCCCTCCAGGGCGGCATGGAGCTGGAGGTGGCGGGGCGCACCGGAGCCCGCCTGCATACCGGGCTCGCCGCCTTGGTCGCACCCGAGTGCGATCATGCCCAGCAGTCGGACCCTGACAGTCGTTTCCTGGTGATCGACTGCGCCAGCGACTGGTTGCCCGAGCGTACCCTGGATAGTGCACGCCAGCAGCCGTGCCTGCCGATTTCGCCGGCAACGCGGCAACTACTCGCCTTCGCCGAACTGACCCCGGCAGCGGCCCTGGACCAGCACGCCAGCGAACTCACCCGCCTGCTACTGGCCTCGCTGACCCTCCCCACCGCCACCTCGGCCTTCGACCGCCTGCTGGCACGAGTGGAAGCCCAGCCCGCTGGCGACTGGAGCAACCCGGTCATGGCGCGCCTGGCAGGCGTCGGCCTGAGCCGTTTACACCTGCTCTTCCATGAGCGCTTCGCTCAGACACCCCAGGCCTGGCTGACCGACCTGCGGCTACGCCAGGCCCAACGCTGGCTGGGCGACAGCCGCCTGCCCATCGCCGAGATCGCCCTGCGCGTCGGCTTTGCCGATCAAGCCGCCCTGACCCGCGCCATGACCCGCCGCCAGGGCATCAGCCCAGCCGCCTGGCGCCGCAGTCAGCACGCGCCTGGATAACGCAGCCCGGGTAAAAAACTCCGCAGTTTCGCGCAAGACTGGCTTGCCCCCGCGTCGCCACACTGCTGGCGAATCGGTGGAGACGGCGTCATGCACGAACGAGAATTATCGGCAGCGGGAATTGGCTACGGACTGGCGGCAGGCCTGTGCTGGGGCGTGATCTTTCTCGCCCCGGCTCTGGTCCCCGACCTGAGCGGCGCCCAGTTCGCCGTGTTGCGCTTTCTCTGCTACGGCCTGGTCTCCCTGGTGCTGCTGCTGCCCCGTTGGCGCCGATTGCAGGCGCAATTGACCCGGGCCGACGGGGTACGGCTGTTCTGGCTCAGTCTGATCGGCAACCTGGGCTACTACGCCCTGGTCGGCTCGGGCGTGCAGCAAGCCGGCATCGCGGCGACCACCCTGATCGTCGGCCTGATTCCGCTGCTGGTCGCCCTGGCCGGGCGGCGCGATGCCGGCGCCGTGGGTTTCGGCCGCCTCTGGCCGTCCCTCGGCTGCGCCTTGGTCGGCGTAGCCCTGATCAGCTACGAGACGCTGACCACCACTGCTGTCGGTGAGCACCCCCTGCTGGGCCTGCTGTGCGCCTGTGGCGCCCTGCTGGCCTGGAGCTGGTTCGCGGTGGTCAACACCCGCTACCTGGCCAGGACGCCCATCGGCGCCCACGACTGGGGCCTGTTGCTTGGCAGCGTGACCGGCCTCCAGGCCTTGCTGGCCGCGCCCCTGCTGCTGGGCCCGGAGTGGGCGTCGCGGGCGCCCGCCGATTGGTTACAGCCGCTGCTGGTGGCCGCTGGCGTGGCGCTGCTCGCTTCCATCATCGGCGGTGCCTGCTGGAACCAGGCCAGCCGTCGACTGCCGCTGACCCTGAGTGGTCAGGCCATCGTCATCGAGACGCTGTCTTCGCTGCTCTATGGGTTTCTCTGGAATGGGCGATTGCCGACCCTGCTGGAGGCCCTGGCCATCGTGCTGCTGATGCTAGGAGTGGGCTGGTGCCTGCTCTGCCATCGGCGCCCAGCCTCGACCGCCACGCCTAGCGCGGCCGTTTGCTAGCGGTCGCTTCGGCAGGGTGTCTCGGTCAGGCTAGCGGCGGCAGCGCCCAGTCGATGGGCGCAATACCAGCGTTGCGCAGGAATTCGTTGGTTCGGCCGAAGTGACCGTTGCCGAGAAAACCGCGATGGGCCGACAGCGGCGAAGGATGGGCGGATTTGAGGATCAGGTGTTTCTGGGGATCGATGAGATTCTGCTTGCTCTGGGCGTGGCTGCCCCAGAGCAGGAACACCAGGTTCTCGCGCTCGGCGCTGACCACCTCGATGATCCGGTCGGTGAATCTTTGCCAGCCGGCCTTGGCATGGGAACCGGCATTGGCCTGCTCCACCGTCAGCGAGGTGTTGAGCAACAATACGCCCTGCTCCGCCCAGTGCTGCAGATAGCCATGATTGGGAATGGGCAGATTCAGATCGCGCTTGAGTTCCTTGAAGATGTTCTGCAGCGAGGGCGGCGCCGGCACGCCAGGCTGCACCGAAAAGCACAGGCCATGGGCCTGCCCCGGCCCGTGGTAAGGATCCTGGCCGAAGATGACCACCTTCACCTGATCCAGCGGCGTGGTGTTGAGCGCATTGAAGATCAGGGGGCCAGGCGGATAGATGACCTTGCCCGCGGCCTTCTCGCGCCGCAGGAAATCGCCCAGCTGGCGCATGTAGGGCTGCTCGAACTCGTCACGTAGCGCGGCTTTCCATTGGGGGTCGAGCTTGATGCGATCGTCGTCCACGCGTCGGTTTCCTGGTCAAGACAAGGACTGCACCCTAGAAAAGCCGGCTGTCCCTGTCAAACCTCAGGCTAGTGCGGGCCCCACCCCGGCGGCCCCGGACGCGGCCCCCAACCAGGTGGCCCGAACCCTGGACGGGGTCCCCAACCCGGTCCCGGCCCCCAGTGCGGTGGTGGTGGCGGACCCGGTCGGTAATAGTAGCCGTAGCCATAGGGACGGACGATGACCGTGGGCGGCGGATAGGCAGGCGTGCCGTAGAAGACCGCTGGAGGCGGCGCCGGGCGGCTGTAGTAGCGTGGATAGGGATCGTAGACGGCGCAGCCGTTGAGGCTCAGAGCACAAAGCGACGCCAAGAAGAAATGGCGCATGGGGATATCTCCAGAACGGCCCGGATGGGCTTGGAGAAAGCTTAAGGCCCGCCCGCGCCTTGCGCTCGCTTATCGCACGTTCATTCAGCCGGGATTAAGAGACGCCGCTCTTCCAGGTAGTCCCGCAGCCGCTCCTGTAAATGGGGCACGCCCTGGGGATGGGCGAGAAAGTCGGCAATGCTCATCAACTGCCAGTGCTGGCCTTCGTCGCCGAAACGGATGGCGGCGATCTCGGCGCGACTCAATTGGCCGGCGAACAGCCAGCTGGGCAGATAGCCTGGCTGACGAGGTGGATAGCAGCGTCCCCAGGTCAGCCGCGAGGCGTCCAGCACCAGGCTGAACTCCTCCTCCAGTTCACGCAGGGCGCAGCGCTCGGGCGTCTCGTCATCTTCACGGCCGCCACCGGGCAGGTCCCAAAGGCCAGGCCAGGGAATACTGGGCTTGTCGTCGCGCTGATAGACCAGGACCTGGTCCTCGCAGAGCAGCGCCAACTTGGCACCGTTGAAGGCTTCACGGGACACAAAGAAGCTCCTCTAGGGAAACGGGGAGACCAGGGAGCCTCCCCGTAAGGGCTCAATAGCCGAGTTGCTTCAGCAAGGCACCCGGCGTTTGCTTGGCGGGACGCTCGTAGAACTTCAACAGCTCGGCACTACGGTTGGTGAAGAAACCATCCACCCCGCGGGGCGCCAGCCGCGCGAAGTCCACCGGCGAGTCCACGGTGTAAGCATGCACCAGCAAACCGCGCTCGTGGGCGACGTCGTTCATCCAGGGCTTCACCAGGTCGGCATAGCTCTGGTCGCCGCCCTCCTCCAACGCGGCCGACGGCCCGATGCCGATGGCGCCATGGGCCTTGGCCCACTCTACCCAGGCGGTGAAGTCACCCTCGGAGCGCACCTGCTGTTTGCCATAGTAGGCCGCCTTGCTGGACTCGCCCGACTCGGCGTAGCTCGGCCCGGCCTTTTCCGGGATGTAGCCATCGCCCAGCCACAGCAGCAGGATCTTCGGCGTGTTGGGCATCTCCTTTTGCAGCAGCTCCAGGCTGCTCTTCTCGAAGGTCTGCAGCACTACCCGCCCAGGCATGGCCGCAACGCCAGTGGCGCCGGCCTTGGGTTGGCCCAGCCAGCCGCGCTGGGTCAGCTTGGCCTTGAGATCACGCTCGATGCCGGGGAACAGCTTGGGCTGCTTGGTCTCGATGTAGAGGCCCGGCTTGTTGCGACCGCCCTCGGCGATGTCGATGACCTCGTCGAGGGTGAGGATCTTAAGTCCGGCGAATTTCGGCCGGGCACGGTCGGGATGGGCCTGGTTGAACCAGCTGCCGGCGTCCAGGGACTTGAGTTCGGCCAGGGTGAACTGGCTGACCGGCGCCTTGGCGCGCTCCGGAAATTTCTTGGCGACGTCCGTGGTGCGCTCCAGGGTGTCGTCGTGCAGGGCAATGAGCTGACCGTCCTTGGTGCGCTGCAGGTCCAGCTCGAGATAGTCGGCGCCGAGCTCCCGCGCCACCAGGTAGGCCGGGGCGGTGGATTCGGGCGCGTCGAAGGAGGCGCCGCGGTGGGCGATCACCGCCGGCCAGGGAATGCCGGCCTGGCGGGCCAGGGTCTGACCGATATCGCCTTCGGTGGCCAGCGCCAGCTGGCTAACCAGCAGGGTGCCGGGAATGAGGGTACGGATCAGGGTACGCAGAGCAGTTATTGTCATGGGTTCCTCGGGTGGTCCGACGATCGGAGCTAGGATGCAGCTTGCACCCCGGATGCGACAGTACGCAGACCCCCAGCGTAGCGGACGTTATCCAGGTCGCAATTTCCGGTACTCTGCCGCTCGCTTCGCCCGACGAGATCACCATGGCCGCATCGCCCGTCCCTTTCGATCCCACCCGTTGCCCCCTCTGCGGCCAGCGCAATCAATGCAGCCTGGCCACAGGTGGCGATATCCAGGATTGCTGGTGCCTGCGGACGCCCGTCGACCCTGCCGCCCTGGCGCGCCTGCCGGAAGAAGAGCGCAACCAGCGCTGCCTGTGCCCGGCCTGTGCGACGGGTACATCGGCCGAATCCCGCTGATGCGCTTGGACCGCTGGCTGGGTAACAGGCCCGACCTGGGCCGCCAACTGGCGCGACGCCTGCTCGCGCAAGGCCGGGTACGCGTCAATGGCGCCACCACCCTGCAGGCCGAACGCGAGGTCTTCGCCTTCGACCGTATCGAAGTCGAAGACCGTCTGTTGCAGGACGGCCCCGGCGGGCGCTACCTGATGCTGCACAAGCCGCGCGGCTGCGTGAGCGCCACCGTCGACGCCCGCCATCGAACGGTACTGGACTGCCTGCCGACGGACCAACGCGCCGACCTGCACCTGGCCGGTCGGCTGGACTTCAACACTACCGGCCTGGTGCTGCTCACCAACGATGGCCAGTGGTCGCGCGGCCTGAGCCATCCGCGCCACAAGCAGACCAAGCGCTACCTGGTCAGCACCGCAGAGATCATCCCGCCGCACCTGGTCGCGGCCTTCGCCGAGGGGCTCTACTTCGCTTACGAGGATCTCACCACCCAGCCCGCCCAGTTGGAGCTGCTCGGCGAGCGCAGCGCCCACCTGACCCTGGTCGAGGGCCGCTATCACCAGGTCAAGCGCATGTTCGGGCGCTTCGGCATCGAGGTCGTGGCGCTGCACCGCGACCGTATCGGCGCCCTGACCCTGGACCCGGCGCTGGCCGAGGGTAGCTATCGCGCGCTCACCCGCGAAGAGGTGGCCCTGCTACGTCCGGCGGACTAGGGGAACGGGATCGCCGCCATACCGGTCGGGATGCAGACACGCACCACCCGGAGACTTCCCATGCGTATCGACATCCCCTCCCTCGGTTTCGGCGGCGCTCCCTTGGGCAACATGTTCCGCGAGGTGAGCGACGCCGACGCCCGGGCGACTCTCGAAGCCGCCTGGGACGCCGGCATCCGCCTCTATGACACCTCGCCACACTATGGCGCCGGTCTTTCCGAACGGCGCTTCGCCGAAGTACTGGCCGACAAGCCACGCGACGACTTCGTGCTGTGCAGCAAGGTCGGTCGGCTGCTCGAACCCGCCGACCAGCCGGAGAACGCCCCGCCGTTCGTCAACGAATTGCCCTTCAAGCGGGTGCTCGACTATTCCGCCGATGGGGCCCGCCGCTCCATCGAAGACAGCCTGGAGCGGCTCAAGACCGACCGCCTCGATCTGGTCTGGATTCACGATCTCTCCGAAGACCAACACGGTCCGGCCTGGCGCGACTATTTCGCCCAAGCCATGCAGGGCGCCGCCAAGGCCCTCACCGAGATGCGCGAAGAAGGCCTGATCATGGGCTGGGGGCTGGGCGTCAACCTGGTGGAGCCCTGCCGCCTGGCCCTGGAACAGAGCGACCCCGACGCCTTCCTGCTGGCCGGACGCTATTCACTGCTGGACCACCGCGAAGCCCTGGACACCCTCTTCCCCGAGTGCGAACGCCGCGGCGTGGGCATCGTGGTGGGCGGGCCCTTCAACTCCGGACTGCTCGCCGGCGGCAAGCACTATAACTATGCCGAGGCCGAGCCGGCGCTGCGCCGTAAGGTCGAGCTGATCGAGGGCGTTTGCCAGGATCACGGGGTGGACATCCGCGCCGCGGCCCTGCAATTCTGCCTCGCTCACCCTACCGTCGCCGCCACCATTCCCGGCAGCAGCAAGCCAGAGCGGGCCCGACAGAATGCCGAGTTGCTGCGCGCGCCCATCCCGGCTGCCTTCTGGCGCAACCTGCGCGAGATCGGCGTGCTGCCCGAAGACGCCCCGACCCCGGCGTGAGTACCCCCTTGTAAGTCCAAGGGGCGGCTGTGCTAGGCTCGCCGCCCCCTTTTTCGCCTCGTCCGCCGCCATGACCTCGCCCCGCCGGCCCTTGCCTGGCCGCCCCGCTCCCCTGCATCCGCGCAATCGTCACCAGGGCAGCTACGATTTTCCGGCCCTGATGCGCGTAAGTCCCGCGCTCAAGCCGTTCGTGGCGCCGACGCCACGGGGCAACCTGTCCATCGACTTCACCGATCCCCAGGCGGTGCGCGCCCTCAATCGGGCGCTGCTGGCCTTGCACCATGGCGTGCGCGACTGGGATATCCCCGCCGACTTTCTCTGCCCACCGATTCCGGGCCGGGCCGACTATCTGCATCACCTGGCCGACCTGCTGGCCGAGGGCAATGGCGGCCAGCTTCCGCGCGGAGAAAGGGTTCGTCTGCTGGACGTGGGCACCGGCGCCAATGGCGTCTATCCGCTGATCGGCTTCAAGGAATACGGCTGGCACTTCGTCGGCAGCGACATCGCCCCGGCCGCGTTGGAGGCTTTTAGCCGCACCCTCGCCGCCAACCCGGATTGCGCCGCGGCCATCGAATTGCGCCGCCAGCCCGATCCCCAGGCGATCTTCGCCGGCATCCTGCAGCCCGGTGAGCATTACGCCGCCACCCTGTGCAATCCGCCCTTCCATGCCAGCCCCACCGACGCCGTACGGGGCAGCCAACGCAAATGGAAAAATCTGGGCAAGACCACCGGCAAGCAGGTGCCCCTGCTCAACTTCGGCGGCCAGGCGGCAGAACTCTGGTGTCCGGGCGGCGAAGCGGCCTTCATCGAGCGGATGATCCGTGAAAGCCGCCGCTTTGCACCCCAGGTCGGCTGGTTCACCTGCCTGGTCTCCAAGGCCAGCAACCTGCCCATGCTGCAGGCGGCGCTGCGGCGGGAACAGGCCAGCGAGATCCGCGTCGTGGCCATGGCCCAGGGCCAGAAGCAGAGTCGCTTCCTCGCCTGGCGCTTCGCCTAGACAGCAACCCCCGGCTCAGGGCGCTTCGCCACCGTGCTCGCGGTGACGACCCTTCGGCGGCTTTCTAACCGGTTTCGTCGGTACTCATGCCGGCGCGCTTGGGGCTATCCCACACCGCCTCAGCGTGCCTGCGTCGGCGCTCGGCGCAGCTTTAGCGGGGTAACGAGGTGATTAGACTAAAGGCTAATAGCCAAACCCAATGAATTCCTATCTAGGAATTCATACCTCTTGTCATTAAAATGCCCGGCAACAAAAACGCACGCGCATGCCGCCGCTCCCGAGACCTAGGTCTGCGGTCAGCCGCTGCCTGAGCGCGCCTTGCGTTTTTGCTCCGACCCTTCCGGTGGTTCACAAGAGAAGGGCGGCGGAGGGACAAGAAACCTGCCCTTGCGTGTTTCCGGCTGCATTCTGCCTTGCCCACTGCACATCCACCCATGTGCCATGGTGCCGCACCGCACCGAAACTCGATAAGCAGACCCAGCTTCTATCGATTGAGAGACCACATGTTGAAGAAAATGACTGGCGCGCTGCTCGGCGTGGCTATCGCCTCCGCCCTGGGCACCGCGCACGCCGATGACGTCAAGAAGGTCGACGTCCTGCTGATCGGCGGCGGCATCATGAGTTCCACCCTGGGCATCTGGCTGAACGAGCTGGAGCCGAACTGGAGTCTGGAAATGGTCGAGCGCCTGGACAAGGTCGCCGACGAAAGCTCCAACGGCTGGAACAACGCCGGTACCGGCCACTCCGCCCTGGCCGAGCTGAACTACACCCCCGAAGACAAGGACGGCAAGGTCAGCATCTCCAAGGCCATCGAGATCAACGAAGCCTTCCAGATCTCCCGTCAATTCTGGTCCTGGCAGGTCAAGAACGGCGTCCTCAAGGACCCGAAGAGCTTCATCAACAGCACCCCGCACATGAGCTTCGTCTGGGGTGACGACAACATCGCCTTCCTCAAGAAGCGCTACGAAGCGCTGAAGGCCAGCCCGCTGTTCTCCGGCATGCAGTACTCCGAGGATCCGGCGCAGATCAAGCAGTGGGTTCCGCTGATGATGGAAGGTCGCGATCCGCAGCAGAAGGTCGCCGCCACCTGGAGCCCGCTGGGTACCGACGTCAACTTCGGCGAGATCACCCGCCAGTTCGTCGCCAACCTGCAGTCCAAGCCGAACTTCAAGCTGAACCTGTCCAGCGAAGTCGAGAACATCACCCGCAATGCCGACGGCAGCTGGCGCGTGGAGTACAAGAACCTCCAGGACGGCAAGAAGACCGAGACCGACGCCAAGTTCGTCTTCATCGGTGCCGGCGGCGGCGCCCTGCACCTGCTGCAGAAGTCGGGCATTCCCGAAGCCAACGACTACGCCGGCTTCCCGGTGGGTGGCTCCTTCCTGGTCACCGACAATCCCGCGATCGCCCAGCAGCACCTGGCCAAGGCCTATGGCAAGGCCTCGGTCGGCGCCCCGCCGATGTCGGTGCCGCACCTGGATACCCGCATGCTCGATGGCAAGCGCGTGATCCTGTTCGGGCCCTTCGCCACCTTCTCCACCAAGTTCCTCAAGCAGGGTTCCTACCTGGACCTGCTGACCAGCACCAACACCCACAACGCCTGGCCGATGGTCCGCGTGGGCGTGGCCGAATACCCGCTGGTGGAATACCTCGCCGGTCAGCTGATGCTCTCGGATGACGATCGCCTGGCCGCCCTGCGCGAGTATTTCCCCAACGCCAAGAAGGAAGACTGGCGCCTGTGGCAGGCCGGTCAGCGCGTGCAGATCATCAAGCGCGACACCGACAAGGGTGGCGTGCTGAAACTGGGCACCGAGATCGTCGCCGCCAAGGACGGCAGCATCGCCGGCCTGCTGGGTGCCTCTCCGGGTGCTTCCACCGCTGCGCCGATCATGCTCAGCGTGCTGGAGAAGGTGTTCAAGGACAAGGTGGCGACGCCGGAGTGGCAGGCCAAGCTGCACCAGATCGTCCCCAGTTACGGCACCAAGCTGAACGGCGACCCCGCCCGCGTGCAGCAAGAGTGGAACTACACTGCTGAGGTGCTGCAACTGGCCACCCCGCCGGTCGCCACCGGCAGCCAGCCCGCCAAGGCCACCGCCAGCGCGCCGCGCGCCGATAAGGCCGCCAACGACATGGCGCTCTGATCGCCCAGCGGCCCGCTGTGGTGCAGCGGGCCGCTGCCTGGCGCAAAAAGCCCCACCCCCTTGCGGGCGTGGGGCTTTTTTTCGCCTGTGTCACGATGGCAGACGCCAGCGCCAGTGACGGAAACCTGAATGACGTGAATTTTTCCTGGGTAGTCAGGCACTAAAACTGCAGAACAGGCCAAGGCACGTCTTGGCACGCAACACTGATGCTCTATCCTCGAGCCCTAACCGTTACCTGAACCTGGAGACACGATGACCGCACATCCCGCCCCGGGCATCCTGCAGACCCGAGAAGGCCAGCGCCTGGCTGATAGCGACGCCGCCGCCTGGCGGCAGTGGGGGCCCTATCTGAGCGAGCGCCAGTGGGCCACGGTCCGTGAAGACTACAGCGCCGATGGCGATGCCTGGCGCTACTTTCCCCATGACCATGCGCGCAGCCGCGCCTATCGCTGGGGCGAGGATGGTCTCGCCGGTTTTTCCGACAAAGCCCAACAATGGTGCCTGGGCCTCGCCCTGTGGAACGAACGCGACCCCTTCCTCAAGGAGCGCCTGTTCGGCCTGACCAACGCCGAGGGCAACCACGGCGAAGACGTCAAGGAACTGTACTTCTATCTGGACGGCGTCCCGAGCCACGCCTACCAGAAGATGCTCTACAAGTATCCCCACGCCGCCTTCCCCTACGCCCAGCTCACCGAGGAGAACGCCCGCCGTGGCCTCGCGGATCGCGAATTCGAGATCCTCGACACCGGCGTCTTCGACCAGGATCGCTATTTCGACGTCACCGTCGAATACGCCAAGCACACCCCAGACGACATCCTCATGCGGGTGACGGTGGAGAACCGCGGCGCCGAACGCGCCAAGCTGCGAGTGCTGCCGCAGGTCTGGTCGCGCAACACCTGGGCCTGGACCGGCACCCCGCCGCGCGCCATGCTCAGCCTGGAAGGCGAGCAACTGCGCGCCAGCTACTTCGACCGCTCCGACCTGGTGGTCAGCGCCTGGGGTCCCCAGGAGGTCGAGTGGCTGTTCTGCAACAACGAAACCAACCTGCCCCGCCTCACCGGCGAGGCCGTCGAAGGCCCCTTCAAGGACGGCATCAACGATTACGTGGTGAAAGGCGCCCGGGAAGCGATCCGCCGCGATTTCGGCAGCAAGGCCGCGGCCCACTTCGCCGTGGAACTGGATGGGGGAGCCAAGACGGTGGTCTACCTGCGCCTGGCGCCCACCAATGCCCTGGCGATAGACGCGGATGCGGTTTTCGCGGAGCGGATCGCCGAGACCAATGCCTTCTATGCCGCCCTGCAGGAAAAGATCAGCGACCCCGACGCCCGCCTGGTCCAGCGCCAGGCCCTGGCCGGCCTGCTCTGGTCCAAGCAACTCTACTACTTCGAGGTCAATCGCTGGCTCAACGGCGACCCGGCCCAGCCAACCCCGCCGCCGCAGCGCGCCAAGATCCGCAATGCCCACTGGCGGCACCTGGTCAACTTCGACATCGTCTCCATGCCGGACAAGTGGGAGTACCCCTGGTACGCCTCCTGGGACCTGGCCTTCCAGGCGGTGGCCTACGCCCTGATCGACCCCGGCTTCGCCAAGCAGCAATTGCTGCTCTTGGTGAAGGACAGATTCATGCACCCCAATGGCCAGTTGCCGGCCTATGAGTGGAATTTCGAGGATGCCAACCCACCGGTACATGCCTGGGCCACCTGGCACGTCTACCTGCAGGAAAAGTCCCTGACCGGCGTCGGCGACCGGGCCTTCCTCGAACGGGTCTTCCACAAGCTGCTGCTGAACTTCTCCTGGTGGATCAACCGCAAGGACGCGGAAGGTCGCAACATCTTCCAGGGCGGCTTCCTCGGCCTGGACAACATCGCCCTCTTCGATCGCTCGGCGCCGCTGCCCCCGGGTTACCACCTGGACCAGGCCGACGGTACCGCCTGGATGGCCGCCTACGCCCTGGACCTGATGCGCATCGCCCTGGAGCTGGCCAAGGAAAACCCGGTCTATGTCGACCTGGGCATCAAGTTCTTCGAGCACTTCCTGCACATCGCCAATGCCATCAACCATAGCGACAACCGTGAAGACGGGCTCTGGGACGAGCAGGACGAATTCTTCTACGACGTGCTGCACAAGGCGGACGGCAGTGCCGAGCCGCTACGCCTGAGATCCATCGTCGGCCTCATTCCGCTGTTCGCCGTCCAGGTACTGGAACAGCGCGAGCACGAAGGCCTGCACGGCCTCGGCGGCCGGCTGCGCGGCTTCCTGCGGCAGCGCCCGGACCTGGCCCGCCTGGTCTCGCGTTGGACCGAGCCCGGCCAGGGCAATAGATTCCTGCTTTCCCTGCTGCGTGGCCATCGCACCAAACTGCTGCTCAAACGTATGCTCGACGGCGAGGAATTCCTTTCCGACTACGGCATCCGCTCCCTGTCCAAGGCCCATGCGGAAAAGCCCTTCGAGATGCGCCAGGCCGATGGCAACCTGCTCAGCGCCCGCTACCAGCCGGCGGAATCGGATTCGCATCTCTACGGCGGCAACTCCAACTGGCGCGGGCCGTTGTGGATGCCGATCAACTACATGCTCATCGAGTCGCTGCATGAGTTCCACCGCTATTACGCCGATAAATTCTCGGTCGAATATCCCAGCGGCTCCGGTTACCTGGCCAACCTGGAAGAGGTGGCGGACGGTCTCAGCCAACGCCTGACCCGGCTGTTCCTCAAGGATGCCGACGGCAAGCGGCCGAGCATGGTCGACTATCCGCAGTTGCAGAACGATCCGCGCAGCCGCGATCTGGTGCTGTTCCACGAGTATTTCCATGGCGAGAACGGCCGTGGGCTCGGGGCTTCGCACCAGACCGGCTGGAGCGCTCTAGTGGCCCTGCTGCTGCAGCCCAGACGCTGAAACGTACCGAGATGCCGGCAGCCTGCCGGCATCTCGGCTGTTTGCGTACCGGCTAGAGTTTTCCTCTTGCTGCCTGGGTACTATGCTTGGGCAAGCAACTCCCGTTTGCGAGCTCGCATGAATTCACCCCATGACGCCCAGCGTCTCCATGCCTTGAGTGAGCTGCAGATCCTCGACAGTGGGACCGATGCGGCCTACCAGGATCTCGTGGCCCTGGCCTGCCAGCTCACCCGGGCGCCGGTCGCCTTCATCACCCTGGCCGACCGCCACCGGTTGTGGTTCAAGGCCTGCCAGGGAATGGTGGTAGAGGAGTTGCCCGTCGAGTCCTCGTTGTGTCACCTGGCGATCCTCACGCCGCAGCAACCCTTCATCGTCGAAGATCTGCAGAACGATCCACGGGTCGCCCATCTCAGGATAGCGCCAGGCCTGGAACGGATGCGTGCCTATCTGGGGGTTCCCCTGCTCGACCCGCACGGCATCGCCCTTGGCACGCTGTGCGTGCTGGACGATCAGGTGCGTTTCTTCGAGGCCGGCCAGATCGACAGCCTGCAGCGTCTGGCGCGGCAGATCACCATGCTGCTGGCGCAACGCGAGACCCTGCATAAGCTGGAAGAACTGGACATCAACTTTTCCGCCTTCATGAACAACGGCCCTTTCATTGCCTATATCAAGGACCGCGACCGGCGCTTCTCATACGTCAACGAACCCTTTCTGCAGCAGCTAGGGCTGACCCGCGAAGAGGTTATCGGCGAGGATGACTACGCCCTCTGGCCAGAGTCAGCACGATTTTTTCGCGAGGCCGATGACCAGGTGATGCGTGAGCTCAAGCCGCATCGGCGCATCGAGCGGATGAACACCCTGGATGGCCGCCGCATCTTCTGGCAGACCTACAAGTTTCCGCTGGTCACCCGCCAAGGCATCGCCCTGGCTGGCCTTTCGGTGGACGTCACCGAGCACATCGAACAGCAGCACCTGCTGGAGGCTTCCCAGCGGCAGTTGCTCGACATGATGCAGGCAGCCGAGCAACGTAGCGTCACGGATGCCTTGACCGGTCTCTACAACCGTCGCGCCTTCGATCTGCGGTTGGCGGAGCTGCTGACACGCGCCGAGGAAAACAGCCTCCCCCTGTCACTGCTGTTGATCGACGTCGATCATTTCAAGGCCTACAACGATGCCTACGGCCACCAAGCGGGCGACGCCGCCCTGCAGGACATCAGCCGCCTACTGCTACAGAGCTGTCGCGATGGCGATGCCAGCTTCCGTTACGGTGGCGAGGAGTTCGCCCTCCTGCTGCCAGGCGCCGACCTATCCGCCGCCCACCGCGTGGCCGAACGCTGCCGCGCCGCCGTGGCCAATCATGCCTGGTCCCGGCGGGCCATCACCCTGAGCATCGGTGCTGCTACCCATAAGCCTGGTATGGATGCCTACGCCCTTATCGAACGGGCCGATCAGGCGCTCTATGCCGCCAAGGCGGCAGGCCGCAACCGCACAGCGGGCTAAAACCCACCCGCGGCATCAGCTAGTCTGGTGTTGCAGAAGTTACCTGCGGCGCTTTTTCGGCCGCGGCGACGGACCGCCTGGGTGGAGTTGCCACTCCTCGCCATGGCCCTGCCATGACCTGTCGCGGCGCCGAGCCCATACCAAACAATTGCTCGCCAATTCTTGCGCGAACTTCTGAAGTACGAAAAACAAAAAACCCGCCGAAGCGGGTTCTCTGTTGCGACCATCCCAACATCCTGTCAGGTGCCATCCTGGCCTGGTCATCATCCTTGACCTCAGAGCTGCGCATCCTGCGCGGCTGATGGGTGTAGATTACGCAGCCCTACCCCAGGCGAACATGGCCGACTAGCAGCGCTACGTGTAAGCCTTTTGCCATACCCCCTGGCAGCACCGGGTCATGACTGAATGCCGCCCAACAAAAAACCCGCCGAAGCGGGTTCTTTGTTGCGACCATCCCAACGTCCTGTCAGGTGCCATCCTGGCCTGGTCATCGTCCTTGACCTCTGAGCTGCACATCCTGCGCGGCTGATGGGTGTAGATTACGCAGCCCGCCGGGGCTCCGACATGGCCAGGTGACACTGGTTCTTGTAAGCCTTTTGCCATAACCCCGGGAACACCTAGTCCGCCGCTCCGCCTAATACTGATCCCAGTCGAAGATCCACCATGGCCCTCTCCAGCTCCTTCGCTATCGTCCAATTGCAGATGCGCCGCGCCGCCAGCCTGGTGTGGAGCACCTCCCCTGCGCTAATGATCGGACTGGTCCTGGCCACCCTGGTGGCGGGGCTATTGCCGGCGCTGGCCGCCTGGTTGGGGCAGCGCATCGTCGACGCCGTGGTGGCGGCCATGCAGCTGCATGCCGAGCAAGGTACGGCACCGCTGTGGCCAGTGCTGAAGTTCGTGCTCGCCGAAGCCGGGGTGTTGGCGGCCCTTGCCGCCGCCCAGCGGCTACTCTCGGTGCAGCAGTCGCTGCTGCGAGTGCGGCTGGGGCAAACGGTCAATCTGCTGATCTTGGAAAAGGCCCAGACCCTGTCGCTGGCGCAATTCGAGGATGCCGACTTCTACGACAAGCTGGTACGGGCGCGGCGCGAGGCCTCGGTGCGGCCCCTGGCGCTGGTGACCAAGTCCCTGACCCTGCTGCAGAACCTCATTTCGCTGGTCAGCTTCGCCGTGCTGCTGGTGCATTTTTCGCCCTGGGCACTGGTGTTGCTAGTGGTGGGCGCCCTGCCGGTTTTTCTGGCCGAGGCCCGCTTCTCCGGCGACGCCTTCCGCCTGTTCAGCCGCCGCGCGCCCGAGACGCGCCGCCAGACCTACCTGGAGACACTGCTGTCCCACGAGGCCTACATCAAGGAGGTCAAGCTGTTCGGCCTCGCGCCGCTGCTCTTGGAGCGCTATCGCACCACCTTCGCCAAGCTCTATGCCGAGGATCGCCGCCTGACCCTGAGACGCGACGGCTGGGGCTTCGTTTTCGGTCTGCTGGGTACCCTCGCCTTCTATGCCGCCTATGCCTGGGTGGTACTCGACACGGTGCGCGGCCGCCTGAGCCTGGGCCAGATGACCCTCTACCTGACCCTGTTCCGCCAGGGCCAGGCCGCGGTCAGCGCCAGTCTCACCGCCGTGGGCGGGCTCTACGAAGACAGCCTCTACCTGAGTAATCTCTACGATTACCTCGGCCAACCGACCACTGCCGAGGGCGGTAGCCTGACCGCTGGCAGCCAGCCGGGCGATGGCCTGAGATTCGAAGGCGTGGGCTTCACCTATCCAGGTGCGACGGCGCCGACCCTGCAGGACATCAGTTTCCACCTGGCGCCGGGCCAGAGCCTGGCCCTGGTGGGCGCCAACGGTTCGGGCAAGACCACCCTGATCAAGCTATTGACCCGGCTGCACGCGCCCACCCGGGGGCGCATCCTGCTCGATGGCAGTGATCTGCAGGACTGGCAGCCGGCGGCGCTGCATCGGCGCATCGGCGTCATCTTCCAGGATTTCATCCGCTACCAGCTCAGCGCTGGCGAGAACCTGGGCGTCGGTGATACCGCGGCCTTCAACGACGAAACGCGCTGGCGCAAAGCGGCCGAGCAGGGCCTGGCCGACGAGGTCATCGCTGGGTTGCGCCAAGGGTACGAGACGCAACTCGGGCGCTGGTTCATGGGTGGCCAGGAGTTGTCCGGCGGCCAATGGCAGAAGATCGCCCTGTCACGGGCCTATATGCGCGAAGACGCCGACATCCTGGTGCTGGACGAGCCCACTGCTGCTCTGGACGCCGCCGCCGAAGCGGTGATCTTCGAGCGCTTTCGCGCCCAGGCGCAGCAGCGCATGACGCTGCTCATCTCGCATCGTTTCTCCAGCGTGCGCAACGCCGATCAGATCCTGGTGCTGGAAGGGGGTGAGATTCGCGAGCGGGGCGACCATGCCCAGTTGCTGGCCAATGGCGGTCGCTATGCCCAGCTGTTCGATCTGCAGGCGCGGGGTTATCGCTGATCGCTGGTGGCGAACTTCGCGACAAGGGCTCTGCCCAAAGCTTTACTACCCCACTCGCGGAGGCCGCATGAACGATCAGATCAAGGAAAACCCCGACGACCTGGACATCGATCCGGACATCGCGCCTGATCCCGACGAGCCCATCGGCGAAGATCCGGAAGAAAAGCCGGTCGAGGAACGCTTGCCGCAGAAGAACCCCCGCAATCCGGAGTACAGCTGATGAACGTCATCCTGCCACTGCCCGAGGACGAGGACCCGGAAGGCCTGCATCCCGCCGAGCTGCCCGCCGATGAGGACGATGCGCCACCGGTGGATCCGCTTTGAATCTTAGAGGTTCGTAGGTTGGGTTGAGCCTAGCGAAGCCCAACAGGGCCAAGGTCAAGCCCGCAGTGTTGGGCTTCGACGATGGAGCCGTCTCAACCCAACCTTGTATCTCTCCTGGGTAATGAGATTAGCTACCTCATTACCCGGAGCCGGCTGAGCACCTACCCAACCTGAGCACTCGATGCTGTTTCGTAGAATGTGCCTGCCGGCTCCCT
>NZ_SULM01000001.1 GCF_005250615.1 Pseudomonas rhizoryzae | reverse complement strand
GTGGAGAAAGGGAGCCGGCAGGCACATTCTACGAAACAGCATCGAGTGCTCAGGTTGGGTAGGTGCTCAGCCGGCTCCGGGTAATGAGGTAGCTAATCTCATTACCCAGGAGAGATACAAGGTTGGGTTGAGCGCAGCGAAGCCCAACAGCCTGGCTAGATCTCCGGCACCTCTTCCAGGTGCCGGTACTCCGCCCCCAGACGACGGGCGAGCTCCGTAGCCCGCCCCAGCCGAACCGGTCCAAGCTCGATATCCAGTACCAAGGTCCGGCAAGCGGGCACCGTTAATCCCGTCAGATCTCGTAGCCGACCATCGGTAACCAGCAGCAGTTGGCACTCCTCGCCCGGCTGCTGACGTCGGCGCCGCTCGAGCCACGTCCGGGCCTCCTCCAGCCCGGCCAGCAATGGAGTACCACCGCCTGCGCCCAAGGTCTCCAGCCAGGCCTGTAGCGCCTGACCACTGCGTTGCCCCTGGAAGGACCATTCCGGCCGCTCGCCGGCCGCCTGGAGCACAGCGACTCTTACTCGCTGCCGATAGGCTTGCTCGAACCAATCGACCAGCAGGCCCTTGGCCTGGGCCAGAGCACCATGCCGGCGGGTGGAAGCGGAATGGTCGAGGATCACCAACCAGAGCTGGGCCGGACGGCGGCTACGCGGTTGGCGAACCAAATCAGCAGCCCGCTGTGGACGACCGCGCAGCAGGGTTGGCAGCCAGGCGATGGCGCCCTCTTCGCCCCTTGTACGGGCACCCTGACGGCCACCCGCAGTCCTGCCCACCCCGGCCTGGGCATCACGATCCGCGGTGTGGGTGGATCGGATGCCTAGGGCTTTTTTGCCACGCCCAGCCGACGGCGCGGACCACTCGCCATAGGGTCGGGCGCCAGAGCCCCCCAGGCATCACCTGCACCGCCGGGAAGCTCAGGCTCGTCCCTGCCTTGTTGATTACCTGTCTCCTGCTCCGGTGTGGAGGAAGGTGACTCATCCTTTAGGGGTGGTATTACTGACGGGGCGGCGGTTGAATCCCGGCGACGATGCCGCAGGGCGAAGTCGGCCACGGCGGCGATGTCGGCGTGTTCGATGGAGGCGCCACCGCGCCAGGCGGCGTGGGCCCGAGCCGCACGCAGCCAGACCAGGTCGGCGCGCAGGCCATCGACACCGGCCTGATGGCAGCCCTCGGTGATGGTGTCCAGCGAGGCATCATCCAGGGGAATGGTGGCGAGGCGTGCGCGCGCCTGAGCGCAGCGCTGGCGCAACTCCGCTTGCGCGGTCTCCCACTGAGCGACGAAGGCCGCGGGATCGCTATCGAAGGCCAGCCGCCGGCGTAGGATCTCGGCCCGTTCGCGCGGTGCGGGCCGGCTATCCAGCGCCAGGGCGAAGCCGAAGCGATCGAGCAACTGCGGGCGCAACTCGCCCTCCTCCGGATTCATGGTGCCCACCAGCAGGAAACGGGAGGCGTGCTCGTGGGAGATGCCATCACGCTCCACCCGGTTGACGCCGCTGGCGGCCACGTCCAGCAGCAGGTCCACCAGGTGATCCGGCAGCAGGTTGACCTCGTCGACATAGAGCACCCCGCCATCGGCGGCGGCCAGCACCCCAGGGGCGAAGCGCGCGCGCCCTTCGCCGAGAGCGGCGTCCAAGTCCAGGGTGCCGACGATACGCTCCTCGCTGGCGCCCAGCGGTAAGGTCACGAAGGGGCCCCCACCGAGCAGGTCGGCCAGGCCGCGCGCCAGGGTGGACTTGGCCATGCCGCGTGGCCCTTCGATCAGCACCCCGCCGATACGGGGATCGATGGCGTTTAGGCACAGCGCCAGCTTCAAGGATTCCGCGCCGACCACGGCGGCCAGGGGAAAGACAGGGGCGGTCATCTCAGGCTTCATCCATATCCATCAGGAGCTGTTCCAAGGCTTCGCGATAGTCGCCGGGCTCTTGCCAGAGGCCGCGTTGCTGGGCTTCCAGCAGCCGTTCGGTCATGTCGCGCAGCGCCTCGGGGTTGTGGCGCTCGACGAAGCTGCGGGTGTCACCGTCTAGCAGGTAAGCATCGGCCAGTTGCTGGTATTGATGATCCTCCACCAGCTCGGTGGTGGCACCGAAGCCGAACAGGTAGTCCACGGTAGCGGCCATCTCGAAGGCGCCCTTGTAGCCGTGGCGCTTCATGCCGGCGATCCATTTGGGATTGGCCGCTCGCGAACGCACCACCCGACCCAGCTCTTCCTTCAGGGTACGGATACGGGGCAGATCGGCCTGGGCATGATCGCCGAAGTAGCTGGCGCGGCGCTGGCCGCTCAAGGTCTCGGCGGCGGCTAGCATGCCGCCCTGGAATTGGTAGTAGTCGTTGGAATCGAGCAGGTCGTGTTCGCGGTTGTCCTGATTCTGCAGTACCGCCTGCAGACGGCCCAGACGCCGGGAAAATTCATCACGGGCAGTGGTGCCCTCATCTTCGGCGCCATAGGCGTAGCCGCCCCAATTGAGATAGGCGGTCGCCAGCTCGCTGCGGTCCTGCCATTGGCGCTCTTCTACCGCGCCCTGGACTCCGGCGCCATAGGCGCCAGGCTGGGCGCCGAAGATGCGCCAGCCGGCCTGGCGCCGCGCCTGGTCGGCCTCGGCCCCGGCGGCTTCCAATTCGGCGCGTTCGCGACGGACCTGGGCGGCAAGCGGGTTGAGGTCATCCGGCTCGTCCAACGCGGCCACCGCCTGGACGGCGGCATCGAACAGCCGCACCAGCCCGCCGAAGGCATCGCGGAAGAAGCCGGAGATGCGCAGGGTGACGTCCACCCGCGGCCGGTCCAGCAGCGATAGCGGCAGGATCTCGAAGTCCTCGACCCGGGCGCTGCCGGTCTGCCATACCGGACGCACGCCCAGCAGGGCCATGGCCTGGGCGATGTCGTCGCCGCCGGTCCTCATGGTCGCCGTACCCCAGACCGACAGGCCCAGTTGGCGCAGATGGTCGCCCTCCTCCTGCAGATGCCGCTCCAGCAGCAGGTTGGCCGACTGCCAGCCCAGGCGCCAGGCGGTCATGCTCGGCAGGTTGCGCACGTCCACGGAAAAGAAGTTGCGCCCGGTGGGCAGCACGTCCAATCGGCCGCGACTGGGCGCACCACTGGGACCGGCCGGAACGAAGCGACCGTCCAGCGCCGCCAGCAGTCCACCGAGTTCGGCAGGACCGCAGCCATCCAAAGCCGGCGCCACCTGGGCCGCCAGGTGCTCCAGCACGGGACGCGTGATGGGGAGATCGTCCAGTGCCACTGGCAGAGGCTCGTCATCCACCGTCGCCGCTACCAGGGCAAGAGCCAACAACTCCAGGCGCTCGCGGGTATCGCCCAGGGTGCGCCAAGGTTCGGCGGAAAGCCTGGCCAGGCAGGTCGGACGCACGCCCTGCCAGGGCTCGCCCAGGTCGGCGGCCAGGGGATCGAAATCCAGCTGCAGGTCTTTGGCCAGGGCCCGCAGCAGGCTGGCGTTACCGCCTTGGGCGTCGCCACGGGGAATCCGCAGCAGCGCTACCAGGGTATCGCGGCGCAGCTGTCCGGTTGGCGATTCGCCGAACACGTGCAGGCCGTCGCGGATCTGGGACTCCTTGAGATCGCAGAGATAGGCGTCCAGCTGCGGCAGCCAACTGTCCGGATCCTCGGTGATGACCAGGCCCAGCTCGCGGTCCAGAGCGGTCTCGCGCACCAGTCGCAGGATCTCGCCACGCAGTTCGGTGGCGCGACGCAGGTCCAGCAGACTGGCGTCATAGTATTCGTCGGCCAGGCGCTCCAGATCGCGTAGCGGGCCGTAGCTTTCGGCGCGGGTCAGCGGCGGCATCAGGTGGTCGATGATCACCGCCTGAGTGCGTCGCTTGGCCTGGGCGCCCTCGCCCGGATCGTTGACGATGAAGGGATAGACATTGGGCAGCGGTCCGAGGATGGCGTCCGGCCAACACTCGGCGGACATTCCCACGCCCTTGCCCGGTAGCCACTCCAGGTTGCCGTGCTTGCCCAGGTGGACCACCGCCTGGGCGCCATAGACCTCACGCAGCCAGAAGTAGAAGGCCAGATAGCCATGGGGCGGTACCAGCGACGGATCGTGGTAGACCGCGGCGGGATCGACGTCATAGCCACGGGCCGGCTGGATGCCGACGAAGGTCAGGCCGAAGCGCACCCCGGCCACCATCAGGCGACCACGCCGATGCATGGGATCGGCCTCGGGCCCGCCCCAACGCTCGGTCACCGCCTGCTGCAGGCTTTGCGGCAGCTGGGCGAACAAGCCTTGGTAGTCGTCCAGGCTCAGGCTCTGCAAGGCCGGCCGCAGATCGCGCAGGGCACTGTCATTGGTTACGCCACCGAGCAGGCGCTCGATCAGGGCGGTCCCGCTCTCCGGCAAATTGGCCACCGGATAGCCCGCGGCCTGCAAGGCCTGCAGCACCTTGAGCGCCGCCGCCGGGGTATCCAGGCCGACACCATTACCGATGCGGCCGTCGCGAGTCGGATAGTTGGCCAGGATCAGGCCGATGCGCTTGTCTGCCGCTGGGCGTCGCTGCAGCTCGACCCAGTTGCGCGCCAGCCGGGCGACGAAGGCCATGCGCTCTTCATCGGCCTGGTAGTTGACCACGTCGCTCTGGCTGCGCTCACAGCGCCAAGCGAGGCCCTTGAAGCTGATGGGTCGGGTGATAATGCGCCCGTCCAGCTCCGGCAAGGCGATGTGCATGGCCAGGTCGCGGGCGCCCAGGCCCTGGGGATTCTCCAGCCAGCGCTCGCGATTGTCCTGGGCGCAGATGGCCTGGAGCACCGGCACTGGTCGGCGGAAGGGCGCAAGATTCGGTCGCTCCGGACTGGACTGGGCAAAACCCGTGGTATTGAGGATCAGGGCCGCCTCGGTCTCGTCCAGCAGCCGCTCCACCTCGGCCAGGCAGGCGGGCTCCTTGAGGCTGGCCACGGCGATGGGCAGCGGATTCAGGCCCTGGGCCTGCAGTTGCTGGCAGAAGGCGTCGACGAAGGCGGTGTTAGCCGATTGCAGATGGGTGCGATAGAACAGCAGCGCCGCAGTCGGCCAATCCGGTCGCCAGGTCGCACGCCAGCCCTCAAGGCCCAGGCCTTCCGCCTGGTAGACCGCGACTCGCGGCAACTCCCGCGGCGGCTCATAAGAATAGTCCGCACCCAGGCATTCGGCCGCCAGGCAATGCAGGAAATCCCGCGCATTGGCCAGGCCGCCCTGGCGCAAATAGCGCCACAACCGTTCGGCCAGCTCGGGCGCCACCGTCCCCAGGGCCATCAGCTCCGGATCGGGCCGGTCACAACCGGGCACCGCGATCAGGGTCAGTCCCCGGGCGGCCAATTCCGCCAGTCGCTCCATGCCGTAGCGCCAATAACCCTGGCCACCATGCAGCGAGATGAACACCACCCGCGCCTGGCTCAGTACCTCCTCGACATAGAGATCCACCGAGGCGTGGTTCTGCAGCTGCATGGGATTGGCCAGACGCAGGCTGGGATAGCCGGCATCCAGGGTGCGGGTGGCCTCGGCCAGCAGCGCTAGGTGCGAATCGCCACTGCAAAGGACGACGATTTCACCCGGCGTCTGCGCCAGATGGGCGATGCCGTCGTCCGGGACGAAGCCGCCCGGCTGGGTACGCAGCAGATGCATCTAGGCTCAGGCCACCGCGGCGCGCAGTTGGGCGGTGATGGCCGCCTGATCCAGCTCCTGACCGATCAGCACCAGTTGGGTGCTGCGGGCCTCACCCACCTGCCAGGCACGGTCAAAGTGCTTGTCGAAGCGGGTGCCGACGCCCTGTACCAGCAGACGCAGTGGCTTGCCGGCAATGGCGGCGAAGCCCTTCACCCGTAGCACGCCATGGGTCTTGACCACCTCGCCCAGGGCCGCCAGCAAGGTCGCCTCGGCCACCTCGGGCAGCTCGACACCGAAGGAATCGAATTCGTCGTGATCGTGGTCTTCGTGCCCTTCGAGGTCATGGTGGGTCGGACGGCTGTCGATATGGGCCTCGGACTCGGCCTGCAAGCCCAGCAGCACCGACAAGGGCAGCACGCCACGACTGGCCTCCACCACCTTGACCGCGGGCGGCAATTCTTCGCTCACCTCGGCACGCACTCGCGCCAGGGCCTCGGCGTCCAGACCGTCGGTCTTGTTGAGGATCACCAGGTCGGCGCTGGCCAACTGGTCTTCGAACAGTTCGTGCAACGGCGACTCATGGTCGAGGTTGGGGTCCTGGCGACGCTGGACGTCCACCTGCTCGGGGTGAGCGGCGAAGGTCCCAGCCGCTACCGCCGGGCTGTCGACCACGGTGATCACCGCGTCCACGGTGCAGGCGTTGCGGATCTCCGGCCACTGGAAGGCCTGCACCAGCGGCTTGGGCAGGGCCAGACCGCTGGTCTCGATGAGGATGTGGTCGATGTCGCCGCGACGCGCCACCAGCTCCTTCATCACCGGGAAGAATTCTTCCTGCACGGTGCAGCACAGGCAGCCGTTGGCCAGCTCGAAAACGCGGCCCTGGGCCTCTTCTTCGGTGCAGCCGATGCTGCACTGGCGCAGGATTTCACCATCGATACCCAGCTCGCCGAATTCGTTGACGATCACCGCGATGCGGCGGCCTTCGGCGTGGTCAAGCATGTGGCGCAGCAGCGTGGTCTTGCCGGCACCGAGGAAGCCGGTGACGATGGTGACGGGGGTCTTGGCCAGGGTTTTCATGGGCTGCCCTTAGGTAGAAAGCGTAAAGAGGACGGGCAGGCATGCCGGACGCTCGCACGCTGGCGAGGCCCTGATGGCAGCCCGGATCACCCCGCCCGGTTGCGTATGGGAAACTGGCGAGGCAGGTCTCCTGGCTCGCGGCGCCCTACTCCGGCCTTCCCGCGTGAGCAGTGGCCTAGTGGAGGGGCAGAAATGCCGCTTACAGTTGCGGGGGCAGCCGCGGTATCGCACCGCGTTCCCTTTCAAGCTCTTGCATAGAGCCTGTTCATAATCTCGTGAGCTACAGACCAACAAGGCAGAAAACCCTTAGGAAGCTGGAGTTTACACAGGGTAAATGAGCATTCCGACCGGGCTGGCGAACCAGGGCGTTTTCAACGCAGTTGGGCCGACGCGCAGCAGATTATGGACAGGCTCTTAGAGCACCTCGAAGCCCGACAGGCTACGAGTGCCCCGCCGGGGTGTCAATCGAACAGGCTTGACCGGCGGACGACGCCCATGGTCTGCTGAACCTTGCTTCAGGTGTCGCGACTCCGCCATGGGTCGCGGTGAAACGGGAAGCCGGTCCGAGTCCGGCACTGCCCCCGCAACGGTAGACGAGCGCAGGATCACGATGCCACCCGGCCGGCAAGCTTGGGGAAGGCGATCCTGGTAATTGCAGCCTGCAATCCTCGTAAGTCCGGAGACCGGCCTGTCGCTTTCAAGCAACCCGCGGTGGGCGGTCGTGCTGGACGGCGGCCGCCTGCGGCTCGCTGCCTAGGCGCGTCCCTGCCGCTTCGACTCCGAGGCCTTGCCATGACCGTCGCCCGCTCCGCCGCCACCCTGCCCCAGACCCATACCCGTGCCCAGCGCCTGACCGCCACCCTGCTAGCCTGTCTCCTCGGCCTGAGCCTGGTATACCTGTCCGGCTTCTCCCATGTCGAGGCGCTGCACAACGGCGCCCACGACACCCGCCACAGCGAAGGCTTTCCCTGCCACTAGAGGAGCTCGACATGTTCCAGCGAATTGCCTTCAGTGCTGGCGTTGCCGGCCTGCTGGCCGCCCTGCTGCTCAGTGTGCTGCAAGCCTTCTGGATGACACCGCTGATTCTCCAGGCGGAAACCTACGAGGTCCAGGCCGAGGCACCGTCCATGGCCGAACACCATGACCATGGCGAAGCAGCCTGGTCACCCGCGGATGGCTGGCCACGCACCCTGTCCACCTTCGGCGGCAATCTGGTGGTGGCAGTGGGCTTCGGCCTGGTGCTGGCTGGCTTGCTCAACCTGCGCGGTCCGACGCGCGTCCATCAGGGGCTGTTCTGGGGTCTGGCCGGCTATGCCACCTTCTGTCTCGCCCCCAGTCTCGGCTTGCCGCCGGAGTTGCCGGGCACCGTCGCCGCCGACCTGACCCTGCGCCAGCTCTGGTGGATCAGCACCGCTGGTGCCACGGCGGGCGCCCTTGCCCTGCTGGTCTTCACCCGTCACCCCGGCTTCAAGATCGCCGCCCTAGGCCTGTTGGTCCTGCCGCATCTGCTCGGCGCCCCGCAGCCGGTCGAACACGCCAGCCTGGCGCCAGAAGAGCTGCAGCGACACTTCCAGATCGCCGTGCTGGCGAGCAACCTGCCGTTCTGGCTGGTACTGGGCCTGGCCTGCAGCTGGCTGTTCCAGCGCCAGAGCAGCCGCGCCTGATGACCCTGATACTAGGCCTCGGCTGCCGCCGGGGTTGTTCAGTGGAGGAACTGGCCGAGCTTGCCCAGGCGGTATTGCAAGAAGCAGGCTGCCAGGTCGACCAAGTTACGGCGCTCGCTACCCTGGATGCACGGCTGGAAGAGCCGGGTCTGCAGGAACTCGCGCGTCTCTGGCAACTGCCGCTATGGGGCTTTCCGGCCGACCACCTGGCCGCTCGACCCGGCACCACCTCTGCCAGCGCTATTGCGCTGCAGCACACCGGCAGTCCGAGCATCGCCGAAGCCGCCGCCCTCCTGGCGGCTGGCGCAAAGGCGCGATTACTAGTGAGCAAACGCAAGAGCGCCGCGGCCACGGCGGCGCTGGCCTACGCCTGAAGCCCTTCTTCCGCGGCGGCGCCGCTGACCCGGGCGCGGACGTGAATGGGGCTGAAGGGCTCGTTCTGCACCAGCTCCACCAGGGATTCCTTGACCAGCTCGAGGATGGCCATGAAGGTCACCACCACCCCGAGACGGCCTTCTTCCAGGGTGAACAGGGCGACGAAGGGCACGAAGGCACCATCCTTCAACCGTTCCAGCACCTGACTCATGCGCTCGCGGGTGGACAGGATCTCGCGGGTCACCTGGTGGCTTTCGAACAGATCCGCGCGGCGCAACACCTCGCCCATGGCCAGCAGCAACTCGCCCAGCCCCACTTCCGGCAGCAGCTTGCGCGCCCGGGCCTCGGGCGCCGGCAGCGTCGGCACCACGAAGTCGCGGCCTTCGCGCGGCAGCTCGTCGAGGTCTTCGGCGGCCTTCTTGAAGCGCTCGTATTCCTGCAGACGGCGGATCAATTCGGCGCGTGGATCTTCCTCCTCCGCCTCCAGCCCCTCGGCGCGGGGCAGCAGCATGCGCGACTTGATCTCCGCCAGCATGGCGGCCATCAGCAGGTATTCGGCTGCCAACTCAAGCTGCACAGCCTTCATCAGCTCGACATAGCTCATGTACTGCCGGGTAATCTCGGCGACCGGGATATCGAGGATATCGATGTTCTGTTTGCGGATCAGATAGAGCAACAGATCCAGCGGCCCCTCGAAGGCTTCGAGAAAGACTTCCAGGGCATCCGGCGGGATATAGAGGTCCTGGGGCAGCTCGGTGAAGGCCTCGCCATAGACCAGTGCCAGCCGTAGTTGCTCGGGTTCGAGCAACTGGGCATCGAGAGCCTCGCTCATGCTTCGATCAGGAAGGGCGTCGGATCCCCGGCCCCCACCCGGATGACCTCCGGCTCGTCGTCGGCCAGGCTGATGACGGTGGACGGCTGCAGTCCACCAGGGCCACCTTCGATGACCAGATCGACGAAGTGTTCGAGTCGCTCGCGGATTTCCCAGGCATCGCCCAGGGCCTCGTCGTCCCCTGGCAGGATGAGGCTCACGCTCATCAGCGGCTCGCCCAAGGCCTCCAGCAGCGCCAGGGTAATGGGGTGCTGGGGGACCCGCACGCCGATGGTGCGTCGCTTGGGATGCAGCAACATGCGCGGCACTTCGCGGGTGGCATTGAGGATGAAGGTGTAGGGCCCGGGCGTGTAAGCCTTGAGCAGGCGGAAGGCACTGGTGTCCACCTTGGCGTAGATGCCCAACTCGGACAGATCGCAGCACACCAGGGTGAAGTTGTGCTTGTCGTCGAGCTGGCGGATGCGACGGATGCGTTCCACCGCGCTCTTCTCACCGATACGGCAACCCAGCGCATAGGACGAATCGGTGGGATAGGCGATCACCCCACCGGACTGGATGACTTCCACGGCCTGACGAATCAGCCGCGGCTGGGGATTCTGCGGATGAATCTCGATGAACTGGCTCATTGGGGTTCCCGATTCTGTGGGTACAGCGGTTGACTGAAGCGCGCCCAGAGTGGCGGCAGATCTTCGGGCAACGGGCGGTACATCCCCAGCTCCGACCAGTCGGCCGGGGCGTGGAAATCGCTGCCCGCACTCACCATCAGACCGAATTCCCGCGCCAGAATTGCCAGGGTGCCGACCTGCTCGGCCGGCTGCACGCCATTGACGACCTCGATGGCATGGCCACCGCCGGTCACGAATTCGCCAATCAGCTTGCGCAACTTGGTGCGCGTGAAACCGTAGGCCAGTGGATGCGCCAGACTGATCCAGGCCTTGGCCGCCTTGAGCGTGTCCAGGGTTTCGGCCAGGGTCGGCCAGTGCTGCTTGACGTCGCCGAGCTTGCCACCGCCCAGCCACTTGCGGAAGGCATCGCCCCTATCCTCGACGTGACCCGCCTGCACCAGGTATTCGGCGAAATGTGGTCGTGCCGGCGCATTACGGCTATCACCGAGGGCCATCTGCACCGCCCGGGCACCTTCCAGGGTACCGGGCATACCCTTGGCGGCCAGCCGCCGGTCGATTTCCCGCGCGCGTTCCCAGCGACCCTCGTGCAACGCATTCAGCGCCGCGATCAGCGTTGGGGAGTCGGGCGCGAAGTTATAGCCCAGCACGTGCAGCGTCGCACCACCCCAGGTACAGGACATCTCGATTCCCGACAGCAGCCTGACTCCCAGGCTCTCCGCCGTCGCCATCGCTTCGGCATAGCCATCCAGGGTGTCGTGATCGGTAATCGCCAGCAGTTGGACGCCACGCTCGTGGGCACGCCTGACCACCTCGGCGGGCGCGAAGGCGCCGTCGGACGCGGTGGTATGACAGTGCAAGTCGACACGCATGGGCTTTCTCCTCCGGCTTCATCGGGTATTATGCCGCGATGCACTGCTATCGGCTGCGGTAATGAAACAATTCATCGACTTCATCCCCCTCCTGCTGTTCTTCCTCGTCTACAAGCTCGATCCGCGTCCGGTGGAATTCGCCGGGCACGCCTTCACCCTGGGCGGCATCTTCAGCGCCACGGCCGTGCTCATCATTGCCTCGCTGGTGGTCTACGGCGCCATCTATGCGACCCAACGTCGCCTGGAAAAAGGCCAATGGCTGACACTGGCGGCCTGCCTGGTGTTCGGCGGCATGACCCTGGCCTTCCACAGCGAGACCTTCCTGAAGTGGAAAGCGCCAGTGGTGAATTGGCTGTTCGCCCTGGCGTTCCTGGGCAGTCATTTCATCGGCGACAAGCCGCTCATCCAGCGCATGCTCGGCCATGCGGTCAGGCTGCCGGCACCGATCTGGACGCGCCTGAACATCGCCTGGATCGTCTTCTTCATCGTCTGTGGCTGCGCCAACCTCTACGTGGCCTTCACCTACGAAAGCTTCTGGGTCGACTTCAAGGTATTCGGCAGCCTGGCGATGACCCTGGTCTTCATGCTCGGCCAGGGCTTGTATCTGGCGCGCCATCTGCAACCCATGGATGAACCGCGAGACTAGTGCCATGAGTCAGATTCTGCTGATCGACGATGACCAGGAATTGTGCGATCTGCTCGGTGCCTGGCTGAAACAGGAAGGCTTCGAGGTCACCGCCTGCCATGCCGGTACCGATGCTCGCCGGCACCTGCGCGAGGCCACGCCCGACGTGGTGGTACTCGACGTGATGCTGCCCGACGGCAGTGGCCTGGAACTGCTCAAGCAGCTGCGCAGTGATCATCCGCAGTTGCCGGTGCTCATGCTGTCCGGTCGTGGCGAGCCGCTGGATCGGATTCTGGGTCTGGAACTGGGCGCAGACGACTATCTGGCCAAGCCCTGCGATCCGCGTGAATTGACCGCTCGCCTGAGAGCCATCCTCAGACGCAGCCATCCGGTGCAGCCCGCCGCCCGCGTGCAATTGGGCGATCTGTCCCTGAGTCTGGCGCGGGGTGTCGCCAACATCGGCGAAACCGAGATCACCCTTACCCTCACCGAAAGCCGGATTCTCGAAGCCCTGTTGCGCCAGCCAGGCGAACCCCTGGAAAAACAGGCCCTGGCCCAGGCAGCCCTGGGACGCAAGCTGACCCTCTATGATCGCAGCCTGGACATGCACGTGAGCAATCTGCGACGCAAACTCGGCAACCATGCCGACGGTCGCCCACGCATCCTCGCCTTGCGCGGTCGCGGCTACTACTACAGCGTTTAGCCTCGCCCCGCCGATACGCGCAGGCCTTTACCCCCTCTTTACCTCCGCTGACTGCCCCTGACTCCCCCGCTCCTAGACTGGGCTCATCCGGTGCTGCACCGGCCATCCCAAGGAGATTTCCAGATGCGCAAACTCATCCCCGCCGTCCTGTTCACCGCCCTGCTGCCGACCTTGACCTTGGCCGCCACCCAGGACAGCGCCGACGTCACGCCACCGCCCCCCGGCAAGATGATGGATGGTGGTCCCCATGGCGGCGGCCCCCTGCGCGGGCTCAAGCTCACCACCGAGCAACGCGAGCAGGTGGGCAAGCTGATGGGCGAGGAACGCCGGCAAGAGCGCGAGATCGTCAAGAGCTACCTGGACAAGCTGCCCGAGGATCAACGCAAGGCACTGCACGACCAGCTCGGCGGCAATCGCGACAAGACTCGCCAGGCCATTCGGGCGCTGCTCAAGCCCGACCAGCAGAAGCGCTTCGACGAAATGGAGAAGAAGCGTGAGGATCACGCCAAGGAATGGGCCGAGTTCCAGCAGTGGAAGCAAGACCACAAATCCTCGTAAACCCCGTGCGCTGCGCCGAGAGTCCTCGGCGCAGCGTCTGAACAAGGCCAGTGCATGGTTTTTCGCTCCCTCTTCTGGCGCATCTTCGCCACCTTCTGGCTAGCGATTCTGTCCGCCGTCGGCCTGACCATGCTCCTCGGCCACCTGGCCGACCAGGATTCCTGGATCCTCGCGCAACATCCGGGCTTGCGTGACCTGCCCGAACAATGGGTGCAACGCTATGAAAACGACGGTCCCGCCGCCGCCCAGGCCCTCCTCGAACAACGCAAGGGCCGCTACGGCATCGATGTGCTGGTGCTGGGCGAAAACGGTTCGCCCCTGGTGCGCGGCACCCTGCCACCGCGGATCTTCGACCAGGATCTCGACCAACCACAGCGCCTGCAGCGCACCGGCCCCGGCGCCCGCGATCCCAATCGCCCGCTGCCCTGGCGACGCCTGACCGACGAATACACCAGCCCCAACGGCCAGAGCTATCTGTTCATCTACCACCTGCCCACCCCCGAACTGGGTGCCTGGCGCCGCCAGAGCCTGTTCTGGCCGGTCGGCCTGCTGGCCATCGCCACCGTGGTTCTGACCCTTTTCAGCCTGCTGCTGACCCTGAGCCTGACGCGCCCGCTCAATCATCTGCGCCGCGCCGTGCACGACCTCGGCCAGACCGCCTACCAGCAGGACACCCTGGCACGCCTGGCGCGCCGCAAGGACGAGCTGGGCGTGCTGGCCGAGGATTTCAATCGCATGGGCGCCCATCTGCAGCGCCTCATCGACAGCCAGCGACAACTGCTGCGCGACGTCTCCCACGAACTGCGCTCGCCGCTGGCACGACTGCGTATCGCCCTGGCCCTGGCCGAGCGCTCGGATCCCCATGACCTGGGCAACATGTGGCCACGCCTGACCCTGGAATGCGATCGCCTGGAAACCCTGATCGGCGAAATCCTCGCCCTCGCCCGCCAGGAAGCGGACCCCGGTCCGCCCGAGCAGGTCGACTTGCATCCCTTGCTGAGTGGCCTGGTCGAAGACGCCCAGCTCACCGCGCCGCAACAGCGGGTCGAGCTGGACGTACCCATAGCGCTGCAGCTGGACGGCTGGCCCGATGTGCTGGAGCGAGCGCTGGACAACCTGCTGCGCAATGCCTTGCGCTTCAATCCGCCGGCGCAGCCCATCGTCATCTCGGCAGCGCCCGTCGACGGCGAGATCCGTATCCAGGTCCGCGACCACGGCCCTGGCGTCAAGGCCGATGATCTACCACGCCTGGGCGAGCCCTTCTTCCGCGCGGACCACCAGCAGGCCACCGGTTACGGTCTGGGCCTGGCCATCGCCCGCCGCGCCGTGCAGCGGCACGGCGGCGACCTGCACCTGGCCAATCATGCCGAAGGCGGCTTCGTCGCCACCGTCACCCTGCCGTTGCGGCCGGTCCTGGCCAATGGCTGACTCGATCATCCAGGCTTCTGGCCGCCGGTACCCGCGGCGCCACTTCCGGCGTGCCCAGATAGATGTAGCCCACCAGTTGCTCGGCATCGGCCAGTCCCAAGCCCTTCAGGACCCAGGGATCGTAGCTGAAGTCACCGGAACGCCACACCGCGCCCAACCCCAGAGCGAAGGCCGCATTGACCAGGCCGTGGGCGACACAGCCCGCCGTGATGACTTGCTCCTGCAGCGGTACCTTGGGGTGCTCCTGGGGGGTCGCGATCACGGCGATCACCAAAGGTGCACGCAGCGGCATCTTCCGGGCCTTGTCCAGGGCCGCCGCATCCGCCTCGGGTTCGCGACGCTGCAAGGCTTCGGCAAAAAGTTCGCCCAGGGCCATCCGTGCATCGCCCGACACCAGGATCATTCGCCACGGACGCAGCTGCTTGTGGTCCGGCGCCCGGTCCGCGGCGCGCAGGAGCAACTCCCATTGCTCGGCAGTGGGACCCGGCTCGGTCAAGCGACCGACCGATACGCGATTGCAAAGGGCCTCAAGGGCATCCATGGCGTCACTCCTGTGGAAATGTCGCAGTGTACCCTAAGGACGGAGCCCGATTTTCGATGTCACACGAGTGGATTGGGTGACATCCTTGGCCGCTACCCAAGCTCTCAGCTAAGATCGCCACAGCTTGAAAACCCGGCCGCTTTCATCGTCGCGAACGGAGTTATCCCGACCTCTCGCCTTTCACGAAACGGACCCGTCAGATGAAGTTTGCGCTCAACCGGTTCCTGGCTGCTTCCGGTGACAGCCTGGGCGTTTACTACGCTCGGGTGTTCGCCTATCTGATCGCCGCCGCCAGCGTTACCGCTGGCTACTACACCCAGGCCAACCCCGTCGGCTGGTGGCTGATCCCCTACGCCCTGCTCTATCCGCATCTGGCCCAGACCCTCAGCCTGAAACTCAGGCGCGATCGTGGCCCCCAGACCGATATCCTGTTCGCCGCCATCGATGCCATTCATGTCGGCATGGCTGCGGTGGTGCTGCGTTTTCCGCTGATGCCCACGCTGATGCTGCTGATCATGCTCGGCTATACCAGCATGCTGCGCGGCGGCCCGCGCCTGCTCGGACTCTGCCTGCTGTTCGCCACCAGCGCCGCGGCGCTGGGCAGCGCCACCTTCTTCCAGGGCGTCGACCTGACCAGTCCGCTGCTGGTGGCCGTCACCAGCGTGGTGGGCACCATGCTGCACCTCTGGGGCACCGGCTACTTCCTGCACCGGCAGCGCAAGCGTCTCATCCAGATCAACGATGACCTCAAGCGCGAGCAGGAAAAGTCGGCGATCCTGGCACACAACCTGGCCAAGTACCTCTCGCCCCAGGTGTGGGAATCGATCTTCACCGGCAAGCAGCACATCGCCTTGGGCACCCAGCGCAAGAAGATCACGGTGTTCTTCTCCGACATCAAGGGCTTCACCGAGCTGTCGGAAGAACTCGAGGCCGAGGCCCTCACCGACATGCTCAACAACTATCTCAACGAGATGTCGAAGATCGCCGTGAAATACGGCGGCACCATCGACAAGTTCGTTGGCGATAGCGTCATGGTGTTCTTCGGCGACGCCAACAGCCAGGGCGCCAAGAAGGACGCCGTGGCCGCGGTATCCATGGCCATCGCCATGCGCAAGCACATGAAGGTGCTGCGCCAACAGTGGCGCAGCCAGGGCATCAACAAGCCCCTGGAAATTCGTATGGGCCTTAACACCGGTTACTGCACGGTCGGCAACTTCGGTTCCAGCACGCGCATGGACTACACCATCATCGGCCGCGAGGTGAATCTCGCCAGCCGCCTGGAAAACGCCGCCGATGCCGGCGAGATCCTGATCAGCCACGAGACCTACTCGCTGGTCAAGGAAACCATCATGTGCCGCGACAAGAGCCAGATCACCGTCAAGGGCTTCAGCAAGCCGGTGCAGATCTACCAGGTGGTGGACTTCCGCCGCGACCTCGGTGCCTCGCCCAGCTACGTCGAGCACGAACTGCCCGGCTTCTCCATGTATCTGGATACCAACAATATCCAGAACTACGACAAGGAACGGGTCATCCAGGCGCTGCAATTGGCCGCCGAGAAGCTGCGCGACAAGGTGATCTTCTAGCCACAAGACTCAAGTGCTAGCGACTTCAACCCCGTCGCCAAGCAGTTGATAGCGGTCCCCGGCACGCCTGATACGCACGAAACCGGGCTGCCCCAGGTGCATACCAGCCACCAGAATTCCCTCGTCACTGACCTGGTCGAATATCCGCCTGCGGGTAGCCACGGCACGCGAAGGATCCTGATCGAATCGCACGGTCGCTTCCGGGCATGCCACCTGCACCCCGGGAAAGTGAACGACATCCCCCCAGACGAGTAGACTTTGACCCGCCGATTCGAGTCGGTAACCGGTATGCCCAACCGTGTGCCCGGCCAGATCCACGGCCTGAATTCCAGGCAAAACCGCTCCCGCCGACACGGTACGCACTCTTCCGGCATAGCCAGCAAAGGCCCGGCGGGCGATCAGGAAGTTGGTGCGGGATCGGCCCAGGGCACGGGCGAAAGGTCCATCGTCTTGCCAGAACTCGAATTCGCGCTGATCGAGCACGAGCTCGGCGTTGGGAAAGGCAGCGGCTCCAGCTTCATCGAGCAGGCCGCCGACATGATCGGGATGGGCATGGGTCAAGAGCACGGTATCCACGGCGGCAGGAGTCACACCCAGCTCAGCCAAGCTGCCTACCAACTGCTGGTGATCCAGACCGCTATCTATCAGTACATTGCGTCCCTGCCCACGGACCAGATAGGCATTCAGATGAATCGATCCAGGCGCGATATCATCAGCCTGGCTCTGCAAGTCGAAAGCGACGTCGGCATCGATATTGGCCAAAGAATCCATACCGATAGGCAAAGATCCGCCGCTCAACGTGACGATCAAGAACTCCCCCACTCGCCGACACGGCAAAGACTTTCTGCTGGTCATTTCAGTCTCCCGAGCCAGTGGTCTGTGCCGCCATCAGTCGAGATGTCAGCGGCGTATAGCACCAGACATCCTCCGGCAAGGATCCAGCACAGATCGCCCAAGCCTTCGCCGTAGCAGACCAGCATTTGCCTGGCGCTTTATCGAGCGCGACCGCTGTCAACGGCGTGGGGTCCAATCCGAGGCCTAGAAGAGACTCGGCCCCCGTCGCGCTCAGCACCAGAACTTCGTCTTGGCCAACGGCGGGCGCATTGGCGAGCCCTGCATAGAGATTGCGTCTCCAGTTACAGATGTGGGATTGCCATTCAGCGAAATTCCCCCCTCCCTTGAGGCGATAGTCTGCGCCCTGCAACACCGCGAGCCCCTCAACCGAATGCATGGCAAGGTATGCGGGCCCTCCTTGTCCCCACCGCTTGAAGCGCTGGGAGGAATGGAACCCTGCGACCGACAGCAGTGCGGGCAACTTCGTCCGATCATAGAAAGCGTTCCATTCCGCCTCTCGGACAGGATCGCTGAAATCACATTCGACCAGATAGATCATCGAGCACCTCTTGGCCATAACGGCCTGTTCAGGTTGATTTTCCATCATGGTATTTTCGTACTCAGTCACTGAATAACGACTTATCGGCACCCTTCATTGACTGAAGATCAAGGTGAACCCGATGAGAAGATCGTAGGAATCAGACTGAGGCTTCCCATGCGGCGCAAACTACCCAGCAACTCGGCCTTGCTTGCCTTCGAAGCGGCAGCGCGCCATGGAAGTTTCGTGCGGGCGGCGAGCGAGCTGGCACTGACCGAGGGAGCGATCAGCCGGCAGATCGGTCGATTAGAGTCCTTCTTGGATGTCACCCTGTTCGAACGAGTTGGCAACAGAGTCAGGCTGCTACCCGCTGGCCAGCGCTACGCTCGACAGGTCCGCGAGATACTCGACCGGCTGGAGCATGAAAGTCAGTCGCTACGGGGTCAATCCAAAGACAGCATCGCCCTGGATATCGCCAGTCTGCCGACGTTCGCCTGTCGTTGGCTCATTCCGCGCCTGCTAAGCTTCCAGCGCCAGCATCCCCACATCACGATACATCTGGCCGAACGCCTGGAGCCCTTCGTACTGGCAGGCAGTGGCTTCGATGCTTTCATCCATTACGTTCATCCGGCCTGGCAGGGCGCGCATACCTATCCGCTGTGGCAAGAGCTGTTGACCCCCGTCTGTCATCCCGAACTACTGGAAAATCAGCCGTCGCCCGCTCTGGACCAGCTTCCTCGCCTGCATCGGCGGCAGAGCCTGGATGCTTGGCAGCGCTATGGCGAAGAAACCGGAATTCACTTGACCCATCCCGCCGTGGGCGCACGCTATGAATTGCATGCCATGCTCCTTGAAGCAGCCTTGGCCGGCTTGGGCGTGGCGCTCGTGCCACGGCTCTATGTCGAAGCTGACATTCAGCAAGGCCGCCTAGTCGCGCCCTGGCCAGAAGGCCAAACGGTCGGCAAGACCTTCTGTCTTGTCTTGCCTCAGGCGCTGGAGTTGAGTGCTCCGCCACTTCGTGCCTTCGCGCAGTGGATACTGGAGGAAGCCAAGGCGGCGAACGCGCCCCAGGCCCTAGCGGATTAGATGCCAACCGTCCTTACATAGCAAAGCGCCCGATGCAGGGCATCGGGCGCTCCGTGTTTTGCTTGAGAAGGCCGACATTCGGCCGGAATCTCAATCTTCGCGATAGCGACGCAGGCGCAGGGCCTTGCCGGCGACGCGGGTATCCTTGAGCTTGGTCAGCAGACGCTCCAGGCCTTCCTCGGGCAGTTCCACCAGGCTGAAGGAGTCACGGATCTGGATGCGGCCGATGGCCTCGCGATCCATGCCACCCTCGTTGATGATGGCGCCGAGCAGGTTCTTGGCGGCAATACCGTCGCGGGCGCCCAGGGCGGTACGGCAGCGGACGCGACCTTCCGGCAGCGGCTGCATCGGGCGACGCTCGCCACGATCCGGACGCTCACCGCGCTCGCCACGCTCAGGACGATCGCCACGCTCGGTACGCGGACGATCGCTGCGGCCGGCGCCGGGGGTCAGCGGCTGCTCACGGCGCACGGACTCGATGTCCAGGGCACGCCCGGAGGTCAGCTTGGCCAGCAGCGCGGCAGCCAGGGTCGAAGGATCGCACTGCAGACGCTCGCAGAGTTCCTGACGCAGCGCGCCATGGGTAGCATCGGCATCGGCCAGCAGCGAGCCCACGCCATCGGCCAGGCGGGAAATACGGGCTTCCAGTACGGCTTCGGCGTCGGGCAGGCGGATCTCGCCCACGCGCTGACCGGTGACGCGCTCGATGACCTGCAGCATGCGGCGCTCACGCGGGGTGACCAGCAGCAGGGCGCGGCCTTCACGACCGGCACGGCCGGTACGGCCGATACGGTGCACGTAGGACTCCGGATCGTAGGGCATGTCCACGTTCAGGACGTGGGTGATGCGCGCCACGTCCAGGCCACGGGCGGCCACGTCGGTGGCGACCACGATGTCCAGGGAGCCGTCCTTGAGCGATTCTATGACCTTTTCACGCTGGGCCTGGGGCATGTCGCCGTTCAGGGCGCTGACGCGATAGCCCTGGCGCTCGAGCAGCTCGGCCAGGTCCAGGGTCGCCTGCTTGGTGCGGACGAAGGCGATCAGGGCGTCGAAGTTCTCCACTTCCAACAGGCGAAGCACCGAGGCCGGCTTCTGGTCGGCGTGGACCATCAAGTGGGCCTGCTCGATGCGGGCGACGGTCTGGGTCTTGGCCGCGATGCGGACGTGCTGCGGCTCCTTCAGATGACGCTCGGCGATGGCGCGGATCGACGGCGGCAGGGTCGCCGAGAACAGCACGGTCTGGCGGGATTCCGGCATGGCTTCGAAGATGAATTCGAGGTCGTCCATGAAGCCCAGCTTGAGCATCTCGTCGGCTTCGTCGAGCACCAGGTGCTGGACGGTGGCCAGCAGGTTGTCGTCGCGACGCAGGTGATCGCACAGACGACCGGGGGTGGCGACCAGTACCTGGGCACCCATGCGCAGGGACTTCAGCTGCGGCCCCATGGGCGCGCCGCCGTAGAGCGCCACGACTTTCACGCCGGGCATCTCGGTGGAATAGGTTTCGCAGGCGGTGGCTACCTGCAGGGCCAGTTCCCGAGTGGGAACCAGCACCAGGATCTGGGGTTCGCGGCGGGACGGATCGAGCTTCGACAGCAGCGGCAGGGCGAAGGCTGCGGTCTTGCCGGTACCGGTCTGGGCCTGGCCGATCATGTCATAGCCGGCGAGGATCACCGGGATCGACTGCGACTGGATGGGCGACGGCTCTTCGTAGCCAACGGCCTTGATGGCGGCCAGGATGGCGGGATTGAGATTGAGCGCAGCGAAATTGCTGGTGTCCTGGGTCATTGTCTTGCCTCGTGTGCTTCGCAAAGACCCCAAAGCCAAGAGCTGCGCTTATCCGAATGACCGAAGTCGCCCAGGCAGCCAAGGTGTGAGCTTTTTGCGAAATAGCGGATGAAAAAGGGGTGTAGCGTCTAGGATTGTTCGCCGTCGGGCGAACGCACGACCGGTATGGCCAAGGCGGCGGACCGGGAAAATGCAGTTCCTGAACGGAAGGTCAAAAAGACCGGGGCGAATAATACCCGAACCCTGGACATTTCTCCAGAGAACCTTGGGCGATCTAGAGGTCAGGTTGCCGCACGCAGGGTATCGAGATACGGCTCCAGATCGAAGCCGGCTCGCGCCGCCAGGTCCCGGACGCGCCGCCGGGTGCCCGCCTCGTCCAACGACTGCTCCAGACTCGCCGGCACCAGCAGGATGACGTTCCCCTCCACCACCGGGCATTCCCAGTAGTGATGGCGGAACAAGCCGCGCAACAGCGCAGCGCCCAGCGGCTTGCCGTCGGTGGCGCTCCACTGGTTGATCACCAACCAGCCATCCGGATTGAGCTTGGCCTGGCAGTCTTCCAGAAAGCGCCAGGCCAGGTGGGCGCTGGACGGACCGACGTCGGTATAGAGGTCGACGAAGATCAGATCGGTTGCAGAAGCCGCTTCGAGCAATTCCATGGCATCGCCGATGCGGATGCTGAGGCGCGGATCGTCGCCCAACCCTAGGTACTGCCGTGCCAGGCGTGGAACGTCCGGACGCAGCTCCAGCGCCTCTACCGCCTCCAGTGGCAGCCACTTGAGGCAAGCCTGGGTCAGGGTGCCGGCACCCAGCCCCAGAAACAGCGCGCGGCGCGGCTGCACGTGGCAAAGCGCACCCAGCAACATGGCGCGATTGTAGTCGTATTCCAGCCAGGCCGGATCGCGGGTGAAGACGCAGCTCTGTTCGACCTCTTCACCGAATTCGAGGAAGCGATAGGGACCTACCTCGACCACCCTGATCCGCCCATGGTCGTCGATGACCTCTTCCAGCAACACTTCCGTAGCGGTCATGACCACCCTCCTCTATTGACGCCCATGGTAGCCGCGATGGGCATTGTCTATCGAGCGCTACGGCCTGCTTCGGTTACCATGGAAGGCTTCGTCGATCCACTTAGAGAGAATCATGTCCGCGCCCTGGAGCCCCACCAGCTGGAGAGGCCTGCCCATCCAGCAGCAGCCCGAATATCCCGATCAAGCCCGTCTCGCCGAGGTAGAGCGCACCCTGGCCAGCTATCCGCCGTTGGTGTTCGCCGGTGAAGCCCGCGAGTTGCGTCGGCAGTTCGCCGAAGTCACCCAGGGCCGGGCCTTCCTGTTGCAGGGCGGCGATTGCGCGGAAAGCTTCTTCGAATTCTCCGCCGGCAAGATTCGCGACACCTTCAAGGTGCTGCTGCAGATGGCGGTGGTCATGACCTTCGCTGCCGGTTGCCCAGTGGTCAAGGTCGGCCGCATGGCCGGTCAGTTCGCCAAACCGCGCTCTTCCGGCGAGGAAGTTCAGGATGGCGTATCCCTGCCGGCCTACCGCGGCGACATCGTCAACGGCATCGACTTCAACGAAGGCAGTCGCATTCCCGATCCCCAGCGGCTGATCCAGGCCTACAACCAGTCCACCGCCACCCTCAACCTGTTGCGTGCCTTCGCCCAAGGTGGTTTCGCCGACCTGCACCAGGTGCATCGCTGGAACCTGGACTTCATCGCCAATTCGGCCCTGGCCGAGCGCTATCACCAGTTGGCCGACCGCATCGACGAGACCCTGGCCTTCATGCGCGCCTGCGGCCTGGACACCGCGCCCCAGGTCAAGGAAACCAACTTCTTCACCGCCCACGAAGCGCTGTTGCTCAACTACGAGGAAGCCTTCGTCCGTCGCGACAGCCTGACCGGCGACTGGTATGACTGCTCCGCGCACATGCTGTGGATCGGTGACCGCACCCGCCAACCCGATGGTGCCCATGTCGAATTCCTGCGCGGGGTGAACAACCCCATCGGCGTCAAGGTCGGCCCGTCCACCACCAGTGAGGACCTGATCCGCCTGATCGACACCCTCAACCCCGAGAACGATCCGGGTCGCCTCAACCTGATCGTGCGCATGGGCGTGGGCAAGGTCGGCGACCATCTGCCACGGTTGATCCAGACCGTGGAGCGCGAGGGCCGCCAGGTGCTGTGGAGTTCCGACCCCATGCACGGCAATACCATCAAGGCCTCCACCGGCTACAAGACCCGGGATTTCGCCAGCGTGCTGGGTGAGGTCAAGGAGTTCTTCGGGGTGCACAAGGCGGAAGGCACCTATGCCGGCGGCATCCATATCGAGATGACCGGCCAGAACGTCACCGAATGCATCGGCGGCGCCCGCCCGGTAACCGAAGACGCCCTCTCCGACCGCTACCACACCCACTGCGATCCGCGCCTGAACGCCGACCAGTCCCTGGAACTGGCCTTCATGATCGCCGAGACCCTCAAGGGCATCCGCCGTTGAGTTTGCCGGGTGGTCGCCGACGCGGCGACCACCTAGTGGCGCGCCAGCGCCTCCTGTAATAGGCGGGCCGGGCCATGCAGCTGCACCTCGTCGAGGCCGAGCCAGTCGCCCAGGCCGCGTAGTTGTCCGGCCAGGGCATCCAGTCCCTCCTCGTCCAGCCCCTTGGGCTCCAGATGCACCGCATGGACCGCCAAGCGCGAGGCCGCTCGCTCGGCACGTAGATCCACCCGCGCCGCCAGCCGCTCACGATAGAGAAAGGGCAAGACGTAATAGCCGTAGACCCGCTTAGGCGCCGGCGTGTAGAGCTCCAGCCGATAGCGGAAAGCGAACAGCTGCTCGGTGCGTTCGCGCTCCCACACCAGCGAATCGAAGGGCGACAAGAGCGCCGCCGCGCGCACCGGTCGCCCGGGATTCGGCGCCTCCGCGACATAGGCGAGCTTCGACCAGCCCTGGACCTGAGCCGACTGCAGAGCGCCCTCCTCACACAACTCGAGGATACCTTGACGGGCCTCGGCAGGACTCAGGCGAAAATAGTCACGCAGTTGGACCTCCGTCGCGACGCCCAGGGCCTGGGCGCTACGCAGCAACAGTGCTCGGCGCGCCGCCGCGGGCGTGGGCGCCGGAGCCGCCAGGATAGTCGCGGGCAGAACTCGCTCGGGCAGATCGTAGAGGCGTTCGAAACCACGCCGACCCGCCACCGTCACCTCGCCCGCGGCGAACAACCATTCCAGCGCCAGCTTGCTGGGGCTCCAGTCCCACCAGGGGCCGGCCTGGCCGGCCCGTTTCGCCAAGCTCCCGGCGCCCAGTGCGCCCCGCTCCACCACGGCCGCCAACGTCTGGGCCACCAGCTGCGGCTGCTCCGCGGCGAAGCGCGCCAGTTGCCGATAGATGCCGACCCCCTGGCGCGCCAGGTCGCGCCGCCAACGCAATTCGGCCCAGACCTCGCCCGGTACCAGCGATGCCTCGTGGGCCCAGCACTCATAGAGTCGACGCGAGCGTCCTTGCCCCCAGGCCAGGGCATCGAAGTCGGCGAAGGCGTAACGGCCCAGGCGACTGAACAACGGCAGGTAGTGGGAGCGCACCAGCGCATTGACCGAATCGATCTGCAGCACACCTAGGCGCGCTGCCTGCCGGTACAGCGCGGCCAAGCCAGCGCCACCCTTGGGCTGAGCCCCAAAGCCTTGGGCACGCAAGGCCAGACGCCGCGCTTCACGCAGGGAGAGACTGTCCATCCAGAGTCCTGACAGTAAAGGGTCGTTCCCCACCCTAGCAGTATCGGCCAAGGGCGCGATGCCTTTGGAACCTTATTCAGGACGGGATAAACGCTCAAAAAAAGCCGGCCTTGCGCAGACTCGCCTTATTCGAAGAAAACGCCTTGCTCTCGATATTCCTGCACGACGTTGTAGCCGCCGATATGGGTAAGAACCAGCCCTTCTCTCGCTTTTTTGTAGTATGACAGAATACCGCTACAATCCCAGCCAGTACGCTCTTTGTCGGTAAGCAAGGTTCCATGAAGTACGTCTAATAAGTCATAAGCCGAGACATTTACTTGAGACTTGGCAAGACTCTTTTGATAGGACTCCACCAATTTCGCGATATTCTCCGCCTCTTCGCCGGCGCCTCTATCGTTACGGCATTGACTCATGGCCTGCTCAACCATCATCAGCGTCTGCGAGAGACGCTCTGGCTTGGCCGACGCATCGAATCCCTGATCGAGCTCAACGAGAAACAATGTCACCGAGCCACTGGTAGATAGGTCTTCGGCATAGCTGACAGATGCGAATACGCTTAGTAAAAAACCTGCTGCAATCCGTTTCATCTAATACACAGCTCCATCGCCGACGCAAACAAGTCAGGCTCATTACAACTATGCAAGGCCTACTGGCGGGCGATGATCGCATAAACGGCTGGAGAAGGGATCTCGCAGTTAAATACCCCACGAAGATAGCTATTATTACCGCTCAACCATAGAACACCATGGCTGAACGGTTTAACGATGAGTGCCCAAGCGCGCGCCTCAAGCGGGTTCTTGGGCAGACTTCCCACTCTAGCGGGAGTGGCATCCGGCCTCCTCCCCAGGCTGCTTCCAGAACGGTTTGTCGGCTTCCTGCCAGGCATCGGCGCGACTCAACCCGAGGTCGCTCAAGGCAGCATCATCCAGTTGATACAACGCTTGGCGCTGACGCGAAACTTCCACCGCGCGCTGCACCCAGGCGCGCACCTGGGCGAGGCGCAGCCTTAAGTGCGAAGAAGATTTGCTGCAGGAAAGCGAAAGGTGATGCGAACTGAGTTGAGCCATGGTGAAACTCCTTCTCTAAGGGCTGTGGCTCAAGTCTCCAATCCGGCTTAACATCAATCCAACGAATCTTTCTGATGCGATCCATTCCTTAGGCTGATGAGATGAACTATCCGAGCATAGAGACTGACCTGCTGCGCACCTTCGTCGCCATCGCTGACCAGGGTGGTTTTACTCGCGCTGCCGAGGTGGTCAATCGCACCCAGTCGGCGGTCAGCATGCAGATGCGCAAACTAGAGGAAGACGTGCTGCAGCGCCGACTGTTCGAACGCGAAGGGCGCCAGGTACGCCTGACCGCGGAAGGCCAGATCCTGCTGGGCTACGCGCGGCGCATCCTCAAGCTGCACGGCGAGGTGATGACCACCCTGCGCGAGCCGCACATGGTGGGGACGGTCCGCATCGGCACGCCCGACGACTACGTCATGAGGTTCATTCCGGGCATCCTGGCCGGCTTCGCCAAGGCCTACCCCCTGGTGCAGGTGGACGTCCACTGCGAGACCACCGCTGGCCTGCTGCAACGCCAGGATCTGGATCTGACCATCGTCACCCGCGAGCCGGGCAATGAGATCGGCTTGCCGCTGCGGCGGGAACGCTTCGTCTGGGCCGAGGCGCCCGGCTTCGACGTGCACCAGCGCGATCCGCTACCGTTGGCGATGTTCAATACTTCCTGCTTCCTCAGCGAATGGGCTCGACGCGCTCTGGACAATCGCGACCGTGGCTATCGTCTGGCCTACAGTAGCCCGAGCCTGGCGGCGCTGCTGGGCATCGTCAAGGCAGGACTGGCGGTCACCGCGCAACTGGAAAGCCTGCTGCCGAGCGAGCTGCGTCGACTCGGCGAAGCCGACGGCATGCCGGACCTGCCGTCCTGCTCCATCGAGCTGTTGCGCAGTCCCCGCAGCGCCTCGCCGATCATCGACACCCTCGCCGAACACATCGCCGAGGGCTTTCGGCAATAGTCAGCGGAGCGCCAAAAGCACTGCGCAGAATAGTAGAAAACCGCAGAACAACAGACGCAGCAGCCGCTCGGGAAGCTGGTGGGCCAGTTTTACGCCCCAGCTCACGCTGAGCAGGCCACCGATTGCGAGGGGAATACCGACGCGCCAGTCCACCTCGCCATGCCAGGCATAGCTGGCCAAGGTGACGCCAGTGGTGGGCAAGGCCATGGCCAGCGACATGCCTTGGGCGGCCACCTGGGTCAGACCCATCACGCCGGCCAGGATCGGCGTGGCGATCACCGCGCCACCCACACCGAACAACCCGCCCACCAAGCCGGCCACCAGCCCCAGCACGCCCAGCCCGGTGCGACTGGGCGTGGTCAGCGGTGGCTGGCCGCGACGATAGAGCTGCCAGAGGTTGTAGACCACCAGGAGCAGCAGGAAGCCGACGAAGCCGTGGCGCATCGAGCGGGCATCCAGGGATACCGCCAGCGCCGTACCGATCAAGGCCGAGAGCATGCCGGCCGCGGCGAGCAAGGCGGCGCGCTGCCAGTCGATACGGTTGCGCTGGTTGTACTTGTAGACCGACAGCAGCACATTGGGCACCACCATCACCAGGGCCGTACCCTGCGCCAATTGCTGGTCGAGCCCGAACAGCAGCGCCAATACCGGAATGGCGATCAACCCTCCGCCGATCCCGAACAGCCCACCCACGACACCCAGTACCGCCCCAAGAGCGACATCGATCAACAAGGTAAACAGCGATTCCACGGCAGTTATATCCAGCGGCAAACGCATTTGAAGAAACCGGCCAGGCCCGCTCGCGGCGAAAGCCCAGACAGCAAAAAGCCCGGCGAACCGGGCTTTCTGTCGAGACGCCTGGTTTAGACCTTGGCGCGCGACTTGTACTCGTTGGTACGGGTGTCGATCTCGATGTGGTCACCGATATCGCAGAACTCGGACACCTTCAGCTCGTAGCCGTTGTTCAGGCGAGCGGTCTTCATGACCTTGCCCGAGGTATCGCCGCGAACGGCCGGCTCGGTGTAGGCGATCTGGCGCACGATGGTGGTGGGCAGTTCGATGGAGATGACGCGATCGTTGTAGAACACGGCTTCGCAGACGTCGGTCATGCCGTCTTCGATGAAGGCAATGGCTTCGCCCAGATCGTCTTTCTCGACTTCGTACTGGTTGTACTCAGCGTCGACGAAGACGTACAGGGGATCGGCGAAGTAGGAGTAGGTGACTTCCTTGCGATCCAGAATGACCGGCTCCAGCTTGTCGTCGGCGCGGAAGACGGTTTCCGTCGCGCTGCCGGACAGCAGGCTCTTCAGCTTCATCTTGACCACTGCAGCGTTACGGCCGGACTTGTTGTATTCAGCTTTCTGGATGACCCAGGGAGCGTTGTCGATCATGGCCACTTGGCCGGCACGGAACTCTTGTGCGGTTTTCATGCGGTTATCCGTATGGATGGAAGAACGGGATTTCGAGGCGCCATATGATAGCCAATCTGTATGGAAAAGCACCAGGCTGCTGGCAAGATCGCTATGGGAAGCCATCCGCTCGCTCCAATCGCTCGCCAGTAACCGCCAATCCGCGACCTGCATCTCGAGTGCCGACCAGGCCGCAGCCAGGTCGCCACGACCGTTCCAGGCCAGCCAGAAGCTGCTGACCGCCTGGGCCAGCGTGGGCGCAGCCATCTCGACGTAGCGGGCGAGAAAGGCTTCGAGTTTGACGAAATGGGCATCTTCTTCCTGCGGATAGATATGCCAGACGAACGAATGGCCGGCCCATTGCGCGCGAACGAAGGAATCTTCGCCACGAATGGCGTTGAAGTCGCAACACCAGAGCAGGCGGTCGTAGTCCTGCTGGGAGACGAAGGGCAGCACCTGGACCCGCAGGGCACCGCGACCGTGGCCATCGCCCGCCTTGAGCCAGTCGACGCCCAGCCAGGCCGCTACGTTGGCCAGCACCCGCCCTTCCGGCACGAGCAGGCAGGTAGGTTGAGTACTCGCACTGAGGACATCCAGCCAGTCGATCAGCGCCGGGTTTTCGTAGGCGAACAGGGAAAACAGGCGCTCCCCTGGCTGGCGCTGAACACCCAGGCCGGCGAGAAAGTCAGCGCGGGCCCCGGGGGCGGCAAGAAAGCCGTCGCGCCGGGTCAACAGGTCCTGCTCGCGCAACAGTCCCCCTACCTTGGGGGTGAAGCCCGGAAAGAAGAAATACTTGTTCAGGCCGGTGGGCTGCAGGGAGGGCAAGGCATGGCAGCCTTCGATCCATTCCTCGGCGCTCAGGTACTCCAGGTTCAGCCACAGCGGCCGCTCGGCACGCCGCGCCATGGCGGCGATGAAGCCTTCCGGCAACTGGCAGGCGAAGGCCTCCACCACCACGTCGCCCGGCTCGGCGCCCTTCCAATCGGCATGCCAGAGACGGACCTCGACCCCCCGATGCCACTGCTGCTCGGCTGCCCTGTCGACCCCCGGCTGGATGCGCGCCAGCGGATAGAGATCGTCGATCCAGAGACGGACCTGCTGCCCGTGCTCGGCAACCAGTTGGTGGGCGAGACGCCAGGTGATGCCCGCGTCACCATAGTTGTCCACCACCGTGCAGAAGATGTCCCAGGCGGCCATGCCTTACCTCTAAGTCATTGATATCGAATTCTTTCCGCAACAGAATGCGGGCACGAGCGGGACGGCTTCCAGTGAACCCAGTCACACCGCGACCTCATGCGGGTCGGTAGTATCCGCGCTTTTTCGGACGGATTCTCCATGTCGTTGCGCCCCGCCCTGCTGCTCTGCCTGACCCTGGCCTCCCTGACAGCCCTGGCGACCCCTGAACCACCCCGCACCTTTCGCGAGGCCAAGGTGGTAGCCGCCAAGCTCTACGCCAAGCAGAGCGTGGACTTCTATTGCGGCTGCCATTACAGCGGCAAGACCGTGGATCTCAAGAGTTGCGGCTATGTCCCGCGCAAGAGCGCCCAGCGCGCCAGCCGGATCGAGTGGGAACACATCGTGCCGGCCTGGGTGATCGGCCATCAGCGGCAGTGCTGGCAGAAAGGCGGTCGCAAGAACTGCACGGCCCACGATCCGGTGTATCAGCAGGCCGAGGCGGATCTGTTCAACCTGGTACCGGTGGTCGGCGAGGTGAATGGCGACCGCAGCAATTTCACCTTCGGCTGGCTACCGCAGAAGCCGACCCAGTACGGCGCCTGCCAGATGGTGGTGGACTTCAAGGCCAAGACCGCCATGCCCCGCCCGGAGATCCGCGGCATGGTGGCGCGCACCTACTTCTATATGAGCGACCGCTACGGCCTGCGCCTGTCCAAGCAGGATCGCCAGCTCTACACCGCCTGGACCAAGCAGTATCCGCCGGAGGCCTGGGAGCGCCAGCGCAACCAGCGCCTGGCCTGCATCATGGGCCGCGGCAACCCCTACGTCGGCGAGACCAAGGCCTGCAAATGAGCTGGGTCAGGCCGCGGAAGGGATGCCGCTGTGGAATCTCATCTCCTGATCACTGGAGGTGATCAGCTCTACTTCCAGAGCGCGGACCTCGGCGATCTTGGCGTCGACGTCGTCCCTTTCGCCATAGAGATAGGCGAGCTTGAGATAATCCTGAAAATGCCGCGCCTCGGAGGCCAGCAGGCCGCTGTAGAACTTGCCCAGTTCTTCGTCGAGATGAGGCGCCACCGCACCGAAGCGCTCGCAAGAGCGGCATTCGATGAAGGCGCCGATCACCAGGCTATCGGTCAGCTTCAGCGGCTCGTGATTGCGGCAGAGCTTGCGCAGGGCACCGGCATAGCGGGCCGAACTGACGTTGCGGTGCTCGATGCCGCGGCGCTTCATGATCTGCAGCACCTGCTCGAAATGGCGCAGTTCTTCCCGGGCGATGCGCGACATCTTCCACGACAGCTCGGCGCGGTTGGAATAGGTGAACAGATAGTGGAAGGCGGCGCCGGCGGCCTTCTTCTCGTTGTTGGCGTGGTCTTGCAGCAACGTCGGCAGATCCTGCAGCGCGGCCTCGACCCAGGCATCCGGCGTGCGGCAACCGAGGAAGTCATTCATCTCGGGCAAGGACATCAGCGTAATCCCGTGCAAAAGCCGCGCATTATAGAGAAAGGTGCGCGCCTGGGCAGCGCCGCTCGCCTGACGACGCTCAGACGCGACTCTCGACGCCTTCGATGAGAAAGCGCGGGGCGATGTAGCGGTCGTAATGGGCCTCGGAGAGCAGGAAGAATTCCCGGTCGATGGCGTCGCGCAACTCGGCCAGGGGGCGCTCGCGAAATTCCGGCAGCAGGCGAATGCCATAGGCGTCCAGTTGCTGGATATGGCGCGCGCCGCGGGCCAGCAGCTGATAGGCCCAGCAATATTCCGACTGATCCGGGCGGAAGCGAATGCTGCGCTGCTGCAGTTGCTGGCGCAACAGCGCCGGATCGAAGACGTCGACCTTGGCCGACACCACCTGCACCAGCAGCAGCTCGAGGCGCGCCCAGACGGCCAGGCGCTCCTCTTCGCTATAGAGATTCCAGTTCACCACCTCATGATGGAATCTCTTGCAGCCACGACAGACGTGATCGCCGAACATCGTCGAGCAGAGGCCGACGCAGGGCGTCTTGATGACAGGAGTGGACATGGGTGAAGCGCCTTGGAGCAAAACGCCTAGTCTAGCCCGAAACGCCAGCGGCCGGAGCAGGTAGCCCACTCCGGCCGCTGGGGATCAGCGGGTCGATCAGACGGCGGTGGCGCCGCCAGCCGGCAGCGGACTGGTGCTGCGGCGGCTCAGGGCATAGAAGAACAGCCCGCCCAGGAAGCAGCCAGTGAACCAGGCGAAGTTGGCGATAGGCTTGAACCAGGGCACGAAGGTGAAGCACAGCCCAATCAGCGCCGCGGCGACCAGGGCCTGGACGGCCACCCAGTTGACCCCGCCGCTGTACCAGTAGGCACCAGTGGGGGTGTCATCGAACAGGGCATCGACGTCGATCTGGCCTTTGCGCAGCAGGTAGTAGTCCACCAGCAGGATGCCGAACAGCGGGCCGATGCAGGCGGCCAGGACATCCAGGGTGTAGTGGATCACCTCGGGGTTGTTGAACAGGTTCCAGGGGGTGATGAAGATCGAGGCCACGGCCGCGATCATGCCGCCGGCGCGCCAGCTGATCTTGCTCGGCGCCACGTTGGCGAAGTCGAAGGCCGGCGAGACGAAGTTGGCCACGATGTTGATGCCGATGGTGGCGGTGACGAAGGTGAAGGCGCCCAGCAGCACGGCGGTGGTGTTGTCGATGCGGGCCACGGTGGCGATGGGGTCGTGGATCATCTCGCCGAACACCGGCAGGGTGCCGGAGACGATCACCACGGTGACCAGGGAGAAGGCCAGGAAGTTGATCGGCAAGCCCCAGAAGTTGCCACGCCGGACGTCCTGCATGGAACGGCAGTAGCGGCTGAAGTCACCGAAGTTGAGCGTGGGCCCGGAGAAGTAGGACACCACCAGGGCGATGGCCATGATCACCTGGCCGAAGGCGGCCCAACCGGTCAATTGCTTCTCCGCCAGGGTGAAGCTGATGTTGCTCCAGCCGGCGCGCCAGACGATCCAGGCGGCGAGCACGAACATCACGGCGTACACGGCAGGACCGGCCCAGTCGATGAAGCGGCGGATCGATTCCATGCCGGCCCAGAACACGCAGGCCTGCAACACCCAGAGCGTCAGGAAACCCATCCAGCCGAGATAGGACAGGCCGAGGAAGTGGGTGTCGCCATAGACGGCCAGGGCCGGGAAAAAGCGGAGCACCACGATGACCAGCGCACTGGAGGCCAGGTACGTCTGGATGCCGTACCAGGCCACCGCGATCAGACCGCGGATCACTGCCGGGATGTTCGCGCCGAAGACGCCGAAGGCCAACCGACAGATCACCGGATAGGGCACGGCCGCCTGCTGGCTGGGGCGGGCGACCAGGTTGGCGATCACCTGGATGATGCAGATGCCCACCAGCAGCGCGATCAGCACCTGCCAACTGGCGAGGCCCAGGGCGAACAGGCTGGCGGCGAAGACGTAGCCACCCACGCTGTGCACATCGCTCATCCAGAAAGCGAAGATGTTGTACCAGCTCCATTTTTGCTCGACCGGGCCGAGATCTTCGTTATACAGACGTGGGCTGTAGCCCGGTGGAATGTGCTGGGTCACGAATCGCCTCCTCCGTGGTGGCAGGCACCTGCGTACGATGCCTGCCTGATTTTGTATACAATCCACCAGGCAGAGAACGTGCCAGTTACTCAAGAATCTAGTTAACTAGTTGGCTGAGCAAAGGAATTTATCGGCAAACCGCTCTGGCACAACGACAACACACAGTGCAGATGTGCACTTCTCTGGGGCATTTGGTATCAGTGAAGCGCTACCTTGGCGCATAACCGCTCAGCCTTTTTCTCGTCGTCGCCAACCAGAATTTTGTATACAATTCACGCAAATCGCCGGAGCACGCCCATGAGTGCAGTACCTTCGCCACTCGCCGTTGCCGCTTCCCCCCGAGACGAGCGGATCTATCAGGACATCCTCGAAGCCATCGTCGAACATCGCCTGGCGCCCGGTACCCGATTGCCGGAAGACACCTTGGCGGAGACCTTCGGTATCAGCCGCACCGGCATCCGCAAGGTGCTGCAGCGCCTGGCGCTGGAGCGCCTGGTGACCCTACGCGCCAACCGCGGCGCCCAGGTCGCCCAGCCCAGCGCCAAGGAAGCCCAGGACATCCTGGCTGCGCGGCAATTGATCGAGCCCGCACTGATGCCCCTGGTCGCCACCCGCGTGGACGCAGCACAACTGGCCCCGCTGCGACAACTCTGTATAGAGGAGCATGAGGCCCAGCACAGCGGTCGCCACAGCCTGGCGATCCAGCTGTCCGCCCGCTTCCACGTCGAACTCGCGGCCCTGGCCGACAACCAGGTGCTGACCGAACAGGTCGCCCAGCTAGCCAGTCGCTCGTCGCTGTTGATCGCCATCTATGGCTCGCGCCACAGCCTGGGCTGCGATTGCGGCCAGCACGGCGAGCTGCTGGACCTGCTCGCCCAGGGCGACGGGACCGCCGCCAGCGACTGGATGGCGCAGCACCTGCGCCTGATTCGCGAATCCTTGCGGATCGATCGGCCCACGGCGGCCGAGCCGGATTTCCGCAGCATCTTCAAACGCAGTTGAGGCACCCCATGCAGATTCAGGTCATCAATCCCAACACCAGCGCCGCCATGACCGCCAAGATCGGTCACGCGGCCCAGGCCGTCGCCCGTCCGGGCACCACCATTCTCGCCAGCAATCCAGACGCTGGCCCGGTGTCCATCGAAAGCCACTACGACGAGGCGGTGGCCGCGGTCGGGGTGATCGAGGAGATGCGCAAGGGCGTCGAGGCGGGCTGCGCGGCCCACGTCATCGCCTGCTTTGGCGATCCGGGGCTGCTGGCCGCACGGGAAATGGCCAAGGGGCCGGTGCTGGGCATCGCCGAGGCCGGCTTCCACCTGGCCAGCCTGCTGGCCACCCGCTTCGCCGTGGTGACCACCCTCACCCGCACCCGCATCATCGCCGAGCATCTGCTGCAGAGATACGGCTTCGCCGAGCTGTGCACCTCGGTGCGCTGTATCGACCTGCCGGTGCTGGCGCTGGAAGCTGCCGATGACAGCCTGATCGAGCTGATCGCCGCCGAAGGCCGGCGAGCGCGGGACGAAGAAGGCGCCGGCGCCATCGTGCTCGGCTGCGGCGGCATGGCCGATCTGCGCGAAGCCCTGAGCGAAGCCATCGGCATCCCGGTGATCGAAGGCGTCAGCGCCGCGGTCAAGCTGGCCGAGGCGCTGGTCGACCTGGGTCTGGGTACCAGCAAGCACGGGGACCTGGCCTATCCCATTGGCAAGCCCTTCACCGGTCGCTTTGCCCATCTGGGTCGCTAGGCTGCGACCAAGGTCCAACCTCGCGACGCCAAGATGCGACAACGCAGCGCTTAACTTCGCCAAAGGCTTGGCGTAGAATTGGGCAGCCTTATAGGCGCAATGTCCGATACGAAGCTGTTTTCAAAGCGTCACGAGCAAAGTTTCCGGCGACCGATCATTCGGCGACCTGGGCAGCGGCGGCCTCATCAACCGCTCGCTGCCCCACCTGCCCTGCGGCAGCCGGCGTAAAACTTTGAAAACAGCTTCTAGCGGAATGCGTCCGGCGCGACGGCGGTCCTGCCCGCAGCCTCCCCCGTCACCCCTGCCGGATACATTTCGGGGCGTCAGCCCCCGGACGCAATATTTGGACCACTGATGAGGGTCAACCTGTGCTTGAAGCCTATCGTAAACACGTAGAAGAGCGTGCCGCCCAGGGCATCGTGCCCCAGCCGCTGAACGCCGAGCAAACGGCCGGTCTGGTCGAGCTGCTGAAGAATCCCCCCGCCGGCGAAGAAGATTTCCTCGTCGATCTCATCACCAACCGTGTTCCGCCGGGCGTCGACGAAGCCGCCTACGTCAAGGCCGGTTTCCTCTCCGCCATCGCCAAGGGCGAAGCCCAGTCCCCGCTGATCTCCAAGCAGCGCGCCACCGAGCTGCTGGGCACCATGCAGGGCGGCTACAACATCGCCACCCTGGTCGAACTGCTGGATGACGCCGAACTGGGCGCCGTCGCCGCCGAACAACTCAAGCACACCCTGCTGATGTTCGACGCCTTCCATGACGTGGCCGAGAAAGCCAAGGCGGGCAATGCCCACGCCAAGGCCGTGATGCAGTCCTGGGCCGAAGGTGAGTGGTACCAGAAGCGTCCGGAAATCGCCGAGAAGTACACCCTGACCGTGTTCAAGGTGCCTGGCGAAACCAACACCGACGACCTCTCCCCCGCCCCCGACGCCTGGTCGCGCCCGGACATCCCGCTGCACGCCCTGGCCATGCTGAAGATGGCCCGCGACGGCATCGTCCCCGAGCAGCAAGGCAGCATCGGTCCGCTGAAGCAGATCGAGGAAGTGCGCGCCAAGGGTTTCCCGGTCGCCTACGTCGGTGACGTGGTCGGTACCGGTTCGTCCCGTAAGTCCGCCACCAACTCGGTGCTGTGGTTCTTCGGCGACGACATCCCCTACGTGCCCAACAAGCGCGCCGGTGGTTTCTGCTTCGGCTCCAAGATCGCCCCGATCTTCTACAACACCATGGAAGACGCCGGCGCCCTGCCGATCGAATTCGACGTGTCCGCCCTGGAAATGGGTGACGTCATCGACGTCTATCCGAAGGCCGGCAAGGTCACCCGCCACGGCAGCGACGAGGTGCTCGCCACCTTCGAACTCAAGACCCCCGTGCTGCTGGACGAAGTCCGCGCCGGCGGCCGTATCCCGCTGATCGTCGGCCGTGGCCTGACTGAAAAAGCGCGTGCCGAACTGGGCATGGGCCCGTCCGACCTGTTCAACAAGCCGGACCAGCCGGCCGAGAGCAGCAAGGGCTACACCCTGGCGCAGAAGATGGTCGGCCAGGCCTGTGGCGTCGCGGGCGTACGTCCCGGCACCTACTGCGAGCCGAAGATGACCACCGTCGGCTCCCAGGACACCACCGGTCCTATGACCCGTGACGAACTGAAGGACCTGGCCTGCCTGGGCTTCTCCGCCGACCTGGTGATGCAGTCCTTCTGCCACACCGCGGCCTATCCCAAGCCCATCGACGTCAAGACCCACCACACCCTGCCGGATTTCATCCGCACCCGTGGCGGCGTCTCCCTGCGTCCCGGTGACGGCATCATCCACAGCTGGCTGAACCGCATGCTGCTGCCCGACACCGTCGGCACCGGTGGCGATTCCCACACCCGCTTCCCGATCGGCATCTCCTTCCCGGCCGGTTCCGGCCTGGTGGCCTTCGCCGCCGCCACCGGCGTCATGCCGCTGGACATGCCGGAATCCGTGCTGGTGCGCTTCAAGGGCAAGATGCAGCCCGGGATCACCCTGCGTGACCTGGTGCATGCCATCCCCTACTACGCCATCCAGAAAGGCCTGCTGACCGTCGAAAAGAAGGGCAAGAAGAACATCTTCTCCGGCCGCATCCTCGAGATCGAAGGCCTGGAAGACCTGACCGTGGAGCAGGCGTTCGAGCTGTCCGATGCCTCCGCCGAGCGTTCCGCCGCCGGTTGCACCATCAAGCTGTCGCCCGAGTCGATCACCGAGTACCTGCAGTCCAACATCACCCTGCTGCGCTGGATGATCGAGGAAGGCTACGGTGACCCGCGCACCCTGGAGCGCCGTGCGCGCGCCATGGAAGCCTGGATCGCCAACCCGGAACTGCTCTCCGCCGATGCCGACGCCGAATACAGCGAAGTCATCGAGATCGACCTGGCCGAAGTCACCGAGCCGGTACTGTGCGCCCCGAACGATCCGGACGACGCCCGCCTGCTGTCCCAAGTGGCCGGCGACAAGATCGACGAGGTGTTCATCGGTTCCTGCATGACCAACATCGGTCACTTCCGCGCGGCCGGCAAGCTGCTGGACAAAGTCAAGGGCTCGATCCCGACCCGCCTGTGGCTGTCGCCGCCGACCAAGATGGACCAGCACCAGCTGACCGAGGAAGGCTACTACGGCATCTACGGCAAGGCCGGCGCGCGCATGGAAATGCCGGGCTGCTCGCTGTGCATGGGCAACCAGGCCCGCGTGGCCGCCAACGCCACCGTGGTCTCCACCTCCACCCGTAACTTCCCCAACCGCCTGGGCGACGGCGCCAACGTCTACCTGGCGTCGGCGGAACTGGCGGCGGTGGCCTCGATCCTGGGCAAGCTACCCACCGTCGAGGAGTACATGGAATACGCGAAGAGCATCGACAGCATGGCCGCGGACGTCTACCGCTACCTGAGCTTCGATCAGATCGCCGAATTCCGTGAAAGCGCCGAGAAGGCCCGCATCGCCGCCGTCGAAGTCTGACGCTAGCGTTCGGTACTGAAAAACCGCCCTTCGGGGCGGTTTTTTTATGGTGATCTCGCAGCAGGGTGGACAACGCGAGGCTTGTCCACGCGGGAGACCAAGAGAGGCATCGGTGGCTATCGGTGGCTATCGGTGGAAAAGGCTGCGCCGTTTTCCACGCTACGGGAGCCTCGCTGTGTCCGAGCAGTGTGGGGCCTGGCTGACGCGTTCGATACAGTGCGCGAAGAAGGCACGCGCCTTAAGCGCCAGTTAACCCTGCCGCCCTTACCCTCGGATCTCCATCAAGCCCGAGGTCCCTTTCATGAAACGTCTTGCTGCCATCACCCTGACCGCCCTGCTGCTCGGCCTCAGCCAGACGAGCATGGCAGCCGGTTGTATCAAGGGCGCCGTGGTGGGCGGTGTGGCCGGGCATGTCGCCGGTCACCATGCCATCGCGGGCGCGGTCGCCGGTTGTGTCATTGGCCATCACATGGCGGAGAAGGCCAAGCAGGAAGATCACCCGCACCATTTCCTCTGAGGTCAATGGTCTGCTCCTGACGGGATGCCGGAAAGCAGCGCTGCCTCGTTACGAGGCCATACTAGGGTCCCCAAGGGAATCTCGAAAATGCCGCCCTCCGTCATCGCCCTGCTGTTGTTTCTCGGTCTCTTGAATGCCAGCGCTATCGCCCTGGCGGCCAATTCAGAGATGCCGGCTGCCACCCGCTCCCTGGCCGCAGCCTATGGCGGGCGGCTGAAGATCGGCGCCGCCATCGAGCCCAGCCAGCTCGCAAGTCCTGATGGCACGCTGCTGGCGCAGCAGTTCAGCAGTGTGGTCGCCGAGAACGCCATGAAGCCCCTGCAGATCCATCCCCAGGAGGATCGCTACGTCTTCGGGCCGGCCGATGCCATCGTCGACTTCGCCCAGCACAATGGCCTGGCGATCCGCGGCCATACCCTGCTCTGGGGCAGCCATACGCCGGACTGGTTCTGGCAAGGGGATGATGGCCAGCCGGCCTCGCGCGAGCAGGTGCTGCAGCGACTGCGCCAGCACATCGCCACGGTGGTCGGGCGCTACCGCGGTCGGGTCTACGCCTGGGACGTGGTCAACGAGGTCATAGACGCCAACCAGCCAGGCTGCCTGCGCAACGACCGCTGGCTGCAGGTGGTCGGCCCCGGCTATCTCGCCGAGGCCTTTCGTGCGGCCCATGCCGCCGATCCCCAGGCGCGGCTGTTCATCAATGAGTTCAATACCCATGAACCGGCCAAGCGCGACTGCCTGGCGCGGGTGGTGAAGGGGCTGCTGGCCGAGGGCGTGCCGGTACAGGGCATCGGCCACCAGACCCATATCAGTATCTATTGGCCGTCCCTGGCGGCCATCGACCAGTCGCTCACGACGTTCACGCGGCTGGGCCTGGAAAACCAGATCACCGAACTGGACATGAGTCTCTATCAGCACCATGACTATCGACCCACGCTAACCTTGCAACAGCGTTTGGGGCTGCAAGCCGAACGCTATCGCGACCTGCTGGCCATGGTCCTGACGCATCCCGAGGTCACCGCCGTGACCTGGTGGGGGGTAGCCGATGACCACAGCTATCTCAACAACCAACCAGGTGTGCCGGGCGATGACCAGCCCTTGCTGTTCGATCGCCAGCAGCGACCGAAGCCAGCCTACTGGGCGGTGCTGCATCTCAGACCGCAGTAGCGACCTCATTCGCCGGTGCCTCTAGCTCGCGGCTTTTCGTCGGAAGAATGCTTTGCACGGGCGAACTGGCAGGACGCCCACCCGGTCAATTGTTGCAGGACATTACTTCGCACCCACGAGAGGTCGCCACCATGAAGCTCCTGCCTACCCTTGCTCTTTCTGCCCTGCTACTGGGCGCCAGCCAAGCCACCTTCGCCGCCGGTTGCATCAAGGGCGCCGTGGTGGGCGGCGCCGCGGGTCACGTCGCCGGCGGGCATGGTGTCGCCGGCGCCGCTGCCGGTTGCGCCATCGGTCACCACGAGGCCAACAAGAAGGCCAAGCAGGAACAGCAGCAACAGAGCGCCCCGCAACAGTGATGATCTGCAGGCCCCGCCACTCCTGGGTGGCGGGACCGATTTAACGCTTTCTTTACGCCCCCTCGCCCAGCCGCGCCTCGCTTCTTTACAGCCCTCCTCACGACAATTTCTCCACGCGGCAATCGCCGCTCGAGGAGCCTCAAGTCGTGGAGAGCGTGCAATGAATCCCTGGAATATCCTGGCCCTGCTGTTGGCAGCGGGCCTGTTCGTCTATCTGCTGGCGGCGCTGCTGCGCGCCGGCCGGTCCTAGGGAGGCGGCATGGACAGCCAAGCCGCGTTCCTGATCCTGGCCTTCCTGGCCCTGACCTTTCTTCCTGCGCCCTTTCTCGGGCGCTATTTCTATCGTGCGCTGGAAGGCGAGCGGACCTGGCTCACCTTCCTCGGTGCCCCTCTGGAGCGCCTGACGCTCAAGCTGGCCGGCACCGACGGTCGTGGCCAGGACTGGCGCACCTACGCCCTCGCCCTGATGCTGTTCAACATCCTGGGCATCGCCCTGCTGTTCGCCATCCTGGTGCTGCAGGGCGAATTGCCGCTCAATCCGCAGCACCTGCCCGGACTGGAATGGACGCTGGCTCTGAACACCGCCATCAGCTTCGTCACCAACACCAACTGGCAGGCCTATAGCGGCGAAGCCTCGCTGAGCTACTTCAGCCAGATGGTCGGCCTGGGCGTGCAGAATTTCGTCAGCGCCTCGGTGGGGGTGGCCGTGCTGGCCGCCCTGGCCCGGGGTATCGCCCGGCGTAGCGCCAAGGAGATCGGTAATTTCTGGGTCGATCTGTTCCGCGCGACCTTCTATGTGCTGCTGCCGCTGAGCGTGCCGCTGGCGCTGCTGTTGATCTGGCAAGGCGTGCCCCAGACCTTCGCCGCCTACGTGGACGCCACCACCCTACAGGGCGCGACCCAGAGCCTGCCGCTCGGCCCGGCCGCCAGCCAGATCGCCATCAAGCAACTCGGCACCAACGGTGGCGGCTTCTTCGGCGTCAATTCCGCGCATCCCTTCGAGAACCCCACGGCCCTGAGCGATCTACTGGAACTGTCCGCCATCCTGTTGATCCCGGCCGCCCTGGTGTTCAGCTTTGGCCATTACGTGAAGGACCGGCGGCAGAGTTGGGCGATCTTCGCCGCCATGTTCGGTCTGCTGGTGCTCGGCGCGGTGGTCGCCATCGCGGCCCAGGGCCACGCCAACCCCCTGCTGGCCAACCTGCCGATCACCCAGGGCGCCTCCATGGAAGGCCTGGAAACCCGCTTCGGCGCCACGGCTTCGGCGCTCTGGGCCACGGTCACCACCGCCGCGTCCAACGGCTCGGTGAATTCCATGCACGATAGCCTGGCACCGCTCACCGGCCTGATCGCCCTGTTCAACATGATGCTCGGCGAGGTGATCTTCGGCGGTGTCGGCGCTGGCCTGTACAGCATGCTACTGAATGTGCTGATCGCCGTGTTCATCGCCGGGCTGATGGTCGGCCGCACCCCGGAGTACCTGGGCAAGAAGCTGGAAGCACCCGAAGTACGCCTGCTGGTGGCGACCCTGCTGGTGATGCCGCTGGGCGTCCTGGTGCTGGGTGCCATCGCCGCCAGTCTGCCGGCGGGCGTAGCCGGCATCGCCGCCAACGGCCCGCACGGCTTCAGCCAGCTGCTGTACGCCTATACCTCGGCCACCGCCAACAATGGCTCGGCCTTCGGCGGTTTCGGCGCCAACACTCCCTTCCACAACCTGATGCTCAGCCTGGCGCTGCTGATCGGTCGCTTCGGCTACATCCTGCCGATCCTGGCCATCGCCGGCAGCCTGGCCGCCAAGCGCGCCGTCCCGGTCGGCCCCAACAGCTTCCCGACCCATGGCCCGCTCTTCGTCACCCTGTTGGTCGTCACCATCCTGCTGGTGGGCGGCCTGACCTTCCTGCCGACGCTCGCCCTGGGGCCGATCGCCGACCAATTGCAACTGTTCGGAGTCCGCTGAAATGGATGCCCAGACCCACACCCTGCCCACCCCCACCGCCGGCACCCTGTGGCGCCAGGCGCTGCGGCAGGCCTTCGTCAAGCTCGATCCACGCCAGCAGATCCGCTCGCCGGTGATGTTCGTGGTGGAGATCACCGCGCTGTTCTCCACCCTGCTGTGCCTGGCGCCGGACAATGGCGTCGCCACCGGGGTAGCGGTGCAGATCACCCTCTGGCTGTGGTTCACCCTGCTGTTCGCCAACTTCGCCGAGGCCCTGGCCGAAGGCCGCGGCAAGGCCCGCGCCGACAGCCTCAAAGGCATCGGCCAGAACCTGGCCGCGCGCCTGGAAGAGAACGGCAACCACCGCATGGTGCCGGCCAGCTCCCTGCGCAAGGGCCAGATCGTGCGTGTCGAAGCGGGTGAGCTGATCCCCGGCGATGGCGAGATCATCGAGGGCGTGGCGGCGGTCAACGAGGCGGCCATCACCGGCGAATCGGCGCCCGTTATCCGCGAATCGGGCGGCGATCGCTCGGCGGTCACCGGCAACACCCGGGTGGTGTCGGACTGGATTCGGGTGCGTATCACCGCCAATCCGGGCGAATCGACCCTGGACCGCATGATCGCCCTGGTGGAAGGCGCCAAGCGCCAGAAGACCCCCAACGAGGTCGCCCTGGACATCCTGTTGATCGGCCTCACGCTGATCTTCCTGCTGGTGGTGGTGACCCTGCAGCCCTTCGCCGTCCTGGCCGGCGGCCAGTTGCCCCTGCTGTTCCTGGTGGCCCTGCTGGTGACCCTGATCCCCACCACCATCGGCGGCTTGCTCTCGGCCATCGGCATCGCCGGCATGGATCGCCTGGTGCGGCTCAATGTGATCGCCACCTCGGGGCGCGCCGTGGAAGCCGCGGGTGACGTCCACACCCTGCTGCTGGACAAGACCGGCACCATCACCTTTGGCAATCGTCGCTGCAGCGCCCTGTACGCCACCCCCGGCGTCACCCCCAAGGCGCTGGCCGAAGGCGCGCTCTATGCCTCCCTGGCCGACGAAACCCCGGAAGGCCGTTCGATCATCGAGTACCTGCGCAATCTGCATCCGCTGGAGGAGCCGCCGCGCACCCAGGTCACGGCTATCCCCTTCAGTGCCGAGACGCGACTGTCGGGGATCGACTGGCTGGGTCGCGAGTATCGCAAGGGTGCGGTGGACGCCGTCCTGACCTTCCTCGGCCAGACCCGCGCCGACCTGCCGGACGTGCTGGCCCGTGAGGTCGAGACCATCGCCAAAAGCGGTGGCACTCCGCTGCTGGTCTGCGGCGAGGGCCAACTCCTCGGGGCGATCCACCTCAAGGATGTGGTCAAGCCGGGCATCCGCGAGCGCTTCGCCGAACTGCGCACCCTGGGTATCCGCACCGTGATGGTGACCGGCGACAACCCCCTGACCGCCACCGCCATCGCCGCCGAAGCCGGGGTGGATGACGTCATCGCCGAGGCCACCCCGGAGAAGAAGCTGGAGCGCATCCGCAGCGAACAGGCCGAGGGCAAGCTGGTGGCCATGTGCGGTGATGGCGCCAACGACGCCCCCGCGCTGGCCCAGGCCGACGTGGGTATGGCCATGAACGACGGCACCCAGGCCGCTCGCGAGGCCGCCAACCTGGTGGATCTGGATTCCGACCCCACCAAGTTGCTGGACGTGGTGCAGGTGGGCAAGGAGCTGCTGGTGACCCGCGGCGCCCTGACCACCTTCTCGGTGGCCAACGACGTGGCCAAGTACTTCGCCATCCTGCCGGCGCTGTTCGCCGGCATCTATCCGCAGCTGAACGTGCTCAACGTGATGCACCTGGCCAGCCCGCAGAGCGCCATTCTCTCGGCCATCGTCTTCAACGCGCTGATCATCGTCGCGCTGATTCCCCTGGCGCTGCGCGGGGTGCGGGTCAAGGCCGCCAGCGCCGCCGCCCTGCTGCGCCGCAACCTGCTGATCTACGGCCTCGGTGGTATCGCCGTGCCCTTCGTCGGCATCAAAGTCATCGACCTGGCGCTCGGCGCCCTCGGTCTGGTCTGAGGAGACCGCCATGCTCATGCAACTTCGTTCCGCCGTGCTGATGCTCGCGCTGCTCACGGCCCTCACCGGCGGCGTCTATCCGCTGCTGGTCACGGTGCTCGGCCAGGCGTTGTTCGCCGACCAGGCCGGCGGCAGTCTCATCCAGCGTGCCGATGGCAGCGTCGTCGGCTCGCGGCTGATCGCGCAGAAATTCACCGGTCCCGAGTGGTTCCAGCCGCGCCCCTCGGCCGGTGACTACGCCACCGTCTCCAGCAGCGCCAGCAACCTGGCGCAATCCGCGCCGGCACTGCGCGAGCGGATCGAGAAGGCGCTGCCGGACGTGCAGGTCCAGGCTCAGGGTCCCGTTCCCCAGGAGCTGGTGACCACCTCCGCCAGCGGCCTGGACCCGGATCTCACCCCGGCCGGCGCCCGCTATCAGATCGCCCGCATCGCCGCGGCCCGCGGCCTGGCCCCGGAGCGCCTGGAGGCCCTGGTGCGCGAGCAGACGCACACCTCGCTCTTCGGCCCGGCAACGGTTAATGTCCTGCTTCTCAACCTGGCCCTGGCGGAACTGAGTCAATGACCGACAGTACCGGGCGCGCCGAAGCGCTGCTCGCCGAACATCGCGAAGGCCGCGGCCGCCTCAAGGTCTTTCTCGGTGCCGCCCCTGGGGTGGGCAAGACCTACGCCATGCTGCAGGCGGCCCAGACCGCCCTGCGCCAGGGCCGCCGGGTGCGCGCCGGGATCGTGGAGACCCATGGACGGCGGGAGACCGCCGCCCTGCTCGCCGGTCTGCCGCAGCAACCGCTGCGGCGCGTCGAGCACCGCGGGCTCAAGCTCACCGAACTGGACCTGGAGGGCTTGTTGGCCGAGCCGCCGGAACTGGTGCTGGTGGACGAGCTGGCCCATAGCAACGCCCCGGGCAGTCGCCACGCCAAGCGCTGGCAGGACGTGGCCGACCTGCTCGCCGCCGGTATCCACGTCTTCACCACGGTCAACGTCCAACACCTGGAAAGCCTCAACGACGAGGTGCGGGACATCACCGGGGTGCAGGTGCGCGAGACCGTGCCGGACCAGGTGCTGCTCGATGCCGACGAACTGGTGCTCATCGACCTGCCGCCACGGGAGTTGCTGGAGCGACTGCGCGACGGCAAGGTCTACGTGCCCGAGCAGGCCCGCGCCGCCATCGACGCCTTCTTCAGCCAGACCAACCTCACCGCCCTGCGCGAATTGGCCATGCGTACCGCCGCCGCCCAGGTGGATTCGGCGCTGGCGCTGCGCTATCGCCAGCAGGGCCAGGCCGCGCCGCCGCTACTGGGGCGCCTGATCGTCGGCGCCGGTACCTCACCTTCGGCGGAACGCCTGGTGCGTCATGCCAGCCGCCTGGCGGAACAGCGTCATCTGCCCTGGACGCTGGTCCACGTCGATACCGGCCAACCCTTGGACGACAACGCCCGCGCCAATCTGCAAGCCAGCCAGCGCCTGGCCGAACGGCTCGGCGGCGAGGTCCTGACCCTGCGCGACAGCGACCCCGTCCGCGCCCTGGTCCGCCATGCCCGCGATCAAAGAGCCAGCGTGCTCCTGATCGGCCGCGGGCGACCGCGCGGCTTCAGCCTGAGGCGCCGCCTGGCCAACCGACTCTTGCGCCTGGCCCAGGGCCTGGAGATCGCCATCCTCGATCTGGATCGCGATGCCCCGCCCACTGCCCGCTCGAAGCGCCCCTGGCGGCCCGGGCCCTATGGCGCGGCCATCCTGGCGACCGGCGTGGCCGCGGCCATCGCCGAAGGCGTCTCAGGGCTGCTGGAGCTGCCCAACATCTCACTGGTCTTCCTCGCCGCAGTGCTGCTGGTGGCGGTGCGCAGCAGTCGTGGACCGGCGTTGTTCTGCGCCCTGCTCGGCTTTCTCGCCTACGATTTCCTGTTCATTCCGCCGGCCTTTTCGCTGACCATCAATCGCGAACAGGATGTACTCACCCTGGCCTTCTTCCTGCTCATGGCGCTGCTCACCGGCGACCTCGCCGCCCGCCAGCGCCGGCAGTTGCAGGCCCTACGTCTGACCCAGCGCGAAACCCTGGCACTGCTGGATTTCACCCGACAACTGAGCGCCGCCAGCGACCGCCAGGCGGTGGTCAGCGTCACCCTCAAGCACCTCAGCGACAAAGGGCAGCATGTCTGCCTGCTCGTCCCTGAAGACAAGACCGGACTCGCTCTCCACCCTGCCGATCTGACGCTGGCCGATAACGAGCGCATCGCCGCCGAATGGGCCTGGAAGCAGGAAAAGCCGGCGGGCTGTGGTACCGACACCCTGCCCTCCGGCGGCTGGTGGTGGTGGCCGCTGCTGGCCGAGAGCGGCAGTCTCGCGGTCCTTGGCGTACGCCGCGCGGACGCCCAACCGCTGGACCATGGGGAACGTCGTCAGCTCGCCAGCCTTGCCCAACCCTTGGCCCAGGCTCTGGCGCGGGTCCGTCTCAGCGAGGATCTGGAGGCCGCCCGCCTGCATGGCGAAACCGAGCAACTGCGCAGCGCCCTGCTGGCCTCCGTCTCCCATGACCTGCGCACACCCCTGACCGTGATGCGCGGCTCCATCGATGCCCTGGCGACCCTTGGCGAGGCCATTCCCGCCAGTGACCGCCAGGAGCTGCTGGATGCCACGCGCCAGGAAGCCGAGCGCCTCGATCGCTACATCCAGAACCTGCTGGACATGACCCGCCTGGGGCACGGCAGCCTGCAACTGGCCCGCGACTGGGTCGACCCGGGCGACATCCTCGCCAGCGCCCTGCAGCGCCTGCAGCCCTTGCTGGCCGATCTGCAAGTGACCACCCGGGTGGAGCCCGGTCTACCGCTGCTGTGGGTCCATCCGGCGCTGATCGAGCAGGCGCTGGTGAATGTGCTGGAAAACGCCATCCGCTTTTCCGCACCCGGTGGACGGCTGGAGATCAGCCTGTCGCGCCAGGGTGGCGAACTGCAGATCGCCGTCGCCGATGAAGGCCCAGGCATTCCGCCAGAGGACCGGACGCGGATCTTCGACATGTTCTATACCGCGGCGCGCGGCGATCGGGGCGGCCAGGGCACCGGCCTGGGCCTGGCGATCTGCCAGGGCATGGTCGGCGCCCATGGCGGAAGGGTCAGCGTCGACGACGGACTGGACGGTCGCGGCACCACGATGCGGATGCATCTGCCGCTGCCCGCGCCTCCCGCCGAGTAGTCCCGGCCACCAAAGAACCCGGGGGCGCTATGATGGCGCCTCTTCGCGTGGAACCCCGCAGATGCCCGCTCATGTCCTCGTCGTCGACGACGAACCCCAGATCCGCAAATTCCTGCGCATCAGCCTCGCCGCCCAGGGCTACCAGGTGAGCGAAGCGGCCACCGGTACGGACGGGCTGGCCCAGGCGGCGCTCGGCCAGCCCGACCTGGTGATCCTCGATCTCGGGCTGCCGGATCGCGACGGCCAGGAGGTGCTGGCCGAATTGCGCGAATGGTCGGCGGTGCCGGTGCTCGTCCTCTCCGTACGGGCCGACGAACGCGAGAAGGTCCGCGCCCTGGACGCCGGTGCCAACGACTACGTGACCAAACCCTTCGGCATCCAGGAATTCCTCGCCCGTGTCCGCGCCCTGCTCCGCCAGACGCCAGGCAACGCCACCGCGCAGGTTGCCGCCCTGGAGGTAGGCGAATTGCGCGTGGACTTCGCCTATCGACGAGTCACCCTGGCAGACAATGAAATCGCCCTGACGCGCAAGGAGTACGCCGTTCTAGCGGCCCTCGCCCAGCATCCCGGACGGGTCGTGACGCAACGCCAGTTGTTGATCGATATCTGGGGACCCACCCATGCCCAGGACAGCCATTACCTACGCATCGTCATCGGCCATCTGCGGCAGAAGTTGGCCGATGATCCCGTGGCACCGCGTTTTATCGTGACCGAAGCAGGCGTGGGTTATCGCTTGCGTGACGATGCCTGAACGACACCTGTCCATTAGTAGAAAGAACGGGGGCGGACCTTGGCCAGACTGCCGACTTACGCTTTCCAGCGAGGAAACCCAATAGGCTGAAACACAGGAAAGAATTCGCTGCCGGTGCAACACCGTCGCCAAAGTGACCTTTCGGTCAAGTTAGCGCAAAGAACGCGAGGGGTGGAGACTAGACGGCGAACACCTCGGTGCTGGCCGAATTCGTAGTACTCGTTGAAACCGGATAACGTTCAAGCCGGCGACCAGACATTGCGTCTGGCGCCGGCCGAAACGTAATGAAGCTTTACTGCAACCAACCTTCGACGGTATCGGCCCCGTGCTCGGCTTTCCAGGCCTTGAGCACCTTGTGATTGCCGCCCTTGGTCTCGATGACTTCGCCGGTCTGGGGGTGCTGATAACGCTTGGTGGTACGCGGACGCCGCTTGCCAGCTGGCTTTTCCGGATGCGGTGTCTGCTCCTTGTGCTTGGGGGCGGCATTCGGATCCAGGATGCCGATGATGTCGCCCAGGTTCATGTGGTACTCGTCCATCAGCGATTGCAGCTTGCTCTCGAACTCGATTTCTTTCTGCAGGGAACTGTCCTGCTTCAGATCTTCGAGCAACTGCAGCTGGGCGCGAAGTTGCTCTTCGGCGGCGCGGAATTCGGCGAGACGGGACATATTAGCTCCTGATGAAAAGTAAGAGACGAAGGCTGAGACTCCGTCATAGGAGAAAAGTTAGCGTGCGACGATAAATCATCCCGCGACACTATGCCAGCGATTAATTAAGCACGGATGCCCGGGAAAGCAAGATGTAAATTTTTCGCCGTTACTTAAGGTAATCCTAAGTAAGGCATCCCCCGGCAGGGCCAGCGGGAGAACTAGCCGAATGGCTGTAGGAGTCGAACATTAACGAAATAATTTTCGTCCCCTAGAGGCAGGGGTTGCTTTTCGATACTTCACCGATTGCGCTGGCGTCTCGGCGCTAGACAAGGATGGGCGCGCTGATCGAGATGGTTTTAGGCGCAAGTTTAGGCGGGAGGATGACTGCGGCAGCGGTCGGCAGGCAGCCGAAGACTGGCAACCTTGCCATCGCGTTCGGCAAGGTAAGGCAGCCATCGCTGGAGACGTGGTTGCCGCTCGACTCGATGTGGTCGAGCGGCCTCCTGGGGATACAGTCGGGAGACAACGCCCTCAGGCGACGCGCGAGACGTGCTCCGCGGCCGCTGCGTTGGCCGCTGCCACGGCGCTAGCCAGCGTCTGGCCTTGTGCGAGCGCACGACTCAGTACGCCGACGAAGCAGTCTCCCGCACCGTGGGTGCTGACCAGCTTGACCGGCTTGGCCGGCAACACGGCGCTCTGGCCCTTTTCACTGAAGGCCACGCCGTGCTCGCCAGCGGTCACCACCACCTGCGGGAAGGTCGCGGCCAGCGCCTGAGCTGCCCGCTCCGCATCGCGCAAATTGGTGACGGTGATCCCACTCATGTCCCGCGCCTCCACGGCATTGACCACCAGCACGTCGATACACGCCGCCAGCTCCGGCTGCAGCGCGCGCGCCGGGGCGGCGTTGAGGCACACGGGCACCCCTCGGGCCCGGGCCGCGCGGGCGGCCTGCAGATTGAGGGCCGGGGACACTTCGTTCTGCAGTACCAGCATCGCTACGTCGCTCCAGAAATCCGGCGCCTGGAAGATCTCCAGCGCGATGTGCTGGTTGGCGTTGGAAACCACTGCCGCGCCATAGTCGCCGTCGGCGTCGGTGATCGCCACACTCATGCCCGACGCGATACCCGGCACGATGCGCACCGCGGAGGCATCGACCCCCGCCGCCGCCAGATGCCTGAGCAGGAAACGGCCGTGCTCGTCATCCCCGACCGCACCGACGAATCGCACCCGAGCGCCCGCTTGCGCCGCCGCTATCGCCTGGTTCCCTCCCTTGCCACCGAACTTGTAATGGCAGGCGGTGCCCATCACCGTTTCGCCTTTCTCGGGGCGATGGTCGGCATCCAGCATGATGTCGTAGTGCAGACTGCCGGTGACCAGAATATCGTTCATTGTCTAGAGTTCTCGCAGATCCTGGACCGCACGCTGGGTTTTCATCAGGTTCTTTTCCGCTCGCTGCAAATCCTTCTTCGCGATCGCGACGAACAAGGCGTCGAGAATATTGAGTTGCGCGATCCGCGAAGCGGCGTTTTCCCCTAACAGGTGCGACCCTTGGGAGGTTGAATTGAGTACCACATGCGCATGGCGCGCGATGGGCGATTCGGCATAGTTGGTGATGGCTATTACACGGGCGCCATTGCGCGCCGCCAGCACGACCGGGTCGTTGACCGCCCGGGTTGCGCCGGAATGACTGATCGCGATGACGACATCGTCGTCGGACAGGACCGCCGCGGACATCAACATGATGTGCGCATCGTCATAGGCGGTGGACTTGATCCCGATCTTGAGCATCTTGTGCGACAGATCGCGGGCGACCGCCGCAGAGCCACCCACGGCATAGAGATCGATATGACGCGCCTTGAAAATGATCTCCGCGGCCCGGTTGAACTCCGCTATATCCAGGATCGACATCGTTTCCTCGATTGCCTGGATGGATGTCCTGAAGACTTTCGCCAGTAGTTGCTCCGACGAATCGTCGGGCTCTATTTCCGCATGCAACCCCGCTACTTCAGACGCGTAGTAATAAATCAGGCTGCTTCTGAAGTCCCTGAACCCGGTGAAACTCAGCTTCTTGGTGATCTTGACGATCATGGCCTCGGAGACGCCGTTTTCTTGCGCGATCTCTTTCAGCGAAGTGTGTTCGGTCATATCCGGGCGGGCGATGACGGCTTCTATCACTCGTCGTTCGAGTGGCGTCAACTGGGGCAAACGCATGCGAATTTGAGCACCGATGGCTCGCGGATCCTGCTTCATCACTTGCCTCGTGTGGCCCTGTCTATCAACATCGCCACGATAATAATCAGGCCAATGGCGAGCAACTGATAAAAGGCCTGAATATTGAGCAGGGTCAGGCCGTTACGTAAGGCGCCAAGAATGACGACGCCGATGAGCGTGCCGAAGATGCTGCCCTTGCCCCCCATCAGCGATGCCCCACCGATGGCAGCCGCCGCGATGGCGTCCAGCTCCCACAGATTGCCGATGGTGGGCTCCGCAGCGCCCAGCCGACCGATCAGGATCAGCGACGCCAGGGACGCCAACATTCCCGAGATGACGTAGACGATCACCTTGGTTCTTTTCACCGGCACGCCCGCCACCCGAGCGGCTTCTTCGTTACCGCCGATCGCCAGGATGTATTCACCCAACGGCGTTTTGTTCATCACCACCCACAGCGCCAGAGCGATGACCGCGACCACCACGATGGGCACGGGAATGCCCAGCAGGGTGCTGTTGACCAGGCCGCGGAAGGTCGGCGGAATACCGAAGACCGGGTTGCCGCCGGTGAAGATCAGCGCCATGGCCCGAAACAGCGACAGGCCCCCCAGGGTGACGATGAAGGGTTGCAGGCCGGCATAGGCGATCAGGCTGCCGCTGAACACGCCACTGCTCAGGCCGACGGCGAGCGTCGCCACTATCGCCAGGGGGACGGGTACCCCCGCCACCATCAGCGTCGCGCCAAGGACCGCCGACAGCGCCGCGGTGGGGCCGACCGAGAGATCGATCCCGCCGGAGATGATCACCAGCGTCATGCCCAGGGCGATCAAGGCATTGATCGACGACTGCTGCAGGATGTTCAGCAGGTTCGGCACGGTGAAGAACACCGGCGACAGCAGTGAAAACGTCACCACGATGATCAGTAGCCCGATCAGGGTACCGGCATCGCGCAGATTGAAACGGATGAGTGCAGCAGGACGTCCCAGGCGCTGGGAGTCGATATGAGTCATCATGATAGGTGCCTTCCAGGTGAGTGACGCGACGGGTGTCAGGCCGCTTCCAGATCCTTGATCGCGAAGCGGGCGATGTTCTCTTCGGTGATCGCGTCCCCCGAGAGCTCCTGGGTGATCCTGCCTTCACGCATGACCAATACGCGGTCCGCTATGCGCAGGAGTTCCGTCATTTCCGAAGAGACGACGACGATGGCCTTGCCCGCCTGCGCCAGGCGTTCGATCAGGTTGTAGATCTCCGCCTTGGCGCCGATGTCGATCCCACGCGTGGGTTCATCGAAGAGGAATACCTTGGCGTCGGCGGCCACCCAGCGCCCGATGATCACCTTCTGCTGGTTACCGCCGCTGAGGGTACCGATGGTCTTTTCGATATCCAGCGGGCGCAGCTTCAGGTCGCTCATGACCTCGTGGGCGAGGTGATTGAGCTTCAGCCGCCGGATGATGCCGCCCACGGTGAACTGCCCCATGGAGGGCAAGGCGAGGTTCATCTTGACGGCGCGAGCCTTGACGATGCCCTCCTTCTTGCGGTCTTCCGGCACCAGGCCGATTCCCGCCTTGATGGCGGCGCGGACATCGTGATTGGGCACGGCTTGGCCATTCACCCAGACCTCACCGCCACTGCGTCGATCCAGCCCGGCGATGAGCTTGAGCAACTCGGTGCGACCGGCGCCCACCAACCCGGCGATACCCAGCACCTCGCCGGCCCTGACGCTGAAGGTCGCCGGCGCCACGGCCGTGTCGCGGGCCAGGTTCTCGACGCGCAGAACCTCGTCGGCCGTGACGTAGCTGTTGTGCTCGAACTTTTCCAGCGCGCGCCCGACCATCTTGGCCACGATGCTTTCTTCGTTCTCGTCACGGATCTCGACGACACCGACCTGGCGCCCATCGCGCATGATGGTGGCCCGGTCGCAGACCTTGAAGATCTCGTTCATCTTGTGCGAGACGTAGATGAGCGAGACCCCCATGGCCTTCAGCTCGCCGATCAGCTCCGCCAGCCGCTCGAATTCCCGCGGCGTCAGACTGGAGGTGGGTTCATCCATGGCGATGATCTTGGCATCGTCGAGCAGCGCCCGGGCGATCTCGACGATCTGCTGCTGAGAGACCTTGAGATGCTTGATCGCACTAGCGGGATCGATGCTGGGATCGAGCTGGGCAAGGATCTGCCTGGCGCGGGTGAGCTGCGCCGACTTGTCGACCAGGCAGCCGCCCGCCTTCGTCAGTGGGCGGCCGAGAAACATGTTCTGCGCTACCGAGAGCTCTGGAACATGCTGCAATTCCTGATGGATCATCGCGATCCCCGCCTGGCGGGCGCTGAGCGGAGTTTTCATCTGCACCGGTTGGCCGTTGACGAGGATCTCCCCCTCATCGGCCGCGCGGACGCCGGAGAGAATATTGAGCAGGGTGGATTTTCCCGCGCCATTCTCACCAATCAGGGCATGCACCTCGCCGGGCTTCACGCAGAAGTCGACATTCTGTAAAGCGGCGGCGTTACCGTAGGTTTTGCTGATGCCCCGCATCATCAAGCGATACTGTTCCATGCTCCCCTCCGTCCGGCCTATTGAGCCGTCAGCAGTTGACGCAGCTTCTCGTTGTCCTTGGTCGAGAAGGCCTCGGCGTTGTCCCGCGTGATCAGTGCCTGGGGCGTCGCCACGACCCGCGAGACCTGCTGGCCATTGATCAGCCGCAGCATCACGTCCATGGCGACCTCCCCGGTGAGGACGGGGAAGCTGTCCACGGTGCCGGTCAGTTCGCCGCGCTTGATCGAGGCGTAGGCATCGGAAATGCCGTCGGTGCCGAAGATGGCGACCTGCCCGGCCTTGTTCTGCGCCCGCACCGCCTCGACGACGCCGAGGGCCATGGTGTCGTTGTTGGCATAGAAACCGATCAGGTCGGGATGCTGCTGCAGGATGGTCGAGGCAGCGTTGTAGGCCTGCTCGCGGCTCCAGTTGGCCGGCACGCTGGCCACCACGCTGAAGGCGCTGTTCGGCGCGAGGGTCTCCTTGAAGCCAAGGGTGCGCTGACCCGCGGCATAGACGCCGGGCTGACCTTCGATCACCGCCAGCTTGCCACCCTGGGGATGATGCTGGATGAACCACCTGGCCACCCGCACGCCGTTGTCCTTCTGCACGTTACCCACATAGTGGGGGGCGTTGGGCATCACGGCATCGTTCACGTTGACCAGGGGAATGCGCTTGTCGTTGGCGGTCTGCAGCGCCGGCTCCAGGTTGATGTCGGTCTGCGGCGACACCAGCAAGCCGTTGAAGCCCTGGGACAGCATGGTTTCCGCGATGGACAACTGGCCGAGTTGATCGTCCTCGTTGGCGGCCGCCTGGTATTCCACGGTGACGCCGTACTTCTTCGCCGCGCTCTGATAACCCTGGCCGAGCAGACGCCAGTATTCGTTGGTCAGGGTCTTGGACACTCCGCCGATTTTCAGCGGCTTGTCGACCTTGGGCAGAGGTCCGTAGCGGCTGTCGAGCTGGGACCAGTCGGTCCGATCCGGCTCGCTGTCTGACTTCAAGGGGGCCAAGTCGGCGGCCTGGACACTGGCGCACAGCACTGCAGATACCACTGCGGAGAGCAACAGTCTTTTCATTTTTCAGCCTTCTGTTCTTATTGTTGGGGGTTGAGCGTTGGAAAAGCGCGGCGGGTGAGCGATCAGCTCGCCAGCAGGAGGTCGTTGATGATCTGTTGCGAGGCGACGGCGTCCTGGCGGCTGATGGCTTCCGCCAATGCCGGGTTGTCATTCAGCCGGGTGCTAAGCTTGAGCAACCGCTTCACCGTGGCGATGTTGGTTTCGGCCTCGCGGACCGGGTCCAGGCCGCTGGCATCCGGGAAGGTGTCGAAGTAATAGGCGCCCTGGTAGCCGTCGCGCTGCATCTGCCAGAGGAATTCCAGCGTGGCGCGCGGATTGACCGAGCCGACCATCAGGCCGTCGTCGCGCTTGCCCCAGCCATCGTTGAGATCAAGCCCCAGCAGACGGGAGCGGCGGGCCACCATGGCCGCGGCAAAGGCCGGGACTTCGTTGGCGAACAGCACGTGGGCGAAGTCCAGCGTGATACCCAGGTTGGCGCAGCCGGCTTCTTCCACGGCCAGCAAGCAGGTGGTGGCATTGGGGAAGATGCTGTAGGCGCGCGGCTCGTTGGGCTTGTATTCGATGCTGACGTCCACGTCCGGCGCGTATTCCGCCACCTCGCGGACGGCGCTGACGGCGTCTTCCCAGAGCTTCTTGTAGTCGGCCTGGAAGCAATAATCGAAGCCGTCCTGCCCCATCCACAGGGTCATCAAGGACGCCCCGAATTCGCGCCCGGCATCGATGCCCCGCTTGGTCAGCTCGATGGCTTCGCGACGGATACGGGCGTCGGGGTGGGTGAAGGCGCCGATCTTGAACTGGGGAGCATCCCAGCGCATCTGCATGCCATTGACCGCCAGTCCGGCATCCTCGATCCCGTGCCTCAGGGTCTGGATGTCGGTGGTGAGGTGTTGCGGATAATTGAGATCGAGGTGCGTCAGCCCCTTGGCGGTGCCTGCGCGGGCCACCATCTGCAGCACCGACGGCTTGCCCTGCTGCTCGGGCCAATAGAGATGCGCCCCGGAGGCGAACGAGTTCAGCCGTGTTGCAAACTTGAGTTCAGACATGAGGTCCGTCCTTTGCTAACCCTGTAAAGTGCTTTCCATCTTTACGTTTATCCGTAAAGTTATGTGCAATCTACACTTCTCGTGCCGTTACGCAAGAGGGGATTCATGATTGCCGTCACGGAAATAGCCGCGCTCAGGGAGGGCTGGCGCTTCGAGGAGCCCATCGGGAGCGGTCGTTCGAGGGGGCAAGGTGGCGACCGAGAGAGAGACGGAGAAGCAGGCTGCTGGACGTGACGAAGCGCGGCAGGCGGATTGCGCCCGCCGGTCCGGATCAAGGCGTGGTCGTCGCGGTGACGAAAGAACCGCTCGCAGGCGCTGAGCGGGGTGGCCCCTGGCTATCCCCGCTAGGCGCGGCGCTCCTCGTCCAGGTTGGCCTCGGCCACCGGTCGCCAACCGAAAGTCCGTTGGAACAGTCGGCGGTAGGCGGTATCGATGGCCACTGGCGTACGGCGAATGTAATCCCGGGCGTGAGCCTGACGTTCCGGGTCGAGGGTGCGCAGGTAGGTCAGAGCCGCCTCGGGCGAAGGCATGCGCTGGTTGAGCCCACCGCTGCGCGGGGGCAAGGCGGTCCAGACCACGGCGTCCAGTTGCTGCTTTCGCGCCCAGTCGCCGATGACGTCCTGGAAGGCCGTATCCGGCCCCGCCGGCCAACTGCCGATACACTCCGGTTGCTCGCTGGGCACCCCCTCGCGTTCACGCAAGGCTTCGCGGGCGGCGTCCAGATCGTCGACGCTCAGCAGGGCCCAGAGCACCTGCACCTCGGCCACGCCGTCGCAGAGCACCGTGGCCAGCTCGCCGCTATCGCCCTCCCGGGCGAATTCGATGGGCAGCCAGGGGCCATCGGCGAACCAGTCCGAGGCGACCGGCAATTCCGCCGGCTTCCAAATCAACGAACCCCAGCCCAGACAGGCGATCTTCATGACCCTTCCTACGCATCGACGATGACTATTGGAGGTCGGCGAAGCGCAGCGGTTTCGCCGCCGCAAGACGGGGCGACAAAAAGGCGGGACGAAAAAAAGCGGCCACCAGGGCCGCTTTCTTCGATACCCCAGAGCGAGTTCTGGAGCTTTATATGGCGCAGCGGACGGGACTCGAACCCGCGACCCCCGGCGTGACAGGCCGGTATTCTAACCGACTGAACTACCGCTGCGCATGGAAGCCTTGCGGCATCCGGCTGGCTTGAGCGGAGAACCTGTTCAGCGGGGTTCTCTGCACCAGCGGCCGCTAAGATACTGATTTATCAGGGAAGAAACAACAGGCTTAGGAAAATATTTCTGGCTTGCGCGGCGCGGCCCATGGATACCCCGGCCGGACTCAACCGTTAGCGTTGCCCGCCTGCCGCCTAAGCAGCTCGAGAAAGCCTTGCAGGGCCGTGCCCGGCACCTGCCCCGCCCGCAGCAGGATGCCGAAGGGTGTCAGGGGTTCGATGATCTCGAGGTCGAGCGGCACCATGAGGCCGGTACGCAGATGATCGCGCACCACGGCCTCGGTCAGCACCAGGATGGCGTCGGTGATCTGCACCAGTTGCAGCATGGCGAACACCGAGCCGCACTCGATGATGTCCGCCGGGGGCGGTAGCTGGCGGCGGGCGAAGGCAGCCTCTAGGGCGACCCGCGCCGGGCTCGCCTCGGGTTGCAGGATCCAGGGCCACTCCTCGACCAGTTCGGCCAGATCCGGTACGGCGCGCCCGGCCAGGGGATGCCCGGTGCGGACCACCACCGCCAGGTGCTCATTACCCAACGGCTCGAAGGTGAAGCGCCCGAGATCGGCCGGGCTGGTGAAGCGGGCGATGGCGACATCGATCCGCTCCTGCTCCAGCAACTCGGTGAGCTGGTCGCTGGTATCGCCGAGGATGCGCAACTGCAAGCCCGGTTGGCGCGCCTTGCTCTCGGCGATGGCGCGAACCACCAGATCGGGCAAGGCGCCCATGATGGCACCCACCGCCAGATGACCGTAGCCGCCCAAGCGCCGCGCATCGAGATCCTCGGTGCAGCGATCCAGGCTGCTCAGGGCGCGGCGAGCGAAGTCCACCACCTGCTCGCCCAGGGCCGTGGGGCGCAAACCGCGCGCCTTTCGCTCGAACAACGCGCAGCCAAAGGCCTCCTCGACGTCCTGCAGCATCCGAGTTGTCGCCGGCTGGGACAGGTGCAGGGCTTCCGCGGCCCGGTGCAGGTTACGGGTACCAGCCAGGGTCACCAGCATCAACAGGTGCTTGTAGCGCAGGCGATTGAACAGCGCGCGGGCATGCGGGGAGGCGTTCATCGGCAGCGTCCTGGTGGCGTGATCGGCGACGCGTGCGCGTCCTGAGCGTGGCAAGGCTCTGGTCGCGCCCTTTTCGCGTACCGATACCCTAAGGGTATCGGTCCTAAACAAAAAGCGATTATTCCGGCATTGCAACTGCGACTACCTTGACCCGTGGCCGAATCACAACAACAAGAGAGATCGCCATGCATACCACCCTGTCTCCAGGGCTGGTCGCCAAGGTCACCCGGCGCCTGCTGCCCTTCCTGCTGCTGATGTACGTCATGGCCTTTCTCGACCGGGCCAACGTGGGCTTCGCCAAGGTCGCCTTCCAGGCCGACACCGGCATCTCCGATGCGGCCTTCGCCTTTGGCGCCGGGGTCTTCTTCGTCGGCTATGCCTTTCTCGAAATTCCCAGCAACCTGATCATGCACCGTGTCGGCGCCCGGCTGTGGATGTGCCGGATCATGGTCAGCTGGGGCCTGATCTCCGCCGCCATGCTGTTCGCCCACACGGCGACGGCCTTCTATGTGCTGCGTTTTCTGCTCGGGGTGGCCGAAGCCGGCTTCTTTCCCGGCGTCATCCTTTACCTCACCTACTGGTTTCCCTCGCGCTATCGCGCCCGGGCGCTGGGCTTCTTCTATTTCGGCGCGCCCCTGGCCTTCATCTTCGGTAGTCCGCTGTCGGGGCTGCTGCTGGAATTCGACGGCTTCGGCGGTCTGCATGGCTGGCAGTGGCTGTTCCTGGTCGAGGGTGTGCTGGCCAGCTTGGTGGGCGTCTGGGCCTGGCTCTACCTGGACAATCGGCCGCGCGATGCCCGCTGGCTGAGCGACGCTGAAAAGCAGACCCTGCAACAGGCCCTGGATACCGAAGACGCCGCCAAGCCGCACCATGGCGGTCTGCTGCGCCTACTCGGCCAGCCGCGCATCCTGCTGCTGTGCAGCATCTACCTGCTGATCCAGGCCAGCGTCTATGGCGTGGTCTTCTATCTGCCGACCCAGGTAGCCGGCCTGCTCGGGCAGAAGGTCGGGCTGCTGGTCGGCCTGGTCTCGGCAATTCCCTGGGTCTGTGCCCTGCTCGCCGCCTGGCTGATCCCGAGCTGGTCGGATCGCACCGGCGAGCGCCGCCGCACCGCGGCCGCCACCCTGGCCCTTTCCGGCCTGGGCATCGCCGCCTCGGTGACCTTCTCGCCGCTCTATGCGCTGATCGCCCTGTGCTTCGCCGCCGCCGGCTTCATCGCCGTGCAGCCGCTGTTCTGGACCTTTCCGTCCGACCAGTTGCGCGGCCATGCCGCAGCCGGCGGTATCGCCCTGATGAACACCTGCGGCGCCATCGGCGGCTTCATCGCCCCCCTCGCCAAGCGCTGGGCCGAGGTGACCTTCGCCGCCCCAGGCGCCGGCCTCTATCTCCTCGCCGGCACCACCCTGGTGGCAGCCGCCCTGATCCTCGGCCTGCGCCAGCGCGACCAAGCCGATCCCCAACCCCAGCTCACGCCCAGTCACTAAGGGAGCCTCGCCATGACCCTACCCACCATCAAGCAGGTGCGCGCCTACACCCTTCGCGGCGGCGGCGCCGACTACCACGACCAGGGCGACGGCCACTGGATCGACGACCACATCGCCACGCCCATGGCCAAGTACCCGGAATACCGCCAGAGCCGGCGCAGCTTCGGCATCAATGTGCTGGGCACCCTGGTGGTGGAAGTGGAGGCCAGCGACGGCACCGTCGGCTTCGCCGTCACCACCGGTGGGGAGTTGGGCGCCTTCATCGTCGAGCGGCACCTGGCGCGCTTCCTGGAAGGCGCCAAGGTCACCGACCTGGAGAAGATCTGGGACCAGATGTATCTCTCCACCCTCTACTACGGGCGCAAGGGCATCGTGCTCAACACCATTTCCGGGGTGGATCTCGCGCTCTGGGATCTGCTCGGCAAGCTGCGCCAGGAGCCGGTGCACCAGCTGCTCGGCGGCGCGGTGCGTGACGAATTGCAGTTCTATGCCACCGGCGCCCGGCCGGACCTGGCCAAGGAGATGGGCTTCATCGGCGGCAAGCTGCCACTGCAGCACGGCCCGGCCGAGGGCGAGGAAGGCCTGCGCAAGAACCTGGAGGCCCTGGCGACCATGCGCGAGCGGGTCGGCGACGACTTCTGGCTGATGCTCGACTGCTGGATGAGCCTGGACCTCAACTACGCCACCCGCCTGGCCCAGGGCGCCCAGCAGTTCGGTCTCAAGTGGATCGAAGAGGCGCTGCCACCGGACGACTACTGGGGCTACGCCGAACTCAGACGCAACGTGCCACGCGGCATGCTGGTGACCACCGGCGAGCACGAGGCCACTCGCTGGGGTTTCCGCCTGCTGCTGGAGATGGGTTGCTGCGACATCCTCCAGCCCGACGTGGGCTGGTGCGGCGGCCTCACCGAGCTGATCCGCATCTCGGCCCTGGCCGATGCCCACAACGCCCTGGTAGTGCCCCACGGCTCCTCGGTCTACAGCTATCACTTCGTCATCACCCGCACCAACAGCCCCTTCGCCGAGTTCCTGATGATGGCGCCCAAGGCCGACGAGGTGGTGCCCATGTTCCATCCGCAACTCCTCGACGAACCCGTCCCGGTGCGCGGCCGCCTGCGCGCCTCGGCGCTGGATCGACCCGGCTTCGGCGTGCGCCTCAATCCGGAGTGCGCCCTGGAACGTCCCTATCACCACTGAGGCCTTGCCCGGGAGGGCTGGATGAAAGCGACCCAAGAGACCCTGGCGGCCCCGCTGCCAGAGACAAGACCCGCCGCGACGCCGCTACCCCCCAAGAGCGCACGACTGAAGCGCGTGCAGGTGATCGCCCTGACGCTGCTGGTGCTGGCCGGCTTCGTCAACTACCTGGACCGCAGCACCCTGGCCATCGCCAACCAGACCATCAGTGGCGAGCTGGGCTTCACGCCAACCGAGATGGGCCTGCTGCTGTCGGCCTTCGCCTGGGCCTACGCCTTCGCCCAGTTGCCCATCGGCGGCCTGCTGGATCGCTTCGGCGCGCGCCTGACGCTGGGCCTGGGCATCTGCCTCTGGTCCCTCGCCCAGGGCGTGCTGGGGCTGCTCAGCAGCCTGCACCTGATGATCCTCGCCCGCGTCGGCCTGGGCATCGGCGAGGCGCCGCAATTCCCGGCCGGCGCCAAGGTGGTCAGCGAGTGGTTCAACGTGCGTGAGCGCGGCCTGCCCTCGGGCATCTTCAACCTGTCCTCTTCCCTGGGGCCGGCGATCTCCCAGCCGATCCTCACCGCCCTGCTGCTGTGGCTCGGCTGGCGGCAGATGTTCATCGCCATGGGCGTACTGGGCATCGCCGTGGCAGTGCTCTGGTACCTGAGCTATCGCGACCGGGTGCAGGTAGCGCTGGACGCCGCCGAGCGAGCGCACCTGGATGCGGGCCTGGCGGCCCGGGACGCCGGCCAGCGACTGACCTTCACCGACTGGCTGGGCCTGTTTCGCCGGCGCCTGACCTGGGGCGTGGTGATCGGCTACGTGGGCATCATCTACATGCTGTCGCTGTTCCTGACCTGGCTGCCCGCCTACCTGGAACGGGTCCACCACCTGTCCCTGGCCCAGGCCGGCTGGGTGGCCAGCCTGCCGTTCCTGGCCGGGGCCTGCGGTGTCATCGGCGGCGGCCTGCTGGTGGATCGCCTGACCCGCAGCGGGCGCAGCCTGGCCTTCAGCCGCAAGCTGCCGATCTGTGGCGGCCTGGCCGCGGCCGGGCTATTCGCCCTGTGCAGCGCCGGCGTGACCGGCATCGGCAGCGTCATCCTCTGCTTCAGTCTGGCACTGTTCAGCCTCAACGTGGCGATAGCCGGCACCTGGTCGCTGGTCAGCGTCGCCGTGCCCTCGCACCAGGTGGCCTCGCTGGCCAGCATCCAGAATTTCGGTGGTTATTTCGGCGGCGCCTTCGCCCCGGTCATCACCGGCATGATCGTCCAGCAGACCGGTTCCTTCGGCCTCGCCCTCGGCATCGCCGCCGCCATCGCGGTGGCCGGTGCCCTGAGCTACGGCCTGCTGGTGCGCCTGCCCGACACCCCTTCTTAATTCCCCTGGAGACCATTGTCATGGACCTGCCCCGCAATCCCTTCAAGACCCGCCTAACGGGCCGCGACACCCTCTATGGCCTCTGGGCCGGCTTCGCCACCGGCTATGCCGCGGAGATCGCCGCCAGCACCGGCTACGACTGGCTGCTGATCGATGGCGAGCACGCCCCCAACACGGTGCCGAGCATCCTCGCCCAGTTGCAGTCGGTGGCGCCCTACCCCACGGCGCCGGTGGTGCGCTGCGTGACCGGCGATGCGGTACTGATCAAGCAGTTGCTCGACATCGGCGTGCAGACGCTGATGGTACCCATGGTGGAGACCGCCGAGCAGGCCCGCGCCCTGGTGCGGGCGATGCGCTATCCGCCCCACGGTATCCGCGGGGTCGGCGGTGGCCTGACCCGGGCCACCCGCTGGGATGCGGTCCCGGACTACCTGCATACCGCCCATACCGAGCTGTGCTTGATCGTCCAGGTGGAGTCGCGCCTGGGCAGCGACAACGTCGCCGAGATCGCCGCGGTGGAGGGCGTGGATGCGATCTTCGTCGGGCCGGCGGACCTCTCCAGCGGCCTGGGCCATGCCGGCAATCCGGGCCACCCCGAGGTACAGGCGCGCATCCGCACGGCCATCGAGGCGACCCTGGCCGCCGGCAAGGTGGCCGGCATCCTGGCGCCCCAGGAAGACGATGCCCGGCGCTATCGCGACTGGGGTTGCCAGTTCGTCGCCGTCGGCATCGACATCAGCCTGTTCCGCCAGGCGGCGCTGGCCAACCTGGCTCGCTATCGCCCGCTGGATGAGTCCCAGCCGCCCTCTCATACCTACTGATCCGGAGTCCGCCGAGGACTTCCTCGTGCACGGGGTCGCCACCGAGGTGGACGTCCCTCTGAGCCAGGAAGCCCGGCTGGTCACCGGCAGCAGCCGCGCCGATCTCGGTCGTGGCTGGCATGGCCAACCCACGGTGCTGGTCCGCGCAGTACGGGCCCGGCGCCCGCCAAGGGCTGAGGCCGACCCGTCACCGAAATGCACCCGGTGACGGGAGCTGGGGCGGCCATCCAGGGTCTGAATAGAATCGCGGCATAGCCTTTCGCCGTACCCTTGCTGTCTCGGACACCAGAACCCGTGCCCATGGCCAGCCCTGTCGCTTGCTTCCATAATGACGGCCTCGCCCTTCCAAGGAGCCGTCTTGGCCAGGAAATCCCGCCGTGAACTCGCCCAGCAGAGCGGCAGCTCCGAGCTGCCCCTCACCGTGCGCGAAGTCGCTCTCGCCGCCGGGGTGTCGCCCATCACCGTCTCGCGCGCGCTGCACCGACCCACGCTGGTAAGCGAAGCCACTCGCGAGCATGTGTTGGCAGTGGTCAAGGAACTGGGCTATGTGCCCAATCTGCTGGCGGGGAGCCTCGCCTCCAGCAAGAGCAAGCTGGTGGCCATCCTGCTGCCCACCATCGCCAACTCCATCTATGCCACCGTGGTGCAGACGCTCATGGAGCACCTCACCGAGGCGGGCTACCAGGCGTTGATCGGTCCCACCGGCTATTCGCCGGAAAAGGAAGAGGAACTGCTCGAAGCCATCCTCGGCCGCCGGCCCGATGGCATCGTCCTTACCGGCACCCTGCACACCCCGGCCAGTCGCGAGCGCTTGGCGGCCCTTAACATCCCGGTGGTGGAAGCCTGGGATCTCAGCGAAGAGGCCCTGGACATGCAGGTCGGCTTTTCCCATGAGCAGGTCGGCATAGCGCTCGCCGATCACTTCGTCGCCCGCGGCTATCGCCGTTTCGGGGTGATCTCGGTGGACGATCCCCGCGCCCTGCGCCGCAACCTGGCGCTGCAGGCGCGGTTGGCCGAACTGGGGATCACCGAACTGCCCAGGGAAATCCTGCCGTTACCCGCCACCTGGGAAGTCGGTCGGATCGGCCTATCCCGCTTGCTGGAACGTCCGGAGCCACCGGAGCTGGTGCTGTGCAGCTCCGACACCCTCGCCCTCGGCGTGTGCGCCGAGGCCAGCAGTCGCGGCCTGCGCATCCCCGAGCAGTTGGGGGTGGTCGGCTTCGGCGATACCACCAACGGTCGCTTCGCCACCCCGGCGCTGTCCACGGTCAGTGTCAATGCCGACGCCATGGGGCGCCGCGTCGCCCAGTCGCTGCTCAACCGCCTCGCCGGTGAGCGGACGGCGGTCCGCTTCGATACCGGATTCGAATTGCTCGAACGCCAGAGCTCCTAGCGACTTTTTTGCACCCACTCACCGATTAGCGGTTGAACGCTCGCGTTATCTGTTTAATGATAGCGCTATCGTTGTCAGACGACTTACAACTTAAGCCCGCTACACAACGTTAGCCCGCACACAAAAACAAACCAGTGGGAGCTTTTCATGCACGAAACCAAGCAGACCCGCGTCCGCTATCTGATCCTGTTCATGCTCTTCGTAGTGACCACGATCAACTACGCCGACCGCGCCACCATCTCCATCGCCGGCTCCAGCCTGCAGAAAGACCTCGGCATCAGTGCCGTCTCCCTCGGCTACATCTTCTCCGCCTTCGGCTGGGCCTATGTGCTCGGCCAGATTCCCGGCGGCTGGCTGCTCGATCGCTTCGGCTCGAAGAAGGTTTATGCGGCGAGCATCTTCACCTGGTCGGTGTTCACCATGCTGCAAGGCTACATCGGTGAATTCGGCATCGGCACCGCGGTGTTCCTGCTGTTCGCCCTGAGATTCATGGTCGGCCTGGCCGAAGCGCCTTCCTTCCCCGGCAATGCCCGCATCGTCGCCGCCTGGTTCCCCACCAAGGAGCGCGGCACCGCCTCGGCGATCTTCAACTCGGCGCAGTACTTCGCCACCGTGCTGTTCGCGCCGCTGATGGGCTGGATCGTCTACCACTTCGGCTGGCAGCACGTCTTCGTGGTGATGGGCGCCCTGGGCATCGCCTTCTCGGTGGTCTGGATGGCGGTGATCTATAGCCCCCGCGAACATCCGCGCGCCAACGCCGCCGAGGTCGAGTACATCGCCAGCAACGGCGGCCTGGTCGACCTGGACACCCCCGGCAAGAAGAGCGAAGGCCCCAAGTGGAGCTACATCGGCCAGTTGCTGACCAATCGCATGATGGCCGGCATCTACCTGGGCCAGTTCTGCATCAACGCCCTCACCTACTTCTTCCTGACCTGGTTCCCCGTGTACCTGGTACAGGAACGCGGCATGACCATCCTCAAGGCCGGCATCATCGCCTCCCTGCCGGCCATCTGCGGCTTCATCGGCGGCGTGCTGGGCGGGGTGATCTCCGACTGGCTGCTGCGCCGCGGCAACAGCCTGAGCGTGGCGCGCAAGACGCCCATCGTCGCCGGCATGCTGCTGTCGATGAGCATGATCCTCTGCAACTACGTCGACGCCGACTGGATGGTGGTGGGCTTCATGGCCATGGCCTTCTTCGGCAAGGGTATCGGCGCCCTGGGCTGGGCGGTGGTCTCGGACACCTCTCCCAAGCAGATCGCCGGTCTCTCCGGTGGCCTGTTCAACACCATCGGCAACCTGTCCTCGATCACCACCCCGATCATCATCGGCTACATCATCGCCGCTACCGGCTCCTTCAAGATGGCCCTGGTGTTCGTCGGCGCCAACGCCCTGGTGGCGGCCATCAGTTACCTGTTCATCGTCGGCGAGATCAAGCGGGTCGAGTTGCGCGGCGTCGCCACGCCGCCCACCGAAGCGCCCCTCGCCGCTGAAACCTCTCGCTGATCGACAAGGAACCCGACCATGACGCAATTCAACGCCACCCCCGCCCTGCACAGCAGCACCCCGGTGGTTACCTCCCTGGAAGTCGTGCCCGTCGCCGGCCAGGACAGCATGCTGCTCAACCTGAGCGGCGCCCACGGTCCCTACTTCACCCGCAACGTGCTGATCCTCAAGGACAACGCCGGTCGCACCGGCGTCGGCGAGGTGCCCGGCGGCGAGAGCATTCGCCAGACGCTGGAAGACGCTCGCCAATTCCTCATCGGCCAGCCGCTGGGTCAGTACCAGCGCATCCTCGGCCAGGTGCGCCAGGCCTTCGCCGGGCGCGATGCCGGTGGGCGCGGCCTGCAGACCTTCGACCTGCGCATCACCATCCATGCCGTCACCGCCCTGGAAGCCGCCCTGCTCGACCTGCTCGGCCAGCACCTGGAGGTGCCGGTGGCCGCCCTGCTCGGCGAAGGCCAGCAGCGCGACGCCGTGGAGATGCTTGGCTATCTGTTCTATGTCGGTGACCGCAACAAGACCACCCTGGACTACCGCAGCGAAGCCGAGAGCGACGACGCCTGGTTCCGCGTGCGCAACGAGGAAGCCTTGACCCCCGAGACCGTAGTGCGCCTGGCCGAAGCCGCCTACGACCGCTACGGCTTCAAGGACTTCAAGCTCAAGGGCGGCGTGCTCAGTGGCGATGCCGAGATCGAGGCGGTCACCGCCCTGGCCGAACGCTTCCCCGAGGCGCGCGTGACCCTGGACCCCAATGGTGCCTGGTCGCTCAAGGAAGCCATCCGCCTGTGCCGCGACCAGCACCACGTGCTGGCCTATGCCGAGGATCCCTGTGGCGCCGAGAACGGCTATTCCGGCCGCGAGGTGATGGCCGAATTCCGCCGCGCCACCGGCCTGCCCACCGCCACCAACATGATCGCCACCGACTGGCGCCAGATGGGCCATGCCATCCAGCTGCAATCGGTGGACATCCCCCTGGCCGATCCGCACTTCTGGACCATGCAGGGCTCGGTTCGCGTCGCCCAGATGTGCAACGACTGGGGCCTGACCTGGGGTTCGCACTCCAACAACCACTTCGACATCTCCCTGGCCATGTTCACCCACGTCGCCGCTGCGGCACCGGGCAAGATCACCGCCATCGACACCCACTGGATCTGGCAGGACGGCCAGCGCCTGACCCGGCAGCCCCTGGAAATCAAGGGCGGCCTAGTAGCGGTGCCGCAGCAGGGTGGCCTGGGCGTGGAGCTGGATCTGGACGCCCTGGCCCGGGCCCACGAGCTGTACAAGGCCAAGGGCCTCGGCGCGCGCGACGATGCCCTGGCCATGCAATTCCTCTCGCCCAATTGGACGTTCGATAACAAGCGGCCCTGCCTGGTGCGCTAAATCCCTTATCGGGTAGTAGGAGGTCGCCACGGATGAGCTGTGGTGACCGCCTTCCGATGCCCCACCCACGACGAAAAATCTAGTTACATTTACCGATAGCTAGCTAAGCGTTCGTTAAGCTCGCCGGATCGACACTGACCTCACGGTATCTCGCAGCCCTGCCCGATACCTTCGCGGTTCCAGTTACTTTCGTATTCGGGAGAAGCACATGAACCTCAATCGTCGTTTCACCAAAGGCATTCTCGTCGTGGCCATCGCCTCGCTGTTTTCCAGCGCCGCCTTCGCCGATGCCCGCCCCGACGTCGCCAGCCAACAGGTCGCCACCCTGCCGGCGATTTCCCAGCAAGGCCAGAAGGCCTTCATGGACGTCGTCGCCGCCCGCCAGGATCTGTTCAACGGCCAGACCGACCAGGCCAAACAGCAACTGAACGCCGCCGAAACCGCGCTGCACCTGGCCCAGACCGACAACACCGCCTATATGAAGCCGGCCAAGGATCTGCGGGGCCAGAACGGCCAAGCCGTCAAGGTGGCGGAGCAAGACGCCAAGGCCACCGCCTGGCTGCCGATCTGGAGCGGCATGACCCTGAAGGACGACTACGTCGCCACCCCGGCCAAGAACCAGGCCGTGGCCCAGGCCAGCGACAAGATCCAGCAGGGCGATACCAAGGGCGCTGCCGAGATCCTCAAGGTGGCCGGTGTCGACGTGGACTACTCCACCGCCGTGCTGCCGGCCGAGCAGACCGCCGATCTGGTCCACCAGGCCAACCAGCTCATGGCCCATGACCAGTTCTACCAAGCCAACCTGGTGCTCAAGAACGTGGAGAACAGCCTCCGCTACGATAACGCCAACGTGAACGTCACCCCGTCCAGTTGGTTCACCAAGAGCACTTCGATCTTCACCCCGGTCGACAAGACCTGAGGGGAGCGCGGGCCACGCGGATGCCCCCAACCGCTGGCCCGCAAAACAACCGTCCGGGCAGGAAAACGTTAACTTCAGCGTAACGATCGACCTTCCAGGTTGATTGAAGGCCCGGCAGTCGAGGTCTAGGGTGACTCCACGACAGGTGATTCGTGGAGACCCCAATGACAACGACATCCTCCCCACCGGCTCGGATCCCCAGGCGCCGCAGCGACAAGCAGCAGCGCCTGGACCGGGTGGCCGCATTGGCCGATGGCAAGGTGCTGCCCAGCGCATCCATCGTCGCGGCGCTGGAACAGCTGCTGGCCCCCGGCGACCGGGTGGTGCTGGAAGGCAACAACCAGAAGCAGGCCGACTTCCTCTCCCGCGCTCTGGCCCAGGTCGATCCGGCCAAGCTGCACGACCTGCACCTGATCATGCCCAGCGTCGGCCGCCCCGAGCACCTGGACCTGTTCGAACGCGGTATCGCCCGCAAGTTGGACTTCTCCTTTGCCGGCACCCAGAGCCTGAGGATCAGCCAGCTGCTGGAGGATGGCCTGCTGGAAGTGGGCGCCATCCATACCTATATCGAACTCTATGCCCGGCTGCTGGTGGACCTGATCCCCAAGGTGGTGCTCAGCGCCGGCTTCATGGCCGACCGCGCCGGCAACATCTACACCGGGCCCAGCACCGAGGACAGCCCGGCGCTGATAGAGCCGGCGGCCTTCAGTGACGGCATCGTCATCGTCCAGGTCAACCAACTGGTGGACGACGTGTCCGAATTGCCACGGGTCGACATCCCGGCGGACTGGGTGGATTTCGTGGTGGTGGCCGACCGGCCCTTCTATATCGAACCGCTGTTCACCCGCGATCCGCGCCACATCAAGCCGGTGCACGTGCTGATGGCGATGATGGCGATCCGCGGCATCTACGAACGCCACCAGGTGCAGTCGCTCAATCACGGCATCGGTTTCAACACCGCGGCCATCGAGCTGATCCTGCCCACCTACGGCGAGCGCCTGGGCCTCAAGGGCAAGATCTGCCGGCACTGGACGCTCAATCCCCATCCCACCTTGATCCCCGCCATCGAGAGCGGCTGGGTGGAAAGCGTGCACTGCTTCGGCACCGAGCTGGGTATGGAGGGCTACATCGCCCAGCGCCCGGACGTCTTCTTCACCGGTCGCGACGGTTCGCTGAGATCCAACCGCCTGCTCTGCCAACTGGCCGGCCAGTACGCCGTGGACCTCTTCATCGGCGCCACCCTGCAGGTGGATGGCGACGGCCACTCCTCCACCGTCACCCGTGGGCGCCTGGCCGGCTTCGGCGGCGCGCCCAACATGGGCCATGACCCCCACGGTCGCCGCCACCCCACCCCGGCCTGGCTGGACATGCGCCAGCAGACGGGCGACAGCGCCCCGGCGCTGTTGGAGCGCGGCAAGAAGCTGGTGGTGCAGATGGTCGAGACCTTCCAGGAAGGCGGCAAACCCACCTTCGTCGACACCCTGGATGCGGTGGAGGTGGCGCGCAAGAGCGGCATGCCCCTGGCGCCCATCATGGTCTATGGCGACGACGTCACCCACCTGCTCACCGAGGAAGGTATCGCCTACCTCTATCGTGCCCGCTCCCTGGAAGAGCGCCGGGCGATGATCGCCGCCGTGGCCGGGGTCACCGCCATCGGCCTGCGCAGCGATCCGGCCGAGGCGCGGCGCCTACGCCAGGAAGGCCTGGTGGCCCTGCCGGAAGACCTCGGCATCCGCCGCACCGATGCCAGCCGCGAACTGCTCGCCGCCAAGAGCATCGGCGAACTGGTGGAGTGGTCCGGCGGCCTCTATCAACCTCCGGCCAAGTTCAGGAGCTGGTAATGCGCGCCCTTGCCCGTCTTGCCCCGTCTCCCGCCGAGCGCCTGGCTGACCTGGCCGTGGCCGCTCTAATAGACGAAGCCGAACTCTCACCCAAGCCGGCCCTGGTGGATCGCCGCGGCCAGGGTGCCCACCAGGACCTCAGCCTGGGCCTGATGCTGACCTCGGCCCAGGCGTTGCGGCCCTGCTTCCAGGCCATGGCCGAAGCCGCCGAGCTGGGGCTGCCCGCGGAGGAACTGCGCCGTTTGATCGGCCGCCTGGGTCGCGATGGCGAAGCCGCCATGCTGCAGGTCACCGGCGGGGTCAATACCCACCGTGGCGCCATCTGGGCGCTGGGGCTGCTGGTGACGGCGGCGGTACAGGCGCGTCCTGGCTCTGCGCAGGCCTTGTGCCTTGCGGCAGGTCGCCTGGCTAGCCTGCCCGATCCGGACGCACCCCACACCGCGCCCAGCCATGGCCAGCGCGTCGCCCAGCGTTACGGTGTCGGTGGCGCCCGCGCCGAAGCCGCCGCGGGCTTTCCCGCCATCCACGGGCGCGGCCTGCCGCAACTGCGCGCCAGCCGCCAGGCCGGTGCCGGCGAGCAGAACGCCCGCCTGGATGCCCTGCTGGCAATCATGACCCGGCTGGACGACACCTGCGTGCTGCACCGCGCCGGTCCCGCCGCCCTCAGCGCCATGCACCAAGGTGCCCAGGCCGTACTGGACGCCGGTGGCAGCGCCAGTCTGGCTGGCCGCCGCCAGTTGCTGGCCCTGGACCGGGAGTTGCTGGCCGCCAATGCCTCGCCCGGCGGCGCCGCCGACCTGCTGGCCGCCACCCTTCTCGTCGATCGCCTGGAGCCACGGCTCCCTGGAGACCTCTGATGGAACATTTCAGCTGCAGCTATCCCGCCAGCCAGCGCCGCCGGGGTCGTGCCCTGGTGGGCTGCGTCGGCTCGGGGGACCTCGAAGTCCTCCTCGAACCTGCCGACTCTGGCTTCACCCTTAGGGTGACCACCTCGGTCAATGGCAGCGAACCGCGCTGGCGCGCCCTCTTCGATCGGCTGTTCGCCGCCCGTGACGACCTGCCGGCCCTGACCCTGGACATCCACGACTTCGGCGCCACCCCCGGCGTGGTCCGCTTGCGCCTGGAGCAGGGTCTGGAAACCCTGGAGCTGGAGGAAAGCGCCCATGTCTGAAGCCACCCTTCCCGCTGTGCAGGAATTGCTGCACAGCCGCAGCTTCGTCGAACTCGGCGCCCGCGAACGGGCGCGCACGGTGCTCGATGCCGGCAGCTTTCGCGAGCTGGTCGGGCCCTTCGAGCGGCTAATGTCGCCCTGGCTGCCCAAGCAAGGCATCGTCTGCCAGGCCGATGACGGCGTGGTGGTGGCCAAGGGGCTGATCGACGGCCAGCCCGCGGTGGTCTGCGCCATCGAAGGCGCCTTCCAGGGCGGCAGCATGGGCGAAGTGGGGGGCGCCAAGATCGCCGGCGCCCTGGAGTTGGCGCTGGAAGACAACCTCGCTGGCACCCCGACCCGTGCCGTGTTGCTGTTGGAAACCGGCGGTGTGCGCCTGCAGGAAGCCAACCTGGGCCTGGCCGCCATCGCCGAGATCCAGGCGGCCATCGTCGCCCTGCGCAGCCACCAGCCGGTGATCGGCGTGATCGCCGGCAGCGTCGGCTGCTTTGGCGGCATGTCCATCGCCGCGGGGCTGTGTAGTCAGTTGATCGTCACCCGCGAGGCACGGCTGGGGCTCAACGGTCCCCAGGTGATCGAGCAGGAAGCCGGGATCGAGGAATACGACTCCCGCGACCGGCCCTTCATCTGGAGCCTGACCGGCGGCGAACAGCGGGTCGCCACGGGCCTGGCCGATGTTTTCGTCGCCGACGACAGCAACGCCGTGACCAACGCTATCCGCCAGGCGTTCGCCGCTGGCGTCACTACTCCCCTGCGCAGTCAGCAAGCCGACCGTTATCTGGCACGCCTTGCCGATCTCGATACCGAACCCCAGGCGGACGCCGCCGCGGTTCGTCACCTCTATGCCGGAGACCAGCCATGAGCACCCTGCCCTCACAACGCGGCCTGACCTGGTTCGAGGCCTTGGCCGGCCAGGGTCAGGCTGTTACCGGCCTGCCCGCCTCCCTACGCGTCGCCGACCTCGAACTGGCCGGACGCCCGGCGCGCTGGCTGGCGGTGGTAGCGGATGCCGGCAATCCCTTCCCCCGCGCCCGCCAGGGCGAGGTGGGTCTGCTGGAGGGCTGGGGCCTGGCCCGGGCCATCCAGCAGGCCATCGCCGAGGATCGTGACAGCGCGGTAAAACGCACCCTGGTGGCCCTGGTGGACGTGCCCAGCCAGGCCTATGGCCGTCGCGAAGAAGCCTATGGCATCCACCAAGCCCTGGCCGGGGCCGCCGGGGCCTACGCCGAGGCGCGCCTGGCCGGGCATCCGGTGCTGGGGCTGCTGGTGGGCAAGGCCATGTCCGGCGGCTTTCTCGCCCATGGCTACCAGGCCAATCGCCTGCTGGCCCTGCGCGATCCCCAGGTGCAGGTGCATGCGATGGGCAAGGCCTCGGCGGCGCGCGTCACCCTGCGCAGTGTCGAGGACCTGGAACGCCTGGCGGCCGATATTCCACCCATGGCCTATGACCTGGACAGCTATGCCTCCCTGGGCCTGCTCTGGCGCCAGCTGGAAGTGGCCCAGCCTGACCACCCTACCGAGACCGATCTGCAGCGGGTCCGCCAGGCCCTGGCCGAGGCCCAGGCGGATGTCCTCGCCAGCGGTAGCACCGATCTCAAGCTGCGGCTGGACGGCGCCAACCGCGCCGCCTCCCGTGAGGTGCGCGAGCGGCTGCGGGCGGGATGGAGCGCGTGATGAGCGGGCGGATGGTGGGATCGTTGGGCTTCGCTGCGCTCAACCCAACCTACGGCGCTCCAGTAGGTTGGGTTGAGCGCAGCGAAGCCCAACACAGACCCCACGACCTGCTCTGGGGCCTGACGCCGGATGCCCTCCCACCAGAAGCTCCGGCCTGGGCAACAGGGGTAGCCCAGGCCGGCCTGCCGGTGGTGGTACGGCGGGCAGCACCCGAGACAGGCTGCATCCCAGTCGGCCTGCGCGGCTCTACTCGGGCCGAGCGGCTCGCGACCTGGCTGGAGTCCGCTGCCGTGCTGCAACACTGCGCCCCCGAGGTCCTGAGAATCTCGAGTGGTTGCCGTGACCTACCCGTGTTCGACACCCTGGCCCGCCTGCAAACGTTACTGGATGACCTGGGCCTACCCTGGGGCCCCACCGGTGCCGCCGGCTACGAGCTGGCCTCAGGCTGGCCCGCGTTGCATGAGGGGAGCGATCTGGATCTGCTGATCCGCTGCACCGCCCCGCTGCCGCGCGACCAGGCACGGGCACTGCTGGCGTCCCTGCAGGCGCAGGCGCTGTGCCGCCTGGACATTATCTTGGAAACCCCGCTCGGCGGCGTGGCCTTAGCCGATTGGGCTGGGAACGCGCCAAGGGTGCTGCACAAGACCGCTGCCGGTCCTCGGTTGGTGACCGATCCGTGGCCAGGGGAGCACGCCGCATGAGTACCCTCTTCCAGTTTCCCGGCCAGGGCGCCCAACGCCCCGGCATGCTGCACGCGCTGCCCGAGCACGCCGAGGTCCGGCGTACCCTGGAGGAAGCGGCCGAGGTGCTGGAAAGCGATCCGTTGAACCTGGATACCGCCACGGCCCTGGAACACACCCGCGCGGTGCAGCTCTGCCTGCTGATCGCCGGTGTTGCCACCGCGCGGCTGTTGTTGAGTCGCGGTCCGGCGCCGCAGTTGGTGGCCGGGCTGTCCATCGGTGCCTATGCCGCAGCGGTGGTGGCGGACGCCCTGGACTTCGCCGACGCCCTGCGCCTGGTAGCGCGGCGTGGCGAGCTGATGCAGGCGGCCTATCCACGCGGCTACGGCATGCTGGCGGTGCTTGGCTTGGGTCGAGGTGCGGTGGAGCGCCTGGTCGCCAGCCACCAGCGTCCCGAAGCGCCGCTGTATCTGGCCAACGCCAATGCCGAGCAGCAGTACGTGGTGGCGGGGAGCGACGCGGGCCTGGCGGTGCTGGCTGAGGCGGCTCGCCTTCAGGGCGCTGCGGCCGCCAAGCGCCTGGCCATGAGCGTGCCGTCCCACTGCCCGCTATTGGCGGAAGCCGCCGAATGCCTGAACCAAGACTTCACTGGCGTCGAGCTGCGGGCGCCGCGCTTGGCCTATCTCAGCGGTACTTCGGCACGGCGGCTGGTGCGCGCCGAGCAGTTGCGCGACGACCTGGCCTTCAACATGGCCCGGCCCATCGAATGGCACGCCACCCTGGAGGCCGCGCGCGAGCGCGGCGTGCGCCTGGCCATCGAACTGGCACCGGGCAGTGTGCTTACCCAGTTGGCCAAACGCGTGCTGCCCGCGGCCGGGGTGCTGGCCTGGCAGGATACCCACCCCGAGACACTGGACGCGCTGCGGCGCGAGGAGGCAGCGCGACTGGACTGAGCTTTTCGCACAAGGCGGCTACCCTCACCCCAGCCCTCTCCCCAAGGGAGAGGGGGCAAGAGCGGGAGCGGTGCCCAGGCTTCAGCCCATCCAAGCACAACCAAGGATAGACAAGGATTTTAGAACACGGCGGCTGCCCTCACCCCAGCCCTCTCCCTCAGGGAGAGGGGGGTAAGAGCGAGAGCGGTGCCCAGGCTTCCATCCGAACCACACAGGACCCAAAGAGATCGTCAAACACAGCAGCGCCCTCACCCCAGCCCTCTCCCCGAGGGAGAGGGGGTAAAGCGAGAGCGGTGCCAGGCTTCACCCACCCCAAGCACAACCGAGGACAACAACAATGATCATCTACGGTGTCGCTTTACTCTCCCTCTGCACCCTGGCCGGCATCTTCGTCGGCGAAGTTCTGGGCCGGCTCATCGGCGTACCCGCCAACGTCGGCGGTGTCGGCATCGCCATGTTGCTGCTGATCTTTTTCAGCAGTTGGATCAGCAACCGAGGCACCGGACTTGCGGCCAAGACCGAACAGGGCGTGGAGTTCTGGAGTGCCATCTACATTCCCATCGTGGTCGCCATGGCGGCGCAGCAGAACGTGGTGGGCGCCCTGCACAGCGGTCCCATGGCCATCCTCGCCGGCCTGACGGCTGTGGGTATCGCCTTCGCACTGGTCCCGGTGCTCGACCGCCTGGGCCGCAAGAAGCCCGCGACCACGACTCCCGCCCCCCTTAGCCAGACCGCCCGGTGACCGCCATGCTGATCGAAGCCCTGAGCAAGACCACCCAGTCCTACGGTTTGATCGCGTCCTTCGCCATCATCGGCGTCATCATGTGGGTCTCCTACTGGCTCTCCGACAAGCTCACCCGCGGTCGCCTGCACGGCTCGGCCATCGCCATCTTTCTCGGCCTGCTGCTCGCCTATGTCGGCGGGGTCATCAGTGGCGGCCAGAAGGGCCTGGTCGACTTGCCGCTGCTGGGGGGCCTGGGCCTGCTCGGTGGCGCCATGCTGCGCGACTTCGCCATCGCCGCGACGGCCTTTGGCGTCAACATGCGCGAGCTGCGCGAGGCGGGCATCGCTGGTGTCATCGCGCTGCTGATGGGGGTGTTCTCCTCCTTCATCGCGGGCGTCGCCATCGCCCTGGCGTTTGGCTACACCGACGCGGTCAGCCTGACCACCATAGGTGCGGGCGCAGTGACCTATATCGTCGGCCCGGTGACCGGTGCGGCCATCGGCGCCAGCTCTGACGTCATGGCGCTGTCCATCGCCGCCGGCCTGGTGAAGTCCATCGTGGTGATGATCGCCACGCCCTTCCTGGCGCCCTACATCGGCCTGAACAATCCGCGCACCGCGGTGATCTTCGGCGGTCTGATGGGCACCTCCAGCGGCGTCGCAGGGGGCCTGGCGGCGACCGATCCGCGGTTGGTGCCCTACGGCTGCCTGACCGCGGCCTTCTACACCGCCCTGGGGTGCCTGCTCGGTCCGTCGCTGTTGTTCCTGGCGACCCGCGCGCTCGTTGGCGGCTAGCTCCGCGCGTACATCCGGCACTCGGCAACGAAGGCCAGCAGATTGGGATCGCGCTCGCGGCTGCGCAGGAAGACCGCGCCGATGCGCTGTTGCAGGCGGTAGCGCGGCGCCAGGGGCAAGAGCTTGAGGCGGTTCTGGTAGACCGCCTCGACCCGCCCCGGCAGCAGCGCATAGCCCACCCCGGAGCTGACCATGCTCATCAGCGAGAAGATGTCGTTGACCTGCATGATCACCTCCGGCTCGAAGCCGGCCTGGGCGAACACCTGGCGGCCGTCGCGAAAGGTGGCGAAGCCCTGGGTCAGGGTCACGAAGGGCACCCCGGCCAGGTCGCGCAGGTCCACCTCGGCCTGGTCGGCAAAGGGCGAGTCGCTAGGTGCGGCCAGGAAGATGTCGTCGCTGAACAGCTCCACACTCTCGCAGTCGGCATTTACCACGGCGTCGTCCAAGGCCACCAGCATGGCGTCCAGCTTGAAATCGTGCAGCTGCTCGGCGAGATCGGCGTTGGAACCCAGCACCAGGTCGATATTGAGTTCGCTGCGCCTGAGCTTGAGGCCCATGATCAGCTGGGGCACGGTCTTGACCGTCAGCGAATAGAGCGCGCCCAGGCGAAAGCGATCGGCCGAGAAGCCCGCTGCCTGCCGGGTGAGCCGTACCGTCTCGGCCAGGTCCTGCATCAGTCGCTCGGCGCGCGCTTCCAGCACGAAGGCGCCGTCCAGCGGCGTCAAGGTGCGCCCCTCGTGCTTGAACAGCGGACAACGCAGGGCGCTCTCCAGCGAATGGATGGCGCGGTGCACGCTGACATGGCTGGTGCCCAGCTCGGCGGCGGCCCGCGCCAGGTTACGGCTGCGCATGAAGGCCAGAAAGATCTCCAGCTTGCGCAGGGTGAGGTCATCGTTATCGGACATGGCGGACAGCGGGTGGTGGAAGTCAGCTGTTCACCTTGCCCGGATGGGCCGGCGGCGTCGAGGGCTGGGGCGCCTGGTTAGCCGGATAACGGCAGGCGCCCTCTTTCCTCCACCCCTACAACCGGCCCTCGATCTGCTGGCAGACCGCCGTGGTGGAGCTGCCGTAGCGGTCGTGCGGCGTAGGCAATACGAGCTATGGCGAAGAAGCGGTCATGAGCTGTACCTCGATTAACGATTGACCAAGGCGGCGGGGATGCGCAGGACCAGCGTGGCGCCGATCACCAGTACCCCGGTGATGAGGAACATGCCGATGGCGCTTGAGCCGGTGCTGGTGGTGATCCAGCCGATCAGGTAGGGCGAGCAGAAGCCGGCCAGGTTGGCGAAGCTGTTCACCGCGGCGATGCCGGCGGCGGCGGTGACCCCGCCCAGCAGCGTGGTGGGCAGCATCCAGAACAGCGAGGACGCGGAAAGGATGCCGGCCGCGGCCAGGCACAGGCTGAGGATCGACAGGGTGACGTTGTGGCCGAAGACCGCGGCGAGGCTGAGGCCGCAGGCGCCCAGCAGCATGGGAATCACCAGGTGCCAGCGGCGTTCGCGGTGCTTGTCCCCGCTGCGCCCGGCCAGCAGCATGGCGACGATGGCGCACATGTAGGGCAGGCTGGTGAGCAGGCCGATCTGTAGCGGATCGGCGACGCCCGAATTGCGCACCAGGGTCGGCAGCCAGAAGGTGATGGCGTACTGGCCCATGACCACGCAGAAGTAGATGCCGGCCAGCAGCCACAGGCGGCGATCACCGATGAAGTCGCGCGCGTTGGCGTGTTCGGTCTTGTGCTGGTTGTCCTCGGCCAGCTCCTTCTGGATCAGCGCCTTTTCTTCGTCGTCCAGCCAGGTCGCCTGGTGCACGCCGTCCTTGAGGTAACCCAGCACCATCAGGCCAACCACTCCCGTGGGAATGGCTTCGATGACGAACATCCACTGCCAGCCGGCCCAGCCATGGACACCGGCGAACTGATTCATGATCCAGCCCGACAACGGCCCGCCGATCATCCCCGACAGGGGTATGGCGACGAACCAGAGCACCGTCATGCGGGCGCGGCGGTAGGAGGGAAACCAGAAGGTGAGATAGAGCAGCAGGCCCGGCGCCAGCCCCGCCTCGGCCACGCCGAGCAGGAAGCGCAGCAGATAGAACTGCCAGGCCGTCTCGACGAAGGCGAACATCGCCGAGAGGATGCCCCAGGTGATCATGATGCGGGCGATCCAGCGGCGGGCGCCGACCTTGTGCAGGATGATGTTGCTGGGTACCTCGCAGAGGAAATAGCCGAGGAAGAACATGCCGGCGCCGAGGCCGTAGACGGCTTCGCTCAGGGCCAGGTCGTTCATCATCTGCAGCTTGGCGAAACCGACGTTGACCCGGTCCAGATAGGCGCAGAAGTAGCACAGCATGAGGAAGGGCATCAGCCGCCAGGCGGTCTTGCGATAGGCATTGGCGCGCGCGGAGGCGGTTGCCGTCAGGGTGAGCGTAGTCATGGTCTGATCTCTTGTTGTTATGGGCGCCGCAGCCGCTGGCGCCCTCTTCGATGCAGAGCGTTGAGAACGAGGGGGGCGATCAGTGGATCAGCATGCCGCCATTGACGTCCAGGGTGACGCCGGTCAGGTAGCTGGAGAGATCGCTGGCCAGGAACAGCGCGGCATTGGCCACGTCCTGGGGTTCGCCAAGGCGGCCCAGGGGGATGCCGTCGATGATCGACTGGCGGCGCTCGTCGTGCATCAGGCCGCCGGTGATGTCGGTCTGGATCAGGCCGGGCGTGAGGGCGTTGACGCGGATGCCATCCGGGCCGAATTCCCGCGCCATGGCCTTGGTCAGGCCCAGCACCCCGGCCTTGGCGGCGCTGTAGTGCGGGCCGCCGAAGATGCCGCCGCCGCGCTGGGCGGAGACCGAGGACAGGCAGACGATGCTGCCACCGCCCTGCTCGCGCATGGCCGGAATCACCGCCTGGGACATCAGCAGGGTGCCGCGCAGGTTGACGTCGAGGATGCGGTCGTAATCGGCGCGGCCGATCTCCAGGGTCTTCACCGGCTGGGTGATGCCGGCGTTGTTGACCAGCACATCGAGGCGCCCGTACTGGGCGAGCGCCTGCTCGACCGCGGCCTTGACCTGGGCTTCGTCGGCCACGTTGGCGGCCAGGCCCAGATGACCTTCGCCGAGACTGGCCGCGGCGTCGCGAGCGGCGCTGGCATCGAGGTCGAGGATGATGACCCGCGCGCCCTGGGCGGCGAAGGCCTGGGCGGTGGCGCGACCGATACCGCGGGCGGAGGCGGCACCGGTGACGAGGGCGATCTTGTCTTGCAGCAGCAGGGAGTGCAGGGGCATGGCGCTATCCTTCTTGTTGTTGTGGAGGTCTATCGCTGGTCGTCAGCGTGCCCCTGCCCCAGGGCCCCAGCAACGCAGCCTGCGTCAGACCGTGCTGAATAAAATTCACGCCTGCGGCTTGGCAGTCTGGCCTGGTCGATCAAGAATCAGCTTCGAACTGGCCAAAGGACTCACGCCTCATGGACTCCGGCAAGCCGCTTTCCCTGCCACCACTGAAAGCCCTTCAAGCCTTCGAGCAGACCGCCCGCTTCGCCAACGTCGCCCGCGCCGCCGAGCAACTGGCGCTGACGCCCTCGGCGGTCAGCCATCAGCTGGCCAAGCTGGAAGCCCTGGTGGGTCGCGCCCTCTTCGTCCGCGGGGCGCGCGGCATGACCCTGACTCCGGCCGGGGAGCAATACCTGGAAGAGGTCAGCGAGGTGCTGCACCGGCTTGCAATGGCCACGGATCGCGCGACCAGCGATGCCGGCCTGGAATGCCTGCGCCTGCACTCGGCGCCGAGCTTCGGCCTGCTCTGGCTGATGCCGCGACTGGAGCTATTCCGCCAGAGCCATCCCGACCTGCAGCTCAATCTCTCCTGCTCCTACGAGTCCCTGCATTTCAGTCGCGACAAGGTCGATATCGACATCCGCCACGGCCTGCCCAACTGGCCGAACCTGGAGATCCGCACCCTGCAGCGTGAACGCTTGGCGGTGCTGGCCGCACCGAAGCTACTGGAGAAGCGGCCGATCCACTCGCCGGCGGATCTGTTGCACAGCGAACTCATCCTGTCCGAAGCGACGCTGATGAAGTGGCCCAACTGGTTCGCCCAGCAGGGCCTGGCGCTGCCGGAACGGCCCTACACCCTGAGTTTCGACCGTTCCTATATGAGCCTGGAAGCCGCCCGCCATGGCCTGGGCTTCGCCCTGGAAAGCACGGTGCTGGCGGCGGACTATCTGGCCCGCGGCGATCTGGTGCGGGTGCTGCCCCAGGATGACGACCTACCGGTGGCCGCACACCACTTGGTGTTTCCCCGGGCGCACTCGCGCTACGCCCGGGTGCGACGCTTTCTCGACTGGCTGCAGCAGGAGCTGGGGCAGCCCTTCGAGTACTAGAGCACCTGCAGCCGCTCCCTGAGCAACTCGACAAAGGCCTGGGCCGCCGGGGTGAGGCTGCGCCCGGTGGGGGTGAGGATGCCCAGCGGCCGGGCCAGGCTCTCGCCGCGGACCGGCAGGGCCACCACCGGGGCCTCGCCACCGGCCGATTCCGGTAGCAAAGCCAGGCCCTGCCCAGCCGCCACCAGGGCCAGCAAGGTGCTCATGTAGTTGGCCTCCAGCGCCACCACCAGGCGCAGGCCGGCGGCGGCGAAGGCGAAGTCCAGGCATTCGCGCACGCTGCTGTCGCGACCGGTCAGCAACAGCGGCACCGCGTCGAGTTCGGCCAGGGTGATTTCCGCACGGTCCGCCCAAGGATGGTCGCGGGGCACGAAGAGATGCAGGTGATCGACGTACAGCGGCTGGAAGTCCAGGCCCACGGCGCGCGGGCGGACGCCGATGCCCAGGTCCACCTGCCCTTCCCTGACCTGCGCCTCGACCCGCCCGGCCACCACGTCCTGCAGGCGGATCTCGATGGCCGGATGGCGCGCCTGGAAGGTCTTCAGCAACTCGGGAAAGGGCCCCATGAAAAAGGACGGCAAGGCCGCCAGGGTGATCCGCCCGCGGCGCAGGCCGGCCAGGTCGCGGGCGTGGGTCTGGACATCGCCCAGGTCCAGCAGGATGCGCTCCAGCGGGCCGCGCAGCTCTTCACCGGCGGTGGTGAGCTGGACCCGGCGCGGGGTGCGCTCCAGCAGCTGTACTTCCAGCCAGGCTTCGAGTTGCTGGATCTGCACGGTGAGCGCCGGGGGTGACAGGTGCAATTCCTCCGCGGCGCGGGCGAAGGAGCCCTGGCGGGCCACGGCGAGAAAGGCCTGCACATGCTGGAGCAGATTCTTCATTTTGTTTTTCTGAACGCTGCTTCGGAAGATTCCAATTTACAGGACATCGGACGTCTTCGAATACTGGACCCACAACAACAAAACCTCCCGTGCGCCCGCCTGCCGCGCCACGGTCCAAGGAGTCCGCCATGCTCGCCCTGCTCGGTGTCGTCACCATCCTTACGTTGCTCGTCGCGGTCATGAGCAAACGCGTTTCGCCCCTGGTCGCCCTGATCGTCATCCCCATCGCCGCGGCCCTGATCGGTGGCTTCGGCCTGGGCACCAGCGCCTTCATCATCGCCGGCATCAAGGGCGTCGCCCCGGTGATCGGCATGTTCGTCTTCGCCATCCTGTTCTTCGGCATCATGACCGACGCCGGGATGCTCGATCCCATCATCGACCGCATCCTGCGCACCGTCGGCACCCGGCCGACGCGCATCGTCTGCGGCAGCGCCCTCCTCGCCCTGCTGGTGCACCTGGACGGCTCCGGCGCGGTGACCTTCCTGGTGACCATTCCCGCCATGCTGCCGCTCTATACCCGCCTGGGCCTGGACCGGCGCATCCTCGCCTGCGTGGCGGCCATGGCCGCCGGGGTCAACTTCCTGCCCTGGACCGGGCCGGTGCTGCGCTCGTCGGCCGCCCTGCACGTGCCGGTGGCCGAGCTGTTCCAGCCGCTGATCCCGGTGCAGCTGGTGGGCCTGGCCTTCGTCTTCGCCAGCGCCTGGTGGCTCGGGCGGCGCGAGGAGAAGCGCCTGACCCTGGCCGGCCAGGCGCCCTGGCTGGCCGGCGGCGGGGCCGGTGCCGCGCCGGAGCGAGTGCTCAGCGACGCCGAGCGCGCCCTGCGGCGTCCGGACCGCTTCTGGATCAACCTACTGCTGACCCTGGTGGTGATGGGCGTGATGATCGCCGGCTGGGTCGATCCGGTGGTGATGTTCATGCTCGGTACCGTGGCCGCGCTGAGCCTGAACTACCCTTCGGTGGACGCCCAGAAGGCGCGCATCGATGCCCACGCCAAGACCGCCCTGACCATGGCCAGCATCCTCTTCGCCGCCGGCGTCTTCACCGGCATCATGCAGGGCAGCGGCATGCTCAAGGCCATGGCCCAGGTGGCGGTGGCCGGCATCCCGGCCGGGCATGGCCAGTTGATCCCAGCGGTAGTGGGTTTCCTGTCCATGCCGCTGAGCCTGCTGTTCGATCCGGATTCCTACTATTTCGGCGTCATGCCGGTGATCGCCGAGGTGGGCCGCAACCTGGGCGTGGATCCGGTGCAGGTGGCCCAGGCCTCGCTGCTCGGGGTGCACACCACCGGCTTCCCGGTGAGCCCCCTGACCCCGGCGACCTTCCTGCTGGTGGGCCTGTGCAAATTGGATCTCGCCGATCACCAGCGCTTCACCATCCCCTTCCTGTTCGCGGCCTCGGTGCTGATGACCCTGACCGCCCTGCTCCTGGGAGTCTTCTAGATGAGCCGTCTTCTTCGCATCGGCTGCGGCGCCGGCTATTCCGGCGATCGCCTCGAACCCGCCGTGGAGCTGGCCGAGCACGGCCGGCTCGACTACCTGGTCTTCGAATGCCTGGCCGAGCGCACCATCGCCCTGGCGCAACAGGCACGGCTTGCCGATCCCGAAGCGGGTTTCGATCCGCTGCTAGAGGCGCGGATGCGCCGTATCCTGCCGCTGCTGCGCCAGGCCGGGCGGTCGCGGTTGCGGGTGATCACCAACATGGGTGCCGCCAATCCGACCGCTGCGGCGCGCAAGGTCGCGGCGCTGGCCAGGGAGCTGGGCGTGACGGGGCTGAAGATCGCCGCCGTGGCCGGCGACGACGTGCTGGCCCAGTTGCCCACCGACGCCGTGCTGGACAATGGCCAGACCCTAGCCGAGCTGGGCGACCGACTGATCTCGGCCAATGCCTACCTGGGGGTGGAAGGCATCGTCCAGGCACTGCAGGCGGACGCCGATGTCATCATCACCGGGCGAGTGGCCGATCCCTCGCTGTTCCTGGCACCGCTGGTGCACGAATTCGGCTGGGCGGCGGACGACTGGGAACGTCGCGGACGCGGCACCCTGGTCGGTCACCTGCTGGAATGCGCCGGCCAGGTCACCGGTGGCTACTTCGCCGACCCTGGCTACAAGGACGTCCCCGACCTCGCGCGCCTGGGCTTTCCCCTGGCCGAGGTGGACGCCGACGGCCAGGCGACCCTCACCAAGGTGGCCGGCTCCGGCGGCTGCGTGACCCCGGCGACCTGTACCGAGCAGTTGCTCTACGAGGTGCATGACCCGGCGGCCTATCTGACGCCGGACGTGACCGCCGACTTTTCCGGCGTTGCCCTGCAGCAGGCGGCGCCCGACCGGGTGGCAGTCAGCGGTGCCCGGGGTAAGCCGCGCCCGGAACAGCTCAAGGTCTCGGTGGGCTATCGCGACGGCTGGCATGGCGAAGGCCAGATCTCCTACGCCGGCCCAGGCGCCGTCGCCCGGGCCCGACTGGCAGCCGCCGTGGTGCGCGAGCGCCTGCAACTCTGTGGTGTACCGGTGGAAGAGCTGCGCTGCGAACTGATCGGCTGCGACGCCCTGCATGGGGAAACCCTGGCGGCCCGGGCCGCTGGCGAACCCTGGGAGGTGCGGCTGCGCGTCGTCGGCCGCTGCGCCAGCCGGGCGGCGGCGGTGCAGATCGGTAACGAGGTGGAAACCCTCTACACCAATGGCCCGGCCGGCGGTGGCGGCGCCACCAAGGCGGTCCGCGAGGTCATCGCCGTGGCCTCGCTGCTGTGGCCGCGTGCGGCCGTCACCCCAACCCTGGAGCTGGAGACACTGCCATGAAATTGCGCGAGATCGCCCACGTCCGTACCGGCGACAAGGGCGACATTTCGAACATGGCGGTGATCGCCTATCGCCGCGAAGACTTCGAGCGCCTGCGCCAGGCGCTCACCGCGGAACGGGTCGCCGCCTGGTTCGTCGATAGCCGTCCGGCCGACGCCGCGCCCGTGCGCCGCTACGAGTTGCCGGCCCTGGGCGCGCTGAATTTCGTGCTACCCGGCGCCCTGCGCGGCGGCGTCACCCGCTCGCTGGCGCTGGACGCCCATGGCAAGGGCCTGGGCGCGGCGCTGCTGGATCTGGAGTTGGAAGACTAAGCCTGGCGCTCAGCCAGGAGACCCTACCCGGTCGCTCGGCAAGCTCGTCAACAGCACGGTGTCCTTGTCGAGCGGCACCTGGGCGCCCTTGCGGCGCAGTTCATTGATGGCGTGCAGCAGAACCAGATTGATCCGCTCGATGCTCTGCATGTCTTCGGCCTTGATCAGGCGCGATACCTGGGCGTTGTGATCCGACTCGATGAGCGTGATCAACAGGCCATCGCTACGCCGCTCCAGTTGATGGCGGACGGGCGGATCGAGTTTGGCCAAACGTTCGTGCAACCTGTCCATGCGCAGGCTCCTGACTAAGGAACGTCACCTTTGCAGGCTAGCCGTCGCGCTGAGGAACGCAAGCCTCTATAAGGTACCTTTCGGCTGGCCAAGGCTATCCATGAGGCGCTGGGTAGTCGCTAAGACAAGGCGTTGTCACGAAGCTGCCATCGGTCGCCGGTAAGCTGAGTCTCTTGACCGCCCACCGCCGCGGCAGAGGCCAACCGATGGATACCCGCCCCGCCGTCCACCTGTTCAGCGCCCTCGCCGCCCCGCTGCAACGCCTGAGCCCCAGCGCCGAAGCGGTCCGCTGCCTCTCGGCCCGGGGGCGCGGCCAGCGCATCGCCCGGGCTACCCGGCAGCTCCTCGCGCTCGGTCATCGCCGCATCCTGCTGGTGTCGGGACCGGAGCAAGACGTCAGGCTCACCAATGCCGACATGTACGGCCACGCCCAGGTCATGCTGGCGGAAGGACTGCCGCTACTGCCCCGCCTGGAACTCGGCGCGACGCCGGAGTCGGTCTGGCCGGAGTTGCTGGCATTATTGGAAGAGCTGGCGCCCAGCGTATTGCTGGGCACCCAGGAAGCCGTCGTTGCTGACCTTGAGAGCGCCGTGCGCCACCATGCAGGGTTTGCCAAGCTGCTGATCGTGGGCCCTGAGACCCGTATGACGGGGCCGGGGGCTATTCGGCATTGACCCGTCCCGCGCAGGCTCGCCACCCCCTAGAAAGTCGCTCCCCGGACGCCCTGCCCGGCCCAGGCGGCAGCCAGGGTACCAAGCAGTCAGCCGCGCTAGCGACGCGGAGCAAACTCGGTAACTGGGATTTGCTGACGACATAATCGAAACCCAGCAACCTCGAGCCTGGTCCTCGATCCCAAGAAAGCAAAAGCTCCCGTTATAGGGCCATCTGTTTGGGCGGCGTAACCTGGGCGGGCTCCACCTGCCGTACCAGCACCTGACCGTTGGTGAGGTCCAGGGACAGCGTGCGATGACCGGCGCCGCGAACGTGAGTACGGACGGGGCAGAGACCCTGTTGGGCCAGCTGCGCCAACGCCACATCGACATTGACGTCACCGATATTCCTGACCCGCCCGCGCAGGATCTGGGGAAACATGTTGCCGCCCCCATAGACGTGCACCTGGTAGCCGGAAAGGTCACCGCCATGACGGGCAACCTCACCTAGCATGAGGGTGAGGGATTCATCGACGTATTGCCCATTGGCAGCGGTACCGAGGGCAGCCTGCTGGCGCGTGGGCAGCAAGGCATGGGTCACGCCGCCAAGGCGCCGGCGCGGATGCCAGAAGACGAAGGCCACACAGGAGCCCAGGATGGTACGGATGCGCACCTCACCCCTGCCAAAGCTCCACTCACCGGGACGTAGGAAAAGCTCCGCCGTGGCAGCCATGGCTAGAACACCCGTGAATGGATAGGGAAGACGGCCATCGCCAGGGCGTCAGCCGACTCACCAGCAGTCGGCCCATCGCCATAGGTGTCGTTGCTGGCCGGTAGATCCCCGGATCTTTGACGATCCCTCGTTAGCCTGTCGCTCATTTGTCACACTCATTCCAGAATCAAAAAGGAACTACGTAAATTATTATCGCAACATCTATTTCGTTGTGACTTGGCGCTAGTTGATGCCGGGCCTGGGCACAGCGTTAACGTCAGAATCAGCGTTCGAGACGCCTTCCGCTCCGTGTCAGCATAGAGAGCTTCAACGTTTTCAACAGTCAGCAAAGCTAATGGAGGCGATAGCTTTCGCAGGGCTGGACGGTAGATCTCCAGTCATCGGGCAGCCAGGTCGACCCTGGGGATTCTTGCACCCGTCGACTGACGTGGTCGGCGACCGACTCAGAAACGAATGAGAGCGGTAGCAGGCACCGTTGTCCGTCATGACTCGCTGAAAGTGGACGCCCAGCCCGCGGTAGCAAGGCACCGTCTGCAACGGGGCTCGACAGGCGCTACCGCCGCGCTCGTCCGGGTGCAGGCTGGTGAAGGCCAGCCGAGACGCATCATCGAGCGCAGGCATTTTTTGTACAGAGCTAAGGCTGCCGGTGCGGCATGGCGATACCGTAAAGCTTTAGCCGCCGATAGAGGGTGGCCCGGGAGATACCGAGCGCCCGGGCGGCGGGGATGGCCTTCCAGCGGTGGCGAACCAGGGCAGCGAGAATCGCCCGCCGTTCGGGGCTGTCGAGCTGGGGCTCCGGCTCGCTGGCCAGCGGCTGCTCCGGGTGCAGGCTGGCCGGCAGGTGGTCGAGGGTGATGAGGGTGCCCTCGCAGAGCGCGCCGGCATAGCGCAGCACGTTACGCAGCTCGCGCACGTTGCCCGGCCAGTCGTGGGCCAGGATGGCCTCTTGCACCTGGGGCGCGAGGTCCGGTGCGGGGCGGTCAGCGCACTCCTCCGCCAGTAGCCGCCGCGCCAGGGCCAGACGGTCGGCGCGTTCGCGCAACGGGGGCAACTGGAAGACGGCGCCATTGAGGCGATAGAGCAAATCTTCCCGAAACAGCCCGGCGGCCACCCGCTCGATGAGATTCCGGTGGGTGGCGCAGACCAGGCGCACGTCCACCCGTCGCGGCCTGGCGCTGCCTACCGGCAGCACCTCGCCCTCGGCCAGCACCCGCAGCAGCCGGGTCTGCAGGGCCAGTGGCATGTCGCCGATCTCGTCGAGGAACAGGGTGCCGCCATCGGCCGCGACGATCAGGCCGTCGCGGCCCTGGCGCTGGGCCCCGGTGAAGGCACCGGGGGCATGGCCGAAGAGTTCGCTCTCGATCAGGCTCTCGGGCAGGGCCGCGCAGTTGAGGGCGACGAAGGGCCGGGCCGCCCGGTCGCCACCGGCATGCAGGGCGCGGGCGAAGACTTCCTTGCCGGTGCCGGTCTCGCCGGTGACCAGGATCGGCAGGCCGTGGCGATAGAGACGCACGGCGGTGTCCAGGGCGCGGGTGACGCGGAGCTCCTCTTCCGGCTCGGCATTGGTTCGCACCAGGGGGATGATCGCGCCCAGGCGCGGACGCGGCGGCCTGACGCGCCCATGGAAGCGTGCCTCGCCGAGGCGCAGGGGCTCGGCGTCGTCCTCCCGCAGCCGGGCCGCGGCGTCACGGCCGAACAACTCGTCGAGGCGTTGCGGCAGGTAGCCGAGCTGGCTCAGGCAGAGGTGCCGCGCCGGGCGGTTGAGACCGGTCAGACGACCACTGGCGTCCCAGGCCAGCAGGAATTCCGGCTGGGTCTCCAGGTAGCTGGCCTGGGCATGGCCGCAGAGTACCCAGTCGCCGCGGGCGCTGTGCATGAAGTAGGCGTTCTCGATGCGCTGGGCGCTGTCGCGGGTGAATTGCTGGATCAGCAACTGGCTGCGGCGGTCGTCCGGTGAACGCGGCGCCGAGACGTCCAGCACCCCGAGCAGTTCGCCACCCGGGGCGAACACCGGTGCGGCGGTACAGGTGAGGCCGGTGAAGGCGACGCGGAAATGATCGGCCTTGTGCACCGTCACCGGCGCCCGGTCGGTGAGCACCGCCGCGACGCCGCAGGTGCCCTCCTCCTGCTCGGACCAGCAGGTGCCCAGGTAGAGGCCGGCGCGGCGGCATTCGTCATCCAGGCGATCGCTTACCCGGTAGTCCAGAGTGTGGCCCTGGGCATCGGCCAGCAGCACGCAGTAGTCGGCCGCCTCCACCCGCGCATGCAGGGCGCCCAGCTCACCGTCGGCGACGCGCAGGAAATCCTCCGCCGCCTGCTGGTGCTGGCGCAGTTCGTAGCGCGAGAGGATGCGCGGGCCGTGCAGGCAGCCCGGATCGAGATGGTGCTGCTCGAAGGAGCGGCGCCAGGATTCGAGGATGCGCCCGGGCGGGCTAAGGCTGCGCAGCGGCGCGCGCAGGGCCTGGTCGATGGCACGGGCGTGGTGGTGCGCCTGGGCAGACGGCATGGGGTGTCTCTCCCTCGGTTCCGGTCATGGCGTGGAAGGCCGGTCATTGTTCTGCCCTTCATTTAGCGCCCCCCTCGCCCGCCGTTCAAGTCGCCCCGCCGGTGAGACGAATCGTCTCAGCGTCTCGCCGCGCGGCTGCGGCGCTGAGACGTCCCGGCTCGTCCAGCCACCCTGACCAGCCCGACCTTCCATCGCTGCAAGCCGCGCCAGGCCTGGATTACAGGAAGTTCGAAGCGACCTGGCACCGGCCTTGCTCAGGGCTCTGCGACGCTCCCATCACAACGACAAGAGGGCCAGACCCATGAGCGCACCCCTGCTTGGCAAGACCGCCCTGGTGACGGGCGGTGGACGTGGCATCGGCCTGGGCATCGTCACCGCCCTGGCCGAAGCCGGCGCCGATGTCGCCGTGGCCGACCTGACGCTGGACCTGGCGCGACAGGGCGTCGCCGCCGTGGAGGCAGCCGGCCGCCGCAGCCTGGCCATTGCCGTGGACGTCCGCGACGCCGCCAGTGTCCAGGCCATGGTGCAGCACTGCCAGCGCGAATGGAGCCGGCTGGACATCGCCGTGAACAATGCCGGTGTCATCAGCATCGCCTCGGTGCGCGAGCTGGACGAAGCGGCCTGGGACCGGGTCATGGACGTCAACGCCAAAGGCGTCTTCCTCTGCTGCCAGGCCGAGCTGGAGCTCATGCGTCCGCACGGCTTCGGCCGCATCGTCAACACCGCCTCCATCGCCGGCAGGGTCGGCTTTCCCGATCTCGCCCACTACAGCGCCTCCAAGTTCGCCGTGATCGGGTTCAGCAATGCGCTGGCCAAGGAAGTGGCGCGCGAAGGCATTACCGTCAACGCACTCTGCCCCGGCATCGTCGGTACTGGCATGTGGCGCGGCGACGACGGCCTTTCCGGGCGCTGGCGCCAAGCCGGGGAAAGCGAGGAGCAGTCCTGGGCCCGCCACCAGGCCACCCTGCTGCCCCAGGGCGAGGCCCAGACCGAAGCCGACATGGGTCAACTGGTGGTCTACCTGGCCCAGGCGCCCCACGTCACCGGCCAGGCCATCGCCGTGGACGGCGGCTTTTCCCTCTAGGAGCGCCGCCATGCCCATCACCGTCGGCATCCTGCCCAACCCCGCTTCCGGGCGTGACCTACGCCGGCTGACCGGCAACGCCGCCCTCACCTCCAGCACCGACAAGGCCGGGGTGGTCATGCGCCTGCTGGCGGCCTTTGGTGCCACCGGGGTAGAGCGGGTGCTGCTGCCGCCCGATATGACCGGCATCGCCGCCGCCGTGCTCAAGGCCAGCGGCAGCCGCCAGGCCCGCGAGCAGCGCTGGCCGGAGCTGGTATTCCTCGACCTGCCGCTGACCCAGACGGTGGACGACACCCGCCGCGCCGCCCGGCTGTTGCTGGCGCAAGGGGCCGCCGTGATCGCCGTGCTCGGCGGCGACGGCACCCACAAGGCGGTGGCCGCCGAGGTGGGCGACCTGCCGCTGTTGACCCTCTCCACCGGCACCAACAACGCCTTTCCCGAATTGCGCGAGGCCACCAGCGCTGGCCTGGCCGGCGGCCTGGTGGCCAGCGGCCGGGTCGAGCCAGCCCTGGCGCTGCGGCGCAACAAGCGGCTGCGGGTGGAGGTCCCCGAGCGCGGCATTCGCGACTGGGCGCTGGTGGACGTGGCGGTCTGTCGCCAGGCCTATCTCGGCGCCCGGGCGGTGACCCAGGTGGAGGACCTGGTCGAGGTCTTCACCACCTTCGCCGAACCCTGGGCCATCGGCCTCTCGGCACTGTGCGGCCTGTGGCACCCGGTAGGTCGCGACGCCCCTCACGGCGGCTGGGTGCGCCTGGACCCGAGTGCCCTGGCGCAACTCACCGTGCCCCTCGCCCCCGGCGTGCTGGCCCAGGCCGGTATCGCCGCCAGCGGCCTGCTCTTGCCGGGGGAGCCGCGCAGCCTGTCGCTGGCGGCCGGCACCCTGGCGCTGGATGGCGAGCGCGAAATCGAATTCGGCCCCGAGGCGCGTCCGCAGGTGACGCTGGACCTCGACGGCCCCCTGAGCATCGACGTGGAGCGGGTGCTGGAGTTGGCGGCGCAGCAGCGCCTGCTGGTCCGCCGCCTACCCGCGTCGCCCCTCGGCAATCCTGGAGAACAATAAGATGAGCGAGACCCCAAGCGTCGACCAACTGAGCCATGCCTACCGGGTGATGCGCACCATCCGCGCCTTCGAGGAGCGGCTGCACGTGGAATTCGCCACCGGCGAGATCCCCGGCTTCGTCCACCTCTATGCCGGCGAAGAGGCCTCGGCGGCCGGCGTCATGGCCCACCTGGGCCACGAGGACAGCATCGCCTCCACCCACCGCGGCCACGGCCACTGCATCGCCAAGGGCGTGGACGTCTACGGCATGATGGCCGAGATCTACGGCAAGAAGACCGGGGTCTGCGGGGGCAAGGGCGGCTCCATGCACATCGCCGACCTGGAAAAGGGCATGCTCGGCGCCAACGGCATCGTCGGCGCCGGGGCGCCCCTGGCTGCCGGTGCCGCCCTGGCGGCCAAGCTCAAGGGCAGCGACGCCGTGGCCGTGGCCTTCTTCGGCGATGGCGGCTCCAACGAGGGCGCGGTGTTCGAGGCCATGAACCTGGCGTCGGTGTGGAATCTCCCCTGCATCTTCGTCGCCGAGAACAACGGCTATGCCGAGGCCACCGCCTCCAACTGGTCGGTGGCCTGCGATCACATCGCCGACCGCGCCGCCGGCTTCGGCATGCCCGGGGTGACGGTGGACGGCTTCGACTTCTTCGCCGTCCATGAAGCCGCTGCGGCCGCCGTGGCCCGCGCCCGAGCCGGCGAAGGCCCCTCGCTGATCGAAGTGAAGTTCACCCGCTACTTCGGCCACTTCGAGGGCGACGCCCAGACCTATCGCGATCCCAACGAGGTCAAGCAGGCCCGCGAGCAGCGTGACTGCCTCATGCAATTCCGCGAGCGGGTGACGCGCTCCGGCCAGCTGCAACCCGCCCTGCTCGACAGCATCGACCAGGAGGTGGAGCAGCTCATCGAGGACGCCGTGCGCAAGGCCAAGGCCGATCCCAAGCCCGGCCCGGAAGACCTGCTCACCGACGTCTACGTCACCTACGCCTGATCGGAAAACAACAAGGAGCGCCACCATGGCCAGAAAGATCAGCTACCAGCAAGCCATCAACGAAGCCCTGGAACAGGAGATGCGCCGCGATCCCACCGTCTTCCTCATGGGCGAGGACAACGCCGGCGGCGCCGGGGCGCCCGGCGAACAGGACGCCTGGGGCGGCGTGCTCGGCGTCACCAAGGGTCTCTACCACAAGTTTCCCGGCCGGGTACTGGACACCCCGCTGTCCGAGATCGGCTACGTCGGCGCGGCGGTAGGCGCCGCGGCCCGTGGCACCCGGCCGGTGTGCGAACTGATGTTCGTCGACTTCGCCGGCTGCTGCCTGGACCAGATCCTCAACCAGGCGGCGAAATTCCGCTACATGTTCGGCGGCAAGGCGGTCACCCCGCTGGTGCTGCGCACCATGGTCGGTGCGGGCCTCAGGGCTGCGGCGCAGCACTCGCAGATGCTCACCGCCTGGTGGACCCATATCCCCGGCCTCAAGGTGGTCTGCCCGGCCACCCCCTACGACGCCAAGGGGCTGCTGATCCAGGCCATCCGCGACAACGACCCGGTGATCTTCTGCGAGCACAAGCTGCTCTACGGGATGCAGGGCGAGGTGCCCGAGGAGTCCTATGCCATCCCCTTCGGCGAGGCCAGCTTCCTGCGCGAGGGCGACGACGTCAGCCTCATCACCTATGGCCGCATGGTGCACCTGGCCATGGACGCCGCCGCCAACCTGGCGCGCCAGGGCATCTCCTGCGAGGTGCTCGACCTGCGCACCACCAGCCCGCTGGATAGCGACAGCATCCTGGAAAGCGTGGAGAAGACTGGCCGCGCGGTGGTCATCGACGAGGCCAATCCGCGCTGCTCGGTAGCCACCGACATCGCCGCCCTGCTCGCCGAACAGGCCTTCGACGACCTGCGCGCCCCGGTGCAGCTGGTGACCGCGCCCCATACGCCGGTGCCCTTCTCCGATGCCCTGGAAGACCTCTATATCCCCGACGCGGTCAAGATCGAGCGCGCCGTGCTGAAGATCACCCAAGGGAGGCAGGCCGCATGAGCCAGATCCATACCCTGACCATGCCTAAGTGGGGCCTTTCCATGAGCGAGGGTCGGGTCAACGCCTGGCTCAAGGCCGAGGGCGACAGCATCGCCAAGGGCGACGAGGTGCTCGACGTCGAGACCGACAAGATCAGCAGCAGCGTCGAGGCGCCCTTCTCCGGCGTCCTGCGGCGATGCCTGGCGCGGGAGGACGAGACCCTCGCCGTGGGCGCCCTGCTGGCCATCGTGGTGGAAGGCGAAGCCAGCGAGGCCGAGATCGACGCCGTGATCGCCCGCTTCGAGGAAGACTTCGTACCGGGTGGCGAAGACGCCGCCGAGGCCGGTCCCCAGGCCCAGCGCATCGAACTCGACGGCCGGCCGCTGCGCTATCTGGAACGCGGTGAAGGTGGCCTGCCGCTGGTGCTGATCCATGGTTTCTCCGGCGATCTGGACAACTGGCTGTTCAACCACGAGGCCCTGGCCACCGAGCGCCGGGTGATCACCCTGGACCTGCCCGGCCATGGGCAGTCCGGCAAGACGCTGGCCACCGGAGACCTCCCCGAGTTAGGCGCCGCGGTGCTCGGCCTGCTGGATCATCTGGACATCCCCCGCGCCGTGCTGGTCGGCCATTCCATGGGCGGCGCCGTGGCGCTGCACCTGGCGCAGGTGGCGCCGCAGCGGGTCGCCGGCCTGGTGCTGATCGGCAGCGCCGGCCTGGGTGCGGAGATCAACGGCGACTACCTGCAAGGCTTCGTCGCCGCCACCAGCCGCAACCAGCTCAAGGGGCCGGTCAGCCTGCTGTTCAGCGATCCCGGCCTGGTCACCCGACCGCTGCTGGAAGACCTGCTCAAGTACAAGCGGCTGGAAGGCGTGGACGCGGCGCTGCACCAGCTGGCCGGCAACCTCTTCCCCGGCGGTCGCCAGGCGCAGGTGCTACGCGACGTCCTGAGCGGGGATATCCCCGCCCTGCTGATCTGGGGCAAGGCCGACGCCATCATTCCGGCCGAGCATGCCGAAGGCCTGCCCGAAGCGGTCCAGGTCGAGATCCTGGAGGGCCAGGGCCACATGGTGCAGATGGAAGCCGCCGACCGGGTCAACGCCCTGATCCAGGCCTTTCTGCCCCGCTGCCAACGCTAGAGGAGTCTCATCATGAAAGCTGCTCGTTTCCATGCCGCCCGCGATATCCGGGTGGAAGACGTCCCGCCGCCCGGCGCGCCGGGTCCGAGCCAGGTGCTGGTGAAAAACCAGTTCTGCGGCATCTGCGGTACCGATCTGCACGAGTATGTCGGCGGCCCCATCTTCATCCCCACCGAACCCCATAGCTATACCGGCGGCCAGGTGCCCCAGATCCTCGGCCACGAGTATTCCGGCGTGGTGGAGGCCGTGGGCAGCCAGGTGACCTCCGTCAAGCCCGGCGACCGGGTGTCCATCCAGCCCATGGTCTCGCCGCGGGACGACTATTACGGCCGCCGCGGCCAGTACCAGCTCAGCGAGCAGCTGGCGATCATCGGCCTGTCGCATCCTTGGGGCGGCATGGCCGAATACTCCCTGGTGGAGGACTACAACGCCATCCCCATGCCGGACGACCTCAGCACCGAACATGCGGCGCTGATCGAGCCCACGGCGGTCGCCGTCTACGCCACCCACAGGGGCGGAGTGAAACCCGGCGACAGCGTGCTGGTGGCCGGTGCCGGACCCATCGGCCAGTTGCAGGTGCTGGCCGCCCGCGCCGCCGGGGCGACCCGCATCTTCCTGGTGGATCTCAACGACAACCGCCTGGAAATGGCCCATCGCCTGGTGGACGGCCTTATCACCCTGAATCCCGGCAGCAGCGACGTGCTGCGCGAGGTGCGCGCCCACACCGCCGGTGGCGTGGGGGTGGATGTGGCCTTCGAATGCGTGGGCGCCGAGGCGCCGCTGGGGCTATGCCTGGAGGCTGTGCGCCGCCAGGGCGTGGTGGTCCAGGTGGGGATGCAGGGCAAGCCGCCAGCGCTGGATGGCTTCACCCTCACCTACAAGGACGTCGACCTGCGCGGTTCCTGGTGCTACTCGACGCTGATGTGGCCCCAGGTAGCCGCGCTCATCGCCAGCGGGCAGCTACCGGCGGAGAAGGTCGTCACCCGCCATATCGCCCTGGACGAGGTGGTGGAACAGGGCTTCGACGCGCTGCTCGACAAGGGCGGGACCCAACTGAAGATCCTCATTGAGCTCTAGGGCTTTCCCACGCGGCCGGCGGGGGCCGCCGCGTGGGGCTTTTCACTGACTTACTGGAAGGTCGTCGCGGTGAAACTGGGTCGCGCCGTGAGGCGCTGATGGAAGGCCACTAGCCGCGCGCGAGCGGACCAGTCGATTTCCGGCAGGCGGAAGTTCAGATAGTCCAGGCCGACTGCTGCCAGGTAATGGCCGAAGTCCAGGCGCTCCTCGTCCAGCGTTGCGGTTGCCTCCAGGCGCTCCAGGAGCCGGTCGATGGCCGCCAGCCGACGGGCACCCAGCACCGAGTCATCCTGGGCCGCGCCGCCATGCTTACGCCCGATCACGGTAGCGAAGGTGGCGTCGATCAGGCCCTGCCCCAGGCCGGCCAGTTGCAGTCGCTCGGCCGCCAGCGCACTGCCGCCCGCCAGCTGGTGCAGATGGAGGCAGATCAGCAGGGTTTCGCTGAGGGCGATGCCCTCGTCGGTGATCAACACGGGCACCTTGTTCGCCGGGTTGGCCGCCAGCAGTCGCGCGTCCTCGTTCCAAGGGTCGCTCCACACCAGCTCCAGGCGCGCGCCGAAACCGGCTTCCAGGGCGGTGACACGCGCGGCGCGGGCGTAGGGCGAGGTCTGGTTCAGCAGCAGTTGCATGGCAGGCTCCTAGGCTAGACGAAGAGGTTCCGCCCGCCAGTGTAGCGCTCCTTGAGTGACGTCAGTTCGGTCGTGTCACCGTCAAGACGACCGCCGCGATGCGGTCGGTATGGGCGTAGACGCCCGCCTCCAGCTCTTCGCCAAAAACGTCCGGGTCCAGCTCACGATAGCGCCAGGCGAAGGCGCTATCGGCCAGGCGCGTCTGGACCTCCGCCAGAAAGGGATCGCGCCCCTCGACCATGGCCACCCCGGTGTAGAGCAACAGGGTGCCGCCCGGCGCCAGCCGCTCCAGCGCGGTCTCCAGGATCGCAAGTGATAGCCCGGCACCCAGCGGGCCGCCGCCATGGCGATAAGCACGCTCGCCCGGGTCGACCAGATAGGGCGGATTGGAGAGGATGAAGTCGAAGTCGCCATCCACGTCCTTGAGCAGATCGCTGTAGCCCGCCCTGACGTTGGCGGCCCCGGCCAGCTCGGCGTTGATCCGGGTCAGGGCCAGGGCGCGCTCGTTGATGTCCACCGCCAGCACCTCGGCGTCGGGCCGCGCCAGGGCCACCAGGATGGCGCCGGGGCCGGCGCCGCTGCCGATGTCCACCGCCCGGCGGATGGCACCGGTGTCATGGCGCAGCTGGGCTTCCAGGGCGTTGGCATAGCGGTAGGTGTCGGGGCCGAAGAACACCGCATCGGTCTCGTCGGTGGGATAGGCGGAATGCACGAACAGCTGGTCAGCCAGACTGGATATCCGCACCCGGCTGCGCCAGCCGCCGGGCACAGGGGTCAGCAGCTCGGCCGCCGCCAGGGCCTCGATGAGGGCTTCCGGCAGCAGCTCGGCGGAGAACGGCCGACTCCAGCCGAAGATCCCTTGCAGGTCCCGCGCCCAGGCATTGCCGGGACGGGCGTTGACCCGCGCATGGGACGCGGGGGTCGGGGTGATGAACTGATAGTCCGCTGCACGCAGCGTTTCGATCAGCAGTTTCAGCGCCGCGGCGGGATCGGGGGTAGCAGCGGTACGTTCGGGATATTCCATGGCCGTCACGGGCAGATCCTTGAATGGCAATCGAAATGAAAAAGGACCCTCGCGGGTCCTGTATTGGGTCTTAGCCAAGCAGGTCGACGAATAGCCGCGTCGCCAGCAGGCCGGCGCGGCTGTGGTGACGGGCTGGCGACAGCTGCTCGACCAGCAGAGCCATGGCAGCGGCACGACTGGGCTGGCTGGCCAGGCGTTGCTGCAGGGCCGCCTCGTCCCTATCGCAGTCACTCGCCTGGGCGCTCGCGGCGTTGGCCGCCATGCCCTGCTCCGTCGCCAGCGCCGGACACAGCCGTTCCTGCTGCCGCTGGCGGGCACGAAAGCTGATCTCGCGGCGCGGCACTACCGCGACGCGCTCGGCAGCGGTGCGCTGCTTGGCGCCGCTATGGATGAAGTCACCGGCGATCCAGTCATGGATCAGCTGCTGCTCATAGGCGGTGAAAACGCCGAACATCTCCGCGCGCTCGCCCTGAATCAGGCGCCAGAAGCGGCTGTTGGTGGGGTCTTGGTGACGCTTGATCCAGCCCTGCTCCTGCATCACCTGGAGGAAGTCGGGGATCTGCGCCGGATCGCCTAGCCAGTCGCTGACGCTGCGCCCGCCAATCCGGCAGTAATCGGAGTGCACGTAGCGGCCGACGCTGCTCTTTTCCGCCAGGACCTCGATCACCGCCTGCTCCAGATCGAAGCTTTCGATCACCGATGTAGTGCTGGCACCCAGTTCGTTGAGCAGGTAACCCTGCACCACTCGCCGATAGAAGGCTGCGCGGCCGTCGGCCGGCATGGCGTCGTGCACCGCCTGCAGCGCCTTGCGCGCATGGCCGGTGCCGGCGTTATCCACCGTTACGTGCAGGGTGAAGTAGTAGGGATCGATGCCTAGCTCGTTGAGTTCGTAGGCCGTGATCAACAGGTGCAGCGGCAGTTGCTCGTAACCCAGGTTGAAGCCGAGCACCTCGGGCAGGTAGCGATCAGCGTGGTGGGCCAGCGCCAGTTGGATGGCACCCTGCACATAGTGATCGTCGCTCAGTGGCGACAGGTCCTCGCAGCCGTGGTTGGCCAGCAGCTTGCGATAGAGCACCACGTGATTCTTGTCCGGCTGGCCATCGCCCAGCTCTTCCAGGTAGATCTGGATGGCCGCGCGATAGCGTAGGTCGTCCCAGTGGGCGAGCGTGCCATAGAGCCAGGCACCATCCACCAGCTTGGTGGGTGCGACGCCCCTCAGGAAGTACAGCGCCTGGGCCTTGCTGCCGAAGTAACGCCGCGGGGCACCGGCCTTGCGCGCGGCCAGGTAGTCGCGGTACTGGGCGCCGACCCGAGCGGTGTTCTCCAGCATCCAGGCTTCCAGGCTCTCGGGGTCTTCCGGCAGATCGGCCGCGAGAGGACTCACGAGCTGCAACTGATCGGCGAGGTAGTGGCCTGCCCGCTCCCGTGCGGCGGCGCTGGGCTGAGGTACCAGCAACTCGGCGTAGAGCGACTTGGCAGGCTCGAAGGTGACGGGCGTGGGCGCCTGGTACTGGCCGGTAACGGCTCTTGTAGTGGTCTGCATAAGGGGCACATCTGGCAGCTGATGATCACAGCGTTCGGCCCAGCGGACCGGGCTTGGTTCCACCCTGGCGCCCGCGCCCACCGGGACCGTCCCGCTTGCGGACGTCAACGCCGAGGGACTCCCGGAGGTACCACTCGTCGGCGGCCGAAACCGGGAACTGCCGCCAGGCGCGACACCTCGTGGGCCGCCGCGGTGCTCTGATGGGCACCGGCGGAGATCTGGATCGATAGGTCGCGAAGGCTCACCAGGTTGAGATCCATCGAACGGGCGACCTGCCCCTGTTCCTCCGCAGCGATGTCGATGAGGAAGTTGATCTCGGTGATCGAGCGATCCCCGCCAGCACCGTCCCGGGGTCGCGGGTGATCTTCAGGGTGGCGTTCGCGTCGTCGCGACTGCGCTGCCTGGCCTGCATGGCGCCTTCCAAAGTGGCGTTGAACCGCCCATTCATCGCCGATGAACGGGCGCTTCGTTTACAGTCGCAACCTAGAGCGGGCGCGGGCTCCAGGGGTATTTACCGCTCTCGCGAAGGCAACGTTTTTTCGACGAACGACCCTTGGGTATCCGGCTAGAATCCAAACTTTCCGCCACTGAGGCCGACATGTCGCCGTCGACCAATCCCCCCGCGCGCCTGATCCCTCTGCGCAACCGCCTGCTGGCGATCGCCTTCGCCGGGATCGTTCCCCTGGCCCTGGTCGCCGGGCTGGGCCTTTGGCTGCTGGTGCATCATCAGCAACACGAAGCCGAACAACGAGCGCTGGAGTCCAGCCGCCAGGCGGCCACCACCATCGAAAGCGAATTGCGCCGCGCCGTGACCATCCTGCAGGCGCTCGCCCAGTCGCCCTTGCTGCTGGCCGGGAACCTGGACGATTTCGCCACCCTGGTCGGGCGGGTACTGCCGCTGGTACCGGGTTGGCGGACGATCTTGCTCGCCACGCCCGATGGGCAGATCGTGCGACGGATGTCCACCCAGGGGCAGGCGCCGGGCGGTCCCCTGGCCGAACCGGCGAGTTTCGCCGAGGTGATCGCCCAGCGCCGGCCGGTGGTCGGGCAACTGGCCAAAGGCCCTACCGGGCTGCTGGCCTTTCCGGTTCGGGTACCGGTACTGCGCAACGGCCAGGTGAGCTTCGTGCTGACCGCCGTGATGACGCCGGACAGCATCCGTGCGGCGCGCCTGACCCGCACCCTGCCCGAGCACTGGGTCGGCTCGGTGTTCGATCGCAATGGCTTGCGGATCGCCCGTACCACGTTGCACGAGGAAACCCTGGGCAAACCGGCCCTGCCAGAACTGGCCAAGCTGCTGGCGCAACCCGGCGATGAAGGCATCGGCGTGGCCCAGGCCCGTGAAGGTCAAGAGGTCTACGCGGCCTTCGTCCGCCTGCCCGAGTCCGGTTGGACGGTTACCACCGGCATTCCCACCGCCGAGATGTCGGCGGCGGCCACCCGCTCCTTCGCCCTCTACGGCGGCGGCCTGATCCTTTCGGTGGCCTTCGCCTGGACGGTCGCCCTGGTCCTGTCGCGACGCATCAGCCGGCCGGTGCAGGCGCTCCAGGAAGCGGCCCAGGCCTTCGGCCAGCGGCAGCAACCGGTACTGCCGACCAGCGATGTGCTGGAGATCCAACAGGTAGGCGAGGCACTGCTGGCCGCGGCCGAAGCGCGCCGCCTCACCGAAGAAGAGCGTGACGACTACCTGCACGGCCTACAGCGGAGCCAGGAGGAGCTGAGGCTCCAGGTCGCCGACCTGGAGATCCTGCAACGCTTGAATCACCGGCTGCTACAACTGCCGTCCCTGCCGCAACAGCTGCAGGAGATCCTCGAGGTGCTCTGCCGCTTCCACCAGACGCCCTTCGGCTGCCTGTCGCTACTGGACGACGCCCAGCAGGCCCAGCTGTATTTCGCCGCCGGTTTCTCGGCCGAGGCCCGGGAGCGGCTAGCTGCCCTCAGGCCCGAGGAAAGCGCCTGCGACGTCGCCATCCGCACCCATGACCGCGTCCTGGTCGGTGATCTCGGAACCTCGGCGGACTTCGCCGCACTGGCCGCCATCGGCCGAGGCGAAGGCTTCGCCGCCCTGCATGCCGTGCCCTTGCGCAGCACCCTGCACGGCACTCTCGGCGCCGTGACGATCCAGTTGCCGGAGCCGCGCGAACCCACGGCACGGGAGCAACGCCTGGCCGATCTCTGCGCCTCCAAGGCGGTGCTGGTGATCGACCGGGCCCGTATCCAGGAGGCGGCGCTGCGCTCGCAACGGCGCCTGCACGTGGCGCTGGAAAGTTCGCTGGTGTGCTTCGGTATCGCCGTGCCCAAGGCCGAAGGGGCCTTCGCCTGGGACTATCTCAACCCCATCGGCGCGACGACGCTGGGGGTGACGGCGAATGCCCGGCCCGAGGCGACCGCCACGCTGGAGTGGGCCAGCGCCCGTATCCTCCAGCTCTGCCAGGAGCACAGCGGCAGCGAAGGCGCCTGGTCGGCGGAATTGCAGGGGCCGGATGCCGCCGGCGCCCGGCACTGGCTGGAGGTCAGCGCGACGCCCTTCGATGGCAACGTCGCGGTCTGGTTCCAGGACATCAGCGAGCGCAAGCACCAGGAAAAGCTGTTGCGCGACGCCGACCGGCAAAAGGACGAATTCCTCGCCGTCCTGGCCCACGAACTGCGCAATCCCCTGGCGCCCATTCGCCACGCGGCGGCGCTGATCGCCGCGCCGGAGGTCTCGCCCGCACAGCAGCAACGCAGTTGCCAGACCATCGAACGGCAGGTGGAGCGCATGGGCGCGCTGCTCAACGACCTGCTGGATATCTCCCGCATCACCTTTGGCCGGATCACCCTGCACCACGCCTTCGTCACCCTGCAATCCGTGCTCGACTCGGCGGCCGACGCGGCGCAGGTGCTGATGCAGGACAAGGGCCATGCCTTCGAGCTGCACCTGCCCACGGCGCCGCTCTGGCTGTATGCCGACCCCTTACGCCTGGAGCAGATCTTCCTCAATCTGCTGGGCAATGCGGCCCGCTATACACCACCGGGCGGGCGGATCGCCCTGACCGTGGAGGCGGCGGACGACGAGGTACGGGTGGTGATCACCGACAACGGCATCGGCATCGCGGCGGATCGCCTGGATGCGCTGTTCCAGATGTTCGGCCAGATCGATCCGCGCCAGGCGGAACGCGCGGCGGGACTGGGCATCGGCCTGGCGCTGTCGCGCGAGCTGGCGCGGCTGCAGGGGGGCGACATCACAGCGCAAAGCGCGGGACTCGGCCTGGGCAGCCGTTTCACCGTGACCCTGCCGATCACCGTCGCGCCGCCGGCGACCCTGCCCGAGGTGCCCGCAGCGGCAACGGCGGTAGCGGCCCAGCGGCGCATCCTGGTGGCGGACGATAACCCGGACATCGCCGATACCATCGCTGAATTGCTGGAGCTGGACGGCCACCAGGTACGGATCGCCTATGACGGCCAACAAGCCCTGGAGGCCTTCCACAGCTACGGTCCCGACATCGTCATCTCCGATATCGGCATGCCGGGCCTGACTGGTTATCAACTGGCGCGGGCGATCCGCCAGACCACCACGGGCCGGGCGATCAAGCTGATCGCCATGACCGGCTGGGGCCAGCCCCAGGACCAGGCCGAAGCCCTGGCGGCCGGCTTCGATCATCACCTGACCAAACCCGCCGACATGAAGACCCTCTATGAACTGGTCGCCTCCTGACGCCGGCCGGGCGCCTCAGGCCTCGGCCGGGCGCGTCCCGGCCAGCCGGGTCAGCCCATAGAGCACCCCGCCCACCAGCAACATCAGCCCGGCGCGCAGCCAGGTCGCCCCGCCCTGCTGGGCCACCAGCAGCGCGCAGGAAGCCAAGGCCAGCACCGGAAAGATCCAGTGCACCCGGAAGTGCGGGTGGTCCACACTCTCGCGCTTGAGCACCAGCACCGCCAGGTTGGTGCTGATGAACACCACCAGCAGGAGCAGCACCACGGTTTCGGCCAGCACGTCCAGGGTGCTGGTGAAGCTCAGGGCGATGGCCACGGCGGTGGTGGCGAGGATGGCCACGCCAGGCGTACGGCGCCGCGGCAGCACCCAGCCGAGCACGCCGGGCAACAGGCCCTGGCGCGCCATGCCGTAGGCCAGGCGGCTGGCCATGATCAGGGTCAGCAGGGTGCCGTTGGCCACCGCGATCAGGGCGATGACGGCGAACAGGCGGGTCGGCACGCCCAGGCCCGAGGCGCCCAGCACATCCATCAACGGCGCCCCCGAGGTCTTGAGCTGGTCGAGGGGCAGCACCAACGCCGCCCCGGCGCCCACCAGCAGGTAGACGACACCGGCGATGAGCAAGGCGCCGAACAGCGCCCTTGGATAGACACGGCTGACATCGCGCACCTCTTCGGCCAGGTTGGCCGAGGTCTCGAAGCCGACGAAGGAATAGAAGGCCAGCAAGGCGGCGCTGAGGATGGCCAGGCTGGCCGAGGGTGCATCGACCTCCAGCAGTCGCGCCGGATCGCCCCGCCCCTGCAGCAGAAACCAGCCGGCGGCGACGATGACCAGCACCAGGCCGGACAATTCGATCAGCGTCAGCACCAGATTGACCGACAGCGACTCCTTGATCCCCCGGGCATTGAGCAGTCCCACCAGCAGCAGGAAGCCCAGGCAAACCCAGCCAGGCGACCAGGGCACCAGCGCCTGCAGATAACCCCCGGCGAAGGCCACTGCCAGCCCCGCGGCACTGGTGACGCCGGCGGCCAGCATCGAGAAGCCCACCAGGAAGGACAGCCAGGGCCGGCCGAAGGCACGCTCGGCGAACACCGCCGCCCCACCCGCCTTGGGATACTTGGTCACCAGTTCGGCGTAGGACGCCGCCGTGAGCAGGGCGAACAGCAAGGCGAGCAGCAACGGCGCCCAGAGCGCGCCCCCGACGCGGCCGGCAATGGTACCCGCCAGGGCATAGACGCCGGCGCCGAGCACGTCGCCGAGAATGAAGAACAGCAGCATGGGCAGGGTGATGGCGCGTTTGAGCGTCGCGGGGGCGGTCGAGGATTCCTGGGCCATGCCGGCAGAGCTCCTGAGAGGACGGAGGGGCGATTCGACGGCGCACAGCCGTCGCCTGCTTCCGTAGAGATTCGGCCCAGCAGGCGGGTTCCAGGCCCGGCCAGCACCGCGGTCGACGCCCGCAAGCCTGAGCGAGACGGCGTCAGTCCTGGGCGTTGCCGCTTGGTCCGCTCTGCTTCGCGGCCTCGTGCTACCCCTGCGGCTTCGTTGCCGCGCCGGGCATCCGTCCCCCTCCTCCCTTCACGAGTCGATGAGTGGCAGCGTCCCGCCTGGGCCTAGAAGCTCACCCCGAGCTTGAGGGCGACGGTATAGCCCTCCGCCCGATTGCGCGCGTCGAATTCCTTGTAGGCGTGCAACCAGATCGCCGGCAGCCCGGAGCGGGGTTGGAAGAAGCTCACCGCCGGCCCCAACGCCACCACCCGGGCGCGATTGCCGCGGGTCAGGCCGGGGGCGTCGTCATCGCTGAGCTGGCGGTAGTAGTAGCCGCCCAAGCCGACGGTCCAGTCGCCGAGGTGCTGGCCGACGGCGAATTCGTGACGATACTCCACCCCGCTGCGGTAGTCGGTAGCCGGATTGCGCGCATTGATGTCGACCTGGAAGCTGGACGACAGCTCCAGCCCGCGCGGGCTGATGTAGCTGGCATTGAGGATTGGCGAGAGCGTCCAGTGGTGGGTGCCGGGGCTGATCAGGCGATCCTTGTCGTAGTCGCCGGTGGGCGCCTGGATCGACAACTGGGTGTTGATGCCCACTCCCGGTGCCGGCCGCCAATCGAGGATCAGCGGAATCAGCTGCAGATCCGCCGGGCGAAACAGCTGGGCGCTGTCGCTGAACACCCGCTGGCCACCGGCGTTGACGCCGAGGTTGGCGTCCATGCGAAAGAACACCGACACGGCGCCGAAGCCGTAGCGCGCGCCCAGTAATTGCTGGTCGGTCATGCGCAGGTAGGCCAGGCCGATGGCCAGGACGTTGATGTCGAAGTCATTGCCATCGTCACGGCCGTGGCTGTCCTTGATCACCCGCGCCTGGTAGTCGCTGATGCGCATGCCCAGGGTGCCGAAGGGCGTCGACGGCGGCATGAAGCCGGCACCGAAATCCTGCACCCCGGCAGCGGTGGTCGGCATGCCCTTCTCGGTGGCGTGGGCGGTGGTGGCCAGCGCCGCGAGCGCCAGGATGGCGGCACGGGTCAGGATTCCAGGCGAGCGGGACATGGCAAGACTCCTCAAGACTTTCGAGCGAACGAGCGCGGCCGCACCGGGCGCGGTGGGCGCCCAGGGGTGGCGAAAGGGTCAGCGAAGGGGTGGGATCAGTCGGGCGCGGCCGCGACCTGTTGCGCGATCTGCGCCTTGCGATTGACGCCGAGCTTTTCGTAGATGCGCCTCAGGTGGTGGCGCACCGTGGCTGGCGCCATGCCCAGGGTGCGGGCGACTTCCTTGTAGGTCTGGCCGAGGGCGAAACACTGGGCCACTTCCAACTCGCGGGCGCTGAGGCGCTCCGCCGCGCTGCGCCGGCGGGCCTTGAGCAACAGCAGATCGCCCAGCGGCTGGGCGTCGAGTTGCAGGGTGCGGCCCTGGTAGCTGTCCTGGGGATCGCAGCCGACGGGCAGGCGATTGCCCTGCCAGCCCTGCCACTCCGCCGCCAGCAGGGCGGCGAAACCCGGCTCCATGGACAGCAACACGCCATAGCGGTCGCTTACCGCCAGGGCCAGTTCGTCGAAGCTGCCCTGGCTGTCCCTAAGCGTCGCCAGGGTGCGCAGGCAACTCTCCCGTTCGGCATGCAGCAGATGGGGCATCAGCCATTCGAGCAACTGGCATTCCAGCGGTGTGAAAGGGTTGCCTGGGTCCTGCCGGAACAGCGTCAGGTGCACGCCCAGGCGGGTCTGGTCGTCGGTCAGCACGATGCGCAGGCCATGGGCCAAGCCGTAGCGGCGCCCCAGGGCGGCCAGTGCCGGCGAGGCTTGCTCATCGTGACAATCGAATACCTGGCAACGGCCCTGCACCTGGTGCAAGTCGCCGAGGTCACGGTCCTGGGTCTTGAGGGCGTCCCATTCCCGGGTATAGGCACTGGGCAGGCCCAGCAGGAAGGCGCTGTGCGCCACCGGCACCCCGTCGCGCCAGGTGGAGTTGCCCCACCAGGCCTTGTCGAAGGCGACCAGGAGGTGCAACTGCTCAAGGGCCTGGGCGTGGAATTCAGTAATGGCCCCGCCGCGCAGACGGGACTGCAAGGCCAGGACGACCTGGCTGAAGCGTGCGACCACCGCGGCGGGCACACTGCAGGAAATGGCGGCTGACTGGGCCATGCTACCCCCTTTGTTTTGATTGTCTTGGGTAGAGCGCCGGCCCCCGAACGGGGCCTGGCTAGGGTCCGAGTCTACCGGAGCGCCACGGCCCGCCTATCGTTCAGATGCAGGATAGTCCCCTGAAGCCTGACCTTAAGCGCAACGGTCGTCCGTTAGCGGTGGTCTCACCCCAGACGCCATCGTTCATCTGATCGATAGACCGCCCGCAGGAGCTCCGGCGAGGCTGGCGGCGAACCGGCGTCGGCCTTGGCGCCCAGCTTACCCAGGAGAAGCCCCATGTCCGACGTCTTCGCGCGCCTCGATCCCCAGGTCGCCCACCTGCTGGCGCAACTGGCCGCGCAGCCGCAACCGCCGATCGAAAGCCTCACGCCCGAGCAGGCCCGCGCCGCCTATGTGCAGCTGAATCGCGCCCTGGGCCTGCCGCCGGCACCCATGGCACGCATCCAGGAACTGGCCGCACCGGGGCCGCTGGGCCCCATTCCCCTGCGCCTCTATCGACCCCAGGCCGAGGACGCCAGGCCCTCGCCGGTGGTGGTCTATCTGCACGGCGGTGGCTGGGTGATCGGCGACCTGGATAGCCACGACTCCCTCTGTCGCCAGATCGCCCTGGGTACGGATTGCGCGGTCCTGGCGGTGCACTACGCCCTCGCCCCCGAACATCCGGCGCCGGCCAGCCCCGACGACGTCCTGGCCGCCCTGCACTGGCTGGTCGAGGCCGGCGCGGCCTTCAATCTCGACACCCAGAGGGTCGCCGTGGCCGGCGACAGTGCCGGCGGTGGCCTCGCCGCCATGGCCGCCCTGCACCTGCGCGGGGGAGCGCTTAGACTCAGGGCCCAGGTGCTGATCTACCCCGGGGTGGACAACACTCCCGCCGCCTGGGACCACCCCTCTCGGGTCGAGAACGCCCAGGTGCCACCGCTGACCAGACCGCTGATGGACTACTTTTCCGGCATGTACCTCAAGGATGCGGACACCCTGGACCCGCGGGTATCGCCGCTCTATGCGCCCTCCCACGCCGGCTTGCCACCCGCGCTGATCTTCGGCGCCGAATGCGATGCCCTGCGCGACGACGCCCGCCTCTATGCCCAGGCCCTGATCAAGGCCGGCAACAGCGTCGAGTACCACGAGCTACCCGGCATGATCCACGGCTTCATCGAGATGCTCGGGGTACTGCCCAACGTGCGCTGGACCCTGGCGCGGATGAATGCCTTTCTGCGCGAACAACTGCACCGCGACGCCTGAGCCCGGCGCGGACTAGATCCGCCCCAGCCAGTGCAGCACCAACCGATAGAGGTGCTGCGGCCAGCGCGACCACCAACCGCCCTGCTCGGCGTCCGCCAGGGCCACCAGGGGTCGCGTCTGCAACACCCGCTCGCCATCCACCAGCTCCAGACGACCGACCACGTCTCCCTGGGTGATGGGCGCCACCAGCGGTTCGTTGATGACCAGACGCTGCTGCGGCGTGTGCTGGCCCTTGGGACGGGTCAGTACCACGTCCTGGGTCACGCCCACCGGCAGGGTCGAACGCGCGGCCTCCCACACCGCCGGGGTACCCAGGGCAACGCCGGCCGTATCAAAAGTCTGGTTCTCAAAGAAACGAAAGCCATAGGTGAGCAATTTCTGGGTATCGGCCGCCCTGTTGTTGAGCGAGGTGGAGCCGAACACCGCGGTGATCAGCCGGCGCCCGTCGCGTAGCGCCGAGGTCACCATGCAAAAGCCCGCGGCCTCGGTGTGGCCGGTCTTGAGTCCGTCCACGGTGTGATCGCGCCAGAGCAGCAGGTTGCGATTGGGCTGGCGGATGCCGTTCCAGGTGAAGTACTTCTTGGCATAGAGCTCGTAGTAGGCCGACTCGTCCTGGATGATGGCGCGGGCCAGCAGCGCCATGTCGTAGGGCGAGGAAAAATGCTCGGGATCGGGCAGCCCGGTGGGATTCATGAAGTGGGTATCGTGCAGGCCGAGGCGCTGGGCGGTGGCGTTCATCAGGCTGGCGAAACTCTCTTCGCTGCCGGCGATGTGCTCGGCCAGGGCCACGCTGGCGTCGTTGCCGGAGTCGATGACAATGCCCTGCAGGAGATCGTGCACCGACACCTGGCTGCGCGGATCGAGAAACATCCGCGAGCCTTGGGTACGCCAGGCGTTCTCGCTGACGGTGACCTGGTCATCCGCCTTGAGCCGCCCGGCCTGGATGTCGCGGGTCGCCACGTACACGGTCATCAGCTTGGTCAGGCTGGCCGGCGGCAGGTGCGCGTGGGAGTCCTCTTCGGCGATCACCTGGCCGGTGGTGGCGTCCACCAGCACCCAGGCCTTGGCCGACAGCTGGGGTGGCGAGGGAATCAGGGCATCGGCGATGGGCGCGGCGTCCACCTGGCCGAGCCAGGCGAGACCCAGGGCAGCGAGGCCCAGACAGAGCAAGGGGTGTTTCACGAGCGGCGAGTCCGGTTCAGCAGGAGGGCCCGCCACCCTAGGCAAGGCCCGGAAGGCTCGCAAATGAAGGAAAATGAAGAAAAATTTAGGAAACGTTTTGCTTCAGACTCAAGAAACGATTTTACCTGCGACTACTATCATCAATAGTCACCACAAGCGCATGACTCGACACCACAGCTAATTAGCATCAAAAAAGCAGCAGCTTTCGCAAAAACCTTATAACCATAAAAAAATAGAAGCCCGCGACAAAATGCGAGGCGCGCGCCTATAGTCACTACCTAACGATATAGGGATCAATCGAAAAGTTAACCTGAATTTCTTGTGATCGCCGCCCATTTGGCAGCACCAGAAATTCTTTCATTTCTATCCTTTCCATTACGCTCACAACTATCGAATCATGCAAAGCATTTCCGGAAGGCTCCTGCATCGTCACAACAGGATTGCTCACCCCCTCATCGAACCGCATCTTGAGCCGATACACTTTTTTCGGCCCATCCGTCTTCAGAACAGGCCTCAACTTCTCTCGATACTCGCCAGACACCAACCTTAACGAACTCTGTAGCCGTGCAACCCAAAGACCGTTATATCTAGCGGCCTGTTGCTCGCTCATTTTGACACCGCGAGCTCTGAGTAGCGTCACCACTTTCCAGGCGTCGTCTCCGTATCGCTTAGAATTTTCCAAGGCAATTGCCATAGCTTGAACTTCGTCCTGGCTTCCTCCTTTGCCATCCGCCAGATATTCAGCGTACTTGGCAGCGCCCTCTGGCCCACCAGCCTTATAAGACCTCTCATAAAGCGCTCTTGCTCCAGCCAAATCCACTGGCCCGCCTTTACCAGTCTCCAACATTGATGCTAGAAAGTTATAGGACTCAGGATGTGCATCACCTAATTTTTGAAACACAGAGCGTGCTTTGGCGTAATCTTGAGGCACCCCACGCCCCAATTCATACATTACGCCCAGCATAACCTGGCACATCTCATTTCCGCCTTTTGCCTTGCTTTTTACGTATGCGACTTGTTCAGAAGTAGGCGAAGTTTGATCCTTTACACCCCAGCATCTGAAGCCGTCGGCTGTTTTCTGACTCATACCAGACGGATCAGCCACTTCGGGTGGAGGCGTGTTACAAGCCGACAGGAGACTCAAGGGAAAAGCTAAAATGCTGACTGCCCAGATATTCTTCATCCTGATCGCTTCTCCCTATTGATCAATTGCGAAAGAGGGCTCTGCCTGCCCAATGATGCTAGACATGCTCGCCGGTGATGCCCTCAAACGTTCTCCTAGCACGCTTGCTAGCCGATCGTGGAAGGCTGCGATCACGCCTCGTAGGTAAGTGTCAACCTCACAGTTATCTGTGGATATTATCTCGGGTATGTCGCTGTTGGCAGTGTCGCAAGAATCTTAGGCGAGCCATCAGCACATAATGGCGATGACTACTCTGGCGCCCCCCTGCTCCGCCCCCTCGATACGCAGCTGGAAACCATGCAGCCGCACGATGGCCGCCACCAGCGACAGCCCCAGGCCATAGCCTGGCTGCTGGCGGCTGGCATCGCCGCGGCAGAGCCGCCGCAGCACGCTTTCGCGCTCGGCCTCGGGGATGCCGGGGCCGTCGTCGCTGACCTCGATGCGTACCCCGCCCGCGGCGCTCCGCGCCAGCAGGCGCACCTGGCCGCCCACGGGGGCGAACTTGATGGCGTTGTCCAGCAGGTTGACCAGCGCTTCGAACAGCAGCGAGGCATCGCCCTGGACGTCCGGCAGGTCCTCGGCCAGCTCCAGGGTCAGGGTCTGGGCCTTTTCCTGGGCCATGGGCTCGTAGAATTCATGGGCCTGGCGCAGCAGCGCGGCCAGGTCCAGCGAGGCGAAGGCCAGGCGTCGCCGGGTGTCCTCCAGTTCGGAGATGCGCAGCAGGCCCTGGAAGCGCGACATGATGGCCTCGGTCTCGGCCAGTGCCTCGCCCAGGCTGTCGGCCTGGGGCGCCGCCAGCGGCAGTTGCTGGAGTTGGTGCAGCCGCGCGCGCAGGCGGGTCAGCGGGGTGCGCAGGTCGTGGGCGATGCCGTCGCAGACGTCCTTCACCTCGTGCATCGAGCGCTCCAGCTGAGCCAGGGTGGTATTGACCGCATCGGCCAGCATGTCCAGTTCGTCGTGACGCTTGGACAGCGGCAGACGCTCGTCCAGATGGCCGGCGACGATGAGCTCCAGGCTGTCCTGCAGGCGCTCGACCCGGCGCAGCGGGCGCCGGCGCAACAGGTGCCAGCCGATCAAGCCCGGAATCAGGGTGAGCGACAGCCCCCAGAACAGCGCCTGGCCGATGATGCCGCCCACCGCCGAGATGGAGCCGCCGTCGCGGGCCAGCACCAGGATGCGCCCGTCCGCCCGGCGTTGCAGGAAGGCATGGCTACTGCGCGGCTCGTCCAGGGTATCGGCGGTCTTGAGGCCGCGTTGCAGGTAGTGCACCCGGCCATCGTCGGGCAGGCTGCGCAGGAGCTTTACCAGGCTGCCGGCCAGGTAGCGTCCGTCGGCCTCGAACAGCCCATAGGCATCGATGCCGGGAATCGAATAGACCTCGCTGGCCTGGAGTTCGCCCAGCAGATCGGCGTCGGCGACCTTGCGGTAGTAGTGGGCCCGCTGCAGCAGGGTGCGTTCCGCGACCTCGCCCAGGTAGGCGGAGATCTGCCAGTAGAGCACCCCGGTGAACACCGCGCCCCAGGCCGCGAAGAACAGCGCATAGAGGGCCAGCAAGCGACTGCTGCCTGAGCGCCAGCGCCTAGTCCGGGACGACGAGGACATAGCCGGCCCCACGCACGGTATGCACCAGCGGCTGCCCCGCCCTTTCGATCTTGCGTCTCAGCCGGCCCATGTGCACATCGATGATGTTGGTGCCCGGATCGAAGTGATAGCCCCAGACCTGCTCGAACAGCATGGTGCGGGTCACCAGTTGCCCGGCGTTGCGCATCAGGTAGGTGAGGATCTTGAATTCGGTGGGCAGCAAGGCGATGGCCTCGCCGGCGCGGGTCAGGGTGTTGTCGATGAGGTCCAGGGTCAGCTCGCCTACCTTCAGCTGGTGGCTGGCGGTCTGGGCGACCGGACGCCGCAGCAGCGCTTCCAGGCGCGCCACCATCTCCACCAGGGAAAAGGGCTTGGTCAGGTAGTCATCGCCACCGCACCTCAGGCCACGCACCCGCTCGTCGACATCGGACAGGGCGCTGAGCATCAGCACCGGGGTGGCGATGCCGAGGCCGCGCAGGGTACTGACGATGGTCAGGCCATCGAAGTCTGGCAGCATGCGGTCGAGGGTGATGATGTCGTGCCCGCCGGCGATGGCGGCGGCCAGGCCCTCGCGCCCGGTGCTTTCCCAGCGTACTTGGTAGTCTTGGGCCTGCAACTCGCTGGCAATGGAATGGGCGGTCACCGCGTCGTCTTCGATGACCAAAGCCTGGGTCATGCTGGCCTCCCGGTCTGGCGGACCGCACACCCTAGGGAAAACCGCCGGACCGGTAAACTAAATTTTTTTTCATCCGGCCTCACGCGCCAAGGTCGCGCGCGAGGTCTATCGTCCGTCTTTTCCATCGAGAGTCTCTGCCATGTTCCGACGTCTACCCGCCCTCGCCCTCGGCACCCTGCTGCTCGCCGCCGCCACGCCGCTGCTGGCCGCGCAACCCGCCACCACCCTCACGGTGCTGAGCTCGGGCGGCATCATGGGCGCCATCCGCGAAGCGGCCCCGGCCTATGAAAAGGCCACTGGCGTGAAGCTGGACATCGCCGCCGCGCCCTCCATGGGTGATACGCCCCAGGCCATCCCCAATCGCCTGGCGCGCCACGAGCCGGCCGACGTGGTGCTGATGGTGGGTTCGGCACTGGACAAGCTGATCGCCGAGGGCCAGGCGCTGAAGGACAGCCGCGTCGACCTCGGCCAATCCTTCATCGCCATGGCGGTCCGCCAGGGGGCGCCCAAGCCGGATATCTCGACCATGGACGCCTTCAAGCAGACCCTGGAAAACGCCCAGTCGGTGGCCTATTCCGATAGCGCCAGCGGCGTCTACCTGTCGCGCATCCTCTTTCCGCGCATGCAACTGAGTGACGCCTTCAAGGCCAAGGCGCGCATGATCCCCGCCGAGCCGGTGGGCGAAGTGGTGGCCCGTGGCGAGGCGCAGCTCGGCTTCCAGCAACTGAGCGAACTCAAGCCGGTGCAAGGCATCGACATCGTCGGCCTGATTCCCGACCAGGCGCAGAAGATGACCCTCTACTCCGGCGCCGTGGTCACCCATAGCCAGCATCCGGAAGCCGCCCGTGCCCTGCTCCAGTACCTGGCTTCCAAGGACGCCGCCAAGGCCATCGAGGACAGCGGTCTCAAGCCCATCCCCGCGCAGCAGCAATAAGGCAGCCCCACCGGCCGCCGTAGGTTGGGTTGAGCGCAGCGAAGCCCAATATTGGCTCGGCACGCAAGCAATGTTGGGCTTCGACGATAGAGCCGTCTCAACCCAGCCTACGGTCTATCGCGGCGCACCGGCATGGCCGCGATCAAGACCGTTGCTCCAACGGCGTCAGACGAAAAAGGAAATGGCGCCGGTCAGCAGGGCGATGGCGGTAATGACCAGAGAGGTCAGCACCGCCCATTTCACGGTGGCCTTCTGGAAGTCACCGATATCGCGGTCGACCATGCCCACCAGCAGCAAGGTGGACGCCACCAGCGGACTCATCAGGTGCACCGGCTGACCGAGCACCGAGGCGCGGGCGATTTCCACCGGATCGATGCCATAGGCCGCGGCGGCATTGGCCAGGATCGGCACCACGCCGAAGTAGTAGGCATCGTTGGACAGCACGAAGGTCAGCGGCATGCTGGTGATGGCCACCACCAGCGGGAACCAGTGGCCCCAGGCCGGCGGAATCCAGTCCACCAGGGTCTGCGCCAGGGCGTCGACCATCTTGGTGCCGGAGAAGATGCCAGCGAAGATGCCCGCGGCGAACACCAGCAGCACCACGGTCATGGCGTTGCCGGAATGCGCCAGGATGCGTTCCTTCTGCAGTTCCAGTTGCGGATAGTTGATCATCAGCGCCAGCACGAAGCCGATCATGAACAGGATGGCGGCGTGCATGAGCCCCATGACCAGGGCGGTCATCACCGCGATCACCAGCACCAGGTTGACGTAGGCCAGGCGCGGCCGCTTGGTGGGCGAATCACCGAGGATCTCTTCGATATAGCACTTGCCGCCATTGGCCCCGCCGCTCGCCAGGCTGACGTTGCCGATGCGGGCGCGCTCGCGGCGGCCGAGCAGGAAGGCGGTGAACACCACCCAGGCGCCCCCGCCGATCACCGTGGGCAGCATGGGAATGAAGTAGGCGGTGGCGTCCAGGCCCAGGGCCGCGATGGCGCGGGTGGCCGGACCGCCCCAGGGACTCATGCCGCTCATGATGCTCAGCGAGAGCATGGAGACGGTCGCCAGCACCATGGGATTCATGCCGATGCGCTTGTACAGCGGCAGCATGGCGGCGCAGGTGATCATGTAGGTGGTGGTGCCGTCGCCATCCAGGGCGACCAGCAGCGAAAGCAGCGCCGTGCCGATGGCGATCTTCACCGGATCGCCGTTGACGCGCTTGAGGATCTTGCGGATCAGCGGATCGAACAGCCCCGCATCGATCATCAGGCCGAAGAAGAGGATGGCGAACAGCAGCAGGGCAGCCGAGGGCGCCACCATCTTCAGGCCGTCGAGCATCATCTTGCCGGTGGTGGGGGCGAATCCGCCGATCAGGGCGAAGACGATGGGCACCACGGTGAGCGCCACGATGGGCGACAGGCGTTTGCTCATGATCAGGTAGGTGAAGGTCACCACCATGATCAAACCGAGGAGTGCGAGCATGGGCGTATTCCGGATTGTTGTTGTGATTATTGGCATGACCACGGCCGTGCGCGGCGCAGCCGATCCCTACCTCCGGCCAGCTGACGGCGCGGAGGTGGGCTGAAACGGTGGTCAGGGTGTAGCGATCAGGCGTGGGGACGAACGTCCGGCGCGGTCCACTCGGCGGCTTCGGGTACCGCCACGGGTTCGGCCTTGCCGCTGGCCAGGGTACGCATCAGCCGCTCCCGGTCACAGGCGCCTTCGGACAGCGAGATCACCACGGTGGCCACGGCGTTGCTGGCCAGGCTGGTCAGGGCGCGGGCTTCGGACATGAAGCGGTCGATGCCGATGAGCAGCGCCAGGCCGGCCAGGGGGATGTCGTGGATCACCGTGAGGGTCGAGGCCAGGGCGACGAAGCCGCTGCCGGTGACGCCCGCCGCGCCCTTGGAGGACAGCAGCATGATCGCCAGCATGGTCAGGGTCTGGCCGACCGTGAGGTCGATATTGCAGGCCTGGGCGATGAAGATGGCCGCCAGCGACAGGTAGATGGCGGTGCCGTCCAGGTTGAAGGAGTAGCCGGTGGGCAGCACCAGGCCGACCACGCCCTTCTTGCAACCCAGGGCTTCGAGCTTCTGCAGCATGCGCGGCAGCACCGGCTCGGTGGATGAGGTGCCCAGCACCACCAGGAATTCCTCGCGGAAGTAGCGCAAGAGCTGCCACAGGCTGAAACCCCGCGCGCGGCACAGCGCGCCCAGCACCACGAAGACGAAGAAGGCGCAGGCGATGTACAGCGTCATGATCAGCTTGGCCAGGGAGCCCAGCGAGGTGATGCCGTACTGGCCCACGGTAAAGGCCAGGGCGCCGAAGGCACCGACCGGGGCGAAGCGCATCAGGTAGCCGAAGATGCGGAAGACCATCTGCGAAGCCGACTCCAGTACGTTCAGCACCGGCTTGCCGCGCTCGCCCATGGAGGACAGGGCGAAGCCGCAGAGCACGGCGATGAACAGCACCGGCAGCACCTCACCCTTGTTGAACGCCCCCATGAAGGTGTCCGGGATGATGTGCATGAAGAAGTCGACCACGCTGAGCTTGGCCGCCGACGCCGTGTACTGGGCGATGCTGGCGGTGCTCAGGGTCGCGGGATCGATGTTCATGCCCACGCCGGGCTGGAACAGATAGACCGCGCCGAGGCCGATGACCAGGCTGATCACGGTGAGCACCAGGAACAGCAGCAGGGTCTTGCCCATCAGCCGGCCCAGGCTGCTCTTGTCGGTCATCCCGGCGATGCCGGTGACGATGGTGCAGAACACCACGGGCGCGATCATCATCTTGATCAGCTTGATGAAGGCGTCGCCCAGGGGCTTGAGCGCCACCGCCTGTTGCGCCCAGAAGTGACCGACCACTACCCCGAGCACCACGGCGCAGAGGATCTGGAAGTACAGCGATTTCGCGAGTTTCATGAGGCATCACCGTTTATTGAAGTTGTGCGGATGCGCTGGTGGTTGGGGGGTATTACATCAGCCGGCGAGCCTTTGCGCGGTGGGCGCGTAGACATGGCCGGAGAATAGCCGGCGGGCGGTGCGGACGACCGACGCCTGGATGGTAGTGCCGTCCGCGCCGCCGCGCGACAGCACCACGTCGATACCGCCGCTGGGGTGTTCGAGGCGTACCTGGGTAAGGTCTGCCGCGCCCTCGCCCAACAGCGCCATCACCACGGTTCCCGGGGTGACGCAGGCAGTGGCCAGGCCGATGGAACCGGTGATGGCCAGGGCGCGGTGGCAGTTGTGCGGCATGAAGTAGCGCACCTGCAGGGTGCCGCCGTGCTGGGGCCGGGAGATCAGCACCGGCTTGGGAATCACCTTGCCGCTGACATCGCCCAGACCCATGGCCCGACCGGCTTGCAGCCGCAGGGCTTCCAGCCGCGCCAGCAAGGCCGCGTTGGCATCCAGCTCGGCGGGCCGTTCGCTACCGGTCACGCCCAGGTGGCGGGCCTCGACGATCATCATCGGCATGGCCATGTCGATGCAGGTCACCGGCACGCCATCGAAGACATCGCTGGCCTGGCCGGTGGGAAAGAGCTGGCCGGTCTTGCTGCCGACGGCGTCGAGAAAGGTCAGCTGGACCGGCGCGGCGGTGCCGGGCACGCCGTCGATGGCGGTGTCGCCTTCGTAGCGCACCTGGCCACCGGGGGTCTGCACCAGGGAGTCGACGAAGCTGTTGGTATTGAGGTTGCGGATGCGCACCAGGGTCTTGCCCTCGCGCGCAGCGACTAGGCCCTGCTCGACCGCGAAGGGGCCCACGGCGCAGAGCATGTTGCCGCAATTGGGCGCGGTATCGACGCGACGCTCGGCGACCATCACCTGGACGAACAGATAGTCCACGTCGGCGTCGGGATGGCTGGAGGGGCTGATGATGGCGACCTTGCTGGTCTGGGGGCTGCCGCCACCGATGCCGTCGATTTCCAGCTCGTGGCCGGCGCCCATGAGGTCGATCAGCATCTCGTCGCGCGCGGCGGGATCGCTGGGCAGGTCGCTGGCATGGAAGAAGGGGCCCTTGGAGGTACCGCCCCGCATGAGAACGCACGGAATACGTTGCATGACTGCTGACTCTTGTTGATCAATAGCGGTTATTGATGTTCTGGAGACAAGATTGGCAGTCCCGCATAAATCTATCCAATGCAAATATCGTCGCTATTATTCCACCTAGATAATCAATAATTCCGTCGCTCGGGCAGGGGCCATTCATGGATTACGAGCTGCAAGACATTCGATCTTTCGTGAAAATCGCCGAACTGGGCAGCTTCCACGAGGCCGCCGATGCGCTGCACCTGTCCCAACCCGCCCTTAGCCGCCGCATCAAGAAGCTGGAAGACGGACTCGGCACGCCCCTGCTCGAACGCACCACTCGTCGGGTGGGCCTCACCAGCGTGGGTCGGGATTTCCTGCCCAAGGCGCGCCGGCTGCTGGACGACTTCGAGGACTCCATCCTCAGCATCCGCGAGCTGGCCGAACGCCAGACCGGTCAGGTCACCCTGGCCTGCATCCCCACCGCGGCCTTCTACTTCCTGCCCTCGGTGATCCGCCAGTACAACGAGCAATACCCCAAGATCCGCATCCGCCTGCTCGACCTCAGCGCCAACGATGGCCTGGAAGCCGTGCTGCGCGGTGAGGCCGACTTCGGCATCAACATGCTCAGCGGCCAGCACCCGGACATCGAATTCGTGCCCCTGGTGCAGGAGCAATTCGTGCTCGCCTGCCGCCGCGACCACGCCTTGGCCGAGCGCAGTTCGGTCAGTTGGGCCGAACTGGTCGATCATCGCTTGATCGGCGTGGGCCGCCTGAGCGGCAACCGGGTGCTGCTCGACCACGCCCTCTCCGCCCGCGGCATTCGCCCCAAGTGGTTCTATGAGGTGCAGCACCTGTCCACGTCGCTGGGTATGGTGGAAGCCGGCCTGGGGGTCTCGGCCATGCCCAGCCTGGCCATGCCGGACGCCGATCACCCGACCCTGGTCAGTGTGCCCCTCAGCGAACCCGAGGTGACGCGCACCCTGGGCCTGGTCTCGCGCCGGGGCGCCTCGCTGTCGCCTGCCGCCGAGAAATTCGTCGCCATCCTGCTCGGCCAGTGGAAAACCGAGCCCAGCTGACCAGTCGCCGAAAAGCCCATGCCAGAGCGGCGGACCAGGGTGAGGGCGAAGCGCCACGCTAGCCAAGGGCCAGCCAGTGGTGAACGCCCGCCGCTTGCCTGGGGTCTGTTGGCTGCAATAACTGGTTACGGTCCGATCGCCCATGTCCCTCGCGAGTCCCTCGCCTTCCACCGGCAGCCGCCGCGCAGTCCACTCGGGATGCCTGCTGTCGCTCCTGTTCTCGCTGGGTGGCTGCTCGCCGCTGCAGCATGGCTTTCTCGCCCCGGCGGGCCTCGCCGCCAGTGGCGAACGCGACCTGCTGCTGTGGATCGTCGGCCTGACGCTGATCGTGGTGCTGCCGGTGATCCTGCTCACCCCGTTGATCGTCTGGCGTTATCGCCACGGCAATGACCGCGCCGCCTACCGGCCACGCTGGGAATTCTCCTGGTTGCTGGACGTCTTCGCCTGGGGCGTGCCGGCGCTGGTGGTGGCGGTCCTGGCGGTGCTGGTCTGGACCCGCACCCACAGCCTCGATCCCTATCGCTCGCCGACGCCCAACGAGGCGCCCCTGGAAGTCCAGGTGATCGGCCTGGACTGGAAATGGCTGTTCCTCTATCCCGAGCAGGGCATCGCGACAGTCAACGAACTGGTGCTACCGGCGGGTCGGCCGGTGCAGCTCAGACTCACCAGCGATACGGTGATGCAGTCCCTGCTGCTGCCGCGCCTGGGCGGCCAGATCTACGCCATGGCCGGTATGCAGACTCAACGCTTCCTGCAGATCCCGGCCCCCGGCCAGTTCGAGGGCCGCAACGCCCAGTACAGCGGCGAGGGCTTCCAGGACCAGCACTTCCCGGTCCGGGTGCTGGACGCGCAGGACTTCCAAGCCTGGACCCAGAGCGTGCGCCAGTCCCGTGCGGCCCTGGACTGCGCTCATTACCAGGTACTGGCCCGCCCCGGCACCCTGGAGCAGGCCACCGAGCTGCGCCTGACCCAACCCGCCCTCTTCGCCTGGGTGCTGGCGCGCTATCGCCAACACCCGGTGCCCGCCTGCGACGCTTTCAAGGGAGCCGACCATGACTGAATCCTCGGCCCTCTGGCACTTCCTCTTCGGTCGCCTGGGCTATGACGCCCTGCCGTTCTACAGCCTGGTCGCCACCTGCGGCGCCAGCGTGGTCATCCTCGGCGCCCTGGCTACCGCCGGGGTGATCACCTGGCTCGGCAAGTGGCGCTATCTCTGGCAGGAGTGGTTCACCAGCCTGGACCACAAGCGCATCGGCATCATGTATGTGGTGCTAGCCCTGGTGATGTTCAGCCGCGGCGTGGTGGAAGGGGTGATGATGCGCACCCAGCAGGCCCTGGCGGTCGATGCACCCGGCTATCTGCCGCCCGAGCACTTCGGCCAGTTGTTCAGCACCCACGGCACCATCATGGTGTTCTTCGTCGCCATGCCCTTCCTCACCGGGCTGATCAACTTCGCCATGCCGCTGCAGATCGGCGCCCGCGACGTGCGCTTTCCGCTGCTCAATGCCATCAGTCTCTGGCTGACCGTGGCCGGCGCGGCGCTGGTGATGGTGTCCCTGGTGCTGGGCCGCTTCTCCACCGGTGGCTGGAGCGGCTATCCCCCCTATACCGGCGTCGAATACCAGCCCGGCGTCGGCCCCGACTACTGGATCTGGGCGCTGACCCTGAGCTCCCTCGGCAGCACCCTCACCGGCCTGAACTTCGCCGTTACCCTCTACAAGGAAAGAGCGCCGGGCATGCGTCTGTTCCATATGACGCTGTTCAGCTGGACGGCGCTGTGCACCAGCATCCTGATGATCTTCGCCATGCCGCCGCTGACCGTGGCCACCCTGCTGCTAGCCCTGGACCGCTACCTGGACTTCCACTTCTTCACCAACACCCAGGGCGGCAACCTGATGAACTACATCAACCTGTTCTGGTTGTTCGGCCACCCGGAGGTGTACATCCTCATCCTGCCGGCCTTCGGCGTCTTCTCCGAGGTGTTCTCGACCTTTTCCACCAAGCGACTCTATGGCTACCACTCGCTGGTCTGGGCCACCCTGGTGATCGCCGTGCTGTCCTTCACCGTCTGGCTGCACCACTTCTTCACCATGGGCCAGTCGCCGAAGATCAACGCGGTGTTCGGCATCGCCACCATGCTCATTGGCATTCCCACCGGGGTGAAGATCTACGACTGGATGGCGACCATGTTCCGTGGCCGCATCCGCCTGACCACGCCGCTGATCTATGCGGTGATGTTCATCATGCTGTTCGTCATCGGCGGCCTCACTGGCATCACCCTGGCCACGCCACCGGTGGACTACCAGGTGCACAACACCGTCTACCTGGTCGCCCACTTCCACAACATGCTGATCCCGGGAATGCTGTTCGGCATGCTGGCCGGCTACCACTTCTGGTTTCCCAAGGCCTTCGGCTTCCGCCTCGACGAGCGCTGGGGGCGCATCGCCGCCTTGAATTTCGGCCTGGGCTTCATCCTGGCCTTCATGCCGCTGTACGTGCTGGGCGCCTCCGGCCTGCCGCGGCGCAGCCAGGCCATCCACAATCCGGATTTCGCCCCGCTGCTGTGGGTCGCCGAGGTGGGTGCGGTCCTGCTGCTGGCCGCCCTGGCGAGTCTGGTGATCCAGCTGGTGGTGAGCATCCGCCACCGCGACCAGGCACGCGTACCGGTGGGCGACCCCTGGAATGGCCGCACTCTAGAATGGGCCGTGGCCGCGCCGCCGCCGGCATACAACTTCGCCGTGCCGCTGCCAATCAACGACCGCGATCCCTTCACCTGGCTCAAGGAACAGGGCCTGGCCTATGACCGGCCGCGCAGCTATGCCGACATCGAGCTGCCCAAGAACAGCGCCGTGCCGGCCATCGTCGGGGCGGCGGGCTTCGCCTGCGCCTTCGGCCTGGTCTGGCACATCGGCTGGCTGGCCGTGCTCGGCCTGGTGGTGGCCTGGGGCGCGGTGATAGCGCGCAGCTTCCAGCGCGATACCGAGCGACTGATCTCGGCGGCGGATGTCCGACGCGAGCACGAGGCCTGGCTGGACCTGGTCGCCGCGACCCGCCCGGTCAAGCGCGACGAGGAAACCACCCCGGCCAATCGCGGCCTGGCGGAGATGGGCCCATGAGTCCGCGCGATATGAACCACGCCGGCCTCAACGTCGGTGCCACCGATCACGCCACCCACGCCGAGGCCGAGTATTCGTTATTCGGCTTCTGGATCTTCCTGATGAGCGACGCCCTGCTGTTCGCGCTGCTGTTCGCCATCTACGCGACGCTGCAGCACGCTACCGCTGGCGGTCCGGTCGCCCGCGACGTGTTCGAGATCGGCAGCGTGACCCTGCAGACCCTGGTGCTGCTGGCCAGCAGCTTCACCTATGGCCTGGCGTCACTGGCGATGAAATACCACGAGGGCCGCCTGAGACCCCTGGTGACCTGGCTGCTGGTCACCCTGGCCCTGGGCCTGGTCTTTCTCGGCCTGGAGCTGCACGACTTCCTGGGCATGGCGGACAAGGGCGCCCTGCCCCAGCGCAGCGCCTTTCTTTCGGCATTCTTCGCCCTGGTGGGCATGCACGGCGTCCACGTCGCCAGCGGTTGCCTGTGGCTGGTGGTGATGCTGGTACAACTCCGGGTGTTCGGCCTGGATACCCCGGTGAAGACCCGGCTGATGCGCCTGGGCCTGTTCTGGCATTTTCTCGATATCGTCTGGGTCGCCATCCTCTCGGTGGTCTACCTGCAAGGACTCCTGCCATGAAGCGAGATGACTATCGACGGGAGCTGGCGAGTTATGTGATCGGCTTGGGGCTGGCGGTGACGCTGAGCCTGGTCCCCATCGCCCTGGTCCAGTTTCCGACCTGGCCACGCGGAACCACCCTGGCCATCGTCTTCGGCCTGGGCCTGCTGCAGATCCTGGTACACCTGCGCTGTTTCCTGCATGTCAGCCTGGGCCGCTCGCACCGCCACGACCTCTATCTGTTGCTCTTCACCAGCCTGATCCTGGTGCTGATGGTGGTGGGCAGTCTGGTGGTATTGGGCGATCTGCATCACCGTATGGGCTGATGCAGATCGCCCAATGACGCGGGCTCACTGAGTCCGCGTCACCCGCCAGACGGTGTTGGCCAGGTCGTCCGCGATAAGGACACCGCCGCGCTGGTCCACCGCGACACCTACTGGTCTGCCACGGGTCTTGCCATCGTCGCCGTAGAAGCCGGTGGCGAAGTCGATGGGTTCACCGGCTGGACGCCCCTGCTGGAAGGGTACGAAGACCACGCGGTAGCCCACCGGCTTGTCGCGGTTCCAGCTGCCGTGTTCGCCGACGAAGACGCCATCGGTGAACTGCCCGCCCACCGCCGCGGTGGAAAAGGCCACGCCCAGGGCGGCGACGTGGGAACCCAGGCTGTAGTCGGGCTTGATGGCCGCGGCCACCTTGGCCGGATCCTGCGGCTGGGCTCGAGTGTCGACGTTCTGCCCCCAGTAGCTGTACGGCCAGCCATAGAAGCCGCCTTCGCGGATGGAGGTCAGGTAATCCGGCACCAGGTCGGGACCGATTTCGTCGCGTTCGTTGGCCACCGCCCACAGCTGGCCGCTGCCGGGCTGCATGGCCAGGGCGGTGGGATTGCGCACCCCGGTGGCATAGTTCTTGTGCGCACCGCTCTGGGCATCGATCTGCCAGATCACCGCGCGATCCACCTCGACGTCCATGCCCCGCTCACCGACGTTGCTGTTGGAGCCGATACCGACATAGAGGTAGCGACCATCGGGGCTCACGGTGAGCGCCTTGGTCCAGTGGTGGTTGATCGCCGCCGGCAGATCCACCAGCTTGACCGGCGCCCCGACAGCCTGGGTTTGACCGTCCTGGTAAGGGAAGCTGACCAGGGCGTCCTGGTTGGCCACATAGATGCGGCCATTGGCGAAGGCCAGGCCGTAGGGCGCGTTGAGATTCTCGGCGAACACCGTCTTGAGTTCGTAGGTACCGTCGCCATCGGCATCGCGCAGCAGGGTCAGGCGATTGCCACCCTTCACCTGGGTGTTGCCCTGGGCCTTGATGTAGCCAGCGATGACGTCCTTGGGCTTGAGTTTGGGCGCATTGCCGCCGCGGCCCTCGGCCACCAGGATGTCGCCATTGGGCAGCACTAGCATCTGCCGGGGAATGCGCAGGTCAGTAGCGATGGCGGTGATCTTGTAGCCTTGCGGCACGGTGGGGACGCGATCGCCCCAGGGCGCCGGCTCGGCGATCTTCATGCTCGGCAAGAGGCCGCGCTGGGGTTCGGGCAGCTTGGGATCGGGACCGCGGGCCTGGGTGTCGGCGCCGCCCTCGTTGCCGCAGGCAGCCAGCAGCACAGCTAGACCGAGGACGCTCAAGGCTCTTGGAGTGCTCATCGAACCACCTCCGAACGTAGGTTGGAGAGGCCGATCCAGGCGGCCACCAGGCTCAGCACAGTGACGATCACCGAGAGGATCAGCCCGGCGGGCATCACCGCCCAGGCGTCCTTGGCATGTTCGAAGGCATTGACCAGCCCCAGCACCCAGGCCAGCAGCAGCAAGAGAAAATAGGCTGCGGGTCGCCGGCCGCGGAAACGGGCGCCGAAGAGATTACCCAGGGCGAACAGCAGGGCCAGGCCGGACAGCAACAGAGCTCCGGCGATCAGCCAGGCGGCGAAGTTGGCCCACTGGATCTGCTGGGTCTGGTAGTAGGCGATGTCGCTGAGCAAGCCGCCGATGAACAGCGGCACGGAGCCGGCCAGCAGCAGCGCATGCAGCGGGCCGGGCCGGACGGGGTGGTAATGGTGGGCAGCTACGGTCACTGACGACTCCTTTTCATGACGGGACGTGGCAGGGCTGGACAGCCACTGCGCGGCAAGACGCACTGAAAAGGATTGCCCGCGCGCCGGGTTAGTTCAGCCGTTTCGCCTGGCGGACACCTCTTGCAAAAGAAGAGATAATGACAGTCTCGTTGCAGTAGCCCCCTCTGCCAGGCGACTGTCCGGCACAGCCCTCCCCTGCAATCCGCTGTCCAGCCGCCGACCGAAGGGCTGGACGTCACCTCCGCTACAGGAATCCCTTGCGCATGACCTCTTCCCGGTCCGTCGATCAGGCCTCCCGGCGCGCGGCCATCGTCCTCGCCTGCTGCCTGCCCAGCGACGTGCTGCTCTATCTCGTCCTGCCCATGTACGCCCCAAGCTTCGGCATCAGCCTGATCGAGGCCGGCATCCTGCTGGCCGCCAACCGGGTGATCCGCATCATCGGCTATCGCTATGTGGTGCAGCTCTATGCTCGCTTCGGCGATCGCCGCAGCCTGGTGGTGGCCGCCGCGGTGGCCGCGCTCTGCGCCCTGGGCAACGCCAATCTCTCGGGTTTCTGGGCACTGGTGGGGTTGCGCCTGGCCTGGGGCCTCAGCTTCGCCACCTTCAACCTGTCCACCCAGGTGCTGGCCACGGCCGATCCAGCCGGCGCCGCCCGGCGCACCGGCACCTCGCGGGCGCTGATCGCCATCGGCCCCATGCTCGCCCTCTCCGTGGGCGCCTGGCTGACCCTGCAGTACGGTCCGCGTGCGGTGCTACTGCTGAGCAGCGGACTCTGCCTGGTCGGCCTGCTGCTGGCCCTGGGACTGCCCCGCGCCGGGCACGAATTGCCGGCGCCCGGACGCCGCCTGCGCTGGCCGGATCGCATCGTCACCTGGTCCTTCATCGAAGGGGTGACCCTGGATGGCCTGTTCATCTTCGGTTTGTCGGCCTTTTCCCAGGCGGTGCTGGGCGGCAACGCCGTGCTGGTCGCCGGACTGCTGATGGCGCTGCGGTATCTGTCCGACATGCTGCTCAGCCCCCTCGGCGGTCGGGCGGCGGACCGCTATGGCGCGGCGCCCATGCTGGTGGTCTGCTCGACGCTGACCGCGCTGTTCCTCGTCGCCTTCGGCTGCCACTGGCTGATCCTCGGCGCCGGCGGGGTGCTGATCCTGCGCGCCCTGCAGATCCCCCTGGTGGTGACCCTGGTCGCCAGCCGTCATCCGGGCCAGGCGCGCCTGCCGGCCCTGGCCTCCAACGCCATGTGGCGCGACGTGGGCGCCAGCGTGGGGCCGCTGCTGGCTGGGGTGCTCATTCCGCTGGTGCCAGCCACCCTGCTGTATCCGCTGTCCGGCCTGGCGATCCTGGTCAGCTCCCTGGCTTGCCTGAGATTGCAGCCCGCGCGCGAATGAGGGCGCCGGCCTTGGCAACTGTCCGCCACCAGGGCCGGCCCAGCGTTACTGGCCGTGAGCCTGCAGCACCGGCTCGCTGACCCCCTTGATGCCCACCAGGATCAGGCTCGTCAGCAGCACGTTCTGCGGCCCCTGGTAGGCGTTGACCGGCTTGTACCATTCCGCCAGCGAATGGGCGCTGCCGCCCTCCCCGCCACCGCTGATGGTCATGGCCGGCACGCCCAGGGACATGGCGGTGTTGGAGTCAGTACTGCCACCACTCAGGCTGACCTTGGCACCACCGGTCACCGCGGCGATGGCGCGCTGCGCCGTCCGCACCATGGGCGAATCCTCCGCTGTGCCACCGGCCGGACGATCCCCGATCAGCTTGATGTCGACGGTGATCTGATCGGTCTCCCAGCGCTGGTTCTCTTCCTTCACCGCGTCCTGCACCAGGGCCAGGATCTCCTTCTCCTCGGCCAACAGCGCGGCTTCCTCGTTGGATCTCATGTCCAGGGTCAGCCGCGCCTCGCCGGCGATGGCATTGACCGAGGTGCCACCCTGCACCGTACCCACGGTGAAGGTGGTCTTGGGCTCCTTGGGTGGCCGCACCTCGGCGATCTTGGCGATGGCGCGGCCCATGGCATGGATGGCACTGGGGCGACCGAATTCGGCGAAGCTGTGGCCACCCGGCCCCTTGAAGGTCATCTCGTATCTGTGGCTGCCGGTACCGCGATTGACGATGCGGCGCACGTCGATGCCGTCCACCGAGATGAAGCCATCGATGCCCTGGCGATCCTTGAACAGCGCCTTCACTCCGCGCAGGTTGCCCAATTCTTCCTCGCCCACGGTGCCGACGAAGATCAGGTCGCCCACCGTCTCGATGCCGCTCTTGTCGAGGGCGTCGATCACCGACAGCAGCGCCGCCAGGCCCCGGGCGTCATCGCCGATGCCGGGTCCGTAGGTCTTGCCGTCCTGTTCCTTGAGTTTGAGGTCCGTACCCTCGGGAAACACCGTATCCAGATGCGCCGACACCACCAGTTGCGGTCCCTGGCCACTGCCCTTGCGGGTGGCGATCACATAGCCCTCCGGGGCGATGCTGGCATCCTTGAGCCCCAGTTCCTGGAAGCGCTTGAGGTAATACTCCGCGCGCACCTGTTCCTTGAACGGCGGCGCGGGGATCTGGGCGATGCGCTTCTGTTCCTCGAAGGTGCGCCCATCATCGGCGCGCAGGACTTCCAGTGCCTTGGTGACGCGGGCATCGCCCTGCACGGCGGTAAAGGCATCTTCGACGCCGGACGCGGCGGCCAGGGGCAACGCCAGGGTGGCGGTGGCGGCGGTAAGGACTATTGCGGAAAAGCGGTTGGCCAAAGCCGAACGAGCAAAAGACATCTGACACTCCCATTGCCTAGGTGATGTTCCACAGCGCGCGCAATTGTCAGACAAATGCGCAACCTCTTGACCCTAGGTGGGAGTGGAGGAGTCGTCAAAAAACGCGCCGTAACGGGATGTGGCAAGGCCGTCAACGCCTGGCGCCCGCTCAGGCAACGCTGGCCTCTTGTCGTGCAATCCATTCCCGACCACTGCCTCACCCGTTCACGGCGCCAGGTGGTGCCTGATCGCCGCGAGGTCCTTCGCGAGCTGTATGCGCATGGTAGCGAGCAGTTTGCGCGCATTGTCCGAGAGGGGTTTGCCAGGGCGGAAAACCAGCAGGCTGCGAGTCCTGATATCCAGGTCGAAGGGCCTGACCACCAGACCTCGGCCAACGAAATCCACCGCCGCCAACGGATTGATGAAGGCTATGCCCAGCCCCCTCATCACCAGATTGCAGATCGTATGCAGATAGGCGGTTTCCACCCTCACCTTCAGCGCAATGCCCTCGGCGTCGAGGGCGACTTCCAGCCGGCGACGACTGCTGTCTTCCGGATTGAGGGCGATGAAGTCATGACGTCCCAACTCCTCGGCGGAAATGGAGGCTTTCAGCGCGAGGGGATGTCCCTCCGGCAGGGCGATCACCCCGGACTCATTCAAGAATTCGGAATGTTCGAGTCCCACGGCAGGCATTTCATCCGCCATGAGCCCGAAGTCGCACAGCCCCGCCGAGACTTCCTGGTGGACCTCCCGCGAGCTTTGCACGCGCAAGGCCACGCGGACATCACGCTGCGCCAGGTCGAAGGCGGCCAGCGCCCGGGGCATGAATGCCGTGCCAACCAAGGGGTGTACGGCGATGGCCAGCCTGCCGGTACCGAACTGCTTCAGGCTCTTGATGCGGTGCTCGATGGCATCCATGCCCACGAACAGCTTGTCGACATCGATCATCAACGCCCGGGCTTCCTCGGTGGGAAGCAGACGTCCATGCGCGCGGTGGAAGAGTTGCAGTCCCGCGCTGCTTTCCAGCTTGCGAATCGACTGGCTGACGGCCGGCTGGCTGATGCCGAGCACCTGGGCGGCCTTGCTGGTACTTCCCGCGTTCATCACCACGCGGAACACCTCGATATCGCGCACCCCCATCCCCGCACCCTATAAGCCTGGCTTATCGAGTCAATAATCCTAGAGCTAGCCGAACGGTCGCGTCCAGCCAACAATGCCGCCATACATTGGCTTTGCGAACAGGTAACGCACCATGAAAATCAACGATTTCGCCGGTAACCCCTATGCGAGCCTCGCGCCACCGGTGTGGCGCGGCTCCACCGTGGTTTTCGATAGCTTCGAAGACTTCGTCAACCGCAAGACCCGTCACCCGGACGGCTACAGCTATGGCAGCACCGGCACGCCCACCGCCCGCCAGTTGGAGCTCAAGATCGCCCGACTCGAAGGTGCCCGCCATTGCCTGGTGCTCCCCTCCGGCGCCTCGGCCCTGATCACCACGGTGCTCTCCTTCGTCCGCGGTGGTGATCACCTGCTGATCGCTGAGTCCTGCTATGGCGCGTTGCAGGCTTTCGCGCAGCTATGGCTGCAACGCATGGGCGTAGACGTCGAGTTCTATCCACCGACCTTGGATGCGGGCATCGAGGCGTTGATCCGTCCGAACACCCGGCTGATCTGCCTGGAAGCCCCTGGCACGATCACCATGGAGATGCAGGACATCGACGCCATCACCCGCATCGCGCGGCGGCATAACGTCCTCACCCTGATGGACAACACCTGGGCCAGCCCGCTGTTTTTCCAGGCCCTCGATCACGGCGTGGATTTCGTCGTGCAGGCCGTCACCAAATACCTGGGCGGTCACTCGGACCTGCTGATGGGCAGTGTCAGCCTCAACGACGGGCAGCACTACGCCACCCTGCGGGAAACCCAAAGCGTGTTCGGGCAGGCGACCAGTCCGGACGACTGCTTCCTGGTCGAGCGGGGCCTGCAAACCTACCCCCTGCGGCTCCGCGAACAGAGTCGCAAAGCGCTGAACATCGCGCGCTGGCTGGAGACACAGCCCCTGGTCGAAAAGGTGCTCTTCCCCGCCCTGGAGAGCGATCCGGGCCATCGGATCTGGCGAGAACAGTTTCAAGGCTGTGGCTGCCTGCTGTCGGTCATCCTGCAGCCCGCCGAACGGGAAGCGGCCTACGGCGCCTTTTTCGATACGCTCGAGTTGTTCCCCATCGGTGCGAGCTGGGGAGGAACCTCCAGTCTGATCGCCTACTATCCCGCCGAGTTGCAGCGGGCCCGTCGCCACTCACCCACCGATCAGCCGGTGGTGCGGATTTCCGTGGGTCTGGAAGACGAGAACCTGTTGCTTCAAGACCTGGAACGGGCCTTGAGGGCCTATGCCGTGGCGCGCTGAACAGCGCCAGCCGCTCAGCAGGCGACGCGGGCCTGGCGCTCTCCACCGAGACACCCTTGCGTATCAGCCCGGTATCAACAGCCCCTTGGCCCGGTAGGCATCGATATCGATGCCATATGCACCCGAGGGCTTGACCGCGCGCACGCTCACGAAGCCGCCCTGGGCATCGAGGGGATCGCGCGCCAGATCGAGTACGCGCTCCGGGCATGGCCGCTTGTCGCCGTCCAGGACGATCAGGAGACGCGGCTTCAATTTGGTCCCGGCATCGAAGCCGATGACGATCCCCACCTCGCCAGTGCTCAGCTCGACGATCTCGCCGGGCGGATAGACACCGATCAACTGGATGAAGGCCAGGACGACGGCTTCGTCGAATTGCGAGCCCCTGGCTTCGAAGAGAATCCGCAAGGCTTCCAGACTCGAACGACCCTTGCTGTAGGGGCGGTCGCTGGTGATGGCGTCGTAGGCATCCACCACGGCGATGATCTTGGCCTTGAAGGGAATGCGCTGCGCCGACAGTTGCCGGGGATAGCCCTTGCCATCCATGCGTTCATGGTGGGTATGGGCGACGTCGACGGCCGCGGGCGGCACCTCGCTGTTGCCCATCAGCAATTGATAGCCGTAGGTGGTATGGGCCTGCATGACGCGAAATTCTTCGTCGGTCAGGCGGCCCGGCTTGTTGAGGATCTCTTCGGGCACCTTGAGCTTGCCGACGTCATGCAGCATGCCGCAGACCCCTAGCTCCTCCAGCTCCAGGGGCAGCATCCCCAGCTCCTTGCCCAGGGCGATGGCATAGAGCGACACCCGCAGGCAGTGCTCCGCCGTGTAGTGATCACGCTGCTTGATCCGCGCCAGCCAGAGGCTGGCCGCCGGGTGCTTGAGCACGCTCTCGACGCACTCCCCCACGGCACGTCGCACTTCAACGACATTGAGTTCCTGACCGAACTTGACGGCGTCGAGCATCCGCATCGACACGGCCCGGGCTTCCCGCCACACCGGTTCGGTGACCTTGACCGCTTCCCGGTAATCGATGGCATAGGTCTTGGTTTGCTCGCCCAGCGACCCCGTCGCGGCGGGCGGCGCCGACGAGCCGGTCTGCCGCCGATCCACCCAGACGAATTCGCAGGTTTCCTGCAGCGCGCGAAGATCGTCAATACTCTGGATCGGAAAACCCTGGAACAGAAAGGGCGTACCCGCCCACGGACGGTCCAGTTCGCAAACGTACATGCCCAACTGCAATTGGGAGACGGGCACTCTGATGCTGTATTGGGGCAGCGCCATGGGTTCTCTGAGAGAAGGTAAGTGGAATGGCCAAATAGGTATCGCAATAATCTTTAATACCAAAAAGCCAGCATTCGCGGAAGCTCCTACCCTGCTCGTGCCGATGAAGTAGCAAAAACGAGTGGTCAGAGGTGAGTTGTCATACAAAAGAGTTGCCGGTAGCCAGCCTATCCAAGCACTCAAAGCCACAGAGCCAACCACGGTGGCTCAGGGTACGCCCCCATCCACCGAAGACGCGCGCAATCCGGTTCGAACGACCGGTATCCGCCTGAACGATAGCAGGAACGCCGCTATGCGCAGGATATGGCCCAGACACTCGCCCTGGGGAGACAGCCCTACCTGTCGTACCTGAAAAGCAGCGGCTTAGCTTTTTTTCATGGGGGCATGACTAATTTTTGACAAGCCAGGCGCGATGATGCGCGCCTCGCCGGCCATCCAGGTGCCCTCCAACTAAGCATCGCCGAGCGTAGGCCCTTTTCGTACGGACTCTGGTGCGATGGCAGGGGTGATGGCAGGGATGATGAAATGCTGATCCCGACCAGCCTGAGCATCGAGGTAGACGCCTATCGCGGCACCCGCGAAGGGGTACCGCGGCTGCTCGATCTGCTGGAGGAAAGGCACAATGTCTACACTCTGCCACCCGAGGTGGACGACAGCGCCTTCGCCAGGGACTTCCGCGCTCTGCTCAGGGCCGCGCGGGAGCGGGGAATCCCTGTCGGGCCGCTGGGCGACCGCCTGCCCGATGATCCACGAGAGCTTCCGGAAGGAAGCGTTGTCCGCGGCAGCCTTGCAGGGCGCCAGGGATGGTTAGGAGTCCAACGATGAGTCGTGTGCGTTTGCTGTTGTTACTGCCCGTGGCGCTCCTGGCGTACGTGCTGCCCGTGAATTGGCGCGGTCTGTGGATTCCCGATGAGTCGCGCTATGCGCAGATCGGCCAGGAGCTCTGGCGCAGCGGCGATTGGGTAGTGCCGTACTTCCTCGGGTTGCCCTATTTCGAGAAGCCCATCGGCGGCTACTGGACGCAGGCCATCGCCCAGGCCTGGCTCGGCGATTCGCTGCTGAGCGTACGGGTGGTGCCGCTGCTGGCCAGCTTCGCCACCGCAGCCCTGGTCGTGCGCCTGACGCGGCTGATCTGGGGCGATCGCCGGCTGGCGCTGCTCACCGGCGTCCTCTACCTGTCGTGCCTGGCGGTGGCGGGCTTGGCCACCTATGTGACCCTGGACGCCCAATTCGCCTTCTGGACCACCCTCGCCTTGCTCGCCCTCTGGCAAGCCCAGGCCGCTACCACCCGTGGCGCAGCCTTGCGAAACTGGGCACTGTTGGGCCTGGCGTGCGGCGGTGGTCTCCTGACCAAGGGCTTTCTGGCCCTGGTATTGCCGGTGCTGGTGGCGGTGCCCTTCTTCCTCTGGCAACGCCGCTTCCTGGAGCTGATTTGCCGCGGCCCCGTGGCGGTCATCGTCGCGGCCCTGGTAGTCGCGCCCTGGGCGCTGTGGGTGGCCCACCGCGATCCGGACTTCTGGAATTTCTTCTTCTGGCACGAGCACATCCAGCGTTTCGCCAGCGCTGACGCCCAGCACGAGCGGCCATTCTGGTTCTATGGCCCTATCCTGCTGGTGGCCCTCCTACCCTGGGCCGGCTTGCTACCCCGCACCCTGGGACGTCTTTGGCAGGAGCGCAAACACAGCGGCACGGCCTTCCTGGGAATCGCCTTCGTCAGCCAGTTGATCTTCTTCAGCCTCAGCCGCGGCAAGCTGCCCACCTATCTGCTACCAGCCATGGCGGCCCTGGTGCCCTTGCTCGCCCGCGCGCTCTTCGAGTCCTATCAAAAAGGCGACTGGCGCGCGCTAAGGCTCAATGGCGTCGTCAATCTACTGCTGGGAGGCCTGGGTTTCATGGCCCTGATGGTCTTCGACGACCGCCTCTATGGCGGCGCCGACAACCTGGCCTGGGGCCTGGCCTTGCTGGCCCCCCTCGGCTTCGCCTTGGCCGGCCTGGGCGCCCTGCTCTGGCCAAGGGAAACCGCCTTGGTACCCGCTCTGGCGCTGTGGTTGGTACTGCCGCTCCTGACCGTCGCGCTGCCCAAGGGCCTGCTCTACAACAAGCTGCCTAGCGTCTTCATCCAGGAGCACCTGGGCGCGCTGCAATCGGCGCACTGGCTGGTGAGCAATGACCTGGGGCCGGCGGCCAGCCTCGCCTGGGCGACCCATCGCACCGATGTCGTCCTGGTCGGCGGACCGGGCGAGCTGAAATACGGCTTCGCACGCCAGCCTGACAGCGGACGGCTGATGCCCGACGGCGAACTGCCCGCCTGGATCGACAGGCACCGTCGCCAGGGCTCCATCGCCGTGCTGCTGAGAATGAGTGGCGACAGTGACGAGCGCCTGCTGGCGAGTCTGCCAGCGGCCAACGCAAGACTCACCCAGGAACGGCTCGTCCTGCTGATCTATTCGCGGAGGGCACCGTGACAGCCACCGTCTTCAACAACCGCTGATCTTCTTTGGCAGCAATCTCCACGCCCCCGAGCGTGAGGCGCGCCGGGCTTCGTGCTCGGCCGCGGCACATCCCTGACCGCCCCTGACCTTGCCGTTCCCCTGGACAGTGCTCAATGAACACCTTGCCGTTATCCATCGCTAAAACCTCACCGACTGCCACTCGAGCCAAGCTAAGCGCCGAAAGTCTGCTGGTATTCGTGGCCGCACTGGCGCTCTTCACGCTAGGGATCTGGGATCAGGCTCCGCAGGGCTTCGATTACCGCTGGGCAGTGTTCCTGAACGAAATGTTCCGCCACGGTCCTGCGTTCTTTCCCACCACCTATGGACAGCCCTATCCGGACTATCCCGGCACCGCGACCTGGCTGAGCTGGCTCGCCGCCCGAGTAATAGGCGCGCCGAACCAACTCGCCAATGTGCTGCCCACGGCGCTGGCCGCCGCCGGGGTACTGGGCTTGACCTATCGCATCCTCGCGGACCGCAGCCGCGCCTGGGCGTTACTGACCATCCTGCTCGTGGCGCTGACTCCCCAGTGGCTGGAAAAGGCCCGTGCGGTGTGCCTGGATCAGTTGGTCGCCCTCATCGTGCTGGGGTGTTTCTACCTCTTCTACAGCGCTGACCGTGACCAGCGCCCCAGCCGCCGCCTGCTGGTATTGCCACTGTTCGCGCTCGGCTTCGCCATCCGTGGACCGCTGGGGCTGATCGAGCCCTGCGGCATCGTCAGCGTCTATTGGCTGGTGACCGCCTGGTGCGATCCGCAACGCCGGCCAGCCGCGCTGCGGGGTCTGATCGGCTATGGCGTGGCCGGCCTCGTCCTCCTGAGCCTGTGCTGGTGGACGCTGATGCAGTTGGCGCGCCTGGAGGGCGGTGAGGCCTTCGCCGCCGAGGTCTGGCATATGCAGGTCACCGGGCGCCTGGACGAGAGCGGCAAACCCTTCTGGTTCTATCTGCAGCTGGGCCTGTATCGCTATCTGCCGGTGCTGCCGCTGGCCCTGGTGGCGCTGTGGGCCTGGCGGCGCGAACTGCTGTTCAGCCCGGACAGCGCCGACCGCCGCCAATTGCTGTGGCTGGCCGGCTGCGGCCTGACGATCCTGGTGGGCCTGTCCATCCCGAACTTCAAGCGAGCCTATTACGTAGTCCCCATGGTGCCCTTCCTGGCCGCGCTAGCCGCCTTCGCCCTGCTGCAGGCGGCGTCACGGCTACGCTGGATGGAGGTGGCCTATCGGCTGCTGGTAGGGCTGTTGCCGGGCCTGGCGTTGGTAGCCCTGCTGGTCGGCCAGCATCTTTGGAAAAAGCAAGGCTATTGGCCCGACCTGGCCTTGCCCGCCCTCATCGTCTGCTTCGCCGGACTCCAGTTGCTCAGCCTGCTGAAGTGGCGCAGCCAGCGAGGCGCCAAGCGTCTGTTGACCCTCAGCGCCCTGGCGTTCGCCGCCCAGTGGACGATACTGGCAGCCGTGGTCGAGCCGGTCCAGGACCTGGAGTACGACACCCGCGGCTTCGTCCAGCAGGTGGAGGGACTGCGCCAAGCGCAGCCGGGGCCGCTGGTGTTCTTCGGCATCGACCATGACGGCGAGGCGATCCGCTACATGATGAACCTCAAGCATGATGAACAACCCCTCTTCATCGCTCGCGAGCAGAAGGCACAGCTGGATAGCCTACCGGCGGGGTCCTGGATAATCCTCGCCCGAAAAGACCGTGACCTGCTCCAGAGCACGCGCCTGGAGCAGCTGCAACCGGTGGTGGAGCGCCGTTTTAACCGGAATCCCTGCCTGGTCTATCGATTGCCCTGACGTTTCGCGAGCGCTGGACGATGCCCCGACGGCCAGAAATCCCTACACCTGGCCGTGGGCATCGCTCAGATGCTCGTGTGCTCACTGCTCCGCGCTGGTCACGAGGCCTGGCTCGCATATATCGAGGCGCCAAAGGGGTTTCAGATCCTAAGCTATCGAGCAGCTCCGAACGATCAGAAAGGCCATACAACGACCCGCTTGGCAAAATTAAAATCGGCTTACAGCCTCGGGTCGCTCGACTGTCATCAAGCTCGACATTGCGATTCGCAGCTAATCACTTCGCAAAATGACTAACCGTAGGCTCGCAAGTCTGATCCGTATTGCTCCGAGTCACCTACTGCCGGCTTGTTCGACTAAAAGTGAATCGAGACCAGCTCGAATCACACCCTCCCGATACCCTGCTCGATCAACATCTTCGCAAACTGTTCACCATCGACTAGCTCAATGGGAGTACCGGTAGACTCCATGTAGGAGATAGCAGCTTTTACGGCACTCTGGTCGATTACTCCTGAAGTGATGACCATCCCAAGATTGGCTCCACTTGCCTCGATACCTTCAACGAGCTGCTCAACCACACTATTCGTCACAGGAGCGCTTGAATCCCAGTGTTTGGCCTGAACAGCAAGTGTGTACTGGAAGGTCTCTGCGATTCGGAAGGTTGCCAGAACATCCGCTCCTTTATCCAGCCGCCGCGCTACCACCTGCGCCGTTTTCGCCCCCATCTCGATTAGCAATTCTTTAATTAACTCTTCAAATCCAAAGCTATCCATATGCCCGGACCGAAGATGATCCACTGTTTTTGCAACAAGAGCACTTTGTAACTCACTTTTGAAGGAAGGCTTTTTCCCTAATGGCGCTCGCGCAAGTGCGTCCTCAATATCACTCAACAGGTCTGTCGCCAAAGCTGACGTCCCGTAGACTTTCATCCGAGAAATAAGTGCAGCCTTTGCGTAACTTCTTGGAATGGGCTTCTTGTCATTCAGCCATTCTACAGGACGGCGATAGCTCGTATCTTCATTGGCTTTTTCAGGAATATAAAAAGCATCCCCTGTAATTTTAGCCACATAGAATTTTGAGCCATAAGGAACGACCACCCAATCCCCGATCTGCATATCACGCGCAAATCGCCACATATGCCCAGCAGCGGCACCAGCGCGATGGAGAGTTTTATCTTCAGCGTAATGCTCGAAATGGATTTTTTCTCTGAATTTTTTCCAGGAGAGCGAAGCATCAAGCAGCCCAGGCGTTTCTGACCAACCAATAATTATCTGATTACTTTCCAGTGCCTCAGGTAACCTATCCACATTGCTAGGGGCGATCCTAAGAATAAAAGCCTGCATGATTCCATTCACCTTCAAAAACATACGATAAATTATAACACATGAAGTTGCTTCATGATTTATTTAGCGTTGAAGAAATTGAGGGATAGACAAGCAAAGACCCGCCCTCATTTTCTGCCAATACTCACACCAACCTAAACCGCCTTACCCAGGTTTCCAGCTCCCCCGCCAACCCGGACAGCTGCTCGCTGGCACCTACCGTTTGCCGATTGCCATCGCTGGTCTGCACCGAGAGGTCGCGGATGCTGATGAGGTTGCGGTCCACCTCGCGGGAGACATGGGCCTGTTCTTCGGCGGCGGTGGCGATCTGCAGGTTGCGTTCGTCGATCAGGCGGACGGCCTGGAGGATGTCGTTCAGGGCGCGGCCGGCGTCCTGGGCGATCTCGTAGGTCGCGTGGGCCTGGCTGGTGCTGAGGCGCATCGAGTCCACGACCCTGCTCGCCGGCGCGGGCCGCTTCGATGGCGGCGTTCAGCGCCAGCCGGTTGGCGCTGCTCGGCGATGGCGCCGATCACGCTCAATACCTGGCTGATGTCCTGGGCCTGCCCGGTCGGGCCTTCGACCTGGACCGAGGTCGATTGCACCTGTTGGCTGAGGCACTGCAGGGCGTCGAGCGCCTGGCCGACCTTGGCGTTGCCGCTTTCCGCGGCGGCGCTGGACTCACACGCCGCCTGGGAGGTAGAGGCCGCGTTACGGGCCACCTCTTCCTCAGTTCTTTAGCGCAACGGCAATTGGTAACGCCAACGTACTTCGCCTCGGGCGCTGGTCGCGGCGACCGCCTGCCACGCCGACGGGCTAGGCCCGCATCGCTTCCAACCGCTCCACCATCTTGACCAACTCCGCCAGCGAACCGGCCTGCAGCTTGCGCATGAGGGCGGCGCGGCGCACCTTGACGGTGATTTCGCTGACGCCCAGCTGAGCGGCGATCTGCTTGTTGAGCAGGCCGGTGACCACCCGCGCCAGCACGGCGCGCTCGCCGTCGTTGAGGGTCTCGACCCGGGCCTGCAACTCCTGCAGTTGCGCCCGCTGCGCATGGCTCTCCTGGGCCTTGCGCAGGGCTTGGTCGATGGCGTCGAGTAGATCCTGGTCGCGGAAGGGCTTGGTGAGGAATTCCAGGGCGCCCTGCTTCATGGCCCGTACCGACATGGGGATGTCGCCGTGACCGGTGATGAAGATGATCGGCAGGGCCAGTTCGCGGCGCTGCAGCTCTTGCTGCAGATCCAGGCCGTTCATGCCCGGCATGCGCACATCGAGCACCAGGCAGGCCGGGACGTCGAAGCGGGCCCGGTCGAGGAAGTCGGCCGCCGACACATAGCTATGGGTGTTGAGCCCCACGGACGCCAGTAGGTCTTCCAGGGCGGCGCGCACCGAGGCGTCGTCGTCCACCAGGTGGACCAGGGTGGGTGAAGCGAGCTCCGTCATGGTTCCTGATCCTTCGGCAGGCTGCAGTAGACGCCGGTCCCCCCCTCGGGCAACGAGGTGGCCCAGATCCGGCCGCCATGAGCTTCGACGATGGAGCGACTGAGCGCCAGCCCCAGGCCCATGCCCTGCTCCTTGGTGGTGTAGAAGGCTTCGAACATCTGCTCGCGAGCCGCAGGACTCAGGCCGCGACCGCTGTCTTCCACCCCCAGGCGGATACAGCCGGCGGTGTCCAGCGCCACCTGGATGATCACCCGGCGTTGCTCGGGCGGTACGCCCTCCAGGGCATCGAGGGCATTGAGCAGCAGATTGAGCACGACCTGCTGCAACTGACTGCGGTCGGCCAGCAACGGCGGCAGGCCCTCCTGCAGACGCACGTCCACCGCCACCTGACGCTGGACCAGCTCGGCCCGGACGAAGTCGAGCACCTGTTCCACGGTGTCGGCGACGTTCAGCCAATCCTTGGCCACCTGGGCCTGACGCACCAGGCCGCGCACCCGGGCGATCACCTCGCTGGCGCGATGGGCGTCGTCGATGACCCGTTGCGCCGCCTGTACCGCGCGCTCCACCTGCGGTGGCTGATTGGTCAGCCAGCGTTGGCAGGCATTGCCGCTGGCGGCGATGGCGGTGAGCGGCTGGTTGATCTCGTGGGCGATGGAGGCCGCCAGCTCGCCAAGCTGGCTCAGGCGCCCGGCCTGGGTCAGGCGCGTCCGTGCTGCCTCGGCGGCGCGCTTGGCAGCGTCCAGGCGCAAGGCCAGGGCGGCGACCGCGACGATGGCCAGCAGGCTGATGACGCAGTTGACCAGCCCGGCATCGCGGTCGCCGGTGCGGGTGATGACATAGCTGCACAGCACCAGCAGCGCACAGCCCAGCGCCGTGACGGTGACGCCGCGGGTGGAGAGAAAGCCCGCGGCCAGCAGCACCACCACCACTTGGAAGACGCCGATGGCGATCTCCCGGTCGGTGAAGGTATCCAGCAGCGCGATGCCGAGCGCCAGGGCGCAGAGGCCACCCAGGCGCAGCCAGTGGGTGGTGGTGGCGAAAGGTCGTCGATCCATGGCCAGTCTCTCGTTCGTAGTCGCGTGGACGTCCTAGAGCGGCTAACAAAACGTAGCGAGCGGCTGTCAGGCGGGTGCGCGCGGCGCGCAGGAACCGCAGTGTATGGGGGATACATGAGGATTCCGAGCACTGCACGCGCCCGTCTGGCGGACGCGCAGTAGTTTTATTAGTCGCTCTTAGCCCGGATTTTCCAGGCTGAACATGTCGGCCGCCTGATCATAGGCGAAGAGTTCACCATAGCGCCCCCATTGGATGGCGCTGCCAAGGGTGCGGGCGGCATCGGCCTCGTCCATGAAGTCCTCCAGCTCGTCGCGGAAACGCCGCGCCGGCGCAGTGTGGCCCTGGCGATCGTCCAGCACCCGACGGATATGGCCGACCAGGGGCACGAAGTTGAGCAATTGCCGGGCGAACAGTTGCTTGCGCACGTCCACGCCGGCTTCGACATAGGCGCGACCCGGCGCGAGCAGGCGCAGATCGCCGCCTTCCAGCACCGCGAAGCGCAGCAATTGCAGCACCTCGGCCAGGGGAAAGAGTTCATCCAGCGCGTAGCCCAGGCCCCCGGCCAATTCCGGCAGGTCGGCGCGGCCATTGTAGGGCGCGGCATGGACCGCCTCCAGCAGGCCGGCCAGGGCGTTGGTGGAGACGGTGGGCAGCAGCATGCCCAGGCCATTGCCGGGGAAGCCCCCCTCCTGGGCGGCCGGCGTGGCCTCCCCGGTCATGCGCACGTAGATTTCCTCCACCAGCTCGCGGAAGGCCGGATCGTGGCGATTGCGCGGCTGCGGCAGGTCGATGCGGATCTCGCTGGCGACCCGGCCCGGATTGCTGGAGAAGATCAGCACCCGGTCGCAGAGCAGCACCGCCTCGGCGATGTTGTGGGTGACCATGAGGATGGAGCGGATCGGCATGCGCCCCTCGACCCAGAGATCGAGCAGATCGGTGCGCAGGGTCTCGGCGGTGAGCACGTCCAGCGCCGAGAAGGGTTCGTCCATCAGCAGCACGTCCGGATGCACCACCAGGGCACGGGCCAGGCCGACGCGCTGGCGCATGCCGCCGGAGAGCTCCTTGGGATAGGCGCTTTCGAAGCCGTCCAGGCCGATCAGGTCGATGGCCGCCAGGGCGCGGCGGCGGCGTTCATCCAGCGGTACGTGCAGCGCCTCCAGGCCGATCTCGACGTTTTGCAGCACGGTCAGCCAGGGGAACAGGGCGAAGCTCTGGAACACCATGCTGACACGGGCGCGCTGGCCGTCGTCCTTGGGCGGAAAATCGACGGTGCCGCCGCTGGGAGTGATCAGCCCGGCGATGGACCTCAACAGGGTCGACTTGCCCGAGCCGGAACGGCCCAGCAGGCCGACGATCTCGTTTTCGTGCAGGGTCAGGGAGACCCCGTCGAGCACCACACGGGCCGGGCCGCCGGCGTTGCCGTAGAGCTGACGGACATCCTGGACGTCGATCAAGGGACGGGAATTTAGCGCGGTCAGGTTCATGGCGTTTCTCCTCTTAGTCGAGCCGCAGGCGCCGTTCGGCGTAGGCATACAAGGGCCGCCAGAGCAGCCGGTTGAATCCGAGCACGAAGACCGACATCACCACGATGCCCAGGGCCACGCGGGGGAAATCCCCGGCGGTGGTCATCTGCGCGATGTAGGCGCCCAGGCCATGGGCCTGCAGACGCTCGTTACCCCAGCTCACCACCTCGGCGACGATGCTGGCGTTCCAGGAGCCGCCGGCGGCGGTCAGGGCGCCGGTGACGTAGTAGGGAAAGATCGCCGGCAGGGCCAGTTGCCGCCACCACTGCCAGCGCTTGAGGCCGAACAACCGGGCCGCTTCGCGCAGGTCGTTGGGCACCACGCTGGCGCCGGCGATGACGTTGAACAGGATGTACCACTGGGTACCCAGCACCATCAGCGGCGACAGCCAGATGTCCGGATTCAGGTGGAAGCTGACGATGCCCACCACTGCCACCGGGAACAGCACGTTGGCTGGGAAGGCGGCGAGGAACTGGGCCACCGCCTGCAGCCGCTGCGACCAGCCCGGGCGCATGCCGATCCAGACCCCGATCGGCACCCAGATCAGGCTGGCGATGAGGATCAGCAGCAGGACCCGGACCATGGTGATCAGCCCCAGGCCGAACACCGAGATCACCTCGACCCAATAGACGCTCGCGGCGATGAAGCGGAACAGCGCATAGACCGCGTAGGGCAGCACCAGCAGCAGCAAGGCATACCAGAGCACGTCCAGCCCGCGCTGCAGCCAGGCGCGCCCCTGCGGCGCCAGGTGCCAGTGCGGCCAGGCCCGGCGGATCCGCGGGGTGGCGAGCTGGGTGCAGAAGCTGCCGAAGCCGGCCAGCACGCGACCCAGGCGGGCGCGGCGGACCAGGTCGTAGACCCAGGAGCGCGGCACCTGTTGGCTGGCGGTCTGCTCGACGCGGAAGCGATCGGCCCAGGCCACCACCGGCCGGAAGCACAGCTGGTCGTAGAGCAGGATCACCAGGCCCATGGCCAGCACCGCCCAGCCGATGGCGGCGATGTCCTGCTTGGCGATGGCCAGCGCCAGCCAGGAGCCGATGCCCGGCAGGTTGATGGTGTTGTCGCCGACGGTGATGGCTTCCGAGGCCACCACGAAGAACCAGCCACCGGACATGGACATCATGGTGTTCCACACCAGGCCGGGAATGGCGAAGGGCAGTTCCAGGCGGAAGAAACGGCGCCAGGGGGAGAGGCCGAACTGGCGACTCACCTGTTGCAGGTCCTCGGGCACGGTGCGCAGCGACTGGTAGAAGCCGAAGGCCATGTTCCACGCCTGGCTGGTGAAGATGGCGAAGATCGCCGCGCACTCGGCGCCCAGCTCCCGGCCGGGGAACAGGCCCATGAAGAAGCTCACGGTGAAGGTCAGGAAGCCGAGGATGGGCACCGACTGCAGGATGTCGATGGCCGGCAGGATGATCATCTCAGCCTTGCGGCTCTTGGCTGCCAGGGTGGCGAAGACGAAGGTGAACAGCAGCGAGGCGCCCAGGGCGATGAACATGCGCAGGGTGGTACGCAGGGCATACTCGGGCAGGCGCGCCAGGTCCAGGGTCACGGGATCGGCGTCCAGCACGGCCAGCGGCTCGCGCATCTCGCTGAAGCCGTGCCAGATGAGCGCCAGGGCGAGCAGGCCCAGCAGCAGGCAGAGGCCATCGGCCCAGAGGGAAGTCGGACGTTGCCGCGGCAGGCGCGGCGCCACGGCAGGGGCGTAGAGGCCAGGAAGGGTCTTCATGGCGTACCTCGTAGATCAGCGGGCCTAGGGAAACGGCCTGGCCCCTGCCGCGCAGGTTCCAGCCGCCGGGCTAATCTAGGTCCGCCGCGGCATCCAAGCCATTGAAACGATGGATGTCTGGCTATACCAAGGTATAGGTCAGGCGATCACAGCGGGGCGGCGACTCGCCCGGGCAACTCGATCCGCAGCAGCGCGCCGCCGCCGGGCCGCTCCAGCGCGCGGATCTGCCCCTGGTGGGCGACGCAGATGGCGCGGGCGATGGATAGCCCCAACCCGCTGCCGCCCAGGTGCCGCGCGCGGGAACTCTCGGCGCGCCAGAAGCGATGGAAGACCCGCTCCCGGTCGGCCTCCGGGATACCCGGGCCGCGGTCGCGGAATTCCAGGATCAGGCCGTCGGCCTGGGCCTGCTGGACGATCTGCAGCTCGCCCCCGCTGGCGCCATAGCGCAGGAAGTTTTCCAGCAGGATGGTGAGCAACTGGCCGATGCGCTCCCGGTCGGCGAACAGCTGCTGGCGCTCGTCCAGCTGCAGCTCGACGCGGACGCCCTCGGCCTGCAACTGCGGGGCGAACCAGGCCAGCCGCTCCTCCACCAGCGCCGCCAGGACGAAGGGCCGTCGATCCAGAGCCAGTTGCCCGGCCTCGGCGAGCGACAGGGTGTGCAGGTCGCCGACCAGGGTATTGAGCAGGTCGAGCTGGCGCTTGACCTGCTGCAACTGGCGGGCGTCGGCGGGCAAGACCTCGTCGAGGATGCCCTGCACCCGCACCGAGGCCGCGTTGAGCGGGGTGCGCAATTCATGGGCGAGGATGGCGCTGGAGTCGCGCACGTCATTTTCGTATTGCTGTAGGCGCGCGGTGAGGCTGTTGAAGTCCAGCGCCAGGCGCCGCACTTCCGCCGGTGCCGTCTCGGCCACGTCCAGCCGGGTGTCCAGCTCGCCCGAGGCGACCCGACGCGCGGCGGCAGCGATGGCGGAGAACTGGCTCGACAGCGGGCGCGACAGGCGGAAACCGGCCAGCAGGATCAGGGGTACGGCGGCCAACAGCAGGCCGGCCAGCACCCACCAGTCGCGGCTGGCGATGCCGGGCAGGAAATAGCGCACCGGGTAGTAGTGACTGAACAGCTCCCACAGCCGCGCCTCGTTCTGCTGCGGATCGGCGCGCAGCTGGAGGATTTCCGCCCGCGCCGCCGCTGGCACCTGGCGCAGCACCCACCAGTCGCCGAACAGGAACCAGAGGTACATGCCAGCGGCGATCGCCAGCACCGCGCCCAGCGCCAGCAGGCTCATGCGCCAGCCGACCCAGCGACCCAGGGGTGGCTGGCGGCTCATGCGAAGCGGTAACCGACGGCGCGGACCGTCACCGGCACTCCGGGTACGCCAGCGCTTTCCAGCTTGCGCCTGAGGTTGTGCAGATGGGTATCCACCACCCGCGCCAAGGCCTCGCTCTCCGGCAGGCAGCGCTCCAGCAATTCGTCGCGGGTAAAGGCCTTGTGCGGGGTACGCATCAGGGTGGTGAGCAGGCCGAACTCGGTGGGGGTCAACTCCAGCGCGCGCGGTTGGCCGCCCTGCTCCACCGTGGCGCTGAAACTCTCCAGGTCCACCGTCAGGGCGCCGTGGCGCAGCCAGCGCTCGTCGCGCGGCGCCTGGTGGCAGCGGCGCAGCACGGCATGCACCCGGGCCACCACCTCCTTGGGGTTGTAGGGCTTGACCACGTAGTCGTCGGCGCCATAGCGCAGCGCGCCGAGTTTTTCCGGCTCGTCGCCGATGGCGGTCACCATGATGACCGGGGTATCCCCCCTTCGACGGATCTGCGCCAGCACCTCGGTGCCGCCGAGCCGCGGCAGCATCATGTCCAGCAGCACCAGGTCGGGCTGCCGACGCTGGAACAGCTCCAGCCCCTGGTGGCCGTCTTCCGCGAGGACCACCGCGAAGCCGTCGCGCAGCAGATAGGCTTCCAGCACGCTGGCGCTGTCCGGGTCGTCCTCGACGATGAGTATGAGTTTGTCGCCCACGTCCGCTCTCTTGATCGAATCTCGACAATTCGCCGAAGGAATCTTGATCCGGCGTTCCTAGGCTGGCGATCAGCCTCTCAAGCCTGGTCGTCTCGCCATGTCCGTCGTCGCCCATTTCGCCCTGCGTTCGCTCGCCCTTGCCGCCTTGCTCGGCCTGGCGGGCTGTTCGCTGATTCCCGCCTATCAACGCCCGGCGCTGCCGATCCCGGCGCAGCAGGGCCAGCCCCTACGGGCGGCAGTCCCGCCGGCGGACCTCGCCCTGAGCCAGGACGAGCGGCAGTTACTCGCCGCGGTCAGTGACGAAGCCCTGTTGCCTGAACTGGTGATCCAGGCGTTGGCGGGCAATCGAGACTACCGGATAACGCAACTCAGGGTCGAGCAGGCCCGGGCGCAACTGGGGCTGCGCCAAGCCGAGCGCTGGCCCACCCTGGGCCTGGCCGTGCAGCGGCCCCGCCAGCGCTTCGCCGATCCGGCGCTGGACGAACGCTACCAGCAGGACCTGGCCACCGCCACGCTCGGCACGGACGACTTCGAGCTGGATTTCTTCGGTCGCCTGGCCAGCCTCGGTGAGGCGGCCCGGCACCAACTGCTGGCCAGCGAATACGGCCAGCAGGCCGCCCGCGGTGCCCTGGTGGCCGAGGTGGCGCGGCTGTTCCTGCTGGCGCGGGAGGCCGATGACCAGGTCGCCAGCAGCCAGGCACTGGACGCCCTCAGCGAGCAGCTGGTGCAACGCACCCAGGCCCTTATCAGCGCGGGTGAGCTGCCCGCGGCCGCCCTGGAACCCGTCAGCCAGGCCGCCCTGGAAAGCGGCCAGCAGGCGCGGCAGGCCCTGGCTCAGCGCGCCCAGGCCTACCAGGCGCTGGCCTGGGTCAGCGGATATCGACTGAGTCCGGCGCCCAGTGCACCCCGGCCGCTTTCCACCGGGCTGCCGGAAGCGCCCGGGGAGCTGGCCGACCTGCCCTCCACCCGCCTGCTGGAGCGTCTCGATGTCCGCGCTGCGGAAGAGCGGCTGCAGGCCGCCAACGCCAGTATCGGCGCCGCCCGCGCGGCCTTCTTGCCGAGCATCCGCCTGAGTACCGCCATCGGCCTGGCAAGCCCGGACCTGCAGAGTCTGCTCAGCGCCGGCCACGGCCTGCGCCTGCTCACCCCATCGCTGTCGCTACCGCTGCTCGACGGCGGGCGCAACCAAGCCAACCTGGACGCCGCGCGCATCGAGCGCGACCTGGCCGTCGCCGCCTACGAACGCACCCTGCAGGACGCCTTTCGCGAGGTGGCCGATGGCCTGGAAGAACGCCGCCAGCTGCTCGATCAATGGCGCAGCGGGGATGCCCAGGTACGCCTGGCCCGGGAGCGCAGCCAACGCCTGGAGCGCCAGTGGCAGGCCGGCGCCGGTAGCCCCACCGCCATCCTGGAAGCCGCACTCGACGACCTGCGCCGCACCGCTGCCTGGCGCCAGGCCGATCACGCCCTGCGGCTCAATCGCCTACGCCTGTATCGCGCTCTGCACGGCCTGGACAACCCCTCCGCTACCTGAGAGAACCCGTCATGCAACGTCCCCTCCTCCTACCGTTGTTGTTCTGCCTGCTACCCGCGGCCAGCCGTGCTACCGAGACCTCGCCCTGGGGCGACCATACCGAGGTCAACCTGGGCCTGGTGGCTGGCGTCGTCAGCCGCTACCTGGGCTCGGCCGACTATCGGCCGCAACTCCTGCCGCTGGTGGCAGTGCAGCGTGGCCTGTTCTTCGCCGACACCACTCGCGGCCTCGGCCTGCAATGGCTATCCGCCGGCGGCCTGACCCTGAGCGGCGCCCTGAACTATGACTTCGGTCGCGACGACCGGGACAACGCCTCGCGTCCCGGCGCCGATCGCCTGCGAGGCCTGGGCGAGGTCGGCGGCGCCAGCGTGCTCGATCTCAACCTGAGCCAGGCCCTGGCGCCCTGGCTCAGCCTCAACGCGGAGGGGGAATGGCGTCTGGCCGGCGCCCAGCGTGGCACGCGCTATCGCCTGGGGCTGGAAGCCATCGGCCTGCACACCGACCGCGACACCCTGGCCCTGGACCTGGATGCCCACGCCGGCGACCAGCGTTTCAACCAGACCTACTTCGGCGTCGACGCCGCCCAGAGCGCCGCCAGTGGCTTCGCCCAGGCGCGGCCGGACGCCGGCATCTATGCCTATTCGCTGGCCCTGAACTGGCTGCACAGCTTCGATCCGCACTGGAGTTCGGTCGCCACCCTGACCACGACCGATTACGGCGACCAGGTCCGCGACAGCCCCCTGCTGCAACGCGCCACTGCGACCACCGCCCAATTCGCCCTGACCTACAGTTTCTGATCCTGGAGCCTGCCATGCCCGGCCCGCACGCCCTCGTCCTGCCCCTCCTGCTCAGCGTGCTGCTGGGCGGCTGCTCACCGAGCGAAAGCCCCGCTCCTCAACCCGTACGGACCGTCAAGCTCGCGGAGGTGGGTAGCCTGGTGCCGCGCGCACCGCTGCTGCCGGGCCTGGTGCGCCAGCCGCGGGCGGCGATCCTGGCCTTCGAGAATCCCGGCCGGGTCCTCCAGGTGCTGGTGGAGGTAGGTACCCGGGTCGCGGCCGGCCAGGTGCTGGCAGAGCAGGATGCCGAGCCGGCGCGCCTGCGCCTCGCCCAGGCACAGGCGCGCCTCCAGGCCGCCAAAGTGGAGCTCGACCAGCGCCGCACCAGCCAGCGCCGTGCCAAGCGCCTGTCCGCCGACGGCAACCTCTCCGCCGCCGAGGTGGAGGCGGCCAACGCCGCTCAGGGCGCCGCCCAGGCCCAGCAGCGCGAGGCCGAAGCCGAACTGGCACTGGCACAGCGCGCCCTGGCGCAGACCCGGTTGCAGGCGCCCTTCGCCGGGCGGATCGTCAGTCGCATCGCCGCGCCCCTGCGCCTGGTCGGTGCCGGCGAGCCCCTGTTCGAGCTGCAGGCCGAGGGCGAACGCCAGGTGGTGGTGAACATCCCGGTCGCCCTCGCCAGCCAGTTGCAGCCGAATGCCACGGCCCAGGCATTCGCCAGCGGCGGCGGCACGCCCTTGGCGTTGCGCCTGGTTGGCGTCTCACCCCAGGCCGAGCAGGGTCTGTTGCAGGAGGCCATCTTCACCCTGGACCCCAGCGCCAACGCCCTGCCCAGCGGCAGCCTGCTGGACGTGCGCCTGCCCCTGCCCCTCGCCGACACCCTGGCGGTGCCCCTGGGCGCCCTGCTGCCAGGCCAGGACGGTAATACCGGCAACGTTTACGTCTATCAGGCCGCGACCCAGCAGGTGCACGCGCGCGCCGTGACCTTCGGCGCCCTGCAGGACGGCCAGGTGCTGATCGACGGTGGCCTGGCGGCAGGCGAGCGGATCGTGGTGGCCGGGGCCGCCTTCCTGCGCAGCGGTGAACGCGTGCAGCCCTATCAACCCAGCACCCTGCTCACCCGGGAGTAAGGCCATGTCCCTGACCTATCTCGCCCTGGCTCGCGGCCGCCTGGTGCTGTTTCTCGCCATCGCACTGCTGCTGGGCGGCGCCCGTGCCTTCCTCGGTTTTCCGTCCCAGGAGGAACCCAGCGTGACCATCCGCGACGCCCTGGTCAGCGTCGCCTTGCCCGGTCTACCCAGTGACCGGGTCGAAGAACTGCTGGCCAAGCCCCTGGAGGACCGCCTGCGCGAATTGCCCGAACTCAAGACCCTGGTGACCACCCTCAGACCGGGCCAGGCCATCATCCAGCTCACCGCCCGCGACGAGATCAAGGACCTGCCCGCACTCTGGCAGCGGGTGCGCAACAAGGTCGGCGAGGTCGCCGCGAGTCTGCCGGAAGGCACCCAGGGCCCCCAGGTGGACGACGACTTCGGCCGGGTGGCGGTGGCGTCCATCGCCGTGACCGCACCCGGCTTCTCCCTGGCCGAGCTGCGCGGCGAGGTCGAACGGCTGCGGCGTGCTCTCTATGACCTGCCGGGGGTGGAACGTATCGCCCTCTATGGCCTTCAGCAGGATCGCCTCGTGCTGGAGCTTGCGCCCACCGTCCTGGCCCGCCTGGGACTGACACCCCAGGGGCTGCTCGCGCAACTGCGCGCGCGCAATCTGCTAGTCAGCGGCGGCAATGCGCGGCAGGGGGGCCGCGATCTGAGCCTGGCCATCAGCGGGGAGCTGTCCGACCCCGCCGCACTCCGCACCCTGCCGATCCAATTGCCCGACGGTCGCGCCCTGCCCCTGGGCGAGCTGGCCCAGGTCGACGTCGAACCCGAGCAGGCTCCGCAGAGCGCCGCCTTCTACCGGGGCGAGCGGGCGGTGGTCCTGGGCATCGCCATGCTGCCGGGGCGCAGCGTCGAGGCCTTCGGCGAAGCGCTGCACGCTCGCCTGAAGGAACTGCAAGGCACCCTGCCCTCCGGCTTCGCCCTGCACCGGGTGACCTTCCAACCCGAGGTGGTGCACCACGCCATGGACCGCATGCAGCACGTGCTGCTGGAAACCATGGCCATCGTCATGGCGGTGGTCATGCTGTTCCTGGGCTGGCGCCTCGGCCTCATCGTCGGCACCATCGTGCCGCTCACCGTGCTGGCGACCCTGCTGGTCATGCGCGCCCTGGGCATCGAGCTGCAGACGGTGTCCATCGCCGCCCTCATCCTCGCCCTGGGCCTCCTGGTGGACAATGGCATCGTCATCGCCGAGGACATCGAGCGGCGTCTACGTGCCGGCGAGGGGCGCCGCGCCGCCTGCGAGGCCGCCGGGCGGACCCTGGCGGTGCCGCTGCTGACCTCCTCGCTGGTGATCATCCTGGCCTTCTCGCCGTTCTTCCTCGGCCAGACCAGCACCAATGAATACCTGAGGTCCCTGGCCGTGGTGCTGGCCCTCACCCTGCTGGGCTCCTGGGTACTGAGCCTGACCGTGACGCCGCTGCTCTGCCTGCGCCTGGTACCCGATCCGGTCCACGCCACCGCTGTCGCCAGCGGCGCCCTGCACGGTGGCTACCGACGCCTGCTGCAGGTGCTCTTGCGGTACCGGGTCGCCTACCTCCTGGCCATGCTGGCCCTCCTCGCCGTGGCCACGCTCAAGCTACTCAGCCTGCCCTACGATTTTCTGCCGCCCTCGGACCGCAACCAATTCCAGATCCCCCTCCAGCTGGAGCCCGGCACCCAGACCGCGCGCACCCTGGAACGCATGCAGGCATTCAGCCGTTGGCTGGGCGAAGACCCGGACATCGTCGAGAGCATCGGCTACGTCGCCGACGGCGGCCCGCGTATCGTGCTTGGCCTCAATCCGCCGCTGCCGGGTGCCAACGTCGCCTATTTCACCGTCACCACCCGCCCCGACGCCGACCTCGAGCAGGTCATGGCCCGGGTGGGCGACTACCTGGCACGCCAGTACCCCGACGTCCGCGCCCAGCCCAAGCGCTTCTCCCTGGGCACCACCGAGAGTGGCCTGGCGGTTTACCGCCTGAGCGGTCCGGACGAAGCCACCCTGCGCCGACTCGGCGCGCAACTGGAGGAACTGCTCGCCGCCGTGCCCGGCACGCGGGACATCCAGAACGACTGGGGCCCGCGCCTGCTGCGCTACCGCGTCCAGGTCGACCAGGCCCTAGCCCGCGCTGCCGGGGTCGACAGCCAAGACCTGGCCCAGGCTCTGCAACTGGTCGGTGACGGTCTCGGCGGCGCCCAGCTGCGCGATGGTCAATATAGGGTCGACGTCGTCGCACGCAGCCGCCGAGCCCTCCCCGGCGCGCTGGCCGACACCCTGGTCTATCCCCATGGCGGTGGCCCGTCGCTCCCCCTCGCCGCCATCGCCCAGGTCGAACTCGGCAGCGAGGCCGGGGTGAAGGTCCGGCGCAACCTGATTCCCACCCTCACCGTCAGCGCGCGCAATCCCGGGATGACCGCCGCTACCCTGGTCGCGACGCTCGCCCCCCAGTTGCCCACCTTGCAGTTGCCAGCCGGTTACCGCCTGGAGCTGGGTGGCGAGATCGAGGATTCCGCCGCCGCCAACGATGCCCTGCTGCGCTACCTCCCCCTGGCGGTGGTGGCCATGCTGCTGCTCTTCCTCTGGCAATTCGATTCCTGGCGCAAGGTGCTCATCATCGTCGCCAGCATCCCCTTCATCCTCATCGGCGTCGCCCTGGCGCTCTGGCTCAGCGGCTACCCCTTCGGCTTCATGGCCACCTTCGGCCTGCTGTCCCTGGGCGGCATCATCGTCAACAACGCGGTACTCCTGCTCGAACGCATCGAGATCGAGCGGCAAGCCGGCAAAGCCCTGGTGCCCGCGCTGCTGGACGCCGCCGGCGAACGACTGCGACCCATCCTCATGACCAAGCTCACCTGCATCCTCGGGCTCATCCCGCTCATGCTCTTCGGCGGCCCGCTGTGGACCGGCATGGCCATCAGCATGATCGGTGGCCTGGCCCTGGGCACCCTGGTGACCCTGGGGCTGATCCCGGTGCTCTACGGACTGCTGTATGAACCGCGCCCGCCTGGACAGCCGAACTCGTCTCGCCCGCGCTGAGCGGCGAAATTTCATCTGACTGTCATCGCAACGACACAGACGGCGGGCACTGTCTGCACTCGATGAGATCGATCTCAAAACGAGGCAGGCATGACCGATCTGAAACAGGTGGCGCAGCAGGCCGGGGTATCCCGGGCCACGGCGGCGCGGGCTTTCGCCAACCCCGAGCAGGTACGCGAGAGGACCCGTGAGCGGGTGCTGGACGCCGCACGCAAACTCAATTTCCGCCCCAATCTGCTGGGCCGCCAGTTGCGCCAGCAGAGCACCCGGCTGATCGGCGTGGTGGTACCCAGTCTGCTCAACCCGGTGTTCGCCGAACAATTGCACGCCATGGAGCGCAGCGCCCGCAGCCAGGGCTATTCGCTGGTGATCGCCACCACCGACTACCAGCCCGAGCGCGAGGCGGCAGTGGTGGAAGAACTCTTGCGCCAGCGCGTCGCCGGCCTGGTGCTGACGGTGGCCGATGCCGACCGCAGCCAGGTGCTGGCCGAGCTGAGTCGCGAGCGCACGCCCTTCATCCTCGCCTATCACGAACCCCAGAAACCCTATGCGGCGGTAGCGGTGGACAACCGCCAAGGCATGGCCATGGCCACCGAGCACCTGCTCGGCCTGGGTCATCGCCGCATCGCCCTGGTCTCGGGTCCGGCGCTGCAGTCGGATCGCAGCGAGCGCCGCTTCGCCGGCTATTGCCAGGCCATGGCCGCCGCCGGCCTGCCGCCGCTGCCGCGCCTGGAGCTGGCCAGCCACACCGACGCCGACTGGGCCGAACTCGCCCCGCGCCTGGAGCGCGACGCCCCGACCGCCTTGCTGTGCACCAACGATCTGCTGGCGCTGAGTGTCATCGCCGAGTTGCAACGCCACGGGGTGCCGGTACCCGGCGACCTCTCGGTGGTGGGCTTCGATGGCATCGCCATGGGTGCGCGCCTCGAACCCAGCCTGTGCAGCGTCATGCAGCCCCTGCAGAGCCTGGGCGCCCTCCTCGTCACCGAATTGCTGGCGCTGATCGCCGGCAGTGCCATCTACCAGCAGTGCCTGCCCTGCCTCGTCCGTCCCGGCACCAGTGCCGGTCCCCTGAAGGAGCCTTGCCAATGAAATCCCGCTTCCCGTTACGTCATCTCCTGGCCGGTCTGGCCCTGGCCTGCGGTCTGGCCAGCGCCCAGGCCGCCGAAGAAACCGCCATCTGCTACAACTGCCCGCTGGAGTGGGCCGATTGGGGTGAACAGCTCAAGGCCATCGCCGCCGATACCGGCATCCACGTCCCCCAGGACAACAAGAACTCCGGCCAGGCCCTGGCCCAGCTGGTCGCCGAGCGCGACGCGCCGGTGGCCGACGTCGTCTACTACGGGGTGACTTTCGGCATCCAGGCGGAAAAAGCTGGGGTACTGGCCCCCTACCAGCCCAAGCACTGGGACCAGGTGCCCGCCGGCCTGAAGGACCCCAAGGGTGAATGGACCGCCATCCACTCCGGCACCCTCGGCTTCATGGTCAACACCCAGGCGCTGGGCGGCAAGCCGGTCCCGCAGAGCTGGGCCGATTTGCTCAAGCCCGAGTACCGCGGCCTGGTGGGTTACCTGGACCCGTCCAGCGCCTTCGTCGGCTACGTGACGGCGGTGGCGGTCAACCAGGCCATGGGCGGCGATCTCGACAACTTCGGCCCAGCGCTGAGTTTCTTCAAGAAGCTGGCCGCCAACGACCCCATCGTGCCCAAGCAGACCGCCTATGCGCGAGTGCTCTCGGGTGAGATCCCGATCCTGGTCGACTATGACTTCAACGCCTATCGCGCCCGCTATAAGGACAACGCCCCGGTGACCTTCGTGATCCCCCAGGAAGGCAGCCTGACGGTGCCCTACACCATGAGCCTGGTGAAGGGTGCGCCGCACCGCGCCAATGGCGAGAAGGTGCTGGACTTCGTGCTGTCGGACAAGGGCCAGGAACTCTGGGCCAAGGCCTATCTGCGCCCGGTGCGCGACGTGCCGCTGCCCGCCGAGGTGAAGTCGCGCTTCCTGCCGGCCGCCGACTATGCCCGCGCCCACACGGTGGACTATGGCCACATGGCGGCGGTCCAGGAAGCCTTCGCCAAGCGCTATCAGGCCGAGGTGCGCTGACATGCAGGACCTCGCCGTCTCCCTCGGGCGCCAAAGGGTGCCGCGCCGGCTACCCTGGCCGGTCCTCGTCGCCCTGGCGCCGGCGAGTGCCTTCCTGCTGGCCGCCTGGCTGCTGCCACTGGCGCACCTGCTGGTACTCGGCGCCAGCCGCGATGACAGCGGCACCTCGGGCTACTGGGCGGTGCTGACCAGCAGCGCCTATCTCTCCGGGCTGGGGCAGACGGTGGTCCTGGCCGCCGTCACCACCCTGGCCACCCTCGTCGTGGCCGGCATCGCCGGCTGCTTCCTGGCGCGCCATGCCTTCGTCGGGCGTAGTCTGCTGGTGGCCCTGCTGACCTTTCCGCTGGCCTTTCCCGGCGTGGTGGTGGGCTTTCTCATCATCCTGCTCGGCGGCCGCCAGGGCCTGTTCGCCGACCTGGGCCGCAGCCTCTTCGGTGAGCCCTGGGTGTTCGCCTATTCGCTGTTCGGCCTGTTCCTCGGCTATCTCTACTTCTCCATCCCGCGGGTGATCCTCACGGTGATGGCCGCCTGCGAAACCCTCGACACCAGTCTCGAAGAAGCCGCCCGCTCCCTGGGCGCCGGCCTCTTCGCCGTGGTGCGCGACGTGCTGATCCCAGGCCTGATGCCGGCGCTGCTGTCCAGCGGCGCCCTCTGCTTCGCCACCGCCATGGGCGCCTTCGGCACCGCCTTCACCCTGGGCACGCGCCTGGCGGTGACGCCGGTCGCCATCTACGACACCTTTACCAACTTCGCCAACTTCAGCGTGGCCGCGGCGCTCTCGGTGGTTCTCGGCCTGGTCACCTGGCTGGTACTGCTACTGGCGCGGCGCCTGGGCGGGACCGAAGGAGACCTGCGATGAACCGACCCCTGCGTTTCTGGCTGCAACTGCTGTTCACCCTGCTGGTGGCGGCGTTCCTGCTGGTGCCGGTTCTGCTCTCGGTACTGGCCGGCCTCACCCGCAACTACTTCCAGGGCCTCGCCAGCGGCCTCACCTTCGAGTGGGTGGTGCAGGTCTGGCAGGCCTATGCGCCCACCGTCTGGCTGTCGCTGCAACTGGCGCTGGGCACGGCGGCGCTTGCGGTACTGCTCGGGGTGCCGGCGGCCTATGCCCTGGTGCGGCTGGACAACAGGTTCGCCCGCGCCTTCGAGGAATTGCTGGTGCTGCCGGTGGCCATGCCCGGCTTCGCCTCGGCCCTGGCGCTGTTGCTGACCTACGGCCATTTCGGCGGCTTTCGCCGCAGCCCGGCGATCATCCTGGTCGGCCACCTGCTGTTCACCCTGCCGTTCCTGATCCGCCCGGTGATGGCCGTGCTGCGCCGCTGCCAGCTGCCGCTGTTGGAAGAAGCCGCGGCCAGCCTCGGTGCCGGCCCCTGGCGGCGCTTCTTCGGTGTGGTGGTGCCCAACGCCCGCGCCGGCATCCTGGCCGGCAGCCTGATGGTGATCACCCTGTCGCTGGGTGAATTCAACCTCACCTGGATGCTGCATACCCCCATGACCAAGACCCTGCCGGTGGGCCTGGCCGACAGCTACGCCTCGGCGCGGTTGGAAGTCGGCTCCGCCTACACCCTGATCTTCCTCTGTCTGATCGTGCCGCTGCTGATCGCCCTCCAGGCCCTCAGCGCCCGCCTCTCCCGTGGAGCCCTGCGATGACCCAAGGTACCGCCGTCCGCCTGCGCCACTGCGCCAAGACCTTTGCCGGAGGCCGCCAGGTGCTGCAGCCCCTGGACCTCGACATCCACCCGGGCGAGACCCTGGTGTTCCTCGGCCCCTCCGGCTGTGGCAAGACCACCACCCTGCGGCTGATCGCAGGCCTGGAGCAGCCCGACGCCGGCGGCCAGGTGCTGTTCGACGACCGCGACGTCACCGCCCTGCCCATCGAACGCCGCGACGTCGGCATGGTGTTCCAGAACTACGCCCTGTTCCCCAACCTGGACGTGGCCGGCAACATCGCCTACGGCCTGAAGATCCGCGGCCTGGCGCGTGCCGAGCGCGACGCCCGGGTCGCCGAATTGCTGGCCATGATGCAATTGGAGGCCCTGGCCGAGCGGCGCATCCAGCAACTCTCCGGCGGCCAGCGCCAGCGTGTGGCCCTGGCCCGCGCCCTGGCGCCGCGGCCACGGGTGCTGCTGTTCGACGAACCCCTGGCGGCGCTCGATGCCCAGTTGCGCGAGCAATTGCGCGCCGACATCGGCGCCTTGCTGCGCGAACTGGGCACCACCGCGGTCTATGTCACCCACGACCAGCAGGAAGCCCTGGCCCTGGGCGATCGCATCGTGGTGATGGGCGAAGGCCGCATCGCCCAGATCGGTACTCCGGCGCAGATCTATCGGACACCGGCCAGCCGGTTCGTCGCCGGCTTCGTCGGCCAGCTCAACCGCTTCGAGGTACGCAGCCAGGTCGGCAGCGAGGTGGCGGTCGCCGGCGGCCGTCTACCCTGGAACGGCCAGGCCACCACCCTGTTCTGCCGCCCGGAGCACCTGGAACCCAGCCCGACACCCGCGCACCTCACCGGCGTCCTGGTTGGCCAATTCTTCCAGGGCACCCATTCGCGATTGCTGGTGGAAGTAGGTGCCGATCAACCCCTGCTGGTGGACACCGCCCAGAACATCGCTGCCCAACCGGGCGATCTGCTGCACCTGAGCGTCAGCCCCGCCGCCCTCTTCACCCTGGCTTCTTGATCCTGGAGCTTTCGATGTCCGAATCCTTTCTGTTGGCTCACCTGAGCGACCTGCACATCAAGGCCGGCGGCCGGCTGTCCTACGGGGTGGTCGACACCCTCAACGCCCTGCGCACCGCCGTGGCCTGCCTCAACGCCCTGCAACCACGCCCGGACGCCCTGGTCATCACCGGCGACCTGGTGGACTTCGGCACGCCCGAGGAATACGCCACCCTGCGCGAGGTACTGGCCGAGCTGGCGATGCCCTTCTTTGTCATCCCCGGCAACCATGACGACCGCGCCGCCCTGCGCGCCGCCTTCGCCGATCACCCCTACCTGCCGGCCAGCGGCACCCTGGAGTGGCAGCAGGACTGCGGCCCGCTGCGACTGATCGGGCTGGACACCCATATTCCCGGCGAGCACGGCGGTCGGCTCGACGCCGCGCAATTGGCCTGGCTCGACGACCAGCTCGGCCGGGCACCCGCCCAGCCGACCCTGGTCCTGCTGCACCATCCTCCGTTCAGCGTCGGCATCGGCCACATGGATCGCATCGGCCTGGAGGGCAGCGCCGAGCTGGAAGCCGTGATCCGCCGCCATCCCCAGGTGGAGCGCCTGCTCTGCGGTCACCTGCACCGGCTGATCCAGCGCCGCTTCGGCGGCACCCTGGCCTGCGTCTGCCCCGGCGTCTCGCACCAGGTCGACCTGGACCTGCGCGAGGCGGCGCCTTCGCGCTTCCGCCTGGAGCCGCCGGGCCTGTTGCTGCATCGCTGGGCCGACGGCGCGCTGGTCACCCACTATCTGCCGCTGGGCGACTATCCGGGTCCCTATCCCTTCTTCGCCGCCGATGGGCAGTTGCTGGACTGACAGCCAGGCGGACGGGCGCCCGGTGCGCCCGTTCCGCTGCGCGGCAGCGTGCCCTGCTTCGGGTCCTCGGGTAGCGGAGAAGATCCCGCGCGAACCAAGGTGGTGCAAAAGGTAACGCCCTCCAGGGGCGCTCTACCTCGCGGCTCAGCAAAGGCGCGCCCTCCGCCCCCTGGCATGTCCCTTGCCTTGGCAGATTGGATACAAAAATCCAGGAAGCCAGTTCATGCCGCTATCCGCCCTGTCCCGTTCCGCGCCGCTCAGCGCCGAAGAAGAGGCCTATCGCCACCTGCTGCAGGCCATTTGCGCCGGGCGTTATCGCAACGGTGACCGGCTGATCGCCGAGGACATCGCCAGCAGCCTGGGCATGAGCCGTATGCCGGTGCGCAGCGCCTTCCAGCGCCTGGCCGCCGAAGGCCTGGTGACCCTGAGGCCGCACCGCGGCGCCGTGGTGAGCGGCCTGGACCTGGCCGACATGCGCGAGGTGTTCGAGATGCGCAGCGCCCTGGAAGGCCTGGCCATCCGCCTGGCCACGCCCCAGGTCGGTCCGCGAGAAATGACCCGCCTGGAACGCCTGCTGGAAGACCTGGACGAGGAAGACGACCCCAGCGCCTGGGTCGCGCAGCACCGCGCCTTCCACGAATACCTGTGCAGCTTGGCCGAACGGCCGCGGCTGTTGCGGCAGATCACCAGCCTCTATGCGCTGATCGAGCCGCACATGCTGCTCTGGCTGCACGTCGACCGCCCCCAGTCGGCGCGCGACGAGCACGCGCCCATCCTCGCCGCCCTGCGCGCCGGCGATGCCGCCGCGGCCGAGCGGGTCCTGCGCGAGCACATCGAGAGCACGGTGCCCGACCTGCTGACCTTCATCGAACGATCGGGCGATCAGACCCGAAGTGAACCCCGAAGCTGAGCCATCCGCCCTGCCGCCCCTCGTCCTCCCGGAGTTGACCATGTCCCGCCACCGGCTTTCCTGCAGTCTGCTCGCCCTGACCCTCGCCGCCGGCCTCGCCCAGGCCGCTCCCCAGATTCCCGAACGCCTGGCCAAGGCGCCGAAGATCACCTATTGCGGTGCCCTGGATACCCCGCCGATCGGCTTCTTCGATGCCAACCAGAAACCCCAGGGCCTGACCGTCGACCTCGGCGCCGAGATCGCCAAGCGCCTTGGCGACAAGAAGGTCGACTGGCGCGTAGTGCCCTTCTCCGGGCTGATCCCGGCGCTGCTCGCCGGCCAGTGCGATCTGCTGGTCGACCAGTTGTTCGACAAGCCCGAGCGCCGCCAGGTGATCGACATCGTCGACTACATGTACTCCAGCCAGGCGGTGGTGGTGCCGGCCGGCAACAAGGCCGGCATCCATACCCTGGACGACCTCACCGGCAAGAAGGTGGCGGTACTCAACGGCTCCACCATCCGCACCCTGCTCGAAGCCCACAACGAGGAGCTGAAGAAGGCCGGCAAGGCGCCCATGAAGCTGGTGGCCTACAACACCGACACCGATGCCTTCCAGGCCCTGCGCCTGGGCCAGACCGACGCCTACGGCACCACGGTGGAAACCGCCGCCTATTACCAGAGCGTGGCGCCCGGCCAGTTCGAGACCGGCGTGCCGGCCTTCGCCCGCATCCTCACCGGGATCGGGGTGCGCAAGGACGACACCCAGCTCAGCGTCGCCCTCACCCAGATCCTCAAGGACATGCAGGCCGACGGCAGCTACGCCGCCCTCATGGCGAAGTGGCACCTGGAAGGCGACAAGCTCGACTAAAGGAAGGGCACGATGAACTTCAGCTGGCCGGTGTTCTGGCAGTACCTGCTGCACCCGAGCGACGTCTACCTCTACGGCCTCGGGCTGACCTGCGTCATCGCCATCAGCGCCATGCTGCTGGGCTGCGCGCTCGGGCTCTTGGCGGCGCTGGCACGACTGTCGCGCTACCGGGCGCTGCAGTACCCGGTGCGCTTCTATGTCTGGCTGATGCGTGGCACGCCGCTGCTGGTGCAGATCGTCTTCCTCTACACGGCCCTGGCGGCTGGCGGCATCTTTCGCTTCGAGGACCTCGACCTGGGCTTTTTGGTGATCCCCGGCAACATCCAGGCGGCCATCATCGCCCTGGGGTTGAACGAAGGCGCCTACATGGCCGAGATCATCCGCGCCGGCATCGGCGCGGTGGATCGCGGCCAGTACGAGGCGGCCCGCTCCCTGGGCATGACGCCGGCCAAGCTGATGCGGCGCATCGTGCTGCCCCAGGCGCTGCGGGTGATCATTCCGCCGCTCGGCAACGAGTTCAACGTGATGCTCAAGAACACCACCCTGGTCAGCGTCATCGGGGTGCAGGAGCTGCTGCTCAGCACCCAGATGATCACCTCGGCGACCTTCCGCGTCTTCGAGCTGTACCTGGTGGTGGCCATCTACTTCCTGGTGCTGACCACCCTCTGGGGCGTCTTCCAGGCCTGGCTGGAGCGGCGCTTCGGCAAGGCCGACGGTCACAGGCCAACCGCCACCGGCCGGCTGTTCAGCCTGCAAGCCTTCAAGCTGAGAGGACGCTAGCCATGCCGACCACGCAAGAACCCGTGATCCAGGCGCTGGAGGTGCACAAGGCCTTCGGCGAGCTGGACATCCTCAAGGGTGTGACCCTGGAGGTGCACCGCGGCGAGGTGGTGGTGCTGATCGGCGCCTCCGGCTCGGGCAAGACCACCTTCATCCGCTGCCTCAACCACCTGGAAGACATCCAGGGCGGCACCATCCGCGTCAACGGCGAGTTGATGGGCTTTCGTGAGCGCCCCGACGGCAGCCGGGTGCGCGACTCGGAACGCAACATCGCCCGTCGCCGCCGCGACATCGGCATGGTCTTTCAGAGATTCAATCTGTTCCCGCACATGACGGTGCTGGAAAACATCATCGAGGCACCCATCCAGGTGCTCGGCGTGGCGCGCGCCGCCGCCGTGGAGCAGGCCCGCGCCCTGCTCGCCCGGGTGCGGCTGTCCGACAAGGCCGACCACTATCCGGCGCAACTCTCCGGTGGCCAGCAGCAGCGCGTGGCCATCGCCCGCGCCCTGGCCATGAAGCCCCAGGCCATGCTGTTCGACGAACCCACCAGTGCCCTCGACCCGGAAACCGTGGGCGAGGTGCTGCAGGTGATGAAGGAACTGGCCGAGGACGGCATGACCATGGTGGTGGTGACCCACGAGATGGGCTTCGCCCGCGAGGTGGCCGACCGCGTGGTGGTGCTGCACCAGGGCGAACTGATCGAGGAAGGTCCACCGGCCCAGGTGTTCGGCAATCCCACCCATCCGCGCACCCGCGAATTCCTGAGCCGCGTGCTCTGATCCAACCTAGATCTTGAAGACGAGCCTGCCATGCTGACGTTCTCCGCCCACGACTACCCCTATGCCTCGCAACGCCAGAGTGTCTATGCCCGTAACGGCATGGTCGCCACCTCCCAGCCGCTGGCCGCCGAGGCCGGCATCGCCATGCTGCGCCAGGGCGGCAACGCCATAGACGCGGCCATCGCCACCGCCGCCGCCCTGACCGTGGTGGAGCCCACCGGCAATGCCATCGGCGGCGACGCCTTCGCCCTGGTCTGGGTCAAGGATAAGCTCCACGGCCTGGACGCCAGCGGCCATGCCCCGGCCAGCCTGGACATCGCCACGGTCAAGGCCGCCGGCCACCAACGCATGCCGGTGCACGGCTGGCTGCCGGTCACGGTGCCGGGGTGCCCGGCGGCCTGGGCCGAGTTGTCGCGGCGTTTCGGCAAGCTGCCCTTCGCCACCCTGTTCGAACCCGCCATCGCCCTGGCCCGCGACGGCTTTCCGGTCTCCCCGGTGGTGGCCCACCAGTGGCGCATCGCCCAGGCCGAGTACCAGGCCTGCCGGGATCAGGCGCCCGAACTGGAAGCCTGGTTCGACACCTTCCTCATCGACGGCAAGGCCCCGGTCGCCGGCCAGCTGTTCCGCAACCCGGCCCAGGCGCGCACCCTGGAAGAATTGGCCCAGACCGGGTGCGAAAGCTTCTACCGCGGCGCCCTCGCCCAGCGCCTGGCCGCCCATGCCGCCGCGACGGGCGGTCACCTGACCGCCGCGGATCTCGCTGGCTACCGGCCGCGCTGGGTCGAGCCGATCAAGGTCGACTACCGCGGCTATCAGGTCTGGGAGATCCCGCCGAGCGGCCAGGGCCTTATCGCCCTCATGACCCTGAACATCCTCAAGGGCTATGACTTCGACCAGCGCGACAGTCAGCTCACCTGGCACCGCCAGCTGGAAGCCATGAAAAAGGCCTATGCCGACGGTCTGCACTACATCACCGATCCCGAGCACATGAGGGTCGCCGCCAGCGTCCTGCTGGACGACGCCTACGCCGAGCGCCGCCGCGCCGAGATCACCGACCAGGCCCAACCACCGCTGCACGGCGATCCCCAGGCCAGTGGCACCGTCTACATCGCCACCGCCGATGGCGAGGGCAATATGGTGTCCTTCATCCAGAGCGCCTACCACGGCTTCGGCTCCGGCGTGGTGCTGCCCGACAGCGGCATCGGTCTGCAAAATCGCGGCTCGGAGTTCAGCCTGGACCCGGCCCACTCCAACGCCCTGGCGCCGGGCAAGCAGACCTTCCACACCATCATCCCCGGCTTCCTGACCCAGGGTGACGTGCCCATCGGCCCCTTCGGCGTCATGGGTGGCTACATGCAGCCCCAGGGCCATGTGCAGATGGTGATGAACCTGGTGGACTTCGGCCTGAATCCCCAGGCGGCGCTGGATGCGCCGCGCTGGCAGTGGCTGGGCGGTATGAAGGTCGGCATCGAACAGGCGGCTTCCCGCGCCCTGGCCAGTGGCCTGGCGCGGCGCGGTCACCAGATCGAGATCGCCCACGACTCCACCGACTTCGGCCGCGGCCAGATCATCGTCCGCGACCCGGAGACCGGCGTGCTTTGTGGCGGCACCGAGCCCCGGGCGGATTCGCACATCGCGGTGTGCTGAACCTCACACCTTGAAACGCGCCGTCATCTCCTGCAGGCGGACGCTGACGCGCGCCAACTCCAGGCTCGACGACGACGTTTCCTCGCTGGCGGCGGCCGTCTGGTCGGAGATGTCGCGCACGTTGGTCACGTTGCGGCTGATCTCTTCACCGGCGGCACTCTGCTGCTCGGCGGCGCAGGCGATCTGCTCGTTCATGGCTTCGATGTCCTTGACCGACCGGGTGATGCGCTTGAGCATCTCGCCGGCTTCACGCGACAGGCCGACACTGCTGTCGGTCAGCGCCACGTTCTGTTCGAGTACCTCGGCCATCTGGTCGGTACTCTGGTTCAAGCCCGTAATCAGTTGAGCGATCTCGTCGGTCGAGGAACGGGTGCGCTGGGCCAGCCCACGCACCTCATCGGCCACCACGGCGAAGCCCCGACCGGCTTCTCCTGCCCGGGCCGCCTCGATGGCCGCGTTCAGCGCCAGCAGGTTGGTCTGCTCGGACACCGCCTTGATCACGTCCAGGACGCCGCCGATGCTTTCCGCATGGCTGCGCAGCGTCGCCATGGCGGTCTTGGTCGAAGCCATCTCGCGGGCGAGCAGTTCGATCTGGGTAACGGCCTTGTCCACGGCCTGGTCGCCCTGCAGTGCTTGCTGGCTGGCGTTCAGCGCCGACTTGGCGGCCTCACCCGCATTGCGCGACACCTCGTGGGTCGTGGCGGTCATTTCCTGCATGGCCGTGGCGATCTGATCGGTTTCCACCTTTTGCGCCTGTACTCCGGCGCTGGTCTGCTCGGTCACCGCCGACAGTTGCTCGGCGGCACTGGCCACCTGCACCACGCCATCCTTCATCTCGCCGATGAGGCCGCGCAGATTGGTCGTCATGCGCTGCATGCTGGCCTGCAGCGCACCCAGCTCATCCTTGCGGGTCACTACCTGCTGCCCCGTCAGGTCGCCACTGGCCACCGTCTCGGCCAGGGCGACGGTTTCCTGCAGCGGACGGACGATGGAGCGGGTGATCAACCAGGCGCCAAGCAGACCGAGGACGATGGCAAAGGCGAGCCAGACCAGCAGCATCTGCCGGGCGTGGGCGACATCGGTTTCCCGGAAGTCCTGCTGGATGGCGGTCAGCTTGTCGGAGATGGACAGCAGCGAAGTGATGGTAGTGGTGATGCTACCCTGGGCCTCTTCGACCTTTGCCTGCAGGGTCACCAGTTGCTGTAGCCGCTGTTGATAGCCGTCGAGTTCCCCGGCCAGTTTTTGCACCAGGTCAGCGGGCAAAGCCGTGGCCTCGAGTACCTTGACCTGCTTGAGGACCTCGTTGAAGGCGTTACGTGCGGCTTCTTCGGTCTCCTTGCTCGGCAGCGCCGTGTAGCTGCGGACATCGACGCGCAGCTTCTGGATGGCGATGAACAACTTCGCCACCTGCTGGCTGTCCGCCGGACGACCGCCTTCGCCACTGGCCGCGGTGGACAGCGCCAGGAGCAGCGCATTGGCCGCGTCCATCGAGGTTGCCGCCACCTTGCGCGTGGCCTCCCGCTCCCGAGTGGCGGCGACCGTCTGCTGGTAGAACTCACGATAGCGCTTCAGCGCATCACTGGCCTCGTTCATCAAGGCCTTGTTAGCCGGCGAGTCGAAGCTCGGCATGATGCCGTGCAGCTGGCTCTCGGTCTTGTCCAGCGCCGCCAGCCACTTCGCGGCCTGGGCGTCATCGGCCTTGGTGAAGTACACCAGGCGCTCGATGCGCATGTCCCGGGCCACGGTGCTGAAACCCGCGATATCACGCATGCGCTCGCTACGATCACGCAAGGTGTCGGTGGCCTGCCAGCCGGTATAGGCCACCAACAAAATCATGCCGATGAGCAGTGAAAAGCCTAGGGCGAGCTTGGCCCGCACACTGAGATTACTGAAGAAATTCCAGCCATTGGGATGCATATGGACTACCTGGATAGCGAAGCTAAGGACGGCGAAACCACCTGGATCTCACCGCGTACAGTGCGGTTACGAAAGCTTCTTCGAATCGGACAGCCCTGCTGGAGCCAGGACCGCCACTGAGCTTTTGGCATTAGCTGCCAGTGACCGCGGGAGGACCTGCAACGACTGCCGTCGGCCAGCCGCCATCGCCGCTGTTCTTGACCAGGCACAGGATCAGGGTAAGCGTGGTCAGGACGATCAGCAGGTTACGGAGCGTGATGTTCTTCAAGGCAGCACTCTCAAGCAGGTCGCGCAATAGACCGGGATCGGCTCTGGAATGCGAAATCTACCGATGGGCTGCAAAAAACGCGGGACAGCCGGCAAGATGCAGAGATGCAAGGCCCCAGGTGTAAATTCATATGACGGTAATTTGGAAAAACCTGCCTAACGCCGCTGTGGGCGACAGGTCCGCTGGCTGAAGCCAGTAGGTGATCCTCATCGAGCACGCGGAGCGCCAGAGGGTACTCGTCCCGTGCTTGCGACAGGCATTCAGCTCAAGATGACCAGGGCAGCTGAGGGGAAATTTCGGCTGAAAGCTCGGGCGGTTTTCCCGACAGGCTTTTACCGGGCACAAAAAAAGCTGCCCTAGGGCAGCTCTCGTTGTCTCATCCGGGCGTTCAGCGGACCCAGGACGAACTCTAGATGGCGCGGCGGACGGGACTCGAACCCGCGACCCCCGGCGTGACAGGCCGGTATTCTAACCGACTGAACTACCGCCGCGCATTGCGTGTACCTTGCGGAACACTCCCCGAAGAGTTTGGTGGCTGATGACGGGATCGAACCGCCGACCCCCTGCGTGTGATGCAGGTGCTCTCCCAGCTGAGCTAATCAGCCATCCCCTTCGGGTGACGCGCATTCTGCTCGTAGCTCCTTGATCCGTCAAGGATTTTTCCATTTATTTTCTACCGAGCGCTATTCGGCGTAGATCATCTTGCGGGTCATGCCGCCATCCAGGGTGATGGCCTCGCCACTGATGAAGCCGGCATTGCCCCCGAGCAACCAGGCGACGCAGGCCGCCACATCCTCGACCGTCCCTACCCGTCCGACCGGATGCTGGGCATGATCGGCCGTGGACAGCGGCTCGGCTTCCCGTACATGGGGATCGCGGGCGTCGATCCAGCCGGGACAGAGGACGTTCACCCGCACCTCCGGCCCCAGGCTGATCGCCAGGGCATGGGTCAGGGCCAACAGCCCGCCCTTGCTGGCGGCATAGGCTTCGCTGTGCGGCTCGGATTGCTGGGCGCGGGTCGAGGCGATGTTGACGATGGCGCCCTGCTGCTCGCGGAGATAGGGCGCGCAGTGCTTGGCCATGAGCATGGGACCGTCCAGATTCACCCCGAGCACCCGACGCCATTCGCCGAGCGCCAGGCTTTCCAGCGGTTGGCCCTGGGCGGTGGCCAGGCCAGCATTGTTGACCAGGGCGTCCAGCCGACCGAATTGGCCGATCACCTGGGCGACGGCGGACTCGACCTGGCTCTCGTCGGCCACATCCAGGGCGACGAAGCAGGCCCGCTCGCCCAGGGCGGTCGCGACCTTGGCACCCCGCTCCTGCTCGATGTCCGCCACCACCACGCGCCACCCCTCGGCGATCAGCCAGGCGGCGATGCCCAGGCCAATGCCGCGGGCCGCGCCCGTGACCAGGGCGACCCGCGGTTCCACCGGTGCGAACGTCAGACTCATAGCGCCGCCAGTCCGCGGGCCAGATCCTGCTGCAGATCACCCAGGTCTTCGAGACCCACGGCAACCCGGATCAGACTGTCTTTGATACCGGCATTGGCCCGCTCGGCGGGCGACAGGCGCCCATGGGAGGTAGTCGCCGGGTGGGCGATGGTGGTCTTGGTATCACCCAGGTTGGTGGTGATGGAGATCATCCGGGTGGCATCGATGAAGCGCCAGGCAGCGTCGCGTCCGCCTGCCACCTCGAAGCTGACCACGGCGCCGAAGGCCGACTGCTGGCGGCGGGCCAGGTCGTGCTGCGGATGGCTTTCCAGGCCGGCGTAGTGAACCCGCTCGATACCGGGCTGCGCTTCCAGCCAACGGGCCAGCTCCAGCGCGGTCTGGCTGTGCGCCTGCATGCGGATCTTCAGCGTCTCCAGGCCCTTGAGGAACAGCCAGGCATTGAAGGGGCTGAGGGTCGGCCCCGCGGTACGCAGGAAGCCCACGACTTCCTTCATCTGCTCGGCACGACCCGCCACCACGCCGCCCATGCCACGGCCCTGGCCGTCGATGTACTTGGTGGCCGAATGGATGACGATGTCGGCGCCCAGCGCCAGCGGCTTTTGCAGCGCCGGGGTGCAGAAGCAGTTATCGACCGCCAGCAGCGCGCCCTGGGCATGGGCGATCTCGGCCAGGGCGGCGATATCCACCAGCTCGGCGAGGGGGTTGGACGGCGACTCGACGAAGAACAGCCGGGTATTGGGCTTGCAGGCGGCCTGCCAGGCGCCGAGATCGGCCAGCGGCGGATAGTCCACCTCGATGCCGAAGCGCTTGAAGTACTTCTCGAACAGGCTGATGGTCGAGCCGAACACGCTGCGCGAGACCAGCACGTGGTCGCCAGCGCTGCACAGGCTCATCACCATGGCCAGGATGGCCGACATGCCCGAGGCGGTGGCCACCGCCTGCTCCGCCCCTTCCAGCGCCGCGATACGGGTCTCGAAGGTGCGCACCGTGGGATTGGTGTAGCGCGAATAGACGTTACCCGGCACCTCGCCGGCAAACCGCGCCGCCGCATCGGCGGCGGTACGGAACACGTAGCTGCTGGTGAGGAACAGGGCTTCGCCGTGCTCGCCTTCCGGCGAGCGCTGCTGCCCTGCCCGCACCGCCAAGGTCTCGAAGGCCGCGCCCTCGAGATCACTGTCCAGGCGTCCGGCTTCCCAGTCTTGGCTCATGTGCAGCTCCTCAGTCGTTGTAGAGATCGATGATGGCGCTCACCGCCTGGTGCTTGACCTTGGCGGCATCGTTGCGCGCCTGTTCGATGCGGTTGAGATAGGCCGCATCGACGTCGCCGGTGATGTATTCGCCATCGAACACCGCGCAGTCGAACTGCTCGACCTTGGGCGCCTTGCGGGTGCGCACGGCTTCCTTGAGGTCCTGCAGGTCCTGATACAGCAGCCAATCGGCGCCGATCAGCTCGCCCACTTCCTCGGTGGTACGACCATGGGCGATCAGCTCGTGCACGCTGGGCATGTCGATGCCATAGACGTTGGGGAAACGCACCGCCGGGGCCGCCGAGCAGAAGTAGACCTTCTTGGCACCGGCTTCGCGGGCCATCTGGATGATCTGCTTGCAGGTGGTGCCGCGAACGATGGAGTCGTCCACCAGCATCACGTTCTTGCCGCGGAATTCCAGCTCGATGGCGTTGAGCTTCTGGCGTACCGACTTCTTGCGCGCGGCCTGGCCGGGCATGATGAAGGTCCGGCCGATGTAGCGATTCTTGACGAAGCCCTCGCGGAACTTGACGCCCAGGTGGTTGGCCAGCTCCAGCGCCGCGGTGCGGCTGGTATCCGGAATCGGGATGACCACGTCGATGTCATGGTCGGGCCGCTCGCGCTGGATCTTCTCGGCGAGCTTCTCGCCCATGCGCAGGCGCGCCTTGTAGACCGAGATGCCATCGATGATGGAATCCGGACGGGCCAGGTAGACGTGCTCGAAGATGCAGGGCGCGTACTGGGGGTTCTGCGCGCACTGACGGGTGTAGAGGCGGCCGTCTTCGGTGATGTAGACCGCTTCGCCCGGTTCCAGGTCGCGAATCAGGGTGAAGCCGAGCACGTCGAGGGCGACGCTCTCGGAGGCGATCATGTATTCCACGCCGTATTCGGTATGACGCTGACCGAAGACGATGGGGCGGATGGCATTGGGATCGCGGAAGCCGACGATGCCGTAACCGGTGATCATGGCCACCACGGCATAGCCACCGCGGCAGCGCTCGTGCACCTCGGAGACCGCGGCGAAGACGTCGTCCTCGGTCGGTTGCAGCTTGTTGCGCACCGCCAGCTCGTGGGCGAAGACGTTGAGCAGCACCTCGGAATCGGAGGTGGTGTTCACGTGCCGCAGGTCGGATTCGTAGATCTCGCGCGAGAGCTGCTCGACGTTGGTCAGGTTGCCGTTGTGCGCCAGGGTGATGCCGTAGGGCGAGTTCACGTAGAACGGCTGCGCCTCGGCGGAGCTGGAGCTGCCGGCCGTGGGATAGCGGACATGGGCGATGCCCATATGGCCCACCAGGTGCTGCATGTGCCGCTGCTGGAAGACATCGCGGACCAGGCCGTTGTCCTTGCGCAGGTACAGCTTGCCATCCAGGCTGGTGACGATACCGGCGGCATCCTGACCCCGATGTTGAAGGACGGTGAGCGCGTCGTACAACGACTGGTTGACGTTAGTCTTGCCCACGATACCTACGATGCCACACATGTGACGCGACCCCACTGTTTCAAGTGATGCGACGGCGAACCATCGCAGGATGACCCCGCAAGGCGAGGCCTGGAAAACCGCTTCAAGGAGCCTTGGGCCCCAGCTGCGGCAACAACTGCAGACTTGGCATGGGCGTGGAGCCCAGCCATTGGCCGGCAAAGCCCAACAGCAGATTCTTCGACCAATCGGCCACCAGGAGAAAATGCGGCACCAGTACCGACTGCTGCCACCAGCCGTCCTGCTGGACCGGCCCGAGGCTCAGCAGCCCTACCGCCACGGTCACCAACAGAGCGCCCCGTGCCGCCCCGAAGGCCATGCCTAGAAAACGATCGGTGCCCGACAATCCGGTGACGCGGATCAATTCGCCAAGCAAGAAACTCACCAGGGCACCGACCAGCAGGGTCAGTACGAAGAGAATGACACAGGCGGCGATCACCCGCCCGGAAGGCACCTGGATATAGTCCACCAGGTAGGTGGAGAGCGCTCCGCCGAATACCCAGGCCACCCCACCGGCGACGATCCAGGTGGCCAGCGACAAGGCTTCCTTGACGAAGCCGCGCCTGAGACTGATCAGGCTGGAAACGACGACGATGGCGACGATCGCCCAGTCCACCCAGGTGAAGCCCACGGCAAGGTCCACTTACAAAAAGGCCCTGCATTCTAGCAGAGCCTTGTGACCGGGTTAACCGCGCTCCGGCTGAAAGCGTACGACGAAGCCCTTGACGCCATTCTGCTTGTTGAGCTGATCGCGCAGACGATCCGCCTCGGTGCGCTCTATCACCGGCCCGACGAAAACCCGGTTCATGCCGTCGGCACTGCGCACATAGGCGTTATAGCCCTGGCTACGCAGCTTGGCTTGCAGGGCATCGGCACTGGGGCGCGACGACAGGCTGGCGAGCTGGACCGACCAGCTGTTCGGCAGGTTGGCGGCACCCAGACGGCTTTCCGGCTTGGCCGCGGGCGCCGGGGTTGCCGCTGCCGCGGGTGCTGCCGGGGCTGCGACGGCCGGCGCCTTGGCGACCGGGGCCGCCTGGGGCTGGGCGGGCGGCGTGCTTGCCGGGGCATTCTGTACTGGCGCCTGCCCGGCGGTGCCGGCGATGGGCGTCTGCGGCTTGCCGAGCGGCTTGCCCGGATCATCGGGGACTACTTCCACCGGCGGTGCCTCCGGTGTTTGCACCGCCTGCACCTCGGTGTTGGGCACGACCGGCGCGGCCGGTTGCGGCGGCGCCTCGACCACCACCTTGCGGGCGTCGTCCTGGCGATTGAACAGCATGGGCACGAAGATGATGATCAGTGCCAGCAGCACCAGCGCGCCTATGACTCTTTGCTTGAGCATGAGCTTATGCCTCCGCGGATTCGGATGGAGAAGTGAGCTGCGCGAGCACCTCGGCGACACTGTAGAAGGAGCCGAACACCACCACCTCGTCGCCAGGCGCACTGGCCGCCAGTTGGGCAGCGAAGGCCTCTACCAGGGTGGGGTGGACCTGCACCTGGGCACCTCGGGCGGCCAGGAGCGCAGCCACCTCACTACCCTCTCGGCTACGGCCGGTGGGTAGCGTCGCCACCGCCCACTCGGCGAACAGGCGCTCGAGCGGTGCCAGGATACCGTCCAGGTCCTTGTCGGCCAGCACGCCGAACACCGCGCGACGCACACCTGCGACGGGCTTCATGGCCAGCCGTCGGGCGAGATACTCGGCGGCATGGGGGTTGTGCGCCACATCCAGCAGAACATTGAGAGTTTCACCTGCCCGCTCGACCTGGCGGCGATCCAGGCGGCCGGTCATGCGCGTCGCCAGCAGGGCGGCGGCGATCCGTTCGGGCACCCAGGGCCGGTCGAGTAGCGCATAGGCCTGTAGTGCCAGGGCGGCGTTTTCCATGGGCAGGTCCAGCAGCGGCAAGCCGGGCAACGACAGCTCGTTGCCCTGGGCATCACGACCGCGCCAGAACCAGCTGGCAGCCTCGATCCGCAGGTCGAAGGCCTCACCGCGTTGCAGGAAAGGTGCCCCCAGGCGCTCGGCCGCCTGCGCGAGCTCCGCCGGCGGTTGCAGATCGCCGCACAGGGCCGGCTTGCCGGAGCGGAAGATGCCCGCCTTCTCCACGGCCACGCTTTCCCGGGTATTGCCCAGCCATTCGGCGTGATCCAGGCCGATGCTGGTCACCAGCGCCAGGTCGGCATCGATCAGATTCACCGCATCCAGGCGCCCGCCGAGGCCGACTTCGAGCACGGCGGCATCCAGCTGGGCCCGCTCGAACAGCCAGAAAGCCGCCAAGGTACCCATCTCGAAATAGGTCAGGCTGATCTCGCCGCGGGCGGCTTCCACCGCGGCGAAGGCGGTGCAGAGTTCGTCATCGCTGGCCAGGCTACCGTCGACATCGACGCGCTCGTTGTAGCGCACCAGATGCGGCGAGGCATAGACCCCCACCCGCTGCCCGCTGGCGCGCAGCAGGCTGGCCAGGAAGGCACAGGTGGAGCCCTTGCCGTTGGTGCCGGTCACGATCACCACCAAGGGCGCGGGCCGGGTCAGACCCAGCCGCTGCGCGACCTCGCGCACCCGGTCCAGGCCCATGTCGATCGCCGACGGATGCAGCTGCTCGAGATAGGCCAGCCACTGCGCGAGGCTGCGCGAAGCCATCAGGCCGCCGGAGCCGGCTGGTGCTGGAAGGTCGCCAGCAGGCGCGCCAGGCGGTCACGCAATTCCTTGCGCGGCACGATGATGTCGACGGCGCCATGGTCCAGCAGGAATTCGCTGCGCTGGAAGCCTTCCGGCAGCTTTTCGCGCACGGTCTGCTCGATCACGCGCGGACCGGCGAAGCCGATCAGCGCCTTGGGTTCGGCGACGATGACGTCGCCGAGCATGGCCAGACTGGCGGAGACGCCGCCATAGACCGGATCGGTCAGCACGGAGATGAAGGGAATGCCCTCTTCGCGCAGGCGCGCCAGCACCGCCGAGGTCTTGGCCATCTGCATCAGGGAGATCAGGGCTTCCTGCATCCGCGCACCACCCGAGGCGGAGAAGCAGATCAGCGGGCAGCGCTGCTCCAGCGCCACGTTGGCGGCGCGGACGAAGCGCTCCCCCACCACGGCGCCCATGGAGCCACCCATGAAGGAGAATTCGAAGGCACAGACCGCTACCGGCATGCCCTTGAGGGTACCGCGCATGGAAATCAGCGCGTCTTTCTCGCCGGTTTCCTTCTGCGCCGCGGTGAAGCGATCCTTGTACTTCTTGCTGTCGCGGAATTTCAGGCGATCCACCGGCTCCAGCTCGATACCCAGCTCTTCACGCCCTTCGGCGTCGAGGAAGATGTCCAGGCGGCGACGCGCATTGATGCGCATGTGGTGACCGCACTTCAGGCAGACGTCCAGGTTCTTTTCCAGCTCCGGACGATAGAGGACCGCTTCGCAGGCCGGACACTTGTGCCAAAGACCTTCCGGTACCGAACTGCGCTTCACCTCGGACCGCATGATGGAAGGAATCAGTTTGTCGACCAGCCAATTGCTCATGCATCTCTCTCCACTTGCATGGGCTCCCAGCGCGACCTAGGCCACGCCTTCCTTGAGCATCTGTAATAGGTTCGGCAACACCCGCTATTTCCCGGGCGCTACCTCGTTGTCTAGTGCCGACTCCACCGGAGCCGGACTTCAGGCCTGCCTGGGCATGCCTGTCGAATATGTCGCAGGTGTGGACGGCGACCACCCCGCGAGGGTCACATCAGGCGACCGGGGCCTCCCGTACCGCCGCGATGAAGCGGGCGATCTCGGCGGCGTCCTTGATACCCTTGGCCTGCTCTACGCCGCCGCTCACGTCCACGCCATAGGGCCGCGCCGCAGTGATCGCCGTGGCGACGTTGCCGGCCTCCAAGCCGCCTGCGACGATCAGCGGCAGCGCCAGGTCCTGAGGCACTCGCGTCCAGTCGAAGGCCTGGCCGGTGCCACCGGGTACACCGGCGACATAGGTATCGAGCAACAGACCGCGCGCCCCGGCGTAGTCGCGGGCGATGGCGGCGAGATCGATGTCCTCGCGCATGCGCAGCGCCTTGATATAGGGCCGCCGGTAACGCGCGCACTGCGCCGGCGATTCATCGCCATGGAATTGCAGGAGATCCAACGGCACCGCATCCAGCGTTTCCTCGATCTCGCAGGGCGCGGCATCGACGAAGAGCCCGACACTGGTCACGAAGGGCGGCAAGGCCGCCACGATCTGGCGGGCCTGGGCGGCGCTGACGGCTCTTGGGCTCCGGGCATAGAACACCAGGCCGATGGCATCGGCACCGGCCGCCGCGGCGGCCAGCGCATCCTCGACCCGGGTGATCCCGCAGATCTTCACTCGAACGTTAGCCAAACCGGGATGACCTCGTTCCAAAACCAAGAATGGTAGCAGACCGCCCGCGCAGCGTCAGCCTTACGGGATTTCCAACTCCGGCACCCGCCCCAGGAACAGCGGCCCCAGCGGACGCTCGGGCAGTTGCAGGTTGTCGGGATATTCCACCCGCACCAGGTAGAGTCCGAAAGGATGAGCCGTGACCCCGCCCTGGCGCCGTTCGCGCGCGGCCAGCACCTCGGCGACCCAGGCCACCGGACGATCACCGCAACCGACCGCCATCAGCACCCCGGCGATATTGCGCACCATGTGGTGCAGGAAGGCGTTGGCGCGGATGTCCAACACCAGCAGCCGATCGTTCTGCCAGAGGCGCAGGTGTTGCACGGTCTTGATCGGCGACTTGGCCTGGCATTCCTTGGCCCGGAAGGAGGTGAAGTCATGGGTGCCGATCAACACCTGGGCCGCCTCGCGCATCCGCTCGATGTCCAGCGGGCGATGGTTCCAGGTGACCTCCTCCGCCAGGTGTGCGGGTCGAATGGGATCGTTGTAGATCACATAGCGGTAACGCCGGGCCATGGCACTGAAGCGGGCATGGAAGTCGTCACCGACCGGCTGCACCCAGGTCACGCTGATGTCCGGTGGCAGGTTGGCGTTGGTACCGAGCACCCAGGCCTTGAGCGGTCGTTCGACCGGGGAATCGAAGTGCACCACCTGGCCGCTGGCATGGACGCCGGCATCGGTCCGCCCGGCGCAGCTGATGCTGATGGGCGCCGCCGCCACCTTGGACAGTGCCGCTTCCAGGGTCTCCTGGACCGAGCGGACACCTGGCTGCTGGCGTTGCCAGCCACGATAGCGGGCGCCCTTGTATTCGACACCGAGGGCGATGCGTTGCGGAGGAACGATGACGGTGGGGTCTAGAAAATCCACGGCGGCAGCCAGGCGAAAAAAAGGGGAGGCAGCTTATCGGTGCCTCCCCTCCTCTGCCAAGCCTGGCAGCCGTCAGCTGAGCTGGGCGAGGATCTCCCGGGCTTCCTGCTGCTGCCCGGCGTTACCCTCGGCCAGTACTTCGTCGAGGATGTCGCGGGCACCTTCGGGATCGCCCATGTCGATGTAGGCGCGGGCAAGGTCCAGCTTGGTGGCGGTCTCGTCTTCGCCGGACAGGAAGTCGAAATCGTCCAGGCTTTCTTCGGTGGCCGAATCCTTCGTCGTCTCGGCATCGAACTGGCGCGAGGCCTCCTGCAGGCGCGCGGCGAATTCTTCATCACTCTCGCGCTTGGCGGCGGGTTGCTCCTCGAAATCGGCCAGATCGAAATTGGCCGGCAGCTCGGCAGCCGGCTCTTCCCGGGCATCCAGCGGCTCATCGAAGGCCGAGGCGGCGGGCGTCTCGTCGCGCGCCAGATCGCCCTGACGCTCGAACTCGCTGAAGTCCAGGGCGAAGTCATCGTCCTTGGCGGCAGGAGTGGTAGCGGCGGCAGGCTCGGGATCGAAGTTGAGGTCGAAGTCGAAGTCGTCGCGCGAATCGGCGGCCTTGGCCTGGGCATCGGCGAAAGCCTCGCCGAACAGGGGCTCTTCGGCCGGACCGGCCGGCTGGGACGAGCGGCCATCGTCGGTACCGAAGTCATCCAGGGACAGATCGAAGTCCTGGCTGTCCTCGGTGGCCGAGAAGCCCTGGTTACGCGACTGTTCTTCGCTCAGCTCATGGGCGGCAGCCAGAGCAGCGGCACCGACGGCTGCAGCGCCCACGGCGACGGTGGCCATGGCCGGATAACGCGACTTCAGATGATCGACCGCGGGCTGGGCGCCACCGATTTCCTTGAGTTCACGCTCCTCACGCAAGAAGCCATCCTTGTCGCCCATCTCGGCATAGACTTCCATGAGCTTGAGTCGCAGATCGGCGCGATGGGGCTCCTGGTCGCTGGCCTTCTTGAGCACTTCAGCCGCCTGGCTGAAGCGGCCATAGGCCATGTAGATGTCCGCCTGCCCCAGGGCATCGTCCTGGGCATCGGCGTCGCGCGCGCCGTCCTGAACGCCCGGATTCAGATCCAGGCCGGCCAGCCCATGATGATCGCCCAGCTCTGGATCCGGATCGAAGGCCGTCTCGGTGCGTGCGGCTTCGGCCTCACGCTCACGCTCGGCCTCCTTCACCGCATTGCGTCGGGAATTGATCATCAACAACACCAGCAACGCCAGCAGCGCGCTACCGCCGATGAGGCCGAGCCACAGGGGGTTGCTGAGGATATCGTCGAGGAAACTGTTGGTAGCCTCGGTCGGCTGGGTCGCCGGAGTGCTGGGGGTGACCGGAATGACCTTGGGCTCGCTCGGGCTGGCAGCGGGCGGCGCACTGCCGGTTCCCGCTTCGCTGGCCGGGGGCGTCGAGGCGTTCTCTGCCGGCGGTGTCGTGGCGGCAGCCGCCGGCTCCTGGGGAGTGGTCGCGGGCGGCGTGGCGGCCGCAGCCTCTGGTGCCGTCGGTGCCGGCTGACCCGCCGCCTGGGGATTGGCCATGCTGGCCTGCATCCGCGCGAGCTGGGCGTCCTTGAGCTGCATGATCTTTTGCAACTTGTCGAGCTGCGACTGGAGATCACCCAGGCGGCTCTTGAGTTCTTCGTTCTCGCGCCGCGTGGTATCCAGGCTTTCCTGGGTCACGGCGAGACGATCGGCGAGAGCCTGATCGCTACCCTTGCCGCCCTTCGCCCCTGCCGATTCACCCGTGTGCTCGGAGGACTGGCCGGATAGCAGCTTGAGCTTGTCCTTGGGCGCCGCCGTGGCCGGTGCTTCGCTGGCATTGGGTTGCTCGGCAGCATCCACTTGCCGCCGCGGCGTACCGGCCGCAGCGCTGTCGCCACCCTGCTTCCAGGCGCGGGTCTGGCGCGCGATTTCCGCCACGGCCTCACGCTGGGAGCGTGCCTTGGCCTGGGCCTGGTCGGGCAAGCGCAGCACCTGACCGCTCTTCATGAGGTTGATGTTGTGGTCGATGAAGGCGTCCGGATTCAGCGTCTGGATCGCCAGCATGGTCTGGTCGACGGTGACGCTGGAGGACGGCCGATTGCGCGCCGCCACCTCCCAGAGGGTATCGCGCCTTTCGGTGGTGTAGGTACCGGGCGCACTGGGCACTTGTGCAGCCGGCGGGGCGGCCGGCGCAGGCACAGCCGGCGCGGCGGCACGCGGGCGCGGAGTGGCCGGGACCTGGGGTGCAAAGGGCGCCGCGGCGGCCTGCGGGGTGTACAGCGGCGGATCGAGCAGCACCGTGTACTCGCGCACGATCCGGCCACTGGGCCAGTTCACTTCGAGCAGGAAATTGAGGTAAGGCTCGCGTACCGGGCGCGCCGAGGTGATGTGAATGACGGTGCGGCCATTGCGCACCTCGGGGGTGAACTTCAGGTCATTCAGGAAGAAGGCGCGATCGACGCCGGCTCGGCTGAACTCTGCAGCGGAAGCGAGACTGGGGCGCAAATCGGCCGTACCGAGATCACGCAGGTCCGACAGATTAACGGTGGCATCGAGGGGCTGATTGAGGGCGGAGTTGAGCTGGATCTCCCCCAGACTCAGCGCCTCTGCGGCGCCAGACATCAAGGCACTCGCCGCCGCTATTGCCCGCACCAGTTGCTGAACTCGAACCATGACCGTCCCTTTTTAGAATCTGTCGACCGCGCCACCGAAGCCGCGCCTGTGTCCATCGCTGCGTGCCATTGCCGCTGCGCCGTGGCTCTTGCCAAGGGGACGAAGCGTTTCACGAAGTATCTTTTAGGCCGACTGTTTAAGCAACAATTCGGCCAGTTGAGTAGCCGTAAGCGCCGCTAGCCTGACGTTATCCGCCACCAGCCAGCATTCCAGCCGCCGGGCATCCCGTGGATGACGGCGCACGCGTCCCACTAGCACCTCTTCCCGCCCCAGGGCATCGCCCACCGCCGAGGGGCAGTCCAGGTCCTCCTCGAAGGATAGCCCGGGCTCGTCCCCCAGGGCTTCCAGCACCTGCTCCAGCACCCAGGCTTCCTGGCCACGTACGCTCAGGGCGAGACTGTCGCCAAAGAATACCGGGGCCTGCACGGCGGTGACGTCCAGCACCGGCAACGCCTCACCCAGCACCTGCTGACACTCATCCAACAGCCGATGTTCCTGGGCAGTATAGCCATCCGCCGCGGGAGTACCGGTACGACCGAGCAGATTGAAGGCCAGCTGGCCGTCGAACAGCCGTGCTTCGACGGGGCGGCCATTGAGCAACTCGGCGGCCTGACGGGCCAGCTCCTCGACGCCGCCCCGCCCCGCACCGGAGGCCGCCAGGCAGGCGGTCAGGGACGCGTCGACCAGGGTATTGAGACGCGCCAGCACGGCCGCCACGCTGGCGGCCGCCTGGGCAGCGGCGAGCGGTACGCCGAGCCAGGCTGCGGGAGGCAGGTCATCGAGTTGCGCACCGTTGATGCGAGGCAGGACACAGGCGCCCGCCGAGGCGCCACTGAGATCGAGCACGGCACAGCCGGCCTTGGCCAGTTGCGGCCTCAGACCCTCTACGACCGCCGCGGGCACCGCAAGGATGGCGATACCGACCTGGGCGAAATCGAAACCTTCGAGGCCGATGACTCTCAGATTGCTGCCTCGGAACGGCAGATTCTGACCCGCCGACTCACCGCTGGCGAGCAGGTGCAGGCGCCCGAGGGGGACGTCACGCTCGTCCAGCAGCTCGCGAATGGCTTCACCGTAGGCGCTGGTCGCACCGACGAGGGCGATATCTCTGGCAGTCATGATAGGGGCGTCCAAAACGAAAGAGGGCCGCACTTTACTGGCGGCCCTCCTCGATAGGCAAACGTTTAGCTAACGGCTCACTGCTCCAGCAGGATCCGCAGCATGCGCCGCAGCGGCTCCGCGGCGCCCCACAGGAGCTGGTCGCCGACGGTGAAGGCGCCCAGGTACTGGGAACCCATGTTGAGCTTGCGCAGACGGCCGACCGGGACGCTCAGGGTGCCGGTCACGGCAGCCGGCGTGAGTTCGCGCATGCTGACCTCGCGGTTGTTCGGCACCAGCTTGACCCAGGGGTTGTGCTGGCTGATCAGACCATGCAGGTCGGACAACGGCACGTCCTTGTTCAGCTTGATGGTCAGCGCCTGGCTGTGGCAACGCATGGCGCCGATGCGCACGCAGATGCCATCCACCGGGATGGGATTCTTGAAGCGGCCGAGAATCTTGTTGGTTTCGGCCTGGGCCTTCCACTCTTCGCGGCTTTGGCCGTTGGGCAGTTCCTTGTCGATCCAGGGGATCAGGCTGCCGGCCAGGGGTACGCCGAACTGCTCGGTGGGGAAGGCTTCGCTGCGCAGGGTCTCGGCCACCTGACGGTCGATGTCGAGGATGGCGCTGGCCGGATCGGCCAGGCTGTCGGCTACGGCGGCGTGGGTCGCGCCCATCTGGCGGATCAGCTCGCGCATGTTCTGGGCGCCGGCGCCGGAGGCGGCCTGGTAGGTCATGGCGCTCATCCAGTCCACCAGACCGGCTTCGAACAGCCCGCCCAGGGCCATCAGCATCAGGCTGACGGTGCAGTTGCCGCCGATGAAGTCCTTGCGACCGTCGACCAGGGCCTGGTCGATGACGCGACGGTTGACCGGGTCCAGCACGATGACGGCGTCATCCTGCATGCGCAGGCTGGAGGCCGCGTCGATCCAGTAGCCCTTCCAGCCGGCCTGGCGCAGCTTGGGGAACACCTCGCTGGTGTAGTCGCCACCTTGGCAGGTGAGGATGACGTCGAGGGTCTTGAGCTCGTCGATGCTGTAGGCATCCTTGAGCGGCGCCACGCTCTTGCCAATGGCGGGGCCTTCACCGCCGACGTTGGAGGTGGTGAAGAACACGGGTTCGATCAAGTCGAAATCCCGCTCTTCGAGCATGCGCTGCATGAGCACGGAGCCCACCATGCCACGCCAACCGATCAGACCTACACGCTTCATCGCTACTGCACCTTTATTGTCTTGAGGACGGCCGCCTCCCCCGGCGGCCGATCAGATTAACGCCTTCCGAGGGCGGCTACCACTGCCTCGCCCATCTCGCGGGTACCGACCCGCTGCTTGCCTTCCGACCAGATGTCGCCGGTCCGCAGCCCCTGGTCGAGCACCTTGCCCACGGCGGTCTCGATGGCTGCTGCAGCCTCGGCCGCGCCGAAGGTATATCTGAGCATCATGGCGACCGAAAGGATGGTCGCCAGCGGATTGGCCACGCCCTGGCCGGCGATATCCGGCGCCGAGCCGTGGCAGGGTTCGTACATGCCCTTGTTATTGGCATCCAGGGAGGCCGAGGGCAGCATGCCGATGGAGCCGGTGAGCATCGAGGCTTCGTCGGAGAGGATGTCGCCGAACATGTTGTCGGTGACGATCACATCGAATTGCTTGGGCGCCCGGACCAGCTGCATGGCGGCGTTGTCGACGTACATGTGGCTGAGTTCGACGTCCGGGTAGTCCTTGGCCACCTCCTCCACCACTTCGCGCCACAGGCGGCTGGATTCGAGGACGTTGGCCTTGTCCACCGAGCACAGCTTCTTGCCGCGCAGGCGGGCCATGTCGAAACCGACGCGGGCGATGCGGCGGATCTCGCCTTCGCTGTACGGCAGGGTATCGAAGGCCTGGCGCTCGCCATTCTCCAGCACCCGGGTCTCGCGCGGCGAGCCGAAGTAGATGCCGCCGGTCAGTTCGCGAACGATGAGGATGTCCAGACCGGACACCACCTCGGGCTTGAGGGTGGACGCCTCGGCCAGTTGCGGATAGAGGATGGCCGGACGCAGGTTGCCGAACAGGCCCAGGGCGGAGCGGATCTTCAACAGGCCGCGCTCGGGACGGATGTCGCGCTCGAGCTTGTCCCACTTGGGACCGCCGACGGCGCCCAGCAGCACGGCATCGGCGGCGCGGGCACGGGCCAGGGTCTCGTCGGCCAGGGGCACGCCGTAGCGGTCGATGGCGGCGCCGCCCAGGTCGTCGTGGACCAGCTCGAAGCCCAGGTCGTAGTCCTGATTGACCTTCTCCAGCACCTTGACCGCTTCGGCCATGATCTCCGGACCGATGCCGTCGCCCGGCAGGATGAGGATCTGCTTGCTCATTGTCTTTTCCTGTTCCAAATCAGATGGGCTGGGCCCAGAGAACCATGACGTCGACGGTGAAGGAGCCGTCGTGGTCGATTTCGAAATACTGGCGCACTTCCTGGCCGATCTTCTTCTGCAGGCTGCGAATGGCCTGGCACTGGGGCTCGGGCGTGCGCATGCGCTCGGTCCAGCTGGCGAAATTCAGATGCAGCCGCTGGCGTACGCAGCGGGTCACGCCGAGGCGCGCAGTATCCAGCAGCCGATGCCACTCAGCCAGGGAGTAGTTCCGCACGTGGCTGATGTCGCGCAGGATCTCCACCGTCTGCAGGTAGGTATCCAGGCGCGGGTTGGCCGGCGAGACCACGTCGATGATGGCCATCTCACCGCCAGGCCGCAGTACCCGACGCACTTCCCGCAGCGCGGCGCCGATGTCGCGCCAGTGGTGGGCGGAATACCGGCTGAAGACGAAATCGAAGCTGGCATCGCCGAACGGCAGGTGCTCGGCCATGCCGGGCTGGACGCTGATGTTATCCAGGCCCTGCTCGGCGGCGCTGCGCTTGACCACCGAGAGCATCTCTTCGGCCAGGTCCAGGGCGACCACCTGCCCCGCTACCGGCGCCACGTTGTAGCTGACGTGACCGCCACCGCAGCCGAGGTCCAGCACCTTGGCGTTCTCGCGCCGGGCGACCGCGTCACGCAGTTCGAGGAGTTCGGCCCCCTGGGCATGGACGGCACTGGTCAGATAGGCCTCGGCGGTAGCGCCGAATTGCTGCTGTACGTGTTGCTCGTGTTCACCGCTCATGGAGCCTCCGGGGAGAACGCCGATCGCTGGATCGGCGGCTGGGTTCAAGCGTTGGGGAACATCCAGGGACTGCTCTGGCGATAGCGGTTTTCAAAGCTCGCGATGGCGTCGGCATCCTGCAGGGTCAGGCCGATGTCGTCCAGGCCGTTGAGCAGGCAGTGCTTGCGGAAGGCATCGATCTCGAAGGGCAGCGCGACACCGTCGGGACGGCGCACGGTCTGGCTCTCCAGATCGACTACCAACTGGTAGCCCTCGGTGGCCTCGACCTGACGGAACAGCTCGTCGACGTCGGCATCGTTGAGGATGATCGGCAGCAGGCCGTTCTTGAAGCTGTTGTTGAAGAAGATGTCGGCGAAGCTGGGGGCGATCACCGAGCGGAAGCCATAGCCGTCCAGGGCCCAGGGCGCGTGCTCGCGACTGGAGCCGCAGCCGAAGTTCTCCCGGGCCAGCAGGATGCTGGCGCCCTGGTAGCGCGGTTGGTTGAGCACGAACTCGGGGTTCAGCGGCCGCTTGCTGTTGTCCTGGCCGGGCTGGCCGACATCCAGGTAACGCCATTCGTCGAACAGGTTGGGGCCGAAGCCGGTGCGCTTGATCGACTTGAGGAATTGCTTGGGAATGATCTGGTCGGTGTCGACGTTAGCGCGATCCAGGGGGGCGACCAAACCGCTGTGTTGGGTAAAGGCTTGCATGGTCAGGCTCCTCAGGCGGTGGCGAAGTCGCGGACGTCGACGAAACGACCGGCGATGGCGGCAGCGGCGGCCATGGCCGGGCTCACCAGGTGGGTACGGCCACCGGCGCCCTGACGGCCTTCGAAGTTACGGTTGGAAGTGGAGGCGCAATGCTCGCCGCTTTCCAGGCGGTCGGCGTTCATCGCCAGGCACATGGAGCAGCCCGGCTCGCGCCACTCGAAGCCCGCCTCGATGAAGACCTTGTCCAAGCCTTCCCGCTCGGCCTGGGCCTTGACCAGGCCGGAGCCCGGCACCACCAGCGCCTGCTTGAGGGTGGCGGCGACCTTGCGGCCCTTGGCCACGGCGGCGGCGGCGCGCAGATCCTCGATGCGGGAGTTGGTGCAGGAGCCGATGAAGACGCGGTCCAGCACGATGTCGGTGATCGGCTGGTTGGCCTTGAGGCCCATGTATTTCAGGGCGCGCTCGATGGAACCCCGCTTGACTGGATCGGTTTCGCGAGCCGGGTCCGGCACCTGCTGGTCGACGGCCAGGACCATCTCGGGCGAGGTGCCCCAGCTGACCTGCGGCTTGAGCTGGGCGGCGTCGAGTTCGACCACGGTGTCGAAGTGGGCATCGGCATCGGACACCAGGCCCCGCCACTGAGCCACGGCGGCTTCCCAGACGGCCCCGGTGGGCGCGAAGGGACGACCCTCGACGTAGTCGATGGTGGTCTGGTCTACGGCGACCATGCCCACCCGGGCACCGGCCTCGATGGACATGTTGCAGATGGTCATGCGGCCTTCCATGGACAGGCCACGGATGGCGCTGCCGGCGAACTCGATGGCATGGCCATTACCACCGGCGGTACCGATCTTGCCGATGACGGCGAGGACGATGTCCTTGGCGGTGACACCGAAGGGCAGCTCGCCCTCCACCTTCACCAGCATGTTCTTCATCTTCTTGGCCACCAGGCACTGGGTGGCGAGCACGTGCTCGACCTCGGAGGTACCGATGCCATGGGCCAGGGCGGCGAAGGCGCCATTGGTGGAGGTGTGGGAATCACCGCAGACCACGGTCATGCCAGGCAGCACGGCGCCCTGCTCCGGGCCGATCACGTGGACGATGCCCTGGCGCACGTCGTTCATCTTGAACTGGGTGATGCCGAAGTCGTCGCAGTTCTCGTCCAGGGTGCGGACCTGGATGCGCGAGGTCTCGTCCTTGATGGACTCGAGGCCTTCCTTGCGATCCGGGGTGGTGGGCACGTTGTGGTCGGGGGTCGCGAGGTTGGCATCCAGGCGCCAGGGCTTGCGACCGGCCAGACGCAGGCCTTCGAAGGCCTGGGGCGAGGTCACTTCGTGGATGATGTGGCGGTCGATGTAGAGCAGCGCGGAACCGTCGTCGCGCTGCTTGACCAGGTGCATATCCCAGAGTTTGTCGTAGAGCGTCTTGCCAGCCATGGATCGATTCCTCATCAGGCGTGGAGCGGCACGGGCCTTTGGCATGCCCTTGGTGCTTGTGGGGTCAAAGATACCGCGCTAGGCTCGCATGAAACAAATTCATCTTTTTCATGAAGCGCATAACCAACAGGAATTCGAAGTCGTGGATCTCGCCAATCTGAATGCCTTCGTCGCCGTGGCCGAGACAGGCGGCTTCTCCGACGCCGGCGAGCGCCTGCACCTGACCCAGCCGGCGGTGAGCAAGCGCATCGCCGCCCTGGAGCAGCAACTCGACCTGCGCCTGTTCGATCGCATCGGCCGCGAGGTCAGCCTCACCGAGGCCGGCCGTGCCCTGCTCCCCCGGGCCTATCAGATCCTAGGGGTGATCGATGACACCAAACGCGCGCTCACCAATCTCAATGGTGCCATCGGCGGACGCCTGACGTTGGCGACCAGTCACCATATCGGCCTGCACCGGCTACCGCCTATCCTGCGGCGCTTCACCCGGGAATATCCGGAGGTGGCGCTGGACATCCGCTTTCTCGATTCGGAAGCCGCCTACGACGAGATCCTGCATGGCCGGGTGGAGCTGGCGATCATCACCCTGGCGCCCCAGACCGCGGCGCCCATCCGCGCGGTGCCGGTGTGGAGCGATCCGCTGGATTTCGTGGCGGCCCCGGAGCATGCGCTGGCGAACCAGGAGCGGGTCACTCTGGCCGATGTGGCGCGGCATCCGGCGGTGTTTCCCGGCGGCAATACCTTTACCCGGCTGATCGTGCATGGGCTGTTCGATGCCCAGGGGCTGACACCCAATATCGCCATGAGCACCAATTATCTGGAGACCATCAAGATGCTGGTATCCATCGGCCTGGCCTGGAGTGTGCTGCCGCGTACCCTGCTGGATGACCAGGTGCGCCGCCTGCCGTTGCCGGGGATTCAGTTGGAGCGTCGGCTGGGGTACATCCTGCATACCGAGCGCACCCATTCGAATGCGGCCCAGGCGTTCATGGGATTATTGGATGAGGTGGAGCGGGAGTAGCGAGAGCCGTTCGCTGGCCCCGGTTAACCGTAGCGTGGAAAACGGCGCAGCCTCTTCCACCAGGGTGTTCGGTGGTGTGGAGCGCCCTCACCCCAACCCTCTCCCGCAGGGAGAGGGGGCTGGGCGAGCAGGCGGTGGGCTCCCTCAGACATAGGTTGGGTTGAGACGGCTTTATCGTCGAAGCCCAACAGTTGGGGGTGGCTCGGCATTGTTGGGCTTCGCTGCGCTCAACCCAACCTACGGTGATGGCGGAATCGACTCAGCCCTTCTTGAGCTTCTTCAGGCGCTTCCTGGATTTATCGATCACTTCCTTGCGCTCGCGGTCCTTCAGTTCCTTCCATCCTTTGATCTCGGCGCGTTTGCGGCCACATCCCTGGCAGACGTCGTCTTTGATCTTGCACTGGCTGATGCAGGGACTTTCGACCTTACCCACGGCAACCTCGGAAATGAAAAAGGCCCTGCAGTATAACCACTGCAGGGCCTTGGCCAGCGCCATCCGGCTGGAGGGCGGGCTATGGGGGTGATTGATAAGACCGACTGAAACTCGCCGAGCGACGGTGAGGTCAGGCGAAAACCGGTGAGGAAGCGCAGTTTACAAAGCGTAAATGAGCATTCCGAACCGGTTTTCAACGCAGCATCGCCGCCGCGCAGGCAGTTTCAGGCGAGTCTTAGAAGACCGCTTGAACCTTCAGGCCTCCTACCACGGCATTGTCGACCTCACGTACACCACCCGGATTCTTGATGTACTGGAGGTTCGGACGCAGCGTCAGCCAGTTGGTGACGTGGACGCCGTAATAGATCTCGGCGTCATACTCGTTGTGCTGCAGCGGAGTGTAGGCCGGATCGTCGTAATCCGTCGCACCGGCGGCCTGGTTGAGGGCGCGCTGGTTGTCGCGGAAGTCGCTGTTGGTGCTGATGCGCGCGACGCCGAAGCCGATGTCATCCTTGGGACGACCGTCGAAGGGGCCCTTGTACACCAGGCCGGCCTGGACGTAGTTGCTGACCTTGTTGACGTCCTTGGCATGGGCGGTGAAGTTGGCGAAGACCGACAGGCCGCGACTCGGGTCATCGTTGTGCGCGGTGATCTGCTGACGGGCCACGACCCAGTAGCCGTGCTTGCTGGAATGCTCCTTGTAATCCAGCCCGGTGAGGGCCGCGGAATTGCCGTTGACGTCTTCGTAGACGTCGTTGGCCTTGGCGGTGCTGTAGTAGTAGCCAACGCGGTATTCGCCCGGCAGGCCGTTGACCTTGGGCGACCAGACCATTTCCACCGGCAGGACCGCACCCTTGGTGCCGCTGCCGTTGAGCTTGAAGCCGTTGCCGGTTTCCAGCAGCGACGGGTTCTGCTCGTAGGCGCCGACCTGCACGAACAACTCGGGGGTCAGGCTGTACTTCACGCGCAGGGCCCACTGGCTGACCGGCCAGTTGTACCAGACGCCTTCCCAGTTGCCGACCTGGGAGCCACAGAACGCCAGGTTCTGGAAATCACACTCGAAGGAGTTGAAGTCCTCGCCTTCGCCGAAGCGACCGGCCTTGATGTCCAGACGACCGTCGAAGAAGCCCTTGGACAGCCACAGCTGGGTCAGACGCCAGGTCTGGCCACGGCCGTAGACTTCCTGCACCGAGGAGTAGCCGCCGACGCGCGGATCGGTGATGCGGTCGTCGGTCAGGTTGCGGCCGTCACGGGAAGTAATGGCGACCTTGAACACCGAGTTCTCCCAACCGGCGATCTTGTTCATGTCGCCCCACAGGCCGAACATGTACTGGGAGCTCCAGCGGCCGGTGCGATCATCGTCGTAGCCGCCGCGCAGGTTGGTGGCGCCCTCGCCCACGTATTCGAGCTTGATGTCCCAGCCCTTGTCGCGCAGGTCCTTGCGCACGCCACCCCAGTCGCCGGTCATGGTGTTGCCCAGCGGTTGGAAGGCGGCCTCGGTGTTGTTCACCCCACTGAAGTTGCCACCCGGGTTGGCCTGGGGTGCCGCCTGAGCACCGGCGGCGACCGCCAGGGCGAGCAGCGAGACCAGGGGCAGTGCGTTACCCCGACGATTCTTGAGCTTCTGACTGTTCATTACTGAGATCCCTTTTTATAGAAGTGATGACACCCAGGGCCCGAAACCCGCGTCTCTAATACTTACGGCAGGACGTTGAGGACTTCGTAACAGGCACCCATGGTGTGGTAGTCGACCTTGCCGGCCGGACTCTTGTCGTCGGAGTACTTGTGGTTCCGACGGTCGAGCAGGCGCCACCACGCGCCGTGCTCGTGATCGATGAAATGCGTCCAGCTGTAGCGCCAGAGCGCCTCATAGTGTTCCCAATAGCGCGCTTCGCCACTGCGCTCGGCCAGCAGCGCCGCGGCGGCCAGGGCCTCGGCCTGGACCCAGAAGTACTTGTCCGGATCGCAGGGCGAGCCGTCCGGGGCGAAGCCGTAGAAGAGGCCGCCATGCTCGGCGTCCCAGCTCAGGCGCCAGGAGATGTCGAACAGCGCCTGAGCCCGCGGCAGCAGCCAGGGCAGCGGGCGATGGCGTTCGAGGATCAGCAACAGCTTGGCCCATTCGATCTGGTGCCCCGGCTGGAAGCCCCAGGGGCGGAACAGATTGGCCGGATCGTCGCGGTTGTAGTCCCAGTCGATGGACCAGTCGCTGTGGTAGTGCTCCCAGATCAGGCCGCCGGGGACCTGATCGGCCGCCCCACCCTGCCCCTGGGTCAGCGCGGCCTGGCGCTGGGTCATGTTGCGCGCCAGGGTCTCGGCGCGATCCAGGTAGCGCACTTCGCCGCTGGCTTCGAAGGCGGCCAGCAGGGCTTCACAGGCGTGCATGTTGGCGTTCTGGCCGCGGTACGGCGAGACGGTCTGCCAGTCGGCGCTGATCTCGTCGACATAGAGCCCGTCGGCCTCGCGCCAGAAATGGGTTTCCAGGGATTCCCAGGCTTCGCTGAGCCAGCCGCGGGCCTCTTCGATACCCGCCTGCAGGCCATGGGCATAGGCCAACACCACGAAGGCCAGGCCGTAGCAATGGTTGGTGCCATCCACCACGGTGTCGCCCTCGAGCAACCAGGCATAGCCGCCGTTGGCCTGGCGATGACGCTCGCGCAGGTATCTCAGGCCGTGCCGGGTCGCGTCCAGAAAGGCCGGATCGCCGTAGTGTCGGTAGGCCATGGCGAAATCGAAGACGAAGCGGGTGCTGGAGACCAGGTGACGGGTCTGGTGATCGTAGATCGTGCCGTCGTCCTTGAAGAAGTGATAGAAGCCGCCTTGCGGATCGACACAGCGGGGATGATAGAACGCCAGCGTCTGGCGGACGTGCTCCAGCAGGGTGTCGCGACGACGAAAATCGGGGAAGTCCATCGGGTTTCCTTGGCGGCTATTGTTGTTGTGGGAAAACGGTTCAGTGCGGGCTCACCTGCAGCAGGGCTTCGACATCGGCACGGGTCGGCGCATAGGCGCCGGCATGACGGCAGGAAACCGACGCACTGGCAGCGGCGAACCTGAGGCGCTGCTGGGGATCGGTCAGACCCAGCAGGCCGGAGGCCAGCCAGCCGGCCATGCTGGCGTCGCCTGCACCCACGGTGTCGACGACGTCCACGGCGATGGCAGGCTGCTGCCATTCGCCGTCCGGCGTGTAGAGCACCAGGCCGTGTTCGCCACGGGTGAAGAGGATGCGCGCCTGGGGATTGAGGGCGCGCAGTTCGTCCAGCGCGGCGCGCTCGTCCAGGCCGGGATAGATCTGGCGGATGTCTTCATCGGACAGCTTGATGTCGTCAGCCAGGCGCACCAGCTCGGGGAAGGTCTGCTGGCGGTAGCGCTCGTCCATCAGGTTGCGCCAGTTGGGGTCGTAGCTCAGGCGCTTGCCGGCGGCCTTGGCCTGGCGCGCCAGGTCGAGCAGGGTGTCGGCCAGCGGGTGGCGGGCCAGGCTGATGCAGCTGAAATGGCAGACCTCGGCGGTGTCCAGCCAGCCCGCGGGCAGCAGCGCGGGATCGAACTGGAGGTCGGCTTCACCGGCGAAGAAATAGCGCGGAGGACGGCTCGACGGCACGATGGCCACTAGCGGATCGGCATTGACCCGTTGCAGGAAGCGGGTATCGAGGCCGGCGGTTTCCGATTGCCAGGCGATCTCATCGCCCAGGCTGTCCTGACTGATGGCGCCGCCGAAGGCACTTTCCACCCCCAGCCGGGCCAGGCCACGGGCCACGTTCCAGGGGGCACCACCCGGATAACCCCGCCATTCGCCAGGATTACCCTGGACGATGTCGGTAAGGGCTTCGCCAAAGACCACGACGCGGGGTAGTGCCATTCTTGTTCTCCTGTCTGTCACGGCGACCAAGGACTACCCTGGTCTCTGGTAGGGCCGCGACCCGACGTCAGGCGCGGCGGCGGGCGGACCTTACCATTGCTGTAACGTTTCAGCCATGAGCCACGCTCAAGAAAGTCGTCGACCACTCGCCGGGTCGAACAATACCGCCCGTCGCGGATCGATGCGCCAGAGCACCTGATCGCCGGCACGCGGAGCCTCGCCCGGGGCGACCCGACAGCAGACCTTGGTACCGTTCCACTCGGCATATAGCAGAGTGTCCGGACCGGTCGGCTCCACCACCTGGACCCGCGTCAGGATGCCGGGTACGGCGCTATCAGCCGGATGCGCGGACTGGATCTGCTCCGGGCGCACCCCAAGGATAGCCTCTCTGCCCGCCAATGCCGGATCGAGATCAGACAACTCCACCACACTTTCACCGGTATCGCCGGTGACGCGGGCCACCACCCTGCCCGCCTGGGCCTCCAGGCGCACCGGCACGAAGTTCATCGGCGGCGAGCCGATGAAGCTGGCGACGAAGAGATTGGCGGGGTCGTTGTAGATCTCCTCGGGGGTGCCGAATTGCTGCACCTCGCCGTCCTTCATCACCGCCACCCGGTCGCCCAGGGTCATGGCTTCGATCTGGTCATGGGTGACGTAGACGGTGGTGGTCTGCAGCCGCTGGTGCATCAGTTTGATCTCGGTGCGCATCTCCACCCGCAGCTTGGCGTCGAGGTTGGAGAGCGGCTCGTCGAACAGATAGAGCTTGGGCCGGCGAGCCAGGGCGCGACCCATGGCGACGCGCTGCTGCTGACCGCCGGAGAGTTGCGCCGGCTTGCGCTCGAGCAGGTGCTCGATCTGCAGGAGCTTGCTGACCCGCGCCACCTCGGCGTCGATCTGCTCCTTGGGCGTCTTGCGGATCTTCAGGCCGAAGGCGATGTTCTCGCGCACGGTCATGGTCGGATACAGGGCATAGGACTGGAACACCATGGCGATGTCTCTGTCCTTGGGCTCGACCTGGGTGACATCCTCGCCATCCAGGCAGATGGCGCCGCTGCTGATGTCTTCGAGGCCGGCGATGGCGTTCATCAGGGTGGATTTGCCGCAGCCGGAGGGTCCGACCAGGATGAGGAACTGGCCGGCGTCGATGCGGATGTCGATGCCCTTGAGGGCTTCCTGGGCGGCGTTGCCGTAGGTCTTGCGTACGCTTTTGAGTTCGAGAGCTGCCATGGTGGCCGTCCTTATCCTTTGACCACGCCCGAGGTCAGACCCCGGACGAAATATTTACCCGCGAAGATGTAGACCAGCAGGGTCGGCAGCGCGGCGATCATGGCGGCAGCCATGTCGACGTTGTATTCCTTGGCGCCGGTGCTGGTGTTGACCAGGTTGTTCAGGGCTACGGTGATGGGCTGCGACGAACCGCTGGCGAACACCACGCCGAACAGGAAGTCGTTCCAGACCTGGGTGAATTGCCAGATCAGGCTGACCATGACGATGGGCGTGGACAGCGGCAGCAGGATCTTGAAGAAGATGGTGAAGAAGCCCGCACCGTCCAGCCGCGCTGCCTTGATCAGGGCGTCGGGAATGCCGACGTAGTAGTTGCGGAAGAACAGCGTGGTGAAGGCCAGGCCGTAGATCACGTGGACCAGCACCAGGCCGGCGGTGGTGTTGGCCAGGCCCAGTTGGCCGAGGGTGAAGGACATCGGCAGCAGGATCACCTGAAAGGGAATGAAGCAGCCGAACAGCAGCAGACTGAACAGCAGATTCGAGCCGCGGAACTGCCACTTCGACAGGGCGTAGCCGTTGAGCGCGCCGATGAAGGTGGAGATGAGCACCGCGGGCACGGTGATCATGAAGGAGTTCCAGAAGTAGCTGTGCACCACGTCCCAGGCCTTGAGCCAGCCGATCACCGTCCAGTCCAGCGGTAGGCTCAGCAGGTTGCCGGTGCGGACATCGTCCGGGGTCTTGAAGCTGGTCAGCAACATCACCAGCAGCGGCACCAGATAGACCGCGCAGGCGACGATCAGGGTGGCGTGGATGGCCACGCGATTGACGTTCAGAGCCTTAGCCATTTCGCTTGCTCCGCAGTTCCGAGTAGAGATAGGGCACCAGCACCGCCAGCACCGCGCCGAGCATCAGCACCGCGCTGGCCGAACCGAGGCCCATCTGGCCGCGGGTGAAGGTGTGCTGGTACATGAACACCGCCGGCAGGTCCGAGGCGTAGCCAGGGCCGCCCGCGGTCATGGCCATGACCAGATCGAAGCTCTTGATGGCGATGTGGGCGAGGATCATCACGGCGCTGAAGAACACCGGTCGCAGGCTGGGCAGGACGATGCGCAGGTAGATGGTCGGCAGCCCTGCCCCGTCGACCTGGGCGGCTCTGAGGATGGAGGAATCCACGCCACGCAGCCCGGCGAGGAACATGGCCATGACGAAGCCCGAGGCCTGCCAGAGGGCGGCGATCAGCAGGCAGTAGATGACCCGATCGGGGTCCACCAGCCAGTCGAAGCGAAAGCCTTCCCAGCCCCAGTCGCGCAAGAGCTTGTCCAGGCCCATGCCGGGGTTGAGCAGCCACTTCCAGGCGGTGCCGGTGACGATCATCGACAGCGCCATGGGATAGAGATAGATGGTGCGGATGAAGCCTTCACGACGGATGCGCTGGTCCAGCAGGATGGCGAAGAAGACGCCGATGGCCAGACTCAGCAGGATGAACAGGCCGCCGAAGATCGCCAGGTTCTTGCAAGCCACCAGCCAGCGATCGTTTTCCATGAGCCGCGCGTACTGGGCGAAGCCGGCGAAGTTGTAGCTGGGCAGGAAGCGCGAGTTGGTGAAGGAGATCACCGCCGTCCACAGCATGTAGCCATAGAGGCAGACGACCATGGCAATGGCCGTGGGCGCCAGCACCAGCTTGGGCAGCAGGCGCTGCAGCCGGTCCGGGCGGCGACTGACGGCTACGGTGGGTAGGGTTTCGGTAAGGGCCATGAGGCACTCCCAGGGGTGGTATTATCTAGAGGCCAGGTATCAGGTCGATCGCGGCGATGGCGGGCCGTCGTAGGTTGGGTTGCGCGCAGCGAAGCCCAACCTTGCCTCGGAGCCCGACAATGTTGGGCTTCGACGATGGAGCCGTCTCAACCCAACCTAAGGTCTGGCCGCAAACGGCCTTACTTGGCGGCCTGGATCGCGGCGACCAATTGCTCGGTGGCCTTCTTCGGATCGGCGTTGGCGTCGTTGAAGAAGTTGGTCACCACATCGAAGATCGCACCCTGCACGTAGCTGGTGTTCGCCATGCTGTGCGCCATGCTCGGCTCGGCCTTGCCGTCGGCGTTGGCGGTCTGGAAGTCCTTGGCGGACTGCTGGGCGCAGCTATCGAACTTGGCGAGGTCGATGTCGTTACGCACCGGGATGGAGCCCTTGTTGAGGTTGAATACCTCCTGGAAGGGCTTGTCGATGACGGTGCGCACCAGGTCGTCCTGCGCCTTCTGGTTGTCCTTGTTCTTGATCTTGAACATGGCCAGGGAGTCGATGTTGTAGATGAAGTCGCCCTGGGTACCCGGCATCACCACGCATTCGTAGTCGACGCCCGGCTTCTTGCCGGCGGCGGCGAATTCGGCCTTGGCCCAGTCGCCCATGATCTGCATGCCCGCCTTGCCCTCGATGACCATGGCGGTGGCCAGGTTCCAGTCGCGGCCGGCGGCGTTGGGATCGACGTAACCCTTGATGCGCTTGAAGGTCTTGAACACCTCGACCATCTTGTCGCTGCGGATGGTGTCGGCATCGGTCTGCACGAAGACCTTGTCGTAGCCTTCCGGGCCCATGATGGCCATGACCAGGGATTCGAAGATGGTGCCGTCTTGCCAGTTCTGGCCACCATGGGCCAGGGGCACGACGCCGGCGGCCTTGAGCTTGTCGGCGGCCTCGAAGAATTCGTCCAGGGTGGTGGGGACCTTGGCACCGGCCTTCTTGAACACGGCGGGGTTGATCCACAGCCAGTTGATGCGGTGGATGCCAGCCGGTACGGCGACGTATTCGCCGTCGTGCTGCATGGTCTGGGCCACGCGCTTGGGCAAGATGGTGTCCCAGTTGCCCTGCTTGGCGATGTCGCTGATGTTGGCCAGGAAGCCCATGCTGGCCCACTCCTGGATGTCGGGGCCTTTGAGCTGGGCGGCGGACGGCGGATTGCCGGAGACGGCGCGGGTCTTGAGCACGGTCATGGCGGCCTCGCCGGCGCCACCGGCCACGGCGAAGTCCTTCCAGGTGTCGCCCTGTTTCTGCATCAGCTGCTTGAGGACATCGACGGCGCGGGCCTCGCCACCGGAGGTCCACCAGTGCAACACCTCGACCTCACCGGCATGGGCGGTCAGGGGAGCGGCGATGGCGGCGCAGGAGAGAGAAACGGCGAGAGCGAGACGATTCAACGCATTCATGAGGGGTCGTTCCTTGTTGTTTTTTTATTGGAGCTGGGCCGAGTCTAGTCAGACGACTGCGCTCGTGGGTAACGAAGGGAAAGAGAATTGTCACGACCCGGTGACATTAAGGTCGGACTACTATCTAGGCGCGCGGCAGGGTCAGGGTGACCCTCAGACCGCCCTCGCGGCGATTGCGCAGCTCTACCTCGCCACCATGGGCGTGGGCCAGATTGCGGGCGATGCCCAAGCCCAGCCCGTAACCCTGGCGGTCGGTGGCCAGGCGCACATGGGGCTGGAAGACTTGCTCCAGCTCCTGCTCCGGCACGCCGGGGCCTTCGTCGTCCACGTGCAGGACGAAGGTCTGGCCGTCGTCTTCCACCTGTAGGTGGGCGCGATAGCCATACTTGAGGGCGTTGTCCACCAGATTGCCGATGCAGCGCCTGAGCGCCAGTGGCTTGCCTAGCAGACTGCCGTGGGCTTCCCCGGTAAGACGCACCCGCGGCGGTTGTTCCTGGGTGAAGGGCTCCACCAGTTGCACCAGCAGCGCCTGGAGATCGACCGGCTCCAGATTCTCGTGGATGTCGGTGTCCTTGACGCACTGCAAGGCACCCTTGACCAGCAGATCCAGCTCGTCGAGATCACGCACCAGCTTGGCCTGCATCACCTCGTCGTCCACCAGCTCGGCGCGCAGGCGCAGCCGGGTGATGGGGGTACGCAGGTCATGGGAGATGGCGCTGAACAGTTGGGCGCGCTCATCCAGGTAACGGGCGATGCGCTCGCGCATGGCGTTGAAGGCACGGGTCACCTCGCGGATTTCCTGGGCGCCCTCCTCGCGCACCGGTGGCGTGTGCACCTCCAGCGACAACTCCCGCGCCGCGCGGGACAGGCGCTTGAGCGGGCGACTCTGCCAGCGGATCAGCAGACCGATGAACAGCAGCAGGAAGGCGCTGCTGAAGACCATGAACAGCACCTGCTGCAACGGCAACCAGGATTCGTCCAGGCTGTAGTAAGGCGCCGGCATCAGGGTCGCCAGATACACCCACTCCCCTTCGCCGATGCGGATCTGGGTGACCAGTACCGGCGGCTCCAGGGGCTCCAGACTCAGGGCGTAGTGGGCCCAGGAGCGCGGCAACTCGTCGAGTGCCACGGCGCCGTTGAACAGGCGCAGCTGTTGCGGGCCGATGAACTCCACGTACATCGGCATGGTGGCGCCCAGGCGCTCGCGCAGCACCGTCTCGACCTCCTGCAGCACGGCGCGCCGCCCCGGTGTCGCGGGCAGCGCTTGCATGGTCAGCGGCTTTTCGTTGAGCGAGACGAAGAAGCGCGTGCCGCCCATGTTGCGCAGTTGCTCGAGCACCAGCGGCCGATAGGCCGGCGGCAGCAGGCTGAAATAGCGCACGCTGGCGGCGATGGAATAGCCCAGGCTGCGGGCGGCGGTCTGCAGCCCCTGGTTGCGGTCGCTGCGCAGGGAGGCGGACCAGAACAGCGCCGAGGCGCCCTGGGCCAGGAGCACCGCCAGCAAGGTCAGCAACAGCATCCGTGCCAACAGAGAGCGCGGCACCAGCCGCGCGAGCGGCGCGCTACACCGCATCGGCGACCAGTCCGCTGACCTCGGCGGCGAGCAGGTAGCCGGAGCCCCGGACGGTGCGGATCAGCCGCGGCGACTTGCCGGTGTCACGCAGGCGCTGGCGCAGACGACTCACCGCCATGTCGACGATGCGCTCCAGCGGCAGCACCTCGCGCCCGCGGGTGGCGTTGGCGATGGTGTCGCGGTCGAGAATCTGCTGGGGATGATCGAGGAACAGCTTGAGCAGCGTGAAGTCCGCGCCCGAGAGGATGACCTCCTCGCCGTCGCGGTGGAACAGCCGATGGCTCACCGGGTCCAGGCGCCAGTCGTCGAAGGTCAGCAGACCGGTGGCCGCCGGGCGCGTCTCGCCGAAGCCGGCGCGGCGCAGCAGCGCCTTGATGCGGGCCAGCAATTCGCGCGGACTGAAGGGCTTGCCCAGGTAATCGTCGGCGCCCAATTCCAGGCCGATCACGCGGTCGGCTTCGTCGGAGCTGGCGGTGAGCATGATGATGGGCACCTGGCGACAGGCGGACTGTTCACGCGTCCAGCGGCAGAGGGCGAAGCCGTCTTCGCCAGGCAGCATGACGTCGAGGATCAGCAGGTCGGGGACGAAGTCGCCCAGGGCGCGGCGCAACTCACGGCCATCGCCGACGGTGCGCACCAGATAGCCGGCGCGGGTGAGATAGGTATCGAGAAGTTCGCGGATTTCCTCGTCGTCGTCGACGACCAGGAGGGATTTGCCCAGGGTGGACATGGCGATTTTCGCTCTTGTTGTTCTGGCCGGAGGCCAGCTACCGGTGGTGCCGGCAGCATACCGGGGCCGGGCGACCTTGAGTAGTCGCCCGGCCCGGTGGGGATCAGCGTTGACGCGCCTCGGCGATGGTCTGATCCAGGGCGACGCCGGCGCCGAACAGGCCCGGATACTCGGCGGTGACGAGCCAGGCCGGGATATCCTTCAGGTAGGCGCTGCTGGTCTTGCCCTTGTCGGCGAAGGCATGGGCGAAAGCCCCGCTCTGGAAGCGCTCGACGAAGCGCGGCAGGATGCCCCCGGCGATGTAGACGCCACCCAGGGCGCCCAGGGTCAGGGCGGCGTTGCCGGCGACCCGTGCCAGCCAGATGAAGAATTGCTCCAGCACCGCATCGGCGTAGGGATCGCCCTTGAGCGCCAGCTCGCAGATGTCCGCCGCGCTGTGCAGGGCAGCGGTGCGGCCGTCCAGTTCGCAGCTGGCGTGATAGAGATTGACCAGGCCGCTGCCGGAGACCACGCGCTCGGCGGAGACGTGGTTGCCGAACTGGCGCTTGAGGATCTTCCAGATATCGAATTCGCGCTGGGTGTTGATCGGCAGGTCGACGTGACCACCCTCGCTGGGCAGCACGATCCAGCGATCCTTGCCGCTCGGCACCAGGCTCGCGACGCCCAGACCGGTACCGGGACCTATCACCAGGCGGGTCCGGGTCGGCAGCGCGACGCCATCACGCACCTGGACGCAATCCGCCGGATCCAGCCGGGCCACGGCCCAGGCCATGGAGGTGAAGTCGTTGATCAGCAGCAGATGGGTCAGGCCCAACTGCTGGCAGAATTGCTCACGCCGGATCACCCAGTGGTTGTTGGTGAAGTGGAAGTCGCCCTCGCCTACCGGACCGGCACAGGCCAGGCACACGGCGGTGATGTCGTCCAGGGCTACCCCGGTTTGCGCCAGGTACTTGCGCACCGCGTCTTCCGGACAGGCGTAATCCGCACAGGCGAAGACCTCGATGGCCTCCAGGCGACCGTCGCGCCACAGAGCGAAGCGGGCATTGGTGCCCCCGATGTCGCCAACCAAAGCCAAACTCATTTCAGCGCCTCCAGGCTGGAAGTAAATGCACTGGCACCCGATTCTGCCGTGCTCATGGCGCCGCGCATGAAGGCGAACAGCTCACGACCACAACCCACCCCGGTGCCCTGGGGCGCTTCGACCGCCGTCCGGGCCATCCATTCGTCGGCCGGCACCAGAATCTTCAGCTCGCCGGTACGGCCGTCGACCCGAATGAGATCGCCGTCACAGACCTTGGCCAGCGGACCGCCATCGATGGCTTCCGGGCAGACATGGATAGCTGCCGGAACCTTGCCCGAGGCGCCGGACATGCGCCCGTCGGTGACCAACGCCACCTTGAAACCGCGATCCTGCAGCACACCCATGTAAGGAGTGAGCTTGTGCAATTCCGGCATGCCCAGCGCCTTGGGCCCCTGGAAGCGTACCACTGCCACGAAATCGCGCTCCAGCTCGCCGGCCTTGAAAGCCTCCGCCAACTCGCTCTGGTCGTGGAAGACCCGCGCCGGCGCTTCCACCAGCTGGTGCTGGGGCGCCACCGCCGACACCTTCATCACGCCACGGCCGAGGTTGCCGTGCATGACGCGCAGGCCGCCCTCTTCGTTGAACGGCCGGCTGGCCGGACGCAGGATATCTTCGTCCAGACTCTCGGCGCGCCCGGTGCGCCATTCCAGCTTGCCGTCCACCAGGAAGGGTTCCTGCAGGTAGCGCGACAGGCCACGGCCCATGATGGTGTTGACGTCTTCATGCAGCAGCCCGGCTTCGAGCAGGGTGTGGATCATGAAGTTGACGCCGCCAGCGGCGTGGAAGTGGTTCACGTCGGCCTTGCCGTTGGGATAGACCTGGGCCAGGGTCGGGGTCACCGCCGAGATCTCGGCCATGTCGTCCCAGGTCAGCTGGATGCCGGCGGCCTGGGCGATGGCCGGGATGTGCAGGGTGTGGTTGGTCGAGCCGCCGGTGGCGCTCAGGGCCACCACCGAGTTGACGATGGCCTTCTCGTCGACGATCTCGCCCAGCGGCATGAAGTTGCCACCCTGCTGGGTGATGCGGGTCACCTGGCGCGCGGCTTCGCGGGTGAGCTCGTCACGCAGCGGGGTGTAGGGATTGACGAAGGAAGAACCCGGCAGGTGCAGGCCCATGACTTCCATCACCACCTGGTTGGTGTTGGCGGTGCCATAGAAGGTGCAGGTGCCCGGGCTGTGGTAGGACTTCATCTCCGACTCCAGCAGCTCTTCGCGAGTGGCCTTGCCCTCGGCGAAGGCCTGGCGGACGCGGGCCTTTTCCTTGTTGGAGATGCCCGAGAGCATGGGGCCGCCCGGAACGAAGATCATCGGCAGGTGACCGAAGCGCAGCGCGCCGATCATCAGGCCGGGGATGATCTTGTCGCAGATGCCGAGCAGCAGGGCGGCATCGAACATGTTGTGCGAGAGGGCCACGGCGGTGGACATGGCGATGACCTCGCGGCTCGCCAGGCTCAGTTCCATGCCGGCCTCGCCCTGGGTCACGCCGTCGCACATGGCGGGTACGCCACCGGCGAACTGACCGACGGAGCCGATCTCGCGTAAGGCCTGCTTAATGATCTCGGGATAGTGTTCGTAGGGCTGGTGAGCCGACAACATGTCGTTGTAGCTGGAAACGATGGCGACGTTGGCCTGGTCCATCAAACGGAGACGCTGCTTGTCCGTCGACGAGCCACAACCAGCAACGCCATGGGCGAAATTGGCGCACTGCAGCTTGGCGCGTTGCGGGCCGTCGCTGGCAGCCGCCCGGATCATGGCAAGGTAACGCTCACGGGTCGGACGACTGCGTTCCACCAACCGCTGTGTGACTTCGAGGACGCGAGGATGCATGGTTTCGATTCTCCACCAGGCTAAATTTGTTGTTATTTAAAACATTCACCGAATTTGGCGCTATTATTCACGGCAGCAAGCGCCATGTGTAATGTTTTTTACAACAAAACCCAGCTATCGCGAGGTTTCTCTCAATGAGTATTCGTATTGCCATCAACGGTTTTGGCCGCATCGGCCGCAATGTATTGCGGGCGCTGTACACCGAAGGGTATCGGCAGGACCTGGAGGTCGTGGCCATCAACGACCTCGGCGACGCCGCCATCAACGCCCATCTCCTACAGTATGACAGCGTCCATGACCGTTTCCCGGCCGAGGTGTCCGTCGAGGGCGACAAACTGGTGGTCAATGGCGATCGCATCGCCGTCACCGCCATCCGCAATCCGGCCGAGCTGCCCTGGAAGGACCTGAAGGTCGACGTGGTGTTCGAGTGCACCGGCCTCTTCACCAGCCGCGACAAGGCCGCCGCCCACCTGAGCGCCGGCGCCTCCAAGGTGATCATCTCCGCGCCCGGCAAGGACGTGGACGCCACCATCGTCTATGGCGTCAACGACAGCATCCTGCGCCAGTCGCACCAGATCATCTCCAACGCCTCTTGCACCACCAACTGCCTGGCGCCGGTCGCCCAGGTGCTGCAGCGCGAGCTGGGTATCGAGAATGGTCTGATGACCACCATCCATGCCTACACCAACGACCAGAACCTGTCGGATGTCTACCACTCCGACCCCTTCCGCGCGCGTTCGGCCACCCAGTCGATGATCCCGACCAAGACCGGTGCCGCCGAAGCCGTCGGCCTGGTACTGCCGGAGCTGCAAGGCAAGTTCAGCGGCATGGCCGTACGCGTCCCGACCATCAACGTGTCGCTGGTGGACCTGACCATCCAGACCGCCAAGGAAACCGACGCCAAGACCATCAATGCCTTCATGAAGGCCGCCGCCGAAGCTTCGCCGGTGCTGGGCTACAACGACAAGCCGCTGGTTTCCATCGACTTCAACCACAACCGCCTGTCGTCGATCTTCGACGCCAACCACACCAAGGTGAGCGGCAAGCTGGTGAAGATCATGGCCTGGTACGACAACGAGTGGGGTTTCTCCAACCGGATGCTCGACACCTGCAAGGCGCTGGTCAACGCGCCGGCCTGAGGTTCCTAGGTCGTGCAGAAAAGCGCCTTCGGGCGCTTTTTTCGTTTTGGGCGGGAATGTTGGGCTTCGCTGCGCTCAGCGCCAACCTACGGGAGTGCGGGAGTTAGCGAGCCGTAGCGTGGAAAACGGTGCAGCCTTTTCCGCTCGGGCATTCACCGTGAAACGCGCCCTCACCCCAGCCCTCTCCCCGAGGGAGAGGGGGCTATCCGAGCGAGGGATCGTCTTCCGGGGTCAGGGGAACTCCGTAGCGTGGAAAACGGCGCAGCCTTTTCCGCTTGGCATTCACCCTGAATCGCGCCCTCACCCCAGCCCTCTCCCCGAGGGAGAGGGGGCTATTCGAGCGAGGGGTCGTCTTCCGGGGTCAGGGGAACACCGTAGCGTGGAAAACGGCGCAGCCTTTTCCGCTCGGGCGTTCACCGTGAAGCGTGCCCTCACCCCAGCCCTCTCCCCGAGGGAGAGGGGGCTGTTCGAGCGAGGGATCGTCTTCCGGGGTCAGGGGAACACCGTAGCGTGGAAAACGGCGCAGCCTTTTCCGCTTGGGCATTCACCGTGAAACGCGCCCTTACCCCAGCCCTCTCCCCGAGGGAGAGGGGGCTGTTCGAGCGAGGGGTCGTCTTCCGCAGACCACCATGGCCGCGCCGGACCTGTAGGTTGGGTTGAGCGCAGCGAAGCCCAACGGGCCAGGCTCAAACCTCGTCTTCCTCGTCCACCGCCTGGCGCAGGTCGTCGAAGTCGGTCTTGAGGCCGGTCTCCATGGCGTCCAGCTCGGTGAGCAGGGTGCGGAAGCTGGTGCGCTCGGGGATCACCAATGTGCCCTCTTCTTCCTCCGCGCCTCCTACTTCCAGGGCCGCCAGGCTCAGTTCCGGGTCCTCCAGCACCGAGGCCGGCTCGGGTTCCAACTGGCGGACCTCGGCCAGCGGCGGCAGTTGGTCGAGGCTGCGCAGGTCGAAGTAGTCGAGGAAGGTCTTGGTGGTGGCGAACATGGCCGGTCGACCGGGGACGTCGCGATAGCCGACCACGCGGATCCAGTCGCGCTCCAGCAGCGTCTTGACGATCTGGCTGTTGACCGCCACGCCACGCACCTCCTCGATCTCGCCGCGGGTGATGGGCTGGCGGTAGGCGATCAGCGCCAGGGTCTCCAGCATGGCGCGGGAATAGCGCGGTGGCCGTTCCTCCCACAGCCGCCCGACCCAGGGCGCATATTTTTCGCGTACCTGCAGGCGATAGCCGGAGGCCACCTCCTTGAGTTCGAAGCCGCGCTTGCGACAGGAGCCGCCGAGCACGGCGAGGCCCGCACGCAAGTGGGCGGGCTCGGGGCGTTCGTACTCGTCGAAGAGTTCGGCCAGGCGCTCCAGGGTGAGCGGACGGCCAGCGGCGAGCAGGATGGCTTCCAGCAGCGGCGCCAGTTGCTTGGGATCGGTGTAATTCATGGGCGGCGATGATAAGGCCGGGCGCGGGCGACGCCAAATCGGAGCTGCCAGGACTGGCCAGATCCGTGGGGTCTTTGACCTTGTCGCCAGACAGGGGCGAAGGCATGCTCGGCGCATCGCCATGGAGAGCCCTCATGCCGCTCATCGCTTCCCTGCTTTACCCCGACGTCATGAGCCTGGACGTCACCGGCCCGTTGCAGGTGTTCGCCTCGGCCAACCTGGAGCGCGAGCGGCAGGGATTGCCGCCCCACTACGAGCTGCGCCTGCTGGGTGCCGTCGAGGGTCTGGTGCGGACCTCGGCCGGCATCGGCATCCAGGCGGAACAGGGCTGGTACGAGATCGATATCGAGCAGGTGGATACCCTGCTGATCCCCGGCGGCGTGGGGATCGGCGCCCTGCGCCAGGACCCCGGTCTGCTGGCCTGGCTGCGTGACCTGCAACCGCGGATACGTCGCCTGGGCTCGGTCTGCTCCGGTGCCTTGCTGCTGGCCAGCGCCGGCCTGCTGGATGGTCGGCGCGCCACTACCCACTGGGCCTACGTGGAAGAGCTCGCTGCCTTCCCCGCCATCGAGGTGCAGGGCGACCGGCTGCACACCTACGATCCGCTGGGACGCGATGGCGATCCCCAGGTGTTCACCTCGGCGGGCGTCACCGCCGGTATCGACTTGGCGCTGGCGCTGGTCGAGGCGGACCTGGGTCGGTCGCTGGCCTTGGCGGTGGCGCGGCGGCTGGTGATGTTCCTGCGTCGTCCCGGTGGCCAGGCGCAATTCAGCGCCTGCCTCGCGCCCGACCCGGGGCGGACGCCACGGCTGGCCGCCCTGCTCGACTGGATTCCCGGTCACCTGGGCGAAGACCTCGGCCTGGAACTCCTGGCCGAGCGAGCTCACATGGCACCGCGCACCCTGTCGCGGCTGTTCAGCCGCGAGGTGGGCATGGGGCCGGGTCGCTATGTCGAACAGGTCCGCCTGGAGACCGCGCGGGTGCTGCTGCAGGATGGCCAGGCTTCCATCGCCACGGTCTCGCGCCTGTGCGGCTTCGGCCACCCGGAGAATCTGCGGCGCACCTTCCACAAGCACCTGGCGGTAAGCCCCCAGGACTACGCGGCGCGCTTTGGCGCCTGATTCGAGGAGTGACGACCATGCTGGAGATGCGTACGGTTTGTGAACACTGCGCCTCTGCTCTACCCGCGGAGAGCGAGAACGCGGTGATCTGCTCCTACGAATGCACCTTTTGTAAGGACTGCGCCCAGGGGCCATTGCAGGGCCGCTGTCCGAATTGCCAGGGGGAGTTGGTCAAACGGCCGCGACGGGTGGTGAAGGAGCCAGGCAGTTAGGTGCGGGCCGCTCCTAAAGGCCGCCGTAGGTTGGGTTGAGCGCAGCGAAGCCCAACAGTGTCTCGGGACCCGGCAATGTTGGGCTTCGACGATAGAGCAGTCTCAACCCAACCTACGGTCTATCGCGGCCATGGCTGCGCTGAGCTATCCATTCTTTACCGCAACAACCCCGCCTCCGCCTTGATCGGCTCGGGGGTCGGCTCGCCCAGCAAGTCGAGCACGGCGATCTCCAGGCCGCGGCTGAGGGCATCCAGTGGCAGGTGGTTGGGCTGGGTGCCGAAGGGATCGGCGATCTGGTCACCCAGGGCGTCCAGGCCGAAGAAGGTGTAAGCCAGTACCAGCACCGCCAGCGGCGTGAACCAACCCAGGCTGTCCACCAGGCAGAACGGCAGCAGGAAGCAATAGACGTGCACCACCCGGTGCAGCATCAGGATGTAGGGATAGGGAATGGGCGTCTGGCGGATGCGTTCGCAACCGCTGAGCACCGTGGTCAGCCGGTTCAGTTGCTCATCGATATTGGCGATCAAGGGATCGCCCAGTCCTTCGCGCCTGCTGCAGGCGATCAGTTCGGTGCCGAATCGGCGGATCAGGGCGCTGGGTCTATGCGGCGCCGCCAGCAGCCCCTCTTCCCCTTGCAACAGCCGTTGCAGATCGGCGGACGGCGACTCGCGCCGCAGGTGATCGCGCAGCGCATAGCCGAAGGCCAGCAGCGGCGTGAGCAGTCGACGCCGCTCGACCGCGCTCAGGCCGGGCAGCAGGGTCTCGACCTGTCGCGCCAGGTTGCGTCCGGCGATCAGCAGCTCGCCCCATAGGCCGCGGGCCTCCCAAAAGCGCTGGTAGGCGGTGGTGTTGCGAAAGCCGAGGAAGATCGCCAGGGTCAGGCCCCAGAGGGTCAGCGGCGTGGTGGTCAGGCCGAAGTCGAAGCTCAGGATGACGCCATGGCTCAGGGTCACCGCCAGGCTCAGCAGCACCACATAGAGCAGCTTGCGCCAGATGGCCTGGACGATGGAGCCGCGCACCGCGAACAGCAATTCCGGCAGCGAGGGATTCTGAGGACGGGTGATCATGGCGGGCCTGCTGCGGAGGTGAGACGCCATGCTGCCCGCCGGGTCAAGTTCCTCGCAAGGCTAGCCGTCGGCAGCCGGCGCCAGGTCGCCTCCTTGTCAACCGACCGATCTCTCGCCTACCCTTGCTGCTGCGCGCGTGCGCCCCTGGATCAGCAGACAGGGCCTAACTGAGCTGGCTTCCCCTTCATCCACCAAGAGGAGCCGCCATGTCGCGCCTGTGGATCCAGAACCCCCTCGCCGTTTTCACCGCCAATGACCAGGACGCCCGCGGCGGTCTGGTCGTCGACCAGGGCCTCATCACCGAACTGGTGCCAGCCGGCGGCCAGCCCCGCCAACCGGTCGCGACCACCTTCGATGCCCGTGAGCTGGTGCTGCTGCCCGGGCTGATCAATACCCACCACCACTTCTACCAGACCCTCACCCGCGCCTGGGCACCGGTGGTCAATCAACCCTTGTTTCCCTGGCTGCAACGGCTGTACCCGGTCTGGGCACGACTGACCGCCGACCAGTTGCACCTGGCCACCCAGGTGGCGCTGGCCGAATTGCTGCTCTCGGGCTGCACCACCGCGGCCGACCATCACTATCTCTTTCCCGACGGCCTGGAACAGGCCATCGACGTACAGGTGGCAGCCGCCGCCGACCTCGGGCTGCGGGTCCATCTGACGCGCGGCTCCATGAGCCTGGGCGAAGCCGAGGGAGGCTTGCCGCCGCAGTCCACGGTACAGCCGCCGGAGCTGATCCTGGCCGACAGCGAGCGCCTGGTCGCGCGCCATCACCAACGCGGCGCCGGCGCCCGGGTGCAGATCGCCCTGGCCCCCTGCTCGCCCTTCTCCGTGACGCCCAGCATCATGCGCGAGAGCGCGGAGCTGGCCAGGCGGTTGGACGTGCGGCTGCATACCCACCTGGCCGAGACCCTGGACGAGGAAGCCTTCTGCCAACAGCGTTTCGGGGTGCGCACGGTGGACTACCTGGACAGCGTCGGCTGGCTCGGCCCGCGTACCTGGCTGGCCCATGGCATCCACTTCGACGCCGCCGAGATCGCCCGCCTGGGCGCCGCGGGCACCGGCATCTGCCACTGCCCCCACTCGAACATGCGCCTGGCGTCCGGCATCTGCCCGACCCTCGACCTGGAGGCGGCGGGCGCCCCCATCGGCCTGGGCGTGGACGGCTCGGCCTCGGGCGATGCCTCCAATCTGCTGCTGGAAGCCCGCCAGGCGCTCTATCTGCAGCGCTTGCGCTACGGTGCCGAGTGCATCACCCCCGAATTGGCCCTGACGTGGGCCACCCGCGGTTCGGCACGACTGCTCGGCCGCGACGACCTCGGCGAGCTGGCAGTGGGCAAGCAGGCCGACCTGGCCCTGTTCCGGCTCGATGAGCTGCGCTTTTCCGGCAGCCACGATCCGCTGGCCGCGCTGCTGCTCTGCGGCGCCGATCGCGCGGACCGAGTGATGGTGGGCGGCGAGTGGCGCGTCATCGACGGTGCCATCGTCGACCTGGATGTAGCGGCCCTGATCGCCCGCCACCGGCAGGCCGCGTGCCGATTAATGGCCTAACCGAACAGCACCCCGACCAGGGCGCCACCCGCCAGCAGCCAGAGCGGATGCCAGCGGGTGAGCAGCGAGCCCAGCGCCGCCGCGACCAGCACCAGCACCCATAGCGGCGTGGTGGCCACGCTCGCGCCGACCAACCAGGCGCTGGCCATGATCAGGCCCACGGTGACCGGCACCAGGCCGGCCTGCAGATGGCGACGCCAGGGTCGTTCCTCGAAGCGACGCCAGGCCTGCAGCACCGCCATGACCAGGATCGACGAGGGGCCGAAGCAGGCAGCGGAGGTCACCAGCAGGCCAGACCAGCCGGCCACGTGCCAGCCGATCAGCGGCACGATCATCATGTTGGGACCGGGGGCCGCCCGGGCCAGGGCGAACAGCGCGGCGAAATCGGCATCGCTCATCCAGCCGTGCACCGCCACCACCTGGCGCTGCATTTCAGGCAGTACCGAGTTGCCGCCGCCGAAGGCCAGCAAGGAAAACTGGGCGAAGATCAGCGCCAGGGTCAGCAGGGTACCGTTCATAGCCCCCACCGATAGCTGAGCAGCACGCTGATGGGGGTGAGCAGCAGCATGGTCCACAGCAGCGGCAGCTGGAACAGCGCCAGGAGGACGAAGACCAGCAGAGCAATCCCCAGGGCCAGCCAGCGCCCCCGCAGCGGCTTGAGCAAGGTGATCGCCATGGCGACCAGCAGGCCGGCCGCTGCCGCAGCCAGGCCGGCGAAGGCACGGCCTACCAGGGGATCGTCGTGGTAGCGGTCATAGAGCACGCCCAAGCCGACCACCACCAGCGTCGGTCCGACCAGCAGGCCGGCGACCGCGGCCAGGGCGCCGCTGCAGCCAGCGAATCTCATGCCCACCGCCACCGACAGGTTGATGATGTTGCCGCCCGGCAGGAACTGGCAGAGGCTGAGCAATTCGGTGAATTCCTCAGCCGACAGCCAGCGCCGCTTCTCCACCAGATAGCGCCGCGCCAGGGGCAGCACCCCACCGAAGGCGGTGATGCCCAGGCTGAAGAAACCGAGGAAGAGATCGCGGCGACGGGGACGACTCGGGGTGGGGGCTGGGTCCATCGGCGTGCCTCTGCTTATAGCCAGAGCGACAACAATAGCGTGCCCGCCAGGCCAGTGAGAGACACCAGGGTCTGCAACACCGACCAGACCCACAGCGTCTGCTTGAGCTGCAGGCCGAAGTACTCGCGCACCATCCAGAAGCCGGCGTCGTTGACGTGGCAGAAGAACACCGAGCCAGCGCCGATGGCCAGGGCGACCAGCGACGCCTGGGGCCCGGCCAGCCCCGCCACCACCGGGGCCAGGATGCCGGCCGTGGTGGTGGTCGCCACCGTCGCCGAGCCGGTCGCCTGGCGCAGGGCCACGGCAATCAGCCAGGCCAGCAGGATATAGGGCAGATGGGCGAGTTCGGCCACCTTGGCCACGGTATGGCTGACGCCGGCATCCAGCAGCGTCTGCTTGAGGCCGCCGCCCGCGCCGATGGTGAGCAGCAAGGCGGCGATGGGCGCCAGGCTCTTGCGCAGCACCCCGCCTACCCGCTCGCGCGGCATGCCACTGCCCCAGCCGAGCAGCACGGTAGCTGCCAGCACGGCGAGGCCCAGGGCGATCAGGGGTTCGCCAAGGAATTTCAGCCCTTCCGCCAGACCACTGTGGGGATCGAGGGCGACCTTGGCGAAGGTGCTGCCCAACATCAGCAGCACCGGCAGCAGGATGACCAGCAGTGACAGGCCGAAACCCGGCTGGTGGGCGCCAGGCTCCCGGGCGCTGAACAGCTCGCCCAGCTCGGCCGGCGGCTGGATCACCATCCGCCGCGACAGCCAGCCGCCATAGAGCGGCCCGGCGAGGATCACCGCCGGCACGGCGATGACGAAGCCCAGCAGCATGGTCAGCCCTAGATCGGCGTGCAGCGCTGCCACCGCGATCAGCGGGCCGGGATGCGGCGGCAACAGCGCATGCAGGGTGGTCATGCCAGCCAGCGCCGGAATGGCGATGCGCAACAGCGGCTGGCCGGAGCGCTGCGCCATGACGAAGATGATGGGCACCATCAGTACCAGCCCGACTTCGAAGAACAGCGGCAGGCCGATCACCATGGCCACCAGCGCCATTACCCAGGGCAGGCTGCGCCCCTTGCCCAGCCCCAGCAGGGTACTGGCGATGCGATCGGCGGCGCCGGATTCGGCCATCAGCGCGCCGAGCATGGAGCCGAGGGCGATGATGATACCGGCCTCGCCGAGAATCCCGCCCGCGCCCTTGCTGAACGCCTTGGCCACCGCCTCGGCCGGCAGCCCGGCGCCCAGGCCGGCGATGAAGGTGCCGATGAGGATGGACAGGAACGGCGGCAGACGGGTGACGCCGATCAGGATGACGATGGCCAGGATGGCGGCCAGACAGCAGAAGATCAGCCGGGTGTCATGGGCGACCCAGGCGAGCGCAGCGGGATCCACAGGTGACTCCTCTTGTAACTTATTATTTCAAAGTCACCATACCCGAAGCGGTGCCGGTGGTACGACTGGAATCGAACTGCCACCTAAACAAATCCTGTCGCTTATTGCGCTTAGCTCGCGAACCTCAGCCGTTCCGTACGATCCTAGGCTCTGTACGAGCCTGTTCATAATCTCGCGAGCTAGAGCCAAACAAGGCGAAAATGGCTGAGGAAGCGGAGTTTACGAGTGGTAAATGAGCATTCCGAAGCCATTTTCAACGCGGTTTGGCCGACGCGCAGCAGATTTTGAACAGGCTCTAAGAAGAGTCGCCGAGCGCCGGGACTTTTCGTGCGGCGTCCAATAGCGGTCGGTCGTGACCGAATCCCCTCCCTTTGCTAGCAGGCGGTTGGCATGAACGAAACCTTTACCCTTTGGCAGCAGACCCTCGCCCAATTCCGTGACGGGACCGGCTCCACCCTGCCCACGCCTGGCAGTGGCTCGGCGGCCACCGTGGCGGCGGTGCTGGGGGTCGCGCTGGTCCTCAAGGGCTTGAAGATCAGCCAGCAACGGCAACCGGTGACCCGTCATGCCGAGCTGATCGCCCTGGGCGAGCGGCTGCAGGAAGCCTTGAGCACCTGCGCCGATGCCGATGTCCAGGCGTTCGCCAACTACCTGGAGGCGGATCGCCAGGCCAACGGCGCCGCCAGCGAGGAAGGCGAACGGCGCCAGCAGGCGCTCAACCTGGCCGCGGCCAACGCCATCCAGATTCCCATCGCCACGGCGCAACTGTGCCTGGAGGGCCTGGACCTCGCCGTCATCGCCACGCCGCTCACCGTCGAACCGCTACGCAGCGATGCCCTGGCGGGCGGTCGGCTGCTGCATGGGGCCCTGGGCGCGGTGCTCACCACGGTCGATGCCGACCGCAACGGCCTGAAATCCGGCGATGCCCGCGAAGCCGCCCGGCAGATGCGCGACAAGCTCCAGCAGCAGGCCGACCAGCGACTCGCCCAGCTGCGCGCCACTCCCGTTCCCCAGACCATGGGCTGACGGCTGATGCTGGCACGCCTGGGCTGGGTCCTACGGGGACTCCAGCGACGCCTCTGGTTTCGCGCCACGCTGTTCTCGGTCGCCGGGGTGGCGACCGCCCTGCTCGCCCTGCTGCTGCGCGACCATATTCCGGCGAGCCTGCCGGCCAAGATCGGCGCCGATGCCGTCGACAAGATCCTCACCATCATCGCCAGCAGCATGCTGGCGGTGACCACCTTTTCCCTGAGCACCATGGTGACGGCCTACAACGCCGCTGCCAGCGGCGTGACCCCGCGCGCCTATCCGCTGCTGCTGGAAGACAGCACCACCCAGAACGCCCTGGCCACCTTTCTCGGCTCCTTCCTGTTCAGCCTGGTCGGCATCATCGCCCTGAGCACCGGTCTCTATGGCGACAACGGCCGCGTGGTGCTCTTTGCCGTGACCCTGGTGGTCATCCTGCTGATCGTCTTCACCCTGCTGCGCTGGATCGACCACCTCTCGCGGCTCGGCCAGCTGGATGCCACCAGCGACAGCATCGAGGTGGCCGCCCAACACAGCCTAAAGCGTTGGTTGGCTACTCCATACCTGGGCGGAGTGGCCGCGCCGGTCGACGAGCCGCCACCGGGTCGCCCGCTGCTGGCCGACCGCACCGGCTACCTGCAACGAATCGACATGCCATTGCTGGCCGATCTCTGCGGCGAACAGGGTCGCCTGCGCCTGGCCGCCCTGCCCGGCGCCTTCGTCGACCCGGCGCAGCCGCTGCTCTGGGTCGAGGGCCTGCCGCCCGAGCAGGACGACCGCCTGCGCGCCGCCTTCACCCTGGACGTCCGTCGCCTGCACGACCAGGACCCACGCTTCGGCCTCACCGTGCTGGGCGAGATCGCCACCGGCGCCCTGGTGCCCTCGCGCAGCGACTCGGGCACCGCCATCGCCATCCTCGGTCGCGCCCAGCGACTGCTGACCATGCTCACCGAGCCCCGCGAACCGGTCGAACCCCTGTATCCGCGAATCGAGGTGCCGGAGCTGTCACTGGACGATCTGTTCGACGACTTCTTCCTGCCGGTGGGCCGCGATGCCGCGCCCCTGGTGGAGGTGGGCATGCGCCTGCAAAAAGCCCTAGCGCGCCTGGCGGTACAGGGTGATGCGCGGCTCAAGCGTGAGTGCCTGCGCCACTCCCGGTTGGCCCTGGCCCGCGCCGAGGCGACGCTCGGCCAGGCCGAGGACCGCGCCATCCTCCAGCAACTCGCGGCGGACGTCGAACGTCTCTGCCAGCCGACCGACGCTCGCGTGGCTTAGTCGAGCGCATTGGCCACCCCGTGCCCAGGCTGCCCGGGGCGGCTATCATGACGCGCTAGAGGAATTCCCATACGGCGACTGCTCATGATCGAAGTAACCGAACGCTCCATTGCCGAACTGCACGCCGCCCTGGAATCCGGCCAGGTCACCGCGGTGCAACTGGTCGAAGCCTATCTGGCCCGTATCGATGCCTATGACGCCCCCGGCACCGCCACCGCCCTCAACGCCGTGGTGGTGCGCAACCCGGAGGCCTTGGCCGAGGCCGCCGAAGCCGACCGCCGCCGCGCCCGCGGCGAGACCCTGGGACCGCTGGACGGCATCCCCTATACCGCCAAGGACAGCTACCTGGTCAAGGGCCTCACCGCCGCTTCCGGCAGCCCGGCCTTCAAGGACCTGGTGGCCCAGCGCGACGCCTTCACCATCGAGCGCCTGCGCGCCGCCGGCGCCATCTGCCTGGGCAAGACCAACATGCCGCCCATGGCTAACGGCGGCATGCAGCGCGGCGTCTATGGACGCGCCGAGAGCCCCTACAACGCCGGCTACCTCACCGCGCCCTTCGCCTCCGGTTCCTCCAACGGCGCCGGTACCGCCACCGCCGCCAGCTTCGCCGCCTTCGGCCTGGCGGAGGAAACCTGGTCCAGTGGTCGCGGCCCGGCCTCCAATAACGGCCTTTGCGCCTACACCCCCTCGCGGGGCGTCATCTCCGTGCGCGGCAACTGGCCGCTGACACCGACCATGGACGTGGTGGTGCCCTATGCGCGCACCATGGCCGACCTGCTGGAAGTGCTCGACGTGGTGGTGGCGGACGACCCCGACACCTCCGGCGACCTCTGGCGCCTGCAACCCTGGGTCCCGCTGCCCCAGGCCTCGGCGGTGCGCCCCGCGCGCTACCAGTCCCTGGCCACCGGCCCCAACGCCCTGGCCGGCCAGCGCCTCGGCGTGCCGCGCATGTTCATCAACCAGGATCCGGACGCCGGCACCAGCGAGAATCCCGGCATCGGCGGGCCCACCGGCCAGCGCATCCACACCCGCGACTCGGTGATCGCGCTCTGGGAGCAGGCCCGCGCCGCCCTGGAAGCCGCCGGCGCCACCGTGATCGAGGTGGACTTTCCGCTGGTCTCCAATTGCGAAGGCGACCGCCCTGGCGCGCCCACGGTGTTCAACCGCGGCATCGTCGCCAAGGAATTCCTCCACGACGAACTCTGGGACCTCTCCGCCTGGGGCTTCGATGCCTTCCTGCGCGACAACGGCGATCCCCAGCTGAATCGCCTGGTCGACGTCGACGGCGAGCTGATCTTCCCCCACGAACCCGGCACCCTGCCCAACCGTGAAGGCGATCTCGCCGCCGGCATGGCCGAATACGTGCGCATGGCCGAGCGCGGGCTCAAGTCCTGGGACCAGATCGCCACCCTCCCCGACGGCCTGCGCGGCCTGGAACGCACCCGCCAGCTCGACCTGGAAGACTGGATGCAGGCCCTCGGCCTGGACGCCGTGCTCTTCCCGACCGTGGCCGACGTGGCCCCCGCCGACGCCGACGTCAACCCGGCGTCCGCCGACATCGCCTGGAGCAACGGCGTCTGGGTGGCCAACGGCAACCTCGCCATCCGCCACCTGGGCGTGCCCACCGTCACCGTGCCCATGGGCCTGATGGCCGACATCGGCATGCCGGTGGGCCTGACCTTCGCTGGCCGGGCCTATGACGATTCCAACCTGCTGAGGCTGGCGGCGGCCTTCGAGGCGACCGGATCGAAGCGGGTGGTGCCGCCGCGGACGCCCCCTCTCGTCGACGTCGCACCCTGAGGCACGAAGCACAACGGGTGACCACTCGGGCTGGAACCGGCTAAGCCGCAAGGGCGTGGCGGGTTCCAGCCTTGGACCTGCCGCTCGGCCTTCGCCGTGAAGACCAGCGGCACACCGCGCCTCCTGGGCTGCAACAGCTTCACTGCTGGGGCGACTCCTCAGTAGCAACGCGTCGGTAAGCGCCGACCGACCTGGACGGTCATCCCCCCCGCCCCTCCCGCCCGCTAGCTCCCCCGCACGCCAGGCGCCACTCGACAGCGCTCGCGGCATACATCTTCTCCCACCGGCGCCGCCCTCCCGCTCGGGCACTTCCAACGCCAGGTACAGGGCCCCGAAGACCCCGCGCCCCAGTTCGCCGCGACGACCAGATCGCCATCGACCTCTGCTGATGCTTGAGCGAGCGAACACCGCTAACGCGCATATTTCATTTGACCTGAATCAAAATTGAAAATAAATTATATGAAATTGATTTACTTATATCGCACAGCGATACGAGGTAAGCAAATTGTACGATCCCCTAGTCAATTCCACTCCTGGTCGCGCTCAACCTCATTCGCCGTCCTACTGGGCGCAGACGGTCGCGACCGAGCCGCCTGATGACGGCGTATGGGCAGGAGAGCGGGAGGTCGAGGTCGCCATCATCGGCGGTGGTTACACCGGATTGAGCTGCGCTCTGCACCTGGCCAGGGACCATGGCGTCGAGGCGGTCGTCCTCGAAGCCAATCGCACGGCCTGGGGCTGTAGTGGGCGCAACGGCAGCTTCGCGCGCATCTCCGGCGGCCGCGTCCCCTTGAGTGAACTCATCACGCGTTACGGCGAGGATCTGGCCCGGCGCTACTTCGAGGAGATGCGTGCCGGGCTGGCCACCACCCGGGCGCTGATCGCCGAGGGCGACATCCAGTGCGATGCACAACCGGACGGCGCCTTCAAAGTCGCCAGCAAGGCCAGCCACCTGGAGGCGCTACGGCGCGAAGAGCGGCTCTACCAGGATGTACTCAAGTACCCTGCCCGCTTCGTCACCGCCGAAGACATCCAATCGGTGCATGCCGGCGCCGAGTCGTTCGGAGCGCTCCACATGCCCGATGGCTTCAGCCTGCACCCGCTGAAACTGGCGTGGGGCATCCAGCGTCTCGCCCGTCAGGCGGGTGCCAGGGTGCATCCCGGTTCGCCAGTCACCGACTGGACCAGCCACCCGACCGGCCACCGCCTGGTGACACCCAGCGGCGTGGTCCGGGCGCGTCGAGTAGTGGTGGCCACCAATGGCTATACCTCACCGCAGTTGCATGGTGAATTGGCCGGCCGAATCCTGCCGGTGCATTCTCAAATCATCGTGACCCGGCCGCTCAGCGACGAGGAACGGCGGCTGAGCATTCCGGGTACCGAGTGCCTCTTCGATACCCGCAACCTGCTGTTCTACTACCGTCGCCTACCGGACAACCGCATCCTCTTCGGCGGGCGTAGCGCCGTAAACGGCCGCGACGCCGAGAATCCCCTGCATCGCGAGCGGCTGCTGGCAGCGCTGGTGCGCAAGTTTCCCGTTCTGAACGGCATCCGCGTCGACTACAACTGGGGCGGCTGGGTGGCGGTTTCCCACAGTTCGCTCCCCCACTGCTATCGAGTGCCGGGGCTGCAAGACGTCTTCGCCGGGGGCGGCTATGCCGGCAGTGGCGTGTCCTTCTCCCTGCAGACCGGCAAGCGCCTGGCGCAGATGCTGGCCGGGGATGCCCAGCCCACCGCCGTGCCCTTCCTGCATCAAGCGCCCCAACGTTTTCCGCTGCAGCCCTTTCTGCGCCTGGGTCAACGCCTGGCCTACGCCTGGTATCGCTTCAAGGACGCCGAGTGACCTCGTTTTCACCTGGGAGATAGTGATGATCCACAAAGAATTCCTCATCGATGGCCAGTTGGTGACCGGCAACGGCGACCTCGAACCCGTGCTGGCACCAGCCGATGAAAGCCTCATCTATGAGCTGGCCAGCGCCACCGCAGCCCAGCTCGACGAAGCGGTAGACGCCGCCGAGCGCGCCTTTGCGGGCTGGTCCCGCACCCCTCCCGGAAAACGTGCGGGATTGCTACTCAAACTGGCCGACCGCATCGAGGCCAGCGCCCAGGAACTTGGCACCCTGGAAAGCCGCAATTGTGGCAAACCGCTGCAGAAGGCCATCCATCACGAGGTGCCCGCGGTGGCCGATGTCTTCCGCTTCTTCGCCGGCGCCTCGCGTTGCCTGCAGGGCAGCGCGGCGGGTGAATACGTGGAAGGCTCGACCAGCATGATCCGCCGTGACCCGCTGGGCGTCGTCGGCCTGATCGCCCCCTGGAACTATCCTCTGCTGATGGCCGCCTGGAAACTCGCCCCGGCCCTGGCCGCCGGCAATACGGTCGTCTTCAAGCCGTCCGAACTCACCCCCCTGACCGCCCTGTACCTGGCACGCCTCTGCGCCGAGATCTTCCCGCGTGGGGTGGTGAATATTCTCTCCGGGCGCGGCGCGACCCTGGGCGCCCAACTTTCCGCCCATCCCAAGGTGCGCATGGTGTCGGTCACCGGTGACATCGGCACCGGCCAGGCGGTGGTCAAGGCCGCGGCAGGCAACCTCAAGCGAACCCACCTGGAGCTGGGCGGCAAGGCGCCGGTGCTGGTCCTGGCGGATGCCGATGTCCAAGCCGTAGCGGCCATGCTGCGCACCGGGGGCTATTACAACGCCGGGCAAGACTGCACCGCGGCCTGTCGCGTCTATGTCGCCGCTGCTCGCCAGGACGAGTTCCTCGAAGCGCTGCACCGTGAGGTCGCCGGCCTCAAGGCAGGTCATCCGGAAGATCCCGCCAGTGACTTCGGCCCCCTGATCAGCCGCCGCCAGCAGGAACGGGTCCAGGGTTTCGTGCAGCGCGCCCGCGAGCTGGCGCATAGCGAGGTCGTCCTGGGCGGCGCCCCTCAGGAGGGACCAGGCTTCTTTTTCCAGCCCACGGTCATCACCGGCGTCCGCCAGGAGGATGAGATCGTGCAGAAGGAGGTGTTCGGCCCCGTGGTCACCGTGACCCGCTTCGACGACGAGGACCAGGTGCTCGACTGGGCCAACGACAGTGAGTACGGCCTCTCCGCCTCGTTCTGGACGCGGGACGTCGGCAAGGCGTTGCGGCTGTCGAGCCAACTGCACTATGGCTGCGTCTGGGTGAACCAGCACATGACCCTGGCCACCGAGATGCCCCATGGCGGGCTGCGCCAATCGGGCTACGGCAAGGACCTGAGCATGTATGGTCTGGAGGACTACACCAACGTGCGCCACATCATGATCAAGAACGCCTGATCGTCAGGCGTTCGCATCCATAAAGAATGTAGGGAAAGCTATCCGGACAGGACGTCCGAGTGTTTCGCCTCAACTGCCTAACTAAAACAAACCAGGGGTCGAATGATGAAACGGATTAATTGGTCGAACGTCACGTTGGCAATCGCGGTCGGAGTCGTCACCGTTCAGAGTGAAGCGGCTCAAAGCATCACCTTCGCGGGTTGGGGCGGCGCCCTTCAGGATGCCGAGCGCAAGGCCTATCTAGAGCCTGCCGCGAAGCACCTCGGGGTAACCATCAAGGAAGACACCATGGATGGCCTGGCGGCGGTGCGCGCCCAGGTCATGTCGGGCAAACCCGAATGGGACGTCGTCGAGCTGGCCTCGAACGACTGTGTCCTGGCGGAAGCCCAGGGCCTGACCGAGCCGCTGGATTACTCGGTCATCAATGTCGACGGTGTCGACCCCAAGCTGCGGGGCAAGAACTGGATCGCCAGCAACGCCTATTCGACCGTGCTCGCCTGGACCACGGAGAAGGACGCGGCCAAGGTCCGCACCTGGAAGGAATTCTTCGATCCCGCGGTGAAAGGCCCGCGCGCCCTCTACCGGCAGCCCTTCACCACCCTGGAGCTGGCGCTCATGGCCGATGGGGTGGCGCCCAAGGACCTCTATCCACTGGACGTGGACCGCGCCTTCAAGATCCTGGAGCGGATCAAGCCGCAGGTGGTGAACTGGTGGAGCAGCGGCAGCGACTCCGCCCAACTGCTGCGCAGCCGCGAGGTCGACTTCCTGTCGATCTGGGCCTCGCGGGTCGATGATCTGAAAAAGTCCGGCGCCCCCGTCGATTACACCTACGACCAGGCACTCGTGGACTATGACTGCGTGGTGGTACCCAAGGGCGCGCGCAACAAGGCCGGGGCGATGCAACTCATCGCCCAGATCATGTCGCCCGAGAGCCAGGCGAAGCTGGTCACGCTGATCCCCAATCCGCCCATTAACACCAAGGCCTACGACACCGGCATCATTCCAGCGGAGCTGGCGGCCACCTTGCCGACCGCACCGGCCAATGCCGCCAAGACCGCGCTATTCGATCCGCGCTGGTGGCAGGATCACCAGGCCGAGCTGCAACGTCGGTTCGACCTCTTCATCCAGAACTGACGCAGGACGCAGGCTGCGCTGCCCCTCTCGGCTGACGAGAGGGGCTTGGGCCGCGGCCCCTTACGCTTTCGTTTACCGACCTTTGGCCTCGGGCTCGATCATGGCAAAAGATACCCAGCACTCCCTTTCGATCGACATCGAGCATGTCACCAAGACCTACGACAGCTTCGCGGCCTTGGATGACGTGTCGCTCAGTATCCGCAGTGGCGAATTCCTCTCGCTGCTCGGCTCTTCTGGCTCGGGCAAGACCACCCTGCTGATGGCGCTGGCGGGCTTCGTGCGTCCCGATGCCGGCAGCATCCGCTTCGGCGGCCGCGAGATGGTGTTCGAGCCACCGCACAAGCGTGACCTCGGCATGATGTTCCAGAACTACGCCCTGTTCCCGCACATGGACGTCTTCCAGAACGTTGCCTATCCGCTAAAGCTGCGTGGCTATGGACGCGACGACATCCGGCGCCGGGTACAGGAAGCCCTCGAACTGGTCGAACTGGACCAGCTCGTGGCGCGCAAGATCAACGAGATGTCGGGTGGACAGCGGCAACGCATCGCCCTGGCACGCGCCATCGTCTTCGAGCCCAAGGTTCTGCTCATGGACGAACCGCTCTCGGCGCTGGACAAGCGCCTGCGCGAGGCCATGCAGCTGGAGCTGCGCAGGTTGCACGAGCGCCTGGGCATGACCGTGGTCTACGTGACCCACGATCAGCGCGAAGCCTTGACCATGTCCGACCGGATCGCGGTCATGAGCCAGGGGCGCATCCAGCAGATCGATACCCCGAAACGGCTCTACGAACGGCCGGTCAATCGCTTCATCGCCGAGTTCGTGGGTGAGTCGTCATTCCTGCCGGTGACGGTTCGCGACGGTCGCACCTGGTTCCAGGATCAGCTCCTCGAAGCGACGCTCAGCACCAGCGGCCTCCAGCGCCCGAGCCTCCTGCTGCGCCCGGAAAAATTACGTTTCGTCAGTGACCAGGACAGCGCCTTCAACCGCTTCCGTGGCACCATCACCGATGTCATCTACCAGGGCGAAAGCCAACTGATCCAAGTCGACTTGGGTCAAGGTCAGCTGACCACGATTCGCCGGCCCTCGCGCACCGACCACGCGCCGCCGCCCGCCCGCGGTGATCGCGTCACCCTCGGTCTGCACCCGCAGGACACCTACGTGGTGGGAGAATAGCGATGGCCCTCGATGCCCAACAGCCCATGCACCAGAACGCCTTGCGCCGCGCCGCCCGCCGTCATGGCTGGCTGCTCATGTCGCCCCTGGTCCCGGCCCTGCTGTTGATCCTGGTGACCTTCGTCGTACCGATCGGCTGGCTGTTCGGCTTGTCGCTGTTCGACGCCGATGGGCAGCTGACCGTGGACAATTACAGCCGCTTGCTGCAACCCATCTATGTGCTCGCCTTTACCCAGACCTTCAAGATCAGCCTGATCGTGACCCTGGTCTGCGTGCTGATCGGCTATCCGTTCGCCTATTTCATGGTGCACGGCAACAAGGTCTTCGCCGCTATCGCCATGGGCGTGCTGCTGATCTCGCTCTGGACCTCGCTGCTGGTACGGACCTATGCCTGGCTGGTGCTGCTGCAGCGACGCGGCGTGGTCAACGACATTCTGCTGAGTCTGGGGCTGATCGACACGCCCCTGACCCTGGTGCACAACCTGACCGGCACCATCATCGGCATGACCCATATCATGCTGCCCTACCTGGTGCTGCCGCTGTACGCCTCCATGAAGAGCATCGATCCGATCTACACCCAGGCCGCCGCCACCTTCGGCGCTTCACCGGCCAGGGCCTTCCGCGACGTCTTCCTGCCGCTGTCGCTACCGGGCCTCGCCGCGGGCGCGACGCTGGTCTTCGTGCTGAGCCTGGGTTTCTACGTCACTCCGGCCCTGCTCGGCGGCGGCAAGGTGCAGATGCTCTCGATGCGCATCGAGAGCGATGTCGCCCAGTATTCGAACTGGGGCGCCGCCTCGTCGCTGGGGGTGGTGCTACTGGTGGCGACGTTGCTGATCCTGTTCCTCGCGCAGAAGCTCGCGAACCTTGGCAAGCGGGGTAACTGAATCTATGCATCCCTCTCTCTCCCGCATGCTTGGCGAGCTGGCACGTCGCGTCTGGCTGTATCTGTTGATCCTGGCGACCCTGATCTTCCTGGTCACGCCGACGCTGATCGTGTTGCCGATGTCCTTCTCGGATGCACGCTATCTGTCGTTCCCCCCCAAGAGCTTCAGCCTGCAGCCCTTTCTCAACTACTTCGCCTCGATCGAATGGCGCACCGCGACGACCATTTCCCTCACTACCGCCTTCCTGACCATGGTGCTGGCGACCACCCTAGGCACCGCGGCGGCCTATGCCTTGCACAATAGCCAGCAGCGCTACCTGGGCGCGCTGCGTGGGCTGATGATGGCGCCGATGATCGTGCCGACCATCTTCACCGCCATCGGTTTGTTCTTCATCTATGCCAGGCTCGGACTCAACAACAGCATCCCCGGCCTGGTGCTGGCTCATACGTTGCTGGCGCTGCCCTATGTGATCATCAACGTCGGCGCCGGACTCAAGAGCTACGACATGACCCAGGAGCACGCTGCGTGCATCCTCGGTGCCACGCGCTTGCGGGCCTTCTTCGACGTGACCTTGCCGCAGATTCGCTTTTCCATCATCGCGGCGGCCATGTTCGCCTTCGCCGTATCCCTGGATGAAGCCGTGGTCTCCATCTTCATCAGTGGGGGCGATAGCGCGACCCTGACCAAGCGAATGTTCAGCTCGCTGCGGTCCGAGATCGATCCGGTGATCGCGGTGGTCGCGACCCTCATGACGCTGCTGTCCATCGTCATGCTGGCGGTGAGCCTGATCGCCCAGCGCCGCAACAAGCGTGGAGGTGCCGCTTGAGCCAGCCAGCATTGCGCCTACCGGGCGCACAGGGCCAACCCCTGAGTTTCTTCTGGAACGGCAGGCGCTTGGCTGCCCTGACTGGCGACAGCGTCGCCGAGGCCCTGCTGGCCAACGGCATCCGCACCCTGGCCTGGACGCGCAAGTCCCATCGCCCCATGGGTCTGTCGGGGATCTACGTCAATGGAGTGCTGGCACGGGTCGATGGGGTGCCCAATGTACGGCTCGACCAGTGTCCGGTCCGCGATGGCATGAGGGTGGAAATGCAGAACTGCTGGCCGAGCCCGCGCTTCGACCTCTTGCAACTGAGCCGGGCGCTGCCCGCACGCTGGATCCAGGGTGGCTTCGAACATACCAATCTGGTGCCCAGCGGCGGTCGCCTGTTTCAACATTGGGAGCGCCTGCTGGCCTTCCTCGCCGGGGTGGCGAAGCCGTCCAGCGACCGCCGCCAGGTGGCGATACCGCCGGCTACCAAGGTCGTGACCGAGGTGCTGGTGATAGGTGCCGGCCGGTCGGGCTGCGAGGCCGCCAATGCCGCGGCCCGGCAGGGCAAGACCGTGGTGCTGGTCACCCGCGACGAGCGGATCGGCCGCGCTGCGCTCAATGCCGGCCGTCCCGTTCCCGAGCTCGATCCCCGGGTGCAGTGCCTGTTCGGTATCGAGGTCTTCGGTGCCTATCGCGAGGGGAAGCTGCTGGTCGGCGCCCCCCTGGATACCTCTCGGGGTGCCATCGCCTTCGCGGCCACCCAGGTGATCCTGGCGACCGGCCGCCGGGCTGCCGTCCCCCTGGTGGGTGGTGCCTGGCTGCCTGGCGTCATGGATGCGCGGACCGCCCTGGCATTGGCGACGGAACGGCGAATCGCGCCAGGATTGGCAGTCGCGGTGGTCGGCGATGATGACGCTGAAGAGGTCGCGAACCGGTTGCGGGCCCTGGCGGTGAACGTGGTACTGGTCGGCGATGTCCAGCGGCTGCGCCGCATCCGGGGCCACGACCGGGTGCGCGGTATTCACTTGCAGGGCAACAGGCGTTGCGATGCGGTGGTCTTCGCCGGGCCGACGACGTTCGACGACAGCCTGAGCTTCCAGGGTGGCGCTCAAGGGCGCCTGCAGTTGCGCACCGGGGCGGACCCTTTCATCCGCGTCGGCTCGGCGAGCCTCGACGAGCAACGCCTGCCACCACCCTATGATGCGAGTGCCCTGCTCTGCCCTTGCTTCGACGTGTCGGCAGCCGAGGTCGATGCGCTGCTCGACCAAGGTATCCAGGATCTGGAAGTCATCAAGCGCCTGACCTCCTGCGGCATGGGCCCCTGCCAGGGCCAACCCTGCTGGCATTCGCTGCGGGAGTTCGTCGCCTGGCGCCTGGGTACCACCCCGGAACGGCTGAGCAAACCCAGCTTGCGGCCGCCACGGCGCGCCATCACGGTCGCCCAGGCGGCGGGCCTCGCCGATGTCGTGGAGCCTCTGCAATGACTCTTGAACGGCTACCGGAACGCTGCTCGGTGTTGATCGTCGGCGGTGGGATCCAAGGTCTTTCCCTGGCGTTCAGCCTGGCGGAGCGTGGGCTCAAGGACGTGCTGGTACTGGACGCCGGCTATTGGCAAGGCGGCGCCTCCGGGCGCAATGGCACCCTGATCCGTGGCGCCTTCAGTTCCGTGGAATGGACCCGCTTCTTCGCCTATTCCTCCGAGTTGTGGCACGGCCTGTCCAGGCGGCTGGGCGAGAACGTCATGTACTCGCGCCGTGGCTACACCATGGTCGGCGAACGGGACAGCACGGCGCAATTGTTGGACCGCACGCTGCGGGTGCACCAGGAGTGCGGGATCAACTCACACCTGCTGAGCCCGGCGCAGCTGCGCGGCGTCCTGCCCGCCCTGGCCCACGAGCGAGTGAGTGCCGCACTGCACCTGCCCGATAGTGGCGTCGCCCCGCATCACGCGGCCATGCACGCCTATCGCCAGGCCTGCGAACGACTTGGCGTACGCATTCTCTATCGCAGCCGGGTCACGGCGATCGACTACGGCGCCGGGCGGGTATCAGGCGCCTGGGTGGGTCAGCAGCACGTCTTGACCGATACCCTGGTGCTGGCGGGCGGAGCGGACAGCAATGCCCTCGCCGAACTCGTCGGGGTGCCCTTGGATGGCTATCCGATGCGCCTGGAAGCCATGGCGCTGGAGCCCACCCGCCCGCTGATCGGCCCTGCGGTGGCCTTGCTGGATCGGTTGTGCTACCTGCATCAAACCGCCCGGGGCGAGGTGGTGGGCGGCGCCGAAGTCGCCGAGCGCCCCCAAGACACCCTCAATGCCGATGTCCCGGTCATGGCGGCGACCGCGAAAGCCTATCTGGAGATGTTTCCACAGCTGGGCGAGGCCCGTATCCTCCGCCAATGGGCCGGGCTCGTACATATCTCCAAGGACTTCGGCCCCTTGCTGGGTGCCCATCCAGCCCTGGCCGGGCTATTCATCTCGGCGGGCTGGTGCTACGGCCATGCGGGTGCGCCCGCCGCTGGCGACCTGCTGGCCAAGGCCATCGTCGACGGGGTGGTCGATGAGCGTATGCAGCCCTTCGCCGTCGACCGCTTCGACCGGGGCTGCCCGGTGATCGAGCCCGGCATCGTCCTGAGCCACTTTGAATGAATACCCAACGCCTGGAAGAGACTATGGCCGCAGTGGCACCGGCCCGAGAGCGTCCTTCCCGGCGCATACCGACAAGGATCAAGCCCATGAGTGACGCGGAAGACTCGCCACTGTTCGTGACTGCCCTGGCCAAGGGGCTAGCGGTGATCACCGCTTTTCGCAGCAGCCGGCCCACCATGAATCTCGTCGAATTGGCCGAGGCCACCGGGCTGAACAAAAGCACGGTGCAGCGCTCGGTGTTCACCCTCGAGGCCTTGGGCTACGTGTGCAAGGAGGCGGATTCCAAGCGCTATCGCCTTACCCCTCGCTCGCTGGACCTGGGCACCGGCTATCTGCAAACCAGCAGCCTGGTCGGGCTCTCCACGCCCTACCTGCACGAACTCAATCGCGGCACCGAGGAAAGTTGCAATCTGCTGGAGCCCGATCAACAGGACATGATCTACGTGGCGCGCTTCCCGAGCCACAAGCAGATTTCCATTCACGTTCCCGTGGGCCGGCGGTTGCCGATGTATTGCACCTCGGCAGGTCGCGCCTATCTCGCCGCCCTGCCGAGCAGCGAATGCGAAAGCCTCCTGGCCGCCATAGAACCGGTGGCCTACACCGCCAACACCATCGTCGACCGTGAGCAATTGCGGCAGGTGATCGAACAGGCCCGCCGGGACGGCTACGCCTTCGCCAACGAAGAATTCTACGTGGGGGACATCAGCGTGGCGGCCGCGGTCGTCAACGCGGACGGCTATCCCCTGGGCGCCGTGAACGTCGCCGTGCCCTTCAGTCGCTGGTCGCTGGACCTGGTCAAGCGCGACCTCGCCCCCAAGGTCATCACCACCGCCCGATCCATTTCCAGCGCTGCCCGCAGCTTGCGCCCAGCCAGTTGATAGCGGCGGCTCGGCCGCCCGCTTCGAGTCACTGAAAAAAGCGCCCGAGTCGGCGCAGCGGCCTCGCTTTGCCTGCAAAAAGCGTCGCCACCCGTTATCGATTCGCCAACCCTGCCCTCCCGAGGAGCACACCATGCTGATTCAACGCTTCCAACCCAACAACGGCCGTCTCAGCCATGCCCTGGTTTACAACGGTATCGTCTACATCACCGGCCAAGTCCCAGCCGACCGGACCCAGGATGTCGGCGGCCAAACCAGCCAGGTCCTGGCGCGGATCGACGAACTCCTGGCGGAAGCCGGCTCAGACAAGTCCCATATCCTGTTCGCCCAGGTGTGGTTGAAGCATGCCGTGAAGGACTTCGCAGCCATGAATGCGGCCTGGGATGCCTGGGTTCCCAAAGATGCTCTACCGGCCCGAGCCACGGTCGAGGCCAATCTGGCGGCCGAAAACATCCTCGTCGAGATCGCCGTGCAGGCTGCGGTAAAGGCCTGATCCCGTCCCTGGCGCTCCTCTGCGCGGAGCGCCCGCCTTTCGTACAAGGAGTCCCTTCATGAGCCTCAAGCATCTCATCGGCGGCCAACTGGTCGACGGTGGCAGCCGCCGCGCACCGGTCTACAACCCGTCCACCGGCGCGGTGATCCGCGAAGTGCCCCTGGCCGATGCCGCCACCCTGCAGCAGGCCATAGACGCCGCCCAGGCCGCCTACCCGGCCTGGCGCAACACCCCGCCGGCCAAGCGCGCCCAGGTACTGTTCCGCTTCAAGCAACTGCTGGAAAGCAACGAAGACCGCCTGGTGCAGTTGATCAGCGAAGAACACGGCAAGACCCTGGAAGACGCCGCCGGTGAGCTGCGCCGTGGTATCGAAAACGTCGAATACGCCACCGCCGCCCCCGAGCTGCTCAAGGGCGAATACAACCGCAACGCCGGCCCCAGCATCGACACCTGGTCCGACTTCCAGCCCCTGGGTGTGGTCGCCGGCATCACCCCCTTCAACTTCCCGGCCATGGTGCCGCTGTGGATGTATCCGCTGGCCATCGCCTGCGGCAACACCTTCATCCTCAAGCCCAGCGAGCGCGATCCCAGCTCCACCCTGGCCATCGCCCAGCTGTTCGAGGAAGCCGGTCTGCCCAAGGGCGTGCTCAACGTGGTGCATGGCGACAAGGAAGCCGTGGACGGGCTGCTCGACGCCCCCGAGGTCAAGGCGCTGAGCTTCGTCGGCTCCACTCCCATCGCCGAATACATCTATGCCCGCGGTACCGCCAAGGGCAAGCGCGTCCAGGCCCTGGGCGGGGCCAAGAACCATGCGGTGGTCATGCCCGACGCCGACCTCGGCAACACCGTCAATGCGCTGATGGGCGCCGCCTACGGCTCCTGCGGCGAACGCTGCATGGCCATCTCGGTGGCGGTCTGCGTCGGTGATCAGGTCGCCGACGCCCTGATCGCCCGGCTGGTGCCGGAGATCGAGAAGCTCAAGGTCGGCCCCGGCACCCAATGCGGTCTGGACATGGGCCCGCTGGTTACCGGCGCGCACCTGGACAAGGTCACCGGCTACGTCGCCGATGGCGTGGCCGCGGGCGCCAAGTTGGTGGTGGACGGTCGCAGCCTCAAGGTCGCCGATCATGCAGAAGGCTTCTTCCTCGGCGGCTGCCTGTTCGACCAGGTCACCCCGGAGATGCGCATCTACCAGGAAGAAATCTTCGGGCCGGTGCTCTGCGTGGTGCGGGTCAAGAGCCTGGACGAGGGCATCGCCCTGATCAATGCCCACGAATACGGCAACGGCACCTGCATCTTCACCCGCGACGGCGAAGCGGCGCGGCGGTTCGCCGACCAGATCGAAGTGGGCATGGTCGGCATCAACGTACCCCTGCCGGTACCGGTGGCCTACCACAGCTTCGGCGGCTGGAAACGCTCGCTGTTCGGCGACCTCCACGCCTATGGTCCGGACGGCGTGCGCTTCTACACCCGCCGCAAGACCATCACCCAGCGCTGGCCGCAACGCGAAGCTCAAGAAGCCTCGCAGTTCGCTTTCCCCAGCAACGGCTGAATGGGCGGAACGCGCTTGGCCGGCTATGCCGCCCAAGCGCTATAGAGCCAACCAGGGGGCGTAAAGGTATCCAGAGGGCGGAGGGTAACGCCATCTGGATCTCCCGGCGTTCGTGTTTACCTGGCACTGCCTGCGCGTGGCTTTCTGATAGCGCCCCAACTGACGGGTATCCCTTGCCCCCCTCTTGCCTGGGCGACCTTTTTCCTATACTTGTATATACATGCTTTATCATTCAACAGCTCGCAGGACCCGCCATGACCGATTCCACCCGCCATCGCTCCGTCACCATCCGTGCACCGCGCGGCACCCAGCTCAATACCCGCAGCTGGTTCACCGAAGCGCCCCTGCGCATGCTGATGAACAACCTGGACCCCGAGGTCGCGGAAAACCCCGAGGAACTGGTCGTCTATGGGGGTATTGGCCGGGCGGCGCGCAACTGGGAGTGCTACGACGCCATCGTCGCCAGCCTCAAGACGCTGGGTGACGACGAGACGCTGCTGGTGCAGTCGGGCAAGCCGGTCGGGGTGTTCAAGACCCACAGCAACGCCCCGCGCGTGCTGATCGCCAACTCCAACCTGGTCCCGCACTGGGCGAGCTGGGAGCATTTCAACGAACTCGACGCCAAGGGCTTGGCCATGTACGGCCAGATGACCGCGGGCAGCTGGATCTACATCGGCAGCCAGGGCATCGTCCAAGGCACCTACGAGACCTTCGTCGAGGCCGGGCGCCAGCACTATGAGGGCAATCTCAAAGGGCGTTGGGTACTGACCGCCGGCCTGGGCGGCATGGGCGGCGCCCAACCGCTGGCCGCGACCCTGGCCGGTGCCTGCTCGCTGAACATCGAATGCCAGCAGAGCCGCATCGATTTCCGCCTCAAGACCCGCTACGTCGACGAGCAGGCCAAGGATCTGGACGATGCCCTGGCCCGCCTCGACCGCTACACCAGTGAAGGTGGCGCCATCTCCATCGCCCTGCAGGGCAACGCCGCGGAGATCCTGCCCGAGCTGGTACGACGCGGCGTCCGCCCGGACCTGGTCACCGACCAGACCAGCGCCCACGACCCGCTCAATGGCTATCTGCCGGCCGGCTGGACCTGGGAGCAATATCGCACGCGCGCCCTCAGCGAACCGGCGGCGGTGGTCAAGGCGGCCAAGGCTTCCATGGCCCAGCACGTGCGCGCCATGCTCGACTTCCAGCGCCAGGGCGTGCCCACCTTCGACTACGGCAACAACATCCGCCAGATGGCCAAGGAAGAAGGCGTGAGCGATGCCTTCGCCTTCCCCGGTTTCGTCCCGGCCTATATCCGCCCGTTGTTCTGCCGGGGCATCGGGCCGTTCCGCTGGGCGGCGCTGTCCGGTGACGCCGAGGACATCTATCGCACCGATGCCAAGGTCAAGGAACTCATCCCCGATGACGCCCACCTGCACAACTGGCTGGACATGGCACGCGAGCGCATCGCCTTCCAGGGTCTGCCGGCGCGTATCTGCTGGGTCGGCCTGGGCCAGCGCGCCAAGCTTGGCCTGGCCTTCAACGAGATGGTCCGTACGGGCGAACTCAAGGCGCCCATCGTCATCGGCCGTGACCACCTGGACTCCGGCTCGGTGGCCAGCCCCAACCGCGAGACCGAAGCCATGCGCGATGGCTCCGACGCCGTCTCCGACTGGCCGCTGCTCAACGCCCTGCTGAACACCGCCAGCGGCGCCACCTGGGTCTCCCTGCATCATGGCGGTGGCGTGGGCATGGGCTTCTCGCAGCACTCGGGCATGGTCATCGTCTGCGATGGCTCCGATGAAGCGGCCGAACGCATCGCCCGGGTGCTGACCAACGACCCGGCCACTGGGGTGATGCGCCATGCCGACGCAGGCTACGAGATCGCCATCGAGTGCGCGCAGGAGCAAGGCTTGAACCTGCCGATGATCGCCAAGCCTCAGGCGTAATAGGTGGCGCGGTGGTGGCCCTGCTGCCGCCACTGGCGCCTTTCCGGGTCCCGGCCTCCCCGGCTGCCTGCGATGGGCACTGGCGGAAGCCCGTCATCGCGCAGGTCCTGCATGTCCGAGTCCGCTTCCGCGTCGTCGCTGATCGAACGGCGCTCCATCGACTACATCCCCACCCACGAACGCCATGGCCGGCTGTACAGCCAGGTCACTCTCTGGCTGGGGGCCAATCTGCAGATCACCGCCATCGTCACCGGCGCCCTCGCCGTGGTGCTGGGCGGCGATGTCTTCTGGTCGCTCTGGGGACTGTTGCTCGGCCAGGTGCTCGGCGGCGCGGTGATGGCTCTGCACGCCGCCCAGGGCCCGCGCCTGGGGCTGCCGCAGATGATCTCCAGCCGCGTGCAATTCGGCGTCCAGGGCGCGGCCGTGCCCCTGGTGCTGGTCTGCCTGATGTACCTGGGCTTCACCGCCACCGGCACGGTGCTCTCGGGGCAGGCGCTCGGCCAGCTGTTCGGGGTCAGCGACAGCCTGGGCATCCTGATCTTCGCCGCGGTCATCGTGCTGGTGACGGTGCTGGGCTATCGCGCCATCCACCTGCTGGGACGGCTGGCCAGCGTCCTGGGGGTGATCGCCTTCTGCTACCTGTTCAGCCGGGTACTCAGCGTCGGCGACGTCTCGGCGCTGTTGCAGAATCGGCAGTTCAGCTGGAGCGGCTTCCTGCTCGCCGTGTCCCTGGCCGCCTCCTGGCAGATCGCCTATGGCCCCTATGTGGCCGACTACTCACGCTACCTGCCCGCCCGGACCTCGCCACTGAAGACCTTTCTCGCGGTAGGCGCCGGTTCGGTGCTGGGGGCCCAGACCGCCATGGTGCTCGGAGTCTTCGCCGCGGCCATGGCCAACGGCCGGTTCATGGGCCATGAGGTCGCCTTCATCGTCGGCCTGGGTGGCAGCGGCGCCACGGCCGCCTTGCTCTACTTCAGCATCGCCTTCGGCAAGGTGACCATCTCCACCCTGAATTCCTATGGCAGCTTCATGTGCATCGCCACCCTGATCAGCGGCTTTCGCGGCGAAGTCGAGATCAGCCCGCGGCAGCGACTGCTGTTCGTGCTGGCCATCGTCGGAGCGGCGACCCTGATCGCCCTGCTCGGCCAAGGCGCCTTCCTGCTGGCGTTCAAGTCCTTCATCCTCTTCCTGCTGACCTTCTTCACGCCGTGGAGCGCGATCAACCTGGTCGACTACTACCTCATCACCCGCGAACGCTACGACCTGGCGGCGCTGGCCGACCCGGATGGCCGCTACGGGCGCTGGAACGGTACCGGCCTGACCGTCTACGTCATCGGCGTGCTGATCCAGCTGCCCTTCCTGTCGACCAAGCTCTACACCGGCCCGCTGGTCGCCCACCTGGGCGGGGTCGACATCTCCTGGGGCATCGGCCTGCTGGTGCCGGCCCTGCTCTACTGGCTGCTGGCCCGCCGCCGCGCGACCGCACCGGCCTATCCCCTGCGCGAGGACACCCCATGAAGCTCTGGTACAACTGCCATGCCGCCACCCTGGTCGACGGCGTCTATGGCGCCCTGGAAGGCGCGGCCCTGCTGGTCGATGGCGAGCGTTTGCACTGGGTGGGTCCGCTGGCCGAGCTGCCCTCGATCGCGATCAGCGAACGGCATGACCTGGGGGGCGCCTGGGTCACGCCGGGCCTGATCGATTGCCACACCCATCTGGTCTTCGGCGGCGATCGCAGTGGCGAATTCGAGCAGCGCCTGCAGGGTGTCAGCTATGCCGAGATCGCCGCCGCTGGCGGCGGCATCGCCAGCAGCGTGCGCGCCACCCGCGCCGCCAGCGAGGACGAATTGCTGGCCAGCGCCCTGCGCCGCGCCCGCCCGCTGCTGGCCGAAGGCGTCACCGTGCTGGAAGTGAAATCCGGCTATGGCCTGGACCTGGCCAGCGAACGCAAGATGCTGCGGGTGGCACGCCGACTGGGCGAGGAATTGCCGGTCACCGTCCGCACCACCTGCCTGGCCGCCCACGCCCTGCCCCCGGAATTCGCTGGTCGGGCCGATGACTACATCACTGCCATCTGCGACGACTGGCTCCCGCAACTGGCTGCCGAGGGCCTGGTGGATGCGGTGGACGCCTTCTGCGAGCACCTGGCCTTTTCCCCAGCCCAGGTCGAGCGGGTCTTCCAGACCGCCACCCGGCTCGGCCTGCCGGTCAAGTTGCACGCCGAACAGCTGTCGGTGCAGCACGGTGCGGCGCTCGCGGCCCGCTATGGCGCACTGTCGGCCGATCACCTCGAGTACCTCGTCGAGGACGACGTGGTGGCCATGGCCGCGGCCGGCACCGTGGCGGTGCTGCTACCCGGCGCCTTCCTCACCTTGCGCGAGACGCAATTGCCCCCGGTGGAAGCGTTGCGCGCCCAGGGCGTGCCCATCGCCCTGGCCAGCGACGCCAATCCGGGCACCTCGCCGGTGCTGTCCTTGCGGCTGATGCTCAACCTGGGCTGCACCCTGTTCGGCCTCACCCCGGAAGAAGCCCTGGCCGGCGTCACCCTCAATGCCGCCCGGGCGCTTGGCCTCGCGGACCGCTACGGCAGCCTGGAAGCGGGCAAGTACGCCGATTTCATCGTCTGGGACATCGCCCGCCCCGCCGAGCTGGCCTATTGGCTCGGCGGCCAACTCGACACCCGCATCATCCGCCACGGCAAGGAGCTCGCCCGTGTCTGACACCTTCAAGTTCACTCGCGGCCAGGTGCCGCTGCTGATCAGCATGCCGCATCCCGGCACCCGCCTCACCCGCGCCGTCGAGCAGGGCCTGGTGCCCGCCGGCCAGGCCCTCGCCGACACCGACTGGCACATCCCCCGGCTCTATGCCATGGCCGAGGAACTGGGCGCCAGCCGGCTGGAGGCGCTCTATTCGCGCTATGTCATCGATCTGAACCGACCCGACGATGACGTGCCCCTCTACAGCAGCGCTACCACCGGGCTCTTTCCCGAGGTGCTCTTCGATGGCAGCCCGCTGTTCCGCGACGGCCAGGCGCCGGATGCCCAGGCGCGCCAGCAGGCGCTGGAAGAGATCTGGCGGCCCTATCACCACACCTTGGTGGCGGAGCTGCAGCGCCTGCGCGATACCTTCGGCTATGCGCTGCTGTGGGATGCCCATTCCATCTGCTCGCGCATACCACGGTTGTTCGACGGCCAGTTGCCGGATCTCAACTTCGGTACCTTCGACGGGGCCAGCTGCGATCCGGAACTGACCAGCCGGCTGCAGGCGGTCGCCAGTGGCCAGCAACGCCTGACCCACGTCTTCAACGGCCGCTTCAAGGGCGGCTTCATCACCCGCCACTATGGCGCCCCGGACCAGCACATCCATGCTGTGCAACTGGAACTGGCGCAATGCACCTACATGGACGAGGCGCCGCCCTTCGGCTATCGCGAAGATCTCGCTACCCCTACCCAGGACGTCCTGCGCCAGTTGCTCGAGGCGGCGCTGGCTTGGGGACGCGAGCGCTACGGCCGCTGAGCCCAAGGTCCCCGACTCGGTCGGGGACCACCTCTCCCGTCAAGCGAGCAGGGTGCGCAGTACCTGGGCGAATTCACGGGCACTGGCCGCCTCGTCCGGGTGCCGCCCCGCCTGTACGACCCAACGCCCTCCGACCATCACGTCCCTTACCTGGCGATCGCCGCCAGCGAACAACCAACGGTTGAGCACGGCCTCCGCCGGTGCGCTGGACAGATAGGGATCGGCGCCATCCAAGACCACCCAGTCGGCACGCCGGCCGACCGCCAGCGCGCCAATCTCCTGGCCCAGGGCCGCGGCGCCACCCTGCAGGGCCTGCTCGAACAGCTGGTGGCCGACATTGGGCTGGCGCGCGCCGACCAGGCGATTGCGCTGCTGGTCGCGCAGGCGCTGGCCGTACTCCAGCCACCGCAGCTCCTCGACCGGGCTGACACTCACATGGCTGTCCGAGCCGATGCCGAAGCGCCCACCGGCGGCGAGGAAAGCCGTCGCCGGAAAGATCCCGTCCCCCAGGTTGGCCTCGGTGGTCGGGCAGAGACCAGCGATGGCCCCACTCTGCGCCATCAGGGCGACTTCGTTGGGCAGCGCATGGGTTGCATGGACCAGGCACCAGCGCTCGTCCACCGCCACCTGGTCGTACAGCCACTCGAGGGGCCGGCGACCACTCCAGGCCAGGCAGTCGTCCACTTCCTTCTGCTGCTCGGCGATATGGATGTGCACCGGCCAGTGGACATCCGTCGCCGCCAATACCGTGGCGAGTTGCTCGCCGCTGACCGCTCGTAACGAGTGAAAGCACAGGCCCAGCCGCTGCCGGTCATCCAGCACCGCCGCCAGGCGGGGCAAGAGTTCCAGATAGCTGTCGGTGGTATGCAGGAAGCGTCGCTGACCCGCGGTCGGCGCCTGGGCGCCGAAGCCGCTGTAGCTGTAGAGCACCGGCAACAGCGTCAACCCTATGCCCGCGCTGCGCGCCGCCTGGGCGATACGCCCACCCAGTTCGGCAGGGTCGTCGTAGGGAACACCCTCTGGGTCATGATGCACATAGTGGAATTCGGCCACGGCGGTGTAGCCGGCCTTGAGCATCTCGATATACAGCTGGCGGGCCACGACCTGCACCTGCTCCGGCTCGAGCCGGCCCACCAGGCGATACATCAGGTCGCGCCAGGTCCAGAAACTGTCCTGGGTGGCGCCCGCCACTTCCGCCAGGCCGGCCATGGCCCGTTGGAAGGCGTGGGAATGCAGATTGGGCATGCCCGGCAGCAGCGGGCCCTGCAAGCGCTCGGCGCCCTCCGCCGAGCCGTGGGCCTGAACGCTTTGCAGATAGCCCCGGGCGTCTACCTCCAGGCGCACGTCCGTCGCCCAGCCTTCCGGCAGGAGCGCCCTTTCCGCAAAAAAAGCCGGCATAATCGACCTCATCATAGCTCTGTCTAACATGTATATACATATACAGACATAAACCACAACGGTAAACTGCTAGCTGTCTTTCCAAGGGGCCTTTCATGCCTTCACCGTCGAACTCCGCCTCTGCGCCCAAGGCCGCTCCCGCGCCCTTCTACGAGCAGGTCAAGCAACTCATCCTGAGGCAGATCCACTCGGGCGCCTGGCCACCCCACCAGAAGATCCCCTCCGAAGCGGAATTGGTCGCCCAGCTGGGCTTCAGCCGCATGACCGTGCACCGCGCCCTGCGTGAGCTCACCAGCGATGGCCTGCTGGTGCGGATGCAGGGCGTCGGCACCTTCGTCGCCGAGCCCAAGGGTCAGGCGGCGCTCTTCGAAGTGCACAACATCGCCGACGAGATCGCCTCCCGTGGCCACCGGCACCACCTCGAAGTCATCCGGATGCAGAGTGAAACGGCCAACGGCGAACGCTCCATGGCGCTGGGCGTGCGCGAGGGCCAGCCGGTCTTCCACTCGCTGATCGTGCACTACGAAAATGACGTGCCGGTGCAGATAGAGGATCGCTACGTCAATCCGGCGGTGGCGCCCGAGTATCTTGAGCAGGACTTCAGCAGCGAAACGCCCTACGTCTACCTGAATCGCCTGGCGCCCCTGACCGAGGGCGAGCACGTGGTCGAAGCCGTGCTCGCCTCCGCCGAAGAGCAGCAGCTGCTGCGCATTCCTGCCACTGAGCCGTGCCTGATGATTCGGCGGCGCACCTGGTCGGGACGCCGCGCCGTGACCAGCGCCAGGCTGCTGTATCCCGGCAGTCGCTATCGGCTGGAGGGGCATTTCGGCTCATGAGCAGGCTCACTCGCCTCCCCGCCGCCGAGCACCAGCGCATGCCCTGGCGCAACGGCCTCGGCAGCACCCTCGAAATCGCCCGCGATACACCCGCCACGGCTGCCGACTTCGGCTGGCGCCTATCCCTGGCCGACGTGACGCAATCCGGCGCCTTTTCCCCTTTTGCCGGCATGACGCGGATCATCAGCGTGATCGAGGGTGCGGGGATGCGGCTGCAGGTCGACGGTGAAGTGAGTCCACCCCTGGGCCGCTGGCAGGCATTCGTCTTCTCCGGTGACGCCCAGGTCGAGTGCGAGCTGCTCGATGGCCCCATTCGCGACTTCAACCTGATCTATCGCGCCGATCGCTATGCCGCCGAACTCGACTGGGTATCGATTGACGGCACCTGGGAGCTGAATGATTCGCCAGCGCTGCTGCTGTTTTGCGCCGAGGGATCGCTGGAGGTCCGCCATGAAGGTGCCATCCTCGGGCTCGCACAGCTGGATGCCCTACACGTCCAGTCTGGGCCGGCGCCTACCGAGTTGACTATACAAGGCAAGGCCCAGCTTGGCGTGATCCGCCTGCGCGCTCTGGCACTGTAGCCTTGAAGCCACGCATTACCCAGTGATTACAGCCGCGGGGTACCAGAGGATCGGACCCCGGTACCCCGCGATGGCTCGATGGGCTGGCTCACCCATATGGATGTCCTTTCGCTCAAGCCCCCGGCAACGTCTGCCAGCCACTGGCCGTGCGCAGTTCCAGGCAGGCCGGCTGACCATCGAGACGCAGCAGATGCAGCCAACCGTGCTGCACCAGATCGCGCACCACCGCATGGGCGGCGATCACCTGATCGATCAGGGCGCGGGGCGCCTCGATCACCACGTGCAGGCGCAGCGGCCGGTGCATCCACTGCTTGCCGTCGTGCAGCGACTGCCGCGCCAGGCCGATGCGCAGGTCGCCGCCATTACCCTCGAACACGCCGATGTTGCCACCCACCACGTTGTGCAGCAGCTTGTTGCCGCTGCCGAATCTCAGGTTGTCGGTGGTCGAGGTGAAGTACTGCAGGTTGATCCAGTGCGCCACCACCATGGGCGCGGTCATGATCGCCTCCAGCACCTTGCCGGCTTCGTCCTGCCGCCAGTCATAGTCGTGCAGGAAGGCCCGCCCCTGCAGGTCTACCCCGCGGGTGCGGGCGCGGGGCGCGGCGATGAAGGCGGCATTGCCGGCCAGGCCCCACTCGGGCCGGGTTTGCGCCCAGTCGCGGGCACGCTGCCGCAGCCGTCCGAGCAGCTTATCCGGTTGCTCGCGCAGCGCCGCCAGCCCCAACTGCAGGGCTCTTTGGCGGCGGACCTCGGCAGTGGCCTTGTCCAGCGCCGTCCGCAGGCGTTGCCAATGGGGCTGCAAGGCCTCGGGCAGCGCCTCATAGCCGAAGACCTGCACCTCGTCGGTGGTGGTGTTGTGCAATCCTGCGAGGACCTGGCAATGCGGTGGCAGTTCGAGTCCGCGCTCACCCAGACCGGCGCGCACCGCGCTGTCGTTGAGCAGGCCGGCCAGCAGCCGTGCATTGATCTCGCCGCTCTGGCCGCAGCAGGCGCCACAGTCGAGACCGGCCGCCTGCGGATTGTTGGCGCTCTGGCTACCGTGGCCGAGCAGCACCAGCAGCGCCGGCACCGGCCCACTGAGCCCCATGGCCGTGAGAATACGTTCGGCCAGGTCGACCTTTTGCGCCAGCGCCATGGCCGGCAGCTGCGGTTGCAGGCGTTGCCATTCGCTACGGCGCCAGGCGCTCTGGTCGGGCTGGACCGCCCCGCCGGTCAGGCCGTAGGTCCGCCCCAGCAGCGCCCCGGCATAGCCGAGGCCGATACTCTCGACCAGGGTGAAGGTCGAGGCCGGCAGCCGCTCGAACAGGCGCCAGCGGCCCTGGCGCGCCAGGCGCTCCTGGCGTACCGCGGCCAACTGCCGATCTCCGGTGGCATCGCCACTGCCCTCGCTGACCTGCAATTGCGGGGCGAGCAGGCCCGGCAATTGCGGGCGCGTGGCGCTGGTGCCCAGGGGCGTATAGGCGATGGGCAAGCCGAAGAAGCCGGCGAAGCCGCCAGTCTCCAGCTCCGGGCAGGCTTGCTCGAGGGCGCGTCTCAACGGCTCCGAGCGTACGTCGATGCAGAAGAACAACTTGGCCAGCGGCGCCTTGGGCAAGGCCGCGGGTACGCTCTGGCACAGCGCCTGCTGCAACTGTTCCTGCCAGGCCAACTCATCGGCCCGCTGCCAGAGTTGCAGGGCCTGCCAGGTGGCCGAAGGCGCCTGCTGCAAGCGCGCCCGCCAGGCCGAGCGCCAGAGGTGCCAACGACTGTCGGTATCGCGCCGCCGATCATCCACCAGCCACTCCCAAGCCGCGCGGATGGCCAGCAGTTCGAGCATCGTTTGATCGTCTTCACCCTGCAGCCTGGCTTGCCAACGCCGGTAGGCGCACCAGGACGCCCAACCCAGGTTACGCAGCAGCAGACAATCGAACCAGGCGCCCCACTCGTCCGCCGACAACTCCAGATGTTGCACCGCCGCCTCCAGGGCCGCCAGCGGCTGCGCGGGCAACTCGGCGATGCGCTGGTGCAGGTCGCGGCAGGCGCTGAGGACACTCAAACCCTTGTCTGCCAACAGGCTGTCGCGCCAGGCCTGGTAGAGCCCGGCACCGTCGGCGGGACGCCAGTCCGCCTGCTCACGATCGAACCAGGCGGCGCAGCTCTGGCCGATCTGGTGGGTGATCAGCGCCGGCCAGCCCGGTAGCGGGATACCCGGCTCGGCCAGGTCCTCCAGCAGCGGCAGCCCCTGGTTGGCGTCCTCAGGCACGCTGAGGGCGTGCAGCAGTTGGGCCGGCGTCCAGGCCCCGCCCTGCTCGGCCAGCGCCTGCTGCAGATGGCGCTCGGCGATGGCGCCGTCCTGCCAGGCCTGGCGGTAGTCGGCGACGCCCAGGGTCAGGCGGCTGCCGGCACGCTGCCAGAGTTGCGCGGCGACGGTCCGCCAGGGTTGCTCGCGCCGCTCCCACAGGGGGTTGACGGCGATCATGCGATCCAGTGGCCAGGTCGGCGCGATACGGGCGCAGGCCTGCCGCGCAGCCTCGTGCAGAGAGGCCTGGGCAAGGTCGGGAATGGGGGCGTAGGCAGTCATGAGCGGTCTCCAAGGGTCGCGAAAAAGGGCTGGGGCGCAGGCGCTGGCCACAGGCGGAAGGTCAGGCGGGTGAAGTGCTCATCCAGGTAGAAGCCGGCGAAGGCCAGGGGGTAGAGACGTTGTGCCAGGGCGCCACGGGGGTGCGCCAGGAGCATGGCCTGCAGCAGATAGAGGCCGAGCAGCAGCAGCACGGCGAGGCCGGTCAGCGGCAGCGGCGCCGCGGGCAGGCGCTGGTCGAGAATCCAGCCGGCTGCCTGGTGCCACAGCAGGTAGGCGCCCAGCAGCAGGCCGAACATCAGCAGGCCATGGGCCAGTTGGCCGCGACTCAGGCACCAGGGGGCCAGGCCGATGGCCAGGATCGTCAGGGCCACCCAGGGCAGTTCGTGGCCCGGCAGCGCCCAGGCCCACAGCCCTTTCAGCAGGAGCAGCGCCAGGGCCGCCACCGCCAGGGCGCGCAGCAGACCGCCCAGCTCGGGCACCGGCGTCAGCGGCTGCAGGGCATGTAGCCGGCTATGGGCCACCGTCTCGCCGGCCGCCAGGAAGGCATGGGCCTTGTACAGCGAGTGGGCCAGCAGGTGCACCAGAGCCAGCTCGTACAGCCCCAGGCCACATTCGAGCAGCATCAGGCCCATTTGCGCACAGGTCGACCAGGCCAGGCGCACCTTGATGCTGATCCGGGTCATCATCACCAGCGCCGCCAGGACCGCCGTCAGGCCGCCGACCAGCACCAGCAGGCTCTGCGCCGGCACGGCGGCGGAAAACAGCGGGGCGAAGCGCAGCAGCAGGAAACCGCCCAGGTTGACCAGTCCCGCGTGCAGCAGCGCCGAGACCGGCGTCGGCGCCTCCATCACCTGAATCAGCCAGCCATGTACCGGCAACTGTGCCGACTTGAGGATCACCGCCAGGGCCAGCAGCAACGCAGCCAACTGCAGGTCCCACCCCAGATGGCCGTTGGCTTGCAGCTGCCCGTTCACGGCCGCGAGGATCGCCGTGATCTGGCTGTCACCGCTCGCCCGCACCAGCAGCACGGTCGCCAGCAGCAGGCTGACATCGGCCAGGCGGCTGGCGAGAAATTTCTTGTGGGCGGCCACGACGGCCTGGGGCCGGTCGCGATAGAAGGTGAGCAACTGGTGCAGGCACAGGCTGGACAGGATCCAGGCACCCACCAGCAGGTACAGGTCAGCGGTGGTCACCACCGTCGCCACCGCCGCCAGGGTGGCCAGCAGGGCGAACGCGTAACGCCGTTGTCCCGCTTCGCCTTCCAGGTAGCGCTGGGAATATTCGATGATCACCAGGGCCAGCAGACCGATCAGACCGGCCATGGCCAGGCCGAGGCGATCGTGGTGCTGATCGTCGAGGGCGGCTTGGCCCCAGGCGAGCAGCACCAGGAGCAGGCCGAGATAGCCGGCCAGCCGGGCCGGCCACCAGAAGCGACGGGGTGAGACGAGCAAGGCGACCGGTAACAGCGCCAGGGCATAGACCCAGGGCAGCAACGGGGCCAGGGAAACAGGCAGGCTAGACATGTGCGCTCTCCTTGAACACGGGATGGCACTAGTGTCCGAAAGCGCTCGAACTATTTAAAATAGATAGATATGAACCTATCGTTCGCTTTAAAAGAATGAAGCATGCGCCGACTGAATTTCCATCACCTGCACTACTTCTGGGCCGTCGCCAAGGAAGGCAATCTGACCCGCGCCGCCGAGGCGCTGCATGTCTCCCAATCCGCCCTGTCCACCCAGATCCGCGTGCTGGAAGATCAACTCGGCCATGCCCTGTTCATCCGCTCCAGCCGCAGCCTCAAGCTGACCGAAGCCGGGCAACTGGTACTGGATTACGCCGACACCATCTTCGCCCTCGGCAGCGAGTTGCAGACCACCCTGCAGCACACCGGCCAGGCCAGTCAGACGCTGCGCATCGGCGCCGTCGCGACCCTGTCGCGAAACTTCCAGGAGAACCTGCTGCGCCCCTTCCTCGGGCGAAACGACCTGGTGATCACCCTGGAGTCCGGCGGGGTGGACGAACTGCTGGAACGCCTGGCCCTGCACAAGCTGGACGTGGTGCTGACCAACAAGGCGGTCAGCGCCGACAGCCAGCGCACCTGGCAATGCCGTCTGCTGGCGCGCCAGGCGGTGTGCCTAATCGGCCCACCGCGCCAGGACAGCCGCCCCTTCGACCTGCGCCGGGACCTGCAACAGGCCCGGCTGATCGTGCCTGGGCGCAGTAGCGACGTGCGCAGCCAGTTCGAGGTCTATTGCACCGGCCACGGACTGCATCCGTTGATCTGCGCCGAGGTCGACGACATGGCGATGTTGCGCCTGCTGGCGCGAGACTCCGGCGACATGGCCCTGCTGCCGGCGGTGGTGGTGCAGGATGAATTGCGCAGTGGGGCGCTACAGCTGTACGCCGAGGTGCCCGAGATCGCCGAGCAGTTCTATGCGGTGACCCTGCAACGGCAATTCCGGCTGAAGATCCTGGACGAATTGCTGGGTCAGCCGCCGGCGCAGGCTGCGGCCGAGGGCTAGTGTGGCACCCTGCATGCAGCCCCTAGCCCCGCCATTGCGGCGAGGCCAGGGGATTCAGGGGCTTAGAAGCGCCAGCTCAGCTTGGCGTTGAGATCCTGATCCTTGCTGCGACCGCTCAGTTGGCCGTCGTAGCCCAGGCCCAGGGACACCGTCTCGGTCAGCGCCATGTCCAGCGCGCCCTGCACCACCGCCGCTTCGCGGGCGATGGGCGCCCCCACCACGGTGAAGTTCGGGCCACCGGCGAAGGCCGCTTCGTGCTCCGGCGTGGTGTCACCGAAGGCATGGCGCCAGCCCAGGGTGGCACTCGGTACCACCTTCCAGTCACCCAGCGGCTTGCTCGCCAGGCGCAGGCCCAGGGTGCTGAAGGTCACGTCGGTGTTCTGCCGCGGATTGTCCAACGCCAGGACACCGCTGCGCTCGTGGAAGCCATCGGTCTGCAGATGCACATGGGCCAGATTGGCGAAGGGCGAAAGGTTCAGGCTGCCCGCGTCGATCCGGTAGGCCAGTTCACCGAAGGCCTGGGTGGTGCCGGCGTCATAGTCCGGCGCCAGATGCTGGTTGCTGCCGAGGATCGTGAGATCGCGGCGCGCCTCCACCGAGTGCCAGGTATGGGCCAGGCCGAACTTGAGGCTCAGTGCATCCCACTGGTTGCCGGCGTAGAGACCCAGGTGGTAGTCGGTGCTGGTGGCCGAGCCCGATTCGTCGCGCAGGTCGAGATCGGTATGGCCGAAGCCGATCAGGCCACCGGCGCGCCAGCCGCTGTCCAGCGGGAGATCGGCGCCGATCAGCAGGCCATGGCTGTGGCTGTCCAGGCTGCTGGCGTCGTGGCTGCCGTCATTGCGACCCCAGGCGCCGAGGGCCTGGGTCCAGACCAGGCCACGCTCGGGGGTACCGGCCAGGCCCTGGATACCGGCGCTGGACGGCGCATCGTCCTGGGCCTCGTGCAGGCGCTCGGCCATGGCGTTGCGCACCAGGCGGCTGTCTTCCACCAGCACCGTCTTGGTGGAGGCGTGCAGTTCGTTGCCCAGGCTCTGGAAGGTCGAGCGAGCGCCAGCGGCATTGGTCGCGGCCACCTGATTCCACAGCGCATTGCCGGCACCGGCCGCATCCAGGCCAGCCGCGGCGGCGCGGGCGTTGCGGCCATCGGCCAGGTCGGCGAAGGCCACGCCGTTGCGCGGCAGGCTCAGGGTCGCCTGGTTGGCGCCGTAGCTCAGGGTCGGGGTGAGGAAGGCGAAGTCGGACTGGATCTGCCCGAAGCTGCCGCTCAGGCCATTGCCGGCGCTGAGCAACTGATAGCTGCCCAGCGGCTGCCAGTAGGGGCTGGAGACCAGCGCCAGGGTAGCGCCATTCACGGCGATGCTGCCGCTGGCGACCAGGCGGTCGGCGCGGCCGGTGGCATCGGTCTCGACCTGATAGATGGAGCCCTGGTCGAGGGTCACGTTGCCATTGACGTTGAGCTGGCCCACCGAGTTACCCGGCGCGAGGATACCGCCCTGGGCCACGCGCAGACTGGCCAGGCTGCCGTTGCCGCCGAGGGTGGCACCGGAATTGACCGTCACCGCCGAATTGCCGAGGTTACCGTTGATGGCCAGGCGGCCCTGGTTGACAGTGGTGGTACCGGAGAAATCGCTATTACCGGTCAGGCTCAAGGAGCCGACGCCGGTCTTCACCAGGCTGCCGTTACCGTGCAGGTTGTTGGCCAGGCTGTCGTTGACCGACTGATCCAGCACCAGGGTGGCGTTGTCGGTGATGTCGCCGCTGCCGAAGGCCTGGGCATAGCCGCGCAGGGTGCCGCCATTGATCACCGTGCCGCCGGTATAGGTGTTGAAGCCACTGAGGATGAGTTCGCCACTGCCGTTCTTGGTCAGGCTGCCGCTGCCGCCGATGTCGTTGCGCCAGGCGTCGCGAGCGTTGAAGCCACCCAGACTGGCGTCCATGTTGACGCTCACGTTGCCGTTGAAGGACGCATAGCCATCGGCCGCCGCCATCAGATTGAGGCGACCGTAGCCGTTGGATTCGTCGATCACTACGTAGCCGGAGGACAGCTCGGTGCTGGCCAGGATGTCGCGGCGCTGGCTGGCGCTGAGGTAAGGGAAGCGCGTCTCCAACAGCACCTCGGCGTTGACCGGCACCACCGGCGCCAGGTTGGTCGGGCCGATGGGCGCGAAGCCGTAGGTCAGGCGGGCGGTGTAGAGCGCCTTGTCCTGGGCATGCTGCGACTGCCGGTCGGTGGCCGGATCGATCTTGTCCACGCAGTTGTTGATGTCGCCGCCGCACACCTGGGCGAAATAGGCCTGTGCCTGGGCGAAGGCATCGCTGCGCAGCTGGGCGTTGTTGACCAGGTTGTCGATGGCGAAATAGGTGGCGGTGATGCGCCCGCCGATCACATCCAGCGGCGAGTGCATGCCGGCGACGATGCGGTTATTGCCCAATTCCGAGGCGCGGAAGAGTTCCTCGCCCAGCCGCTGGGGCACGGCGTAGCCGTAGCCGATGGCGGCCAGGTAGGCGGCGTTGGTATGGCCGCTGGGAAAGCCGCCGTCGCTCTGCGGCGTCTGGCTGCGCTCAGGGTGCAGCGACAGCGGCACGATATCCTCGCTGGTCTGCCGCCAGGGTCGGGGATACTGGTAAAAGTTCTTCGCCGAACTGGTGGAGGCGTCGTTGCGGATCGCCTTGACCAACTCCGCTACCTTGCCCAACCGAGAATTGACGTCACCGGAGCCGTTGCCCTGGTCTTCGTATTTCACCGTCTGGGTGGAGTCGTCGAATACCGGGATGGTGGTGAAGGCGCCGGAGCCCGCCAGATAGGCATTGGCCAGGGAACCCAGGCCACTGATCAGGCTGTAGCTCTGATCGCGGCGGTCATCGTAATAGGCCGCCACTTCCTGGTCGTGGGTGCGGGTATGGGCCAGATCGATCACATACTGCTCGTTACGCTGCAGGATCGGCGCACCCAGGGCCGTGGGGCTCCCGGTATTCCAGGTGGCTCCCGGCGTCCAGAGCTTGTTGTAGCCCGAGAGCAGATCGACGCCATTGGTGGCATTGCTGCTCGACCGACTGGCAGCCTGCACCGAGAGCGCCAGCAGCGAGGCCGTGAACACAGCCGTCATCACCACGGGTTTGTTACCTGAACGTTTCACCAACTCTTCCCCCTAGCCTCATGGACACAACCTGTTACAGGTTGCTACGAGGCGGCGAGGCTAGAGCGGTTGTATTACGTTACGACGGCAGTCTGATGGCAGTTTTTGTTTCCTGGGCAACAGGTTACGAACGCAACCCGTTCTCCCTTCCCGCGAGCGTCAAGAAACTGCGCAGCACCTTCCTCCGCAGGACACGACCGAAGCGACTTGGCTGAGCGAGGTACACTCCCCCTCACATCGCCGGCCCTGCCCAGGGATTCAGCATCGCGACGCTATAAGCCGCCTCACCCCAGCGGAGTCCAGACAGTGACGACTACCCTCCACATCGCGGCAGCCGTGCTGCTGAACGAGCACCAGCAACTGCTGCTGGTGCGCAAGCGCGGCACCTCGGCCTTCATGCAACCGGGAGGGAAGATCGATCCTGGTGAGCAGCCTCTGGATGCCCTGATCCGAGAGCTGCACGAAGAGCTTGGCCTCGTCATCGATCCGAGCGACGCCACCTTTCTCGGCCAGTATCAGGCTCCGGCGGCTAATGAGCCTGGATTCATGGTTGATTGCGCGTTGTATTGGGTAGCAATGAAAGCTGGAGATGAAGCGATTCCAGCGGCTGAAATTGAGGAGGTGGTGTGGGTTTCGGTGTTGGAGGCTTGTGAGTTGGAGTTGGCGCCGCTGACTCGTAAGGTGGTCTTACCACTATTGAGGCGTGCCATTCTGCCTAGTTTAGGGTTGCGCCCCCCGAGCCTTCGACATAACGAGCTTTTCGAAACGCCAAAACAGAATTTATGATGCCTTTTGCTCTTCCTTTTCGATAACAACGACATTTATTTTGGTGCGACATTAGTAAAATTATCTTAAAACCCCTTTTACTGCACTAGCCTCTATTGGGTGTTGATTACGCAAACAATCAACAGGCAGCAGCCAGTTTTTCCATACACCATGCCTATACCTACCGACAAAACAAACATCAAGACCAAACCATTTTCGCATATAACCTACTTGAGAAGCCAGCACGCCCATTGGACAACTGAAACTCACTTAAGAAGTAGCTCCAACCATTGATCTGACCTAACTTTCTAGAATAAAATTAAGTCAGAAATTCCTGATTTAATTAGAAACGCCCACTATAGCCTCTAAGGCGTAATTTTTTACAAAATCTAAGGAAGCCCAAATGGCAAGGATGATTCCTGATCATGGTCCTTGTGACAGCGAAAGCGAAGGCGAAAGAGATCTTTATACTCTGCTCAGAGCACAATTACCAAACGACTATACCGTTATTCACAGCCTTCCGTGGCTTTGCTCTGCAGTGCGCACGCTTGATCCGAAAGCCAAGCCAACCGGAGAGATAGACTTCTTAATAATCCATCCTAAAAAGGGGCTTCTTGTACTTGAAGTAAAAAGCGGTGAATACAGAATTGAAAAAAATCGCTTTATTCATTTACATAAGAACCACATCATCGACCCTATCGGCCAAACTCGCAACAACACACACGGCATTGCCAGATGGTTAGGGGCCGATCCATCACTCCGACTTCGAATCGGCTACGGATTTGTTTTCCCTGACTCTGATTTTACGGGCAGGTCTCCAGCCCCAGGCATGTACGATTCTTCCACTACTCCTGCACAACCCTTGTATATAGACTACCGAGCGATGCCTGACATTGCACCGCGAGTCATCGAGTTGATGGACTATTGGAAAACAACACTGAGAAATACTGATCTAGGCGAAAATCGAGCGGCTAAGATTGTCGAATTTCTTACGCCAACAATTAATGGAAAACCGGGCTGGAGCAGTCGAATCCTGTTTAACAACAAGGTTTGGCTACAGCTGACCGAAGAACAAAGCAAAGTAGCAAGCAGGATTATAAAAACACATAACTCTCTCGTTACAGGCTGGCCAGGAACTGGCAAAACTCTAATTGTAATTGAAACAGCTAGAAAACTAATAGCACAGCAAAAAAAAGTGCTCGTTGTCTCGTTTAACGCCAAGCTTACTGAGCACATCCGCACCCAACTTTCAGGCCTAAAATTTTGCGACGTAATGACTTGGCATGGCCTATGCGGACAAGCGTCTACAGCACTCAACCGAAGCGAAAATGAAAAGGTCGATGATTGGTACAGGAAACAATGCGAGCGAGACTTAAGAGACGCCATCGATGAAAAGTTGATGAATCATTACGACGCACTACTCGTCGACGAAGCTCAGGCTCTTACCCAATCATGGTGTGCAACCTTATGCAATTGGTTTGACAATAAAACAAAAGCTTTTTTCTGTGACGAAACACAGGTATTCCCATATGAACGCGGAACAATATCAATCAATGAACTTAGCAAACTACTCGAAACAGAACCTTTCCCTCTAACAATTATTCTGCGAATGCCAAGGGCTGTCACCAATTTACTCGAAGAGGTTGTACCTCCAAAACTTCAACACTCCACTCCTAGAGCACTAGAATCTGACAGCGTCATAGAAATAATCACATCAACACCATGCGAAACAGTCTCATCTGTTAGACAAGACCTAATAAATGATGGGGTCTCTCCTGAAGAAATACTGATACTGACGCCCAGCTTTCTGCCACCAAGCTTCATTGAATATCTAGAAAGCGAACGTCCACGCCGCGAAGTTGTTGCTAAATTTCGCGGCTTGGAAGCGCCAATTATTTTAATACTCGGCGCAGACTGGCTTGAGACAGCGGAACTCTTTAGCGCCTATTCCCGAGCCACCTCTAAGTGCATTGCCATCTATGACTCAAATAGCCGGCACTGGGCAGAAGCAGAGGCTTTTAGATCACGCCTAAAAAGCTTTCCTGAAAACCAAGCACTCTTGCAAGAAGAAAAAAACAAGCTACTTATTAGTAATATCATCTCTCTTCAGACAGAAAAAAACTCACTAAAACTTAAAAGCATAAATATTTCCTGGGCGAAATCTTGGAAGGCGTGGTTAATAGAAGCCGATGACGAAAAAGCTTTATCTGGAATGTGGATTGATTATTTAGCACAATACCTGAGCCAACCCATATACTTTTGGCCCGAAGGCTCCACATCAAATCTCTTCCTAGTCAAAACAGAGTCACCAACTTCTACAGAGTCATATCACAGAGAATTACTGTTTTTTAAATTTTGCGAAACTTGTAATGGCTTGACACCGCACATGGGCGTCACTCAAAGCAACTGTAATTTATGCATCACCGCAGCAGACAAAACCTTGCACTTGCACACAAAGAAAATAAAGAGACTACAATTACTCGACAAGATAATTACTGGAGACTTACCCAATAAACGTATCCGCAAGCTACAACCAAGACTTCCACTAAATATCGCCGCTGCTGCAGCCTTATTCCGCGCAGAGCGAAACAAAATACGCTCAAATGCTTTAAACGCACCGCTACCGGTTGGTCGAAGAATCTACCTCATAGCTTTTGCCTTTGTTCAGGCCAGAATCTCCACTTTCGCACCTGGAAAGACAATGCAAGCAAATGCTCTTGCGGATGAAATTTACAGTAGATTCAAAGCATTGAATCAAATATCCCTAATGGAGTGGAGAAAAATTTTTTCCAATGCAATGGGTACATTTTATTCGAAAGGTTACATACAAAAAATCAATAAAGGCCTTTACTGCCCAACGGAAGATGACGGGGTGTCTACGTTAAGGAGGCAGGCTTCCGGAAAAGGCAGCGATTAAATTAACCAAGTCAATTGCAGGTAGACTTTCGATGTCGTTTTTCACTTTGCCCCAAACCTAAAACCGATACAGGAACTATGCTGATAGCTCTGATATCTCACTTATTCTATAAGCAGGCGTAACTCGTACGGGCTTTAGGTGGTGATGCTTTACTGACTTACCATCCCACCGGCAACCACCCAGCCCCCACACGTGCCCTCCTCCCCCACCCCCGCTACAATACCCACCCTGCCGTGCCCCACCTGATCGAGAAGAACCGCCATGTCCCTGCCCAAGCACCATCTGGAATTGCTCAGCCCTGCCCGCGATGTCGGGATCGCGCGGGAGGCCATCCTGCATGGGGCGGATGCCGTCTACATTGGTGGGCCGAGCTTTGGCGCGCGGCACAATGCCTGCAATGAGGTGAGCGAGATCGCCGAGCTGGTGACTTTCGCCCGGCGCTACCATGCGCGGGTGTTCACCACCATCAACACCATTCTGCATGACGACGAGCTGGAGCCGGCGCGCAAGCTGATCCATCAGCTCTACGACGCGGGCGTGGATGCGCTGATCGTGCAGGACATGGGCGTGCTGGAGCTGGATATTCCGCCGATCGAGTTGCACGCCAGTACCCAGACGGATATCCGCACCCTGGGCCGGGCCAAGTTTCTCGACCAGGCCGGCTTTTCCCAACTGGTGCTGGCCCGCGAGCTGAACCTCAAGGAAATCGCGGCCATCGCCGCCGAGACCGAGGCGGCCATCGAATTCTTCATCCATGGCGCCCTGTGCGTGGCCTTCTCCGGCCAGTGCAACATCTCCCATGCCCAGACCGGCCGCAGCGCCAACCGTGGCGACTGTTCCCAGGCCTGCCGCCTGCCCTACACCCTCAAGGACGAAAAAGGCGGAGTGATCGCCTACGAGAAGCACCTGCTGTCGATGAAGGACAACAACCAGAGCGCCAATCTGCGCGTCCTGGTCGAGGCCGGGGTGCGTTCCTTCAAGATCGAGGGGCGCTACAAGGATGTGGGCTACGTGAAGAACATCACCGCCTACTATCGCCAGCTGCTCGACGAGATCCTCGAAGACCGCAGCGACCTGGCGCGCGCCTCCAGCGGCCGCACCGCGCACTTCTTCGTGCCCGATCCGGACAAGACCTTCCACCGCGGCAGCACCGACTACTTCGTTACCGACCGCAAGATCGATATCGGCGCCTTCGATTCGCCGACCTTTACCGGTCTGCCGGTCGGCCAGGTGGAAAAGGTCAACAAGCGCGACCTGATCGCCGTCACCCAGGAGCCGCTGTCCAATGGCGACGGCCTCAATGTGCTGGTCAAGCGCGAGGTGGTGGGCTTCCGTGCCAATGTCGCCGAACTGAAAGGAGAATTCGAAGAGGACGGTGAGAAGCGCTACCGCTATCGCGTCGAGCCCAACGAGATGCCCGAGGGGCTGTTCCGCCTGCGGCCGAACCATCCGCTCTCGCGCAACCTGGACCACAACTGGCAGCAGGCGCTGCTCAAGACCAGCGCCGAGCGCCGTATCGGCGTACGTTGGCAGGCCGAGCTGCGCGAAGAGCGCCTAAGCCTGACCGCCACCAGCGAGGAAGGCGTGAGTGTCGAGGTCGCCCTGGCTGGCCCCTTTGGCGTGGCCAATAAGCCGGAACAGGCACTGGACGGCCTGCGCGATCTGCTGACGCAACTGGGCACCACCGAGTACCACGCCCTGGACGTGGTCCTGGACGCCCCCCAGGCCTTCTTCGTGCCCAATTCGCAACTCAAGGCGCTGCGCCGCGAGGCCATCGAGCAGCTGACCGCCGCCCGCATCGCCGCCCATCCGCGCGGCAGCCGCAAGGCCGAGACCAGTCCGCCGCCGGTCTATCCCGAGGCACACCTGTCGTTCCTCTACAACGTCTACAACCAGAAGGCCCGCGACTTCTATCATCGCCATGGCGTGCAACTGATCGACGCCGCCTACGAGGCCCACGAAGAGCCAGGCGAGGTGCCGGTGATGATCACCAAGCACTGCCTGCGCTTCTCCTTCAACCTCTGCCCCAAGCAGGCCAAGGGCGTCACCGGGGTGCGCACCAAGGTCGCGCCCATGCAGTTGGTCCATGGCGACGAGGTGCTGACCCTGAAGTTCGACTGCAAACCCTGCGAGATGCACGTGGTCGGCAAGATGAAGGGCCATATCCTCGACCTACCGCTACCGGGCAGCCAGGCCGCGGCCAAGGCGGTCGCCAGCATCAGCCCGGAAGACCTGCTCAAGACCATCCGCAACAAACCGACCGGGTATAGCCACTGAGCCCTGAAAGGTTCTGCGAATCCGGCCTTGGTTGATGTCGCTGGCCTGCTCGTAGCGGTGTAGTTGCGCACCTCTGGCTAGGCGGCGGCTCGCGAAATCGCAAAATCGCGAGCCGCCAGCTCGACTCGGCTAGCGTTCAGCTGCCGCCGGTGTCTGCCGGGCAACCCCGTCGTAGGCATCGAGCATCCGCTCGCACCAGCCAGTGATGGAATCGTCCGGGGACAATAGTGGTTGCCTGCTGACGACCCGGGCCCATTGGAAGGCGCCAAAGACGATGTGATCGGCATAGGCCGGGGCATCACCGGCCAGGTAGTCCTGCAGTGCCAGGGTGCTGCGCAGCGGCTTCAGGACCTCGCGAAATGCCTGCAGCGAGCTATCGCGCTGCGCGGCCAGGGCCTCCAGTGACACCCCGAACGCCGCCTCTCGGGTCCGCTTGAAATAGTCCTGGTCGGCCTCATCCAGCACGGCATGGACATCGGGCAGGATCAACCGCGCCAGCGCCGGATGGACACTCTCGGCGACCCACTGATTGATGAAGCGCGTCAGCGCCTTGAGCGAGGTATCGCCCAGCAGCGAGGGCCGCTCGGGGTATTGGCGATCCAGGTACTCGGCGATGGCCCAGCTGTCGCTCACCCACTGCTCGCCGTCGACCAGCACCGGTACCTTGCCCTGTCCGGAAAAGGCAATGGCCTCCTTCTCATGGAAGCGCCAGGCAAGGGTTTCGACTGGCAGCCCCTTATGGGCGAGCGCCAGCCGCACGCGCCAGCAATAGGGGCTGAAGCGGCAGCTGTCATCGGCACCGGTCAATTCGTACAGGCGTAGCGGCGTGGTCATCGGGGTGTCTTCTCCTGGTTAACCAACGGGGGGGTTCTCGGGTGATTGCCGGGTCAGGCGCATTCGCCTGCCGGGTCTTCTGGGACAGCTGCAAAGCGCCATGAGTATAAGGTCGACTGCGCTTTGCTCGTCCAACGGACTATTCGCACGGCGGGCAGACGCCCTTGGCGTGGCGCGCCGACACCGGAGCGCGTCCTGGTTCCAGGCTGTCGTCGTCCGTATCGGCTACAGTTCAGCATGCCCCTTTAGCCGTCGAACCTGAAGAGCACAGGCATGCAACCTGTAACGAGGGGCGCGCAGACCCCATCAAGCCAGGAGCCATGCATGGAGCAGGACCAGCAAAAGCAGGACTACATCACTACGATCCAGGCACTGGAAAGCCTCTATGGTCAGGTCGCAGCACCGTCGCTGCTCAAAGAGGTCGATCACATCCATCCCGCCTACCAGCCGTTCATCGAGGCGGCGTCCTTCGTGGTCCTGGCTTCTTCAGGATCTCAGGGGCTGGATGCCTCTCCGCGTGGCGATGCGCCGGGATTCGTCCAGGTTCACGACGCCAAGACGCTGTATCTGCCCGACCGCCGTGGCAACAATCGCCTGGATACGCTGCGCAATATCGTCCAGGACCCGAGGGTGGCCCTGCTGTTTCTGATTCCCGGTATTGGCGAGACCCTGCGCGTCAACGGCACTGCCCGGATAGCGGTCGATCCGGCCTTGCTGGCGCGCTTCGAGGTCAATGGCCAAAGACCGCGAACGGTGCTGGAAGTCAGCGTCACCAGCGTCTATTTTCAGTGCAGCCGAGCGGTGATCAGGGCTGGCCTATGGGATGCCTCCAAGCACCTGGCACGCAGTGCACTACCCTCCCCCGGCGCGATCTTCAAGCAGCTGTGCCCGACGCAGGTGGATGGCGAGGCGTACGACCAGGCCTTGCCGCAACGCATCGCCAATACGCTCTACTAAGGCCCTATGAGTCTGCCCCACCCGACGGTCTTCCCCACCGGCGCCTGCGGCTGAGCAGACCAACTCCCCCTTCAGTTCTCGAGAACCTGCCATGACGCTCACCGATATCCTCGTTCCCACCTACACCAACATGCTCCAGGCCTTGTCGACCTGGCTCGACAAGGCAGAGGCGCAGCGACCCGGCGGTGCCGCCGAGGCGCTACTGGTGGCGCGCCTGGCGCCCGACATGTTCCCGCTCGCCACCCAAATCCGCTTTGCCTGCGTCCAGGCCCAGGAAGGCATTTTCCGCCTGCATGGCCAGCCCTTTCCGCCCTCGCTGACGACCCTGCTCGATGAGGGCCGCCACGGCGCCGAGCAGCCTGGCACGCTCGCCCAGGCGCGGGCGCGGATCAGCGAAACGCTGGTAGTGGTAGAGCGCACGGTGGCTGAACAGTCACCGGTCGCCGAGGGAACGCCCCTGGCCCATGAACTGCCGCAGGGCCTGGTGTTCGATTTCTCGGCGGAGCAATACGTACGCGATTGGGCGCTGTCGCAGTTCTACTTCCATGTGATGACGGCCTACGCCATCCTGCGGGCGCAAGGCGTGGAGCTGGGCAAGACCGACTACGTCGCCCATATGCTGCCCTACCTGCGCCCTGCCGCCGCGCCTGCATGAGCCAGCCCTCAACACACCCAGGTGACGCCCGAGTTGGACCAGGGCGGTCGCTACCTGGGGCTCTGCCTGGACGTCTATTGGGCCAATGCCAATGACCTCGCGCCCATTCGCAAGGAACTGCACTAGGAAATGGGCCGGCCCGGCTTTCCGGTCACCCTCCTCGATGAAGATACGGTCGCCGTTCGCTGGGCGCGCCAGGTCGCGACGGCTGAATGCTTGGACGTGCCCCTCCGCGATACTCCGAGCGTGTGTCAGTCTTCACCAGCGTTAAACAGCAACACTGACAACTGACCAAGGTTGGTCAAAACCCTCTTGCAGAATGAAGGAGGTCCTAAGATCTTCCAGCAAAGCCCGATCAATCTCCCCGCGGGACAATTTATTTCAGGTGCGATAGCCAAGCATATCGCCTCGGCGGCGAACTGCTCTAGGACTGCACTTCGCAGTTTCATTATTTTCGATTTTTAATAAGTAGCGACTCTATCCACCCCAATCTTAAAACCACTCAACACATTACCCACCGCCTGCGAACTTTCAAACTTTCGACAGTGATTGGCAGTCTCCCCTCTATTACTCCATAAATTGACCTGCGGGGAGTTCGGCACGCCCATGTTGGCTTCCAGACCAGGAGCATGACGCCCAAAGCCGCGCCCGGATTGCCCTCCAGAGGTATGGCACCGCACATGGCTTGAGCTCCGTGAGATTCGCGCAGACGCTCACCGCTATCGCAAAAATCTTTATCAGGACAACTCAGCATAACTTCGATAAGTAGTTGCCATTCATCCCCGTGGCATAAGGCCACTATAAATTTAAAATTCCCCAATCCGAAAGACTGACTATTGACGCCGCTATCTCGCCGTCGGTTTTGGCTGATCTTGATCATCAGCCTTTCTCAGTAGGAGCTTCAGATGTTCAAGAATTTCCGGATTGGCACTCGTCTCATCGTGTCCTTTATCGCCGTGGCGGCTATCAGCCTGGTGGTCGGGATGGTAGGACTCAATAACAGTGGTCAGATCAACGATCTGGCGACGCAACTCTATCAGCGCGAATTGCTCGGGCTTTCCTATATCAAGGAAGCCAATCTGAACCTCGTCGTCATAGGCCGTGCCCGCGGCAACTACCTGCTCGCCACCACTGACGAAGACCGCACCCGCGCCCAGGCGGAAGTCAAACAGGGGCTGGCGAACGTGCGGGATTATCTGGCCAAGGCCCGACCGCTGTTCACCAGTGAGGCCTCGGCGAACAACTTCCGGCAGATCGACGAACTGCTCAACAGCTATGCCAACCGCCTGGATCAAGCCATGGCGATCGCCCGTGAGCAGCCGCTGCGTGAGGCCAATCCGGTGCTGGACGACCAACTCGCCAGCGTGCGGCACTATGGCGACCAGGTGGGTACGCTGATGGACGAGCTGTCCAAGCGCAAGGAGCAGAACGCCAGCGACGCCAACGACCTGACCGACCAGCTCTATGAGCGCAGCCGCGTGACGCTGATCGGCATCATCGCCCTCGGGGTGGCCTTCGGCATCCTGCTCGGCTTCCTGATGAGTCGCAGCATCACCCGGCCACTAGGCGCTGCCGTGGCCGTTGCCGATCGCCTGGCCGCCGGCGACCTGACCCAGCGCATCGCCGCCGAAGGTCGCGACGAGACCGCCGCGCTGCTACGGGCCATGGACGGCATGAGCCAGCGCCTGGCGCAGATCATCAGCGACGTACGCAGCGCCTCCGATGGCCTGGCCAGTGCCTCGGAAGAGATCTCCGCCACCGCCCAGAGCATCAGCCAGGCCAGCACCGAGCAGGCGGCTTCCGTGGAGGAAACCAGCGCCAGCGTCGAGCAGATGTCGGCCTCCATCGCCCAGAACACCGAGAACGCCAAGGTCACCGATGGCATGGCCGGCAAGGCCGCGAGCGAGGCGAACGAAGGGGGCCAGGCAGTGGGCCAGACTCTGACCGCCATGAAGACCATCGCCGACAAGATCGGCATCATCGACGACATCGCCTACCAGACCAATCTGCTGGCGCTCAATGCGGCCATCGAAGCGGCCCGGGCCGGCGAGCATGGCAAGGGCTTCGCCGTGGTGGCCGCCGAGGTACGCAAGCTGGCGGAACGCAGCCAGGTCGCCGCCCAGGAGATCGGCAACGTCGCCCAGGGCAGCGTGGCCCTGGCCGAACGCGCCGGCTCCTTGCTGGACGAGATGGTGCCCTCGATCAACAAGACCTCCGACCTGGTGCAGGAAATCACCGCCGCCTCGGAAGAACAGAGTGCCGGCGTCGGGCAGATCAACAGCGCCATGCTGCAACTGAGCCAGGTCACCCAGCAGAACGCCTCGGCGTCCGAGGAACTGGCCGCTACCGCCGAAGAGATGAGCAGCCAGGCCGAGCAGCTTCAGCAACTGATGGAATTCTTCACCCTCAGCAGCTCATCCGCCGTGAAACCACTGGAGGCCGCCGCACCCAAGCGCTCGAAGCCGGCATCGTCGCTGGACACCGCGCGGCGCGCCCCTGCGGGCGGCGTGCCAGCCGGCTTCGCCCGTTTCGAGGAGCACGCCTGATGCTGTCCCGTCAGTTCCTCATCTTCCAGCTCGGCAACGAGCGCTATGGGGTGAATACCGGCTGCGTGCGGGAGATCATCGAGTATGGCGCGGTCACGACGGTGCCCCTGCTGCCGCCCGCGCTGCGCGGCGTCATCAACCTGCGCGGTGCCGCCGTACCGGTGATGGACCTCGGGGTGCGCTTTCATGACCAGGTGACCGAGACCTCGAGGCGCAGTTGCATCGTGGTCCTGGAAACCCAGGTCCACGGCGTGACCCAGTTGTTCGGCATCGTCGTCGACGCCGTCTGCGAGGTGCTGGAGATCGCCGCCGACGGCATCGAGCCGGCCCCACGCTTCGGGGCCTCGATCCGCACCGACTACATCTCGGGCATGACCAGGCAGGGCGCGGGCTTCGTCGTCCTGCTCGACATGGAACGGGTGCTGGGTGAAGACGAACTCACTCAGCTCGCTGCTGCAACAGCTGCCTGACCCCAAGTCTCCGGCGCCGGATAGCCTTGGCGCTTTGGCGTCAGGCCGCCCGCGATAGCCAGAACAGGGCGCGGCTGTAAGGTGGGCGGTCGTCTCGTCTTTAACCGACTACGGCAGTGCGCCCAGCGCTACCGGTGTCGATGCACTTGCTGCGCGCTACTGTCCGTAGGCCAACCTGTTGAACGCCGGTCACCGTACCGACTTCAAGCTCAGGCGCCCCGCCGAACTCGACCGTAGCTCACCTCTCGGCCAGGTGACCGTGGTGCGCACATCTCCGCGGTACCGACCTCACTGACCGAGCTGCCCGGAGCCAGCAGCTTCCACCTGCCCCCCGCGCGGATAGGCACCATGACGAGCACTCATGGCTTTTTTTAATTCAGTGACGTACGGACCTAATTCCGGTTGTAGCCATGCAAGCGGGTCAACAATACTTCCTTCCAATGATTTTCCCGCGCCGATATTTCGGAACTCATTGCATGGAGGTCGGTGATTTCCAGTATCGAGAATCGAAGATCATATTTCCGCTCCGGGACTGCCTCGATTCCGAATTCCTGCCTCAGAGCGACATTGCCCCCGTGCGTAGTGGCGGCATAGGTGCACCAGCGTCCCCATATCCCGTCTTCCCCGTCAGCTTTGCCGACATAAAGCTTCCCTGTGGCGCTGTCGGTGATCAGGTAGATGCCTTTGACGCTGGATAAGGCGGATCGCCACGTCGAAACGTCTTGGCGCACCACAATATCGAGATGCTCCTTCGTCAAATTAACGGACTTATAGCCCGGGAAGTCGCCGATGGTCAGCCGCTTGGATAGCAGCTCGCTGACAACCAAGTCGGCGGCCAGGGTCGTACCAAGCGGATAGGAATGGCGCTCTTTATACTGGCTGTCCAAATAGAGTCGACCTACCCACTCCTCGGCTGCCTCTATCCGTTCGAGCTCATAGAGGTAGTGCGGGCGGGGCTCGGTGTGTGAAGTACTGCCAATCTTGCGGAACAGTCCGGCAAACAACCAACGCGTCGGACGACCGGCCTGTATCAACGAGACGACAAACTCCTTCTGGAAATTGCGCTGCGTCTGCCAGGATTGCCAGGCGTCGAATCGCCCCTCGAGAAAGACGTCCAGCGGGTGTTCCTTACCGTTGTGCCGTGCAAGGTGAACCTTGGCGTTCTCGGCAGTGAAGCCAGGTTCCCAGAGCGTGAGTAGATCGAACAGCAGCATGTCGCCTTCCATTGCACATAGGGTAAGAGGTGCCCACAACGCCGATCCAGGCGCTCGGGCGGTCGATTCGTGCCATTGCAACGAATCCGTTTCAGACTCGACCGTACAAGAGGTCAGGGTTCACTACGGCGCAAGTGGCCATCGAGTGCCCGGCCATCCCGGTTCCATCCGAGGTGAAGAGGTGTGAACGGCGAATCGAGCCGAAGGAAGCGGGGTTGCCTCAGCCCTTGAATCCCCTGCCCACCAGATAGACCTCGCGCGAGCGCGGGCGCGAGGCTTCGGGCTTGCGGATCGACACCTTCTCGAAGGAGGTGCGCACGTCCTTGAGGAAGTCATCGGAGCCTTCGCCCTGGAACACCTTGACCACGTAGTTGCCGCCCGGCTTGAGCACCTGGCGCACCATGTCGAGGGTCAGCTCGACCAGGTACATGGCCGCGGCCTGGTCGGCCGCCGCGACACCACTGATGTTGGGGGCGATGTCGGACACGATCAGATCGGGTTGCCGACCATCGAGCACGCCGAGGATCTTCTGGAAGACGGCGTCGTCGGTGAAGTCACCCTGGACGAAGTCGACGTTATCCAGCGCGCCCATCGGCAGGATGTCGGTCGCCACCACGCGGCCCTGGTCGCCGACGATGCCGCCGGCCACCTGCGACCAGCCGCCGGGGGCCGAGCCCAGGTCCATGACCAGCATGCCGGGACGGATCAGTTTGTCCTTCTCGTTGAGCTCGATCAGCTTGTAGCTGGAGCGCGAGCGCAGGCCGTCTTTCTGAGCGCGTTTCACGAAGGGATCGTTGACGTGTTCATCCAGCCAGCGACGGCTGCTTTTGGATCGTTTCATGTTGGAGCTACCACGGAAATCGGGAGAGAAGCGGACGCAAACCAAGCCGGCCGGCCGCGAAGTGGCGGCGATTATAAGCCGATAACGCCGCGGGACGAATCAGGGATCACCGAGGCGACCGCTGGACGGGCCGCGCGAGCGCCCATCGTCGCGGCCTGACAGCACCGGAGACGACGGGTACAATCGCCGCCCTTCCCCTTCTCCTCTCTCCTTTGCCGGAGTCACCGGCCAGGATTATTGTCATGATTCGCATCAACGAACTGTCCCTGCCGCTCGATCACAGCCCCGCCGAACTGCGCCAGGCCATCGTCGCTCGCCTGAAGCTGCGCGACGCCGATCTGCTGAACTTCACCGTGTTCAAGCGCAGCTACGATGCGCGCAAGAAGAACAGCGTCATCCTCTTCATCTACATCATCGATCTGGAAGTGCGCGACGAGGCGGCGGTGCTGGCGCGCTTCGCCGACGATCTGCAGGTCCGCCCGGCACCGGACACCGGCTATTACCCGGTCGGCCAGGCCCCGGCGACGCTGACCGAGCGCCCGCTGGTGGTGGGCTTTGGCCCCTGCGGCCTGTTCGCCGCCCTGCTGCTGGCCCAGATGGGCTTCAAGCCCATCGTGCTCGAACGCGGCAAGGATGTGCGCAGCCGCACCAAGGACACCTGGGCGCTGTGGCGCAAGAAGGTGCTGACGCCCGAATCCAACGTGCAATTCGGCGAAGGCGGTGCCGGGCTGTTTTCCGATGGCAAGCTCTACAGCCAGATCAAGGACCCGAAGTTCTACGCCCGCAAGGTGATGCACGAATTCGTCCGCGCCGGCGCGCCGGAAGAGATCCTCTACGTCAGCAAGCCGCACATCGGTACCTTCCGCCTCACTGGCGTGGTGGCGGCCATGCGTGAGGAGATCATCGCCCTCGGCGGCGAAGTCCGCTTCGAGAGCAAGGTGACCGATCTGTTGATCGACGATGGCCAGCTCGAAGGCGTGGTACTCGCCAACGGCGAAACCCTGCACAGCCGCCACGTGGTGCTCGCCCTGGGCCACAGCTCCCGCGACACCTTCCGTATGCTGCACCGCCAGGGCGTGTATATCGAGGCCAAGCCCTTCGCCGTCGGCTTCCGCATCGAACACCCCCAGGGCATGATCGATGAGGCCCGCCTGGGCAAGTACGCCGGCCACCCGGAACTCGGCGCCGCCGACTACAAGCTGGTGTACCACGCCAAGAATGGTCGCGCCGTCTACAGCTTCTGCATGTGCCCGGGTGGCACCGTGGTGGCCGCCACCTCGGAGCCGGGCCGCGTCGTCACCAACGGCATGAGCCAATATTCGCGCAACGAGCGTAACGCCAACTCCGGCATCGTGGTGGGCATCAATCCCGAACAGGACTTCCCCGGCGATCCGCTGGCCGGCGTCGAGTTGCAGGAACGCCTGGAATCGCGCGCCTACGAGCTGGGTGGCAGCGACTACTGCGCGCCCGGCCAGTTGGTCGGTGACTTCATTCGCGGCGTGCCCTCCACCGAATTCGGTGAAGTCGAGCCTTCCTACAAGCCCGGCGTGCTGCTGGGCGACCTGGCGCCGTCGCTGCCGGCCTACGCCATCGAAGCCATCCGTGAAGCCCTGCCCGCCTTCGGCAAGCAGATCCGCGGCTTCGACCGCCATGACGCCATCCTCACCGGCATCGAAACCCGTACCTCCTCGCCGGTGCGCATCACCCGTGACAACGAAACGCTGCAGAGCCTGAATCTGCGCGGCCTCTATCCCGCGGGTGAAGGCGCCGGTTATGCCGGCGGCATCCTCTCGGCAGGGGTGGATGGTATCAAGGTGGCCGAGGCGCTGGCCAAGTCGATGCTCGCGGACGCCGAGGCGCTGACCGCCCCGCTCAACCGGGCCGCTGGCTGATGAAGCTCGACGACATCAAGAAACTCCACCAGAAGAAATACCGCGCCGAGTTCGGTCACTTTCTGGTGGAGGGCGAGCACTTGGCGCTCGAACTGCAAAAGGCCGCGCTGCAGAATCCGCAGCTGCAACGCGCGGAGCTTTACGTGACCAGCGCCTACGAGCACTGGCAGAGTCCGTTCCGCACACACCTGATCAGCGACCGGCAGATGGCGCAGCTCGCCGATACCAAGACGCCGCAGGGCATCATCGCCGTGGTGCCCATGCCCTCGGCAGCGCCCGCCCCCGTGGCAGGCGAGCGCGCCGTCTACCTGCACGAGATCCAGGACCCCGGCAACCTGGGCACCATCCTGCGCACCCTGGCCTGGTTCGGCGGCTTCCGCTGCCTGCTCAGTCCGGGCAGCGTCGACCCCTACAACCCCAAGGTGGTCCGCGCCAGCATGGGCGCCATCTTCCACACGCCGCTGGAGCTGGATGTCGACCTCGATGGCTTGCCGGAGCGCTTCCCCCGCCTCGCCTGCCTGGACATGCAGGGCGAGCCGGTGCAGTCGGCCGAGTTCAAGACCTTCGACTGCTATCTCTTCGGCAACGAAGCGCGCGGCGTCCCCCGTGAACGACTCGCAACCTTGAATGCCCAGCCCTTCACCATCGGCGGCTCAGGCGCCATCGAGTCGCTGAACCTGGCGGCGACGGTGAACATCTGCGCCTACGAGTTGAGCCGGTAGCGTCCGGCGCTAACCCGGGTCAGCTGAGCGCGCGCCCTGCTCGCAACTCCAGAGTTCCAACGCCGGCTGGCTCGCCGTTGGCGGACCGAGCCAGTCGCTCAAGGGGCGACAACGCTGGTCGCTGCAGAGCTGGTAATCCCCGGCCTCGGGCGTGCGCCCCAGGCGCAGGGGCTGCAAGGGCGGCAGCTGACGCCGATAGTGCCAGCTGCCGTCACGCAGCTCGGCGCCCTCGGGAATCTCCATCCCGGCGCCCGAGCCCTTGACCCGCGCCTCGCCCAACACCAGGCCCTCGGCGGTGAGGCGGTAATCTTCCTCCCAGCGGAGCTTCTCGATGGTGTGATTCCAGGCCAGGGTGAAAGCCGGCATGGGCAGCGAGGCCCACACCACGCCGGCCATCCCCAGGCACAGACCGATCACGCCGTCGCCACCTGGGCACGCCGCGCACGCCACAGGTGCTGGCCGACGAACAGAGCGCCAAGGGCGAAACCGATCTCGTCGCTGGCAGGCGTGGCCAGGATCAGGCTGCACCCGGCGGCGAAGCCCAGCACGCGCTCCCACCAGCGCAACCGGACCTGCAGATAGCCCGTGAATATGGCTCCCAGCAGGCCGATGGCCAGCACCGCCTTGCCGACGACATAGAGCGTCGCCAGCAAGCTGCCACCCTGCAGCATCAGCGCCGGCGAATACACGGCCATGAAGGGCACGACGAAGCCGGCCACCGCGATCCGTACCGCCCATAGACTGATCTTCAGGCCACGCTCCTTGGCGATGGGCGCAGCGGCGAAGCAGGCCAGCGCCACCGGCGGTGTGAGGTCGGCCATGATGCCGAAGTAGAAGACGAACATGTGCGAGACGATCAACGGCACTCCCAGATCCAGCAGCGCCGGGGCGGCGATGGAGCTGGTGATGATGTAGTTGGGAATGGTCGGGATGCCCATGCCCAGCACCAGGCAGGTGAGCATGGTCAGCACCAGGGAAAGGAACAGGTTGTCCTGGCCGATGGCGAGGATGTAGCCCGCGAAGGTGGATGCCACCCCGGTCAGAGACACCACACCGATGATCACTCCGACCAGAGCGCAGGCGATACCCACCGGCACCGCATGGCGCGCCCCTTCGACCAGGGCATGCAGGCACAGGGTCAGGGTCTCGCGGCCACCCTTGACGAACCAGCACGCCACGACGAGCAGGCCGATGACGCCGAAGACGATACCGATGCCCAGCTGGAAGAAGCCGGCGCAGAGCACCCCGAGGGCGATCCAGAAGGCGAAGCGCATGGCCTTGGAGGACACCTGCAGGATGATCGCCGAGCCGAGGATGACCATGGCGGTCAGGGCCAGGCCGACGGTGCCGGAGAACAGCGGCGTGCGTCCGGAGAACAGCAGATAGACCAGAATGGCCAGGGGGATCAGCAGGAACCAGCGCTCGCGCACGGCCCTCCAGGGATTCGGACATTCGTCCTTGGGCAGACCGCGCAGGTTGGCCCGCTTGGCCTCCAGGTGCACCATCCAGAACACCGAGCCGAAATACAGGAGCGCGGGGATCAGCGCGGCCTTGGCCACCTCGAAGAAGGGTACGTTGATGGTCTCGGCCATGATGAAGGCCACGGCCCCCATGATCGGCGGCATGATCTGACTGCCCATCGACGCGGTGGCCTCGACACCGCCAGCGAAGGCCGCGCGATAGCCGAATCTCTTCATCAGCGGGATGGTGAACTGACCGGTGGTGACCACATTGGCCACGCCGGAGCCGGTGATGGTGCCCATCAACGCGGACGACACCACCGACACCTTGGCCGGGCCACCCAGCTTGTGGCCGAACAGGCCCATGGCGAAATCGGTGAACAGCCTGATCATCCCGGCCTGCTCGAGGAAGGCACCAAACAGGATGAACAGAAAGATGTAGGTGGCCGATACGTAGGTTGGCGTGCCGTACAGTCCCTCGGTGCCGAACGACAGCTGGTTGACCAGTTGGTCGAGACCATAGCCCCGGTGCATCAGCTCCCCTGGCAGGTACTGGCCCAGCAACCCATAGGCGAGGAACAGCGCGCAGATGATCGGCAGGGCGATCCCCATGACCCGGCGCGCGGCCTCGAATACCAGCACGATCAAGGTCAGGCCGACGATCATGTCGGTGCGGGTCAGGTCACCCGAGCGCTGGATCAGATCCGCCTCGAAGTACCACTGGTAGAGGGCAGTGGCCATACCCGCCAGGCCCAGCAACCACGCCAGGGGTTGCCAGGGGCGTCCCTTGCCCAACGCTGGAAAGCTGATGAATACCAGCAGCAGCAGGAAGCCAACGTGCACGGCGCGCAGCACCTGGGTCGACACCGGATGGAAGGCGGCGGTGACGATCTGGAAGATGGAAAACAGCAGCGCGACGGCGAACAGCGCCTTTGGCCAATCGGACGGATTGGCAGACAACCCGTTGTTCTGCTCACTCATGGGATGCGAACCTCACGATTACCTCGATGCGAGACAGCTTCGCCGACAGAGACGCCCTCCTTGACGCCGATTCCAGTCGCAACGCTGGGCTACGGGTGTTCCTGCGGCAGGCCTGCCGGAGCGCATCCACCCGCGCTCCTCGCGTGAAGCGCGCGGATGGCTCCGCTCATACGAGCGCCTGAGCGGCAGGGGCGCAGACCGATCCTCGCTCCGCGCCCTGCCCGGCTCCGCCCTAGAGGGCGCCGACTTCCTTGTAGTAGCGCTCGGCGCCCGGATGCAGCGGGATCGGCAGGTTCTTGGCGGCGGTCTGCAGCTTGATGTCCTTGGCCGCGGAGTGGGCATTGCCCAGACGGTCGAGGTGCTCGAACATCAGCTTGGTCATCTGGTAGGCGACGTCGTCGGAGACGCCCTCCCGACTGACCAGGATGTTGGTGATGGCCACGGTGGGCACGTCGGCGGTCTGGCCGTCATAGGTGCCGGCCGGGATGGTTGCCGGCTGATAGGCGGCGTTGCCGATCTTGCTGACGACATCCGCTGGAATGGCGACGAAGCTGACCTTCATGGTCGAGGCCAGGTCCCGAATGGCCGCCATGCCCAGACCGGACGACTGCAGGGTGGCGTCGAGCTGGCGGTTCTTGATCAGCTCCACCGACTCGGCATAGGGGAGGAATTCCACCGCGCCCATGTCCTTGTAGGTCAGGCCGGCCGCCTTGAAGATGGCGCGGGCATTGAGCTCGGTGCCCGACTTGGGAGCACCGACGGAAATGCGCTTGCCCTTGAGGTCGGCCAGGGACGTGATACCGGAGTCGGCGTTGGCGACGATCTGGATATAGTTCGGATAGGTGCCGGCGATGGCCCGGATCTTCTTCAGCGGGGTCTTGAAGCCAGCATCTTCCACACCGTTCCAGGCATCGGCTACCGAATCGCCGAGGGCGAAAGCCAGCTCTCCACGACCCGCCTGCAGCAGATTGAGGTTTTCCACCGACGCCTTGGTGGCCTGAACCGAGGTCTTGGCCCCGTCGATGCCGGTACTGTAGATCTGCGACAGGGCTACGCCGATGGGGTAGTACACACCGCTGGTACCTCCGGTGAGCACGTTGATGAAGGTCGGCGCGGCCAGCACGGCAGTGCTGGCGGTAAAGGCGGCCGCAGCGGCGAAGAGGCCGAGTTTCTTGGTCAGGCGCATGCAGGTATCTCCATTGTTTTTATGGCTTTGTGCAGAGTTACAGCGGGAACGGCGCACGGGTGCAGCCCAGTGGGTTCAATTCGGCGGAGGGGACGGTGCTGACGTACCGCCGCAGCATGCGACAGTCGCCGACATGACCATAGGTACGACCTGGCGTTCGTGCCTGGGCATTTAATGGGCTGACCTCTTTTAGTTGTTATGGTCGTAGAGCCAGCAGCCCAGAGGGCCGCTCTGGATTTATATCAGATGTCATCTCAGAGGCGAGTAAGCTCTGAGACTTACCCGTGTCAACTTGTAACAGGCAGCCACGCCCCGCGGACCAGCAGCGCTGCCCGGTATCACCGACACCGGGATGCCTGCGGCGAGGTATGGTTGCCGCCATCAGGTGAATGATCACGACTGGACAGATCTTGCGACCTCTGGCGCGGATCGTCCCGGCGCCAGCTGCCACCAGACCCGGTCTCACGACATGCCTGATGTGCCAGTACGGTTTGCGGGAGACTAGTCCCGCTGTCACCCTCCGCCTTGACCGCGCCCGCTGGGCGAACCGCTCCTGGGCTAGACACCTTGCCCGCCAGCATCTGCCGGTACGGGCGTTACATGGCTTCCTTGACGCCTCGCTTGATCAACCAGGCATTCACCGGACAGCTGATGATGAAGCCGGCATACATGGCGAGCTGCATCATGAACCAGAACACTGGCTCGCTCTTGGGCAGCGCCGCTTCGGAAAACAGCCCGAACAGACATAGCGCCATCCAGCCGTACATGCCGACCTGCCAGGCCAGCAGCGACAGGGTATCGGCCTTGACTGCCGCCTTGAGGCCCTGCCAGCGCGACAGCTGGCGCATGGGTTTGATGCTGAAGTACTGGAAGACGATGCCCAGCAGGAAGGCCAGTACGAAATCGACCGCCCAGGTGCCGAATATCCGCTGCCCGAACAGGCTTACCGGCACCGCGATCACCAGGGTTTCCGCGAGGAGATCACCCAGGGTGCAGCCGCTCCCACAGTGGCTGGCACCAAGCATGACACTCTGGTGAAAGGGTCTTTGACCATGGGCGTGATGCTTCGCCCCGCCTTTCGCCACACGACCGATGCGGTGATAGAGCAGCAGGCCAGGAACGCCCGCCCAGAGCATGGTCAGAGGCCACACCAGGTTCATGATGGTCATGGGCTGCGGGCGACGGTACAGATCGAGCAGCACCCATAGGGCACAGAGGATAGCCAGACTCAGCGACAGGATGGCCAGCAGGTGTAGCCAGAACGGAACGGACATCAATGAAGACTCGGGTGACGGCTGGTGTGCAGCCGACCCTCGGCAAACGGCGAGAGTTCGCTTGCCGTTGCACATCCCCAGGCCACCGAGACGGTGCAACCTCCCGGCGTGGACAGGGGTCGCTGGATAAGGTGCAACTGTTCCTGGACGCTTTCGATGCTCGATCTCGCCGCTGGCTTCGTCTCTCTCACCGCCCTGCTCGCCTTCATCAACCGGCGTTTCATCGGGCTGCCGCCCACCATAGGCGTCATGGCCATCGCCCTGATCGGCTCGCTACTGCTGCACGGCCTGACGCTACTGGGATTGCCAGGACTGGAACACCGCATCCAGATCGCCATGCAGCAGGTCGACTTCGATCGACTGCTGCTCGACTGTCTGCTGTCGTTCCTGCTCTTCGCCGGTGCCATGAATCTCGACTTCGCAAACATCCGCAAGCGCGCCTGGGCGATCGGACTGCTGGCGACGGCCGGCGTGGCCATTTCCATCCTGGGCATCGGCCTGGCCACCTGGTGGCTGCTCGAGCAACTGGACTTGGGAGTGTCCCTGATATGGTGCCTGGTCTTCGGGGCCGTCGTCGCGCCGACCGATCCGGTGGCGGTACTGGGTATCCTCAAGTCCGCAGGCGCGCCCAAATCCCTGGAGACCACCATCGTGGGTGAATCCCTGTTCAATGATGGCGTGGCGGTGGTGGCCTTCACCCTATTGGTTGGCGCGCTGGGCAACAAAGCGCTACCTGCGCTGGACGAGACGCTTTGGCTACTGCTCGAGGAAATCGGCGGCGGCCTATTGCTGGGCGCGCTACTGGGTGGCCTGGCCTATCGCCTGATGAAATCCATCGATGACTATCAGGTTGAGGTGCTGCTCACCGTGGCCCTGGTCCTCGGCGGCTATACCTGGTCCATCCACCTGGACGTTTCCGGCCCGATCGCCATGACCGTGGCTGGTCTGATCGTCGGCAATCTGGTGCGGGAACGCGCCTTGTCCGATCGCACGCGCAAGCACCTGGACAGCTTCTGGACGCTCATCGACGAATTCCTCAATGCCCTGCTGTTCGTGCTCATGGGGTTGGAATTGGTGCTGGTGCCGTTCGAATGGCGCTATGTGCCGCTGGCGATGGCATTGATCCTGGTCATCCTCGGGGTGCGGCTGGCCACGGTCGGCCCCCCCTTGGCGCTGATCGGATTCTGGAAGCGCGAACTGCCGCCCGGGGCGGCACGCATCCTGACCTGGGGCGGCTTGCGTGGTGGCGTTTCGGTAGCCCTGGTACTGGCTCTGCCTAGCGGTGACGAACGCGATCTGTTCCTCAACCTGACCTATCTGGTGGTGCTCTTTTCGGTGCTCGTTCAGGGCCTGACCATCGGTGGCCTGGTGCGGCATACCTGTCGTGCGGTCCCTCCGAGGCAAGCGCAGCGGGACTGAAAAATACCTCCCGCTTCGCCCGAACGGTCGGCGTCTGGATGACGTCCTCTGCAGGAGTTCGTGGCGGCCCCGGTCGACCGCGCTTCTGTCGACCAACCGGATCCCCGCCATGCCCGCAGTTGCCCAATGCACCCTCTTCTACGATGGCCGCGCCCTCGAAGGCCCCGTCGACCTGCCCCTGGTGGATTTTCTCGCCGCCCACGACATCCACCTGCCCCACGTCTGCTATCACCGCGCCTTGGGCGCACTGCAGACCTGCGATGTCTGCTGGGTGGAGGTGGACGGCGACCTGGTACGCGGCTGCACCCTGCGCAGCCAGGAGGGCCTGCGCGTCGGTAGCCAGGTCGACCGCGCGACGGCGGCTCGCCACGAAGGCATGGACCGCATCCTCGCCAAGCACGAGCTGTACTGCACGGTCTGCGAGCACAACACCGGGGACTGCACGCTGCACAACACCGTGGCCGATATGAAGCTGCCCATCCAGCGCTACGCCTACCAGCGCAAACCCTACGCCAAGGATCATTCCAACCCCTTCTACACCTACGATCCGGATCAGTGCATTCTCTGCGGCCGCTGCGTCGAGGCCTGCCAGAACGTCGAGGTCAACGAGACCCTGAGCATCGACTTCAGTCAGGACCATCCGCGCGTACTCTGGGACGGCGGCGAGCGCATCGAGGGCTCCAGTTGCGTGAGTTGTGGCCACTGCGTCACGGTCTGTCCGTGCAATGCGCTGCTGGAAAAGACCATGCAGCCCGATGCCGGCCCTTTCACCGCCATGCCGGAAGCGCTGAAGCGGCCGCTGATCGACGCCATCAAGACGGTCGAGCGGACCATGGGTGCGCCGCCCATCACCGGCATCTCGGTGATGGACATGCATTGGCGCCAACCGGAGATCCGGCGCACCAAGACGGTCTGCACCTACTGCGGAGTGGGCTGCAGCTTCGAAATGTGGACTCGTGACCGCCACATCCTCAAGGTTCAGCCGGTGGTGGACGCGCCCGTCAATGGCATCTCCACCTGCATCAAGGGCAAATTCGCCTGGGATTTCGTCAACGATCCGCAACGCTTGACCACGCCATTGATCCGTGAGGGCGACCGCTTTCGCGAAGCCAGCTGGGACGAGGCCCTGGAGCTGGTGGCGCGGCGACTGCTGGAGATTCGCGATCGCCACGGAGCGGACAGTCTGGGCTTCATCGGCTCGAGCAAAGCCAGCAACGAAGAGGCCTATCTCACGCAGAAGATCGCCCGGCTGATCATAGGTACCAACAGCGTCGACAATTCTTCACGCTACTGCCAGAACCCGGCCACCCAGGGACTGTTCCGTACCGTAGGCTACGGCGGCGATGCCGGCACCCTGGCCGACCTGGAACAGGCCGACCTGGTGATTCTGGTGGGGAGCAACCTGGCCGAGAACCATCCCGTGTTCGCGTCCAAGCTCAAGGCTGCGCAAAAGCATCGTGGTCAGCGGCTGTTGGTGGTGGATCCGCGCCGCCATGAAATGGCCGAACGGGCCGAGCTGTTCCTGCGGATCAGACCGGGCACCGACCTGGTCTGGGCCTCGGCCATGGCGCGCTACCAGTTCGATCACGGCCTGGCGGACGAAGCCTTCCTCGCCCAGCGCGTCACGGGGGTCGCAGACTATCGTCGCTCCCTGGCGCCCTTCACCCTGGAATTCGCCGAGCAGGTGACCGGCATTGCCCGTGATCAGCTGGTGGAGGCCGCCGAACTCATCGGCCGCGCGGGCGCCGTCTGCCTGTGCTGGGCCATGGGCATCACCCAGCACAGCCATGGCGCGGATACCAGCACCGCCCTTTCCAACCTGCTCCTGGTGACCGGCAACTATGGCCGACCCGGCACCGGTGGCTATCCCATGCGCGGCCATAACAACGTGCAGGGCGCAAGCGACTTCGGCTGTCTGAAGAATCAATATCCGGGCTACGAAAAGGTCACGGATCCGGCAGCACGGGCCAAATGGGCCAAGGCCTGGGGCGTCGCGCCGGAGCGCCTGTCCGACCAGGTCGGCCAGGACAACTTCCTGATGGTGCAGGACGCCGCCGAGCACAAGGTCCGGGCGATGTATGTGATCGGCGAGGAAACCGCCTTTTCCGATGCCGACAGTCACAATGTCCACGCCGCCTTTACCCGCCTCGATTTCCTGGTGGTCCAGGACATTTTCCTGAGTCGCACCGCCGAGTTCGCCGACGTGGTGTTGCCGGGCTGTCCGAGCGTGGAAAAGGACGGCACCTTCGTCAACACCGAACGGCGGATCCAGCGCTTCTACGAGGTGCTCCCGCCGCTTGGCGACTGCCGGCCCGACTGGCGCATCCTGACCGATCTGGCGGCCCGCATGGGCCACGACTGGGGTTACAGCCATCCCAGCCAGATCATGGCCGAGGTGGCCGGCATCGCCGACCTCTTCGCCGGGGTCAGCTATGAGCGCCTCGAGGGCTGGAATTCTCAGCTCTGGCCAGTCGCGGCCAGCGGGGCGAGCACGCCGCTGCTCTACACCGACCGCTTTCATACCGAGGACGGGCGCGCCAGGCTCTATCCGGTGGACTGGCAGCCCCCGGCCGAAGACGTGGACGCCGAATACGACCTGCTGCTGGACAACGGCCGGATGCTCGAACACTTCCAGAGCATGAACCAGACCGACAAGGGCGGGCGGGTGACCGAGCTTTCTCCCCACTGGTTCGTCGAGATCAGTCCGACGCTTGCCCAGGAGCGGGGGCTGGAAGAAGGCAGCTGGGTGCGCCTGAGTTCCAGACGCGGCCAGGTGGAGGTGCCCGTGGTGATCACCGACCGGGTCGCCGGCGAGGTGCTGTTCATGCCCATCCACCAGGGCAAGCCGGGGCTCAACGCCCTGACCGGCGAACATCACGATCCCGACGTCAACACCCCTGCCTACAAGGAAACCGCGGTGCGCCTGGAGCGCCTCGGCCGGGCGCCGCTGCCGCAGCCGTTGCCGCAAGAAAACTTCCGCCACGGCCGGCGTACGCCCCTGGAGGGCGTCCCGGCACAACTCGTCGAGGTGAAGTGGGCCCGGGACGACTATGCCCCACCCCTGCAGCCCGCCCCCCATCCGGAGCGCTTCTGATGGCTGAACGCATTACCCATGAGGTCACCCCACCCAAGCTCGGGCCCGATGCCCAAGAAGAACTGGACCGGCTGCTGCAGACCCTGCACGAGCACGGGATGCTACGCTTCGCCAACGACCTGGTCGCGGCCAACACCCAGGTCGCCAAGGTGCTGGTCGATGGGCTGAACAAGCCTGGCTCGCTGAATGTCGTCCAGAACCTATCGGTGCTGGCCATGGCGCTGTCGACGATACCGCCCGGTCAGTTCTATAGCCTGGCCTTTTCGCTCCGCGACGCCCTGACAGCCGTCACCGAAACGCGCCGCGAATCCGCCGCCCAGGAGGCACCCGGCGTGACCGGGGCCTACCGGTTATTGCAGGACGAAGACCTCTGGCGCGCGCTGACCCCGCTGCTGGAGGGCTTGAAAGCCTTCGCCGCCGGCCTCGATCAGCCGGTGGATCGCCCTATCTCGGCCTTTACCGGCAAGCCGAGCGACGCCTAGGCCGGACATGGATACCGCCGATCCCGCCCTGTTGGCGGCCCGCGCCCAGTTTGCCATCGCCATCGGCTTCCATATCGTGCTGGCCGCTTTTTCCATTGGCCTGGCGAACTTCCTGCTGGCCCTGGAGGTACTGTGGCGCTGGCGCCGGGAACAGACCTACCTGGATCTCTATCGCTTCTGGCTGAAGATATTCGCGCTGAACGTGGCCGTGGGCACCGCCTCGGGGCTGATCATGGAATATCAGTTCGGCATGAACTGGGCAGGTCTGGCGACCAAGGCTGGCGCAGTGATCGGACCGCTGATGTTCTATGAGGTGATGGTCGCCTTTTTCCTCGAGGCGGGCTTTCTCGGCATCATGCTGTTCGGCCTGAACAAGGTCGGTCCGCGCCTGCATCTGCTGGCCACCGCCCTGGTGGCCCTGGGCTCGTTGCTCAGTGCCTTCTGGATCCTGTCGGCCAACTCCTGGATGCATTCCCCGGCGGGCTTCGAGCTGGCCGCGGATGGCCGTTTCCTGCCGGCGGACTGGTGGGCCATCGTCTTCAATCCGTCCTTTCCCTATCGCTTCGTGCACATGACCCTGGCCGCCTTCATCGGCACCGCGACCCTGGTGGCGGCCGCCGGTGCCTGGCATCTGCTGCGCGAACCCGACAATCGCCACGCGCGCATCCACTACTCCATGGCGCTCTGGGCGCTGGTGCTGCTGGTGCCGCCACAGATCCTCGCGGGCGACCTGCACGGCGAGAAGACCCTGGAGCTGCAGCCGCAAAAGGTGGCGGCCATGGAGGGCAGCTGGGACCGCCCGGCCCCGGGCGCGGGCGAACCCCTGCGGCTGTTCGCCCTGCCCAGCCAGAGCGAGCGTCGCAACCGCTTCGAGGTGGCCATCCCCCACCTGGGATCGCTCTACCTGCGCCATGACTGGACCGGCACCATTCGTAGCCTGAATGAATTTCCGCCGGGCGACCTACCGCCCGTAGCCATCGTTTTCTTTGCCTTTCGCATCATGGTCGGCCTGGGCCTGCTCATGGCGCTCCAGGGTCTGGCGGGTCTGGTGCTGCGTATCCGCGGCAGGCTCTACCGGGCTCGCTGGCTGCAGCGAGCCAGCCTGATCATGGCTCCCGCCGGCTTCCTCGCGATGCTGGCGGGCTGGGTGGTGACGGAGGTCGGCCGCCAGCCCTTCACCGTCTACGGACTGCTTCGCACGGAGGAAAGCCGCTCGCCGGTCGACCTCGGTTTCGTCCTCGGCTCGACCGCCGTCATCCTATTGGTCTATCTGGCGGTATTCGGCATCGGCCTGCGCTACCTGCTGCGTGCCATGGCCCAGGCCCCAAGGCACCAGGAACGCGGGCCGGAACCGGAGCTGGCCAACGATACAGGAGCCGAGCGCTGATGCCTGCCGACTGGCTGGTGCTGCTGTCGGCGGCCGCGCTGGCCTTCGCCGTGCTCTGCTACATCGTCCTGGACGGCACCGATCTCGGTGTGGGCATGCTGTTCGCCTGCAATCCCCGGCCGGAACACCGGCACGTGATGGCCTTTTCCATCCTGCCGATCTGGGACGGCAACGAAACCTGGCTGGTACTGGGCGGTGGTGGTCTGCTGGCGCTGTTTCCGTTGGCCTACGGGCTTTTGCTGCCAGCCCTCTATCTACCCTTCGTGCTGATGTTCCTGGCGTTGGTAGTGCGGGCGGTGGCCCTGGAATATCGCGACCGGGCCGAAACGCCGGGCCGACAGCGGTTGTTCGACGGTGCCTTATTCGCGGGTTCGCTTCTGGCTTCCCTGGCCCAGGGCAGCGTGCTCGGCACCCTGGTCCAGGGCGTACCCCAGCTCAATGGCCACTACCTTGGCCGGGGCTGGGAATGGTTCAGCCCCTTCGCCCTCTATTGCGGGATGGCTCTGGCCGTGGGTTATCTCTGGCTGGGAGCCTGCTGGTTGTATTGGCGCAGCGAAGGCGAGCTGCACCGGAGGTCGCGGCGCCAGGCCCTGTGGTTCGGCGGTGCGACTCTGTTGTTGTTGGCTGGGGTACTGGCCTGGACGCTGCTGCAGGATCTACGCTACGTACAGCGCCTGGCGAAACCGGAGATAGCCGGCAGCCTGGCTACTCTGGCGCTGTTGCTGGCTGCCCTGTTCCTGTTGAGTTTTCGTGCCCGCCATCACTACCTGCCGCTGTTCGTCGCCTTGGGCATGTTCCTGCTCACCTATGTGGCACTGATCCTGGCACTCTACCCGCTGATCGTACCCCCGCACCTCACCCTGACCGCCGCCGCCTCCCCGCCCGCGAGCCAGGGCTTCATGCTGGCAGGCTTCGCCGTGCTGGTGCCGTTCACCCTCGCCTACAGCACCTACGGTTTCTGGATCTTTCGCGGCAAGATCAGATCGCGTCGTTGATCTAGCTAGCGCAACAAACGGATATTGGCCAGACACTCGCCGACACTAGAGGCGTTCCCCCTGGTAGGCACCGTCTGCGGTAACCGTCCTTGGCTGGCCCACCGCCAGGCGTTGCCCGTCACCCTGTTGCACCTCTTGCCGGCCTCACCGGTCACTCGTCCCGCGCGCTTATGACTCCGGTACGCGGAGCCGGCGGTGGTCGACCTGGCCGCTGCCGTTAGATCCGCGCCTCCAACCCGCTCGGCCGGCGGCGTACGTCGAAGAAGGCGCCTCAGCGGCGCTGTCTCTCGCAAGCGACCAAAATAGCTTCATTCCCAGGACGGATTGCCGGTCGGCGGCGGTATGGCGCAGGTCTGAACATCGCTACCTGCAGAACGCCATGAAACTTCATCCACCCAGACGATGGGCGTCCCGTACTGAGCCTTGCCGGCCCAGAACAGCGCGCAGGTAGCACCCTTTCGCAGCCGCCTGGGGAGCGCAGGCGGCCACCTGCCTTGTCGTACTAACGGCGTCAGCTGGAACCTGAAGCGCTGCCCTCATCCCTGGCAGAAGCGCTGTGCGTCGCTGCCAAACATCTTGATTACCGTGGGCACCTGAAAAAACTGCTGGCGTCAGGAGAGGCCCTGCCCACCTCACCAGCCTGCTGACCATTGGTCTGAACGAAACCAGGTCGGCGAATCGATTATTGCGATATTTAAATAGACAGATCATAGTGGCTTAGTGCCATCCACCTGATCGAGGTCCGAGCCCCCATCATGCACCGTGATCCCAGAGACCAAGCCCGCGAAGCGCTACTTGGCCTTTATCGTCAACTCCAGGATAACGCCAGCCAGCTGACCAAGGTCGACTGCGATAACCGGGACATCCAAGATGTCCTGCAGGCGGTACAGGATCTCAATCAAAGGGTTGCCGATTTGGTGGCAGAGACCGCCCTGTTGGCGCCCCTGAAATTGGGCCCGCTCGCGGGAAGCGGCTCGTATGACGGTACTGGCCAACCTTGATCCATCGCCTCTAGCGACTCGACCGGCCATGGCTGCCAGCCCAGGCGTCGCGACAGAATGCCCTGCCAGGCCAAGCGCACTGGCACCGGTAAAATAACGGGCGCCTACCAAGCCCAGTGGCTGCCAGCAGCTTTACCTGGCAACCACTGGAAGGCACGCGCCCACTCGGGCAGGGCATTTCTTCCTCGGTACGATCGTCGACACTGCATTCTTCACGTACGGTTAGGCTCTGTACGAAAAGTCGCCGAGCACAGGCATTTTTCCTAGTGCCCCCCTGATGTCCGTGCGCTCTTTCAGCATCGCCCTCCATAGCTCCTTGGGCCTTGGAATCCCCGCGACCCCGGTCGTTGTGGTGAAAGGTCCGGCATTTCGGGAATGTCGCGGATCCGACGCGAGCGTCAGGCATGCACGATCCGCCGCCAGGACTATCACGACCGCGCAGGTCGACTTGGCTTCTAGCGCCCTGGTTGTGCGCGAACGGACAGCCAAACGCCTTGATCGGCTTCTTGCGGCAGTTGGCGTGTCAGCCAAGGGGCTTGCGGCGCTTTCCCTTCCTGCTTTTCCCCTCTGTGGCGCGCGCGGTGAGGGTGGATGAGAGAGAGCGGTGGAAGGTGGTCCAGGCAGAGGGTGATGAATTTCCATCATGATTTCCCGGATGCCAGGCTTGGTTTGCGACTTCGCTCAAGATTCACCGTCGTGGCTGCCCGCCCTCACCAGATAGCTACCCATTGTGTTATGGTGACTTCCATGCAGCACTCATCCCTTGACTGGCAACCCAGTCCCCCATAGCTCGCACCTCTCCCGTCCTTGCCCAGCTGCGAGGACGTCAGCCGTCTCGTCGCGCCCGCGACAGGACGGTTGCCAACCCTGAAATTCACGCCTGATCCGGCGGCTGCCACCTGCTCGACGGGTCAGGCACAGGTGCGAGTTGTCTATGTTGCTTACCCTCAAGACGCATTGGTTTTCCAATGTGAAGAACGATGTGCTGTCCGGCTTGGTCGTCGCCCTGGCGTTGATTCCCGAAGCCATCGCCTTTTCCATCATCGCGGGACTCGATCCCAAGGTCGGGCTCTACGCCTCCTTCTGCATCGCCGTGGTGATCGCCTTCGTCGGCGGTCGCCCGGGGATGATCTCGGCGGCCACGGGCGCCATGGCGCTGCTGATGGTGACCCTGGTCAAGGAGCACGGCCTGCAATACCTGCTCGCCGCCACCCTCTTGACCGGGGTGCTGCAGATCGCCGCCGGCTATCTGCGCCTGGGCGCGCTGATGCGCTTCGTGTCCCGCTCCGTGGTGACCGGCTTCGTCAACGCCCTGGCGATCCTGATCTTTCTTGCCCAGTTGCCCGAGCTGACCGATGTCGGCTGGGAGGTCTACGCCATGACCGCCGCCGGGTTGGGCATCATCTATCTGTTCCCCTTGTTGCCGGTGGTGGGCCGGATGCTACCGTCGCCGCTGGTCTGCATCCTGGTGCTGACCGCGGTCTCCCTCGGGCTGGGCCTGGACATCCGCACGGTGGGTGACATGGGCCAGCTGCCCGATACCCTGCCGGTACTGCTCTGGCCGCAGGTGCCCCTGACCCTCGACACCCTGCTGATCATCCTGCCCTATTCCCTGGCGCTGGCCGTGGTCGGGCTGTTGGAGTCGCTGATGACAGCCACCATCGTCGATGACATCACCGACACCCCCAGCGACAAGAATCGCGAATGCAAGGGCCAGGGAATCGCCAACATCGCCGCCGGCCTGCTGGGCGGCATGGCGGGCTGCGCCATGATCGGCCAGTCGGTGATCAACATGAAATCCGGTGGCCGCACGCGGCTGTCCACTCTCTGTGCGGGGGTCTTCCTGCTGCTGATGGTGGTCTTTCTTGGCGACTGGCTCGCCCGGATCCCGATGGCGGCGTTGGTCGCGGTGATGATCATGGTGTCCATCGGCACCTTCAGCTGGGATTCGATCCGCAATCTGCGGCGCCACCCGCTCTCCACCAATCTGGTGATGGTGGCCACCGTGGTGGTCGTGGTCGCCACCCACAACCTGGCGCTCGGCGTACTGGTCGGGGTGCTGCTGGCCTCGCTGTTCTTTGCCAACAAGGTCGGGCATCAGCTGACGATTACCTCCCGCCTGGAAGCGCCCGGCGTGCGCCGCTACGAGGTACAGGGTCAGGTGTTCTTCTCGTCCACCGCGGCCTTCCTTGCCGCCTTCGATTTCAAGGAGGTGCTGGATGAGGTTCGCATCGATCTCAAGGCGGCCCAGTTCTGGGATATCACCGCCGTCGCCGCGCTGGACAAGGTCGTGCTCAGGTATCGCCGGGAAGGCGTGACCGTGCAGGTGCTCGACCTGGACCACGCCAGCGCGACCCTGGTCGATCGCTTCGGTATCCACGACAAGCCCGGGGCCAGCAGTGAACTGCTGGGCCACTGAGGAGGAGGACATCCATGAGCAAGATCATCGCCTGCATCGACGGCTCGCCCCTGGCGGGCAGCGTCTGCGACCACAGCGCCTGGCTGGCCCACCGCCTGGCGCTGCCCATCACCCTGCTGCACGTCCTGGAGCGCAGCCTCTACCCGACCTCTCCCGATACCAGCGGCGCCATTGGCCTCGGCTCGCGCGAACACCTGCTCGAAGAACTGGCCCGGCTGGACGAGCAGCGTGCTCGCCTGGCGCGGGCCGACGGCGAGGCCTTGCTCAGCGGGGCCCTGCAGCGATTGCAGGAGCGCGGCGTGGCGACAGCACCGACGACGCTCCAGCGCCATGACTATCTGGCGGATACCCTGCGCGAGCTGGAAGCGGAAATGGGCGTGCTGGTGATCGGCAAGCGCGGCGAGCACTCCGCTAGTCGCGGCATTGGCAGTCAGCTGGAGACGGTGGTGCGGATGCTGCACAAACCCATCCTGGTCTGCGCGGCCGACTTCATCGAGCCCCGGCGCTTTCTGGTCGCCTACGATGGCAGCGAGGCCACCCATCAGGGCCTGTTGCGGGTCGCCAAGAACCTGCTGCTGTCCGGACTCGAGGGCGAGATCCTGCAGGTCGGCGAGGCGACTCCCGCCCGCGTGGCCGGACTGGAGGCCGCCGCGGACCTCTTGAGGTCCTGTGGCAGTGCGGTGACGACGCACCTGGTTGCCGGGCATCCGGAAGAGGTGATTCCCGACCGGGTCCATGCCACCCAGGCCGACCTGCTGGTGATGGGTGCCTACAGTCATTCCGCCGCCAGACGCTTCCTGCTGGGCAGCCAGACCTCGCACATGCTGGGCCACACCGACATCACCACCCTGGTCCTGCGCGGCTGACGCAGCGCCACCCGGCGCGACGACAGCGCTTCACCGCATCCGCTGTTTCGGATCGGCGGAGCGCTACCGTGCTCGACACCACGGCGAAGGGTAGAGCCTTGGCCTTGTCCGAACGACGGGCCTGGTGCTGACGCCGCCCTGGTGGACGTCGACAGGACTGCCGATGGCCAGCCAAGAGCGGCGTGGGCGACGGTACCGCTCACTCCGGACCCAGCAACCGGCTCGAAACGGAGCTCCGCGAATACCCGGCTGGGCAAGGGCGCCAAGGCGTAGCGCAGGACCGGGACAGGCGCTCGCGCTCGAGCCCGACGGCGTCGACGGCCGCCTAGCTGGCGGGGTCGCTAGCCGCCTGCCGCTGGCAGGTTCGCGCCCATTCGAGCAGGGCATTTTCTTCGTCGGTGCGATCGTCCACACCGCATTCTTCGAGCACCGCCACCAGTCGATCCATGAAGCTTCGATCACCGCGTGTCTGGTCTAGGCTGCTGTCCAGCTTCAGCTGACCGAGCTGCTGGAGGGATGTCTGAATGTCGTTGTCTTCGCTGCCCATGATCTCGCCCTATAGGCACGGCTGCCGACCGTCGACTGGCCTAGTGCCATCATCTTCCGCACGGTCTTCTCGCTGGCAACGGTTATCGCATGAAGTGTCGAGAATGATGACTGGGCGGCAGCTGAAGTCGGGTCTGGCCGATTGGCGTGGGGCCAACCCCGGGTTTATCCATGACAGGCAGCTGCTGGCGCGCCTGCCCGGCTCGCCAGGCCATTGCCGCTCGGCCGCCCTGTACCAGGGGGAGAAGGAGCGCGGTGACGATCCCGAGCAGGATCATGCCCAGCGCCGAAAAGGCTGCCGTTTCCGCGCTTTCGTGCAAGGCGCGGGCCGTTCCGATGGCATGGCCATTCATGCCCGGGGTCAGGCCACGGGCCGCCGGATCCTCGACCTTGAACACCTTGAGCAGCGGCAGCGCCAGGGTCGTGCTGATCACTGCGGTCAGCATCACGATCACGGCGGTCAAGGGTGCGATGCCGCCGAAATGATCCGACAGCGGCAAGGCGATGGGCATGGTGACCGACTTGGGTACCAGACTCATCAACGGGATGTCGGACAGGCCAAACAGCCAGCCCAGGGAGAGGGTCAGGGAGACGCCGACGACGCCTCCTACCAGCAGGATTATCAGCAGCGGCGTGCGGAGCGCCGTCACGCGCTGAAAATTCTTGTAGAGCGGTACAGCCAGGCCCACGGTGGTAGGTCCTAGCAGCAGCGAGCGCTTGCCACTGGCGCCGCGATACTGCTCGTAGGGAATTCCTCCGCTCCACAGCACGCTGGCGACGCCAAGATCAGACATGATCCTTGCTTCTACCGATCAGCTACTGCAGCAGCCAGCCGCACTGCGGTGCGCACCTTGGCGGCATGGGCGTCGCGATCCATCCGGTCGGGGGGTGCCAGGCGTAGCTGTCGCACCTCCAGGTCAGAACGCAACGGGCGCTCCGCCTCGGGTCAAACGGCGTCCATGACCGATTTGTCATCGCCCGGTCAGCCTGTGGTCCCCCCTGCCCTCCTAAGGTGGCCGGTAAGCACCCTCCTTACCCAGCACCCAGAGGACTCACCATGAAAGCGCTTATGCTCGCCATCTTCGGACTGCTCGCCACCGGCTCCGCCCTGGCCGCTGACCGCGATCCCGTGCTGATTCACGACCAGCCCGGCTTCTTCGTCCACCTCGACGTCGCCAAGGTCATCAGCCAGACCGATCTGACCAGCCGCTGCGGTATCGTCCCGGCTCGTCTCGATTACCTGGATCACCAGGGCCAGGAGCACGTGATGGACTATCTCGTGTATGGCTATGGTTGCTACGACGACAACTGAAACCGCTATCCATGGCTGCTCCCGTCTGGAGGCTTGCCAACGACGGCGTGATCCGTCCGGGACCGTTCGTCGTATTTGCCGACGGCTCTCCTTACTGCAACAGCATGTTCGACCGCGCCGCTTGGGTGACCGGTATACTGGCCGGGCACGGCCTGTGACGAGCGCCTCTAGCGCGGCAACCTAGAGACGTCACCCTGTCGCTCGCTACCCACCCTACTGCCCGGCCCGGGCAACGTACGAGCGGCCCGATGAGCACCCTGATTCCAACTCCAGTCCCTGCGTACAGCCTCGACGAAGATGTCGACCTGGTCGGGGAAATCGCTGCGGTTCCCAAGATCCTGGAAGTGGTGTGCCGAATGACGGGCATGGGCTTCGCCGCCGTCGCCCGGGTGACCGATGACCGCTGGATCGCCTGCCGCACGCTCGACCATATCGGCTTCGGCCTGGAGCGTGGTGGAGAGCTGGTGGTCGAGTCGACGATTTGCGATGAGATTCGCGGCCATCGACAGCCGGTGGTAATCGATGACGTGGAGCAGGACGCCCTCTACCGCGACCATCACACACCCAGGCAGTACGGCTTACGCAGCTATATTTCCGTGCCCATCGTGCTGGACGATGGCAGCTTCTTCGGCACTCTTTGCGCCATAGATCCCCAGCCGGCCCGCCCCAGCAGCCCCGAGATTCTGCCTGCCTTCGAGCTGTTCGCCGGCATGATCGCGCTGGAGATCGGCGCCCAACGGCGCTTCAACGCCGCCCGCAACGTGCTGCACAGCGAGGCCTTTTCGCGCAGCCTGCTCAAGGCCAGCCTGGATTGCGTGAAAGTCCTCTCCGCCGAGGGGCATATCGAATTCATGAACATCCAGGGCCTGGAGCTGAATCAGTTGCAGTCCGTGGATCAGGTCATGGGAGTCGAATACGCCTCGCTCTGGCCGGAAGAAGAAGGCAAGAAGATCAGGCAGGCCGTAGAGCGAGCAGGCCGGGGCCAGACCACGCGAGTCGAGGGCTTCTGTCCCACGGCTCGAGGCGAGCCACGCTGGTGGGAAGTCTCCTGTTCGCCCTTCGAGGTTGCCGGCACCGACCAGTCGAAGATCGTCTGCATCTCGCGCGATATCAGCGCTCGCGTCCTTGCCCAGCGGGAGCAGCAGGCCAGGGCCGAGGCGATCGCGACGCTCAACGACGACCTGGAACGCCAGGTCTCGGCGCGCACCGCCGAGCGGGATCAGATCTGGAAATGCTCGAACGACCCGCTGTGCGTGGCGAGCCTCGAGGGCTTCTTCCTCAGCCTGAACCCGGCCTGGGTGATGACGCTGGGTTGGACGATCGAGGAACTCAAGGCCCAGCCGTTCATGGCTTTCGTCCACAGCGATGACCTGGTCGCCACCCGCCAGGCGCTGGCCGATCTCCAGCAGGGGGAGCCGGTGATCAGTTTCGAGAACCGCTACCGCCACCGCGATGGTTCCTACCGGTGGTTGTCCTGGAATGCCGTGCGTAACGCCGATCTGATCTACGCCACGGTCCGCGATGTGTCCCAGCAACGGCAGCAGGCACAGGACCTGGCGACGGCCGAGGATGCCTTGCGCCAGGCGCAGAAGATGGAGGCGATCGGTCAGCTTACCGGTGGCGTGGCCCACGATTTCAATAACCTGCTGACGGTCATCAAGTCATCCTGCGACCTGCTCAAGCGCCCGAAGCTGAACGAGGAACGCCGCGAACTCTATATCGGCGCCATTTCCACCACGGTCGATCGGGCGGCGAAGCTGACGGGCCAGTTGCTGGCCTTCGCCCGACGCCAGGCGCTCACACCCGAGGTGTTTTCGGCGAGCGCCAACGTCCGCGCCTTGCACGACATGCTGGGGACGCTGCTGGGATCACGCATCACTATCACCCTCGACCTCTGCGAGCAGCCCTGCCTGGTCTACGCCGATCCGGGCCAATTCGATACCGCGCTGGTCAACATGGTGGTCAATGCAAGAGACGCCATGGAGGGGAGCGGAACCCTGACCATCAGCGTCAAGACCGTGAGCGACCTGCCCACCAGCGCTGTCCCGTGCGCGGTCGCCACCCCCTCGGTGGTGGTTTCCATCGCGGATGATGGCAGCGGTATCGCCCCGGAGCATCTCACGCAGATCTTCGAACCCTTCTTCACCACCAAGCGCGTGGGCAAGGGCACGGGGCTCGGGCTGAGCCAGGTGTTCGGCTTCATCAAGCAATCGGGTGGGGAGATCCGGGTCGCGAGCGAGGTCGGCCGGGGTACGACCTTCCACCTTTATCTACCGCAGGCGAGCGGCGAGGCCGCGCCTCTGCTCGTGAGCGAAACCCTGGCGGTAGCCGATGGCCATGGCGCGCGTGTGCTGGTGGTCGAAGACAACGTCCAAGTCGGCAACTTCGCCGTCGATTCGCTGCGGGATCTGGGCTATCACCCGGTGCTGGCCACGACCGCCGACCAGGCCCTGGCCCTGCTCGTCGAGCAGCCGAACCACTACGACGTGGTCTTTTCGGATGTCGTCATGCCGGGCATGAGCGGCCTCGAACTCGCCATCGAAATCCGCCGGCTGTATCGCAGCCTCCCCATCCTGCTGACCTCCGGCTACAGCCACGTCCTCGCCACCAATGGCACCCAGGGCTTCGAGCTGATCCACAAGCCCTATTCCGTCGACGAGTTGTCACGCCGACTGCAGCAGATTCTGGAGGAAGCCTCCACGCACCTGACGGCCTAGGCTCAGCCGCGATCCGCGGGAGACGCGGACCGCGTGGCAGAAGTTCGTTAGCCGAGCACGGCGCTACGCAAGACGTCCGGACTCACGGCACGGGCCTGGTAACGCACCGAGACCGGGCCGTAGGCTTTGGAATCGAGCACGCGATCCCAGCCGACGGGAGTCACCTGCTGGACCGGTGCGATATCCGCCTCCGCCACCTTCGACTGCGGCATGACCTGGTTACGCCGCTCGTTGAGTTCGCTGGCCATGGCGGCATAGCTGGCGGTGCTGAGCATGGCGAGGGCGGCCATCTTGTTGAAGACGTTCATGGACATGATGATTCCTCCTGTCGAAGACTCGGGCCTGGCGTCGCCACAAGGAAGCGGTCTGGCGTCAGTGACGGCTTCACTGTGCGCCCCGCTGTCTTAACACCGTCTTAACCCCTCTGAACCCCACCTGAACGACTGCGACAACCTGCCCCAGGTGCTGGCCACTGGCCAATTGACCTGGATCAGTTTTGCCCAGGGCCAGCAGGCGCATCCTGCATGCAACCGCCACTCCGTCCTGGAGCGGCGCCACGGCTCGCGAGGTCACCATGAACGGACGCCTGGTCAAGGAATTGCTGGTCATCCTGCTCTTCAAGCTGGCGCTGCTGCTGGTGATCAAGAGCCTCTGGTTCAGCGCCCCCACGGTGCCGCCCGACGCCGCCCGGGCGGTCAGCGCCCACCTGCTGGACTAGCACCCCTTTCTTTTAGTTGAGGAGATTGCCGGGATGATCTCGGAATCCGTCGTGGACCTGTCACGCCTGCAATTCGGCATGACCGCGCTGTATCACTTCATCTTCGTGCCCCTGACCCTGGGGCTGGTGGTGATCCTGGGGATCATGGAGTCGGTCTATGTGATGACCGGCAAACAGGTCTACAAGGACATGACCCAGTTCTGGGGCAAGTTGTTCGGCATCAACTTCGCCCTGGGCGTCACCACCGGCCTGACCATGGAGTTCCAGTTCGGCACCAACTGGGCCTATTACTCCCACTACGTCGGCGACATCTTCGGCGCGCCCCTGGCCATCGAGGGCCTGATGGCCTTCTTCCTGGAATCGACGCTGATCGGCCTGTTCTTCTTCGGCTGGGATCGGCTCTCCAAGGGCCAGCATCTCTTGGTGACCTGGCTGGTGGCCCTGGGCTCGAATCTCTCCGCCCTGTGGATCCTGGTGGCCAATGGCTGGATGCAGAATCCGGTGGGCGCCGAATTCAACTACCTGACCATGCGCATGGAGCTCACGGACTTCGGTGCCCTGCTGCTCAACCCTGTCGCCCAGGTTAAGTTCGTCCACACCGTGGCCTCGGGCTATGTCACCGGCGCCATCTTCGTGCTGGCCATCTCCAGCTACTACCTGCTCAAGGGTCGCGACATCGGCTTCGCCCGGCGTTCCTTCGCCGTGGCCGCCGCCTTCGGCATGGCCGCGGTGCTTTCGGTCATCGTACTGGGCGACGAATCCGGCTATCGCGTGGGCGAGGTGCAGAAGGTCAAGCTGGCCGCCATCGAGGCCGAGTGGAACACCGAGGAAGCCCCCGCCTCCTTCACCCTGTTCGGCATTCCCAACCAGCAGGAGATGCGCACCGACTATGCGGTGAAGATCCCCTACCTGATGGGCCTGATCGCCACCCGCTCCACCACCGAACCGGTCACCGGCATCAAGGATCTGGTCAAGCAATACGAGGCGCGCATCCGCAACGGCGCCCTGGCCTATGCGCTGCTGGAGCAGCTACGCGCCGGTAACGATACGGCCACCACTCGCGCCGCCTTCGACGCCCGCAAGCACGACCTTGGCTATGGCCTGCTGCTGAAGAAGTACGTGAACGATCCCACCACGGCCACGCCCGAACAGGTACGCCAGGCCGCCCTGGACACCATTCCCGGCGTCGCCAGCCTGTTCTGGACCTTCCGCCTCATGGTCGCCTGTGGCGTGCTGATGCTGGCGCTGTTCGTCTGCGCCTTCTGGGCCTCGACCCGCCGCAACGAACTCCAGAAGCCCTGGCTGCTGAAGTGGGCGCTAGTCAGCCTGCCCTTGCCCTGGATCGCTACCCAGACCGGCTGGTGGGTCGCCGAGCACGGTCGCCAGCCCTGGACCATCAGCGAGGTGCTGCCCACGCATCTGTCGGCCTCGACCCTGGCTGCGGGCGACCTGCTGGGCTCCATCGGCGCCCTGGTGGCCTTCTACACCCTGCTGTTGATCGTCGAGCTCTACCTGATGATCCGTTTCGCCCGCCGCGGCCCGAGCAGCCTGCATACCGGCCGCTACTTCCACGAACGCGCCGCCCAGGTGGGCGACGCCCTGCGCCAGGCCGCCGTGGCCAAACCCGCTACCCCGGCCAACGTCTGAGGAGACCGCCATGTTCGACTACGAAGTGCTCAAGCTCAGCTGGTGGGTACTGATCGGGGTGCTGCTGATCGGCTTCGCCCTCACCGACGGCTTCGACATGGGCGCCATGATCCTGATGCCGCTGATCGGCAAGACCGACAAGGAACGCCGCGCCGCCATCAACAGCATCGCGCCGCACTGGGATGGCAACCAGGTGTGGTTCATCACCGCGGGCGGCGCCCTCTTCGCCGCCTGGCCGCTGGTCTATGCCACCGCCTTCTCCGGGCTCTACTGGGCCTTGCTGCTGGTGCTCTTCGCGCTGTTCCTGCGGCCGGTCGGCTTCGACTACCGCAGCAAGCTGGACGACGCCCGCTGGCGCAACGCCTGGGACTGGGGCCTGTTCGCTGGCAGCCTGGTCCCGGCGCTGGTGTTCGGGGTTGCCTTCGGCAACCTGTTCCAGGGGGTGCCCTTCCAACTCGACGACACCCTGAGATCCAGCTATCACGGCAGCTTCTTCGCCCTGCTCAATCCCTTCGCCCTGCTCTGCGGGCTGGTCAGTCTGGCCATGCTCTGCGCCCATGGCGGCGCCTGGCTGATGCTGCGCACTCATGAGGCCCTGGGCGAGCGCGCCCGCCGCGCCACCGGCCTCTGCGCCCTGCTGCACCTGGCCACCTTCGGCCTGGCCGGGGTCTGGCTGGCCTATGGCTTCGAGGGCTACCTGCTGGTCAGCCAGGGCGATCCGGCCAGCGCCCTGAATCCGCTGCACAAGGTGGTGACCGCCGGCAATCCGGGTTGGCTGGCCAACTATCAGGCCCAGCCGTTGACGCTGATCGCCCCGGTCGTGGCCGTATTGGGCAGCGTCCTGGCGCTGCTCGGCAGCAGTTGGCGCCAGGCAGGCCTCGCCTTCTCCGGCACCGCCCTGGGCATCGTCGGTACGCTGGCCACCGCCGGCTGCGCGCTGTTCCCCTTCGTGCTGCCGTCGAGCCTGGACCCGGCGTCGAGCCTTACCGTCTGGGACGCCGTTTCCAGCCAGCGCACCTTAAGCATCATGTTCGTCGCCGCGGCGATCTTCGTGCCCATCATCCTGGCCTACACCCTGTGGAGCTACCGGCGGATGTGGGGCAAGGTCGACGACCGCTACATCGACGCCAACCCCCACGGCCTCTACTGATCGAGCCACCTGCAAGGAGATTCGCCATGTGGTACTTCACCTGGATTCTCGGTGTCCTGCTCGCCGCGAGCTTCGGCATCATCAACGCCCTCTGGCTGGAAAGCACCCGGGAGCTGGACGTCCATGACGACGCCGAATGCTGAAGCCCTACCCCGCGTCCACCCGCTGGGGCGGACGCTGTCCCTGCTGCTGGCGGGCCCCCTGGCGCTGCTGCTCTTGATCCACCCAGGGCTGATGCTCGACGCCAGCGGCCACTACAGCCATCCGCTGCTGATGGCGGTGATGCTCGGTGTCTCCGCCGGGCTGGTCCACGGCGTCGGCTTCGTGCCCCGGCTGTGGCTGTGGCGGCTGCTGTTCGGGCCGGTGGTGGGGTGGCCGTTGCTGGTGCTGGGCTATGCCCTGCTGTTCAAGGCACAACTGGGCTGATTTAGACCGACGCTCAACGTCGGGCACGCCAATGGACTCGCGCCGCCGTACTAGATACGGCGCCGCCTGCGAGCCGCCGTGCCGCCGATCCCGCTAGTCATCCCACAGACTAGCTTGACTATTAAGCTTCTCCGCCACCTGCCGACACCCCGGAAAGGCCAGCGCACTGCCTGGCCGCCCACCGCCTTCATGCCCGCCGCGCGACCGTTCGAAGCCAGAGAATCGACCCATGCTCAGGAATGCCCCGCTCAGCACCAAACTCCTGTTGATCCTGCTCTTGCCGTTGGCGGGTTTCCTGGTGATTTCCAGTTTCTATACCGCCGAGCGCTATCGGACGCTCAAGGAGATGGAACACACCGTGACCGCCAGCGCCGCCGCCCAGCGCATCAGCGCCGTGGTCACCCGTCTGCAGCGCGAACGCGGCGCCAGTGGGGTGTTCCTCGGCAGCGGCGGCAAGACGATGCAGGACAAGCTCAAGAGCTTCCGCCAGGACAGCGACCAGGCCCAAAGCGACCTGCGGGCCATGGCCAGCGGCGATGATGCCGCGCTCCAGAGCGTACTGCGGACCCTGGATGGCCTGCCTGAGCTAAGGACCAAGGTCGATGGCCTGGGACTCACCACCACCCAGTCCGGTACCGCCTATACCGACCTCATCAAGGCGTTGATCGGCTACACCCACGCCCTCGAAGCCGGGGTCGAGGACCCGGCCATCCTCCGTGCGCTGGGTGCCCTGAACCTGTTCGTCGAGATGAAGGAACGAGCGGGCCGCGAGCGGGTACTCCTGGGCCTGGCGTTCAACCAGAATCGCTTCGACGCAGGTTTGCTGTCGCGCTTCGCGCGCAATCTGGGCGAGTTCTCCGCCTATGCCGACGCCTTCCAGCGCAAGGCCACACCGGAATTCATCCAGCAGCTCGACGCCGCCTTCAAGCAACCGAGCGCCTTGGAAGTCAGCCGCCTGCAGCAGCTGGCCTTCGACGTGCCCCTGGGCGAAGCCCTGGGCGTCAAGCCCGAGGAGTGGTTCAACCTGGCCACCCAGCGCATCGATTTGATGGTCAAGGTGGAGGGCGACCTGAGCGCCAGCATCGCCGCCCTGGCCGAACAGGCGCGAGCCGGCGCCAGCCGCGATCTCTGGACCACCCTCGGCCTGGTGCTGGTGGTCCTGGTGGCCGTCTCGGCGCTGGCCTGGGTGATCATCCGCAACATCAAGCAGGCGGTCGAGCAGGTCAACGGCACCCTCACCCGCCTGGCCGCCCGTGACCTCACCGCCCGTTGCGCCTACCAGGGCAAGGACGAATTCGGCACCATCACCGGCAACCTCAACCAGATGAGCCAGGAGCTCGGCCAGGTGATCCAGGAGATCGGCGCGGCCACCGTGCAGGTCGCCACCGCGGCCGAAGAAGCCTCGGCGGTCGCCGTCCAGACCAGTCAGAACGTCGCCCAGCAGCGCCAGGGGACCGACCAGGTGGCCACCGCCATCGCCGAGATGAGCGCGACCGTGAAGGACGTCGCCCGCAGCACCACCGAGGCCGCCGAAGGCTCGCGGCAGGTCGAGGGCAATACCAGCCAGGGTCGCCGCGAATTGCAGGCCACCATCGACCTGGTGCAGGGACTGTCGGTACAGGCCGAGCGCACCTCGGCGATCATCGCCGAGCTCAAGCAGGAGAGCGATTCCATCTCCTCGGTGCTGGACGTGATCCGCGGTATCGCCGAACAGACCAACCTGCTGGCACTCAACGCTGCCATCGAGGCCGCTCGCGCCGGCGAGGCGGGCCGCGGCTTCGCCGTGGTGGCCGACGAGGTGCGCGCCCTGGCGCAAAAGACCCAGCAGTCCACCGGCAACATCCAACAGATGATCAGCCATTTGCAGGCCGGCTCCGACCGCGCCACCCAGGCCATGCAGGAAACCCTGAGCCAGGTGCAGACCGGCGCCAGCAACGTGGTGCGGGCCGGCGAGTTGCTCGGCGAGATCGCCGAGGGCGTGACCCTGATCAACGACCGTACCATCCAGGTGGCCTCCGCTGCCGAGCAGCAGAGCCAGGTCGCCGAAGAGATCAGCCGCAACGTCAACGACATCAACGACCTGGTGATCCAGGTCAGCGCCGGCGCCGAGCAGACCGCCGTCACCAGCCGCGAGCTGGCCCGCCTGGCCGAGCAACAGCAGGCGCTGGTGGGGCGCTTCCGCGTGGCCTGATGACGCCGTCGCCCCTTGGAAGGCCCGCAGCTCAAGTGGGCCTAGCGTCATCCAGTCCCGCGCCAGCCGGGAATTCAGCATGAGACAGGCTGACGGTCTGGGAAGCCTATTGATCCCCCTCTTTCATGTGCTGTTCGCGGGCATTGCCTGCATCGCCCATGCCGTTCGCTGGCTGTTCGAGCTCTGGCTTTGGCTGGAAAAAAGGCGTGGAGACGACGCCTGGAAGGGTCACCCTCTCGGGTAAGCCAGCGAGATCGCAGCGGAAATCAACGCTCGCCCTTGGGTGTATTCATCCACCCCGTAGCCGCTGCAGGTGGCCGGTCAGCATGGCCGACACCGTGCGGCAGGTGCTCTGCGCCGGCAGTTCCTCGTCGAACAGCAGTTCCACGGTGGAGTGGATTAGCTCCACCACGATGCGCGAAACCTGCGCGATTTCCTCCGCCGGCACGGTCGGCAGGATCACCCGGAGCAATTCGGCCTGCTGCGCCGCTACCCGGCGGTGCGAATCGAGCCGCACGTGCTCGAGCGATGGCACGGCCCTTAGCGCCTTGAGAATCCACATCCCGCCCGGCGTTTCCGCGGTGACGCGGTAAGTGTCCAGCAACAGACCCGTCAGGGCCTCCTCCACCGGCTCCAGGGGCCCGGCCAGCAGCGCCGGGTCGATCCAGGGGGCGATCTGCGCGTTCTGCTTCTCCAGCAGGCGGCGACCCAGCTCCTCCAGCAGCGCGTATTTGTTGGGGAAATAGCGATACAGCGCGGGCGGCGTCAGACCAGCGCACTCGCAGACCAGATTGGTCGACAGGCGCTCGATACCGACCTCGCACAGCACCTCGGCAGCCGCGGCGAGGATGCGCTCGTAGGTTTCCGCCGCGCGCTGCTGACTGGGGCGAGCCTTGGGCGTGGCGCGAGACGATGACGCGGAATCTTTGGCAGCCATGAACGCTTCCTGATGAGAAGAAAAACCCCTTGCGAGGCGCAAAAATGATAGTTATAACTATCGTGTAGCGATGACTATCATAACAGCTAAAAAGACCTTGAACTGCCTCCAGCCACAACCACAACAATCAGCGGGAGTCTCACCATGAAACCGTCCTTCGCGCTTGCAGCTTTCCTTCTCGCCGTTCAGCTCCCCCTCGCCCAGGCGGCGAGCCCCGCGCCGGTCCAGGGCCTGTGGCTCACGGCCGATCAGGGCGCGGCGGTGCGCGTGGAGCCCTGCGCGGACAACGCCGCGGCCCTGTGCGGCACCATCGTCTGGGACAAGGACGCCGGCAATGCCCACGATACCTGCGGCACGCGCATCCTGCAGATGACCCGTAACGACGAGGGTACCTGGCGCGACGGCTGGGTGTTCGATCCCCGTGATGGCAAGAAGTACAAAGGCTACGTCCGCCGCAAGGGCGACGACCTCAACATCCGGGCCTACGTCGGCACCGAGGTACTCGGCAAGACCGAACAGTTGACCCCCTTGAGCGCCCTGCCCACCACCCCTCGCTGCAGCTAAGCCACCGCCAGGAGCGACCCCATGAACCGGATTCTTCACCGCACCCAGGCGGCGGCCCTCGCATGCCTGGCATTCGCCAGCGCAGCGGTCCAGGCCGACGATGACCTGGCCAGCTATTCCCTCACCGTGACCCCGCGGCTGCTCTCGGATGTCCGCACCCGCGGCATCTCCGACTCGCTCAATCGGCCGGGCGCCAAGGTCACCCTGGAGCTGGCCCACGAAAGCGGCCTGATCGGGCTGGCCGAATTCGGCACCGTGAGCAAGAAGCAGTTTCTCGACGGCGACGGCGCCAGCGTGCTGCTGGCCGGCGGCTATAGATTCGGCGACCCGGAGGCCTGGCACTTCGGCGTGGGCCTGGCCGGCGAATTCTTTCCCGGTGCCCACTTCAAGGCGCCCAGTCGCATCGATCCGGAGACCGGCGAGCCAGGGGGCGTCCACAGCACCAACTACAACAGCCAGTTCGCCGTGCTGGAAATCGGCTATGGGGCGCTGCAAGGGCGCATCCTCAACGTGCTCTCGGAAAACTACCGCGGCGCCAATACGGCCGGGGTCTGCGGCGCCCAGCTGCAATTCAACGCCGATCCCACCAAGGGCCTGGAGTGCTATGCCAAGGGCGAGCACAACTCTCGCGGCAGCCTGCTCTACGACCTGGACTATCGCTACGAGCTGACGCCGCGCACCAGTCTCAAGCTGCACGCCGGCTACCAGCAGATCCGTAATTTCTCCGAGGCCAACTTCAGCGACTACGGGGTCGGGCTGGTGCATCGCCACTGGGGCTTCGATTTCGGCCTGGACTACCTCAGCCCCCATACCCGGGCGCGCGAACTCTACCTCGCCGAAGACGGTGACCATCAGCGCGCCACGGACGAGGCCCGCTGGGTGCTGTCCGTGGCCCGCCCCTTCTGAGTCGGCACCCATGAAACCTCACGTCTTCGCCACCCCACCCGCGCCGGCCCAGGCCACCGCCCTCGACGGCCTGGTGCTGGTGGTGGACCTGGGTACCTCCGGCTGCAAGAGCGCCCTGGTCACCCTGGGCGGCGAGGTGGTCGCCTGGACCTTCCATGGCGTCGCCCTGCACGTCGAGGGGCACAGCGCCGAACAGGAACCGGAGGACTGGTGGCAGGCCTTCCTGCGTGGCGCCGGCGAATTGCTGGCCGCCGATCCGGCGCGGCGGCGGCGGGTGGTGGCGGTGTGCTGCTCCACCCAGACCGAAGGCACCGTTTGCGTCGATGCGAATGGTCAGGCCCTGGGTCGCGCCCTGCTCTGGCTGGACATGCGCGGCGCCGAGTCGGTGGCGCGCCGCGTCGGTGGGGGTCGGCTAAAGGTGGCCGGCTACTCACCCTTCAAGCTGTGGCGCTGGATTCGCCTGACCGGCGGCGCGCCCTCGCTCTCCGGCAAGGACTCCGCCGGGCACATCGCCTATCTGCAGGACCACCAGCCGGAACGCTACGAGCGCACGGTGAAGTTTCTCAACGTCCTCGACTTCATGAATCTGCGCCTGACCGGTCGCTGCTGTGCCACCGCGGACTCCATCTGCACCGCCTGGATCACCGACAACCGCGATTCGCGCCAGGTGAAGTACGACGCCGGGCTGATCCGCACCCTGGGCTTCGACCGCGACAAGCTGCCCGACCTGGTGGATTCGGCGGAGGTGATCGGCACCCTGACCGGCGCGGTGGCCGACCAGCTCGGCCTGCCGCGCAGCACCCCGGTGGTGGCCGGCTCGGTGGACACCTCGGCGGTGGCGGTGGGCTCGGCGGTGGCAGACTTCGCTCCGCACCTCTACCTGGGCACCTCCTCCTGGCTGGGCGCCCATGTGCCCTTCAAGAAGTCCGATGTGCTGCGCCACATGGCCGCCGTGCCCAGTGCGGTCAAGGGCCGCTACCTGGCCATGGCGCTGCAGACCGCGGCCGGCGCCAACCTGTCGTTCCTGCGCGACAAGGTGCTCTACCACCCGGACGAATTGCTCAGCGACGAACAGCACCCGGATCTCTATGCCCTGCTCGACCGCATCGCCGCCCGGGTGCCGGCTGGCGCCCGTGGGCTGCTCTACACCCCCTGGCTGTATGGCGAGCGCAGCCCGGTGGACGATCCCAGCCTGCGCGCGGCCCTGATCAACCTGTCGCTGGAGCACACCCGCGAAGACATCATCCGCGCCTTCCTCGAAGGGGTGGCGCTCAACACCCGCTGGATGCTGGAGCCCTTCGGCCGCTTTCTCGGCCGCCGCCCGGAGCGCATCACCGCGGTGGGCGGCGGCGCCCAGTCCAATCTCTGGTGCCAGATCATGGCCGACGTCACCGGCCAGGTGATCGCCCAGCCCGACGCGCCCATCCAGGCCAATGCCCGCGGCTCGGCCTATATCGCCGCCGCCGGCATCGGCGCCCTCGCCTTCAGTGACGTGCCCGACCTGCAACGGGCGCCCCGTCTCTACCAGCCCTGTCCCCAGGCACGCGCACGCTACGACGACAGCTACGCCACCTTCCTCGAAGTCCGCCGCCGCCTGGCACCGCTGTACCGCCGCCTCAACCCCAACCAGGGAGCCCGACCATGAGCGATACCCTCGAATTGCGCGAGCAGGTAGTGGACCTCTGCCTGCACCTGGTGCGCCGCGGCTTCTTCGCCGCCACCGGCGGCAACCTGGCGTTGCGGGTGGACGCCCAGCGCATCGCGGTCACCCCGTCCGCCCTCGATTACTACGAGATGCGTCCGCACGACGTCTGCATCCTACGGCTGGCCGACCTGCACCAGCTCGAAGGCGACCGCGCGCCCTCGGTGGAAACCGGGCTGCATGCCCGGGTGCTGCGGCGCTTTCCCGCCGCCGGGTGCAGCCTGCATACCCACCAGCCGCTGGCCAGTGCCTGCACCCTGCTGGGCGAAGCCCTGACCGTCGACGACCCAGAGCGCTGGCCTGCGCTGGGCCGCCGGCTGCCGCTGGTGGGCTATGCCCCCTCCGGCACCGGCTGGCTGGCCAAGCGCCTGGATCACGCCCTCACCGCCAAGAGTCCGGCCTATCTGCTGCGCAACCACGGGGTGCTCTGCTACGGCGCCAACGCCCACCAGACCCTGGCGGTGCTGGAGCAGCTGGAAGCCTTCTGCGCGCACTACCTCGTCCGGCGCATCGCCAATCGCCCCGGTCTCTGTGCCGCCGACAGCCTGGCGCGCCAGCGCCTGCTGACCACCTTCACCGCCTCCTCCCCGTCATGAGGTCCGCCATGAACCAGCCCCTGACCACGCCACCCCTGCTACCCAGCCCGCCCGCGCTCACCGCCTGGCCGGATACCGACACCCTCTATCGCCGCTTCGCCGAACTGGTCAAGCAACCCATGCGCCCACTGCGCCGCGACGCCCTGGCCAAGGTCATGGGCTATTTCGACGAGCGCTGCCAGGGCTCCCGGCGCCTGGCCGAGCGCGCCAAGCAATTCATTCCGGGGGGCGTGCAGCACAACCTGGCCTTCAACCATCCCTTTCCCCTGGCCATCGCCCAGGCCGAGGGTGCCCATCTCACCGACGTGGACGGCAACAGCTACATCGACTTCCTGCAGGCGGGCGGCCCCACCCTGCTCGGCTCCAACCATGCCGGCGTCCGCGAGCAGGTGCAGCGCATCCTCGCCGAATGCGGACCGGTCACCGGGCTGCTGCACGAGTATGAGGTCAAGCTCGCCGAACTGGTCTGCCAGAGCGTGCCCGGCATCGACCAGGTACGGCTGCTGGGCTCGGGTACCGAGGCGGCCATGGCCGCGGTGCGCCTGGCGCGGGCCTACACCGGCCGCCGCTGGCTCATCAAGATCGGGGGTGCCTACCACGGCTGGAGCGACCAGTTGGTGTACGGCATGCGCCTGCCCGGCACCGGGCGGATGGAGGCCCTCGGCATTCCCCGTGGCGCCACCGCCCACACCCAGGAGAGCCCGCCCAACGACCTCGACGCCCTGCGCCGCCGCCTGCAATTCAATCGCCTGCGCGGCGGCACCGCGGCGGTACTGGTGGAGCCCTTCGGGCCGGAAAGCGGCACCCGCCCGGTGCATCCGCACTTCAACCGCGAAGTGCGCAAGCTCTGCGACGAATTCGGCGCCTTGCTGATCTTCGACGAGGTGGTGACCGGTTTTCGCGCTGGCATGGGCGGTGCCCAGGCCTACTTCAAGGTACTGCCCGACCTCACCGTGCTGGGCAAATGCCTCACCGGCGGCTATCCCATGGCCGGTGCCCTGGGTGGCAAGGCAGAGGTCATGCAACTGCTGGTGGGCGGTATCGGCACCTCGTCGAAGCGGGCCTTCGTAGGGGGGACCCTGTCGGCCAACCCGCTCTGCTGCGTGGCTGGCTACTACGCCCTCAAGGAAATCCAGCGCCTCGACGCCGCCGGCCAGGCCGGCCGCGCTGGCGATCGGCTACGCCAGGGGCTGGAAGAGATCATCCAGCGGCGCAACCTGCCCTACGTGGCCTACAACCTGGGCTCCATCGTGCACCTGCAGACCTCCGGGGTGCTGCTGCTCGACACCAGCAATCCGCTCAAGCTGCTGCGGGTGCGCAACGAAGCCAAGGCGCGCAAGCACATGATGGAAGAGATGGGCGCCGCCTACACCGCCCACGGGCTGATCACCCTGGCCGGCAGCCGTATCTACACCAGCCTGGCCGACACCGATGCCGTGATCGATGACGCCCTGGAACGCTTCGACCGCGTCTTCCAGCTGGTATGAGGCCCCTATCCATGCGCCTCGCCCTCCATCAGCAGTGGCTCGACCTGCAGCAGCGCCTGGTACGCCGCGGCGAGCTCCCGGCGGTTGCGCTATCGCTGCGCGTACCGGCTACCGGCACCTTCTGGTACGGCACCCTGGCGGATGCCGAGCCGACGGAGACATCGCTCGGCCAGACTTTTCTGGATGCCGCTGACCATGCGGTCGTCTACCGCGCGCGCCCGGACGTCGGCGCGATCATCCAGGGCGCGGGCAGCTACGGGCCGCTCGTGGCATCGTTCGGCGGCTGCCTGCCCATGCTGTTCGACGAGCAGGCGCGCCATCTGGGCCGCATGGCCGCGGGGGTGAGCGATGCCCGCCGCTTGCCGGAGGCCCTCGGCGGCGGCGGCAACGTCCTGCTACTGGCGGAGCGGCCGCTGTGCCTGGGTACCACCGCCAGTCGCGCGGCGCTCAACGCGGAATTGTTCGAGAAATGCGCCAAGGCCTACACCCTGGCCCAGGCGACCGGTGCCACGCTCACTCGCCTGCCGTGGTGGGTGGTGCTGATCGCCACGCGCCGCCTCGCCCGCGACCAGCGCAATGCCGCCCTGGCCTTCGCCAGCGGCGAGCTGCCGGCCGAAAGCCGCGGCTACTGACCGAGACCCGGAGGGAAGTCCCATGACCGCCACGCCACACTCGCCGCCGCTACAGGTCGCCGCTGCCCTGCTGCTTGGCTCCCTGGCCCTGCTCATCCTGGGCCTGCAACCGCTGCTACTCGGTGAACTCTTCACCAGCGGCCGGGCGAGTCTGGACGGCCTGGGCCTGGTGGCGATGGGCGAGATCGTCGCCCTCGGCCTGGGCGTGATGCTCGGCGAGGTCCTGGGCCTGCGCCTGGATCTGCCGCGACTGCTGCTGCCGGCGATCCTGCTGGCGATCGGCACCGACCTCTTCAGCGCCTATGCCGTCGGTGATCTGCCCTTGCTCGGCCTGCGCGCCCTCGCCGGGCTAGGCGAAGGCCTGCTGCTCTGGGCGGCGGTGGCACTGATGGTGCGCCAACCCCGGGCCGAATGGCTCTCCGGCCTGTTCATGGCCTTGCAGACCGGCTGCCAGGGACTGCTGGCGGCGGTACTGGCGCTCTGGGTACTGCCCAACGCCGGCATCCTTGGCGGCTTCCTGCTCCTGGCAGCGGTCACGGCGCTCGCCCTGCCGCTGCTGGCCGCGCTACCGCGGCGCCTGGCGCCGGTCGCACGCCAGACGGCCAACCCGTCCAGCTCCGGCTGGACACTGCCCCGCAGCCTGCTGCTGGCCTGCGTCGGGGCCCAGCTGGCCGCCATCGGCGCGCTCTGGGCCTATCTGGAGCCCTATGGCGAAGCCCTGGGCCTGCAGCCCGGCCAGGCCCAGTCACTGATCGCCCTGAGCCTGGGCGCCCAACTGCTCGGCGGCCTGGCCGGTGCCGGACTGGTGAACCGGCTACCGGCGCTGGGCACCTTGCTGCTGACGACCCTGCTGCTGGGTACGCTCGCCATCCTCATCCATGGTCTGCCGATGGGCGCGCACCTGGCCTTCGTCGGCCTCTGCCTGCTGTTCACCTTCCTCTGGCAGACCCTGACCCCGTTCCAGATCGGCCTGGCGCTGAGCCTCGATCCCGGGGGGCGCACCGCCACCCTGGTGCCGTCGCTACAACTGCTCGGCTGCGCGGCCGGGCCAGCATTGGCGTCGCTCTGGCTGGATGGCGCCGAGGTAAGGCCCGCCGCCCTCGCCAGCGCCCTGCTGAGCCTGCTCGCCCTGAGCCTGCTGGCCCTGCTCGGCCTCAGCGAAAGAACCGGCCGCCTGCCCAGCCGCGGACGCCTGCGCCGCTCCGGCTGAGAGCGACGCGCACGCCCGGCTCCACTACCCTTACCCAGCCTCTCGACTCCAGTGCGGACCCCACCATGCCTGCCCCCCTGCTCGATCCTGTCCTACCCACCTCGGCGGTCACCACGCCACAACAGCTGTTCCGCGACCAGGCCACACGGGCGCTGGCCCTGCGCAGCTCGACCGCCGAGGAGCGCCGCGCCCTGCTGGACAGCCTGCACCAGGCCCTGGTGGCCCGGCGCGAGGCCCTTTACGTCGCCTTCCGTGCGGACTTCGGCAAGCCCCAGGTAGAGGTGGAGCTGTCCGAGATCATGCCGGTGCTGGAAGAGATCCAGCATGCGCGCCGCCACCTGCGCCGCTGGATGAAGCCACGCCGGGTCGGCGCCACCCTGACCTCGCTGGGTTGTCCGGCCGAGGTCCACTGCCAGCCACGCGGCCGCTGCCTGATCATCGGGCCCTGGAATTACCCGGTGTCGACGCTGCTCGGCCCCCTGGTATCCGCCCTAGCCGCGGGCAATACCGTGGTGCTCAAGCCGTCGGAATTCACCCCGGCGATCAACGCCGTGCTGCGGGAGATGGTCGCCGAAGCCTTCACTCCCGACACCGTGGCCCTCTGCGAGGGCGGCGTGGAGACCGCCCAGGCGCTGCTGGCGCTGCCCTTCGATCACTTCTTCTTCACCGGCTCGACGGCGGTCGGGCGCCTGGTCATGCAGGCCGCCGCCCAGCACATGGCGTCGGTCACCCTGGAACTGGGCGGCAAGTCGCCGGCCATCGTCGAGGCCAGCGCCGACCTGGACGCCGCCGTGGAGCTGCTGCTCTGGGGCAAATTCCTCAATGCCGGGCAATCCTGCATCGCGCCGGATCATGTCTTCGTCCATCGCAGCCTGCTGGACGCCTTCAACGAAGGCTGCCGCAGCCTGCTGGCCCGGCGCTATGGCAGCGATCCCGCCGCCAGCCCGGACCTCGCCCGGCTCATCCACGAGCGGCACGCGGCCGGCCTCGCCGAGCTGCTGCAAAGTGCCCAGGCCGCTGGTGCCCGGCTGATCTGCGGTGGCGACCACGACGTGGCCCGGCGCTACCTGGCGCCGACCCTGCTGGATTGCTCGGCCATCGCCAGCCCCCTCGATCAGGTGGAGATCTTCGGGCCGCTGCTGCCGGTGATCGCCTACGACGAGCTGGACGACGTCCTGCAGCGCATCGATGCCGGTCCCAAGCCCCTGGCGCTCTATCTCTGGAGCCGTGACCGGCAGGTGCAGCGACAGGTGCTGGCGCGCACCCGTTCCGGCAGCCTCGGCCTCAACCTGTGCATGCAGCAGTACACCCAGGTCAACCTGCCGTTCGGCGGCGTGAATCACTCGGGCAGCGGCAGCGCCCATGGTCTGGCAGGCTTTCGCACCTTCTCCCACGAACGCAGCGTGCTGCGCGCCGGTCCCTGGCTGGCGGTCAGGCTGCTGTTCCCGCCCTACTCCAAGGCCAAGCTGCGCCTGGCGCAATGGGTCTCACGCCTGGTCGGGCGCGGCTGAGTTGACTCCTCAAGCCGTGGGAGCGACCAGCCGATGACGGCTGAAGAACCGCTCCAGCTCGCGCGGCTCCGGCTCCAGGCCGGTGAAGATCTTCAGGTACTCGGGGATGAACTTGAGGCGGTACTCCAGCGGCTCGACGGTCTTCATGCTGATGTAGCCGATTTGGGTCAGGTAGATGGAACGGGCGCGGGTCTCGGCGGCGCGGTCCTCGAAGCCGAAGCGGTCGAACATGGCCTTGAGCGCGGCGATGCGCAAGGCATCCGCCTCGGCGATGTCCTGCGCCACCTCGGCCGATTGCAGCGCCCAGCTGCGCATGGCGAATTCGAACTGGGAATCGAACAGCCGGGCATCCAGCCAGCAGTCGAAGACATTGAGGATGGCCTCGGTGATGGACTCGGCATAGGCCTCGGTGCGGGCCACCAGGTTGCCGGTGTTCTTGTTCTTCCACTGGTCGATCAGCGCCTGCAGCAGCGCCTCCCGATCCTCGAAGAACCAGTAGAAGCTGGTGCGCGACAACTTGAGTTTCTTGGCCAGCGGCTGGATGCGCACGGCATCCACGCCCGCGTCCTTGAGGCTCTCGTAGGCCGCATTGAGCCAGCTCTCCAGGGAGCCGCGCGAGGGTTCGATAACAGCGGGGGCAGGTGCGTTCATGGCGTGATGGTACCGCGCCCCTGAACGTCCGCCAAGGGAAAATGTTCACCTGTGTCAGGCCAGTTGACACCTGTGTACAGAGGGTTTTAAGGTCTCTCCACCTGATGAGCGCTGGTGGACCCGGACATGAAGAACGATCCTCTGCTGCAGCCGTATCAACTCAAGCACCTGACGCTGCGCAACCGCGTCATCATCACCTCCCACGAACCCGCCTACCCCGAAGAGGGCATGCCCAAGCAGCTCTACCGCGCCTATCACGTGGAACGGGCCAAGGCCGGCGTGGCCATGACCATGACCGCCGGCTCGGCAGCCATCTCGCGCGACAGTCCTCCAGTGTTCAACAACGTGCTGGCCTACAAGGACGAGGTGGTGGGCTGGCTCAAGGACCTCACCGACGAATGCCACGAACATGGCGCGGCGGTGATGATCCAGCTGACCCACCTGGGCCGCCGCACCCGCTGGGACAAGGGCGACTGGCTGCCGGTGGTGTCCTCCTCCCACAGTCGCGAGCCGGCCCACCGCGCCTTCCCCAAGCGCCTGGAAAGCTGGGACATCGAGCGCATCGTCAAGGACTACGCCGACGCCGCCGAGCGCATGGTAGCCGCCGGCATGGATGGCATCGAGCTGCAAGCCTACGGCCACCTGATGGACCAGTTCTGGTCGCCGCTGACCAATGACCTGGACGAGCCCTACGGCGGTTCGCTGAGCAATCGCCTGCACTTCACCTTCGAGGTGCTCAAGGCCATTCGCACCCGGGTCGGCGAGCGCTTCATCGTCGGCATCCGCTACACCGCCGACGAGGTGGCCAAGGGCGGGCTGACCAAGGAGGAAGGCCTGACCATCACCCAGCTGCTCAAGGACAGCGGGATGATCGACTTCCTCAACGTCATCCGCGGCAACATCGCCACCGACGCCGCCCTCACCGACATCATCCCGGTGCAGGGCATGCGCAACGCCCCGCACCTGGACTTCGCCGGCGAGATCCGCTCGCGCACCGGCTTCCCCACCTTCCATGCGGCGAAGATCCCCGACGTCGCCACCGCCCGCCACGCCATCGCCGCCGGCCTGGTGGACATGGTCGGCATGACCCGCGCGCACATGACCGATCCGCACCTGGTGCGCAAGCTGATCGAGGGCCGCGAAGACGATATCCGTCCCTGCGTCGGTGCCAACTACTGCCTGGACCGCATCTACAACGCCGGCGCGGCCTATTGCATCCACAACGCCGCCACCGGGCGCGAAACCAGCATGCCCCACACCATCCCCAAGGCCGCGACCCGCCGCAAGGTGGTGGTGGTCGGCGCCGGTCCCGGCGGGCTGGAGGCGGCCCGGGTAGCCGGCGAGCGGGGTCACCAGGTGGTGGTGCTGGAGCTGGCCGAGCAGGCCGGCGGCCAGGTGCGGCTCACCGCCCAGTCGGAGCGCCGCAAGGAGATGCAGAGCATCATCGACTGGCGCCTGGCCCAGTGCGATCGCCTCGGCGTGCAGTTCCACTTCAACACCTGGGCGGACACCGAGCGGGTGCTGGCGGAAGACCCCGAGGTGGTGATCGTCGCCACCGGCGGCCTGCCCCACACCGAGGTACTCGAACGCGGCAATGACCTGGTGGTGTCCAGCTGGGACATCATCGCCGGCGACGTCAAGCCGGGGCGCAACGTGCTGGTCTACGACGACGCCGGCGACCACGCCGGGCTACAGGCGGCCGAGTTCATCGCCCGTAGCGGCGCCCGTACCGAGATCATGACGCCCGACCGCAGCTTCGCCCCCGAGGTCATGGGCATGAACCTGGTGCCCTACATGAGATCCCTGCAGGGGCTCGATACCCATTTCACCGTGACCTACCGCCTGAAGGCCGTGGAGCGTGACGGTGATCAGCTCAAGGCCATCGTCGGCACCGACTACAGCGACCTGGAAAGGGTCTGCCACTACGACCAGGTGGTGGTCAACCACGGCACCCTGCCCCTGGACGAGCTCTACTTCGACCTCAAGCCGCTGGCCAGCAACGAAGGCGCGGTGGAATATCAGGACCTGATCGTCGGCCGACCGCAGCAGCTCGCCACCAATCCCGCGGGGCGCTTCCAACTGTTCCGCATCGGCGACGCGGTCTCTTCGCGCAATACCCACGCGGCCATCTACGACGCGCTGCGCCTGGTGAAAGACCTCTGAGAAGGTCGGCTCGTCCTGCGGCGAGCTTGTTGCACCCCTTTGCTTACTGCCTCTTCGACGTCTCACAAGAACATGCCGGCCCAGGCTGGCCAGACGAGGTCCTTATGCAGCATCCGGAATCCCTTGCCGGCTTCGACCCGGTCGCCGACGCGCGCCTCAGCTTTCGCCAGGACAGCCGCGTCAGCGAGCATCACCTCGCCCCGCTCGACGAAGGCCTGCTGCGCGCCCACGCCGCCATCGACCGTCGTGCCCTGCGCCGCTATCGCCTGGAGCGCATCCGCGCGCAGCTGGTGGAGCATGACTACGCCGGCGTGCTGCTGGCCGATCCGATCAACATCCGCTACGCCACCGACACCAACAACCTGGGGCTGTGGGTCATGCATTCCCCCAGTCGCTACGTGCTGGTGACCACCAACGGTCCGGTGATCCTGTTCGACTTCACCAGCAGCAAGCACAACAGCGAACACATCGAGACCATCGACGAGATCCGTCCGGCCACGCCCTGGCTGTATTTCCTGGCCGGCCCGCGGGTCGAGGAAAAGGCGACCTCCTGGGCCCACGAGGTCGCCGAACTGGTGCTGCATCATGGCAGCGGCAACCGGCGCCTGGCGGTGGACCGCTGCGACCCCTGGGGCGCCACCAAGCTGGCGGACCTGGGTGTGAGCCTGCACGATGCCCAGCCGCTGATGGAGCAGGCGCGGCTGATCAAGTCGGCCGAGGAGCTGGCCAGCCATCGCGTCTCCATGGGCGTCTGCGACCTGGCCATCGCGCGGATGCGCGCCAGTCTGCAGCCGGGCATCACCGAAAACCAGCTGTGGAGCATCCTGCACGGCACCAACGTCGCCCACGGCGGCGAATGGGCCGAAAGCCGCCTGCTCAGCTCCGGCCAGCGCACCAATCCCTGGTTCCAGGACGCCACCGACAAGCCCATCCAGGCCGGGGAACTGGTCTGCTTCGATACCGACATGGTCGGTCCCGGCGGCTACCTGTCGGACATCTCCCGCAGCTTCGTCTGCCCCGGCCAGCCGGCCACCACGCGCCAGCGCGACCTCTTGCAGACGGCAGCCGAGCAATTGACGCAGAACATCAATCTGCTGCGCCCGGGCCTGGGCTTCCGCGAATTCGCCGAGCGCTGCTGGCCGGTGCCGGAAAAGTACCGGCATAACCGCTACATGATGATGCTGCACGGCGTCGGCCTGGTGGACGAGTACCCCAGCGTGGCCTACGCCACCGACTTCGCCGACTGGGGTTACGACGGCACCTTCGCCGAGAACATGGTGGTCTCGGTGGAGAGCTTCATCGGCGAACAGGGCGGCCCCGAGGGGGTGAAGCTGGAAGAACAGGTGGTGATCACGGCGGCGGGGGCGGTGAAGCTGTCGCGCACGCCGTTGCTGGATCCCGACCTGCACTGATGGCCCCGCCTCCGCTATGGAGGCGTCTTCGAGGAGAGCGAGATGAGCGCCATGAGTATCGTCAGAACCCCCGTGTCGTCGGCGCCGGAGCAGCCCGAAGAGCGCCCGGCGTTCCTGCGCCTGGAAGGCATCGGCAAGCGTTTCGGGCCCTATGAGGTCTTGCACGACGTGTCCCTGGACATGGCCAAGGGCGAAGTGCTGGCCATCATCGGCCCCAGCGGCTCGGGCAAGAGCACCCTGCTGCGCTGCATCAACCAGCTGGAACCGCCCACCAGCGGCAGCGTGACCCTGGAAGGCCTGAGCCTGCAGGCCGGCCAGGTCTCTCGCCAGCAACTGGTGGCCTTGCGGCGGCGCATCGGCATGGTGTTCCAGTCCTTCAACCTCTTTCCGCACCTGACCGTGCTGCAGAACGTCAGCCTCGCCCAGGTGCGCAGCCTGGGGCGCAGTCGCCAGGAAGCGGATCGCCGTTCAATGCTGTTACTCGAACGCGTCGGCCTGGCCGCCAAGGCCAAGGCCTATCCCAGCCAGTGTTCCGGCGGTCAGCAGCAGCGTGTGGCCATTGCCCGTGCCCTGGCTCTGGACCCGGAGCTGATGCTGTTCGACGAGCCCACCTCGGCGCTGGACCCGGAGCTGGGCATGGAGGTGCTCAAGGTGATGCAGGAGCTGGCCCAGGAAGGCATGTCGATGATCATGGTCACCCACGAGATGCACTTCGCCGAGACCGTCTCCGACCGCGTGGTGGTCATGGCCGACGGGCGCATCATCGAACAGGGGCCGAGCGCCCAGGTCATGCGCCATCCGCAACACGAGCGGGTCCAGCGCTTCCTGGCCGCGGTGAGGAATCGCTGATGGGCGCCATCCTGCTCGCCCTGCTGCAGGGCATTCCCTGGACCCTGGCGGTGACCGCGACCGCCTTCGCCATCGGCCTGGTGCTGGGCTTTCCGCTCTGTGGCCTGCGGGTGTGCCGACTCAAGCCTCTGCGCCTCCTCGCCTTTACGGTAATCCTCACCCTGCGCGCCATTCCGCCCATCGTCTGGTTGTTCTTCATCTTCTTCGGCCTGGGCGGCGGCTGGTTGACCCTGTCGCCCTTCGCCGCGGCCACCCTCGGCCTGGGGCTGATCACCGCCGCGCATATGGCCGAGGTCTACCGGGGTGCCCTCAGCGGCATCCCCGCCGGCCAGTACGAAGCGGCGCTGGTGCTCAACCTCAGCGCCCGGCAGCGCTTCTTCGACGTCATCCTGCCGCAACTGGTGCGCATCGCCATCCCGGCCGCCGCCACCTATGCCATCGGCCTGCTCAAGGACTCGGCCATCGCCTCGACCCTGGGCGTCACCGACATCAGCGCCGCTGCCTACCAGCAGACCCAGCAGACCTTCCAGGGCCTGCCGGTGTACAGCCTGGCCGCCCTGCTCTACATCGCCCTGAGCGTACCGGTGGCCTTGTTCGCCCGGCGCCTGGGCGACCACCTCGGCCGGAGGATCCAGCGATGACCGAACTCCTCGCCAACTGGGTCGAATGGTTTCCGGATCTGTGGCACGGCCTGCTGCTCTCGTTGCAGGTGACCGCCCTGGCCCTGCTGGTCGGCATTCCGCTGGGGCTGCTGTTCGCCCTGGGCGTGTCCAGCCGCAGGCTGCCGCTGCGTTGGCTGACCGTGGTGGTGGTGGAACTGGGACGGGGCGCCCCGGCGCTGATCCTGCTGCAGTACTTCTATTTCGGCCTGCCCTCCGCGCACATCACCCTCAGTGCCTACAGCGCCGCCGCCCTGGCCCTGGCCTACTGCACCGGCGCCTACACCAGCGAGATCCTCAGGGGCGGCCTGGACGCCGTCGCCCAGGGCCAGCGCGAGGCGGCGGACGTGATCGGCCTCACCCCGCTCGACGCCCTACGCTTTGTCATCCTGCCCCAGGCCCTGCGTATCGCCATCCCGGCGCTGCTGGGCTTCTCCATCATGATTTTCCAGGCCTCGTCGCTGTGCTTCACCATCGCCCTGCCGGAATTGGTGAGCCGCGCCTCGATGATCGGCTCCAGCACCTTCCAATACATGCCCGTGCTGGTCCTGGCGGGTGTGATGTACGCGGCCCTGTGCATTCCCGCAGCCCTGCTGGTGGGAAACCTGGAACGCCGCCTGGCCCCGGAACGGGCCTGACCTTCGCCCTGCCGATCAGCATACCGAGGACCACCGCCATGACCGATGCAGCTACCCTCTTCAAGCGTCTCACCCTCGCCACTCTGCTGCTATGCGGCAGCGCCGCCGCCCTGGCCGACTGCAAGCCCGCGCATACCTTCGACACCCTGGAAAAAGGCGTGCTCAAGGTCGCGACCTACGTCTTCCCGCCCTATGCCATCCCCGGCCCCGACGGCCAGATCGGCGGTGTGGAGGGCGATATCCTCAACGGCTTCGCCGCCCAGGAGTGCCTGACCGTGCGCGCCACCACCGTGGACACCGCCGCGGTGGTGCAATCGGTGATCACCCGGCGGGCCGACGTCGGCATCGGCGACTGGTATCGCACCGCCGAGCGGGCCAAGGTGCTGGGTCTTTCCGCCCCCACCTTCCTCGACGTCATGGGGATCATCTCCAAGGACAACCTGAGCCGCATCGATCAGCTCGAAGGCAAGCGCGTCGGCACCGTACAAGGCTATCTCTGGGTCGCCGACTTGAAGAAGGTGCTGGGCGACAACCTGGTGCTCTACCCCAACCCCGTGGCCATGGCCCAGGACCTGGCCTCGGGGCGCCTCGACGTCGCCACCGACAGCTTCGCCGTGGCCAAGACCGCCCAGCAGAAAGGCGCCTATCCGGGTGCCAGCATCAACGTCGCCGCCGGCGATCCCAGGGTCAAGGCCTCGCAACAACCCGGCCAGGCGGCCATTCTCTTCGCCAAGCAGAACGCAGCCCTGGGCCAGGCGCTGTCGGCCTACATCGAGCAACTGCACCAGGACGGTGGCCTGCGCAAGATCGTTGCCCACTACGGCCTCGACGAGCAGATCACCGACGTCGGCGCTCCCCGGTTGATCGAATGAGCCGGGAGGCCGATGGGGCGCCGATCAGGCTGACTCAGCCTGAAGCCGAAACCCTGGCGCGGGCCTGCTGCCTGCGCCAAGGGGCCAGCCAGGCGGTCGCCACCGCCCTGACCGCCGCGACGCTGACCGCCGAATACCGCGGCCTGCCCGCCCTCGGCTTCGCCCACCTGCTGGATTATCTCGACGGCTTCCGCCAGGGGCGTATCGACCCCCGCGCCGAACCGCAGCTCAGTCGGCCGGCGCCGGCGTTGGTCCAGAGCGATGCGCGCCGCGGCATCGCCCAGCTGGGTTTCGAGCGGGCCTTCGAGGATCTCTGTACAACGGCCAACGGCTTCGGCCTGGCCCTGTTCGCCCAGCGAGAGGCCTTCACCTGCGGCGAACTGGGCTACTACCCGCGCCGCCTTGCCGAACGCGGCCTGGTGGCCCTGGCCTTCACCAACGGCCCGCCGCTAATGGCTCCCCAGGGCAGTAGCCGGGCGCTCTACTCGACCAATCCACTGGCGTTCGCCGCCCAGGCCGCCGATGGCCGCCTGCTGGCAATCGACCAGGCCTGCAGCGCCACGGCCTTCGTCAACCTGCTGCGCGCGGCCGAGACCGATGTGCCCATCCCCGAGGGCTGGGCGCTGGATGAGAACGGCCTACCCACCCGCAATGCCCGTGACGCGGTGCGCGGTACCCTGCTGGCCTTTGGCGGCGCGCGCGGCGCCAACGTCGCCCTGATGGTGGAGGTCCTGGCCGCCGGGCTCACCGGGGCGAACTGGTCGCTGGATGCCGGCGACTTTCGCCAGGGATCGCGCAGTCCCGGTGCCGGCCTGCTGGTAGTGGCCATCGCTCCGCGCTTGCTGGACGACCGCTTTCCCGAGCGCCTCGGCGCGCAGCTGACGCGCCTCGCCGCACAGGGCGTCCACCTGCCCGGCATCACCCGGACACGGGCTCGGCCAGGGGACACCGCGGCCCTCATCACCCTACCCGCCAGCCTCTACGACCAGCTAAGGGCGCTGGCCTGAACCGCCAGCCCCTCGCCCGCCCTCAACGTTCAGGCGTTCGCTGCTAGGCCTCGTCGAGCACCAGCGCCTGCTGGCGCAGCGCGGCGAAACGCGCCTGGGACAGCGGGCGCTGCAGGTGGAAACCCTGGGCCTGATCGCACTTGAGATCGGCGATGAGTGCCAGCTGCCCGGCCGTCTCGATGCCCTCGGCGACCACCGTCAGCGACAGGGCCCGGCCCATGCTGACGATGGCCTCGACGATGGCGGCATTGCTTTCGCTCGCCTCGATGTTGGCGACGAAACTACGATCGATCTTCAGGCAATCGAAGGGATAGGTACGCAGATAGCTGAGCGAGGAATAGCCGGTGCCGAAGTCGTCCATCGACAGGCGCACCCCGAGGGCCTTGAGTCGTTGCATCAACTCCAATGCGCCGGACGCATCATCCAGCAGGACGTTTTCGGTCAGCTCCAACTCGACGCGGGCCGGATCTATACCGGTGCGTTCGAGCACGCCGCGGACCCGCGCCACCAGATCGTCACGCTGGAATTCCAGGGGCGACAGGTTGATCGACACGATCAACTCCGGCTCCCAGGTCACCGCCTGGCTGCAGGCCTCCTGCAGGACCCAGTCACTGAGCCCCAGGATCAATCCGGTCTCCTCCGCCAGCGCGATGAACTCGGCGGGTGCCAGGCGACCGCGAACGGGATGATTCCAGCGCACCAGGGCCTCGGCGCCCAGCAGGCGCTGGCTGCCGGCATCGAAGCGCGGCTGGAATTCCAGCACCAGCTCCCCACGCTGCAAGCCCTGGCGCAATTCCGTCTCCAGCTGCCGCCGCTCGAGGATGCGCTGGTTCATGGTCGGTTCGTAGAACCTCAGGGTGTTGCGGCCTGCGGCCTTGGCCTCGTACAGGGCGATATCGGCATAGCGCAGCAGGTCCTCGGCGTTGTGGCCATCCTGCGGTGCCCGGGCGATGCCGAGGCTCGCCCCCAGGGTGATGTCGTGCTCGCCGACGCGGATGGGGCAGCCGATGGCATCCAGAATGCGGCCGCACTGGCTGGTCAGTTGCTCGACGCTCAGGCTGCCGCTCAGCGCGATGACGAATTCGTCTCCGCCGATCCGCGCGACCAGATCACCCTCGCGCAGGCTGGCACGTAACTCCCGCGCGACCTGACACAACACCTGGTCGCCCGCCGCATGCCCCAGGGAATCGTTGACCGGCTTGAAGCGGTCCAGATCGAGGGCCAACAGATGCAGGGGCTGGCTGGCGCTGACCCCCTCGGCGAAGCGCTGCGCCAGATGGCGATGCAACTGATGACGGTTGGCCAGGCCAGTGAGGGCATCGTGCTGGCTGAGGTGTTCGATGCGCGCCTTGGCTTCGATCTCCTCGGTGACGTCGCACACGGTGCCGCGAAAGCCGGCCAGGCGCCCATCGGTCACGATGGGCTGGGCCGAGAGCTGGCAAAATCTCGGTTTGGTCTGGGCATCGCGCATCTCGCAACGCAGCGGTCGTCGCACCCGGCTAGCGGTGGCAGGCGCCCGGGCGACCTCGTCGAGCAGGGACGGCTCGTAGTCGAGCAATTCATACAACGGCTGGCCCAGCCACTCCTCCTGGCCAAAGCCGGTGACATCGACGAAGCGCTCCGACAGATAGATCAGGCGCTGCTCGGCATCGGTCTCCCAGATCCAGTCGGACGAGGCCTCGGACACCATCCGAAAGCGCTGCTCGCTATGCCGCAGGGCATCCTCGACCCTTTCGGTCTGGTGCGCAGCCAGAGCGATGCGCCGCCGCAGGTACCAGACCAACAGCAATGCCAGGACGCACATGCCGGCCAACAACGGCAGAAACTGCATCAGCAGTCGATGTCCCAGGGCCTGGATAGTCCAGTGAAAGGTCACCGCGATACCAGGCGTCGAGCTCACCACCAGCGTCGGCTGCCCGGCTAAGGGGAGCGCCCCTGGCTGGGCCGTCAGGCCGTGCAACTCGAACACCTGCCCGAGCTCGGCGAGCTTGTCCGGCGTCAGCACATCGACGAACACCATGTAGGAGAGCCCCTTGAAATCCTGGTAGCTTGCATCCGGCCGGATGACGGCGGCCATCACGCTGGCCGGCTTGCCATCGACGAGGAAATAGCCCTGGGCATAGCCATCCTCGGGCGAGCGCTCCCGCGCCTGGGCAAGCAGCACCGCCTGGTCGGCTTTGAGCCAGCTGTCCAGCCGTAGCTGGCTGAGTTCGCCGCCCACCACGGCATAGCGCGTCGTGCCATCGGGCGCCAGGATGAAGGCACCATTCACCCCATAGCTCTTGTAGAGCGACGGCCCGACGTTGTTCTGATCGTAGGCCCAGTCCACATCGACCTGCTGCTCGGTCCGCGCATAGGCCTCGATCCAGAACGAATAGTCGGTCAATACCCGACCCAGCTTGTCCTGCCGCGTTTCCAGCGCCCGCTCGGCGTCCGCCTCGCTGTGGCGACGTTGCTGCTCGTCGATGCGCTTGCACAGGTCGAACAGCATCAGTCCCGCGAGGGCAAAGATCAGCGCGACCAGGACGAAGAAGCCAAGGGAGGCCCGACGGGCGACACGATTGAGTTGGGTAGGCACAGCAGTGACCTGTTGGAGCAGGATGAATAGGGGTAGGACCGTACGACGGCGCGGCCCGAATCGTATGCCTTTATATCGACCTAGGCGATAACGACTTGATGCCCTTTGCAGAGATATTCCGCCAGGGCCCGGACTAGACGGCAGCATACGAATCGGGCTCTCGCCCAGCGGCCCGACGCCTGCGGGTCCTGGCCATCCCGACTGATGGCATCCCGCCGAACAGTTCACCCGGCATCACCCGAGCGTGGGAGCGGCCAGGGGGCACCGAGGCCGTCGTCACCCTACCCGCCAGCCTCCACGACCCGCTCAGCGCGCTGGCCTGAATAGGCGGCAAGGACAGCTCTTCGCCGATCCTGAGCTTTCAGTTGCTCGTGGCTAGGCTTCGTCGAGCGCCATCGAGTGCTCTCGCAACGCGGCGAAACGCTCCCGGGACAGGGGTCGCTGCAGATGAAAACCCTGGGCTTGATCGCACTTGAGATCGGCGATGCGCGCCAGCTGGCCGGCGGTCTCGATCCCCTCGGCGACCACCGTCAGCGACAGCGCCTGGCCCAGGCTGACGATGGCCTTGACGATGGCTGCGTTGCTCTCGCTCACCTCGATATCGGCGACGAAGCTGCGGTCGATCTTCAGGCAATCGAAGGGATAGGTGCGCAGATAGCTGAGCGATGAGTAACCGCTGCCGAAGTCGTCCATCGACAGGCGCACCCCCATTGCCTTGAGCCGCTGCATCAACTCCAGCGCGCCCACTGCATCATCCAGCAGCACGTTTTCGGTCAGCTCCAATTCGACGCGGCTCGGCGCTATGCCGGTGCGTTCGAGTACCCCTCGGACTCGCGCCACCAAGTCGTCACGCTGGAACTCCAGCGGTGACAGATTGATGGACACGATCAGCTCCGGCTCCCATAGCACCGCCTGGCTGCAGGCCTCCTGCAGGACCCAGTCGCTGAGCCCCAGGATCAGCCCGGTCTCCTCCGCCATCGCGATGAACTCGGCGGGCGCCAGGCGACCGCGGACGGGATGATTCCAGCGCACCAGGGCCTCGGCGCCCAGCAGGCGCTGACTGCTGGCATCGAAGCGCGGCTGGAAGTCCAGCTCCAGCTCCCCGCGCTGCAAGCCCAGGCGCAATTCGGTCTCCAGCTGACGACGCTCGATAATCCGCTGGTTCATAGTGGGCTCATAGAACCTCAGGGTATTGCGCCCCGCGGCCTTGGCCTCGTACAGGGCGATGTCGGCGTAGCGCAGCAGATCCTCGGCAGTGTCGCCGTCCTGCGGCGCCTGGGCGACGCCGAGACTCGCCCCCAGGGTGATGTCGTGCTCACCGACGCGGATGGTACGGCCGACGGCGTCCAGAATGCGGCTGCACTGGCCGGTCAGCTGCTCGCCGCTCAGGCTGCCACTCAGCGCGATGACGAACTCGTCACCCCCGACTCGCGCGACCAGATCACCGTCGCGCGCGGTGGCACGCAACTCGCGGGCGATCTGGCACAACACCTGATCGCCCGCCGCATGTCCGAGGGAATCATTGACCGGCTTGAAACGATCCAGATCGATGGCCAGCAGATGCAAGGGGTGAGAGGTATCAACGCCTTCGGCGAAGCGCTGCGCCAGGTGGCGATGCAAGTGGTGACGATTGGCCAAACCGGTGAGGGCATCGTGCTGGCTGAGATGTTCGACCCGCGCCTTGGCTTCGACCTCGTCAGTGACGTCACACACGGTGCCGCGGAAGCCAGCCAGTTGCCCACCGCTGACGATCGGCTGGGCCGAGAGCTGAGAAAACCTCGGCCGCGCCTGGGCATCGCGCATCTCACAACGCAGCGATCGTCGCATCCGGAGCGCGGTGGCAGGCGCCTGGGCGACCTCGTCGAGCTGGCATGGCTCGTAGTCGAGCAATTCATACAAGGGTCGACCCAGCCACTCCTCATGCCGAAAGCCGGTGACAGCGACGAAGCGCTCCGAGAGATAGACCAGGCGCTGCTCGGCGTCGGCCTCCCAGATCCAGTCGGACGTGGCCTCGGACACTGTCCGAAAGCGTTGCTCGCTGTGCTTCAACGCATCCTCGGCCAGTTCCGTCTGGCGCGCGGCCAAGGCAATGCGCCGCCGCAGGTACCAGACCAACAGCAATGCCAGGACGCACATGCCGGCCAACAACGGCAGGAAGTGCGTCAGCAGCCGCTTCCCAAAGGCCTGGATGCTCCACCGGAAGGTCACCGCGATACCCGGAGTGGAGCTCACCACCAGCATCGGCCGTTGGTCGGCGGGCAATGCACCCGGATGGGCCGTCAGGCCGTGCAACTCGAACCGCTGCCCGAGCGCGGCCAGCTTGTCCGGCGTCAGCACATCGACGAACACCAGATAGGAGAGCTCCTTGAAATCCTGGTAGCTGGCATCCGGCCGAATGACCGCGGCCGTCACGCTGGCCGGCTTGCCATCGACGAGGAAATAGCCCTGGGCATAGCTATTCTTGGCCGAGCGCGCCCGCGCCTGGGCCAACAGCGCCGCCTGGTCAGCGCCGAGCCAGCTGTCCAGCTGCATCCTGCTGCGTGCGCCATTCACCATGGCATAGCGCGTCGAGCCCTCGGGCCCGAGGATGAAGGCCCCGTTCACGCCGTAGACGCTATAGAGGGATGGCCCCACGTTGTCTTCGTCGTAGGCCCAATGTGCATCTACCTTCTTGAAGGTTCGCTCATAGGCCTCCTGCCAGAACGAATAGTCGCCCAGGACTCGACCCAGCCTATCCTGCCGCGAGTCCAGCGCCCGCTGGGCATCCACCTCACTATGCTGACGTTGCTGCTCATCGATGCGCAGACACAGGTCTACCAACATCCCTCCCGCCAGGGCGAAGATAAGGATGACCAGCGCGAAAAAGCCCAGCGAGGTCTGCTGGGCGACACGATTGAGCGGGGTAGGCACGACGATGACCTGTTGAACCAGAGGTAGGAACTTCCGCCGGCGGGACGGAACCGTATGCTTTTATATCGGCACGGGCAATGACGATTTGATGCCATCCCATCGCCATTCTGCCACGGCACAGGCCGGGGCTTCTTTTTGCACCGTAAGCGGGCACAGGCAGCATCGACGCGCCAGGAAGGCGCAGCCCTACCGTCGTCTGTCCGACACCCATGTCCAAAAACGACAAAGCCCCTCCATTCGCCAGGACAAATGTTGACCTATCGGTCAACTTTACTCACCATCGATTCATCCATGACCCCAAGCGGAGAGCGGCCTTGATCAGGTTTCTACTCGACCAGGAGCTGCGCGTCGAAGAGCAGCTCGACCCTAATCTCACCGTCCTCCAATACCTGCGCGAGCGCTGCGGCAAGACCGGCACCAAGGAAGGCTGCGCCTCCGGCGACTGCGGGGCCTGCACCGTGGTGCTCGCCGAGCCGGATGGCGACCGCTTGCGCTATCGCACCGTCAACAGCTGCCTGACCTTCGTCGCGGCGCTGGACGGCAAACAACTGATCAGCGTGGAAGACCTCAAGCACCAGGGCCGCCTGCATGGCGTGCAGCAGGCCATGGTCGACTGCCATGGCTCCCAGTGCGGCTACTGCACCCCGGGCTTCGTGATGTCGCTGTTCGCCCTGCAGAAGAACGTCGCCGCGCCGGACGGCGCTGCCACCCACGAGGCCTTGGCCGGCAATCTTTGCCGCTGCACCGGCTACCGGCCGATCCTGGCCGCCGCCGAGCAGGCCTGCGCCAGCCGTCAGCCGGACCAGTTCGATGCCCGCGAGCAGCAGACCCTGGAGCGGCTGAGAGCCCTGGCCCCCGCGCCCGCGACCCGTCTCGAAGGCGCGGGCAGCCGCAGTCATAGCCCCACTACCCTCGCCGAACTGGCCACCCTCTACCAGGCCCATCCCGAGGCCCGGCTGTTGGCTGGCGGCACCGACCTGGCCCTGGAAGTCACCCAGAATCATCGCCGCCTGGAGACCCTGATCTACCTGGGCAACCTACCTGAGCTACGCGGCGTGACCGTCACCGACGACAGCATCGAGATCGGTGCCGCCACGCCCCTTTCCGACTGCGCCGCCGCCCTGGCGGCCGACTATCCGGACTTCGGCGCCCTGCTGCAGAGATTCGCCTCCCTGCAGATCCGCAACCAGGGCACCCTGGGCGGCAACATCGGCAATGCCTCGCCTATCGGCGACAGCCCGCCCTTGCTGCTGGCGCTCGGTGCCAGCCTGCTGCTGCGCCAGGGTGAACGCCTGCGCGAGCTGGCCTTGGATGACTTCTTCCTCGACTACCGCAAGACCGCCCTGGAGCCCGGCGAATTCATCCAGGCCGTGCGAGTGCCCCGGACGCGTGAGGGCCTCATCTTCCGCGCCTTCAAGGTGTCCAAGCGCCTCGACGACGACATCTCCGCGGTCTGCGCCGCCTTCGCCCTGGAACTCGACGAGGGCCGGGTCGCGGCCGTGCGCATCGCCTATGGTGGCATGGCGGCCACGCCCAAGCGCGCTGCCCACTGCGAGCAGGCGCTGCTGGGCCAGCCCTGGACGTCCGCCGCCATCGAACGCGCCGCCCAGGCGCTGGCCAACGACTTCGCCCCGCTGTCGGATTTTCGCGCCAGTCGCGAATACCGCCTGCTGACGGCGCAGAACCTGCTGCGCAAATGTCATCTGGAGACCACCCAGCCCACGCTCGCCACGAGGGTCACCGCCCATGTCTAGCAGCCTCCCCGTCCGTACCCCCGAGGAGATGGCCGCCGCCTTCGCCGCGGGCCTGGCCGCCGGTGTCGGCAAGCCGCTCAAGCACGAGAGCGCCGACAAGCATGTGAGCGGCGAAGCCCTCTACATCGACGACCGCCTGGAATTCCCCAACCAGTTGCACGTCTATGCGCGGATGAGCGAGCACGCCCATGCGCGGATAAAGCACATCGATCTATCACCCTGCTATGGGATACCCGGCGTGGCCCTGGCCATCACCGCCGCCGACGTACCCGGTCAGCTGGACATCGGCGCCGTGCTGCCCGGCGATCCGCTGCTGGCCGATGGCGAGGTGCAGTACCTCGGCCAGCCGGTCCTGGCGGTCGCCGCCAGCAGCCTGGACGCCGCCCGCCGTGCGGCCCAGGCGGCCATCGTCGAATACGAGCCGCTGGAAGCCATCATCGACGTCAAGGAAGCGCTCAAACGCGAGCATTTCATCTCGCCGAGCCATAGCCACCACATCGGCGATGCGGCCGCCGCCCTGGCTACCGCGCCTCACCGTCTGCAGGGCGAACTGGCCATCGGCGGCCAGGAGCACTTCTATCTGGAAACCCAGGTGGCTTCGGTCATGCCCACCGAAGACGGCGGCATGCTGGTCTATTCCTCCACCCAGAATCCCACCGAGGTGCAGAAGCAGGTGGCCGAGGTGCTGGGGGTGTCGATGAACAGGGTCACCGTCGACATGAGGCGCATGGGTGGCGGCTTCGGCGGCAAGGAGAGTCAGGCCGGCATGCCGGCGGCGCTCTGCGCGGTGTTCGCGCGCCTCACCGGACGCCCGGTGAAGATGCGCCTGCCGCGCTGCGAAGACATGCACATGACCGGCAAGCGCCATCCCTTCCATGTCGAATACGACGTCGGCTTCGACGATGACGGTCGCCTGCTGGGCATCCGCTTCGAACTGGCGGGCAACTGCGGCTATTCGCCGGACCTGTCCAACGCCATCATCGACCGCGCCATGTTCCATGCCGACAACGCCTACTTCCTCGGCAACGCCCAGGTTACCGGCCATAGATGCAAGACCCACCTGGCCTCCAACACCGCCTATCGCGGTTTCGGCGGGCCTCAGGGCATGCTGGCCATCGAGAACGTCATGGACGCCATCGCCCGCCACCGCGGCCTCGATCCGCTGGAGGTGCGTCGGCGCAACTACTACGGCAAGGAGACGCGCAACGTCACCCACTACCACCAGGTGGTGGAAGACAACCTGCTCGACGAGATGACTGCGGACCTGGCGGCCAGCAGCGACTACCAGGCGCGCCGCGCGGCCATCCGTGCCTTCAACCAGAGCAGCCCGGTGCTGAAGAAGGGCCTGGCGCTGACCCCGGTGAAATTCGGCATCTCCTTCACCTCCTCCTTCCTCAACCAGGGCGGCGCCCTGGTCAACGTCTACACCGACGGCAGCATCCACCTGAACCACGGCGGCACCGAGATGGGCCAGGGGCTGAACACCAAGGTCGCCCAGGTGGTGGCCGAGGTCTTCCAGGTCGACATCGGCCGCATCCAGATCACCGCCACCAACACCGACAAGGTGCCCAACACCTCGCCCACCGCCGCCTCCAGCGGCACCGATCTCAACGGCAAGGCCGCGCAGAACGCCGCCCAGACCATCAAGGATCGCCTGATCGACTTCGCCAGCCGGCACTTCCACGTCGGGGCCGAGGAGGTCGACTTCCGCAATGGCCACGTCAAGGTGCGTGACCGCTTGCTCACCTTCGAGGAGCTGATCCAGCTGGCCTACGTCGGCCAGGTGTCGCTCTCCAGCACCGGCTACTACCGCACGCCCAAGATCCACTACGACCGCGACCAGGCGCGCGGCCGGCCCTTCTACTATTACGCCTTCGGCGCCGCCTGCTCCGAGGTGCTGATCGACACCCTCACCGGCGAGTACCGGCTGCTGCGCACCGACATCCTCCACGACGTCGGCGCCTCCCTGAATCCGGCCATCGACATCGGCCAGGTCGAGGGTGGCTTCGTCCAGGGCCTGGGCTGGTTGACCATGGAAGAACTGGTGTGGAACGACGCCGGCAAGCTGCTCACCGCCGGCCCCTCCACCTACAAGATCCCGGCGGTGAGCGATGTGCCGCCGGACCTGCGGGTGCGGCTGGTGGAAAATCGCAAGAATCCCGAAGCCACGGTGTTCCATTCCAAGGCCGTGGGCGAGCCGCCCTTCATGCTCGGCATCTCGGTGTGGTGCGCCCTGCAGGACGCCGTGGCCAGCGTGGCGGACTACCGCTTCCACCCGGCTCTGGACGCCCCGGCCACCCCCGAGCGGGTGCTCTGGGGCGTGGAGCGGATGCGCCGCCTGGCCGCCGAGACTCAGGCCGTACCTTTGACCGCCACGGAGGAACCGGCATGACCCCGAAACGCGGCTGGCTGGCGTTGTTGGCGGACTTCGAGGCGCGCGGCGAACCCTGCGTGCTGGTTACCGTGGCCAATGAACAGGGCTCCACGCCCCGCGATGCCGGCACCAAGATGCTGGTGGGTCGAACCGAGCAGCACCTGACCATCGGCGGCGGCCACCTGGAATACCGCGCCGTGGAGATCGCCCGGGAACTGCTCGCGGCCGGCAGCCGCCAGCCGCGCCTGGAGCGTTTTTCCCTGGCCGCCAGCCTCGGCCAGTGCTGCGGCGGCGTCACCACCCTGCTGTTCGAGCCGCTGCTGGCCCAGGAGGTACCGGTGGTGGTGTTCGGCGCCGGCCATGTCGCCCGCGCCCTGGTGCCGCTGCTGGCCGGTCTGCCCTGCGCGGTGCGCTGGGTCGATTCACGGCCCCAGGAGTTTCCCGATCCGCTGCCCGCGGGCGTCGAAAAGATCGTCACCGACGAGCCGGTCGACGAGATCGCCCGGATGCCGGCCGGTGCCTACTACATCGTCATGACCCATAACCACCCCCTGGACCTGGAGCTGACCGATGCCATCCTCGCCCGCGGCGACCATGGCTACTTCGGGCTGATCGGCTCCAAGACCAAGTGGGCCAAGTTCCGCCACCGCCTCACGGCCCGTGGCCACGGCGCCGAGCGCCTCGCCGCGGTACGCTGCCCGCTGGGCCTGCCCGAGGTGCAGGGCAAGCTGCCGCTGGAAATCGCCATCGCCGTGGCCGGCGAAGTCATTGCCCACTACGGCCGCCAGGCCCAACAGGCGGACACCCCGCTGCGCCTGGTCAATGCCGTCGCGCCCAACTGATTCCCCCTGTTTCCCCGCTTCGCCTATCCGAGATCGTTATGACCGCCATCGCCCATCGCGCCGCCCTGCTCCACAGCCTCGCCGACCCGGCCGAGTTGGGGCTGGACGCCTCCTACGAATACCACGCCGACGGCCTGCTGCTGGTCGAGGACGGCCGCATCCAGGCCATGGGCCCGGCCGCCGAGCTGCTGCCCACCCTGCCCGCTGGCACCCAGGTGATCGAGCATCGCGATGCCCTGATCACCCCCGGCTTCATCGACACCCATATCCACTACCCGCAGACCGGCATGATCGCCAGCTACGCCGAGCAACTGCTGGACTGGCTGGACACCTACACCTTCCCCACCGAGCGCGCCTTCGCCGATCCGGCCAAGGCCGCCGAGGTGGCCGAGGTCTTCGTCGGCGAACTACTGCGTAACGGCACCACCACCGCCTTGGTGTTCGGCAGCGTCCATCCGCAATCGGTGGATGCCTTCTTCGAGGTGGCCGAGCGCCTCGACCTGCGCATGATCGCCGGCAAGGTGCTGATGGACCGCAACGCCCCGGATTATCTGCAGGACACGGCCGAATCCGCCTATGCCGACAGCAAGGCGCTGATCCAGCGCTGGCACGGCAAGGGCCGACTGCACTACGCCGTCACCCCGCGTTTCGCCCCCACCAGCACGCCGGAACAACTCGAAGCCGCCGGGCGCCTGCTGGCCGAGTTCCCGGACGTCTACCTGCACACCCACCTCTCCGAGAACCTCAAGGAGATCGACTGGGTGAAGGCGCTATTCCCGGAGCGGAGCCATTACCTGGACGTCTACGACCACTTCCAGTTGCTCGGCCCGCGCTCGGTGTTCGCTCACGGCATCCACCTCTGCGACGCCGAGTGCCAGCGCCTGCACGACACCGGCTCGGCGGTGGCCCACTGCCCCACCTCCAACCTCTTCCTCGGCAGCGGCCTGTTCGACCTCCAGCGAATGGAAGCCTTCAAGGTCAACGTCGGCCTGGGCACCGATGTCGGCGCCGGCACCAGCTTCTCGCTGCTGCAAACCCTCGGCGAGGCCTACAAGGTGCAGCAACTGCGCGGCAACCGCCTGCATCCCTTCAAGTCGCTCTATCTCGCCACCCTCGGCGGCGCTCGCGCCCTGCGCCTGGACGACCGCATCGGCAGCCTGGCCCCCGGCCACGATGCCGACTTCGTGGTGCTCGACCTCAAGGCCACCCCGCTGCTGGACTACCGCCTGCAGCAATCCAAGAGCCTGGAGGAAACCCTGTTCGTCCTCACCACCCTCGCCGACGACCGCGTGGTGCGCGAAACCCATGCAGCGGGGCGCCGGGTGCATAGCCGCGATACCTGATCATCCTGGCGCGGACGGCCAGGGGATGGCCGTCCGGTAATTCTCTACGACCGCATATCCTCCACGAATACCGCTTCGCTTGGGCACCTTAGCTATAGTCTCGGCACTGAATCCCCTACGAAAGGATGCGTAGATGCCCAGTCCAACCTATAGCGTGGTTTTTTCCGGTCAGATCGTCGAAGGCTTCGAGCTGGAGCAGGTCAAGCGGCGATTCATCGACGTCTACGGCGTCAGCAGCGAACGTCTGGAGCAGTTGTTCAGCACCAAGCGTGTCATCATCAAGCGCGGCATCGCACGCGAGGAAGCCGAAGGCTACATCCAGCGTTTGGGCAAGATAGGCGCCCTGGCTCGCCTGGAAAGCTCCGCGGACGAAGCCAAGGAGGCTCTCGCGAGTCATCTATCGGTGGCCAATCCGGCGGCACCTCTGACATTCGCCCCCCAGCAACCGCCTGCAGTGCCGATCCAGGCCAGCCCCCAGGCACGAGACGACGAGCCCCGCCGCCTCCCCCTTGAATTCCACGGCCAGGGTGGCGAGTTCTTCCGCATCTGGATCGTAAACCTGGTCCTCAGCGTCCTGACCCTGGGCATCTACTCTGCCTGGGCCAAGGTCCGCACCCTGAGATACTTTTACGGCAACACCCGCCTCGACGGTAACGCCTTCGAATACCTGGCGGACCCGCGCGCCATCCTCAAGGGCCGTCTGCTGATGGTCGCCGTATTGGCCGGCTACTACATCACCAGCCTTTACCTCCCCATGATCAAGCTGTTCGCGGGCCTGCTCTTGCTGGTCGCCACCCCCTGGATCGTAGTTCGCGCCCTCAGCTTCCATCATCACAATTCTGCCTGGCGGGGCGTCCGCTTCGGCTTCGAGGCGCGCCTGGGCGAAGCCATCAAGGTCTTCGCCGGTTGGCCACTGCTCGCCGTCCTGACCCTTGGCATCCTCTACCCGGTCGCACTCCAGCGGCAGCAGGCATTCGTCGCCAGTCACAGCCGCTTCGGCACCCAGGGCTTCAGCTTCCAAGCCGGCGTCCGTCGCTACTACAAAATCGCTCTGGTCATCATCGCCCTGGCGGTAGGCGGCCTGGCCGCCAATATCGCCTTCACACTGGCCGGCTCGCACATTGCGTCGGTCCTGGTGATGCTGCTGACTTACCAGTTGATCTTCGTCTATATGAAGGTCGCCATGACCAATCTGTACTATCGCAGCGCCCGGCTCGGCGTGGTCCGGCTGAGCGCCCACTATGGCCTGGCCTCCTACAGCCTGCTGGTGCTGACCAACCTGATCGGCCTGCTGCTGACCCTGGGCCTGTTCTACCCCTGGGCTAGGGTGCGCACCGCCCGCTATGCCGCCGAGCACATCACCCTGGATGCCAAGGGCGATGTCGAGGCCTTCATTGCCGATCAAAGTGGCAGCGCCTCGGCGACCGGTGGCGAAGCCGCTGAGCTCTTCGGTGTGGATCTGGGTCTGTGATGTCCGAGCTGACGGGCTGGTTCTTCGATGGCGGTACCTCCCGGCGCGTCCCAGCACACCTGGAGGTGGACGCAGACCAGTGGTCGGTGAACGCAGAAGACGGGCAAGTTCTAGCGGGTCCCTGTCCAGTGGCGGTGATCAAGCTGTCATCCCGCCTGGGCAACACGCCACGCTTCCTCGACTTTCCCGGCGCCGGCCGCTTCGAGACCGCACATAACGATGCGATCGATACCCTGTTGCGCGGCACCGAAGGGCATCGAGGGCTGGTCCATCGTCTGGAGTCGAGCTGGCGCTTCGTCATCCTGGCGCTCGTCCTGGCGGTCATCTTCACCGGGGGCGGTATCCGCTACGGCATCCCGGCGCTAGCCAAAACGCTCGCCTTCAGGCTGCCCGCCAGCGTGGGCACCCATCTGGGCGACGGTACCCTAGCCCTGCTCGACCAAGGCGCACTCAAGCCTTCTACCCTGTCCCCGGCCCGCCAACAGGCCCTGCGCTCGCGCTTCCTGGCCTTCGCCCAGGCGACGGATCCCAACCTGCACGTGGACATCCATTTTCGCGACGCCGCCCGCAGCCTGGGCGCCAACGCCCTGGCCTTGCCGTCGGGGACGCTGATCTTCACGGATCAACTAGTGAAGCTCGCCGAACACGACGACGAACTGCTCGCCGTACTGGCCCACGAACTTGGCCACTTGGCGCGTCGCCATGCCTTGCGCCATGTCCTGCAGAGTTCCAGCCTTGGGCTAGTCATCATGGTAGTCACCGGCGATGTGTCCTCGGTCAGCGCCAGCGTCTCGGCCATTCCCATCGTACTCACCGAGCTGGGCTATTCCCGCGCCTTCGAATACGAAGCGGATCGCTACGCGGCCCAGGCGCTGGCCGCCCAGGGCATCCCGGCCAGTAGGCTGACCACCCTGCTCGAGCGTCTGGAACGTGCCAACGGTTGTAAGTCTAGCGAGGAATGCCCCGACGCCTCGCCAGATGGTCGCTGGGCCAGCTATCTCTCCACCCACCCCAGCACCGCCGAACGCCAGCAAGCCTTGCAATGACCCAAGCAAAAGCCGCCCCGAAGGGCGGCTTTCATTCCAGGCAAAGACTGACTCAGCTGCTGCGATAGCGCTCCAGCCAGTGGGCATAGGGCGCCGGCAGCACCCAGGACGGCTTGTCCACGCCCAGGGCCTTGGCCGCGTAATAGGGCCAGTGCGGATCGGCCAGGTGAGCACGGCCCACCATCACCAGATCGAGTTGCTCGTCGGCCACCACCTGGTTGGCCAGGGCCGGGGTGTCGATGTTCCAGGCCGAGGCAACCTTCAGGCCGGTGGCCTTGCGCACCTGCTCGGTGATGGGCGCCAGCAGGCCCGAGCCCCAGGGGATGTTGGCGGTCGGGGTGGAGAAGCCGATGCTGACGCTGAGCAGGTCGAGGCCTTCGCGCTTGAAGCCCTGGGCCAGCTCGATGGATTCGGACAGGGTCTCCTCATCACGACCATCGTACTCGATGACGCCGAAACGGGCGGTCAGCGGCAGGTGCTCCGGCCAGACCTTGCGGACCTCGGCCAGGGTTTCCAGCAGGAAGCGACTGCGGCCGGCCAGATCGCCACCGTACTGGTCGTCACGCTGGTTGGAGTGCACCGAGAAGAAGCTCTGCGCCAGGTAGCCGTGGGCGAAGTGCAGCTCCAGCCACTCGAAACCGGCCTCGTAGGCGCGCTTGGCGGCGTCGACGAAGTCCTGGCGGACCCGGGCGATGTCCTCGAGGGTCATGGCCTTGGGTACCTTGGGGAGGTTGGCGCCAAAGGCCACGGCGGACGGGGCGATGGTGTCCCAACCGCGGCTGTCGTCGGCGGCGATATGGTCGTCACCTTCCCAGGGACGATTGGCGCTGGCCTTGCGGCCGGCATGGGCGATCTGGATACCCGGCACCGAACCGGCGGCCTTGATCGCCTGCACCACCGGCACGAAAGCCTGGGCATGGGCATCGGACCAGATACAGGCGCAGCCGGGGGTGATCCGACCTTCCGGCGACACGGCCGTGGCCTCGACGATGACCACGCCGGCACCGCCGCGCGCCAGACCCGCGTAATGCACCTGATGCCAGTCGTTGATCACGCCGTCGACGGCGCTGTATTGACACATGGGCGGAATGGCGATGCGGTTGCGCAGCGTCACGTCCTTGAGGGTAAAGGGTTGGAACAATGCGGACATCTGAGCGGTCTCCCTTGAGGCGACTGTTGTTTCGTTATTTCGATATTAATCGAACATAGCATGATCGCCAACCCCCGGTGTATGATTGGCTCATGCGCCCTTTCAAACATCCCAGTCCTGACGAATTCTCCCTCGAGCGCCTGTTCCACGCGCTCAGCGATCCGGTGCGCCTGGATATCGTCCGCTACCTGGCGCGGGTCGCCGAGGCTACCTGCGGCGAGCTGGACGGCGGCCGGCCCAAGTCCAGCATGTCGCACCACTTCCGCGTCCTGCGTGACGCCGGTCTGGTGCACACCCGTAACGCCGGCACCACACATATGAACCAGCTGCGTCGCGAAGACCTGGATCTGCGCTTTCCCGGGCTGATGGCGGCGATCCTGGCGCAGTCGCCCGTTACGACCACCGAATCGGCCTGACCCGGCGCACGCAAGTGCTCTGCGGCTTTCCACGTCAGCGCCTACGAGGTGACAGGGGAAGCCGTCCGTCGTGACCTGCGAATCGGCGCTTCCGTGCTTGCAACCTCCTTACATCCCGGTACTCCGCCAGGGCGCCGTCGCGTTTCCCCGGCATCACCCCACCAAGCTCCTCCGGATCGGGCGGTAGATCTCAGGCTCCGCTTTACGACGGCTGCTGCCTATCCCGCGACAACCTCCCAGGAGGCGCTTGTCATCACTTGGAAACTGCTCTATTAGAACGCTAGGGGAACTCTTGGCGGCTTTTCCCCCTCTCCCGGTATGAAGGTTGCAAAAGATGGTGGCGGCACGCAAAAGAAGTGCTGTCGGGAGGTCGACCATGGGCAAGAATTGGGCATTGGCCAGCGCTCTCGCAGGGGTCGCGACGCTGCTCGTGCTAGTTCCCAGTCCGGAACCGGTAGCGGAGTCCAGGGGCATCCAGCGGGTGATCGCCTTCGGTGACAGCCTCATGGACTGCGGCACCTTCGGCCATATCTACGCCACCAACCCCGGCCGCACCTACCCCCAGGAAATCGCCGAAGCCTACGGCATAGAACTCGGTCCCAATCGGCAGGTTGAAGGCTATGGCCACGATGGCCCGGCGGATCCCGATGGGCTCTGCTACGCCGAAGGCGGCGCCGTGACCGGCAGCTTCACCGAGCCCGGTTTCGACCACAACGAAGCGCCACTGGCCTTCTCTCAGCAAATCCGTAACTTCGAGATGCAGCATGGTCGTTTCCACCAGCAGGATCTGGTGCTGGTGCAGATCGGTGGCAATGACATCATCGGCCCCTTCTACGACAAGAAGCTCAAGGCCGCGTTGATGGCCGACGTCCCTCTCCCCCCGGATGTCCGCGAGCAGATCGACGCGCGGATTCGCCATGCAGCCATGAACGAGGTCAAGCTGCTGCGCTATCTCCTGAGCCTGGGCGCCCAGCGACTGGTGGTTCTCAACAACACGGACTACGGCAAGGCCCCCTACCTCGAACCCTGGACACCCGAACTCGCGGAGCGCAACCACGAGCTGGTACGCCTCTATAACGACACCCTACAGGCCAATCTTCCGGCCGGTGATCGCCTGCTGCTGGTGGACGCCTATCGGGTGATGGAAGAGATCTATGCGCACTACGGCAACTATGGCTTCACCCATGCCGACGGCGATGCCTGCCTACCCGGCCGCGAATTCTGCGAACCGGACAGCTACGTAGAACCCGGCGCCGATCAAGCCTACATCTTCGGCGCTCGTGGACACTTCGCCAGTCGCACCCACAGCATGCTGGCGCAGGTGGTACTGGAACGTATCGCCCAGACTTGGCCGGGCAGCGCCGTCCACTCCAAGCCCCAGCTCATGACTGCGGCGAGAGCCACGGCAGAGCCGATCTATCACTAACGCCCTACCCTAGTGCCGACCCTGGCAGAACGCACCGCATCGGGGCAGGAATGACTAGCTGCCACGATAGGTCGAGTAGCCGTAAGGCGATACCAACAGGGGGACGTGATAGTGGGCCGCCTCATCGGCGATACCGAAACGCAAGATCACCGTATCGAGAAAGGCAGGCTCGTCCAACGTCACGCCTAGTTGCCGATAGTAGTCCCCCACCTCGAATTCCAGCTCATAGACGCCCTGCTGGAAGGCCTCGCCTTGCAGCAGCGGCGTATCGCCCCGGCCATCGGCGTTGGTCCGCCACTCGCCGAGGGCTTGCCGCGCCCCGTCCGCCAGGCGGTACAGGCGCACGGCGATCGCTGCGCCAGGACGGCCTCCCGCGGTGTCTAGGACGTGAGTGGTCAGGTATCCAGCAGAAGTCGAAGCGGACATGGCGTATTTCCTGAAAGAGGTCGGGCCAGGCTAACAGTTTTTGACCTTTGGATTGTATACAACACTGCCTTCAGCCCGCACGCTCTGGCATAAGTGCCTACAGAAGCGCTTTTTGCGCTCAGACCGGTCTGACCAGTTAGGCAAGATTCTTGCTGGGACTCGGCAAAGGTCTTCAAACATTGTATACAAAACCTTTCGACTGCCAGGATGCCCCCTCCATGACCTATCCCCGCGATCTTATCGGCTACGGCGCCCAGCCACCCCATCCCCGCTGGCCGGGCGATGCCCGTATCGCCCTGTCCTTCGTGCTCAACTACGAAGAAGGCGGTGAGCGCAACATCCTGCACGGCGACAAGGAGTCCGAAGCCTTCCTTTCCGAGATGGTCGCCGCCCAGCCGCTGCAGGGCGTGCGCAACATGTCCATGGAGTCACTGTACGAATACGGCAGCCGCGCCGGCGTCTGGCGCATCCTCGAGCTGTTCGCCAAGCACCAGGTCCCGCTCACCATCTTTGCCGTGGCCATGGCCGCCGAGCGCCATCCCGAGGTCATCCGCGCCATGGTCCAGGCTGGCCATGAAATCTGCAGCCACGGCTATCGCTGGATCGACTACCAGTACCTGGACGAAGCCGAGGAGCGCGCCCATCTGCAGCGCGCCATCGAAATCCTCACCGAACTAACCGGAGAGCGTCCCCTGGGCTGGTACACCGGCCGCACCGGCCCCAATACCCGGCGCCTGGTGATGGAGGAAGGCGGCTTCCTCTACGACAGCGACACCTACGACGACGACCTGCCCTACTGGGAGCCCAACACCCCCACCGGCAAGCCGCACCTGGTGATCCCCTACACCCTGGACACCAACGACATGAGATTCACCCAGGTACAGGGCTTCCATACCGCCGAGCAATTCTTCCAGTACCTCAAGGACGCCTTCGACACCCTGTACGAAGAAGGTGCCACCGCGCCGAAGATGCTCTCCATCGGCCTGCACTGCCGGCTGATCGGCCGCCCCGGCCGCCTGGTAGGCCTCAAGCGCTTCCTGGAATACGCCCAGAGCCACGAGCGCGTCTGGTTCGCCCGCCGGGTGGACATCGCCCGCCACTGGCACAAGGAGCATCCGCCGGCATGAGCACCTTCCAGACCCTGACCCCGAGCCAACTGGACCGCGCCGCCTTCGTCACGACCTTCGGCGGCATCTACGAGCACTCCGCCTGGGTCGCCGAGCGCGCCTTCGATGAAGGCCAGCCCCTGCCGGATACCGTAGACGCCCTGCACCAGCGGCTGTCCGCCCAGGTCGCCCGGGCCAGCCACGCGGAGCAACTGGCGCTGATCCAGGCCCACCCGGATCTCGCCGGCCGCGCCGCCCTGGCCGGCGAGCTGACCGCTGCCAGCACCAGCGAACAGGCCGGCGCCGGCCTGGACCAGTGCACACCGGACGAGCTGGCCCGCTTCACCGGCTACAACGACGCCTACCGCGAGAAATTCGGCTTCCCCTTCATCATGGCGGTGAAGGGCAGCAACCGACACCTGATCCTCGCGGCCTTCGAGGAGCGCCTGCCCAACACCCCGGAGCAGGAATTCCAGCGCGCCCTCGCCGAGATCGACCGCATCGCCCTCTTCCGTCTGCAGACCCTCTGACCTCATCCCCACAAGAGCACCCCATGAAACGCACCTACGCCGCGCCCTTCGAGAAGTATCTCAACCTCGCCGACGCCCGCCTCGGCACCCGCGTCATCAGCGTTACCGACGACTGGTTCGCCGCCGCCGACCGCATGCTCCAGCCCCATGAGCCGGAGTGGAAGGAAGGCGTCTACGACGACAACGGCAAGTGGATGGATGGCTGGGAGTCGCGCCGCAAGCGCTTCGAGGGCTATGACCATGCGGTGATCCGCCTGGGCGTACCCGGCTCGATCAAGGGCGTCGACATCGATACCCGCTGGTTCACTGGTAACTACCCGCCCTCCGCCTCCCTGGAAGCCTGCTTCTGCGCCGAGGGTGATCCGGCCGCCGACGCCGCCTGGACCGAGGTACTGCCAGCCATCGAGATGCAGGGCAACAGCCATCACTACCACGCCATCAGCGATGATCGCCCCTGGACCCACCTGCGCCTGAACATCTATCCCGACGGTGGCGTGGCCCGCCTGCGCGTCTATGGCATTCCCCACCGTGACTGGTCGGCCCAGGCCGAAGACGAGGTGCTGGATCTCGCCGCCGCCCTCAATGGCGGTCGCGCCCTGGCCTGCAACGACGAGCACTACGGACGCATGAGCAACATCCTCAATCCGGGCCGCGCCAGCAGCATGGCCGATGGCTGGGAAACCGCCCGCCGTCGTACCCCCGGCAACGACTGGGTGATCATCGCCCTGGGCCACGCCGGTATCGTCGAGGAAATCCTGGTCGACACCCTGCACTTCAAGGGCAACTACCCGGATAGCTGCCAGATCCAGGGCGCCTATGTGCGTGGCGGCACCGACGGCCAGATCGAGACCCAGAGCCTGTATTGGAAGGAATTGCTGCCCTCGCAGAAGCTGCAGATGCACCAGGAACACAGCTTCCGCGAGCAGGTGCGCGATCTCGGCCCCATCACCCACGTCCGCCTGAACATCTTCCCCGACGGCGGCGTCAGCCGCTTGCGGCTGTTCGGCAAGGTGGCGCGAGGCCAGGCATGAGCCGCCAACTCGTCATCGAACCCCTGACCGCCGAGGGCTTCGCGCCCTTCGGCGACGTCATCGAGACCGAGGGGCGCGACTGGTTTCCCATCAACAACGGCTCGACCCAGAGATTCCACGCCCTGGCCCGGGTCGAGACCGGGCCGGCCGATGGCGCGGCCATCATCAGCATCTTCCGCGCCCGGCGCCTGGAATACCCACTGACCATCACCATGCTCGAACGCCATCCCCATGGCAGCCAAGCCTTCGTGCCCCTGTGCGGCGAGCCCTTCCTGGTGGTGGTGGCGCCCCCGGCGCCGCAGCCGGATGCCCAGGCCATCCGCGTCTTCCGCACCGATGGCCGCCAAGGCATCAACTACCATGCGGGGGTCTGGCACCACCCGGTCCTAGCCCTGCACGACGAGGATGACTTCCTCATCGTCGACCGCAGTGGCGAGCTCCCCAACTGCGACGAGCACTTTTTCGCCGCGGACGAGACCCCGACTCTGGCGCTTTAAGGGTTGGCCGGTGCGCGCCTCAACTGCTTGCGCAGCAGGCGCGCACTGTCCAGGCAGACCCAGGCCACCGCCAGCCAGATCGGGCCGTAGGTCCAGATCGCTCCGGCAGGCAGTTGCTCACCGAGGATATAGAGCGCCACGAACACCAGCAGCGCCGGTTCCACATAGCTGAGGATGCCGAACAGACTCAGCGGCAGCAGTCGGCTGGACGCCAACATGGCGGCGAAGGCGATGGCGCTGAGCAGCCCCAGGCCCGGCAACAGCACCCACAACCAGGGCGCCTGCTGCAAGGCCAAGCTCGGCGAGAACCAGTGCAGGGCTAGCAGGGCGAACGGCAGCAGGCAGCATATCTCCAACACGAAGCCGGAGAGCGCATCCACCGCCATCCAGCGGCGCAGCACGAAGTATGGCGGATAGCCCACCACCGGCAGCAGGCTGACCCAGGACAGTGCCCCAGTCACCCAGACCTCGTTGATCACGCCCAGCAGCGCACAGGCCACCGCCAGGCGTTGCAAGGGCCTTAGGCGTTCGCCATAGACCAGCCGTCCAGTCAGCACGATCGCCAGGGGCAGCAGGAAATAGCCCAGCGACATGGCCATGGCTTCGCCGTTCATGGTCGCCCAGACGAAACCCCACCATTGAATGCCCATCAGTAGCGCCGCTACTGGTATGGCTAGGCACAGTCGGGGCTCGCGGACCAGCCGCTTGAGCGTTGCCCGCAGCGCCGCCCCTTCCCGGAGCAACACCACCAGCAGCAGCACCATCGGCAGTGACCAGATCACCCGCAGCACCACCACCTGCAGACCATCCAAGGGTGCCAGCCAGGTGAAATACACTGGCATCAGCGCGAACAGCACCGACGACAGCACGGAAAGGCCCAGCCCTTTGCCCGACAGCACGCTCATGCCTTGCGCCCCTGGCGATTGATGAACAGCGACAGCAGGATGATTCCGCCGCCCAGCAATAGCCTAGGCAGGTCGGCCGGGTGCTGCCAGATCAGCAGGCTGACCAGCAGCCCCGCCGGCACATGGGCCTCGTTCATGATCGCCAGAGTGCCGCCGTTGACCCGCAGCGAGCCGAGAGTCCACCAGTAGAGACCGAGCGCCGTGGCGAACACGCCCATCCAGACCAGCACGCCCCACTGCAGCAGGGTACTGGGCAGGCGTGCCGGATTGCCGAACAGCAGGAACGACACCCCCGCCACCAGCAGGGCACCGAGGAAGAACAAGCCGAAATAACGATGCAAGGGCCCCTGTCCGGCATAGGCATGGCCCAGGTGCTTGCATAGGACCTGGCCGGCAGCGAAGGTCAGGTTGGCCACCTGCAGCAGCAGGAAGCCCAGTAGGTAGTCACCCGTCAGCGCCTGGAAACGGATCAGCGCCGCGCCACCCACCGCCACGACCGCAGCCAGCAGCGACCAGAAACGGAAACGACGCTGCCAGGCGTCGTCCAGCAGCGTCACATAAATGGGCGTGAGCACCGTGAACAGCAGCACCTCGGGCACCGTCAACACGGCGAAGCTGCGATACAGGCAAAGATAGGTGATGCCGAATTGCAAGGCGCCCGCCGCCATCAGGCCCAGCGCGAAGCGCCCCGGCACCCCACGCCAGCGGGTGAAGGGCAGGAACAGCACGAAGGCAATGGCCACGCGGGCCAGCACGGCGAAATCGCTGTCGACCCGACCGGCGAGATACTCACCGATCAGGCTGAAGGAAAACGCCCAGATAAGGGTGACGAGCAAGAGATAAGGCATGGCGACGGCGCACGAAAAAGGTGCGCGACCTTAACGCGCCCGTCGCTGGAGGAAAAGCCCCGTGGCGGACTGGCTCAGCGCGTGGCATTCATCCCGGACGCATCACCACCGGTGATCGACGCCACCGACTGATTGGCCTGCAGGACATTATCGGCACCTGAAACCAGCGTCTTGGGTTCGGCCACGCCGGCCGCTCGCGACCAGTACACCTGCTGATTGGAACCACCTACGGCGATATCGGCCTGGCTCAGCAGCGTCAGCCGCGCCCTGGCGCCGTAGCCATAGGCGTCGACCTTGGCCAGGCCCTCGCTGCCGCCCCGGACATTGGCCTGTACCTGCTGGTAACCGCCGCCGATGCTCAGCTGGGCCACCGCGCCCTTGACCGTGGTGACGCTGCCCAGGCCATGGATGCTCAGAGATCGAACGCTGTCGACGATAAGCCGATGATGACTGCCATAGACGGTGACTTCGCCACACTGGCCTTTCAGCGTCAGGGTATTGCCCTCACCGGAAAGCGACACGTCCCGGCCCTGGCAGTCGAGAGTACGGGTCAGATTCAGCCCTTCGATCTCGATGGGCTCACCGGCCGCGGCCACCGACTCTTCGGCCTGGACCAGCAGCGGAGCGACGAGCAGCCAGCAACCCAGCAATGCCTTGGATGACGACATGGTGACTCCTTGTCCTGCCTAAAGGGGAAACTCATCGGCTAGCTTGGAAAGCAACCTCGGCAGCGCGTTTGGCCCGGCACCCCACTTTTTTTCATCCCGTGAAATACGCCGCGTTTTCCCATTGGCTCGCCAGGCTCTAACATGCGCCCTTTCGCGTTCACGAAGCGTTCAATGAAGACTCCTCGCGTTTCCCTCGATCAATGGCGAACACTGCAGGCGGTGGTGGACCATGGCGGCTATGCCCAGGCAGCCGAAGTGCTGCATCGCTCCCAGTCATCGGTCAGCTATACCGTGGCGCGCATGCAGGAGCAGCTCGGCGTGCCCCTGCTCCGCCTGGAAGGACGGCGCGCCGTACTGACCGATGCTGGCGCCGTGCTGCTGCGGCGCTCCCGCCGGCTGGTGCAACAGGCCAGCCAACTGGAGGAGCTGGCCTATCACATGGAGCAGGGCTGGGAGTCCGAGGTACGGCTGGTGGTGGACGCCGCCTACCCTACCCGCCCCTTGCTGCTCTGCCTGCGTGAATTCATGCCCCAGAGTCGCGGCTGCCGGGTGCGGTTGCGTGAAGAGGTGCTCTCCGGCGTGGAGGAGGCTCTGCTGGACGGCTCGGCGGACCTGGCGATCACCGGCCTGGTGATCGCCGAACACCTGGGCGCCGCCCTGGGTACGGTGGAATTCGTCGCCGTCGCCCACCCTGAGCACCCCCTGCATCTGTTGCGGCGGCCCTTGGTGACTACCGATCTGGAAGAACAGCTGCAGATCGTCATCCGCGACAGTGGCCGCGCCCAACCCCGGGATGCCGGCTGGCTGGCCGCGGAACAGCGCTGGACGGTGGGCAGCATCAGCACCGCCGCCACCTTCCTGCGCGACGGCCTGGGCTTCGCCTGGCTACCGCGGGACGCCATCCAGACCGATCTCGACCAGGGCCTGCTCAAGCTGCTGCCGCTGGAACAGGGGGCGCAGCGTTTCCACCCCTTCCAGCTGTACAAGACCCGCCAACACGAACTCGGACCGGCTTCGCAGATTCTGATGAATCTCCTGCGCAACCACGCCCTGCCCCGCTGACCATGGCGGGGTGCCGGCCGGATTGCTATCGTTCGCCAGTCGTATCTGCCTATTCAAGGATCCAACATGTTCAAAGCCCTGCTTGCCGCCTGTGCCCTGCTCCTCGCCTCCACCGCCTGGGCCGCGGACAATCCACATGTGCTCATCAGCACCAACAAGGGTGACATCGAGGTCGAGCTGAATGCGGACAAGGCGCCCGTCAGCACGGCGAACTTCCTGGCCTACGTCGACAGCGGCTTCTACAAGGGCACCCTGTTCCACCGCGTGATCCCCGGTTTCATGATCCAAGGCGGCGGCTACACCCGTGACATGCAGGAAAAACGCACCAAGGCGCCGATCAAGAACGAAGCCGACAACGGCCTGAAGAACCTCCGCGGCACCCTGGCCATGGCCCGTACTTCGGACGTCAACTCTGCCACCAGCCAATTCTTCATCAATGTCGAGAACAACGCCTTCCTCGACCACGGCTCGCGGGATTTCGGCTACGCCGTGTTCGGCAAGGTCGTACGCGGCATGGAGGTCGTCGACCAGATCGCCGGCGTCCAGACTATCCGCCAGGGCATGCTGCGCGACATTCCCCGTGAACCGGTCATAATTCTCGCTGCCAAAAGGCTGTGAGCTGACCCGTCCGGCTGGGCGCGCCTGCTGGAGGCCGCCTAGCTCGAGTGGCGAGGTCCCTTCTCAGCGACGCCAGACGCTGTCTCCCTTCTACAAGGACCCCGCATGATCTTTCGCCGCTTCGAGCGCATCATCGATGCGTTTCGGGAAGCCCCCGATGAAATGCCGCCCACGCGTGTGGGTGCCTTCTATCTCCACTTCCTCAAGCAAGCCTGGCCAGCCTTCGCCCTGCTGCTGGTCGTGGGCCTCATCGGTGCCCTGATCGAGGTCGCGCTATTCAATTTCATTGGCCAGCTCGTCGACCTGGCCGGCAGCTCGCCCAACAGCACGGTGTTCTTCCAGCAACACGGCGGCACCCTGATCTGGATGGCCGTGGTCACCCTGGTTATCCGGCCGCTGTTCATCAGCCTGCACGACCTGCTGGTGCACCAGACCATCACCCCCAGCCTGACCACCCTGATCCGCTGGCAGAACCATCGCTACGTGCTCAAGCAGAGTCTGGGTTTCTTCCACAGCGACTTCGCCGGGCGTATCTCCAACCGCATCATGCAGACCGGCGTTTCCTTGCGAGACTCGGCCGTACAGGCGGTGGACGCCATCTGGCACGTGCTGATCTTCGCCGTCACCTCACTGATCCTGTTCGCCCAGGCCGACGTCTGGCTGATGGTGCCCCTGATCCTCTGGATCATCGGCTACGTCATCGCCCTCTGGTACTTCGTGCCCCAGACCAAGGAGCGTTCGGCCATCGCCTCGGAATCCCGCTCGCAACTGTCGGGGCGGATCGTCGACGGCTATACCAACATCTCCACGCTCAAGCTCTTTTCCCATTCGGCCCAGGAAGAGCAGTACGCCCGCCAGGCCATGGAAGAGCAGACGGAAAAGGCCGAGAGTGCCGCCCGCCTGATCACCGGCATGGGCGTGACCATCGCCATCCTCAGCGGCTTCCTCATCGCCGGCACCACCGGTCTTGCCCTCTGGCTCTGGCACCAGGGCGTCATCAGCGTGGGCGCCATCGCCCTGGCGACCGGCCTGGTGATCCGTATCAACAGCATGTCCGGCTGGATCATGTGGGTGGTCAACGGCATCTTCGAGAACATCGGCATGGTGCAGGACGGCATGAGCACCATCGCCAAACCGCGCCAGGTCGGCGATGCGCCGGACGCCAAGCCGCTGGTGGTGACCCGCGGTGCGGTGCTGTTCGACGACATCCGCTTCCACTACGGCAAGGGCGCCGGCATCATCGAGGGCTTGACCCTGGACGTCGCCCCGGGCGAGAAGATCGGCCTGGTCGGCCCCTCGGGCGCGGGCAAGTCGACACTGATCAACGTGCTGCTGCGTCTCTATGACCTGGAAGGCGGCCGTATCCTAGTCGACGGTCAGGACATCGCCCATGTCACCCAGGAAAGCCTGAGGTGCCAGATCGGCGTGGTCACCCAGGACACCTCGCTGCTACACCGCTCGATCCGCGAGAACCTGCTCTACGGCCGTCCCGAAGCCACTGACGAAGAGCTGCACGCCGCCCTGCGCAAGGCCAAGGCTGACGACTTCATCGCCCGCATCACCGATGCCCATGGCCGCACCGGCCTGGATGCCCAGGTCGGTGAGCGTGGCGTCAAGTTGTCGGGCGGTCAGCGCCAACGCATCGCCATCGCCCGTACCCTGCTCAAGGATGCGCCCATCTTGCTGCTGGACGAGGCCACCTCGGCGCTCGATTCGGAAGTGGAAGCGGCCATCCAGGAAAGCCTGGAGACCCTGATGGAGGGCAAGACGGTGATCGCCATCGCCCACCGGCTGTCGACCATCTCGCGCATGGACCGCTTGGTGGTCATGGAGCGCGGCCAGATCGTCGAGATGGGCTCCCATGACGAACTGATCGCCCACAACGGCCTCTACGCCCGGCTATGGCGCCACCAGACCGGCGGCTTCGTCGGTCACGGCGTACCGGGCAGGCAGCGGGTGCGCAGCAGCTCCAACTGATGCTGCTGGTCCAGGCCCGGATAGAAACCTTCGATCTTCTGGAAACCACCCAGCCAGCTGCGCCGCTCCACCACGCAGTCGAACACCGGGCAGGCGGCCTGCCCGGCCTGGCCGCAGTCGCGGTAATAGGTCAGCTGCTGGCTCTTCTGCAACGTGCCCTGGAAGGGGCCAGCCCGCTCCTGCAGCATATAGAAGTCGATATCGGCGGCGCTGCGGTGGTTTTCCCACTGGAACGCCAGGGTGCTCGGATAGAAGAGCACCAACAGCGTCGCCAGCATTACCCAGATGATGGCGGCGGTAATCGGCAGCGGCAGCCGCGCGCGGAAGCGCTGGCCACCACGGATGATCAGCGCGGTGACCACCGTGACCAGGGCCAGGGCGATGCACAAGGACGGCAGGCCGGTGATCACCTGGCCAGCCACGCCGATGTCCAACCCACTGGGCGACGGCACCGTCCGATAGCCGATTTCCAACCGGTCCCACCCCACTCGGTTACCGATCAGGCCGGCCAGACCGAAGAGGCCGGAAAGGCCGAGAAGGACCCAGAAGGTGCGGGGGTTGGCGCTGCGCATAGGGAGTTCGTCCAGGCAAAGACCGGGAGACTGCCTAAGCCTGGCGGCGAAGGCAAATCCGAATTTTCCCCGCCGACCGGGCTCTATCGAAGGCCAACTTTCATGGAGCCCCCCCATGACCCTCGACCTTTCCCGTGCCGTCCAGATCGTCGAAAAAGCCTTCCTGCCCTTCCACGGCGAAGTCCGCCAGGACGCCAGCGATGCGAGTTTTTCCCTCAGCGTGACCGACGGCGGCCAGGTGCTGGCCTCGGTCGCCCATGTCGCTCGCAGCCAATACAGCCACGCCGGTCACCTCGCCGCCCTGATCGAACAGACCCGCTTGGACCTGGCGCGCGACGGCCATTCGCTGGAGCCCTGGTCCATGCCCGGCTAGCCCCCGACGGCAGCTCGACATCGCGAGGTTCGGCAAGGCGGTTTCGAGCTGATAGACTGCCGGTCCGCAGCCGCCACACTCCGTGGCCCAACGCGAGTGGTTATTTTGGAAATCTTTAAAGAATTCATTTTCGAAGCCGCGCACTTCCTGCCCAATGTTCCGGCGGGCCACAAGTGCGGCCGTCTCCATGGGCATTCCTTCAAGGTCGCCCTGCACATCGAGGGCGCCATCGATCCCCACACCGGCTGGGTACGTGACTTCGCCGACATCAAAGCCGTGTTCAAGCCGCTCTACGAGCGGCTCGACCATCACTATCTCAACGATATTCCGGGGCTGGAAAACCCCACCAGCGAAGTCCTCGCGCGCTGGATCTGGCAACAGCTCAAGCCCCTGCTGCCGGAGCTGAGCCAGGTGCGCATCCATGAGACCTGCACTAGCGGCTGCATCTACCGCGGCGACTAGGCTTTGTCTGATAAGCGCCTGCGCTCGGCCATGCGGCGTTAAAAATCCATCTCGGAATGCTCATTTACCACTCGTAAACTCCGCTTCCTCGCTGGATTTTTGCCTTGCCTGACCTTCGCTCGGCTGCTTTTCAAACAAGCCTTAATTTCTTCTTCTCATTCAAGGCGGCGATGGCGGCAGTCATTTTTCTGCCATAATTCGCGCCTGCCAACTGTCGACGTATCCCCATGTTCGAACTTTTCAGCGGACTCCACGCCTGGGTCGCCATCAGCCTCGTCCTGGCGCTGGCCTTCGTGCTGGCCTTTGAATTCATCAACGGCTTCCACGACACCGCCAACGCCGTCGCCACGGTGATCTACACCAAGGCGATGCCCCCGCACCTCGCGGTGCTCTTCTCCGGCATCTTCAACTTCCTCGGAGTCCTGCTCGGCGGCGTCGGCGTGGCCTATGCCATCGTCCACCTGCTGCCGGTGGAGCTGCTGATCAACGTCAACACCGGTCATGGCCTGGCCATGGTGTTCTCCTTGCTCGCCGCAGCCATCACCTGGAACCTGGGCACCTGGTACTTCGGCATTCCCGCCTCCAGTTCCCATACCCTGATCGGCTCCATCCTCGGCGTCGGCGTGACCAACGCCCTGCTGACCGGCATTCCGATGAGCGAAGGCGTCAACTGGCAGAAGGCGATCGACATCGGCCTGTCGCTGATCTTCTCGCCGCTGGCCGGCTTCGCGGTCGCCGGCCTGCTACTCATCGCCCTCAAGCGCTGGCGGCCGCTGTCGAAGATGCACAAGACCCCCGAACAGCGTCGCGAGCTGGACGCCAAGAAGCATCCGCCCTTCTGGAATCGGCTGATGCTGGTCCTCTCGGCCATGGGCATGAGCTTCGTGCATGGCTCCAACGATGGCCAGAAAGGCATCGGCCTGATCATGCTGGTGCTGATCGGCATCGTCCCGGCCAAGTTCGTGCTGGACCTGGACAGCACCACCTATCAGATCGAGCGCACCCGCGACGCCGCCATCCACCTGGGTCAGTTCTACGAGCGCCAGGGCGACAACCTCAAGGACTTCCTCGCCGAAGTGCCCGGCAATCGCGACCTGCCCCAGGAATTCCGTTGCGCTCCGCACATGACCCTGCCGACGCTGAAGGCGCTGCTGGTCGATCTGGAAGGCATCACCGACTACCGCGCCATGAGCGATGACCATCGCCAACAGGTGCGCCGCTACCTGCTGTGCCTGGATGACACTGCCAAGAAAGTCAGCAAGCTACCCGTGCTGACCGCCCGGGATCGTGACGACCTGAGCCGCCTGCGCAAGGACCTCACCAGCACCACCGAATACGCGCCCTTCTGGGTCATCATCGCCGTGGCCCTGGCCCTGGGCATCGGCACCATGGTCGGCTGGCGCCGCGTGGTGCTGACGGTGGGCGAGAAGATCGGTCGCCAAGGCATGACCTACGCCCAGGGCGTCAGCGCCCAGGTGACCGCGGTGGCCGCCATCGGCATGGCCAACGTCTTCGCCCTGCCCGTCTCCACCACCCACGTGTTGTCGTCGGGCGTGGCCGGCACCATGGTCGCCAACCGTAGCGGCTTGCAGGGCAGCACGGTGCGCAACATCCTCATGGCCTGGGTGCTGACCCTGCCCGCCTCCATGGCGCTGTCCGCCGGCCTGTTCTGGCTGGCCCACCTGTTCCTCTGATCCGCGCTGGCCGGGCGATGCGCGAGTGTCGCCTGGTCGCACCCCTCGTCGGGAAAGCCCGAACAGGATAGCTATTGACGAGTCTAGTGAAATGTGTCCGCAGCGACACCTTTTCCGAGACAGCCGTACGGTGAACGTCAATGACTCCTGCGACCTACATCCTTCTTCTCATCCTCGGCTGGCTGGCCCTGGCGCTGGCCATCCTCTGGGCAATGCTTCGCCTGGCACGTCGCGCGCGCCCGGTGACACAGCTGCCAGCCAAGTCGACGACGCCATCCCCAGCTTCCGCGCCTGTGACCACCCGCAAGCATCTGGCCTGCTAACCGACCAGACCCGGGCCAAACGCAAGGCGTGACGAAGCGACCACGACGATCCAGGCGATGCGCGGAGAAAAAGGTGGATTCTTGTCGTTATTAGGAGAGGTGATTCGAGCGAATCAGGTGAGCAGGGTATTTTCCTGAGCGCTGCGGCTCATCTGCTCGAGGATCTGGTCTTGCTGCTGCGGGGTCAGGGTGTCCCAGCAATGATGCTTGATGAACAGACCGATACCGAAGGCGATGTACAGCGATAGGGCGACGATGACGAGCGTTTCCAGCCCTACGACAGCCCAGGAACGACTTTTGGACGCACTGTCCTTGGTTTTCATAACGACCTCGTGATGACCTCTTGAAATCTGAAGGGGCAATAGTTTAGTCCCTTAAGCAACTCCCGTGCAGGGCCAGTCGTCGATTGGTCAATACCATTGACCTGACCTTGCGCACCTCCGCGACCTTCCGGCCGCTCGCCCAGGCCGGCAACCCTCCCCCACCGTCATCTAGCAGCGGTACGAATGCACGCCAGGCGCCGCGCTGATATACTCCCGCGACTGACGGGTCGCTGCAGGCCCTGCCGGTTCCGCTGGCTGTATCGGCCGACCCCGCAACTTCCGCAGCGACGCTTTGTCGCATCGCACGTCCATCGGGTTGCGCTTAGTCCGTGATCCGGTAACGCCTTCTTGGGGCGTCTATCGACTCCAGGGTCGATCCTCGCTCGCCCGGCTTCGCGCCACAGCTGTGATAAAGAGGAGTTAAAGCAAGACATGTCCACCACGTCGAAGATCATCTACACCCTGACCGACGAAGCGCCCGCCCTGGCGACCTACTCGCTGCTCCCCATCGTCGAGGCCATCACCGCCTCCTCCGGCGTCGCCCTCGAAACCCGTGACATCTCCCTTGCCGGCCGCATCATCGCCCTCTTCCCCGAGTACCTGAAGGAAGAGCAGCGCATCTCCGACCACCTTGCCGAACTCGGCGAACTGGCCACCACTCCCGAAGCCAACATCATCAAGCTGCCCAACATCAGCGCCTCGGTCCCGCAGCTCAAGGCCGCGATCAAGGAGCTGCAGGGCCAGGGCTATGCCCTGCCGGACTACCCGGACGAGCCCAAGGACGACAAGGAAAAGGACGTCAAGGCCCGCTACGACAAGGTCAAGGGCAGTGCCGTGAACCCGGTCCTGCGCGAAGGCAACTCCGACCGCCGCGCGCCGCTGTCGGTCAAGAACTATGCCCGTAAGCATCCCCATCGCATGGGTGCCTGGAGCGCCGACTCCAAGTCCCACGTCGCCCACATGGATGCCCATGACTTCTACGGTAGCGAGCGCTCGGCCACCATCGAGAACGCCGGCAGCCTGAAGATCGAATTGATCGGCAAGGACGGCAGCAGCAAGGTCCTGAAAGAGAAGACCGCGGTAAAGGCCGGCGAGATCGTCGATGCCTCGACCATGAGCCGCAAGGCCCTGGCGAGCTTCATCGCCGCCCAGATCGAAGACGCCAAGGCCCAGGGCGTGCTGTTCTCCGTGCACCTGAAGGCCACCATGATGAAGGTCTCCGACCCCATCATGTTCGGCGTCATCGTCGGCGAGTTCTACAAGGACGTGCTGGCCAAGCATGAGGCTGCCCTGAAGGAAGCCGGCTTCGACCGCAACAATGGCATCGGCGACCTCTACGCCCGCCTGTCCAGCCTGCCGGAAGCCACCCAGGCCGCCATCAAGGCCGATTTCGACGCCCAGTACGCCCAGCGTCCGGCGCTGGCCATGGTCAACTCCGACAAGGGCATCACCAACCTGCACGTGCCGAGCGACGTCATCGTCGACGCCTCCATGCCGGCCATGATCCGTGACTCCGGCAAGATGTGGAACGCCGAAGGCAACCTGCAGGACACCAAGGCCATCATCCCCGACCGCTGCTACGCCGGCGTCTACCAGGTGGTGATCGAGGACTGCAAGAAGAACGGCGCCTTCAATCCCAGCACCATGGGCAGCGTGCCCAACGTCGGCCTGATGGCGCAGAAGGCCGAGGAATACGGCTCCCACGACAAGACCTTCCAGATCCCGGTCGACGGCACCGTGCGCGTGACCGATGACCAGGGCAAGGTGATCTTCGAGCATCCGGTGGAAGCCGGTGACATCTGGCGCATGTGCCAGACCAAGGACGCGCCGATCCAGGACTGGGTCAAGCTCGCCGTCAACCGCGCTCGCGCCAGCGGCACCCCGGCCATCTTCTGGCTGGACCAGAACCGCGCCCACGACGCCCAGGTCATTGCCAAGGTCGAGCGCTACCTCAAGGAGCACGACACCAACGGCCTGGACATCCGCGTCCTGTCGCCCGAGGAAGCCACCCGCGTGTCCCTGGAGCGCATCCGCAAGGGCGAGGACACCATCTCGGTGACCGGTAACGTCCTGCGTGACTACCTGACCGACCTCTTCCCCATCATGGAACTGGGCACCAGCGCCAAGATGCTGTCCATCGTCCCGCTGATGAACGGCGGCGGCCTGTTCGAGACCGGTGCCGGCGGCTCCGCGCCCAAGCACGTCCAGCAGTTCGTGCAGGAAAACCACCTGCGCTGGGATTCCCTGGGCGAGTTCCTGGCCCTGGCCGAATCCCTGAACCACCTGGGCGAGACCACCGGTAACGCCAAGGCCAAGGTCCTGGCCAAGACCCTGGACCAGGCCAACGGCAAGTTCCTCGACAGCAACAAGTCGCCGTCGCGCAAAGCCGGTGAACTGGACAACCGCGGCAGCCACTTCTACCTGGCGCTGTACTGGATCCAGGCGCTGGCCGAGCAGAACGATGACGCCGAGCTGAAAGCCCAGTTCGAGCCGGTGGCCAAGTCGCTGACCGCCGACGAAGCCAAGGTGGTCGCCGAGCTGAACGGCGTCCAGGGCCAGGCCGTGGACATCGGTGGTTACTACCACCCCGACCAGGCCAAGACCAGCCAGGCCATGCGTCCGAGCGCCACGCTCAACGCCGCCCTGGCCCAGCTCAAGGGCTGAGCCTGAGGGCTGCGTCTGCAGCCTGACGGGTTGATCCAGCGAACCCCGGCTTTGGCCGGGGTTCGCTGCATTTGGGACCCACAAAGCTTAAGGCGTATACTGCGCGATTACCGATAGCGGAGTCCGAGATGGATTGGCACGCCCACGTCACCGTGGCCACCGTGGTGGAAGACGCCGGCCGCTTCTTGCTGGTCGAGGAAGAGAAACAGGGTCGCCTGGTGCTTAACCAGCCGGCCGGGCACCTCGAACCCGGCGAAAGCCTGGTCGAAGCCGCTTACCGCGAAACCCTGGAAGAAACCGCCTGGCAGGTGGAAATCCAGGGCGTGATTGGCATTGGCCTCTATACCGCGCCAAGCAACGGCGTCACCTACTATCGCACCGCCTTTCACGCTCGCCCGCTGCGGCTTGAAGAGGGCCGTGCCCTGGACGCCGACATCACCCGTGCGGTCTGGCTGACCCTCGACGAGATCCGCGCCGAGCAGGCCCGGCTGCGCAGCCCGCTGGTGCTGGACGCCATCGAGAAATACCTGGATGGGCACCGCTATCCCCTGTCGATGATCGTAGATATGAGAGGTTTTTGAAGTGAACGGCACCCGCGTCATCGTCGGCATGTCCGGCGGAGTGGATTCCTCGGTCTCGGCCCTGTTACTCAAGGAGCAGGGCTATCAGGTCGAGGGCCTGTTCATGAAGAACTGGGACGAGGACGACGGCACCGAGTACTGCACCGCCAAGGAAGACCTAGCCGACGCCCAGGCGGTCTGCGACCGCATCGGCATCAAGCTGCACACGGCCAACTTCGCCGCCGAGTACTGGGATCACGTCTTCGAGCACTTCCTCGCCGAATACAAGGCCGGCCGGACCCCGAATCCGGACATCCTCTGCAACCGCGAAATCAAGTTCAAGGCCTTCCTCGACTATGCCCTGGCCCTGGGCGCCGACCTGATCGCCACCGGCCACTACGTGCGCCGTCGCGACGTCGACGGCCAGACCCTGCTACTCAAGGGCCTGGATGCCAACAAGGACCAGAGCTATTTCCTCCACGCCGTGGGCGGCGAGCAACTGGCGCGCACCCTCTTCCCGGTGGGCGAACTGGAAAAGCCCGAGGTCCGCGCCATCGCCGAACTGCACGGCCTGGCCACCGCGCGCAAGAAGGATTCCACCGGTATCTGCTTCATCGGCGAGCGGCGCTTCAGCGACTTCCTCAAGCAATACCTGCCGGCCCAGCCGGGTGACATCGAGACCACCGAGGGCGATATCATCGGCCGCCACCATGGCCTGATGTATCACACCATCGGCCAGCGCCAGGGCCTGGGTATCGGTGGCATGAAGGACGCCGGTGACGAGCCCTGGTACGTATTGAGCAAGGACCTGACCCGCAACGTGCTGATCGTCGGCCAGGGCAATGCTCATCCCTGGCTATTCGCCGAAGCCCTGACCGTCGGCGAGATGTTCTGGGTCAACGATCTGGACCTCACCCAGCCGCGTCGCCTCACCGCCAAGGTCCGCTATCGCCAGCAGGACCAGGCTTGCCAGCTCGAACGCCAGGGTGACGGCTACCGGGTGGTCTTCGACGAACCCCAACGGGCGGTGACCCCCGGCCAGTCGGTGGTCTTCTATGACGGCGATGTCTGCCTGGGCGGCGGCGTGATCGAACATTACCAACCCGCCTGCGCCGAGGCGCCTGCCGCATGAATCGCACCCAGGAACAACTCATCGCCCTGGGCGGCGTTTTCCAGGCCGCCGTGCTGGTCGACCAACTGGCGCGCACTGGCCAGGTACCGGAAGAACCCCTGGCCTGCCTGCTCGGCAGCCTGCTGGTGCGCGACCCCGGCAGTACCCTGGAGGTCTATGGCGGCAGCGTCACGCCCCTGCGCGAGGGCCTCGGCGCCCTCTCCAGCACTCTGGAGCGCAATCCCAACAGCCTGCAGCGCGAGCCCCTGCGCTACGCCCTGGCGATGACCGCTCTGGAACGCAAGCTGGAAAAGCGCGGCGACCTGCTCGACCTCATCGGTCGCCGCCTCACCCAGATCCAGTCGCAGGTCGAGCATTTCGGCGTGGCCCACGAAAACGTGATCGCCGCTTGCGGGGGTCTCTACGAGGACACCCTGAGCACCTTCAAGCAGCGCATCCAGGTGCACGGCGAGATGCGCTACCTGCAGCAATCCGCCACCGCCTCGCGGGTGCGTGCCCTGCTATTGGCCGGCATCCGCTCCGCGCGCCTGTGGCGCCAGCTAGGTGGCCATCGCTGGCAACTGGTGCTCAATCGCCGCAAGTTGCTCGACAACCTCTATCCCCTGCGCAACGCCTGACCCCGGACCGGCCGGCGGCGGTACTAAAGCCCCGGCCTTTGCGTGTAGAATTCCGCCCCTTTCTCCCCCGCTACCAAGAGAATGCCCATGCAGCTCTCCTCGCTCACCGCCGTATCGCCCATCGACGGCCGTTACGCCGGCAAGACCGCCGCCCTGCGCCCCATCTTCAGCGAATTCGGCCTGATCCGTTTCCGCGCCCAGGTCGAGGTCCGCTGGCTGCAGCGCCTGGCCGCCCACGCGGGCATTCCCGAGGTCGCGCCCTTCTCCGCCGAGGCCAATGCCCTGCTGGACAAGCTGGCCACCGAGTTCAGCGTCGAGCAGGCGCAGCGGGTCAAGGACATCGAGCGCACCACCAACCACGACGTCAAGGCCATCGAGTACCTGCTCAAGGAAGAAGTCGCCGGCCTGCCCGAGCTGGCCGCGGTCAGCGAATTCATCCACTTCGCCTGCACCTCCGAAGACATCAACAACCTGTCCCATGCGCTGATGCTGCGCGAAGGCCGCGACCAGGTGCTGCTGCCGCTGATGCGCCAGATCGCCGGCGAGATCCGCGTGCTGGCCCATCGCTTCGCCGACGTGCCCATGCTCTCCCGCACCCATGGCCAGCCCGCCTCCCCCACCAGCCTGGGCAAGGAACTGGCCAACGTGGTCTATCGCCTGGAGCGCCAGATCGAGCAGATCGCCGCCATCCGCCCGCTGGGCAAGATCAACGGCGCCGTGGGCAACTACAACGCCCACCTGTCCGCCTACCCGGATGTCGACTGGGAAGCCAATGCCCGTACCTTCATCGAAGACGACCTCGGCCTGACCTGGAATCCCTACACCACCCAGATCGAGCCGCACGACTACATCGCCGAGCTGTTCGACGCCATCGCCCGCTTCAACACCATCCTGATCGACTTCGACCGGGACATCTGGGGCTACATCTCCCTCGGCTACTTCAAGCAGAAGACCGTGGCCGGCGAGATCGGCTCCTCGACCATGCCGCACAAGGTCAATCCCATCGACTTCGAGAACTCCGAAGGCAACCTGGGCATCGCCAACGCCATCCTCCAGCACCTGGCCAGCAAGCTGCCGATCTCCCGCTGGCAGCGTGACCTGACCGACTCCACCGTGCTGCGTAACTTGGGCACCGGCCTGGCCCACGGCGTGATCGCCTACGAAGCCACCCTCAAGGGCATCGGCAAGCTGGAACTCAACGCCGCGCGCATCGCCGAAGACCTGGATGCCTGCTGGGAAGTCCTGGCCGAGCCGGTGCAGACCGTGATGCGTCGCTACGGCGTCGCCAATCCCTACGAGAAGCTCAAGGAGCTGACCCGCGGCAAAGGCATCAGCGCCAGCGCTCTACAGGACTTCATCGATGGCCTGGAAATCCCCGAGGCGGCCAAGGCCGAACTGCGCCAACTGACCCCGGCTGGCTATATCGGCAACGCCGCCGAGCAGGCCCGTCGGGTCTAAGCGCCATTTCTTTCTCACGCCCGGCACCGCCGGGCGTTTTTCATTGCGCGAGGTGTGCATGAACCCGGATCAACCCCTGCAACTGCTCGGCGGCCTGACCGCCCGTGAATTCCTGCGCGACTACTGGCAGCAGAAACCCCTGCTGATCCGCCAGGCCATCCCGGACTTCCAGAGCCCCCTGGAACCCGACGAGCTGGCCGGCCTGTCGCTGGAAGACGAAATCGAATCGCGCCTGATCATCGGCCAGGACCGCACCTGGGAGCTGCGTCGCGGCCCGCTGCCCGAAGACACCTTCGCCAGCCTGCCCGAGCGTGACTGGACCCTGCTGGTGCAATCGGTGGACCAGTTCGTTCCCGAGGTGGCCGAGGTGCTGGAGTCCTTCCGCTTCCTGCCCAGCTGGCGCGTCGACGACGTCATGATCAGCTATGCCGCGCCCGGCGGTGGCGTCGGCCCGCACTACGATCACTACGACGTCTTCCTGCTGCAAGGTCATGGTCGCCGCCGCTGGCGGATTGGCCAACACTGCGATGCCGACAGCCCCCTGATCGACGGCCTGGAACTCAAGATCCTCGCCGACTTCCAGCAGACCGACGAGTGGGTCCTGGAGCCGGGCGACATGCTCTATCTGCCGCCGGGCCTGGCCCACGACGGCATCGCCGAAGACGAGTGCATGACCTACTCCATCGGCTTCCGCGCCCCCAGTGCCGGCGAGGTCCTCACCCACTACACCGACTTCCTCGCCCAGTTCATTCCCGAGGACGAGCGCTACAGCGACGCCGGCAGCAACCCGGCCAGCCCCAGTCACGCCGAGATCACCCCGGACGCCATCAAGCGCCTGCGTACCCTGATGGCGCGCCACCTGGGCGACGATCGCCTGCTGCTGGCCTGGTTCGGCCAATACATGACCGAGCCGCGCTATCCGGAGCGGGTCGCCGGGGAAACCCTCAGCAGCGAGCAACTGCGCCAGGCCCTCGATCAGGGCGCCCTGCTCATGCGCAACCCGAGTGGGCGCCTGGCCTGGAGTCGCCTGGACGACGAGGTGATGGTCTTCGCCAGCGGCCAGAGCCGTCTGCTGCCGTTGGACCTGCAACCGCTGCTCGACCTGCTATGCTCGGCGGAAGTGCTGCACCAGGCCAATCTCGCGCCCTGGCTGCAGGACGACGACGCCATGCGTCTGATCCGTGAACTGCTCCAGCAGGGCAGCCTGATTTTCGCGGAGGACGACGAGGACTGAATAAGGGGGCCGCCGTGGACGAATCCTTCGATCTAACCCTGGACGGCCTGCCCGAACCCCAGCTCGGCGAGGATCTCGCCCTGCGACTCGAAGGTGTGGACGCCTTGCGCGAGCACAGCGTCCGCCTCATTGGCCAGAGTCGCCGCCAGTTGTCCATCCAGACGCCCGACCTGGAAGGCGCCCTCTACGACCACGCCGAGATCGAAGCGGCCATCAAGCGCCTGTTGCTCGGCCATCCCCGCCATCAGGTACGGATCCTGGTCAACGACAGTGCCGTCGCCGTACGCCAGGGGCATCGCCTCGTCGCCCTGGCGCAACGCCTGACCAGCAATCTGCTGATCCGGCGACCACCCATGGATCAGCAACCGGAAGGTGCCTGTCTCATCGTCGATGACCTGGCCCTGTTGCGGCGCACCAACACCGCCGTGCCCCAGGGTTTCGTGCGCTACGGTGATCGCGCAGCGGTCAAGGTCCAGCAACAGGTATTCGACCGTCTCTGGGCCATCAGCCAGCCGGATCTGGAATTGCGGAGGATGGTGCTATGAAACACCTGCTGGCCCTACTGCTGCTTCTGACCACCTGCGCCTGGGCTGCACCGCGAACCGAGGTCATACCGCTGCACTACCGTACGGCCGATGATCTACTGCCCACCCTGCAGTCCGTGCTCGGCGCCGAAGGCAAGATCAACGTCTACGGCAACCAACTGATCGTCAACGCCGAGCCGGCGAAGATCGCCGAGATCAAGAATCTGCTGGCGCAACTGGATACCCAGCCGCGGCGCCTGCTCATCACCCTTGCCACCCGCGCCGGCAGTAGCGGTGCCAGCCAGGGTTATGACGTGGCGGGCGACGTACGCTCGCCACGGGTACGCATCATCGAGAACAGCACCGACCAAGCGGAGGATGGCGCCCAGCGCGTCCAGGTCACCGAGGGCTACCCGGCCTTCATCCGCTTCGGCGAAGACGTCCCCGTGACCACCTACCAGACCTCCCCCTACGGCCAAAGCTACGCCCAGACCGACTACCGGCGTCTCGAACGGGGCTTCCAGGTCATCGCCCACCTGAGTGGCAACCTGGTACACCTGGACATCACCAGCGTCGACGACCGCGCCGCCGCGATGCGTCCAGGCACCATCAAGACCCAGAGTGCCGCGACCCGCATCAGTGGCCCTCTCGGCCAGTGGCTGGATCTCGGCGGCTTTCGCCAGCAGGTGGAAGAGGACCGCTCCGGTCTCACTCAGTATTACTCCACCGAAGGCCGCAACGACCGACAGTTGAGCATCAAAGCCGACCTGATCGACTGACAAAATTGGCGAACGGGAGAACTCTCGCTACGCTCTGCAATCTAGGACTCATAAGCAACACTCAATCAATCGAGAATAATTCTTATATTCATTCTCATATAAAAGCTAAGTTTGGTTTAATTTGATTCAAAGCAGTCAAATAGAATCTTTTTAGGCCAATAAATTTACAGAATGAATCGATAGAGCATAAAATCTGTCCGCCTTGCGACACCGTGTCGCACTGATTGCGTCTGATACCCATAATTAAGGATTCAAAGCATGTCTGAGTCGATCAGCCTACTGACCCACAACTGGAGCTTCGCGGTATTCCTCCTGGGCGTGGTCGGTCTGATCGCCTTCATGCTCGGAGTCTCCAGCCTCCTCGGCAGCAAGGCCGTAGGTCGTAGCAAGAACGATCCCTTCGAGTCCGGCATCGTCCCTACCGGGGGTGCCCGTCTTCGCCTTTCTGCCAAGTTCTATCTGGTCGCGATGCTGTTCGTGATCTTCGACGTCGAAGCCCTCTTTCTCTTCGCCTGGTCGGTATCCATCCGTGAATCGGGATGGGCCGGCTTCGTGGAAGCAGCCATTTTCATAGCAATTCTGTTGGCGGGTCTTGTCTACCTGTGGCGAATCGGAGCGCTCGATTGGGCGCCTGCGAGTCGTCGCCAGCGGCAGGCGAAGTCGAAACAATGAGGCTTTGGCAATGCAATACAAACTCACCCGGATCGATCCCGATGCGGCGGTAGACCGTTATCCGGCCGGCCAACGGGAAACCGTGGCCGACCCGGTCGAAAGTCAGGTCAACCGCAGCATCTTCATGGGCAAGCTCGAAGATGTCCTGCGGGGCGCGGTCAATTGGGGGCGCAAGAACTCCCTGTGGCCCTACAACTTCGGCCTGTCCTGCTGCTACGTGGAAATGACCACCGCCTTCACGGCACCCCATGACATCGCCCGCTTCGGCGCCGAGGTCATCCGGGCATCGCCGCGTCAGGCCGACTTCATGGTCATCGCCGGCACGCCCTTCATGAAGATGGCTCCGGTCATACAGCGCCTGTACGAGCAGATGCTGGAGCCCAAGTGGGTGATCTCCATGGGTGCCTGCGCCAACTCTGGCGGTATGTACGACATCTACTCGGTCGTTCAGGGCGTGGACAAGTTCCTGCCCGTCGACGTCTATGTGCCTGGCTGCCCGCCGCGCCCCGAAGCCTTCCTGCAGGGCCTGATGCTCTTGCAGGACTCCATCGGCGAAGAGCGCCGCCCGCTGTCCTGGGTGGTGGGTGACCAGGGGATCTACCGCGCCGAAATGCCTTCGCAGCGCGAGCAGAACCGCGAGCGCCGCATCCAGGTCACCAACCTGCGCAGCCCAGACGAAGTGTAAGTCCCCTTTCGGGACTTACACGCTGACGACGATCGATAGCGACGGAACATCATGACCGCAGACACCGCTCTGTCCGCCTCTGCGCTCGCCCCTGCCGGCGAAGCGTCGGTGGTTGGCGAACTCCAGGGCCAATTCGGCGCCGACGCCCTGACCCTGCAAGACACCCGTACCGGCATGCCGGTGATCTGGGTGGCGCGCGAAAAAATCATCGAAGTGCTGCGCTTCCTGCGCAACCTGCCCCGCCCCTACGTCATGCTCTATGACCTGCATGGCGTCGACGAGCGGCTGCGGACCCATCGCCGCGGCCTGCCCAACGCGGACTTCACCGTTTTCTACCACCTGATGTCCATCGAACGTAACAGCGATGTGATGCTCAAGGTGGCGCTCTCCGCCAATGACCTGCGCCTGCCCACGGCCACCGGCATCTTCCCCAATGCCAACTGGTACGAGCGGGAAGTGCTGGACATGTACGGCATTCACTTCGACGGTCACCCGCTGCCCAAGCGCATGCTGATGGCCGACAACTGGCAGGGTCACCCGCTGCGCAAGGACTATCCGGCGCGGGCCACCGAGTTCGATCCCTATGCGCTGAACGCCGCCAAGCAGGATCTCGAACAGGAAACCCTGAGATTCAAGCCCGAGGAATGGGGCATGAAGGAGCATGCGGAGAATTCCGACTTCATGTTCCTCAACCTGGGCCCGAACCACCCCTCCGCCCACGGTGCCTTCCGCATCATCCTGCAGCTGGACGGCGAAGAGATCGTCGACTGCGTGCCGGAGATCGGCTACCACCACCGCGGCGCCGAGAAGATGGCCGAGCGCCAGTCCTGGCACAGCTACATCCCCTACACCGACCGCATCGACTACCTCGGCGGGGTGATGAACAACCTGCCTTACGTGCTCTCGGTGGAAAAGCTCGCCGGCATCAAGGTGCCATCACGGGTGGACTTCATCCGCGTGATGATGGCCGAGTTCTTCCGCATCAACAGCCACCTGCTGTACCTGGGCACCTATATCCAGGACGTCGGCGCCATGACGCCGGTGTTCTTCACCTTCACCGATCGTCAGCGCGCCTACAAGGTGATCGAGGCCATCACCGGCTTCCGTATGCACCCGGCCTGGTTCCGCATCGGCGGCGTCGCCCACGACCTGCCGCGCGGCTGGGACAAGCTGGTCCGCGAATTCCTCGACTGGATGCCCAAGCGCCTGGACGAGTATGAAAAGGCGGCGATGAAGAACAGCATCCTGGTCGGCCGGACCAAGGGTGTCGCGGCGTACAACACCAAGGAAGCCCTGGAGTGGGGCGTCACCGGTGCCAACCTGCGCGCCACCGGCCTGGACTTCGACCTGCGCAAGGCCCGCCCCTACTCCGGCTACGAGAACTTCGAATTCGAAGTGCCCATCGCTCATAACGGCGACTGCTACGACCGCGGCATGCTGCGCGTCGAGGAGATGCGCCAGAGCCTGCGCATCATCGAGCAGTGCCTGCAGCACATGCCCGAAGGCCCGTACAAGGCGGATCACCCGCTGACCACGCCGCCGCCCAAGGAACGCACCCTGCAGCACATCGAGACCCTGATCACCCACTTCCTGCAAGTGTCCTGGGGTCCGGTAATGCCGGCCGGCGAAGCCTTCCAGATGATCGAGGCGACCAAGGGCGCCAACAGCTACTACCTGACGAGCGATGGCAGCACCATGAGCTACCGCACCCGCATCCGGACGCCGAGCTTCCCGCATCTGCAGCAGATCCCGGCCGTCATCCGCGGCAGCATGGTGTCCGACCTGATTGCCTACCTGGGCAGTATCGACTTCGTCATGGCCGACGTGGACCGCTGAGCATGAGCACCGAAACCCTGATCCAAACCGACCGTTTCGTCCTGAGCGACACCGAGCGCTCGGCCATCGAACACGAGATGCACCACTACGAGGACCCGCGCGCGGCGTCCATCGAGGCCCTGAAGATCGTCCAGAAGGAACGCGGCTGGGTGCCGGACGGCGCCATCTACGCCATCGGCGAAGTGCTGGGCATCCCCGCCAGCGACGTCGAGGGCGTGGCCACCTTCTACAGCCAGATCTTCCGCGTGCCGGTCGGTCGCCACATCATCCGCGTGTGCGACAGCATGACCTGCTACATCGGCGGCCACGAATCCGTGGTCGGCGAGATCCAGCGCCAACTGGGCATCGGCCTGGGCCAGACCACCGCCGACAGCCGCTTCACCCTGCTGCCGGTGTGCTGCCTGGGCAACTGCGACAAGGCCCCGGTGCTGATGATCGACGACGACACCCATGGCGATGTCCAACCCGCGGGCGTGGCCAAACTGCTGGAGGGATACGCATGAGACTGACCTCCTTCGGGCCTGCCAACGGCATCGCCCGTACTCCCGAGACCCATCCGCTGACCTGGCGCCTGCGTGACGACGGCGCCCCGGTCTGGCTGGAGGAATACCAGGCGAAAAACGGCTACGCCGCGGCGCGCAAGGCGCTGACCGAGCTGGCGCCCGACGCCATCGTCCAGGAAGTCAAGGACTCCGGTCTCAAGGGCCGCGGCGGTGCGGGCTTCCCCACCGGCGTGAAGTGGGGCCTGATGCCCAAGGACGAATCCCTCAACATCCGCTACCTGCTGTGCAACGCGGACGAGATGGAACCCAACACCTGGAAGGACCGCCTGCTCATGGAGCAGCTGCCGCACCTGTTGGTGGAAGGCATGCTGATCAGCGCCCGGGCGCTCAAGGCCTACCGCGGCTACATCTTCCTGCGCGGCGAATACGTCGATGCCGCCGCCAACCTGCGGCGCGCCGTGGAAGAAGCCAAGGCCGCCGGTCTCCTGGGCAAGAACATCCTCGGCAGCGGCTTCGACTTCGAGCTGTTCGTCCACACCGGCGCCGGGCGCTACATCTGCGGGGAAGAAACCGCGCTGATCAACTCCCTGGAAGGCCGCCGCGCCAACCCGCGCTCCAAGCCGCCCTTCCCCGCCGCGGTCGGCGTCTGGGGCAAGCCCACCTGCGTCAACAACGTCGAGACCCTGTGCAACGTGCCAGGCATCGTCGCTGGTGGCGTCGACTGGTACAAGGGCCTGGCCCGTGCCGGTAGCGAAGACATGGGCACCAAGCTCATGGGCTTCTCCGGCAAGGTGAAGAGTCCCGGCGTCTGGGAACTGCCCTTCGGCATCACCGCCCAGGAGCTGTTCGAAGACTACGCCGGCGGCATGCGCGATGGCTTCAAGCTGAAATGCTGGCAGCCCGGCGGCGCCGGTACCGGCTTCCTGCTGCCCGAGCACCTCTCGGCACAGATGTACGCCGGCGGCATCGGCAAGGTCGGCACCCGGATGGGCACCGGCCTGGCCCTGGCGGTCGACGACAGCATCAACATGGTCTCGCTGCTGCGCAACATGGAAGAGTTCTTCGCCCGCGAATCCTGCGGCTGGTGCACCCCCTGCCGAGACGGTCTGCCGTGGAGCGTCAAGCTCCTGCGCGCCCTGGAGAAGGGCGAAGGCCAGCAGGGCGATCTGGACACCCTGCTGCAGCTGGTCAACTTCCTCGGCCCAGGCAAGACCTTCTGTGCCCACGCACCGGGCGCCGTCGAGCCCCTGGGTAGTGCCATCAAGTATTTCCGCGAGGAGTTCGAGGCCGGCGTGCGCAAGGCGCCCAGCGAGCCGCGTCCGACCGCTTCCGCGACCGTGACCTGAAGACCGGCCCCGCATGGGGCCGCCTTCGTAGCTTTCAGGCCGGGCGCGACCCGGCCGGCGTTGTCTCTGGCGCTCGCCACGACGGCGCGAACGTTTTCCCATTAGCCAGACCCGCCCTGCGCGGGTGAGAAGAAAACCCTATGGCCACTATCCATGTAGACGGCAAGACGTACGAGGTCGACGGGGCGGACAACCTCCTCGAAGCCTGCCTGTCCCTGGGGCTCGACATCCCCTATTTCTGCTGGCACCCGGCGCTGGGCAGCGTCGGCGCCTGCCGCCAGTGCGCGGTCAAGCAGTTCGCCGACGAGAACGACACCCGCGGACGCCTGGTCATGTCCTGCATGACGCCGTCCAGCGACAAGACCTACATCTCCATCGAAGACGCCGAAGCCAAGGAATTCCGCAGCTCGGTCATCGAATGGCTGATGACCAACCATCCCCACGACTGTCCGGTCTGCGAAGAAGGCGGCCACTGCCACCTGCAGGACATGACGGTGATGACCGGCCACAACAAGCGCCGCTATCGCTTCACCAAGCGTACCCACCAGAACCAGGACCTCGGCCCGTTCGTCGCCCACGAGATGAATCGCTGCATCGCCTGCTATCGCTGCGTGCGCTACTACAAGGACTACGCCGGCGGTACCGACCTGGGCGTCTACGGTGCCCATGACAACGTCTATTTCGGCCGCGTCGAGGACGGTGCCCTGGAGAGCGAATTCTCCGGCAACCTGACCGAGGTCTGCCCCACCGGGGTATTCACCGACAAGACCCACTCCGAGCGCTACAACCGCAAGTGGGACATGCAGTTCGCCCCGAGCATCTGCCATGGCTGCTCCTCGGGCTGCAACATCAGCCCCGGCGAACGCTATGGCGAACTGCGCCGCATCGAAAACCGCTTCAACGGCTCGGTGAACCAGTACTTCCTCTGCGACCGTGGCCGCTTCGGCTATGGCTACGTCAACCGCAAGGATCGTCCGCGCCAGGCGCTGCTGAAAGACGGCAGCCTGGAGACCGGTATCGACGCCGCCCTGGATCGCGCCGCCCTGCTGCTACGCGGCAAGAAGGTGATCGGCATCGGCTCGCCGCGTGCCAGCCTGGAAAGCAACCACGCCCTGCGCGAACTGGTCGGCGCCGAGAATTTCTACAGCGGCATGAGCGCCCGTGACCTGGCCAATGTGCGCCTGGTCCTGCAGGTGCTCAAGGACAGCCCCCTGCCCGTGCCGACCCTGCGCGCCATGGAAAAGCACGATGCCGTCTTCGTGCTCGGCGAGGACCTGACCCAGACCGCCGCGCGCCTGGCCCTGTCCCTGCGCCAGGCCGTCAAGGGCAAGCCCGAGGCCATGGCCGCGGCCCAGAAGATCCAGCCCTGGCTGAACGCCGCCGTGCAGAACATCGGCCAGAGCGAGCGCAATCCGCTGTTCATCGCCAGCGTCGCCGCCACCCGCCTGGACGACGTCGCCGACGCCCGCCTGCACGGTTCGCCGCTGGAACTGGCCCGTTTCGGTCATGCCGTGGCCCATGCCATCGATGCCAGCGCTCCGGCGGTCGAAGGCCTGAGCGATGAAGTCGCCGAGCAGGCCCGCCTGCTGGCCGAGACCCTGCTGGCAGCCGAGCGCCCGCTGGTGGTGTCCGGTACCTCTTTGGGTGAGCCGGCGCTGATCGAAGCCGCCGCCAACCTGGCCAAGGCCCTGGCCGCCAAGGGCAAGGCCGGCTCCCTGAGCCTGGTGGTACCCGAGGCCAACAGCCTGGGTCTGGCGCTCTACGGCGGCGAGTCCGTCGAGGACGCCTTCGCCGCCCTGGAAAATGGCCAGGCCGATGCCCTGGTGGTGCTGGAGAACGATCTCTATCGCCGTGCTCCGGCCCAGCAGGTCGAACAGGCCCTGAGCCGCGCCCAGGTACTGGTGGTGCTGGATCACCAGCGCACCGCCACCGCCCAGCGCGCCGACCTGGTGCTGCCGGCGGCGAGCTTCGCCGAAGGCGACGGGACCCTGGTCAGCCAGGAAGGTCGCGCCCAGCGCTTCTTCCAGGTCTATGAGCCGAGCTACTACGATCCCTCCAGCCTGGTCCGTGAGGGCTGGCGCTGGCTGCACGCCCTGCGCAACACCCTGGACAACCGTCCGGTGGATTGGACCCAGCTGGACCACGTCACCGATGCCGTGGCCACCGCTGCGCCGCAACTGACCGCCATCCGCGACGCCGCGCCCAACGCCAGCTTCCGCGTCAAGGGCCTCAAGCTCGCCCGCGAACCGCACCGCTACAGCGGTCGGACCTCCATGCGCGCCAACCTTAGCGTGCACGAACCGCGCGCGCCGCAGGACGCCGACACCGCCTTCGCCTTCTCCATGGAAGGCTATGCCGGCAGCGCCGAGCCGCGCCAGCAGATCCCCTTCGCCTGGTCGCCGGGCTGGAACTCGCCCCAGGCCTGGAACAAGTTCCAGGACGAGGTCGGTGGTCACCTGCGCGCCGGCGATCCGGGCGTGCGCCTGATCGAGACCCAGGGCGATCACCTGAGCTGGTTCGCCGTCCCGGCCGCCACTACTCGCAGCGCCGCGTCCGGCTTCCAGGCCGTGCCGCTGTACCACCTGTTCGGCAGCGAAGAGACCTCTTCCCGCGCTGAGCCGGTGCGTGAGCGCATTCCGGCAGCCTACGTGGCCCTGGCCAAGGCCGATGCCGACCGCCTGGGCGTTAATGAAGGTGCCCTGCTGCGTCTGCAGGTGGCTGGTCAGGAACTGCGCCTGCCGCTGCAGATCAAGCCCGAGCTGTCGGCGGGCCTGGTCGGCTTGCCCGCTGGCTTCGAAGGGATTCCGGTGGACTTCGCCGGCCTCACCGTGGAAGGACTGCAGGAGGCCGCGGCATGACCTGGCTCACCCCCACCCTCATCGCCGTGGTCATCGGCATGCTCAAGGCCATCGTCATCCTCTTGGCGGTGGTCATCTGCGGAGCCTTCCTGAGCTTCGTCGAGCGCCGCCTGCTGGGTCTCTGGCAGGATCGCTACGGTCCCAACCGGGTCGGCCCCTTCGGCGCCTTCCAGCTCGGTGCCGACATGCTGAAGATGTTCTTCAAGGAGGACTGGACGCCCCCGTTCGCCGACAAGATGATCTTCGCCCTGGCACCGGTGATCGCCATGGGTTCGCTGCTGGTGGCCTTCTCGGTCATCCCGGTCACCCCCACCTGGGGTGTGGCGGACCTGAACATCGGCCTGCTGTTCTTTTTCGCCATGGCTGGCGTCAACGTCTACGCCGTGCTCTTCGCCGGCTGGGCGAGCAACAACAAGTTCTCCCTGCTGGGCGCCATGCGCGCCTCGGCCCAGACCCTCTCCTACGAGGTGTTCATGGGTCTGTCGGTGATGGGCATCGTCGCGGTGACCGGTTCCTTCAACATGAGGGACATCGTCGAGGCGCAGCATCAGGGCTGGTGGTTCATCGTTCCCCAGTTCTTCGGCTTCTGCACCTTCTTCATCGCCGGCATCGCCGTCACCCACCGTCATCCCTTCGATCAGCCGGAAGCCGAGCAGGAGCTCGCCGACGGTTACCACATCGAATACGCGGGCATGAAGTGGGGCATGTTCTTCGTCGGCGAGTACATCGGCATCGTGCTGATCTCGGCGCTGCTGGTGACCCTGTTCTTCGGTGGCTGGCACGGTCCCTTCCTGGACACCCTGCCCTGGCTGTCGTTCGTCTGGTTCGCCCTGAAGACCGCCTTCTTCATCATGATCTTCATCCTGCTGCGCGCCTCGGTTCCCCGGCCGCGCTACGACCAGGTAATGGCCTTCAGCTGGAAGTTCTGCCTGCCCCTGACCCTGATCAACCTGCTGGTGACCGGCGCTGTGGTGCTTTATATCGCCCAGCCGGCCATCGGCCAGTGAGGTATCCGTCATGATCAAGGAAATCCTGCACGTCCTGCATGGCACCTACACCCAGTTGCGCAGCGTGGTGATGATCTTCGGTCACGCCTTCCGCAAGCGCGACACCCTGCAATACCCCGAGGAACCCGTGTACCTGCCGCCACGCTACCGTGGCCGCATCGTCCTCACCCGTGACCCCGACGGCCAGGAGCGCTGCGTGGCGTGCAACCTGTGCGCCGTGGCCTGCCCGGTTGGCTGCATCTCGCTGCAGAAGACCGAAGCCGAGGACGGTCGCTGGTACCCGGAGTTCTTCCGCATCAACTTCTCGCGCTGCATCTTCTGCGGCATGTGCGAGGAGGCCTGCCCCACCACCGCCATCCAGCTGACCCCGGACTTCGAGATGTCCGAGTTCAACCGCCAGGAGCTGGTGTACGAGAAGCAGGACCTGCTGATCTCGGGCCCGGGCAAGTATCCGGAGTACAACTTCTACCGGGTGGCCGGCATGGCCATCGCGGGCAAGCCCAAGGGTGCCGCGCAGAGCGAGGCAGAGCCGATCAACGTGAAGAGCCTGCTGCCCTAAGGAGCTGTCGTGGAATTCGCCTTCTATTTCTCCGCTGGGGTGGCCGTACTGGCCACTTTCCGGGTGATCACCAACACCAATCCGGTGCATGCCCTGCTGTACCTGATCATCTCCCTGCTGGCCGTGTCCATGGTGTTCTTCGCCCTGGGCGCACCCTTCGCCGGAGCCCTGGAGATCATCGTCTACGCCGGCGCCATCATGGTGCTGTTCGTCTTCGTGGTGATGATGCTCAACCTGGGGCCGGTCATCTCCGACCAGGAACGCAAGTGGCTGACGCCCAAGGTCTGGATCGCTCCGTCGATCCTTGCCGGTGCGCTGCTGGTGGAACTGCTGGTGGTGCTGTCGCGCACGCCGGGCGGCGCCGCCATCGGTCACACCAGCGTGGAAGCCAAGGCCGTGGGCATCAGCCTGTTCGGGCCCTATCTGCTGGCGGTCGAGCTGGCGTCCATGCTGCTGCTGGGGGCCCTGGTCGCGGCCTACCACCTGGGCCGCAGCGACGTCAAAGACGGGATCGGCGAGTAAGTCGCCAAGGACTGGAGAACAGCCAATGAACGCCATACCTCTGGAACACGGACTGGCCCTCGCCGGTGCCCTGTTCGCCCTTGGCCTGGTGGGCCTGATGGTCCGCCGCAACATCCTCTTCGTGCTCATGAGTCTGGAAATCATGATGAACGCCGCCGCCCTGGCCTTCGTGGTCGCGGGTAGCCGTTGGGGCGCTCCCGACGGCCAGGTGATGTTCATCCTGGTGCTGAGCCTGGCCGCCGCCGAGGCCAGTATCGGCCTGGCGATCCTGCTGCAGCTCTATCGCCGCTTCCATACCCTCGACGTCGATGCCGCCAGCGAGATGCACGGATGAACCTGCTACCCCTCACCTTCGCCTTTCCCCTGGTCGGCTACTTCCTGCTGGCCTTTTCCCGCGGTCGGCTGTCGGAGAATCTTTCCGCGCTGATCGGTGTGGGTTCGGTAGGCCTGGCGGCGCTGGTCACCGCCTGGGTCGGCTGGAACTTCCACGTCGCGCCGCCGGCCGACGGTCACCTGACCATCGTCCTCTGGCAGTGGATGAACGTGGAGGGCTTCACGCCCAACATGGCGCTCTATCTGGATGGCCTGTCGCTGACCATGCTCGGCGTGGTCACCGGCGTCGGCTTCCTGATCCACCTGTTCGCCTCCTGGTACATGCGCGGTGAAGAAGGCTATTCGCGCTTCTTCGCCTACACCAACCTGTTCGTCTTCAGCATGTTGCTGCTGGTGCTCGGCGACAACCTGCTGCTGCTGTACTTCGGTTGGGAAGGCGTGGGGCTGTGCAGCTATCTGCTGATCGGCTTCTACTACAGCGAGCGCGCCAACGGTAACGCGGCGCTGAAGGCCTTCATCGTCACCCGCGTCGGCGACGTCTTCATGGCCTTCGGTCTGTTCATCCTGTTCATGACCCTGGGCACCCTGGACATCCAGGAGCTGCTGCAGAAGGCGCCCGCCGTCTTCGCCAGCGGCGATCCGCTGATCGTGCTGGCCACCCTGGCCCTGCTCGGTGGTGCGGTCGGCAAGTCGGCCCAGCTGCCGTTGCAGACCTGGCTGGCGGACGCCATGGCCGGCCCCACGCCAGTCTCGGCATTGATCCACGCGGCAACCATGGTGACCGCGGGCGTCTACCTGATCGCCCGGACCCACGGCCTGTTCGCGCTGGCGCCCGACATCCTCCACCTGGTGGGCATCGTCGGTGCCGTGACCCTGGTGCTGGCTGGCTTCGCCGCCCTGGTGCAGACCGACATCAAGCGTATCCTGGCCTACTCCACCATGAGCCAGATCGGCTACATGTTCCTGGCCCTGGGTGTCGGCGCCTGGCAGGCGGCGATCTTCCACCTGATGATCCACGCATTCTTCAAGGCGCTGCTGTTCCTGGCGTCGGGCTCGGTGATCCTGGCCTGCCACCACGAGCAGAACATCTTCAAGATGGGCGGCCTGTGGAAGAAGATTCCCCTGGCCTATGCCAGCTTCCTGGTGGGCGGCGCGGCCCTGGCGGCGCTGCCGCTGGTCACCGCCGGCTTCTACTCCAAGGACGAGATCCTCTGGGAGGCCTTCGCCAGCGGGCACAGCTACCTGCTCTACGCAGGCCTGGCCGGTGCCTTCCTGACCTCGATCTACACCTTCCGCCTGATCTTCATCACCTTCCATGGCGAGGCGCACACCGAGGCCCACGCCGGTCACGGCATCGCCCACAACCTGCCGCTGGCGGTGTTGCTGGTGCTCTCGACCTTCGTCGGCGCGATGATCGTGCCGCCGTTGGCCGGGGTGCTGCCGGAGTCGATCGGTCACGCCGGCGGCGAAGGCAAGCATGCGCTGGAGATCACTTCGGGAGCCATCGCCATCGCCGGTGTGCTGCTGGCTGCCCTGCTGTTCCTGGGCAAGCGCACCTTCGTCAGCGCCCTGGCCAAGAGCGCTCCGGGGCGGTTCTTCGGCACCTGGTGGTATCACGCCTGGGGCTTCGACTGGCTGTACGACCTGCTCTTCGTCAAGCCTTACCTGCTGCTGGCCCGCCTGCTGCGCCACGACCCCATCGACCAGGCCATCGGTCTGATCCCGTTGCTGGCACGCGGTGGCAACCTGGCACTGAGCACTACCGAGAACGGCCGTCTGCGTTGGTACGCGGCGTCCATCGTGGGGGGCGCCGTGCTGTTGCTCGGCGCGCTGCTGCTGGCCTGACCCTCTGACTAAGGATAAGTACACGTCATGCTTCTGCCCTGGCTAATCCTGATCCCCTTCATCGGCGGCCTGCTCTGCTTCCTCACGGAAAAGACCGGCCCGCTGGTGCCCCGCTGGATCGCCCTGTTCACCATGCTGCTGGAGCTGGTACTCGGCCTGTGGCTGTGGGCCCACGGCGACTACAGCCTGGCGCCGGCCCCCGGTGCCGAAACCGCCTGGACCGCGGAATTCCAGATGAACTGGATTCCGCGCTTCGGCATCAGCCTGCACTTCGGCCTCGATGGCCTGTCGCTGCTGATGATCCTGCTCACCGGCCTGCTCGGTGTGCTGGCGGTGACCTGTTCCTGGCGCGAGGTGCAGCGCCACGTCGGTTTCTTCCACCTCAACCTGCTGTGGATCATCGGCGGCGTGGTGGGGGTGTTCCTGGCGCTGGACCTGTTCCTGTTCTTCTTCTTCTGGGAAATGATGCTGGTGCCGATGTACTTCCTGATCGCGCTGTGGGGCCATAGCTCCGCGGACGGCAAGAAGAGCCGCATCACCGCTGCCACCAAGTTCTTCATCTTCACCCAGGCCAGCGGCCTGATCATGCTGGTGGCCATCATCGCCCTGGTGCTGGTGAACTACGGTGCCACCGGCGTCCTGACCTTCGACTACGAAGACCTGCTGCAACTGCAACTGGACCCCCGCCTGGAATACCTGCTGATGCTGGGCTTCTTCATCGCCTTCGCGGTGAAGCTGCCGGTGGTGCCGGTGCATTCCTGGCTACCGGACGCCCACGCCCAGGCGCCGACCGCCGGTTCCGTCGACCTCGCCGGCATCCTGCTCAAGACCGCCGCCTACGGCCTCTTGCGCTTCGCCATCCCGCTGTTCCCCAACGCCTCGGCGGAGTTCGCCCCGATCGCCATGTGGCTGGGCATCATCGGCATCTTCTACGGCGCCATCCTGTCGTTCGCCCAGACCGACATCAAGCGCCTGGTGGCCTACTCCAGCGTCTCGCACATGGGCTTCGTGCTGATCGGCATCTACTCCGGCAGCCCCCAGGCGCTGCAGGGCGTGGTGGTACAGATGATCGCCCACGGTCTCTCCGCCGCCGGCCTGTTCATCCTCTGTGGTCAGCTCTACGAACGCCTGCACACCCGTGACATGCGCGAGATGGGCGGTCTCTGGGCGCGGATGCCCTATCTGCCGGCGCTGAGCCTGTTCTTCGCCTCGGCCTCCCTGGGCCTGCCGGGTACCGGCAACTTCGTCGGCGAATTCCTGATCCTGCTGGGTGCCTTCCCGGTGGTGCCGATGATCGTGGTCATCGCCACTTTCGGCCTGGTGTTCGCTTCGGTCTACTCGCTGATCATGATCCACCGCGCCTACTTCGGCCCGGCCAAGGCCGAAGGCGCGCTGAGGGGCCTGAACGCCCGGGAGATGTCGATGCTGCTGTTGCTCGGCGTGCTACTGGTGCTGCTGGGTGTCTATCCGCAGCCGGTGCTGGATACCTCGGCCGCGAGCATGGCCGGTGTGCAGCAGTGGCTCGGCGAAGCCTTCTCCTCCCTCGTTTCCGCCCGGTAAGAGCGCCATGACCTTTACCTACGAACACCTCATCGCCCTCCTGCCGATCCTCATCACCGGCCTCACCGCCGTAGTGGTGATGCTGGGCATCGCCTGGCGGCGGGATCACACCATCATCCCGACCCTGGGCGTGATCGGTCTCAACCTGGCCCTGCTGTCCTGCATTCCAGCCCTGGGCGTCGGCGCCATCGACGTCACCCCGCTGCTGCGCATCGACGGCTTCACCTGCTTCTACATGGCGCTGATCCTGATCGCCACCCTGGCCTGCATGACCCTGTCGCACGCCTACATGGAAGGCTATCCGGGCAACCGTGAAGAGCTGTACCTGCTGCTGCTGATCTCCGCCACCGGCGGCATGGTGCTGGTGGCGGCGCAAAGCGTCGCCGGCCTGTTCATCGGTCTGGAACTGCTCTCGGTGCCGGTCTACGGCCTGGTGGCCTACAGCTACTTCAACCGCCGCTCCCTGGAAGCCGGCATGAAGTACCTGGTGCTGTCCGCCGCCGGTTCGGCCATCCTGCTGTTCGGCATGGCGCTGCTCTACGCCCAATCCGGCAGCCTGAGCTTCGCCGACATCGGCATGCAGATGGATGCCCCGGCCAGCGCCGGCCTGCTGATGGAAGTCGGCCTCGGCATGCTGATCGTCGGTCTCGGCTTCAAGCTTTCGCTGGTGCCCTTCCATCTCTGGACGCCGGACGTCTACGAAGGCTCCCCGGCGCCAGTCGGTGCCTTCCTGGCCACCGCCAGCAAGGTCGCCGTGTTCGCCGTGCTGATGCGGGTATTCCAGACCATGCCCCTGGCCACCCAGGACGGCTGGCTGCACGACACCATCGCCTTCATCGCCATCGCCTCCATGCTGGTGGGTAACCTGCTGGCCCTGATGCAGAACAACCTCAAGCGTCTGCTGGGTTATTCCTCCATCTCCCACTTCGGCTACCTGCTGGTGGCGGTGGCCTCGGGCGAAGGGCTGTCGATGGAAGCCACGGCGGTCTACCTGGTGACCTATGTCTTCACTAGCCTGGGTGCCTTCGGCGTGATCACCCTGATGTCCAGCCCGAGCAACGGCCAGCGCGATGCCGATGCCCTGTTCGAGTACCGCGGCCTGTTCTGGCACCGTCCGTACCTGACCGCGGCGCTGACGGTGATGATGCTGTCGCTGGCCGGTATTCCGCTCACCGCGGGCTTCATCGGCAAGTTCTATGTCATCACCGTGGGCGTGGAAGCGGGCATGTGGTGGCAGACCGCAGCCATCGTGCTGGGTAGTGCCATCGGCCTGTTCTACTACCTGCGCGTCATGGTCACCCTGTATCTGACCCGGCAGGGCCTGCAGCGCCACGATGCGCCGATGAACTGGGGCCAGCGCGCCGGTGGCGTGATGCTGATCGCCATTTCCATCGCCACCTTCATCCTCGGCGTCTATCCGCAGCCCCTGCTGCAACTGGCGCAGCTGACGGTGTTCTGATCCCTGGCGTCGCTCGCGATCCCCGCTTCGGCGGGGATCGTCGTTTCTGGGGTCCACGCAAGACCCGCCTTGGCAGGGTCGCACCCTGACCGCTACCCTCGACGCCCTACCCCGCTTCTCTCTGTACCTTTCTGGAGACCCTTTTCTCCCATGCCTGCGTTGAAACCCCTTGCTCTCGCCATCGGCCTGCTATTCGGCGGCCAGGCACTCGCTGCCCCAGTGTTCGACGTCAACGAACTGGGTGATCCCGCCACTGCCTGTACCGACCTCGATACCTTCGTCAATGCCAAGTGGGTGGCCGCCAATCCCATCCCGCCGGACAAGTCGCGCTGGGGTTCCTTCATGGCCCTGGGCGAGAAGTCACTCAACGACCAGCACGCCCTCCTGCAGCGGGCCGCCCGCGAAGCGGATCGCGCGCCGGCCGGCTCGGTCGAGCAGAAGATCGGCTGGCTGTATCGCTCGGGGATGGACGAGGCCGCCATCGAGCGCGCCGGCTATCGACCGATCCAGCCGCAACTGGCCGCCATCGCCGGGTTGCGCACCACCGCCGACGTGGTGAAGTACCTGCAACAGAGCTTCGCCCGCGGCGACATGCAGGTGTTTTCCTTCGGTTCCGGCGCCGACTACCAGAATGCCAAGCAGCAGATCGCCTATGCCTATCAGGGCGGCCTGGGTCTGCCGATGCCCGATTACTACACCGAGGCCGACTACGCCACGCTGCGCCAGGCCTATCTCAAGCATGTCGCCCGGCTGCTGACCCTCACCGGAGTACCCAAGGCCCAGGCCGCCGTCCAGGCCGAACTGGTGCTGGCCTTCGAAAGTCGCCTCGCCCGTGCCTCGGTCAAGCCGGTGGACCTGCGCAACCCGGAGAACCAGTACCACTACCTGAGCTTCGCCGAGGCGAACAAGGTGACGCCGCATTTCGACTGGCAAGCCTTCTTCGCCAGTCAGGGCGTCCACGGCCAGCCCGGTTTTTCGCTGTCCCAGCCCGGCTTCTTCGCCGAATTTGACCGGATGCTGGCCGATACGCCCATCGAGCAGTGGCAGGCCTATCTGCGCGCCCATGTGATCGACGATGCCGCGCCCTGGCTATCTAAGCCCTTCCAACAGGAAAGCTTCGACTTCAACCAGAAGACCCTAAGTGGCCAGCAGCAACAAAGCGAACGCTGGAAGCGGGTACTGCGGGCGGTCAATGGCGCCATGGGCGAAGGCCTCGGCCAGCTCTATGTGCAGGAGCATTTCTCGCCCCAGGCCAAGGCCCGCGCCCAGCAGTTGGTAGACAACGTGATGCTGGCGCTCAGGACACGCATCGAGCAGCTCGACTGGATGAGCCCCGAGACCAAGCAGAAGGCGCTGGCCAAGTGGGACAGCTTCCTGCCCAAGATCGGCTATCCGGAGCGCTGGCGTGACTGGAGCGGCCTGACCCTCCAGCCCCAGGGGTTCTACGCCAACCTGGAAGCCGCCTCGCGCTTCAACTATCGCCATGACCTGGACAAGATCGGCAAGCCCACCGACCGCCAGGAATGGGGCATGCTGCCGCAGACGGTGAATGCCTACTACAGCTCCACCGACAACACCATCAACTTCCCGGCCGCCATCCTGCAGCCACCGTTCTTCTACCCGGACGGCGACGACGCCATCAACTACGGCGGCATCGGCGCGGTGATCGGACACGAGGCCAGCCATGGCTTCGACGACCAGGGCAGTAAGTTCGACGGTGCCGGCAACCAGGTGGACTGGTGGACACCCGCCGATCGGCAGGCCTTCGAGGCCCGGACCGGCAAGCTGGTGGAGCAATTCGATAACTACCATCCGCTGCCGGATCACCCGGAGCTGCACGTCAACGGCAAGCTGACCCTGGGCGAGAACATCGGCGACCTCGGTGGCATCAACGCCGCCTACGACGCCCTGCAACTGGCGCTGGCCAAGCAGCCGGAAGAGGCCCGCAGCGAAATCGATGGCTATACCCAGGAGCAGCGCTTCTTCCTCAACTGGGCGCGGGTCTGGCGTGGCTCAATCCGCGAAGCGCAGGCACGCCTGTTCCTCAACACCGATCCCCATGCGCCCATGAGATTCCGCGCCATCGGCGCACCGTCCAACATGCCGTCCTTCGCCCAGGCGTTCAGTTGCAAGCCCGGCGATGCCATGGTCCGGCCGGACGCCAAGCGCGTGGAGATCTGGTGATGGAGGCGGGGCGCAATGACGATGGGTATCGCTTTTGCATCGCCTTGCGTCCCCTCTCTCCGGCGCCTCGCCCATGCCCCTAGAACTCGCCACTGCCGAAGCCACCGTGACCGGTCCGCGCAAGGAAAACCAGGATGCCTTGCGCAGCGTCCAGCCCAGCGCGGCGTTGGCGGCGACCAAGGGGCACCTGTTCGCCCTGGCCGATGGCGTCAGCGGCTGCCCGGATGGCGGATTGGCCGCCCGTGCCACCCTCCAGGCCCTGGCGCTGGATTACTACGCCACGCCGGAGACCTGGCCGGTGGCCCAGGCGCTGGAACGGCTGCTGCTGGCGCAGAATCGCTGGTTACAGGCCGCCGGCAACGGCCAACCCCTACTGACCACCCTGACCGCCCTGGTGATCCGCGGGCGCCGCTACACCCTGGCCCATGTCGGCGATTGCCGCGCCTATCGCTGGCACGGCGGGCGACTGACCTGCCTCACCGTCGACCACGTCTGGCAGCAGGCCGGCATGCAGCATGTGCTGACCCGTGCGCTGGGTCTGGAAAGCCATCTGGTGGTGGATTTTCGCGAAGGCGAACTGGACGCCGGCGAGACCCTGCTGCTGGTGAGCGATGGCGTCTGGGCGGCGTTGGGCGAAGACAGCATGAGGCGCATCCTCGCCGATGCCGGAGCGGACCTGGCGGCGACCGCCCAGGCACTGGTGGCCGGCGCCCTGCATGCCGGTGGCCAGGACAACGCCAGTGCCCTGCTGGTGCGGGTCGACCAGCTCCCCGATGTCTCCCTGGCCGATACCCTCGCCAGCGCCGATACCTGGCCCGCCCTGCCGGCCCTGCGGCCCGGACAGCAATTCGAAGGCTGGACGGTGCTCGAACGCCTGGCCGAATCGCGCCAATCGCTGCTCTACCGGGTAGAGGACGAGAGTAGTCGCCATTGGCTGCTCAAGACCCTGCCAGCGGCCTTGCAACACGACACCCTCGCCGGCCATGCGCTGCTGATGGAGGAATGGTTCCTGCGCCGCGTGGCCGGGCGCGCCTTCGTCGAGGTGCATCCGCTACCACGCCGCGCGCATCTTTATTTCGTCCAACGGGAATATCCCGGGCGCACCCTGGCGCAACAGCTGCACAGCGATGGGCCGCTGGCGCTGGCGGAGTGGCTGGACGTCGCTTCCCGCCTCTTGCGCGCCCTGGGCCAGTTGCATCGCCGCAACATCCTGCACCGCGACATCAAGCCGGATAACCTGCACCGCGGCACGGATGGCGAATTGCGCCTGCTCGACTTCGGCCTGGCCTATTGCCCGCAACTGTCCCAGGACCTGCAGGATGCACCCGGCACCCCCAGCTATCGGGCTCCCGAGTCCTTCGATGGCGCTGCTCCGAGTCCGGCCCAGGATCTCTATGCCGCTGGCGTGACGCTCTACGAATTGCTCACCGGCAGCTATCCCTACGGCGAGGTCGAACCCTTCCAGCGACCGCGCTTCGGCCCCCCTGCCAGTGTGCTGCGCCGGCGCCCCGATGTGCCGACCTGGCTGGAGGACTGGTTGCAGCGCGCCGTGGCAGTCAATCCGGAAGAGCGCTTCGAGACCGCCGAGGAGGCGCTGCTGCTGCTCGAACAGGGCGAACGCCAACCCGCCGCGCGCGCCCTGCCGCTGTTGCAACGCAATCCCCTGCGCACCTGGCAGACCGTGGCGGCCCTATCCCTCGCCGGCAACCTGGCGATCATCCTGTTCTGGCTCTATCGGCACTAGGTTCTGTACGAAAAATCGCCGAGCGACGGTCAGGCGAGGCGAAAAGCGCTGAGGAAGCGGAGTTTACGAGTGGTAAATGAGCATTCCGAAGCGTTTTTCAACGAAGCATCACCGAGCGCAGGCATTTTTCGTACAGAACCTAATACTGATCCCGCGCCAGAGACCAATGAGGCCAGGAGGCTTGGCCGACGCTCAGGAGAGTGTGAGCAGACGTTGGGGCGCAAAAGGTCTGGAGCAGCTTTTGCAGGCCACTGGCCAGCGCCCCGTTCGAGTCCCCGCCATGTCCGATCGCCAGATGCCCCCTGCCCTGCGCTTCATGCTGGCGGCCCGTCGCTGCGAATTGCAGCAGCTGGAAGGCCTCGCCCTCACCTGCGAGCTGGTGGAAGGCGCCAGTGCCCTGGTGCATGACCTGCAGCGTGAGCGCGGCTTCAGCAATATCCTGCTGGGCACCGGCAACGATCGTTACCGCACCGCCCTGGAGCAGCACTCCACCACCGCCCGCGGCAGCGAGGCCCGGCTGCGCGACTGGCTGGAGGCGCTCGACGCCAGCGTCGCCCAGGATCGGCCCCGGCTGCTCAACCGTATCGCCTGCGTCCTGCACCTGCTCGATGGCCTACCGAGTCTGAGACGCGCCATCGTCGAACGGCGGGTGGCGATGCAGGCGGCCACCACTGCCTTCTCGCACCTGATCGCGGGCCTGCTGACGGTCATCTTCGAGGCCGCCGACACGGCCAGTGACCCCGGCCTGACCCGCGCCCTGGTAGCACTGTTCAACTTCATGCAGGGCAAGGAGTTGGCCGGACAAGCGCGGGCGACCGGAGTGGTCGGCTTCACCCAAGGCCACTTCGACGCCAGCCTGCTCGCCCGGCTCGATGACCTGGACAGCGGCCAGTCCCGCTGTTTCGAAGGCTTCCTCGACCACGCCGATGCCGAGGCGCTGCAGCGCTGGGACGAGGTGCAGCGCTGCCCGTCCCGCCTGCAGATCGAGCGACTGCGCGAGGTCGCCCGGCGGACCTCGGCCAACGCCCATGTGGAGCCGGCGCTCGCCGAGCTCTGGTTCGAACTCAACACCCGCCGCCTGGATGCCATGCAGACGGTGGCCCAGCATCTGGTGGCGGAATTGCGGACGCGTTGCGCGGCGAGCATAGGCACCGCCCAGGCCGATCTGGACAGTCACCGCAAGTTGTCGCGACGACTCGCCGAGCTGGAACGCGATCCGGGCCAGCCGCTGCTGTTCAGTCTGGCGGCCCAGCCGGTCGGCGAGACCCGACCAGGCGAACCTGCCCCCGGAATTCTCGACCTGCTCCATGCCCAGACGCGGCGGCTGCATGAGGTCGAGGCGGAATTGCAGGAGACCCGCCAATCCCTGGCCGAGCGCAAGTTACTGGAGCGCGCCAAGCAACGCCTCATGCAGCAACTGGCGCTGCCCGAGGCCGAAGCCCACCAGCATCTGCAGCAGCTGGCGATGCACAGTGGCGTACCGCTGCCAGAGGTGGTACGGCAGGTATTGGCACAACCGCGCTAGTACACCCGCCGTGCGCCCGGACGGCGCACACCGAGCGGAATTCGCCCCGCGGCTGTGCGCCAACTAGCCTCGTAACGGCGACAAAGAGGCTATTTCAGGCTTGGCACGGTCCCTGCAAAAGTCCTAACGAGCGATTTTTCGCTCCCACAGAACACCCCGGACGACGGCGTCCACCCTCGCAGCCACGGCTGCCGAGTGTGGACGCCGTTTTTTTATGCCCGAGAAAAAGGATAGGACGATGGACGACAGCTCCCGTAACGATGACCAGGCCGGTCGTGGACTCCCCCGCCGCAGTTTCCTCAAGCAGTCGCTTGGCGTGCTCGGTGCCGGTGCCGCCCTCGGTCTGCTGCCGCCCGGACTCAGGTCCGCCGCCTGGGCGGCCGGCAGCGACGCCGTGGAAACCACCAAGGCCAAGCTCGGTTTCATCGCCCTCACCGATGCCGCGCCGCTGTTCGTCGCCGACGAGCTGGGGCTGTTCGCCAAGTACGGCATGACCGAGGTGGAGGTGCTCAAGCAGTCCTCCTGGGGCACCACCCGCGACAACCTGGTCCTGGGCTCGGCCGCCAACGGCATCGATGGCGCCCATATCCTCACGCCCATGGTCTATCACCTGGCCTCCGGCAAGATCACCCCCAACGGCCAGCCGCTGCCCATGGCGCTGCTGGCCCGGCTGAACGTCGACGGCCAGGGCATCTCCCTGTCCAACGAGTACAAGGACCAGAAGATCGGCCTCGATGCCAGCGGCTTCAAGAGCGCCCTGGCCGCCCGCCAGGCCGCCGGCAAGAAGACCTCGGCCGCCATGACCTTCCCCGGCGGCACCCACGATCTGTGGATTCGCTACTGGCTGGCGGCCAACGGCATCAACCCGAACCAGGACACCACCACCCTGGTGGTGCCGCCGGCGCAGATGGTGGCCAACATGAAGGTGGGCAACATGGACGCCTTCTGCGTGGGCGAGCCCTGGAACGCCCAACTGGTCAAGCAGAACATCGGCTACAGCGCCCTGACCACCGGCGAGCTCTGGGCCAATCATCCGGAGAAGGCCCTGGCCCTGCGCGGCGACTATGTCCAGGCCAACCCCAAGGCCACCGTGGCGTTGCTCAAGGCGGTGCTGGAAGCCCAGCAATACTGCGACGCGGCGGCCAACAAGGCCAAGGTGGCCGAGATCTGCGCCAAGCGCCGCTGGATCGGCGCACCCGCCGAAGACGTGGTCGGCCGCCTGCAGGGCACCTTCGACTATGGCAATGGCCGGGTGGTGCAGAACAGTCCGCACCTGATGAAGTTCTGGAGCGAGCACGCCTCCTTCCCCTACCAGAGCCATGACCTCTGGTTCATCACCGAGAACCAGCGCTGGGGCTACCTGCCCGGCGACCTCGATGCCCAGGGCCTGATCGCCCAGGTGAACCGCGCCGACCTCTGGCGCGAAGCGGCGGCGGCCATCGGCGTACCGGCTGGCGACATCCCCACCGGCAACTCGCGCGGCCGGGAAACCTTTTTCGACGGCAAGGTGTTCGACCCCGCCGATCCCAAGGCCTATCTCGCCAGCCTGACGCTCAAGGCCTGACGCCCACCATCCTGACAGGAGTGCCGCCCATGAATGCCCACACCCAGCCGCCCAAGGCCCTCGCGACCTTTCGCCCGCAGACTCGGCTGCGTCGTCTCACCCAGCAGGTGCTGCGCAACGGCCTGCCGCCACTGGTAGTGGGCGCCCTGCTGCTGATCGTCTGGCAGTTGCTGTGCAGCCGCCCCGGCGCGGCCCTGCCGCCGCCGAGCCAGGTGGTCAGCGACACCTGGGAGCTGATCACCCAACCCTTCTATGACAATGGCGGCAACGACGTGGGCATGGCCTGGCAGCTGCTCGCCAGCCTCGAACGGGTCGCCTACGGCTATCTGCTGGCCGCGGTGGTGGGCATCGCCCTGGGGGTACTGGTCGGCCAATCGGCCTGGGCCATGCGCGGTCTCGATCCGCTGTTCCAGATCCTGCGTACCGTACCGCCGCTGGCCTGGCTGCCGCTGTCCCTGGCCGGCTTCAAGGACAGCCACCCCTCGGCGCTGTTCGTCATCTTCATCACGGCGATCTGGCCGATCATCATCAATACCTCGGTAGGCATCCGCAACATCCCCGAGGACTACCGCAACGTGGCGCGGGTGCTGCGCCTGAACGGCTGGGAATACTTCCATAAGATCATGCTGCCGGCGGCGGCGCCCTACATCTTCTCCGGCCTGCGCATCGGCGTCGGCCTGTCGTGGCTGGCCATCATCGCCGCCGAGATGCTGATCGGCGGCGTCGGCATCGGCTTCTTCATCTGGGATGCCTGGAACGCCTCGCGCATCAGCGACATCATCCTGGCGCTGGTCTACGTCGGCGTCATCGGCTTCCTGCTCGACCGGTTAGTGGCCCTCATCGGCCGGCTGGTCACCCGCGGCACCGCGAACTAGAGGACTCCCCCATGGCCAAGCCCTACCTGAGCATCGAGCACGTCGACAAGAGTTTCACCCGCAATGGCATGACCTCCACGGTGCTGCGCGACGTCAATCTCAAGATCGAACGCGGCGAATACATCTCCATCATCGGCCACTCCGGCTGCGGCAAGTCGACGGTGCTCAACATTGTCGCTGGCTTGATCGAGCCCACCTCCGGTTCGATCCTGCTGGAGAATCGCGAGGTCCGCGGTCCCGGCCCGGAGCGCAGCCTGGTGTTCCAGAACCACTCGCTGCTGCCCTGGCTGACCGTCTACGAGAACGTCGCCCTGGCCGTGGACAAGGTGTTCAAGCACACCAAGAACAAGGCCGAACGCCACGCCTGGACGCTGCACAACCTGGACATGGTCAACATGAGCCATGCCCTGCACAAAAGGCCCAGCGAGATCTCCGGCGGCATGAAGCAGCGCGTCGGCATCGCCCGTGCCCTGGCCATGGAGCCCAAGGTGCTGCTCCTGGACGAGCCTTTCGGCGCCCTGGACGCCCTCACCCGGGCGCACCTGCAGGATGAGGTGATGCGTATCCAGAGCGAATTGCACAACACGGTGATGATGATCACCCACGATGTGGACGAGGCGGTGCTGCTCTCGGATCGGATCGTCATGATGACCAACGGCCCGGCCGCCACCATCGGCGAGATCCTCACCATCGACCTGCCGCGCCCGCGCGATCGCATCACCCTGGTGGACGACCCCCGCTACAACTTCTACCGCCATGCGGTGCTGAGCTTCCTCTACGAAAAGCACGGCCATCCAGGCGCCGTGGCCTGAGTCGCCGCCCTCTTTTGAGGCATCCCGCTTTGAAAGAGGGCAGTCTTTCCCCGCTACCGGCCTGCAAACCCCAGCAAATCGGGGCTTGAACACCTGGCATGAAGACTGCAAATCCTCAAACAACATAGGTCTTTCTTCAACGGCGAGGAAAGACGCTTCAGGACAAAGGCGTCCCAGCTGCTTGCAGCGGGACGCCTTTTTTTGCGTTAGCGTTTCTTCCAACACGAGAGGTAGCTCGGATGAGCGGAAAAGTCTGGTTGATCGGTGCCGGCCCTGGCGATCCCGAGCTGCTCACCCTCAAGGCGGTGCGCGCCCTGGGCGAGGCCGAGGTGGTGATGATCGACGATCTGGTCAACCCGGCCGTGCTCGAGCACTGCCCGGGCGCCCGGGTGATCCGCGTCGGCAAGAGAGGCGGCTGTCGCTCCACGCCCCAGGCCTTCATCCATCGGCTGATGCTGCGCTATGCCCGCCAGGGTCGCTGCGTGGCCCGGCTCAAGGGCGGCGATCCCTGCATCTTCGGCCGGGCCGGCGAAGAAGCCGAGTGGCTGGCCGCCCGTGGCGTGCAGAGCGAGATCGTCAACGGCATCACCGCCGGCCTGGCCGGTGCCACCGCCTGCGGCATCTCCCTCACCCTGAGAGGCGTCGCCCGCGGCGTGACCCTGGTCACCGCCCACACCCAGGACGACAGCGCCCCCAACTGGTCCGCCCTGGCAGCCACCGGGACCACTCTGGTGGTGTACATGGGCGTGGCCCGTCTGAGCGAGATCCAGCAAGGCCTGCTGGACGGCGGCCTGCCGACGAGCACCCCGGTAGCCATGATCGAGAACGCCTCTCTGCCGACCCAACGCGAAGGGCGCTCGACCCTGCTGGACCTGCAGGTGGACGCCGCCCTCTTCCAGCTGAAAAGCCCGGCGATCCTGGTGATCGGCGAGGTGGTCGGCCAGGCGGCCCTGCAACAGGCGCTGAGTTTCGCCGATCAGGCCAGCGCCTGAGTGATGACCTAGGACCAAAAGAATCACCTCCCTGGCTCAGCGCTCCGACGCGGACAACTCGGCACCCCGCTCGTCCAGTCGCTAAAGGCGGTGCTCAACGAACCGCCTCTCCAGCTTGCTTAGCCTGACTCTGGCGCAGCATGCCTCATAGCCCTCGTGCTGCCCCCGCACCTCTCCAAGCTTTTTAGCGGTAATCACCGTCTGGATCAGCCAGACGGTCGTTACGCCTTGCCTTTATCCGTATACGGCCGAAGACCGATCAAATTCTGACGCCATAGGGTCGACTTTTTTTACCAGCTTATTTGTAAAAAGTTATTTCTAAAGGCCTTAAAAAAGTGATGGAATTCACAAATCATAAAGTGGCCTTTTGATATCAATCTGGTCAGGCCTTCGTACTCCATCTGGTCAGGAAGATCATGAACACCAGTGCTTCGAACTTGGATTGTGCAGGCTTGAAGCCAGACACCGCTTTCTTGTCCGAGCTTCCCATGTGGCTTGGACAGGCTGTCGTGCACCGTGTCTACCCGCTGCCTGTAAACCACCGCAACGTTGTGACCTCGCAACTGGGTGATACTCCTCCGAGCCCATCTCCCCATACTGGCGAACGCCGATTCGTCGCCTATCCAGAGGCCCGGACTTGAAGGTTCTAGTCACTGGCGCGGCCGGCTTCATCGGTGCTCATCTGACCCGCCGCCTCCTGCGGGATGGTCATGATGTCGTGGGCCTGGACAACTTCAACGACTACTACTCGCCACAGCTGAAGGAACAGCGCCTCGCCTGGATCAAGGCCGACGTGGGCGGTTTCGCGATGTACCGGCAGGACATCAGCGATCTGGACGCGCTGCTGCGGCTATTCGCCCAGGAAAGACCCGAGGCGGTCGTTCACCTGGCGGCCCAGGCCGGTGTCCGTTATTCGCTGGTCAATCCAACTGCCTATCTCGACAGCAACCTCAAGGGCTTCCTCAATGTGCTGGAAGCCTGTCGGCACCAGCCGGTAGGCCATCTGCTGTTCGCCTCTTCCAGTTCGGTGTACGGCGCCAACGGCGCCACCCCCTATGCCGTGGCGGATCGCACGGATCATCCGCTGTCGCTCTATGCCGCCAGCAAGAAAGCCAACGAGCTGATGGCGCACAGCTACAGCCATCTCTATCAACTACCCGCGACCGGGCTGCGCTTCTTCACCGTCTATGGGCCCTGGGGGCGTCCCGACATGTCGCCGATGCTATTCGCCAAGTCGATCGTCGAAGGCCGGCCGATCCGCCTGTTCAACTTCGGTGAACACCAACGCGACTTCACCTACATCGACGACATCGTCGAAGCCCTGGTGCGTCTGCTACCCGCCGCACCGCAGCACGACCCGACCTGGAATGACCAGGCACCGGACCCAGCCGGCAGCCGGGCGCCCTGGCGACTCTACAACATCGGAGGCAATCGCCCGGTGTATCTCCGGCGCTATGTCGCGCTGCTGGAAGAATGCCTGGGACACAAGGCGGAACTGCAGTTGCTGCCCAGGCAGCCCGGCGACGTGCTGCACACCTTCGCCGATTGCGGCCCTCTGGAGACCGCCATTGGCTTTGTCCCCCAGGTCACTCTCGAAGAGGGGCTGCGCCTCTTCGTGGATTGGTTCCGCGCCTATCACCGGCTGGCGGTCAACCCGAGCGTGACCAATCTCGCGCTGGGAGATCGCTGAGCATGCAACTGGATCCGCTGTCGGGAAAGCTTGCCGACTTCGCCAAGACCCACGCCGAATCCCGACGGGAAAGGCGCAACCCCGAGTTGCGAGCCCGCATCGATCAGGCGCTGGCCAAGCAGGATATATCCTGGGTGACGGGGCGTCCGGGTGGCCGCTCCTGGGCGCTGTCGCGCAGCAAAAGATTCACTTCTGCGGCTCTCGCAGCCCTGCTGCTGTTGCTGCTATCCCCCTTGCTCCTGTTGGTCGCGATTCTGGTAAAGGCCAGCGGACCGGGGCCGGTACTGTTCGTACAGCAACGTACCGGCTTTCGCGGGCGCCGCTTCGGCATGTACAAGTTCCGCACCATGGTGGCCAACGCCGAAGCGCTCAAGAGTTCGCTGCAGCACCTGAACAAGCACGGAGCGAACGCCATCGACTTCAAGGTGGACCGGGACCCAAGGGTCACCCCCATCGGTCGCTGGCTGCGGCGCACCAGCATCGATGAATTACCCAACCTGCTCAATGTGATACGTGGCGACATGCGCCTGGTCGGGCCGCGTCCTACCTCCTTCAAGGCGGACACCTATCTACCCAATCATCTTGCCCGGCTGAGCATCTACCCGGGCATCACGGGGCTGTGGCAGGTATCCGGTCGCAGCAACCTGGGCTTCGACGAGCGCGTGCAGCTGGACATGCTGTACATCGAGCGGCAGAGCCCCTGGTTCGATCTGCGCATCCTGTGCAAGACACCGCTGAAAGTTCTCGACGGCCAAGGAGCCAGTTGACATGCCGTTATCGCCACCCGTCTCGCCTAGCGAGGTCAACCTGGCCAGTACCGTGATGGACAAGGAGCAACGCGTGGTTCTGCTCACGGCGGCGAATGCCGGCAGTGGCGTCACCACCAGTGCCTTGGCGCTGGCCAATGAACTGGCTCGCTCCAGCCGCGGCCGGGTCCTGCTGGTGGATGCCAGCTTCTCGGCGACCGCCCTGAGCCAACAGCTGAATCTGACCAATCATCCCGGCTTTCTCGATCTGCTGCTGGAAACCCCGCCGCCGACGCTGGACGACTGCATCCACACCCAGCCCGAGTGGACCTTCGACGTCCTGGGTAGCGGTCACGTGAAACGCTACAACGATCGCCTGCCGCCGGAAGTCTTGGAGGACCTGCTGGATGAATTGCGCCTGCGCTATCGCTTCGTGGTGATCGACGCTGCCGCCATCTATTCACCGGCCGACACCCTGGCCATCAGCGCCCTGGTCGACGGCGTGATCCTGGTGATCAAGGCCGAGGACACCCGTTGGGAAGTCGCCCAGGCCGCCGTTCAACGGCTCACCCAAGCCGCGGCCAAGGTGATCGGCTGCGTCTTCAACGAGCGTAAGTACTACATGCCCAAGTGGATCTACGACCACCTGTAGCCGATGCGGTCCCCGTCATGAAAATCCGCCTTACCGCCTTAGCGCTCCTGACCCAGTTGCTGTTCGGCTGCGCCAACGTTCCCGATGCCCAGAACCTGCCGGTGGACATTCTCACCGCGCCGTCCGACAAGAATCAGCTCACCACCGTGATGCCGGTGCAGCAGGCCCTGCGCCCGCAGGACGTCCTCGATGTCATCTTCCACATGAGTCTCAGCAGCGACACGGCCTATCGCATCCAGCCGATGGACAAGGTCGAGTTGCTGTTCGCCAATTTCCCCGAGCTCAACGGTACGCGCCTGGTGATGCCCGATGGTGTCGTCCAGTTGCCCTACGTGAATGGCGTGAAGATCGGCGGCCTGACGGTGGACGAGGCCCGGGCGCAGCTCACTCGCAGCTATCTACGCGTGCTCAGGCACCCTGACATCACGCTGTCGGTTCCCCAGCTGATGTCCAAGGAAGAAAACCTGAGGCTGACGCTGAATCACCCCGGCTATGGCCAGAGTCGCGAGATCCTGGTTGGCGACGATGGCACGGCCAGCTTCCCGCTGCTGGGCAACCTCTCGGTACGCGGCATGACGATCAGCGAGCTGGAAGCCGAACTGGACCGCCGCTACGCCAACCAGACCGGCCATATGAAGGTGGACGTGCTGCTCAAGAGCACGGCCCCCAACGAGGTCTACATCCTCGGCGAAGTGGCGCAACCGGGCGCCTATCCGATTCGCCGCCCCATCTCGGTGCTGGAGGCGCTCACGCTGGCCCGTGGCGCCACCAGCGGCGCCAAGCTGGACTCGGCCGTGATCATGCAACGCCAGGGCGACCATGTGGTGGCACGAGTCTACAACCTGGCCAAACTGCTCGACGGCAAGGCCGCCGCCTTCGCCTATCTGCGCCCGGATGACCTGCTCTACATTCCCAAGACCCGCCTGAGCCGCGCCGGCCAGTTCAGCAAGCAACTCGCGGACGTACTGCTGTTCCAGGGGGTTGGCGTAGGCCTCTCCTATCGTCTGGACAACAAGGGCGACACCGTCTACCGCGAACAGGGTGGCACGACGACTACCACCACTACCACCACGGCGCCCTAGCAGGTCCACGATGAACAAGATGGAAAATTATCTCCACGAATTCCTGCGGGTGTTCTTCGCCAACAGTCGCCTGATCAAGCGGGTATTCCTGGTCTTCACCCTGATGACCCTGGCCCTGGCGCTGCTGCTGCCCAAGCATTACGACATTTCCGGCCAGGTCATCGTACAGTCGAAGAAGCTTTCCCAGAGCGATCCCAATGGCGTTCTCACCCCGGATGCGGATAAGTATCTGCCGCTGACCCTGGCCGACATGGAAACCGAGAGCGACATCCTGCGCTCGCCCACGTTGATTCGCAGCACCTTGGCGCAGCTCGTCGCCGAGGGGCACTACCAACTGCGTCCGACCTTGGTGCAACGCCTGTTCGTATTACCGCTCAAGACCCTGGTGATCGCCCCCCTGCGCTCGATCGTGATCGATCCGCTGCACCGTCTGCTCGGCGGAGAGCCTGCGCCGCCCAAGGAAACCTTGCTGGACGAATACACCGCTGATGCCATCAAGAATCTGAAGATCGCCACCCTGCCGGGTTCGAACGTCATCTCGGTGGACCTCAAGTCGCGCGATCCCGCCCAAGGCACGCTGTTCGTCGATCGCCTGCTGCATAACTACCTGGAGCGGCGCCGCGCCCTGCAGTCGAACGACCTGCCGGAGGCCTTCTATGAAAAGAAGAAAGCCCAGTACGGCGAGCGGCTGGACGCCCTGGAGAACCAGCGCATCCAGTTGTTGCAGAGCGTCAACTCCGTCGATCCCAATCAGGATACCACCTTCCGCCTGAATGCGATCAGCACCGAGGAGTCGTCGCTCAACACTTATCGTGACCGTTACCTGGAAGGCCAGCACTGGCTGGAATACCTGGAAAAGAATCTGCTCGAAGCCAAGAAGCGTCGCCCCAGCGACTATGCCTTTCCCTTCAGTTTCACCAATACGGTCAATGGCGTCGCCTACGAAGACAGCGAGATCAAGCAGCTGGGCGATCAGTTGATCCAGCAGATCAGTCGCTACGGCAATGCCGCCTATGTCTTTCAGCCCGATAGCGTGCCCATGCAACAACAGCGCGCCCAGATCGACCGCACTCATCAGGAATTCCTCAAGATCGTGGCGAACCGCATTCGCGAACGCCAAGCCAATCAGCAGACGCTGCAAGCGGTGATCGACCAGAAAACGGCGCGCATCGACGAATACAAGACCCGGGTACGCCAGTTGCAGGACATCGAGGGGCGTCTGCGGCAGTTGGATACCGAAATCGATGCCCTGCACAAGGCCTTCTTCACCTACACGCAGCGCTACGAGGAAAGCCGCGATCTCAACCTTATCGAGAATCTGCCCTCCAATGCGCGCATTCTCAGCAATCCGCAAGAACCCACCCAGGCAGCCTTCCCGCGCCCATTGCAGGTCGTGCTGCTGGGTCTGCTGACCGGGTTGCTGCTGGCGATTGCCCTGGGGTACATCCGTGAATTCTTCGACCATCGTTTCAAGCATCCCAACCAGATTCAGCAGCATCTGAATCTGCCGGTGCTGATGGTGCTCAACAGCCAGCGCCGGGTGACGGGCAACCCCTATCGTCGCGGCTCCTTGCGCTGGCTGTGGCATTGCCTGTGGCGATGAACCTGCCAGCCGTGGTGCACCTGATCCACAGCGGCGGCTTCTATGGCGCCGAGCGCATGCTGCTCGATCACTGCCTGCACGTGCCGGGACGCCACGAAGTGCTGTTCATCAAGGCGCCGGCCGCGTTGCTGGCCCGTTTTCGCGCCGCCGGTATCTGCTGCACGAGCTGCTCGGGGCTCTCCGCGGTGATGCGCCACCTACGCGGGCGCGCCGTGGTGCTCAACGCCCACAACTTCAAGGCCCAGGTCTTCGCGTGGGTGGCCGCGCGCCGCCTGGACCTGCCCTTGCTGCTCACCCAACACGGCTTCACGCCGCGCAGTCTCAAGCAACGCCTCTACACTCGCCTGGCCCTGGCCATCGCCGGCAGCCCAGGTATCAGCCGGGTGGTCTGTGTCTCCCGCGCCCTGGAACGTCTGCACCTGAAGCATGGCATCCCCGCCGAGCGCCTCTGCGTGATTCCCAACGGCCTCCCCGCGCTGTCCGGAACATCCGATCCTGGCGAGGTAGAAGCGCAGGCTGCGCCGCGGATCGGCTTCATCGGCCGCCTGAGCAGCGAGAAGGGACCGGATCTGTTCCTCGATGCCGTGATCCCCCTGTGTCAGGCCCGCCCCGAGGTGCGCGCTATCCTGCTGGGCGATGGCCCGGAGGCGCCCGCTCTAGGCAAGCGATTGGCAACGGAGCACCTGACCCAGCGCATCGAATTGCCCGGCTACCAAGACGACAGCCAGGCCTGGCTGCGCCGCCTCTCGGTACTGGTGCTCAGCTCGCGGACCGAGGGTACGCCCCTGGTGGTCCTCGAAGCCATGCGCGCCGGGGTGCCTATCGTCGCCTTCGCCGTCGGTGGCGTGCCCGATATGCTCGAGCATGAACGCAGTGCCCTGCTGGTCCCTGCCGGTGATACCAAACAGCTCCAGGCGAGCATCGCTCGCCTGCTCGATGATCCGGCCCTGGCCCAGGCGCTGGCCCGGCAGGCCCAACTTCGCCAGGTGCAGGACTATCATCTGCCGTGCCTGGCGGCCTTCTGGCTTAGGCTCTACAGCCAGGTTAGCCGAGGACAGGCGACATGACCGTCATGCTCTTCGGCACCCTGCTGGGCCTGCTCAGCCTTGGCTTGCTGGCGAGCCCCTGGCCATACCTCGCGCCCCTGGCCATGCTCGGCCTGGCCGGCTTGGCCGTGCTGCTGCGACGGCCAGCCTGGGGCGCCGTGGGCCTGCTCGCCCTGGTGCCCTTCGAGGATCTGGTCAGCGAAGGCGCGTACAGCGCTCCCAAGCTGGTCGGCGGCGCCATGCTGGCGATCCTGCTGCTCCGCCTGGTGCTGCGCCAGAGTCCGCTTCGCGACCTGCGCAGCAATATCTGGCGCCTGCTGGTCCTGTTTCTGCTGTGCACCGCCTTGAGTCTCGTCTACAGCGAGCGGCCGGACGCCTCCTTGAGCAACCTGCGCGAATTGTTCATCGGCATGGTGCTATTTCCCATCGTCCTGCTGACGCTCAGGGAGTTCGACCTCTTCTGGCTGTGTCGGCTGGTGGCGCTCGGCGTGGCCCTGACCTGCCTGCTGAGTCTGTTGAGCAAAGGCCACGAAGTGGGTGGACGAGCCATTGGCTTACTCAGCGATGCCAACTATTTCGCCTTGCTGATCGCGGTCGCGATACCGCTGGCGGCCTTGCTACTCCTGTATGAACGCCAGACCAGCGCCAAACTGGTGTGGCTTCTCAGCCTGGCCCTGCTCTGCACAGGCCTGGTCAAGACCGACTCGCGCTCGGGCCTCTTGGTGGCGATGCTGGCCGCTCTGATCGGCCTGTGGCATCACCGCCATCGCCTACGCTGGCTGCGCCCGAAGCACTTCGGCTTCGTCGTGCTGGGTGGCGCGATACTGCTGCCGACACTGGTGGCCGTGCTGCCCTCTTCTTACCTGGAACGCATCGCCACCCTGAGCAGCCTCGGCGAGGGCATCAATCCCCAGGAAGATCCCTCCCTTGGCCGGCGCGCCTCCTATATCACGGTGGGCGAGGCGATGATCGCCGCCAAGCCCTGGTTCGGCTCCGGTCCGGGCACCTTTCCCTATCACTACGCGACGACCGGATATGCCAGCGCCTATTCCGCCGGTCTCGAAGTGCCGGATCTCTTTCGACGCGCCCACAATACCTACCTCGAAATGTTCAGCGAGTTCGGCGTCCCTGCCGGCCTCCTGTTCGTCGGCATGATCGTCTTGGCCTTGAACAACTTCCGCTGTGCCAGTCGTGTCTGGTCTGCCCAAGGCCAACAGCGGCTGGGCGATCTCGCCATGCATCTGGGGCTGAGCCTGCTGGTGGTGAGCCTGTTCATGGCGTTCCTGAGCATTCCCAACCACAAGTATTTCTGGGCGCTGCTGGCGCTCTCCAGCGTCGTCCGCGATCAGGCCGAACGTCAGGCGTCACAGGCGGGGCAGCCGACATGAGCCTGAGCATCGTGATACCCCTGTACAACGAGGCGCGCCACATCGAGCGAACCCTCATGGCCGTGGCCCAGGCGGCCAGCCGGGCCGAGCTGCAGCCGGAAATCCTCGTGGTCGACAACGGCTCCAGCGATAGCGGGCCCGCCCTGGCCCGGGCGCTGGGCGCCCAGGTGCTCGACGGACGCGGCCTGACGATCGCCGGGGTACGCAACCTGGGTGCTCGCCAGGCCCGCCATGCCGAATTGGCCTTTCTGGATGCCGACATCGAGGTGCCGCCTGACTGGCTGCTGATCTGGCAGCGGGAACGCGCTGCCGGCGCTGATGCCTTCACCCTGGATTGCCTGGCGCCGAGCGTAGCGCCCTGGTACGCCCGGGCCTGGCAACGACGCAGCCTGGGCAGCGCAAGACGACGCTGGCGCACCTGGTTACCCACCCCCGCCCTCTGCCTGTCGCGGGCCTGGTTCGAGCGGGTCGGCGGTTTCGACGAACAGTTGAACACCGGTGAGGACAAGGATCTCGGCTTGCGCCTGCATACCCTTGGTGCAAAGCAGTTGGCCATCCCCGAGCCCGTTGTCTGGCATTGGGGCTACGAGGCGTCCTGGCGCGAATGGCTAGGTAAGGAACTGTGGCGCCAGAGCGGTCACCTGGCCGGGCAGCGGGCCAGCCTTGGCCTATGGCGCTTTTCCCTGCTGTGCCTGTTCGCTGCGGGTTGCTCGTTACTGGCGCTGATCGGGTTGCTGCTGGGCTCACCCTTAGCCCTGGCCGGTGGCCTGAGCGGCGTGCTGCTCCTGCCTCTGGCCCTGGCCTTGCGCCAGACCCTGCGCCAGGGGCAGCTCCTGCTGGTGCTGCAGCTCTGGCTGCTGCATGGCATACGCCTCCATCTGGGGGCTGCGGCAGCGCTATTACAGCTATTCAACCTAAGGATTGGGAGGCCGCGTCGTGGCTGAATGGATCTTCTGGTCGAGCGTGGCCATCCCCCTCTATGCCTACCTCGGCTTTCCCCTGGCGATCACCCTGTGCGGCTGGCTGACCCCGCGGCGGCCCAGGTCTATCGCTCCGCCGCTCAGGGTCAGCGTGGTGATCGCCGCGCACAACGAGGCACGCCACATCGAGGCCAAGCTCGCCAGCCTGCTGACCCAGACCTATCGTCCCGCAGCGCTCGAAATCCTGGTCGCCAGCGATGGTTCCACGGACGCCACCGTGGCCTTGGCGCGAGCCGTGGCGGACGACCGGGTGCGGGTACTGGACCTGCCCCGGGTCGGCAAGGCGGCGGCGCTCAATGCCGCCGTGACCGCGAGTAGTGGTGAGATCCTGGTGTTCACCGATGCCGACAATCGCTGGGCACCGACCACCCTGGCCGAGTTGCTCGGACCGCTGGCGGATCCGCAGGTAGGTGCCTGCGGCGGCAATCTCCGCATCCTCCAGACCGGTACCGGCCTCAGCCTGGGCGACAGCCTGTATCGGCGCTACGAAGGCTGGTTGCGCGAGGCCGAGGATCGCCTCGGCTGCACGGTGGCCGTCGACGGTGCCCTGCTGGCCTTGCGCCGCGAGTTGTTCAGCCCTGTCCCGGCCGACGTCAACGACGATTTCTTCCTCAGCACCTGCGCACCGGCGGCTCACCGGCGCATCGCCTACGTGGACGCTGCCCGGGTCCTCGACCAGGGCGTCGACGCCCCGGAACGCCAGTTCCGCCGGCGCCTGCGCGTCACCGTCGGTGGCCTGCAGAGCCTGGCGCAACGCAAGGCCCTGCTCAATCCCTGGCGACATGGGCGCTATGCCCTGGCGCTGATCAGCCACAAGCTGCTGCGCCGCCTGGCGCCCCTCGCCCTGCTGCCGTTGCTGCTCAGCAACCTGATGCTGCTCGCCTCGCCCTTCTATCAACTGACCCTAGCGGGCCAGCTGCTGGCCTATGGCGGTGCCCTGTTGGGCCTGCTGGATCGAGGCGGTCGCCTGCCGCGCCCCTTTCGCCTCGCCGCCTTCCTGCTGGTCACCCTGGCCGGTATGACGGTAGGCCTCCTGCAATTCCTCGCCGGACGGCGCTATACCCTGTGGAATCCGGAGCAGAACCGCTGACATGATTCCCCAGGCATTGCTCAAGCAAATGATCGGCAGGCTCTATCTGGCGACCCTGGCCCGTCGACAGCTCCGCGCGTCCGGCACCATTCTCATGCTGCACCGGGTGGTGGCTGACGACCCGCTGGCCAGTCCGCCGCATCGCGCGGCGCTGTGCCTGGGCCTACCCACCTTCGCCCGCCTGCTGGACTGGATCGGCACGCATTTCGACTGCGTGCCCCTGGAAGAGCTGCTGCAACCGGGCGTTGGCCGACGCCCCCGCCTCGCCCTCACCTTCGACGATGGCTGGCGCGACAACGCCGAGCTCGCCTTTCCGCTGCTGCGCCAGCACTCGCTGCCTGCCAGCATCTTCCTGTCGACCGATCACATCGGCAGCGGCAAGCCGTTCTGGTGGGAGGCCATCGGCGAATTGCTCTGGCAAGCGCCCGCTAGCCATGCCGCCAGCCCCTTGCTCGCACGGCTCGCCGAACTCGACCTCAGGACTCCCACGCGACTCCTGCAAACCGATCCCAGCCAGACCCGTAGCCTGCTGCTGGGCCACTACCTGGCGCAGCTCAAGCAGCTGCCCCCCGCGCGGCTGGATGAATTGGCGGCCCTGTGTCCGCCCTCCGCCCAGCCCCATGGCCTGGACTGGGAACAGGTGCGCCTGCTGGAGCGGTCAGGACTGGTGCGCTTCGGGCCCCATGGCGCGGCGCACGCCATCCTCACCCAACTGACGCCCGCCGCCGCCCAGCTCGATCTGCGCCGCTCCCAGCAAACCCTGGCCGCGGAATGCGCCCAGCCCTTGCCGATCTACTGCTATCCCAACGGCGACCACGACGCCAGGGTACGGGAGGCGATTTCCCAGTTGGGCTATCGCTTCGCCCTGGGCACGGCGCCCGGCCTGGTGAGACCGCACAGCCCACCCCTGGCATTGCCGCGGATCGACGTCGGCCAGGTTACGGCCCAGCGTCCGGGGCGCCTTGGCTGGCGCCTGTTCAAGGCGGCCCGGCAATGAAGGGCTATCGCGCTGACCTGCTGTTCAGCCTGGCGACCCGGCTGGCCAGCATCGTCTTGCGCCTGGCCCGTAACGTCCTGTTGGCCCGGCTGCTGGGCCCGGCGGATCGGGGCCTGTTCGCCCTGCTCAATTCCCTGCCGGACCTGATCGCCGCGGCCACCAGTGGCGGCCTGAACACTGCCATCGGGGTCCAGGCCGCCCAGCAACGCTGTCTCGGCTTGCTGCTCAGCCAACTGCTGGTCTTCGGCTGCCTGCTCGCCACCGGGGCGACCCTGGTCGGCATCGTCCTCCTGCGTCACTTCGGCCTGGAACTCGATGTGGTCAGGCAACTCGGCCTCACGATCTGGCTACTGCTCCTGGCGACTCCCCTGACGGTGCTCAAGGGCGGCCTGCTGACCCTGCACAACGCCAGCGGTGGCGTAACGGCCTTCAACAGCCTGCGCCTGCTCGAATCCAGCCTGCCGCTGATCTTGCTGCTGGCGCTGTGGCTGGTATGGCGCGATCAGCCGCTCCTGGCGGCGTTGGCCAGTTGGCTGCTCGGTCTGTCGGTGGTGGCGCTGGTGGGCTGGGCCTGGCTGACCCGGAGCGGCGCAGCGCGACCACGCTGGCAGCCGGGCAGCGCCCGGGAGCTGCTCAGCTTCAGCGGTCGTAGCCATCCCGACGTGCTGTTCCGGCAGCTCCTGCTGCGCGCCGACTACCTGCTTATCGCCAGCCTGCTGGGCAGCAGCGCGGTCGGTCAATACGCCATGGCCACGGCCGCCGTGGAATTGCTGCTGATCGTGCCGGAAGCCGTGACCACGCCATTGATGAAGCGCCTGCTGCAACAGGAGCAGGGAATCGAGACCCTTACCCCGCTGGCCTTGCGCCTGACCGCCACGGTGATGCTGCTGGCCTGCCTGGTCCTGGCCGCGCTAGGCGAGATCCTGATCCGGTTGCTGTTCGGGGCGGCCTATCTACCGGCCTATCCCGCCTTGCTGGCCTTGCTGCCCGGGGTGTTCGCCCTGTGCTACGCCAGCATCCTGCGGCTCGACCTGTTGGGCAAAGGGCACCCCGGACGCCTGTCCCTGCTGCTGGGGCTGGCGACGCTGCTCAATCTGGCCGTCAATCTGGTCCTCATTCCGCGCCTGGGCATCGTTGGCGCAGGCCTGGCCTCCTCGCTCGCCTATCTGCTCGCCACGCTGGGCATGCTGGTGCTGTTCTGCCGCCTGAGCCATACCCCGTGGCAGCGGACGTTGTTGCTATTACCGAGCGATCTGCACCTGCTGCGTCGGCTATGGCGCGAACGGAGAACCGGATGAAAGCCTTGTTGCTGAGTAGCCTGGCCCTGTGGCTGGGCGGCGCCCAGGCGGCGTCGATGTCCTGGCAGGAGCTGCGCTCCGGGAACCTCTATCTGCAGACCGCCACGGGCGATGCCTTGACGGTCGACTGGCGCCCGGCCTGGCAGGCAGCGGCCAATCGCGAGCAGCTCTATCTGCTGGATGGGTCTGGCCACCTGCAGCAGCAACTGGATATCGCCGCCGACCAGACCCGTGGCTCGGCTCGGCTGGCCCTCCCCGCCAGTCCGCTGGATTATCGCTTCGATGTGCCGGGCTATAGCTTTCGCAATTACCGCCTTACCCACGACGCCGCCACCAAGGCGCAGTTCGAGCCGGCGAAGTTGCATCTGACCGCCGATGTCGCACCCGGTGTCGAACTGTACTTCAAGGTCGGCGCGGGCGAGCACGCCGTGCTGAATGGCAAATACCAGGGCGGCGTCGAGGCATTGGTGGTCCAGCCACAGAACGGTGTGACCGGCGCGCGCCTGCCACTGCAGCGCCATGCGCGCTACCGCGACTTCGACTGGCTCGAACTCCCGGTTGCCGCCCAGGATCGAGTCTTCAAGTTGCGATTGATCGGCTCCGGCAAGGTCTCCTTCTGGCTGGATGGCACCGCCAATCTCTTCGCTCAGGACCCGGCCCAGTTGCACCCCTTGCAGCAGGCACCTGGTCAGGTCGATTTACGCCTGCGTCAGGACTCTCCCGGCCCCACGCCTCGCCTGGGCGTTGGCTTGCCCTATGCTCAGATACCACCCCCTTTGCGTAAGGACTTCGCCGATCTCGGGGTTCAGGGCGCGGGCCTGTACAGCTTCGCCGATGTCCTCAACCGCGCACCTCAGCGAGAGCTAGAGGTACGCCAGGACTATCGCCAGCGCTTCGATCTGGATTTCGACGTCACCCTGCTCGCCTCTTCAGGCCGGCAAGCCGTGTTGGAGGCCGATCCGCAGACCGGGCTTGCCCTGACGAGATGGTTGGAAGACACGCGCGCCCTGAAGGGTGGCCTGCACTATCTCAGTTTCGCTGACGAACCCAATCTCAACTATCCCAGCTATGCGGCCTTTTCCCGCTACTTCGGCACCATGCTGAGCCAGGTCAAGGCGGTATCCTGGGCGCACGCGGTCGGAGTACGCATCGCCATGCCGGCCAGCGCGCAATTCATCAACGGTCCCTTTTGCGACGATGCCGCCAGCCGCCGTGGCCTGGATTGGGCCCGGTCGCTGCTCAAAGAGCATGGCCCCGACATCGATGCCATCGCCTGGCACCGGTGGATGCTCCGTGACCTCCTCGCCACCCGCCGCTATCGGGACGAGATTCAGGCTGCGGCGGAGCTCGTCGGCCGGGACGACCAGGGTCGCCCACGCAAGGCCCTGCTGCTCGACCAGACCAATATCTCCAGCGGCGACAGCCTGAGCCCCTACGAGCAGGACACCTGGTACGCCGCCCAGTGGTGGGCAGCGGTCGCCATCGCCAGCGGCCAGGATGGCTTGCTGAGCCTGGTCAGCTGGTTCCAGCTCGCCGACGAGGATGACTATCCCAAGGGCCTCTGGCACAACACCGGCACCAGTTTCGCGGCCAAACCGATCGGTCGGGCCTGGACCTTCGTCCGGCAACACTGGCTGGAGCGGGTGGTGGGCCTGGACAACGACGCCTTCGAGGTGGATGCCTTGGCCATGAGTGCCCCACATCGGCAGGGCATCGTCGGGGTGAACAAGGCGCAGCGTCTACAACAGGTGACCCTGGCCCCTGCCCCTCCCCATTGCACCAGCGCTACGTTGGAACTGTTGCTGCCAGAAGGTCCGCAGCGGTCCGCCGTTTCCTGCACGGCGGAGCGTTTGACCTTCGAGCTACCGCCGAACGCCCTCTTCTCGCTCGACTGGAGTACCCCGTGACTAGGCTACTGGAGTTCTTCTCTCGCCTGCGCCGTAAAGGCCTACTCGGCAGTCTGCGCGTGCTGGGTGAACGCCTCGGCTGCTATTGCTGGACGGTCGTGCTGCTCGAGCGTGACCTGGTACCACCCAAGGAGCACCGCCGCCGTCAGGACCTTCGGGTAGTGGAGATAACCCCCGACCTGTTGCCCGCCGTAAGCGAGGAATTCAACCATTACGGCGACAATCTCACGGCGCTGATGAACGGGGGCTATATCGGCTACGCGATCCTGACCCCCCAGGACCAGGTCGCCGGCATGACGTGGGTCACCGACAAGGACTACTACGACGATCAACTCTATCGCTGCCTCGTGCCTGTACCACCCGCCTGTGCCTACCAGTTCGCCGGAGAAATCGCGCCCGCCTATCGTCGAACCGGAGCCGTAGTGGTCTTGCTGGACGGCGTCTGGCGAGCACAACGCCAAAGGGGCATGACGCGGACGCGAGCCTTGGTCAACCGGCGCAACCTGCCAGCACTAAAGCTACATGTCGGCCTGGATTTCCAGGAGCTGGGCCAGGAAGTCCAGGTCTTTTGCCTGTTCGGCTGCCTCCACTATCATCGCTGGCGGCGCTACCAGGTTCCTTCCCTCGCACACGTGCGACGTGCAGGGCGCCTATCCGCCGAGCGCTCGGAAACATGACCATCCGCTGCCATTGGAGCCGCACCCTCGCTCCTGCTGACCTATCACCTGCGGCCTATGAGGAGCTGTTAGGGCGCCTACCCCATGCCACCCCCTTCAACCGTCTCTCCTGGTTGCAGGGTGCGGCGGTGGCCTTACCGCCCGGAGCCGAGCTGCAGATCCTGCAAATATGGCAAGGGGAGCGGCTGGTGGGATACCTGCCGCTGGTAAGGCAGCGGGAAAAGCGCCTGGGTATCCGGTGGACCATCCTGCGCCATCTGGGCTATCCGCTCAGTGATCGCCTGGCCCTGGCGCTGGATCCAGCAGTCCCCGACGCGACACAGGCCGCCTATGCCGAAATCCGGAGACACCTGCCCCACGACCTGCTCGAACTCGATGAGCTGACAGTGGTGGACGAGCCGATCTTCAAGCTCTGGCAGGCGTCGGCGGCCCAGGCCCGGATACGCCTCAACTGCCGGGTGCCCGTTCACCGCATCCAGCCGCAAGATGCCGCAGAACCCTCAGGCCCCGTGCGCTACAAACTGCGCCGGGCCAGACGCCGCTGCGAAGAACTGGGCGCCAGGGTCCACCGCGTCGCGCCGACCGCTGACACCTGGCCAGCACTAGCCGAACGCCTGCAAGAGGTCGAGGCGCTGAGCTGGAAAGGTACGGATGGCGTCGGCATCTTTTCCGGCCACCTACGGCAACGCTGGATGACAGCAGCCCTCTCCGGACTCGCCGACGAGGACCGCTTGCGCGTGCTACTACTGGAGCATCAGGGCAACTGCCTCAGCTATCGACTCGGCTTCCTGCAAGACGGTCGCCTGTACGACTACAACCTCGCCTTCCATCCGGACTACGCGGCCCTGGGCAGCGGTCGACTGCTACTGGACGAATGGCTGCGCTGGGGGCTGGAGGCCGACTGGGAGTGGGTCGACGCTTCACGGGTGAGCCTGCACAACTCCAGTCACCAACTGCACGAGCGCCAGACCGACAGCTGCGAGCACTGGCGTTGGAGTCTCTACAGCCGAAGCGCCAAGGGCCTTCTCCTGGCCATGCTCACCAGCGGCTGGCAACTGTTCAAGCGCGTACGGCACCGCCTCCGCACGCGCGCCAAGACGCCGGAGGCCTGAATGCGCTACGCCATCGTCAATGCCGATGACTTCGGGCTGTCGCCGGAAGAAAATCGGATCATCCTGGCCGCCTTCGACCGGGGTGTCATCAGCTCCGCAACCCTGATGGCCAACATGCCTGCCTTCGTCGAAGCCTGCCAGGCGATCGCGGCGCATCACCTGCAGGGGCGCATAGGCCTGCATCTGAACCTGACCTACGGCAGCCCCCTGACCCAGGCATTGCGTGACTGCCCACGCTTCTGCAACCACGAAGGTCAATTCCAGCTACGCCTGCCGTTCTGGTTGCCCGTGCTGAGGGCGCGCGAACGCCAGGCGGTGCGGGAGGAACTGGCGGCCCAATGGGACCGCTGCCTGGCACACGGCGTGACACCCAGCCATCTGGATTCCCACCAGCACGTACACAATCGCTGGGCCCTGGCCGGCCTGGTTGCCGACTTCGCCGCGAGCCATGGCGTGCCGGTACGCCAGGCCCGCAATCTGGGGCGCAACCTGGGGCCATTGAAACGGCTGTACAAGCGCCTGATCAACCGCCGCCTGGCAGCACGCGCGCCGAGCAGCATCGCCTTCACCTGCACGCCCCGGGATCTCCAGGACGATTTGCTGGGCACCCGGGGACCGGTCGAGGTGATCGCCCACCCGACCTTGCTGGCCGATGGCGACTTCGGTGACGTCTACATCGACGACGACCTCTCCCTGACGGCGCTACTCGATCAGAGGTTGGCAGGTTATCAGCGGCTCGGCTACGCCGAGCTCGGCGCGCTGTCTCCCTAGCCAAGGGCGAACTCCGACGCCTCGCTACCGCTCCTATGGGAGAAGCCCTGCAGAGTCTCCCCATGGACCTCGTCATCGCCCGCCCCGACGGTCTCTATTGCCCGCCCGGTGATTTCTACGTCGACCCCTGGCATCCGGTGGAGCGTTCGGTCATCACCCATGGCCATGGCGATCATGCCCGGGTGGGCAATGGCCACTACCTGGCGACCTCGGCCAGCGCCGGTATCCTGCGCGCGCGCCTGGGCGCCGACATCAACCTGCAGACCCTGGAATACGGCGAGGTCATCGACCATCACGGGGTGAAGCTGAGCTTCCATCCGGCCGGCCATGTGCTGGGCTCGGCCCAGGTGCGCCTGGAATACCGCGGCGAGGTCTGGGTGGCCTCGGGCGACTACAAGGTCGAGCCCGACGGTACCTGCACCCCCTTCGAGCCGGTGCGCTGCCATACCTTCATCACCGAATCCACCTTCGGCCTGCCGATCTATCGCTGGCGACCACAAAGCGAGATCTTCGCCGAGGTCAATGCCTGGTGGCGGGCCAACCAGGCCCAGGGTCTGGCCAGCGTGCTCTACAGCTATGCCTTCGGTAAGGCGCAACGGCTACTGCACGGCCTCGATCCGGAGATAGGCCCCATCCTCGCCCATGGCGCGGTGGAACCGCTCAACCGGGTCTATCGCGACGCCGGTATCCGCATACCCGAGACCCACTACGCCGGCGACTTCAAGAAGAGCGATCCGCTGCTGCGCCAGGCGCTGATCATCGCCCCGCCCTCGGCCGGCGGCAGCACCTGGATCCGCCGCTTCGGCGACCATAGCGACGCCTTCGCCAGTGGCTGGATGATGCTGCGCGGCACCCGCCGCCGACGCGGCGTGGACCGCGGCTTCGTGCTCTCAGACCATGCCGACTGGCCGGGCCTGCTGTGGGCCATCGAGCAGACCGGCGCCGAGCGGGTGATGGTCACCCATGGCTCGGTCGCCACCCTGGTGCGCTACCTGCGTGACCAGGGCCTGGATGCCCAGGGCTTCACCACCGAATACGGTGAGGAAGACGACACCCCCGTTGCCGCGGAGGCCCAGGCATGAAGGCTTTCGCCGAACTCTATGCTCGCCTTGACGCCACCACCTCCAGCAACGCCAAGCTGGCCGCGCTGGTGGACTACTTCGGCAACGCGCCGGCTGCGGACGCCGCCTGGGCGGTGTACTTCCTCGCGGGCGGTCGCCCACGACGCCTGGTACCGACGCGCCAGCTGCGCGAATTGACCATGGCCCTTTCCGGGCTGCCCGAATGGCTGTTCGAGGAGAGCTACCAGGCGGTGGGCGACCTGGCCGAGACCATGGCGCTGCTGATTCCCACCGCCGATACCGCCAATGCCGAAGGGCTGGCCTTCTGGCTGGAAGAATATCTGCTGCCGCTGCGGGGCCTGCCGCCAGAAGAGCTGGCCGAACGCCTGCCGCCGCTATGGGCGCAACTGGATCGGCAGAGCCTGATGGTCTGCATCAAGCTGATCACCGGCGAATTCCGCGTTGGTGTCTCCAAGCTGCTGGTGACCCGCGCCCTGGCCACCCTGGCCGACCTCGATCCCAAGCGGGTCGCCCAGCGCCTGGTGGGCTACACCGATCTCTCCCATCGCCCCACCGCCGAGGGTTATACGCGCCTGATCGCCGCGGAAAGCCCGGACGAACATGCCCAGCGCGGCGGCCAGCCCTATCCCTTCTTTCTCGCCCATGCCCTGCAACTGCCGGTGGAGCAATTCGAGGCGCAATTGGGGCCGGCCGAGGACTGGCAGGTGGAGTGGAAGTGGGACGGCATCCGCGCCCAGTTGGTCAAGCGCGATGGCCGCCTGTGGATCTGGTCGCGGGGCGAGGATCTGGTCACTGACCGCTTTCCCGAATTGCATCCCCTGGCGGCCCTGCTGCCCGATGGCACGGTGATCGACGGCGAGATCGTGGTCTGGAAGGAAGACGCCACGCCCGACACCCTGCTCAGCAGCGAGGAAGTGAGCGAACACCAGGACACCCGCGACCCGGCCGCGCCCATACCCTTCGGCGTCCAGCCCTTCGCCCTGCTGCAGCAGCGCATCGGCCGCAAGACCCTGGGCAAGAAGATCCTCGAAGACGTGCCGGTCATCCTGCTCGCCTATGACCTGCTGGAATGGCAGGGCCATGATCTGCGCAGCCAGCCGCAACGACAGCGCCGCGCCCAACTGGAAACCCTGGTGGCCCGCTGCGCCAGTCCGCTGCTGAGACCCTCGCCGCTGCTGCACGGCAAAGACTGGCAGGACCTCGCCCGCCAGCGCGAAGCCTCCCGCACCCTGGGCGTGGAAGGCATGATGCTCAAGGCGCGCGACTCCCTCTATGGCGTCGGCCGCACCAAGGACATGGGCACCTGGTGGAAGTGGAAGGTCGATCCCTTCTCAGTGGATGCGGTGCTCATCTATGCCCAACGCGGCCATGGGCGACGCGCCAGCCTCTATTCCGACTACACCTTCGCCGTCTGGGACGGCCCGCCGGACAGCTCCGAGCGCACCCTGGTGCCCTTCGCCAAAGCCTACTCGGGCCTTACCGACGAAGAGATGCGCAAGGTGGACGCCATCGTCCGCCGTACCACGGTGGAGAAGTTCGGACCGGTACGCAGTGTCGAGCCGACCCTGGTATTCGAGCTGGGCTTCGAGGGCATCGCCCTGTCCAAGCGCCACAAGAGCGGCGTTGCCGTGCGCTTTCCGCGCATGCTGCGCTGGCGCCATGACAAGCCGGTGGCCGAAGCGGACACCCTGGACATCCTGCAGAACCTGCTGGCCTAGCCCATGGCAGACGACAGGCCACCGCCCGTTACCGATGGCGCCCTGAGCGCGCCCCGGGAACCGCGCTGGGCACTGGCACTGGTCTGCTTGCCGGCACTGGCGACCATCCTGCTCACCGGCTTGCTGACGGGCGCCTGGCTACCCTGTGTGGTAGCCCTGGGTGGCGCCTACACGGTCGGCTTCGGTGCCTACAAGAGTTTTGCCGCCGAACCCCTGGCACCCATGCTGGTGGCGGTCCTGGGCATGGCCTTTTCTGCGGCGGTCGGCTCCCTGCTCGGCCACTATCCACCAGCCCTGGTCCTGGCCGGGGCACTCTGGGCGGCCTGCTGCGCCTGGCTATTCGCGGTCGGTAACGGTCCCTGGTGGATCACCCAGCAGTGGACCGTGGCCCTGCTGGTGGCCGGCGGCTTTCCCGGCGATCTGCACCAGGCCCTGCAGCGCAGCGGGCTGGTGCTCGCGGGTGGCCTCTGGCAAGTGCTGCTCTTCGCCCTGCTGCAGAAGGCCCTCTACCGCTCCCAGTGGCGCCTACGCACCGGCTCGCTCAAAGCCCACCTGCACGAGGTGGTGCTGCTGTTCGAAGACAAATTCCGCCTCGGGCGCTACGGTTTCTACGCCGCCGCCGTGGTCGCCCTCTGCCAGGCACTGACCGATCTACTCGACTACGGTCATGGCTACTGGGCGCCGATGACCGCGCTGCTGGTGCTGAAACCCCGGTTCAGCGACACCTGGCGGCGCGCCCTGGGCCGACTCGGCGGTACCCTGGCGGGTTGCCTGCTGGCCAGCGCCTTGGTCTGGCTCGACAACACCGCCAGTGTCTTGGCCAGCGGTTGCCTGCTCAGCGCGCTCGGTGCCTATCTGCTGCAGGACGGTCGCTACTCGCTGCAAACGGTCTTCATCACCGCCACCACGGTCCTCATGGTCGCGCTGGCAGGGGCACCCGAAACCAGCATCGCCCTCGAACGCCTCGGCAGCACCCTGCTCGGTGGCAGCGTGGCCCTGGCGTTCCTCGCCCTCGAAGCCGCCATCGATCAGCGCCTACCCGGCCATCACCGGCGGCGGCTGCGCCAGCAGAACGCCAACAACCCCACCAACGCGCCCAAGTAGCTGCCATCGTGCATCCAGGCCGCCAGCAGAAAACCCCGGGCGTCCTGAACGCAGGTGGGCACGCGCTGAGCGTGGCCGAATTCCAGTGCAAGCCAGCCGACCATCAGTCCAACGACCGCCAGGGTCATAGCGCTCAGCAATACGGCTGCCGCCCCTCGCCAGAGCAGATTGTCCGGGCCGCCTCGATGACGAACCCACCCCAGCAGCGCCAGTCCCAAGGGCACGCCCGCCGCAGCCCCAGCCAGCAACCCCACCTGGGCCACGCGCCAGCGCGGCGCGATCCCCTCGTCGAGCAAGCCGAATTGCGCAAACTTCAGGCAGGTGAAGTACTCAGGGCCAAGGGCATAGCTCAGTTGGTCATGCAGGGCGCCATAGAGCGCGGCCAAGGCCACCAGGACAGCCAGGCGCAGGGCCTGGCCGCCCCACGCTGGCCCGGTCAATCGACCAACTCCTTGTAGAAACTGTGCAGACCGGTACCCAGCGGTCGCGGCAGGTAGCCGCAATGTCGATAGCCGCAGCGCTCGTAGAAATCAGCCGCCTGGGCCGTGCGCAGGTAGGCCACCGTGGCGCCCAAGGCGCGGGCCTCGGCTTCGGCCCGCTGCAACAGCCGCTGGCCCAGCCCAGCGCGACGATGGGCCTCGGCCACCCAAAGCACCTCGATTTCCAACCCCTGCCAGAACACCTTGCCCAGCAACCCGGCGATGACCCCGGTCGTATCGCTGATCACCAGGTGCACGGGTATGTCGGCCGACTCGTCCGCCAGCCCTGGATGCTGGGCGCTCACGAAGGCCGTGAAGCCCTGCTCCACCGCCTCTGCCTGGGCCGGCGTCGCCACGAGGATGTCGTACGCCCTAGCTGGTCCGCCGCCTGCTTTCACTGTCATCTGGACCTGCTCCCGTTTCCTTTGCACACAGTGCCGCTCACGAATGCTACCGCTTGGTCCACCCTGCACGGTCAGCGGAGTCCTCTGCTACCTTTTTGCCCATTGATGATTCGTCCGCGCCTTTTTCGACCCAAAGCGGTGCATTCGTCTGCACCATGCAGGAAAGCCGCGCCCTTCCAGTGCATAATGCGCGCCGCTTCGTGACGGCGGCTGCTACCGGATGTAACTGACGCGGCAAACGCGTACAGATTTGGGACGATCTTCGCCGACTGGTAAGCTTATTGCTCCCGCGAGGGCACGGGTGTCGTACTGGCGCCATGATTTCATCCACATTCGCAATTAGGATCCGACATGAAAAAAAGCTGGCTGACTCTCTCTGCGCTCGCTCTGTGCCTGGCCGCCGGTTCGGCGATGGCCAAGGAATGGAAAGAGATCCGCTTCGGTGTGGACACCACCTACCCACCCTTCGAATCCCAAGCCGCCGACGGCAGCTTCGTTGGCTTCGACATCGAGCTGGGCAATGCCATCTGCGAAAAGCTCAAGGTCCAGTGCAAGTGGATAGTGAGTGACTTCGACGGCCTGATCCCCGGCCTGCGCGCGCGCAAATTCGACGGCATCCTGTCCTCCCTGACCAAGACCCCGGCCCGGGCCGAGCAGATCGATTTCTCCGACCTGATGTGGTCGGGCCCCTCCTCCATGGTCACCAAGGAAGGCGCCAACCTGCAGGCCACCGCGGAAAGCCTGAAGGGCAAGACCGTTGGCGTCCAGCAGGGCACCATCCAGGAAACCTTCGCCAAGCAGAAGCTGGCGCCCAACGGCGTCAACGTGAAGAGCTATCAGAACCAGGATCAGGTCTACGCCGACCTGGTATCGGGTCGTATCGACGTCGCCATGCAGGACATGCTGCAGGCGCAGGACGGCTTCATGAAGTCGCCCGAAGCCAAGGGCTTCGTCAACACCCCGATCCACGACGACCTGCTGCCGGCTGATACCGCCATTGGCATCCGCAAGGGCAATGACGAGTTCAAGGCCTTCGTCAACAAGGGCATCGCGGCCATCCACGCCGACGGCACCTACGACAAGATCCAGAAGAAGTACTTCGGCGACCTGAACCTCTACGATCCCAAGTAAGGCTCGCTCGGCCAACGCCCCCGGTGCCGCCGGGGGCGTTTTACATAGGACCGCCGATACCTCCGGCGGCCAAGGTCCAATCAGGCGATTCCCTCTAGACGCATGCAGCAGAATTCCTTCGACTCCTTCTTGCAGTCCATCGGACTGGGCACGCTCAGCCTGCATGGCTACGGCCCGCTGATCCTGGAAGGCACCCTGACGACCCTTCAGCTCGCCGGCTTCGCCCTGGTGGTAGCGGTCATCCTCGGTTTGCTCGGTGCCTCCGCCAAGCTGTCGCGCCTGGCGCCGCTGCGTTTCATCGCGCAGAGCTACACCACCCTCATTCGCGGCGTACCGGACCTGGTCCTGATGCTGCTGATCTTCTACAGCCTGCAGAACTGGCTGGGCGCCCTGACCGACTACCTGGGCTGGGACTACATCGACATCGATCCCATGGCCGCCGGTATCGCCACCCTCGGCTTCATCTACGGCGCCTACTTCACCGAGACCTTCCGCGGCGCCATCCTCGCCGTGCCGCGTGGCCAGGGCGAGGCCGCGCTGGCCTACGGCCTGACCCGCTGGCAGACCTTCACCCTGATCACCTTCCCGCAGATGATGAGATTCGCCCTGCCCGGCATCGGCAACAACTGGCAGGTGCTGCTCAAAGCCACCGCGCTGGTGTCCATCATCGGCCTGGCCGATCTGGTGCGCGCCGCCCAGGAAGCCGGCAAGGGCACCTTCAAACTGTTCTATTTCCTGATCGTCGCCGGCGTCATCTATCTGCTCATCACCGCTGTCACCAACGCCATCCTCGGCGCCCTGGAACGGCGCTATCACGTCGGCGTGCGGGAGGCCAAGCGATGATCGAACTCCTGCAGCAATACTGGAAACCCCTGCTGTGGACCGATGGCTACCACATCACCGGCCTGGCCATGACCCTCTGGCTGCTGGTGGCCTCGGTGGTGATCGGTTTCATCGTCTCGGTCCCGCTGTCGGTAGCCCGGGTCTCCGAGCGGCGCTGGTTGCGCTGGCCCATCGGCTTCTATACCTACGTCTTTCGCGGTACGCCGCTCTATCTGCAGTTGCTGATCTGCTACACCGGCATCTACAGCCTGAGTGTCGTGCGCGACCAGCCGCTGCTGGGCAGCTTCTTCCGTGACGGCCTGAACTGCACCATCCTGGCCTTCGCCTTGAATACCTGTGCCTACACCACCGAGATCTTCGCCGGAGCCATCCGCAACACGCCCCACGGCGAGGTGGAAGCGGCCAAGGCCTATGGGTTGGACGGCTGGCGCCTGTACGTGCATGTCATCCTGCCGTCGGCGCTGCGTCGTTCGCTGCCCTTCTACAGCAACGAAGTGATCATGATGCTGCACTCCACCACCCTGGCGTTCACCGCCACGGTACCGGACCTGCTCAAGATCGCCCGCGACGCCAATACCGCGACCTTCCTGACCTTCCAGTCGTTCGGCCTGGCCGCCTTGCTGTACCTGACGGTGTCCTTCATCCTCATCGGCCTGTTCCGCCTCGCGGAGCGCCGCTGGCTGGCCTTCCTCGGCCCGACCCACTGACCCAAGCGGCCGCGCCCCGCGCGGCTCCGGAGTAGTCATGCGCCATCTCACCCATGCGCTGGTCGCCCCCGTCCCGGGCACCGAGCGCTGCATCCACAGCTTCCACTTCGGCCCCGCCGACAGTGGTCGCAAGGTCTACATCCAGGCCTCGCTGCACGCCGACGAATTGCCCGGCATGCTCACCGCCTGGCACCTCAAGCAACGCCTCAAGGCCCTGGAAGCCGCTGGCGAGCTGCTGGCGGAGGTGGTCCTGGTGCCGGTGGCCAACCCCATCGGCCAGGACCAGCAGGTGGCCGACGTGCACCTGGGTCGCTACGAGCTGGAGACCGGACAGAACTTCAACCGCCGCTTCCGCGACATGACCACCCAGGTGGAAGCGGCCATCGCCGAGCGCCTGGGCGACGACGTGGCCGCCAATCAGGCGCTGGTGCGCGCGGCCTTCCGCGATGCCCTGGCCGCGGAAACCGCCAGCAGCCAACTCGACAGCCAGCGCCTGACCTTGCAGCGCCTGGCCTGCGATGCCGAGGTGGTGCTCGACCTGCACTGCGATTTCGATGCCGTGGCGCACCTCTACACCACCCCGGAAGCCTGGCCCCAGGTAGAGCCCCTGGCGCGCTACTTCGGCTCGGAAGCCAGCCTGCTCGCCACCGACTCGGGTGGCCAGTCCTTCGACGAATGCTTCACCCTGCTCTGGTGGAATCTCAACCAGCGCTTCGGCGAACGCCTGCCGATGGGCAGCCTGTCGGTCACCCTGGAGCTCCGCGGCCAGTTGGACGTGCGTGACGATCTCGCCGCGGCGGATGCCGAGGCCATCGTCAACTACCTGCGCCATCAGGGCTTCCTGAGCGGCGCCGCCGCCCCGCTGCCGCCCCTACTGCAACCCGCCACGCCCCTGGCGGCCGTGGAACCGGTGGCGACCCGCCAGGGCGGCGTGCTGGTGCTCAAGGCCCAGGTGGGCGAGCGGATCGAGGTCGGTCAGGTGCTGGCGCTCGTCATCGATCCCATCAGCGATCAGGTGGAAGAGGTCCGCAGTGCGGTCGCCGGTATCCTCTATGCACGCTCCAATCGCCGCATGGCCACGGCCGGCATGGTGATCGCCCACGTGGCGGGCACCGAGGCCTACCGTAGCGGCTACCTGCTCTCGCCGTGATCCTTACCTCTTTTCAGCTGTGGAATCCCTATCCATGTACAAACTGACCGTCGAAGGCCTGCACAAGCGTTACGGCGACCACGAAGTGCTCAAGGGCGTCTCGCTCAAGGCCAAGACCGGCGATGTGGTCAGCCTGATCGGCGCCAGCGGCTCGGGCAAGAGCACCTTCCTGCGCTGCATCAACTTCCTCGAACAGCCCAACGAAGTGACCATGACCCTGGATGGCGAGACCATCCGCATGGCTGACGACCGCGGCGCGGTGAAGGTCGCCGACGCGGCCCAGCTGCAGAACCTGCGGACCCGCCTGGCCATGGTGTTCCAGCACTTCAACCTCTGGAGCCATCTGAGCGTGCTGGACAACATCACCCTGGCACCGCGCAAGGCCCTGGGCGTGAGCAAGGCCGAAGCCGAGGACCGCGCGCGCAAGTATCTGGACAAGGTGGGCCTGCCGGCGCGCGTCGCCGACCAATACCCGGCGTTTCTTTCCGGCGGTCAGCAGCAACGGGTCGCCATCGCCCGCGCGCTGGCGATGGAGCCGGAGATCATGTTGTTCGATGAACCCACCTCGGCGCTCGACCCGGAACTGGTCGGCGAGGTGCTCAAGGTGATCCGCGCGCTGGCCGAAGAAGGCCGTACCATGCTGATGGTGACCCACGAAATGGCGTTCGCCCGGGAGGTATCGACCCAGGTGCTGTTCCTGCACCAGGGCGTGGTGGAAGAGGAAGGTCCGCCCAGCCAGGTACTGCAAAGTCCGCGCAGCGAGCGGCTGCGCCAATTCCTCAGTGGCAATCTGAAATAGTTAGCGGCCTTTCAGCGAAGCCAAAAAAAAACCGCAGAGTGCGAGGCTCTGCGGTTCGCCATGCCAGGGTAGCCGCTTAGCGACGTTGCTCGCGACGACGCTGGGCCGCCAGTCGCTCGCGCTCGCGGCTGGGAACCGGGATAGCCTTCACCAGACCGAATCGGGCGAGCAGGTCCAACACCAGGGCTTGTATACGGTCGTTCATGAAACCTCCTCGAGCCAGCGCTCAATCCGGGACAGCTGCGACAGGGCGTACCAGACGCCCCTCTCACTACAATATTGAGTCTTTTCGGTCCGATTCAATCCACCACCCTGCGGTTGTTCGTCGCGACAGCCCTGCCCTTTGTCAATAAATATGTCTCTGCACTCGCATACCCATACCGATATGGGCAGAGGTACACGAATTTTTGTTGTCTGAACCCATATCAAAATTTGCCCTGGCTCTTCGCACTCTGAGTTCATTCCCTGGTCAAGAACCTGACGAATGGTGACAAAAAGGCGCCGTCGTTGGTTATCATCCAAGAGCAATAACGGGTTAGCCGCTGTTTCTCATCCAATAACAACGATGTCATCTGGATGTTCGCATTCGGATGTATTCCCTGCTTGTTGTTATCCCCATATCTCTTTTTCTCATCGCTCTATCGGCACGGCAGGAGTGCTTTCATGAACAGATCGTTACCTTTTCTCGTCGTGCTCGGGGTGCTGAGCAGCCCCGTGATGGCTGCCAACTGGGGCATGCAGCGCGAGGTAGGGGATTTCGATCTGAAGATGGGGACCGCCCCCTCACGCAGCATGGCCCAGGGATTGGTTGCACCCACCTCGGCCGGCATGGGCGGTGGATTCGATCTGAGCCACGACAGCGGCCTGTATTTCGGCCAATGGACGACTAATAACGCCTCGTCCGCCGATACCCCGGTGCTGGAGATGGATACCTACGCCGGCTACAAGCAAAGAATCGCGCCCGGTTATGGTTACGAATTCGGGGTGATCAACTACAGCAACCTGATCCAGAACGTCGACTCCAGCCGCGAGCTGTATTCCGGTATGACGGTATTCGGCAAACGCCTGGGCGCCGCCTTCGCCAATGACCCGGGTCGGCACAACGCCTCGCTCTATGCCGATCTGGGGACTCTGCCCCTGGTGAAGACGGGCGTTTCCCTGAAGTACACCAACTATGTGCTCGATACCCCCGAGACCCTCGATCACGGTGGCCTGGTGCGCAGCTTCAACGACTGGTCGGTGAACCTGAGCCGCAAGTGGGTGAACACCCTGTTCAACCTCACGTATAGCAGCACCAGCCTGAAAGGCGCCGACTGCTCGGTGTATTCGGGGCACAACACCTATTGCGACAATGCCGTGATGCTCAAGGCTTCGCATCCCTTCTTCTAGTGTGGTGTTTCAGAAGTTCGCGCAAGAATTGGCGAGTGATTTTTGTTCCTGGGCCAGGCGCCGGGACGAGTCATAGCAGGGCTATGGCGAGGAGTGGCAACGCTGCCCAGGGACGAAAAGCGCCGCCAAAATTGTGTAGATAACTTCTGAAACACCACACTAGGGTAGAAGACTACCCAGAGCGCCGATCCTGGGCCGCTCTCGCCCCAGTTGCAGCAGCGCCTGCCGCGCCCGTGCCTGATCCTCGGGCGACAGCTCCACCAGCCATTTGCATGTCGTGCCGATCCGCGCGGCGATGGGTACGCCATCGCGATAGAGCAGTCGATTGCCCAAGACGGCCGGCACCTTGGCACCCGGTAGCAGGGTGCCGACGAGATTGAGCGGGTCCAGCGCCGAGACGCTGACCCAGGTGTCGTCCGCCGGGCGCTGGCGCCATTCCCGCAGCGGGGCGATGGCTGCAGGATCGGCGAATTGCTCACCGGAGAGGCCGGCAATGAAGCGACCGCCACGGATCTCGCCGCGGGCCTCTAGGCGGTGGCAGGCACGCAGCAGATCGCGCCAGGGCGGCAGCACCTCGCTCTCGCGTTGCAGCAGTTGCCAGCAGAGCACGCCATAACGGCGCAGCAATACCCAGACCAGTCGCTCCAGCAGGGCATCAGGCAAGCGAGCGTCGGCCAGTGGCTCGGCCGGCCGCAGGGCAGCCCAGCGCCCGGCATCGTCCATACCGCCATAGAGCGGCATCCGGCCGCGGCGCAGGCCGGTCCGGTTACCGCGCTTGGCTGCCGGCAGCAACAGGGCGCGCAGCCCGGCGAAACTGTCGGCATTGACCGCGCCGGCACCGACCAGCTCGCCCAGGGCGGTCTCCAGTTCACTGCGCAACAGGCGCGCTTCGCCGAGGAGTTCGTCGAAGAAGGAGGCGCCCCGACGGGTCAGTACCTCCAGCACCCGTTGCGCCTTGGGTGACAGTGTCTCGCCCGCGGGCGGTGTGGTCAGGCTGTTCCAGTCGGCCAGGTGCCGCCGGGGTAGCAGGACGATAGGTGAGCTCTTGACCGGTCCGCCGCCTGTGCGCCCCGCCTGGGGCAGACGCAGCCAGACCACGCGCCCCGCCCGGCAGAGATCGTCGAGCCCGGTGAACAGGTAACCCGGCAAGCGACTGGGCAGGATCTCGCCTTCCCAACCGGCGGCGGCGATCTCGAAGCCTTCCAGCAGGCCGACGACCTGCTCCAGGCCCTCGCCTCCCCTCAGGGTTGCCGGGCCAACCAGATGGTGGTGCTCCAGCAGGAACCTCAGGTAGTCGGCCAGCGCCACCGGCTCGATGGCCTTGCGCAGGCGGCCCAGGGTGTAGCGATGGATCCGTGCCAGCAGATGGCGCTCGCACCATTCGACCGCCTGGGTCTCGGCGGTGAAATGCCCCTGCAATACATAGCCCTCGCCTTGCAGCGCCAGCAACGCCGGAGTGAGACGCTCCGGCGACAGGCCGAGGCTCGCCGCCAGCTCTGCCTGGGCTACCGGACCCAAGGCGGTCAGGCGCGCGCGCAACAACTCGACCAGTGTCGCCTCGGCATCCTCGGGCGCGACGAAACCGGACGGCGCAGCTAGAGCGGGCTCGATGGGGGCTTCGGGAAACAGGCGCTGGAACAGCGGCAGGCGCTCCGCGGCGATCCACAGGGTCGTCTCCGGCAGCCGCAGGCGCCCGGCTCGCCCGGCCTTGGTCAACTGCCTGGCCTGGGCCAGGTGGGACGCCATTTCCGCCTCGGTGAGAAAGCCCACGCCCAGCAGGGCTTCGTGCAGCTCATCGGCCGTTTCCAGCCGCGGCCAGGCTTCCTCCCGGACCAGAGCGATGGCCGCCGGATCCAGGGCACCGAGGTCGCCGGGATCGGCACCGCCGAAGCGCCGATTCTGCACCGCCAGGGTACGGCGCTCCTCGACCGGGGCATCGTCCAGGTAGGCGTAGGGCTTGGCCGTCAGCACCTCGGCGGCCAGTGGCGACGGCCCGGGCAGATCGCGCGTGAGCAGGGTCAGTTGGCCTGTGCTAATGCGCTCCAGCAGCGCCAGCCAACCCCTGCTGTCGAGGGATTCGTGCAGGCAGTCGTCCAGGGTCTGGCGTACCAGGGGATGCTCCGGCACCTGGCGCTCGCCGGCGAGGTTTTCCAGGCAGGCGACCTGGTCGGGAAAGACCGTGGCCAGCAGGTCTTCGCTGCGCATGCGCTGCACCTGGGTGGCCACCTTGCGCCCGCCGCTGAAGCGCGGCAGGGCTAGCGCCGTGGTGGCATTCCAGCGCCAGCGCACGGCGAACAGCGGCGCATCGAGCAGGGCCTGGATGAGCACCTGCTCCGCGGTGGCCGGATGCAGATAGCGCCAGACCTCATCGAGCACGAAGCTATGGCTGGTGGCTAACGACAGGATCAGGGCGTTCTCGGTGGCCGCGGCCTGTAGCTCGACATTGAAGTTGCGACAGAATCTCTTGCGCAGCGCCAGGCCCCAAGCGCGGTTGATGCGGCTGCCAAAGGGCGCGTGGATGATCAGCTGCATGCCGCCGGCCTGGTCGAAGAAGCGCTCCATGACCAGCGTCTGCTGGGTCGGCAGCGCACCCAAGACCTGGCGCGTGCGGCCGAGATAATTCACCAGTTGGCGGGCGGCGCCCTCATCCAAGTCATAGGCGGCGCCGATCCGCGCGATAGCGGGTTCAGGGGCCTCGCCCGCCGCGGGCAACAGGGGTTCCAGTTCCGCTCGCAGGCGGGCGAGACCGGCCGATAACTCGTCGCTACGCCCCGGCGCCTCCCCATGCCAGAAGGGAATGTTGGGCGGCTGCCCCTTGGCATCCTCGACCCGCACCTTGCTGCCTTCGATCTTGACGATGCGGTAGGCGGTATTGCCGAGCTGGAAGACATCGCCGACCAGGCTTTCGAAGGCGAAATCCTCGTTGACGCTGCCCACGGTATGGCCCTGGGGTTCGAGCAGCACGCTGAAGTCACCGCTTTCCGGGATGGTGCCACCACTCATCAACGCCGTGGCCTTGCCGCCACGCCGACCGCGCAGCAGGCCGTTGACCGCATCGCGGTGCACGTAGGCCGCCCGCGGGCCACGGCGATCGGTGTAGCCCTGGCTGAGCATCGCCACCACGGAACTGTAGTCCGCCTCGCTCAGTTCGGCATAGGGTTCGGCCTGGCGCAGCACCGCCAGCAGGGCCGCCTCCGACCATTCCTGGCAGGCCACCTCGGCCACCAGTTGCTGGGCCAGTACGTCCAGGGGCGCCCGGGGGATGTGCAGGGTGTCCAGCTCACCGCGACGCACGCAATCGAGCAGCGCCACGCATTCCACCAGGTCGTCCCGCGAGGTGGGGAACAGCCGCCCCTTGGGCAGACCGCCCACCTGGTGATTGGCACGTCCGACGCGCTGCAGGAAGGCGGCGATGGAGCCCGGCGAGCCGATCTGGCAGACCAGGTCGACATCGCCAATGTCGATACCCAGCTCGAGGGAGGCGGTCGCCAGCAGCAGGCGCAACTCGCCGCGCTTGAGGCGCTGTTCGGCGTCCAGCCGCTGTTCCTTGGCCAAACTGCCGTGGTGGGCGGCGACCAGCTCGCTGCCGAGGCGATCCGACAGCTGCCGCGCCATGCGCTCGGCCAGGCGGCGGGTGTTGACGAACACCAGGGTGGTGCGATGCCCTTCGGCCAATTCAGCGAGGCGGTCGTAGACCAGCTCCCAGGCCTGGGTGGAGAGCATCGCCTCCAGGGGAATGGGCGGGACCTCCAGGGCCAGGTCCCGGGCGCGCTGGTGGCCGATGTCGATCACCGTACAGGGCCGGGGCTGCCCCTGGGCGTCGCGCCCGACCAGGAAGGCGGCGACCGCCGCCAGCGGCTTCTGGGTGGCGGAGAGGCCGATGCGTTGCAGGGGTCGCCCGGTCAGGGCCTCCAGCCGCGCCAGACTGAGGGTCAGATGGCTGCCGCGCTTGCCGTCGGCGATGGCATGGATCTCGTCGACGATGACGCCGCGCACGCTGGCCAGCATCCGCCGTCCGGAATCCGAGCCGAGCAGCACATAGAGGGATTCGGGCGTGGTGACCAGCAGATGCGGCGGTCGCCGGCGCATGGCGGCGCGTTCCTTTTGCGGGGTGTCGCCGGTACGCACCGCGGTACGCAACTCCAGCGGCGGCAACTGACGCGCCTCCAGGGCGGCACCGATCCCGGCCAAAGGCTCTTCGAGATTGAGGCGGATGTCGTTGGACAGCGCCTTGAGCGGCGACACATAGAGCCAGAGGCAGGCCTCGGGCAGGCCGCCGTCGCGCAACGCCTCCTGCACCAGGCCGTCGAGCACGGCGAAAAAGGCGGTCAGCGTCTTGCCCGACCCGGTGGGCGCGGCCACCAACACCGATTCACCGGCACGGATGGCCGGCCAGGCCTGGCGCTGCGCCTCGGTCGGCGCGGGAAAACGCCCCCTGAACCAGCTAAGGGGCGCATCGTGAAACTCCGCCAGAACGGCGGCAGCAGGCGAGATCGAGGTCATGCGGCCAATATGGGAGCGGACCGCAGCGGCCACAACCCAGACCGACCGGTGGCGCCTCAGGCGATGCGGTTGCGCAATTCACCACCGTTCAACATGGCGGCGATATTGGCCAGCATCACCTGCTGCTGGGCGGTCTGGGCCGAGGCGGCGTTGGCGGCCACATGGGGGCTGAGCACCAGGTTGGCCTGGCTGCGCAGCCGCTCGGGTACCTCGGGCTCGCGGGCGAAGACGTCCAGCGCGGCGCCAGCGATCACGCCCTGCTCCAGGGCGTCGGCCAAGGCCTCTTCGTCGACCACGCTGCCGCGGGAGATATTGATGAGGTGTCCCTCCTCGCCCAGCGCGGCCAGGACCTCGGCATTCACCGCGCCCACGGTCTCGGCGCTGGCGCGCACCGCCACTACCAGCACGTCGCTCCAGCGCGCCAGCTCCAGCAGGCTGCCGTGATAGGCATAGTCGCTGTCGCTTCGCGGTGAGCGGTTGAAGTAGCCGATCTCCATGTCGAAGGCCTCGCCGCGACGAGCGATACGTCGGCCGATCTCGCCCAGGCCATAGATACCCAGCCGGCGGCCAGCCAGGCCCGGCACCTGGGGCATGCGCTCGACGGCGTTACCCTGCCATTGACCGCTGCGGACGAAGGCGTCGCCCTGCAACAGGCGGCGGGCACTCGCCAGGATCAGGCCGAAGGTGAATTCCGCGACCGCCGTGGCATTGGCGTCACCGGCGGTGGTCACGGCGATGCCGCGCGCGCGACAGGCCGCCAATTCCACTCCCTCATAGCCGGTGCCGTAGCAGGCCACCAGGCGCAGGGCGGGCAAGGCATCCAGCAGGGCCGCACGCGTCGGCAGGCCACCAATGGTGAGGAGCGCGACCGCCGCTTCGGCGCCCGGCGGGAGGGCAGCGGGATCGGCGGAGGGAAAAGGCCCCAGTACCTGGTAGTGGGCTTCGAGCTGGGTAACCAGTCCCTGCGGCAATTGCGGGGCCATCAGCAACGTCTGTTTCATTTTGAAATATTTTCCCAAGCCGAAAATTCAAGCGTCGCCAGTGGTAGCCCGATCGTCAACCGTTCTCTTTAGGCCGCCCCTTTCGCCCGCCATCGTCACCCCGAAGAACTACGCCAAGCCCTTGATAGGATAGGCTTTTCCTGCAACTTGCCGCCCCCTGTCCAGTCCGATCGACAGCCATCAACGACACCGGGATCTTCGGATGAGCAGAGTTCTCCGCCGCGCAGGTAATGCCGCCTGTCTTGCCCTCTTCGCCAGCAGCCTGCCGCTGACGGCAAAGGCCCTGGAATTCGATGGCTATGGTCGCGTGGGCGTCGGCGGTTCCGCCGACGGTGGCAAGCAAAGCTGCTTCCAACTGCCTGGCGCGCCGGCCAAGTACCGGCTCGGTAACGAATGCGAGACCTACTGGGAACTGGAACTGCACCAGACGCTGTACAAGGGCGCCGATGGTACCGAGCTCAAGGTGCATGGCATGGCCAGCCTCTACAACGTCTATGACCAGACGCCCACCTTCAGCGGCGACAACGGCAACGTGCGCCTGCCGCAGCTCTGGACCAGCCTCACGTTGCCCGCCCTGAACGGCGGCGGTCTCTGGGCCGGACGGCGCTACTACAAGCGTCATGACATCCACATCAACGATTTCTACTACTGGAACCCGAGCGGCACCGGCTTCGGCGTGGAGGACTACGGCCTGGGCGACAGCGGCCTGCGCCTGAGCTACGCCTTCAGCCGCGAAGACAATATCGATCAGCCGGACAAGGCCAATCGCCACGACGTCAACCTGGGCGGCATCAAGACCAATCCCGGTGGCGAGATCGAACTGGGCCTGTCCTACATCCAGCGCGCCGGACAGGTACAGGGTGCCCACGGTGGCTGGTCGGCCACCGCCGAGCACAAGCAGAGCGCCTTCTTCGGTGGGGTCAACGTCTTCACCGTGCAATACGGCCGTGGGCCGGGCACCGGGCTGGGTGCGACCGGCAGCCTCACCGCCGATCAGGATTACCAGAGCCTGCGCATCCTCGAATCGCCGCGCTGGCAGCTCACGCCGCGCTTCGGTGGCCAGCTGCTGGCGCTCTATCAGCGCGACCGGGCGCCCGGCGATGCCGGCCAGACCTGGTATTCCTTCGGCGTGCGGCCCAGCTATGCCTTCACCCGCCTCTTCAAGCTGCAGGTGGAATTCGGCCATGACCAGATCCATCCCGACAGCGGCGCCACCCGTACCCTGAACAAGGTCACCGTGGCCCCGACCCTGGCCCTGGGCGGCATGGGCCTGATGGACCGACCGGAGATCCGCCTTTACTGGACCTACGCCAGCTGGAACCGCGGCGCCCAGGAAGCAGCGTTGGCAGGCACCGCCCTCTCCGATACCGGCGCCTTCGGCGATGCCCGCCATGGCAACAATTTCGGGGTACAGCTGGAAACCTGGTGGTAGACGACGGGCACCAGCGAGACCGCCCGTCATAACTTCCCGAACTAAACTTATGCCGCCCGGTCGGTTTCCTGACCACAGGAAGACCGACCCGGAGCCCGCCATGAATCTTTTCGCCCGCGAACTGCCCGCCGCGAGCGTTACCGCCGCTACTCCGCTGGAACGCTATCGGCAGGTGCGCCGGGCCAGCGAAGCGCTCTGCGCGCCGCTCACCGTCGAGGATTACGTCGTCCAGAGCATGGCCGACGTCAGCCCGCCGAAATGGCACCTGGCCCACGTGACCTGGTTCTTCGAGGCCTTCATCCTCAAGCCCTTCCTCAAGGGCTACCAGACGCCCAATCCGGCCTACGACTACCTGTTCAACTCCTATTACGAGACCCACGGCAAGCCCTTTCCCCGGGCGGCCCGCGGGCACCTGTCACGCCCGGGCGTCGAGGACGTCTATCGCTTCCGCGCCGCGGTCGACGAGGCCATGGCCGAGCTGCTGACCTCGCCGCCCGCCGAACACGCCGCCGAGATCGAGCGGCGCCTGGAGCTGGGGCTGCACCACGAGCAGCAGCACCAGGAACTGCTGCTGATGGACATCAAGCACATCCTGGCGCAGAACCCGCTGTATCCGGTCTATCGCGCCGACTTGGCCAAGGCCAGCGCGAACCAGGTGGCGCCCCTGGGCTGGGAAAGCCATCCCGGCGGCGTACGCCATGTCGGTCACACGGGCGAGGGCTTCGCCTTCGATTGCGAGACGCCCGTGCATCGCCAGTTCGTCGACGACTTCCAACTGGCCGACCGCCTCGTCACCAACGCCGAATACCTCGCCTTCATCGAGGACGATGGCTATGGCCGCAGCGATCTCTGGCTCTCCGATGGCGCCGCGGCCATCCGCAACCTGGGCTGGCAGGCACCGCTGTACTGGCAGAAGCTGGACGGCGTCTGGCACCACTTCACCCTCGGCGGGATGACACCCATCGACCTGGGCGCACCGGTCTGCCACCTGAGTTTCTACGAGGCCGATGCCTATGCCAGCTGGGCCGGTGCTCGCCTGCCCACCGAGGCGGAGTGGGAAACCGTGGCAGCGCGCCAGCCGATCACGGGCAACTTCGTCGACCAGGATCACCTGCAACCCGTCGCCGCCGAGGGCAGTGGTATGCGCCAGCTGTTCGGCGATGTCTGGGAATGGACCGGCAGTGCCTTCCGTCCCTACCCCGGCTTCAAGCCGCTGCCGGGCAGCCTCGGCGAATACAACGGCAAGTTCATGTCCGGCCAGATGGTCCTGCGCGGTGGCTGTTGCGCCACCCCGCAGAACCATGTGCGCGCCACCTATCGCAACTTCTTCTACCCCACCATGCGCTGGCAGTTCGCCGGTCTGCGCCTGGCTCGCGAGGTCTGACCCATGGCCCTAGCCGTACGCTTCTTCGATCAGCAACCGGCGAAAATCGCCGACAGCTCACTGCGCGACGACGTGCTGCGGGGCTTCGCCCAGACGCCCAAGGCACTGTCACCCAAGTATTTCTACGATCAGCGCGGCTCCGAGTTGTTCGAAGCCATCACCCGGCAGCCGGAGTACTATCCCACCCGTACCGAAGAAGCCATCCTCGCCGCGGCGGCGGGTGAAATCGCCCAGCTGGCGGGGCGCGATGCCGCGCTGGTCGAGCTGGGCAGCGGCGCCAGCCGCAAGGTCAGGCTGCTGCTAGAAGCCATGCGGCCGGTGGGCTACCTGGGGATCGACATCTCCCGGGAATTCCTGCTCAGCAGCACCCAGCGCCTGGCCGCCGACTATCCTTGGTTGGACGTAAGCGCCGCCTGCGCCGACTTCAGTCGCCCCATGGCCCTACCGGACAGTCTCGACGGCCTGCGTCCGGTCGCCTTCTTCCCTGGGTCGAGTATCGGCAACTTCACCCCTGAGGAGGCGAGTGTCTTCCTGCGTAACCTCCATGGCATGCTCCCGACCACCGGTGGCCTGCTGATCGGCGTCGACCTGATCAAGGATCAGGCGCGCCTGGATGCGGCCTACAATGACGCCGCGGGGGTCACCGCGGACTTCAATCTCAACCTGCTGCAGCGCATCCGGCGCGAGCTGGATACCGATCTGGACCCCTCCCGCTTCCGCCACCTGGCCTTCTTCGATCCAATCGCCTCGCGTATCGAGATGCATCTGGTCAGCGTGCGTGACCACACCGTGCGTCTGGAAGGGCAGCGCTTCACCTTCCGCGAGGGTGAGCGGCTGCATACCGAAAATTCCTACAAATACAGCCTGGAAAGCTTCCGCGCCCTGGCCGAAGACGCTGGTTTCAGACAGGTACGCGTCTGGACCGACAGCGCCAAGCTATTCGCCGTCTTCTACTTCGCCGCCTGATGACTTCCAGGGATCCAAGCCGTTGTGATGGGTTGGGCGAGGGAACTCTCGACCCGATCACGCTCTAAGTAGCAATCTGCTATTACAGCGTATCGGGACGATGCCTATGGAGCCTGCGCCACTCACTGCAGCCAATGAACGCCAGCGTCTTGCCCTGCTGCGTGATCTCGCCCTGATCGATCGTCCCTCGGACCGCGTCTTCCAGGATCTCACCGCGCTCTGCGCCCAACTGTTCGATGTGCCCTGCGCAATGGTCTGCTTTCTCGATGACCAGCAGGTGCATTGCCGCGCCACCGTGGGCTGCAGCCCCACGGCTGTGCCTCGTAGCGAATCCTTCTGCCAGTACCTGCAGGAACGCGACCTGCCGCTGCAGGTGGAAGATGCCCGTAACGACCCGCGCCTCGCCGGACTGGCGATGGTGGCCGGCGCGCCCGGCGTCCGTTTCTACGTCGGCGCGCCGTTGCGCACCGCCGAAGGCCTGATGCTCGGCAGTCTGACCCTGTTCGATACCGCGCCACGTACCGCGTTGCCCCCCGAGCGGGTGCTCGCCCTTCAGCAACTGGCCAATCTGGCCATGCAACATATCGAACAACTGCGCAGCGGCGCCTATTGGGACCCGGTCACCCAATCGCCCAACGCCGAGCGTTTCCGCCAGGATGCCGAAGCCCTGACCCGCGCAGGCAGCCGGGTCGTCGCCGTAGCGGCCGATCTATTCGCCCAGAACTACCTCAACGACTTCATCAAGGCCATGGGCCAGGCGCATTTCGATGGCCTGCAACGCGCCATCAAGCAGCATCTGCGCCGCCTGTTGCCCTCCGGGCAACCGCTGTATCGCCTGGGCCCGGCCCGTTTCGGCTTCCTGCTCAACGACCTCGACGAGGGGCGTCAACGCGATCTGCTCGAACGGGTCCAGCAGGAGTTGACTGGCGTACTCGACTATAACGGCATTCCCATCCAGACCCGCCTGGGTCTGGGCGTGATGTCGCTCACCGACGACCGCCCGACCGACTGGCTGCGTGCCCTGATCGCCACCGCCGACGATGCCCGCGCCGAGATGCGTGGCTGTCGCCACTTCGATCCGCAGCACGACGCGGCCTACCGGCGCGCCTTCGCCCTGCTCAGTGCCCTGCCCCAGGCACTGCGGGCAACCGACCAGTTGAGCCTGGTCTATCAGCCGCGCATCGACCTGGCCACCGGACGCTGCCACAGCGTCGAGGCGCTGCTGCGCTGGCAGCATCCGCACCTGGGCCCCATCAGCCCGGCGGAATTCATTCCCCTGGCAGAGAAGACCGCGCTGATCACCGCCTTGAGCAGTTGGGTGATGCACAGCGCCATCGCCCAGGCCTACGCCTGGCAGCGCGAGGGCCGCATCCTGAGCATGGCCATCAACATCTCGGCCCATGATCTCAACGATCCAGACTTCGCCGAGCAGACCACCGAGCTGTTGCAGCGCTATCCGGTCAGCGCCCGGCGCCTGGAGCTGGAGGTCACGGAAAACGCCCTGCTCGGTGACGACACCCTGATCCATCGCCAGCTGACCACGCTGCGCGAACTGGGCGTGGGCATCGCCATCGACGATTTCGGCACCGGTTACAACAACCTGTCGCACCTGCGGGAGTTGCCCGCCGACACCATCAAGATCGACCGCAGCTTCGTCCGCGACCTGCCCCATCGTGACAAGGATCGGTTGATCGTCAGCTCGCTGATCGAACTCTCCCATCACCTGGGTTTTCGCATCACCGCCGAGGGCATCGAGACGGCCGAAGCCATGGCGAGTCTGCTGGCCATGGGCTGCGACGAAGGCCAGGGCTTCTGGATCGGCAAGCCCATGGCCGAGCCCGAGCTACAAGCCTGGCTGCTGGTGCAGCAACCGGATCTGCAACGTCCGAACCGGCGTGCACCGGTGTTCCAGCTGTTCGACGGCGTGGCCAAGCGCTAATCCTGGCCGGCGCCCCGTGCCCCGCTTGTCTACCGCGGGGACGATCTCACCTTAGGCTCACTCCGCCGTGCGCTTGCGCGGCGGCGCGAAGCCGTCGGCCGAGGTGGGCACCAGGGCGCCGGGGCGACGCTCGGACTTGGGTTTGGCCTTGGCCTTGCCGTCCTTCTTGCCGTCGGTCTTTTTCTTCTTGGTGCCGGCGGCCTTGCCCGAGGCCTTGAGCTTCTTCGGGCCACTGTAGCTGGCCTTGAGCCCCGGCAACTGGCGGCGTTCGAATCTCAGCTTGAGATAGCGCTCGATGCTGGACATCAGATTCCAGTCGCCGTGGGTGACGAAGGAAATCGCCAGGCCCGCCTCCCCCGCCCGCCCGGTACGGCCGATACGGTGGACGTATTCGTCACCGCTGCGCGGCAGGTCGTAGTTGATCACCAGGTCCAGGCCCTCGACGTCCAGGCCGCGGGCGGCCACGTCGGTGGCGATGAGCACCTTGACCGCACCACTCTGCAGCCGCTCCACGGCCAGCTTGCGATCCTTGGTGTCCTTGTCGCCGTGCAGCACGAAGACCTTGAGGCCCTCGGCCACCAGGCGCCCGGTCAGGCGATCGGCCTGCACCTTGGTGTTGGTGAAGACGATGGCCTTGCGATAGGTCTCGTTGGCCAAGAGCCACTGCAGCAGGCGCTCCTTGTGCGGCGGCTCGTCGGCCAGGATCACCTGCTGTACCACGGCTTCGTTGAGTTCGCCGGTACGGTCGAGCAGCAGATTCTGGGGCTCGCGCAGCACCTGCTCGACCACCTGGCGGAGGGCGTTGCCGCCACCGGTGGCGGAGAACAACAGGGTCTGGCGGCCTTCGCGTTCGCAACTGGCGGCGATCTGCAGCACGTCCTCGGAGAAGCCCATGTCGAGCATGCGGTCGGCTTCATCCAGCACCAGCATCTCGATGTCCTTCAGATCGACGTTACCGGCATTGCGCTGCTCCAGCAGACGCCCAGGGGTCGCCACCAGGATCTCGGGATTCTTGCGCAGGCCGGCGGCCTGGACGCGGAAGTCCTCGCCACCGATCACCAGGCCGGCCTTGAGGAAGGTGAACTGGCCGAAGCGCTCGATTTCCTTGGCGGTCTGCTGGGCCAGCTCGCGGGTCGGCAGCAGGATCAGGGCGCGGGCGCCGGACTTGGGCTTGGGATCCTTGAGCAGGCGATCCAGCAGCGGCAGCAGGAAGGCCGCGGTCTTGCCACTGCCGGTGCGGGCGGTGACGCGCAGGTCGTGGCCTTCCAGGGCCGGGCCCACGGCAGCGGCCTGGACCGGAGTGGGCGTCTTGAAGCCCAGGGTATCGAGGGCCTTGAGCAGGCGCTCGTGCAGAGCGAGTTCGGTAAACACGGATAGACCTCGGAAAAGAAAGGCGGCCGCCGCGGGCGACCACGGGTGATCAGGGAAGCAGACGGCTGCGGAACAGTGCCTGGTGCTCGCGGCACTGGGCGGCGGCCAGCAGGAAGACGCCATGGCCACCGCGCTCGAAGTCGAGCCAGGTGAAATCGACTTCCGGATAGAGCGCCTCGACGTGGACCTGGCTGTTGCCCACCTCCACGATCAGGATGCCCTGTTCGGTGAGGTGATCGGCCGCCTCGGCCAGCATCCGTCGCACCAGATCCAGGCCATCGTCGCCGCAGGCCAGCCCCAGCGCGGGTTCGTGCTGGTACTCGGCCGGCATGTCGGCAAAGTCTTCGGCGTCCACATAGGGCGGATTGCTGACGATCAGGTCGAAGCGCTGCCCCGGCAGGCCGGCGAAGCCGTCGCCCTGCACGGTGTAGACGCGATCTTCCAGGCCGTGGCGCTCGATGTTCTGCCAGGCCACTTCCAGCGCCTCGTAGGAGAGATCGCCCAGGGCCACCTCGGCTTCGGGAAAGGCATAGGCGCAGGCGATACCGATGCAGCCGGAACCAGTGCAGAGATCGAGGATGCGTGCCGGCGTGGCCGGTAGCCAGGGTTCGAAGCGGGCATCGATCAGTTCGCCGATGGGCGAACGTGGCACCAGCACTCGCTCGTCGACCACGAAGGGCAAGCCGCAGAACCAGGCTTCGCCGAGCAGATAGGCGGTGGGCACGCGCTCCTGGATACGCTTGTGCAGGAGCACGCCGAGTTCATAGCGCTCGTCGTCTTCCAGGGCGCAATCCAGGTAGCGGTCGGCGGTATCCCAGGGTAGGTGCACCGCGCCCAGCACCAGGGCGCGGGCCTCGTCCCAGGCGTTGTCATGGCCATGGCCGAAGAACAGGTTTTCGGCGTGGAAGCGGCTGACGGCCCAGCGGATGTGGTCGCGCAAGGTGCGCAGGCGGGATTCGCTCATGAAAGGCTCCGGATGATCAGCCGCGCATTCTAACCCGCGCCCGGTCCGACTGCAGGAACTTAACGGCGGCGCCCTTCTTCCTAACCCTAAGGTTCTGTACGAAAAGTGCCTGCGCTCGGTGATGCTTCGTTGAAAAACGCTTCGGAATGCTCATTTACCGCTCGTAAACTCCGCTTCCTCAGCCTTTTTCGCCTCGCCTGACCTTCGCTCGGCGACTTTTCGTACAGAACCTAAGCGGACAACGAGGAGAACGTCATGAGCAAGACCGTAGCCGACCATCTCTGGGAGCGTCTCGGCCAGTGGAACGTCGAACGCGTCTTCGGTTATCCGGGCGATGGAATCAACGGCATCATGGGCGCCCTGGGCCGGGTGGCCGGCCAGTTCGACTACGTGCGGGTGCGCCAAGAAGAGATGGCGGCCTTCATGGCCTGCGCCCACGCCAAGTTCACCGGCGAGGTGGGCGTCTGCCTGGCAACCTCCGGGCCGGGCGCCATCCACCTGCTCAACGGCCTGTACGACGCCAAGATGGACCATATGCCGGTGGTGGCCATCGTGGGCCAACAGGCCGCCTCATCGCTGGGCAGCGACTACCAGCAGGAAGTCGACCTGCACACCCTGTTCAAGGACGTCTCCGCCTACGTGGAGACGGTGGTGCATCCGGCGCAGTTGCGCCATGTCCTCGACCGCGCCTTCCGCGTGGCCATCGCCGAGCGCCAGGTGGCGACGGTGATCATCCCCAACGACATCCAGCAACTGCCAGCGGTAGAAAGCCCGCCGCATCAGCACGCCAATGTCCTTTCCGGGGCCGGTGCGATCCCGCCGCGACCCTATGCCCAGGAAGACGATCTGCAGGCTGCCGCCGACATCCTCAACGCGGGCAAGAAGGTGGCCATGCTGGTGGGCGCCGGTGCCCTGCAGGCGCGCAGCGAGGTGATGGCGGTGGCCGAAAAACTCAGCGCCGGGGTGGCCAAGGCGCTATTGGGCAAGGGTGTGCTCTCCGACGAACTGCCCTATGTCACCGGCTCCATCGGCCTGCTCGGCACCGAGGCCAGCGATCTGCTGATGAAGGAATGCGACACCCTGCTGATCGTCGGCTCGACCTTTCCCTATACCGAATTCCTGCCCAAGGAAGGCCAGGCGCGGGCGGTGCAGATCGACCTGCACGCGCGCAACATCAGCATGAGGTATCCCATCGAGCAGCCGCTGCTGGGCGATGCCGCCGAAACGCTCAGACGCCTGCTGCCGCTACTGGAGAGCAAACCCCACGACAAATGGCGCACGCGCATCGAAAAGAGCGTGGCCGACTCCTGGCAATCGATCAAGGCGCGCGCCCTGGCACCGGCCGACCCGATCAATCCCCAGCGGGTGTTCCATGAGCTGTCCAACCAACTGCCGCGCGACGCCATCCTCTGCGGTGACAGCGGCTCCCACACCAACTGGTACGCCCGCGACATCCGCATGAGCGGGCAGATGCTGGGGTCGCTGTCGGGCAAGCTGGCGACCATGGGCTGCGGTATTCCCTATGCCATCGCCGCCAAGTTCGCCCATCCGGATCGCCCGGTGATCGCCTTGGTGGGTGACGGCGCCATGCAGATGAACGGCAACGCCGAACTGGTCACCCTGCAGCAGTATTGGAAGAGATTCAGCAATCCGACCTTCATCGTCATGGTGCTCAACAACGGCGACCTCAACCAGGTGACCTGGGAGCAGCGTGCCCTGGCCGGCGATCCCAAGTTCGCCCCGGCCCAGGATGTGCTCGACTTCCCCTATGCTCGCTACGGCGAACTGCTCGGCTTCAAGGGCTTGCGTATCCATCGCCCGGACGAGATCGCCGATGCCTGGCAGCAGGCTTTCGAAGCGGATCGGCCAGTGGTGCTAGAGTTCGTCACCGACCCCAGCGTGCCGCCCTTGCCGCCGCACATCAGCTTCGAACAGGCCCGGGCCTTCCTCGGCTCCATCGCCAGTGGCGATGCGGATCGCTGGGACATGCTCAAGCAGGGAGTGCGCCAACTGCTACGCTAGAGCGTCTTGCGGGCTCGCTAAGACTCGCCGAGGCGTATAACCTCGGCAGCCTTGGATGAACCTGGGGTATGAAAATGAAGTTGCCCGAACAAGATCGTTTCGATCCACCACCGCTGCGCCTGCGGCGGCCCTTCATGACCCGGGTGACCACAGGCCTGGGGCTACTCTCCTCGGTGGCCGGCTTGGCCGCCCTGCTGGCCGGCGGTGGCGCCTTGCTACAATTGCCGGAATTGGCGCCCTATCTGACGTTGCAGCATGAAACCGCCCAAGGCTTGCTGGGCGGCGGTGCCGCGTTGTTGCTACTGGGACTGTGGCTGCGGCACCGCAGCCAGCGGCGCTGGCGCTATCGCAATACCCTGAGCCTGGCCCCGGAACTCAAGCGGCGGCGCTGATCAGCGTTGCCGTAGGCGTGCCAGTCCGCCACCCAGCAGCCCGGTCAAGCAGCCCAGCACCAGCCCGCCGACATGGGCACCATTGGCGATGGCGCCGAAGCCGAGCACACTGAAGACACCGGTGAGGCAGATCACCAGCCAGATCAGCATCATGGCCACCACCCCGCGTGGCATGCGATAGGCGGGATTGGGCGCCAGCCACTGGAACAGCCAGCAATGGCCCAGCAGGCCATAGAGCACCCCGGACAGGCCGCCGAACAACGCCGGCCCGCTCCAGGCGTACTGGGCCAGGTTGGAGCCCACGGCGAAGACCAGGGTCAGCAGCAATAGCAGCAGCCCACCCTGGCGAAACTCCACGCGCCGGCCCAGTTCCCAGTACCAGAGGGCGTTCATCGCCAGGTGCAGGATGCCGAAGTGCAGGAAGATCGGCGTGACCAGCCGCCACCATTCGCCTTGGGCGAGGGTGACGCCCAGATCGAGGAAGGCGAGATGATCGGCATCGACCAGGCGGAACGGCTGTAGCGTCAGGTACTGGATCACCGCCAGGTTGTCGCCCAACTCGGTCGCCAGGCCCACCAGCAGGGTAACGAGCAGGACCGCCGCACTGACCGGGCTGGCCTTGAGTTGTGCCAGGAGACCCAACCCACGGCGTCGCTGGGTGAATTGGACCTGCCCCTGGGGATCGCCATCGGGGTAACGCTCGTAGAGGCTGCGGGCCTCTTCCGCCCGCGCCGAGTCCAGTACCCAGAGCACCTGGCTGTCGCCCTCTTCCACCACCCGATGGCGGATCTCCAGCCGGCGCAGCAGGCGGGTGAAACCCAGCAAGTCACGCCCCAGGGGCACCCGAAGTACGGGTTGTGGCTGGTTCATCGGCCCTCCTCGCGCTGTACATCGATCCAGACGAACTTGTCCGGGTCTATCACCCGCTCGTCATCGAGTCGATAGGCGACCAACTTGCCGTACTTGACCGCGCTGTAGTCCAGGCAGGCCAGGTTGGGTCGCAGCGGCTCGGGATGGCCGTCGCGCCAGTAGTGGCCGACGAACAGCATCGGCTGGTCTTCCCCGTAGCAGAGGAGCCCGGCCTTTTCCTCGTCGCTCAGGCGCTCGCAGGCGATTTCCGCCGGCAGGGCATCGGGTTGGAAGACCACGTCGCCATAGGTCTGGGGATCGCTCTCCCAGAACTTGGTGCGAAAGCGCGCGCGGACGTAGCCATCACTGCCGGTCAGGCGTACGCCATGGGGCAGCGGCAGCGACACCCCGTTGAGCAGCCGGGAGGCGACCCGGCTGGCCAGGCTGCCGCCGACGATGGATTGGCGGACGAAATCCTCGTCGATGCAGGCGTCGGGGTAGTGATGCAGGAATTCGTCGATCAGCCCCTGATCCCAGCAGGCATGGACGATGCGGAAATGGCCGAAGTCCTTGCACAGCGGCAAGGTATAGAGCCAGCGCAGATGGTCCTGCCATTCCTGTGGATGGTCGGCGAAGGCGCTCAGGGTTTCCTGGATCAGTTGGCGGTGCCGTGGCGTGTGTTCGCGCACCCAAGTCTGGCCGGTGCCGGGCGCGGCCGGGGTGTGCCAGGCCAGGGCATTGAGTTCGTGGTTGCCGAGGATGCAGTGGGCGTGGCCACCCTCGACCATGGCGCGCACCCGGCGCAGGGCGCCACGGATGCGTGGCCCGCGGTCGACCAGGTCGCCGAGAAAGATCGCCTGGCGCTCGGGATGCTGCCAGACGCCGTCCACCAGGCGGTAGTCCAGGCGTTCCAGCAGCAGGTCCAGGGTATGGGCGCAGCCGTGGAGATCGCCGATGAGATCGTAGCCGAGCGGCATCAATCGTCTCCCAGCCGACTGCCCCAGCCGAGCTTGGTCCGGCAGATCTCGTAGTAGTTGTGATCCAGCGGATGGATCAGCCTGAGCTTGTGGGGCTTTTTCTGAATGGTCACGGTATCGCCGGGTGCGCAGGTGAAATGATTCTGGCCATCACATGAGACCTGCGGATAGATCGTCATGTTCGGCGACACCAGGATCGACAGGGTGCTGTCGCCGGATACCACGATGGGACGACTGGACAGGGTGTGGGGATACATGGGCACCACCACGATGGCATCCAGCTTGGGATGCATGATCGGTCCGCCGGCCGACAGCGAATAAGCGGTGGAGCCGGTGGGAGTGGCGACGATCAGGCCATCGGCACGCTGGCTGCAAACGAACTGGCCGTCGATGTACAGCTCGAATTCGATCATCCGGGTGGACTTGCCGGGATGCAGCACCACGTCGTTGAGCGCATCGCCCTGGCCGATCATCTCGCCGCCGCGCTCGACGAAGGCGTCGAGCAAAAAGCGCGTCTCCATCAGGTACTGGCCGTCGAGCACCTCGGCGACCTTGCTCTCCAGCTCGTCCGGACGGATGTCGGTGAGAAAGCCCAGCTTGCCACGGTTGATGCCCAGCACCGGTACGCGCGGGCGGACCAGGGCGCGGGCGGCGCCGAGCAGGCTGCCGTCGCCGCCGACCACGATCACCAGGTCGCAGATCTCGCCCATGAGCTTGCGCGACACCGTCTGCAGGCCATGCCCCGGCAACACCTCGGCAATGGTGTTTTCCAGGATCACATTGCGATTGCGCTGCAGCAGAAAGGTCTTCAGCCGGCGAATGGTGTCCAGCACCTGGGTGCTGCCGAGTCGGCCGATGATGCCAATGTTACGAAAGGAGTCCATGACGCGCCGGCGGCCCCGTTGGCTGGAATGGGCAGAAAGTATGGGCGAAAGCCCGTAGCAGCGGCAAACCGCCTCTATCCGACCACGGGTCGCCTGGGTTGATCCGCAGGGCCTCCGCTTGGCCTATGCTGGCGCCATGACGCCCTTCGCCGAGCTGTATGAGCTACCGCGACGCCTGAGCCAGCCCCAGGTGCGGGATCTCGCCTGGACCCTGGTCGCCCTGCCCCTGCTGGTCGCCGCCGACACCCGCCATCCGCTGTGCGCCAGCGACTGGGCCAGTCACCCCGGGCAATTGGCCGACTGGCTGCGGCAACAGGACGCGGCGCCAGAGGAATTGGCCGCCTGGCTGGCCCAGGGCAGCGATCGCCGCCTGGGTCGCCAATACGAACGGCTCTGGCAATTCGCCCTGGCCCGGGCGCCCGGGGTTCGGCTGCTGGCGGCCAACCTGCCCTTGCGCGAGGGCGAGCGCACCCTGGGCGAGCTGGACCTGCTGGTGGCGGACGCCGAGGGCGTCCATCACCTGGAATTGGCAGTGAAGTTCTACTTGGGCGAAGGCTCGCACGGCGCGCCGCGCTGGCTGGGCCCGGGCGGCGAAGACCAACTGGCACGCAAACTGACCCATCTACGCGAGCGCCAGCTGCCGCTGTCGGCCACACCCCTGGCCCAGGCCAGCCTGGCAGCCCTGGACATCGCCCCGCCCCGACCCGCCTTCTGGCTTGGGGGCTATCTGTTCCAGCCGCTCGACGCTCCCCTGCCCTGGCCCGCGGGCGCCCTGCCCCCGCGGCAGCCGCAGCTCTGGTGCGAGCGGCAGCGGTTGCCGCAAGGCTCCTGGGAGGTGCTGCCCAAGGGCCACTGGCTCGCCCCGGCGGTAGCGAATACGCCCTGCCTGCCGCTGCCCGCCGGGGAACCGGTCTGGCCGCAGCTGCTGGTGCGCCGCGATGGCACGGGCGCTGAGGTCGCGCGCCTCTTCCTGGTCCCTGCCGGTTGGCCGACTCAGCCCGAGGCCAGCGCGCTCAGCTGAGCCGCCAACGCCCGGCGGCCCTGGAGGCCACCGCTGTGGATCAGTACCAGGCGACTGCCCGCTGCCACGGCGCCCCGCTCGATCTCGTCGCGCAGGGCGAGCCAGAGCTTGCCGGTATAGAGCGGATCGAGGGTGATGCCGGTCTGGTCGGCGAAATCCGCCATGGCCCGCGCCAGGTCGGCATCGATGCGGCCGAAGCCGCCGCGACTGGCATCGACCAGGCGCCAGCTCCGGGGCAGGTCGCGCGGGAGCAAGGTCTGCAAGGTGGTCTCGACGCCATGTCCCGGCGGCACCGCCAGACCGCCCATCACCTGCCAAGCCGGGTCGGCGGCCTGGATCACTCCCGCCAGGGTGGTGCCGGTGCCGGCGGCGAGCCAGAGTTGCTGGCAATCGGGCCAGTCCAAGGCGGCGAGCCCCTGCTGCAGCTCAGCGACGATCCCGCCGCAGGCCTGGGCTGCCAGTCCATCGCAGCCGCCTTCGGGAATGGGCAACAGATCGGGGTAGCGTGCCTGCCAGGGCTGCCAGAAGTCCGCGTCATGGCGCCGGCGATAACCGCCATAACCCAGCCAGTGCAGGGTCATACCGCAGTCCTGCAAATCCTGGACGGTGGGCGTGGCGCAAGGCTCGCCGCGCAACAGGCCGACGGTGGCGAAGCCCGCTTCGCGTCCGGCGGCGGCCAGGGCATGCAGATGATTGGAATGGGCGCCGCCGAGGCTGATCAGGCCCCGGCCTTCGCCACGGCGCAAGCGCTCGCGCCAGGGCTGCAGCTTGTAGCCCTTGTTGCCGTTCAGGCCCGGCGGGCGCTGGTCCAGGCGCAGCACGGCCAGCCGCAGGCCACGCGCGCCCAGCAGCGGCAGCTGCACCTCCTGGAGCGCGGCGGGCGGGAAGGTCGTCATGGAAGTGGCAACGGTACGCGATCAGAGATTGGCGACATCGCCATCGGTATCATCGCCCCGGTGTTCGGCGCAGAGGGTCGAGCGCTGCGGATCGAACTGGGCGGGATGCTCTACGCGTACCACCGGCCGACCGCAGCGCTTGCCTTCCACCTCGGCCTGGCACACCGGCTGCTGGTGATGCTTCAGCCAACGCTGGTACTGCTCGCGGCTGACCTTGCAATGGGCGGCGACGAAGCCCAGGGGATCGGCGCTGAAGCGCGGCACGTCCTGGCGGCCGAGGATCAGATGACCGGCGCCGGGCTGGAAGGTAACGAAGAGGATGCCCTGGCGCGCCAGGCGCTCCAGCTGGCCTTCGTTGCTGTCGGCGACCAGCTGGGCGCAGCGCTCGCGCAACTGGCGGATGTCTTCCTGGAGTTGGCCGTCCAGTTCGTCGCGGTACTTGAGTTCCACCTCGCGGATCGACAGCTGGTTCTTCAGCTCATTCACCGCGGCGGCCACGCGGGCCTCGCTTTCGGCCTCGGCCTGGATGCGCAGGGCCTCGATCTTGTACAGGGCGTTCCTTTCCAGGGTACGCATCTGTTCGTTGAGTTCTTCACGCTGCTGCCGGGCCAGGTCGTTCTGCTGTTCCAGATGCTGGGCGAGCGCCGCGTAGCGCACTTCCAAATCGGCCTTGGCGGTGCGCAGCTCGTCCGCGTCGCGCTGCAGGCGTGCCAGGTCTTCCTGGTGCTGGCGGGTCAGGGTGAGCAGGCGGGTACGCTGGCCGGCGATCAGTTTGTCCAGTGCCTCCTGGTGCTCCTGGGCGAGGATGCGCCGCACCCGTTCGAGACGCGCCTCGACGTCGATGCCGTCCGCCGCGCTGGGGTGGTACTCCCCGGCCAGCTCCACCTCGCCATCGCGCGGGGCGACCAGGCCCAGGCAGTCGCGAATCGCCTGCCAGTCGTCATGTTCGCCATCGCTGCGCGGGTCCCAGAGATCCCCCTGATGCCAAGAGATAGGGCATTGGCCAAGGCTGGCCAGGCGGATGGGCCCGGCGCCCAGGTCGGGGCCGGCGCCCCCGCGCTCGGCCAGCTCCACCAGCGGCAGGTTCCATTCCGGCAAGGGCCGCCCCTGGGCGTCGAAGGCCAGCAGGAAGAACACCGCGGCCTTGACCCGGCGGTGATCGTCCAACAGCAGGTAGACGAAGCGATGGCGACGCCCTGCGCAGTCGAGCAACGCCTGCTCACCCTGCCAGAGCGCCTCGAAATCGGGAAACAGCAAGGCGCGATTCACGCCCTGGTCGCCAAACCCCAGCACCACCGGGGTCAGTACTGCTTCTTCGTTCAACATCTCTGCCATCTGTGCCGCGTGCCCTGTCGATCCCACATGAATATCGAGGCCAGCGATCCGCCCCCTGACGCGCCTTTGGCGCTGACAAGCTCGGGGCGGGGCGACTGGACGTGCATCCTACCCCTAGCGCAGGGCCGGGAGGCAATCCCCCGTTTCCCTGCCCATCGTCTGGAATGGACCTGGACGCCACCCGGTGCGTCAGGACGGCAGCTTAGCCAATCCTGACCGGCAGGATGGAAGAGAGACCGGACATTGGGATGGCGGTCGGTCCGGATAGGATGTTATGTGCAACAGGTCACGTAAATCTTCTCGTCTTGCAACGAAGAGTTACAGCTGCGCGGCAAGTCGCGTGGCTTGGTCGATGGCGCGCTTGGCATCCAATTCGGCGGCGACGTCCGCCCCACCGACCCGGTGCACCGCGATGCCCAGGTCGATCAGGCCGTCTTCCAGCTCGCGCAGGGATTCCTGACCGGCGCAGAGCACCACGTTGTCCACCTCCAGCACCTGCTCGGCGCCATCGGGCAGCCGCAAATGCAGGCCGGCGTCGTCGATGCGCAGGTATTCGACCCCGCCGAAAGCCTGCACGCCCCGTTGCTGGAGGCGGGCGCGATGGATCCAGCCGGTGGTCTTGCCCAGCCCCTTGCCGGGTTTGCCCGGCTTGCGCTGCAACAGCCAGACCTGGCGTTCCACCGGCTGCGGCGCAGCCGGCGCCAGGCCGCCGCGGGTGCTGAAGGTCGGGTCGATGCCCCACTCCGCATAGAAGGCCGCGATGGGTTCCTCCTCGCGATGGGCATGGGTGAGAAAATCCGCCACGTCGAAGCCGATACCCCCGGCGCCGATCAGGGCCACCCGCCGCCCCACCGGCCGGCGCTCCAGCAGCACGTCCAGATAGCCCAGCACCTTGGGGTGGTCGACACCGGGAATGGCGGGAATCCGTGGCGTGACCCCGGTCGCCAGGATCACCGTCGCGAAGCCCTCGGCCTGCAATTCGGCGGCACTGACCCGCCGGTTGAGGCGCACCTCGACATCCAGGCGCTCCAGGCGGCGCTGGAAGTACCTCAGGGTCTCGCCGAATTCTTCCTTGCCGGGAATGCGCTTGGCGACGTTGAACTGACCGCCGATGCGCGCGCTGGCCTCGAACAGCACCACGCGATGGCCGCGCTCCGCCAGGGTGCAGGCGGCGGCCAAGCCGGCCGGGCCCGCGCCGACCACGGCGAAGGTGCGCGGCGCCGTGGTCGGCAGGATCTGCAACTCGGTCTCGTGACAGGCGCGCGGATTGACCAGGCAACTGGTCAGCTTGCCGGCGAAGGTATGGTCGAGACAGGCCTGGTTGCAGGCGATGCAGGTGTTGATCTCATCGGCCCGCCCGGCGGCGGCCTTGGCGACGAAGGCCGGATCGGCCAGCAGCGGCCGCGCCATGGACACCAGGTCGGCCTGGCCGGCGGCGAGGATGGCCTCGGCCACCTCAGGGGTATTGATGCGGTTGGTGGCGATCAGCGGCACCCGGACTCGCCCCTTCAACTGAGCGGTGACGGCGGCGAAGGCGCCGCGCGGCACCAGGGTGGCGATGGTGGGGATACGCGCCTCGTGCCAGCCGATCCCGGTGTTGATCAGGCTCACCCCGGCGTTCTCCAGCCAGAGCGCCAGTTGCAGACACTCCTCGGGAGTGCTGCCCTGCTCCACCAGATCCAGCAGCGAGAGCCGGAAGATGATGAGGAAATCCGGCCCGGTCGCCGCGCGGATGCGTTCGACGATGGCCAGCGGCAAGCGGCAGCGACTGGCGAAGTCGCCGCCCCAGCGATCCGTGCGGTGGTTGGTCCGCGCGGCGATGAATTGATTGATGAAGTAGCCTTCCGAGCCCATCACCTCCACACCGTCGTAACCGGCCTGCTGCGCCAGTTGCGCGCAGTGAACGAAGGTCTCGATCTGCGCCTCCACCTCGGCGTCGTCGAGTTCGCGGGGGGTGAAGGGATTGATCGGCGCCTGCAACGCCGAGGGCGCCACCAGCTTCGGATTGTAGGCATAGCGACCGGCATGGAGGATCTGCAGGCAGATGTGCCCGCCCTCGGCATGTACCGCGGCGGTGATGGCGCGGTGCTGTTCGGCTTCTTCGGGCGTGGTCAGCTTGGCGGCGCCCTGGTAGACGGCGCCCTCTTCGTTGGGCGCGATACCGCCGGTGACGATCAGGCCCACGCCGCCGCGGGCCCGTTCGGCGAAGAACACCGCCATGCGCGCGAAGCCCCCCGGACGCTCTTCCAACCCGGTGTGCATGGAACCCATCACCACGCGGCTGCGCAAGGTGATCGCCCCCACGCGCAGGGGTTCGAGCAGATGCGGATAAGAATCTATAGGGGTGGTATTACGGGGGGCAAGCTCGATCATGGCGGTCTCCGGTCGTTGGCCTTTCTGGGAAGGCCTGCCGCCACGATAAGAGCCGCACGCCCCGGTCTCAATCACCAGAAATGACAACCTCTTTACCCAAATGCACAGCCGATGCTTGGCAGTGGCGTCCTGGTCTCCTACCCTGGGTACCTTTATCCCGCCCGGCCAGAGCGTCCGGGCCCGCTTTGGAGTCTGGATGCGCAAGCTCGTGTTCCTGGTGCTGATCGCCCTGTTCGCCGTACTGGCGGGCTGGGTGGCCCAGCGGCCAGCCTTTCATTACCTGTCGGATCTGCGCAGCAGCCTGGCGGTGGATCTCACCACCACACCGGCCGCCGCCACCACCGGCAATCTGCTGGGGATCGAGCCCGAGCTGTTCGCCCTGGACTACGGCAATCCCGAGCGGCTGCGGCTCAAGCTCGACGCCTACCTGGACAATGCCCGGCGCCTCGGGCTGATCGGCCCGCGGACGGTGGTGGTGCTGCCCGAGCATGTGGGCACGCCGCTGGTGCTGATGGGTGAAAAGCCCGAGGTCTATGCCGCTACCCAGACCGACGACGCCCTTCAGTGGCTGGTCCTGGGCAATCCGCTGCGCTTCGCCCGCGCCTGGTTCCAGGCCGAAGGCCAGCCGCGCCTCGCCGAAAGCCTGCTGCGCATGAAGGCCTGGGACATGGCCAGTACCTATCAGCAACTCTTCGCCGGCCTGGCGCGGCGCTACGGCGTCACACTGGTGGCCGGCTCCATCGTGCTGCCGGGGGCGACCCTGGTGGATGGGCAACTCGAGGTGGGCGGCGGGCCACTGCGCAACGTCACCCTGGTATTCGGCCCCGATGGGCGACCGCTCGGCAAGTTGCTGGTCCGGCCGCTGGCGGGCCAGGCGCAAGGCAAGGATCTGACCTCGCCGCTGTTGCGCCTGGACACCCCGCTCGGCCGCCTGGGCGTGATCCAGGGCAGCGATACCGGCCGGCCCGGTGTGCTGGACGATCCCCAGGTGGAGCTGCTGGCCATCCCGGCACTGGCGGCCGGTGCCACGCCCGCCCCGGCCCCCTTCGACGCCCAGCGCCTGCGCGCAGCCGGCATCCGCGCGGCGCTGGAGGTCCAGTTGCACGGTCGCCTGTGGGAATGGCAGGCCAAGGGTGCCAGCCAAGCCTTCACCCCGGATGCGACCGCCGCCACCAATCCCGCCCGGACAGGGGCCAAGCTGATCAATCTGCGGCTATGAAGCGGCCGGCGCTGCGCCTGGGCGACCTGTCCACCGGCTTCGTGCTGGCCCTGGCGGCGGCGGTGAGCAGCCGGGGTGGCGACGCCGACGGCCTGCTGACCCGCTTCGGCCTGACCGCCGCGCGGCTGGCCGAACCCGGCGGGCGGCTGTCCATCCCGCACTTCATGCGGCTCGGCCATGCCGCCCTGGAGCTGACCGGCGATCCCGCCCTCGGCTTGGCCATGGGCCGGGCGATGCGCCCGGCCTTCCTCGGTCTCGCCGGGGTGACCGTGGCCCAGGCACCGGATGTCCGCCATGCGGCCGAGACGCTGCTGCACCTGGAGCCGCTCTATGGCCGCAATTACCGCGGCCAGTCGCGCTGGGCCGCCCAGGGACGCGACGCCTGGCTGCACTTCTATAGCATCAGCCCCTACAACGACTACAACAGATTCGTGGTCGACGCGGTGCTTGGCGCCTGGCTGGCCGTGCTGGGCGCGGTGGCCGGCCAGGCGCTGCAACCCCGCCGCGTGCTGATCGAATACGCCGCTCCGGCGAATCCCGCCCCCTATGAAGCCGCCTTCGGCTGCGCGGTGGAATTCGGCGCGGCGGAAAACGCCCTGCTGCTCGACACCGCCACCCTCGCCCTGCCCGGTACCGACCATTGCCCCGCCACCTGGCGCCAGTTGCTGGCGCTGAGCGAGGCCGAACACGGCCGCCTGACCCGCACGCGCGGGCTCACCGAGCGGGTGGTCGAGGTCATGGGCCCCCTGCTGCGCCATGGCGAGCCGACCCTGGAACAGATCGCTACCCGTCTACGGCTACCCTCTTGGACGCTGAGGCGTAAACTGGCGGAGGAAGGTACCCAGTATCGCGCCCTGCTCAATCTGACCCGCCGGGACCTGGCGCTGGCCTACATTCGCGACACCGAGGCCAGTTTCGGCGAGATCGCCTATCTGCTGGGCTTCGCCTCGCCCGCCGCCTTCCAGCGCGCCTTCAAGCGTTGGACCGAGCAGACCCCAGGCGATTGGCGGCGCCTGCAGCGGCAGAGCGTTGCCGTCTAAAGGGAGCGTTGGCGTCGATCCTGGGTCCTAAGTGCCGGATTCCTCGTCATGACAGAACCTCCCATGCCGACTCTGCTGCTCTCCCTCCTGCTACTGTGCTTCACCCTCCCCCTCCAGGCCGCCGAGGCGCCCGCCTCCTCGACCCACCTCGATCCGCAACAGGCGCGTCAGGTGGCGGCGCTGCTGCAAGACCCGCAGCGGCGCCAGGAATTGATCCTGACGCTGGAGGCCATCGCCAATCAGACCTCGACCACCCAGGGTGCGGCGCCCGCTACGGCCACCGCGACCACGCCAGCCAAGGCGACCAGCGCTCCGGCGGCGACCGAGGAGAAGACCCTGGTGCCGCTGGAAGCCAACGGCCTGATCGCCCAGACGCTCAATCGCGTCGGCCGCTGGGGCGACAACCTTGGCAAGGAGCTGGTCCAGGTGCAACGCGCGGTACGGGACCTGCCGGACTGGTCGCGCGCCAGCTTCACCTCCGAAGCCGGCCGGCGAGCCCTGCTGCAGGCCGTGTTGACCCTGGCGGTGCTGTTCACCGTCGGCCTGCTTTGCGAATGGCTGGTAAGACGCCTGCTCGCTCGCCCACGGCGAGCCTTGCAGCTGCACGCCGATCACGCTGACAGCCGCGCGCGACGCCAGGCGCAGCGCGATGCCGCGCAGCAACCCCCGGCACCTCCCGCGCCGGTCGACGAGGATGCCGCCGCCACCCGCCCGGCGGAACCTGCGGTCGCGCTGGTCCAGACCCAGCGCGATGGGATCGACCAGCTCGAGGCGGTGCCCATCGCCCCCGCCGACAGCGCCGCGCCGCCACCCAGCGAAGCCGAACCCAAGCCAGCCACGTCCGAATCCACGCGCAGCGACCGCGCTCGGCCCAGCGCCGAAGAGCACTGGACCACCCTGCGCCACCTGCCCTATGCCCTGGGCCTGCTATGCCTGGAACTGCTGCCGCTGCTGGCCTTCTGGGCCAGTGCGGCCTTGCTGATCCATTACCTGGTGGCGTCGGATGCCGCGCAACGCGAGCTGGTCGGCGGCTTCCTCGGCGCCTACCTCACCACCCGTCTCGCCCTGATCGTGGTCCGCCTGCTGATCGATCCCGCCGCCCACGGCATCCGCCTGCTCAAGGTCAAGGCGGCCCTCGCCTGCACCCTGCTACGCTGGCTGCACGCCTTCGTCGCCCTGCTCACCTTCGGCCTGGCCCTGGCCCAGGCAGCGGACATCCTCGGCGCCACCGAGGCTGGGCGCGAGGCCATCGTCAAGCTGGTGTCGCTGCTGGCGCACCTCTTGGTGGTCGGCCTGATCTTCCAGGTGCGGCGGCCCGTCGCGGCGCTCATCGCCGGTCGCCAGGACGGCAGCGGCCTGCTGGCCGGATTGCGTGCCTGGCTCGGCCAGGTCTGGGCGGTGTTCGCCGCGGTGTTCGTCATGGGCGGTTGGACCATCTGGGCACTGGACGTCGAAAACGGCCTGCCGCGGCTGATGAGCTTCATCGCCGCCACGACCGGTATCGTCATCCTCGGCCGCTTGACCGCGGTATTCCTGCTCGGGCTGCTGGGCCGACTGTTCCATCCGGAGCCGCGGGAAGACGGCACCACACCCGGCATGCACCTGCAGCGCTACTATCCGCTGGTACGTTGGCTGGTGGGCGTGATCGTCACCCTGGTCACCGTGCTGGCACTGTTCCAGTCCTGGGGCTGGAACGCCCTGGACTGGTTCGAGGACGGCAGCATCGGGCGCAGTCTGCTGTCCGCCTTCCTCACCATCCTCATCGCCGCGATCATCGCCGTGGCCATCTGGGAAGGCGCCAACGTGGTGGTGAATCGGCGCCTGAATCGCTGGAGCGAACGCGGCGATACCGTGCGCGCAGCGCGCCTGCGCACCCTGCTGCCAATGTTGCGCACCGGTCTGTTCATCCTCGTCGCCCTCATCGTCGGCCTCACCGCCTTGAGCGAACTGGGGGTCAACACCACTCCGCTGCTGGCCAGCGCCAGCATCATCGGCGTCGCCCTGGGCTTCGGCTCGCAAAAGCTGGTACAGGACTTCATCACCGGCATCTTCCTGCTGCTGGAGAATGCCATGCAGGTCGGTGACTGGGTCACGGTGGCCGGGGTCTCCGGAACCGTGGAATACCTGTCGATCCGCACCGTACGACTGCGCGCCGGTGACGGCTCCCTGCACATCGTGCCCTTCAGCTCGGTGTCGGCGGTCAACAACATCAACCGTGGCCTCGGCAACGCCGCCATGCGCATCAGCGTGGGCTACGGGGAAGACATCGACCGCGTGATCGCCGAGCTCAAGGACATCGGCGCCGGGCTGCGCGCCGACGACGCCTTCAAGGACCTGATCCTCGCCGACCTGGAGATCTGGGGCGTGGATGCCGTCGACGGCGCCATGGTCACCCTCGCCGGCCAGATGAGGTGCATCGACAAAGGTCGTTGGGGCGTGCAGCGCGAACTCAATAGACGCATCCTCGAACGCTTCCGCGAGCGCGGCATCGAGATCGCCAACCCGCGGGCCAGCCTGTTGCTGCCCAGCGAAGCCGTTAGGGTACCATCCGCGCCTACCCAGCCACGCCCCGCGGAGTAGTCGCCGTGCAGTATCGCCAAGACGCCTTCAATGGCCTGATCATCGACGCCGCCTCGCTACCGTCCAGCCGCGAGGCCTTCGCTCCGCTGCTGGCGGAGCTGCTCGACCAGGCCCGCCGCGAGGGTCGCAACCTGATCTGGCTGACCCTGCCGCTGGCCCTCGGCGAGCTGGTAGGCGTCGCCACCGCGGCGGGCTTCGTCTTCCACAACTGTCTCGAACAGGAGCTGACCCTGGTCTGGCGTGGCACGCCCAGCGCCTTCGCGCCCTTCGTCCCTACCCACAGCCTGGGCGTGGGCGGCCTGGTGCTCAACGAGCGGGGCGAGCTGTTGGCGATCCGCGAGCGCGGCAGCCAGGGCTACAAGCTGCCGGGTGGCCATGTCGAACTGGGTGAGGACCTGGCGCCCGCGGTGATTCGCGAGGTCTGGGAGGAAACCGGCATCCACAGCGCCTTTCGCGCCATCGTCGGGATGGTGACCACCCACCCCTATCGCTTCGGCAAGTCCAACCTCTATCTGGTCTGCCGGCTCGATCCGCTGAGTGCGGACATCGCCATTCAAGATCCCGAGGAAATCGAGGACGCCCGTTGGCTGGCGCTGCCCGACTACCTGGCGGACGCCGGCAACAGCGCCTTCAATCGTGAGCTGGTGCGCAGCCTGGCGCAGAGCGAAGGCTTGGTGCCCAGCGCCCTGAACAGCGAGCGATATCCCAAGGCCGAAGTCTTTCTCGCTCAGTCGTCGAAGGACTGATCCATGCTTTCGGCCGGATGAGCATCCCGCGGCCGGCCCACCGGGCGCGCCGGGATGCCGACCACCGTGGTGTGCGGCGCCACCGGGTGCAATACCACGCTACCCGCGCCGATCTTCGCGCCTTCGCCGATTTCCAGATTGCCGAGGATCTTCGCGCCGGCGCCGATCATCACGCCCTTGCGCACCTTGGGATGGCGGTCGCCCTGCTCCTTGCCGGTACCGCCGAGGGTCACCTGCTGCAGGATGGATACGTCGTCCTCCACTACCGCGGTCTCGCCGATGACGATGCCGGTACCGTGGTCGAGCATGATGCCGCGGCCCAGTCGCGCGGCCGGATGGATGTCGATGGCCAGCAGCCGGTTGCAACGTGCCTGCAGATGCAGCGCCAGCAGGCGTTCGCCGCAGGTCCAGAGGGCATGGCCGAGGCGATGCGCCTGCACGGTCAGGAAGCCCTTGGAGAACAGGAAGATCTCCAGCAGGCTGGCGTAGGCCGGGTCCCGCGCCAGCACCGCTTCCAGGTCGGCACAGGCGGCCGCCAGCAGCTCCGGCCGCTCGGCATGCAGCTCCACGAAGCGCTGGGCGAGTTGCTCGGCCTGCCGTGGATCCTCCGCCAGCGCATCGGCGCAGCGCCGAGCCAGCGCACTGGCCAGATCCTCGGGCTGCAGCAGCGCCCGCGCCAGTCCATCGGCCAGGGCCGGCGCCTCACGGCGCCCCGCCTCGGCCTGGGCGCGCAGGAGTTGCCAGAGTTCGGTAGCGGAGCGAGGGGGCATGACTAGCGGCTTTCCTAGGTTCTGTACGAAAAATCGCCGAGCGAAGGTCAGGCGAGGCGAAAAAGGCTGAGGAAGCGGAGTTTACGAGCGGTAAATGAGCATTCCGAATGCCTTTTTCAACGAAGCATCACCGAGCGTAGGCATTTTTCGTACAGAACCTAGAGATGAAAGGCGCCAAGCTTAGCGGGCTGTGCGGGCAACGTCTTGTACATCAGGGTGGTGCTGTCGCGCCGCGCCGGCTGCAAGGCGTCCAGGGCATAGCCGGGAATCCTGCCGGCCGCCGTGTAGCCCAGGGACAGATAGAGCGGTTCGGCGTGATCGTCGCTGCGGTTATCGAGGGTCAGGAGTTCGCGCCCCTGCGCCCGGGCGGCGTCCTCCAGCGCGAGCATCAAGGCGCGTGCTATGCCCCGGTGCGGCTGATTGGCCGGGGTATCGAGCAACAGTTGCACGCTGCCCACCACCCGCCCCTGGTGCTTGGCGGCAAACAGCAGCCGGGCGCCCCTGGCTACTGCCGGGATCACGGTATCCGTCCAGAAGCCGCGGCTGGCGGCCTCCGCCAACGGCAGGATGAAACCGATGCTGGCGCCCTGGGCCACGCAGGCACTGAGCAGGCCTTGCAGATCGTCGAGGTGCGCGGTGCAGCCTGGCGCCTCGAGTCGTTCGATGAGCAGCGAAGAAGACATGGGGCAGATCCTTCAGATGAGAAACAGGAGGTAGCGCGCACCCGCGCTCCCGCTCAGGAAACGACTGCGGCCCCAGAGTCGATAACGCAGGCAATCACCCGCCACCAGCCGGTACGACTGGTCCTCGACCCACAGTTCGAGTTCGCCCTCGAGCAACACCAGATGATGTTCGAGCCCCGGCCGTGGCGAGCTCTCGTAGCGGATGTCGACGCCGGGACCCAGTTCGCTCTCGATCACCTCCCCGGTCAGCGCGCGGGACGGCGGCGACACGGAGCGGCGCGAGAATGCCTGGTCGGGATCGCGCCATACCTGCTGGCTAGCGCGCCCGAGGTGGGCGGGAAAGCCGCTTTCCACGCTGTGCAGCAGGCGCGTCAAGGTCAGTCCGTAGGCCGCGCAGAGCTGACCCAGTACCACGGTGGTTGGACTGACCTCGGCGTTTTCCAACCGGGAAAGCGTCGCCCGGCTCACGCCACTGCGGGTCGCCAGCTGTTCCAGCGACCAGCCCTGCTCCAGACGCAGGGCCTTGAGCCTTAGTGCTAATTCACTCTCTAGCATGGTCTTCTCCCAAAAATGATATTTTCTCTCACATTAGAGAAATTGAGGTAAGGCTATCGCCCTGGTCACCGTCGGTCCGGGCGCGTTGTCGAGGTATCGAACTGCCACCGATAGCGGTCCAAAAGAATCTTCAGCGCCCATCGACCCAAGGTGGACTTTGCACATCATGACTAGCGCCTTAAACTTTATCGGAACAGCTATTCGGGCTTTTTCCGACCCTTTTCTGATACTGAAAACCCAATAGACGGGAAGGGCTCTGGAAACGCCCTCACGGACGACTCGATAGTGCTGAATCCTCATTATCTGAGCTGATATTGCTCACGAGACAGGACTGTTCATCCAATTAATTCGCTGTTTTCGGAGAACGGTATCCTGCAGATGACGTCTGATTCGATAGATCGAAAAGCCCAGAATCGACGCGCCCCGCGACGAAATATTTCAAAAAATTTCCAAACCGACGACTTTTCCAGCACCCTTATCTGATAACTATTGGACGAATTCTTTTACAGCTCCTGTACAATATTTTCCCTGAACGCTCTAATTCGCAACTCCCATCCCCACGAACTTGTATTTAAGTTTAATGCCGTCCAATTAAACACCCCTCCATCGCTCATCGAGAACTCACTTTATTCAGGGCGACTCTTAATTTTGAATCGCTTAGCCTTTGGGGGCACAGCGCGTTCAAACCTTAATAGTCGAAAGTGGGAGAAGTTTGATGGCTAACAAAAGCAGCAATCCAGGCAACTTCGCCAACAACCGGGAGCGTGCCGCCGAAGCCGGGCGCAAGGGTGGTCGCGCGAGCGGCGGAAATTTCGCCAACAACCCCGCCCGGGCTTCCGAAGCGGGTCGCAAGGGTGGCCAGAACAGCCACGGTACGCGTAGAACCGAGGCGGCGAACGAAGCCGCACCGACCTGAAGCGGACTGACTCCCCCAGGCAGCCTCCCGGCACCAGGTACCGTTGGCAGGCTGCCCCCCTGATCGTCCCCCGCACCACTCACCGCCTTGCGCAAGCCGCCAGTGCCTTGCAACTCCCATAAATGCATGACCGTGCTACTTTTATCGGACAGCCTGAGTGGCCCTTGGGGCTCACTCGTTCCGCCCTCGTCCGCTCGTGCCGGTGCCCATGCTCGATAACGTCCGCATCCAGAACAAACTTTTCGCCGGCTTCGCCGCCATCCTCGCCCTGGTCGTGCTGCTGCTCTGGCAGACCTATGCCGCCCTGCAAAGCCTGGTCGACGCCAACCATTGGGACAGACATACCGCCGAGGTGCTGCTGGCCGTCAGCGAGCTGGACAACAACGTCCTCGAAACCCGCGCCAAGTTGCGCAATTACTGGCTATTCAACACGGCGGCCAATGACGAGGCGGCGCGCCAGGCGTGGCCGGACCTGGAAGCGACACTCAAGATCCCGCAACAGCTGACCGCGGACAATGCCAGCCAGCAGCAGCGCTTCGCCCGCCTCGTAGCCGGTCTTGCGGACTGGCGCCAGAACACCTTCGAGCCCCTGCTCAAGCTGCGCGAGACGGCCAAGCTGACTCCTGAGCAACTGGCCAATGAACCCCTGATGAACACCATGTCCAGTCAGGTCGAGGCACTGCGCCAGCAGATCCGGGCGATTGGCGACGAAGAGCGCCAGTTGGCCGCGCAACGGGCTGGGCATACCGACATCGTCCGCCAGCAGCTAACCTGGACCCTGATAGCCGGCGGCACCTTCTGCGTGCTGCTCGCCGCCCTCATCGCCTGGCTGCTCTCCCACAACCTGCTGCGCTCGATTCGTGGCCTCACCGATACCGTCGCCCGCATTTCCGCGGGCGAGAGCGGCGCCCGTGTCCAGGTCCGGGGTCGTGACGAACTGGGTCAGGTGGGCGTGGCCTTCAACGAGATGGCCCAACAGATCCAGGACGACCATGCCCGCGAGCAGGCGCTGATGCAGCGCCTGCGCGATGATGTCGACGATTTGCTCGGGGTGGTCAACAAGGCCGCGGCCGGCGATCTCACCGGGCGCACGGCGGTCAGTGGCGATGACGCCATCGGCCAATTGGCGCGGGGCCTGGGCAAGATGATCGACGACCTGCGCGGGATGCTCACCAAGGTCCAGCGCGCCGGTATCCAAGTGACCTCCTCCACCACCGAGATCGCCGCCTCCTCCCGCCAGCAGGAAGCCACCAGCATCGAACAGGCGCAGACCAGCGTGGAAGTGTTGAGCACCACGCGGGAAATCGCCGCCAATGCCAACGCCCTGCTCAAGACCATGGAAGAAGCCGTACAGGTGGCGGACGAGACCACCCACGGCGCGGTGCAGGCACGCAGCAACCTGGCGAGCATGGACGCCACCATGCAGCGCATGGTGGCGGCGACCGACTCCATCAATGCCAAGCTGGCCGCGCTGTCGGAGAAGTCCAGCCACATCAACAAGGTGTTGACCACCATCACCAAGGTGGCCGACCAGACCAACCTGCTGTCGCTCAACGCGGCAATAGAAGCGGAAAAGGCCGGCGAAGCGGGTCGCGGCTTCTCGGTGGTCGCCACCGAGATCCGCCGCCTGTCGGACCAGACCACCGCCGCCACCGACGACATCGAACAGATGCTCAAGGACATGAATTCCGCGGTCTCCGCCAGCGTCATGGGCATGGACAAGTTCTCCGAAGAGATCCGCCGCAGCGTGCAGGAGGTGGAGAGCGTCAGCGACCAGTTGGCCGGGGTCATCGAAGACGTGCAGAAACTGCCGGCGCGCTTCGACATCGTGCTGGAGGGCATGCAATCCCAGGCGGTGGGCGCCGGCCAGATCGCCGAGACCATCACTCAGCTCAACGATAGCACCCAGCAGACCACCGAGGCGCTCAAGGCCACCAGCGAGGCGGTCCAGTATCTGCAACAGGCGGCCCAGGACCTGCAGAGCAGCGTCGCCACCTTCTCGGTCACCCGCTGACGATGCAGATCCTGATCTTCCACCTGGCCGATGAGCCCGCGGCCCTGCCGACGACCGCCATCCGCCAGGTGTTGCCCTTGCTCGAACTCACCCGTTTTCCCGCGGCGCCGCCTGGCGTGGCGGGCCTGATGAACCTGCACGGCGTGGCGATCCCGGTGGTAGACGTCACCGCCATGAGCGGCGGACGGGGTGCCCGGACGCAGCAGGACACCCGCATCCTCTTGGTGGACTATCCCCTTCCCGGTACGGCCGGCGGCAGCCGTCCACTCGGCCTGGTGGTGGAAGGCGTGGTCGGCGTGCGCCGGGTCGCCGCCAGCGCGCCGCGGCCGGCCGGTATCCCGCTGCCCAGCTATCCCTGGTTGGGTGAGGTGCTGGAAACGCCAGACGGCCTCTGGCTCTGGCTGGAGCCGCAGCGGCTGCTGTCGCCCGCCCTGGCCGACCTGCTGTTCCGGGAGGTCGCGTGAAGCTCGATCCGCGCCTGGCCCCCCTGGTGCGCTCGCGCACCGGCCTGGCCATTGCCGACGACATGCTGGCGCGCGCCATCCGCCAGCGCTTGCGCGAGCGCCAGGAGAGCGAGGCGGACCTCTATATGGCGCGCATCCTCGACGACGAAGCCGAATTCGCCGACCTGCTGGACCTGCTGGTCATCCCCGAGACCTGGTTCTTTCGCGATCCCCAGGCCATCACCCATGCGGCGCGCTTCGCCCAGCAGCGCCACGAAGGCACCGGCCGCCCCGTCAGGTTACTCAGCCTGCCCTGCTCCACGGGCGAGGAACCCTATACCCTGGCCATGGCCCTGTTCGATGCGGGCCTGCCGGCCAAGGCGTTCCAGGTGACCGCGGTGGACATCAACGAGCCGTCCCTGGAGCGGGCCAGACGCGGACTCTATGGCCGCAATTCCTTTCGCGCCCGCGAGCTGGACTTTCGCGAGCGTTACTTCACCGCCGAAGGCGACCGCCATCGTCTGCACGAACGGGTGCGCGCCCAGGTCCGCTTTCGCCAGGGCAATATCCTCCAGCTCGGCAGCCTGCGCGATGGCGCGCTCTTCGATGTGGTGCTCTGCCGCAACCTACTGATCTATTTCGACGACCAGACCCAGGGCCGCGCCCTGAGCCATCTGGCCGCCCTGCTCCACGACGACGGTCTGCTCTGCGTGGGCAGCTCGGAAATGGTGAGCGCCATGCGCCATGGCTTCGCCAGCCTGGGCGTGGCCCAGGCCTCGGCCCTGATCAAGCGCCAGGCCGTCACGCCGGACCGCGCGCCACCCCAGCCGGTCGCCAAGCCGACGAGACGCAAGGCCCCGGCACGCCCCTCGGTGATCCACTCGCCGCTGGCCACGCCCGCGCGGCCAAGGACAGCACCGGCCCCGGCAGCGCCGCCACCCGAGCGATCAGCGGCGCCGCTGGAACAGGCCCAGCGGCTGGCCGACGCTGGCCGCGCCGCCGAAGCCGAAGCCCTGCTGCGCACTCTGCTCGACCAGGATCGCAGCCAGGCCGGTGCACATTTCCTGCTGGCGCTGATCCTGCCCGATGAGCGTGCCGCCGAGGCCGAGCGGGCGCTGCGCCAGGCACTCTACCTGGAACCCGGACACTATCCGGCGCTCTGTCGGCTGGCGCTGATCTGCGAAAGAGCCGGTCGCCTCGACGAGGCCGGCCGGCTGCGCGAACGGGCGGCCCGCATCCAGGCGCGTGGAGGTGACGACGCATGAGCCCGATCCGCGAACTCGACGCCACCCAACGCGCCGACTGGGCCGAGCGCTATGCCGAGCCGCTGGACGACCACCAGACCCGCTCGGCCAGCGCCCTGGTGTTTCGGCTGGGCGCGGAATGGCTGGGGCTACCGGGCAGTTGCCTGGTCACGGCCACCGAACCCACGGCGGTCCACCGCGTCCCCCACCGCCGCTCTCCCTTGTTACGTGGCATCGTCCCGGTGCGTGGGCAACTCTATCCCTGCGTCGCCCTGGACCTCCTGCTCGGAGTGGCGCCGGCCAGCCAGACCCGCGGCTTTCCCCGTCTGCTGCTGCTGCGCAGCGGGCGCCGCGAGTGGGCGGTGGCGGCGGATGAGGTCCTGGGTCTGCAACGCTATGTCCCGAGCGAAGTACAGCCACCGCCGGCAACCCTGGGGGGCGAGTTGCTCAGCCAACTGAGTGGCGTCTATCGGGAAGGCGCCTATCAGGTTGGCCTGATCGACCTGGCACGGCTGGAACGGGCCCTGGAAGAGGCCCTGCGATGAGCCAGCCACCGCGCGATGTGCGCGAGATGTCCCTCTATGATCTCTTCGCCAGCGAGGTGCAGAGCCATCTGCAGGCACTGGATGCCGGCCTGCTGCGACTGGAACGTGATCCCGGCAACACCGGGGTGATCGAGCCGATGATGCGCGCGGCCCACTCCATCAAGGGCGCGGCGCGGATCGTCGACCTGGACGGCCTGGTGGAGCTGGCCCACGCCATGGAGGATTGCCTGGTCGCCGTCCAGGCGGGTCAGCGCCAGCTCAGTGCCCAGGATCTCGACCGGTTGTTCCGCTGCGTCGACTTCCTCGGCGAAGTCAGCCGCCTGGACGAGGCCGCCAGCCAGCGCTGGCAAGCCGAGCAGCGCGACGCTCAGCACGCGCTGGCCCAGGCGCTGAGTGCCGTCGAGAGCGCGCCGCTCGCGCCACTGCCCAGCGTCCCGCTCCCCCTCGCGCCGGAGGCGCCTCCGGTTACCGAGGAGCCCGCGCCAGACAACGAACGCGGGCGCGATCCCCTGCGGGTGGACAGCGGCCGCTTCAACCAGATTCTCGCCCTCACCAGCGAGGCCCGGGTGATGGGTCTCGGCCTGCACGGACTGGTACAGGGCTTTCAGGGCTATCGCAGCGAGTTGCAGGCGCTGTTCGGCCAGACCCAGGGTGCCAGCAGCGAGCTGCGCCAGCGCCAGGAGGGCCTGCTCGACCGCTATCAGCAGCAGTTGCAGGCGCTGGAAGCCTATGAGCGGCGACTGCTGGGGGTCTGCCAGGGCCTGCTGGACGAGGTGCTCGGGGTGCGGATGCGCCCCTTGCGCGATGCCGTGCAGGGCTTTCCGCGACTGGTCCGCGACCTGGCGCGGGGGTTGGACAAGGACGCCACCCTGCACATCGACGGCGCCGACACCCTGATCGACCGCGAGGTGCTGGCGCGCCTGGAAAGCCCGCTCAACCACCTGCTGCGCAACGCCGTGGACCATGGCCTGGAGCACCCGGCCGAACGCCGCGCCCTGGGCAAGCCAGAGAGCGGCCAGATCCGCCTCGAGGCCCGGCACGTGGCCGGTCGACTGCAGGTCAGCCTGCACGACGACGGTCGCGGCCTGGATCTGGAACGCGTACGCGCCGCGGTGATCGCGCGGCGCCTGAGCCCGGCCCCCATCGCTGCCGAACTCAGCCCCGCCGAGTTACTGGAATTTTTGCTGCTGCCCGGTTTCAGCCTCAAGGAGACGGTGACCGAGCTATCCGGCCGTGGCGTGGGCCTGGACGTGGTGGCCGATGCCATCCGCGCCCTGGATGGCGAGGTGCACCTGGAAACGCGGCCGGGTGCGGGTTTCACCACCCACCTGCTGGTTCCGGTCAGCCGCTCCATCGTGCGCGCGCTGGTCGTCGATATCGCCGGTGAAGCCTATGCCCTGCCGGTCAACCGCATCGAGCGGGTCCTCCGTCTCGCGCCGAGCGAGGTCCACTCCCTCGAAGGCAAGGCGTTCTTCCTGCTCGGCGAGGATCGCCTGGGCCTGGTCGCCGCTCACCAGCTCCTCGAACTCGAGGGCGCCCCGCCCAGTGGCGATCTCGCCGTGCTGGTGATCGGTGGCGGCGAGCGCCGCTATGGCCTGGTGGTCGACCGGCTGCGCGGCGAGCAGGGACTGGCGCTCAAGCCGCTGGACGAGATCTTCGGCAAGCTGCGCTCGATCACCGCCGGCGCCCTGCTCGACGATGGCAGTGCGGTGCTGCTGCTGGACGTCGCCGACTTGCTGACCGGCATCGAACGCCTGCTCGGCGAGGGTCGCCTGCGCCAGGTGCAGAGCGGCAAGACCGCCGATACCCGGCGGATCAAGCGCATCCTGGTGGTGGACGACTCCCTCACCGTCCGCGAAATGGAACGCAAGCTGCTGGAAGGCCAGGGCTACCAGGTGGAGGTCGCGGTGGACGGCATGGACGGCTGGAACGCCGTACGCGCCGGGGAGTTCGACATGCTGCTGTCGGACATCGACATGCCGCGCATGAATGGCATCGAGCTGGTGGAGCTGGTACGCCGCGATCCCCGCCTGCATGCCCTGCCGATCATGATCGTCTCCTACAAGGACCGGCCCGAAGATCGGCTCAAGGGAATGCAGGCCGGTGCCGATTACTATCTGACCAAGGGCAGCTTTCACGACGACGCCCTCATCACCGCCGTGCAGGACCTCATCGGAGCGCCATGAGAATCGCCATCGCCAACGATCTGCTGCTGGCTACCGAGGCCTTGCGCCGCCTGCTGGTCAGCGATGGTCGCCACACGGTTGCCTGGATCGCCCACGATGGCGAAGAGGCCGTCGCCCGGTGCGCCGAAGATCGGCCGGACCTGATCCTCATGGACCTGCAGATGCCGCGCCTGGACGGCATCGAGGCGACCCGGCGGATCATGGCCCAGTCGCCCTGCGCCATCCTCATGGTGACCGCCACCCCCGATGACTGCGAAGGGGTGTTCCGCGCCATGGGCGCTGGCGCCCTGGACGTGACCGCCACCCCGGCGCTGTCCGGCGGGGCCGACGGCGGCGCCCTGCTGCGCAAGATCGCCCGTATCGAACCCCTGGTGCGCCTGCCGGAGCGTCCTGCCCAGCCGCCGTTGCTCGCGACGGCAGCGACGGCTAGCCCGGCGCCAGCCCTGCCGGGCGCACTGGTGGCCATTGGGGCGTCCACCGGTGGGCCGGCCGCGCTGGTGAGCCTGTTCGAAGGCTGGACCCCGACCGCCCAAGCCAGTGTGGTCCTGGTCCAGCACATCGATCGGCGCTTCGCTCCCAGCTTCATTGGTTGGCTCGGTACCCAGATCGCCTGGCCGGTGCAGGCCGCCATGCCGGGCGCCATGCCACAGCCCGGCCAGGTCAGCGTCGCCCTGGGTGACGACCACCTGCTGCTGGATAGCCGGGGACGTTTCCTCTATACCGCCGAACCGGCCGATTACCCCTATCGGCCGTCGGTGGATGTGTTTTTCTCCAGCCTCGCCGGCCACCCGCAATTCGCCCGCGACGCCCTCGGCATCCTGCTGACCGGCATGGGCCGCGATGGCGCGAATGGGCTGTTCGCCCTGCGCCAGAGCGGTTGCCCTACCCTGGCCCAGGATGAGGCCAGTTGTGCCGTATACGGCATGCCCGCAGCTGCGGTTAGAATGGGGGCGGCAGAACGGGTGCTGAGTCCTGCGCAGATCGGCGCCTGGCTCCAACGGCGCTTCGCTGACAGGTCACGCAGTTGAGCACGACACACGACAGGTCGCCGACAGGAACGTCGGACGGCGCAGCGGCACGGATTGGCCAGATTGAGACGCGGGGCGCCAGACCCTGCCCGCACAAGGATTCGCAGTAATGGCCACGCAAGAGGGTAGCGCCCCGGACAGTCTGATCGCCCCCAAGGTGCGACTGCTGCTGGTGGACGATCAATTGATCATCATCGAAGCCTTGCGCCGGATGATCGCGGATCAGCCCGATATCGAACTGCACTACTGCCTGGATGCCAACCAGGCGGTGAACATGGCCATGCAACTCAAGCCCACCGTGGTGCTGCAAGATCTGATCATGCCCGAGATCGACGGCCTGGAAACCGTCCGCCGCTTCCGTGCGGAGCCGGCCCTGCGCGACGTGCCCATCGTGGTGCTCTCCTCCAAGGAAGATCCCCAGGTCAAGGCGCAGAGCTTCGCCACCGGCGCCAACGATTATCTGGTCAAGCTGCCCGACAAGCTCGAACTGCTGGCGCGAGTGCGTTACCACTCCGAGGCCCATGTCCTGCGCGCCCAGCGTGACGAGGCCTTCCGCTTCCTGCGCGAGAGCCAGCGACAGCTGGCCGAGGCCAACATCCAGCTGCAGAAGCTGGTGGCCATCGACAGCCTCACCGGCATCAACAATCGCCGCCACTTCGACCAGACCTACGAAGGCGAATGGCTCCGCGCCCGGCGCAGTCGCCAGCCGCTCGCCCTGCTGCTGTGCGACGTCGACCATTTCAAACGCTACAACGACACCTACGGCCATCTCAGCGGGGATCTCTGCCTGAAGAAGGTGGCGGCGGTGCTCACCGAACAGCTCAAGCGGCCAGCGGACCTGGTGGCGCGCTATGGGGGCGAGGAATTCGCCATGGTGCTGCCGGATACCAACGTCGAGGGTGCACTCAAGGTGGCCGAGGCCTGTCGTGCCGGCGTCGAACGGCTGCACGTCGCCCACACTGGCAGCGAGCTGGGTATCGTCACCATTTCCATCGGAATCGGCAGCATCCAACCGCAGAGCGGTGACGACCACGCAGCCTTCATCGAACGCACCGACCAGGCGCTTTACCAGGCCAAGGCCGAGGGGCGCAATCGGGTGCAGTTGGTAGTCGGCGGGGCCAAGGATGCTTGACCCGCGGCAAGATGCTTAGAAGCCGCGGCTGACCAGACGATTGCGCCCTTCCGCCTTGGCCTGGTAGAGCAAGGTATCGGCGGCCTTGAGTAGCCAATCCGGCGTCTGTTCGTGGGTCGGATAACAGCAGGCCAGGCCCATGCTCATCGTCAGCCAGAGACGATCGTCGGCCAGGGGATGGGCGATACGCAACTCGGCGATGCCCTGACGGCAGCGCTCCAGGACCGCTTCGGCGGCCTCCCGGGACGCCCCCGGCAGCAGCAGCACGAACTCCTCACCGCCATAGCGCGCCAGGCAATCGCGCTCACGCACACGCTGCTCCAGCACCTGAGCGACGCGAGACAGCGCCTGGTCACCGGCGGCATGGCCATAGGTATCGTTGTACTGCTTGAAATAGTCGATATCGAGCATGGCGATGGCCATGGGCCGGTGGCGGCTGACCGCCAGTTGCCACTCGGCCGCCAGTTGCTCATCGAACCGCCGTCGATTGCCCACCGAGGTCAGCGGGTCGAGATGGGCCAGCTCCTCAAGCAGGCGCCGCTGGCGGGCCAGTTGCAGGTGCAAGCGCACGCGCGCCAGCACCGCCCGCGGATTGAACGGCTTCTGGATGAAGTCGCTTGCCCCCAGCTCGAAGCACTCGACCTCGCGATTGAGGTCGTTGGCCGCCGTGATGAAGATGACCGGAATGGCGCTGGTCTCGGCGCGCCGCTTGAACAGCTGAATCAGTTGCAGGCCATCGATGCCGGGCATCACCACGTCCAGCAGGATCAGATCGGGGTGCTCGCGCGCCGCCTTGGTCAAGGCCTGGACGCCGCTCCTGGCCAACATCACCCGCGCCTCATCGCGCAATAGGTCGGCCAGAACGCGCAGGTTGCTCTTCTGATCGTCGACGATCAGCACCAATGGCAGCTCGATACGGCGGCCTTCCATCCGCACTCAGCTCGATCGCTGACCGGCCTGCCGCACGCGGCGCAGCAGATCCAGGGTGGCATCGGCGGCATGCTCGAACTCCACGTCGTCCACCCATTCCCTGATCCGCACCAGCTCGGCGCGGTGAGGGATACTCCCGCCGGCGTCCATCAATCGGTCCAGCAGCGCCTCGGCGGTGAAGTCGGAGGTTTGCAGCAAGCCGACCAGTTGCTCCAGCTGGGTCTCCAGTCTTTCCGGCGTGGTTTCCGGCGCCGGCCGCGGCGCACTCGCCAATACCTCGTCGAGGATCACCAGACAACGTTCGACTTCGAATTGCAAGGTACTCACATCCTCGCGGATCGGCTGCGCCAGGCGAATCCTGTGGGTCAGTCGCTGGGCCGCCTCGCGCAGGGCAACGGCCCCGATATAGGCTGCAGTGGACTGCATGGCGTGGGCACACTCGAACAACGCCGCGGTATCGTCCGCCGCCCGCCACGCCGCGATCCGGCTCGGCAGATCCCCATGCTGGCGCCGGAAGTCGCGCACCAGTTGCTCGTACAACTCGGTATTGCCGCGCAGCAAACCGAGCGCCGCCGCCGGTTCGAACACCCCGGCCGTATGCGTAAGGCCCAACAGGCCAGCCTCGTCGGGGTCTTCGACTGCCTTGCGCTCGGCGCGCTGCAATTGTTCCAGCGTGGTCCAGGCGGCAATGATGCGGAACAGGTCGGCGGGATCCAGCGGCTTCACCAGATGATCGTTCATGCCGGCGTCCAGGCAGCGCTCGCGATCGCCGGGCAGGCCGTTGGCGGTCATGGCGATGATCGGCAACCGCGCCAGCGCCGGTCGGGTGCGCAACAGGCGCGTCGCCGACAGGCCATCCAACCGCGGCATGTGCACGTCCATCAGCACCAGATCGTAGCGCTCGGTGGCCAACCGCTCGACCGCGGCCTGGCCATCCTCGGCCACCTCGATCAGGATGCCGGTTCCCTGCAGGAAGCCGATCACCACCTGCCGATTGATGGGGTTGTCGTCGACCAGCAGCAGGCGGATGCCCTGCAGGTCGACCGGGCTCTGCACCAGGGCAGGCGGTAGCGCGGGTGCCAGGCCCAGGCCGGCCAGCAGACGCTGCAGCGCCGGACTGGTGACGGGTTTATCCAGCAGTTCCAGAGCGCGCAGGTCCTCACCCAGACTGCGCACCTCTTCCGCTTCGTAGGGCGAGGCCAGGATGGCGAGAGCCAGTTCCGGCTGACGGTCACGCAGGCTCCGCGCCAGGACCAGGCCATCCTCGCTCCCCAACCGCCAATCGACGCAGGCCAGCTCGAAAGCCTGGGTAGCGCTCGCCACCAGGGCCAGGGCCTGCTCGCTGGATTCCGCCTCCACCACCTGCATGCCCAGCTCGCGCAGACGCTGGCCGAGGATACGCCGGGCCAGGCCATGGTCATCCACCAACAGCACCCGACGGGGCGTCTGGCTGGGCAACCGCTCTGGTGCGCCCACCACCGGCAGGGTCAACCTCAGGGTGAAGCAGGAACCCCGTCCCGGCTCGCTATGGACGTCCAGGCTGCCGCCCATGAGGTCGGTGAGCTGGCGGGAGATCGCCAGGCCCAGACCGGTGCCACCATAGCGCCGGCTGATGGAGCCATCCGCCTGGGTGAAGGGCTGGAAGAGTTGCGCCTGCTGGGCCTCGGTGAGACCGATGCCGGTATCCTCGACCGCCAGGCTGAAATGGGCACGGCCCCCTTCGCAGGTCGCGCCGACGCGGATCAGCACATGCCCATGCTCGGTGAACTTGACCGCATTGCTCAGCAGATTGACCAGCACCTGCTGCAAGCGCAACGGATCGCCTTCCAGGGCCAGGGGGATGTCCGGTCCGCAGTCCAGCACCAGTTCGACCCCCTTCTCGTGCGCCTTGAGGGCGCACAGGTTCAGGGTCCGCTCGAGCACCTTGCCGAGGTTGAACGCCAGCTGTTCGAGCTGAGTGCCACCGGCCTCGTTGCGCGAATAGTCGAGCACGTCGTTGATGACCCCCAGCAGGGTCTCGCCGGAATCGAGAATCTTGCCGACGTGGCCGCGCTGCTCGCCGGTCAAGCGGGTCCCCAGCGTCAGGCGGCTCAGGCCGATCACCGCATTGAGCGGGGTACGGATCTCGTGGCTCATGGTGGCCAGGAACAGCGACTTGGCCGCCGCGGCTTCCTCGGCACGGATACGGGCCTGGTCCACTTCGCGGGTGCGCTCGGCGACACGGTGCTCCAGGGTCTCGTAGATCTGCGCATGTTCCAGGGAGATGGCCGCCTGGGTAGCCAGGATGCTGAGCACCTGCAACCGGCCCGGGGTGAACGCCTGGGCCAGCAGATTGTTTTCCAGATAGAGGATGCCGATCAGGCGACTCTGCCGCAGCACCGGCAGGCAGCAGATGGAGCGCGGGCGTCGCGCGCGGATGTAGGCATCCCGGACGAACCCGCCGGCCTGGGCCGCATCATCGAGGATCATCGGCTCGCGGTTGCGGATGACATGGGCGACCAGGGTGAGAGGCACCTGGCTCTCGCTGGCATCCTGCTCGCCAAGCGCCACGGGCAGTGCCTGCAGGACCCGCGGCTCGCCACCACTGCACACCGAGGCCTGTACCAGCCAGCGGCCGCCCTCGGGCAGCAACAGCAGGCCCTGTTGCGCGCCACCCTCTTCCAGGATGATGCGCATCATCCGCGCCAGCAACTGATCCAGCGCCAGCTCGTTGGAAATGGTCTGCAGCGACTTGAGCACCGATAGCCAATCCAGGCGCATCATCTCGCCGGTGGAGTGCCCCTGGGTCCGCTGCACCGTGAGCGTGCCGCTGTCCGGTGCGCGCAGCCAGTGCGGGAATTCGTTTTCCAAGGCCTGGGCCTTGGCCGCCGCGCCCCAGTGCAGATAGCTGCGCTGGGCATCCTGCAAATAGGTACGGGCGATGCGCGGGCGATTCTGCTCCAGCCAGAAACGCCCATAGAGCTCCTCGGCAAGCGCTGCGCCCTGGCGGAAACCATGCAGGCGCGCGGAAGCCAGTGCCTGCTCGTAGAGATCCATGGCGGCGTTGGGGCGCCCCTGGCAGCGGGCCAGTTCGGCATCCACCAGGTCGCGCTTGTGGGCGAAGTTTTCCGGGCAGTGTTCAGCCCAGCCCGCCAGACGTTCACGCGCCGCCTGGACCTGGCTCAGGCGTTCGTCCGCCAATTCGCCCTCGGCGAGCAGGATCAGCGCCTGATAGAAGGAGTGCTCGGCAATGCTGAACCAGCCGAAGGTCGCCGCCAGGGAGGCCTCCATGGCTTCGGCATGCTGCCGCGCCTGGGGTAGCCGGCGGAACAGCAGCGCCGCCTGCATCTTGTTGAAGTCATAGTAGTTCAGGCAGAGGACATGGCCGCTGTCCTGCATCTGCCGCACCAGCGCCGCTTCGTCCTGCCCCTCTTCGTCCCAGGTCTCCTGCCCTGGCGTCAGCCCCTGCAACAGGCGCAGCGATTGGCAGAGGATGGTGTAGATTTCGAGGGTGTTGGGATCACCGATGCCGCGCAGGATCTCCTCGATCTTGCCCGCTTCGGCGAGGATGTCGTCCAACGGCGCCCCGGCGTGCTGCAGGTGCTTGAGGATGTGAAAGGCGCTGTAGGCGGTGAAGATGATCTCGCCACTGCGCTGACCGGCCGCCAGCGCCTCGCGCAGCAGGGTGACGTTGTCCGCGATCGGACTCGACCAGGGGCTGTTGGTCACCGCGAACATGGTGTAGACCTTGCACTTCAGCGGCAGATTGCCGGTGCGATCCACCAGGTCCACGGCCAGCCGCCCGACCTGGTAGCCGAGCGCGTAGCGCCCGTGGAAGGCCGACAGCAGCGAGCCGTAGTTGGCATAGCCAAAGGGCGAGAGATCGCCGTTGCCGTACTGGATCGACAGCTTGACGATGCGCATGACCGCCAGCAGGCTCATGGGCAGGTCGACGTTGATCGCCGGCCCCCAGAGCAGGCCCAGTAGCCGGATCAGCAACTGCGCGCGGGGATCTTCCATGCGCGGCAGGTCGAGCAGCGCGGCCGGCGAATGTTGAGCCAGCCAGGCCTCGACCTCGGCACTGTCGGTGCCGATGGCCTGCTGGATGTCGGCCGGCGCCTCGGGCCAGGGCTCGCCGAGCACCTGGATACCCGCCACCGCCACCGACAACGCCTCGCCGAAACGGCCCAGACCGCTGAACAGATCGATCTGCAGCGCGCGCACCCCGGCTTCCTCGAAAGAGGTGCGCGCCCGCGGCAGCAAGAGTTCGCAAATCCGCAAGGCTTCGCCGGCATCGCCACAGAGGTGCGTGACCTCGGCCCATTCGCGATGCAGCTGGAACAGCAGGACGTGCCGACTGCCCCAGGCGGCTTCGTCGATCAGCGTGACCGCCGTACGCAGGAAGTCCAGCGCGGCCGGATAGGCATTGGCCTGGCGCGCCTTCCGCGCGGCTTCCAGGTTGAGCTCCAGCAGTTGCAGGCGTTCCGCAGGCGTCTGTATCAGCGCCCTGGCCAGATTGAGGTGGGTGACGGCGTCCAGCCGCGCGGCATCGCCCTCGTCCAGGTACAGCTGCCCAGCGCGCAAATGGACCCGCTCGCGGTCGGCCGGTGCCAGCAGCGAATGGGCGGCATGCCGGACCTGGTCATGCGGAAAGCTATAGGTGGTGGGCGCCTGCTCCGCTGCCGCCTCGGCCTCGGCCTCGGCTTCTATCAGCAGGCCCTCCTGGACCAGCGCCTGGCAGAGCCGGCGGATATCCGCGGGCGCCTTGGCCATCAGCAGCGCTAGACGCTCGCTGGAAAAACTCGTTCCCAGGCAGGCGGCCCATTGCAGCAACTCAGCGGTGGAATCCGGTAGCTCCTGCAGCTTGCCCACCATGAAATCGACGACATTGTCGTAGACGTCCAGCGCTTGCAGGCGCGGCAGTTCCCAATGCCACTGGCCACTCTCGCCATCGAACTCCAGCAAGCCTTCCTGCTGCAGGCTGCGCAGCAACTGCTCGATGAAGAAGGGGTTGCCCAGGGTCTTGTCCAGGCACAACCCGGCCAGCGCGGCCTGGGCTTCGGCCGGAGCGGGAAGGACCTCGGCGATCAACCGCTCGATGTCCGTCCGTGACAGCGGACCGAGGGATAGCGTCCGCACCTGCGTAGCGGCGCGCAGTTGCTCCAGGTCGCTACCCGCCAGTTGTTCCTCGCGATGGGTGGCGACCAGCAGCACCGCCCCCTGGTCGCCCCGGGACAGCAGGCGCTCGATCAGACGCAACGAGGCGCTATCGGCCCATTGGAGGTCGTCCAGCCAGAGCAACAGGGGCCGCTTGCCGGAGGCGAAGGCCAGCAGCAGGGTGATCATGGCATTATCAAAGCGCTGCTCGGCCTGCTGCGGCGGCAACTCGACCACCGGCGGCTGCGGTCCCAGCCAGGCGCTCAGCTCGGGCGAGACATCGGTGAGCACGACCGCATTACCGTCCAGGGCATCGATCAGCCGCTGGGCGAAGCCGGCGCCCAGGGTCTGCCCGATCTCGACCAGCTCCTTGAGCGCCTGGCGCAACGCGCCATAGGGAACGCCGCCACCCAGGCTTTCGAACTTGCCGTGCGCCATGACCACGCGGTCGCCCAGGCGGCGGACGAAGGCCTGCACCAACGCCGACTTGCCCATGCCGGAACTGCCGCTAACGAAGATGGCCTCGATCCGCTCGAGCGCCGCTCGCGCTAGTGTCTCTTCAAGCAGGCGCAAGGCGACGCTACGCCCCTGCAGCATGCGGGGCGGTACCAACCGGGCCGGAGGGTCGAGCTCGGCCAGGCTGAAGTTCGGATGGTTACCAGCCGGCAGACCGGCCTGGCAGCGTTGCAGGTCGCGCAGGATGCCGAAGCAGCCCTGGTAGCGCTCCTCCGCGGCTTTCGCCATCAGCTTATCCACCAGCAGCGCCAACATCGGCGGTATTCCCGGCACGCGCTCGACGAGGGACAGCGGACGCATCGCCAGGTGCGCATGCACCAGCTCGAGCGGATCCTGGGCGCGGAACGGCGGCTCGCCGCAGAGCATCTCGTAAAAGGTCACGCCGAGGGCGTAGAAGTCGCTGCGGTAGTCCTGATGGCGGCCGGTCCGGCCGCTCTGCTCGGGAGCCAGGTAGGTGAGCGATCCCTCCAGGCGGGTATCGCCGCCGCTGACGGTACCGAAGACGGTGGCGATCCCCAGGTCGGTGAGACGCAAGGTACCCGTGGCGGTATTGCAGACGATGTTGCGCGGATTGAGATCATTGTGGGCGATGCGCAAGCGGTGCAACCGCGCCAGGGCACGGACGATGGCCAGCGCCCAATCGAAGAAGTCGCCCAGGGCCAGCGGCCCCTTGGCGAGCAAGGCAGCGAGATCGGTGCCGCCGATGTCTTCGAGCACCAGCACCTGCCGGCCGCCGTGCTCCAGCAGTTCGAGGGCTGCACTGACCGCGCCACTGGGCGTGGCGCGACGGGTCAGCTCGAACTCCTGGCGCAATGCGGCCTGCGCCTGGGGCGTGGGATAGTCCGCAGCCAACAGTTTGAGGATTACCGGCTGACCATCGGCCAGGCGCGTCCCGCGGTAGATCAGGGCATGGCGGGTTTCACTCACCCGCGCCGTGCAGCTATAGCCTGGAATCCTTACCACCGCGCTTGCCTCGATCCTGGGACGACCATGCCGGGCCATCACCTCAACTGTTGCCGTTGCCTTGTTGGGTTGTGTACGCAAAGTAGTCGAGTGATGCGTTCTGCAACGAAGCCTCACCGAGCGCAGCGACTTTTCGTACCGACCTCAAGTATCAAGGGAACTTTTCGATACAGTGATATTACCTTAGCCATCACTTGGCTTTCGTCCACTCACGCAAGAAATTGCACACTTCGGAGCATACGGCATGGATGCAATACCTTCTGTCCGCAAGATCGCCATTCTAGGCGGTGGCGTTTCCGCCATTACCGCCGCATTTCGTCTTACTAATGAACCGAAATGGCAAGAGCGTTACCAGATCACCCTGTATCAGCAGGGCTGGCGTCTGGGTGGCAAGGGGGCCAGCGGGCGCAACGCCGATGACCACCAGCGCATCGAAGAACACGGGATTCACGTCTGGTTCGGCTTCTACTACAACGCCTTCCATAGTCTGAGACAGTGCTACGAAGAACTCGGCCGTCCCGCCAGCGCGCCCCTGGCCACCCTCGACGACGCCTTCTTCGCCCATTCCCACACCGCCTTCGCCGATGACTTCCAGAATCTCTGGACTACCTGGCCCATCGATACCCTGGCGCTGCCGGGCAAACCTGGCGAAGGCTGGAATCCCAAGCCCTTCATGACCGCCCTGGGCGATCTGCTGGAATGGCTGCTGCGGTTGGGCGAAGCCGAAGAGTCCACCCCCCAGGCGGCTCCCGCCGGACTGTTCGCCCGCCTGCGTGCGCACTGCCGCGAAGAGGCCCAGGAGCTGGCCCTGAGCGAAGCGGAGCGCCAACTGCACAAGGCGCGTGCCGCCCTGCCCGAGAGCAACGATCATCCCCTGCTGCTCTGGCTGCTGCGCGAAGCGCGCGAACTGTTGGCCCGGGTATTGGAAGAACGTGGCCAGACCAGCATCAGCGCCCATCGACTCTGGCTGCTGATGGACTTTGGCCTCACGGTGCTCATCGGCATGCTCGCCGACGAGGTCTATGACAAGGGTTTCGAAGTTCTCAACGAGGAAACCTTTCTGGCCTGGCTGACCCGCCATGGCGCCAGCGCCGCGACCCAGGACGGTGCCATCGTCAAGTCACTGCACGGGGGCATCTTCGCCTATCGGGATGGCGACCTGGAGCAGCCCAACGTCGAGGCCGGTACCGTCCTGCGTGCCGCCCTGCTGGCCCTGACCACCTCCAAGGGTTCCTTCATCTGGCGCATGCAAGCCGGGATGGGCGACGTGGTGTTCGCGCCCTACTACGAGGTGCTGTTCAAGCGTGGGGTGAACTTCCAGTTCTTCCACCAGGTGACCGGCATCGAGGCCGCCGACGACGGCCAGGGCCCGCGGGTGACCCGTCTGCAAATGCAGCGCCAGGTGCCGCTCAAGCAGGAACCCTACCAGCCATTGGTGGACGTCAAGGGCCTGCCCTGCTGGCCCTCGGCGCCGCTCTACGACCAGATCCGCGACGACATCGCCGAGCGCCTGCAAGCCGAGCACATCAACCTGGAGTCCAGCTGGAGTGGCTGGAAAGGCGTCGAACAGCTGGAATTGCAGGTCGATCATGACTTCGATGAGGTGATCCTGGGCATTTCCGTGGCGGGCCTCGCCGATCTCTCGCCCAGCCTCTGCGCCCTGGATCCGGCCTTCGCCCAGATGACCCAGGCGGTCGCCACCGTGGCCACCCAGGCGGTGCAGCTCTGGCAGGACCGCGATGTCTGGCAACTGGGCTGGACCGGCTCGCCCAAGGGTGGCCAGGCCCCGGAACTGCTCGGCTTCGCCGCCCAGGCGATGGACTCCTGGGCCGACGTCACCTATCTAGTGGAGCGCGAGGATTGGTCGAGCGGCACCCCGCCGCAGGACATCAGCTACTTCTGTGGTGTCTTCGCTGCAGACGTTGCCCCGCCCATCGGTGAGAAGAACGATTATCCCGAGCGCCAAGCCGCCCAGGTGCACAAGGATTTCATCGACTTCATGAACGGCAATCTACGCGACTACTGGCCAGACGCCGGGACCGACCAGGACGGCTATCACTGGGAATACCTTCTGGCTCCCGCCACGGTCAGTGGCCCGGCCCGCTTCGACTACCAGTACTGGCGCGCCAACGTCGATCCCAGCGAGCGTTACGTGCAGAGCGTGGCCGGCAGCAGTCGTAAGCGACTGGCTACCGACGGCACGGTCTGCCGCAACCTCTATCTGACCGGCGACTGGATCCTCAATGGCTTCAACATGGGCTGCGTGGAGTCGGCTACGCTATCCGGCCTGCAGACCGCTCGCGCCATCCTCGGCCACGGAGAGGTCCTGCCCGGGGAAGACGCCTTCCAGTGACGCCACCACCTGGGCTGCCGCGAGGGCTTCGCGGTGGCCCGCGGCGGGCGGATAGGCCGGCTGGTTGCCGTCCAGATAATTCAGCAGCTCGGGGGCCTGGTTCCAGGCGGCCGCCGCCTGGTACAGCTTGCGTAGAAAGTGCCGAATCAAGCCATCCATCAGGCGCACGGCGGTTTCTTCGAGGCCCTTGCCCTTCCCTTCGATGATGGGGCGATCCGCCTCGGTGAGCGGATAGTGCGGCGGATAGAAGTCCGCCAGATGCACCAGCAGCGTCACCGAAAATCCGCGCGGGTCGGCCAGCCAAGCGCCAATTTCACCGAAGATCGTCGCATCCTCCACCAGCGCCTGGGCGAACATCAGCCGGTAGAGGGTGATGTTGAGGAATTCCTGGCCGACCTCGTTTTCCAGGCGGGCGTCGTCTTCGTAGAGGTGGAAGCCGTCGAGGATGGAAGAATTGTGGGCGCGATACCAGTGGCTCGGTGTGGGCTCGGCGATGAAATCCAGCCAGCAGCGCGTGGGAAAGGGCGCCTGGTCACCGGGAATATCGTGCTGCGCCAGGCAACCGGCCAGCTCCGACAGATAGATGAAGTTCAGGTTGACGTTGCGCCACCAGGGACTGCCGGTTTCCGGGTCCAGCACCCCGGCACGGATTTCCCAATCGAGAAAGGCCAGCTCCGAATCGCCGTAGCTCAGGCCGTCGTTGTCGGCGTCACCGAAACGCTCGTAGAAGGACTCGCGTACCCTTCGTCTTTTGCCTGGATCGTTGCGAATGGCTTCGCAGAGGGCTGTGGTCGCGGCGACCGCTTCTTCGTAGGTATTCATGGCATCCCTGTCCTAGGTGGTGGTGCTGGATCATTGCGTGAGGGCATCCCCCTCTACCACGCGTAGTCGACCGACTGTGGCGGTCGGCAGGTCCAGCGGCTCGCCTTCGTGCCGCCAGTCGCCCTTCAGCGGATCGCCATTGCGCGCGATGACCACCACCGGGCGCACCCGGCGCTGATCCGAGAGCCGACGCTGGGGCAGCATGGCGTCGCTATCGTCGAGCCGTACACGCGTCGGCAGGTCGGCTACCCGCAGGCGCCGCACCGCCAACGGCGGACCGGACGCCCCCTCGGCCAAGGCCAGTACGAAGACGCTATCCCCAGGCCGTAGCCGCTGCGCCACTGCTGGTGCCAGGCTGACTTCCACCTCGATCCCCGGAGCCTTGCCCTGCCCCGCCGCCTGCGCCGCGCGCTCGGCCCGGCCTATGCCTTCCGCCAAGGCCTGGCGCAGTGGATCTCCGGGGGCGAGCGCGGCGCTCAGCCGCTGCCAGTGGCGAGCGGCCTGGGCGTAGTCACCGCGTTCATAGGCCGCGATGCCCAGTAGGCCCAAGGTGGTGGGCTCGGCCGGGTTGGCCTGCAGGGCTTCGTCGGCCAGCGCCTGGGTCTGGTCATCCAGTTTCCGGCCGGCGGCGAAGAAGCGTGCCTGGGCCAATTGCCCCAGCACCTCCGGTCGCCGACCGTCGCGCTGGATCACCTGTTCGAAGGCCGTCACCGCCTCGCTATAACGACCCAGGCCGGCATAGGCGCGGGCCAGCAGGTACCAGTTGTCGGCCGCCTGGGGTTGCCGCCGCGTCGCCTCTTCCAGGGTGGCGAGCAGCGCCTGGGGCGAACGTGGCGGTGCGGCGAGCCGCTGGCTGAGCTGCAACTCCGGCAAGGCTCCCAGCAGCAGATAGAGCCCCAGCGCCAGAGCGGGCACCGCACAGGCGACCGCGATCCCCAGGCGCCGTCCGCGTCGCGCCGGGGCTCGCTCGACCACCGCGCTATCGGCGAGCAGGCTGCGCGCGGCCTCTGCCTCGGCCAGCTCCACAGCCTGGGCATCCAGTTCACCGCGTTCAACACGCGCTTGGACCTCCGCCAGCCGCTCCCGGTAGAGCGCCCGATTGAGCGCCGCGCGATTCGCCGCCTCCGTGCGACCGCCGCGCAGCAGCGGGATCAGCAGGATCAGCAGCGCCAGGATCGACAGCAGGCCTGCCAGCCCCCAGAACGCCAGCATCAGCCCTCCTCCTCCGCCTGCAGGGCGGCCAGACGCTCGCGTTCGGCCGCGCTCAGCCCCTGTTCCGGGCGGCGGCGACGCGTGAGGACCACCAGCACCCCGGCACCGCCCAGCAGTCCCAGTACCGGCAGGGTCCAGAGCAACAGGGTGCGCCCCTCGAAGGGCGGTCGATAGCGGATGAATTCGCCATAGCGCTGCTCCAGGTAGGCGATGATCTGCTCATCGCTCTGCCCGGCCGCCATCAGCCGCTGGATTTCCCGGCGCAGGTCGCCGGCGATGGGCGCATTGGAATCGGCCAGGTCCTGGTTCTGGCATTTGGGGCAGCGCAGTTCACGGGTCAGCGCCTGGAATCGCGCCCGCTCGGTGTCGTCGCGAAAGCCATAGGTCTCGATGGCCGCACCGGCCAGGGCCGACCACATCAACAAGGCGAAGGTGAGCCACCTGGCCTTCATGGCGCCGCCACCAGGGCCCGGTAGCGCGGCCCGAGTTCTTCATCCCAGACGCGCTGGTCGACCACCCCCACGTGGCGATAGCGCACGATGCCCTGGGCGTCGATCAGAAAGGTCTCCGGCGCGCCATAGACGCCCAGGTCCAGCCCCAGTCGGCCCTCGTCATCGCGGATATCGAGTTGGTAGGGATCGTGGAATTCCGCCAGCCAGCGCCGGGCACTGGCGTTGTCGTCCTTGTAGTTCACCCCATGGATGACCACGCCCTGGGCCTTGAGTCGATTCAACAGGGGATGCTCCTCGCGGCAGGCCACGCACCAGGTGCCCCAGACATTGACCAGCGCCGGCCGGCCGAGCAGGTCCTGGCGGCTGAATAGTCGCTCATCCAGCACACCCGGCAGCGAAAAGGCCGGGAACGGCTGGCCGACCAGCGCCGAGGGCAGGACCTGGGGATCGCGATAGAGCCCCCGATAGAGAAAGCCGGCCAATACCAGGAAGGCCAGCAGCGGCAGGCAGAGCAACAGGCGACGGCGCATCTAGAGCGACTCCACAGAGGAAGAGCGGGAGGCTCGGCGACGCTGGCGATAACGCGGATCGGCCAGCGCCAGCAGCCCACCCAGGGCGGTGAGTAGGCCGCCGAGCCAGATCAGCCGGACGAAGGGCTTGATCTGGATACGGACCGCCCAGGCCCCCTCGCCCAGGGGTTCGCCGAGGGCGACATAGAGATCGCGGGTCAGGCCGGCGTCGATGGCAGCCTCGGTCATCACCGCGCCGCTCGCCAGGTAGCGGCGCTTCTCCGGCGCGAGCAGCGCCACCACCCGACCGTCGCGCTCCACCTGCAGCAGGGCCCGCTCGGCGGTGAAATTCGGCCCCTCGTAGTGCTGGGTACCGGCGAAACCGAAGCGATAACCGCCGAGTTCGAGATGATCGCCCGGCGCCAGGCGCAGGTCGCGCTGCACGTCCAACTGGCTGGCCAACACCACGCCCAGGGCGAGCACCGCCAGGCCCAGATGCGCCACCTGCATACCCCAGTAGCTGCGCGGCTGGCTGCCTAGGCCACGACGCCAACCCAGCGCCTGCACCTTGCCCAGCACATCGCGCAAGGCGGTCAGCACCACCCAGGCCGCCAGCGCCAGCACCGCCAGGATGGCTGCCTTGGGCTGCGCCAGCCACCAGGCGGCCAGTCCCGCCAGCACTGCGCAGGTCAGCAGGATGGGCGCCAACAGCCGGACCAGCCAGCGGCCCGGGCTGTGCTTCCAGCGCACCAGCACCCCGATGCCCAGGGCCAACATCAGCAACGCCATCAGCGGCACGAACAGCGCATCGAAATACGGCGGACCGACCGACAGCTTGGCGCCGGTGAGGCTGTCGATGATCAGGGGATAAAGGGTGCCCAGCAGCACCGTGGCGGCGGCCGTCACCAGGATCAGGTTGTTGATCAGCAGCAGCGCCTCGCGCGAGGCCAGGCCGAAGGCTGCCGAGCCGCCGAGCGCCGGCGCGCGCCAGGCGAACAGCGCCAGGGAGCCGCCGACCACCAGCAGCAGGAAGGCCAGGATGAACACCCCGCGGGTCGGATCGCTGGCGAAGGCGTGTACCGAGGTCAGCACCCCGGAGCGCACCAGGAAGGTCCCCAGTAGGCTGAGGGAAAAGGCGGCGATGGCCAGCAGCACCGTCCAGCCCTTGAACAGGCCGCGCTTCTCGGTCACCGCCAGGGAATGCAGCAGCGCCGTACCCACCAGCCAGGGCATGAAGGAAGCGTTCTCCACCGGGTCCCAGAACCACCAGCCGCCCCAGCCCAGCTCGTAATAGGCCCACCAGGAACCCAGCACGATGCCGCAGCCGAGAAAGGCCCAGGCGAGCAGCGTCCAGGGCCGCGCCCAGCGCGCCCAGGCCGCGTCGAGGCGCCCTTCCAGCAGCGCCGCCAAGGCGAAGGCGAAGGCCACCGAAAAGCCGACGTAGCCCATGTAGAGCATGGGCGGATGCAGGATCAGGCCGGGGTCCTGCAGCAGCGGATTGAGATCGTTACCCTCCCGCGGGAACTGCGGCAGCAACCGGGCGAAGGGATTGGAGGTGGCCACCAGGAAGGTCAGGAAGCCCAGGGCCACCAAGCCGAGGATGCCCAGCACCCGCGCCAGTAGCGCCTGGGGCAGTTGGCGCGAACGGACCGCCACCGCCAGGCTCCAGGCCGACAGGGTCAACGCCCAGAGCAGCAGCGAGCCCTCATGGGCGCCCCAGGTGGCGCTGACCTTGTAGTACCAGGGCAGGCGGCTGTTGGAATTGGCGGCCACATAGGCCACCGAGAAGTCATCCTGCAAGAAGGCCCAGGTCAGGGCGGCGAAGGCCAGCGCCAGGAACAGGCACTGGCCGAAGGCGGCCGGCCGCGCCAGGCGCATCCAGTCCGCCTGGCCCCGCCAGGCACCCAGCAATGGCACCGTACCCTGCACCAGGGCCATGGCGAGCGCCAGCAACAGGCAGAGCTGACCGAGTTCGGGAATCATGGCGCCGGCCTCGTGCCATCCAGCGGGCGACCGGCCTGGCGCAGGGCCTGGCTCACCTCGGGCGGCATGTATTTCTCGTCGTGCTTGGCGAGGATCTGGTCGGCGACCAGCCGGCCCTGGTCATCGAGTCGGCCCAGGGCGACCACGCCCTGCCCCTCGCGGAACAGGTCCGGCAGGATGCCGGCATAGCTGACCCGCACCTCGCGCTGGAAGTCGGTGATGACGAAGCTCACGGCGAGCGAATCCGCCGCCCGTACCAGGCTGCCCTTTTCCACCATGCCCCCGGCGCGGATGCGCCGGTCACGGGGCGCCTCGCCCTGAGCGATCTGGCTCGGGGTATAGAAGAGGTTGATGTTCTGCTGCAAGGCGCTGAGCGCCAGCGCCGCTGCGCCGCCCACGCCGAGCAGCAACAACAGCACCCACAGCAGCCGGCGCCGCCGGACCGGATTCATGACTGCCGCTCCCGGCGCCAGCGCTGGCGCAGTTCACGCTGCAGGCGGCGACGGGCCAGCCGGCCGTGCCACAGCAGGCCAGCCAGGATCGCCAGGGTCAGCCCGAAGGCCGGCCAGACATAGAGGCCGTATCGGCCCATGCCCAGCGCCTGGGCCCAGTCGAAGCCGCTCATGGCCGCTCCTCGCCCAGTTCGGCCTGCACCCAGCGACTGCGCCACTCACGGCGAAGCACTTCCAGGCGCATCCGCTGCAGCAGCAGGCCAGCGAAGAACAGATAGAAGCCCAGCACCATCACCAGCAGTGGCAACCACATCGCCGGCGGCATCGGCGGGCGCTCCACCAGGCTGAAGGTGGCCGGCTGATGCAGGGTGCTCCACCAGTCCACCGAATATTTGATGATCGGCAGATTCACCGAGCCGACTAGGGCCAGGATGGCGCAGGCCCGGGCAGCGCTGTCCCGCTGGGTGATCGCCTGCCCCAAAGCGATGATGCCCAGGTAGAGGAACAGCAGGACCAGCATCGAGGTGAGCCGGGCATCCCAGATCCACCAGGTGCCCCAGGTGGGTATGCCCCATAGCGAGCCGGTCACCAGGGCGATCACCGTCATCCAGGCGCCGAGGGGCGCGGCGGCGCGCAGGGCCACGTCGGCCAGCTTGAGCCGCCAGACCAGCCCGACGGCGCCAGCGATGGCCAGCAGCAGATAGCAGGACTGCGCCAGGAAGGCGGCCGGCACATGGACATAGAGGATGCGGAAACTGTCGCCCTGCTGATAGTCCGGCGGCGCCAGGAACAGTCCCCACACCAGGCCAACGGCGAGCAACAGCCCGGCCAGCGCGAGGCAAGGTCCCTGCAGGCGACCGGCCAGGCGATAGAAGATGGCGGGCGAGCCCAGGCGATGCAGCCAGGTCCAGTTCATGAGGTTCTCGTCATTGGGCGGCCCCGATGCGCAGGCCAGCGGCCACCGCCAGGGGCGCCAGGGTCAGGGCCAGCAGCGTCAGGCAGCCCAGCCAGAGCAGCAGCCCCGTCACCGGCAGGCCCAGGCGCGCCGCGTCCAGAATGCTGGTGCCGAGGATGAGGATGGGAATCTGCAAGGGCAGATTGAGCAGCGCCAGCAGCAGACCGCCACGGGCCAGGCCCAGGGTAAGGGCCGCGCCGATGGCACCGATGAGCGTCAGGGCCAGGCTGCCCAGCACCAGCGCCGCCAGGGTTGCCGGCAGGGCCGTCACCGGCAGCCCGAGCATCAGCGCCAGTAGGGGCGTCAGCGCCACCAACGCGAGGCCGGCGGAGCACCAGTGCACCAACAGCTTGAACAGCACCAGCAGCGCCAGGGGCTGGGGCGCCAGCAGCCAGTGTTCGAGGGAACCGTCCTGCCATTCGTTGCGGAACAGTGCCTCCTGGCCGAGCAACAGGGCCAGGAGCAGCGCGATCCACAAGAGGCCGGGGGCCAGCGCGGCCAATTGGCGGCTGTCCGGGCCCAGGGCCAGCGGAAATAGCGTCACCACCAAGGCGTAGAAGGTCAGCGGCGTGAGCCACTGCGCCGGTCGGCGGCAGGCCAGGCGCCACTCGCGGCGCAGGATGGCCAGGCCGGCACCGGTCACCGGCCACCGTCCAGCGCCAGACGGCGGTAACAGGCGGGTACGCTGTCCAATTCGCGGTGACTGCTCAGCACCACGGCGCCGCCGCCCAGGCAATGCGCTTGCAGTCGCTGCTCCAGACGCTGGCAGGTCGCCGCATCCAGGGCGGTGAAGGGTTCGTCCAGCAACCATAGGGCTGGCGGCTCGGGCAAATGGAGCCGCGCCAGGGCAACCCGGCGGCGCTGACCGGCCGACAACCGCGCGCAGAGTTCATCCGCCAGCTCGGCCAGGCCAACGGCCGCGAGTGCCGCCGCGCAGGCTTCGGCACTGGCGGGCCGCCACAGGCTCGCCAGGGTGTGCAGATTTTCCCGGGCGGTCAGCCCCTCGGCGATACCCGGAGCATGGCCCAGCCAGAGCAGCTCAGCCGCCGGGGGTCTGCGTACCGTACCGCTGTCGGCCGGCAACAGCCCGGCCAGGATCCGCAGCAGACTAGTCTTGCCGCTGCCGTTGACGCCATCGATCTGCCACAACTCCCCCGGACGCACGCTCAGGTCCAGGCCGTCGAACAACAGGCGATCGCCCCGTTCGCAACGGAGCGCGACGGCGTCGAGCAGGGGCGGATTCACGGCATGGGGTTCCAGGAATTAAAGTCGATCAAACAGCGGCCGTTAACCCGGCACACGCCTCAAGGTTCTGTACGAAAACGGCCTGCGCCTCGGTGATGCTTCGTTGAAAAACGCCTGGGCCGCCAGCCCGGTCAGAATGCTCATTTACCCTTCGGAAATGCGCTTCCTCAACGTTCTTCGCCTCGCCTGACCGTCGCTCGGCTGCTTTCGTACAGAATCTGAAAGCGCGTCATTATACACAGGCGACTTTTCCGGACCTGCCCGATGCCTTCCATTCCTGCGATCTCGCTCAGCCCTGGCGTCACACCCACCCTGCCCGTCCGGGCCGCGGCGGCGCAGGCCTCGGATGCCGGCGCGCAGATCCTGCAGGCACTGCAGTCCCTCGACGACCTCATTCCCGCTGGCACCACGGCCACCGCCGAGGTGCTCGCCACCCGTCCGGCCGGGCAGAATTTCCAGTTCCTGCTACAGCTCCAGCTCGCCCAGGGTGGCAGCGTGCTGCTCACCACCCAGAGCCCGACCAACAACCTGCCGGTCGGTAGCCAGTTGCTGGTGAGCACCCTGAATTCCACCCAGTTGGCCGTGCTGCTGCAGAGCCTGGACGGGGTCGAGGCACCGCCACCACCGCTGCAGCAACTGGACCTGCGCCAGTTGCCGGTGGGCACCACCCTGCAGTTGCGGGTGCTGAGCAGCCTGCTGCAACAGACCAATGGCACCCCCAGCTACGAGGTGATCGCCAAGGCGCTGACCTCCAGCCTCGAAGGCAAGCAGCTCAAGCTGGAATCACCCCGCCCGGTACCGGTAGGTAGCCTGCTGACCGTGGTGATCAAGGACAGCCAGGAAGTCACGGTGCTGCCCCTGGCGCAGCGGCTCGACCAGCTCGACATCGACCACCAGCTCCAGAGCCAGGGCCAACGCCAGCTGTCGATGAACGGCCTGCTGCAGTGGCTGCAGGACGCCCTTCCCGAGCAGGAGCTGCCGCCGTCGGTAGGCAGTGCGCTCAAAGCACTGCTGGCCAACCTGGAAGACACCGAGGCCCTCACCACGCCCCAGGGCTGGACCCGCGCCCTAGCCCGCAGCGGCCTGCAATTGGAGCAGCAGTTGCTGGACCGCAGCGGCTCCGATATTCAGGAAGACTTCAAGGCCAATCTGCTGCGCCTGGTCGACCGCCTACTGGCCAACGTGCCGGGCGATCCGCTGCGCAATCCCCAGGTGCTGGCCCAGACCGCCCAGCAGAATCTACCGGACGCCCTGCGCCGCGCCCTGGGCGGCGTCGCCAGCGCCAACCGCCAACCCACGGCCCTGGACTTTCCCCTGGGCGAACGTGACGGTCGCGGCCTCAGCACCACCAACGCCGAACTCGACGAATTGCTGCAATTGGCCACCGGCGTCATCGCGCGCTTGCAGACCCACCAGCTCGCCAGCCTGGCGCAGACCCAGGTCCTGCCGGACGGCTACTACCTGTCCACCTGGCAGACCGAAATCCCCTGGCGCGACGGCGAGCGACTCGGCGCGGTGCAGGTCCGCTTCCAGGAAGAACGCCCACCACCGGACACCCGCGGGGAAACCCGCGATAGCCTGTGGAAAGTGGAACTGGCCTTCGACCTGGCGCCACTCGGCCCCCTGCAGGTCCGCGCCCAACTCGCCAGCGGTCGGCTGTCGAGCGAATTCTGGGCGGAAAAAGGCGCCACCGCGGTGCTGATCGATACCGAATTGCCCCACCTGCGCGAGCGCCTGCTGGCGGCCGGCTTCGTGGTCGGCGATCTCAGCAGCCGCCAAGGCCGACCCGCGCGCAATCCGCGCACCTCCCTCGAACAACGCTGGATCGACGACACCGTATGAGCACGCCCGCCCCCCGCCAGGCCATCGCCCTCTCCTACGACGGCAGCAGCGCCCCGATCCTGTCCGCCAAGGGCGATGCCGAACTGGCCGAACTCATCCTGGCCACCGCCCGCGAGCACGAGGTGCCCATCTACGAGAACGCCGACCTGGTGCGCATCCTGGCCCGCCTGGAGCTGGGCTCGGAGATTCCCGAGGCGCTCTATCGCACCCTGGCCGAGATCATCGCCTTCGCCTGGCACCTCAAGGGCAAATGCCCCGCGCACCTGGCCGACCAACCGGATCATTCGCCGGGTTGGGAGCGGATGCCGTAGGTTGCGGTTGAGCGCAGCTAAGCCCAACGGACGGGCCTCGGCGGCACATCGAACACGGTCCAGACCTCGCTAACGTTGGGCTTCGCTACGCTCAGCGCCTACCTACGCCTGGGTTCAGCGACCCTGCAGCGAATGCCCAACGCTGCCCTTCTCTGCCACCTTGGCGGCATCCCACAGGGCATCCATCTCTTCCAGGCTCGCCTCCTTGGGCGTGCGCCCCTGGGCTTTCAGGGCTTCCTCGATATAGCGGAAGCGCCGCTCGAACTTGGCATTGGCCTGGCGCAGGGCGTCCTCGGCATCGACGCGCAGGTGGCGCGCCAGGTTGACCATCACGAACAGCAGGTCACCTACCTCCTCCACCACCTGTGCCGCCTGGCCGTTGGCCATGGCCTCGCGGACCTCATCCAGCTCTTCCTGGATCTTGGCCACCACCGGCGTGGCATCGGCCCAGTCGAAGCCGACATTGGCCGCGCGCTTCTGTAGCTTGGCCGCGCGACTCAGCGCCGGCAGCGCGGCCGGCACATCGTCCAACAAGGACAGCTGCTCAGGCGCCGTGGCTTTCTCCGCACGCTCCTCGGCCTTGATCTCCTCCCAGCGGCGCTTGATGGTCGCCTCGTCCAGCCGGGGCAGGTCCAGCGGCCCATGCAGGTCGCCGTCGGGGAAGACATGGGGATGGCGGCGCACCAGCTTGCGGGTGATGCCGTCCACCACCTGAGGGAAGTCGAAGTGACCGTCTTCACGACCCAATTGGCTGTAGTAGACGACCTGGAACAACAGGTCGCCCAGTTCATCGCGCACCTGGGGGAAATCGCGCTTGGCAATGGCATCGGCGACCTCGTAGGCCTCTTCGAGGGTATGGGGCACGATGCTGGCGTAGTCCTGCTGTAGATCCCAGGGGCAGCCATGCTGCGGATCGCGCAGCCGGGCCATGAGGTGCAGCAGGTCGTCGAGTTGGTACATGGTGAATCCTGTCGCCGGAAAAATAGCGAGGCGCCCAGGGCGCCTCGTGGGGGTCGCGATCACGCCGCTCAAGCGGCGCGATTACGCCGGGCTTCGATGATGTTGGGCAGCTGCGAGATACGCCCGAGCAGGCGCCCGAGGGCATCCAGACCGGGAATCTCGATGGTCAGCAGCATGTTGGCGGTGTTGTCCTCACGATTGCTGCGGGTGTTCACCGCCAGCACGTTGATCCGCTCGTTGAGCAGGATCTGCGAGACATCGCGCAACAAGCCCGAACGGTCGAAGGCCTTGATGAGGATATCGACCGGATAGGTCTGTACCGGCACCGGCCCCCAACTCACCTGGATGGTCCGCTCCGGCTCGCGACTGGCCAGCTGCAGGGCGTTGGCGCAATCCTGCCGATGGATGGTCACGCCACGCCCCAGGGTGATGTAGCCGACGATGGGGTCGCCCGGCAGTGGCTGGCAGCAGCCGGCGATCTGGGTCAGCAGATTGCCCACCCCCTGGATCTGCACATCGCCGCGTTTGCCCGGCTTGTTGGTCGGCTTGCGCGGAATGAGATCGAGGGTGTCCTGGCCCTTGTCCGGCTCCACCAGTTGCTGGGCCGCGTGCATCACGTGGGCCAGCCGCAGATCGCCAGCCCCCAGGGCCGCGAGCATGTCCTCGGAACCCTTGTAGTTGACCTTCTCGGCCAGGGTATCGAAATCCACCGGCGGCAGCGCCAGACGCGACAATTCCCGCTCGATCATGGCCTTGCCAGCGGCGACGTTCTGGTCGCGCGCCTGGAACTTGAACCAGTGGACGATCTTGGCCCGCGCCCGCGAGGTGTTCACATAACCGAGGTTGGGGTTGAGCCAGTCACGGCTGGGCGAGCCCTGCTTGCCGGTGATGATCTCCACCTGCTCGCCGGTCTGTAGTTGGTAGTTCAGCGGCACGATGCGGCCGTTGATCTTGGCCCCGCGGCAGTTGTGGCCGATCTCGGTATGCACTCGATAGGCGAAGTCCAGCGGCGTCGCCCCCTTGGGCAGGTCGATGGCGTGGCCATCGGGGGTGAAGACATAGACCCGGTCCGGCTCTATGTCGACGCGCAACTGATCGGCCAGGCCGCCGATGTCACCTAGCTCCTCGTGCCACTCGAGCACCTGGCGCAGCCAGGAAATCTTCTCTTCGTAGTGATTGGACGCCGATTTGACATCGGTGCCCTTGTAGCGCCAGTGGGCGCAGACGCCCAGCTCGGCCTCTTCATGCATGGCATGGGTGCGGATCTGCACCTCCAGCACCTTGCCTTCCGGGCCGATCACCGCCGTGTGCAGGGACCGGTAGCCGTTCTCCTTGGGATTGGCGATATAGTCGTCGAACTCGCGGGGAATGTGCCGCCACAGGGTATGCACGATGCCCAGCGCGGTGTAGCAGTCGCGCACCTCGGGCACCAGCACCCGTACGGCCCGCACGTCATAGATCTGGCTGAATTCCAGACCCTTGCGCTGCATCTTCCGCCAGATGGAATAGATGTGCTTGGCCCGGCCGCTGATGTCGGACTTGATACCGGTGGCGGTGAGCTCGTCACGCAACTGCTGCATGACGTCGGCAATGTACTGCTCGCGATCCAGCCGCCGCTCGTGGAGCAAGGTGGCGATCTGCTTGTACTGCTGGGGCTCCAGGTAGCGGAAGGACAGGTCTTCCAGCTCCCACTTGATATGGCCGATGCCCAGGCGATGAGCCAGGGGCGCATAGATGTCGGCGACCTCGCGGGCCACCCGGTTGCGACGCTCTTCGGTGGCGTTCTTCACCGCGCGGATGGCGCAGGTCCGCTCGGCCAGCTTGATCAGGGCCACGCGCACGTCATCGACCATGGCCACCAGCATCCGCCGCAGGTTGTCCACCTGGGTCTGGCTGCCCAGCACCATGGACTTGCGCGGATTGAGACTTTCGCTGATCGCCGCCATGCGCAGCACGCCTTCGATCAGCTTGGCCACCACCGGCCCGAAATGCTCGGTGGCCGATTCGAGACTGGCCTTGCCTTCACGGACCGCGCGATAGACGATGGCGGCGATCAGGCTGTCCTGGTCCAGCTTGAGGTCGGCGAGGATCTCCGCCATCTCCAGGCCAGTATGGAAACTGGAGGTCCCCTCCGCCCAGGAGTGCTCGATCTGTCCGGAATTCTCTTCCGCCGTGCGGGCGAAGCCGCAGGCGTCCAGCAAGGCCTCGCGATCGAGATTAGGATCCACGCTCTGGATGTGATCCAGCCAGGCATGGAGGTTGATGCTGCCATCGACGTTGACTGGCTGATGCGCTCTGACCTGTACCATCTACCCCTTCCTCACGGCGCAGCGTTCTCGCCGGATTGGCTCGCAGCGTTGGCGAGCCGTCGTTAGCCGGGCATCCCGCCCGCTTCGAACAACACCATGGCTTCCACATGGGCAGTCTGGGGGAACATGTCGATAATCCCCGCCCGCGTCATGCGATAGCCCTGCCGCACCAGTTCACCCGCATCCCGTGCCAGGGTGGCCGGATTGCAGGACACATAGACCAGGCGCCCCACTCCCAGTCCCTTGAGCTGCCGGACGACCTCCAGCGCACCATCGCGCGGCGGATCCAGCAAGGCCAGCGAATGGGCGCCCAACTCGGTGGGCAGCGGGTTCGACAGGTCCACCTGTAGAAAGTGCGCGTTGCCGATGCCGTTGTCACGTGCATTTTGTATTGCCCGTGATGTCATCGCCGCCACCCCTTCGATCCCGGTCACCGCAGCGGCTCGGCGCGCCAGCGGCAGGGAGAAGTTGCCCAGACCGCAGAACAGATCGAGCACCCGATCATCGGCTCCCGCCGCCAACCAGTCCAGGGCCTGGGCGACCATGGCCGCGTTGATGGGCGCATTGACCTGGACGAAATCGCCCGGCTGATAGGCGAGCGTCACCGCCCAGTCCGCCAGTTGATACCCCAGCTTGACACCCGCCTGGTCGGGCATTGGCTCGCCCTTACCTTGCCACCAAAGCTGTACCTGTCCAGCCGCGCAGAAGTCGCGCAGGCGCGCCTGATCGCCGGGCAACAAGGCCTGGGTATGACGGACCAGCAATGCGGTCGCGGTGCCCTGGAACAACTCCACATGGCCGATGGCCTGGGGGCGCTCCAGGCCAGCCAGCAGCTCCGGCAAGGCGCGCAGCAGCGGCTGCAACTCCGGGACCAGCACCAGGCAGTCGTCCGGCGTGACGATGTCCTGACTGGCCTCGGCGCGAAAGCCCACGTCCAGCCGGCCCTGGCGCTCATCCCAACGCACGGCGACCCGGGCCCGCCGGCGATAGCCGAATTCGGGACCGACCAAAGGCTCAGCCCAAGCCAGGGGCTGGGTACCGGCCAGGCGCTGGAATTGTTCCGCCAGAGCCTGCTGCTTGAGCGTCAACTGGTCGGCATGGGGCAGGTGCTGCAGCGTACAGCCGCCGCAGCGGTCAGCCACGCTGCAAGGCGGTGTGCGCCGCAACGGGCTGGCCTCCAGTACCTTGAGAGTACGGGCCTCCACCACCTGGCTGCGGGCACCGAGCACCCGCGCCTCGATCCGTTCGCCCGGCAGGGCGCCGGTGACGAACCAGGTCCGCCCGCCTTCGTGACCAATGCCACGGCCATCGTTGGACAGCCGCTCGATATTCAGCACCTGGCGCTTGCCGGTCGGTACCGCGGCCGGACGCGTGCCTCCTGCGGGCTGGAAGCGCAGGCCCCCGCCTCGCTTAGCGCGGGTCATAGACGCCAGTCGACAGATAACGATCGCCGCGGTCACAGATGATCGCCACGATCACCGCATTCTCGACTTCCCGGGCGATGCGCAGCGCACCGGCCACCGAGCCGCCGGACGATACGCCGCAGAAGATGCCCTCTTCGCGCGCCAGGCGGCGCATGGTGTCCTCGGCCTCCTGCTGGGACATGTCGATGATGCGATCCACGCGGCTGGCCTCGTAGATCTTCGGCAGATAGGCCTCGGGCCAGCGCCGGATGCCGGGAATGGCGGCGCCCTCTGCCGGCTGCAGACCAACGATCTGCACCTGGGGATTTTGCTCCTTGAGGTAGCGCGAGGTCCCCATGATGGTCCCGGTGGTCCCCATGGAGCTGACGAAATGGGTGATGCTGCCGTGGGTCTGGCGCCAGATTTCCGGGCCGGTCCCCAGGTAATGGGCGACCGGATTGTCGCCATTGCCGAACTGATCGAGCACCTTACCGCGGCCTTCGGCCTGCATGCGGGTGGCCAGGTCGCGCGCGCCTTCCATGCCCTCTTCCTTGCTGACCAGGATGAGTTCGGCGCCATAGGCGGTCATGGCCGCCTTGCGCTCGGCGCTGGAGTTGTCGGGCATGATCAGGATCATGCGATAGCCCATGATGGCGGCGGCCATGGCCAGGGCGATCCCGGTGTTGCCGGAGGTAGCCTCGATGAGGGTGTCACCGGGCTGGATGTCGCCACGGGCTTCGGCCTGGCGGATCATCGACAGCGCCGGCCGGTCCTTCACCGAACCCGCCGGATTGTTGCCTTCCAGCTTGAGCAGCACGGTACTGCCGGTGTCGCCGGCCAGGCGCTGCAGGCGCACCAGCGGCGTGTTACCGATGCAATCGGCGATGGTGGGATAGTGCAGACTCATGGATCAGCTCGTTCCGCCAGGGGTGAAAGCCTTCCATGATACCCCCAAACCCGTGCCGACCCCACCCGTCCGGCGCACCGCTACAACCGGGGCGCGGCGACCCCGTCGCTGGCCACCTCCAGCGCCACGGGCAGACTGATCGAGAGGATCGCCTCCGGGCCCAGGTTGGGCCTTACCTGGGGCGTCACCTGCAAGCCCGGCAGCCGCGCCAGGCGTTCGGCCAAGCGCCTGGGTGCATCGGGTGCGACCTTGCGCGTCAGGTCCTCGCTGCCGGAGAACAGCCAGAGCTGCACCGGCCGGGCACCACCCACCCCCTGGAATTGCTCAGCGCGCTTGAGGATATGGCCCTGCTGCCAGCCATAGGCCACGTCGCTCGCCACGTAGCGCTGGAAGGCCTGGGGTTGGCGGTAGAGGGTATCGAGCACGAACAGGCCGCCGTAGCCATGCCCCCAGAGCGTCTGGCGATTGGGGTCCACCGGCACGCTCTGGGTCAGCAATGGCTTGATACGCTGCTCGATCAGGTCGAGAAAGGCGCTGGAGCCGCCCGCCGGCCAGTCCTTGCGGACATCGTCGCGATTGCGTCCGCCACCGATCGCCGGGGTGAAGTCATAGGTGCGTTCCTGCATGGCATCGGCCGCGTCGGCGTAGCCGATCGCCACCAGCGCGGGAGGATTCTTCAGTTTATGCGGCGACAGCCAGACGTCCTGCAGTTGCGCCAGGGCAGCATCGCCATCGAGCAGGAAGAGCGCGGGATAGCCCATCATCGGCGCCGGCTGCTTGGGGATACCGATGTAGACCCGATAGCGCCGCTTGCCATCCGCTGAGCTAAGCAGATGGGTCTCGAAGCTGTAGTACATCGACCCTCGCTCCACCAGGGTGCCCTTCTTGGACTCCTGGGCCAGGGCCGGCGCCACCCAACCGGCGCCGAGCATCAGCGCACCCACCAGGACCAGACTGCAACGCTTCTTCAAAAGGCTTTCCTCGACAGACCACACCGGAGCGACCGGCAATCCCTACCAGACCGCCGTCGGGAGCGATGGTTGTACGCCCCGGAGCGGGTCCGTGGCATCGTTCGCGAATTTTCCCGGATCACCGCTCTGGGAGGTGCGACCCCTTTCGCAAAGAATCTCTTTACATTCGGCAATGGGGTTAGACTTGCCAATTTGCTCGGGAGATGAGCCGTGCTGGACGAACTCGGACTCAAGGGGCGCATTCTGCTGCTGAGTGTCCTGCCGACCTGCTGCATGGCAGCCTTGCTGGGGGTCTATTTCAGCTGGGTCCAATTGGCGGACATGCGTAGCCAGCTCATCGAGCACGGCCAACTCGTGGCCCAGCAGATGGCGCCTCTCATCGCCCCGGCCATCCGTGCCGACGATCTCGAGCAGCTCAATCGCATCGCCCAGCGCGCGCTCGACCAGGCCGATGTCCGGGCCATCAGTTTTCTCGACGCCGACGGCAACGTCCTCGCCCATGCCGGCCCCTCGATGACCATCGAACTGAGTGGCCGTGACTTCCAGACCATCAGCATGAGATCCGGGCTGGACATCACCCACTTCAACCTGCCGGTGCAGACCCATGACCTGCGCCTGACCCGCAGCGATGGCAGCGCCACCAGCCCTCAGACCCTGGGCTGGATCCAGCTCGAACTCTCCCACCACGCCACCCTGCTGCGCGGTTATCGCAACCTGGTCGCCGGGCTGCTACTGATCCTGCTGGGCCTGGCCTTCACCGCCTTCGTCGCGGTGCGCATGGGACGCCGGATCAACCGCCCGCTGCAGGTCATTGCCCAGGGCGTCGGTCAGTTGCAGGAGGGCCGCCTGGAAACGCGCCTGCCCGTGCAGCTCGGCAGCCCCGAATTCGACGAACTGGCGACCGGCATCAATCGCATGGCCGAGTCCATGGAAAACGCCCAGTTCGAGATGCAGAACAACATCGACCAGGCCACCGAAGACGTGCGCCAGAATCTGGAAACCATCGAAATCCAGAACATCGAACTGGACCTGGCGCGCAAGGCCGCCCTGGAAGCCAGCCGCATCAAATCGGAATTCCTGGCCAACATGAGCCACGAGATCCGCACCCCGCTCAACGGCATCATAGGTTTCACCAACCTGATGCAGAAGAGCGAGCTGACCCCGCGCCAGCAAGACTACCTGAGCACCATCCAGAATTCGGCGGAAAGCCTGCTGGGCATCATCAACGAGATCCTCGACTTCTCGAAGATCGAAGCCGGCAAGCTGGTGCTGGAGAATCTGCCGTTCAATCTGCGCGACATGATCCAGGACACCCTGACCATCCTGGCGCCCTCCGCCCACGAGAAGCACCTGGAACTGGTCTGCCTGGTCTATCGCGATACCCCGACCCATCTGGTCGGCGATCCCCAGCGCCTGCGCCAGGTGCTCACCAACCTGGTGAGCAACGCCATCAAGTTCACCCATTCCGGCACCATCGCCGTGCGCGCCATGGTCGAGGAAGAGACCGACGATCATGCCCAACTGCGCATCAGCGTGCAGGACACCGGCGTCGGCCTGACCGAAGAAGATCGGCAGATGCTGTTCCAAGCCTTCTCCCAGGCCGACAACTCCCTGACTCGCCAGGCGGGCGGTACCGGCCTCGGGTTGGTGATCTCCAAGCGGCTGATCGAGCAGATGGGCGGCGAGATCGGCCTGGAAAGCATTCCCGGCGAGGGCTCGGAGTTCTGGATCACCCTCAATCTGCCCAAGGCCCATGGTAGCGTCGAGAGCCACAAACGCATCGCCCTGGCTGGCCGCCGCGTCGGCTTGATGGAGCCGCACCCCCTTACCCGTCAGGCGTTGCAGCACCAGCTCGAGGAATGCGGCCTGAGCGTCGAACTGTTCGACACCCTCGAGCAACTGAGCGAGGCGGTCGCCCACCCGGCCACCGGCAAGCTGCCGATCAGCCTGGCGGTGCTTGGCGTCAATGCCCGCAGCATTCCGCCGGACCTGCTCACCGAGCGTATCTGGGAGCTGGGCCGGCAAGACTGCAACACCCTGGTCTACTGCCCGACCACCGACCAGGCGGTGTTCCACGCCTCGCTTCCCGATGTGCACTGCCAGCTGCACTCCAAGCCGGCCTGCAGCCGCAAGCTGGAGCAGGCCGTGGCGGAATTGCTCAATCAGCGTCCGCAACGCAACGAGAGTGGCGGCCTGGGCATCACCGATCGCCCGCCCCGCCTGCTCTGCGTGGACGACAATCCGGCCAACCTGCTGCTGGTGGAAACCCTGCTGACCGATCTCGGCGCCCAGGTCATGGCCGTGGAAAGCGGCTATGCCGCGGTCGAGGCCGTTCAACAGGAACGCTTCGACCTGGTGTTCATGGATGTGCAGATGCCCGGCATGGACGGTCGCCAGGCCACCGAGGCCATCCGTGACTGGGAGGCCAGCGAAGGCGGTACCCCGGTGCCCATCGTCGCCCTCACCGCCCACGCCATGGCCAATGAAAAGCGCGCCCTGCTGCAGAGCGGCATGGACGACTATCTCACCAAGCCCATCAGTGACCGGCAGTTGGCCCAGGTCATCCTCAAATGGACCGGCCTGCGTCTACTGCACAGTTCGGCGCCCGAGGTCACCAGCCTCAACAGTGGCGGTCAGGACATCTCCCTGCTGCCAGTGATGGACATGGACGAGGGGCTGCGCCTGGCGGCCAACAAGCCGGACCTGGCCAAGGATCTCCTGAGCATGCTGCTCGCCTCCCTGGCGGCGGATCGCCAGGCCATTCGCCAGGCCCGCGAGGACGGCGACCGCATCGCCCTGATCGAGCGCGTCCACCGCCTGCATGGCGCCACCCGCTATTGCGGCGTGCCGCAGTTGCGCGCGGCCTGCCAGCACAGCGAGACCCTGCTCAAACAGGGTGCCCCTACCTCCAGCCCGGCACTGGACGAACTGGATGCGGCCATCGTCAACCTCTCCTCTCAGGCGAAGAGCCCACTGTGAACGGCGTCAGTCTTCGAACAGCCTGAGCTGGAGAGCGGCCTCGCGCAGATCGATGAGCCGCACGCCCACACCGAGCAGCCGTACCGGCCGATTACCTCGACGGTACGCCTGCTCCAACAGCCGCCGATAGCTGTCGAGATCACGCCCGGCGCCCTGCTGTTCCAGGGTCGTCTGGGTGAAGTCGTGGAACTTGACCTTGATGAAAGGGCGCTCCGGACGATAACGGTCGGCCAGCCGCGTCAGCCGCTCTTCGAGCTTCGCCAATAGCTCGGGCAATTCCTGCACACAGGCCGCCGCATCGGGCAGGTCGCGGTCATAGGTGCGCTCCACGCTGGCCGACTGTCGTTGGCTATCCACCTTTACCTGGCGTTCGTCGATGCCATGCGCCAGGGACCAGAGACGCTCGCCGAAGCTGCCGAATTCGCGCAGCAGGTCGAAGCGCGACCAGCTCTGCAGATCGCTGCACAGAACGATCCCGCGGCGCTTGAGCTTATCCGCCGTGACCTTGCCCACTCCGTGCAGCTTGGCCACCGGCAGCACCGCGACGAAGTCGGCCACTTCCTGGGGCGCGATGACGAACAGCCCATTGGGCTTTTTCCAGTCGCTGGCGATCTTGGCGAGAAACTTGTTGGGCGCCACCCCGGCGGACACCGTGATGTTCAGCTCTTCCCAGACCCGCCGCCGGATGTCGCGGGCGATGAGGGTGGCGCTGCCGTTGAACAGGTCGCAATTGGTGACATCCAGGTAGGCCTCGTCCAGCGACAGCGGCTCGATCAGGTCGGTGTAGTCCTGGAAGATCCCATGGATCTGCCGCGAGACCTCCTTGTAGACGTCGAAGCGTGGCTTGACGAACACCAGGTCCGGACAGAGCTTCTGCGCCTGGTGGGACGACATCGCCGAGCGCACGCCAAAGGCGCGGGCCTCGTAATTACAGGTCGCCACCACGCCGCGCCGATCGGGCGTACCGCCTACGGCCAGCGGTTTGCCGCCCAGGCGCGGATCGTCGCGCATCTCGATGGACGCATAGAAACAGTCGCAATCGACATGGATGATCTTGCGCTGGCGCTTGGGAGAAACAGACTCGAGAGAATCGTCCGGGGCCATGGGAAAGGATGCCGAGCCGGGCACTGCAGCTGAATATCCGTACAGTAAGCCAAGACACGAGGACTTTGTCCATGATGGACGACGAACTGGCGATCAGCCGATGTCCTGTAGCTGGCGCTGCCGGTGGACGACTTCTTCGCGTAACTCATCCACCAAGGCCTTGAGGTCATGGGCATGGTGCAACTGATCGTAATAGAGGTCACGTTCGGCGATGACGCCATCCGGAGTCGTGACCATCAGACGCGCGAAATGCTCACTGCGCTCGAAGAATTCGATACGGCCGAGACTGCGCAGATGATCGAGTAAGGTTTCCAGCAAGAGATTCATGGTGGCCACTCCGGACTTTCCTGGTCAAACGGCTCGGTCACGCTGCCCGTCGTCGAACGGTACCTCTTCGTCATTGACCGCGACGATCCGCTCTTCGAAATGGCCGGGGCGGACATGGCGGGACGGGGCGTCCAGCAGCTCCTGTGCACAGGCACGGAGCGTTTGCATGTCATCGACCAGTCTTTCGACTTTCTCTACGACCTGAAGTGCCATTTCGCCAGCGCCAGTGGCGCTGCTGCCGGCCAGTGCCAATGACAGGTTGCACAGCTGCACGACGAGTGCAGGTACGTCCTGCTCCATTACGCGCATGATGCGCTGATCCAGACAGTTCGGGTCCTGGGAAGGGTTCATGGTGTCCTCCATAACAGGCGCCGAGGATAGCATATGGCCATTACCCTCCCCACTGACCTCGTGGCGTTTTGCAATCACGTTCTCATTGCATTTGCCGGGCACTCATCGAATTTCCGGACTCTTTCCAGGACAGGCAGGTCGACTGAGGACGTACAACTGGGAGACCTCTCATGAAACGCCCTCTACTCCTTTCCTGTGCCCTGCTCGCCACCCTGGCCCTCGGCGGCTGCTTCGATCGTGATCAGTCGGATCAGCAGAACCGTTCCAGTGGTGAAAAAGCCTCGGTCCAGATGCAAAAAAGCGATGCCGACAAGTGACACCTACCCGGCGCGTCCAAATAACTCATTGATGAATATTAAATTTTTCTTGACGAATTTTTTCTTGGCCCTATACTGAGCCCCATCGGACGCGGGATGGAGCAGTCTGGTAGCTCGTCGGGCTCATAACCCGAAGGTCGTTGGTTCAAATCCAGCTCCCGCAACCAAATTCGAAAAAACCACTCTCTTGAGTGGTTTTTTTTTGCTCGAAATTTGGCCTGATGGCGAGCTTCGAGCGGTGCGAACTCTGTAGCGCGAACTGCTACAAAGATTGGTATAGAGCTTTTTTATCTGTACAAGGCTTGGCAAACCGCGCGCGACCAGTAATCTGACGCGCGTTTCCTGTTAAGAGGAGTTTGCATGACTGCACCTGATCCAGCCGAAGAGGTCTCCTCGAAGCCGGTAGCCCATTCCGAGCACCACGTTTCGCCGCCTCCCGCGCTGCCCTGGCGTCTTCTGGAAAAGCTGACGGCCTACCGGCAGCCCATCGAACTGGGCGTTACGCTGGTGCTGTTCGCAGCCGCCCTGCTGGTATGCTGGCATTTGCTGAGCAGCATCGACGGCGAGGCCCTGCATGATGCCCTGCGCGACATCCCGCACTCCTCCCTGCTCGGCGCCCTGCTAGCGGCGGCAGCCGGCTTTACCATCCTGCTGGGCTACGAGTGGTCGGCGATGCGCTTCGCCGATATCAAACTCCCGGCCAAGACCTGGACCTTTGGTGGTTTCACCGCCTTCGCCATCGGCAATGCGGTCGGCCTATCGATGCTCTCCGGCGGGTCGGTGCGTTATCGCCTCTATGCCCGGCAGGGTCTCAGCGCGCTGGAAGTGGCGCAGATGACGGTCTTTTCCAGCCTGGCGCTGGGAACCGCGCTGCCCCCCCTGGCGGCCATCGCAGCCCTGACCAACCTGGAAGCCGCGACCCAGGCGTTGCGCGTCCCGGAAAGTGTGATCGTCACCGTGGCCGGCTTGATCCTGGTCGGCTACGCCATCGGCATCCTGGCGCTACGCCGCTGGCGGGTGGCCGAACAACCCTGTGCCCATGCCCTGCACTTCCGCATCGGCAAGCGGGTCCTGCGGCTACCGACGCTACGCCTGTCCGCCCTGCAGCTGGTGATTACCATCCTCGACGTCATCGCGGCCTCGATGGTGCTCTATCTGCTGCTGCCCACGGCCCCACCCTTCGGCGCCTTCCTGCTGGTTTACCTGCTGGCCCTGGCCGCCGGTGTGCTCAGCCATGTTCCAGGTGGCGTGGGCGTCTTCGAGGCGGTCTTGCTGGCGGCCTTCGCCAACGAACTGGGCGCTGCCCAGCTCGCCGCGGCGCTGGTGGTCTATCGGCTGTTCTATGTGCTGCTGCCCTTCGTGCTCGCCTGTCTGGTACTGCTGTTCAGCGAAGGCCGCCGCCTGCTGTCGAACAGCCCGGCCGTGCGCGTGGCTTCGGGTCTGGCGGCGCCCATCCTGGCCATCCTGGTTTTTTTTTCTGGGGTGGTTTTGCTTTTTTCTGGGGTCACTCCTGAAATAGACACCCGCCTGGAGGGCATGGACTTCCTGCTTCCCCAGCGCTTGATCGACGCCTCCCACCTGGGCGCGAGCCTGATCGGCGTCGTCTGTCTATTGCTGGCGCAAGGACTGCGTCGGCGCCTGTCCGCGGCTTGGGCGGTGACCTTGGTCTTGCTGCTGCTGGGCTGCCTGCTTTCCCTGTTGAAAGGTTTCGACTGGGAGGAAGCCTCCATCCTGGCACTGACGGCCGCGCTGCTTGCCATCTTCCGCAAGTCCTTCTATCGCCGCAGCCGGCTGATGGAGCAGCCATTCTCGCCGCTGTACGTGACCGCCAGCATCTGCGTGGTCGCCGCCTCGGTCTGGTTGCTGCTGTTCGCCTACCAGGACGTTCCCTACGAGACCCGCCTCTGGTGGCAATTCGCACTCGACGCCGATGCCCCGCGCGGTCTGCGCGCGGCCCTGGGCAGTTCGGTACTGCTCTTGATCATCGCCCTGGGTTGGCTGCTGCGCGCTGCGCCGCCCGCCATCGAGGCACCGAATAGCGAAGATCTGGAGCGTGCCTTCAGCATCGTGCGCAAATCCAGTCAGCCGGATGGCGGCCTGGTCATGACCGGTGACAAGGCCCTGCTCTTCCATGACACCGATGCCGCCTTCCTGATGTATGGACGCCGGGGACGCAGCCTGATCGCCCTGTTCGATCCCATCGGCCGCTCGCAGCCACGCGCCGAGCTCATCTGGAAGTTTCGCGACCTCTGCGATCTGCACCACGCTCGCCCGGTGTTCTATCAGGTACGCGCCGAAAACCTGCCGTTCTACATGGACATCGGTCTCACGGCGCTCAAGCTCGGTGAAGAGGCGCGGGTCGACCTCCACACCTTCGATCTCGACAGCAAAGGCAAGAAGGATCTGCGCTACACCTGGAACCGCGGTCAGCGTGATGGCCTCGCCATCGAGTTCCATGCGCCCGGCGAGGCGCCGCTGGACGAACTCAAGGCCATCTCCGACGTCTGGCTGGAAAGCAAGCAGGTACGCGAGAAGGGCTTTTCCCTGGGCCGCTTCGATCGGGCCTATCTCAGTCACTTCCGGATCGCCGTGGTCCGCTTCCAGGGCAAGGCAGTAGCCTTCGCCAATCTGCTGGAAACCGAGCGCACCGATCTGGCCAGCATCGATTTGATGCGGGTTACCGCCGATGCGCCCAAGCAGACCATGGAATTCCTCATGCTTGGCCTGATCCTGCACTTCAAGGCGGCCGGCTTCGCGCGTTTCTCCCTGGGCATGGTGCCGCTGGCGGGATTGCATCCCCGTCGGGGCGCGCCCATCACCCAGCGCCTGGGCGCCATGGTGTTCCGCCGCGGCGAACAGTTCTATAACTTCCAGGGCCTGCGCCGCTTCAAGGACAAGTTCGATCCCGAGTGGGAGCCGCGCTACATGGCGGTTCCCGCGGGGCTAGACCCTCTCGTCGCTTTCGCTGACACTGCTGCCCTCATCGCCGGTGGCTATACCGGCCTGGTCAAACGTTGAGATCCTTATGCTGAAACGCGTACTCGCGGTACTGCTCCTCATCATCCTGATCGCCGGTGGTGCTACCTGGTGGTGGTTTCACCGCTGGCCCTCGGCACCGGTGATCAAGGTCATCAGCCAGGCCGATGGCCGCCTGCTGACCATGGCGGCACCCAAGGGTGAACCCCACGCTCGAGTGCTGTTGGCCACCCCGCCCGACCTGCAGCTGTCGGATGCCGATCTGCTGAATTTGGCAACCAATACCGGTGCCGAGGTGGTCCAGTACGAAATCGTCCCGCAGCATGACTGCAAGACCCAGACTGCCGATTTCGACGACGCCGCCAAGCACCTCAGCGCGCCGCCCACCTTCGTCGGCGGTATCGGCGCGGGTGCCGTGCGCGCCTGGCGCTGGCTGGCCAGCCAGGATAACGACAAGGCCGCAGCCCTCAGCGTCGGCCTCGATATCGCCAACCTCGACTGCCCCGATCCGCTGCCCGAGAAGGCCGAGCACGGCAAGTGGCACATCGCCTGGAACGATCATCCCACCGATGACTCGGCGATCTTCGTGCGCAAGCAGCCCAACGCCGACCTGACCATCGCCGATTATGGCACCGCCTTGCCGGTGGTCCTGCGCGACCAGCTCAAGACGCGCCTGCTGGGCGAGCACAATGACGTACCGGTGATCGAGATGCCGGCCGATCCAGACGTCAAGCCCGGCCATCCGGACACCGTGACCATCTTCTACTCCGGCGACGGCGGCTGGCGCGACATCGACCGCCTCTCGGCGCAGTCGATGAACGAAGACGGCTATCCGGTGGTGGGCGTCGACTCGCTGCGCTACTTCTGGCAGCACAAGAGCCCCGAACAGGTAGCGGCTGACCTGGCCAACCTGATGCAGGAGTATCGTGAGAAGTGGCACGCCAAGCACTTCGTGCTGGCCGGCTACTCCTTCGGCGCCGACATCCTGCCGGCGGTCTACAACCGCCTGCCCAAGGCCGATCAGGACCAGATCACCACCCTGCTGCTACTGGCCTACAGTCGCAAGAGCAACTTCGAGATCGCCGTAGAAGGCTGGTTGGGCAAGCCCGGCGACGAGGCCGACACCCTGCCCGAAGCCAAGCTCATTCCCGCCGCGAAGCTATTCTGCGTCTATGGCGCCGAAGAGAAAGACGACAGCGGCTGCACCGAGCCCGGCATGTCGGGTGAGAAGCTGGAGCGTCCGGGTGGCCACCACTTCGACGAGAACTACGACAAGCTGGCCGACTTCATGGTCAAGGCCATCCAGGACCGCACGCCGCAATAGCGTCCACCGTCCGGGCCTACGGGCCCGGACGGACGGGCGGAACAACGTAGCGGTGCCTGGCGGTCTATGGCTGCATCAGCCTCGGAGACTTTCGCCATGAGTACACCGCTTTCCGCCGACGCCGCCAGCAAGATCCTGGTGGATGCCTTTCAACCCCTTGGCTGCGTGGTGTCATCCGGTGCCGATGGCCACGACCTGGCCCTGGGCATCGCCGATGCGCAAGGCAAGACCCTCTATACCGAGGAACAACTGAGCGAAGCGGACTACGGTGACCCGCTCCGACTGGCGGGGTACATCGGCACGGTTCGTGCCGAGCTGGAGGGTCGCGGTCTGCGCCTGGACGGCTGGCAGATGCCCTTCATCACCGATCCCGACGCCCTCCCCCCACCCGCAGTGAACTAGCCAAATCAGATCTCGACCTGGGTACCCAGCTCGATCACTCGGTTCACCGGCAGCTTGAAGAATCTCAGGTTGCCGTTGGCGTTCTTCATCAGGAACACGAAGAGATTTTCCCGCCAAGGCGCCATGCCCAGCCGCTTGGAGGCGATCACCGTTTCCCGGCTGAGGAAATAGGTGGTGCGCATCGGGGTGAAATCCAGGCCGGGATAGGGGCAATGGCTGAGCGCCAGGGGAATGTCCGGCTCATCCATGAAGCCATAGTGCAGCACCACCCGGAAGAAGCCGTCGCCGAAGTCCTCGACCTCCATGCGCTCCCCCCGCGATACCCGCGGCCGATCCTCGTAGCGCACCGTCAACAGCACCACCTGCTCATGCAGCACCTGGTTGTGCAGCAGGTTATGCAGCATGGCGTGGGGTACCACGTCGGTCCGGGCGGTGAGGAATACCGCGGTGCCCTTGGCCCGGAACGGCGGCTGAGCGCGGATGCTGCTGATGAAGATGGGCAGCGGCAGCGCGCCGTCGTCCAGGCGGTCGACCACCAGTTGGCGACCGCGCTTCCAGGTGGTCAGCAGGATGAAGATGATGATACCGGCGATCACCGGGAAGGAGCCGCCGGAGAAGATCTTGGGTGCGTTGGCGGAAAAATACAGGATGTCCACCAGCAGGAAGCCGATCAGCAGCGGGACCATGGCCCAACGCGGCCACTTCCACAGCAGCAGGATCACCGCCGACACCAGGCAACTGGTGATCAACATGGTACCGGTCACGGCGACGCCGTAGGCTTCGGCCAGGTTGGCGGAGGATTGGAAGGTGAGGATCAGGAAGATCACGCCCAGCATCAGCGTCCAGTTCATCAGCGGAATATAGATCTGCCCCTGCTCCTGGCTGGAGGTGTGCTGGATCTGCATGCGCGGGATATAGCCCAGCTGGATGGCCTGGCGAGTCATGGAGAAGGCGCCGGTGATCACCGCCTGGGAGGCGATGACGGTCGCCAGGGTCGCCAGACCGATCATCGGCAGCAGCAACCATTCCGGCGCCAGCAGGTAGAAGGGATTGCGCACCGCGGCGGGATCGGCGAGCAGCAGCGCGCCCTGACCGTAGTAGTTGAGTACCAGCCCCGGCAGCACCAGCAGCAACCAGGCGCGGGCGATGGGCTTGCGCCCGAAGTGACCCATGTCGGCATAGAGCGCTTCGGCACCGGTCAGCGCCAGCACGGCCGCGCCCAGGACGATGAAGCCCTTCACCGGATTGGCGACAAAGAACTCTACCGCCCAGTAGGGATTGAAGGCCTTCAACACTTCGGGCTGCTGGACGATGCCATAGACGCCTAGGGCACCGAGCGAGGTGAACCAGAGCACCATCACCGGGCCGAAGAACTTACCGATGGTCGCGGTACCGCGCTTCTGGATGGCGAAGATGCCGACCAGGATGATCAGGGCGATGGGCACGACCCAGGCGTCCAGGCCATCGAATGCCAGTTCGAGGCCTTCCACCGCCGAGAGCACCGACACCGCCGGGGTGATCATGCTGTCGCCATAGAAGAGTGCGGCGCCGAACAGGCCGAGCAGCACCAGGGTGGTGGCCAAGCGCGGCGAGCCTTGAGCCGCGCGGCGGGCCAAGGCGGTGAGGGCCATGATCCCGCCCTCACCCTGGTTGTCGGCGCGCATGACGAAGGTGATGTACTTGAGGGTCACCACCCAGATCAGCGACCAGAAGATCAGCGAAAGAATGCCTAGCACGCTGTCGTGGTTCAGCGGCAGACCATAGTGCGGTGAAAAGACCTCCTTGAGCGTATAGAGAGGACTGGTTCCGATATCGCCATACACCACACCGGTGGCGAGAACGATCATCCCCAGTGCCGACGGGGCTTTACCCCCCTGCTCCCTATCGTGTTCCGGACGGCTCATGCAACGCTCCTAGAGTCGAAAAATCGGCGCATCCTGCGCCGAAGCGGCGCTGGGATCAAGTCGAAAGACCGGCACAGCAGGGGAAACAACCCCTCAGCGCAGCGCCTTCCGCAACATAGACTCTTCTGTCGGCAAAAAGCTCTGCGCTATCGATGCGCTGTCCTTTCCTCTTCCAAGCAGGGGATAGATGGCTAGAATCGCGCGTTTTTTGATCAAGGCACCTATTGAGCGCACGCCGAGGTTAGCCCATGTCCATCCAAGCGTCCGCCCCCAAGGTCGGTTTCGTCAGCCTCGGCGCCCCTAAAAACTACTGATGTATACCGACTTAAGACCACCTAGCCTGGCTTTCACATGTTGTTCCACCTTAGGCCGGTTGACAAAAGTTGACAGACGGAGCATCATGCGGTATGCAAAAAATTCTTCGTAAAGACAAAATCCATGAAGCGATGGATCGGTTAGGTCTTAACCAGTCCACCCTTTCCACTCGTCTTGACGTATCTAGAGAAGCAGTTTCGAAATGGTTTAAAGACGAATCATTTCCAAAGCCAGATAAATTGCTGCGGCTGGCGACGATATTAGATCTTGGATTTGGGGAGCTCGTTGAAAAAAGCGAAGTTCATGCTCCTGTAGTGGCATTCCGAAAGGCTCGTGCTTCGAAAACTACGGACGCACATTATGCACGTGCCCAGACAATGGGTCGAATGCTAAGAAATCTTGTTGATTATCTTCCATTTGATAAGATCGTATCTCCCCCGGTTTTGAAAAATCCTAATAGCGACTACTCGTACCTTCAAGAAGTATCACTGAAGGTACGCAGCGATATTGGTATAGGAAAAAACGATCGAATTGAATATTACCATTTGATCGAGTATTTTAAGACTCTCCAAGCGGTTTTAATTCCGGTACTCTGGGGATCAAAAAACAGGCATGAGAATGCTACCCACATTTTCCTGCCGGACTCCCGCACTACTTGGGTTTATTTGAATTTAGATACGAACGCGCTAGATTTTAACTTTTGGATGTCTCATGAACTGGGACACTGTCTTGCACCTGATCTTAGAGGTGAAGAAGCAGAGGACTTTGCGGATGCCTTTGCTGGAGCGCTCTTATTTCCACATGAACTTTCAGAATCTACGTATGAGCGAGTCATCCAAAAAAGCAGCATCGGCGCCCAGATAAATGAAATTAGAAGAACGGCACTCGAGTTCGCTATTGCACCTTATTCGGTTCACTGCCAGCTCAACGCTTATGCACTGCATGTAGGCAGAACAAAATTAGACCTCTCTATTCATGCAGCCGCAGCAAACGTAAATAAAGAACTCCCGCTGATTAGCAAGATGCTGCTCGGAGATGAAGACCACCCAGAGGCCGATTCGTACATATCTGCGGTGAATGATAATTTCAAAACACCTTTTTTTAATACCTTAAAAGACTATCTAAAGGTATCTGAAAAAGGCCCTGGCTTTATTCAAACTCTTATGGATGTCCCAACGCTGGATGCCCGAAGTATTCATTCAGAGCTTGTTTAATGCCTCAGTCAAAGATTCTGATAGACACAAACAGCTACCTGCGTTTAGCTCGCGAAATACGCCCCTTTTTATGCGTTGAATTTGGTTCCGCCTGCTACTGTCTTTATGCTCTAGCCCAGCTTGGCGAAGAGATCCTTGCAAGTCATAGGCTGCGAAACAAATTTGCCTGGTCACTTGAAAATGAGCATATAATCGAGCGACAGCGAACTGTTTCTCTATCTCGAAAAGAAAGAAAAGATATTCAACAAGCATTTGACTTTATTTGGGATTATGTCGAAACAGATTTACCAGGCCCATCAAAGGTTGATGCCAATTATCTTGCCCATAGTTACGTACTGAAAATCCCAGTAGTAACCGATGATAGAGATATGCTCGAGCTGGCCGCTTCATTTGGCATCGAAGCACATAAAAGCCTTGATCTGCTAGCTCTCATGCACAGCTGCGAGCATATCTCACTAGGTAAAATATATTCCATTATTCACCTTTGGATATACAATAAAGACACACCTGCAGACATGCATTCCGACTTCCCTCGCATATTCCCAGGACAAAAATTATCCTGATAATTTCGCTTCAGCATCAACGTCACTTCTAAATTAATATCTGCATTTCAAGGGCTATTGCATACCTCCCGCACGTATTGCTGCAGCGCCCTCAAAGCAGCTTGGTCGGCGATGATACCGGCTCGGATATCGAGAACGTTGCGTCCAGCTTCTGCAGAGAGTTCGACGGCTCCTGCATCACCCACGCTGGCGGCTGGACAGGAGTCCGTGACCCGCACCCGGCCACCAGCAGCAAGGCGAGCCCTCAGGCGTTCATTTTCAGCGTTCGCATTCTTCAGTTCCTCGGTCGATTTCTTGTCCAGGGCGACTAGCGCCTGCTGGGCGGCCTGCTGCTGCGTCAGCGCCACGGAGACCTGGCGCCACGGCGTTCGAGATGGCGGCCAAGTCGGCCTGATGGGCTGTACGCTCTCGCTCTGTCTGCGCATGAGCGACCGACACCTGGGCACCCAGGCGCCAGCCATTGAGCGTCCAGCCAATACCTAGGCCAGGCGAGCAGCAGGGTGACAGCGACCACAAGCACCGCGGCGCGGTACTGCGCCAGCCAAGGATTCACGCTACCGCCATCGTCACCCTGGGCGCCGTGGCGCTGGTCGACTGCGAGGTCAATAGCGAGTTCTATGCCCGCATCAGCCTCGCCAGCAGCATCTCCGCCGGCGGCGCTATGGATGCCAGCACCGTCGAATGGTGGATGAACCAAGACGCCTTCGCCCGCAAGGAGGTGAACGGTAGCCACGAGCAGCAGCCGCTGGCCGATGTCCTCAACGACTTTTCCACCTGGTTCACCATGCTGCCCTAGGAACTACTGCCTCCCTTGGCATGGGGCAACGACCCCAGCTTCGATTGCATGATCTTGCGCAACGCCTATGCCGCCCTCGGCATCAGCGCCCCCTGGCTCTACTACAAAGAGCGCGACATCCGCACCATCCTCGACGTCTACCCAGAGGCGAGGGATGTCGTGTTCCATGGCATCAAACACCATGCCCTCGACGACGTCCGCCACGAGGCTCGGATGCTGGCCAAGGCCCTGGGTATTCATCGGGCTCGTACTTGCTCGTCTCAGGAGATAGCTCGATGAAAGAGTCGCTCCCCAACCCCACACTGGAAGCCGGCTATATCCAGGCCACCGTGAGCACCGGCTTCATCGTGAAAACCCGCGACGGCGCCCCGGCGCGGCTTGCGATCATTGATGAGAGCGGCAAGGTGATCGAGGCAGGAAAGGCAGTAGAGCAGGCAGCTTGGTGTGTGTGCGTTGAGGTGCAGGAGAATTTCTGGGAGGGGCAAGGGCACCTAGTCGTGCACACTTATCCTCCCGGCGCTTTCATTGGCTCCTATGCGTCTCCAGCACCTGACAAACGCCTCCCTAAGAAGGCATTACGACAATACTAGATGTCAGAATGGCGCTTCCCAATATTCGTATAACCGCCGCTTCAAAGCATGCACTTTAAACTCTATCTTATTAACTAAGGTTTCTGCGTCATTCATTAGACCATTAATCACTTCATGTGAAACGTCTACTCTATCACCAGCCTTCCTATAACCGGCGCGATGCACGCAATCATGCCGAACCCTAACCGCCCTAAAAAGCCAAGCCACGTCTCCAAAATCAATTTCCAAGACAGACAAATACATCGGCTTTATTTTATCTATTTTATGGAATATTAAATCCTGCAAATAGCTAGCTACGTCGACTTTTATCGAGTCAGCAGCTTTGAAAACATCGGAAAGTGAGATAGACCTATTAGAAAACTCAGGATCAGTCTCAACTAACTTCCTCATAAGCTCTTTGCTATTAGTGACAGTCTGAATAAAAGTAGAAGACAGATATCCTTCGATAGCTGCAACTATATGAGCATAAACCATGACATGCAGGCTAAATCGAGCATCGTTTCTTAATCTAGATGCCAAAATTGCGTCGACACTTGCAAGCTGACTTCGAAAGACCTCTAAAGGAGAATCAGCGGAGGAAGTTATAATCCAAGCCAGCTCTTCATCCGTGTAGTCCCTATCATAATAGGGAACATCAAAGATAACCTCCACTGCCTCATCGTCGATTTCGCAATACACACCTTGCTGAAAGTTAGTTATAGAAACGCGATACTCTCGACGGCAAGAGACGCAAGAAACAAAATCTTCAGTACTTACGCCACTGTCGATATTTCTTTCAACATCAAAATCCGGCTCAGGACAATTAACAGTGGACGCACATTGTTTTCCACATCTACACACAAACGATATATCCAATAACATAATGCTTCCTGCACTTCAGCAAAATAAAAGCTATTCCCTACCCAAACTAACCTGCCAGACTCCCGACCTTCGATTTACCGTTAAATGACGACGCTGGTTTGTTTTGGAAATCAATAGAATATCTATAATGCTCGCCCGACGCCCGAGCGGCATCACACCTCGTATAAAAATCACGATCTTCTGAAAGGTGTCCAGAACCAGCTGTCGCACCTGCTCTCTTGCCTCGACATCCATAGCAAGCGCCCGCCCCGCCAACTCTTGCCATAGCTCGGCGCTAGCTGGCGGCTGATACAAAGCCTGGCCAGCCTGCTCGCGCTCCAACCGTACTACCTTCACCTGCTGATCGCTCAGGAGGGCTTCCAGCTCGCGAGCCTTGCGCAGGAAGGCTATCGGCGCTGCGCCTTCGTCTGAGAGTAGAGCTTCGGTGATGCGCTGGAGTTGGCGCTCCGTCTCCGCCAATTGTTGCCGGGCTGCGGCAAGCTGCTGGCGAATAGCCTGGGTGTCGTCAGCCGGCTCGAATAGCCGCTGGAGGTTCATCTGGTCAGAGCAGTATTCCAAAATGGCGCGCTCCACCGGAACCACGCTGCAGCTCCCCCCCGCGCCGCAGCCGGCGTTCTTGCTGTAAGAGGTGCAGTGGAGACGCCGGTGGCCATCGGCGAGCCGGCCATCCGGCCCAGCGCGGCTAATCAGGTTCTGCGCGACCAGGGCGGTACCACAGTAGCCGCAAGTGGTGATGCCGATACCGGTGATGATCCCCACGATATCGCCCTTGCCGCGCCGCCGGTAGCGCTGGCCGGTGAGGTCCTGCAGCTCGGCGAACTTTTCATCGGTCAGCACCCGGGGATAGTACTCCTCGAGGAGATAGTCTTCCCCATCCACCGATACGCGCTTGGCACCGCGGAGCGCTGGCAGCCGTACCAGGCGATACAGCTGCTGCCCGGCAATTCCCCAGTCGGTAAGCATGTGCCCCTGCTCGCGCAGGATCTTGACCGCCCGCGTGGCGCCCACGCCCTGACGATACATCTGCAAGGCGGCGTTCACCGCTGCAAGCCGTTCCGGGATGAACTCCCAGGCCTGGCCATTCCAGTGCAGCCACTGAGGGTCTTTGCCGTTCCGAACCAGACCGCGATAGGAGCCCGAGATCCAGCCCTCGCACTGGCGTCGGATCGCGGCCTTGACGCGCTTGCTCTTGGTGTCCGACTCTTCGTGAGCACGAATCATCACCAGCAGGCTGTACACAAGGTCCATGGGCTGGGCCTTGAGGCTGGCCCGGTTGTACTCGCAGCCATCCGAGGCAGTGACCACGGTCAGCCCGGCGTTGATGATCTGGGCGAGCTGAGCCTGGATGGGCTCGGCACGGCTCAATCGGTCTAGGCCCTCTACTATAAGAACCGACCCTTCCGGGATGCGCCCTTCGTCGACAGCCCGGAGAAACGCGCCTAGCGCGCCCTGCTTGATATGCCGCTGGTGATAGGCAGATAGCCCCTCGTCCTTCAGGGAAAGGGACTGATCCAGCTCCAGCTCATGTGCCGCAGCCCAAGTCTGCGCGTATTGCAGCTGACGGTCGGCACTACTACCCAACGCCTGCCGTGGGTCCGAGAACCGCAAATAGCTGTATACTTTCGCGCCTTTTTTATCCATACCGTGATCGTCGGGACACACTCAAGAAACTCAGACTAAGTGCCAATATCGAGCATACGACCTGTATAGCTAGGCAGTATCGGCCTTAAAATATCTATTACAATAAAAAAACCTCCTCAAGATCACAGCGCTTCAAAAGAAACATCATCCTCAATACTTGAAGCGAGATCATATATATCCAAGTATCCATGTCTTCGACCAAGTCGCGGCGACCAGTAGCGGCCATGTGCAAGCCAGTGACGAAAGTGTAATGCCACAGTTAGCCGTTCAAAGTACACTCTGAAAGTCGGCCGTCTACGCTTCCAAACCTTGATTAAATCGTCAAACCTAACATCCAACTTGTGGCGATTATAAATTCGACGAAAATCCTGACTCATCGGGTCCTTCAGCTTTTTCTCGACCCTTGCAATATAATCAAGCCTGAATAAAGCCTCAATTGCAGCCAATAGCCCCAAACAGGTCATCATTTCAAGCTCCCGCATAGAGCAGCGATACCCTTCCGACAGCTCTTCCTCTGTTCTTAAAGGATGATTTAGAGCCTTACTTTCCACACTAGTATAGTAGTAGGATAGCGAATCACTAATGGTTTCAAAATTCTCAGCAATATCCTTGATGCTCTGATGCTGTCCAGAGGGCAAAAAGGAGATACGCTTCATGCAAGATCAATCAAAAAGTCAGTGATATTAGATTCACTGAGTTCTTTATATTCCAACCTAGAACCAATACGTTTTACAATTTTCCACTTCCAATCATCACTACGCTGATCAGCTGGAACGGAGCCCCCTATCGAAGTAGTACTTTCTTCAACAGCGTCTCCTATTTTTATCTTTATAGTCACTGTGGGCCCCGCCCCTTTTACCAGCGCCAACATTCCAACCTTATTAGGCCCACGCACATCAACCCGCCCCTTACTCCCTATCAGCATCGTACCAACAGGATCAAAAACATAACGCAAAGCCCCCATCTCAAGGACCGCACTTTTCACAGTGTAAGAACCAAGTGACTCTTCAGACCTACTGACATCCTTAAATATCCACTTTATCGAAGCCGCCCCATCGTAAGCAGAAAGACACACCTGAAACTGCCTATACAGGTCGTCTAAAAAAGTCTGCCATTCAGCAATCTCAACCGCGGGATCAAATTCTTTATTACTTTGTGCTGCATTATTCTCCAGGAACTTAACAAATTTATCATTAGTTGCCATCTCAAAGTCCTCTTTAAAGAGTTCGGAACCCAAATATCCCCTGCTATCTGACTATATATTATTTATGAAACCATCAGGAAGCTTATCTGCCGTCACATGCAGAAGTGATGTCCGCCTCACGCCCAACCCCATCAAAAGCAGCCCGCCGCCTCCGCAGACAGACAACCGGCAAATGCGACCGACGAAAAACGTCAAATGTCGCCCAAAATACTGTATAGTCCCGCGCCAATTTTCGCTGTAAAACCGCCGAGTTAAGCCTTATGACAATCCAGACTGAGCGCAAAGCACCGAGTGTAGGATTTATATCATTAGGGTGCCCCAAGGCCACCGTCGACTCCGAGCGCATCCTCACCCAACTGCGCATGGAAGGCTACGAGATCGTGCCGACCTATGAAAACGCCGATGTGGTGGTGGTCAACACCTGCGGTTTCATCGACAGCGCCAAGGCCGAGTCTCTGGACGCCATCGGCGAGGCCATCGCCGAGAACGGCAAGGTGATCGTCACCGGCTGCATGGGCGTGGACGAAGGCAATATCCGCGGCGTGCATCCCAGCGTACTGGCGGTGACCGGGCCGCAGCAGTACGAGCAGGTGGTCAGCGCCGTGCACGAGGTGGTGCCGCCGCAGCTCGAGCACAATCCGCTGATCGACCTGGTACCGCCGCAGGGTATCAAGCTGACCCCGCGTCATTACGCCTACCTGAAGATTTCCGAAGGCTGCAACCACAGCTGCAGCTTTTGCATCATCCCCTCCATGCGCGGCAAGCTGGTCAGCCGGCCGGTGGGCGATGTGCTGTCCGAGGCGGAGCGCCTGGTCAAGGCCGGAGTCAAGGAGTTGCTGGTGATCTCTCAGGACACCAGTGCCTATGGCGTGGACCTCAAGTACAAGCTGGACTTCTGGAATGGCCAGCCGGTCAAGACGCGCATGCTGGAGCTGTGCGAGGCGCTGTCGGGCATGGGTGTCTGGGTGCGTCTGCACTATGTCTATCCCTACCCCAACGTCGATGATGTCATCCCGCTGATGGCCGCCGGCAAGCTGCTGCCCTATCTGGACATCCCCTTCCAGCACGCCAGCCCCAAGGTGCTCAAGTCCATGAAGCGCCCGGCCTTCGAAGACAAGACCCTGGCCCGCATCAAGCGCTGGCGGGAAATCTGCCCGGAGCTGACCATCCGCTCCACCTTCATCGTCGGCTTCCCCGGCGAGACCGAGGAAGACTTCCAGTATCTGCTGGATTGGCTCACCGAAGCCCAGCTGGATCGTGTCGGCTGCTTCCAGTACTCGCCGGTCGAAGGGGCACCGGCCAACGACCTGGGTCTCGAGCCGGTCCCGGATGACGTCAAGCAGGGCCGCTGGGAGCGCTTCATGGCCCACCAGCAGACCATCTCCGCCGCTCGCCTGCAGCTCAAGATCGGGCGCGAGATCGAAGTCCTGATCGACGAAGTCGACGACCAGGGCGCCATCGGCCGCTCCTATGCCGATGCCCCAGAGATCGACGGTAACGTCTACGTCGACAGCGAAACGCCGCTCAAGCCTGGTGACAAGATCTGGGTGCGGGTCACCGACGCCGACGAATACGATCTCTGGGCGGAAACGCTCTAATCGTGCAGCCGGTGGGTGCCGGGTACATGGGCGTGCCCGGCAGCACTGCACTGCGCCGTGGTCGGTGAGGGCGCAGCCGGCTGACTGAGTTCGCGAAGGATGCCGCAGCGGTCTCCTTCGCCCTCACCCTGGCACTGGCGGCGCAATGTCACCAGTTGTTCACGCAGCTGGTTCAATTCGCGGATACGGACCTCCACATGGTGGAGGTGGGCACCGATCAAGGCATCTACCTGGTCGCAGCCGGGCTCGGCCGTATCGCGCAGCGTCAACAGTGCGCGGATTTCTTCCAGCGTCATGTCCAGTGATCGGCAATGGCGCACGAAAACCAGACGCTCCACATGACTTTCGTCATAGCGACGGTAATTGCTGCTGCTACGAGCCGCCGGGTTCAGTAGCCCCTCACGCTCGTAATAACGAATGGTCTCGACCGCGCAGTCGGTACGCTTGGCCAGCTCACCGATTCTCATCGTCTTGCCTCGGACACCTTGGAGTCATACAGACTGCCGAGCCGAGTGCTCTGGAGCAAGGGTTATCGGATGCTGTAAAGACCAGCAGAACGCATCTACTGAAGACAGACGGGGCTGCGGGCACGACAAGAACGACACCCCGGCGATGAGTGGATCGCCAAGGCGTCGTGACGGGTACCAACCTCAGTTGGTGTTGTTCTGGTAAAGCGCGGAGACCCTAGCCTGATGCTCGGATTGGAACTGTGCCTGGGCATTGGCACGAATGGGTTTGCTGGACAGATCACGATTGGCCGCAGATGCCGTGCCGGACAGCAGGCCCATGAAGACGACGGCAACGAGCGCTTGCATACCTATAACTTTCATAGCGAATACCTCTTGGTGATGCTGTTTCGATAGACACAGCGTACTCCTGGTACTAATCCGCTAAAAAGACGCTTTTTGGATAGGTATATTTACTTAAAAGGTAATTATAAGTGAGGAACCGGACTCGCCTGAGAAGTACGAATCCGGGTCGTGCGCCTGTCTTACTGCACCAGGCTGAGATGCTTCTCCAACCCCATGGCGCCGCCTGCCCCCATGCGGATCAGGTGGAAGAAGCCGTAATCCTCCAGATAGACCCAGCGGCTCGCCGGTGCATTCGCGGCTTCGCCGTGTCGACATTCCAAGGTCTTGGCGCGACCGTTCAGGGACGCCAGGATGCGGCGCGCTTCGCTTTCGCCCACCACCTTGCAGGTCACCTTGATGTCACGCTGCTCGGTGTCCTTCAAGGTGCCCGTCAGAGTCTGGCGCGCCTGGTAGCCCACTTGGCTGCCCACGGTGAGCGCGCGCCAGTTGCCGCTGAAGGTCAATTGATCGAGGGTGGCCAGTTCTTCGACCGGCAGGCTGCCATTGTCCACCCGGGTACGCCGTACCAGATCGAACAGGCCACGCCAGCTGAGCGCATCCACCCGTGCCATCTTGCCCTGCGCAGTCAGCCGCAAGAGCCCCGGTGCGCTGCCGGGGCTTACCTGCACCTCTTGGCGATAGGGATGGCTCTGCCCCTCGTAGCGACTCTCTCCTTCCTCCACGAAGCGCTGCAGCGGAACACGGGCAGCCGGCAAGCCAAGTGACTGGATGGCCTGCAGCGGCTGAGGTCGCGCCGCCGGCAGCTCGGCCAGGGGAGCTGGTACCTTTGCCGGCGGCGCCTCGGCCGTCAACGCCTGCATCCGCGGCGCTGCCAACAAGGCATCACGCCGATCACAGGCGGCTTCCAGCAATGTCCGCCGCTCGAGGGGCGCGCTGGCGAAGGCTTCCTGGGTTGGCGTAGCGAGCTGGCCATCGACGATACGGCCGCTGGCATCGAGGCCATAGCGGGCCGCAAGCGTGTAGCGCCGCGCCGTACAGTCCGCCGCCAAGGACTCGCGCCATTGCCGTACCGGTGCGCCATAACGCGGGGTCTGCACCGCCGCGCCCAGTTGCTGGCCACCCCAGAACCGCCGTACACCGTCGACGTCGATCAGGCTGTTGCGGTCCAGGACCAGGGTGTCACCGCCCGGCGCACTGGCCAGGGCACGCCAATCAGAGCTGAATGGCTGCGCGCAGAGCGCCTGTACCTGGGGATTGTGCTTGAGGGCGGCCACCTTGGGCGGACTGAGGGACAGCGGTGCGGCATAGCCATTCACCCGCCCCGGATAGACTCGCTGCGCACCATCCAGATAGAGCAGTTCGCCCTCGTCCTTCGTACAGTCCACCGCCACCAGTGCCGTGCCGCCCTCCGGCAGGGCCAGCGCCAGTTGTAGACGGGAAGCGTCGCGCAGAACGCTATCGGCAACCACTGGACGGGCGAAGAGATCCTCGGCGTCGGTAGCGGGCTGCGCGGGCGGCGGCTGCGAGGTGGTACAGCCGGTCAGGATCAGGAACAGGCAGAGGGCGTAATGACGACTGGAGATCATGGATCCTCTCGGTAGAAACCGCGATGAATATCGCGAACAACGAATTGAACCTGAACGAAATGCGTCTGGCGCGGATCAATAGAGGAAGCATGCCGCTTGGCATGACCCTCCCCGTTTCCACAACACGAGGTGCATTCATGAATACCGATCAAATCATAGGCAGTGCCAAGGACGCCACCGGCAAGGTCCAGGATAGCTTCGGCGCCGCGACCGGCAATGCCGACTGGCAGGCCGAGGGTAAGGCCCGCCAACTGGAGGGCAAGGTACAGCAGCAGTATGGCCAGGCCATCGACTGCGCTCGCAACATGACCGCCGACAAGCCCTTCACCGCCCTGGCCGTCGCCGGTGGCATTGGCTTCGTCCTCGGCGTACTGCTTTCGCGCTCCTGATCCAGGACGCGGGGCTGGCGAATGCGCCAGCCCCAAAACAAAAGGGCCTGTCTGACAGGCCCTTTTGTTTTGGGGCTGCAACGACCTTAGAGAATGAGGTACTTGCGCACGGTATCCACGATGTCGCCGATGTTGAAAGGTTTCTGGAAGACGGCATCGAACAATTCCGCGCTCTCCTGCCCCAGATGAGCCTGGGCCCCACTCATGAGGATGATGGGCAGGTGCTGCAGACCCTGACGTTCCCGCAGCGCTTCGGCCAGTTCACGGCCATTCATCACGGGCATCATGAAATCGGTAATGACCAGTGAGGGTAGCTCGCGATCGAACACATCCAGCGCACGGCGACCATTGCTCGCCTTGACCACCATGTAGCCTTCGTCTTCGAGGGCGAAGGCCAGGATGTCCGCTATCAGAAATTCGTCGTCGACTACCAGTATCGTCGTCATTTGGAAACTCTCCCATCCGACGCGATCATGGCTGCGCTGAGGGCATGGCTGAACCTGAAAGCACTTTCACCATGTCTTTGAACGCCTTTTTCAATTCGATTCCCGAGTGGCCCATTACCAATTCACGGAGCGAGGGGTCATAGAGACTGTCGCGCATCTTGAGAATGGACAGGACTCGTTTGATCTCCGCCTCCGCCTCGACGAAACGCAGCAGGATGAGATTGTCCACCATGCTGGAAAGTTCGGGCGCCGGGGCTGCTATGTCCGCGCCAAACACGTCACGCAACTCCCAGGTGGCTAGAACTGTGACGCCTTGGGTACGGAGCTCGTTCAGTAGCGCGCTGAAGTATTCGATGAGCCGTCCTTGCGGGATGGCGAAACGGGCGATGGCGCCTAGGCTATCGATCACCAGTCGCTTGATGCCATGCTGCTGGATCAATGCCAGCAGCTTGAGCCCGACCTCGTCGATACGCAGTTCGGTGGTGGGCTGCCAATGTACGTGAACGGCGCCCTCCTTCACCCGGCCGGCCAGATCGAGCCCCAGCGAGTCCGCCTTGAGATGCAGTCGCTCCAGGGGCTCGTAGAAGCCGAACATCAGGCCTGGCTCTTCCGGCGTACAGGCAGTCAGGAAATTCAGGCTGATCGAGGTCTTGCCGGATCCCGAGGGCCCGATGATCAGGGTCGTCGAACTCTCCGGCAGGCCCTGATCGACCATGCTGTCCAGCGACGTGATACCGCTGGTCACCCGCTGGTTGCTGACCCTGTAGCTCGAACCCGCCGAGGGATTGCGATAGAGCGTTTCCAGACGCGGAAACACCGTGATGCCGACGTTGGAGATGGTGAATTCATGAAAGCCCGGTAGCGCGCCGCTACCGCGGGTCTTGCGCAGGGCCAGGCGCCGGATGGTGCGGCTGCCGATTTCTTCTTCGTGCAGATCCAACACGCCATCGACCATGGTGTGTTCGGGGCTGCCGTCTTCGAGCCGCGCGCTGGTGAGGAAGATCACCGTACAGCCGGCGAAGGCCGCGTGGCCCTGGAGTTCGGCGATGAATTTCTTGGTGTCGATGGGCGTTTCCGCACGCGAGCGGGCATTGAGCAGGCCATCCACCACCAACAGGCTGGCCTTCTGTCGACTGATCTCTCGGCGCAACAGACGCACCACCTCATCCAGCCCCTCGCCTTCCATGGTGTCGAAGGCGCTGAGATACTGGACTTGGTCGCCGATGCAGGATCGGTCGAAGAAATCCAGCGTGGAGAAGAACTGGAACATCCGCTCGTGGGTTTCCGACAACATGGTGGCGAAGAGCACCCGACCGCCGTTACGCACGTGGTTGAAGGCGATCTGGTTGGCCATGATCGATTTACCGGAGCCCGGGCGCCCCTGGATGACATAGGAGGCACCGGCAACCAGGCCTCCTTTCAAGATCTCATCCAGCCCCTGGATACCGGTTACGACGCGCTCAAGTTGATTCAAGAACGATGCCTCAAACTGATGTTGTGTCTGGGACGACCACGACCGTGCTCGTTCAGCCCTTCGAAGGCATGAGCCTATAAGTGTACTGCGCAAATAGCCGCTAGAGGGCTTTCGCTCAGCTGCGTTTGCGGATCAGTCCCTCTTGAGCGACCGAGGCGACCAGTTGGCCATCGCGCGTGTAGATGCTGCCTCGGCACAGGCCGCGGGCGCCGCCGGCCCAAGGGCTGTCGATGGCGTACAGCAACCAGTCGTCCAGGCGGAAATCCCGGTGGAACCATACCGCATGGTCGAGGCTGGCGATCTGCAACGAGCGGTCCCAGAAGCTGGTGCCGTGGGGTAGCAAGGAGCTCGGGAGCAGGTTGAAGTCCGAGGCATAGGCCAGCAGATAGCGATGCAGCGCGGGCTGGTCGGGTAGATCGCCGGTGGCACGGAACCAGACGTGCCTGACCGGTTCGCTGATCTCCGGCTTGAAGGGATCGGTGAAGACCACCGGACGCATCTCGATCGGCCGCGGCCCCAGTAGCTTGTCACGCAGCGGCGCCGGAATCTGCTCGGCGTAGCGCTGGGCATGGGCGATCTCCGATTGCAGGGCTTCAGGGGCAGGCACCTGGGGCATGCTGGTCTGATGCTCGAAGCCCGGTTCCTCGATATGGAAGGACGCGCTGCAGAAGAAGATCGGCTGCTCGCCCTGGAAGGCGGTGACCCGACGGGTGGAAAAACTGCCACCGTCGCGGATCCGGTCCACTTGATAGGTCACGGCCTCCACCGCCGAGCCGGCGCGCAGGAAGTAGCCATGCAGAGAGTGAACGCGCCGCTCCACCGGTACCGTTTGACTGGCAGCCGACAACGCCTGTCCCAATACCTGTCCGCCGAAGAGCTGCGGAAAGCCCAGATCCTGACTGCCGCCCCGATACAGATCGGGCGCCAGGGATTCGAGTGTCAGCAGGTCGACCAGGTTTTCCAGTACCTTGCTCATGGGAGGGTTCCTTGACAGAGAGCGGCCATCATACGCAAAACCAGCGATAAGCTGCGTGATCTGCCTGCATCTACGAGCCGTACTCATCGTATGACGATGATTGGTGGAGCTAGTCGGCGGAATAATGGTCACAATGAGGTTACCGCTGTCCGATCTCAGGCGTCCTTCCATGACCGAAACCTCACCCGCATCCTCTCCCGTACCGTCCGCGTCGTCGCAGATCGCGGAGCTGGGCAAGGGTCTCGGACACAACGACATCTTCTTCGCTGCGGTAAAGAAGACCCGTATGCCGATGATCGTGACGGACCCGCACCAGCCGGACAACCCCATCATCTTCGCCAACGAGGCCTTCCTGCGGACCACCGGCTACGAGCTCGCCGAGGTGCTGGGCCGCAACTGTCGCTTCCTGCAGGGCCCCGATACCCAGCAGGAGCATATCGCCGAGATCCGCAATGCCCTGCGTGAGCAGCGCGATTGCAACGTCGAGCTGCTCAATTACCGCAAGGACGGTACGACCTTCTGGAACGCGCTGTTCATCTCGCCGGTGCTCGATCCCCAGGGCGAGCTGATCTATTACTTCGCCTCGCAACTGGACGTCTCCCGGCGGCGCGATGCCGAGGACGCCCTGCGCCAGGCGCAGAAGATGGAAGCCCTGGGGCAGCTCACCGGGGGCATCGCCCACGACTTCAATAATCTGCTGCAGGTCATGGTCGGCTATCTGGATATCCTGAGGATCAATCTGGATCGACCCGAATTGGACCGCGATAAAGCCAAGCGCCATGTCGACAATACCCGTGACGCGGTGAATCGGGCGGCAACCCTGACACAGCAACTGCTGGCCTTCGCCCGCAAGCAGCGCCTGACCGGAAGGGCGGTGGATCTGAACAAGCTGATCACGATGCGTCAGGCGCGCCTGGCCAAGGCGCTCGGCGATCCCTTCCGCTTCATTTTCAGACCGGCCCCGGGGTTGTGGAGTTGCCGTCTCGATCCGATCCAACTGGAAACCGCCCTGCTCAACATCGTCGACAACGCGCGCCTGGCGATGCTGGAGCGCGGGACCGGCACCCTGACGCTGGAAACCCTGAACATCGAGGTCACCGGCCAGGACCTGGCGCACGGTGGGTTGTCGCAAGGGCATTACGTCTGCATCGCGCTGACCGACACTGGTGGCGGGATGTCCACCGACATCCTGGGCCGGGCGCTGGATCCCTTCTTCACCACCCGCGACGAGGGCCAGGGCAGCGGTCTGGGGCTGTCGATGGTCTATGGCTTTCTCAAGCAGTCGGGCGGTCTGGTCCGGCTGTATTCCGAGGTCGGCGTGGGCACCTGCGTGCGACTCTATTTCCCCGTCTCCGAAGAGCAGGTCAGGGAGCATCCCGCCCCGCTGCCGGTCGCCCATGAAGACAAGGGCGGTTCGGAAACCATCCTGGTGGTGGATGACCGACCGGATGTGGCCGCCCTGGCGCAAGCCATTCTGGAGGAAGGCGGCTATCGGGTACTGGTGGCCTATAACGGCCAGCAGGCCCTCGATCTGCTCGCCCGTGAGAGCTCCATCGATCTGCTGTTCAGCGACCTGATCATGCCGGGTGGGATGAATGGGGTCATGCTGGCCAAGGAGGCGCAGCGGCGCCAGCCGAGTCTGCGCATCCTGCTCACCACGGGCTATGCCAACAACGCCCTCGAACTCGAGGAAGGCGGCGGTGAGCGCTTTCAGATCCTCAACAAGCCCTATGGCCGCCAGGATCTGACCCGCGCCATCCGCCACATGCTGGACAGCGCCCAGCCATGAGGGACGAGGCCCTGGAGCGCGACGCCGCCAGCTGCGACACCGGGCCTGCGGGTCCGGTCGATCTCCAGAGTTTCCTTGCCTGCCTGGAACGGGTGGGCAACAGCCCCGAACAGGTGTCGGTGCAGCATTTGATCGATGCCATCGGCAGCCGCTCCTTCGGCCCCATGATCCTGCTGCCGGGGGTGTTGGCCATTTCGCCGCTCACCGGTATCCCGGGTATCGCCACGGCCATCGCCGTCTTCGTGATGCTGGTGAGTGGCCAGTTGCTGCTCGGCCGCGACCATTTCTGGCTGCCCCGCTGGGTGCTGGAGCGTAACGTCTCGCGCCGCAAGCTGCGCAAATCGCTCAGGCTGATGCAGAAGCCCGCGCGGTGGGTGGACAAGGTGGTCAGGCCGCGCCTGCGAGTACTCACCTCGCGGCCGGCTCATTTCGTCACCGCCCTACTTTGCATCCTCATCGCGGCGACCATGCCGGTGCTGGACCTGGTGCCCTTCGCCAACACCACGGCGGGTCTGGCGCTGACCTCCTTCGCCCTGTCGCTCATCGCCCGCGACGGCCTGTTGTTCCTCCTGGCGCTGGGCTTCTGCACCGGCATCGTCTGGTTCATTCTGGAGCTGTTGGTGATTTGAGCACCCGCCTGCCGCTGGTCTACCACGAGGACTACAGCCCGCCCTTCCCCGCCGGCCATCGCTTTCCGATGGAGAAGTTTCGGCTGCTACAGGAGCACCTGAGCACCAGCGGCATCCTGGGATCGGATAACTGGCATCGGCCCGAACCCTGTCCGGACGAGCTGCTCGCCCTGGCTCATGCGCCTTCCTACATCCAGGCCTTCAAGGCGGGCGAGCTGGCGCCGCCGTTGCAGCGCCAACTGGGGCTGCCCTGGAGCGAACCCCTGGTACGCCGCACCATCCGCGCCGTGGGCGGTTCCTTGCTCACCCTCGACCTGGCGCTACGCCATGGTCTGGCCTGTCATCTCGCCGGGGGCACCCATCACGCCCACCACGACTACCCGGCCGGCTTCTGCATCTTCAACGACCTGGCCATCCTGGCCCTGTCGCTGCTGGAAAGCGGTCGCGCCGGACGGGTGTTGATCCTGGATTGCGACGTGCACCAAGGCGATGGCACGGCGCGCATCCTCGCCGAGGTGCCGGACGCCATCACCGTGTCCTTGCACTGTGCGACCAACTATCCGGCGCGCAAGGCCCAGAGCGACTGGGACATTCCCCTGCCGCGCGGCCTGGACGACGCGGGCTATCTGCGGGTGCTCGATGAGGCCCTGAGCTATCTGCTGCCCCTCTATCAACCGGACGTGGTGCTCTATGACGCCGGCGTGGACGTGCACCGTGACGACGCCCTGGGTTATCTGGACCTGAGCGACGCGGGGCTCGCCGCCCGTGACGGCTTCGTCTTGCGACGCTGCCTGGCGGCGGATATACCGGTGGTAGGCGTGATCGGCGGCGGTTACTGCGCCGATCGCGTGGCCCTGGCCCGGCGCCACGGCATTCTGCATCACACGGCTACCCAGGTCTGGCACGAGCTGGGCCTGAACTGAACGGGAGTTCCCATGAGCAAGACCACCAAACCCGCCGAATCGAGCCAGGCGCGCCTGGCCGTGCTGATCGACGCCGACAACGCCCCGGCGTCCATCGTCGACGGCCTCATGGCCGAGATCGCCCGTTTCGGCGTGGCCAGCGTCAAGCGCATCTATGGCGACTGGACCCAGCCGCAACTGAACAGCTGGAAGAAGGTGCTGCTCGACCATTCCATCCAACCGGTGCAGCAATTCGGCTACACCAAGGGCAAGAACGCCACCGACAGCGCCCTGATCATCGACGCCATGGACCTGCTCTACACCCGCCGCTTCGACGGCTTCTGCCTGGTCTCCAGCGACAGCGACTTCACCCGCCTGGCCGCGCGACTGCGCGAGGAAGGGCTGACGGTCTATGGCTTCGGCGAAGAGAAGACGCCGGACCCCTTCGTCTCGGCCTGCGACAGATTCATCTATACCGAGATCCTCAGGTCGAAGCCGCGCGAAGAGTCGCGCGAAGCCACCAGCGCCACCGACAAGCCGGCTACCACCAATCGCGGCAAGCCAAAGCTGAGCACCATCCTCAAGCTGATCGAACAGGCGGTGGAAGATGCTTCGGACGAGGGCGGCTGGGCCAACCTGGGCATGGTCGGCGCCAACCTGGGCAAGGTCCGCCCGGATTTCGATGCCCGTCTCTATGGTCACCGCAAGTTCAGCGGCTTGGTGAAGGCCCATGGCGATCGCTTCGAGGTGCAGGAGCGCGATCCGGCCGATGGCAGTGCCGGCAAGGCGGTGTACATCCGCAACCGTTGAGGCCGTCTCGCCTGCCGGGCTCTGGCATGCGAAACAGCGCCGAAAAACTGCGAAAAAGGGGCATCCTGACGGCATACCACCGGTCAGAGGCACAGGAACCGCGCCTACCGAGGCGGGCTCCACCCTAGGTGAATTCAGCCTAACGGAGACCGCCATGCGAGCCTTGACCTATCACGGTGCCCACGATGTCCGCGTCGATACCGTACCCGACCCCGCCATTCAGGACGCCGACGATATCGTCCTGCGGGTGACCGCCACGGCCATCTGCGGCTCGGACCTGCACCTGTATCGCGGCAAGATTCCCACCGTTGAGCACGGCGACATCTTCGGCCACGAATTCATGGGCATCGTCGAGGAAACCGGGCCGGCGGTCACCGCGGTACAGAAAGGCGACCGCGTGGTGATCCCCTTCGTCATCGCCTGTGGCAGTTGCTTCTTCTGCAACCAGGATCTCTACGCCGCCTGCGAGACCACCAACACTGGGCGTGGCGCCATCCTCAACAAGAAACAGATTCCCCCGGGCGCAGCGCTGTTCGGCTTCAGCCATCTCTATGGCGGCGTGCCGGGCGGCCAGGCCGAATACGTGCGGGTGCCCAAGGCCAACACCGGGCCCTTCAAGGTGCCGGGCACCCTGGCCGACGAGAAGGTGCTGTTCCTCTCCGACATCCTGCCCACCGCCTGGCAGGCCGTGCTCAATGCCGGCATCGGCCAGGGCTCGAGCATCGCCATCTATGGCGCCGGACCGGTGGGCCTGCTGTCGGCAGCCTGCGCCAAGATGCTCGGCGCCGAGCGCATCTTCATGGTCGATCACCACCCCTATCGCCTGGCCTATGCCCAGCAGACCTATGGCGTCATCCCGATCAATTTCGACGAAGACGACGATCCGGCCGCCACCATCATCGAACAAACGCCGGGCAAGCGCGGGGTGGACGGCGTGGTGGATGCCGTGGGCTTCGAGGCCAAGGGCAGCACCACCGAGACCATCCTCGCCAACCTGAAGCTGGAAGGCAGCAGCGGCAAGGCCCTGCGCCAGTGCATCGCCGCGGTCCGCCGCGGGGGGAGCGTCAGCGTGCCGGGCGTCTATGCCGGCTTCATCCATGGTTTCCTGTTCGGCGATGCCTTCGACAAGGGCCTGACCTTCAAGATGGGCCAGACCCACGTGCAGCGCTACCTGCCGGAGCTACTCGAACACATCGAGCGCGGCGACCTGGCGCCGGAGGCGATCATTACCCATAGGCTGTCCCTGGAGCAGGCGGTCGACGGCTACAAGATCTTCGACAAGAAGCAGGAGGACTGCCGCAAGGTGATCCTCACGCCCGGGCGGACCGAGCCGATCATTCCGGAGCGCCTGGAAGAGCCGCTGGCGGCGCCCCTCGGTCAGGCCGGCGTGGTCTAACAGCCTCGCGTACAATGGCGGCTTTTCCGTAGTCCCTGGATGCCGCCATGTCACCTTCCTCCTCCGCCCCTGTCGTCGTCATCGGGGGTGGCCCCGCCGGCCTGATGGCGGCCGAGACCCTGGCCGCCGCGGGCCTGGCGGTGGAGCTCTTTGACGCCATGCCCTCGGTGGGCCGCAAGTTCCTGCTGGCGGGCGTCGGTGGCATGAATATCACCCATGCCGAAGACCAGCCCGCCTTCCGCCAACGCTATCGCGAGCGCGAGATCGCCGTCAGCCAGTGGCTCGACGGCTTCGACAGCCATGCCCTGCGCCGCTGGATTCATGAGCTGGGTATAGACACCTTCGTCGGCACCTCGGGACGGGTCTTCCCCACCGACATGAAGGCCGCACCGCTGTTGCGTGCCTGGCTGCATCGGCTGCGCGACCAGGGCGTGCGCATCCATACCCGCAGTCGCTGGCTCGGCTGGGACGCCGAGGGCAGGCTGCGCCTGGCCACGCCCGACGGCGAGCGTAGCGTCCAGGCCCAGGCCTGCGTGCTGGCGCTCGGCGGCGGCAGTTGGCCGCGCCTAGGATCGGACGGCGCCTGGCAGGCACTGCTGGCTGAGCGGGGCATCGCACTGCGAGCCCTGGAGCCGGCCAATTGCGGTTTCGAGGTGGCGGGCTGGAGCGACTTGCTCAAGACCCGCCATGCCGGCGCCCCCATCAAGCCCGCCACTCTCGCCTTGCCCGGCCAGCCGCCGCGCCAAGGGGAATTCGTGCTGACCGAGAGCGGGATCGAAGGCAGCCTCGTCTATGCCTTGTCGGCAGAGATCCGTGCGGCCATCGCCCGCGACGGTCAGGCCACCCTGACACTGGACCTCGCCCCGCAACGGGAGCTCGCCGATCTCAGCCGCGCCCTCGCCAAGCCCAGGGGCAGTCAATCGCTCGCCAACCACCTGCGCCGCCAGGCCGGGATCGAGGGCGCCCGGGCTGCCCTGCTCCGCGAACTGGCGCCGGCCGAGGCCTTCCAGGACATGAGCCGGCTGGCCCAGGCCTGCAAAGCCCTGCCCCTTACGGTGGTAAGGCCGCGCCCGCTGGCCGAGGCCATCAGCAGCGCTGGCGGTGTCCCCCTGGAAGCGCTGGATGAGGGCCTGATGCTCAGGCAACTGCCCGGCATCTTCTGCGCGGGCGAGATGCTCGATTGGGAGGCGCCCACCGGCGGCTATCTGCTTACGGCCTGCTTCGCCAGCGGGCGGGTGGCGGGACAAGGCGTGCTGCGCTGGTTGCAGCAGCGCTAGGTCCGCTCGACGAACTCCGTCGCCGGCGAACCATCGGCATTGTGCTGGCGAATCACCGCCGGCCGGCCTTCCGCGTCCAGCAGCACCTGGCCGATGCCAGCGCCGTTCCACAGCCGCTCACCGGCATCACGCCGATTCGGTAGCCGTGGCTGCAGTTCCCAGCGACGTCTCTTGGTGAAGCCATTGAGCGGCGACCAGGGTGCGTAGAGCCAGCGATTGAGCCGGTCCAGCGTCGCCAGCAGGCGCGGCGGGAATTCGTTCTTGATGCCACTGCTGGTGATCTGCCAGAGCCGCGGCTCGCCGCGTCTATCGCGGATGCGGATGTCGTAAACGAAGGAATAGTGGACGTCACCGGAGAGCACCACGTAGTTACCCGGGGTGCGGCGGTGGCGGAAGATATTGAGCATGGTCTTGGCCGCACCGGGATGGGCCATCCAGTTCTCGGCGTCCACCATCAGCGGCTGGCCGAACCAGGTGAAGATGCGCTGCACCGCCTCGATCAACTTGACGCCGAACATGGGCGCGGCCGAGACGATCACCGCCGAGGGATGGTCCAGCAAATCCTGTTGCAGCTCGCACAGGGCCTCCCAGTCCATCAGCCCTGAGGGATGTTCGAGCCGGCGCTCGCTGCGCCAGCGTCGGGTGCGGGTGTCCAGCACGATCAGCGGCGGCTCGGTCTTGAGCACGTAGTGCCAACCCTGGAAATCCAGGAGGTCATCGATACAGGCGTTCTGCACCGGGCAATCCAGCTGGCCATCGTCCACCGCCGTGGCCAGCAGTCGCTCCGTGGCTGCCAGGGGCTCGGCCACCGACTCGGGCGCATTGCCCCAGGCCTGGCACAGCAGATAGGCCAGCAGCGCATTGCCGATGATCCGCCGCGAGAAGGGATGGCCGTAGGCGGTTTCTTCCCAGCGCGCGGACAGGTTCCAGTCGTCGGTGACATCGTGGTCGTCGAAGATCATCAGCGTCGGTACGCTGGCCAGGGCGCGCGCCGCCTGGGGCAGCGTCGCGACGAAGGCCTCGATGCAGCGCGACTCCCGGGCATAGCGCTCGCGGTCCTGTTCGTCCAGCGCCGGCGGTTCGACGTCGATCAGGGTCCAGGGCGCGGGCGACCAGCAGAGCAGGTACAGGGCCAGGACCTCGCTCAGGGTCACCAGGTGATTGTGCGCATTGGTGGAGGTGAAGATCGGCTTCTCCACTCCCCCGAAGAAACGTTCGCGCAGCGCCCGGTTGGACTTGAAGGCCGGCAGCAGGTCCTCGCGATGGTAGAGGTTGGCCGCATGGGCCATCAGGGCCTCGCTGTCCGCCACCACAGCGCCTTCGAGCAACTCGCCATATAGCCCGAGGCGGCGGATCAGCGCCTGCACGGCCAGCAGCATGGGCCCGGCCACGTCGTCGGCGTAGACCTGGTCGCCGGTGAGCAGCAAAGCCGCCGGCCGTTCCTGGGCGGTGTTGCAGCCCTGCAGCAGACGATCGACCGCGACCAGGCCGTCGGGCGAGGCGTGATGGGGCTTGCGGCAGGAGCCGTGGAGCAGATGATCGAAGCGCCGTCGCAGGACGAAACGTGGCAGCTCGCCCTGGGTGTCGAGCAGATGCGGCGCCCAGTCGCGCATCCCGCCAGCAGGCAGTTGCACGTCGTAGTCGATGAAGACATCCGTCGGCAACGCCGCCTCCGGCCAGACCTCGATCAACTGTAGATAGGCCTGTTCGCCCAGCCGCAGGCAACGCACCTCGCTACGCACTGCCAGTTCTACCTCGTCCTGCCAAAACCGCGGACCAGGCGCCTCGGCGCCGGTGGTCACCAGCCAGAGCAGCAGCCGCGATGACTCGACCCGCCGCAGCAGCGGACCAGCCAATACCGGGGGTAAGGCACTCGCGTCGATCATAGGGTCTCCTGTGGCCGCAGAACTGACCACTATGCCGCGCCGGGATTCAGCGCGCAGCCGCCGCCTGGCTACAAAGTTTGAGCGCGCATCACAGTCGGCCTAGAATTCGCTCCCTTTTCGTCGCCATCCAGGCCTGTCATGACCTTTGCCGACCTCGGCCTCATCGATCCCCTGCTGCAGGCGCTCACCGCCCTGGAGCACAGCTCCCCTACTCCCATTCAGCGCCAGGCGATCCCGGCCGTGCTGGCCGGTCGCGATCTGCTGGCCGCGGCCCAGACGGGTACCGGCAAGACCGGCGCCTTCGGCCTGCCGCTCTTGCAGCGGCTGGTGCAGGAAGGTCCGGCGGTGGCGCCCAACCACATCCGCGCCCTGATCCTCACCCCTACCCGCGAACTGGCCGAACAGGTCCACGCCAGCCTGCGTGACTATGCCCAGCACCTGCCGCTGCGTACCGCCGTGGCCTATGGTGGCGTCAGCATCAATCCGCAGATGATGAAGCTGCGCAAGGGCGTGGACGTGCTGGTAGCGACCCCGGGGCGCCTGCTCGACCTGTTCAACCAGAACGCCGTGCGCTTCGATCAGGTGCAGGTGCTGGTACTGGACGAAGCCGATCGCATGCTCGACCTGGGCTTTTCCCGGCAGTTGGGCGAGTTGTTCGTCATGCTGCCGCGCAAGCGCCAGACCCTGCTGTTCTCGGCGACCTTCTCCGATGCCGTGCGCCAGCTGGCCGCGCCGGTACTGCGCGATCCGCAGACCCTCGACGTCAGTCCGCGCAACACCGCCGCCGTCACCGTCAAACAGTGGGTGATACCGGTCGACAAGAAGCGCAAGACCGAGCTCTTCCTGCACCTCTATCGCAGCGGACGCCGCCAGCAGGTGCTGGTATTCGCCAAGACGCGCAAGGGCGTGGAGCAACTGGTGGAAGCCCTGCAGGCCGAAGGCCTGGCGGCGGAGTCCATCCACGGCGACAAGCCCCAGCCCGCCCGGCTGCGCGCCCTCGCCCGCTTCAAGGCCGGCGAGGCGGACATCCTGGTGGCCACCGACGTCGCCGCTCGTGGCCTGGACATCCAGGACCTCCCGCTGGTGGTCAACCTGGATTTGCCCATCGTCGCCGAGGACTACGTCCACCGCATCGGTCGGACCGGCCGTGCCGGCAACCAGGGCCAGGCGGTGTCGCTGGTCTGCGCCGATGAGGTCGAGCAGTTGGCGGCCATCGAGACCCTGATCGGCCAGATCCTCATGCGCCGCGACGAGCCGGACTTCATCCCCGACCACCGCGTTCCCCAGACCGGCCCGGGCGGACTGGTGATGAAGAAGCCCAAGAAGCCGAAGAAACCCAAGGTCGGCGCGCCGGTGTCCGACAAGCCGCTGGGTCGCTGGGTGGAAGACGGCAAGCCCAAGGTCAAGTCGGTGCGCAAAGCGCCCGGCTTCGGCAAGCCGCGCAAGTAACACGGAGGATGGGGGTGGTGGACAAGGCTGCGCCGTTGTCCACCCTACGACGCACTCCGTAGCCCTGTAGCCTGGAAAACCGCGCAGCGTTTTCCGGGGACGGACACCTACCAAGTTGCGTAGCGCGTGGATGAGGCTGCGCCGTCATCCACCCTACGGGCAGTGCTTCGATTCACCCCTGGCGTCGCTTACTCCGCCAACCGCCAGGTGGTGCCGCCCTTGCCGTCTTCCAGCACCACGCCCAGGGCGGTGAGCTGATCACGGATACGGTCGGACTCCGCCCAGTTCTTTTCGGCACGCGCGGTCAGCCGGGCCTGGATCAGCGCCTCGACCTCGGCCGCATCCACCCGGCCCGCCGCATCGGCGCGCAGGAAGGCTTCCGGCTCCAGCTGTAGCACGCCGAGCACCTCGCCCAGCTCGCGCAGACGACCGGCCAGGCCAGCCGCCGCGGCCGGATCGCTCTCACGCAGGCGGTTGATCTCACGGGCCAGCTCGAACAGCACGCCACAGGCACCGGCGGTGTTGAAGTCGTCGTCCATGCACTGGGCGAAGCGCTCGGCGTAGCTTTCACCACCCTGGGCCGGCGCCTGGGGCAAGCCCTTGAGCGAATGGTAGAAACGCTCCAGGGCGCCCTTGGCTTCGCGCAGGTTGTCTTCCGAGTAGTTGATCGGACTGCGGTAGTGGCTGGCGATCAGCAGGTAGCGCACCACCTCGGGGTGGTACTTCTCCAGCACCTCACGCAGGGTGAAGAAGTTGCCCAGCGACTTGGACATCTTCTCGCCATTGATGGTGATCATCCCGCAATGCAGCCAGGCGTTGGCGTAGGGCTTGCCGGTGGCCGCCTCGCTCTGGGCGATCTCGTTCTCGTGGTGCGGGAATTCCAGGTCGTTGCCGCCGCCGTGGATGTCGAAGGTCTCGCCCAGGCAGCAGGTGGACATCACCGAGCACTCGATGTGCCAGCCCGGCCGTCCTTCGCCCCAGGGCGACTGCCAGCTCGGCTCGCCCGGTTTGGCGCCCTTCCACAGCACGAAGTCCAGCGGATCTTCCTTGGCCTCGCCCGGCTCGATGCGGGCACCGATGCGCAGGTCCTCGATCCGCCGCCGCGACAGCTTGCCGTAGCCGGCGAAACGGTTGACCCGGTAGTAGACGTCGCCATTGCCCGGGGCATAGGCGTAGCCCTTGTCGATCAAGGTCTGGATCATGGCGTGCATGCCGCCGATATGGTCGGTGGCGCGCGGCTCCTGATCGGGCTTGCGGATATTCAGCCGCGCCTCGTCCTCGTGCATGGCGTCGATCATCCGGCCCACCAGGTCGGTGAAGGGCTCACCGTTGGCATTGGCGCGGTTGATGATCTTGTCGTCGATGTCGGTGATGTTGCGCACGTAGGTGAGGTCGTAGCCGCTATGGCGCAGCCAGCGGGTGATGACGTCGAAGGCCACCATGCTGCGGCCGTGGCCCAGGTGGCAGTAGTCGTAGACGGTCATGCCGCAGACGTACATCCGTACTTGGCCCGGCACCAGCGGCGTAAAGGCTTCCTTAGTCTTGGTCAGGGTGTTGTAGAGATGCAGCGCCATCATTGCCCCCAGGAGTCGCGCAGGGTCACGGTGCGGTTGAACACCGGCTTGCCGGGCGCCGAATCCTTGAGATCGACGCAGAAGTAGCCTTCGCGCTCGAACTGGAAGCGGTCTTCCGGCTGGGCCTGAGCCAGCGACGGCTCGGCGCGGCAGCCCTGGAGCACCACCAGGGACTCGGGGTTGATGTTGTCGAGGAAGCTGCCGCCCTCTTCGCTCTTCTCCGGCTGCGCGGAGCGGAACAGGCGATCATAGAGGCGCACCTCGCACTCCACGCTGCCTTCGGCCGGCACCCAGTGGATCACGCCCTTGACCTTGCGACCCTCGGGGTTCTTGCCCAGGGTGTCCGGGTCGTAGCTGCAGCGCAGTTCGACGACGTTGCCATCGGCATCCTTGATCGCCTCGTCGGCGCGGATCACGTAGCTGCCGCGCAGGCGCACCTCGCCACCCGGCTCCAGGCGCTTGTAGCCCTTGGGCGGATTCTCTTCGTAGTCACCCTGATCGATGTACAGCTCGCGGGTGAAGGGCAGCTGCCGCACGCCCAGGTCCTGCTTGGGATGCCGCGCCAGTTCCAGGTTTTCCACCTGGCCTTCGGGGTAGTTGGTGATCACCACCTTGAGCGGCTTGAGCACGCACATGGCGCGCGGAGCATTCTGATCCAGGTCCTCGCGGATGGCGAATTCCAGCATGGCCACGTCGACCACGCCATTGGAGCGGGTCACGCCGATCATCTCGCAGAAGTTGCGGATGGACGCCGGGGTGTAGCCGCGACGGCGATAGCCCGACAGGGTCGACATGCGCGGATCGTCCCAGCCGTTCACATGGTTTTCATCCACCAGTTGCTTGAGCTTGCGCTTGCTGGTGACGGTGTAGTTCAGGTTGAGGCGGGCGAATTCGTACTGGCGCGGCTGGGCCGGCACCGGCAGGTGGGCCAGGAACCATTCGTACAGCGGGCGATGATCCTCGAACTCCAGGGTGCAGATGGAGTGGGTCACGCCCTCGATGGCATCGGATTGGCCATGGGTGAAGTCATAGCTCGGGTAGATGCACCAGGCATCACCGGTCTGGTGGTGATGGGCATGGCGGATGCGGTAGAGGATGGGATCGCGCAGATTCATGTTGGGCGAAGCCATGTCGATCTTGGCGCGCAGCACCTTTTCGCCATCCTTGAATTCGCCGGCCTTCATGCGGGCGAAGAGGTCGAGGTTCTCAGCCACGGAGCGGTCGCGGAAGGGGCTGTTGCGACCCGGCTCGGTGAGGCTGCCGCGGTATTCGCGGGCCTGCTCGGGGGTGAGGTCGCAGACGTAGGCCAAGCCCTGCTCGATCAGGTTCACCGCCCAGGCGTAGAGCTGGTCGAAATAGCCGGAGGCGTAGCGCACCTCACCGGCCCAGTCGAAGCCCAGCCAGTGCACGTCGCTCTTGATGGCGTCGATGTATTCCTGGTCTTCCTTGGCCGGGTTGGTGTCGTCGAAACGCAGATGACAGTCGCCGCCGAATTCCTTGGCCAGGCCGAAGTTCACGCAGATCGACTTGGCGTGGCCGATGTGCAGATAGCCGTTGGGCTCCGGGGGGAAACGGGTGACGATCTTGGCCTGCTTGCCGGCGTCCAGGTCGGCCTGGACGATCTGCCGCAGGAAATGCGCGGGGGCGGCTTTGGCGGCGGTGGACGAGTCGGAAGTCGGCTTGCTCATGGGATCCTTAACTGGGCAGACGCGCGGCCAGGGTAGGCCGGGCAAAGGTAAACCCGTATCATAGCCCAACCCGTCAAGTCCCGGCGAAACCCTTGAGGCCCTCGTCGGGTCTGGATGCTGTCCCCCTTAGCTTACGGATTCGCTGCCATGATCAAGCTGCACACCAACCACGGCGTCATCACCCTGGAACTGTTCGAGGACAAGGCGCCCGACACCGCGGCCAACTTCAAGGAATACGTCAAGAGCGGTCACTACGACGGCACCATCTTCCACCGCGTGATCGGCAACTTCATGATCCAGGGCGGTGGTTTCGAGCCGGGCATGAAGCAGAAGCCAACCCGCGCCCCGATCAAGAACGAAGCCAACAACGGCGTTTCCAACGACATCGGCACCGTCGCCATGGCCCGCACCATGGACCCGCACTCCGCCTCGGCGCAGTTCTTCATCAACGTGTCCAACAACACCTTCCTCAACCATACCGCGCCCACCAGCCAGGGTTGGGGCTATGCCGTGTTCGGCAAGGTGGTCGAGGGCATGGACGTGGTCAACGCCATCAAGGGCGTCGCCACCACCAGCAAGGCCGGTCACCAGGACGTGCCGAGCGAAGACGTCATCATCGAGAAGGCCGAGATCGTCCCCGCTGAGTAAGATGAGCATTCTACTGGTCTCCGACCTGCATCTCGAACCGCAACGCCCGGACATCGTCCGGGCGTTTTTGCATCTTCTCGAGACGCGGGCCCGCGGTGCCGAGGCGCTCTACATCCTCGGCGACCTGTTCGAAGCCTGGATCGGCGACGATGCCATGGGGCCTTTCGAAAAGGAGATCGCCACTGCCCTGCGTGCCTTGGCCGACAGCGGCACAGCCATCTATCTGATGCACGGCAATCGTGACTTTCTCATCGGCAAGGCTTTCTGCCGCCAGGCAGGATGCCGCCTGCTGCCGGATCGCCATATCGCCGACTTCCACGGCCAGCGCGTGCTGCTGATGCACGGCGATACCCTCTGCACCCGTGACGAGGGCTACCAGAAGCTGCGCCGCATCCTGCGCCATCCCCTCACCCTCTTCGTCCTGCGTCATCTGCCGCTCGCCACCCGCCAGAAGCTGGCGCGCAAGCTGCGCAACGAGAGTCGCCAGCAGACCCGCGCCAAGGCCATGGACATCACCGATGTCACCGAGGCCGAGGTCGAACGGGAAATGCAGGCGGTCCAGGTGACGACGCTGATCCACGGGCACACCCACAGACCCGCCACCCATGACGTGCAGGTGAACGGTAAACCGGCGCAGCGCATCGTGCTGGGTGACTGGGACAGCAGTGGCTGGGTGCTGGAAGCCAGCTCTTCTGGCCTGATCCAACGCAATTTCGAACTCGACGAACGGTAATCAGACGTCCAGACGAGTCTGAGTCTATCTATCTAACTTACTGTTAAGAAAAGTTTTTTTAGGTTTTCGAAAACCTTGCCCCAGAGCCTCTGCGACCGATCGTCACATGCCAATTACAGAAATCCGTTGGTTCGACCGATGATTGGGTATGTAAGGAGATATATCCATCTCTCGGAGACCGCCTATGCAACTCGACACCCTGTTTGCCCAACTGCACAACCTGCCCAGCGTTCCCGAAGTGGCGCAGATCCTGATCCAGCAGTTCGACGATCCCAATACCAGCATCGAAACCCTGTCGCGCACCGTCGCGCGTGACCCCGTCATCGCCGCCAAGGTGCTGCGCCTGGCCAACTCGGCGCGCTTTCGCGGTGCCCGTGAATCCACCAGTATCGACGACGCTGCCATGCGCCTGGGCTTCAACACCCTGCGCACCCTGGTGCTGGCCTCGGCCTTCGCCGGCGGCTTCCAGGCGGCCCCTGGCTTCGATCTGCAAGCCTTCTGGTACAACAGCTTCCTGGTCGCCAGCCTGTGCAAACCGCTGGCCAAGCAGGCCGGACTGGACCAGGAGACCGCCTTCACCTGCGGCATGCTGCACGACATCGGCGAACTGCTGATCCAGAGCGGCACTCCGGAACTGGCCCCGAGCCTGGCCGGACCGGGCACCGCCAGCAGCCACCGCGCCGCCGATGAAACCCTGCAACTGGGCTTCGGCTATCCGGAAGTGGGCGCTGAGCTCGCGCGCCGCTGGCAGCTACCGCAGGTGCTGCGCGATGCCATCGCCTTCCAGGCTCGCCCGCTGCAGGCACCCGAGGGCAACGGTTACGCCCTGATCGTGGCCCAGGCAGTCGCCGTGGCCGAGGTGCTGCACGAGAACGCCGGCGACAGCAAGATCATGGACCTGAGCGGTCCCCTGTTCGCCGACATCGATCTCGAACAACTGACCCTGGTACTGCCCAACGCCCGCGATACCGCTGCCACCTTCAGCCAGGCTGCCTGAAGCGGACCCTGGCCAAACGGCAGACAAGAAAAAACCCCTGGAGCCAAGCCCTCAGGGGTTTTCGTAATCTGGCGGTGAGGGAGGGATTCGAACCCTCGACTCGTTTAGCAGTCAGCAGAACCCAGTTATGACGGGCCTTACAGCCCGATACAGCAAGCGGTAGTGTACAAGTCCTGTGTACCTATGACCATTCGGGCTTGAGGTGGATTACGTCATGCGAGCGAGTCCAGTCACCAACGTCCATTTCGTGCCCGACATACACGACGCTGCTGGCAGACTTGAGATTGGTCAGGGCGTCTAGCAGGGAATCTCTTGGGTGCACGGCCAGCACAACGTCATGTCGTGCGTAAGGATCAAGCGTCTGCTGAGAGTGAAGAGATACCGCCACACCTTCCACAGAGACTGGCTGATTGGCCTGCAGTTTTCTTAGCATCTGTCCGCCCAGGACGGGCTCAAGGTAAGGACAGGTGTGCTTGTTGTTCACGTAAATCCAGAGTTGCTGATTACTCTGCTGAGCAAACCCTAACGCAGCGACGTAGGTTGCCTTTACTTCCTCTTCGTCCGCGTACTCCGGTACAAAAGCATAGACATCCATGGTGTTCCCTCACGTAGTTGGTGAGCTTTAACCCTAGCACCTGCCCAGCGTAACGGTGGCACTAGCGGACCTAAATCCGTTCTGGATTTGCGAGAGCACCCTTGAACGCATAAGGAGTACTGCAGCCCCCATGGCCGGGTGCCGGGGTGTGCCCAGGCGGCAGGAAAATCCCAGGTCCGGGTACTCGTATCAAACCGCTCGACCTCGACTTATCAAATCATTGACAAGCGTCAGCGTTGCGATAAATCATGCCGGCATCACGTCCTGCCGAGCATCCCCAGCATGAAAGTCGTCGCGTACTACCGAGTCTCCACCGAGCGCCAGGGAGAGTCCGGCCTTGGTCTGGATGCCCAGCGGGAGTACATCCGCATAGCTGCAGAGCAGAATGACTGGGAAGTGCTGGCGGCCTTTGAGGACCACGCCTCGGGCACCATCGCACCGGAGCAACGCCCGCAATGTGCGGCTGCCCTGGAGCACTGCAGGAAGCACGGAGCGACGCTCGTCGTGGCGAAGCTCGACCGCATCAGCCGGGACGTGGAGCACATCGCGGGACTCATCAAGCGCGTGCAGTTCAAGGTGGCGACCATGCCCTCTGCGGACAACTTCCAGCTCCACCTGTACGCCGCCCTGGCCCAGCAGGAACGGGAGTTCATCAGCCAGCGCACTAAGGCCGCCCTGGCGTCACTCAAGGCCCGCGCAGAGGCAGGGGATGCACAGGCACAGGCCAAGGTAGAACGTCGCACAGCGGGCCGGCTAGCGGCCAATGCGGCAGGCACAGGAGCGGCAGTGCAGGCAGTGAAGGCCAAGGCCGACGTGTACGCGACCAGCATGGCGAGCGCGATCAAGGCCGCGATGTTCGATGGCGTCCGCACGCTGCAGGGGCTGGCTGATCACCTCAACCGGCACGGGCACCAGACACCTAGGGGCGCCAGCTTTACCGCCACCGCAGCCAGTCGCCTGCTGCAACGCCTCGGCATCCCCTTCCCTTAGTAGAGGGGCCCTGGCGCAGGGGTGCGGAGAGCCCGCCAGCGTGGCGGTAGCGATTGCCCCGGCATGGGTATCCCTAGGCTTAGAACGTCGCTCAGGAGGGCACGCAGGGAGGCCAGCGGGCGCCTGTAGGGCAGGGGCATTCAAGGCCCGAAGACGCTCACGGCCTGTACGCCGCAAGTAGCGGCAGGGCGAGCCGGGTCCAGCAGCGAGCGCCCAGGTAGCAGCGGATCAGCAGGCCGGGCTGGAGCCCAGGGATGCCCGTAGCGCAACGATCACCGAGTCTAGGCTGACGTACTCAGGAAGCACGAACGTTGCACGGCAGGGCAGGCTGGCGCCTCCTGGCAAGCCGGGGCATCAGCAGCGCACATGCCCGAGCCCTGTCTTCATTTCCGCCCTTTTCCAACAGCCCAGCAACAGCGCGCAGGCTCAGCCGCTTCCGGTGATTGAGGGCGCATAGATAACAGAAACATTTCCGGGCCGGCAGTACGGCAGGCTTAGCCACATCCGGTAATCAAGGGCCTATCAGAGAGAGAAACATTCGGAGTGATCGTCCTAGGACAATCGCGGGGTGTGTCCGTAACCGAGGGGGTCTAGATACAGGAAGCACTTTGGTCCGTCCGAAAGCGTTCGAGCTTAAGACCGACGGGGCAGGCTAAGTCAGCTAGTTCGCCGATGATCGCCGCTTTTAGTAGGTGAGGGCCATTAGATAAGAGAAACGTTTTTGGCCGGGAGAATCTATCTAAGCCCGAATGCCCGAGCGAATCCATCCTCTCCAGTAACAAGAACAAGAATCCCACAGGATCAGAAGCAAACGATCAGCAGCACAGAAAGCTACTGACCAGATACCACAGCAACACAGCTACACAGCTACACACGACAGCAAGCAACACGAGAGCTACACAGCAGGACAGCAAGCAACGCAGCAGCGAAGCACAGCAGGACCAACGTAGCACGACAGCAACAGCCGACAGCGATGCAGCAGGACAACAGCAAAGCACGGCAGAACCTAGAAGGACTGGAGACTAATCCCAGCGATACAGCATGACAGCAGCAATCCCTTTAGCTCTCGACGAACTACGCGAGAGATTCTATGTAGATGAATCATCCCCTTCGGGCTTGCGTTACAGGACGAACAAGAACCAGACCAAAGCAGGAGCGCCAGCAGGCAGCGTAACGCAACGGGGTTACTGGCGGATCATTTGGAGCGGTAGGCAGTACGCAGTGCATCGCATCGTCTACGCATTGACGCATGGTGCAGACATCCCAGCAGGAATGCTGATTGACCACATCAACGGGGATTGCTCGGACAACAGCCCCAGCAATCTCAGGCTAGCGACCAACGCGCAGAACACTCACAACAGCAAGCCCCACCGCATCAAGCACTCAGGTTTACCCAAGGGCGTTTACCGCAACGGCAGCGGGTACCAAGCTCGCATCGTGCTGGGCGGGAAGCTCTTTACGAAGACCTATCGGACTATCGAAGGTGCCCAGGACTGGATAGAACAAGTCCGCCCGCAGTTGCATAAAGAGTTCGCCCGAGCGGCGTAGCCCAGCAAGCCAGCAGCAGTCCCTCCGCAGCACCAGCCGCATCCCCGCAGCGCCATCCCGCAACACCAGCACTACAGACCCGCCTACACGCACCCAACGCGAAGCCATCCAGCCTCGTGGACGCTTCCGGCTGCCCGTCATTTGGCGGCAGCCAACCCTAACAGGAGACAGACCATGACCAACCGCGCCAGCCACATTGACGCCAACCATCCCGACCGCTTCACGCCTGCCGACATCAGCAAGCACGAACATCGTTGCATGCTGGGGCGCCTAGCCAAGCACGACCGCGAACTAACGGCGATCCGCAAGCTCTTGCTGGGAGTCATCCAACAGCAGCCCCTGGCTATCGAGGCTCGCGAACTCCGCGCCAGCGGTCACACCTTCGGCAGCATCGCTGCACGCACTGGCCTTACCCGGAACGTCGTAGCCGACATCATCGGCCAGGACGGTGCCGCATGAATGCCCATGCTCCATTGCCCCAGGACTTGCCGCGTCAGTTCCGCGTGGACATCAGCAACGCAGCAGAGCGCCAGCAAGTTATCCAGAACGCCGAGCACTTGAGCCCCGAGGTAGTTGCCTTGTTCCATCGTCTAGAAGCACAGACCAACGACCTCATAAGCCAGGCCCCGCTCGCCAAGCGTGCAGCCCGCCAGGCTAAAGCCGTAACCGTGAAGGGGACCAGCACCCGAGGCCGTAAGCCTGCTGTGCTAGGGAACCCATTGTACGGGTACGTCACAATCCACGACCGTGGTGTGCCCTGGCTGGACGACATCGTAACGGGTGCAGCTCGGGCAGCGTACAGCGGGGACAAGAGCGCCAGCCCAGCTAGTCTCTTCCGCATCCTCGTATCCTGTGAAGTCATCAGCGCCAGGACGATCAGCGAAGAGATAGGCGTAGCCGAGAGACAGGCTCAGCGATACCTGCTCGCCCTGACCATGGCGATGCCGTACCTCGTTAAGTCCTGCCCCTGGCTGACCGAGCGAAAGCCTGCCCAGGCCACCCCGGACTTCGACGACATGCCCGTACCGGACCTCGTAGAACTGGCAGCCCTTCGGCACGCCATAGGCGAGGACGCTTTCCTAACCTGACCCAGGGCGACGTAGTCGTACCTCCTACTAATGGGACGGTAAATCCCGAGGCTCTATCCCGCAGGTCTTACCGTATGGCTGCTAGCGGGAGGGCCGGCAGGGATGCCCAGGAATCCAGACAGATCAGAAATGAGCGTTCAAGTCTCCTGCAACCTGCAGCCCGCCTAGTGCCTGGAATCCGCCTAGGTTATCTAAGGGGACATCTCGGCCTTCGACCAGGCAGCCACAGGCCACCGCGCCTCGTAGCAGAACGATCACCTAGAGGGAGTGCCCGTAGCAGGCCCCCACGTAGATCGCCGCAGCAGCAGCCCCGCAGGCCGTGTAGTCCCAGCCCCGAGGGCGGGAGGTACAGGACCAGCAGCCCAGGGAGGCCATAGCCAGGAGGCAGCCAGGAAGGCAGCAACCAGGGTACTCAAGGGGCGATACCGCGTGCCCTGTGCGAGCGCGCCCTTGAAGCCCTAGCGCCTCACCAGCGCCCCAGTAGGGCCATACAGCGGCAGGGCCGGGGCGGTAGCCGATCAGCGAGCCCCAGGGATCAGCAGCCCAGGCGCCGACGGATACCACTGGAGTTCCTCAAGCATCCGGCTCAGCGGCATCCCGCCGTACTCTCGGCTGACAGAGCCATCGCTGTGCCCGGTGATCGCGTCGTGTACGTCCTCGGGAATGCCTACCTGACGGCTCAGGGTCTTGAAGGTGTGCCGGAAGCCATGAAGCGGACTAGCTGGGCTGCCCAACGCCACTACATTCCGCAGGTACTTCGTCCACGCCTTGGCGATGTTGGTGCTGTAGAAGCCCCGATGGTTTGGCTGTAGCGATGGGAACAGTTGCCCACCTGCTGGTAAGGTGCCGTGGTAATCCATGAAGCCCAGCGCCAGCAGATCAGGATGCAGCGGGACACGTCGGCGACTGCTCTGGGTTTTTACAGTTCGTCCATCGTCGTCATCCGGCGTGTCGAGGATGGACAGGAACGTAATGCCGTCGTCCGTCTGCACGTCGCTGGCGCGGAGCTGACATAGCTCCTCTCGTCTGGCCCCGGTGTAGTAAAGCAGGACCGGCAGCCAGTACAGCGCCTGACCGAAGTCGCTCCGCACAGGCCGCCAACCCTCCTCCGTGAACAATGCACTTCGGAAAATCGTGCCCAGCTCGGCAGTGTTGTAGTCCTTGCGGCGACGGGAAGCCTTACTCTTGGCGGCAGTAACGCCCGCTGCTCTGGCGACACCCGAGGTATCCACAGGGTTTTCATGTATCCAGCCCATGCGGACGGCGAAGCCCAGCACCGCCCCGAGGACACGCAGTCGATTGCGGATCGTGGCAGGTGACAGCGTAGGCAGTCCCTCTGATTGCGCCCTGGCAATCAGCTCGTTGGCTGAGAGCTTGGACGCCCCTGGCATCTTGACTGGGAAGGTAGCCAGCTTTACCCGGTACTCCTGCACCGTGCTCCGCGTTATCGCCGTGACAGGTAGATCGCCGAACATCTGAACAAACCTCGTCACCGTCCCTTCGAAGTCCGCCAGCGATGTCCGAGTGCTGCGGTTGTCGCCATTAAGTAGACGGTCGCTCTTGTACGCTTCGAACACCTCGGTAAGCGTCTTGGGCTTCACCTCAGTTCGCAGGCGCTCCAAGCTCAAAGGCTCAAGCTCCAGAACATCGGGCTTCGAAGTCCAGTCTCCATCGTCCCGCAGCTTGGCGATGTCGGATAGCCGCAGCAGATGACTGTGAAACGCCTCGGCCAGCTCCGCATAGTTATCGGTGCCTTCGGCTGGCGCGGCAACGTTCACGGACCGCAGCGCCTGCAGCAGGTAAGGCCGCATCACCGAAAGCCAGTCCGTCTCGTTATCCTCGGCTACTGCCTGGCGGATCGTCAGGTACTCCCGATGCTCTTCCCAGCCATGCGGTGTCTCGACCACCGTAGCGTCACTGGCAGGCGGCAGCCAAGCTCGGAAGTTGCCGGATTGTTCCAGCTCCTCTAGCTCCTGGCGGAACCATCGTGCGGCAAGCTGCTGCATGTCGCGCTTTGTCAGAACCTGCACGCCAGCGAGCTTTGCACGGGCAAGGGAGAATGCCTCTTCGGAGCGCGTCCACTCAACAGCATGGCGGGCTTTAGCTTCTAGCTGATCGCGGGTCTTTAGAGAGCGCTTGTACTCTCGCCCCAGGACAGGGCGAAGCTCATCGGGGACACGGCGCCGAATGTAGTACACGCCGGTGGATGGATGCAGAAAAGGCTGAGCCATGAAAGCGCGAAACCGTGGGACTTTCGAGGCAGCGATTTTACGATGTCGGGAGGCCATGTGTACCGCCGTTGTGTACCAGAACGAACGGGTTACGGCTGGCTCCAGAAACGAAAAACCCCCGCAGCTCAGGGCTAACGGGGGTTCTCTTAATCTGGCGGTGAGGGAGGGATTCGAACCCTCGATAAGATTTCTCCTATACACACTTTCCAGGCGTGCTCCTTCAACCGCTCGGACACCTCACCAGATTTGCTCGGCGTCTGCGTCTGCATCACCGAGGCGCGCAACTATAGGCAAAGGTGATTTCGATGGCAAGCTTTTTCTTCAATCGATTCATACATTTGCACGAAGGAGCCAAGAGAGCCGCTGCCAGGCGGCGTTCACGGGATGACCGGGCAGTCGCTGACGAGGCCGTCACGACCGCCCATACCTCCGACAAACGGTAGCGTCGTACAGAATTTCGCAATCTACTGAAAGCTAAGGGGAATTTAGCCAGGGCGACATTTCTGATAACCGCTTGGTCGGCAGTCGCCACAAAACTGAAATTTATGTTCTATAGCTACTGGATAGTGCTCAAGCCTGCGGGTATCAGTAGCTGCATGCCGTTCTTGCGCAAGCGCTTCCCGTCCAAGACGTAAAGGCTTCAAACAGCTAACAATAAAGGCCCAGAGTCATGTTCAAGAATCCCGTCCCCAAGTGGCGCCAGGCAAGCTTCGTGCTCATCGTCACCACCGTCGTGCTGGTCATCCCCAACCTGTCCCGTTTTTTTGGCTAGAGCCAATAATCAGCAGGCGGTGCCGGCAAGGCGCCTACCAGGTCGCGCAGCCCCTCCCCCCAGCCTCGGCGCAGGCTCTGGAAGTAGTCGTCCTGCTCATCGATCCGGTGGCTCTTGACCTGGTCGAGGCGATCACGCGGATATACCACCAGGTCCAGCGGCAAGCCCACCGAGAGATTGCTGCGGATCGTCGAGTCGAAGGACAGCAAGGCGCAGCGCAGCGCCTCTTCGAGCGGCGTGTCGAAGCTCAGCGCCCGATCCAGGATGGGCTTGCCGTACTTGCTCTCGCCGATCTGGAAATAGGGCGTGTCCTCGGTGGCACTGATGAAGTTGCCATGGGGATAGATGTTGAACAGCTCAGGCTCGGTGTCCTTGATCTGGCCACCCAGCAGGAAGGAGCAGCTCAGGTCGAGGCCGTGGCCGCTGGGCGCATCCTGGGCATCGCGCTGGATGATCTCGCGCAGGGTCTGCCCCAGCAGGATGGCGGCATGATTGAGCGTGGGCACGTCGTGCAGGTTGGGGTGCTCGCTGTCCAGGCGCTGGCGCAGCAGGCTGATGACCGCCTGGGAGGTCGCCAGGTTGCCTGCCGACTGGATGGCGATGAGGCGTTCACCGGGTACGCGGAACAGATGCAGCTTGCGAAAGGTGGCGATGTTGTCGACCCCGGCATTGGTACGGGAATCAGCGACGAACACCAGGCCGTCGTGCAGCTTCATGGCGACGCAGTAGGTCATGCGAACCTCGGGTAGAAAAGACGGATTGCCGTAGCACTGACGGCGGCGAGATGCACCGCCAGACGACGAGGCCGCACAGTGGCGGCCTCGTTTCCTCGGGTGACTGTCGCAGATTATTGTTGCTGTTGCTGCACCTGCTGCAAGGGCTCCACCAGCACCTTGGCTTCCATTTGCTCCACGCCCCCGCCACGGCGCATGCCGCGCACTGGGCAGGCATCAAGGTAATCCAGGCCGATGGCCAGGCGCAGGTGCCGCTCCGGACGGGCCAGGCGGTTGGTGACGTCGTAGCTGTACCAGGCGCCATCGTGCCAAGCCTCGGCCCAGGCATGGCTGGACAGGTGTTCGCTGTCGTCGGTGCAGAGGTAGCCCGAGACATAGCGCGCCGGAATGCCCAGGCTGCGCGCGCAGGCCAGGAAGGCATGGGCATGGTCCTGGCACACCCCGGCGCCCTTGGCGAAGGCCTGGGCGGCGTTGCCGTCCACCTCGGTGGAACCGGGGATATAGGCCATCCGCTCGTGCAGTCGCTCCATGAGTTGGATGAGGGTGGCGCGATCGCGATGGCCATCGCAGACCTCGCGGGCGAAATCCGCCAGGGCCGCGTCGGCCTCGGTCAGGCGGGTCTGGCGCAGGAAGGGAAAGGGCGAAGCCTGGCAGGGCTCGGACTCGAAGTCCTCGTCGATCTCCACCTGGCCGCTGGCGGTGATGGTGATGGCGTCGTGCGGGGTATCCAGGGTCAGGACATGCAGGATGTTGCCGAAGGGATCGCGCTGGGCACGGGCCGGTCGCGGCAGCGCCAGCTCCCAGTCCAGGACCTTCTGGCGGGCGTCGCCCTGGGGTGTGAGGCGCAGGTACTGGATGCTGGCGCGGACCTGGTCGGCGTAGCGATAGAGCGTTTCGTGATGGATCGCGAGTCTCATACGGTCTCCAGGTATGCGGTATTGATGGCGCTGCCGAGCTGGCGGATATGGACGATGAAATCGCCGATCCAGGGATGCAGGCCTTCGCCCAGCACCTCGTCGATGCTGGTGTAGCGCAGTCGGGCCTCGAGGCCGGCTGCCAGGCGCTTGGCCTCGCGGCCGTTCTCGCCCGGCAGGCTGGCAAGCACCCGGTGCAGTTCGATCACGCAGGACAGCAGCGAGCGCGGCAGGTCTTCCTTCAGCAGCAGCAGCTCGGCGCCGTTGCGCACGTTGAGAGCATCGCGATAGAGCTCGGTGTAGGCCTCGAAGGCACTCAGGGCGCGCAACAGGGCGCTCCACTGATAGAAGCCACGGGCGGAGGAGTCGCTGATGGCTTCGGCTTCTTCCTCACCCAGCACCTGGTAGCGGGCATCGAGCATGCGCAGGGTGTTGTCGGCCCGCTCGACGAAGGTCCCCAGGCGGATGAAACGATAGGCATCGTTCCTCATGATGGTGCCGACGGTGGCACCGCGGAACAGGTGGGATCTTTCCTTGACCCATTCACAGAACCGGCTGATGCCGAAGCGGATCAGCCCGGTGACGGCGATCTCGCGCATCTCCAGCCAGGTGGCGTTGACGTTCTCCCACATGTCGGCGGTGATGCGTCCGCGCACCGCGTGGGCATTGCTGCGCGCCGCCTGCAGGCAGCAATAGATGCTGCCGGGGTTGCGCTCGTCGAGGGCGAAGAAGTGCAGCAGGCGCTCGGGATGCAAGGCGTCGTGCTTGTCACGGTAGTCATCCAGGGTGCCGGTGATGAGCAGCGGCATGGCCAGTTCGTCCAGGCCTCCGCCCTGCCCGCTCTGCGGCATCATGGACAGGGAATAGCTGACGTCCAGCATCCGCGCGAGATTCTCGGCGCGCTCCAGGTTGCGGGACATCCAATACAGATCGGCAGCGGTACGACTCAACATGGTGGGGTCGCCTTTCAAAAGTCCTTGCGGGGCCGCCGAAGCGGCCTGATGTTCACGGCGTCCGGTCCTAGTCCTGGACCACCCAGGTGTCCTTGGTGCCACCGCCTTGCGACGAATTCACCACCAGGGAGCCTTCGCGCAACGCGACCCGGGTGAGGCCGCCGGGCACCAGGCGCGTCTTGCGACCGGACAGCACGAAGGGCCGCAGATCGATATGGCGCGGCGCGATGCCGTTCTCGACGAAGGTCGGGCAGGTGGACAACGACAGGGTCGGCTGGGCGATATAGGCGCTGGGGTTGGCCTTGAGCCGCGCGCGGAAGACTTCGATCTCGGCGCTGGTGGCGGCAGGGCCGACCAGCATGCCGTAGCCGCCGGAACCATGGACTTCCTTGACCACCAGCTCGGGCAGGTTGGCCAGGACGTGGGACAGCTCCTGCGGCTTGCGGCATTGCCAGGTCGGCACGTTGTAGAGGATCGGCTCCTCGCTGAGGTAGAAACGGATCATCTCCGGGACATAGGGGTAGATGGACTTGTCGTCGGCCACCCCGGTGCCTATGGCGTTGGCCAGGATGACGTTGCCCGCGCGATAGGCGGCCAGCAGTCCGGGGACGCCAAGCATGGAGTCCGGATTGAAGGCCAGGGGATCGAGGAAGGCGTCGTCCAATCGGCGATAGATGACGTCGACCTTCTGGAAACCGGAGGTGGTGCGCATGAACACCTGTTCGTCGCGCACCAGCAGGTCAGCGCCTTCGACCAGTTCCACACCCATCTCCCGGGCCAGGAAGGCGTGCTCGAAGTAGGCGCTGTTGAAGCGTCCCGGGGTGAGCACCGCTACCGTGGGGTTGTTGACCGGGGTGGAGCTGCGCAGGGTGTCGAGCAGCAGGTTCGGATAGTGGTCGATGGGCGCGATGCGCTCGAGGGTGAACAGCTCGGGAAACAACCGCATCATCATCTTGCGGTTCTCGAGCATGTAGGACACCCCGCTCGGGGTACGTAGGTTGTCTTCCAGCACGTAGTAGGCGCCATCGCCGTCACGCACCAGGTCGACCCCGGCGATGTGGGCATAGATGCCGTTGGGCAGGTCCAGCCCCTGCATCGCCAACTGGTACTGGTCGTTGGCCAGCACCTGCTCGGCGGGGATGACCCCGGCCTTGATGATGCGCTGATCGTGGTAGAGATCGTGAAGAAACATGTTCAGCGCCTGGACGCGCTGGATGCAGCCACGTTCGATGATCTGCCATTCACTGGCGGGGATGGCCCGTGGCAAGGCGTCGAAAGGAATCAGGCGCTCCGTGCCTTGCTCGTCACCATAGAGGGTGAAGGTGATGCCGGCACGGTGGAACAGCAGGTCGGCTTCACGGCGGCGTTGAGCCAGGAGTTCAGGGGGGGTTTCACTCAGCCATTTGGCATAGCGACCATAATGCGGCCGACACTGCGCCTGGACGTCATACATCTCGTTATACAGTGGGCGGCTCATGCCGATCTCCTTATCACTTGCAAGTGCAGCGTCGCAAGCCGCGTGCCAGGGCGCAAGCCGTCAAACCCCAGTCTTTAAAAGGCAAATGGGCAGGCAATGCACCAAAATCAGGCGCGCGGAGCGGTTCGTGCACCTTAACCTTTCTGCGTTGTGTCTAAGACGGTGCGCGCAGGGGAAAGTGCGACGATAACTGTGAGGAGAAGGTGCAAAAAGAAACCGGCCATGCCCTCTGGCATGCCGGTTCTTGATAACACAGGTCAGGCGTGGGTTCGGGCGATCTCCTGGGTGACGCCCCAGCCGTCCAACTGGCCGCCGAGTGGAACCACTACCGCCTCCAGATCGCTCTCGAAATCATCGATGGTGGCGTGGGTCGCGAACATCACCTTACTGACCTGTAGATGCCAGCCACCGTCCTCGTGCGGCATCACCTGGGCGTTGAGGGACTCACCGTGGAACTGGTCCGCCGCCTGGCGAGCCCTGCGTTCGTCGGCGAAGATGGCGAAGAAGTCGATCGGATGGAAGCGGGCGAAATCGAAACCGCCCTCCTTCATCCGTTGCAGCAGGTTCAAGCTCACATCATCAGCAAACGACAAGGACATAGGACTTCCCTCCTCTGGTTCGGATGATTCGCTCGGACGGACGTCGCTACCGACCTCCGCCGAGTCGCGGCTGACTGCTCGAAGGGTACGGCGACCCTCGTGGCTTACGCCTTGCCGATGGCCTCCAGCACGTATCGAGGTAGAGCAAAGGCAGCGGCATGCAACTCCGGCGTGTAGTACCGGGTGTGAATGCCTCTTTCACTGTAGCGTTGCGCTAGGGTTTCGGCACGCTGTGTCCGTAACGAAATGTCCTTGCTCCCCCAAGCCAAGGTCATGACGCCCCCTATGTAGGTAGGCACCGCCGACAGGTAAAAGTGCCAGTCGGCGAACAGCCCGGCCATCCGGCTGGCGGTGGTCTTGACCTCGTCCAGTTGCAGGAAGGGGGTGCCGTTCTGGGCCACCATGACGCCGCCGTCGTTCAGGCAGCGATGGCAAGCCTGGTAGAAATTCTCGGAGAACAGCACCTCGGCCGGCCCGATGGGATCGGTGGAATCGGAGATGATGACGTCGTAGCGCTCGGTGGTGTTGGCGACGAAGTTCATGCCATCGTCGATCACCAGGTTCAGCCGCGGATCGTCGAAGGCGCCGGCGGAATGGCCAGGAAAGAATTGCTTGCACATTTCCACCACCGAGCCATCGATCTCGACCATGGTGATGTGCTCGACGCTCTGGTGCTTGGCCACCTCGCGCAGGATGCCGCCGTCACCGCCGCCGATGATCAGCACCCGCCGCGGCGCCGGATGGGCGAGCAGGGGTACGTGGGTGAGCATCTCGTGATAGATGAATTCATCGGCCTCGGTGGTCTGGATGACGCCATCCAGAGCCATTACCTTGCCGAGCAGGGCGTTCTCGAAGATCACCAGGTGCTGATGTTCGGTGCGCACCTCGTGGAGCAGGCGTTCGACGGTGAATCGCTGGCCGTAGCTGTCGTAGAGGGTTTCCAGGTAGTCGCTCATGTCGATCTCCGCAGGTGGCAGGCCGAGACGAACAATGCCCGACCAAAAGCCGGGCATTGTAAGAGCTGGATGTGACAGGCTCCAGTGCGGTGCTGGCTAACCCTTGTGGGTCGGTGCAGTCGCCGAACGATTGCCGCGCGGACCGGCGGCGGCCCAGGCAATCAGGCCGATCACCGGCAGCACCACGATCAGGATCGTCCAACCGATCTTGGCGTTGTTGGTGCTATCGCTGCGGATGACGTTGACGATGGCCCAGATGTCGAGCAGGAAGACGATGAAGCCGAGTACACCGCCGATGGTGGAATTGATCATGTCGCGACTCCCGTTACGAGGACACAGGTCTCGTCAATTGGGACTGGCGAGGGCGGCGCCGAGTTCGGCCGGCTCGCTGGGACGCGGCGCCGGCCGGGGCTCTCAGGCGAAACGGGCCAGATCGATCTCGGCGAAGGACGCCACGCACGGATGATCGCCCAGCTGGCCACCGGCGCGGACCAGGCCACAGGTCGGCAGACCGGCCTGGCGCGCGGCATCCAGCTCTTCCACCACGTCGGAGAGGAACAGCAATTCCGCCGGTGCATGGGTGGTGGCCGAGGCGATCCGTGCATAGGACTCGGCCTCGCGCTTGCCGCCGGTCAGGGTATCGAAGTAACCGGAGAACAGCGGCGTCAGATCGCCGTGTTCGGAGCAGCCGAAGATCAGCTTCTGCGCCTGCACCGAACCGGAGGAATAGACGTACAGCGGCAGCCCGGCGGCGTGCCATTGGCGCAGCGCCTGGACGGCGTCTGGGTAGACGTGCCCCTTGAGCGTCCCGGCGCGGTAGCCCTCCTCCCACACCTGACCCTGCAAAGCCTTGAGCGGGGTGGCCTTGCGGTCGGCCGCGATCCACTCGAGCAGGATGGCGATCACCCGCTCCACGTCGGCGTCCAACTCGCCGGCTTCGGCGCGCACGGCATCGAGCTGTTCGGCCACCGCCGGCTCTTTGGCATGGGCCCGCACGAAGGCCGGCAGGTGCTCGCGGGCATAGGGAAAGAGCACGTCGAAGACGAAGCTCACGGCGCTGGTAGTGCCCTCGATGTCGGTGAGGATGCCCTTGATGGTCACGCCTCGACCTCCAGCCGTGGGAAGCGCTGGGCAATGTCCACGCCGGTGAAGTGGGCGACCCAGCCTTCGGGGTTATCGAACAGGCGGATGGCGACGAAGGACGGCGACTCGCTCATGTCGAACCAGTGCGGCGTGCCGGCCGGCACCGAGATGAGATCGTCTTTCTCGCAGAGCACGGCATAGACGTGGTCGTCGATATGCAGGGTGAAGAGACCCTGGCCGGCGACGAAGAAGCGCACCTCGTCTTCGTTGTGGCGATGCTCTTCGAGGAACTTGGCGCGCAGCGCCTCCTTCTGCGGATGCTCGGGATGCATGCTGATGACGTCGACGGTCTGGTAGCCGCGCTCCTCGATCAGGCGGTCGATTTCCGGACGGTAGGCGGCGATCACTTCGTCCTGGCTGGCGCCGGGCGCTACCGGGGCGGTGGCCTGCCAGCGCTCGAAACGCACCCCGACGTCGGCCAGGGTAGCGGCTATGTGTTCGCCGTCGCTGATCACCTTCAGCGGCTGGTTGGGTTCGGCATCGTGGTAGACGGTCAGTCGGCTCATGGGCGCAGGCTCCGGGTCTTGAGTTCGCATTCGAAAAGGAATTCGAAGGCTTCCACGTGACGCAAGGCATCGGCCATGCGGGGGGCCCAAGTATAGAGGCCGTGGCCGCGGATCAGGTACCCCACGCAGTCGGGATGGACGTCGAGCCAGGTCTGCACCTTGTCGGCCAGGCGCGGGATGTCCTGGTCGTTGTCGAACACCGGCACCTCCACCCGCACCTCATGGGTGGTGACGCCGTGCAGCGCCTTTTGCAGCTCGTAGCCTTCCAGTAGCAGGCGATCGCCTTGGAGTTCGCGGGAGAGCACCGTGGAATTCACCGAGTGAGTGTGCAGCACGGCGCCGATCTCCGGCTGCCAGCGATAGAGCTGGGTGTGCAGCGCCGTCTCCGCAGAGGGCTTCTTCGGCTCCAGCGGGGTGCCGTCGAGATCGGTGGCGAGGATATCGTCCGGCTCGAGCTGGCCCTTGTGCTTGCCGGAGACGGTCAGCAGCAGGCGGCTGTCGGACAACCGCACCGAATAGTTGCTGCTGGTGGCTGGCGACCAGCCGCGGCCATAGAGGAAGCGACCGGCGTCGATGATTTCCCGGGCCAGTTGCTCACGCTGCTGGATCATGGAGGGTTCTCCTAACGGACAAGAGGATGAGGAAGGCGCCCACTAGAGCCGCCAGGCTGGCGCCGACGAAGGCCGCGAAGGCGCCGGACACCTGCCAGGCATAGCCAGCATACAGGGCACCCAGCGCACCGCCAGCCCCGGACAGCGCTGCATAGAGCGACTGGGCCTGGCCCTGGCGACGGCGGTCGAAATGCGCCTGGATGAACTGGATGGCGGCGGCGTGGAAACAGGCGAAGGTGGCCGCATGCAGCAACTGGGCGAACAGCAGTACCCCGAGTTGGTCGGCCAGGGCGCCCAACAGCAGCCAACGCCCGGCGGCGATCAAGAAGGCGGTGACCAGCAGGGTGGTCAAGGCGATCCGCGCCAGCAGCTGCGGCATCACCAGAAACACCAGCACCTCGGCGATCACGCCCAGGGACCAGAGCTGGCCGATGACGCCCCGGCTGTAGCCCAGCTCTTCCAGGTGCAGGGTGAAGACCGTGTAGTAAGGCCCATGGGACAGCTGCATCAGCGCCGCGGCGATGAAGAAGGCCAACACCGCCGGCTGGCGCAGGGTGGTCAGGAAGGGCTCGGCCGGGGCCTCGGGCCGCTGGCCGGGATCCACCTTCACCCCCGGTACCGCCAGGGAAGCCAGCAGGATGATGGCCATCACCAGCAGCAGATAGGCGGGATAGAGATCCAGGCTGACATATTCGAAGGCCCAACCAAGACCTGCCACCGCAGCGATGAAGCCGATGGAGCCCCAGAGGCGGATACGGGCGTAACGCTGCGGCTGGTCACGCAGGTGGGCCAGGGTGATGGCCTCGAATTGCGGCAGCACGGCGTGCCAGAAGAAGGCATGGGTCGCCATGATCAATGCTAGCCAGACGAAGCCCTGGCCGAGGTAGATGCCAGCGAAACACAGCAGGGTGCAGGCGGCGCCGAGGCGGACGATGCTCAGCCGGCGGCCGGTGCGATCGGCCAACCAGCCCCAGAGGTTGGGCGCCAGCACCCGCATCACCATGGGAATGGCCACCAGTTGCCCGATGGCCGTGCCGGAGAAGCCCAGGTGGTGGAAATACAGCCCCAGGTAGGGCGCCGTGGCGCCCAGCAACGCGAAGTAGGCGAAATAGAAGCCCGACAGGCGCCAATACGGAACCGGCATCGTCCGCCCGGTGCTTGGCGCCTGTTCGGGATCTCGCGAGCTAGAGCCAGACAAGGCGAACAGGCCTGAGGAAGCAACGTTTGCGAAGGTTAAGGAGCATTTCGACGGGGCTGGCCTTCCAGGGCATTTTCAACGCCGTTTGGCCGACGCGCAGCTGATCATGAACAGGTGCTCAGAGCTGGGGCAGGATGGGCGTGCCCACCCGCACCTCGGCATTCTGCGCACGGTGACGCAGCAGGTGATCCATCAGCACCAGGGCCATCATGGCTTCGGCGATGGGCGTGGCACGGATGCCCACGCAGGGATCGTGGCGCCCCTTGGTGATGACGTCGACCGGATTGCCGTGCACGTCGATGGAGCGACCCGGGGTGGTGATGCTGGAGGTGGGCTTGAGCGCCAGGTGGGCGATGATGGGCTGGCCGGAGGAAATGCCGCCCAGTACGCCACCGGCGTTGTTGGTCAGGAAACCCTCCGGGGTCAGCTCGTCACGGTGCTCGGTGCCGCGCTGGGCGACGCTGGCGAAGCCGGCGCCGATCTCCACGCCCTTCACCGCGTTGACGCTCATCAGCGCATAGGCCAGTTCGGCGTCGAGGCGGTCGAAAATGGGTTCGCCCAGGCCCGGCGGTACGCCATCGGCGACCACGGTGATGCGCGCGCCCACCGAATCCTGATCGCGGCGCAGCTGGTCCATGTAGGTCTCGAGCTCGGGAACCTTGCTCGGGTCCGGGCTGAAGAAAGCGTTTTCTTCCACGCTGTCCCAGGTCTTGAAGGGGATCTCGATGGGCCCCAGCTGGCTCATGTAGCCACGCACCCGGATGCCCTGGGTGGCCAGGTACTTCTTGGCGATGGCGCCGGCCGCCACGCGCATGGCGGTCTCCCGCGCCGAGCTGCGGCCGCCGCCACGGTAGTCGCGCAGGCCGTACTTGTGGTGGTAGGCGTAGTCGGCATGGGCCGGGCGGAACAGGTCCTTGATCGCCGAGTAGTCCTTGGACTTCTGGTCGGTGTTGCGGATCAGGAGGCCGATGGGCGTGCCGGTGGTGACGCCCTCGAAGACCCCGGAAAGAATCTCCACCTCGTCCGCTTCCTGGCGCTGGGTGGTGTGGCGACTGGTACCGGGTTTGCGCCGGTCCAGGTCGCGCTGCAGGTCGGCGGTATCCAAGGGCAGTCCGGGTGGGCAACCGTCGACGATGGCGACCAGCGCCGGGCCATGGCTTTCGCCGGCAGTGGTGACGGTGAACAGCGTGCCGAGGGTATTGCCGGACATGCGAGGGCTCCGCGCTACGGGTGAAAGGTATAGATTCAACTGGAAGTGGGCGATTTTACACGCGCCGTGGTCTTTTACACGGATTGTGTGCGGGATAGGCCCCACACCCAGGTCTCAGGTGCCCGTTTCGTCATGCGTCTGTTGCTTTCCCTGCTGCTGTGCCTCGCCCTTCCCTCTTTCGCCAAGGCGGTCGATCCCGTGTTCCATGGTCCGATCCAGCTCGACACCGGCACGGGCGTCCTCAAGGGCAGCCTGATCCTGCCCCGCAGCGAGCACCCGCAACCGGTGGTGCTCTTCGTCTCCGGCTCGGGGCCGACCGACCGCAACGGCAATGGCCCTGGCGCGCGCAATGCCGCCCTGCAACGGCTGGCCGAAGCCCTGGGCAATCGGCGGATCGCCAGCGTGCGCTTCGACAAGCGCGGCGTGGCCGCCAGCCGCCCTGCCGAACCGGACGAGAGCCGGCTGAGCGTGGAGCGTTACGTCGACGACCTGGTCGCCTGGATCCGGCTACTAAAGGCCGATCCGCGCTTTTCCAAGGTGATCCTGCTCGGCCACAGCGAAGGCGCCCTGATCGCCAGCCTCGCCGCCGATCGGGTGCCGGTCGCCGGCGTGGTGACCCTGGCCGGCAGCGGTCGCCCCATCGACGTGGTGCTGCGCGAGCAACTGGCTGGGAAGCTGTCACCAGCTGAGCTGGCTAGCGCCCAGTGGATCATCGACCAGTTGTTGCGCGGCACGCCGGTGCCCGAGGTACCGCGCGAGTTGCTGGTGCTGCTGCGCCCCAGCGTGCAGCCCTATCTGATCTCACTGTTCCGCCAGCATCCGGCCAAGGCCTTCGCCGGCATCCAGGCCCCGGCGCTGATCGTCCAGGGTACCCACGACGTCCAGGTGGACGTCACCGATGCCCAGACGCTGCACCGCGCCAAGCCCGACGCCGAACTGGCCATCATCCCCGGCATGAACCATGTCCTGCGCATCGCTCCAGCGAGTTTGCGGGCGCAGTTGCCCACCTACGATGACCCCAACCTGCCGCTGGCCCGCGAATTGGTACAGCGCGTCGCCGCCTTCGTCGAACGCTCAGGTTCCCCAGCCGCCAGCCGATAAGCCAGCAAAGGCGTCCAGGAGGCGCCCCGACTGGAGTCTGCTTGTGGAAGCCCCCGATCACGAAGCCCCGGCCACCGAGGCCGCCCCTAATGAGCCCCATCCCTGGGCCAGCCTGCCACCCGAGCGTTTCCAGCTGCTGCGGCTGATGCCCCAGCCGGTGGATCGCCGGGTCGGCGCACGCCCCCTGCGCTTCGTGCAACTCGGCCTGGTCGAGCGGCACAGCGAAGAGGAAAGCCTGTTGCGGCTGTCGGTGCAGATCCCCGGACAGCTGCTGCACCGTGAGGTGAACGTACTGGAGGTCTGGGTCGACCACCGCCTCGGTGAGATCCGCCTGGGGCCGGAGGGCGGCCTGCAGGTGGAGCCGGAAGAACGCGGCCTGGGTCGCTTCCTGCTGGCCCGCGCCGCAGCCTGGGCGCGCCTGCGCTGGAGCCACTACCGGATGCAGGACCTGCCACTGGCACGCCGCGATGCACTCGACGAAGACGGTCGTCACCGCCGCGATCACGTCCTCACCGCCCAGGGTTTCGTCGTCGAGACGGCCGCGGACAACGAACGTCAGCTGCTCTGCCGGGCCGCGCGGGTCGGCCAGTTGCGCGAAGACTGGAACGCCGACAAGGTGCAACTGCTGTCACTGCTCGACGGCGCCACCCTGCTGGAACAGTGCGACCGGGTGATCGACGAGCGCGATGCCAGCCTGCGGCAGCTGGAGGACCGCATCGCCCTCTATCGTCGCGATGACGTCTCGATGCGCTTCGCCATCGGCTGCCTGGCGGTGTTCTGTCTGTTCCAGGCCGCGCTGCTGATCTGGATGGCGCTGCGCTAGGCGCCTCCTCCGGATGGCCGGCGCCTTGCCACTACGCCTCTCGGCAGCGCCCAACCGCCATCCCTCAGCGGAGGCTTGCTCCCCCGCCGGACCCTGCTAACGTAGCGCCCCGTTCGCATCCATCCGCTCGGAGTGCCCGCTGTTCATGGTCTCGCCTCTTTCGCTTCGCCGGCGCGCGCCCCTGCGCCTCGCTACCCTCGGCCTGCTCACCGCCCTCGCCGGTTGCCAGTACCTTGCCGAGGAGCAGCCGACCCGCAGCCAGCTGCAACTCAAGGGCAGCCTGCCGCTGCGCGGGCTGGCGCAGACCGCCTCGGTGCGCCGCAACGCCGAAGGCCAGCCGCTGATCGAGACCACCACCTTCCACGACGCCCTGTTCGCCCTCGGCTACGTGCACGCCAGCGAGCGCCTGGCGCAGATGGTGGAGTTGCGCCTGCTGGCCCAGGGCCGACTGGCCGAGGCCTATGGCGCAAGCCGGCTGGATACCGACAGATTCATGCGGGCGGTGGATCTGCGCAAGGCGGCCCAGGTGGCCTATACCAATGCCTCACCCCGCCTGAAGACCTTCTTCGAGGTCTATGCGCGGGGCGTCAATGCCTATCTCTATCGCGCGGGCGAGCGGGTCGAGCTGGATGGCCACGACTATCGCGTCGACTACTGGAAGCCGGAAGACAGCGCCCTGCTCTACGAACTGCTGAACTTCGCCCAGGCAGTGGACCTGCGCAAGGAAACCGCCGCCCTGGCCCTGGCCACCCAGGTCAGCCCCGAGCGCCTGGCCTGGCTGCTGCCCACCTACCCGGACGAACCCCTGCCCGAAGAGGAGACGGCCAAACTACGTGGCCTGAATCTGCGCGGCCAGGTACCGGGCCTCGAGGCCCTGCTGGAGGTCCAGCGGCGTCTGGCGCAGCAGGCGCCCTTCGGCGGTCCTACCGGCACCACCTGGGCCGCCACCCCCAATCACACCCGCAGCGGTCGCAGCCTGCTGGGGGTGGACAAGATCAGCGCCTTCGACGGCCAGTCCCCCTTCACCCTGGTGACCATCAGGGCCCCGCGCTTCGAGGCCGTGGGCACCACCCTGCCCGGCCTGCCGCTGCTGCTCGATGGCTACAACGGTAACCTGGCCTGGGCCGGCACGACGCTGATGGGCGACAGCCAGGACCTCTATCTGGAGCGGCTGCAACGCCAGGGCGGGCGCCTGCAGGTACAGAGCGGCGGCCAATGGCAACCCGCCAGCCAGCGGGTGGAAACCTTCTTCGTGCGCGGCGAGAAACCCCGGCGCGAAACCCTCTATGCCAGTCCGCGCGGCCCCTTGCTGAATCTGGCCTTGGCCCCGGAAGCCGATGGCTATGGCCTGGCCCTGCGCAGCGGCCGCCTGGAAGCCGACAAGAGCCTGGATGCCCTCTTCGATCTCTCCCGGGCCAAGGACGTGGAGCGTGCCTTCGAGCTGGCGCGGGATATTCGCGCCAGTGATTGGAACCTGATGTTCGCCGATGCCCAGCACATCGGCTGGCAGGTGACCGGTCGCTACCCCAACCGCCGCAGCGGCCTGGGTGTCTTGCCCGCGCCCGGCTGGGACGAGCGCTACGCCTGGGATGGCTATGCCGATACCATGCTGCACCCCTACGACCAGGACCCGGCCCAGGGCTGGCTCGGCACCGCCAACCAGCGCGTGGTGCCGCGTGGCTACGGCATGCAGCTCTCCAGCAGTTGGTCGGGACCCGAGCGCCTGGAGCGTCTGGCGCAACTGATGGGGCGCTCGCCGCGCATGGATGCCGATGCTGCCATCGCCCTGCAGCAGGACCAAACCACCACCCTGGCCGCCAAGCTGAAGACGCAACTCGCCGCTCCCGGCTTCGCCGCACCGCTGCGCCAGGCCATCGCCGCCTTGCCCGCCGAGCAGCGCCGTGCCGCGGAAGAAGCCCTGAGTCGCCTGCTGGCCTTCGATGGCCGCCTGGCTGCCAGCTCCGCCGAGGCGGCGGTCTATGAGGCCTTCCTCCAGGTCCTGGCCGAGCAGACCTTCGCCAAGGCGCTCGGCGGTACCGAGAGCCCAGCCTGGCGTGCCTTCACCACCCTCAGCGATACCGGCTACAACCCCGTCGTCGACCACCTGCTGGCCCGCGACGACAGCCCCTACTGGGGCGATGCCGGCCTCCAGGCGAACAAACCCGCCGTCTTCGCCCGGGCACTGGCGGGGGCCATCGACCGTTGCGTGGCGCAACTCGGCAATGATCGAGCAAGCTGGCAGTGGGGACGGCTGCACCGGCTGGCTGGCTCCGCCAGCGGGGGCGATGTTTCCACCCTGGATCTGACCGCCAGCCACTGGGGCGGCGACTCGAAGGTCTGGCTGGCCCCGGCACTGCGCCTGGTGGTGGACTTCGGCCTGACCGAGCCGCTCCTGGCGAGCCAGGCCGGCACCCCGGGCAACGGCTGGGCCAGGGGCCAATACCAGAGTCTGCCGCTACAACCGCAGAACCTGGAGCGCGTCTATGGGCGCGACCGCTTGCTACTGATCCCGCAGAAGTAAGGGCCTCAAGGGCGAACCCACGACTTGGCGCGGGTTTTGCCCCGACTCCAGCAGACCCCACGCGACATCGAGCGCCGTTACCCCTGACCGGACCTCGGCCCGGCAGCTAGTCGCCTTGACCGTGGGGTAGCGCCTGCGCCCCTGTCACCATAGTGGTGCGTAGCATTTCAAAGACGCCCATCAAGGGTGCATGAAAGGTCGCGTGAGCACCTTCGTCCGTTGCTGGAGACACCATGCCTGCCTCGCCTTCCTTGTCCGCCGCGCACCTTTGGGTCGCCGGCTCCGACGCCCCGGAAAAACCCGAACTCAACCTGGGCTTTCTGCCGCTGAGCGATGCCGCTTCGCTGATCGTGGCGGCGACCCAAGGCTTCGGTGAACCCCATGGTCTGACGCTGAATCTGCACCGCCAGCCGTCCTGGTCGGCGCTGCGCGACAACCTGCTCGGGGGGCGGCTCGATGCCGCCCATTGCCTCTACGGCCTGGTCTATGGCATCCACCTCGGTCTCGGCGGCGCTCCGGCCACCGACATGGCTGTGCTCATGGGCCTCGCGCAGAACGGCCAGAGCATCAACCTGGCGCGCAGCCTGGCCCTGGAAGGCGTGCAGGACACCGCTTCCTTCGTCGCCCGGGTCCGCCAACCGGGCGCCCAGCCGCTGACCCTAGCGCATACCTTTCCCACCGGCACCCATATCTTCTGGCTCTACTACTGGCTGGCCGCCCAGGGCATCCATCCCCTGCACGACGTGCGCACCGTGCTGGTACCGCCGCCGCAGATGCCCGAGCACCTGGCCGCCGGCCGGGTGGACGGCTATTGCGTGGGCGAGCCCTGGGGCGCCGCCGCCGTGGCGCGTGGCCAGGGCTTCACCCTGACCACCACCCAGGCCATCTGGCCAGACCATCCGGAAAAGGTGCTGACCTGCACCCGCGACTTCGCCGAGCGCTATCCCAACACCGCCCGGGCGCTGATCCGCACCCTGCTCGACGCCAGCCGCTTCATCGAGGACAACCGGGAGAATCGCCTGAGCACCGCGCAACTGATCAGCGACCCCGCCTACGTGAACGCCGATCCGAGTCTGCTCACCAACCGCTTCCTCGGTCACTACGAAGACGGACTCGACCACCGCTGGGACGATGCCCATCCCCTGGCCTTCCATCGCCAGGGCGAAGTCAATCCGCCCTATCTCTCCGATGGCCTCTGGTTCCTCACCCAATTCCGCCGCTGGGGGCTGCTGCGCGAGGATCCCGACTACCTGGCCATCGCCCGCGCCGTACAATGCACCGAGCTATACAGCGAGGCTGCCGCGGGCCTGGGGCTGGAGCGACCGGCCACCCAGCGCAGCAGCACCCTGCTCGATGGCCGCACCTGGGACGGTAGCGATCCGGCCGGCTACGCCCGCAGCTTCGCCCTCCATGCCCTCACCGACCACTAGGGAGAACGACCTTGCGCATCCTGCTCATCGACGACACCCCCAAGCAGGTCGGCAGACTCAAGGCCGCCCTGATCGAGGCGGGCTTCGACGTCATCGAAGATTCGGGCCTGACCATCGACCTGCCCGCGCGCATCGAGGCGTTACGGCCAGACGTCATCCTGTTCGACACCCAGTCGCCCAGCCGCGACGTTATGGAGCAGGTCGGCCTGGTCAACCGTGACCTGCCCCGCCCCATCGTCATGTTCACCGACGAACACGACCCGGCGGTGATGCGCCGCGCCATCCAGTCCGGGGTGAGCGCCTACATCGTCGAGGGCATCCAGACCAGCCGCCTGCAGGCCATCATTGATGTCGCCCGCGCACGCTTCGAAACCGATCAGGCGCTGCGCGCCGAACTCCAGGCCCGCGAGCAACAACTGCTGGAGCGCAAGAAGGTCGACCAGGCCAAGGGCCTGTTGATGAAGATGCGCGGCTGCAGCGAAGACGAGGCCTACACCCTGATGCGGCGCCAGGCCATGAGCAAGCAACAGAAGCTGATCCAGGTGGCCGACCAGATCATCGCCATGAGCGAACTACTGGGCTGAAATATTTTGTAACAATCCCGCAACCCTGGCACTAGACACTGGCGATCTACCCACCCGAGAGGTCTGCCATGCGTCTAGCCCCTGCCGGTATCGCCTTCGCCTTTCTGCTGCTTACGCCTCTGGCCCAGGCGACCAGCGCGGAACCCCAGGCCTTTCTCACCCGCCTGGAACAGGCGGGCAAGCAACCTGCCTTCGCCCAGTTGGAGCGGCGCCAGCGCGAGTTGCTGGTGCAGCGCCTGCGTCAAGCCGCCCAGCCGTTCGACCAGAGCGGCATCGCGCACGTCCACCAGGGCGCGCCCCTGGCCGACGAAGCCTGGCTGAACGCCCAGGGCTACGACTTCGCCAAGGAAAAACTGCAACAGGCCGACCTTCAACTCCTCGAAGGCTTCCGCACCCTGCCGGCCAGCCTGTTGGCGGCCAGCACCGCCACCGTCGCCCGGATCAATCACCAGGCCTCGCCGGCGCTGCAGGATCGTGCCCTGCTCGACGCCGATGGCATCGCCTTCCTCTACTTCACCGCCGATGCCCTGGGGCCGCGCCTGGGCCAGGCCTTCCTCGACGCCTACGAGCGTGGCGAACTGGGCAAGGCCGCCGCCCTGATCAAGGCCTCGGAGGTGAGTACCGCACCCGCCAAGAAGTACTTCGATTACCCGCGCCCCTTCCTGCGCCCGGAAAAACCGGTGACCCTGGTGATGGATCGCGTGGTGGTGGGTGACGGCCAAGCCTATACCGCCGCGGCCGGCGCCTTCCCCAGCGGCCATAGCACCGTGGGCTATACCGACACCCTGCTGCTGGCCGCCATGCTGCCCGAACGCGCCCCGGCCCTGCTCGCCCGCGGTGCCGGCTACGGTTACTCCAGGCAGGTACTCGGCGTGCACTATCCGCTGGACGTGATCGGCGGGCGCATGATCGCTCGCTACAACGTCGCCCACTACCTCGCCGACCCGGCCTACCGCCGCCTGTTCGACGAGGCCCGCGAGCAGTTGCGCAGCGCCCTGACCAAGGCCTGCGGCGTAGCGCTGGCCCAGTGCGCGGCGGGCACCGCCGCCGAACAGGACCCCTGGAACAGCCCCGCGGCCTTCGCCTTCAACCACTACACCCTGACCTACGGCCTGCCGGCTGCCGGCTCCGCCACCCAGCCGGTCCAGGTCCCCGAGAAGGCTCCTGTGCTGGCCCAGGCCTTGGCCCCGACGCTCGACGCCACCACCGCGCGGAAACGCCTGGCCGAGCCCCACGGCGTTGCCGAACTGGGCCTGGATCCGCCGCCTGCGCAGTGGCAACGGCTGGATCTGCTGGATGCCATTCATCAGCGCTGAGCGACCAGTGATCTGAACCTCAGGTGCTACCGGCAGGGATGCCGGTTCGGGCGCGTGGAAGGCGTGGAAAAAGAATGCCAAAATTGGTCTTCCACGGACTCGCTCAACCAAAAGGACTTATGCCCATGAGCTCACTGCAATCCGAAATGCTGGTCGAACAAAAGGTCGCCAACGCGCGCAAATCCACCGGCGCCACCTATGCCATCTGGTTCTTCCTCGGCATGCTCGGCGGTCATCGCTTCTACCTCGGTCGCACCGGATCCGGCGTAGCCATGCTGGTGCTCTGGCTGATCGGTTGGTTCACCCTCTTCATCCCCTGGATCGTGACCGGCATCTGGTGCCTGGTCGATGCCTTCCTGATCCCTGGCATGATCCAGGAGCACCAGGACAAGGCCCGTCAGCAGGCACGCCTGGAAGTGGCCGTGCTGCAAGGCGACAACTCGCTCTGATGATTCCCGGGGCGCTCTGCAAGAGCCGAGTGCTTCACGCAATTTTTCCTCGACAAGCATAGCGGCTTACGATTGCGGTAAGCCGCCGCTCACCTACCCTGTCCCGGATCGCCCGAAAGGGTGTGGGCGCTGGCGTACGTCACTCGACCGCTGCCAGTCCCAGGCGCCGCCCGGCGCGCCTCTATCCGTCGCTTCCTGCGCCTGCAAACTCACTGCCGAACTCAAAAGAACCGCTCGCCGTCGTGACGACTGCACGATTGCCCGGTGAAAATCGCTGGGCCGAGCGACGCAGCGCCCCGCCCTGGGGCGAGTGAGCGAAGCCGGTGCAACGAAGGCCAAGGCCCGCCACCCGCAGCCTGGGCCAATGCGGCCTGCCACGCTCTGGCAAAGCTATTGCTTGGGGATGATCAGCCCGGCCAACCGCTCTGGCGTGGCCGCCCACGGATACCGCGCCTGTTGGAGTCGTCATGGCCGCATCATCCCTCGCTAGTGCTTCACGCTCATCGGTCACACGCCACTCCACGCCGTTGCCAGGTCCATCCTCAAGTCTTGGACTGGGACTGGTGGGTGGCGTCCTGCTGGCAATCCTGGCCACCCTGCTGGCCGCCAATGGTCAGGCCTTCGCGGCAGTCGGCATCCTCGGTCTATTGTTGCTGTTGGCCTGGCGTTGCCAACTGGCACTGAACCAGCGCCACCGGCAGCACCTGTTTTGGCATGCCGAACTCGCCCGGCTGCTGGAGACACCGGCCGACGTCGATCCCGCCAGCCTGCTGGTCGCCGCCGCCGAACGACTGGAGCGCAGCGAACGCATTCGCAGCGAAACGGCCTATACCGGCCAGGCCCTGGCGCAGTTGAGCGCGCAGTCCCGCCAGCAGGGCGATGCCCAGGAGCGCGGCATCGCCATGATCGCCGCGGCAGCCGAGGAAATCGAACGCACCCTGGCCAGCATCAGCTCCCTGGCCGACGCCGCGGGCGAGGCCTTCGCCGACAGCCACGGGCAGAGCCTCGCTGGCCATGCCAGCGCCTGCCAACTGGGCGAAGGCATGGCCTCCATCCGGCATAGCCTGGATGCCACCTCGACCACGGTGAACACCCTGCTCAGCGGTACCCAACACGTGGAGCAGGCCGTGGTAGCCATTCAGCAGCTGGCGCGACAAACCCAGCTACTGGCGCTGAACGCCTCGATCGAGGCAGCGCGAGCCGGCGAACAGGGCCGGGGATTCGCCGTGGTCGCCGAGGAAGTACGCCATCTCGCCCAGGCTACCGATCAGGCGACCCGCAGTATCACCGAGGTTACCGGCACCATCGTGACCGCGATCCGCCAGGTCGCCAGCCAAGTCGGCGAACACGACGGCCTGCTCGGCCACGAGCAGAGCCGTTGCGGGCGTCTGGCCGGCGAGCTGGACGCCATCGCTCAACGCAGTCAGAGCAATCTTGAGCAACTCGGCCAGATGCGCCAGGCCCTGGCCGAACACGGCCAGGCCAATCACGCCTTGAGCGAACAATTGCAGCAGTTGCACCTCGGCGCCCAGGCCTATGCCGAACAGCGCGAAGCCCTGCACGAGCTCACCGACTATCTGCGCAGGCTGACCGGAGGAGTGACGCCATGACCCTGTTAGCCACCCTGCTCATCGCCGCCACGCTGTCCGCTATCCTGGTGGTCGGTTGGAATCGCCTGGAGCGCCGCCGAACCCAGGACTCCAGCCAGGAACTCATCCTGGGCCTGCAGGTGGGACTCGACCTGCTGCAGGGCATCCAGCAACACCGTGGACTCGGCGGCCAGGACAGCCATGAGGCGCAGCAGCGCCGCACGGCCCTGCAGCAGCGACTGGAGCCGCTGTGGCAGCAATGGGCCGATGAAGCGCAATACCGCTGCTGGCAGGAGGTGCGTCAGGCGCCCGCCAACCTGGAGGCCCACTGCCAGTTGATCGAAGCCCTGCTGCAACGCTGGCGACTGTTGGAGTTACGCCTGCGGTCGCTGCATCCCACCCGACCATCCCTGGTGGAACGCTGCCAAGCCATCGAGAACCTGGGGCTGATCCGTGGCCTTGGCGTACGGGCGGCACGCCATCCGCGTTGCCCCCTGGAATTACAGGTGCGCCTGAAATACCTCTGCGAGCAACTGCATAATGGCCCGGTCGAACCCGCACTGGTCCAGACCCTGGAAAGACTGCGCAACGAACTGCTGGAGGCGCCGCTCATCAGGCTTACCCCGGAGGCCTGCTACGCCCTGCTCACACCGCTGATCGATGCCCGCCTGGAAGCCCTGCGCCCCCTGGTGCGTCTCGACGTGACAAAGGGCTCGACAAGCGCAGCGACCTGCGGCTAATGTCCGCTGCAGGTCACCTCCTGTGACCCACGTCGCTCGGACGGTTCCGGGCGCTTACGTACTTCGAGGAACGCATGACTGATTCCAGTCCCGTGCGCCGCTTTGCGCGCATCGATCGCCTGCCCCCCTACGTCTTCAACATCACCGCCGAACTCAAGATGGCCGCTCGCCGGCGTGGCGAGGACATCATCGACCTGTCCATGGGCAACCCCGACGGAGCGACCCCGCCGCACATCGTCGAGAAGCTCTGCCAGGTCGCGCAGCGCGAAGACACCCACGGTTACTCCAGCTCCAAGGGCATTCCCCGGCTGCGCCGTGCCATCTCCCACTGGTATCGCGACCGCTACCAGGTGGAGATCGATGCCGACAGCGAAGCCATCGTCACCATCGGCTCCAAGGAAGGCCTCGCGCACCTGATGCTGGCCACCCTGGATGCCGGCGATACCGTGCTGGTGCCCAATCCGAGCTATCCCATCCATATCTACGGTGCGGTGATCGCCGGTGCCCAGGTGCGTTCGGTGCCCCTGGTGCAGGGCATGGACTTCTTCGCCGAGCTGGAGCGGGCCATCCGCGAGAGCATTCCCAAGCCGAAGATGATGATCCTCGGCTTCCCCTCCAACCCCACCGCCCAGTGCGTGGAGCTGGATTTCTTCGAGCGCGTGGTGGAACTGGCCAAGCGCTACAACGTGCTGGTGGTGCACGACCTGGCCTATGCCGACATCGTCTTCGACGGCTGGCAGGCGCCCTCCATCATGCAGGTGCCCGGCGCCAAGGACATCGCGGTGGAGTTCTTCACCCTGTCCAAGAGCTACAACATGGCCGGCTGGCGGATCGGCTTCATGGTCGGCAACCCCGAGCTGGTCGCCGCCCTGGCGCGGATCAAGAGCTATCACGACTACGGTACCTTCACTCCGCTGCAGGTGGCCGCCATCGCCGCCCTCGAAGGTGACCAGCAGTGCGTGCGCGACATCGCCCTGCAGTACCAGCAGCGCCGTGACGTCCTGGTGCGCGGCCTGCACGAAGCCGGTTGGATGGTGGAGAATCCCAAGGCGTCCATGTACGTCTGGGCCAAGATTCCCGAGCCCTATGCGCACCTGGGTTCGCTGGAATTCGCCAAGAAGCTCTTGGCCGAGGCCAAGGTCTGCGTCTCGCCCGGCCTGGGCTTCGGCGACTATGGCGATGACCATGTGCGTTTCGCCCTGATCGAGAACCAGGACCGCATCCGCCAGGCGGTGCGCGGCATCAAGCAGATGTTCCGCGCCGATGGCCTGCTGCCCCGCACCGCGGCGCGCAAGTCCGGCGTCGAGCCCGCCTGAGGTGAGGAAGGGCGCCACCGTGCCGCCGACCGGCGGCGCGGCTGGCGCTTGCCACGACCCGATGCGCAGGCTATAAGCAGACTAATCGTCTCCAGGGCACCGCCATGCTGAAAGGCCTGTTCAACCTGCTCAAATCGCCCTCCGCGGACGAGCTCAAGCTGGCCGCGAGCATCAACAATTCCTACAAGTCCATGCGCGTGGTCGGTCGCGGCACGGTGCGCATCGATCCGGCGGAAGTCTTCGACTCCCCCGAATTCAAGGAAGACCTTGACCGCGCCCGGCGGCTCATCAACAGCTGATGTTCCTGCTGCTGCTCCTGCCGATCCTGGTCAGTGGCTTTCTCGTCTGTCACAAGCACCCGCTGTACTTCTATCGCCTGCATCGCTACGAAGGCCAATACCTCTATCTGCAGAGCGCTCGCTTTGGACTGTTCTGCACCCTGTTGGCCGTGATCCTGTACCTGGGCATCGCCCAGCTCCTGCAGACTCGCGCCTGGTCGCTGGGCGGCCTGACGTTCTCGCTCGATTACTTCGCCGGCCTGGCCGAGTTGCTACGGCGGACCGGGACACTGGACGATCCGCTGCAAGCCGCCTGGATCCTGCTGGTGACGGTGACCGCGCTGCTCATTCCCAGCGCCTGGGCCGCACTGGCGCGCTTCACCATCCAGCGCAAGTACGGCCTGACCGAAGAGAATTACCGCACCTTCATCCTTGCCGGCATCCTCAAGGACAGCCCGCTGGACGATCTGCTGATGACCGCCTCCATCAACAAGGAAACGCTGATGCTGACCCTGGAGGAGCGCAAGGTGTACGTCGGCCGCATCACCACCCTGGGTGAGCCGAGCGAGACGGAAGGCGCCGACCAGGACGTCTGCATCAAGCCGATCATGAGCGGCTACCGCGACAAGGACAAACTCTGGGTGACCTTCACCACCCATTACGCGGACAAGGGCAAGGACATCTACCTGACCTTGAAACAGAGCCAGATCGTCTCGGCGACGCGCTTCGATTTCGACGCCTATGAAGCGTTTCGCTCAAGCGTAAGCCGCGGCTGACGTGACTTCCAGGGACCTTCAAAGGGAACGTATGACTTTTTAGGCAGGTCCCATTTGCAGGGCGGCCACCCTCAGGGGCCCCCTTCTCATTCTGCCTAGAAATTCAGGAGCACCCTCATGACGCCCATGCTGAAGAAAGCTTCCAGTCTGTCCCTCGCCATCCTGCTGGCCGCCGGTGCCGGTCTGGCCCAGGCCGCCGACAAGCTCTCCCCCGCCCAATTCGTCGACGACGCCTCGGCCAAGGGCATCGCCGAGATCGAGGCGGGTAAGCTGGCGCTGGACAAGAGCCAGTCGCAGGACATCAAGAGTTTCGCCCAGCAGATGATCGACGACCACACCAAGGCCAACGAGCAATTGAAGAGCCTGGCCCAGCAGAAGAAGCTGGAAGTCTCCAGCGACGCCGAGCTGATGGACAAGGCCAAGGCCATGATCCTGCAGGTGCGTGACGACTCCTTCGACCGCTCCTATGCCAACAACCAGGTCATGGCCCACGAGCAGACCATCGCCATCTTCCGTACCGAAGCCCAGACCGGCGATGACGCCGAATTGAAGGCCTTCGCCCAGAAGACCCTGCCGACCCTGGAGCACCACCTGCAGGAAGCCAAGGCGCTGCAGAGCAAGTACGCGAAGTAGCAGCAAGCCTATGATCGCGGCCATGGGCCGTTCCTACAGCGAGTGATGCTTTTGTAGGAGCAGCCGTATCGGCGGACCGCCATGGCCGCGATAAGCAGGAGCAGCGCCGTAGCGTGGAAAACGGCGTAGCCTTTTCCACTGGGAACCTGCGGAGACGCGCGCCCTCACCCCAACCCTCTCCCAAAGGGAGAGGGAGCTATCCGAGCAGGCGTTAGTTTCCATAAGCGTCGGCATGCTTCTGCTCAATCACCGCGCCTCAGGCTTGGTAACAACCGCCCGTTCCTATAGGCCTATGAAGCGCCAATAGAGGGCAACTCTCGGCAACAGCGCCCGATCATTGTGCAGCAGCTGGCTCAGATTAGCCGCCGCGATGCCCTCAAGGACGGTCAATAGCGGGCTTGGCCGACTTGGCGTCGCTCTTGCAATGCCTTGGGCAGCGGTGGCCAACGGCGGTCACCCCAACCGACAAAGGCGTCAGTTCATCTCCCGGCAACGGGCATGGTGACTGGCGCTTTTTTATGTCCGTGACGTGCCCGAGGTGCCCCATGAGTCCCAGTTTCTGGAAAGCCGGCCATGCGCCGACCCTGTTCGCCGCCTTTCTCTATTTCGACCTGAGCTTCATGGTCTGGTACGTGCTCGGCCCGATGGCGGTGCAGATCGCCACCGACCTGCAGTTGACTACCCAGCAGCGCAGCATGATGGTCGCCACCCCCATCCTGGCCGGCGCGGTGCTGCGCCTGATCCTCGGCTTCGTCGCCGATCGGCTGTCGCCCAAGACCGCGGGCATCATCGGCCAGGTGGTGGTGATCCTGGCCCTGCTGGTCGCCTGGAAGTTCGGGGTGCACAGCTACGAGCAGACCCTGCTGCTGGGTCTGTTCCTCGGTTTCGCCGGTGCCTCCTTCGCCGTAGCCCTGCCGCTGGCCTCCCAGTGGTATCCGCCCCAGCATCAGGGCAAGGCCCTGGGCATCGCCGGCGCCGGCAACTCGGGCACAGTATTCGCCGCCCTCTTCGCCCCGGCGCTGGCCAAGGCCTTCGGCTGGACCAACGTGTTCGGCTTTGCGCTGATCCCGTTGGTGCTGACCTTGGCGGTCTTCCTGCTCTGCGCCCGCAACGCGCCGGAGCGTCCTGCGCCCAAGAAGCTGGCGGACTATGCCCGGGCCCTGGGCGACCGTGACAGCTGGTGGTTCATGTTCTTCTATAGCGTGACCTTCGGCGGCTTCCTGGGCCTGGCCAGTACCCTGCCCGGCTACTTCCACGACCAGTACGGCCTGGACCCGGTGACCGCTGGTTACTACACCGCCGCCTGCGTGTTCGGTGGCAGCCTGATGCGCCCCCTGGGCGGTGCCCTGGCCGACCGTATCGGCGGTATCCGTGCCCTGCTCGGCATGTACACCGTGGCCGCCATCTGCATTGCCGCCGTGGGCTTCCACCTGCCCAGCGCGATGGCCGCCCTGGCGCTGTTCGTGGTCGCCATGCTCAGCCTGGGCGCCGGCAACGGCTCGGTGTTCCAGTTGGTGCCGCAGCGCTTCCGCAAGGAAATCGGCGTCATGACCGGCCTGATCGGCATGGCCGGCGGCATCGGTGGCTTCGCCCTCACCGCCGGCCTGGGCGCGGTCAAGCAAGCCACCGGTGACTATCAGCTCGGTCTCTGGCTGTTCGCCGCCCTGGGCATCCTCGCCTGGTTCGGCCTGCTGAGCGTCAAGCGCCGCTGGCGCACCACCTGGGGCTCGGCTGCCGTTACCGCGGCCCGGGTCTGAGACCAACCCGGCGGATGTCCTCCGCCGGGTTTCTTCGTTCAGGGGGCGGGCCGCACATAGCTGGTCAGCACATGATCCCGCCAGACGCCATCGATCTGCAGATAACGCCGGGCCAGGCCTTCGCGCTCGAAGCCCAGGCTCGTCAGCAGATGGGCGCTACGGGCATTCTCCGGCAGGTGGTTGGCCATGATGCGATTCAGGCCCAGCTCCTGGATGACGAAATCCCTTCCCAGCCGTACAGCGTTGCGCATCAGCCCGAGCCCCCGCCAAGTCTCGTCCAGGCCATAGCCCAGGTAGCAGGCCTGGAAACCACCGCGCACGATCTGGCTGAAATTGACCGTCCCTATTACCAGCGGGCCCGCCTTGAGGATCAGGCGCAGCTCCGTCAGCCCCGGTCCACCGGCGCGATAGGCCGCCACCTGCCCCTGCCACTGGGCGAGGGTGAAGAAGGCGTCGGAACGCCGCGGCATCGACAGTGCCAGGTGCTGGCGGTTGCGTCGGTAGTAATCGGCGACCGCGGCAGGATCGGCCAGGGTCAGGTCAATCAGCTCGACCGCCTCGGTCACGGCGAAGCGCGGGGGGTACTGCAGGGGTACACTCAGGCTGCTCATCGCGGGGTGTCCGGCGGAAGTTCGTAGACCCAGGTCGCGCAACGTCCGCCCTCGGGACTCTCACGATCATTTTGCAATATCCGCACCCGCCGGAAACCGACCCGTTCGGCCAGCCGCTGGCTGGCACCATTGGCGGCCGAGGTGGTGAGATAGAGCCCAGCCTTGCCGCGCTGCTCGACGAAATGCCGCAAGGCGCTGCTCATGAAGCCCTGCCCGGCATGCAGGCTGTGCATCCAGTAGCCGATCTCGTAGCGCCGCCCGCCGTCCAGCGGCGTGAGCCCCAGGCAGCCGAGCAACTCGTCACCCCGCACCAGGAAATAGCGCTTCTCGCCCAGCGCCAGGGTGAAGGCGCCACGCGCGGCGAGCAGGCTGTCGCGCGCCTGGGCCACCGTGGTGTGCTCCCGCGCCCAACCGAGGAAGCGCCGATGCTCGGCATAGCTCCAGTTCAGCGCTTCGGCGAAGGCCGCCGCCAGGCGCGGTTGCGGCCATACCAGCTCGAAATCGGCCAGGGCGATGCGCGGCGGAAAATTCATGGCGCCGTCCCGAAGTCCAGTCGCGGCACGGCGGCCAGCAGGCGCTGGGTCATGGCATGGCGCGGGGCACGCAGCACCTGCTCCGCACTCCCCTGCTCGACGATGCGCCCGCCCTCCATCACCGCGATGCGGTCGGCCAGGTATTCGACCACGCCGAAGTTATGGGTGATGAACAGATAGGCCAGGCCCATCTCGGCCTGCAGTTCGCGCAGCAGATCGAGGATCTGCGCCTGCACCGAGACGTCCAGCGCCGAGGTGGGTTCGTCGCAGACCAGCACCTGCGGCTCGACGATCAGCGCCCGGGCGATGGCGATGCGCTGACGCTGGCCGCCGGAGAATTCATGGGGGAAGCGCTGCAGGGTGTCGCCGGGCAGGCCGACCCGCTCGACCAGGGCGGCGGCCCGGCGTTGGCGCTCGTCCAGCGCTAGCTCCGGGCGCAGGGCCAGCAATCCCTGCTCCAGGGTGGCACCGATGCGCATGCGCGGGTCCAGGGAGGCGAAGGGGTCCTGGAAGACGATCTGGATCTGCCGACGCAGCCGTTGCAGGGTGCGGCGATCGGCGCTGAGCAGGTCCTCGCCGCCCAGTCGCGCGCTGCCGCTGATGCGCGGCCCATCGAGCAGCCGCAGCAGCGCCTTGCCGGTGGTGGTCTTGCCACAGCCGGATTCACCCAACAGCGCCAGGGTCTCGCCGGCGTGCAGGTCGAAGGTCACGCCGTCCACCGCCTTGACCCAATCCCGCGTCCGGCCCCAGGCGCCGCGGCGGATCGGGTAATGCACCGCCAGCTCGCGTACCTCCAGCAGGCGCTCGCCCGGCCGGCGCTCGGGCAAGGCACGCGGGGTACCGGCCAGGGTCTGGTCGCGCTTGGCGAAGGTGGGAATGGCGGCGAACAGCTCGCGGGCATAGGGATGCCGGGGGGCCTGGAAGAATTCCGCCGCCGGGGCGCTCTCGACGATTTCGCCATGGCGCATCAGGGCGACGTGGTGGGCCACCTGGCGTACCACCGCCAGGTCGTGGGTGATCAGCAGGATGGCCATGCCCAGTTCGCGCTGGATGTCGGCCAACAGGCTCAGGATCTGCGCCTGGACGGTGACGTCCAGCGCCGTGGTGGGCTCGTCGGCGATCAGCAGATCCGGCTCGGCGGCCAGCGCCAGGGCGATCATGATGCGTTGCTTCTGGCCACCGGAGAATTGGAAGGGATAGTCGTCGATCCGCCGTTCCGGCTCGGGGATACCGACCCGGCGCAACCACTCCACCACCTTGGCGCGGGCCGCGGCGCCGCGTAGCGGGGTGTGGGCCCTCAGGGTCTCCGCGATCTGCTCGCCGATGCGCATCACCGGATTCAGGCTGGTGGCGGGCTCCTGGAAGATGGTGCCGATGCGCCCGCCGCGCAATTCGCGCAGACGCCGCTCCGGCAGCCGATGCAGGTCGGTGCCGGCGAGCAGGGCCACGCCGCGGGCGATGCCCAGCGAAGGGGGCAGCAGCCGCAAGAGCGAGAGCGCGGTGACGCTCTTGCCGCTGCCGGACTCTCCCACCAGGGCGAAGGTCTCGCCACGCTCCAGGGTCAGGGCCAGGCCCTTGACCGCCTGGCGGGTGCCCTCCTCGCCCTCGACCAGAATCTCCAGGTCGCGGATGTCCAGGACGGTGCTCATGGCTGCACCTCACCCTGGCCGGGGCGGCGTCTGAGCCAGGCGGACCTCAGCCGGCGACTGCGTGGATCGAAGGCATCGCGCACGGCATCGGCGAAGAGGTTGGCGGCCAGCACCAGGGCCAGCATGAAGGTGAAGGCGCTCAGCAGATTCCACCAGATCATCGGGCTGCGCGACATCTCGGTACGGGCGTCGTTGATCATGGAGCCGAAGGAATTCATGGTCGGGTCCACGCCGATGCCCAGGTAGGACAGCACCGCCTCGTAGAGCACCAGGCTGGAGAATTCCAGGGTCAGGGTGATGAGCACCAGATAGAAGACATTGGGCAGCAGGTGCCGGCGCAGGATGGTGAAGTGGGAAACGCCGAAGGCCCGCGCCGCCTGCACGTATTCCAGCTCGCGCAACTTGAGCGCCTCGGCGCGCAATAGGCGACACAGCCCGGCCCAGCCGGTGAGGCCGAGGATCAGGCAGAGCATGAACAGCCGCAGGTCGGCCCGCGCCGCGCCGGTGTCGAACAACTCCGGGTGGCGGTCGATGAACACCTGCATCATCAGCACGCAGGCCGCCACCAGCAGCACCCCGGGAATGGAGGTCAGGGTGGTGTAGAGATAGGTGATGATGTCATCCACCCGCCCCTTGAAGTAGCCGGCGGCCAGGCCGAAGCCGATGGCCGGCGGCAGCATGGCCAGGGTGGTCAGGCTGCCGATGACGAAGGCGGTGCGGATGCTCTTGAGCGACTGGTAGAGGACATCGTTGCCAGTGCTGTCGGTGCCCAGCACGTGGTAACCACTGGCCAGGCCGATCACGCTGCCGGCCACCAGACAAACGCCCAACCAGGTCAGCAGGATGGCGCGCCAGGGCGTGGCGGTATGGCCACGGACGATGAGTCCGCAGCGCGCGGCGAAACCGCCTGGTTCGCGCACCCTTGCCGCCGCCAGGGCAGCGGTGGCCAGGGCCGACGCCAGGCCACCGAGCAAGCCGAGGGCCAGCCGCCCGAGCACGTCGCCGCGCCATTGCGTGGCGGGATCGCTCAGCGTCGTACCGGCGTGCTTGAGCCGCGGAAAGTCGCGCAGCGGCTTGCCATCGGGCGACGAGCCCAGGGTTTCCTTGGTGAATTGGTGGGTGGCGAGCGGCGCGGAATAGGTCTTTTCACGCTGGGTGAGCGGGGTATCGGCGAGCAGGCCATCGAGGGCCGAGAGCACCGTGGGCGCATAGATCGGCGCCTGGGCCCCGGGCGCGGCCGGCAGCTGCGGTCGGTAATGCACGGAATCCAGCAGGGCGATGGCGACGAAGCTGGCCAGCACCACGGCGGCGCTCATCGCCGGAGCATCCTGCAGCACCCGGCGCCAGCTGGCGCGCAAGGCGGGCTGACGGCGAGCACGCCAGGCATAGAACAGGGTACCGGCCACCAGCAGGTAGAGAGCGAGATCGGTCCAGAGCAAGACGAATTTCGGCATGGCGGCTACTCGAAGCGAACGCGCGGATCGGCGAGGGTGTAGGACAGGTCCGCCAGGATCAGCCCGACGATGTAGAGCACCGAGCCCAGGAACACCATGGTACGGACCACGGCGAAGTCCTGGCCGTTGATGGCGTCGATGGTGTAGCTGCCGAGCCCAGGGATGCCGAAGAAGGATTCGGCGATCAGGCTGCCCATGATCAGCAGCGGGATGGCCGAGACCACCCCGGTGAGGATCGGCAGCGCCGCGTTGCGCAAGACATGGCGCAGCAGCACCTGGCGCTCGGCCAGGCCCTTGGCACGGGCGGTACGCACATAGTCCTTGCCGATCTCCTCGAGGAACAGCGCGCGATAGAAGCGTGCCTGGCTACCGAGGCCGGAAATCACCGCCACCAGCACCGGCAATGCCAGGAAGCGCAGCACATTCCAGCCCTCCTCGTAGCCCGAATAGGGCACCAGGCGCAGGATCTTCGCGAACAGCCACTGGCCGGCGATGATGTAGAACAGCGAGGAGATCGACAGCAGCAGCACGCAGAGCACCACGCCCCAGAAGTCCAGCCGGGTGGCGCGGAAGAACACCAGCAGCAGGGCGAAGCCGACGCTGGCCACCAGGCCGAGGACGAAGGTCGGCAACGCCAGTGCCAGGCTCGGTCCGGCGCGCTCGACGATCTCCCGGCCGATGTCATGGCCGCTGTCGGAGGTGCCGAAGTCGAACCTCAGCAGACTGACCGACCGATCGAAGAAGAGCGTATCGGTAAACCGCTCCACTCCTTCACGGGTGGTATTAATGAGCAAGGGTTTGTCGTAGCCGTGCTCGGCCTTCCAATCCGCGATGGCTTCGGCGGTGACGTACTTGCCGCCGATGGCCAGGCGCGCCATGTCGTCCGGGGTGTTGACGGTGAAGAACAGCACGAAGGTCAGCAGATTCACGCCGATCAGGATCAGCACGCCATAGGCCAGGCGCCGCAGCAGATAGCCGATCATGGCCGTTCCTCCCGAGCCCTATCGCCAAAGGCGGTCTGGCGCTCTCGGCGCTTGAGGATGCGCCAGGCCGGCCAGACCAGCAGCAGCGCCAGGCCCAAGAGCAGCCATAGCGGCCAGAGCACCGGCTGATTCCACTCCAGCACCTTACGCTCGCGCAGGGTCGGGTCCAGGCGCAGGTAGCGCAGTTGATCGCGGACCATCTGGGTCGGCTTGGCGTTGTACACCCACTGCTGGTAGGCGCCCGCCGACAGCGGATTCCAGCCGAACAGCCAGGGCGCGTCCTGTTGCACGAGGGCGACCATGCGCCGGATCAGGGCGAGTTTCTCCGGGCCGTCGTCGAGACTCTTCATCTGCTCGAACAGCCGATCGAATTCGGGATTGCTGTAGTTGCTGGCATTCTCGCCGCCATGCTTGGCCTTGCCCTGGGGCCCGTAGAAGAGGAAGAGGAAGTTCTCGGCATCGGGATAGTCGGCGTTCCAGCCCCAGAAGAAGATCTGCGCCGCGCCCTTGCGCATCTTGTCCTGGAATCTGTTGTAGTCGGAGCCACGCAACTCCAGCTGGATGCCCAGCTTGGCGGTCTGCTGGCGCATCCAGTCGAACATGGCGCTGTCGCCGCTGGTCTGGGCATCGTATTGCAGGATCAACGGCCGCCCGCTCTGGGCATCGCGACCGTCGGGATAGCCGGCTTCGGCCAGCAGCCGCTTGGCCTCTTCGATGGGGCGCCGCTGGGGCTTGCCATCGACCAGGCGATAGACCACGGGATCCAGCCCCGCGGGGGGCGGCTCGTAGCCGAACACCCCGGGTGGCAGCGGCCCCTGGGCGACCAGGCCATTACCGTTGAGGAAGACGGTGATGTAGCTCTCCCAGTCGAAGGCGATGGACAGCGCCTGGCGCAACTTGCGATTGCGCTCCTGCTGCTCGGGCGTGGCGCCCTGCCCCACCACCGGGTCCAGCCAATTGAAGCCCAGGTACCAGTTGGAGGCTTCCACCGCGGTTGGCAACTTGAGACCGCGCTCGCGATAGAGTTCGGCGGAGTCGGCCGAATCCCCGGCCTTGGTGCGCAGGGCCACGCCATATTCGCCTCGCTCGATCTGCGGGGTGTCGTAGTAGCCCTGGATGAATTTGCCCATCAGCGGCACGGCTTCCTTCTCCAGGCTGAACACCGCCCGGTCGATCAGGGGCATCGGCTTGCCGCAGTCGTCCAGCCGGCCCTGCTCGCGATCAGTGGGCTCGCCCTCACAAGGATAGGGATCGGCATGGTAGTTGGGATTGCGGGCCAGCACGTGACGCCGATTGGGGATGGATTCCACCAACTGGTAGGGCCCAGTACCCACCGGCCAGCTGTTGAAGGACAGGTCGTGGGCGGCCATGCCCGGCTGGTTGTAGAAACGATCCGCCTCCCAGGGGATGGGCGCGGCGAAGGTCATGGCCAGCCAGTAGTTAAATTGTGGGTACTTGCCCTTCACCCGCAGGCGCAGGGTGTGGTCGTCCAGCGCTTGCACCCCAGGCAGGTCACCCTGGCGCAGGTCCAGCCACGGCAATGGCGCGCCCTTGGGCAGACTGGCGCGCAGGGCCTTGTCCTGGGCGCGCAGCCGGTCGCCGAAGGCCTGCATGCCGACCAGGTGCTCGGCGAAGATGCCATAGCTGGGCGAGACCAGCCGTGGACTGGCCAGGCGACGCAGGCCATAGGCGTAGTCGGCGGCGGTCAGGGCGCGGGTGCCGGTCTCGGGAAAGTCGGGAATCTGGTAGCGGTCGGCCAGGTCTTCGGATTTGATCGGAAAGTAGCGGTAGTTGCCCTGGGCATCGCGGGCGAAGGCCGGATGGGGGGCGTAGCGGGCATCGCGCCGGATGGGAATGTCGTAGACGCTCTCGGCGATCTGCGCCGCGGGCGCATCGTCCGGTAGACGCTGACCCTGGGCGTCCAGGTAATAGGGCATTACCACCCGTTCGGCGCCCCGCGGGATCAGTTCGTAGGGCCGCTTGAAATAGTGATAGCCATAGAGCGGTTCGTAGATGTTGTAGGTGAAATTGGTTTCGTCGCCGGAGTAGGAACTGGCGGGATCGAGGTATTTCGGCGAGCGGGTGGTGAAGGCGGTATAGAGGGTATTCTGGCCCTCGGCCCCGGCGCGGTAGGGGCTGTTGATCGGCGTGTCGCTTGGCGAGCAGCCCAAGAGCGAAGAGAAGGCCACCAGCAAGGCGGCTCGTCTGAAGAATTTGGGCATCTCGTTCCTGCGCAAGAGGGGCCTGATGGCATTTCCGCCACAACGGCTAAGCTTGAGCTATTTTCCCGCGAGGTGCAGCACCCCATGCAATCCCGGAAAGATTTCGACAAGATCGCTCATTGGTCCAGCCTGCAGGCTCCCGACAGCCCCGGCTATCCGGACAGTGACGAGCGCTTCTCCTTGGGCGCCGCCTTCGGCCGCCACTTCGGCTTCGCCCGCCTGGGCATCCACCATGAGCTGCTGCCTCCCGGCCGACGCACCTCGCGCCCCCATGCCGAATCCACCGAGGACGAGTTCATCTACGTGATCACGGGCCATCCCACCGCCTGGATCGACGGCCACGCCCATCGTCTCAAACCTGGCGACGGCGTCGGTTTCAAGGCCGGCGACGGCGTCACCCATACCTTCATCAACGAGACCGCGGAGCCGGTGGAATTGCTGGTGGTGGGTGATACGAGCCGCGCGGACAATCGGCTGCACTATCCGCTGCATCCGGAATTCACCGCCAGCCTGGGCGACAAGCAGTGGCGGGACTATCCAGCGCGAGAGCTGGGGCCGCATCCGGGAGTGGCGACGTCACCGTCAGAGGACGCTGGATGCCCCTGAAGCCGCTGCAGCTCCCCGCCTCCATTCGCGCCAATGCCGGACTCCTCACCCAGCTGCAATTGGCACCCGATACCTGCCTGAACTATCAGGAGCGCTGGGTGGGGATTCGCACGCCAGCCTGTCCCGACTACTACTTCGGTAACTACCTGCTGCTGGATCAGCGTCCCATAGCCGATCAAATAGCCGCCTGGTCAGCTGATTTCGAGGACCTACTTGGCAGCCCAGAGCCTTTGGCCCACCGAGCGTTCGTCTGGCCAGAACATCAAGCAGATGGCCCGCCGGCGGATCTGCCTGGCAGCTACGACTATCTGCACCTGGTCTCGATGCGCCTGCCAGCCGATGCCGTACCGCAAGCTCCCGCGCTGCCTGAAGGATTGACGATCCGTCGCTTCGAACAGGCCACCGATTGGCAACAGTGGAATGAACTACAAGCCGAAGTTACCCCAGGCAGCGAACACCCCGAGGCCCACCGGCGCTATCTGGACTACCAGGCCCGGCGCTATCGCTCGCTGTGTGACAGCGGTCTGGGCGATTGGTGGGGTGTCTTCGCTGGCGAGGAGCTCCTGGCCTATCTCGGCCTCTATCGCCTCGGTCATCTGGGTCGCTTCCAGGCCGTCACCACTCGCTCGGACTGGCGCCGCCGCGGCCTCTGCCAGGCCCTGCTCGGCACGGTACTCCAGCAACAGCGCCAGGCGGTGGAGGCCTTCGTGATCGTCGCCGCAGATGAACATCACGCTCAGCGGCTCTATGCCAAAGCAGGTTTCGTCGTGGAGGGTGGGATAGGTACCTTGCTGCGGACGGGTGCGGGTGGTTAGGCAGGTAGCTCTTTCGCTCCAGATGACAGCGAGAATCGCTGCCATAACGGTGATAGAGCGTAGGTTGGGTTGAGACGGCTCCATCGTCGAAGCCCAACATTGCCGGCCCCCGGGGCGATGTTGGGCTTCGCTGCGCTCAACCCAACCTACGACGGCCCGTAGGAGCGGCCGCATCGGCGGACCGCACTGAGCAACGAGTAGAGACTTCACGTGGAAAACGCTGCGCGGTTTTCCACCCTACACAGGCTCTCCGTTACTCCCCCTCTCCCTCTGGGAGAGGGCCGGGGTGAGGGTCGCCCCCACGAAAAAGCCCCGGCATGGCCAGGGCTTCTTGGAAGCAAGACACCAGGCCCCCGCTATCGCCTTGCCTGGGCAGCACTCACTGCCGCACGCAGTGCCAGCAGGTAGCTGTCCACGCCAAAGCCGGCAATTTGCCCCAGCACGATCTCGGCGAAGACCGAGTGATGGCGGAAGCTTTCCCGCGCATGGATGTTGGACATGTGCAGTTCCACCACCGGTACGGTAAGGATCGCCAGGGCATCGCGGATGCCGTAGCTGTAGTGGGTCCAGGCGCCGGCATTGATCAGCACCCCGTCCACCCCTTCCTCGAAGCCGCGATGGATGCGCTCGACCATGTCCCCTTCGTGATTGGTCTGGAAGCTTTCCACCGCGACGCCGAGTTCCGCACCCAGGGCGGCCAGCTTGGCGTCGATCTCGGCGAGGGTCACGGTGCCGTACTGCACGGGATCGCGCTTGCCGAACATGTTGTGGTTGATACCGTGCAACATCAGGATCTTCATGGGTCCGCTCACTGCAGAGGAATGGTCAGTTGGTCGATGACCGGCCGGGTCTCGGGGCGCACGCCGCGCCACCAGGCGAAGGCTTCGGCGGCCTGCTCCACCAGCATGCCCACGCCGTCCGCCAATTGCGCCACGCCCCGCTCCTGCGCCAGGCGCAGGAAGGGCGTCAGCCCCTTGCCATAGGCCAGCTCGTAAGCCAGCCCGGCCTGATCGAACACACCCGCCGGCACCGGCGGCAATTCGCCGACTAGGCTGGCCGAGGTGGCGTTGATCACCAGGTCGAAGCGCTCCTCTTCCAGCGCCTCGTAGCGGCTCACGCGTAGCAGCGGATGGCCAATTTCCTGGGCGACTCCGGCGGCCTTCTGCTCATCGCGATTGACCATCACCAGCTCCGCCGGTCCGGCCGCGAGGAAGGGCAAGAGCGCACCGCGCACGGCACCACCGGCGCCCAGTAGCAACACCCGCTTTCCGGCCAGAGGCTGGCCGAGGTTGACCTCGATGTCGCGCAGCAGACCGATACCGTCGAAATTCTCCGCCAGGATGCGCTCACCCTCGAATTTCAGCGCATTGGCCGCCTTGGCCAGGCGCGCTCTTTCGCTGGGCTCGGTGGCTAGCTGGAAGGCCTGCAGCTTGAAGGGTGCCGTGATGTTCATGCCCCGCCCACCCTGGGCGCGAAAGCGCTGCACGTCGCCGGCGAAATCCTCCAGCGAGCCTTCGATGGCACCATATTCCAGGTCCTGGCCGCTGGTCGCGGCGAACAGGCCATGGATCAGGGGCGACTTGGTGTGGTTGATCGGACGGCCGATCACCGCGTACTGGTCGGTCATGCCGGCATCTCCTGGGTGAAGAGCACGCCGTCGGCCTGCAGCCGGGCGATCTCTTCCTCGCTATAGCCGAGGCTCTGGGCCACGGCGGCGTTGTGCTGGCCGAGATCCGGCGCCACCTGGTGGATGGTGGTGTCGCACTCGGAAAAGCGGAATGGCAGATTGGGCAGGCGCAGGGTGCCGTAGCGTGGATGCTGCTGCTCCTGGATCATGCCGCGGGCCTTGATCTGCGGATCGTCGATCACCTCATCGATGCGCTGCACCTTGGCGCAGGGCACGTCGATCTCGTCGAGCAGCGATAGCAGCCGCGCGACCGGATTGGCCGCCACCCAGGCCTTGACGATGGGCAGGATGGCTTCGCGATGGGCATTGCGGCCGGTGGAAGTATGGAAGCGGACGTCGCCGCCGAAGCCTGGTTGCCCTGCGTCCTGCTCGACCAACGCGGCGAAGCGCTTCCAGGCCTCGTCCACCTGGGCGGCGATCACCAGATCGCCGTCCTGGGCGCGGAACACGCCATAGAGCGTCGAGGTGGGCATGTCGTGACCGGTCTGCTGCGGCAGGATCTCGCCGCCGGACAGGGTGTAGCACTGCACGGCGTATTCGTGCATGGACACCAGGGTGTCGTAGAGCGCCATGTCGATGTGCTGGCCGCGGCCGCTGGTGACCCGGCCGAGCAGCGCCGCGTTGATGGCGGCCACCGCATGGGCGCCGGTGTACATGTCGCCCAGGGAAATCCGCAGCAGCGGCGGCGCCTCGCCGGGCGTGCCGACCATCTGCATGATGCCGCTCTTGGCCTCGGCGATCAGGCCGAAGCCGGCGCGGTGGGCATCGGGCCCGGTATGGCCGTAGGCGGAAATCGAGCAATAGACCAACCGCGGATTGCGCGCGGACAACTCTTGGTAACCCAGGCCGAGCTTGTCCAAGGCGCCGGGACGGTAGTTCTCGATGAAGACGTCGGCACTGTCGCACAGCTGCTGCATGAAGGCCTTGCCGCGTGGGTCCTTCATGTTGACGCTGACACCCTGCTTGCCCATGTTGAGTTGCAAGAAGTAGCCGCTCTGGCCATTGTCCAGGACGAAGGCGTGCTGGCGGCCGGCATCGCCGCTACCGGGGCGCTCGACCTTGATCACCTCGGCGCCCAGGGCCGCCAGGCAGCGCCCCACGTAGGGGCCAGCGAGGAAGTGGCTGTAGTCGATGACCCTCAGGCCTTGCAGCGGAAGAGGCTGGCTCATAGGGCACCCTCCCGCCGCGGCACCATCAGCCGGTGCTCGCCGCGCTGGACGACCTCGCCCTTCTGGTTGATCAGCTCCGAGGGCAGCACCACGATGCCCCAGCCCGGCTTGCTCTTGCTCGGTCGCATGGACCCGACGCGCAGCTTCACGTGCAACTCGTCGCCGACGCGGATCGGCAGGAGGAAATCCCAGGTCCAGCCCAGCGACATCCCTGGCAGGAAGCGATAGTCGCACTGGGTTTTGAGTCCATCGGCGATGGACAGCCCCATCAGGCCATGGGCGACCAGGCCACCGAAGTGGCTGGCGTTGGCATAGGCCTCGTCGACGTGGACCGGCGTGTGGTCGCCGGTGAGGTCGGCATAGGCCAAGATGCGTTCCTTGGTGACCTTGTAGCTGGGGGTGATCGCCTCATCGCCTTCGCGGGCGTCCTCGAAGTATTTTTCTTGTACGGTCATGGTCGCTGTCACTCGGTTTGCCGGGCATTGACGGCCAGGGCGTCGTGCACGGCGCTGGCGGGCACGGCCTGGATGAATTCCAGCGCCAGGCCATCGGGCAGGCGCAGCCAGTTGTATCCCTGGGGCATTTCCTCCACCCCCTCGAAACGGCGCGCGGCGGCCAGGGCGGCGTCGAGGTCCTCGCACATCAGCCCCAGGTGGCCCAAACGGCCCTCGGGGCCGGCGAAGTCCGGCTTGCTCATGAACTGCATGCCGCCCAGCGTCCAGTACTGGGTGGGCTCCTCGAGCGTGCCATGCACCTCGCGCAGGGTCATGCCGAACACCTCGTGAAAGAAACGGATGTGCCAGTGGATGTCCTTCACCCAGATGGCCACGTGTTCCAGATAGGCCTTGGGAATGCTCATGGTGTGGCGTCCTCTTGTTGTCTATCGGCCAGGGCGCGCTCGATGCCCTTGATGCAGGCGACCAGCGTGGCATTGACCGGGGTCGGTACGCGGTAGTGCTGGCCGAGCCGCACCACCGCGCCATTGATGAAGTCGATTTCGGTGATCGAGCCCTTTTGCAGACTCTGCAGCATGGAGGTCTTGAACGAGGGCGGCAGCCCTTCACGCGCCAGTTGCCAGGCGGCTTCCGGCTCCTTGAGCCCCAGCTCGACCCCGGCGGCGCGGGCCACCGCGATGGCCTCGGCCACCGCCTGCAAGGCGGTATCACGCAAGAGCGGTTCGCTGTAGAGCTGGCCGTAGGTGAGCTGGGTGATGCCGGTGAGCGCCCCGGTGGCGACGTTCACCTGCAACTTGTCCCACAGGGTGCCGAGGATGTTGTCGCTGACCGTGGTGGCGAGCCCCGCGCCGGCGAAGGCGTCGGCGACCGCCTGCACCCGCGGCGTGAGCTGGCCGTCGAGTTCGCCGATGATGGTCTGCTTGCCCGCCACCCCACTGCGGATCCGCCCCGGTCCGAGCAGCACCCCACCGACGTAGGTCTTGCCGGCGATCACCCGCTCGCGGCCGACGATCTCGGCCAGCAGCTCTTCGTGGCCGAGGCCGTTCTGCAGCGACAGCACCAGGGTCTGAGTACCGACCAGCGCCAGCGCCTGGGTCATGGCCTCCACGGTGGCGAAGGACTTGACCAGCACCACCACCAGGTCGACCACGCCGACAGCGCTGGCATCGTCCGTGGCCTGCACCTGGACGACCCGGTTGCCCTCGGCGGCCTCGATCGCTAGGCCCGCGTGGCGGATCGCCTGGATATGGGCATTGGGTCGGTTGAGCAGCCAGGTGTCGTGCCCGGCCTCGCTCAGCCAGGCACCAAAGGTGCTGCCGAGCGCGCCAGCACCCAGGACGCAGATTTTCATAGGGGATAGGGCTCCTTGTTTTGCCGCTACCCTAGGCTCGCGCGCCCTATTGAGCTATACAAAGAGATCAATCCGGCCATCAGGAATTCTGATAATGCTCCCGACGGAGGGCCTTCCCGAGCCCAAGCTGTTGATGCTGTTCGAGGTGCTCTACAGCACCGGCAGCGTGACCCGGGCCGCCGAGCAACTCGGCCAGAGCCAGCCCACCATCAGCCTCTGGCTGGGCAAGTTGCGCCAACAGCTGCGCGATCCGCTGTTCGTGCGCACCCCCGGCGGCATGAAGCCCACGCCCCAGGCCGAGGCGCTGATCACCCCCTGCCGCGAGGTGCTGGAATCCCTGCGCCGCCTGGTCGCCTGGGAGGTGGCCTTCGATCCCGCCACCGCCCAGCGGCTATTCCGCCTGTGCCTGAGCGATGCCAGCCATATCACCCTGCTGCCGCGCATCCTGGCACACCTGCGCGAGGTGGCGCCCGGCGTGCGGCTGGAGATCGCCCGGATCGACGGCAACACCGAGCAGGCGCTGGAGATCGGCGAAGCGGACCTGGCAGTCGGCTTCATCCCCTGGCTGGGCGGTGGCATCTATCAGCAGGTGCTGTTTCCCCAGGACTGGGTCTGCCTGGTCAGTGCCGAGCATCCGCGCCTGCAGAACGGCCTCACGGCGGCGGCCTACGCCCAGGAAGGTCATGTGCTGGTCAGCGCGGGGACCGGTCAGAAGCTGCTGGAAGCGGGACTGGTCCGCGCCGAGGTGCAGCGCCGGATCGTCCTGGAGCTACCCGGCTTTCTCGGCGTGGGCGCGGTGGTCGGCAACTCCGACCTCATCGTCACCCTGCCACGCCACATCGGCACCACCCTGGCCACGACCTATGGCTTGAAGCTCCACGAGTGTCCGGTGCCCATCGAGGCCTTCGCGGTCAAGCAGCACTGGCATGCCCGCTATCACCAGGACGCCGGCAACCGCTGGTTGCGTGGCGTCTTCGTCGAGCTGTTCGGGCGGAGCCGCTGATCTTTTAGGGCTTTCTCCCAGCTGAAACGAAGAAGCCCCAGCACGGGGCTGGGGCTTCTCTGGGCAGGACGCCTGGACGATCAGTTGTCCAGGGCCGGGCGCTGGCCGGCAATGGCGATGCGCTTGGGCTTGGCTTCTTCCGGGATCACCCGTACCAGCTCGATGCTCAGCAGGCCATGCTTGAGATCGGCGCCCTTCACCTCGATATGGTCGGCAAGGCGGAAGGACAGCTTGAAGGCACGTTGGGCGATGCCCTGGTGCAGGAAGGTCACGCTCTCGGCGCTGTTTTCGCGCCGACCACCCTTTACGGTGAGCACGCCACGCTCGACTTCGATTTCCAGGTCATCTTCCTGGAGACCGGCGGCGGCGATCACGATGCGATACTGGTCGTCACCGTGCTTCTCGACGTTGTAGGGCGGATAGGAGCTGCCAGCGTCGTTGCGCAGGGCGGATTCGAACAGGTCGTTGAACCGGTCGAAGCCGACGGAATGACGGAACAGCGGGGCCAGGGACAGTACGTTGCTCATGGTGAATCTCCTGATAGGTTCAGCAAGTTTCGGTATTGCCTGCGGGACCCGACTTCGGCATCCCGCACGAACCTAGATAGGAACCCCCCACAAAATTTCAAGGGCGAATCCCGACGAACGGTAGTGCCCCTATTTCTTCTTCGGCTTGCGCTTTTTCTGCTTTCCCTTGGCCAGCGGCAGCGCCTGCTCGAAGGCCGAGCGCACCTCTTGCAGGCGGCGCTCCTTGAGGTCGTGGATGCGCTTGCCGCGCTCGGTGGTGAAGTCGATGAGGTTGTTGCTGTCGTCGCTCATGGGGCTATCCAACGAAAGGTGAGATTCAGCCGCAGCCCGCTAGCCTTGCGAGTCTTGGCGATCTGATGCTGCCAATGATGCTGGGTCGCGCCGGCCATGACCAGCAGGCTGCCGTGACCCAGCTCCAGGGAATGGCCGATGCGGCTGGTGCCCTTGCGGCGAAAGTCGAAGCGCCGGGCGGCGCCCAGGTTGAGCGAGGCGATCAGCGGATTGCGGCCGAGACTGGCCTCGTCGTCGCTGTGCCAACCCATGGAGTCCTGGCCGTCGCGATAGCGATTGAGCAGCACGCCGTTGAAGGCCTGGCCGCTGGCCGCCTCGACTTGGGCACGGATGAGCTGCAAAAGGGGCGTCCAGGGCAAGGCGGCGTGATCCAGGCCGGCATAGCCGTAGACCACCCCGGGATCGGCATACCAGGCGACCTGCCGCGGCACCGGGTGCCAGCGATTGAACACCCGCACCTGTGGCTGGCTCCAGGGCGTTTCGGCTTCCAGTTGTCCTAGCCAGGCGTCGGCGGTTTCCGGCGGCAGCCACTGCGGGTGGAAGCGCAGCTCGGCATCGGCCAGGTTCGGGACCTCGACCATAGCTAGACCCGCAGATCCACCTGGGCGCCCACCTGCTCGGGCTCTTCCAGCACCTGGGCGCGCTCGACGCCGAGTCCCTGGCGCAGGGCTTCGCGCTGGCGCCGCCGTCGGCGCGCCTCACGATCCAGGGTGGCTTCGTCTTCCAGGGGGGCATGGGCCGTCTCGGCCGCGGGCTCCACCGGCGCTATCGGGGCGACCGCAGGCCTTACCGGCGCCGGGTCCAGTTGGTTCGGCGGGGTCACGCCAGGGGGCGGAACGATGGGGATCATGACGGGGACCTCGAATTCGCGGACTGCGGCAAAGAGCGCGTTAGGCTTCTGACTCCGCTTTCGCTAAAATAGCCGGCTTTTTGATAGCTGGGGAGAAGCTTCCACATGGCGTCACATCAACCGGGACAACGCTGGATCAGTGACAGCGAGGCCGAACTGGGCCTGGGAACCATCCTGGCCCTGGACGGCCGCCTGCTCACGGTGCTCTATCCAGCCACCGGTGAGACACGCCAGTATGCCCAGCGCAATGCGCCCCTGACCCGGGTACGCTTCGCGCCGGGCGACGAGGTGACCCATTTCGAGGGCTGGAAGCTGACCGTGCGCGAGGTCTCCGAAGAGGATGGCCTGCTGACCTACCACGGCTTCACCGCCGAGCGCGAGGCGCGCAGCGTGCCCGAGGCCCAGCTGTCGAACTTCATCCAGTTCCGCCTGGCCAGCGACCGCCTGTTCGCCGGGCAGATCGATCCCCTGCCCTGGTTCGGTCTGCGCTATCACACCCACGAGCACCGCAACCGCCTGCTGCAATCCAGCCTCTGGGGCCTCGGCGGCGCCCGCGCCCAGCCGATCCCGCACCAGTTGCACATCGCCCGCAGCGTGGCCGACCGGGTCGCGCCGCGCGTGCTGCTGGCCGACGAAGTGGGCCTGGGCAAGACCATCGAAGCCGGCCTGGTGATCCACCGCCAACTGCTCAGCGGGCGCGCCAGCCGGGTGCTGATCCTGGTCCCGGAAAATCTCCAGCACCAGTGGCTGGTGGAGATGCGCCGCCGCTTCAACCTGGAAGTGGCGCTGTTCGACGCCGAGCGCTTCATGGCCAGCGAAGAGGGCAATCCCTTCGAGGACGCCCAGCTCGCCCTGGTCTCCCTGGACTGGCTGGTGCGCGACGAAAAGGCCCAGGATGCCGCCTTCGCCGCCGGCTGGGACCTGCTGGTGGTCGACGAAGCCCACCACCTGGTCTGGCACCCCGAGGGCGCCAGCCGCGAATACAGTCTGGTCGAGCAACTGGGCGAGGTCATCCCCGGCGTGCTGCTGCTGACCGCGACCCCCGAGCAACTGGGCCAGGACAGCCACTTCGCCCGCCTGCGCCTGCTCGATCCCAGCCGCTTCCACGACTTCGCCGCCTTCCAGCAGGAGTCCCAGCACTACCGCCCGGTGGCCGAAGCCGTGCAGGAACTGCTCGACGCCGGCGCCCTGAGCCCGGCCGCCCAGGACGCCATCGGTGGCTTCCTCGGCCAGGAAGGCGAGACCCTGCTGAGCGCGGCGGCTGCCGGTGATGCCGACGCCCGCGCCCGCCTGGTGCGCGAGCTGCTGGATCGCCATGGCACCGGCCGGGTGCTGTTCCGCAATACCCGCGCCGCGGTCAAGGGCTTCCCCGAGCGCGAGCTGCATGCCCATGCCCTGCCCTTCCCGGATGCCTACTTGGACGAGGGCGTCATGCCCGGCCAGTCGCTGCAGCCGGAAACCGAATTCGCCCCGGAAGACGACAACGACCGCTGGTGGCGCCACGACGGCCGCGTCGAGTGGCTGATCGACACCCTCAAGGCGCTCAAGCCGCACAAGGTGCTGGTCATCTGCGCGCGCATGGAAACCGCCCTGGACCTGGAAGACGCCCTGCGGCTGAAATCCGGCATCCCGGCCACGGTGTTCCACGAGGGCATGAGCATCCTCGAACGTGACCGCGCCGCCGCCTACTTCGCCGACGAGGAATTCGGCGCCCAGGTGCTGATCTGCTCCGAGATCGGCAGTGAAGGCCGCAATTTCCAGTTCGCCCATCACCTGGTGCTGTTCGATCTGCCGGCCCACCCGGACCTGCTGGAGCAGCGCATCGGCCGTCTCGACCGGATCGGCCAGCGCCACACCATCCAGCTGCACGTGCCCTACCTCGAAGGCAGCCGCCAGGAGCGGCAATTCCAGTGGTACCACCAGGCGCTGAACGCCTTCCTGGCCACCTCGCCGACCGGCAGCGCCCTGCAGGCGCGCTTCGCCAGCGAGCTGGCGGAGCAACTGGCCGGTGGCGACGAAGCCGCCTGGCAGGCCCTGCTGGAACAGGGTGCCCAAGCGCGTGCCGCCCTGGAAGCCGAGCTGCACAATGGCCGTGACCGCCTGCTGGAACTCAATTCCTCGGGTGCCGGCGCAGGCGAACAACTGGTCGAGGACATCCTCGAACAGGACGACCAGTTCGCCCTGCCGATGTACATGGAAGAGCTGTTCAACGCCTTCGGTATCGACAGCGAAGACCACTCCGACAACGCCCTGATCCTCAAGCCCAGCGAGAAGATGCTCGACGCCGGTTTCCCCCTCGGCGACGACGAAGGCGTGACCATCACCTACGACCGCAACGTGGCCCTGGCCCGCGAAGACATGCAATTCCTGACCTGGGAGCACCCCATGGCCCAGGGCGGCATGGATTTGGTGCTGTCCGGTTCCATGGGCAACACCGCCGTGGCACTGATCAAGAACAAGGCGCTCAAGCCGGGCACCGTGCTGCTGGAGCTGATCTACGTCAGCGAGGCGGTGGCTCCGCGCGCCCTGCAACTGGGTCGCTATCTGCCGCCGCTGGCGATCCGCTGCCTGCTGGACGCCAACGGCAACGACCTGGCCGCCCGGGTGGCCTTCGAGACGCTGAACGACCAGTTGGAAAGCGTGCCGCGCACCAGCGCCAACAAGTTCGTCCAGGCCCAGCGCGACTCCCTGGCCAAGCTGATCGGCGGCGGTGAAGGCAAGGCCCTGCCCCGCCACGAGGAACGCGTCGCGGCCGCCCGTCATGCCTACCTGTCGGGCATGGACGAGGAAATCGCCCGCCTGGAAGCCCTGCGCGCGGTCAACTCCAGCGTCCGCCAGGACGAGATCGACCGCCTGCGCCAGCAGCGCGAAGAAGGCCTGACCTACCTGGACAAGGCCTCGTTGCGCCTGGAAGCGATTCGGGTGTTGGTGGCGGGGTAAGGCCTGTCGCTACCGTTGCGCTTCGCTAGCGCTCACCCCAACCTACGAGGCGTTACCCGTAGGTTGGGGTGAGACAGCTCCATCGTCGAAGCCCAACACGCCGTACCTGGCGGATCATCCTATGTTGGGCTTCGCTCCGCTCAACCCAACCTACAGAACTCCTGCCTGAGCGTTATGCCGTAGGTTGGGCTGAGACGGCTCTATCGCCGAAGCCCAACATGCGGAGTCGCGACCGGATCGCGTTGGGCTTCGCTGCGCTCAACCCAACCTACGCGGCTATCACACTGCCGGGGTCACGCTGCCGTCCATCACGATGTCCTGCATGGTGAAATGGCTGGCCGGAACTGTAGCGTGGAAAACGGCGCAGCCTTTTCCACTGGGGCTTTGTGGCAAGGGACGCCCTCACCCCAACCCTCTCCCGAGGGGGGAGGGAGCTATTCGAGCAGGCGTTCAGCTTCTTCTGCCCCGGCAAGCTCGGGATCGGTCGCCGCGCCGCGCCGTAGGTTGGGTTGAGACAGCTCTATCGTCGAAGCCCAACAGCCGGAGTCGAACCCGCCGCGTTGGGCTTCGCTGGCGCTCAACCCAACCTACGCGGCTATCACACTGCTGGGGTCACGCTGCCGTCCATCACGATGTCCTGCATGGTGAACTGGCTGGCCGTAACTGTAGCGTGGAAAACGGCGTAGCCTTTTCCACTTGGCTCCCTAGCGAGGGGCGCCCTCACCCCAACCCTCTCCCGAGGGGGGAGGGAGCTATTCGAGCAGGCGTTCAGCTTCTTCTGCCCCGGCAAGCTCGGGATCGGTCGCAAGGCAAGCCGTAGATACCATCTCTCCCACCAATCACAACAGGTCTTCTAAAGGGCCTGTCGTGGTTGATATGGTCGCTGCGTCTTGAGCACGCCATAGGCGATCTGCAGCAGCTTACGCATGGCCGCGCCTAGGGCACTCATCCGGGGTTTACCGC